>CAVQJH010000001.1:0-54794 GCA_963712795.1 uncultured Pseudomonadota bacterium
AGCGCACCGTCTGGCGCGCGATAGGCGGTGAGACGCAGGCGAAACGGGGCGAGCCGATGTTGGGATGCACGGCGTGCGACCTCGTCCAGCCCGTCTCGCGGGAACGGCAGCGCTGCCCGCGCTGCGGCGCGCGGCTGCGGTTGCGCAAGCTCGATGCCGCGGCCTGGACCGCGGCGCTGCTCATCGCCGCGCTGCTGCTGATCTTCCCCGCCAACATCTACCCGATGAACATCTCAAATCACCTCGGCCAGCAGGTGAGCTACACCATCATGACCGGCGTGCAGGACCTGTTCAAAGCAGGCCTGTATCCGCTCGGAGTGCTCATCTTCTGCACCAGCATCCTGATTCCGGCCGCGAAGATCTTCGCGCTCGGCTGGTGTGTGCTGTCGGTCTGGCGCGGCTCGCGGCGCCACCTCGTCACCAGGACGAAGGTGCTGCGGCTGATCGCGGAGATGGGACGGTGGTCGAAGACCGATCCGTTCGCCATCGTGTTCTTCGTGCCGCTGGTGCATTTCGGCGCGCTCGGCTCCGAGGATGCGGGTTGGGGCGCCACGGCGTTCATGATGATGACCCTGCTCACCATGGTGGCCTCCGTGACCTTCGACCCGCGCCTGATGTGGGATGCGGCGCAATGAGCGAGCCACCCACGGGTCCCGGCCGCGAGCAGCCGGCGAGCCCCGAGCGGGTCCATGCCGGCGTGCGCCATGGCTGGTGGCCGGGTTGGATCTGGGCGATTCCGATCGCGGCGCTGCTGCTCGTCAGCTGGCTGGGGGCGCGCGCGCTACTTGCCGGCGGCACCGACATCACAATACGCTTCAATGATGCCCATGAGGTGAAGAAGGAGAACACCGACGTGGTCCTCCGGGGGGCACAGATTGGACATGTCACCGACGTGAAGCTCAATGACAAAGGCACGGCAGTCATCGTGACGGCCTCGATCGACAAGGAAGCGGCCAAGTTCCTGCGGACGGGCACGCGGTTCTGGCTGCAGGGCGCCAACCCATCCCTGACCGATCTGGCGTCGCTCGCCTCGGTTCTCTCCGGCCCGACCATCGTCATGGAGCCCGGAGCCGGACCCGAGGCGAGCAGCTTCCTCGGCCTCGAGCAGCAGCCCATCGCCCCGTCGACCTCCGAGCGGCCGCTCCTCTACGAAGTGTCCCTCGGCAGCGAGGCGGGCTCGATCGCGGGCGGCGATCCGGTGACGCTGCGCGGCTTCACCGTGGGCGAAGTACGCGACGTCGGCTTCGCCTATGATCCGGCGACGGGCGACATCTCCACACCGGCGACGCTTGCGATCTATCCCTCACTGTTTCACGAGAAGGGCGCGCGCGCGCAGCCGAACGCCACCGAGGTCTCGGCCGAGATCGCCCTGCTGGTCCACAAGGGAATGCGTGCGCGGCTCGCCCGCAGTCCGCCGCTCGTCGGCAGCTACCAGATGAGCCTCGAAATCCCCCCCGGCGCCCGGCCGCCGGCCGGGCCGCTGACGGCCGCCGACGGACTGCCGCAGATTCCGCTCGCCGAGGGAGGCGGGATCGGCAGCATCGTCAACCGCATCAACAGAGTACCCATCGAGCAAATCTCCCACAACCTGCTCGATGCCACCTCGCACATCGCCGCGCTGACCTCCTCGCCCAAACTGAAGGACGCGGTGGCGCAGCTCGATGCGGCGCTGCGGCAGATCCACGGCATGACCGCCAAGGCCGGGCCGCAGGTCCCGGTGGTGATCGAGCGCCTGCGCCGGGCGGCGGCCGACCTCGACGACACGACCCAATCGGCGGACCGGCTGATGAGCGGCACGGCCACGCAGAACGGGCTCGCCGACACCATCGAGGAAGTCAATCAGACCGTGCGCGCGATCCGCTCGCTCGCCGATTATCTCGACCGGCACCCGGAGGCGCTGCTCCGGGAAGAGGAACCAAGCAATGACACTCCGGCTGATCCCCGTGCTGCTCGTCCTGACACTGAGCGCGTGCGCCTCGAGCCCGCCGACGCGCTATTTCGCCCTCGATCCGGTCGCGCCGGGCGCCGGGGTCGCGGGCGGCGGCTCGGGCGCACCGGTCAAGATCGATGCGGTGCACATTCCGCCGGCCCTCGATCGCGACTCGATCGTGCGCGGCGAGAGCGACAACCAGCTGCAGATCTCCTCCCAGGACCGCTGGGCGGGGGATCTAGGCGAGATGATCCGCAGGGTGCTGACGCAGAATCTCGCCGCCCGCCTGCCTGCCGGCATGGTGATCGCGCCCGAGTCGCCCGCGCCGCCGAGCGCCCGCGGAGTCGTGGTCGACATCCTGACTTTTCAGCCGCAGCCGGGCGCAGTGCTGCTCGATGCCGACTGGACGCTGCTGCAGGGCACCCAATCCAACCCGGTGCTGCGCCGCTCGCTGCACCTCACCGTCGCGGGCGCCGCCTCCGCGCAAGGACAGGCCGCCGCCATGAGCGCGCTGCTCGGTCAGCTCGCCGACGGCATGGCCAGGGACATACTGAAATCGCCGGATGCCCGCTCTCCATGATCTGAAGGCCGCGATCGCGCGGCCCTCGATGCAGATTGCGCTCATCGTCGCATCTCGCGCGCCGCGATCAGCGCAACGCCCTTCCTGCTGCCGCTCATGCTCGAAGTCGGCTTCGGGCTGTCGCCACTCGACTCGGGCCTGCTGCTGCTCGTCTATATGCTGGCCAACCTCCTCATGAAGGCCGCCACCAACCCGCTGCCGGCGCTGCTCACCGGCGTCATTCTCCTGCTCTCGGGCGCCAGCCGCTCCATGCAGTTCTCGGTCCTCACCTACACGACCTTCGCCGAGATCGGCCCCGAGGAGCGCTCCTCGGCGAGCGTGCTCTCCTCACTGACACAGCAGATCGCCACCGGCCTGGGCGTCGCGCTCGCGGCGCTGCTGCTCAACTTCAGCCGCCTGCTGCGCCATGCGGCGAGCCTCGGGCCGATCGATTTCCGCGCGGCGCTCGTCCTCATGGGCGGGTTCGGCGCGCTCGCCCTCTTCTCCTACGCTCGCCTCGCCGAAGGCACGGGCGCGGAAGTCAGCGGCCACGGCAGCCGCGCAGCCGCGAGTTAGATCACGCCCGCGCGAGACGCCCGATCCAACGGTACATCAGCCACACGATGAGGGCGAAAGCCACGCCGCCGATCCACATGGAGGCAGTGGCGAAGCTGTCCCCCACGAGTGCGATGGGGCCCTGGTTGCCCGAGATGCCGACCACGAAGGCGAAGATCACGCCGAGGAGGCCCTCGCCGACGATGAGCCCCGAGGCGAGCAGCACGCCAAGTTGTTCCATGGCCTGGGGCGATCGCGTCCGGGCCGCGCGCCGGTTGAATGCCCAACCGACGATCGAGCCGACGACGATCATCAGCGTGCTCATCGTGGGCAAGTACATGCCAAGCCCCACCGCGAGCGGCGGCAGCCGGGCCCCTTTGACGGAGCGGCGCAGCAACCCATCGAAGACGATGCAGGCCACGCCGATGCCGACGCCTATCCAGAGCTCGCGCCACTCGATGTTGTTTTGAATGACTCCCTGCGCCAGGGCGGAGATCAGCCCGGCCTGCGGGGCCGGCAGCGCGTGCGCGGGGTTGACGCCCGGAGCGCCGAGAAAGCCATAGGCGTGATTGACGACGTCGAGCACCGGCGGAATGATGAGCGCACCCGCGATGACGCCGACGACCAGCGCCCATTGCTGCTTCGCGGGTGTCGCATCGACGAGCTGACCGGTCTTCAGGTCCTGCAGGTTGTTGTTGGCGATCGAGGCGACCGAGAACACCACCGCGGTGACGAACAGCGCGTACGCGACCAACGCCTTGCCGGCGCTGGCCGGAAGCGAGCTCTTCACGGCCACGACCAGCAGCAGCGCGCAGATGAGCACCGCCAGGATGCCGATCCCCGAGAGCGGACTGTTGGAGGAGCCGATGAGGCCGGCCATGTAGCCGCACACCGTCGAGACGAGAAATCCCATGATGGCGACGAAGATCACGCCGCCGATGGCGAGCAGCCACATGCGCGAGCCCAGGCCGCTGATCAGCGTGAAATGAGCGAACAGCCATGCCACCGGCAGCAGGCACAGCACCGACACCACTGCCACGAGGCTGATGGGAATGTCGTGCTCCGTGCGCGGCAGGGTATGAGCCTGACCGGACTTGCGCACGCGCGCGGCGGCCATGGCACCTGCAAGACCGGCCAACACGGGCCGCACCAGGGTGAGGAGTGTCCAGATCGCGGAGATGCCGATGGTTCCCGCGCCGACGAAGCGTATGTAGTGGCTCCATGTTGCCTGCGCGACATCGGCGGCGGCGCCGGCCGCCGGATGGAGCACCGTGTAATGAGGGATGCCCCATCCCCAGGAGATCAGCGCGCCGACCAGCATGGCCAGGCCCACCGAGAGTCCCACGAGATGGCCGATGCCGAAGAGCGCGAATGACATCTGGAAGTCGAAGCCGGTCGCCGCGCCGTGCGTGCCCACGCGAAAGTAACGCACCACGTCACCGGCAAAGATGCGGGTCTGCACCACGATATAGAACGCCGCAGAGACGATCGAGCCCCACAGCACGGCCTCGAGGCCCGCCGCGCCGGCATCGACCTGCTCCATCTGCGGGTCGTGCTCCGTGCCGCAGCCGACCTTGAGCACCTCGGCGCAGGCCACGCCTTCGGGGTATGGAAGATCCGATTGCGTCACGAGCGCGCGGCGTAGCGGGATCGTATACATCACGCCGAGAATGCCGCCGGTGGCACAAACCGTGAACGACATCCAGAACGGAAAGCCCGTCCACCAGCCGATGATCACCAGTCCCGGCAGCACGAAGATGATGCTGGAGAGCGTGCCCGCGGCCGAGGCCACGGTCTGCACGATGTTGTTCTCCTGCATGGAGGCGCCGCCGCAGCAGCGCAGGATCGCCATCGAGATGACGGCGGCGGGAATCGAGGTGGAGAAGGTGATGCCGGCCTTGAGGCCGAAGTAGACATTCGCGGCCGTGAACAGCACGGTGACAATCACACCGATGACGAGGCCGCGCAGAGTGAATTCGCCGCGCGCCGGGACGCTGGCGGGTGCTGCGGTATTCAAGATGTAATTTTCCAGATGACCCCCAATGCGGGCGACCTTAACCGATTGGGCGGACGCGGGAAACAGGCGCCCGCTGGAAGCGGTCTAATCGACCCCGAGCGCTTCAGCAGGCCTCAGACCCGCTTGGGCGGCAGGGCTTCCCCGCCCGCGCCCAGGTCCGCATCCGTGACGTCCTGGCGTCCGTAGGTGCGGAATTTCTCCACGACCCGGCGCATCTGCGCCTCGTCGAGCAGGCCGACATTCCCGAGCGCAAACGCGGTGCAGTACTGCGCGGCGAGGCTTTCCACCTCGCCCGCGAGCTGCAGCGCAGCCTCGAGATCGCGGCCGACCGCAATGAGGCCGTGATGGGCCAGCAGACACGCCTTGCGACCCTCGAGGGCCGTCAGCGCGGCATCCGACAGCTCCTGTGTGCCGAAGGGGTGGTAGGGAGCGCAGCGGATGTCCGCGCCGCCTGCAACCGCTACCATGTAGTGAAACGCAGGGATGTTCCGGCCCGTGCAGGCGAGCGCCGTCGCATGTCGTGAATGCGCGTGCACGATTGCCCCTACTTCGGCACGCGCCGCCATGATGTCACGATGGAATCGCCACTCGCTCGAGGGGCGGCGGCGGCCGAACCAGCGGCCGTCGAGTGTCACGAGCGGGACGTCGTCCGGCTGCAGCTGATCATAGGCCATGCCGGTCGGACTGACGAAGAGACCCGCCGAGTCGCGGCGTATGCTGACATTGCCCGACGTGCCGTAGGTCAGGCCGAGGCCCGTCAGCGCCCGGCAGCCTCTGATCACCTCCGCGCGAAGGTGAGCGTCCGAGCGGATGTCGTCCCCGGTCATGCGGTCCGCCGGTGCTCGGGATAAAGATCCAACAGCCCCTCGCGGCTGGCGCGGCAGACGCCGCGTTCCGTGATGAGGCCGGTGACCAGGCGCCCGGGTGTCACATCGAAAGCCAGATTGAGGGCCGCGCTGCCGTCGGGTACGACCCTGACGCTGCCGACTTCACCGGCTGCCGTGCGGCCGATCACGTCGGTCACCTCCGTCGCCGACCGCTCTTCGATCTCGATGTCGCCGCCGCCCTCGAGGCTCCAATCGACGGTGCTGACAGGCAGGGCCACGTAGAGCGGCACGTCGTTGTCCTTTGCCGCGAGCGCCTTCAGGTAGGTTCCGACTTTGTTGCAGACATCGCCGCACGCGGTGGTGCGATCGCTGCCGACGATGACGCAATCCACCTCGCCGCGCTGCATGAGAAGGCCGCCGAGGTTGTCGACGATGACGGTATGCGGGACACCGTGCGCGCCGAGCTCATACGCGGTGAGCGCGGCGCCCTGATTTCGCGGACGCGTCTCATCGACCCACACATGCACGGGGAGCCCCGCATCGTGGGCCATGTAAATCGGTGCGAGGGCGGTTCCCCAGTCGACGCACGCCAGCCACCCTGCATTGCAGTGCGTCAGGATGTTGATACGGCGCGCGGACGGCTGCGCAAGACTGCGAATGATCCCCAACCCGTGAAGACCGATGGACCGGCACTGCTCGACGTCCGCCTCACAGATGCTTGCGGCTTCGCGGAAGGCAGCTTCGAAGCGTTGCTCAGAGGGGAGACGGGCGATGACGCCGCGCACCCGCGCCAACGCCCACGCGAGGTTGACTGCGGTGGGCCGCGTTGCCCGCAGGGTATTTACGGCTTCCTCGATCCGCCGGTCGGATGCGTCCGTGCGCAATGCCAATGCCAGACCATAGGCCGCGGTGGCACCGATGAGCGGTGCGCCCCGCACCACCATGGTCTTGATGGCGCGAGCCGCGTCCTCGAGTGTCGTGAGATCGAGCGTGACGAGGTCGAACGGCAGCCGCGACTGGTCGATCACCCGAACGACGCCGGGGGCGGCCGGCCAGATGGTGCGGTACGGAACGCCTGCGATCTTCATGATGACCGGGATGGTAGCCACCGGGGTGACACATGTCATCCCGCACTGGTGACGAGCGGCACTGGGACGTCACGGGCCGGAGCGCGATCCTGCCGTCACCGCCCAAATGAACGGCGGCAGGAGATCAGCCATGTCGATCAGCCCGCGCGCTCCCCTCGCCGCCCCGGCGCCTCACACTCTCGCCGCCGGCGCCCTCACGCCAAGCCTCAGCGCGCCGAGCTCCGTCGCGACTCTCGAATCCGTGGTCAAGCGTTACGGCAAGACCGAGGCGGCGCTCGCGGGCGTGGTGCTCGCGGGCTCCATTCCGTTCGCCGCGATGGGGTTTCTGATCGCCCTACTCGTCCCGCCGAACGCCGCCCCCGCCATCATCAATCTCATCTATCTGCCCCTGTCGTTCGCTTCCGGGTTCTGGCTGCCGGTGCGCGCTCTGCCGCACTGGCTGCAGGTCGCGGCGCCGGCGCTGCCGACCTATCATCTCGCGCAGCTCGCGCTCGCCGTCTTCGGCCTGGCGCCGGCGAGCAGCCGCCGCCGCAAAGTCCGCCGCGAGCCGGGTTGCTCCTGCCCACGAAGGGCGGCGGCTGGCGGGCGAGCAATCTCCTTTGGCTGGTCTACTCCGGGTTTTTCATCACCGACCTGCTGCAGCGCGGCACACGGCGCGACTGGCTGGTGTTCGCGCCGGTGTATGCCTGTTTCCTCGCGATCTACGTGCTGGTGCTGTACCTGCGCTCGGGCCGCACGCGGATGACGCTGCTGCTCGCAATGGCCCTCCTCGGCGCCGCCTATTACCCAATGAATCCCGGCGCAGGCGGCGGCATGCTCATCTACGTCGCCGCCCTCGTGCCGTACCTGACGACTTCTCTTGCAACCGCGGTCGGGACGATCGTCGCGGCAGCGCTTCTTTCGGCGGCTGAAGGTGCGCTGCTGCATGTAAATCCCTGGGGATGGGTCACCCTGTCGTGCCTCGCTGCGTCCGTCGGTGCCGGCGATCTCATCGCTGCACTGCGAGCCGGGGCCAACCAGCGTCTGCTCCTCGCGCAGGAGCAGATCGAGCATCTCGCCAAGGTCGCCGAGCGCGAGCGTATCGCACGGGACCTGCACGATGTCCTCGGCCACACCCTCTCGGTCGTCGTGCTCAAATCGGAGCTCGCGGGCAAGCTCGTCGGCGCCGACGCGGAGCGCACGCGGCGGGAGATCGGTGAGGTGGAGCAGATCGCGCGCCAGGCGCTCGGTGAGGTGCGCGAAGCCATCCGAGGCTATCGGGCAGAAGGGATCGCCGCGGAGATCGCGCGTGCCCGCCGGGCGCTGGATGCGGCCGGCGTCAGGCTGGAGTGGCAGGGGGAGAGCCTGCTCCTGATGCCCGCGCACGAGCCGGTGCTGTCGCTCGTGCTGCGCGAAGCCGTGACCAACATCCTGCGGCACGCCGGCGCCACGAGCTGCCGGCTCGAGCTGGCGGCCGACAGCCGCGGGACGCATCTGCTGGTGCACGACAACGGACGCGGCGGCATCGAGAGCGAAGGCAACGGCCTTCGCGGCATGCGCGAGCGCGTCGCGGCACTGGGCGGGCGAATCGAGATCGACTCCCGCCAGGGCACGCGCCTGAGCGTCGACATCCCCGCTCAGGCAGGTCTGTGACGTGAGCAAGATCCAGGTCGCAATCGCGGAAGATCAGGCCATGGTGCTCGGCGCGCTGGCGGCGCTCCTCGAGACGGAACCCGACATCACCGTCTGCGCGCGTGCAACCAACGGCCGTGCCGCTCTGGCCGCGCTCGCCGCGCACAAGCCGCACGTCCTCGTCACCGACATCGAGATGCCCGAGATGACGGGCCTCACACTGGCCGCCGAAGTGCGCGACCGCTGCCCGGAAGTGCGGGTGATCATCCTGACGACCTTCGCCCGGCCAGGGTATCTGCGGCGGGCGCTCGATGCCGGCGCGAAAGGCTACCTGCTCAAGGACCGCCCCTCCGCGGAGCTGGCCGATGCGGTGCGGCGGGTGCACCGCGGCCAGCGCGTCATCGATCCGGAGCTCGCCGCGGAAGCCTGGAGCACCGAGTCCGACCCGCTCACCGAGCGCGAGCGGCAGATCCTGTGGCGGGCGGGCGAAGGCCGCTCGAGCGCCGAGATCGCCGCGGAGCTGTCCCTTTCCGAGGGCACCGTGCGCAATTACCTCTCCGAGGCGATCAGCAAGCTGGGCGCGGCCAACCGGGTGGAAGCCGCCCGGCTGGCGCGCGCGCGCGGGTGGCTGTAGAGCGATCAGCCCGGCGCAGACTGCTCGAAATCCGCCGCGATGCGCGCGCGAATTCGCTCGCGTAGCTCGTCGCTGAGCTTCGTCTGCTCGAGCAATGTCAGGAGCTGGTCCTTCGAGAGCAGTCCGCGCCTCGCCAACTCACGCGTGAAGACGAGGTCCTTCTCGCGGAAGGCAGCGTACTTCGAGATGGCGAGGTCATGCGGCTCGAGGCAGAGTCCGTGGACGCCGTCGGTATCTCCCGGCGGCAGTCTGACGAGTCGGCCCTTCCACCCTTTCGGCAATGTTGCGGTCTCTTCGCAGACGGGGTCAGCGTAGTAGCCGAACTCCTCGTGGAAGGGTGAATAGGCGCCGATCGCAACGAGCCACTCCGTCCGGTCCGGCCGTTTCGGCGCGAGCAGGTCGACTTCTGCCGAACGTACGATGCAGTCGGCCAGATCCGGATGTCTGCCGTGGAGCGCCTGGCTCCCCACGATGATGAACTGCTTCTCGCCGGTGATCCTCCCTGCGGAGCGAAGCACGTGATCAACCTGCTGCTTCTTCATAGATCTTTCTCACCTCCTGTTGTGAAAGCAAGCCGACGTACGGCATCGACTGCCGCAGCCGCACCGCGTTCTCGTTGCGTCCCAGCATCGCGGCAAAGAGTGCGCCATCATCCTCGCGCCGAGCGATTTCGTTCCACTCGTCATATGCAGAAACCCAGGAGCCTTGTGACCGCCACCGATGAAGGTTGGCGGCGATCTTGGCGCGTATCTCGCGTGCCGTGTGCTTGCGGACGACGGCCAAAGAGAGGGACAACCTCAGATTGTCCAGCTCCCCGTGAGAAAAGCCGCCACGCCCGGGCGGCCGAATTCCGCGCTCGGTAAGGTCGAGCTCGTCTCCTTCACCTACTCCCCAGGCATCGAGCACCGTCTTGGGCAGCAAGACGCCAAGGGAATTTCCGACACGCCGTATGCGGACTTTCACGCATGAGTTATAACGTGTTATTACGAATGAGTCAAGCAGCTGGGAAGCGCGGGATTAACTGGATTTAATCATTCGTCCACTGGACCCCAATGAGGCCGCGATCATCATGCGCGGATGCTTTCGATCCGGGCAGAAGTGCGGCTGTTGCGTGAGGCGAGGCGCTGGTACGCCGTCGCCGCGGTGGCGCTTGCGCTGGGCGGGTGCAGCCTCGGGCCGGCGTATCGGCGCCCGAGCATCCCGGCGCCGGCGGCGCTGGGTCCCCCAAAGGCGACCACCCTGCCCCAGGGATGGCCGTCCGCGGACTGGTGGAGCGGCTTCAATTCCCCGGAGCTCTCCCGCCTGATCGCGAGCGGGCAAGCCGCGAACGATGATCTTGCGGCCGCGATCGCGCGCGTGCGTGAGTCGGAGGCCCAGGTGCGTATCAGCAGCGCGCCGCTCCTCCCAGCACTCGATGCCGCCGGAAGCGGCTCGCGGCAGCGGCAGATCAGTCCCAGCTCCGGCGGCACCCTCCTCTACAACGCGTTCGCCGCCGGGCTGAACGCCACCTACGAGCTCGACTTCTGGGGCGAAAACCGCGCCATCCGTTCCGCCGCGCTCGCCGCCGCGGACGCCAGCCGCTATGACCGGGAGACCGTCGACCTCACCGTCATGTCGGGCATAGCGGATACGTACTTCTCGGTGCTCGCCCTGCGCGATCGGCTGCGCATCGCCCGCGCGAATCTGGCGAGCGCCCAGGAGACCCTCGAGGGTCTCGAGACCGACGAGCAGGCCGGCGTCTCCACCGCGCTCGATGTCGCTCAACAGGACACGGTCGTTGCGACAGTCGCAGCCATCATCCCACCGTTGGAGCAGCAGGAGCGCCAGCAGCTCGACGCGCTGGCGATCCTCGTCGGCCAGACGCCGCAGTCCTTCAGTGTCACCGCCTCCAGCCTTTCAGGCATGTCGGCGCCGGCGGTCACCGCGGGCGTGCCGTCGCAGCTGCTCGCAAGACGGCCCGACGTCGCCAACGCCGAAGCACAGCTCATCAGCGCGAATGCGGACATCCGCGCCGCGCGAGCGGCGTTCTTCCCGACGATCGATCTCACCGCATCCGGCGGCTACGAGAGCAAGTCGCTCGCGACCCTGCTCGAGCCGGGGAGCCGCGTGTTCTCGCTATCCGCCGGCCTCACCCAGCCGATTTTCCGCGGCGGCTCGGTCCTCGGGGAATATCGCCTGAGCAAGGCACGCTATGACGAGCTGCTGGCCGACTATCACAAGGCGGTGATCTCCGCGTTCGGCAACGTGGAGGACTCGCTCACCGCCGTCGACGATACGGGCGAGCAGTTGCAGCGCGAGCAAATCGCCACTGACAAAGCGCGCGGCGCCTACCAGATGTCGCAAGACCAGTTCCACGCCGGCACCGTCAACATCCTGACGGTGCTCACCACCGAGAACAGCTCGTTCACCGCCCAGGATGCGCTCGCGCAGGCGCAGCTCGCACATCTGCAGGCCCTGGTCGGCTTGTTCAACGCCCTGGGCGGCGGCTGGAGCAGCGCGCAGGAGCATTGAGATGCAGGATCTTTCGAGGCATACAGCGTGACCCATCCGATCCGAGTGAGCCGTACGCGGCTCGTGCTGGGCGTAGCGGCCATTGCCGCCGTGGCGTTCTTCGCGTGGCTGCTCGCCCCGGCGCACGCGAGCTCGCAGCACCAGGCGGCCCCCGCCGCCGTGGCGGTGAGCACCGCAACCGTGATGCGGCAGGACGTACCCATCTATCTCGAGGGCCTCGGCACCGTACAGGCGTTCTATACGGTGAAGGTGACCGCGCAGGTGAACGGGCAGCTCACGAGCGTTGCCTTCCACGAAGGCCAGCAGGTCAAGCGCGGGCAGCTTCTGGCGCAGATCGATCCGCGTCCGTTCCAGGCCGCGCTCGATGAGGCGCGCGCCGCGCTGGCGAAGGACGATGCGCAGCTGGTGAACGCGCGCAAGGACCTCGCGCGCTACGCCTTCCTCGAGCCGAAGAAGCTCGCCAGCCAACAGCAGGTGGACACGCAGAAGGCGCTGGTCGGCGGGCTCAAGGCACAGATCGAAGCCGATCAGGCCGCCATCGAGAGCGCCGCGACCCAGTTGAGCTACACCCGGATCACCGCGCCGATCGACGGCCGCACCGGCATCCGTCAGGTCGATCCAGGCAACATCGTGCACGCGACCGACACGAGCGGCATCGTCGTGCTGACGCAGCTGCAGCCGATCACGACCATCTTCACCTTGCCCGAAGGGGCGCTGGAGCCGGTGGCCGATGCGATGTCGCGCGGACCGGTGCAGGTCGTCGCGCAGGGCCAGGGAGGAACGGAGCTCGACCGCGGCACCGTGCAGCTGATCGACAATCAGATCGACCAGACGACCGGCACGATCCGGCTGAAGGCCACCTTCCCCAATCCGAAGCTCAAACTCTGGCCCGGACAGTTCGTCAACCTGCGTCTGCTGGTGCAGACCGACAGGAACGCGCTCACCATACCAGCCGCGGCGCTGCAGCGCGGACCCGACGGCATGTTCGTGTACCTCGTGCGGCCCGACTCGACGGTCGCGCAGCAGCCGGTCACGGTAGCCAACAACAGTGAGACGGTCGCCATCGTCACGCAGGGGCTGGAGCCCGGCCAGCAGGTGGTGACGAGTAACTCCTTCCGGCTGGAGCCCGGTGCCCTCGTGCGCGTGCGGCCGAGCGCTTCGCAACAGCCCACCACTGCGCTCGGCGCCGCGCCGCGCGCCGCGACACGGCCCGCCTCATGAGCATCTCCGCGCCCTTCATCAGAAGGCCGATCGCCACTTCGCTGCTGATGGCGGGGATCCTGCTCGTCGGACTCGTCGCCTTCCCGATGCTGCCTGTCGCGCCGCTGCCGCAGGTCGACTTCCCGACTCTCATCGTGAGCGCGAACCTCCCTGGCGCGAGCCCGGAGACCATGGCCTCCGCGGTCGCGACGCCGCTCGAGTACCAGTTCATGGAGATCCCGGGGGTGACGCAGCTCACCTCGCAGAGCGTGCTCGGGTCCACGTCGATCACCGTGCAATTCGATCTGAACCGCGATATCGACGCCGCCGCGCAGGACATCCAGGCGGCAATCGACGCCGCCGCCGGCCAGTTGCCGAAGGATCTGCCGAGCCCGCCCTCCTACCGCAAGGAGAATCCGGCCGACGCTCCGATCCTGATCTACGCGGTGCACTCGGACACGCTGCCGCTCACGACCGTGGACGACTACGCGGAGAACATCCTCGTCCAGCAGATATCGCGCATTCCGGGCGTCGGCCAGGTCTCGCTCGGCGGCCAGCAGAAGCCGGCCATCCGCGTCCAGGTCGATCCGGCGAAGATGGCCAACATGGGCATTCAGCTCACGGATGTGGCCAGCGTCATCCAGACAGCGACCGTCGACTCCGCCAAGGGCGCCATCAACGGCACGATGCACAGCTTCGCGATCTACGACAACGATCAGCTCGTCAGCGCGAAACCGTGGAATGACGTGGTCGTCACCTACCGCAACGGTGCGCCGGTCCGCATACGCGACATCGGACAAGCCGTGCGCGGGCCGGAGAACACGCAGGCGGCGGGCTACGAGAACGGCAAGCCCGGCGTGCTGCTGATGGTCTTCAAGCAGCCGGGCGCCAACGTCATCGAGACGGCGCGGCGAGTCGAGGCGATATTGCCGCAGGCGATGGCGTCGATGCCCCCTGCGATCAAGCTGAGCAAGATCAACGATCGCACGGTCACCATCAATGCGTCGGTACATGACGTGGAATACACGTTGATGATCACCATTACACTGGTCGTGCTCGTGATCTTCCTGTTCCTGCGCAACGTATGGGCGACGGTCATTCCAGGCCTCACCGTGCCCCTTGCGCTCTTCGGCACGTGCGCCGTGATGTACGTGCTGGGGTACAGTCTCGACAATCTCTCGCTGATGGCGCTGACGATCGCCGTCGGGTTCGTAGTCGATGACGCCATCGTCATGCTCGAGAACATCTACCGGCACATCGAGGCCGGGATGACGCCGATGGAGGCGGCCCTCAAGGGGGCTGGCGAGATCGGCTTCACGATCATGTCGATCAGCCTGTCGCTGATCGCCGTGTTCATCCCGTTGCTGCTCATGAGCGGCGTCGTGGGGCGTCTGTTCCGCGAGTTCGCGATCACGGTGACGCTCACCATCGTGGTCTCCGCCTTCGTCTCGCTCACGCTGTCCCCCACGATGTGCGCCCTCTTCCTGCGCGATGAGCGGCACATTCGCCACGGCCGTCTCTACGAGGCGAGCGAGCGGGTGTTCCAGCGGGCGCTGGCGATCTACGAGCGCGGACTCGATTTCGTGCTGCGCCACCAGGCGCAAACGCTGATGGTATTCCTCGCCACCATCGTGCTCGCCGGCGCGCTCTACGTCATTGAGCCCAAGGGCTTCTTCCCGCAGGAGGATACGGGCCTGATCAAGGGCCTGACCGACGGTCCGCAGGACGTGTCGTTCGCGCAGATGAACAAATCGGTGCAGAAGATCCTGGCGGTCATCTCGAAGGACCCGGACGTCGCCGGCTCGATGGTGTTCCTGGGCGGCGGCCATCCGATGAACAATGGCTTCACCATGATCAGCCTCAAGCCGCGCGCTCAGCGCCGGGCGAACGCCGACCAGATCATCAGGCGGCTGCGCAAGGAGATGACCAAGGTACCGGGCGCGACCCTCTTCCTGCAGTCCGCTCAGGACGTGAACGTCGGCGGACGGACCGCGCGCACGCAATACCAGTACACGCTGCAGGATGAGGATCTCGGTGAGCTGAGCCAGTGGGCGCCCAGGATGCTGGCCGCCATGAAGAAGATCCCCGAGCTTGCGGACGTCGCCTCCGATCAGCAGACCAACAGCACGCAGCTCAAGGTCGACATCGATCGTGACCAGGCGTCGCGCTTCGGCATCCCGGTCTCACAGATCGATCAAACGCTGTACGACGCCTACGGGCAGGCTCAGGTCACGCAGTATTTCACCCAGCTCAACGCCTATCACGTCATCCTGGAGATCCCGCCGAAGCTGCAGGCGGACCCGAATAGCCTCGGTGAGCTCTACATCCGCTCGCCGCTCACGGGAGAGATGGTGCCGCTGTCGACCCTGGTGAAATTCGACACCCACCATGCGACGGTGCTGTCGATCAACCACCAGAACCAGTTCCCGAGCGTGACGCTGTCGTTCAATCTCGCGCCGGGCGCCGCGCTGGGCCAGGCGGTCGATGCCATCCAGAAGGCGGCCGATGCCCTGCGCATGCCGCCCACGATCCAGGCAACCTTCCAAGGCACGGCGCAGGCGTTCCAGGCCTCCCTCGCCAGCGAGCCGTACCTGATCCTCGCCGCCATCGTGGTCGTGTACATTATTCTCGGCATGCTGTACGAGAGCTACATCCACCCGCTCACCATTCTCTCGACGCTGCCCTCGGCGGGCGTCGGCGCGCTGCTCATGCTGATGGTGTTCCATTTCGACCTGTCCATCATCGCGCTGGTGGGGATCATCCTGCTCATCGGCATCGTGAAGAAGAACGGCATCATGATGGTCGACTTCGCCATCCAGGCGGAGCGCGAGGAGCACCTCTCCCCGCTCGAGTCTATCCGCAAGGCCTGCGTGCTGCGCTTCCGGCCGATCATGATGACGACCATGTCGGCCCTGCTCGGCGCTCTGCCGCTGATGCTCGGGCGCGGCACGGGCTCGGAGCTGCGCCAGCCGCTCGGCTATACCATGGTGGGGGGACTGCTCCTCAGCCAGACACTCACGCTCTTCACGACACCCGTGATCTATCTCTATCTCGACCGGCTGAACAACCGGCTGACGGCCTGGTGGCGAGGCTCGCATCACGACGAAGCCGCCGCCGTGGCGGTGCCGGGACGGCCGGCCATCGAGCGGTCATGAAGATCCTGGTCGTCGAGGACAACGAGCGGGTGGCGAGATTCGTCACCAAGGGACTGACGGAGGCGGGCCACACCACCGATCACGCGGAGAACGGCCGCGACGGCCTCTTCCTCGCCGTCAGCGAGCGGTACGACGTCATCATCATGGACCGCATGCTGCCGGGCAACATCGACGGCCTCACCATCATCGATGCGCTGCGCAAGGCTGAGAATCACACCCCCATTCTCATCCTCAGCGCCCTCGGCGACGTCGATGAGCGCATCAAGGGCCTGCGAGCGGGCGGCGACGACTACCTCACCAAGCCCTTCGCATTCGGTGAGCTGCTCGCCCGCATCGATGTGCTCAGCCGCCGGCGGCGGCAGGACGCCGCGCAGACTACCCTCGAAGTGGGCGATCTGCGCATCGACCTGCTCACCCGCAAGGTCTGGCGCGGCGCGCGCGCCATCCAGCTGCAGCCGCGGGAGTTCAAGCTCCTGGAATACCTCATGCGCCACGCCCGCCAGGTGGTGACGCGCACCATGCTGCTCGAGAACGTCTGGGATTATCACTTCGACCCGGAGACGAACGTGGTCGACGTGCACATCAGCAAGCTCAGGCAGAAGATCGAGATCGAGGCCGAGCCGCAGCTTCTCAGGACGGTCCGCAACGCCGGATATATGATCAGCGCCGAGCCGCCGGCGCCGGCCGGCGGCTGAGCCCGCGCAACCGCCGGGTACGGTAGAACAGGTTATGGCCCGCGTCATCCGCTCATCCGCCACCACCCTCGCGATCGGGTACGTGCTGCTGGCCTTCGTCGCGCTCGTGCTGTTCGCCGCGCCGCTGCGCTATGCGTGGCAGGCGACCATCGAGGACTTCCGCTTCGAGCTGCTGCAGGAAGACTCGCAGCGCCTGTCGCATGTCTTCGAGCTGCGCGGACCGGGCGCGCTCGCCAACTTCATCGACGAGCGCGTCAGCATGCAGATCGCGGGCGAGCGGATGCTGCTGTTCGTGGGTCCGAGCGGCCGGGCGCTCGCCGGCAACCTGCCGGCCTGGCCGCGCAGCATCCCCACCCGGGCCGGCAGCTATACTCTTCCCGTCACGCTGGGCGACGGGCAGAAGACCGTCGCGATGGTCCTGACCGCGTTGCCCGGCGGCTACCGCCTGCTCGTAGGGCGCGACGTCGATCGCTTCGCGCCCATCGAGCAGCGCTTCTGGTACGGTCTCGCCGCAGCGGTGGCGGTGCTGACGGTGGCCGGCCTCATCGGCGCCCTGCTCATCCGCAGCGCGCTGCTCGCACGCATCCACAGCATTCAACAGACCGTCGCCGCGATCATGCGCGGCGACCTCAGCCATCGGCTCAAGGTGCGCTCGAGCGGCGATGAGCTCGACACGCTGGCGCAGACGATCAATCGCCTGCTCGAGCAGGTGGAGCAACTGGTACACGGCATCGCCAACGTCTCGAACTCCATCGCGCACGATCTGCGCACGCCGCTCGCCGAGCTGCGCTCGCGCCTCGAGGAGCTCGCCCTCACCCGCCCCTCTCCGGAGCAAGCCTTCGCAGAGGTCGACGCCGCGGTGGCGGATGTCGACGGGGTCATCCGTATCTTCAACGCTCTGTTGCGCCTCGCGGAGATCGATGCGGGGCTCAGGCGCTCGAATTTCGTGCAGGCGGATATCGCCGACCTCGCGGCGCGGGCGGTCGAGTTCTATCTGCCGGCCGCGGAGCTCAAGGGTCTCAGCCTCGCATTGCGCGATTCGGCGCCCGCGTGGGCTCGCTGCGACCCCGTGCTGCTCGCGCAGGCGATCAACAACCTCATCTGCAACTCGCTGAAGTTCGTTCCCCCGGGCGGGCACATCGAGGTCGGGATCGTGGCGGCCAGCGCGGAGACTGTCGCGGTGCTGGTCGCCGACGACGGGCCGGGCATGCCGGAGGCGGACCGGTCGCGGGCCACGCAACGCTTCTTCCGCGGCGATGCGAGCCGCGCAACGCCCGGAGTCGGATTGGGGCTGAGCCTGGTCGAGGCCATCGCCAGGCTCCACGGCGGCTCGCTCGAGCTCGCCGACAATCATCCCGGCCTGCACGCCCGGATGATCATCGAGCGCGGCCCCGCCGCCGCCGCCCCCGAGCACCAGCGCAGCGATGTCGACGGCCCGCAGCGCGATATCGAGATCACTGCCTGAGAAGGCACCGGCGCGGCGCCGGCCGTGCCGCGCGTACCAAGGAGTCGAGCAGTGCCAAGCTTCTTCATCGAGCGCCCGGTCTTCGCCTGGGTGATTGCCATCCTGCTGATCCTGTTCGGCGCCATCGCGCTGCGCTCGATGGGGGTCGACTCTTATCCTGACATCGCGCCGCCGCAGGTGACGGTCACTGCCAACTATCCGGGCGCCAGCGCCGCCACGATGGAATCGACGGTCACCCAGGTCATCGAGCAGCAGCTCACCGGCATCGACAACCTGCTCTATTTCAGCTCAACCTCCGGCTCCAACGGCCAGACGGTCATCACCCTCACCTTCGCCAACGGCACCAATCCCGACATTGCCGAGGTCCAGGTGCAGAACAAGGTCAACCTGGCGCAGCCGCTGCTGCCGGCCGGAGTCACGCGGCAGGGCATCACGGTCGCCAAGGCCAGCCCCGACATCCTGATGTTCATCAGTTTGTATTCGAACAGCCCGGCGATCGACGGCGCGCGGCTCGACGACATCCTGGCCTCGCAGATCCAACCCGAGATCGCACGCATCGACGGCATAGGCAACTCGTTTCTGATCGGCTCCGAGTACGCCGTACGCATTTGGCTCGATCCGGCCCGACTGCAAGCCTACGGTCTGTCGACGACGCAGGTGCTCAACGCGGTGGAGGCGCAGAACGCGCAGTTCGCCACCGGCGCGCTCGGTGCGGACCCGGCGGTCAAGGGCCAGGGGTTCACCGCCACCGTCTCCGGCGACAAGCTGTTCGATTCGCTGCGGGAGTTCCGCAACATCATCCTGCGCGCCAACAGCAACGGCAGCGTGGTGACGCTCGCCGACGTCGCCCGCATCTCGTTCGGCGGCCAGAACTACGGCCAGGAGGCGAAGTTCAACGGCAGGGCGGCCGGGGGCCTCGCCGTGTTCCTGTCTCCGGGCGCCAACGCGCTCGCGGTGGCCGATGCGGTCAAGGCCGAGATGGCCTCGCTCGCCAGCACCCTGCCCCCGGGCGTGAGTTGGACCGTTCCCTACGACACGACGCCCTTCATCACCGCGTCGATCCAGGAGGTCCTGAGGACGCTCGTCGAAGCGATCGTGCTCGTGTTTCTGGTCATGCTGGTGTTCCTGCAGAACCTGCGCGCCACCCTCATCCCGACTCTGGTGATTCCCGTCGCGCTGCTCGGCACGTTCATCGGGCTCGCGGTGCTGCATTTCTCGGTGAACCAGCTGACGCTGTTCGGCATGGTCCTGGCCATCGGCATCGTCGTCGACGATGCGATCGTCGTCATCGAGAACGTCGAGCGCATCATGACCGAGGAGCACCTCGAGCCGCGGGAAGCGACGCGCAAGGCCATGCAGCAGATCACCGGGGCGATCATCGCGATCACGGTGGTGCTGACCGCCGTGTTCGTGCCATCGGCGCTGCAGCCCGGCGCCACGGGGATCATCTATGCCCAGTTCGCGCTGACCATCGCCGTGTCGATGGCCATTTCCGCGTTCCTCGCGCTGTCGTTCACGCCGGCGCTGTGCGCGGCGCTGCTCAGGCCGGAGCGCCACGAAGGGCGGAATCTGCTGTTCCGCTGGTTCGATCGGGCCTTCAACAGCACCGCGCACGCCTACGAGGGACACGTCGGTAGAGCCGTGCGGCACGCGCCGCGCTGGATGATGGTGTTCGTGCTTGTCGCGGCCCTGAGCGGCTTCCTCTACCTGCACATGCCGACGAGCTTCGTCCCCGATGAGGACCAGGGCTTCCTGCTGGCACTGGTCACCCTGCCGCCCGGGGCGACGCTGCAGCGCACCGACCAGCTGATGAGCCAGATTCGCGCAAAACTGGTCAACGGCCCGCTCGGCAAGGACATCACGGGCATGTTCCAGCCCGAGGGCTTCAGCTTCGTCGGCAACAGCGAGAACGTCGGCATGACCTTCATCAAGCTGACCGACTGGAGCAAGCGCTCGCAGAGCGTGATGCAGCTGATCCCGCGGGTCAACAAGCTGCTGGCGACGATTCCCGGCGCACAGGTCTTCGCGGTCAACCTGCCGACGATCCGCGGCCTGAGTCGCTTCGGGGGCATTGACCTGTACCTGCTGGCACGCACCGGGCAGACGCACCAGCAGCTCGACGGCGCCGGAAAAACCCTGGTCGCCGATGCGGGCAAGGACCCGATGCTCTACCAAGTCCGAGAGAATGCCCTGCCCAACGCGTCGCAGCTCGACATTTCGGTCAACCGCAAGCAGGCCGCCTCGATGGGTCTGTCACTGAGTGACGTCTACGCCACCATCAACACCGAGATCGCGCCCATGTACATCGACCAGATGTCCTACGGCGGCCGCATCAAGCAGGTTTACATCCAGGACGAGCCGCAGTACCGCATGGACCCCGACGCGCTGCAGCACCTGTATACGCCATTGACCGATTCACCCCTCAACTCGGCGCGAACCGCTGCCTCGGGGACGAGCTCGCCGGGGAATCCGGACGACATGATTCCGCTATCGAGCGTGATCAACGCGAAATGGACCATCGGGCCCGCGGTGCTGCAGCGCTACGACGGGTATCCGGCGCTCGAGATCGTCGGCAATCCGGGAGCCGGCTATACGACGGGCCAGGCGATGAGCTCCGTGCAGAGCATCATCCGTAAGTCGCTGCCGCCGGGCTACGGCGCGGATTGGACGGGCCAGTCGTACCAGGAGCTGCTCTCGGGGAACTCGGCGCCTGCCCTGATGGGCCTGTCCATCCTGGTCGTGTTCCTGGGCCTGGCGGCGCTCTACGAGAGCTGGTCGATCCCCGTCTCGGTGCTGCTCGTGGTGCCGCTCGGCCTGCTCGGCATGATCACCTTCTGCATGCTGACTCACGTTCCGAACGACATCTATTTCAAGATCGGTCTGGTCACGGTCATCGGCCTGGCCGCGAAGAACGCGATCCTGATCGTCGAGTTCGCCGTACAGAGCCAGGCCGGGGGCACATCGCTCTTTGACGCGGTCACTACCGCCGCGCGATTGCGTCTGCGCCCGATCCTGATGACCTCGTTCGCGTTCATGCTCGGCGTCCTACCGCTCGTCCTCTCGACCGGCGCCGGCGCGGTGTCACGGCACGAGATCGGCACCGGCGTGATAGGCGGCATGCTGTTCGCGACCGTGTTCGGGCTGCTGCTGATCCCGGTGTTCTACGTGACCGTGCGCCGCCTGCTCGGCGACCTGTTGCACCACCCCGCGCCCCCGGCAGGGTCCGAATCTCCTCAGTAGTGGAAGCGGTAGCGCAGCTCCGCGTAGATCTGGAATGGGTCGTTCCAGTGCAGGCCACCGAAGGTCAGACTGTCGTCCGTGAGCAGGTGCCGGTTGCCGAGGTTCAATCCGGTGACCGACACCGACAGGTTCCGGCTGATATTGCGGCCCACCGTGAGATCGAGCACCGTGTAGCTCGGCAGGTGGCTCGGCGGCGCGTCGCCGTTGGACAGGCCCGAATTGACCGACAGGTTGGCGCCGACGAAGAACTGCCCGGGCAGATCCGCGTTGTAGCCGAGGTTCAATGTGTTGCGCTGATCATGGTCCAGGGCGTAGTAGCCGCCGTTCACGTTCGGGAGACTGATCAGTCCGCCGGTGAGCGCCCCGAAGGCATCGGCGGTCTGGTTCGAGTAGGCGAGATGCACCTGTCCGTAGCGCCAGAAGGGCGGTGAGCGCAGCGTGAGCTCGCGCCCCTCGATGAGCGCCCCCTGGTCCGTGAGCGGCAGGTAGATCTCGGAGTTGCCGAGGGGGTTGTGGTCGAAGAAATTGCTCGACTCGGTGACGAAGTAGTCCGCCTCGACACTCCAGCCGGCAACCGGGATCGTGATCCCGAACTGGCGCTCCCTGTCGCGCTCGCCGCGCAGCGGCAGGAAGGCGGTGTCGTTCGCGTTGGCGTAAGCTGCCAGGGGCCCTGAGAGGGTCTCGAGCGGCGGCGCCTGGTAGTACTTGCCCCAGAAGGCCGAGAGTACCCAGTCGAGGCGCGGCAGCGTCACCAGCGCACCGAGCCGCGGGTCGGTCGCATTCTCGGTGATCGCGCCCTGGAAGTGTGACTGGCGCACGCCCGCCGACAGGCTGAGCCAGTGTGTGGCCGCGAAGGTGTCCTGCACCCAGGCGGCGATGAGGCCGCCGCTCGGGCTCTCGAGCTCCGCCAGCGCCGGTGAGCTGCCATCGGTGAACGCCAGGTTGAAGTCGGCCCGGTCCTGCTGGGCGAAGCCGTAGACGCCGACATCCAGATGATTGCGGCTGAAGTCCAGCCGCAGATTCTCTTCAGCGCCCTCGTACTGAGAGGCGTGGTGGTAGGTGGTGACCGAAGGATAGTCGCTGGCACCCCCGTCATAATTCGCCCGCTCGAAGTGATACATGATCGAGCTCGTCAGGACCGAGTTGCCCGTGAAGGTGTGCGCCCACGACAGCAGCGCGAAGTTGTCCGCCTCGCCCTGCACATCGTCGTAGGTCGGAGGGGTGCAGCCATCGATCTGCTGGAATGCGTATTGCGTGCAATTCGGGATCTGGTAATCGTCTTGCCGCAACTGGGCGACCAAGCTCACCGCATCGCGCGTGCTCGGCTCATACTGCAGGTTGGTGAACGCACCGTATCCCTGCGACTCATCGTGGATGACCTGCGAGACCGGGGTCTGCAGGCCGAGATTGCTGCGGTTACCCTCGATGCTGGCGTAATACGCGAAGTTGCCCGTGTGGCTCGCGGCGCTCAGGTAGTCGTCAGTCTGGCCGAAATTCCCCGCTGTGACGTCGAGCTGCGCCTGATTCATGGCTCCGAGGCCGGTCTTCGGGATCACGTTGAAGATGCCGTAAGTGCGGTCGCCCTCGTCGGCCTGGTAGCTGCCCCGCTCGGTTTGCAGGGTTTGCACATCCTGTGGATTGACGGCGGGGCCGAGGTTCTCCGCGATGTTCGTGTTCGGAATCTCGACTCCGTCCATCAGCCAGCTCGTCTGATGACCGCCGCGCATGTGCAGCATGTCATGGGCCTCGTACGCTCCCGGAACGTAGTCGGTGATCATGGCGAGACTGTTGACGTTGCTCGCTCCTGGGGTGCTCACGATGTCCTTCTGGCTCACCATCGTGATCGGGGTGACCGAGGCGACGACCGGCTCCGGGGGAGCACTCACGGTCACCGCCGCGAGCCTCGAGAGGCGCTGCAGCACGACCAGCGGCGCCGGAAAATATCCCGACTCCAGCGTGATCGGCTCGCTCGCAGCCGTGAAGCCCTTGCAGCTCACCGTGAGCAGGTAGCTTCCGATCGCCACCGTCGCAAACTCGAAGCGGCCGTGCGCGTCGGTGCGCTGCGTGATGAGGCTGCCTGAAGCGCCCGATCGAAGCGCGACCCGCGCCCCGGCCACCGCCTTGCCGCCGGCATCCTCCACCGTGCCGCTGACACCGCCGAAGGCGGCTGCCCAACCCGACACCGGCGTAAAGGCCAAGAGTACGGCGAGACTCGCGAGCCCGGCGGCGCCGGCGCGCCTGCAGAGCCTCGATGTTGCGCCACGAGACAAAGGTTTGCGGCCGCGCGCCGCGTGCGCGCAGCCAGCCGAAATTCCAACCACTTGAATTCTCCCGGTTGCGGCTCGTCCTCGCGCGCGAGCGCGCGGCTCCGAACCCCTCGGGCCCCCTCGTCACGCGCAAGCGCGATTCGGAGCCTCGTCCAAGGGCCGCAGATGCGGCGGATCAATGTTTCGCGATCAGATCGCGGCGGGAGGAGCGCGTGCCTGGGGCAGGTGAACGAGGCGGATGCCGGCCGGCGCCAGCACCGTCACGGATGTGACGGTGACGCGCAAGAGCATCAGGAAAAGGGCCATTAGCAGAAGGGGCGGCGGCGCCGAGCTGAACCCGGTGGTGAAGGCACAGTAGCCTTCGTCCATGAGTCCGTGGCCATGCTGCGGATGCGCCGGCATCTGCATGCCGCCCGACATCGGCATGCTCTTGTCCGAGTAGAGCCCGGCCGGCAAGCCGCCCGGACAGATCATGAGCGAGAAAGAGCCGTCGGAGGCCGGCATGAAGCCGACCGGAATGAAGGCCCGCAGCGCGAACGCCAGCAGCGCGGCGAAGACCACTCGCGCACGAGTCTTGCCGCCCGGCCTCGTGAGAAGCCGCGGAATACCCGTGCGGATGTCGCGCGCGCAGCCCATCATCCCTCAGGATACTACGCGCGGGCTGGCGGCGCTCCTAGAATGAATAGCCCGCCGAGACGACCAGGGTATTCGGCCAGAAATGGATTTCGGAGGTGCGCAGGATGCCGGCGGTGTCGGCCGTCAGCTTGCTATTGACCTGCGCGACCGAGTACGAGGCGTAAACGTGCCAGTGCTCGGCCAACTCATAGGCGAGTCCGGCCGTCACGGTCGGCCCGACCGATGACGGCAGCGAGATCGAAGTGGGACCGCCGCTCGCCGCATCGCCGGCCGCGGTCGACTGGCGGGCGAGGAACTTGGTGTAATTGACACCGACGCCCACGTAAGGCCGCAGGCGGCTGTTCTCGTCGCCGAACACGTAGTTGAGCAGCAGCGACGGCGAGAACCACCGGGCGGTGGAGATGGTCTGGCCGTTGTAGGGCACGGAGCCGAGGGTGGCCGGGCCCCTGCCTTCCGTCTTGGTGAGCGGCGGGTACCCGAAGGCGAACTCGACATTGAAGTGGGTCGAGAGCGTGCGCACGTAGGCGAGATAGAGCGTCTCGACGTTGTTGAAATGGACATTGAGGCCCGACGGCACGTAAGGACCCGTGATGTCGTCCGCGTCGGCCTCGAAGTGCACGAAATACATTCCCAGGCGGACGGTGTTATTGCCCCCGTCGTCCGCAAACGCCCCGGATGCGCCCAGCGCCAGAGCGGCACCGATCGCCAGAGTCAGGATTCTCTTCTGCATGGTCGTCCCTCGCCGAGCTTACGGAACTTGCGCAAAGAAGCCGCGGGCCGCCACCAGGCAGAACGGCGCCTCGGTGGTGTGGAAGGACGCGACCGCGGTCGGGCCGTTCGCAGTGACCAGCTGCGCCTCCTCCTGCTGCAGAGCGACCTGCAGCGGCGCGAAGGGATTGCCGGCCTGCGGCGTCCCATTCAGGTCGAGCACGCTCACGAGCCCGCCCTGCACGTACGGGGTCCACAAGGCCGCCATGATCGCCGCATTCTGGAAGTACACGGTCGGATCCTGATCGCCCCCGCACATCAGCATCGGCTCCATCGGGAACCAGCCACCGGAGCGCATGTCGTTCGCCGCCAGGTCCTTGCGCAACCCGATCGTCGGCGTCGCGGCGAGCGCGACGGTGCTCGAGCTCAGCGTCCCGCCGCCGAGCAGCGTCATCTCCGCCTGGTCCGGATTGATCACGGCGTCGTCCACGTAACCCACACGGTAGCTGTTGTTCACCAGGTAGGACGGGGAAGCGCCGAATCCCAGGTCGAACAGCATCGCCTCCGAGGCGCTGTACGGCGGGCTCGTCGGCAGAGCAAGCAGCTGGTCGGCCGCGGCGTCCACGGCGCCGATGCCCGTCGTCGAGGTCGGGATCGTGGCGTCGAAGAGCGCGGTCTGCGGCAGCTTCCCTTGCGAGAACAGCGTCGAAATCGGAGTGGTGCTCGGCAGCAGAGTGTCGATGCCGGTCGCGTAGTTCGCGGAATACACGTCCGAGGTCTGCGTGTAGACGTTACTGTAGGCGTGTTGATAGCTGGTGGTCGTCAGCGGCGCAAACTCCGTGGAGCCGATGTTCACCTGACCGAAGAATATCGCATCACCGAACGCCTCCAGCGCATACGGCCCGGATGCGGGCGCCGATGCGGTGACGGTATCGCCAGCCGTCTGCATCGCCTTGACCGTTGCCATCGCGACGTAGCCACCCTCCGAGTACCCGGTTACATACAACTTGCCGCTATCGCTGGTAGTCGGGGTGAACGTGCTGAGCAGCGCGGTCCTGGCCGCCGTCAGCGCATCCATCATGACGGCCGAGCTCGCGGCCCCATCGACGTAGGGGTAATACCCCAACGTCGAGATGTCATAGCCGAGCCCGTTGGGCGCCACCACGATGTAGCCCTGAGCGGCGAACACCGCGGCGATCAGGGCCGACTCGGAGTTGGCGGAGTTCGCGGTATCGCTGATGTTCGCGATGTTGTAGGCCGCGTCGGTCGTCGTGCCGTGCGCGTACAACACGATGGGCCGCGGACCCGTGCAGGGCGCCGCGGAACCGGTGGGCACCATCAGCGCGGCGGAAACCTGCTGCGCGGAGCCGTCGGGTCCGACGGTCCAGTACTTGATGTAGTAGAAATCCACCCCGCACGCGGGTGTGCCGGCGAGCTGCAGCAGCTGCGGGCCCGAGCTGCTGGCGCCGAGCTGCGCCGCGAAGGCCGTGGCATTGACCGAGGCGACGCGCAAGGCCGGGTTATCGACCAGGGTGCCGCGCTGACTGGAGCTCGCCACCTTGCCGGTCGGACTATTGGTGCCACCGCAGGCAGCGAGACCGAGGGCGGCCACGGCCACCCCGAGCACGCCAATCTTCCGCAACATGCGCCCCTCCCCCGAGGCCCTGCGGCTGCGGCAACCCCCGCAGTCTCGAGTCGCAGGTCCCTGTGTCGTGGCGCGAAGCATACACTGTCTCGCAGCGGGGTCTAGAGGGGCCAGAACACTCCCTCCGTTGCGGCGGCGCAACGCCCGGCGATGGCTCGCGGCGAGCTCAGCCGGCGGCAACCTCGAACGCCGGATCGATCTCCGCCGCCCAGGCGAGCAAGCCGCCCTCGAGGTGCGCGACAGCCCCCCTGTCTTTGCGCAAAGCGAGCACGCAGGCCATGAGGCTGCGCCGGCCGCTGCGGCACACAAATACGGGCGGACACGCAGCCGGGAGCTCTCCGAGCCGGCGCTCGAGGTCGGCCAGTGGAATATTCAGCGCCCCTTGCAAATGACCTGTGTCGAACTCGTGCGGCTCACGCACGTCGATGACGAGGACACCGGCACGAGTCCTCTCCTGCGACAGGAGGTCGTGGAGAGCGGCCGCACTGAGTCGGCGCACGCGCTCCAGGGCGGCCGAGTCGCAAATCTCTGCCGCATCCTGCGGCGCCGTGATGGTGGCATGCTCGCCGCAAACGGCGCAGTCGGGGCGGCGCGTGACCGGCAACTCCATGAAGCGAAGCTCCAACGCGTCATAGGTCAGCAGCCGGCCCACGATGGGCTCGCCGACGCCGGTCAGGATCTTGACCGCCTCGGTGGCCTGGATCGCTCCGAGCACGCCCGGCAGCACGCCGAGCACCCCTGCCGCGGCGCAATTCGCGACGACACCCTCCTCCGCCGCGGGGAAGAGGCACCGGTAGCAGGGCCCGCGGCCGGGGAGATAGGTCATCGCATGTCCCTCGAAACGGTGAATCGCCGCGGACACGAGCGGCTTGCCGAGAAGGACGCAGGCATCATTGACCAGGTAACGCGTAGCCAGCCGGTCGGTGCCGTCGAGGACGAGATCGTAGCCCCGCAGGACATCGAGAACGTTATCTGCACGCAAAGTCAGTGTATGTGCGACGACGCTGATGTCGGGGTTGAGTGCGCGCAACCGCTCGGCGGCCGCCTCGGTCTTCAGCCGTCCGACGTCCGAGCTGGCGAACAACACCTGTCGCTGCAGGTTGGAGAGCTCCACCCGGTCGAAGTCCACGAGTCCGACGGTGCCGACGCCCGCCGCGGCGAGATAGAGCGCGGCCGGCGAGCCGAGGCCCCCGGCCCCGATCACCACGACGCGCGCGCTCTGCAGCCGCTCCTGGCCGGCGCGACCGAGCTCAGGCAGCGCGATGTGCCGGTGATACCGCGACAGCTCCGATGGCGACAGCGGCACGGCTCATCCCCCGCTCAGTGCGCAAATCACGTGCACGACATCGCGCGGGCCGACGGGCTGCGACAGAGCCAGCACCTCCGCCGTGTTGACATACAGGCGGATGTGCGGACGAATCCTGCTCTGCTCGTCGATCATACGGAAGCGGATGCCGGCGAAGCTCTGCTCGAGACTCGCCAGGACTTCCTCGACCGTGCCGCCCTCGGCCGCAACCAGGGAGGCGCCGGCCGTGTAGGACCGCAGGGGGCTCGGAATGCGGACGGTGCAGCTCATGGCTGTGCGCACTGACTATTCGGCGTGCGTCACCGAGTAGATCTCCGGCAGGTGGCGCGCGATGCAGCGCCAATTCTCGCCGCCGTCGGCGCCCGCCCAGACCTCGCCGCCCGTCGTCCCGAAGTAGACACCGACCCGCGGTGCGCGGCCGTCCGTACACATGGCCTGGCGCAAAACGGTGAGCCATGCCTGGGACTCCGGGAGCCCGCGGTCGAGGCGCCGCCAGCTCTTCCCGCCATTGCTGGTGCGATATACCGCGGGCTTGCCCGCGATCGAGGTGCGCGGCCACACCGTCTGGCCATCCATCGGCAACACCCACGCCGTTTGCGGATCGCTAGGATGCAGGACGATGGGGAAGCCGATGTCGCCCACCTTCCTCGGCATGGCGCGGCCGATGCGCACCCAGCGCCGCTCGGGGCGGTCCAGCCGGTAGATGCCGCAATGGTTCTGCTGATAGAGCCGGTCCGGCGCGCCGGGATGGAGCGCGACACAGTGCGGGTCGTGCCCGTAGGGAACGCTCGGATCCGGCATGAAGTCCGCCGCGCAGCCCTCGTTGAGGGGTGTCCAGTCGGCGCCGCCGTCGGTCGACTCGAACACACCGCCTATGGAGATGGCGATGTACAGGTGTTGCGGATCGCGCGGGTCGATGCTGATCGAGTGCAGCAGCTGGCCGTCCGGCGTACCGAAGGTCACCCATTTCGGGCGCATGGGGTGATCGTTGAATCCGGCGACCGCCTGCCAGCGCTCGCCGCCGTCCTCGGAGCGGAAGAGGCCCGCCGGCGAGGTGCCGGCATACCACGTGCCGCGCTCGGAGACGTGTCCCGGCGTCAGCCAGAACACCCGCTCCACGGCGCGCGGCTCCTCCCCTTCCGCCGCCTTGCGGAAGGCGGGCGGCTGCGCGGCTTCCCGCCAGCTACGACCGCTGTCGGTGGAGCGATAGACCGTGGGCCCGAGGTGCCCGGTCTTGGCGGCCAGCAACAGCACCCGCGGCTCGCGCGGATCCTGTATGACGTGGTGGATGATGTGACCGAGGAACTGTGGACCCGACAGCTTCCAGCCCCGCCGGCGAGCGTCGGGCCGCAGCGTGAAGGCCCCCTTGCGGGTGCCGATCCAGAGCGCGGTCGTCATGGCCGCGAAGCATCACTTCACAGCGGCGGCGCTGTCAACTGACCCTCAGGTCGACCGATACAACCGCAGGAGCTTGGGGCGCGCACGCCGTCCGACAACAGCAGACTCTCCTCCGCGAGACAACGCTCCGCCGTGGGGGAGCTAGGCGGCGGCCGCCTGGGGCGTGCGTCCCGCGCCCCGGGTCATGGCCCAGTCGAGCAGGCGGCTCGCGAGCCCGCCTCCCAGGCTCGCCCCGGTGACATCGTGGAGGCGGTACTCCTTGCCGTACAGGATGGCTTCGGCCGCCTGAAGGCCGCTGCGCACGGCAGGGCCTATGCCTTCCGCCATGTCGCGCGTCGCGAGCCCGGCGGCGTCACCGACGATGAAGGCGTTCCCGCGACGCGCCACGTCCACCCGGCCGCGCAGGTAGTAGCTGTAGCCTGCCGGGTCGTAGCTGGCGCCCGGGGCGAGCCGGCCTCCCAGCATGCCGGTGAAGAGCGCCCAGTGGTCATGGATGGAGCGGTTGCCGGCCTTGATGCGGTCCGCCATGCCGCCGATGCCGACATTGAGCCAGCCGTTCTGCTTGGGCACGTACCAGGCGTATCCCGGCAGGCCGTTGTCGAAGAACCAGAGATGACAGTCGGGCGCGCGCCAGTCGTACTCGATCTCGTGCTCCAGGGTGACGGTCTGCAGGTCGCTCGCGCGCGGGTTGAGCTCGCGGAAGAGCGTGCGGTAGACCGGACAGCGCGTACCGCCGGCCCCGATGAGATAGCGGCAGCGGAACGCCTCATCGACGATGTAGGCGCCATCCTCCTCGCGAATGTTGCGCACCGTGTGCTCCGACACCGGCGCGCCGGAGCGCTCCAGAAGCCAGGCATCGAACTCGACGCGACGGATGGAGTGCTGCACGCAGCGCACGGGCAGGTGCAGCCCCTTCACGTGGATGTGCAACTTGTCGAAGGTGAGGAAGCGGTGCGGATAGGCGCCGATGTCGAGGCTCAGATCGCGCACCACCTCCGGCGTGATCCAGCCGGCGCAGAGCTTCAGCCGCGGGAAGCGCTCCTTGTCGAGCACCAGCACGTCGGCGCCCGCCTGCTTGAGCTTCCATGCCGCGCTCGAGCCCGCCGGCCCGCCGCCGACGATCAGGACATCACAGCTGCGCATGGCTGCCTCAGCGCGGATACAGATGCTCGCGGGTCATCGGGACATCGTTGTTGTCCCGCGGCGCGAACACCACCTGGAAAAGCTGCAGCGCCCCGGTCGTGAATCCGGCGATCGAGCCCGCCAGATACATCCGCCACATGCGCACGAACTTCTCGTCGAACATCTCGCGCACCCGGCCGCTCGCCGCCTCGAAGAGCGCGAGCCAGTCGCGCAGTGTCTGCGCGTAGTGCAGCCGCAGGTTCTCGACGTCGAGCACGCAGAAGTCATAAGGCTCGAAGATCTGCATCATCTCCGCCAGGGAGGGCGGATAAGCGCCCGGGAAGATCCGCTTCTCGATCCAGGGCTGCAGCAGCGCCGGGCGATTGCGCCCGATGGAGTGAATCAGGCCGCGCCCGTTCGCACCGATGCTGCGCGCGATCACCTCGCCGAGAGCCGCGTAGTTGGCGACTCCGACGTGCTCGAGCATGCCGACGGAGACGAAGGCGTCGTAGTGCCCCGAGACGTTGCGGTAATCATCGAGGACGTACTCGACCCGGGAGCTCATTCCCAGCTTCGCGGCGCGCTCGCGCGCGAAGGCCACCTGCTCGCGCGAGATGTTGAAGGCGCGGACCTTGACGCCGTAGTGCTGCGCCATATGGAGCGCGAGCGTCCCCCAGCCACAACCGGCCTCGACGACGCTCTCGCCGGTGCGCAGGCGGACCTTGCGGCAGACGTGATCCATCTTCGCGACCTGAGCCTGATCCAGCGTGGTCGTCGGCGTCGGGTAGTAGGCGCAGGTGTACGCCATGGTCTGCCCGAGCCAGAGCGAGTAGAACTCGTTGCCGATGTCGTAATGGTGGTGGATATTCTCCCGCGAGCCCGACAGGGAATTCCCGTGTGGCCGGCGCAACCGCTCCACCAGCCGCTGCACCGTCGACGGCTGCGGGCTGCTGCGGCTCGCGTGATAGACCTCCTCCAGCAGCCGCACCAGATCACCTTCGATCTCGAGCCGCCCCTCGCTGTAGGCGTCCGGGAACCGTACCTGCACGTCGGCCAGGATACCGAGCAGCGTCGCGCGGTTCGAGACGCTCACGCGCGCGACGATGGGCGCGCCTGCGGGGGCGACGGGCTCTCCGGTCCAGAGGACGAACTCGAGCGGCGGCTTGCCGAGGTAATCGAGCAGGCGCGCCAGCAGCCGCCCTTCCACCGAGCGAGCGCCCCGGCTAGCCGCGCGGGCGCGCGCGGGCCGGTCGCCAAAATCCCCTTCGGGACGGCCCTGCCGTCCAAAATCGCTCCCGGCGATTTTGTCAGGTGGCGGGCCTGCAGGCCGCTCGCTCGACGCCGCGCGCTTCACGCTCTCGTCCAAGGCATTCACCGTTGCTCTCCCCTTCTTCTCATGAGGGGTAATTTACCACGGTCGTTTCCCCGTCCCGCGTCCGCCTTCGTGGCGCGGGGTCTCAGGGGGGCCGGCACGGCTAGGGGGCGAGAGCCATCCGGTAGCACTCGATGAGCCGCTGGACGTGGGTCTCGACTCCGAAGCGGCCGGCGCTGGCGGCGGCGCCTCGGGCGTAGGAGAAGCGCCGGCCGGGACCCTGCAGCGTCTGGATCACCGCGCTGGCAAACGCCGCGGAATCCCCGGGGGGCACCAGCCGCCCGTTGACCCCGTCGGCCACCACTTCCGGGAGGCCACCCACCGCGTGGGCGATGACCGGGCGAGCCGCGGCCAGCGCCTCGATGGCCGCCAGCCCGAGGCCTTCGGACTGCGACGGCATCAACACCAGGTCGATGGCCGAGAGCAATCGGGGTACGTCGCCGCGCCGGCCGAGAAAGCGCACGTGCCGGGACAGGCCGAGACTCCGTGCGAGCTCCTCGCACGGCCCCCGCTCCGGTCCGTTGCCGATCACGAGCAGCAACGCCCGCGGGCAGCTGCGCAGGATAGCGGGCATCATCTGCAGCAGCGCACGGTGGCCCTTGACGGGATGCATGCGGCCGATGATGGCGAGCACCGGCTGACCCGCCTCGATGCCGAGCTCGGATCGCACACGGCTGCGCGCGCCAGCCCCGGCGCTGCGCAACAAATCGAGCGGGATGCCGTTGCAGGCGACACGCACGCGCTCGGGGGGCACGTGATACCGGTTCACCGTCAAGTCACGGACAGCCTTGGAAACGCATACGGCCGCGTCCGTGGGCTGCGCCACGAGCCGCTGCAGCACGCTCAGCGCCGCGCCGGGGTCGTTCAAGTCGTGAACGTGCACCAAGGTCCGGGCGCCGATGAGCCGCGCCGCGATGCGCGCGGCCAGCGTTCCCTTCACGCCTGTAGCATGCAACAGACGCACTCCCTTGTGCTTGGCGAGCGTGGCGATGCGCAGAGCAACTGTCGGATCCCACTTGCCGGCACCGAAGAAGATGGGACGGATGCCGTGCGCCTGCAGATCTGCGGCCGCCGCGTGCGGCGCACGAAGGAAACAGACCGTCATGTCGACACCCGAAGAGGCGAGCAACGGCAGCACGTGCAGGAGATAGGTGGTCACGCCGTGGCGCACGCCATCGGCATAGCCAATGTGGTCGGCAAGGATCATGACGGGCGGCAGATCGGTGACGATCCGCCTGGACGCCATGTCGGATGGCTGCGCGCCTCCGGCCGGGGGATAGCCCCCAGGCTCCAGAGCCAGCTTCATCCCTTCTCGTTCCGCTTGGGTAGTCCCACTCCGCATCGCGTGGCGGGCAGCAAAGGCTATGCCCGGGCGGGGAGCAATGCTGCATCCGGAGTGACGCCGCCGCCGCAAGCCGCTGCTGAATCTGCCGGCGGATGGCTTGTCGCAGCACAATTGCAACCACCGCAGGAAGAGCACGGCTCGTCGCCGCGCGCCGGCCGGGAGCGCCGCCGCGGCTGGAAACCGCGCGCGGCCTTCCCCTATGATGTCGCATCGTCTTCGGCACGTCTTAAAACAATTACACGGACGGATCGTATCCGGCCGCCCGTGGGAGGCAAGGTCATGACTAAATCGCCTGGAGCGATTTTGGACGGCGCGCAGCGCCGGCCCCGCAGGGGCGAGGCCCACGATGGGCCGAGCACAGGCACCCGTGACTCGGCGCGCTCGCGCGGACTCAGGACGCTCACAGCAACAGGGACGGCATTGTTCGTCGCGGCGCTCACCGCCGCCTCCGCCGCGGCCCCGCACGGACCGGATGCCAAGCTCGAGTGGCGCAGCGTCGGTCCGTACATCGGTGGCCGCGTCGTTGCGATCGATGGGGTGCCCTCGCAGCCGAATCTCTTCTACATGGGCGCGGTCGACGGCGGCGTCTGGAAGAGCACCAATTACGGTGTCAGCTGGACCAACATCACCGACCACAGGCTCCCGGGCACGAGCGACAGCATCGGAGCGGTCGCGGTGGCGCCGTCCAACTCCAAAGTGATCTACGCAGGCACGGGCGAGAGCGACATCCGCGGCGATGTCATCACGGGCGATGGCGTCTTCCGCTCCGACGATGCAGGCAAGCACTGGCGCCCGGCGGGCCTCGCGGACACGCACACGATCAGCGGCATCGTGGTCGATCCGCACAATCCCGACGTGGTGTATGCCTCCTCGATGGGTCACGTCTTCAAGTCCAACCCCGACCGGGGCGTGTTCAAGTCGACGGACGGCGGCAAGACCTGGAGCAAGATCCTCTACGTCGACGACAACACCGGCGCCATCGACCTGGTGATGGATCCGGGCAATCCGCAGGTCCTCTACGCCTCGATGTGGCAGGCGTACCGCACGCCGTGGAAGCTCGATGACGGCGGCCCGGGCAGCGGTCTTTACAAGAGCACTGACGGCGGCGCTCATTGGAACAAGATCTCGCAGAATTCCGGCTTCCCGCAGGGAACGCTCGGGCGCATCGGCGTGTCGGTCGTCGCGAGCCGCCCGCAGGTGGTCTATGCCATCGTGCAGGCGAAGGAAGGCGGCGTCTTCCGCTCCGATGACGGCGGCGGCAGCTGGCATCGGGTCAACTCGAATATGAGTCTGCGCCAGCGCGCCTTCTATTACATGAGCATCTATGCGGACCCGACGAACGCCGACGTCGTCTACGTTCCGGAGGTCGATGCCTGCTGGGTATCGCGTGACGGCGGCAGGAGTTTCGCCAAGCTCCATACTCCGCACGGCGACAACCACATCATCTGGATCAATCCGAACGATCCGAAAATCCTGCTCGAGGGCAATGACGGCGGCGCCACGGTTTCCACCGACGGCGGCAAGACCTGGAGCACGGAGCACAATCAGCCGACAGGCCAGTTCTACCACGTCGCGCTCGATGAGCAGTTTCCCTTCCACATCTACGGGGCGCAGCAGGACGAAGGCTCCTTCGCGGGCCCGAGCGCGACCTCTCACGGCATGATTCCGCTGGGCGATTGGAACGAAGTGGCCTACGGCGAGAGCACTTTCATCGCGCCGAAGCCAGGGGATCCCAACGTCACCTACGGCGCCGGCTACTTCAGCATCTTCCTCAGCTACAACCTGGCGACCGGACAGGACCGCGACGTCAGCCCGTGGCCGGATTACCTGGAAGGCGCCTCCTCCGGCGAACAGAAATACCGCTTCGGCTGGACACATCCGATCTTTTTCTCGCCCGACGATCCCAAGGAGCTGCTGATCGCCTCGCAGATCATCCTCAGGAGCGACGACTACGGCCGCACCTGGCATGAGATCAGCCCGGACCTCACGCGCAACGACCCGGCCACCGAGCGGCCGAGCGGCGGCCCGATCGACCTCGACCAGTCGAGCGCGGAGGTCTTCCCCGATGTCTCCGCGCTTGCGGTCTCACCCGCCGACAAGCAGGAGATCTGGGCAGGCTCGGCCGACGGCCTGGTGCACATCACGCGCGACGGCGGCAAGACGTGGCAGGTGATCACGCCGCCGAACCTGCCGCAGTGGTCGGAGATCAGCTCCATCGAGCCTTCGCACGAGTCCGCGGGGACTGCGTACCTGACCGCGTCGCGGTATATGTGGGATGACTTCCATCCCTACGTGTACGAGACGACCGACTACGGACAGCACTGGACGGCGATGACGACGGGGCTGCCGGATGATGAGTATGTCCTCGCGGTCCGCCAGGACCCGTCCGACCCGCGGCTTCTCTTCCTCGGCAGCAAGAGCACGGTGTTCGTGACCTTCGACGGCGGTGGGCACTGGCAGCCCCTCTCGCTGAACCTGCCGCACGTACAGGTGCGTGATATCGCCATCAACACCCGCCAGGGGGACCTCACCGTCGCGACGCACGGGCGCGCATTCTGGGTGCTGGACAACCTCGCCCTGCTGGAGCAGATGTCCCTGCAACCGTCAGTGGCTGCCGATGACGTGCAGGTCTATGCGCCGGAAACCGCATGGGAGAGCCATGCCTACGGCTCGAGCGAGATGGCGAAGTATCAGCACGACGTCGGCAGCAACCCGCAGTTCGGCGCCACCGTGTTCTTCCACATTCCCGATACCTACCACGGGAAAGTACCGGTGACCCTCAGCTTCCTCGACAGCGAGGGACACCTGGTCCGCACGTTCGCGCTGCATCTGAAGACCAAGCAGCCGAAGCTGACGCCCGCACAGCATGACAATCTGACGCCGATCGAGGAGAAGCAGCAGGCTGACGAGAAGCTCACCGCCATCACGGCGGGCTCCAACCGCTTCCAGTGGGACCTGCGCTACCCCGATGCCACGGAGGTCACGGGCTTCGAGACGCCGATTGCCGCAGGCGGACTCGACGACTCGGTGCAGGGGCCGACAGTGGTACCCGGCCGCTATACCGTGGTGCTCAACTATAACGGCCGCAAGTCGCAGCGTTCATTCGATGTCGCGCTCGACCCGCGGCTGCACCCCGCCCCCGACGCGTTGCAGCAACGTCTTGCGCTCGAGCAGCAGATCCATGCGAGCCTGGACACGCTGAACAAGACCATCAACCGCGCGATCGCGACCCGCGAGAAGCTCGCAGCCGCTGTCGCTCACCACAAGGTAACGGCAGACAAGGCGCACGCTGCGCTTGCCGCGCTCGATGAGGCGATCGGCGAGGCCGTGCAGCTCGACCTGCACTCGAGCGAAGGCCCGCTGCTGCATGAGTCGAAGCTGCGCAGCCACCTCGCCTATCTGGCGGCCAACATCGACCTCGCCTATGAGATGCCGACGGCCGCGGAGCACCAGGTCTACGATGACCTGGACCACGAAGCGCAGGCCGGCGAGCAGCAGCTGAAGGCGGCCATCGCGCAAGGCGAGCAGGTATTGTAGAGTCCCCAACGCCACCCCGCGGATGCGGCTACTCGCGCAGCCCATCCGCGCGGTCGGTGTCCTCATAGGGGAATCACATGTCCGAGAAGGGTCTGCCGTCGCTGCTCGACCGGCACTGGGCCGAGAGCGCGCTCGCCATAGGCGCCATAGTCATCGCGGCGGTGTCGCTGTGGGTGGCATACGATACGGAGCGCACCAACCGGGAGCTCGTTGCTTCGGAGCAGCAACTCGTCGCGGCCAATTCCTGGCCCTTCGTGCAGTTCGGTGAGAACGACAGCACACCTTCCGCGGGCATGGGAGCCGGGGTGAGCCTGATGATCATGAACGGCGGCATCGGACCCGCCAAAATCGAGACTTTCGAGGTGTCGTGGAAGGGCCACGCGCAACCCGGTCCCGAGCATCTGCTGCGCGCGTGCTGCAGTGAGGCGGGAAAATCACCGGATCAGCCCGTGGACCTCGGGTGGCTGCTCGCTCACTACGAGATGAGCGGGACGGCCGGCTTGGTGCTGCGCGCGGGACAGGAGCTCCCCTTCCTGGTGCTGCCGCGCGGATCGGCAAGCGAAGCGAACTGGAACGCCTTCAAATCAGCTCTCTTGCACAGCCTCTCCATTCGATCCTGTTACTGCTCGGCGTTCGATACCTGTTGGATCGTCGACGACCATTTCGGCAGGCAGCGCAATCTGAGCCCACCGCAGGTGGCGGTGTGTCCGCGGCCCGAGGTCGCCTATCACAACTCCGGAGACTGATCCGCGCCGGCCCCATTCGGGAGAGTTGCTCACCCACGCGAGGACCAGGTCGATGGCGGTATCACTCACGTGATAGACACGCTCGGCCGCATCGGCGTCCTGGTCTGCAATGTCGGCATCCAGGTCATCTGGCAGCGCGTGCTCACCGTGCATCTCGATGGCGCATTTCTGGGCCACCCGCGGCGCGCTGCGCAATATGTACTCCGAAGGAGGCCTCGGTGCTCAAGGCTCCTGATGTCACGGCCAAGCACGGGCTCATCGGACTCGCGCGGGTGGTCGCGAAGGAAGGCGCCAGGCACGGGGTCCGCGCGAACGTCATCTGCCCGGGATTCGTGCGCTGGTGGTCAGCCACGGCTGGTCGATGCAGTGAAGTTAGCGTAGCCTTTGCCGCTTTACATGGCGACGTGGCGCCCTCGCGGGCCGCTAGCCGTGAAGAGGCGGTAACGGCGCATGTGGAAGTCGGTCGTAGCGATCAGTGTCGGCGCGAGCGCCGGGGCGCTTCTGCGCTGGTGGCTCGGTGATCGGCTGAATGCGGTCTTCCCGCTGCTGCCGCCCGGCACCCTGGCCGCGAACATCATCGGCGGCTATGTCATCGGTGCCGCCGTGGCGCTCTTCGCCACCTTCCCCGCGCTGCCGGTGGAGTGGCGCCTCTTCGTCATCACCGGATTTTGCGGCGGCCTCACCACGTTCTCGACCTTCTCCGCCGAGGTCGTGGGGTTACTACAGCGCGGACAGGCGCTCTGGGCTCTCGCCGAGGTGGCCGTCCACGTGGCCGCATCGCTCCTGGTCACCGCCGCCGGAATGGCGACGGTGATCTGGGTACGAGGAATCGCGAGCTGAGTAATTGACGCCGGGGGGTCAGGCCCTGGCGCCCTGAGCTTGAGCTTCGGCGGCGGACCGGCCTGCGGCCTGGTCCGGATACAAGAACCAATCTACACACCCGAAAGCAGTGGACGGATCGACCGTCGGCAGCGCCTGGCGAGCGCGGCCGCGGCTGGAGGCCTCTGGATTGCTGGTAAGGGGCGAAGTGCGACGGCGGCCGTCCTGAGCGGTAAGGGTGCGCTGCGTCTGCGGTACTGATGTCATATGTGGAATCCCCTCCGTAGCAGGCAAGCAAGCAGACTGCGAGGATAGATATCTAATGTGACGGGCGGATGATGCTCCACGGCGACAGTGGAACACAAGTCTCAATTGGGTAACAACTTAGAGCCGCCGGGCCTAAGCCAACCAATTCCTGAAGATTCATGAACCGACTCCGGACTTGAGCGTCGCCGTCTGACAACACTTTTGGTCGCGCGCTGCCGCCGCAAACGCGACGGAATGCTTCTTGCGAAGCTGCTGCTCAGAACACCTGCGGAGCGTGTAGTCCACCGCGATGAGAATCAGCATATTCGGCCTGGGGTACGTGGGAGCGGTATCAGCGGCCTGTCTCGCCGAGCGCGGACACTCAGTCATTGGGGTCGATCCGAACGCGGATAAAGTGGAGCTCATCAACTCCGGCCGAGCCCCTGTGGTCGAAGCCGAGCTCGCGGAGTTGACGCGATCCGCGGTGGCGGAGAAGCGGCTGCGCGCGACGAGCGACCCGGTGAGCGCGGTTCTCGACTCCGAGGTCACCTTTGTCTGTGTGCCGACGCCGAGTCAGACCAATGGCAATCTCGACTTCCGCTATCTCGAGAGAGTGTGCGCGGAGATCGGCGCGGCGCTGCGCGAGAAGCGCGCGTTCCACGTGGTCGTCGTGCGCTCTACGATTCTGCCCGGGACCGTGAAGGGACTCATCATCCCGACGCTCGAGAGCGCGAGCGGCCAGCGCCTTGGAGAGGACTTCGGCGTCTGCAACAATCCGGAGTTCCTGCGCGAGAGCACGGCAGTGGCGGATTTCCGCAACCCGTCGAAAACAGTGATCGGAGCGAGCGATTCGCGCTCCGGCGACATCGTGCAGAGCCTCTATCAGGGCTTTCCGGGAAACGTGATCCGCTGCCCCATCGAGGTCGGCGAGATGGTGAAGTACGCCGACAACAGCTGGCACGCCACCAAAGTCACTTTCGCCAACGAGATCGGCAAGATCTGCAAGAGTGTCGGCGTTGACAGTCACGCGGTGATGGACATCTTCTGCAAGGACGCGAAGCTCAATCTGTCGCCGTATTACCTCAAGCCCGGGTTCGCCTTCGGCGGCTCGTGCCTGCCGAAGGACCTGCGCGCCATCACCTACCATGCGCGCAGCCACGACGTCTCGACGCCGCTCCTGAACTCGCTGATGTACTCGAACCGCGAGCAGATCGAGCAAGGTATCGCGATGGTGCTCGCCTCGCGGCGCAAGAAAGTGGGTGTCCTCGGCTTCAGCTTCAAAGCGGGCACCGACGACCTGCGCGAGAGCCCGCTGGTCGAGGTGATCGAGCGCCTGCTCGGCAAGGGCTTCGACCTGAGGCTCTACGACCGCAACGTCAATCTCGCCAAGCTCACGGGGGCAAACCGTGAGTACATCATGAAAAGCATCCCGCACATCGAGCGGCTGATGGTCGCATCGCTCGACCAGGTGCTCGCTCATGCGGACGTCATCGTCATCGGCAACCGCGGTGAGGAGTTCACCGGGCTCGCCGATAAACTGCGCCCCGATCAGCTCGTGATCGACTTCGTGCGCATCCGGCAGATCGAGGAGCGCCATGGGAATTACGCCGGCATCTGCTGGTAGACGCGTACTCATCATCGTCCAGAACCTGCCCGTGCCCTTCGACCGGCGCGTGTGGCAGGAAGCGACGGCGCTGAAGGCAAATGGCTACCAGGTCGCGGTGATCTGCCCGGCGATCCGCGGCTACACCGCGCGCTACGAATGCCTCGAGGGCATTCACATATACCGGCACCCGCTGCCGCTCGAGGCCAAGGGAGCCTTGGGCTATGCGCTGGAATACGCCTCCTCTCTCTTCTGGCAGCTCGTGCTCTCCGTGCGGGTGCTGCGCCGCCACGGCTTCGATGTCATCCACGCCTGCAATCCGCCCGACAACATCTTCCTCATCGGCGCGCTCTACAAGCTGCTCGCCGGCAAGCGCTTCCTCTTCGACCATCACGACATCAACCCGGAGCTCTACGAGGCGAAGTTCGGCCGGCGCGGCTTCCTCTACCGGGTGGTGCGGCTCTCGGAGCGGCTCACCTTCCTCACGGCGGACGTGTCCATCGCCACCAACGAGAGCTACCGGCAGATCGCTTTGCAGCGCGGACACATGCACCCGGAGAAGGTGTTCGTGGTGCGCTCCGGACCGAGTCTCGAGCGCCTTAAGATCCTGCCGCCGATGCCGGAGCTGAAGCGCGGGCGGCAGTATCTCGTCGGGTATGTGGGCGTGATGGGCGCGCAGGAAGGCATCCCCTACCTCCTCGAGGCGGCGCGGCACATCGTGCGCGACCTGGGGCGGGAGGACGTGCGCTTCATGCTGGCAGGCGGCGGGCCGGCCCTCGAGGAGATGCGCCAGCTGAAATCGCAGATGCAGCTCGACGACTACGTCGAGTTCCTCGGGCGCGTGCCCGATCAGACGCTGCTCGAGATGCTCAACACCGCGGATGTCTGCGTCAACTGCGACGAAGTCAACGCGATGAACGACAAGTCCACCATGAACAAGATCATGGAGTACATGGCGCTGGGCAAGCCCATCGTGCAGTTCGAGCTCACCGAGGGCCGCTTTTCCGCGCGCGAGGCCTCGCTGTACGCGAAGCCGAACGACGCCTTCGACTTCGCGCACAAGATCGTAACGCTGCTCGCGGACCCGCAACGGCGCGAGCGGATGGGGCAGTTCGGGCGGCAGCGCATCGAGCGCCACCTCGCGTGGCAATACGAGGCGCCCAAGCTACTCGCCGCTTACGATGCGCTCTTCGGGACGTTTCCTGAGGCATCTGCGCTCGCGAGAGCGGGTCTCAGAGGGACTATCAAACCTCAAGCGGGTGTAGGCGCCGGATCCGCAGGCTCGACTCCAGCCGGGTATCACCGGCGATACGGGCCGCAAAGACCACGGTCGTCGCGGGCGCCTTGAGGCCGAACCCCGCGGCTGAGCCGCCTCAGCTTCGCGCTCTTGGTCTCCGAGACGCTGTTCTGCGTGCCGCGGCAGACCGAGCACCAGGCACCTTGCGGGGCTCAACCTCCCGGACCACCTGGCGGATGAGATGCCAAAGGAATTCGACGAAAGGCCCGACCTCAGCGTCGACCTGCGCTTTCTCGATCGACTTGAAGAACGGAACCCGCTCGTCGCTGCGAATCGTTACCCAAGGAAGACCTGCAGTCAGCAACGCATGGTTCATGAGCAGTCGCCCGAGCCGCCCGTTGCCGTCCAAGAAGGGATGAATGGTGACGAACTCGAGGTGTAGCAAAAGCGCACGCGTCACCGGATTCAGGTCACGGCGCGCGGCAAAGCGCTCGAGTCCGCCAATGAGATCCGGGACTTTCTTCGCGTTTGGGGGCACATAGCGCCAGCCCTGAAGACCGACCCTATCCTGCCGCCAGCCGCGCAGTGCGGCTGTGTCCGCAAGCCCGGCGTCCACCGAAGGACGAAACAGTGCCTCGCGGAGGTCGAGGATGAGAGCGGAATCAATGGGGCCCTTACGGCGGGCGCGTTCGAGGATCAGGCCGTACGCGATCGTGTAGCCCTGAACCGCCATCGCGGCTTCGAGCGTCTTCCGGTCCTGAGGCCCATCGGGAAGCGGCTCTCCCCGCACAATGGCGTCCGAGATCTCGCGCGAGATGCGGTACCCCTCCATCGTTGTGCTGTGATAAGCGTCGTACGCTTTGTTCTCTTCCGCTTGCGCACGCAGCAGATTCCAGCCGAACGTCGGTAGTTCTGTGTCAGCGTCGCCGAGAACGCGAAGAGCCTCTGTTTCCTCGCGCGCCAGCCGCATCGCTTGCTCGTCCAGCCAGGGCGATCCCGTGCCGCGCGGCGCATCCCGCAAGACCTTGGGCACCACGATACGTGTACCGACGCCGGTGCGCGCCGGCGTACTTTGGCGGTTGGCAATGCGACGAACGAGCCGTTCGAGCTGGCGCGCTAGGGGCTCGTTGCCCAATTCGGTCGCGAGGTCCGCCAACCGCTGCAGGATAACCGGGCGCGGATTCTGCTCGACGCGGTCCTCGAGATCCGGTGTGCGCACTACGAGGTGGCGAAGCCATGCCGAGAGAGGCTCAATCCCGGCGGTCACCTCGCCCTCGTCGAGCGTCGTGAGGATGTCGACCGGCGCCTGAACCGGCAGCTCCGCATGAGGAGACACCTTGACGCTAGGTATGTCGTCGGCAGCGAGCTTCCGCGGTCGTAGACGCAGGCGAAACCCCGGGTACAGCGTCAGCTTGTACTCGCTCTGATTCGCGGCCTGGTACGCAGGGAGATCTTCGGGTGGCGAGAGGTCCTCGAGATACACGCGGATGGCGGCAACACCGGCGACCGCCGCGGGCTCGTAGCGGTTGAGAACCAGTGCAACGACCGGCCAGTAGTTCGCGAGGAACACGGCGCGGCCATCGACCGTCTTGCCTGCGGTGAGGATCCAGGCGCGTCTGCCGGCTGTATCGAGAACCAGCCCCTCTTGGCGAAGGACACGACTCACCGCAAGCGACGGTGCTTCGGACGGAGAGACAACATAGCGCCCGGCATCGGCACGTTCCTTCCACCAGCGTCGTGCCTGCTCCAGGGGACGTTTGGTAGCCATGCGTCACCTACGCCTAAAGTTGCCAGCCATTTATCCGTAAATAAGTATACACGCTTATCCGTAAATAAGTGTACGCGCTTATCCGTAAATAACTGAAGCTCATCTGCTACCAGGGAGCGATGATCTGCCCGGCCATCCGCGGCTACACGGCGGGCTACGAGTGCCTGGAAGCGAGGCATTCTGACTTCATTCGGTCCGAACAATGCGACCTTGCCCGGTTGGCCGCTGGCGAAAGCTTCAGGCCGCCTCAAGCCGCCGGCGGGCGCCGGATCCGTAGGCGCGACTCCAGCCGGGTATCACCGGCGATACGGGCCGCAAAGACTACGGTCGTCGCGGGCGCCTTGAGGTCAAAGCCGGTCGAGACCCAGCCGAGCGGGCGCTCGCCCGCGTGGTCGGGAGTCCGTCCACTCACGAGTTCCACTGACACGGTGCCCGGAGGCTCCAGCTCCACGCGTATCCCATCGCGCTCGGCTACGACGCGCCCGTTCTCGCAGACGACCCGACACTCCGGCGCGAAGTGCCAGAAGATCTCGGCCGTGTGCTCGCCGGAGCACAGGAGCTCGTCACAGACCTCGAGAGTCGCGGTCACGGCCTCATAGCGCCACGTCCGACGGTGAACCACGGGATCGGCGAGACGCCGGTAGCCGTCATGATGCGCAACGAGCACCTGCCGGCCCGGCGTGCAGTCAAACTCGTCGACGGTCGCCGCGGCGTGCTGCAGCCAGAGGAAGGGACCGGCGGACACCGACTGGTCCTCACCGTCGATCATGACGGTGTTGTGCGCTGAGGTGCCGCGGAAGTATCGGCGCCAGGCGCGCTCCGTGTGGTAGGCGAAGGTGCCGGAGTCGACGAGGAACGGCGTACCGCCGATGGTCAGCGTGAAGGCGAGCGCATCGGCATGCCCGTGCGCGGCGATGGAGAGGTATCCCAGCGCGCCCGCGTCGGCGACGATTCGCACTTCACCGGGGGTCTCGAACTCGTCTCCGAGGATGTAGTAGCCGGCGCGCGGGAACGACCGGCGCACCGGCAGCTGCGCTCGCGCTGGGCCGAGCGCCTCGAAGCGCGCCGAGGTGTCATCGCCGAGGAGCCAGCGGCTCTTGTCATCGAGGCCGCCGGCTTTCAGGCGAAGCTCCGGGCGGCTGAAGAGTACCGCGCCGGTGGCGAGCAGCGATCGATAAACACCTGGTCCGGTGCTCGAGCCGGCCGGGTCGGTCGGCATCAGGCGGACCAACACGCCCTGGTCAGCATCACCGATGGCGGGCACGCCGCCCTCCACATCCATGATGCTCGCCAGGAAGTCGAGCATGGACTCGAGTGTTCCCCAGTATTGCGCGTCGAAGTCGCAGCCGTTCGCTCGCGCGAAAAGCCCGGCGATGAGCAGCATGTCAGCCACGGAGTGGTGATACCAGATCGCCTGCTCCCTGTTGACACCGTCCTCGAAGGTCTGCAGCAGCGCCTCGCGGGCGATCTCCGCGCGCGACTGACTCTGCCAGTGTCGGCTCTCCGGCCAGAGCGGCCAGGCCAGTGAGCCGATGAAAAGCCCCGTCAACTCTCCCAGCAGGTGATTGTTGGCAGACGAATGGCGCGAGAAGTGATGGGCGACGAAGTGGCAGTGCTGGTAGATGCTTTCGAGCCAGCGGTGCCGGAAATCCCGGCCCTCTTCTCCCTGCAGGATCTGCGCGTCATCCGCACCCAGGAGTTGCCAGGCGAACGCCCAGTTGACGAGCCGAATGGCGTGCTCGAGGCTCGCGCACCAATTGGCGCCCCGCGGGTAAGGACAGTCCTTCAGCCAGGAATCGACCAGGATCCTGGCGCCGCGGGCATAGCGCTCGTCTGCTGTCAGGTGCCAGGCCTGGGCCAGCGTCACCAACTCCAGGTGGCGGTTGACCTCCCAGAGATACTTGATGTCGCCGACCCGCGCCGCATCGCGATAGTCGAGCCCAAAGCCGAACTCGAGCGGCGCCTCGATGCCGGTCTTGGGATCGACATTCCACCGTGGCGGAAAGCCGAGCTGCGCGTTCTCGAGGGCGAACACATCGAAGCGGCCGTCCAGGATCCTGTCAGCCGCCAGCCTGTAGCGCTCAGCCTCGAATCCACGCGGCAGTGGCGACACCCAAGGACGTCCACAGGCCCCGGCCGGCTCGGAGGGGCGCGCCAGGCCGATGCCGGCGCGCTCGACGTCTCCCTGCACCTTGCGCCGCAGCCTGAAGCCGAACTCGCCCGGAGTCATGGCGCGCAGCCGGCTCAGGGTCCACTGCAGCCTGCCCTGCCCGGGGCTGCGGGAGCTCTCGCCGATGGGGTCTCGCGTGGCAGCCATCGCGAGAAAACGGTCCGGCGATGGCTCAGGTTCCGCCGGTGCGGCCGGACGACTTGCTGAAGAAGGCCTGGGCGGCTGCCGCGAACTCCTCGGAGCGCAAACGCGCGGTGAATACCCGCAGCTCCTCCTGCATCTGCGCGGATATCTGCGCGCTCTGGGCGGAGCGCATCAGGCGCTTGGTGGCGCGCACGGCCCCGGGGGGCTGGCGGGCGGCGGTATCGGCCAGAGCCCGTGCCTCTTCGAGCAGCGACTCATCGTCCACCACGCGGTTGACCAGCCCCCACTCCCGGGCGGTCTGGGCATCGATGGGCTGGCCGAGGAAGAACATCTCGGCTGCCCGCTGATGCCCGACGAGCAGCGGCAGGAGGATCGTGCTGGCCGCTTCCGGGACGACCCCCAGCTGTACGAAGGGGGTGATGAAGCGGGTGCTGCGGGCCGCGGCGATGACCAGATCGCAGTGAAGCAGCAGCGTGGTGCCGATCCCGACGGTGGGCCCGTGGGCGGCGGCGATGAGGATCTTGCCGAACTCGCTCAGCGCACGCAGGAAGCGCGAGATCACGTGATCGCTCTCGATGACGTCCGGTGCGCTCAGGAAGTCCTTGAGGTCGTTGCCGCCGGTAAAGCATCCGCCTTCGCCGCTCAGCAGGACCACGCGTATCTCCTTGTCCGCCTCCGCCTCCGTGAAGGCCTCGATCAGGGCCTCATACATATTAGAGGTGAGCGCGTTGCGCTTCTCAGGGCGATTCAGACGTACTTCGCAGACGTGTCCGCGGCGTGTGACCAGAACGTTCTCGGACGCACTCATAAGGTCACCTTGGCTTGCCGCCAGCTCTGAATAGTCATATTATATGACATCGAAACGCCGTTTACCGGCGCATGATAGCGGGGTCCGCAGCCCCATGAGCGCACAAGCGAACATTCGTCCCCCTCGCCAACCGGCACCGCGGCCCATGCCGCGCCTCAGCCGCCTGGCGCTCGAGAGGGCGAAATCCAGCCACGATCAGATCGCGGCCATCCTCGGCACGGAGCTGCTCAAGGGCCTCTACGCCCCGGGTGGCAACATGCCGTCGGAGCCGGAGCTCATCGAGCGCTTCCAGATCTCGCGCACGGTCATGCGCGAGGTGATGAAGACGCTCGCGGCCAAGGGCTTCGTGATCTCCAAGACGCGGGTCGGCACCCGTGTACGCGACCCCGTGTACTGGAACTACTTCGATGCCGATGTGCTCGCCTGGCGCGTGCGCCTCGGGCTCGATGACCAGTTCATGAAAAGCCTGACGGAGGTCCGCCGCTCGCTGGAGCCTGCGGCCGCTGCCCTCGCGGCAGGGCGCCGCTCCCCTGCGGACATCGCGCGCCTGCGTGAATGCGTGCGCCAGATGGCGCGAACCGACCACACACGCCAAAGCTTCGCCGAGGCGGACCTCGATTTTCATCTGGCCATCGGCAGTGCCTCCGGCAACCCGCTGATGCGCTCCATGGCGAGCGTCATCGAGACGGCGCTGGTCGCCTCCTTTGCCCACAGCTCGCCGGTCGACGATCCCGAGGACCACGAGAGGACCGTGAACGGTCACGCCGCCATCGTGGATGCGATCGAGTCCGGGCAGGAGCAGGCGGCGGCCAAAGCCATTCTGAAAGTGATCGACATAGGGGTGGACCGGATAGACGTCACCCGCAAGAAGCAACGAGGACAGACGAAGAAATGAGCTCTTCCAACGGCCAGGATCGCGGCGGACGCCGCTTGCGCTCGCGCGCCTGGTTCGACAACCCGGCCAATCCCGACATGACGGCGCTCTACCTGGAGCGCTACTTGAACTACGGCATGACGCTCGATGAGCTGAAGTCGGGTAAGCCGATCATCGGTATTGCGCAGACGGGCTCGGACCTCTCGCCCTGCAACCGTCATCACATCGTGCTCGCGGAGCGCGTCGCCGCCGGCATCCGCGCCGCGGGCGGCGTGCCCATCGAATTTCCGGTGCATCCCATCCAGGAGACGGGCAAGCGCCCGACGGCGAGCCTGGATCGTAACCTCGCTTACCTCGGCTTGGTCGAGGTGCTCTACGGCTATCCGCTGGATGGCGTAGTGCTCACCATCGGCTGCGACAAGACGACTCCGGCCTGCCTGATGGCGGCCGCCACGGTCAACATTCCCGCCATCGCGCTTTCCGTAGGGCCGATGCTCAACGGCTGGCATCGGGGTGAGCGGACCGGATCCGGGACCATCGTATGGAAGGCCCGGCAGATGCTTGCCGCGGGCGAGATCGACTACCCGGGATTCATCGAGTTGGTCGCCTCTTCCGCCCCGTCCACCGGCTACTGCAACACCATGGGCACGGCGACGACCATGAACTCCCTGACTGAGGTGCTGGGCATGCAGCTACCCGGGTCGGGAGCCATTCCGGCACCCTACCGGGAGCGCGGTCAGATCTCCTATCTCACGGGAGAGCGGATCGTGCAGATGGTGCATGAGGACCTGAGGCCGTCGACCATCATGACGAGGGATGCCTTCCTCAACGCCATCGTCGTCAGCTCGGCCATCGGCGGCTCCACCAATGCGCCGATCCACATGGCGGCCATCGCCCGCCACATCGGTGTCGAGCTGACGCTCGATGACTGGCAGAAGTACGGCTACGACGTACCGCTGCTCGTCAACCTGCAGCCCGCCGGCGAGTACCTGGGCGAGGACTATCACCACGCCGGCGGTGTGCCGGTCGTCGTCAACGAGCTGATGAAGCAGGGTCTGATCCGGGAAGGCGCCCTCACGGTCAACGGACGCACGATCGGCGAGAACTGCCGCGGGCGGGAAATCGTGGATACGGCCGTCATCCGCCCGTTCGAGAAGCCGCTCAAGCCCAATGGGGGCTTCCTCGTCCTGCAGGGCAACATCTTCGACTCCGCCATCATGAAGACGAGCGTGATCTCCGAGGAGTTCCGCCAGCGGTACCTGAGCAATGCTGCCGATCCGCAGGCCTTCGAGGGACGGGTGGTGGTATTTGACGGGCCGGAGGACTATCACGCCCGCATCGACAATCCCCAGCTGGGGATTGATAGCCAGACTGTGCTGTGCATTCGGGGCACGGGACCCATCGGGTATCCGGGGGCCGCGGAGGTGGTCAACATGCGCCCGCCGGCCTATCTCATCAAACAGGGGATCACTTCCCTCCCCTGCATTGGCGATGGGCGGCAGTCAGGAACATCGGGCTCGCCATCCATCCTCAATGCTTCGCCGGAAGCCGCGGCGGGAGGCGGACTCGCCATCCTGAAGACCGGTGACCGGGTGCGGGTGGATCTGCGCAAGCGGCAGGTCAACATGCTGGTGCCGGAAGCGGAGCTGGCGGCACGGCGCAAGGCCCTCGAAGCCGGCAACGGCTATCGGTTCCCGCCCTCGCAGACCCCGTGGCAGGAGATCCAGCGTGGAATGGTGGAGCAGCTGGCCGACGGCATGGTGCTGAAGCCGGCGGTAAAGTACCAGAAGATCGACGAAAAGTTCGGAGTGCCCCGCGACAATCACTAGGCCGGCGGCACCGGCGGAATGTTGTAAAGGCCGGCGCGGATCGCGAACACCACCAGCTCCGTGGTGTTGTGCGCCCCCACTTTCTTCATGAGCGTCCTGCGGTATCCCTTGACGGTGGTCTCGCCGATGCCGAGGAAGGCCGCGATCTGCTTGTTGAGCTTCTTCTGCAGCACGAAGCCGAGCACCTGACGCTCCCGACCCGTCAGGCGAGCCAGCCGCTGCACGAGCTCCGGGTCGGGAACCATCTCCGCCTTACCCAGCAAGTGCGCCTGCCCTCTCATGACGGCGGCGAGCAACTCGACTTCCCGCACCGGCTTCTCCAGGAAAGCAACGACACCGGCTTCCATGGCACGCGCGACCACCTGACGGCTGGCATGGCCCGTGAGTATGATGACCGGCCAGCGGCAGCCCGCGGTGACGAGCCGTCGCTGCAACTCGAGACCGTTCATGTTTGGCATGGCCATGTCCACGATGATGCAGCCGGGCGAAAGAAGGGGATAGGCGGCGAGAAGCGCCTCACCGGAAGGGAAGTTGCGCACCAGGTAGCCAACATCCGTGAGCCATTGCGACATCCCGTCCCGCAATTGCGAGTCGTCATCCACAATGTAAACCCTGGCGGGCGGGCCGCTCATCCGAGCCTACTCCAGGCGAACTTCTGTCCGCATGCCGCGCGGTGACATGACCAACGCACCCGCTCCGGGCGGGTGCTGCCGAGTCTACGCTCACCTTTGATGGTCCGCCATCCTTTGCAGTGCTAACGGCCTAGCTCTCCCCTCAGGCGGCGCGCTCCTGCGTCACGCCTGCCTCCGCGGGCGGGTTCGCCGCCTCCGCCAGGCAGTCATCCAACGTCATCCGCATGTAGTCATAACTGCGCTGGATCGCGGTGCGAATGAGCTCGACATCCCCTGGGCTGGGACTAGTGCCAAGGATGGAGGCGACGATCTCCAGCGCCTCCCAAGGATGGCTGTCGTCGTAGCGCGCGTGAGCGCGCAGCCAGCGCATGCCGCTCTTGCGTTTTTCCTCGGGAAGGGAACCGGCGTAGCGATCCGAGGAACATACCAGCTGTGCCCACTCGCCGGTGGCGCCCTCGATGGCATAGTTGGTCGCCGCAATGGCCTCCGCCAGCGACCCGCGGTCGCAGATATACCAACACCAGTGCGCCAGGGCGGCGGACGGAGCGGATGCCGAGCCGCGCAGGAGCGCCTCATAGGCGACACCGCTTGCCTCCGCCCACGCGATCCAGTAGTCCGCATGATTCTGCTCGACCCGTACATTGCGGGTGAGGAACACGCGACTCAGGTCGTGGCCGGGCTTGCCGAATTCCAGCTTGGCGAGATTGCGGCCCATGTACTGCGGAAACTGCTCGATTACCGGCCACACTCGGATGAGGAAATTCGCGGCGGCGCAGGGCGGCAGGACGGTGTCGCGCATCTGCCGGTACAGGCGGTGATCAGCAACGCTGGCCTTCAACCCCTGGACGTCGGCGACGATCTCCCGAACCCAGAGGGGATAACTGGCAAGGTCCTTGAGGTCGCCGGCTCGCGTCCAGGGGCTTGGCATGGGGGTCTCCAACCTTGAAGAGTGAGTTCACACGAGACGCGTTTCACCTGTTGGCATGTAAGTCCCATCCGGCAAGGGGGTCAATCCGCCTAAAGACGGCCCAATGCGGCTCGACTTCCCCTCCCCGTCTTTAGACGGGTTGACATTCACGCTCTCGTGCGCCGCGCGCAGCACGGTCGCCGCCGTAGGGAGTTGATGCCGCCATACCCCAGGGGGGGCGCCCAAGGAATTCAGTGGGTTGCGTCACCTTTGTAACGCGTACGAAGGATGCGGAATGCGCGCCCCGCCGCGGCATCAACACTGGTGACCCGTGCCATGCACGCCCGCCGCAACTATCGGCCCGCCTGCCGCTGCGATAAGCTCGGGGTGCGTCGCAATGGTTTTTGCCATAAGGAGCTGGAGGGGTGCGACGGTACACGAGCGAAATGGCGCAGCGCTTCGAGGATTTTGACTGGTCGAAGACTTCGATCGGTCCGGTAGAGGGCTGGCCTGTTACTTGGCGCAACGCCGTAGACCTGATCCTGGTCTCGAGCTTCCCCAGTGCGGTGGGTCTCGGCCCCGAGCTCACCTATATCTATAACGATGCCTTCATTGCGCTGGGCGGACCTGCGAGACATCCGTCAGCGCTGGGGCGTCCCGTCAGGACGGTCTGGCGCGAGATATGGGAGCCGGTGCTGGAGCGCAGATTCAGCGAGACCCTTGCGACGGGCCGGCCGACAGGTGAGGCCGATCTGCTCATGCCTCTGGTGCGCAGCAGTTATCTGGAGGAAACGTACCTCACTTTCTCGTTCGCCGCGCTGGCGGACGATCACGGTAACCCGAGCGGCATCTTCTGCACGGCCACCGAGAACACGGCGCGAGTCATTGCCGTGCGCCAGCTCGATTGTCTGCGGCGCCTCGCGAGCCATTGCGCCTGTGCGGAATCGTCCGAGAGCGCATGTCATCTTGCAGCCGAAGCTCTCGAGGGGCAGCGGCGCGACGTTCCCTTCGCCATTTTCTATCTGCTGGATAGTACGGGCTCCCGCATCGAGAGCATTGCGAGCACCGGGCTGAGCGACATTCCTGTCGGCATTCCGGGACCCGGGCGAGTAGATCAAAATCCGGATCCCTGGCATCTCGCCGCGGTGATCGCCAGCCGTACTCCCGTGTTGATTGAGGGTGTAGCCGACATCATCGGCCCGGCGCTCGTCAGCCCGGAGGGTATGCCGCAGCACGCGCTGTCCATACCCCTCACCGATGCCGGCCCCGACGCACCCAGATGCATTCTGGTCACCGGCCTCAATCCAATGCGCCCGGTCGAGGAGTCGCGCAAATTTTTCGAGCTCGTCGCCGGTCAGGTGGAAACCGCCATTTCGAGCGCCCGCATGCGCGAGAACGCCGAGCGGCGGGCACACGAGCTGGCAGCCCTCGACCGGGCGAAGACCGTCTTCTTCAGCAACGTGAGTCACGAGCTGCGCACGCCGCTCACCCTGGTCGTCGAGCCGCTGCGTCAGGTACTGGATTGCGCCCACCTGCATCCCGGCGACATCGACCTGCTCCTGACCGCGCGTCGCGCCGGTACCCGCCTGCTGAAGCTGGTTGACTCGCTGCTCGAGTTCTCCCGCATCGAGGGCGGCCGGATCGATGCCCGCTACGTGCCCACCGACCTCGGGCTTCTCACCGCAGATCTCGCCTCGATGTTCAGTTCCGCGTTCGAGCGGGCAAGCCTGCGCTTCGTGATCGATTGCGCGAGCACGCCTGAGGCGGCTTACGTGGACCGGGATATGTGGGAGAAAGTCGTCCTCAACCTCGTGTCGAACGCACTGAAGTTCACTCTCATCGGGCAGGTCAGCGTCGGCATGCACGCGCTCGACGACTGCTTCGAGCTCCAGGTAGCCGATACCGGCTGCGGTATCGCGGCGGAGGATCTGCCCCGGATCTTCGACCGGTTCGCGGCGATAGAGGCGCCCAAGGCACGCACGGTGGAGCGAACCGGTATCGGCTTGTCTCTGGTCAAAGAGCGAGTGAAGCTGCACGGCGGGACGATAGAGGCGCAAAGCGGCCTCGGCGTAGGCACCACAATTACGGTTCGCATCCCGCGCGGGCACGCTCACCTGCCCCAGGACCGCATCGCCACGGAAGGCGCATCGCTGCGACCCGCAGCCGCGGCTGAGCCTTATATCGAGGAGGCGCTCGGCTGGCTCGCCAAAGACGCCGCTCCAACGTCCGTAGTCATCCCGCCAAACCCGTCACGAGGCCGGATCCTCGTCGTCGATGACAATGCCGACATGCGCGGCTATCTGCTGCGGCTGCTACAGGACCACTGGCAGGTAGAGGCAGCGTCCGACGGGGTCAGTGCGCTCGAGCGCATTTGCCAGCAACCACCTGACCTCGTCATTGCCGACATCATGATGCCGCGCATGGATGGACTCGAGTTGCTGAGCAGGTTGCGCAATGACGCTGCGACGGCACAGATCCCAGTGCTGCTGCTGTCTGCCCGCGCCGGCGAGGAAGCCTCTGCCGGGGGGCTCCGCGCGGGCGCAGCCGATTATCTCGTAAAGCCCTTTTCACGCCACGAGCTCCTGGCGAGGATCGAGTCGCGGCTCGCGACTGCCAGACAACATGCGGCGGAACGCCAGGCACGCAGCCAGGCGGAGCAGATGATCAAGGCTCGCGAGGAGTTCTTTGCGGCACTGGCGCACGAGCTCAGGGGTCCGGCCGCATGCCTGTTCACCTGGATAGAGAGATTACGGGACCAGCGGCTCGAGGGCGACGACGATTCAATGGCCCTGGATGTGCTGGAAACCGCGGCACACTCCGTGCGCCGCCTGGCCGAGGACCTGCTCGATGTTGCACGGGGATCTTCCGGACACATGCAGGTCAACCGTGAGTCTTACAAATCCCTCGCGCCACTCGTGGCTGCAGTTCTGGAGGCATACGGCCCGGCGGCCTCCCAAAAGGACATCACCCTTCGCGGCAAGCTGAGCAACGACAGCGGTCCCGTGGAAGCCGATGGCGACCGCATTCAGCAGATCATTTCGAATCTGCTCTCGAACGCGATTCGCTTCACTCCCACAGGTGGGTGCATCGAAGTGCACTGCGCCCGCCGCGCGGATTGTGTCGAGCTGCTGGTGCGCGATTCCGGGCGGGGAATCCCTGCCGACGCCCTGCCCCATATCTTCGAGCGCTACTGGCAGGGCGCACCCCCTCTCGAGGGTGACAGCGGCCTCGGGCTCGGCCTCGCCATCTGCCGGCGGCTGGTCGAGCTGCACGACGGCCAGATCGAAGTCATGAGCGAGGGGCAAGATCGGGGCACGACCTTCATCGTGCGGCTGCCTTTGGCGGCAGGGTCCGCCGCAAAGCGAGCCAGACGTCGTAACGTCCTGGTCCACACGCGAATACGTGATGCCGCACTCAATGCGGCCCGCGTGGCCGGGAGGCAGATGACTCGGCCCTTCAGGACCGAGACTTGATTGTCACACCCCCGCAGAGCGCCATCGCTATCAGTTCCAAACTCGTCTCCGCCTGCATTCGCCCCAAGAGCGTCCGGCGAGCGCTCTTGACGGTGCTCTCCGAAATCCCGAGCTGCGCGGCGATCTGCTTGTTGAGAAGCCCTAGGAGGACGCCGTCGAACACCTCGCGTTCCCTGCGTGAGAGGCGCTGGATACGCTGCGCAATCTCCTCGTCATACATCATTTGGGGCGCGGCGCTGAGGTAGGCCTGAGCTTTGCGTGCCGTGGCCAGCACCTCGATCTCGCGCGGCGGTTTCTCGAGGAAGGCGAAGGCTCCCGCTTGCATGGCCTCCTCAGCGTTCACTGTGCTGCCGTGTCCGGTCAGGATGACCACCGGCCAACCGCAACCTGCGGCTCGCAGCTGCCGCAGGAGATCGAGACCGCTCATGCCAGGCATCGCCAGGTCCACGAAGAGGCAGCCGGGCCGCAGCTTGGGATAAGCATCGAGAAATGCCTGGCCTGCGTTGAATGACTGCGGCTGGAAGCCAGACGCCCGGAAAAGACGCTCGAGTCCCTCGCCGAAGTCGAGGTCGTCGTCCACAACATACACGATAGTGGGTGAGATGCTCATGTGGCCCTCCGTACCGTGCGGACATCGTTCCGTCCGCCTCAATCGTTTTACGCGCGTGACGTGCCCGGTCCGTGGGACATCCCAGGCCAGAGCATCATCGATCGG
>CAVQJH010000002.1:0-17565 GCA_963712795.1 uncultured Pseudomonadota bacterium
AACCACCGACACGCGGATTTCGGTCCGCTGCTCTACCAACTGAGCTACCTGGCCGCCTGCGGGAGGGTCGCGTATCAGACCGGTCCCGGTGGCGGTCGTCAAGCAATCTCGAGCCTGAGCCTTTGATTCCGGACCGCATTCGGCGCACCGACCGGACCGCGGCGGACTCGATCCGGCACCGTGCTTGCTTCGCCGCCGGGCATGATTACCCGATCATGCACTTCCCGCGCCGCCCCGACCCGAAAGGCGGCCGCCGTAGACCGCTCCCGCGTCCCCGAACGTCGCCCCGGCAAAGTGGGGCGTGCTGTCCTCTCCCCTTCGTCGCCGCCAACGACGACGGTCCGGCCTCCGCCGTGAGCCGCAAAGGCGGCGCCAGGGGCATCGCCGACGGGCAACCGGATAGCGTTGCGTCCGCGAACAAGATCCGATACGCGATCGTCGGTCTCGGGCACATCGCCCAGGTCGCGATCCTGCCGGCGTTCGCGCAGGCACAGCAGAACAGCACGCTTGCGGCGCTGGTGTCCGATGACGCGGAGAAGCTCAGGAAGCTCTCCCGCCGTTACGGCATTCGACGGGTCTGCAGCTACGACGATGCCGATGACCTCTTCGAAAGCGGCGAGGTCGACGCCGTCTACATCGCGCTGCCGAATTCGATGCACCGCGAGTACACGGAGCGCGCCGCGCGCGCGGGCCTGCACGTGCTCTGCGAGAAGCCCATGGCGGTCACCTCGGACGACTGCCAGCGGATGATCGAGGTGACACGGCAGAACGCCGTCAAGCTGATGGTCGCCTACCGCCTGCACTTCGAGCGCGGCAATCTGGAAGCTCAGGAAATGGCGCACTCGGGGACACTGGGCGATCTGCGCTTCTTCTCCTCCAATTTTTCCATGCAAGTCGCGCCCGAGAATTTCCGCAGCAGCCGCAAGCACGGGGGCGGCCCTCTTTATGATATCGGCATCTACTGCATCAATGCCGCCCGCGCGGCGTTCGCGGCGGAACCGACTGCCGTTCTGGCCGCTGCACTGACGCGCCGCGATCAGCGCTTCAAGGAAATCCCGGAGACCGTGGCCGTGGTGATGAAATTTCCACAGGAGCGGATCGCATCATTCACCTGCAGCTTCGGTGCGGCGGACCGCTCCGCCTACGAGATCGTCGGCACCAAGGGCAGCGTCACTCTCGATCCGGCATATGAAGATGCCGAAGGCGTCGAGTACATGCTGCGCCTGGGCAAGCGCAACGCGAGAAGCGCTATGAGAAGAGCGATCAGTTCGCGCCGGAGCTCCTCTACTTCTCTGATTGCATCCTCCGCGACGCCGAGCCGGAGCCGTCCGGAGAGGAAGGTATCGCCGACGTCCGGGTCATCGAGGCTCTGAACCGAAGCATCGAGACCGGCAGATGGGTATCGCCGGAGCTGCCGCAGCGCAGGCGGCGTCCCACCCTCCGCCAGGAAATCCGGCGTCCTGGCATCCAGCCGCCGCCGCTCGTGGGCAGAGTGCATTCCGCGACGATGTCGTAGGGACGAGAAGCATCGGGATGATGCAGCGAGTGCCGGCACAGGGAAAAAGCCGGTGAATCACAGCGAGCGGCCGCGCCCCACGGCCGCTTGACCTCTCAGATCTACCTACTAAGAGATAGGCTGCCACCCGCCGCCGGACAGCACCCACCCCCTCCGCGCGGGTCATATCGCAAAAGCCTTGTCAACACCAGAATTGTCGCCCGAGGTCGTCGAACTGCAGGGCTCGGCAACGTCTATCCGGGGGAAATCCAAGGGAGTCTCAAAGTGGGCAATCGATCCTTCGCTTTCGTTTCGCTCGTTCCGTTCGCCGCCGTCGCAGTCGCGGCCGTCCTGACGCTGTCCGGCTGCGCAGGTGATGCCGCCGCCCAGCATGCCGCTGCGCCGCCACCGGCGCCGCAGGTCACGGTGGCGCACGTCATCTCGCGGTCCGTTACTGATTCAGAGACGTTCAGCGGCCGCTTCAGCGCCGTAGACCATGTGGACGTGCGTCCGCGGGTGTCTGGATACATCTCATCCGTCAACTTCGTCGACGGCACCGTGGTCCAGAAGGGCCAGGTGCTGTTCGTCATCGATCAGCGTCCTTATCAGGCGGACTACCAGCGCGCAGAGGCGGATTCGACCAGGCGCGCGCCCAGGCGGCGCTGGCCAAGTCCGAGCAGATCCGCGCGGTGAACCTCTTTGCGGCGCACGCGATCTCCAAGGACGAGTTCGACACCCGCACCGCCAATGAGCGCCAGTCCGCGGCGAACGTGGAGGCGGCGCAGGCGGCGGTGGACTCGGCTGCGCTCAATCTCACATTCACGCGGGTGACGGCGCCCATCACCGGTCGCGTCAGCCGCGCGATCGTCACTACTGGAAATCTGGTCACGAACGGACAGACGCTGCTGACTACGGTCGTCTCGCTGGATCCGATTTACGTCGAGTTCAACGCGGACGAGCAGGCTTACCTGGCGTTTGAGAAATACGCTGTTAACGATGGGCACAAGGACGTGCCCACCAGCGTCAGCGCCGCGCACGCAGCCCAGAACCGGGGCAACGCGGTGTATGTCGGCCTGGCGGACGAGAACGGCTACCCTCATCAGGGCCACCTCGTCTTCATGGACAACTCGCTCGACTCAGCGACCGGCACCATCTATGCCCGAGCGCTTCTCACCAACCCGACCGGCCACTTCGTCCCCGGCCTCTTTGCCCGCGTCAAGCTGATCGGCAACGATCACTATCAGGCCGTGCTGATCAACGATAGCGCCATCGGCACCGATCAGACCATGCGCTACGTGCTCCTCGTGGGCGCCGACCACAAGGTGGCGTATCGCCCTGTCGAGCTCGGACCTCTGGTGGACGGATTGCGCGTGGTGCGATCCGGACTCAAGCCGGGTGACACCATCGTCGTCAACGGTCTGATGCGCGTGCGTCCTGGCATGCAGGTAAGCCCGCAGCTCATCGCGATGGGCGAGCGTCACCACGGCGACGGCACCATGGTGGCCCAGACCGCTACTCACGATACGGACTCGACCAGCGACACCGAGTCCCCCAGTGGCGGGTCTTCCGCCAGGGAGAATCGGTGAAACTCTCGCATTTCTTCATCGACCGCCCGATCTTCGCGGCGGTGCTGTCGACCTTCATCTTCATCGCGGGCGCGATCGCACTGACGCAGCTGCCGATCAGCGAGTATCCGGAGGTGGTGCCGCCTTCGGTGGTGGTGCGCGCAACCTTCCCGGGCGCCAACCCCAAGGTCGTGGCGAACACGGTGGCCGCGCCGCTCGAGCAGTCCATCGTCGGAGTCGAAGACATGCTTTACATGTCCTCGACCTCGACCATGGATGGCTCGCTGGCGCTGACCATCACCTTCCGCATCGGCACGGACATCGACCGCGCGCAGACGCTCGTGCAGAACCGTGTTCAGCAGGTGCTGCCGCGGCTGCCCGATGAAGTGCGAAATCTCGGCGTCACCACCACCAAGAGCTCGCCGAACCTGACGATGGTGGTGCACGTCTATTCGCCCGACCGCCGCTTCGACACGCTCTACCTGCGCAACTACGCGGTCCGCAACATCCGCGACGTGCTGGCGCGCCTGCCGGGCATGGGCGACGTGCAGCTGTTCGGCGGCGGCGACTACGCCATGCGGGTCTGGCTCGATCCGCAGAAGCTGGCCGCGCTCAATCTCACCGGCGGTGACGTGATCACCGCCATCCGCTCGCAGAACATCCAGGTGGCTGCCGGCCAGATCGGCGGCCCGCCCGCTCCGACCGCCGATTTCCAGCTCGCCCTGAATGCAATGGGGCGTCTCACGACCCCGACCAGTTCCGCAATATCGTCCTGAAGACCGGCGGTACCGGCCAGGTCGTGCGCCTCGGCGATGTCGCCCGAGTGGACATGGGCGCCGAGTCGTACGGCACCAACAGCTATCTGGACAACCAGGACGCCGTCGCGATCCCGGTCTTCCAGGCGCCAGGGTCGAACGCTCTGCAGCTGTCCCATGAAGTGCGTGCCACCATGGCGCAGCTCTCCAAGGACTTCCCGCAGGGCATGGCGTATACGATCGTGTACGACCCGACCGTGTTCGTGCGCCAGTCGATCGATGCGGTCGTGCACACCCTGCTCGAGGCGGTGCTGCTCGTCGTGCTGGTGGTCATCCTCTTCCTGCAGACCTGGCGCGCCTCCGTCATCCCCCTCATCGCCGTGCCCGTGTCGATCATCGGCACCATGGCGGTGCTGCTCGCATTCGGATTCTCCATCAATACCCTGTCGCTCTTCGGCCTCGTACTCGCCATAGGCATCGTCGTGGACGACGCCATCGTGGTCGTCGAGAACGTAGAGCGTCACATCGAAAGCGGGCAATCCCCGCGTGAAGCGGCCAAGTCCGCCATGAGCGAGGTCAGCCGGCCGATCATCGCGATCACGCTGGTGCTGTGCGCGGTGTTCGTCCCCGTTGCGTTCGTGAGCGGCCTGACCGGCGAGTTCTATCGCCAGTTCGCGCTGACGATCGCCATCTCCACGGTGATCTCGGCGTTCAACTCGCTCACCTTGTCCCCCGCATTGGCGGCCGTCCTGCTGAAGCCCCACGGCGCCAAGCCCGACGGGCTCTCGCGCATCATGGATCGCGTCCTCGGTCGCTTGTTCCGTCGGTTCAACAGTGGGTTCGCGGCCCTCGGCAACGCCTACCAGACCGTGGTCGTCGGCACCGTCCGCCGAATCGGCATCGCACTCATCGTCTATGGGGGCCTCATCGGACTCGCCTACCTCGGCTTTGCCACCGTCCCGCACGGATTCATCCCCGAGCAGGACAAGCAATACCTGGTCGCGATCGCGCAGCTGCCGCCGGCGGCGTCGCTCGATCGGACCTCGCAGATCGTCAAAGAGATCGGCGCGATTGGCATGCAGCAGCCGGGCGTCGAGCATTCCGTGCAGTTCGCCGGCATGTCGGTCAATGGCTTCGTGCCGAGCTCGAGCGCCGGACTGGTGTTCTTCGGGCTCAAGCCTTTCGACGAGCGCAAGTCCAAGGGTCTCACGGCCGACGCCATCGCCGCAGCCCTCAATCAGAAGCTGTCCACCATTCAGGACGGCATGATCGTCGTCTTCCCGGCCCCGCCTGTCATGGGTCTCGGTACGTTGGGCGGCTTCAAGCTGCAGATCGAGGATCGCAGTGACGCCGGTCCGAAGGCAGTCTACGACGCGACGCAGAACGTCCTGAAACAGGGCTATCAGAATCCTGCGCTCGCCGGACTCTTCAGCAGCTATCAGGTGAACGTCCCGCAGCTCAACGTCAATGTGGACCGTGTGAAGGTCATGCAGGACCACGTCAACCTGGATGACGTCTTCCAAACGCTGCAGATCTACCTGGGATCGCTCTACGTCAACGACTTCAACGCGTTCGGACGGACGTATGAAGTCCTGGCGCAGGCCGATGCGCCGTTCCGCTCCCGCATCGAGGACATCTCGACGCTCCAGGTCCGCAACGACCAGGGACAGATGATCCCATTGGGGTCGTTCCTCACCGTCACTCCGACCTACGGACCGGACATCGTGCAGCGCTACAACGGCTACACCGCCGCCGACATCAACGGCGGCCCGGCACCCGGCTACAGCTCCGGCCAGGCGCAGGCCGCGATGACGCAGATCCTGAAGGAGACGCTGCCACGTGGCATGTCGTTCGAGTGGACCGACCTGTCGTACCAGCAGCTCATCTCGGGCAATACCAGCCTGATCGTGTTCCCACTGTGCGTGCTGTTCGTGTTCCTGGTGCTCGCCGCACAGTACGAGAGCCTGACGCTGCCGCTCGCGATCATTCTGATCGTGCCGATGTGCCTGCTTGCAGCCATCACCGGCGTGTTCCTGGACCATGGCAACAACAACATATTGACCCAGGTGGGACTGGTCGTGCTCGTCGGCCTCGCATGCAAGAACGCGATCCTGATCGTGGAGTTCGCCAAGCACCTGCAGGACGAGCAGGGGCATGATGCGGTCTCCGCGGTATTGCAAGCCGCTCGCCTGCGTCTGCGGCCGATCCTGATGACTTCCTTCGCCTTCATCATGGGGGTCGTACCGTTGATGCTGGCGAGCGGCGCCGGAGCCGAGATCCGCCACGCGCTCGGCACTGTGGTGTTCTCCGGCATGCTCGGCGTCACCTTCTTCGGTCTACTGCTGACGCCGGTATTTTACGTCCTCATCCGAAGAGGCCCCGCTCGCGGCACGGAGCCCGCGGCATCAGTCTCGGGCGGACACCTTTCCGCAGGAACGTCTGATGCGTAAATTCATCACACCCGTTCTTCTTACTGCGGCGCTGTCTGCCTGCGCCGTCGGCCCGAACTATCATCGGCCCACGACCAAGGTGGCGGAGCAGTTCCCGACGACCGCGGCAACGCAAGTGGCCCCGCAAGAATCGCCTGCGCCCGGCGACATCTACTCGCACGCCCCCACGCAGACGGAGTTCTGGAAGCAGTTCAACGACCCTGTGCTCAACAGCATGGTCGGCGACGCGCTGACAGCGAACTACGATCTGCGCATCGCGCTCGGCCGGCTCGTGCAGGCGCGCGCGCTGCGCAACGAGTCGCTGTTCGACCTCGCCCCGACGGTCACCGCCTCCGGTGGCTTCACCAAGCAGCGGACTCCGGGCGTGGAGGACCCGTTCGGTGGCCCCTACACCACGAAGCTCTACGATGCCGGCTTCGATGCCACCTGGGAGCTCGACTTCTTCGGCGGCGTACGCCGCGGGATCCAGGCGCGCAATGCTCAGCTCGAAGGCGAGGCGGCCAACCTGCATGACGCGCAGGTCTCCGTGATCGCCGAGGTCGCGCGCAACTACTTCGAGCTGCGCGGCGAGCAGACCCAGCTGGCCGTCGCGCGCGCCAACGTCAAAAACCAACAGCAGGTCCTCGGCCTGGCACAGGCGGAGCTCGAGGCGGGCAGCGGCACCGATCTCGACGTGGCCCGGGCGCAGTCACAGCTCAGTACCACGTTGTCCACCATCGGGCCGCTCGAAGCCGCGGTCTCCCGCTCCATTCATCGCCTGAGCGTGCTGACCGGTCGGGATCCTGATGCTCTGACGGGCGTCTTGAGTGCCCCACACGATCTGCCGCCGCTACCCGCCATCGTGCCGGTTGGTACCCCCGACGAGCTTCTGCGTCGCCGCGCCGACATCCGTGCTGCTGAGCGCAATCTGGCGTCATCCACCGCACTCGTCGGCGTGGCAGTTTCGAATCTCTTCCCCAAGGTTACCTTCACGGGCAACTTCGGCTATGCCGCGGCCGAGCCGGCCTACATGGGCTCGAGCGCCTCGCGAGGTTACATAATCGGCCCGGGCATCACCTGGGCGGCCTTCGACCTGGGACGGGTGCGGGCGCAGATCGCCGGCGCACGTGCAGGGGCCGTCATCGCCCTCGATCAGTACCACCAGACAGTCCTCGGCGCGCTCGAGGACACCGAGGATTCGCTGGTGACGCACGCCAGGGACCGCGACCAGCTGCAGCACGCCCAGGACGCGGCGAGCGCCAGCGCCACGGCCGCCAAGCTTGCCGAGATCCGCTACAAGGGTGGCATGGTCGACTTCCTCTCGGTCCTGGATGCGGAGCGGACGGAGCTGCAGACCGAGGACGCACTGGCCCAGAGCCGCACGGAGGCGGCCACCAGCCTGATCGCGGTTTACAAAGCGCTGGGCGGTGGTTGGGAGACCGCCCCCCTGCCGAGGTACACTGACGCCGCGACTCCCCGATAGCGAGCGATCTCCCATGAGCGTTTCCGTGGTCGACCCGGCCCTTGCCCTCCTGGAACCCCTGAAGGGGCCGAGCCCGTGCAAGGAGGAGCTGAGCCAGATCAGCGAGTCTCTGCGGCGCCGGGAAGCGCTGCTCGTGGCCTCCGCCAAGGCGAGCCGGATGCTGCTGGAAGCCCCGGACGTGCGCGGCGCCGTCCCGGAGGTGCTGCGCCTCATCGGCGATGCGGCGCACGTGGACCGCGTCAACATCATGATGGCGCGGCGCGGCCCGGAAGGCGAGCCGCTGCTGGTCGTGGTGAACGAGTGGACGGGGGAAGGCGTCCCGCCGCACATCGACGACCCGTCGGTGTGTACCTGCGATGAGCGGCAGTTTTCGGCAGTATCCGCAGAGCTGCGCTCCGGACGCAGCGTCTGCCTCAACAAGAGTGAATCGCCGGTCACCTACGCCGGGGTCACGGGATTCGAAGGCATCGGCACCAAGACCAAGGCCATCGTACCGATCTTCGTCGCCGGCGACTTCATCGGCGTCGTGGGTTTCGACAATACCCGCCAGCGCCGCGCGATCGACGCTGCGGAGCTCGCCGCGCTCGAGACGGCCGCCGGCGTCATCGGCGCGGCACTGCACCGGCAGCGGCTCATCGACGACATGCGGCGGGAGCGCGAGCGTGCCGCGGAGGAGCGCGTCGCGGAGCTGGCAAAAGCCAACGCCGTCATCCGCGGCAACCTCGAGCGGCTGGCGAGCGAACCGGACCTGCATGGCTTCCTCGGCCACGTGCTGTTGGAAGCGACCCGTCAGTTCGATGCGGCCTCGGGCGCCGTGGTCGTCTCGAAGGACAGCCTGCAGCAGTGGCGCATCGCCGCGCACGTGCGCGACGGCCGGCTCGAGGAGCCGCCCTACCCGATCAGCGTGCCGATGAACGGCTCGTCCTTCGGCGACCGCTTCACCCAGCCCACCGAGCCCATGTATCTCGATGTCGAGCAGCAGTCCGAGGAATTCTGGCCGGGCATGCTCGCCTTCAACCGCCAGGAGGGATACAACGGCAGCGTCGTGTACCCGCTCGTGTTCGGCTCCCGCAACGTCGGCTTCCTCATCCTGCGCTTCCGCCGCAACGCGGCCGACGTCCAGCGCAGCGAGCTGCTGGTGGCGCTCGCGCAGCAGGCCACGCTCGCCGTGCAGCTCACCCGCCTCGCCTATCAGGCGAAGGAGGCGGCGGTGCTGGTGGAGCGTGCGCGCATCGGCCAGGAGATCCACGACGGCCTGGCGCAGGCATTCACCGGAATCCTGATGCAGCTCGGGGCGGTGGAGGAATTCCCGTCCTGCAAGAAGAAGAACTCGGGCTTGGCGATCACGCACACGCGCATCCGCGACCTGGCGCGCGAAGGGTTGGCCGAGGCGCGCCGCTCGGTCATGGCCCTCAGGCTCGATCAGACCCGGCGGGCGGGGCTGGAGCTCGCGCTGCGCCAGCTGGCCGAGCGCTCGACGGTACCGGGCGGGGTGACGTCCAACTTCGAGGGCGGCGGCATCGCGACGGGTCTCAAGCCCGAGCACGAGCATGAGCTGCTGCGCATCGCCCAGGAAGCGGTGAGCAACGCGATGCGGCACGCGCGGCCGAAACTGATCCGCATCACCATGACGGATGAGGACACGCATTGGGTGCTGGCGGTGGAAGATGACGGGCGCGGCATGGAGCAGCGGCCGGAGCTGTATGCGCGCGAGGGATTCGGCCTCACGAGCATGCGGCAGCGCGCGGGCGCGATCGGCGGGGAGTGGCAGATCGAGAGCCAACCTGGCGCCGGCACGCGGGTGAGCGTGCGGATGCCGAAGCGCAAGGCGGCTGCCTGATGGTCGCGGTCCTGACGAGAAAGAAGATCCGGGTGATCCTGGCGGACGATCACCCGGTGGTGAGAGACGGGCTGGCGGCGATGGTGAATCAGCAGGCGGACATGGAGGTAGTCGCGGAAGCCGGCGACGGGGATGAGGCGATCGCGCTCTTTGAGCAGCATCAACCGGACGTGATGGTGCTCGACCTGCGGATGCCGAAACGCGATGGCGTGGCCGTGGTGCAGCGGGTGCTGGAGATCAACCCCAAGGCCCGGCTCCTCATCATGACCACCTACGACGGGGACGAGGACATCTTCCAGTGCCTGAGCCAGGGGGCCAAGGGATACCTGCTCAAGGATGCGCCGCGGACGGAAATCCTGTCGGCGATCCGGGCGGTGAGCGAGGACCGGCCCTATACCTCATCCTCGGTGGCAGCGAAGGCGCTGCAGAGAATGGGCAAGCCCAGCCTGACGCAGAGGGAGTTGGATGTATTGGAGCTGGTCGCGCAGGGAAGAAGCAACAAGGACATCGCTCGGCGGCTTTCCATCACCGAGGGAACGGCGAAAACTCATGTCAAGTCGATACTCACCAAGCTCGATGCGATCAGCCGCACCGAGGCCGTGGCTGTCGCTCACAAGCGCGGACTGATCCGACTTTAGAGGATCATGCGGCGCCCACCGTAGGCGCCGCGCGAAAACCTCAGTTCAGCTTCTGCAGCTCCCGGGCGTCGACGGCGGCCGGGAGCGGCAAGTACTGGTCCCTGCTCACCAGAGACTGGCCCTGGCGGCTGAGGACGAAGCGCAGGAACTCCTTCATCAGGGGACTCAGGGGCTGGCCGGGCTTGCGGTTGACGTAGATATAGAGATAGCGCTGCAAGGGGTAACGGCCGCTCGCGACTTCGGACGAAGAGAACGGGCTCAGCACACCGTTCACCGACAGGCCCAGCGGCTTCACCTGGTCCGTCATGTACGAGGCGTTGCCGAATGAGATGCCGTGCGGGTCTTGCGCCAGGGCGGACATGATCGCGGCGGCCACCTTGGGGGTGCTGCGCGACATGTCGCCGCCGGGAACCTCATAGCTCGATTTGAAGGGCGCATCGAGCATGACGAGCTTGCGGAAGTAATCCGTGACGTCGTCACGCCAGTAGAAGCCGTAGATGTGGATCGGCTCGTCGGCCCATTGGCCGGTGAGCCCGAGCTGACCCCAGGTGGTGATGGCGGCCGGGTAGCCGCGGCGACGCTCGGCGGAGAAGACGGCATCCAGTTTGCGCAGCGAAATGGCGCTCAGAGGGTTGCCTTTGTTGACGTACACGCCGATCGCCGAGACGTGGCTCTTGAGGATGTAGGCGGCGCCGCAGACCTTGACGCGGAATGGCTCGTAGCCATAGGCATTCGCGTATGCGAGATCGGTGGGATGGAACACTTCCATCGTGTCGGGTCCGAGGGCGATCCGGTCCTCGGGCGCGAGACCGTCCTTCTGGACGACCGAGAAGTGTGCGTTGGGATGAAACTTGCGGAACGCGGCGTTCCACGCGGCCATCATCCGCTCGACCGTATCCATGCCGCTGTAGCCGACCACCTGGCCGGCGACCTGTTGATGCGGCACATAGTCCGGCAACGACGGATCGACGGCGACCTGCTGGGCCGCCGTCGGTGCGGAGAGCCCGAGACTCAGGGTGAGGACGGAGGCCAAAGCGGCCAAAGAGAAGGAGCGCAAGCGAATCCCCTTTTCGATGATCGGTCAACTGCGAAACTAACGAAATTGGGATCAGTTGCTGGCGACGCTCTCAGCCCCCCGCTGCACCTTGTAGCGCAGGACCGCTCCGGCCGGCGGCTTGTTGTACTGCGGCGAGACCGCGACGAAGAACTCGTTCAGCGCCGGCACGTAAAGATCCGACTTGCCGCCGGGAGCCGAGGGCACGCGGGCGATCTGGCTGTAGTGATCGGGATCGAGCTCCTGATACACGCCGATCTGACCGACTGCGCCGGGAACGTAGATGCGCTTGCGCGCGGCGTCGAACGCGATGCCGTCGTTGATGTCCGGCACGTCGATCGTCGCCACAGTCCTGCCGTCATTCGTGTCCAGCGCGAACATCCTGGTCGGCTTACGCGTCACGACGAACAGGCGGTGATCGGGCTCATCGAGGGCCAGGGCGAGGTTGACCGTGGCGCCGCTGATGGGCCAGTGCCCGACGACCGTCAGCGACTTCTTGTCGACGACGTCGACCTCGTTCTTGTCGGCGATGTTGACGAAGATTCGCCCGCCGTGCTGCTCGGCCTGCACCGCCTCGACGTGATCGGAGTCGAACTTCAGCTGCCGCAGCACCTTGCCCGTCCAGGGGTCGATCTCGTTCAGCCAGCAGTTCTTGAGATTGACGTCACCGCCGCCCGAGACGATGTAGAGATGCTTCGTCGAAGCGTCGTAGTACTCGGTGTCGGCGCCGGGAGCGAGATCGATACGGCCAACGATCCGGTAGTTGCGGTCGTCCATGATGCGGGTGCCGCTGTCATCGGTGATGATCAGACGGTGCGTGCCGGGAACCAGGAAGAAGGCGTGCGGCGTCTTGAACGTCGTCAGTGTCTTCAGATGCTGCAGCGTCTTGAGATCGAATACCTCCACGGTGCCGTGATCCTCGGCGGCAACGAAGAGCTTGTTCTCGCCGATGTCGGCGAAGAGATGGTCGAAGTCGCCGTCATAGCCCGGCAGATTGGCGCGTCCGAAGGGGACGAGCGGCTGCCGGGACGGGGCTGCGACCGCGGCGGCCGCGGACACGACGCCCGCCAGAGCGAGGCTCGAGAGGATGAGGAATCGCCGTAAGTTCATCTTGCTGCTTCCCTTTTGCGGTAATTGGGCCGGCCGATCAGGTCGCGGGCTCGACCAGCTTCGCGGGCGTGGCTATCGGCGCGCGATCTCGTCGCGGATGCGGATCGCTTCCGCATGCCGTGCCTTCTGATCGGTGTGCGCAGTCAGCGGGAAAACCACGCCCAGGGCGCCGATCCGCTCGCCGGACGCCTCGTTCAGGGGCAGCTCCACCTCGTAGCGCATCAGGTCCTTGTTGACCTCGAGGTTGGTCTTGCCGTCGCGAACCACGCGCATGTCGTCGTCGTCGGCCTTCTTGCCGATGCGGCGATGTTGGACGCCAGGATCTCCGGATCGGAGTTCTTCGGCGTCGTGGCATCGATCCGAGGATCATGACATCGCGTGCTTCGCCAGCTCCTCATTGACGATGTGCTGGGCGTAGGAGTCGAGCGGGACGTTGGGATCGTCGACCGCCTGTTGCGTGAGGTTCGCCGCATAGGACGTGTCGCGCGCAAGCTGGTTGCGGACCACCAATGCCTCTCTCTCGAGGGAGCTGCGGCTCTTGCCGTGCAGCGTCAGGGTCATGACACCGGCCTTCTTCTGCGACATGTCGAGCATCGGCACAGCGGCATCGAGCCGGCCGGAGGATTTGTCGTAGGCGAAGCTCGGCTTCCAGCTCTGCAGCGCCTGCGACGCGGCGGCGGGCGGGGCTGCCCGTATGCCCGTCGCTAGCGGCGATCGCCTCGGGGGCGGCGGCGCCCGGCAGCGTGATATAGAGCGTCATCGCGGCGATATCCGGATGCGCGGCCATGAACGGGTGACCAACTGCTGGCCATAGCTGCCCTGCCCGATGACCGGAGGAGGAGCGGTGTCTGCCAGGGCGCTGCCAGCGACGAACGGCGCGGCGGCCAGCGCGGCCAGCACACCTGCGCGGACCTGTCTCTTAAGTGTCTTCACTTGACCCTCTATGGAAATCTTCGATTGCATTGCGGCCACGGACCGGCCCGGCGAGGCCGAGCGCGCAGAGGCTAGCGGTTTAACCTGACGAATGTCTGTCAGCTTCCTAAAAGCGCATTCAGAAAGCGCCGAGCCGGCGCCCGCGGCGCGCGCCGGGAACGTTCCGCGCGCGCTGCCGTTGACGGGAACAGCAAGTGATTGAGCCGAGGGCTGCTTTTTGCCGAGGGAAGCGAAGGTGGCCGCAGGGGCGGCCGGTGTACGTACCGCGGGCAACTCGCAGTCAATAGACACATCGCACTAGGAGGTTCGAGCATGAATCCGAGCTTCACTACCACAACCGGTGACAATATTACGAATGAGGCCTCGCGCCAGGCGGAGCGCATGGCGGACGCCGCGAGCGACACGGCCGCGCGGGCGGCCGGTACAGCGCGCGACCGAGCTGATCAGGCGCAACGGTGGGCGAAGTCGCGTTGGAGCGACCTGCAGCGCAGCGTCGAGGCGCAGCCGTACCAGTCGAGCGCGTGGGCGCTCGGGATCGGCTTCGCGGCGGGACTGCTCGTCATGGGGCTGCTGCTCGGGCGCAGATGAAGTCAGGTCGCGCCTGCGCGGCCCATTCGCCGGCCGCAAGGGCGCCGTGATGGTTCTGTGACACATGGGGCCGGGTGCCGTGGTCTGCTGGGCAGTGCGCTGGGTCGAAGTAGTGGGTCTGTCGTACCGGCATGCCGGTATCGATGATGTCGCACGGCTCTCCATCCCCAAGACCGATCTCGAGGCCCGCCTGCCCGCACTGCGCGCGACGCTGGGTGTCTCCGAGCTGCTTTACCTCGGCACGTGCAACCGTGTCGAGCTCTTGTTTGCCACGCATGAGGAGCCCGCAGGCGACCTGCGCGATGCCGCCCTCGAGCAGCTGAGCGGAAGGCGCCCCCCACCCGGACAGGCTGCGCGCCTGCTGCGGGCCTGGGCCGGCGAATCGGCCCTGGAGCACGTGCTGCTGCTAGCCTGCGGGCTCGATTCCGCGCAAGCGGGCGAGCGGGAGATCGGCGCGCAGCTGCGAGCGGCCTGGGAGGCTGCCCGCGCCGCCGGAACGAGCGGCCCGATGCTCGATCGACTGCTGGGCGAGGCGCTCGGCACCGCCAACCGGGTACGCAAGCTGCAGAGCGCGGCGCAGGCCCCCTCTCTCGCCGATCTGGCCGCGGCCCGTGTGCTCGAGCACCTGCGCGGCAGCCCCAACGCGGTCGCCCTCGTCGGGGTATCACCCATGACCCGCCGCTGTGGCCTGGCGCTACATCGTGCCGGCGTGCCGCTCCTCATCGTGAATCGATCGCTGGCGCCCGCGGCGGAGCTGGCGGCAAGCGTCTCCGGGCGCGCGGTTTCTCTCGAGCAATTTCGCGAGCAGCCTGAAGCGGTTGCGGCGCTGGTACTGGCCGCCGGTGGCGGCGAGCCGGTGCTCGATGGGCGCTCATTGCGATTGCTGGGTCTCGGCGCCGGAACGCAGCCGGGCAACGCGCCACTGGCTATCGATTTCGGCGTCCCCCCGAACGTCGCTCCCGAGGAAGCGCGCGCCGCCGGAATCGTCAGAATCGGGATGGGCGAGCTCGTGCAGGAGGTGCAGGAGCGCCGCGTGACCGAGTTGCTGCGCCTGGCGCCGGTCCGGGCCGCCATCGACGAGCGGCTGGCGCGCCTGTGCGCGGAGATGGCCACGCGCGCCATCGGACCCAGGCTCGCGGAGCTGCGCGGCTCCTTCGAGCGCATCGCCAGCGACGAGCTCGATCGGGCATTGGCGCAGGAGCTGCGCAGTCTGACGGCCGAACAGCGCGGCGCCATGCGAGATCTGACGTCACGGCTGGCACACCGGCTTGCGCACATACCCATCGTCGGACTGCGCGCCGCGGCGGCGCACGCCAGCCCTGAGGTCATCGACGCATTTTTCCGGGAGGCGCGCCTGCACCGCACGGCCCGCACGGAGAGCACCCCCGCCGGCGCGACCGAAGCACCGGCTCCCGCAGAGCCACTACCATAGGAACCCTGTTAACGCCCCCCCCGCAGACATGACGAGTCATTCACACACGCACGATCCGATTCAGGCGCCTCCCCGTTCGGCACTCCTCTACGAGCGCGCCTGCCGTGTCATTCCCGGCGGCGTCAACTCGCCCGTGCGGGCGTTCCGCGCGGTCGGCGGCACGCCGCTGTTCTTCGTGAGCGGCAGCGGAGCCCAGCTGACCGACGCCGACGGCCGCAGTTATCTCGACCTCGTCTGCTCCTGGGGCCCGTTGATTCTGGGTCACGCGCATCCGGCGGTGGTCGAGGCGGTCGCACGGGCGTGCCATCAGGGAACGACGTTCGGTGCGGCCTGTCCCGCGGAAGTCGAGCTGGCAGAGCGCGTCGTAGCCTCCTATCCCGGCATCGAGCAGGTGCGTTTGGTGTCGTCCGGCACGGAAGCCGTGATGAGCGCTATACGCCTGGCGCGCGCATTCACTGGCCGCGACCTCATCGTCAGTTTCTCCGGCTGCTCCCACGGGCATGCGGATCATCTGCTGGTTGCCGCCGGCTCCGGCCTGGCGACCTTGGCCGGCCCTCCTCCGCGGGGGTCCCGGAAGCTTTCACGGCCTGCACACTGGTGCTGCCTCTCGATGTCGACGAAGCAGCGGTGGAGGCGCTGTTCGCACGGCACGCACAGCAGATCGCGGCGGTCATCATCGAGCCGCTGCCTGCCAACCACGGGCTGCTGCCGCAGCGGCGGGAATTCCTCGAGCGGGTGCGCACGCTGACGCGCGAGCGCGGCGCACTGCTCATCTTCGATGAGGTGATCTCCGGCTTTCGCCTCGCCCGCGGCGGCGCCGCCGAGCGGCTCGGCATCGTCCCGGACCTCGCCACCTTCGGCAAGGTGATCGGCGGCGGCATGCCGGTGGGAGCGTTCGCAGGCCCGCGGCGGATCATGGCGCGGCTCGCGCCCGACGGCGACACCTATCAGGCGGGCACCCTCTCGGGCAATCCCGTCGCGATGGCGAGCGGCATCGCCACCCTGGACGTGTTGGCCGCCGAGAACGGCTGGGAGAAGCTCGAGACACTGGGCGCGCAGCTGGAGCAGCTGCTGCAGCCGGTGCTGCAGGAGGCGCCCTTCCCCGTGCACCTGGTGCGCGCCGGCTCGCTTTTCTGGCTGTCGCTGCACGAGAGCGGCGCGCCGCGCACGGCCGCGACCCTTTCGCGGCAGGCAGTGGCGCGCTACGCGGCGCTTTTCCACGCCATGCTGGCCGAGGGCATCTACCTGCCGCCGTCCGCCTATGAGGCCTGTTTCCTGTCGCTGGCCCACACGGCGGCGGACCTCGAGCGCCTGGCACGGGGTCTGCGCAGCGCGCTCGGCACTCTGCGGTGACGGTCCACCCATGAAGGCACCGCGAGTATTCCAGCTCACCGCGCTCGCCCTGGTGCTGGTGTCCGCCGTGGAAGTCGGATGGTGGCTGCTCGATCAGCATCGTTTCGCCGTCGACAAGGTCCGGGAGATGCACCAGGTCTATGCGCAGCAGGTGGTTGCCGCGCAAGCGCTGCTCGTTGCGGGCACACCCGCCGCGCGCGTGCATGCACTGTTGCCGGATGTCATCGTGTTGAAGAGCCGATACGCCGCGCTGTCCCCCGACGTCGACAGGCAGCTCCTCGCGGAGGAGCGCCGACACATCGCCCAATACGCGTGGGAGGGATCGTTCTTCATCATTGCGCTGGCCGCGTGCATCGCGGTGATCGCGCGTGCGTTGCGGGCGGAAGCGTATGTCATCCAGGAGCAAGAGAGCTTCCTCGCGTTGGTCTCGCATCAATTCAAGACGCCGCTCGCGAGCCTGCAGCTGTCCCTCGAGACCATGGCGATGCGGCCGCTGTCGCCCGAGCATCTGCGTGCCCTGATCGACCGCATGCTTGCCGACACCGGCCGCATGGAGGGCATGGTGACGCAGATCCTGGAGAGCATGCGGCTGGATCGCGGCCGGATCGATCTGCGGCCCGAGCCGGTGGAGCTCGGCGGCGCGGTCGCCCGAGTGATCACGGGCTTCGAGGAGCGGGCCGCCAGGTATCGCGTCACCGTCAGCGCCGACATCGGGCCCGACCTGCAGGTGATGGCCGACCCGCTGGCGCTCGATGTCGTCCTGCGAAACATCCTCGAGAACGCACTCGCGGCGGTCGCGCCGGTGGGCGGCGGCAACATCGTCTTCAGCGGTCGCAGGGCGGCCGGCGAGGTCGAGCTCACCGTGCGGGACAGCGGCGTCGGCTTCCGGC
>CAVQJH010000003.1:0-245604 GCA_963712795.1 uncultured Pseudomonadota bacterium
AGCTGCCACGTCCCATTGCTACCATTGAACGAGCCGGGCACGTCGTAGCGAAGCGCACCAGGAAGTCCTCCCGGATCGGGCATGCCGAGATCGGTCGATTGGATCTCTTGGATCGTGAGGGGTGAATTGAGATAAGGTCGTGACGCAAGATTGTTCTCAGCAGTTTGAGTCAGGGTGTATTCACTCTGTGCCGCCGCCTCCGTCGCCGCTGCGCCCTCTGCAGCCGCCCCCGCCCCGCCGGCAACGGGGAAGATTACCCCACACTGAATTCCCGGCTGACATACAGGTCCTCCGAGGATGTGCGCAATCAGTTGACCTAAATACCCTACATCGCTGACCAGAGGTTGCTCGGGAAGCGGCCAGTTTTGAGGCATGTACCGCGCCGTCGGCGTTATGGTCTGCAACGGTGACTGCGCCTGCACCACCGAGCATGCCACATATGCGCAAGGCGCATTACTTTGCTGCGCTGGCCTCAGGGCGATTACAAGTTTGAACGGTGCAATCCCAGATATAACAAGATGTTGAGTGTGAAGTTAATCAGCAGCCACCAGACAACAGATTCACAAACTGGTGAGACCCAGGCGTAGAGCATCAACAGCACATTCGAGTGATATATCGGACGAAGAAAGAACACCGCAGCGTCCCAAGGATAGGCCCACCGCGCGTTAATCATCGTAGGGACTGGAATGACTCCGAAATCCCCAAGCGCGTAGGCCGCAAGATACAATTCGCCAATTAGCGCCAGAACACGTTGTCCCGGACGCAATGTCGCAGCTTTCGCTGCCGTCGTCATTCGAATCGCTTTCTTCCACGGACCGAACTTGATAAACCATACCGCCGCGTACCATGGTAGGAATAGCCATTGGTATCCCATAATTAAAATTGCTTCCGACGGATGCTCGGACGAACGGGCTATTCCATCCATTCCGCTCACGATGGTTGCCGTCCTCTGCGGCAGGTATTCCAGCCACTGAGGAGCATGACCCGCAAGAGCCACTGTCAGAACGCCGACAAGAAGACCAATGGCCATCGGCCATAGGAAGAGCGTGAGATCAGAGTAATTGACACCTGAAGACATGCTCTTCGTGCCTATGTTAGCCATTTCCTCAGACTCCATTAGAAATTCAGTAGGAGTACGGAGTATAAATTTGTCCTTGAGTATAAGCGCTGTCGGTCGGGAGTGTGACAATTTGCGGCAGCGCCCAACTACCAAATTCTGCGCCGCCAAAGCCGCCGATCAAACCAAGGGCCGGCACCGTAATCGCATTGAAGGGAGGGGGCGCGAGCGCTCCAATTTCCATCCCAACTTCACCACCGCCTATACCTCCAAGCCCTGCTCCGCCGGTTTTAATCGCGTCCAATGCGTTTCCATTCCTCAGTTGAGAACCCATCTCGATCACTGTAGCGACACCGGCTACACCGGCAGGAAGATCCGTAATCGCGGAAGGCAGTCCCCGTTGAATAAAACCGAACAACATCGGGGAGTTGTAATCAGCCGCCTCCAGGAGTTGCCCAGAGAGGGCGGAGTGTCCACCCAGTCCGGCGTAAATGAGGTTCTCGGTGGTGGCCCAATCGTAAGCATTCGTTATGGTTGTCTGCTGCAGGTCGGAAGCTTCATATGTTGCAGTGGCCGTGAATTCACCAAGTTGATTATATGGATCACTCTGCTGCAACAAGTGACTCCGACGCGCCGTCGTAGGCAAGCGGCGGTTTTTCCCTGATGCAACCAGGGCTTGCGAGCAGGGTCCCCGACACGGCTCTCCGGCAGGCCACAAGACCCCGATGTGCGTTTTTCCGCCTCGACGGCAGCAAGCACCGAGACGCGATCGGCGCCAGAGGTCGCGTCTCCGGACCGGAGGGTGCGGCGGTGTGGGACATGGATGCGGAGTCTGCGGCGGCCTGCCGGCAGCGGCAAGGGGTCATCTTTTAGCCGCCGGGTCGCTGCCCGGCCGGTGTTAAACAAGAGCCGCCGAGAAGCTATCCTGCACCCCTCATCTACCCCGCACCGGACGTTTACGGCCACCGGCAGCAGCAGAGGGAGGGCAACTAAGGGAGGAAGGCCGCCAGGGCGCTCCGGAGCGCGGCATGGCGACCGTTGTGCCCCACCTCAGAATGCCTCCATCCGCCGGAGCAGGGCGTCCTTGTGGGTCTCCAGGGCGCGCACCAGCCGCCAGGCGTCGAGCCGGCGGGCGAGCTCGAGCATGCCGCCGATCTCGCGCCAGCGGCGCTCGAGAGCGCTGTGAGGGTCATCGGGCTGGCCGGCGTTCACCGATGCGCTCCTGGCGGTGATGGCGTCCATGAGCTCGACGACGGCGGCCTCGGTGAGGGCGAGCCGGATCGGAGAGATGGTCATGTTCGGTTCTCCGTTACCGGGGCGCATAGCCGGCATCCGCCAGCGCCTCGCGGATACGCTCGCCGGCCTCGACAGATCGGGATCCTCAATTCGGCAAACGTCTGCCGTGCAGTCGTAGTGCTTGAGCAGCGCTACGAAAACAGGGTTCAGCTTCGGCTCGTAGAGATCGGGCTTCAAAACTCCCTGCTTCAAATTCTCCAACACAACATACTCGACACTGCCGCCGAAGCTTCGGAACGCCTCCTCGTGCAAACGCGCCCACGTCTGTTGATCGGCTTTCCAGACGACCTTGCGGAATGCCTTGCCGGAGTACTTCAGCGTCATCACGTAAAGCCACGGCCGGCGGTACTTGCTGTTGCGCCAGAGCGTCGGCGCACCCTGGCCGAAATCGACCTGACACTCTTCCCCGGGATCGCTCTCCAGGACGTCAAATCGATCCGGATCACGCACCCTCAGCGTGCGCACAAAGCGCTTGACCGAGTTGTACCGGTGGGTGAACCCGTGCCTCTCGACCAAGTCCTGGTAGATGCTCTGGGCGTTGCGCCCGAGCTGGACCTGCTCACCGGCGCCCGTTCACATCAGGGGTGGAGGAGTTTCAGGTCACCAGAGGTGGGGGAGTTTGGCCGGCCACCAGGGATGCACCCCCGACCCCGAACCGATTGCTTCGTCAGTATTCCGATGAGCCCGGATGAGAGGCTGTTCTTGCAAGCAACTCGGCACTCGCGTCGCCGAGCTGCGCAAAACGCACGGACTGGCCCAGGCGCAGCTCGCCGAGTCCCTTGGCCTCACCCAGCAGATGATCGCCTCCTACGAGGTCGGGCGGCGCCGCGTGCCGGTCTCGCTCCTGCCGGCCCTCGCCACCACCCTTGCCGTCTCCATCGAGGCCCTGCTCGGCCAGAAGGATGCGAGCCCCGGCAAACGAGGCCCCGCTCCGAAGCTGCAGCAGCAAATGGAGCGCATCCAGCACCTGCCGCGCGCTCAGCAGCGCTTCGTGATGCAGGTGATCGATACCGTGCTGGCCCAGCAAGGGCGCTGAGATCTCACCGACAGGGAGTTTCCCCGATGGCCTCTCGCCGCCGCCTGGCCCCCGTGCCCGTCGAGCACATCAGCCGCTCCATCCTCGTCCTGCGCGGCCACAAGGTCCTGCTCGATGACGAGCTCGCCGCCCTCTATGGCGTGACAACCGGCGCTCTCGTGCAAGCGGTCAAGCGCAACATCGGCCGCTTTCCGCCAGATTTCATGTTCCAGCTCACCGCCGCCGAGCGCAACGTGTTGAGATCACAGTCTGTCATCTCAACACCAAGCCGCGGTGGGCGCCGCTATATGCCCTACGTCTTCACCGAGCAGGGTGTCGCGATGCTCTCCTCGGTGCTCGGGAGCGAGCGCGCCATCGCCGTGAACATCGAGATCACGCGTGCCTTCGTCCGCATGCGCGAGCTCCTCTCATCGAACAAGGAACTCGCCCACCGGATCAATGAGCTCGAGGCGCGCATCGAGAAGAAGCTCGCCACCCACGACGAGGCGATCGCCGCCATCCTCTCGGCGATCCGCCAGCTCATGAACCCATCCGCCCCCAAGCGCCGGCCTATCGGATTTACCGCCGATCTCGGGGAGAAGAGCTGATACGGCCCGGCCCCCGCTGTCTCACAACCGTCGACAAAACTCGCTCCTCGCCTATCCTGCATGCATGCTATGCGCCATGCATGCTATGCGCGTCCCGCTGGCCCCGCTGTACACACTTCGAGTCAGTGAGTCGGAGCTGTCACCGCGTAGAACGGAGCGCAAACGTCCCTGAGCGCCGCCTCTTGAGACTCGCTCAGGAACAAGATATCGAGATGCGCCTGCTTGGCAAAGATCGACGCAAATATCGAACCGACCTCGCGCACCAAGTTTGCGTCCGCCGCCCCGTGTCGAGCCTTTATGCAAAGCGCCACACCCGCTTGATCGCCGGAGATAACCTGCGCCAGGTATGCGCGCTGAACTTCTCCGCGATACTTGAGCGATTCCGCGAGTCGGCCTTTTAAGAGCCGCTCAGGCTTGCCATCCTGCTCGCCCAAAAATTGCACCTCTGGTACGCGCATTGCGCGCGGCTCCTTCGGAGAGGGATTCGATGTCGTCATCTTTGAAACCTCTGTGCATGATCAGATGCTTCCTCTCGCGTGCGGAAGAGCGTTCCCCACGCAATCAGTTCAATCTGATCTCGCGTAAACGAGCGAGATTCGATTATCGACCCATCCAAAATGCGAGCCACGTACACGAAGAAGGGCCACTCCGATATAGGGTACAGCGTCTTGCCACTGTAACGGGCAGAGATAATCAACTGGGTAATATCGGCAGAACCCAAGTCAAATCCCTGACCCGTCAACCCCGGTTCAATGTCAATGAGCATATGATCGTCGCGCACAATGTCGCGCAGTCGCGCACGCTGCCAACATGCGCGCGGAGCGGCTAGCGGGCCATATTCGCCCGCCGCGGATAAATAAAATTCTGGAGATCTCTTCATCAGAACGGTGGGTTGACGCCGGATACGTTGGTAATGTCGATCTGGCTTCCCGGGTTCGGCACGAAAACCTCGGGGAGTCCACCGCCGAGTCCTCCAGGGCCTGGCGCCGCGAACTGGAAAGTCACTCCAGATGTGTCGGTGAGCGCACCTTGGATCACGAATTGACCTGTGTTTCCCGGGAAGAGTCCGGCCGTAGAACGGTAGTTCGCTACCGACCCCGGATTGACAGTAGTCCAGTACTGTCCGACTCCTTTCGCTTCGCCGCCAAACACCCGATATACCGTCGTGCCTGCCTCGGTCGAACGGAAAACTGCCGCCAGACTATCGTCTAGCGCCCCTGCCCAACCGCCAAACAGAGCGAACCAACACCCCGTACACTCTTGGATCGGGGGGTCATACGGGGCAACGACGACCTGCTGCAACGGCGGTGATTCGTATGAGGCTGTGACCTGGACCGGCTGCAGCTGCGGGTACGGATTACTCTGCTGCGATTGGGGATCGCAGATTACTCCGGGAAGACACGGTATCTGTTGTTCTCCAGCGCTCGGCGCATTCCCACGCGGCCAACGTGTACGACCACCGCCGGTACCACCAGGATTGCCTCCCGGATTGCCGCCCGGATGGCCGCCAGGTCCGCCACGAGTGTCTCCGTGATCCGGTGCCCAGGGATCCGGCAAGCCGGTGGGATCCCGAGGTATCAAATCCGGCAGAATAGCCGGTGCGCATATCCCAACACCGGTCTTAAAGAAGTCTTCGCTGCTTGACGGGAAACCGCAGTCGAACCCGGTAGGATCGACGAGCGTCGCCGGATTATTATAGACATAACTATACCGATTCCAATCTTGAGTATTAGTGGGCTCATTCACGAACGGGTCCGGGGAGAGAAATCGTCCAGTAACAGCATCTTGCACCCGCCCGAGCATGTCGTTGAGTCCCATCTGGCCGAGAGTGTCCTGGAACGTATACCCATGCCGGGTAATTCCCGCGATGGTAGTCAAATCTGAGCCGCTCGGTGCGCCTGACCAAGTAGTGGGATTTCGGCGGTTCCCATACGCTGTGAAACTCTCACCTACCACGAGGGTACCGCTACCGTTCGTGATCTTTGAGATGCTCCCCTCCTGGTCCGATAGCAAGTAAGAGAAGGCGTTTGTACCGTTGCTCTTTCTCGAGTCGATAGCGACCGGCTCGCTCCCGGCGTAAATGTAATGACGATAGTCAGTCACACCACCCGAGGAGATGATGTCGAGGAGGCCGCCTACGTGGTAAGCATACTCGGTGCCGCTCGAACTTTGGGTCGCTTCGTACCATGCCCGACGGTCGGGTTGGTACGCGAAGGAGACGCTTTCCCCTGTCGCAGTATCGTTGACAGTGTTCGGATAGTTATAACTCGTCCAAGTGATGGAACTTCCCTGCCGTGAAGTGACATTGCCATTTGCATCGTAGATGTATTGGTATGCGCTACTGCCGGCCTCCGTCACCTGATGAAGGTGAACGGAGTCATAGGTCCAGGTGGCACCGCCTACCACATCGCTCCGGGAGGTGATATTCCCCATCAGGTCGTAGTTTAGGGAGAGATTCTGAGCGCTGTTCAGCGTCGAGTAACTTAGACGATAGTCCTGATCGTAATAGAAATTCTCCGTAAGTCCGAGGTTATTGTCTTGGCGCTGGATGACGTTGCCCATCTCATCGTCGAGGAAGCTCTGGTTTTGCACCGATGAGCCGCCCCCTGGCCCCGACTGCACGGAAGCGAGCCAGTCCGTCACCGCATCATAGGAGCGGTTGGTTACCAAACTGTTGGCGAGCGTCTCCTTGGTGATCTGACCAAAGGGACTTTGGGCATCCGCCTGCCAGATGGTCACGTTTGGTGAATCGAGCACATCCGTGATCGATTGCAAGGACCCAGTGTGGTAGGCGTACTTGAGCTCTAGCGCCTTCCCTGAAGTGCTCACGGGGTAGGTGAGCGTATCGACGTACCCCATCGTATTGTACTGCCAGGTATAGGCGTACGTGCCCATCGACGGGATGGCGATCGAGCGCTGATAGAGGCGCCCCAAGCTGTCGTAGCTCTTGCTTTCGGAATAATAGCTTGAGGAGCAGGTGCCGCCCGTTCCCGTGCAGACGCTCTGAAGCTTACCGATATTGTGATTGGCGGCGCTCGATCCCCAGGTCCACTGCGTGAAAAGGTCGGGCTCCGTCCGGCTGAGCGGGCGGGAGAGCCCATCGTAGCTCTCATAGAAATGCTGCCCTTTGGGGTCCGTCCAGGCCGTCCTCTCCCCGAGCGCATCGACCGTATAGCCCCAGGAGCCTCGGTCCATGTCGTCCTCGCCGGTTAGGAACGGGGCGAGCCCGTAGACGTAAGTGCCCGTCCAGAGCGTATTGCCGAGGCTGTCGGTCACCGAGGTCTTTGCTCCCGCCGCATCATAGCCGAGGATGACATTGTAGCCCAGGGCGTCCTTGGTCTGCCGCGGCCAGCCATTGACATCATGGATAAGGGTCCGCGTGTGCCCGTAGGGATCTGTGACCGTAGTGGTATCACCCTCGTAGGTATAGCTTGTCGTCTGCGTGCCGCCGTTTTGATTGATTGGGCGCTGCGTTTGTACCAGGCGGTTGAGAATATCGTAGCTGTAAGTCGTGTCGTGCTCGCTTGTAATATATGGCGCGGACTGCTTGACGACCCGCCCCAGCGAATCGTAGTAGGTATCTAAATAGACCTTTCCGCTAATGTTATATTGTGATTGAACGCAAATTGCTCCCACTGCGTTTTTCAATAGATCCCTCTCGTAGAGCTCCGAGCGATCTGAGCCGTAGAATCGGATTGCCACAAATTGACTAAAATCCGGATCGCCGGTCCCGCAGTAGCTGTTGCCGCTGTTGCACGTGGTGTTGTAGTCGTACGTAATATAAGTTCCGTCCGGCCGGGTCTCCAGGGTGACCCTGCCGAATCCATCAGCATAAGCCCGCGAGGTGGTGGCGCCATTGGGATCGGTCGTGCTGCTCAGGAGTCCGTAGCTGAAATCGTAGTTGAACTGCGTCGTGGCGCCCGTCGCGTCTGTGATCGACATTGGGAACTGCCCGGTCGTTCCCCAGTTGGCAGTGGTTTGCCGTGCCGGCATGCTGATGCCGGTGACGGTGTCACTATCGAGGTTCCCGAAGCTATCGTAGCCGAGCGCCTCGCTGACCTCGTAGCTATTACTCGAAGGTTCGGTCTGAATCTCAGTGTACCGGCAATTGGTGGTGTCGGGAGTGTATTGCCGTGTGCGCGTGACTGAAGGGCTACCGTCGGACGCCGTGTAAGAGATCTGCTGCTCAGTCAGCAGTCCGAGGCACCATGTGCCCGTATCGACATCTGGGGTGTTGTTGATCTTAGTAGACCAAAAGTCTCCGTTGTAGGGCGATCCCGGGTCGTCGTCAGTTGTGGTTCTCCAAATCTCTGTTGTATTCCCGTAAGTATCGTAGTCATACCCCGTTGTCGCGCTCGAGATGAGCTGACCATCTTCAGCCCCCCCGACTTCGTACTCATTGTCAAAGGCAGTGGTTATGACGGGCCATACGCAAGCGTAGCATAACGAGACGCTTTGGCCCGCCCAGCTATAGGTGCGGCTAAAGATCGTCTCTTGGGAGCTGCCGTTCTGGGTGGCTACATCAGACTCCACAAGACCGACAAGTGGAAAATACTGGGCATACCCCAGGGTCTCGTGGACTCCAGTTCGAGAGTCCACTACCTCTTTGGTGGCAAAACCAGCAAACCCTCTGCCTTGGATGTTCGTCGCAGCGTCGGAGTAACTGTACGTACTAGTGTAGGTGCCATTGGGCTGGTTGGAGGGATTACTGTACGTCACGTTGCTCACAACGTACAGCGGATCTATATACGGTTTGTAATCGGGATGGTCATGCAATTCGAAGCTGATTCCAGGCGTATAGGTCGATCCGGCACCCTGTGCCAGCGACACGTAGGTCGGTTTCGCGAAATTCCCATACCCGTCCGTCACGGAGCTCAAAAGATCCGGTTTTTGACCTACCCCGCTGTGAAGGTAATAGCCCACCGCAGTGGATCCCTGAACGTAACCAAGATCGTCAAGGCCGTCGCCGTTGGCGTCGAACGCGAAAAGAACATCGTTGGAAACGTACGGAACGGACGTGGTCTGAAGGCTGCTGATTCCGTCCCCCTCGGAGAGATAGACGCCGATGGTGCTGCCATTCTGCACCAGGATGTCCGTGCGCCCGTCTCCGTCCCAGTCCATTGCACCGACCACGTTCGAATTTCCCAAGGTGATTTGTACTGGAGCCGTGCCGTTACAGCCGGAGATGTAGAGCGCGCCGCGGAAGACGTAGTCGGTGCATCCGTCGGGGTTGAAGTCGAGAAAGGTTATTCCAGGGTAAGAAAGGGCGTTGCCCCCGCCAATGGCAACCGCCGTAAAGCCTGACGTCCCGGAGATCAGTTCGGACGAGCTGATGGTAGCAGTAGTGCCGTGCCCGAGGCGTGTGTTAAGAACGATGTCCTGCCGGCCATCGCCGTTGAAGTCCAAATCCTTCAGTGTCCCATAGGATTGGCGCGTTTCCGGCCAATCCGTATCGCTGAAGATGCTGGCCCCATCTACCACTATCGGCCCGTACCATAGATTGTTGCTACTCGAGTAACATACCGTCGAACTTGTGCAAGTACTCTCGTTGCGGGCGCTCGTATTGAGTCGGACGTAGATGCTGAAGTTGTAATCAGTGCCCTGACTCTGTAGATACCCCGAGATGAGATCCGGATAGCCATCCCCATTCACATCCGCGAGGACATAAGCATGGGCGGTGGAATCATACGCGAGCTCTGTATCTTCGCCGACAAAGGCACTACCGTTCCAGCTGTAATACCACCAATCCGCGCCGTTCGGAACGAGAATTCCGTCCTTGTCGCTGGCGTCTAGATCGCCATAGAGGGGCGTAGTGCACGGAATTCCGGTATTTACAGGACTGCCGTACCCGGCCGATGAGCCGAAAGCTACGTAGATGATGTTGGGGCTCCCATTGTTGCAATAGGCCAGATCATTGATGCCGTCGCCATTGAAGTCGTCATGGACTTTGAGCTGCGTAATCGCGGTGCCCGATATGGCAGGTGTAGCGCTCGTGGAGACGCCGACCTGCCCGCTTTGGTACGTGAACGTCGTGGGCTCCAGGCAGTTCGTTTCGCCCGAGTCGGCGCATTCCCCAACTTGGGTCAGCTCATCGTGGCCTGTGGTGGGCGACTGCCCATAGCTAAGAGCATATTTCTTCACCGTAGTGCCGCCGTATTCCACTGTGACCGTGGACAGAAGGCTCGTGTTCGAATACGCCGTACCCCCCACGTAGCCATAGATCGAGGACTGTGGGACGTTCGTGGAGTAGTAAAAGTTCATTGTGTAGTTGTATGTCGTCGCCCCGTGGCTGCTTGGCGTCCAGGATATGGTCACAGGGACGGCAGTGCCGGAGGCAGTACCGCCGCTTTGAGTGCAGTAAGAGTTGGCGTCCGTACAGTAGGTGATAGTCATTGTGTTCCCAGCTCGATCGGTGACCTTATCCAGGTACCAGATCCAGGCGGTGGTGGTGCCGTATGCAAGCACCTGGGAGCCTCCGCCGTTGCCGTATTCGTAGGTGCGGCCATCGCGGCCCTGCACCTCGAAATAGGAAGGCCCATTACCTGCCGAGCCATAGGCCGTCACGTTCGCAAAATTGGCCACTTCCGTCTGATAGGTCGAGTCAGCGTCGCCGTAGGTTCCACCGGTCAGGCGCAGCCGTTGCCCGTCCATGCAGAAGACATCGCTCGTGGTCAGGGTGACGGGGGCAGCGGCGGGATCCTGGGCATAGGTCTGGGTGCAGCGGTAGATCGAGCTCAGGCCCGCCAGGCTCCAGCCTACCCCGACATAGCCGTTCGCCGACTGGCTGTTGTAGGCCAAGGCAATCTGGGGTTGAAGACTGTTCGGCCCACGGGGCGCCCAGATCGGGATGGTGTAAGTGGCGGCCCCGGTAAGGGACACATCATACGTCCCGATCGTTCGCCCGGTGGCCGCGAAAGCGGTCGGGGACAGGGCAACCAGGACGAGTACGAGGACACCGACCGCACGGCGGCGATCACAGACCCAGCTCTTCATTGAGACCTCTCCGATGCAAACCTGCATCAATCGTTACCGGTGTTCCGGCCCAACATTCATCTTTGGGCCCTCAATTCGAAGCGTTACGCCTTTGGCTGACGGCGCTCGCGCGGCTTCGCTAAGCGCCTGTAATGCGTGCCGCGACTGAGCGTCCCGTTCTTCGGGAGCGTCATCTGTCGCTACCGAGCGCGGCGGCTCATAGAGCTGGGCCGATGCGCCGGCTGAGTACGGCATTGCGCGAAACGTAAGGAGAACGTGGTGGACGAAGACCGCCGGATTGGGAGGCGCCGGCAGCGGCGATGCCGCTTCGATCGCGTGCACCAAGGAAAGCTGCCAGGAGGTACCTCCGTTACACTCGACCAAGGTGATCGCGAGGACCCGACCCGCGGCGTCCTGATCCATTTGTACCTGGCACTGGAAGATCGGGTCGCCGATCGCAGTTCTGGGACGCAACCAGGCGCGCTCGATTCGGGCGCGAATCTGCGCTAGGTACCGCCCGCTAATCGCCGAAAGGCCCGACTGACCTTCGCTCTGCCGGTTTGAATCCTGAGCGGGTAGCGCGGGTGGCGTCGGCAGCGGGTCAGTTAGGCTGATCGCCCTCACCGTCAGGGGAGGGGGCGAGGGGGGGCCGATGGTGGCGGAGTTGCCCGAGGAGTCCTCGAGTACCACCCACTGCAGGGCGGTGTCACCGCGGTATCTTTGGTCCTGAGGTGGCCGGAAAGGTCCATCTCCCCAAAGGGCGGGCGCGATCAGGAGGACATGGAGCGCAAGTGCAGCGAGAGCAGACGCGCAACTCGTGAGCGTCCGGTTCTCCAAGTCACGCCGGCTCAAGAGGTGTTCGGATTTGCGTGGGTGAGCTGGCGGAGCCGCGTCCGCAATGACTTGACGCGGCTCGAACTCGATAACTTCGAGCGATCCTCTGAGCACGACGACGCGTTCGACTCAAGGTTGGGAAGAGAAATTTTGCTCGTACGGAATCAGAATGCGTGGGAGTCTGGAACCAAAGGTCGGTTCGAAGCTCCACCCTGAAACGTGCTTTGTTTCTTGATGCTAAGCGTGGCGCGAGATGTGCGGTATTTCAATAGTACGAATGTTCTATCAGCGTAGACTTTCGGCAAGCGTCAACTGGAAAAAGAGCGGGCGGCAGGTCCTTAAGTTTCGCAGCCGCCGCCGTTCGCGAGGCTACCCCCAGCTTCAGGAATAGGGCGTGCAGCTGATTGCGCACCGTGGCTTCGCTCTTGCCGAGCGCTTTCGCAATTTCCTTGTTGTGCGCGCCCTCCACGAGCAGTCGGCAAATGGCCTTCTCAGCGGGTGTCAGCGAGAGCAAGCTCGATCTACGGGCTTGCTGAGCGCTGAAGAGGGCACGATGTAACGATGGCGTAATGGACTTCAGAACACGTTTCAGCCGCTCCGTGTCGTCGCGGTGGACTCCGATGAATGCGAACACTGAGCACGACGCCTGCTGCCCATCGGCATGACCCGAGAGGACAATACGTCCTGATGTAAGCTGTCGCAGACAGGGTCCCAGCGGGACTGTCCGGAGACGATCGGCGGGAATTACGATAGGACCTTCCTCGCAGGCCTTGCGAATGAGGGCTCCGCCATCGACCGCATGTGATGCGATGCGTAGGGCGCGGGCAAGACGCGGGGCCATATCAAGTGCAATGATGCGGATCGGGGCTTGATGAATCTGCATCTGCACGATTGCGCCATCGTGGTCCAGGAGCTTTCGAACCGGATGGCGCATCAGTCGACAGAAGTACACCTCATCCTGACAGTTTGCGAGGCATTCTTGCTCGACTCGCGCGATCAGGTCGTCGTCATCTTCCATAGGAGCGCCCGCTCGGGGGTTCCATCGGTCCTTTCGGAACGGGAATATCCCCTTTAGAGGCTCGGAGATAACCTTGCCGCCAGAAGCCGGTGCAGTCGAACTTGCGGGAACGAGGTGGCCCCGTAGGCCCGCTCACTTCCGCCCATCTGGCGCGCTGTGAATAACGTACTAGCCCTGACGCGTCGCACCCTGCTTCGATCGCGTGAAGCGAGCGATCGCCGGGATTGCTTTTGCGTTGTCGATCTGCTGGGTACACGATGCGATCCCGGGCATCAGCCGCCTGTCACATGACTACGTTTGTTGTGAGCATTCTTGCAAGGCTGTCGGATTCGGTTGGATTTGACATAAGTCAGCGACCCCCATCACCAACTGCTGACAATGTGTATCAAATTGCCCAATCTCGGCAGGGTTCCCAACCTCGCGAAAAAAAATGGACTGCCGACCGCCGCGATGTGCGACCGATCTTTCAGTTTGGCGTAGCGACGTATCAAGCTTTCCGTGCACAAGGTAGCGCACCACCCCGCGCCAAAGGCTAACTCCCGCTGAGCCCACTCTTGGTCGACTTCTTGATCGGGAGACCGGATATGAGCATCATCGCCGCCATCGAGCTCGACGATTCCAGTCATTTTCAAGCTGATAGGCAGGATGCCGACGCGAGAAAACGGCAAGCGCTTGTGTCGGCAGGAGTTCCGCTGATCAGGTGGCGAGTCGGACAACTGCCTGAGGCCACGCTTTAAGGTTCCAGATATACATCTTAAAGCCGCAAAAAAATGCGGACGTTATAGGTCTTCTTCTGCGCACCGAAAGCCACTATCCGCAGGAACTGCGGATAATGGCGGGTAGTCTCCGTCGTGATGGGCTCGCGCGGCTGAAACGCGATTACCTCCAGCGCTCCCCTGAGCGCGGTAGTCAATCCGATTGCCGTGTTTTGACAGATCGTAGCCGCCTGCTTGGCAGTATGCAAGCAGCGATCGGATGACAACGTTGGTGTCGGTCAACCCGAGTGCGGAGGTCTAACTAACGCCGGAACGCCGAGAGCTCCGTCGGCTCCGCGCTCCTGCGGGAAGAACGCCCGCGCGCCGCCTGCAACTCGTCGATGAAGCGGGTGTGCCAGCGGTGGATGTCGTTCTCCCGCAGGGTGGCGAGCGAGGTCGCATGGCGCGCCTGCCGCTCCGCGAGCGGCATGGTGAGAGCACGCTGGATCGCGCCCGCGATGCCCTTGATGTCGTATGGATTGATGAGCAGCGCCTCGGTCAGCTCGCAGGCCGCGCCGGCGCGATTCGACAGCACCAGGACGCCCGGATCGTCGGGATCCTGCGCCGCAATGAATTCCTTGGCCACGAGGTTCATGCCATCGCGCAACGCCGTCACCAGGCACACCTGCGCGGCGCGCAGGAAACCCATCAGTGTCGAATGGGGGAAGTTGCGGTTGAGATAGCGGATGGGCGTCCAGTCGGCATCGGCGAAGCGGCCGTTGGTCCGGCCGGAGCTCTGCTCGAGGGAGTCACGGATCTGGGAGTAGGCCTGCACCTTCTGGCGGCCGAGGGGCGCGATCTGCAGGAACGTGACCTGCCCGATCTGCTCCGGATAGCTCTCGAGGAATTGCCGGTATGCCTGGAAGCGCTCGAGCAGTCCCTTGCTGTAGTCGAGCCGGTCGACACCGGCGATGAGCCGGCGGCCGACGAGGCTCTGCATCATCCGCTGCACCGGCGCGGAGCTCGCCGCCCTGGCCGCGCTGTGCGCGATCGCCCCCACATCGACGCCGATGGGAAAGACACCGGTGCGGACCGTGCGGCCGCCGCTCAACACCGTGCCGCCGTCACCGACCGACTGCGCGCCCCAGAGAACGCGCACGGCGTCCAGGAAGCCCTTGCGGTCCGTTTCCGTCTGGAATCCGACGAGGTCGTAAGCCAACAGCGCGCGCAGGATCTCCGCGAACGTCGGCAACGCGCGCAGGACCTCGAACTGTGGAAACGGGATGTGCAGAAAGAAGCCGATCGGCTGGCGTACGCCCTGCGCGCGCAGCTTCTCCCCGAGCGGGATGAGATGGTAGTCGTGCACCCAGATGAGATCGCCCGGCGCGAGCAGCGGCGACAGGCGCGAGGCGAACAAGGCGTTGGCCTGCTCGTAGGCGGCGTACTCCTGGTCCTCGTAACGGAACCCGGCGAGAAAATAATGGAAGAGAGGCCAGAGAGTCCCGTTGGCAAAGCCGCTGTAGTAGCGCTCATAGAGAGTCTGCGGCAGCGGGATGGTGGCGTAAGTCAGCGAGTCGCGGATGGCGATCTCGGGCTCGCCGGGCTCCTCGCTGCTGGTCTCGCCATTCCAGCCGAACCAGAGGCCGCCGCGCGCACGCATCGCGGCGAGCACGCCGACCGCGAGTCCGCCGGGCGCCGCGGTCTTGGCCAGCGGCACGCGGTTGGAGACGTTGATCAACCGGCCCATCAGGCCAGACTCCGCAAGCGCGAGCTGCGCGGTGCTGCAAGCGGTGGATCACCATAGGCGCATGCGCCGCGCTCCTGACCAGAGAGCGACCGAAGCGCAGCGGCTGGCTCGGCCTGAAGCTGGGCGAGCCAGCCATGCACGGCGGTTACATCGGTCAGACGGGCACGCGCCGCGGAAGGCCGCGCGGCACCTACGACCGCGGATAATCCTCCCAGGCGATTGACGAGCTCGAACGCCGGCTCGTCCGTCAGGTCATCGCCGATGAAGACCGGCAGGCGCCCCACGAACGGCGCCTCCTCGAGGAATGCGGCCACGGCCTGGGCTTTGTTCGCCCCCGCCGGGCGCAGCTCCACGACCATCTTGCCGCGTTGCAGCTCGAGCTCCTCGCCAACACGCGCCGCAATCTCGCGCATGGCGGCGACAGCAGTCTCCTCGAGCTGCGCAGCGCCGCGGTAATGCAGCGCCAGCGCGAATTGCTTGTCCTCCACGAACAGGCCCGGGTGCCGCCGCGCGAGTTGCAACATCGCCTCGCGCGCGGTCTGGAGTGCCGCCGCGGAGGGCTGCGGCAGCCTGCGGTAGGCGCCGGCGGCGCCGCGATGCTCGAAGCCATGCAGGCCGGCCGACGGGAGCGCCAGCGGCGCAAAGAGCGCGTCGAGATCGCTGATTGCGCGTCCGCTGACGAGCGCAACGCCGCCGCGGCCGGCGAGCGCGAGCGCGCGCAGCCGCTCCCGCAGATCGTCGGCTACCGACACCGCCTGCGGTTTCGCCGCGATCTCCAGCAGCGTGCCGTCAACGTCGAGAAAAAGGGCGATCCCTGACAGCTGCAGATTGTCGGTGCAATGAGTTCCGGTCACCCCCCTACTCTATGAAATATCTGGAGAAATGTAAAAGCAGGGGCCGGTGAAGAAATGCAAGAGCCGAGCCGCGGTTCCGCCGCCGCGGGCGCAGCCCCGGCGGCGCCCGCCGAATTCCGCGGGCGGCGAGTCAGCTCGGTGTTATGTCCGCCGCCCGCGGTAGGTCAGGCGCCGGCGGCCAGCGTGACCCAGGTGGGTGCATGATCGCTCGGCTTCTCGCCACCGCGCACCCAGTTGTCGACGTTGGCATCGAGCAGGCGCGGAGCAAGATCCGGGCTCAGCAGCAGGTGGTCGATGCGCAGGCCCGCGTTGCGCTTGAAGTGATCACGGAAGAAGTCCCAGAACGTATAGATCCTTTCCTCCGGATGACGGGCGCGCAACGCATCCATCCAGCCCTGGTCGAGCAGACGCTGATAGGCCGCGCGAGTCTGCGGTTGCAACAATGCGTCCTTCCGCCAGTTCCTCGCGTCGTAGATGTCGAAGTCGGTCGGCAGCACGTTGTAATCGCCCGCCAGCACGACCGGCCTACCAAGCCTGAGCAGCGTCGCGGCGTGCTGGATGAGCCGCTCCATCCAGGCCAGCTTGTAGTCGAACTTCGGCCCGGGCTGAGGATTGCCGTTCGGCAGGTACAGGCAGCCGACCACCAGCTCGCCGACCTCGGCCTCGATGTAGCGGCTGTGCGTATCATCGGGATCGCCGGGCAGTCCGCGGCGGATCTCGACCGGCGGGGTGCCCCGGGCAAGGATGGCAACGCCGTTGAAGGAGCGCTGGCCATGCCAGACCGCCTCGTAGCCGGCCAGGCGGACGGCTGCCAGCGGAAAGGCGGCATCGGGGGCCTTGAGCTCCTGCAGGCAGGCAATATCGGGCGACTCCCGCTCCAGCCATTCGAGCAGCGCCGGCAGCCGGCTGCCGATCCCATTGACATTGAACGTTGCAATTTTCATAAACGTGCCGAAAAAGGCCCGCGCCGCCATTGACCCGGTGCCCGGGACGGATATTATCGGGCATATATTGGCGGCTCAGACGGGCACGCGCCGCCCGGACTCCAGCTCATGCGTCCGGGTGCAACGCCGCGATCCGCCCTCCAGTCTTTAGACAGTCTTGCGGGCGAGCACGGTGTCTTCATCGAGGACACTTAACGTGTCCTCGATCCGTGCGAGCGCCCGCGCACGGATGCGCGGGCAGGCGGGCTTGCCGCCATGGACGGCCAGTGGCACGGCCCCACCGCACGTCGTTTTATTGAACGAGGCTTGATTAACATGCGACATCAGCGCCGGAGTGCCGCGGCGCGCAGTCCCCGGGTACCCCCCGGAGCGCCGCGCCGTCCCCCGCACCTTGCCCCGGGCAAGCAGGGACTCTACGACCCGTGGTTCGAGCATGAGGCCTGCGGCGTGGGCTTCGTCGTGGACGTCAAGGGCCGCAAATCGCACCGCATCCTCCAGCAGGCCGTGGAGGTGCTGCGCAACCTCGATCACCGGGGCGCCTGCGGCTGCGAGGCCAATACCGGCGACGGCGCAGGCGTGCTCATCCAGATGCCGCACGCCTACTTCCAGCACATCGCGAAGAAGGACCGCCTGTTCTCGCTCCCGGGGCCCGGGGAATATGCCAGCGGACTCGTTTTCCTGCCGCGCAATCCGACGCGCCGGCGCCGGCTGGTCGAGGTCTTCGAGCACATCATCCAGTCCGAAGGGCAGACGATCCTCGGCTGGCGCACGGTGCCGGTGAACAACAGCTCCCTCGGGGAGACCGCGCGGGCCGGCGAGCCCTTCATCCGCCAAGTCTTCATCGGGCGCGGCCCCGCCGTGCGCGACGAGGCGGAATTCGAGCGCAAGCTCTACATCATCAGGAAGCGCGCCTACAGCGAGATCCGCACCTCTACCATCGACGGCGCGGAGTACTGGTATCTCTGCAGCCTGTCGCACAAGACCTTCGTCTACAAGGGAATGCTGCTCACCGAGCAGCTGACGAAATACTTCACCGATCTCGAGCACCCGGCCATAGAGACGGCGCTCGCGCTGGTGCATTCCCGCTTCAGCACGAACACCTTCCCGAGCTGGGACCGGGCGCACCCTTACCGCTACCTCGCGCACAACGGCGAGATCAACACACTGCGCGGCAACTACAATTGGATGAAGGCGCGCGAGGCGCTCTTCGCCTCCGATCTCTTCGGCGAGGACACGCCGAAGATCCTGCCGGTCGTCAACCCGAACGGCAGTGACTCGGCGATGCTCGACAACACGCTCGAGCTGCTCGTGCTCGCGGGGCGCTCGCTGCCGCACGCCATGATGATGCTCATCCCGGAGCCGTGGTCGAACCACGAGAGCATGGATCCGGACCTCAAGGCGTTCTATCAGTATCACTCGAGCCTCATGGAGCCCTGGGACGGGCCGGCCTCGATCGCCTTCACCGACGGCAAGCGGATCGGGGCGGTGCTCGACAGGAATGGCCTGCGGCCTTCCCGCTACTACGTCACCAAGGACGACCTCGTCATCATGGCCTCCGAGGCCGGCGTGCTCGACGTACCGCCCCAGGATGTAGTGCGCAAGGGGCGGCTGCAGCCGGGGCGGATGTTCCTGGTCGACACCGAGCAGGGCCTTATCATCGATGACGGGGAAATCAAGCGCACGGTGGCGACCGAGCATCCCTATCGGGTCTGGCTGGACGAGCACCTGGTGCACCTGAAGGATCTGCCGCCGGCCGCGGAGCTGCCGGCACCGGATCCCGCCGCGCTGCGCGCACGACAGATCGCGTTCGGCTATACCTTCGAGGACCAGCGCACTCTGCTCGAGCCGATGGCAAGGAGCGGCGTCGAGGCCGTGGGCTCCATGGGCAACGACACGCCGCTCGCGGCGCTCTCGAGGCGGCCGCGCCTGCTTTACGACTATTTCAAGCAGCTGTTCGCGCAGGTGACCAACCCGCCGATCGACTGCATCCGCGAGGAGCTCATCACCGCATCCGAGGTGTGGCTCGGCTCGGAAGGCAACCTGCTGCGGCCGCAGCCCGCCGACTGCCGGCGGCTCGAGCTCAAGGGGCCCATCCTCACCAACGAGGAGTTCGCCAAGGTGCGCCGGCTCTCGCTGCCGGGCCTCAAGGTCGGCACGCTCTCCATCCTCTTCCGCGCGACCCGCGGGGAGAAAGGGCTCACGAAGTCGGTGGAGGAGCTTTGCCTCGCGGCGCGGCGCCTCGTCGAGGACGAGGAAGTCAACATCCTGATCCTGAGCGATCGCGGCGTCAGCCGCGAGTTCGCGGCGGTACCGGCGCTGCTCGCGGTGAGCGCGGTGCATCATTACCTGATCCGGCAGGGGCTGCGCACGCGCGTCAGCCTCGCCCTCGAGACGGGCGAGGCGCGTGAGGTGCATCACTTCGCGCTTCTCATCGGCTTCGGCTGCTCGGTCGTCAATCCGTACCTGGCGTTCGAGACGCTGGAGGGCATGATCCACGAGGGACTGGTGACGAACGTCGACTCCAGGCTCGCGTGCAAGAACTTCGTCAAGGCTGCCACCAAGGGCGTCATCAAGGTGATGTCCAAGATGGGCATCTCCGCCATCCAGAGCTATCACGGCGCGCAGGTATTCGAGGCCGTGGGCCTGGCTCCGGACGTCATCGATCAGTACTTCACCTGGACGGCCTCGCGCATCGGCGGCATCGGCATGGAAACCATCGCGCAGGAAGTACTGATGCGTCACCGCGACGCGTTCCCCGCGCGCGCGGGCAACGGTCACGCGCTCGAGACCGGCGGCATGTATCAGTGGCGGGCCGACGGCGAGCATCACCTCTTCAACCCGGAGTCCATCCATCGCCTGCAGAAGGCGGTGCGCACGGACAGCTATGCCACCTACAAGTCCTACGCGAAGCTGATCGACGAGCAGTCGAAGACCCTGGCGACTCTGCGGGGACTGCTGGAACTCGCCCCCTCAGAGCCGGTGCCTCTGCAAGAGGTCGAGCCGGTCGAGAGCATCCTCAAGCGCTTCAAGACGGGCGCCATGTCCTACGGCTCGATCAGCAAGGAAGCGCACGAGACGCTCGCGATCGCCATGAACCGCATCGGCGGCAAGAGCAACACCGGCGAGGGCGGCGAGGACCCGGAGCGCTACCTGCCGCTGGCGAACGGCGACTCGAAGAACAGCGCCATCAAGCAGGTGGCCTCGGGCCGCTTCGGCGTGACCAGCCAGTACCTGGTCAACGCGAAGGAGCTGCAGATCAAGATGGCGCAGGGCGCCAAGCCCGGCGAAGGCGGCCAGCTGCCGGGCACGAAGGTCTATCCGTGGATCGCCAAGACCCGCCATACCACCGCGGGCGTGGGGCTCATCTCCCCTCCCCCGCACCATGACATCTACTCCATCGAGGACCTGGCGGAGCTGATTCACGACCTGAAGAACGGCAACCGGCATGCGCGCATCAGCGTGAAGCTGGTCTCCGAAGTCGGCGTCGGCACCATCGCCGCGGGCGTCGCCAAGGCGCATGCCGACGTCGTGCTGATCAGCGGACACGACGGCGGCACCGGCGCCTCACCGCAAACGTCGATCCAGCACGCGGGCCTGCCGTGGGAGCTCGGGATAGCGGAGACGCATCAGACCCTGGTGCTCAACAATCTTCGCAGCCGCATCGCCGTGGAGGCGGACGGTCAGCTGAAGACCGGCCGCGACGTGGTCATCGCCGCTCTCCTTGGAGCCGAGGAGTTCGGGTTCGCGACGGCGCCGCTCGTGGCGGTCGGCTGCATCATGATGCGCGTCTGCCACCTCAACACCTGCCCGGTCGGCGTGGCCACGCAGGACCCGAGGCTGCGGGAGAAGTTCGCCGGCAAGCCGGAGCACGTGGTCAACTTCATGCGCTTCATCGCGCAGGACATGCGCGAGATCATGGCGCAGCTCGGCTTCCGCACGGTCGAGGAGATGATCGGACGCGTCGATCGCCTGAGCCCGAAGAAGGCCCTGGACCACTGGAAGGCGAAAGGCTTCGACTTCAGCAACATCCTCTACCAGCCCGACGTCGGTGCCGAGGTCGGCCGCTTCCGCCAGATCGAGCAGGATCACGGCCTGGAGAAATCCCTCGACGTGACGGCGCTGCTCGAGATCTGCCGGCCCGCCATCGAGCGCGGCGAGCCGGTGCGCGCCGAGCTGCCCATCCGCAACGTCAATCGCGTGGTCGGCACCATCACCGGCAGCGAGATCACGCGCAAGTACGGTCCCGAGGGTCTGCCGGATGACACCATTCGCATCGGCTTCAAGGGATCGGCGGGGCAGAGCTTCGCGGCGTTCATGCCGCGCGGCATGACGTTCGTGCTGGAAGGCGATGCCAACGACCATCTGGGCAAGGGGCTCTCCGGCGGCCGGATCGTGGTCTACCCGCCGACCGGCTCGCCGTTCGCGCCGGAGGATAACATCATCATCGGCAACGTCGGGCTCTACGGTGCGACGAGCGGCGAAGCCTACATCCGCGGCATGGCGGGCGAGCGCTTCGCGGTGCGCAACAGCGGCGCCGATGCCGTCGTGGAGGCGGTTGGCGATCATGGCTGTGAGTACATGACGGGCGGCCGCGTGGTGGTGCTCGGGCCGGCCGGGCGCAACTTCGGCGCCGGCATGTCAGGCGGAATCGCCTACGTGCTCGACGAGGCGGGCGACTTCTCCGCCCGAGTCAACGTCCAGATGGTGAGCATCGAGCGCCTGGAGGACCCCGAGGAGATCGCGCGTGTGCGCGGCATGATCGAGCGGCACCGGGATCTCACCGGGAGCGAGCGCGCACGCTACGTGCTCGGGAGCTGGGAGCAGCTCGCACCTAAGTTCATCGCCGTCGTGCCGAAGGACTTCAAGCGCGCCATCGCTTCACTGAAGCGGGCGCACGATCAGGGCCTGACGGGCGACGAGGCCATCATGGTGGCCTTCGAAGAGAACGCGCGCGACCTCGCGCGCGTCGGCGGCAATTGAGCAAGAGATCGAGCACCGGATGGGCAAGCCGACTGGTTTCATCGAGTATCTGCGCGAGCTCCCCGTGGACCGCACGCCCGTCGAGCGCGTGCGCGACTGGCAGGAGTTCCACCATCACATGGACGAGAAGCGCCTGCGCAATCAGGCCGCCCGCTGCATGGACTGCGGGGTGCCGTTCTGCCACACGGGCAAGCTCATCTCGGGGATGGCCTCGGGCTGCCCGGTCAACAACCTCATTCCGGAGTGGAACGACCTGGTCTACCGCGGCCTGTGGCGCGAAGCGCTCGATCGCCTGCACAAGACCAACAACTTCCCGGAGTTCACCGGCCGGGTGTGCCCGGCGCCCTGCGAAGGCTCGTGCGTGCTCGGCATCAGCGCGCCGCCCGTGACCATCAAGAGTGTCGAGAACGCCATCGTCGACAAGGGTTGGGAGCAGGGCTGGATCGCGCCCGAGCCGCCGGCCGCGCGCACCGGCAAGCGGGTGGCGGTGATCGGCTCCGGCCCGGCGGGCCTCGCCGCGGCCGCGCAGTTGAATCGCGCCGGCCACACGGTGACGGTGCTGGAGCGCGAGGACCGTCCCGGGGGCCTGCTGATGTACGGGATCCCGAACATGAAGCTCGACAAGAAGGATGTCGTGCTGCGGCGCATCGAGGTGCTGCAGCAGGAAGGCGTGAAACTCGTGTGCAACGCGAACGTGGGCGAAAACGTCGAGCCGATGCTGCTCCTCAAGGACTTCGACGCCGTCGTCGTATGCACCGGGGCGACGCAGGCGCGAGACCTGCCCGTCGAGAACCGTAAGCTTCAAGGTGTTCACTTTGCCATGGAGTATCTGACGGCAAGCACCAAGGCGCTGCTCAACGGCGGCCCGGATCACACGCCCATTCACGCACGCGGCAAACATGTCGTCGTGGTGGGCGGCGGCGATACGGGTACCGACTGCGTCGCCACGGCCATGCGCCAGGGGTGCAAGAGCCTGACGCAGATCGAGATCATGGCCCGGCCGTCGATGGAGCGCGCCGCCGACAATCCGTGGCCGGAGTGGCCCAAGGTCTACAAGATGGACTACGGGCAGGAGGAGGCGGCAGCGAAGTTCGGGTCTGACCCGCGCGTCTACATCACGACGGTGAAGCGCCTGAACAGCGGCGCCGAAGGGGGCGTCCGCTCTCTCAGCACGGTCGAGGTAGCGTGGCAAAAGGACTCCGGCGGACGCTTCGTGCCCGTGGACGTGCCGGGCAGCGAGCGGGAGATTCCGGCGGATCTGGTGCTGCTGGCCATGGGCTTCACCGGACCGGAGCAGCCGCTGCTTGCCGAGCTGGGCGTGCGCACCGATGCCCGCTCGAACATCGAGGCCGAGCACGGCGTGTTCGCGACCAATGTGAAGGGTATCTTCGCGGCGGGCGACTGCCGGCGCGGGCAGAGCCTGGTGGTATGGGCGATCAACGAGGGCCGCGGCGCCGCGCGGGAATGCGACCGCTACCTGATGGGCGCCACCGACCTGCCCTGAGGATTCCTTTTAGGGATGAACGCCATACAGACACAGGAATCGCTGCCTCTGGAGCCCGCGCGCGAGCGCGAGTCAGCGGCGCGGCTGCGCGAGATTCCCTACAACTACACGTCGTTCTCCGACCGGGAGATCGTGATACGCCTGCTCGGGGCGCGGCACTGGGCGATGATCGAGGAGCTGCGCAACGAGCGGCGCACCGGCCGCTCGGCACGGATGCTCTACGAGGTGCTCGGCGACATCTGGGTGGTGCGCCGCAACCCCTACCTGCAGGACGACCTGCTGGAGAACAAGCGGCGGCGGCGCCTCCTGGTGGAGGCGTTGCATCATCGGCTGACTGAGATCGACCGCCGCCGCGACGCCAGCGACACGCAGCGATACGACCGCGTCGGTGAGCTGCTGACGGCGGCGCGCGCGGCCGTGCGCAGTTTCGAGACTGATTTCGACACCTGGGCGGCGTTGCGCCGCAAGGTGGCTCGCGTGCTCGGGCGTTGTACGCGCAACGACAACATTCGGTACGATGCCTACGCCCGTGTGTCGCACGTGACGGACGCGACTGACTGGCGCGTCGAGTACCCCTTCGTGGTGCTGATGCCGGACACGGAGGCAGAGATTCCGGACCTGGTGCGCAGCTGCATAGAGCTCGGGCTCACCATCATTCCGCGCGGCGGCGGCACCGGCTATACGGGCAGCGCAATTCCGCTGACGCCCCTCTCGGCGGTCATCAACACCGAGAAGCTCGAGCGCCTGGGCGCCATCGAGAGCGTCCAGCTGCCCGGGCTCGCGGAGCCCGTGCCGACGATCTTTTCCGAGGCGGGAGTCGTGACGCGCCGCGTCGCCGCCGCCGCGGAGAAGAGCGGGCTGGTGTTTGCGGTCGACCCCACCTCGGCGGACGCCTCCTGCATCGGCGGCAACATCGCGATGAACGCCGGCGGCAAGAAGGCGGTGCTATGGGGCACGGCCGTCGACAATCTGGCCTGGTGGCGCATGGTCGACTGCGACGGCAACTGGCTCGAGGTCAGCCGCGTCACCCACAATCGCGGCAAGATCCATGACGTGGAGACCGCCGAGTTCGAGCTGGTATGGAAGGACGGCCGTCAGCCTCCCGACGAGGCAACCGCGTTGCGCACGCAGACGCTGCTCATCGCTGGCCGCAAGTTCCGCAAGGTCGGCCTGGGGAAGGATGTCACCGACAAGTTCCTCGGCGGCCTCCCGGGCGTACAGAAGGAAGGCTGCGACGGCGTCATCACTTCCGCACGCTGGGTGCTGCACCGCAGCCCCGCACATACCCGCACCGTCTGCCTCGAGTTCTTCGGCCAGGCGCGCGATGCGGTCCCAGCGATCGTCGAGATCAAAGACTACCTCGACGGGCTGGCCGCGCGCGGCTCGGTGCGGCTCGCGGGGCTGGAGCACATGGACGAGCGCTATCTGCGCGCAGTGGGTTACACGACCAAATCCAAGCGCGGCTCGCTGCCGAAGATGGCCCTGTTCGGCGACATCGTCGGCGACGATGAGGCCGCCGTGGCCGCCGCCACCTCGGATGTGGTACGTATTGCCAACGCGCGCAGCGGCGAGGGCTTCATCGCGGTGAGCGCCGAAGCGCGGCGCAAATTCTGGCTGGACCGCGCTCGCACCGCCGCCATCGCGCGCCACACCAATGCCTTCAAGATCAACGAGGACGTGGTGCTGCCGCTCGCGCGCATGGGCGAGTACACCGACGAGATCGAGCGCATCAACATCGAGCTGTCTACGACTAACAAGCTCGCACTCGTCGGCGAGATCGAGCGGCTGTTCGCCGCGCCGCTGCCGCTGGCGCGCGCCGAGGACACCGACCTCGGGAACCTGCCCGATGCGGAGGTCATCGGCGAGCGGACCCAGCAGGCGCGTCAACTGCTCGCAGACGTGCGCGCACGCTGGGAGTGGCTGGCGACTCATCTGGATGCCGGGCTCGAAGCGGCGCTACCGCGCCTCGAGGCGTTGGGCCATGGGCCCCTGGTTTCTGAGCTGCATGCGCGGCTCGCACGCACGCCGGAACTGCGCGTGTTTGACGTCGTGCAGGATCGGACGATCCGCGTTTCGTGGAAGCGGGAGCTGCTAGCGCCGCTGCAGAAGATCTTCGGCGGGCGGGTGTTCGCTCCGATTCTGACGGCGTGCGAGGACGCCCATAAACGCGTGCTGCGAGGGCGCGTTTTCGTTGCGCTGCACATGCACGCCGGTGACGGCAATGTGCATACCAACATCCCGGTCAACTCCGACGATTACGAGATGCTGCGAACGGCGACGGCCGCGGTCGCGCGCATCATGGGGATCGCTCGCCGGCTGGACGGGGTCATCTCCGGCGAGCACGGCATCGGGATCACCAAGCTGGAGTTCCTCGATGAGGCCGAGATCGCGGAGTTCCGCGCCTACAAGCGTGGCGTAGATCCGGACGGCCGGTTCAACCTGGGCAAGCTGCTGCCCGGCGGGGACCTCTCCAATGCCTACACGCCGAGCTTCAACCTGCTCGGGCACGAGTCCCTCATCATGCAGCAGTCGGACATCGGCACGATCTCCGATTCCATCAAGGACTGTCTGCGCTGCGGCAAGTGCAAGCCGGTCTGCGCCACTCACGTGCCGCGCGCCAACCTGCTCTACAGCCCGCGCAACAAGATCCTCGCCACCTCGCTGCTCATCGAGGCCTTTCTCTATGAGGAGCAGACGCGGCGCGGCGTCAGCATCCGGCACTGGGACGAGTTCGCCGACGTGGGTGAGCACTGCACCGTCTGCCACAAGTGCGCGAGCCCCTGCCCCGTGGACATCGACTTCGGCGACGTGTCGATGGCCATGCGCGACCTGCTGCGCCGGATGGGCAAGAAGCGCTTCAATCCCGGCACCGCCGCGTCCATGTTCTTCCTCAACGCGACCAACCCCGAGACCATCCGTTTGACGCGCAAGCTGATGATCGACTGGGGCTACAAGGCGCAGCGGGCGGCTCACCGGGTGTTGCAGGGGGTGGCCCGGGCGCAGACACGCCGGCCGCCGGCCACCACCGGCAAGCCCGCAATGCGCGAGCAGGTGGTACATTTCGTCAACAAGCGGATGCCGAGCGGTCTGCCGAAGAAGACGGCGCGCGCGCTGCTCGACATCGAGGATCCGGCCTACGTGCCGATCATCCGCAATCCGCAAGCGACCAGCAGCGAGACGGAAGCGGTGTTCTACTTCCCGGGTTGCGGCTCGGAGCGGCTTTTCTCCCAGGTGGGGATCGCCACCCAGGCGATGCTGTGGCACGTCGGCGTGCAGACCGTTCTGCCGCCGGGATATCTCTGCTGCGGCTATCCGCAGCGCGGCGCCGGTCAGTTCGACCGCGCGGACAAGATCACGACGGACAACCGCGTGCTCTTCCACCGGGTCGCGAACACACTCAACTACCTCGACATCCGCACCGTGGTGGTGAGCTGCGGGACCTGCTACGACCAGCTGCAGGGATACAAGTTCGAGGAGATCTTCCCCGGCTCCCGGATCATCGACATCCACGAGTACCTGATGGAGAAAGGGGTGCGCCTCGAAGGCGTGACCGGCACGCGCTACATGTACCACGACCCCTGCCACTCGCCGATGAAGAGCTACGATCCGCTGAAGGTCGTCAACTCGCTGCTGAACGACTCGCGTAATGGCCGCATCGAGAAGAACGACCGCTGCTGCGGCGAATCGGGCACGCTCGCCATCAGCCGGCCCGACGTGTCGACTCAGGTGCGCTTCCGCAAGGAGGAAGAGGTCCGCGCGGGCGCCGAGAAGCTGCGCGCCGCGGGCGCCGCGCAGGTCAAGATCCTGACCTCGTGCCCGTCCTGCCTGCAGGGCCTGAAGCGCTATAACGACGACGCCGATCTCGATGCCGACTACATCGTCGTCGAGATCGCCCGGCACGTGCTCGGCGAGAACTGGATGGCCGGGTACGTGGCGCGGGCGAACAGCGGCGGCATCGAGCGGGTGCTCGTCTAGCGGAAAACCGTCGATCCGGAGCGCCGGCGGGCGGTGCGTAGTCAGCGTGCGCGCCGGGGCTTGTCGCCTTCGGCGCCAAGGTATACAGTGTATACATGGATACGCGGGAGAAGATCCTGGCCGCCGCGCGCAAGGCTTTCGAGAGTCATGGGCTCGAGGGGCTGTCGCTGCGCGATGTCGCGGCGAAGGTCGGCATCACGCCGATGGCGATCTACCGCCATTTCGAGAACAAAGACGCTCTCGTCGATGCACTGGTGATGGACGCCCTGGACGAATGGTCGGCACTCGTCACGGCGCTGCCGGCCGCAGAAGGGGTGGCCAAGATCGAGCAGATGGGCGAGGCGTTCCTCGACTTCGCCCTGCACGAGCCGCGCCGCTTCGAGGCGGCCTTTCTGCTGCCCTCGCGCAAGGCGCGACGCTACCCGGATGACTTTGCCGCAGGGCGCTCGCCCGCGGGCAACGTGCAGCTGCAGGCGCTCGAGGAAGGCATCCGCCAGGGAAAGGTCGCAGGAGCCTCGCCCTTCGAGATCATGTTGATCAACTCGGCCCTCAGCCAGGGCCTCGTGACCCTCTATCGCGCCGGGCGCATCGCCGGCGGCGAGGAGAAATTCCGCGCGCTGTACCGCCGGGCCATGCGGCGCGTGTTCCAGTCGTTCATGGTGGAGAAATCTCTATGATCGCGATCGTCTGCGCGCTGCTCAGCGGGGCCGGGTTCTATCTCTCCCTCGGGCTCGGCACCCAGTGGTGGCTGGCCTGGCTCGCGCCGGTGCCGGTGCTCTGGCTCGCCTTCGGCGAGTCGCAGGCCTGGGCCGTGTTCCTGGCCTCGTGGGCGGCCTTCGCGGTCGGAACCCTGAACATGTTGCCGGCCTACGCCGGGATCCTGCCTGTCCCGGTATTGCTCTTCTATCCAATAGTTCCGGGCCTGCTCTTCGCGCTCGCGGTCATGGGCTCGCGGCGGGTGCGGCGCGCGTTCGGCTCCATCCCCGCCATGGTGGCATTTGCCGCGCTGTGGACGGCGTTCGATCTGCTGCTCTCGTTCGGAACGGCGGGATCGATCGCCTCACCAGCCGCAGCCGAGGTCAGCGTGCCCGTCCTGGTTCAGAGCGCGGCGCTGCTCGGGTTCTGCGGCGTCACATTCCTCATCGGCGCTGTGGCCGCCGGGGTGGCCCTCGAGCTGAGGACGCGCGGGCCGGCTCCCCTGGTGTTGGCGCTCGCGCTGTTCGGCGCGAATGCGGCCTACGGTTACTGGCGCGTGTCTGCACCGAGCACGGGCAGCGAGCGTGTCGCGCTGATCAACAGCAACGCTGCGGTGGGCCCGCATCAGAAGGAGGACGACGAGGGGGAGCTCGCGACGGTCGACACTTACGCGGCGCAGATCGAGCGCCTCCGCGGGCGTGGGGTGCAGCTCGTGGTGCTGCCGGAGAACATCTCGCGCATCGATTCCGCCGCGGAACCGCTCGCTCAGGCGAAGCTTGCAGCCGCGGCACACGACGTCGGCGCCACAGTGGTTGCCGGCTTTGGCGCGTTGGTCGATGGCGCGCCGCGCAATGTCGCGTGGGCTTTCAGTCCGCGGGCGGGGGCGCCCGTGACCTATGAGAAGCGTCACCTGGTCCCGGTGCTCGAATCCTCGGTGTTCAAGCCCGGACCGGGACCGGTCGTGTTGCCGAATGGGACGGCGCTCGAGATCTGCCTGGACATGGACTATCAACGGATGCTCCGTCGCGACGAGCGCACCACGCGGCCCAAGCTCCTGGCAGTGCCGGCGTGGGACTTCGGCGCCGATGCCTGGTTTCATGCTCGAGATGCAGTGTTGCGCAGCGTCGAAAACGGAGTGCCCATGGCAAGAAGCGCACGCGACGGACTCCTGACGCTGAATGACCGTTACGGCCGCGTAGTGACCAAGGCACCGACGATTGCGGGGTTTACAACCGTCGTGGGCGACCTACCGCTCGCGGGACGCGGGGGCGCGACGCTATACGATCGGATCGGCGACGTGTTCGGCTGGCTTTGTCTCGCCCTCGGAGGGGGTCTCGTGGGGGCTTCGTGGCGGCGCGGCGCGTACCTCGAGCCTGCGGCGAAAGTCTCCGGCGCGAGTGCGGACCTGGCGTCCCGATCGGAAGCGATGTAAGGAAGTCTCAGGTAGTGACGCGCGACGCTGGAGTCAATCCTGCGACCCATGTCGCATGTGCGCGGATATATCGCTGGAGACTCTGCCGCCAACCCTACGTCAACTCGCGTCTAGACAATGGAGCCGCGGTGCTCCGCCACTTTGTCATGGAGTACGCTCCGCCGGGTTGGCCGCCCATTTTTAGCAGTACACACGGCTGCATTCGGCTGCGGGGGCGCCGTCATGGACGGCTTGAATCAGACGATGGCCGAACTGGACCAATAGCATCATAGCCGCTGATGAAATACCCCGTAATTACATAATCTATCTCAAGCGTCGCTGAATTCGCTGGGACATCAACCCGTTAACGCCGCGCATGGGAATCGCGGAACAGCGTGAAGTAGAGCCAGCCAAAGCCATATTCATCGCCTGTATGATGAGATTGCTCCCTCGCAGTATCGCAGGCGAGTTGCCATCATCTTGCGAAGCGCAATCTCGAGATTCTGCCCATCGATTCACGAGCAACTTCTGAGCGCGGAGGGAATCACATGTCTACCGTTGAAATAACATTTGCACGGGCGCTAAAGATTTGGTGGAGCTATGTTTGGCGCTCGTGCGTATTAATGCTTCCGGTGATGGTGGTCTTGGACATCGTCATGTTCTTTGTGATTCCCTTTCCGCAGCCAGGCCAGCCTCCCTCCGAGCAGCTACCAGAATTTGCTGTTCGGGGCCTCTTGATTTGGCTGCCAGGCATGATCGCGTACGTCCTGCTTCAGGCGCAAGCCATGAGATGGATGCTTAAGACACGCTGGTCGGCCTTTCGGATAGAGGTAATCGCTGAAGAATAATCGAAGCGTCCTGGCAATGAGGCGCTAATCTGGAGTTATCCCCGAGCCCACGAGAAAATCCGTTGCTGCTCAGGTAGTTGACGGATTATGCGCTGTGAGCTGAGTGGCTACACGGTGATTTGCTGCAGCAGCTGCAGCGCGCGATGTTGGGTGGCGGTGGGAGTGGTGACCATCTGGAAGGCAGGCGAGGCGGTTTTCGCGCTGCGCGTGACGCAGGTGTTGCGCACGACGGTTGCGAGGTCCTGAAGCAGGGTACGGAAGCTGTGGACCGGGGAGCCATCCTCGAGAGTGCGCTCGGCGATTTTCTCCAGCGCTTCCTGTGAGCGTTGGGCGGGGGCGACGGGGTCGCGGTCAACCTTGGCCTCGAGATCCTCATCGGCAAAGAGCAACTCGCGCCAGGCCTCCCGCATGTGCCACTCAACATAGTAGGCGAGCATGCACAGGAAAATGTGGGCGCGTACCCGGCTCCTCGAGCCGGTGATGGATCGGACGGATCTTGAGGTCCACGGTCTTCAGCGAGCGGAAGGCGCGCTCGACCTCACCAAGCCCCTTGTAGCTGCGCACGGCGGCGGCGGTGCTCAGCTGCTTCTTCGGCACGTTGGTTCGTATGACGTATATTCCATCGAGTGCCGCCTCGGCGGCGACCTGCGCCTCGAGGAGTTTGAACTCGAACCGCTGATCCTCGACGATGAGCTCGAAGTGCTTGGCGACCTTGTACTTGTTCACGCACCCGGCCGATGCGCACCCCGATCTTCGCTTTGCCGCTCAGGCGCCCGGCGGCCACGCTCGCGCGCACCTTCTCGAGCTCCTTCTGTGTCGCTTCAAGGAGTGAGAGGCGCTTGTGCGCGCGCAGTTTCGCCAGCTCAGGGTTGCGGCAGGCAATCAGCCGCTCCCGCGGATACTCCTCGTGCGTGAGCTCAAAGAGCCGCCGCTCATCGAAGAGCCCGAGCTGCAACGCCTCTCCTTCGACGAGGAAGCGGATCTGGCTGCTCTTGAGCGCGGTGATCCAGGAGAGTCCCTCGAGCTCGCGCAGCTCCCCGATCGCCTTGTGCGAGATCATGCCCCGATCACCCACCAGCACCACCTGCTCGAGTCCAAACTCCCCACGGAGCTTCCTGACCTGGGGCATCAGCGTCTTGGCATCTGCGGTGTTGCCCTCGTAGACCGACACCGCAACAGGGCAACCGTTGCGTGCGCTCAAGAGCCCGTAGTTGACCTGGAGCTTGTTCTTCTTGCCATTGCGGTTGTGACCGATCTTCGCCAGCGGGCAGTGCGTGCCCTCAAAGTAGCTCGAGGACAGGTCATACAGCGCCAGCGCTCCTTCGCGCAAATGCCGGGCAGCCAGCTTGCGCTCGATCGTCCCCTGACGCTCGAGCAGCCAGTCCATCGCCGCGTACAGATCGCGCTCATCGGCTCCCTCCACCCCATACTCCTGCGCCAACGTCGTCGTGTGCCACCAGCTCGTGGTGGCGAGCTTGGTGTGCGGCTCGAGCACCCGCGCGGCCACCATCGCGCACACTCGCTCGCGCTCCGGGCTCGCGCGCGAGGCGATCAGTCCCTCAAAACCCAGGCGGTGCGGGCGGCAAAAACAAACCGCTCGGATCGCTATAAAGCAGCGGGTCGCCCCCCGCGTAGCTGTGCATAGAGAAGCTCCCTCCGGCGAGCCCTAATGGATCGGACTCGACGTACCGGTCGATCCGCGAATCGTCGCTCTGCACCAGTTCCGCTGCGCAGGCAGCTATGCCTTTAGCAGGCCCACACGAGAAGACGGATCAAAATCACTTGGAAATTCCGTAAAGCTATCGTACTTCACGCCCTCGAACCTTACGCCATCCAAGTTGACATTGACGAAGTCGGCCCCCGATATATCCGACAAGTGATCTATATTGTCCTTGCCAATAATCACGTCATCTAGAATTGAGCCAGAGAAGTCAGCCCCCTGCATGCTTGACCCCAGAAAACGCACATTCCGCAGAATGCTATTCTGAAATTTGGCGCCATAGCCTTGAATGCCATAGAAGATACTGTCTTGTATTTGCGCCCCACGCATGTCTACGTCGAACATTATTGAGCCCTGGAAATTTATGTTTTTTAGTGAACCGCCCACAAATACTGCATCGTCAAAATCACCCAATGTAAAAATTAGATTACTGAGGGTTCCGCCGCTGAGATTAGTCGACGACAAGTTCACATCGTTAATGCTAATGACGTCTCCATAACTCTTGCATCTTGAGTCTGGAATCTCTGCCAACTCTGTGCCCGTAGAACTCAATATCTTCATCGCACCGTCCTAAACACCACGGCACCTGCATTCTCTATCGTACTTTTCTTCCAGCTTTCGTTTGACGCTCTCAAGCTTCCGTATGATCTGGCGATGGCCACGCTGGTCAAGACTCTGAAGTCCTTGTGTGATGCTAGGAGGCAGTCTCTCCGGGAGGTTCCCTCGATTCTCGAGAAGCTCCTGCTCTCGCCTAGTAATATCCTCCTGAATGTTATTGATCTTTTGCTTGAGCGCAAGGCATTTCGGACTATTTGGATCGTTCGGCGGTTGACTGGTATCAGGAATCGGTAGTGCCGGATCGACGATCGTCCCTGGCCGTATGAAAGGCTTCATTAGCTCGCCCAGGCCGGGCAATGCCTCAACCTGCAATCCATCCGGATCATAGTCGGTAACGGGATTCCCGCTGCCATAGGCATATGTGGAGTAACTTCCTCCTTGTAGTCCTATTGGATCGGACTCCAGGTAGCGCCCCAGCTCTGGGTCGTAGTCGCGGTGATAATTGTACGCGAGCCCGGTCTCGGGATCGTAATACTGTCCAGGGAAACGAAGATTGTAGGCAAACAATTGGCCGCTTCCCTGCGGGTCTTCGTCCACGAAGCCATCTCCGAATGGATCACTACTCCAGCGCCAGACGAGGATATTGTCACTCGCGCGCGCAATCCGGCGTGGTGTATTGAGCTGATCAGTATGTATGTAGTAGATATCGACTCCGCCACTTCCGTTGGGTCGCAAAGTCGCTACGGGTATATCTCCAAACCACACGGTCTCCTCGATTAGACTGCCGGTTCCGCCATATTCTCCGATTAAATGACCATTCTCGTCGTACGCGAAGAGGACAGTTCCATCTGACGACGTCTTTTCCACACGTTGCCCGAGCGCGTTCACTTCACAGTGTGCGGCATTCGTTCCGGCTGTCTCGGAGGAGAGGCGCCCCGCTCCATCGTACCCGAAGGTCGCGCTCCCAGTGCCTAACGTGTTTCCAGCGCCATCGTAGCTATAGGTGCGCACCAAGGCCCCGGAAGTGCCTGCAATCTGATTGCTCGTTGGAGACACTGCAACGTTCGTAGTACCAGCAGTGACGCTGTAATCTGCTTCCGTGTCGTCGCTGCGGCTGCCGACAGTCCCATCATCGTTGTACGTGTACGTCGAGGTACCGGCGCTGTCTATGTCCGTGATCTGTCCGTCCAGGTCATAGGCTCGGACAGTTTGGGTGCCATTGCCCCAGCTCCACCCGGTCGTGGCACCGAAGGGGCTGTATTGAATGGAAGTCAGAAGGGGTGTCCCGTTCAGGGTAATGCTCGATATTTGCCCGCTCGAATTGTATCCATACGTCAGGGCCTGTCCCGACGGGGTCGTCACGGCCACAAGATCGCCGCTCGCGTATCCGTATGACACCGCGAGGTTGACCCCACTTACGGTCTCCGTCTTTTTTAGCACCCGGCCAAGAGGGTCATATGAGAACGTCGTCTGCCCAGACCCATCTGAGATGCCCGTCAGGTGGCCGATGCCGTCGGTTCCCTGATCGTACGTGAACGACACAGCCTGGTCTGGGTACTGAATCGTCGCGACTCTGTTCAATGCGTCGTCAGTGTAGGTCGCGTTGTCCTGGCGCCCATCTAGCGATGTGGCCACGTTGCCAGCACTGTCGTATGTATAAGTCGCTTTGCCCGAGTCAGGGCTCTGTAGCTGAGTCACATCCCCGAAACCATCACGCATATACGCGGTGACAAGTCCACGCGGGTCCGTTACTGATGTGACATCGTCATCAGCATCATAAGCGTACGACGTAAGACCGCCTGCGGGGTCGGTGCTAGTGTGCAGCCGATTAAGCGCGTCGTAGGTGTCCGCGATTGTGCGCTGCAGGGGTTCGCTGATCGACACTTCGTTTCCTTGACTGTCATAGCCGTACACCGTCGCGGAGTCCGTTGTCTTGGTACTCGTCAAGCTTTGCCATAGCTGTCCGAGCTCGTTATAAACGGTGCTCGAGGCACGCACGAGAGCCCCAGAAGAATCGAAAATTTGGGTCTGCTGTCGGTGACCAGCGCCATCAAGGGTATACATCACACTGTCGCCGGTTGGATCCTCAACCGTCGAAAGACGGTGCGCGGTGTCGTAGATGTAAGTAAGGTAGCTCGCGTCCGGTCTGGTCACCTGTTTCAGGAGCCCGGTCGGATAATAACTATACTGAGTCTTTTCACTTCCTACCGTTTCGCTCGTTAGGCGCTGCCTCAAGTCGTACGTCATTGTGGTCACGGTCTCGTTCGGATCGGTGATCTGAAGGGGCATGCCGTTCGCATCGTACGCATCGTAGGTCGTGGTATGCCCCAGGGCGTCTGTCGCGGTATGGAGCTGACCACACCCGCCACCGGTCGTGCAATCGTAGTAAGTAAACGCGGTGACGTCCGGAACGTCGGTACGGGGGCCGTCGACGGACTGCACCTGACCGTACTTGCCGCTGTTTTCGTAGCTATACGTCCACGTACGCGCGGTCCCGGTCGCGCCGTCTGTAACCGTTCTTGTAAGAATGTTTCCGTAGGTATCGTACGTGTACGAATTCGTCCTCAAAGGGGAGCCTGAGGCAGCCGCGCCAGTGTAGACGGATATCTGCGTCTGCAGTCGGCGGGTCGGATCCCATTGGGTCGTGATCGTTCGCGTGGCCGACGTGGGCTGGCCGCCATTTAGCGCCTCTGTTCTGGAGATCTCCAGATTGCGGGTGTCGTCATACGTATATGAGGTCTGATTACCATTCAGATCGGTTGCTGTGAGCGGATTGCCGTTGGCGTCGTAGGTGCCGTTCGCTAAATTCGAGCAATCGCTACAATAAGTGGACGCACCGCTCTCCTTGTACACGCCAGTCGCGTCCGTATAAGTAAACTGGCGATTTTCGCCCAAAGGATCCGTTATGGATGCGTAAACTGGCTGGCCCGGGTCGGCTGAGTTAATGCTGATGGCATACTTGTTGACGCCGCTCCCTTGGTACTCAGACGCTATCTGGCCCCCGGAGCTGTAGCTATATGTAGCATACTGCTGCCCGCTCTCATCGATGATTCCGGTGATTAGCCAGGAATTGTTGCCGTCCTGATATTGATACTGTAGCGAGCTGCCGTCAGCGTAGGTAACACCCGTGAGCTGGCCGATACTGCCATAGCTGTACGTAATCTGACTGGACCCATCAGGAAGTGTCACTGTGACCAACTGTCCATTTTCGTTGTATGCCAGATTCAACACGTGGCCAAAAGAGTCCGAAATGCCACTAGTCTGTCCGTTAGCGCCGTATGAGACCGAGATCTCTAGTCCATTGAGCTGAGTGATGCTCGTTAAATCTCCCCCTGCGTTATAGACCTCAGTGGCACCATCTCCCCTGGTCAGCGTCCAGCCAGAGCCGCCGTTGCTCCGCAGGGTATCTGCCGCACCGGTTTGATTGAGAGTCTCCTTTCCCGAGCTATCGAAGTACTCTACGGATCCGTCCTCTCGCTGCACGAACGCCATCAGGCTCGAATTGTCGGTAACTGGCGTGAGATGGCGCTGATAACTAAAATGCCAATAGGATGAGAGCCCGGTTACCGCCGGCGCCTCGCTCGGGTAGTTGTATGCGCCATCGCTGTTGTAATAGCGGTCGAATTGAAGCCCTCCTGATCCCGCCGACCTTATAGTCGACGAACTGCTGAATTTCTGCCCCGGTGACCGGATTTATGGGATCGCACTTGGGGCACACCGCTGTCGCTGGAATCACGCACTGGGTATATCCGTTTGAAGGTAGGGTTCTCCCGTCCCATCCCTGCTTGCACACCAGCGTACGGATCCGCTGGTAGCTTATCTGGTCCCCGGCGGTACTTCCGTTGCCACAGGACGTTCCGTAGATGATTACCCGGTAGTCATGAATGATTTGACCATTCTGAAGTACTGGATACGTGCCACCTCCTGGCGACGTAGCTCCCCAACCGGTGTCCGACTGCACGGATGTAGTGCAACCGCCCAGCCCCTGGTACTTGAGCTGCAGCGCCGCCATCGTTGTGCTCAGGGCAAGCGACTCGCTATTAGAGTCGTATGGCGCGCCGTCAGCGTGTTCGACCGGGTTGACTCCCGTGCAATAAAATCCTCCCGTGCCGCCTTCAACTATGCACCAGTCTCCAACGTCAAATGTCTCTGTGTCGCCTGTGATGTATACATAATCTTGACCATCGACTTGCTCGTCGTCGAGACCATTTGGTGGGCGAATGACCGGTTGGCCGCATTGCGCATAGCCCCCAGCCCCGATGCAATCCTGATCGGCGCAATACGCGTGCGTTGGAGCACCCGGGCCGCCTTCCCATTGGCATTGGCCATTGTCCGCTTTCGCAACGCTTGAACTGAGAAGTGCGGTGGCCCCGGAGAGGACTGCTACGACGAGGACAAGCAGAGAGATCCCCAAGAGATATCCCGAGATCCGCTCACCGGTCCCGAGAAGAACTTGTGGGGAGATGCTCCATTTTCTGGCGTCGCTCATACATATCCTCTCGAATTGATCTATCGTCCGCCAAACGTCGTCGCACCCAGCGCACTGGGCTGCGCCTTCTGCACCGTTCTGGGCCCCAGGGCGAAAGGGCGTTTCCGGCAACTGGCGGCCCGCGAGTGTCACAGTGACTTTTCATTGAAGGGACAACTGAAATGTTCCGGTGACCGGCTCGTTGGGATAGACAACCACGGTATAAGCGCCGGCAGCCAGGCTGGACAGAGGAAAAGATGCCTGCGATGTTGCGCTGCCATTCTTAATCACACCATCGCTCGCGTTATAAACGTAAACGGATAAGGTCTCAGGCGGTGAGGTCGCAATTGAAGAAATAGTCAGGGTCCATGACTGGACGGTGGTCGTTGCAAAGGCAATGGTGGCGCTCTGGCCATCGGCGGCCAGAGCGACGTCGAGCGGAGTTCCGGGGAGAGACTAGCGCTCACGTCTTGTGACAGTGTCGCTGTGAAGCTCATCGTGGCCTGTCCGCCTGGGCTCACGGTAATAGAATAGGTGCCGGTTTGCGGGAGATCTCGAAGATGAGTCTCGCAGCCTTCGTAAGACGAGTAACAGCTTGTAGAGGTGATGTATTGGCCGTTTGGCGCATAGACATACAGGGTGGCCGAGCTCACCGAGGGAAATGGAGGGTGAGGCCGGTGAGAGCGACGGAATCGTTGTCCCCTGCATTAGCTGAGAAGGTGAAATAAGCGTTCTGTCCCACAGCCGAAGTGGAAAAATTCCCTCCGTTTCCTGATGTGGTCGAGCTGAGGGCTCCCCCACGCCAGGCTCGAGGGTGACCTGGAGGCTGCCGGTCGCTGGAGAGGAGGAACCATCAGTGACGACCACGGTGTATGTACCTGCCGCCAGGTTTGGCAGGTTAATGGTCTCTCCGCTGCTCGATCCTTGATTCGCTATCTGGGCGCCGCTCGAGTTGTACACGTAGACGTATACGGTGGTACTGGAGGGGTTGAGCGAGAGCGCGCCGAGATTGAGCGCCACGGTCTGCGCGGATGATAAGGTAAAAGTCAGCGAGGCACTTTGGCCAGTGGCGGCGGGGTCGAGGGTGAGCGGAGTGCCGGATACGAGGCTACCACTGATGTCCTGCGAGAGAGTTACGGTGAAGCTCATCGTGGCCTGCCTGCCCGGGCTCACGGTGACAGAATAGGTGCCGGTTTGCGCGAGATTTCGGAAGATGCGTCCGCAGCCTCCCCAAGATGAATAAGGAGCTTGTAGAGCTAACGTATTGGCCGTTCGGGGCGTAGACATACAGGGTGCCCGAGTGACACCGAGGTGGGCAAGAAGGTAACGCCGGTGAGAGCGATGGAATCGCTGTCCCCAGCATTGGCCGAGAAGGTGAAATAGGCGTTCTGTCCGGGAGCCGAGGTGGAAAAGCTCCCTCCATTTCCTGAGGTGGTCGAGTTTAGCGCTCCTCCCACCCCGGGCTCGAGGGTGACGTGGAGGCTGCCAGTCGCTGCATAGGAAGAACCATCGGTGATCACCACGGTATATGTTCCTGCCGCTAAGTTCGGCAGGTTAATGGTCTCTCCGCTGCTCGATCCTTGACTGGCCACCTGAGCGCCGCTCGAGTTATACACATAGGCGTACACAGTGGTGCTGGAAGGGCTGAGCGAGAGCGCACCGAGATTGAGCGCTACGGTCTGGGCGGACGACAGGGTGAACTTCAGTGTGGCACTTTGCCCGGGCGCCGGGAAATCAAGGGTCAGCGCATTACCAGAGGTAAGAGTTCCGGTCAGATCCGCCGATAGTGTCACCGTAAGATTCATCGTGGCTTGGCCGCTTGGCGCCACGCTAAGCGTATAGATGCCGGTCTGCGGGATACTCTGCAGGTGAAGCTCGCAGCTTCCCGAAGATGCATAGCAGTTCGTAGAGGTGAGGTACTGATTGCTGGGCCCGTAGAGCTGTATGCTGACGTAGGTCACCGAGCTGGGCGAGAAGGAGAGACCCGTGATGGCGATGAAATCGTTGTCGCCTGCGTTAGCCGAGAAACTGAAGTAGGCGATCTGTCCGGGAACAGCCGTTGAGAAGCTCGCCCCGGCTCCAGAGGTCACCGGATGAATCGCCCCCCCGGCACCCGACACGACCTCGAACTGAACAGTGCCTGTTACCGGGTATTGGGGAACCACCCGTACTGTGTACGTGCCCGGTGCTAAATTGGTTATGTTCTCAGCCATCCCCGTCGAGGTTGAGCCGCCGCCGCCGGGGACGCTACTGCCGTTCTGCTGTAGGAGATTTAGGAACAGCACGCTGTTCGCTGGGCTTAGCGAAAGCGAATTCATCGCGACGGCGACGGTTTGTTGTGACGAGATCGTAAACGTCAGGGTGGCGCTCTGACCTACCGCTGCCAGATCGATAGAGACGGGCGTTCCGATAGTCAGGGTGACGGATACATCACTCGAAAGGGTCGCGGCAAAAGTTGTAGAGGCCTGTCCATTCGGCGTTACCGTGATTAAATAGGTGCCGGTCTGAGGAAGGCTCTGAAGGCGGATCTCGCACCGAGGAGACGACGTGCCGCACGTCGTCGAGGTGAACGAGGTCCCATCTGGATTTGCGATCTTTACCGCTACCGAATTGACCGACTCGGCGAGTCGACCAAGCTGGTCAGAGCCAGCGACAGCGTTTGTCCGGCTGTAGCAGTAAAGTTGATGTAAGCAGTCTGACCTGGCGTCGAGGTCCCGAAATTAACGGAGGCGCCGTTGGTCGGCAGTGTGCCGGTTGCAGCCGGCTGCAAAGTCACCTGTAATGTTGCCGATGCGGCATTGTTCGGCGCGATGAGAAAACTCTGTATGTCCCAGCGGGCAGAGTGCCTAGATTGATGGAGCTATTTCCCACCGCTAAGGAACCTTGTGCAAACGAGCGCGCCGCTCGAGTTGTACACATAAAAGAGAACCGAGCCGCCAGACGGACTCGTTGACATGGAACCCACGTAGAGGACCATGGGCTGACTGCCGTCCGCGGTGAAGGCAAACGAGCGATTCTGACCCGCATCGCTGAGCGTAACGCTTGTGGACTGATTGAGGGTGAGCGTACCGCTCACGTCTTGAGAAGCCGTAATCCCAAAATTCATCATCGACTGCCCAGACGGCGAGACGACTAGCGCGTAATTCCGGTAAATGGCAGGTTCTGCAGGCTGAACTGACAGCCCGGGCTCGATGAGCTATAGCAACTGCCGGAAGTCAGATTACTACCATCCGGGCGGGCGACGCTGATGTATGCAGATGGCGTGGAGCTTGGGCTTAGTGTCAACTGAGTCAATCTCAATCCCAGGCTCTGACTCGTTGTGCCTGCCATTGTGAGGTAGGCATCCTGGCCCGGAACGTACGTCTGGAAGCTCGAAGTTGTTCCGTAAGCAGAGATGGTACCGATGACGCCCGTCGCGAGGGCAGCCTGCATGCTGGCTGGCGCGCTATCGGCGTTTGAGGGGGTAATGAGAAACCGAGTATGTTCCCGCGGCTAGATTGGTAAGATTCAGCGTCGCGCTGGCACCGTTGCCTGCACCTGTGCTCGCGATGCTGTTACCCGTCGCGTTTAGGACGGCGATACCGACCGATCCGCTGCTGGTGGGCGTAATCGATACTGGGCCAATGTAGAGGGCGAGCGTTGTCTGGCGAGGCGGAGAAGGTGAGGAGGCCATGCTGGCCCGCAACGAGATTCACATCTGTGGTCGGTCTGGCGTTCCCGCTGCCAGGGTGGCAGTGAAATCCTGGTTCAGTAGGATATTGAACGAAGAGGTGTATAGACCGCTCGGAACCAAGTGGTTTAAAATGTCCCTGACGTAGCGAACGAGAAATCGCAGTTACCGGCGTTGTAGAGGTAGGTCGCGTAAGAGCCGCAGTTCGCGATCACGGTGCCGTTGGCGCCGAGGACTGTGGCGGTCAGAGATGCCGAGCTTGAAGAGGTGTATTGAGCGAGCTCCAAGCTATAGGACTGGCCTGCAGTGCCTGTGAAGCTGTAGCTCGCGTCCTGCTCTGCGGCAAGAGAGACGGAAGCCGGTGTGCCATTGGTCTGAAGCACGCCCACTGCATCGGTCAGTAGGGCGATTGTCGCGGTGCAGACCGCCGAGCGAGGAACGAGGTATACGGAGTAGGTTCCTGCTGACGGAAGCGCCGGCAGCGCGACGAGGCTATTTGCGACGATGTTTCCGCTTGCCAAGGTGGATCAGTCAGGCGAATACACAGTGTACTGCCCACCCATGCTAACGTTGGTCAGCATGAGGGTCATCATTTGTCCTTGGCTGCCGTCAAACAATGCGACAGCGATCTGAGAGGCCGCATCGATCGTGAAAATCTACCGGCGTCTCCGTCTCCCAGACTCAGCTCGGCGACATCAGTGACCTCGTTCGAGGAATAAGTCGAGACCGGCAGGAAGAAGTCGCCACTGCTCGTCGCCGAACCGGAAGACGTCGAGACCAAGATGTGCCCCGCCATCGCACGAAGGCACAGCAAATTGCAGCTGAGTGGTGCTGGCGCTCGAAACAGTCGCAGCGTACCGTTTAAGGAGATGGAGTCATTTGCCGCCGTGGGATCGAATCCTGATCCCGTTACCGTCACGACTGTTCCATCCGTTCCCGAGGTGGGCGTGAAGCCGGTGATCGCAACTGGAATAACGGTAAAGGCGCTGCTCGACGTCGTCGAGCAGTTTGGGGTCGTGACGCCGATGTCACCTGAGGTGGCCCGGCGGGGACCGTTACAACGATCCGGTTGCCGCTCGCATACGTGATCGTTCCAGAGACGCCATTGAAGGTGACGCTATCCTGGGAGGCAATGTCGCTAAAGCCGCTGCCGTTGATCGTAACAGACGAGCCGCTCGCACCGAGGTCGCGCTGATCGAGGTGACGCTGAGCGTAGTGGTCTCTGGGGCCCGGGTGATCGACGTGACGTTTCCATCTGCGTCGTAGGTATACGTAGTTGTCGTGCAGTCCGACTCGACTGCCTGCACGACACGGCCAAGAATGTCGTATTTATAGTAGGTGGTCGCCGCAGCGTGAACAGAATCGCCTTGCGAGTGCTACTAAGAGGAGTAGGGCTGGGCGGCCCTTTTAAAAAGATCCTAAAACAGCGGCGAAGACGCACCCACACGGTGCCTGGCCGCGACCCACCCGCTAACATGCGCATCTCTCCCTACCTTCTGCATCAGTCGGCATTACGCCGACGCCGGGCATAAAGGCGACTATCGGGCGTCGGCGAGGATGCTCGAGAAAGAGGAATCTGACATGGGGGCCGGGGTATTCCGGACCGACTAGAGAGTTCGTCTGACCCGTCGTTCTTCTTTCTACTCCGCCGCCGTTCTCGAGAAAAGTTCCGTATGAGCGTTATGTTTTTGACGTAACATGGAATGGCAATGAGCGCAAGCGGTTCGTGTTCGCGTAAATTGCGCAAGGGCTGAGCAAATGCGATTGCGCAATAACACCGCCAGTCCATGGAGTCCCGCGCGTTCCACGAAATTTCGGAAGTCTTAGAATCTACTGATGACGCCAAATGACGATTTCCGGGGTTTCCTCCGGGCGAGGCATGACGGATCGGAAAGTACGCGCGACAGGACGGCTACTGAAATGCGATTCGTGCTTAGCGTCAGCGTCAACTCCGGGAAGTGAGGGTCCGTGGAAGGAGTGGTGAGCGCCGCGGCTTGCATGATTCTCCGGAGCAATGTCTGTTGCCATGCCGCGTTCTCCGTGCACGGCCCCAAGTCAACGGCTTGTATGTGGCCGTGTGCATCCTGGTGAATATGGACTTCACAGCGTACACGCGGCGATTCCAGGCCGGGATGTGGCGCTCCGAAGTGCGGCTGGATTCTGTGCCCATTGGGGTTTCTGAAACAAAGACATGCGGAGCGGTTTCAAGTGGGGACGAAGGGAACTCGGCAACATCATCAGCAAGAATCAGGCCGAGCGGCAGTCCGGCCAGGACAATATGAATGCTTCGACTGCCGAGACCGGCGACGCTCTCTCGAGCTGACCGTCGCGGACGACCTGCCTGGAAGAGGTGCCTACCTGCAAGGCAGAGAGCATCGCAACGACAACCAGGGCGTGCGCCAAGAGGGCCGTACCCAGCGATACGAGTCGGAGCCGCAGCGGCAATTGCATCCTTTCTCCGCCTCAATGGCAGGAGACCGAGATTGAATCGGGTCGGCGACTCTGGGCACGAGAACCATCGAGCGCCGTCCAGAAGCTCCTCGGAATTGAGCATAGCGCTTGGCGTTACCGAAATCGAGACCTTCGTGTCGGCTGTAGATCGCAACACGGCGTTTGTCGCTGATATCGGTAGTGCGCGCTCAACCTAGCGGGATTGTGCTCGGCACGTAGTTCAGACCGCCAAACAAAAAACCCGTCCTGTGGACGCTGCGAGTTCCCAGGCGCTGTCTGCATCTTCCCCGCGGGGCGGGAAGAGGGATATCGGCGGCAGGTGGCCTTGTATGTGCGGGGGATTGCGGAGGTGACGGGGCTCGAGGCGCGGGGGCACGCGCTGTTAGTGTGAAATCCAGGTCAAGGTCACCAGCACCGCTAGCGCCGGCAGCAAATGATCGCGTCAATGTGCGGAGCTGAAGATGTCAGCCGCGCCCCGGGGGGACATCGACGAGACCTTCCGACCATATATTTGGCTTAAATCCGCTCAGTGTGATCAGCACCAACTGCAGGTGTGGGGGTCTGCGTGACGCGTTGAAATGTTTCTACTTTTCGCTTGAGCTCCCACGCATAAGCCTTGTCGATGCGGAAGGCGGCGCGTTGTGCTTGATCTCGCACAGCGAGACGACCTGGTCGTCGTGGTCGAATAGTCGCCGGTTACGGCTAGGTGGGCATCACCCGACGCAAGTAGGCATCGAAGAGGGGAACCGTAAAGGCGGTGTCCCCGTGAGCCGGGCTATAAACCATCCCCTTGCGGATGAGGTTGGCGCGAATCGGCGCCGGAAGCACCACGGCCTTTCCGAGGGCCTGGGCGATGTCTCCGGAGCGATGCGGGCCTGCACCCAACTCGGCCATGGCCCGAAGGTAGCGCCGCTCCGTGGGCGTCAGGCGATCGAGGCGCACCTGAAAGAAGCTGGCATCCAGGTCCGCGATGGCTATTGCGTTGGCGGCCAGGACATCCTCACGGGTGACCGGCGAGGAGCTGGCGCAGCTCCAGGTGCGCTTGCCCCACTCCTGGAGGAAATAGGGATAGCACTCGGTGGCTTCGAGGATCGCTCGCAAGGCGGCCGGGGAGAACTCCACCGCGAACCGTCGTGCGGGCTCCGTGAGGGCGAGCTTCGCGGCCGGATCCGTGAGCTTGCCGATAGACCTGAATTCGAAGAGCCGCTCCGCGTAGGATTTGGCATTCCCGAGCTTTCCCGAGCTGCCCGGGCAACTGCGACAGACCTGCGCCGATCAGGGTCACGGGCAACTGAAGCTGCGCGCACCGATGCAGCGCGGTGATGAGGGCCTGGGACTCGGCCTCAGCCACGTACTGCAGCTCGTCGATGAAGAGCGCCACCACTGTTTTGCTGTCCCGAGTGGCCTCCCCGACGACTGACACAAAGTGGTGAGATCCGCATCGAGAGCCCCGGTATCCGCAACACCGGGCTCGATCCTGAGATCCAGCCCGAACTCGATGTCCTGGTATTTGAGTTTGGCTGGTTGAACGAAGCCACCCAGCGCCCGTAACGCCCGCTTGGTGAGCTCCGCCCCGCGCGCCAGCCGATCGAGCCGCAAGAGAACCGCCCGCAGGTGCGGCGCCAGAAGGGCGGGGAGGGAGCGCTGCTCGGGGGCTTCCAGGAGCACCGTGGCCAGGCCCTTGGCTTGGGCGTCGTTGTGCAAGCGGTTGAGTAGAAGCGTCTTGCCGACCCCACGTAGTCCCACAAGCATGAGGCTCTTGGCGTGCAGAGCGTTTCGGATGCGGTCCAAGGCGATGGAGGCCTGCTCGATGAGGGCGTCACGGCCGGCGAGCTCGGGCGGCGGGGCGCCTGCTCCGGGGGCGTAGGGGTTTTGTCTGGGGTCCATTTGAGTGAGCTTAGCCTACCTTATCGAATATCAATAAGATAAGATAAGCTAGCTCAAAGTGAGCGGATTCTCCCGCGGATACGATGCCGCCCAGTCCCTGAGGTCTGGCCCAGGTCGAGGCTGCGGGGCATAACGAAGCGGCCGGGCGCCCTTAAACCTGACGCCTGGTCCGACCGATATGCGCCTGAGTCGCTCCTTTGCACCGCGCCAACCGTCCGGTACCGTCCTTCGTCAACGTCAGACATTGCGGGCGTTGCAGGCATCGCCACGAGAGCTTCCGGCGCTTGTGCGGCCTCGCGTCCCGATCGGAGCGGATCTCAGCTGGCGACGCGCGACGCGGGGGGCAATGCAACCTCTACCACGGTCTCGACATCGAATCCCGCGTCTTTCCAGGCGAAGATTCCGCCCGTGAGTGGCCGGACGCGAATGCAGCCCATGCGAATCAGCTGTTGCGCGATGCGCGCGGCGGAAGCCTCATTCGGGCACGCGCAATAGACGATCACCTCCGCGTCGAACGGGACCGTTGCGGTGCCAGATTCAAGCCGCAAGGTCTCCACCGGGATGGACCCGGGGATCTTGCCCTCGCGCTGCCGGCTCACCGGCGCGAGCGCATCGATGATGACGGGCGCGGGGCCGCGATCGACCAGCTCTTTCAGCTCGGAGACGGAGATGCGCGACGAGCGCAGCTCGCGGATGAGCGCGCGCCGCTTGAGGAGCTTCACGGCGATGAAGCCGGCAACCGCAGCGCCGATGAGCGGGATTACCCAGTAGCCAAGCTCTGCCAGCGTATTGAGGACATCGCCGACCGCGTCGTGAAAGAGGAAGCCGATGCCGACCGCGGTGCTTGCCCAGAGAAGATTGCCGGCCACGTCATAGAGAAAGAAACCGTCGAGGCTGGCGCGCACGACGCCCGCCATGGCGGTCGAGACCAAGCCCAATCCGGGGACGAATTTGGCGACGACCAGCACCCGGATGCCGAAGCGCCCGAACCAACGCTCCGTTTCCGACACGCAGGAGTCCGGTGAGAGCGAGAGCGTGCAAAGCACCTTGAGCGCACGCCCGCCGAGTCGATACCCTGCCGTGTACCACGCCAGGTCGGCGAGGACGGCCGCAGCCGCCGCGATTCCGATGACGGCCGCGGCATTCAGATGGCCGTGGACCGAGACGGCGCCGGCCACGATGAGCACAGGCGTGATGGGATACGGCACGCCCGCCTGCTGCAGCAGCACGAGCAGGAAGAGAATCGGCGGCCCGAGATGTGCGACCCAGTGTTGCATGTGCGCGGGATGTGCCGCTGGAGACTCCGCCGCCGAGCCTACGTCAACTCGTGCGTGTAGACGATGAAGCCGCGGTGCTCCGCCATTTTGTCGTAGAGCGCGCGTCCCGCCTGGTTGGTCACCTGTGTTTGCCAGTACACACGGCTGCAGCCGGTCGCGCGGGCGGCGTCATAGACGGCTTGAATCAAACGACGGCCAATCCCGAGGCCACGCAGCGCGGGTACCGTGAAGAGGTCCTGAATATAACAGACGTCGTGCAGGCGCGTAGTACTGCGGTGGTAGAGGTAGTGGACCAGCCCCACCACTCTGCCCTCCTCTGCCGCCACTAACGCGTGTACGGGCTCCGCGGCAGCGAAGAAACGCTCCCACGTGGCCTCGGTGATCTCCTCCGGGAGCGCGGTCTCGCCGCTGCGCCCGTAGAACGCGTTGTAGCCGTCCCAGAGCGGACGCCACTCCTCATAGTCGGCGCGGCGGATGGACCTGATCTCGAACCGGTCGGAGGTCATGATTTCGGCAGCTCGAGGCGCTCGGGCGCGGTGTGCTAGAAGCTCGGCCACGACTATATCAGCCGCCGACACCGGCAGTGAATCGCCCGAAAGGAGCAGCCCGGGTCCGCCGCTTGCATGCGCGCGCTGGCTAAACAGTGAGGAGACACAACATGGCACTGAGGGTCGCGAGTCCGGCCTCTTCCGACGGCCAGCGGATACCGGAGCGTTGCAGTAAGGACGGCGGCAACATGTCGCCGCCTCTCGAATGGCACGACGCGCCGCGCAACACGCGCAGCTTCGCGCTGGTCGTCGAGGATCCGGACGCGCCAGGCCGAGTACAAAGAGCGGCGCCGCCCTGGCAAGATCGGCGGCATGACTCTCCTCGCCGAGCTCGTCAGCACCTCCTCCCGGGTGAGCGGGACCTCTTCCCGCCTGGCGAAAGTCCGCGAGATCGCCCGCCTGCTCGGCGAGCTGCCGCGGGAGGAAGTCGGGATCGGAGTGAGCTATCTCGCAGGTGAGCTGCCGCAGGGGCGGATCGGTGTCGGCTACGCGGCACTGCAGGCGGCGGCCGCGGCGGCGGGGCCGGCGTCCGCAGACGCGAGCCTGTCCGTGGAGCAGACGGACCGGCGTGTGGCGGAGCTGGCGGCCATTAGCGGCAGCGGTGCCACCACTCGCCGCAGCGCGGCGCTCGGCGATCTCTTCGCTCGAGCCACGGGCGAGGAGCGTACGTTCCTGCTGCGACTGCTCGTCGGCGAGCTTCGCCAGGGTGCGCTCGCCGGGGTGATGATCGATGCGATCGCCGCCGCGTCGGGCGTTCCGGTTGCGCAGGTACGCCGTGCGGCCATGTACTCGGGGACACTGGGCGCGATCGCCATTGCCGCCATGACGGAAGGCGCCGCCAGCCTCGGGCGGTTTCAGCTCCAGCTCTTTTCGCCGGTGGCGCCGATGCTGGCGCAGACGGCGGCAGACGTGAACCAGGCGCTGGAGGAGCTTGGCGGCGGCGAGATTGCGCTCGAGTGGAAGCTGGACGGAGCGCGTGTGCAAGCACACAAGGACGGTGAGCAGGTACGCCTCTACACGCGCACCCTGAATGAGATCACGGACGCGCTGCCCGAAGTCACCGCAGCCGTGCGGTCCCTCAGCGCCCGGGCGTTGGTGCTGGACGGCGAGGCCATCGCGTACGATCCATCGGGGCGGCCGCACCCGTTCCAGATCACGATGCGCCGCTTCGGCCGCCGGCTCGAGATCGAGAAGCTGCTGACGGAGCTGCCGGTCCGCGCCTACTTCTTCGACTGCCTGCGAGTCGACGAGCGCAGCCTCGCGGACCGGCCGTTACGCGAGCGGTCGGAAGCGCTGGCCGCGGTGGTTCCCGAGTCGTTGCGCGTGCCGCGGATCCTCACCGCTGCGCCGGCGCAAGCCCGTGCATTCTACGAGGCGGCGCTGGCCGCGGGTCATGAGGGTGTCATGGCGAAGTCGCTCGAGTCCCCATACGAGGCGGGCAACAGGGGCGCGAGCTGGCTGAAGATCAAGCGTGCCCACACGCTCGACCTGGTCGTGCTGGCGGCCGAGTGGGGACACGGCCGCCGCACCGGGAAGCTCTCCAATCTGCATCTCGGCGCGCTCGACCGGACGACGGGTCAGTACGTGATGCTGGGCAAGACGTTCAAGGGACTGACGGATGAGATGCTGGCATGGCAGACAGGTGAGCTGCTGGCGCGCGAGACGCATCGCGACCAATGGACGGTGTACGTTCGGCCAGAGTTGGTCGTGGAGACCGCCTTCAGCGATCTGCAGGCGAGCAGCCGATATCCGGGCGGCATGGCGCTACGGCTGGCGCGCGTGAAGCGCTATCGGGATGACAAGCGAGCGGCGGACGCGGACGACATCGAGGCGGTGCGGAAGATTTTCGCCGGAAACAGCCTACCCCCGAAAAGCAGCAGCAGCGTCCAGTAGCCGTCAGAGGTCGATCGTTTCCTCGCGGCGCCGCTCAGTGGCCTTGGCAACCGCCTCGGTGCGCGTGCTTGCGCCCAGCTTGCGGAACACCGACTCGACATGAAACTTGACGGTATGAAGGGATATGCCGAGGCGGCGGGCGATGGCTTTGTTGGTCAAGCCGTCAGCGATGGCGTCGAGGATCTGCGCCTCGCGCGGGGTCAAGAGTGTCCGCGCTTCGGCCTCCTGTACCGCACCGAATCCAGGAGACCGCGTACCCGGGGATCTGACGATGAGGCCGTGAGCCACGGCTCGCAAGGCAGCGTCAATTTCCGCAGCTCCAGCGCTTTCGGGTAGAAGCCCCTCCGCGTCAGCATCCGTACCGCCCAGCACGACCGTCGGGTACCGTCCGTCCTCCGGTCGGCGCTCATCCGCAAGCATGACGTCAGGCTGCTCCTCGCGATCGACCACCTCGTGGCCCAGCGATTGCAGCAGCTTCGTGAGCGCGGCGATCCGCTCTCCATCCCGGGCCGCAATCGCGACACGCAGAATTGGCGCGAGCGACCCGACGGGAGGCTCCGTCATGCGTCAGGACGCTCCGTGATCGCTGCCTCGACAGCGATGACGGCGCCACCGCGAATCAGTCGCAGTGAGACGGACTTGCCGATGCTGTCGCCACCAAGGTGACCGACGACGTTGCGCAGGCGGCGTGCCGACGTGCCATCGACAGAGAGAATGATGTCGCCGGCAACTACGCCGGCCTTGGCTGCGGGGCCCTCCGGACTCAACGACATGACCATGAGGCCGGTTGCCTCACCGGCGGCTTGCCGCAACTCGTCGGGAACCGCCACCGGGCGCAGTGCGACCCCGAGCCAGCCGCGCGGCACGCGCCCGCTCGCAAGCAGGGCGGGTGCCACGCGCTCCACCGTCGCGGCGGGGATCACCAGAATCTGCCCGCGCGGACCGAACGTGGTCATCCCGAGCCAGCCGCCGGCGACATCGAACACCGGTCCGCCTTCCTCGCCCGCCGCGAGTCGGATGTCGAGTTGCACACGCGCCTCGATCCGGCCGCCGCGCATGCTGTGCCATTCGGGACCGACTGCATTCACCATGCCGAGCCTGGCGCTGGGGTGGCCGCCCCCGTCCGACCCTGCCGCGATGACCAGCGCCCCGACCTGAGGGGCGGAGGCCGACAGCGTCGGTGCGTGCACGGCCCTGTCGAGACGGATGACTGCTACATTGGTGGAAGGATCGCGTCCGGCCAGTTTGCCGGAGACGGACGAGCCGTCGGCAAGTACAGCATCGAGCACATCGCGCCCGGGAAGCGCTTGCTCGGAGGTCACCAGCACGTCGCTCCGCCACACGACCGCGCCGAGACGAGCCCTCTCCGACAGAGTGACCGCGGCGACGCTGTCCCGGGCGGCGGTGAATCGCGCCACCAACACGTCCGAGAGCGCACTTAGAAAGTTGGGTTCCTGAGCCATGGGTTTCTCCGCTTAAGGATAGCGCGAAGTCTGCGGCGCGCCACCCCGCGGCGGCACCGGCCGGACGACCGGGGATGACCCGGCCGTTTGGCCGGGTGGAAAACAGCCGGTCGGCCCCGATGCTCGCGGCTATGCCCGAAGCCCAGACCATCGAGCCGGAGCTCGATCCTTACTCGCGACTCGTCTCCCAGAGCGTAGAGCTCGTCGGCCCCTCCGTCGCCGGCATCGAAGCGCGCTCGGCGAGCGGCCGTGTGCGGGGCACGGGCTCCGGGGTCATCTACACCCCCGATGGCTACCTGCTCACGAACAGCCATGTCGCGCAGCGCGCGGACACCGCGCTGGTGTCGCTGTCCGACGGCCGCACCTGCGAGGCAGTCCGGGTCGGCGACGACCCCGCCACCGATCTTGCAGTCCTGCGACTGAGCGGCAGCGGGTTTCCGCACGCAGCCTTCGGCAGCTCGGCCGGGCTGCGTGTCGGCCAGCTGGTGATCGCCGTCGGCAATCCGCTTGGCTATCAGGCCACGGTGACCGCCGGAATAGTGAGCGCGCTGGGGCGCACGCTGCGCACTGCCTCGGGGCGTCTGATCGAGAGCGTGATCCAGACGGACGCGCCGCTCAATCCCGGGAACTCGGGCGGCCCGCTCGCGGACACGGCGGGACGGGTGATCGGCATCAACACCGCGGTGGCGGGCGGCGCCCAGGGCATCTGCTTCGCCATCGGCAGCGACACCGCCGTCCAGGTCGCATATCAACTCATGCGCCACGGGCGCGTGCGGCGCAGCCGCCTGCGGCTCGCGGGCCAGACGATCACTCTCGACCGGCGCGCGCAGCGGGTGCTGGAGCGGACAGAGCCCGGAGCAGTCATGATCTCGGAGGTCCTGCCGGACGGTCCGGCGCAACGGGCGGGGCTCGAGCGGGGCGATCTGCTGCTGGAGCTCGACGGCGAGTCCATCACGGGCGTCGATCGCCTCCATCAATTGCTGACGGCGGAGCGCGCGGGGCGCGAGATCGAGGTGCAGCTGCTTCGCCGGGGGAAGCGGCAGGCGGTGAGGTTGGTTCCGGAAGCCGACTGAGTCGCTCGGCGATTGCCGGCACCGGCGGTGTCAGGTCGCCGCGGAGATCGCAGACCTGACGGGCGTGGCCCGGGCCGGCTAAAGAAAATCACGAGCGGCTTCTAGAGAAAATCGCTAGTTGGACCCGGAGCGCAACGGCGAATGGAACCCGCGGCCGGGCCGCGTAATAATCCCCGTTCCTTCGGACATACCGGCTTGCGATGAGACGACAACAATCCGCGCGAAACGGCGCCGCGGCGACGACACTCGCGCTGCTCTGCGGTGCCGCCGCGCTCTGGGTCGGCCGGGCTCGCGCCGCGGAGACCCCGCCTCTCGCGGACATCGTGATCACGGCCACGCGGGTTGCGGCACCGGCCTTCGACGTGCCGGCGTCCATCAGCGATGTCCCCGCGACGGCGCTGCGCGAGGATGCGCTGGGGATCAACCTCTCCGACGACATCGGCTTCGTCCCCGGCCTGCTCGCATTCGACCGCCACAACTACGCGCAGGATCAGCAGGTCTCGATTCGCGGCATCGGCTCGAACTCGACGTTCGGCATCCGGGGCGTGCGCGTCTACCAGGACGGCATTCCGCAGACGGGTCCCGACGGCCAGGGCCAGATCTCGCAGTTCAATCTCGATTCCGCGCAGCGCGTGGAGGTGCTGGAAGGGCCGTTCTCCGCGCTGTACGGCAACGCCTCGGGCGGGGTCATTCAGATCTTCACCGCCGACGGCACCGCCCCCGGGGAGATTCGCACGAAGCTGGGCTATGGCACCTTCGGCCAGGTACGCGCCGGAGTGGACGCGAGCGACGCGATGGGCCCCCTCTCGTACAACGTCGACTTCACGCACTTTTCCTGGGACGGCTATCGGCCGCACCAGGGCGCGCACAACGAATCTTTCAACTCCAAGTTGAATTACACCTTCGGGCCGCGTGACACGCTCACGTTCGTCGCCAACGTCGTTTCCCGGCCCGGCGCGGACGATCCGCTCGGTCTCACGGCCGCGCAGCTCGCGGCCAATCCCGATCAGACGGCGCCCGCGGCGCTGCAATTCGACACCCGCAAGAGTCTGCAGCAGCAGCAAGGCGGCCTCATCTACAACCTCGGCCTCACCGACAATCAGTCGCTGCGCCTGATGGGCTACTACGGTCATCGGACGGTGTTGCAGTTCCTGTCCATTCCCGTCGCCGCGCAGAAGTCGCCCACGAGCTCGGGGGGCGTGATCTCCCTCGATCGCGGCTTCGGCGGCGGAGACGCGCGCTGGACGTGGCAGGGACCGCTCGCCGGCCGCCCGCTCTCATGGGTGGCGGGGGTGAGCTTCGATACCCAGAACGAGCTGCGCCGGGGCTACAACAACTTTTCCGGAAGCCTCTTCGGCATCGCAGGCACCCTGCGGCGCGACGAGAACGACATCGCCAAGGACATCGACGAATACACGCAGGCCAACTGGGATTTGGCGCCGCGCTGGAGCCTGACGGCCGGCGTGCGGCACAGCGAGGTGCGCTTCATATCGGTGGACAATTACATCACCCCGACCAACGGCAACGACAGCGGCGAGATCACGTACACGGCCACTTCGCCGGTGGCGGGGCTCCTCTTTGCGGCGCGCCCGTGGCTGCATCTTTATGCGTCCTACGGCAAGGGATTCCAGACGCCGCTCGACTCGGAGCTCGCCTATCGTCCCGATGGCACGCCGGGACTGAATTTCGCACTGCGGCCGGCCCGCAACAACAGCGGCGAGTTCGGCGCCAAGATCGCAGCCGGCCGCCATTTCTCGGCTGACCTTGCCGCCTTCGTCACCCACACCGACGATGAGATCGTCGTCGCGACGAACGCCGGTGGGCGGTCGACATACCAGAATGCGGGCCGAACCCGCCGCAGCGGCGCGCAGGGCGCGATCGACTATCGGTTCGCCGGCAACTGGCAGGCACAGATCGCCTACACTTACGTCGAAGCGATCTACATCGACGGCTACCGAACCTGCGTGGCGGCGCCCTGTACCACAGCGTCGTTGCCCATAAGCTCGGGTAACCGCCTGCCCGGCGTCCCGCGCAGCGACGCGTACGCACGACTGAGCTGGGGCCGCGAGCTCGGCTGGAACGCGAATGTCAGCGCCCAGTACATGAGCAGGATCGCGGCGAACGATGCGAATAGCGCGTTCGCGCGCGCCTATGCCGTGCTCAATCTGGCGGGCGGCTACGGTGCGGACGTCGGCGCGACCCGGCTGAGCGCGTTCGTGCGCATCAACAACGTCCTCGACCGGCGATACGCCGGATCGGTCATCGTCGATGACTCGAACGCCCAGTACTTCGAGCCCGCACCGGGATTCAACGTGTTTGCCGGCCTGACGGCGACATTCCGCTAGCGGTCTGCCGGCGGCACACGGCGCAGCGACCGCTTTGCGCACGCCGTCGCACGAGAATGGTGCAAGCCCTCCGGGCCGCCGCACCGGCGCGGGGCAGGCGGCGCGCGGCGCGCGGGCTCGTTGGCGGCCACGGCCGCGCAACTCGTTGAACGATGGAGATAACGCGACCTGGCATGGATCTCGCTTGAAGGCTGCCGCAGTTCCGAGATCGGCGCAAGGGGGCAATGTGCGGGCCAGCCCGTATGACGAGATGCTGGAGGGGTGCGGTGCGCCCCGCTCGCACTGTCGCTATTACTGGAGGTGGCTCGACACGCAGTCGCAGGAGTACCTCACCCGCAAGCGTTCCGAGGCGGACGCGCTGTTCCATCGGCTCGGAATCACCTTCGCGATCCATGGAGAGAACGCCGGGACCGAGCGGCTGATACCTTTCGACATCGTGCCGCGCATCATTCCGCCGGCAGATTGGGCGCGGCTCGAGGCGGGACTCGGGCAGCGCGTTCGCGCGCTGAACGCCTTCATCGGTGACATCTACCACGATCAACGGATTTTGCGGGCAGGCGTGATCCCGCCCGAGCGGGTGCTCTGTAACGCGCAATACCGGCCAGAGATGCAGGGTGTGGAGGTGCCCGGCGGTATATACGCCCACGTCGCCGGGATCGACGTGGTGCGCGATGCGAGCGGTAACTTCTGTGTGCTCGAGGACAACCTGCGCGTGCCTTCGGGCGTTTCCTACATGCTCGAGAATCGCAAGATGATGATGCGCCTCTTTCCCGAGCTATTTGCACATCACCCCATCGCGCCGGTCGAGCAGTATCCGGACCTCCTGCTCGAGAACCTGAAGAGCGTTGCGCCGACCGGCGTCACGGATCCCACAGTGGTGCTGCTCACGCCAGGCATGTACAACAGCGCTTACTTCGAGCACGCCTTCCTCGCCCAGCAGATGGGGATCGAGCTCGTCGAAGGGCAGGACCTCTTCGTGCTCGATGACGTTCTCTACATGCGCACGACCCGCGGTCCACGGCGCGTGGACGTGGTGTACCGACGACTCGACGACGACTTTCTCGACCCACTGTCGTTCCGCCCGGATTCGACGCTGGGAGTACCAGGCTTGCTCACCGTTTACCGGGCCGGCCATGTCACGATCGCGAATGCGATCGGCACTGGGATCGCGGACGACAAATCCATCTATCCCTACGTCCCGGAGATGATCCGGTTCTACCTGGGGGAGTCGCCGCTGCTGGAGAATGTCCGCACCTGGATCGTCGGTAACCCCGAGGACAGGTCTTACGTGTTGGATCACCTTGCCGAGCTGGTGGTCAAGGAGGTGCACGGCGCAGGCGGCTACGGGATGCTGATCGGACCGGCCGCGACCGCCGCGCAGCTCGAAGACTTCCGCAGCCGCATCAAGGCGCAGCCGGACCGCTACATCGCGCAGCCGACGCTGGCACTGTCGACATGCCCGACCTTCTCGGCTGCAGGCGTCGCGCCGCGTCACATCGACCTGCGGCCTTTCGTGTTGTCGGGCCGCGATGTGTCGATCGTGCCCGGGGGTCTGACGCGGGTAGCGCTGCGCGCGGGCTCGCTGATCGTCAACTCGTCCCAGGGCGGAGGGACGAAGGATACCTGGGTGCTCGGCGACTGACATGTTGAGCCGCACCGCCGACCATCTCTACTGGATGTCGCGTTACCTCGAGCGCGCAGAGAACATCGCGCGCATGATCGATGCGCATCAGCGGCTCTCGCTGCTGCCGCGCGCGCCGGAGGCCGTCATGCAAGGCTGGCAGGCAACGCTCGTGTCGCTGGGCGTCGGCGAGGCGTTCTTCGAGCGGTACGCGACGCCGACCGCGCGCCTGGCCTTCGATTTTCTCGCATTCGAACGGGAGCATGCGGGCAGCATCACGCAGTGCCTGCGCGCGGCGCGCGAGAACGCCCGCGCCGTTCGCGGCACGATCACCTCGGACGTCTGGGAGACGCTGAACTCGACCTATCTCGAGTCTCGCTCGTTCACCGCTTCGATGCCGGAGTCGGCGCGCGGCGAGTACCTGGAGTGGGTCAAGTACCGCGCACATCTGATACGGGGAGTGATGTCGGCGACACTCTTGCGGGACGAGGCACTCCATTTCACACGCATCGGCACCTTCATCGAGCGCGCGGACAACACCACTCGACTGCTCGAATCCCGCTGGCGCGATCCCGGCGGCAGCGGCGAGCGCTTGCGGGCCGAGGCTTCCGAGTGGGCGGTACTGCTGCGGGCGAGCTCGGCCTTCGAGATCTTCCGGCGGCTGTACCGCGACAGCGTGACCCCGCAGCGGGTCACGGAGATGCTGCTGATGCGGGACGATCTGCCGCGGAGCGTGCACCGCTGCCTGGATGAGCTGCAGTACAACCTCACCGCGGTGGCGAACAGCCGCTCGGACGAGACCCGCAGGCGAGCCGGGGAGCTGCACGCCCGGTTCCACTTCGGACGCTTCGAGGATTTCTGCGCCGAAGGGTTGCCGCAGTTTCTCGATCGCTTCCAGGCGAAGCTGCACGACCTTGGCGCGCGCATCGCGGACGACTTCCTGGTCCCTGCTTCCTAAGGAGCTCCCATGCAGGTGCGGATTTCACATCGAACGACCTATCGCTATCAGGAACCGGTCAAGTACACGGCGCAGACGCTGAGACTCACCCCGCGCCGCGACGGGCAGCAGCATACGCTCGCCTGGTCCATCCACGCGCCTGGCCGGCGCGCGGAGCAGGTGGATGCGCACGGCAACATCACGCATCTCCTGACCCTGGAGGAGCCGCACAGGGAGATCTCGATCATCGTCACAGGAGTCGTGGAGATTGCGCGCGCGCGCGACGTCCTGCGGGAGCAAGGCATGCTCTCGCCGCTCGCCTATCTGGCGCCGACGGCGCTGACCGCCGCGAGCGATCGGATCGTCGCGCTGGCACGCGATCATCTGGAGGGGCATGGCCCCTTGCGGCAGCGGCTGTATGACCTCGCGAAGGGCGTGTGCGCCAAGGTCCGATATCAGCCGGGCCCTACGACCGTGGAGGATCCCGCCGCCGCCGCGCTCGAGCGCGGCGACGGCGTGTGTCAGGATCAGGCGCACGTGCTCATCGCATGCTGCCGCTCGATGGGCATCCCCGCCCGTTACGTGAGCGGTTATCTCTGTTCCGAGCATGCCGGAGAGACTGCCAGCCACGCATGGGTGGAAGCATGGCTGCCCGAGGCGCAGGGTTGGCATGGGATCGACGTCACACACGTGGAGCCCGCAGGAGCGGGACATTGCCGCCTCGCCGTCGGCCGGGATTACCTCGACGCCGCCCCGGTCCGCGGGGTGCGACGGGGCGGTGGCCCGGAAGTGATGGACGTCAGTCTCACCGCGACGAGCATCGACGCGCAGTGATACACACATCGCCGGAGACCCCATCGACATGACCTACTGCGTGGCCATGCTGCTCGACACGGGGCTGGTCTTTCTGTCCGATTCCCGCACCAGCGCCGGCGTCGACCAGATCAGCACCTTCCGCAAGACCACCGTGTTCCAGAAGCCGGGCGAGCGCGTCCTCGTGCTGCAGAGCGCCGGCAACCTCGCCGTCACGCAGACGGTGACGAGTCTGTTGCAGGAGCAGGTGGAATCGCCGGCCGCGGCCGCAAGCCTGCTCACGTGCGCAAATCTCTTCGAAGCGGCACGGCTTGTCGGGGAGGCGCTGCGCGAGGTCCACCGGCGCGACGCGCCGGCGCTCAAGGAGTTCGGGCTCGAGTTCAACGCGAGCCTGATTCTCGGCGGGCAGATCCGTGGCGAGGCGCCGCGCCTCTTCAGCCTCTATGCCGCCGGCAACTTCATCGAAGCGACCGCGGAGACGACTTACTTTCAGATCGGCGAGTCGAAATACGGCAAGCCCATCCTCGACCGCGTCATCCGCAGAAGCAGCAGCCTGAGTGAGGGCGCCAAGTGCGCGCTGGTCTCGATGGACTCGACCGTCCGCTCGAACCTCGCGGTGGGCCTGCCGCTCGATCTCGTCATCGTGAAGCGCGACCAGCTCGCCGTGGCTCGCCACGCGAGCATCGATACGGAGAACGCCTACTTCCACAATCTCCGCGACCTCTGGAGCGAGGCGCTGCGCGAGGCGTTCGCGCGGCTTCCGGAGCCTGACTGGTTGCAGGCCCCGCCGCCCTAGCCGAGCCGCAACCCCTTACTCGAGCTTGATGGGTACACTCGGCACGTGCCATATCTCATCCGCGTATTCGCGAATGGTACGGTCCGAGGAGAAGAGACCCGAGCGCGCGACATTGAGAATGGACATTCGGGTCCACCGCTGCGCGTCTTCGTACACGCGTCCGACCTGTGTCTGGCAATCGACGTACGACTCGAAGTCCGCGAGCAGCATGAAGGCGTCCCAGGCGAGGAGCCCGTCCACGATGACGCGGAACTGCTCGGGATCTCCACGGGAAAAAAATCCGTCGCGGACCAGATCGAGCACCTGACGCAGCTCGGAGTTGCCTTCGCATAGCGCCGCGGGACGGTAGCCGCCGGCACGCAGCGATTCCACCTCCGACGCCGAGAGCCCAAACATGAAGAAGTTCTCCGGGCCGACCTCGCGGCAGATCTCGATGTTCGCGCCGTCCCGGGTGCCGATGGTGAGGGCGCCGTTCATGCAGAACTTCATGTTGCCCGTGCCCGAAGCTTCCTTGCCCGCCGTCGAGATCTGCTCGGAGAGGTCCGCGGCGGGATAGACCCGCTGGCCGTTCGTGACATTGAAGTTCGGCAGGAAGATGACCTTGAGCCGGTCGCGCATGGCCGGATCGCGGTTGACGACATCCCCTACGGCGTGGATGAGCTTGATGATCAGCTTGGCGAGGTGGTAGCCGGGAGCGGCCTTGCCGCCGAAAATGACCGTACGCGGCTGGACATCGGCGCCGGGATCGCACTTCAACCGGTGATAGAGCGCGATGACGTGCAGGATATTCAGGTGCTGCCGCTTGTACTCGTGGATGCGCTTCACCTGTACGTCGAAGAGCGACTCCGGGTCGATCGCGACACCCGTGCGGTCGCGCGTGTAGGCGGCCAGATCCTCCTTGTTGCTGCGCTTGATCCGCCGCCACTCGCGCTGGAAGGCGGGGTCGTCGGCGAAGGTCTCGAGATCGCGCAGCCGCTCGAGGTCGCGCACCCACGTATCGCCGATTGTGTCGCAGATGAGCCGCGCGAGCCGCGGATTGGCGAGCGCGAGGAAGCGGCGCGGTGTCACGCCGTTGGTCTTGTTGCTGAATTTTTCGGGCCAGAGCTCGTGGAAGTCGGCGAGGACGCTCTCCTCGAGAAGCCGGGTATGGAGGGCCGCCACTCCATTGACGGAGTGACTGCCGACGCATGCCAGGTGCGCCATGCGCACATACCGGGGACCGTGCTCGTCGATCAGGGACAGGCGGGCGATGCGCCGCTCGTCGCCAAGGAAGCGGATCCGCACCTCATCGAGGAAGCGCGCGTTGATCTCGTAGATGATCTCGAGGTGCCGCGGCAGGACTTTGCCGAACACCGGGATCGGCCAGTGCTCGAGCGCCTCGGGCAGCAGAGTGTGATTGGTGTAGCCGAAGGTGTGACGGGTGATGGACCAGGCGGTGTCCCACTCGGTGGCGTGCTCGTCGACGAGCAGCCGCATCAGCTCCGCGACGGCGATCGCGGGATGAGTATCGTTGAGCTGGACCGCGAACTTCTCGTGCAGCCGCGTGAGCGGGATCTGCTGCACGCGCAGGATCCGCAGCATGTCCTGCAGGGAGCAGCAGACGAAGAAGTACTGCTGCTCGAGCCTGAGCTCCTTGCCCTGGATCACCTCGTCGTTGGGATACAGAACCTTGCTCAGATTCTCCGAGACCACCTTCTGATTGACGGCTCCGTAGTAATCGCCGCGATTGAAGATCGCGAAGTCGAACGACTCCGGCGCTTCGGCGCGCCACAGGCGCAGGGTGTTGGCGGTGTTGACGCGGTAGCCGAGAATCGGCGTGTCGTACGGCACGCCATTGACGGTGCGGTGCGGTATCCAGCGCACGCGCGAGCGTCCCTCATGATCGGTGTAGTGCTCCGTGCGGCCGCCGAGCTTGACCTCCACCGCCCATTCCGGTCGGGCGATCTCCCACGGGTTGCCGAAGCGCAACCACTTGTCGGTCCGCTCCACCTGCCACCCATCGGCGATCTGCTGGTCGAAGATGCCGAATTCATAGCGGATGCCGTAGCCGAGGGAGGGGATCTCCAGGGTCGCCATGGAATCGAGAAAGCAGGCGGCGAGACGGCCGAGACCGCCGTTGCCGAGACCAGGCTCGTCCTCGCACTCGAGGAGATCGTCGAGATCGAAGCCGAGGTCCGCCAGAGACTCGCGCACCTGCTCGAGCATCCCGAGGCTCGCCAGGTTGTTGCCGAGCTGCGGCCCCATGAGAAACTCTGCGGAGAGGTAGCACACGGTCCGAGAGCCGTGGGAGGTATAAGTCTCGGCCGTGCTGATCCAGCGGTGCATCATCCGATCGCGCACCGTATACGCCAGGGCCATGTAGTAGTCGTGGCGCGTCGCGAGGGCCGGGGTCTTGCCCTGCACACAGAAGAGATTGTCGAGAAAGGCCTGCTTGATCGCGTCGCGGCTGAGAACGTGGTCGCCCCCGAGTCGGGACGCCACCGGCAGGTTCAGGACACGTACACTCATGGATGCAACACCCCCCAGCCCCTCGTTGCCGGGCTTGCAAATTCCATGCGTGACGGGCACGGGGTAGGCGCTGGGCCGTGAACTGCTTGCGACTCAAGCAGTTAGAGTGATTCGAGGTCGCCTGCCGGACGGTCGCAGGCAAAGGGCCGCACCACGGAGCACCCCGTCCCGCGCGCCATGCACCGGACTGGTGCCGCGGTCAGCGCTCGAGCTTCGAGTCGAACAGCGCGAGCATCGTCTGCCAGTGGCGCTCGCAAGCCGCGGCATCGTAGACCGGAAAGTCGGAGAAAACCCAGCCGTGCTTGGCGGCATAGGTCTCGATCTCGTGATCGACTCCAGCGTCCGTGAGCGCTTTCTCGAGCCGCGCCTTCATGTCGTCCGGAAAGGATTGGTCTTCCGTGGCGCCGCCGACGTAGACACGAGCTTTCATCTTCGGCGCGAGTCGATCGGGGCTGTCGGGATCGTCGTTCGCGAGCCGGCCGCCATGGTAGGACGCGGCAGCCACGATGGAGTCGGGGTAAGTCCCCGCGGCGATCAGCGCCAGCCGGCCGCCCATGCAGTAACCCGTAACGCCGATCCCGCCCTGCTTCACGTCCGGCTGCGCCGCGAGATGATCCAGAAAGGCGCGCGTATCGGCCATGATGTTGGCCGACGTCGCAACCGCGACGTATTTCTCCATCAGAGCCTTGCGCAATTCGGGATCCGCGAAAACGGCCTTCGGGTCCATGGGCTCGTAGGGACCCGCGCGATAGAAGAGATCCGGCAGCAGCACGTAATAGCCGTGGGTCGCCAGCCGCTCACCGAGCTGCAGCATGGCGGGACGGATGCCGAGGCCGTCCATGAACACGAGCACGGCCGGCCAGGGGCCGCTGCCCGCCGGCCGATACACGTAGCTGCTACAGATGCCGTCGCGCGTCTCGATGTCGATCCTGCTCATGCCGGACGTTTTAGCATCCGGCGGCCGCACGATTCAACGCAGCTGCGGAACGCGGGGGCGGCCCGGGCAGTTATCGTGAGGTGACGACCCGGCCAGGCTCCACCTTTCAGCCATTGCTCGGAGCGCGCGCCCTCGGGGAGTGGATCCGCGGTGGCGGCGCCCCGGACCGCGCGCCGCTCGGCTATGGCCTGCGTCTCAGGTGGCACGCCCGCTTGTTCGAGCTCAACTGGCGCACCCAGCTCGAGCGCATGCCGGCGACCGAGCCGCCGGCCGACCCGCTGTTCATCCTCGGTCTCTGGCGCTCCGGGACGACTGTGCTGCACGAGCTGGTGAACGCCTGCGGCGGCTGGGTAACCCCGCAGACCTGGCAGTGCTTCCATCCGTCCACCTGCTTCCTGACGGGACCGCCTGCTCGCGGGGCGATCGTGCAGCGTCCGATGGACCAAGGTCTGATCGCCGCCGAGGGGCCACAGGAAGACGAGTTCGCCCTGCTCCTCCTCGGCCAGCCATCGATATATCGCGGCCTGATCGATCCGCGGCGCCTGCTCGAGTGCGGCCGCACGGCCTGGTCTGCTGAGAGAGGGGGTCTCGAACGGTGGCAGCAGTTCGTCCGCGGTGTCGCCGCCGGCGGCAGCGCGCGACTGTTGCTGAAGTCACCCGGCCATACCTTTCGTATCCCTACGTTGCGCCGCCTCTTCCCAGGAGCCCGCTTCGTCTGGATCGGCCGCCATCCGGGCGAAGTGCTGGCATCGAACATGAGGATGTGGACCGCGATGACGCGGGCGTACGCGCTGTGGAATTGCCCCGAAGACATCCTGCAGCGGTTCCTGCGTGAGGCCCTTCTCGCCTGCAGCGGGGTGCTCGAGCGCTGTGTCGCGGAGATGACACGCGAGCAGATGCTGTGGGTCGATTTCGAGGCGCTGCAGACCGACCCCGAGCGAGTCCTGCGGCAAATCCTGCAATTCGCCGGCGACCGGCCCGGTCACGGCGAGCGGTCGCTCACCGCCGACATCGCAGCGGCGCTCTCCTCGGTGCCGATTCACCGCGGCGAGCGCGCCCCGATGCCGAACGACGAGTCCGTGCTGCAGCTCGATCGGGTCATGCGCGCGGCCCGGCGGCGGTTCGGCGAGGGGGAAGGATGACGGGTACACCCCTTGCTCAAGAGGGACGACTATGAAGCGCACGACCCTCATCGGCATGGCTGCTGTCGTCGCCGTGCTTACCTGCCTGCCACTCAGGCCCGCCTACGCGTACATCGACCCGAATTCGGCGGGCGCCCTGTATCAATTCCTCTTCCCGCTGCTGGTCGCGATCGGCTCCGCCTTCGCATTTTTGCGACGAACCATCGTACGTGCCTGCTCGAAGTTGGCGCACGCGGTCGTATCCATCGTGCGCGGGAACCGCGGCAAGGGAGCACGCGAGAGCCGGCCGGGTGGACATGCGGAATGATCTTCGGGCGTGGCATCTGGCCGCCCTGCCTTGCCTCGCCGTCCTGGGCATCGCGCTGCCGCTGACCTTCGCCAGTCACTGCGATCAGTTTCTCTACGACTTCCGCATCATCGACCTGCTGCCGCTCTACGCGACGGCATGGGTCATCCTCGCGGCGGCAGCCATACCTTTCTGGATCGTGACGACCGCCGGCCTGATGGGACTCGAGGCGATGCGCCGCCCGCCCGGTCCGCTCATCGCCGCCGGCCTGCGTGCGCTCCTGCTCGCATTGACTGGAATCATCGTCGTCGCAACGCTCATTCGTTGTCTGCGCACCTGGCTCGGGACTTTCGGTGGCGAACTGCCTCTGTCCGCGGATGCGGCACTGGCGCTCGCCCTGGCCGCCGGAGCGATCGCTGCGGCCACCCGGGCTGGCCGTTCCTCGCTGCGAGCGCTGGCGCCAGTCGCAACTGTGTGTGCGGTGGTCGGGCTGCTGTCACTCGTGAGCCTGCCGATCTTCGGCTGGCATGGCGATGCAGCGATGGAAGCATCGCTGCCGGATGCAAGCAGTGCAGCGCCGGCCCAGGGACCCGGGGTGAGTCAGGCTCTGCCGGTGCAGACTTCGGCCATCGTGCCGGGCAGCTCCGCCCGGCCCAACATCGTGCTCCTCAGCATCGATGCGCTCTCCGCGCCGCACATGTCACTCTACGGATATGCGCGGCCGACGACACCTGAGCTGCAGCAATTCGCGCGCGGCGCCGTGGTGTTCGACCGCGCATATGCGAATGGCAACTTCACGACTCCAGGAATCGCCAGCATCCTGACTGGTACGCTGCCGTGGACACATCGGGCGCTGCAGCTGCCGGTATGGCCGCTCAACCGTACTCGCAGGACGTCGTTGCCTGCGGTCCTGGAGCACGCCGGTTACCGGACCGGATATGTCTCCACCAATGCGATCGCAGGTGCAGCGAAACAAGGCTTCGGCGAATACTTTCAGTTTGCGCGCACAGACCGGACGGGTCACGTGACCCTGTGCGCTGACGGGCTATCGAAATACCTGAGATACGTTTGCGCCGCGGAAGAGTTGCCGCCTCTCGAGGAGATGGAGGGCATCGCCGCGCAGTTCCGCAATCCCAACGACAACCTGGAGCACGACCCGCGCCTGGCCCTCCAGCCGGCGCTGCACTGGCTCGCCACGGTGGACCGCAGCAAGCCCATATTCCTCTGGGTGCATCTCTTCCCGCCGCACTCGCCCTATGCCGTGCCGAAACCCTGGCTCGGCCGGTTCGATGCGTCGCAGCACGACCGGAACGCTGCCAGCACGCAGCCGAGCTGGGCGTGGATCCAGTCGCAGCTCCCGGAGCGAAGGGTACAGACGCTCGAAGCCCGATATGACGAGGCAGTAGCCTATGCCGACGCCTTCGTGGGCCCCTTCCTGCAACGCGCCCTCGACACGCTGGGACCCAACACTGTCGTAGTCGTCACGGCGGACCATGGCGAAAGCTTCGCCCACGGCTATGGCGCGCACACGGGACCCGGCCTGTACAACGAGATCGTCCATATTCCACTCGTCCTCAAGCTCCCAGGCGAGACAACCGGCGTGCGGTGCGATACGCCCGCGCAGCAGGCGGACGTCGCGCCAACGCTCGCGGCCCTCGCGGGAGTGGCTGCGCCGGGGAACTGGGAAGGGCGCTCGCTGCTCGACGCCTGCCCGGGCGGGCAGCCGGACTCCGCCCCTTCCGACCGCGCGATCTACAGCATGAACTTCGAGCAGAATCCGCGCTTTGCGGCCCTGAAAACCGGCTCGGTCGCGGTCATCGACGGCCGCTGGAAGCTCATCCACTACATGGGCGCACTGCATTATCCTTACATGCCGCCGCTGCACGATGAGCTGTATGATGTCGTTTCGGACCCGGACGAGCGCAACAGCCTCGCCTCGCAGCAGCCCGCGGTGGTGCAACGGCTGCTGGGATTGATCGATACGGCTCTGGCCCGGTATGGCGGACGAGTGGTGCGCGGAAACCAGCGCACGCCCGCGCCCGCGCCGCCTGAGCAGAGCGCATCCGTGCCGGCACCGGGCGGGCGAGACGGCGTGGGGGCAGGCGCCCCGTAGCAGCGGGTGGGCCTGCCGGGGGTACTGGCCATACGTCGCGGAGTCAGCGTATGCGACTGCTCTACATCGACATTGACACGCTGCGGGCCGATCACCTGGGCTGCTACGGGTATCATCGGGCGACCAGTCCCAACATCGACCGCGTCGCGGCCGATGCCCTGGTGTTCGAGAACGTCTACGCCTCCGACGTGCCGTGCCTGCCGAGCCGCACTGCGCTCCTGACGGGCCGCTTCGGGATCCACAATGGCGTGGTCAACCACGGCGGTACCGATGCGGACCCGGCAATCGACGGACCGCTGCGCGGGTTCTTCTCCCGCCTGCACCTCGACTCGTTCCCCAACCGCCTGCGGGAGACGGGATTGCGGACCGTCACCGTGAGCTCGTTTGCGCAGCGCCATTCCGCCTTCCACTGGCACGCCGGCTTCGATGAGACCTGCAACGTGGGCAAGTGGGGGATGGAAACCGCGGAGGACGTCTATGCCGTCACCGCCGATTGGCTGCGGCGGCGCGGGCGGGAGGATGACTGGTTCCTGCACGTGCATCTCTGGGACCCGCACACGCCTTATCGCGCGCCGGCTTCGTATGGGGAACCCTTCAGAGACTCGCCCCCTCCCGGCTGGCTGACCGAGGAAGTGCGCGCCCGGCACTGGCAGGGCTGCGGGCCGCACGGCGCCCGCGAGGGGCGCGGCTTCCGCCCGAACGAGTATGACCGGGCGCACTATCCGCGCCAGCCGCAGGAGATCGCCGACATGACGGCGGTCCGTGCGATGTTCGACGGCTACGACGTCGGCGTGCTGGCCGCGGACCGCTGTGTGGGGAAGCTCCTGGAGCTCCTCGGGGAGCTCGGGGTAGAGCGGGACACGGCGATCATGATCTCCGCCGATCACGGCGAGACGCTGGGGGAGCTCAACATCTACTGCGACCATCAGACCGCGGACGAGCATACGACGCACGTTCCCCTGGTCCTCAGATGGCCCGGCCTGGGGGTGGGCCGCCGGCGCGCCCTGCACTATCAGATCGACGTGACCGCGACTCTCCTCGAGCTGTTGGATCAAAAGGTTCCGCAAAGCTGGGACGGCCGGTCCTTCGCAGCGAGCCTGCAGGGCGGCGCGGACATCGGCCGCGATCATCTCATCGTGTCCCAGGGCGCGTGGACCTGCCAGCGTGGCGTCCGCTTCGAGAACTGGATGCTCATCAACACCCTGCACGGGGGTTACCACCTGTTCGACGACGTCATGCTGTTCGATCTGGCAAGCGATCCCTTCGAGCAGCGCAGCGTGGCCGCGGAGCGGTCCGATGTCGCCGCCCGGGGACTCACGCTGCTCTCGCAGTGGCACAGCGCGATGGTCCGCGATGCGGCGCGCGGGCGCGATCCACTGGAGAACGTGGTGCTGGAGGGCGGACCCTTCCACGTGCGCGGGGAATTGCCGGCGTACCTCGAGCGGCTGCGGGCGACGGGGCGGGGCGAGCTGGCGGCAGCGCTGGCGCACAAGTATCGCTGAGGCGCCGGCCTGAATTCAGGGTGTCTGGCGCCAATCCCGGGCGAACTGGTCCAGACCCGCCGGGTCGAGATCGGAGACGGCGGACAGTGACATGCCGCCAGCCGTCCAATGGACGATGTTGTAACCGTCGCGGGCGGACCTCGCGGGCTCTCTCGCGGCTGTCGGGACTGGCCAGACGAAGAGCTCTATGAGGTGCTTGCCGCGCGAGTACACGAGCACGGCCACGCTCCGCCCATGAACGTAATCGAGCCGGCCGCCGAGCAGCGGAAAGCCCGCGGCCGCGAGATCCTTGACCGGCGGCGCGAAATCGAGCCTGCCGTCGAACCACGGCTTCACGGTGTGCTGATTCGTCGAGACGACGTCCAGCAGGTGCCCCGGCTGCAGCGCCCTGACATGATCGTCGACGAGCGCGGCGAGCAGCTCCGGGCGCCCTGCCGGCAGCAAAGTGAGGACGATCGCGGCCGCGAGGGCCGCGCCCGCGCCGAAGCCCGCGAGCCCCGGCCAGGCGGCCGACATGCGGCGGCGAGGCGGCGGCGCCCGGTCCGCCCCGATGCGGCTGGCCACGGCGCGCAGCAGCTCGGGACCGGCACGGTGGTAGGTCGCGCCCCGCAGCGCCTGGCGCGTGGCCACGAGCAGCGCCTCGTTTCGCTTGCAGACCGGGCAGTCGGCACGGTGCTCAGCCAGGGCCGCGGCCTGCGCCGCGTCGAGCTCGCCGTCGAACTCCGCCTGGAGCAGCAGCAACTTGCCGCAATCGCCTGCGTTGGGCGGCCCCGTCCCTGTGCCGCCCCCTTCGGGCTGGCTATCGCCGTCCAAAATCGTTCCAGACGGTTTTGTCATGGCTTCTCTCCTGCCGCGGCTGCCTGCGCCAACAGGCGCCGCGCGCGCCAGAGGCGCGACATGACGGTGCCGATGGGGGCGGCGGTGATCCGGGCGATCTCCCGGTACGACAGCTCTTCGAGCTCGCGCAACACCAGGGTCTCGCGCAACTCGAGCGGCAGTCGCTCGATCAGCGCATCCATGCGCCTGAGGTCATCCGACAGAATCAGCGCCTTCTCCGGATCGTCCGCCTGGTCGGGAATGCTGTCGATTTCCATGGCCCCATCGATGCCGGGGTACTCGACCCTGCGCTCGCCGCGCCGTGCCGCGAGCGTGCCGTAGGCGGTGTTGCGCACGATCTGCAGGATCCAGGCGCGGCCGCTGCCGCCGCGATATGTTGGAAAATAGGTCAACGCGCGCACCATAGCTTCCTGGACGACGTCTTCCGCGTCCGCGCGGCTGCCGGTGAGCCAGCGTGCAAGATTGAAAGCCGCATCGAGGTGCGGCAGCGCCACGGCGGCGAAGACGTTATCCGAGCCCATCAAATCACCATAGACCCCGCCAACCGGCATTTTATTCCTTATTTCCCGCAGAAGTTTTTCGACTCGGACGGGGAATATCCGCGCCATCCCGACAATCTCCTCCACATCAGCGACGCTGCGTCCGAACCTGGATGGGGCCGCATTCGGAGATCGAAAGCATGAGCAACGATGTCGGGTCGAGAGGGTTGGGCCGCCGCCAGGCCATGAAGCACCTGCTCTGGGGCGGTGCGGGGGTACTGTGGACCTTCGCCGGCGGAGTGCCCCGCGCCTTGCGCCTTGGCGGCGAGGCCGAGGCCGCGGAGATCCGGGGGTTCACCTTCGGCCAGATCAGCGACTCGCACATCGGCTTCAAGGCCGGCGCGCATCCGTCCGCGCAAGACACCTTCTCGGAAGCAGTCGCCAGGATGGCGGCAGTGAAGCCGGGCTTCGTGATTCATACCGGTGATGTGAGCCATCTGTCGGCGGCCGAGGAGTTCGCCGTCGCCGCCGACATCATGCAGGGCGTCAAACGCGAGGTTTTTTACGTGCCGGGCGAGCATGACACGATCGGCGACAACGGCAAGCTCTTCTTCCAGCGTTTCGGACGCGGCCATGGGCCGGGCGGCTGGTATAGCTTCGATGCCCACGGCGTGCATTTCGTGGGCCTGGTCAACGTGGTCAAGCTCACCCCAACCGGACTCGGCTGGTTCGGCCCCGAGCAATTGCAGTGGCTGGACCAGGATCTGCGGCAGCGCAGCGCCAGTACCCCTATCGTCGTCTTCGCCCACATGCCCATGTGGTCCATCTATCCGCAGTGGGGTTGGGGTACGGAGGATGCCGCCCCCGCCCTCGCCGCTCTGCGGCGGTTCGGCTCCGTGACCATTCTCAACGGACACATTCATCAGGTGATCCAGAAGGTCGAGGGCAATGTGACCTATCACACGGCCTATTCGACGGCATTTCCCCAGCCGGCGCCCGGCGTGGGCCCCGGCCCCGGCCCGCTCAAGGTGCCGGCGGACAAGCTCAAGACGCTATTGGGCATCCGGCGCCTCGATCTCGTCGCGGATCGCGTGAGCCTCGCGGATACAACTCTCGAATGATGAGGAACGATCGATGCAACACCTTTCCCGACGCCGCCGTACCTTGCTCGCGCTCGCAACCCTGCCCCTGGCCATCATGTGCACGGGAGTGCTGCTGCACAGCGGTCAGGTCGCCGCCGCCGCGCCGGCGGCATCCACGAAGAAGCCGTCCATCACGATCAGCAACTATTCGTTCCACCCCGCCACGTTGACGGCAAAAAAGGGCTCCACGGTGACCTGGGTCAACAAGGATGACGACGTGCACACCATCAAGGGCACGGATGGGCCCGAGGCGTTCGGTTCACCGGCGCTGGACAGTGGCAGCGCGTTCGGGTTCACCTTTCGTCAGGCGGGCACCTATCATTACATCTGCTCGGTGCATCCCTACATGCACGGAGTGATCGTGGTCAGATAGCGACCGACTCCGCACGCGTCGCTCAGGAACGGAAATATGCGTGCGCGATATCGATCAGCTCGTCGGCGGCCTGCACCTGCGCCTTCGAGCGCGTACCGCCGATCAGGTGCTCACGGACGTGGTCCTCCAGCACTTCGGCCAACAGGCTATTGATTGCGCCCCGGCAGGCGACGAGCTGATGCATCACCGCGGCGCATCCCTCGTCGGAGTCGATCGCCTTCTCGGTCGCCCCCACCTGGCCGCGAATCCGGCGAATGCGATTGAGCAGCTTCTGCTTCTCGTGTACGGCATGGCTCATCTTGCTGACCTCGGCGGCCGTCGCGGCCGCATGCGGATACCGTGGGGGGCTATATCATATTTTGGACGCTTCCCTCTTTACTAAGCCCGCGCGCGCGAGTACGGTACGCGCCGTTCATCGAGGTCACGAGGTTTTCCCATTGGGCAGTAGTCTTACGAGTGATGGCAGGTCGCGCGCACCGCGCGTCATCCTGCGCTCGGCAAAGCTGGCCCCGGGGAAAGTCACCGCGGCAGCCCGCTGAAGCGCTGGATTCGCGGCAGCGAGGCATAGCTGCAGCGCATCGGTCGCCGCTCACCGCTCATCACCCGTCCTTTCGATACCCGTTTGAGCGGGCGTCACGGCGCCCGAGGGTGGTGGATCATGTTCGCAAAGCACGCTTGCAATCGCGTTGGGATGGTCGTTCGGGATGGACGGCGCTCGGTGCCGGTGACACTGTCCTACAACCGGCTCGTGGCAGCCTGGGGGCGCAACGCTGTCTCCGGACGGCTCGAGCTCAAGTGGCGGCCAGCGGCCATCGTTACTCAATGTGCTCAAGAGGCTGCATGAGCTTCGCCGAAGGAACGCCCATTCCCGCGCGTCGCCGGGCCGCTGGCCCGGCGACCATTGCCATGCTCGCCGCCGTGGCATGGATGAGCGGCGGTATCGGCGCTGCCCGCGGTCAGGACGTCTCCAGGTTCGCCGTCTACGGACAGGCGACCTACACGGAGCAGGAGACGGACGGCTTTCACGCTCCCTACGCCGGGCCGAACAGCCTGTCACCCCGCAGCGGCCGCGAAACAACGGACGCGACACTCTACCTGGGTGCGCGCCTATGGAAAGGCGCGGAGCTCTGGCTCGATCCGGAGGCCGATCAGGGCTTCGGGCTCGATGACACGCTCGGGCTGGCCGGCTTCGCCAGCGGCGAGGCATACAAGGTAGGCCGCAAGGCGCCTTATTTTCGCTTGCAGCGCGCATTCATCCGCCAGACGCTGAATCTGGGCGGGGCGGCCGGCAACGTGGATGCCGGGCCCAATCAGTTCGCGCCGCCGCAGTCCTCCAACAGGCTGGTCTTCACGGTCGGCAAGATGAGCGTGGTCGACATCTTCGACGTCAATCGCTACGCCCATGACCCCAGGGCGGACTTCTTCAACTGGTCCGTGGTCGACGCGGGGACTTTCGATTACGCCGCGGACGCGTGGGGGTACTCCGTGGGCGGCGCCGCGGAGTGGTACGTCGGCTCGTGGACCTGGCGCGCGGGGGTGTTTGATCTCTCGGACGTACCCAACAGCCCGCGGCTGGAGCCGGGCTTCGACGAGTATCAGGTCGACCTCGAGGCGGAGCATCGTCACCAGCTGCGCGGGCAGCCCGGAAAAGTCGACATCACCGTCTTCGAGAGCCGTGGCCGGATGGGACTGCTCGAGGACGCCATTGTGTATGCGCAGGCCAACGGATTGCCGCCCGATCCGGCACCGGTCCGGCGCTATCGCAAGCGCGACGGTATCTCGTTGAACTTCGAACAGCAGCTCACCCCGGATGTTGGAATGTTCGCGCGCCTCGGGGATGCCGGCGGCAATGTGGAGACTTACGAATTCACGGACATCGACCGCACGGCATCGGTGGGCGTCTCCGTTGGCGGCGGCCGGTGGCATCGGCCGCAGGATACGCTGGGACTGGCTGGGGTCGTGAACGCGGTGTCGCGGGATCGCCGGCAGTACCTTGCGGCCGGCGGCCTCGGCATCCTGGTCGGCGACGGGCGGCTGCCTCATGCCGGCCACGAGAACATCCTGGAGACTTACTACGAGGCGGCAGTGATCCCGGCCGTGCACGTGACGCTCGATTATCAGTGGGTGGGCAATCCCGCGTACAACCGCGACCGCGGGCCGATTTCGATCTTTGCCGTAAGGGTGCATGTCGAGCTCTGAAGATGAGCTAAACGATGAGATCGCATCGTTTTATGTGATCCCGTAAATTTTCTCGCAGAAATTGATGCGCTCGCATCGATTTTCCGCCGCGGCGCAGAGGCTGATCGCGGAAATTGCGGCAGACAGCGTCCGTGCCGCCGAGGCAAGCCCCTCCGCGAAAGCAGCTCCAGCATACATCGAGGGCGAAATGCGCCTGCTCCGGGCAATCCATCACGTGGTCATCCAGGACATGACCCGGAGGCTCGCCTGACCTGGGCCTTGCATGCCCGGGGCCGTCCGTAGAATGGCAATTCTGCGAGGTCCTGTAATAGAATAAGAATTACAGAGTGATTTCAGAGCACCGGGACACGACATGGCGGAACCGATCGACGGCCGACCGCTGGAGCTGATCACGGTCGGCCGGTCGTCCGTGGACCTGTACGGGGAGCAGGTCGGTGGGCGGCTGGAAGACATGGGCTCCTTCGCCAAGTACATCGGGGGAAGTCCGACGAACACGGCGGTCGGTGCCGCGCGGCTGGGGTTGCGCGCGGGACTGCTCACACGCGTCGGCGACGATCACTTCGGGCGGTTCGTCCGTGAGGAGCTGGTCCGTTCCGGGGTTGACGTCGGCGGCGTCATCAGCGATCCGCGGCGACTGACCGCACTCGCAGTGCTCGGGATCCGCGACGAGCGGCGCTTTCCGCTCCTCTTCTATCGCGAGAACTGCGCGGACATGGCGCTCTGCGAGGCGGACGTCGACCCCGCCTTCATCGGCCGCGCCGGCGCCGTGCTCATCAACGGCACGCATCTCTCGCAGCCCGGCGTGGGCGCGGCCAGCCGCAAGACGGCCGAGCTGGTGCGCGCGGCAAGGGGCCGAGTCGTATTCGACATCGACTACCGGCCGGTGCTCTGGGGACTGACGGCGCCGGATGCCGGCGAGAATCGTTTCGTCGCCAGCGCCGCCGTGACCGAGCGGCTGCAGGAGATCGCGCCGCTTTGCGACCTCATCGTCGGCACGGAAGAGGAATTCCACATCCTCGGCGGCTCGACGGACACGATGAGCGCACTGCGCGCGGTGCGCGCGCTGACGCCGGCCATGCTGGTATGCAAGCTGGGAGCCGACGGGTGCGTCGCATTCGCAGGCCACATAGGCGCAAGGCTGGAGAGCGGCATCAGGGCGCCGGGCTTCGACGTCGAGGTATTCAACATTCTGGGTGCCGGCGACGCATTCATGAGCGGGTTCCTGCGCGGTTGGCTGCGGGACCTGCCCATCGAGACCTGCTGCCGGTACGCCAATGCCTGCGGGGCCATCGTCGTCTCGCGCCACGGCTGCGCGCCGGCCATGCCTACCTTGGCGGAGCTCGAGGTTTTTCTCGACGGTAAATGGCCGCGGCGGTTGCGCGAGTCCGCGCAGCTGGAGCACATGCATTGGGCCACGACACGTGTGCCGCGCCCAGCCGAGCTGTTGGTGCTCGCGATGGACCACCGCGGCCCCCTCGAGACACTGGCCGCCGAGCTGGATGCCGGGGAGTCGGCGCTGGAGGCGTTCAAGGCGCTGGCCATCGATGCCGTCGACCGCGTCGCGCGCGGCGACCCGCGCTTTGGGCTTCTGCTCGACGGTCGCTTCGGCCGCGCCGGGCTGGAGCGCGCCGCCGATCATCCCTACTGGATCGGGCGGCCGATCGAGCAGAGCGGCTCCCGGCCGTTGGCGTTCGACGGCGTGGCCGACGTCGGCTCCACGCTACGCACCTGGCCGCAGAATCACGTGGTCAAGTGCCTGGTTCGCTACCATCCCGAGGATCCGGAGCCGTTGCGGCAGCAACAGGAGGAACGGCTGCTGTGTCTGCACAGCGCGTGCCGCGAGACCCGCCACGAGCTGCTGCTCGAGGTCATCGCCTCGCCATACGGGAAGATCCGCGCCGGCACCACCGCGCGGGTGCTCGAGCGGCTCTACGATCTCGGCATCCGCCCCGACTGGTGGAAGCTCGAACCGAGCGATGAGGCGGCGGCCTGGGCGGCCATCCAGGACACGATCCGGCGCCGCGACCCCTGGTGCCGCGGCGTTCTCGTGCTGGGTCTGGCCTCCGATCCGGAAAGCCTGGCGTCCGCGTTTCTGGCGGCGGCGCCGTTCGAGCTGGTACGCGGGTTCGCTGTTGGGCGTACCATTTTCGCCGAGCCCGCCCGGCGGCGGCTCGCCGGCGAGATCGGCGATGCCGAGACGGTGGCGGCGCTCGCCGCCAACCTGCAGGCAGTCGTCGCAGCGTGGCGGCAGGCCCGGCCGCAACCGCCGGCGTAGATTCCCGAGGAGCCAAACGCATGGCACGGATCCGTCTCACCGCCGCGCAGGCCGCCGTGCGGTATCTGGCCAACCAGTTCGTCGACGAGGGCGGCGCTTCGCTGCGTTACTTCGCCGGCGCCTGGGCGATTTTCGGCCACGGCAACGTCGCGGGGCTCGGCGAAGCGCTGCACGCCGCCGGCGAAGCGCTGCCGACCTTCCGGGCGCACAACGAGCAGTCCATGGCCCATGCGGCGGTCGCGTTCGCCAAGGCCACGCGCCGCCGGCGCGCCATGGTCTGCACCAGCTCCATCGGTCCCGGGGCGCTCAACATGGTGACTGCCGCCGCGGTCGCGCACGTCAACCGCCTGCCGGCGCTCTTCCTGCCGGGCGATGTCTTCGCGGGGCGCGGCCCCGATCCGGTGCTGCAGCAGGTGGAGGACTTCGCGGATGGCACCGTGAGCGCCAACGACTGTTTCCGGCCCGTGTCACGTTACTTCGATCGGATACAGCGCCCCGAGCAGCTGGTCGAGGCGCTGCCGCGCGCCATGGCAACCCTGCTCGACCCGGCCGGCTGCGGTCCCGTCACGCTGGCGTTCTGCCAGGACACACAGACGGAAGCCTGGGATTTCCCCGCGCGCATGCTGGAGCCCGGGCACTGGTCCATCCGGCGTCCGCCGCCGGCCGTGGAGGATCTGCGGCGAGCGGCCGAGTGTCTGCGCGCAGCGCGCGCGCCGCTCATCATCGCGGGCGGCGGCGTTCTCTACTCGGCAGCGGAGGCGGTGCTCGATCAGCTCGTCCGCGCCACGGGCATCCCCGTGGGGGAAACCCAGGCCGGACGAGGCGCTCTCAACTGGGAGCATCCACAGTCGCTCGGCGCAATCGGGGTGACGGGAACGAGTGCGGCCAATGCCGCCGCCGCCGCGGCCGATGTCGTGCTGGCGATCGGCACGCGGCTGCAGGATTTCACGACGGCATCGCGCACCTTGTTTCCCAAGTGCACACGCTTTCTGCAGGTGAACGTCAGCCCCTACGACGCGCACAAGCATGGCGCGATTGCAATCATCGGCGATGCCCGCACGGTGCTGCAGCAGCTGCGGGAAGCGGTTGCGGGCTACCGCGTGCCGCGGTCGTGGAGCAATTCGATCGCGGCCGAGCGTGTCGTGTGGGAGGAAGCATGGAGTCGTGCGGTGCATCCGCCGGAGGCGCAGCAGGGTCCTCCCTCCGACGCGCAGGTCATCGGCGCGGTCTGCCGTTGGGCGCGCAAGGAGACCACCGTCGTCTGCGCCGCCGGAGGCCTGCCTGGTGAGCTGCACAAGCTGTGGCGCCCCGCGCGCGCAGGGGGCTACCACGTGGAATACGGATTTTCCTGCATGGGATACGAGATCGCAGGCGGCCTCGGCGTGAAGCTGGCCGAGCCCGGGCGCGAGGTCGTGGTCATGGTCGGCGACGGCAGTTATCTCATGTTGAATTCCGAGATCGCGACCGCGGTGATGCTGGGCCTGAAGCTGGTGATAGTCGTGCTGGACAACCGCGGCTTTGGTTGCATCAATCGCCTGCAGAAGGCCACGGGCGGCGCGCCGTTCAACAATCTGCTGGCCGATTCGCGGCAAAAGGACCTGGCGCCGGTGGACTTCGCGGCGCATGCCGCCGCGCTCGGCGCCCGGAGTGAGAAAGTGCCGGATGTCGCGGCGCTATCCGCCGCCCTGGAGCGCGCACGCGCCGCAGCGCGCACCTACGTGATCGTCATCGAGACCGACCCGCAGGCTGCGACGGGCGCGGGCGGCGCCTGGTGGGATGTGGCCGTGCCCGAGGTTTCCGAGCGGGATTCCGTGCGGGCCGCCCGCGCCGAATACGAGAGACTGCGCACCGCACGCAGGGAGGGCCAGTGAGCGTTCGCTTCGGAGTCAGCCCGATTGCCTGGATCAACGACGACCTGCCGGAGCTCGGCGGCGAGACGCCGGTCGAGACCGTGCTGGGCGACGCCCAGGCGCTGGGATTCGAAGGAGTCGAGCTGGGCGGAAAGTTTTCACGCGAGCCGGCGCGGCTCGGCGCGCAGCTCGGCGCCCATCAGTTGGCACTGATCGGCGGCTGGTGGTCGGCCGCCCTGCTCGTGCGCTCCGTCGAGGAGGAAATCGCGGCGCTGCAGGCGCACCTGCGCCTGCTCGAGGCGCTCGGCAGCAATGTGTTCATCATTGCGGAATGCAGCAACACCGTGCACGGTGACCGTACGCGACCGCTCTCGGCGACCCCCCGCCTGCCCGATTCACAGTGGCCCGCATTCGGCGAGCGGTTGAGCGCGCTGGCGGGCTATCTGGACGGCCGCGGCCTGCGCCTCGCCTACCACTTCCATCTGGGCACCGTGGTCGACGGCGAGGATGATCTCGAGCGGCTCATCGCCCATACCGACCGGCGTGTGGGCTTCGTCGTCGACACCGGGCATGCGGCGCTGGGCGGCATCGATGCCGTACGGTTGATCCGCAGCCACCCGGACCGGGTGGCGCACGTGCACACCAAGGATGTGCGCCGACGGATATTCGACGAGAACCTGCAGCGAAACGGCAGCTTTCTCGACGGTGTGCTGGCAGGGATGTTCACGGCGCCTGGCAACGGTGATCTCGATTTCCGCGGCCTGGCGCAGGCCCTCATCGATATCGGCTACGGCGGCTGGGTCGTGGTCGAGGCGGAGCAGGACCCCGCGCGCGCCGATCCGCGCACCTACAGTCGGATCGGCCTTGCGACCGTGCGCCGGCTGCTGGATCCGCTGGGCCGGCCAACGGGAGCCGCCCGATGAATCTGCGTGTGCGTCCCACGGCACCGGATGCCGAGGGCCGGGTTCTCGCCATCACGCCCGAGACCGCGGGCTGGAAATATGTCGGCTTCGAGGTGCGCCGGCTGGCCCCGGGACAAGAGGTGGAGGTCACATCGACCGGCAAAGAGATGTGCATCGTCATCCTGACGGGTACGGCGGATGTGCAGGTCGGCGATATCGCCTTTCCAGGTCTCGGTGGCCGCAAGAGCGTCTTTGACGACGCACCTCCCGGCGCCGTATATGCACCTGCGGGCTCCCGCATTCACATCCGCGCCGGCAGCGAGTCCGAGATCGCGCTGTGCAGCGCGCCGGCCGCCGCCGCAGGCGAGCCGCGCGCCATCTCCGGCGCGCACATGCCGCAGGAGACCAGGGGCGAGGGCAGCAACCGCCGCTTCGTGCGCAACGTGCTGCCCGAGACCGAACCCGCCGAACGGCTGCTCGTGGTGGAGGTGATCACTCCCGGAGGCCACTGGTCGAGCTACCCGCCGCACAAGCACGACACGGATTCGCCGCCCGCGGAGACGCAGCTCGAGGAGATCTATTACCACCGCCTCAATCCGCCGCAGGGATTCGCCTTCCAGCGCGTCTACACCGATGACCGGAGCCTCGACGAGACGGTCTGCGTGGAAGACGGGGACCTGGTGCTGGTGCCGCGCGGCTACCATCCGGTCGGCGCGCCGCACGGCTACGATCTCTACTATCTCAACGTGATGGCGGGGCCAGTACGAAGTTGGATCGTCCGCGACGATCCGGCCCACGCGTGGATCAAGCGCCGCCGCTGAGCGCCACCGGTCGGCCGGTGGTGTGAGACCGCGCCGCCGCCTCCGCGAGCTCGAGCGCCCGAACCCCGTCGGCGAAGCCGACTGCCGGCTCCTCGCCGCGCAGCACCGCCGCGAAGTGGTCCATCTCCGACCGGTATGCCTCGGCGTAACGCTCGAGAAAGAAGTTCTGGAACGGCGCCCGAGTGGCGCCCTCCTCGCCCCAGATCGCGACGGTAGTCGTCGTGAGATTGTCGACGCGGACGCACCCTTCCGATCCGAACGCCTCGATGCGCTGATCGTAGCCATAACCGCTGCGGCGGCTGTTGCTGATCAGCGCCATCCGGCCCGAGGCCGTACGCAGCAGCACCTTCGCGGTGTCGATGTCGTCCGCGGCGCCTATTGCGGGATCGACGAGACATGCGGCCATCGCGTAGACCTCCACGACCGGCTCCGCGAGCAGCCAGCGCGCGACGTCGAAGTCGTGAATGGTCATGTCCTTGAACAGGCCGCCGCTCACCTTGATGTAGCTCACCGGCGGCGGCGCCGGATCGTGGCTGATGATGTGCAGCGTCTCGAGGCTGCCGATCGCCCCGGCCTGCAGCTTCTGGCGCAGCGCGCGAAAGCTCGGATCGAACCGCCGGTTGAAGCCGAGGAAGAGCCGCGCCTTGGCGAGTGCTCCGGCAGCGGAGCGCGCGCGCTCGACGCTGAGATCGACTGGCTTCTCGCAGAAGATCGCCTTGCCCGCGGCGGCAGCCTGCAGACAATGCGCAAGATGCTGGTCGGTGGGACTGGCGACGATCACGCCCGCGATGGCCGTGTCTGCCAGGGCACTCTCCAGAGTCGTTGCGGTCGCGCCGTAGCGGGCCGCGAGCGCCGCGGCGGCGTCGCCGAGGGGGTCGACGACGTACTTCAGTGAGAGCGCCGGATGCGCCGCCGCATTGGCCGCGTGAATCTTGCCGATGCGGCCGCCGCCGATCAGCGCCACGGCAGGACGATTCTCGTGTTTGGATGGCATGCTCATGTCCGTTCCCGGGCCGCCTGCCCGCGGCGGCCGCTGCCGGCGCGGCCTTCGGCGCGCGCGCGGCGATTGCTGCGAAACGCATAGCCGATGACGAGCGTCTGCGCGAGGCACATCGACGCCGCCAGCGAGCGGAAGCCGCGGATCTCCGCCTCCTGCACCCGCAGGACGGTATCGGCCTCCTTGGCGATCTGGCTGACCGCGCTGTCGGTGATGGCGAGGACGGCCGCCTTCTGAGCGTGCGCGGCGCTCACCACCTGCACGGTTTCCTCCGCGTAAGGCCGATAACTCACCCCGATCAGCAGGTCGCCCGAGGCGATGGCGGCGACCTGTTGGCGCCAGAGGCCTGCCACGCCGTCGACGAACACAGTGCGCTTCGCGCTCTGCTGCAGCGAATAGGCGAGATAGGCGGCAACCGGAAACGCGCGCCGGACGCCGACGACGTACACCGTATTGGCCTGCTCCAGCAGCCGGAATGCCGCCGCGAGGTCCGCGGCCTGCACCGTATGGGTCAGCTGGCGCAGCGCGAGATCGGTGCCTTCGGCAAACTCCCGCAACAGGCTCGCCGGATCGTTGTGCGGATTTTCCAGCCGATCCATGGTCTGCCGCACGCGCTCGCCGTAGGCGGCGGCCGGATTGGCGGCCACCAGATCGGCGCGAAACACCCGCTGCATGGGAGTGGCGCCATCGAAGCCGAACTGCTTGGCGAAGCGCACGATGGCCGAGGGTTGCACGCCGCTGCGCTCCGCTATGACGACCAGGGTCTCCAGCGCGACGTCGTTGGGCGCGTCCAGAACGTAGTGGGCGAACTGCCGCAGCCGTCCGCTCAACGAGTCATAACGCGCCAGGATCGCATCGCGCAGCTCCGCGGCCGTTGTTGGCGGCGTGACCTGCTGGGGGGCGCGGCTCATCGGCCGGATCCGGCGGCGCATGCCGGGCGCGCGGGCGGGACTTGCTTCATATTTTCCAGATTGACAGAAACTAAAATAATCATACCATCGGACCCCTGGAGGTAACAGCCATGCACCGTGGTGCCCTCGAGTTGCAAGGCGGCTCGCCGACGATCCCGACACCCTGCGGGAGACAGCTGCGGCGGCGTCTCCTTCTCATCAGCATGATCGCGACCATCGGCGGTCTGCTCTTCGGCTATGACACGGGCGTCGTGAACGGCGCGCTGCTTTACATGGGCCGCGACCTGCACCTGACGCCGGCCGACGAAGGGCTGATTACCGCGGCGCTGCTGTTGGGCGCGGCGCTGGGGGCGCTCCTCGCCGGCCGGCTCGCCGACCGTCTCGGCCGGCGGCATACCCTGTGGCTGCTGGCCGGCACCTTCGTGGCGGGCGCGATCGCCTGCGCCCTGGCGCCCGACCGCGCGGCGCTCGCCGGCTTCCGTTTCCTGCTCGGGATCGCCGTCGGCGGCGCGTCGGTGGTCGTACCCACCTATCTCGCGGAGCTCGCGCCGCCCGAGATCCGCGGGCGGCTGGTGACCCAGAACGAGCTGATGATCGTGTCGGGTCAACTGCTCGCCTTTGCCGTCAATGCCGTAATCGCACACGTCTGGGGGGAGTCGCATACGGTCTGGCGCTGGATGTTGGGCGTGGCCGCGGCGCCGGGAGTCGTACTCGGCATCGGCGCCGTGTTTCTACCGGAGAGCCCACGCTGGCTGGTCGCCCGCGCACGGGTCACCGAGGCGGAGGCGGTGCTCGAGCGGCTGCGCCCGCCGGGAACCGCAGCCGCCGAGGCGCGCTCGATCGCTGATCTCGCCGCGGCGGAGGCCGCCTCCGACATCCGTGGCTGGTCGGCGCTGCGCATCCCGTGGGTGAGGGCTGTGCTGCTGGTAGGCATCGGCATCGGCATCGTTCAGCAGGTGACCGGCGTCAACTCCATTATGTACTACGGCACGCAGATCCTGTCGCGTTCCGGGCTCGGGATCCAGGGAGCGCTGGTCGCGAACGTCCTGAACGGGGTCGTATCCGTCCTCGCGACGTTCATCGGCATCGCCCTCGTGAGCCGTACCGGCAGGCGGCCGATGCTGGTCATCGGGCTCATAGGCACGACCTCCTCCCTCCTCCTGCTCGGGGTCGTCTCGCTCCTCTTCCGGCCGTCGCCGGCGCTCGCGTATCTGGTTCTCGGCGCCATGTCGCTCTTCCTCTGCTTCCAGCAGGGCTTCGTCTCGCCGGTGACCTGGCTGCTGCTGTCCGAGATCTTCCCGCTCAAGGTGCGCGGCCTCGGGATGGGCGCGGCGACGCTGGTGCTGTGGAGCGCGAACTTCGTGGTCGCATTCTCCTTCCCGCAGCTCGTGGCGGGGTTCGGGGTGTCCTCGACCTTCTTCGGCTTCGTGGTGGTGGGAATCCTGGCCGTTGCGTTCTCCTCCCGCTATGTGCCGGAGACCGGCGGGCGGTCGCTGGAAGCGATTGCGGAGCTGCTGGAGCGGCGTTATTCGCGCGCGGGGACGCGCTCCTGATCGATCGCTGACCGGCCGGGAACGGGATCGGACAGGTTGTCGCGGCTGTGGGAGCAAAGGCGCCGCGGCGATCCAGCAACCGCCGCGGCGCCGCCGCAACTCCTCCCCGCGGGGGGAGTGCGCGGGGAGGAGCCCTCTGAACCGGGTTAGAAGTTATAGCCCAGCGTGAAGTTGACCTCTCGGCCCTCATACGGACGCGCCAGCACCACATCGCCGACGCCCACCGACCCGCCGGTTACTCGTGCATTACCCTCGCTCAGCGCCAGCGCATTGGTAAGGTTGGTTCCCTGGACGCGGAATTGCCACTTGGTACCGATGTCGGCGACCAGACCCGCGCTCAGCATGTTGTAGGTTCCCAGCGGCTGCGTGCCGGCGATGTCGCTGTAGCGCTGACCGGCATGCTCGAGGGTGAGCCACGTGGTCAGATCGCCCCAGGAGGTCGCCGTGAAATAGCTGGGCGTCACCCGGACCTGGAACTCCGGCTGCCGCTGCAGCGGGGCGCCGTTGATCGAGACGCATGCCGGAGTACCGAGGATGGTGGTGTACGGCAGGCAGGCATTGTCGTGATCGTAATGGCCTGCCACATAGTTCCCGACCACCCGCACCGTGAATCCCTTGAAGACAGTGATGTACCCGTCGACATCGACGCCATTCGCGAGGGCGCCGTACTGCCCGTATTCCCCGGGAATGGCCACGCCTTCCAATGTCGTCGCCTGATAGCGTATTCCGTCGAACGTGCGGTGGTACCCGCTGATGTCCAAATACGCGAAGGAGGTCTGGAGCTTGAACCCGACCTCGTAGTTGCGAATGGTCTCGACCGGCGCAAAGGTCTTCGGCGCGTTCACGTGCGCGAAGACGACGTCATCGAGCGTGGAGAAGTGATTGCCCGAGTTCGCACGGACATAGGCGCTCGCGTTCTTCGAGAACTCATAATTCAGGCCGCCGGTGAACGACGGCATCGTATGAGTGTAGTGCTCATAATCCCACGTGCCGTTGCAGACCGGCACTTTGTTGTCCCACAGGTCGTAGGCCGTGCCCAGCATCTCGGGGGTGGTGAAGCAGGCGCGCTCGCGCTCGTCGATGTGCTCCATGCGGGCACCTACGTCGGCCAGCCACGGGCCGAGATGCCAGCTGTCCGAGAGATACGGCGCAATGTTGCGTCCGTCGCCGTGCCGCGCCGGGTTGTTGTAGGTGCCGTTGTCGTTGACGTAGCCCTGTGGGCTGGAGAGATTGTAGATCTGGCCGATTGGACCGCCGTTCAGCGCATTTCCCGCATAGCTCAGGCTGATCAGCGAGGCGTTCGGCGTGGCAGTCATCAGCGCCTGGTCCGAAATCCACGTGTCATTGTTCGAGTAGGCCGCGAGATACACGCCGCCGGTCAGGGTGTTCCCGGTGAAGAGGTCCCGGCTCGCCCGGAACTCGTCCGTGACGCTCTGGACCGACTTCTGGATGTAGTGATAGCTCTGCGTGATGACGTTGGCCGTGAGGGGAACGGCCTGACCCGTGCCGGCATAGAGCGCCTGGATGCCGTATTTGGTCGGATCGTAGCCCACTCCGCCGTTGAGGTTGTTCTTGTCGACCGGCGTCGTGCCGCCGGCCCCGCCGCACCAGCCGGCAGGCTCGGCCATGTTGCAGCCATAGAGGTACATGCTGAGCGGCCGCGGATTCTGGCCCGAAAACCAGCCGTTGGTATCCATGCCGCCGCCGTCGATGAGAAAGCCGTTATGCAGCGTCCAGCCGCCGAGGTGCTGGTCGTAATTGAAGCCGAAGAAGGAGAGCCGGCTGCCGCGCCCGTCTGCAAGGTCCGTGGCGAGGAAGCCGCCGTTGGCATTGGCCAGCGTCGCGATCTGGTTGCCGTAGCCGTTGAACGTCGCCGTCAGCGGATCGAAGCCAGGATAGCCGGAGAAGGAGTCGGTCCCATTCTCGACCAGGGGAATGGGAGTGATGTACTGCTGCTTGTCGTCGAGCACGCGTCCCCAGAAAGTGATCGACCCGCCGTCGAGGTCGTGCTTGAGGGTAGCCGTGAATTGGCCGCCCTGGATCGCCGGGAACTGCGACTCTCGGACACCCTTGGACTCCGTGTAGAAGCCGCCGACGCTTCCATACCAGCCATCGGCGATCGTGAAGCCGTCGTAAACATCCCCGCGCCACATCCCTTCGGTGCCGTAGGTGGCACTCACGGTTCCGCCCGACGAGGTGTCACCGGTCTTCAGGATGTAGTTGCCGGTGCCGCCCATCTGGCCGGGTCCAAACACCGCGCCCGGCCCGCCCTGCACCACCTCGAGACGCTGCACCGTGTCGTCCAGGCGGATGAACGAGGCCGTGTCCATGTAGGAAAGGTTCGAAGAACCATAGACCGGCATGCCCATGATCATGGTGGTGAAGAACGGCGTGTCACCGCCGCTCGGGAACCCAGCCACCTCGACGTTGAGACCGGTCTCGCCGCCGGAGGATTCCGGCCAGATGCCCGGCGCGATCTTCAGGAGATCGGCGGCGCTGAGAGGGTTCGATTCCTTGATCAGCTCCGCGTCGGCCGTGACCACGTTGTAGCTGGCATCGAGCTTGGTGACCTGCCTGGCGGTGGCGGTCACCACGACTTCCTGCAGGTTTTGCGACGTCTGCGCCGAGCCGCTGGGCTGCGTGGTCTGGGCACTCTGCCCGCCGGCCGCCGTGTTCTGCGCGTGCGCCGGCACCGCGCCAAAGGCAGCTCCGCCGAGAATGCCGGCGACGACTGCCGCGACGCTGCCGGCCCGTGCGCCTGAGCGAGCGCGGGACCAGCCGGGGGAGAAAACCGAAACATTGGCGGTGACCACCACTTCCGGCCGCCCACCGGATCGCACGTTCTTGCCGGGCACTTTGTTAGCTCTCATCGGCATGACCCCCCAAGTGAGATGCCGGCAGCATACTGTAATGAAAATTTCGGTGTCAAGATGATTGGAACAGGCATTTTGGATTTCGGCCGCGCTACCGTGGTCGGGCGGATCGCCCGCGGGCATTCTGGCCCGCGATTATTTCCAATCGACTACAATCCGATGACGCGCAGCGGAGGGGGCTTGCTTTGAAACGGCTGAAGATGGGTCTCATCGGTCCGGGCTTCATCGCCGCCCAGCACATCGAGGCGGTGCGCCGCCTGGGCGACGTGGAGGTCGTGGCGCTCGCAGGCTCCAGCCGCGAATCCGCGCAGCGGCGCGCGACGGAATGGAGCGTCGAGCGGGCGTACGGCGATTACCGCGAGCTCATCGCCGATGCTGACGTCGATGTCGTTCACAACACAACGCCGAATCATCTGCATCTCGAGGTCTCGCTCGCGGCGCTCGCGGCGCGCAAGCACGTGATCTCCGATAAGCCGCTGTCGGACAACGCCGAGCATAGCCGCACGCTGTGGGACGCCGCGCGGCGTGCAGGCGTCGCCCACGTGGTGACATTCAACTATCGCGGCAATCCGCTCGTGCAGGAGGCGCGCGCCAGGGTGGCACGCGGCGAGCTCGGCCCGCTCTGCTACGTGCACGGACAATATCTGCAGGACTGGCTGGCCGACGAGCGCGTGTACTCCTGGCGGCTGGATCCGGCGCGCGGCGGCGCCAGCTCCGCGCTGCGCGATATCGGCTCGCACTGGTGCGATCTCGCAGAGCACGTGACTGGCTTGCGCATCGAGGCAGTGCTCGCCGATCTCGGCACCGTGGTCGCGCAGAGAGAGGTGTCGCGCGCGGCCGGCGGCACGTTCTCACGGACGACCACCCGGGGGCGGCGCAAGGTCCGCATCAAGAGCGAGGATCTCGCGACCGTGCTGTTGCGGTTTCGCGGCGGCGCCAAGGGCTGTGTCGCCATCGGCCAGGTGCTTCCGGGACACAAGAACGACCTGCAGCTCGAGGTCTGTGGCCGCAAGGCGTCGGTGCGCTGGCTGCAGGAGCGGCAGAACGAGCTCTGGGTCGGCCGATTCGGCCAGCCGAGCGTCGTCGTCGGTAAGGACCCTTCCATCCTTTCCGCGGACGCCGCACCCTACGCTCACCTGCCGGCCGGGCACCAGGAAGGCTGGGCGGATGCCTTCCGCAACGTCATTGCGGATGCGTATCAATGGATAAAAGCGGGGGCGAAACCTCAGGCGCGGCCCGCCGCGCTCGCCACCTTCGCCGACGGCTACCGCAGCGACCTGCTGATCGAAGCCATGCTGGCGAGTCACGCAGCGGGCGGTGTTTGGCAGAAGGTCCCGCCGTCGGCGTGAGATCGACCGCGGCGCGCGGCGGAACAAATATTCCAATGTTTTTGACAGCGAAATTGCGTTGCAATAACCTGCCCGCGATGCGACTGCGGGCGAAACCGCCGGGCTCCGCCGCGGGGCTGACCGGGCTCGCGCTCTTCGACTGAGGCGCCCTCTCGTGCTGACGAACACCATGAAGCTGCGGTTGAACGTGATGATGTTCATCGAGTTCTTCACGTGGGGCGGGTGGTTCGTCACCATGGGCAGCTTCCTCGCCCTCAACCTGCACGCCAGCGGGGAGCAGAGCGGCGTCGCCTACTCGACGCAGGCATGGGGCGCGATCATCGCGCCGTTCATCGTCGGTCTCATCGCCGATCGCTATTTTCACGCGGAGCGCCTGCTCGGCGTGATTCATCTCGTGTGCGGCGTGCTGATGCTGATGCTCGCCCGCGCGCACGACTTCGCGCACTTCTATCCGTATCTGCTGGCGTACATGATCCTCTACATGCCGACGCTGGCACTGGTCAATGCCGTCGCGTTCCGGCAGATGGAAGTGCCGGCGCGGGACTTTCCCAAGGTGCGCGTCTGGGGGACGATCGGCTGGATCGTGGCGGGGCTGGCGATCAGCTACCTGTTCCGCTGGGACGCCCCCACTGCGCTCGCAAGCGGCGCGCTGCATAACACCTTCAGCATGTGCGCCGTGAGCTCCTTCCTGCTCGGCGCATACAGCTTCACCCTGCCGCGCACTCCGCCGCTCGGCGCCACGCAGCAGAAGCGGGGCCTGGGAAGCCTGCTGGGCTTCGATGCGCTGCAGATGCTGCGCGAGCGCAACTTCGCCGTCTTCTTCTTCGCCTCGATCCTGATCTGCGTGCCGCTCGCGTTCTATTATCAGGACGCCAATCAGTTCCTTACCGAGATTCATATTACGCACGCTGCCGGCAAGCAGACACTCGGCCAAGCGTCCGAGTTCTTCTTCATGCTGCTGCTGCCGTTCTTCCTCAAGCGCTACGGGATGAAGGCGACGCTGCTCATGGGCATGGTCGCCTGGGCCTGCCGCTACGCGCTCTTCTCCTTCGGGGATGCCTCGCACCTCGAGTGGCTGCTGCTCATCGGCATCGCCATACACGGCCCCTGCTACGACTTCTTCTTCGTCTCCGGCCAGATCTACACCGATAGCCGCGCCGGCCAGGAGCGGCAGGCCGCCGCGCAGGGTCTCATCACGTTGGCCACTTACGGTGTCGGGATGCTCATCGGCTTTTCCGCCGCCGGCATCATCACCGACCGCTACAGCCTGGCGGGGGGCCACGACTGGGTGACGGTCTGGATCTATCCCGCGGTATTCGCGCTCGTCGTCGCAGCGCTTTTCGTGCTCTCGTTCCGCAACGAGAGGCTCGCGCATGCCGTCCCCCAGCAGTAGCCCCGGTCCCACGGCGGCGCAGGCGGCAGGCGGCACGGCCGCCGGCGCGTTCCGGCCGCGCCCCATGAAACTCAGCATTCTCACGGCGGCGCTGCAGGAGCTGACACCGAGGGCGCGGCGCGAGGCGGATCCGGATCTCGCCATCGAGGAATGGCTGGCGTTCGCCGCGGAGATCGGCGCGCCCTACATCGAGCTGTCGTGCGCCTTACATCCCACGCAGAGCGACGTTCGGGCGGCCGCCCTGCTCGATCCCGTGGCCAACACGCTCGACCTGCGGCAGCCTTTCGATGCGGCGCGCGCGGCGCGGGTGGAGCGCGCAATGCGCTCGACCGGCGTGGGGTTGTCGGAGCTCGGCTACTTCGACAACATGCTGGCCGCTGACGAGGCGGCCCGCAGGACCAAACACGAGCTGATGCTCCGCGTCTTCGACGCCGCGGTGCTGCTGCGCTGCGATGCGGTGGTCGGCTTCGTCGGCCGCAACCCCAGGATCGGCATGGATGCCAACCTCGATATGTTCGAGGAAGTGTTCATCCCGCTGCTGCGGGAAGCCAAGGCGCGTGGGCTCACCTACCTGGTCGAGCAGTGCCCGATGCCGGGCTGGAACGTCACCGACGCGTGGCACAACAACATCGCCTATGCGCCCGGCCCCTGGATCGCGCTGCACCGCATCTGCGAGCGACACGGGGTCGGCGATCAGTTCCGCATCCACTACGATCCCTCGCACGCCATCCTGATGGGCCAGGACTCGCGCTCGGTATTTCAGTACCTGAGAGACTCGGGCTACGCCTTCCTGATCCAGCGCTTTCACGTCAAGGGACAGGTGATCGACTCGCGCGGCATTGCCGCCTGGGGCTATGGCGGCCAGACGATGCAGCGCGGCGACCGCGACGGCGACACGCCGCGCCCCGACCCTGCCGAGCAGCTGAACGCCTGGAAGAAGCAGACGGTGTTTTGCGAGCACGAGCTGCCGGGCACCGCGCGGCACGACCCCCTCGCCTACCTGCAGAACCGGTCCGTGGACTGGCTGGACCACCAGCTCGCGGCGCGCGAGCTCCTCGACCTCGATCCGAACCGCACGTTCCTGGTGCTCGAGCACGAGTATCCCAAGGCGCGGGTGCAGGACAAGGCGCTTCTCGGACCGATCCTCGCCGGCTCGCTCGCCTTCGCCAAGGCGATCGACGAGGCCGCGGCCGCCATGTACGCCCTGCAGCATGAGGTGCTGGCGCACCGGGGTATCCCGGTGCAGGGTTTCGGCAGGGAAGCCTACCGAACTTGAGATAACTTCAACGAAGGAGCATTGATCGATGCCATTCGTGACGGCAAGCACTCAACGAGGGCCCTACGACGTCATCATTGTCGGGTCCGGCGCGGGCAGCGGGCAGGCGGCCTACACCTTGTGCATGGAGGGTGTGCGCGTGCTGATGCTCGAGGCCGGTCGCCGGTACACGCCGGCCACCGAGAGCCCGATGTTTCAGACGCCGGACATGGCGCCGCTCGGCGGCGCCGATACTCCCGACAAGAACAAAGGCTTCTACGACGCGACGGTCGAGGGCGGCTGGGATGTCCCCGGCCAGCCATACGTCTCGATGCCCGACAAGTGGGGCGGCCACTTCACCTGGTGGCGGGCGCGCATGCTGGGCGGGCGCACCAATCACTGGGGCCGTATCTCGCTGCGCAACGGGCCCTATGACTTCAAGCCCCGCAGCCGCGACGGGCTGGGGTTCGACTGGCCGATCACCTATGACGACGTCGCACCGTACTATGACAAGGTGGAGCTGCTGATCGGGGTGTATGGCGGCGAGACGTCGCTGGAAAACACACCGGCCGGACCCGGCGACACTCTGCTGCCGCCGCCAAAGCCGATCGTCAGCGATCACCTCCTCATGCACCGCGCGCCGCGGCTCGGCATCCCGGTGCTACCGGGGCGGCGGGCGGTGCTGACACGGGCTCAGGACCACCGCACGATTCCAGGCAAGCTGCACCCGGGCAACCCGCATGCGCAGAAGATCCTCGCGGACGCCATGCGCAAGCGTTCGCCGTGCCTGTGGGCAACACCCTGCGGACGCGGCTGCGCCGTGGCCGCCAATTACCAGTCCACGACAGTGCATATACCGCCCGCGCTCGCGACGGGCAACCTCGACATCATCACTGACGCGATGGTGTACGAGGTTACTGTGGGCAAGGATGGACACGCGAACGGCGTGAGGTTCGTCGATGCGACGAACGGCCGTCATGAGCATGTCACCGCTCGGGTCGTGGTACTGGGCGCGAGCGCATACGAGACCGCGCGCATTCTGCTCAATTCCAAGGGCGGCCGGTTCCCGAACGGACTCGCCAACTCCAGCGGGCTCGTCGGGAAATACGTGCTGGATACAGTCGGCAGTTCCGTGAGCGCGCAGATCCCGCTTCTGGAGAGTCTGCCGCCGCTCAACGAGGACGCCGCCGACGGCCTGCAGGTCTATGTGCCGTGGTGGCTGTACAAGGAACAGCTCGCGCACAAGCTGCCCTTCCCGCGTGGGTATCACGTCGAGTACGGCGGCGGGAAGGGGATGCCGTCCGTCGGCTCGTTCTCCGGGCTCGAGTGGCTGACGGGCGGCAGCTACGGTAAGAAATTCAAGGAAGATGCCAGGCGCTATTACGGCTCGTTCGTCTCCTTCGACGGGCGGGGCGCCATGGTGCCGAATGACAACTCCTTTGTGGAGATCGACCCGAAGGTCAAGGACAAATTCGGTATCCCCGTGCTGCGCATCCACTGGCAATGGGGCGACTACGAGCAGCGCCAGGCCGTGCACATGCAGGAGACGTTCGGCACGCTCGTGGAGGCGATGGGCGGGCGCCTTCAGTCGCCGTTGGTTGAGGACCCCGTGAACGCCGTCGCGCCCGGCGGGTACATGATCCACGAGGTCGGCGGCACCATCATGGGGGCGAACGCCCGCAGCTCGGTGACCAACAGGTGGTCGCAGACGTGGGACGTGCCGAATCTGTTCGTCGCCGACGGCGGCGTGTTCCCCTACAACGCGGACAAGAACCCGACGCTGACCATCATGGCGCTGTCGTGGCGCATGTCCGATCACATCCTGGATCGGATGCGCAGGAGAGAGGTATGACCGACAGGCGTACGACCATCAAGCTGATCGTCGCGGCGGCGGCCGCGATGCCGGCGCTGCGCGCCCGCGCGAACTATCGGGACAGGCTGGAGCCCGGCGCCTCGCCGCCGGGGGATCTGCGGCAGTTCGAGCCCACGATGCAGGGCTACGGCCCCGATCCGGACCTGATCAAGGCGTACGACAAGGGCGCGTTTTGGCCGTTGACGCTGAATGTGGAGCAGCGGCAGCTCGCCACAGCGCTTTCCGACCTCATCATCCCCGAGGATGGACATTCGCCGGCGGCCTCGGCGGTTGGGGTGGTGGACTTCATCGACGAGTGGATCAGCGCCCCCTACCCGCAACAGCGCGAGGACCGCGACACGGTATTGAAGGGATTCGTCTGGCTGGATGGCGAGGCTCGGCAGCGCTTCGAGCAGCCATTCGCAAAGCTCCGCGAGTCGCGGCAGCGGACGATCTGCGATCGCATCTGCGACAGGAAACGCGCCCCCGGGGACCTGCAGGGGCCGGCACAGTTCTTCGCCACTTATCGCAACCTGACGGCGGGAGGGTTCTACACCACCCTGGCCGGCCGCAAGGACCTGCAGTACATCGGCAACGTGGCACTCACGCATTTCGACGGGCCTCCCGTCGAGCTACTCAGAAAGTTGGGACTGACATGAAAGTGATTCGTGCACGCTTGCTGCGTACTCTCGGCTCGATCGGCCTCTCGCTGGCACTGGCGCTGTCGTTGGGCGTCGCGAACGGCGCTGCGGCGGCTGCCCCCAGGACCCACCACGGCGGCTGGCAGAACCTCATCCTGAGCGATTCCGCCCCGCAGCTGCGCGGTTGGCAGCATGGAGGACTGCCCGCCGGCTGGACCATCCACGATGGAGTGCTCTCCAAGAGCGGACCGGTGGATGACCTGCAGTCCACGCGAATGTACAAGGACTTCGACCTGGAGCTCGAGTGGAAGATCGGCAAGGAAGGCAACAGCGGCATCTTCTATCGCGCGACCCACCAGTACGATGAGATCTACTGGACCGGACCCGAATACCAGCTTCTCGATGACCAGAACGCCCCGGATGGGAAGAATCAGATCACGGCGGCGGGATCCGTGTACGCCATGTATCCCTCACCGGCGGGCGTCGCTCATCCTTACGGCCAGTGGAACAAAGCGCGCATCGTGGTGCGCGGCACCCACGTCACGTACTGGATGAACGGGCGCAGGATCGTCGACTATGACTTCGGCAGCCCGGACTGGAAGAAGCGGGTCGCCGCTTCGAAATTCTCGGCTTACCCCGGATACGGGCGGGCGCCCGAGGGATTCATCGGGATCCAGGGGAACCATCCCGGAGCGGTCGCGATCCGCAACATGCGGATCAAAGTGCTGCCTTAGTCCCTCACGCCCTGCCGTAACGTTTGGCGATCGCGTAGGCGGCCACGGCGGCGGCCGATCGCAATCCCAACTTGCGCATGAGATTGCTGCGGTGCTTCTCCACCGTCTTCTCGCTCAGCGAGAGCCGCACGGCGATCTCGCGCGTGCGCAGACCCGACGCCACGCATTGCATGACTTCGCGCTCGCGGTCGGTGAGGAGGGCCAATCCGTCTGACACTGGGAGCGGCGCGCCACCCTTGGCGGATGGACGCGCGAGCCGATCGCGTATCGAGCGGCTGAAGTAGCGATGGCCTTCGGACAATTTGCGCAGGGCCGTCATGAGGTCGGCGCGGCTGTCGGTCCTGAGCAGACAACCGTCGACTCCTGCGCGGAGCGCGGCATCGATGAACCGTTCGTCTTCCGAGGACGTCAGCACGAGCACACGCACTGACGGCCAGCGGCCGCGAAGCGACGCGACCGTCTGCGCGCCGCTCTCGGGGGCGAAATCCACGATCGCTACATCCACGCCCGCCGCTATCGCGAGCCTGACGGCGTGCGCGCTGTTGGCCACGGCCCCGATCACCTCCAGCTCCGTCTCCGTGCCGAGCAATGCCGCCAGGCTGTCGCGCATGAGACTGGCATCTGCGACCAGCAGAACCCGCAAACGGCCAAGCATAGGCATAGGCATGGGCATCAGCCCGGACGCGTGCAGCGAGGTCAGACCGGATACGGGTGAAGATCAATGGGCTGGCAACGAGCGTGAAGTTGACAGCGGTGTCACGATCCAGATACTCGACCGGACCGGACCGGCCCGGTCCGTTGCCGGGGCGCAGGCGGCGAGCGCCGCTGCGAGCGAAGCCAGGATGCAGGCGCGAGCGCCCCTTGCCGGGGTGGGGCCATTCACGGCGGAAGTCCGATGCGGTACGCCAGACTGGCGTAGTACCGCTGGGTCCGCTGGGAGATCAGGGACGTCGATTGCCTGCCAATCTCACCTCCGAGCTCCAGCTCCACGAGCCCGTAGCCGTGCTGATAGTCGATCAGCAGCGAGGGATCGATGGTCGTGTCCGTGCTGGTATCTCCCGCGATCCGGCTGCGATCAAGCGACAATCCAGGGCCAATTCGCCACGGGCCGAACAGCGGCAGCCGCGTGCTGACCCCCATCGACTCGATTTTGCCAATCTGGGTGTTTGCATACGTGAGCGTCAGGACGTTGAAATCGCCCGCGGACCACAGGCTCGAGCCGTAGAGCTGAGCTTGATAGCTGAGCTCCAGGCCGCTGGCAGGGAGCGCCTCCACGCCTCCCGAGGCTATCGTCGCCGCAGTCCGATCCGCCGCAGCGGTCGCGGCGAGCTCGAAGCGTTCGCCCAGCGGCCTGGTTACCGTCAGATTGAAAGCATCCGTCGCCGGCGTGCGATCCCGGGCGAGCTGGTAGATCTGCGCCAGCGTGAAGGTCTGCTGCAGCTGCCAGAGGGCGGTAACAGGCTGGCCGATGAGCGCGTTCTCCGTGGTGAGGACCGGGGAATTGCGCCGCTCGGCATCGAAGCTCAGGCTCCAGCGGGCTGGCAGCTGCACCGTCCCGAGCAGCATCGCGGCATTCAACGAGTGGAATGACGTGTCGTAGTCGGCGAGCGCCACCAGGGAAGCCCGGGAGGCGAGATAGCGGCCCTGTACCCCGACCGCTTGGCGGTCACGTACTCCATCGAGCGTCTGCACGGTCGCAAAGAGACTCCCGTCCCAGTGCACCCCGGGCGGCGCCAGAGCCAGAGCCAGCGACTCGAACCGATGCCGGATCTGCGGGGAAGAGGTCGTCAGCTCGACCGGATAGCCGGCCGCAACGTCGATCGTCCACGCCGGCCGCCACTGGTATGCCGCGAAAAGGCCATCGAAAGTGCCGAGAATCCCGTCATCGTTGCGCACCTGGCGTCCGACCTGCGCCAGGATGCCGTGAGCGCGATCCACCCACTCGACGGATGCCAGACTGACGCGCGCGCTGTTGCCCATGCCGCCGCTGCCGAAGGCGGAGCTCCCGAAGCCGCGGATGTAGCCGGCGCTCAGGCGAGTGATCCAGTCCGTGGTCTCGCCGTGGCGGAGTGCGAGCAGGTCGACGTCAGTGTAGAGCGAATCCTCGTTCTCCGCTTGTGTCGGCACGACCGCTGCCGCGCACGCACGGATCGACGTGCGGGATGCGAGCGGCGCGACCGCGCTGATGCTGCTGTCGCGAGGCGGCGGAATCGAGCCCGTGACCGCGCTGCTTGCGGCGGGCGCGAACACCGGGATCGAGGATGGGGCGGGCCGCACCGCGCTTTGGTACGCAGCACAGGCCGGCGGGCTGCCGATCCTGCGGCTGCTGGTCCAACATAGTGCGCAAACCGACGCCGCTGACCGCGCAGGACTGACCCCGCTCGCAGCCGCATGTCTTTCCGGCACGGTCGAAACGGTCGCCTGGCTTGCGCTGCACGGCGCGCGGATCGATCCGCGTACACATTCCGGCGATACGCCGCTGCTGCTTGCCGCGAGCATGGGCCACGCGGACGTCGTTGAAAGGTTGCTTACGCTGCATGCTGACAAGGACGCGCGCAATGCACTGGGCGATACCGCCCTGATTATTGCCAGCCGCAATGGCGAGGCTGCCGTCGTGCGCCAACTGCTCGCTGCCGGGGCCGCCACAGATCTGCGCGATCGGGACCGATTCACGGCTGCGGACGTAGCCGCCGCTCGATCCTTCAACGGCATCGTCGCCCAACTGCACGGCGGCTGAGGGCGGCGCCGCAACGCGTGTGGTCGTTGGGCTGAATCTTCTGGTGCGCCCTCAGGCCCGGACGCGAACGGTCCCATCGCCGTAGGGCGCGGCGACGAACTCAGGCAGTTGCTCCGTCCACGCAGACAATTCGCGCAGACGCGAGTACGGCGCATCCTGGAAAGTGTCGGGCAACGTTCGCTCGGCGAACAGCCAGGCAACGGCAGTGATGACCTCGGCCGCGCCCATGCGCCGCGGGGTCCCCGGCAACCGCTTGGCGAGCTCCGCCTCGAGCTCGCCGAAGGCGGCATGCATCTGCCCTTGCACGCGAGTCACCCAGACCTCGTACCGCTTCTCCGGCGGCCGTAGATTCTCGTAGACGAGCTGCACGCTCTTCTCGCAAGCGGCAAGCGCGAACCCGATCGTGCGCAAAGCCGCCTGACGCTCCGCAAGCCCCCGCGGCATCAGTGATCTGGGGGCAGCCAGGGCCTCCGCGTAGTCCAGGATGAGCGTGGAATCCATGAGCACCGTGCCGTCATCGCAGACGAGCGTCGGCGCCTTGACGACCGGATTGATCGCGCGGAACTGATCGAAAGTGCGAAACACCGAGAGCGAGCGATGCTCGAATGGCAACCCGAGCAGTTGCAGCGAGATCGCCACGCGGCGGACGTAAGGTGAATCGAGCATTCCGATGAGCTGCATGCGAGCCTCCCGAGGTGGCGCCGTCGGACCGGTTCAGGTTCCGGTCCGATGAGGATACGATAGCACCCATCGGAGCCGCTCAACCGGCGGATCAGGACGGCATCCGGACTCGTCTTCAACGATAGTCGAGCGCAGACGACAGTCGGGCGCAGCCCTCTCAGTTGACTACAGACTGATGGCGGGCTTAGCTTTTCGCATCCCGTGCAGCCGGAGCCACCATGAGTGCAGGCGCAGCAGCAGCCGATTACAGCAACGAGCCGGTGAAATATCCGAGCTTGCGGGTCATCGACCTGCCGCAGGAAGCGCAGGCGGTGACGGAAGAGTACCGCAACCAGGTGCTCAACCGGGTCAATGACAGCTGCCTGCGGCTTGCGGTGTTCCAGGGGAAGTATCGCTGGCACGTGCACCCGGCCTCCGATGAGCTCTTCGTCGTTCTGGAAGGCGCCATCATCATCGAGATGAAGGATGGCACCTCCATACGTATAGGTCCCCTTCAGGCCGCAACCGTCCCTGCCGGCGTCGTCCATCGCACGATTGGCATGGGTCGTACCGTGAACCTATGCTTCGAGAGAGTCCAGGCCGAGACTGTGTTTTTGGACGAAGCGCCATGACGCTTCCCGCCACCGATGATCGCAACGCGGATCAGGTCGCCTACTGGAACGGACCCAGTGGAGAGCGCTGGCGGGCCCGGCAGCAGGACCAGGACATCCTGCTTGGACCGGTCGCGGACTTGCTGCTGCAGCGAGCGGCTCCGTCGGCCGGCGAAGTGGTGCTCGACATCGGCTGCGGGTGCGGCTCCACGAGCATCGAGCTGGCTCGGCGCGTCATGCCCGCAGGCCGTGTGGCCGGCATCGACATCTCCGCGCCGATGCTGCAGCGGGCGCGTGAGCGCACACCCGCCGGGTTACCCGTGGATTTCATCATGGCGGACGCGACCGCCTACCCTTTCGAGCCTGGCGCCGCCGACCTGCTCTTCTCGCGCTTCGGTGTCATGTTCTTCGCGGAGCCCCAGAAGTCATTCGCCAACATGCGCGGCGGACTGCGCCGCGGAGCACGCCTGGCCTTCGCGTGCTGGCGCGAGCCGCAGCAGAATCCGTGGCTGATGGTGCCGTTCGAGGAGGTGTGCCGTCACGTGCCGCGGCCGCCGGCACCCGCACCGGAAGAGCCGGGACCGTTCGCTTTCGCGGATGAGCGCCGCGTTCGCGGCATCCTCCATGGAGCAGGCTTCCGTGAGATCAAGTTGGAGGCTGTCGAGCTGTCGCTCGATATCGGCATCGGCCGTGGAATGGAGGCGGCGATCGCGGCAGCGACCGCACTGGGACCGGCGAGCCGTGCGCTCGACGGGCAGCCGCCGGAAGTACGGGCCGCGGCGGTCAATTCCATTCGCACGGCATTGACGCGGTACCAGGTAGGTAGCGCCATTGCGCTGCCAGGGGCAATCTGGCTCGTCAGCGCGCTGAATCCCTGAGCGCTGCTCGCATCAAAGGAGCGTACTGCATGGTCGACCTGCAAAACCGGGTAGCCCTGATCACCGGCGGCTCGCGCGGCATCGGCAGGGCTATTGCACTGGCACTCGCGGAGGCGGGAGCGGCAGTCGCGGTAAATTATCGCGAGCGCGTCGAGGAGGCCGAAGCGGTCGCGGCGGGCATCCGCAAGCGCGGCCGGCGAGCCGCGCTCTTCGGCGCCGACGTCTCACTGCGCATCGCGGTGCAGAGCATGGTGCACGACATCGAGGCGGAGCTGGGTCCAGTCGACATTCTGGTCAACAACGCCGGCATGGCTGCGACTCGCGGGCTGGACGACATCACGGAGGAAGAGTTCGATCGCACCCTTGCAGTCAATCTGAAATCCGCCTTCCTCTGCACACAGGCCGTCCTGCCGGGCATGCGGGCGCGGCGTTGGGGGCGGATCGTCAACATTTCCTCGATCGGGGCCCGTATCGGCGCCGGCTCGGTCAGCATCGCTTACGCCGCCGCCAAGGCCGGCATCGAAGGCTTGACGCGCGGCTATGCACTGCGGCTCGCGCCGGAAGGCGTGACGGCCAACGCCATTGCCCCAGGCCTGGTGGATACGGAAATGGGCAAGCCGCTGATCGACTCCGGCGTCGCCGCCCGCATTCCCGTCGGGCGTCCCGGAACGGGAGAAGAGATCGCGCAAGCCGTGTTGCTGCTCGTCGGCAACGCCTACATGACCGGCCAGACGATTGCGGTCAACGGCGGCTCGCTCTTTTCCTGATCTCGTCCCCGGCGCGGCTAGTGTTTGGCGGACTCGGCCAGCAGCTCGACGAGATATTGCTTCCACACTGCTGCATGGGTATGTGTGCCGTGGCCATACGTGCTCATGGACGCAGGGACCAGAATGTACCGCCCGTGCGGTATCCGTTGGACCAGCTTTCGGGCAATGTCCCCCAGCTCCGGCGGGTTGATGAAATCGTCCCCGGAGTTGATCCACATCACGGGAGCGATGATCGAGCCCAGGCGCGGCTCCGGGTCGTAATCGCGCGAGGAGTCGAACTGATAGATGAAGTCGTCGGCGTCCAGATACGGGATGATGTAGTCGATCCTGTGCTCGTAGTAGCTCTGCGCCTGCTTGCGGGTGGGCGAGTCCTGCTGCATCTGTTGCGGCGCGGACCCGGCGATGATGAGCATGTCCGCAGCGCCCTTCAGGCCTTCGATGGGCTCCTGGGTGTAGTCACCGTGGTCCCACTTGGGATCGTTGCGAATGGACTGAATGGCCATGTACCGCCAGATGCGGTTGCGGCCGGCGATTTCCATCGGCATGCATGCCAGCGGCATGAGCGCATCGGCAAACTTGGGATACATCTCCCCCCAGACGAAGGACTGCATGCATCCCATCGACGTTCCGAGCACGAGGCGCAAATGATCGACGTGGAGGCCATCTACGAGCGCCTGATGCGACGCCCGGACCATGTCATCGTACGTATAGTGGGGAAACCTCATCCGCAGGCCGTCGGAAGGCTTGCTGGACTCGCCGTGCCCGATCTCGTCCGGCAGGATGATGAAGTAGCGCTTGATGTCCAGCGGCTGCCCGGGCCCAAACAGCACGTCCGAAAACACCGGGTTGAGCAACGAATGCGCATCCCCACCGGTGCCATGAATCAACAGCACGGCGTTGAGGGTGTGCCCCGACGCGTCGCGCCGAGGCTTGCCGAGCGTTACGTAATGCAGCCGCAGGTCCGCAAGCGTCTCACCCGTACCGAAGCGGAAGTTGTGGATGTGATAGATGCCGTTACGGATACGCCAATGCGTCGGCGGATACTGCGGCTTGGGAGGCTGCGCGTAGGCAATGCCCATGGATGCGGCGAGTAATACGGCAACTGAACGCAGCATACGCACGCTCCCTGAGGCGTATTCACGTGCTCTCGGCAACGGCAGTCCCCTCTGTCGGTCGCTGGCCGATGCGGCGGGCAAGACCATGTCCAAGCCCCATGGCGATGAGACCGACGAGCAGATGCAGCACCTGGATCACCCAGTGATCGGAACCAGGCATCAGGCTCAGCTGCGTCACGCCGAGCGCCGGCACGATGAGGCTCCAGATGAGGACGACCACGGCAAACGCGCGAGTGCCGCGCGCGAGCAGCCCGACGACGACGAGAACCCACAGAGACACGACGAAGAGGCCACCGAGCGTCATGTGCAGCTGCAGCAGCGACAGGGCATGGCCGGTCCAGAACAGGATCCCGAGCACCACGAGCGCAATGCCGAAGAGGCTGATGAGTAAGCGCGCGATGAGAACGGTGTACTTCACGGCGGCCTCGCAGCGGGCGGAATTGGCCGGACATTCGGCCATCTGGTCGCCCGTTTTATTAGTTGCCGGACAGTATAGCCAAAATGACGGCGCAACTCAGGGAGGGCTAGGATAGGAAAATGACGGCTCCGCGGAATGAGCGCTTCACATTCGCTGTCGGCGCGAACCATCGTGTGTCCGGGTTGTTCGAGAGACCCGGCGCGGCGCGAGCGATATTCGTCCTGGCGCACGGGGCCGGCGCGGGAATGGAGCATCAGTCCATGCAAGCCGTGGCAGCCGGACTCGGGGAGCGCCGCATCGCCACTCTGCGCTACCAGTTTCCCTACATGGAGCAAAAGAGCCGGCGGCCCGACCCGCCCGCGCTCTGTCATGCGACGGTACGCGCCGCCATCGCGGAGGCTGCGCGGCTGGCCCCGGAGCTGCCGCTGATCGCGGGGGGCCGCTCGTTCGGCGGGCGCATGACCTCGCAGGCGCAGGCACAGGCCCCGCTGGAAGCGGTCCGCGGGCTGGTATTCCTCGCATTCCCGCTGCACCCCGCGGGCCGGCCCGGCACGGAACGCGCCGCGCACCTCCAGAAGATCGGCATACCCATGCTGTTCATTCAAGGCAGCCGGGACGAGCTTGCGGAGCTCGACCTGCTGCGCCCGATCGTCGGGCGGCTGGGCACCCGCGCCAGCCTACACGTGCTGGAGAATGCCGATCACTCCTTCCATGTTCCCGCTCGCAGCGGGCGGAAGGACGCCGAGGTTCGGGAGGAGTCTCTGGATGCCGTTTGCGCGTGGCTCGACCGTCTCGCAGACACCCGCCAAGCTGGGCGGTAGACGTACTACAATTACCTGCTGGCGGGGGCGGAGCTTGCTACGCTCCGCGGCGCGCTTACGGAGCGCGCCGCGGTGTCCACCATGACAGGGTCAAGAACGATGCGCAGTGCATGCACGCCTTACGGATTGCTGTTGCCCGCAGCGGCCACGGCCGCTTTGCTCCTGTTTGCAGGGGCGCGAACCGCGCAAGCCCAGAGCGCTCCAGGAGATCGCACGGCGAGTGCTGCGCCGGCATGCGCGAACGATGCCGGTCTGCAGCTTCCCGCAGGTTTCTGCGCCAGTATTTTCGCGGACAATCTTGGCCACGTCCGCCACATGGTGGTGGCGCCGGACGGTGTGCTCTACGCCAACACCTGGAGCGGCCGGTATTACGCCAACTCTCCGCCTCCACCCGGCGGCTTCCTGCTCGCTCTGGAGGATACGACCGGTCAAGGCAGGGCCAACGTCGTTCGCCGGTTTGGCGCGACACCCGCGACCGGCGGGCACGGCGGCACCGGCATTGCACTGTATGACGGGTACCTGTACGCGGAGCTCAATGACCGGATCGTCCGTTACCGCTTGTCGCCGGGCTCGATCGTGCCCACCGGGCCCGCGGAGACGATCGTCTCCGGCCTGCCGCTCACCGGCGATCACCCGATGCATCCGTTTGCGATCGATGCCGACGGCTGGATGTATGTCGATTCGGCCAGTCCGAGCAACGCCTGCCAGCGCGAGAACCGGATGCTCGAGTCTCCCGGCATCGACCCGTGCCCCGAGCTGGAGACGCGCGGCGGCATCTGGCGCTACAGCGCGAAGGAGTTGCAGCAGAAGTTCTCGCCGGCGAACCGCTTCGCCACTGGCATCCGCAATGCGGACGGCATCACCATCGATTCCACCGGCCACGACGTGTACTCCACGCAGCAGGGCCGCGATCAGCTCGGACAGAACTGGCCGAAGCTCTACACTCCGGAGCAAGGCGCCTATCTGCCCTCCGAGGAGCTGCTGCACGTGGTGCAGGGCGGCAACTACGGCTGGCCCTACTGCTACTACGACGGAGTCCAGCGCAAGCTGATGCTGGCGCCGGAATACGGCGGCAATGGCAGGAAGGTCGGTCCCTGCGCAAGCAAGCTCGATCCGGTCGCCGCGTTCCCGGCACATTGGGCTCCCAACGACGTGACGTTCTATTACGGGAGGCAATTCCCGTCACGCTATCGCGGCGGGGCGTTCCTCGCCTTCCACGGATCCTGGAACCGCGCCCCGTTTCCGCAGCAGGGTTATGCGGTGGTATTCCAACCGTTCGCAGACGGCAAGGCCGCGGGGAATTGCCATATCTTCGCCAGCGGATTCGCCGGCGGACAATATGACCCCGGCGCGGCGGCCCATCGTCCCTCCGGTGTGGCAGTTGGACCTGACGGCGCGCTCTATGTGGCCGACGATGTGCGCGGACGCGTTTACAAGATCGTGTACCGGGGCGACCACGGCTCGGACGAAGGGGCTTCCGGAATTGCCGAGTGCCCGGACGTGACGGCCCTGGGCGGCGCTGCGGGCTCGGGTAACCCGCTGCCCCCGGAAGGCATCCATCCGCACGCGGGCGCGAATGCGAGCCTGCCGGTGCCGAAGGGTGCCACCCCCGCGATGGTGGCTCTCGGCAATCGCATCTTTCACGGCGAGGTGGCGTCGGGGACGTGCGCCGGCTGTCATGGCGCGACCGGCGCAGGCACACCCCTCGGCCCCGATCTGACTGCCGGCAAATGGCAGTGGAGCAACGGCAGCCTGAGCGGCATCGAGCGGACCATTCGTCACGGGGTACCGAGCCCGAAGCAATACCGCAGCCCGATGCCGCCGATGGGCGGTGCGCAGCTCACCCGGCAACAGGTCTCAGCCGTGGCGGCCTACGTCTGGGGGCTGGGACACGCCAGCAGTCACTGAGCGCTATCGGGACGGCGGCAGCCAGACTCCGCGATCGCCGGCAGCACTACCCAGACGGGGCGCCGCTCGCGCCACGCTGGTCTGCGACCGCGAGAAACGGATCGGGGTCGCAAGCCCCGGGATGGACGGGCCGCGATAGCCTTCCGCGGGGCAGGCCAGCACCATTCCGCGCTCGCGGGTGTTGGGGTCGCCGAGCGCCTCGGCCACGGTATTGATGGGCCCCGCCGGGACGCGCGCGGCCTCGAGCCGGGCCAGCGCATCCTCACGCCTCATCGCCGCGAGCCGCGGCGCCAGCGCCTGCTCCAGAGCCGAGCGATTACGCACCCGCGCGCCGTTCGTCGCGAATCGCGCATCGTCCGCGAGCGGCGCGCAGCCCAGGGCTGCGCACAAGCAGCGAAACTGGAGATCATTGCCTACGGCGACGACGATGAATCCGTCCGCCGTCGGGTACTCCTGGTATGGAGTAATGTTGGGATGTGCGTTACCCATGCGCGTCGGTGTCAGATTGCCGATGAGGTGGTTCAAGGCCTGGTTGGCGAGAATGCCAATCGTGGAATCGAGCAACGCAACATCGACGCGCTGCCCGCGCCCGGAGCGCGCGCGCTCAGCCAGCGCCGCCTGGATGCCGATCAGGCCGTAGAGGCCCGTGGTGATATCGGCCACGGCGACGCCGACTTTCTGGGGCGGACTGTCCGGCGCGCCCGTCACGTCCATCAGCCCGCTCATGGCCTGGGCCACGAAGTCGTAGCCGGGCCGGTCCGCGTAGGGCCCGTCCTGTCCGAAGCCGCTGATCGAGCAATACACCAGGGCCGGATTGCGCGGCGCCAGGCTCGCGTAATCGAGGCCGTATTTCTCGAGGCCTCCCACCTTGAAGTTCTCGATGAGCACGTCGGCCTCGGACGCGAGCCGCACTACGCGCTCGCGATCCTCCGCCTTGCGGAAATCCAGCACCAGGGACTCCTTGCCGCGGTTGCAGGAGTGAAAGTACGCGGCATCCGCCGCCGAGCCGTCGGCATTGGTCAGGAAGGGCGGGCCCCAGCGGCGGGTCTCGTCGCCTTCGGGCGATTCGACCTTGATGACCTGCGCTCCCAGGTCGGCCAACGTCTGGCCGATCCAGGGTCCCGCCAGCACACGCGCCAGCTCCAGCACACGCAGGCCCGCATAGGGCGGCTCGGTTCGCTCGGATTGCATGCCAATCACCTCGCGACGATTATGCCATCCAGCGCCGGCGGCCCGCGGGCGGCGGCCTGCGGAAAAAGGGCCCCCGTGGCATCGTCTCGGCCCTGCCAGCTCTCGTCTCATCGCGTTTTCGCGCTCCCGCGCGGTTTGCGGCCCGGGAGCGGCGTTGGTTGATTGCGGCGCCTGGTCGAGTTCATTAAGCTTTTCGGATTACCTGTCGCCCGCATTCGGTGCAGAAGCGGCGCAAAACAAGGGGCTCGATGATGCAAGCACTTGCCGGAACGCGGGTCGTCCGCGGTAAATCCTTTGCCTCAGCTCTCGCGGCGTTACTGTGCGTCGCAGTGACCGCGCATGCGGCGGCGCCGCACAAGTTTCTCGACGGCAAGCTCTCCTGGCGCAATATCGGGCCGAACATCGGCGGGCGGGCGGTCGCCGTTGCCGGCGTGCCGAGCGAGCGCAACCTGTTCTACATGGGCAGCGTGGACGGCGGCGTCTGGGAAAGCACGGATTACGGCGTGGCCTGGCACAACATCACGGACGGCAAATGGCCATCGGCGAGCGACAGTGTCGGTGCGATTGCGGTTGCCCCCTCCAATCCCAAGGTGCTCTACGTAGGCACCGGCGAGACGGACATCCGCAACGACATGATCACCGGCGACGGCGTCTTCAAATCCGTCGATGCCGGTAAAACGTGGAAATACGCCGGCTTGCGCGACACGCGCACGACCAGCACGATCGTCGTCGATCCGCATGATCCCAACGTCGTGTACGCCTCCTCGATGGGGCACGTATTCGCGCCCAACCCCGACCGCGGGGTCTTCAAGTCCACCGACGGCGGCAAGACCTGGCAGAAGATACTCTTCGTCGACGACAAGACCGGGGCCATCGATCTCGTGATGGATCCGCGCAATCCCAGGATCCTCTATGCCTCGATGTGGCAGGCACAGCGCACGCCCTGGTCCCTCGATGACGGCGGTCCGGGAAGCGGCCTGTACAAGAGCACCGACGGCGGCGCGCATTGGTCGAATCTGGCGCGCAACCCAGGCTTCCCGAGCGGCGTCCTCGGCCGAATCGGCGTCGATGTCGCGGCCAGCGACCCGAAAATCGTCTTCGCGGTAGTCCAGGCGAAGGACGGCGGCGTGTTCCGCTCCGGCGACGGCGGCGCCACCTGGCACCGTGTCAACGGTAACTGGAGCCTGCGCCAGCGCGCGTTCTACTACATGAGCGTCTACGTGGACCCGACGAACCCGAAGACGCTTTACGTCCCGAACGTGGATGGCGTTTGGGTATCGCACGACGGCGGCAAGGGATTCTCCCTGCTCCACCTGCGGCACGGTGACGATCACATCGTGTGGATCAACCCGAAAGACCCGAAGGTTCTGCTCGTGGGGACCGACGGAGGAGCGACCATATCGACCGACGGCGGCAAGACCTGGAGCAGCGATCACAACCAGCCGACGGGCCAGTTCTACCACGTCGCACTCGATGACGAATTCCCGTTCCATGTGTACGGCGCGCAGCAGGATGAGGGCTCGTTCGAAGGGCCGAGCGCCATGCCGGGCGGCGCGATCGAGACCGCCGCATGGCACGAGGTGGCTCTCGGCGAAAGCACCTTCATCGCCCCGGAGCCTCATGACGCCGACGTGACCTACGGCGCCGACTACTACACGTTGATGCAGCGCTACAACCGGGTCACGGGGGCCAGGAAGTCCGTGAGCCCGTGGCCGCAATATCTCGACGGTGTGTCCGCGGCGGAGATGAAATACCGCTTCGGCTGGACCCACCCGATGTTCTTCTCGCCGGACGATCCGCAGGATCTGTTCCTCGCATCCCAGTACGTCATGATGAGCGATGACGGCGGCCGTACATGGAAGATCCTCAGCCCCGATCTGACGCGCAACGACCCGGAAACCGAGAAGGCGAGCGGCGGACCCGTCGACCTGGATCAGACGGCGGCGGAAATATTTCCGGACATTTCCGCGCTCGCGGTTTCCACGGTCGATTCGCATGTGATCTGGGCCGGCTCTCAGGACGGGCTCGTTCACGTGACGGTCGACGGAGGTCAGCACTGGCAGGCGGTAACTCCCCCGCAGCTGACGGAGTGGGCCGAGATCTCATCGATAGAGCCTTCGCATGTTGCGGCGGGCACGGCTTACCTCAGCGCGCAGCGCTACATGTGGGATGACAACCGGCCGTACGTGTTCGAGACCACGGACTTCGGCAAGCACTGGTCGGCTCTGACGAATGGCTTGCCGGATGACGAGTCGACATTCATCGTGCGGCAGGACCCGGCCGATGCAGCGCTCTTGTTCGTCGGCACCGCGAACAGCGTGTACACGAGCTTCGACGGCGGTGCGCACTGGCGGCCGCTGGGCCTCAATCTGCCGCACGTGCAAGTGCGCGACCTGGCAATCGACACTCGCGAGGGCGAGCTGGTCGCCGCCACTCACGGCCGCTCCTTCTGGATACTCGACAACCTCGCGCTGCTCGAGCAGTTGTCGCACCAGGCGCAACCGGCAGCGGATGCCGCTGATCTTTACGCTCCGCAGACTGCGTGGCTGACGAACGCCTACGGCCAGAGCGCTGACGCCAAGTACCGCGGACCCATCGGCCTGAACCCGCCCTACGGGACGACCGTGTTCTTTCACATTCCCGCGAAATACGATGGCAAGACGCCGGCGAGCCTCGAGATCCTCGATGATCACGGCACTCCAGTGCGGCAATACACGCTCCACCTGAAGAAAAAGAAAGAGCCCAAGCTGTCGCCGGTCGTCAAAGACAACCTGCTGCCCGCGCAGGAGAAGCGTAACGCCGACGAGAAGCTGACGGCGATCTCTCCTGGCAGCAACAGCCTGCGATGGGACCTGCGCTACGCCGACGCGACGGACGTGATCAGCTTCGAGCCGCCGGAGGACACCGACGACGAAACCGCCGACTCACGCGGCCCGCTCGTCAACCCCGGCGGCTACACGGTTGTGCTCCGCTACGGCGACCAGTCGTACAAGCAGGCGTTCCAGGTCAAACTCGACCCGCGACTGCACACGACCCCGGCTGCGCTGCAGCAACACCTGGGGCTGCAGCTCGCCCTGCATCAGGCCGTCGACCAGCTCGACCGGCAGATCAATGCGGCGATTCGAGTCCGCCAACGTCTCGACCGCGCCATCGCCACACACAAGGTCGAGGCCGCGAACGCGGCACCAGCGCTCAACGAGCTCAACAATGCGATCGACAGCGTCGTGCAGCTCAAGGTTCGCTCGAGCGAGGGCGACGTGATGAACGAGATGCGCCTGCGGAGCTGGCTGTCGTATCTGCAGTCGGACATCGGCCTGGACGACGAGCCGCCGGATCCTGCGCAGATTGCGGCCTGTAACCGGCTGGAGGGTGAAGCGCGGACCGGCGAGGCCAGACTCCAGGCCGCGGCTGCCGCCGGTGAGCACTTGCTCCCGGGGAGCAGCCCACCGCAATGACTTCGGCCCCGGGCGGGCAACTCTGCCCGCCCGGGGAGTGACAGGAGGCTGGTTCGCTGCCCGTACGGACGTGATCTTCCACGACTTCCGCCATCAACCCCGCCATGGCCGCGCGAGTGCTCGCGAGACGCCAGGCGCGTATGATCCGCGGAGCTCCGCAAAACCCCCTCTCACACCCCGACCTTCGCGAGAATCACGACGGAGATCCCGCTGGCCGTGCGCGTCGCGTGCGGATTCTCATATGAGTGCCTGACGTTCCCGGGAAAAGCGAGCACATCGCCGCGCTCGAGCTCGAAGCGAGTCCCGTCGACCGAAATCGCCACCACTCCCTCGAGACACGTGAAGTATTCGCGCGTGCCGGGCAGATGAGGGGTTCCGCGCAGCGTGGCGCGCGGTTGAAAATCCATGATGCTCAGCATCTCATCCGGAGTCGGCTCCGGGACCAGAGGGCGCAGCGTCACGCCCTGACCGCGACTCTGCGTCGATACGTCCGCCGACGTCCACTTGCGTACTTTCGCGCGCGGGGGAGCTAGCAGCTCGTCGACGGGGACGCTGAGAGCGCCCGCGACCTTGAGCAGTACCGTCAAGGACGGATTGCCGGTCCCGGATTCGAGGTTGGCAATGGTGGAGCGCGGCAGCTTGCAGGCTTTCGCAAGCGATTCCTGGGTGAGGGCGCGGGCGTGGCGCAGCGCCGCCAGGTTTCTCGACAGGTACAACGCAACGCTCTGTGGCTCGTCCATCGGTTCGACCTTCCGCCAATAAACCGGACACGGCGCTGGTGCTGCGCGCGAGTGCTTCTATTATCCCTCCATGGAAGAGGAGGTTGCACCATGCAAAACACTCATCGAATCGACCCTTCAGTGGATGGGGCCGCCAGTGTCTTCAGCGGCCTGAGAGTCGCCGTCACCGGCGGCACGTCCGGTCTCGGACTGGCCCTCGTGCGTGAGCTTCACGCACGGGGAGCCGCAGTAGCATTCGTCGCCCGCGGCCGCGAGCGGGTCGCGCAACTCGCGGCGGAGATCGCCGGTACCGCCGGGATCGCGGGTGATGTCTCGCGCAAGGACGACATCCATCCGACCGCCATACAGATACTCGCCCGCCTCGGTGGGCTCGACGTGCTCATCAACAATGCATCCGACCTGGGCTCAGTGCCCCTTGCGCTGCTCGCCGACACGGAATGCGAGGATTTGCAGCGTGCTCTGGACACCAACGTGCTCGGGCCGTTCCGGCTCACTCGAGCCCTGCTCGGTGCGCTGGCCGCGTCCGCCCGAGAGGGTCGCGGCGCGGTCGTGCTGAACGTTTCCAGCGATGCCGCGGTGAGCCCATATCCCACCTGGGGCGCCTACGGTGCCAGCAAGGCGGCCTTGCATCACCTCAGTCGCATCTGGAGTATCGAGTTGGAGACCGAAGGCGTCCGGGTGCTGTCGCTCGATCCGGGCGATATGGATACCCCGCTGCACGCGCTTGCCGTCCCGGATGCGGACCCCGCGACGCTCAAGATGCCGCATGCCGCTGCCCATGAGCTTCTGACGGCGATTGCCGGCGCATTGCCTCATGGTGAGCCTGCAAACCCAGCAGCGGGGCCGCCGCCGCGCTGGACCCTGGCAGCGGTACGGTGATCGCATGAGTCCCGCCACGCAACCAGTCCAGCGTCCACGGGATGCAAAGCTGCTCGTCATCGACGACCACGGGCACCTGGCCCATGTACCCCGAGCGGACTTCGGCAGTCATCTCGAACGCGGGGACCTGCTCGTTGCAAATGACGCGGCGACGCTGCCGGCCAGCCTGGCAGGCGTGCACGAGCCGACGGGTGCGAGCATCGAGTTGCGGCTGGGCGGTGCTCACGCGCTGGCGCCCGCGAGCGGACAGAGATTTCGCGCAGTTCTTTTCGGAGAAGGAGACTATCGGACGCGGACGGAAGATCGACCGGCGCCGCCGCTGACAGCCGCGGGGGATCGCCTGCTCCTCGGCCCGCTCGTCGCGGTAGTGCGCTCTCTCGGGCACCCTCGTCTTCTCGAGGTTCGGTTCCAAGGCTCGCCGGCCGAGATCTGGGAGGGAATGGCGCATCATGGGCGGCCCATACAGTACGCCCACATGGCATCAGCGCTTGCGTTGTGGGATGTTTGGACACGTATCGCGGCACCGCCCGTGGCGTTCGAGCCGCCGTCCGCCGGCTTTGTCCTCGACTGGGAGCTGATCGCGACGGCTCGCCGCCGGGGCGTCGCATTTGCGACCCTCACCCATGCCGCCGGAATCTCCTCGACGGGGGATCCGCAGCTCGATGCGCAGTTGCCTTTCGATGAGCCGTATCGAATTCCCGATTCCACTGCCGCACTCATCCGCCGTACCCGGGCAAAAGGCGGGCGAATCATTGCGGTGGGAACGACGGTGGTCCGCGCCCTCGAGGACGCAGCCCGTGAAGACGGCACCGTTTCCTCCGGAGAAGGCGTTGCCCGCCACCGGATCGGCAGAGATACCCGCCTGCGCGTGGTGGATGCGATTCTGTCAGGCACGCACGAGCCCGGTACGAGCCATTACGAGCTATTGCGTGCGTTCGCCGACGGGCCGACGCTGATCCGCGCGGACCATGAGTTGGAGACCCGGGGCTATCGTACGCACGAGTTCGGCGACTCCGTATTCATCGCGAAGCGACGTCCCACGTCGCGCGCGTATCGAGCGAGGCCGCCTGATACACTCGGGAGGTGGCTGACCCGCCTCACGTTACCCGTGTCCTCCGCGGCCCTATCCGCGGCATTCACAGCACTCACACGCTGAGCGGCCAACACTTCGGCCGTCATTGGCACGACGCGTACGGATTCGGCATCCTGCAGGATGGCGCGCAGCGTTCGGCGAGCGGCCGCGGTCGAGTGGATGCGTTCGCCGGACAGGTGATCACGAACAATCCCGGCGAGGTGCACGACGGAAGCCCGCTCGGCGGCCCGACACGGCGCTGGCGCATCCTGTCGGTGGATGCGGAGGCGTTGGCTTCTCTCGTAGAGCACGCAAGCGCGCTCGCGGAGATCACACGCCCCGTGATCGACGACCCTGCTCTGTTCCTTACCCTGCGCCGGCTGTTCCGTCGGATCGAGCTCTGGAACGCACGCGGCGGCAACAGGGCCACTGAGGCGCTGGCTTGCGAAGAGGCTCTGGTGGAGTCGGTCATGCTGCTCGCAGCGCGGTACAGCACGGCGCGTGTACGCCCTACCGTCTCGCATCCCGATCTGCGGCTGATCCGCGACCGACTGGCCGATGCGCCCGTCGACCCGCCTTCCCTTGCGGAAATGGCGGCGATTGCCGGACTCAGCCGGTACCAGCTTCTGCGACGATTCGAGAAGGCGTACGGACTGCCGCCCCACGCCTGGCTTCTTTCCCGCCGCGCCGAATACGCGCTGCGCCTGATTCGTGCCGGCCAGCCACTGGCCGAAGCGGCCATGGCGAGCGGATTCGCGGATCAGAGCCATATGACTCGTGTGTTCGGCCGTCATTTCGGGTTCACACCCGGCGCCTGGCGCAAGTCGGCGGCGCTGCAATAAGGTTCAAGACGTTCCGATCGCGGATCGGTACGCTGCGCGTAATGGGATGGTTGCCACCCCGGATGAAGGTCGCTGCGGGAGATTCCTGATGAATAAATGGCACATTGCGCAACTGAACGTCGGGCGCGCCGTCGCGGCGCCAGGTAGCCCGGAGCTGGCGGATTTCATGGCCGCGCTCGACCGGATCAACGCGCTTGCGGAGTCCTCCCCCGGTTTCGTGTGGCGGCTGCAGTCAGCGAGCGGCAATGCCACCGACATCCTGGTGTCGGCAGATCCGAGATTTCTGATCAACATGTCGGTGTGGAGCTCCGTCGAGTCTCTCTTCGGGTTCGTTTATCGCTCCGCTCACACTGCCATACTGCAGCGGCGTCGCGAATGGTTCGAGAAGCCGGCGGAAGCTCATCAGGTCATGTGGTGGATTGCTGCGGGACACATCCCAACCGTCGAAGAGGCGCTCGAGCGCCTCGCGCAACTGCGCCGCGAAGGCCCTACGGAGCGCGCGTTTACCTTCAGCAAGCGCTTTCCTCCGGCCGGAGAGAGCGGCTCACCGCAGGATATGCAGCCAGAGCCCTACTGCAACGGGTGGGCCATGCTGGGCGAGACCTGAGCGCATCGCATCTATCGCGACTCGCCATCGTCGTGGAGATGACGCTTGGCCAGGCTCAGAATGGCCTGCGACTGATAGCGCTCCGCGAGGAAGCGCACGTGGAGGGCGAAACTCCGATAGCGGCGCCCCTCCAACTCGACGAGGCGGCCGGCCCAGCGGATGATATCCCGCATGTTTCCCTCCAGGGCGAGCGCATGCAGTTGCTCGATCTCTGCCGGCGGCGGCGCGATACGGCCCTCGCCGGCGGACGCGGCGTATGCGGCGTCGAGATCAGCTCCGTCGACGGCAGCGCCTGCCGACTCCGCCGGCGCGGCAACCGGCTGAATCGCCAGATCGAAGCGGAAGGTGCTGCCCGCGCCGATTCGGCTTTCCACCCTGATGTCGCTTCCCATCAACTGCACGTACCGGCGGCTGATGGGCAGGCCGAGTCCGGTGCCGCCGCGACGCTGTCCCTCCGCAACCTGCTCGAAGGGTTGGAAGATCGCCTCCAGCTGATCGACGGGAATGCCGATGCCGGTGTCCTCGATCTCGAACCGCAACCGCTGCGGCGCGGGACACCAGACCCGCAGACGCACCGACCCGCAATCGGTGAAAGTCACGGCATTGGCCGCCAGATTGAGCAACACCTGGCGCAGGCGCCGCTCGTCGACGACGATGGCCGCGGGCACCTCGGCTGAGATTTCCAGGTTGAAAGTGAGCCCCTTGAGCTGTGCCCTGATGGACACTACCCCGGCGATCGAGCTCAGGAAGGGCCGGAGGGCCAGCGTCACGCTCTCGAGCTCGAGCTTGCCGGCCTCGATGCGGGCGAAATCCAACACTTCGTTGATGAGGCCGAGCAGGTGCTCGCCGCTCTGTCGGATCACCTCGAGCGCAGCTCTCTGCCGCCCGCTCGTATCCCGGTCGCGCTCCAGTAGCGCCGTGTAACCCAAGATGCCGTTCAGGGGCGTGCGCAGCTCATGACTCATCTGCGCCATGAAGTCGCTGCGCAGGCGGACCAACCTCCTGGCCTCCGCCAGCGAGGTCTCGCGGGCCGCCTCGGCGGCCTTGCGCTCGCTGATATCGTAGGAGGCTCCCACCGTCCCGAGCAGCGTCCCGTCCTCATCCAACACGGGCGCACGGTAGGTCTCGACCCATTGCCCGGCGCCGTCCTTGCCCGGCAATGCCTCTTCGAGCTTCGAGCGCCGCCGGCTCGCCATGACCGCGCGATCGCCGGCGCGATGCCCCTCGGCGACCTCCGCCGGCCAAAGATCTGCGTCCGACCGGCCAACGATCTCGGCGACGGGGCGACCGCTGGCTTCCGCCTCGGCGCGGTTGGCGGCCAGATAGCGGCTTTCCGTGTCTTTCAGCCAAATCCTCAGCGGCAGCGTATCGATCAGCGTTCGTAGATAACTCGCCTGCTGGCGCAGCTCCGCGGTACGGTCCTGAACCCGGCGCTCCAGGCTGGCATTGAGCCGGTGAAACCGCACGACGAAGAATCCCGTGATCACCGCGATCACGACCACGCCGAGCAGCATCGTGAACAGCAGCCGCTCCTTGAGCGCGCGTTGCCGCAGAGCCGCCACCTGCGCCTGATCGCGGCGGGTGAGCGCCTCGATCTCGCGCTGACGGCTCTCGCGCTCGTATTGACTGGCCAGCTCGAGCACCTGATCCCGCCGGGTCGTGCCGACGCCGTGCTCGGCGATCGCATCGGCATCCACGTGAAGTTGGTAGGCGCGGCGGAAGTCGCCGGCCGCCGCGGCGACCTCGGCGAGCCGCCGCGCAGCGAGACTGCTGTAACTCGGCAGGCCGATCTGTTTGGCCAGGCCGTAGGCTTTCTCCGCGTCGGTCCGTGCAGCGGCCAGCTGTCGCAGGCTCTGCTCGTTCGTGCTGCGTGTAGTGAGTGCGAACCACAGGCCGATCGGTGTCGGATAGCGCTCGTACGTTGCGATGACCTGGTCGAGAAGCGGCCCGGCCTGACGATAGCGGCCATGCACGTGCAGGAAGTTAGCGAGGCCCATGAGTCCGAAGTTGACGCTGAGCGGGGCTCCGGCCTGGGCATAGAGGGCGATCGCCTGGCGGTGCAGCGACTCCGCCCGGGCCGTCTGCCCAATCGAATCGGAGGCGTCGGCGAGCGACTCCAGGGCATCGCCCTCGAGCAGTCGCGAGTGCGCGGCGCGGGCATCCGTGAGCATTTCGGCGAAAAATCGGCGCGAATCGGCACTGCGGCCGCTCTGACCAAACGCGATCCCCAATCCCTGGGCGGCATAGGTGAGCGCGAGTGGATTGCGGTTGCGGCGCGCGATGTCGGAGGCGCTCACGCTCGTCGCGACCGCACGGTTGATTCGACCCAGGCGCAGATACATCATCGAAGCGCGCAACAGCGCCTCACCGGTGAGGGCGGGGTCGTCGACGCCGTTGAGCGCTGCAACCGCGTCATTCGCGGCCGCACGAAGCTCATCGATCCGGCCCAGATTGACGCTCGTCAGAGTCATGTTGAGGTCGGCCTCCGCCTGACCAACCCGGTCGCCGCCGCGCCGGGCGAGCGTCAGCGCCTGGCGAGCGTGTGCGTCAGCTTGGGCGGTGAGCCCGAGATAGACCTCCGTTCTCGCGAGCAGATTGAGCGCGCTTGCCTGATAGATGGCAGAGGCGTCCGGCGGTAGGGCGGCCCTTAGCTGCAAAGCTTCGGCATAAGCCTGAGAAACGTCGTTTTCCGCCAGCGCGCGATCACTCTGGGCTGCGGCACGCCACTGTTCGACGGACATGCGGGGACCGGCAGCGGCGAGGTGGAAGAGCAGCAGCAGCGCGACCAAGCGCAGGCCACCTGGCCCGGCGCCGAGGCGTCGCCTGTTGCGGCTCGATCGGCATGCGCCCAGCCCTCCTCCGGGGACCCGGCTGGTGTCACGATGCCAAGCCCGAGGTGCGAATCCGCCGGCTCTGCGAACCAGGATACGCCCGATTGATTCGCGGCCGGCACGAGAGTAATGGAGTATCGTGGCCACGATCCTGATCGTCGATGATACACCCACCAACCTCGGGCTGATGGTCGGTCACCTCGAGGCGCAGGGCTATCGCGTACTGATCGCACAGGATGGAGAGGAAGGGCTGCAGCGCGCCGAGCTGACGCGTCCGGATGTCATCCTTCTCGATGCGATGATGCCGGGTCCCAGCGGCTTCGAGGTCTGCCGCAGGCTGAAGTCCCGCTCCAGCACCCGCGAGATTCCCGTCATCTTCATGACTTCACTCACCGATACCCGCGACAAAGTGCGGGGATTCGCCGCCGGAGCGGTGGACTACGTCACCAAGCCCCTGCAGGCGGACGAGGTCATCGCGCGCATCGAGACTCATCTCAAGCTGCATGCCGCGCAAACTCAGCTCGAGGAGCAGAACACTCTGCTCGCAATGTATCGCGAGGATCTCGAGGGGCAGGTAGCCGAACGCACGGCGGCGCTACACGAGATAAACCGGCGACTGCGCGCCGAGGTCGCCGAGAGAGAGCGCGCCGAGCGGCAGGTCCGACGACTCAACGGGGAGTTGGAGGTCAGGGTCGCCGAGATAGGCGCGCTGATCGACGATCTCCTCACCTATGCGCGTGTCGGCGTGCCGGCAGTGCAGGCCGAGCCGGTCGCCCTCGAGCCGCTGGTGCGTCAGGTCACCGCGACGTTCGCGACCCGCGCCGCAGCCGCGGGAGCCAGCATCGACGTGCGGAGGCCTCTCGCGGTGGCGCTCGGGGATGCAACTCTCATCAGTCAGATGCTCGCGAGTCTGCTCGACAACGCGCTCACCTGCCGCAATCCGCTGATGGCGCCGCGTATCCGCCTGTCGGCGGCCGTCGAAAGCGGCATGGTGCTGCTGCAGGTAGCGGACAACGGCATTGGCCCGGCCCATGAGCGGCGGATTTTCGAGGTGTTCGAGCGCGTGCACGGCGCCGAGGCGTCCCCGGGCAACGGCATCGGCCTGGCGATCGTCGCCAAAGCAGCGCGACTGATGGGCGGGGACGTTGCCGTCGAATCCTCCCCCGGCGAGGGCAGCACTTTCACTGTTCGTCTTCCGGCGGCTCCGATGGCGGGTTGAGCTGTCGCCGGCAGCTGGCCGGCGCGAGAGGCATGCGCCGCCTCGTTGGGGGGCGGCGCATGCCTCGGGTCGATTATCTGCGGTTGAGCGCGATCAGTGTGACCTGCTGGCTGGGCGTCGAAGTGGCACTCTGTGCCATGACCGGCACCGGCCGGGCGAACGCCATGGGCGCGGTGACGAGCGCGGCGCCGATGAGGGTGATGGCAAGGGCAGTGGCGGCGAAAGTGGCTTTCTGGATGGCGTTCATGATGACTTCTCCTCTTTTCCTCTATCTCGTCTCTCTTCTTTCACCCCCAGAACACCGCTGGCGGCCAGAAGTTACAGAGACAGGCGAGGGAGGTCAGCGGGCGCTGGAACCCGAGCTCTGGCCGCTGTCGCGAGCGGCATGTGCCGCGGACTCGGGGACTACGCCGGCGGCATGGCCCCAACTGTTGCGCACGTAGGTGGCCACCGCCGCGACCTGCGCGTCGGTGAGCTGCCATGCATAGGATGGCATCTGCGGTCCGGTCGGCTCTTCGCGGGTGGCTACGCTCGCCGCGCCGTGGAGAATCATGTGCAGCACCGTCGTCGGGTCGCGGGAGGCGACCGCCGCGGAACGCGCGAGATCGGGGATGAGGTAGGGAACACCGCTGCCGTCGATCTTGTGACAGCCCGAGCAGACGTCGCGGTAGATGGCGGAGCCCGCCACCATCACCGGGCTGTCAGGCGGTAGCGGTGTCCCGTGCTCATTGGCACTTTCTTCGCCCTTGAGATACGTGGCGACCGCCGTAAGATCCTGAGCGCTCATTCCCGAGCTCGAATCCTTCACCTCCTCGGCCATGGGGCCCGATGCCCCCTCGAAGCGATTGTGGCCCGTTCTGAGGTACGCGACGATATCCGCGCTGGTCCAGGCCGCGAGACCGTGCGCCCGATCGCCGGTGAGGTCGGGAGCGAACCAGTCCTGAAGGGAGTAGCCCTGTAGCTCGTGGCCGCGCTCATCGCCGCCAAGGAAGGTTTTCGGCGTATGACAGGCGGCGCAGTGACCTGGTCCCGCGACGATGTAGCTGCCTCGGTTCCATGCGCCCGATCTACCTGGACTCGGATGCCACTCGCCAGGCCGATAGTACAGCCAGTCCCAGAAGATCATGCTGGCCCGGATGGAGAACGGGAAAGGCAATCGGTCGGCAACGACCGCGTGATGCACCGGCTTTACGGTGTTGAGATACGCCCAGATGGCGCCCACATCAGCGGCGGACATGCGGGCGAAGTAAGGAAACGGCATTGCCGGGTAGAGCCGCTTCCCATTGGGCATCCGGCCGCGACGGACCGCATCGTCGAATTGTCGCGCCGTCCAGTTGCCGATACCCGTCTGCGGATCCGGCGTGATATTTGGAGCAACCACAGTCCCGAACGGCGTCGCAACCGGGCGTCCGCCCCCGAAGGGACTGTCACTTCGCGTCGGATCAGCATGGCACGCAGTGCAGTCGCCCAGCGTTACGAGATAACGGCCGCGCTGTATCAGGTCGAAGCTCTGTCGATTGCCGTGGCCGCCGCCATGCGCGCGCGTGCAAGCAGAGAGAGATGCCGCGAGCAGAGCCATTGCCAACAGGAGCTTGCGGCCGCGGCTGAGCATGTCCTCACGCAGGCACGAGCGGGCCGGGGCTTTTCAGGTAGCGCGTTCGGATCGCCTCCGCCGACCAGTATGCGAGCGCGGCGACCGTGCCGGTCGGGTTGTAGCCGGCGTTCTGCGGAAAGGCGCTGGCACCGATCACGAAGAGATTCGGTATTTCCCAGCTCTGCAGGTAGCGGTTGAGCGCGCTCGTCTTCGGGTCGGTGCCCATGATCGCCCCGCCGCAGAGATGAGTGGTCTGGTAGTCGGTGATGTCGTAGGGCGCCCGGCGATACTGCTTGTCGATCTGGCGCGCGCCCATGGCCTGGAAGATCGCGGCGAAGCGGTCGGTGAGGAAGCGGTTCTGCTTGAGCTCGTTCTCGTGGAAGTCCATGGTGATGCGCACGAGCGGCCGGCCGAAGCGGTCCTTGTACACAGGGTCGAGATCGAGATACACATCGCGGTAGCTGTACATGCTGCCGTGAACACCGGTGCCCGGCTTGGTGGCGCTCAGGTAGTTCTCCTTCACCGCTTGCTTCCATTTCGCGCCCCATTTCGGAGTGCCGGGCGGCACGGGCGTGGTCTCGATGGGCCGGCCGTTCGTCTGCACCTGTCCCATGTAGCCGCCGCCGACGAACCCGTGAGGGCCGTGATCGAAGTTGTCGCCGTTGAACTCGTCGATGCACATCCCGATCGCGCCGGAGGCGATGAAGGGATTGAAGATGAACTTCTGCGGATCGAAGAAGCTCACCACGTCGGAGATGGTCTGGTGCGTGAAGTTGCGGCCGATGACGCCGCGATTAGCGACCGGATCATAGGGCTGCCCGATATTCGAGAGCATCAGCAGCTGGACGTTGAATATCGTGTAAGCGCAGAGAAGCACCAGATCCGCGGGCTGCTCCCATTCCTGACCGGTGGTGTCGACGAAGGTCACACCGGTGGCGCGCCCCCCGCTCGGGTCGAGGTTGATGCGCGTGACCTCGCAGCGGTCGCGCGCCATGAAATTGGCCTTGCGCACGAGAACCGGCAGGATGGTCGTCTGCGGGCTCGCCTTCGAGTAGTTGCCGCAGCCGAACCACTCGCAGAAGCCGCAGTAGCTGCACTGTCCCAGGCGCACGCCGAGCGGATTGCGGTAGGCCTGCGAGAGATTTCCCGAGGGCTGCGGGAACGGCTTGTAACCCAGCCGCCGCGCCGCCTGAGCGAACAGCGTATGACTGAAGGGTTGCGGCTGCGGCGGGTTCGGATAGGGACGGGAGCGCGGCCCCTCGAACGGATTGCCGCCCTCCAGGATCCTGCCCTGCAGGTTCCCCGCCTGGCCGCAGGTGCCGCAGAGGTACTCGAAACGATCGTAGTGCGGCTCGAGCTCCGCGTAGGTGACACCCCAGTCCTGAATCGTCATGTCGGCGGGCAGGAAGCCCGCGCCGTAGCGCTTCGTGAGATGGCTGCGCAGCACGAAATCGGTGGGCAGGAAGCGCCAGGTCTCAGCGTTCCAATGCACGCCGCCGCCGCCCACGCCGTTGGGTGGCATGAATGCGCCCCAGTTGCGGATGGGCAGCGCAGTCTGGCTCATGTTGTTGCGGAAGGTGAACGTCGTCTGCGCGGGCTGCAGGAAGAGCTCGTGCCGGATGCGGTAGCGCAGCTCATCCTGCGCGTAAGTCGGCGGATAGTCCGTAGCGGTGTTGCGCCATGGTCCGCGCTCGATCGCGATGACTTCCAGCCCCGCGTCCGTGAGCTCGTTCGCGAGAATCGACCCGGTCCATCCCAGTCCGACGATCGCAACGTCTTTGTGTGGAAGCCTGCGGGCCATCGAGCGCCTTGCGTTACCGCGGCGTCCAGTCCGCGCGGCCGCCGATGCCGACCGGTGGCAGCGGATAACGCTCGTTGTGTCGGCTCACCCAATCCCGATAGTCATAACGGGCGCCCGGGAAGCCGATCATCTTCCAGGCGCACATGTCCCGGTTGCCGCCATAGATCGGGTCGGCGAAGAAGCCGTCCTGGATGTCTTTCAGCAGCGTGGTGAAGAACTGCTTGGCGTCGACGCCCGACAGGTGCACCGTGCCGCCTTCCAGGCCGTGGAGCACCTCATCCTGCCGTTCCGGTGCGAGCTCGGCGAAGCGCTCGCCGCGCGGCATCTCGCTCCCCCCTCCTTCGCGGCAGTACTGATCGAGCGCCTGCAGGGCGGCGCGGTAGGTCTGCGCGGGTGTCTTGGAGGATTGCGGGCCCTGCTGTTCCACGCCCTGAAAGAAAGGACCGCGCTCGTAGAGCCCTTGGGCGCTGCCGTAGGCTCCGGCGAGCTGTCGATCGAGAAAGACCGCGCAGCCCGCATCCTTGCCTCCAGGGGTCTGCGGATCCGGCGGAATGATGCGATCGGCCAAGGCCTCGATGGTGGGCAGCTCCTCGGGCGTGAAGAACTGCCAGGGTCCGGGCTCGACCCGCGGCGGCGGCGTGGCCGCATCCGGCCGCCACGGCAACTCACCCTTGATGACACCCGCCCGGGCAGCCGCCCCACCGACCAGCGCGAGCGCTGCTCCGGTCAGGACATCGCGCCGTCGAATGCCGTCGCTCATGACGCACCTGGAAGGGGGACGCCTTTGCTAACGCCACCTCTGAGGAAAGGTTCCGGTGCCGCCGCCGGCTGCGAGGCACCGGAGCGGCTTGCGCTAGAATGCGCCGTCCGTCCCTGCAGAGGTACATGCCATGCGCGTCTTGCGGATCATCGGCATCGTCATCGGCTGTGTCGTCGCGGTACTGATAGTGGCGGTGTTCGCCCTCTGGCTGATCGTCAACCCAAACGACTACAAGGGACGCATCGAGGCGGCCGTCCGGACCTCCACGGGCCGCGATCTTTCCCTGACCGGCAACATTCATCTGGCGATCTTGCCGTCGATCGCGCTGAAGCTCGGGCCCGCCAGCCTGGGTAACCCGCCCGGTTTCAGCTCCTCCCAGCCCTTCGCGTCGCTGCAGAGCGTCTCGCTTCGGGTGCGCGTACTTCCCCTGCTGCACCACCAGCTCGACGTTGGGCGCATCGAGATCGATGGCCTCGACCTGCGGCTGCTCAAGAATGCACAAGGTCAGGGTAACTGGTCGATGCCGGCAGCGAAGCACACAGCGCCCGCCCCGCAGAGCTCAGGGAGTCAAATGACGCTGGGCGGCATTGGCGGCGTCGTGGTCAAGAACAGTCGCGTCAGCTACCAGGACATGACGGCGAATGACGTGAACATCGACATCGGACACGTGGCGACTGGCGCGCCGGTGCCCGTCAAGTGGAATCTGAGCCTCACTACGGCCGCCGGCGCGCGGCCGATCGCGCTGTCAGGGAAGGCGACACTGGAATACGACGGCAAGACTGCTCACCTCTCGGGCCTCGATGCGCACGTCGACGATTCGACGCTGAGCGGAAGCGCCGCGGTGACGAATCTGACCACGGGCGCGATGAACTTCGATCTTGCCATCGACAAGATCGACCTCGACCGCTATCTCGGTCCGCCATCCAAGAAGAAGGCTGCCGCACCTGCGCCAACGCCCGCACCCGCGCAAAGCCAACAGGCTGCCGAGCTACCCACGAGCGCGCTCAAGACGCTGCAGCTGAACGGCAAGCTCGCAATCGGCAGCGCAACCATCTATGGCATGAAGGTTTCGCAGGTCGCTGTCGGCATCGCAGCCGACGGCGGCGTACTGCACGTCTCGCCGGCGTCAGCAAAGCTGTACGACGGCACTTCCACGGGCGACGTCACGCTCGATGCTCACGGTACAGTTCCGGTGATGCATCTCAATGAAAGCCTGGCCGGCATACAAGTCCAGCCGCTGCTGACGGACTTTGCCAAGCTCAATCGCGTCTCGGGCCGCGGCAATGTCACGCTCGACGTCACGGGGCGGGGGAACACGTCGGCCGCGCTGATCAGCTCCATGGACGGACGCGCCGCGCTGGACCTCAACAATGGCGCCATCAAGGGCATCGATCTCTGGTCGGCCATCAACAGCGCCGCCGCGCTCGCACAGCGGCAGGCGCTACCGGCCAAGAGACCCGGCAACAGCACGACTTTCGACGCCCTCAAGGCGTCCGCCGATCTGGCCAACGGCGTTGCCACCACGAAGGATCTGGACATCGCCTCGGGTGACTTGCACGTGACGGGACAGGGCACCGCCAACCTCGTCACCGAGGCCGTCGATTATCGGGTGAGCGCAGCCATCCTGAAAGGAGCCGCGGCCGGCGCCCTGGCCAACGTACCGCTGCTCATCAGCGGCACGATGAAGAGTCCCAGCGTCCGTCCCGACACTCAGGCTCTGCTCAAGTCAGTGGCGCAGCAGCAGCTGCAGAAGCACAAGGGCGAAGTCGAGAATAAACTGCGCAGTGTGCTGAAGGGGCTGATCCATTGAGCAGCCGCGCCATTGCATCGAGCGGCGATCAGTCGATCTTCACTTCGAGCTCGGCGAGATGCGCCGGGTCCATCACGATGTCTATGCCGATGATCCTGCCGCCCTCGATCGTGAACACGAAAGCCGATTGGACACGGCCGCCGAACGCCCACACCGCGCCGGGCGCGCCGTCGATGAGCGCTGGCATGGCTGCGCGTGCGCGCCCTTTGAAGGTATTGGCGACGCGTGCAGCGCCACGAATCTCCGGCGCCAGCTCAGGAGCGCCATGCTCCAGCCTGGCGGCCGCCGTGCGCACGGCCAGCCCATCGGCGCGCAGCACCACTTCGGGTGAGAGCACGGCGACGAGTCGCGCGAAGTCGCCATCGCGTGACGCCGCCAGGAATGCGCTGACCAGCTCGCGATGTACCGTGATGTCCGCCGCCGGGGCATCGGTGCCCTGCACCCGTCGCCGCGCGCGGCTGGCCAGCTGCCGCACCGCGATAGGCGAGCGGTCGAGGATGCGCGCGATGTCCTCGAATGGCAGATTGAACATGTCGTGCAACACGAACGCAACGCGCTCACCGGGGGCCAGCGTATCCAGGACGATCAGCAACGCCGGGCCTACCGAGTCGGCCAACGCGAGCTCGTCCTCGGGACTGCCGTCGCCCGGCGCATCGGCTGCAGCCGCCAGCGGCTCCTCCCTCCGTGAGCGGCGTGTGCGCAGCATGTCGAGACACACCCTGGCAAGAACCGTCGTCAGCCAGCCGCCCAGGTTCTGCACTTCTTCCTGAGAACCTGAGCGGCTGAGCTTCAACCACGTCTCCTGTATGGCGTCCTCGGCCTCGCTGACGGAGCCCAGTATCCGATAGGCCACCGCCCGCAGACGGGTCCGGTTGTCGTCGAACCGTTTCGCCAGCCAATCGTCCCCGTTCATCCGAGTCCTCGCCTCTGTGGTGCTCGCCGGAATGGCTACCAGTATTGCTCCGCCGGGCGGACCTCGATAGCGCCGCCCAGGCGGGCCGCCGGGATGCGTGCCGCCAGCGCGACCGCGGCATCCATGTTCTCGGCCTCGAACACCAGATACCCCCCGGCGCCTTCGGTCAGGTAGGTTCCGTTCTTCACCTCCGGTTTGCCGTTGCGCACCTGGACGGTCCGTGCCGCATTGGGTAGCCCCAGCGGTAGTCCCGGGCTGACGCCCGGCGTCTTGCCGAGCTCCGCGTAGTCCGCGTAGATCGCCTTCTGTTCCGCCTCCGGCAGCGCCTTCCAGCGATCCGATCCCGGCAAAGGGGGCGTGGGCCCCTGATAGATCAGCAGTACGTATTTCATGATTACCTCCTCGCCCTCATGACGGATGGCGGGGGCAGGAATGTGACCGCCAAGGGGCGATGGCCGCTGTCACAAAGGACTGCGCCGGCACCACGGGGCGCCTGAGGAGCTGCGATCCCTCGAGGCCTGGCTCGTGACCATGGTCACGAGCTTGTGCATCAACCGGCTGCGCGCGGCCCGCGCCGAGCGGGAGCACTACGTGGGCCCTTGGCTTCCGGAGCCGCTGGAAAGTCAGCGGCCTGACGCCGCATCGGACGCGACCGGCCCTGGATTCAGGCGCCGGTCGCGCCCATACGAACCTGTAGTTGCTTGCGATATCGGCGGCTCAAGCGCAGTCGCACCTTGGATCTCAGTACCACCTCGTACTCGCCGCCCTCTTGCAGCTGCAGCCCGCGGACACGATCCAGGTTCACGATGATCGAGCGGTGGATGCGAGTGAACCTGTGCTCACCGAGGTCCTGCTGCAGTTCCGACAGCGACCGGCGCAGGACGTGCGTGTCGCTGCCCACATGCAGGCAGGCGTAGTAGCCCGCGGCCTCGATCCAATCGATGTCCGCCACATTGAGGAACAGCACCTGGCCCTGGCTTCGGACCACGAGCCGCTCCGTGACCCGGCCCTTCGCCGGCAGATAATGGGCGAGCTTTTCCTTGGCGCGATTCAAAGCACGGCCAAAGCGCGCGTCATCGAATGGCTTCAACAGGTAATCGAGCGCGCCCGCCTCGAACGCGCGCAGCGCGTATTCATCGTAGGCCGTCACGAAGATGATGACCGGCGGCAGGTCACCGCCCAGGAGCTCGAGCACGTCAAAGCCGCCGCATTCCGGCATCTGCACGTCCAGGAACACCAGGTCAGGCTGCGATTTTCTGATCTCCCCGATGGCCCCGAGCCCGGATGAGCATTCGGTGATGGATTCGATGTCGGGATCACGGCGCAGCAGAACCGCCAGGTTGCGCCGCGCGAGTGACTCGTCATCGACGACGAGTGCCCGTATCGGTAACGGCCGTTTCTCGACGGCCGCCATTCAAGCTTCCATGAAAGGAAGCGTCACCACTACCTCTACGCCCCCGGTGCTCGCGCATCTCAGCTCGAGCTCCGACTCCCGCCCGTGGAGGATCTGCAGCCGCGTGCGCAGATTTCGGAGACCGACGCCAGTCTCCGTAGACGCCCAGTTCATTGGCATTCCGGAACCGTCGTTGTAGACGCTCAGACAAAGGTGACTGCCACGGCGCAGGCCGGCGACGCGAACGGTTCCTCCCGCGACACGCTTCGCTATGCCGTGCTTGATCGCATTCTCCACCAGCGGCTGCAGCAGCAGATTGGGAACCTGTGCGCTCAGCAGCTCCGCAGGGATGTCCACGTTCACGCGCAGACGTTCCCCGAAGCGAACCTTCTGAATATCGACATAGCGTTGCAGATATTCCACTTCCTCCTGCAGTGCGACCTGCGTTCGATGGGAATCCTCGGAGGCGCGGCGCAGAAACTCGCTGAGCCCGACGATCATGTTGACCGCGGCGTCGTTCAGATGGTCGCGTACCAGGCCGGCGATGGAATTGAGCGCGTTATACATGAAGTGAGGCTCCATCTGCCTGCGCAGGGCCGCGAGCTGCGCCTGCGAGAGCTCCTCATTGAGGCGTGCCGTCTCGGCTATCTGGCGCCCCATGCTTTCCTTCGCATCCACCAGGTAGGTAACCGTCGCTATCAGCGCGTAGGCGATCAGAAATGTGAGCACCTGGAAGACCAGCGTCGTAGCCCACGTGTTCACGAACGTCGGCGACCGCTCACCCCAGGGGTTGAACACGATCTGGAGTATCGCGGACCACGTCTCGGCGACCGCGCTGATGCCGACGAAGGCCGCAAGGTGCACGCACACCGCCCGGGCGGTTTGCGCGCTCATGTCGCGGGCCAGCGGATGTTGGCGGGCCAGGCGAATTACGAGTGGAGTAGCGAGCGCCCACGGCAGCCAGGACGCCAGCTCGGTCGCAAAGAGCGGAAACGACGGGTGATGTCGGCCTTCCGCGTACACCATGAGCACTGTCTGACTGGCATCGAGCAGCCCACCGGCGGACCAGATCGCGGCAATCCAGCCCCAACCGGTTGGGCGCATACCACTCTGAGCCGTGCTCATGGGCGGCTACTCTACGCCAAAGCCATCCCAGCGCGAACTCCCGATGCAGCGAATGGCCCGCCTGGTGCAGCAGGCGGTCTTCGCCGCCCACGGTGACCACATCTACACTGCAGCTCGACATCCCAGTTGGGCAAGTGTCCTCCATGAGCACGCGCTGCAGGAGCAGAGTCATGTCCGGTGGGCGATTTCTATTGGCCTTCGCCTCTGTTGCCGTCATTTTCCACGGGACTGCCGCACGCGCCCAGCACGCGGCCGACAATCCGGTCGCTTCGGCACAAGATGCGTTTGGCCTGACTCTGGGACTGGAGACGGTCGGTATGTACAGTCCGGGCCAGGTACGAGGGTTCAGTCCACAGGCGGCCGGGAACGTACGCATCGATGGCCTGTATTTCGATCAGGAGGGCACACTCTCCAATCGGGTCGTCGAAGGATCGACGGTTCGGGTCGGCATAACCGAGATCGGCTATGCGTTCCCTGCCCCGACCGGCATCGTCGATTATGAGCTGCGTCACCCGGGTGACGGCACGCCGAGCGCGACGGTCATCGCGAATGCGGGACCGTACGATGCGTGGGGCATCAGTGTCGACGGCGCTCTGCCGGTGGCGGGCAAGGAGCTCATCTTCCCGGTCGGAGTGAGCACTCAAGTCAGCACGAGCTCCCCGTACGGAAATTATCCCGGGTACACGTCGACTCTGACGAGTGCGGGCGCGACGCCCCAATGGACACCGAATGACAAGGTGACCGTGCGGGCCCTGCTCGATTGGCAGCAAACCCGACATGCCACGACGTTTCCGCTGTTCTTCACGGCCGGCGATTTCCTGCCGCCGCCGATCTACCGCGGTTACCTGGGGCAGAACTGGGCGCGAGGCCGCAGCTCGGCGCAGAACCTGGGGGGCCTCATTGCCGCGCAACTGAGCCCGCGCTGGTCGCTGACCGCAGGTCTCTTTCATTCGATCTCGGACACTCCCGCGAGCTTCGCGGACCTGTATACGGCCGTGCAACCGAACGGGCTGTCCGATCATGTGATCGTGGGATTTCCGGATCAAAGCGCAGCCTCCACCTCCGGCGAGGCGCGCCTGACCGGTCTCTTCCGGGCAGGCGATTGGCACCATGAGGTGATCCTGCTGGCTCGCGGCCGCGATGTCCTCGCGCGCTACGGCGGCGATGACGCCGTCGACGTCGGGCCGGCCATCATTGGCTCTGCGCTTCAGGTAGCAGAGCCGAGCTTCATGTATTCAGCGCGCACCGACGATCGCACGAAGCTGTGGAGCATCGGCTCGGCCTACCACGTGGATTGGCGCCAGCTCGCGAAGCTGGAGATCGGCCTGCAGGAAGAGAATTACCGCAAGACCGTCAGCTCCCCGGGCGTACCCAAGGCCACGATAACGGATCATACTCTGCGTGCATACGGCAACTCAGCGGTCGCGCTCACTCGCCGGCTCACGCTTTATGCGGGCTACACGCAGGGGCTGGAAGATTCGGGTGTGGCGCCGAATGCCGCGCTGAACCGCGGCGCGGTCTTGCCGGCGTCCCGCACGTGGCAGGTGGATTCCGGGCTGCGCTACCTCGTGACACCGCGACTCAAAGTCATTGCAGGCGCATATGAGCTGCAAAAGCCCTATTTCAACCTCGATGCGAGCGGCATCGATCGCGATCTCGGAGTACAGCGGGCCAGGGGCGTAGAGCTGTCGATATCAGGCCAGCAGATCGCGCACTTCGACATCAATGCCGGCATTCTCGCAGCCAGGGTCAGCATCATTGGACCGGACCTCGCCGCCGAAGGAGTGGGGCCGATCGCCATCGGACAGCCACGCCTTCAGTACGTCGCCAACGTCAACTACACCGTCCCGTGGTGGCCGGTCCTGTCGTTCGACCTCGGAGCGACGCATTACGGCAGCGAGCCTGCCAGCGTCGACGACAGGATCTACACGCCCGCGGTCACGCAGCTCAATCTCGGAGGACGGTACGAGTTCACCGTATTCGGCAGGAACAGCACCCTGCGCGTGCAGGTCCAGAACGCCCCGAATTCCTACTGGTGGACCAACGTCTACACGCCCGGAGATTTCCAGTGGCCGGCGCCGCGAACGATCTTCGCGTACGTCACGACGGATCTCTGAAGTTATGCGGGCGGTAGCGGCAGGTAACGCGGAGGCACCGGAGTGGACTGCACGATCGATGTCGTGGTCTGTCCGTACGCCAGGAACTGATCAAGGATGGCATCCAGGTTGTCCAGGGAATCGAGGCGCACCTTCAATATGAAGCAGTCCTCGCCGGTGATGCGATGGCACTCGATGACCTGCGGCACAGATGCGGCGAGCTGCGCGAGCTTCGACAGCTTGCCGGGCATCGGACGGACGCGGATGAACGCGGCAATGGGATAGCCCAAGGCGGCGGGATCGATCTCGAGGTGGCAGCCCTTGATGATGCCTGCCTCTTCCAGGCGCTGGACCCGCTCACGGGTGGCCGGAGCGGACATCGCGACACGCCGCGCCAGCTCCGAGATGCTCATGCGCGGGTCCCCTTGCAGCAGAGCCAGGATCTGGACGTTGCGGGAGTCCCGAAGCAGATGTGAGATCTGAAGGCCATTTCCGGACTTTGCCTTCAAAGCGACTGACTTCCTCTCTAGTGGCATTAAGGGTGCCATTCAAATGAGGGTGGTTGCCTGCGATTATGCAACCACCATGAAGCTCGCGCCACTCCCGACCGCGACCCGGCACGGCAATTCGCAAGGGGACTCCTTCGTCGTCCATCGCGTCCCACCGCACGCGTACTTTCTCGTAAGCGCCGTATTCCACTATCTCGGTCCCGCGTTCGCGGTCCTGCTGTTTGCGCACATCGAGCCACTGGGCGTGGCATGGCTGCGCATCGCGAGCGCGGCCGTCATTTTCGCCGCCTGGCGGCGACCGTGGCGCTATTACCGGAAGCTGCAGCCTGCGGCCAGGCGAAATGTGCTGCTGCTCGGCAGCGTGCTGGCGCTGATGAACATTTGTTTCTATCTCGCCATCGCCCGGCTGCCGCTCGGCACGGTGGGCGCCATCGAATTCGCCGGCCCGATCGGCCTGGCGGCGCTCGGCGTGCGGTCCAAGCGCAACCTCGGGGCCCTGGCCCTCGCGGTTGCAGGTGTCTATTTACTGACCGACGCGCGCTTTGCCGGTCAGCCGCTCAGTTTCGCCTTCGCCTTCGCCGACTGCGCCCTCTTCGTCCTCTACATCATCCTCGGCCACCGGATCGCGGCCGACGGAGGCCCGGCAGGAATCGATCGGCTGGGGTTCGCAATGCTCGTCGCGATGGTGGTCGCCTTCCCCATCGGAATTCGGCAAGCCGTGCCGGCCTTCATCAGTCCGTCGCTTCTTGCGGCGGGTGTCGGAGTCGGAATCAGCTCCTCCGTCATTCCATACGTCTGCGACCAGCTCGCAATGGCACGGATGCCAAGGGCTACGTTCGCACTCCTGCTCTCACTGCTTCCCGCCATGGCGAGCGTGATCGGCGCAGTGGTCCTGCATCAGCTGCCCACCCTGCCCGAAGTAACGGGCATCACGCTCGTGATCGGTGCTGTCTCGCTTCACCGCAACAACACCTAGGCGCCCGACGGCTATACTCAGCCGATGACCGTACTCGAGTGGCTGCTCGACTCGGACCCCGCGATCCGCTGGCAGGTGTTGCGCGACCTTGCCCATGCATCGGATGATGTCGTGGCGGCTGAGCGTGCACGCGTAGCGGCCGAGGGTTGGGGAGCACGGCTCCTGGATCTGCAGGGCGAAGATGGCCTGTGGGCAGGCGGGGCATGCTTCCCCGCCCACAGCGGCAACCGGCGCGCCGAGGGAGGCCAGCCGTGGACCTCCACGTTGCCAACACTGCAGCTGCTGTGCGACCTCGGGGTCGATCCGCAAGCCGGGCGGGTGCGCCGCGCAGTGGCGTCAGTCAGGGAGAACTGCCGCTGGGAACACGCGGGACAGCCGTTTTTCGGCGGTGAGGTCGAGCCGTGCATCAATGGCAGAACCGTCACTCTGGGAATCTACTTCGGCCAGGCCGAGGACGCCCTCGTGGCGCCCGCGAGGCGTTCTCGCGCCGACTCTCGACCATACGTCCGGCATTGAGGTTGAGCCGGCCAGTCAACGTCCAGAAGCGCAGGGAGCCGATCGTCGGCTCGATGTAGTACTGCTCGAACGACAGCCACTGAACCACCTTGGCGCGGCCGTAGCGCTCGCCGGGCAGAAACCGCGTCCCGCCGGCAAGGTACATCAGGATCGCGGAGGACTCCGCGATGACCCGCCCACATGTCTGGGCTCCCTCGGCACCGGGCTGGCGGAACCGTAGCATCCGGCTTTTTCCGGGGCTACCGTTGCCCCGGTAACCGCAGGTCAGTGATGCAGCACTTGATTGGCAGCCGCAACATCAGATTGCAGACGTGAGACGCCGGCAGCCGCATCGTTGATGTATCCATCCGCGACCTGCACCATCGTGGGCGTGGGTGGCACGAACGCCATACTCACCTGCCCGGCAATCGCGCTCAACCAGGCGCGTAACCGGCCCGGATACACCAGCGCACCTTCACCGGACTGGATCTTGAGATCCACCAGCGCGTCTATGTCACGGTTCAAGTGGTCCACCGCCGCTTGCGCGTCACCGCCGGAGACGCTCCTGTCGGCCTCTGCCTTCTGGAGCGCGTCGCGGGCGTCGATCGCCTGGTTCAGGTTGGTATCGAGCCCGTTCAGCGCGTCCTGAATCCGCATGAGCAGAGCGAAACGCTGCTGCAATTGCGACTGTGTGGTTGCCACCGTCGGGTCCAGCTTGACCGCGAACGCCTGCTTTGGGGTCGCATGGCTACCATAGGTCAGCGTTGCGTAGTACGTGCCCGGCACGACTTCCGGGCCCACGGGCGGCGAGGCCGCAAAGAATGAATTGAAGATTCCCTTGACGTCCACCGCATCCGGGTAGGTCAGATCCCATTGGAAATGGTTCATGCCGGGGTGGACCGCGGTGGCCTGCTCTTCACCTCGCCTGCGCATCACAGCGGGGTTCTCCGAAGGCGGCATCGGTTTGGTTTTCTTCTTCAGATGCAGCGTGAAGCTGCGCACCAGCTTACCGCTTGCGTCGCTGAAAGTGAGCGTCACCGGAGTGCTGCCCTTGTAGTCGGCGGGCAGGTTGAAAAATACCGTGACTCCGGTCGCCAGATTCTCGCCTCCCGGTCCGCGCGGACCAAACCCGCCCTTGCGGCGGGTGACCAGCCACGACTGTTGCGGCTTGAACAGATAGGGCGCGTCACTCGCCACCCGGGCATCCGCGAGCTGCTCCAGGAACTGCAGGTTGTCGAGCACCCAGAACCCACGTCCGAAAGTGGCAAGCACCACGGAGTGCTGCTGCGACTGAATCTCCACGTCATTCACCCGTACTGCCGGCAGCTTGAGCGTCAACGGTTGCCACTGCCGGCCGCCATTCACGCTGAAGTACACCGTCGAGCTGGTCCCCGCCAAGAGCAGGTTGGATGCGTCCGGATCCTGCCGCACACTCTCGACGTACTGGCCTTGCGGCAGTCCACTGGTGAGCTCCGTCCAATGCTTGCCGTAATCCGTCGTCTTGTACACGTACGGATGAAAGTCATCCCAGTCGAACCGGCTGGCCGACACGTAGGCGGTGCCCTCGTCCAGGTGCGAAGCCTCGATGCAGGTGATCGTGGACCAGTCCGGCAGCTTCGGTGGGCGCACCTGCTTCCAACTCCCGCCCGCGTCAGTCGTCACGTAAACCAAGCCGTCGTCGGAGCCCGTCCAGATGACATTGTCCGTGAGCGGCGAAACGGCAATCGCGGAAATCGTGTCGAACATCTCCTCGCCGGTCACGTCCGCGCTGATCGGGCCGCCGGGCCGCGCCTGCTTGCTCTTGTCGTTGCGCGTGAGGTCGGGACTGATCGGCTTCCAGTGGATGCCTTCGTCCGTCGTCTCCAACAGCACGTTCGCTCCCATCAGCAGTTCCCTGGGATTGCCGGGGGCAAACACCACGGCATGATGATTCCAGCCAAAGCGATACTTGATCTGCGACCCCGCGAGGCCGAACTTGTACTCCGGCCAGGGACTCACATTGGTGATCAAACCCGTCCGCCGATTCTCCTTCCACTCCATGCTGTAATAGCCGCTGCCGTAAGTGACCCAGGGCTGACCCGGTGTCGGCACCACCCAGCTCATCTCACCGCCCTGTATGTCCTTCCAAACGGGCGGAATGACTCCGGAAGCCACTGCACTCGCCGCTTCGACCGAGCTGCGATCCTGCTGCGCGCCATAGATGTGGAACGGGAATTGATTGTCGAGATTGGCGTGGTAGAACTGGCCGGTCGGCTGGTTGTCCTCGGAGCTCCACGCCTTGCCGCCGTTCAGGGTGACGGCGGCGCCGCCGTCGTTGCCCTCGATGAAGAGCTGCGGGTTGTTCGGATTGATCCAGAGCACATGGTTATCGCCGTGGGGCGGATGCAGGGGAATGAGCTTCTTGCCCCCGTTGTGCGATACGTACACGCCGACGTTGGGCAGATAGATCGTATTCGGGTCCTTGGGATCCACAAACACGGTCATGTAATAGAAGGCGCGCTGCGTGATGTCCATGCTGTTGTTGACGAGCTTCCAGCTCTGGCCGCCATCGTCGGAGCGGAAGAGTCCGCCCGCCTGGCCCTGGTAGTCGGCCTGGATCAGCGCATACACGACGTTGGGTTGGCTCGGCGCCACAGCGATGCCCGATTTGCCGAAGATGCCGGTGGGCAGCCCCGGGCGGTGCGAGATGTTGGTCCAGCTCGCGCCGCCGTCCGTCGATTTGTAGATGCCGCTGCCCGGGCCGCCGCTGGAGAACGTCCAATGCTTGCGCGACATCTGCCACATCGAGGCGTACAGCACGCTGGGATTGGACGAATCCATCGCCATGTTGATGGCGCCGGTGCCGTCATTCACATACAGGATCTTCTTCCAGGTCTTGCCGCCGTCCGTGGTCTTGAACACTCCGCGGTCCGGATTGGACGCGAACAGATGACCCAGCGCCGCCGCGTATACGACATCGGGATTATGGGGATCCACGAGGATCCAGCTGATGATGTGGGTCTCACCCAAGCCGATGTATTTCCAGGTCTTACCGCCGTCTGTGGACTTGTACATCCCCTGCCCGGTCAGCACCGTGTTGCGGGGAGCGGAGTCACCGGTGCCCACGTAGATGATCTTGGAGTCGGAGGGCGCGATCGCCATGGCGCCGATGTTGCCGCTCTTGAAGTCTGCGTCGGAAATGCTCTTCCAGGTGTTGCCGTAATTCTCGGTCTCCCAAACACCCCCGCCGGCCGTGCCCATGTAAAAGACATTGGGCTTGTCGGGGATGCCAGTCACCGTGGTGACGCGCCCGCCGGTATAAGGACCCAGGCTGCGCCATTGCAGCGCACTCGTGAGCTTGCCTGCCGGAACCGGCGCCGCAAACGCGGCCGAGAGCGTCAGGGACAGACAGGAAAGCAGCACAGCGTGGCGCGCTTTGAACATAGCCGGTCGCCCCTCTCTATGAATAGAATTCAGCACTGAAGTAGCCAGCTTCGCTCGCGAGAATAGCATCGCGAGGCTGAGTCCTTGCGACCAAAAAGTTTCAGTTCGTCGCGAAGCCGTAGAGCAAATTACGCGGTGAGCCGAAGTGCGGGGGTGTTTTGCACTAGCGGCCCCTGCTCCAGGAGCTTGTGCCGGTCGCGGCCTGACCGGCACGGGTCGTCAAGACGCTCAGGTGAACAAGCGCTTGAGCAGCTCCCAGAGACCCCCTGCGCCGGACCGCCATATCCAAGGTTGCTCCAGAGTCTCACCGGTGGTGACATCGTGCACGATCAGCTTGCCCGTCGTGCCGTGCGGGGCGACCGGCGTGATGTCCGTCGTCAGGGATGAGGTGCCCTGATAGGACCTGTGGTAGCTCTTCTGCTCCAGGGAGACTTCGAGCGTGTTTCCTGCCGCGGTCGTGACGGCGAATTTGCAAGGTTGGGCATGGGGCAGCTGCACTCTGATCCACTGCACACGTATGTTGCACGCGCCATCCTTACCCGCCGTGACGATGGCCTCTTCGAGCGCCATGTCGCTCTGACGCTGCTGCTTACTGGCGGCGTCTTCGAGGGCCGTCTGATCGGCGGTCCGCGGCTGCGAGGCCGACGCGGACCGCGATTGCTCTTTGGCACGCTCCTGGGGCGGTGCGCGCCGTTGTTGCTCTCGAGGAGGCATGTTAGCTCCAGGTATTCAGACGGAGGGACGGCCTTCGCCGCGCGACCACACGAGCTCGGGCCGCCGCGGGGTGGCTGGAAGTGCCCCGATCAGGTCGTCGGGGGAAAGTTGCGCCGCCTTGGGATTGCCCCCGGCACGATGGAGCGCCTTCTGCGAGGCCTTCTGGACGATGCTGCGGATGTCGCGCCCGCCGAGACCCTCGGAACGCTCCCCGAGCTCATCGGCCAGCGCGTCACGATCGAAGGCGACGGGCAGCTTCCCGAGGAACATCCGGAAGAGCCGCGCTCGCTGCGGAGCGTCGGGATTCGGGATCTCGATGCGCTCCGGGAATCGCGACAACACCGCCGGGTCGACCACATCGGGCAGGTTCGTCGCAGCCAGCACGAAGACGTGCCGCGCACTCGCTCTGACGCCGTCCATCTCCTGCAGGAGCTGGTTGACGATCTCCCCGGTGAAAGCATCCGCGCGGGGACCGCCGCGCTCGGGCGCGACGGCTTCGATCTCGTCGATGAAGAGGATGGACGGCGCACGGCCGCGTGCCATCTCGAAGAGCTCGCGCACTTTCTGGCCGGATTGCCCCACGAACCCCGCCTTGATCTCCGCGGTGCTCGCGGCGATGAACGGGATGCCGCCCTCGTTGGCCAGCGTGCGCGCGATCTGCGTCTTGCCCGTACCGGGCGGACCGAAGAGCAGCGCGCCCTTCGGCACGTCGAACCCCTGGGCGGTGAAATCCTCGACGTGACGCAACGATTCACAGAGCGTCTGCAGCTTCTCGAGCACCTCCTGCGACAGCACGAGCGACGCCCAGCCCGCGCTCTTGTCGACCGCCTCGCTCTTGGCCTGAGTATGGCGCTTCAGCACCTCGCGCCAGAGCTCGTCGGTGATCGTACCGCCCTGCTTCCTCGCGAGCGTGCACACGTCGCTTGCGACCCGGGAGAGGTTGCGGCCTGACAGTCCGCTCGTCAGCTCGGCGACGAATGACGGCACCTCGGCGGGGCGATCCAGCTTTTCCATCTCGAGCTTCACGATCTGCAGCCGCTCGGCGGGGCCCGGCAGGGCGATCTCGATCGCGGCGCCGAAGCGCGAGATCATGGCCTCATCGATGAGGTCGCGGCGGTTGGTCGCGCCGATGACCCAGACCTGCTGGCCCTCGGTGCCGAGCCCGTCCCACTCGGCGAGGAATGCCTGCACGAGTTCCTCGGAGGCCGGGTCCGAGCTCGTGCCGCCGCGGCGCGCGAACACGCCCTCGCATTCGTCGATGAACATGACACAACGTCCCCGCGCGCGCGCCTGCTCCCAGATCTTCTTTACGCGCTCACCGCTCTGACCCACGTAGCCCGCCTTGAGGTCGGGCGCCTTGAGTGACATGAAGTAACAGCTCGCCGAATCCGCGATGCGCCGCGCGATCTCTGTCTTGCCCGTGCCAGGCGGCCCATACAGCAACAACCCGGCCGGCGCCGCCTTGTCGGCGCTGTTGAACATCCGGATCTTGTCGAGAAGGTCGGCTTTTACCTCGGGCTGGAGCACGATCCGCTGCCAGATCTTGTCGAGGTCGGCGTCGGAAACCTCCTTCCCCCGCGGCGCCACTTCGCGCAGCACGTCCTCCCGCGTGAGCATGACGCGATCGGGCGTACCCTGAGCGATCGCCCTGTTCACCGCCTCCTGCGCCGCGCGCTCGACGATTCCGCCGATGGCGCGACCGCCGATGTCCTTGGTGCGCTTTGCGAGCTCCGCCGCCATCTGGTCCGCATCGAAGTCGGTCTTGAGCTTGCCGAGGAATAGCCGGAAGAGCCGCTGGCGCTGCTCACGGTCCGGGTTCGGAATCTCGATCGCATCCTTCAGACGCGACCGCAGCGCTTCATCGACCGTCTCGGGGCGGTTGGTCGCGGCGAGGACGTAGACATGCCGGTCGCTCTGCTTGATGCCGTCCATCTCCTGCAGCAGCTGATTGACGATTTCCACCGTGAACGAATCCGAGCCGCTGCCACCGCGGGCCGGAGCGATGGCGTCGATCTCGTCGATGAAGAGAATGCAGGGTGCCCGGCCGCGCGCACGGTCGAAGAGCTCGCGCACTTTTTGCACCGACTGACCGGTAAAGCCCGCCTTCAGATCCGCCGTCGCGGCAGCGATGAAGGCGAGCCCGCTCTCGTTGGCGAGCGTGCGTGCAATCTGTGTCTTGCCCGTGCCTGGCGGCCCGTAGAGCAGCGCGCCTTTGGGCGGGGGCACGCCTTGCTTGCGCAGCGTCTCGACGTGACGCAGCGCCTCGCAGACACCCTTGAGCTTCGCGAGTATCTCGGGAGCGAGAATGAGCGAGTCCCAACGCGCGCCCGCATCGACGGCCTCGGATGGCCGCAGACGCTTGATCGCATCGCGCCAGAGCGCCTCGGTGATGGTCGCGCCGTTCTGTCCGGCCCGCACGCAGACATCGCTCGCGAGACGCGAAAGATTGCGGCCGGAGAATCCCACCGTCTCCTGGCCAAGGAACTCCGGCACCTCGGCCGGACGCTCGAGCTTCAGCATCTCGAGCCTCAAAATCTGCAACCGCTCGGCGGCCTCGGGCAGTCCGATCTCGACCTCCGCGCCGAACCGTGAGGTGATCGCATCGTCGAGGAGGTCTTTGCGGTTGGTCGCGCCCACGACCCATACCCGTTGATCCTCGCTGCCGACCCCGTCCCACTCCGCCAGGAACGCCTGCACGAGCTCCTCGGAGGCCGCGTCCGTATTCGTCCCGCCGCGACGCGCGAAGACGCCCTCGCATTCGTCGATGAACATGACACAGCGCCCCCGGGCGCGCGCCTGTTCCCAGATCTTCTGCACGCGCTCGCCGCTCTGACCGACGTGACCCGCCTTGAGATCCGGGCCTTTGAGCGACATGAAGTAGCAGCTCGCCGAGTCGGCGATGCGCCGTGCGATCTCCGTCTTGCCCGTTCCCGGTGGGCCGTAGAGCAACAGCCCGCTGGGAGCTGCCTTGTCAGCCCGGTTGAACATGCGGATCTTGTCGAGCAAGTCCTGCTTGACCGCCGGCTTCAGGATGATCTTCGCCCAGGTCTGCGCGAGGGCCGTCTCGGAGACCTCCTTGGCCTGCGGCAGCGCCTCCTTGAGAATGAGAGCGCGCGTGAGTCGCACGGTTTCCGGCGAGTCGCTCTCATCGACTGCGCGCTGCATGGCGCGGTCGACGATCTTGACGAGATCACGGCCGCTCTTGCGATTGAGCCGCTTGGCGAGAAAGGCGGAGAGATCCTCGACGTCGAGCGCCGGATCGCAGGGCCGCTCCGCCAGCAGGCGCTTCATAATCTCGGCCCGGGCCGACTCATCCGGCAGCGGAATCTCGATCTTGCTGGTGAAGCGATCGAGGATGGCCTGCTCGATGGTCTCGGGAAGGTTGGTCGCCGCCAGAACGATCACCGGCCGGTCGGATTTCGACGCGCCCTCCATCTGCGCGAGCATCTCGGTCACGATGTCCTTGGTGAAGGAGTCCGTATCCGCCGAGCTGCGCTTCGCCGTGACGGATTCGATCTCATCGATGAAGAGCACGCAGGGAGCGCTCGCCCGCGCACGGCCGAAGAGCTCGCGCACCATTTGCCCCGACTGGCCTGTGTACTGTCCCTTGAGGTCCCCGGTCGACGCGGCGATGAACTTGACGCCGCCTTCGTTCGCGAAAGTACGCGCGATGTCGGTCTTGCCCGTGCCGGGCGGCCCGAAAAGCAGGATGTTGGGCACGTTGACCCGTGCGCTCTTGTAGCGGTCCACCTCACGAAGGATGCGCGCCGCGCGCTTGAGCTGGTCTTTGATCTCCTCCGGCAGCACCAGACGGTCCCAGGTCTTGGTGCGATCGACGCCCTCGCTGCCCCGAACGGCCGTCACCGCCGCGCGCCAGTGCTCATCGCGGGGTGCGTTGGGCACGCATTGCACCTTGGTCTCACGGACGATCTCGCGCAGCTCACGGATCGAGGCCCCGCCCAGACTCTCGATGAGCCACTGCGGCGCGCGCCCGGGCAACTCGCTCTCCGCGCACGCGAGTGCGAGGAGCTTCGCCCGGTCGGCGACAGTTTCGGGAGCCGTCACCTCGATCTTGGAGCCACCGAGCATCGCCAGCAGCCGCGGATGGACGTTCTTCTCCTGCTGGGCCGTCATCACCACCCATACGCCGCTCTGCCAGGGCTCGCGGCGCGCCCACTCCTCGATCCAGGCTAGGGTGGCCTCGCGCGCGCCGGGACTGTCCTGCTCGGTGCCCGGCTTGGGAAAGAGGTGGTCGGCATACTCAACGAACAACACCGCCGGAGGCTTCACGGCGCTCCAGAAAGCCTTCACATCCTTCGCGGAGGCGAGCTGGTCGGCCGTCGGCTTGATGAACTGAGCGAACGCCGATCGGGCGATCGTCTGCGCCAGGAACTCCTTGCCGTTGCCGGGATAGCCGTGAAGCAGAATCCCCACGGGGGTCGCACGGTCGCGCAGGTTGAAGAGATCGATGCGGCGGATGAGGAACTCAAATACCTTGTCGGAGGTGTAGACGGACGCCCAGAGGTCGCCGAGCCGCTTGATGTTGCCGAGCATCGCCTCGAGGCGCGGGATCTCGCCCTTCTGGCGGCGCTCGCGCCACTTGAGCTGAGCGAAGATCTCCGCATGCTTGAGAATGGGAACGAGATCGTTACGGCACTCGAGAACGGCGCTCTGCAGGAGAGGCGCGTAGGCGGTCATGAACGCATTGTTGGGTTTGCTGCCGCCGAGTACCGGGTCCGCGTCCGCGGCGATGCGATAGGTCGCCATCTCGCCGAGAGAGAGCAGAGTCGCCCCCGCGGCGGCCGCCGCCGGATCCGCATTCTGCATGTTCACCTGCGCCTCTTCGCACGCCGGCTTGCCCGGGGCGCTCCAGAACCGCAATAGCCATATGAGCCCGGGCGCCTGGTCCTTGTAGATGTAAAGGAGCGACGGGTGCAGCAGGCTTGCGGCGTTGGCCTCGAGCTCCTTCACGACCCCGCGGGTCTGCGCGCGGCGCTCGAAGTAGAAGCAGAGCCCCGCGGCCAGGAGATACGCGAAGATCGGGCTGTGGGTGAAGCCGGCGGCCATCAGCCGCCCGATCGCGCCATACGCCCAGTAGGCGCCGATCAGTATGACGATCTTGAGCCCGATGCCTGAGCGCTTGAAGCGGTGCCACAGCGGCAGCAGCAGCAGTGCGTGCAACGCCACCTTGCCCAGGCCGGATGCCTGCTCGCGCAGCAGCTTCTTCACACGCTCATAAATGAGAGTGCCTACGCGGCCGAGATCCTTGTCGAGAAGCCCCGGCACCGTCTTGCGCTCCTCCAGCGCGACCTGGGTTGCGGTGAGCTCATCCATCGCGGCGGTGAGCGTCGCCTGGTATTTCGCGGTCTGCTCGGCGAGCAGCCTCTCCTTGGCATCGCCCCTAACGGGAGTCGGGGACGCGATCGCGGACGCTATGGCCGGACGCGGGGCCGCGACCGATCCGGAGGCGGGCACGGCGGGGAGGGAATCCGGATCCGGCGGCAGCGCGGGTGCGACCGAGCGCGGCGGGACGTCCTCGGCATCGGGCGGTAGCGCAGGGGTGCCACCCGGGCGACGCCGCCGTGCGATCACCACCACACCGGCTGCCACGCCACCACCGACGAGAAGTAAGACCAGGAGACGGCCGAAGCGGCTCGACTGTTGCGGCGGCGTGTAGGGCGCGGGCGGTACATAGGGGGGCGGAGCCGTGTACGTATGTGCCGCGCGCCCGCCATCGCTCTGCGGGCCCTGCGGCCGACCTCGTCGCTGCCACTCCGTGACCCGCCGCTGGAGGTCCGCCATGCCCTGATTGAAACGGGTCGCGGCCTGCTGCCGGGCCACGCCCTGCTGCTCGCTGGAGAGACGCGCGAGCGCCTGCTGCAGGTGTGGCAGCTCGGCCTGGTCGCGCCGCAGCCGCTGCTGATACGTCTGTTGGGAGATTTGCCCGCTCTGCAGCAGGAAGTTGCTCTCCCTGGGATCGAGCGCCAGCTCGGCGAATGCCGTACCGAGGCTCCGCGCCTGCGCGTCGCCGCCGAAATCGAAGGCGGGTGCCGGCGTGGTGGCCAGAAGAACCAGGCCGAAGATGAGGAGAGCAATCAGTAAAGCGGCCGGGGATCCTGCGGCCGCGGCGCGCATGCGCGATCGATGGTCTGCCATGGTCACCCTTCTCGGCTGCGGTCTTGCGCCGGCTTACGAGTGAGACGCAGCGCGGGGCCAAGCGTCAGGCCAAAGACCGGCGGCTATGTTCCATTGCCCCATCACCCTGACGATCACCCTCGAGGCGCGTCCTACGCTCATGCAGCGAGACTCCCGAGGCGGCGGCTTGATCCGCTTCCTGATATTCGTCGTCGTGCTCTTCATGTGCATCGGGCCACTGCTGCGCTGCGCGCAGCAGCTGCCGCAGATGGCCGCCAATACCGCCGCCCACGCGGCGAGCGGCGTGACGGGAGCGGCGGGCAATGCAGTCAGCGCATGGGGACGAGGGCTGCTGAATCGCGTCAAGAGCCTCTTCAGCGGTGTCCGCGATCAATGGGACAACGCAGATCCCGCAGGCAAGTTCGACCTGGTTTGCGAGCACACGCAGGTCGAGGGTGTCGACAAGCTCTGCCCGTACTTCACCTCCGCGCTACAGGGCGCCTCGGACGCGCAGACGGCGCAGATTGCCTGCTACTGGCACGCCGCCGCGACCGGGCCCAATCCGCAACAGACACTGCAGACGATCAACAGCGCCTGCTCGCAGACGGCCGGCAATCCTTCGCGCCTGCAGAGTTGCCTTGCCCAGTACGTCGAGCCGGGCGATGCGAGCAACTGTCTGGCGAGCTCCCCGCAGCAGTTGTGGCCCGAGCTGCACACGATGATCAAGCCGATCGCATGCCCGCCGGGCCTGCCGGAGTCACTGTGCACAACGCGGTCCGCGTCCGGCCAGTCCTCCTCCGCGTCAGCGGCGGCGCCCGATACGTCGGCCCAGACGCGCACTGACCCGAATTATCTGAACTGTCTGCAGTACTACTACCAGAAGCTGCCGGCCTACAACCAACAGCTGAGCTGCGGGACGATGACCAACGCGCAGAATGCCGCCTGCGTCAGACAGACTCTGCAGAGCTTCTCTTATCAGGGACAGGCGGTCGGCGCGAATCAGGTCGCCTACTGCAACGGCATGCCGCAATGAAGCCGTGGCTTGCGCTGGCGGGTCTGCTCTTCGTCACGGCAGCTCACGGGCAGAGCCTGCAGGAATCAGTGACTGCCGTGTGGGTACACGACGTACCCGGACCACCGCAGGGCGATTTCTGGCACCCGGCCGCCGAGCATATCTTGAGGTCCTTCACCGACCCAGCGAGCATCTACCCCAACGTAGAGGTTTGCGCGCGACCGCTGACCCTCGCGACATCGCATTGCACCAGTGTCTGCTGGGAGTTCAAGGGCGACAGCCATGGCAATGGGCAGCCGAGCACGGAGTGTCAGCGCCCGCTACGCGTGCGTCTGGTGCCGAACGACCCGCGGATGCTTCTCGAGATCATCGACATGGAACACGTCGGAGATGGCGCGCAGGTACACGCGATCATCGTCAGAAACATAGTGGTTCCCGACCCATCGCACTGCCCGGACGATCACCCGTGCCGGCTGAATCTGCCGCAAGGCATCAACACGGCGAGGGGCACTCTCGCGTTGAGCTTCGGCACCCAGGTGCGCGGGGTGCTCGGCGCTTCGCCGCCACCCTCGTCGCCGGCAGCGGCTTCCAGCGGCGGGAGCGCAACAGCGGGGAGCGGCACGTCAGCCTGGCAGCCGGCGTTGGACTGGGCCAGGAACCACGGGCAGAAATGGGCACAGAGCAAGGATCCAACGGCCAACGCGCGGGAGACGGCCGAGCGCGCGGCAGCGGACACCCAGGCCAAGATCAATTCCTGCCTCGCGGCCGTCGCGCACAGCTACGACACTCTGCGCCAGCGCATGCCGGCCTGTGCCGCCTCGACCGGCCGGGCCTTCGAGCAGTGCGTGTATACGCGCGTGCTCTACGATGACAACGTGGCCTTGACCCAGGGCTATTCGTGCTCGCGCCAGTACCAGGACCAGGTCGACACGCTCGCCAGAACGGGGGTGTCCGTCTGGCTGAAAAGCAAGGTCTGCGGCATCGGGCAGTGGATCGGACTCAAGGGCTGCTGACTTCGGTGACTTTGCGCGCCCCCTACGGTAGGCTATGAGTAGAACAATACGCCCTGCCACCGGGGACGTCTTTGGATCGGTACGCCTTCATGCGCGCGTGCCGCGAAGGAGGCGCGGCGATCGAGCAAGCCCTGCGGCTGCTCGATCGAAGCTATTTCGCCGTACTGTTCCGCGACTCCCTGCGGGGTCTGCGTGATCACGAATCCGCCCGCGACCTGGTCCAGGAAACCTTCATCAAGGTGTGGCTGCGCTGCGCCACGTTCCAGGGTGACTCCGAGTTGCTGCCCTGGATCCGATCCATTCTGCGGCACGGGTTGCTCGACCGCTTGCGCAAGTTCTCGGGCGAGGTACCCCTCGAGCCCGAGGAAGCGCAGCCTCACGAGACGGAACTGAGAATGGCGGAACTGGCGGAGGAAAGCATTCCGCAGCCTGATTCGCAGGCGGCGCGAGCGCAGCTCGATGACTGCTTTCAACGCTGTTGGCGGCGCTTCGAAGCCGCATCGCCGTCCCACGCCCTGGTGATGGCCTGGATCGTCGAGGACGGCCTCACCCACGAGCAGATCGGCGAGCTGCTCGGCCGCACTCCGGGCGCCACACGCGAGTTCATCTCTCAGTGCCGCAAGCGCGCGCGGCTGCACCTCGCCGAGTGGTACCAGCTCGCCTTCGGCACCGGGGAGACGGCATGACGGACTCGGATCAGGACTGGCTCGATGCGCTCGCCGGCCGCGCCGCCACGGGCTCGGATGACGCGGCCATCCGGGAGGCACGGCGACTGCGCGAGCTCATCCAACGCAACGTGCATGCACCCGACGTGCCGGTCGCCGCGAACGATGCGCAGCGCGAGGCGCAACTCATCGAGCGCGCGCGGCGGGAGGGCCTCATCGATCCGGCACGGCTCTCGCAGCGCAGGCGCCGGCTCACGCGATCCGCGACAGTCGGCTGGTGGGCCGGACTGGCGGCGAGCGTGATCGGGATTGCGGTGGCGGTCGGAGTGTTCTTCCACGGCGCGCCGCGGGCAGAGCATCTGCGTAGCGCACGCGAGAATGTAACCCGCATCGAAGCGACGGACCCGACGGCACTGAAGATGGAGATCCTCGACGAGTTGCGTGCAGCCGGGGTGACTGCAACAGGCTACGAGGGATTGGGCGTCGAAGGCATCGATGCGCAACTACCCGAGCCCGTGCCGCCGCGCGTGCACGACGTGCTGACCCGCCACCACCTTAGCGTCCCAACTAATGGCGTGCTGAGGATCGAGATCGCCGCGCAGAGCGCGCCCTGATGCGCAGACTGACACTCGTCGGGTGGCGCGCGCTGGCCGCTGCGGCGAGCCTGCTCCTGCTGCCAGGCTCGGCCCGAGCCGCCGTCCCGCTGCCTGCTTTTTGCGCGGGCGCTGCCGTACCGCTCGATCTGAAAACGCCCATTCCCGAGCTGCGCCGTCAGGTCGAGCAAAAGGCGGAGAGCGATCCGCAGGCGACCGTCGCCATCATGTGCATGGCCATCCCCCGGGTGGCACGCGAGTACGGCGAGCAATCGCCCGAGCTGGCGTGGTGGCTTGGGTCGCTCACCATGCCGATGATCGCCTACCAGAACCGCTTCGCGGAAGCCGAGCCGCTGTTGCGCTATGCACAGCCGATCCTCGAGCGCCGTTACGGCCGCCAGGCGCTGCAACTCGCCGACATTCACGTCGCTTACGCCTGGATCTATCAACGCGAAGGTCGCTACGCCGAATCGGAGCAGGCGTGGGAGCGGGCACTGCCCATTCGCGAGCACTTCCCGGGCGCGCGCAAGATCGAGCTGCAGAAGGTGCTCGTGGGACTGGCGCTGGTGAGAGTATCACTGGGTGAGTTCCCGCAGGCGCGCGCCGCTTTGCAGCGCGAGCACGACATCCTGGCCGCGAACGGCGATCTGGTGAGCGAAGCGGGCGCGGCCGTCGAGAACGTGTACACCAACCTGTCGTTTCGCGAGGAGAAATTCCTCGAGGCGAAGGCACATGCGCAGCGGCAGATCGCGATCGAGAAACGGCTCAGCGCAGGCATCGGGCAGTTCGTTCCGGCATACGTGTTTCTCGCCCGCATAGACGAGCGGCTCGGGGACTATGACGGGAGCGAGGCAGCCTCGCGTGCGGCGATTCAGCTCGCGGAAAGCCAGCACGGCGGTCCCCTGCAGCGGCATCAGCTCACGGCTCTCACCCAACTCGGCGCGCTGCTCGAGGCGCGCGGCCGGCCGCGGGAGGCATTGCCCTTTGCCCAACAGGCCGTCGACCTCGGCAAGAGCACGCTGGGCGCCGATGCGCCGGGTCTCGTGACACCACTGCAGAGCCTCGCCGATATCCAGCGCGCGCTCGGTCAGCTGCCCGAGGCGTGGCACCTGTATGAGCAGATCGGACGTATCGTCGCCAAGGATCCCGCTGACGTGGAGTTGCCCACTCGGGTCACCTATTACCGCGGCCTCGCCAGCTTGGAGCTCGACCTCGGCAACGTCGATGATGCCGTAGCAGCACTCGGCGCGGGGCTCGATGCCACGCGCGCGGAGCCGGCACTCGTGTTGCAGCGCGGCTACCTGATGGAGACGCTCGCACAGGCCTCCGCACGGCGGGCGGACCCACAGAGCCGTGCGCACTATGCGGAGGCCTTGAGCCTCTTCCACTCGCGTCTGCCGGATACTCACCCGACGATCCTGCGCGTGGTCAACGAGCTTTGCGGGATCGACATCGGTGATGGTGCGGCGGGCGGCGACCGCGAGTGCGACGAAGCACGCGCTCGGCTCGCGAGCACGCGGGATGTCGATCCGGCGTTGCGCGCGGCGGTGTATGACAACCTGAGCGAGCTCAGCCGTGCGCGCGGTGACCCGAAGCAGGCCGTCTCGCTCGGCACCTCGGCAATCTCGGCGGCCGAAGGCCTCGGCACCCCCGAACCGCTCGCCCGAGCCTACTTCATCACGGCGCTCGCCCTGAATGACCAACGGCTCCCGCAGCTCGCGATCTTCTTCGGCAAGCGGGCCATCGCGCAGATCGAGCGCCAGCGCCGGTACTTCAGCGGCGAGGACGAGCGCCTCGATCGCGGCTTCCTGCTCGACAAGATCGGCATGTATCGCACGGTCGCGGACTGGCTCATGGAGAGCGGACGCATCGACGAGGGGCTCGAGGTACTAGAGCTTCTCAAAGCCCAGGAGCTCTACGACTTCACCTCGCGTGCCGCGGCGTGGGAGGTGCGGGGTAACGGGCCGGCTCTCGACGATCGCGAGCACACGCTCGACCGCCGTTATGCGGCGGTGCTGCGCGCCGATGCGCCCCAGGGAGCCGAGCTCGATCGGCTACGCCGATTGCAGGATCGGTCCCGCATCACCGCAAGCGAGGTCAGGCGACTCAATGAGCTGCTGACGCGCGCTCAGCAAGCCGAAGGGGCGCGCGCCCGCAGGATTCAGCGGTTCATCGCCGCCAACGAGCAGGCCGGTAGCACCCACGGCATCGCGATCACGGCCTCGCGGGTCGACGCCAGGAGCCTGCAGCGCGCGATCGAGCATGCCCCCGCGGATTCCGCGATCGCCATCTACGTGCTCACACCGCAGCGGCTGCGCCTGCTCATCGCGACACGCCAGACACAGCTCGAGATTCCGGTCCCGGTGGATGCGCGAGACTTACAGCGTCAGATCGGACGCTTCCTCGACATGATCGGACAGCGCGCGCCGATCGACGGGCCCGCCCGGGCACTCTACGACACTCTCGCCCGCCCACTCGACCAGGTCGCGCGCCAGCAGAATGTCACTCACCTCTTCCTGTGGCTGGATGGTCCGTTGCGCTATGTGCCTTTCGGCGCGCTCGAAGCTCCCGACGGCACCTACCTCGCCGACCGGTACGCCATAGAGCTGCTCGCCGGCATCGGTATGCCTTCCACACCGCCCTTCGCCGCGCTATCACCCGCCGCAGCAACCCCGCGCGTGCTCGGGTTTGGCGTGACACAGGGAGTGAACGGCTTCGAGCCTCTGCCCGGCATGGCCGATGAGCTTTGCTATGTCGTCCACGGACCGATTGCCGGACTCGCGACCCATTCGGCCGCATGCGACGGAGCTGGGACGGGCGACGGCGCGCTGCCCGGTGAGGGGTTTGCTGACCGCAGTTTCACCGCCGGCCGGTTCGAGACCTCACTGCAGGGCGCGCATGCCTACACGGTGCTGCACGTGGGAACTCATTTCAGCCTGCGACCCGGTAACGCCGTGCGCTCCTTCCTGGTGCTGGGCGACGGGTCACGCCTGACCCTCGATGCGCTTGCCGGATTGAGCTTTACCGGGTTGGATCTGGTGACCCTGTCCGCCTGCCAGACCGCGATGGGCGGGGGCCAAACGGACGACGGGCGGGAGGTCGAGGGCCTGAGCGCGATCGTGCAACAGCGGGGCGCCAGGCAAGTCGTCGCGAGCCTGTGGCGCGTCGAGGACGAGAGCACTGCGCAACTCATGCGTCAGATGTATCTCGCTCTGTCCGCTCATAGCACGGACGTCGCAGGCGCCTTGCAGCAAGCGCAGAAGGACCTGCGGGCACAGGTTGTGGGCGGCCGTCATCCCTACGAGCATCCCTACTACTGGGCGGGATTCGTCGCCTCGAGCCGCGAGGTACCGCTCGGGGAGGGGCTGGCTGTCCGTTGATCAGCGGACGCTTCTGGCCCGCGTCAGGTCAGCGGCTCCTCGAGATAGCGGCGCCCCCGCGACGGCGCGATAGGCGATCTGGTGACCTCCTACGCTGACTGACCCATATGTCGTCACCGCCCGCAGTGCGAAGACCGGTCTCACTCTCACGATACCCCCAGACTATCCTGCCGTTGCCTGACAATGCCCTGCTGCGGCCTACGTGTGGCGAGCCATAGGCCGACCAGAATGGCCCATCTCTCACTCGTCGCCGCCCAAATCCGCGGCAGGCAATCGAAAGCTCGCCCACGGTCCAGCCTTCATCAGCCGGTAATCTTCCTGCGGCTTCGCGCCGAGCAGGTTCGTGATGAAGTAGTTCCAAACGCGCTTCATGACGTAGCCCGGGAGCTGATGTCCCGCGTCGGGCACGATCAGCATGTCGAATGGCTTGTTCTTCTCGATGAGGGCATTGACCACACGGAGCGTTTCCGCGGTAGGGTTGTTGCAATCCATGTCTCCATGGATCAGCAACAGCTTTCCTTGCAGATTTCCCGCATACCGATAGCTGGCCTGCCTCTCGTAGGCCTCGGCCGCGGCTGGCGAGTCGAGCATTCCCTGATACTTCTCGCCCCAATACCAGCCGTAGACTCTGAAGTCGTTGTTTCCCGACTCCTCGACCCCGACCTTGAAGAAATCTGGGTGCAGGAACATTCCCGCGGTCGCGGTGTATCCGCCGCCGGAATGCCCAACTATTCCGGCTCTGGACACATCGATCCATGGATAGCGCCGGGCGAGCTGCCTCATTGCAGACACCAGGTCCGGAAGTCCATTGTCGAGCACGTGCCCGTAGAAGTAATCCTGCATCGCCTTGGAGCGAAGCGCAGTGCCGAGCGCCCAGAAGCGGATGACGACGAAGCCGAAGTCTGCAAGCGACTGCCCCATGCCTTCGTCGTGCGTCACGCCGTAATCCGGATGATCCTTGACGGCGCTCGCGTAATTGTCAGGCCCGTTGAAGCTCCATTCCGCGCTGCCCGCGAACGGCCCCGGATAAACGTTGGCGATGATCGGATATCGCTTTGCGGGATTGAAGTCGTACGGCAGATACATTACTCCGTACAGCTTGGTCACGCCGTCCCGAGCCTTGACGCTGAACACCTTCGCAGGCCGCCAGCCAATCTTCCGCAGATCCGTGTCCTCGCCACGCGAGACCGTCATCACCAACTGTCCGTCCGCACGCCGCACGACGGTCACCGGGGGCTTGTCGACCGCGGAATCCGTATCGAGGAAGTACTTGCCATCCGGAAACCACTGGATGAGGTGGTTCCCGGGCTCGGGCGTCAGGGAAACGACGTCAGTGCCGTCGAAATTGACTCGATAGAGATGCCGGTAGTAGGGAATCCCAGGAGCCTTGCCCCAGGCCGTGAAGTAGATCTGCTGCGCGGTGCGGTCGACGTGAATCAGCCCTGCGACCGAGTACGAACCGCTCTCGATCTGATTTTTGAGGCTGCCGTCCATTCCATACCGGTAGAAATGGCCCCAGCCGTCTCGCTCCGAGAACCAGATGATATCGGAGCCCTCCCCCACGACCGCGATCTGGGCCGTGCCATCCAGATCGTCCCCATCCCCATTGCTCGCTTCGACAAACGTAGGGGATGTCTCCTGCACGACCGTGCGTACCGAGCCAGCCTGGGTGTCGTACACCGACAACGACAAGGACTTTTCGCCCCGGCCCGCGGTCAAAATGAAGAGCCTGTTCGAGTCCGGCGTCCACTGAGCACCCGTCGGATATTCCACGATGTCCGTCGGTGGCACATTCACGCGCTTTACGCTTCGGCGCGCGATATCGATCACGTAGTACGTGCCTTGCGGAACGCGCTTATCGCCGGGTACGGCGTAGTAGTAGCTATGGTCGACAGGTTGATTGGAAGTCGATGAATACAGCGGATAGATCCTGAGTCCTCGGATATCTTCCCGCCTGACCACCAGCTTCGAGGAATCGGGCGCCCAGGCCAGCACTCCTGCGGTGCGTCGATAGCGATCCGAATCCAGGGTGGCGACCTCCATCCCCATCTTGAATCGTGGTCCGTAACTCCAGAGCGCGGTTCCGTCGTGGGTCAATGCAATGGACCCCGGCGGCGACGGCTCAGAGGGCGGTGAGAGATCCTTCTCCGGAATCGGCCCCGGGGGTGCCGGATGATCGCAGTCAGCCCGCTGACCGCTGGGATAGAACTCGCCGATGGTTTCCTCGAGTGGACCTCCAAAACGCGAGTTTCCGGCTGCGGGCCGATAATTTCCAAGCCGATAGTTGCCACGCGTCACCTGATCGAGTTTCGCTGGACGGATGTAGACATTGTGATTCCAGATGAACGCATCCCAGCGCCCGTCCGGCGATCTCATCGCCCATTTCGGAACCGCTTTTGCCAGTACTCCGTCTCTTTGCGTGGCTGAAGCCGCGTGACACTGCGACGCCGATAGCTCGCAGAGATACTGGCCGGACGGCAGATCGAACCACAGAGCGCTCTCGCCGGCGACGAGAGACCACTTTGGCAGATGCCGCGGGCTGATCTGCCGGCCGCTGAGCCTGCCGAGTGACGCCGCGACGCTCGTCGCATCGAATAGGGGCTTGCGCGTGCCGTCCCTAGGGTCAACCAGGAATGTCGTACCCGTATGGTCGTCTGTGGCCTCCGAGGTATAGTAGAAGCGCGCTCCGTCGCCGAGCCAATGCGGAAACACACGCCCGCCGAGCGACAGCGGGTTCATCGCCCGCACGGCATCGGCCCATGCGTAATTCTGCACGCTCATTGTCTTCTCTGCACCGGAACTCCGGGCCGCAACAATGGCGAGAACGGCAGCGGCAGCCGAGCTCAGGACAAGCGATCTCATAGTCACAGATGCCAGTCGACCTGAACGCCAGCCGTCAGGGGCAGGACATAAAAGTCCGTTACTGCGGAGCCGAAGTATTCGGCCGCGGTTATGCCCCTCTTATCGGTCAGGTTATCGACGTAGGCGGCGACATCGAAGTTTCCGAAAGTCGCACCGGTACGGAAGTCGAGCGTGCTGTAGTCGCCCACCGGCAGCGGATCCACGAAGGCGCTCGGCGCGCCGGACAGATAGCGATGCGTCAGAGCGATATAGGGCGCGTGACGAAAATCGAAGTGGTATGTCGCCGTCTCTGACGTACTCCATTTGGATGCTCCGGGGAGTCGCCCCCCGGATGCGAGCGTCGTCCCACCGCCCAACGCCAGCGGACGCGTCAGCTGCGCATCCAGATATGTGACATTCGCGCGCAGATCGAATGCGCCTGTCGGCGCCCAGTCGATCGTGTTCTCAATCCCTGCACTCCTGGCGGCTCCGGCGTTCGCAACATAGGTGTATCCGTCCGGCCTGTTGAGCCTGATCTGCAGGTCGCGCCAGTCGACATAGAAGAATGTGGAGTTGATGAAGAGGGTGCGATTGAGCATCGAGGCCCGCAGCCCGAGCTCATAGTTCGTCAAGCTGTCCGATTTGTAGGTTGCCGGCGTCTGAAACGTCGGGATAGGTGGCACCAGATTGACGCCTCCCATGCGAAATCCCGTCGAGACGAGGCCGTAAACGAGAAAGCTCGAGTTAGGCTCGAAAGTCAGAGAGCCCTTGGGGATGAAGCCGTCGCCCCTTTGCCTTCCGGCAACGATATCGTAGGGTGTCCCGGGTGTACCGGAGGCGGTTTCAGTGAACAGCCTGTTGTGATAGTAGCGGCCCCCGAAGGTGAGCCGCCAATGGTTGGTCAGGTGGTATGTGAGATCGCCGAAGGCCGCGGACTCAGTCGATTTGTACCATACCGTGAAATCAAAGGTATCGACGCCACTCTGGTATGTCGGCGTCGGATACGGCTCAAAAAAGCTGCCGTAGTACAGTCCCACAAGCCACTCCAGTCTCTGCCCGCTCGGCGAGCTGAGGCGAACTTCCGCCATGCGCGAGAGGTCTCGGGCGTAGGCCGGGGAAGTCGTGGGAACACCGCCGTAGAATGGCGTCACGTCGCTGTCCGACACCTGGCTCTTATTCGAATAAGCCGTGGTGATGCTCAGGTTCGCGAACCCCAGGTCGCCATCGAGCTTGAGACTATTGATCTGGTTTACGAACGTCGCCACCTCCGGAATGATGGTGTCGCGCTTCAGGCCCCCAAGCGCAGGAAAAGCGTAGAAGCCGTCGCCGCTGTGCGCGTCATCACGGAAGCTGAGAAAGCTCAGACTGAAGCGGTCATTGATCTGCCAGAGCGCATTGATTCTGTAGTCGAATACGCGATGCGTATTCGTGTCATCACGACCGATGCCGACGTTGTCCAGCCAACCTGGATCGAAATGCTCGGCGGCCGTCAGACGGACTCCGAGCACGTCCGGGATGAGCGGTATGTTTACCGCCGCGTCGAGTCTGTGCCCGACTTCTCCGGAGTCTTCGGTGCCCGCCAGCCCGGCCTCGGCCAGCGCCTGGTAGTGGCTCAGCGACACGGGATTCAGAACGTAATTGACCGCGCCGCCGAGCGTCGCCGATCCGAAGAGCGTGCCCTGTGGTCCCTTGAGAACTTCCACGCGCTGGACGTCAAACACGTCGAGGTCCGGAATTCCCATGGCGAAGCCAGGATCGGTCAGGGGTATTCCGTCGAGATAGATACCGGTGGTGCTCTGTCCTTGATCCGGGAAGACCGTGGCCGTGCCGATTCCACGGATCGTGACGTTTCCCACCCCCGGCGTCGAGGACTGGAAGATGACTCCCGGCGCCTGGGAGAGATAGTCCTGAAAGCTCTGCGCGCCGATCGCCGTGAGCTCGCTGCCGGTGAACGCAGTGACTGATCCGGCAACCTGAAAGAGAGGCTCGGCCCGCTTGTTGGCGGTAACGATGACCTCCTGTAGGCGCCCGGCGCCCGGCGATGACTCTGGGGCTAGCGAAGTAGCGCCAGAATTCTGTCCTTGAACCACCTGAGCCAGGCGAAAGCCGCGGCGGGAACCGTCTCCCGCACCTCCTTTCGCATTCGTCGACCGCCGGGAATCGTGCTTGAGCGAACTGCCTGCATCACGCGGAACCACGGCCATCGCCCCGCTGGCATCCACTCGAACCTCGAGCGGTGTACCTTCGAGAAGAATTCTCACGGCATCTTGCGGCGTATAGGTCCCGGATACGCCTCTCGTCTTGATGGACTCGAGCTGCTTCGGCTGGTAGATGAGCTCCAGGGTCATTTGCTTCGAGAGAGATTCGAGCGCCGGCACCAGCGGGCCGGGAGGAACCTGCACCGCTTTGGGCGGCTCCGCCATGGCGTGTGCCGCCAATGTGAGACAGCAGGCAGCGATGAGGAATGTCGACTTGGTCAAAAGTCCGCGGAACATCGTACGCACCCCCTGGGCTGTCATTCTGAAATGCGCCCGTCGCGTACCGGGACGAGCGAACAGCCGAAATCCCGCACATGCGGGCTCGCGGAGGAATGCGTTTATTCTTTGCTGAGCGTCATCCCCTCGTCCGTATTGCGCACGTCAACCGAGTAGCCGTTGTGCAGAAGCCGGACAAAGGCCTGGTAGTCCGTCGGTCGGAAAGTCCCGCTGATGCGGATGCCGGCGACTTGGGGGTCCTCGATCGTGATCTGATGCAGGTTGTAGCGATTGAATTCGGCCACGGCATCCGCAAGCGTGGTGTCGTGGAAGGTCAAGTATCCCCTGCGCCAGCTCATCATTTGTTCGGCTTGGCGAACGGATTCCTTTTGTACGAGGAGGTCTCCATCCTGCGCGAACGCGACAGCTCCGGCGCTCAGGCGCACGTGAATTTCGGCCAGGCGCTGCGGGGCGAAACCTTGAATGCTACCTCTGGCGGCGCGGATATCGGCGCGCGGGCTCTCCAGTTGCACGATTCCTTCAGTGACGACGACACGCAGGCCAGTCGGATCACGCCTGACCGAAAACTGCGTGCCCACGTCCACGATGCGCTGATCGCCGGCGACCACGACGAAGGGGCGTGCAGGGTTTTTCCTGACTGCAAAATAGGCCTCACCGCGCTCGAGAACCACCCGTCGCTCCTTCAGGGTGAACTCGACATGGATGCGGCTCGCGGTGTTCAGCGTTACGACTGAGCCATCGGCAAGCGGGATCGAAGAAATGCCGCCGACGGACGTGCTATACACGTTGCCGGGTGTAAACCTGTTGAGCACATATCCCATGCTTCCGATCCCGACGGCCAGCAGAAATGCCGCGGCGATCTTCCAACGAAGGAGTGGCCGGCGATGCGGGAGCGCGCTCGGAGTCTCCGACACGACGGACTTGAAGAACGGAGAGCGTTTCCATCTCTTGGCGGGCGGCACGATGCCAGGAGAAGGACTGCTCAGAACACGCGCTCGCCGCGCACTCTCCCAGACGCTCTCCAAGCGCAGAAATGCGACTCGATGAGCCGTCGACTCATCGAGCCATGTCGTAAGACCTGCCTGGTCCTCATTGGTCCATTCGCCGCTGTCACGGCGAGCGAGCCACGCTGCCGCGCGCTCCTCGATCGCTTTATGGTCGACGGGTGAATATTGCCTAGCCATGATCGGGCTCCCCGGAAGCCTTGTCGCTCGCTCCCATTTCCGTCGTCCCCTCTTTCGCGCCAGTGCGCCGTCTGCGTCCCTTGCGGATAGCGCTACCGAACATTGCCTCGGCGAGAAGCTGCATGCCTTTCATGACGTGCTTTTCCACAGTCTTCTGGGTCACTCCAAGTCGCGCCGCCACTTCCTTCTGCGATAGGTCGTCCACACGCCGCATCCACACCGCCTCGCGGCACCTGGGGGGCAGCTCGTCTATCGCCTGCGCGAGGCGGCGCAGCTCCTGATGGGCGCTGGTGCGGTCCTCGGGAGACAGCTCGTCTGCCGTGACGTCCAGGGCGTCGAGATCCCCCACGACATCAATCGGCACGATTCGCTGGCGGCGAAGCCGGTCGGTCATCAAGTGACGCGCGGTAGTGAAGAGGAAGGACTTAGGGGCGTGGGGCCGGGATTTCGCAGCCGCTTCATAGACTCGGACGTAGGTGTCCTGGCGCAGGTCGAGGATCTCCGCTACCCTCGGCCAGCATCGGCTGAAATAGCGGACCAACGCTTCCTCGTGGACGAGGATCTCGCGCTTGAACCACGTATCCAAGGACTCAGGCTGCATGCATGTTGAAGACTACCCCCCGCCAAGGAGCCTTGCGAGGGCCTGGAAAATTTATTTGGCTGGGATGGGGGATTGTCGACGGCGATTCGTCACGGAGGAGATGACCCCCAGGGGTAGGCTGAACCTGTGACGAAGCCATTCTGATATGGTCTCCGTGAAGCTCGACTCCTACGAACGGGGATTGCTCGAAGGCGCCGGCGGCGATGGCGCGGCTCTGGCAATGCGGGTGGTTGTGGAGTCCGGGCGGGTATTGGGCGCGGAGCGGCTGGTGCAGATCCGGTCGGCGCACATCGACAGCTGCCTGTACCACGGCGACAGCGGCACTCTTTTCGCAGAGCGATTGGTCGCCCTGAGGGCGCGGGTTGCGGTACCGACAACACTCAACGTCGGCGCCCTCGACCTCTTGCACGCAGGCGTCGCGCGTCTCGACGCCTCGGCTCAGATGATGGCGCGCCGATTGATGAATGCCTACGTAGCGATGGGTGCCCGCCAGACCTGGACCTGCGCCCCCTATCAGGCCGGCCATCGGCCCTCCGCGGGAGAGGACGTTGCCTGGGGTGAGAGCAATGCAGTTGCCTTCTGCAACTCGGTACTGGGTGCACGCACCAATCGCTATGGCGATTTCCTCGATATCTGCGCGGCCATTACGGGCCGCGCACCACGGACGGGTCTGCATCTACCCGAGAACCGGTTGGCCAAGATTCTGGTCGACGCCACCGGCGTGCCGGATTCCTTTTGGAGGCACGACATCGCCTTCCCCATTCTCGGGACCTGGCTGGGTCGCGCGGCCGGCGGGCAGATCGCCGCAATCGAGGGGATCGGTCATCCGACCGAGGATCAGCTGAAAGCGTTGGGCGCCGCGGCCGCATCCAGTGGATCGGTCGGCCTCTTTCACGTAATCGGAGTCACCCCCGAGGCCTCGTCCCGCTCCGTTGCCTTCGGCGGCTCTCCGCCTGGGGCAATCGTCCGCCTCGACCTCGCGACGCTCGCGACCGCACGAGCCGGCCTCTCGACCGCGAGCCGGGCAGCCGGCGACCCGATCGATGCTGTCGCCATTGGTAGTCCCCACCTCTCAATCGATGAGCTGCGCGCCCTTGATCGGCTCCTGGCCAACCGGCAGTGCAGCAAACCTCTGTATGCATGCACGGGTCGGCACGCCCTCGAAGCGGTGCGCGACGAGGGGCTGGTGGATCGTCTCATCCGCCGAGGCGTCGTCGTCGTCACGGACACCTGCATCGTCGTAACACCTGTCCTGCCGATTGGGACCGGCGTCTTGGTCACCAATTCCGGCAAGTTTGCCCATTACGCACCGCAAAACACCGGGTACGACGTCGTCTTCGCCAGCCTGACTGAGTGCATCGAAAGCGCCGTCAGGGGATCACTTCACCTGGATCCGGGGTGACTTCCATGAAGCTGGAAGTCGTCGTTCCAGGGCTCCCCGACGAAGACATCGAGTCGGTGCCTGCGATGGTGCTCGCAGACCCGATCAGTTTCTGGGGTGGGATATCTCCCGCGAGCGGCACGCTGACCGATCCGCGGTCCCGCAATCACCACCGAGTGATTACCGGAGCCGCACTGTTCATCAGCGAACTGCGGGGCTCTTCATCGGGGAGCTCCGTACTGCTCGAGCTGATTCACCGTGCCCTGGCGCCCGCAGCGATCATCCTCGACTCTCCCGACGCCATCCTCGCTTTAGGAACGATCGTCGGACGTGAAATGGGGTGGATGTCGCCTCCGATCCTCCGCCTGCCCGCCAGTGAGCACCGGCGGATATCCGACGGAACCCTCGTCTCAATTACCAAGGATGGCTATTTGACCGTCCATCCAGGTGCACATTGAATAGACTGGACTTTGAAGCCGTTCATGCCTGCGCGAGCGCTGCCGATCTCATAGAGCCCTTACGCCATGCTTTCGGACGGGACGCGACCGCACCTCCGCGAAGTCATTATGAGCTTCGCGCCCCACGCGCAACCAACAGTCTATTGGTCATGCCTTGTTGGCGCGAAGGGGGACCGTTGGGCGTCAAGATTGTCACGGTCTTCCCGGGCAATGAGCAGCGAGGAATCTCCTCGATCAACGGGGAATACCTGCTGATCTCCGGCGAGACCGGCGAGCCGCTCGCACTGATCGATGGGCGCGCATTGACCCTGCTCCGCACGGCTGCAGTCTCGGCGCTTGCCGCCGACCTGCTCGCCGCGTCTCATGTTGACACCCTGTTGATGATAGGCACCGGCGCGCTCGCGCCCTATCTCATCAAAGGTCATCTCGCAGTCAGACGCTACAAATCGGTCGGGGTCTGGGGTCGTACCGCGGAGAAGGCAACTCGCCTCGTGGGCCGTCTCCTCCAGGACGGCTTACCGGTACATCTCGTGCCAGATCTCGAGACCGCCGCGCGCGAGGCCGACGTCATTTGCTGCGCCACCATGGCGACCTCACCTCTCATCAAGGGCCGATGGCTCAGAGAGGGCGTTCACCTCAACCTCGTCGGCAGCTTCCGCCCCTCCATGAGAGAGACGGACACTGAGTGCTTTCGAGACTCCCTCGTGGTGGTCGATACCATGGACGCTGTGGAGGAATCCGGCGATCTGATAGAGCCGCTGCTGGCCCAAATCATCAAGCGCGACGAGATCGCCCAGTTGCGCCATCTCGTCCTGGACGGCGCCCCGGCTGCTCGCATGCGCAGGAGCGTCTTCAAATCGGTGGGTTACGCCCTTGCCGATCTGGCCGCCGCTGAATGGCTATTCCAGCGATGTGCTTGCCCCTGAGGCAACGCGCCGGCAACCAGACCTCAGTTAGAGTCGGAATCTGAGGCAGGTTTCCGGCCCGTGAGCCAGCAAAGTCGCATCTGCACCTGTGATCCGGCCTTCGGCCGATGCAATCAGCTCACCTACTGCAGCACCTACCCCTCACACCTCACTCGTCCTGTCGCCTCACGCACAGGCTTTGCAAAGGTCGTCCGCAGATCGATGGTCGTATAGCCTTGTCCGGCATCGAGGACCGAGTGCACAGCGCAACCCATTGCAGTATCGAGAACCAGCGCCAACCACCCTCCGTGGACGAGCAGATTGTTCGAAAACCCTTGTCGGCAGAGACCGGACCCGGCGATCGAATGCCGGGTTCAGGAGATCTGCGGTAGGTAGCTGGGTCTGGCCGACGTCATGCCTTGCTTCACCTGCAGGGTGATCTCGTCGGCCAGCACCTCCTCGAGACCGGATTCCAGCGCGTCGAGTGCTCGCTTGACTATTACATCCGCACTGGTCTTTGGAGCGTCTATTGTGCGCACAAGGTCGGTATCGACGAAGCCCATGTGCAGCGCAAGCACCTGGGTTTGCTGCCCTGCCAACTCATGGCGCAGCGAGTTGGTCAGAGACCAGGCAGCGGCCTTGCTGGCCGCATAGGCCGCCAGTCGGCCGCTGTTTACCCACGACGCGATCGACAAAACATTGAGAACTGCTCCACCGCCGTTAGCGGCGAGGATCGGGGCGAATGCCTTGCTCATGCGCAGAATCCCAAAGAAATTGGTTTCCAGTTGCAGGCGTGCGAGCTCTTCGCTGTCGTGCGCAAGGAACCCGCCCTCATGGCCCACCCCTGCGTTATTGATGAGCAGCGCTACATCGCCGGCTCGCGCGACCGCCGCAATTATCTGCTCGGGCTTGGTGACATCGAGCCGGACGGCTTCGACGCCTGGCTGTTTGATCGTGGAGGGGTCCCTGGCGCCGGCGTACACCTTGCGAGCGCCGCGGGCCAACAGCTCGCGCGTGAATGCCAAACCGATGCCGCGGTTGGCACCGGTGACGAGAGCGACAGTATTGCTGATCTTCATGGAGGTCTCCTGGAGTCTGGGCTTGGAGCACTGAATATGACGTACATCATATTTTGGCTGATTAAGATGGGAGTGCCGACGGTCGGAGCAAATGGTCAGTAGCTGGGCTCAGCTTCGGCGTCGTACCGGCCTATGAGCGCGTTGCGCGCGGTTGAGAGCAGGGCACGCCCTTCAGCGTTGTCGCCCAAGGCGCGCGCAAGCTGCAATGATCCGACAAGCGTGCCAGCAACCAAGCTTGCCGCCGCGCGGTGCTTCTTGGGAAGCCGGGTGCGTACTCCGGCGATGAGCCATTGCACACGTGCCGCAGACGCCTCGCGAACCATCTTTGATTGACGAGGCATTTCGCTCGCCACCGCAGCTACAGGGCAGCCACTCTCCGCTGATGCAAGCTGTCCGTCCGCAAGATAAGTCTCAACGAGCGAGCGGAAGCCGCTGATCCCTTCGCCGGCACGCCGCTGCGCAGTGCGCGACACAGTCTCGCCGCTCTCGCGGCTCGCACGCTCCAGCGCCTCGACGAGAAGCGCATCGCGCGACTCAAAGTGCGCATAGAAGCCGCCATGTGTAAGGCCGGCTTCCTTCATCACGTCGGCCACTCCCACACCGGTATATCCATTCCGACGAAGCGCGCGCGCCGCCACTTCCACGATACGCTCGTGAGTGATTTCCCTGCGGCTGTTGGGAGTGCGGCTCATTGATCGCAGCTAGAATATGATAGACATCATATTAAATCCCCCACGGTTCGTCAACCCACGCTGTGGCGGATATCATGCACGCCGCGGTCAAGCTTTCGGCGCGGCAGCACGCGCAGGGTCACGCCGTCGGCAACGACCTCGAGGTTCTCGCCCGCGATGACAAGCTCGGCAGGCTCCTTCAGGACCAGGCTCTTCCACCGCGAAGACGCCGAAGCACGGCCGCACGTCGGAAGATTGCGGAAAGCAAAGAGCCGGCGCCGTGAAGAACATCGAGAAAGCCGATCACGTGCTGAATATCGACGAGTCCGAGAATCGCCCGAATCTTGCAACCGTCATCGATACCTCCGAGTGGTATGTGGATTCGAAAGACCGGGGCGCGGCAATCGTCGCCGAAGTGCTGCGCGCGACGGGCCGATGGCGGCAAGCGGCGGACGTTTTAAAGATCGCACGTGCCGACATCGAACTTACCGCGGTGGCGTTCGCTGAGTCAGATGCCGCTCGCCTCTAGTCCGTCAGCCTTGCCACTGCTTCTCCTCGAGATGGGCCCGCACCTCTCGATGGCTTGCTCTTCGTGCCTCGCCAAAGTCCCCGCCCGGCTGAGATGATCTTCTGGGGACCAGATCTTCAGGTCTTGCGGAAGCGGAACTCCGAGCTATAGACTCGGGCGGTGCTTCGTCGAATCACGCGACCGTTGCTTTACCTGTTGGCGTTCCAGCTTGGACTCGGAATGCATGCCTCGATCGCGTATGCGATCGGCTTCGCGCCCGCGCAGCACATGACCGGCATGCACACACCCGGATGCGACGAGCACATGACTTCGGATGCGAGGCCGGATCACCCGCAGCCCCGAGCCCCTGCGCACCACACATCCGGCTCGATTCACCATCATTCGAACGGACATCACTGCTGTGGGTCGGACGGCTGCCAGTGCCAGACCCCATCGACACCGGCGGTCACGTCCGCGATCGGCTTTGCGCTACCAGCTACCTCTACTTCCATCCTACCGGAGCTGGCTCATCAGCTCCCTGCCGCTCCCATAAGCCAGCGGCTGCGACCGCCGATCGTCTGATCCACTCCAAGAATCCCTGAGCGCACCCGCTGGCACACCGTGCTGCGGAAGTGCGTGCTGGCGCTCGACTGGCTGCCGCCAGATCCCGCGCCAGAGACCACATTTGAGATCAAGGCGATGGACAAGATTTCATCCTCAATGAACGTTTCTCCTTTCATCCTTCCCGGTCGGCCGGCTTCTCTGACGCGCCGCCGCTTCATCGAAGGGCTGGCCGCCGGTACGGCGGTCGCCGCGCTTCTCCCCCCGCTTTCAGCGCGCCGCGCGCGTGCCGCAGGCATCACGGGGTCGCACGGCTTACCGGAGCTCTCGGGTACCCAGTTCGACCTTTCGGTCGAGCCGACGCGAGTCAATATCACCGGCAACCCGTCGACAGCCACCCTGGTCAATGGCCAGATGCCGGGCCCGATCCTCCGCTGGCGGGAAGGCGATACCGTGACGTTGCGTGTGACGAATCGGCTCACGGTTCCGACTTCGATCCACTGGCACGGCATCTACGTGCCGGCGGGAATGGACGGAGTACCGGGCATCAGCTTTCCCGGTATCGCTCCGGGGAAGACCTTCGTCTACCGCTTCCCCGTTCGCCAGAGCGGCACGTACTGGTATCACAGCCATTCGGGATTTCAGGAACAGGCCCTCCTCTCGGGACCGCTCATCATCACCCCGCGTGAGACCGATCCCGTCGCGGCGGACCGGGAGTACGTGATTTTCTTGAGCGATTGGACGGATGAGGACCCAGAGACGGTCTACTATCATCTGAAGACCAGCAGCAGGTATTACAACTATCACAAGCGGACTGCGGTCGATTTCATCCGTGACGCGCGCGCAGAGGGAGTGCTCGCAACGCTTCACAACCGCTTCGAGTGGAGCACGATGCGCATGGACCCGCGCGATATCCTTGATGTAACCGGACGCATGACCGGGGGTACCTACACCTACCTCGTCAATGGACAGGCGCCTGCCGCAAACTGGATGGGTCTCTTCCGGCGCGGAGAGCGGGTCCGCCTTCGCTTCATCAACGGCTCATCGATGACGTATTTCGATGTGCGCATCCCAGGTCTCAAAATGACGGTCGTGGCCGCCGATGGCAGCAACGTAGAACCCGTTACAGTCGACGAATTTCGCATCGCAGTGGCCGAGACCTATGACGTTATCGTGCAGCCGACCGACGATGCGTACACGATCTTCGCTCAGGCGATGGATCGCAGTGGCTACGCGCGCGGCACATTGGCCCTGCGAGAGGGACTCACCGCCTCCGTTCCCCCGATGGACCCGATCTTCAGTCGCACCATGACGGACATGGGAATGAGCATGGCCGGGATGTCGGGCATGCCGAATGGGCCCAAGAAGATGCCTGGGATGAGCATGCCGGGCAGGCAACGCGACGACATGTCCGGCATGGACATGTCCGGAATGGATATGCCCGGAATGAACATGCCAGGCATGAAGCAGGGCATGAGCGGCATGTCCGCACCTTCGCGCTCCGCGCCAAAGCGACCCCCGCATGCACATCCCAATGCCTCGGGCCAGGTCGCGTATCCGCAGCCGCAGGATGTGCATCTTAAGCTCGGCCCCGCGGTGGTCAGCCTCGCCAAGGACCCGATCGAACGCCTCGACACACCCGGTGACGGACTCGAGCGCAACGGCCGCCGCGTGCTGCTGTACACCGATCTCGTGCGCCTCAACGGTGGTCCACAAAATGGCCCATTCGTCACGCGTGACCCGGATGCGGAAGTGCTGTTGCATCTGACCGGGAACATGGAGCGCTTCGTCTTCGGGTTCAATGGCCTCACCTACGACCAGAGCCAGCCGGTTCGCTTCCCGCATGGGCAGCGAATCCTTGTGACTCTCATCAATGACACGATGATGGAGCATCCGATTCACCTGCACGGCATGCTGACCGAGCTCGAGAATCAGAAGGGAAGGCTTCGGCCTTTGAAGCAGACGGTCAACGTCAAGCCCGCAGAGAAGCTGCAGTATTACGTCAATGCGACGGAGCTCGGCCGCTGGGCCTACCACTGCCACCTCCTCTACCACATGGACGCGGGCATGTTCACGAGTGCGGTGGTCGCATGAACTACCAAACGAGCTGCCGCCTCCCGATTGCGGCATTCGCGGTTTTTTCGGCCCTTCCCCTCGCGGTGCAGGCCCAGCAACAGCCTGCGGAGCCCGGCTGGCCGCAGCCGGTCGAGAACGATCGATCCTTCGGTTATGCCCTTCTGAACCAGAACGAGCTGCGGGTCGGCAGCACTACTTCCTACCGATGGGACGGTGAGGGATGGTATGGCGGTGACTTCGATCGACTCTGGGTCAAGAGCGAGGGTAGTGTCGCTACATCAGACGGTACGCGCGAGGAAGCGGAGGTCCAGGGGCTCTACTCGCGCGCCGTCTCGGCGTTCTTCAACGTGCAAGGTGGCGTGCGCTGCGACTTTGATCCAGTCTCCCGCGGCTGGGCGACACTCGGAGTCGAGGGGCTCGGACCGCTCAATTGGGAAGTCGGCGCTTTTGCCTTCGTGAGCAGCGGCGCTCTTCTCGGCGCACGATTCGAGGGCAACTATGACTTCTACCTCACGCAGCGCCTGGTGCTGCAGCCGCAATTCGAGTTCAACGCTTATTCCCGCCCCGATCGAGCTGCCAGGATCGGGACCGGGCTGACAGACGGGGACTTCGGGTTGCGGCTACGCTATGAGCTGCGACGGGAGTTCGCTCCCTACATCGGCGTCACTTACGAGGCCAAGTATGGCGCGACCGCCGACATGGCCCGTGCCGCGGGCTTGCCGGCCAGCGAAGTTCGCTTCGTCGCCGGCATCCGCGCTTGGCTGTAAATGACCGGGAGAACCACCTTGAAGGTCATCAAACTGCTGATTGCGCTCGCCGTGCTCTTCGCGGCCGGTCTTGGGATGTATATCTATCTCGGCGGCTACCACGTCGGCGCGGACGTACCGCACTCTGGCCCCGTCTACTGGATGCTCGCGACGGTGCGCGACCGCGGTATTGCTGCCCAGACGGGCGATATACGAGCCCCCATTGACCTCGACAACCCACAGCGCTTATCCGATGGCGCCGGACAATACGCGACCATGTGCTCCGGCTGCCATCTCGCCCCCGGCTACGAGAGCAGTGAGACCTGGAAAGGCCTTTATCCGCAGCCGCCCCGATTGGCGCACGGCATCGATCTCACACCCGCGGAGACCTTCTGGGTCATCAAGCACGGGCTCAAGTTCTCGGGCATGCCCGCCTGGGGCAAGTCGCACTCGGACGATGAGATCTGGGATGTCACGGGGTTCGTCCTGAACCTCCCGCACCTCACGGCGGCGCAGTACAAGGATGTGGTGGCGCATGCGCCGCCCGATATGGACATGATGAGAATGCCCATGCCTCACGGCGAACAGTAACGCGCAGCCCCTAGATGAAACCCGGACCCCGGGCCCGGCTCGACGCCGGCCCCACTCCAGTTAAGGGCCTTCGCACCGGGGCCGACGAGGCGCTACCACGCTCAGCCACTGCGAAGCGCCACTGACGGCGCTACTCGCCTGCACGATCACCAGGCAGCTCTTTCAGCCTCGAGCCACGGAGCCTCTCATATGTCTCGCAACGCGACTACCAGGGCCTCGACATGGGTGTCGCTCACGTCCAAATGGAACACAAAGCGAATGGTATGCCGCCCGAAACTGAGCGCACGCACATGACGCTCCCGCAGCTTCGCAAGGAATGCATCGGCACTCATCGACTCCGTCAGGGAAAAAACGATGATGTTCGTCTCCACCGGCAGCACGGAGGCGACGTACGGTAGCGACCGCAACTCGGCCTCTACGGCCTTGGCGCGAGCGTGATCGTCACGCAGCCGCTCCACGTGATGTTTCAGCGCGAACAAGCCAGCCGCCGCGAGGTAGCCGGACTGACGCATTCCGCCTCCCATCACCTTGCGATAGCGATGCGCCTTCGCGATGTGATCGCGCGAACCCAACAGAAGAGACCCGACGGGCGCGCCGAGGCCCTTGGACAGACACACCGAGATGGTGTCGAAGAGTCGTCCGTATTGTGTCGGGGTCTCGTGGCTTGCAGCGAGTGCATTGAAGAGGCGGGCACCGTCCAGGTGCAATGCAAGTCCCTGCTCATCGCATACACGGCGGATCCGCCTAATCTCCTCGATGTCCCAGCAGCATCCGCCGCCCTTATTGACAGTGTTCTCGATCGCCACCAGACGGGTCCACGGAAAATGGGAATCTTCTCTGCAATTGACATTCTCGCGCACCTGGTCGGCCGCGAAGCGGCCCCTGTGGCCTTTGATCAGTCTGACCGACGCGCCCGAGTTCGATGCGATCCCGCCGCCCTCGTGTGAATAAATGTGGGCGAGCTCGTCGCAGATGACTTCGTCCCCTGGACGCGTATGCACCCTGATCCCGATCTGGTTCGTCATCGTGCCCGTCGGGCAAAAGAGTGCAGCTTGCATCCCGAAGAGCTCAGCCGCCTTGCTCTGCAGCGCGTTGACGGTTTCATCCTCACCGAAAACATCATCGCCAACCGGAGCGCTCATCATTGCTTCCAGCATAGCCGGCGTCGGTCGGGTGACCGTATCGCTTCGGACGTCGATGATGTCCGGTGGCATAGGTCAGAGGCCGACCAGCGCGCTCAAGCCGCCGATGTCCCTGATCTCGTGGGTAGCATAATGCGGCATCAGGGAGGGCTCGTGGCCCCGCGCGACGAATACGCGCGCGCCGTAGCCCAGATCACGTGCGGACATATGGTCGTAGCGGAAGCTGGAGGACACGTGCATCAGCTCGTCCGGCGCGCAGTGGAGTTGGTCGAACATGTATTCGAAGGCCCGGAGGCGCGGCTTGTAGGCCTGTGCTTGCTGGGCGGTGAACACGTGCGCGAAGGGTGCTCCGAGCTTGGCGACGTTGTGTTGGATCTGATCATTCGAGGCGTTCGACAGAATCACCAGCGGGATTTCCCTGGCGACCCTGGAAAGCCCCGCCGGCACGTCCGGGTGCGGCCCCCAGGTCGGCACTGCGTCGTAGAATTGCAGGGCCTCCCCGTCCCGGTACTGGAGTCTCCACTTGCGGCACGTGCGCTCGATCGAGTTGCGAATGACATCCCGGTACGGCTTCCAGTCGGCCAGGACTTCGTCGAACCGATAGGCCGCGAAATCGGCGACGAAGGCCTCCATCTGCTCCGGGCGGATACGATCCGCAAAGATCCTCCGGGCCATCGGCCCCATCTGGAAGTTCGTCAGCGTGCCGTAGCAATCGAAGGTGATGTACTTGGGCTTGAACGGCTTCATCTTCTGACCTCTGGGCAAGCCTATCCGGCGCGATCGCAGCATATCCCCGGGCGCCGGTCAGAATCTCCCGATTTGCATGGCCGAGGCCGGGCATTCATGCTGATTCCCTGGGCACAGACGGCAGATCAGGACGTCCTCGACTGAGCACCGGCAGCCGCGTCGGATCACTCCGGCTTGTGCGGCAGCACGAAAGAGAGTGTCGCCTCGTACTCGACGTGGTCCTCCTTCTTGGGGTCTTCAGGCGGTCCGTCATAAGTTGCGGAGATGACGTTCAAGCCCTGGTTGCGCACGCGGATGATGACGGTACCGTCGGCTCCGGTCGTGACCATCTTTCCGTCCGGATCATTGACGAAGTCCCGCAATATCTTCACACCGGCGATCGGCTTGCCGTGAAACAGCGCGCGCAGCTCGAGCGGCTGGCCTTTGAGCACCGGCAGCTTGGCGTCGACAGGCACCACCTCCAGGGTCTGGTGCGGCAACGGCGGAATGGGTGTCGCGAGCGGACCGACGATGTGGATGGAGAACTTGTAGTTCTTCTCACTCAGCGTCGCATTCGGCACCTCGTCGCGGCCCTTTCCGACCCACTCCGCGTCACCCGGCGGCTTGCTCCAGAGGCCATAATCCATCACGGCGGTCACGACGGCCAGCTTTGGCCCACCGTCGACTACGACGAGCGGTCCCTCGACTTCGAGGCGCGTCGGTATCGGCTTGAAGGAAGAGTCGTAGCCATCGACGCTGGTCACGTGTGATAGGCGCTTGACCGTATCGAGGTCGTCCGCCCCCAGGCCAAAGATGTACGAGAGCCGGTTGGCGTGTTCCGCAAACCAGGCGGCATGAGCGCTCGCGAGCGAAGCGCCGAGGCAGGTGATGAAGGCCGCCGCGGCCGAGGCGCCGATCACCCTGGGACGGCGAGTCGCGCCAGCATGAGAATCGGGTCGAATCATTGTTAGCTCCCCGTGGTGCTGATGAAAGGACTGGTGTTCGTGCGGCGAGGACGTCCTTGGCCGCTCAGGCAAGCCCGCCCTGGCACAGGTATTTGGTCGCGAGGAATTCATCGAGTCCGTAGCGGGACCCTTCGCGGCCGTAACCCGATTCCTTGACGCCGCCGAACGGCGCCGACTCACTGGCGAAGGCGCCCTCGTTGATCCCGACGATGCCGGTCTCGAGCCGCTCGGCGACCCGCCAGATGCGGGCCACGTCGCGCGAGTAGAAGTAGGCCGCGAGCCCGTAAGGGGTGTCGTTGGCCTGCCGGACCACCTCCTCCTCGGCGCGGAAGCGGAACAGCGCAACCACCGGCCCGAAGGTCTCCTCCGAGGCAAGCTCCATGTGGTGAGATGCGTCCCCGAGCACGGTCGGAGCGTAGTAATTCGGCCCGTCGGCTACTTCATCCCGGACGACCCGCCCACCCGTGAGCAATGCCGCTCCACGCTCCAGGGCGTCCCGCACGTGCCGCTCGATTTTCTCGACCGCGCGGCCATTGATCATCGGACCGATCTGCGACTCCGCCCGTGTGGCGGGACCAACGCGCAAGGCCGCGACACGCTGAACCAACCGGCGGGCAAAGGGCTCGTATACCGCTTCGTGGACATAGACGCGGTTGGGACTGACGCAGGTCTGGCCCCCATTGCGGAACTTGGCGCGCAGAAGCCCCTCCACGGCGGCATCGAGATCGGCATCCTCGAAGACCAGGAACGGAGCGTTGCCACCGAGCTCGAGCGAAAGCTTCTTCAGCGTGTCCGCCGAGCCGCGCGCCAACAGCTTGCCGACGGTAGTCGAGCCCGTGAAGGTGATTTTGCGAACGCGCGCGTCCGCGAGCCACGCGCCGACAGTGCTTGGCGCATTCTCCCGCGAAGCCGTCACGACATTGACGGTGCCGGCGGGCAGGCCGGCTTCCTCGGCCAGCCGCGCCAGCGCCAGCGCGGTGAGCGGCGTATCCTCCGCCGGCTTCGCCACTACGGTGCAGCCCGCCGCGAGCGCCGGCGCGATCTTGCGAGCCAGCATGGCCAGCGGGAAATTCCAGGGCGTGATCGCCGCCACGACCCCGAGCGGTTGTTTCACTACCATCATTCGTCGGCCCGGAACTGGCTCGGGAATGATGTCTCCATAGGCGCGGACCGCCTCCTCCGCAAACCATTCGACGTAGGAAGCGCCGTAGGCGACCTCGCCGCGAGACTCGCCGAACGGCTTACCCTGCTCCAGCGAGATGATCCTCGCCAGATCGTCGGCGCTCTCGAGAATCCGCGCGTGCCAACGCTTCAGCAACTGTGCGCGGCTGCGCGCCGCCGTTGCGCGCCAGTCGGCCAGCGCCTTGCTGGCTGCATCGACCGCCTCGCGTGCATCCGCCGCTCCGCTGTCGGGTACGCGGCCGACCACCGCGCCGTTTGCCGGATCGGTGACCTCCAGCCAGGCAGCCTCGCTTGCAGCCCGCCATACGCCGCCGATCAGATTCCCCTGTCGCAGCAGGTCGCCTCGCCTCGGCGTGAGTGTGACGCTCATCTTCCCTCCTCCACTCGAGCGGCGATCACGCGCCCGACATCGGTGGTCGAGGCTGATCCTCCGAGATCCGGCGTGTGGGGACCCGATGCCAGCACGCCCTCGATCGCAGCAACGATCGCATCGTGCGCCTGGCGTGCCGGCCCGCTGCCGCCACCCAGGAAGTCGAGCATCATCGCGCCCGACCAGATCATCGCGATGGGGTTGGCAATGTTGCGGCCGAAGATATCCGGCGCCGAGCCATGGACCGGCTCGAAGACGCCGACCGAGGAATACTCGCCCTCCGTGTTCTCGCGCACGATCAGGAAGTCGATATCGCCGGGCCCCCGGCCGGCCAACGGGCAAGGCACGCCGGCGAAGGCGCGCACCGGACGCAGATTGACGTACTGGTCGAGCTCGCGCCGGAATTTGAGGATCGAGCCCCAGAGTGAGACGTGATCTGGCACTGCGGCGGGCCAGCCCACCGCGCCGAAATAGATCGCGTCCGTGCCGGCGAGGCGCTCCTTCCAGTCATCGGGCATCATCGTCCCGGTCCGCGCGTAATAATCGCAGCTCGCCCATTCGTGTGCGGTGAGCTCGAGTGTAATGTCGAATCGCCGCGCCGCCGCTTGCAGCACGCGCACGCCTTCAGGCATCACCTCCTTGCCGATGCCGTCACCGGGGATGACCGCGATCCGCCAGCGCGCCGCCATCTCAGGTCACCGCCGCGCACACGTCTGGCTCGGCCAGTACCTGATCGAGCGTGCGCTTCAGGCGCTCGAACAGCAGCTCATACTCGCGCGGACCGCAGCAGAGCGCCGGCGCAAACCCGAGAATGTTGTCACCGAATGCGCGGAAGATGAGCCCATTGCCGTAAGCGGCGCGCGCGATCCGCTCGCTGAGGCGCAATGAGGGATCGAACCCGCGGCGCGTAGCCTTGTCGGCGACGAGCTCGAGCGCCCCGAGGAGACCGCGCTGGCGGGCGTCTCCGACCAGCGGATGCCGGAGCATACTCTGCAGACCTTCCTCGAAGCGCGGCGCCTGCGCGATGCCGTTTGCGAGGAGGCCGCCCTCGTGATAGAGCCGCAGGACCTCGAGCGCAACGGCGGCGCTCACCGGATGGGCGGAATACGTTTGACCGTGGCCGATGGGCGCATCCTGGCCGGCCGCATCGGCGATCGTCTCGTAGACCGCCTCCGACATGAGCACTGCGCCCATGGGGAGATAGCCCGCGGTGAGTCCCTTGGCGAGGGTCATCAGGTCGGGCTCGACATCCTCGGCCTGACACGCAAACAGCGGCCCGGTGCGCCCGAACCCGGTGATGACCTCGTCGACCACGAAGAGAATGCCGAGCTCGCGGCACGTTTCGGACATCGCTTTGAGCCAGCCCCGCGGCGGCACGATCACACCGCCGGAGCCGAGTATCGGCTCGCAGAAGAACGCCGCCACTCGCTGCGGGCCGATCTCGCGCACCTTGGCGCGCAGTGCCGCCACGGAGGCGGCGATGATCGCTTGGCTGTCGTTGCCGACGGGGCTCCGATAGGGATACGGGCAGGGAATGTGATGCTGATTCGGACGCGGTACATCGAAGTAGCGGTGGAACGCCGCGAGTCCCGTCAGTCCCGCACCAGCTGCGGAGGAGCCGTGATAGCCTCGCTCGAGAGCGATGAAGTGCTTGCGATCAGCCGCGCCGCGGGCATTCTGATAGTGAGTGATGTAACGGACTGCCGCATCCACGGCGTCCGAGCCGCCGAGCGTGAAGTAAACCCGGCGCAGCGATGGGGGCACCAGCTCCACGAGCCTCGCGGCCAGCCGGATCGCCGGCTCGGAACTGAAATGAAAGTAACCCGTGGCGTACGGCAATCGGGCCATCTGCTCCGCCGCGACGCGCACGATACTCTCGTGGCCGTAACCGACATTGACACACCAGAGACCCGAGAACGCATCGAGCAGCTCTTTGCCTTCGCTGTCGCGCAGATAGGCGCCGTGACCCGACTGCAGAATGGTCGGGCCACGCCTCTCGTGCTCGCGGAAGCTCACGACAGGGTGAATGAGATGTTTTCGGTCGAGATCCGTCAGGGAAGGTTGAGTCATGATGCGACAGAGGCAATACGGTGCGCCGGGTGGCTGATGAGCCCATCTTAGGGAGGCAGCGGCGGCTGGGTGTCCCGCAGAGCGTTGCGCGCGACGAACGTCATTGCGTTGTTCACGATGCAGTGGAATTTTCTGCCGCCGGCGATCACCGGTCGCGACGCGCAAGGGTGGCGGGTGAGCGTGCGGCAGTCCATGCCGGCAACCCCCTGAAAAATGGCGTTTTCTATGGCATCCGAATCGCCATGCCGCTGGCGCGGCCTCACCGCGCGCTGCAAGATACTCCCGCTGTGATCCGAGCGGCTGCGCCGAACCGATGACATACGACGAGTTCCCGGGGCTCCCTTCGCCGGCTGGTAGTCTGCCGCGCCGGGAGGTGCTGCGTCGTCTGACCGCCGCGGGCGCAGTTGCCGCACTCGGCAGATGGGGGGCCCCCCTCGCCGCACCAGCCCAGACGCCTCGAGTGGGTGGGCGCATTCGCGTCGCAAGCCCGTCGAGCTCCATTGCGGACACACTCGATCCGGCAAAGGGGGCGCTGTCGACCGACTACACGCGTCAATACATGGTTTACAGCGGTCTCACGCAATACGACTCGAGTCTCGCGGCGCAACTTGGCCTGGCGGCGGAGATCGACAGCAGTGATGCGACGCTCTGGACGGTCAAGCTGCGAAAGGGTGTCGAGTTCCACGACGGCAAGCAGCTTGCCCCGGCCGACGTCGTCTACTCCCTTCTGCGCCACAAGGATCCGGCACTCGGCTCGCAGGTGAGAGCGATCGCGCAAGCTTTCGCTGACGTGCGGGCGAGCGGCCCGCACGAGGTGCAGATCCGGCTCACGGCCCCGAACGTAGACCTGCCGGTGATCCTTGCGGATGCGCATTTCCTCATCATCAAAGACGGGACCACCGACTTCCGCACCGCAGCGGGAACCGGTCCCTACCGCTGCGTCGACTTCAATCCCGGAGTACGCACCGTGGGCCGGCGAAATGCCAACTACTGGAAGCCCGGCAGACCCTACCTCGAGGAAATCGAGCTCATCGGGATCGAAGATGAATCCTCGCGCGTCGACGCACTGCTCGCGGGCGACGTGCAGCTCATCAATCAGGTCAATCCCCGCTCCGTCCAGCGCGTCAGCGCCTCGGGCGGATGCGCAGTGCACGAGACCGAGTCAGGTGTCTATACCGACCTGGTCATGCGTCAGGACGCGCGCCCGACCGGCAATCCGGATTTCGTGCTGGCGATGAAGTACCTGCTGGATCGCGAGGAGATCCTGCAAGCGGTGTTCCTCGGCCACGCGGTACTCGCCAACGACCAACCCGTCCCGCCGGCGAGCCGCTATTTTGACGGACAGATCCCGCAGCGCGCCTACGACCCCGACAGGGCGCGATTCCATCTTCGCAGGGCCGACCTGACCCGCGCGCGACTCGCGATGTATGCGTCACCCGCCGCGGAGCGCTCGGTGGAAATCGCCAGCCTGCTACAGGAATCCGCATCGCGAGCGGGGCTGGATCTGGCGGTGGATCGTGTGCCCGCGGACGGCTACTGGTCCAATCACTGGATGAGGCATCCGCTCACCTTCGGCAACATCAATCCGCGGCCGACGGTCGACATGCTGTTCAGCACCTTCTTCAAATCCGACTCCCCATGGAACGAGTCCGGATGGAAGAACGCCCGATTCGACGAGCTCCTGCTGACGGCCCGCTCGGAGCGCGACGACGTGAAGCGCAAGCAGATGTATTGTGACATGCAGGCGCTCGTTCACGAGGAGTGCGGCATCGGCATTCCGGCGTTCATCAACATTATCGACGCGTATGACCGGCGCTTGAAGGGCTACGGCTCGATCCCGATCGGGGGGCTCATGGGTTATTCCTTTGCCGAGTATGTCTGGCTCGCTGGCTAGTCTCATCGCGAAGCGGATCGCAGCCGCGGCGCTGACGCTGCTGCTCGTATCCGTGATCGTCTTCTCGATCACGGCGCTGCTGCCGGGGGATGCGGCCCAGGCTGCGCTCGGACAGGCCGCCACGCCCGAGGCGGTTGCGGCTCTGCGGGTGCAGCTCGGCCTCGATCAGCCGGCGCTCATCCGCTATCTGCACTGGCTCGGGGGCCTGCTGACCGGACATGCGGGCCGCTCGTTCTCGGATGGCCTGCCGGTGAGCGTGCTCATCGGCAAGCGCCTGCCGGAATCGCTGCTGCTCGCCGGACTGACGACTGCAGTCTCGGTGCCGCTTGCGCTCTGCCTCGGCATCCTCGCGGCGATGTATCGCGGCGCATGGCTCGATCGCGCGATCAGCGTGACCACGCTGTCCATGGTGGCGGTGCCGGAGTTTCTGGTTGCGACGGCAGGCGTGCTGATCTTCGCGGTCAAGCTTCATTGGCTCTCGGCGCTTACCTTCGTCCTGGACCATCCAACGACAGGACAGCTCATACGCGGTTACACGCTGCCCGTGGTATCGCTCTGCTTCGTGCTCATCGCGCAGATGGCGCGCATGACTCGCGCCGCGGTGATCGATCAGCTCAACCAACCGTACGCGGAGATGGCGGCGCTCAAGGGGGTGGGCCTCTCGAGACGGGTGCTGGTGCACGCGCTGCCGAATGCGGTCGGGCCGATCGCCAACGCCATTGCGCTCAGCCTGTCGTACCTGTTGGGAGGCGCCATCATCGTCGAGACGATATTCGATTATCCAGGCGTCGCCCGTCTCATGGTCGATGCGGTGAGCAACCGCGACATGCCGCTGCTGCAGGCGTGCGCCATGATCTTCTCCGCGGCATATCTCGGCCTCGTGCTCATCGCGGACCTCTGCGCCATCCTCTCCAATCCCAAGCTGCGCCGAGCATGAGTCCTCCAGCCGCACCCGGCACCGAGCCGCGGCTCGCCACGCGCCCAGCCGCTGCCGCCGGCGCGCGACCGCGGCGCTCGCGCATGCCGCTGTCGGCCGCAGGCCGGCTGGGGCTGGCGCTCGCCGTCTTCTGGCTGCTCATCGCCCTTCTCGGGCCGTGGCTCGTACCCCATCGCCCAGGGGCCGTCGTGAGCTCCGAGGTGTTCGGTCCGATGAGCTTTCGCTTCCCCCTGGGCACGGACTACCTGGGCCGCGACATGTTGAGCCGGACTCTTGTCGGCGCCCGCTACACGGTAGGCCTCGCGCTCGCGGCAGCGCTCGCCGCGAGCCTCGGGGGGACGGTGCTGGGGCTCCTGGCGGCCATCAGCAGGCGCTGGGTGGATGAGGCGTTGAGCCGTGTCCTCGATGCGTTCATCTGCATTCCGAGCAAGATCTTCGCTCTGGTCATGGTCGCCGCGTTCGGCTCCTCGGTGCCCTTCCTGCTGCTCACGGCCGCTGTGAGCTATACGCCCGGCGCGTTTCGGATTGCCCGATCTCTCGGTGTCAATCTCAGCGTGACGGACTACGTGCAGGCGGCTCGCGTGCGCGGGGAGAGGCGGCTGCATATCGCCTGCGTCGAGATGCTGCCGAACATGATCCATCCGATGTTGGCCGACTTCGGGCTGCGCTTCATGTTCATCGTGCTGCTGCTGAGCGGATTGAGCTTCCTCGGCCTGGGTGTGCAGCCGCCGGCGGCGGACCTGGGCTCGCTCATCCGGGAGAACATCTCTGGCCTAAGCGATGGAGCGCCCGCAGTGATCCTGCCGGCAATGGCGATCGCGACCCTCACCGTGGGCGTTAACCTGTTGATCGATGCCCTGCCGGGACACGGTCGCCCGCCGGGGCGAGGCGGCATTGAATGATGGCGCGCGACGTTCATCGGCCGCGCATAGACATGCAGCGTCCCGCAGAAATCGGCGGCAGTCCTCCTGCGGATCAGGAGGTCGTGCGCGTCGCCGGCCTGCGAGTCGTTGCGCTCGGCGGCGACGGCAGCACGGCGGCAGAGCTGGTGAAGGACATGAGCTTCTCGATCGGGCGCGGGGAGGTGCTGGCACTGATCGGCGGCTCGGGGTCCGGCAAGACGACCGTGGCCCTGGCGCTCCTCGGCCACGCGCGCGCCGGCTGCCGCATCGCGGCCGGGTCGATCGAGATCGGCGGTGTCGACGTGCTCGCGCTGCCGCCGCGCGAGCTGCTCGAGCATCGCGGCCGGCGGGTCGCCTACATCGCCCAAAGCGCCGCCGCGGCATTCAATCCGGCCAGGCGCATCATGGACCAGGTCATCGAGACGTCGGTCACACGCGGGCACCTGTCGCGTGCCGCCGCGCAAGGGAAGGCGGTGGGCCTGTACCGGTCACTCGCCCTGCCCGAGCCGGAGCGCATCGGCGAGCGCTATCCGCATCAGCTCTCCGGCGGCCAGCTGCAGCGGCTGCTCGCCGCGATGGCGCTCATGTCCGATCCGGAGCTGGTGATTCTCGATGAGCCGACTACGGCGCTCGATGTCACGACCCAGATCGAAGTGCTCCGGGCATTCAAACGTGTCATCGCGGAGCGCGGCACGACGGCGCTCTATGTTTCGCACGATCTTGCCGTCATTGCCCAGCTCGCCGACCGGATCATCGTGTTGAGTGCGGGCGAGGTCAGGGAGTCCGGTACGACGGCGCAAGTCCTCGGTGCTCCGGCCGACCCGTACACACGCTCCCTTCTCGCTGCCGCGGGCGTTCGGGCCGCCCCCAGTGCAACGAGGCCCGTGGCCGCCCGCCGGCCGCCGCTGCTCGCGATCGAGGGTCTGACAGCGGGATATGGCCAGAGTGATGGACGGGGGTTACCTCAAACCGTGGCACTCGATGAGGTCACGCTCACGGTAGCCCGCGGCGCGGCGCTCGGCGTGATTGGCGAGTCAGGCTCCGGAAAATCCACGCTGGCGCGCGTGCTCGCCGGAATCGTGCCGCCGGCGCGAGGCAGCGTGCTGTTCGATGGAAAGCCGCTCTCGGGGCGAATGCAGCAACGCTCCCGCGAAGAGCTCAGGCGCATTCAGATCGTCTTTCAGCACGCGGACACGGCGCTGAATCCCGCTCACACCGTCGCGCACATCCTAGGCCGGCCGCTCGAGCTCTACTTCGGCCTGCGGGGTGCGGCGCGGGAAGAGCGCACAGCACGCCTGCTCGATCGGGTGCACCTGGATCGGCACATTGCCGCGCGACGGCCGGCCGAGCTGTCGGGCGGCCAGAAGCAGCGGATCAACCTCGCGAGGGCGCTGGCGGCGGAGCCGGACATCATTCTCTGTGACGAGGTGACTTCCGCTCTCGACGCCGTCGTCGGCGCCGCCATTCTCGAGCTGATGGCGGAGCTGCGATGCGAGTTGGGTTTGGCATACGTGCTGATCAGCCACGACGTCACGGCCGTGCGTGCGATCTGTGACGACGTTGTCGTGCTCTACGCGGGGCAGGTGGTGGAGTCGGGAACCGTCGGCTGCCTGGCAGATCCGGGGTCGCATCCCTACACGCGCCTGCTGGTATCATGCGTACCCGAGATGCGCAGCGGCTGGTTGGAAAACACTGCGCCGCCCAGCGCTCCTGCGGCCACGACCGGTTCTGCGCAATCACCGCTGCTTTGCCGTTTCCTGCAACGCTGTCCGGCGCGGATCGAGGGCGTGTGCGACCTGCGGCCGCCCCCATGCGTGCGACTCGCCGACGGACGACAGATCCTCTGCCATCTTCCTGCGACCCGATCGTGAACTCCCGTTCCGTCAGAGTCGCCGAGACCGGCCGCCGTGCACGCCTCGCCGACCTCACCAGCCCCGAATCCGCGGCCAGCTCGCGATGACATCGCGGCTCCCCGAGCGGGCGACGTGATATCGCTCGTGCTGCGCTGCGGTGGCGCACGCATGGTTCCGCAGGATGCGCACGCGCGCCCCGATGGGTAGATCCGGCAACGCGGCATCACTCCCGGGGCGCACGGCGATGATGCCGTGTTCCTGGCTCGCGTCGACGACGATCAGGTGAGGATATGGAGCACCATCGGCGTCGCAGACGACCCCATAGCCCTGGTCCATCGGGTGGCGCGCCGTACCGCGATCGCGTGACATCGCCATCCAGCCGGCATCGATGAGGATCCATCCTTTCTCCGACTTGTGCCCGATGACGGTTGCCAGCACGGAGAGCGCAATATCGTCGATCGCGCACACGCCGATGCCGTGCATCACGAGGTCGAAGAACACGAAAACGCCCGCCCGCACCTCGGTGACACCGGTTAGATCGCGTGCAAAGTGTGCGGTCGGAGTGGAGCCGACGCTCACCACGGGCGATGGATGGCCGTGACCGCGCAGCAGCTCGGCGGCAGCGACTGCGGCGGCGCGCTCGGCCTCTGCCGCTTCCGGCAAGCCCTTGCCCCCGCGACAGGCGTAGGACTCTCCCGCATGGGTCAGCACTCCGCGCACAGGAACGCCGCCGGCGCGCAGAATCGCCGCGATTTCAAGCGTTGAGGCATCGTCGGGCCTCAAGCCGCCGCGATGTCCATCGCAATCGATCTCGATCAGCGCACCGGGGGTCGCGCGGCCCGCCCGCGCGGCCCTCGCAAGCGCACGCGCCTGATCAGGAGCGTCCAGTACGACCGTGATCCTGATGCCGCGTGCCGCGAGCGCCTGAAGCCGGGGAATCTTGTCCGGCGCGAGGCCCACGGCATAGAGGATGTCGGTCATCCCCGCGTCCGCGAAATACTCGGCCTCCTTGATCGTCGAGACCGTGATCGGCCCACGGCCCCGGGCGAACAGCCGCTCGGCAACGTCGATCGATTTGACGGTTTTCAAATGCGGGCGCAGATCGACCCCAAGTGGCTCCAGATGCTGCCGCAACCGCCCGATGTTTCGTTCCATCCTGGTGAGGTCGAGCACGAGGGCGGGAGTCTCGAGCGCGTCGAGACTCCCGGTCGAAGAAGCGGGCATGCTCATGATCGCGACCGATCCGCTTCCGGAGACGGGTATCCGATGATCGCTTTCGTCTCCAGGTATTCTTCCAGGCCATGGACGCCATACTCGCGTCCATTGCCCGAGCGCTTGTAGCCACCGAACGGGGCCTTGGGATCCCACGCCGGATAGTTGATATGCACCTGACCCGCACGAATTCGGGCGGCGACGCGTCGCGCCCGCTCCGGGTTGCCGGACTGAACGTGCGCCGCAAGGCCGTAGAGCGTGTCGTTCGCGAGGGAGATCGCTTCGGCTTCATCCCGATAAGGCATGATGGACAGCACGGGGCCGAAGATCTCCTCGCGGGCGATCCGCATGTCTCGAGTCACGTGCGAAAAAACCGTCGGCCGCACGAAGTAGCCGCGCTCCAGGCCCTCGGGACGGCCGGGCCCACCGCAGATCAGCTTCGCGCCTTCATCGAGGCCGGCCTGGATCATCTTCTGGACGCGCTCGAACTGGCCGCGATTGGCGATCGGCCCCATGGTGGTGTCCTCGCGCCGCGGATCGCCCACGCGAAACCGGCTCGCCGCTTCTGCCGCCAGCGCCTCAACCTCCTCGAGGCGCGAGGCCGGTACGAGCATGCGGGTAGGTGCACTGCAGGATTGGCCGGCATTGCGCATCCCAGTCAGCACGCCTTTGCCCACACCCCCGGTGAAATCGGCATCGTCGAGAAAGACGTTGGGCGACTTCCCGCCTAGCTCCTGCACCACACGTTTCACACCAGGCGCTGCCGCCTGCGCCACCAGCACTCCCGCGCGCGTGGAGCCGGTGATCGAGATCATATCGACATCAGGGTGTGCGGCGAGTGCGGCGCCGACCGCCTCCCCCGTGCCGTTGACGAGGTTGAATACCCCGTTCGGCACGCCCGCTTCGTGCATCGCCTCGGCAAACAACAACGCGCTGTAAGGTGACAGCTCGCTCGGTTTCAGGATCATCGTACAGCCGGCGGCGATCGCGGGCGCGACTTTGGCCGTGATCTGATAGAGAGGCCAGTTCCACGGCGTGATCAGGGCACAGACGCCGATGGGCTCCTTTGCGGTCGCCGTCGTGCCGTCGATCGTCAGAAATTCGTACCGCTGGAGGATTTCCACCTGCACCCTGACATGCGCAGCGGCAAAGGCAACTTGCGATGCTCGGGCGAAACTGATCGCCGCGCCCATCTCCGCGACGAGCGCGTCGACGAAGTCCTCGCTGCGCCTCTGAATCAGCTCGAGGATACGGCTCAACAGCGTCAGCCGCTCCCGTACCGGCGTCCGCGAGAACGGCTCGAACGCGCGACGGGCCGCAGCCACTGCAAGATCGACATCGCGGGCATCGCCTGCGGCAATCTCGCCGACAACCCTCTCGGAGGCAGGGTCGATGACGGGCATTCGAGTGGAGTTGGATGCCTCCCGCCACTGCCCATCGATGTAGAACCGGTTGGGATGAACGGCCGGCATCGCAATCTCCTGTCGTGAAGGTATGGCTGCGTCGTCGACTCAGTCAGATTGCGCCGACCTCGATCTTTGACCCATCCAGCAGCCGCGACAAGCGAAATGGAGCGGGGTCGGCGCTCGGAGTATCGTTGACGATCAGCTGGGCGGCCAGATATCCCACTCCCGGTCCAAGGCCGAAGCCGTGACCGGAGCAGCCGGCGGCGAGAAACAGCCCCGGTGCGTTCTCGACCGGCGAGATCACCGGCAACGCGTCGGGTGTCGAATCGACATAGGCTCCCCAAGCTTCGCTGATCTCGATGTCCGCGAGCTCCGGAAAGTTGGATCGGACCCTGTCGAGCACCAATCGCACCACGCTTTGGCTCGGGTCGGGATCGAGAGTCCGGATACGGCCGAAGCGCTCAGGCTTGCCGGAATACCACATGGCCAGCGATTCAGGCCCGCTGATGAACGATTTACCGACGGATATCCGCACGGCCTTCAATCGCTTGTTGAACATGGGGATGAATGGCTTTGCAAATCGCAGGCCCTGCGGGGTCACTTCGAGCGTCGCCCTGCCACTGATCGCCATCGTGTAGCTTCCGTCCAGACGCCGCGTAAGCGCGCAATCCGGCGTATAGATGATCTCACCGATATTGGGTGCGGGACGCGACCGTAACGCCGTCTGCCGAACGCTCGCCTGAGGAAAGCTGATCCCGAGCGAATGACAGAATGCCGATGCCCAAACGCCTGCCGAGCACAGCACCGCGTCCGCCGCGATATAGCCCTTCTCGGTATGGACACCCCGCACGGCGCCGTCGGCAAACTCAACGCCATGGGCCGCGCACTGCTGGTGGATCGTCGCCCCCAGATTTCTCGCCCCTGATGCGAACACAGGGGCCGCCAGAGCCGGTTCCGCCTTGCCATCGCGGGCCGCTTGCAGGCCGCCGCGCCACTTGCGCTTCGTCGCGGGGATTTTCTGCGTAACTTCCGCGGCGCTCAGCATGCGGGTTTCGACACCAAATTTGCGCGCCACATCCTGCCACTTCTCCCACTCGGCAAGCAGCCCGTCATCATCGCTCGCATAAAGCAAACCGCACCGCCTGAAGCCCAGATCCTCGCCAATCTGCGCTGCCGCCTCGTCCCACAGCCGCATCGCGAGCATCGAGAGCGGCATTTCCCGCACGTCGCGATTCTGCTGCCGGCACCATCCCCAATTACGGCTGGATTGCTCGCAACCCACATTACCCTTCTCGATCAGGGCGACCGATATACCGCGCCGCGCAAGGTAGAAAGCGGCCGACGCGCCGAGGATGCCGGCACCGATGACCACGACATCTGCGGCTCGAGGCAGCTTCTCATCGCTCGGGACGAGCTTTACTGTTGGCGACATGAATGGAACTGAGACAAGCCCGGTCAGGCTTCGGTCAAAGAGCGGCTCAATGGAGGATATCCTGGAGTTTGTAGTACGCCCCGACAAAAGGCAGGAACCATGCCGGTCCAAAATGCCCAGGGATGGCCGGCCAGCTGAACCGTGCCCAGGGATTGGCGGCAGTATTGCCGTCCATGACCTCGGCCATGACCTGCCCCATGTGGGTCGACATCTGGGTTCCGTGACCGCTATATCCCATGGAGTAGTAGAGTCCGTCGTGCTCGCCCGCGCGGGGCAGGCGATCGGCGGTCATGTCGACCATGCCCCCCCAGCAATAGTCGATTCGCGCCTCAGCGAGGCTGGGAAACACCGCCGCCATCGCATGTTGCAGAATATGGCCGCTCTTGACGTCCGACCGTGCGTTTGACTTCGCGAAGCGCGCCCGTCCTCCGAACAGCAGCCGGTTGTCGGGCGTGACGCGGAAATAGCTTACGAAATTCTTGGTGTCCGCTGCATTGCGACGCCTGGGCAGCAAGCTGTCGAGCTGGCCGAGCGGCAACGGCTCGGTGACGATGATGAAGGCGCCCACGGGCACGATCCGGCGCCGATAATAGGCAAGAGGCCCGACAGAGGATGTGCCGGTCGCCAGGAGAACCTGGCGGGCCACGATCGACCCTTGCGGGGTAGAGAGGCGATGCGAGCGGCCGTTGAGCCGCTTCAGCGCCGTGACAGGCGCCTGCTCGTGGATTCCGGCGCCGTGCCTGACAGCAGCCGTCGCAAGGCCGTGTGCAAACTTACCCATGTGCATGGCCGCGCTCTTGCGAAAGAGCGTGCCCCCAAAATAACGGTCCGTACCCACCTCATCGGCCAGCTCCCGGCGAGTGAGCATGAGGGTGTCGGGATCGGCGTCCCGCGCGAGCAACTCCTGCGAGCGCGCCAACTTGTCATAGTGCGCGGGCTTGGCGGCAAGTTTGAGCTTGCCCACGCGCCGAAAGTCACAGTCGATCTTTTCGTTGCTGATGATCGTCTCGACCGTGTCGACTGCGGCGTCGAAACTCCGATACAGCTCACGTGCGACCTCTGGACCGAGGCGGGATACCATCGCATGATAATCTTGCGCGAAGCCGTTGTTGCACATGCCGCCATTGCGGCCCGAGGCGCATCCGCAGATACGGTCCGCTTCGAGCAGGACGACGCGGGCGCCCTTCTTCGCAAAGGCAAGTGCTGCGGACAGCCCGGTGAAGCCCCCGCCGACGATGGCGACATCGACCTCGCCTTCGACACCATCCCGCGATGCGCCGGTGAAGCGCGACGCCGTATCGAGCCAATAGGGGGTCAGTTTCATTGCTTGTGATTGTCGCAGACTTCCGCTGCGACGGCATCGATCTCAACGCGGTAGCCGTGGTGCAATTCCGGTACGGGTACGATGGATCACGCGGGCTTGATGTTGCCGAGAATCTCGACTCTGGACATCACGCTGGGAAGGGTAGCCTGAGTGCGGCGCAAATTTCTGCCGAGCCGGCGGACTCTACGGAATAAAAGTGCCCCTTGCGGGCCGAAACGGCAATAAAATAGTTATGGCCGGGCAGTAGCTTGTCGAGTATCGAGAACGCTTCGGGTACCTGCACCAATGGCAGAGACGGTCACACGCCGCATGCATGCGGAAGATCTCGCGGAGGGTTTGCGCCTCACCCAGGCGGAATCCTGGGCCTACAGGCTCGAGGACTGGAGCTTTCATTACCGCCTGGGACGAGGTTGGGTCGCCTGCGATGCCGGCGGCCGCGTGCTCGGGACCGCCATCTGGTGGCCGTACGGAGAGCAGTTCGCAACCGTAGGGCTGATCGTCGTTGACCGGCACCATCAGGGCAAAGGCATCGGCCGCAAGTTGATGAATGCCGTGATAGATGAGGCCGGAGCGCGTACGCTTCAGTTGGTAGCCACCCGGGCCGGCACTCGGCTCTACGAGCAATGCGGGTTCCGCGAGTGGGATGCCATCTGTCAGCATCAGGGCATGGCGACCGCCGCACCCCTTCCTGCGGGCTCTGGCGAGTCGAGTCTGCGCGCCGTGGTGCATGCCGACGCCTCGGTGATTGCGCAGTGGGACGCGAATGCATTCGGCACCCAGCGCGCTCATGTCATCGAGGCGGTGCTCGAGAGCGGGAGGGGTATCCTCGCGGCGCGTCACGGTCGTATTGCCGGTTATGCGCTCGCGAGGCCCTCCGGACGCGGTACGACCATCGGACCGGTAGTAGCGGAGGATGAGATCCTCGCCGTCGAGATGATCGCGCGGCTGCTCCCGCCAGAAGGCGGCTTTACACGGCTCGACGTACCCGCAGATGCAACCGTGCTCGGCGGCTGGCTGGAGTGCGCCGGGATCGCGGGCGTCGATCGTGCCGCGGTCATGATCCGCGGCGCTCCCTTGATTCGGCGAGGCGCGGCGCGTGTGTTTGGACTCGTGTCGCAGGCGCTCAATTGACGGCAAGCGTCCTTTACCGGTCAGACGCGGCGCGGGGGCGAGCCTGGGCCGACATATTTGCGGCCGAGGCTCCAGATCTCCCGTTTCACGTTTGGCCCGAGCCAGGCGACCTCGCTTGCGTCGAGTATCTAATCGCCTGGCAACCGCCGGTGGAGTTGCTCGCGTCGCTGCCGAATCTGAAAGTCCTCTTCTCGGTGGGCGCCGGTGTGGATCAGATCGACCTATCGCAGGTGCCCCGCCACGTCCCGGTAGTGCGCATGGTGGAGCCAGGCATCGTGAGCGGCATGATCGAGTTCACCACAATGGCGGTGCTGGCGCTGCATCGCAATCTCGTAGACTACCTCGGCGCGCAGCGAGAGGAGACGTGGCGACCGATCGAGGCGATTCCGGCCACCGCACGCCGGGTGGGCATCATGGGCCTCGGTGTGCTAGGCCAGGCGGTCCTCGACGCACTTGCCCCGTTCGGCTTCGTCCTCAGCGGCTGGAGCCGCACGCAGAAGGATCTTCCCGGTGTGAGTTGTTACTACGGCGCCGACGGTCTCGAGCCATTCCTCGCCCGATGCGACATCCTCATCTGCCTCTTGCCGCTCACGGCTACCACGCGAGGCATCCTCGATTCGCGACTGTTTGCGTGTCTGCCGCGCGGCGCGTCCCTGGTCAATCTCGGCAGAGGGGGTCACCTCGATCAGCCGGCGCTGCTCGATGCGCTCGATTCGGGCCGGCTTTCCGCGGCCATCCTCGATGTCTGCGAGCCCGAGCCGCTTCCCACAGGGCACCCGTTCTGGCACCACCCACGCATCCTGATCACTCCCCACATCGCGAGCATGACTCGTCCCGAAACGGCTGCCCGCGTCGTGCTCGAGAATATCCGCAGGCACCGGCGGGGCGAGCCACTGCGGGACGTCATAGACCGCATGGCCGGATACTGAGTAGAAGCGGCATCATGCGTCTCACTGGCTTCAAGGTACTCAGCTTCGGCTGTTATGGAACGCTGATCGACCGAGACTCCGGCGTTTGGACCGCCCTTCGGCCGTTGCTTGCGAGCGGCCCGGTCGGGCTCCCGCGGCGGGAGGTTCTTGCGGCTTTCGACCGGCACGAGTCCGGCCTCGAAGCACGCAATCCCGAGCTCCCCTACTCCGAGATGCTGGCCCAGGCGCACCGGGCCCTCGCCAAGGAGTGGGGCATTCTCTGCTCCGATGCCGAGCACACCCTGTTCGGCCAGTCGGTGCCGAAATGGCCGGCGTTCGTCGGCGTGCCTGGTGCGTTGCAATACTTCAAGCGCTATTTCAAGATCGTGGTGCTGACGAACGGGGACCGCGACAGCTTCGCGAGCAGCGCCCGCCGGCTCGAGGCGCGCTTCGATCTGATCTGCACGGCGCAGGAGATCGGCTCCTACAAGCCCGATCCGCGCAATATCCGCTATCTCCTCGGCAAGCTCGCCAAGCTAGGGTACGCTGTGGTGGACATCCTGCACATCGGCGCCAGCCCGCAGCGCGACCTCGCGCCCGCGGCGGCCGCCGGGCTCGCGACGGCCTGGATCAACCGTCGCTCGGCCGACGCGGATGCTGATAAAGTATCGCCGCGAGAGGGGACGCCCTCCGGCCCACGCTTCTCCAGCCTCCCGGACCTGGTCAGAGCGCATCAGGACGAGCTGCGGGCCTGAGTGCGGCCCGCCGCAAGCTATCGTTCGAGCCTGGAACTCCGAGGTGAGCTCTCACATGCCCGCGGTCAAACTGGATCGCATCGACATCAACATCCTGGCACAGCTGCAACGCAATGGCCGCATCACCAACATCGAGCTCGCCAAGAGCGTGGCGCTCTCGCCGAGCCCCTGCCTGCTGCGCGTCAAGCGGCTCGAGGAAGCCGGCTATATCACCAGCTACAACGCGCGGATCGATCTCAGCAAGCTCGGGGAGACCATCACCGTCTTCACCGAGGTCACCCTGAACGATCATCACCGCGAGGACTTCATCAACTTCGAGACGGCGATCCGCGCGATCGACGAGGTCATCGAATGCCACCTGGTGAGCGGCGGTTACGATTACCTCCTGAAGTTCCTCACCCGCGGCGTGGCCCACTACCAGTCGGTCATCGAGGGCATCCTCGAGCGCAACATCGGTGTGGCCAAGTACTTCAGCTACATCGTCATCAAGTCGCCCATCGAGAAGCTTCACTATCCGCTGGCAAAGCTGTTCAGTCAGGATCGCTGACCTTTCTCACACGCTTCAAAACCGGTAGGTGGCTTTGACGTCGAATGTGCGCGGAGCGCCGGGCTGAACCCAGAGCTGCGCATAGGAGTTGGGGTAATACGTTTTATTGAACAGGTTGTCGACTTCCCCGGAGAGCTGGAAGCTGTCCGTAAGGTCGAGCGCCGCGAAGAGCTTCACCAGTGTGTACGAAGGCAGGTAGAAGGTCGTGCCGGTCTCGCCCAGTCTCCTGCTCACGTAGGTCACTGCGCCGCCGGCATTCAACACTGACTCACCGAAGCTGAAGCCCCTCATCAGCATCAGGGTGCCGCTGTTCGCCGGCACGTTGATGAGCGGACTGCCCGCCGGGAGCGGCCTCGCGAAGTCCGGGTCGAGCAGGGCTTTGGAGAAGTAGGCGTCCACGTAGGCGTACGAAAGCCTGAAGCGCAGGCTCGCTGGCAACCTTCCGTCGAGATCCAGCTCCACGCCGCGGCTCTCGGCAGCGCCGATCGCGAGAGAGTATCCGGCATTCACCGGGTCGGAGGTCAGCACGTTGGTCTTCTCGGTCTTGAACACGTCGGCGGTACCGGTGAGCCAGCTCTCCGGCGTCTTGAACTTGATTCCCGCCTCGTAGGACTTGGTGATCTCGGGCTGGAAGGCGACGCCGTGGGCATCCTGGCCGGTGTTGGGCCGGAAGCCCTTGCCGTAGCTTGCGTACAGTGACAGTGCGCTCACCGGCGAGTACACCAGGCCAACGTCTGGGCTCACGGCCGTCACCGTCTGGTACGAAGTCTTATTGGCAATGCCGTCATAGAGAGATTGCTTGAAGTCGTCATAGCGCACGCCGGCGTGCAGCTTCCACTTCGAACCGAAATCCATCTGATCGTGCATGTACGCGCCCCACTCCTTGTCGTGCTCGTGCGTGCTGGTGAACGGCGCCAGGGGCGGCAGGATGCCGTATACCGGATCGAACACATCGATGCCGTTGAGCTGCGCGATGCCGGTCGTCGGTGCGGCGACCGGTGGCCGATAGCGGCCTTGGACCTCATTGAGCACGAAATGATCGAAATCCGTGCCGACCAGGAGATGGTGGACGATGGGTCCGGTCGAAACCTCGCCCGAGATCTCCCCGCGCGGGACGAGATCGCTGCCGCGGTAGTTCCGCGATATGCGCCGCCGCGAGAGGATGTCACCCCCGGTGAGGAACGGATTCCTGGAGGCGGCGAGCTCGGGATCCTCGGCGGTGCCGACCAACGAGCTCTTGAGCGTTCCGAATCCGACCTGCAGCGTCCAACCGTTGCGGAAATCGTGCTGCAATCCGACTTGATTGCTCAGCGCGTGAACCACGGTAGGCCCGTTTCCCGGGTCGCCGAGGAAGGTCGAGATCGGAATGATGCCGAGCTGGCCGTTGCGTGCGACTACACCGCGGTCGAACGGGATCGCCTGCCTGATGACTTCCAGCTCATACGAGAGCGTCGTGCGCTCGCCGATGCGGGCGAGAAAGGAGGGCGTGACGACGTACTTGTCCCATTTGACCGTATGCCGAAAGCTGTGGGAATTCTCGTACGCTCCGTTGATCCGGCCGTCGAGCCACGATGCGAGCGGCCCGGTGACATCCGCCTCGCCGCGATAATCCTGATAGCTGCCACCCGAGATCGCCGCGTAGCCCTGCTCGTGAGGCTGTGGTTGCTTCGTAATGATGTTCACGGTGCCGCCCGGCTCGCCGCGGCCGAACAGCGCCGAATCCGGTCCTTTGGCCACCTCGATCCGCTCGACGTCGGACATGTCGCGGGGACCCACGAATCCGCGGCCCCAATTGAAGCCGTTGACCAGGTATCCGCTCGGTACGTTCTCGTTGCCTGCGAAGCCGCGAATGGCATAGGCGTCCCATAGGCCGCCGAAGTTGTTCTGTTGGGCGGTGCCGCTCACCAGGCTGAGGGCGTCATCCAGCCGGGTGATTCCTTCCTGCTTGAGCAGGTCGCCCGAAACGAGCTGGACACTCTGCGGTAGCTGCTGCAGCGGCGTATCGCCGCGATAGAACTCTTTCTGTGCGCTGACCACGACCTGCTGAAGCGTGGAGCTGGAATCCGCAGCGAGCGCCGGTGCGACCCCGACACAGCATGCGGCAGTGAACATGAGCGTATGACGTAGAGAGCATTGCATAGGCACGAAATTCTCCCGCGCATTGCGCGACCCAAAGCTAACGACGCGCCAACGCGGGCCGGAAGCACCCGCGGAGCCGCCCTATCTCGTGTCCAAAAAATCCGCACCACCGGAACGCGCAGCCCACTTGCCATCGGAACCGGCCCCTACCGCACCGGTCTCCCCGCGCATTCCCCCCATCTGAGGCTCTTGTTGAACGTTGCGTCCTGGGAAGTATTGTGGGTGCAGCGCGGCAGGGGAAGCTCCCAAATTGCCGCGGTTTTCTCCGCGGTTATGCCATGCCCACTCGGCAAATGCGCAGCAAATTTCGTCCCCCGGGAGTAACGTGCACGAGGGATGAACACGGTCGCTTCGAGTAAAAAGAGGAGCAGACCCGCGCTGCTCGTTCCGCCGCGGCCGCTCGTTCTCGCGCATCGCTGGCTCGGGATCGGGATCGGCTTCCTGTTCGCGCTCTGGTTCGTCACCGGCGCGGTGATGTGCTTCGTACCGTTCCCTTCGCTGCCCGCGGATGTACGCATCGCCCACAGCGAGCCCATCGATTTGCAGCATGTAAGTGTGGGGCCGGCTGCCGCCTTGGCGGCGGCATCCGGCCTTCCGGTTACAAGGGTGCGACTGATCAGCGTGGCGGGGCACCCCCGGTACGTGCTGGCGGTGGCCGGCGGCATGGTCCTCTCCATCAGCGCCGAGTCAGGGAAGCGGCTCGGGCCGGTGCCCGCTGACACGGCACGCGCGGTAGGCGAATCTTTCAGCGGGCACCGGGTGATCGGCATCACAGCACCCCTCGAGGACGATCAATGGATCGTGCACGATCAGTACGATGAATTCCGGCCTTTCTACAGGTTGGTGCTCTCGGATCGGGAGGGCACGGAGCTCTACGTATCGACCCGCTCGGGCGAAGTCCTGCAGCGGACCCGCGCTGCGGAGCGGGGCTGGAACTTTGTGGGCTCGGTGGTCCATTGGGCCAACATCGTCGCGTTGCGGCGCCACAAGGACGCCTGGCGTTGGGTGATGCTGACGTTTGCGGGCGCGTGCGGTCTCCTCGCGTGCGCAGGACTCACAGCGGGCATCATGCACCTCATCAATGCCAGGCGCTCACGTCGTCGCGGACTGTCCCCGTTCCGCGGCTGGCTGCGCTGGCACCACTCGGTCGGGCTCTTCGCCTCGGTCCTGCTGCTGAGTTGGATCGTGAGCGGTTGTCTGATGCTCGATGACGGTGCCGTGTTTCCGAGCGACCGGCCGACCGCAGCGCAGGTTGCGAGCGTCAGGGGAATGACTCTGGCGAAGGCAGCAGAGTGCTTTCCGGTGGCTGTCCTTCGGATGCTGCCGCCCGCGCGGGAGATCGAAGTCGCTGCCATGGCCGGCACCCCATACCTGGTTGTGCAGAATGGCAAGCCGAGCGAGTCCACACTGGCCACGCCTGCGCCAGGGGGCGGCCTGTCACTCTCTCATACCCTCCCGGATTCTTTGCTGCTGGCGGCGGTGCCCTCGGGCTGGCCGTCCTCCCGTGTGCTGCAGATTCGCCCGGTACTCCCCGACGATGCGTATCGGATACTTTCAGATCCTCTGCCCAGCACCGCCCAGCGGATCGCCCTCGCCGATGCGGACCGGACCTGGATCCAGATCGACTCGGCGACGGCCCGGATCCTTTCAGTGACGGATGCCCGCGGTCGCGCCCGGCGATGGTGGGTGAACGGACTCCATGACTTCGATTTCCCACTGCTCGATCGCAGCGGAGCACTGCGCATGCTCGTGCTGGTGCTCGCTGTCGCGGTTGGATTCCTCTTCAGCTGCACCGGTCTGATAATCGGAGTCAAAAGACTCAGGCGCCGGCACGCATGAATGGCAGGTTACAGAACGAACGCCCCGTGTGGTCGCGCATCAGCGAGATCTCCGCGGATCTGCTCGAGGTGCGCCGTGAGATACATCGCCATCCCGAGCTTGCCTTCAAGGAGAAGCGCACCGCTGCGGTAGTCGCGCGGCTCTTACGTGAGTGGGGCATCGAAGTTCACGAAGGCATCGGCCGGACCGGTGTCGTGGGTGTCATCGCCGCCGGCAACTCTGACAGGTCGATCGGGTTGCGCACCGATATGGATGCGCTGCCGATCCGAGAGACTTCCGGTTCGCCGCACGCCAGCATTCATGACTGCGTAGCTCATAGCTGCGGACATGACGGACATACGGCGATGCTGCTCTGCGAGGTGCGACTGACCGGAACCGTGCGCACGTTCGACCCCGAAGTGCAGAACAGACTCGAAACGGCTTTGCGAGACACCCGCCGCGCCCTGATTGGCGCGACAGCAGGCATAGGCATCTTGCAGAACGTCCCGTCGGTAAATCTTGTCGTACAGGGAGTAGAAGCGAAAGCTGGGTTCTCCCTTCGCTTTGGCATGCAGCGCCGCCTGGAGCTTCTGGATATTATCTGGAGTGACTATGGGATCCGACTCAGCCGGCTAGGGCTTGAGTATCAGCTTCTCCTTGCGCATTGGTCACGAGCACCACGATCGAGCGCGGCTGGACGAGGATCGTTCCGTCACGCACGGTTTCCGCTTCAGGCCAGCTGCGCACGTCATCAGGCGCCGGACGGAACGTATCCACACATCGCCGCCAAGCCAAAAACCTCGCATCCTGCAAGGGAACGGCGAATCGAAGCGCCTCCCAGTAGGCGTTGATCATCAGGTGCAGCGCCACGCGGTCGGCATCGAAGTGGAACGTCGCCGCGAGGCTGTGCGAGGCATCGCTCCAATCTGGCTCGCCCAAGGCAACGCCGTGCCACTCGACGCGATGCCGTGCAATCAGCTCGTTTAACGTCATGTCGTTGTACGCGAGCGGCAGCATACGCGCCTTGCGGAAGGCTATGAGTCGCCCTACGAAGCGGTGCATGTCCGCATGTCGCTCGATGGCAGACCAGTCGAACCACGTGGTTTCATCGTCGAGGCAGTATGCATTGTTGTTGCCAAGCTGCGTGCGGCGGATCTCATCACCCATGAGCAGCATCGGGGTACCAGTTGCGAACAGCGTCAGCAGGAGAAAGTTCTTGATCTGCCGGCTGCGCAGCTGCTCGATCGCCTCGTCCTGTGTCGCTCCCTCGACGCCGCAGTTCCAGCTGTAATTGGCGTTGCTCCCGTCGCGATTCCACTCGCCATTGGCCTCGTTGTGCTTGTGGTCGTAGGACACGAGGTCGTTCAGCGTGAAGCCGTCGTGGCAGCTGACGAAGTTGATGCTCTGTTCCGGCTCGCGGTCCTGCGCACCATAGATGTCGGGGCTGCCGAGAATGCGGCAGGCGAGCGATCGGACGGTCCCTTGATCGCTCTTCAGAAAGCGGCGCACGTCGTCGCGGAACCTGCCGTTCCACTCCTTCCAGGAATCGCCGACAAAGTGTCCGACCTCGTAGAGACCGGCCGCATCCCATGCCTCCGCGATCAGCTTGACATTGGCAAGCACAGGATCGGATTCGATGTCGAGCAGCACCGGCGGAGATGCGATGGGGCGTCCTCGCGCGTCGCGTGACATCACCGAGGCCAAGTCGAAACGAAAGCCGTCCACGTGCATCTCGACCACCCAGTAGCGCAGGCTGTCCAGGATGAGACGCCGTACGACCGATTCGTTTGCATTGAGAGAATTGCCGGTGCCGCTGTAATCGGCGTAGCCGGCACCATCCTCGTCGAGGATATAGTACGTATCGTTGGCCAGTCCGCGGAAGCAGAACGTCGGGCCGTCGGCGCCGCCTTCGGCGGTATGGTTGTACACCACATCCAGGATGACCTCGATTCCCGCTCGGTGCACCGCCTTCACGAAATCGCGAAACTCATCGAGCGCACCCAGAGGATCTCGCCGCGAGCTGTAGCCCGGGTGAGGCGCAAAGAACGAAAGCGGCTGATAGCCCCAGACGTTCCGACGTCCAACCGGTGCGTTTTCCTCACTGAAGGCGAATACGGGAAGGAGCTCGAGCGCGGTCACGCCCAAGTCATTCAGATAAGGGAGTTTCTCGATGAGTCCCGCGAACGTGCCGCGCCGCCCGTCGCGGATCCGAGAATTGGGATGGCGGGTGAAGTTCCCGACGTGCAGCTCGTAGATGACTGTTTTCGCGTACGGTATGTGCGGCGGACGGTCACCCTCCCAATCGTAGGCGTCGACATCGGCCAATACGCTCTTCAGTGCCATCGCGGCGTTATCACCCGCCGAGCGCGCGGCGGCCCGGCTCACGCGGGACGGCCTCGCGACACACTTCCCATAGGGATCCAGCAGAACCTTGTCGGCGTCAAAGCGTAAGCCCTTCTCAGGAGCGTATGGGCCATGCGCCCGATATCCGTAGAGCTGGCCAGCCTTCAGACCCGGCACCGCCGTGTGCCAGTAATAATAGGTCCGGGCCTGAGGATCGAGATCGATGACTCTCGCTGGACGGCCGTCATCGACGTCATCGAACAGCAGAAGCTGCACCGCGGTCGCGTGTTTGGAAAACACGCTGAAGTTCGCACCACCCGCCACGAGCGAGCCGCCAAGCGGAAAGCTCCTTCCGGGCTCGAGCGCCGCGGTAGTGATTGCGTCCATCTAAAGCCGTGTGACGGACGAGTCAGCCATCGTCGCGGCTCATTGCGAGCGCCTTATCGGTCATGGCACCGGGCAGGCACTCGCGTGCCAGATATCGCTGGCGTACTGCGCGACGCTCCGATCACTGGAGAAGTTGCCGGATGCGGCCACGTTCAGTATCGCCTTCTCGGCCCATGCGCCGGGATCGAGGTAGAGCCGCACGGCGCGCGCATCGGCATCGAGATACGAGCGCAGATCGGCAAGATGCATGTAGTAGTCCCCGTGAGTCAGCAGCTCGTCACGCAGCGGCTCGAACACGCCGGGCTCATAGCGGCTGAAATAATTGCTGAAGATGAGGTCGAGGGCCGCGCGGGTCTCGGGCTCATGATCGTAGTGCCAATGTGGATTGTACCAACCGCGGGTGTCGGCAATCTGCTGCGCCGTCAGCCCGAAGAGGAAGAAGTTCTCCTCGCCGGCCTCCTTCGCCATCTCGATCGTAGCTCCGTCGCGCGTACCGATCGTGAGGGCACCATTCATCATGAATTTCATGTTGCTGGTGCCGCTTGCTTCGTAGCCCGCCGTCGAGATCTGATTGGACAGATCGGCGGCGGGTATCAGGCGTTCCGCGAGCGTGACATCGTACTCCGGAAGGAAGACGACCTTGAGCCGTCCAGCAACCGCCGGATCTCCGTCGATTGTGCCGGCGACGTTATTGATGAGTTTGATGATCAGTTTTGCAAGGCGGTAGGCCGGAGCGGCCTTGCCGCCGAAAAAGAACGTCCGCGGCGCCATCTGCACCCCGGACTGCTCCCGCAGCCGGTTGTACAGCACCACCACACGCAGCACGTTGAGGAGCTGGCGCTTGTATTCGTGGATACGCTTGACGTGGCAGTCGAAGATGGTATCGGGATCGACCGGCATCCCGGAGGTTGCCTTCAGCCAGTCGGCAAACTGCACCTTCGACGCGCGCTTCGCCTCGAGGAACTCGGCGCGGAAGTCACGGTCCGCGGCGAGCGGCCGAAGTGCACGCAGCTCCTCCAGGTTCGTGATCCAGTCAGCGCCGATCGCCTGCGAAATCGCGCGCGACAAAGCTGGGTTGGCCAACCGCAACCATCTGCGCGGCGTGACGCCGTTGGTCTTGTTGTTGAAGCGCTCGGGGAACATCTCGGCGAAGTCGCTGACGGTGCGTGTTCGCAGCAGGTTGGTGTGGATCTCCGCGACACCGTTGGTGCTGTGCGATCCGAGGATTGCGAGATACGCCATGCGGACGTGCTTCACCCCGCCCTCGTCGATCAGGCTCATGCGCGCAACCCGCGAATCATCCCCGGGGAAGCGCGCCCGCACTTGCTCGACAAATCGCCGGTTGATCTCGAGAATGATCTCGAGGTGGCGCGGTATCAGGAGCTGGAGCATTTCCAATGGCCATTGCTCCAGCGCCTCCGGGAGCAACGTGTGATTCGTATATGCGAGCGTCTGCTGAGTCACCTTCCACGCCTGGTCCCAACCGAGATGCTCCACGTCGAGGAGAATGCGCATGAGCTCGGGAACCGCCAGCGACGGGTGAGTGTCGTTGAGTTGGATCGCGACCTTGTCCGGCATCCTGTGCCAGTCCGGATTCGCGCGCCGAAAGCGCCGGACGAGGTCTCCCAGGGAGCAGGCGACGAGAAAGTACTCCTGCACCAGGCGCAGCGCCCGGCCACGGACGGTGGAATCATCGGGATATAGCACTCGGGTCAATGACTCGGCCACCAACGTTTCGGTCAGCGAACTAACGAACTCTCCGGCGCTGAATTGCTGAAAATCGAACGAGTTCGGCGCGACGGCGCCCCACAGGCGCAGCGTATTGACCGTATTGCCCCCGTAGCCGACGACCGGCCGGTCAAAGGGAATGCCGATCAGGGTCGAGGGGCGGTTGGCGAGGAGCTCGAGGTCGCCGTTGCGCATCACGAACGAGCAGCCGAAGGGGACCTCGATTCGCTCGTCGGGACGGACAATCTCCCACGGATCGGGACGCCGCAGCCAGTTGTCCGGCTTCTCGAGCTGCCAGCCGTTCTGAATCGACTGCCGGAACATCCCGTACTCGTACCGCAGACCATAACCCATCGCCGGCAGCTGCAGGGTAGCCATCGAGTCGAGGTAGCAGGCCGCCAGACGCCCGAGTCCGCCGTTGCCGAGGCCCGGATCCGGTTCCTGATCGAGCAGCGCGAGCCACTCGAGATCCTTCTGATGAATGGCGCTCTGCGCGACATTGTCCAACAGAAGGTTGGTGACGTTGTTCGCGAGGGAGCGGCCGATCAGGAACTCCATCGAGAGGTAATACACCGTCTTGGGGTTCTGGCGCGCATACGTATCGGTGGTGAGCGCCCAGCGCTGAGCGAGCACATCCCGCACCGAGCGCGCGAAGGCCTCGAACCGCTCGCGCACGGTCGCGGCGCCCGCATCAGCCGCCCTATCGAAAAGAAGATGGCGATCGTAGAGGCTGTTCTCGTCGCCGGCCAACTCGATCTCACCACACCCGTACCGGACAAGGATCTGCGAAACGCCGTCCGGCTTCGCGCGGTCCGCAAGGACCACGTCTGTACTGCTGATTGCCATTGCTCCGTCTCCTGATGGGCGCGTCGGGAATCTCGAGCGCCATGCAAATTACTCCGCGAGCCGTCCGTTGTGGGAGCGAATTATTTCGCGTCGAGCGCGAAACTAAAGCGCGGCCGGAAGCACTGCCGATGCGGCTAAGTCCAAGCTGAAGCAGTCCCGTCCGCCGCTGCCTTGCGCGGCCTCAGGCGCCGGCGCGCTCCGCAAAGCGCCATGCCTGGGCCGCGATCTGCGGTATGCGGGCCGCCAACTCTCCGGCGCGCGCATTCGACGCATTGCCGTCCATGAGCCGCTTTTTGATGCCCTGCGCGATCCCCAAGAGACGAAACAGGTTGAATGCAAAATACCAGTCGAGATCCTGAATCACATCGCGCGATGTTTTCTCGCAGTATCGCGCAACCACTCGCTCGAGCGTCGGGATGCCGAGCCGATCGAGATCGAGGCCCAGCAGCCCCGCACGCCCATCGACCGGCGTGACCCAATTCATCAGGAAATACGAGAAGTCCGAGAGCGGATCGCCGAGCGTCGCAAGCTCCCAATCGAGAACCGCGAGTATTTTCTCGCCGGATCGAGCCATGATGAGATTGTCGATCCGATAGTCGCCGTGCACGATCGCGACGCCGGTTTGCGGCGGCAAGGTCGCGGGAAGCCAAACGATCAGCCGCTCGACCACCTCGATTCTGTCGGTCTCGGCTGCTCTATATTGCTTGATCCAGCGCGCGACCTGACGCTCGAAGAAGTTGCCGGGACGACCGAAGGTCGCAAGGCCGGCGGCCTGCGGGTCGATCCGATGAAGCGCCGCGAGCGTATCGATCATGCCGTGATAGACGATCGTGCGGGCATCCTCGGTCAACTGGGGAAGCGCACCGTCGGTGAAATTCGTGCCCGCGACCAAAGCCATCAGATAGAAAGCCGAGCCGATCACACCCTGGTCTTCGCAAAGCGCAAACACGCGAGGCACCGGGAATCCGAGTGGGTGCAGCGCCGTCAGGACGCGATATTCGCGCTCCACGGCGTGGGCCGACGACAACAAGGTCCCGAAAGGCTTGCGACGAAGCACGTAGGTGCCGCTCGCTGCATCGAGCCTGTAAGTGGGATTCGACTGCCCACCCTCGAATTTCGTCAAGGTAATCGGCCCGCGAAAACCCGCGACGTGCTGTTCGAGCCAGGCGGTGAGCGTGGCGGCGTCGAAGTCGGCAGTTCCCGCAACCGTGGGGGAATTCGTGCATGCAGGCATTGGCGTGCAGCTTAGCTCCAAACGCCCGCGAGCGTCGACTCAGACGAGCTTGACGATCTGCTTGCCGAAATTCCTGCCGCGTAGCAGCCCGATGAATGCCTCGGGTGCGCTCGCGAGATCCTCCGCGATGGTCTCGCGAAATTTGAGCTTCCCTGCAACGAACAGAGTGCCGAGATCGGTGAGACCCTGCGGCCAAAGGTCGAGATGGTCCGAGACGATGAAACCCTGCATCTTGATGCGCGCAACCAGGAACACTGCGGGATTGCGTATCGCGCTCTGCGGAACGACGCCCGCTTCGCTGTTGTAGTCACTGACGAGCCCGCAGATCGCAACGCGCGCGAACGGGTTCAACAAGCTCATGACCGCATTCAAAACGTTGCCGCCGACATTTTCGAAATGCACATCGACGCCCTTCGGCGCGGCGGCGCGCAGGGCTTGCGCGAGCTCCTCGGTGTCCTTCGCTTCGCGATAATCGACGCAGGTGTCGAACCCCAGTTCATCGGTTACGTAGCGGCATTTCTCCGGGCCCCCGGCGATTCCTATGACGCGAAGTCCACCGAGCTTGGCCAGTTGGCCGACGACACTACCGACCGCGCCGCTCGCCGCGCTGACGACGAGGGTCTCGCCGGTTTTCGGGGCCAGGATTCTGTGGTATCCGTACCAAGCCGCCATGCCCGGCATACCGACCACGCCAAGATAGGCGGACATTGGAATTTTGTGTGTATCGATACGCTCGAGCGCTTTGCCGTTCACAACGCCGAATTCCGCCCACCCGAGCATGCCGCGCACGTGGCTGCCGACGGTGAATGCCGGATGATGCGATGCGACCACCTCGCCGACCGTCGCGCCGATCATGGTCGCGCCGATTTCCTGCGGCTGCGCATACGACTTCCCCTCGTTCATGCGGCCACGCATGTAAGGATCGAGCGAGAGGTAGTGGTTGCGGACCAGTACCTCATCCGGACCCAGAGCCGGGATCGGTAGGGTCTCGAGCCGAAAATTCTCCGGTACGACCCATCCGGTTGGCCGTGATGCAAGCACGATGCGCCGATAGGTAGTGGACATGGGGTTGTCCTCCGGGCTGTCACCGGCCATCGGCCGGCTGGTCAGTCGGGCGCTGGCGGATATACTTGAAAGTGCCCATCGACTTCGCAATGAGCCGTCCGGTCTCATCGCACACCTCGCCCTCACAGAAGGCCATTGTCGAAGAGCGATGAAACGCATGACCGCTCGCGGTGAGGCGGCTGCCCGCGAGCGCCGGCTGCGCGAAGCTCGTCTTCATCTCGACCGTGACGCCGCCTCCGGCGCCAGGGTCGAGCGACCGACCGGCGACGGCCATCGCGACGTCCAGCAAGGTCATGATGACGCCGCCGTGGGCGACGTTCCAGCTATTGAGGTGGCGCGCGTGCAGCTGCAGCGCGATCGTCGCGCGCCCGGCATCGGCCGCGACAAACTCAACGCCCAGATCGTTGACGAACGGAATGTCAGCGCGGAACGCAGTTGGTGCAGTCACGGTCGCACGATCACGGGGTCGACACAAGCCCACCGAGGCTGTGGTACTGTCAGCGCAGGGTCATTGCCAGCAACCCCAGTGTAGCGGATGAATTTGTTGAGTCAACGATCGAAGGCCGTCGTCGCGCGGGAGCTCGGCTCGCCCGTAGCGGTCGAGCAGGTCACGGTGCAGCCGCCGCGCCACGGCGAGGTCATGATCCGGCTTGCCGCGTGCGGCGTGTGCCACAGCGATTTATCGGCGACCAACGGTACGATCGCCTATCCCTTGCCGCTCGTATTGGGGCACGAGGGAGCCGGAATCGTGACCGCCGTCGGGGAGGGCATGAGCCGCTACGCGATCGGCGATCACGTCGTCAGCTCATTCGTAAGCATCTGCGGCCGCTGCCACTACTGTCAGACGGGTCGCCCGCAGCTGTGCGTGCAGTCCTTGCAGGCGCTTTACACCTTGCCCGACGGGAGCGTGCGCACATTCGATGCGGCCGGATCGCCGCTCAACGTATTCTGCGGCTGCGGCGTCATGGCCGAGTATGCGACCTTGCACGCCGACAACCTCGTGAAGATCGACCCGCAAATGCCGCTCGATCGGGCCGCGCTGATCGCCTGCGGCGTCATGACTGGCTTCGGTGCCGCGGTCAACACCGCTCGCGTCGAAGCGGGCTCGGTCGCGGTCGTGTTCGGTTGCGGCGGAGTCGGCCTCAATACGATCCAAGGCTGCGCGATTGCGGGCGCCGCGATGATCGTCGCGGTTGACACGAGTGCGCCCAAGCTCGAGCTGGCCGAGCGCTTCGGAGCTACACACACGTTCAACGTGGCCGGACAGGACCAGATCGGCAAAGCCCTGTACAAGCTCACGGGCGGTGGCGCGGATTATGCCTTCGATTGCGTGGGATTGGGTCGGATTTCCGAGCAGGCATTCGTTGTCTTGCGCCGCGGCGGGACGGCTGTGACCGTCGGTATTGCCGCGCCCGCCGACAAGATCGTTCTGAATGCGCAACACATCGCGCTCAGCGAAAAAACGCTGACCGGCAGCTATTATGGCTCGGCACGGCCGCAGCTGGATTTTCCGCGGCTCATTGGTCTTTATCGCAGCGGTCGCCTGAAGCTCGACGAGCTCATTACCCGGACCTATTCGATCGATGAGGCGGCGCAGGCATTTGCCGATCTTCAAGAGGGCCGGCCGGGCCGCGGCGTGATCCTCTTTGGAGAGACGACTTAGACGAGTACTAGCGGATGCCGTCTGGCGGCATGGTGTACGTGGTGCTCGCGGACTGACCGTGTTGGTCGACGGATGCGAGTGACCGCCGCGACGACGCGTGCGGGGTGCGCGACCCGCTGCCCGCGCGCCATTCGGACGGCGATAAACCGGTCCAGCGCCTGAACGCGCGCGTGAAGCTGCTGCTGCAGGAAAACCCGAGTAGATGCGTGACCTCATTGACGCTCATCTGCGGCGCGCTGAAGTGCGCGAGCGCCAGTGCGCGTCGGGTTTCGTCGAGGATCCTTCTGAACGTGGTGCCGCTATCGCCGAGCTTGCGCTGCAGCGTGCGCGCGCTGACGTTGAGGATCTGGGCGACCTCCTCCTGAGTGGGCTCGCCGTGCTGCAGGCGCTGCGTGAGCACCGTACGCACCCGTGCCTCCATGTTGTGCCGCTCGATGCGCGCCAGGTAACGCGCCGAGACGGCATCACTCAGGCGGGCGAGCTCGGGATTGCCGCTGTCGAGTACGCGCTCGATGCTCTCGGGATCCAACCGCAGACGGTTGTGCTCGGCATTGAAGCGCAGCGGCGCGCGCCAGAGCCGCTCGAAATCGTCAATGACCACGGGGCGTGGTCGCCGCAACTCGACCGACAGGGGTGAGAAATCGCGCCCGATGAGGGAGCGGCACATGCGCAGGTGCATCCCGACCAGGGCGTCGATCGACTCGATCGGCACCTCGGTCCGCGGCTCAATGTAGAAGTGGTACTCCGACCCGCAGCGGTAGAAGCGATACCCGACCGCATCGCTCACCACGTGCGAGTAGTGCTGCACCCGCTCGAAGGCCTCTTTGAGGGTCGAGCTGGCGCTCAACCCATAGCCCAGGGCGTGGAACGCGGTGTGCGTGAAGTAGCTGGCCAGTTTGACGCCGAAGGCTTCGTCTCCGGTCGCCTCGAGCGCGACCCGCCACAGGTTTCCGGTCTTGGTGAGAGGGCAGCGGGCATCGGGTCCGCCGAGATGACTCAGGTCAAATCCCGCCTTTGCGAGTAGCGCAGAACCGTCGCACCCGGCGGCGTCCAGTGCGCGCCCGAAGGCCTTCACCCAGGTCACCAATATCGAGTTTTGAGGCGTCGCGCTGAGTGTCCCCATACCGTCTCAATCCCCCCGGTCGGAAGCACTAATTGCCCCGTGGAGCTTAGCCCCAAAGACAGGGATGTGTCACCCCAGGCCCCTTTGGCGTCGCGGGTCAATAATCTGGCGCCCGAAGTGCCTCCAGGGCGGAAGCCTTTCCGTAAGCTTTCGCCCGGTATTTCGCCCGGGAGGCACCGCGACCGTCACCGCGGCGCCCGCTCGGGAGAGGGGGACACACTCCATGGTCGTCACTCGGGACTTCGCCGCAAAAAATAAGTCAAAGCGGCCTGCTTTCAAGGGGATATTGCCAGCGCTCGCACTGGCAATCACGTTCGGCCCGGGGGGCAACGTCAGCCGCGCGGCGGACGCGACCACCATGACCGCAACCCGCGCCGAGCTCGAGGAGGTGATCGTCACCGCGCAGAAGCGCGAGCAGAACCTGCAGGACGTGCCGATCGCCGTGATCGCGCTCTCCAGGCAGCAGCTGCAGGACGCGGGCGTGACCGACATCAAGAACATGGCCGTGCTCACCCCGGGCCTCACCGTGACTTCGACCACCTCGGAGAACTCGACCACCGCGCGCATTCGCGGCATCGGTACTGTCGGCGACAACGTGGGCCTGGAATCCTCCGTCGGCGTGGTGATCGATGGGGTCTATCGGCCGCGCAACGGCGTCGGTTTCGGCGATCTCGGCGACATCGAAAGCATCGAGGTCCTCGAAGGCCCGCAGGGGGAGCTGTTCGGCAAGAACAACGATGCCGGCATCATCAACATCGTGACCGAGCGCCCCGCGAGAACCTTCGGGGTGACCGGCGAGATCACGGGCGGAAATTTCGGCGACAGGGAGGTCTCAGGGTCGATCACCGGCCCTGTGGGCGATTCCTCTGCGTTCCGCCTCTACGCCAAATACGAGAAGCGCGATGGCTTCATGAACGTTGAGACGGGAACGGGCGACTTCCACGATGCGGTCAACGACCGCAACCTCTACACGGTGCGCGGACAGTACCTCATCACTCCCAGCAGCAACGTCAGTGTGCTGCTCATCGGCGACTTCTCGCGCCGTAATGAGATGTGCTGTCAGGCCACTCCCGTATATCCCGGTCCCTTTGCCGGGGTCATCACCGCGCTCGCGGCCAACCCATTGCTCGGGGGCACGCCCGGACAAGCGGCTTTCCCGGACACGCCCGCTAACCCCTTCAACCGGCAGTCGTTTGCGAATTACCCGATTTCACAGCAGATCTGGGACCGCGGATTTTCCGCTCAGCTCGACTGGATTTTTGGCGACGCCCACCTGACCTCGATCAGCGAGTGGCGCGACAACACCGTCGCTGCGGGCAACGATCCGGATTACTCCGATGCCGCCCTCGTGCAGGAGCCGGCCAACGGCAACGTGACGGACTTCAAGCAAATGAGCGAGGAACTGCGACTCGCGGGCAAGACCGACCGACTGAACTGGCTGATCGGGGGCTTCGCCGACAAAGAGCTCCTGAACAACACCTCGACGATTCTTGCCGACAATCAATTCGACCTGTATCTGGGTGCGACGGCATCAGCGGCCGCGGGCGCCAGCCCGCCGAATTTCCTGCTGTTACCGGAGCTGACCGGCAACCTCCCCGGGCAAACGTTCATGCCCGGAATTTCCGGGCAGGCGGACTCCTACCAGCAGACAGAGAAGAGCTACGCCTTCTTCACCAACGAAACCTATACGCTGATCGAGCATCTGGATCTCACGGCAGGTCTGCGTTACACGCATGAATCCAAGGACGAGTCTGCCAGCTACAACAGCCCCGACGGCGGCTCGGCCTGCGCACAGCTGCTGCGCGCGGCCCCGCCGTCAGCTGCGCTTCCCTACAGTCAGGCGCTGCTGTTCGGATACGGTTGCGCGACGACGTTCAATCCTTTCTTCGCCGGCGTCACGCATGCTCAGTCCCTCGGCGAGAACACTCTCAATGCCACGGTCAAACTCTCCTATCACTTCACGGACAATGCGATGGGGTACGCCTCCTGGGGCAATGGCACGAAGGCCGGCGGCTTCAATCTGGCGCGGGTGACCAATCCGGCCGCCGCCAATCCTCTGGCGCCGATCCTCGATACCGAGTTCCCGCGGGAGACGGTCAATTCCTTCGAGATCGGTGTGAAGAGCGAGCTAGCCCAGAGAACCGTGCGCCTCAACGCCGACGTGTTCGAACAGCAGTACCATGATTTCCAGCTGAACACCTTTACCGGCATCGTGTTCGTCGTCAGCTCGCTCCCGGACGTGAATTCCAAGGGCGCCGAACTGAGGCTCGACTGGCTCACGCCCCTGTCCGGGCTGAGCCTCTCCGGTGGCGTGGTCTACGCAGACACAATGATCACGAACTTCGGCAACGCGCTGTATCTCTTTGCCACGAACCGCCTGAACAACCGGCTGTCGTTTTCGCCACTGTGGTCGGGGGTAGTGTCGGCGGCGTATCAGGTGCCGCTGTCGTCATCACTGACGCTGCGGCTGAGTGCCGATGAGAAGTACAGTTCCTCCTACAACACGGGCTCCGATCTGGACCCGATCAAGCTTCAAGCAAGCTATGGAATTTTGGATGCGCGCATGGGCATCGGGCCGCCGGATAGTAAATGGGTCTTCGAGGTCTGGGGCCAGAACCTCGCCGACAAGGGCTACTTCCAGGTCGCCTTCGATGCGCCGTTCCAGGGCCTCGCAGTCCCGGGCTTCAATAACCAGATCGATTCGTTCGTGGGCGACCCACGCACCTTCGGCGCCACTATACGCGTGAAGCTCTAGGGGGACCTTCGCGCCGAGGTAGACTAGACTCATGGGATCAGCAGCTCGTCAGCGATGCGCGTCGGCGAATGAGTAACGTGCACTTCGAAGTCGGCGGCGCAGTCGCCGTCCTGCGCCTGGATAATCCTCCGGTCAACAGCCTCGGCCACGAGTTGCGCCGTTCGATCGTGGACGCGCTGGCACGCGCCGAGGACGATCCGGCCGTGAAGGCCGTCGTCCTCATCGGCTCGGGCAAGGGCTTCTCCGGCGGCGCGGATATCCGTGAATTCGGCACGCCGAAGTCACTCGCTGCCCCGAACCTCCACGGCGTACTGCGCGCAGTCGAGGACTGTATCAAACCAGTGATCGCGGCTATCCATGGCGTGTGTATGGGCGGCGGGTTTGAGCTCGCGCTCGCCTGTCACTACCGCATCGCTACCTCGGATGCCCGAATCGCGCTTCCGGAGGTAAAACTGGGTCTCCTGCCCGGGGCTGGCGGCACGCAGAGGCTGCCGCGCGTGGTCGGAGTCGAGCGGGCGCTGAACATGATCGTGTCCGGCAATCCGCTGCGCGCCGACGAGCTGCGCGGCACGGCGCTGTTCGATGCGATGGTTGCCGGGGATCTGCGCGCGGCCGCGCTCGATCTGGCCCGCGCGCTGATCGCCGAAGGGCGCGGCCTGAAGCGGGTGCGCGACCTCGCAATTCGGGTGCCCAATGCCGAGGCTTATTTTCAATTTGCACGCAACACGGTCAAATCCATCGCGGGCCCCTACCCTGCGCCTCTGGCGTGTGTCGAAGCCGTAGCGGCGGCCGTGCAACAGCCGTTCGACTTGGGTCTGAAGCGCGAGCGTGAATTGTTCGTGGGACTCATGGCGAGTCCCGAATCGGCGGCGCTGCGGCACATCTTTCAGGCCGAGCGCGCCGCTTCCCACGTCAACGGCATGCCCGATTCGGTCGCCGTACGCCCGATCGGTCGGGTCGGCGTCGTCGGTGCGGGCACGATGGGTGGCGGCATTACGATGAGCTTGATCAACGCGGGATTGCCCGTCACGCTCCTGGAGATGACGCAGGAGGCGCTCGACCGAGGCCTCGGCAACATCCGCCGCAATTATCAGGGCGCCTTGCGCAAGGGGTCGCTTACCGAGGCCAGCCTCGAGCAGCGCTTGGCCCTGATCACGCCGACCCTGCAGTACGAGCCTCTGCGCGATGCGGACCTGGTGGTCGAGGCCGTATTCGAGGACCTCGAAGTCAAAAGGAAGGTGTTCGAGAGGCTCGACGAGATCGTCAAGCGGGGCGCGATTCTCGCGTCCAACACTTCGGCTCTGAATCTCGATGCAATCGCCCGGTTCACGAGGCGGCCGCAGGACGTCATCGGCCTGCACTTCTTCAGTCCCGCGAACATCATGCGGCTGCTCGAGATAGTGCGCGGAGCAGAGACCGCGAACGACACCCTCGCCACGGCCATGGCATTGGCCAAGACGATCGGCAAAGTCGCGGTCGTATCGCGCGTTTGCGACGGCTTCATCGGCAATCGGATGGTGGCGCGCTACGGCATGGCGGCGCACGACCTGCTGGTCGCAGGCGCGCTGCCGCAGCAGATCGATGCGGCGCTGCAGAATTTCGGGATGGCGATGGGCCCGTTCCGCATGGGGGATCTGGCCGGCCTCGACATCGGCAGGGCGACTCGCAAGCGTCGCGCGGCGCAGTTTCCCAACGTGGATTTCTCGAATGTTGCGGATATTCTCTGCGAGGCGGGTCGATTCGGGCAAAAGACCGGCTCCGGCTTCTACCGTTACGAGGCTGGCGCACGCGAGGCGATACCTGATCCGGCGGTGACTGCGATCATCGAGCGATACCGCGAAAGCAAGGGCATCGTCCCGCGGACCATCTCGGATGCGGAAATCGTCGAGCGCTGCATCTACGCGCTGATCAATGAAGGCGCCAGAATCGTCGATGAGGGCATCGCACAGCGCAGCTCGGATGTCGACCTCGTCTATCTCAATGGTTACGGTTTTCCGGCTTACCGGGGCGGCCCCATGTTCTATGCAGATAGCGTCGGTTTGATCACGGTTGCGCGCGCGCTGAATCGCATCGCGGCAGTAGGCGGTGCAGACGCGGCGTTCTGGACGCCGGCGCCGCTGCTCGCCCGACTCGCCCGAGAAGGGAAAACATTCAGTGAATCCAGAGGATCCGCCACGTGATTGAAGCCGTGATCGTCTCCACGGCACGCACCGGGCTCGGCAAGAGCTGGAAAGGCGCCTTCAACATGACCTACGGCGCGACGCTCGGCGCTCATGCCGTGCGGCATGCCGTGGCACGCGCCGGCATCGAGGCCGCCGAAGTCGAGGACGTGATCATGGGATCGACGTTCGGCGAAGGCACCACGGGCGGAAACATCGCGCGGGCGATCGCCCTGCGCGCAGGGCTGCCCGTGACGACCGCGGGCTTGAGTATCAACCGGTTCTGCAGCTCCGGATTGCAGTCAATCGCGCTTGCGGCACAGCGAATCATGACCGAGGGGGCGCTGGTCCTGGTCGCCGGCGGTCTCGAGAGCATTTCCTGCGTGCAAAATGAAGCCAACACCCACATGCGGGCCGATCCCTGGATTCTCGAGCACAAGCCGACGCTCTACTGGTCGATGCTGCAAACCGCCGAGACCGTGGCCAAGCGGTACCAGATCTCGAAGCAGGCGCAAGACGAATACGGCGTTCGCAGCCAGCTGCGCGCGGCCGCCGCGCAGACCGCCGGAAAGTTCACGGACGAGATCGTGCCGATGACCACGACCATGGGCGTCGTCGACAAGGCGACAGGGGCGATCACCACCCGGGAAACGACCATCGCTGCCGATGAGGGCATCCGGCCCGATACGACGCTCGAAGCCGTGGCCAAGATCCGCCCGGCACTGCCCGGCGGTGTCATCACGGCGGGCAACGCGAGCCAATTCTCCGACGGCAGCAGTGCCTGCGTCATCATGGAGAGCAAACTAGCCGAGCGACGCGGGCTGCACCCGTTGGGGCTGTTTCGCGGATTTGCGGTTGCCGGTTGCGAACCGGACGAAATGGGCGTGGGTCCGGTTTACGCGGTCCCGCGGCTGCTAGACCGTACCGGTTACAAGGTCAGCGATATCGATCTCTGGGAGCTCAATGAAGCATTCGCTTGCCAGGTGTTGTATTGCCGCGATCGCCTCGGCATTCCGGACGAGCGCTTGAACGTCAACGGCGGCGCAATTGCGGTCGGCCATCCCTACGGCGTCAGCGGCGCCCGCCTAACGGGTCACGCACTCATCGAAGGCAAGCGGCGCGGCGCGAAGCTGGTGGTCGTGACGATGTGCATTGGCGGTGGCCAGGGGGCGGCGGGCTTGTTCGAAGTGACCTGACGGGTGACCGCAATGAATTTTTCGCACAGTGACAAGGTCCGCGAGCTGCAGCAACGGCTTTCCGCCTTCATGGAGAGGTTCGTTTATCCCGCCGAGAGCCGCTTTCAAGACGAAATGACCAGGAACCGCAGCGGCGGGAGCCCCTGGCGCGCGAGCGAGGTGGTCGAGGAGCTCAAGCGCGAGGCGCGCGCCGCAAAGCTGTGGAATCTGTTCCTGCCGGACTCAGAGTACGGCGCCGGTCTCACGAATCTCGAATACGCGCCGCTGTGCGAAATCATGGGACGCTCGCCGCTGGGTCCGGAAGCCTTCAATTGTTCGGCGCCCGACACGGGCAACATGGAGGTATTGGTTCGCTTCGGGTCGCCGGAGCAGCGCAAGCGCTGGCTCGAGCCGCTGCTCGACGGCAGAATCCGCTCCGGCTTTGCGATGACCGAACCCGCGGTCGCCTCGAGCGACGCGACCAACATCGAGGCCGAGATCGTGCGCGACGGCGATCATTACGTGATCAACGGCCGCAAGTGGTGGACCAGCGGCGCCGGTGATCCGCGCTGCGAAATCCTGATCTTCATGGGCAAGACGAATCCCGGGGCGGCGCTCCACAGCCAGCAATCGATGATGCTCGTGCCGATGAAGACGCCGGGGATCACCGTGAAGCGCCAACTCTCGGTCTTCGGCTACGACGACGCGCCGCACGGCCACTCCGAGATCGAGTTCACCGACGTGCGCGTACCCGCGGCGAATCTATTGCTCGGGGAAGGACGCGGCTTCGAAATCGCGCAGGGTCGGCTCGGACCGGGGCGTATTCATCACTGCATGCGCCTCGTCGGTCTCGCCGAGCGCGCGCTCGAGATGCTGTGCCGGCGCGCGCTCGAGCGCGTCGCATTCGGCCGGCGCCTCGCGGAGCAAGGCGTCACCCTCGAGCGGATCGCTGAATCGCGCATCGAGATCGATCAGGCCCGGTGGCTCGTGCTCAATGCGGCTTACATGATGGACACGGTCGGCAACCGCGCCGCGAAAAAGGAAATTGCGATGATCAAAGTCGCGGCACCAAAGATGGCCTGCCGTGTGCTCGATTGGGCCATTCAGGTGCACGGCGGCGCCGGCGTCAGCCAGGACTTCCTGCTCGCCCGCGCCTATGCGGGCGCACGCTCCCTGAGGCTCGCCGACGGTCCGGACGAAGTGCACCGTGCGCAGATCGGCAAGCTCGAGCTGTCCCGGTACGGATCAGCCTGAGAGTGCACCATGTCGGACAGGCACTTCAAATTCTGGCCTGACCATTCGCGGCGGCACCTGGACGCGCCGGCCACCAACGTGTTCTACAACCTCGAGGTGTCCTCACGGCGCTATCCGACCAAACCCGGTCTGGTCTATTACGACACGCCGATCAGCTTTGCCGGGATTCACGACGAAGCGCAGCGGATCGCGGGCTATCTCGAGCAGCGCTGCGGTGTGCGCAAGGGCGATCGCGTGCTGCTCTACATGCAGAACAGCCCGCAGTTCGTGATCGCCTATTACGGCATCTTGCGGGCCAATGCGGTCGTCGTACCGCTCAACCCGATGTACCTCACGCAGGAGTTTCTTCGCTGCGCCAAGGACGCAGGGACCACGACCGCGATCATCTCGCAGGAGCTGTACTCGCGCATCGAGCCGCTGCTCGATCCGAGGGAACTCGAGCACGTGATCGTCGCCGCATATTCGGATTATTTGAAACAGCCCACCAACCTCTCCGTGCCGGAGTTCATTGCGGCGCCGCGCGTCGCGCTCTCGCGGCCGGGTGTGACGCTTTGGGGCGATGCGCTCGCGAGCGGCCTGACTCCCGGACCCTTGAGCGCAGGTCCGGACGATTTGTGCGTGATGCCCTACACCTCCGGCACCACCGGCGAGCCCAAGGCTTGCATGCATACGCACCGCACGACCATGCACACGCTCGTGGCCTCGATGCGCTGGTTCGCGGTGCAACCTGAATTGACGCTGCTAGCGGTCGCGCCCTTCTTTCACGTGACCGGCATGCAAGGCAGCATGAACGGCCCCCTCTACAACGGCAATACGGTGGTTCTGCTGCCGCGTTGGGACCGCGTCGTCGCCGCGGAATGCGTGCAGCGCTATTCCGTCGCAAGCTGGACCGGGGTTCCGACGATGGTCCAGGATTTCTTCTCGAACCCGAACATCGAGGGTTACGATTTGTCCTCGGTCCGCAGATTGAGCGGCGGCGGCGCCGCGATGCCGGCCGCGGTGGCGCAGCGGCTGCTGCACCGGGGCATCACCTACTGCGAAGGCTATGGACTATCGGAGACCATGGCGGCCACGCACATCAACCCCTTTGATCGTGCGAAACAGCAGTGTTTGGGCATACCGATCTATGACGTCGATTCGCGAGTCGTCGATCCTGCGACCGGCGCCGAGCTAGCCGCAGGCGAGATCGGCGAGATCGTGACTCACGGCCCGCAAGTGTTCCTGGGCTATTGGAACAAACCGCGGGACAGCGCGCAGGCGTTCGTCGAGATCGACGGCAAACGCTTCCTGCGCACCGGCGATCTCGGCAGAGTCGACGAGGACGGCTACTTCTTCATGGTCGACCGCCTCAAACGCATGATCAATGCCTCCGGATTCAAAGTGTGGCCGACGGAGGTCGAATCGCTGATGTATCAGCATCCCGCGGTGCTCGAGGCCTGCGTCATCGGCGCGAGCGACGCGTATCGCGGAGAGACCGTCAAGGCCTTCGTCGTGTTGCAGCCGCAATGGAAGGGACGCATCGGGACCTCAGCGATCGTCGATTGGTGCCGCGAGAACATGGCGGCGTTCAAAGTCCCGCGGATCGTCGAATTCATCGATTCGCTGCCCAAATCGGGCAGCGGCAAGATCCAGTGGCGCGAGCTGCAGGAGCGCGAGCGGCGGGCGGAAGCCGCGAGCGGCGCCGCGATCGAGCACGGTGGGTCAGCATGAAGGCGCTGCTGAGCCGCCGGCCCGGCGGGCCAGAGACTCTGGAGCTCGACGAGATTTCCGAGCCCGTGGCAGGTAACGGCCAGGTCCGGGTCGCGGTGCGCGCCTGCGGGGTCAACTTCCCGGATTGGCTGATCATTCAGGATCTCTATCAAGTCAAGCCACCGCGACCGTTCGCGCCGGGCGGCGAGATCTCCGGCATCGTCGATGCGCTCGGTGCGGACGTCGAGGGCCTGCGCGTCGGCGATCGCGTGCTCATGAGTCCGGTACGGGGCGGTATGGCTCAGAAAGTCGTGGGTCCCGCGGGAAACTGCTGGAAGATTCCCGATGCGATGCCCTTCGACGAAGCGGCTGCGCTGCTGCTGACCTATGGCACTTCGCATCACGCGCTCAAGGATCGAGCGCAGCTCGAGCCCGGCGAGACGCTGCTCGTGCTCGGCGCCGCAGGCGGCGTCGGCCTGGCGGCGGTGGAGTTGGGCAAGGCCATGGGCGCTCGCGTCGTCGCCGCGGCATCGACTGAAGCGAAGCTCGCACTCGCGCGCCAGCATGGCGCCGATGAGACCGTGCAATACCCGGCGGTAGCGCTCGACAAAGCCGCCGCGCGCGCGCTCACGGATCACCTGAAGTCGGTCTGCGGCGCGAACGGCGTGCAGGTGATCTTCGATCCGGTGGGCGGCGATTACACGGAAGCGGCGCTGCGCGCGCTCGGGTGGCAGGGACGCCACCTCGTGGTCGGCTTTACCGCCGGTATCCCGAAGCTGCCGCTCAATCTGACCTTGCTCAAGAGTTGTCAGATCATCGGCGTGTTCTGGGGAGAGTTCATCGCGCGCCAGCCCCGCGAGCATGCCGCCAATGTCGCGGCGCTCATGACGCTCTACCTCGACGGCCGCATCAAGCCGGCGGTCACCGAGCGCTTCCCGCTGCAGCGGGGAATGGACGCGATCGCGAGGCTCGGTGCGCGCGAGGCGCAAGGCAAGGTCGTCGTCACCATTGAATGAGAAGACCCTCATGGATCTCAACTACACCGCCGCAGAACAATCCTTTCGCGCCGATGTCCGGGCTTTCTTCGAAGCCGAGCTGCCGGCCGACATCCGGTCCAAAGTGCGCTTGGGAAGGCGAATGCACAAAGACGACCTGGTGCGCTGGCAGAAGATCCTCTACCGCCGCGGCTGGGGCGCCGGCATGTGGCCGCGGCGCTACGGGGGTGCCGATTGGAGCGTCGTCGAGCAGCACATCTTCGACGAAGAGGGCGCGGCGGCCGGCGCGCCGCCACAGATCCCGTTCGGGTTGCGCATGGTCGCCCCGGTGCTCATGAGCTTCGGAACTGCCGCACAACAGGACTACTTTCTGCCGCGGATCATTTCCGGCGAGGACTGGTGGTGCCAGGGGTATTCGGAGCCGGCTTCGGGGTCCGATCTCGCATCGTTGCGCACGAGCGCCACGCGCGCAGGCGCTCATTACCGCGTCAACGGCCAAAAGACCTGGAACACACTCGGCCAGTATGCCGATTGGATCTTCTGCCTGGTGCGCACGAGCAGCGACGCGCGTCCACAGCAAGGCATTTCGTTCCTGCTGGTCGATATGAAATCGCCAGGCATCACGGTGCGCCCCATCATCACGATCGACGGCGAGCACGAGATCAACGATATTTTCTTCGACAATGTGCAGGTGCCGGTCGAGAACCTGGTCGGCGACGAAAACAAGGGCTGGACTTACGCAAAATTCCTGCTCTCCCACGAGCGCACTAACAACGCCGGCATCGGCAATTGCAAACGCGCATTGAAGCGCCTCAAGGAGATTGCGACCCGCCAACTCGAGAGCGGCCGCCCGCTGATCGAGGACTCCCGCTTCCGCGATCGCATCGCGCGGCTCGAGCTCGAGATCATCGCGCTCGAGATCACGAACCTGCGTGTGCTTTCGGCGGTCGCGACGGAATCCCGCGCTCCGGGGCCCGAGGTCTCGCTGCTCAAAATCAAGGCATCGGAGATCATCCAGCAGCTCGCGGAGCTTCAAATGCATGCGCTCGGGCTCGATGCCCTGCCGTACTTGCGCGAGGCGCTCGAGGTGGACTGGGTTCCGCCGCCGTTGCTCGCGGATCACTATGCCGCCTTCGCGCCGCCGCTCACGGGCCAATACTTCAACTACCGCAAGAGCACGATCTATGCGGGCTCGACCGAGATCCAGAAGAACATCATTTCGAAGCTGATCCTGGGTCTTTGAGGACGACTGCCATGGATTTCCGCCTGACCGAAGAACAACTGGCGCTGCAGGAGACGCTGCGGCGTTTCATCGCCAAGGATTACGATTTCGAGCGACGCCGCTCGCTCGCGCGCTCGCCGCTTGGGTACTCCGCGGAAGCCTGGGGACAGTTGGCCGAGCTCGGCCTGCTCGGCCTGCCCTATCCGGAGGAATTCGGCGGCCTCGGCGGCAGCGGTGTCGACATCATGGCCGTCATGGACCTGGTCGGCCAAGGTCTGCTGCTGGAGCCATACCTGAGTACGGTCGTGCTCTGTGGCGGACTGCTTCGCGATGCCGCTGCCCGTGCGATCAAGGAGGCACTATTGCCACGGATCGCCGCGGGAGAGCTCAAGATCGCTCTCGCCGCTTACGAGGCGGCCGGGCGCTACGAGCTCGCGCACGTCGCTTCGACGGCGGCTCGTGATCCCAAAGGCTGGCGACTCACGGGCCGCAAGTCGGTCGTGCTCGATGCCCCGTCGGCCGATTATTTTCTACTCTCGGCGCGCAGCAGCGGCAATCGGACCGACGTCGAGGGCATCTCCCTGTTTCTGGTGCGACGTGATGCGCCGGGATTGACGCTGCAAGCCTATCCCACCCAATCCGGCGGCAGAGCCGCGGACTTGCATCTGCAAGATGTGCCTATCGACGACGACGCCGTGATCGGCGCACCCGAGCGAGCGCTTCCCGTCATTGAGCGCGCCGTCGACCAGGGTATCGCCGCACTCTGCGCCGAAGCGGTGGGTATCGTGACCGCGCTCAATGAGGCGACTCTCAACTATTTGAAGACCCGCAAGCAGTTCGGCGCCGTGATCGGCAGTTTCCAGGCGCTGCAACATCGAATGGCCGACATGTTCATCGCCGCCGAGCAGGCCCGTTCGATGGCCATCATTGCGGCAATCCAAGCCGGCGGCGACGAACCCGCGGCACGCCGCCGCGCCATGTCGGGCGCGAAGGCCTACATAGGACAGGCCGCGCGCTTCGTCGGCCAGCAGGCCGTGCAGCTGCACGGCGCGATGGGAGTGGTCGACGAGCTCATCGTCGGCCATTACTTCAAGCGCCTCACGATGATCGATATGACTTTTGGCGACGCGGACCATCATTTGGCGCGCTTCAGCGATGCGCTTCGAGTCGAAGCGGCGGCAGCTGCCTCATGAAGCTCAACCGCTTCCGGCTGATTCTTGGCCTCTACGTGCTTGCGTTCATCGTCATCACAGAACTGGTCACCGGCCGTCTCGAGCTACCGGCATGGCCGGCGTACGTAGCCTGGGTCCTCTTCTTCGGCGAACACATGAACCCGAAGCGGACGCCGCATATTCTGATCGGCGCCGCAGCCGGTATCGGACTCGTGATAATTGCACCGACCGTCATCGGTTTGCTGGCGCCCCTCATCGGCGCCGAATGGGGCCGATTGATCTACATCCTGGCCGCCGTTTACGCGATTTTCGCGCTCGGCGAAATGATTCCGCTGGTGCTCAACAGCCATGCCTTCATGCTCTTCACGGTCGCAGGCCTCGCGTTGGCGACGCCAAATCCCAATCCTCCGCTCTGGTTGCTCGTAGAGGCAGCGGGCGGCGGCTTGCTGATCGGCGCCACGATCATCGCCTGCAGAATCATCGGCACGCCCAGCATGACGGAGGCGGCACCGTGAAACACGAAATGAGCACCTCGATGAGACAGCAGGTCAGCGCCGCCGAATGGGACGTGCGCGTGAATCTCGCGGCCGCATATCGGCTCGTTGCGCTCTACGGTTGGGATGACCTCGTCTTCACTCACGTATCGGCGCGGGTTCCGGGATCGGACCATCATTTTCTGATCAATCCCTACGGCATGATGTTCGAGGAAATCACGGCTTCCTCGCTCCTCAAGGTCGATCTCGACGGCCGGAAGGTCATGGACTCCCCCCACGAGATCAATCCGGCCGGCTTCACGATTCACAGCTGCATTCATGCGGCACGGGAAGATGTCGGGTGCGTCATGCACATCCATTCGCTCAACGGCGTGGCCGTCGCGGCACAAAAGCAGGGCTTGCTGCCGATCTCACAGCAATCCCTGTTCGTACTGTCGTCGTTGGCCTATCACGACTACGAGGGTGTCGCGCTGAATGCCGCCGAACAGCCGCGGCTGGTCGCGGACCTCGGCAACAAGTCCTATCTGATGCTGCGCAATCACGGGCTCCTGACTGCCGGCTCGTCGCCAGCCGATGCCTTTCTGTATATGTATATTTTCGAATCCGCGTGCGCGATCCAAGTGCGCGCTCAAAGCGGCGGACAGGAATTGATTCGCATACCGGACCCCGTTCTCGTCGGCATTCGGGCCGCGGCCGGCCAGGTGACTCGCGGATTGGGAAGCGGCCTCGCATGGCCGGGTCTACTGCGAAAACTGGATCGATCGATTCCCGGGTATCGAGAATAGCTGCGCAGAGTCGCGCCATCGTCACAGCGAGCGCCCGCGTAAACCGGACTCGGAACCGGACTTTTAACGGGTCCTGTAGCCGCGTTTATATCTACTAAGGCACTGGTTGAGCTTCTGCCGCACCGAGCCCCGGACCGGTGCGTTTCGAGCTCCACACACTTGGGGTGAGTTGCGCGCTAGACTCGGCGGGCTAGCCATGGTCGCGTCTCCGGAACAAAACAATGAAACGAATTGACTCAATTTTTTGCGGGCCACGGTTCTGGATTGGCTGCGCGGTCGCACTTTGCAGTGCCATCATAGGCGCCGACACTTCGAAGGCTGATGGCGCACCCGCCGCACAGCCCGTGCCGGTGGAGTCGCACTACATTCGCTGGCTCGAAGAGCGCTCCATGCTGCATCAGGCGCAGGCCGTAGCACGGAGTTATTCCGGCAACTCCACGCAATGGCATCACGCCTACGGTGTACCCGAACCCCATGCAGCTGTTTCCCGGGCTTCGGTCTGGTTCACCGCGTATCCGGCCGCCACCATCACCGATCCGGCCGGCGCCTCGGTACTCGCGACGCTCGCCAATGAGCGACTGTGGCGCGCGTTCCAAGCGATCGGAATCCAGGCCATACACACCGGGCCCACGAAGCTGTCGGGCGGCATACGAGATCACTCCTACACGCCCTCAGTGGATGGCCACTTCGATCGGATCAGCTTCGAGATCGATCCAGACTTCGGCACGGAGGCGCAGTACAAGGCGCTCGTTGCGACGGCGCACCGGCATGGCGCCATCGTGATCGGCGACATCGTTCCGGGACACACCGGAAAGGGCGCCGACTGGCTGCTCGCCGAAAGGGCGTACCGGGATTATCCAGGCCTCTACGACATGGTGAGCATCCCGCCATCGGACTGGGGACTCCTGCCCGCGGTGCCTGCTGGGCGCGATGCCGTGAACCTGAGTCCTGCTACCGTGGATGCGCTTGCGGCCAAGGGCTATATCGTGGGACAGCTGCACTCCGGTATCTTCTACGCGCCTGGCGTGAAGGTCACGGACTGGAGCGGCACTGGCATCGTGCGCGGCGTCGATGGCGTGGACCGCCGCTGGGTGTACCTGCACCTTTTCAAACAAGGTCAACCGACGCTCGACTGGCTCGATCCGAGCTTCGCCACGGAGCGGCTCGTCATCGGCGATGAGGTGGACGAGATTGGTGTGCTCGGGGACGACATGGTGCGCCTGGACGCCAACAGCTTGCTCGGAATCGAGCGTGAGCCCAACGGCCACGTCTGGTTTGCGGACCACCCGCTATCCGTGACGGTCAATCAGCTACTCGCGGACACGGCGCGCAAGCTCGGCGGATATACGTTCGAGGAGCTCGCGGCACCGCTCGATGCGATGCATACGATGTTGAGCGGTGGCCCCGATCTCTCCTACGATTTCGTCACCCGGCCCGGGTACGACGACGCGCTCCTCACCGGCGATGCCCAACTCCTGCGGCTCGTTTACCGGCTCATGCAGCAGTACCACGTAGACTCGGGGCGGCTGATCCACGCTCTTCAGAATCACGATGAGCTGTACATGGGGCTCGCACCTTTCGGTGGCGCGCAGGCGGATCAACTCTTTCCTTTTCGCGGTCGCCAAATGACCGGGCAGGCGCTGGTCGATCTGACCCGGCAGGAGATGTACGCCCGGCTGATCGGCGAGCGCGCGCCCTACAATCTCAAATTCGGCGAAGGTGTCGCCTGCACGACGGCGAGCCTCATCGCGGCGAAACTCGGGATCCGCGACCTCTCTAAAATCACACCGTCGGACGTCAAGCAGATTGAGCACCTCCACTTGCTGCTCGCCTTCTTCAATGCCATGCAGCCGGGCGTGTTCGCACTCTCGGGATGGGATCTGGTAGGGGACCTGACCCTGCCTGCCGCGGCGGTGCGCGGGCGGCTCGCCGATGGCGATACCCGCTGGATCAACCGCGGTGCCTACGATCTTCTCGGTTCGAACCCGGCCGCCACCCGCTCGGAAGCGGGTCTCCCGCGTGCCACGGCGCTCTATGGCCCGCTGCCACGGCAGCTCGAGCATCCTGATTCGTTCGCATCGCAGCTCGCGCGGATCTTGAAGGTGCGCTCGGAGCTGCGGTTGTACGCGGGAGAGGTGGTAGATGCGCCTGCGGTTCAGGCGAAGGGGCTATTCATATTGGTCAATCGCCTTCCAGACAGCGGCGACCTGGAGGTCACCGCCATCAACTTTGGTGACTCACCCATCGATGAGACCGTTGCTATCAAGGGCGCTGCACCTACCATGAAAGTCAGCGACCTGCTGGAGCCCGAGGCCCCCAGGCTGGCTGTCGACGCTGCGGGCCGCTTGCGAGTCAGCTTGAAAGGGTATGGGTGGCAAGCCCTGCGGCTCACGCGCAGATAACCGTCGGCACTCGGGATGACCGAGGCGGCGACGATCCGAAGCCTCTCAATCCCGCGGGATTTCATTTCGAAATCGACAACCGCGCGGTCATCGCCATCGGTAGGTCGGAAGACTAATGAGCTGCGTTCTGATTCCCGCCCATAATTTCCAGGCAGAACTCAATAAAGGCCCGCACCTTCGCCGCTCGGTGGAGCCGCGAGGGGTAGATGGCGTATAGGGGAAACTGCTCGTCCGACCATTCTGGGAACAATTCGACCAGTCGGGCACTGCGGATAAGCTGTCGACAGCCGATTTCCAGGACCTGGCCGATGCCGGCGCCCGCCTCGCATGCACCGATCAGCGTTCCAGCGTCCGACACAAGCAAGCGCGCCTTGACCCGTAGCGGCAACACTTCTTTCTTGCGTCGCATTTCCCAGTCGTAGGGCCGCGCGTTGGCCGCATCGTAGAAATCGATGCAGTCCCGTTTCTCGATCTCTTTGGGGTGCCGAGGCATTCCCTTGGCTTTGATGTAGGAAGGCGACGCCACGGTCAATACGCGTGTCTCGATCAGCTTTCGAGCAACGAACGATCCCTGCGGCGGCTCGCCGAATCGCAAGGCCAAGTCAAACCCATCCGCGACCAGATCGCCGACGGAATCCCGCATGATGAGTTCGACAGAAAGATCCGGGTAGCGCGCCAGGAACGCTGTCAGATGCCGTGACAAGATGATTCTGGAAAAGAACGGATCGATATTGACACGCAGTCGTCCCCGCACCTTGCTCGCGGAACCTGCGGCCTCGACGGTTGCTTCCTCGATGCCCGCCATGTGCGGTCCCACCTGCTCGTAGAAGCGCCGGCCTTCATCCGTCAGTGAGAGCGACCGAGTGGTTCGCGCCAGGAGACGCGCGCCCACGCGCTGCTCGAGCCGCGCGAGTGCCCGGCTCACGCCGGACGGGGATAGCCCGAGCGCCTCGGCAGCTCGGGCTATTGTCCCTGCCTCAACCACTGCCATCAGCACCGATACCCCGGAGAGCAGTTTGCCGTCGAAAGCCATATGCATTCCTGCCTTTTTTACACGACTGCATTCACATGAACGCTATTTAATCATGAATGCCCCCGGGGCATAGTGTCGCCAAGTCGCCAGCGGCGATTCACAGCGCCGACGTCGATAGCGTGAGCGCCGGCGTCGGGAATCCACCCCGACGGGCGAACGCCATCCAGTCATCGGGGTCGTCCGGCTGGTGGGCGAGTAGCTCTTTCCAATCGCCATCCGCCGCACTCAGCAGCTCGCTCCAGAGCCCACACTCTCCAGTTGCAGCGAATCAGCAGGCGGTGGTGGCCAGGGGCGCGCAATCCCTCACGATCTGCAAGGTGGCCCAGCGCGCCGGGATGTCGCCGATGGCGATGTACAATCACTTCGCCGACTAGGACGCGTTGCTGAACGCCCTCGTGGAAGACGGCCTTGCGACCTGTGCATAGCGACCGGAAGCACTACGAGATGCTCGTACTGTCGGGGGCGCGGGCTGGATTGAACTGGCTGCTGGTGCTCAGAAAGCGGGAGGGCTATCGGCAAGCGTTCGCACAAGTCGATCCTGAGAAGGTCGCGCGCTTCACCGGGCGGCGTGGGGGCTTCAGCTTCGTTGGTCCGACGATCGTCTACGCGCACATGCAAGCGATCGGCATGGTGGTTGATCATCTCGTCGACTGCTACCGTTATCGAGAAATACTGCGCGAGCCCGCTTAGGTATTAAGCGGTGCGCCCAGCGCCGAAGGCCATTGACGTTCGAATTCCCCATCCTTCTGTAGCCCAAGCGCGAGAAGCTTCAAAATGCGTTGCTGAGCCTCGGGCCAGGTCAGCGCCGTCTGAAAGGAGTTGAACGCGCCCAGGAGCTGGTCGGCGGATGGCAGCGAGACTTGGTTGACGAGATTCTTTGCCGCTGTGATGGCCCGCCGATCGAAGGAAGCAATTCGACGCGCGAGCGCGTCAACAAACCCGTCGAGCTCGTCTTCGGGAAGCGCACGGTTGACGTACCCATATCGCTCCGCAGTATCGCCGTCGAAGTCGTTTCCGCCGAGAACAATCTCCAGCGCGCGCCCACGACCGACCAGACGTGGCAGCCGCTCGGTGCCTCCGCCTCCGGGGTGCAAGCCCACCGCGACCTCGGGTTGCCCAAGGCGCATGTTCTCGCGTGACGCAAACCGCATGTCGCAGGCGAGCACGAATTCACTGCTCACGCCGCGCACGCAGCCACGGATTTTTGCGACGCTGATTACCGGAGATCGCGTCAGTCTTACGAACGTGTCCATCAGGATCGGAAGGCCGGAGGGACCGACTGCGGTGGTGATGTTGCCGAGCTTACCTGTCAGGTCGAAATGGCTCAGGTAGAAGTCCCTCATCGCGCTTTCGAACACGATGACTCGGAGGCTTGGGCTCGCATCCACTCGGGTGAGCAGGCCCTGCAGACCCGCGTACATGGTGTCGTCGACAACGTTGAAGGGCGGATAGTCGAACACCACTCTCCAGTACGTTGGGGTCTCCTCGACCACGCGCAGCGGCGACGGCACCGAAGTCACGATCGAAACTCCGGTCCCACTTCGATCGAGCGGGCGGCCGATGTGATATTGAGTCGTTCATAGGATCGCATCCGCGCAACCGCCTCGTCGGTTATGCACAATCGCATGAAGAGATTGCGCTCGAGCGCGAGCCCCCTTTCCAATGGCGTCTCAGTCGCGTTGCGAACCAGGCGCTTGATGTAGGCCAACGGCTCCTTCGGGAGGGCAGCGAGACGGCGTGCAATTTCCAGTGCGCCGTCGATCGCGTAGCCGCTGACGGTCTGATGCACGAGCCCCTGCCGCGCCGCTTCGTGAGGCGAGACCGGTGCGCCCAAGAGAATGTGGGCCAGCGCCGCAGGCGTCCCGATGGTGCGTGCCAGCTTTTGGGTGCCGCCCGCACCCGGCAGCAGGCCGATGGTGGATTCCGGTAGCCCGATCAGGTAGTCGCCGTCCTGAGCGATCCGGAGATCGCAGCCGAGCGTGAGCTCGAAAGCGCCGGCCAGTGCGGTGCCGGAGATTGCAGCAATGGTCGGCTTGGCCATGGTTTCGCACAGCCCGATGGCTCGGTCGATGAACCCCCCGTGGTACGTCGCGTTGTCGGCCCACTCGCGCCCGGAATTGCGGACAGCCTCTGCGAAGCGAAGGAGAGATGTGACTGAATAGTGTCGAATGAAATAGCCGGGAGCGCCACCCGTCAGCACGACGACACGAACTCCCGAATTGCCGGCCAGCTCTTCGAGAGCTGTCGAGAGTGCATCGGTCATCTCCTGGTCGAGAAAGATTCGACTGGCGCTGCCGAGCGTCACGACAGCGATGCCATCGTCTACGGACGTCTTGAGAACATCGGGATTCACGGCATTCTCCTTTAGCTTCAGTCCGCAGCTTTGGCCGCTCTTTCGATGAGCTCCGCGACCTCCTTCGGGTGCGACAGGAAAACGGCGTGGCTTCCTGGCAGCTCGATGGTTTTCGACTTGGCCCTGCTGGTCATGAAGCGTTCCAAGTCGGGGTTGATCATCCGATCCTGCTTGGCAACCACCGCGTAACTGGGCTTGCTCGACCATGCCACCGCAGTGGTCTTCGCCCCGAAGGCCTCAATAGATATGGGTACCTGGGAGATCGCCATGAAACGGGCGAGAGACTTGGGTACGTCGGCGGCGAAGTCTTCCGGGAAGGATTCAGGCTTAACCTGCAGGAACCCTCCTCCCACGGGAACAATGCTGTTGCTCGCCGGTGGCATCTTGCTGTTGAGCGCGCCCGCGCTTTCGCCAACATCCGGCTGAAAAGCGGCGATATACACCAATGCCTTAACCGAAGAATGAACGCCCGCTTCGGTGATGATCATTCCGCCGTAGCTGTGGCCGACAAGGACACAAGGCCCAGAGCGGTCCAGTACGAGTCGGGTCGCGGCAACGTCAGCCTCGAACGTCGTTTCCGGCTCCTGCACCACGAAGACCGTATAGCCGTCGTGTTCCAGGACCGCGGCGACCGGACTCCAGCCTGAGCCGTCAGCGAAAGCCCCGTGGACCAAAACAACACTCTTGACGGCAGTATGACCTGCGGATGCGAGCCCTAAGCCTAGTGCGAACCCGACGGCGGGAAATAGCTTCTTCATGATGACCTCCTCGGCGGGAGGCTAGCGCGGACCTTGTCCTACGCTCGGTCGAAAAAGCCGCTATTTCGGTCGCCAGGTCGGATTAGACGAGATCGAGCGGACGTGACGCGTTTCGAATGGATTGTGGGGTCCGGCCGTAGGTTCTCAAGAAGCTTCTGCGCAGACGCTCTCGATCGCCAAACCCATTCGCACGCGCGACGGTTTCTACCGGCACCCGTCCCTGTTCGAGCATGAGACGGGCAGACTCCAGTCGCAGCGCTTCGATTGCCTTTGCCGGAGTCATGCCGGTTTCCATGCGGAAAACGCGACTGAACTGTCGCGGGCTCAAGCAAGCCACCTGCGCCAGTCGTTCGACCGAGAGCGGTTTAGATAGATTTCCCCGAATATGGTGAAGCGCATCCTGAATTCGGTCGGACTTGGCGTCGATCTCAAGAAGAGACGAATGTTGAGACTGGCCTCCGGCGCGTCGATGGTGAACGACCATGGCCTTTGCGGCTTCGCGCGCCTTGCGCGGGCCGATATCGCGTTCGACTAGGGCGAGCGCGAGATCAACTCCGGCGGTCATGCCAGCCGAGGTCCAGATCGAACCGTCGCCCACGAAAATCCGATCGATCTCGACACGAGTCTTGGGGAAGCGAGCTTGGAGCTGCTTACCGTAAAACCAGTGTGTGGTGGACCTGCGGCCATCCAGCAGGCCAGCGCTGCCCAGGATGAATGCGCCGACGCAGATCGATGCAATGCGTCGCGTCTTCGGGTAACTGCGTTGCAGCAGCTCCACCACATCAACGGACGGTTCCCGAATGTCTGCGGGCGCGCCGATCAGAAGTGTATCGAGCGCCAAATCGTCGGCTCGCTCAGTCTGCGTAGCTACACCGAAGGAATTGGCGACGAGCCCGCCACTGACCGATACGACGTGCAGATCGTAAAAGTGCTTTTTCAGCACGAGGTTCGCGGTCTCGAAGACCGCGAGCGGCGCAAAACTCAGATTGCAGAACCGCGGGGGCAGGAACAAACCGACGCGCAGAATGGCAGGCTCCTTTTTTTGCCGGCACACGCAGACTCTACCGGAAGACTTGATCCTTCCCCATCAAAGTGACCTGGAATCCCCTCGCTGTTTTGCCAGCTTTCGTGTACGAAGCTGCTTCCCATAGACTTCGGCCGCAACTCAATTTGGAGACGGCAACAACCGGCGAATATTCCACAGCTGTGATCTTATTCACAGCGCGCACCGTTTCCGGTTCGTACAAGGTCTTGACTATTATGATCCAAATGGCGGCCCAGGGGGCGGAATCGAACCACCGAGACGCGGATTTTCAGGCGGATCGAGGCAGGTATCGGGGCTTATAAATCAACAGCTTGCAGCGCTTGCCACCCCTCAAACCAGGCTATCCATGGCACATTCCTGGCACACCCAATCTGAGCTCGACACTTTCCTGGCACAGCGCGTCCCGCAAGAGGATCCCGTCAGGCTTTTGCCTGGCGGCGCGGCGGCCGATGTTGTCGCGCGACAGGCATCCGCGGTTGATGAGCGCGAGGGAAGACGCCCATGTCGCTCAGCGCAACCGGCGCCAGTCCGAATGCTTTGCGCGCGGCACGCCAATCGCGCTCTGCGCTGGCAGCCTGGGACCACTCTATATCATCGGGCGAGAGCCCACTGTGTTCCCAACCCGTGTGATGGAGCAAATCCGCGAGCGCCCACGCTGGCCGCAGAGTACGAAGCCCCTCACCGGCGCTGCCGTCGACTCCTGGCGCAACTCGATCGAACCAGTGTGGATCGCGCGTCACGACGTCGAAGTGATCTGCCTTGAACATGGGATGGTCGGATTTGACGGCGACCGTGGGGCGTTGCACCAACTGCGTCGTCCAGCCCGCGCGACGCAACGCTTCGATGCCAACGAGCACGGCGGACGGCATGGCCATGGCCACGGCCCCCTCCCAGTCCGGGTGGCGGCTGGCGAGCAGGTTGGCATAGACGTCACTGTGTCCGCCGAGACCTTGCACCAGGCCGCGACGCTTCCAGAGGTACAGATACTGCGAGGCGGTCTTCGAAGTCCAACCGAACCGCCGCGTGAGATCGCCTCCCCGGAACAGCGCGGGAAGATCGCGCAGACGCTCGAAGGCGGAGACCTGGGTTCGGGAAGCCGTTCTCATGGTCACGGACCTGCAGGTTCGGCATGCGACTGCGCCTCGATCTGACGCATGGCGCGAAGCCCTTCATCCAACGAGGTGATCGCGGATTGCACCATCGATTGGACCGCCGCCCCAGTCAGCGGCCAGGAAGAAGGTAGCCAGCGCTTCAAATCCTCCTCGATTGGACCGACAGAGGAGGCAAGCTCTTCTCGCCGCGCTTGTGCTTTCACCAGCCAGGCGGCCGCGGTTTCTTCGGGATAGGTCGCAAGACGCACACGCAGGCTCTCCGGCGTACATACGCCCGCCACGCCGTGTAACACGAGCCAATGGAGGTCAAACACGTCACGCGCTTTCAGATAAGCACGCGCGCCGAGGGCGAACACTTTGTCCACGTAAATCTCGGGCAGCTCCGCGGTGGGCACGAATGTCTGCAGCCCGGAGGCGGCGCCGCTCGCCAGGCGAATGGGGCTGACGGTGGTCTTCACGGCATTCACGGCCGATTCTGGAGCTCGCCATAGCTCCACCTTCACGCGAACCGCACCGATGAGGTCAGGCCCACCGATGGCAACCACGAAGGTATGCGGGTTACGTGCATCCTTGGCCTTGGATACGAGGAGCTTCGCCCCCTGGGGGAGCAGCCACGATGCCCCTTCCAATCGGGCTTCCACAGCCTTGGCGATCGACTGAAGATTGAGCGAGGAATTCACCAGGAAATCGAGATCCTCGCTATACCGAGGCGACCCGTACGCCAGATGCAGACTCGTGCCTCCCTGGAACACCAGGTCACCCGGCTCCCAGCGGCGCGATCCCATCAGCGCATCGAGCGTCGCCACGTGCAGCGCTTGGCGCAGATCGAAGGCTTGGGCAGGCGTGAGGCGGCGCTTGGGCATTTGCTTGAGATTCTCTAATAATCTTTAGAGAAGTTCAAGGCACCACTAGACGAGCGCCGTTACGTCTCCTGCAGGATCACCTGGGCCGCTGCAGCTCCTCGTACTCGCGCGCGGACACGAAATACCCAGTCACCCGGCCCAGCTCGGCCGCCGCCTTCTTGGCCGAAGCGGGCAGCTTCAGGGGATATATGCTCTTGCTCATAACTTGATCCTCTTCAGGAATGACCCGGGCGTCATCACCTCGATACCGAACTCTCCCCCCGCAGGCTGGAACTGCCGCACATTATGCGTGACGATCGCATTCGACCTTCCGTTCACCGCGGCCTCGAACACGATCTCGATGCGGGCGGCAACTTGCCGGAGCTGCGCATGCTGCAGAGCCGTCCAAACACCTTCCTCTGGAGGTCCTCGCCCACGGCAGCGGCGCGAATCAAAGATGCGGTTGCCGAGATCAAGTCCGTCTGCCGCAACGACCCGGCGACCGCAGCAGAAGGCGCTGTACGCCTGATCGAGCGGCTGTCGCCGGCGCTTGAGCACGTGGACAGCTCATCCGGCGCGCTCGGGTCCGCCGTCAATCGTGCGCTCGAGACGCTCGTGCCGATCATCAGCGCGGCCGATGTGCCCGTTCCGGCCCGGCAGAAGTGGCTCGAGCGGCTCTACGAGGCTCATGCGGCCGATCAGATGCCCTACATTGAGAGCCTGGCCGATTACTGGGGGGAGTTGTGCGTGACCCCCGAGCTTGCGAGCGCGTGGGCCGACCAAATGATCGGCATTACGCGCATGGCCCTCTCTCCCGACGAGAGTCTCCGCGGACACTACCACGGCACGAGCGCTTGCCTGAGCGCGCTTTTGCGGGCCGCCCGATACTCAGACATGCACTCATTGCTTGCTCATACCGACTTCTGGCACTACAAGCAGTACGCGGCAAGGGCCCTTGCGGCCGAAGGCAAGCCCGCATGACTTGCAGGAAGCGAGGATGGGGATCTACCAGGTTGAGCGGCAGGATGGCGTGCAGGTGCGGCTGCGTGACTTGGCCCCCGATCACCTTTTCCAGGCAATCTGCCAATCCGGCTATTGCGGGACCGCGGGAGAGCTTTGGTATGCACGCGTGTTGTCACCGCCCGCACATGGCGCTCACCACGTCGTGCTGACGTCTCCCTACGTGCTGATCGCCCCCGATTCCCGCAGGCCTTCATCGGTGAGCATCACCGATTTCGCCTTGCTCCTTCTCATTCAGCCTGCCGATGGCATCCCAATCACGCCCTCGGCCAAGGCGTGCTCCAGGGCGTAGCACAGGGCGTCGAGTTCCTCGAGCAGCGCGTCTGAGCGGATCGTCTTGGCCGAGCGGATGACGTCCGCGATCATCATCTCGATCCAGTATGCGTCGATGGGTACATCGTGGACGCCCTCGACGGCGCAGCTGGCACGCAGGCTCTCCTCAACCTCCGGCCATGGACAACCGTACTTGATCAGCAGCCGCACCTCTCGCGGGGTCAGTTCCACCGTCCGCAGGTTGCGCTTCGGGTCGCGCTGCTCTTCCACGGTTCACCACTCGGGCTGAAATTGAAGCCGCCGATTTTATCTGCTCTTGGCGCCCCGGAGCGTACCCGATGTGCTCCGATCAAGCATCCTTGCACCGTGCGGCCGGCTCGCTGCGACGCCGGGCTCAAAGAGCCGCCACTCGCGGTTCGATAGCGACGGAGCGCGAACGACCCTTTACCGACCTTCGTGTGCTCGAACTCGATGCCTCAAAGAAGTCGCGACGACGGCTTGCCTCGCGCGAGCCTGAGAGCAGCCTAGAAGAGCAGGCAGATTGGACTCGCGATGAGAAATGCAACCAGCGTCGCGAAAGGGCTTGGTTGGCGCGCAGATCCTACTGGTTCCGCTGGCGCAATCCTCATCTGACAAGACCCCCACGTAGTTCTCTATGACTTGACACATGCCGATATCGGAATATTATGCTGCCCATGGCACGAGCAGCGACCACGTCGGACGTCTTCAACGCGATTGCCGAGCCACAGCGCCGGGCGATCCTGGTACTGCTGCGGGCGGGTGAGCAGCCGGTGACCGAGCTGGCCCAGGAACTGGGGATGACCCAGCCGGGGGCGTCCAAACACCTGCGGGTGCTCCGGGAGGTTGGGCTGGTGCGGGACCGCAAGGTAGGTAAGCAGCGCCTCTACGGCATTGAGGCCCGCGCGCTGCGACCGGTCCACGAGTGGACCGGCGGGTTCGAGCGGTTCTGGAACGAAAGCTTGGAACGGTTGGACGCGTACGTGCAGGATCTCAAGAAGGCAAGGAAGGAGGAGTAACTGATGAGCACGACGGCACGAGGAGCGCCCGCGCAGTCCGCGACGGCCGACCGCGAGATCGTGATCGCCCGAGTCATTGACGCCCCACGCGAGCTGGTGTTCGAGGTGTTCACCGAGGTGCGGCACCTGTCGCGGTGGTGGGGACCTGAGGGGTTCACCACCACCACGCGGGCGTTCGAGTTCCGCGTCGGCGGGGAGTGGGACTTCGTGATGCACGGACCGGACGGGACGGACTACCAGGAGTGGATCTCCTGGACCGAGATCGCCCCGCCGGAGCGGATCGCGATGCTCCACGGTGAGTCCCGCGGCGACCCGAACGCCTTCGAGTCGGTGTTGACGTTCGTGCCCGACGGCGCGGCGACGCGGATCGAAATGCGTACAGTGTTCCCCACCAAGGAGCTGCGCGACGCGGCGGTCGAGAAGTACCATGCGATCGAGGGTGGCCAGCAGACCCTAAGCAAGCTGGCTGTCTATGTCACCGAGATCGTTCGGAAGGGAGTTGAATGATGGCCGCAAAGGTGTTCTTCAGCGTGTCGATGTCGCTTGACGGGTTCATTGCGCCCGGGTCCCTAGGGGAATTGATGGGGAAGCAGTGGATGGAACTGCAGGCGTGGGTGTTCCCGCTGCGGTTCTTCCGAGAGAACCTGAAGCTCGGCGAGGGCGGCGAGGAGGGGCGCGACAACGACATCGCTCGGGAGACGTTCCAGCGCACCGGCGCGAGCGTGATGGGCAAGCGCATGTTCGACGCCGGCGAGCAGATGTGGCCGGAAGAGGCGCCGTTCCACACGCCGGTCTTCGTCGTGACGCACGAGAAGCGTGACCCCTGGGAGCGGCCGGGCGGGACCACCTTTCACTTCGTCAACGACGGCATCGAGACCGCGCTCGACCGGGCCCGCAAGGCCGCCGGCGACCGGGATGTCCGCATCGCGGGCGGCGGCGCGACGATCCTAGAGTACGTAAACGCCGGCCTGATCGATGAGTTCACGATCGCGCTCTCACCCGTGCTGTTCGGCTCCGGAATCCGCCTGTTCGAGGGCGTGGACTCCGGTCGTGTGGCCCTGGAGCCGGTCCGCGCGGAGCCGACGCAGCGGGTGACCCACCTGACCTACGCAGTCTGGAAGCGGAAACTGTCTTGACCTCAGCGTCCCCCACCGAGGTTAGTAGCGCGGTGAGATCCTAGAACCGGCGTCTGGCCGCCAGTTGGACTCCCCGAAACCGGTCATACCCGACCGGCAGCTGATGGCCGACCTACGCCGGATCGGTGTACTGCACCCGATCGACTGGGGCTGGCCCGCCGCAGTAGCCCGCGAGCCAAAAGCTACGGGTGCAGATCGCTGACTACCGCCTGCGCGATGCGTTTGAAAAGCGCCTTCCTACGGTCATCAGATGCACGCGACGCCATCAGGAACGCGGCTATAATTACCGTATGCCCGTCGGGCCACGTCAGAATCCCGATGTCATTGAACGCCGCGGTCATGCCATCCAGTGTGTAAGAGGTCCCGCATTTGTCCGCGAGATGAACTCCAGGCAGAATTCCCGCCCGCAATCGATCCGGGATCGTTTGGTGGTACAGAAGATTAAGGAGAAGCCGCGCTGATGGAGGGGAAAGGAGCTGCCCTTGCCAGAGTTTCTTCAAGAAACGGGCGGCAGCGTCCGGGGTTGTTCGATCCCTCGGGTCCTTCAAGTAAGCAGCATAACCTCGACGCAGGCGCGCGTCCTTTTGTTGCGGGGTCCCTTCGCTGCTAACCGCTTGCAGGCCGGACCGGCCTTGAAACTCTCGTGCAATCTCCCGTTCACCCCGGTCAACGCGCATGTTCCTGATTCCGTGATTACGCAAGAAGGCGGTTACGGCGGGTGGCCCACCGACGAGGTTTAGAAGGACGTCCGCGGCGGTGTTGTCACTATGACTGACCGCCGCCTCGAGGAGCTGCCTAACTGTAAATGCCTCCCGGTCACCGTGAAATGTTGCGGTGATTCGGCTGACACCCGACCTTACTGCGAGATCGGCGCGCCTCAGGATCACCCTCTGGGTAAGGGACAGGGTTCCGCTATCGACCTCGGACAGTACCGTCGCCCCGAGAGGCGCCTTAAAGGCGCTCATCATCGGAAACGCATGCTCGGCATTTACGCGCCAGGTACGGCCGCTCTGGAGGTCGCTGATCGTGAGTCCCAGCGTACCTGGTCGAGCCTCATCCGCGAGTCGCGTGAGTTCACGCTGCAATGAAGTGGCGGACCCGCGCGCAGTATCCGTTCCGCGGGCCGGCTGACCGACACAGACCGCCGCGCCACAGAGGCCAATTACGAGCACGATGCTCAACTTACGCGGGTCTTGCATTGGACCGGTTCCGTTTCTCTGTCTGGCCCATTCTACCTGTCAGTCGCCAATCTGCGCCGGTGGGTCACCTTCGCACGCATCGCGGAGGGCGGCGAGGATTCGCCGGTGTCAACATGGGATTCGGAGAAAATCATGCACCTGACGCGACCGACCGCTTCTGGCCAAACTCCAACGCGCAAGGCGGCCCTTTGCGGATACACGGGCCTCAAGGCGGAATCATCCGCGACACACGTTCGGCTGCTTTTGACCGCATGGTCACTTTCCGGTGTACTGGGTAGACTTGACCTCGAACTCCTCACTGCTTCGCGAGACCGTATCACTGTTTCTTGTGAGGGCATCCCACCGGAGCAATGGCCCGAGGCCGTCAGTGACATCCGGGAAGAGTTCCATAGTCGTCAGTGGCACCATATAGTCGACATACGATGGTCGGGCGATACGCTACTTATGACCGCAGAGAATGACTATGACTTGGATGGCGCGGCACTTGCGGACGAGTTTTCGGACACCGTAGCCGCGTACGCTCTGGGACTGCATGGCTATTCAGTTAGCATTGTCTCTGTCGCAAAGAGGGATGAATCGGCTTCATAGGCTGACCGTCCGCTAAGGCGAAAGCTGGAACGCCGAGATGAGCGGCAGCTATTGGCCGGTTTGAGGCGAAGCGGGAAGCGGCGCGAATGTCCGCAATCCGCTCACGATGTCAGGCATTCACCCGTGGCCGATGATTCGGCCAAGATCGCGATTCGAGGCTCCGAGCGCCAGTAGTGATCGCACCAGCAGATCGAGCGAGACGGTCGGGTCACCGGCTTCCATTTTCGCAACGCGCGACTGGCTGGACTGCACTGCTCTGGCCAGTTGAGTTTGCGAAAAGCCACGCGCGTTGCGCCTTGCCTTCAATCCACGCGCGAGTTTGAGTCGCAGCTCAATGTATGCGGACTCCTGGTCTGACAGATCCAGGAAATCCTCAACGCTTCCGATCTTCCAGCCTCTTGCTTCGAGGCGTTTTCGTTTCGCGGCTCGCATCGTCGTAATTCTTCAGTCTCTTTTGGCAAACTCGAATGATCTCGTCAGGCGTCTTCTCCGTCTTCTTGGCAAAGACAGCCAAGATCAGGATGGCATCGGCATCAATGCGATACCAACCGCCACGTTCGGCCCTCGTCATTGATCCGTAGTTCAATCCCAAGCAGCCTACCGCCAGTCTTCACCTACTTGGACGCGAGGGCAGCCGGGCTTTCCGCGGAGCGCCTCTACCGCTACCGCGATGAGGGGCTTCTGGAGCAGCTCGGCCGCGGGCTGTATCGACGGGCCAATGCTTCTCCCGCCGACCACAACCTTCTCGAAATCGCCCACCGGGTCCCGGAGGGTACCCTCTGCCTCATTAGCGCTCTCGTCCGCCACGGCCTGACGGACGTCATCCCGGATCGCGTTGACATCGCGATTCCGCGCGGCAGGCGTATCCCGGCGCTGCGGTCGCCCGCAAACGTTCATGTCTTCGCCAGAGACACTTTCGGCCTCGGCCGAGGGGTGATCCGGGTCGGAGACCGTCTGACTCTTGGCCTCTACTCAGCCGAGCGCTCACTGGTCGATATGGTCCGGCTCCGCCATCGCGAAGGCGCAGAGGTCGCGTGGGAGGCGCTGCGCCGCTGGCTTCGACGAAAGGATGCCAGGCCCGCGGCACTGGTCGAGATGGCCCGATCGTTCCGCGGCATCGAGAGCAAGGTCCGCCACGCCTTGGAGATCGCTCTGTAAGGCGAGCACCTGGGCGGCCGGAGGCAAAAAGCTCAGCGGAATCAATTACTAATACCTGCATACACAACGGGCGATCCCGGGTAAAATTGGCGAATGCAGCGTGACGATGCCCTTCGCCTTCTCCGCGAGCGCCGCGAGCAACTAAATGCACTGGGCGTCGGTCAGCTATTCCTTTATGGCTCGGTGGCGCGCAACCAGGCTCGCGAGGACAGTGACGTCGATCTTCTCGTCGAGCCCTCGAACCCGCGGTTCTCGATCTTCGATTTGGTGCGCGTACGAGATGTCTGCCGCACAATTCTAGGCGTCACCGCAGACATCCACGACTACGATGGCCTGCGCCGCCTGCCGGAGTTCCGGCGGCGCGTCGGTGGTGATCTCGTCCGTGTCTTCTGACACGCGCCGCGGCGGACGTGCGGCGACACCTCATGGCGCCGCCGTGGCCGCATTGCACGCTGGCCGCAAAGCACAGGAACTCGTCGCGCACGACACCGAAGTCAGCTACCTGGCCAACAGCGAGCGCCAGCTTGCAATTGAGCGCCTACTGATCCGATTCGGCGAAGCACTGAAGAGTATTCCCAGCCAGACCTTGACGCAGATCGACCCCAACATCGCCTGGGCTGGCCCCAAAGGGTTCGCGACATTGCCTCGCACTGGTACGAGGAAGGACTGGATCACCGCTTGATCTGGCACGCGCTGGTGAACGACTTACCACCCATGCTCGACGCATTGCGGCGATGGATTGACGTGAACAGCAGCGCGAAGTCCGCCGAGTAAGCGTCAGGTAGGTTACGGGATCTTGGCTCGACTCGACTCGAAACTAAAGCGCCGGCTCAGTTTCCGACTGTTCTTCAACTCGCAGCTTCCTTTGCCGGCGCATCGGTTATTTTGTGAAGCGTCATCAGAACGGCTTTCTTATGCTCCATCCGCAACAGTTTGAGGTCAACGAAGCCTGGATCGCATTTCGCCTCAACGGCGCGCCTGTGCGAACAGAGCGTGATGGAGACTTCAACTGCATCGCGCTGATGGATGCGGCGAGTTGTTTCATTCTCGGCTCGCAGTTCATTCCTGTGACTGCCCACGAACCTACCCGCGCCCAGTTCCGATGTCTGTTGAAGAACGCACAGCGCCGTAAACAGCAGCTACCTGCCACGCTATTCATCGCCCGCGAAGATATCGCAGACCTAATGACTCGCGAGGCGACGCATCAGAATATCGACGTAGTGCGGGTCCCCGAGAGCGAGCTTCTTGCCTTCATCGGAGAAGCGCGCCAGGGTTTCGCGGAACGGTTTGAGGCGGCCCCGCGATGAGCCCCAACATCTGAGTCGCCCAATACTATGCCTCATAAGAGTGGGCCGTTACTCAAGCCTGCCGACATCCGCCACCGCTAAGGGGCAGAGATCGCGTGGGAGGCGCTGCACCGCTGGCTTCGACGAAAGAATGCCAGGCCGGCGGCACTGATCGAGATGGCCCGATCGTTCCACGGCGCAGAGAGCGCGGTTCACCAAGCCCTGGAGGTCCTGCTGAGATTGGGTCCGCTCGAGGAGCGTGGAGCGGAACCGAACATTGCGCCGGCTCGCTCCAGTGAACCGAACCGGAAGGGCTCTGTGCGTTGAGGGGTCCTGGCGCGTTCGACGCGGAATAGACGGATCGCCGAGTTCATGCCAGGGCCCTATCCCACTACTTTTCCAGCGACCAGCAGATCCACCGACCGGGTCCGAACTTGAACTGGCGCTTGCGAATGCGATGCGCGAGCTCGACGCCCGCCAGAGTCACCGTGGCGGTCCGTCTCGGGGACATTGCTCCGTGCGTTCAGGGCCTCTTGGCCACGATCTTTCCATTTTCCCAGACGTATATGGGAGTGCCGTGCGTACGCGCAACTTTCCGGGCTGTCCGAGCGGCGAGACGCAAGCCGCGCCCAACCCCCGCGGCGAAACTCTCAGCTTTCTTCGGTCGAACTGCTTTGCTCATGGCCAACGATCCAGCAGCTTGGGTGCCTCACCCGAAGTGTCGTACACCGCCCACTCATCCGCCAGTGGGCGATAGATGCGTTCGAAGTGATCCCATCCGCAAGCGAATCTCCTCAGTACGTCGGCGCGAGGCACGGCGTGTCCACCTTGACGAACGCGCGCTGCAATCCTACGCAAGGCTAGCTCGGGCGACCTCAGCCGAAGGTATGCAATCTCGACGCGATACCCCTCCTTCTTCCATGCCGAAGGTGGCCAGCATAGCTCAAGCCGCTCAACGTGGACTCAAAGGCGAAGTCCATTAGCGCCGCCGCTAACCGGGTCACTTCCTTCACGAGGAGGCGACCAGCCGCCATAGCTGCTCCACCGGGGTCGAGGGGCGCTAAGCCTTGTGCGATCAAATCGGCGTTCACGAACTGAATCACCTCGGCGACTTTCGGCAAGTATTCTCGAGCGAAAGTTGTTTCCCGGCGCCATTCGGACCCGCGATAGCAATGCATCGCGGCCGCCGGCGTTGGAAGCGATTTTTCGGTCTGTTCATTTGGCCACGCTGCTGACCAGTCGCGAGAGCGTATCGCCGAGCGTCTGCAGGACCTGCGCATCAGGCACCGGAAGCTTCACATATGCGCGCCCTGTTTCAGCGTCCGTCTCGATCCACCGAGAACTGGCCCCTGCAGATCCACCACCGTTGCCGCTCGAGGCGGCTGTCAGCGACTCGACCAGCTTCAAACCCGCCGATAGGAGCGATGCCCAGGGGTCGCCGGGCTGTCGATTCTCAAGTGTCGCTGCAGCGGCGCCGGACGGCGCGCGCTGCTGCGAGAGACCTCCCCTCTCGCCCGAGGACGAGGCCGAAGCCTGTACCGCCACCTCCCTTGCGGAATTGAAAGGAGTGACCTCCCCGGCCACGACTGGCGGTCGCGCCGCCGCAGGGGGCACCTCGGAAGTGGGTCCGGCCGCGGCAGTGGTCACCGCTTCGACGCTTTCCATGAATCGCTTCAGTCGCGAGCCGCCGAGAAGGACTTCACTCGGCCCGCCGTCCAGAACGCCGGCGAACAGCGACTTCTTGAACGCCAGGACGGAGAGCATCCCCTCCTCGATGACACCCTGGGCGACGAGATTCACAACCTGGACGCCCCGCGTCTGTCCAAGGCGATGAACCCGGCCGATCCGCTGCTCGAGGACCGCCGGGTTCCAGGGCAGGTCCATGTTGATCACGACGGACGCCGCATGCTGTAGGTTCAAACCCACGCCGCCGGCGTCCGTGGAGAGAAAGACCCGACAGGTCGGGTCGCTGTGAAAGCGCTCGACGAGCGCGCCGCGTTTCGCACTGGGCACGCCGCCGTGGAACAATACATGGCCCCATCGCTTCGGCCTCAGGCGGCGAATGATGAGCTCATGGGTGCGAAGCCACTGACTGAAGATCACAACCTTGACCGTGGGCTGCTCGAGCAGCTCTTGCAGGAGCGTCGCGAGCTCGTCGCACTTGTTTCCATGATCGGTCTTGCCGTCGAGCAGGTACGTACTGTTGCAGGACATTCGCATGTTCTGCAGCGCCGCCATGAGCCGGCGCTGATCGACATCAGACAGATAGCCGGTGCGGCGCCAGCGCTGTACGATCTGCTGCACGCACGCGGCATTCGCTTGATGCTCCGCCAGTTGCTGGCGCGTCATTTCGACGAACACCGTCTTGGCGACACGCTCGGGCAGCTGCGCAAGCACATCAGCCTTGCGCCGACGGAGCATCACTGGCCGCAGCGTCTCCCCGATCCGATCCAGGTCCTTGTATCCCACGACACGCCCGGAGTCGTCGAGTACTTGGTGCTCGCGTCGCAATCGCCAAAGGGGACCCAACCTCTGGCCGTCGACGTACTGCACGATCGAAACCAGTTCCTCCAGGCGATTCTCGAGCGGCGTTCCCGTCAGCACCAGCGCATAGGGACTCTCGATGCGCTTGAGCGCGCGTGCCGCGACCGTGTTCCAGTTCTTGATGCGCTGGGCCTCATCCGCAATCACGACATCAGGAGACCAGGACTGGATGAACTCGAAGTCTCGCGCGAGCGTCTCGTAGTTGGTAATCTTGCAGAATCCGCGCTCTGCGTAGCCCCGCATCCGCAAAGCCCGATTTCCATTGATAACACGCGCCTCTCGCTGCGAGAAGCGTGCGATTTCCCGCTTCCACTGGTGCTTGAGCGAGGTGGGACACACGACGAGCACCTTTTCGGCACCGAAGTGCCGTGCGAGCAGCTCCACGGCTGCGAGCGCCTGGATCGTCTTGCCGAGTCCCATCTCATCGGCGATGAGACAGCGCCCTGCAAGGACGGCGAATAGAGCGCCCTCGGCCTGGTACGGATACAGCGTCGCGTTCAGTAACCTTTGCAGGGCGGGACTTTTCGGACCCGCGGGGTATGCCGCGTCCAGCGCGCTCCGGCGATGCTCCGCGTCGCGGGCCTGAGCGATGAAATCCAGCACGTCGTCATAGCACCGTACTTCGTGACTGCACTTGCGGGCGTGGTCGAGGAATTCATCGAGCTGCAGGTACTTGCTGCTCGGAAGCACATCGCCGGATCCCGCGCTGAAGAGCAGCTTGGCTCTTCTCGCCAGGGCCTGCGGGCACGACGAGCCGGCGCGAAACCGGACCTGCCGCTCGCCTCCATAGCGCAGATAGATCTCGCTGTGGCGCGAACGATGGCCTCGACGCAGTGCCCGCACTCCCCCGGGACGACGCTCGAGGCGCGCCAGGATGAACTCGATGTGCTTGCAGGTACCCAGATCGTTCGTGGCGAAATCCGGGCAGGCGCAGAAGTTGTCGCCGGGCTGCGCACCACGGATGGCGACGCGATAGGTGCCACCGCTCTTAGGGTTGGTGACGAGGAATTCCGAGAACACTGGCTCGTCGCCGAGATTCTCGATCTTGAATTTCTGCTCGCGCGCGAACTGCCGTCGCAGCTGTCGCTGCCAGGTCTCGGGCGTGAGATCGGCGGGGCGGCGTAGATGTGACAGCTTCGTCTTTTTGTTCATCGCTGATCTACGAGCACAGGACCCAGCCTATCGCCGCAACGAACGCAGTGAATCGAATCAACGATCCATCCATGTCCGGGTCACAAATGAGTGCTTTTAGGCGCATATTTTGGGAGCCATATTTGACCTCATGACGCAATCTAAGCGCAATTCCTCGTTCAAGGAGGTCCTGGCCAAGCTGCCCGGAGGTGCTTGCTGCTGGCCATCGCCCCGGCGGTGTTCCGCTCACCGCGCATTGCGCTCAAGGGCGGCGCGGCCTTGAATTTGTTTGCGCATGACATGCCACGACTTTCCGTCGACATCGACGCCGCCTTCACTGTGCGTAAGCTCAAGGCGCGCCATGCCGCCCGGTTTTCCGCTCAGCATGACGAGCTGGCGTCACGATTCGCGAGTTTGCCATGATCCGCCAGGTCAATGGTGCCATGAGCGATGTTCACCCGATCACCCGTCGCGCCGGTATTATTGCACTTTCGAGAGGCGACCCTCGGTCAAAACCCGAGGCCAAGTTGCAGCCGTCTATTCGCGATCGTGGAATATGACGACCGAGATAAAGGAATCAGACTGGAGGCTTCTGCGACGCGTGCATCCGCTCGCTGTCGAGCGCTTCTGCGAACGAGTGCTCGGCGAAATTAACCGAGTGGTCAGCGATACTGCCCACAGTCGACACGAGCGCTACCTGCAAATCTACAAGCTCATGCAGCACCGTGACCTCGAGATGGCGCGCCTCTTCAACGATCCGAAGCGATCGAAGGCGCTCACCATGATTGCCAATATTCGCGCCGAGGGACTGATAACCGACGAGGAATTCTCCAGTTTGAGCGACGAAACGCGAGAAGCCATCGACATGCTGCTCGGTGCCAGGTGATATCGATGACGAGGCACTCGCGCTTCTCCACGCGCACCTTGATCGACTCCGAATATCTCGTCCCGTGGCTTGCAGCGGAAGGACCACTGTCCTATAACCCCATGAAGCCGCCTCCGAGGGACTATTTCTTCCAGTACACATGGATCCTGCCGGGACTCTTTGATCCGCGAATCAATCTACGCGAGCATCGCTACTTCGGCAGTCCCCTCAAGTCCAGCGCTCGTTTTCTTTTCGATTTCTGGTCGAACGCTCGCAGCGGTCGCGGCGCAGAGTTACAACGACACTACGAGCTTGGTTTCCTGTCGGAGAACGAGGTCCGAGCGCCGCTGGCGACCTACCATCACGTCCGCAAGCCCTACAACACGCCAGGCTTCGTACTCATCCAGCATGGGAGCTATCAGTGGGTCCCTGCGAACGATCAGCCCAACATCGCGGCTGGAGAAGTCCTGCTTTACCGGGGCGTCGGGACCGCGACTACTTTCCGTCAGCTCCGATTCCATCCCGATGAGCTCTCCCCCGGAAGCAGAGACGTCTGGCGAAGGTATCTCTCGGTGCAGGCAGATATATTGTCAGACTCTGTCCTCTCGTTCAACACGATTCATGACCGCGTCAAGCGCTGCGAGACCTCGGGTCTACGCGACGGGACATGGCTCGCCGACACGCTCGCAGTCGAAGCCGGACTCGACATCCAATCGCCGGGCTTCGCCAAGGATCTCTGGGACAGCGCACAACAGTCCTATTCCCTTGATCCAGTGATGGGCGAAGGAAAGTTCGGTCCTCACTATGCCATCGTTAGCACCGCCTTGAGCAACATCCGGATCACCACGTTCTTCGCGGGTGAGTCGGAAGTCAAGATCGTTGACCCGAGCCGCATCCGAGAGGTGCGGCCATTGGGCTGCGAAGCGCAAGTCATCCCTCCGACGGAGCCCTGACGCCTGTCATGATCATCCCCTTCATCAACATTCCCTTCAGCAGCATCCACCTGTATCAAAAGCCCATTAGCATGCGCTTCGGCGAGAAGAAGCTCCTCGAAATCTGCCGTTTCGCGCTCAAGAGGGACCCGAAAGTCAACGAGCTCTTCCTCTTTTTCAACAGCAAGCAAGATACGCTCAAGCTCTTCTGGCTCGATGGAACGGGTAGCCAGGAACTCTCGAAGTCGCTGCCTCGCGGCGGATTCCTGTTGCCCGCGCCCAAGGCGGGAGAGACTTTCGTGAGATTGGAGCGCTCCAAATTGAGCAGCCTGTTTCGAAGTTGAGGAGACCGTCGCAGCACGCCCGTTTTCCTCCGTGCCGTGACCGCACACCACTCACATCTGGGCCTGCTGACACGTGCAGAACGGGACATCGCTCTTTGCATTATGGGGGCTCGCCGGCTGCGAAACGGAGAGGGTGGCGCGCCACTATGTGCCAGCGCCTAGGCAATCACGCCGCATGTCGTCGGTGAACAGCGCGAGCAAGCGCTTCTGCGTCTTGCGGCCGGAGCGCGTCGGTACGTTCACGGCACCACCTCCCAGTGGCCGCCCTTCTGCGGTCCGACGAATCGCAACCGGCCCGCCTTGACGAGCTTGCTGCTTGCCATCTCGACCGCGCGGACCGAGCGGCTCACCGCCGCGGCCACCTCGGCCAAGGTCATCTGCGGGTTCTCGCGCAATAGCTCCAGCAGGGCATCGGCGGTTTTCACCGAAGCTTTCACCGAAGCTTTCACCGAAGTTTTCACCGAAGCTTTCCCAGCCGGTTCGGTGGACGGCCCACTGCCGGTCCTCGAGCTCACGGCCTGGAGATAACTGGCTGAAAAAGCGAATTCCAGCCAGAGCTCGTGCCCGCTCAGCCGGATTTGCGGTTCCGGGACTTTCTCTTCGCGGCAAGCCTGAAGGATGCGCTGGATACCGCGCCCCCAAGCCTCGATCTCTCCAGCGCGGAAGAAAGCATTGGCGATATTCGGATTGTACGGGAGGGATGCGTGCTCGCGCAGCAAGTCGTCCACTTCCCAGCCCTCAGGCAAGACCGCAGGATTCCAGATGCTCAGGCGATCGTCATACACCCGGATCTGCACAGGAGCGCCCACTGCGTAGTCGCGGTGCACCAGCGCGTTGAGCAAGGCCTCCCGCAGGGCGGGATCGGGCACAGGGAACGATTCGATTCGTTGGACATTCTCGTAGCGGATGGCGGCCTTGAGATACTTGGTCCGCAAAATCTCGATTGTCGAGGCCACCTGAGTGAAAAGGTCCCCGTGCACTTCATCGTGGTACGTCAGATCGGACTCCGTCCGAAAGAAGCCAATCTTCACGAAGGCGCCGCTCACGAAGCGTTCCGGATCTTCGTGGAACAGCAGTAGTGAGGCACGTTTGAGGTACGCTCCTTCGCGGAGCCGCAGTTTATCGATGAGGCCGGCGATAGGTTCGCGCAGGCTGCCGGGCTCGACACGGCCACTCCTTCTGGCCATGGTGCGGAAGCGCCGGATCGCGGCACCCGAGAGGTCCTTGACCGTCACGCCCGGCATCGGCACGCCGTCCCAAGTACGGCCCTGCTTACGAAGGAGAAAGCGATCAAGGGCGGCGCCCTTCAACTCCTGCAGGGTGCTGCCACTGCGCTGGTAGTAGCGACCCCGATAGCTGATGGGCGACGGGTAGGCCGATGTCACGACTTCGAGATATTCGCGCTCGCCCTCGCTGCGCAGATTGACCTCGACCACGATGCCCAGCAAATCGCGGATCTTGTTCGGCAACTCCTCGAGGAGTCGTGTGGCGTTGGGTATTCCGACCACGCGTCCCTTGTCGTTACGTCCGATGACCAGCACACCGCCTTCAGCATTGGCAAACCCGCACACCCAGCGCAGGTGATCGTCCCGCCAGGATTCCTTCCATTCGACGTGCTGCGACTCCTTCATACGAGCCGCGTTCTCCCGGTCAGCAGCTCCAGGTCGGATCTCGTTAGGGCCATGGCGGCTACTTATTTTTCCGTGTAACCGATTTGCGCTCCCCCTTCAAAAGGGGCGCTTCCTGCTCTGCAATCGTAATACCGTGCCTTCCGCAGTAGTCTCGGATAAGCACCTCCACCATATTGGCGACGGAGCGGTGCTCTCGCGCAGCGGCAGTGCGCAACGCATCTTTCAGCGTCGGCTCGATGCGGAAGGTAAGCGTGCTGATCTTGCCGGTGGCCACGGATGCCTCTCTGCTGCGTTTGTACTGCGGATATACTGTACTGTACAGTGTGTGCCGACTGCATCCAATTGCATTCGCTCATTTTCTTCGGTGGGCATTCGCTCCGCAGGCGCAATTCCGCGCAAGGGCTCTGAGGTGAAGCGCAGGCCGACACGCGGATTTTTCGTCCGCGTGCCTCGGCCTGCGCAACTCATTGAATCTGCTGAGTGCCGAGCCCACGGGCGGATTTCTGGTCAGTGCGTCGGAGGGGAGAAATCCGACCTAACATATTGACTTGATTGGTTGGTGGCCAGGGGCGGAATCGAACCACCGACACGCGGATTTTCAGTCCGCTGCTCTACCAACTGAGCTACCTGGCCGCCTGCGGGAGGGTCGCGTATTAGACCGGTCCCGGTGGCGGTCGTCAAGCAATCTCGAGCCTAAGCCTTTGATTCCGGACCGCATTCGGCGCACCGACCGGACCGCGGCGGGCTCGATCCGGCACCGTGCTTGCTGCGCCGCCGGGCATGATTACCCGATCATGCACTCCCCGCACCGCCCCGACCCGAAAGGCGGCCGCCGTAGGCCGCTCCCGCGTCCCCGGACGTCGCCCGGGCAAAGTGGAGCGTGCTGTCCCTCTCCCCTTGGTCGCCGCCAACGACGACGGTCCGGCCTCCGCCGTGAGCCGCAAAGGCCGCGCCAGGGGCATCGCCCGACGGGCAACCGATAGCGTTGCGTCCGCGAACAAGATCCGATACGCGATCGTCGGTCTCGGGCACATCGCCCAGGTCGCGATCCTGCCGGCGTTCGCGCAGGCACAGCAGAACAGCACGCTTGCGGCGCTGGTGTCCGATGACGCGGAGAAGCTCAGGAAGCTCTCCCGCCGTTACGGCATTCGACGGGTCTGCAGCTACGACGATGCCGATGACCTCTTCGAAAGCGGCGAGGTCGACGCCGTCTACATCGCGCTGCCGAATTCGATGCACCGCGAGTACACGGAGCGCGCCGCGCGCGCGGGCCTGCACGTGCTCTGCGAGAAGCCCATGGCGGTCACCTCGGACGACTGCCAGCGGATGATCGAGGTGACACGGCAGAACGCCGTCAAGCTGATGGTCGCCTACCGCCTGCACTTCGAGCGCGGCAATCTGGAAGCTCAGGAAATGGCGCACTCGGGGACACTGGGCGATCTGCGCTTCTTCTCCTCCAATTTTTCCATGCAAGTCGCGCCCGAGAATTTCCGCAGCAGCCGCAAGCACGGGGGCGGCCCTCTTTATGATATCGGCATCTACTGCATCAATGCCGCCCGCGCGGCGTTCGCGGCGGAACCGACTGCCGTTCTGGCCGCTGCACTGACGCGCCGCGATCAGCGCTTCAAGGAAATCCCGGAGACCGTGGCCGTGGTGATGAAATTTCCACAGGAGCGGATCGCATCATTCACCTGCAGCTTCGGTGCGGCGAACCGCTCCGCCTACGAGATCGTCGGCACCAAGGGCAGCGTCACTCTCGATCCGGCATATGAATATGCCGAAGGCGTCGAGTACATGCTGCGCCTGGGCAAGCGCAAACGCGAGAAGCGCTATGAGAAGAGCGATCAGTTCGCGCCGGAGCTCCTCTACTTCTCTGATTGCATCCTCCGCGACGCCGAGCCGGAGCCGTCCGGAGAGGAAGGTATCGCCGACGTCCGGGTCATCGAGGCTCTGAACCGAAGCATCGAGACCGGCAGATGGGTATCGCCGGAGCTGCCGCAGCGCAGGCGGCGTCCCACCCTCCGCCAGGAAATCCGGCGTCCTGGCATCCAGCCGCCGCCGCTCGTGGGCAGAGTGCATTCCGCGACGATGTCGTAGGGACGAGAAGCATCGGGATGATGCAGCGAGTGCCGGCACAGGGAAAAAGCCGGTGAATCACAGCGAGCGGCCGCGCCCCACGGCCGCTTGACCTCTCATATCTACCTACTAAGAGATAGGCTGCCACCCGCCGCCGGACAGCACCCACCCCCTCCGCGCGGGTCATATCGCAAAAGCCTTGTCAACACCAGAATTGTCGCCCGAGGTCGTCGAACTGCAGGGCTCGGCAACGTCTATCCGGGGGAAATCCAAGGGAGTCTCAAAGTGGGCAATCGATCCTTCGCTTTCGTTTCGCTCGTTCCGTTCGCCGCCGTCGCAGTCGCGGCCGTCCTGACGCTGTCCGGCTGCGCAGGTGATGCCGCCGCCCAGCATGCCGCTGCGCCGCCACCGGCGCCGCAGGTCACGGTGGCGCACGTCATCTCGCGGTCCGTTACTGATTCAGAGACGTTCAGCGGCCGCTTCAGCGCCGTAGACCATGTGGACGTGCGTCCGCGGGTGTCTGGATACATCTCATCCGTCAACTTCGTCGACGGCACCGTGGTCCAGAAGGGCCAGGTGCTGTTCGTCATCGATCAGCGTCCTTATCAGGCGGACTACCAGCGCGCAGAGGCGGATCTCGACCAGGCGCGCGCCCAGGCGGCGCTGGCCAAGTCCGAGCAGATCCGCGCGGTGAACCTCTTTGCGGCGCACGCGATCTCCAAGGACGAGTTCGACACCCGCACCGCCAATGAGCGCCAGTCCGCGGCGAACGTGGAGGCGGCGCAGGCGGCGGTGGACTCGGCTGCGCTCAATCTCACATTCACGCGGGTGACGGCGCCCATCACCGGTCGCGTCAGCCGCGCGATCGTCACTACTGGAAATCTGGTCACGAACGGACAGACGCTGCTGACTACGGTCGTCTCGCTGGATCCGATTTACGTCGAGTTCAACGCGGACGAGCAGGCTTACCTGGCGTTTGAGAAATACGCTGTTAACGATGGGCACAAGGACGTGCCCACCAGCGTCAGCGCCGCGCACGCAGCCCAGAACCGGGGCAACGCGGTGTATGTCGGCCTGGCGGACGAGAACGGCTACCCTCATCAGGGCCACCTCGTCTTCATGGACAACTCGCTCGACTCAGCGACCGGCACCATCTATGCCCGAGCGCTTCTCACCAACCCGACCGGCCACTTCGTCCCCGGCCTCTTTGCCCGCGTCAAGCTGATCGGCAACGATCACTATCAGGCCGTGCTGATCAACGATAGCGCCATCGGCACCGATCAGACCATGCGCTACGTGCTCCTCGTGGGCGCCGACCACAAGGTGGCGTATCGCCCTGTCGAGCTCGGACCTCTGGTGGACGGATTGCGCGTGGTGCGATCCGGACTCAAGCCGGGTGACACCATCGTCGTCAACGGTCTGATGCGCGTGCGTCCTGGCATGCAGGTAAGCCCGCAGCTCATCGCGATGGGCGAGCGTCACCACGGCGACGGCACCATGGTGGCCCAGACCGCTACTCACGATACGGACTCGACCAGCGACACCGAGTCCCCCAGTGGCGGGTCTTCCGCCAGGGAGAATCGGTGAAACTCTCGCATTTCTTCATCGACCGCCCGATCTTCGCGGCGGTGCTGTCGACCTTCATCTTCATCGCGGGCGCGATCGCACTGACGCAGCTGCCGATCAGCGAGTATCCGGAGGTGGTGCCGCCTTCGGTGGTGGTGCGCGCAACCTTCCCGGGCGCCAACCCCAAGGTCGTGGCGAACACGGTGGCCGCGCCGCTCGAGCAGTCCATCGTCGGAGTCGAAGACATGCTTTACATGTCCTCGACCTCGACCATGGATGGCTCGCTGGCGCTGACCATCACCTTCCGCATCGGCACGGACATCGACCGCGCGCAGACGCTCGTGCAGAACCGTGTTCAGCAGGTGCTGCCGCGGCTGCCCGATGAAGTGCGAAATCTCGGCGTCACCACCACCAAGAGCTCGCCGAACCTGACGATGGTGGTGCACGTCTATTCGCCCGACCGCCGCTTCGACACGCTCTACCTGCGCAACTACGCGGTCCGCAACATCCGCGACGTGCTGGCGCGCCTGCCGGGCATGGGCGACGTGCAGCTGTTCGGCGGCGGCGACTACGCCATGCGGGTCTGGCTCGATCCGCAGAAGCTGGCCGCGCTCAATCTCACCGGCGGTGACGTGATCACCGCCATCCGCTCGCAGAACATCCAGGTGGCTGCCGGCCAGATCGGCGGCCCGCCCGCTCCGACCGCCGATTTCCAGCTCGCCCTGAATGCAATGGGGCGTCTCACGACCCCCGACCAGTTCCGCAATATCGTCCTGAAGACCGGCGGTACCGGCCAGGTCGTGCGCCTCGGCGATGTCGCCCGAGTGGACATGGGCGCCGAGTCGTACGGCACCAACAGCTATCTGGACAACCAGGACGCCGTCGCGATCCCGGTCTTCCAGGCGCCAGGGTCGAACGCTCTGCAGCTGTCCCATGAAGTGCGTGCCACCATGGCGCAGCTCTCCAAGGACTTCCCGCAGGGCATGGCGTATACGATCGTGTACGACCCGACCGTGTTCGTGCGCCAGTCGATCGATGCGGTCGTGCACACCCTGCTCGAGGCGGTGCTGCTCGTCGTGCTGGTGGTCATCCTCTTCCTGCAGACCTGGCGCGCCTCCGTCATCCCCCTCATCGCCGTGCCCGTGTCGATCATCGGCACCATGGCGGTGCTGCTCGCATTCGGATTCTCCATCAATACCCTGTCGCTCTTCGGCCTCGTACTCGCCATAGGCATCGTCGTGGACGACGCCATCGTGGTCGTCGAGAACGTAGAGCGTCACATCGAAAGCGGGCAATCCCCGCGTGAAGCGGCCAAGTCCGCCATGAGCGAGGTCAGCCGGCCGATCATCGCGATCACGCTGGTGCTGTGCGCGGTGTTCGTCCCCGTTGCGTTCGTGAGCGGCCTGACCGGCGAGTTCTATCGCCAGTTCGCGCTGACGATCGCCATCTCCACGGTGATCTCGGCGTTCAACTCGCTCACCTTGTCCCCCGCATTGGCGGCCGTCCTGCTGAAGCCCCACGGCGCCAAGCCCGACGGGCTCTCGCGCATCATGGATCGCGTCCTCGGTCGCTTGTTCCGTCGGTTCAACAGTGGGTTCGCGGCCCTCGGCAACGCCTACCAGACCGTGGTCGTCGGCACCGTCCGCCGAATCGGCATCGCACTCATCGTCTATGGGGGCCTCATCGGACTCGCCTACCTCGGCTTTGCCACCGTCCCGCACGGATTCATCCCCGAGCAGGACAAGCAATACCTGGTCGCGATCGCGCAGCTGCCGCCGGCGGCGTCGCTCGATCGGACCTCGCAGATCGTCAAAGAGATCGGCGCGATTGGCATGCAGCAGCCGGGCGTCGAGCATTCCGTGCAGTTCGCCGGCATGTCGGTCAATGGCTTCGTGCCGAGCTCGAGCGCCGGACTGGTGTTCTTCGGGCTCAAGCCTTTCGACGAGCGCAAGTCCAAGGGTCTCACGGCCGACGCCATCGCCGCAGCCCTCAATCAGAAGCTGTCCACCATTCAGGACGGCATGATCGTCGTCTTCCCGGCCCCGCCTGTCATGGGTCTCGGTACGTTGGGCGGCTTCAAGCTGCAGATCGAGGATCGCAGTGACGCCGGTCCGAAGGCAGTCTACGACGCGACGCAGAACGTCCTGAAACAGGGCTATCAGAATCCTGCGCTCGCCGGACTCTTCAGCAGCTATCAGGTGAACGTCCCGCAGCTCAACGTCAATGTGGACCGTGTGAAGGTCATGCAGGACCACGTCAACCTGGATGACGTCTTCCAAACGCTGCAGATCTACCTGGGATCGCTCTACGTCAACGACTTCAACGCGTTCGGACGGACGTATGAAGTCCTGGCGCAGGCCGATGCGCCGTTCCGCTCCCGCATCGAGGACATCTCGACGCTCCAGGTCCGCAACGACCAGGGACAGATGATCCCATTGGGGTCGTTCCTCACCGTCACTCCGACCTACGGACCGGACATCGTGCAGCGCTACAACGGCTACACCGCCGCCGACATCAACGGCGGCCCGGCACCCGGCTACAGCTCCGGCCAGGCGCAGGCCGCGATGACGCAGATCCTGAAGGAGACGCTGCCACGTGGCATGTCGTTCGAGTGGACCGACCTGTCGTACCAGCAGCTCATCTCGGGCAATACCAGCCTGATCGTGTTCCCACTGTGCGTGCTGTTCGTGTTCCTGGTGCTCGCCGCACAGTACGAGAGCCTGACGCTGCCGCTCGCGATCATTCTGATCGTGCCGATGTGCCTGCTTGCAGCCATCACCGGCGTGTTCCTGGACCATGGCAACAACAACATATTCACCCAGGTGGGACTGGTCGTGCTCGTCGGCCTCGCATGCAAGAACGCGATCCTGATCGTGGAGTTCGCCAAGCACCTGCAGGACGAGCAGGGGCATGATGCGGTCTCCGCGGTATTGCAAGCCGCTCGCCTGCGTCTGCGGCCGATCCTGATGACTTCCTTCGCCTTCATCATGGGGGTCGTACCGTTGATGCTGGCGAGCGGCGCCGGAGCCGAGATCCGCCACGCGCTCGGCACTGTGGTGTTCTCCGGCATGCTCGGCGTCACCTTCTTCGGTCTACTGCTGACGCCGGTATTTTACGTCCTCATCCGAAGAGGCCCCGCTCGCGGCACGGAGCCCGCGGCATCAGTCTCGGGCGGACACCTTTCCGCAGGAACGTCTCATGCGTAAATTCATCACACCCGTTCTTCTTACTGCGGCGCTGTCTGCCTGCGCCGTCGGCCCGAACTATCATCGGCCCACGACCAAGGTGGCGGAGCAGTTCCCGACGACCGCGGCAACGCAAGTGGCCCCGCAGAATCGCCTGCGCCCGGCGACATCTACTCGCACGCCCCCACGCAGACGGAGTTCTGGAAGCAGTTCAACGACCCTGTGCTCAACAGCATGGTCGGCGACGCGCTGACAGCGAACTACGATCTGCGCATCGCGCTCGGCCGGCTCGTGCAGGCGCGCGCGCTGCGCAACGAGTCGCTGTTCGACCTCGCCCCGACGGTCACCGCCTCCGGTGGCTTCACCAAGCAGCGGACTCCGGGCGTGGAGGACCCGTTCGGTGGCCCCTACACCACGAAGCTCTACGATGCCGGCTTCGATGCCACCTGGGAGCTCGACTTCTTCGGCGGCGTACGCCGCGGATCCAGGCGCGCAATGCTCAGCTCGAAGGCGAGGCGGCCAACCTGCATGACGCGCAGGTCTCCGTGATCGCCGAGGTCGCGCGCAACGACTTCGAGCTGCGCGGCGAGCAGACCCAGCTGGCCGTCGCGCGCGCCAACGTCAAAAACCAACAGCAGGTCCTCGGCCTGGCACAGGCGGAGCTCGAGGCGGGCAGCGGCACCGATCTCGACGTGGCCCGGGCGCAGTCACAGCTCAGTACCACGTTGTCCACCATCGGGCCGCTCGAAGCCGCGGTCTCCCGCTCCATTCATCGCCTGAGCGTGCTGACCGGTCGGGATCCTGATGCTCTGGCGGGCGTCTTGAGTGCCCCACACGATCTGCCGCCGCTACCCGCCATCGTGCCGGTTGGTACCCCCGACGAGCTTCTGCGTCGCCGCGCCGACATCCGTCTGCTGAGCGCAATCTGGCGTCATCCACCGCACTCGTCGGCGTGGCAGTTTCGAATCTCTTCCCCAAGGTTACCTTCACGGGCAACTTCGGCTATGCCGCGGCCGAGCCGGCCTACATGGGCTCGAGCGCCTCGCGAGGTTACATGATCGGCCCGGGCATCACCTGGGCGGCCTTCGACCTGGGACGGGTGCGGGCGCAGATCGCCGGCGCACGTGCAGGGGCCGTCATCGCCCTCGATCAGTACCACCAGACAGTCCTCGGCGCGCTCGAGGACACCGAGGATTCGCTGGTGACGCACGCCAGGGACCGCGACCAGCTGCAGCACGCCCAGGACGCGGCGAGCGCCAGCGCCACGGCCGCCAAGCTTGCCGAGATCCGCTACAAGGGTGGCATGGTCGACTTCCTCTCGGTCCTGGATGCGGAGCGGACGGAGCTGCAGACCGAGGACGCACTGGCCCAGAGCCGCACGGAGGCGGCCACCAGCCTGATCGCGGTTTACAAAGCGCTGGGCGGTGGTTGGGAGCCCGCCCCCTGCCGAGGTACACTGACGCCGCGACTCCCCGATAGCGAGCGATCTCCCATGAGCGTTTCCGTGGTCGACCCGGCCCTTGCCCTCCTGGAACCCCTGAAGGGGCCGAGCCCGTGCAAGGAGGAGCTGAGCCAGATCAGCGAGTCTCTGCGGCGCCGGGAAGCGCTGCTCGTGGCCTCCGCCAAGGCGAGCCGGATGCTGCTGGAAGCCCCGGACGTGCGCGGCGCCGTCCCGGAGGTGCTGCGCCTCATCGGCGATGCGGCGCACGTGGACCGCGTCAACATCATGATGGCGCGGCGCGGCCCGGAAGGCGAGCCGCTGCTGGTCGTGGTGAACGAGTGGACGGGGGAAGGCGTCCCGCCGCACATCGACGACCCGTCGGTGTGTACCTGCGATGAGCGGCAGTTTTCGGCAGTATCCGCAGAGCTGCGCTCCGGACGCAGCGTCTGCCTCAACAAGAGTGAATCGCCGGTCACCTACGCCGGGGTCACGGATTTGAAGGCATCGGCACCAAGACCAAGGCCATCGTACCGATCTTCGTCGCCGGCGACTTCATCGGCGTCGTGGGTTTCGACAATACCCGCCAGCGCCGCGCGATCGACGCAGGGCAGCTCGCCGCGCTCGAGACGGCCGCCGGCGTCATCGGCGCGGCACTGCACCGGCAGCGGCTCATCGACGACATGCGGCGGGAGCGCGAGCGTGCCGCGGAGGAGCGCGTCGCGGAGCTGGCAAAAGCCAACGCCGTCATCCGCGGCAACCTCGAGCGGCTGGCGAGCGAACCGACCTGCATGGCTTCCTCGGCCACGTGCTGTTGGAAGCGACCCGTCAGTTCGATGCGGCCTCGGGCGCCGTGGTCGTCTCGAAGGAAAGCCTGCAGCAGTCGCGCATCGCCGCGCACGTGCGCGACGGCCGGCTCGAGGAGCCGCCCTACCCGATCAGCGTGCCGATGAACGGCTCGTCCTTCGGCGACCGCTTCACCCAGCCCACCGAGCCCATGTATCTCGATGTCGAGCAGCAGTCCGAGGAATCCTGGCCGGGCATGCTCGCCTTCAACCGCCAGGAGGGATACAACGGCAGCGTCGTGTACCCGCTCGTGTTCGGCTCCCGCAACGTCGGCTTCCTCATCCTGCGCTTCCGCCGCAACGCGGCCGACGTCCAGCGCAGCGAGCTGCTGGTGGCGCTCGCGCAGCAGGCCACGCTCGCCGTGCAGCTCACCCGCCTCGCCTATCAGGCGAAGGAGGCGGCGGGGCTGGTGGAGCGTGCGCGCATCGGCCAGGAGATCCACGACGGCCTGGCGCAGGCATTCACCGGGATCCTGATGCAGCTCGGGGCGGTGGAGGAATTCCCGTCCTGCAAAGAAGAACTCGGGCTTGGCGATCACGCACACGCGCATCCGCGACCTGGCGCGCGAAGGGTTGGCCGAGGCGCGCCGCTCGGTCATGGCCCTCAGGCTCGATCGACCCGGCGGGCGGGGCTGGAGTTCGCGCTGCGCCAGCTGGCCGAGCGCTCGACGGTACCGGGCGGGGTGACGTCCAACTTCGAGGGCGGCGGCATCACAACGGGTATCAAGCCCGAGCACGAGCATGAGCTGCTGCGCATCGCCCAGGAAGCGGTGAGCAACGCGATGCGGCACGCGCGGCCGAAACTGATCCGCATCACCATGACGGATAGGACAGATTGGGTGCTGGCGGTGGAAGATGACGGGCGCGGCATGGAGCAGCGGCCGGAGCTGTATGCGCGAGGGGGATTCGGCCTCACGAGCATGCGGCAGCGCGCGGGCGCGATCGGCGGGGAGTGGCAGATCGATAGGCGCAACCTGGCGCCGGCACGCGGGTGAGCGTACGGATGCCGAAGCGCAAGGCGGCTGCCTGATGGTCGCGGTCCTGACTGAGAAAGAAGATCCGGGTGATCCTGGCGGACGATCACCCGGTGGTGAGAGACGGGCTGGCGGCGATGGTGAATCAGCAGGCGGACATGGAGGTAGTCGCGGAAGCCGGCGACGGGGATGAGGCCATCGCGCTCTTTGAGCAGCATCAACCGGACGTGATGGTGCTCGACCTGCGGATGCCGAAACGCGATGGCGTGGCCCGCGGTGAAGCGGCGCTGGAGATCAACCCCAAGGCCCGGCTCCTCATCATGACCACCTACGACGGGGACGAGGACACCCTCCAGCGCCGGAGCGAGGGGGTCAAGGAAGCCCGGCCGGAGGATGCGCCGCGGACGGAAATCCTGTCGGCGATCCGGGCGGTGAGCGAGGACCGGCCCTATACCTCATCCTCGGTGGCAGCGAAGGCGCTGCAGAGAATGGGCAAGCCCAGCCTGACGCAGGGGGTGTTCTACGGACTCCAGCCGCTCGCGTAGGGAAGAAGCAAGCAAGGACATCGCTCGGCGGCTTTCCATCACCGAGGGAACGGGCGAAAGTTCATGTCAAGTTAATAACGACCAAGCTCGATGCGATCAGCCGCACCGAGGCCGTGGCTGTCGCTCACAAGCGCGGACTGATCCGACTTTAGAGGATCATGCGGCGCCCACCGTAGGCGCCGCGCGAAAACCTCAGTTCAAGCTTCTGCAGCTCCCGGGCGTCGACGGCGGCCGGGAGCTGCAAGTACTGGTCCCTGCTCACCAGAGACTGGCCCTGGCGGCTGAGGACGAAGCGCAGGAACTCCTTCATCAGGGGACTCAGGGGCTGGCCGGGCTTGCGGTTGACGTAGATATAGAGATAGCGCTGCAAGGGGTAACGGCCGCTCGCGACTTCGGACGAAGAGAACGGGCTCAGCACACCGTTCACCGACAGGCCCAGCGGCTTCACCTGGTCCGTCATGTACGAGGCGTTGCCGAATGAGATGCCGTGCGGGTCTTTGCGCCAGGGCGGACATGATCGCGGCGGCCACCTTGGGGGTGCTGCGCGACATGTCGCCGCCGGGAACCTCATAGCTCGATTTGAAGGGCGCATCGAGCATGACGAGCTTGCGGAAGTAATCCGTGACGTCGTCACGCCAGTAGAAGCCGTAGATGTGGATCGGCTCGTCGGCCCATTGGCCGGTGAGCCCGGAAGAAGATTCGAGGCGGCGATGGCGGCCGCGTAGTGCGGCGATGCTGGGTGGGCAAGTACGCATCGAGTTGCGCAGCGAAATGGCGCTCAGAGGGTTGCCTTTGTTGACGTACACGCCGATCGCCGAGACGTGGCTCTTGAGGATGTAGGCGGCGCCGCAGACCTTGACGCGGGAATGGCTCGTAGCCATAGGCATTAAGGCAACGAGATCGGTGGGATGGAACACTTCCATCGTGTCGGGTCCGAGGGCGATCCGGTCCTCGGGCGCGAGACCGTCCTTCTGGACGACCGAGAAGTGTGCGTTGGGATGAAACTTGCGGAACGCGGCGTTCCACGCGGCCATACCCCGCTCGACCGTATCCATGCCGCTGTAGCCGACCACCTGGCCGGCGACCTGTTGATGCGGCACATAGTCCGGCAACGACGGATCGACGGCGACCTGCTGGGCCGCCGTCGGTGCGGAGAGCCCGAGACTCAGGGTGAGGACGGAGGCCAAAGCGGCCAAAGAGAAGGAGCGCAAGCGAATCCCCTTTTCGATGATCGGTCAACTGCGAAACTAACGAAATTGGGATCAGTTGCTGGCGACGACTTTTAGCCCCCCGCTGCACCTTGTAGCGCAGGACCGCTCCGGCCGGCGGCT
>CAVQJH010000004.1:0-203628 GCA_963712795.1 uncultured Pseudomonadota bacterium
AGAGATCGCAGACTACATCGACAGCCTAACCACGTACGGCGCCGCGTTCTACCGGAACCTATTCTGGGAGGCCGGCATGGTGGGCCAGGTGCTTTACCTCGAGGCCGAAGAGGCGGGTATTCGCTCGACTGGGATCGGCTGCTACTTCGACGATCCCGTCCATGAGGTCTTTGGGATCGCCTCACGAGAATGGCAGAGCTTCTATCACTTCACAGTGGGTGGCCCACTCGAGGATACGCGGCTCACCACGTTACCTGGATACGACTTTGAGGAACCGACCTGACCCGTTTTAGTCCAGGTTCGAGCTGACTCAAAATCGGAACTCCGGTATCGCATGAAGGAAGACTACTCAAACCTGTTGAGAACCCTGGTTTTCGGTGCCCTCGTCGACCGCGCGCACCGGTGTCTCATTCTCACCCGCACGTTCATCGTCTCGGTTATCGTCGTCATCTTCGGTGCCACTCATCGGGTGCACGGGGAAAATCACTCCCGGAAAGTGGCGCGAGGTGTGTAGTTCTGGGTGTGTGAAAGTCATGCAAGGATCCTCATGAACATAAAGGGGAACCAAGCTACTTCGGTCCTTTGGGTGAGTATCCGCCTATGTGACGTTAAGAGACTGTCAGCAGACGACCTCCGGGTTTGGTTCGCTGTGAGCGAGCTTCGCGTCTGTGGTTCTCAGGTGAGCGAGGCGAGAACGCCTCGGACGTTTGAGCACTTCGCCGATTAGGGCATTGAGCTCATCGAGATTGACAGGATCTCTGAGCAGAAAAACATCGGCGACCAGCCCAGGCTTGCCTATCTCTATGGACGTTTGAGTCGTCAGTAGCACCGCGGGAATGTTGTAGCCCAACAATAGACGCGCTTTGTCAATCACTGCGAGACCGTCATCCTCGCCAGTGAGGTCTAAACTCGTGATGATGATGTCGATAAGCGATGTCGCCATCCGCGCTCGGTCGAGCGCTTCGTCGGCGTTAGCTGCCGCGAACACCTGATATCCTGCGCATAACAAATAGATCCGTAATGCGCCCAAGACCCCTCGGTCCTCATCGATTAAGAGGATGCGGCGCGTGCGGGTCGCTGGCCCGAGCACCACGGGCCCCTTTGGGGGGCCCAGAGCGGATATCATGGACCATTCGGCTGACCAGTCCTCAGCGCGCGGCTCGGGCGTTGCGCTCGCCTCGCCCAGTTTTCTGACAGCAAACCGCGACGCACGGTCGGTGAGCCGTGCGGGCTGGCGCGCCATCTCGCGCTCGCCGATCGTCAGGAAGCTGTCAATGAGATCGCCCATCACTTCAAGCGCTTGACGTTGTCGTTCGATCATTCTTGCCGACACCATGTCGGTCCCCCGAAGATTCCAGTCGCTGTTGAGTCGCAGCATTGCCGTCAATGGTTCGCGCAAATCACGGCGGGCCCGTGCCAGCAACGGGTGCCTGGCGCGACTGGCGGTTTCGGATCGATCAGGCGTTCGGCGCAAGGCGACGGCGAGCCCTTCCCCACTTGCCAGGTCGTCCTGCCATCCTTCGCTGGTACGGGGCTTCCTCCATGGTGCTGTTCGGGATGTCAGTCCCGCAGCCTTCAGCGCAGAGGCCGGCGGGCTAAAATGTTCGATGGCTATGCCCGCATCGATACCGTCTATCGCGAATGGCGCAGCACCGACGTATTCCGCGAGATCCTTCCGAAACTCGGGCCGGTAATGCGGTGCCGTGGCCATCAGTGCTTCGTGCACTGATGGACCGACGGGTGACAACGCCCCCGCCAAGGCCGTGAGATCCTTGACACCAAATGGGTTCATGGCGTTCCGAATAACGCCGGTGGGCGCAGTGGACTTCAGATCCATATGAAGCTGAGTACTCATGAACACGACTCCTCAAGCGTCCGCTGCCTTCGCACAGACCGCTTGGCTTGCTTATGGAATGAGCCGTCGCGGCGCGCTCGCCCTAGAGCTGAATGATCGCGCAGATGCCGGGAGACGCACTACGCGCGTGGCGTCCACACGATCGACCCGCAGGCGACGCATACCGCGCATGCCTGTCTAGTTCGGAGGACCGGTCGGATTGCGGGCTGGCGAGAGTGGCGCGAGAATTGCGCCCGGGCCAATAGATACTCGCAAGAGGAAAGAGTCACGAGCCACCATTGACCCTACGCTGAGCGTTATGCAATGTCCAACGCTATTTGGGCTTTTTGGGCCTGCCCCACACGCTCGCCAGCCACGGCTGCCGTTCGCGCGGCAACCCGACCGGCCGGTAGTAATACTTGAGCTCTGTGAACCCTGCATCTGACATGTAGCGACGCCACGCTTCAAGACTGTGGTAAGCACCGTAACGCCCGCGGTTCCAGCCTTCCTCGTTCTCGCCGTGCGGATTGGAGCTGAACAGGACGCCCCCGGGCTTCAGTGCGGCGTGCAATTGCCGCAAGATGCGCGGCAATTCTTGGGATGGCACATGAAACAGCGCAGCGTTGGCGAAGATTCCATCAAAGCGCTCCGCCGGCAGGTCAAGCTTGAGGAAATCCTGCTGCAACACTTCGCACCCGGTGTCGGCACGCGCCATGGCAGCAAAGCCGGGTGCGCCCTCCAGCCCGATGGCCGTGTGGCCTAGTCCGGCCAAGGTCTTGAGGTCGCGCCCCGGCCCGCAACCAAAATCGAGAATCGTGAAGGGCGACTCGCCTTCGATATGTCGCAAGAGAGAGGCAATGTTCTGGCTGACGTCGTGATCGCGCGTGCCGGCCCGAAATTCCTCCGCGTGCTGCTCGTAGTGCGCGAGCGTCGCAGTGGCGATCTTGTCCAGCTCGTGAGGTTCCAGCGGCTTGCGGGCTCGTTTCTTATCGCCAGCCGGCAGCTCGCCGTCGTATATCAGAGTGAACCTCATGAGGCTGAACGCGTCATCACGGACGCCCTCACATTAGGGCAGCCACATCCTGAGTATTCAGCCACAGCGATGTTTGCACGAGGCCAGATGCCTGCAACCGTCTCACAATCTCGTCCACTGCCCAAGGAGGATTCTTTTTCCTGGCGCGCAGCTCACGGAAAGCAGCCACGGCGCGTTTCTCGTTGAGATCGATCAGATCCATGACAAAGTCATCCGGATAAATCACCTCGATTTGCAACTGCTCCTTCAGATGGTCAGCGGCAAAATCCTTCACGTTGAAGGTAACGATTGCATCTGCATGGGCGGCAATTGCGGTCGCGACAACATGGCGGTCTTTGGCGTCCACGGGCTCAAGTACTGGCAGCTCCACCAGCTCCACATCGACATCAGCGTCCGGAAAGGCCGCGGTCATCGCCGCTACAATGCGGTCTACCCGCTTCTGGGCGTCACCATCGACTGACCGCTGCATTTGTGCGAGGAGGTTCCGGGTCCATTCGTCGCGAATGCGCGCCGACCACTTAGGGCTGAAGAATTCGTGCGCAGCCAGAGTCAACAGCACATCACGCGCCAGCATGGGAAAGAGCGTGCACGCGTCCAGTACGACGGTGAATCGATCATAGGGCACCATTAAAGATCGTACCCGCCGATGTCCTCACTAGCCTTGACGAGCTCGTCCAGTGCAACGCGGCGGCTGATCTGCATGGTCTTCTTGTAGGCCAGAACGTCCTGCATCAGGACACGCCGATGACGTCCCACCTTGCGGAACGGGATCTGCCCGGCCTCCAGGACACGGATCAGAAACGGGCGCGAGACACCCAGGACCTCGGCCGCCTGCTTCGTCGTCAGCTCCGATGATTCCGGATAGAGCACAAACGTCTGCTGCCGGGCCATGAGCGCGAGGATCTGTGAGAGCAGCCGTAAAGTCGCCGGCGGCACCTCGAGGCGAACGATATCGCCGCCGTCGTCTCTCTCCTCGACCAGCGCAATCCTGCGCGCCCTTGAACGATCGAGCGCTTCCCCCATCAGCCGACTGGCCTGCGCCAGCAACTCTGCGTCTCGATCACTGAGTGACACTCGATCTGCGGTAATGCTCATACCTAAGTCCTCCGAATAAGTGCATTATACGCACTATACGAATTATTCGCAACGAGAACCGGTTCTCAAGCCGCTGAGGTCTGACCGGCCGCTACAGAGGACTTTGATGTCTAGGTCGACTCTCATTCACCGCGCGAGCCGAACCGTTTCGGCGCGCACCGCCGCACTGATCTCTTTCGAGAACCCTCAGGGCCCCAGCAATGTTTGTTTGGGGTAGATCCAATTTGGGTATCTGGCATCCGAGTTTGCCGAACAGCATTTCTACCCCAAAATCTACCCCAATAAATTTGTGGCTACCCCTGGAAGGCTCTGGCATCGGGCGGCTGTCAGCGGCCTACCGCAGACCATCGCCGCGGCGCGGTAAACACCAGAATTCATTGAACTATTATGGACTTTGGTAGACACGTGGAGCGCCAGATCGGATGGTAGGAAAGCGCCAGTAATTTATTGATTTTTAAGGAATTTTTTGAATTGGCGGAGAGGGTGGGATTCGAACCCACGTGCCGGTTTTACCCGACCATCCGATTTCGAGTCGGCGCCGTTATGACCGCTTCGGTACCTCTCCGACCGTGCCCAAAAGCCCGCGAAACGCCTCATTATGGTGAATGGGCGTGCGTGGTAGGACCCCGGGGCGTGAGCTGGTATTCTAACCCAAGCAATTGAGGCAGTGGGGACTTGCATTGACGCTGACGGGTGCCAGTAAGTATCTCCAGCCTGCCAGAGGAAGGGTGGCGATCGCCGTAGCGGCTGCCGCGCTGCTGGGAAGCTGCTCGCAAGCCCCTTCCGCGCTGGATCAGATCCGCGCCCGCGGCGAGCTGCGGGTCGTGACCCTGAACCTGCCGACCTGCTACTACTTGGGTGCCCAGGGACCCGAGGGGCTGGAGTACGACCTCGCCAGCCGGTTCGCCGACCAGCTCGGCGTTCGCCTGAAGATCTACACCGCCCCCAATGAGGCCGCCATCCGGTCGGAGCTTGTCTCGGGGAATGCGGACCTGGCGGCTGCGCAGCTCACTGCCGGCCCTACGTGGTGGCAGGTAGGCAAGGCTGCCGTTCCCTATGCACAGGTCCCCCAACTGGTGGTCTACCGCCGCGATGAGGCGCAGCCGCGCGACACCCTGCAGCTCGAGAGCGCCAAGCTCGCCGTGCGTGCCGGCAGCCCCCAGGAGCAGCTGCTCGCGAGAATGAAGCACATCCTTGCGCCGCACATCACTTGGGTGGAGACGGCGCCGAGCTCCGCGGACCCGCTCGAGGACGTAGACTCCGGGCAGGCGCGCTATGCGATCGTGGACGCCCGCACATACTCCTACGCTCACCATCTCTATCCGGACATCAGGGTGGGGTTCACGCTGCCCGAGAAGCGCCCGGTCCAGTGGATCGTGCGCCGCGGAGAGACCGACCTCCTCGATGCCGTGAACCGCTTCTTCCAGATTGAGGAGACCTCCGGCCAGCTCATCCATCTGATGCAGAAGGATTCGGGCGACACCAGCTCGTTCCAGTACGAGGAGCTGCGCCTCTTCCAGGTCTCCCTGACGCAGCGGCTGCCGCATTACCGCGCCTGGTTCGAGCAGGCCGCGGCGAAGTACGGGCTCGACTGGCGGCTGCTCGCGGCCATCGGCTTCCAGGAATCGCGCTGGGACCCGCAGGCAAGCTCGGCCAATGGCGCCGCGGGCGTGATGATGCTGACGGCCAACACCGCGCGGGCGATGCAGATCGCAGACCGCACGAACCCCCGGGAGAGCATCTTCGCCGGAGCGCGCTACTTCGCCCAGGTGCGCAGCATGGTTCCGACACACATCCCGGAGCCTGACCGCACCTGGTTCACCATCGCGGCCTACAACGTCGGCTTCGGGCACGTGGAAGATGCGCGGATCATTGCGCAGACGCTCGGCAAGAACCCGGACTCCTGGGCGGATGTCAGCCAGGAGCTGCCCAAGCTCGCCGAGCCGCGTTGGTACACACGGGTGAAGTGCGGCTACGCGCAAGGATGGCAGCCGGTGGAGTACGTGGCGCACGTACGCCAGTTCATGCAGCTGCTCGAATGGCAGCCTGACGACGGCGTGCCGCACACGACGATCGCAGAAACACAGCCTCCGCCCAGCCGCGACGACCACGGCGGCTGATCGTCAACCGCGGCGCGCGGCGAAGAACTCCCTGAGGAGGCTGCCGCACTCCTCCATCAACACACCACCGAACACATCGACGCGGTGATTGAGGCCCGGCAGCGCGAAGATGTCGGTCACACTGCCGGCCGCGCCGGCGCGCGGGTCCCAGGCGCCGAAGACCAGCCTGCGCACGCGCGCATGGACGATCGCCATCGCGCACATCGGGCACGGCTCCAGCGTCACATACAAAGTCGTGTCGGTCAGCCTGTAGCTGCCGAGCGCGCGCCCTGCGGAGCGCAGCGCCTCGATCTCCGCGTGGGCCGTAGGATCATGCGAGGCGATCGGCTGATTCGCGCCGCCGGCGATCACGCGATCCCCGCTGACCAGCACCGCCCCCACGGGGACCTCCCCGCCGGCGCCCGCCCGGTTCGCCTGCTCCAGTGCAAGGTGCATGAAATCGATATCGCCCGGCACGGAGCGTCCCCGTCAGGAATCGTTTGAGCCGGTCACCCGCGCCCGCAGGCGGCCGCTCGCCAGGCGCGCCTCGACTTCCTCACCGGGCGGTACCGAGCGGGCATCTGTAACCAGCGTACCGTCCGCGCGGGTCACGATCGCGAAGCCGCGTGCCAGCGTCGCCAGGGGGCTCGCCATATCCAGGGTTTTCTTAGCCAGCGATACCCGATGCGACAGACGCGACAGATACTGCGTGACCGCATGGTCCAGACGGGCGCGCAAGACCTCTTCCCGGCGGCCGCACTCGCGGGCCAGATGTTCCGGCGATCGCCGGATCAGTTTCGACAGGGCCTCGCTCAGCCGGTGATGACGGGTGTTGAGCAACGCACGGCTGGCACCGGCGAGACGCTGCTGCAAGTCATCCAGTCGCTGCGTCTGCAGCGCCAGGCGCATCTGCGGTGAGCGCTGCACCAGCCTCGTATAGGCCTCGCTCAACCGATGGCGGCGCGTGTACAGCAAGCCTTTGGTGGCGCCTGCGAGACGCTGTTCGAGATCATCGAGGCGCTGCGCCTGGTGAACCAGACGCATGCCCGGATGAGCCTGTCTGAGGCGCGCGTTGACGTTTGCAAACCGGCTCGAGATGACACGTAGCTCGCGCCGCATGCACGCGCTCATACGCGACTCCATCCGTGTAAGTGCCTCGAGGCACGCTACTCGGTCCGGCGCGACGAGCTCCGCGGCTCCGGACGGAGTCGGCGCACGCGCATCGGCCGCGAAGTCGGCGATGGTGAAGTCGATCTCGTGGCCTATACCGGTGACCACCGGGATGGCACAGGCGCGAATGGCGCGCGCCACCCGCTCATCGTTGAAAGCCCACAAGTCCTCGAGCGAGCCGCCGCCCCGCGCCAGAATCAGCACGTCACAGTCCATGCGCGCGGAGGCCAGCTGCAACGCCTGCACGATCGCCGGTGCCGCGGCCGCGCCCTGCACCGCGGTCGGATGGACCAGCACCGCGGCCGGCGGGAAGCGGCGCGCCAGGATGTTGAGAACGTCGCGAACCGCAGCGCCGGTCGGCGAGGTGACCACTGCGATCCGCCGCGGGAAGCGAGGCAGGCTGCGCTTGCGCTCACTCGCAAACAGGCCCTCGGCGGCAAGCTTTGCCTTCAGCCGCTCGAACTCGCGCTGCAGCGCGCCGAGGCCGGCCTCCTCGATGGTGTCGACGATGAGCTGGTACTCGCCGCGCGGCTCGTAGAGACTCACTCGTCCCCGGGCGATCACGTGCTGGCCGGCCTTGGGCGTGAAGCCCAGCACCGTGTTCTTCAGCCTGAACATCGCGCAGCGCACCTGCGCGTCGCGGTCCTTCAGCGAGAAATACCAGTGTCCCGAGGAGGGCTGAGAGAAGTTCGAGAGCTCGCCCTCCACCCAGACCACCCCCAGGCCGCGCTCGAGCAGCGTCCGTACCTCTTTATTGAGGCGCGATACCGTGTAGACGCTGCGGGCGGAAGCGGCGTCGGGGTCGGCACCGGGGGAGGTAGTGGCGGGCATGGCCGGGCACCTTAACATGAGGTTTACCGCGGCGCCCTTCGTGCGTAGAATTAGATATGCGAATCCTCGAAGAAGCTCTTACCTTCGACGACGTCCTCCTCGTCCCCTCCTACTCGGATATATTGCCCCGGGAGGCAGACCTGGGAACGCGCGTCACCCGCCGCATCCGGCTGAACCTTCCCCTGCTCTCGGCCGCCATGGACACGGTCACCGAGGCCCGCCTCGCGATCACCATCGCCCAGGAAGGCGGCATCGGCATCGTTCACAAGAGCATGACCATCGAGGCGCAGGCGCGCGAGGTCGGCCGCGTGAAGAAGTTCGAGAGCGGCATCATCAAAGACCCGATCACCGTCTCGCCCAATACGACCATCCGCGAGGTCCTGGACCTCACTCGCTCGCGCGGCATCTCTGGCGTACCGGTGGTCGTCGGCCGCAAGGCCGTCGGCATCGTCACCCACCGCGATCTGCGCTTCGAGCTGAAGCTCGATGCGCCCGTCTCTTCCGTCATGACGCCGCAGGACCGGCTGATCACCGTGCGCGAGACGGCACCGAAGGACGAAGTGCTGGCGCTGCTGCACAAGCACCGCATCGAGAAGGTGCTCGTGGTCAACGGCGACCATGAGCTCACCGGCATGATCACCGTGAAAGACTTCCAGAAGGCCACGGAATTCCCGCGCGCCTGTAAGGATGAGACGGGGAGACTGCGCGTTGGCGCCGCGGTCGGGACCACTCCCGACACCATGGATCGCGTCGCCGCACTGCGTGAGGCGGGAGTCGACCTCGTGGTCGTCGATACCGCTCACGGTCACTCGCGCGGTGTCATCGCCACGGTCGAGCGCATCAAGTCCCAGTGGGCCGATCAGCAGGTGATTGCCGGCAACATCGCGACCGGCGAGGCCGCGCAGGCCCTGGTGACCGCGGGCGCGGACGGGGTCAAGGTCGGTATCGGACCGGGCTCGATCTGCACTACGCGCATCGTAGCCGGTGTGGGCGTTCCGCAGATTTCCGCGGTGGCGAACGTCGCGGAAGCCCTCCGCAACAGCGACGTGCCTGTCATTTCGGATGGCGGTATCCGCTTCTCCGGCGACATCGCGAAGGCAATCGCCGCCGGCGCACACGCCGTCATGATCGGCAGCCTCTTCGCCGGAACCGAAGAGTCGCCCGGCGAGGTCGAGCTTTACCAGGGCGCTTCCTACAAGTCCTACCGCGGCATGGGCTCGCTCGGCGCCATGGCGGAGCGGCACGGCTCCGCAGACCGTTATTTCCAGGACGCCTCGACGGAGCTCGAGAAGCTCGTCCCCGAAGGGGTCGAGGGCCGCGTCCCGTATAAGGGCAGCGTGGTGACCATTCTGCAGCAGCTCGCCGGCGGCCTCAGGGCTGCGATGGGCTACACAGGCAGCCGCAATATCACGGAGATGCGTACGCGGCCCGTGTTCGTGCGTGTCACCAACGCCGGCGTCCGCGAGAGTCACGTACACGACGTCGCGATTACGAAAGAGGCACCCAACTACAGGGGGTCCTGATAGGAGCCCATGGCCAGCGTTGCTCGACCCGCCGCCACCGCCACGGCGGCACACGGCGACATCCACGCCCACCGCGTCCTGATCCTCGACTTCGGCGCGCAGTACACACAGCTGATCGCGCGCCGCGTGCGTGAGATTGGCGTCTACTGCGAGATCCATCCCTGGGATATCACGGACGCGGAAGTCCGTGCGTTTCAACCGCGCGGAGTAATTCTGTCCGGAGGACCGGAGTCGGTCACTGACGCGAATCCGCCCAGGGCGCCCGAGGCCGTCTTCGCCCTGGGCGTCCCAGTGCTCGGCATCTGTTACGGAATGCAGACGATGGCGCAGCAGCTCGGCGGCCGTGTAATCGCCTCGACGGAGCGGGAGTTCGGCTACGCCGAAGTGACCGTCACCGGCGCGAGCGGGCTGCTCGAGCGTCTCGAGGATCGCCGCGACGCGCAGGGCCGACCGGTTCTCGATGTCTGGATGAGTCACGGCGATCGGGTGGGCGCCCTGCCGGAAGGCTTCACGGTCAGCGCCTCGACCGCCTCCATTCCGTTCGCCGCCATGGCGGACGAGGGGCGGCGCTTCTACGGCGTGCAGTTCCATCCCGAGGTTACGCACACGACACAGGGCGCGCGTCTACTGGAGCGCTTCGTGCGCGAGATCAGCGGTTGCGATGCGCTCTGGAGCACCGGCAACATCATCGAGGACGCGATCGAGCGGGTCCGCGCACAGGTCGGCAGCGGCAAAGTGCTGCTCGGGCTGTCAGGCGGCGTCGATTCCTCGGTGGTTGCCGCCCTGCTGCACCGCGCGATCGGCGATCAGCTGGTGTGTGTGTTCGTGGATCATGGCCTGCTGCGGCTCGGCGAGGGCGACCAGGTCATGGCCACCTTCGCGGAGCATCTCGGCGTGCGGGTCATCCGGGTGGATGCGGAAGCACGCTTCCTGTCGGCGCTCGCAGGGGTCGCGGACCCAGAGGCCAAACGCAAGATCATCGGACGCACCTTCGTCGAAGTGTTCGACGAGGAAGCTCAGAAGCTGTCCGGCGTTGGCTTCCTCGCCCAGGGCACGATCTACCCCGACGTCATAGAGTCGGCGGGCGCGCGCACGGGCAAGGCGCACGTCATCAAGTCACATCACAACGTCGGCGGCCTGCCCGAGAAGATGCACCTGAAGCTGGTGGAGCCGCTGCGCGAGCTCTTCAAGGACGAGGTCCGCCGGCTCGGTGTCGAGCTGGGGCTCCCGCGGGAGATGGTCTACCGTCATCCCTTCCCGGGCCCAGGCCTCGGCGTGCGGATACTCGGCGAGGTGCGCAAGGATTACGCCGACCTGCTGCGGCGGGCCGATGCGATCTTCATCGACGAGCTGCGCAAGCACGACCTCTACGATCGCACCAGTCAGGCCTTCGCCGTCTTCCTGCCGGTAAGATCAGTCGGCGTCATGGGCGATGGTCGTCGCTACGACTACGTGATCGCTCTGCGTGCGGTCGAGACCATCGATTTCATGACCGCGCACTGGGCCCGCCTCCCGTACGACTTCCTCGACCACGTCTCCCGGCGCATCGTCAACGAGGTCGCCGGGATCTCGCGCGTCGTCTACGACATCTCCGGTAAGCCGCCCGCGACGATCGAGTGGGAATGATTAGAGTCTGTGCCGCCGCGATGCTCGCGGCGATGCTGACGGCGGGGACCGCCGCCGCCGCGGATCTCAACTTCCTGAACCACGGCCCGTACGCAAACACGCCATCAGACAACGCGCTCAACCGCTCGCGCGTCGCTTTACGCTGCACGCTCATTCCACTTCGTCGCTACGCGACCCCTGATGTTGTCGCGCCTTGATTCGTTGCCGATGGGCGGCCTGCTTTGCTCGATTTCCGCATATCGCCATGCTGCACCAGCGCCGCGCGCGCCCGCGCGTATGGTCGGCGAACAACAACGTGCACGCCGGTCCCTCGCACGCCTTCACGTTGGCGAAGTCCTCCGCAACGATCAGCTTCGCCAAAGCGACACCGATCGGCAGGAGGAGCGCCTCGGGCGAGCGCCAGGGGCGCATCTCCTGAAGCTCGAGAGACCCCGGCCGGGTGTCATGCCGTAGGCCGATCCGGCTGAAGCGTTCGTCGCGCGCCAGCAGCCCGTTCAGAGGCTCGAGCTCACTGAGGTCCGCCAACGCGAGGCGACTGCCCTTATGCCGGTAAACGAAACCTCTGAACCATTCGCGCAGCTGTCTCGCCTGATCCGCGACTCTGTCGAGCTCGCCGGGAAGAGCCCTCGTATGGATGCTCCGCAGCACGTCGGCCGGCACCAGCCGTGCCTGGTCCAGCCAGCTGAGCAGTCCCGCCCCGTCATCGATCCAGTCCACGGCCGTGTCTATGGGCGTGGCTACCGAATTCAGGAAATCCAGTCCTGCCGCATCGCCGACAAATATCGCCGCAGGACGGGGGTCCACTACATCTCCTAGGCGTGCCGGTTTATTGACCGGCGCTCATTCGAAAAGCGCCGGTATTCATAACCTATCAAATAGTTCTTGACAAGTTACTCACTCATGAGTAACCATTTATATGCTGTTTTGACGGTTACTAAGAGCGGCCAGAGAACAAGAGATGTCCCCCAAACATGTAAGCGTGATCCGCGCCCACGGCGCCTGGGCCGACGGCTCGAGCTGGGCCAAAGTGATCGGCGCACTCGCCACCGAAGGCATCAGAACTCTGGCTGCACCACTGCCGCTGACCTCGTTTGGCGATGACGTCGCCGCACTGTGCTGGCGGCCGTTCAGCGCCCGATCTCCCCCGCCTGCATCACAGTCGCGATGCAGCGGCCCCTGTGGAAGGACCGTCCGGCCTGGTACCTCGTGGCCGAGCAGGATCGGATGATCGTTCATGAGAACCAGCGCTTCATGGCGGAACGCATGAAGGCCCGCGTGCGCTCCCATCCAGTCGATCACACACCACTCGTCACCGCCCCACAGGTCGTCGTGGACATCATCCGCGAGGCCGTCGGAGCCGTTGGCAACCGCTGAGGAGACGACCATCATGAGCACCATCCGTTATCGAAAAGTCGACGTGAACGGCCTCGAGATCTTCTATCGCGAGGCGGGCTCACCCGGCGCCCCGAATCTCTTACTGTTGCATGGCTTTCCAACCGCCAGCCACATGTTCCGCGACCTCATCCCGATGCTGGCCGATCGCTTCCATGTCATCGCCCCGGATCTGCCGGGCTTCGGACAATCCGACGTGCCCGGACGCGGCCTGACGTTCGATAAAATCGCGGGCGCGATCGACCGGTTCACGGAGGTCGTCGACCTCGATCGCTACGCGGTCTATGTCTTCGATTACGGCGCGCCCACGGGATTTCGCCTCGCCATGAAGCACCCTGAACGCGTCATGGCCATCATCTCGCAGAACGGTAATGCCTATGAGGAGGGTCTGAGCGACGGCTGGACACCCATTCGCGCGTACTGGGAAAACGCATCGCCCTCCAACCGCGAAGCCCTGCGCACGTTCCTCAAGCCCGAAACGACTGTCTGGCAGTACACCAGCGGTGTCACTGATCCGACGGCGGTCTCCCCGGACGGGTACTCCCTGGACAACTTCTACCTCGCGCGCCCGGGCGCCGACGAGGTGCAGCTGGATCTGTTCGGCGACTACAAGAGCAACGTCGCTCTCTATCCGGCTTTCCAGAAATACTTCAGGACTCACCAGCCGCGGTTCCTGGCCATTTGGGGCAAGAATGACCCGTTCTTCCTGCCCGCGGGCGCGGAAGCATTCAAGCGTGACATCCCGAATGCGGTCGTGCGCTTCGTCGATAGCGGCCACTTCGCGCTCGAGACCCATGCCGCGGAGATCGCGGCGGCCATACGCGATTTCCTGCATTGAGACGCGAGCGTTGAGAGCGTGCGTGTGGATGAGGGTCAGGCGGCGGGTGACGATCTCATGGGGGCCGCGCCGGAAAGCTCGTCATCCCTTACGCTCTCGGACTCTTGCGGCTGCCCGGCAGGATTGATCTCTTCCGGGCGCGCGACAGGATTGAATCCCCCCGACTGCTTGCGCCAGAGCTCGGCGTAGAGGCCGCCCTGGAGCAACAGCTCCGTGTGCGACCCGTCAGCGACGATGACGCCGCGATCGAGGACGATGAGGCGATCCATGTCCATCACCGTGCTCAGCCGGTGAGCGATGGCGATCACCGTCTTGCCGCTCATCGCGTCCTTCATGGCCTGCTGGATCATCTGCTCGCTGTGGCTGTCCAGCGCGCTGGTCGCCTCATCGAGCAGCAGAATCGGCGCATCGCGCAGGATCGCCCGCGCGATGGCGATGCGCTGCCGCTGGCCGCCGGAGATCTTGATGCCGCGCTCGCCGACCAGCGTGTCATATTCCTGCTCCAGCTCGATGATGAACTCGTGCGCGTGGGCGCGCTTGGCGGCCGCAATCACTTCCTCGTCCGTCGCGCCCGGCCGTCCATAGCGAATGTTCTCGAGCAGGCTGCGGTGAAACAGGTTGGTATCCTGGGGAATGAGGCCGATGGCGCCGCGCAGGCTTTCCTGGGTCACCCCGCGAATGTCCTGACCGTCGATCCGGATGGCCCCGGCAGTCACATCGTGCATGCGCAACAGCAAACCCATGAGCGTCGTCTTGCCGGCGCCGCTCGGACCGACCAGTCCCACGCGCTGCCCGGGCGGGATATAGAGCTCGAAGTCGTTGACGATGTTGCGCGCGCCGCGCGCGCGGCCCCGCGTCTCATAGGCGAAGGCGATGCGCTGGAAGTGGATGGCGCCGTGCGCCACGGCCAGCGTCACCGCCCCCGGCTGATCGCGGACCGTGGCCGGCACGATGAGCGTCTCGATGCTATCGCGCGCGGAGCCCAGCTGATCGTAGAAATCCGGAATACGCTGGCCCAGGTTGTAAGCGGTCTGCAGCAGGGAGGCGGTGAGCGTCGTCACCATCAGGAAGTCCCCCGCGGTCATGCGGCCGTGCACCCATTCATACAGCGCACCGCCCACGAAGCCGAGCCACATGAGGATATCCAGGACGTATTGCGAGCACCGCAGGCGCACCACCGAGCGATAGAGCGCCATGCGCCGTTCCCGCTCCTCGCCCGTGTATCGTGTCAGTTCGCGATCCTCGAGCGCCTGATTGGCGAATTGGAAGACGTTGCGGACGTTGGTGATGACGTCGACGATCCGGCCGGTCACCGCCGCGCGCGTCTCGTTGTTGACGGCCGCCCTTCTGGCGCACTCGCGGCCGAGGAGGAGGCTTCCGGTGAAATAGACGGCGATCCCGAGCCCGGCCGCGGCGCAGAACGCGGGGCTGGCGTCGTAGAAATACGCCGCGACAAAGACGAAGAACATAGCGCCCGGGATGAAGTCGAACACCGTCATGTCGAACAGCATCAGGATCTGGTCGGGCAGCATGACGGCACGATGCGCGATCTTTCCGGAGAGCGTGCTCTCGAAGTAGGCCGGCGAGAGGCGCTGCGCGTAGGCGAAGACTTCCTCCTTGATGCGGATCAGCATGGGCGAGCGCGTGTGGTAGGAGCAGAACCACATGGCGGCATCGCAGAAGAACCGCGCGGCCACGAGCGCGGCAAAGAGCAGGAACGGCCCCGTCAGCGCTCGGCCCGCGTCATGCAGCGGCCCGTTCAGGTTGAGCACCGTGTCGGTGAGCCGCTTGGTGGCGAAGGCGATCGAGGCGAATATCGCCCGCCCCAGCACCGGGAAGATGAGCAATCCCAGGCAGCCCCAGCGAAACTGCCTGGCGAAATACAGGAAGAATCGATAGAGGCGGTTTGGCAGGGCGGGAGCGTTCATGGGAGCATCAGGGCAGCGATGCGTCGCTGCGGCGGCTCGGTAGAGCGGAGACACCCTGTCTCTGCTTTGATGAGAGACTATTCGCTCCCGCTGCCTGCCGGCAAGTCCGATCCGCGGGATTGTGCCGGGATTCTCCCTTCAGCTCGCCGCTTCCGAGGCCTGGCGCCGGGTGCGGGACCGCTCCCGCAGGAGCGTCCAGGCCGCCGCCGCGAACACCAGCACATTGGCGGCAATCACCGGCTTGGAGGCAATCAGCACGCCGAAAGTCATCCATAGCACCGCTCCCGCCATCTGGAAGCCGCGCAACATCGCGGGCTTGGAGAAGAAATACGACGTGACGAACACGGCAGTCGCAATCCATCCCATCGTATCCGCGAGAGACAGGCTCGGTAGACTCATCGAGACTCACCCGTTGACATGCGGCCGCGCGCGAATGGCACTCCCCGCGGCCTGGCGCGGGCCAGCACGTTCGATTTCCGGGCCTTCGATCTCGGGGCCGCGGAATTGCGCATCATACAGCGCCCGGTAGGCCCCTTTGCGGCTCAGCAGCGCCTCGTGCGTGCCCTGCTCGACGATGCGGCCGTCACGCATCACCAGGATGAGGTCGGCATCACGAATCGTCGACAGCCGGTGCGCGATGACGAAGCTGGTTCGATTCGCTCGCAGAGCCGCCATGGCGTGCTGCACCAGCGTCTCGGTACGCGTATCAACCGAGCTGGTGGCCTCGTCGAGAATCAGTAACGCCGGACGCGTCAGGAACGCACGCGCAATCGTAATGAGCTGCTTTTGCCCGGCGCTGACGTTGCTCGACTCCTCGTTGATGACGGTGTCGTAGCCCTCCGGCAGGCCGCGCACGAAACGATCGACGGATGTCGCCTTGGCCGCCTCGAGCACCTCCTCGTCGGTTGCATCGGGCCTGCCGTAGCGGATGTTGTCGCGGATGGTGCCGTTAAACAGCCACGCGTCCTGCAGCACCATGCCGATCCGCGATCGCAGCTCATCGCGCCGCATGGTCGCTACGTCGACTCCGTCGAGCGTTATCCGGCCTTTGTCTAGCTCGTAGAAGCGCAGGATGAGATTGACCAGCGTGGTCTTGCCTGCCCCGGTGGGACCTACTATGGCGATCGTATGGCCGGGCTCGGCGATCAGGGACAGGTCCTCGATGAGCGGCGTGTCCGGCTCGTACCGGAATGAGACGTGCTGGAACTCGACACGTCCGCGTACCGCCGCGGTGACGGCAGGCGCGCCGGGCTCCACCCTCAGCTCCTGCTCGTCGAGGAGATCGAACACACGCTCCGCCGAGGCGACACCGGACTGCATCGTACCGGCCATCGACGCCACTTGCGTGAGGGGCCGGTTGAAGGAGCGCGAGTACTGGATGAAAGCCTGCACGGCACCCAGGGTCATGCCGCCGGTCGCGACGCGCAGGCCGCCGATGACGGCAATCAGCACGTAATTGACGCTGCCGACGAACATCACCGACGGCATGATGAGCCCGGAGATGAATTGAGCGGCGAACCCTGCCTCGAGCAGCTGCCCGTTCTTCGCGTCGAAGCGGCTCGCCACCTCACGATGCCGGCCGAAGACCTTGACCAGCTCGTGGCCGGTGAACGCCTCCTCGATCTGGCTGTTGAGCTCGCCGGTCTGCCTCCACTGGGCAATGAAGTGACGCTGCGAGCGCTTGGAGATCACCCGGGTGAGCAGCAGCGCCGCCGGGATGGTCACGAGCGCGATCAGCGCCAGAAGCGGCGAGACGACGAACATCATCGACACGACGCCGAGCAGCGTCAGGAAGGAGGTCAGCAACTGGCTCAGGGACTGTTGCAGGCTCTGGGAGATGTTGCCGATGTCGTTGGTGACGCGGCTCAGGAGCTCGCCGCGTGTCTGCCTGTCAAAGTAGCGAAGCGGTAGCCGATGGATCTTCTGCTCTACGTCGGAACGGAGCGTCCGCACGACCGCTTGCACGACATCATTGAGAAGGTATCCCTGCGCCCAGAGAAACGCAGCAGAGGCGAGATAGAGGGCGATGGTCTCGAGGAGCGTGCGACGAAGCGCTTCGAAGTCGATGCCGGCGCCAGGCACCAGACGCATGCGTGCGAACATCTCCGCCAGATGACCGTGGCCTGCCTTCTGCTCCGCGGCCACCACCTGCTGCTGCGACTGACCTGCCGCGAGGTGCTCGCCCACGACGCCCGAAAAGATGATGTCGGTGGCGCGGCCGATGAGCATCGGACCGACTACCGACAGTCCGATGCTCGCCAGGGACAGCACGACGATCAGGATGAGCACCAGCCTCTGCGGCGCGAGCCGCGCCAACAGGCGGCGCGTGGAGGGCCAGAAGGTCGCGGCTTTCTCCGCCGGCGTACCGAGGCTCATCCAGGGCGGTCCGCGCCCTGCGGGCTGCCCCGTGCCCGGGAGCCTGCCCGGCAGAGTGCCGCGGCGCGAGCGGGCCGCCGGAACAACCGCCTCCTGCGCGCCCGACTGCGCCTCGTTCCTCACGCCGCCTCCTCGGGCGAAAGCTGCGAGGCGACGATCTCCGCATAGGTAGGGCAATGGCGCAGCAGGTCGCCGTGTCGGCCGACCGCGGCCAGGGTTCCACTATCGAGCACCGCGATCTGATCGGCGTCCATGATCGTCGAGACCCGCTGGGCGACGATGATGACCGCCGCGTGGCGCGTGACCGGCCGCAGGCCCGTGCGCAATCGCGCCTCGGTGCCGAGATCGAGCGCGGAGAAGGACTCGTCGAAGAGATAGATCTCCGGCTCGCGAACCAGCGCGCGGGCGATGGCGAGACGCTGGCGTTGGCCGCCCGAGACGTTGGTGCCGCCCTGCGCGATGGGCGCCTCGAGCCCTCCCTTCATCGCCGCGACGAACTCCCTCGCCTGGGCGACTTCGAGCGCCTGCCACATCTGCTCCTCCGTGGCTTCGGGGTTGCCATAGCGGAGGTTGCTCGCCACCGTGCCGGAGAAGAGGTAAGGGCGTTGCGGAACGAGCCCGATGCGGCTCCAGAGGAGATCGGGATGGAGCTCGCGCACATCGACGCCGTCAACCAGTACGGCGCCATCGCTGACATCGAACAGCCGCGCAATCAGCGACACGAGTGTCGACTTGCCCGCTCCCGTGCTGCCGATGATCGCGAACGTCTGGCCCTGCGTGACGCGCAACGAAACGTCATGCAACACGGGATCGGCGGCTCCCGGATACTGGAACTTCACTCGCCGAAACTCGACCTGCGCACGCAGCTCGACGGATTCGACCGCCTGCCGCGGCGGGGCCACTGACGGTGCGGTCCCGAGCACCTCACCGAGCCGTTCGGCGGAAACGGTGGCGCGCGGGATCATCATCAGCATGAAGGTCGCCATCATCACCGCGAGCAGGATCTGCGCCAGGTAGACCAGAAAGGCGGTGAGGTCCCCGATCTGCGTCTGTCCCGCCGCGACCCTGGCAGCGCCGAACCACAGCACAGCGACGCTGGACACGTTCAGGATGATCACGATGGCCGGAAAGAGCAGCACCATCAGCCGGCCGGCGCGCAAGGCCGTATCGGTCAGATCCGCATTGGACTGCTCGAACCGCCGGGTCTCCGCGGGCTCGCGCACGAAGGCGCGCACCACCCGTATGCCGCCGATCTGCTCGCGCAGAACCCGGTTGACGACGTCGAGGAGCTTCTGCATGCGCCGGAACTGCGGCACCATTTTCACCGCAACGACCCCGATGACGGCGGCGAGCACCGGCACGCTGACTCCCAACAGCCAGGAGAGCCCGGGGTCCTCCCGAACCGCCACGATGATGGCGCCCGCGCCCATGATGGGCGCGGAGATCATCGTCGTGCTGCTGACGGCGACGAGCGCCTGCAGCTGCTGTACGTCGTTGGTGGTCCGCGTGATCAGCGAGGGCGCGCCGAATCTCGCCACTTCCCGCCCCGAGAACTCCATGACGCGGCGGAACAATGCTGCGCGCAGATCCCGGCCGAAGCACATCGAGGCGCGCGCGCCGAAATAAGTCGCCGCGACCGAGAAGGCGACCTGCCCGAGCGTCATGAGCAGCATCCAGCCGCCGGTCCGCAGGATGTAGGCCGAATCGCCCTTCACGATGCCGAGATCGATGATGTCGGCGTTGAGGGTCGGCAGATACAGCGACGCAATCGTCGCCAGCAGCTGGAACACAGTGACGCCGAGCAGCCCGCGCTTATACGGCCGCAGGTGCTCGCGCAGCAGCCGGATCAGCATCGGCCTATCGCCTCTTCGCGCTGCTGCCGCAGAAATGGCCGGTCGATCTGCTCGGCATACAGGTCGATATCCGCGGGCGTGACTGCGCAAGCGGCAAAGTGCTCCTTCCACCCGCTCACGACCTGCGCGACCGCCCCAGCCTCCTTCACTGCCTCGTCGGCCTTCAGCGCGAACAGGGCCGACATGGACAGCGCGTTCGCAAGGGTGGAATCTGCAGCCTGCTCGCCCACGCGCATCTGTTGGAAGCCCAGTGCCTGGCCGGAGGGCAATACATCGAACGCGGGAGCCAGCTCGAATTGTCCTTGCTCGTTCATCATGAGTGCGTGGTTCTTCTCATGATCGTCCGTATTGTCGATGAGAATGTTGAATACCATGCGCCGAAACAGCTCGCGCATGTCGCGCACGTACCCATTGCCGTGCGCGACGCCCTTGCGCCGCAGCAGCTGCGCCAACTCCGGGTAACCGAATTGCTCGCCAGCTGCGCGCAGCGCCACTGCCGCCGAGACGCAATGACGCCGCGCCGCGCCGGCGCGGTCGAAGCGCCTGATCGCAACCGCGTGCCCGACCGTCAGCCGCACCGCCATCGTGGAAGCGCTCAGTATCCGCGCCTTCTGCGCCAGGCTCATGGTTGCGTGCTCGATGAGAGGGGTGTCCGCCGGGTCGCCGTCGGAGAACTTGATGACCCATTGCTCCCCGCCCATGCTCAGGAGCGCCTTGGGCCGGGCGCCGCCCATCGTCGCCCCTGGAGAGACGAGTCTCCTGAGCTCGGGCGGAATCGGCTCATTGTCTTGCACCTTGCGGATGAGCTCGTGAATCTGGTCGGCCTCCTGCAACGTCGGCAGCGGTCCGAGACGCCGCGGCAGGTACCGTTCAGGGGACGTGGAGATCCCAAGCGCTCCGAAACGGTCATCTCCCGCGAAATAGAGATACTCGAGCAGCGACAGGCGCGCAGGCTTGTCGACGAACCGGATGACACGCTCGCCCCAACGATCGGGCCTCGCGTCATCGACCGCGCCCACGGCGGTATTCCTCTCGACGGGCAGAAATTCCTGCTCGATGAGAGGGAGATCTTCGCTGAGCTCGAATCCATGCTCGAGCCACTCGGCGAAATATCTGAGCGAGACGCCCTGATTCGAGCGCACCAGGTGAAGCTCGCCCACGGCAACGGGCTTTGCCGGTTCGAGCAGTGACCAGAGGTATAGCCGATCTACAGGCTGATAGCCGGCGCCACTCGAATCGGTTGCGGCCGCAGCGCTCATCCCCGGCTCTTCTGCGGACGCTCCCGCGCAAGGCGTGCCCGTGCCGAGGCGGCAGAGCGCGCGGCGCGCCGCTCGAGCACCTCTCGAACATCGCCCTCGAGCGCTCCACGATCCTCAGCGGGTGCCGCCAGGGCGGGCAAGCCGCTCACCCTTCCGATCAGCCACAACGCCGTTGCGTAGAGTCCGACTCCCACGCCCGGGTCACCCCGCTCGAGGCGGATCAGCGTGGGCACCGAGCAGCCGAGGCGCCCTGCCCACTCGCGCTGCGATTCTCGGCGCCTCAGCCGGGCAATCGCCAGGTTCTCGCCCAGGGAACGAAGCGCGTTAGTCGCGGCCGCAGGAAGAATACCGAGTGCTGCAGGGGCTTTTGGCATTAAATAGAGTTTATCGTATCCGCAAGAATGATCAAATCTATATTACTACTTGTAGTAAAAATGTAAGACAGTACTGATTATTGACTGTCCATATCATAGCCGATAACGTGGGGCATGGCCGAGCACGGAGATTTCCCGCAGATCCCCCTCCCCGCCCTGCTGCGCCATGCCCGCACGGCCTACGGCCTGGCCATGCGCAAAGCGCTGGAAGAAGCGGGGTACGACGACATCCCCAAGAACGGCCTCTATGTCATCGGCGGCCTCGCGCTGGGGGCAGGCGAAATTCCCCTCGGCTCGCTGATCCGCGACCTGCGGATCTCCAAGCAGGCAGCGGGCCAGCTCGTCGACACGCTGGTCAACCGCGGCTACCTGGCGCGCAACGTCGATGAGCAGGACCGGCGGCGACTCGTCGTGACCCTGACCGACCGCGGACGCGCAGCAGCCGCGACGCAGGCCACGGGAAGGGAGCGTGTGGATGCGCAGTTGCTCGCGAAAGTGGGACCGGAATGTGTCGCGCACACCCGTACGGCGCTTGCGGCACTGACGGAAATGGCAGGTTGGGATGAAATCCCGGCCGATGATGATACCTAGCGGAGAGTGCAATGCTGCGACCGGGAATCGTCTTCATCCTGCTGTGGGCGGCCTTCGCCATCTCATGGTTGGCCGCCGCCGCCTGGAGCGCGAAAACCGAGCGCCGCGTCGGCATGAAGGGCGAGCTCGCCTACCAGATCGTGCTCATCGTCGGCGCGATCATCTTCTTTCCGCGCGCACATGGCTATCAGGGGCCCATGCGGCTCTGGCTGGTGACGCTCGAGCAAGCGTGGGTCTGCGTCGCCGTAGTCGCCCTGGGGTTTGCTTTCGCGTGGTGGGCGCGCATCCACTTGGGGGCGCTGTGGAGCGGTTGGATCACCCGTAAGGCCGATCACCGCGTCGTCGACACCGGCCCCTACCGCATCGTGCGCCACCCGATCTACACGGGGATTCTGCTGGCTGTCTATGCGACCGCCGCCGCGAAGGGTACGATACTCGGACTGCTCGGCGCGCTCGTGATCACGCTGGGCCTGTGGATGAAGGCAAGTTTGGAAGAACGGTGGCTGCGTGAGGAGCTCGATGCGGGCGCCTACGACGGCTACCGCCGCAGAGTCCCCATGCTCGTCCCTTTCGGACCGAGGTAACAATGGACCCGCGACTCGTCACTCCGTATATCGTCGCCGCCCTCGTCGTCTGGGGAGTGTATCGCCGCATGCGGCGCTCATTCGGCCGCCAACGCGTGCGGGATGGGCGAATGTGGCTCAGGGTCGGCATCCTTACGGTGGTCGCCGCCCTCGCCGCCGCCAGCGTCGCACGTGACGTTGACGTGCTCACCGCCCTGGTCGCCGGCATCGTAGGCGGCGCAGTACTCGGCTACTTCGGGCTCAAATACACGAAATTCGAGGTGACACCGGACGGCCGCTTCTACACACCGCATTCGTATTTCGGGCTGGCGGTGACCGCTCTCTTCCTCGGTCGACTCGTATACCGCTTCCTGGGTGTATACAACGGTGTGATCCCGCCTGCGGCCGCGGGTCACAGTCTCGCTGCGACCTATCAGCGCAGTCCCTCGACCCTCGCTATCTTCGGGGTTCTCGTCGGTTACTACGTGCTCTACTACGTGGGCGTCCTGCAGCGCACCAAACCTCCGGCATCCATCGGCCAGGGAACCGGCGCCACCGGCGCATGAACCATTTGGTCGCCCTACGGCGCGAATAGCTGTGCCGCGGCCCGCGGGCTCGAGGGAAAGTACCCGTGGAAGTACGTGGCCACGAGCCGCCGGTGACGGTATATCGCCTCGCCCGCCGCGCTCGATTGCGCTCGTCCCGTGTGCGCAGCCGGCGTGAGCGGTGTCTCGATCGTCGAGTGATGAAAGGTGTGGCCGCGTACGTCGCCGCCCGGTAACGGCGCCGTGTGATAGCCGATGCTCTGCAAACGGGTGTGCATGATCGCCCGGCCCGGTAGAACTCCCGCCATGGACGCTTGCCTGCCCTGATGATCCGTCAATGATTCCAACAGGTAGAGCATCCCGCCGCACTCGGCGTAGGCGGGCTTCCCCGAGCTCACGTGGCGTCTGAGGGCGCCAGCCATCGCGCCGTTGGCGCTCAGGCGCTCGAGATGCAATTCCGGGTAGCCGCCGGGCAGATAGATGCTGTCGACGGGCGGCAAGTCAGTCGCCGTCAGCGGCGAGAAGAAAACCAACTCGGCGCCCAGCTCCCGCAGCAGGTCGAGATTCGCCGGATACAGAAAGGAAAACGCCCGATCGCGCGCGACCCCGATACGCACGCCGGCCAGCGGAAGCCCGCGCGAGGCCCCCTCGGCAGGGGCATCGGCCTCCGCCAGCTCGACTGCAGGCGGCATGTCACTCAGCTCGGTACCATTCAGCGCCGATGCCGCCGCCGACAGGCGTTGCTCTAGATCCGCGACCTCCTCCGCCTGAACCAACCCGAGGTGCCGATCCGGCAGCTCGAAGGCCGCGTCCCGGCAAATGCCGCCGAGGAAGCGCATGCCTGGCGGCATGCCCTGCTTCGCCAGGTCCGCGTGCCCCGCTCCCGCCACACGATTCGCCAATGCTCCGTGGAAGGGAAGATCTTGCGAGTAGTGCGCCAGCCCGTAGGCAACCGCGCCGAAGGTCTGCGCCATCGCCGCCGCATCGATCACTGCCAGCACCGGTATTCCGAAGAGTCTTGCCAGGTCGGCGCTGCTCGGCGTGCCGTCATAAAGACCCATGACGCCTTCGATCAGGATGAGGTCGGCAGCACCCGCGGCATCGTGGAGAAGCTTGCGGCAATGCGCCTCGCCGCCCATCCACAGGTCGAGCTGATATACGGCCCGGCCGCTCGCGCGCTCCAGGATCATGGGATCGAGAAAGTCGGGACCCGTCTTGAACACCTGGACCGCGCGGCCGCGCGCGGCGTGATGACGCGCCAGCGCGGCGGTTATCGTGGTTTTGCCCTGCCCGGAGGCGGGCGCGCTGATGAGTAGAGCCGGGCAGCGCCTGCTCGCCACGATCAGCGCGCCTTCGGCCGAGGTCCGCGCCGCGCCCTGCGAGACCTGTCGTACGGGTTCGCATCTGTGCGGTATTCGATGACCACGGGCGTCGCGAAGAGATCGTAGGTCTTGCGATAGATGTTCGCCAGGTATCGCGTGTAGGCGTCCGGAACGGACGAGGTCTGGTTCCCGTGGATAACGATGCGCGGCGGGTTCCGGCCGCCCTGGTGTGCGTAACGCAGCTTGATCCGCCTGCCGTGTACGAGTGGCGGCTGGTGAACCGTCAACGCGTGCTCCAGCGTCCGCGTCAGTTGCTTTGTGGGCATCTCCCGCATGGCCGCCTCGTAGGCGCGGACCGCCGAGTGCATGAGGTCGCCAACGCCCGTGCCGTGCCGCGCGGAGATGAAGTGCAGCGGCGCAAAAGCCACGAAGTCGAGCTTCAGCGCCAGCTGGCGGTGAATCTCCGCGCGCTGCTCCGCGGGAATCCCGTCCCACTTGTTGATGGCGATGATGAGCGCCCGGCCGCGATTCAAGGCAACTCCGAGGACGCTGGCATCCTGCTCCGACACCGTGTCATGCGCATCCACGACGAGGATCACGACGTGCGCCTCGTCGATCGCCTGCAGCGTCTTGGCGACGCTCGCCCGTTCGATCACATCCTCCACCCTGGCGCGACGACGCATGCCGGCGGTGTCGATGAGTTGGAACTTGCGGCCATCGCGCTCGAACGGCACCAGGATGCTGTCCCGGGTGGTGCCCGGCTGCTCGCTCGCGATGACCCGCTCCTCGCCGATGAGACGGTTGACGAGCGTGGACTTGCCGACGTTCGGCCGGCCGATGATGGCAATGCGGATGCCCTCGGCGGCGGGATCCCCTGCCTCGGCCGGCGGCGGCTCCAGTCCGGCGAGCGCCTGGATCATCAGCTCCTCGCACCCCTGACTGTGGCTCGCGGCGATGCCGACCGGCTCGCCGAGGCCGAGCGCATGGAAATCGGCCGCTACGACATCGACGTCCAGTCCCTCGGACTTGTTGACGGCGAGCGTCGTCGGCTTACCGGACTTGCGGATCTCGCGGGCGACGAAGTCATCCTGGGGTGTGAGGCCGGCACGTCCATCGACCAGCAGAATGAGCCGATCCGCCTCCGCCACGGCGCGCTCTGTCTGCGCGCGCATCTGCGCCTCGATGCCCTTGGGGTTCTCGACCAGCCCTCCCGTATCGATCACCACGAAGGGCATCGGTCCTATGCGCCCGAAACCGTATTGGCGATCACGGGTGAGTCCCGGCACGTCCGCGACGATCGCGTCGCGCGTGCCGGTGAGCACGTTGAACAGGGTTGACTTGCCGACGTTGGGCCGGCCTACAAGAGCGACGACGGGCAGCATAGGCTGCTGCTGCTATCGGCGAGGGGACATTCGGTACGCGCTGATCCGGCCGCCGTCATTGATGACCACCACCTCGTCGCCTTCGACGATGGGCGGATTGCTGATGCGCAGCCTGCCGGCTCGCACGCGCGCGATGAAGGCGCCGTTGCTCTTGTCGAGGAAGTGCACATACCCCTGGAAGTCCGCGGTGATCACCGCATCGTCGCTCACCCCGACGGTCGTGAGGCCGCGGTAGCGCAGCGCCGTCTGGCTCCAGATCACGGAGCCGTTGCCGGGGTTGAGCGCGACGACCTGCCCGTCCCCCGTCGACATGTAGGCCATGTTATTACCCAAGACCACTCCACGGTAGCTCGACGCTTTGTGCGACCACCAGGTCTGGCCGCTGTCGAGCGCCAGCATGGCCACGTTCCCGTGATAGCCGACCGCGTAGACGTCCTTGCCGGCGATGCTCAGCGGTCCATCGACATCGGCCAGCCTCTGGATCTCCGTGCGGCCATGCGGCTGCGCGACGGTCGCCGCCCAGACCTGGGAGCCGTCGCTCGAGTTGACCGCGACGACCTTACCGTCATCGAAGCCGCAGATGATGAGATCGCCGACGATCTCGGGTGTCGAGGTGCCGCGTAGCGACAGTGATGGCACATCCTGCTCCGCTTCCCACAACTCATGCCCATCGGTCGGGGAGAGGGCGCGCAGCTTGCCGTCGACGGAGCGCACCGCCACTACGTTGTCGGAAATGGCGGGCGCGGAGATGACCGCCCCGTTGATCTGCACCGTCCAGAGCGGCTTGCCGTCGGCCGCATTCAGGGCGACGACGTGACCGTCGTTCGCACCCACGACCACGAGGTTGCCGCGGACCGCCGGGCCGCCTCCGAGAGGCAGCTTCGTGTTGGTACGCCACAGCCTGCGGCCGGACTGCAGGTCGAACGCCGCAACCTCTCCTTTGTGACCCGAGGCGAACACCCGGCCTCCATCCACGGCAAGACCCAGCCCGAGGCGCAGCCGCTTGGCGCCGCGGTCGGAGACCGAGTCGCTCCACATGTGCTCGACGCGCAATGTCGACTTGATCGGGGCGAGCTTCGCGGGCTGTTCCGGATTCTTGTTCTTGGAGCAGCCGGCCAGCAGGCACAGGGCCGCCGCGGCCAGCACGGTCCAGCAGTGCATCGATCGCATGGTGTTGGTTTGCAAGGGAGCCCTCATGCGCGGCAGCGCGCAATCGTCACTGGGGGTGGGAGCCGGCCGCGGGCGCCGCGGCCGGCTTGACGCTCTGGGCGCCGGGAGCGGTCGTCGAGCCGGCGCCCTGCTGCGCAGCGGGCGTCGCCACATCTGCCGCAAGGTCGGAGATCTTCAGGTCGAGCAGCCCGGGATCGGTCTCACCGCCCGTATCCGTGGCGCGTGCAAGCCGGTACTGCGCGAGGGCCGCGGATTTGTCGCCCATGGCGTAGTAGGCGTCGCCGCGCGCCTCCGCATACTGCGGTGCCAGCGCGCCAGGTTTGGCGCCGTTTAATGTGGCAATCGCGTCCGACGGTTGGTGCTGCGCGATCTGCACGCGTGCGAGTCTCTGACGGGCGATCAGCTTCAAGACGGCATCGTGGGAGTTCTGCATGACATCTCGCAGCTCGTCCGCCGCCCTTGTGAGGTCGCCGTCCTCGACGAAGGCCCTCGCCGAGGCGAGCTTCGCCTGATCGGCATAGGGAGAAGATGCATATTGGCGCTCCAGGTCTCCGAGGAGAATGAACGCCTGGGTGCGGTTACCCTGCGCAAAGGCATTCTCCATCTGGACGTACATCGCCCCGGCCGCGAGATCCGCGCCGTTTTGGCGCGCCTGCCACCAGCGCAGGCCGCCCCACCCCAGGGCGGCGACGGCGACACCGGCCACGATGGCCGGCCCGTTCTCCCGCACCCAGCGCTTGAGAGCTTCCCACTGTTCACGTTCACTCAGTAAATAATCGTCCACCACCCCTCCTCGAGGAGTCAATCTGCCGGCGCCGCGGCGCCGGCGAGCGCCGCCTCGATGGCCGCGGCTAGCTCAGGCAGCGGGCATTCGCTCTGACCCGCCTCGTTGCGTAAAGGTTTCACCGCGGCGACGCCGCGCGCCAGCTCATCATCCCCCAGGATCACCGCCAGCGCCGCGCCGCTGCGATCGGCGCGGCGAAACTGCGCCTTGAAATTGCCGCCGCCGAGATTGAGATCGAACCGCCGCAGCGGCAACTCGTTGCGCAGCCGCTCGACCAGGCCGATGCCCGCCGCGCTCGCGCGAGCCCCGCTGACCACCACATAAACGTCGGCGGCACGCCCCGCCGGTGCCTGGCCGGCCTGGACCAGCAGGTCCACGACCCGCTCCACCCCCATCGCGAAGCCGATCCCCGGGGTAGGCTCCCCGCCGAGCTGCGCGATGAGCCCATCGTAGCGGCCGCCGGAGCATACGGCATCCTGGGCGCCGAGTGCGTCGGTGATCCACTCGAAGACCGTGCGGCTGTAGTAATCCAGCCCGCGGACGAGCCGCGGATTGATGCGATACGGGATGCCGATGGACTCGAGGGCGGCGCAGAGCGCGGCGAAATGCTCGCGCGACTCCGGATCCAGATGATCGGTGAGCAGCGGCGCGCCGGCAATGATCGCGCGCATCTCGGGATTCTTGCTGTCGAGGATGCGCAGCGGATTGCCGTCGAGGCGCCGCCGGCTGTCGGCGTCGAGCGAGCTGTCGTGCCCGCGGAAGTACGCGACCAGCGTCTCCCGGTAGGCGCGCCGCGATTCTGGCGTGCCGAGGGAGTTGATCTCCAGGCGCACGCGCTCGATGCCGAGCCGGCGCCAGAGCCGCGCCGTAAGGGCGATCAGCTCCGCATCGATGTCGGGACCGGGAATACCGACCGCCTCCACGTCGACCTGGTTGAACTGGCGGTAGCGGCCCTTCTGCGGCCGTTCGTGGCGGAACATGGGCCCGATGCACCAGAGCTTGTGCCGCTGGCCGCGCAGCATGCCGTTCGAGATGAGCGCGCGCATGATGCCGGCGGTCGCCTCCGGACGCAGGGTGAGGCTTTCCCCTCCCTGGTCCGAGAAGGTGTACATCTCCTTCTCGACGACGTCGGTGTATTCGCCGATGGCACGCTTGAAGAGCGCCGTCTGCTCCACGATCGGAACCCGGATCTCCTCATAGCCGTAGGAGGCAAGCAACTCGCGCGTGCAGTCCTCCAACCGCTGCCAAGCGCCGATCTCGGCGGGCAGCACGTCGTTCATTCCACGGACCGGCTGGATCTCGACCGTCAACTCAACCTCCATTCTTCCGCGGCGCGGCGAGCAAGCGCCCATCGGCGGCAATCAGGAATCGGGCGGTGTGATCGGCCCGCACGAAGTGCGAGATCGACGCCGCCCGGCCGCCAACCTGGATCGTGACGCCGCTGGCATCGCCCAGTATGACTCTGAGCGGCGGCACGCCCTGCAGCTTGCGAGTCGCAGGGCCGCCCGAGAGACCATAGAGCAACCTTCGGCCGGTTGCATCGTAGACCTCCGTCCAGCTGTCGGCGGAGTACGTGAACACCGCGTCGATCTGTCCATGCGCAGGCGTGCCCGGCTTTGATTCCACTGCCGCCGGGACGACGGCTGCACGCGCTTGCGGCTCAGCCGTGCCACCGGCCAGGGCCAGCTGCACGGGCTGTGTCACCGGAGCGGGCTGTGCCTCCGGCATCGGCGTCGCCGCCGAAACTGTAAGCGGGACCGGGCGGGATGCAGTCAGCTCCCATGACCGGTGCGACAGCGACAAGCCCCACCATGCGGTGCCGGCCACCGCGAAGACGACCACCACGACCACCGCCGGTGCGACGAGCCTGCCCGTATCATCCGGCAGAGGCTTCGGGATGCGTGTCAGATCCGGTGCCGGAGTCTGCGCCCCCTGCGAATAGAGCGCGAACAGCGCTTCCGCCGACTCGCCCACCAGCTCCGCGTAGTGGCGCAAGTGTCCCTTGATGTAGACCGGTGCGCCGAGCGCCGCGAAATTGTCCGCCTCGAGCGCCTCGAGAACCTCAGGATCGAGGTGCAGCCTCTCCGCCGCCTGCAGAATGGTGAGGCGGCTGCGCTCACGGGCGCTGCGCAGCCGCGCGCCGATGCCTTCGGACATGACGGTCAGCCCGGGTTGCGGCCGAGATCGGCCAGCGCGCGCGCCTGGGCCGAATCCGGGAAGTCGAGCTGCAGCCGGCGCGCGTAGAGCGCGGCATCGAGCCGGTCTCCCTGCGCGCGCGCCACCTTCACCGCGAGCAGCAACAGGTCCGGGGTCTCCTGGTTGGTGCCGAGGAAGGCGTCGATCTCCTGGCGCGCCTGCACGAGCTTGCCCTGGGAGAAATTGAGATCGGCGATCTGCCACACCGCCTGCGCGAAGTTCGGCCTGATTGCGATGGCATCGGTGAACATCTGCGCCGCCTCGACATCGCGATGCGCGGAGCGCAGGCAGACGCCAGCGTTGTCGTACGCAAGTTCCGGCGTCATGTAGAGAGGATTGTGAGCTGCGCTCAGGAATGTCTGCACGCCTTCATCGACCCGGCCGGCATTGCAGAGATACACCGCATAGTTGTTCTGAAAGTCGGGATTCTTGGGCGCAAGCCGCAGAGCTTCACGGAATTCGTGGTCAGCCTGCTTCGAATCTCCCAGCCGGGAGAAGAGTAAGGCGCGCGCGCTGTGGACGTCCGGATCGTCGGGATTTTCCTGCAGCGCCCGGTCGAGCTTGGTCTGCGCGACGGCCAGGTCGCCGCGGCCCATATAGGCGATTCCGAGCTCGGTGTTGTAGATCGCGGCGTCGTGATGCTGCTGCACGACCTGTTGGTTCGCGCAGCCCGCCAGAGCGCCCGCGAGCATTGCGGCGGCGAGGACAGCGAGGGCGGCACGCACGGTGCGAGGCCATTTTGTCATGCCTGCACCGCCAGCCCGAATACACGGCTGCCGAGGCGCACCGTCGTGCGGTCGATCACTCGTCCCGCCAGCTGACCGCAGGCGGCATCTATGTCATCGCCGCGCGTGCGGCGGACCGTGGCCAGCACACCGCGGCGGATCAGCTCATCGCGGAAGCGCTGCACCGCCTCCGGCTCCGAGCGCTGGTAGCGGGTACCCGGAAACGGATTGAACGGGATGAGGTTCACCTTCGCCGGATGGCCCGCGAGGAGCCTGGCGAGGGCGCGCGCCTGCGCGGGCGAGTCGTTGATGCCGCAGAGCATGACGTACTCGAAGGTGACGCTGCGGCCGTTCTGCTCGTCGATGTAATGCCAGCAGGCCTCGAGCAGCTGCGCGATCGGATGCTTGCGATTGATCGGCACGAGCTCGTTGCGCAGCCCGTCATCGGGCGCATGCAGCGAAACGGCGAGCGCCACGTTGCTGTGCTCCGCGAGCTTGTAGATCTGCGGCACGAGCCCCGAGGTCGACAGGGTCACACGCCGGCGCGACAGGTCGAAGCCGAAGTCGTCGAGGAAGATCTCGAGGGCCGGCACGACGTTGCGGAAGTTCGCGAGCGGCTCGCCCATGCCCATGAGCACGACGTTGGTGACTATCCGCTCGCGCGCGCAGTCGTGCGCGAAGGAGCCTGCGAGCTCCCGGTTGGCGAGCCAGACTTGGCCGACGATCTCGGCCGTGGTCAGGTTGCGATTGAACCCCTGCTGCGCCGTCGAGCAGAAGGAGCAGTCGAGCGCACACCCGACCTGCGAAGAGATACAGAGCGTGCCGCGGTCCGGCTCCGGGATGAAGACCATCTCGAAAGCCTGCGACGCGTCCGCTCGCAGCAGCCACTTGCGAGTGCCGTCGGCGGACTGCTGCGCCGTCACGATCTCCGGCGTGGTGACGCAGGCGCGCTCGGCCAGCTGGGCGCGAAAGTCCTTGGCGAGGTCCGTCATGCTCTCGAAGGACGACTCGCCGCGCTTGTACACCCAGTTCATCAGCTGGCGTGCGCGGAAAGGCTTGCCGCCGAGCCCCCCGACGAACGCCTCGAGCGCCGGGCGCGGCAGCCCCAGCAGATTCGTCGCGGTCGTGTCGGGGGAGGTCATGACGGACTTCCGCGGCTCAGCCGCGCGAATGCAGCTCCGTGCCGCTGAAGAAATACGCGATTTCCTTGGCCGCCGTGTCGGGCGCATCGGATCCGTGGACGACGTTCTGCTCGATGCTGAGCGCGAGGTCGGCGCGGATGGTCCCCGGGGCCGCCTTCTTCGGGTCGGTGGCGCCCATGATCTCGCGGTTGCGTGCGATGGCATCCTCGCCCTCGAGCACCTGCACCACTACCGGGCCCGAGGTCATGTAACGCACCAGATCCTTGAAAAACGGCCGCTCCCGGTGGACGGCATAGAAGCCCTCGGCCTCGCGCTCGGAGAGGCGCAGCATGCGGGCGGCAACGATGGTGAGGCCAGCCTTCTCGAAGCGGCGATAGACCTCGCCGATGAGATTGCGGCTGACCCCGTCGGGCTTGACGATGGACAGGGTGCGCTCGAGCGCCATTTCGGGGGGCCTTTCGGGGGTAGATATTCGGAACGCAGCCGCGCAGTTTAGCCTTCAGGCGCCCGCCGCGCCAATTCGGGCGGCTTTCAACAGGAAGTCATTAAGCGGGCAAAGGCCGCCCTTTGCCCGCGAGGCCAATCCTGTACCTAGGCGGGCCGCCCAAAGCGCCGCAGGCGACGTTGCTCGGCTCCGTCCCTGCGCCGAGCCCTTCCGGGCCGGCTATCGCCGTCCAAAATCGCTCCCGGCGATTTTGTGGGCCAATTTACACACTAAAGCTCTCCCCGCAGCCGCACTCCCCCTTGACGTTCGGGTTGCGGAAGCGGAACGCCTCATTGAGGCCTTGCTTGACGAAGTCCACGGTGGTGCCGTCGATCAGCGGCATGCTCTCCGGATCCACGCACACCTTGACGCCGCGGTCCTCGAACACCAGATCGCCCGCCTGCACGCCATCGGCGTAGTTCACGACGTACGCGAAGCCGGAGCAGCCGGTCTTGCGGACGCTGAGCCGCAGCCCGACGCCATGCCCCCGGGCGGCGAGGAAAGTCTTGATCCGGTTGGCGGCGGATTCCGTGAGCGAGATGGCCATGAGCGCTATTTTACCCCGTCTCGGGCCAGTGCCGGGCACAGTCCGCGAGCGCATCTTCGACTACCAGCAGGCGTCCGAGTTTCTCGACTGGCACCCCGAGGGATTCGGCCCATTCGGCCGGTGTCCCCGGCGCCAGGTCCGCGCGGCCCCGGCCACGCAGCCGCTCGGCCACCCACGCTGCAATGGCCAGAGTATGGGGACAGCCATAGGCTTTGAACAGTGCGCTTTTCACGCGGCCGCCCTGGATGCTGAGCCTGAACCGGACCCATACCTCCTGTCCCGGCCCGCCTGCCTCCCCGATCACCTGGGTGGTGCTGGAGGATGTCGCCCCAGGGGGGTCTGACGCCGGCGAGAGCGTACGTAGCCGCGTCACCTCCCGGCAAATGGCCTCGACTGCCAGGTCGATGTGCTCCGGCTTGCTGAACCGCCCGAAGCTCAGCCGCAGGGAGCTCTGTGCCAGCTGCATGTCTCTGCCGAGGGCTCGAAGCACGTAGGAAGGCTCCGCGGACGCTGAGTTGCACGCCGATCCCGTCGACACCGCCAGCTCGCGCAGTCCCGTGACCAGGCTCTCTCCCTCGACCCCCTCGAACGAGACGTTGAGGATCCCGGGAACACAGGGCGCTCCCTCCCCGTTCGCATGCACGCCGCCCAGAGTGGCGAGACCCTGCCACATACGCTCGCGCAAGCCCTCGAGCCGTGCGCGCTCTGCGTCGAGGGCGCGGCCGGCAATCTCGCAGGCCACGCCGAAGCCGACTATCTGATGGGTCGGCAGAGTCCCCGGCCGCAGGCCCCTTTCCTGGCCGCCGCCGAAGACGATCGGCTGCAGGTGCGCTCGCGCCTCGCCGCGTACGTAGAGCGCTCCGATGCCTTTGGGACCGTAAAATTTGTGCGCCGTGACGGACATGAAGTCGATCGGCAACGCGTGCACATCGAGCGGAATCTTGCCGACCGCCTGCGCGGCGTCAGTGTGGAAAAGCACACCGCGGGCGCGGCAGAGATCGCCGATCGCGGCGATATCCTGGATCACGCCGGTCTCGTTGTTGACGAGCATGATCGACGCCAACACCGTATCCGGCCGCAGCGCGGCGGCCACGGCGCCGGGATCGATTCTGCCGCCGCGGTCCGGCGACAGCAGCGTGATGGCGCAGCCTTCCTTCTCGAGCCGCTTCACGGGATCGAGCACCGCCTTGTGCTCGATGCGCGAGCTCACGATGTGCCGGCCCCGGTGCGAGTTGGCGCGTGCCGCGCCGAGCACGGCCAGGTTGTCGGACTCCGTTGCGCCGGAGGTGAAAATGACTTCCGCGGGAGTCGCGCCGATGAGAGCCGCAACCTCCGCACGCGCCCGCTCGATGCGCTCGGCCGCGCGGCGGCCGAAGAGATGCGTACTCGAGGAGGCATTGCCGATTCCCTCGGGCTCGACGAGACAACGGCTCATCGCCTCGGCCACGGCAGGATCGACCGGCGTCGTGGCGGCATAGTCCAGGTAGATCGGCTCGGGGGCGGTCATGGCGGCTCCGGGCCGGCGCCGGCGCGCCGCCGGCGGCTCTGTACCGCGGTCAGGATGCCGCGCAAGATGTTGACCTCGTTGCGATCGAGAGCCGCGCGTTGGAACAGCCGGCGCAGCCGCGCCATGAGGTGCGTGCCGCCCTGAGTGCGGTCGCGGAAGTCGACCTCCTCCAACACCTGAGCGAGATGCTCGTACAGCCGCTCCATCTCGACGGGATCCGCGAGCGGACCGGCCGCCGGCGTGGTCTCGATCTGCACGCCGCGGGCGCGCAAGAGCTCGTAGGTGACGATCTGCACCGCCATGGCGAGGTTGAGCGACGGATAGGACTCGCTCGCCGGAATGCGGATCAGCAGGTGCGCGGCCTCGAGCTGCTCGTTGGTGAGACCGGCCCGCTCCGACCCGAAGAGCACCGCCGCCGGCCCGCGCCGCGATTCCAGCAGCAGCCGCTGCGCCGCCTCCCGCACGTCCGCCACGCGGAAATACTGGTCCCGCGCCCGTGAGGTCGTTGCCGCTATGAAACCGCAGCCGGCGAGGGCTTCCGTGACGGTCGCCACGACGCGCGCATTCGCGAGCACGTCGTCCGCGCCCGAAGCGCGCGCGATCGCCTCGCTGTGCGGGAACTGCCGCGGACTGACGAGCACCAGCTGCTCGAGCCCCATGTTCTTGATCGCGCGGGCCACCGCGCCGATGTTGCCCGGATGCGAGGGCTCGACGAGAACGATGCGGATATCGGAGGTATCCATGGCGATCTGCTACCCTACGCGCATCAGCGGCGGCCGCAAGGGCCGCGCCTTTCATACGAGCTTCCGTGCACCCGCTTCTCAATATCGCAATCCGCGCCGCGCGCCGCGCCGGCGAAGTCATCATCCGCAGCCTCAACCGGCTGGAGTCGCTCACCATCACCTCGAAGGGGCGCAACGATTTCGTCAGCGAGGTCGACCGCAACGCCGAGCAGGAGATCATCGGCATCATCCGGCACCACTATCCGGACCACGCGGTGCTCGCCGAGGAGAGCGGCCGCAGCGGCGAGAACGACACCGTCTGGATCATCGATCCGCTGGACGGCACGACCAACTTCCTGCATGGCTTTCCGACCTTCGCGGTGTCCATCGCCTGCCAGCAGAAAGGCCGGCTCGAACACGCGGTGGTCTACGATCCCATCAGCCAGGAGCTCTTCACCGCCACGCGCGGCAGCGGCGCGCACCTCGACAATCGCCGCATGCGGGTCAGTAAGCAACGCACGCTCGAGGGCGCCCTCATCAGCACGGGATTTCCGTTCCGCGCGAACACGCTATACATCGACGCGTATCTCCAGATGCTGAAGGCCGCGATGCAGAGCACGGCGGGGGTCCGCCGCCCCGGCGCCGCGGCGCTCGACCTGGCTTATGTCGCAGCCGGCAGGGTCGACGGCTTCTGGGAAATCGGGCTCTCTCCCTGGGACACGGCGGCCGGAACTCTCCTCATCCAGGAGGCCGGCGGCCGTATAGGCACGCTCACGGGTGCCGAGTATGCCCAAGGCGGGGATGTGCTCGCCGGCACGCCCAAGGTGTACGCCGCGCTGCTCGAGCTCTTCGCCCCGCACGTGCCGGAAGCGCTCCGTACCGCCTGATTTGCGCTGACCCGCGGTGACGGCACGTCCGCCGCCCCGGGTCGTTGCTGGCTTTGCCGGGACCGGTTGTGTAGAGTCCGGCCGCATGCCAAGCCAGCTTTTTGCCACCAAGTCGATCGCCGAAATCAAGGAAGCCGACGCGAAGGGGCAGCAACTGCACCGCACGCTCTCGGCCACGGCGCTCACCCTTCTCGGTATCGGCGGGATCATCGGCACCGGGATTTTCGTTCTGACCGGGACTGCGGCTGCCGAGCACGCCGGGCCGGCGCTCGCGCTGTCATTCATCGTCGCCGGTCTCGGCTCAGCATTCGCAGGGCTCTGCTACGCCGAGTTCTCCGCGATGATCCCGGTGACGGGCAGCGCGTATTCCTACTCCTACGCCACGCTCGGCGAGGGCGTCGCCTGGTTCATCGGGTGGAATCTCATCCTCGAGTATCTCTTCGCGGTCGCGACCGTTTCCGTCGGATGGTCCGGCTATGTGCTGAGTCTGCTCGATCAGTTCGGGATCCACCTCCCCTACGCGCTTTCGCACGCGCCCTTCGCGCAGGGTGGCATGGCCGGACAGAGCTTCTCGGTCGTACGCACCGGCGCGATTCTCAACGTCCCGGCGGTGGTGATCGTGGCGGTGCTCGGTACCATCTGCTACGTCGGAATCAAGCAGTCCTCGGCATTCAACTCGGTGATCGTGGCCATCAAGGTCACAGTGGTGCTGCTGTTCGTATTCCTGGGCATCGGCTACATTCAACACGCCAACTGGCATCCCTTCATCCCGCCGAACACCGGCACGTCCGGCGTCTTTGGCTGGAGCGGGGTGCTCGCCGCCTCGGGGGTGATTTTCTTCGCCTACATCGGGTTCGATGCCATCTCGACCTGTGCGCAGGAGACGAAGAACCCGCAGCGCGACATGCCGATCGGCATTCTCGCGAGCCTGATCGTCTGCACCATCCTCTACGTCGCCGTCTCCGTGGTGCTCACGGGCATGGTGAGCTACACGAAGCTCAACGTCTCCGCCCCCCTCGCCATTGCGATCGATGCGTATCCGGCATTGCGCTGGTTGGGTCTACCGATCAAGCTCGGCGCCATCGCCGGCATGACCTCGGTCATGCTGGTGATGACCATCGCCCAGGCGCGTATCTTTCTCTCCATGGCGGAGGATGGCCTGATGCCGAAGGTATTCGGCCGCGTGCATCCAAAATTCCGCACGCCGTCGACGGGTACGGTGGTGACCGCCACCTGTGCCGCCATCGTCGGTGGCTTGTTCCCCGTCGGCATCCTGGGCGAGTTGGTGTCGATCGGCACCCTCCTGGCATTCGTCACGGTCTGTATCGGCGTGCTCGTCCTACGCTACACGCGTCCGGAACTGCCGCGCCCCTTCAGAGCACCGTGGCCCTGGTTCACCTGTCTCGCCGGCGCCATCATCTGCGCCCTGATGATGTACTCCTTGCCTGTCAGCACCTGGATACGCCTTGCGGTGTGGTCGCTCATCGGCGTGCTGGTGTACGCCTTCTACGGCTATCACCACAGCAGGGCGCGCGCTGAAAATAAAATCGGCTCGAAGACGCCTGCGGCGCTTTGAGCACCGCAGCCCTCAGGGCATGTGGTCGACCGCGGTCTTCTTGATGGTCGGGAAGATGTGCTCGGCCGTCAGGCCACACTCCAACGCCACCGCGCTCGAGATGTAGATCGACGAGTACGTGCCGGCGAGGATGCCGATGAGCAGCGCTTCCGAGAAGCCCTTGAGCACGGGGCCGCCGAGAATGAGCAGCGCCACCACCACGATCGAGGTCACGACCTTCGTCATGATGGTTCGTGACAGCGTCTGGTTGATGGACTGATCGAGCACCACGTCCGGCGGCAACCGGCGGTTGCTCTCGAAGCGCTCGCGAATCCGGTCGAACACCACCACCGTGTCGTTCAGCGAGTAGCCGATGACGGCGAGGATGGCCGCGACCACCGCAAGATCGAAGGACGTCTGCGAAGCCGCGAACCAGCCGAGCACCAGGATCGGATCGTGCAGCACCGCCAGGATGGCCCCGAAGGACAGCCGCCAGGTATGGAAGCGGAAGGCGATGTAGAAAAAGATGAGGAGCAGCGTGAACCCGAGCGCCCAGGCCGCGCTGATCTCGAGCTGACTGCCCACCTGCGGGCCCACGACCGCGACCTGTACCAGGCTCGCTCCGGAATTGATGGCCTTGAGCGCCGCCTCGAGACGCTCTCGCAGCACCTCCTGCGAGGTCATCTTCTCCGGCGGCAGGCGGATCGCGATGTTGCGCGAGGAACCGAAGTTCTGCACCTGCGGATCGCGAAAGCCGGCGGCGACGAGCTGGTTGCGCACGGCGCCCAGGTCGGCCGTCACCGGGAAGGTGGCCTGCGCGCTCACACCGCCCGTGAAGTCGATGGCGAGATTGAGGCCGCGCGTGAACAGCAGCACGATGGAGGCGATCATGAGGATCGCCGAGAGTCCGTACCACACGTGCCGTGTGGCCATGAACTTGAAGTCGGTTTGATGGCTGAAGAATTCCACTGGAGAGTCCTGCAGATCGGCCCGGAGGGGCCGTCAGATGTTGACTAAATGGGCAGCCGGGCGACCTTGCGCTTGCGGCCGTACATGAGGGTGACGAGCGCGCGGCTGCCCATGAGCGAGGTGAACATGGAGGTGGCGATGCCGAGCGTCAGCACCACGGCGAACCCGCGGATCGCCCCGGTGCCGAACACCCAGAGCACGAGCCCCGCGATCAGCGTCGTGATGTTGGAATCCGCGATCGCGGAGAAGGCCTTCTCGAAGCCCGCCCGGATGGCCGCCTGCGGCGTCACCCCTTTGCGGATCTCCTCGCGGATGCGCTCGTAGATCAGCACGTTGGCATCCACGGCGATACCCACCGTGAGAATGATGCCCGCGATGCCCGGCAGCGACAGCGATGCGCCCATCATCGACAGCAGCGCCGTCAGCAGGACCACGTTGGCGATCAGCACGAGGTCGGCGACCAGGCCGAAGACCTTGTAGTAGATCGCCATGAAGCCCAGCACGCCGGCCATGCCGATGACGAGGGCGGCGATGCCCATCCGGATGTTGTCCTTGCCGAGGCTCGGGCCGATCACCTGCTCCTCGACCAGAAATATCGGCGTCGGCAGCGAGCCGGAGCGCAGCAGGACCGCGAGGTCGCGCGCCTCGCCCAGGCTGAGGCCCGTGATCTCGAAGCGGTCGCCGAAAACGCCCTGGATGGTGGCGTCGTTGATGACCTTCTCGGTGGTGACCGCGTGCGCGACCTGCTTGCCGCCGACCGTGGCGGTCTCCTGGTGCGTCTCGATCAGCACCACCGCCATGTGCTTGCCGACGTTCTGCCGAGTGGTGCGCAGCATATTGTCGCCGGCCTTGCTGTCGAGTGTCACGTCGACCGCGGGACCCTGCTGGCTCTGGCCCACCGTGGCGTTGGTGAGCTGATCGCCGGTGGCGATCACCTCGCGCTTCAGCAGCAACGGATATCCCATCGCGGTGTTGCTGTAGAGCTTGTCGCCCAGCGGCACGTCACCGGTCTGCGCCGCCTGAGCGGCGCTGGACGTCTCATCGTTCAGGCGGAACTCGAGGTTCGCCACCTGCCCGAGCAGATTCTTGACGTCGGCGGCATTCTGGATGCCGGGCAGCTGCACATCGACCCGATCCAGCCCCTGGCGCTGCACGATGGGCTCGGAGACGCCGAGCTGGTTGACCCGGTTGCGCAGGATGGTGACGCTCTGTTCGATCGCGTAGTCCTCACGCTGCTTGACCTCCGCCGGGGTCATGGCAGCGACGAGCAGCGGGCCGTTCGGGCTGCTCTGCTTCGTGATCGTCAGCCCCTGTAGAGGCGTAGCGAGCGCCTGTTGCGCAGCCGCGAGATCGACGCCGGGAGCGAATGCGATCTGAATGGCATTCTGCAGCTGGCTGTCGGGGGTCGCGAGGGACTTGATGCTGAGGACCGGGATCTTCGCGGCCGCCAGCGCCCGTGTGGAGTCCTGCGAGTAGTTCTGCAGCATCTGCGCCACGGCGCTGTTGATGTCCACCTGGTAGAGGAGGTCGAGGCCGCCACGCAGGTCGAGGCCGAGCGGCATGGGCTTCAGTCCCACCGCGCGGAAGAACGCCGGCGCTTTCGGCACGAGCGACAGGGCGGAGATGTACGTCCCCTGATACTTGGCGTCCGCGAGGTCGCGGGCCTGGAGCTGGTCCGACACGTCGGTGAACTGCACCATCAGGCGGCCGCTGCCGTCGACGTAGGACTTGTCGAGGCGCACTCCGTGCTGCCGCAGATTGTCGGCGATCGAAGTGGCCTCCGCGGCCGTGACCGGCGAATGATCCCTGTGGGCGAGCTGCAGCGCGGGGGCCGAGCCGAATACGTTCGGCAGCGCGAAGATCAGCGCCACCACCAGCACGGCGGCGATCAGGATGTATTTCCAGCGGGCGTACTCGAGCATGGCTCAGGCGCTCTTCAGCGTGCCTTTGGGCATCAGGGCGCTCACCTGGAATTTCTGCACCTTGATGCGCACCCCATCGGCGACCTCCAGGGTGACGAAGCTCTCGCTGACCTCGGTGATCTTGCCGAGCATGCCGCCGTTGGTCACCACCTCATCGCCCACTGCGAGCTTGGAGACCAGCTGCTGGTGCTCCTTGGACTTCTTCTGCTGCGGCCGCATCAGCAGGAAATAGAAGATGACGATGAAGACCACCATCACCAGGAGCGGCGCGAACTGGCCGCCGGTCGCCGCCGGCGCGCTCTGCGCCCAAGCTACGGGAATCAATGAATTCATGTATTCACCAGTCGGGAAGGCTCACTCCGGCTGCGGTGCCGCGCCGGAGGCGAAAAACCGGCATTATGCCACAGCGTCCGCCGCCGCCCGTCGCGCAAGATGAGCGGCGGCGAAGGCCTCCGCCCGGCCTTCGGCTATCGCCTGCCGCAGCGATCGCATCAGGCGGAGGTAAAAGGACAGGTTGTGAATGGTGTTCAGCCGGCATCCCAGGATCTCGTTGCAGCGGTCGAGATGCCGCAGATAAGCCCGCGTGTAGTTCCGGCAGGTGTAGCAGTCGCATTCGGGGTCGATTGGACTCAAGTCCGACTGATGGACCCGGTTGCGGATGTTGATGACGCCGGCAGCGGTGAAGAGGTGCCCGTTCCGCGCATGGCGCGTCGGCATCACGCAGTCGAACATGTCGATCCCGCGCAGGACGGCCGCAATGATGTCCTCCGGGCGTCCCACTCCCATGAGGTAGCGCGGCCGGTTGGCGGGCATGTGTGGCACCACTGTCTCCAGGATGCGCAGTCGCTCTTCCTCCGGCTCGCCCACTGCCAGCCCGCCCACTGCCAGGCCGGGCCAGTCGAGCCGCAGCAGGGCCTCGAGCGACGCGAGCCGCAGCGTCCCGTGCATCCCTCCCTGGACTATCCCGAAAAGTCCCCCAGGAGGCTCCTCGCGGTGATAGCGGGCGTGGCTGCGGGCTGCCCAGCGCATCGAGCGCTCCATCGACTCGCGGGCCTCGGCCTCCGTGGCCGGATGCGGCGTGCAGTCATCCAGGGCCATCGCGATATCCGAGCGCAGCCCCAACTGCACTTCCATCGAGTCCTCGGGCGTCAGCCGCACCTCGCTGCCATCGACCGGCGAGCGGAAGCGCACCCCCTCTTCCGTGATGCGGCGCAGGCTCTTGAGGCTGAAGACCTGAAAGCCGCCGGAGTCGGTCAGGATCGGGCGCTTCCAGCTCATGAACCCGTGCAGACCGCCGTGCGCCGCCACGATCTGTACGCCCGGCCGCAGCATCAGATGGAAGGTGTTGCCGAGCACGATCTCGGCGCCGAGGCCGTAGAGCTCCTCGGGCGTCATCGCCTTCACCGTGCCGTACGTGCCCACGGGCATGAACGCCGGCGTCTCGATTACGCCGTGTGCCGTGCGCAGCCTGCCGGCCCGGGCCGCGCCATCAGCCGCGGTCAGCTCGAAAGCCGGTCTCAAGCGCTCACCCGGGTCATCACCAACATTGCATCGCCATAGCTGAAAAACCTGTACCGCGCCGCGATGGCGTGCCGGTATGCGCGCAGCACCGGCTCGCGGCCGGCGAACGCGCATACGAGCATGAGCAGCGTCGACTCGGGAAGATGGAAATTCGTGAGCAGACCGTCGACCACCCGAAACCTGAAGCCGGGCTTGATGAAGAGTTTCGTCTCCCCCGACCAGGGCGTCAGGCGCTGCGGTGATTCGGATACGCCAGAGGGCTGCCCCTGCGCGTCCGCGCTCGACGCTGCGGCCTCCAATGCTCTCACGACCGTGGTGCCAGCGGCGATCACCCGCCGTCCGGCGGCACGCGCCCGCATGATGGCTGCGCAGGTAGCGGCGCTGACGGCAGCCCGCTCAGAGTGCATCACGTGTGACTCGAGGTCATCCGCGCGCACTGGCTGAAATGTACCTGCGCCGACGTGCAGCGTCACGAACGCAAGACTCACTTCGCGTGCCTCGAGTTCCGCGAGCAGAAGCTGGTCGAAATGCAGGCTTGCCGTAGGCGCCGCGACGGCGCCCCGCTCCCGGGCAAAGACGGTCTGGTAGCGCTGCTGGTCGAGCTCGCTGGCTGGACGCTGGATATAAGGGGGCAGCGGCACCTGTCCCCAGCGGTCGAAGAAATCGAGTACCGGCCCGGGCACGCGGACTCGCCACAGGTCTTCCTCCCGCGCGAGCACCTGGACGGCGCCGCCGGCCGTCGAGATTTCCAGACCGTCGCGGACGAGTTTGCTCGCACGCAGCTGCACGAGGGCCTCGCGCTCACCGACCGGCCTTTCCAGGAGGATCTCCACCCGCCCACCGGAGGGCTTCGTGCCGAAGACCCGCGCCGCGACGACGCGCGTGTCGTTCAGGACCAGCAGGTCGCCGGGCGCGAGGAACGACGGCAGATCCCGGACCCGGCGGTCCGCGAGGCCGCCGGTTTCCCGGTCGAGCACGAGCATGCGGCCCGCGGAACGCTCCGGGAGCGGAGCCTGTGCGATCAGCTCGGGCGGCAGGTCATAGGTAAAGTCGGTGCGCAGCACGCGCGCATGTTAATGGCGGTGCCGCCGCCGCCGCCATGGCGGCGGGCATCAAAACGCCTGATCGCCCCGCCTCAGGCGGACCACTGGCCCAGGCTCGAGCAAGGCTCCCTTGGGCATCTCGAACACTCGGCCCGAGAGCTGGGATTGCGCCGGCAGGGTCGTCGCAACCGAGATCCTGTGGTGCAGCCGCAGCACTTGCAGCGTGATCTTCTCACCGGGATCGTAGGAGCCGAGGATCCGGATCACGTGGGAGCTGTCGATCGGCTCGCGTCCGCCGATCGACAGAATCACGTCCCCATCCTGCAGGCCCAGCCCGCCCTCAGGCGGCGCGCGCACCACCAGCACACCTGTGTCGGTTCCAAAGTAGCGGCCGAGGCCGGGCGTGAGTCTGACGAGCTCCATGTCGGCAACGGGGCCGCGGATGATCATCGGCGCACCACCCCAAGTGGCAAACGTCCGCACTCGCGGCAGCAGCGGCAAGTCCGGGAATTGCCGCCCGATGAAGAACGCATCGCCGTCCGGACGAGCGGTCACGGTCAGGTCGCGTGTCTTGCCGCCCCGCGACACTTTCAGATCGACCTTGTCGCCTGGCTTGACGTCATGGAGCAACTCGACGACATGCCCCGCGGGCTCTCGCCCGCGCACGATCGTCCCGTTCACCGCCACGATCAGATCGCCGGCGCGCACGCCCGCCTGCTCCGCCGGTCCTCCCGGACTGACTTCGCGGACACGCGCGCCCGCATCACCGCTCGAATCCTCGAGTTGCACACCGACCAGCACGTGCGACGGTCCGAAGGCCTCGACACGCTGCATCATCGGTCCGTACATCTGCGCGGAAAGGGCTGCGAGCTGCTGCGCCGCCACTTCCATGCGGCGACGCGCCGCGTCCATCTGAGCGCGCAGGGCATCATCGCGCTTTCGGGCCGCCTCATCGCCGCGGTGGGCCGCGTCCATGCTGGCGCGCACCGCATCCTCGTCGAAGTCCGGTGGGCTTGGAGCGGCGACGGAATCGGCGGGCGCAGGCGCAGCGGAGGGGCCTGGAGGGGCCGGAGGCGCCGCCGGTCCGTCGCCCGCAAACGCGACGGCCGTCGCGAGCGAGAAGCACAGTGTCAGGAGGGCCGCGTGAGGTCTGATATACATTCTCATGTGAAGTCTCTTCGAGCGGTCATGGGTTTGCCGACGCCAACATCTCTGCGTATTGCAACTGAGCGAGCGAGCTCACGAGCTGTGCACGCTGCTGCTCGAGCGCGTCGAGCCTGCTCGACTGCGCGCCCGCTACTCGCTCGCTGCTCATCAGGTCATCCAACGCGGCAATCTGGTCCTGAAGGCTGGTCACCGCCGCGTGCGTGCCGACCCGCACGAGCGCGCGATCGTGGGGCAGACCCTCGAGCCAGCCTTCGATGGCGCGCGTGCGCGCCTGCTCCTGCCAACCGCTCGCGCCGGCATGCATTGCGGTATCCGCCGGCGCACGCACCGGTGTATGGTCAGGGCTCGAGCGGAGAAATGGGATCGCACTGACGACCAGGGCAGCCAGGACGGCGGCGGCAATTGCCGCAGGACGGTTGCGTTCGACGGCACGTGTGAGCATCGAGCGCTGCCGCCTGCGCTGAAACTCAGCCCAGCCGTGGGGCGCCTCACTCGGCTCATCCCCCGCGGCGCGCAGCCGGCGAGCGATCATTTTCTCGTCTAGATCGGTGTGCATGCCTCTTGATCCTCCTGCGACGCGAGCCCCTGGCGCAGGCGTGCGAGCGCGCGCGCAAGCTGTGATTTGGAGAAGCTCACGGAGCGTCCAAACAATCGGGCAATCTCCTCGTGCGAGTAACCTTCGACCTCGAACAGCCAAACCACTGCGCGCCCGGCGGGCGTCAGGCTCGCCAGTGCGCGCTCGACGTCGATGGCGTCTGCAGAAGTCGCGGGTGTGACGAGCGGCGTCGTTGCAGGTAGCGAGGCCCCCTCGTCCCCGGAGTCCCAGCGGAGCCGCGCCCGATGCCACGGCGAGCGCAAGTACATGAGACACCGGGTGACCGCGATCTGCCGCAGCCAGGCACCGAGGGGCGCCTCTCCCCGGAAGTCCCCGAGACGCTGAAAGAGGGCCATCATGGTGTCCTGGAACAGGTCCTCGGCGATCGCCCTGTTGCCCACCAGCCTGCGGAGCAGCGCGAATACCGCCGGCCCGAGCGCTCCGTAGATCGCCGCCTGCGCCGCCTCGTCCCCTGCGCGAGCGTGCTCTATCAGCTCTGCGGATATCGGAATGTCGGCCAGCCGGCTCATTACCTGCTTAGATGCGCGAGCGGGGCAAAAGGTCGCAACCCATATGCTTCCGCCACCCCTGCCCCTATACTTGCGCCCTCGTGCCCGAGTGGCGGAATTGGTAGACGCAGCGGACTCAGACCATTTCAGTTGAGCCCCCGGGGAGAAATCCCCTGGGTGAAGCCCGTCAAAGTCGGTAGAGGCCCTGAAGCGCATCGCTTCGAGCTAATGCCGAGCCAAGCCCCGGAGGATTCCGGGGAAGGTGTAGAGAGCAGACGGCGGGCACCTAAGGCCGCAAGGCTACGGTGAAGGCGTGCTCCAGCCCACGAACCCCCGAGGCAGCCGCCGCGCGGGGCGGCGAAAGCCGCAGCGGGATGAAAATCCGCCGCCCTTAAAAGCGTGTCGGTTCGACTCCGACCTCGGGCACCACTCCGCAATCCTCCTCCGACTTCCGCCGACACCCAACAGTACGCGGCGCTCGAAGAGTCGGAAATTCGGGCATCAACCTTGCTGTGGAGCAATCCACCACGAGCGCGGACCGTGCCACGACCACCGCGCCGGGATCGGTAGAAGGCTGCCCATGCGAGCAGTAGCGATCATTATCGCCGCCCTACTATGCGCGTCATGCGGGGGCGGCTCCTCAGGCACCTCGTCCGATCCGGCAACCGGCCCGAGCGCCTCGGCAGTGACTCCTCCAGTCAGCTCCGCGCCGAGCTCTGCGCCGGCATCGAATTCCAGCCCGTCCACGTCTACAACCACCCCTGCAACGGGGGCATCGTCGAACGCGGCTCCTGCGGCTACGTCCACGGCACCTACCACGACGTCTACAGCGCCGGCGACGACGTCCACCGCGCCTGCGCCGGCGTCTCCGGACTCATCGCCCCCTCCGAGCTCTACGACGCCGGCGAGCAAATCGCATCCTCCACATGTCGCCTACGAGATTGTGGAAATTCCCCGTCTCACCGCAGCCGGCTCGATGACGGCGAGTGGGGTCAACAATCAGGGTATGGTCGTCGGCGACTATGAGGCGTACTGCACGCCGAACTGCAACGCCCCCGGGCAGACGGCCAGCGGGCAGCAAGCATGGGTATATGAGCAAAAGAGCGGCGCTCTGGACCAGCTCACCTTCGACCCGTCGGAACTGGGCGCGTCGGCGTACGGCATCAACAACAACGGAACGATCGCAGGAGAAGCAGCGCTCGAGAACGGACCGGAGCCGATCTTGTGGAAGATCACTGGCGGCGCGACGGAGTTGGCCGGAAGTGTGTACGGGAGCTTCGACTGGGCGGTCGCAGTGAACGACGGCGGCACTGTGCTGGGACAATACGACGACTCGGGATCCCCGGGCAGCGCGGCTGTCATGTGGTCTTCTCCCGGATCCGCACAGACGGTCCTTCCTGACCTCGAATGCGACTATTGCTCCCGGCTCTACATCACCGCCAATGCCATCAACAATAGCGGGGTGGCCGTCGGAAGGGTGCTTTCCGTCATATACGACAAAAGCGGGACGTTGGTCAGCGGGGGCCTGATCGCCGTCGAATGGCAGGGCCGCACCATAACGAGCCTCGGCGGACTCCAAAACTCGACCTCCAGCGAAGCGTATGGCATCAACAGTGGCGGCGACATCGTCGGAACCTCTGGAGTAGGTACGGCCGAAGGGGCTTCCTCGCACGCCTTCCTATACAGGCACGGCGCAATGACGGATTTGGGAACCGTCCAAGGCGACGTCGATAGTACGGCATATTCCATCAATGACCGCGGACAGGTCGTCGGCGTATCTGTCAATCCTGCCGGTGACGGCCGGGCCTTTCTCTACGACAAAGGCACGATGTTTGACCTGAATGCGTTGATAGACCCGGCCGATCCCTCGGCCGCATACGTACGGCTCGATGAGGCCATCAGCATCAGCCAGAACGGCTACATCGCCGTCAATGGCACCGACAGCCGTGATTCGGGTGAGAATGTAGGCACCTGGCGCGCATTCCTGCTCGTCCCGTCGCACTGAGGCAATTCGGCCGCTCGAAACCCCTTCGGATCGAGCTCGCGCGCTCTGTCGATTTCCGCTGCGCCCTTTCGTCTACTGGACGAAGAGCGCAACGAAACCGGCATGAGTGTCATGAGCCCACGAATCGCCAAAATCCTCGCCTTTATCCGTCAGGCCGCGCCGTATCTGGCTGTCGAGCTGATTCTGCCCGGCGGGTCGCTCGTTGCGCTGACGCTCTGGGTCCTGAGGAATCGAGCTTCCCTCGCTGCACGGCTCTCCGTTTCTACGCGCTGTGAGGCTGTATCGCCGTCCCGGTCCTGACGACCATCACCAGCATCGCCAGCATGCCCAGGATGACGGCGATCGCGGAGGCGCCCAGCAGCGGCGAAAGCTGAGCCTCCCCTGAGACGCCGCCGTAGAGGAGCAGCAGGCCAGTGAACATGCAGAGACAGCCGGCCTGATGCAGGACGAACTGCACGGTGGCCATCGCGCGCGGCGGCACAGGCAGCCACAATTTGTGGATGACCGCGTAGATGAGCGAAGTCACGAATCCCACCAACAGGATGTGCGCATGCGTGACGAATTGGCCGTGATTTCGCGATAGGCCCATGAAGAGGCCGAGTCCCATCCCGGCGGCGGCGTAGCTCAACGCAAAGATCAGATACGCCCGGTCGAAGCTTCTCATCGGAGCCCCCTCTGATTGTTGTAATGCTCCGCAGTCTGGCGACTCCTGCCGATGACTGTCAAGGTTCGGCCGCGGCTCCGGCGCGGTCGATGCTCACGATCGCATTGCGCGCGGCCTGCTGGACCTCCGGACTGGAGTCATCGAGAGCGCGGCGCAGGTCCGGCAGCGCGCCGCGGGCGGCGGCGCCGATCCCGCCGAGGGCGTTGCAGGCGCTGCCTCGCGATCCCGGATCCGGGCTGTGCAACATGCCGCGCAGGCGCGGCACTGCCCTCACGGCTCCCCCACCGATGTCGCCTATGTCCTGGGCCGCCCAGGACCTGACGTCCGGATCGGAATCGCCCAGCGCCGTGAGCAGGGCGGGCAGCGCCGGACGGAGGTCGAGTTTCGTGCCGCCGTCGGGGAACTGCCACCAGCCGCCGCCGACGACGTCCAGCGCCACTGCGACGTGGCGCCGCATCTCGGGATCCGGATCGCGCAGCGCGCGGGCCAGGGCGGGCACGCTCGCGGGTCCGAGGACGTGCAGCTGATCGTAGACCTGCTGGCGCTTCGCCTCGAGGGTCGGCAAGGGTTGCGGACCCGCATTCGCGGATGCGACTCCTTGCGGCAATGCCCGCAACGGCAAGGGTAGCTCGCGTAACTTCTCTACGATGGCATCTACAGTTCCCGCGTCAGTATGCGGCAGGCGCCGGTGCGCGGCGAACGCCGGCAGCACGCTGATGACCAGGGTGATCGCTGCCGCCACGGCCACGCGGCAGCCTGCGCGCAGGCATCCGGCGCCGAATCGCGGCGACTCCCGCTCTCTTCTCGCCCGTCCGGTCACGCCCGGATTTTAGCACCCGGCCGCGGCTCCGCCGCTGACTGGCCGGAGTCGCGGCTCCATGGCTCGAACAGCACGATGTCCCCGGGGAGCGCATTGGAGGCGGCGATGCAGTTACGGCCGGTGGATTTCGCTCGGTAGAGGGCCGCGTCGGCTCCGGCGATCAGGTCCTCCATGCGCTCACCGTCCTCCGGATAACAGGCGGTGCCGAGCGAGGCGGTGATCCGCGGCAACGCAATGCCGCGCGAGAATACGTGCAGCTGCGCGATCGCCTCGCGTATCGCCTCGGCTTTCGAGTACGCATCATCCATCGTGCAGGCCGGAAGGACGACTAGGAATTCCTCACCGCCATAGCGGCAGGCGACGTCCTCGACACGCGTATGGCGCTTGAGCACCTGAGCGACGTTTCTCAACACCTCATCCCCGGCGTCATGCCCGTTGGTATCGTTGAACGCCTTGAAATGATCGACATCGAGCATGATCAGGCTGACCGGAAACCCGTGCCGCGTAGCTCGCGCCAGCTCCCGCTGCAGCGAGAGCTCCAGGTGCCGCCGGTTGTAGAGATCGGTCAGCGGGTCGCGCTCCGAGCCGCTGCGCAGTGTCTCCTGGAGCCGCAGGTTCCCGACAGCGAGCGAGAGTTGCTCGGCTAACGCCGAGGCCAGCCGCTGCACGTCCTCCGAAAGGCTCTCCGCTCCGGCTCCCTGCAGGTGTAACACCGCCACGGTATTGCCCTGCGACACCAGCGGGACGCAAAGGCAGCTGTCCTCGCGCTCGCCGACATGGCGGCAGACCGCGGCGGCGCTGGCGGCATCATAGAGGCGCGGACGCCCGCGGCGCAGCGCCCAGCAGTCCTCGGAGGAAAAGCTTTGCGTCGTGTTATCGGGCCCCCAACTGACTTGCAACTCCAGAGCGGCATCGTCGCGACGTGACACGTACAGAGCGCCACCGACGCCCGGCAGCAGCTTTGGAAGCGCGCCGTGTATCACCGTATTCGCCTCGGCCTGCGAGTGACACGTCTGCAGCAGCTCCACCATGGTGCTCATGGCGGAGATTTCCTGCAGCAGTCGGCTCTGGCGCCGGATGGTCCCCTCGAGCCGCGATTCGTAGCGGCGGCGGATGAAGGCTTGCAGCACGAGCAGCGCGACGATCAGTATGGAGAGTCCGAAGAGCGCGTTGAGCGCAACGGACGTTCCGCGCAGGTCGCCGCCAGGCCCGGAGGAGGCGCCGCGATCGGGGCCCAGCGCCAGCACGCCCGCCGTGACGATGGCCAAGGCGGCGCAGGCTACGATGGTACCGGTGAACAGCGATCGCCGGGCACGGTCCGCCGACCGCGCCGGCAACTCGCTCGTATGGAGCCCGGGCACCCGCATGAGAACTGAGCCCCCGCCTGTATTGGTATTCAGGAAGTACTTCGGCCCCCGACATATTGTCTTGAAGGGGACCAGGCGAACTGTGACGCAGGTTCGCGGCTTCGCCCGGCTGGCGTGATGCAAGGCGCACCCCGGCGGCGGCTGAGCCAGTTCCAGAGCTGCGTTGTGGGCAATCGTGAGCGCCAAGCCCGTACCGAGCGCACTCGCACTGTACCGAGGCTAAATCGAGGCTGAATTATTCTTCAGGGAGAAGGATTCGGACGCCAAGGAGCCGGCGGCGGCGCTGCGCAGAAACCGCTCTTCGAGCTCCGCCGCCCCGATGGGCCGCGCGAGCAGGAAGCCTTGCGCCTCCTCGCAGCCGCGCGCGCGCAGCCACTCGAGCTGGCCCGGACGCTCGATGCCCTCCGCGGTCACCACGATGCCCAGGGTCTTTGCGAGCGAGAGAATGGCATTGGCGATCGCGGCGTCGCTCGCGGAAGTGTCCACGTTGCGCACGAATGCCTTGTCGATCTTGAGGCGGTCGGGCGGAAAGCGGGTGATGTAGGCGAGCGAGGAATAACCCGTGCCGAAATCATCGAGTGCGATACGGCATCCGAGCTCACGCAGTCGCTCCAGCGCCTGGCGCACCTTGGCGGAGTCCCGCACCAGGACCGACTCCGTGATCTCGACCTCGATGAGGGACGTCGGTACGCCCGCCGCCGCCGCTTCCGTCTCCAAGACACGAGCGGGGTCGCCGTGCAGGAACTCCTTGCCGGAGACGTTGATCGCCACCGGAACGGCGAAGCCCGCATCGAGCCACTTGCGCAGCTGCCGGCACGCCGCACGCACCACCCAGCTGCCCATCTCGAGGATGAGCCCGCTGTCCTCGGCGATCTCGATGAACCGGGTCGGCGAGACTTCGCCGTGCTCGTCGTCGCACCAGCGCAGCAGAGCCTCCACGCCGGACAGCCGCTGGTCCTTCAGGCTGAACTTGGGTTGGAAGACCAGGCGTATGCGCTCCTCGTGGACCGCCCGGCGCAGCCGTGTCTCGAGCTCGAGCCAGTCGCGCAGGCGGCTGCTCATCGCCGGAATGTAAACCGCTATCGGTGTCGCACCGGCGGTCTTGGCCTGATACATCGCCGTGTCGGCGTGCTTCAGCACCGTGGCGACGTCCGCACCGTCCTGCGGGTAGACAGCAATCCCGATGCTGGGCGCCGAGTAGAACTCGAGCCCTTCATGCAGGATGGGCTCCTTGAACGCGGCGCTGCATCTCTCGGCGAGCCGCAGCGCAAGCGCCCCGGCATCGCGTTGCCGGACCAGAATCACGAACTCGTCGCCGCCGAAGCGCGCGAGCGAGAGGTGTGCCGGCTCGCCGGCCAGAGCCGCCACGACGCGGGTGAGCCTGGCGGCGACCGTGCACAGCACCGCATCGCCCACCGAGTGCCCGAACGTGTCGTTGATCCGCTTGAAGCTGTTGAGGTCCTGGTACACGACCGCAACGGCCTCACCCGTACGCACAGCCTTTTCGAACTGGCGTTCCGCCGTCTCGAGACAGCGCTGCCGGTTGGGAAGACCGGTGAGGGGATCGAAATAGGCGAGCCGCTCGATGCGCTCGGCCGCGGCCGCATTGCGCAGGATGTATTCGAGGCGCCGCGGCAGCAGTGCCCAGTTGACCGGTTTCGACACGAAGTCGGTCGCGCCCGCATCGAAGGCAAGGGTGATCGCGGCCGAATCCTCGTGACCGGTCACCATGACGATCGGGGTGGTCGTGAACTGCGGATCGGCGCGCAACCGACGGCAAACCGCGTAGCCGTCCATCCCCGGCATCTCGACATCCAGGAGTACGATTGCCGCGCCGTACGAGAGAGCAGCCTCGAGTGCATCCGTTCCGTTGTCGAACATGAGGGGCGTGAGGCCCACCTGTTCCACGGAGTCGGCGAGAAGGAGCCGTCCGGTTTCCTCGTCGTCCGCGATGATCGCTATCGGCTGCTGCGCTGTCGTGCTCGTCATGTTCATAATGCTCATCAGGCGCTCGCCCGCAGCTCGAGGCCTGTCATCTCGGAAATGAGTGCGGGATGCACCGCGCGCAGACGCTCGAAAGTGGTCCAGGCCGCGGTCGTATCACCGCCTGCACAGACCTGTTCGAGCCGGCGGACCTCCTCGGAGAACGCCAGCGCACCGACATTTGCGGCGCTGGACTTCAGCTTGTGGCAGGTCGCGCGCGCCGCCGCCAGGTCACCTGCGCGAAGCGCCGTCTGCAACTCCTCGAGCGCGGCGGCCGAGCCGGCGCGGAAGAGCCCGACCAGCCTGGCGTAAAGATTGGGCCGGCCCGGAGCCCCGGAGCCCCGGAGCCGCACGACCGTCGCCTGGTCGAGCTGCGCGAGCTCGTCGGCCGGACGGACCGCTGGCGCCTCCACGGCATCGCGAGCTGTTTCCCGCGGTTCCGCGGATGGCGGAATGCTCGAGCCGCTACCGTTCGGTTGCACAGCGGCCCACGGCTCCCGGTCGCTCGGCACCCAACGCCGCAGCAGCTTCTCGCAGTCCTCCGGGGTATACGGCTTGCTCAGTACGTCATCGATTCCGGCCGCCTCGCAGCGCTCGCGAACCTGCGAGGGTGTGTGCGCGGTGAGCGCAATGATGGGGATGCGACGGCCCGATCCCGTGCGCTCGCGCATCAGCTTTGCCGTCTGGTAGCCGTCGAATGCCGGCATGTTGATGTCCATCAGGATCAGATCGAAACGCTCGGCGGCGCTGCGCGCGAGAGCCTCCGCCCCATCCTTGGTCCACACGGACGTACAGCCGAGCGCTTCGAGATAACCTTGAGCGACGGCTGCGTTGACCGGCTCGTCCTCCACCAGCAGAACGTGAGCGCCGATCGCGCCGGTCGCCGCGCTCTCCGCACCCTTCGTCGTCTCGCGAGACGTTGCCGCCGACAGCGGCTGCGCGGCGACCAGATCGAGAGGCAGGAACACACGGAATGTCGAGCCCGTCCCCGGTGTGCTCTCGACCGTGATCCGTCCGCCCATCAACTCCGCGAGCTCGCGGCAGATCGCGAGCCCGAGGCCGCTGCCGCCGAATCGCCGGCTGGTCGACTCGTCGGCCTGCGTGAAGGGCTGGAAGATCTTTTCCACTGTCGCGGCATCCATGCCGATGCCGCTGTCGCAGACCGCGATCTGCACGGCCGCCCGGTCGGCGTCGCAGATCTCGATGTCCGCATGCAGCCGGATCTCGCCATGCTGGGTGAACTTGACCGCGTTGCCGACGAGATTCATCACGATCTGCCGTATGCGGAACGGATCGCCGATGAGAGTCCGCCCTGCGGGCGCGCGCCGCTCGGACGGTGGCGGCCGGACGTTGAGCCGGACCCCCTTCGCCTGCGTGGTTCCGCTGAAGAGGTTGGCGCACTCGTCCAGAATCCGATCGAGATCGATGGGCAGCTTCTCGAGCGCGATCTTGCCCGCCTGAGCCCGCGAGAGGTCGAGCAGGTCATTGACGATCCGCAGGAGGACCTGTGCGGAGGAGCGGATCGTCTGCGTCAGCCGCACCTGGGTGGTCGATTGCGGCGTGCGCGCCAGCAGCTCGGTCATGCCGACCACGCCGTTCATCGGCGTACGCAGCTCGTGGCTCATGCGGTCCAGGAAGTCGCTCTTCGCACGCGCAGCCTCGGCCAGCTGGCGATTGCTCTCAGAGAGCTCGCGGGTGCGCGCCGCGACTTCCGCCTCCAGACGCTCACGCTCGCGCGCCTGGTGCCTGCGCTCGAGGTGCTGCTTGCGCAGCCGATGAGCCAGGATGCCGAGGATCAGGAGGCCATACGCGGCGTAGGCCCAGGGCGACTCCCACGGCGCCGGATCCCGGTGCAGGGTGATCTTCAGCGGCGCGCTCCACACCGAGTCCGAGTTGGCGCCGCGAACTTCGAGAACGTCATTCCCGGACTCGAGATTGGTGAGCGTGATGCGATGCTGCGCGCCGAGGTCGATCCAGCGATCGGTCAGTCCCGACATCCGGTACGCGATGCGGTTGTGCCGGGGGGAGGTGAAATCGAGCACGCTGACATCGAGCGAGACGATGTTGTCGCGGTAATTGAGCGGGATGCGGCGGCGCAGCCAGTAGGGCGTGCGGCCCGGCGCGGGCGCGCCGAGGATCTCGACCCGCGTGAGCGCCAGGCGCGGCGGCTGCGATCGCTCCGCAAGCCGCGAGGGATCGAAGATGTTGAAGCCGCCCGGGCCGCCGAAGCACAGCCGGCCGTCGCGCATGCGGAAATAGGCGTTGGTCGTGAACTCCTCACCCGCGGCGCCGTCCGCGCCGTGGAAGGTCTTCACTGCACCCGTGCCGGGATCGAGCCGCATGAGGCCGGCATTGCCGCTCAGCCAGATGCGGCCGTCGCCATCGGGCAGCACACCGTAGATGGTGTCGCTGGTCAGTCCCTGGCCGAGGGAGTAGGTACGGAAGCGGATCGACCGCGGTGTCGCGGCAGCACCGATCGCCAGCGCGAGCCCGCCGCCGCTCGTCCCGATCCAGACCCGATCGCGCGAATCCACGGCCAGCGCGTAGATCGTGTTCGCGGGCAGACTGGACGCATCGTGCGGGTCGTGACGGAACACCCCGATCACCGTGCCGTCCGGCCGGGCGAGATCGAGGCCGCCGCCATCCGTGCCTATCCACACGTTGCCATGCGAGTCCTGCGCAAAGGCGGTGACGCTGTCGGCGCTGATGGCCCCCGGCGCCGATCCATACGGCAACTGGCGCACGAGTCCCGTCGCGGGGTCGACGATGTCGGCGCCGCCGCCCCAGGTACCGATCCACATCTGTCCGTCGCGGGCCTCGAAGACCGTCATGATTCCCGAGGCGCTCAGTGCGTGCGGATCGCCGCGCTTGACCGGAATCCAGCCGAGTCTGTCGTGGCGATCGAGAGTCGCGACGCCCTTGTCCATCGTTCCTATCCAGAGCGCACCCCTGCGATCCTCGCGCAACGACATCACCGTTTCGTTGTCGAGAGCGGACCGCCGGCCGATGAGTGTTTTGACGTCGGTCGCGCGCCCGGTGTCCGGGTCGTACTCGACCAGGCCGCCCCCCATCGAAGCGATCCAGACTCCATTGTCGGGAGCGTCGGCGAAGGTCGTGACGAACTTCCCGAGCCAACCCGGCTGGCGGGCGCCGAGCTCCGCACTGCGGGGATCCCAGCGGCTGACACCGCCCGTAGCGGTGCCGATCCAGACGAGGCCGGAAGCGTCCTGGTACAGGGAAAAGACGGACGAGTCGTTCAGGGAATCGGGATTCTGCCGCTCGTGGCGATAGTGGGCGATCGTTGCCGCGGCGCGATCGAGCAGGTCCAGTCCATCCGCGGTCCCGACCCAGAAGTGTCCCTGCCGGTCTTCCAGGAGCGCCTGCACGTCATCGCTGGCGAGCGATCCCGGCTGTCGCGGGTCGTGTCGGAAAACCTGCAGCACCTTGCCGCTGCGATCCATCCGGTCGAGCCCGCCGCCGACGGTGGCGACCCAGATCGAGCCGCTCGAGTCCTCGAGCACCTGCCAGATGTCGTTGCCGCTCAACGTCCGCGGGTCACCGTCGAGGTGGCGGAAATGGCGGAAAGTCCGTTGGCCGGGCACTAGCTCGTCGAGTCCCTGATCGGTGCCCACCCAGAGGTTGCCTGCGTGATCGCGAGCGAGAGTGGTGACGTGATTGCTCACCAGCGAGCCGGGCTGCGCGGCCTCGTGCCGCAGATTCTCGAAGCGGCCGGTCCGAGGGTCGAGTACGTCGAGTCCCGCGTCGGTGGTTCCGATCAAGATCAGTCCCTGCGCGTCGATCGAGACGGTGTTGACCTGATCGCTGGCGAGCGAGTTCGGGTCATGCGGGTCGTGGCGGTAGACCGTGAAGCCGTCCCGCGCTCGGCTCCAGCGGGCCAGGCCGCCGTTGATCGCCAGCCAGAGATCGTGCCGCGGACCCTCGGCGATCTGATTGATGTAATTGCCCGGCAGGCCGCGCTCTTGCTGGCGCGAATAGCCGTAACGGACCAGTTCCTGACCATCGTAGCGGACCAGTCCGTCCTCGGTGCCGAACCACATGAATCCCTGCGAATCCTGCAGGATGGCGTGCACGCCGCCCTGCGGCAAACCGTCCGCGGTCGTCAGATGAGTAAGAATGAGGCGCGGAGCATCGGCCGCCGCACACAAGGAGGCGGCGGCCACCGAGGCCGCCGCCATGAGCAATAGCGCTGCTCCTATGTTGCGCCGCCGTGACGTGCCGGCGCGTGTGATCGTGGTCACGGCGCCATCGTTCTCCTATTGGTTGGGAACCCAGGGCACAACCGGTGCGGGGGCCGCGGGGGCCGGAGCCTGCGCGGTGTTCCACCACGGAACGGTCCGGGCCCAGGCGAAATTGCGCGCCCAGGCGAAATTCCGCGCCCAGGCGAAGTTATTCGACCAGACATAGGCCTGGGTCCACACGAACCCCTGGCTCCACGGGTACCCCTCGTTCCACGCGTACCCCTGGGACCCCGGGTACGAGGCGGACCACGAGAAGCCATCTCCGGGCTGGGCGGTGCCCGGCGTCGACGACCGCATGTTCATGATGTAGTAGTTGCCGCTGGCGTTACGGTTGGCAGGGCCGCCAAAGTGCTCCGTACCCGCGAGATCGGCACTGATGTTGAGCCCCACGTTGGCACAGCCGACCGCCGAGCTGTTGACCGCCGCCACCGCGTTGATGAGGCCCGCTCCCTGCTGGAAGACGCTGTAGGCGAGCGTTCCGGATGACGTCACGGCGGGCCGCGCCGAGTCCATGAGGCGGCACTTCACGTTGTCCGGCGTGAGCGACGGATCCTCCTGCAGCATCAGCGCAACGACACCCGTGGTCACCGCCGCGGCCTGCGACGTGCCCGACATCGTGAACATCTCCTCCACGATATCCATCGAGTTCGGGTCGATGTTCGCGAGATAGCTGCCGCTGTTCATCGAGGCGACCATGTGGCCGCCGGGAGCGACCATCTCGGGCTTGACGAAGCCCTCGTAGGTCGGACCGGTGGATGAGAACGAGGCGAGCCGCCAGTCGCTGGTATTGTAGGGCTGGTAGTTGTCGGTGAGTGCGCCGACCGTGATGACGTAAGGCACGTTGCCGGGCACGTCGACGGTCATGGGGCTCGGTCCGTCGTTGCCCGCCGCGGCGACCACGACGATGCCCGCGCGCCAGGCGGCCATCACGGCCTGGTCGAGAGGATCGTTCCAGTAGTACGACTGCGGGGTGGCGCCGAGCGACAGGTTGAGCACGCGGATGTTGTATTTCTGGCGATTCGCGACGATCCAGTTGATGCCCGCGATGATGTCGGAATAGCTTCCCGCGCCATCACCGTCGAGGGCGCGCACGATGACGAGGTTGGCCTTCGGCGCGATGCTGAGATACTGCCCGGCGATGTTCTGGGCACCACCCGCGGCGATGGAAGTGATGTGGGTGCCATGGCCATACGCATCACCGGTTACCGGAGCCGACCCGCCATTCGTGACGTCCCTCGTGGCCAGGACGCGCGAGCCGTAGCTCTGGAACAAGTCCTGCCACAGCCCGGAGTCGAGCACCGCGATGGTGACGCCCTTACCGGTGATACCCGCCTGCTGCAGCGTATCGGCGCCGACCAGCATCGGATAGTTCGTCTGATAGGTCAGAGTGAGCGCCGCCACGCCCTGGCCGTCCTGTGTGGCCGTGGCGCTGCTCAGCGCAGCGACGAGGGGAGCCGTGACGGTGCTCGTCAGCGAATTCCCGGTGACGGCCGTCACCAGAGGGAGCGCCGTGGTCGTAACGGTCGACACCAGCGGGTTCGTGGCGAGCGTCTGGTTGAGGGAATTCGTCGTGCCGCTCAGGGCCTGAGTGAGCCCGCCGAGGAGTGAGCTTCGCGCGCTCGCCGTCCGATCCTCGAAGACGCGCACGGCGGCGGTGGCGCGCAGGCGCGCCGCCTGCTGCGCGTCGAGGCGCGCGGCGACCGCGTTGATGATCGGGAGCTCGCGCTGGAGCGTTCCATGCACGCGCAGCACGGTCGCTCGGGCGCCCGCCGTCGTCTGCGCCTGTACTATGTACAATCTGGGGGCAGCGCTCACGGGCGACGCCGTCGCGGCAAGTGCGAGGGTCAGGATCGAAGCGGGGATGAGGCGGGGAATACGCATCGCGGCATGCTCGGTTTATGAGTTTTCGTGGTGCGCATTGTGGTCGCATGTGACGTTGTTCTCAGTCGAGCCGCACGCACCGGCCGGGGCCGGCAACGTGACTCCCGTCACATAATCGCTCGGTCAAATCAGGCGGCCGTTATGTCCAACTCTTGCTCGCGGTAGAGATCCCCGCTGCCGTAGGCGCAGCCGAGGTCCAACAGGGCATCGCGCATTGCCGCGTCATCGACCCCGGTCGCGATGGGGACCAGGCCCAGCGCACCTGCCATCTGGATGCCGGCGCGGCAGACCTTGCGGGCGATCGGATCGGTGCGCAGTGCCGCCACCCAGGCGCGGTCGAGCTGCAGACCCCAGATCGGCGCGCGGGCGAGGGAGTCGAGCGAGCCCACGCCGCGGCCCACCTCGTCGACGATCAGCCGCAGCCCCAGGCGCTTCAGCGGCTCGAAATGAGCCGGGTCGCGCGTGATGAAGACCTTCTCGGCGATTCTGAGCTCGAGCCGCTCCGCCGGCACGCCGCCCTCGGCGATGAGGCGCGCCACGTCGCTGACGAACTCCTCGTGCAGAACGTGATGGCGCAGGGCGCCGAAGGAGATACGGACGTCGCGCTCGCTGTTCGCGGCGAGCCGGCCGAAGTCCTCGCGCAGACGCCCGAGCACCGCCCGCGACAACGCGGCCGAAAGCCCGGTCGCCTCCGCAAGGCGCAGGAATTCCGCCGGACGGACCTCGCCGCGCAGCGGATGCGGCCAGCGCAGATAACCGACGCAGGCGGTCAGGCGCCCGCTCTCGAGGTCGTAACGACCCGTATAGCGCAGGCGGATGTCATTGTTGCCGATCGCATTGCGTAGCTCGCGAGTCAGATCGATGCGCGCCAGCGCGCGAATCTTCATCGTATCGGTGAAGAACCGGATACCGCGCGCGGACCCCGAGCGGCGCGCCTCCATCGCGGCGCCGCGCGCCTGCTCCAACAGGAGCTTCGGCGTGGAGGCGTCCTGCCCGAGAATCGCGACGCCGGCGTGCGGAGTCAGGTGAAACTCGGCATCGCCGTTGCGGACGGGATCGCGCAGGCTCGCGCAGACCTGCGCCACGCAGCTCTCGATTGCCTCGCGGTCGGCACTCTCGATGACCATGGCGAGCAGGGCTTCGCTCAGCTGCCCGAGATACCATTGCGGGCTCGGGGCCGCCGCTCCGGCGCCGTCGGGCGGCAGCGGCAGCCTGCGGATCGCCGCGCTCATGACCTGTTCCGACACCTGGGAAGCGAGCACCTGGGCGATGTCGGCGACGCCGTCGATGTGGATGACCGCGAGCGCGATGGGAGTCTCGCGCAAAGCGGCCCAGGACAACGACTCCTTGAACCGCTGCAGGAACCCGCGCCGGTCGAGCTGCGGCGCGGGACGGGCGCCGGTATCGGCGGGATCGTCCGCGGCGGGGGCGGCCGCTGCCCTGACGATGCAAACCGCGCGGTCGGGGCCCCGGGGTGACACCCGCGCGGTGTACTCGCTGCCGCCGCTCACGAAACGCGCCTCCACGGCGGTGCGCTGCGCGATCGACTTGCGGGCGAGTTGCCTGAGCAACGCGGCCACGGACGCGGGCCAGGAAGCTTCCAGGGGCTTGCCGATGGCTGCGCCGCTCAGCGTCAAGTCGCCCAGCTCGCGACCACCCCCCTGGGCGACCACGACGCCATCCCTGCCGATGAGCAGTGCGAGATCCGGCAGCGCCTCAATCAACACGTCGCAGGCGTGCGCGGCACCGCTTCCCGCCGGCGTGTCGGGGCCAACCGGCGCGTCGGCGCGAAGAGATGCGTTGTGGCGCTTCGAGGAAATGGGATAGCTCTCCAGGTTACCTCAAGAGTAGCCGGAACTCTCCCACCGGGGTCGGGATGCAGCTCGCGCATCGCTCGAGTTATGTCAACGGCCCCGGAGGCGAGCATCGCGGAATGTGACCTCCGTCACGCACGGCATCCCGCCACCATGAACCCGGCGCAACTGGGCGGAAGCGTGAAGTCCGATGGCGCCTCCGCCGGCGCAAGCACGTAACGTTGTGCTCTCCATGCGCAGGCTCGTCTTCACCCTCGGTAGATCAGGCGGAGCGGCGGCAGTCCTTGTACGGGCCGCGCTGCTCGCTTTGGCGCTTTGGACAGCGCGTCCGCTCGCGGTGCGGGCCGAGTGCTTCCAGATCACCGACCCTGCGTACGAGGCCCTCGATCCCCTCGTCAACAGGAACGCGACCCAAGCGCTCGCGGCGGCCTCGGCGCGTCTGCGCGCGCTCGAGCGGGCCGGACCAGCGACCGACTCGAGACAGATCGCGGCGCTTTACGCGGTGCAGGCGGATGCCTATTCGATTCTCGAGCTCGATGATGAAGCTGTTGCGGCGGCCGCGAACGGACTCGCTCGCGTGAGCGGGCCGACGGACAGCCTGCGCCTCGACCTGCTCTACACCGAGGCTTACAACGTACGCACCCAAGCCCAGATTCACGATGTGACCAGGACCATCGAGGAGGCGCGCGCACAGCAGCCCCGGGACTCGCTCTCCGGCGTCTGTCTCGAGATCGCCCTCGGAACCCTCGAGCGCAGAGCGGGTCAATATGCCCTCGCCACCCGGACCGATACCGCCGCCTACCGGGATTCGGAGACGCCGGCGCGAGCCGAGGCGCATGCCGATGCCGCAACCGAGCTGTCCTCGGCGTTGGAGAGCGTCGGCGATTACGAGGAAGCTTTGACGCTCGTGCGCGAGAAGATCGCTTGGGATAACGCGCAGGGCGATTCGCTCGACCTCACGGTGTCCTACTTCCTGGAGGGAGAGGTCCTCAGCAAGATGCGCGAATTCCGTGCCGCGATCGCCGACTTCGAGCGTGCGCGGCGCATCAGCATCTCGCTGGCGGACCGCGAGGGCATCGCCTGGGACGACATGGAAATCTGCAAGGCGCTCATCGAGCTGAATCAATTTCAGGCGGCACGCGCTCGCTGCACTGACGCCGCGGGGGTGTTCGCCGCGAGCAAGTCCACGTACGTGCTGAAGGAGACACAGGAGTACCTGGCGGAGATCGACCTGCACGAGGGCCATGCGCCGCAGGCTCTCGGCATCCTCGACTATGTGCTCGACCACAACGGGACGGACATGGACCCGAGCAGAGTCGGCGTCGCCTACCGAACGCGTGCACAGGCCTACAGCGCGCTGCACGCCTATCGCAGGGCGTACTCCGATCTGCAGGAATATCTGCGGCGCTATCGCGCGGAGAATCTGACGCGTAATCAGCGGTTGCAGCAGACCGTCAACGAGCGTTTTCTGGCCGAGCAGGAGATCGCGCGCAACGCCGTTCTGCGGCACCAGCTCGAGCTGACGCGCAGAGAAGCGACGCGCCAGACCGAGACGCTGCGTTGGGTGGCGGCGGCGGCCACGGCGGGAGTGCTCGTGATCGCGCTCCTCTCCTACATTCTGCTCACCAACCTGCGCTATCGGCGCCAGCTCATGCGCCTCGCGACCGAGGACAATCTCACCGGCATGTTGAATCGCGGGCGCACCGTCGAGCTGGCGACGCAGGCACTCGAAGCCGCGGCCGCACAAGGTCGGCCGCTGACGATCGCCATCATCGATCTCGATCATTTCAAGGCCATCAACGACCGCTGCGGCCATGCCACCGGCGATCACGTGCTCAGGGAGTTCGCGCGCGTCAGCCGCGGCTCGTTGCGTGCCGGGGATATCCTCGGCCGCTGGGGCGGGGAGGAGTTCCTGCTCATCCTGCCCGACACGACGCTCGATGCCGCGCTCGCCAGCGTCGAGCGGCTGCGGGTGCTCGCCCTCGCCATCCGGGTGCCGCACGCCGAGAGTGACACCCCCCTGCGCGTGACCTTCAGCGCGGGGCTCGCCACGACGGCCGATGGCGCGCGCTCGCTCGATGAGATCATCGGCCGCGCCGACGCGGCCCTGTACGAGGCGAAGAACGAAGGCCGCGACCTGGTGCGCATCGACCGCGAGAGCTTCCAGACCGCCTCGACGGGCGTTCGCCGCGCCCTGAACCTGCGTTCGCACCGCGTTCTTCCCGGCGCGCGCGGCGCATGACAAATCTCGGGCCGGGCCGTATCCTGCCGGCGCACCATGAATTTCTGCACTCAGTGCGGCGCCCCGCTGGAGCTTCGCGTGCCGCCGGGCGATCACCTCGCCCGTCACATCTGTGATGCCTGCGGGACGATCCATTATCAGAACCCGCGGCTCGTCGTCGGCTGCGTGCCCGAGCATGAGGGCCGCATCCTCCTCTGCCGGCGCGCGATAGAGCCGCGGCGGGGCTACTGGACCGTACCGGCCGGCTTCATGGAGAACGGGGAAACCCTGCAGCAGGCCGCGGCGCGGGAATCGCAGGAGGAGGCCTTGGCCGAGGTCGAGGTCGGCTCCCTCCTCACTGTCGTGCACGTGCTGCACGCGCAGCAGGTGCACGTGTTCTTCCGCGCCACCCTGCCCAAGGCGCAGTTCGGCGCCGGGCCCGAAAGCCTGGAAGTCCAGCTGGTCCGCCCGGAGGACATCCCGTGGCCGGAGCTGGCCTTCCCGAGCACGGAATTCAGCCTGCGGCGCTACCTGGAGGATCGCGCCGCGGGTGTCGAGCCGCACCACTTCGCCTCGCTCGACCGCCGCCTCAGACAGTGAGGTCTTACCTCATGACTGGAGCGACTTTGCGGCTAGCCCGGCGCGCATGGCAGAATATGTCCCTTTGGCGCGCGACTCCCGCGCAGTGCCCACACTCATGACCTTCGTCGTTACTGAAAACTGCATCAAGTGCAAGTACATGGACTGCGTGGAGGTATGCCCCGTGGATTGCTTCCACGAGGGACCGAACTTCCTCGCCATCGATCCGGACGAGTGCATCGACTGCACCCTCTGCGAGCCGGAGTGTCCGGCCGAGGCCATTTTTTCCGAGGAGGAGCTGCCCCCCGGTCAGGAGCAGTTCACGAAGATCAACGCCGAGCTTGCCAAGCAATGGCCCGTGATCACGGAGAAGAAGGACGCCCCGGCGGATGCCAAGGAGTGGGACCGCAAGCCCGACAAGCTGAAACTGCTGGAGAAGTAGAGGGCAAACCAAGGAACCGTCCCTGGTGCTCAGCCCAGCCCGGCCGTCTATGGCCGGTCGTTCGGTCGGATCGACGACACGTCAAGTGTCGTCGATAAAGGCACCGCCCTCAGCCGCGCGGATGGTGCTGCGAGTGCAGCTCTTTCATCCGCTCCCGCGCTACATGCGTATAGATCTGGGTGGTGGACAGATCGCTGTGCCCCAGCAGCATCTGCACGACGCGCAAATCCGCACCATGATTGAGTAGGTGCGTCGCGAACGCGTGGCGCAGCGTGTGCGGCGAGAGCTCCTTGGCGACCCCAGCCTTGCGCGCGTAGCGCTTGATGATGTGCCAGAACGCCTGGCGGGTCATGCGATCGCCGCGCCGGGTCGGAAACAGAAAATCGGTCTGCCGCTCGAGCAGGATCTCCCCGCGGGGCCCGTGCTCGAAGTCCGTCAGCCAGCGCACCGCCTCCTCCCCGAGGGGAATCAGGCGCTCGCGATTGCCCTTGCCGAGGATGCGCAGCACGCCCTGGTTGAGATTCACCTGCCCGTGCCGCAGGTTCACCAGCTCCGAGACCCGCAGTCCGGTGGCGTAGAGCACCTCGAGCATGGTGCGGTCACGATTGCCGAGCGGATCGCTCACCACCGGCGCGCCGAGCAGCGACTCGACCTCCTCCTCCGTGAGGGACTTGGGGAGCGAGCGCCCGATCTTCGGCATGGCGATCTGCGCGGTCGGGTCCTCGTGGATACCGCCCTCGCGCATCAGGTAGCGGAAGAACCGGCGGTAGCTGGAAAGCTGCCGGGCGGTGGACCGGGGACGCGCGCCCTCGTGTACCCGCCAGGCGATGAAGTCCTGGAGCTCGGCGCGGGTGGTCTTGTCGATCGCGACTTGGCGCGCCGCCAGCCAGCGCGCGAGCGCGGTGAGGTCGGCGCGATAGGCGGCCAGGGTGTTGACCGACAAGCCGCGCTCCAACCAGACGGCATCGAGAAAACGAGCCACCGCCGGATCCGTGGAGTCGGCGTGAGGACTCATGGCAATTGCGGCAGAATGGTTCGACAATTCGCGCTCGCAGGTCGCGGCCAAGGTAGCGGCCGCAGTATGGTGAGCCGGGCCGAGTCACCGACGTGATGACCTTCACATCTGAGTCTGAGCATTAACATAAAGAGAACCGGATCACACTTGCGAGCGCTCGCCGGCGTCCCCGTGCGGGTGCTCTACTCGCTCTACGCGCTGGTCACCTTCTTCGTCCTGGGGCTCGCCGCGCTGGGCGCCACATTGATTTTGCCGGGGGTATACCGCCGTCGGGGCGCCGCACGGGCGGTTGCGCGCGCATTTCTCTGGCTGGTCGGCATGCCGCTGACCATCCGCGGCAGGCAGTGGCTCATGCCTGGGCAATGCATCGTGGTGTCCAACCACGCGAGCTATCTCGACGGACTGGTGTTCACCGCCGCGCTGCCCGCCCGCTTCAGCTTCGTCATCAAGCGGGAGATGTCGGCGGTGCCGCTGGCGGGCCTGTTCCTGCGCCGCATCGGCTCGGAGTTCGTGGAGCGATTCGACCGCCACCGCGGGGCCGCGGATGCGCGCCGGGTGCTGCGCAATGCCGCGAGCGGCCACTCGCTGGTGTTCTTCCCCGAAGGCACTTTCACCCGCACGCCCGGCCTGCTGAAGTTTCATACCGGAGCCTTCGTGACCGCGGCGCGCGCCGGCTGTCCGGTCATCCCGGCGGTGGTGCGCGGCACGCGCGCCGCGTTATCTCCGAGCGGCGGGCTGCCCCGCCCCGGCCGGATCGAGATCGAGATCCTGCCGCCGATTCATGCGGAAGCGCAGGCCGCAGAGGCCTCGTCCGCGGCCCTGCGGGACCGCGCGCGCCAGGCGATTCTGCTCGCGCTCGGGGAGCCGGACCTCACATGTTCCGGCGATAGCGCCCACCCACCTCATACAGCGACTGCGAGATCTGCCCGAGCGAGCAGGTCTTGACCGACTCCATCAGCTCCGCGAACACGTTGCCCCCGCCGCACGCCAGCTGCTTCAGCCGCTGCAGAGCGGCCGGCGCGCGAGCGGCGTTGCGCGCCTGGAAGGCGCGCACGGCCGCGACCTGATCCTGCTTCTCCTCTTCGGTGGAGCGGATCAGCGCCGCGCCCGCATGCTCCTCGGCGCCATCGGACTTGGAGAGGAACGTGTTGACTCCGACGATCGGCAGGCTGCCGTCGTGCTTCCTCGTCTCGTAGTAGAGCGATTCCTCCTGAATCTTGCCGCGCTGGTACATGGTTTCCATGGCGCCCAGCACGCCGCCGCGCTCGGAAAGGGCGTCGAACTCCCGGTAGACCGCCTCCTCGACCAGGTCCGTCAGATACTCGATCGCGAACGAGCCCTGCCAGGGGTTCTGAGTCTTATTGAGCCCGAGCTCGCGGTTGATGATCAGCTGGATCGCCACCGCGCGGCGCACACTCTCTTCCGTCGGCGTCGTCAATGCCTCGTCGTAAGCGTTGGTATGGAGGCTGTTGCAGTTGTCGAACAGCGCGTAGAGCGCCTGCAGCGTCGTGCGGATGTCGTTGAATGAGATCTCGCGTGCGTGGAGGCTGCGGCCGGAGGTCTGCACGTGGTATTTGAGCATCTGGCTGCGGGGCCCGGCGCGGTAGAGGTCCCGCATGGCGCGCGCCCAGATGCGCCGCGCCACCCTGCCGATGACCGCGTACTCCGGATCCATGCCGTTCGAGAAGAAGAACGACAGGTTCGGCGCGAAGTCGTCGACCGCCATGCCGCGGGCGAGGTAGTACTCGACGATGGTGAAGCCGTTGGCGAGCGTGAATGCGAGCTGGGAGACGGGATTGGCCCCGGCCTCGGCGATGTGGTACCCGGAAACCGACACCGAGTAGAAGTTGCGCACCCGCCGGTCGATGAAGTACTGCTGCACGTCGCCCATGATGCGCAGGGCGAACTCCGTCGAGAAGATGCAGGTGTTCTGCGCCTGATCCTCCTTCAGGATGTCCGCCTGCACCGTGCCGCGCACCGCCTGCAGCGTCTCCGACTTGATGCGCTCGTACACATCCGGCGCCACCAGCTGATCGCCGGTGACGCCGAGGAGCGCCAGCCCCGAGCCGTCATGACCCGTGGGTCGCTCGCCCTTGTAAACGGGCGCCGCGACGCCGCGCTCGCTCGCCGCGCGGCCGAGCTCGGCGATGCGCCGCTCCGCCTCGCTCCAGCGTCCCTCGGCCCGCAGATGGCGCTCGACCCGCTGATCGATCGCGGTGTTCATGAACATCGCGAGGATCATGGGCGCGGGCCCATTGATGGTCATCGATACCGAGGTCGTGGGCAGCGTCAGGTCGAAGCCCGAATAGAGCTTCTTCATGTCATCGAGCGTTGCCACCGAGACGCCGGAGTTGCCCGTACGGCCGTATACGTCGGGACGGGTATCGGGATCCTCGCCGTAAAGGGTCGTCGAATCGAAAGCGGTGGAGAGGCGGACCGCGTTGCCTCCCCGCGCGAGGTAATGGAAGCGGCGGTTGGTCCGCTCCGGCGCGCCCTCCCCCGCGAACATCCGCGTCGGGTCTTCCTCCGCGCGGCGATAGGGATACACGCCGCCCGTGTAGGGATACGAGCCGGGCAGGTTCTCCATGCAGATGAAACGCAGCAGCTCGCCCCAGTTGGTGAAGCGCGGCACGGCGATCTTGGGCACCTGCTGGTGCGACAGGGTCTCGGTGTAGTTCTCTCCGGTGACCTCCCGGTCGCGCACCTTGTAGGAGTAGGTCGCCTCCGTCGCCGCGCGCACCCGCGCCGGCCAGGCCCGCAGCTCCCTGGCTCCCTCCGCGCCGATCTCCTGCAGCGCGCGGTTGTAGGCGGCCCGCAGCTCCCGCCGTGTCGCATCGGCGGCGGGGTCCGTCAGCGCCGTCTCCTGGTAACTGTCGAGGGGCGCGGGAAGCGCGGCGTCATCGAGCGTCTGCAACGACTGATACAGGCCGAATGCACGATGCGCTGCGGCCGCCTGGCGCTCCGTCGCCTCGCGCGTCCCGCGGCCGCTCTGCGCGATCTCCGCGAGATATCGCACCCGCGCGCCGGGGATCAGCGGCTCGCGCGCCGTCAACTCCACCGGCCCGGGATCGGAGACCTGCCAGGCCGCGGCGCCGGCTTTCTGCGCTTCGCTATCCTGCTGCGCGCAGAAAGCCGGGGATTTGCCATCCTGGCAAATCCCGCTCGGCGCATGCGCCGAGCCCTTGGCGGCGAGGCTCGAGCAAAGCGCGGCGAAGAGGCGGTTGACGCCGGAATCATTGAAGCGGCTGGCGATCGTGGGGAACACCGGCAGGTCCGCATCGGGCAGCCGCGCCTGCGCCGGATGATTGCGCCGCCACTGCTTGCGCACGTCGCGCAGGCTGTCCTGCGCGCCCCGCTTGTCGCTTTTGTTGAGCACGATCAGATCGGCGTAGTCCAACATGTCGATCTTTTCCAGCTGGCTGGCAGCCCCGTACTCGCTCGTCATGACGTAGAGCGATACGTCGGCGAGATCCGCGATCTCGCTGTCCGCCTGACCCGTCCCCGCCGTCTCGACGATGACCAGATCGAAGCCGGCGGCCTGATAGAGCTGGATCACTTCCTGCAGCACGGCGGCGGTCGCAAGATGCTGCCGCCGCGTGGCCAGCGAGCGCATGAAGATGGCTTCCGCGGCCAGGCTGTTCATGCGGATCCGGTCGCCGAGCAGCGCGCCACCGCTCCTGCGGCGCGTCGGATCCATGGCGACCACGGCGATCTGCCGGTCGGGGAAGTGCCGCGTCAGGCGCGCGAGCAGCTCGTCGGTGAGGCTCGACTTGCCGGCCCCGCCGCTGCCGGTGATGCCGATGACCGGCACGCGAGCGCGTGAGCGGGCCAAGGTCCGCCGGACCTGGTCCGCCTCGCCGCTCCCCGGCGCAGCGTTCTCCAGCAGCGTGATGGCGCGCGCGATCTGGGCGTGATCGCGCGGGTTGAGGGGCCGCGGCTCATAAGCCGGCTTGCCGGCCGATCGCACACGTGCAAATACATCGTCGATCATGCCGTCGAGGCCGAGCTTCCGTCCGTCCTCCGGCGTGTAGATGCGCTCGACGCCATGACGCTGCAGCGCCTCGATCTCGTCCGGTGCGATTGTCCCGCCGCCGCCCACGATCACACGGATGTGCTCACACCCGCGCTCGCGCAGCATGTCGACCATGTAGGCGAAGTACTCGTTGTGGCCGCCCTGATACGAGCTTGCGGCGATCGCATCGGCGTCCTCCTGGATCGCGGCTCTGACGATCTCCGCCACGCTGCGATTGTGGCCGAGGTGGACGACCTCGGCGCCGTGGGCCTGCAGTAAGCGGCGGATCATGTTGATCGCCGCGTCGTGCCCGTCGAAGAGCGAGGCTGCGGAAACGAACCGCAGCGGTGGCGCCGTCCGGCCGCGCTCGGTCTCGGGAGGCTCGGCGGCAGGGGGGAGCGACTGGGCGGCGGCCTGGCCGCCGGTGCTGGGCTTGGGTGCCATGGGGAATTTGCTCGCTTGCAAGCTCGCGGCGGAGAGGGAATACTCTACCTTTACGCACCGGTAGGATAGCTACCGGTGAGTATGGTCCACGGCCGGCCCTGCGGTCAACGAGGCCGGCGACACCGTTTCCCGGGGCGCCGGCCACTCGCGACGGCGGGACTCAGGGTCCGCCGCTATACTGCCCGGCGTCCCCATCCGCGATCCCCGACCACGATGCCGAGCAACCGTCCCAAAGCAGGCTCGCCGCAGACCCCTTCAACGGCCGCGGCACGCGATGACACCCCCGCCTCCCCGTGGCGGGCCAGCCGCGAGCGGCTGCGCGATCGCGAGGTCAAGCGCGAAGCGGTGATTCGGGCCGCCGCCCGCGCCTTCAACCGCAAGGGCTATCACAACACCTCGCTCGACGACATCGCCGCGGCGCTCGAGGTGACCAAGCCCACCGTCTACTACTACGTCAGCAACAAGGAGCAGCTCCTCTTCGAGTGCTTCGTCGCGGGCATCGACGGGATCCGCGCCGCCTTCCGCGAGGCGCGCTCCCTCGAGGTACCGGCCCGGGAGCGGCTGAAGGCGGTGCTGCGCCATTACGGCGAGGCGGTCGCCTCGGAATTCGGCTGGTGCATGGTGCGGGCCGAGGATCAGGACCTCTCGCCCGACATGAGCGCCCACATCAAGGCGATGAAGTCCGAGATCGATCAGGGGATCCGCCGCCTGCTGCGCGAAGGCATCCAGGACGGCTCGATCCATCCCTGCGACCCCAAGATGACCGCCTTTGCGCTCGCCGGTGCGCTCAACTGGATCGCGCACTGGTATCGCGAGAGCCAGGCCATGACCGGCGCCGAGATCGCCGAGGCCTTCATCACGGTATTCGACCGCGGGCTCGAGCCCCGCGCGGAAATTTCCAACGAGGATCCAACATGTCGCAAACCGAAGTCGTCATCGTCTCGGCCCGGCGCACCCCGATCGGCGCGTTCCAGGGCGCCCTCGCGCCGCTGACCGCACCGCAGCTCGGCGCCGCCGCGGCCAAGGCCGCCATCCAGGCCGCCGGCATCGGCGCGGCCGAGGTGCAGGAAGTCATCCTCGGGTGCGTGCTGCCGGCCGGGCTCGGCCAGGCGCCCGCCCGCCAGGCGGCCATCGGGGCCGGGATTCCACTCGCCACCCCCGCCACCACCATCAACAAGATGTGCGGCTCGGGACTGAAGGCCGTGATGATGGCCGCCGACCAGATCCGCGCCGGCAATGCCGAGATCGTGCTCGCCGGCGGGCTCGAGTCGATGACCAATGCCCCTTACCTGTTGCCCAAGGCGCGCAGCGGCTATCGCCTGGGTCATGGCGAGGTGCTCGACCACATGTTCTATGACGGCCTGCAGAGCCCGTTCGACGGCAAGCTCATGGGCTGCTTCGCCGATGCGACCGCGAGCAAATACCGCTTCAGCCGGGAGGACCAGGACGCGTTTGCCGCGGAGTCGGTGCGCCGCGCGCTGCGGGCGCTGGACTCGGGTGAGTTCGATGCCGAGGTCACTCCCATCACCGTGAAGGGCAGAAAGGCTGAGACGGTCGTGGCGCGCGACGAGACTCCGGGCACCTGCGACATCAGCCGGATCGCGACACTGAAGCCCGCGTTCGGCAAGGATGGAACCGTGACCGCGGCCAGCTCATCTTCGATCTCCGACGGCGCGGCGGCACTCGTCATCACCAGCGCCGACGCCGCGGCCGCTCGCGGACTGAAGCCGCTGGCACGCATTCTGGCCCAGGCCAGCCATGCGCAGGAGCCGGAGTGGTTCACCACGGCTCCGGTGGGCGCCATCCGCAAGGTTCTCGATCGGCTGCGCTGGAGGCCGCACGATGCCGACCTGTACGAGATCAACGAAGCATTCGCTGCCGTCACTATGGCCGCGATGCGGGAAATCGACATCGATCACTCGCGCGTCAACGTCAACGGAGGCGCGTGCGCACTGGGTCATCCGATCGGCGCCACCGGCGCACGTATCCTGACGACGCTGCTCCACGCCCTGCAGCGACGCGGCGGCAAACGAGGTATCGCCTCCCTCTGCATTGGGGGCGGCGAAGCGGTGGCGGTCGCGGTCGAGCTGATCGGGTAAACTCTCGAGATTCGCAGGGGGAGCTGATGAAGATCCAAAACGCCCGCGCCGTCGTCACCGGCGGCGCCTCCGGGCTCGGCCACGCGGTCGCGCGCCATCTCGTCTCGCTTGGGGGCAAGGTCGTCATTCTCGACGTTCAGGACGGACCTGGGCGCGCCGCCGCGGCCGATCTCGGATCCGACACCGCCTTCGTCCGCTGTGACGTCACTGCCGAGGCGGAGGTCACCGCCGCCATGGAAGCCGCCCAGGCGAGCATGGGAGGCATCAACCTGCTCGTCAACTGCGCCGGCGTCATCGGCGCCGGCCGAGTGTTGGGCAAGAACGGCCCGATGGCGGGGGATTTCTTCACCAAGGTGGTGCACATCAACCTGATCGGCACCTTCCTTTGCGACAAGGCCGCCGCAGCCTTGATGCAGCACAACACGCCCAGCGAGGACGGTGAGCGGGGCCTGCTGGTGCACACCTCTTCGGTGGCGGCATTCGAGGGTCAGATCGGCCAGGCCGCGTACGCGGCCACCAAGGCAGGACTCGCCGGGATGACGCTGCCCGTCGCCCGGGAGCTAGCGAGATTCGGCATCCGCTGCATCTCCATCGCCCCCGGCATCTTCCACACGCCCATGGTGGATTCCATGAGCGCGGAGGTCCAGGCTTCCCTCGCCAGCCAGATTCCTTTCCCCAAGCGCCTCGGCAAGCCCGAGGAGTTCGCACGACTCGTCGTCGCCGCCTTCGAGATTCCGATGCTGAATGGTGAGACCATCCGCCTCGACGGCGCTGTCCGCATGCAACCGCAATAATGAACGCACCCGCGAACGACCAAAACAATGTCCACCGGGACGTCATGGAATACGACGTCGTCATCGTCGGGGGTGGCCCGGCAGGGCTGTCCTGCGCGATCAAGCTGAAGCAACTCAAACCCGAGCTCAACGTCTGCGTACTGGAGAAAGCGGCCGCGGTGGGCGCGCATGCGCTCTCGGGCGCTGTCATGGAGCCGGGGCCGCTCGATGCGCTCGCTCCGGAGTGGCGCCAGTCGCCGCCCGGGATCTGCGTGCCGGCGGTTCGCGACGAATTCCGACTCCTCACCCGCAAGGGCAGCATGCGGCTGCCGCTGCCCGCGCAGCTGCACAATCGGGGCAATTTCATCATCTCCCTGGGGCTCCTGACACCCTGGCTGGCACAGAAGGCGGAGTCCTTGGGGGTCGATGTCTTTGCCGGCTTCGCGGCGGCGGCTCCGCTGCTCACCGCGGAGGGAGCCGTCACAGGCGTGCAGCTCGGTGACATGGGACTGCAGAAGGATGGCACGCCGGGCCCCCACTACACCCCCGGCGCCGAGGTGCGCGCGCGCATCACCGTGGTCGCGGAGGGTGCCCGTGGAAGCCTGGCCAAACAGCTCATCCGCCGCTTCGGTCTCGATGCCCGTTCCTGTCCGCAATCGTATGGGCTGGGGATGAAAGAGCTGTGGCAACTGCCGCAGGGGCGCGTGCAACCCGGGCTCATCCAGCACACGCTCGGCTGGCCGCTCGACCCGCGCACTTACGGCGGCAGCTTCATCTATCACCTCGACAACAACCGGGTCTACGTCGGCTTCGTCGTTGGCTTGGATTACGAGGATCCGCGACTGGCGCCGTTCGAGGCCTTCCAACAGTTCAAGCACCATCCGCAAGTCAGGCCTCTGCTCGAGGGCGGGGAGATCCTGGCGGCCGGCGCCCGCACCATCGCCGCGGGCGGCTGGCAGTCCATCCCGCGGCTCGAAATGCCCGGCGCCATGCTCATCGGGGACGCCGGCGGCGGTGTCAATGTCCCGAAGATCAAGGGCATACACCAGGCGATCCGGTCCGGGATGCTGGCCGCCGAGCACCTGGCGGAGAGCGACAGTCCGACCGGGTTCGATGCCCGCTGGCGCGCCTCTGCGGGCGGCCGCGAGCTGCGCGCCGTGCGCAACTTCAAGCCCGGCTTCAAGCGCGGCCTCTGGTTCGGCATGGCCAACGCCGGCCTCGAGGCGCTGACGGGCGGCCGCACCCCGTGGACGCTCGCGAATCGCGCGCCCGACCACGCGCGCCTCAAAGACCTGAGCAGGTACGAGAGCCCGCAGCGCGACTGGGTGGAGCGCACACTGCCGCCGCGGGACCGGCTGGCGTCGGTGTTCTTCGCCTCGACCAGCCACGATGAGAGTCAGCCGGCGCATCTGAAGGTGCTCGATACCAGCATTTGCATCGAGCGCTGCGCCAAGGAGTTCGGCAACCCCTGCCAGCGTTTCTGTCCGGCCAACGTCTACGAGATCATCGACGACGGCGCCGGCGGCAAGCGGCTGCAGATCAATGCCGCCAACTGCGTGCATTGCAAGGCTTGCGACATCAAGGACCCCTACGAGATCATCAACTGGACGCCTCCGGAGGGCGGCTCCGGACCCAACTACCAGTCTCTGTAGATGACTCCATGACCGAGATCTGGCGCCCCTCGGCGGCTCGTGTCGCCGACTCCAACCTGACTCGATTCACCACCTGCGTGAATGCCCGCAAGGGGCTGAAGCTCGACGGCTACGAGGAGGTATTCGCCTGGTCCGTAGCGCATCCGGAGGAGTTCTGGACCGAGCTGGCGCGCTTCGCCGACATCCGCGCCGACTGGAGCGCGGGCCCGGTGCTCGAGAATCGCGAGCGCATGCCGGGCGCGCGGTTCTTCCCCAACGCCCGGCTCAACTTCGCGGAAAACCTGCTGCGGCATCAGGATGACCACGCCGCCATCGTGTTCGTCAACGAGCGGGGAACCCGCAGACAGATCTCTCATCGCGAGCTCCGCCAGGAAGTCGCGCGCGTCGCCGCCGGCCTGCGGGCGGCCGGGGTCGGCGTGGGCGATCGGGTCGCCGGCTTCCTGCCGAACCTGCCGGAGACCGCGATCGCGATGTTGGCGACCGCGAGCCTCGGGGCGACCTGGTCGTCCTGCTCGCCGGACTTCGGCGCGCACGGAGTGCTCGACCGTTTCGGGCAGATTGCGCCCAAGGTGCTCTTCACGGCGGACGGGTACTTCTACGCCGGCAAGACGCTCGACTCCCTGGCGCAAATAGCCGAAGTGGCCGCGAAGCTGCCGAGCGCCGAGCTCATCGTCGTGATTCCATACGTGGAAGCGGAGGCGGCGCTCGAGCGGCTGGGGACGGCCGCCGCGCGCGCGCGGCACTGGCGCACGCTCGGGGAGCGAGGCTCCACGCTGAACTTCGCAGCCGTGCCCTTCAATCATCCGCTCTACATCCTCTACTCCTCGGGAACGACAGGGGTTCCGAAGTGCATCGTGCACGGCGCGGGCGGGACGCTGCTGCAGCACCAGAAAGAGCACCTGCTGCACACTGACCTGAAGCGCGGCGACCGCATCTTCTATTTCACGACCTGCGGCTGGATGATGTGGAACTGGCTGATGAGCGCGCTCGCCACCGGCGCGGCGCTCGTCCTCTATGACGGCAGCCCGTTTCATCCCGATCCCGGAGTGCTCTGGAGACTCGCGCAGCAGGAGCGCCTGACGGTCTTCGGCACCAGCGCGAAATACCTGTCCGCGCTCGAAAAGAACGGCTACAGGCCTGCCGACAGCGTCGATCTCAACGCCCTCAGGACGCTGCTCTCCACCGGCTCGCCGCTCCTGCCGGAGGGGTTCGACTTCGTCTATCGCGCCATCAAATCCGACCTGCACCTCGCCTCCATCTCCGGCGGCACCGACATCGTTTCGTGCTTCGCGCTCGGCTGTCCCACGCTGCCCGTACATCGCGGCGAGATCCAGTGCCGCGGCCTCGGCATGGCCGTCGACATCTTCGATGATGAGGGCAAGCCGGTGCGCGGCGAACGCGGGGAGCTGGTCTGTACCGCGCCCTTCCCGTCGATGCCGGTCGGGTTCTGGAACGACCCCGACGGAGCGCGATATCGGGCGGCCTACTTCGAGCGATTCCCGGGCGTGTGGCATCACGGCGACTACGCCGCGCTCACCGAGCACTGCGGAATCGTCATCTACGGCCGCTCCGACGCCGTGTTGAATCCGGGCGGGGTGCGCATCGGCACCGCGGAAATCTACTCCGCCGTCGAGAGCCTCGCGGAAATCATCGAGGCAATCGCGGTCGGACAGGACTGGCGCGATGACGTGCGCGTCGTGCTCTTCGTGCGCCTGCAGCCCGGAGTCGAGCTCGACGACGCATTGCGCAAGAGGATCCGCGAGGTGATCCGCGCGAGCACGACGCCGCGGCACGTCCCGGCCAAGATCGTCGCGGTTGCCGACATTCCGCGGACCCTCTCCGGCAAGCTCACCGAGCTCGCGGTCCGCAACGTGATTCATGGCCTCCCCGTGAAGAACATCGACGCGCTCGCCAATCCGCACGCGCTGGAGCATTTCCGGGACCTGCCCGATCTCGCCACGGACTGAAGGATGAACGACGCGGGCGCGAGGACTCTGCGCGAGATCTACGAGCATCAGATCGCCGAGCGCGGCTTTCGTGCCGACCCCGCGCAACTCGCCATCGTCAGCCGGCTGGAAGAATTGCGCTCCCGACTGATTGCCGCCCATCACTCGGACGCTTCGATGGGCAGGCGCCTGTTGCGCGCCATCGGCCGCCGCGGCGCTCCGGCTGCCGAGCGCGGCCTCTACCTCTGGGGGGCGGTGGGCCGCGGCAAGACCTGGCTGATGGATCTCTTCTTCCAGAGCCTGCCGTTCCCGGAGCGCCGCCGCCGCCACTTCCACCGCTTCATGCACGACGTCCACGCGGAGCTCAAGACCCTGAGGGAGGTGGAGGCGCCGCTCGAGACCGTCGCGGAGCGCCTCGCCGCTGAAGTGCGCGTGCTGTGCTTCGATGAGCTCTTCGTGACCGACATCGCCGATGCAATGATCCTGGGAGGGCTCTTTGGCGGGCTCTTTCGCCGCGGCGTGACGCTCGTCACCACTTCCAACGTACCGCCGGGCGACCTCTATCGCGACGGCCTGCAGCGCCAGCGCTTCCTGCCGGCGATCGAGCTCATCGAGCGGCACGTAGACGTCGTCGCGGCCGGAGGAGACCGCGACTACCGTTTGCGGCAGCTCACCCAGGCTGGCACGTATCTGCCGGCGGGAGGTCCCAACACCGTGGCGCGACTGGGCGCCCTTTTCGCTGAGCTCTCAGACCACGCCGATGCGTCCGACGGTACTGTGGAGATCGAAGGCCGGCCCATACCGGTCGTGCGCCAGAGCGAGGGGGCGGCGTGGTTCGAGTTCGACGCGCTCTGCGAAGGCCCCCGCAGCCAGGACGACTACATCGAGATCGCGCGCAACTATCAGTCCGTCCTGGTCTCCAATGTGCCCATCATGGATACGTTGCGTGAGAACGAGGCGCGCCGCTTCATCGCCCTCATCGATGAGCTCTACGACCGCTGCGTGAAGCTGGTCGTCTCAGCCGCCGCGCCGCCCGCGCAACTCTACCGCGGCGAGCGCCTGTTGCTGGAGTTCCAACGCACGGTGAGCCGCCTCACGGAGATGCAGAGCGAGGAGTACCTCGCGCGCGAGCACAAGGGCTAGGCCGAGGCCTCGCTCAGTCCCGCGCCTCTGCCTTCGCCCGCTCGAGCTGCTCGGTGAGGCGCTGCTCGGAGACTCGCATCGTAGTCCGCAGGTCCTGCGCGAAGAGCGAAACGCGGAATTCCTCGATCATCCACTGTAGCTGCGCCAGCTCGATCCGCAGCCCATCCGGCGTTGCCCGCAGCCCGCGCAAGGCCGCGACAAACGGGCGGACGCGCGCAGCCAGCTCGTCATCGCGGCGGGCGGCCGCCGGCAGGCGTCCGAGCCGGCGCGCGATCGCCCTGAGATAGCGTGACAGGTGGCCGAGCCACGGCTGCGGTGTCGACTCTATGAAGTCAGGCGGCAGCAGCGCGGCAAGCTGGGTGTTGACATCGGCCACGGCGCCGGCCGATACCGGGTTGCGTGCGGCATCGATGGCGGCGCGCACGGTGCGCCATTCCTTGAGCACGCTCCTGAGGGTCTCCACGAGTTGGCCGCCCGCCGCCTCCAGCCTGCCGCGGCCCGCTTCCAGCCGCTGGACGAATGCCTCGCGGTTGCGCGGCAGGGGAGCATCCGCCGCCGCGAAGCAATCCAGGAAAATACGCTCGCTCACGGCATCGGCCAGCGCCTGGGCGAGTTCGAGCCCGCGGCTCTGCAGCACCAGCTCGCGATCTTCGGCCACTCGCTTGTGCCAATAGCGGGCCTGTTGCGGCAACGCGAGCAGCGCCAGGCGCGCAACGCCCCGCCGCGACAGCTCCTCGGCACCGACCGCACCGCGGGCCTCCACCAACGCAACCGCGCTGCGCCGATCCTCGATGGCCGGATACACCGTCAGCAGCAGTCCATTGCGCTCGATCCGGCGGCTCACGGGCAGCTCACCGAAGTCCCACTGCCGATGCAGGTCCGCGCCCTCGTCCGCCACCTGGCGCGCGCGTACCCCCGTCCCCGGCACTTTGCGCTTGAGGGCGGCGAGGTCGCGGCCTTCGGCCAACACCCGATCTTGCGCATCGACGACACGGATGTTCATCCGCAGCCACTCGGGCAGTGACAGAGCCGCGAGGTCGGCCGGCGCCACGGTTGCGCCGATCCGCTCCGAAATCCTTGCGGCCAGGCCGGCGTAAAATCCGGGCGCGGCGCCCCGGGCCGCCGCCGTGCCCGCGGGGTGGCCCGCGCGCACTGTCAACTCCTCGAGCGCCTGCCGGGCATGCTCCGGAACCGGCACGAGGAGCTTGCGCTGCGCCTTCGGCAGCTCGCGCAGCACGGCAATGACTTTCTCGAGTTGCCAGCCGGGGATCAGCCATGCCAGCCGGTCCGACTCCAGAGCGTCCAGCAGAAGGTCCGGGACGACCAGCGTGACGCCGTCGTCCGCTTCCGCCGGCTCGAACCGATATCTCAGCGGCAGCCTGTTCCCGCCAACATCCAGCGTATCCGGAAAGCGGGCCTCGTCGACCTCGCACGCGTCGCGTTGCATCAGGTCCGCGCGTGACATGCACAACAGCCGCGGATCGCGGCGCTCGGCCTGCGCCCGCCACTGCTCGAATTCGCCGAGCGAGCTGACTCGCTCCGGGATGCGCGACTCATAGAATGCGCCCTCGCGTCCCTCGTCGACGAGAATATCCCGCCGGCGGATCTTGGCTTCCAGCCTCTCGATCTCCTCGCGCAGCCCGCGGTTGGCCGCGAGAAACTCGCTGCGAGCCGCGGCCGGGCCGGCCGCTTGCCCCGGGGCGAGCAGAGCCTCGCGGATGAAGATCGCCCGTGCCTCCCGCGGAGCGACCGGACCGTAGTTGACACGCCGGCGCGTGGCGAGAGAGAGCCCGTAGAGCGATACCGATTCGTACGCCGCCACGAACCCGCGGTCCGACACCCAGTGAGGCTCACTGTAGGTGCGCTTGGCCAGATGCGCGCCCGCGCGCTCGATCCAGGCCGGATTGATCGCGGCCACCATCCGCGCGTAGAGCCGGGTGGTCTCGATCAGACTGCCGGCAACGACCCATCTGGGCGGCTTGGCGGCGAGCGGTGACCCCGGAGCGATCACGAAGCGCATGCCGCGCGGGCCATCGTATTCGCGCTTCTGGTTGAGCGTGCCCACCGACCCGAGGAACCCCGTGAGGATGGCCTGGTGGAGGTCGGCGTAGCTCGCCGGCGAATGATTCGGCCGCAAATCGAGGTCGCGGACGCTGCGGGTCAGCTGGTGATGGAGATCCTGCCACTCGCGCATGCGCAGGAACGACAGGAAGTGCTCGCGACACCACTTGCGCAGTTGGTTGCCGGAAAGCGCCGCGGCCTGCTCGCCGAAGGAGCGCCAGAGATTGAGCACGGTGACGAAGTCGGAGCGGCTGTCCGCGAACAGAGCGTGCTTCTCGTCCGCCTGCGGTTGCATGTCGGCCGGGCGCTCGCGCGGGTCCTGTGTCTCGAGGAACGCCGCAATGACCAGCATCTCGGTGAGACACCGCAGACGCGATGCCGCAAGCAGCATGCGTCCGAGCCGTGGGTCGACCGGCAATGCGGCGATCTGGCGCCCGAGACGCGTCACGCGCCGCTCGCTCATCGCCTGCAATTCTTCGAGCAGGCGCACGCCATCGTTGATGAGCCGCGTGTCGGGAGGATCGAGGAAGGGGAAGCTCTCGGGATCGCCGAGGCCCAGCGTCGCCATCCGCAGGATCACGCTCGCCAGGTTGGTGCGCAGTATCTCGGGCGACGTGAACGGCTCGCGGGCCGCGAAATCCTCCTCCGCATAGAGGCGGATGCAGATGCCCGCGGCTTCGCGGCCGCAGCGCCCCTTGCGCTGCGCGGCGCTCGCCTGCGAAATCCGCTCCACGTGCAGGCGCTGAACCTTGCCGCGCACGCTGTAGCGGCTGATGCGCGCCAATCCGGAGTCGACGACGTGACGGATACCCGGCACGGTGAGCGACGTCTCCGCGACGTTGGTGGCCAGTATCACGCGCCGTTGCGAGTGCTTCTGGAAGATCTTCGCCTGATCGGCGGCCGACAGGCGCGCGTAGAGAGACAAGGTCTCGGTGCCGGCGAGGCGCGCTCTGGACAATGCTTCGGCGGCCTCGCGGATGTGCTTCTCGCCGGGCAGAAACACGAGCGTGTCCGCACCGGCGCCGCTCGCCGCGCGCGAGTCGAGCTCGCGCACGGCCTCCACGATGCCCTCCGGCAGAGACAGCTCCGCGGCGTCCTCGTCCTCGGCGACCAGCGGGCGGTAACGGACCTCGACCGGATAGCTGCGGCCCGACACCTCGATGACGGGTGCGCCGCCGAAGAATTCCGCCAGCCTGGCCGGATCGATGGTCGCAGAGGTCACGATCAGCCGCAGGTCCGCCCGCTGCGGCAGGAGCCGTTTCAGCACGCCGAGCAGCAGATCGATGTTGAGGCTGCGCTCGTGCGCCTCGTCGATGATCAGCGTGTCATAGCGCCGTAGCTGTGGATCGCTCTCGAGCTCTTGCAGCAGGATCCCGTCAGTCATCAGCTTCACACGGCCCTGCGGACCGGTATGGTCGGCGAACCGCACCTGGAAGCCGACGGCGCCGCCGACAGTGGTTCCAAGCTCCTCGGCGAGCCGCGCCGCGAGAGCGCGGGCCGCGATGCGCCGCGGCTGCGTGTGCCCGATGAGACCCGCGGTGCCGCGCCCGCCCTGCAGACAGAGCTTCGGCAGCTGCGTCGATTTGCCCGAGCCGGTCGCACCGCAGACGATGATGGCCGGATGGCGCGCGATGGCAGCGAGAATCTCCTCCCGGTGCGCCGTGATCGGCAGCGCAGGGTCGTACTCGATGCGAATGGGGAGTGCGGGCCGCGGCCCGCCGCGGGCGGGAGCCTCCATCCGCCCAGTGTAATTCAGCGCTCCGGACAGTACTAAATGACGCCGCGGCGGATCTGGTCCTGCTCGATCGACTCGAAGAGCGCGCGGAAGTTGCCCTCGCCGAAGCCTTCGTTGCCCTTGCGCTGGATGATCTCGAAGAAGATCGGGCCGATCACATTGCGGGTGAAGATCTGCAGCAGCAGTCCCTCGCCGCGCTCCGGATTGCCGTCGATCAGGATGTTCCGGCGGCGCAGCTCCTGCAGCGGCTCCCGATGGCCTTTGACGCGCGCGTCCACGCCTTCGTAATAAGTGTCGGGCGTGTCCTGGAAGGCGAGCCCGCCGCTGCGCAGCACGTCCACCGTCCGGTAGATGTCATCGGTGCCGAGCGCAATGTGCTGGATGCCCTCGCCGTGATACTCCCGCAGGTACTCCTCGATCTGGCTCTTGTCGTCCTGCGACTCGTTGATGGGGATGCGGATCTTGCCGCAGGGACTGGTCATCGCGCGCGAGAGCAGGCCCGTCTGCTTGCCCTCGATGTCGAAGTAACGGATCTCGCGGAAGTTGAACAGCTTCTCGTAAAAGCCCTTCCACAGGTCCATGTGGCCGCGCTGCACGTTGTGCGTCAGATGGTCGATGCACGTGAGGCCCGCGTTCTCCCTGAGTGGCGCCGAGGCGTCTGCACGGAAATCGACGTCATAAATGGAACGATCACCGTACCTGTCGACCAGGTAGACGAGCGAGCCGCCGATGCCTTCGATGCAGGGGATGTTGAGCTCCATCGGGCCCGCGCTCTGCGGACCGGGCTTGGCACCGAGCTCGAGCGCGCGCCGATACGCATACGCCGCATCCTGCACCCGGAACGCCATTGCGCAGGCGGACGGACCATGCTGGCGCGCAAATCGTTGCGCGAACGATTCCGGCTCCGCATTGATGATGAAGTTGATGGCTCCCTGGCCATGCAGCGTCACGTTCTTGGAACGGTGCTGCGCCTTCACCGGGAAGCCCATACGCTCGAAGAGCGTACGCAGGAGCTGCGGGTCGGGCGCGGTGTACTCGACGAATTCGAAACCGTCGGTACCCATCGGATTATCGCGGGACTGGCTCATGTGGATCTCCGCCGCCATCTGGTTGCGCGTGCAACTATTATAGCGCCATATGCGGCCCTGGGCCGCCCGGACATATATAATCGCGACCCATCATGCATGCACCAGATCCCTCGTCAGACGACAGTCGTCTGCTGCGCAGCATTCCCCCCGCCCGCCTGAAGCTGATTGAACGCATCGTTCGCGTGCGCATCGGCCGCACCCAGGGCCCACGCGCCGCCTCGGACGCCGCTCTTTACCGTCAGGTACAGCAGCGATACCTGAGGACGTACTTCCGGGGCGTGGGCGAAGAAGACCTGGCGGAGCGCCCACCCACGGCGCTCGCCAGCGCGGCGCGCGCGCACCTGGAGCTCGGCTGGCGGCGTGCCCCGGGGCAGTCGCTCGTCCGGATCTTCAATCCCGATCCCGAGCGCGACGGTTTCGAGTCACCACATACGCTGGTGCAGATCGTCACCGATGACAAGCCGTTTCTGGTCGATTCCGTCGGGATAGCCTTCGCGAACGCCGGACTCGCGGTGCATCTCATAGTTCACCCGGTGCTCGAGGTCCGCCGCGATGGCCGCGGGCGCCTCGCCGGACTCGGCACGAACGGTGGCGAGCCGCATCAGGCCGAATCCTGGGAGCTGTACGAGATCGACCGTCAGACCGACCCTGAGGCGGTCGGACGGCTGCGCCAGGACATCGAGTCGACCCTGGCGGACGTCGGCCTCGCGGTCGAGGACTGGCCGGCCATGCGCGAGCGCGTGCGCTCCCTGGTCGCGGACCTGCGGCGCGAGCCGCCTCCTCTGCCCGCGGAAGAGATCACGGAGGCGCGCCAACTCCTCGAATGGATGGAGGAGCGCCATTTCGTCTTCCTCGGTTACCGGCAATACCGGCTGGAGCGCGGCGAGCGCGAGGATCGCCTGGTTGCGGACCCGCGCAGCGGCCTCGGCATCCTGCGCGCCCGGGCGGCGGGCGACAAAGCGGCTGCCACCGTGCTGACGGGCGATGTCCGCGCCCGTGCCCGGGACAGGGAGCTGCTCGTCCTCACCAAGGCCAACTCCGTCTCGACCGTGCATCGCGCGGAGTATCTCGACTACGCGGGCGTGAAGATCTTCGACGCCCGCGGCCGGGTCACCGGCGAGCACCGGTTCCTCGGACTCTGGACCTCGACCGCCTATCACCGCAGCCCGCGCGACATTCCGGTGCTGCGGCGCAAAGTCGATCAGGTCATCCAGTATTTCGGCCTCGATCCGCACGGCCATGACGGCAAGGCCGTCCTCAACGTGCTGGAGACCTACCCGCGCGATGAGCTTTTCCAGGCGAGTGTCGAGGACCTGATCCGGATCGCCCGCGGCATCGTCAACCTGTACGAGCGGCGCACGGTGCGCCTGCTGGCGCGGCGCGATCCCTATCACCGCTTCTACTCCTGCCTCGTATACGTGCCGCGCGACCGTTACAACACGGAGGTGCGCCAGCGCATCGAGCAGATCGTGCTCGATGGATTCGCCGGCCGCTCGGTGGAGAGTCAGGTACAGATCTCCGGCTCGAGCCATGCGCGCGTGCACGTAGTGGTGCGCACGGAGCCGCCCGGGCCGCGCAAGGTCGATATCGCGGCGATCGAGGCGCGCATCGCGGACGCGGCGCTGACCTGGACGGATCGCCTGCGGGAGGTGCTGGTGGCGCGCGAGGGAGAGGGTGCCGGCATCGCGCTCGCGACACGCTACCGGCGCGCCTTCCCGCTCGCCTACGAAGAAGATGTCGCGCCCGCCGACGCTTTGGCAGACATCGCCGATCTCGAGCGGCTGCGCGCCGCACCGCAGGCGCGGCGGCTGAGCCTGCACCGTCCGCAGCAGCAGAAGCCCGCGCGGATGCATCTGAAGGTAGTGCGGCTCGGCGATCCCGTGCCGATCTCGGATCTGCTGCCCATCCTGGAGAACTTCGGCCTGCGGGTGATCGCCGAGAGGCCCTACGAGCTCGCCTGGCCCGAGGGCGGCGCCGCCTGGATCCAGGACTTCGAGCTCGAGCACCGCGACGGGCTCGCGATCGACATCGGCCGCATCGAAGGGCGCTTCAGGGAAGCGCTGACGATGACCTGGAGCGGGGATGCGGAGAACGACGGCTTCAATCGCCTGCTGATGGGCGCCGACCTCACGGCGCGCGAGATCACAGTGTTGCGCGCTTACTGCCGCTATCTGCTGCAGACGGGCGTGCCGTTCAGCCAGGCGTACATGGAGCGCGCCCTGGCAGCCAATCCGGCGATCGCCGCCGGCCTGGTGCGCCTCTTCGAGGCCCGGCTCGACCCCGCGGCGCAGCCCGCGCCGGGCCGCCGCACGCGCCAGGAGCGGCCCGACGGCCGCGGCAACTCGGCGGAGGAGATCGCCGCCCAGATCCGCGCCAGCCTCGACTCGGTCGCGAGCCTCGACGAGGACCGGATCCTGCGCGCCTATCTCGGGCTCGTGCAGGCGACGCTGCGAACCAACTTCTATCGCCGCGACGCCAACGGCGAGCCGCTGGCGTATCTGGCGCTCAAGTTCGATCCCGCGGCGATTCCGGACCTGCCGCTGCCGCGCCCGAAGTTCGAGATCTTCGTCTACAGCCCGCGCGTCGAGGGTGTGCACCTGCGCATGGGTTACGTGGCGCGCGGCGGCATCCGCTGGTCGGACCGGCGCGAGGATTTCCGCACCGAGGTTCTGGGCCTGATGAAAGCCCAGAACGTGAAGAACACGCTCATCGTGCCGGTCGGCGCCAAGGGCGGGTTCGTGCCGAAGCGCCTGCCCGGCGGCACCCGCGAGGAAGTACAGGCCGAGGTGATCGCCTGCTACCGCACTTTCATCCGCGGCCTCCTCGACGTGACCGACAACATCGTCGGCGGCCGCGTCGCGCCTCCTCCCCAGGTGGTGCGTCGCGATGGCGATGATGCCTACCTCGTAGTCGCGGCCGACAAGGGTACGGCGACGTTCTCCGATATCGCCAACTCCGTCGCCGCCGAGTACGGCTTCTGGCTGGGCGATGCATTCGCCTCCGGCGGCTCGGCGGGCTACGACCACAAGAAGCTCGGCATCACCGCCCGCGGCGGCTGGGAATGCGTGAAACGGCATTTCCGCGAGCTCGGCACGGACATCCAGGAGACTCCGTTCACCGCCGTGGGCATCGGCGACATGTCGGGCGACGTCTTCGGCAACGGCATGCTGCTCTCGCGGCACATCCGCCTGCAGGCGGCCTTCGACCACCGCCACATATTCGTCGATCCGAGCCCCGATGCGGCGGTGAGCTTCGCGGAGCGGCAGCGCCTGTTCGACCTGCCGCGCTCGAGCTGGGACGATTACGAGCGCGAGTGCATCTCCAAGGGCGGCGGCATCTTCCCCCGCACGGCAAAGTCGATCACCCTGTCGCCGGAGGCGCGCGCCCTGCTCGGCCTGGAGGCTGCCACCAACACCCCGACCGAGATCCTGCGCGCCATCCTGCGCATGCCGGTGGACCTGCTGTGGAACGGCGGGATCGGCACCTACGTCAAAGCGAGCCGGGAATCGAACGCCGAGGTCGGCGATCGCGCCAACGACGGCCTGCGGATCAACGGCCGGGAGCTGCGGGCCAAGGTGGTCGGCGAGGGTGGCAACCTCGGCTTCACGCAGCGCGGACGCATCGAGTACGCGCTCGCCGGCGGCCGGCTCAACACCGACTTCATCGACAACTCGGCCGGGGTCAACACCTCCGACGTCGAGGTCAATCTCAAGATCCTGCTGAACCCCATCGTGCAGGCGGGCGGGCTCACCGTCGGCGAGCGCAACAAGCTGCTCACCAGCATGTCGGGCGAGGTCTGCCCGCTCGTGCTGCGCAACAATTATCTGCAGAGCCAGGCCATCAGCACACTCGAGCTGCAGGCCCGGGCCCGGCTGTCGGAATTCCAGCATCTGATCCGCTCCCTGGAGCGCTCGGGCGAGCTCAACCGCGCTCTCGAGTTCCTGCCCACCGACGATGAGCTCGCCGAGCGGCGCAAGGCGGGCGGCGGCATCACCCGTCCGGAGCTCGCGATCCTGCTCGCCTACAGCAAGATCTGGCTCAACAATCATCTGCTCGACTCCGACGTGCCGGAGGATCCGTACCTCTCCACGGAGCTCGAGCGTTACTTCCCCGCGCCGGTGCGCCGGCGCTTCGCGCGCGCCATCTCGCGCCATCGTCTGCGCCGCGAGATCATCGCCACGGCGACCACCAACAGCCTGATCAATCGCATGGGCCCGACCTTCGTGACGCGGGCGCAGGAAGACACGGGCGCGGAGCCCGCGCAGATCGCCCGCGCCTACACCGCGGCGCGCGAGATCTTCGAGGTCCGAACGGTGTGGACGCGGATCGAGGAGCTCGACAACCGCGTCCCGGCGAAACTGCAGTACGTGGCGGCCTTCGAGACGAGCCGGCTGTTGCGCCACGCCACCTACTGGCTGCTCGCCCGCCGGCGGGCGCTCAAGGTGGATACGGCGGTGGCGGAGTTCCGGACCGGCGTGCATGAGCTGCAGTCGCGGATCGGCCAGGTGCTCTGCGGCTCCTGGCGCGAACAGTTCGAGCAGGTCCGCGCACAGCACATCGAGGCGGGCCTGCCGCCCGATCTCGCCGCGCGCGTCGCGAGCCTCGATGCGCACAATGCTTCGCTCGACATCGTGGAGCTCGCCGCCTCGCAACGCATCGGCGTCACGGAGGCCGCCCGCCTGTATTTCGAGGCCGGTGCCCGCACGGGTCTCGACTGGCTCCGGCAGCAGATCGATAGGCTGCCGGTCGAAGGACCGTGGCAGGCGACGGCGCGTACGGGTCTGCGTGATGCGGCCCTGCGCCTGCACCGCAAGCTCGCGGAGCGAGTGTTGAGCCGCGGCGGCGACGGTACCGCCGAGGAGCGCGTGCAGGCATGGGAGGAGTCGGCGGGCAAGGAGCTCACGCACTGGCAACGCACCCTCGCCGACATGCGTGCGGCCGGCGCGGCCGACTTCGCGACACTCACCGTCGGCGTCGAGTCACTGCGAAAGCTGGCGGAGTAGTGCAATCATGAGCACCGGAAAATTGATTTTGGTCCGTCATGGCCAGAGCATCTGGAACCTGGAGAACCTGTTCACGGGTTGGACGGACGTGGACCTTGCCGATCAGGGCCGCGAGGAGGCGGCGCGCGCGGGCAAGCAGCTCATCGCAGAGAAGCTGGTGGTGGACATCGCATTCACATCGGTGTTGAAGCGCGCGATCCGCACGCTCTGGATCATGCTCGATGAGATGGACCGGATGTGGGTCCCGGTCGAGCGCTCCTGGCGGCTGAACGAGCGCCACTACGGGGCGCTGCAAGGGCTCGACAAGGCGCAGACCGTCGAGCGGCACGGCGAAGCGCAGGTGAAGATCTGGCGCCGCAGCTATGACATCCCGCCGCCGCCGCTGGCCGCCGATGACGAGCGTCACCCCCGCTTCGATCCACGCTATGCGGACGTGCCGCCCGCGGAGCTCCCGGCCGCGGAATCGCTCAAGGACACTCTCGCCCGCGTGCTTCCCTTCTGGCACAGCCGTATCGCGCCGGAGCTGCGCCGCGGACGCAACGTGCTCGTGGCGGCGCACGGCAACAGCTTACGCGCCATGGTAAAGATGCTGGACAACGTCTCGGAGAGCGAGATCGTCGAGCTCAACATCCCGACGGGCGTGCCGCTGCTCTACGAGCTCGACGCGCAGCTCGAGCCGCTCAATAGCCGTTATCTCGGCGACCCGGCCGCCATCGCTGCCGCCGCCGAAGCGGTGCGTCGTCAGACGGAACGCAAGTAGACCACCGGGCTTACGCCGCCCATCCGTCATAGCGGCCCTGGAACTCGGCGGCGAGAGCGCTGAAGCGCTTGCTGAGCTCCATCATGTCGACCAGGATGAGCCGCATCGACTTGCTCGCATGGAGGCTCATCGGCAAGGTGACCTCATCCTCGATCGGTCTGACATCGATACTGAAGCCGTCCGGCTCCAGACGTGCCCTGACGGCACCGCACGCGGCGTCATTCGGCAATGCCAGGAAGAAATCGACCGGGTACTCGTTGAAGGGGACGTAGCCCTTGGCGCGAAGACTCTCGATCATCTTCTCGTCCCAGGTTTCCTGGTGGGTAGGACGCATCTTGCGCAACGTGAAGTAGAGGCGCGCGATGACGATCGCGCCGATCACGGCGAAAGCGATTATCAGCCAGATGACGTGAATGGGAGCCCCCCCTCTACTCGTCCGGCGCGATGGTGACGCGCATGCCGGCGAGCTCCGCAGTGAACTCGATCTGACAGGACAGGCGCGAGTTGTCCTCTACGTGCGCGAGCTCCGTCAGCAGCTCCCGCTCATCCGACATCGGCGCCGGCAGCCGCGCCTGCCAGTCCGGATCGACATAGACGTGGCAGGTCGCACACGAGCACATGCCGCCGCAGATCGCCGCAACTCCGTAGTCGAGCTCCCGCAGGGTCTCCATGACCTTCAGACCGGTTTTTGCCTCGACCTCATGCTCCTGACCGTCGCGATCGACTACACGCAGCAACGCCATTCATTACCTCTGTTCACGCTGTGTCCCGCCCCGGCGCGTGCCGAAGCCAAGCCGTCTAGTTTGCCGATCGCCTCACGCGCCAGCAACCTCTGAGACCTGCTCCGGCGGCGATGCCGGCCGATTCAAAGGGGACCCAGCACCTTCAGGACGAAAGCGGCTTTCCCGCCCTGCCGGTCCCGGCTCTCGAAGGTGGCGTGCAGCTCCCGGCGCAGGATCTCGAAGACGCGCTCGTACTCCCCGAAGATCTGGGTGCTGAAGCTGCCGCTGACCACCCTCAGATCCCCCGCCGCCGCCAGCCTGGCAATGAAATCATGTATTTCCGGCGCGAAATGCTCCGCCAGCGGGTACAGACTGATTTCCACACCGATCTCCATGAAGATATTGTAATTCATCGGCTAGAATGACCCCGTCGTGACGGCTCGGCCCTTGGTGGTGGCGGGCGGTCGCGGACGGGGAACCGGAGCGATGACTCAAAAAATCCAAGTGCATCAAGTGGATGCCTTCACTGCGCAGCGCTTCACCGGAAATCCCGCAGGCGTGGTGCTCAATGCGGACGGGTTGACGGACGCGCAGATGCTCGCCATCGCGCGGGAGCTGAACAACGCCGATACCGCGTTCATTCTGGCGGCGGACGGGGATGGCCACGATCTGCGCGCCCGGTTCTTCACACCGCGGACCGAGGTCGGGTTCGTCGGGCATGCCACAGTCGCGGCGCACTACGTGCTCTCCCGCAGGCAGAACGCACCCCGCCAGCTGCGGCAGAAGTCCAAGGCGGGAGTCGTCGATATCGAGATCCGCGGCAGCGGTGAGGACCGCAAGATCGCGGTGCGCCAGACCGCCCCGCCCCTCGGGCGGGAGCTCAACGATCGCGAACGGCTGGCGGTGCTCGATGCGCTGGCGCTCGCGACGGACGACCTCGACACCCGCTGCCCTCTCCGGATCGCCGGCTCGAGCAGCACGCGGCTGCTCATTGGCGTGCGCGGCACGGAGCCGCTGCGCCATCTGAAGCCCGACATGACTCGCCTGACGACGCTGTCGGCGCAAATAGGCGCGGCCGGCTACTTCGTCTTCGCCGTCACGCCCGGCAGCGATGACCATCTGACCGAATCGCGTATGTTCTGCCCGGCGCTCGGCATCGGCGAAGACCCGGTGAGCGGCAACGCCCACGGCCTCCTCGGGGTGTACCTCGCACACTACGGCTTTTTGACCCACGATCTGCGGCACGCCTCCTTCCGCGGGGTGCAGGGCCAGTACCTTCACCGCCCCGGGCGGGTGGAGGTGGAGCTGGACCTCAAAGAGGGAAGCGTCGCCGGTGTGTGGATCGTCGGCCAGGCGATCTCCGTCTTCGAGACCGAGATCGCTCTCTGACCGGACCCGCATAGCGCACTTCGCCGTGGGCGAGCTCCAGCTCATGACTGGCGCAGCGCGGCCATTCGGAGCGGCGATGGGTCGTCATGACGACGGCCGTGCCGGCGGCGACCCTGGCCTCGATGCGCTCCGCCAGATCGCGCCGCGTCGGCTCATCCACCCCCGAGAACGGCTCATCGAGCAGCAACAGCGCCGGGTTCCGCACCCAGGCGCGCGCGAACAGCACCCGCCGCAACTGGCCGTAGGACAGCTCCCGCAGGGAGCGGGCCGCGAGCGGGCTCAAGCCAAACTCGCGCAGCGCACGGCGCGCCGCCGCCCGATCGGCGGCGCTCGGCGCATCGTTCAGGCCGATGCTCGCGTGCCGGCCCGACTGCACGACCGCGCTGGCGGTGAGGTCATGAGGGTGATCGGCCTGAAGATGCGCCGCAACCAGACCCACCCGTTCCTTGAACGCCTGCAAGGCCACGCCGGGCTCGATTCCGGCGCGCTCGATGCGCCCGCCGACGGCCACACCGTGATCGCCGTAGAGCGTGCGCAGCAGGGTGGTCTTGCCGGAGCCGTTGTGTCCGTGCACCACCCAGCAGTCACCTGGATGGATCGTCAGCGACACGTTCTTCAGAGCGATGTGCTCGTCGAGGTGCACGTGAGCGTTGGTCAATCGTACCAGCGCGCGCTCGGAAGGGTTGCGCCGGCGTGTGCGTGGAGGCGCCACTGCGCGATTTTCCACCGGGCGGTCGAGCCATCGGGTCAGCGGTGCGCGCCGGATGGACCCGCGATACACGACGCGTCCGTGCTCCAGCACCAGAGCGTGTGTGGCACTGGCCGGGACGTCCTCCACACGATGAGTGGACAGGACCCACGGCAACTCGGATCGCGCGGTACTCTCGAGCCAGCGGCGCGCGCGTTCGTGATTGGCCTCGTCCAGTCCGTTCAACAGCTCGTCGAGCAACAACATCCTCGGCCGGGAGGCGAGCGCGCGCGCGAGCAGCGTGAGCCGCCGCTCGCCGTAGGAGAGCGTGAGAAAGCGCCGGTCCGCCAGCACCTCTATCCGCAAGCGACGCAGAATCGCGGCCACGCGCCTCCGGTCCGTGTCGCTCACGGAATGAAGGGGGATGTCGGTCCGGTGAATACCCGTTGCCACGACCTCCGCGACGGTATGATTCCAGCCGTAGCGCGTGTATTTGTCCTGACGCTCCGGCCCGACATAGCCGATCTCGTCCTGTATCTCATGCGGGGTACGCCACGACTCGCCTCGCCAGCGATATTGGCGCACCTCACGGCCCGTGGGGGTGGGCCAGACCGAGCCGGCGACGAGCTTCAGCAGCTGGGTCTTGCCGGCGCCGTTGGCGCCGGCCAACACCCAGCGCTCGCCGGGACGGATGGTCCAGCTCACCTGATCGAGCACCCGCCGCGTATTGCGCTCGAGGCGGACGGCGGCGAGCCGCACCTCGACGTAGCGGGAATGCTCGGCCCCGTCCCTGCGCCGAGCCCTGCGGGCCGGCGTTCGCCGTCCAAAGTCGCTCCTGGCGGCTTTGTGCTCGGCCCCTTCCCTATATGATCCGGTCATGCGGTATTCTGGCACATACGATCTTCTGATCATCGGCGGCGGCATCAACGGCGCCGGCATCGCGCGAGACGCCGCCGGACGCGGCCTCTCGGTTCTGCTCTGCGAGCAGCACGACCTCGCCGCGCATACCTCCTCCGCCAGCACCAAGCTCATCCACGGCGGGCTGCGCTACCTCGAGCACCTGCAGCTGTCGCTCGTGCGCAAGGCGCTCATCGAGCGCGAGATCCTGCTCGGGTCCGCCCCGCATCTGATGCGGCCGCTGCGCTTCGTGCTGCCGCACGATGCCCGCCTGCGGCCGGCCTGGATGATCGGCGCCGGCCTGTTTCTCTACGATCACCTGGCGCGCCGGCACCGCCTCCCGGGCTCCGCGCGTATCGACCTGCGGCGTCACGTGGCGGGCGCGGCGCTCAAGCCACAATACGTCAAGGGATTCGTCTACTCCGATGGCTGGACCGACGATGCGCGCCTGGTCGCCTTGAACGCGGTGGATGCCCACGAGCACGGCGCCGTCATCCTGACGCGCACCCGCTGCGAGAAGTTGGATATAGCGCATGGCGCGTGGGTTGCCACGCTCGCATCGGCGTCCGGACGGCAAACGATCACGGCGAGAGCGGCCGTCAATGCAACGGGGCCGTGGGTGAGCCACTTCGCGCGCGAGGCCTCGCCGGTGAGCGTCGCTCATTCGGTTCGCCTGGTGAAGGGCAGCCACATCGTGGTTCCACGGCTCTACGCGCACCGCTTCGCCTACCTCTTGCAGAACGACGATCAGCGGATCGTGTTTGCCATTCCTTATGAGCGCGACTTCACGCTCATCGGCACGACGGACGTCGAGTATGCAGGCGATCCGGGGGCCGTACGCATCGACGCCGAGGAAGTCAGTTACCTCTGCGCGGCGGCCAGCCGCTACTTCGCAAAGCCGGTGCAGCCGCAGGACGTGGTGTGGAGCTATAGCGGGGTGCGGCCACTGTTGGATGATGCAGCAGCGAACCCGGCGAGCGTCACGCGCGACTATGCTCTCGAGCTCGACCGGCATCCGGCCCCGCTGCTCACCGTGTTCGGCGGCAAGATAACGACGTATCGCAAGCTCGCCGAGAGCGCGGTCGACATTCTGGCGCCTGAGCTGGGATCACGGGCCGCCCCATGGACGGCACACGCGCTGCTCCCGGGAGGCGACCTGCCACGCGGTGGCTACGCGGGATTTCTGCGCAGTCTTGAGCGTGCGCATCCGTGGCTGCCCAACACGCTGAGATACCGCTACGCCCATGCGTACGGCACACGCGTGACGCATATTCTCGGCGGCGCCCGTTCCGTTGCCGATCTCGGAGAGGAGCTGCTGCCGCAGCTCTACGAGCGGGAAGCGGATTACCTCTGCCGGGTGGAGCTGGCGCAGACCGCGGAAGACATTCTCTGGCGGCGCACGCGGCTCGGTCTGCGTGTTGGAACGGCCACGCTCGATCGGCTCGAGCAGTGGCTACAGGCCGGCCGAGGTCGTGCGCGGCTCGCGGAGGAGCGGGCATAATCGCAACTCGATGCGCTCGCTCCCCACCACCCGCGCCGCTGGCTGGATCATCCCAATCCTGCTCGCCCTCGCGCCGATGTGGCTCATCGGCACCCTCGATCGCGGCGCCTGGACACCGGATGAGCCGCGCGAGGCCGACATCGCCTGGCGCATGAGCGTGCAGAGCCAGTGGCTGCTGCCGCAACTCGCCAATCAACCCTTCCTCGAGAAGCCTCCGCTCTCGTACTGGATGTCCGCCGCATCGATGCGCCTCTTCGGTCCGAGCGTGCGCGCGGCGCGCGCACCGAACCTGCTCTATGCCGGTATCACGGCGCTGGCGATCGGCGCTCTCGGACTGGCAATGGACGGTGTCGCCGCGGCGATCGTGGCCGCGTTGGTGGCAGGCAGCGCGATCACGGCCTTCAGGGTGACGGTGTGGCTGGCGCCCGATGCCTGTCTCCTCGCCGGCTGCGCCGTCTCACTCCTCGGCGCGTATCTCGGCTACACGGCCGCGCCGGGCCGCGGGAAGCTCTACGGCTATCTCCTGATGCACGCGGGCGCGGCAGTCGGGTTCATGGCCAAGAGTGCGCCCGGCTGGCTGGTCCCGGCCCTGGCGCTGCTCACCCTCGTCGCATGGGAGCGGCGCTGGTCGGAGCTCCGCCGGCCGGAGCTCTACGCGGGCTTCCTCCTGCAGGCGCTCGTCATCGGCCCGTGGATCTTTGCCGTCGCGCGCTCGCCGCAGGGTGCCGAATCGCTCCGCATTCTGTTCTGGTACAACCTGGCCGGACGCTTCGCCCACGTTGCAGCCCCGGCCGCGTACCGCTACAGCACGGGCCATGTCAACTCGTTGGGGAAGTACTTCATTGAGTTGCCCGTTTATCTCCTTCCATGGACCGCCCTTGCGGCAGTGGCGGCCTGGCGTGCGCGGCAGCGGCTGCGCCTGACTGATCCCCTGGGTACTGCCTGGCGATTTGCCGTCGCAGCCTCCCTCCCGTTCCTGCTCCTCCTGACATTCGCGGCGACGGCTCGCGACATCTATGCCGCGCCGGCACTGCTCGGAGTGAGTCTGCTCATCGCCCTCGAGGTCAGCGAGGCGCAGCGGCTCGCGAGCCAGGACCCGCGCGATTGCCTGCTCTGGACACGCCGACTGGTCGCGGCGATCGCGTGTATCTTCGCGATGGCGCTTCTCGCACTATGTGTTGGGAGCGTGGCATCAAACCGTGACGCCTTGCGTGCCGCAGTCACCGGCGGCGGATATTGCGGCGCCGCGGCAGTGATGCTGTTGCTGGTATGGAGCACCCTGCGAAGGGCGGCCGACGCGCAACGGAGAGGTCAGCTATTGCGAGCGTTCCAATGGACGTACGCCGCGTACGCAGCAGCCTTCTGCATCAGCTCACTAGTGGCGTTTCCGACCATAGATGGCTGGCAGGACCTTCGCCAGCTGGCGACACAGATTCACTCCGATACGGAGCATGCAAGCCTTGCTCTGCTGAATCCCGACGAGACGACCCTGGCCATGCTGGATCGCCGGCTGCGCACCCCATTCACTGTCCTGACGACGGATGCGAGCTCTGCGCAGCATGTGGTGAGCCAATGGTTTGCCGCTCGTGGCGATCGCGGGCGGGTCCTCGTGCTGCTCCCCGGCCATCCTGCAGGCGAGCTCACACCGCTGCTCGAGCGCGCTCGTGTCGACTACCCTCCCGGTGACGGCATTGCAGGCGAGCTCCAAGCTCACGGAGTCGCCTCAATCGCGCGCCGTTACGAGTTGCCGCATGGGCGGCGGTATGCCCTACTCGCCCCTCCCGAGGCTCGAAGGCAGCTGACTGGGACTCGGAACGGAACGTGACGGGTCCCGCGAATCGGATTCAAGGTTTCATTCAGCCCTGCTTCAGAATTGCCTGGCAGAGTCGCCTCGCGCTCGCTGCAAAACCGAACGGGTTGACCCGCCGCGAGCACCACTGCGACTGGGGGATGAAGATGGCGCGAGCCCACCGTTTCTTCGGCGCAGTCGCCTGCGTGACACTGTGGCTCACCGGCTCCCAGGCGGCGGGCGCCGCTGCGGCAACGCCGGGTCCCGCAGCCGTGATCCGCTGCGCAGGCGGTAGCACCATGCTGCCCTTGGTGGAGAGCTGGGGACGGCAGTTTCACGCGCTCCACCCGCGAGCTGCGATCGAAGTTGACACGCACGTCACCCTCGCAGCCGACGGCTTTCGCGGGCTCCTCGCCGGACGCGTCGACGTCGTCGATTTCGTCCGGGAGCCCTTCCCGGCGGAGCTGGCTGCATTCGAGCGCAAGTTCGGCTACCCACTGCTCCTCGTCAACGTCGCGGACGGAAGCTTTGATACGCGAGGTGGCACTCACGCCATCGCGATCTACGTCAACTCGTCCAACCCCCTGCATCAGCTCACCCTCCGCCAGCTCGGCGAGATACTCTCGGCGGCGCCTCGGCCGCGCTCGGGAGCGCTCCTCAGCAAATGGGGCGATGTTGGGCTCAACGGAAGCTGGGCGAACCGTCCGATTCACGTGTATGGAATGACGCCTTCGCGATCGAGCGGTAACCCGCCGGGGATCGTCAATTTCATGGAGATACGTGTGCTGCAAGGCGGCAGGTTTCGTACCGACCTCCGGGTCGAGCGCGATCGGCCGGGTGAAACCGCTCTCCAGGCGATCGTTCGTGCCGTGGCGAACGATCCGGATGGGATAGGATATAGCGGTTTTGGTTACGCCCTCCCCGGCGCCAGAGCAGTAGCGCTTGCCGAGCATTCTGGTGGGCCATACGTCCGAGGTGGCCCTGAGAGCGTCGCCGATCGCTCCTACCCGCTCAGCCGGCAGATCTATCTCGGCCTCAACTTGCCGCCGGGACACGCGCCGCCACCCTTCGTGAAGGCATTCGTCGAGCTCGCGTTGAGCCCCGAGGGCCAACGGGTAATAGGGCGCACGCCGGATCGGTTTCTGCCGCTCACGGCAGCCCAAATAACACGCTCGCGGCTGCAGATCCGTGCGCCAGCGGCGCCGACGCACACTCTGCCTGCCGGGGACGGGTCGTCCGCAGCCTCCGCCCGATACCTCGGCAAAAATGGCGCAATCTCGATCGTCGGTTACAACGACATGCGCGAGATGATCGAAGCGCTCGATGCGCTCTTCACGCGCGCGCATCCGGATGCTCACTTCATCCTGACACTGAAGGGCACCCGCACCGCCCCCGCCGCGCTCGCTACCGGGCGCAGTCTCCTCGCACCGATGGGAGCCCCTTTCTCGCCCGATGAGCTCGCAGCCTATCGGCGCGTAGTTGGATCGGATCCGATCGCCTTCCGTATCGCCCACGACTCCCTCGATCCGCACGCGCGCTCTGCCCCGCTTGCGGTCTTCGTTCCCGCGGCCAATCCGCTGCGACAGCTGGATCTGGCTCAGCTGCAGCAAATCTTCGCGGCGCGCAGCGGCGGGTTGCGATGGGGGCAGTTGGGCCTCGACGGCAATCTCGCCAACCGGCCGGTCCATGCTTACGGACTCTCGGCCAGCACGGCGCTCGGCCGCTTCATGCGCCAACGTGCGCTCGCCGGACGGCCCTTCGGCAAGCAGTTCCTCGGCCTGTCCGAGTCCGCTGACGTCGTGCGCTCGGTTGGCGACGATCCGCTCAGCATCGGGTTTGCGGCAATGAACCGTGTGACTCGCGCCGTGCGGGTCGTGCCGCTCTCACGGCGACAGGGAGGTTCCGCCTCGCGAGGCACACGCGCCGACCTCATCGCCGGGCGATATCCGCTCGACCGCTACCTTCTGATTTACGTGCGCGTTCCGCCAGGGGGCCGCCTCGACCCGATCGCGCGGGAGTATCTGCGCCTCGTCCTCTCGTCCGAGGGCCAGAGAGCCATCGCCTCCGGCCATTTGGGCTATGCCCCGCTCGGTGCTGCGGAGGCCTCGGCGGAGCGCGTGAAGCTGGCGGCACTGCCGTGAGGATGGTCCCGGTCGCTGCCGTCACCCATGTGACCGGAACGTACCCGGGAAAATTGGCGCGCCCGGAGGGATTCGAACCCCCGACCACCTGGTTCGAAGCCAGGTACTCTATCCAACTGAGCTACGGGCGCGCGCTTTTCCGCGCTCGGCGCGGCGCGGCCATCTTATCAGGCCGCCTCCATCGGCTGCGGCCTGGTGCTGAAATAGCTGACCGCCAGCAGGCCGAACCATACCGGTGCGACATAGAGCGCCACCCGGGTATCGGGTTGCAGCCAGAGCATGGCGGTGACGAAGAGCAGGAAGGCGACCACCACCCAGTTCACCACCGGCGCGCCGGGCATGCGGTAGCTCGCAGCCGCCACCCGTCCCTCGCGCACCGCGCGCCGATACCCCACGTGCGCAACCATGATGATGCCCCAGGTCCAGAGCGTCCCGATCAGCGAAATGCTGGTCACCCAGACGAAGACGTGCTTCGGCACCACGTAGTTGAGGAACACTCCGATCAGCATGACTGCCGCCGAGACGTGGATGCCGGCCGCCGGCACGTTCCGACTGCTCACCGACGCAAAGGCGCGGGGACCCTGGCCGCGGCAGGCCAGGGAGTAGAGCATGCGGCCCGTGCTGAAGATGCCGCTGTTGCATGATGAGCTTGCGGCGGTGATGACGACGATGTTGATGATGGTCGCCGCGGCAGGGATGCCCAGCTTCTGGAACACGAAGACGAACGGGCTCATGTCCGGGCTCAGCTGGTTCCAGGGCACGAGCGCCATGATCACCACCAGCGCGCCGATATAAAAAAGCAGGATGCGGAAGATGATCCCGTTGGTGGCTCGGGGCAGCACCACGGCCGGATTCTCCGCTTCGCCTGCCGTGACGCCGATGAGCTCCACACCCGAGTAGGCGAACGTCACCATCTGCAGGGTCAGCAGCACGCCCATCATGCCGAACGGCAGGAAGCCGCCATTGGACCAGAGGTTGCTGAAGCTCGCCTGCGAGCCGAAGTCGCCCAAGTGGAAAAAGATCACCGCGAGCCCGGCCAGGATGAGCGCCACGATGGTCACGATCTTGATGAGAGCGAACCAGAACTCGAGCTCGCCGAACACCCGCACCGCAACGAGATTGGCGCCGTACAGCACGACGAGCGCGGCGAGCGGCGGCAGCCACTGCGGCATCCAGGGGAGCCAGAAGCGCACGTAGACACCGATGGCGGTGAGCTCCGCCATGGCCGTCAGGATCCACATGAACCAATAGGACCAGCCGGTGACGAACCCGGCGAACGGCCCGCAGAACTCGTCGGCGTAAGTGGCAAAGGATCCTGCGACGGGTCGATACGTCAGCAGCTCGCCGAGCGCGCGCATGATGAAGAAAACAGCGATGCCGCCGACCACATAGCTCAGGATGAGCGCGGGCCCGGCGTTGTGGATCGCCTGCGCCGAGCCGAGAAAGAGCCCGACGCCGATAGTCCCGCCCAGCGCGATGAGCTGGATGTGGCGGTTGCGCAGATTGCGCGCCAGGTGCGACTCTGATTGCGACACGAAGACCCCCTATCGGCTCGCGCTCATGGGCGCATCGGATGCGTGCGATCTTACCTCGCCCGCGCGTCACGGCTCGCCCATGCTACTCTGCCGCCCCCGCCCGAGCCTGGGGTGAGTGAGAAATCCGTGGCTTCCAAACGCGCTGCCAGCCCGCCCATGGCGAAAGCCCGCTGCGGCTGGGTTCCCGCGGGCGATGAGGAATACACCCGCTACCACGATGAGGAGTGGGGCCGCCCGGTGCGCGAGGACCGCCATCTCTTCGAGATGCTGACACTCGAGGGCGCGCAGGCCGGCCTGTCGTGGTCCACGATTCTGCGCAAGCGAGCCGCCTATCGAAAGGCTTTCGCGAGCTTCAATCCCGCCAAGGTGGCGCGCTTCGATGCGCGCCGCCGCGCCGCGTTGCTACGGGATCCCGGCATCGTCCGCAATCGGCTCAAGATCGATTCCACGGTGAGCAACGCGCGGGCGTTTCTTGCGGTGCAGAAGGAATTCGGGTCGTTCAGCCGCTATCTCTGGGACTGGGTCGGCGGCGAGCCCGTCATCAACGGCTGGCAGAGGCGCGCGCAGGTGCCGGCCAGCACGGAGCTGAGCGAGCGGATTTCCCGCGATATGAAGAAGCGAGGCTTCCGTTTCGTCGGCTCGACGATTATCTATGCCTACTTACAGGCGGTGGGCGTCGTCAATGATCACACCGCCGGATGCTATCTCTACCAGCCCTCGCCGGCGCGGGTAGCCCGAAAAGCGTCCCGCTCTTAAGATAGTCGACCGCTAAACCAGGGGAACGCTTCATGAAATCACTCCTAGCCGCAGTGGCCATCGCCGCGGCCGCCCTCGCACCCGCAGCCTATGCCGATTGCAGCTATCCGCATGCACCGAGCCCGATTCCGGATGGCAATACGGCGACCCTCGCGCAGATGCTGGCTGGACAGAAGGCCGTGCAGGTCTACAACGAAGCAATGAACGCGTACCTCTCCTGCATTCAGCTCGAGCGCGACAGCCGCGTCGCCCAGGCGGGTGACAAGCTCACCAAGCAGCAGAAGCAGGAGCTCGAGGCCATCGAGATCCAGAAACACAATGCCGCGGTCGACCAGCTGCACTCGGTGGCGGACCAGTTCAACGCGCAGGTGAAGATCTTCAAGGCCAAGGGCAAGAAATCCGACGACTGAATGTGATCAATCCCTCCCAAGCGGATGAGCTCATCGCGCAGCACCTGACGTGTCTGCCGATCGAGTCCCTGCCCCTGGCGCAGTGCGCGGGGGCAGTGCTGCGGGAGAACGTCTACGCGGAGCGGGACCAGCCGCCTTTCGACCGCGTGACCATGGACGGGATTGCGCTGGACAGCCGTGGAGCGCGCGACGGCGCGCGCCGGCTGCGTATCCAGGCAATGCAGGCGGCGGGTGACCCGCCGCTCACGCTGGCCGGACGCGACCACTGCATAGAGGTCATGACCGGCGCGGCGCTGCCTGCGGGATGCGATGCCGTCGTGCCGGTGGAGCGAATCACCGCGTCCGATGGGTACGCGGAATTGGCGGATGACCTGACGGCGGAGCCGGACGAAAACGTCCACCGGCGCGGCACCGATACCCGCCAGGGCAACCTTCTGCTGGCTGCCGGCACGCGGCTCGGGCCGCCGGAAATCGCCATTGCCGCCGGGGCCGGAATGGCGCGGATCCGGGTCAGCAGCCAGCCGATGCTGGTCGTCATCTCCACCGGGAATGAGCTCGTGGAGCCGGGCGAGCCCATCCTGCCGCACCAGGTCCGTCGCTCGAATGCATATGCCATCGCGGCCGCTCTGCGGCTGCACGGCTTCCAGCGGGTGGCGGACGATCACATCGCCGATGATGCGGCCGAGCTCAGGCGTCGGCTGAAATTCCATCTGGAGACACATGACGTCCTCGTGCTGAGCGGCGGCGTCTCCATGGGCAAGCTCGACCTCGTGCCCCGGGTTCTCGAGGAGCTCGGCGTCCGTTGCGTGTTCCACAAGGTCGCGCAGCGCCCCGGCAAGCCGCTCTGGTTCGGCATCGCGACCTCGGGCGCCGCCGTTCTGGGCCTGCCCGGGAACCCGGTGTCGACGGCGGTGTGCGTCTCCCGCTACGTCTTGCCCGCGCTCGCCGCAAGCCAGGGTCAGACCCCCTCTACCGTGGAGCGGATGGCCCTCGGCGCGCCGGTGACCGTCGATCCGCCGCTCACCTTCTTCCTGCCCATCCGCATTGCGATCGACGACTGGGGCCGAAGCTGGGCCATGCCGGCACCCACCAACGGCTCGGGCGATTTCACGGCGCTCGCCGGCACGGACGGCTTCGTGGAGCTGCCGCCGGGACCGAATACCTATTCCAGGGGATTCGTGACCCGCATGCACCGGTGGTAGGCTGGTTGCATGCCCTCCCCCGACGTAATCGTCCGCCTTCCGGGGTCCGGAGGACCGCGCGACCGCCGCGGGCGGCCGCTGCGCGACCTCAGGATCTCGGTCATGGACCGGTGCAACTTCCGCTGCCCGTATTGCATGCCGCGGGAGACCTTCCATGACCGCTACCGCTTCCTCGGCTCGCACGAGCGCCTGTCGTTCGACGAGATCGTGCGCCTGGCGCGGCTCTTCGTCCGCCTCGGCGTGCGCAAGCTGCGCCTCACCGGCGGCGAGCCGCTGCTGCGGCCGAACCTGACCGATCTCATCGGCGACCTGACGGCCATCGATGGTGTCGACGACATCGCCCTGACGACCAACGGCGCCCTGCTCGCCAAGTACGCCTTCGAGCTGCGCGCCGCGGGGCTGCAGCGCATCACCGTCAGCCTGGACAGCGCCGATCCTGAGATCTTCCGCCGCATGAGCGGCGGCTTCGGCGGCTTGGAGGATGTGCTGTCGGGGATCGAGCACGCGCGGCGGGCGGGTCTCGAGCCGATCAAGATCAACGCGGTCGTACAGCGGGGGATCAACGACCACACCGTGCTCGATCTGCTCGAGCGGTTCCGCGGCAGCGGCGTGATCGTCCGCTTCATCGAGTACATGGACGTCGGCAACCGCAACGACTGGCGCCCGGAGCTCGTGGTGCCTTCGCGGGAATTATTGGCGCGCATCGGTGAGCGCTGGCCGCTCGAGCCTCTGCGGCGCGAGTACCTGGGAGAGGTCGCGGAGCGCTACGCTTTCGCCGACGGCGGCGGTGAGGTGGGCTTCATCTCCTCCGTCACTCAACCTTTCTGCGGCGATTGCTCGCGTGCCCGCCTGTCATCGGACGGCGTGCTCTACACCTGTCTTTTCGCCACCCACGGCACCAGCCTGCGCGATGCGCTGCGCAGCGGCGCCAGCGATGATCACCTGCTCGAGGTCCTGCGCCGCGTCTGGATGGGCCGCAGCGACAACTACAGCGAGCGGCGGCAGGCCCAACGGGAATCGGCCGGCGATGCCCGCAAGGTTGAGATGTTCTACATCGGTGGCTGATGGCGCGCTCCGGACTCTCGCATCTCGACAGCCGCAATCGCCCCACGATGGTGGATGTTGGAGCCAAGGAAGTCACGCGCCGGGAGGCGGTCGCGGAAGCGATAGTCCGCCTGCCGCGCAACGTCGCCGCGGCGCTCCGCAAAAGCGGACATCGGACCAAGAAGGGGCCCGTGTTCGACACCGCTATCGTCTCAGGTGTCATGGCCGCGAAGCGCACGCACGAGCTCATACCGTTCTGCCATCCGCTCGGCCTCGAGCACTGCTCGGTGGAGATAGCGGACCGTCGCGGCGGAGAAGTCGTGGTGCGATGCCGAGTGGCCGTACATCACCGCACGGGTGTTGAGATGGAGGCGCTGACTGGTGCCACGGTCGCGGCGCTCACCATCTACGACATGTGCAAGGCTCTCTCCCACGACATCGAGATCGCGGGCATCAGGCTGCTCGAGAAAACGGGCGGCAAGCGCGCTTACAAGCGGGCCGCCCGGTAGAAATCCCATATGGACGAGCCGCTCGCAGTCTCCCCCTCGCGCCGCGCCGGCGCCGGCACGGCGGCGCTTTACGGACTCGTGCTCGCCGGCGGCCGCAGCAGCCGCATGCAGCGCGACAAGGCGGCGCTCGAGTACGCGGGACGCACCCAGCTCGAGCGCGCGGTCGAGCTGCTCACCCCACTCGTCGAGCGGGTCTTCGTGTCCGTCCGGCCCGACCAGGCCGGCGACCCGCTGCGCGCGCGCTTCGCGCAGATCGTCGATTCGGGCGAGGTCGCGGGGCCCATCGCCGGCATCCTCGCCGCTCAAGCCCGCCATCCGGAAGCCGCGTGGCTGGTACTCGCCTGCGATCTGCCGCTGCTCGATCAGCAGACTCTCGCGCATCTCTTACGCTCGCGGCGGCCGGAGCGGCAGGCGACGGCGTACCGATCGAGTCACAACGGCTTGCCGGAGCCCCTGTGCGCGATCTATGAGCCATCGAGCCGTGAGGCGATCCACGCACATATTGCGAGCGGACGCGACTGCCCGCGGAAGTTCCTGATCAATGCCGACACCGAGCTGATCGATCAGCCCGAGCCGGGCGCGCTCGACAACGTGAACACGCCGAACGAGTACGGCTCGGCGCTCTACCGGGTGCGGGCCGCCGGCGCGCCGCAGGCGCCCGAAGCCGCTCCGGCTGCCGCCCGCCGGATCAACGTCCAGTATTACGCGCTGCTGCGCGAGCAGGCGGGACGCAGCTCCGAGTCGCTGCTCACCGCGGCCGGCACTCCGCGCGAGCTCTATCAGGAGCTGCAGCAGCGTTACCCGTTCTCGCTGGCACCGGAGATGTTGCGCGTCGCGGTCAACTCGGAGTTCGGCGAGTGGAGCCAACGGCTGAGCGAAGGGGATTCGGTCGTGTTCATTCCACCTGTGGCCGGCGGCTGAAGACCGGTGTCCTCATCCATGTTCCGCTTCTCCTCCACAGCCCTCGACGAGTCCGCGCTCCGGGCCGAGCTCAGCGATCCCGCCTGCGGCGGCTATGCCGCCTTCGAGGGTTGGGTGCGCGATCACAACGAGGGCCGGCGCGTGCGCCGCCTGGAGTACGAAGCGTTCGAGCCGCTCGCGATCAAGGAAGGCGAGCGGATCATCGCCGAGGCGGTCGCACGGTTCGGCGTGGAGCACGCGGCATGCGTGCACCGCATCGGAGCGCTCGAGATCGGCGCGCAGGCGGTCTGGGTCGGGGTGACAGCGCGCCACCGTGACGAGGCGTTCCGCGCCTGCCGCTACATCATCGACGAGGTCAAGCATCGTGTGCCCATATGGAAGAAGGAGCACTACGAGAACGGCGATTCCGGCTGGGTGAACTGCGAGCGTTGCGCCGAGCCTGCAGGCCACGCGCACGATGCCCACCCGCATGACGGCCACGCGCACGCGGCGACTCCCAAGCCTGACTACTCGCGCCAGATCGCCCTGAAGGAAGTCGGCGTCGCGGGTCAGGAGAAGCTGCGCCGCGCATCGGTGTTGGTGGTCGGGTGCGGCGGCCTCGGCGTGCCGGTCATGACCTACCTCGCGGCGGCCGGTGTCGGCCGCATCGGCGTGGTCGACGGAGATCGGCTGGAGGCCTCGAACCTCCACCGCCAGACGCTCTACTCCCTGGCGGATGTGGGCAAGCCCAAAGTCGAGCTGGCGGCGGCGCGCCTGCGCGCCCTGAACCCCGAGGTCGAGGTGCACACTCACGCGTTGCGGCTCGATGCCGCCGCGGCCCCGGGGGTAATCGAGCCCTACTCGCTCGTCATCGACTGCACCGACAACTTCTCGGCCAAGTTCATGTTGAACGACGCGTGCGTGCGGCTCCGCAGGCCGGTCGTCTTCTCGAGCGTCTACCAGTACGAAGGCCAGCTGCAGGTCGTGCGCCCGGACCGCGGCGGCGCCTGCCTGCGGTGCGTCTGGCCGGAGGCGACCCGCGACGGCCTCGTCGGCAACTGCGCCGAGGCCGGCGTTCTCGGCCCGGTACCGGGCACGTTCGGCAGTCTGCAGGCGCTCGAGGCGCTCAAGCTGCTGTTGGATCTGCCCGGACAGCTGACGGATGAGCTGCTGATGCTGGACCTGCTCACCTTGGGCCTCACCCGTGTGCGCACCCGCCGCGCCGCCGACTGTCCCGACCACGTCCTGCGGCGCCCCATGAGCGGCTCGCGCACCGCCGACGCCGAAGCGGATGACATCGAGCTGAGCTTCGATTCCCTGGAGCGGGCGCTGGGCGCCGGACTGGAAGTGGTCGACATCCGCGAGCCGCATGAGCTGGCCAGAGTCGCCACGCCGTGCTCGACTGCGCGCCAGCTGCCGCTCGGACAGCTGCTCCACGGCCACACCGCGATGCCTCCGGCCGGCAGATATCTCCTGGTCTGCGCGAGCGGCAAGCGCAGCCTCGCGGCGGCGCGGGAGCTGCGCTCACGCGGCTATGCGGCAGTATTCTCGCTGCGTGGCGGAATCGCCGCGCTCGCCGGCGCCGTCTCGACGGCCTGAGCTCTACGACCGGATCTGGCCGGAGCCGCGCACCACGTACTTGTAGCTGGTCAACTGCTCGACGCCGACCGGTCCGCGGGCATGGAAACGATCGGTGGAGATGCCGATCTCCGCACCCATGCCGAACTCACCGCCATCGGCGAATTGCGTCGAGGCATTGTGAAGAACGATGGCGCTGTCGACCCGCTGCAGGAAGCGCTCCGCCGTCGCCTCGTTCTGCGTGACGATGGACTCCGTGTGCGCCGAGCCATACTTGGCAATGTGCGCGATCGCGCCATCCACTCCGTCGACCACGCGCGCCGCGATGATGGCGTCGAGATACTCCGTGTACCAGTCTTCCTCCGATGCCGCCCGCACGCGATCGTCGGCCTTCTGCATCAGCGCATCGCCGCGGACCTCGCAGCCCGCATCCAGCAGAGTGCGCACCACGGGGGTGAGGTGAGTCTCGATGCAGGCGCGATCGACGAGGAGCGTCTCCGCCGCCCCGCATATTCCGGTACGGCGCATCTTCGCGTTGAGGGCAATGGTCTGCGCCATGCGCACGTCCGCGTCGCGATCCACGTATACGTGACAGTTGCCTTCCAAGTGGCCGATGACGGGCACCCGCGCCTCGCTTTGGACACGAGCCACCAGACTCTTGCCGCCCCGCGGCACGATGACGTCCAGGTAGTCCACCATCCCCGACAGCATGTAGCCGACCGCTGCCCGGTCGGTCGTCGGCACGAGTTGAATGCACGCGGCGGGAAGTCCGCCGGCGCCCAATCCTGCGACCAGGCACGCGTGTACCGCGGCATTGGAATGGCGGCTCTCCGAGCCGCCACGCAGGATGACGGCGTTGCCTGACTTGAGGCAGAGCGCGCCGGCATCGGCGGTCACGTTCGGGCGGCTCTCATAGATGATGCCGATCACGCCGAGGGGTACCCGCACCCGCTGGATCCTGAGACCGTTCGGCCGCCGCCACTGCGCGATGGTGGCGCCGATCGGGTCCGCCAGCGTCACCACCTCTTCGATGCCTCGGGCCATCGACTCGACCCGTTTCTCATCGAGCGCCAGCCGATCGAGCAGCGCACCGGTCAGATCGGCGGCCCGGGCCGCCGACATGTCGCGCGCATTGGCTTCGAGGATCCGCGCGGCGCCGGCGCGGATTGCCGCGGCAGCGGCCGCCAACGCCGCATTCTTGGCGTCGGTCCCGGCCAGCGCCAGAACCGAGGCGGCGGCGGCCGCGTTGCGGCCGAGCTGCTCCATTACGGCAGCCAGATCCTTCTTCGGCGATTCGACGCTCACCGATCAGCTCCCGACACGTTCTTTGGCCGCGGGCTCCTGGTTGAGGACCACGAGGTCGTCGCGATGAATCATCTCGTCCCGTCCGCGGAAGCCGAGGATGCTTTCGATGGTCGCTGATTTGCGGCCCATGATCTTCGCCGCATCGACATCCGAGTAGGCGATGATGCCGCGTGCGATCTCGGTCCCATCCGTGGCGAGAACGCTCACCGTGTCACCGCGCTCGAACCGGCCGCGAGCGCCGATCACACCGGCCGGCAGCAGACTCCTGCCGTCGAGCAACGCGCGCAGCGCGCCGGGGTCGATCGTCACGGCGCCTGCCGGTCGCAGGGTACCGGCGATCCACTGCTTGCGGGCCGCGACCGGCGTGGCGCTGGGCACGAACCACGTGCAGCGCGCGCCCTCCTCGAGCCGCCGGACCGGATGCCGGTGATGGCCCGCGGCGATGCACATGTGACAGCCGGCCGACACCGCGATCCGCGCGGCCATGATCTTGGTCGCCATGCCGCCCGAGCCGACATCGGAGGCCGAACGCCCGGCCATGGCCTCGATCTCCGGCGTGATCTTGAGCACCTCGTCGATGAAGCTCGCCGCGCGATCCTTGTTCGGATCGGCGGTGTAGAGGCCATCCACGTCCGACAGCAGCACCAGGCAGTCGGCCGCGGCCATCTGGGCCACCCGGGCCGCGAGGCGATCGTTGTCGCCGTACTTGATCTCCGCGGTCGCCACGGTGTCGTTCTCGTTGATCACCGGCAGGGCGCCGAGCGAAAGAAGTGTCTCCAGGGTGGCCCGGGCATTCAGGTATCGATGGCGCCGCTCGCTGTCTTCCAGGGTGAGCAGTACCTGGGCGACGGTGACCTCGCGGCTCTCCAGGAGCTCCTTGTACGCGTGGGCGAGACGGATCTGCCCGACCGCGGCCGCCGCCTGGCTTTCCTCTAGCCGCAGCGGGCCCTTCGCCAGACCGAGCTGCCGCCGCCCGAGCGCGATCGCTCCCGAGGAAACCAGGATGACCTGCTGATCGCGCTTGCGCAGCCGCAGCAGATCCTCGATCAGGCTCTCCAGCCAGGCCCGGTTGATGCGTCCGGTCTCGGCGTCCGTCAGGAGCGCGGAACCGACCTTCACCACGACACGCCTCGCCCTGGCAAGGGGCGAGGTGGATGGCGTGCGGGGGATGGTCATCGGAAAACTATACGCTAAACTTGCAGCCGCCAACCTGAGGAAGCAAAGCGGTGAGCAGAGACTACGAGCCGGTTCCCGGACAATGGTACGAGAACCTGGAAGATGAGGAATCGTTCCGTGTACTCACGGTGGACGAGGACTCTGAGCTGGTCGAGATCGAGTATCTCGACGGCGAGATCGAAGAGATCGACCTCGAAACGTGGCATGAGATGGACCTCGACCAGACCCAGGAGCCGGAAGGCTGGGCCGAGTCCGACGAGGACGAGGACGACGATGAGGAAGAGGACGAGGACGAAGAAGAAGACGAAGACGACGACGAGGATGACGATTGGGACGACGAGGATGACGAGGACCTCGACGAAGACGAGGAAGACGGGCGCGGCGGTTACTGAGCTCCCTCATGAGTGAGGGGGTAGATAGTTGGTACCACGAGAAGGAATCGGCGTGGCTGTACCGCCAGGTCGCCGCGGCGGAGCCGGACCCGCATAAACAGCGCCTCTTCACCCAGCTCGCCGCCGCCGCCGAAGAGCAGGCGGCCAAGTGGGAAGTCTCCTCGCAGAACACGACCCGTGCCCCGGGTCGCGTATTCGTGCCCTCTCTGCGAGCTCGCGTAGTCGCCAGACTGTTGCGGCTGCTCGGCCCCCGCGCCGTGCGCTCGGTGCTGACCGCGATGAAGCTGCGCGGCCTGTCGATCTATACCGCCCCCATTGCCGCGGGGCACGCGATGCCAACTGCTTTGTCGGACGTCGGTGTCCGCCACCGCGGCGGCCTGGGCGGCAACCTGCGCGCAACCGTGTTCGGCGTGAACGACGGCCTGGTCTCCAACGCCAGTCTCGTCCTGGGCGTCGCCGGCGCCGCCGCTCCCAGCTCTTTCGTGCTGATCAGCGGCCTCGCGGGCCTCCTCGCCGGCGCGCTGTCGATGGCCGCGGGCGAGTATATCTCCGTGCGCTCGCAGCGTGAGATGTACGAATATCAGATCGCGCTCGAGCGGGAGGAGATCGCCGAGTACCCCGAGGAGGAGGCGGAGGAGCTGGCGCTCATCTACGAGGCGCGAGGCGTGAGCCTGGCACAGGCGCGTGAGGTCAGCCACGCGCTGCTCGCCCGCCCGGAGCAGGCGCTGGATGTCCTCTCGCGGGAAGAGCTCGGGTTGAACCCGGACGATCTGGGCTCCCCATTGGGAGCGGCCACGGCCTCGTTCCTATCGTTCGCCGTCGGGGCGGCCGTGCCGCTCATACCCTTCCTCGTGGAAATGAGGGGAACGCGCGCGCTCGCCGCCACGGCGGTGCTCACCGGCGTCGCCCTTTTCGCGGTGGGTCTCGCCCTCAGCCTCTTCACCGGCAGACAGGCGCTGCGCGGGGCGCTGCGCATGGTGCTGATCGGCGGCGGTGCCGGGGCCGTGGCCTTCGGGGTGGGCCGTGCGCTCGGTGGCCTGATCCATTAGTGGCTTGAAAAGCCGGCCTTACGACCCAAGGCTGTCGCCATGAAGCGCATTTTCCTGCTCCTCGTCACCAACCTGGCGGTGCTCGCCGTCCTGACGATCGTGGCCCATCTGATCGGGCTCGATCGCTGGCTCGCGGTGCGCGGCAGCAGCCTCGGCGCCCTGCTCGTCTTCGCAGCCGTGTTCGGCTTCGGCGGCGCGTTCGTTTCGCTCCTCTTGTCCAAGTGGATGGCGCGCAACGCGATGGGGGTGAGGGTCATCAGCCAGCCCACGACCTCGAACGAGCAGTGGCTGGTCGGTCTGGTCGCACGGCTGGCGCGCGCCGCCGGGGTCGGCATGCCGGAAGTCGGCGTGTTCGATTCGCCGCAGCCGAACGCCTTCGCCACGGGCTACAGCCGCGACTCCGCGCTGGTGGCCGTCAGCACCGGCCTCCTTGCGGCGATGAACGAGCAGGAGATCGAGGCGGTGCTGGGACACGAGCTCACCCATGTCGCCAACGGCGACATGGTCACCCTGACGCTCATCCAGGGAGTGGTCAACACGTTCGTGATCTTCCTCTCGCGCATCATCGGCAATCTCGTCGACCGTACGCTCTTTCGCTCCGAGGACGGGCGCGGACCGGCGTACTTTCTCTCGGTGATCGCCTCACAGATCCTGCTCGGTATCCTGGCCAACATGATCGTCATGGCCTTCGCCCGCTGGCGCGAGTTCCGCGCCGACCGCGGCGGCGCGCACCTCGCCGGCATTCCCAACATGATCGCGGCCCTCGAGGCGCTGAAGAGAGCGCATGAGCCGCTGCCCTCGCACCAGTTCGCATCCTTCGGCATCACCTCGGGACGTTTCCCGGGGCACCAACTCGCGCGCAGGCGGGGCTCAGTGGTGTCGCGCGGCATACGGCGCCTCTTCATGAGCCATCCGCCGCTCGATGAGCGCATTGCGGCGCTGCGCGCCCTGACCACGGCCTGAAGATCCCGCCGCCGTGCCGCCCCTCGCGCCCGCGCAAGCCCTGAGCGGCCTCGAGCGGATCCTCGGGGCTGGAGGCATCCTGACGGCGCAGGCGCCCGGCCCGGGCGGCGACCTCGAGCGGTACCTGACCGACCACCGCCGGCTCTACCACGGCCGCGCGCTTGCCGTCGCACTGCCGCGCACCACCGCCCATGTCACGGAGCTCCTCGCCTTCTGCAACAGCCAGCGGATCGGAGTCGTTCCGCAGGGCGGCAACACGAGCTATTGCGGCGGCGCGACGCCCGATGACTCCGGCCTGCAGGTCGTCGTCTCGCTGTCGCGCCTCAACCGCATCCGGCACCTCGATCCGCTCAACTATTCGATCGTGGCCGAGGCGGGCTGCGTGCTCGCCGCCATCCAGCAGGCCGCGGACGAGGCGCAACGCCTCTTTCCGCTCAGCCTGGGATCCGAGGGCACCTGTCAGCTGGGCGGCAACCTGTCCACCAACGCCGGCGGCATCCACGTGCTGCGTTACGGGATGATGCGCGACCTCGTCCTGGGCCTCGAGGTGGCGCTTGCCGACGGCCGCCTCCTCTCTTCGCTCGGGACGCTGCGCAAGGACAACACCGGCTACGACGTCAAATCGCTTTTCCTCGGCGCCGAAGGCACGCTCGGCATCATCACCGCCGCAAGTCTGAAGCTCTTCCCGAAGCTGCGCGCCTTCGCGACGGCTTTCGCCGCCGTTCCCGAGCCGCGCGCCGCCGTGGCGCTGCTCGCCCGCCTGCGCGATGCGAGCGGCGATCGCGTCAGCTCCTTCGAGCTCATCCCGCGGATCGCCGTGGACCTCACCGTCAGGCACATTCCCGGCGTTCGCGATCCGCTCGATGCCCCTTACCCCTGGTACGTTCTCTGTGAGCTCAGCTCCGCCCGGGAGGCGGACGGGCTCGAAGAGCTGCTCGAGCAAAGCCTCGCCGGCGCGCTGGAGGAGGGGCTAGTGTTGGACGCGGCGCTGGCGCGGAGCGAGCGCGACAGAATGGCTTTCTGGAAGCTGCGCGAGAGCATTCCGCAAGCGCAGCGCCTCGATGGCGGCAGCCTGAAGCACGACATCTCCGTCCCGGTCGCCTCGATCCCAGAATTCATCGCGCGCGGCGCGCGCTGGATTGCCGGCAGCGTGCCCGACGGGCGGTTGGTCGCCTACGGCCATGTCGGCGACGGCAACCTGCACTTCAATCTCAACCAGTCTCCCGGCGGCGATCGCGCCGCCTTCCTCGCGCGCGAGGAGCCGGTCAAACGCGCCATCCACGACCTGGTGCAGGAATTCGGCGGCAGCTTCAGCGCCGAGCACGGCATCGGCCGGCTGAAGGTGGCCGAGCTCGAGCGCTACGCCGCGCCCGTGGAGTTGGATCTGATGCGCGCCATCAAGCGCGCGCTCGATCCCAACGGCATCCTGAATCCCGGCAAAGTGCTGCGCCTGGCCTAATCCGTCTTCTCGCGCCGCAGTCGCACCAGGCCTTCCTGCGCCGTGCTGGCGACCAGCTTGCCGTCGCGCGCGTAGACACTGGCCCGCGCGAACCCCCTGGCTCCCGAGGCGCTCGGACTGTCCACGGCATAGAGCAGCCAGTCATCGACCCGTAGCGGCCGATGGAACCACATCGCATGGTCGATGCTGGCCATGACGATGGTCTTGCCGAGGAGCGCCGAGCCATGCGGCAGGGTGGCCGTGTCCAACAGGAAGTAATCCGAGAGGTACGCGAGCAGGCGCCGATGCAGCCGCTCATCCGGCGGCAGGCGGTCCACCGCCCGAAACCACACCTGGCGCGAGGGCGGCGCGCTCCGCGGCGCGACGTAGTCGAACGGCTGCACCAGCCGGAACTCGAACGGCCGCGGCTGCTCGAGGAAGCGCCGCAGCCCCTTGGGCAAGCGCGCGAGCAGCTCCGGCGGCGGGCGGCTCGAGTCGGACAGCTCCTCCGGCTGCGGCACCGCCGGCATGGCCAGCTGGTGCTCCAGGCCCTCCTCCAGCACCTGAAAGGAAGCCGCCATGTTGAAGATCGGCTCGCCGTGTTGGATCGCGACCACGCGGCGGTTGGCGAAGCTGTGGCCATCGAGGCTGCGGTCCACCTGGTAGACGATCGGCGCCTTGAAATCGCCGCGGCGCAGGAAGTACGCGTGCAGTGAATGCACGATGCGTCCTTCGATCGTCGCGGAGGCGGCGGTGAGCGCCTGGCCGAGCACCTGCCCGCCGAATACCTGCGGGCTGCCGATGTCGCGGCTCTCGCCGCGGAAGAGGTTGACCTCGAGGGGCTCGAGCTCGAGCAGCTGCAGCAGGTCGGCCAGCTGGGGATTCATACCTCAGTCAGGCACGCCGAGGCGCTGGTGCATGATCGGACTGGTGGTCGTGTACTGGAGGAACTGCCGCTTCTGCGGAAAGAGGTGGTGCTGGATGCCGAAGGCTGCGAGCGCCGCCTCGTGGAAGCCCGAGAGGATCAGCTTCTTCTTGCCGGGATAGGTGTTGATGTCGCCAACCGCGAAGATTCCGGGCAGGCTGGTCTGGAACTTCTCGGTGTCGACCTTGAGGGCCTTCTTCTCGAGCTCGAGCCCCCATTCGGCGATGGGCCCGAGCTTCGGATGCAGCCCGAAGAACACGAGCAGGTGATCCGCCTCGAGCGCGTGCACCGTGCCGTCGGCAGCCTTGATGTTGACCCCGCCGAGCGCGCCGTTGCTGTGGATGAGCGATTGCGGCAGCGCCTCGAAGCAGCGCATGCGGCCGGAAGCGACCAGCTCTCTCATCCTGGCCACCGAGGCCGGAGCCGCGCGAAACTCCGCCCGCCGGTGCACCAGCGTCAGGCTGCGCGCCCGCGGCGCCAGCTCCAGAGTCCAGTCGAGCGCCGAATCGCCGCCCCCGAAGATCACGAGATGCTTGCCCTCGAGGGCGCCGGCGGTCTTGACCCGGTAGAGAATCCCCTCGCCCTCGAAGGGCTCCGCGCCCTCGATACCGATCCGCCGCGCTTGGAATGACCCGACGCCGGCGGCGATCACCACCGCGCCGGCATCGAACCGCGTGCCGGCCGCGGTGGCGATCGAGAATCGCCCGTCTTCGCGGCGCGCGAACTGGGCCACCTCCTGCCCGAGGTGGAACTGCGGCTTGAAGGGCTTGATCTGCTGCATCAGCCGGTCGACCAGCTCCTGCGCGCCACAGACCGGCAGCGCCGGAATGTCGTAGATCGGCTTGTCGGGGTAGAGCTCGGTGCACTGCCCGCCCGGGTGCGCCAGCGAGTCGACCACGTGGGCGGTGATGCCCAGCAGCCCCAGCTCGAATACCTGGAAAAGGCCGCAGGGGCCGGCACCGACGATGACCACTTCCGCTGCGATCGGCTCGCCGGTGGCTTGCAAGGGATCAAGGCTCAATTCGGCCCCTTTCGGGTATGCTGAAGCCCAGAACGACTTCCGCGGGGGCTATGCGCGGCCCGCGTTCGCGTCCGTGGGGGTGTGGAAGTACTCGCTTTCCGAGGCCAACTGGTCGATCAGCCGGCGCAGCTCCGCCATCCGCCCCTCGGCCGTGCTGATCGGCATGCAATCCTGGCAGCGGGGGTCGCCGCAGGGCTGGCGCGAGTACAGCCAGTACTGCAGGGCGCCCGCGAGCAGCCCATCGGCGATGTCCCAGAGGTCGGCATCCCTGTCCTTGTCGGCAAGGCGGTTGCCCAAATCGACGGCCTTGGTAAAGGCAGAGTCGAATGTGTCAGCGATCTCAGTCATGGCCCCGCCTCTCCGTCATTTGGCTAGTATAAGGCAATCGCCGCGTCCGTTTGGCCGTTGGGATCGTCATTGGCGCCGCCCATCTGAGATGGCGGCCACGGACACTCGCGAGAGAGCCGGCGCATGATGACGCTAAGCTCGGGGGCAGCCTTGGCCTGATGAGGCAGACAGCTCCCGCTTATGTCGCATGCGTAACACACAGCACATGCACTGGCGCCGGCTGCGGGCGCGATTCGGTATCGGCGCTCGGTTGACACTGGGCCTCGCCGCAGTCGCCGCAGTGGTCGTGGTGGCTCATGTGCTCGCAACACGTACCACCCGTGCGGCCGTGGACGCCGTACAGAGCATGCGCACCCGGCACGAGCCTCTGGCCCACCGCGCGAGCGTCATCCTGGACAGGCTGAGCGCCTATGACGGGGCCGTCAGCGATGCTCTGCAGTCCGACAACGGCGACTTCCAGACGCTCTCCGCGGCAGGGGGTGCACTGCAGAGCGCGGTCGACCAATACTTCGACGGAGCGGTCCTCACCCCCGCCACCCGGCAGCTGCACGATCAGCTTCTGGCTCACATTCAGGACGGGCGGCAGCTCGCGCTCGATGCCGTACAGGGAATCCAGTGGAACCAGCAGCGCTGGCAGGCGCTCGATCGCGTTTACCAGCTCATCGCGACCGCCGGCGGCACCGGGCTCACCATCCATGGACAGGTCATCGCGAGGCCGTCTCTCTCGGCTCTGGAGACAGCGATCAATGCCGTTCGCGACAGCAACGGGTCGCCTGCCCAGGCGGCGGCGCGCGAGCGCAATTTCGAGGCGGTGCTCCGTGCGCACGCGCCGGACCTGGCGCACTCGCCGGGGCAGGCCTGGCTGGAGGTCGTGCGATCCGACTTCGAGCGCACGGTTCGCCTGCGGCATGACCTGGAGCGCCTCGACGCCCGCGATATGACCGCCAGACGCGTGCTGCTGGCGCAGAGCAACGTTCTGACGGCGGACGTGCAGAGCGAGCTGCTGGCGCCGGCGCGCCGTGGGTTGCTGCACGCCGCCCGTTACGCGGCCGTTTCGGCCACAGCCGCCGAGCACACGGTGACTGTCTCCGGTGTGGCGGTCCTCATCGTGATGGCGATCGTCTCGGCGCTGCTCGTGGTCAGCATCAGCCTGCCCGTGCGCCGCCTGACCGCCGCGACCCGCCTCCTGGCGAGCGGCGACCGCACCGTGCGCGCGCCGCGCGGCGGCTCCGCGGAGATCGACGAGTTGGCCGAATCCTTCAACACCATGGCCGACCGCATCTCCCAGGCAGAGGCGGAGCTGCGCGCGCAACACTCGGAGCTGGAGCGGCACGTCGCGGAGCGCACCCAACAGCTGCACCACCTGGCCCACCACGACCCGCTGACACAGCTGCCCAACCGCCGTCAGCTCGCGGGACGGCTCGCGAGCGCGCTGACGCGCGCGCGGCAGAGCGGGCGGCGCGTGGCGCTGCTCTTCGTCGACATGGACAACTTCAAGTCGCTGAACGACACGCTGGGACACAATTTCGGCGACCGCGTGCTGCAGGGGATCGCGGAGCGGCTGCAGGCCGCGGCCGGCCCCAACAGTCTGGTGGCGCGCCTCGGCGGCGACGAGTTCACCCTGCTCATCGAGGAGCTGCGCACGGTCGACGAAGTCGAGCGGCGCGCCGCCGAACTGGTCGCGACGCTGCAGCAGCCGCTCACCATCGAAGGCCGGGCGCTCGCGACCACCGCCAGCGTCGGGGCGAGCCTGTTTCCGGATCACGCCGACGACCCGGAGGGACTGCTGCGCGCCGCGGACGTGGCGCTGTTTCGGGCGAAGGAGCTCGGCCGCAATCGCTTCGCGCTCTATCGGGCGGCTCTCTACGATGCGGCGGCGCAGCGCTTCCGCCTCGAGCAGGCGCTGCGCAAGGCGGTCGAGGCCAACGAGCTGCTGCTCATGTTCCAGCCGGAAGTGACGCTGGTCGGCTGCGAGGTCGCGGCGCTCGAGGCGCTGCTGCGCTGGCGCAAGCCCGGCGGCAGGATCGCCACCGCCACGGAATTCATCCACATCGCCGAGAAGAGCGGGCTCATCCACGAGCTGACCGGGTGGGTGCTGCGCTCCGCCACTTCCACGGTGGCCGCCTGGCGCGCCGCCGGCTGGAGCGATGCGCGGGTGGCCATCAATGTGTCGCCGCCGCAGTTCTTCGAGAGCGATTTCGTCAGCCACATCGCCCGCACCCTGGAGAGCGCCGGCCTGCCCGCGAGCGCCCTCGAGCTGGAGCTCACCGAGACCGTGCTGCAGACCGGCACCGCCACCATCGAGGCGCTGCGCCGCCTGCGCGAGCTCGGCGTCTCCATCGCCCTCGATGACTTCGGCATCGGCTACTCCTCCCTGACCTCGCTCGAGCAGCTGCCGATCAACCGCGTCAAGCTCGACCGCATGCTGATCGAGGGCGTCGATTGCAACCCGCGCTCCGCCGCGATCGTGCGCTCCATCGTGACCCTCTGCCACGGCCTCGGCCTGCAGGTGGTCGCCGAGGGTGTCGAGCGCCCGACTCAGCTCGAGTTCCTCACCCACTGTGGCCCGCTTGCCGTGCAGGGATACCTGCTCGCGCGCCCCGTCGAGGCTGCGGCAGCCCCCGAGGAAGCCAAAGCCGCCGCCGGCCGCGCCCGCACCCTGCTCGCCGCCGCCGCCGCGCCGCCCCTCACGCTCGTGGGCGCCCGGAAACGCTCGGCGCAGCCGTTGTAAGGCCATCCCGCGAGCGCACGCCGACGTCCGGCTGGTCCGTGAAGAATCCATCGATTCCCGCGGCCAGGAACTCGCGCAACTCCCCTTCCAGATCCAACCCCGCCGGCAGGAACGCGCCCTCCGCCCGAAACGTCCAGGGATGAACCCCCAGCCCCGCCGCGTGACAATCCGCCACCACTGACGTCGGCGCCGCCAACTTGCCCGCGCCGTCGCGCGGAATGATCAGCGACTTCGCCGGCCCGATGCATGCGGCGTAAGCGGCAATGCCCTCGAGTCCCTGCGGAGTCAGGAGATCCGCATAGGTGCGCGAGTCGCCGCTGTGCACGAGATCGTAGGGCGCGCCCGCCGCCTCGATGAGCTGCACCAGCGGCAACCGTGTCATTCCGCTCAAGACCCTGAGGTTCCCGGTCTCGAACGACTGCAGGAAAGCGCGTCCGTCCCGCCCTCGATAGCCGTAGCGCTCCAGCGCCGCCACCAGCGGCTCCTCCATCCCTAAGCCGAGCGCGGCGAAATAACTCGGATGCTTCGTCTCCGGATACACGCCGATCGGCTGCGGCGCCGGCAGCCCGAGCTCGCGGGCGCGCACGCGCCGCTTCTCCTCGACGCCGCGCGCCAGCGCGAGGATTTCCTCCAATGTTGGAATCTCGAGCCTGCCGTCGAGCCTGGTGTTGGCCGGCCGCAGGTCCGGGATGCGCTCGCGCGCCCGCAGCGCCTTCAGCTCCTGCAGCAGGAAATCCTCCGTGAACCAACCCGTGACGCTCACTCCGTCGATGACCTTCGTCGTGCGCCGGTCGGCGAATTGCGTCCGATCAGCGACATCGGTCGTGCCGCCGATCTCATTCTCGTGCCGGGCCACCAGGATCCCGTCGCGCGTCATGACGAGGTCCGGCTCGATGTAGTCGGCACCCTGCTCGATGGCGGTGAAGTACGAGACCAGTGTATGCTCGGGCGCATAACCGCTCGCGCCGCGGTGCGCTATGACGATGGGCGGCGACATTCGGGAATGGTAATTGCTAAACTCGCCAAGTGCTGCTCACCGATCAAGACATCTATCTCTTTCGCGAAGGCACGCACGTCCGTGCCTACGAGAAGCTCGGGGCACATCTCCTGCGCTCCGACCGCGAGCAGGGCACTCATTTCTCCGTCTGGGCCCCGAACGCCGCCAGCGTGTCAGTGGTGGGCGAATTCAACGGTTGGAATCCCGCGTCCCACCCGCTGACGGTCCGCGCCGACTCCTCCGGCATCTGGGAGGCCTTCGTCCCCGAGGTGCGCGCGGGCGCGCTCTACAAGTATCACATAGTCTCCCGCCATGCGGGCTACACCGTCGATAAGGCGGATCCGTTCGCCTTCTATTGCGAGACACCGCCGCGCACCGCCTCCGTGGTGTGGGACCTCTCGTACGAGTGGGGCGACGGGCAGTGGATGGCCACCCGCGGCCGCGCGAACGCCCACGACGCCCCCTGGTCGATCTACGAGCTGCACCTCGGCTCCTGGCGGCGCAATCCCGACGAGCACAACCGCTGGCTGACCTATCGGGAGCTCGCCCACGCCGTCGGCGACTACGCGGTGGAGATGGGCTTCACCCACGTGGAGCTGCTGCCCGTGATGGAGCATCCGTTCTACGGCTCCTGGGGCTATCAGGTCACCGGCTATTTCGCGCCGAGCGCCCGCTACGGCACGCCGCAGGACTTCATGTACTTCGTCGATCACCTGCACCGGCGGGGGATCGGCGTGATCCTCGACTGGGTGCCGTCGCATTTCCCCAGCGACGAGCACGGGCTCGCCTTTTTCGACGGCACGCATCTTTACGAGCACGCCGATCCGCGCCAGGGCTTTCACCCGGAGTGGAACAGCTCGATCTTCAACTACGGCCGTGCCGAGGTGCGCAATTTCCTCGCCAGCAACGCCCTCTTCTGGCTGGACACCTATCACATCGACGCGCTGCGCGTGGACGCGGTCGCCTCGATTCTCTATCTCGACTACGGCCGGCGCGGCGGCGAGTGGATCCCGAACCGCTTCGGCGGCAACGAGAACCTGGACGCGGTGGAGTTCCTCAAGCAGTTGAATCTCGCCGTCTACCGCGACCATCACGACACGCAGACCATCGCCGAGGAGTCCACCGCCTGGCCGATGGTCTCGCGGCCGACGTACCTCGGCGGCCTCGGCTTCGGCCTCAAGTGGAACATGGGCTGGATGCACGACACGCTGAAGTACCTGCAGACCGACCCGGTGTTCCGCAAGTACGCGCAGAACCAGCTCACCTTCAGCATCTGGTACGCCTTCAGCGAGAACTTCGTGCTGCCTCTCTCCCACGACGAGGTGGTGCACGGCAAGGGCTCGCTCCTCGGCAAGATGCCGGGCGACGAGTGGCGGCAGTTCGCCTCCCTGCGGCTGCTGTTCGCCTACATGTGGACCCATCCGGGCAAGAAGCTCCTCTTCATGGGCGGCGAATTCGGACAGAAGCGCGAATGGCAGCATGATGAGAGCCTGGAGTGGCACGTGCTGCAGTATCCGTTGCACGAGGGCGTGCGCCGCTGGGTGCGCGACCTGAATCATGTCTATCGGCTGACCCCCGCCCTCTACGAGCGCGATTTCACGCCGGACGGGTTCCAGTGGATCGACTGCAACAATGCCGATCAGAGCGTGATCGTCTACCTGCGCAAGGGGCAGAACCCGGCCGATGTCGCCCTGATCGCCTGCAACTTCACGCCGGTGCCGCGGGAAAACTACCGGATCGGCGTACCGCGCGGCGGCTGGTGGCGCGAGCTCCTGAACAGCGACGCGGCCGATTACGGCGGCAGCGGAATCGGCAACTTCGGCGCGGTGGAAGCCTCACCCCTGCCGTCGCACGGGATGACTCACTCCCTCGCGCTGCGCATGCCGCCGCTCTCCGCCGTCATCCTGACGCCCGACTGACAGCGCGGGCCGGGAGGGCTGATGACCAAGGCGCGTGTCGTCATCGAAGGGTTGACTCCGCAGGTGGACTGCGGCCGCTTTGCCGCGCGGCGAGTGTTGGGTGACAGCGTAGTCGTGGAGGCGGACGTATTCGCCGACGGGCACGATGCCGTTGCCGCATCGGTGTTATATCGGCACGAGAGCGAAGCGCAATGGCGCGGATTGCCGATGACCTTCCTCGGCAACGACCGCTGGCAGGGGCGGTTCACCGCCCAAACGCTTGGCCGTTACCTCTTCACCGTCGAAGCCTGGGTCGATCACCTCGAGAGCTGGCGGCGGGGACTCGCGAAGAAGCACCAGGCGGCGCAGGACATCGAGATCGACCTGCAGCAGGGCGCGGGGCTGGCCCTCGCGCACGCGGGCCGCATGGCGGAGCCGGACGCGCGCCGGCTGCGCGAATGGGCCCATGCGCTCACCAATCGCACGCGCGATCACGACGAGCGCGCTCTGCTGGCGCAAAGCGACGCGCTGCACGAGCTCGCCCGGCGCAGCCCCGACCCGCAATTGATGCAGCGCCGCGAGCCGCCGCTCGCAATCGAGGTCGACCGCAGGCGCGCGCGCTTCTCGAGCTGGTACGAGATGTTTCCGCGCTCGGCGGCAACCCGGCCCGGCGAGCACGGCACGCTCGCGGATGTCGAGGCGCTGCTGCCCTATGTGGCCTCCATGGGCTTCGATGTCCTCTATCTGCCGCCCATCCATCCCATCGGCGAGGTGGAGCGCAAAGGCCCCAACAACCGCACCGGCGCCGGGCCCGATGATCCCGGTAGCCCGTGGGCCATCGGCAGCCGCGAGGGCGGCCACAAGGCCGTGCATCCGCGCCTCGGCACGCTGGAGGATTTCCGCCGGCTGCTCGCCGGCGCGGGCGCGTTGGGTCTGGAGATCGCCCTCGACATCGCCTTCCAGTGCGCGCCCGATCATCCGTACGTGCGGGAGCATCCGGAGTGGTTCCTCAAGCGCCCCGACGGCTCGGTGCAGTACGCGGAGAACCCGCCGAAGAAGTACCAGGACATCTATCCTTTCTGGTTCGAGTGCGACGACTGGCAGGCCCTCTGGGCGGAGCTGAAGAGCGTGTTCGAGTTCTGGATCGCCCAGGGCGTGCGCATCTTCCGGGTCGACAATCCCCATACCAAGCCGTTCGCCTTCTGGGAGTGGCTGATCGGCGAGATCCGCGCCGCCCACCCGGAGGTGATCTTCCTCGCCGAGGCGTTCACGCGCCCGAAGGTGATGTACCGCCTCGCCAAGCTCGGCTTCACCCAGTCGTACAACTACTTCCCCTGGCGCAACGGCAAGCGGGAGATCGTCGCCTACTTCACCGAGCTCACCTCCCGGCCGGTATCCGAGTTCTTCCGCCCGAGCCTCTGGCCCAACACGCCGGACATCCTCACCGAATATCTGCAGTTCGGCGGCCGGCCGGCGTTCGCCACACGGCTCCTGCTCGCGGCGACGCTCGGGGCGAGCTATGGCATCTATGGGCCCGCGTTCGAGCTCGCGGACGCCCGGCCGCGTGAGAGCGGCTCGGAGGAGTACCTGGATTCGGAGAAGTACCAGGTGCGCTCGTGGAACCGTGACGAGTCCGCGAGCCTGAAGGACCTCATCACGCGGGTGAACCGCATCCGCCGCGAGAGTCCGGCGCTGCAGAGCGATGCCACGCTCGAGTTCCATCCCGTGGACAACGAGGCACTGATCGCCTACAGCAAGACGAGCGGCGGCGAGGACGCCGTGCTCGTCATCGCGAATGTCGATCCCCACCATGCCCAGACCGGCTGGATAGACCTCGACCTCGAGGCCCTCGGGCTCTCCGCGGACGTGCCGTATCAGATGGACGACCTGCTCTCCGGGGCGCGCTTCCTGTGGCGCGGCCCCCGCAACTACGTGGCCCTCGACCCCTGGGGGACCGCGGCGCATCTCTTCCGAATCCGCCGCAAGGTGCGCACCGAGCGCGATTTCGATTATTTTCTCTAAATGAACGCACCGCCCGAGCCGCCGCCTTTCACCGGCGATCCCCTCTGGTACAAGGACGCGGTCATCTATGAAGTGCACGTCCGCGCCTTCTTCGACAGCAACGACGACGGCATCGGCGACTTCGCGGGCCTCACCCGCAAGCTGGATTACATCCACGAGCTGGGTGTCAACACGATATGGCTGCTGCCCTTCTATCCGTCCCCGGGGAAGGATGACGGCTACGACATCGCCGATTATCACAACATCCATCCGCAGTACGGCACGCGCCGGGAATTCCGCACCTTCGTGCGCGAGGCCCATCGCAGGGGGCTGCGCGTCATCACGGAGCTGGTGATCAACCACACCTCCGACGCGCATCCCTGGTTCCAGGCCGCGCGGCGCGCCGAGGCCGGCTCGCCGAAGCGCAACTTCTACGTGTGGAGCGACACGCCGGACCGCTACGCCGGCACGCGGATCATCTTCCGCGACACGGAAAGCTCCAACTGGACGTGGGATCCGCTGGCGAAGGCGTACTACTGGCACCGCTTCTTCAGCCACCAGCCCGATCTCAACTTCGACAACCCGCACGTCGTGCGCGCGGTGACCCGGATCATGGAGTTCTGGCTGGCGCACGGCGTCGACGGCTTCCGCCTGGACGCCATTCCCTACCTCGTCGAGCGGGAGGGCACGAACAACGAGAACCTGCGCGAGACGCACGAGATCGTCAAGCGCATCCGCAAGGTGATCTCAGCCCGGCACCCGGAGGGAATGCTGCTCGCGGAGGCCAACCAGTGGCCCGAGGACGTGCGCGACTACTTCGGCGACGGTGACGAGTGCCACATGGCTTATCACTTCCCGCTGATGCCGCGCATGTACATGGCGATCGCACAGGAGGATCGCCATCCCATCGTCGAGATCATGGATCAGACTCCCGACATCCCCGATACCTGCCAGTGGGCGGTGTTCCTGCGCAACCACGACGAGCTGACGCTCGAGATGGTCACCAGTCGCGAGCGCGACTACATGTACCAGGCGTACGCGGCCGATACCCGCGCGCGGCTCAACCTCGGCATCCGCCGGCGCCTCGCGCCCCTCATGGAGAACGATCCCGAGCGCATCAAGCTCATGAACAGCCTGCTGCTCTCCATGCCCGGCTCGCCGATCATCTACTACGGCGACGAGATCGGCATGGGGGACAACTTCTATCTCGGTGACCGCAACGGCGTGCGCACGCCGATGCAGTGGAGCCCGGACCGCAATGCCGGCTTCTCGCGCGCGGATCCGCAGCAGCTCTATCTGCCGCCCATCATGGACCCGATCTACGGCTACGAGGCCGTCAACGTCGAGGCGCAGACGCGCGACCGCTCCTCGCTGCTGAACTGGATGCGGCGCATGCTTGCGGTGCGCAAGACCTCGCAGGCCTTCGGCCGCGGCACCCTGCGCTTCATCCGGCCCGGCAACCGCAAGGTGCTGGTCTACCTGCGCCAGTACGCCGATGACACGATCCTCTGCGTGGTGAATCTCTCGCGCTCGGCGCAGCCGGTGGAGATCGATCTGTCCGGGCACAAGGGCGCGATCCCCATCGAGCTGCTCGGCCGCACCCCCTTCCCGCCGGTGGGGGATCTGCCCTATCTGCTCACCCTGCCGGCCTATGGCTTCTACTGGTTTCGCCTGAGCCGCGAGGCGGCTGCCCCGTCCTGGCACGACGAGCGCCTGCCGCGCGAGGACCTGCCGGTGCTGGTGCTGGTGGAGGGCTGGAACAGCTTCTTCCCCGACAAGGTTGCCGCCTGGCGCTCGGGTCTCGCGCAGCGGCTGCGCACGCAACTGGAAGAGCGCATCGTGCCGCAATACATCGCCGCGCAGCGCTGGTTCGCCAGCAAAGGGACCGCCATCACGGGCGCACGGCTCCTCGATCATGCCGAGCGTCAGGACCCGCTGCCCCGCTGGTTCGCCGGCATCTACAGCGTGGAGACCCAGGGTGGGAGCGAGCGCTATTTCGTGCCCCTCGCCATCGCGTTCGAGGACACCGAGGAGGCGCGCTGGCGCAGGCTGCAGCCGGCGGCGCTCGCGCGAGTGCGCCAACAGGCAACTGTCGGTGTTCTCGCGGACGCCTGCGGCGACGACGCGTTCGCCCGCGCGATCATCGATGCGATCGGCGCCTCGGCGGAGCTGCCCACACAGGCGGGCCGCGTATGCTTCACGCCCACCGCGCTCTTCGCGGAGCTGCGCGGCGATCCGGCCGCGGAGCTGGCGGTCAATCCGACAGGAGCCCATACCAGCAACACCACGCTGCGAGTGGGTGACGGGCTGTTCCTCAAGATCTACCGCAAGCTGCAGCCCGGCCTGAATCCGGAGCTCGAGATCGGCCGCTATCTCACCGAGGCGCGCTTCCCGAACATCGTGCCCGTTGCCGGCGCGGTGGAGTACACCGACCGCGAGTCGGACGGCTACACCATGGCGCTGCTGCAGGCATTCGTCCCCAACCAGGGTGACGGCTGGACCTACACTCTGGACTACCTCACGCGCTTCCTCGAGGACCGCCGCAGCGGCGTCCCGGAGCTCGATGACACTCACGGCCTGTACCTCTCGCTGGTGAAGACGCTCGCCATCCGCACCGGGGAACTGCATCGCGCGCTCGCGAGACCGACGGACGATCCGGCCTTCGCACCGGAGCCGATTACTGCCGAGGACGTGGCGGCATGGGCCGCGGCCACACGCGGGTCGGCCGAAGCCACCCTGACACTGCTGTCGGAGCGGCTGCCGCAGCTTTCTGCGGCGATCGCGGCGGACGCGCGGACCCTGCTCGGCCGGCGCGAGGCGCTGTTGCGCCGCATCGATGCCTGCCGGGCCGTCGCGCCTCGCGGCCTCAAGATACGGCGCCACGGCGACTACCACCTGGCGCAAGTGCTGCTGAAACGCAACGACTTCATCATCGTGGACTTCGAGGGGGAGCCCGGGCGCACGCTCGCGGAGCGCCGCCGCAAGCACTCGCCGCTGACGGACGTGGCCGGCATGCTGCGCTCCTTCGCCTACGCGCACCACGCCGCGCTCGAGCGCTCGGCGGTGCAGGCGGGTGACGAGAGCGGCCGCTGGGAGCCGCTGCTGCAGACCTGGGAGCAGGAGGTGCGGCACACCTTCGTCGCCTCCTATGACGAGGTTACGCGGGACACGGGCCTCTACGAGTCGCTCGCGCAGGCGCAGCCGCTCCTCACTCTGTTCGAGATCGACAAGGCGCTCTATGAAATGCGCTACGAGCTCGGGAACCGCCCGGACTGGACCCGCATTCCCCTCCATAGCCTGCTCGGGCTCGCCGAGTGAGGGCATGGGAGCCGCCTTTGGATCCAACATCCCCCCGGCGACGCGCCGCCGCCAGCCCCGAACCGGGACAACGGATCGGCGCCGTCTGGCCGGGCCAACCCTATCCCCGCGGCGCCACCTGGGACGGCGAGGGTGTCAATTTCTCGGTCTTCTCCACCGGCGCCGAGAAGGTGGAGCTGTGCCTGTTCGACCCCAGCGGGCGGCACGAGGTGCAGCGGATCGACCTGCGCGAGCGCACCGATGAGATCTGGCACTGCTACCTTCCCGAGGCCCGGCCGGGGCTCCTCTACGGCTACCGGGTCCACGGACCCTACCGGCCGGAAGAGGGATTGCGCTTCAATGCCAACAAGCTGCTGATCGAGCCCTACGCCAAGCGCCTCGAAGGCGCTCTCGTCTGGAGCGATGCGCATTTCGGCTACCGCCTGGGGCATCCCAAGGCCGATCTCTCCTTCGACAAGCGCGACAGCGCCGCCGGCACGCCGAAGAGCCGGGTGATCGACCCGGCCTTCACCTGGGGCGACGATCGGCCGCCGCGCGTGCCCTGGCACGACACGGTCATCTACGAGGCGCACGTGCGGGGATTGACCAGGCGCCATCCGGATGTGCCGCCGCAGCTGCGGGGCACCTACGCTGGGCTCGCGACGGCGCCGGTGATCGAGCACTTCCTGCGCCTCGGGATCACCACGATCGAGCTGATGCCGGTGCACGCCTTCGTCGACGACCGGACGCTGCTCGACAAGGGCCTGCGCAACTACTGGGGTTACAACACCATCGGCTTCTTCGCGCCGGAGCGGCGCTATTCGGCCACCGGGCAGATCAGCGAATTCAAGACGATGGTGAAAGCCCTGCATTCGGCCGGGATCGAGGTAATCCTCGATGTGGTCTACAACCATACGGCCGAAGGCAACGAGCTCGGGCCGACGCTTTCGATGCGCGGCATCGACAACGCGGCCTACTATCGCCTCAGCCCGGAAAACGCCCGCTACTACATGGACTTCACGGGCACCGGCAACACACTCAACCTGCAGCACCCGCGGGTGCTGCAGCTCATCATGGACAGCCTGCGCTACTGGGTGCAGGAGATGCACGTCGACGGCTTCCGCTTCGACCTCGCCTCCGCGCTCGCGCGCGAGCTCTACGACGTCGACCGCCTGGGCTCCTTCTTCGACACCATCGGCCAGGACCCGGTGCTGTCGCAGGTGAAGCTCATCGCCGAGCCCTGGGACATCGGCAGCGGCGGCTACCAGGTCGGCAACTTCCCTCCCGGCTGGAACGAATGGAACGACAAGTACCGCGACAGCATGCGCGCCTACTGGAAGGGCGACGGCGGGCTGATCGGCGAGTTCGCGCGCCGCTTCACCGGCTCCGCCGACCTCTACGAGGCGAGCGGCAGGAAGCCGCATGCCAGCATCAACTTCATCACCGCCCACGACGGCTTCACGCTCGAGGACCTCGTCAGCTACAACGAGAAGCACAACGAGGCCAACGGTGAGGACAACCGCGACGGCGCCAACGAGAACCGGTCCTGGAACTGCGGCGCCGAGGGGCCGAGCGACGATGCGGCGATCCGCAAGCTGCGTGCGCAGCAGAAGCGCAACCTGCTGGCGACGCTCCTGCTGGCGCAGGGCTCCCCGATGCTGCTCGGCGGGGACGAGCTCGGCCACACCCAGCACGGCAATAACAATGCCTACTGCCAGGACAACGAGCTCTCCTGGCTCGACTGGGAGCTCGATGCCGAGCGGCAGGCGTTTCTCGAGTTCGCCTGCGAGCTGATCGCGCTGCACCGGCGCCACCCGGTATTCAGCCGCCGGCGCTTTCTCCAGGGCGACACCGTCACGGCGGACGGTATGCGCGAAATCATCTGGCTGAGTCCCGAGGGGCGGGAGATGACCGAGCCGGAATGGGGCGTGCCGTTCGCACGCTGCCTGGGACTGTATCTCGCGGGCGCGGCCATCGAGCGGCGCGACCGCCGCGGGCGGCTGGTGACGGACAGCAACTTCGTGCTCCTGTGCAACGCGCATCACGAGCCCATCCCGTTCCAGCTCCCCGAGGCGCTCGCGGAGAAAGTCTGGTGGACCGTGCTCGACACCTCCGCCGCCGAGGCGCCGTTTGCGCAGCGCCGCATCGAGGCGGGAACCCGCTACGACCTGCAGGGGCGCTCGCTCGCGCTGCTGCGCGAGACCGCCTACCGATGATCAGGCGGCGGCACGCGATGCCCTGGGGCGCGCAGCTCCTGGCGGATGGGCGGGTACGGTTTCGCCTGTGGGCTCCCTCGGCGCGCCGTGTCGAGCTGGTGTTGGAATCCCCCGGACTGCCGCCGCAGCTCCTGCCACTCGAGAAGAGTACCGACGGCTGGCTGGAGCTCGTCACCGGCGAGGCGCATGCCGGCAGCCGTTACCGCTATCGGATCGACGGCGAGACGCTGGTGCCCGACCCCGCCTCGCGGCGCAACCCTGAAGGGGTCCACGGTCCGAGCGAGGTCGTCGACCCCGAGGCCTTCGACTGGACGGACGGCGACTGGCGCGCGCGGCCGTGGCGGGAAGCGGTGCTCTACGAGCTGCATGTCGGAACGTTCACGCCCGAAGGTACCTTCGCGGGTGTCGCGCACAAGCTGGAGCATCTGCAGCGGCTCGGCGTGACGACGATCGAGATCATGCCCATCGCGGAGTTCCCGGGCTCGCGCGGGTGGGGCTACGACGGCGTCCTGCCCTACGCGCCGGCATCGGCGTACGGAACACCGGAAGAGCTGAAATCGCTGGTATGCGCCGCGCATGCCCGCGGTATCGCCGTGATGCTCGATGTCGTCTACAACCATTTCGGCCCCGAGGGCAACTTCCTCCACCTCTATGCGCCGCAGTTCTTCACCGACCGCCACTCGACCCCGTGGGGAGCGGCCCTGGACTTCGAGGGGAACCGCGCGGTGCGCGATTTCTTCGTTCACAACGCGCTCTACTGGCTCGAGGAATACCATCTCGACGGGCTGCGGCTCGATGCCGTGCACACGATCTACGATTCCGGCGAGCCGCACATTCTCACGGAAATCGCACAGGCCGCGCGCGGCGGACCGGGGCGGGAGCGGCCGGTGTACCTGGTGCTCGAGAACCTCGCCAACGAGGCCCGCCGGCTCGGCCCGACCGGCGCCCCGGAGGCTTTCGATGCGCAGTGGAACGACGATAGCCATCACTGCCTGCACGTCCTCCTGACCGGCGAATCGGCCAGCTACTACCAGGACTATCAGGAGCGCCCGCACAGGCTCCTCTGCCGCGCGCTGGCGGAGGGGTTCGCTTACCAGGGCGAGGCTTCCCGCCATCTCGGCGTCCCGCGCGGCGAGCACAGCGCGCATCTGCCGCCATCGGCGTTCGTCAACTTCCTGCAGAATCACGACCAGGTGGGCAACCGCGCGCGCGGCGAGCGGCTGGCGCAGCTCGCCCGCGCCGAGGCGCTGCGCGCCGCCGCGGCGGTACTGCTGCTCGCGCCCTCGCCGCCGATGCTCTTCATGGGCGAGGAATGGGCGGCGGCAGAGCCTTTCCCGTACTTCTGCGACTTCGAGCCCGAGCTCGCCGCCAAGGTGCGCGCGGGGCGCATGCGCGAGTTCGCGCACTTCCAGGGCAGCGTACCCGATCCCTGCGATCCGGCGACGTTCGCAGCCGCGCACCTGGACTGGAACCGGCTGCCGAAGCCCCCGCACAGCCGCATGTTCGACCACTACCGCCGTCTCCTCGCCATCCGTCAGCGCGACATCGTGCCCCTCCTGCCGCGCATTCTGGGGGGAACGTGCGTCGCCTTCGATCCGGGCGGCGCCTTCGCGGTGGATTGGAGGCTGCGCGACGACGGGGTGCTGCACCTCCTCGCCAACCTGAAGGACACCTCGGCGCCGGTCATCGGCCGGCCAGCCGGGCGTATGATCTTCGCGACTCATCCCGGCATCCGGGCGGCTCTCGCCCGCAATGAGCTGGCAGCGTGGAGCGTGACGTGGCTCCTCGAGCGCAGCCGTGCGAATCGCTAGTCAGGAAAGTCCCGACACCCCCGTAGCGGGGCGGATTCCGCGCGCCACCTATCGCGTGCAGCTCAACGCCGGATTCACCTTCAAGGACCTGACGGCGATCGTCCCCTACCTCGCGGCTCTGGGGATCAGTCATGTCTACTGCTCGCCCTACTTTCGCGCGCGCGCGGGCAGTGCCCACGGCTACGACGTCGTCGATCACAACTCCTTCAATCCCGAGATCGGCAGCCGTGAGGACTTCGATCGGTTGCTGGAAGTGCTGCGCGCTCACGGCATGGGTCACATCCTCGACATCGTCCCGAATCACGTCGGTGTCATGGGATCCGACAACGCCTGGTGGATGGATGTGCTCGAGAACGGGCAGGCGTCGATCTACGCGGACTACTTCGACATCGACTGGAACCCGGTGAATGCCGCGCTCGCCGACAAGGTGCTGGTGCCGGTGCTCGCCGATCCCTATGGCGAGGTGCTCGAGCGCGGCGACCTCGGGTTGCGATTCGAGCGCGAGCTCGGCTCCTTCGCGATCCATTATCACGAGCATCGGCTGCCCCTCGACCCGCGAACGTACCCGCGCATCCTCGATGCGGTGCTGGAAATCGAGCGCCATGACGAGCTCGAGAGACTGCGGCGCCTGTTCGGCGCGCTGCCGGACCGGCGCGGCGCGACGCCGGAGCGGATTGTCGAGCGCAACCGCGACAAGGAGGCTCACAAGCGGGCGCTGGCCGACCTCGTCGCCGCCGATGCCGGGATCGCCGCCGCGATGGAACAGGCTCTCGCCCGCCTCGCCGGCAACCCCGGCGATCCGGCGAGCTTCGATCCGTTGCACGAGCTGCTCGAGTCGCAGGCATTCCGGCTGGCCTACTGGCGGGTTGCCTCGGACGACGTCAACTACCGCCGCTTCTTCGATGTCAACGACCTCGCGGCGCTGCGCGTGGAGAACGAGGCGGTGTTCGAGGCGACGCATCGCCTCGTGCTCGAGCTCATCGGCTCGGGCGCGCTCGATGGGCTGCGAATAGATCATGCGGACGGTCTGTACGATCCGCTCGGCTACTTCCGCCGGCTGACCGAGAGGATCGCGCAAACGACGGCCGCGGCCGGCGGCAGCCGGGAGGTTTACCTGGTGGTCGAGAAGATCACCGCCTCCTTCGAGCGGCTGCCGGCGGACTGGCCGGTGCACGGCGAGACCGGCTATCACTTCGCCAACGTCGTGAACCGGCTGCTGGTCGACGCGGCCAGCAAGGGCCGCATGAGCAGGATCTACCGGTCCTTCGTCGGCGAGCCGCGGCAGTGGCCTGACATCACGTATCTGTGCCAGCACCGGGTGCTGCGCATGTCGCTCGCTTCCGAGCTCAACACAGCCGCGAATCTCCTCGCGCGCATCGCGCAGAGCGACAGGCGGACGCGCGACTTCACGCTCGCGAGCCTCTGGCGGGCGCTCGCAGAGGTCATCGCATGTTTTCCGGTCTACCGGACTTACGTGACGGGCACCGTCGCGGAAAGCGACCGGCGCTACATCGACTGGGCGATCGCCGCCGCGCGCCGCCGCGGCTCCTCGATCCAGCAGCCGGTGTTCGATTTCGTGCGCGGCGCACTGCTCCTCGAGCTTCCCTTCCCGGGCGAGAGCGCACGCGCGCGCATGCGCCGCTTCGCGATGAAGTTCCAGCAGATCACCGCGCCCATCACGGCCAAGGGCATCGAGGACACGGCGCTCTACCGCTTCAACCGCCTGGTGTCGCTCAACGAGGTCGGCGGCGAGCCCGCTCTCTATGGCTCCAGAATCACTGCCTTCCACACCGATGCGAACTACCGCGCCAGGCACTGGCCGCACGAGATGCTCACGACCTCCACGCACGACACGAAGCGGTCGGAAGACGTGCGGGCGCGCATCAGCGTGCTGTCGGAAATGCCCGCCGCGTGGCGGCAGGCGGTCGATCGCTGGCGCAGATTCAACCGGACGCGGCGGCGGAAGGTCGGCGACCTGCCGGCGCCCTCGCCCGATGACGAGTACCTCCTCTACCAGACGCTGATCGGCAGCTGGCCGCTGGACGACTTGGACGAACGCGGGCTCGATGATTACCGGCAGCGCATCGAAGCGTACATGCTCAAAGCCGCGCGCGAAGCCAAGGTGCGCACCAGCTGGGCGGCCGGCGACGCGGAATATGAGGAGGCGCTGACACAGTTCATCCGCGCGGCGCTCGAGCGGCGCGAGGGGAATGTCTTCCTGGCCGACTTCTGCGCCTTCAACCGCCGCATCGTGCGCTTCGGACTGCTGAACGGCCTGTCACAGACGCTGCTCAAACTCACCGCCCCGGGAGTTCCCGACATCTATCAGGGCAACGAGACCTGGCAGTTCTCGCTGGTCGATCCGGACAACCGCCGGCCGGTCGATTACGCCACGCACCGCGGGCTGCTGGAAGCGCTGACTCACGGTCCGGCACCTGAGGCTCTGGCGCGAACGCTTGCCGAGGACGTGGCCGATCCGCGCTGCAAGCTCTTCCTCCACTTCAGGCTGCTGCAGCTCAGGCGGCGCGACCCGAACCTTTTCGAGCGCGGGGAGTACTTACCCCTCAAGGTGACGGGCCGGCGCGCACCGCATCTTTGCGCGTTCGCCCGTCGCCTGGACGGCAGGCTCGCGGTGGTACTGGCCCCGCGCCTGTATCTCAAGCTCATGGGTGCGGGGAGCGCAGCCGACGACGGCAGGCTGCGCCCGCCCCTCGGGGCCGAGGTCTGGCAGGACACTGCGGTGCAGCTGCCGTCCAGGCTCGAGGCGCCGCTGCGCGGCGCGCTGGACGGGACGGAGCTGCCCCAGACGGGCGGCGACGGGGCGCCGGCGATCAGCGCCGCGGCGGCTCTGCAGGCGTTCCCGGTGGCGTTGCTCACCAGCGGCAGCTGACGGGCAGTCGGGTAAACCGCGGGACGAGTGACTCGTTCTATACTTTGCGCGGGGCAGATGGAGCCGATGTCATGTCATGCTCAAAATCCTACCTTCGAGGCGCCTGGCTGCTCGTGGCCGCGGCGCTGCTCGCCGCCTGCTCGGGCATTCCGCTGAGGCAGCGTGAGGCGGCGGAGCGCAGCCGCTTCGAGTCCTACGCCGGCAAGCCGGTCGACCACTTCACCTGGCTGACTCACTACGACGGCTGGGAGCCGATCTCGCCCGATCAGCTCGTGGTCTGGACGGACATCAACCAGGCCTATCTCATCACGGTGTTCCACCCGTGCACCGACCTGATGTTTGCACAGCGTATCGGCCTCTCCTCCACCGCGGACAGCGTCTACGCGCATTTCGACTTCGTCCACGCCGAGGGCTGGAAGTGCATGATCAGCACGATCCAGCCGGTCGACTACCTGCGCATGCAGCACGACCTGCGCAAGCAACGCGAGGCTGAGAAGAAGGGCCAGGCCGCACCGAAAACGGGCGGGTGAGCCGCCGGCCTACCTGTATCCGCGCGCCTGCAGGGTGAAGAGCCGGGCGTAGACGCCGTCGAGGCGCATCAGCTCTTCGTGGCTGCCGCGCTCCCTGATCCGGCCGCCGTCGAGGACGACGATCTGATCGGCCACACGCACCGTCGAGAAGCGGTGGGAGATGAGGATCGTGATGCGCTCGCGCGCCAGCTGGCGGAAATGCTCGAAGACCTCGGTCTCCGCCTGCGCATCGATCGCGGACGTCGGCTCGTCCAACACCAGCACGTCCGCGCGCGTGCGCATGAAGGCGCGTGACAGCGCCACCTTCTGCCACTGGCCGCCGGAGAGCTCGCGGCCTTCCTGGAACCACTTGCCGAGCTGGGTGTGATATCCCTTCGGCAGCGTCTCGATGAAGGCGCTCGCCCTGCCCTTGCCCGCGGCGTCGCGCCAGCGCTCTTCGTCCTCGAAATAGCGCTCGTCGCCCGCTCCCACGTTCTCGCCGACGCGCATCTGGTAACGGGTGAAGTCCTGGAAAATCACGCCGATCCGTTCCCGCAGCGCGCCTTCCTCGAAGTTGGCGAGGTCCTCGCCGTCGAGCAGGATCCGGCCGCTCGTCGGCGCATAGAGCCGTGTCAGCAGCTTGATGAGGGTCGTCTTGCCGGAGCCGTTCTCGCCCACGAGCGCCAGGCTCGTGCCGGGCTGCAGGTGCAGGGTGACATCCTCGAGCGCCGGGGTCTGCTCGCCCGGATAGGTGAAGCTGACATTCTCGAACCGGACACCATCCTCCGGATGCGGGCCGCGCGCCACGGTGCCGGTGGGCGGCGGCACCTCGGTCTCCAGGTATTCATATAACGTCGAGAGATAGAGGTTGTCCTCGTACATGCCGCTGACGGCGGACAAGATCGCGGTCACCGCGGATTGACCCTGCCGGAAGAACGACAGGTACATCGTCATCTGGCCCAGGGTGATGGCCCGCCTGACGGTACTCACCGCAATCCACGCGTAGGCGGCGTACGACGTCAGGGTCGCGATGAGGCCGAGGCCGAAGCCCCAGGCGTCGCGGCGCACAGTCAACGCGCGATCCTCTTCATAGAGGGTATGAAAAATGTCGCGATATCTCTGCAGCAACCGTGGCCCGAGCCCGTAGAGCTTCACCTCCTTGGCGTGATCCTCGCGCGCGAGAACCGTCTCGAGGTAACTCTGCATGCGCGTCTCGGGCGAGCGCCAGCGGAAGAGGCGGAATGCGTCACCCGAGAACTTCGCCTCCGCGATGAACGCGGGCAGGCCCGCGAGCAGGAGCACGCCGACCGCCCAGGGTGAGAAGCGCGCCAGCCCCACCGCATAGGTGATGACCGTGATCGCGTTCTGCGCGAGGCCGAAGGTGCGCGTGACGAGGCTGAGCGGGCGGCTGGAGGCTTCCCGCCGGGCGCGTATCAGCTTGTCGTAGAACTCCGAGTCCTCGAAGTGGCGCAGCTCCAGGGTGAGGGCCTTCTCGAGGATCAACTCGTTGATCCGCTGTCCCAGCTGCACGCGCAACAGGGACTGGCAGAGCGAGATGCCGCGCTGCGCGCCGGCAATGGCGGCTCCGAGGAGACCTTCGATGACCACCAGCGCGACCACACGCCTGGTATCGACGCCTCCAGCCCGGATCGCGGAGACGACCGCATCGACGATGAGGGCGCCCACGTAGAACACCGACGCGGGCAGCAGGCCTGCGATGACGGTGAGACCGGCAAGAGAGACGGTCAGCGGGCGGTTCGTGCGCCAGACGAGCTCGATCGCGCGGCGGCTGTAGCGGAAGACCCCGAAGAAGCCGCGCAGAGTGAGCTTCTCGGGCGCGGTCGGAGGGGTGTGGCGGACGCGTCCGGGTGCGGGGACTGACATTCAGGAGGGGATCTGGGGGCGTTACATGCGGAATCCAATGCCCGGGTTCGATCTCCGGATTCGGGAGCTACTCGAACCCGAGCACGTTGCGCTTCGCGGCGATGGCGCGCTCGGCCATGAGAAATGCGGCGGCATTCCAGGACTGGCCGGGCATGCCGCGCGGGGTGGCTGTGGTGCCGTGCAGCCACTCGTCGAAGGCCCAATTGCGCAGGGCGCAGGCGCGGGCCAGCTTCTGGAGCTCGAGCCGCGCCTGGGGTAGACGGCCGCTAGCCGCAAGCGCGACGACCCAGAAACCGCCGATCATCGGCCAGATGCCGCCGTTGTGGTATTGCCAGACTTCGTTCTGGCGGTGGCGAGCCATGTAGGGGCGCCAGAGGGCGCTGCGGCGCCGGATGGGATGCGTGACCGCGCGTACCGGATAGAGGCGGCTGACCTTCGCGTGCTGCAGCGCCTCGAGCGTACGGCGGCTCGCCCGAGAGTCGGCGAGACCGCAAAGGACCGCGAGGATGTTGCCGAAGACGTCGCCCTCCTCGCCAAAGAACGAGAAGTTGACGAAGCTGAGGTACAAGTCGCGGTTGCGCGCGCGGCGCAGCACGTATTCGTTCAGCAGGCGCGCCCGCCGATAGCGCGCGATTCCCGCCGAGAAGGGATGGAAGAGGCCGTTGAAGTTTTCGCGGGTCTCCTCGCTGCGATCCAGGCCGTAGCGGCGCTTGACGGCGTACCACAGGGCGTTGGTGTACAGCACGAATCCCGAGCGCGGCATGATGTCCGCCCAGTCGCTGGCCTCGTTCTGCTGCAGCAGGAAGAAGCGCTGATGCTCCTGGGCGAGGAGCCACTGCAGCGCCAGCTCGACGCGCCGCGAGCGCCTTTTGCTGGTAGGGGGCGAGCGGCGCTCGAGGAAATCGCGGGCGAGCAGCCACCAGAGCGTGGAGTCGATGCAGCCGAGATACCAGAAGTCGGCTTCGCGCGCGCCCGGCTCTACGAACTTGGGGATCTGGCCGTTCGGCGCCTGATGCTCACCCAGTGTCTCGAGACCGGCGGCGGCCGCGCGCTCGAGCAGCGGATCGCCGGAAAGCGCCATCCCGATGGCGCAGATGGCCGCATCCCTGCCAAATATGGCGGTGTAGCCGCGGCGGCGGGCCCTATCGCCGGGGGAAGCCGCGAGAATGCCGGCCGGCGTGAAATTTCGGCGTAACAAATCGACCGACCTGGCATGGCAGGCCTCGATCAGCGCGTCACCGTCCGCGGAACCCGTGAGCTCGAGCATGGCATCGACATAATACCGTGGGCGGGCGGAGCCCTGATATTCCTGATATTATTGATGGTCTTTGTACACTGGGAATGGGCCCTCGGTCTCCTCCCTTCGCCCTCCTTTGCCCCCTCTGAGATCCGTCATCGTGAATATCGGCGCCCCAGGAAACCCCCAGGAAACCCCCATCCGCAATATCGCGATCATCGCGCACGTCGATCACGGCAAGACGACCCTGGTCGATTGCCTGCTCCGGCAGTCCGGCACCTTCGCAGCCCACGAGAAGCTGACGGAGCGCGTCATGGACTCCAACGATATCGAGCGTGAGCGCGGCATCACCATCCTCGCCAAGAACTGCGCCATCGAGTACGGCGGCACGCGCATCAACATCGTCGATACTCCAGGACACGCGGACTTCGGCGGCGAGGTGGAGCGCGTGCTCTCCATGGTGGACGGGGTGCTGCTCCTCGTCGATGCGGTCGAGGGCCCGATGCCGCAGACGCGCTTCGTCACGCGCAAGGCGCTGGCGCTGGGCCTCAAGGCCATCGTGGTGGTCAACAAGATCGACCGCCCCGGCTCGCGTCCCGGCTGGGTGGTCGATCAGACCTTCGAGCTCTTCGACAAGCTGGGCGCCAGCGACGAGCAGCTCGACTTTCCCGTGATCTACGCCTCGGCTCTGCAAGGCTGGGCCGGAACCGATCATCTCGAGCGCCGGCCCGACATGTCGGCGCTCTTCGAGGCCGTCCTCAAGCACGTGCCGCCGCCGGCCGCCGATTCCGCGCTGCCGCTGCAGCTGCAGATCTCCACGCTGGCTTACAACAGCTACGTCGGCCGTATCGGCATCGGGCGGATCCGCCGCGGCTCCATCCGGCCCGGACAGACCGTCGTGCTGCGTCATGGCGACGACGACCGCGGCCCCGGAAAGGTCGGCCAGGTGCTCACCTTCACCGGTCTGGAGCGCCGCCCCGTCGAGTCGGCGAGCGCGGGCGACATCGTCGCGATCACCGGCATCGAGGATGTGAACATCGGCCTCACGATCTGCGATCCGCAGGCTCCCGAGGGCCTGCCGCCCATCCGCGTCGACGAGCCGACGCTGCAGATGAATTTCCAGGTCAACACCTCGCCCTTCGCCGGCCGGGAAGGCAAGTACGTCACCAGCCGGCAGATTCGCGAGCGCCTCTATCGCGAGCTGCAGAGCAACGTGGCGCTGCGCGTCGAGGACACGGAGGAGCCGGATGTCTTCCGCGTGTCCGGCCGCGGTGAGCTGCACCTCACCATCCTCATCGAGAACATGCGCCGCGAAGGCTATGAGCTCGCGGTCTCGCGCCCACGGGTTTTGACGCGCGTCGTCGACGGCGAAGTGCAGGAGCCGTACGAGGCGCTCACCGTCGACGTGGATGATACGCACCAGGGCGCGGTCATGGAGGCGCTCGGCATCCGCCGCGCGGAGCTGAGCGACATGGCCGTCGACGGTAACGGGCGCGTGCGCCTCGACTACCGCGTGCCCGCACGCGGGCTGATCGGCTTTCAGGGCGAGTTCATGACACTCACCCGCGGCACCGGCCTCATGAGCCACATCTTCGACGGATTCGCGACGGTGAAGGGCGATATCCCCGACCGGCACAACGGCGTACTGGTGAGCAACGAGCAGGGCGAAGCCGTCGCCTATGCGCTCTTCAACCTGCAGGAGCGCGGCCGGCTGTTCGTCAACCCCGGCGAGAAGCTCTACGAGGGCATGATCATCGGCATCCACAGCCGTGACAACGATCTGGTGGTCAATCCCATCAAGACCAAGAAGCTCACCAACATCCGCGCCGCCGGGAAGGACGATGCGATCCTCCTGACGCCGCCGATTCCTCTGACGCTGGAGTACGCGGTCGAGTTCATCGCGGACGACGAGCTGGTCGAAGTGACCCCTGACTCCATCCGCATCCGCAAGCGCTTCCTGAAGGAGCAGGATCGCAAGCGCGCGGACCGCCAGGACGCGGTGCTGACCGCCTGAGCGGCTACACCGGCCTCGCGCCGGTGATGCCGATGAACTGCAGGAATTCGGCGCGCGTGCGCGCGTCTTCGCGGAAGGTGCCCGTCATGCGGCTGGTGATCATCGAGACCCCGCGCTTGTGCACGCCCCGGGTGGTCATGCACTGATGCGACGCATCGACCACCACACCCACGCCCCGCGGCCGCAGCACTTCATCGATGCAGCCCGCGATCTGCGCGGTAAGCTTCTCCTGCACCTGCAAGCGGCGCGCGTATCCCTCCACCACCCGGGCCAGCTTGCTGATGCCAACCACCTTGTCGTCAGGGAGATAGCCGATGTGCACCCGCCCGATGATCGGCGCCATGTGGTGCTCGCAATGGGACTCGAAGGCGATATCACGCAGCACGACCATCTCGTCGTAGCCGCCGACCTCCTCGAAGGTGCGGCGCAGGTAGTCCGCGGGATCGGAGGCATAGCCGGCGAACCACTCCCGGTAGGCCGATACGACCCGCGACGGCGTGTCGCGCAGCCCCTCGCGCGCCGGGTCTTCGCCGGCCCAGCGCAGCAGGATCCGCACCGCCTCCTCGGCCGATTCGCGAGTCACGGGACGTGTGCGCCTGGCCGGCATCGTTGCGTCAGTCGAGCAACCGCTCCATCCGGCCGATGATGGTCGACGGCGCGACGCCGAGAGCCTTGCAGAGCTTCACGAGCGTCGTCAGCGTGGGCTGGCGGATGCCGCGCTCCATCTGGCTGACGAAGGATCTGTCGACGTCGGCGCTAAGCGCGAGGTCCTCCTGGGAAATGCCGCGGGTCTCGCGCTGATCGCGCAGCACCCGTCCGAAAGCAGTTGCGATATGATCGTTTCCGAGCGCCATTTCACTTGCATGATTCTTGCGCTTGAGGCTTCAGGTCCACGGGATATATCCTACGAATACCATGTCAACCACCGCCGACGACACCAACCTCGCGCTGTTTTGCGACTTCGAGAATATCGCGCTCGGAGTACGTGATGCGCGCTACGCGCAGTTCGACATCACCCGGGTTCTGGAGCGGCTGCTGCTCAAGGGCTCGATCGTGGTCAAGAAGGCCTACTGCGACTGGGAGCGTTACAAGGACCTCAGGGCCGGCATGCATCATGCAGGCTTCGAGCTGATCGAGATCCCGCACGTCAAGCAGTCGGGAAAGAACTCCGCCGACATCCGCATGGTGGTCGATGCCCTCGACCTCTGCTACACCAAACCGCATGTCGACACCTTCGTCATCATCAGCGGCGACTCCGACTTCTCGCCTCTCGTCAGCAAGCTGCGCGAGAACAACAAGGGAGTGATCGGTGTCGGCGTGAAGAATTCGACTTCCGACCTCCTCATCGCCAACTGCGACGAGTTCATCTACTACGACGACCTGGTGCGCGAGCAACCGAAGCCGCGCCGCGCGCCGCGCAAGCGCGCGCACGCGCCGGATGCCTCGCACGGCGCGCCCGAGGCCAAGGACGGCGACCATGCCCACCAGGAGGAGGACCGCAAGCAGGAAGCGTTCGACCTGGTGCTGGCGACCCTCGACGCGCTGCTCGCCGAGCGCGGCGCGGATGATCGGATCTGGGGATCCATGGTGAAGCAGACACTGAAGCGCCGCCGGCCGGGATTCAACGAGAGCTACTACGGCTTCCGCTCCTTCAACACGCTGCTCGAGGAGGCCGCGCAACGCCATCTGCTGGCGATCGAGCGCGACGAGAAATCAGGCGGCTATGTCATCCACGCGGCGGAAACCACCGGGTGAGATCGGCGGCTGTCATCCACGCGGCGGAGACTGCCGGCTGAGATCGGCTGCGGCCGGCGCCGCCCCTGCGCCGCCGAGGACCGTCGGAACGGTGCCGGCGGAGCGGAAGAGCTCGCAGGAGAGAGGCGGCGGCGCGAGCAACGAATCCAACCGCGTCGGCGCACCCGTCAGGGCACGCAGCCCTGCCCCGCGGACCTCTTGCCGCCGTGCCGGAGTCGTCAACTGGTGTGATTGCATGCGACTGTGCAGGATCGAGCCGCCGCATGATACTACGGGCGCCGGCCGTTCTCGATGATGCGGCCGAGATATCGCTTCAGAGTCTCGGGGTGCGCCGGGCGCCATTGGCGCACCGGCGCGGACGGCGCGTGGCCTGCGCTTGCGGCGAATGGGGCGGGACACGCCCCGCGGCGCCTCCGCCGCGCGAACCTGTCGGGCTGTCGACCATTGCTTGCTATTGAGGAACCTGCCGGCAAGAATGCTGTCGCGAGACTACTGCCGCGAGGATTACTGCTGTGGCAGTCATTTTTTCCCACTCCCGCAATGAGCTTGTCAAGAATCGTTAAGGAGTGCGCCGCCGGCGCACTGCTCGCCGGCGCCGCAGCGTCGCTCGTGGCCTGTGGGTCGGCGGGCCGGAGCTCGTCCACGGCTGCTCCGGCTGCGCCGCCGCCGGTCACCGTGGTCGCGGTGGAACCGCAGGCCGTTCCGCTCACCAGCAGCTTCACCGGACGACTGTCCGCCTATCGCGAGGCAAACGTGCTCGCCCGGGTATCCGGTGTCCTCCTCAAGCGTCTCTACAAGGAAGGCACGCAGGTGAAGGCCGGGCAGCCGCTCTTCGAGATCGATCCGGCGCCCTACAGGGCGACGCTCGATGCCGCGACCGCGGCCCTAGCGCAGGCGAGCGCGAGCGCAACCAACGCCCACGCCAACGCGCAGCGCGACCGCGATCTCATCGCGAGCCATCTCGTGTCGGAGCAGCAGCTCGACACGGATGAGGCGACCGAGCGCTCCACCGCCGCTGCCGTGAAACAGGCCCAGGCGAACGCTGAGTCCGCGCGCATCAACCTCGGTTACACCAACGTTACTTCCCCCATCGCCGGCATCGCGGGTGAGCAACAGGTGACGGAGGGTGCGCTCGTCGGTCAGGGTACCCCGACATTGCTGACTACCGTGGATCAGCTCGATCCGATCTACGTCAATTTCGACGAGCCGGCGACGCAGATCGAGCAGCTCTCGAGCGCCCAACAGTCGGACCACGTCGTCGCCGCCAGCGGCGATCAGGCGAAGGTGCAGCTCACTCTGCCGGATGGGACACCCTACGGCGTTCCCGGCCTCCTCGATTTTCGCGCCGCAACCATTGATCCGAGCACCGGCACCGCGGCGCTGCGCGGCATCCTGCCCAATCCGGACCATACGCTGCTGCCCGGCATGTACGTCAACCTGCGCCTGACCGTGGGCTACGCGCAGAACGCTTTCCTGGTGCCGCAGGCCGCGCTGCAGCGCGATGCCCAGGGCGCCTACGTCTACACCGTCGACACCGATGAAACCGTCGTGGAAAAGCGCGTGAAGACGGTGGGCGCCTCGGGCGTCGACTGGATCGTATCGAGCGGGCTCGCGCCAGGCGACCGGATCATCGTCGCGGGTATCCAGAGCGCGCATCCGGGCGCGAAGGTCGCCGCCACCGAACAGCCCACTGCCGGCAACAAAGCGAGGGCCGCCGCCACGGGCGGTGTCGCACCCGACACCGGGGTGCAGCGCGTAGCCGCCGCGGACCGCAACCGATAGGAGCTGCGGGTGCCGCAGTTCTTCATCGACCGGCCGGTCTTCGCCTGGGTCATCGCGCTGCTCGTCATGCTGATGGGCGCAATCGCCCTGTCGCGCCTGCCGAGTGACTCTTATCCCGACATTGCGCCGCCGCAGGTGGTCATCGACGCCAACTATCCGGGGGCGAATGCCAGCACCGTCGAGACCACCGTCACCCAGGTCATCGAGCAGCAGCTCACCAGCATCGACAATCTGCTCTACTTCACGGCGCAGTCGAGCTTCGGTGAATCCCAGATCACCCTGACGTTCGCAACCGGCACGAATCCCGACATCGCGGCGGTGCAGACGCAGAACCGAGTCTCGCTCGCCGATCCGCTCCTGCCCGCGGAGGTGACCCAGCAGGGCATTCATGTCAGCAAGACCAGCGCGGGATTCCTCGGGGTCATAGCGCTGCGCTCCGGGCCCGGCGGCCCGAGCCCCGCGGAGCTCAACCACCTGGTCGCCTCGCGCGTCCTCGATCCCATAGAGCGCATTTCCGGCGTCGGCTCGGCGAACCTCTTCGGCTCGGATTTCGCGATGCGCATCTGGCTCGACCCCGACAAGCTGCATGCTTACGGGCTGTCCGCGGCCGATGCGCTGAATGCCGTCAAGGGACAGAACATCCAGATCGCTTCCGGCTCCGTCGGCGCGGCACCGGCGGTGGCCGGTCAGGAGATGACCGCCACCGTCACCACCGAGGGCCAGTTCAACTCGGTGCAGCAGTTCCGCAACATCCTGCTGCGCACCAATCCCAACGGCACGTCCGTCCGGCTCGGCGACGTGGCGACGATCGGCCTCGGGTCACAGGACTACTCCTTCGCCACCAGGGTGAACGCTACCCCCGTCGCTGCGTTCGGCATCCAGGCTCTGCCGGACGCCAACGCGCTGGCCGTAATGAAGGCCGTGGACGCCGAGATGGACCGGCTGCAGAAGACTTTGCCGCCCGGCATCACCTGGTTCGCCCCGGTCGACGAGACGCTGTTCATCAACGCAGCCATCCACGATGTGATGTTCACGCTTCTCGAGGCGATTGGCCTCGTCTTCCTCGTGATGCTGATTTTCCTGCAGAGCCTGCGGGCCACCATCATTCCGATGCTGGTCGTGCCCACGGCCCTGCTCGGCGCGCTCATCGGGGTATACGCGCTCGGCTACTCGATCAATCAGCTGACGCTGTTCGCAATGGTGCTCGCCATCGGCATAGTCGTCGACGATGCCATCGTGGTCGTCGAGGCGGTCGACCGCATCATGCACGAGGAGCATCTGCCGCCGAAGGAGGCTGCCCGCAAGGCAATGCGCCAGATCAGCGGCGCGATCGTGGCGATCACGCTAGTGCTGGCGGCGGTATTCATCCCCAGCGCCATGCAGACCGGCAGCACCGGCGTCATCTATCGTCAGTTCGCGCTCACGATCGCGCTCTCGATGCTGTTCTCGGCGTTCTTCGCGCTCTCCTGGACGCCGTCGCTCTGCGCCACGCTCCTGCGGGCCGAGCACATGAAGGCCAACATCATCTTCAGGGCGTTCAACAGGGCCTTCGAGGGGACGCGCGCCGCCTATGTGCGGCGAGTGTTCCAGTCCGTCACGCATCTGCCGCGCTGGTTGCTCGGTTATGCGGTCGTGCTGGTGCTGGGTGTGTTCCTGTTCATCCGGCTGCCGGGCAGCTTCGTGCCCGAGGAAGACCAGAGCGACGTCATGGCCAGCGTGGAGCTGCCGGCAGGCGCGACACTGCAACGCACCCTGCAGGTGCTGCAGCAGGTCTACCACATCATCATCAAAGACCCCGCGGCGCACGACGTGTTCCAGGTAGCCGGCTCCGGCTTCGGCGGCAACTCGGAGAACACCGGGCGCGCCTACGTTCACCTCATCCCCTGGGGCCAGCGCAGTCAGACCGCGGACGAGTTCGTCGCCTGGGCCAACGATGCCCTGCAGCGCAAGATCCACAACGCCCAGGTCGTCATGACCAACCGGCCGGCGATCCGTGGACTCGGCCAGTTCAGCGGCTTCGATTTCTATCTGGAGGATCGCGGCGGCCTCGGGCGAGAGGCGCTGACACAGGCCCAGGACAACTTGCTGGCGCACGCCGCGAACGATCCCGTCCTCTCGGAGGTGCGCATCAACGGCCTGGCGCCGCAGCCGCAGCTTCTGCTCACCGTCGACCGTACGCAGGCGGAGTCCATGGGTGTCTCGGTCAACGATGCCTACTCCGCCCTGCAGCTGATGCTGGCACCGGTGTTCGCCAACGACTTCATCTATGACGGCCGTGTGCTGCAGGTGCTGCTGCAGGCCGACGCCCGCTACCGCATGGGACCCGACGCCCTGCAGCACTATTACCTGGCCGGCAGCAACAACACCGTGATCCCGCTGTCGAATTTCGTGCACACGCAGTGGGTCCTCGCGACACCGTCACTGACGCGCTATGACGGCTATCCGGCGGTGGAGATCGTGGGATCCGCGCAACCAGGCTACAGCTCCGGCCAGGCGATGTCGGAGATGGAGCGCCTGGTCGGCACCTACCTGCCGCACGCCTTCGGTTACGACTGGGCCGGCCAGTCGCTGCAGGAGCTGGTCTCCGCCGCCCAGGCGCCGGCGCTCTTCACCCTCTCCATCCTGGTCGTGTACCTCGCGCTCGCGGCGCTCTACGAGAGCTGGAGCATCCCGGCCTCCGTGCTGTTCGCGGTGCCGGTGGGCCTCATCGGCAGTACCCTCGCGACGCTCGCCCGCGGACTGCCCAACGACGTCTACTTCAAGGTGGGCCTCATCACCATCATCGGCCTCACGGCGAAGAACGCGATCCTCATCGTGGAATTCGCGGTCACCGAGCAGCGCAACGGGCGCAGCCTGCACAACGCCGTGCTGGAGGCCGCGCGACTGCGCTTCCGGCCCATCATCATGACCTCGTTCGCTTTCATCCTCGGCGTGTTCCCGATGGTCGTATCGACGGGCGCGGGCGCCAACGGCCGGCATGACATCGGCACCTGCGTGGTGGGCGGCATGCTCACCGCGGCCGTGCTCGGGGTTCTCCTGATCCCGGTATGTTACGTGGGGGTGCGCCGCCTGCTGGGCGACGTGCTCGACGAGCCCGGCCGCAGCGAGATCAGTCCGCCTCCCGCCGAGCATCCTTGACCGAACGCCGCGCCGAGTATTTCTCCAGCGCTTTCCACACCGCGTAGGCCGGCAGGCCCACCGCGATGGTGAGCAGCGTGATCCCCGTATCCCGGGGATCGGTGACGAGCGCGTTGCCCATCAGGCCGAGCGAGGCGAGCAGGAACAACGCGGGCAGCAGCGGATAACCCCAGACCCGGTAGGGCCGCGGCATTTCGGGCCGTTTGCGCCGCAGGACATACACCGCCGCGACGGTGAGCGCATAGAAGGGCCACTCGCCGAGAATGAATCGGTCGGCGAGCTGCGCGAAGTCATTCTGCAGCACGTACACGCACCCCAGGGCCACCGAGAGTCCGATCGCGACCGAGGGGCTCTTGAACCGGGGCGAGATCCGGGCCACGGGCCCGAAGAAGAGCCCACGGTCGGCCATGCCGTAAATGATCCTGGGATCGGTCATCATCGAGCCGTTGAGCCCGCTGAAGGTGGACACCAGCACCAGGCCCGCGACCAGCGCCGCGCCGGCCGCGCCGATCGCCGGGATGCGTGCCGCGGCGGCGGCCGCGACGAGCGGCGAGTGGGCCATCTCCGACCCCGACAACGCGTGCCAGAAGCCGAAGTTGAGCAACACATACACGAGCACCACGCACGCCGTGCCGAGGACCAGCCCGATGGGCAGATTCCTCTGCGGGCGCGAGATCTCCCCGCCCACCGAGGTGAGATTCGACCAGCCGTCGTAAGTCCAGAGGACCGGAATCAGAGCGCTCGCGATCAGCGAAAGGTTGGCGGGGTGCGCGACGGCTGCCGGCAGCGACGCCGCCGCCGGCGCGCGCACGGCGGTGAATGCCAGCACCCCCAACAGGAGGATGGCGACGAATTTCGCGGCGGTGGTGACGTTCATGACGGCGGCGGCCCGCCGCAGGCCGATGTAGTTGATCAGGCCCATCAGCACGATCGTCAGCGCCGCGACGATAGTGCACGCCGGCCGCCGAGATCGGCAGGAAGTACCCCAGGTATTCGGCGAAGATGGTCGAAGTGGCCCCGAGCGCGGCCGGGGTGATCACCGTGAGACACGCCCAACCATACAGAAACGCGGGCACGGGCCCGAAGCCCTCGAGCAGGTAGGCGAAGAGGCCGCCCGACCGGGGCAGCGCGGCGCTGAGCTCCGCTACCGAGAGCGCGCCGCAAAGGCTGATGAGACCGCCGAGCAGCCAGCACAGCATCGCAGGCCCCGGCGTATGCAGTTGGCCCGCCACCGTGGCCGGCACGCGGAAGATGCCGCTGCCGATCGTGGTGCCGACGACCACCGCGGTGGCGCCCCACGGGCCCAGTGAGCGCGGCATGCGCTCGCCCCAGTGGTCGGCGGCAAGATTCTGCTCGGGCTTTTCGATGACGCGCGCCTGTGGCTGCTCGTAGGCGCATTATAGTCAGGGCGCGCGGCCTTAAAGACCTTTCCGGGAAGCCCTGCCCAGGCCGGCGTATACTGACCTCGAGCGGCAGCACAAATGAAGGTTCTGATCGTCGAAGACCAGCAGCGCCTCGCGCAACTCCTCAAGCAGGGGCTCACGGAGCGCTCGTACACGGTCGCCTGCGCCCGCACCTGCCGCGAAGCGCGCGACGCCCTGTGTGAGACCGCCTACGACCTCATCATCCTCGACCTGGGGCTGCCCGACGGCGACGGCCTCGATCTGCTGCGCGAATGGCGCAAGAGCGGCTTCAAGGAGCCGGTGCTGATCCTGAGCGCGCGCGACGCGGTACAGGACCGCGTCAAGGGTCTCGACCTCGGCGCCGATGACTATCTCTCCAAGCCCTTCAGCTTCGAGGAGCTGCTCGCGCGCGTGCGCTCGCAGCTTCGCCGCCAGTCGGAGGTCAAGGAGACGGTGCTCGAGTACCGCGGCATCAAGCTGGACCTGTTGAGCCATACGGCGCATCTCAACGGCCAGCCGGTGGAGCTGACGCGGCGCGAGTTCGCGCTGCTCGAGATCTTCATGCAGAACCCGGGGCGCATCCTCACGCGCACGCTGATCTCGGAAAAGATCTGGGCCTCGCACTACGACGTCGATACCAACCTGCTCGATGTCTACATGAGCCGGCTGCGCGCCAAGCTCGAGAGGAGCCAGGAGAAGCCGCTCTTCAAAACCGTGCGCGGCGTCGGCTACCAGCTTCTATGATGCGGTCGATCAGCACGCGGCTCGCGGCCTGGTATGCCCTGGCGGCGACCGTGACCCTGGCGTGCCTCTTCGTCGTCGGCTATCAGCTGCTCGAGAGCTATCTCATCCATGGCCTCGACCTGCTCAACACCTCGGAGTTCGAGCAGCTGCGGGCGCGGCTCGGTCCTGATTACCGGACGCTCAGCCTGGATGTCGTCAATCAGCGCATTCGCACTACGACGGAATACGCGTCGGTCCTCTTCTATTTCGACGTGAACATTCCCAAGCGCGGCACGGTGTTCTATTCAGCCAACCTGCACGGCCTCGCGATTCCCGACATCCCGAAGAAACACCGGTATGACGCATCGATTCCCGGCATAGGTCGGCTCCGGGTCGCGGAGTTCATCCTGCCGCCGTTCGACGTCACCATCGCGACCTCCTCCGCCCAGGTATTGCAGGTGATGGACGGGTACGTGGAGGTCTGCGCGGGCCTCCTCGTCGCCATGCTTGCCGTCAGCACCGTCATCGGCTTCGGCCTGAGCAGGCTGGCACTGCGGCCCGTGCGCCTCATCCGCGAGACCGCCAACCGCATCGGCTCCGACAATCTGAGCGAGCGCATTCCCGTCTCCGGCGTGCGGGACGAGATCTCGGAGCTGGCGCGGCTCCTCAATCAGATGTTCGACCGGCTGGAGTCCTCGTTCAAACAGGTCCGCCGCTTCGCGGCGGAAGCGTCGCATGAGCTGAAGACTCCGCTGTCGCTCATCCGCCTGCAGGCCGAGAAGCTGCTCGTCACCGGCAACCTGGCACCCGCCCAGGAGGAAGCGGTGCAGATGCAGCTCGAGGAGCTCGCGCGCCTCAACAGCATCATCGAGGAGCTGCTCTTCCTGTCGCGCGCGGAGTCGCGCGCCATAACCTTGCAGCTCAAGCCGCAGGATCCCAGCCGCCTCCTCCATACCTTCGCGCAGGATGCGCGCGTGCTTGCCGAGCATCACGGGCGCAGCTTCGTCCTCGCGGGCGAGAGGGAAGGCCTCGTTGCCTTCGACGCGCAGCGCATCCGTCAGGTGCTCCTCAACCTGCTCGCCAACGCGGTCGATGCCTCGCCAAGCGAAGGCGTGATCACCCTGCGCTCCACCTTCGGCGCCGGCGTGTGGCGGGTCAGTGTCGAGGATCAGGGACCCGGCGTGCCGCCGCGCGAGCGGGAAAGGATCTTCGAGCGCTTCGTGCGCCTCGGCGATCGCAGCAGTGACGAGCGCGGCAGCGGCCTCGGGCTCGCGATCTGCCGCAGCATCATCGAGCTGCATCGCGGCCGCATCTGGGCGGAAGCCGCCGCGGGCGGGCAGGGTCTCAAAGTGCTCTTCGAGATCCCGGCGACCGAGCTCCTGCCGCCGGGCAGCAGCGGCACGGCCGCCAGCGCCGACGAGCCGGCGCACAGCGAGATCGTCTGAGAGGCCCTCCGATCGACCCCTAATACATCCGCGCGAATGCCAGGAGCGCCAAGGTCACGACGATCGCACCACCTATGCGAATCGCGATCTGCGCGAAAGGCATGAGCTGCATGCGCTCGGCGGCGCTCAGGATGGCGACGCCTCCCGTGCCCCCCTGCCCGGCGTGGGTTGCATTCACCAGCGCCGCTTCGATCGGATACAGGTTGACCCTGCGCCCCACCCAGAAGCCGACCCCGATCAGCGTCACCACAGTGGCCGCAATGGTGATCAGGTCTGCCGGCACCAGGGCCGCAATCAGCTTGTCCCACGGCGTCATCGCCACGCCCACCATGAACAGCAACGGGTATGTGCCGACCTTGGCGAACAGCTCGAACACCGCATCGGCTCCGAGCTCGAGCCGACGAGTCACTGCCCAACCGAGTTTCATTGCCACTGCCAGCGCCAGCATCACGACAGGCGCCGGCAGCTTCCATAGCGTGAATGCGAGCTCGCCCACCAGGTAAAGCGTCACCGCCGTCACCGCTCCGGCGGCGATGCTCATCACGTCCGCCTTCTGCGGCGGCTCGTGCCTCTGCAGGATCTCATCCATCTGCCCGTCTGGCAGCAGGCGCCCCTCGCCCGACCACTGCGGCTTGCGCTTGCCGAGCCAGTTCAGCGCGCCGGCAAGCAACACGGAGAAGAAACTCCCGATCATGACCGGAGGCAGTACCTGCGCAAACTGACCTCCGAACCCCTGGTGCAGCACCCCGGCGTATCCCAACGACAGTGGCACCGCTCCGTCGCCCACGCCTCCGGCCATGACGGGTAGCACCACGTAGAACACGGCGTGTTTGATGCCGAGCCCCAGAGCCGTGCCGACCAACGCCCCCACGATCACCGCCGCCACCGTGCCCACCGCAAGCGGCGCAAAGATCTTCACGAATCCCCGGATCAGTACCGTCCGGTCCATCGCGAAGACGCTGCCGACGATGATCGCGGCGACGTAGAGGAAGAGATAGTTGGACTCTTTGGTGAAGTGCGTAACCGCCCCCACCAGATCGGCCGGCAGCACGTGGTAGTACGTGAGCGCCGAGGGCAGGAACGTCGCCACGATCACCGCCCCGCCCACCGTGCGCAGGCCGGGAATCCGATGGCCGATCTCCGCGCACAGGAACGAGAGCAGCATTACCAGGCCGATCATCATCGGCAGGTCGGTCGCCACCGCACCGTGGCTGACGAAGTACCACAGCACCGCCGCCAGCACCACGCCGACGGGCACGGGCACGGCGCCGATGCGCCAGTCCATCAGCCGCTGCCAAACCCGGGCCCAGCGCGGAGCAGCGTCCGGACTGCCGGCGCCATCGGCCTCTGGTCCATGAACGGGCCGCTCGTCCGGCCGCGAGGAGCCGGCAGTAGTCGCCTCATTCACCAATTCGTCCCCTTTCGGCCGTGCCATCAGAACGGGAAGGCTACATTACCGCAGACCAGACGGCCATCGGGAGAGTAAGTAGCGGACGACACCCATCAGGCGCTGCCAAGCCTGCGCCCAGCGGTGGGGTGCTCAGCCGGTGCCCGCGGGACGTAGCCGGCCCGCGCATGGCTCCCGGCTATGTCCGCGGTCACTGCGCTTCTCCGTCGAGCCTCAGAACGACACCGTCAGGTCGCCGTACACCTCTCGCTCTATCGGCGAGTAAGTTCCGATGTCCGTAGTCATGAACATGTTGGAAAAGGCGTTGGGGAAGTACGGCGGCGCCGCATTGTTGAGGTCGTTGACACCGATCGCCAACACCATCTTCCTGTCGCTGCCCGCGCCGCCGAACGGGAAGGTGTATGCCCCGCGCAGGTCGAAGGAGCTGTAGTGCGCCACCGGCACCAGGAGCGGACCCGTCCCACCCTGACCCGCATCCGAGACCGCGGAGATGTAGGTATTGGCCAGGGTGATGTCCAGATTCTGGTACGACCACTCGAGCGTCGAGTAGAAGCGGTACTTCGGCAGCGTGCCGGCGAACACCCCGAGGTTACTTGCATTGCCGGCGTACTGGATGGTCGCATCGCCCAAGCCATCGGAGAACTTGTACGAATCGAACGACATGACATTCGACGAGAGAGTCCACGTGCCGTACTGACTCCACGGCAGGATGTACACCGCCCCGAGGTTCCAGGAACGCTCCCTCAGCACCGCGAGATTCGTGAACCGGTCCTCGACGTAGATGTTCTGGACGTTGGCGGGATCCGCAGCCAGGTAGGATGCAAGGGCTCCCGGTGTGGCGAAGGGATCCGTGCCGCCGAAGTTGACGAAGTTACCCTGCCCGAGATTCTTGAAGAACGGCGAGGCCGCGCCCAGCTTATTGACTGAATTGAAGATGTTGTTGAATCCGATTCCGCCAGCGAAGCCGTACAGGTTGATCGAGGAGAAATTCGCGTTGACCGACAGGCCGCTGATGAATTTCGGCCGGAACACGAAGCCGATCGAGCGCGAGACTGCGATTGCCGGCTTCAGATTCGGATTGTTCCCGTCCTCGCCGTTGAATGTGTAGCCGCCCAGGGCGGACTCGCCGAAGACGGTGCCCGGGATGGTGCCCACGACCTGACGGGTATCGAACGGGCCGTACGCCTGGAACAACGGTGGCGCGACGAAGGACTTCGTGTAGTTGCCGTTGATCGCGAACTGGTCGTCGAACGGCGCCCAGCGGAAGCCGAACTTCGGATCGGTGGCGCTGCCGGCATCGCTGTAGTGCTCGAAGCGGCCGGCCGCGGTGAGCTCGACCTGGTTCAGGCCCGGTATGGCCATGCGGCTGGACAGGACCGGGATGCGGGTCTCGGCATACGCGGCGCTGTCGTCGCGGCCGTAGCTGAAGGGATCCGTATACAGCCCGTTGGCCCAATTCTGATCGTTGCCGGTGGTCAGACCGGTAGCCGGGTCGGTGTTGCGGCCATTCGGGTCGGCGTTGCCGGCGACCTGCTCGCGGCGCCAGCTGGCGCCGACGGCGAGGCTCACCGCGCCTGCGGGCAGCCTGAAGACGTTACCCACTGCGTGGGCATCGACCGTATAGAGCTTGCTGTCACCATGCAGCATCTCGGTGCCGAAGATATTCGCGAGCGTGGTGGCCTGGTTGCCGGTCACCGCGAACGGATTGAGCGCCGGCACCAGAATCATCGCATTGGCCTTCGAAAGGCCGCCGTACACCTCGCTGTAGCCGCCTCCCGGCGTCGCAACGCCGTTGGCGTTGTACCCGCCGGCCACGGCGGCCGCCAGGTTCGGCTTGAAGATCAGATTGCTGTCGTCTTCTCTCAGCTTGCTCTCGCTGTAGTCGACGGACGTCTGCCACGTCCATGAGTGCGTCAGGCTGCCCTTGAGGCCGAGAGAGGCCCGATATGCATCGGTGGTGTCATACACCCCCTTGGGTCGGTTCAGGTCCGCGAAGGTCGCGGTCGTGGCCGTCGTCAGCGGGTCGTACGGCGAGCCGGCGGGCACGCTCGCGACGGCGTTGGAGAACGGCTGACCGGCGGTCTGCCATCCAGTCGACGCGACGTTGTTCTGCGAGACGAGGACGTCGCCAAAGGCCTCCGTGCTGCCGCCGAACAGCGGCCTGGAGGTGATGTTCGCGACAAAGTTCTTTTGCTCCTGCTGCTGCAAGAGCATGACGTGCTTGGAGTAATCGAAGCCGTTGGAGATCTGTGACGCACTGGTGGGGTAGTAGACGCCCGGTAGCTGTGAGTAGCTGGTTGCCGTGGCGGCGGTGCCGGTCGGCACGGGCGGATAAGTAAACGCCGGGGAGAGGGCATAAGTGCCGCCGGCAACGGTGCCGGGCAGAGCAGTTCCGGGAGTCACACCGTACTTCGGACTGCTGAAGGCCCGGGTGTCTGCCCAGAGCGGCGTGGTCTTCGCGTAGCTCACGGTCGCTGTGATGTTGAACGGCCCGACATCCGCGCCTGCGGTCACGAATGCCGATCGATCGCGGTAGCCGCCGTCGGCCGTGCCGTAATGCGTGCCGACGGTCACGCCGTGGTAGTCATGCTTGAGGATGAAGTTCACCACACCGCCAATGGCATCCGAGCCGTAGAGCGATGAAGCGCCGTCAGTGAGGACGTCAACCCGCTCCAGCGCCGCGGCGGGAATCTGGCTGACATCGACGAAATTCTTGCTGCCGGTGAGGCCGGCGACGCCATCGAGCGCCAGGCGTTGGCCATTCAAGAGGACTAGGGTCGGGAGATTGCGCAGCTCGACCTGCGAGCCGCCAGCCGTGAACTGATTGTGGTTCTGCGCGTTGCTGCTGCCGGCATTGCTGCGGCCGGCGAAGGCCGGAACGGTCTTCTCCAACGTTTTAAGCATATCGCTCGACACGCCCGTCGCCGCGAGGTCGGACGCGTCGAGGGTGGTGACCGGGACGGCTATGGCGTCGGGATTGGTGGGAATCAGCGTGCCGGTCACCACCACTTCCTGCAACGGCAGAGCGGACGCCTGATCGGCGGTCTGAGCACCTGCCGGTGTTGCGCAAATGAGACTGAGACCGGACAGGAGAACAGCTTCGGTGCCGGGAACCCGGCGGAACTGGCCCTTCATGCATACCCCCTCTCATGGACTGAGGCGGGACGCTACGCCGCGAAGCTTAACGATTGCTGAAACGATCCTGACGAGTCTTTCAGCTAGTATCTTCTGAGCAACGCTTCGACGTCGCTGCGCTCCGCGGCGATTGCCTGGAAGAGCGGCACGTGCTTCCAGCCAGGACCGCCGTTGACGATGGCCGCAAAGGCGATCCAGCCGCCGTCGCGCTTGCGCAGATAGCCGGCTATCCCGCAGACGGAGCGCGGGTTGTCCAGCGTGCCGGTCTTCAGGGCCACCCGATCGAGCCAGGCGGTGCTCCCCTGGCGCAGAAAGACGAAGGGAGCTTCGCGCGGCACGACCAGGCCGCCGTAGAACGCCGGGAAGCGATGCGCATCGTGATATTGGTAGGCGAGCAGGTGCACGAGGTCGTCGGCGGACAGCCGATTGTCGGTGGTGAGGCCGCTGCCGCTATAGATCGGCGGCGCGACCAGGGAGGCAGGCCGGAACCGCGCCGTCACCCGCTCCACGAAGTCCGACAGCAGATGGCCGGCCGATGCCAGCGCCTGCGGCGGATGATCATCCACGCTCGCCGCCATATCCATGGTGAGCACGTCGGCGATGTAGTTGTTGGAAAAGCGGAGCATCCGCCCGAGCTGCTCGCGCAGGCTGAGGCCCTCGACGTCGCCTACCTGGTAGCTGCCGGCCGGGGGATGGCTGGAGCGAACGACCACCGGGCCCGCGACTTCGACGCCGATCTCGCGCAGGGTCTCCTTCAGCAGCAGGCCCATTCCCAGCGACGGATTGGACATGGAGCGGTACATCGTCTGATCGTCGCCCATCGGCACGTCGCCGCCGATCTGCAGCATGTCGCCGCCCGCGGGGGTGGTGCGCCGCTCGATCCAGAACGTCTGTCTTCTGCCCCGCCCTACCGTACGGATGACTCCCTGTACGGCGATGGGCAGCTGTGTGACACCGCAGCCGCGCACCAGGGCCGAGGCACCCGCTGCGGTGGGCCGAACGACGATGCACCAATTGCCGAAATCGACGCCGACTGAGGCAAGCGGCGCGTTGTAAGCCGAATCGCTGCTCTCGAGCGCGTGGCAGCGGTCCTGGGTCTCGCAGGTGAGGACGCCGAAGGGCTCCGGATCGACGAAGAGGTCGCCGCTCACGGCCTTCACGCCCGCGCCGCGCACCTGCGCGGCCAGCTGCCAGAGCGACTCGTCATCGAGTGACGGATCGCCCGCGCCCTGCAGGATGAGGTCGCCTGTCACCTGCCCACGGACAATCGACGCGTTGGCGAGAAGATGTGTGTCGAACATCTTGTCGGCCGGCCAGGTCTGCAACGCCAGCGCGGCGGTGGTGAGCTTGGTCAGCGACGCCGGCGTGAGGCGGCTGCCGGCATTGAGCTGCTCGATCACGGTATTGCCGTCATCGAGATCTATGGCCGCGGCCGATACGAGCGCTCCGCGCTGCTGCAAAGCCTGCAGCGCGTGCCAGTGCTGCGCCTGCGCCGGAAGCGCGAGAAACGCGGCGGCGGAGAGGAACAGGGAGAAGATCCCGGAGCGGGACGGCATTGAGGCGTGCGGCATGAGGCGGGAAATTATGTCATCCCCGTGCGGCTCACGCCCGAGGAAGTTACGGAAGAGTGAAGTGGAACGCAGCACCCCGATCCGGCTCGCCCTCCGCCCAGATGCTGCCGCCGTGGCGCTCGATGATGCGCCGCGCGATCGACAGCCCGACTCCCGTGCCCTCGAAGTCCTTCGCTGCGTGCAGCCGCTGGAAGATGCCGAACATCCGCTCGGCGCGGCGCGGATCGAAGCCCGCGCCGTTGTCTCGAATGAAATACAGCTTGTGCTCGACCCATCCCGGGTCTCGGCCGTTACTCGGCCCCATCCCGGGCCTCGCACCTTCGGGGCCGGCGATTTTGTCAGCGGCCCGCTCCGCGCCGCCGATCTCGATGAGCGCATGCTCGCGGCGGCGAGTGAATTTCAGCGCGTTGGCAACGAGGTTCACCCAGACCTGCCGCAGCAGGGACGGATCCGCCTGCACCTCTGGTAACTCACCGACCCTGATGTCGAGCGAGCGTGGCTCCTCGGCGGCGCGCAGCTCGCCGACGACCTCCTGCACGAGGCCGCGCATGTCGACCGCTCGCTTCTGCAGCGGCTCCCGGCCGAGACGCGAAAGGCGCAGCATGTCCTCGATCAGCTCGCTCATGCGCGATGCCTGCGCCGAGATGGCCTCGATATGCCGGCTCGCTTCGGGCGGAACGCCGGCGCCGAAGTCCTCTTGCACGACGTGCAGCAAACCGTCGATCGTGCGAAGCGGCGCGCGCAGATCATGCGACACGGAGTCGCCGAACGCTTCGAGCTCCCGGTTCGCCACATGCAGCTCGCGATTTGCGGTCTCGAGCTCCACGGTCCGCAGCGACAGCCGCTCCAGGAGAGCCGCATTCTCGCGGCGCAGCCGCAACATGGCCTGAGTGCGCGCCAGCACGCGCAGGATCACGCGCAGATCAAAAGGCTTCAGGATGTAATCGAGAGCGCCGGCCTTCATCGCCTCCACGGCCGTCGAGATGCTGCCGTGTCCCGTCATGACGATGCCCGCGAGGCCTGGGTCGATCTCCCGGGCGGCGTTGAGGAAAGCGATGCCATCCATGCCGGGCATCGTGAGGTCAGTCAGCACGATGTCGAACGTGCCGGTGCGCAGAGCACCCAGCGCCGCCCCCGCGCCGGTGAATCCCAGGACCGAATAGCCTTCATCCTCGAGCGTGCGGCACAGCGCCTCGACTTGCGCCGGCTCGTCGTCGACCACCAGCAGACGATTGATTGGCTCGCTTTCCATCCGTTCTGTCCTCCGGCGGCCGAGGATACGCCAGAAGGGCCCCAGCCTCACTCGGTGCTGAACATATGAGCCGAGATTGTAGCAAACTGCCCCGGCCAAGCTTCGAATGCCGGCGCGATTCCAGGCGTAAGTCGGCACCGCGATTTCGAGCATTCCCGTGGCGCGAACCTTCAATCCACGTTTGGCTGAACAGCCTCGGCGGATTCTGATTACAACAGCTGACACACTTTGTCATCTGAACGACATGACTCCGACTTGACATTCCGCTCACAACGCGAGCACGATCGGCTAGGGCTCGGAGAGGCCGGTAGCGCAGATCTTCCGAGCCGAAGAAGATTTCTGGGAATTGTGCAGGGGGTCGTATGATCAAGGGGCACTTCGGCTGCGGCCGCAAGATCCTTTCTCTTCTTGTCCGATGCGCCTTTCTCCTCGTCCTCGTCCACGCCACCGCCGGGGGAGTTGCGCTAGCCCAAACCCCGCATTCCGTGAACCGTAACTGCGGATACCCAGGCGGGCCGACATGCCCGCCCCCGCTTCCCATGACCGGTCCCTGGTTTTTCTCGGGGAAAGTGGGTTCATATCAAATTCCAGAAGGAATGCACAGTTGGGCGGACATCGACAACTGGGTGTACACCTTCGAGATGCCGCACTATTACGTTGCCTGTTCATTCGGTGCGCTCAGCCCGACCGAGATATCCGGGTGGCCCGTGTACCAGCTAGGGATTGAATCAGGGGACGCATGGGACGTCTCCCTACCGGCGGTTTATGCCGAGAATTACAACCCTCCGTGTTCTATAAATACGACCCTTGGCGGTCAAATCACGATGACTCGATGGGTCGCCTGCCCGCCAGGGACGAGTGCCAACGCCAATAATCAGTGTGGGCCGACAGGCACGCCTGTTCCCCTGAAGCAGCAGGGGTACAACTGCTTGCCTTGCAAAGGAAAGACGGTCAAGGGAGACCCGGTCATCACCAGCCGCACGGACTTCAATGGCAACGTCACCCAGTACACCTACGACCCGACCACGAACCTTGAGACCTCCCGGACCGAAGCGTACGGAGCACCGCAGGCGCGCACCATCACTACGCAATGGGATCCGAACTGGCGGCAGCCGGACCTGATTACCGAGCCCGGCCGAACAACCGCCTACAGGTACGACGGGCTGGGCAATGTCCTCACGAAGACGGTCACGGACACAACCACGAATGCGACTCGCACCTGGATCTACACCTACGACAGCTACGGTCGGATGCTCACCGCAGAGGATCCCCGCGAGAATTCCACAACCTACACGTATTACACCTGTACGGCGGGAAGCCAGTGCGGGGAGTTAGATACTGTGACGGACGCCCTGGGGCATGTCACGACCTACAACACCTACGATTCCAATGGCCGCCCGCTCTCGATCACCGATCCGAATGGGGCGGTGACCACCCTCACTTACGACTCTCGGGGACGGCTCACCTCCCGGTCGGTGGCGGGGGAGACGACGACGTTCACCTACTACCCCACCGGGCTTCTCGAGCAAGTCACCCTCCCTGATAGCAGCAGCCTCTCGTACATCTATAATGGCGCGCACCGGCTGACTCAAGTCAGCGACGGCCTGGGGAACAAGATTGTCTATACAGCTACGTAAACGACAATCCAACAGACGATTGGGACGAAACAGGACTTGCCCCCGGGGGTCCGTACCACCCGCCCGTAGGGGTAGGATTGAAATGCACTGGCGATGATGGTTGCCCGCTTCTCAGCGCGAAGATGTGGCTTTTGATGCGGATGATCAACTCGCATCAGCTTTGGGATTGGATCAATCCTCCACCACGAGGCGGCGGACGACACGCGAAGGAGATCGCCGATCTATGGAGGGCGTACGCCCACTGCCAGGCACTCCACCAGATGAAGTGCAATGGCAACTGTAAGCCCACAGCTCCGGGCACCCCGGTACCGCTTCCGGAATGGATACCAGGTACGCAACCCACGCCGGTTGCGCCTGTAACGCCGGTTGAGCCGGATCTGCCTCTGCCTCTAGAACCGATATTCCCGATTCCTTGAGGGCGGATTATGCGGCCCCACGGACCCTCAGCTCAGACGATGATCGAAGCGATACGCTCGGCATTTGGTCGAGATGACCCTACGCAAGCAGGTGTTGTATCGAAATCGGAAGTACTCGAATGGATGAGAGCACCTGATATTGAAGTACGAGGCGCTCTCTATTCGAAGATTGCCAATGCCGAATGTGCCAGGCATATTGAGCCTCCACTTCAATTTGACGACTACTTCAATTTCGTCGTCCCGTACCTTGAGCAGTGCATCGAGCAGGACCCAGGCGGTGAGTGGAGTGAATCTCGCTATCTTGCCGGGCACGCACTTGTAGGCTGGGTCGTAGACTTCTGGAACAACAAGGAAGTGCCTCGAGAAAAGCTCGCTGACGTGAAGCGCCGGCTTGGTGATCTTTATTGCAGGGGTGATGAAGATGTGCGTGACGGCGTGCTGAACGGAGTCTTAGAACACCTATTCGAGAACCGACAGTTGGCGGATTACTTCAAAGATTGGAAGGCCGATCCGGTCCTGGGGCGTCCGTACAGCGATGCACTCCTGTGGGCTAAAACGAAGCTCAGTAACGGCTGAAGGCAGTCTGAGAATGCGAGGGGCATGACTGCAGTACGCTCACACCTCCATGTCTCGGTCGCAGCACTGCTCCTCGCTGGCTATGGCGGATGGGTCGTGGTTCACGCCATCAAGGCAGGGGCTTGGCCTTCTTCTGTTGCGGGCATCGCACTTCTGGCTGCAGCAATTGGTGCCGCCACTGGCGGACGTTGGTCGGGATACCTGATCTACGCGCTGGCCGCTTTGCTCGCCATCGAATGGGTGTGGGTCGTTGTCGGTACCTACCGCAGCGGGTTCTTGGGCAGCTACCTTCGGAGCGTCCCTGCGTTGCAGGCGGTGCTCTCCTTTGTGCCCGCGGGGGGAATGTTCCTCCTGGCGGGCTACTGCTGCTACGTCGCCCATACGCACGTTCTGGGGCGTGCACGAAGAGGCTAACGCGAGCACCGGCGGCGGGCGTCTCTCGGCGGCAGCGGTCGGAGGCGGCGTAGGAGCGGCGATCGGCGGCAAGGTCAGGCGCGAGAGCCGCAGGGCAGGCGACATCGCCGCAATCCACGCTCCACGAAACGGCTCAGCTACCGCCCCCAGTGCTTTGGGAAACGTGGCTGGCGGCGATTGTGTGCCGAAAGCCGCGTTCGACGCTGCCGGACCCAATTTACTCGAGGGAGCTGCAGCTCGTTAAGGGGAAGGTAACACATGTGGCGACCGCGACGATTACCCGCTGACTTCGTGGCAGTTGTAAATGAAATTTACCAACCTGCAGCGGAGTCCGCCAAATCAGGATTTGATGAGGGGGATCTGCGCTGCTTGCGTTCGGTGATCAGCTTGACGGTTGATTTCCATATATATCTGGAAAATGTCAATCTGGTGCCCCGGACAGGAATGACGCGACCTACGCCTGTGAATCGATTTTTTCCGGAGTTGAGTCATTTGTGACGCTCAATAGTAGCTACAAGATACTCGCGGGATCTCTTGAAAGTAGTCTCAAATGGAATCTCACGTCCGTGGAGTCACTCAAGAGGCAGTTCACGACGATGTATCAGGAGTTCCTATCGGAACGGAAATTTGAGAAGCAGTGCCGGCTTCTGCTCGACCTGTTCAAGCTGCAAATAGTATTCACCGGCATGTTGTTCGAATAGACGGTCCATCAAGTGCCGAGTGATGCCGGCTCCACCTGGCGACAGCTACGACTTGCGGCTGCCCGTGCAGATCGCAGTCGCTTGGGATTGATGTCGGCTATGCGCAAGTGGTCTCCACGCCCTTGCGTTACAATCTCGGCAACTCGCGTGGAGATTTCCATGAAGAAAGTTACTCTGGGCGCTGCCCTGCTGGTGCTGGCTTTGAGTGGTGCGGCGATGGCCGCACCCATTCCGGACTACGTAACCAAGGCCGTGGCCGATTCCACCCGCCCAGCGGCCGATAGCGCCCGCGACGCGTTGCGGCTGCCGGCCGAGACAATCGCGTTCGCCGGGGTGAAGCCCGGTATGAAAGTGGCTGAGTTTTATCCCGGCGGCGGGTATTTCACCCGACCACTGAGCGATGTCGTTGGCCCGAGCGGCCACATCTATGGAATCGAGAATGCCAAGTGGGACGACGGCTCGGACGGCAAGGTCGCCGCCGCGGTTCCGGACCACAACGTTTCCATGCAGATGGCGAAGTTCGGCGAGTTCAGTTTGCCGGAGAAGGTCGATCTCGCCTGGATTACGCAGAATTATCACGACCTGCACATCGCCAAATACGGCCCGGTTGACATGGCCGCCTTCAACAAGCACGTCTACGACTCGCTGAAGCCGGGCGGCATCTATTTCGTTCTCGACCATCAAGCCAATCGCGGCACGGGCGATGCGCAGATTGCGAAGCTGCATCGCATTCAGAAATCGCAGGTAATACGCGAGGTGCAGGCCGCGGGCTTCAAGCTGGTCGGGCAAGACGATGCACTGCACCGCACGACGGACGATCACACCAAGTCGGTTTTCGACAAGTCCGTCCAGGGACACACCGACCAGTTCATGCTGAAATTCGTGAAGCCTTAGAGCTCGCGGCAGATCTCGGGACCCGGGACCAAGTAAATCGCTGATTCCATTGATATATGGGAGGCTGATTCGCGCGCGCAAAGCAGCTTACCCGAGCAGCTACAGCCATTGCCTGTAGCCAGAACATTAATATATAATTTATATAGATTCTATATATCTGTGGAGGCGCACAATGGCAGATGTAACTAGCTTCGCTCTGGATCAGAAGAGCCGAGAAGCGTTGGAAGAACTGCGCACCACGCTCAACGCGAGCTCAAACGCAGAGGTTATTCGCCGGGCACTCACGTTGCTCAGGCTGGCTGCGCGTACTACGAGCAAGGACGGTCACGTCATTCTCAGAGAAAAAGGCGGAGCTGAACGCGAAGTGATCATGGGGTAGTGATGGACGCGCAAGGCTCAGGTGCGTTGCGAGCAGGTGCGTCAACCGCATCAGGCAGTGGCACTGCTATCAATCTCGCGAAGGAAGCGGACAAAGAGTTCTCCGGCTTTAATCCAGCCATAGGGAAGGAAAGGCAACGGTGGTATATGCTTATCGTCATCGGTGGCTTGTTTATCGCGCTCAACGCCGCTGTCATTTGGCTTGTTTCCCGTGCAATGGCCATCGACGTTACCTTTCTAACGGCGCATCCCGAGCTCGCGGATAAGCGCATCATCACGAGCGCTGTATTTGAATCCCTGATCGGAGCGACAGTCGTGCAAACCGGCGCCGTCACTTGGGCAATGGCGCGGTTCCTGTTCCCCAACGAGGCCGCCTAGGCCGACGAGACTATCCAGTCGGAGCACTCACTGGCCTCAGCGGCGTTCCACAGTACTGGCGCGCCCGGCGGCATAGCAAAGACAAGCTTCGAGCCATGGACAAGCGCCGGCATACGAAGAATAACTCTTTGATTTTATTGGCGCGCCCGGAGAGATTCGAACTCCCGACCTCATGGTTCGTAGCCATGCGCTCTATCCAACTGAGCTACGGGCGCGCTGCGAGAAACCGGACGCTGGGTTTTGGGACCATTGGGGAAATGGCCGCCCTGCGCCGGGCCGCGAATCCTAGCATGGCCGCGCGCCGCGCGTCGAGAAACGGCAGCTCGAGCGCAGCCGGTCGACAATTGCGGCCTGGAGGGCGATTGGCTAGGGTAGTGCCTCCGGCAGCCCTTCAAGAAGCAACTCCAGCGGGGTAGCGGCCAATGGTCAGAGCGTTCATTCTGGGTGTGATCGTGGCGATCCTTGCGGCGGCGGCATGCGCCTACCTCCTGCTCGCAAAGGGCGTGATTCCTGCGAGCGCCGACTCCGGACCTCTGCCGCTCGAAAACTGGGCGGCGCGGACCTCGCTGCATGCCGCCCTGTCGAAAGAGGCGCCGCAGACGCCGAACCCAGTTCCGCTGAACGATGCCAATCTCATCGCGGGAATCCAACTCTACGGCCAGCATTGCGCCATCTGTCATGGCACCGCGGCTGGGGATGCGTCGACGAGCCCGGTTGCCAAGGGCGAGTACCCGAAGCCGCCGCAACTCGCCACCGACGGCGTTGAGGATGATTCGGAGGGCGTCACCTACTGGAAGCTCGCTCATGGCATCCGCTGGACAGGCATGCCGTCATGGAAAGCGACTCTGTCGGATCAGCAGATGTGGACGCTGGCGCTCTTCCTCAAGCACATGGACAAGCTGTCGCCTGCCGCGCAGCAGGCCTGGCAGGCGGTGAAGAACGACTGAGTTCGTTCCGAGCCGCCTCATCTCCCCGGCCGATCTGTTCCGGTCGCGGTGTACGCGAGGTGTATCTGTTATTGCCTCGCGGCATCGGCGATCCTGGCCGTCATTCAGCGCCGCCGATGTGAGGTTTCCATGGACTATCGAGCGATCAACTTCCGGCAGAAATTCGAGCTGTTCGCGGAGAAGTGGCAGCCCAAGGTCGTTGCGGAGATGAACGACTACCAGTTCAAGCTAGCGCGGATCGACGGCGATTTCGTCTGGCACGACCACGCGGACACGGATGAGACCTTCATCGTTCTCGAGGGGACGCTGCGAATCGACTTCGAGGATGGAGCGGTGCGCCTCACTGCCGGCGAGATGTTCGTGGTACCGAAGGGTACCAAGCACAAGCCGTGCGCTGAAGGAGAAGTCAAGCTGCTCCTGATCGAGCCGCGCGGCGTGCTCAACACCGGCCACGAGGGCGGCGAACGCACGGCGGTCAATGACGTCTGGATTTGAAGGTGCATCCTTGCGCGATCTACGAGTCGGCTCCTACACGATCTCCGATGACCCCGCCCGCCTGGATGTGCGCGCAATACACGCCTACCTGACCCGGTCATATTGGTCGCCCGGCATTCCAATCGAGATCGTCGAGCGGGCCGTGCGCAACTCGCTGTGCATCGGGGCCTACGACGCCACCGGCGCGCAGATCGGCCTGGTTCGACTCGTTTCAGACCAGGCGACGTTCTGCTACGTGGGCGACGTCTACGTGCTCGAGGAGCATCGCGGGCAGGGCTTGTCGAAGGCCATGGTCGCGATGGCCGTGGATCATCCGCTGCTCCAGGGCCTGCGCCGCTGGAGTCTCGTGACCGCCGACGCCCACGGCCTCTACCGCCAGTTCGGCTTCACGCCGGTCGCGCAGCCGGACCGGCACATGGAGCGCCTGAACCCCGAGATCTATCGCTCGAAGCGCTAGTGGCCTGTCGCTGCCGCTTGCCGCCGCTGATCTTCTCGCCGCTGCTCCTCCCGCTGAGCCCGCTCCTCGCGCTCTTTCTTCTTCGCGAGGTGGTGCCCCACGACGCACCCGGCGGCGGCGCCAAGCACCGCGTGATGGTGCGCAAAGTGTCCCGCCACTCCCCCTACGGCGGCACCCTTGAGGCAGCCCTTTGCCTGGGCTCCGCTCGCCCCGGCCAGCAGGATCAGCGCGGCCAGAGGCGCCGCAACCCATTGTTTCGATATGGTCGAGACCATTGGAGATTCCTCGTCGGGTAATCAGAGATTCAGTGCCGCGCCGCACCGTCGCAATCGCGGCACCCCTTCATGCCATAGAACACCGGATTTGCGGAAAAGTTACGCGGCGGCAGGCAGGCGGCCGGTAGCGCCAGCTGGTGTATAAGGGGCCGTGCGGAAAACCCCTGCGGCTCGCTACGACCGCGGGCATCCGAGCTCTTCCAGGATCGGGCAGTCCGGACGCTGATCCCCGCGGCAGCGCCGCGCGAGATCGGCGAGCGTGTCGCGGATCCGCGTGAGCTCGGAGATCTTGTGATCGAGCTCGGCGACGTGCGCGAGGGCGAGCCGCTTCACGTCCTCGCTCGCGCGCCGCCGGTTGCGATAGAGGGCGAGAAGCTTGTCGATCTCCTGCAGCGAAAACCCGAGATCCCTCGCGCGGCGGATGAAACGCAGCGTTTGGATGTTGCTCTCGTCGTAAGCCCGGTAGCGGTTGGCGAAGCGCTCGGCGGGCTTCACGAGGCCCAGCTCCTCGTAGAAGCGGATGGTTTTCGGCGGCACGCCGCAGCTCGCGGAGGCCTGGCCGATCGTCATGACATCTTTGCTTTTCATGGGAGCTCCTCGCGCCGCGCCTCACCGTTCCCGTGAGGACGAGGCAACCGGGCGCCAGCGCCGCAGCAGCAGCGCATTCGCTACCACGCTCAGCGAGGACAGCGCCATGGCCGCGCCGGCGATCATCGGGCTCAGCAGGCCGAATGCCGCCGCCGGCAGGCCTATCACGTTGTAGATGAAGGCCCAGAAGAGGCCTTGCCGGATCTTGCGGTACGTGGCCCGGCTGATGGCGATGGCATCGCCCAGGAGCCGCGGATCACTTCGCATCAGCGTCACGCCAGCCGTCTGCACGGCAACGTCAGCTCCCGTGCCCATCGCGAAGCCAACATCGGCTGCGGCCAAAGCGGGCGCGTCGTTGACGCCATCGCCCACCATCCCCACCTGCCGCCCTTGCTCCTGGAGGCGCCGCAGCTCGGCCGCCTTCTCTTCCGGCAGCACGCCGGCGAGCACCCGGCGAATGCCGAGCTGCGCAGCCACCGCGGCCGCGGTGCGCTCGTTGTCGCCCGTGAGCAGCACGGTCTCGATGCCGATGTCCTGGAGATGTCGCACCGCCGCGGCCGCCCCCGGTTTCACCGGATCCGCGATGCCGATCAGGCCCAACCACGCCGGCCGCGGGTCGAGCACCGCAATCCAGATCACGGTGCGGCCCTGCTCTTCGAGCTGCACCGCGAGCGACTCGCCATCGCCGATGCGGATGCCGTGCTCCTGCATCAGACGACGATTCCCGATGACGACACGCCTTCCGCCCACGCGCGCCGTCAGTCCCCTCCCCGCATGGCCCTCGAAGTCCTCGAGCGGCATGCTCGCAGAGCCCTCGCCGCCCTCGCCGCCCTCGCCTTCGCCCGCGCCGGCCTCGCGAGCCCGCGCCAGGACCGCACGCGCAAGCGGATGCTCACTGCCCGCTTGCGCTGCAGCAGCGAGCTGCAAGAGCTCGTGTTCCGAGACGCCGTTCGGGACGACTTCCGTCACAGACGGCTCGCCAACGGTCACCGTCCCCGTCTTGTCCAGAACGACCGTATCGAGCCGGTGTGCGCGCTCGAGCGCCTCCGCGTCGCGAATGAGAATGCCGGCCCTGGCCGCCACACCGGTGCCCACCATCAGCGCCGTGGGTGTAGCGAGACCGAGAGAGCACGGGCAGGCGATCACCAACACCGACACGGCGGCGATGAGTCCCGCCGTGAAGTTGCCTGCGACCAGCCACCACCCGAGGAACGTCGCCAAGGAGATGGCCACGACCACGGGCACGAAGACCCCGGCAACCTGGTCGACGAGGTGCTGTACGGGCGCCTTCTTGGCTTGCGCGCCTGCGACGAGCGCGATGATCCGGGACAGTGTCGACTCGTTCCCGACTGCGGTCGTCTCGATCTGCAAGAGGCCGCTGCCGTTGATGGAGCCGCCGATCACCCGGTCGCCCGACGCCTTCGCAATCGGAAGACTTTCGCCTGTCAGCAGGCTCTCATCGACTTCGCCGTGGCCGCGGAGCACGGTGCCATCGACCGGAAGACGCTCGCCCGGGCGCACGACCACGACATCGCCGACGGCCACGGCATTTGCCGGAATCTCGATCTCCTGGTCGCCGCGGCGCACCCGTGCCGTCTGCGGCCGCAGTGACATCAGTGCTTTGATCTGCGCCGTCGTCGAGCGCTTGGCGCGCACCTCGAGCCACTTGCCGGCGCTCACCAGGGCGATCACCACGGCCGCCGAATCGAAGTAGAGGCCTGTCCCCTGCGTGCCCGCCAGCAACAGGTAGAGGCTGTAGAAGTAAGCCGCGGAGGTACCCAGCGCCACCAGCAAATCCATGTTGCCGACGCGTGCCCGCAGCGCCTTCCAGGCGCTGACATAGAACCGTCCCCCGATGAGGAACTGAACGGGCGTCGCCAGAGCGAGCTGCAGCCAGCCGGGCAGCGCGACTCCGAGCATCGGGGTAAGCAGCGGGATGCTGAGAACGACGGCCACCGCGAGGCGCCGCGTCTGCGCCTGCATCCGCCGCGACTCAGCGGCGGCGACCTCCCGGTCCCGGTCCGCGTCGCCCGTGAGCAGCTGTGCTTCATACCCGGCACGCCGCACGGCGGCAATCAGGTCCGCCGGCCGCAGCGCTCCGGCGGCACCTTCTACATAGCCGCGATTGCCCGCGAGATTCACCTCCGCACTGATGACGCCGCCTACGCCCGCGAGCGCCCGCTCCACCCGCAACGCGCAAGTCGCGCAGGTCATCCCGGAAATCGCCAGCTCGTGCCTCTTCTCAGGCTTCATCGGTCAGGGGAGCTCGCCAGCGAAGCCGGCGTCCTCAATCGCCCGGATCAGCTCTTCCGCGCGCGCCGTTCCCGTCACCGTTGCGCGGCCGGCGGCGAGATCCACCCGCGCCTCGACTACGCCCGCGACCCCGGACAGCGCGCGGCTTACCGCGCCCGCGCAGCCGCCGCAGGTCATGCCCGAGATCGCAAGCACGATCGGACCGGGACCCGCCGTCGATCTTTGAAGAACAGTCATCACCACTCCTTCCAGTTCACTGGAACCTATATATAGGGCCTCCCCCCACTGGAACGTCAAGCGTTTGGTGCGGCTCTTGCGCTAGTATGGCCGCTCCATCCCCCTTCGACTCTCGAGGCGCGCGACCATGGCGGCAGAAAAATTTCCGATCGATCTCAGCAAGCTGCGGCCGCTCAAGCTCGATCCGAAACTGGGCACGCTCACCGATGCGCAGCAGGCGGATCTGCGCCACAACATCCAGCTGTGCCGCGATGCAATCGTGTTCTTCACGGCCCTGGCGGGCGCCAAGGGCCTCTCCGGACACACCGGCGGAGCCTACGACACGGTGCCGGAAGTCATGATCATCCGCGCGTTCATCGCCAATGGCGCGCCGATCGTGCCCGTCTTCTACGACGAGGCCGGCCATCGTGTCGCGACTCAGTATCTGCTCTCCGTGCTGACCGGAGCGATGCCCGCCGAGCGGCTGCTGCACTATCGCGAGTTCGAGAGCGGCCTGCCGGGGCACCCCGAGAAGATGCTGACGCCCGGTGTCGAGTTCAGCTCCGGCCGCCTCGGACATCTCTGGGCGTTCTGCAACGGCGTCGCCATGGCGAATCCGGACAAGGCCGTCGTACTGCTGGGCTCGGACGGCAGCCAGATGGAGGGCGACAACGCCGAGGCCGCGCGCCTCACGGTTGCGAAACAGCTCAACATCAAGGTGCTGATCGACGACAACAACGTCACGATCGCCGGTCATCCGCAGGAGTACATGGCCGGCTACGATCTCAGCCGCACCCTCGCCGGCTACGGCTTGAACATAGCGACCACCATGGGCGAGGACCTCGATGCGCTGTACGTGGATCTGGCGCGCGTATTCTCCGACACGTTGCCGCATGGAGTCGTGATCAAGCGCCTGATGGCCGCGGGAATCGCGGGAGCGGAAGGCAGTCCGCATGCGCACGAAGTGTTGAAGACCGAGACGGCGATCGGCTATCTGAAGTCGCGCGGCGGCTACGAGCAGGCGATCGCCATGCTGCAGGCGGCGGGGCCGGAAAAGAGCCCGCTCAGCTACCGCGGCTCCTCGGGCGTCGGCAAGAACCGCGACGATTTCGGCAAGATCATCAACGAGATCCTCGACGGCATGAGCGAGAAGCAGCGTCTCGCCAGCGTCAAGGTGTTCGACAACGACCTCGAGGGCTCCTGCGGCCTGCACCACATCCGCAAGAAGCATCCCGAGGTGTTCGTCCGCGGCGGCATCATGGAGCGCGGCAACTATTCGGCCGCCGCCGGCTTCGGCGCGGAGGCCGGCCGGCAGGGGATCTTCGCCACCTTCAGCGCCTTCCTGGAGATGTGCCTCAGCGAGATCACGATGGCGCGGCTCAACTTCTCCAACGTGCTCGCGCATTTCAGCCATAGCGGTGTCGACGAAATGGCGGACAACACCTGTCACTTCGGCATCAACAGCATGATTGCCGACGGCGGGCTGACGCCGGTGCACGGCGAGGATGCGACGCGGCTCTACTTCCCGGTCGACCAGCACCAGTTCGCGGCCTGCATCAAGCGCATCTTCAACGATCCCGGGCTGCGATTCGTCTTCACGACCCGCGCGCCCGTGCCGGACATCCTCGATGCCGGCGGCAAGCCTCTCTACCAGGGCAAACCCTTCGAGCCCGGCAAGGACTACATCGTGCGCGAAGCGCCGCCGGGGGGCGGCTACGTGGTCGCCGTGGGCGAGACCGTCTACCGCGCTCTGGACGCAGTCATCGGGCTGGCGGAGAAAGGCGTCAAGGTGGGGCTCATCAACAAGCCCACGCTGAACGTGGTGGATGGGGAGATGATGCAGCGGCTGGCAGGCGCGCCCTTCGTGCTCGTCGCCGAGGCCTGGAACGTGCGTACCGGGCTCGGCAGCCGCTTCGGCAGCTATCTGCTGCAGGCCGGCTTCAAGGGCCGCTACGACCACATCGGAACCTACCGCGAAGGCTGCGGCGGCCTGTGGCAGCAGATGGGGCATCAGGGCCTCGATCCGGCCGGAATCCAGAAGGCCGTGCAGGCTCTGCTGTAGCTGCCGCCTGACTCACCGCAAGCGTACCATTCGCGGCTCGCCGACGAGGTTCACATGCCGGCTGCCACCCTTCGAGCGCTCGTTCTCGACGACAACCCTCATGATCGACAGCTCACACTGAGAGAGCTCCGCAAGGAGTTTCCGGATGTGGAGGCGCTCGAGCCGCTCGACGACGGCGAGTTTCGCGAAGCGCTCACGCACGCGTCGTTCGATGTCGTCATTACGGACTTCAATCTGCAGTGGGCGAACGGCGTCGACATCGTTCGCTCCGTCAAGGAAGCTCGTCCGCACTGTCCGGTGATCATGTTCACCGCAACCGGCACGCAGGAAGTGGCCGTCGAGGCGATGAAAGCCGGTCTCGACGATTACGTCATCAAGGGTCCAAAGCATTATGTGAGACTGGCCGTGGCGGTGCGGTCCTGTCTCGATCGTGCCGAGATCCGGCTGCGTGCCCTGCGCTCGGAAACACGGCTGCACACGCTCCTCGATCGACTGAATGTGGGCGTATTGCGGACGACCATCGAAGGTGAAGTGGTTGACGCCAATCGGGCCTGCAAGGCGGTGCTCGATCGTTTCGAGGGACAGAGCGAGGCGAGGCGCAATGCGCTCCTCGGGGCGATACGCGAGGAGCTGCCGCGGCTGAAGAGCCGCAACGATGCGGCTGAGCGGGAAGTCGAGCTGCAAGCCCGCGATGGGGAATCGGTCTGCGTCTACATCTCGCTGCTCCGCGTCCGGGTGAACGCTCACGATGCCGTCGATGTCCTCGTCGAGGACGTGACCAAGATGCGCCGCTCGGCCGAGCGGAACGAGGAGCTCGAGCAGGCTAACCGGGCGCTCGAGGCCTTCGCCTATACCGTGACACACGACCTGCGAGCGCCTCTGCGGAACCTGCAGGGCTACGTGCGCGCGCTTCTCGAGGATTGCTCGGCGGTACTGAGCGATGCCTGCCATGGTTACGTCGACTCCATCGAGGAGATCGCCATCAAGATGGATGGCATGATTGCAGATGTTCTCGAATTCAGCCGCTTGGCGAGGGTCGAGCTTCCGACCCAGAAGCTCGGAGTCTGCGCCGCGGTCGACGAGGCTCTGGCGCTGCTCAAGAGCACCATCGATGCGAAGGCAGCCAAGCTCGAGGTCGTGGTCGGACCCGAGGCCACCGTCATGGCCCATCAGCAGACTCTCGCTCAGGTCCTCACGAACCTCCTCGCCAACGCGCTCAAATTCGTCGCGGAAGGGACCCGCCCCGAGGTGCGCATTCGTACGGAGCGCCGAAATTCCGGCCGGATGCGCCTCTGGGTCGAGGACAACGGAATCGGCATCGAGCCCGCACAGCAAGCCCGGATCTTCGAGGTCTTTCAGCGCCTGCATGGCGAGGAGAGTTACCCCGGGACGGGCATAGGTCTTGCGCTCGTCAAGAAGGGTGTGGAGCGGATGGGTGGCCAGGTCGGCGTCGAGTCCGCACCCGGCCGGGGAAGCCGATTCTGGATCGAGCTGCGGGCAGCCGGGTAGCGCACGAGTTTCCGGTCGACTAGACTGCTCCACCGAGGCTAAGAACCGGGTCGCGTCCCAGAAAAGTTCAGCCTTCTCTCCGGGGATTATTGGGTCGCGCCATACATTGCTTGCGGACGTGCGGGCCTTCGCTCGAGAGGAACGTTGTTTGACTCAGCCAATAGCCGACGCGCGGCTGCGCGTGTTGCCGCCCGTTAGCTTGCTGCTCGTCGATGATAATCCGCATGATCGCGAGCTAGTGACGCGAGCGCTGGGGCAGCATTTCGGCTTGCTCACGGTCACGCCCGCACGCGATGCGGTCGAGTTCGAGGGGGCCATGGCCCGCGCGGATTTCGACGCCGCAATCATCGACCATCAGCTGAGGTGGACCACCGGGATCGACGCTCTGCGCACGATCAAGCGCATCCTCCCCGACTGTCCGGTGCTGATGTTCACGGCTTCGGGGAATACCGAAGTCGCCGTGGAGGCAATGAAGGAAGGCTTGGACGACTACGTCACGAAGACGGCCAAGCACTATGCGCGGCTGCCTTATGCACTGCAGGCTTGTCTCGACCGAGTGGATCAGCGCCATCAGCTGGCAGACGCCGAGCGCGCTCATGCCCAACTTGCCGCCGTCGTGGAGTCCTCGGACGACGCCATCATCAGCATGAGGCCGGACGGATTCGTGACATCCTGGAACGACGCAGCGGCTCGCCTGTTCGGCCACTCGGGCGAGGAGATGCGCGGAGAATCGATCGAAAGAATCATTCCGCCGGAATTGCGGGAACGGGAGACGGCTGCATTGCAGCATGTCATTGGCGGCGAGCACATGGACCACTACGAGAGCGTCCGCGTCACGAAGGACGGCCGTGCGGTTCCCGTTTCCGTCCGAATGTCCCGCATGTTGGATCGCACCGGCCGTATCATCGGCATCTCCATCATTGCCAGAGACATCAGCGAGCGCAAGCGAGCGGAGGAGACGCAGCGCCTCTCCGATCAGCGCAAGGACGCGTTTCTGGCCACCCTGGCGCACGAGCTGCGCAATCCGCTGGCGCCCATCCGCTACGCGACGCGGCTGCTCGAGCCCGGCGTTCCGCCGCAGATGGCGAGCGATGCGAAAAAGATGATCGATCGGCAGCTCGCCCACATGGCGCATCTGCTCGATGATTTGCTCGATGTCTCGCGCATCACCCGCGGCGTGCTCGAGATCCGCCGCGAGCGACTCGACTTGCGCGAAGTCATCGAGAGTGCGGTCGCGGCCGCGCGCCCCCTCGCGGAGGCGGCCGACCAGAAGCTCGTGGCCAATGTGCCCGCCGAGCCGCTCGCCGTGAACGGCGATGCCGTTCGTCTCGCGCAGATCATCGGTAACCTGCTCCACAATGCCACCAAGTACACGCCGGCCGGCGGCCACATCACGGTGACCGCCTCGCTGGCGGGCGATGAAGCGACCGTGAGCGTGCAGGATGACGGAGCAGGTATCGCGCCCGAGGCACTTGTGAACATCTTCGAGCTCTTCGTGAAGGTCGATCCGACGGGCTCGCGGTCGTCGGATGGACTCGGGATCGGACTGTCATTCGCGAGAGATCTCGTCGGGCTGCACGAGGGCCGGATCGAGGCGCATAGCGCGGGCCGCGGGCTCGGTAGTGAGTTCGTGGTTCGCCTCCCTTCGGCGGAGGAAACGCCGGCGCTCACCGCACCTATTGCGACACCGGAAAAGATGACGGCGCTGGGAGCCTCCGGCATCCGCGTGCTCATAGTAGACGACAACGTCGATGCGGCGACTTCCCTCTCTCATGTGCTCACCCTGGCCGGCTACCAGGTGAGAGTCGCCCACGACGGCAACCGGGCGCTCGAGATCGCGGAGCAGCTGCGCCCCAGTGTCGTGTTGCTCGACATTGGGATGCCTGAAATGTCCGGACACGAGGTTGCCCGGCGTCTTCGCGGGCGGCCATGGGGCCTGGACCTGCTGTTGATCGCCGTCACCGGGTGGGGACAGGAGAGCGACCGCGCGAAGAGCCTGGAGGCCGGATTCGACGAGCACCTCACCAAGCCGATCGACCCGGAAACGCTGCTGCAGCGGATCTCGCGCAGCCCGCTCGGCAACACACTGCGCCGCGACTCCGCGGGCCCGATGATTGCTGAGACGGAGCAATAAGTTTATGAGTCGAGACAATGTCCGCCGCCAAGAGGCTGTCAGTCGCCGTGCGCCTGCCGGCCGCGCCCGACTCGGGCGAAAGCTGCGTAGATGCGCTCCGTAGGCTGAACGATGTCGAGATCCGCCGCCTGGAGGAGGTGGGCGCGGTGGAGGATCTGGACCTGATCCTGGATCTGACGTCACGGCCTGCCGAGCCGAGTCACATCCCCGGACCCCGCTACGGCTACTGGACGTTTCTCTACGGAGAGACGCCGGAGCGCAGCGCGCCGGGGCTCCCGGACATACTGAGCGGCCGGCGCGCAGCGTTCGTGCGGCTCGCGCAGCTCGTTTCCGGCAACAGAGCCGTCATTCTACGGGAGGGCTCCGTCAAGACAGTCACCCACTCCTTGTCGCGGACGCGTAAGCGTCTGCTCGAGGCGGCAAGTCGTTGGCCGGCCGAGAAATTGCGCGAGCTGGCACGATCGGACGGCATCCCCGCAGGGATCGAAATCGAGTTGCCGGCGAGGAGCCGCGCCGCGCGGCTCGGACTGCGCGTGCGGCTTCCCGTGGCACTGTTGCGCAATGTCCTACACCGTGTCAGGCAGGATATGACACGCGAGCGCTGGAGGATCGGTGTCATCGAGCAGCCGATCGGCCGGCTCGTCGCACTCTTGGAACCCGCGGCGATCCGTTGGCTGGACGTGCCCTTCGAGGGATCTCTCGCCGACCCCTTCGGCCTGCCCCGCCCCGACGGCAGTCTGCTCATCCTCGCGGAAGCGCTCCCGTGGGACGAGCGGCGGGGACGCATTGCGGCGATCGAGCGCCGGCGCGACGGTACCTTATCCATTACGTCGACTTCGCTGACCTCCGATACTCATCTTTCTTATCCACACATCATCGAGCATGACGGCGAGATCTACTGCATACCCGAAAGCTCCGCGCAGCGACGGGTGCAGCTCTTCCGCGCGGAGGAGTTTCCGGGCCGGTGGGTCCCCGACAGCGTGTTGCTCGAAGACTTCGCCGGTGCCGACACGACCGTGATCCGCTACCAGGAGCGCTGGTGGATGTTTACCGGCAACCACGCGGACCAGGACGAAGCGAAGCTCTTCGTCTTCCACTCCACCGAGTTGCATGGTCCATGGACACCCCATCCGCTGAATCCCGTCAAATGCGACCTCCGCTCCTCGCGGCCGGCTGGCACTCTGTTCTTTGGGGAGGATGGCGCACTCTACCGGCCGGCCCAGGACTGCTCGCGAGTCTACGGCGGCGCGCTGGTCATCAATCGGGTGACCCGGCTGACAGTGGACGAATTCCAGGAGGAGGCCGTGGCGCGCCTGGTTCCGGACCCCGCGGGACCCTGTCCCGACGGTCTGCATACATTGAGCGCGGCCGGCGGCCTGACGCTCGTGGACGGCAAGCGCCACGATCTCATGCCCGCGCCGGTCGCGGCAGCGCTGAAGCGGATGAAGAGAGCCCGGCAGGCCTACCGACATGGTCAAGATCGCCTTCGTCAGCCAGCCTCGTGACCCCGTGGACGCAGCCGAGTCGCAGCTTGGCTCGGTCACCACGGTCCTTTGGGAGCTGGCCACTCGCATCGCGCGGCGGCACGAGACGCTGGTGTTCGCCCCGCGGGCGCCGGGGCAGGCGGCGGAAGAGTCCTACCGGTCCCTGCTGGGTATCTGTCGCGTTCCGGCATGGCGCACGCTGCACAAGACCCTGGATTTCGCCACCGGTATCCTCGGCTGGCGCTCGCCGTATTTCGCATCGAGCGCCTATTTCCACGAGTATGGCCTGGCGGTGGCGCGAGCCCTGAAGCGCTACCAACCTGACATCGTCCATCTGCAGAACCACTCGCATTTCCTGCCGTTGTTTCGCGACGCCGTGCCGCGCGCGCGGCTCATCATGCAGGTGCACGACGAGCTGCACTCCTTGCTCCCCGCCGGGCTCGTACGCGCGCGCCTCCAGGATGTCGCGGGGATCGTGACGCCGAGTGACTTCGTGACCGGGCGCCTCGCCGGGCGTATGCCCTACATGGCCGGCCGGGTTCATACGATCGGCAATGGCGTGGATACCGTGACTTTCTGGCCCCGCGGACGCGCCGCCGAGGCTGCCCGTGGCGCATTGCGCATCCTCTACGTAGGTCGGGTGTCGCCCGAAAAGGGGGTGCACAAGCTGGCGGCGGCTTTCCGGCTGCTGCTCGCTTCCGGCGGGCGCTTCGAGCTCGAGATCGCCGGATCCGCCGGGCTGCTGCCGCTCAGCCAGGTACAGCTGCTCGCTCGCGATCCACATGTCGCCGCGCTCGCACGCTTCTATGGCAGCGGCTTCTGGGGTGCGCTGGACAGCCAGCTCCTGCATGCCCGCACGGGCTATCGACGATTCATCGAGTCGCTCCTCCCCGACGACTCGCGGGACTGTCTTCGCTTTCTCGGACGGCTGTCGCGGGATGAGGTCATCAGCGCCTACCACCGTGCCGATGTGCTGGTCATCCCTTCGCTCTGCGAGGAACCCTTCGGCCTGCCGGTTGCCGAGGGTATGGCATGCGGGCTGCCTTGCGTCGCGAGCAGGGCCGGTGGCATCCCCGAGATCGTCGATGATGGAGTTACGGGACTCCTGGTCGAGCGGGGCGATGTCCCCGGCCTGGCTGCTGCGCTGCAACGGCTGGCGCTCGACCCCGCCGCCCGGGAACGATTCGGCCGGCTCGGCCGCGAGCGGGCCGAGGGGCTGTTCGACTGGTCGGTCCCGGCCGCTCGGCTTGAGACGCTTTATCAGCGGGTGCTGGCGTAAAAATTCGCCGGGCGCCGGGGAACGGCAGAGTTCTTGCTACCGGTGCGGTCTTGCCCATGTACTCGCCGTGCATAGGAGTCATATGTCGTGACCTCTTCTACCTCGAGCTCGAGCCGAACATTCTCCCTTACAGAGAAGGACGGACCGGTCGAGGGTCTTGGACGGACTCTCCTGCCGTCCCGGGTCCTGGAATGGACCAATCTCATGGAGATTGCGGCAGCGCGGGCCGTGGACTATCGCCGCGCGCACCCCTTCCCGCACCTGCAGCTTGATGGACTGTTTGCGGAGGGCCTGCTCGATCAGGCAATCACCGAGCTGCCGACCGTGGCACGCTGGGCGAAGTACGACACGGCGAATGAACGCAAGGTCGTGTGCTCTGACGCGGGGGCTTTCGGTCCGACGGCGGAAACTCTCGTGTACGCGCTCAACAGCGCGCCTTTCGTACGATTCCTCGAGCGTCTGACCGGCATCCAGGGTCTGATCCCCGATCCGCATCTGCATGCCGCCGGCTACATGAAGGTGTCGCCCGGCGGCTTCCTGGGGCTGCACTACGACTTCTCGACGCAACAGGAGCTTCGGCTGGATCGGCGGGTGAACGTGCTGCTCTATCTCAATCGTGACTGGCGCACGGAGTGGGGCGGACAACTCGAGCTGCACTCCAACGAGCCGCTCGACAGCGACAGGCACACTGTCGTCGAGATCGAGCCGCTGTTCAACCGCCTCGTGATCTTCAACACCCCGCAGGCGCTCCACGGACACCGGCGCCCCATTGCCTGCCCGCCCGAGCACGCGCGCCTCTGCCTCTCGTGGTACTACTACACCGCTCCGCCGGTGCCGGGCTGGGCGCTGCGCGTTCGCAAGGTACGGTTCCCCGGCAGCCGGCGCGATCCGTCGCGGTTCGCCATCGAGGCATTCAATCTGCTCACCCCGCCGATCCTCCTCGTACTGGCGCAGGCTTTCAGGGACGCGTGGCGCCGCGCACGGCGGAAAGGGAAGTCGCAAGAGGGATCGGCTCCGGCACCCTAGGTTCGCGCATCACCCTCGTGTGCGCGGCTTTCGTCGCTTGCCGTCGACGGCGGCGTCGGCTTTGTTCGCGGCGTTGGAGCGGTTCTTCAAGTGGTCGATGAAGGCCCTCAGCTTCGGCATCATCTGGCGGCGGCTGGGGTAGTAGAGGAACACCCCGGGCGACACCGGCGCGAATGCCTCCAGCACTTCCACGAGTTTCCCGGCCCGCAGCCCTTCGGCTGCGATCGGCTGCGGCAGTTGGGCAAGGCCCACACCGTTGACTGCCGCGCCGAGCATGGTGGGGAAATCATTGGCGATGAAGGGCCCCGACACGGCAATCTCAACCTCACGGCCGCTGTCGTTGAGCGACCATGGCGCGAGCGCACCGCTGGATCGGCGCATTCGCAGGCATGCGTGCTCGCGCAAGTCTTCCGGCCGCTCGGGACGTCCGCTGCGCGTCAGGTAGGCGGGACTGCCGACGACGATGAAGCGCAATGGCGGCGTCAGCCGCACCGCGACCATGTCGGCCGCAATGAACTGCCCCAGCCGGATGCCGGCATCAAAACCCTGGGCCGCGAGATCGACCAGCTTCTCGTTGACGGCGATCTCCACCTCGACCTCCGGGTATGCCTGGCAGAACGAGGCGAGCAGCGGCTCGAGCAGGATGGGCACCACGGAGCGCGGTACCGTCAGGCGCAGCAGCCCGGCTGGCCGCTGTCCGAGTCCACGCGCGACCTCGCTCGCGGCGACCAGTTCCTCGAAGGCCGGCTTCGCGCGTGCAACGAATCGCTCGCCGGCTTCAGTCAGTCCGACGCTGCGCGTCGTCCGTATGAAGAGCGCGGTGCCGAGCCGGGCCTCCAGCGCGCGCACCGCCTGGCCGATCGCCGATGGAGTAACGCCCATTGCCGCGGCCGCCTTGCGAAAGCTGCGGTGCTGGGCAACGCTCAGGAACGCTTCGACGCCATCGAGCGCGCCCCGCCGCACTGTGAAGTTCTGCTTCATAGTTCGTCCACGTTATCGTGAATAGTCACCCGCGGGAAGCGGCCTTACATTGCTCGGACCCGGGACGAGAACCCGCAGCCTCAGAGGAGCCTTACAGTGAACGATGGATTGGATGGCGTGCGCGACCACTATCGCGCCAGCGGTCTGACCGAGCGACTGAAGACGGCGCTCGATGGGCTGTGGCCGGAGGATCAGCGGCTCATGCCCGAGCAACTGGGCGCCCTCGACCAGTTCCACACCCGTGGGCTTGCAGCCACCGCCGAGCTGGCCGTCCTGGCAGGAATCACCGCCGGTACGTCGGTTCTGGATGTCGGCTCGGGCGTCGGCGGTCCGGCACGGTTTCTGGCCGCGACCCACGGTTGCCGGGTTACCGGCGTCGACCTCAGCGAGCCATTCGTGCACGCAGCACGCTATCTCACCGAGCGCACCGGACAGAGCCGGCAGGTATCGTTCGAGACCGCCAACGCGCTGGATCTCCCCTTTGACGGCAACCATTTCGATACGGTGTTGCTGCAGCACGTGGCGATGAACATCTGCGACCGGTCGCGGCTCTACCGCGAGATCCGGCGCGTGCTCAAGTCAGGCGGCAGGCTCGCCACTTTCGACGTCGTGTTGAGCCGCGGGGAGCCTCACTACCCGCTCCCATGGGCGCTGACGCCGGCGACGAGTTTTCTCCTGACGCCCGAGGCGACTCGGGAAGCTATTGAAGCGGCGGGCTTCCGCAATCTGGTGTGGCAGGACGATACCGCGGCCGCCAAAGCCTGGTTCGCCCAACTGCGTTCCTCGGGTCCGCCGCCTGCGCCGAATCTCGGTTTGGTGATGGGGCGGGACTTCGCGCAACTGGCAGACAACCTGGGGCGGAACCTGATGGAGGGCCGGTTCGGCATTCTGACCGCGGTCTTCGAAACGGCCTCGGGCAGCACCTGAGGGAGAGCGCCATGTCACCGACAGTCATCTTCAACGCGCATCTCGTTCTCGGCTATGTCGCGTGGCTCCTTTGTTTCAGCACCTATATCTGGCCGCGGCTCAAGTCGTTGGATCGCATCGAAGCGCAGCGCGCCATTGCCACTTTGCACAGCTTTCGCTTCTTCGGGCTCGTCTTCCTCATCCCCGGTGTCGTCGGTCCCGGCCTGCCCGCCGGTTTCGCTCCCTTTGCCGCCTACGGCGACTTGGCAACCGGAGTGTTGGCCATGCTGGCGCTTCTGACGGTCAGAATGCGCCCGCTCTTCTGGCCGCTCGTGGTTGCGTTCAATCTCGTGGGAACCGTCGACATCGTGGTCGACTACTGCCATGGCGTTCTGCTCCAGCTGCCGGCGTTATCGGGACAGTTGGCCGCCACATACGCCATTCCTATCATCTACGTGCCCATCCTGATGATCACGCACGTCGCTGCCTTTTACTTGCTCATGCGGCCGCGCCTCGCGGCGACCGCTACAGCCCTGACCGGTAATGCCGCCGCCTCCTAGACGGGCTTGCAGCACCCTCCCCGGCTCAGACCGACCCCGTAGCTGCTAAGATGATGAACTGAGGTTTCCTTCTCGATCATCTCGGCCTTGAGCGGGACGGTCAGCAGAGGACTGAGGCAGCCATAGCAGCGCGCGCCCACGCGTGGGGAGGAGAGTCATGAGGCTCGACCCTGAGGGCCCGAGGCATTCAACCAGGCCGCGCATCCTCTTTGTCGAGGACGAGCCGATGCTGCGGGCGCATCTGGCGGAGGCGCTGTCCGAGGAGTATTGCGTCGACACGGCCGGGAGCGGCAGGGAGGCCCTCACCGTCGTGCTGCGCGCCAAGCCCGATATCGTCGTCACGGACATCGTGATGCCGGAGATGGACGGTGTGGAACTGCTGAAGACGCTGCGCAGCGTGCCGAGCACTCAGTCCATACCGGTGCTGTTGCTCTCCGGGCGGGCACCCGAAGATCGGCGAGTGGAGGGTTTCCGCGAGGGGGCCGACGGCTACCTGGCCAAACCCTACAGCGAGCGCGAGCTACGGGCGCTCATCGGCTCGATGCTCCAGTCGGCGCGGCGGCGGACCGAGGCGGTTCGGCGCGAGGCCATTGCCGAAGCCGAGCGGCGCGCCCTCGCCGATCGCGCAGCGCTGCTCGAGAGCATCACCGACGCGTTCTTCGCGCTGGATCGGGATTGGCGCTTCACCTATGTCAACCAGCGCGCGCTCGCCTACTACGGCAAGGGTCGCGACGAGCTGCTCGGCCGCTCGATCTGGGACGTCTTCCCGGCCGCTGCCGGAACGATGCTGCACGAGCAATACGAGAAAGCGCTGCGTACGCAGTGCTCGGCGACGTTCGAGACGAAATCCGTCCTGACGGGCCGATGGGTGGACATCCGCGCGTATCCGACCGGACAAGGCCTCGCCGTCTACTTCCGCGACATCAGTGATCGCAAGCGCGCCGAACAGCAGCTGCAGGCCGCGCTCACCAAGCTCGAGGAATCCGATCGGCGCAAAGACGAATTCCTGGCTCTCCTCTCCCACGAGCTGCGCAATCCCCTGGCACCGATCGCCAATGGACTGGCGCTGCTGAAACTGCGCGGCTCAGCCGAGCCGGGCCCGCAGCGCGCGCTCGGGATCATGGAGAGGCAGCTCAATCACCTGGTCCGCCTCGTGGATGATCTGCTCGACGTCGGGCGGATGACACACGGCAAGCTGCAGCTGCGCATGCAGAGAGTGTCGCTTCTCGACATACTCGGACGCGCGATCGAGGGAGCGCGATCGGTCCTCGACTCCCGTGGCCACACGCTCACGACCGAGGTACGTGCCCGCGAACTGATGCTGGAGGGCGACGCCGACCGGCTCATCCAGGTTTTCACGAATTTGATTCACAACAGCGCCAAGTACACTGACACCAGCGGGCGTATCCGGATCACATTGGACCGTGAGGCTGACGGCGCAGTCGTCGCGGTCACCGACAACGGGGTCGGCATTCCGGCGAATGCGCTGGAGCAGGTCTTCGAGATGTTCTCCCAGTTGAAATTGCAGCAGCCGCGCGCCGGCGGCGGCCTGGGGATAGGGCTTGCTCTGGTACGCACGATCGTGCAGATGCACGGCGGCACGATTCGCGCCGACAGCGCCGGAGCAGGTCTCGGCAGCACCTTCACCGTGCGACTGCCGCTCGCGAGCGATCAGTTCTCGGCGGCTGCGATCGATGCAGCGGCTGCCACCGCCACCGGCGTCGCGGATGTCCCTGGCGAGGCTCCGGGGAGCGAAGGGCCCCGCATCATGGTGGTCGATGACAACGGTGACGCAGCCGCCTCGCTCGCGGATCTTCTGCAGCTCAAGGGATACCCTGTTTTGACCGCCGCCACCGGCGAGGAGGCAATCGAGAAGGCGCGTGTCTTCCGTCCGCGCATCATATTCATGGACATAGGCCTTCCGGGCATCGATGGCGTTGAAACCTCGCTGCGAATTCGCGCAATGCCCGAACTGCGGGGCGTCACCTTCGTCGCCGTGACCGGATGGGGACAGCCCTGCGACCGAGCCAGGACCCGAGCGGCCGGAATCGTGGCGCATCTGCTGAAGCCCGTTGCACCGGAGGTGCTCGAGCGCACTCTCGCTGAGATCTCAGCTTCGCAATAGACGCCCGGCAAGCTCATTTCACTTCGCCGGCTTCCCAATGGGCACGCAGCTCCCGGTTGAGTTCTGCCGCACGCTCCTCGGGAAAGAATATCCTCGCTCCCTGCAGCTCCACTCGCCGCCTCGTCCCGGGAATGGTGTCAGCGAGCCAGTGCGACCACCGGACATCGAAGTACACGTCGTCCGTGCCCCACACGATCAGCGTCGGCGCGTTGAGCTTCCGTAGCGGCTGCTCGATTGCAAGCGTGTGCCGACAATCGAACGCTATCAGGAACCGCTCGAGACCGCGCAGCCTGTCTTCGCTGCGCAGAAATGGCCGCAGATAGGCATGGATCGTGGCGTCCGTGACTCGCGCAGCAGCCCTTGGTCCACCGCCAGCGACAGGCTCGCATCGCCGCCGGCGATCGGGTGGCTGATCTGATAGCCCTCGCCACTGTTGAAAAGTGTCAGTTGGTTCGCGTCCGCGACGGCGTTGTCCTGGCCGACGTGGCGAACGTACGTACCCCGATAGGGGAAGACCAGATGCGTCGTGGTGGCACACTCCTCGGTGCTCCTGTGCCGGCAAGTCCCGCGGCAGACCACGTCCCGCAAGGTAATCTCCGCAGAGCTCAACAGGATCTGGATGGAGAACTCATCCACGTCGGTTGCGCCTCGCCCTCTGGACTCGACTCGAGATACTAACGGCTGGGGAAGCCAAAGCTCAAGCTTCTCTGTTACGCTCTGTCGAATGCGCTTCGACGGGGTTCGCTCTTGACAGCAAGCGTATAGTCGCTGGGTGATGCACCATCCTTCGCACATCGATCTCGCAGTCCCCGTAGAAGCCACCGATCACGTCATCGGGCCGGATCATGCCCCCGTGACCGTCGTCGAATACGGCGACTTCGAATGTCCCAATTGCAAACAGGCTGCCCCGGCCGTCAAGCTGCTGCTGGAACGCTTCACCGAACGGGTACGGTTCGTGTATCGGCACTTTCCGCAGGAGACGCTCCACCCGCACGCGCTGCGCGCCGCTGAGACAGCGGAGTGCGCGGCTGCGCAGGGTCGGTTCTGGCCGATGCATGACCTGCTGTTCACCAACCAGGACCATCTGCAGGGGAAGCACTTACGCCAGTACGCCGAGCAGCTGGAGCTCGATATGGCGCGCTATGACGCGGAGTTGGACGATGAAGTCTATCTGCAGCGCATTCGGGAGCATATGGAGAGTGGCCGCCGGAGCCACTTGAGGAGCACGCCCGGATTCTTCGTAAACGGGATCATCGTTGACGTATCCTTCGGGTTGCGCTCTCTGTTCGATGCGACGGAGGCGGCACTCAAGCAGGCGTAGGCACTGGGCTTACCAGGAGGATAGATGGCGGCTCCGCTTTCCGCGAACCTCGAGTCGCGCCGCGCGCAGATCTTTCCAACCCTCAGTTCGACCGAGATGCAGCGCCTGCAGCGCTTCGGCCAGATGCGCACGTATGCCGAGGGGACGGCGCTGTTGACAGCGGGTAGCCCCTCACCGGGCCTGCAGGTGATTCTCTCCGGAGCCGCGCGGGTGCAACCGCACGATGAGCACCTGCGCGACCGAGAGCTGGTGGAGCACCGTGTAGGCTCTCTCGTGGGGGAGCTCACGGGCCTGTCCGGCACCGCCTCTCTCGTCGACGTGATCGCCATCACCGACGTCGACGCGCTGCTGATCTCGACGGCACGGCTGCGCGACCTGATGGTCGAGGAGGTCGATCTCGGCGAGCGCGTCATGCGCGCACTCATCCTGCGGCGTGTGGTGCTGCTCGAGAGCACCGTCGTCGGTCCCATCATCATCGGGCGCGACACCAACCGCGATGTGCTGCGGCTGGAAGTGTTCCTCAGCAAAAATGGCTATCCGCATCGGCGGCTCGACCCTGATACAGATACCTGCGCCCGCACGCTCCTGGAGCGCTTCGAGGTCGGCAGGGATGAGCTGCCGATCGCGCTGTGCGCGAACGGCGAGATGCTGCGCAATCCCACTGAGAATCAGCTCGCGCGCTGCCTCGGCCTCTCGCGGGCGGTCGCTCGCGAGAATCTCTACGACGTCGCGATCGTCGGAGCGGGACCTGCAGGGCTCAGCACCGCGGTGTATGCGGCATCCGAGGGCCTCAAGGCGGTCGTACTGGATTGTCGCGCTTTCGGCGGCCAGGCCGGCGCCTCGGCGCGCATCGAGAACTATCTCGGCTTTCCGACCGGCATTCGCGGAATCGCGTTGATGGCGCGCGCTCACACGCAGGCACAGAAGTTTGGCGCCGAGATGGCCATTCCCGAGGAGGTCAAGGTACTGGGCGAAGAGCTCGAGGGCGAGACCAAACGCTTCCTGCTCACGCTCGCCGACGGCAATGTGGTCAGCGCCCGAAGCGTCGTGATCGCCAGCGGCGCCGAGTACCGCCGGCTGCCGCTGCCGAACATCGCGGATTTCGAGGGCACGAGCGTGCACTACTGGGCCTCGCCGCTCGAGGCTCGGCTTTGCGCGGCCCAGGAGGTGGCTCTGGTCGGGGCCGGCAATTCCGCCGGGCAGGCGGCGGTGTATCTGTCTGCCTATGCAAGCAAGGTGTGGATGATCGTGCGCGGCCGCTCGCTGGTCAGCACGATGTCGCGCTACCTGTGTGAGCGGATTGCCGCGCAAACCAACGTCGAGGTACTCCTCGAGACCGAGGTGAGCGACCTGCAGGGCGAGAACGGCGCGCTGCGAAGCCTCTGCTGGCAGGATCGGCGCACCGGCACGGTTGTACGGCGGCCGCTGCAGCATCTCTTTCTTTTCATCGGCGCCGACCCCAACACCACGTGGCTCGACCAATGCGACGTCGAGGTCGACAGCAAGGGATTCGTGCGCGCGGATCCGTTTGCCGTCAACGGCCGCCTACCCTTCCAGACCAATCGCGCCGGCGTGTTTGCGATCGGCGATATTCGCGCCGGCTCGACCAAGCGTGTGGCCGCGGCGGTCGGCGAAGGGGCGCAGGTCGTGGCGACGCTGCATCAATATCTCGAGCAGGCGGTGCCGGATCCGGCACGGGCGGCGGCGGCGGAGAGGCTGCGGCAATAGGCCCTCCGGTCTATTGCGAACTCTGCGACCGAAGCGAGGCGATTTCGCCCGGTTGTAGGCGCGACGCCACGTGACCGAAGCGCTGCGTCACGTAATTGGCGACGGCCGCGATTTCGACGTCGGAGTAGGCAGACCCGAAGGCCGGCATGGTCACCGGACCATCTGCGCTCGCGCGCCTCATGCCGGAGATCACGATCTGCGCGACATTAGTTGCGCTCGGATCGTTCACGGCGCGCGCTCCGGTCAACGTTGCATAAGAGGTCAGCATGCTGCGTCCGCTCCAGGAATGGCAGCTCACACAGGCCTCTTCGAACACCCGTTTGCCGCGCGGATCGAAGTTCGCCGCCACCCCCTCTCTGTGGGAGGCGGGCGCAAGACTCAGTCGCACCGCCGGATCTGCAGGCGAGGAGACCGCAGGCACCGTGCGCAGATATGCGACGATCGCCTGGATGTCGGACGGCGCCAGATATGACAGGCTGTTATCGACTGCCTCCCCCATGTTGCCGGAGGCCGTGCCGTGGCCCATGGCGTGGCCTGCCGAGAGGTACTGTGCGAGCGCCGCATCACCCCACGCGCCGATTCCCGAGCGGCCGTCCGTGGTGATGTTGTAGGCGCGCCAGCCTGCCGTGGTTGCGCCGGCGAACTTGTCGCGATTGGCGAGCGCCTGCAGGCGGTTGCGCGGCGTATGACAATCCCCGCAATGGGCCAGCGCCTCCACGAGATAGGCACCGCGGTTCCACTGCGCGCTGCGGTCGCTCCTCGGTGCGAACCGGGTGTCGGGATCGTACAACCCCTGCCAAAACGCCATCAGCCAACGCTGATTGTACGGAAAGGCAAGCGTGTCTGCCGGAATCACGGCATGCACCGGCGCGAGGCTGAAGAGATAGGCTTTGATGGCCAGCGCATCGGCATCCGTCATGTAGGTATAGGCATCATACGTCATGGCCGGATAAAGACGCGCTCCATCGGGCATGACACCCTGGTGCAGCACCCGTAGGAAATCCGCATCGGTGAGCTTACCGATCCCAGTCTCACGGTCCGGGGTGATGTTTGGCGAATACAGCGTCCCGAACGGAGTCCGGATCGCGAGCCCCCCCGCAAAGGGCTTACCCCCGGGCGTCGTGTGGCAGACCGCGCAGTCGGCGGCGCGCGCCAGGTACTCGCCACGAGCGACGAGGCTCGCACCGGCAAGATTGTCCGGCACGCCCGTGGGATCGTGCCCGCGGTAATCGGCAAGCGGGACGCGCTTGCCGCCGGCGAAGGCCATCGGACCAGGCTCGGCAATGAATGCGAACCACGCAATCAGTCCGATGATTACGACCGCGGCGATCCCGATGAGGGTGTTGCGCACCGGGCGGCTCATGCGGGTCAGCCGCGCCAGGCCGGCTTTTTGCCGGCGAGCACTTCGCGATCGATCGGCAGCCGCCGCAGCGCGATCCCCGTTGCCGCATAGAGGGCATTGCGCAGCGCCGGCGGCCCTGCATTCGCCCCGGTCTCGCCGATACCGCCCGGCGGCTCGCCGCTCGCGATCAGATGAATGTCGATCCGCGGCGCCTCGTCGATCCGCAGCATCCGATAATCGTTGAAGTTGCCCTGCTGGACCCGGCCCTTCTCGATGGTGATCTCGCCGTAGAGCGCGGCGGTGAGCCCGAAGATCAACCCGCCCTGAAGCTGGGCAACGACGGTGTCAGGATTGACGGCGGTCCCGGTGTCGACCGCGCTGGTCACGCGCCGCAAATGCACCTCACCGTTCGTATCCACCTCGGCCTCGACGACGGTGGCGATGAAGCTGGCGAAAGACACCTGGCAGCAAACGCCGCGACCCGTGCGCGGCGGCAAGGGACTGCCCCAGCCGGCCTTCTCCGCGGCCACATCGAGCACGTGCCTGAGCCGCGGCGTCTTGCCCAACATCTCGCGGCGGAAGACGACCGGGTCCTTGCCCGCGGCCACCGCCAGCTCATCGATGAAACACTCGGTGGCGAAGATGTTGTTGTTCGGGCCGACACCGCGCCAGAATCCGGTGGGAACTGCCGGGGGCTCCTCGCGTACCACCTCGACCCGGAAATTCGGAATCTCGTAGGGCATGTCGACTGCGCTGTCGACCTCGTCGACATCGATGTCGTGATTGCCAACGTACGCGGGCGGCAGCCAGCGCGCCATGACGGAAGAGCCAGTCACACGATAGTGCCAGGAGTCGATTCGCCCGTCTTTCAGCGTGGCGGCGATACGATCGTAGTAGATGGGTCGATAGAGGTCGTGTTGAATATCCTCTTCGCGCGTATAGATGACCTTCACGGGACCATCGACCTTCTGCGCGATGCGCACGGCCTTCTCCGTCGCATCGGTTTCCAGCCTGCGGCCGAAACCCCCGCCCAGGAGTTGATTGTGGACGGTGACCTTCTCGAGCGGCAGTCCCGTCACACGAGCCGCCGCCTCCTGAGTGCGCGCACAGACCTGGGTGCCGAGCCACACTTCGCATGAATCGGACGTCACATGCGCCGTGCAGTTCATGGGCTCCATGGTCGCGTGAGCAAGGAATGGCAGCTCGAATCGCGCTTCGCGCGGGCTCGCTCCCGCCAGCGCTTTGTCGACATCTCCGACGTTGCGCGCAACGAGCCCATGCCGCTCACTCGCCCTGCGCAGCCGATCCCGGATCAGGGCGCTGTCCACCGTCGCGTTCGGTCCCTCGTCCCAAGTGATATCGGCCGCCGCGAGGCCCTGTTTCGCGGCCCAGAAATGGTCACCCACCACCGCGACCAGATCGTCGAGGACGATCACCTGGCGCACTCCAGGTATCCGCTGGGCCGCCGTGGCGTCCACACGACCTACCTTGCCGCCGAACACCGGACAGCTGGCCAGCGTCGCGAACTTCACCCCGGGCGGCATGATGTCGATGCCGAACTGGGCCTTGCCTTTCGCCTTGTCCGGCGTGTCGAGTCTGCGCATCGGCCGACCGATGAGCTTGAAATCGGCCGGCGACTTCAAGGCGGGATTCTTCGGCGGCATCTGCCTCGCTGCCGCGTCGACGAGCGCGCCGTAGAGGAGCTTGCGCCCACTGGGACGGTGGATGACCTCGCCATTCTCCGCTGTGCAGGCTGCATCGTCGACTCGCCAGCGGCGGGCGGCGGCGGCGAGCAGCATCGCGCGCGAGGCGGCGGCCGCCCGGCGCAGCGGCAGCCAGAACGCTCGTACCGAGTTGGAATTGCCGGTAGCCTGAACCCCGAACATCGGATTCGCATACAGCGCGGTGTCGGGCGGCGCGGCTTGCACGGCAACCGAGTCCCAAGCCGCATCGAGCTCCTCGGCGAGCATCATCGCATGGGCCGTGTAGATGCCCTGCCCCATCTCCACCTGCGGCATGATCAGAGTGACTTTGCCGCTGCGATCGATGCGAATGAAAGCGTTGGGGGCGAAGGACGCGCCCGGCGTCCGACCTGACGTTTTACCGATGGGTACGTGAAACGCGAAGACGAATACGCCAGCGCCTCCGGCCTTGAGCAGCGCGCGCCGCGCCGGGTCCGCCGGGGCATCGAGCCGCGTCTCGCCGGATTCGAAGGATATGGACATCGGAGGTGCTCGCAGCTGGAACGCTCAGGCTTGCTCGTAGCTCGCAGCGCGCTTGATGGCGTCGCGAATCCTGACGTAGGTTCCGCAGCGGCAGATGTTCCCAGCCATGGCCGCGTCGATGTCCGAATCGTCAGGGTTTGGAGTTCCGCCCAGCAGAGCGGCCGCGGACATGATCTGACCGGATTGGCAGTAGCCGCACTGCATCACCTCGAGCTCGAGCCATGCCCTCTGGATTCGGGCACCCGCCGGCGTGGCGCCCACCGCCTCGATCGTCGTGACGGCGCGATTGCCCACGGAGCCGACCGCGAGCATGCACGAGCGGACAGGTTGCCCGTCGAGGTGCACCGTGCAGGCACCGCACTGCGCGATGCCGCAGCCGAACTTGGTGCCCGTCAGCGCTAGGAGGTCGCGCAGCACCCACAGCAGCGGCATGTCAGCCGGCGCCGCGACGGTGCGATCGATACCATTGATGCGGAGGGTGATCATCCTGGTACTCCCGGCGGCAAAGACGCCGCTTGCGCTGGCAAACGGCCCCTGCCAAAGACGGTACTCCTTGTATATTACTCCTGCAGCAAGCGTCCTGGACTCCGTCCCACCGCAGAGGAGGTATCACGGCCGCCGGAACCGACCCTAGCATCAGTTCGCGCTCGGCCGCTTGCTCACGATGAGCGTCGCAGTGAGTACCTGAACCGTCTCGCCGTGCTGATTGACGGTGACCCCTTTGACCTTCACGAGGCCTCGGGACCGGCTGCCCGGCTCTACGCTCACGAGCTCGCTTTCGAGGCCCAGGACGTCCCCCGGCCGGACGGCCTTCAGCCAGCAAAGCTCCTCCACCATGGTGCCGATGACCCCTCCGGCAAGCGGTACGCTCTCAACTAGAAGTCGCATGGTGAGAGAGGCAGTGTGCCAGCCGCTGGCGACAAGGCCCTGGAAGAAGGTCTGCTGCGCGTCCCGCGCGTCGAGGTGAAAGGGTTGCGGGTCGAACTGGGTCGCGAACCTGACGATTTCTTCCGCAGTAACCGGGTGCGGAGCCGAGCGGAAGGTCTGGCCGACCGTCAGGTCTTCCAGGTACAGCCTTTTTGCCGTCTCGCCCATTTCAGCCTCCGCAGGCCAAGGTCGCTCGGACGCATACGGTACTCCCATTCCCTATGCCGTACCTGTCCTGACTGGCGTGTCCGTAACGTATGCAGCAAACTGCCGCTGGAGCGCCTTGACGGCGCTGCCGCGCCATCCCTCGGCAATGGCCGCTGACATGGGATCGGGGAAGATTTCCTCGTCTTCCTTCTCGACTCCGTCGAGAATCGCTCGCGCGGTGGACTCCGGAGACGCCTTCGGAATGTCCAGGTTCCGCGTCATATCGGTGTCTATGGGGCCAGGCAGGACCGTATGGACGGTCACGCCTCGAGCAGCCAGCAGCGCGCGCAGTGACTGCGAGAGAGAGAATGCCGCGGCCTTCGAAATCGAGTAGAGGGAATCGAACGGCACGGCCGCAATCGACGCCAGGGATAGAACGTTGACGAGGGCGCCGCGGCAACTCGCCAATGCCGGCAGAAAGGCGTTGGTCACGTCATAGATGCCAAATAGATTGACGGCGAGGAGCCGCTCGAGCGCCGCGCGATCGTTCAGGTCGCTCTGCAGCGAGATGCCGGCGTTGTTGATGAGGAGACCGAGAGCATCGACCTTCTCGGCCGCGGCCCGAATCTGAGCCGCATTGGTGACATCGAGAATGAAAGGCGTGACGCGGCGGTCACCATGGACCACCGGCTGACGGGCACCGGCATACACCCGCTTCGCGCCTCTGCGCAACGCCTCCTCGACCAGCGCTTTTCCGAGGCCCCGATTGGAGCCGGTCACGAGAACCGTTGAGTCCGCGATTTGCATTGCAATCTCCCGAGGGTTTCTTTCTGGGTCGGCGAAAGTCTAAGGACTGGCCTCGACACCCTGGGAGTTACAAATGTGGCGGGATTCGGTAGCATCCATCTCCTCTGACCTCGGATCCTGGCACAGCCGCTGCCCTACTCTTCCCGGTGATGCGAGTGGGCGAATGCCGGCACGGATCCGGCGGGCGTGGGCGCGAGCCGCTCTTTGATGATCGCCAAAGCTGCCGCCGGCTCATCCGCAAACTGGAAGAGATCGAGGTCGGTGGCATCGATCATGCCATGACGGCGCAGCGCCTCGAAGTTCACGATCTCCTTCCAATAGCTCGTTCCATACAGGATGACTGGGATGTTGCGCGAGAGCTTGCGCGTCTGGACCAACGTCAGGATCTCCATCAGCTCATCAAGGGTACCGAAACCCCCGGGAAATGCGATCAAGGCTCTGGCCAGGTGCGCAAACCAGAGCTTGCGCATGAAGAAGTAATGGAATTCGAACAGGAGCTCGTGCGTGATGTACGGGTTGGGCCGCTGCTCGTGCGGCAGGCTGATATTGAGCCCGACGGTCTTCCCGGCAGCCTCCGAGGCGCCGCGATTCGCCGCCTCCATGATTCCCCCTCCCCCACCCGAGCAAATGACGTAGCGATGTGCGTGGGAGGGTAGCGACTTCGACCATTCGGTGATGAGCCGCGCCAGCTCGCGCGCCTCCTCGTAGTAACGCCCGAGCGGGCCGTCCGGCTTCAGCCGGGCCGAGCCGAAGAACACGATCGTGTCGCGAACACCGGCTCGCTGGAAGCGAGCGAGCGGCTCGAGGTATTCCGCTAGGATGCGCAGCGGCCGCGCCTCTTCGCTTTCGAGGAATGACGGCTGCTCGTAGGCCGGTCCGGGACTCAGGGGCTTATCGGGCATGACTGTCACTCTCGGGCAAAATCGATGAAACCGCGCTCCACATCAACGTGGATCAGTCGCACTTCGAGGCGCTGCCCCACATCCAAACCCTTGTCCCCGCCAGTCAGCTTGCCTTCCACCGCGGGGCTCAAGATCCGAACCCAGGTCCCCTTGGGCGCGGCGCCGGTCACGATGCCATCGAACACTTCGCCGATGCGACCGGCCAGCAGCAGCGCGGCGGCGGACTTGGCTACCCGCCGCTCGACCTTAGCGACGGCATTCTCCTGGGCGGTGCAATGGACGGCGAGCGCTTCGAGCTCCCCCTCCACGTAAGGTGAGGAGCGCCCGGCCAACGCCGCCTTGACCAGGCGCTGATTGATCACGTCAGGAAAGCGACGGTTGGGCGCCGTGGAATGCGTGTAGTCGCTCACCGCCAGGCCGAAGTGGCCCGGCACTCTCTGCCCCGGACGGTCGGCGACGTACTCTCCCGAACCGAGCAACTTGACCACTGAGAGCGATAGATCGGGAAACCGCTCGGGATCGGCCCGCCGCCGGCGTGCGAGAAACCCGTTGAGTGCCGGCGCGTCCGGGACAGACGGCAGCGGCTCGCCGAGGTCGGCGGCGAGCGCCACGATACGGTCCCAATGCTGCGGTACACGCAGGACTCGGCGAATCGAGGGGAAGCCCCGGCTCTCGAGATAGAGCGCGGTGGCCCCATTCGCCGCGATCATGAGGTCCTCGATCAGCTCGTGTGCGCGGCTCTTGCGATCGGGCAGGAGGTCTCGCAGCACCTCGCCATCGAAAACCGGATGGGTTTCGATGGTTTCCAGCACGAGCGCACCATGGGCATGCCGCTGCGATCGCATGGCGCTTGCAACGCCATCTTGCAAGCGAATCTGCGCGTCCATGCCCGGCACGCCGGAAACCGCCGCCGGCGCCTCAGCCGAACCCTCCAGCCACGCGGCGACGGAGCGGTACGCCAGTTTCGCTCGGTTGAGCACCATGGCTTGGTAGAGGTCCGACTGCATTACTCTGCCGTCCTTGTCGACCACCATCTCGGCCACGACAGCCAGTCGCTCCTCGCCCTGTCGCAATGAGGTCAGATCCGTCGACAGTCGCTCCGGGAGCATGGGAAAGGTGTGCCCCGCTGTATAGACCGACGCAGTGTTGTGTCGGGCGTGATCGTCAATAGCGGAGCCGCGGTGCACGAGAGCATCGACGTCCGCAATCGCGACCCAAACGCAGATGGCGCCTTGGTCACGCCTCTCCGCCACCGACAGCTGATCCAGATCGAGGGAATCGTCGTTATCGATGGAGGCCCAGAGGAGGTGTCTCAGGTCACGGACTTCGCCCGTTGCCGGGGGCCTGGCAGCGCCTCTGAAGGCACTCGTCTCGCGCATGGTGGCAGCGGAAAATTCCGGGAGCAGTCCGCGCGCGAGCATCGCGGCGCGCGCGAGGCGCCGCAGTATCTGCTGCCCACTCATCGAATATGGACTCATTCGCGACCCACCCCGCGTGACGCCTCACGGATCGACACACCACCGAGCTCTCCGAGGCTCTGCAGGGTATCGAATCTGCCCGCCCAGGTGAATCCCCACGAAGCTGCCTGGATCCGTGGATCAGGCATCTGCGAGCATGCCGATGGCAGCCCCTTTTGTTGAAAGAGTCGCGATCAAAGCCGTGCAATTGACTAGGGCGGCCGGAGAGGATCTACTATCGGTATAAGGTATCACTGGCGCGCCAGACCGTCGCGCCGGTGACGCCTCTGAGAGAGCAGCCGTGCAGGATTCTAACGAGGGGCAGTCAACCCGCCTCGACTCCGAGTTGGATCGCCTGCTCGATCTGCCGCCCGAGCAGCGCGAGCACGCGCTGCGTGCCGACTATCGCGACCAGCCGGGGCTGCGCTCGGAGTTGGAGAGTTTGTTGCGCTCTGCCGCTGCCATGGGAAGCTTCCTGGCACAGCCCGCCCAGCCTACCTTGGACGAGGCGGCGCCCGACGCCTCGGCAAGCGCACTGCGGCTCGGTCCCTGGCAGCTCGTCCGGGGGATCGGCAGCGGCGGCATGGGCGAGGTCTTCGAGGCGCGGCGTCACGACGGTAACTTCGAACAGCGCGCCGCCATCAAGCTCCTGCATGCCGGCGCGGTCGCCCAACACGACCGCTTCCACGCCGAGCGCCGCATCCTGGCGCGGCTGGAGCATGCAGGCATATCACGCCTGCTCGACGGTGGTGTCGCGGAAGACGGCCGGCCATGGATGGCGATGGAGCTCGTCGCAGGCGCGCCGATTACCGCTCACTGTCTGCAATCTCACGCGACGCTGGTGGAGCGGCTTCGCTTGTTCGAGCAAGTTTGCGACGCGGTGGCTTATGCACACCGCCACCTGGTAGTGCACCGGGACCTCAAGCCCGCCAACATTCTGGTCGACGCCGACGGCCGCGTCAGGCTGCTCGATTTCGGCATCGCCAAGCTGCTCGATCAGGACGCCCCGGTGCTCACTCAAACCGCCTCGGTACTGCTGACACCGGCCTATTCGGCGCCCGAACAGATCTCCGGCGGAGCGGTCACCACGGCTGTCGACGTCTACGCGCTGGGTTTGTTGTTATTCGAGCTTCTCGCCGGCTGCCGGCCGTGGCCGGAGACCGGGTCGTCCCTCGCTCACACACTGCGTGCCATTCTGGAGAAGCCGGTCCCAGCCCTCAGCGCGGTTGCCGCCGCCAACCCCGACGCCCCTCTTCCTTCCCGCGTCTTGCGCGGCGATCTCGATGCCGTAGTGGCCAAAGCGCTGCGCAAGGAACCCGCTCAGCGGTATTCCACGGTCGATGCGTTCAAGCTCGATGTCTCGCGCGTACTGCACGGCGAACCGGTGGCTGCGCGCGAAGGCGCACACCTGTATCGCGTCGGCCACTTTCTGCGCCGGCACCGCTGGTCGCTGGCAGCGGTAGCAGCGCTATTCGTCTCGCTTGCGGGCGGGCTGGGCGCCACGGCCTGGCAGGCGCACCGCGCCGAGATCCAACGCGACACTGCGCGCCGCGACTTCGCACGCGAGGAGGCGCTGCGCTATGAGCTTACCGGCATGTTCCGCAAGGTGATCGCCGAGAACGGCGACCCTCAGCTCGACGCGAAAGCCATGCTCGATGCCAGCGCGCAGCACCTGCTGAGCGCCTATCGGGAGCGGCCAAAGCTCGCGGGGCCGTTGGTCATCACCTTGGCGGATCTATACGACGCGCTGGAAGACGCGCAGGGAGGTGCTGCCCTGCTAGAGGGCTACCTGGCACAAGCAGGAGCAGACGCGGACCCCGCATCGGTCGCCGATGCGCGGCAGAAGCTGGCGAACCTGGAGCTGCTGCGCGGTAATGTCGATCGCGCGGGCCGACTGCTCGACGAGGCGCAGGCGTACTGGGCGCAGATGCCCGATCAGTATGAAGAGGAGCGGCTCGAGGGACTCGGTATCCGCGCGCGGTTGCAGCGCGCCCGCGGCGATCTCGGGGGTGCCATCGCGACCGAGCGGGAGGCGATCCGGCAGCGGATCGCGATGTCTGGCCGACTCCATCGCGAGACGGCACTCCTCTACAATTCCCTCGCGATCACCCTGACCGCCGCAAACCGGCTCGAGGAAGCACTCGCCGCCTATCGCGAGACGAGCGCGATCTACCGGGCATTGGGTCTGAGCGATGGCCTCGATGCGCAGATCATACTCGGCAACACCGGTACCCTGGAGCTGCGCACGGGGGATCTGCGCGACGCCGAGCCGCTGCTGAGAAACGCCTTCCAGCGGGAGCGCGCCCTTGCGGGCGACTCCGCTGCGGTGGCGGCGGCAATGGGCTACTACGGGAAGGTGCTGACGATCACCGATCGCGGGACACAGGCAGTGGCCACGCTGCAGGAAGCCACCGCGCTCGGCGAGCGCTATGCCGGGGCGAGCAGCCCGTTGGCATTGCAGAACCGCTTGTTCCTCGGCGAAGCACAGCTCGGGGCAGGCGATGCAGCCAATGCGCGCACGACCCTCCAAGCCGGCCACAGGGTCGCACTCAAGCAATATGGCCCGTCACACGTGCTGACCCAGCGTACAGCTCTGGCATTGGCGCGTGTCGACCTGGCCCAGGGGCATGCGGATGCTGCCCGAGCTCAGTTGCTACAAGTGGTGGCGGCATTGCGGCAACTCGGGCCGCAGGCCGAGGCCAATCTGAGCGAGGCGCTCGTCGCGCTGGGGGAGACGGACCTGGCCCGAGGCCAGCCGCAGGAAGCACGCGCGCCGCTAGCGGAAGCGGTCCTATTACGCGAGAAAAACGGGTTACAGAGCTGGGATCTCGCGGAGGCGCGGGAGCGGCTTGGCGAGGCACTCGCGGCCACGGGTGATGGCGGCGCCCGCCCATTGCTCCGACAGGCTGCGAGTACCCTCCAGGCGCAGCTCGGCGTGAATCACCCACAAACGCTGCGAGCGCGGCGCGCGCTGCAGGCCATGGGCACCTAGACTGCTCGGCTCAGTTCCCGAAACAGCCAGGCGCGCGCCTTCAGCCAATCGCGCTGCACCGTGCGCAGGGAAACACCGAGCGCCGCGGCAGTATCCTCCTCACCGTATCCGGCAAAGAAACGGCATTCCACGATCTCGGCCAGCCGCGGTGTGACGCGCGCCAGGCGCTGCAGAGCTTCATTCAGGGAAAGCAGGTCCTCGTCCGTCTCGATATCCAGGTCGACTGCATGAGAGAGTGTCACGTGGCGGGCACCGCCGCCGCGCTTCTCGGCGAGGCGCTCCGCGGCATGGTTGATGAGCGCGTGACGCATCGCCAGCGCCGCCGCCCGCAGGAAATGGGCCTCGTCGGCATAGCCACGCGAGCCACGCATCCGCAGATAGGCCTCATGCGCGAGCTCTGTCGTCTGCAGGGTAACCGGCCCCAGCCGGTTGCGCTCCCGCCGTGCGATGCGCTTGACCTGCCGATAGAAGGGCGGCAGCAGCTCGGCGGCCGTGCGGCGCACTTCCGCCGGAGCGCCGCAGTCCGCCAGCGCCTCGCTACCGGCGCCACCATCGCCGTCGGCGATGCTCTCGCTCATGCCCGCAAGTTTAGCGCCGATCCGATGGCGGGTTTGGAGGGGATTTCCGGTTCTTCAGAGGAGTCGATCCCCTTAGCACTTGGAGAGCCCGCCCATGAAACCGACCCCCTCCACGCTATACGCCGCAATCGCGTGCGCATCGTCCCTGCTGTGCCTAGGACCGGTTGCCGCGCAGGATGCCATGCCCCCGCAGCTGGATCAGCTGAGCGGCTTTCTCGGCGACGGCACCTGTACCGGCAATCTACTGGCCGTGAAGTCGCCGCACCGGACGACCGGCAAGTTCCACGGCGAGAAGATGCTGGCCGATCATTGGGTTGCCATCCGGTATGACGAAGACGCCACCTCGTCGAACTCCAGGCCGTATCACGTTGCCCAGTACTTCAGCTACGACGCAAAGGCCAGACACTTCGTGGATGTCCTCCTCGACAACTCCGGTGAGATCTATAGCACAGGCACCAGCAGCGGCTGGCAAGGTGATGCCATCACCTTCGAGAACACCGATTTCACGAGCGGCAGCCATCCACTGTTCCGCGACGTGTTCACACGAAGCGGCGCCCTGGTGATTTCCCATACTGGGTATGAGCGCGCCAAGAATGGCACATGGATGAAGACCGACGAGGAGATTTGCAGGCGGATGTAAGCAGATTGGGTGGGGTTGTTTCTCACCCAGGTGGCGCGCGGCGGGACGCTGCCAACAGAGCCCGCCATTGCTCGCTCCCATGCGAAGGCGAGACGCCCCGCAAGCCCCATGCAGCGCAGTGCTTCCGCTCGCCCTTGCAATAGTGCAAGGAGCATGCCTTTATGCGGAAATTCGGCCGAGGATCTCCATGCTGAACCCCGAAGATGCAGCCGCCCTCCAGTCTCTTGCGACTCATCTGGCCCACCAGCGCGCGACGCTGCTCGACGCCGTACGCGATGCAGTCATCCATGACCCGGAGATTTCGACGTCCAGGACCTTGGGTCGCCCTGGATTTCTAGATCATTTGCCTGAGGTCATCGACGCTCTGTTGGAGCGTCTGCGGCGACTTGCAACGCTTGGGCGTAGCAGTGCTGACCCACGCGCGCCGGCGCCTGAGCGGGTGCCTGCCGGCCAGCACGGCCAACATCGCTGGCGACAGGGCTATAGCCTCGCGGAAGCTATCGCCGAATGGCGACACCTGAGCGCGTGTCTCAATGAGGACATCGAGGCATACGCACGTGCAACTCCTACACTGTCGCAGGAAGCGCGGGCTGCTGCGATGCGTGAAGTCGCGGAACTCATCGCGGACGGCATCCGCGCGAGCGCGGAACGGCATGCCGAGATGCAGCGCGCCGAGGCAGCCGAACGCGCCGCGGAGCTCCAGGCCGCACTCGAAAAGGTGCGCGTACTCGAACGTGAACGCACCAAGACTTGGCGTCAGGCCGTGCACGATCTACGCGGCAGCCTCGGAGCGGTCACAAACGCCAGTGCACTTCTGAAACGGGGCGATGTCCTGCCGAAGGTGCGGGTGCTTTCGCAAGAGGCGCTCAGCAGGGGGCTTGCGTCACTGCGCGACATGCTGAATGACTTGGCGGGCCTGGCTCGCCTCGAGGCCGGTCAGGAACGAGTACGCCTCTCGTCATTCGACGTCTCCGAAGTGCTGCACGAGCTCTGTATGACGTTGCAACCGCTCGCCATGAACCGGGGTCTGACACTCGAGATGGAGGGGCCCGAAGCGCTCGAAGTCGCGGGGGATCCGATGAAAGTACAGCGCATCGCGCAGAATCTACTGATCAACGCCCTCAAGTACACGGAACGGGGCGGTGTGTGGATCGGCTGGTGGGCCGATACGAACGCGCCGCAACTTCGATGGATTCTCATCGTCAGGGACACCGGGCCGGGATTTGACGCAGAGCATGAGGCGCCCATGGCGGCCGCGATGGACAGCACCGCCGACCGGTCCGCCGAATTCGCAACGGCCGCCACCGGTGCGCCCGCTGCCGGAACAGGACCGCAGCAGGGGCCCATTCTCGGCGAAGGGATCGGCCTGTCGATCGTCAAGCAGCTCTGCGAGCTTCTGAACGCCAGCATCGAGCTGAAGACCGAGCCCGGCCAAGGCACGACCTTCCGCGTACTCTTTCCGGCTCGCTACGACCAGCGCTGAGTTGGACCGTGCAACGCGACGGGTGGTCAGGCAATGGCCACCGGTCATCGATGGGGCCACCTGATTCACCCTGAGCCCCTCATGCCGCGCGAGGCGCGCAACAGGGCGGCACACAACAAGCCGATGCCGCGGCCGCGACCTCTCCCGCTCGCGTTTCCTCTTTTGAGGCGCAAGCCGCAAGCGGCTGGCAGTTGGGACCGCAGGCCTCATCGGCCAGGCTGCGGCAGTTCTCGGTGAGAAAGGAGACAAGCGCATTCATGCGCGTGAAATTGGGGCTGTAGAAGAGATCCGCCCCTCCCTGCAGCTCACGACGAGCCCCGAATTCGCGAGTTACTCGAGGTGAAATGTTCCGAGGTCACCACCGGTACAAAAGGCGTACCTGGCGAGAGGGGAGCGTGCTGCCCCATGACCGGAGTCATGGGTGGCAGCCATTACCCCGGGCACTTACGGGTCACGGGCGGGAGCCCCAGACTGGCCACGTGACAAACGCATCGCGAGGCACAGCGTGATCGAGCTTTCCAGCCCTCCCGAGAACCCTGCGTCCAACTCGACGCGAATGTCACCAGTCACAACGCTGAGCTTCCTAGTAACACGCAACCGAGGAGACCTCACTATGAACCCCATCCAGAAAGCCGCCGCCGCCTTCGTGGCCTTCGCCATTACGCTCGTGGGCGCGACTCTCGTGACCGCCCCCCTGGCGCTCGCCGACATAGGGCCGGCTGGATTACACAGCGGGATATCATCGATCGCGCAGAGTCCAACAGCGTCGACGGGGGCCCCGGGCTTGCGGCAGGGCTGAAGACCGCTGCCGTGTCCATCGAGCCCGAGGACCCATCCAGATCGGGGCGCGATCAGCCGGCAATCGCGAGCAGCAAGTGCGCGCGAGCTCACGCCGGCTGGATCGCCCCCGCGGCTGCCTCCGGGCTTTGGTTGGTCCGCGGCTCCTGCCCTTCGGTGGAGCCGCCTCGCGGCTCGCCGACTGGTCCGCCGACCGGACTGGCTACATGATCGGTGTGGCGATCGGTATTTTGCGCCTACGAAAATCGGCGTGCACCTCGTTGGATCTCCAGGGCCCACCGGATAGCGCCGTGGCAACCCATCCATTGATCCATCGCGGAACCCGGCCTAGACTCCACAACGACACCGCAGCGCGGCGCGAGAAACCGCAGTGAGGTCGGCCATGCAAGGATCCTTATTCAGGTTCTACGTGCACGAGGGTCACCGGCACCACGGGCGTCTCGCGTGGGAATGGCTGCTCGAACAGGGCAACAAGCTCGGTATTCGCGGCGGCTCCGCTTTCAAAGCCATGGCCGGCTTCGGCCGGCATCACGCCCTGCACGAGGCGCGCTTCTTCGAGCTCGCCGGAACCCTCACTGTCGAGATAGAGTTCATCGTATCGCCCGAGGAGGCGCAGAAGCTCCTCGACCTGCTGCACAGGGAGAAGGTGCGACTCTTCTACGCTTACACGGCCGCCTGCTTCGGCGTGATCAATCCGGATGCTTCCGACCCCCCTTCGGTCAGGGACTGTCCCGAGCCGACCGGATAGTCGGCTTTGACGACTCAGTGAGATCGCAGAAAGTCAGCGCGAGCTCACCTTGGGAAAGTACTCGCAGCGCGCTTCGAAACTACGGATCTGCTGCTCCGCCTCAGAGCTGGATACCCCGTAGCACTCCTGTATGCGGGTAGCGAGACAGGCACGGTCGCCGGAAATTTCGGCGAGGTCTGCGGCCGCGAGCTTGCGCCAGCACGTTTGCACCACGCCCCGGAAGTTCCTCCACTCGGCCGCTGCACTGGTCCAGTCCATGATGGATCGATTGTATTCGAGAGGTCAGCGTTCCGTCGGTGTGCCGGCGCGCATTAGTGGAATCATTGCAATCCTCGAGGACCGTACCGGTGACCCTGGTGTGCGGCTGTGTTGCGAATCCTATGCCTGGTCAAGAAGAGAGCGATCGGCTTGCTGCCGCGTCCCCGCGTGAGCCTGCATCCTGGGGCAGACGAACCGTAAACTCGCTTCCCTGCCCGAGGCCGGCGCTTGCCGCCGTCACGCGTCCCCCGTGCAATGCCACGAGACTGCGCACCACGGCGAGACCGATGCCTAGCCCGGCCCGAGAGCATGGAGCCGCCGTATCCGCCTGCGTGAACAGATCGAATACGCGCGGCAGGTTGTCCGGCGCGATGCCAACGCCCGAGTCTCGGAAGCGAACGATGACTTGGTCGTTTCCCACGTGCACATAAACCGCCACCTTACCCTCCGTGTCGGTATACCGTGATGCGTTGGCCAGCAGGTTCACGAATACCTGCTCCAAGCGCCACGGGTCGGCTTGCAGCCACACCGGAGACTGCGGCAGCGCGACGGTCAGCTGCTGACGGCGCTCACTGACTTCGGGCTCGAGCGTCTCGACGGCGTTGCGCACGACCGTACGCAGGTCTATCCGTTCGCGCTGCAAGTACAGCTGTCCATTCCTGATCCGAGACACATCCAACAGGTCCTCGACGAGCTGAGTCATCCGCCGGACTTGGCGTCCGATCAGTGCCTGTGCACTCTGCCCCGCGGGAGTCAACCCCTGCTCGCGCTGAAGAAGGCCGACGGCATTTCTGATCGCCCCCAGGGGGTTGCGTAATTCATGTGCGATCGTCGCCAAAAACTCGTCCTTGCGACGGTCAGCTCTGACGAGCTCTTCGACCCGCGGTTGCGCTTCGCGGAAGGGCCGCCTGTGTGGCGTGACATCACGTAGAGCGCCACCGAGAGCTTCGCCGCCTTCGGATGCGACAGGGATAACGGCTGGGTGCCGTATCCACCGCTCTATATTTCGCATAGCCCCTCCGGTTGTCCGGCATGGTACCTATGAGTTCGAACCAGAGGCTATGCCGGCATCGAGACTTTCTCTGTGCGGTACTGCACATAGATCGCGCGGGATCCATGGCGATCGCGTGACCAGATGTGGGAATCAGCGTTGACCGTTGACCAGGGAGCGGTGTAAAGCGCGCGGCAACGAGCCGTTACGATGGATTCCGGGTCGGTCCTCGAAGGCGCCGACCCTCAACCCACTGCCAGGACGCGAGCGACGGCAGGCCGCAGAGCACCTCGCGCAGACGCTTGGCCATCGAAACGGCCAGCGCCAGTTCGCTATTCACGCCCAGTGCATGGCCGAAGAGCACCAGGGCGCCTTCTTGCACGCCGAGACCACCCGGAATGATGAAGGCCAAATGGCGCAGGGCCTGGGTCATGCTCTCCATGACGAGGGCGGTGCGGACACCCGCTGGGTGCCCGAACAAGCGCAAGACAAACCAGATCTCGACGGAACCCGAGACCAAGCCCGCAAACTGTAGGCCGCCGGCGACCAGCAGCGCTCGGCCTCGGCGCAGACAGGCGCGAACCTCCTGGTCCAACGCCATCGCTCCTGCAGACATGGTGCTTGCACCTGCCAGGGGGCGCAAAAGCCCTGCGAGGCGCTCGAACACGGAGCCGTAGCGGAGCAGCAGCGCGGTTACGACGGGCATCGGAAGGCTGACGAGCAACGCGAGGATCAGATGACGGTATTCGAAGCCGGCGTCCCTGGCATCGACGAGCAGGAGCAGACCCACGACCGCGAACAGATAGGACGCGATCAGTGTCAATAGAATCTCCACGATGACGGTTGCGCTGGCGGGCGTCGCCGCAATCCCCCGCCAGCGCAGCAAGCGAACACCGACGACCCCACCACCGACACTGGCAACGGGGAGCAGCCGATCGATCGCCTCGCGTACGGAGGTGATCCAAAGTACATATCCGAGTCCGGCGTGCCGGTTTGGATCGTAGGGCCGGATCAAACTGAACCAGCCGATGGCATAGAGGAGAAAGAACAGCGCGCGATAGGGGATCAGCCAGAGCAGCCTCCAGCCGGCTAGTCCCAATACCTGAAGCATCCCGATGAAGTCTGAGCGAACGAAAAGAACGATTAGCAGCGCGAGCCCGAGCACACCCCCGATGTATGCGGCGATTTTCAGATTTCGCTCTCGATTACGAAGCTCGCCTCATGCGGAGCGTGTGGAGCGGGTGGGTACTTCAAGGAGTCCGATGCATGATGCCGCGGGCATCAACGTCAAACTCCCGGCCACGCCAAGTAACGCGAGAGGTGAAGAAGCTGCGCCACCATACCCAGCAGATGAGCAGATCCCGCACAGGCACGAGCCATAGGTCCGAGAGCAGGCTGCGATCGTCACGCAGCCGATACACGCCATACAACGTGAGCCGCGCGACGACCGTGAACTCGAAAAGTGCCCAAGCTGCCGTGGAGAACACGGGGTCAGCGGCGTTCAGGGCGATCCCCAAGGCCGCAAGCGGCAAGCTGAAGCTGAAGAAGATCAAGCGAAAGCTTCGAGGTCGCAGGATACGTATGGTGCTCATCCATCGTAGCTCGTGGCGGTTCAACGAGTCGAAACTGGCCTCGTCGTGCTCGACGGTCGGCATGTAGTGCGAGAGCACGATCCGTAGTCCCAATCCCCGAACCCGTTCACCCAACTGATAGTCGTCGGCGAGGTGATCCGCTATTACCTGCAGGCCGCCCATGGCTTGCAGTGTCTCACGCCGTAAGCAGATGGTTTGACCGGAAACATAGCCTCGGTGACCGAAAAGCCGCGCGAGCAGCACCGAGGGCATATACCATTCATTGATGTACATCGCGCCGAGACGCGACCACAGCCGCGGGATGGCAATTCCGCGGAATAGGCAGGTCACGAGGCCAACTTCTCTGTCGAGCAGCGGCGCCGACACCGTCTTGAGATAGTCGGGGCCAACTCGGGCATCGCTGTCCGCCATGACGAGTACGTCGTGCCGTGCTTGCGCGAGCAGGTTGATCAAGTTGCTGGTCTTGCGGTTGCCACCGTGCAGTTGCGAATTGATCACGACGTCGATCGGCAGGGAGGGGAATTCGGCCACCAATCGTTCCACCACCGACAGCGCAGCATCGGCCGGATCGAGCACGCCGAAGACGATCTGAAACTCGGGGTAATCCTGCTCGCAAAACGAGCGCAGATTCTCGTATAGGCTCGGCTCGGCGCCACATAGCGGCTTGAGTATGGTGAGCGGCGGAAGCCGCGGCCGGCTCTCCTTCGGCATCCTTCGCCTCTGCCACACGAGCACAGCTATGACGGCGAGCAGTGCGTATCCGGCCGCGATCGTCAGGCCAGCGAGGCCGACAATCCCCATGAGGGGATAAATCAAGCCCATCGATGTCTCCGCGAATGACCCCCGGTTGATCTTCGGTCCTGATACCGATCATGCGAGTCGCACGTCGACACCAAGCGCTTTGAGCTGGAAACTATATAGTTCCAAGCCGCCAAGCAAGCGTAAGCGTATCTGAGGTGCCTGCCAAGGAGCCATCTGATAAAATCGCTCGCCGGCATTCGCCGTCGGTCCCGCGTGGGCGAAATTCTCCGCCGACCAGCAGCAGGCTACGATCGCCGCGTTCAGGCGGCTGACGATCGCCAGTTACCCCGCACAGCGCCTCCGTCGACCTCATGTACCGGGTGCGCGCGTCGCTGGTGAAATCCCCATCAGCGCCGGCTGGAACAGCAGTGCCGAGACCAACGTCCATACCAGCGATATCATCAATAGCTTGCCCATGCTGGCCGTCCCCGGATGGCTGGAGGCCCACAGACTGCCGAAACCCGTGGCGGTTGCAAGCGCACTGAAGAACACGCCCCGCGCCAGGGGAGAAGTCAGCAGGTGTGCTGCGCCGCCGCGCCAGGCCATCACGAAGTAAATGTGAAAGGCCACCCCGATTCCGAACAGCAGCGGCAGCGCAATGATATTGGCAAAATTCAGTGGCTGGCCGACGATGACGCAGCTGCCCATGGTCATCAAACCGGTCAAGACGATCGGCGCCATGGTGATGACCACATCGCGCACGCGGCGCAGAGTGATCAGCAAAAGGCCCGTGATTGCGGCGAAAGACAACGCGCCGGCCTCGGCGAAGGCGCCCACCACCGCTCGTCCGGCCTCTTGGATGCTGAGCGATGCACCGGTCGCTTCTGGGACCACCTTGATACAGGCGGCGATGAACCGACTGAGTACCTGATCGTTATTGGCATCTCCCTTTGGCGTGACGGACACCCGCGCGCGTCCGTCGGATGCCAACCAGGCCCGCACCAACTCCGGCGGAAGCGTGGTGATGGTGATCGGTTGAGGCTGCAGCGAATCGCGGACCTGTCCGAGCACAGTCAAGAGGCTGGGCATCAACATCTGGGCTGCCTGGACCCGCACCGCAGGTGTCGCCTTCGCCAGATCCCTGAGGTCATCGGCGAGCCGGACCGCGGCAGCGCCGCCCGATGCGTCGTGGATCGCGGCTTGGCGCAGCCGGCTGGATGTCTCGAGCAGGCTGTCGATCACCTGAGCGTCGTTCGGCGGTGGCGCAACGATGATCGGATTCAGCGCGAGGTCGAGCAGGCTCGACGCATCGGCGATGATCGAGATCTTTTCCGCCTGACCAGCCGGTACGAAGCTGGAGAGCGTCCGTGCAAGGGACACCTCCGGGAGCGCCCTGACTCGGGCCGCGAGCTGGTCGGCCGCGCCGAGGTTGGGAAGGACTGCCTCGAGCGTGTTTGCCGACCGCAGCGGGTCGCTCGTCAGGTCGTACAGGGTGGCGACGGATTCGGCTCGGGAGCTACGCAAGTGGAGCGGATTGAAGTCGAAATGCAAAAGCGGCAATAGCGCAGCGGAAACTACACCCAAGGCAACACCGATCCCAACCACGATCACGCGATGGCGCAACACGAAATTGTCCGCCAAGGACAGCCGCGGAGCGGTTGCCCTCACCGGCGTTCGCGCCGGCCGTGTGAGCTGAATGAGGGCGGGCAATAGAGTCAGATTGAGCGCGAGCGCAATGAACATGCCGAACCCGGCTATCACTCCGAGCTGAGACACACCAATGTAGGCGGTGGGCGCAAAAGCAAGGAAGCCCGCGGCGACGGCCGTGGCCGCCAACGTCAGCGACCGACCCATGGTACGCCCGGTCGCCTCCAATGCGCCGCGAACATCATCGTGGGTTTCCCGCTCGGCCCGAAAGCGAACGGTGAATTGGATGCCGAGGTCGATGCCCAGACCGACGAACAGCGGAATGAACGCGACCGAGATGACATTGAACCGGTGGAAAACGGCGAGGCCCAGTGCCGCCGCGCTCACGAGACCTGTCAACGTGGTCGCGAAAATGGCGGCGATGAGCCAAATCGAACGCACCGCCATCCACAGCATCATGCAAATGGCCACGAATGCGAGTGCTGCAATCAGGGGAGCGCGCTCCCCGAGCGTGGCGACTTCCTCGTCCTGTAAAGCCACGGGCCCAGTAATGCGCACACGCACACCGTGAGCGGCATCCAGCTGAAGCGTCTTCGCCGCCGCGCGTATGGCCGCGATGGGTAGCTCGCCTGGCTCGAGCCGTGCAAAGTCGAGAACGGGATCTACCAGGATCAGGTGACGCAATTCCTGTTTGTCCGGAGCACCCCCGGCGATGAGATTGCGCCATGAGAAGTAGACTAGCTTGCCATCACGCAAGCCTTCCAGCGCCTCACCCAGTCGCCGAATGGGGCCAAGGATGCTCTTGAGCGAGGCTCGCCCACTATTCACGCCTTGCAGAGCGAGCGACAGCGCCCCCATCAGGCCGCGAAGTGATGGGTCAGCGGCCATTGGACCGAGAACTGGCTCTGCCTTGATCAACTGGTCCATGGTTGCTTGCACCTCTTGAGTCGAGGCGTAAAGCAGGCCATTGTGGTCCCAAAAGGCTCCGGAGTCGGGGCGGTTAACCGAGCGGAAATACCTATGCTCGGTGCCCAACGCTTGCGCAAGGTCAGTCGTGGCCGCCTCTGTGACCTCAGGCGTTTCGCCGTCGACGACCACGACGATCGGCGGACCGGCTTGCGGGAACGTTGCGTTGAATTCCGCTTCGCGAATTCGCCATGGCAGTTTGGGCGAAAGCAACTCGAAAGTGTTGGTGCTGATGGCGAAGTGGTCAACCGCGTACGCCGTAACCGACGCTACGTATACCAAAGCCAGGATCACGATGATCCAAGCCCGGTCGGCGCACAGGCAAACCAACCGAGCGGCGAGCGACGCCCGGCTGCTCACCGCGCCCGACGCCCCGGTGTGCGCGTGGCCGAACTCGCGGCTAAAAGTTGCGTTGCTTTTCGAATCCGTCAAGTTGCCAAAACACCTTCGTGTCGGATGGCGCATGCGCAGCCGCGCCAGCATCTTCTTCACCGTCGTGGTCGCTACCACGTTGCTCGACGGCCTCGCGCCCGTACTAGCGGCCAGCCACGATACGCCGGTCGCATCGGCACCGGGCGATCCCTGGGAACGGCAGGATCGTCGCGACCATGCGATTGAAGGCGCGCTCGATCGACACGCGATCGGACCGGTGGCGAGATTTTATCATAAGGTCACTCCGGGCCCGATCGGGCGTGGCATTCACAATGTGCTGTCGGAGCCCGTGGTGATCATCAATGACCTGTTACAGCTTGGTAGGCCCCTCCACCGTGCGCGATTTCTTGGGCGCAGGCGTGGACCTTCTGATGAATCCCCTGCATTGGTTGGCCTACCCTGACCGGACGGATGTTGGCGACAGCCCAGGCCACGGTGGGCGGACTCGATAAGCGCGTGATGACCGAGGATCAGCTCAACCCCCATGGGCATCGGCGCTCGGCCGGCTCCACATCCGGAAAAACAGCTGGACGCTCGACGCTGTTAGTCTTGAGACCTTACAAAGAAAATACTGGCGGAGAGAGAGGGATTCGAA
>CAVQJH010000005.1:0-202823 GCA_963712795.1 uncultured Pseudomonadota bacterium
ACCCTCGAAGGGCTTTTGACCCTTACACCCTTAGCAGGGGTGCGCCTTCGACCACTCGGCCATCTCTCCGTCCCGGGGAAAATTGCTTGCGGCCCAGGTGCTTACGAGCGTGGGCCGGCTTTCCGCGAAGAAGGGCGGCCATGATACTGCAACCGGGCCGGGATTAGTACGGCATCTGCCAGGCCAGCCCAATGCTGCTTCCGGGGTCGTTTTCAGGGGTCGTTCCCTGCGCGGTCGCTGAGCCATTCCCGAGGCGCGTCTGCAGTTTCAAATACTGGCTGAGGTCGACGTTCACCTGCACCTGGCTCGTGCCATTCGTCGTCTGTGTCGCCGCCAGATACACCCTCTTCGAGATGTACTTTCCGGCCGTGACACTCGCACCGCTCGTCTGCGAGGTACCGCCGGCCCCGGAGGACCCACCGGATGGCGACGATGCGCTGCCGACCGACAGCGTATTGAGGCCCAACCCCTTCTTGATCCAGGTGAGGGGATTCCACTTGCTGCCGCCACCTCCCCCGCCGCCGGGGCCGATGCCGCTCAGGCTCGCGAGCGCGGCGCCGGTCTCTGCCAGCTGGAACGTGGTGAGCTGCGAGGCCGGCTTGCCGAAGAGGAGCAGGCCCAGGAGGTCGTCCTGCGGCAGCGAAGGATTGCTGGAAAGGGAAATCTTCGGGGAATCCGCGAATCCCGTGACGGCGAGGGTGACTGTCGTCGGCGCGGTGTACATGACACTCGACTGCGCAATGAAGTCGAGCGACGGATCGATCCTGCCCTTCAGGCCCTGACCGTTGAAGCTGACCTTGCCGCTGGTGAAATTGAGGTTCGTGCCCGCAAGCGAAAATGCACCGCGGATCATCCTGAAGCCGCCGCTCACCTGCGGATTGTCGGAAGTACCCGCGACCTTCAGCCGCCCGCCGAGCTGCGCATCGAGGCCTCGGCCCTGCACGAAAATCGCATCGGGCGCATCCAGATTGATGCCCAGACCGATGACGAGCCGTGGGGCCTTCGCAGGCGGCTGCAGCGCCTGTCCCGCCCGAACTACGTCCAGCGTCGCGACGCTGGGCGGGAAGCCGTTCGGAATGATGATGGAAGCGCGGTTGACATGCACCTCACCGGTAACGTCGAGGCGCCTACGCAGGTTTCCCGACACCTTCATGTTGGTATCGAGATTCGCCGTCAGGATGTCGTTCGTGATCGGCTGGATGTTGTGCGCGGTCAGCGAGACCTGGATCGGCATCTGCGGCTGCAGCACGCCGACGGCTCCGTTGGCGGAGAGCTGTCCGGGCCCCGCGCGCGCCGTCATGCTCGCTATCTTGAGCACGCCCTGCCCGCCCACGAGGCGGGCGTTGATGTCCTCGAGGTGGACTCCCTCCGCATAGTCACGCAGGTCTCCGTTCGCCAGGCGCACCACCCCGCGGATCTGCGGCTGATGCGCCGCGCCCGATATCGAGGCATTCACTGTGAGCGTGCCGGCGGCACGCTCGCCGCGCTCCTCCAGGATGGAATTCATCAGCGCGACGTCCATTTTTCCGCCCAACCGCAGAGCCACGGTCCCCGTCGTGTTGAGCGGCGCACGGCCGCTCATCGTCAGTTTCGATCCCGAGCCCGCGTCGAGCTCAGCGAAGACGCGCGCGGTGTTTCCGCGGAACCGCGCCGAGCCGCGCATGTTCACCGCCGGCAGTCCCTTCGCGGCCGCGTTGGCCAGCTTCAGGCCCGTGAGTTGGAGCGAGGCCTGTCCCACCGGGGCCGTACGGGTTCCCCGTAGCCGCGCGTTGGCATCGAACGCACCCTGCGCAAGGAGATTCGGCACGAACGCATCGACCAATGCCGCATCGACGTGTTGGATGGACGCCCGGAAGTCGAGCGCCGGCGAGAGCTCCCCATCGACGGCGATGACGGCTCGCTGCGCCCCGAGCCGCAGATTCCGCACCCTGATGCCGCTCGCGAACATCACCCGCGAGGGTGAGATCAGATGCAGCGTCACCATTTGACCGTGACAAAATCGCCCGGAGCGATTTTGGACGGCGCAAGCCGGCCCCGAAGGGGCGAGGCCCAGGACGGGCCGAGCAAAGCGCGCCTCGAAGCGATCGAGGTCGAGCACCCGCTTGATGTCATCGAGGCGCGCACCGGCCGAGAGATCGGCGGGGCTGCCCTGAAGATTGGGCGACTGCGCCGCGAGCTCTATGCGCAGGGCACTGAGCGGACCGACGGCGGACAGCCGGGCATCGCCGGAGATGCCGCCCGCCACGATGTTGCTGGCGACGAGGTTGAATCGGGTTTGCGGACCGGCCGTGGCGCCGGGCGTGAGATTGACGTCCGCGGCAATGCCGCCCTCGATGCGCTGTCCCAACAGCGGTTGCAGATCGGCCAGGTGCGCCATGCGCAGGCGCAGGCTCCCGCGGGCAGCCGCCAGGCTGCGACCCGCTGTCAGGTCCCCGCTCATGGCGAGACTCTTCCAGGTCGCGCGTCGGATGCGAATGTGATAAGTGTTGGCCGCCGCCTGCGCGAGAGACGCTTCGAGCCGCAGAGGCGCACCGTCAAAGGTACCGTTCGCCTGCACCGCCGCACTCGGCGCGGAGGGCAGTCCGCGCGCCTGCAGTGTCGCCTCGATCGTGCCGGGCGGCGCTCCGCGCACCGCGACCGTGGTTCGCGTCTGTACGTCGGCCGTCAACGACTGCAGCGGGCCCTCGGCGGTGCCGGTGGTCTCGAGCGAGCCGCCGACCGACGGCGAGATCACCGCCAGCTTCGGCAGGGAAACCTTCCAGTGCGCGCGCAGCGACTGCACGAGCCGGCTCGACGATCCGGGCCCCGATCGCTCGGCGGTCGCAAAAGCCGAAACCGCCAGCGCCCGTCCCGAGACATCCAGAGTATCGACATAAACCGTGGCCGGGGTCATGCTGCCCGCGACGTGCAGCCGCATGCCGGTTCCGAGAAGCTTCGCGGCGAGGCTCGATCCGGCAAGGTCACCCGTACCGGTGACGTCGAGAGTGGTCGTGCTTCCCTGCTCGGCTGCCTTGCCGGACAGACTCATGGTCCCCCGGATATCCTGGTGGTACGAAGCCGCCAGAGCGTTGAGGTCATGCAGCCGCAGGTGGAAGCTGGCGCTGCGCGACCCGGTCGTGACCGCCTGCACGTCGAGATCCAATAGACGATGCGTCACGGAAAGTTGCAGCGGCCGCCCGGAGGCATCCAGATGCAGCGTCGCGTCCACCTTGAGCGGCGAGCCCTGAAGAAGCTGCGGCTGCGAGCCGGTCAGGACGATGCCGTTCGCCATTGCGCGCAGTGTCAGCACCCGGCCGTTGGCATTCAGGTTCGCCTGCAGGGAATCGAGCTGCGCGCCATCCGACAGCTGCAGCCCTTCGAGGTCCAACACACCGGTTGCGTGAGGCGCCGACTCAGGCCCGACCCAACGGCCCTGCAGGAGGAGGCGCCGCCAGGCGAGGCCCGGCCGCGGCGACATCGGCGGCGAGGACACGGAGTAGGACAGATCGGCAGCGCGCCCCACCAGATCGACCGTTCCGTTGGCATTGGCGCTCAGCTCCCCCACGTGCGCAATCAGAGCCAGCCGTTCCGCGCTGCGTGGCCCGTCAACGCCGGCGACGACCGACAGAGCGCCCAGGCCAGGCAGATTCAGCAAATGCTCGAGCGGCCCTCCCGCCGGCTCCTGCAGCCGCAGGCGGGCGCTCATCTCGGAGCGTGCTATTCCCAGCGTGACCTCGTAATCACCGGTGCCGTTGGTGCGGCGCGCGATGAGACTCCCTCGCGCGTCGGTCATGGACTCGTAGTGCAGATTCCCGTGGACATTGAGGCTTGCGGCCATGCCGGCCGCCGCCGGCTCGAGCACCAGAGCCCCTATCTCCATCCGATCGATGTTGATGGCCGGCATGCTCGAGCTGGAGCTGCTGCGCTGGCCGGTGGAAGGAGAGCTCACCGGCCGCCGCGCCACGTCCGCTGCCTGGATGGCGAGGCTCTCGACGTGCATGTCCCAGCCAAGGAGCGCGAGCGGCGACCAGTGGACCGAGACGCCCCGAGCGCTCATCCACACGCCCTTGGGATCGCGCAGCTCGAGGCTCGCGAGCTCGATGTCCGACGGGAAGCTGCCGCCGAATCCGGCGATGAGCACCCGCCCCGACGTGAGCTCCGCCGTCTCGCTCTCCAGCAATCTCCGCCCGCCCGCGGTGTTGCCGATGACGACTATCACCCCGATGCCGATCAGGACGAGAAGCAGGAAGCCGCCCAAGCTCCAGGCTGCAATACGCGCCGCCCGTGGCATCAGAAGGACTGTCCGAGGCCGATGTAGATCTCGAACCGATCGTCGTTGGGCCGCCGCTTGGTGGGCAGCGCGACATCGAAGCGGATCGGTCCGATTGAGGTGTAGTAGCGCACGCCAGTTCCTACGCCGACACGATACACGCTCCCGGACGAACCCGAGACACCGCCGCTGTCGGCAAAGACCACGAAACCAAAATTCGTGCCCATGCGCTGGCGCAGCTCGAGATTGAAGGCCTGCATGCTCGTGCCGCCGACGGGATTGCCGTCGGCGAACTCGGGGCCGACGGACTGGTAACGATAGCCGCGCACGGTCCCGCTGCCGCCAGCATAGAACCGCTGATCGGGCGGCAGACTGAACTGCGTCGCGCCCAGGGCCGCGCCGCTCAGGACCCTTGCCGCGATCACCGAGCGTCCGGCCGGATCGCCCGCGAACAGTCTGTTCAGATCGAAATAGGTGGCGATGCTGCCCTGCGCCACGATGTAGGTCTTGCCCGAGGTGCCGTAGGAGTACGTCGGCGTGACGTTCATCGAGATTCTGTAGCCGTGCGTCGGATCGGCGAGCGGGGAGGCGAGATCGGTGGAATCGTAATAAGCGCCGACCGGCAGCATCACCAGGTTGTATTTGTAGGGTACCCGCTTGCACTGAGATTGAGAGAGGACAGAGACGCCCGGCGCAAGAACCGGGCAAGTAGCCAGGCTCTCCTGATCGATGATCTCGTGCTCATAGGAGAGACCGGTGTTGAGAGTCCAGACGCTGGAGAGCTTTCGGTTCAGCGAAGTGCCCGCCGTCTCGCCCGTCTGCGTGTAGGCTTGCAGCGCCTGCCGCAGGGCGCGCACCTGAAATCCGAGCGTCTGGTCCGGGCGGCGGAAATCGGGAATCGAGTAGCCCAGGGAGAGGTCATAACCGAGACCCGTGGTCGCCGAGCCGCCGAGATTGATGGCCGTCGCCGAGGCGGTGAGCTGCTGCCCTTCGCCGAAGACATTGCGGTCGGTCCAGTTGATACCCACGCTGCCGCCGAGGTCGCTCGAGTAGGCGGCGCTGACACCGATCAGGTATCGCTTGGCCTCCCGCACGACGAACGTGATCGGCACCTGCCGCTCCTGGTCGGCACCGCCCAAATTCACACTGACGGTGGTGAAGAGCCCGAGCGCGAGCAGGTGCTGGCGCGCCTTTTCGATGGCCGCCGCATCGTACAGCTCGCCCCTGTGCAGCGGGAGCCTGCGCCTGAGGAGAGTCTCATGCACTTGCTTGAGACCTTTGATGTCGATCGCCCCGATCCTGACCCGCGGGCCAGTTGTCACCCGGAAGGTAATATTGAGGACATGCTGCGCCGGCACCTCGTAGGCGACAGGCTTCTCGACCGATGCAAACGCGTATCCATCGTCCTGCAGCGCCGTCTGCAGGTTCCCGCCGGCGGCAAGCACATCGGAGGCGACGGCTGGCGCGCCGGGAGAGAGATTCATCTTCTGCCGCATTCCGGCCGGTAGAGCTCCCTTGATGTCGATGCGACCCAGGTGGAAAAGCGGCCCGAGAGCCGGTTCGATCCTGACATGCGCGTCACTGCTCTTCGGCAGCGCCGCCAGGGTATCCGCGAGCTGTGCGCTGTCGAGGCGGAGCCCGTTGATGGTGATGGTGATTGCCCCATCGTAGTAGCCGAAGCTCTGCAGCACCGCCTGCAGCCTCGGCACGTCGCCACGCGCGCGCGCAATCAGGCCGAAGGGATCCACGGGCGCCGTGGTGCGCAGCGTCTCGAGCTGCGAAGTCAGCTTCATGGTCGAGTCGATGCCCTTGTCGCCGGAGGAGACCCAATCGATCTTGTAAGACTGCGGATTGGACGCGTGCGCGGGCTGAGCGGCGAGCAGCCCGCACGCAAGGATTACGAGGCCGCACCCTCTGCGAGCCGCTTCTGCACCTTCAGGTACCCCGATGCGCATCCGGAACACTGGTTGAGCCACCCGCTCGTCTGAATGGGGTCGAGCTCAGCGGCGCGAAGCTGCCGCGCCGCGGAGCGGGCGACTCCGAGCGCGGCTCATCGGCTCAAACGGTCCGGATCGAGATTCTGTTCCGAGCCTCAGCCGCCGAGTCGCGCCCGCACCAGCTCCAGCACCGAGGCCAGGGCGGCATCGAGCGCCGCCGGGTTATTGCCTCCCGCCTGCGCAAAATCCGGCCTGCCGCCGCCTCTGCCGCCCACCTTGGCGGCGATGGCTCCCGCGAGCTCGCCCGCCTTGATGCGCGCGGTCTGATCCGCGGTCACGCCGGCCACCAGCACGACCTTTTCCGGACCCTCCACCGAGGCGAGCACCACCACCGCCGACTTCAGGCGGTCCTTCAGCCGATCGACGGCTATGCGCAGCGCGCCCGCGTCGGCGCCTTCGACCTTCGTGGCGACTATCTTCACTCCCTTGATATCCACGGCCCCCGACGCCAGATCGGCGCCCTGGCCGCAAGCCAGACGGTCCTTCAGAGCGCGGACCTCTTTCTCCATCTGGCGGATGCGCTCGAGCGCATCCTGCACCTTATCCTTGACGTCCTCGCGCGACCCGCGCAGGAGCTGCGCAACGTCCCGGAGCACGGCGTCGTTCTGCTCCACATACTCGATCGCCCTCTCGCCCGTGATCGCCTCGATGCGGCGTACGCCGGAAGCGACACCACTCTCGCTGATGATCTTGAAGAGACCGATGTCGCCGGCGCGCTGCACGTGCGTGCCGCCGCAAAGCTCCATGGAGAAGTCCCCGATGCGCAGCACTCGAACGTCCTTGTCGTACTTCTCGCCGAACAGCGCCATGGCCCCTTCGGCCACGGCGCTCTCGTACCCCATGAGCCGGGTCTCCGCCGGGGCGTTGCGGCGGATCTGGGCGTTCACCAGCCGCTCGATGTCGGTGAGCTCCGCGGGCGTGATGGGTTGAAAATGCGAGAAGTCGAAGCGCAGCCGGTCGGGAGCCACCAGAGAGCCCTTCTGCTGCACGTGCGTACCCAGCTTCTTGCGCAGGGCCGCATGCAGCAGGTGTGTCGCCGTGTGGTTCAACGCGACTGCGCGACGACGATCTCCGTCCACCTGCGCCCGGATCGAGTCGCCGACGCGAATCTCCCCTTCAGACACCCGTCCCAAGTGCGAATGCGCGGCGCCGCGCTTGAGGGTGTCATGCACGAGAAAGCTCACTCCCGCGCTCGTGAGCGTACCGGTGTCGCCCACCTGACCGCCCGCTTCGGCGTAGAAGGGCGTGCGATCGAGCACCACTTCGCCCTCCTCTGCGCTGCGCAGCTCATCCACCGGGCTGCCGTTCTTGAGCAGTGCGACCACCCGGCCGTCCGACTCCAGTCCCTCGTAGCCTTGGAAAGCGGTGCGCGCATTCACGGTGGTACCAGTGCGCATGTCCACGCCGAATTTGCTGGCCTCCTGGGAGCGGCGCCGCTGTTCCTCCATCGCGGCGTCGAATCCCGCCTGATCGATGGTGAGGCCGCGCTCGCGCGCGATATCGGCAGTCAGATCCGCGGGAAAGCCGTAGGTATCGTAGAGCTTGAAGACGGTCTCGCCAGGGATGACCGCGCTTTCACCCTGCCGCGTCTCACGCGACTTGAGGATTCTTGCGATCGCGCCCTCCAGCAGCTCCATGCCGTTGGCCAGCGTTTCCGCGAAGCGCTCCTCTTCCTGCTTCAGGACCCGCTCGGCGTGCTCGCGGCCGCGGGTGAGCTCCGGGTAAGCCGAGCTCATCTCCCGCTCGAGGACAGAAACCAACTTGTAGAAGAACGGCTCCTCGATGCCGAGCTTGTAGCCGTGACGGACCGCGCGGCGGATGATCCGTCGCAACACATAACCCCGCCCTTCGTTCGAGGGCAGGACGCCGTCGATGATGAGAAAAGTGCACGAGCGAATGTGGTCGGCGATGACCCGCAGCGAGCTCGAGCCGAGATCCGCCGCGTGGGCGAGCGCCGCCGCCGCCCGGATGAGATTCTTGAAAAGATCGATGTCGTAGATCGAGTGCGCACCCTGCAGCACGGCAGCGGTGCGCTCCAGGCCCATCCCGGTATCCACGGAAGGCTTCGGCAACGGGGTCAGCGTGCCGTCCGCGGACCGATCGAACTGCATGAACACCAGATTCCAGATCTCGACGTACCGGTCGCCGTCCTCATCGGGCGAGCCCGGCGGCCCGCCGGGAACCTCCGGCCCGTGGTCGTAGAACACTTCGCTGCACGGGCCACAGGGTCCGGTATCACCCATCTGCCAGAAATTCGACTTCTCGCCCATCCTGGTGAAGCGCGCCGCCGGCACGCCGACTTCCTTCAGCCAGATATCCGCCGCCTCATCGTCATCGCGGAAAACCGTCACCCAGAGGCGCGCCGGATCGAGCTGCAGCTTCTTCGTCAGGAGGTCCCAGGCAAAGCGGATGGCGTCGCGCTTGAAGTAGTCGCCGAAGGAGAAATTCCCGAGCATCTCGAAGAACGTGAGGTGCCTTGCGGTATACCCCACGTTCTCCAGGTCGTTATGCTTGCCACCCGCGCGGACGCAGCGCTGGCTGGTGACGGCGCGCACGTAATCCCGACGGTCCTTGCCGAGGAAGACGTCCTTGAACTGCACCATGCCGGCATTGGTGAAGAGCAGCGTCGGATCATTGCCGGGCACGAGCGGGCTCGAGGGCACGATCGTATGCCCGCGCTCGCGGAAGAATTCCAGGAAGGCACGGCGCGTATCCGCCGCGCTCAAATAGTGAGGCTGCTTCAATTTCGTCAGTCCGGTTCGAGATCGGCGCCAGTGGCCGCCCGGATATGATCCGCTGAAAACCCCCGATACTGCAAAAATCGCGCTTGGCGGGCCCTTTCCGCCCAGGAATCGGGGGTCGTCGCACCGAATTTGCGCCGCCGGACGTCCCTGGCCAGGGCGCGCCAGTCCGGGCCGGAGTCGATCGCCGCCCCGATCAGCTCCTGCGGAGCCCCGAGGGAGGCGAGATCGGCAGCGATCCGCAGCGGCCCCTGGCCGCGCTCCGCCCGGGAGGCGACGTAGTTTTCGGCATAGCGCGTATCGCTGAGGAGCCGCTCTCTTACCAGCTCCGCGATCACGACAGCCGTGACCTGGCCGTCACCGCCGGCCGCGTGCAGCTTCGCGCTCAGCTCACCCGTGAGCCAGTCGCGCCGTGCCAGGAGGGCCAGCGCGGCGGCGCGGATCGCTTCCGGGTCGGCCGCCGCCTCAGGCCGAATTAGCGGCTTCGCCGCCACCGTTGCGCTGCTGCTTGGCAGGCAGAAGCCGGGCGCGGACCTGCTCCTCGATCTCGCGTGCCACCTCGCGATTGGCCTGCAGGTAGTTGCGCGTGTTGTCCTTGCCCTGCCCGATGCGATTGCCCTTGTACGCGTACCAGGCACCGGACTTCTCGATGATGCCCTGTGCGGAGCCGAGCTCGATGATCTCGCCCTCGCGGGAGATGCCCTGGCCGTACATGATCTCGAACTCCGCCTCGCGGAACGGCGGCGCCACTTTGTTCTTCACCACCTTGACGCGGGTCATGTTGCCGACGACCTCGTCGCCGTTCTTGATGGCGCCGATGCGGCGGATGTCGAGGCGGACGGAGGCGTAGAACTTCAGCGCGTTGCCGCCGGTGGTCGTCTCCGGATTGCCGAACATCACGCCAATCTTCATGCGGATCTGGTTGATGAAGATGACGATGGTGTTGGAGCGCTTGATGTTGCCGGTGAGCTTGCGCAGCGCTTGCGACATCAGGCGCGCATGCAGGCCGACCTGCATCTCCCCCATCTCGCCCTCGATCTCCGCCCTCGGGGTGAGAGCAGCGACGGAGTCGATGACGACGATATCGACTGCGTTGGAGCGCACGAGCATGTCCGTGATCTCGAGCGCCTGCTCGCCGGTGTCCGGCTGCGAGACGAGCAGATCGCTGATGTTCACGCCGAGCTTCTCGGCATAGGAGGGGTCGAGCGCATGCTCCGCATCGACGAAGGCCGCCGTGCCGCCGGCGCGCTGCACCTCCGCGATGACCTGCAGCGTGAGGGTAGTCTTGCCGGAGGACTCCGGCCCGAAGACCTCGACCACGCGACCGCGCGGCAGGCCGCCGATCCCCAGGGCGATATCGAGCCCGAGCGAGCCGGTGGAAACGGACTCTATGTCGAAGCTCGATGCGCCATCGCCGAGGCGCATCACCGAGCCTTTGCCGAACTGCTTCTCGATCTGGCCCAATGCGGCGGCGAGCGCCTTCTTGCGATTCTCTTCCATCTTTCGATCCACCCGGGAGGTTGCGCGGCGAGAGGAATTCTCTGGCGCAGAATTATCCCACAAAGCGGCGGCGGCAGAAGCCTGTCAATCAGGATGTTTCACTGTTATTTGCAGCGTTTTGCCCGCTGCACAGTGAATATGATTCGACAACGCTGTACAGCGCGCCCTCCGGCAGCGTGCGGCTCTCGATGAGCGCCAGCTCGGTGAATCGCCAGGGCACCGGATGCATCTCGGCTGCGGCACTTGCGCGCGCGACTTTGCGCGCCACTGTCACATGTGGGCGGAAGGGCTTGAGATCGGGAGTAAAACTCCGGCGGATCAGCGCATCCTGAAGCCTTCGCGCCAAATCCGCGGCCCACACCGGCGGCTCGGCCGGCAAGGCGCAGAGCAGCCGCGCGGCCCGCCAGTGCTCGAGCCGCTCGAAGAGCAGCTCGGGAGGGTCTGCCGGCGAGCTTGCGCCGGCAACGGACCTCGCGGTCCCCGCCGCCTCCCAGGCCGCCGCGGCCAGCTCCGGCAGCCGCCGCTCCGGCACCGAGCCCAGAAAGGCCAGCGTGACATGCAGGTTGTGCGCCAGTACGGGCCGGCCGCCGCTCCCCAGCGCGGCTTTGCGAACCGCCTCCGCCATGGCGTCGCGCATCGCCTCATCCGGCCAGAGCGCAAAGAAGAGCCGCCGGGTGGGCTCACGCCGCACCGCGCCCGGCGGCGGGCTGTCAGTGGCCACCGCGGGCCCGCAGAAGCCGCAGTGCCAGCTTGAGCGCACGGTCGACCGATTGACGCCGCACCTGCTCCCGATCGCCGGCGAAGTGCCGCAGCTCGCAGACCGCCGCGGGCCCTTGCGCCTCCGATGTGGCGATGCCGAACCATACGGTGCCCACCGGCTTCTCGGCCGTGCCGCCATCCGGCCCCGCGATGCCGCTGACCGCGATCGCCATCTCGACACCGGCGGCCCGCAGGGCGCCGTTGGCCATCTCGCGCACCACGGCCTCACTGACCGCGCCGTGCTCGGCGAGCGTCTGCGCGGATACGCCGACATCGCGCGATTTGGCCGTGTTGGAATAAGTGACGTATCCGGAGTCGACCCACTGGGAGCTTCCCGGGACGTCCGTCAGCGCCTTCGCGATCCACCCGGCCGTGCAGGACTCCGCGGTCACGATGCGCCAGCCCGCGTCCCAAAGCGCACGTCCAACGGTCTCGGCGAGCGAGTAGAGCTCCGCATCGGTAACGGCGGTGGATTGACCCGACATGCCGCGCAGTCTACAACAGGGCCCCGCCCGGCATGCCGTGCTCGATTCCGTCAGTCGCATGGTCCGCGCCGCCGGTGTAGGCTACGTTCATGCTCAGGCGCAAGCTCAGTTGGATCGCGACGCTGCTGGCCGTCTGGTTACCGGTGGCCACGGCCAGCGCGGCCAACCGCTGCAAGCTCGTCATGTCCTCGCCGCTGCCCGTCAAGATGGACAACCTGCGGCCCGTCATTACCGCAGGCATCAACGGGGTCGACGCACGGTTCATCGTCGACACCGGCAGCTTCTTCGACTTCCTCTCCCCCGCCGCGGCCGCGCAATTCCAATTGCCGCTCAGCTACGCGCCGCCCTGGTACTACGTCAGCGGCGTCGGCGGCTCGGTCTCCCCCAGGATTGCAACGGCGAAGACTTTCACGGTCGCCGGTGCAACCGTCCATGACGCGCAATTCCTCGTCGGTAACAACGACTTTCAAGGCGAGGAGGTCGGCCTGCTGGGACAGAACCTGTTCCGGATCGACGACGTCGAATTTAACGTCTTCCCCTCGCTAAAGCGAGAGGATTTCCGTCCCCTGGAGGCCGACGTTCCGGCCCGAGACGAGGATATTGATAGCAGAGTTGATGTCCCGGTCATGCGAAGCACCACAGCCGCTACAGATCCAGTCCCTCACTACGAGGCCCTCTCGACCTTGTGGGCCGCCGCGTGTACCGCACGCGGAACAGACCTGCGTGCTCAATCGCTCGTCAACCTCGATGTACTCGGCCCCGTGCCTCATGGCTTTGTAGTGGAGCTGGGATCGAAGCTGCGACCAGCCGGCATCGAGCACGGACTTAGCCAGGCTGGTTCTGGCGAGTCCGCAGGAATTGACGTTACCGACGCAGATGCGCCGGTTCTCCCGCACGAGCCGCGTGGAGAGCTCATGCAGGAAGTGCTTGCGACAGTTCGCGATCTTGGCGTGAATGGCCCGCACGCGGGGCTTGCGCCTGGCACGCTGCGCGATGGCGAGCGCCCGCTCGTATCTGCGGTAGAGGCGCGGCGCCTCGATCTTCTCCCCCGTGGAAAGGGCCACCAGGGATTTGAGGCCGAGATCGATGCCGACCTCGCCGCTCCCATGCTGGTTGTCTTTCGAGACTTTGACCTGCAGATTCAGGTACCAGCGGCCGCGAGCATCCTGAGCGAAGCCGCCGCAGCGAATCTGCCCCTCGATGGACCGGCTGAGCCACAGCCGGTATCGGCGCTTGAGGAAGATCACCGCATCGCCATCCCAGCGAAGCGCGCGGGCCGCCTGAAAGGGGACCCACCCCAAGGACTTTCTGCCGCGCCACCGCGGCCGCTTGCGGTGGGCATCTCGCGAAATCGCAAACTGCTTGCAGACTGCCTGCACGGTATCCGAGTGCAGGCCCAGGAGCTTGCTGCTGCCGAGGGTAAGCTTGATCAGATCGAAGGCAGAGGGCCAGCGCTTGTTGTGGCGACGAGCGGCCTCCTGGGTCTCCCCACAATAGTTCCAGACCCGGTTCACCGCCCGAGCCTGCTGCTGCAGATGCCGAGTGGAGGTCGCGTCCTTGATCCTGTATCGGTAGGTCAGCACCATGTCAACATGGTGATTGAGAGATGCCGCAAAAACAAGACCGACGGCAAACATCCGGTGGGCATTTTCACGCTTGGCTTGCCGTCTGAAATGCCAGAGTTCTCAAACGTGTATGGAGCGACGCGATTGGGGGGTGGCTTAAAGGACGTCTCCCACCCATACTCGCAAATACCCAATTCCCTGCATCTAACTGGGACGGCGAGAGCAGGTTGCAGAGCGCCTCCTCCTCGCCCTGAACGGCGAGGTTTCCGGCGCGGAGAGCTCAGATGAAGCGGACGCACGAAGTCGAGCATTGAACGATCAAGCGAATAACCACACCCCCTCGATGCAGCAGTACCTGCGCATCAAGAGCCGGCATCCGGACGTGCTGCTCTTCTATCGCATGGGTGACTTCTACGAGCTCTTCTTCGAGGACGCTCGCCGCGCCGCAGCGCTCCTCGACATCACGTTGACCACGCGCGGCCAGTCCGCCGGACAGCCCATCCCGATGGCGGGAGTGCCGTTCCACAGCGTCGAGGGCTACCTCGCGAGACTCGTGCGCAAGGGCGAGAGCGTCGCGATCTGCGAGCAGATGGGCGATCCGGCCAAATCGAAGGGACCCGTCGAGCGCGACGTGGTGCGGATCGTCACCCCGGGCACGGTGACCGACGATGCCCTGCTCGAAGAGCGCAAGGAGACCCTGGTCGCGGCGGCGGCGCGCGATGGCGAGCGGTTCGGGCTCGCATGGCTCGACCTCGCGGCGGGCCGCTTCACCGTGCTGGAGTCGAGCGGCCGCGGCGGGCTCGCGGCGGAGATCGAGCGCCTGAAGCCCGCGGAGCTGCTGATTCCGGAAGGCACACCGGAAGAAGACCTCGAGCGCAACGGCACGGCGGTGCGCTCCCGGCCGCCGTGGAATTTCGAGCTGGCGAGCGCTTCGCGGCTGCTCACCGATCAGCTCGGCACGCTGGATCTCAAAGGCTTCGGCGCGGACGAGCTGCCGCTCGCCATATGCGCGGCTGGCGCGTTGCTGCAGTACGTGCGCGACACGCAAAAGACATCCCTGCCCCACATCCGCAGCTTGCACGTCGAGGAGCGCACCGACGCACTCATCATCGACGCGGCGACGCGCCGCAACCTCGAGCTCGATGCCAGTCTCACCGGACGCGAAGACGCAACGCTCTTCTCCGTGTTGGATCAGTGCGTCACTGCCATGGGCTCGCGGCAGCTCCGTCGCTGGCTCAATCGGCCGCTCACCTCCCACGGCGCGTTGCGTGGGCGATATCAGGCGGTGGGGGCGCTGATTGACTCACGGCGGTTCGAAGGCGTGCGCGAGCGCCTCCGCGGGATCGGTGACGTGGAGCGGATTCTGTCGCGTGTGGCTCTGCGGTCGGCGCGGCCGCGGGACTTGACGCAGCTTCGTGTCTCTCTCGCGGCGCTGCCGGCGCTGAAGTCGGCGCTGCATGAGATCGACTCGCCGCTGGTCAGCGAGCTTGCCGGCCGCATCGGCGACCATGAGGAAGTCGTGAGTCTGCTCCGCAAAGCCATCGCGGAGGAGCCCTCCACATTCGTCAGGGACGGCGATGTCATAGCGGCAGGCTACGACGCGGAACTCGACGAGCTGCGCAAGATCGCGACGCACACGGACGAATTCCTTCTCGAGCTGGAGCGGCGCGAGCGCGAGCGTTCCGGCATCGCGGGACTGAAGCTCGGATTCAATCGCGTGCAAGGCTTCTTCATCGAGATATCACGCAAGGACGCGGAGCGGGCGCCGAAGGACTACGTCCGTCGGCAGACCGTCAAATCCGCGGAGCGCTTCATCACGGCGGAGCTGAAGAGCTTCGAGGACCGGGTGCTCGGCGCACGCGATCGCGCGCTGGCCAGAGAGAAGGCGCTGTACGAGGATATTCTGACTCGGCTCACGGACCGCCTCGGGTCTCTGCAGGCCACCGCCGCCGCGCTTTCCGAGCTCGATGCGGTCGCAGCGCTCGCGGAGCGGGCATGTGTGCTGCAGTGGACGGCGCCGCAACTGGTGGCGGATCCGCTGCTCGACATCGACGGCGGCCGCCACCCCGTCGTCGAGCGGTTCGCCGCGACTCCGTTCGTGCCGAACGATCTCGAGCTCGACTCCGCCCGGCGCATGCTCATCGTCACCGGCCCCAACATGGGCGGCAAATCGACCTACATGCGCCAGGCGGCGCTCATCACCATCCTGGCGCACCTCGGCAGCTACGTGCCGGCCGATCGCGCGGTCATCGGCCCCATCGATCGCATCTTCACTCGCATCGGGGCGGCTGACGACCTCGCGGGCGGGCGGTCCACCTTCATGGTGGAAATGACCGAGGCCGCCAACATCCTGCACAACGCCACCGCGCACAGCCTGATCCTGATGGACGAGATCGGACGCGGCACGAGCACGTTCGACGGACTCTCGCTCGCCTGGGCGATGGCGCGCCACATCGCGACACGCATCAAGGCGTTCACACTGTTCGCCACGCACTACTTCGAGCTGACCGGCCTCGCCAGCGAGGTGGAAGGGTGCGCGAACGTGCATCTCGATGCCACGGAGCACTCCGACGGCATCGTGTTCCTGCACGCGGTGAAGGAGGGACCCGCGAGCCGCAGCTACGGACTGCAGGTTGCGCAGCTCGCGGGCGTGCCGCGCGATGTCATCGGACAGGCGAGGCGGTACCTCGAGGCGCTGGAGTCACACAGGGACCGGCCGGATGGCGCCGGCGGCGACCGCCGTCATGGTCAGGCGCAGAAGGAGCTGCCGTTGTTCGCCGCCGCGCCTGCGGAGACGGCTCCCGACACAGTGCGCGAAGCGCTGGCCGCACTCGACCCGGACGATATGACCCCGAAGGCCGCGCTCGAGGCGATCTATCGGCTGAGGCGATTGCTCGACTGAGGAGCTGCAGATATGAGCAGACCGCGGCAGACGACCGGCCGAGGTGGGAACGGCCCCGTGGCGCCCTCTGCGTAGCGCACATTTCTCGCCGGTCTCAGTCCGCTGTATGATTCGGTTGGACGCTGATCGCCACAGGTTGGTGGGTGTCGCGGATGCCGAGATTTTCACCTCGTTTGGACGTTCTGCCGGAGGCGCAGCGTCGACTTTGGGGGGAGCTGTCCGCCGTACCCGGCGAGTTCACCCTCTATGGCGGAACTGCGCTGGCGCTACATCTTGGCCATCGCAAATCGGTCGATTTTGACTTCTTTGGCAGGCGCGCCATTGACGTCGCCACTCTTGAAGCTGAAATCCCATTCCTGGAAGGCGCAGCGGTCATTCAGCGGGAGAAGAACACGCTGTCGGCCATTGTGGATCGCGGTGAACCGGTAAAGGTGTCGTTCTTTGGAGGGCCGAAACTGCCTCGTTTGGCTCCACCCGCGATAGCGGAGGACAACGGCTTGAAGATCGCGTCGCTTCTTGACTTGGCCGGTACCAAGGCCTCCGTTCTTCAGGTCCGGGCAGAGGCCAAAGACTACATCGACATGGATGCGCTAATCCGGATCGGCGGAGTCGGCTTGCCGTTTGCGTTGACAGCAGCAGAAAAGCTGTACGGGTCTTCTTTCAATCCGGAAATCACCCTCAAAGCGCTGTCATACTTTGACGACGGAAATCTGCGCGAGCTTCCGACGGATATGAAATTTCGGCTAGCAGAAGCCGTGAGCAAGGTAGACCTGGATCATCTTCCGAGCTTAGACGACTTCAACTTGCCGACTGATCGCGACCGTGGACTCAATTTATGAGACCCATTCCGGTTACACCACAGACCATGGACGTGGCGCGCCGAGTCATCTGGTTCGAGGAACCGAAAAAGGCGCTTGCAGACCCGATCAGGTTCATGGCTTACGCAATGACATACGCTCGCCACGGCGATATGCGGGTGATTCGACAGCATGTTTCTGACGACGAGATTCGGCAGGCACTCGATGCGGCACCACCAGGGATCATCGATCCTCGCTCGTGGTCCTATTGGAATCTCAAGATGGGCCGATTCCCGCCGCCCCCTCTGCGCAAAAGAGCTTTCGACGACAGCCCTCTTCGCTCAACCCCGGAAATGTCTCTCGAGGAGCGCCGGCGTGCGGCTGCAGAAGCGTGGCGTAAGCTGCGCGAACAGGAGCCTCCAAGGGATATGGAGGAAATGCGCCGCCGCGCCGTCCAGGAATGGCTCGCAAGATACGGGCCGGGCAAGAAGCAGTGAGTCGGTCCGGCGTGACGGCGGGTCGCGAGCCGACTCTTGCGCTCATCGCAGCGAGAACCTGCCGTCCCTGAGGAACAACCCCGTCTCCCGCGCCACCCGCGGTGATACCAACATCCCCATGTGGCTCACCGGCAGCACGATGTGATCCGTGGCGCCGGGAAGGCGCGTCTCGCTGACTGCCACGGTGCCGTCGCATTCCTCCTCGAAGCCGGCCAGGAACTGACCCAACCCGAGCGACTGCGTGCCGGCGACGATCCCAAGCGGCCGGCCAAAGGTCCAGCGCCGCTCCCGCGGCCGCAGCAGCTCATCGGCGACCGAGGGCCCCATGAGCGCGCTCACGAACCGCAGTCGTGCCGCCTCCACCGCCGCGCGGCTCTCGAGGCAGGGCGAGCCGAGGAAGACCACACGGCCGGGACCCTGCTCGGGGTAGTGCTCGAAGAAGCGGTAGATGATGAGACCGCCGAGGCTGTGACCGACGAAATGCGCCGCTGGGACATCGAGGGAGCGCACGAAGCTCTGCAGGCGCGCGGTGATCTCCTCCACACCCAAGGTGGCCGCGGAGTAGGGAAACGCGTGCACCTGCAGGCCGAACTCGCGCAGCAGCCGATGCCCGAGCAGCCGCGACTCGCCGCCGGGCATCCATAGCCCGTGCACGTAGATCACGTGTTGCGCAGCAGCATCTCTCATGGCGCGAGAACGAACACGGCCACCACTGCCGCGATCGCCTCGCGGACCCTATCAGGAAACGTGCCACACGGTGTGTGCGGCAGTTCTTAGCTTGCCGGTGGCGGCGTGCGCACGCGGATGTGCAGCTCGCGCAGCTGCGCCTCGCCGATCTCCGTCGGGGCATCGGTCAGCGGGTCCGCCGCGGTCTGCGTCTTCGGGAAGGCGATGACCTCGCGGATGCTGTCCGCGCCCGTCATCAGCATCGCCAGCCGGTCGAGCCCGAAGGCGATGCCGCCGTGCGGCGGCGCGCCGAACTTCAGCGCATCGAGGAGGAAGCCGAACTTGGCTCGCGCATCTTCCGCTCCGATTCCCAGCAGGTCGAACACCGTCGACTGCATCTCCTGGCGGTGGATACGCACCGAGCCGCCGCCGATCTCCGAGCCGTTCAACACCAGATCGTAGGCCTTGGCGAGCGCCTTCTCCGGGTCGGCGCGCAGAGCCGCCGGATCGTCGATCTTGGGGGAAGTGAAAGGATGGTGCATGGCCACCCAACGCTTCTCGTCCGCGTCCCACTCGAACATCGGGAAGTCGACGACCCACAGCGGCCGCCAGCCCTGCTGGACCAGCTTCAGGTCCTGGCCGATCCTCAGGCGCAGCGCGCCCAGCGCATCGCTCACCACCTTGGCGGTGTCGGCGCCGAAGAAGACGAGATCGTTGTCAGTCGCTCCCGTGCGCTCGAGGATGCCGGCGAGCGCTGCATCGCTCAGGAACTTGATGATGGGCGACTGCAGGCCGTCCCGGCCGCGGGCACGCTCGTTGACTTTGATGTAGGCGAGGCCCTTGGCGCCGTAGCGGCCCACGAACTCCGTGTAGCCGTCGATCTGCGAGCGCGGCATCGCGCCGCCGCCCGGCACCCGCAGTGCCGTCACCCGGCCCTTCGGGTCCTTGGCGGGACCGGCGAACACCTTGAAGTCGCAGTCCCTGACGAGATCGGCGACGTCGGCGAGCTCGAGCGGGATGCGCAGGTCCGGCTTGTCGGAGCCGTAGCGGCGCATCGCCTCGGCGAAGCTCATGCGCGGGAAGGGACCGGGCAGCGCCGCACCCAACACCTCCTGGAAGAAGTGCCGCGTGAGCCCCTCCATCAGCTCCATGATCTGCGCTTGCGTCAGGAATGAGGTCTCGACGTCGAGCTGGGTGAATTCCGGCTGCCGGTCGGCGCGCAGGTCCTCGTCGCGGAAGCAGCGCACGATCTGGTAGTAGCGGTCGAACCCCGCGATCATGAGCAGCTGCTTGAAGATCTGCGGCGACTGCGGCAACGCGAAGAACTTGCCCGGGTGGGTGCGGCTCGGGACGAGATAATCGCGCGCCCCCTCCGGCGTCGCCTTGGTGAGCATCGGCGTCTCGAGGTCGATGAAGCCATGCCCATCGAGAAAGCTGCGCATCGCACGCGTGATCCGATGCCGCAGACGCAGGCGCTGGCTCATGACCTCGCGACGGAGGTCGAGGTAGCGGTACTTGAGCCGGACTTCCTCGCCGACCTGCTCATCCAGCTGGAAGGGCAGCGGCTCGGAGCGGTTGAGCAGCTCCAGCTCTCCGGCGAGCAGCTCCACGCGGCCCGAGGCGAGATTGGCGTTGACCGTCCCGGCCGGCCGCTCGCGGACCTTTCCCTTGACGCGAATGACGAACTCATTGCGCAGCCGCTCCGCCTCGCCGAACACCTCCTCCGCATCGGGATCGAAGACCACCTGCAGCAGACCCTCGCGATCGCGCAAGTCCACGAAGATGATCCCACCGTGATCCCGCCGCCGGTGCACCCAGCCGGCCACCTCCACCGTCTGCCCGATCAGCTGGTCCCCGACCTGTCCGCAGTAATGTGTGCGCATAAGGCGCGCGATGTTACGGAGCGCCCGGAGGGGCCGCAACCAGAACCGCCGCGCCCTGCAGCTCACCCTTGCGCAGCCGCTCGAGCGCCTCATTGGCCTCGCCGAGGGGAAAGGGCTGTACGGTCGGCTCGAGCCGCAATTGCGCGGCGATCGCCAGGAATTCCTCGCCGTCGGCGCGCGTGAGATTGGCGACGGAGCTGACCGAGCGCTCGCCCCAGAGGAGCTCATAGGGAAACCGGGGTATAGCGCTCATGTGGATCCCCGCGCAGACCACCTTGCCGCCCGGTCGGACCGCGGCGAGCGCTGCAGGCACCAGGGCTCCCACGGGCGCAAAAAGGATGGCGGCGTCCAGCGGCTCGGGCGGCGCCTCGTCGGAGTTGCCGGCCCAGACCGCGCCCAACGTCCGCGCGAACGCCTGGGACTCGATGTCGCCAGGCCGGGTGAAGGCAAATACACGTCGCCCCTGCGCGCCGGCGACCTGCGCCAGCAGGTGGGCGGCGGCGCCGAATCCGTACAGGCCGAGATTCGTGCCGCTGCCGGCGGCGCGATACGCGCGGTAACCGATGAGCCCTGCGCAAAGAAGCGGCGCCAGCTGTGCGGCGGGAGCGTCGTCGGGCAGGGGCAGGCAGAAGCGCGCGTCGGCAACGACTTGCTCGGCATAGCCGCCATCCACCGAATACCCGGTGAAGCGCGCGAACTCGCAGAGGTTCTCCTGATCGGCGCGGCAGTAACGGCACAGGCCGCAGGCCTGCGCGAGCCATGGGACGCCCACACGATCGCCTAGGCGAAAGCGCCTCACCGAGGGGCCGACCTCGGCGACGCGGCCCACCACCTCGTGCCCGGGAGTAATGGGGTAGCGGATGTGGGGCAGCTCGCCGTCCAGAAGGTGCAGGTCCGTGCGACAGACGCCGCAGGCTTCGACGGTGATGGCTATCTGGTGCTCGCCGGCGGGCGGCAGCGCCACCTCCTCCAGGCGCAGGCGCGCCCCGGGAGCCGGGAGTCGCATCGCTTTCATACGGGCAGGCTACTCATATATCGGCCCGAAGTCGCCTGCGGCGCGTCGGGCGCCCTGCGGTATCGGCTCAGGCCGCGGGCTTCGCCAGCTCGGGCTTGCGGTCGGGGGCGGGAGGGACGACGACGCCGCAGGTGATGATCATCTTCATCGCGGCATCGACGCTCATCTCGAGCTCCACGATCTGGCGCCGCGGCAGGATGGCGAGATAGCCGCCGGTGGCGTTCAGCGCGGCCGAGATATAGACGCAGGCGTGCGGCTCACCGGTTTTCTGGCTGATCTCCGGGACGTTCTCCGCCGTCAGGAAGCCGAGACTCCAGACGCCCTCGCGTGGGTATTCGACCATCACCACCTTGCGGAAGGAGTTCGACTGCGAGAAGACGCTCTCGGCGAAGCTCTTCACGCCGCCATAGACGCTGCCGACGATGGGGATGTGGTGCAACAGCTCCTCGCCCCAGACCAGGAGGCGGCGGCCGATGAGATTGGTGCCGAGAAGACCCGTCAGAAGGAGCACGAGGAAGACGAAGATCACGCCGAGGGCGGGCAGTGCCAGACCCATGAGCCCCTCGGGCTGGTACCCGGCGGGCAAGGGGAAGAGCAGCAGCGTCCGGTCGGCCAGGTGGAACAGGAAGCTCACCACCCAGAGGGTCGCGATGATCGGCAGCCAGACGAGCACGCCCGCGACCAGGTAGCGCCGCAGCGGCGATCCCTTTTTTTTCGGCGCGGTCTGGCCGGGCGGCTGCGGCGCCGGGCTCGATCTCTGGATGACGGGAGTGCTCAACGCCTCACCGCTTCGAGCCGCGCTTTCCGGCCTTCGCTCGGGCCGCTGGCTTCGCCTTGAGCCGCGCAGCACTCGCCCGCGTGCTCGCCTTCGTGGCGGCCGGACGCTTCCGTGGCGCAGCGGCATGCGACTTGGGCGCTGCCGAGGACGTGGTCACGCTGGGGGTCTTGGGCTCGGCAGGCTTCGCCGTGCTCTCGGCGGCGGGGGCCTTGGCCTCGGGCTTCGACTCCTCCGCCGCGGGTTTTGGCTCCTCGCGCTCCGCCAGGTTGCGCTTGCCTTCCTTGTCGGACTTGAAGTCCGTCTCGTACCAGCCGCTGCCCTTCAGGCGAAAGACGGGCGCTGATACCAGCTTCTGCATCGTCCGCTTGCCGCACGAGGGACACTTCAGCAGCGGCGGATCGCTGATCTTCTGCATCAGCTCGGTGTAGAACTTGCAGCTCTGGCACTCGTATTCGTAAAACGGCATGGCGTTGAGTTATGGCTGTGTGGGTGGGGTATCCGAAGACTCCCCCGCTGCGACCATTATAGCCAACGATCTGTCCGGCCTCAGGCGCCCTTGTCGAAGACGATCTGGCTGGCGCGCGCCGAAGCGCGGATGCGGTCCCCGGGGACGAACTCGCCCTTCAGGATCCGCTGCGCGAGCGGATTCTCGATCTGCTGCTGGATCGCGCGCTTCAACGGCCGGGCGCCGTATACCGGGTCGAAGCCCGCCTCGCCGAGCAGATCGCGCGCGGCATCGTCCAGCGTCAGGTCCATGTTCCGCTCCTGCAGGCGCTTCCTGAGGTAGACCAGCTGGATATCCACGATCGCGCGGATCTGCTGCGAGCCCAGCGGATGGAACACGACGATGTCGTCGATCCGGTTGATGAACTCCGGCCGGAAGCTCTGCTGCACGATCTCCATCACCGCGCTCTTCATGCGAGTGTAGTTCTTCTCCCCGGCGTACTCCTGAATCACCTGCGAGCCGAGGTTCGACGTCATGATGATCACGGTGTTGCGGAAGTCCACGGTGCGGCCCTGCCCATCGGTCAGTCGGCCGTCATCGAGCACCTGCAGCAACACGTTGAAGACGTCGGGATGCGCCTTCTCGACCTCGTCCAGCAGGATCACCGCGTAGGGGCGCCGCCGGATCGCTTCGGTGAGATAGCCGCCTTCCTCATAGCCGACGTAGCCCGGCGGGGCGCCGATCAGGCGCGCCACGGAATGCTTCTCCATGAACTCCGACATGTCGATGCGCACCAGCGCGTCATCGGTGTCGAAGAGAAACTCGGCGAGCGCCTTGCACAGCTCCGTCTTGCCGACGCCGGTGGGTCCCAGGAAGAGGAACGAGCCGTTGGGACGGCGCGGATCGGAGAGCCCGGCACGCGAGCGGCGGATGGCGTTGGAAACGATCTTGAGCGCCTCGTCCTGGCCCACCACCCGGCGGCCGAGAGCCTCCTCCATCCTGAGGAGCTTCTCCTTCTCGCCCTCCAACATCTTGGACACCGGAATGCCGGTCCACTTGGAGACGACCTCGGCGATCTCCTCCTCGGTCACCTTGTTGCGCACCAGCCGCGGCGCCTTGTCCTCGGCGGCGTCGGCCGCCGCGAGCCGCTTCTCGAGCTCCGGAATCTTGCCGTACTGCAGCTCCGCCATGCGGCCGAGATTGCCGGCGCGGCGGGCGGCATCGAGCTCGAGACGCACGCGATCCAGCTCCTCGCGGATCTGCGCCGCGCCCTGCAGGGTCGCCTTCTCCGACTTCCAGACCTCCTCGAGATCGGAATACTCCTTCTCGAGCCCGTGCAGCGTCTCCTGCAGGGTCGCGAGGCGCTTGCGCGAGGCCTCGTCCTGCTCCTTCTTCAGCGCCTCCTGCTCGATCTTGAGCTGGATGATGCGCCGCTCGAGGCGGTCGAGCGCCTCGGGCTTGGAGTCGATCTCCATGCGGATGCGCGCCGCGGCCTCGTCGATCAGGTCGATCGCCTTGTCCGGAAGCTGCCTGTCGGTGATGTAGCGGTGCGAGAGGGTCGCTGCGGCGACGATCGCCGGGTCGGTGATATCGACGCCGTGGTGGACTTCGTAACGCTCCTGCAGGCCGCGCAGGATCGCGATCGTGTCCTCGACCGACGGCTCGTCGACCAACACCTTCTGGAAGCGCCGCTCCAGGGCCGCGTCCTTTTCGATGTATTTGCGATACTCGTCGAGCGTCGTGGCGCCGACGCAGTGCAGCTCGCCGCGCGCCAGGGCCGGCTTCAACATGTTGCCCGCGTCCATGGCGCCTTCCGCCTTGCCGGCGCCCACCACGGTGTGCAACTCGTCGACGAACAGGATGATCTGGCCTTCCTGCTTGGCGAGATCGTTGAGCACGGCCTTCAGGCGCTCCTCGAACTCGCCGCGGAACTTCGCGCCCGCGATCAGCGCCCCCATGTCGAGCGCCAGAATGCGCTTGTTCTTCAGGCCCTCGGGCACCTCGCCGTTGATGATGCGCTGCGCGAGGCCCTCGACGATGGCGGTCTTGCCGACACCCGGCTCGCCGATGAGCACGGGGTTGTTCTTGGTCCGCCGCTGCAGCACCTGGATGGTGCGCCGGATCTCATCGTCGCGGCCGATGACCGGATCGAGCTTGCCGGAGGAAGCGCGCGCCGTCAGGTCGACGGTGTACTTCTCCAGCGCCTGCCGGCTCTCCTCCGCGTTGGGATCGGCGACCTTCTCGCCGCCCCGCACCTCCTCGATCGCCTTCTCCACTGCGCCGCGCACGACGCCAGCCTCGCGGAAGATGCGCGCGAGATTGCGGTCCTCGAAGGCCGCGAGCACGAAAAGCTCGCTCGAGATGAATTGATCGCCCCGCTGCTGCGCGAGCTTGTCGGTAACGTTGAGTACGCGGTTCAGCTCGCTGGAGACGTGGACCTCCCCGGGCGCGCCCTCCACCTTCGGCAGCCGGTCGAGGGCGGCGCCGAGATCCGAGCGCAGCCGATTGACGTCGGCCCCCGCTTTGAGGAGGAGCGGCCGCACGGTGCCGCCCTGGCTGTCGAGCAGCGCCAGCAGCACGTGGGCGGGCTCGAGGAATTGATGGTCGCGGCCAAGGGCGAGCGACTGGGCATCGGCCAGCGCCTGCTGGAATCGGCTGGTGAGCTTGTCCATCCGCATCGGAGGAAGACCCTGATTGGAGTTCGGATGGCCGGAAATTGGGGGTGAATCGCCGCCGGTTCAAGGCTTCCGACAGCCTAGGAGACGCGCCAGATCAGGGCTGCCATCCGTCCGCAGCGGCCGTCCCTGCGGTAGGAAAAGAAGCGCCCGCCGTCGGCATGGGTGCACCAGCCGCCGCCATGGACGGAGGACACCCCTAGCGCGGCGAGCCTTCGCCGTGCCAGCGCGTAGAGATCGCACTGCCACCGCCCACGCTCGTTTGCGGCGAAAGCGGCGGCCGCCCCGGCATCTACGGCCAGGAATGCGGCGCGCACTTCCGCCCCGACCTCGAAATGCGCCTGCCCTATGGCGGGCCCCATCCAGGCAAGCAGCTGCGCCGGCGGCGTATTCAGCGCGCGCACCGTGGCTTCCAACACTCCGCCGGCCAAGCCCCGCCAGCCGGCGTGGGCGGCGCCGACCACGGAGCCATCCGCGGCGGCAAACAGCACCGGCATGCAATCGGCCACCTGAATGACGCAGACCCTGCCCGGCGCGCGGGTCACGGCGGCATCCGCCGGACCGAGCGATCCCAGGGATGTCTGCGTGTCGAGGTCGACGACCCGATGGCCGTGTACCTGCGCCAGCCAGGCGGGCTCGGCCGGCAACTCGAGGGTTGCGCGCAGCCGCACCCGGTTTTCCGCGACCGCGAGCGGCTCATCCCCCACGTGCGCCGCGATATTGAAGGTGTCGCAGGGCGGCCGGCTGACACCGTGCGAGCGCAGCGTGAAGGCGGCCCGGACACCGCGCGGCGCCGGCCAATCCGGCAGGATGAGATCAGGCCCGCTCACCGCTCACCGTCGGCGATCCGTTGATCGTCATCGAGCACCGATAGCAGCCGTGTCATGTCGTCAGGAGCCGCGGCCTCCCACTCCAGCGCGCGCCCCGTCGTGGGATGGGCCAAGGCGAGCCGCGCAGCATGCAGCGCCTGACGCGGAAAGGCGCTGAGCGCCGCCGCCAGAGCGGGACTGCAGCCCGCCGGAAGCCGCCGGCGGCCGCCATATACCGGATCTCCGACGATGGGATAACCGATGTGCGCCAAGTGCACGCGTATCTGGTGGGTCCTTCCGGTCTCGAGTTGCACCCGCACGAGCGTGTGGGCGCGAAAGCGCCTGACGATGCGATAGTGAGTAACCGCCTCGCGTCCATCGCTTCGCACCGCCATGCGCGTGCGTTGCGAGCGGTGGCGGCCTATGGGCGCATCGACCGTTCCCCCGCCTGTCAGAACGCCGGTCGAGATCGCGAGATAAGTCCGCTCTATCCCGCGCTCCGCGAGCGCGCCGACGAGGCGTGCATGCGCCTCGGGCGTTCGCGCCACGACGAGCAGGCCACTCGTGTCCTTGTCGAGGCGATGCACCAGCCCGGCGCGCGGTACCAGAGCAAGCTTCGGATCGAGAGCGAGCAGCGCGTTCTGCAAAGTGTGGCCGGGATTGCCGGCGCCCGGATGCACCACCATGCCCGCCGGCTTGTCGATGACGAAGAGCGCGCGATCCTGGTGGACCACCGTGAGCGGCTGCGCTTGCGGCGCGACGCGCTCGTCCGCCTCCAGCCGCGCCGCGACTTCGATCTGCTCGCCCCCCAGGACCTTGTCCTTCGCGCGCAGCCGCCGTCCGTCGACCAGCACCGCACCCGCCTCGATCCAGCCCTGCAGGCGTGCGCGGGAATACTGCGGCAGCGCGCGGGCGAGCGCCTGATCCAGCCTGAGGCCCGCGGCGCCCGCGGGCAGCACCAGGGAATGACTGCGGAACTCCCCGGAGTCCGCACAGTCCGAAGGGCTGCCGGCGGATTCGCTATACTCCCGCGCCATGTCCAACCTCGCTTCCCCTCACGGCCTCTCCGCGCCCGCGCTTCGCGGCCAGCGCGCACGGGCTCTCATCACTGCCCTTTGCATCAGCGCTCTCGCGCTGACGGGCTGCGCCCACCACAAGCCGCCGCAGTCCAGCCCGCAGGCGCTGTATACGAAGGCCAAGCATGACATGGCCGACTACAATTACAACGCCGCCATCAAGGAGTACGAGCAGCTCACGGCGCTCTTTCCCTTCACGGACCAGGCGCGGCAGGCACAGCTCGACATGATCTACGCATATTACCGCTCGGGCGAGACCGATTCCGCCATCGATGCCTGCGACACGTTCATCCGCGAGAACCCGACTCATCCGCGAGTGGACTACGCCTATTACATGGAAGGGCTGGTGAACTTCGAGAAGCAGCCGAACGCCGTGGACAGGCTCTTCCACGTCGACCTCTCGAAGCGGCCGCCGACCACCGCGAACAAGTCGTTTGCCGCCTTTCGCACGGTGGTCCAGCAGTACCCGAAGAGCGCCTACGCCTACGATGCGCGCCAGCGCATGATTTATCTTCGCGACCGGTTGGCTTCCTATGACGTCGATATCGCCAGGTATTACCTGAAGCGCGGCGCCTACGTGGGTGCGGCACGCCGGGCGAAGCTGGTCATCGACAACTATGAGGGCGCGCCCGCCACGCGGGACGCACTCGCCATCATGATCGTCGCCTACGACCGCCTCGGCATGAAGGCCCTCGCGGACGAGGCGCGCAAGGTCTACGCCGCCAATTTCACCGGCCAGGTGACGCAGGTCGCCGCGGCGGTCCAGCGGCACTGGTGGCAGTTCTGGTAGAGCCGCGCCGGCGGCCTACCTGCATACCTATCGACGATAGCCATTGGTGATCGGATAGCGCCAGTCGCGTCCGAAGGCGCGGCGGCTCACCCGGACACCGGGCGGCGCCTGGCGGCGCTTGTACTCGTTGCGCTTCACCAGGTCGAGGACTCTGCCCACGGTGGCGCGGTCGAAGCCGCGCGCCTCGAGCTCGTCCACCGACAGGTCTTCCTCGATGAAGGCCTCGAGAATCGGGTCCAGGATCTCGTACGGCGGCAGGGAGTCGGAATCCTTCTGCTCGAATCGAAGCTCCGCCGACGGCGGCCGATCGATCACTCGCTGCGGAATCACCCGGCCGAGCGAGTTGCGGTACGCGGTCAGGCGGTAGACCAGCATCTTGCTGCAATCCTTGATGGGCGCGAAACCGCCGGCCATGTCGCCGTAGAGCGTGGCGTAACCCACGGCCATCTCGCTCTTGTTGCCGGTGGTGAGCAGCATCCGTCCCGTCTTGTTGGAGATGCCCATGAGAAGCAGCATGCGGCAGCGCGACTGGATGTTCTCCTCCGTCGCATCCGGCGCCCGCCCCGCGAACTCCTCTTTGAGCGTGCGGAGCGTCGCCTCGAACATGCTTTCGATCGAGAGCTCGCTGTATCTCACCCCGAGGAGGCGCACCTCCTCCGCCGCATCCTGCAGGCTCATGGCAGAGGTATACCGGGACGGCATCATGACGGCATGCACCCGATCCGCGCCGAGCGCATCGACGGCAATGGCGAGCGTCAGGGCGGAATCGACGCCTCCGGAAAGCCCCATGACGACGCCCGGGAACCCGTGCTTATTGACGTAGTCACGGACCCCTAGCACCAACGCGCTGTAGACGCTCGCCTCATCGCTCAACTCCGGTGCAACATCCGCTGGCACCGGCACGACCATGCCGCGGCCGCGGCGCTGGAAGTCGATGAGGTAAGTGCCTTCCTTGAAGGCCGGCGCGCGCATGACGACGTTACCCTCCGCATCCATGACGAAGGAGTTGCCGTCGAACACCAGCTCATCCTGGCCGCCCACCATGTTGACGTAGGCGATGGGTAAGCCGACATCGGCCACTCGTGCGCGTGCCACCGACTCGCGCTCGCGCTGCTTGTTGCGCTCGTACGGCGACGCATTGATGACGACGAGCAGCTCCGCCCGGTCCGACCGCGCGAGCTGCGCGGACTCAGGCTCCCAGACGTCCTCACAGACGAGGAGGCCGACGCGAAAACCCTTGCAATCCACCACCGTCGGCTGCGCGCCAGCCTGGAAGTAGCGCTTCTCGTCGAACACCTTGTAGTTGGGCAACTCCGCCTTGCGGTGAATGGCCGCGACCGCCCCGCCGGCGATCAGCGCCGCGGAGTTGTAAATGGTCGAGCGTGTGTATTCCGGGTACCCGACCATAACGCAGACACCCGGCACCTGACGGCAGACCTCCTCCAGACCCGCCTCGATCTGACGCCGGAAGCCGCGGTGGAAGAGCAGGTCCTCCGGGGGGTAGCCGGAAAGCGTGAGCTCCGGGAATGCAACCAGGTCGGCCTGGTGGTCGCGTTGCGCGGCGCGCGCGCATTCGATGACGCGCGCAGCGTTCCCCTGCACGTCACCGACCAGCAGGTCGAGCTGCGCGAGCGCGATGCGGAGCGACTCGCTCATCCGGCTCCTGCTACCGCCCGCCCTTTCGCGCGGCGGGCGACTTCTTCTTGCCGGCGGCGGTCTTCTTGCCAGCGGCGGACCGCCCGGACGCGGATCGTGCGCCGGCCGAGCCTCTGCCGGCTGTGCGGCCGGCCTTGCTCCGCAACGATGCCGGCGCGGGAGCCGGCTTTGCCGCGCGCTTCACGGGCTTTGCGGCGGGCTTTACCAGCTTTGCGGCGGCCTTTACCGGCTTCGCGCCGGGCTTCCCGGCCGCCTTCGGCGAGTTGGCCGCCTTGGCCGCCGGTCGCGCCGCGGGCTGCGGGATTGGGGCTGCACGCACGACTCTGCTCTTCGCGCTCGCGCGGCGGCGGCGCAGCAAATCGTTCATCGCGGTGCCGAGCTCCGCTGGCGACTTGACGGTGCGCACGCCGGCCGCCTCGAATGCCGCATATTTGTCCGCCGCCGTGCCCTTGCCGCCGGCGACGATGGCGCCGGCATGGCCCATACGCTTGCCTGCAGGCGCGGTGACGCCGGCGATGTAAGCCACGACAGGCTTGGTGACGAACCGGCGGATGAAGTGAGCGGCCGCCTCTTCGTCGCTGCCGCCGATCTCACCCACCAGGATGATGCCCTCGGTGCGCGGATCGCGCTCGAAGAGCTCGACGACGTCGACGAAATTGAGACCGCGCACCGGGTCACCCCCGATGCCGACGCAGGTGCTCTGCCCGAGGCCGATGTTGGTGGTCTGGAAAACCGCTTCGTAGGTCAGCGTGCCGGAGCGCGAAACGATGCCGACGGCGCCCTTCTTGTGGATGAAGCCCGGCATGATGCCGATCTTGCATTCCTCGGGCGTGATGACGCCCGGGCAGTTGGGACCCACGAGGCGTGTTGCGGAGCCGGCCAGCACCGACTTCACCCGCACCATGTCGTTGACCGGTACGCCTTCCGTGATGCAGACCACGAGCTCGATGCCGGCATCGGCCGCCTCGAGAATCGAGTCGGCGGCGCCTGCCGCCGGCACGTAGATCATGCTGGCGGTCGCGCCCGTTTCCTTCACCGCATCCTTGACGGTATCGAATACGGGCAGGCCGAGGTGCTTTTGGCCACCGCGTCCAGGCGTCACTCCGCCCACGAGCTGCGTGCCATAGGCGATCGCCTGCTCCGAATGAAATGTGCCCTGCTTCCCGGTGAAACCCTGGCAGATCACCTTGGTGTGCTTGTTGACCAGAATGCTCATTAGCGAAACCCTTACTTGCCTGCCGCGAGCGCGACGACCTTGCGCGCAGCGTCTGTCAGATCGGTGGCGGGAGTGATGGTCAGGCCACTGCTGGCCAGCGTCGTGCGCGCCTTCTCCGCATTCGTACCCTCGAGACGGACGACGACAGGCACCTTGACGCCCACATTCTTCACTGCGTTGATCACGCCGTCTGCGATGAGATCGCAGCGCACGATACCGCCGAAGATGTTGACCAGTACCGCACGAACCTTCGGATTCGAGAGGATGAGCTGGAACGCGGCGGTCACCCGCTCACTGGTCGCGCCGCCGCCGACGTCGAGGAAGTTGGCCGGCTCGCCGCCATGCAGCTTGATGAGGTCCATGGTCGCCATCGCGAGGCCCGCGCCGTTGACCATGCACGCGATGTCGCCGTCCAGGGAGACGTAGTTGAGCTCGTGCTCGCTGGCACTGCGTTCCATCGGATCTTCCTGCGAAGCGTCGCGCAGCTTAGCGAGATCCGGATGCCGGAAAACGGCGTTGGCATCGATGTTGATCTTGGCATCGAGTGCGACCAACTTGCCGGCCTTGGTGACGATGAGCGGGTTCACCTCGACGAGGCTGGCGTCCTGCTCCATGTAGAGCTTGTACAACGCCGCGGCGATCGCCTGGAATTCCGCTATCTGCGCGCCTTTGAGACCGAGGCCGAAGGCGATTTGCCGCGCCTGGTAGGGCTGCAGGCCGGCCGACGGGTGCACGGTGACGGCGAGGATCTGCTCGGGCGTCTTCTGCGCGACCTCCTCGATATCCATGCCGCCGGCGGCGGAGGCGATGAGGGCGATGCGGCCCTTCTCGCGATTGAGCGTCAGGGAGAGATAGATTTCCCGCTCGATGTCCGAGCCGGACTCCACGTAGACCCGCTCCACGGGCAGGCCTTCGGGGCCGGTCTGTTTGGTCCTGAGCCGCGTGCCCAGCATCGCGGCGGCGGCGGCGCGCACTGCCTGGTGCTCGCGCGCCAGCTTGACGCCTCCGGCCTTGCCGCGGCCGCCAGCATGCACCTGGGCCTTGACGACCCATACCGGTCCGCCAAGCGCATCGGCCGCGGCGACGGCCTCATCCGCGCTCGCGGCCACTCGGCCGGCGGGGACTGGAATTCCGTAATTCCTGAATATCTCTTTAGCCTGATATTCGTGCAGATTCATTAGGTAACCCTGGACTCGATCCGACGTGACGTGAACTTCGCATTGTGTCCAAAAAGAGCAGCCGCCGCCAGCGCGGAGCGGGCTATGGGGTTCACATATGGGGTTCACAAAGCGTAAGCCGGCTGCGGGCCTCTGCGCGGCGAAGGTGCTAGAGTCGCGCGCTCGCTCCGCACCTCGAGCGTCTCCCACACCCGATCATTCATGCCGGCCAGCGCCGCGACCTCACCTGCAGCTCCCCACGCCCCCGCCGACCTTGCCTGGCGCGTCGTGGGGCTGCTGAACCTGTACCGGCTGCTGGTGCCGCTGGTGCTGGTCAGCGTGCTGTGGCTGTCCGGGCCGCCCGTCGCCCTCGTCGACCGGCCGAGACTTTTCCTCGCCGCATGCGTGCTGTATTTCACCGCCGCGGTACTGCTCGTCACCGCGCGGCGGCTGCGCTGGTCGACGCTGCGGCTCGTCGCGCTGGTGAATTCGAGCGTCGATTCCGCGGCTGTTGGCCTCATCCTGTACGCGAGCGGCGGCGTTTCGAGCGGCTTCGGTATCCTGCTCGTGCTGCCGGTGCTCGCGATGGCCACTCTCGCGAAGCACCGGGACGCGCTTCTCATCGCCGCAATGGCCGCGCTCGCCGTCCTGCTGCAGCAGTTCTTCGTCGGCCTCGAGTCGCCGCCGCGTTTCACCGAATACACCACGGCGGGAACGCTCGGGGTGGTCCTGTTCGCAATCGCCGTCCTCGCCTGGCCGCTCGCCAACCGGGTTCGCGAGAGCGAAGAGGCCATGCGCCGGCAGGAGGTCGACCTCGCCAATCTCGCGCAGCTCTCGCAGTACATCGTGCAGCACCTGCGCGAGAGCATCCTGGTGGTCGACACCCGCGAGCGCATTCGCCTCATCAACGAATCGGCTGCGCGGATGCTGGGCGACAGCAAGGCTTATCCCGACGCCCTCCTCGGCGAAGCCTCGCCGCGGCTGCTCTATCTGCTGGAGAGCTGGCGGCAGAGTACCGGCGACACCGGCATCTTTCCTGCGGCCGAGCAGACTTTCGTCGGCGCCGACGGGGCGCAGGTCATCCGCGCGCATTTCGCGCCGCTCGGCACCTCGACGCCCGCGGCCGTGCTGGTATTTCTCGAGGACACCAGTCTGATCACGGAGAAAGTGCAGCAGTCGAAGCTCGCGGCGCTCGGCCGGCTGAGCGCCAGCATCGCGCACGAGATCAGGAATCCCGTCGGCGCAATGAGCCACGCGGGCCAGCTCCTCGCGGAATCGCCGCAACCTCGAGCCGCAGGAGCGCCGCCTCACGGAGATCATCCGCAACAACGCCGACCGGGTGAGCGGCATCATCGACAGCGTCCTCAGACTTTCGCGCCGGGAGGAGGCGCGCTCCGAGCGCCTGCCGCTGCAGACCTGGAGCGAGGAGTTTACCGAGGAATTCGCCGAGACCATGCAATGGCCGCGCGAGCGCCTGCACGTGAGCGCCCCCTCTGCCGAGATCGAGGTCCGCTTCGATCCGAGCCAGCTGCGACAGATCGCGTGGAATCTCTGCGAGAATGCGATGCGCTACGCGTATCCGGACCGGCAGGCCCTCGGCGCCGGCGATGCCATCGAGATGCGCTGCGGCCGCCTGCCATCGAACGGCCGCCCCTTCCTCGAGGTGACCGACCGGGGGCCAGGGGTTGCCGGCGAGCACATCGACCGCATCTTCGAGCCCTTCTTCACCGGCGGCCGGGGGACGGGTCTCGGCCTCTTTCTGGCCCGGGAGCTGGCCGAAAGCAATGGGGCTACGCTGCTCTATGAGCCGCGTCACGGCGGCGGCAGCGTTTTTAGGTTGGTATTCGCAGACCCTCGACGCTGGGAGGTCGAGCATTGAATGCATCTTTGACGAGCGCCCGCCCCGAGCCGGCCAAGCCGGCCGTACTGATCGTGGACGACGAGCCCGACCTGCTCGAGCTCGTCAGCCTGACCCTGAGCCGCATGAACCTGCGCACCCGGACGGCGTCCGACGTCAGCACCGCGCGCAAGCTCCTCAAGAGCGAGCCGTTCGACCTCTGTCTCACCGACATGCGCCTGCCCGATGGCGACGGTCTCGACCTCGTGGCCTGGATCCAGGAGAACCGCGCGACGCGTTCCGGTGGCCGTGATCACCGCCCACGGCAACGTCGAGTCGGCCGTGCGCGCGTTGAAGCTCGGCGCGTTCGATTTCGTCTCCAAGCCTCTCGACCTCGGAGTGCTGCGCAAGCTCGTGGGCAGCGCCATCCGCCTGGGCGCCGGCTCCTCCGCCGATGTTTCCGCCGACCCGAGCGGTGCGCGGCTCATCGGCCACTCGCAGGTGATGGAGCAGCTGCGCGAGATGATCTCGCGGGTCTCCCGCAGCCAGGCGCCGGTGCACATCTTCGGCGAGTCCGGCACCGGCAAGGAGCTGGTCGCCCGCATGATCCATGAGTCGGGCGCCCGCCGCGAGGCTCCCTTCGTCGCCGTCAACTGCGGCGCGATCCCGACGGAGCTGATGGAAAGCGAGCTCTTCGGCCACAAGCGCGGCAGCTTCACGGGCGCCGTCGCCGACAAGAAGGGCCTCGTGCAGACCGCCGAGGGCGGCACACTGTTTCTCGACGAGGTGGCGGATCTGCCGCTGCACATGCAGGTGAAGCTGCTGCGGGTCGTGCAGGAGAAGACCGTGCGGCCGGTCGGTGAGTCGCGGGAAGAGACGGTCGACGTGCGGATCCTCTCCGCCACCCACAAGAACCTTGCCGAGCTCGTCGCCCAGGGCCTCTTCCGCGAGGACCTGTTCTACCGCATCAACGTCATCGAGTTGCGTGTGCCCGCGCTGCGCGAGCGCCCCGAGGACATCCCGGACATCGCTCACGCGATCCTGGAGCGGCTCGGCCGGCGCTCCGGGTCACAACCGCCGCGCTTGGCGGAGGATGCCTTCGAGCTGCTGAAGTCCTATCCCTTCCCCGGCAACGTGCGCGAGCTCGAGAACGTTCTCGAGCGCGCATTGACGCTCTGCGTCGGCGGCGTGATCACCGGCGAGCACATCAAGGTGCGCTCGCCGGCACGCCCCACCGCACCCGTGCCCGTGGCGCTGCCGGCGGCCGCTGCGGCAGGCGGCGCTGCACTGGGCGAGCACCTAGAGGAAATCGAGCGCGACGCGATCATCAAAGCGTTGGAGAAGACGCGCTACAACAAGACGGCGGCGGCGAAACTCCTCGGCATGAGCTTCCGGGCGCTCCGCTACCGCATCAAGAAGCTCGGGATCGAGTAGCGCGGGCCCGGCTTCGACTCAGGGCGAGAGGTCGCGCAGCTTCAGCAGCGGACCGATGAATTTCTGATAGTTCTTCGCAGCGCCCGACTGAGCTCGAATACATCTTCTGGCGCACCTGCCAACTGCTCGCGGTGAGCACCGCGCGTTCGGTCTTGTGGAACTCGAGCACCCCGGGATCCCAGGGCAGTCCGATGAACTCGATGATTCTGCGGCTCCAGCCCTCCTGGTCGGCCACGAGCTCGGCATAGGGCACTTCCAGAAAGACTTCCTTCGGCAACACCGACCGCCAGTGCGCGACCAACCGGTGGTGCTCCCGGTAGTAGTGCGCGAGGTCCTGCAGGTCCATCGTAAAGGCGGCGGCGTTGAAGAAATTCTGGAAGTAGCAGGACAGGCAGGTATCCACCGGATCGCGCCGCATGTAGATGAAGCGTGCCTGCGGGAAGACCCGGTGAATGAGCCCCAGGTAATCGGTGTTGGCCGTCGACTTATCGACGACTCGCGCCGTATCCGCGGAATGCCTGCGCCAGCACCTTCAGATACGAATCTGCCAGCTGCGCACTGAGCGCCGGGTCCGGCAGGCCGCTGCCGCAGAATCTCCGGATGCTTGTGTTCCTCCATGCCCCAGAACTGCAGCTCGCCAGCACCCACTGCCTCCGGGTGAGAGGCAATGATCTGCTCCATCAGGGAAGTTCCCGAGCGCATCATGCCGACGACGAACACGGGCCGCGCTGAATCGTTCGCGCCTTCCGCACGTTGCGCAACATGATCCGCCGAATAGAGACGAATCACGTCGTCTACCCACGCTGTACGCTCAGCGCGATCGTATTTTGCCGCCACTTTCCTGCGCAGCTCGTTGCCCCGGTGGTACTCTTCAAAGGCCTGGGAATACTTGCCGAGATCGTCGAAAAATTTGCCCATTGCGAAGCGCAGCTTCGCTTCCTCGATGGGTGCCATCTGGCGCGCGAGCATGCGCTGCACGCCCTCGAGCCATGCCTCGTCCGACAGGGTCATCCGCCGCTGCATCACCAGCAGCGCTTGTGCCTCCGAACAGTCCGGATCGACCTCAAGCGCCCGTCGCACCAGCGAATCGGATTGCTCGAACCGTCCCTCCGCGCTGAGCAGCCACGCCAGGCCGCAAAGTGCGCCGGTGGAATTGGGTTTGAGACGCAATGCCTTTTCGAAACACGCCTTGGCGTCGTCCACCCGATCGATTGCGCTCAGCGTATCACCCAGACTGCACAGGGCATTCGCGCTTCGGGGTTCGAGCTTCGTCGCCCGACGCAGCGTCGTTTCCGACCCGAGAAAGTCGCCCCGCCACTGCAATAGCTTACCCAGCTTCAGGTGGGTGTCCGCGCGGCGCGGGTCGATCTGAACGGATCGCCGGTATGCACGCTCCGCTTCCGGGTAGCGACCCAGGAAACACAGCGCGTCGCCCAAGTTGCTCAGTGCGATGACATGATCGGGATCGATGGCCAGAAGGTCCTGCAGTTGCACCACCGTCTCGGCGTAGTCGCCCTTGGCGGCTGCCGCGTCCGCCGCGCTGAGTAGAGGATCGATGCGCTTACGCGGCGCGGTCGCGGGCGGCGTCGCTGCCGGTACGGGCGCAGCGAGCGGTCCGCCGCTCAGTTGCAGCAGCAGCAGCTGGGTCAGCTCATCGGCGCTGCCCCGATCGATTCCCTGTTCGATCAGCCGCCACTTGAACGATCCGAGCAACTTCGCGCGCTTGAACAGATTGAGCTTCAGCGGTCGCGCATTGAGCACGGCGCGCCGCAAGAGCCGCTGCACGTCGCTGCGCCGATCCGATGCCTGCGCCTTGGCGCGAGTCTTCGACGCTGACGTGCTGTCGCGCAAATAAGCATCCGCAAGCGAACTGCCGACAGTCGTGGCTTCGCGGGCGTTGAACCATTCGAGCATGATGGCGAGATCGCGGTCGGGCTGATTTACCAGAAGCTAGCGGATTATTGCGCGCATGTCAGCAGCGCCCTCGGCGCGTGGTGCGCCAGATCACGCTCGGCATGACGATCGGTGACAGTGTCATGACTCCGAAGAGTCGAGACCGGGACGCGGCCCGCGACGACTGAGGCGACTCGAGGTGAGTCGGTAGGTGAACCGCCGTATACCGCGCAAGTGACAATCTGCGTCACTTTCCGACGGGCCAGCCGGCAGGCGTCGTCACCAGGAGTCGGATCTAAGTTAAATCCGTACCTCTTCGGTGTGGAGTATTTTCCTTTTGCCTCAGATAGTTACGATCTGATTTGCACTGTGGCACGGGCCGTGCATTTCCCCGGTCAGCAGGCGCCCCTTTTGCGCCGCTGAGCGAATCCTCAATCCACTCCTCAGGAGTCTCTGACAATGAAATCGGTGCAAAAGGGTTTCACCCTGATCGAGCTGATGATCGTCATCGCGATCATCGGCATCCTGGCGGCGATCGCCATTCCGGCCTATCAGAACTACACCATCCGGGCGCAGGTCTCGGAAGGCTCGTCGCTGATCGGCGGCCTCGAGACCGCGTTCGACGAGTGCTACGCGAACAAGGGAGAGCTGCTGCCAGGCCGTGTGACACCAATGCGGACCTGGGAATCACCAAGCGTCATATCGGGTACCTACGTCAGCAAGGCTTCGTTTAACGCGCCCGGACAGATCACGGTGACCTACGGTGCCAACGCCAACACGAAAATCCAGACGCAAGACCGTGATCTGGACCGCGTATGCTTCGGCGAACGGTGACATCACCTGGGTCGTGCAACGGCTTGAGACGGCGACGAACGGCTTCCCGCCGCGCTCACAAATGTTGCGGGTGGCAGCGGCGGCCGCCGACGGCAGCATTTACGGCGTCAATCGTCGTACCTGCCCAGCGTCTGCAAGTAAGTCCATCGTCTCTCTGGACTACAGAAGCCCCCGCTCCGCGGGGGCTTCTTCTTTTGCGAGGCCAGTCACGCAGGGCCGTCCGCCCTGTGCGACCATGGCCCAGATTTGACAATTGCCCTGGTCGCCCGGTCCGGTAGACTTGGGCTTCACAGGCTAGATCCGCTTGCCGTAAGTTCATGAATGAAAACGCTTCTTTAGCACTGGGTGGCGCGCGCTCCGGGATCGGCGGCCTGCCTCAGCGCCTCGTGCAGGACGGCGTGGTCGAGGAAGCCGCCATGCTCGAGGCCATGAATGCGGCCCGGGAGCGCAATGGCAATATCGTCACACAGCTCGTCTCGAGCGGCGCGGCGAGCGCCCGCGATATCGCGGTGGCGGCATCGAACGAGTTCGGCGTTCCGCTCTTCGATCTCGATGCCATCAATCCCGACGTCGAGACGGTGCGGCTGGTCAGCGACAAGCTGATCGCAAAGCACCGCGTCCTGCCGCTCTTCCGCCGTGGCAAGCGGCTCTTTCTCGGGGTTTCCGACCCGACGAATCTGCACGCCATCGATGAGGTCAAATTCCAGACCACCCTCGGAATCGAGGCGGTCGTCGTCGAGGAGGACAAGCTCCAGAAGGCGATTGACAAGGCCATCGAGCAGGCGGAGGCACAGATTGCGCCGCTCGTCGGCGAGGACGACGTCGATCTCGACGCGCTGGAGGTCACGGGCGGCGAGGACGAGAACGACGAGAAGATCGGCCGCGACGACGTCGAGGACGCGCCGATCGTCCGGTTCGTCAACAAAGTGATGCTCGACGCCATCCGGCGCGGGGCGTCGGACATCCATTTCGAGCCGTACGAGAAGATCTATCGCGTGCGGCTCAGGATGGATGGCGTGCTCAAGGAAATTGCGCAGCCCCCCGTGGCGCTCGCACAGAAGCTATCCGCACGCTTGAAGGTGATGTCGCGACTCGACATCGCGGAGCGGCGCGTGCCCCAGGACGGGCGCATCAAGATGAAGCTGTCGAAGAATCGCGCCATCGACTTCCGCGTCAGCACCTGCCCCACGCTCTTCGGCGAGAAGGTCGTGATGCGTATTCTCGATGCCTCGCAGGCCATGCTGGGGATCGAGTCGCTGGGCTACGAGCCCTTCCAGAAAGCGCTCTACGAGCGCTACCTGGCCAAGCCCCAGGGCATGATCCTGGTGACGGGTCCCACCGGCAGCGGCAAGACCGTCTCTCTCTATACCGGGCTCAACATCCTCAATCGGGAAGACACCAACATCTCCACCGCCGAGGATCCTTCCGAAATCAACCTGCCCGGGGTCAACCAGGTCAACGTCAACCCCAAGGTCGGCCTCACGTTTGCGGCCGCCATGCGCGCCTTCCTCCGTCAAGACCCCGACGTCATCATGGTCGGTGAGATCCGCGACATCGAGACTGCGGAGATAGCCATCAAGGCGGCGCAGACCGGCCACCTCGTGCTTTCCACACTGCACACGAATGATGCGCCGCAGACGCTGACGCGCCTCGTCGATATGGGTGTCAAGCCTTACGCCATTGCCACCTCGGTCAGCCTCATCATCGCGCAACGACTGGCGCGCCGGCTGTGCAGCCAATGTAAGCAACCGATGGACGTCCCGGAGGACGCCCTCCTCAAGGAGGGGTTCACCCACGAAGACGTGAAGGCGGGGCTGCGCATTTTCGCGCCGAAGGGCTGCGGGAGCTGCACCGACGGATACAAGGGACGTGTCGGTATCTATCAGGTGCTGCCCATCACGGATACAATCGCCCGGCTCATTCTCGCGGGCGGCAGCGCTCCCGAGATCGGGGATGAGGCGGCAAAGGAAGGCGTGTGGGACCTCCGTCGCTCGGGCCTGGAGAAGGTCAAGTCGGGTCTGACGAGTCTCGAGGAAATCAACAGCGTCACGATTGACTGACGCGAGGCGGAGCACTCATGGCACCAGCGGCAACTGCCACCGTCAAGGCGATCAAGCGCGACCTTCCGTTCTCCTGGGAGGGTCGCGACAAGCGCGGCCAGCGCGTCAAGGGCAAGAGCCTCGCGCCCGACGAGGGCGCATTGCGGGTCGAGCTGCGCCGCCAGGGCATCGCGCCCTCGAGAATCCGCAAGCAGTCGCAAAGCATGAAGGGCGGCAAGGTCAAGGCCGGCGACATCGCGATATTCAGCCGTCAGCTTGCGACCATGCTGGCCTCGGGCATCCCGATGGTGCAGGCATTCGAGATCGTCGGCAGCGGCAGCGACAAGCCCTGCCCTGCAGAAGCTGATCCTCGATATCAAGGCGGATATCGAGAGCGGCACCTCTTTGCACGAGGCGCTCGGCAAGCACCCGCTTTACTTCGACGACCTCTTCGTCAATCTGGTGGAAGCGGGCGAGCAGGCGGGCGCGCTCGAGACCCTGCTGGACAAGATCGCAACCTACAAGGAGAAGACGGAGGCGATGAAGAAGAAGGTCAAGAAGGCCCTCTTCTACCCCGCCGCGGTGTCTGGCTCGTCGCTTTCATCGTAACGCTCGTTCTCCTGATCTTCGTGATTCCGGAATTCCAGCAGTCTCTTCCAGGGCTTCGGCGCGAACCTGCCGGCATTCACGCAGTTCGTCATCAACATGTCCTATGTCGTGCAGCACAAGGGATATATCTCGCGGTGGTCTTCGGCGCGTGCGGTCTATGACCTTCCTCTACTTCAAGAAGCGCTCGCGCAAGATGCGCGAGGTGCTCGATCGCATGATGCTCAAGTTCCCCATCATCGGCCCCATCCTCAACAAAGCCGCCATTGCCCGCTATGCGCGCACGCTCTCCACCATGTTCGCCGCTGGCGTGCCTCTCGTGGAAGCGCTGGAGTCCGTCGCCGGCGCGTGCGGCAACATCGTGTACGAGAACGCCGTGATGAAGATGAAGGACGAGGTCGCCACCGGCCAGCGTCTGCAGCGCGCGATGGAGGCAAGGGGCATCTTTCCGAACATGGTGGTGCAGATGATCGCCGTCGGCGAAGAAGCCGGCTCCCTCGATACGATGGCCGGCAAAGTCGCGACGTTCTATGAAGCGGAGGTCGACAACGCCGTCGACTCCATGTCGAGCCTGCTCGAGCCGCTGATCATGGTGATCCTCGGCGTGCTCGTAGGCGGCCTGGTGATCGCCATGTACCTGCCGATCTTCCAGCTCGGAAACGTCGTTGGCTGACCTCTCCACGAGACAGACCCGATGCCGAAACGCCGCGCCCCGCGCGGCGTTTCGTTTGAGCGCGTGACGCCACGACAATGTCCCTCGTAGCCCTACTCGCCCCCTCCCCGGCGTTCTTCATCGGTACCTGCCTCGTTCTCGGCCTTGTCATCGGCAGCTTCCTCAATGTCGTCATCCATCGCGTGCCCATCATGATGGAGCGCCAGTGGCGCGAGCAGTGCGCGGAGCTCGAGCGGCCCGATCACGCCGCGACCCTCCCGGCCACGCCGGCGCCGCACGAGCGCTTCAATCTCATCGTCCCCCGCTCCGCCTGTCCCGCCTGCAAGGCGCCCATCACGGCGCTGCAGAACATCCCGATCCTGAGCTATCTCCTTCTGCGCGGCCGTTGCGCCAAGTGCGGCGTCCACATCAGCGTCAGCTACCCCCTCGTCGAGGCCCTGACCGGCATCCTCTCGGCGGCGGTGGCTTGGCAGCTGGGCTTCGGCTGGCCGGCGGCCGCCGGCCTGGTGCTCACCTGGTTCCTGCTCGCGCTCGCGTTCATCGACATCGACCATCAGCTGCTGCCGGACAGCCTCACGCTGCCGCTGCTCTGGCTGGGCCTGCTGCTCAGCCTCTTCGTACCGGCTCAGGGGACGGCGCCCGTGCCGGTAGACATGCGTTCCAGCATCATCGGGGCAATCGCAGGTTACCTCTGCCTCTGGACCGTCTATCATCTCTTCCGTCTGCTCACTGCCAAGGAAGGGATGGGGTACGGTGACTTCAAGCTCCTGGCGGCGCTCGGCGCCTGGCTCGGCTGGCGGATGCTGCTGCCGACCTTGCTGATCGCCGCTGCCGTCGGCGCCGTGGCGGGCATAGCGCTGCTGGCCGTCCGGGGACAGAATCGCTCGACCCCCATCGCCTTTGGGCCGTTCCTCGCCGCCGCCGGCTGGCTGATGTTGATGTTCGGGCAGCAGGTGGTGACTGGCTATCTGGGGTTGTTTGCGTCCCGCTGAGATCATGACCAATAGCAAAGCGTTTCGTGTCGGACTGACCGGGGGCATCGCCAGCGGCAAGTCCACGGTGGCGAAGCTCTTCGCCGCCCTCGGCGTGCCCATCATCGACACCGACCAGGTGGCCCGGGAGGTGGTGGAGCCCGGACAGCCGCCGCTCGAGCGTCTGGTGGAGCGGTTCGGCCGCACCATCCTCACGCCGGACGGGCACCTGGACCGGCCGAAGCTGCGGGAGATCGTCTTCTCCGACCCCAAGGCCCGGGCCGACCTCGAGGCTTTGACGCATCCGGCCATTGGTACCGCGGTGGAGGCTTGGTCGGCGGCCGCCGACGGGCCCTACCAGATCCTCATCATTCCGCTGCTGGTCGAGAAGAACCTGACGTCCCAGCTTGATCGCGTGCTCGTGGTCGACTGCGACGAAGAGCTGCAGATCCGGCGCTTGCAGGCCAGAGACGGCTCCACGGTCGAGCAGGCACGCGCGATCCTGAACGCGCAGACCTCGCGCACCGCGCGGCTCAAGTCCGCGCACGACGTCATTCAGAACGACACCGACCTCAGCGCGGTGCGGGATCAGGTGTCGGCGCTGCACGTGCGCTATCTGGAGCTGGCGGAACACTCGGGCGCGGGCCGCGCCGCCATTACTCGATAAGGCGCTTTCACCGTTTACGTGCGCGGCGCGGGTAAAGCACAATAGGTCGCCATGACGACCGACGCCCCCGAGGCCGCCGCGCCTCAGCAATCCCCGTCCGCAGAGCTCGACAGCGACCGCACGCTGGTTTTCGAGCACCCGCTCAACGAGCGGATGCGCACGTTCCTGCGGCTGGATTTCCTCTACAGCCAGGCCCTCCACCACAACGAGTCGGCGAGCCAATGGGGCACGCGCGCGGCGGTAACCAGCCTGATCGACATCCTGGCCATCATCACCCGCAGCGACGTGCGCTCGGATGCGCTGAAGGAGCTGGAGCGTCAGCTCACCCAGCTCGGCGAGTTCCAGTCGAAGCCCGGCGTCGATACCAATCGCCTGAAGAGCCTGATCACCAATCTCACCCGGCTGCGCACCGAGCTGCTCAACAACGCCGGGGTCGCGAATCTGCAGCCGCTCAAGGACTCGGAATTCCTGAACTCCATCAGGCACCGCAGCAGCATCCCGGGCGGCACGTGCGAGTTCGACCTGCCGGATTACCTCTATTGGCTGTCGCAGCCGGACGAGACCCGGGTCAGGGCCTTCAATCAGTGGCTGACCATGCTGCGTCCGCTCTGCGACGCGGTCTCGGAGCTCATCTGGTTGACCCGCCAGAACGGCCGCACCCGGCAGGAGACCGCCCAGGGCGGCAACTTCACCATCACCTTCGACCGCGAGAATCCACTGCAGCTGCTGCGCATCGCGCTGCCGGCCTCGGTGGGCCTCTACCCTGAGGTGAGCGGCAGCCATCACCGCTGCAATATGCGCTTCCTGGCCTGGAAGGGCGTCGGGGAGCGGCCCACGCAGGCCGATTCGGACGTGAAGTTCCTCCTGACCTGCTGCCCGTGATGGCCGTACAGAGCGTCAAATGCCCGACGTGCCAGCGCGAGATCGACTGGTCTCAATCCCCGTTCCGGCCCTTCTGCAGCGAGCGCTGCAGGCTCATCGACCTCGGCGGCTGGCTGACCGAGAAGCACGCCATCGCGGGCGACCCGGCGCCGGATGAGGCGGGGCAGGCGGGCGGCGGCCGGGAGCCGGACGGCGACTCCCCATCACACCGCAGGCCTTCGTAGCCGCTCGGCTATCGAGCCGGGATCCCCAGCCACTTCGCCGCGAACGCGAGCTGGTCCGCCGCAAGCTCCCGCCTGGCCGCCGCCGGCTCCTCCGGCCCATCGTCGCTGCCGACCCGTAGCAGAATGGGATGTCCGCAGATCTGCTCGGCCTGCAGGACTGCCGCGAGCTCGTAGCCCTGCCAGGGCCTGATGTCGCCGCCGTTCTCGGCGGTCGTGATGAGCGTCGGCGGAAAGCAGTTGCCGGAGGCGATCCCACGGTACTGTGCCCAAGTACCGGTCGGCAGCGCGACGCCGAAGAAGTCCGGCCGCAGGGTCACGGCGGCACCCGCCATCAATCCGGCGAAGTCCCGGCCGTAGATACCGAGGCGCGCCCGGCGGGTGTAGTGACGATCGATCAGCGCCTGACCGGCGGCGAACAGATCGCTCAGCGCGATCGGCCTGTCAGGCAGCGGCGGCGCGCTGCGCGGCGCGGCGGCCGGGGCGAGTCCGTTACGCACCTCGGCGCGGGCATATACGCCGCCCATTTCCAGCCAGACCAACACGAACGGCTCGAGCAGCCGGCGCTGGGGCTTGCCGCCGGGCCGATAGACGGTGAGCAGGGTCGGCCGGTTGCCGTCGCGGGCCAGATCCCGCCGGTGCGCGACCTCCATCGGCAGCCGCGCGCCGTCGGGGCTCAGATAGAAAGCGCGCTCCACGACGACATCGCCGGCGACGCCTCCATGGCCCGCGCCCAGCCGCTCGAGGCGCCTCCTGATCCAGGCGCGCTGCGGGATGGCCGCAAGCGCCTTGGCCGACGCCCGGTTCTCGGCGAGGATCCAATGCCTCGTCCGGCTCGAGTGGACGTTCTCCAGCCAGCCGAAGGGATTGCGGGCCGGGCGCCCGCCGGCAGGCTGCAGTTGCGCCACGAACGGATTGATGCGCGGGGTGCTCGGCAGAGGATTGGCACCCACCGCGATCTGCGTGGCTGTCGGCTGCGGCACGTCGAGCCGTCCCGTGGCCGGAACCGGCGCCGGCTCGATGGCCCGCAGGGCCGCGCAGCCGGCGAGCAACCCCGCCGCCCCCGCCGCGAGGCAGATCCGGCGCAGCCCCATGTCGCTAACCATGTCCCACTCCCATTTTTCGTGCCGCACCGAATACTACAAGAAGAATCTGCCTCGGTATCGCCCGCGTCAGCACCAACGCCACCAGATACAATGCGCCCCCCGCCGCGAGCGCCAACAGCCATGGAGTGCCGAAGGCCGCAAGGTACTTCATCACCAACACCGCCAGCGCCCCGGCGATCACCGCCTTGGCGGGATTGAGCAGCGACGGCAGCCGCTGCCCGGCCCGCCGCAGGGCGACGAGCATCGCGACCAGCGCACTCGCCTCGGCAACGACGGTTCCGGCCGCCGCGCCGAGCAGCGAGAACCTGGGAATGAGCCCGAAGTAGGCGACGAACGCGCAGGCGCATGCCGCCGTGTCGGCGGCCAGCACCAGGCGCGGCCGGTCGCAGGCGACCAGGGTAAACCGCAGGACATGGGTGAGGCCCGCCAACGCCACGGCGAATGAGATCACGACCAGGGCCGGCGCGCCGGCGGCAAAGCGCTCACCGGAGACGAACGCCAGCAGCCGGCCGGCGAACGGCGCGAGCGCGACGACCACGCCGACCCCGTACACCGCCGCCACGTCCAGCGTGCTGCCGAGCTGGCGGGAGAACTCCGCGCGATCCCTGGCCGCACTCGCGGTGAGCGCGGGCATCATCAATCCCGCCAGGATGTACGGTACGGACGTGGTGATCTCGAAGAGCTTCGACGGCACGCCGTAGAGGCCGACCGCGGTCGCCGGCTGGAAGAGCGACAGCAGCAGCGAGTCGCCACGCAACATCGCCATTCCGAGAATCTGCGAGCCGGCGAGCGGCAGTCCGACGACCAGGTACCGCCGCCACAGCGGCAGATCGAAACTCATCCGGAACGGCACCAGGCGCCGCACGAGCCTGATGGAGATGCTGAGCGCAACGATCGCACCCAACAGCGTCGCGCCGAGCATCGGCAACGCTCCAACATGGGTGAGCGCCAATGCGGATACCGCCGCCAACGTGACCACGCCCCCGGTGACTTCCGCGAGCGCGTTGCGCGCCTGCTTGAGCACGCTCTGGAAGGCGGCGATGAGAAAGTCGCTGGTCTGCAGGCACGTGTAGATCGCGGCTCCGATCAGCGTGCCCCATTTGACACGGGGGTCATACGGGGTCAGCCACGCGAGCCCTGCCGCCACGAGCAGAACAGTGCCCGTGCTGACCACCCGCAACACCAGGGCGTTGCCGAGTACCTCGCCCGCATTGGCGCCGGCCCGCGACATCTCCCGCAGGGTCACCATGTAAAGCCCGGAGTCGGCGAGCACCGCGGCAAACGCGCAGTACGTGAGCACAGTCCGGTAGTAGCCGAACTCCGTCGGCCCCAGATGCCGCGTCAGCGCGACGACCGTCAGCAGGCCCACTACGGCCATGGCCGCCTTGCCGGTGATGACTGCGGCCATGTTCGCCGCCAAGGCTCGCAGACGGCTCATATCCCGGGCACGCAAATTGCGAGCTTCAGCCGAGGCACGGCGTCCGCGGCGCGAGAGCGACCCGGGCAATCGCCACCCAAAAGAGCAATCGAGTACTTGCTGGACACCACGGGTAGCATCGCATGAAAGTAGGCATTCTCGCAGGCGGCGTCGGCTCCAGGCTCACGGAGGAGACCGTCGTGCGGCCGAAGCCCATGGTCGAGATCGGCGGCCGGCCGATTCTCTGGCACATCATGATGCATTACTCGACCTACGGCTTTAAGGAGTTCGTGGTCGCGCTCGGCTACAAGGGCGAATACATCAAGCGTTACATGGCCGACTACTGCTCGCTGGCGCCCGACCTGCGGGTGTCGCTGAAGACCGGCAGGGTGGAGCGGCGCGGCAATGGAAACGGCAACGGCACCGGCGAGCACGACCCCGAGGACTGGGTCGTCGACCTCATCGATACCGGGCAGAAGACCAACACCGGCGGACGCATCAAACGGCTCAGCTCCCATCTCGGCGGCGGGACCTTCATGTTGACATGGGGAGATGGCGTTTCCAACGTAAACCTGGTCGACCTCCTGAAGTTCCACCGCCATCACGGGCGCATCGCCACCGTGACCGCGGTGCGACCGCCCGCGCGCTTCGGCCGGCTGGAGCTCGATGGCGCGCGCGTGGCGCGCTTCGACGAGAAGCCTCTCTCCGGGGAAGCGTGGATCAACGGCGCCTTCTTCGTGCTCGAGCCGCGAGTGTTCGATTACATCGCGGGCGATGACACGCTGTTCGAGCGCGAGCCCATGGAGGGCCTGGCGCGCGACGGACAGCTCATGGCGTACCAGCACAACGGCTTCTGGCAATGCATGGACACCATGCGCGACAAAGTGCGTCTCGAGGGGCTGTGGGCCGGCGGCGATGCCCCGTGGAAGATCTGGAAATAGTAGCGAGGTCACATGAAACGCATGCGAGTATTGCTGACCGGGCACGACGGTTACATCGGCCACGTGCTGCTGCCGATGCTGCTCGATCGCGGACATCACGTCACGGGACTCGACAGCTTCCTCTACGAGGACTGCGGGTTCGCCGCCCAGGAGGCGGCGCCGAGCGCGGTGGTGCGCAAGGACATCCGCGAGGTCGAGCTCGATGATCTGCACGGGCTCGATGCCGTCCTGCACCTCGCCGGCATCTCCAACGATCCGCTCGGCGACCTCCAGCCCGCCGCCACGTACGCGATCAATCACGAAGCATCGGTGCGTCTTGCGCGGCTCGCAAAGGAGGCGGGAGTGCCCCGCTACGTATTCTCCTCTTCGTGCAGCAATTACGGCGCCGGCGGCGATTCGTTCCTGGACGAGGCCGCGGGATTCAACCCGGTGACACCGTATGCTGAAAGCAAGGTATGGGTGGAGCGGGATGTGGCACAGCTGGCGGACGACTCGTTCAGCCCCACCTTCCTGCGCAGCGCCACGGCATTCGGAGTCTCCTCACGCCTGCGCGGCGACCTCGTGGTCAACAACCTCGTGGGCTATGCCTACACGACAGGCGATGTGCTCATCAAGAGCGATGGCATGCCGTGGCGCCCGCTGGTCCACATCGAGGACATCGCCAGGGCGTTCGTCGCCGTTCTCGAGGCGCCGCGGGAGCTCGTGCACAACGAAGCATTCAATGTCGGCATCACTTCCGAGAACTATCGTGTCCGTGACGTCGCGGAGATGGTCGCGGACGTCGTAGCGGGCTCCAAGGTGACATACGCCGGCGACGCCAGCCCTGACGCCCGCAACTATCGTGTGGACTGCGAGAAGATCCGCTCGCGCCTGCCCGCCTTTCAGCCCACGTGGACCGTGCGCAAGGGCATCGAGCAGGTGCATGAGGCCTACTCTCGTCACGGCACCAGCAAGGAGGAATTCCTGAGCTCGCAGTTCATTCGCCTGAAGCGCATCCGCGAGCTGCAGACGCAAGGCGCGCTCGACGAGATGCTGCGATGGCGAGTCGCGGCGCGCCCGGCCTCCGCGGCGCGGTCCTCCGCCGCATGAGCGGCCCGGCCGGCACGGCCCGCTGCCGCAGCTGCGCGGGCAAGGACCTCAGCGTCTTTTTGTCGCTCGGCGACATGCCGCTGTCGGATGGCTTCCTGGCGCCCGACGATCTCCAGCGCCCGGAGCCACGGTATCCGCTGGACGTCGCGTTCTGCCCGGACTGCGCGCTCGTGCAGATCCTGGAGACGGTGCCGCCGGAAAAGCTCTTCGGCGCGGACTATCCCTACTTCTCCTCGTTCACCGACGCGCTGCTCGAGCACTCGGCGGCGAACGTCGCGGCCCGCATCGCAGAGCGCCGGCTCGATGGCGATTCCCTGGTGATCGAGCTCGCGAGCAACGACGGCTACCTGCTGCAGTACTATCGGCAGCGGGGCATCCCGGTGCTCGGCATCGACCCGGCGCCGGGACCGGTAGCCGCGGCGCGGGCTCGAGGCGTGGAGACGCTGGAGGCGTTCTTCGGCCGTGACCTGGCGGCGCAGCTTGCAGCCGACGGACGTCGCGCCGACGTCATCCACGCCAACAATGTACTGGCACACGTCGCGGACACGAATGGATTCGTCGCAGGGATGGGAACGCTCCTCAAGGACGACGGTGTGGCAGTCATCGAGGCGCCGTACGTGAAGGATCTCATCGAGCACGGTGAGTTCGACACCATCTATCACGAGCACCTCTGTTACTTCTCGGTGACCGCTCTGACACACCTCTTTCGGCGGCATGGACTTTCGCTGAATCGGGTTGAGCCGCTGAAGATCCATGGCGGCTCGCTGCGCCTCTTCGTCGGCCGGCGCGAGCGGCCGGATTCGTCCGTGGCGCAGTATCTGCGGGCGGAACAGCAGGCCGGAGTGGACCGGCTGCAGTACTACGCCGGATTCTCGGCGAAGGTGGGCCGTATCCGCAGCGAGCTCGGCGACCTGCTCGGCAGGCTGAAGCGCAAGGGTGCGCGCATCGCCGGCTATGGGGCGGCGGCGAAGGGGACCATCCTCCTCAATTTCGCCAGCGTTGGCAGCGAGATGCTGGAATTCGTGGCCGACCGGAACGTGCACAAGCAGGGGCGGTACATTCCAGGGGTACGGCTGCCGATCGTCTCGCCGGCGCGGATTCTCGAGGAACAGCCGGATTACGTGCTGATCCTGCCCTGGAACTTCAAGGAGGAGATCATGGAGCAGCAGGCGGAGTATCGGCGGCGCGGAGGACGGTTCATCGTTCCCGTGCCCGAGCCGGTCATCGTTTAACCCGGAGTTCCGACATGCAGCAAGATCCCGCCGCGCGCGCTCCCGCCCGCTCGTCCGTCCACGGAGGCTCTCTTGCGAGAAACCCGATGCCCAGCGAGGCGCCCTTGAGTTGTCAGGCCTGTGGCAGCGGCGACATCCAGATCTTCTATCGCGTGAAGGGCGTGCCGGCGCACAGCTGCCTGATGCTGTCTTCGCGCGCGGAGGCGCTGGCGTTTCCGCGCGGCGACATCGAGCTGGGGTTTTGCCGCAAGTGCGGCTTCATCGGCAATGTGAAGTTCGATCTGGCGCTCAACCAGTATTCGGCCGCGTACGAGGAGACACAGGCCTACTCGCCCCGGTTTCTGCGCTTTCTCGATGAAGTGTGGGACGATCAGATCGAGAGGTTCGAGCTGGGGCCGGGGATGACGGCGCTCGAGATCGGCTGCGGCAAAGGCGAGTTCCTGGTGGGACTCTGCGAGCGCAGCGGCTGCGCCGGCATCGGCGTCGATCCGGGATATCGGCCCGAGCGCACGCGCAGCAGCGCGGCGGAGCGGATGTCGTTCGTCCGTGATCTCTATGGCCCCAAGTACGCCCATCTGCAGGCGGACTACGTCTGCTGCCGGCATACGCTCGAGCACATCGCTCCGGTGCAGGAGTTCGTCCGCCTGGTGCGCGAGACCATCGGCGACAGGCGTCACGTCAATGTCTTCTTCGAGCTTCCGGACATGGAGCGGGTGCTGCAGCAGGGCGCGTTCTGGGACGTCTACTACGAGCACTGCACTTACTTCACGCGCGGCTCGCTCGCACGGCTCTTCCGCGCGTCGGGCTTCGACGTCCACCGGCTTTACAAGGCGTACGACGATCAGTACCTGATGCTGGAGGCGCAGCCCGCGGTGCGGACCACCGACCCCATGCTGCCGCAGGAAAATGATCTCGACACGATCACATCTCTCGTCGGACGCTTCGAGCGCCAGGTCAGCGAGCGGCTGCAATCTCTCGGCGAGGCTCTTGCGCGGCATCGCGCCCAGGGACATCGGCTCGCGATCTGGGGCTCGGGCTCGAAATGCGTCTCCCTCATCAGCTCGCTGCGTCTCGGGCCGGAGCTGGTCGCCGTGGTGGACATCAATCCGCACAAGCACGGCAAATTCCTCGCCGGCAGCGGCATCGAGATCGTCTCGCCGGATGCCCTCAGGTCGCTGCGGCCGGAGGTCGTGCTGGTGATGAACTCAATCTACAGCGAGGAGATCAGGCATGACCTCGCCGCGCGCTCTTTGCATCCCGAGCTGATCGCGCTGTAGCCAGCAGCCGCCGGTATACCGACTCCAGCTTCTCCGCCGCGCCGTCCCAGCTGAACTCCTTCGCGACGGTCTCGCGGGCGGTCCTGCCGAGCTGCTCGCGCAACTTCGCGTTGGCCGCCAGCCGCAGCACCGCGTCCGCGAACCCGCTCACGTCCCCATTCGGGACTACCAGCCCCGTCCTCTCGTGCTCCAACACCTTGGCCGATCCCGCGCTCGCCACGATCGCCTTCTGTGCCGCCATGTAGTTGAGCAGCTTCTGCGGAATCCCCGGACAGTTGGTTCGCGGCAGCACGGCGATCTCCGCGGCCGCGAGCCGCAGCGGCAGCTCGCCGAATCCGTCCGGCAGCACCTCGATGGCTTCTCTTACGCCCAGGCGCTGCGCGGTCGCCTCATAGGGCTCGAAGGACGAGCTGACCGAGAAACACAGCCGCAGGTCCTGTCGGACCCGCCTCGCCTTCGCGAACGCCTCGAGCAGCAGATCGACGTCCTGGTATTGGGCCAGTGTTCCGGTATAGATGAGGCGGATGAGCGCGTCCTGGCGGGGCGGCGCGTCCACCCGGAAGGAGTCAGTCTCCACTCCGTTGGTCACGACGGAGATGCGACCCGGCTCGAAGCAGTGCGCGCTCAGCAGCCGGTTGCGGATATCCGGCGTCACCGCAACGACATGATCCGCGCGCCTGGGCAATACCCCGTCCAGCCACCCGCCCAGGGTCGCGAATGTACTGCGCACGAGGCCGCCCGCGTAGCTCGGCAGCTCCGCCGATAACATCGTATGCGCGTCATAGACGAGCGGTATGCGGTAGCGCATCCGGGACGGCAGCGCCACCAACAGCCCCTCGACGTGATGCGCGTGAATGAGGTCGAAGCGCCGCGTGGCGAGCACGCGCGCGAGCTTCCAGGAGAGGGCGGGATCGTAGAGCGCGAGCTTGCGCAGGCTCGGCCCGACCGGCATGTGCCAATAGACTTCACGGCGGAAGATGCGGTGCACCGGGAAGCTGAGCGGCTGCGGGCCATCCGCCACGTGATAGGTGATGAGCTCCACGTGGTGGCCGCGCGCGGCCAACGCTTCCGTCAGCCGCTCGATCCGCAGGGGTGTACCGCGCCGCGCCGGCATGGGGCACGCGGCAACCATGGCAATGCGCAATGGCTCACTGGGACCGGCAGCCAAGTGGGCTCTCGGGGGTGTCCTGGGATCAGGAAAGACTGCCGTCGTGGCAGCCCTTTCGGACTCGCGCGTGGCGCGTGGAACAGCCCCACGCGCCGACAGTATCGGCGTGCCCGCTCCTCTCTCCATCAACGCCGCCGATCCGCGAGTAGATGACCCGGGGCGGCGCCGAAGAGTCGAATCTTCAGCCGCTCCGCCAGAGCCGGAGCGCTGGGGGCCGCCACCGCCAGCAGGTCGACCGCCGCCCGCGCAGTGTTCCAGTTGTAGAACCACCATCTCGCGAGCACGGCGTAGCAGCGTGAGCGCTCCGTCGGCGTCAGCGCCTCCCGGCGGACCATCCGCAGGTATTCGGCGTACAGCCGCCACGCCGGGAAGCTCACGCGGCCGCCGCTGGCGCCGTCGTGCCACGCCGCGCGATCGCCCGATCGCCGTTGCGCGCGGGTGTAGCGGTTCGGATGCTCACGGATGGCGAGCAGCGGAGCCGGCAGCTGAATCATACGGCCGCGCAGCGCCAGCTGCGCGAGGAGCGCCCGATCGGCGCCGTGGAAGCTGCCGTGCAGCAGCGAGTCGCGCAATGCGTCCCGGCGGATGAGTCCGAAGAAATCCACGCAGGTGTGCGAGCGCAGCACCATCCACGCGAAACGCTCCGACGGCGACAGAGAGTCCGCGCCCGAGAGCCTGGTATCGTACAGGCCGAGCCGCGAGCCGGCGGGATCGATGTACGAGATCACGGTGTTACAGAGCACGGCGTCGGCGCGCTCTTCCAGCACCCGGCTGGTCTTGGCGAGGAATGACGGCAGCATCCGGTCATCGTGCGCCAGCCACTTGAAGTAGCGCCCGCGGGCGTGACTGAACGCGAGGTTGTAGTTGGCCGCCGCGCCCAGGTTGCGGGGATTGCGGAAGTAGCGCACGCGCGGCTCGCGGGCCGCGTAGTCGCTGCATATCTCGGCCGTGCGGTCGCTGGAGGCGTTATCGCAAAGGATGAGCTCCAGGTCGCCGAGCGTCTGCGAGAGGGCCGACCGGATCGCGTCCTCGAGGAAGGCTTCCCCGTTGAACACGGGGACTCCCACGCTGACCAGCGGCACCTCGGCCGCGGTTTCGGAAGCCTGACGCATCATACCCCCTTGACCATAACGCCCGGCGTCCTGCGCCGGAAAGGGTTCAACGCGTCAGCAGCACATTCCGTTCCAGTCTCAGGTCAGGCTGGAAGTCGCCTGCGGCGGTTGCTCGGCGGATCCAGCGCCTACGGAAACTTGATCTTGCCGCCGCCCGCTCCACCGGCACCCGGAGCCGGGCCGATATTGCCCGCGCCGACCTCGGGCACGACGATGCGCGAGGCAGACTCCCGGCGCATCTCGCGGGCCTCTTCGATGGCCTGCTCGAGCGCGGCGTTGACGCCCTCCGGGAACTTGGCCAATGCCTCTTCGAGAGTGCCCGCCTCGATCTCGAACACGAGCGGCAGGACCCCGGCGGGGGTGAGCAGCTGCGTCTGACCGGAGAACAGGACCGCACGCTTGGGATCGGTAGCGCCGTCCACCGTGACGGGTGTCAGCCGGCGGATCGTGCCGGCGCGGCGATCGGTGTAGATCTCCTCCCGGTAGAGACCGGCGGGGTCGAGGCTTACTTCCGGAAGATCGCTCTTCGCTGCCATGGGGGGATCCTGTCTGACTTTCTAGGGAGGCGCCACCCATTGTACCAGCGCTGCCACGAACGGACGGTCCGCCTCGAGAATGTCCTCGCCGCCGAGCCGCGCGCGCTCCACCCACTTCAGGCGCTGGCCATCGAGACCCCGCGGCTCGCCTCGGTAGCGACCTACGATCCACATGGAAAGCTCTACATCGCGATCCGGATAGCGATGTGTCAGCCGCATCATCGGACGCGCGTCGAGCACCACGATACCGAGCTCTTCGTGCAGCTCGCGCCCCAGAGCGGCCTCCTCCGACTCGCCCGGCGCGACCTTGCCGCCGGGAAACTCCCACCGGCCAGCCATGTGCTTGCCCGCGGGACGCTCGGCGATGAGCACTCTCCCGAGGGCATCCGCCAGAGCCGCCGCCACGACCAGAACGGCCTGGCGCGGCTCGGTCACTCGACGCTCGACAGGGCGCCGTGGCAATGCTTGTACTTCTTCCCGGAGCCGCAGGGACAGGGCTCGTTGCGGCCGATCTTGCGCTCGCCGCGCACGAAGGTGCCCTGGGCGTCGAGCGGCGGTGGCGCTGCGGCGGGCGCCTCCATGCCGCGCGCACGCGCGCCGCCGCCCATCATCGCAACTTGTGCCGCCACCGCGCCCGCGGCGGCATCTGCCGGCATCTCGCCGCCTCCCGCAAGCGCTGACATCATCTCCGGGTGCTGCGCCTGGAGCGCCCGCATCAGCCGGCGGCGGCGCTCCTCCTCCTCGCGATCGACCTCCTCCTGAGTGCGAACCTCGATCTGCATGAGGCGCGTCACCGTCTCGAACTTCACGCGATCGAGCATTGCGGTGAACATCTGGAAGGCTTCGCGCTTGTACTCGGTGCGGTAGTCCTGCTGGGCATAGCCGCGCAAGTGAATTCCCTGGCGCAGGTAATCCATCGCCGCCAGATGGTCGCGCCAGTGCGCATCGAGCGTGCGCAACATGACATCCTTCTCGATGTGGCGCATCAACACCGCATCGATTCGGGCTACCTTGGCGTCGTATGCCTGCCGCACCTCGCGCGCGAGCCGCTCGCGCAATGCCGGCTCCTCGAGCTCCGGCTCCTGCTCGAGCCAGCCCTTCACGTCCACCCGTACGTTGAAATCGCTCTCGAGCGCCTTGCTCAGACCCTCCAGGTCCCAGTCGCTCGGCATCGCGTGCTTGGGCAGGTACTGGTCGACCAGGACGCCGATCGCCTCCTCCAGGATGCCCCGGATCGGCCCCGATACATCCGCCGTGCCCATGATCTCCGTGCGCTGCTGATAGACGACCTTGCGCTGATCGTTGGCGACATCGTCGAAAAGGAGCAACTGCTTGCGGATGTCGAAGTTGTGGGCCTCGACCTTGCGCTGCGCCTTCTCGATCTGCCGGCTCAGCATGCCGCTCTCGATGACCTCGCCCTCCTTCATGCCGGCCATCTTCAGCAGGCGCTGCGTGCGCACCGGATCGCCGAAGATGCGCATCAGGTTGTCTTCCATGGAGAGATAGAAACGGCTCGATCCCGGGTCGCCCTGGCGGCCGGAGCGGCCGCGCAGCTGGTTGTCGATACGCCGGGACTCGTGCCGCTCCGTGCCGATGATGTGCAGGCCGCCCGCCGCCACCACCTTCTCGTGGCGCGCCCGCCATTCGGTCCTGACTTTCCCGCGGGCGGCCTCGTCGGTCTCGGGGTCGAGCGCGTTGAGCTCCACCTCGAGACTACCGCCCAGCACGATGTCCGTACCGCGGCCCGCCATGTTGGTGGCAATGGTCACCGCGCCCGGCCTCCCGGCCTGCGCGACGATGTGCGCCTCCCGCTCGTGTTGCTTGGCGTTCAGCACCTCGTGCCCGATCCCTTCCTTCTCCAGCACACCGGAGACCAGCTCCGAGGTCTCGATGGAAGTCGTGCCGACGAGCACCGGCTGGTTGCGCTCGACACACTCCCGGACGTCCTCGATGATGGCCTTGAACTTGTCATCCTGCGTCAGGTGCACGAAATCCGGGTTGTCCTTGCGGATCATCGGCTTGTGGGTCGGGATGACCGTGACTTCCAGGCCGTAGATCTCCAGGAACTCCGGCGCCTCGGTATCCGCCGTGCCGGTCATGCCCGAGAGCTTCCTGTACAGCCGGAAGTAGTTCTGGAAGGTGATCGACGCGACCGTCTGGTTCTCCTCGCGCACACGCACCCCTTCCTTGGCCTCGATCGCCTGATGTAGTCCGTCGGACCACCGCCGGCCCGGCATGGTGCGCCCGGTGAACTCGTCGACGATGATGATTTCGCCGCCGCGGACGATGTATTCGACGTCCCGCTTGTAGAGCGCATGTGCGCGCAGCGCCGCGTTCAAGTGATGCATCAGGCGGATGTTGGCGGGATCGTAGAGGCTCTCGCCTTCATGCAGCAGGCCCGCTTTCAGCATCAGGGCCTCGACGCGCTCGTGGCCGTCCTCGGTGATGTGGACCTGTTTGGTCTTCTCCTCCACCGCGAAGTCGCCCGGTCCTTCCTCCTCGAGCTGGCGCGTAAGGCTCGGCACCAGCTGGTTGATACGCAGATACAGCTCCGTGCTCTCTTCCGCCGGCCCCGAGATGATGAGCGGCGTGCGCGCCTCGTCGATCAGGATCGAGTCGACCTCGTCCACCACGGCGTACGCCAGCGAGCGCTGGACGCGATCCTCCAGGCTGAAGGCCAGGTTGTCGCGTAGATAGTCGAAGCCGAGCTCGTTGTTGGTTCCGTAGGTGATGTCACAGGCGTACGCCTCGCGCTTCTCCTGCGGTGTCTGCGAGTTCTTGATCACCCCGACCGTGAGCCCGAGGAACCGATGCACCGGTCCCATCCAGTCCGCATCGCGCTGCGCCAGATACTCGTTCACCGTGACGATGTGCACTCCCTCGCCGGTGAGCGCATTCAGGTACGCGGGCAGCGTCGACACGAGTGTCTTGCCCTCGCCGGTGCGCATCTCCGCGATCTTGCCCTGATGGAGCGCGATGCCGCCGATGAGCTGCACATCGAAGTGGCGCATCTCGAGCGTGCGCCAGGCGGCCTCCCGTACCACGGCGAAGGCCTCGGACAGCAGGTCATCGAGCGTCGCGCCCTCCTGCAGCCGCCGCCGGAATTCCTCCGTCTTGCCGCGCAGGGCGTCATCGCTCAGGGCCTTGAGCCCGGGCTCGAGCTCCTTCGCCGCGCGGATGTACCGCCCGTAGCCGCGGATCAGCCGATCATTGCGGCTGCCGAAAATGCGCTTGAGAGTGTCGAGCAACTTGAAGATCCTGCTGAATGATCCGGTGCGGCCGTGTGAGACCCGCTTTCCGGATGGTTTTGATACCCCCGGGAAACGGCCCCGGAAACCGGGCGGGGTATTCTACGCACGCGCAGCCGAGTCCCCAATGGGTTCCCGCCGGACGGAAATCAAGCTCATTGGACCGCGGGGGCCGCGGCTGGTGCGCCTCCCGCGCAGGGGTCCGCCGGCCTGGCGGCCGGTCTCGCTCAGTCCTGTCCGTTGCCGCTGGCCATGGACGGCGTTTTCTCGGCGATCACGGGGACGGTATCGGTGGCGGCGAATGCCGTCGAGCCGGCGCGCAGCGCGACGAATCGCGCCGGATTGACCTCGTGGCCGTTCTTCAGCACTTCGAAATGCACGTGCGGCCCGGTCGAGCGCCCGGTATCCCCCACCAGGGCGAGGACGTCGCCCCGGTTCACCGTCTGCCCCACGTGCACCAGCACCCTGTAGGCATGTCCGTACCGGGTTGCATACCCGTTGCCATGGTCGATCTGCACCATGTTGCCGTAGCCGCCGCGGGGGCCCGCCCAGGTCACGATGCCGGCGGCCACCGCGCGGATGCGTGTGCCTTCCGGGGCGGCGAAGTCGATACCCTCGTGAAACTCAGCGCTGCCGCTGAAGGGATCGACCCGCTCACCGAATCCCGAGGAGATGTAGCCGCTGCTGACGGGCCGGCCCTCCGGGTGGATCTCCTGCCCGAGCTGGCGCGAGAGAATGACGTTCTCCAGCGCCGAGAGCTGCGAGCCGCTGAGATCGATCTGGCCCTGCAGGCTCTTCAGCATGGTCGAGAGGTCGGAGATGTCCGGCCGTGCGCCTGGAATGTCCGTCTCGGGCCCGCCCTGCGGCGGATCGCGGCCGAAGTTGAATTCGCTGCTCTTGATGCCGGCCATCGCGGTCAGGCGCTGGCCGAGGGCATCGATGCGGATGATGTGCGCCTTCATGTCCCCGAGCTGGATGGCGATGGCATCGGCGCGCACCTGCATCTGCCGCTTGAGGTCGGCGATGTCCTCCCGCTGCTTCGCCAGGACCTGGGACCAGTGGGCGGCCTGCGCAAACGGCAGCGCGCCGTGATTGCCGCCATGGCCCAGGCTCATCCCCACGCCGAACGCGCCGCCCACGATCGCGAGCACCGCCAGGGCGGCGCAGACGAGCACGAGCGGCGGCAGATTGAGCTGACGGGCGTGCCCGTCACGCTTGCAAAAGATGATGACATTCATGCCGTGCGCTCCGCGGGCCTTACCCATTCGATATCGGCAGGCAACGCAGTTTCCTGGTGCTCTGATGCCACGACACCGGGTCTCAGGGACCGAGCGCACGAGCCAGCCGACTGGATCGCCCGGCCTGCGCACCCGCTCGCGCGGGCTTCACCTGGCCAGGAAACCCTTCTTCGAAAAAACTTGCTCTTTGCTGGCAACCCCGCTGTCATGGCTCTCCGCTTTAGACCGGTGGCTTTGCGTCCCCGCCTTTCGACGAGTTTGCCTTTTAGCAACATTGAGAATATGCCCAATAAAAGCCGCCCAGACAAGCACGGCGTCCGCAAACTCACCGTCCGCTCACTGCGAACCCGCGCACATTCGGCCTCCCAGCCCCGCCTTTCGGGCTCGCAGCCGCGGGCCGCACATTCTGTCAAAGACCTGCTGGCCCGCGCGGTTCCCGTTCTGTCGCAAGCGGCAGACCAAAGCGCCCGCCAGGCCTTCTGGCGCCCCTGGCTCGAGGCCCACCTTCCCCCTGGGCTCCCCGCCAAAATCACGGGAATTACCGAGCGCGACGGCAATTTGGTAGTTTTTGCCGGCTCGCCCGCCTGGTCCGCGCGCCTGCGCTACGCCCTGCAGGAGCTCGCCGCGCAAATCCGGCAGATGCAACCGGACATCAAGGAAGTCACGGTCCGGGTAATGCCGCGCCTGGAAAGATAGCGGCGGCCCCAGCGGGCGCCGCGCCTCAGCCCCCGCCCGACCCCGGCAGAGCCGGCGCCTCGATGTAGGAAATAGGCGCGTCCGCGTACGACTCGAATGCCACCTTCTCCCAGGTGGTTACATCCTGCAGCAGCAACCGCAGCAGCCGGTTGTTCAGCGCATGTCCCGACTTGTGCCCGCTGAACTCGCCGATGAGGCTGTGCCCCAGGAGATAGAGGTCGCCGATCGCATCCAGGATCTTGTGCTTGACGAACTCGTCCTCGTAGCGCAGCCCGTCCTCGTTGAGCACCCGGAAGTCATCGAGGACGATGGCGTTGTCCAGGTTGCCGCCGAGCGCGAGATTCCGCTCCCGCAGCGATTCCAGATCGCGCATGAATCCGAAGGTGCGCGCCCGGCTCACCTCCTTCAGGAACGAAGTCGTCGAGAAGTCCATCGACGCCTTCTGCGCCCGGCGCTTGAAGATCGGGTGATTGAACTCGATCTCGAAGTTGACCTTGAAGCCGTCGAAGGGGCTGAACTCCGCCCACTTGTCCCCTTCCTCGACACGCAGCCGCTTCTTGATGCGGATGAAGTGCTTCGGCTCGCGCTGCTCCTCGATACCCGCCGACTGCAGCAGGAAGACGAACGGTCCGGCGCTGCCGTCCATGATCGGCACCTCGGGCGCCGACAGCTCCACGATGGCGTTGTCGATACCTAAGCCCGCGAAGGCCGACAGCAGGTGCTCCACCGTGGAAATCCGGGTGCTGCCCCGGCAGATGGTCGTACCGAGCATCGTGTCGCCGACATTCTCGGCGTGCGCCACGACATCCACCGCCTGCGGCAGATCGGTCCGCCGGAACACAATGCCTGTGTCGGGAGGGGCCGGACGGAGCGTCATCAGGACCTTCTTGCCTGTATGAAGCCCGACGCCAGTGGCGCGGATCGAATTCTTGAGCGTCCGCTGACCGACCATGTTTATAGCTGCGTGAGTCCTTCGTCTCTCAACGATCCGGGGGGGCCACGGATGACCTGCCCCGCGGCGCGCCGCTTCGCGCTCCGCCGGCCCGAGGGCCATGGCTTGCGCCATACGACCCTAGAGTCAGAACGGCTGCCGCGGACTTTGGGGTCCGCGGCGCGAAACGGCGCGTTACCGTATCACAAGCTGACCAGTTACGCTCAATCAGCTTGGCGGCGCAGGAATGCGGGAATGTCAAGCAGGTCCTCCGGCTGCACGTCCTGCCGCAGCCCATCGCCCACCGCCCGCTGACGCTGCACCGTCGGCTTGTCGAGCTGCGCGTAATCGCTGCTCGAGAGGGGGCTGCGCCGCACCACCCGCATGGGCGGCTCGCGCTCGCGGCCCGGCTGCTCGGCTCGCCCCGGCGCGGCCTCGGGCTGGCGGAAGGTGCCATGCGACTGCGGGCGGGCCATGCCTGCCGGGCGGCCGAGCCCGGTGGCCACGACCGTCACCCGCACCTGGTTGCTGAGCTCCGGATCGATCACCGTGCCCACGACCACGGTCGCGTCCTCGGAAGCGAACTGCTTGACGATCTGGCCGACCTCCTGGAACTCACCGATCGACAGATCCATGCCCGCGGTGACGTTCACGAGAATGCCGTGCGCGCCCGCGAGATTGATGTCCTCGAGCAGTGGGGACGACACCGCCGCCTCGGCCGCCGCCCGCGCGCGCCCTTCGCCGCTCGCGGCGCCCGAGCCCATCATGGCCATGCCGGTCTCGGCCATGACCGTACGCACGTCGGCGAAGTCGACGTTGATGAGTCCCGGCCGGGTGATGAGCTCCGCGATGCCCTGCACCGCGCCCTGCAGCACCTGGTTCGCCGACTTGAACGCATCGAGCAGCGTCGTCTGCGCCCCCAGCACCGTGAGAAGCTTCTGGTTGGGAATCGTGATGAGCGAGTCGCAGTACTTGCCCAGCTCGGCGATGCCGTGATCGGCCATGTACGAGCGCTTGCTGCCCTCCATCTCGAACGGCTTGGTGACCACCGCCACCGTGAGAATGCCGAGCTCCTTGGCGACCTGCGCCACCACGGGCGCGCCGCCCGTGCCCGTGCCGCCGCCCATCCCCGCGGTGATGAACAGCATGTCGCAGCCCTCGACCAGCTCCACGATGCGGTCGCGGTCCTCCATCGCGGCCTGGCGGCCGACCTCCGGGTCGGCTCCGGCGCCGAGCCCCTTGGTCATGTTGGTGCCGATCTGCAGGGCAGTCTTCACCTTCGCGTGCTTGAGGGCCTGCGCGTCGGTGTTGATGCACATGAACTCCACCCCTTCGATGCCGGTGGTGACCATGTGGGCCACGGCGTTGCCGCCGCCGCCGCCCACGCCGATGACTTTGATGACAGCGCTTTGGCTGTAGGCGTCCATTAGTTCGAACATTGCGCGTGCTCCTCGAGAATGAATCGGTTGGTTGGAATTATCGGTAGATTGGACTGGTTGGTATCAACTTCTGCGGTCGTTCAGTCTGTCAGCGTCAAAAGTTCCCCTGGAACCAGGCGCGCATACGGTCGAGCGCCGTCTTCGCGTTGCCCAGGGACCGCCCGCGCCGCGCGGGCAGGAAGTTGTCGCGGGCGTAGAGCAGGAGCCCCATGCTCGTGGAGAAAACCGGGTTTTTCACGACATCGGTGAGTCCATGCACCTGCTGCGGCAGGCCGAGCCGCACCGGCACGTGGAAGACCTCCTCCGCCAGCTCGATCGCGCCCTCCATCTTGGCGCTGCCGCCCGTGAGCACGATGCCCGCGGCGATCACCTCCTCGAAGCCGCTGCGGCGCAGCTCCTCGCGCACCAGGCCGAAGAGCTCCTCGTAGCGCGGCTCGACGATCTCGGCGAGCGTCTGGCGCGCGAGCCGCCGCGCGGGCCGGTCGCCGACGCTCGGCACCTCGATGCTCTCGTCCGGGTTGGCGAGCTGCGACAGGGCGCAGGCGTAGCGGATCTTGATGTCCTCGGCGTGCTGGGTCGGAGTGCGCATGGAGACCGCGATGTCGTTGGTCACCTGGTCGCCGGCGATGGGGATCACCGCGGTGTGGCGGATGGCCCCGTGCGAGAACACGGCGAGATCGGTCGTGCCGCCGCCGATGTCGACCAGGCAAACGCCGAGCTCCTTCTCGTCGTCCGTCAGCACCGAGAAGCTCGAAGCCAGCTGCTCGAGCACGACATCGTCCACCTCGAGCCCGCAACGCTTGATGCACTTCTCGATGTTCTGCGCCGCGCTCTCCGCGCCGGTGACGATGTGCACCTTGGCCTCGAGGCGCACGCCCGACATGCCGATCGGATCGCGGATGCCCTCCTGGCCGTCGACGATGAACTCCTGCGGCAGCACGTGCAGGATCTTCTGGTCGGCCGGGATCGCGACCGCCTTGGCCGCATCGATGACGTGCTCGACGTCCCCGTGCGTGACCTCGCGGTCGCGGATCGCCACCACGCCGTGGGAGTTGAGGCTGCGCACGTGGCTGCCGGCGATGCCGGCGAAAACCGAGTGGATCTCGCAGCCGGCCATGAGCTCGGCCTCCTCCACGGCGCGTTGGATCGACTGCACCGTCGACTCGATGTTGACGACCACGCCCTTCTTCAGTCCGCGCGAAGGCTGGGACCCGAGCCCGAGCACTTCGATGGTGCCGTCGAGGCCGACTTCGCCCACCAGCGCGACCACCTTGGAGGTACCGATGTCGAGGCCCACGATGAGATTTCTGTCAGAGCGTTTAAGCATGACTTGCACCCGACCGCCAGCCGATGGCGAACCCGTTTGTGTACCGCATATCCACGTATGAAATCTCCGTCGCGCGATGCTCGACGATGCCGCGCGCCGCGCTCATGAATTTCTCGAACCGCTCATCGACCTGGGAGCGCCCGAGCCGCACGGTGATGCCGTTCGCGAGGTCGAGCTGCCACGCGCCGCGCGCATCGAGCCGCAGCGCCGCGATGATGAGGCCGGCCTGTGATAGGCGCCGCTGCATGGCAAGGTAGCGCCCGGTGACTTCGGCCTCGGAGCCCTCCGGTCCCGACAGGCGCGCGAGGCCGGATGGGAAGTGGCTGACGTCCGCCGCGAACAGCACGCCGCTGCCGTTGACCAGGCCGTCATGTCCCCAACGGGCGGCGGCGACCTGCTCCACCACCAGCACCGAGAGGCCGTGCGGCCAATCGCGCTCGACGCTCACTGCATCCACCCATGGGAGCGTATGGATCGCACGGCTCACCGCGGCGAGGTCCACCGTCAGCAGACCCTGGTTGCGCACTTCCCGCGCGACGACCTGCTGGATCTCGCCCGGCGAAACGTGTTCGAACCGCCCCGTCAGCTGCACGCTGCGGATCGGTTGATTGAGCGCCCAGAACAGCACGCTCAGCGTGGCGAGCAGCGAGCCGCCGACGGCGAGCGTCCGGCCGACGGCGCGCCAGGGGACGAGCGGCCGCGCCGCGGACGTATCGCGGGCTTTGATGCGGTTGCGGGTGCGCTTGCGCACGGTCAGGCCTTCCTCCGCACGAAGCTCGTCTCGAGCACGCGCCACACGAGCTCGTCGAAATCAATGTCGGCCGCTCTCGCGGCCATCGGCACCAGACTGTGGCTGGTCATGCCGGGCACGGTGTTGACTTCGAGCAGCAAGGCTCGCCCGGCGGAGTCCATCATGAAGTCCGCCCTTCCCCAGCCTTCACCGCCGGCGGCTTCGAACGCCGCCAGCGCGAGGCTGCGCAGATGTTGCTCGGCCGGCTGCGACAGGCCCGACGGACAGAGATATCGCGTGTCGTCGCGCAAGTACTTCGCCTCGTAGTCATAGAAGCCTCGCGGCGTCTCGATGCGGATGGCCGGCAGGGCGCGCCCCTGCAGCAGCGCCACGGTGTATTCCCGGCCGCTGATCCACGACTCGGCGAAGACGCTGCGGTCGACCGCGGCCGCGGTCGCGAACGCGGCGGGAAGCGCCTCGGCGCTCTCGACCTTCGTCATCCCGACACTCGAGCCCTGGGTGGCAGGCTTGACGATGAGCGGCAATCGCAGACGCTCGAGCGCGAGCTCGAAATCCTGCGGGCCACGCAGCTCCATCGCATCGGGCGATGCGACACCGATCGCCTGCGCCAGACGCTTGGTGCGCAGCTTGTCCATGGAGATCGCCGAGCCGGCCACGCCGCTGCCGGTGTAGGGGATGCCGAGATACTCCAGCGCGCCCTGGACGGTCCCGTCCTCGCCGCCCGGGCCGTGCAGCGCGATCCACACGCGATCGCAGCGCAACTCGGCGAGCTCCAGCAGCGAGCGCTCGCGCGGATCGAAGGCCGCGGCCGCGACGGCACGCCGCTCGAGCGCCGCGAGCACCGCGTTGCCGGAGAGGAGCGAGATCTCGCGCTCGCTCGAGTCACCGCCCATGAGCACGGCGACCCGGCCGAACTCACCGGGATCGGCGGCGCGGCGGCCGAGCTTTGGATCGTAGGCGAGCCGCGTCACTGCTTCTCCCCCGCGGTCTGGTTTGCGGCCCGGCCCACGATGCGCACCTCGGGATGCAGCCGCACGCCATGCGCGCGCTGCACCTCGTCCTGCACCCGCCCGATCAGACTCTCGACGTCGGCGGCGCTCGCCGAGCCGTGGTTGATGATGAAGTTGGCATGCTTCGTCGACACCGAGGCATCGCCGATCCGCAGCCCCTTCAAGCCCGTCGCCTCGATGAGGCGCGCGGCATGATCGCCGGGCGGGTTGGTGAACACGGAGCCGCAGCTCCACTCCCCGATCGGCTGTGTCGCCTTGCGCCGCTCGAGCAGCGCATCCACCTCGCTCCGGTGTTCCGGCGGCCGGACCTCGAACCGCAGTCTCGCCGCGAGGAACCATTCCTCCGCTGCCGGCGGCTCGACATGGCGGTAGCTCACGCGGTACTCGCTCGCGGGCCGGCGATGCTCGCCGCCGCCACGGTCGACCGTCTCAACTTCCACTACATGCCGCCAGGTCTCGCCGCCGAATGCACCGGCGTTCATCGCGAGCGCTCCGCCCAGCGTGCCCGGAATGCCCGCGAAGAACTCCGCCGGGCCGAGACCCCATTTGATGCACTGCCTGGCGATGAGCGCGCAGGCAACACCCGCCTCCACGTACACCATGTCCCGACTGATACGCTCCAGCCGATCGAACGTGCCGCGCGTGCTGATGACGACGCCCGCGATCCCACCATCGCGCACCAGCAGATTGCTCCCGAGACCGACCCAGTACACCGGCACATCGGCCGGGACGCCGCGCAGGAAAGCCGCGAGATCCGCCCGATCGCTCGGCGTGAAGTAGATCTCCGCGGGGCCGCCCACGTGCCAGGAGGTATGGCGGCTCATCGGCTCGTGGTGGCGGATACGCGGCAGAAATTCCTTCGCGACGGCCGGCATCACGTGCCCCCCCGCGGCGGCAGAAGCGTGGCAAAGCAGTCCCCGAGCCTGTGCGCCACCGCGCTGATGTTGCCCGCGCCCATGGCCACGATCACATCACCGTCGCGAATCACATCCCGCAGCGACTCCGCGAGCTCCTCGACGCGCTCCACGAACAGGGGCTCCACGTGCCCGCGGCTGCGTACCGCACGGCAAATCGCGCGCCCGTCGGCGCCTGCGATCGGAGCCTCACCGGCGGCGTAAACCTCCGTGACCAGGAGCACGTCCACCGTCGACAGCACCTTGCCGAAATCATCGATCAGATCATGGGTACGCGTGTAGCGGTGGGGCTGGAAAGCGAGCACGATCCGCCGGCCGGGGTAACCCTGACGGAGCGCCTCGAGCGTCGCGGCCACCTCGGTCGGATGATGACCATAGTCATCGATCACGGTCACGGTGCCCGCCGCGGTGTCGATGTCGGCGACGTGCTGCATCCGCCGGTCGATGCCCTGAAAGCCCGCGAGTGCCCGCCCGACGGCGGCATCGTCGATGCCCAGCTCCGTCGCCACCGCGATCGCGGCAAGCGAGTTCAACACGTTGTGCGCGCCCGGCAGGTTGACGGTGACCTCGAGTGGCGCGCCCACCGGGCGCGCGATCTTGATCCTCGTCCGCAGCCCCAGCCGCTCGACCTCGATTGCCCGAACCTCGGCCGCCTGGTGGGTCCCGTATGTCAGCACAGGCCTGCCGACGCGCTCCAGCATGCCGCGCACGTGCTCATCGTCCAGGCAGAGCACCGCCAGTCCGTAGAACGGCAGCTTGTGCAGGAAGTCGACGAAGCTCTGCCGCAGGCGCTCGAAGTCGCCGCCGTGGGTGGCCAGGTGGTCGTTGTCGATGTTGGTGACGACCGCGACGAGCGGCTGCAGGTGCATGAAGGAGGCGTCGCTCTCGTCGGCCTCGGCGACCAGATAGCGCCCGGTACCGAGCCGGGCGTGGCTGCCCGCGCTCTTCAGCCGCCCGCCGATGACGAAAGTCGGGTCTTCGCCACCCTCCGCCAGGATGCTGGCGATGAGACTGGTGGTCGTCGTCTTGCCGTGCGTGCCCGCCACCGCGATGGAGTAGCGGAACCGCATGAGCTCGCCCAGCATCTCGGCGCGCGACACCACCGGCAGCCGCCGCGCGAGAGCGGCGTCGACTTCCGGGTTGCCTCGCGCGATGGCGCTCGAGACCACGACCACGTCCGCGCCCGCGATGTTCTCCGCCGCATGTCCCAACCGCACCCGTGCACCGAGGCGCGTGAGCCACTCCGTCACCGGCCCGGCCTTCACGTCCGAGCCCTGCACCGCGTAGCCGAGATTGACCAGCACCTCGGCGATGCCGCTCATGCCGCTGCCGCCGATCCCGACGAAATGAATGGTGTTGATGCGGCGCATGCGGTCGCGCCGGTCGGGGGACTTGCGCCGCTCCACGCGGGGACGCTCCAACAAGGTGCGCCGCTCCTCGGTCATGCGGCTTTCCTCGCGAGCTGCAGGCAGGCGGCAGCCAGCTTCTCGGTGGCATCGGGCCTGGCGAGCCGCCGCGCGCGCTCGGCCATCGCGAGCAGCCTGTCACGGGCGGAGCAGAGCCGCTCGAGCTCCGCGGCGAGACGCTCGGCGGTCAGCTCGCGGTCGGCGACGAGCACCGCCGCGCCCGCGTGCACCAGGAAACGCGCGTTGTGAGTCTGGTGATCGTCGACCGCGGCCGGGAACGGCACCAACACGGCGCCCACACCCGCCGCGGCCAGCTCCGATACCGTGAGGGCCCCGGAGCGACAGATCACCAGGTCGGCCCACGCATAGGCCTCGGCCATGTCCTCGATGAAAGGCCGCACGTCCGCGCGCACGCCCGCGTCGGCATAGCTCTGCCGGCCCGCCTCGATCCAGCGCTCGCCCGCCTGATGACGGACATCGAAACGGATCGTGCTGGCGAGCCGCGCCAGCGCGTAAGGCACCACGGTGTTGAGTCGGATCGCGCCCTGGCTGCCGCCGATCACGAGGATGCGTACGGCCCCTTCCCGCCCGGCGAAGCGCTCCGCCGGCGGCTGCAATGCGCTGATGTCCCGGCGGACGGGGTTGCCTACGGTGCGCGCTTTCACGCCGGCCGCGAAGCTGTCGGGAAACGCCTCCAGCACCTCGCGCGCCAAGTGCGCCAGGCAGCGGTTGGTGAAGCCGGCGATCGCGTTCTGCTCATGGATGACGAGCGGCCGGCGGGTGAGCCAGGCTGCGACGCCGCCCGGCCCGGTAACGAAGCCGCCAAGCCCGACGACGAGCGCGGGCTGCCGCCGCCGCAGCACGCGCAGCGCCTGTACCAGCGCCACGGCGAGCCGCCACGGCGCCGCCAGCAGCGTGCGCCACCCCTTCCCGCGCAGCCCGCCGACCGACAGCCATTCGATCGCGATGCCCTCCGCCGGAATCACACGGGCTTCGAGGCCGCGGCGCGTGCCGAGCCAGACGACCTCCACTGATTCCTCGCGCAATCTGCGCGCGAGCGCCAAGGCAGGAAATACATGCCCTCCGGTACCTCCCGCCATGATCAGTACGGTGAGAGGGGCCGTGCCACTGACCGTCCCCGGAGGCGGGGCCCCCGGCCCGCGCGTCGTGCGCGGGCGCTCGGCGCTTTGCGCCTCGCCCGCCATGATGAGGATCGGCCGTGCGTTGCGAGGCTCCGGCCCTGCGCCCTCCGAGACCCGCATTCCCGAGTGGATGTTCATCGGGATACCCCTTCGGGCCGGCTGCCGCCGTCCACAAAATCCGTTGGATCGGATTTTGAACGCCCGGCTTCGCCGGGCGGGCCCGCAGGGCCGAGGTGCCTGGACGCACCGAGTAAAATCGTTCCAGACGATTTTGTCACGAGGCACCCCGCGTCATGGCGGTGGCCGAGCCGCGCCGCTCCATCATCGTCTCGTGATAGACGCGCAGCAGCATTCCGACCCACGCCAATGTCACGATGAGGCTGGAGCGGCCGTAACTCATCAGGGGCAGCGTCAGGCCCTTGGTCGGCAGCACGCCCATGTTGACGCCGATGTTGATGAAGGCCTGGATCCCGATCCAGAGGCCGAACCCCGCGGCCAGATAGCTCTGGAAATCGAGACCCGCCTGCGAGGCGAGCCGCGCGATGTAGAACGCACGCCAGACGAGCGCGACGAAGAGCCCGAGCGTGAGCAGCACGCCGAAGAGGCCGAGCTCCTCGGCGAGCACCGCGAACAGGAAGTCGGTGTGCGCCTCGGGCAGGTAGAAGAGCTTCTGCACGCTGTTGCCGAGCCCGACACCGAGCCATTGGCCGCGGCCGATCGCGATCAGCGACTGAGTGAGCTGAAAGCCGCTGCTGTAGGGGTTGGCCCAGGGATGGAGGAAGCCCGTCAGGCGCCGCAGCCGGTAGGCCGACGTCACGGCGAGCACCGCGAAGATGGCGGCGGCCACGGCGGTCAGGAGGATCACGTAGCGCAGCCGCGCACCGGCGATGAACAGCATGCCGAAGCCGGTGGCGAAGAGCACCGTGGCCGCGCCGAAGTCGGGCTCCCCGAGCAGCAGCACTGCCACCAGACCGAGGAGGGCCAGCGGCTTGATGACTCCGGTGAAGGTCTCGCGCAGCTCATCCTGCCGCCGTGCCGCGTAGCTCGCCACGTAGATGAGCACGAGCACCCGGGCGAGCTCCGAGACCTGGAAGCTGACTCCCCCGAGCCGCAGCCAGCGCCGGCCGCCGTTGACGATTTCCCCGAGGCCGGGCACGAGCACCGCCAGCAGCATGACGCCCGCGGCGGCCAGGAGCAGCGGGGACAGGCGCTCCCAACGCTGCATCCTGAAGGAGAAGACGAGCACGGCGACCCCGGTGCCGATGAGCGCGGTCAGTAATTGCCGCTCGAGGAAATAAAAGGGGTTGCCCGTGTTCTGGCTCGCGATGGAAATGGACGCGGAGGTCACCATCACCAGCCCGAACAGCAGGAGCGCGAGCGCCAGCGCGAGTGTCACGCTGTCGATGTGGACAGCGGCGCGACCACGAGTCGTCTGACCGGCGGCAGCGCGCAGGCTTTCTTCCATCATGCCGCCAGCTCCTTGACCGCTTGCGCGAACACCGCGCCCCGGTGGGTGTAGTCGCGGAACATGTCGAGGCTCGCGCAGGCGGGTGAGAGCAACACGGTATCGCCGGGCCGGGCCGCCACCGCCGCTGCGCGCACCGCCTCCTCGAGTGAGGCGCAGTACTCGGTGCTGCAGACCCCGCGCAGCGCCGCTCCCACCTGGCGCCCATCACGCCCGATGAGCACGGTATGGCGCACCTTGCCGCGGAAAGCCGCCGCCAGGGGCCCAAACTCCTGATTCTTGCCGTCGCCGCCGGCGATGATCAGCAGCGGTCCCTCCATGCCATCCACGGCGGCGATCGTCGCGCCGACGTTCGTGCCCTTCGAATCGTCGATGTAGGTGACGCCCGCCACCTCCGCGACCCATTGGGTGCGGTGCGCCAGGCCGGTGAACGCTTGTAGCTCGCCGAGCATCGCCGGCAGAGGCAGTCCCAGGGCCTCGCCGAGCGCGAGCGCTGCAAGCGCGTTGGCGGCATTGTGGAGGCCTCGGATGCGCATTGCCGATACCGGCAGCAACGGCTGGCCCCGGCGCGTGAGCCACGCGCTGCCATCGTGGATCGCCACCGCATAATCGGCGCCGATCGCGGCGCGCAGCGAGAAGCTGAGCGTGCGCTGGCCCGGCCGCGGCATGGCCACCACCAGCGGATCGTCCAGATTGATCACGGCCGTGTCGGTGCGCGCGAAGATCCGGGCCTTCGCAGCGGCATATGCCGCCACGGAGGCATACCGGTCGAGATGGTCCGCGCTGACGTTGAGAACCGCCGCCGCCGCGAGATCGAGCGAGTGAGTCGCTTCGAGTTGGAAGCTCGAGAGCTCCAGCACGTAGAGCCCGACGGTTTCCCCGGTGCGATCCGCCGCCGCGAGCAGATCGAGCGCCGGCTCGCCGAGATTGCCTCCCACCCGCACCGTCACGCCGGCCCGCGCCGCCATGCGGCAGAGCAGTGTCGTCACCGTGCTCTTGCCGTTCGTGCCGGTGATGCCGGCGACCGGCGCGTCCACGGCGCGCGCGAACAGCTCGATGTCGCCCACGACCTCGAGGCCGCGCCGCCGCGCCTCGGCGAAGAAGGGCTCATCGAGCGGCACACCGGGAGAGACGACCACGCAGAGCGCATCGTCGAGGAGGCCGGCGTCGAGCCCCCCCAGCCGCACCGGAATCTGCGCATCGAGCGCGCGCAGCGCCGCGAGCTGCGGCGGCTCGGACCGCGTGTCCGTGACCGCGAGCCGCCAGCCGCGCGCGCGCAGATAGCGGACGCAGGAGAGGCCCGTGCGGCCGAGGCCGACGATGACTGCGGAGGATGGCTTGTGGGTGGCGGCGCTCATCGCAGCTTGAGAGTGGCGAGCCCCGCCAGCACCAGGAGGAGCGAGATGATCCAGAACCGCACGATCACCTTCGGCTCCGCCCAGCCCTTGAGCTCGAAGTGATGATGCAGCGGCGCCATGCGGAAGATGCGCTTGCCGGTGAGCTTGAAGGAGGCGACCTGGAGGATGACGGAGGCGGTCTCCAGCACGAAGATGCCGCCCATGACGAGCGCGACCAGCTCCTGGCGCACGACCACGGCGACGACGCCGAGCGCGCCGCCGATCGCGAGCGCCCCGACATCGCCCATGAACACCTGCGCCGGGTACGCGTTGAACCAGAGAAAGCCCAGCCCCGCCCCGCTCAGCGCCGAGCAGAAGATCAGCAGCTCGCCGGCGCCCGGAATGTCCGGAATCCCCAGGTAGTGCGCGAATACGTGGTTGCCGCTCGCGTAGGCGAAGATGCCGAGCGCCGCGGAAACGAGCGCGGCGGGCATGATGGCGAGGCCGTCGAGACCATCCGTGAGATTCACCGCGTTGCTCATGCCGACGATCATGAAGTAGGCGATCGCGATGAAAGCGGCGGCCGACAGCGGGGCGGCGAATGTCTTGACGAAAGGCAGGAAGAGCGTCCGCTCCGCCGCGTCGGTCGCGGTGTAGTAGAGGGCCGCCGCGGTGGCCAGGCCAGCCACCGACTGCCAGAGGTACTTCCAACGCGCCGCCAGGCCGCGGGGATTGCGCACGACCAGCTTCAGGTAGTCGTCGTAAAAGCCGATCAGGCCATAGGCGAATGTCACCCCGAGCACCGTCCAGACCATGCGGTTGGCAGGATCCGCCCAAAGGAGCGTGCTCACGAGCGTGGTTACCAGGATCAACAAGCCGCCCATGGTCGGCGTGCCGGCCTTGGGCAGGTGGGTCTTGGGACCATCGTCGCGCACGACCTGACCGATCTGATAGCGCGACAGACGGTCTATCAGGCTCGGCCCGAGGACGAGCGAGATCGCAAGCGAAGAGATCGTCGCCAGAATGGCGCGGAAAGTCAGGTACGAGAAGACGTTAAAGCCGGTATGCCAGTGCGTCGTTCGTTGCGCGAGCCAGTGTGCGAGCCAGTAAAGCACTTAATGTCCGCCGGAGTTGTAGTTGGTGTTGCCCACCAGAGCCGCCACGACGCGCTCCAGTCTGTTGACCCGCGAGCCTTTGACGAGGAGGCGCACGCTGGCAGCCGACCCGCCGCCCGCGCTCGCATCTGCAGACAGCGCGTGGATGAGCCCGCGCGTCAACGCCTCCGTATCCGGGAACCACTGCCCGCCCGTGCCGAAACGCTCGACAGCGAGCGCCGCAAGCGGGCCCGTCGCGAGCAGACGCTCGATGCCGCGCTCGCGGGCGAAGGCGCCGATCTGCGCGTGCGCGTCCGCGGCGAACTCGCCGAGCTCCGCCATGTCCCCGAGCACCAGCCAGCGCCGGCCTTCGACCGCGGCGAGCACCTCGATCCCGGCGCGCACCGAGCTCGGGTTGGCGTTGTAGGAATCGTCGATGATCCAGGCACCGCAGGCGGCCTGCTGCAACTGCAGGCGCCCCGGCACCGGTCGCATGGCGCCGAGTCCCGTGACGATGTGCTCGAGCGTTGCGCCGGCCGCCGCCGCCGCGGCGGCGGCTCCGAGGGCGTTCGCGACGTTGTGGCGTCCACCGACGTGCAGCTCCACCTCCGCCTGGCCTAGCGGGCTCGAGAAGTCGAAGCGCGTGCGGAAGCCTTCCGCGCCGAGGGTAGTGCGCAGGTCCGCTGCGCGAAAGTCGGCGGCGTCCGTGATGCCGAAGGTGACGACCCGTGCCGCGGTCATGCCGCGCCACAGATCCACGAATTCGTCGTCGGCATTCAACACCGCCGTGGCATCGGCCGCGAGACCCGCCACCGTCTCGCCCTCCGCGCGGGCCACTCCCTCGAGGCTGCCGAAGCCCTCGAGATGCTCCGCTCCCGCGTTGGTGATCAGTCCCACCGTCGGGCGCGCCACCTTGACCAGCTCCGCGACTTCGCCCGCCCGGTTGGCGCCCATCTCGACGACCGCGAAGCGGTGGCCGGGCTCGAGCCGCAGCAAAGTGAGCGGCACGCCGATGTGGTTGTTGAGATTGCCGCGCGTGGCCAGGGTGTTGCCGGCCCGGGCGAGGATGGCCGCCGTCATTTCCTTGGCCGTGGTCTTGCCGTTGCTGCCCGCCACCCCGATCACCGGAATGTCGAGCGCCTCACGCCATGCGCTGCCCGCGCGCGAGAGCGCGGCCTGCGTGTCCGCGACGACGATCTGCGCCAGGGCGAGCGGCTGCGGCGCATCGACGAGCGCTGCGGCCGCCCCGGCGGCCAACGCCGCGCCGACGAATTCATTGCCGTTGAAGCGCGGACCGCGCAAGGCGATGAACAGATCGCCCGCCGCCAGCGAGCGGCTGTCGCTCGAGACGCCGGCAAAGGCGCGGTCGCTGCCCTCGAGCCGCCCGCCGCAGGCCCGCGCGAAACTCCGTAGCGTCCGTTCGACTGTCGAATTACCGCTCACGGCCGCATCGCCTCGAGCGCCGCGCGCGCCACGCTCTGATCGCTGAACGGGCGGCGCTCGCTGCCGTATACCTGATACTCCTCATGTCCCTTGCCGGCAATCAACACCACATCCTCCGGACCCGATCGCGCGAGCGTGCTGCGGATGGCAAGCGCGCGATCGTGCTCGACCCGAGCCGCGGCGCCGCCGGGAATGCCGGCGAGGATGTCGCCCACGATCCGCTCGGGCGCCTCGCTCCGCGGGTTGTCGTCGGTCACCACCAACTCATCCGCGAGCTCGGCGGCTATCCTGCCCATCATCGGCCTCTTGCCGGGGTCCCGATCGCCGCCGCAGCCGAAGACCACGCGCAGACGCGCGCGACAGTGCCGGCGCGCGGCACGCAATGCTTTCGCGAGCGCATCCGGTGTATGCGCATAGTCCACTATGGCCAACGGCGCCGCGTCACGGCCGCCGAATGCCTCCATCCGTCCCGGCGCTGCCCGGCATGACTCCAGAGCCGCGGCGGCCTCGGCCAGCGGGATCTCCCATGCGAGCAGCACGGCGAGTACCGTGAGGGCGTTGTCGGCGTTGAACTCACCGATCAGCGGCACGTTGAGCTTCGCCGCGCCCCAGCTGGACTCCACGTCGAGACGCAAGCCCGACACGTCGGCCTCGACGCGCACCGCGCTCACCACTCTCGCGTGCGGCGGCAACCCGCGAGTCGCGGCGGCGCGCCTGGTGATGACCAGCTGCGCCGCGGAAAGTTGCCCGGCCAGCTGCGCGCCGAACTCGTCATCGACGTTGATCACCCGCACGGCGAGCCCGGGCCAGGCAAAGAGGCGCGCCTTGGCGTCGGCGTAGGCGCTCATCGTGCCGTGATAATCGAGATGATCGCGGGTGATGTTGGTGAACGCCGCCGTGTGGAAACGCACGCCGCCCACCCGATGCTGGTCGAGCGCATGCGAGGACACTTCCATGCTCACCACTTCGGCGCCGAGCGCTCGCAGCGCGGCGAGCCGGCGGTGAACGGTCACCGCATCCTCGGTGGTGTGCTCCGTCGCGACGAGCGCGCCCGGGAAGCCGAACCCGATCGTGCCCATGTAGGCGGCCGGACGGTTGCAACGGCTGAGCGCCTGCGCGAGCAGCCACGCACAGGTCGTCTTGCCGTTCGTGCCGGTGATGCCGGCGACCGTCACCGCCTGCGAGGGCTCGCCGAAGAATCGGTCGGCGATGAGGCCGGCACGGAGACCGAGCTGCGCTACGGGAGCGACGAAGACTTCATGACGGGCGCCGTCGCGAGCAAGGCCGCTGAGACCCGCCGCCACCAGTTCCTGAACGCCAGGGACCGGCTCGTAGAGCACCGCGCATGCTCCCCGCGCCAGCGCCTCAGCGGCGAATGCCGCGCCATGACGGCCGCCCTGGCCGCGGCACGCGAGAAAGAGCGCGCCGGGGCTTGCCGTGCGCGAGTCGAGAGTCACGTCGCTGACCTCGAGCGCGGTGGGCGCGGCGACGAGACCGGCCGTCAGGTCGGAAAGTCGCGCGGTGCGCGTTGCTGTTGAGTTGGTCAGGGGGCTCATTGGAGCGAGGCCGTCCGCACTTCCGCCGGCTGCTCCACCGGCTCATCCGGCGCCACTGCCATGAGGCGCAGAGCACGGCCGACCACCTTGGCGAACACCGGCGCGGAAACGTCGCCGCCCATGTGAATGCCGTTCTGCGGGTCGTTGATCATGACGGCCGCGGCAAGCCGCGGCGCGCTGGCCGGCGCCATGCCCGCGAACACCGAGACGTAATGGTGCTGCTCGTAGGAGCCGGAATCGGCCTTCCAGGCAGTGCCGGTCTTGCCGGAGACGGTATAACCCGGGATCGCCGCGAGCGGCGCCGTGCCTTCCAGCGAGATCACCGAGCGCATCATCGCTATCAGCTCGCGACAGAGTCTCGGATCCATCACCGGCCTTCCCGCGGGCGGCGCGTCGACCCGCAGGAAAGAAACCGGCCGCGCGATGCCGAGTCCGCCGACGGTCGCGTAGGCATGCGCGAGCTGCAGAGTCGTCACGGAGACGCCGTAGCCATGCGACATGGTGGCGATGTCGATGGGCCGCCAGGTATGCAACGGCGCCAGCAGCCCCGCCGATTCCCCGGGATAGCCGCTCGTGGCGAGCTGTCCGAAGCCGTAGCCGCGCAGCGTCGTCCAGATGAGCTCGGGCGGCAGGGACAGGGCCAGGTGCGCCATGCCGACATTCGAGCTCTTGGCGAGGATCATGGCGATGTCGACCGGGCCCAAGTCGTGCTCGTCCGTGAATACGTGCGCGCCGACCTTGATGAAGCCGGGCGAGGTGTTGATGATCGAGCGGTCGTCATAGCGCCCTGAGATCAAGCCCGCGGCGACGAAGAACGGCTTCATCGACGAGCCGGGCTCGTAGACATCGGTGACGGCGCGATTGCGGTACCGCCACTGCCGCATCTGGTCGCGGTCGTTGGGATTGAATGCGGGCTGATCGACCATGGCGAGCACCTCGCCGGTGGCGATGTCGATCACCACCATGGCGCCGGAGCTCGCCCTTTGCTCCGCCACCTGCTCCTTCAACGCGCGATAGGCGAGGTACTGGATGCGCAGGTCGATCGAGAGGACGAGGTCCCGTCCGGGCCGGGCGGGCCGGATGCTCTCGATATCCTGCACGATCCGGCCATAGCGATCCTGGATCACGCGCTTCTCGCCGTCGATCCCGGTCAGCCACTGGTCATTGGCGAGCTCGAGCCCCGCCTGACCCTGATCGTCGACGTTGGTGAAGCCGATGAGCTGACCGGTGACTTCGCCCGCCGGGTAATACCGGCGGTACTCACGCGAGAGGTATACACCGGGAATGCCTAGCGCCTTGATCCGCGCCGCCTCCGCCGGCTGGCACTGCCGCGCCACGTAGAGGAAGTCGCGGTCGAGATTGCTCGTGATGCGCCGCAGCAGGTCCTGTCTGTTGATGCCCAGCAAGGCCGCGAGCCGCGCAACCTGATCCGGCGCGTTCGCGATCTGCCTTGGGCTGACCCAGATCGAGTCGACGGGCGTGCTCACCGCCAGCGGCTCACCGTAGCGATCGGTGATGGTGCCGCGATGCGCCGCGATCTCGACGACGCGCGTGAAACGGACATCGCCCTGCTTCGACAGGAACGAGTACTCGAAGAGCTGCAGCTCGACCGCGCGGCAGAGGAGCGCCGCCGCGGCGACCCCGAGCAGCCCCACCAGGAAGTGGGCCCGCCAGCGGAACGAGCGCGGCGCCGAATGACGTGCGTTTCGCGTCCTCATTACTCTTCTGCTTGACTGGACAAAAACACAGTATTAGAAATTTCCGGTGTCGGCTTTTGGGCGGTTATCCCACCGACGACTCTGAGACGGTTTTTTCAAGCGGCCTGCTGGAAGCAGGTGCGACGGCGCGGCGGCAACTGCTGCGAGCGCGCGTCGGGTAAGGACACAGGGAGCGTGTTCCAGTTGGAACGTCAACTGCCTGTTTCTGGGTGTCTCTGTTCTCATGGGCGGAGAAGACGTTAAGGCTGGACGATCACGATGTCCTTCGGCGCAGGCATCGTCATGTGCAGCTTCTTGCCCGCGACGCTCTCGACGAAGGCATGGGTGGACCAGGCACTCTGCTCGAGCTGCAGCTGACCCCACTGGATGTCGAGGTTGTCGCGCTGCGTGCTCAACTGCTCGAGCTGGATGAAGAGCTGACGCGCGCGGGACTTGCAGTAGATGGCGCCGGCCGATGACAACAGCACCGCTACCCAGAGCGCTGCGGTGGCGAGGCCGAATGTCGTAGCCGCTGGCCTCATACGACTTTCTCCGCGACCCGCAGCAGCGCGCTGCGTGAGCGGGGATTGCGCCCGATTTCCTCTTGGCTCGGACGCGCCTTGCGCCCCACCAGCTTCAGGCGCGGCGTGAGCTGCGGCGGCACGATCGGCAGCGATGCGACCGCCGGATCGAGCTGCGACTCGCGCTGCATGAAATGCTTGACCAGGCGGTCTTCGAGCGAATGGAAGCTGATGGCGGCGAGCCGCCCCCCGATGGCGAGCGAATCGACGGCGCCGCTCAGCGCCTTCTCGAGCTGTCCGAGCTCGTCGTTGGCGTGCATCCGCAGCGCCTGAAAGGTGCGGGTGGCCGGGTGCTTCCCCGGCTCTCGTGTTCTCACCGCACGCGCGACCAGCTCCGCGAGCTCGCGGGTGCGCTCGATCGGCCGCTCCTGCCGGGCCGTGACGATGGCCTGGGCGACGCGGCGCGCGAAGCGTTCTTCTCCGAGCGTGGCGATCACCTCGCGAATCTCGTCGATGCCCGCACGAGCGAGCCACGCGGAGACCGGCTCACCGCGTGTCGGGTCCATGCGCATATCGAGCGGACCGTCGCTCCGGAAGCTGAAACCGCGCGCCGGGTCGTCGAGCTGCGGCGAGGAGACGCCGAGGTCGAACAGAACACCCCGGCAAGGGCGGCCGCCCGAGTGAGCCGGCACCAGCGCGCCGATATCGGCAAACGGCGCATGCACGAGCGCAAGCCGCATTTCGCCGGCGAAGCGCCGGCTCCCGGCCGCGACGGCTTCCGGATCCCGGTCGAGCGCGAGCACGCGGCCTTCTCGACCCAGGGCCTGGAGTAGGAGTGCGGTATGACCGCCGCGCCCGAACGTCGCATCGACATAGTAACCGCCCGGCTCGAGGGCCAACGCCCTGAGCGCCTCTTCTGCGAGCACCGGGATGTGCTCGACCACACCCCTGACTCTTACAACGACAGCGAGTCGAGCTCCGACGGCAGGTCCGTCGCAGCCTCCTCGCTCTTCAACCAATCATCGAGCCGCTCGCCCCAGCTGGACTCGTTCCACAACTCGAAGCGATTGCCCTGGCCGATCAACATGCCGTGGCGCTCGAGCCCCGCGAACTCGCGCAACTCGGGTGGCAGTAGAATCCGGCCATGCCCATCGAGCTCGAGATCGTTTGCATGGCCGACCATGAGGCGCTGCAGCCGCCGCGCCTGCGCATGCAGGGTCGGCAGGCTCATCAGCCTGCTCTCGATCAGCTCCCACTCGGGCAGCGGGTAGATGAGAAGGCAGCGGTCCCGGTCCACGGTGACCACGAGTCTCCCCTGAGCACGCTCGACGATCTGCTCCCGATAACGGGTTGGCATGACCATCCGGCCTTTCTCATCGAGGGTGACTTTTGTGGCGCCGCGAAACATTGACTCTTGCGGGGGCTCTACCCATCTCCTCCCACTTTCTCCCACTCGCTGCCACTATAGGAATCGCGGACGCGCTATGTCAATTGAAAAAGTGAGAAATTCATCGCAATCACAGGGAGTTATGTAGAAATGGAAAGCGCTTCAAACAGTGCTTTGAAGTCATTCGTCTTAGCAATCAGGAGCTTGCCTGGATAACCTTATCCAGTAGGTTATCCGAGCCTCGGCAGTGAGGGGTTCTCAGGCCGAGAACGCATGTTTGATCCATTCGACGCGGGGCGCGTCGCCGCACGGATCGGACACAACGATGACGTCGAATCGAGCTCGCAACCGCGCGAGGTCCTTCCTCTGCTGCAGCAGCCGGCTCGCCGCCCGCACCAGCCGCTGTCGCTTGGCGGCGTCAACGCTCGCTGCGCCTCCGCCGTACGCCATCGAAGAGCGCGTACGCACTTCCACGATCGCGAGCTCGCTCTCGCCGAGCTGGGCGACGATGTCGAGCTCGCCGCAGCGACAGCGATAGTTCCGCAGGAGAATGTGCGCGCCCTGGGCCTGTAGATAGGCCGCCGCGGCGTTCTCAGCGCGCAGCCCGACCCTCTGCCGCCAGGTGAGCGTACCGGCCTCCACGCGGCATCCCTCGGGTCACTCAGCCGCCCGGGGGGTTCGGAAGCTGGCTGATTTCACCGCTGTGAAGCTGCGCCCAAATGAGCTGGCGATGAATGTGTCCGTCCGGGTCCAGCGTCAGCTCACCGGTGAGACCGCTCAGATCCAGCGACGAGGGTGCGCGATTCTCGCGCAGCGCCTCGGCGAGCCGGTAAGCGTCGAAACCGAAGGCAAAGAGGCGCCCGCGGGCGGGGCCGCCGGCGGGCCAGGCCTGACCGGCAGCCGAGCGGACGGCGTCGGCCAGCGGGCTGCCGAGCATCCAAGGCATGTCGGGGAACATCAGCCCATCGAGGTCCTCATTGGACCGCGGATCGGGCTCGAAAGCATCGGACGTCGCGTACGCCGGGATGCCGCTCGCATAGTAGAACCGCAGCTGCGGCTGCAGCAGACGCTCGACGGTCGCCGGCGCGGGCGAGAAGATGAACTCGATGTCCGCACGCCGCCGCGGCACGAACTCCAGATGCGTGCCGAGGAGCGATTCCAACCGGTCCAGGCGGTCGCTGCTCTGGTCGATGCCGAGCACCTGCTTGAGCTCATCGGAGTAGTCCGCCTGGCGTGTATCGATCATGGTGCTGGCGAGCAGCGTGCCGCCGGTGCTCTGCAGCTGCTGGCTGAAGGCGCTCAGTACGCGCGAGCCCCAATCTCCCCCGGGCACGATCGCGACGCCCAAGTGGTGCCCGTCGCTGAGCACTCTGCGGGCGACCAGCTTCGCTTCCTCCACCGGCGAGAGAGCGAACTGAAAAAACAGCGCCGGCGGCTGCTCGCCGTCGGGCAGGAAGTTCAGCGCCAGCAGCGGCGGCCGCTGCATTCGATCCGCGGCCGCGGCCGCGACTCCCTGGCGCATCAAGGGCCCGACGATGATGTCGGCGCCCGACTGCGTCGCGGCGGCAATCTCATCGTCCACGGACTGCTCGCCGCCGGTGTCGTAAACACGTACGACCGGGCGCTGCTGCGCCGGCGTCTGGTAGTAAGCGGTCAGAAAACCATCACGCACACTGGCCGCCAGCGGCCCTGCGGTACCGGTGATGGGCAGCAGCAAGGCGATATGCGCCTGTGCCGCGAGCGGCTGCGGCTGCTCGCCGAGGAGCTCGCTGCGCACGACCTCTGTGGCCGGATGGCCAGGATGATCGGACAGCCAGGCGGTCAGATCCGCCGTGGCCGTCGTCGGGTTGTGAGCCGCCTCGGCCGCGAGCGGCGCCAGCTCGAGCCAGCCCTGCACGACGCGGTTTTGCTCGGTCTGCGGCTGTGCCCTGACGCCTCGCTCGGACGCATCTCGCAAGTCGTGGAGGAGCGCAACCCGGCTCTGCTGCACGGCCGCGGCATTGAGCAGCCAGTGCTCGAGCTGCATTTCCGCCGCGACCCCGGCGGCCGGATGTCCGGCGGCGAAAGCAACCTGCTGCCGCAGGCGCAGATACTGGCTCGCCCGCTCCGCCTGCTGCGGCACCGCGACCGCCTGGATCACCTGCCAAGCCTGTGCCGTCTGGCCGCGCTGCAGAGCCACGCGGGCCTGGATCAGCGAGCGATCGAATGTCTCGTCGGCCGATAGCGGCGCGGAAAGAAGATCGAGGACGCGAGCCGCATCCTCCGGCCGGCGGGCGACGAGCCAGGCCTGCGCCGCCTGGAGTGCGAAGCCATTGCGTTCTGCGCCGCTGCCCGCGTTGGCGAGCGCCTCGTATATTTGCGCAGCACCGGCGGGATTCCCTTGGCGGGCGAGGATCGCGGCCTGCCCGACGGAAGGCGCGGGACCTTGCGGAACGCTCGCGCAGCCCGCAAGGACTAAAGTGACTGCGGCGAGCGCAGCCAGGCTGACGGTCCATCGCACATGCATGGTTGAAGAGCCTCTGTGCCGGAGCCAAGCTTGTGGCCGCGAATGAAGCGGCAGAGGTGCGGATTATAGTGGGCAAGCTACGAGGCCGGTTGCAAGTCGTCGCGACGCCGATCGGCAACATGGGGGATGTCAGTGCGCGCGCCCGGCAGGCGCTCGAGAGCGCGGCTGCCATCGCGGCGGAAGACACGCGCCACACGGGGGCGCTGCTGCAGGCGCTCGGCATCGCGCGGCCGCTGCTGTCGCTGCACGCGCACAACGAGACTCGGCGTGTGCCGGAGATCCTGGCGCGGCTCGCCTCGGGGGAGACGATCGCCCTCGTCAGCGACGCCGGCACCCCGCTTCTCTCCGACCCCGGCTACGAGCTGGTGCGAGCCGCCACCGAGGCCGGTATCGACGTCGAGGCCATTCCCGGCCCCTCAGCCATCACCACGGCGCTCGCCGTCGCGGGACTGCCCGTCAGCCGCTTCTGCTTCGAGGGCTTCCTGCCGGCGCGTGACCGCGAGCGCCGAGCGCATCTCTCCCGGCTCGCGGGCGAGCCCCGGACGCTGGTCTTCTTCGAAGCTCCCCACCGCATCGCCGCAACCCTGGCCGACCTCGCCGCCGAGCTCGGCGGCGAGCGTCGCGCCGTAGTGGCGCGCGAGCTCACCAAAGCGCACGAAACCATCTACCGCGGCACCCTCGCCGAGCTGGCGCAAAGATCCACCATCGAAGACAACTTCCAGCGCGGCGAGATCACGCTCGTAGTCGCGGGCGCCCCGCCCGCCGCCACCGCCGTCGATACCGCCCTCCTGCGCCGCGCCGTCGAATTGCTGTCGAAGGAGCTCTCCCCCAGCCGAGCAGCCGCCATCGCCGCGCAATTGACCGGCGCCACGCGCAGCGAGGCCTACGCGCTCATCCAGCGCCAACCGAAGCCTCCGTCCGAAAGCGACTGAGTGAGCGCGCCGACCCCCTATAATGTCGCGGGGAGCCGGCCGGGCAATCGCTGCCTCGACATCGATCGGGGGGAGGAAAGTCCGGGCTCCGGCGGATCAGGTGCCAGGTAACGCCTGGGGGGCGCGAGCCCACGGAAAGTGCAACAGAAAGCAAACCGCCCAAGCTCCCGCGGTGAAAATCGCGGGGGACGGCAAGGGTGAAAGGGTGCGGTAAGAGCGCACCGCGGCCCTGGTAACAGGGCTGGCATGGCAAACCCCACCTGGAGCAAGGCCAAATAGGGAAGCAGCGGGCTCTGGCAACAGAGCGCGCAGCGCCGATCCGCGCGCGCTTCCGGGTAGGCCGCTAGAGGTCCACGGCGACGTGGATCGCAGAGGAATGATTGCTCTCGACAGAACCCGGCTTACAGGCCGGCTCTCCTTGGATTGGCCCAAAGTCGGCATCCTGCCGCTTTGGGCGGCCAGCCCAGTGACAAGGATTCGTCTCGCGGACCCGGGAACGGCCCGGGTCCGCTTACTCACTTGCTTTCGGACGGGGCTCTTGGCTGGGCTCGCACGTAGGTCGAGACCGTTACTTCACCACGCGGAGCTGCGGACGCTTGGGCGTCCCGCCGCCTTCTTCGGCGGGCGCGGGTCCTGAGGGCGGCGTCTCGGGGCCGGCGTCCTGCTCGGCGAACATCATCCCCTCGCCGGTCTCGCGCGCGTAAATGCCCATCACCGCGGTCACGGGAAAGCGCACGTGGTGCACCACGCCGGCGAAGCGCGCATCGAACTCCACGACGTCATTGTCGATCTTCAGCCGCTGCGTCGCCGTATAGCTGAGGTTGAGGACGATCTTCCCCTCCTGCACATAAGCCCGAGGGACTTCGCTGCCGGAGCGTTCCGCGTCCACTATTACGTGCGGCGTGTGCCCGCTGTCCGTGATCCATTGGTGCATGGCGCGCAGCAGGTAGGGACGCTTCGGAGGAGCTTTGAGCATCGCTCACCGCCTCAAAGCCGCATCTCGCGCTCCCGCTCCGACAGGGATTCGCGAAATGTCGCGCGGGAGAAGACCTGGCTGGCGTACTTGAGGATGGGCTGCGCCTTCGGCGGCAGCTCGACCTCGTAGTGCTGCAGTCGCCAGAGGATCGGCGCGATGGTCGCATCGACCAGCGAAAAGTCGTCGGACAAGAAGTAAGGCTTCACCTTGAAGAGATCCACACCCTGCACGATGGTATCCGCCAGAACTTTGCGCAGCTTCGGCAGAAGCTTCTTGTCGTCCTCCACCTCGATCTGCTGCAGCAGCGTGTACCAGTCGCGCTCGATGCGGTACAGCGCCAGCCGGAACTGCGCCCGCGTCACGGGATCGACCGGCATCAGCGGTGGGTGGGGAAAGCGCTCGTCGAGGTACTCGATGATGACGCGCGAGTCGTAGAGCACGAGATCGCGGTCCACGAGCGTGGGCACGGTGTGATACGGGTTGAGGTCCAGCAGATCCTCAGGGTACTTGCCGGGCTCCACATCGACGACGTCGATGGCGATGCTCTTCTCCGCGAGCACGATGCGAGTCCGATGGCTCCACGGATCGCGCGGCGCGGAAAACAGCGTCATGATGGAACGTCTGCTCGACACGATTCCGCTCCCGCGGTCCAGCCAGCACCCGAGCCTTCCTCTTACTCTAGCGGGTCAGCGGCGCTCCTACTTGACGTCCTTCCAGAACTCGCGTTTCAGGAGCCAGGCGAGCCAGGTAAAGACGAGCAGAAAGAGGACCACCCAGACGCCCATCGCGTGCCTCATGGCCCGCTGCGGGTCGCCGACATAATCCAGGAAATTCACCAGATCGTGCACGAACTGGTCGAACTGCTGCGGCGTCATGCTGCCCGGGGCGATCTGCTTGAAATGGTCGAAGACCTGCTCCTTGGTCACCTGACCGTCCGCGCCCTGCCTCTCGACGCTCTTGTAGACCGCGACCTTCAGTCCCTCGAGCGGCGCAACGATATCGGGCATGGCACTTTGCGGGTACGCCATGTTGTTGGCGCCCGTTGCCCGATCCGAATCGACGTAGAACGTCTTGAGGTACTGGTAGAGATAGTCAGTACCGCGGGCGCGCGCCATCAGGGACAGATCCGGCGGCGCCTTGCCGAACCATTGCTCGGCGTCCGCCTCGACCATCGGCGAGACGATGTAGCCGGCCGGAGTCTCCCCGGGCGGGATCAGGTCCTTGACGAGCAGGCTCTTCGGGATATCGAGGTCGGCTGCGAGCCGCGACCAGCGCTCGTACTTCAACGAGTGGCAACCCAGGCAGTAGCCGACGAAATCGCGTGCCCCGCGCTGCAGCGAGGCGGTGTCCGTGACGTTGGCGTTCGCCGTCCAACCTTGCCAGTCCGCGTCGGAGGGTGCTTCGTCCGCGGCAATAGCGCGAGCGGCGCCCGCCGCTCCCGCTACTAGCGCCACCGTCAGCAGCAGCGCGGGCAATTTGCTAATGGGCATGGTAGACCACTCTCTCCGGCACCGGCTTCACCCGGTCGATGCGCGAGTAGAACGGCATCAGCCAGAAGAAGGCGAAGTAGCAGACCGCGAAGATGCGCGCGAGGATGACGTACACGCCTTCCGCAGGCTGCAATCCCAGGTACCCCAGCCCGACGAAGGAGATCACGAAGACGGCGAGCATCAGACGCGAGATCCAGCCCTTGTAGCGGATGGATTTGACCGGCGAGCGATCGAGCCAAGGCAGCACGAGCAGCGAGACCAGCGCGAGCAGCATGAGGAGCGCCCCCATGCCTTTGTTCGGCACCGCGCGCAGAATGGCGTAGTACGGAGTGAAGTACCACACCGGGTGGATTTCCGCGGGCGTCGAGAGCGGATTCGCCGGCTCGAAGTTCGGCTGCTCGAGGAACAGCCCGTGGACGGTGGGGGCGTAGAACACGATCAGCGCGAAGATGACGAAGAACACACCGACGCCGACGATATCCTTGAGCGTGTAGTACGGGTGGAACGGAATACCGTCGAGCGGCTTGCCGTCGGCGTCCGTGCGCTCCTTGATCTCGATCCCGTCGGGATTGTTCGAGCCGGTTCGCCGCAGCGCCACGAGATGCAGCATCACGAGCAACAGCAGGATGAGCGGCACGGCCGCGACGTGCAACGCGAAGAAGCGGTTCAGGGTTGCGTTGGCGATGCCATAGTCGCCACGGAGCCACTGCACCAGTCCCGGCCCGATGGCGGGGACGGTACCGAAGATGTTGACGATCACCTGCGCGCCCCAGAAGGACATATTGCCCCAGGGCAGCACGTAGCCCATGAACGCCTCGGCCATGAGCGCGAGGTACACCAGCATGCCGATTACCCACAGGAGCTCCCGCGGCTGCCGGTACGAGCCGTACATCAGGCCGCGGAACATGTGCAGGTAGACGACGATGAAGAACGCCGATGCGCCGGTGGAGTGGAGGTAGCGGATCAGCCAGCCCCAGTCGACTTCGCGCATGATGAACTGCACGGAGTCGAACGCGCCGGCAGCGCTCGGATTGTAGAACATCGCGAGGAAGATGCCGGTGACCAGCTGGATCACCAGCACCACCAGCGCCAGCGAGCCGAAGAAGTACCAGATATTGAAGTTCTTCGGCGCGAAGTAGCCGGTGAGCTGAGTGGCGATGAACTCGTCGACGGGCATGCGCTTGTTGAGCCACGCCCAGAACCCCCGTTTCTTGGAAACGGGTGCAGCGCCGGGCGGCACAGGCTCGCCCGGGGCGCGCAGCTCGCTGCCGCGCTCGGTCGTGGCCATCAGGCGTCCCCCCTCGAGAGGACTGGCCCGTTGGCGCAGATAAGGCATTCGCTCATTCGGCAGGCTCCCCAATTCCCGCGGTAGCGCGGCATTATACACAGCGAGAGGAGGATCAAATGCTGGAGAGATTGGGTCGCGGGTTGACGTTCCTTGCCGGATCGGTGGTCGGTGGGCTGGCCCTCGCGTTCGTGATCGTCGCGCTGCGTCCGGACCTCATCCGCGGGAATGCCGGCTCGCCGGCAGCGGCGTCGCTGCCCGCGCCGGCTGCAAGCGCGCCCACCGCCGAGGGGCCGGCGCGCGTGACCTACGCGGCGGCGGTGCAGCGCGCAGCCCCCGCCGTAGTCAACATATATACCGCCCGCTATGTCGAGGAGCGGGTCTTTCCGTCGCCGCTGGGTGAGCTCTTCGGCAACGTCCTGCCGCAAACCCAGAAGCGCATCGAGCGCAGCCTCGGGTCTGGCGTCATCATCGACGAGAGCGGCCACATCGTGACGAACTACCACGTGATTGCCAACGCCGGGGCCATCCGCGTGCAGCTCTCGGACGGCAGGGTTGCGAACCCGCAAGTCGTCGGCGTCGATCCGGACACCGATCTCGCGGTGCTGAAGATCGATCTGGCGAATCTCCCGGTCACGACCTTCGGTCGCTCCGATCAGCTTCGGGTCGGCGACGTCGTCCTCGCCATCGGCGATCCACTCGGTCTCTCGCAGACCGTGACGCACGGCATCGTCAGCGCCACCGCCCGCGGACAGCTCGGGATCACGACGTTCGAGGATTTCATCCAGACCGACGCGCCCATCAATTTCGGCAACTCCGGCGGCGCGCTGGTCGACTCCAGCGGCGCACTGATCGGCATCAACACCGCCATCGTCGCCAAGAGCCTGGGTGTCGAAGGCATCGGTTTTGCGATTCCCGTGGATATGGTCCGCGGCGTGGTGAACGACATCATCAGGTACGGACGCGTCATCCGCGGCTGGATCGGGATAGTGCCCGAGGATATTTCCGACACGGAGGCGCAGCAGCTCGGCCTGGCTCGCGGCGGCGTCGTCATCGCCAATCTCTATGTGGGGAGTCCCGCACAGCAGGCCGGGCTCAAGCCCGGGGATCTGCTGCTCGCCATCGACGGTGCACCCGTGACCTCCGCCGAAGACGCCCGCGCCCGCATAGCAAGCTGCAAGCCCGGCTCGACGCTCACTCTTCACGATCAGCGAGGCGGCAGCCAATACAATGTAAAGGTGCACGTCGCCGAACAGCCGCGTACCGCCGCCGCGGGCTAGAGGAGTCACCATGCCGAAAATCGACGTTCGCCGTTTCACCACCCGCCCCGAGCTCGACGCCGCGCTCGCCGACCGCCTCGAGCAGGCGATTCGCGCAACCGCGAAGGAACCGGATGCCGCTCCTCCCGTCATCATGCTCTCCGGCGGCCACACCCCGCTGCCCGCCTATCGGGAGGTTGCTCGCCGCCGCCCGCCGCGCGGCGATGCACTCACGGTGATCTACTCGGACGATCGCTACGTACCCGCGGACTCTGACGCCAGCAACTACCACGCGACCCGTACCCTGCTCGACGCTCTGACGCTCTCCGAGACTCAGGTACTGCGCATCAGAACCGAGCTTCCTCTGGAGGAGGCGGCCCGCGATTACGAGCGCAGCCTGCGCACGCTGTTGGCAGCTGGCGCAGGCATCGGCCTGGCCCTGTTGGGTCTGGGGCCGGACGGACATACCGCCTCTCTCTTCCGCCCCGAGGACCTGCAACAATCCCGTGGGCGGCTTGCCATTGCCGTCCAGCGACCCGACGGCATGCAAGGCGTCAGCGTCACTCCTGACTTCCTCGCCAATGTAGCCGAGCCGCTCTTCGTGGTGGCGGGCAGCGGCAAACATGACGCCATCGCGGCATTCATCGGCCAGGATCCAAACAGCGTCGCGCTGCGCGCCGTCGCCGGCTGCCCGCGCGTGGAGCTGTGGATGGAGCGCGACTCGGAGCTCGCGCCGGCCGCCGGCAAATGAAATACTCGGTCGCCCGCTCGGTGCTGGACGATCAGCCGATCGTCACGCTGCAGGACGATGGCGGCCGCCGCGCGCGGATCGCCCGTCACGGCGCCGCGCTCGTCGGCTTCGAGGTCCTGCGCGCCGGCCGCTCATTCGAGATCGCGGCAGGTCAGCGCGATGCCGCCGAAATCAGCGCGCGCCCGGGCTCGCGTTTCGCCATCATGGCGCCCTTCGCGGGACGCATTGCCGATGCGCGCTACCGCTTCGATGGCCGCGATTACGATCTGCAGCCCGCAGCGGCCGCGGGGCATCGCGAGTCCCGCCACGGCTTCGTGCGCGACGCAGACTTCGCGGTGGATGAGCTGGTGGCGGACGCCGGCTCCGCGCGCGCCCTATTGAGCGCTTCCATCCGCGGAGTGCCGGGCTATCCGTTTGCGATCGATCTTGCGGTGCGCTTCACCCTCGATGCCTCCGGCCTCACTCTCGAGGCGCGGATGCGCAACGGCGGCGACCGGCCGGCCCCCTGCTTCTTCGGCTGGCATCCGTACTTCCGCGTCGCTGACGGCACCGCTGACGAGTGGCTGTTGGAGATACCAGCGCGAACGCTCATCCGCACCGGCAGCGATCTGATCGCGCTGCCCGGCGCTGCCGCCTACGAGCCGTTGGACGATGCGCCGGCGCTCGATTTCCGCCGCTCACGCGTGATCGGCGGCAGCATTCTCGACCAGGAGTATGCCGATCTGATCGCCGCTGCCGACGGCCGCATCCGCACCAGGCTCATCGACCCGAAGACCCGGTACGGTATAGCGGTGTGGCAGGAGCATGGCGTGATGCACGTTTTCACCGGCGATACACTCGAGCGCGACGCGCGGCGCTCGGTCGCTTTGGAGCCGATGGAATGCATGGCCAACGCCTTCAATCGGGCGGAGTGGGCCGATGCGATCCGGCTCGAGCCGGGTGGTGAACGGGTCTTCCGCTGCGGAGTCGAGCCAGGCACCTGACCGCACCGGGCGCGAGCGGCGCCGCCCGATTCTACGGCGCGAACTTCCCCATCGGCAGATGCGACGGCGCGCAGGACCGGGTCCACCCCTGCGGCTCGCTCCCGGGGTTGTGCCAACTGCACGAGCCGGTCAGCAGCCGCTCCGACTCCTTCGGTCCCCACGTCCCGCAGGTGTATGTGTAGGGCATGTCCGCCATCCCCAACACCGGGTCCACTATCGCCCACGCCGCTTCCACCTCGTCCAGGCGGGCGAAATGCGACGTATCGCCGATCAGTGCCAGGCTGATCAGCCGCTCGTAAGCGTCCATCACGTCCGCGTCGTGCTCCGCGACGAAGAGCTCCACCTCCCTGCCCTGCATGGCCGGACCCGGTTTCTTCGCGTGCGCGCCCAGCGCAATCGCGATGTCCGGCCCCACTCGAAAGCGCACGAAGTTGGGATATTCCGGGCCCAGCTCGCCGAACACGTGCGCCGGCGGCGGCTTCAGGTCGACGACCACTTCCGTCGCCGTGACCGGCAGGCACTTGCCGGCGCGCAGGTAGAACGGCACGCCGCTCCAGCGCCAGGAATCGATCTCGAGCCGCATCGCCGCATACGTCTCCACCTTGGAATCGGGCGACACGCCCTGCTCCTGCCGGTAAGTGGCGAACTGCCCGCGGACCGCGGCATCCGGCCGCACGGGCCGCACCGCCTTCAGGACTTTTACCTTCTCGTCGCGCAGCGACTCGCCCTCCGAGTTCACAGGCGGCTCGAGAGCGAGCAGCGCCAGGATCTGCAGCAGGTGATTCTGCATCACGTCGCGGATGGCTCCGGTCTCTTCGTAGAACTTGCCGCGGCCCGCCACCCCGAGCGTCTCCGCCATCGTGATCTGCACGCTGGCGACGAAGTTGCGGTTCCAGATCGGCTCGAGGAAGGAGTTGGCGAAGCGGAAATAGAGCAGGTTCTGCACCGCCTCCTTGCCGAGGTAATGATCGATGCGGAAGATGCGATTCTCCGCGAACTGCTTCTGCAGCACCTGATTGAGGGCCTGCGCCGAGGCGAGATCGCGCCCGAACGGCTTCTCGACGACCACGCGCCCGCCCTGGGCGGACCCGGAAGTGCCCAGGTGGTCGATCACCACCGGAAACATGCTCGGCGGGATCGCCAGATAGTAGAGCGGTCGCTGCGCGTCCCCGAGCGCCTTACGCAGCGCGACGAACGTCTGCCGGTCCTGGTAGTCGCCGTCGTGGTACCGCAGCAGGCCGACGAGGCGCGAGACCGCAGCCTCCTCCGGCGAGGAAACGAATTTCCTGATGCTGTCGCGCACCCGGTCGGTCAGCTGCTCGAGGTTCCATCCCGCGCGCGCCACGCCAATCACCGGCACGTGCAGCAATCCCCGGCGGGCCAGGTTGTAAAGGGAGGGAAATATCTTCCGATAGCAGAGGTCTCCGGTCGCGCCGAAGAGCACCAGAGTGTCGCTGTCTCGCCGCTCCATCAGTGCACCCTCAGGACTTCTTTTCCAGATGGCCGCCGAAGCCGAGCCGCATGGCCGAGAGCAGCTTGTCGGCAAACTCCGAGCGACCACGCGATTCGAAACGCGAATACAGCGCAGCGGTGAGTACGTGCGCGGGGACGCCGATCTCCACTGCCGCCTGGACCGTCCAGCGTCCTTCGCCCGAATCTGACACCCGGCCGCCGAACCGGCCGAGGACGGGGTCGGCCGCGAGCGCCTCGGCGGTCAGATCGAGGAGGCGCGAGGAAATGATGCTGCCGTGTCGCCAGACTTCAGCGACCGCGGCGATGTCGAGCCGGTACTCGAAGAGGCGCGGGTTGGCAAGCGGCGCGGTCTCGGCGTCCGCCTCCTCCCGCTTCAAGCCGGCATCGGCATGTTGGAGCAGGTTCAAGCCCTCCGCATAGGCCGCCATCACCCCGTACTCGATGCCGTTGTGCACCATCTTGACGAAGTGTCCGGCACCGTTCGAGCCGCAGTGCAGATAGCCCATCTCGGCCGTGGCGTGCGCCGCGCTCTTGCCGCCCGCGCTCTGCGGCCGCCGTCCGCCCGGAGACAGAGTCGCGAAAATGGGCTCGAGCGCGCCGAACACAGCCGGCTCGGCGCCGATCATCAGGCAGTAGCCCTGCTCCAGGCCGAGCACGCCGCCGCTCGTACCCGCATCGACGTAGTGCAGGCCCGCCGGGCGCAGCTCCTCGGCCCGTCGGATGTCGTCCTGGTAGTGGGAGTTGCCGCCATCGATGAGGATGTCCCCCCCCGCGAGCAGCGGCCGAAGTTCCGCGATGACGCTGTCGACCAGGGCAGCGGGCACCATGATCCACACCGCGCGCGGCGGAGTGAGCGCCCGGACGAGCTCGGCGAGCGAGTTGGCGCCGACGGCGCCGTCCGCGGCGAGGGCCTGTACCGCCTCCCGCGACCGGTCGTATGCCACACACTCGTGTCCGCCTCTGATGAGCCGGCGCACCATGTTCGCGCCCATGCGCCCGAGCCCGACCATTCCGATTCGCATACGGACCTCCAATTTTGCGGCCGAGTGTACCCCCAGCCACCCTGCCGTGCTGTCAGACTCTTCTGACAGGAGCTAGTTCGGGACGCGCTTGATCTGGGCGCCGAGCTGCGCCAGCTTCTCCTCGATCGCCTCGTAGCCACGATCGATGTGATAGATCCGCTCGACATCGGTGCGGCCCTCGGCGACCAGGCCGGCGAGCACCAGGCTCGCGGAGGCCCTGAGGTCCGTGGCCATGACCGGTGCGGCGGTGAGGCGGTCGACGCCGCGGATGATCGCCGTATTGCCCTCGAGGCGGATCTCAGCGCCGAGCCGGCGCATCTCGAGCATGTGCATGAAGCGATTCTCGAAGATGGTCTCGATGATGGTGCCAACGCCAGCCGCCACGGTGTTGAGCGCGGCAAACTGCGCCTGCATGTCGGTCGGGAAGGCGGGGTACGGGGCCGTGCGCACGTCGATGGCGCGCGGGCGGCGGCCGCGCATGTCGACCTCGACCCAGCTGTCCCCCACGCCGACCTTGGCGCCCGCTTCCTGCAGCTTCACCAGCACGGCATCCAGATGGTCCGGACGGGTGTTCTTGATCCGGACGTTGCCCCGCGTAATGGCCCCGGCGACTAGGTACGTACCGCTCTCGATGCGGTCCGGCAGCACCTCGTAGGAAGTGCCGCGCAAGCGCTCGACCCCCTCCACCACGATCTTGTCCGTGCCCGCTCCCTGGATCTTGGCGCCCATGGAGATCAGGAACTGCGCGAGATCGATCACCTCGGGCTCGCGCGCGGCGTTCTCGATGACGGTCTCGCCCTCCGCGAGCGTCGCCGCCATCATCAGGTTCTCCGTGCCCGTGACCGTCACGGTATCGAGCACCAGCCGCGCGCCCCGCAGCCGGCCGGCGCGCGCCCGGATATAGCCGCCGTCGATCGTGATGTCGGCCCCCAGCGCCTGCAGGCCGGCAACGTGGATGTTGACGGGCCGTGCGCCGATCGCGCAGCCGCCCGGCAGCGACACATCGGCCCGCCCATAGCGCGCCACCAGCGGCCCGAGCACGAGGATGGAGGCCCGCATGGTCTTGACCAGCTCGTAAGGCGCGAAGCAGTCGCGTACCGTGGTGGAGTCGACCTCGATGCGCATGCGCTCGTCGACCGTCACGGTCGCCCCCATGCCGCCCAGGAGCTCCACCGTCGTGGTCACGTCCTTGAGGTGCGGCACATTGCCGACGATCACCGGACCATCGGCGAGCAGCGCGCCCGCGAGGATGGGGAGGGTCGCGTTCTTGGCGCCGGAGATGCGTACTTCGCCCTCGAGAGGCGCGCCTCCCTGGATTTGCAGCTTGTCCATGGTCAGGGTCTCCCGGCTTCGGCCGGCGTCAGCGCCTCGATCGAGAGCGCGTGGATCTCGCGACCCATGCGCTCACCGAGCGTCTGATAGACGAGCTGATGGCGGGCGACGCCGCGCTTACCGGCGAACTGCTCCGCCACGATGCGCGCCTGGAAATGGGTGTCGTCGTCCGATTGCACCCGGACATCGGCTCCGGGCAGGCCGGCGCGGATCAGCCGCGCAATCTCCTCTGGGCTCATCCGTCGGATATTATCACCCCCATCATGAGCTCCGCCGCCGTCCCAGCCGATCAGAGCAGCCTGCTGGCAACCGCCCGCCGCGCCCTGGCCATCGAGGCCAAGGCGGTCGAGGCGCTGCTCGCGCGGCTCGATGGCCGCTTTGCGGCCGCCTGCCGGGTATGCCTGGAATGCCAGGGCCGGGTGGTCGTCACCGGCATGGGCAAGTCCGGCCATATCGCGCGTAAGGTCGCGGCGACGCTCGCCAGCACCGGCACGCCGTCGTTCTTCCTGCACCCCGCCGAAGCCAGCCACGGCGACCTTGGCATGATCACCCGCGGGGATGCGGTGCTGGCTCTGTCGAACTCCGGCGAGACCCCGGAGCTGCTGCTGCTGCTGCCGCACCTGAAGCGTCTCGCCGTGCCGCTCATCGTCATGGCGGGCAAGACAGACTCGACTCTCGGCCGCGCCGCCACAGTGGCCCTCGACGTCAGCGTGGCGGAAGAGGCCTGCCCCCTCAACCTGGCGCCCACCGCCAGCACGACGGCGACACTCGCAATGGGGGATGCTCTGGCGGTCGCGATACTCGAGGCGCGCGGCTTCACCAAGCAGGACTTCGCGCGCTCGCACCCGGGAGGGCGCCTGGGAAGACAGCTTTTGCTGCACGTAGAGCAGATCATGCGCACCGGCGAGGCTCTGCCGCGCGTCGGCCCGAAGACGCGGCTCGGCGAGGGGCTGCTCGAAATGTCCCGCAAGGGGCTGGGAATGACGGTCATCGTGGACGACAGCGACGGGATTCTCGGCGTGTTCACCGACGGCGACCTGCGCCGTGCGCTCGATCGTCACGTCGATCTCCACAACGCCACCATGGGCGAGGTGATGACCTCGCCCTGTAAGAGCATGGCCCCGCAGGACCTCGCGGCCGAGGCCGTGCATCTGATGGAGGTGCATCGCATCACGGCGCTCCCGGTCGCCGATGAGCAGGGCCGCCTGATCGGAGCGATCAATGTGCATGATCTTTTCCGCGCCGGCGTAATGTGAGCGCCACGACCGCGAACCCTACGGCCGATGCCGCCGCTCGAGTGCGCCTCCTGGTGCTCGATGTCGATGGGGTATTGACCGATGGGCGTCTCTACTACGGAGCACGCGGCGAGGCGCTGAAAGTCTTCCACGTGCACGACGGGCTGGGCCTGAAGCTGCTGGCGGCCGCCGGGGTTACCGTGGCCGTCATCTCCGGTCGGCGCTCGGGCATGACGGCCAGGCGTTGCCGGGAGCTGGGCGTGCGGCAACTGCAGCAGGGCGTCGAGGACAAGCTCGCCGCCTTTCGCCGGCTGCGGGCCCGGCTCAAGGTGCCTGCGGCGCAATGTGCCTGCGTCGGCGACGACTCGCCGGATGTCCCGCTCATGCGGGAGGTGGGCCTTTCCTTTGCGGTGGCGGATGCCCACCCGGAAGCCCGTGCCGCCGCCGGCGTGATCACCCGGCTCGCCGGCGGTATGGGAGCGGTCCGCGAGGTCTGCGATTACCTCCTGGAGGCGCGCCGGCACGCCGCTGCAGTCACGTGATTTACCGCCTCTTCGCCGTCCTCACCATCGTCGCAGTCATCGTCGCATCGCTGATGCTCTCGCGGCAGCAGGGTGGGGCTCCCGCGTCAACCTCGGTGCAGGAGAACGCGTTCAACGAGGGGTATTCGGCGAGCGACGCGCGGCTCGTGCAGACCGGCGCGGACGGACATCCGCTCTACACGCTGAGTGCCGCCACGATCCGCCAGTTGCCCGATGAAGGCCAGGTGCAGCTCACGCAGGTGCAGATGAGTTTTCGCGACACGGACGGCAACCCCTGGACGGTGACCGCCGACCGCGGCGAGCTCGAGCAGGCTGCGCAGCAGGTGCAGCTTGCGGGCGACGTGCACGTCTCCGGCACCCTGACCTCTTCGGGAACGGCGCAGATCTCCACTCCGGCGCTATCCATCGATCTCCGCGGCGACATCGTCAGCACCAAGGAGCCCGTGCAGATGATCTGGTCCGGGCGGCCGCTGAGCTCCGTCGGGCTCATCGCCAATTTGAAGGACCACCGCGTGCAGTTAGAATCCGCCGTACATGGCACTTTCTCGCAGTAGCCTCTACCTTCTTTGCCTCGCGCTGGCGCCGGCGGTGCCGCATGCCGCCGCCGTGGCCGCGCCCGGCGATACCGCCGCCCAGCAGCAGCTGTTGCCGATCAATGCGCAGGAGAAGATCAATGTCGACGCCGCCTCGTCGGACGTCGACGGCAAAACCAACACCATCGTCTTCAGGCACATCGTTGTTTCCCAGGGCGCCACGCGCGTGAGCGCGGATCGTGCGCGTGCCACGGGCCTCAATTTCCAGAACAGCCGGTGGACCTTCCAGGGCAACGTGCAGATCGATGCTCCGCCGCGCGGCAGCCTGCGCTCCGACCAGGCGACCGTGGAGTTCCGCAACAACGAGATCGCCGCCGCGACGATCACCGGCAGCCCCGCGCAGTTCGAGCAGCAGCGCGGCGATCTCGGCTGGGAGAAAGGCCATGCGGGTCAGATCGTGTACGACGTGAGCCGTGGAACGGTACTACTGACCAACGATGCCTGGATCTCGGACGGGCGCAACGAGATGAGCGCGCCGTCGATTGCCTACAGCGTCCGCGATCAGAAGGTGCTGGCGACCTCCTCGGGGGCAAGTCAGGGCGTGCACATCACCATAACGCCGCAATCGGCGTCGAAGCCGGGCGCGCCCGGAGACGGCAAGGGCGGCGCTCTGCCGCCGCGGCCCTCGAACACGCCGCGGCAAAAGACTCATCCCCCGGGAACCGCGAGCGCCACCCCGCGCCCCGGCCACGCATGACGGTCCTGCGCGCGAGCGGGCTCGAGAAGAGCTACAAATCCCGCCAAGTCGTCCGCGACCTCAGCATCGAGGTGGCGAACGGCGAAGTGGTGGGTCTGCTGGGACCCAACGGCGCCGGCAAGACGACGGCCTTCTACATGATCGTCGGACTGGTGCCGTGCGATGCCGGCCGCATTCACCTGGGCGAGACGGACCTGACACTCCTGCCGATGCATCGGCGCGCGCAGCTGGGGGTCGGATATCTGCCGCAGGAGGCTTCCGTCTTCCGCAAGCTGTCGGTGGAAGACAACGTGCTCGCCATCCTGGAGAGGCGGCGCGATCTGGAGCGCGCCGCACGCGAGCAGCGGCTCGAGGAACTGCTCGAGGAGCTGCGCATCGGCCACGTGCGCCGCAGCCTCGGGCTGTCGCTCTCGGGCGGTGAGCGGCGGCGCGTGGAGATCGCGCGGGCACTGGCCGCGGAACCGCGCTTCATGCTGCTCGATGAGCCCTTTGCCGGGGTCGATCCGCTCTCCGTACTGGACATCCAGCGCATCATCCGCGAGCTCACCAGCCGCGGCATCGGGGTGCTGATTACCGATCACAATGTGCGCGAGACCCTGGGTGTCTGCGGCCGGGCCTACATCGTCAATCAGGGCACCGTGATCGCTCAGGGAACTGCGGAAGAAATCCTTGCCAACCCCCAAGTGCGTGAGGTGTACTTGGGTGAGTCGTTCCGGCTTTGAGAGTCTGCGAGCAGGCTGGCGACATCGCCGTCGGCTTGCTCGAAAAGTGTGTATTATCAGTGACTTATCTTAGGCAGACCCCAGCCGCCCCCGTGCCACCATGCTGAAACCCTCCTTGCAGCTCAAGCTGGGTCAGCAACTGACGATGACCCCGCAGCTGCAGCAGGCGATTCGGCTCCTGCAGTTGCCCGCTCTCGAGCTGCAAGCGCACATCCGCGAGCTGCTCGAGACCAACGTCATGCTCGAGCCGATGGACGACGGTCACGAAGAGAGTCTCGACACCGGCACCCTCGAGCACACCGAAGCCCCCGAGCCGATCGAAGCTGCGGAAACCCCGCGCGAGAGCGCGGTCGAGGTGCTGGACGAGGGCTGGGGCGAGCACAGCGTGGGCCCCGCCGAGACGCCCTGGAGCGGTGATGACGACGATCGGCAGCAGGAGTTCGCCGACTCCGCCGGCCAGTCGCTGCAGGAATACCTGCTGTGGCAGCTGGAGCTGGCGAAGCTCGAGCCGCGCAGGCTGGCGATCGCGCGTGCCATCGTCGATGCCATCAGTGACGATGGCTACCTGACAGAGCCGCTGGAGGAGATCGCCAACACTCTGCGGCCGGAGATCCATTGCCAGGCCGCCGAGGTCGAGGCAGCGCTCTTCGACGTGCAGGCCCTCGACCCGCCCGGGATCGGCGCACGGTCCGTGGGTGAGTGCATCGAGCTGCAGCTGCGGCAGCTCGATCCGGCGATTCCCGGCTTCAATGCCGCTGTCGAGATCGCCAGGCACCACCTCGAGCGCATTGCCGGCCGCGAGCTCGCGGTCGTGAAGCGAGAGCTGCGGGCCAGCGACGAAGAGCTCGCCTGCGCACTCGCGCTGGTGCGTTCCTGCCATCCGCGTCCGGGCGCTACGATCAGCGCCGGTTCGGCCGAGTACGTCGTCCCCGACGTATTCGTCCGGCGGACCGAGCACGGCTGGGCGGTGGAGATCAACTCGGCCACCCTGCCGCGGGTGCGCCTCAATCAGAGCTATGCGAGCCTGATCGGCCGCAACGCCAGCCACGCCACCATGCGCGCCCAGCTGCAGGAGGCGCGCTGGCTGCTGAAGAGCCTGGAGATCCGCCACGAAACGCTGATCAAGGTCGCCCGCTCCATCGTCGAGCGCCAGACCGCCTTCCTCGAGCACGGAGAAGAGCACATGCGGCCGATGATCCTCAAGGACATCGCCGAGGCGATCGGCATGCACGAGTCGACCATCTCCCGCGTCACCTCCGGCAAGTACATGCACACACCGCGCGGCGTCTTCGAGCTGCGCTATTTTTTCTCCAGCCACGTCGAGGGTGCGGACGGGTCGGGCACGTCCTCGACCGCCATCCGCGCCAAGATCAGAAAGCTCGTCAAGGACGAGGATGCGGAATCGCCGTTGAGCGACGGCCGCATCGCCGAGCTTCTCTCGGCGGAGGGCATTCCGGTCGCGCGCCGCACCGTCGCGAAGTACCGCGAGGCGATGGGCATCCCCCCCTCGAACGAGCGTCGGCGGGCGGGCCTGGGTCAAATGTGAATGACAGTGAATTCAGATGATGTCTGCCACAACACGTGAGAAGGAGACCGCAATGCAGCTCAACGTCACCGGCCACCACGTCGAGGTCACGCCCGCCCTGCGAGGCTATGTGGAGAAGAAGCTGGAGCGCATCGGACGGCATTTCGAGCAGGTCATCGACGTGCATTGCGTCCTGACGGTGGAGAAACTGCGACAGAAAGCCGAGGCGACCCTGCACGTGAGCGGCAACTCGATCCACGCCGATGCGACCGAGGAGAACATGTACGCGGCCATCGATCTTCTGGCCGACAAGCTCGACCGCTGCATCAAGAAGCACAAGGAAAAGCTGACGGACCATCACGCCGTCGAGGGCCGGGCGTTACGCGCCTGACGCCCGCACGCCAAGAAGCAAGACGCGTCAGTCGAGGGCCGGTGCCGCAGTGCGCATCATAGTCCTCAGCGGCCTCTCCGGCTCCGGCAAGAGCGTGGCCCTGCACATGCTCGAAGACCTGGGCTTCTACTGCATCGACAACATCCCGGCGGCGCTGCTCAAGCCTTTCATCTCGCACGCGGTGCGCAGCCCCGAGCGCACCTACGAGCGTGCCGCGGTCGGCCTCGATGCGCGCAACACCGCGGCTGAGATCGCCACGGTTCCGCAGCTCATCGACGAGTTGCGCCGCAGCGGGCTCGAATGTGAAGTCATCTTCCTGACCGCGACGGACGAGGAGCTGCTGCGGCGCTTCGCCGAAACGCGGCGCAAGCACCCGATGAGCCGACACAACGTCGACCTGCGTGCCGCGATGGCAATGGAGAGGCAGGTTCTGGAGCCCATCGTCTATGGCGCCGATCTGGTCATCGACACCTCGCGGCTGGGTGTGCACGCGCTGCGCGACCTCATCAGGCTGCGCGTCGGGGAGACGCACGCGAACCGGCTGTCGCTCACCTTCGAGTCGTTCGGCTTCAAGCACGGCATCCCCGGCGACGCCGATTTCGTGTTCGATGCCCGCTCTCTTCCCAATCCCTATTGGGAGCCGGCGCTGCGCGGCCTCACGGGACGGGACCCCGAGGTCATCCGCTTCCTCGAAGGGCAGACCAACGTGGCGGGCCTGATCGGGGACATCGCGCAGTTCATCCGCGCGCGGATTCCCGAATACGTGGCAAGCAACCGCGGGTATCTCACCGTGGCAGTCGGCTGCACCGGCGGGCAGCATCGCTCCGTCTACATCGTCGACAAGCTGGTGGCGCAGTTCGCCGCGGAATTCCCCACCGCGGCCACCCGCCATACAGGTCTGAAGGTTGAGTAGCGCCCAATCCGGCGCGTCCTCGCGCCGCTGCTACACGGACGGGGTTACTCGGCCCGTCCTGGGCCTCGCCCCTTCGGGGCCGCCGAGCTGCGCCCGGCGTTCAAATCGCTCCTGGCGATTTAGTCGCGCAGCGCATTTCAAGTCGCTTGCGCGATTCCGGCCGCGGTCATGAGAGGCGGCAGCCGCTCGCCGCTCATGAAGGCCACCAGCGCCGCCCGCGCCTCCATGGCATCACGATAGCCGAGCTCGATGAGCGCGCGGGTATAGCTCGCCTCGAACATGAGATAGCTCGCGAGCTGGTATCCCGAGACGTCGCGTCCGCCGATCACGCGCAGCAGTGCGCGCAAGCTCTTGGGCATATCTGCGATATATCGCGCGGCGATCTCGCGCGGATCGATGCTCGGGGCCAGCATCAGCGTGTCCACGTGCTTCAGGCCGCGCGCCGCGAACGGCGCCTCATGCACGAGCTGGTTGATGCGCTCGATCTGCTCGAGATCGCCGAAAACCTGATCCGTGAACAGCGTGTCGATCATGTAGCCGAGCACCTCGCCCGGAGTCGGCATCTTGCGGCTGGTGCCGCTGCCGGCGCCGACGCCCTCCGCCCGCCGCGCATGCACGCCGATGACCAGCAGGCGGTCGGCGCCCAGGTGAATGGCGGGACTCAGGGGATTCAACTGGCGCATGGCGCCGTCGCCGAAATATTCCCGGCCGATGCACATCGGTGGGAAGAGCAGCGGGATCGCGGCGCTCGCCATGAGGTGATCGAGCGTCAGCTCGCTGCGCCGGCCGATGCGCTGCGAGCGCGTCCACTCCGGAATCGACCCCCGACCGTCGAAGAACGCTACCGATTGTCCCGTGGCGTAGCTCGTTGCGCAGAGCGCGAAGCCCTGCAGATGTCCGCGCGTGATGCTGCGATGAATGCTGGCATAGTCCACGTTCGTCCCCAGGAGCTGCCGCAGCGGGCTGTTGTCGAGCAGCGCCTTGGGGGGTGACAGCACCAGGCCGCCGGAAGCCAGCGCGAGCAGCCAGTGCGTGCCGGAGCGCAGCATGTGCACGGGGTCGACGTGAAAGACCTGGCCGGTACGGAAGTTGGCCCACACGCGCTCGAGCCCGGTTACGGCGCGACGCCAGCGATGCGCCTCGGCTGCGAGCACAGAGGCAGCCACCGCACCGGCCGAGGTGCCGACGATGACCGGAAAGGGATTACGGGCGCGCGGCAGAAGCTCCGTCAGCGCGATGAGCACGCCGACCTGATAGGCCGAACGCGCGCCGCCACCGGTCAGCACCAGTCCGACGGTCGAGCGTGGCGGCGGCGGTTTTCTCGCGACTTCTGCTTCCATCAGCGCAAAGTCGGCATCCTGCCGCTTTGCGCGGCCAGCCCTGTGACTCGATCTGTCTCCGCGGCCCAGGGCGGCCTGGGCCGCTCATTGATTTGCTTTCGCACGTCGCCAGCACCGTGAGCGGAGGGCGTTCGCCCGACGGCATTCTACGCAACTTGAAGGATCTGCATGGAGTTCGTGCCACCCTGGACCCCGGACAGCTCCCCCTTGGTGAGGATCACCAGATCCTTGCGCTTGACCAGGTCGAGCTCGAGTAGCCGCGAGAACAGGGCGCCGTAGAGCGCCACGGTCGATGTGGCGTGGGTCACATCGAAAATAACGGGATAGACGCCGCGATAGATCGTGACCCGACGTCGCGTCGGCTCATGCCGCGTGAAGGCGTAGATCGGAATGTCCGATCGGATGCGCGACATCCACAGCGGCGTCGCCCCCGACTCCGTCAGGGCGACGATGGCGCGCACCTTGAGGTGGTTGGCCGTGTACATGACGGCCATGGCAATCGCCTCCTCCGATCCCTTGAACTGTGCCTCGGTACGGTGGCGGGTGCGGCTGTGGGTGAGCTGGTATTTCTCCGCGCCCTCGATGACCTGCGCCATCGCCTCCACGGCCTTCAACGGGTAACGGCCGGCGGCGGTCTCCGCCGACAGCATCACGGCGTCCGTGCCATCCATGACAGCGTTGGCCACGTCGCTGACCTCGGCGCGCGTCGGCACCGGGTTCTGGATCATCGACTCCATCATCTGGGTGGCCGTGATCACCACCCGATTCCTGCCGCGTGTCTGATGGATGATGGTCTTTTGCAGTCCCGTCAGCTCCGCGTAACCCATCTCGACACCGAGATCGCCGCGCGCCACCATGACCACGTCCGCGGCATCGATGATGCCCGGCAGGTTGGCGACGGCCTCGTGCCGTTCCACCTTGGCCACTATGCGGGCATTGCCGCCCGCCTGGCGCACCAGCGTGCGGGCCTGCTCGATGTCGGCGGCATCCCGGGCGAACGAGACAGCCATGTAGTCGACCTGCTCCTCGGCCGCGAAGCGGATGTCCTCCCGGTCCTTGTCCGAGATCGCCGGGGCGGAAATTCCGCCGCCCTGGCGGTTCAGGCCCTTGCGATCCGACAGCTCGCCGCCTACGCGCACGCACGTCTCGATTCTCGTGCCGCTGACCCGCTCGACGCCGAGCACAATCTGGCCGTCGCCGAGCAGCAGGTTGTCGCCCGGGCCGACATCCTTGGGGAGATCCTTGTAGGCGACGCCGACTTCCTCAGCGGTGCCCGCCTTCGGATCGAGCGCGGTGTCGAGGGTGAAAGCCTGGCCCTCCTGCAGCATCACCTTCTTGTCGCGAAAGCTCTCGATGCGGATCTTGGGTCCGCCCAGGTCGAGAAGCACCCCGACGCATTTGTTGGCGCGTTGGGCGGCTTCGCGCACCATTCCCAACCGCCGCTGCCGGTCCTCGACCGTTCCGTGCGAGGCGTTGAGCCGCACGACATCCAGCCCGGCGCGCATCATGTCCGTCAAGACAGCGATGTCGTCGGTCGCCGGGCCGACGGTCGCTACGATCTTCGTTCGTCTCAGCATGGGTCAGCCGCTTGCGCGCTCCTTGAGGGCAGCGACGGCGGGTAGGGTCTTGCCTTCGACGAACTCGAGGAAGGCGCCGCCGCCCGTAGAGATGTAGGAAATCCCGTCCTCGACCGCGTACTTCTCGATGGCCGCCAGCGTGTCGCCGCCGCCGGCGAGGGAGAATGCCTTGCTGCGCGCGATGGCCTGGGCGATCGCGCGCGTGCCCTCGCCGAACTGGTCGAACTCGAACACGCCGACCGGCCCGTTCCAGATGATGGTTCCCGCTGATTGCAGCATGCCGCTCAGCCGGTCCGCGGTGTCCGGGCCGATGTCGAGAATCCTCTCGTCCGGGCGGACCTCGTGGATGGGACGCACGTCGGCGTGCGCGGTGGCCGCGAGCTCCTTGCCGACCACGACGTCGGTCGGCAGCGGAATCTCCGCGCTGCGCGCGCGCGCCTGCGTCATGAGACGGCGCGCGACATCGAGCAGATCCGGTTCGTATAGGGATTTGCCCACCGCCACTCCCGTGGCGGCCAGGAAGGTGTTGGCAATGCCGCCGCCGACGATCAGCTTGTCGACCTTGGCGAGGAGCGACTCGAGCACCGTGAGCTTGGTCGAGACTTTCGAGCCCGCGACGATGGCGACCAACGGCCGCGCGGGCTTCTCGAGCGCGCGCTCGAGGGCCTCGAGCTCGCCTACCAGCAGCGGCCCCGCACACGCGCTCTGCGCGAATTTGACGACACCGTGGGTGCTGGCCTCCGCGCGGTGCGCGGTACCGAACGCATCCATCACGAATACGTCGCAGAGGGCCGCCATTTTGCGCGCGAGCGCCGGATCGTCCTTCTTCTCGCCCTTGTTGAAGCGCACGTTCTCGCAGAGAACCGCCGTACCTGCCTCGCAATCGACGCCGTCGAGCCAGTCGCGCCGCAGCGGCACCGCCTTGCCGAGCAGCTCCGAGAGGCGCGCGGCCACGGGCTTCAGCGACAGCGCTTCATCGAGCTTGCCCTCCTCGGGCCGGCCGAGGTGCGAGAGGATGAAGACCTTGGCGCGCTTCTCGAGCGCGTGGCGTATCGTCGGCAGCGCCGCGCGGATGCGCGCATCGCTGGTGACGACGCCGTCCTGAACCGGGACGTTGAGATCCTCGCGGATCAGGACCCGCTTGCCGCGCAGGTCCAGGTCCGCCATGCGCAGGACCTTCATGACGCCTTGGCCCAGGCGAGGGTCGTGTCGATCATCCGGTTGGAGAAGCCCCACTCGTTGTCGTACCAGGAGCAGGCCTTCACCAGTGTGCCGCCGATCACCTTGGTGAGCGTGGCGTCGAAGATCGACGAATGGGCGTCATGGTTGAAATCGATCGACACCAGCGGCGCGTCGTTGTAAGCGAGGACGCCGCGGAGCGCGCCGTCTGCGGCGCTGCGCAGCGCCCGGTTGACTTCCTCCACCGTGGTCGCGCGCTTCGCCGTGAACGTGAGGTCGACCAGCGATACGTTGATGGTCGGCACCCGCACGGCGAAGCCGTCCAGACGGCCTTTCAGCTCCGGCAGCACCAGTCCCACGGCGGCCGCGGCCCCCGTCTTGGTGGGGATCTGCGACATGGTCGCCGAGCGCGCCCGACGCAGGTCCGTGTGATAGACGTCCGTGAGCACCTGGTCGTTGGTGTACGAGTGAATCGTCGTCATGATGCCAGCATCGATGCCGATGGCATCGTGCAACACTTTCGCGACGGGTGCGAGGCAGTTGGTGGTGCACGATGCATTGGAGATCACCGTGTGCCGGCTCGACAGCACCTGGTGATTGACGCCATACACAATGGTCGCGTCAACGTCCTCGCCGCCGGGGGCGGAAATGACCACCCGCTTCGCGCCGCCGGCCAGGTGCAATCCGGCCTTCGCCTTGCTGGTGAAGAGCCCGGTGCACTCGAGCACGTAATCGACCCCGAGCGATCCCCACGGGAGCTTCGCCGGATCGCGCTCCGCCAGCACGCGAATACGGTCGCCGTTGACGACCATCGAGTCGCCGTCGACCTTGATCTCTCCGGGAAACCTGCCATGCACCGTGTCGTATTGCGTCAGGTGCGCGTTGGTCTTCGCATCGCCGAGGTCGTTGAGCGCGACGATCTGCACGTCGCCGGTCCGCCGGCCCTCGTAGGCTGCGCGCAGGACGTTACGGCCAATGCGGCCGTAGCCATTGATTCCGACCTTGATGGGCATGGTTCCCCTCGTTAAGTTTACGATTGCGTCGTTGGCGACGGACTGAACCGGGTTGCGGCGATTGCTCAGCTAGCGGACTTTAGCAGCTCACCGGCCTCGCGGGCGACGTGCTCTGCGCTGAAGCCGAAGTGCGCCAGCACCTCGGCGCCTTTGCCCGAGGCGCCGTAGCTATCGATGCCGATCACCCGACCCTCGCTACCGACGTAGCGCCACCAAGATAGCGTGGCACCGGCCTCCACCGCCAGACGCCGGCGGACGGTGCGGGGCAATATGCTCTCCCGGTACGCCTCATCCTGGGCATCGAATACCTCGGTCGAGGGCATCGATACCAGCCTCACTCGCCTGCCGCTGTTGTTCAGCGTGTTCACCGCCTGCGCTGCGATCGAGACCTCGGAGCCTGTCGCGATCACCAGGCACTCGGGAACACCTTGGCAGTCGATCAGGACGTAGCCCCCGCGGCGGACACCCGCCTGCTGCTCGGCGGTACGCGCCTGCTGCGGCAACGCCTGACGGGTCAGCACGAGAGCACTGGGTCCGGAGCGCTCCACGGCTGCCGTCCAGGCTACCGCGGTCTCGAAGGCGTCGCAGGGCCGCCAGAGGCACATGTTCGGCATGGCCCGCAGGCTCGTCAGGTGCTCGATCGGCTGGTGCGTGGGGCCATCCTCCCCGAGACCGACCGAGTCATGAGTATAGACCAGCACCACGTGCGTGTTCATGAGCGCAGCGAGCCGGACTGCATTGCGGGCGTAATCGGAGAACACCAGGAAGGTGCCCCCGTAAGGAAGGATCCCGCCGTGCAGAGCGATGCCGTTCATCACCGCAGTCATGCCGAACTCGCGCACACCGTAATGCATGTAGTTGCCGCTGGCGTCCCTCGGGTCGAGCTCGCGGGCCGTCTTGAACTTGGTGTTATTGGAGCCCGTCAGGTCCGCGGAGCCGCCGAATGTCTCCGGCAACCTCGGGGCGATCACGTTGAGCGTGGCCTGCGAGGACTGACGGGTCGCCTGGGGCGCCTGCTGGGCGAGCCCGGCGGCCAGCGCCTGGGAAACCGTCTCGCGCCAGTCGGCGGGCAGCTTGCCGCTCATGCGGCGCTCGTACTCGCGCGCGAGATCGGGGTGGGCGCTGCGGTAGCGCGCGAGCAGCTCCCGCCAGGCCGACTCCGCCGCCGCGCCGCCCGCGCGGTGGTCCCAGCCGGCACGCAGCTCGTCGGGTATGACGAAGGGCTCGTAGGGCCAGCCGATTGCCTTGCGGGTAGCCGCCACTTCTTCCGCGCCGAGTGCTTCCCCGTGTGCTTCCGCGGTCCCCTGCCTGTGCGGCGCACCCCAGCCGATGGTGGTCCGGCAGCAGATGATGGAGGGCCGCGTGGCCTGCGCGCGCGCGGCGCGGATCGCGGCGGCCACCGCTTCCGCATCGTGCCCGTCGACACGCGGCACGACATGCCAACCATAGGCCTCGAACCGCTTGGGCGTGTCGTCGGTGAACCAACCTTCCACCCTGCCGTCGATGGAGATGCCGTTGTCGTCGTAGAAGGCGATGAGCTTGCCGAGACCCAGCGTGCCGGCGAGAGAACAGGCTTCGTGGGAGATGCCTTCCATCAGACAGCCGTCGCCGCAGAACACGTACGTGTGGTGATCGACGATGCCGAATCCCGGACGATTGAACTGCGTCGCGAGCATGCGCTCCGCGAGCGCGAGCCCGACCGCGTTGGCGAGTCCCTGGCCGAGCGGACCGGTGGTGGTCTCGATCCCGAGCGCCGGCTCGTGCTCCGGATGGCCTGCCGTGTGACTGCCGAGCCGGCGAAACTTCTCGATCTCCTCCAGCGGCAGCGGATACCCGGTGAGGTGCAGGAGCGAGTAGAGCAGCATCGAGCCGTGACCGTTCGAGAGCAGGAACCGGTCACGATCGAGCCACTGCGGGTTGCCGGGGTTGTGCTTGAGGAAATCGCACCAGAGCACCTGGGCGATGTCCGCCATGCCCATGGGCATGCCAGGATGACCGGAATTGGCGCGCTGCACGGCGTCCATCGAGAGTGCGCGGATGCAGTTGGCGAGCTCACGTCGTGTAGTCATAAGGGAAAACCAGGCGGGGGAACGGCGGCCGCATTGTCCCATCAGGCGCTGCCGTGGCTCAATCGCGCCAAGCGGAGCAACGGCTGTGCCGGTGGGGCGCTGCGCCGCACCCGCAGCATGCCTGCCTCGCTGCGGCGCAGGAGCGTCCCGGTATGTGCGCCGCGCGTTCAGCGTATGAACGACCGTTTCGCCCATGAGTCGGCACGCGCGGCGCGTCGCCACCGCCCGACAGCGGCTTATGTTCGATTGGCGAAGATCACATTATTGCCGAGGCAATGGGCGTACTGGCGCAGATTCCAGACATATGCCGGGTCGCGCGCGACCTGGTTCACTGCAAGGTCTCGGCTCTCTGCTACCCTTCCGCAATGGCAATGAGCGTCCTACGTTTGACCCACCTCACGGACCCGCATCTCCACGGCGGCGAGAGCGAACTGCTGCGCGGCATCGCGACACTGCCGTCGCTCGAGGCAACGCTCGCCAACGCGCAGCTGCGGGACTGGCCGCCGGATGCGGTGCTGGTAACCGGAGATCTCGTGCAGGACGATCCTGCGGGGTACGCGAATTTCCGGCGGGTGCTCGGTGCGCTGCGCTTGCCCGTGCTCTGTCTGCCCGGCAATCATGACGAGCCGGAAGCGATGCGTCGCGAGCTCGGGAGTGCGCCGTTCGTCGTCGGGGGAACCGTCGATCTGGGGCTCTGGCGCATCGTGCTGCTCGACAGCACCATCCCAGGTTCGGCTGCCGGACGCCTCAGCGCGGAGAGCCTGACAGCATTGCAGTCGGCCCTCGCGGATGCACCGCAGCGCCATGCGCTCGTTTGTCTGCACCATCATCCGGTGCCGATGGCGAGCCGTTGGCTCGACCGCGTCGGCTTACAGAATGCCGCCGAGTTTCTCGACGTCATCGATCGGCATCCCAATGTGCGCGGCATCGTGTGGGGCCACGTGCACCAGAGCTATGATGCGCTGCGCAACGGCGTGCGGCTGCTCGCCACGCCCTCCACCTGCGCGCAGTTCCTGCCTCACTCGGAGCAATTCGCCATAGATCGGCAACCGCCGGCTTATCGCACGCTCGAGCTGAGAGCCGACGGGTCGATTCTGACCGAGGTCGTCTGGGTGGCAAGCGGCGCCGGGCGCGGGTCGAAGACCACCTGGGCCGCGGCCTGAGCCACAGCCTCGTCACCGGCCGCGCTCCAGGCGCAATCGGCGCCGCGGTGCGTCGACCTGCACCAGGCAGCGAACACCGCATCGACCGAAATCTGCTCCGCGCGCTCGAACTCCGGCGGCCCGCCTACTCCTAACACCGGCGAGCCGCTCGCGCTGCGCGGCAACCAGACCCTCGGCGATTGGGTGCCATACAGGACGACGAGCGGCACTCCGAGCGCCGCGGCGGAATGCGCCGGACCGGAGTCGGCGGAAATCATGCTGTGGGCGACCTCGCACAGCGCGAACAGCGGGCGCAGCTCCGTGCTGGCGGAGGCGACGCACGGCAGCGCGGTGGCGGCGCGGATGGCTTCCAGCAGCGGCATCTCCGCGGCGGCGCCCCTGAGCACGAGCATCGCATCGGGCATGCGCGCATGCAGCCTGTGCAGCAGCTGCACCCAGCGCTCCACGGGCCAGGCCTTGTCGTCGCGCCCGCGCCAGTTGCGCAGCCGCCTGCGGCCCATGGTGCGGTGATTGCCGGGCTGCACGAGGATGAGCGGCTGGCCGCGAAAGCCGCGTGAGCGAAGCCACCGGTCGCGCGCGGCGCGCTCGCTCTCGAGGACCGCGAGCCGCGGTACCCAGCCACCGGAAGCGGCCGGCTCGGGATAATCGGCCGCGAGCAGCGCTGGCGGCGTTCGCCGCGCGAAGCGCAGGAGCGCCTCGAGCCATGGAGAGTCCGGCCCGGGCACCTCATCGATGAAGAGGCAGCGCCGCGGATCGATGCCGCTCAGGCGCAGCAGCCTGCTTATGCGGCGCACCTGCCCCGCATGGTGCTCGAAGACATAAACCGGCCCGGGAGCACTTGCGCGTAAAGCGCGCAGCACCTGCGGCCAGGCGAGCCCAAGAAAGGTCGGTGTCTTGCGCGGCAGGGACCAGCATTCCGCCACCTCAGGCACGCCGCGGTAAACGTCGGGTGCCCAAGCATCGGCCCCGACGACGTAACACGGTTTACCGTACCGCGCCTCCAGCAGCCGCAGCGCTGCCGTCAGCATGACCATATCGCCGATACGGCCGAGCTTGATGACGACAGGACGCACCGGGGGAGGAAGCATCGCGCCATGGTACTTGGAAATTCATGCCGCCAATACCTCGCGCCAGCGCTGCGTCACCGCGGAGAGGCGAAACCGCGGATCGGGCTCGGTCACCGGCCGCGCGCCCGCACGCCAGGCCCGGAGGCGCTCGACATAGATGTCGAAGAGGCCAAGTCCGGCCGCGAGACGGGCGGGTGCGCGCCGCCAGCCCGTCGGGCATTCGCCCAACAGCCCTTCGTAGAGCCGCTTGGCGGCGGACACCGGCAGCACCTGCTCAGGGTCGCCGAGAACCTCCAGCGCGGCGCCGCATTCGTGAGTCAGGACCGGCGTTCCGAGCGCCTTCGACTCCGCAAATACGAGGCCGAAAGTCTCGGGGATGACGAAATTAGGGAAGAACGTGCAGAGCGCCGTGCGGACCTCCGCATGAATGCGCTGCTGCGGCTGCGGCCCGAGGTATTCCACGCCGTCGAGCGGCGCGGCATCGCCGGGCCTGTAGCCCGGATTGCCGACGACGAGGCGCATGTCGGGCAGAGCTCTGCGCACGGCGCGGAAAGCATCCAGCGTGAACTTCAGCCCCTTGTTGGGAGATGACAGGAACACGAGCTTGCGCTCATCGACCGGCGAGCCATCCGGCCGCAGCGCATCGTCCACCGGATTGTAGATCGTGCGGGCCGAGACGCGGTCGTCCACACCCATCCAACGCAGCGCCGCTTCGACCGCATGCCGCTGGGTGTCTGAAACGCAGATCACCCTCACGGCGAGGTCGCGCAGGGTCTGCGCGTCCGCGGCAATTCTCCTGGCGCGCTTCGAGCGCGGCCGCACACGGTCGTGCAGCCAGAGGTGCATGCGCGCATTCGGATAAAGCTCGCGCACCATCGCCAAAGCACGCGCGTCCCGGTTGACGACCACGTGAGTGATGGCGGGATCGCGCCGCGGCGGCAGATATCGGCCGCTCGCGCTCGCGCGGTTGTGCTGCACGACGAGCGCCCCCAGGGCATCGGCAACACGCACCACTGTCGCTTCCGTGCCGCCCATCGCCTGGCGCCGCAGCATCTCGCTGTCGTACGGCCGATCGCACACGGGATCGAAGAAGAGGATGGCGCTCATGGCGGGGATGATTGCGCATCGGGTATAACGCCGCAAATGAGACTGCTGTTCGCAGAATCGAGCGTACGCGGCTACGGGACCGAGCAGCACATCGCCGCCCTGGCGACCGCGATGGCACGGCGCGGCCATGACGTACGCTGCCTGGTGATCGCCGGCAGCCCGGTGGCGGCCCTGCTCGAGGAGGCGCGGGTACCGACGGTATTCATACGGCCGGGACGAACCCGCGGAATGCGCATCGCCGCGGCGCTGCTCGGTCTGGCGTGGCAACAGCGGCCGGACTGGATGGTCTCCAACGACCCGCGGTTCTACCGGATGCTCGTTGCCATCCGCGGAATCACGGGTGCGCGCGTGGCGCTGTTTCGGCATTGGCACGACGCGCCGCGGCGGCGGCGGTCGCGCGATCTGCTCTCCCGGCGTACCGACCGCTTCATTCTCGTCTCGCAATTCCACCGTGAAGACTACCGGCGCCAGGGAATGGGCGTGGAGCGCGCCTCCGTGCTCTACAACCCGATCGACACCGAGCGCTTTCGACCCTCGCCGGCCGCGAGGGCGAACGCCAGAGCCCGTCTGGGTCTCACCGACTCCGAGGTCGTGATCGGTTATGTCGGACGGACGATCGCGGCGAAGGGCGTTTTCACACTCGCCGATGCCGCCGAGCGGTTCCTCGCCGCGGACGCAACCGCGCGCATGTTGTGGGTGGGCGATGGCGAGGACGCCGCCCCGCTGCGCGACCGGATCGCGCAGTCGGCCCACGCGAGCCGCCACCGCTTCCTCGGCTGGGAAGCCAACCTGACCTTGCTCTATCCGGCCCTCGACATCCTCGCAGTACCGTCGACCTACCCGGAGCCCTTCGGGCGAGTCTCGGTCGAGGCACAGGCGGCCGCGGTACCCGTGGTCTGCAGCCTCGCGGGCGGGCTGCCCGAAACCTTCGTCGCCGACAGCACCGGCATCGGAATCGAGCCCGGCGACAGCGACGCGCTCGCGGACGCGATACTCGCGCTCATCCGCGATCCCGAGCGGCGGCGGCGGATGGGCGCGGCCGGGCACGACTGGGCGTGCGCGCGGTTCTCACTCGAGCGTATTGCGGAGGATTTCGAGCGCCTGCTCGCCGGCGGCTGACTCGGACGTCAGGAGTATGGCCATACACCAGCGGTCAGTGGGCCGCGCGATCCGACCGGTCTCGGTGCAGACGTTCGAGCAATCCGCACCAGGCCGCGAACACCACGTGTTCCGGAATCTCATCCACCCGGCTCGCCGCCGGCGCCCCGCCGACAGCGACCACTGGAGATCCCAGGGCGCTGCGCGGTTGCCAGATCTGCGGCGGAGACGCGCCGAAAAGGACGATCAGCGGTAATCCAACCGCGGCAGCGGCGTGCGCCGGACCCGTATCCACCGAAATCATGCTGTGCGACTGCGCGCACAGGGCAAAGAGCCTGCGCAGCGGCAGCACCGCGATGTTGATCGCCGGCAGCTGCGCCTCGGCGCGAATCGCCTCGAGGAAGGCCGCTTCCTGCGGCGCCCCGACCAGGATCATGAGCGCCTGCGGCATCCGGGCCTGCAAGTGCTGCTGAATGTGCTGCAATAGCTGCGCCCAGCGCTCCACGGGCCATGCTTTGTGGTCGTCCGGCAATGCGTGCGGCCGCCCCTTCATCATGCGCTGATTGCCCGGCTGCACGAGCACGAGCGGTCGTCCGAGCCATTCCTGCGACGCAAGCCATGCCTCGCATTCCGACTGCTCGGTCGGGGTGACTTCGAGGAGCGGCGCGCAGCGCGGCGCCGGCTGCGGCCACGGGAAGTCCGCTTGCCGAAATGCGGGCGGAGTGCTCCGCCCCAGCGCGACGAGCTTGTCCACCCAGTGCTCGGGCGCCTGCCCGCCGCGCTTCGCCGCCGCGAGCACATCCTTCATGAAAACGCAGCGACTCGCCGGGGTGCCGCTCCACCGCAGCAAACGCATGGTGCGCGGCATTTTTTTGGGATAATCCTCGCAAACATACACGGGCGCGGCGGCATCGGCGCGCAGCGCGCGCCGCGCCCGCCACCACTCGCGGTCGAGGAAGAACGCCGTGTGCCGGCCCAGACAGATGACTTCGGCGACGTCGTGATGCGACCGATAGATTTCCTTGCTCCATGCGCCCGCGCCGATGACCCGGCACGGCTGCCCGAACCTCCGGTGGAGGATCTCGAGCAGCGTACTCAGCATGATCATGTCGCCGATCCGGCCGAACCAGATGACAACCGGATTCGAGGGAGCTGGCGCCACGGCCAGGTGACGGCTCACCGCTCGTCCGCTGATTTGCTTCGCGGCGGGTGCATACACGGCGATCACGGGTGTCTCGAGCGGCGTTGCTGCCTCTTGCGCGCCAGTATACCGCCGCGTGCGGATCGCGGCCGGGGCGGCTCTTCGGAGACTCCCGTGAAGCCGCCGCGCGTCGTGCGTTCTTCCGCGGTGATGAGTCCAAGCTTCTCCAGACGCGCCTCGATTGCGCGCAGCGTGCGTCCGTGCTGGCGTGCAATGGCGACCGGTGAATCGCCATGCTTGAAGGCTGCCACCAGCCTGCTTTCCTCCTCGGTCGTCCATGCGTGGCCGACGTTGTCGGGCAGCTGTGAGCGCCGCTGCGCGCGAGCGGCCGTCTGCTCGAGCGCGGAGAGCCCCGCGAGCAGTGCCCGCAGCACATCGGCGTGCTGCAGCACCGTCTCGTGCGGCAACTCCTCGCGCGTCACGGGGTCGATTCCCTGGATCAGCGACTGCAATATCTGTCTTGCCCTGGTCTGCTGCATGGCGACTCTCCGCTCGTGTAATGACTGGCGGTCATTCTCGGAGCGCCGGCGCGCGCACAGCCAGAGCGAGAAGTTGCGTGTTCGCCGCGATATGCCGCATTAGCGCGGATTTGCAGCCGAAGGCCGCTTAACCGTACATTGCGCGCCCCGTCCGACGATTCCATCGCATGCGTGCCTTCGCCTGGTTTCTGCTGTTGATCGCGCTGAGCCTGGCGGCAATGGCCGGGCTCACCTATCCGGCGTGGCTGCTGCTGCATCCGCATTTCGACTTTCCGTTCCACCGCATCGGTGAGCGGATCGGGATGCTGGCCTTTCTCCTGGGATTCCTGCTGGTGGCGCGCAGGCTGCGGCTCGCGGATCGCCGCAGCCTCGGCTATAGAGGACCGGGCGGCATCTTCCTGCGCGAGCTCTGGGTGGGGCTCGTGCTCGGCGTGCTCACGATGACGGCCGTGGCGGCGTCCATGGCCGCGCTGGGGCTCCTCGATTTCCGGCGCGCCCCCGACTACGGTTCCGCCGCACTCGCCGCACTCGTCGGCAAGCGGCTGGCGAGCGGCCTCGCCGTCGCTCTCATCGAGGAGACGGCGTTACGCGGCGCGATGTACACGGGCATCCAGCGGGAATCCGGCACCGCCACCGCGGTGGTGCTGACCGCGGTCGTGTACTCGTGGACCCATTTTCTCGGCAGCTTCCACATACCCGCAGCGCAGGTATCGCCCTGGAGCGGCGTGGCGCTCCTGCACGGCACACTGCAGTCTTTTGATCATCCCCTCGGTATCGCCGATGCCTTTCTCTGTCTGGCAGCGGTCGGCGCGGTGCTCGCACTGGTGAGATCGATTACCGGCAACATCGCCGCGGGAATGGGGCTGCATGCCGGCTGGGTCTGGGTGATGCTGGTCGTGCACGAGCTGTCACGGCCGAACCGCGCCTCCCCCCTGGGCTTTCTTCTCAGCCGCCACGACGGCTTCACCGGCTGGCTGGTGCTCGGCTGGACGGTGTTGCTGGGCGTCGGCCTGTGGCTGTTCTATTCCCGGCGGCAGGCCCGCATGCACGACTCAGGCGTTGCAGCCTGAGCCGTGCCTATCGGACCGCAGGCGGCTACGCCGTTTTGCGGACTCGCGCGAGCTCCGCCAGGAGCTTGCCGTGCAGACCGCCGAAGCCGCCGTTGCTCATGATGAGCGCGTGATCGCCCGGCCGTAAGGTCTGCGCGAGATCCTGCGCGAGCACGCCCACGTCGCTGCGCCCGTGCCCGCGGTCGCCGAGCGCTGCGAGCACGGCGCCGGCGTCCCACCCGAGATCGGCGGGCGTATACAACCAAACGTCGTCTGCCCCGGACAGGGAGGCGGCAAGTGAGTCGCGATGTACGCCCATACGCATCGTGTTGGAACGGGGTTCCAACACCGCGACGATCCGCGCTGACCCGACGCGCCGCCGCAACCCATCCACCGTGGTCGCGATCGCGGTCGGATGATGGGCGAAATCATCGTACACGCGCACGCCGTTCACCTCACCACGAAGCTGCATGCGACGCGCCACACCCGCGAACGAATGCAGCGCCTCGATTGCGCGCTCGACGGTGACGCCGGCGTGCCGCGCCGCAGCGATCGCCGCAAGCGCATTCTCCATGTTGTGCGCGCCGATCATCCCCCACTGCACCGTGCCCCGCGGCCGGCCTTGCTCGAGCACCTCGAAGCAGGAGAAATCCTCGACACCGCCCGCGGCACGGCCCGTCCACTGTGCCTCCGGAACGCTGTGTCCGGCGAAGCCCTCGCGCGGCGTCCAGCATCCCATCGCCAGCGTCTCCTTCAGCCGCTCGTCGGCGGCGTTCCAGATGATGCGGCCGCCGCCCGGCACCGTCCTCACCAAGTGATGAAACTGCCGCTCGATGGAGGCGACGTCCGGGTAGATGTCGGCGTGGTCGTATTCGAGGTTGTTCAGGATCGCCGTGCGCGGGCGGTAATGGACGAACTTCGCCCGCTTGTCGAAGAAGGCGGTGTCGTACTCGTCCGCCTCGATGACGAAGAAGGGCGTGGCGCCGAGCCGCGCGCTGCTGTCGAAGTTCGCGGGCACGCCGCCGATCAGGAATCCCGGCTCCAGCCCCGCATGCTGCAGAATCCAGGCGAGAAGCGCCGAGGTCGTGGTCTTGCCGTGGGTTCCCGCCACGGCGAGCACCCAGCGGTCGCGCAGCACCTCGCGTGACAGCCACTCCGGCCCCGATGCGTAAGGAATGCCGCGGTCGAGCAGCGCCTCGATGACCGGCTGACCGCGCGTCATGACGTTGCCCACGACCACCACATCGGGCGCGGGATCGAGCTGAGCAGCGTCATAGCCTTCGATGAGCTCTATCCCGAGCGCCTCGAGCTGCGTACTCATCGGCGGATAGACGTTGCGGTCGGAACCGGTGACGCGGTGGCCGGCGGCGCGCCCGATGGCCGCGATGCCGCCCATGAAAGTCCCGCAAACTCCGAGAATGTGCACGTGCATAATGTGCGGGATTCTACAGATCATCCGTAGCCCCGTTGCAACACATCGCCGACACTGCCAACGCCGTCACCGATCTCGCCGCGCGCCTCGCGCCGCATGCGAGCATCGGCCTCGACACCGAGTTTCTGCGCGAGCGCACCTATCGCGCGGAGCTCTGCCTCATTCAGGTGTCGGCCGCCGACGACGCGCTGTGCATCGATCCGATCGCGGTCACCGATCTCGGCGCGCTCGCCGGTCCGCTCACCTCTGCCGGCATCGTGAAGGTGATGCACGCCTCGCGCCAGGATCTCGAAGTCCTCCTGCCGGCCGTCGGGCTCGTGCGGCCCGTGTTTGATACGCAGATCGCTGCCGCGCTCGCGGGCTTCGCCGCTCAGGTCGGCTACGCGGAGCTCGTGCGCCGGCTGCTCGGGGTCGAGCTGTCGAAGGCCCATACGCGCACCGACTGGTCGCGCCGGCCGCTTTCACCAGAGCAGATCGAGTACGCCCTCGATGACGTGCGGCACCTCGTGCCGTTGCGACTCGCGCTCGAGGAGCGGCTCGAAAAGCTCGGCAGGCTCGCTTGGCTGGCAGAGGAGCTCGAGGGGCTCGCGGACGCGCGCAGCCTCGCCACGGAACCGGAGGAGGCCTGGCGGCGCGTAAAGGGGCTGCGCGGCCTCGATCCGGCCCGCGAGCGGTTGGCACGCGAGCTGGCCGCATGGCGCGAGCGCCGTGCCATCGAGCGCAATCGGCCGCGGGGCTGGATTCTCGACGATGCGGCGCTGCGGGAGGTGATCGTGCGCGTACCGCGGTCACACGCAGCGTTGGAGGCGATCGAGGAAGTGCCGGCTGGGGTGCTGCGCCATTGCGGCGAGGAGCTGCTGGCCTGCATCGCGGCGGCGAAGGTCCCGGACCCCGCGCCGGCGCTGGACCTGCGGCAGCGACCCGACCCGCTGAAGGGCGCGCTGGCGAAAAAGCTCAGCGCGCTGAATCAGGCCATCGCCACCGAGCTGGGCATCAGCCCCGAGGTGCTGGCGACGCGGCGCGATCTCGAGCGGCTGGCCGAAGGCGGCGGCGATATCGCGGCGCTGCGCGGCTGGCGGCGCCCGGTCATCGGCGAGAAGTTGCTCGCGGCGCTGTAAGGCTCTTGCGGATTCGCGGCTCGGGCCAGTGAGCGGGCTGCCTGCGCTGCGCTCTCACTTGTGCAGAGCGCGCTCCAGCCGCTGCTCGACCTCGGCCACCGGGCCTTCCGCATTGATCGTGCGCAGCAGGCCCTGCTGGCGGTAGTAGTCCACCAGCGGCCGGGTTTGCTCTTCGTACACCTTCAGACGCTCGGCGACCGTGGCCTCATTGTCGTCCGGGCGCTGGAAGAGGCGGTGGGGCTTCCCGGTCTTCGGGCACGCCTCGCCCTCGGCTTCGCCCGGTGGTGAGGTCAGGAGGTTCACGACGCGGCCGCAGTCCTCGCAGGTGCGTCGGCCGGAGATGCGGCGCAACAGCTCGCCGTAGTCGACCTCCATCTGCACGACCGTATCGAGCGGCTGGCCGATCTCGCGCAGCAGCTCATCGAGAGCCCGGGCCTGCGCCAGGTTGCGCGGAAAGCCATCGAGGATGAAGCCACCGCGAGTATCGGGCTCGGCGAGCCGCTCGCGGATCATGCCCAGGACGATCTCGTCGGCGACGAGGCGGCCGAGGTCCATGGCCTCCTTGGCCTTGAGACCGAGCGGCGTACCCTTGGCGCGGGCGGCGCGCAGCAGGTCGCCAGTGGAGACCTGCGGTATGCCGTGACGCTCGACCAGACGCTGAGACTGCGTGCCCTTCCCCGATCCCGGGGCCCCCAAAAGGACGATGCGCATGAGAATTATTGAGACCTGCATGCAGCGAAAGGCTGGTCACGTTACCGGCGCCGGCAGGCAAGGTCAAACGCGCGGCCGTGCGCTATGCTGCCGCCCCGCTCCGATTGCTCACCCCTTGGCTCACCTCCGCCATGAAAAAAACGACGTCCAAGAAGAACGCGTTCTATGCCCAATCCGGCGGCGTCTCTGCCGTAATCAATGCTTCCGCCTGCGGCGTCATCGAGACCGCCATGCGGCACTCACGCCACATCGGCAAGGTATACGCTGGCCGTGACGGCATCGTCGGCGCCCTTACGGAAGATCTGATCGACGTCAGTCGGGAAAGCCCCGCTGTGATCCGCGGGCTCAAGCACACGCCCGCAGGGGCGTTTGGCTCGGCACGCTTCAAGCTCAAGGGTATCGAGCAGAACCGCGCGGAATACGAGCGGCTGATCGAGGTGTTCCGCGCGCACGACATTGGTTATTTTTTCTACAACGGCGGCAATGATTCCATGGATACGGCCCTGAAGGTGTCGCAGATCGGCGAGTCGCTGGGCTACCCGATCACCTGCGTCGGGGTCCCGAAGACGGTCGACAACGATCTGCCGCATACCGACTGCTGCCCGGGGTTCGGCTCCGTAGCCAAGTACGTCGCAGTCTCCACCCGCGAGGCGGCGCTCGACGTCGCTTCCATGGCACGGACCTCGACCAAGGTGTTCGTCTTCGAAGTGATGGGCCGGCACGCGGGCTGGATCGCCGCGGCCGCAGGGCTCGCGGGCCGCAAAGCCGGCGAGGCGCCGCACATCATCCTGCTTCCCGAGATCGCGTTCGACAAAGGGCGCTTCCTGGAGCGGGTGAAGCAGTGCGTCAGCGCATACGGCTACTGTGTCGTGGTGGTCTCGGAGGGTACGGCGGGCGCGGATGGCAAGTTCCTGGCTGACGCCGGCACGCGCGACGCCTTCGGCCATACGCAGCTTGGCGGCGTGGCGCCCGTGGTGGCGGACATGATCCGCCAGGCGCACGGCTACAAGTATCATTGGGCGGTCGCCGACTACCTGCAGCGCTCGGCGCGGCACATCGCTTCCAAGGTGGACGTCGAGCAGGCTTATGCCGTGGGCAAGGCGGCGGTGGAGCTGGCCGTCAAGGGCGTCAATGCGGTGATGCCGACCATCGTTCGCAAGGCATCCCGGCCCTACAAGTGGACCGTCGGCCACGTGCCGCTCGCCGAAGTGGCCAACGTCGAGAAGAAGCTGCCCCGGGAGTACATCACGGAGGACGGCTTCGGCATCACCGACGCCTGCCGCCGCTACCTCGAGCCGCTCGTGGCCGGCGAGGCGTACCCGCCCTACCGCGACGGCCTGCCTGAATATGTCCGCATCAAGGGCAGCCCCGTTCGCAAGCGCCTGCGGACCGAGTTCAAGCTATAAGCCGCGTGGTATAGTTCGCGGCCTTTTTTGTAGCCTTCAGACATTCCGGGGGAGATAGCCTGATGGATGCCACCACGTGGCTGTGGGCCGCTATTGCGGCCGGTGTACTCGCCGTTCTCTACGGCATCGTATCCATGACCGCCATCCTGCGCCTGCCCGCGGGCAACGCCCGGATGCAGGAGATCGCCGCGGCCATACAGGCCGGAGCGAAGGCGTACCTCAATCGCCAGTACAGCACGATCCTCGTGGTGGGCATCGTGCTCTTCCTCGTCCTCGGCTTCTTCATCAGTTGGCCGACCGCCGGCGGCTTCGCCATCGGTGCGCTTCTCTCCGGGGCGACCGGCTATATCGGAATGAACATATCCGTGCGCGCCAACGTGCGCACGGCCGAGGCCGCCACCAGAGGCCTCAACGCCGCGCTGGCGGTGGCATTCCGCGGCGGGGCCATCACCGGGATGCTGGTCGTAGGGCTCGGACTGCTCGGCGTTGCCGGCTACTTCGCCTTCCTGCGCAATCTCATCGGCATTGAGCCCGCGCTGCATGCGCTGGTGGGGTTGGCCTTCGGCGGCTCGCTGATCTCGATCTTCGCCCGCCTCGGCGGCGGCATCTTCACCAAGGGCGCGGACGTCGGCGCGGACCTCGTCGGCAAGGTGGAAGCCGGCATCCCCGAGGATGATCCCCGCAATCCCGCGGTGATAGCCGACAACGTCGGCGACAACGTGGGTGACTGCGCCGGAATGGCCGCGGACCTGTTCGAGACGTACGCGGTTACCGTGGTCGCCACCATGCTGCTCGGCGGCCTCCTCTTCGCGAAGCAGAGCGCGGCGGCCGGCTTCAACGCCGCGGTCTATCCGCTGGCCCTCGGCGCGGTGTCGATCGTCTCCTCGATCATCGGCACCTTCTTCGTCTCGACGCGTGAGGGCGGCAAGATCATGAACGCCCTCTACAAGGGCGTCATCGTCTCCGGCATCGTTTCGGCGATCGGCTTCTACTTCATTACTCATACGCTCATGCCGGCCGAGGGCAACTCACTCTTCGGCTGCTCGCTCGTCGGACTCGGCCTCACCGCCGCGCTCATCGTCATCACGGAGTACTACACGGCCACCGAGTACAGCCCGGTCCGCAAAGTCGCCGCCGCCTCGCAGACCGGTCACGCGACCAACATCATCGCGGGCCTGGGCGTCTCGATGAAGGCGACCGCGCTGCCGGTGATCGCCGTGTGCCTCGCGATCTGGGGCTCGTTCAAGCTGGGTGAGGCGAGCGGCGCCGGCCTCTACGGAATCGCCATCGCCGCCACCGCCATGCTGTCGATGACGGGCATGATCGTGGCGCTCGACGCCTACGGCCCGATCACCGATAACGCGGGCGGCATCGCCGAAATGGCGGGGCTGCCGAAGCAGGTGCGCGACATCACCGACCCCCTGGATGCGGTCGGCAATACGACCAAGGCGGTCACCAAGGGCTATGCCATCGGCTCCGCGGCTCTCGCGGCTCTGGTGCTCTTCGCCGACTACACCCATAACCTCGAGTCGGCCGGGAAGCTGGTCGCCTTCTCGCTGTCCGATCCGGCCGTCATCATCGGCCTCTTCATCGGCGGCCTCGTGCCCTATCTCTTTGGCGCGCTCGCCATGGAAGCCGTGGGACGCGCCGCCGGCGCGGTGGTCACCGAGGTCCGCCGCCAGTTCCGCGAGATCAAGGGCATCATGGAGGGCACCGCCAAGCCTGACTACTCGCGCGCGGTGGACCTGCTGACCCGTGCCGCCATCGGCGAGATGATCATCCCGTCGCTGCTGCCGATCGTGGTGCCGATCATCCTGGTGGTGGTGATGAACTACCTGCTCGGGCCCGGCGCCGGCATCAAGGCACTCGGCGGCCTTCTCATCGGCACCATCGTGACCGGCCTCTTCGTCGCGGTCTCCATGACGACCGGCGGCGGCGCCTGGGACAACGCCAAGAAGTACATCGAGGAAGGTAACTACGGCGGCAAGGGCTCCGATGCTCACAAGGCGGCCGTCACCGGCGACACCGTCGGCGATCCCTACAAGGACACCGCCGGGCCCGCCATCAACCCGCTCATCAAGATCATCAACATCGTCGCGTTGCTGATGATCCCGTTGCTGTAAAGCTTCTAGGCGTGGGGAATAGCGCTCAGTAGTCTATGCAGGAGCGCGGGCGAGGCCGGCTTGACCACGTGATGGTCGATGCTCGCCTCGCGTGAGCGGCGGCGGTCGGCCTCGTGGCCGAGGCCGGTGAGCGCGATGATGGTGGTGGAGGTGCCCTCCGGCATGGAGCGGATGCGGGCCGCCGTCTCGAGGCCGCTCAGCTCCGGCATGCTGATGTCCATGAAAACGACCTCGGGGCGCACCTGCCGGTATTTCTCCAGAGCCTCGTGGGGTCCGTAGGCGGTGTGCACCTCGTGGCCCATCATGGAGAGTAGACAGGCCACCGCATCGGCGGAATCCACCTGATCGTCCACCACCAATACCTTCAGCGGCACGTCCGCGTGCGGCAAGTCCTCCACGATGATCTCTCCTGCAAGGCTCGAGCATCCCACAGCAGTGGGCTCCTGGACACCTACCCAGCCCAAGCTGAGCAAGAATCGTGCGAGCCGAACTGCCGGGCCTCCGCTGGCGTTGCGGCGTCTATGGCCTGCTCTGGGAAGGTCGGAGAGAAATCGCCGTAGAACCGAGGTAGAGGACCTCAGGCCCGTCCGCCTGTGCGCGACTCCGTCAGCATGGCCCCGACGAGCTTGTTGAGGCGGGCGCAATACGCGGCGACGGGCGCCTCCGACTGCGCCTGCTTATTCGCGAGTGCCTCGCTGATATCGGCCAGGCGGCGCTCGATGCGCTCGTCCACCGTCATCGACCTGCAAATGAGCGCGCTCACGCAGGCCGTGATTTCGGCGTCGAGGGTGCGCGCGTCGCTGCCGGCGATCTCGACGCCGGTGAGCTCGCGAGGACAACCTGCGGCGAGATGCTCACGCCATAAACGGGCAAGCTGCATACGTTGGGCTGCGCCTCCGTGCTGCTCGCTTCGCTCTCGTGCATGAATCGGACGCCCTTCTTACCATGCCTGCGGCCGACTTGCACCGTTGGTTTGTAACGAGGTTTTCTGTTGGTTGTTGGGGCGAGCCGACAACGGCCGCGGGGGGAAGCCGCGCAGCCGCGGCAAGCCATTGATTCCCTGGGACCGTTTCAGGCCGCCGACCCCTGTTGCTTTCTCGTCCAGCTCAGCCGGAGACGGCCTCGCAGGCGCCACCGGCCCGCGGACCGACAGCCAAGCGCTTGACGAGCCTGCGGCCGACCTGTTGGACTCCGCGCAAAGAAATCGCAGTGTGCGCGAGGTGCCGGGCGTGGAATCCAAAGAGCAGTTTCCGGTCGCGAAGACCGATGAAGAGTGGCGCGCCGGGCTGACGCCGGAGCAGTACCGCGTGCTTCGCCGCCACGGCACGGAGCGGGCCGGCACCAGCATGCTCAACGACGAGCATCGCGCCGGCGTATTCCGCTGCGCGGGCTGCGGTCAGCCGCTCTACGAGTCGCAGGCGAAATTCGAAAGCGGTACGGGCTGGCCGAGCTTCCTGCAGCCGATGGCGGGGTCGGTGGCCACGCGCGAGGACCACGGCCACCTCATGAAGCGGACGGAGGTACATTGCTCGCGCTGCGGCGGCCACTTGGGCCACGTCTTCCCGGACGGCCCCAAGCCGACGGGCATGCGCTACTGCATGAACGGCGCCGCCCTCAAATTCGAGCCGAAAGGATGATCAGGCGGCGAGAGGCAGCGGCTGGGGGCGCGCGATCGCATAGCCCTGCACGAAGTCGAAGCCCATGCGCCGTGCCGCATCCAGGGCCGCGCTGTCCTCGACCTGCTCGGCGATCACCTTGAAGTTGAGGGTGCGCGCCAGCTTGATCATCGCGGTGACCATCGCCTGATTGACCGAGTCGCGCGCCAGGTTACGGATGAAGGAGCCGTCGATCTTGAGGTAGTCAATCGGCAGGCTCTTCAGGTTGGAGAAGGACCCCATTCCCGAGCCGAAGTCATCGAGCGCGAACTGACATCCCATGCCGTGCAGCACGCCCACGAAGCGGCGCGCGTGCTCCAGGTTGGCCACGACCGCCGTCTCGCTGATCTCGAAGCACACCTGCGCCGGGCTCACTCCGGTGCTGTCCAGGCACTCGACGACGAACTCGAGGAACTGGGTGTCCGCGAGAGTCTGACCCGAGACGTTGATGGCGACGCAACGATCGCTCCGCACCGGGATCGCGCCCCGGCCGAGGGCGGCGAGCGTGGTCTGCACGACCCAGCGGTCCACCAATCCCATCAGCCGATAGCGCTCCGCGGCGCGCACGAACTCCGCCGGCGGCACCTGGTTGCCGCCCTCGTCCTGCAGGCGCACCAGCACCTCCATCGCCGGGCCGCCGCCGTCCGTGCCGTGGGCCGGCACGATGGGCTGGTGGAACAGCTGGAACCGGTTTTCCTTGAGCGCGCTCTGCAGTTTCTGCAGCCACTGGATCTCGCCAGTGTGGCGCGCGAGCGCCTCGTCCCGCGCCGAATACACCGCCACCCGCCCCGAGCCCTGCTTCTTCGCGACATAGCAGGCGGAGTCGGCGGCGATGAGCAGCTCCTCGAGCGTACCGCTCTCGCGCGAGATCTCCACCAGGCCCACCGACACGCCGATGTTGAATATCCGGTCCCGCCATACGAAGCGGTGGTCGCCCACCGCGCGGCAGACGTCATCGGCGATCTGGCGCGCCTTCTCGAGCGGACAGCCGATGAGCAGCATTCCGAACTCATCGCCTCCCAGTCGCCCGACCGTGTCGCTGTCGCGCACCGCGTCGCGCAGCAGCTTCGCCACTTCGCGCAGCATGCTGTCGCCGGCGAGATGTCCGCTCGTGTCGTTGACCACCTTGAAACGATCGAGGTCGAGATAACACAACACGTGCTGGCCGTCGCCGCGGTGGCCGCTCTCGATCGCCTCCTCCAAGCGCCGCTCGAACTCGCGCCGGTTCACCAGGCCCGTGAGGGCATCGTGAGTCGCCTGGTAGGACATCTGGCGCGCGAGACCGCGCTGCTCGGAGACGTCGTGGAGGAGGATCACGACGCCGACCTGCTCGCCGTCGGAGCCGCGCATCGGCGTCGCCGACAACTCGATCGAGCGCTCGCTGGCGTCGGCGCGCGAAATCAGCAGGGCGCGGCGGCCGAGGGTCACTGCAGCGCCGCTCGTGAGCGCCTGACGCACCGGGTCCGAGAGCAGGCGCCGGTCGGTCTCATCGACCAGCCCGACGATCTCCTCCAGAGTCCTGCCGAGCGCCTGATCGGCCGCCGTGGCGGTGAGCCGCTCCGCCGCGGGGTTGAGATAGGTGATGCATCCCGCGACGTCCGCCGCGATCACGGCCTCGGCAAGCGAGTTCAGGGCCAGCAGATACGCAGTCGAGTCGCCGTCCTCCTTCACGCGCAGCGCCTCGACCGTCTGCGTCGGCAGAATCTCCACGCCCGTCACGAGCAATGCGCTGCCGCCGTCATAATCAACCCGCGCGGCGGTGATCTCGAGCCGGCTCACCTGACTGTCGCGGCCGGGGACCTCGACCTCGTAGCGCTCCGCGGCGGGCTCGCCGGCGAGGCGCCGGCGGATGTTGTCGTGCACCAGCTCGGCATACTCCGGCGCCACGAGGTCGCCCAGGCGGCGGCCGGCGAGGTCGGCGCGATCCGCGCCGACCAGCGCGGCGAATTGCCGGTTGGCGTACAGAATCACCTCACGATGCACCAGTACCGCCTCGTGAATGCGCTCGCCGAGCTCGGCGAAGAGCTTCGGCGTCACCCGGCCGCCGTCGCGCTCGGCGGCGGCGCGCGTCAGCAGATGGTTGATCGCCGTGATCAGCGCCGACAGCTCCGGCTTCGAGCTGCCCGACTCCACCCGCCCCGCCAGGGAGCCGCCGATGGCGATGCGCTGCAGCTGCAGCGACAGCCGGTTGACGTCCTTCAGCTCACGCCGTTGCGCGGCAAAGAGCCAGAAGAGAACGGCCGCGGCGAGCGCCAGCAGGATGCACAACAGCGCAATGGCGGACATCAGTCGGCCCCACCCGCGCGGGGCGCACTCGCGCCATTTCTAGCGCTTGATTTCAACGTCATGGGTATTAACGGCTGCCGGGCAGTCCGGGGTTGCTTTCATTATTCTGATGCCCGGGTCAAGGACGGCAGCAGCATAGCGTAGGTGCCTGGCGTCCCGTCGGCGTTTCACCATATCTCATCGCAAAGCGGCTTGGCAGGAGCCGCGAAAACCCTTAACTTCACGTGCCCAGCCCCCGGAATGCAATAAGTCCAATCGGAGCGTCAATCGAGATGGCCACGGTCCAAGCACGCGAACAGATGATCGAGCAGCAGGTGCGTGCCTGGGACGTGCTCGATGCGCGGGTGCTCGAGACTCTGCGCAAAGTGCCGCGGGAAGCATTCGTCGCGCCGCAACACCGCTTCCTGGCCTTCGCGGACGTCGAGATTCCCTTGCCGCGCGCCCAGCACATGCTGCGGCCGAGCGTCGTCGGCAGACTCCTGCAGGCCCTCGCGCTGAGCGGCGGCGAGCGGGTGCTCGAGGTCGGCTCGGGCTCCGGGTACGTGACCGCGTGTCTGCGGGCAGGCGGCGCATCCGTGCGCTCGCTCGAGATCTTTCCCGAGCTGGCGGAGCTCGCGCGGGCCAACATCGCCTCCCTTGGCCTGCGGGACGTGGACATCGTGACGGAGGATGCGACCCAGCCCGAGGCGGACAGGCGCTACGACGCGATTGCCGTCACAGCCTCGCTTCCGGTCCCCGACGAGCGCTTCCAGCGCCACCTCGCAGTGGGCGGGCGGCTCTTCGTCGTGGTGGGTCAGCCTCCGGTAATGGAGGCGCTGCTCATTCGCCGGGTCACGGAGGACGCCTGGGGCACGGAGAGCCTGTTCGAGACGGTCGTCGACCCCCTCGTACATGCAACTCGGCCGCAGGGTTTTGTGTTCTAAGAGCCTCTCTCCATCCTTGGGAAGATTATGCACCGCGCCGTACGGACATCGAGCCTGGCCCTTCTCTGCGCCGGGTTGAGCCTGGCACTCCCCGCGGCCGCCAGGGCCGCGGATTTCGCCAAGGTCTACCAGGACGCCCTGGCCAACGACCCGACCTTCCAGCAGGCCCATGCGAACTACATGGCCGCGCAGGAGGCCAGGCCGGAAGCCTGGGCGGTATTGCTGCCGCAGATCTCCGGCTCGGCCGGCAAGACCTGGCAGCACACCGCCGGTGTCAGCACCCAGGTCAGCTCGTCCGCAACGGGGGTCGAGGCGCCGTTCTCTTTCCACAGCACCGATCACATCTCAGCCAAGCAGTGGAGCCTGAACCTCTCGGAGGACCTCTTCTCGTGGGCCGACTGGATGGGCCTCAAGGCCGCCGACAGCCAGGTCGCCGAAGCACAGGCGACCTATGAGGCCGCGGCGCAGAACCTCATCCTGCGGGTCGCCACGGACTACTTCAACGTCCTGTCGGCGCTCGACACCCTGCAGGCACAGCAGTCCTCGCTGCAGGCTTTCGATCTGCAGCTGCAGCAGGCCGACAAGCGCTACCAGGTTGGGCTGATCGCCATCACCGACGTCGAGCAGGCCCGTGCCGCGCGCGATACGGCTGCGGCGGCCGTGATCGCCGACAAGGAGTCCCTGGCCACCGCGGAGGACCAGCTCGAGGTCATCACCGGCCGCCAGTACGACACCCTGTCCGAGCCCGGGGCCGACATGCCGCTGGTGACGCCGAATCCGGCTAACCAGGATCAGTGGGTCCAGACGTCGCTGCAGCAGAACCTGACGCTGATCGCCAGCAGGCTGGCCGCCGACGTGGCGCGCGACGACGTGCGGATCGCCTTCGGCGGCCATCTGCCCACGCTGAGCCTCATCGCCAGCCGCTCCTTCAACAGCTCGAGCACCGATGAGTCGATCGTCGGCATAGGCACCTTCAACGGCCTGCCCGGCTGGGCGAACGACCGGCAGATCGGTCTCGAGGTCACCGTTCCGATCTTCAGCGGCGGTGGCACGGAAGCGCGCGTACATCAGGCCCAGTATCAGTGGATTGCGGCGAAGGATGCGGTGGAGCAGGCATCCCGCTCCACGGTGCAACAGGCGCGCGACGCTTACCTCGGCGTCATCAGCGGCATCGCCCACGTGCAGGCGCTACAGCAGGCCCTCACATCCAGCCAGACGGCCTACAGGGCAACGGAGGCGGGCTACCGCGTCGGCACGCAGACGGAGGTCGATGTCCTCAATGCCTTGAGCACGCTGGTGCAGGCGAAGACCAACTACGCGTCCAGCCGCTATGCCTACATCACCAGTGTCGTGCAGCTTCGATTTGCGGCCGGCACTCTCGATCCCAACGAGGTGCAGGCCATCAATCACTGGTTGACCGCGCCATCCTCGGTTTCGGTCGGGGCGATCACGCCGGAGGCCATGACACCGCCCGCCCCGGCGCCGACTCCGAAGCCGCCGCCGCCGCCGCCGCCCCAGCCGTAGCCGGTATTAAGGGGCTGTCCGGTCCGCGGGGGGCCATGCGGTAGGGCTGATAGGACTTTTCTTCGACCAGGCGCGATCCCAGCGCCAGGTTGATGCTTCTCTTGATCGCCGCGCGCTCGTCGTTCGAGTGATAGACGGCGCGCGCGAGCTCGATGAAGTCGCGGTCGAAGGTCTGGTGCGCCTCCTTCTCGCGGATGCGATCCTCGATGTCCCACAACCGCTCGTTGACCTGCTGCAGCGCGCGCTCCTCGCGGGCGATGTCGGCCCCGGCAAAGGGCGAGTCGCGCCAGGTCCTCTCCAGCAGATCGAGCTCGAGCCGCACGTTCGCCAGCTTGGCGGCATCGAGAATGCGCGCCGTCTTGATCCTCAGGATGGTGATCTTGTCGAGCAGCTCTCCGGGGGAGATGGGCACGAGGATGTCGCTCATGCTTCGCATGCTAGCAACTCATCGAGCTTTGCGGTGACCTGCGGCACCTCGATGAGGTCCATCACGCCGGGCTCCTCGATCTTTTCCGTCCAGGGCAGCTGCTGTCGGATCCCGCCCGCGAAAGCGCCGCGCCGCCTGCGGATAGGCGTCCACGCACCACCTGGGGGAGAGATAGGGACCGCTGCGCGCGGGATTGGTGGCCGCATAGAGTCCGATCACCGGGATACCCGCCATGGTTGCCATGTGAGCGGGTCCGGAGTCGGGCGTCAGGAGCGCAGTCGCGCGCGCAAGCAGCGCCAGCATCTGCGGCAGCGTGTCGCGCCCGATCTGATTCACCAGCGGCACATGGGCCGCTCGCTCGATCTCCGCGCCGACAGCGCGCTCCAGCCCCGTCGGTCCACCCGCCAGGATCACGCGCATCCCGTGCTGCTGCACGGCGTGATCGGCAACCGCCGCATACGCCTCGGGGCGCCAATTGCGCCTGGAGTGACTCGAGCAAGGGCTGATGACGAGCGTCGGACGCGCGTCCGGAATCAGCTTGCCGGCGTAATCCAATGCCGCGGGCGGCAGCGGCATGTCCCAGCGCAGCGTGCGATCCTGAATCCCCAGCGCATCCAGGAAGCCGAGGAAACTGTCGAGAACGTGCTCGCGGGACCGCGGCGCAATCCGTGCATTGGTGAAGAGCCACTGCAGCTCCCGTGCGCGGCCTCTGTCGAACCCGAGTCGCAGGTCGGCCGGAACGAGCAGCGAGAGAAGACTCGCGCGCAGCGACAACTGCATGTGCAGCAGCACATCGAAGCGGCGGCCGCGCAGGCTTGCGCGAAGGCGACGCGCCGCAAAGCCGGCGCGCTTGTCCACGGTGATAAACTCCACGCCGTCCATGAGCTCCATCAAGCGCGATTCCGCTTTGCCGATGATCCATGTCAGCTTCGCCTGCGGCCACGCGCGCTGCAGCGCTCGAACCACCGGAACGACGTGGCACGTATCGCCGAGCGCCGAGAGTCTCAATATGCAAACAGCGGCAGGCGGTCCGTCGAGCGGCAACGTCACGGAGAATTCCCGGTGAGCCGGCGCTTTCCGCTGGGGTCGGAGGTCAAGCAAGGTGTCATCGAAGGAGGCTCCATGCTATACGACGCCTCCAGGGCCCGCAATTTGACCGCCGCCTGGTTCGAGCCGCGCTACTGGAGCTCGCGCGGCGAGCTGGATGGTACGGCACGGGGCCGCGGCACCGCGCATTTTGTGCGCAGCCGGGATCGGCGGCTGGTGTTGCGTCACTATCATCGCGGCGGGCTCGTCTCCATGCTCTCTTCCGACCGATACGTCTGGCGCGGTGAAGAGCAGACGCGCCCATTCGCTGAGTGGGCGATCACTTATCGGCTGCATCGCGCGGGCCTGCCGGTACCGGCCCCGATCGCCGCCCGGTATGTCCGCCAGGGCCACACCTACCGCGGCGACATCATCACGGAGCGACTGGCGACGGTGGGCTCGCTGGCCGAGTGCCTCGGCCTGGGCGCGCTGTCGATCGTCACCTGGATCTCGATCGGACGCTGCATCCGGCGCTTTCACGACTTTGGCGTCTGTCACGCCGACCTCAACGCGCACAACATACTGCTCAGCGAGGAGACCGTTTACCTGGTCGACTTCGACCGCTGTCAGCTCAGGCGGGCAGGTCTGTGGCGCGACGCCAATCTCGTGCGGCTGCGGCGGTCGCTGGAGAAAATCACCTACGGGCTGCCTGCCGACCGGTTCTCCGAGGCTGACTGGCACGGGCTGCTCAACGGATACTGGCAGCCGGCAGCCGGCCGCGAGCCGCCGACCGCCTGACCGGGCGGGGCCTGCCATGCGCCTGCTCTATCTCGCGGCGGTGTACCTTGCCGCGCCGATCATCTCGGTGCTGCTCGCCGTGCGGGGGCTGCGTGACCGCAGCTACTGGCGCAACTTCGGCGAGCGCTTCGGGCTCGGGCCGCCCATGGCGAGCTCTCCCATCTGGGTGCATGCCGTGTCCGTCGGCGAGGTGCAGGCGGCAGCGGCGCTGATCGTGGCGCTTCGCGCCCGCTATCCGCAAACCCCGCTGCTCGTGACTACGTTCACCCCCACCGGCGCCGCACGGGCCCGTGCGCTGTTCCGTGGGATCGCCGAGGTGCGTTTCCTGCCGTTTGATCTGCCTGGATCGGTGCGCCGCTTCCTCGATCGTGCCCGCCCGCGGCTCGCGATCATCATCGAGACGGAGCTCTGGCCGAATCTGTATCGCCGCTGCCGACTCCGCCGCATACCCCTCGTCATCGCCAGTGCGCGCATGTCGCGCCGCTCCATCGATCGCTATCGACGCCTCGGTGCGCTCTTCAGGGAGACCGTTGCGGGCGGCGTCATCATTGCTGCGCAGGGCGAAGGGGACGCCGAGCGCTTCCGCGCACTCGGGGCGGCGGCGGAGCGTACCTACATCACGGGGAACCTCAAGTTCGACTTCACACTGCCTCCTGACATCGGCGAGCGCGGAAAAGCTCTACGCGAGCAGTACGCGCCCAGTGGTGCAGTTTGGGTGGCTGGCAGCACGCATGCCGGAGCAGAAGAAGAAGCAGTGCTCGAGGCTCACAGACATGTCTGCACGATCCACTCCGATGCGCTGCTGGTGCTCGCCCCGCGGCATCCGAACCGCTTCGGCGACGTAGCCGCCTGGCTGGAGCGGCAGGGAATTGCCCTCACACGACGCTCTCAGTCGTCTGCGACGCATGACGCAAGAAAGGGGCTCAATGTACTGCTGCTCGACACGCTGGGAGAGCTACTCTATTTCTACGCGGCGGCAGACGCTGCCTTTGTCGGCGGCAGTCTCGTTCCCATTGGCGGTCATAACCTGCTCGAGCCGGCGGCATTGGGACTGCCGATCCTGACCGGACCCAGCAATTCGAACGGCGAGGACGCGGCGCGTCTGCTGCTCGCGGGCGGCGCGGCAGAGATCGTACGCAACGGCGCGGAGCTCGGCTCGAGCGTGGCCGCGCTGCTCTCCAATCAACCCCTGCGGCGGCAGATGGGCGACCGGGCCCGTGCCGCCGTCGACCGCAATCGCGGCGCCCTGGAGAAGCTCCTGAGGCTCATCGCGTCGTTGTTGGAGGAATGAGGCGCGCTTGCGCGCTCGTCAACGCTTCAGCGTGTACTCGGCGCTGCAGTAGGGGCATTTGGCCCAGCCGGTATTCTCGATGGGCAGATAGACCCGCGGGTGGGAGTTCCACAGGTACATCTCCGGCATGGGACAGGAGAGCGGCAGATCCTCGGCCGTCACCTCGTATTGGTTCTGCGCGTTCGGCTGGATCAGCGATTTGGGTTGAGCGGCCATGAGCGCGATTATACCCCGTCGGCCCGCACCATGACCTCGTGCCAAATGGCGGTGACGCTGGCGCGCGCAGCGGCAAACTCTTCCGCAGGGACCGGCCCGGCCTCCCCGGCCAGGGACAAATGGTGCATCCGCGTGCGGTACGTCCTGTACGCCGAGGTGAGGACATCGACCGTCGCCTGCGGCACGAGATCCGCCGAAGCAACCGACTCGAGCTGCCGGATGGTGTCGGAAAACATCGCCACCGGCGGGTAGTCCCTGGCCCATTTCAGCGCCCAGTACTGCGCGAGAAACTCGATGTCGGCGATACCGCCCGCATCCTGCTTGAGATCCAGTTTGCCGTCCCCGCCCTTCGAGAGCTCCTTCCGCATGCGCTCGCGCATCGACCGCACCTCATCCCGCAGACTCTCTCGCCGCACCGCGTAGCGCAGCACATCGAGGCGAGTGCTCTCGAACTCCGCGCATAGAGCAGGGGCGCCGGCCACCGCGCGCGCATGCAGCAACGCCTGATGCTCCCAGGTCCAGGCTTCGCGCCGCTGGTACTCGGCGAAGGCGTCGATCTGCGTGATCAGCAATCCCCCCTTGCCACTCGGCCGCAGGCGCACATCCACCTCATAGAGGCGACCCGCCGCCGAGTGCATGGTGAGAAGGTGCACCAGCCGCTGGGCCAGGCGGACGAAGAAGAGAGGATTTTCGATTGGCCGTGCGCCGAGCCCGCTCGCCCCCGGGCCACCGGTCTCCTGGCGCTCTCCACGGGAATCATGCAGAAACACGAGGTCGAGGTCCGACGCGTAGCCGAGCTCCAGTCCGCCGAGCTTGCCGTAGCCTACGGCGCAGATGCTCACGGGCCGCCGCGCTGCGCCCTCGCCGCAGTGCGGCACTCCGAACTGCGCCGTGATCTGCCCCCAGGCGAGCTCGATCGCGCGCGCGATGATGAGCTCGGCGATCTCGGTGAGGCGGTCGCTGACCCGCATGACCGGCAGCCGGCCGGTCAGATCCGCCACCGCGATACGGAAGACGGCGGCGCGCTGAAAGTGACAGAGCGCCTCGACCTGGTGCCCGGGGTCCTCGTCGTCGACCTGCTGCATGGCCGCCTGCAGCTCGCGGGCGAGCGCCTCGCGGCCCGGTAGCGCCGCCAGCAGCCGCTCATCCACCAGCTCATCGAGCAGCAGCGGATAGGAGGCGATCTGGCGGACGAGGAAATCGCCTTGACGGCAGATCTCGATGAGCCGCGAGCGCGCCGGCTGACTCTCGCGCAGCAGCGCGAAGTACGCCGAGCGCTTGCCGGTGGCCTCGAGGATCGAGATGATCCGCCGCAATACGGCCAGCTGCTCCGGCCCCGCGAGCCCGCCGGCGGTCCCGATGTCCGCGAGCAGCGGCGGCAAGAGCGCCTGCAGCCGCTTGCGTCCCGGCTCATCGAGCTTGCGCACCAGCGACGAGGCGCGCAGCGCCAACAGCATCTGCGCCGCCTGGGCGGGCTCGGCAAAGCCGGCACGGCCCAGCGATTCGGCCAGCACCGCGCTCTCCGCGCCGTCGTCCCCAAGCCTGCCGAGATCGATGCTGACCGCCGTGCCCCCCTGGCCCGCGCCTGCGAAGACGAAGCGATTGAAATGCCTGCTGACGCACGTCTGATGCCGGCCGAGCTCCGCGAGCAGCGCGCCCCAACTCGAGGCGCCCATGGCGAGCGCGATGCGCTCCCGCGAGAGCTCGTCAGCGGGCAGCTGGTGGATCTGACTGTCGGCCAGCATCTGCAGACTGTTCTCCAACCGCCTCAGGTACAGATAGGCCGTGCGCAGCTCCGCCACCGCCGCGGGTGGCAGCAGCTGCAGCTCGCCGAGCATCGCCAGAGCCTCGAGGAGAGAGGTCGTCTGCAGCCGCCGGTCGCGCCCGCCGCGGATGAGCTGGAAAGCCTGCGCGATGAACTCGATCTCGCGGATTCCACCCGGTCCCAGCTTGACGTGGCCGGCGAGCTCGCGCCGCTCGACCTCGCGCCCGATGAGCGCCTTCATTTCACGCAGGCTCTCGAATACGCCGTAGTCGAGGTAGCGCCGGTAGACGAAGGGGCCGAGCGCCGCGGCACGCACCTCGCCATACCGTTCCGGTGCCGTGACGGGCCGGGCCTTGACGTAGGCATAGCGCTCCCAGTCGCGTCCGTGCAGCGGCAGATAGTCCTCCAGCGCGGCGAAGCTCGTCACCAGCGGACCGCTGTCGCCGAAGGGGCGCAGCCGCATGTCGACGCGCAGCGCGAAGCCGTCCTGGGTCGCGGTTTCCAGCAGCCTGATCAGACCCTGCCCGAGGCGGGTGAAGAACTCCTCGTTGGCCACCGGCCGCGGACCATCGGTCTCGCCGTGCTCGGGGAAGAGCAGCACCAGATCGACGTCGGAAGAGAAATTGAGCTCGCGGCCGCCGAGCTTGCCCATCGCGACGACGACCAGCGGCTGCGCCACTCCGGCCGCCGAGCGCGGCTCACCGTATCGGGCTGTGAGAGCCTGGCGGGCATGTTCCACCGCCACCCTGATGGCCGCATCGGCGAAGTCGGAAAGTTCGGTGAGCGTCTCCTCGACTTCCGCCCAGCCGGCCAGCGCGCGCCACGCGATCCGCACCATCTCCCGCCGCCGCCAGCGCCGCAGCGCGGACAGCATGTCCGCATCGGAGCTCGAGCCCGGAGCCGGAGCGCGCGCGGCGTAGTCGCCGCCCGAGGGGCTCGTCAGGCGGTAAGGCCCGATCAGCTCGCGCAGCAGTTCCGGGTCGCGGGCGCAGGACTGGGCGACGAAGTCGCTGGCGGCGAAGACGAGCGGGAGCGAGTCACGGACGGCGGCCGGCAGCGATTGTAGCCGGCCCGGTGAGGCGGACTCGAGCGCATCCAACTGTCGCTGCAGACATGCCCTCAGCTCCGCGCTGGCGCTCACGCGGTCGGCGAGTCCAGTCACCCTCACTCAGTCCCAGGCGTTATTGCCGAGGTCGTTGATCGCCGATTGACCCACACGACGGGCGGCGCCCTTGAAGGTCGAAGCCTCGGCGTAGATCTGCGCCCCGCCGGTAGCATCTATGGATGCCTCGTGTCCGTCGATTTCACTGTTCTCGATGTGCACGCTGGCGTTGTGCGCACTGATGGCGATGCCTCCGGCGCTGATCCGGCTGTTGGTGATATGGAGCTCGCACCCATCCTCGGCGGTAATGGCGTTGCCGGCGAAACGGATGTTCCGATTGTCGATATTCAGCACCCGCTGCCCCTGACAGACGATCGGCTCGTGCAACGTCTCGAGCGGCGCGTCGGTAACTTTCGTTTCCCCGGCCGATGCCGCCTGATTACCCGCGGCTGGTGAGGTTGCGACGATGCTGTAGCCCGGCCCCTTGGCGATGACACGGCCGCCGGACTGCCCCGCCGCCAATCCCGCCAGCCCGAAGGCCAGGCCCAGGGCCGCAGCCGCCGTCGCCGTAACGGCACGCTTGGAAAGTACGTTCATCGGATGCTCCCGCAGCCTAGCGCAGGCCCTCGATTATGCGCCAAGCAGGTTACCGTCCGAAAAAAAAGGCCCGCTTTCGCGGGCCTTCAAGATTGCGCGGAATAGGGGGTCTTGCTCCGCGTCTTTCAGGGAAACCGCCCGCTTTGGGGTCGGGCGTCTCCCCTAACCGTTATCGATAATGCTATCGACTGATCCTTTTAGAATCGATACCTCTTTCGAGGGGGGCGTTACATATCCATTCCGCCCATGCCGCCGCCCGGCGGCATGCCGTGGCCGTGCTCCTCGTCCTTCGGCGCCTCCGCGACCATGACTTCCGTCGTCAGCAGCAGACCCGACACCGAAGCGGCGTTCTGCAGCGCCAGACGCGTGACCTTCGTCGGATCGAGAATGCCCTGCTCGATCAGATCGCCGAACTCACCCGAGGCGGCGTTGTAGCCGTAGGTGCCCTTGCCCTCCTTGGTCTTGTTGAGGATCACGGCGGCGTCCTCGCCGGCGTTGTCCACGATCTGCCGCAGCGGCTCCTCGATGGAGCGGGAGAGAATGCGAATGCCGACCGTCTGGTCCTCGTTCTTGCCCTCGAGCTTGTCGAGCGCCTTCTGCACACGGATCAGGGCGACACCGCCGCCCGGCACCACGCCTTCCTCCACGGCCGCGCGGGTCGCATGCAGCGCATCCTCGACGCGGGCCTTCTTCTCCTTCATCTCGATCTCGGTGGCCGCACCGACCTTGACGACGGCGACGCCGCCGGAGAGCTTCGCGACACGCTCCTGCAGCTTCTCCTTGTCGTAGTCGGAGGTGGCCTCCTCGGCCTGCTGGCGGATCGACTCGATGCGGGCCTTGATGTCGGACTGCTTGCCGGCGCCGTCGATGATGGTGGTGTTCTCCTTCTCCACCACGATCTTCTTCGCCTCGCCGAGATCATTCAGCGTCGCCTTCTCCAGCGACAGGCCGACCTCGTCGGAGATCACGGTGCCGCCGGTGAGGACGGCGATGTCCTGCAGCATGGCCTTGCGGCGGTCGCCAAAGCCCGGGGCCTTGACGGACGCCACCTTCAGAATGCCGCGGATGTTGTTGACCACCAGCGTGGCGAGCGCCTCGCCCTCGACGTCCTCGGCCACGACCAGCAGCGGCCGGCCGGACTTGGCGACGCCCTCGAGCAGCGGCAGCAGCTCGCGGATGTTGGAGATCTTCTTGTCGACCAGCAGGATCACGGGCTTCTCCAGCTCCGCGGTCTGGCTCTGCTGATTGTTGATGAAGTAAGGGGAGAGATAGCCGCGGTCGAACTGCATGCCCTCGACCACTTCGAGCTCGTTATCGAGGCCCGAGCCCTCCTCGACCGTGATCACGCCTTCCTTGCCGACCTTCTCCATTGCATCGGCGATGGTCTTGCCGATCGACTCGTCACCGTTTGCGGAGATCGTGCCGACCTGGGCTATCGACTTCGAATCCTTGCAGGGCTTGGAGAGCTTCTTCAGCTCCTCGACGGCGGTCGTCACGGCCTTGTCGATGCCGCGTTTGATGTCCATCGGGTTGCGGCCGGCGGAAACGGCCTTCAGACCCTCGCGGATGATCGCCTGAGCGAGCACGGTCGCGGTCGTGGTGCCGTCGCCCGCCTCGTCGGAGGTGTTGGACGCGACTTCCTTCACCATCTGCGCGCCCATGTTCTCGAACTTGTCCTTCAGCTCGATTTCCTTGGCGACGGATACGCCGTCCTTGGTGACGGTGGGGGCGCCGAAGCTCTTCTCGAGCACGGCATTGCGGCCCTTGGGGCCGAGGGTCGCCTTGACGGCGTTCGCGAGAACGTTGACGCCGCGGAACATCCGCGAGCGAGCGTCATCGCTGAATCTGACTTCTTTGGCTGCCATTGTCTTAGCTCCCGCTCACTTGCTCTCGATCACGGCCATGACATCCTCTTCGCGCATCACGACCAGGTCCTCGCCGTCGACCTTGACTTCCGTGCCGCTGTATTTGCCGAAAAGGATCTTGTCACCGACCTTGATGTCGAGGGGACGGACTTTGCCGTCTTCGAGAATCTTGCCGTTACCGACCGCGATGATCTTTCCCTGGACCGGCTTCTCAGCCGCCGTGTCGGGAATGACGATACCGCCGGGGGAGGTACGCTCCTCCTCCAGACGCTTGACGATCACGCGATCATGAAGAGGACGAATCTTCATGTGGACGCTCCTAGGATGCTTGTTTATGGAAATGGACGCGGGAGGTATTAGCACTCTCCTCACGTGGCTGCTAATGATAGGCGGCAAAGGTGGGATTTCAAGCCCACGGGGGGAGAATTTTCGTGCGGCGGATTATGATCGCACCGAGCTACCCCCTCCCCGACCCCTCCAGTGGCACCCCCGGCCGAACCGATCGAGCCCATCGTGGTACTGACCACCTGCCCCGATGACGCGGCCGCCGCGAAGCTGGCGCGCGCGCTGGTGGAATCGGGACTTGCTGCCTGCGTGACCCGGGTGGGCCCGGTACACTCGACGTATCGCTGGGAGGGAGCCATCCAGGATGAACCCGAGGTCCTGCTGGTCGTCAAAACCGTCAGCGCCCGGTATCCGGAGCTCGAGATGCGGCTGAAATCCCTCCATCCCTACGAAGTACCGGAAATCATCGCCCTGCCGCTGGCGGCCGGGTCCGCGGACTATCTCGCCTGGTTGCGCGCGGCGGTGGCCCTATGAGCCGGACGCTGCTGCGCTTGGGGCTGGGCCTGCTGTTCGCAGGCGGCGCCGGCGGCTGGCTCTACGCCGCGGATGCGACCCAGCCGAGCACGGGCGCCGCAATCGCCGCCCTGCAGAATGCCTCGAGCCCGAACGCTGCGGCAACCTTGGGCACGGCGGGAGACTCCGTGTCCGGCCGGCCCAAATTCCTGCCCGTGGATCAGGTCTTCCGCGTCGGGGCCACCGCGGCAGGTGCGAATACGATCCGGCTCGACTGGTGGATCCGCGGCGGCTACTACCTCTATCGCAGCCGACTCAAGGTCGCCGCCGGTAACGGGGTGACCCTCGGGGCTCTCGAGCTTCCCAGCGGCCAGATCAAGATCGACCCGTACTTCGGCCGGGAAGAGATCTATCGCAACGCCGTCAGTGCCACGGCGGCCGTGCAGGGAGGGCCCACCGGCGGCGCGCGGAATCTGTCGCTGCAAGTGACCTATCAGGGCTGCGCGGACGCCGGGCTCTGCTATCCGCCGGTCACCAAGACCCTGGCCGTGGCCCTGCCGCCCACCGGCAGCGCGACGCCCGGCGCGGGGAACCCAGCCGGCAGTGCCTCGAGCAGCGTCGCGCCCGGTCAGCAGGGGGCTCTCGCGCAGCTCGCCCGCTCGGGAAGCCTCCTGAGCATGATTGGCTGGTTCTATCTCGCGGGTCTGGGCCTGGCCTTCACCGGCTGCGTCTATCCGACCATCCCGATCCTCTCCGGCATCATCGTCGGCCAGGGTCGCAAGGCGACCACGGCGCGCGCCTTCGTCCTGTCTTTCGCCTACGTTCTCGGCATGGCCCTCACCTACACCACCGCCGGCACGGTGTTCGCGGCCTTGGGCGGCCAAGCGCCTCAGGCCGCCTTCCAGCGTCCCTGGCTGGTAGCGACCTTTGCCGCACTGTTTATCGCCATGGCGCTGTCGATGCTGGGCCTCTTCACGGTGCAAATACCGGCGGCAGTGCAGACGCGCATTGCGAATCTCAGCAACCGGCAGACGGCCGGAACGATCGGGGGCGTGGCGGTGATGGGCGCGCTCTCGGCACTCCTCGTTACGACATGCGTCGGACCGGCGCTGGTGGCTGCCTTGGCCGTCATCAGCCAGACCGGTGAGATCGCCCGGGGCTCCGCCGCGCTGTTTGCCATGTGCATCGGGATGGGCACACCGCTGCTGATCATCGGCACATCGGCGGGCCGCCTTCTGCCCAAGTCCGGGGCCTGGATGGACACGATCAAGCGGCTCTTCGCTGCCGTGATGCTGGGCGTGGCCGTTTGGATGCTCGGCCGGTTGCTGCCACCGCGAGTGACCCTGGCACTATGGGCCGTGCCGGTCGCCACGGCGGCCGTGGTGCTGCTGATCGCCACCCGGAGCGCAGCGAAGTCGCGCTGGCCGCTGCGGTTCGGCGGACTTGCCGTGGGACTGTACGGGCTCACGCTGGTCACGGGAGCGGCTCTCGGCGGCACCGATCCCCTTTCCCCCCTGCCCGCGTGGGCCAGCATGCAGCCTCCCCTGCCCTTTGCCCCCGTGCGCACGGTCGCCGATCTCGACCGACAGGTGGCACAGGCGTCACGCGAAGGCCGTCCGGTCATGGTCGACTTCACCGCGGACTGGTGCACCTCGTGCAAGGAAATGGAAGCCACGACGTTCCTCGATCCAGTCGTGCGCAACGCGCTCTCGAGCGTGGTGCTGCTGCGGGCGGACGTGACGGCGGACGACGCGGACGACCAGGCACTGCTGAAGCGCCTTGGCATCATCGGACCGCCGACGATCGCCTTCTTCGGCCGCGATGGTCAGGAGCGCTCTCGTTACCGGGTCGTCGGCTACATGAAAGGTGCTGAATTCGCGGCCGCGGTACGCGCCGCCATCGACTCCCAGCCGGCGTCCTGATGAGGACCTTGCTGACTCGGGCGCTGCCGGCGGGGGCGCTGGTGATCGCCGCGGGATTCGGGGGCTTCTACGCCTATCGGCTCCTGGTCCGGCCCGGGTTGGCGACGGCCACGGCATCAGTTCCGGCGGCTCAGCCACGCGACAAAAGCCCCCGGCGCGCGAGTGATCTCGCCGCCGGCCGAACAGCAACTGCCGCTGATCAAGGGCCGCCACCGCGGGCAATTGCGGGCATCCTGCCCGACATCGCCTTCACGGACCGCCGCGGCGTCAAGCGCCATTTCTCGGACTGGAAGGGTCGTCCGCTGCTGGTCAATTTCTGGGCGACGTGGTGCGGCCCGTGCCGGGAGGAGATTCCACTGCTCGAGCGCCTGAGCCGGGAACGTGCCCGGCGGGGGCTGCAGATCATCGGCGTGGCGGTGGATTCCCGGGCCGCGGTGCTCGACTACGCGCGTCGCGCGGCCATCCAGTATCCTCTGCTCATCGGCCAGCAACCCGGTCTCGAGGCGGTGCAGGCGCTCGGCATGGAAGCGGCCTTCCCGTTCTCGGTCTTCGTCGATTCCCATGGACGTATCGTCACCCTCAAGATCGGGGAGTTGCACGCGGATCAGGCCGCGCTGATCCTCGATCGGCTCGATGATCTGGACAGCGGTCGTATCGACCTGGCCACCGCGCGCCGCGAGATTTCGGCGGGAATGGCCAAACTGGCGGTTGCGCGCGCACAGGCGGCACCGCGCACCAGGTTGTAGCCCGAAACGCTCGTTTCAGCGGCATTCGCTACAAAAACCCCCCGTTTCCTTGGAATTAGGGTAAATTCCGGCGCGTCGCTTGTCTCGAGCTCCGTGCCTCCGAATGACCCGTCTGCTGCTGCTGAACGGCCCGAACCTGAATCTGCTCGGAACCCGGGAGCCGGGGACCTACGGCGCGGAGACGCTGGAGGCCATCGAGAGGCGTGCCGTGCAGCTGGCGCGCGAGGAAGGCTGGGAGCTCCTCTGCTTCCAGAGCAATGCTGAGCACGAGCTGATCGCCCGGATCCACCAGGCCGCCGCCGAAAAGATCAGGCTGCTGATCTTCAACCCCGGCGCCTATACCCACACCAGCATCGCGCTGCGCGATGCGGTGCTCGCCGTGCGTCTGCCGATGATCGAAGTGCACCTCTCCAACCCGAAGGCACGCGAGCAATTCAGGCACGAGTCCTACTTCTCCGACATTGCCATCGGAGTCGTCGCGGGCTTCGGCGCGCTGGGTTACGAGCTCGCGGTGCAGGCGGCATGCCGGCATCTCGCGGGCGGCGCGGCGCGGGCCCAACCCGGCCAGCCGGCCTCGTCCTGACGGGCGACGGTTCTTTCCAACACGAGCAACAGATCAGGGGGAGCATTCCCGGCATGGACATTCGAAAAATCAAGAAGCTGATCGAGCTGCTGGAGGAGTCCGGCATCGCTGAGATCGAAATCAAGGAGGGCGAGGAGGCCGTGCGTATCAGCCGCATGCCGCCCGCCGGTGCGGCAATGCAACTGCCGCCGCAGGCCTGGTTCGGGCCTGCCCCGGCTGGATGGGACGGCGGACGCGGCGCGGCATCGCTGCCGCTCGCGGCCCCGGGCGAGGCGTCCGGTCAGGGCGCCGCCGCCGGCGAGAGCGCCGCGAAGCCGAAAGCGAGCGAGCATGTGATCACCGCACCGATGGTCGGCACCTTCTATGCCAGCCCCTCCCCGGGCGCCAAGGCCTACGTCGAGATCGGGGATGAGGTGAAAGTCGGCCAGGTGCTCTGCATCATCGAGGCGATGAAGATGATGAATCAGATCGAGGCCGATCGCGCGGGACGGATCACCTCGATCATGGCGCGCAACGGCGATCCGGTCGAGTTCGGCCAACCTCTCTTCGTCGTCGAATAAGCGCAGACCGCCATGCTGGAGAAGGTCGTCATCGCCAACCGCGGCGAGATTGCTCTGCGCATCCTGCGCGCCTGCCGCGAGCTCGGCATCAAAACGGTCGCGGTGCATTCCACCGCCGACTACAGCCTGAAGCATGTGCTGCTCGCGGACGAGTCCGTCTGCATCGGGCCGCCGCCGTCGGCGGCCAGTTACCTCAACATGCCGGCGATCATCAGCGCCGCCGAGGTCACGGACTCCGTGGCCATCCATCCCGGCTACGGCTTCCTGTCGGAGAACGCGGATTTCGCCGAGCGCGTCGAGAACAGCGGCTTCGTGTTCGTGGGTCCCCGGGCGGAAACCATCCGCACCATGGGCGACAAGGTATCGGCGATCCGGGTGATGAAGACTCACGGAGTGCCGTGCGTCCCCGGCTCGGACGGGCCGTTGGGAGACGAGCCGGAGGAAAATCTGCGCATCGCGCAGGCCATCGGCTATCCCGTGATCATCAAGGCCTCCGGCGGCGGCGGCGGCCGCGGCATGCGCGTGGTGCACAGCGAGGCCTCCCTGCTCAACTCCATCGGCATCACCCGGGCAGAGGCGCGCGCGGCCTTCGGCAATGACCAGGTGTACATGGAGAAGTTTCTCGAGCGGCCGCGCCACATCGAGTTCCAGGTGCTGGCGGACGGCCACGGGAACGTCATCCACCTGGGCGAGCGCGACTGCTCCATGCAGCGCCGCCACCAGAAGGTGCTGGAGGAAGCCCCGGCGCCCGGCATCAGCGCACGCCAGCGCCGGATCATGGGCGAGCGCTGCGTCGAAGCCTGCCGCGCGGTGGGCTATCGCAGCGCCGGCACGCTGGAGTTCCTCTACCAGGACGGGGAGTTCTACTTCATCGAGATGAACACGCGCATCCAGGTCGAGCATCCGGTCACCGAGCAGGTCACCGGCATCGACCTCGTCAAGGCGCAGCTGCTCATCGCCGCGGGCGAGCGCCTGCCGTACGTGCAGAGCGACGTGCAGATGCGCGGGCACGCCATCGAGTGCCGCATCAACGCCGAGGATGCCAAGACCTTCATGCCCTCGCCCGGCCCGATCCGGCTGTGGCACGCCCCGGGCGGACCCGGCATCCGCGTCGACAGCCACGTGTACTCCGGCTATCACGTACCGCCCAACTACGACTCGCTGATCGGCAAGCTCATCGCCTACGGCGACACGCGCGAGACCGCAATCGCCCGTATGAAGAATGCGCTCGCGGAGATGGTGATCGAGGGCATCAAGACCAACGTGCCGCTGCACCAGGAGATCTGCAATCACGCCGCTTTCCAGAAGGGCGGCACCGACATCCACTACCTGGAAAGGCGTCTCGGGCTCAGATAGGCGACTTGAACGACGGTAGGCGACTTGGACACCTCTGAGTTCCGCTTCCGCGAGGCTGAGGAAGCCTCTGAGAGCCATCGCCGCGAGCGACCAGTGCACCAGGAAACCCCCGGGAAACCATTCCACGAGATCAGCTGGGATCTCGGGCGGCTTGCGGCGGAGCAGGCCGAGGCCGCCTGTCTCGCCTGCGGCGCGATCGCGGTTACCTTCGTCGACGCGGATGAGCGTGACGCCTCGCCGGTCCTCGAGCCGGCGCCAGGAGAATTCCGGCTCTGGCCGGCAGTGCGCATCCAGGCCCTGTTTCCCGCGGACGCGGATCGCGACGGCATCCTGCGGGCGCTGAGCCGCGCGCTCGGTTTGGATCCGATCCTCCTGCGCGCGCGCGAAGTGGCCGATCGCGTCTGGGAGCGTGAATGGCTGCGCGACTTCCATGCCATGCGATTCGGCCGGCGCCTGTGGGTCTGTCCGCATCACCAGCAGGTGAGCGAGCCGGGAGCCGCGGTGGTGCGGATGGACCCGGGGCTCGCCTTCGGCACTGGCACTCACCCGACGACGGCGCTCTGCCTCGAATGGCTCGACACGCACCCGCCGGTGGATGGCACGGTGGTCGATTTCGGCTGCGGCTCCGGCGTCCTGGCTCTCGCCGCGCTGCGGCTCGGTGCGCGTTCCGCGAGCTGCTTCGACATCGACCCGCAAGCCCTGATCGCCACGCATGACAACGCGAGCGCGAACGGGCTGAGCGACCGGATGCGGCTCTGCAACTCGGCAGGCGCGATTCCGCGCGGCGCGGACCTCTTGCTGGCGAACATACTTTCCGGCCCGCTGGTGGAGCTCGCCCGCTGCTTCACCGACATCCTCGCGCCAGCGGGCACACTGGTGCTCTCGGGTCTCATGGAGCGGGAGGTATCCGAGGTGCAGCTCGCCTATGACGCGTGGTTTGACATGGGTATATTCGGGGTTCGCGAAAGTTGGGTCTGTCTCTGGGCACGAAAGAACGGCCGCGCGCGCGACTGAATGTTCACTGTCTGTCCCAAATGCGCCCTCACCCTGGTCGTCACCGCGACGGATCTGCGCATTGCGCAGGGCTATGTCCGCTGCGGCCGATGTCTGAACGTTTTCAACGCGCTCGCGCGGCTGTCGGAAGAGCGCCCGGCCGCCCCACCGGAGCCATCGCCCGAGACAGAGGCGGCCGGATCGGGAGAGCAAACCGCGTCTGCGGCACCCGCGCAGGCGCCCTCGCCATCACCGGAACCACCGCAAGAGCCACCGCAAGAGCCAGCCTCCACCATTGACGACACGGGCGAGATCGAGATCGAGATCGATCCCAGCATCCTCGTGACATCCGTGCGGCCTCCCGCCGCATTCAGGAGCGCTGCGGTTCCCCAACCGGAGGCGCATGAGCCGAGTGCCGCCGCACCTATCCCGCGCGCGAGCGCACCAGCCACCGCGTCTGCACTTGCGCCCGAAGCGATAGCCGTTGCGGTGACGCCCACTCAGACACCGCCCGCGACGTCTGCTCCGCCGCCGGAGACGGCCGAGCCTGCATCACCTGCGGAAGTGCCGGACACTCTGCAGACCAACACTCCGCAGGAGCGGCCCGACAGTGTCTTCGAGCTCACAGCGCGGCGGCCCGCCGCGGGTCTGGCCTGGAAGCTCGGTGCCGGCGCGCTGATGATCGCTCTGGCGCTGCAGATCGTGAATCATTATCGGGATGCCTTGGCGGCCAATCCTGCGCTGAGCGCCGTGTACTCCGCACTGGGCGTGAAGCTTGCTCCGCGGTGGAATATTCACGCGTATGACGTGCGTCAGCTTGGCGCGTCTGTTGCCGGCGCCGTAGCAGGCGAAATAGTCGTGCGCGCCAGCGTCAAGAACTCCGCAAGCCGCGCGCAGCCGCTGCCGCTTCTGCGAGTGACGCTGCAGGACAGGTTCGGTAATCGCATTGCTGCACGCGACGTGCCGCCGAACGATTATCTGCCGTCGTCCGTGGCGCCGAAGTCGCTCCTGGCCGCCGGCAGCCGCGTGGATGCCACGATGGTGTTCGTGGATCCGGGACCCCAGGCGGTGGGCTTCGAGATCGACGCCTGCCTGCAGCAGCGCAGCGGTGAGGTGGCGTGTGCGCACGGACCCTAGTGGGAGCGAGTCCGCGTGATATGATGCGCCGCTTCCCGGAGAGGCATCTATGACAGAGATAAAGAGGGGTCGGCAGCGGGACGCCTCTGGCGCCAGAGTCAACGGGCGCACACTGAACGATCTGCTGCCGCAACGGCCGCTGCTACCGTTGCGCAGCCACGCGGAGCGTGCTCTGAGCGATTACTTCACGAGCCTCAACGGCTCGCGGCCGGCGGACCTCTACGATCTGGTGCTGCGCGAAGTCGAGGAGCCGCTCTTTCGCGTGGTGCTGGACTACGCCGAGGGCAACCAGAGCCGCGCCGCCGGAATCCTCGGTATCAATCGCGGTACCCTGCGCAAGAAGCTCAAGCAGCTGGGCCTTGCGCATTGACTGAGAAGATGTTGCCCGTTGCCCGGGCGTTGCTGTCCGTTTCCGACAAGACCGGGCTCGTCGAGCTCGCGCGCGCACTGGCGGCGCGCGACATCGAGATCCTCTCCACCGGCGGCACCGCCCGCCTGCTCGCGGACAGCGGGCTCCACGTGCGCGAAGTGTCAGGCTATACGGGATTCCCCGAGATCATGGCCGGGCGCGTGAAGACGCTGCACCCGAAGATCCACGGCGGCCTGCTCGGCCGGCGCGGCATCGATGATGCGGTGATGGCGCTGCACGGCATTCAGCCGATCGATCTGCTCGTAGTGAATCTGTATCCGTTCGCCGAGACGGTCTCGCGGCCGAACTGCCGCTATTCCGAGGCGATCGAGAACATCGACATCGGCGGTCCGGCGATGCTGCGGGCCGCCGCCAAGAACCACGAGTCGGTGGCGGTGGCCGTCGACCCGGCGGACTATCCCGCACTGCTCGCAGAGCTGGCGGCACACGGCGGCTGTACGACGGCCGCGACACGGTCCCGCCTCGCGGCCAAGGTGTTTGCGCATACCGCGCGGTACGACACCATGGTCGCAAGCTATCTCGCCACCCGTCAGGAATCGGCCGCGGAGCGCTTTCCCGCGACGCTGCCGCTCGTCTTCGACAAGGTGCAGGACCTGCGCTACGGCGAGAACCCACACCAGCAGGCGGCGCTGTACCGCGAGCCGATGGCCAGCGAGCCGAGCGTCGCCGCGGCACGGATGCTGCAGGGCAAGGACCTCTCGTTCAACAACATCGCCGATGCGGATACGGCGATCGAGTGCGTGCGCCAGTTCGAAGAGGCTGCCTGCGTCATCGTCAAACACGCCAATCCCTGCGGCGCGGCGCTGGCCGCCTCGGCACGCGAGGCTTACGATCGCGCACATCGCACCGATCCAACCTCGGCGTTCGGCGGCATCATCGCGCTCAACCGGGAGCTGGACGCGGCACTCGCGGCGGCCATCCTGGAGCGGCAGTTCGTCGAAGTGCTGGCAGCCCCGGCCGTGGCGCCGGACGCCCTGAAGGTCCTCGCAGGCAAGCCCAATGTACGGGTGCTCGCCGTCGGCGATCTCAACCGGGCGTCTTCCGGGCATCTCGAATATCGCAGCGTCACCGGCGGATTGCTTTCCCAGACGCGGGACGCTGCGCGGGTGAGCGCCGCGGACCTGACGATCGTTACGCGGCGCCAGCCCACGGAGCAGGAGGTCGCCGACCTTCTCTTCGCGTGGCGCGTTTGCAAATTCGTCAAGTCGAACGCGATAGTGATGGCGCGCGCCGGTGCGACGCTGGGCATTGGTGCGGGCCAGATGAGCCGGGTGTATTCCATCCGGCTTGCCGCTCTAAAGGCGGCCGATGAAAAGCTGACCCTCGCCGGAACCGTGATGGCATCCGACGCCTACTCCCCATTTCGCGACAACATAGATGTCGCCGCCGGCTATGGCGTGCGGGCCGTGATCCAGCCCGGCGGCTCGAAACGGGATCCCGAGGTCATCGCGGCCGCGGACGAGCACGGCATGGCGATGGTGCTCACGGGCATCCGTCATTTCCGTCACTGAGCATGAAAGTTCTGATCGTCGGCTCCGGCGGCCGCGAGCACGCCCTAGCTTGGAAATGCGCCGCCTCGCCTCGGGTCGCCGAGGTGTTGGTGGCACCGGGTAACGCGGGCACCGCCCGAGAGCCGAAGGTGCGCAACGTGCCGGTTCAGGCGACCGACATCGGCGGCCTCGCCCGGATGGCTCGCGCCGAAGGCGTCGCACTCACTATCGTCGGGCCGGAAGCGCCGCTGGTCGCCGGCATCGTCGACGCCTTCGGGCGCGATGGCTTGCGCTGTTTCGGACCGCGGCAGGCAGAGGCGCGTCTCGAAGGCTCCAAGGCCTTCGCCAAGGAGTTCCTGCGGCGCCATCGGATTCCAACCGCGGCCTCGATCACGGTCACGCGGGACAGCTTCGATCCGCAAACGGTGCGGCGCCAACGCACGCCGATCGTCGTCAAGGCAAGTGGCCTGGCCGCAGGCAAGGGCGTGGTGATCGCGCAGACCGCCGCGGAGGCCATCGCCGCCGCCGAGGCCATGCTGACCGGACGGCTGCTGGGCGATGCCGGCCGCGAGGTGGTGATCGAGGAGTTCCTGCAGGGCGAGGAAGCAAGTTTCATCATCATGGCGGACGGCTCGCATGTGCTGCCGCTCGCGACTTCGCAGGACCACAAGCGTCTCGGGGACGGCGATAGCGGCCCCAACACGGGCGGCATGGGCGCGTACTCGCCGGCACCCGTGGTGACACCCGCCATCCACGCACGCATCATGGCGGAAGTCATCGAGCCGGCGATCCGTGGCCTGGCCGCAGAGGGCATGGCATATACCGGGTTTCTGTACGCCGGCATCATGGTCGCTCCGGACGGGACACCAAACGTGCTGGAGTTCAACTGCCGGTTCGGCGATCCGGAGACGCAGCCCATCCTCATGCGGCTGCAGTCGGATCTCACGGTGCTCTGCGAGGCGGCTCTCGAAGGCCGGCTGGACCAAGTCCAGGCGGCCTGGGATCAGCGCGCCGCGCTGGGTGTGGTGATGGCGGCGGCAGGCTATCCGGACGCTCCTCGCACGGGGGACGCGATTACGGGCCTCGACGATGCCGCGAGGCTACCGGGGAAGGTCTTCCACGCCGGGACGCGTCTGAACGGCGACAATGTCGTGGTAAGCGGCGGGCGGGCACTCTGCGCCACAGGCATGGGCGCGACAGTGGCCGAAGCGCAAAAGGCCGCCTATGCCTTGGCCGATGCGGTGCACTGGCCTGGTGCACTCTATCGCCGGGACATCGGCCATCTAGCGATCGGGCGCCATTTGTAAATTGGCGCAACGTCGCCCGCCGAGCTCCTCGCTTTTCGAGTCCGCGGCCTGAACGCCCGCTGAATCACGGCGCAAGCGGTCGCTGAAATCACTTTGATTTTGTGTGCTCCAGCCGCCGCGGCCGGGCGCATAATGCTTTTGGTATGGTCGTTGCATCGCACGGTATGGAAACGGGGAGGAGCATGACGATGACCGCGATACACACTGCATCGGATCGTTTGGCGTCCTGGCTGGAGAGCGAGTACTGCGCCTCCGTGGCGGCAACAATGCTCGCCCGCACCGAGTATTTCGAGCTGTTGGAGGACGCGATGATGTCGCCGGCGCGATTGGCGCAGGCGCTCACCGCGTGGCGCGAACACGCCAGCCACACCGAGGTGCTCGGCGGGCTGGTCGGCACGGCGTAGATCATGTAGCGGCGAGGACGCGCCGAAAGACTACCGCTTCATCGCCTCGAAAAATTCCCCGTTCGACTTCGTGTCCTTCATATGGTCCAGGAGGAACTCGATGGCGGCCAGCTCGTCCATCGGGTGCAGGAGCTTGCGCAGGATCCACATTTTCGCGAGCTCCCCCTGATCGGTGATGAGCTCTTCCTTGCGGGTGCCGGAGCGGTTGATGTTGACCGCTGGGAACACGCGTTTTTCCGAGACACGCCGGTCGAGATGGATCTCGCTGTTGCCGGTGCCCTTGAACTCCTCGTAGATCACGTCGTCCATCTTCGAGCCGGTGTCGATCAGCGCGGTCGCGAGGATCGTGAGGCTGCCGCCTTCCTCGATGTTGCGCGCGGCACCAAAGAAGCGCTTCGGGCGCTGCAGCGCATTGGCGTCGACGCCACCGGTCAGCACTTTGCCCGATGAAGGCACGACGGTATTGTAGGCGCGCGCGAGGCGCGTGATCGAGTCGAGCAGAATGACGACGTCCTTCTTGTGCTCGACCAGGCGCTTGGCCTTCTCGATGACCATCTCGGCAACCTGCACGTGGCGGGCCGCCGGCTCATCGAACGTGCTCGAGACCACCTCACCCTTGACCGTGCGCTGCATCTCGGTCACTTCCTCCGGGCGCTCGTCGATGAGCAGGACGATGAGGTGGACCTCGGGATGGTTGGCCGTGATGGAAGTGGCGATGTTCTGCAGCAGCATCGTCTTGCCGGCCTTCGGCGGTGAGACGATGAGGCCGCGCTGGCCCTTGCCGATCGGCGCCACGAGATCGATGGTGCGGGCGGTGAGGTCCTCGGTGGAGCCGTTGCCGCGCTCGAGCTTCAAGCGCTTGGTGGGATGAAACGGCGTCAGGTTCTCGAACAGGACCTTGGTGCGCGAGCTGTCGGGCGAGTCGAAGTTGATCTCGCCGACCTTGAGCAGCGCGAAGTAACGCTCGCCGTCCTTCGGCGGGCGGATGAGGCCGGAGATGGTGTCGCCGGTGCGCAGGTTGAAGCGGCGGATCTGGCTGGGGCTGACGTAGATGTCGTCGGGCCCGGCCAGGTAGGAGCCGTCGGCCGAGCGCAGGAAGCCGAAGCCGTCCTGCAGGATCTCGAGCACGCCGTCGCCGTAGATGTTCTCCCCATTGCGCGCGTGCGCCTTGAGGATGGAGAAGATGATGTCCTGCTTGCGCGAGCGGGCGAGGCTCTCGAGTCCCATGGACTCGGCCACTTTGACCAGCTCGTGGATGGGCTTCGCCTTGAGCTCCGTCAGGTTCATCGAGGCCCGCGACTGGATGAGCTCCGCGGGACTGATGATCTCGGAGTCGTCGGCGTCGAACGCCTCCGGCTCGTGCATCAGATCATCGGGCCGGCCGCCGCCGCCGTTGCCATTGGAGCGGTTGCCGTCGCGATTGCCGTCGCGGTCACGACCGCCGCCGTGGCGCGGGCCTTTGGGCCGATTGCGACCCTGATTACCGAGATAGCCTCTCACAGGTTGCCGTCCAGGAATGCCGATAGTTGTGATTTGGACAAGGCCCCGACCTTCTGGGCCTCGACCGTGCCGTTCTTGAAAAGGATGAGCGTGGGAATGCCGCGGATGCCGTACTTCGGCGGGGTCTGCGGGTTCTCGTCGATATTGAGCTTGGCGATCTTCACGCGGTCCTCGTACTCGCTCGCGATCTCGTCCAGGATCGGCGCGATCATCTTGCAGGGACCGCACCACTCCGCCCAGAAATCGAGGAGTACGGGCTTGTCGGACTTGAGAACGTCCTGGGCAAAGGTGGCGTCACTGGTGTGCACGATGTGCGGATTGCTCACGCGGTTGAACCTCCGTCGGATACAGAGTGCGAAAGTTGTGTGCTTCGTCTTGCGAAGGACTTGGATTTGCGAAAACGGGCGGGGGACCGGGAAAGTCCGTGCCAGAAGCACCCGTCAAACGGTTACACTAACTCGTGAAATGAGTATCGAGCTTGAGCCTATGAGGAAAAGCCTGCTGGAAGAAACCTGGCCGGCAGGTGGGGGCCGTTGGCCCGCCGTCTTGATACGCTTTGTAGCGCTTCCGGGCCGATTTTGCAAGGCCCGCCAACCCATCGGTGCAACAATATAAGCCTTTATTGATGACTGATCCACACTCTCCCACGTTCGATAGCCTCGGCCTCGCCCCGCCCGTCCTGCAGGGCGTTCGCGACGCCGGGTTCGCGCACTGCACCCCGATCCAGGCCCAGACGCTGCCGATAGCGCTCTCCGGCCGGGATGTCGCCGGACAGGCGCAAACCGGCACCGGCAAGACTGCCGCGTTCCTGGTCGCCCTGTACCACACGTTGCTCACGCACCCGGCGCCGGCGGGCCGCAGCCCGACGTCCATACGGGCGCTCATCGTGGCGCCCACCCGCGAGCTCGCGGTGCAGATCCATCACGACGCGGAGACGTTGGGCCGGCACACGGGCCTGGCACACGCCGTCGTGTATGGCGGCATCGATTACGAGAAGCAGCGCCGGCAGCTCGCGGATGGCATCGATGTGCTGATCGGCACGCCGGGCCGCCTGATCGACTACTACAAACAGCACGTCTTCGACATGAAGCACGCGCAGGTGCTGGTGCTCGATGAGGCCGACCGCATGTTCGATCTCGGCTTCATCGCGGACATCCGCTACATCCTGCGCCGCCTGCCGCCGCCCGAGCGCCGGCAATCGATGCTGTTCTCCGCAACGCTCTCGTACCGCGTGCTGGAGCTTGCCTACGAGCACATGAACAACCCGCAGCTGGTGCGCATCGAGCCGGACAAGGTGACGGTCGATCGCGTACGCCAGATCATGTACTACCCCGCGATGGAGGAAAAAGTTCCGCTGCTCGTGGGGCTGCTGCGCCAGAGCGAGGCGCGGCGCACGATGATCTTCGTCAACACCAAACGCATGGCGGAGCGGCTGGAGAGCGTCCTCAAAGCCAACGGCTTTCACGCACAGGCGCTCTCGGGCGACGTGCCGCAGGCGAAGCGGCTGCGCTTCCTGCGCGATTTCCACAACGGCGATCTTGCGGTGCTGATCGCCACCGACGTGGCCTCGCGCGGACTGCACATCCCCGATGTGAGTCACGTCTTCAACTTCGACCTGCCGCAGGACGCGGCCGACTACGTCCATCGCATCGGGCGCACGGCGCGGGCCGGCGCGGAGGGGGACGCCATCAGCTTCGCATGCGAGGAGTTCGCCGTATCCCTGCCCGATATCGAGGGTTACATCGGCCACAAGATTCCGTCCGCACCGATCGGCCCGGACGTGCTCGCCAGTGGACTCGCCGCGGGAGAGCTGTCGCCGCGACCCCGCCGGCGCATGCACGGTGGCGAACGGCGGCCACACCACTCGGGCCACCCGGGCCATTCCGGCGGACATTCAGGAGGACACGCCGGTGGCCGCTCTGGAGGCGATTCCGGCCATGGGGGTCAACCGGGGCGCTCCCGGCGCCGGAAGCCGCGCGCGAAGCCCCGCGGCGGGGCATGAGCGGCCGCCCGAGCGTATGATAAGCGCCGCGCCGGCCCCGGGAAACCCATGGCGGAAATCGAAGACAATGTCGACCGCGAGCTGTTCCGCAACATGGAAAAGCTGCGTCAGCTGCGCATCGAGCACCGCGACCTCGACGAGGTCATCATGCGCCTGTCGCTCGACGCGCACGTCGACGAGCTGCAGCTGAAACGGTTGAAGAAACGCAAGCTGATGCTGAAGGACCAGATCACCCGCCTCGAGAGCGAGCTCATCCCCGACCTCAACGCCTGAGGGCGCACGCCCCCAGGGCGGCATGGCCATGCCTGTCCAGATCAACGGAAACCTCTCGCTTGCGGACGCGGACCTCACTTGGTCCTTCATCCGCGCTTCCGGACCGGGCGGCCAGAACGTCAACAAGGTGGCGACGGCGGCGCAGCTCAGGTTCGATCTCGCGGGCACGCAGTCGCTGGAGGCGCAGGTGAAGGAGCGGCTGCGGTCGCTGGCGGGCCGGCGGGTGACCGATGACGGCGCGCTGATCATCGTGGCGCGCAATCAGCGCACCCAGGAGAGCAACCGGCGGGAGGCGCTGGAGCGCCTCGCGGACCTGGTGCGGCGCGCGCTGGTGGCGCCCAAGGCACGCAGGCCCACCCGGCCGACCCGGGCCTCGAGGCAGCGGCGGCTGGACACGAAGACTCAGCGGCGCGCAACCAAGCAGCTGCGACGCAAGATCGGGTGGGAAGAGTGAGTAAGGAGCCCCGCTCCGAGCCTTCGAACTTCAACCATGTGTGACCTGTAGGATGCTGTGACGGATCTGCTCGCTGAGCACGAACTGCGCATCGGCCGCAACTCGCATCAGAACGTCGTCGAACTCTACCTTGCCCGCAACGCTCGAGCGGATCACGTCCCGGCGGCGCAGCAAGTCGATGAAGTTCTCGAACAGAGTGCGGTCGAAGAACTCGGGGGAGTTGAGGCCATAGAGCATCGCGATGCGCTGCGCGTTCAACTGGCAGCGCTGCTCGAGCACCGACTGCGTGATCTCGCCGCTGCCGGCGGCGACGAGTTGCGCGATGACCAGGTAGTAGCGCTCTATCGTCTGAATGGTGGCCTGCGCCAGCACGGAGAGCTGCATGGCCTCGCCTGATGAAGGCGGCGGCCGGCGCCAGACCGTGCCGGTGACATCGGATTGGATGAGGCCGTGCTGGCGCATGCAGTCGAGCATCCCGTCCACCACGGCAGTTAGCTCGTCCTCGCTCCAGGCCAGGAACAGCTCCGCGGCAATGTAGGGATAGATGCGCCAGGCGAGACGCTGGATGTCGTCGTGGCGGACTTCGGCGTTGCTGGAGAAGACACATGCCAGGAGGGATGGCATGGCAAAGAGGTGCAGCACGTTGTTGCGGAAATATGTGGCGAGCACCGCGCTCTCGTCGCTCATGCGCACGATGTCGCCCAGCGCGTGCTTCTGGCGCTGCACGACTTTCATCGCCTCGCCGTAGGCGATGATGCCGGCGCCGCTCAGGTCGGTGACGGTGATGCGGTCGCTGTACGGAGAACCGCGCAGCAGCGCACGGTAGAGGTCGATCTGGCGCTCCAGGTCGGCTTCCGGAAGGGCCTGCCGCGGCATGGCGAGCAGGATGGTCGCCAGCATGTTGATCGGAGTAACCGCGGCGGCGGCGTTGATGTTGCGCATGATCCGCCCGGCGAGGTCGTCGACCGCGGCCGCGATCCAGGGCGCGCGGGCATCTTCGTCGAAAGGTCGTGCACGCCAGCCGCTGGCGTGGCGATCCAGGACGTCCGCGAGCGCAATCGGCTCGCCGAGGTTGACGTGCACACGCCCGAAGCGTTCCCGGAGCCTGCGCAGCGCGCGCAGGAGGCCGAGCACGCTCTCCTTCTCCTTCGGCTTGCCGGAAAGCTCGCCGACATACGTGGCTCCTTCGACCACGCGCTCGTAACCGAAATAGACGGGCAGGAACACCAGCGGCCGCGCAGGGTCGCGGAGGAAGCTGCGCACGGTCATGGAGAGCATCCCGGTCTTCGGCTGCAGCAGGCGGCCGGTGCGGCTGCGACCCCCTTCGATGAAGTACTCGATGGAATGCCCCCGCGCCATGATGGCGGCGAGGTATTTCATGAACACCACGGTGTAGAGACCGTTGCCGCGGAACTTGCGGCGGATGAAGAAGGCCCCGCCCATGCGCAGCAGCCGGCCGACGACCGGCAGGTTGAGGTTGACGCCGGCCGCGATGTGCGGCACGGGATACCCGTTGACGTAGATCACGTACGACAGCAGCAGATAATCCATGTGGCTGCGGTGACAGGGCACATAGACGATCTCGTTGCCCTGGGCCGCGCGCTCCAGCGTTTCCAGGTGTCCGGCCGCGACCCCGTCATAGAGTCGATTCCACAGCCAGGTCAGCAGTCGCTCGAGGAAGCGGACGAACGCGTGCGAATAGTTGGCCGCAATCTCTTCCGCATAGCGCGTGGCCTGACGCAGCGCCATGCGCCGCGTGAGCGACTTTTCGCGCATTTCCTGAGCGACGGCGGCGCGCACGGCACGCGTCCGCAGCACGCGTGTGACGATGGTGCGCCGATGGGATAGGTCGGGCCCGATGCGCGCCGCGCGATGTTGCGCGTAAAGACCGCGCAACGAGCGCGCCACCCTGCGGCCGCGCACCGAGAGCCCGGTCTCATCGCCGAGGAGGCTGCGCAGGGAGATCGGCTCTTCCAGCTCGACCAAGGTGTTGCGGCCGTTGAAGAGCACCTGCAGGAACTTGCGCGCGCGGCTGGTGAGCGCCCAGTTCTCCACCAGCAGCAGGCGGAACCAGGAAGCCTCGCGCTGCGGAGCGCGGCCCCAGTACACGGCAACGGGCACCAGCTGGATGTCGAGGTTGGGGTCGGCGTCGAGCGCCGCAAGGATCTCATCGAGCTGCGGCGGCGGACGGCGGTCGAGCCGCTCGTCCCAGAATCCGCGCGGCCGACTGAGGTAGAAGTAGGAGCGCAGGTCGGAGGAGCCACCCAGCAGACGCTTCCGAGGACGCGGCAGCTTCAGCCGAACGCAGGCGCGCTGCAGGATGGCGAGGTCGGTGATGCTGCGCCGCTCCAGCAGGTAGCACACGGCGGCCGCGCGGCTCTGCAGGCGGGCCGGGATGTCCTCGGGCAGCACCCGGTATCGCACCCATATCGCGAGCACGCGATGCAACAGCCAGTTCAACCCCGCGCCCCCCTGGGACTGCTATTCGAAGGCCAGCGCCGGAAGGTCTAGCGCTATCAGAAAATACTCGAAGAGATACTGGATGACGCGGATCTGATTGTGCAGGTTGTGGTCGCTTTCCAGAAGGTGCAGCGCGGCGCGATGGGTCTGCGCGAAACGCACGCTGTGCTCGAAAGGCACCACGTCGTCCCGCCATCCGTGCACCACCGTTGCCGGACAGTCGAGCACGCCCTGGCGCAGCTCCGGCAGACCCGGCATGTAGAGGGCGGGCGCCATCAGAAAGACACCGCGCGCGTGCAGCAGGGAAGCCGAAGCGACGGCGACATAGCCGCCGAGACTGGAGCCGACCAGCACCAGGTCACCGGTGAGCTCCTTGCAAAACTCGACTAGCCTGGCGACGCGATGCCCCGGATCTTCGAGGCCGCGGTAATCCACCGAGTGCGCTTCGTAGCCTTCGCTGCGCGCGACTTCGGCCAGCGAGGATATCTTCCGTCCCCACGGCCCGCTTTCCTTGCCGTGTGAGAAGACCACGTGCCGGCCGGCCACGGGCGACTCAGCCGTAGCTGCGGCTTTCGGGTCGCTTACGGGATTGGTCTCGCCCTGGCTCATCGGGCGAATCATGCAGGCAAACCGGGCGGCGGTCCATCGCAGCCGCCGGCGGCGCCCGCAGGGCCGCCGCTCAGCCCCGCATCAGCGGTAATCCATCTTCTTCAGAATGGTGGTCTCTATCTCCCACTCGACGCGGCGGCGGGAAGTGGCCAGCCGGTTGACGCTGACCGGGCGCACGCGGCTCGCCGCCGGATGATGAGTCACCAGCCAGGCATCGAATTCGCCGGGTCTGCTGGTGGCGAAGCCGAACAAGAGATTCACCCTGCCATCAGCGATGGTGTCGGGACGATTGACACGCTCGTCGCAGATGACGAAGTAGCGGTCGCCGCCATCGGCGCCCGCGAACGCGCCCTGCTCCGCCAATACCTCGAGAAATGTCTCGACCAGCGAGCGGGCACGCGACCACAGCGCCGGGCCGTTCTGCTCGAGCAGCGCCCAGCGGGTGCCACGCTCGATGCTGGCGGCGACCCAGAGCGCCAGACGCCGTGCCGAGAGATACTTCCAGTCGGTGAGGCCGCTGCCGCCCGCCGCAAGAGTGCGTGTATCCACCCGTACGGCGCCGCCCGCGCGCGGCGCGGACAGTGTGTTGATTCCGACCTGGGCGAGCCGCAGGCGATCGGCGTCGCTCACCGGGACCGCGGGCTGCATTCCCGGACGCAGAGTCAGCTCCTCGTCCTCGGCGGCCGACCAAAGTGGGCAGGCCTCGTCGGAACGCGCGAGCATGCCGGCAACCGCGCCGCAGGAGGCGAAAGTCTCCAAGCGGCCGCGCAGCCGATCGAGCGCCTGGATCCGAGGGTAGTGCATGACCGCGTTGTCGCTGCGAAACGGCCAGGTCCGCATGCCGTCGAGTGCCGCGCGCGCAGTGGTCCACGATGCGGGCGGATCCACGACCAGCATCGCATGACGCTCGCGGCAGTAGCGCGCCGCGACGAGCAGCGCGCTCAGACCCACGTCGTGCTCCCGCCAGAGCGGCGGTATGCAGAGAAAGTTGAAACCGTCGGCCGCCCGCAGCGCGAAGACTCCCGTCCCCGCGGCCGCGGAGCCGATGATGTCGTAATCGGTCAGCGGGCCGCCATCGTCGCCGTCGGCATTGGAGACGGCGTAGCCGATCGCGGAGCCGCCGAGCCCGGCGGACCGGTCCGGGCGCTGCTCGGGAAGCCGCTCGACCGCCCGCGCCAGACGTGACTGCAGGAGCAGATCGGCGAGGCATCGGCCGGAGTCGGGCCGCAGGGAGGCACGGCGGAAGATTTCCTGGTCTTCGACCAACTCCGAGCTCGCCGAGCGCACCCGCTGGATGACGAGGTTGAAGCGATCGGCATCACCTTCGGGAATGCCGTCGTAGTCGACGGAGGCGCGCAGATACTCCCTCGAGCCGGGATTGACGCCCGCGAGGCGGAGCGCCCCGCCGCCTGCCGGCAGCGTGATGGTCGGCGGCCGCGCGCCGTTGGCGACACGCACGATGATCGCGCGGCCGCCGCCGTGATCGAAGAACTGCTCGACCGCGTAGGCCAGCGTCGAGGGTTGCCACAATCCCCCAAACACCTGTTGGAACTCAGCGAAGCTCGCCACCGTCACCGGGCGCTGCACGGGCCCCTTGAGGGTGCGGCCGACGAAGGCGGTGACGGCGCTCGGCAGCCGCGCGATGATCGGCTCGGTCAGGCTTCGCGCGAGCTCCAGGTTGGGCGCACCGCGTTCAACCACTGGTATGAATCCCCGCCGTGTTCTTGTTGTAGGCGGGGACTCTACCATAGCAGCCCGCCGGGCGTCAGTTGCCGGTCGGGCTGGAGCCGGTCGGACCGGTGCCCGATGGTGCGGCGCCGGCTGGCGCGGCGGCGGGAGCGCCGCGCGCATCGCTCGCCGGGGAGCCATCTGCGGCGCCCTGGTCGGTGCCGGACATCAGCTTGTCGAACTCGGCATCGGTCAACGGCAAATCCGTCTTGCCATCCCACGTGGAGCCGGCGGGCAGTGTGTTCTGCACGAGGCGCGCCTCAGCGACCACCTGCTTGAAGCCGTCGCTGCCGCCGTCTTCGATGCTCTGGCCGGCGCCCGAGACCGGCACCGGCACTCCGACCGGACCGGCGACCAGTTGCGTGACACGGTCCCAGTCGATCTTCTCGTCGCGGCGCTCGAGAGCGGCGCGCTGTGCGCGAGTCAGCGTGACGGCAAGAAGCCGGCGGGACTTCTTGTCCCAAGGGCGCTTGTCATCCTCGAGCGGTCCGGACGACTGCAGGTAGAGGCGTCCATCGTCCCAGCCGAAGACGTAAGGCTGGTTGACCATGCGGACCTCGGTGCCGTTCGGCACCATCTTGAAGATCTGCGCGATGTCCTCGGGAAACAGGTGAACGCAGCCGTGACTGACCCGCAGGCCGACACTGACCGGCTTGTTGGTTCCGTGGATCAGGTATCCCGGCCAGCCGAGGTGCAGCGCATAGTCGCCGAGCGGATTGTCGGGCCCGGGACCCATGACCTTGGGCAGCTTGTCGCCTTCCTGCAGGTGCTCGGCGATGATCGAGGGCGGGACGCGCCAGACGGGATTCTTCTCGTGCCAGAGGACGTGCGTCATGCCCTGCGGGGTCTTCCAGCCCTGACGACCGATGCCCACGGGATGAGTGATGAGGATCTGCGGCTTGCCGCGCTTGTGCGGCGGAAAGTAGAAGAGCCGCATGGCGGCGAGGTTGACGACGATGCCCCGGTGAGGAGCATCCGGCAATACGTACCGCGTCGGCACGACCACGGCTGTGCCGGGTTTGGGTATCCAGGGATCGACGTTGGGGTTGGCGCGGGTCATCTCCCCGAGGCCGACATTGAAGCGCCTGCCGATGTCGCTGAGCGTCTCGCCTTTGCGGACTTTGACGATCTGCAGAGCCCCAACGATGTCCTGTCCCGGCGCGAGCACGAAGCGCTCGGTCTGTACCGGGAGCGGTGCCGGAGGCTCGGCGGGCGCGAGGTTCTTGGGCGGCGGCGGCGCGGGCCGCTGCGGGGCGCGCAGGAGCGAGCAGGCGCCGATGGCGAGCGACAGGCAAGCCGCGAGGGCAATGTGGAGCGGGGAAGACTTCATCGTCTGGGGATTATGACATTGGGCACTGGCGTAGAGCACTGTCGGCTTTCAGCGACCGGACAATAAAAAAACCCCCGGTCCTTACGGGCCGGGGGTTCGAAATGCGGACTTTCGATGAAGGGAAGGAAGTCCGCTAGGGGATACCGACTCTCAGTGCAATCGCGCCCAGTGCAAAATCTTGATCTCCTCCGAATCCAGATCGAAGCTCTGCGCGAGCAGAGATCGCAACTCGCGCGTACCGCCGCCGCTCTCCAGCGGATGCCGCAGCTCCACCACACCGCTCCACTCGTTCGCCGCCATCGCGGCAGGCTCCCGCAGGCCGTCCGTCATGAAGTGCGTGTAGTACTTGGTAGCCACGTGGAAAGCGTAATTTCGCCGCAGGCAGGCGTCCGTGATCGGTTCCACAGAACATTCGGGGTTTTGACAAAATCGCCGTCATGGGACGATTCCGCGCACCCGCGCCGGCGGCTTCGAAATATATCACCCGCGAGGGGGAGCGGCGCCTGCGCGCAGAGCTGGAGCAACTCTGGAGGATCGAGCGCCCGAAGGTGACTCAGGCGGTGTCCGAGGCGGCGGCCCAGGGAGACCGCTCGGAGAACGCCGAATACACTTATGGTAAACGCCGGCTGCGGGAGATCGACCGCAGGGTGCGTTTCCTGCGCAAACGCCTCGATGGCATGGTGGTCGTCGACCAGCCGCCCGGGGACCGCGGGAGGGTGTATTTCGGGGCCTGGGTGACCGTCGAGGCCGCCGATGGCGCCCAGTCACACTACCGCATCGTCGGGCCGGACGAATTCGACCGTGAGCCTGGCTATATCAGCATGGATTCGCCGCTCGGGCGCGCGCTGCTGCGGCGAAGCCTGGATGACGAGGTGACGGTGGAGCTGCCGGCCGGCAGCTGCACGCTCATCGTCGTCGAGATCGAATACGGTCGCCCTACCACGCCACGCGGACGTTCTTGAACTGCCAGGGATCGGTCTTGTCGAGGTCTTCGGGGAACAGCCGCTCACGCTCATGCAGCGGCGTCCAATCGGTGTAGCGGCCGACGACCGGCCCCAGGTACGGCATGCAGATCTCCATATTGCGCCGGAACTCGATCTCGTCGGGCTCGACGATGCCGCAGTTCGGGTTCTCCATGGCCCATACGACGCCGGAGAGCACTGCGATCGTGACCTGCAGGCTGGTCGCGTTGTTATAGGGGGCGAGCTTGCGCGCCTCCTCGATGGGAAGCTGCGAGCCGTACCAGTACGCGTTCTTCTTGTGCCCGGCGAGCAGGACGCCGAGCTCGTCGATGCCGCTCACGACATCGTCCACCAGGATGCGCTGACGCTCCTGCTGTACGTAGTTGCGGCCAGCCAGCTCGTGAACCGACATGACGGCGGAATCGCAGGGATGATAGGCGTAATGCACCGTCGGCCGGTACACGACCTGCGCGCCGTCGCGGACGGTCAGGTAGTCCGCGATGGAGATGGACTCCCCGTGAGTGATGCAGAAGCCGTGAAAGTGCCCGGCCCGCGGCGTCCAGGTGCGCACCCGCGTCCCGGCGCCGGGCTGCATCAGGTAGATGGCGGCCATGCAGCCGACGTCGTGCCGCTTGCCGTCGCGCGGAAAGTTGCGCTCGTGAGTTCCCCAGCCCATCTCGCTCGGTTGCGCGCCCTCGCTCACGAAGCCATCGATCGACCAGGTGTTGACGAACTCGCCCGGCCCCTTGGGTACGCGCGGCACCTGCGTGTCGCGCTCGGCGATGTGAATGACCTTGACGCCGAGCTGGCGCGCGAGCTCCCCCCAGTCGGCGCGGGAGGCGGGCTTGCCGGCATCCACCTGGCTGTCGGCGGCGATGTCGAGCAGTGCCTGCTTGACGAAATGCGATACCAGCCCCGGGTTTGCGCCGTGAGTGAGCACCGCAGTCGGCGCACGAGGATTGCCCGGACGCAATGCCAGCGCTTCCTCGCGCAACGCGTAGTTCGTGCGGCGGCCGGCGGGGACGGTCGGGTCGGTATAGCCGCCCGGCCAGGGCTCTATGCAGGTATCGAGGTACATGGCACCTCGCTCCCAGCAGAGCTTGATGAGGGCGACGCTCGAAACCTCCACGGAGACGTTGATCAGGAAGTCGCCGCGTCCGAGCAGCGGATTGAGCACCCGGCGGTAGTTCTCACGGGTGAGGCGCTCCTTGATGAAGCGGATGCCGTAGCTCGCCGCTTCGGCGTTGCCTCTGTCCTCCGCGGTCACGATGCTGATCCGCTCGGGCGCAATGCCGATGTGCCGCAGGATGAGGGGCAGTACGCCCTGCCCGATGCTGCCGAAGCCGACGATGAGAATGCGGCCGGGAAACTCTACGTGGATCTTGTGCTCGGTCATGATCCGGATAGGTTACCCGATCGATGCCGCCAATGAGGAGGATACGTGCGCTCGTAACCGGGCAGTGACTCGATGCGCGCGACCCAGCGGCCGACCGCCGGATAATTGACTTCCACCGGCATGAAGCGGGAAGCGAGCTCGTGCGCCTCGGGCCGCTCGAGCGCGCGCTTGAGCAGCTGGAAGCCGGGGAAGATCACCATGTCGACCGCCGAGAAGCTCTCACCGACCACCCAGTCCGATTTCGACAGACGGCCCTCGATCGTGCGCGCCTCGCTCGCGGCCGCATGCATGGCGCGCGTGATCTCGTCGCTGCGCAGGTCGGCGCTCTTCGAGAACACGGCCTCGACGATGCGCATGAGGTGCGGCTCGATATAGGCCTGGTACTCGCAGATCACCCGCATGATGGTCCCGGCTTCCTCGGGGCTGCGCCCGAAGATCGGCGGGTCGGGATATTTCAGGTCGAGGTAGTAGAGTATGGCCAGCGACTCGAAGCAGACGTACTCGCCATCCTTCAGTACGGGTACCCTGCCCCGAGGATTGAGGTGCAGCATTTGCGGCGATTTGTGCTCCTGCTTGGAGAACTGCAGCACGTGGCTCGCGTAGGGCACGCGCTTGTACTCGAGCGCGAGCAGCGCCCGCCAGGCGTATGGGCTGCCGCTGCCCCAATAGATGTCTATCGCCATAGGGGAATTGTAGCGAGATCGGGAGCAAATCGGATATGTCTCAGACGACGCTCATAACTCCGCGGCAGCTGGCCGCGCGGCTCGAGGATACGGAGCTGGCGGTCATCGACTGCCGCTTCGATCTCGCGCGCCCGCAGTGGGGCCGCGAGGCATACGCGAGCGCGCGCATCCCGCATGCCCTGTACGCACACCTGGACCACGACCTGTCCGGGAAGACCTCGCCGTCCACGGGCCGACATCCGCTGCCGCCGGTCGACGAGTTCGCAGCGCGGCTCGGACAGTGGGGCATCGATGCGCAGGTACAGGTGGTTGCATACGATCAGAGCTCGGGCGCCCACGCGGCGCGCCTCTGGTGGCTGCTGCGCTGGCTCGGGCATACGAAAGTCGCGGTGCTCGATGGCGGCTTCGCGGCTTGGCAGGAGGAGAAGCTGCCGCTCGAAACGACGCCGCTCGGGTCCCTCGCCCCGGCTCAGGCCGAGCGGACGCCCCGGCACTTCGATCCACGGCCGGACGGGGAGATGGTGGTGAGCACCACTCAGCTCGAGGAGATCGTCGCTTCGCGACAGCTCGCCTGCGCGGACCTCGTGTTGATCGACGCCCGCAGCGCTGACCGGTTTGCCGGCCGGAACGAGACGATCGACCCCGTCGCGGGCCATGTTCCGGGCGCACGCAATCATCCGTTCGCCGACAACCTGGACAGCACCGGGCGATTCCTCAATCGCGGCACGCTGCGCGAGCGGTTCGCCAAGACACTCGAGGGCGTGCCGCCGGATGCCGCGATCTGCATGTGCGGCTCCGGCGTGACCGCTTGCCACGATCTGCTCGCCATGGAGGTGGCGGGACTGCAGGGAGCGCGGCTCTACGCCGGCTCCTGGAGCGAGTGGATCAGGGACTCGAAGCGGCCCGTCGACAGTGGCGCGGCGTAGCGCTTCAGGGCCGCCATCCACAGCCGCGCGCGCGTCACACAGTTTTGGTATGGTGCGCGGCCAATGAACTCACCGAGACCGACAGCGAACTCTCGCACGTGGCCGTAGATCCGAAGAGCGCCTTGAACGGCGCCCGCAAGTTCAACCCCTCGCAGCCCTGGCGCATCGAGGACTCCCTGGAGCTGTACCACGTCAATGCGTGGGGCAAGGGTTACTTCGGCGTCAACGCAGCCGGCCACGTGGTCGTGCGCCCCGACGCGCAACCCGGTCGGGACATCGATCTCTACGACGTCGTCGAAGGGCTGGAGGCTCGTGACCTGACGACGCCGGTGGTGGTGCGCTTCTCCGACATCCTGGCGCATCGCCTCAAGCATCTGCACGGTGCTTTCGCGCAGGCGATCGCGGAAAACGACTATCGCAACCGCTACGCCGCGGTGTTCCCCATCAAGGTGAACCAGCAGCGCCTCGTGGTCGAGGAGGTCTACCGCTACGGCATGGAATTCGGCTTCGGCCTCGAGGTCGGCTCGAAGCCCGAGCTGCTCGCGGTGATGGCGATGACGGAGAACGCCCCGGAGCGGCTGATCATCTGCAACGGTTTCAAGGACAACAGCTACATCGAGGCGGTGACGCTCGCCACCAAGCTGGGAAGGACCATCATTCCGGTGGTGGAGAACTTCGATGAGCTGGGACTCATCTTGAAGCACGCCGAGCGCTATCAGGTCCGGCCGCGCCTCGGTGTACGGGTGAAGCTCTCCACCGAGGGCTCCGGCCGCTGGCGGGAATCGGCCGGCGAGAAGTCGAAGTTCGGCCTCTTCATCACGGAGATCATCGATCTCTTCGGGGTGCTGAAGGCGCGCGGGATGCTGGATTGCCTGCAGCTAGTGCACTGCCACCCGGGCAGCCAACTGCAGGACATTCGTGGGGTGAAGGACGCCATCAACGAGCTGGCACACGTCTATGCGGAGCTGAAGCTCATGGGAGCGGGGCTGCAGTACATCGACGTCGGAGGGGGACTGGGCGTCGACTACGACGGCAGCGGTACGAACTATTCCTCGTCGATGAACTACACCCTCAACGAGTACGCGAGCGATGTCGTCTACCGGATCGCGAGTGTCTGCGACGCGCGCGACATTCCGCATCCGATGATCATCAGCGAGTCCGGCCGCGCAATCGCGGCCTACCACAGCGTGCTGGTATTCGATGCGCTGGGCTCATCCGCCCTCGACAAGTTCCGGGTGACCGGCCGGGAGGACGAGGACTACGCCGGCGAGGAGGAGCTGCCGCAGCCGGTGCGGGACTTGTTCGAGGCATTCCGCTCCGTGACCGATCGGCGGCTGGTGGAGTGCTATCACGACGCGCTGACGGCACGTGACCAGGTGCTGCAGATGTTCAACCTCGGCCTGCTGTCGCTGGAGTTCCGCGCCCTTGCGGAGCGGCTCTTCTGGGCGACGTGCGCCAGGGTGCGGGACTGCTGCCGGCGCCTCGAGCGGTTGCCCGAGGAGCTCGAGGGGCTGGAGTCGATCCTGTCGGACATCTATTTCTGCAATTTCTCGGTGTTCCAGTCGCTACCCGACAGTTGGGCCATCGACCAGCTCTTCCCGATCATGCCCATCCACCGGCTGGAGGAGCGGCCGTCACGCACCGGAGTGCTGGCGGACATCACGTGTGACTCGGACGGCAAGATCGATCACTTCGTGTCGCTGCGGGACGTCAAACGGACCCTGGAGCTGCATGAGCTGAAGCCGGGAGAGAAGTATTACATGGCCGTTTTCCTGGTGGGCGCGTACCAGGAAACGTTGGGGGACCTGCACAACCTGTTCGGCGACACGCACGTGGTGCACGTCCGGCTGCACGACGAGGGCGGCTGGTGGATCGAGGAGATCGTCAAGGGCGATACGGCCAACAAGGTGCTCGAGTACATGGAGTATGACGTAGCGGAGCTCTACCCCGCTCTGGCGCGGGATTGCGAACGGGCCATCCGGGACGGCCGGATGACGATAGCGGAAAGTCAGATGCTGAAGCGGTTCTACGAGAGCGAGCTCGACGGATACGCCTACCTGGAGCCGGCCGGCAGCTAGCCGCCGCCGGCACCCTCCCCGGGGTGTTGCGCTTTTGCTACAACTGGTGTTTGCCATCGGCAAAAACCGGGAGTAGCATCCGTCGCGTTAGTATCCCTGCAGGGATGAGTACGCTTGAGTTTCCGTGTTTCGTTCGAGTCCCCTCCCCGTTACGTAATCCACGATCACGCGGCACATGCGACCGCCTGGTGCGGCTCGCCGCTGTGCGCATTGCGAAGAGAGACTTCCGGATGACGACGATCTACGTGGGCAATTTGCCCTTCAATGCCACCGAGCAGGACGTGAAAACACTGTTCGAGCGTCATGGCACGGTGGAATCGGTCAAGCTCATCAACGATCGGGAAACCGGCCGGCCACGCGGCTTCGGTTTCGTCGAGATGTCGCAGAGCGAGGCCCAGGGGGCAATCCAGGCCCTGAATGGCTTTCAGATGAACGGCCGCGCACTGCGGGTCAATGAGGCCCAGGAGCGCGCGCCCCGCGCGCGGCAAGGCGGCGGCCCATTCCGACGCTGAGGTAAGCGTTCGTTACACCCTTTTAGACGAACCCCGCTCCGGCGGGGTTTTTTTTCGCGGGCCGCCCCTCCAGAATCGGGGGGATGCTTCCCTCGATGAAAATCACCCCCCGCGCCGGCGCCGTGGTGTGCCTCCTGGCTGCCACCGGCGCGCTGATCTTCGGCTGCGTCACGCCGGGCGGCAGAGAGAGCACCGCCAACGCCCTCGACGTGATACTGGCGGGCAGCCACCGTACCGCGGCGGACCGCGGCCGGGACTCCTATCGACATCCCAAGGCGACGCTGCTCTTCTTCGGCATCCGGCCCAACACACGGGTATTGCAGGTGTGGCCGGAGTCGGGCTGGTACACCAAGATCGTCGCGCCGCTGGTACGAGCCAAGGGCCGTTATTTTGCCGCGACGATCGCGGCGGACCCGGGCAGCCGGTTCCTCGAGACGCGCCGCGCCGACTACCACCGGCTCCTCGCCTCCAGACCGGATCTCTACGGCGGGGTGAACGTGGTGACTTTCCCGCAGGATGGGAGCGATGCGGTTCCGCCGGGCTCGCTGGACATGGTGCTGAGCTTTCGCGACCTGCACGAATGGATGGCGCTGGGGGATGCGCGGCCGGCGCTTGCCACGATCTATCGGGCGCTGGCGCCGGGAGGGGTGTTCGGCGTGGTGGACAACCGCGGCGATCCGGCTGTGCCGCAGGACCCGCAGGCCAAGAACGGGTATGTCAGACAGGACTACGCGATCGGGATGATCGAGGCGGCGGGGTTCCGGCTGGTAGCCAGCTCGGAGGTCAATGCCAACCCGAGGGATATGAAGAGCTACCCGGCCGGCGTTTGGACACTGCCGCCGGATTACCGGTTGGGAAACATCGAGCGCGCCAAATACGAGGCCATCGGGGAGAGCGATCGGTTCACGCTGAGGTTCGTCAAGCCCGGGACGAATTAGCCCGGGCTACCACATCTCTTTCAGGCGGGCGCTGACGTCGAGGGCCGCGTCGCCGCTCTCCTCCGTGAGCGTGTCGCCGATGACTCGCGAGCCTTGGAAGGAAGTGGCTTCCAGACTCTTGAGGACTTTGTCCGTCAGGAAGCGGCTGCGGCCGCCATAGACATGCGCATCGCCGAGGCGGTGTTGGGCTGTCAGGTGAAACTTCAGAGGGGCGATCAGGTAGAGGTCGTTCCGGGCACGGGTCAGTCCGACGTAGAGGAGCCGCCGCTCTTCCTCGATGAGCTCGGGCTTGCCGGTGGAGAATTCCGAGGGAAAGCTGCCGTCGACGACATTGAGCAGATAGACGGTGTCCCACTCCATGCCTTTGGCGGAGTGGATGGTGGACAGGATGAGATAGTCCTCATCGAGCGTGGGGCGGCCGGCGAGATCGCTGGTGGCGTTCGGCGGGTCGAGGCTGAGCTCGGTCAGGAAGCGCTCCCGCGAGGGGTACTGGCCGGAGAGCACTTCGAGCTGGTCGAGATCGCCGAGGCGGGTGTGGAAGTGCTCGAACTGGCGCTCGAAGTGCGGCCGGTACCACTCGCGTGCGAGATGCACCTGTCCCGTCCACTGGCGCTGCGGGTCGGCGAGCGCCAGGAGCAGCTCGATTAGCTTGCGCCAGTCCTGCGCCGTCGCCGGGGGCGGGGTGAAGGTCTGCAGGGAAATGAGGGCGCCGCCGTTGGACTCGAGGTGATCGAGCGCGCGGCGCGCATTGCCGGGTCCCATGCCGGGCAAGAGCTGCAGGGTGCGGAAGGCCGCCAGGCTGTTGCGCGGGTTGTCGGCCCAGCGCAGCACGGCGAGCAGGTCCTTGATGTGGGCGGCCTCCAGGAACTTGAGGCCGCCATACTTCACGAAGGGGATCTGGCGGCGTGCGAGCTCGACCTCGAGGACGTCGCTGTGGCTGGAGGAGCGGAAGAGCACCGCCTGCTGGCGCAACGGCACGTTGGCCTCGCGACGCTTCAATACTTCGGCGCAGACGCATTCCGCCTGCGTCTGCAGGTCCTCCACGGTCACCAGACGTGGCCTCTGTCCCTCGCCGCGGCTCGACAGGAGGTGCTTGCGGTGTTGGCGGGGCGCCTCGGCCATCACGGCGTTGGCGACGTCGAGCACCTGCTGCAGCGAGCGGTAGTTCTGCGCCAGAGTGACCACTTCCGCCCGCGGCGTGAAACGATCGGGGAAGCCGAGGATGTTCTCCACCGCGGCGGCACGGAAGGAGTAGATCGCCTGCGCGTCATCGCCGACGACGGCGAGACCGGCGCCGTCGGGCTTCAGCGCATGGAGGATCTCGGCCTGCAGCTTGTTGGTGTCCTGATATTCGTCGACCAGCACGTGGTCGAAGTGGCCGCCGACGTGCGCGGCGAGGCGCGGCTCGGACATCATGATCTGCCAGTAAAGCAACAGGTCGTCGTAGTCGAGCAGGTTGTCGCGCTGCTTGCGCTCGACGTAGGTGCGATAGAGGCGCGTGAGCTCCGACTCCCACTGCACACACCAGGGGAACTGCGCCTCGAGCGTCTCCTTGAGCGGCCGCTGAGTGTTGACGCGGTTGGAGTAGATCTGCACGCAGGTATCCTTGCGCGGAAACCGCTGCTCCTTTTGCGCCAGCCCGAGCTCCTGGCGCACCGCGTCCATCAGGTCGGCGGAGTCGCCACGGTCGAGCACGCTGAACTGCGGATCGAGCTTCAGGTGGCGGGCATAGTGGCGCAACAGACGGTTGCCCACGGAATGGAAGGTGCCGGCCCAGCTCATGCGCTGCATGATGGTCTGGCTGACCCCACCCATCGTCTCGTTGAGCGCCGCTTTGGCGAGCTCGTGGGAGCGCCGGCGCATCTCGATCGCGGCCCGCCGCGTGAAAGTCAGCATCAGGATGCGCGCCGGGTCCACACCGTGGATGACGAGATGCGCGACGCGATGGGCCAGGGTGTCGGTCTTGCCGGTGCCCGCCCCTGCCACGATCAGCAGCGGACCGGATTTGAAACCCTTGTCTGGCAGCGGCTCGCCATAAGTGACCGCGCGCCGCTGAGGGCCGTTGAGCTTCGCTAAGTGTGACGCCGTCGACATGACGGCGGGGGACTATACGTAATCAGGTGACCTGCTGTCACTGACTGGCGTCACGCACTCGATGTACAGTGACGGTACGGGCTCTCCACTGGACGTGCGGTCAGGACCCTACAGCGCGGGCGGGCATAAAGGCCGGCTCGAGACCAGCGCCGCACGATACCAGCTGCCTTCTGACATCCCGCTCGATAGCCGCAAAATCGATCGGCACGAGCGCCGGGTCGTGGTTCGGCACCCGGCAGTCGTCGAAGTCTATGCTCAGACCGACATCGACCAGAATGCGCGTGCGCATGGCATCGCGATATTGCAGTGAGCGGCCGAGGCGGTCGACGTCGATCACCATATCAGCGGCGGATTCCGCGCTGGCAGAGGACAGCAGCGAGACGGCGGTGAACGCCCGGTATGAGAGCTCGTCGCTCCAGGGGTGAATGGCGGCGTGGAAGAATTCGTACTGTCGCTGCAAGCCGCAAGGGAACGAGCGTGGAAAGCCGAGCGTCGCGGCAAAGCGGCGCGCGGGAGTGGCCGATGGCGCGAGCGCCAGGATGAGAAAGTGAGACAGCTCGAAGTAGGAGAGCGATACCTCGGCGCGATAGCTGCGGCAGGAAAGCCACTGCTGCAGCGGATTGCGGCGGATCAGCACGTGGTAACCGCCGAGCGCGTGCTTGAGCGCGGCCACGCGCGCCAGGGACCGGGAGAAGCCGAGCACGGGGCAGGTGCCGCGGCGCTGCGCTTGCCGGATGAGGCGGGAGACGTATCTGGCCTCGGGCCCGACGCCTGCCGCGGTGGGGAAATATCTCTCCAGCGCGAACTCTGTGCGGTATCCGGGCACGCCCTTGAGCAGCGGGCGCAGCAGCGGACGGTACTCGTCAGCGTAGGGCAGTGTCAGCGGCGGATGACGCGAGTTCCATCCTTGAGACGTCTGGCGCTGAATGCGCTTGGGCGAGCATCTCGCCAGCGACTCGCCAAAGGGCTCATAGAAGCTGGTGGTAAACGGATTGCGGCGAAACCGGCTCCACACATATGTGCTTGCGCAACGCCATCCGGCGTGCAGAAAAACTGCCTCGTGCTGCTCTGCTGAGTCTTTCAATGCATCACGTCCACTGGTCTCGCCGCGCCCGGCCGTCTCCAGACGTGCGCCCCCGACGCGGCAACATTCGGCGCCCGCTCGGGTCGTGAGAGTTTACTGATGCGGGATCACCGCAGCCGTTTCAAACTGTAAACGTGCTAGGCTCGGTGCCGATGATTCCGGAGAAACGGACGACACACTTTCGCGGGCGCATCATTTCGCTCACTACGGACGAGGTGCTGCTACCGAACGGCCATCTTGCTTCGCTCGAGGTTGTTCATCATCCCGGCGGCGCGGCGGCAGTCGCGATCGATGCGCAGGAGCGTGTTTGCCTGCTGAAGCAATATCGCTATGTCGCGGATGGCTGGCTGTGGGAATTGCCGGCGGGAAAGCTGGAACCTGACGAGCCGCCGCTCGTCACCGCGCAGCGGGAGCTCATCGAGGAGGCAGGCGTGAGCGCGCGCGAATGGCAAAGCCTCGGCTCCTATCTCAGCTCTCCCGGAATATTCACCGAGGTATTGCATCTCTTCCTCGCCACCGGCGTCGAGCCGGCGGCAGCGGCCCACGAGCAGGCGGAAGTGATCGAGGTCCACTGGGTGCCGTTCAGCGAGGCCTGCGACTGGGCGGAGGGCGGCCGGATCCGCGACGGCAAGACTGCGCTGGGACTGATCAGAGCGCGTTATGTCCGTGGCCGCGGACCGGAGGCGGCCCCCGGGATCGATCCGTGACGGATGTCTCAGAAGGGCGACAGGCGCGCTGCTAGGGTACATCCGTCCGCGAGCCGCGGACTGCCGTTTCAGTCGCTTCCTTGAACGTCAGACAAAAAAAGATCGAGGGCGCGGAGGACCGCAAGCAGGACAGCAGCACCGGCGAGCGCCGCCGCCTCTCCCGTGTCCGCCACGACGACCGCGGGAATGCCTACGTCGAATGGGTCGATGCGCCCGCGGATCTGGTGGAGCGCCCGCGGCTCGAGATTCAACGCGAGCCCGGCGAGTTGCACCTGGAGACGGAGCGCAGCGCCTACAATCCGTACGCGAATGCCTCCGGCGCCGCGCGCAAGTCCGGCAACACGACGCGCACGGACCTGCGCAAGCTCTCCGAGTGGATCAAGATGATGCGCGAGATCGAGGAGCACAAGCGCAACGGCGAAGGCGAAGACGAGGACTAGCTCCTCACCTGCCTGCGGCGAGCCGGTCGAAGAGCTCGGAAATCTGCTCCAATCCGATGCCGAGCGTGGACTGCACCAAGGCAAAGGGCTTCGGTTCCGTCCGCATGCGCTCGATTTCCTCCAGCACGCGCGCGCGATCCTCGGGATACCGGATCGAGTGATGCAGGTCTTGCGGATCACACTCGATCAGGTGATAGCCGGCGCCGCGCTCGAGCACCGTGGCCGCGTAGCCGAGAAGATTGTATTCAGACGGGCGCTTCTCCCGCAGGAAGCGCCGTATCCAGCGCTCCCTGCGCGCGAGCCCCCGGCGGTTGAACTCCTGCAGCAGACTGACGGCGCTCGATTTCCTGAAGCAGGAAGGGCTGAAGATGTAATCGTACAGCTCGGTGATGCCGTGCAACGGATTGCCCAGGATGTCATGCGTGGCAACGTCGTAATCGAGCTGCTCGGCGTTCGAGGCCCGCTGCCGAAATAGCTTGAGCGAGCCGTTCACGTAGAAGTAATCGCTGCTCAACGGCTGACACACGAATACGTCCGAGTCGAGGAACACGGCCGCCTCGTAGCGACACTCGGCCAGCGCGAAGATCTTCGATAATTGCTGCGCGTACCACCCCTTCATGGTGCGTTGACGCAGCCAGCCGCGCGCCCGCCAGCTCGGACCGGACCTTCTTCGAAGACGCTCGATGCTCGCCGGCAGCACGTCGCTGATCGCGACCAGCTCGAGAGCCGGCTCGCCCCGGAACCGATCGGCGAACTGCCCGAGATCCTCGGAGTTCACGATGGCAATGTGCGGAATGCCGGGCGCGAACATCGCAATGGATCGCCGCAGCAGCGAGAACCGCTGGATGTCACCCGAGTAGCTCGGCGTAAGTATGCAGATCGACGACATGGCGGGGCCGATTTTGCAGCCCGCGAAGTCGATACTTCAAGCTTTGGTCATGCGGGGGCGGACCGCTCGATGTGCGCGAGCTTGCGCGCGTTGCTCAGGCGGTAGAAGCGCCGCAGCTCCGTGAGCACCCCGGCTTCCGTGCCGCCGCCGCAGCGGCGCAGAGATTGCTCGAGCCGCCGGCAGAATTTCTCCGCATAGCGGCTGGCCTCGCGGTAGAGGTCCTCGCGCCCATCCGCGACCCGTGGATCGATGCGCGCGCGCTCGAACAGAATGCGGCGCAGCTCCGCCGGGAAGCGGCCCGGCAGCTGCCGGCGCAGCAGCCAGTAGCTCGCCACGTACTTGTCGACTTCCGCCTGCATCTCCAGCTCGAGGATCGAGACCGGACGGTCGTGGCCGGCGTTCCAGGCGAGGTAGAGGAAATGGCTGACGCCTTCGAGCGCCTTGCAATAGTCCGCGACGTTGCCATCGTGCAGGCGCACCATCGGGTCTTCGCGCCGTAGCCTCTCCAACAAGCCGGGATCGAGGTAGAGGCAGACCCCGGCCGCCTCGCCTGCGGCCGCCGGCTGCGCGACGATCAGATCCTCCTCGGTGGCCCGGCCGCGCACCGACGCAGGCAGGCGCTCGCGGTCGGTCACGAGGAAATCATACACGTCGTGAGCGACGCTCACGTCGTAAATGCCGCCGATGAGCTGCTGCAGCTGCGTCAGGATCACGGTGTCAGTGGGCGAGTTGCGTTGCGCCGGCCGCGGTCGGGTCGACGCCGAGGCGCTTGAGGAGCGCGTAGCAGCGGCGGCTGCCGGTCTTCAGCCAGATCTCGTACAGCCGCAGGATGTCCTTGTCGGAATGAGTATGGGCGGTCTCCGCGAGCTCGTTGAGCGCATCGACCATGGGTTGGAATTTCTCCGACAGCTCCGCAAAGACGTTACCGAGCACTCTGCCCTTGCCGCGGGCCAGCGCTTCGGCGAGCACGCCGTAGGCGCGCCCGCCCATCGCGATGTGATAGTCGATGTCGATCAGCTTGCGGGCGAAGCTCTGCGCGAAGAAGCCGGCGATGAACAGGGAGACATCGCCCAGGCGCTGCAGGCTGCGGTTACGGTCGCCGGCGGAGCGCGCCTCGAGCGCGTCGGACAACATGACCACGAGCGGCTTCACGCGCGGCCCCTCGGGCGTACGGTCGAACAGCGCCTCGGAACGGGAGAACAGAGTCAACAGATTGACGACGTAGTGCTCGGTCTGATCCTCGACCGACAGCTGCTGGCTGGCGAGAGCCCCGTGCAGGGCGTCCTTGAAGTATTCCTTCAAGTTGGCAACCGGCTGCACCTTGCAGGATGAGTGGGTGTCGGACATGGCTGTTACCTACCTCCTCAGCTACTCTCCCAAGGAATACAACGGCAGGACATGCCGGAAGTTCACATCACAGGATGGTTCCATTCTGTGACGCACTGCTCCGATGCAGCGCGTGAACGGGGACGGGGTCGTGTCTATTTGCCGTTCAGCTTTGGCAGCTGACGGTATCGAGTGCTAACAGCTCCGCCAGCTGCGTGCAGTCGGCCACAGCGACGTCGGCCGGCTCGAGAGTCGCCGGCCAGGGCGCGTGGCTGCGGTTCATCCAGGCGGTGCGCAAGCCGGCGGCGCGCGATGCTGCGACATCCAGGAAGGGGTCGTCGCCGACGTAGAGAATGTTCCGCGGCTCCAGACGCAGGTCACGGACCAGTTGCTCGAAGCAACGGGGATGCGGCTTGGCGACGCCGATCTGCCGCGCGTTCAACGAGATGCTGAAGAGGCGCGCAAGCCCGATCCGCTCCAGATCCGCATTGCCGTTGCTGAGCGATGCCAGGGTGTAACGGGCGCGCAGACGCTCGAGCGCGGGCTGAACGTCGGCATAGGGCTGCAGCTCGTTGCGCGCGGCAAAGAACACTTCGAAGGCGCGCTCGGCGACGTCTTCCCCATACCCGCATTCGCGCGCATGCGCCGCCAACGCGGTGACGCGCAGGTAGGTGAAATCGTGCGCATTGTGAGGCTCGCTGCGCGCGAGCCGCTCGCGCGCGGCGCGCATCTCCTCGATCGACAGCCGCTCCGTGATGCGCGGGCAGTGCTCGCGCAGCCACTCCTGCAGCCGCTGCTCCGCGCGAACGATCACCGGACCAACATCCCACAGTGTATTATCGAGATCGAAGGCGACGGCGCGGAGGTCGCCGAGCTTGGCCGCCTGCCATGCAGCGGACCCCAAGCTCAAGGTTCCGGTAGTCATTCTGTGAAGGTTACCATCTCATGTCGGATCTGACTCTGGTGATCGGCAACAAGAACTACTCATCCTGGTCGCTGCGCCCGTGGATGCTGCTGAGGCATCTCGGCGTCGAGTTCCGCGAGATGATGATCCGGCTCGATACGCCGACCTCGAAGGACGAGATCGAGAAGTACGGCCCCAGCGGCCGGGTGCCCGTGCTGCTCCATGGGGATCTCCGTGTGTGGGACTCCATCGCGATCTGCGAGTACGTGGCGGAGCTCACCGGGCGCGGCTGGCCGCTGGCGCCGGCCGCGCGCGCCGTGGCGCGCTCCGTGTGCGCGGAGATGCACTCGGGCTTCGCCAACCTGCGGATGGAATGGCCCATGAATGCGCGCGCGCGCAACCGCCGCAGCGTCATCACGCCGGGCCTGGAGGCGGACATAGACCGGGTCGACGAGATCTGGAACGACTGCCGGCGGCGCTTCGGGGCCGCGGGCCCGTGGCTGTTCGGGGAATATTCCATCGCCGACGCGATGTATGCGCCGGTGGTATTGCGGTTCAACACCTACGGCGCCCGGGTCTCGGAGACGGCGCGCTGGTACATGGCGGCGGCGCTCGAGGATGCAACCCTGCAGTCGTGGCTGGCGGCCTCGAAGACGGAGCCGTGGACGATCGAGGCGTCGGAAGTGGGATAGGCCGTGCCACTGGCCGTCCATGGCGGCAGGCCCCCTCTGAGACCCGCATACGCGAGACGACGGGCACCGGGAAACGCCCGCGCTTCCGTGCGCGGGCGTTCGGGCGGATCGACGACACGTTAAGTGTCGTCGGTAGAGACACCTCCCTCACCCGTACGTAGCGCGCCATTCCGCCCGATACGACATCCCCAGCGACATCAGCCGCTCGAGCAGTTCCGGGTATTCGATCCCCGCGGCGCGCGCGGACTCGGCGAAGTCCTCGGCCCCTTCGAGGTTGGGATTGGCGTTCGCTTCGATCGCATAGACCTCGCCGCCGGGGGTCACTCTGAAGTCCATCCGGGCGCAGCCCGAGAGCCCGAGCGCCCGGTAGATGCGCCGCGAGAGCTTGTCGAGGCGCGCCAGCACCGGCGGCGGCAGGTCCTCCGCGGCGCGGGTGGTGATGCCGTACTTCGCCTGATATCGCTTGTCCCATTTCACCTTGCGGGTGGCGATCGCAGCCAGGGAATCGGGCATCGAGCCGAATACCATTTCCCAGACGGGCAGCCGTGTCAGACGCTCGTTGCCCATCACGCCGACGTAGAGCTCGCGGCCCTCGATGTACTCCTCGACCAGGGCGTCGGAGCCTATCTGCTCGTGGACAAACTCGATCCGCTCCTTGAGCCTCGCCGCATCCTCCACGACGGAAGCCTGTGCGATACCCAGCGAGGCGTCCTCGACCGTCGACTTCACGAAGAGCGGGAAGCGGACCTTGCGCGGCACGCGCACGCGCAGGCCGCGCTGGAAGACGGCGAACTGCGGTGTCGGAATGCGGTGGAAGGCCAGCAGTTGCTTGCAGAGAGGCTTGTCGCGCGAGAGCAGCAGGCCGCGGGGGCTGCAGCCGGTGTAGGGCTGGCGAAGCAGCTCGAGAAAGGCGACGACATGCTGGTCGTACGTGACGATGCCGTTGAATTCCTCGAGCAGATTGAAGACGATGTCAGGCTTCCAGTGAGCGATGTTGCTGCGCATCTCGCTCAGGCTGTCGAGCACGCCGAGACAGCGGACCTCGTGGCCGCGAGCGCGCAGAGTGCTCGTGACGTCGTACTCGGTGCGCCACTCCTCGATCTCTTTGTCGTCACGGCCTTCGAGAGATTCCGGTGGCACCAGGCTCGCGTGCACGACGACGAGCGTGCGCAGTTTTCTCATAGACGCAGGTGCGGGGTCTCGCCTTGGCGGTAGAGGCTCGCGAGCCGCTCGAGCAGCCATCGGGCACTGCGGACGGCATCACGGCGGTTGCCGCGGACGTAGAGCTTCAAAGTCTCACTGCGCTCGATCAGCATGCGGACGATCTGCTGCACACTATAGCGCTCGAGGCCCAGCTCGCGCGACACGGACACGATCAGTGACTTGCGGTTGGCGCGCAGCAGGGTCGCCGCGCGGGCAGCGCCGTGACTCGGCGGCTGCGGCGCAAACAACCTGAGAAGGAATTCGTCGGCGAGCCCACGGCGGTAGTGGCTCTGACGAGCAAGCTTGCGGCGATAGTGCTGCGCCAGCGTGCGGGTGTTCGTCTCTATGGGCTCTATGCGGATGCGATTGCGCACCGGCGGGCTGTGCCCTCCGACCTCCGCCATCAGCTCCTCGACGACACTCAATTTCTGGAAGGCAGGCCACCCGGCGTAGCTCTTGCGCCAGCCCGACTTCGGCCGCAGCCACACCGCGAACGTCTCGGCGAAGTCCTCCGTCGGGTGTGACTGGGCATACCACTCTCCCAGATGATGCACGTAGCGGCGGCTGCCGGGCCGAGCCTTGTACCGCGCGGGATACTGCAGGGAGGCGGGTCCGAAGACCTCGCGCCAGCGCTTGCGGCGGCGAAGCCGATAGGCGTTATCGAGCGCGTGTCCCGCCTCGTGGCGCAGGATGCGCATGAACCAGGGTGTGTTGCCACCCTCCGCTTCGCGCATGATGCGGCGCTCGAGCCGCTCAAGGCGCGGATGCGCGAGATAGAACGGAATCGCTATGCCGGGGACCCCATCCGGAGAGAACCACTCTTCCGCCAGCCAAACGTGCGGGTGAAAGCGGATGCCTCGCGCCTCCAGCTCCGCATAGAGCCGCCGGACGCGGCGCTCGATGCGCGAGCCCTCGAGCCGCAGGCCGAGATCGCAAAACCGCAGCGACAGAAGACTCTCGTCGGAGAGACGAGTCCACGCCAGCTTTTTCATCAGCGGGAGGTGCGTCGCGCTAAGGGGGAGTGGGCTTTAGCCTATCCGTTTCCCGGTCCCTTGTCCGCCCTCGTGATTGCGGGTCTCAGAGGGCCGACCGGGCTCAGCAGCTGCGCTTATCCGACCTTCAGCAGGAAATGCTGCAGAAGCTGATCGGCGTACGCCTCGATGAGCTCGCGCTGCAGAAGGCATTCCCGCCACGGAGCGGGGATGGCGGCCGCGCCGTAGAAGGCGCCGGCGAGCTGCCCGCAGACAGCGGCTGCGACGTCGGAATTGCCACCCTGATTGGCGGCGTGGAGGATGGCTTGGCGAAAGTTGTCCGTCGCGGCGAAGGCCTCCAGAGCCGTGCCCAGCGCCTCGGTCACGGCCCCTTTGCCGGCCGCCTCGCGCTCGGCCGCGGTCTCGGCCAGGATGGCCGCCTTCGGCTGGCCCGAGAGTGCCAGAAAGAGAGCGCGCGCGAGATCGCGGCAGGCGGCGAGGACTGCCGGCACCTGGCAGGTCGTGCGGGCGGCATCGCTGGCGAGCTGTACCGCCTCCTCTTTCGCAGCGAAGAAGAACATCACCACGGGAGCGACCCGCGACAGCGGCTCCGGGTCGAGCTGATCGGGAGCATGTGAGCCGGCGAAGAGCTGGCGGCGCCATTGCGCCAGGGCGAGCGCGCGGGCGGTGCTCGCCGTGATGCCGAGACACTCTCCGGTAGCCGAGAGATAGCCGTCCCGCTGCCAGCGCGTGTAGCGCTCCACTTGATCGCGCGCATCGAAGCCGGTGGCGGCGAGCAGGCTATCGGCCAGACAGAGCGCCATCGCGGTATCGTCGCTCCAGCCGCCGCGTGGCAGCGCGAAGGGGCCGCCGCCGATCAGGTCGCCAATGGGGGTGAAGCTGCCGGGGCGGCGGTACTGAGTCGCGGCAGCCACGGCATCGCCGCAGGCAAGGCCCAGCAACGCGCCGAGGAATCGCTCGCGCAGGCTGCGCGCGGCCGCAAGCGTCTCCGCTGCCAGGAGGGGGTCGGGGGTCGGATCGGGGCCGCTTGCGGGAGGCACGTGCGGCGGCGCGCGGTGCCGCTGGCCATCGGCGGCCGGCGCCTCAGGGCGGGCCGCTGCCCGCGCGGACGGCGCATACGCTGGACCCTGCGGCGGTGTGCGAGGTATGCGTCGTACCCACCGACGGACGTAGTCGGTCTGCGCTTCGGTCTCGGGGACGGTGGGCCAGACCTTGGAGCGCTCGGATTGCTGCCAGACTCGCGCAAGCTCATCGAGCGCCCCGTCTCCAGCCAGGCCGCGCTCGACGAGGAAACAACCGATCACCATGCCGGTGCGGCCGATGCCGGCACGGCAATGCACGTACGCGGGTCTCGCGGACTGCAGCGCATCGTGCAGGCAGTCGAGGATCTCCATCATGTGCTCGCGCCGCTCGGGCAGGCCGTGGTCGCGGATGGGCTTGCGCAGGTACTCGATGTGGAAGGGAAGCTCCTGGTCGTAGGGCTCGATCTCCGCGGGATGAGTGAGGTCCAGGAAGCACTCGATACCGGCGGTGAGAAGCTGGCCGAGACGCTGGCGGGTAGCGTCGACGGTGAGGGCCGAGGGATGCTCGCCGGCGAGGAGCACGCCAGGAACGACCCAGTAGGAGTTCGGGAGCGGCGGCGCGAGTTCCATCGTCAATTATGGATGCGCAACCGCAGCTTCTATCAAGTCTTCCTCCTCTTCCAGGGTCATCGCCGCAATGTGGGCGGACCGGGCCGGTGACGGTTGCGCTCGTATTCGCTGCTGATCGAGGGAGGCGAAGTCGAAGCGGCGCGGATCGGCGAGATGTTCGACTTCGACGCGGCGTAGGGCGGAGAAGATGCTCTCCGTGCGGCCGGGGTAGGCGCGCTCCCAGTCGGCGAGCATCTTCCTGATGGCGACGCGCTGCATGTTGTCCTGCGAGCCGCAGAGCTTGCACGGGATGATCGGAAAGCGGCGGCCGCGGGCGTAGCGCTCGATGTCACGCTCCGCGACGTAGGCGAGCGGGCGGATGACGATGTGGCGGCTGTCCTCGGAGAGGAGTTTCGGCGCCATGGCTTTGAGACGGCCGCCGAAGAACAGATTCAGGAAGAGTGTCGCGACGATGTCATCGCGATGATGGCCGAGGGCGATCTTGGTGATTCCGTTCTCGGCGGCGAAACGGTAGAGCGCGCCACGACGCAGGCGCGAGCAGAGGCCGCAGAGGGTATGCCCCTCCGGAATGACCCGTTTGACGACGCTGTAGGTGTCCTGCTCGATGATGTGGAACGGGACACCGAGGGACGTGAGGTACTCCGGCAGGACGTGCTGCGGAAATCCGGGCTGCTTCTGATCGAGATTGACCGCGAGCAGCTCGAAGTCCACCGGCGCGCTGCGCTTCAGGGAGAGGAGGATGTCGAGCAGGGTGTAGGAGTCCTTGCCTCCCGACAGGCACACCATGACCCGATCGCCGGGGGCAATCATGCGGAAGTCCTCGATGGCCTTGCCGGCCAAGCCGCGCAGGCGCGCCTGTAGGCGCGCGAGGGTGCGCGACGGACTGGTCTGCTCCGACATCTAAGCAGCGGCCTCGCTGGCCGCTGCTTCCAGGTATTTCGTCTCGACGTAGCGAATGAAGGCGGCAAAGGACAGGGGCTTGCCGGTGGCGCCGCGCAGGAGCTCCTGCACGGGCACTTTGGCGCCGAGGCCGTGCACGTTGCTGCGCAGCCACGCGAGAAGGCCCGAGAACTCGCCGCGGGCGAGCTGCTCGTCGAGCGCCGGCACTTCGTTGCGCAGGCTTTCGTAGAGCTGGCTGGCGATGACGGCGCCCAGGGCGTACGAAGGGAAGTAACCGAAGGAGCCGATGGCCCAGTGCACGTCCTGGAGGCAACCTTCGCTGTCGTTACCCGGCCGGATGCCGAGACGCTCTTCCATTCCGGTGTTCCAGGCCTCGGGCAGGTCGCGTACCGCGAGCGCCCCGCTCAGCAGCTGCTTCTCGAGCTCGTAGCGCAGCATGATGTGCAGGGGATACGTGAGCTCGTCGGCATCCACTCTGATCAAGCCGCGCCGCACACGCGTGAGATGAGCGTAGACGTTCTCGACGTCCCATTCCGGGCCGCTGACGCCGAAATGCCTCGCGATGAGCGGCTGCACGTAGCGCACGAACGCACGGCTGCGGCAGATGAACATCTCCATCAGGAGGGACTGACTCTCCTCGAGAGCCATGCCGCGGTCGCGGCCGACGGGCTGGTCGCGCCAGTCCTGCGGCAGGCCGACGTCATACATCGCGTGGCCGGTCTCGTGCAGTGCGCCTAGCAGGCCTGAAAACAGGTCGTTGGGGTCGAGCCGAGTGGTGACACGCATGTCGCCGGGCACGCCTTCGGTAAAGGGGTGCTCGCTCTCGTCGAGGCGTCCGCGGTCGAACGGGAAGCCGACCTGCTTCATCACCTCCACGATCAATGCCCGCTGCTTGGCAGCCGGGAATTTGCCGCTGAGCGGCATGGGCGGCCGGCTCTCCTGGGCGGCGATCGCCTCGCGGATGAGCGACGGCAGACGCCGCGACAGTCCCCTGAACATCGCGTCGATATCGGCCGTGGTAATGCCGGGGCTGTACTCATCCACCAGCGCGTCGTAGGGCGCGAGGTTCAGGGCCTGTCCGAGTAGCGCCGCCTTGTCGCGAACAAGATGCACGACCTCCTCCAGGTGCGGCGCGAAGAGCTCGAACTTGCACTGCTGGCGGGCCTCGAGCCAGCGCACCTCCGCGCGTGAAGTCGCTCGCGCCAGGCGCGAAATCAGGGACACAGGCGTCGCAATGGCGTGATCGCGCTGCCGCCGCATCTCGCGCAGGTTGGCTACTTGCCAATCCTGCAGGCCCTGGGTATTGGCCTGCGCACGATCGAGCAGGCGGGTGATGCGCGGCGCGGTGAGCAGCGCGTGGTGCTCCGTCTCCAGAGCGGCAAGCTGCTCGCCGCGCACGTCCGCGCTGCCCCGCGGCATCATCACGGCGGCGTCCCAGCGAAGGAGCGACAGGGCTCCGCGAAAGGCGTGGAGTCGCTTGAACTCCTGCTCTAATTGTTTGTATGGCGAGGCTGACATGATCTCTTCTCGTCCTTTCGTTCCGTGCCAGGCCAAAGCGGCCCTGAAGGGCCCCCGGAAGTAGCGCGTCGACGCCCTATTGGGGGTGGCCGGAAGCGGGGGGAATGGGCATAGTCTACCAGCGAGCGGCGCCCAGGCCGGGTGCCGCGGGACGGCGCCCCTTAAGAATCAGTGACTTAGGGTTAGGCCTGGCCGATTGACACTCCGCAAGGGGGGTCAGGCAGCCGCAGCAGCCAAAGCGGTGCAAATTCCCTAGAAGACGAAGTGCCGCCACTCCGGCCAGCGGGCCACGGCGATACCGATACCGATCGAGACGATGAGCAGCAGAGTGAGCGTGAGTCCTATGAGAAAGCGTTGCATCGACGGACAGGTGAGGCTGGGGCTTGCGGGTGCGGGCGCCATCATAGCCCTGCGGAGACGCGCATGAGTTTGAGCGTTTGCATGCTCTCCGCCGAGGTGGCGCCGCTGTCGAAGACAGGCGGCCTCGCCGACGTGGCCGGCGCCTTGGCGAAGTACCTGACGGCAGCAGGTCACGACGTCCGGCTCTTCACGCCCCTTTACTCGTCGATAGATCGCGCGCGATTCCCAGTGCAGGCGGTCGCCGGGCTGCAGCAGGTGCCGCTGCAGATCGGCCCGCATCATTATGTCTACTCGATCGCCACGACCAGGCTGCCGGGCTCCGACGCCCTGGTGTATCTGGTCGACTGCCCGGTGTTGTTTGCGCGGCCGGTGATCTACACGACAGATCCGGATGAGCACCTGCGATTCCTAGCCTTCACCCGCGCGGTGCTGAGTGCGTGTCAGCGCATCCAATGGGCACCGCAGATCCTGCACTGCAACGACTGGCATACCGCCTTCGGACCGCTCTTCGTCAAGGCACTGCTCGCGGGCGAGCCGCTCTTCGCGCGCACGCGCTCGCTGCTGACGATCCACAACATCGGATATCAGGGCACGTTCAGCTCAGCGGCGATCGCGGACCTGGAGCTCGGCCCCAAGAGCTATCTGCTGCACCAGGACGATCTGCGCGCGGGGAGGATCAATCCGCTGCGCCACGGCATCCTGTACGCGGACGCGATCACCACGGTCAGCCCGACGCACGCCCGCGAGATCTGCACCGATCAGTATGGGATGGGGCTGCAGGACTCGTTGCGCATGCGCGGGGACGCGCTGACGGGAATCCTGAACGGTGTCGACTATGAGACGTGGGACCCGCGTAACGACAGGTATCTGCCGGAGCACTACGACCCGAATACCCTCACGATCAAGGCTGGACTGAAGAGCGCGTTCATCGAGCGGCTGGGCCTCACCGTGCCGGTGACGACGCCGCTCGCGGGAATGGTCAGCCGGCTGGCGGCGCAGAAGGGCATCGAGCTGATGTTCGAGTCGCTGCCGCAGGTGCTGGAATGGCGCGACCTCGGCTTCGTCGCGCTCGGCAGCGGCGATTCGCAGTACGAGCGCTTCCTCGCCGAGCTGCAGCGCCGCTTCCCGGGGCGGGTGGTGTTCCGGCAGGGTTACGACGATGAGCTGTCGCACTGGATCGAGGCGGCGTGCGACATGTTTCTGATGCCCTCGCTCTACGAGCCCTGCGGGCTCAACCAGATGTACAGCCTGCGATACGGCACGGTGCCGATCGTGCGGCACACGGGAGGGCTCGCGGACTCGGTGGAGCACTACGACCCTGAGACGGGCGAAGGAACGGGCATCGTCTTCGACGACTTCAACTCCGAGGCGCTCGAAGGGGCGCTCAACACGGCGCTCGATCTGCACGAGCAGCCGGAGCATTGGCGGCGAATGGTGCGCAACGGGATGGCGAAGGACTTCTCCTGGGAGAAGCAGGGCGGGAAATACGTCGAGATCTACCGGCGGCTGTCGGGGTAGCGGCCGTTGTACCTACCGCGATCCGGCCCGGGCCTCAGGCGATGAGTCGCTCGTCGAAGAAGAACGAGCGCTCCGCGACCAGACGGATTTTGGCGGCATCCGGATGCTCGGCATTCACCATGTAGTTGCTTTCCTCAGGTAAGACTACCGAGGACACCCGCAAAGCGCAGGCGCGTCCGTCCTCGAGGAAGCGCTCACCTCGCGCGCGGCAGGCGATGACATCGCGAACGTCCAGCGGCTCCGCTATCGACTCGACACTCGGCTCGCCCGCAAAGCGTCCCAACAGGAGGTCGCCCGGAAGCGCATCGGGATCGACGTGCGCTAGTTTCTCCAGCACGACTATCGCGGGGCTCGCACCGAAGTAGATGACGCGGTGACCGAGACTATGCCAGCGGCCGGCAGCATGGAGACCGCCCGCGCCATCCAATCCTGGGCCGTGAGCAGCCCGGTAAAGCCTCCAGAAGTCCATTAGAGAGGGAAGCCGAATTCGATCTGATGCAGCTCTTGCTGCACTCGCTGGGTACCCATGTCCGTATCGAGCATCTGCAGCGGTATTTCTCCGCCAAGCGCCCTGCTCTTCGAGGTCAGCCAGCGTGCGCCCTTGGCCTGCTCACCGAGAACGTCCGCGGCCAAATCGAGAATGCGGCGCACGCGCGCCAGCCGGTCGGAGACCGCGGGGTCCAGGCGCTCACTCACGCCTGCCTTGCGCTGCAAGGTCCGCAATGAGACTCCCAGCACCTGCGCCAACTCCGCTCGTTCCACGCGCAGCAGCTGCGCCAGATTATCCAGCGCCCGAACGGGCAGGCCTCTGCGAACCTGCTCGGAGCTGAACGCCGAGACGTAGGCTAAGGACGCGGAGTCCCGCACCTGCGAGCTCGGGCGGTTCGTGTTACGGGATCGCTGAGTCATGGGCATGTGACGTCAACTGGCGCATATTATGCGACATGTGACGCCGGCACGCAAGAGGTTACCGCAGGCGGCACCTGGTGGCCCCCCGGGGGGATTCAGCCGACTCGCGCGTATCTATGACTCGCGCTGCTGCCCGGCAGCCAGCGCACTTCCCGACATACATGAGATCCATCCATGGCTCTTCCCGAAGATTGTGTTACATGCTCCGCCCCGCCAGCCGCAAAAGATCCGCGCCGGCTCGAGCGGGCATCCGTCGCCGCAACACTGGCCCTCGTGCTCGGCTCTGTGATTTGCGCGCCGGTCGTGCTGGCCCAATCGTCGCCGGTTCTCGCCGGCAAGTGGCAACTCTCCTGCACCGGCCGCAGGGGGCAGACGCGGCAAATCTCGCTCGACATCGCGCAGCAGGGTTCGACGCTGAGCGGCAGCTACGCAGCCGCCCGCCGCTCCGGCCAGTTGCATGGCAGCGTGCAGGGCAACCAGGTCTACTTCCAGCTCGCCGGGCCACGCAAAGCCCTGAGCCTTACCGGCACCGCGGATGGCAACTCGCTGCAGGTCCATACCGCGAAGGGCATTGCCTGCACCGGCAGGCGCCAATAGGTGCCGCCTTGAGAGAGATGGCGTTCATCCCCGGCGGCACCTTTCTCATGGGATCGGACCGGCACTATCCGGAGGAGGCGCCGGCGCATCGTGTTACCGTCGATGACTTCTGGATCGACCGGGATCCGGTCACCAACGCCGAGTTCGCGCGCTTCGTGCGGGAGAGCGGCTATGTAACTCTCGCGGAGCGGCCGCTCGAACCCGCACTGAATCCGGGAGTCGCACGGCACCTGCTGGAGCCTTCCTCGCTGGTCTTCTCGCCTCCCGAGCTGGCGATCGAAGCGGCCGACTGGCGACAATGGTGGCGTCTCGTGCCACGTGCCAGCTGGCACCGTCCCTATGGGCCAGGCTCGTCCTGCAGGGGCCTCGAGGCTCATCCGGTCGTTCACATTGCCTTTCAGGATGCCCTCGCCTACGCGAGGTGGGCCGGAAAGGATCTGCCGACCGAGGCGCAGTGGGAGCGCGCCGCATGGGGTGGCCTGGAGGGTGCGGAATACGCGTGGGGCGACAGCTTCACACCGGGCGGGGTGCACATGGCCAACACCTGGCAGGGACAGTTTCCTCATGAGAACACCGCCCTCGATGGATTCGAGCGCACCTCGCCCATGCGCAGCTTCCCGCCCAACGGCTACGGGCTATATGACATGATCGGCAACGTCTGGGAGTGGACGTCGGATTTCTACGCCCCTCGCCATCCCGCGCCGGCCGTGAAGCCCTGTTGCGTACCGCGCAACCCGCGCAACTCCAATCCCGCGGACAGCTTCGATCCCAACCTTCCTGCGAATGGCGTGCCGCGCCGCGTCATCAAGGGCGGCTCGCATCTGTGCGCGCCCGTTTACTGCCGCCGTTACCGTCCCGCCGCGCGTCAAGCACAGGCGATCGACAGCCCGACGTCGCATATCGGATTTCGCTGTGTGGCGCACGATGCGGCCCCGGCGCGGCGGGCTCAATAGAAGAGCTCCAGGCTCTGGCCGTCGAAATCGATGGTGGAATGCTTGCTCTCGGGCCACTGGGGCTCGACGAGCGTTTCGTTCCAGCCCGCGATCTCGGCTTCCATGCGCGCGACCTCTGACGGACGGGTCGCGGCGAGGTTGTGCAGCTCGCCGACGTCGTCCGCGAGATCGTAAAGCATGACATGCCGGCCCTCGGGCCCGACGGCAGGCACTGTCCGCTTCGGCCTCTGGTGGCGGAATTTCATTGCCTTGGCTTTCTCGTCCGATGCCGTCGGCCGCGAGGCGATGTCGCAGATCCAGAGCTTCGAGTCGCCGTCCCGCATCGCGAAATCAACGCCATCGCGCCAATAGAGCTTGGGGTTGGGTATGCCGTCGCTCTCGCCGTCCAGAAAGGGAAGCAGATCGACACCATCATAGACGCGGTCCGTCGGCAGCTTCGCTCGAGCGACGGCGGCCGCCGTAGGCAGGATATCGAGACTCGACACCTGCCGGTGGTCGATCCGGCCGGCCGGCAGATGGCCAGGCCACGACACGATGTAGGGAATGCGAACACCGCCTTCCGCGAGCCAGCGCTTATAGCCCGACAGCGGGGTGTTCGAGCATGCGCCAAAGACGTATCCGGGACAGCCGTTATCGCTCAGAAAGAACACTAACGTGTTGCCGTAGATGCCGTCTCTCTGCAGCGTCGCGATGACGGCACCCACACTGTCGTCGAGCGCCGCAACCATGGCCGCATGAACGCGCTTTGCGGGGTCTTTGACGTCGCGGAAGCGACCGAGGTATTTCTCCGGTGCCTGCAACGGTGTGTGCGGCGCGTGTTGCGCGAGGTAGAGGAAGAACGGCCGGCTGCGGTTGCGGTCGATGAAATCCACGGCCTCTTTCGTAAAGGCATCCGTCAGGTACTCATTCAGACGGACGACTTTGCCGTCACGCATGACGGGCTGTCTTGCGCGAATACGCTGCAGCACCGCCTCGATACGATCGCCTTGGGGCATGGCCGACAACCCGGCGGCGGGAACCACTATATCCCTGCCTCCGGGGCCGATGTACTCGTCGCCTGGCCTGGGATCGACGATGTAGTCGGAGCCGGCTTCGGTGCCAAAGAAGTAGTCGAACCCGCGGTCGGTCGGGTAGTGGCCCGCCGGCTCGCCGAGGTGCCACTTTCCTACCGCGCCGGTCGCATATCCGGCCGATTTCATGATCTGGGCGATCGTGATCTCGTGCAGCGACATGCCGCCGGTCCGGTCGCGGCCCGCCGGATTGAACTCGTAGCCGAAACGCTGCTGATAGCGGCCGGTCATCAGGCCGGCGCGGGACGGCGCGCACACAGGGTTCGTCACATATCCGTCGGTGAAGCGGATGCCGGACGCGGCCAGTGCATCAATGTTGGGCGTCTTGGCAATTGTGCTCCCGTAGACGGCGGTATCGCCGTAGCCCAGATCGTCGGCGAGAATGACGATCACATTGGGCTTGCGCGCCTGGGCCGGAGCCGGTGAGGCGCAGCAAAGCAGGATCGAGACGAGTCCTGCACAGGAAAGTGTCTTCGGCCTCATGGTTACTCGCCTCCCATTACCATTGGCAGGCTCGCTGGTCTCGCGGCGAACTCGGCCAGGCCGTCGCCCGGCCGGCCGAAGAGCTGCCGCAGGCGGTTCCGCCAGGTACCCGCGCGGGCGAAGTCGCGGCTGATCTGCAGCCACTCGTGGAATGCGATCGTGATTGGATTGAGGCTGCCGATGGGATGCACGAGGCCGTAGACGATCGGCGCCTGCTCGCGCTCCTCGGCGAACGTGCCGAAGAGACGGTCCCAGATGATGAGGATCCCGCCATAGTTGCGGTCGAGATACTCGGCGTTCGAGGCGTGATGCACACGATGGTGCGCGGGGGTGTTGAGCAGCCACTCGAGCGGACCGAGGCGGCCGATGATGTCGGTGTGCAGCCAGAACTGATAGAAGAGATTGAGGGCGAGCATCCCGCCGACCGCGAGCGGATTGAAGCCGATGAAGTAGAGCGGGAAGTGCATCAGCCAGTTGCCGGAGAGCAGCTCCGTCGCGCCGAGGCGGAAGGCGCTCGCGAAGTGAATCCGCTCCGGCGTGTGGTGTACCACGTGGGTCGCCCACATCCAGCGCACCTCGTGCGCGAAGCGATGTGACCAGTAGTAGGTGAGCTCCACGCCGAGAAACAGCCCGACCAAGCCCCATGCCGAATGGAGCGGAATGGTCGCGATGCGGTGCGACCAGGCGAGGAACGCCAGCGGCAACACTGTCAGCGGCCGCAGCAGCCGCTCCGGCACGCGCACGAAGTAGACGCCGACGCTCGCGAGCATCTCGCGCCAGGGATAGGCTCGCCGGCGCGCAATGAGAAACCACGCGATCTCGAAAGCGACCGCGCCCAGGATGATCGCCAGCGCCCGAGCGTGCAGATAGTGATGGAGGTGCATAGGCCTCTGATACGGGGACCGCGCGCGATTCCCCCGAGGGGGAAATCGAGGCCTCATGCGGCACTCGCCGCCGACGGTCAGGGCGAGGGCTGGCCCGCGGCGCTCTGTTTGCGCTCGAGCCGTTCCCGCCGCGCGTCGATGAGCCGGCGGCGGCCCTGCGGCGAGATCGCGGCAAGGGCGTCGATCAGCGGCCCGCTGAAATCGCCGACGAAACGGTCCCAGCTCGTGCGCCAGGCGGCGAGCGCCTGGCTCGCGGCGCGCGGATCGAACGGGTCGGCGAGAATCTGCCGCGCGAACGCGCGACGCGCGGCGGCGACCTGCTCGGCCGATTGGGAATAGCGCGGCTTGTCGCGGGCGAGCGCGGTGCGGAAAGCGGCCGCATCCGCCGGGCTCAGCGCGGCCTCGGCACGCGCGACGGCACCGGCCATGGGTGTGATGGAAATCTCGCGCGCGCCGGCCCCGCCGAGGAAATGCCCGGCAATCACACCGAGGAGGAAGAGATTCAGGATGACCGAGAGCGACAGCGCCAGCCAGGTCCGATCGAATCTCGCGCGAGCATCGGTAACGTTCTTCATATCAGTCGGAGAGCAGTTGGATGGGCGAGGGCTGCAGCAGCGCGAGCAAATCCTGATTCGCAGCTCCCTGCGAGTACAGGACCCCCAGCGCGACGCCGGCGACGATCGCGACGCTTGCCGCGGTGGCCAGACCGATCCATCCCGGACGCCGCCGGGCCCTGCTGGCGGTACGGATGGAAGTCCTACCCGACGCCATCGCGGGATTGACCGGGCTGATTCGCGCGGCCACGCCGTTGCGCAAGCGCACGGCTGCCGCTTCGGGGGGCTCACCGGACCAGAGGCTCTCGCTGCGCGCGGCTGCCGCGGCCGCGATCGCCTCGTCCAGCTCTCTTGCCCGCGCGATGATTTCCCGTGCCGCAGCGGAAGAATCGCGCAGAGCGCGGGCCCGCGACCGCACCTGCTCCGGCCAGCGCAGCAAGTCGGAGCCGTAGCTGTCGGCCAATGCTTTGAAACGTTTGAGTGTCATCATGTCGGAGCCTCCGCGTCACCACCCTCCGCCAGAAGCCGCTCGCGCAGATGCGCGCGCGCGCGGGCGAGGAGCCGCTCCACGGCTTTGGTCGTCACCCCGAGGGCCTTGGCGGCCTCCGTACCAGACAGCCCCTCGTCATAAACCAACGTCAGGGCGGCCCGCTGTCCGGCTGTCAGACCCTCCATGGCTCTGGCGAGGGCCGCGCGGCGCTCATCGTGCTCCAAGGCCTCCTCCGCTCCCGATGCGGGGTCCGCAGTATCGAAGTGCTCCGGCAGAGGCACGGGCTTGGGTTTGCGGCAAAGGTCTATGCACAAGTTGACCACGATGCGATACAGCCATGTCGTAAAGCGGGCGCGACGCGCGTCGAAATCGCCTGCGCGATGCCATATCCGGACGATCGCCTCCTGGGCGATATCCTCCGCGGACTCGCGATCGGGCGCGATGCGGGCCGCAAGGCGCAGCGCCAGCGGCCCGTAACGGGCGACGATCCTGTCGAATGCGCGGCGATCGCCCCTCGCCGAGCGGGCGAGCAACTCGGCGTCGCAGGTACCATCCGCGGGCGATTCCGGACCATCGGTTTCACCCTCCCGATCCATCGCGATAGCGTACGCTCGCCCGCCGAGCGAGTCCCTAGAAATGGTAGGCGATGCCGGCACCGACGACGACCTGGGTCCGACGCTCGACGATGGGGCTGCGCCCGGCATCTCCGGTGATGTCGTCCAACCTGGCGAAAAAGCGCCAGAGGATGTGCCGCGAGGCGCGGTGAGTCAGACCCGCGTGAAGTCCTATCCTGTTGATACCGCCGCGAAGCGCATAGACAGGCAGCCCCGATGCCGCCGACTGTGCCGGTGATATGCCGAACCAGGTGCGCTCGAAGTCGCTGTTGCCGAACTCGAGGTCGGGACCGACGGCAACCCGGGTCCGCGCTCCGACGAAGGCGTGGCGCAGGTTGATCTGCAGCAGGCCCGAGAGGCCGTTGGTCGAGTGCGAGATCGCCTGGCGCGCGGTGGCGGAGATCGAGAGAGGACCTCTGGAATATCCCGCAAAGAGTCCGCCCGTGACGCTCGCGGAAATGTCGCCGAGCCCGGCGAGGGTCGGATCATCGCTCTGACTGCGGCCGCGCTGGAAGCCGAGCACGGGGCCCGCTCGAAACCCGTTCCAGCGCAGCGCCGCGACGCCGATGCCGAGCGGTCCGATGAAGAGCCGGCCGCCGTAGTCGATGGAGACAAAGGGCGCCGGGCGAAGCCGCTCCGTGCTCGCGCCGGGATATTTGGGAACCACTGCGAGGCCCGCGCCCACAGAGCCCGTCCAGCCGGTCTGGGCTCGTGTCAGCCCTTGCTGCTCCAGCGCCTGGTCCTCGAGAGATTGCTGCGCCCAGCCGAGAGTCGGCGCAAGGATGGTGGCGATCAGCAGCAGAACGGCGTGGGCGCGAAGCGGCCGCAGGATACGGGTCCATGAGGAATTCACGTAAGCAGCTCGCATCGGTGGAACATACCGCCTCATACGGATGAGGCGGCGCATTCCCCCCTCTGACGGCCAATCCCTCGAGCACCTCGCGCTTTCCAATATGTCGGGGCGTCCCGCGGGAGACGCCCCGACCGGTCATCCCGACGATGCGTTGGATGTTCAACCGATCTTTCGGATGAGCGCCACGGACAGGCGTCAATTGCAGGTGATGGTCACCGTCGGGTACTTGCTCGGATCGCCCTGATAGGCGTCGTTGACTGTGCCGCTGCCATTGCTGATGGCGCAGGTCATACCGCCCGAGTCCGTCATCGTCGTCCCTCCCCCGCCGAAGGTGACGTGATACGTCGCGCCCGCACCCTGCGGGTATGAGAGCCCGATGTTATCGGTCGACGGCGGCACGTTGGCGGTACCGAACAGGATGTAGGTCTGCTCGGACTGGACGAGCGAGGCCAGGCGGTTGCCGCTGCTGTCGTCAACGTGCGCGTCCAGGGCGAGGCTCTCTTGATACCCGCCGCTGCCCGATCCGCCCATATTCTTCCAGTTGACCTGGAGATTGAGCACCAGGCCGATCAGGTTGCTGCTGCTGGTGGAATGCAGCACGAAGTAGGGCGCCGTCGCCGTGCCATTGGCGCGGCTGAAGGCCAGCGCGCCATAGCTCGTGCCGCTGGCGCCCAGAGTGCCAGTCATCGTGGACAGATCGAAGTCAACGCTGCCCGTAATCGCAGTCGAGGAATTGGATTTCACGGTCACGGCCGCCGAGCCCTGACCGTTGGAAAGCGACCAGGTCCCGGAGAAGAAGTCACCGTCGTCCGTCGTGCCGTAGACGTTGCCGTCGGGGGCCGCGACCAGCACGGCGCCGCCGGATACGTTGCCGGCGGTGCCTAGTCCAGCCGTTGCACCTGCCGCGTTCGGCGTGAAGGCCGCGTACCACAAACCCGCATACGCGTTCGCCGCGACACTGCTCGCACTCGAAGAGCTACCGGCTGAGACCTCCGCCAGGCTCAACGTGGTCGTACCCTTGGTGTCTTGGGTCAAAGTCAGGCAGCTCGTGCAGCTCGTCTTGCCGGCGGGCAGAGTGCCGCTGGCGCTCCCGCCGGTCGAGCTGACCAGGCTGAGCGCGATCGATCCGTCGGTATTGACGCTCCACGTCCCCGAGATCAGCCCGCCGTCGTCTGTGAAGCCGAATGCCGCGCCGTTCGCCACCAACGTGACGGTGCCGCCGCCGCATCCCGAGTCGCAGGTAGCGCGCCACACCGAGCCGTCGAAGCTCAGCGTCGCGGGTGTCAGCGTGGCCGTCTGGGTCAGGATGGCCAGGATGGTGTTGGTCGAGGGGACGCTGACGGTCACCCCGCTGCTCTGCTGGATGCTCGTCTGCAGGGCGGTGAAGTCGGTGATCTGCGTCGCGTCCGCGTTCGGGACGGCGGAGGCCAGCGACCCGATGTTGGAATTGACCTGGATTCCCTGCTGGGTTGCCGTGCCAATCATGTGCAGGAACGTGGCGATGTCGACGGCCTTGGCTCCGATGGGGTTGGCTTCCCCGGTCAAAGTGTTGGGCTTGACGAGCGTTACGCTGCCATCGGAAGTGCCGGTCAGTGTCGCTGACCCGAGCTTGACGCCTAATGCCGTGAACGTCACCGTGTCGCCGGCGGCGAACTTGAACGTGCCGCTGGCATCGGTGGTACAAGGCGTGCTCGCCGTGCAGCCTCCGGAACCGGTGCTGGTGTAGTAGCCCGCTCCCTGAACGAGCTCGTCCACGAACTGCCCCGACTGGGAGGCAGTGGGCGGGCTGTCGCCGCTGCCGCTCGTGCTGCCGGATCCGCTGGTCGATGATCCGCCGCAACCCGCGAGCACAATGGCGACGAGAGGCACTCCGATCTGCAGCAATCGTCTCAAGAGATCTGTCGTCACGGCTTTCTCTCCCGGCGCTTCGAATACGATGGGCGTGCAAGTTAGTGCTCGCGGCGGGCGGGGTATTGAACGTTATTGCGGTCGGACGCCTGGTAACGTTGATTTCGTGACTTGGGTCACAGGCTCTCGGGCTTCAGGTGTTGCTTGCGGCCTGTGGGCGATGCGGGCGCGGCATGTACTGGCCAGGCGTCATGCGCATTACACGGCGGAAGTGGCGCGTCAGATGGCTCTGGTCCGCAAAGCCGACGAGGACGGCTACGGCGCCGGGAGCCAGGCCGCTGCGCAGCAGTTGCATTGCGTGGGCAATTCTCAGCCGGATCTGGTAGGCGTGGGGCGGGAGACCGGCGTGGGCCGCAAAGCTGCGCAACAGGTGAAATCGGCTCAGACCGCTGATCGCTACCAACTCATCCAGGGTGACGGTCTCGTGAAAGCGCTGTCGCAGGTATTCCTCGGCGTGCCTCACCGCGGCGCCGGCATTGATCGGCGGCCTTGCCTGTGGCGCTTCCATGTAGCCGAACATCAGACGCAGGCAGAAGGCCAGTCTTGACTGCTGCTCGAGCGCATCGGCGCCGGATTCGATGGCGGCGCTGAGGGCGTAGACAGCAGCGAACAGCGCCGGGTCTTCGGTTTGAGCGGCCTTGAAGTGACACGACTTTGGACTTGCGAGCTCGTGCGCGGCCTGCTGGACGAGCGCCGGCTCGATGAACAGCGCCTTGAAGTCGGAATACTTGTGTACGTAGGTGTTGGCGTGGGCCTCGCCCGCCTGCAGCAGCATGGTGCCGCCGTCCTGCAGCGTGTGCAGGCCGCGGCGGTAGCGCCAGTTGGTCGCGGCGGTGCGGCAGGCACACAGCGCATAGGTGCTGTTATAGATGCGCCAGGGATGAAAGGAATCGTAGGCGATCAGAATCTCGATACCGGGCAACGCACTCGAGCGTATGACATTCAGGCGCTCCTGTCTGACGGGCAGTCCTCTGCGGCGGAGGGTTTTTTGCAGCTCGGAGGCGTTCGGCCGATCGAAGGACATGGGTGTCGACGTGGAGGTGTTGGCTGGTGACGCGGGGATGACGGTTCTGGCGGGCGGATCAATGCCGCGCGGTCTGATATGCACTCGGAGTAATGAACATGACTTTTCGGAAATGCCGGATCAGGTGGCTCTGGTCGGAAAAGCCGACGGTGGAGGCGACCTGAGGCGGGGGCATACCGCTCTGGAGAAGCCTGCAGGCCCGCTCGACGCGAAGCTGAATCTGATAGGCGTGCGGCGGCACGCCCACAAGGTGCCGGAAAGAGCGCAACAGGTGGAAGCGGCTCATTCCGGAGAGCTTTGCCAGATCATCGAGGCTGACCGCGTGGTCGTAGTACTCCCGCAGGTACGCCTTGCAGCGGTTGACGACGGCCGATCGAGCAGCGGCAGCTTCGGGGCCGCCTACGCGCGGTCGCTCAATGCAATGGGCGAACAGCTGATGCATGCAGTGAGCGAAGTGCGATTGAAGCTCCAACGGGGCCTCGTCGTCCGCGACGCGCTGCGCTAGCAGGGTAAATGACCGCAGGATCGTCGGCTCGTGACTGACATGAAGGTTGAAATGCGGGGACGGCCGCACCCCGAGCTCCACGGCAGCCCCGGCCAGTGTCTCCGGGGCTATGCGCAGCACCACGTAGGTTTGCGGGCAGGGCACTTCGACGTTCACGTGCGTTTCGCCCGGCTCCATGAGTATGAAGCACCGGTCGTAGAGGGGCTCCTGTAAACGCCCACGATAGAACCACCGTGCCGAGCCGCGCGTGCACACGCAGATGACGTAGCTTTCGTGGAAGACGCGCCAACAGCGCTGGCAGTTGCGCGCGAAGATGAACTCCGTGCCAGGCAGCGCCGCAGGCAGTACATAGCGCAGGGGCTCTTCCTCTCCGGGAGCGGTCCAACGCTCGTCTCCGAAGACCGACTCACGCCGGTCTGCCGCGGTCTGCGTGCGCCGGGATTTCGGTCGATGGGATGGCATCCGGTTGCTCGTTAGGCCGTTCAGACTGGGAACCGGCGTGCAATCCAGTGAAGGGTTCCCGCCCAATTATTACACCAATCGGTGTTACACTAAATAGCGTTTCACTGATTGGTGTAACTATGGAGAATCCCTTCGTCTTCGGCCGTAAAGCACCACTTGCCCCTAACCTGTCGCCTGCTGGGGCCACCGTCGTGGCGGTGAAACCGGCTCCGTCGGAACGGCCGCCTCCAGGGGGACGGCGCCAGCCCGATCAGCGCAGTGTGAAAGTCCCGCTCTGCTCGAACGGGATCGAGCGCAGCCAGCCGTTGGTGAGCTCCACCCTGCCCTTCATGCGGTAGTCGATGCCCTGGCCGCGGGGCTGATTCAGTATGGCGAAGAGCGCGCCGGCGGCATTCGCGGTGACGTCCATGTTGAATTCGGCGGTGCCGAGCGCGGGAACGACGAAGCTGGCGTCGGACATCCCGGTGGCGAACTCCTGGGAGCCGAGGTAGACGGTGTAGGAAAGGCCCTTGACCGGAAGGCTGCGGTCGTTGGGATTCTCGACGCGCACGCGCACGCGCAGCTGCTGCTCGAGGAGATTCGCCTTGCGGATCTCGACGTCGACGATGGAGAGATTGGGGGTCTGAAGCTTCGGCACGAACAGCGCGCAGCCGGAGAGAGCGACGGCGACGAGCAGCAGCGACACGGAGCGCATGGGCAGGATGCTACCGAACATCACGCGCGCCCGTACATGCCGTTGAGGTGCGCGAAATGCCGTGCGAGCTGCGGTGTCAGCGCGCCCGCGGGCAGGCGCCAGCGCCAGTTGTCGGCGACGGTGCCGGGCGTGTTGAGGCGGGCCGCGGAGCCGAGCCCGAGGAGGTCCTGGGCGGGGATGACAGCGAGCTGTCCGACCGAGCCCAGGGCTTCGCGGATCAGGGCCTCGGGCATGGCGCCGGGCGCCACGCGCAGCATGGAGTCGACGCGGTGCCGCGTCTGCTCATCGAGACTCCGGTACCAGCCGAGGGTGGTGTCGTTGTCGTGCGTGCCGGTGTAGACGACGCTGTCGTGCTCATGCATGTGGGGAAGATGCGGGTTGTCGCCCTCGCCGCTGAAAGCGAACTGCAGGACACGCATGCCGGGAAGCCCGAAGCCCTTGCGCAGCTTGACGACGTCATCGGTGATGACGCCGAGATCCTCTGCGACGATCGGCAGGTCGCCGAGCTCATCCATCAGCAGCCGCAGCAGATCCTCCCCCGGCGTCAGATGCCACTCTCCCCAGCGGGCGTCCGGCGCGCCGGCGGGAACGGCCCAGTGCGCCGCCAGGGCGCGGAAGTGATCGATGCGCAGCAGGTCGACGCGCTGCAGCTGCTCGAGGACGCGCGCGCGCCAGTAGGCGAAGCTGTCGTGACGCATCGCCTGCCAGTCGTAGAGGGGGTTGCCCCACAGCTGGCCGGTCGCGGAGAAATAGTCCGGCGGAACGCCCGCGACGGCGGCGGGCCGGCCGTGGGCATCGAGCTGGAACTGCTCGCGGTGCGCCCAGGTCGCGACGGAGTCGGGTCCGACATAGAAGGGCAGATCGCCGAGAATGCGCACGCCGCGTGAGCGGGCGTGCTCGCGCATCCGCCGCCATTGCACGGCGAAGGCGAACTGCTCATGCTTGATACGCTGTAACTCCGCAGACAGATCGCGCGTCGCTCGCTTCAGCGCCCGCGGCGCGCGATCGCGCAGCTGCGCGGGCCAGGTCCACCAGGTCGCACCGGCGTGCGCCGCGCTCAAGACTTCGAAGAGCGCGTAATCCTCCAGCCAGTGCTGGGTCTCATCGAGAAACGAGGCGTACTCCGCCGGTTGCGCGGCCGGCAGTTCCCCGGCGTCGAGGAAAGCGGGACTGCCGGCGAAATCGGAGCGCACCCAGTAGGGAGAGCCGTCCGGGCCCGTCGGGCCGGCGGGCAGGATCTGCCAGACGCCGAAACCGGCGTCCGCCAACCAGTCAATAAATGCGCGACCCCCGCGCCCAAGCGCCGCTTCCAGCGAGCCGAGATGCAACAGCACTCCGGCGCGGCGCCGATCGAGCACGGGCAGGCGCATGGCGAAGACTCCTTAATGGCATGAAGCGGTGACCAGGCACATGGAGGTGCCCCGCCGCCGCAGGTGGCGGAGCCTCGGGCAAAAAACCGCGCTTTTTGCCCGAGGCGCGCTGGGCCGGGCAGGAGCCCGGATCCAGCGCATCAAGAAGCGTAGGCGCGCCGCATGACACCGCCATGCTCCGGGCTGCCGCGGCCGACCGAGATCGGCTGAGCGAGACTCTCGGGCGGCGGCAGGCCGAGCAGACGGTACAGAACGACGAGCTGGCGGCGATAGAGGCTGTCGAACTGGCTGACGGCATCGGCGGGGTTGTAGTCGCCGAACCACCAGAACCAGTCGGAGCTCTCGCAAAGAGCGAGCTGGCGCTCGACCGCGGCCCGCTGCGCTGCATCGAGGCTGCCCGATGCCATGATGCCGTCGAAGGCGATCTTGGCGTCGCAGAGAAGGTCCCAGGCGCGGTTCTTGGCCGGATCGCCCATCCAGGTGGCGAGGGTACCGTGCACCCAGCTTCCAGCCACGACGCTCGGCAGGGGAAGCGGATCGAGGCCGCGCGCGACGCAATCCGAGAGCGTGGTCAGCTCCAGGAGCGGGTGCGCGGCCAGAAGCGAGTACAGCGCGCGCAGGAAGTAATGACCGTTGAACGGATAGTGCTCCCAGGCGTTCTCGCCATCGAGCGCGATCAGGACAACGTGACGGGCACGGCCGTCGGAGGCGTTTGCCGGTACGCTTGCCTCATGGATGCGGGTCTCGGACTCGGTGTACTGCCTTGCAAGGTGCGCGAGCTCGTTGACGAGGTTGTGCGCGGCATCGTCGCCGTGCCATGTCGCGTAGGTGAAGCCGATGAGATCGGAGAGGGTGTCGTCGCGGAAGAACTCGAGCATGTTGCCGCCGGCCAGGCGGTAGGGTCGGTTGTAGGCATCGGGGGCGCGCGCGGTCTTGGGATCGCGGCGAGCCAGCGCACTCTGCAGTACGTTGGCGCTGGTCGCCGCCCACTTGAAGCCGGCCTGATCGAGCAGCTCCAGGGTGGCGCCACTGATCGCCCCTTCCGAGGGCCAGCAGCCGCTCGGATCCGTGCCGAACGCGCGCTTGAAGACGCGAAGCGACTCCCGCACGTGCCACTGCGCACGCTCCGCGCCTCCCGGATACGAGGCGTGTTGCGGCAGCGGCATATTGGGTACGGCATCGCGCGCGGCCTGGAAGTCGAGCAGCAGGGGGACGATAGGATGTCCGTAGGGCGTAACCGACAGCTCGCACTGGCCGCGCTCCGAGAGCTTGCGATAACGCGGCACGATGGAAGCGACGAGGCCCCCGATCAGCGACAGGAGCTCACGCCGCTGCGCGTCCGAGAACGCGCGCCCCTGTTGGGTCAGGGTGCTCACGAAGGTATCGGAGCGGCGCACCGTCTCGCCGAGCCACGCGAGGTGATACCACACGGCAAGATCGTGGATGAGCTGGTCGGAGGCGTAGCTCACGCGCTCGACGGTGGCGAGCGTCTCGGCGAGCGTGGCGAGCTCGAGGTACGGACCGAAGCGCTCGATCATCTGCTTGCGCTGGGCGCGCAGGCAGGCGCGCAGCAGCTCCAGGCGCTCGGCGGGCTCCGCGGGGACCGGGTCGGGGCCGAGGAGCGCGAGTACGGGATCGGGCAGCGGACTGCCGCTGCGCAGATGATCGGCGACGCGGCGCGCGATCTCCTCGACCTGCTCGAGCAGCACGGGCGTGAAGTTGACCACCGCGCGGGCCGCCGGATTGGCCTCCATGTGCGCCGCCATGTCGGTGTAATCCTTGATCGCGTGGAGATAGGTCCACGGCAGCACGTAGCGTCCGGTGAGTGCGTCGCGGTACTGTGGCTGATGCATGTGCCACAGAAGGACGACAGGCAATCGCTGGTTATCGGACCCCATGACTATGATCCGGACTGCCGGCGAAGCATGTCGGGAGTCACGAGCACGACGCCCTTCTCGGTGACGAGGAACCGGCGCGCATCCTCCGCTGTGTCGAGCCCGATGCGCATACCGTCGGGAATCTCGCAGCCCTCGTCGATGATGGCCCCGCGGATCTGACAGCCGCTGCCGACGAGCGCGTGCGGCAGGACGACCGAGCGCTCGATCGTCGTGCGCTCTTCCACGCGCACGTCGGAGAAGAGCAGCGACTCGCGCACCCTCGCGCCGGAGATGATGCAGCCGCCGGAGACCATTGAGTTGATGGCCATGCCCCGGCGGCCATCCTCGTCGAGGATGAACTTGGCCGGGGGCTGGTGCATCTGATAGGTCCAGATGGGCCAATCCTCGTCATAGATGTTGAGCTCGGGCCTGACGTGCACCAGCTCGATGTTTGCCTCGTAATACGCGTCCAGTGTGCCGACGTCACGCCAGTAGCTCTGCGCGCGCGTCTTCACGTCCTGGAAGGGATACGCGAACACCTGCAGGGTGGTGCTGAGAGTCTTGGGGATGATGTCTTTGCCGAAGTCGTGAGCGGACGCGTCCTGTGACGCATCCTCCTCCAGGAGACGCTGCAAAAGACGCGTGTTGAAGACATAAATGCCCATCGACGCCAGGATGGTATCCGGCCTGCCCGGGAGGGTATCCGGGACGGCGGGCTTTTCCGAGAAACGGGTCACCCGGTTCCATTCCGTGGCGGTGAGCACGCCGAAGTGCCGCGACTCGGTCGCGGGCACCTCGACGACGCCGACCGTGATGTCGGCGCCCTTCTCCACGTGGTAGGCGATCATCGGGCCATAGTCCATTTTGTATATGTGATCGCCTGCAAGCACGAGCACGTGCTTCGGCCTATGGGAGAGGATCAGGTCGATGTTCTGGTGCACGGCGTCGGCCGTGCCGCGGTACCAGACGGGACCTCTCTGCTGCTGGGCAGGTATGGTCTCGATGAACTCGCCGAACTCGCCGCGCAGGTAACTCCAGCCGCGCTGCACGTGCGCGAGCAGGGACTGTGCCTTGTATTGCGTCAGGATCGAGATCTGCCGAATCCCGGAATTGACGCAGTTCGACAGCACGAAATCGACGATGCGGAACTTGCCGCCGAAGGGCGTCGCGGGCTTGCAGCGATGCTCGGTCAGGTCCTTCAGGCGCTCGCCGCGCCCGCCGGCCATGATCACCGCAAGGGTACCGCCTGTCAGGCGGCTCACGTAGCGCCCGGAAGAGGCGCGCGCAGGCTGTCGGGACATGGGTTGCGAGCCAGCTGTCTTCTTGTGGGCCAATCTTAGCTGCGCGCCGGCTAAAGCCACTTCATCAGCCCGAGGCCGTACTCGTGTGACAGCAGGTCGTGCCGGGGATACATGCGTACCTCGGTAGCGAACTGGCCGCACTCCAAGGGCTCGGCATCGAGCGCGAACACGGCCGCGCCGTCGGCCTCATGCTCCCCCGTGGGCGCGAGCGGCACGGTCCAGAGGCCGTTACCCTCAGGCGGCACGAAGGAGCACAGGGGCGGGGGCCCCTGCTCCGTCTCGGGCAGGAGCCGCCGGGCGACCAGCTCGACGCGTAAGTCGGACGGGCGCAGGCCGTTCAGGCTGACCGCGATCCGCAGGCGCAGGTGCTCGCCCCGGGGGAGCTCCGCGGGGGCATCCGCCACCACTCGCAGACTCACCCGGGTCCAGGCCTGCCGGATGCGCTGCTGCCACTCGGCAAGGCCGCGGACGCCGGCGAAATTGCTGTCGGCGAGGCGCCGATACTGCTCCGCCGCCGGCCGGTAGAGCCCGCGCGTATAGTCCTGGAGCACCCGCCTCATATTGAAGCGGGGGATGACGGTCATCATCGCTCGCTTGGCGCGCGCGACCCACTCCGGTGAGCAACTGGTCTCGCCCTCCCGTCGGCCGTCGGCGTAATAGAGCGGGATGATCTCCTCCTCGAGCGCGTCGAGGATGAGCTCCGCCTCGAGCGCGTCGCGGCGCTCCGGGTCGTGAACATTGGCGGGCGGAATGCCCCACCCGTTGTCCTGCATCCAGCCCTCGGCCCACCAGCCGTCGAGGATGCTCAGGTTCAGGCGCCCGTTGATGGCAGCCTTGATTCCCGACGTTCCGCTCGCCTCGAGCGGTGCAATCGGGTTGTTGAGCCACACGTCGACGCCGGAGACGAGGGAGAACCTGAGCTGCAGGTCGTAATCTTCCAGGAAAATGATGCGGCCGACGAACTCCGGCGAGGTCATGAGCTGGCGGATCTCGCGCAGGACCTGCTTGCCGGGCTCGTCCGCGGGGTGCGCCTTGCCGGCGAACAGGAGGATCACGGGCCGGTCGGGGTCGTTGACCAGGCGCGCCAGGCGGGCGCGATCCGCAGCAGCAGCGTGGCGCGCTTGTACGTCGCGAAGCGGCGTGCGAAGCCGATCGTCAGGACGTTGGGCCGCAGGATCGAGAAACCGCGTGACGTCGCGCAGCTGCACGGGGCTCATGCCCTTGCGTGAGTACTCGCGCTGCAGCCGCTCGCGGACGCTGGCGAGCATGCGGGACTTCACGGACTGGGCGGCATCCCAGAACCGCTCCTGCGGAACGCTCTCGAGCACGCTCCAGAAAGCCACGTCGCTCAGGCGGTCACGCCAGGTGGGGCCCAGCTCCTTGTCGAAGAAGTCCATCCAGGTCTTGTGCAGGAAGGTCGGCACGTGCACGCCGTTGGTCACGAAGCCCACCGGATTCTCGTCCGGCCGGATCTCCGGCCATTGATCGGCGCAGAGGCGGGAGGAGACGGTTCCGTGGATGCGGCTGACGCCGTTGATGTGCCGGGCGCCGTTCAAGGCGAGCCGGGTCATGTTGAACAGACCGGGCGCCGCCGGGGTACGGGCGAGATCGAGGAAACGCTCGACCAAAATCCCAGATCGCGAATGAAGTCGCTGAAGTGCCCTAGGATGAGGTCGTGTCCGAAGGCGTCGTGGCCGGCGGCAACGGGAGTGTGCGTGGTGAATACGCAGGCTGCGGCGACGGCTTCGAGCGCGGGCTCGAACGGCAGTCCGAGCCCCAGATGCTCGCGCAGCAGCTCCAAGATCGAAACGCAGCGTGGCCCTCGTTGAGGTGCCAGACGGCAGGCTTGATGCCCAATGCGCGCAAGGCACGGACGCCGCCGATGCCAAGGACCATCTCCTGGCGGACGCGGGTGGATTCATCGCCGCCGTAGAGGCGATGGGTGATGTCCCGGTCGGTCGGAGCGTTTTCCGGAGTATTGGTGTCGAGCAGATACACGGGCACGCGGCCGACCTGCGCCTTCCAGAGGCGGGCGACCACATCGCGGCCCGCGATGCGCACGGTGACCTTGATCCACTGCCCGCTGGAGTTGCGTGCCGCCTCTACGGGCAAATCGCGTGGGTCATGCTCACGGTATTCCGCGTGCTGGACCCCGTCGTTGTCTACCGTCTGGGTGAAGTAGCCCTGCTCGTAGAGGAGCCCCACGGCAACGAAACTCGCGCGGCCGTCACTGGCGGCCTTGCAGTAATCGCCGGCGAGCACGCCGAGGCCGCCGGAGTAGATGGGAAAGCTCTCGTGGAACCCGTACTCCGCGCAGAAATAGGCCACCAGCGGTTCATCGCCGCGGGGCACCGGCGCGGTGACATAGGCATCCCAGGGCCTCCAGCGCAGAGTGGTAGCGCGCCAGATAAACCGGGTCGCGGGCGGCGCCATCGAGATTCGCCTGCGCGATGCAGCGCAGCAGCAGCCGCGGATTGCCGCCGGTCTGCTTCCAGAGCTCGGGGTCCAGGTCCTCGAACAGGGCGCGGATCGGACGATGCCAGGAGAAGAAGAGATTGCCTGCCAGCTGGGGCAGACGCTTGAGCGCTTCCGGAACGACGGGGGTGATCTCTAAGAGCGTATTGCGCATTGCGGTCCTGTCTCGGGCTTCCTGCAGCGAAAGAGACCGCGCAGTCTAGCGGGTCGCATGGCCCTCTGCCCAATGCGGGCCGCGCTCATGGGCGTATCTGCCGGCTCGAGCGCTGGCTGAGGCGCTGAGGCGTGAGCCGCGCAGTTCGATTGGTCAGGACCAGCTCATGTCCCTCACGAGCATCAGGGGACGCTCTTCCCCCAGGCGAACGCGATAGCGCGTGCTCCCGGCCGCCGGCATTGGGATCTCTTTCGATGACACCCAGCTGCTCCAGCCGCGCGAGATCGCGCGATGCGGTGACCCGTTCCACCTTGGTCTGGCGCGCTGCTCGCTTCGCCGTGAGCCAACCATCGTCAGGATTGTCCGGGACAAGCGCCATCTCGAGGAGTCGACGCTGCCTCGGGCTGAGAGGAGTCTCCCGGTGCCGCGACCAGAAACGTGCAATCTGGACGACGCGCTCGATGCAGACGCGTACCTCATCACAGGCCTGCGCGACACAGTTCGTCGACCACTCCAGCCAGGCGGTGATGTCCAAATTTCCTTTCTGTGCCTCCTCGAGCTGGGCGTAGTACTCCCTACGGCGCTTCAACAACACGGGAGACACGGCCCACAGACGCGAAGTCCGCTCCGAATGAAAGCCCGCGCCCTGCGCCAGCGCCAGATCGAAGACCGCGCGGCCGAGACGGCCGTTGCCATCCTGACTCGAAAGGATGGAGGGTCTCGAACCAAAGATGAGCGATGCTCGCGCGCAGCGTGGAGCTGGATTCCCCAGGCTCATTGAACCACTGCAGGAAGCGGCCCATTTCCTCATCGAGCCTCGCGCGCGGCGGCGCCTCGTAGTGAACGCGCTCGCGACCGATGGGGCCTGAGAGAACCTGCATGGGCGCCTCGCCCCGAAGCATTCCAACGAGGATAAGCAGAGCCCGGACCGCCCCGAGGGAAACAAGGCACCGTGCCAGGCAAAGAGCCGTTCCGGTGTCAGTCCCTGGAGGTTCTGTGTGCTGTCAGCCAGCACGTCTATCATCCCTCTGGCGGCGGGAGCGAGGCGGTCGACGTCCTTTGATGCAGTGCCGAGGCCGAGGCGGCGCATGATCGAAGAGCGTACCTCGTCGGGATCGAGGCGCACGCCTTCGATGGCCGAGGTCGAGACGGTCTCACGCGTAGTGCAGCTCCGCAACGGCAAGGCCGAGATGATCGGTATCTAGCGCCCGCGCCACGCCGGCGAGAAAGTCCTGCTTGCGCTGTGCGTCTTCGAGTGCTCGCAAGACCGCAGGGGTGGACCAGCGCCAGTGCGGCCATTCGGGGCGCTGCCAGATGTACCGGGGGCGGGGCACGACGGATCCTATTCGTATCCAAATCTGATACGAATATAGCGCCTTTTCGTATCCCTGGCGAGCCGCCGGCGCGGGCCGCCTGACAAGAGATCGTACGCGCCGACGAGGCCGATGAGTCCTTGCCAGTGACCCGGGCTGCGCCGCCAGGCGTAACCGCTACACTAGGGGCATGCAGACGATTTGCCGCAGGACGGGACTGCTCGGCGGGATCGCCGCTCTTGCGGCCGCCGCGGCGGGCGCCGGTTCGGCCGCGCAGACGCAGCAGAGTCTACTGGGTGCGGGCCTGCCTGCCGTATCGCTCTCCGGTCCCTGCCTGAGATCGGACAAGGCCTACTTGCGGGCGCATATCCGGGGAGCCGTCCGGCTCAACGTCGACCTGCGCGGCGCGGGGCTCACGTGTGAGGGAGGGCCCCGCTTCGACGGCAGCGGCATCCTGATGAGCTTCGAGGGGCGGGCGGAGCCGGGCAAGCGGCGCGTGCGGATGGTCTTCGGGATCGCCGGCGCGAAGGAAGGCCGGCCGGGACGGGAGTTGCCGACCAATCTGACGGTGATCTTCGAGGGCGAGAAGCTGCTCTTCGCTACCCAGGGAGATGGCAACTGCACCGTGGATCGGCTGACGCAGCAGCGCATCGCCGTCGGTCGCCATTCCAGTCACGCTTACCGCGTCGGCGCGCACGGCTTCTGCATCGCGCCGGCCAACGACCTCGGCGGCCGCCGGCGCATTCTGGTGACGACCTTCGATTTCGTGGGCCGCGCCGACTTCAATACTGGATGAGAAACGAGGATATCCGCTCGTGATGAGTCATTCGCGTTTTGCGTACCTGCGGGCGCTGCGCTCAGGCCTCGGCCTGCTTCTCGCCGCGGCGATCGGCTCCGTCTGCCTGGCGCAGTCGCTGACCATAGAAAGCCTGTCGCACTTTCCGCGCACGACACTCGACATCGCCGCACACGGGTCTCACGACCACTTCGACATCTGGATCGCCGATACGGCGCAGCGGCAGGAACAGGGCCTGATGTTCGTGCGCGA
>CAVQJH010000006.1:0-188391 GCA_963712795.1 uncultured Pseudomonadota bacterium
ACTACGAGCGCAACGACGAGGTCCTCTATCAGCTGGCGCGGGCCTACGACACCACCGGCCAGCCCGACCAGGCGCTGCACACTCTCGATCTCATCGTGCAGCGTTACCCCGACTCCACGGACATCGACGAGGTGCAGTTCCGGCGCGGCGAGCTGCTCTTCTCGGGCCGCCACTACCCCGAGGCGCAGCAAGCCTATGCGGCGGTGATCGCCCGCGGCGCGGCCTCGCAGTTCTACGTACAGAGCCTCTACAAGAGCGGCTGGGCTCTCTACAAGGCGGCGCAGCCGCAGCAGAGCCTGCCGCTGTTCGCCAAGCTGCTCGACTGCGAGCTGTTGGGAGCGGACGGGCGGGTGCGGCCGCTGACCGACTTGAGACGCGCGGATCGCGAGCTGGTGGAAGACGCGCTGCGTGTCATGAGCATCACCTTCTCGCAGGACTCCGGGGCACAGTCGATCGACCGGTTCGTGGGCCGGTATGGCGCCCGGCCCTACGACTCGCTGCTCTATTCGCGGCTGGGTGATCTCTACGTGGTCAAACAGCGTTACCAGGACGCGGCCGCGACTTACCTCGCTTACGTCGACAGCAATCCGCAAACCGATGCGGCGCCGGACCTCGCTGCGCGCGCCATTCGCGCGTATGCCAAGGGAGGCTTCAGCCAGCTCGTCTTCCAGGCGAAGACGGACTTCGTCGAGCACTACGGATTCGACTCCGCCTACTGGCGCACGCGCGCACGGGCCGATCACCCCGAGGTGGCCGCGGAGCTCGAGACCGATTTGCGCGACGTCGCGACCTATGACCACGCACTGGCCCAGCGAACTCACGACGTGCGCGACTACGCGACAGCGGCACGCTGGTATCGGCAATACCTGGACTCGTTCCCCAAGGCGTCCGATGCTGCGGAGTTGAATCATCGCCTCGCCGACGCCCTGTTCGCTGCGCAGCAGTATGGCCAGGCGGCGACGGAGTACGAGCATACCGCTTATGACTATCCTCGCAATGCACAGTCGGAGACAGCCGGCTACGCGGCGTTGACGGCGTATCAGAAGGCCGAGGCGGGATTGAGCGGCAGCGCGCTGGCCGATCTGAAACGGCGAGAGATCGACTCCGGCGTCAGGTTCGCACAGGCCTATCCGGACCATCCGGACAGCGCCGGCGTGCTGACGCGTGCCGATGAGGCGGTGTTTGCCGCGGGCGATCTGCCGCGGGCGGTGCAGATCTCCGGGATACTCCTGGCGCGCAATCCGCCGGCCGACCAGGCGAAGCGGCGCATCGCCTGGACCATCATCGGTGAGGCGACCTACAACCAGGGCAAGTTCGCCCAGGCGGAGCCCGCTTTCATCCAGGCACGCGAGCTCGCCGCCGCCGATCCGAAGATGAGCGCCGATCTCACCGAGCGCATCGCCAGCGCCGTGTACAAGCAGGGGGCCGCGAAGCGGCAGGCGGGCGACGGCGATGGAGCCGTGCGGGACTTCCTGCGGGTCGAGCAGGTCGCTCCAGGCTCGAGCATCTGCGCGACCGCGCTCTACGATGCCTCCGCGGAGCTCATCCGGCTGCAGCAGTGGAGCCGCGCCATCCAGGTGTTGCAGGACTTTCGCGCACGCTTCCCGCGCCACGCGCTTGCGGCCGACGTCGACGAGAAACTGGCCGTGGCGTACGCCGGCGCCAAGCAGCCCATGCAGGCGGCGCAGCAGTTCGAGACCATCGCCGCCGAGCCGGCGCAGACAGCGGCGGTCAGGAAAGAGGCGCTGCGCCGCGCGGCGGATCTCTATGCCCAGGCGCACGACGTCGCGCGGGCGACCACGGTGCTCGAGAAGCTCGTATCCCAATACCCCGCACCTCTCACGGATGCGCAAGAGGAGCGCCAGCAGCTGGCCGACTATGCGGCCAAAGGCGGCGATCTGACCGCCCGCGACCGCTGGTATCGGGAAATCGTGCAGGCTGACGCCGAGGCCGGCGCGCAGCGCACGGCAAGAACACACTACCTGGCCGCGAAGGCGCAGCTTGCACTCGCCGCGGAGCCGCGGGACGATTTTCGCGCCATCCGCCTGACGCTACCGCTCGCGCGTACACTGAAGGCCAAGCGAAGGGCGATGGAGCATGCGATGGCGGCCTACCGGCTGGCTGCCGCGTACGGCGTCGCCGAGGTCACGACGGCTGCGACTTACGAGATGGCAGGCCTCTACGAGACGCTGGCGCACGATGTCCTCGGCTCCGAGCGGCCGCGCCACCTGACGGGTCAGGAGCTCGACGAATACAACTCCCTGCTCGAGGATCAGGTGTTCCCGTTCGAGGAGCAGGCGATCAAGGTATACGGCCTGAATGCGGCACGCGCGAGTCAGGGCGTTTACGACGAGTGGGTGCGCAAGAGCTTCGCTGCGCTCGCGCAGCTCGATCCGGCGCGTTACGGCAAGACAGAGCTGATGTCAGATGTGTTCACGACGCTCAATTGAGATCCTTGCCGGCGTGGCGCTGCTCGCCGCCCTGGCGGCGTGCTCGGTCACACCGAAGCGCGCCGCCGAGCACGGCGGTACGGCGCCGGTCGCGCAGTCGGCGGGCGGGAAGGCGGCTCAGTCCGGCTCTGCCGGGGGCGCCCGGGCCAACGCCGTACCGGCGCCGGTGCCCGCCGAGGCGCAGGCGGGATTCGACAAGGCGCTGGCACTCGCGCGTGCCGGCAACGACGGCGCGGCGGAAGCGCAGCTCGCGACTCTGGCGCATCAATACCCGCAGTTCTGCACGCCGCTCGTCGACCTCGGAATTCTCTATCGCAAGGATGGCAACCTCGATGCGGCGGCGAAAGCTCTCCAGGATGCCATCGTCCGCGACCCGCACGACGCGCCCGCCTGGACCGAGCTCGGTGTCACCCAGCGCCTCGGCGGCAAGTTTCAGGATGCGGAGCGATCGTACGCGCGCGCGATCGCGGCAGACCCCGCTTATGCACCCGCCTATCGCGACCGGGGAGTGCTGCGCGATCTCTATCTCGATGAGCCGGCGGCCGCACTCGGCGACTTCGAGCAATACCAGACGCTCGCCGGCGGGGACAAGCCGGTGGCGATGTGGATTGCGGAGTTGGCGCACAGAACGGGCATGAAGGTGCCGGCGCCCGTCGCGCCGCCTCCGGCTTCAGCCGCGGTCGCGAGCGGCCGGCCGCCTGCCGCAGCTGCCACGACGCCCGCTCCGCCGCCTCAGGCGAGGAATTGACATGCGCCCGTCACTGGCACTACTCATAGTTACCATTGCCACCTGGGTGGCCGTTCCCAGCGCGCGGGCGCAGTCGGCCGCGACCCAACCGGCTGCGGCACATCCGGCTGCTATCCAACCGGCCACCGCGCCGGATGCGTCGCAACCGACCGCCGGGGCAGTGCGTCCATCCCGGCGCTCATCCTCGCGCCATCCGCGGTCGCGAGCCCTGGAGGGTGGCGCGCAGCGGAATGAGACGGCGGACAAGTCCGTCGGTGTGGCCCTCGGTGCGACGGACATCACAGGTAACAAGGAGTTGCCGAAGGTCATGGTCATCGTCCCGTGGAAGGACTCTCTCGGCGCGGGCGGGGTGGTCAAACCGACCGACAGTCTGCTCGATCAGGTACTGCAGCCGGTCGATCGCGGGGTGTTCCAGCGCCAGATTCACTATTACGGGCAGCTCAACGCGGGCGCGACGCGGCCGGCGGCCACCCCCAAAGTGGCGCCAGTTGGCGACAGCCACTGACGTAACGGGGCTGCCCGACACAGCAGATCGCCGGGAGCGATCTGCAACGCCGGGCGCGACCGCGCGTGGCGGCCCCGTGAGGGGCGGAGTCCAGGGACGGGCGCAGTAAACTGGGAGCGGCATCGCAGCTTTTTAGTCGGTCGTCAGTCAGTTTGGGCGGGTCCGGACCGGCGGTCGGCCGGAGCATCAGGGCAGGTCCGAAGCGGAGTGTCAACATGGGTCTCTGGAGCTTGATCGTCAGATTTTTTCAGGGCGGCGGGGACTTCATGTACCCGATCGCCGTGGTACTCGTGCTCGGCGCGTCGATCGCGCTCGAGCGCTACGTCTACCTGACCCTCACCGCCGGCCGCAATCGCCGGGTGTGGAATCAGATCGTGCCGCTGCTCTCGCAGGGCAACTTCCGCCAGGTGGTGCAGCTCACTTCCAAGTCCGACTCCCTCATCGGCCACATCCTCGATTACGGTCTGGCGCGTGTGCAGTCCGCCCGCCGGCGCGACGACATCGAGAAGGCGATGGAGGAGAGCATGATGGAAGTCATGCCGCGGCTGGAGAAGCGCACCCATTACATCGCCACCTTCGCCAACCTCGCCACACTCCTCGGCCTGCTCGGCACCGTCATGGGCCTCATCCGCGCGTTCGCCGCGGTGGCCACCATCGATCCGGCGCAGAAGGCGAACCTGCTCTCGGCGAGCATCTCGGTCGCGATGAACTGCACCGCCTTCGGCCTCATGACGGCCGTGCCGCTGCTGCTCGTCCACGCGGTCATACAGACCAAGACCACGGAGCTGATCGACAGCCTGGAGATGGCGTCCGTCAAGTTCCTCAACTCGATCACCGAGAGACAGTCGCCGCCGGCGCCCGCGGCCGTGGCCGCGGCCTGATCAAGCCGGCCGCGCGTCGCAGCAACCGACGAGGACATTCCAATGCGCCGCTCCTATCTGGCGCGCAAGCTCCTGAGACACCAGCGCAAGCCGGCCGAGCTGATGCTCGTGTCGATGATCGACATCTTCACGGTGCTGGTCACGTTCCTGCTCATGACGGCCGTGTTTTCCCACACGGTGATCCTGCAGTTGCATCTGCCGGCGCCGCAGGCGCAATTTCGCGAGCCGCCGCCCGGTCTCGTGCTGGAGGTGATGGTGCGCAAGGACCTGATCCAGGTCGCCGACCGCAACAGCGGACCGCTCGCGACCTTTCCCAACAACGCGCAGGGCTACGACTATGCGGGTCTCACCCAGTACCTGGAGCAGGTCAAGGCGCGCTTCCCCACCATGACGGCCGCCAGCATCCTGCTCGAGCCCGATACCCCGTATGACACCCTGGTGCAGGTCATGGATCACGTGCGCGTATTCGAGACCAGCGCGGGACTGCAGACCGTGCAGGCGGAGCTCTTCCCGGACATCTCCGTGGGCGATGCGCCGCCGGTAGGGCAGGTGTCGCAATGAGCATTTCCAATCGGGCGCGCCGCATGGCGCAGCATCACCTGCGGCACCGGGCCGACGCCGAGCTCAACCTGGTCCCGTTCATCGACATTCTCACCGTGATGGTGGCGTTCCTCCTGGTGTACGCGACTCAGGTCGAGGTCATCCACAACGCCAAGGCGATCCCGCTCCCGGAGTCGATCGCGAAGCTGTCGCCGCATCCGACGGTGGTGGTGACCGTGACCCGGAGCGACATCTACGTGCAGGGCGAGCGCGTGGCGACGGTCCCGCAGGTCCTCGCGCAGACGGGCGATGAAATCGCCTCGCTCAAAGCTGCCCTGCAGAGTCAGCAGGTCGTGGGGACGACGGCCACGGCCACGGACGCGGCGCATAGGGAACTGACCATCATGGCGGACAAGACGCTGCCTTATCAGGTCCTGAAGAAGATCATGTCTACCTGTACCGACGCGGATTACAGCCACATCGCGCTGGCCGTGCTCGAGAAGGAAAAAGCGGTCACGGCCGCCGAGCTGAGATCGTCCTAACTCCAGAGCCGAAGCCGCGCATGGCCCTCGCCACCTATCATCGTCTGTACGAGCTCGCTTGGGATGGGGATCCCGAGTCCAGCCGCCGCTTCCGCCGCATCCTGCGGATTCTGCTCGCCATCGTCGCGATCCTGGGGGTGGCGATCCCGCTGTTGCCGACGCCGGCGCCCACGGCCGTGGAGACCGAGATCCCGCCGCAGCTTGCGCGGATCATGATCGAGAAGCTGAAGCCTCCGGCGCCCCCGAAGCCCATCGTCAAGCCGAGAGTGACGCCGCGACCGGTTGCGAAGGAGGCCGTCAGGCCGGCGCCCGAGCGCGCCGACCTCGCCCGCGAGCGCGCCGAGCGCTCGATCGACAAGTTCAAGGACCAACTCGCGGATCTTCGCCAGCAGCTGGCGGATGCGCCCGCGGAGACGAAGAATCTCACCGGCGCGGTCGGCGCCCAGTCTCACGCGGAGCGTTCTCTGATCACCGCGCGGGCGGGTGAGGCGAGCGCGGGCATCACCTCCGCGCCTATGAGCCGCGGCTTCGGCGGCGGCGCCGGGTCACTGCACGGCCCCGATGCGGCCAGGGTCACTTCCTCCATCATGCAGTCCGGACTCAACGCGCGCTCGCCGAACGCCGGCCGCGGCGGGTCCGCGGGCCGCTCGGAGGAGGAGATTGCGGTGGTGTTCGACCGCAACAAGGGCGCGATCTACGCTCTTTACGAGCGCGCGCTGCGCATGAATTCGATGCTGCAGGGCAAGCTCGTGTTACAGTTCACCATCGCTCCGAGCGGCGTAGTGACGCGGTGCCGGGTCGTCTCGAGCGAGCTGCACGATCCGGCGCTGGAGCGCGAGATCGTCGCGCGCGTGATGCTGTTCCGCTTCGAGCCGGAAAAAGTCGATCCCACCACCGCGACCAAGCCGATCGACTTCTTCCCGGCCTGACGCTGGGGGATTCGATGAGAAGCACCAAGGGGATCGATGGCTCGGCCGGGAGCCTGCGCCGGTTGGCGGCGTTCATGAGCTGCATCCTCTGCCTCGCCGTCGCGCCCGCTCCGGCTCATGCGGCGTGGTACTCCCGTGTCGAAGCGATCATGGACACGCGGATCTACGTCGAGCTGTGGGACACCAACCCGAAGCACGCCAATGCCGGCATCGATGCCGTGATGGGGGAGATGCATCACGTCGACGATGTGATGAGCGACTTCAAGCCTGACAGCCAGCTGTCGCAGATCAATCAGCACGCGGCACAGCATCCGGTGGTGGTGAGCCCGGAGCTCTATGACCTCATCAAGCTCTCGACCCAGTACTCGCAGATCACCGACGGAGCGTTCGACATCACGATGGAGTCGGTCTGGCGGCTCTATCACTTCCGCCAGCACGTTCATCCGACCGATGCCCAGATCCAAGCCCTGCTGCCTACGGTCGGCTGGCGCCAGCTCATCCTCGATGACCGCCGGCACAGCGTGCGCTTCGCCCGCCCCGGCATGGCGATCGGCCTGGGCGGCATCGCCAAGGGCTACGTGGTCGACCGCAGCATCGACATCCTGAAGGCGATGGGCATCCGCCATGCCCTGGTGACCGCCGGTGGGGACACCCGCATTCTCGGTGATCGCAGAGGGCGGCCGTGGATGGTTGCCATCCTGGATCCGTGGGATCTGCACAAAGTCGTGACGGAGATTCCGATCACCAACGAGGCTATCTCGACCTCGGGCGATTACTACCGCGGCTTCGTGCAGAACGGGGTACGCTACGATCACATCATCAGCCCGTTCACCGGGCACTCCGCGCAACTGGTGCGCAGCGCCTCGATCATCGCGCCCACGGCGACTCAGACCGACGGCATGTCGAAAACCGCTTTCGTGCTGGGCCCGGAGAAAACGCTCGCGATCATCAACCGCATGCCACAGTACGATGCGGTCTTCATCGATCCGCAGGGGCGTGTGATTTATTCCAACGGACTGGCGCCGCCGCCCGGGGCACCCGCGCCCGCGCCGGCTGCGGAGTCTCCGTTAGCGGTCGGCAGCAGCGCTTCCGGCCAGTAGCGCGAGGGCATCGCCGGTCATGCGGAAGATCCGCCACTCGTCCATGGGTACCGCGCCGAGGCTGTGATAGAAGCGGATGGAGGGCTCGTTCCAGTCGAGCACCGCCCACTCGAGCCGCGCGCAGCGCCGCTCGATCGCCGTGCGCGCGAGATGGGCGAGCAGCAGCTTGCCGATGCCCCGGCCGCGCGCCTCCGGGCGCACGAACAGGTCCTCCAGGTAGATTCCCGGCCGGCCCTTGAAGGTGGAGAAGTTGTGGAAGAAGAGGGCGAAACCCACGGGCTCGCCGCCGCTGCAGGCGAACACCACCTCGGCGTAGCGGCGCTCGCCGAAGAGCGCCTCGCCCAGCTCAGCCTCGGACGCCGATACTTCGTGCTCCAGGCGCTCGTAGCGCGCGAGGTCGCGGATGAATTCCAGCACGAGGGGGACCTCGTCGCGGGTTGCCGGCCGGATGGTGATCGTGTCGCTCATGTTGTCCTCGAGTTGCCGGTGCCGTGCTACGCGATGCTCTGCAGTCCCTGCGCGATGCCGCCCGCGCTGGTGAGCAGCGCCTCGAACAGGTCGCGGTCGGCGCGTCCGCCGGCGCGCCAGCGCTGCAGCAGGTCCACCTGCATGAGATTCATCGGATCGATGTACGGATTGCGCAACCTTATGGACCGTTGCAGCGTCGGCTCGCTGTCGAGCAGATCCTTACTGCCCTTCAGCGACAGCACGTGCTCGCGCGCCCGGTCGTACTCTGCGCGGATCTGAGCCGAGAATCGCCGCAGCGGCTCCGGAACGAGCACGTCATAGGCGGAGGCGACCTCGAGGTCCGCGCGGGCGAGCATGGTCTCGACGTCATCGATGACGTTGCGCAGGAAGAACCACCGCGAATACGCGGCGCGCAGCCGCTCCATGCCGTGCCGCTCGATCGCCGCCGCGAGTCCGGTCCCGGCGCCGAGCCAGCCGGGCAGCATGTGGCGCGTCTGTGTCCACGCAAACACCCACGGTACCGGCAACAATCCCTCGAGACTGCGGCCGTCCTCGCGGTGCACCGGCCGCGAGCCGACCTGCATCCTCTCGATGACATCGATGGGTGTGACGGCGCGGAAGTAGTCGTGGAACTCGCTGTCGCCGAAGACGAGGCGCCTGTAGGCCTCCCGGCTCGCTTCGGCCAGGGTCGCGGCGCACTCGAGATGCGCCGGATCCGCGGCGGAGCCCGATTCCTCCGCCGGCGCCGCGCGGCCGGCCGCTGTGGCGAGGCTGAGGGCGTTGAACGCGCGCTCAAGGGTGCGCATGGCGATCGGCCGCAGGCCATAGCCCTGCTTGACCATCTCGCCCTGCTCGCGCAGCCGCAGTGTGCCGTTGAGGGTGCCGGCGGGTGCCGACCTCACCAGCGCATCGACACGCCCGCCTCCGCGCGGGATGCTGCCGCCGCGCGCATGAAACACCACGTAGCGCTCGCCGTCGGCCCCGGGCATTTGTGCCAGCGCCCGCTGCGCCTGATGGATGGCATAGCGCGATGCGCACAGACCTGCTTCCTTGTTGCTGTCCGAGTAGCCGAGCAACACGCACTGGCGCCGGTCGTGAGCCTCGAGATGCCGCCGGTAGACGGGCTCCGCGAGAAGCTGATGCATCGTCTCGCCGCAGCGCTCGAGTGCCTCGAGCGACTCGAATTGCGGCGCGATATCGAGCGCAACCTGACCGGTGCGCTTGTCGTAAACCGATGCCCAGCGAGCGAGCGCCAGCGCCGCCAGCACGTCATCCGCGCCACGGGCCCCGCTGACGATGAAGTAGCCGACGGCATCGGGTCCATAGCGGTGCCGGGCCTGGGCAAAGGCTTCGAAAACCGCGAGATTGCGCTTGCCGAGCGCGTCGAGATCGACACGCGGACCCGCATCCTTCTCGAGCATTTCCGCCAGCAGTTGCCGCCGCTGCGGGCTCGGACGCTCGAGCCAGCCGGGATCGTCGTTCCCGCGCGCGATGATCGCGTGGAGCACGCCCGCGTGCTGGCGCACATCAAGGCTCGCCAGGTGAAACCCGAAGGTATCGATGCGGCGCAGCAGCCTGCGGATGTAGAAGAGCCCGGCATTGGCGCCCTTGTTGGCGGCGAGACTCGCGGCGATGAGCCGCACGTCCTCGCGAAACTGGCGCGCGCTCTCGTAGCCGTTGGCCCGTCCTTCATAGGTGAGGCGCAGCCGCTCGCCGATCTGCGCCAGGAACACCCGATAGGGCATGCGGTCGTGCCGGGCGGGAGTCACGCTGCGCGCGCTGGGCGCCAGCGTCATGTAATCCTCCACCCGCTTGGTCAGCTCCGCGGACACCGCGATGCGCCCTGCGCTCTGCGACAGGCGTTGGGAAAGCCTGCGGCAGTCCTCGAAGTAACTGTTGAGAATGACCTGCTGCTGCCGGGCGAGCGTCTCGCGAATGGTCTTGGCGTGCACGTCGGGGTTGCCGTCCATGTCGCCACCGACCCAGGAGCCGAAGCGCAGGATGGCGGGCAGCTCGATGGAATCGGCGGCCACCCCGTAGTGCTTCTCGAGCGCCTGCGTGATCTCCTCGTAGAAGGCGGGCACCACGCGATAGAGGATCTCCATCAGATAGAAGAGGACCTGCTCGCGCTCATCGCCCACCGTCAGCCGCTCGCGCGGCAGCTCCTCGGTCTGCCAGGCGGTGGTCAGCTCGACCCGGATGCTGCTCCAGAGGTTGCGGGAGTCCTGCGGCGTCAGCAGCGGATCGAGCCGGTCGAGCAGGTGCTGCGCGATGCGCTGCTGCTTGCGCAGCAGCGTGCGGCGGGTCGACTCCATGGAATGCGCGGCGAACACGGGCTCGATGCGCAGCTTGCCGAGCAGGGCCACGACTTCCTCGAAGCCTAAACCGCGGCTCTTCAGGGTGGCGACGGCGTCTTCCACGCCTGACGGCTGCGGCCGGCCGCTGTCCTGGCGGAAGTAGGTGCGGCGGCGGCGGATGCGGTGCACCTTTTCCGCGAGATTCACAGCCTGAAACCACATCGAGAAGGCGCGGACGAGGTCGCGGGCGAGCGGCGGCGGCCGGTCGCGCACGGAGGCGGAAAGCTCGAGACGCGCCTGCTCGTCCCCGTTGCGGCGGCGAATGGCGGCCTGGCGGTCGAGCTCCACCAGCTCGAAGAGCTGCAGGCCGCCCTGCTCCAGCAGGATTTCCCCGACCAGAGTGCCGAGCGCATGCACGTCCTCGCGCAGGGCCTCGTGCTTCGGCGGAAAATGAATGTCGCTGCGGTTCACGGGAGCGGCGGATGGTAGCAGGAAGGGGCCTGGCTCATCCGGCCAGCAGGACGGACTCGGCGCGCTCCAGCTCTTCCGGCTGCCCGTAGAGCACCACGACGTCGCCGTCGCGCAGCATCGTATCGCCCGCCGGCTCGCGGCCCAGGATGCCCTGGCGGCGGATGCCGGTGAAGGTCACGCCGACACCACGGTTGCGCACGTCGCGCAGCGTACGCCCGACTGCCCAGGCTCCGGGCGGCACGACCACTGACTTGATCTCTTCGCGGTACTCGTGGCTCTCGTCGAGCGGCCGCGCATCCCCTCGCCGGATGATGTTGCGCAGAACCGAGTAACGGTGGCTGCGGATGTCGCCCATCGTGCGGACCACGCGGGACACCGGCACATGCAGCAGGATCAACACGTGCGACACGAGCATCAGACTGGCTTCGAAAGTCTCCGGCACGACGTCGGTCGCGCCGGCGTCCTGCAGCTCCTTGATCCGGGTGTCATCCTGCGTGCGCACCAATACAGGGACGTCGGGCCGCATCCGGCGGATGCTGCGCAGGATGCCGACGGATGTCGCCGGATCCGAGAAGCTGATCACCACCGCCGTCGCCGTATCGAGTCCAGCCTTGACGAGGATCTGCTCGTCGGCCGAGTCGCCGAACATGACCGGATCGCCGGCCTGCTGCGCGGCGGCGATGCGCGCCGGGTCGAGATCGAGTGCGATGTATTCGAAACCCTGGGACTCGAGCACGCGCGCCACGTTCTGGCCCACGCGTCCGAAGCCGCAGAGAATGACGTGGTCCCGGTTTCCGATGGCACTCGTCGCGGCGCTCTCGCGCTCGAACGCGGTGCGCGGGGGACCCGACTCCCGCAGCAGCAAACGCGCGATGCGCTTGTTGTTGTTGAGGACCAGCGGACTGAGGATCATCGAGAGCACGATGGCCACGAGGAGCGGCTGGCCGAAGCCCACCGGAATGAGACCGCTCGCGAGGGCGATCGTGGCGAGCGCCACGCCGAACTCACCGCCGATCGCGATGACGATGCCGGTGCGCAGCGCCTTGAAGCGTGAGCCGGTGAAGGGACGGGCCACCAGCGCCGCCACCGCGGCCTTCAGGAAGAGGATGGCGGCGAGCCAGTAGACGACCGCCCCGAGCTCGCCGGCGAGGAGGCGCACGTCGAGCAGCATCCCGACCGAGACGAAGAAGAGCCCGAGAAGGATGTCGCGGAAAGGCCGGATCACCGACTCGATCTGGTGCCGGTACTCGGTCTCGGCGAGCATCATCCCGGCGAGGAACGCGCCCAAGCCCGGCGACAGCCCGGCGAGGCTCGACACCCAGGAGGCAGCCAACACCACGAGCAGCACCGCGAGCGTGAACAGCTCGCGCAGCCGGCTGTGGGCCATCTCCCGAAAGAGCGGCCGCAGCAGCCAGCGGCCCGCGGCCAGCACCGCCGCGACGGCGAGCACGCCGCCTGCCACCGCCTCCAGGCTGGTGCGCAGGTCGAAACGGCCCGTTCCGGCGCCGAGCGCCGAAGCCAGCGCCAGGAACGGGACGAAGGCGAGATCCTGGAAAAGAAGGATGCTGAAGGCGAGCCGGCCGTGGGTGCGGTTGAGCTCCGCACGCTCGGTGAGCTGGTGCAGCAGGATGGCGGTCGAGCTCATGGCAAGCGCCCCGCCCACCACTATCGCCGCCGGCCAGGCGATGCCGCCGAGCCGCGCCAGCGCCGCGAACACCGCCGCGGTGGCGGCGACCTGCGCGGAACCCAACCCGAACACCTCGCGCCGCATGGCGATCAGGCGCGGCAGGGCGAACTCCAGGCCGAGCGTGAAGAGCAGGAATACGACGCCGAGCTCGGCGAGCGTCCGCGTGGTACCCGTGCTGGCCACCACCGCCAGCGCATGCGGGCCGAGCGCGAGGCCCACGAGGAGATACGGAATGGTCGTCGGCAGCCCGAGCCGCCGCGCGACGGTGACGAGCAGCACCGCGGCGGCGAGGAGGATCAGAACCTGACTGAGCGGCTGCATGCGCCCATTCTAATTGCGGGGCGCCATGCACGCGCTCCAGGCTCACCGGGCGGCGAGCCTGGAGGGTGTCGGGGGAGATTAGAGGGAGATGTGGGCGGGGGCCGGCCGTCGATGCGCGGGCGCGAGATGCCCCAGCAGCGGATCATCCAGATCCTCGTCCTGGGTCTCTTGCAGCGGGGGCATCGGCTGGCGTCCTTCCAGCATCTCGAGCAGGGTCTCGCGCGCGCGTGCGACGCGGCTCTTGATCGTCCCGACGGCGCATTCGCAGATCTCGGACGCCTCCTCGTACGAGAAGCCGCTCACGCTCACCAGGATGAGCGCCGTGCGTTGGCCCGGCGACAGCGAGGCGAGCGCGCGGTTGAGGTCGCGGAGCTCGAGCTTGCCGTCGTGGTCCGGCGGCACGCTCGGCTCCGGCAGCAGCTCGATATCGACGCCGTGCGCTTCGAATTTGCTGCGCCGAAGCTGCGAGTAATGCTCGTTGCGCACGATGGTGAACAGCCACGCCTTGAGGTTGGTCCCCGGCTTGAAGCGCTGGATGTTGTTGATCGCGCGCATCAGCGCCTCTTGTACAAGGTCGTCCGCGCGTACGCCGTCACGGCACAGCGAGCGGGCGAAGGTGTGAAGCTGCGGCACGAGGGCCACCATGTCGTCGGTCACCATTTGCACCCCTTCTCCGGCCCCGCAGCGGGGGTCGATTCGAGTTTCATTGCACATGTGGGCAAGTTACTTGCTGCCGGCCGCCGTCGGAGTCGGCAAGGGGGCGGAACGGACGGGGGTGGCTTCCCAAGCTCGTGTCGGACGATTCCTACCGCGGCCGGACCGCCTGTTGCCGCAGACCGACAGTCGGAAGGCTCTTACGCCGGCCTCGGAAGCCCGCGCGCGTCGGCTCTCAGGGTGCAATCAGGCGGTGATCTAAAGATGAGATCAGAGCAAGACAGACGTACGAGGATGGGCCGGGACGAGCGTTACGAGGGGCAATATGAGAAGGATCCGTGGCGTGCGGACTGGCGCCCCGATCCGCCGCCGCGCGGCAGGCAGGAGGTGCGCGGCCCCGGGGACCCCGGCGCCGGTTACGAGCGCCGAGCCGAGGACGAGCCCCACGAGCCGTCCGAGTCCGGTCATCCCCGCGAGGAAGGCCGCGAGCCCGACTGGCGGCCCGACTGGCGGCCAGGGCCGCGGTATCCGCCGGGCCCGAAGGGCTACCAGCGCTCGGACGAGCGGCTGCGCGAAGACATCTCCGAGCGGCTGATGGAAGCCCGATACATCGACTCGAGCGACGTGACCGTCGAAGTTTCGGGCGCGAAGGTGGTCCTGGACGGCACGGTGCCGGAACGGCGCATGAAGCACGCGATCGAGGACCTGGTCGCTGCCTGTCCTGGAGTGCAGGACATCGACAATAAAATTCGGCTGAGACGCTAGCAGCCGGGGTCGATGATGATGGCGCCCGCTGGTCGCGGCCAGGCGCCACCGTTCATCCCCATATCTATGCCCGCCGAAAATCCACCGCGGGCAGCTGCATCGAGCGCCGATACTTGGTCACCGTGCGCCGGGCGACCTTGACGCCCCGGTCGGCGAGGAGCTCGGTGAGCTGCACGTCGGAGAGCGGGTTGCGCCGGTCCTCGGCGGCGATGAATTCCCGCAGCAGCGCGCGGATCGCCGTGGCGGAGCATGAACCGCCGCTCGTCGTCGCGAGCTGCCGGGAGAAAAAGCGCTTGAACGCCACTACGCCGCGCGGTGTCGCCATGAACTTGTGGCTGGTCGCGCGGGACACCGTCGACTCGTGCAGGCCCAACTCATCGGCGATCTCCCGCAAGGTGAGCGGCCGCATGGCGAGGTCCCCATACTCGAAGAAATTCTTCTGTCGCGCGACCACCGCCTCGGCCACGCGCTGAATGGTCAGGAAGCGCTGCTCGAGGTTGCGCACCAGCCACCGCGCCTCCTGCAGATGTTGGGCGAGGAGGGCGGTCTCGCCATCGCGCGCCTGGCGAAAGTAGTCGGCGTACTGTTGGTTGACGCGAATGCGCGGGTAGATGGCCGAGTTGACCGTGACCATCCAGCGCTTTTTCTCCTTGCGCACGATCACGTCGGGGACGATCGCGCGCGGCTCGAATGTACCGACCTTGGAGCCCGGACGCGGATCGAGACTGCGGATCAGCTCCATGGCGACGCGCAGCTCCTCCGCGGAGCAGGCGAGCGCCTCGAGCAGCCGGGTATTGTCTCTCGCGGCCATCATCGACAGCCTGTTCTGCACCACCTCGAGCGCGATGGCACGCCCGGGCGTGTCGTGGTCCGTCGCCTCGAGTTGCAGCGCGAGACACTCGCCCAGGCTGCGAGCGGCGATGCCGCTGGGCTCCAGCGTCTGCACGATGCGCAGCGCCGTCTCGATCTCTCCCGGCGCCGCCCCGGGCGCCAACGCTGCCACATCCTCGAGCGGCAGGCGCAGGAAGCCGTCGTCATCGAGGGCGTCGATGATGAGATTCGCGAGCACGTGGTCGCGTTCCGTCAGGCCCAGAAGAAGGAGCTGCTCGCGCAGGGAGTCGTACAGGGTCGAGGGCGAGGCGGTCCATTCCGTCCAGTCGGGCGTCTCGTCGCCGCTGCCGCCACCACCACCGCCGGAAGAGAAATCGAGGTCGGCCCGCGAGCTGTCCTCGGCCGCTTCCTCGCGCTCGGAGCGCGGGTCCGGCGTTTCCGCGGATTCGGCGCTCTCCTCTAGGAAGGGATTCTGCGCGATAGCCTGGTGCAGTTCTTGCACGCATTCCAGAGCGGAAAGTTGAAGCAGCTTCACCGACTGCTGCAGCCGAGGTGTCAGCGTGATCTGCTGCTTCAGTCGCAGTCCCAATACGGCATTGGACATTCGAGGAACCTCTCTCACAAGTCACCACCACCCCGCCCTCGGCAGCGCAGCGAGCCGCCGGGGAGAACTTGCAAGGGCGTGTAATAACGCCATGCGCGCCCAGCCCGGGCTCAAACTCCCATACGAGCGACATGACATCAATTCACGACGACGACCCCGGTTCCCGCCTGGATGCGGCGTCCGCGCCAGCCCCGGCCGCGTGCCTGCTGCCATCGGAGTGCGAGCGCCTCGCGCGCCGCACGGATGAGCTGGAGACTGTGCTCGCCGCGGGGCGCATCGGCTACTGCCGGCTGCGTGCCGGCGCGCAGATGCTCGAGGCCAACTCGCAATTCAAGGCCGAATGGGGCTGGCCTCCGGATGAGGTATCGTCGTGGGGCGCCGTGGAGTCGCGCATTCACGCAGACGATCGCGCGCGTTTCGCATCCGCGGTACGGGAGGCGCTGGCAGGCGCATCGCCCCTGGATCTCACGGTCCGGGTGCGGCCCGCGCACGGGCAAGGAGAAACGCGCTGGCTCGCCCTGCGCGGCTGCGTCGTTCGCGCGGACGATGACGCCGAGTCCGCGGATCTCGTCATCACCTCACGCAATGTGACGAGTGAGCGCGAGGCGACGCAAGCCGCCAGCCGCTCCAAGGACGAGTTCCTGTCGGTGATCTCGCACGAGCTGCGTTCGCCGCTCAATGCCATCCTCGGCTGGAACCGCATTCTCGCCCTCAAGTGCGGCAGCGATCCCGAAGTCGCGGCGATCACCCCGCGCATCGAACAGAGCGCGAAGGCGCAATTGAAGATGGTGAACGACCTGCTGGACCTGGGGCGAGTGAACACCGGGAAGCTCAAGGTGGAGCCGCGTCCCATCCAGCTCGCGCGGGTCGCTCGAATGGCGATCGAGGTCGCACGGCCGGCGGCTGCCGCCAAGGGCATCGAGATCGCGGCGGCTTTCGCCCCGGGCGCGGGTGAGGCGCGCGCCGACCCCGATCGTCTGCACCAGGTGATGGGCAATCTGCTTGCCAACGCGGTGAAGTTCACCGGTTCCGGAGGTCGGATCACCGTGGAGCTGCGCGAGGATGACGCATTTGTGGAGCTCACGGTGACGGACACCGGCCAGGGCATTGCGCCGGAGCTGCTGCCGCACATCTTCGACCGCTTCAGACAAGGGGACGGCACGAGCACGCGCCAGACGTCCGGGCTCGGACTCGGCCTCACTCTGGTTCGTGAAATCGTTGCGCTGCATGGCGGCTCGGTGACGGCGCGTAGCGCCGGGCGCGGCGCTGGCGCATCGTTCAGTGTCCGCTTGCCCAAGACAATGCCGCGGTCGGCAGCGGCGCAGCCGAGCGCGTCCGAGAACGGCGGCGCGAATGAGCCGCCGGAGCGGTTGCAAACGCTCGCGGGACTGTCAATCCTCGTGGTGGACGACGAGTTGGAAGCGCGTACGGTGGTGGCGGAGATGCTGCGGCTCGAGGGCGCCGCGGTCACAGTCACCGACTCCGCTCCGTCCGCGCTGCGTCAGCTGCATGCGCAGGGCGCGCACTTCGACATCGTCGTCACCGACATCGGCATGCCGGTGGAAGACGGCTACTCTCTGGTCCGCAAGCTGCGCTCGAGCCAGGTCGGCAGGCGAATGCTCGCGATCGCCGTTACCGGCTTCGCGTCCGGGAGCGACGTCGCGGCGGCGATGGATGCGGGATTCGATCTGCACGTGCCGAAGCCGGTGGACTTCGAGACCTTCGTGCCCCTGGTGCGGCGCCTGGCCGTCTGGCGGCGCGCTCCGGCAGAATGAAACGCCGAGAGCCGAACCGAGTCAGATACCCGACTGCCAGGTACTGGGCATGCCGGCTGCCTCGATCGCCTGCTCGATCGTGAGACAGGCGTCGCGGGCTTCCGGCTGCGCGCGCAAACTGCGCGCGATGGAGTTGAGGAAGTTACACATCAGCGCGGTGTTGGGATGAGAGCAGTGGAGCTGCTCCTCCACCCTGTCGATGAGCTCGATGAGATCCTCCTGATCGCACCGTGGAAACGTCATCCCCGTCACGGCGCTCTGCACGGAGATGAGTGCCCGGTGTATGGCGATAGCCTGCTCCGTATTCACCATCTGATGCATTGGAGACCCTCCGCGCGCAGTGATGAATCAAGAATCTGAACCTGGCGACGGGCGAAAGCAAGCGGCGGGGTGCCGCAGTCCGCGGCAGCAAAATTCAGGCAAAAAAAGAGCGGGCTGGTCGCACCACAGCCCGCCAAACGGGGGGTCTAGCCGCTAGCTGCAACCCCCGTGCCAGCCCGATTTCCCTTCGTAGCACGGTTCCTACGCGCTGTTGAGCCGGCGGAGAGGGGAAAGCGTCTGTAAAAAGGTACAGGACATGAAAATTGTGCAGCCGCGTCCGGCCGAGCTGGCGTCCCTGTTGCACCCGGCGCATCGCCCCCGCGATGGCACATCTCGTGCTTGGGTCGCTCGCCTGCGACTCAATCACTTCCCTTGGTCCTGCCGGCCGCGGTCAGGTGCCGCCACCGGACGAGATGCGCGCATGAACCATAAGTACACGATAGAGGCGCTGAGGGCTCTCATTTCAGTTCGTCGCGACAGCGAGCAGGCCTTGAGGCTATGCGCCGCATCGCTCGAACCGGGACCGTTGAAACACGTTTGTATCCGGGGCGCGGACGACTGCACGGAAGGAATGCGCGAGCTCGAGGCGTTGGTCACGACGCTCGGCGGCGGGCGTCAGACGCACGGGGCGGTGGCCGGCTTCTGGCGCAGCGGCTGGTCGGGCTTGCGCACCGCTCTTGCGCGCGGGGAAGACGCAGCTATTCTCGATGCGTGCGAGCGCGGCGAGAGCTGGATCCTGGAGGCGTATCGCAACGCCCTGGACGATCATCTCCCGGATTTCGTGCGCGAGATCGTGCTGCGCCAGTTCGAGGTCCTGATGAGCACTCACGATGCGATCCGCGGCTGTCGCTGCGAGCGACCTGTCGGCGGCGATGGGGCGGTTCCCGGTGCGCAAGCAGGTCAACACTAGAACCGAGTCTCCCCTGACACGATGGTCCACGGCCCCCGTCATTCTCGGGATCGGTGTCGGCCTGCTCGCGGGGCCGCAAGGTTTGAAGCTCATCGAGCCGCAACTCGCCGAGGACGGTGCGCTCATCCAGTCGATCAGCGAAGCGGTCCTCCTGATATGCCTGTTCTGCGCCGGCCTGCGCCTGCGCGCCCCGCTCGAGTGGGCGCCGTGGCGAGTGCCGCTGCAGCTCGCCTCGCTCACTACGGCGATCGCGGCGTTGCTGTCGGCCGGGGTCGCCTATCTGATCTTCGGAATGAGCCTGCTGCAGGCCTTGCTCGTGGCCGTGATTCTGGCGCCGACGGATGCGGTACTGGCGTCCGACGCACACGCTGTGGGGGAGAGCGAACAGGAGCTCGTGCCGTTTGCTCTGGCCGCGGAGGGTGCGATGACGAGCGCCATCGTGGCTCCCGTGGTCGTATTGGTGCTCACCCGGATGGGCATGACGGGGGCAGGTGCCGCCGTGCTCGGGTCTCTGTCCCTCACTGTCCTCTGGTCTCTGGCCGGCGGGGCGGCCGTCGGCTGGCTGATCGGGATCGCCGCGGCGCGCTCGCTGGCGCTGATCGATCGCGAGCGCCAGGGGGACGTGCTCGAAGAGATGATCGTGTTTGCCACGGGGGCGCTCGCTTATGTATGTGCGCTGGCTCTACGCACCGATGCTCTCCTTGCCGCGCTCGCCGCGGGTCTGGCGCTATCGCATGCCGGACGCCGGCGGATGTCGCGCAAGCAGCCGCTCGGCGCGCGCGTCCTCAGGATCGCCGGCCGGGCGGAGCGCGGTGCGACGGTCCTCGTGATGGTGTTGCTCGGCACGCTGCTCGGCGCGGCCGACTTCACTCCGCGGACGGCTCTCTACGCCGCGGTGCTGTTGATTCTGGTCCGGCCGCTGGCGGTACGTCTCGGCCTCGGGCGACCCCTGGTGACGCCGGCGCAGCGCCGCCCGCTCGAGCTGTTCGCCGCCCGCGGATCGGCGGCACTGTTCTGCCTGGCGGTCGTGGCCAGCCAAGACTTGCCGGCGACCTTCGCCAAGCCGCTCGAGAGCGCAGTCCTGGTGGTGATCGTCGTATCGATCATCTCGGGCGCGGTGTCGGCGCTCACCGCGCGAAAACCCAGTCCGGGAGCGGCGCTTTGAGCGGCTCGCGCGGTACCGCCACGCTGGCGCTTGGCGGCGCGCGTCGGAGGGCATACAGTGGCTCGTTTCCTATGGGCTGAAGGCGAGTACATGGCACACGCTTTGATCATCGACGACGACGCAGACGTGGTGGACTGGCTGCAGGAGGTGGCCCGCATGGAGGGATTCACCGTCGCGCGCGCCCAGAGCCTGCGGGATGCCCGGATCGAGCTCGGCCGGCAACGTCCCGATGTGCTGCTGACCGATCTGGCGCTGCCGGACGGTGAAGGAATCGAGCTGCTGCGCGAGCTCGATAAGCCGGACGCCACCGAGGTCATCGTCATCACCGGTCATGCGACTGTCGACAGCGCCATCGCCGCGCTGCGGGCCGGCGCCAGCGACTATCTGATCAAGCCAGCCGATCTCGAGCGGGTTCAGGCGGTGCTGCGCCATGCGAAGAAAACCTCCGCGCTGCAGCACGAGATCGGCGAGCTGCGGGACGAGTTGCGGCGCATGGGGCGATTCGGGCGCATCCTCGGCAGCTCGCAGCGCATGCAAGTGCTGTACGACCAGCTGACGCGTGTAGCGCCCACCTCGGCCACGGTCATGTTGATCGGCGAGAGCGGTACCGGCAAGGAGCTCGCGGCCCAGACCATACACGAGCTTTCCCGGCGGCGGACCAGCGCTTTTCTGCCGCTCAACTGCGGCGCAGTGGCTCCGCAGCTCATCGAGAGCGAGCTGTTCGGTCACGAGCGGGGCAGCTTCACCGGCGCCGACCGCCAGCACAAGGGTTTCTTCGAGCGCGCCAACGGCGGCACGATCTTCCTCGACGAGATCACCGAGATGCCGATGGAGCTGCAGGTGAAGCTGCTGCGGGTACTGGAGACCGGCACGGTCAATCGCGTGGGCGGAACGCAGCCGATCGCGAGCGAAGTGCGGGTGATCTGCGCGACCAACCGAGAGCCCGAGAAGGCCGTCACGGACGGCAAGCTGCGCGAGGATCTCTACCACCGCCTGAACGTCTTCCCGATCCGCCTGCCGCCGCTGCGCGACCGCGAGACCGACATCGAGCAGCTGGCACAGTACTTCCTCGACGATCTCAACCGCGCCGAGGGAACCCACAAGACGTTCTCGCGCGATGCGCTGGTGCGTCTGTATCAGTACGGGTGGCCGGGTAATGTCCGCGAGCTGCGCAATTTCGTGCAGCGCGCCTTCATCATGGCCGACGACGTCATAGAATGTGACATAACGCTGAACGATGCTCCGCCCAAGCCCGACGACGGCACGACCATCACGATCCGTGTCGGTACCCCCCTGGAGGAGGTGGAGCGCCGGGTCACCATGGCCACGCTGGCGTATTGCGGCCACGTCAAGCGCAAGGCGGCGGAAATCCTCGGCGTCAGCCTGAAGACTCTGTACAACCGTCTCGAGACCTACAATGGCAGAGATTCGGGTGGTCGGTCGTCCTCCGCGGCCCAGGAGGACGAGGACGACACCGGTCGGGATTCGCTGCGTTGAGAGTTGCCGGTCGGGGGGCTTCCCGCCTCGGCGCGCAGGCGCTGCGTCGGACGATTCCTACAGTCCGTTGCGTTGTACCTCCGGTCGCCCCTTCCGCAACTCCCCTAGGCGGGCTCGCGTATGGGCGTCTACGCTGGCCAATGCATGGGACGCTCATGCGCGTGGCGGACGGCCGCAAATGACCCTGCCACACACACGTTGACGAGACCCATGCCGGCCATTCGAGTCGCAGTGGTAGACGATCATCAGCTCGTGCGGATCGGGCTGCGGCAGATCATCGAGGCGCAAGCGGATTTCGTCTGGGCCGGTGAGGCGAAGACAGGACGAGAGGCTCTGACGCTGCTGCGCACCGCCCCGTGTGATGTGCTCCTGCTGGACCTTTCGCTTCCCGACATGTCGGGACTCGACGTGCTACGGCAGATCAAGTCCCACCACGAGGCGGTGGCTACGCTGGTATTGAGCGCCTATCCGGAGAGCCAGTACGGTTTGAACGTATTGCGGGCGGGGGCGAGCGGCTTCGTGAGCAAGAGCGCCGACGACGGGGAGCTTTGCCGAGCCATCCGTGCCGCGATGCGCGGTGGCCGCTACGTGAGCCCGGAACTCGCGGAGATGCTGGTCAGCGGGATGCAGGGCGCTCCAGGCGAGCCGCGGCACAGCGTGCTCTCGGAGCGTGAATTCCAGATCTTCTGCAAGCTCGCCGAAGGACGCAGCGTCTCGGAAATCGCGGCCGGCCTCTTCCTCAGCGTCAAGACCGTCAGCACCTACCGCACACGGATACTGGAGAAGATGGGAATGAAGACGAACGCCGATATCACGTACTACGCCATCAAGAACAACTTGGTGCAGTGAGACGCATCGTGGGCGCTGAAGCGCGGTCCCCGAGCGGTAATGGCTCTCCTAACGCCGAGCGGCGCATCCTCCTCATAGAGGACTCGGCGGTGCTGTCGCGGCGCCTGGTCGACCTGCTGTCGGAGCCCGGCCGGGTCTCCGTCACGGCGCAGGCGGCCACACAGGCGGAGGCGCTGCTGCGCCTGCAGGAGGCGACCTACGATGTGCTCGTGGTCGATATCGAGCTGGCGGAGGGAAATGGCGTGGCGGTCATCCGCCAGGTCCGGCAGCTCTACCCGCCAGATGCGCAGCCGCTGATCGTGGTGTTGACCAATTACGCATCGGATTTCGTGCGCGACCATTGCTTCGCGGCGGGAGCGGACTATTTCCTCGACAAGATGCGGGATATTTCGCTGTTGAAGGCGGTGGTCGTCGACGGCCACTCGAAGTGGTCTCCGCCCAACTAACTGCGCGGAATCGCCACTCGGAGCGTCGTTCCGGCCCCGGGGGCTGACTCGATCTGGAACTGACCGCCGAGCGCGCGCACCCGCTGGCGCATTCCCATGATGCCGTGCGACCAGCGGAACTTCGGATCCGCGGCGTCGAAGCCGCGGCCGTCGTCGCTCAGAGTGAAGCGGCAGGCGTCAGCCTCGATGACGAATCGCAGCGCCACCGACTGCGCGCCGGCGTGGCGGATGATGTTGGTGATGCCCTCCTGGACGATTCTGAAGAGAGCGATCGCCGTCTCCTTGGGCATCGCGGCGCCGTCCTCGGGCAGCGCGAGGTCCGCGCGCAGTCCCGCCTTCGCGCACGCAGAATCCACGTAGGCGCGCAGAGCCGTCGGCAGGCCGAAATGATCGAGCAGCGAAGGCCGCAGATCCTCGACCACGCGGCGCTTGAGGTCCATCGCTTCGTCGAGCACTCCCCCGAGCTGCGCCAGTCTCTCCTGCAGAGCGGAGTCGGGGACGCGCGATTGCAGCCAGGAGAGGTCCATCTTGGCCGCCGTCAGCAGCCCTCCGAGCTCATCGTGGAGATTGCGGGCGAGCTCCGATTTCTCTTTCTCCGAGAGCTCCTGCAGATGGGTGGAAAGGGCGGAGAGCTCGCGTGTTCGCGCCTCGATCAGCGTCTCCAGGTCTCTCGTGTGGCGCTCGGAGGCGGCGCGCAGACGCTCGCGCCTGACGGCATCAGCGGCGAGGAGCCGGCTGAGGGCGACGAGCAGTCCCACCGCCAGAAGCGCGAGGAAGATGACCGCGGCCTGGGTTTGCGGCGCTTCCGCCAGCCGCTCGGCAATTGCCGCCGAGGCCAGCGCGGCCATGAGCACTCCCGCGAGCGCCAGCCAGGCTCGCACCGGCAGCAGCCTGAGCGTCGACCAGCCCGCCGGATTGCGTGTGCGCGACTCGGGCAGGACACGTCCAGCGGTATCGAGATCAGTTGCCGGCAATTGTGATTGCATGTCCATGGGTGCCTTGGGCTGCTCATTTATGTCCCTTCGGCAGGCAAAAAAAAAGCCCCGCACTGGGCGGGGCTCTTTTTTTGGCCGGAACGGCTCTTAGGCGCTCGGGGCCTTCTTCGCCTTCTTCTTCGCATGATGCGAAGACTTCTTGTGCTTGGCGGCCTTGTGGTGGGACTTCATGCTGTCGGACTTCATGCTGCCGGACGAGGCAGCAGCAGCCTGAGGAGCAGCCGCAGCGGTGGTGACCGCGATGACCGGGCTGGCGACCAGCAGAGCGCCGAGGATAGCGGGAAGGAGCTTCTTGAGCATCGAGATCTCCAAAAATGGCGAGGATTGAGAGCAGTCTGTAATCGGCCGGGCGCCCAGGCCCCGGTAGGAGCGCATTATCCCCGCAAGCCTGCCCCCGTAGGCCTGGATGACTGGAAAGTAATGTTCCAGAGCCGGAACAGACGTCGTCTTGGGCGTCAGTGTCCCTGAAAGGCGACAAGAGTCCGCACCGGCACCTCCAATGCCTCCAGGCGGCGGGAGCCGCCGAGGTCCGGCAGGTCGATGACGAAGCAGGCCGCCAGGATTTGAGCTCCGAGGGAGCGCAGCAGCTTTACGGCCGCCTCCGCCGTACCCCCGGTGGCGATGAGGTCATCAACCAGGATGATCCGCTCCCCGCGGGCGACGCCGTCCCGGTGCATCTCGATCTCATCGAGGCCGTACTCGAGGGAGTACGCCACACGCACGGTCTCGTGCGGCAGCTTGCCCTTCTTGCGGATGGGCACGAATCCGGCGGCCAGCTGGTGGGCGATGGCGCCGCCCAGAATGAAGCCGCGCGCCTCGATGCCGGCGACCCGATCGACTTTCGAGCCGGTCCACGGCCGCACCAGCTCGTCGACCGAGCGGCGGAACATCCGCGCGTCGCCGAGCAGAGTGGTGATGTCCCGGAACTGGATCCCCGCGCGCGGATAGTCCGGGATGGTGCGAATCGAGGCTTTGAGCTCTTGCAGTTCGGTCGGGTCCATGACTTCGACTCTACACTGTTTCCAGGTATTCCTCGAAGAACCAACTCGTGTGCGCGCGATGCCGCTGCGCGGCTGGCGTCCGGCATCGTTGCCGGCCGGACGCCGGCGAATCTGGGAGAATGGCGGGATATGCAAACCATCGATGCCCTTCTCAAGCGACGTTCCGCCAAGACTCTCACCGAGCCCGCGCCGGACGAGGGTGCGCTCGAGCTGCTGCTCGAGTGCGCCTCCCGCGCGCCCGATCACGGGCGGCTGCGGCCGTGGCGCTTCATCGTCATCCGCGGCGCCGCGCGCGAGCGCCTGGGAGAGCTGATGGCGGAGCAAACGCGGCGCAAGCAGCCGGCTGCGAGCGCCGAGGCTCTGCAGCGCGAGCGGCAAAAGCCTCTGCGCGCCCCCCTCATCATCGTGGTGGCGGCCGTTTGCAACGCCGCGGCCAGGATTCCGGCGATCGAGCAGGTCCTCGCGGCGGGCGCGGCGGCGCAGAACATGATGCTGGCCGCCGGCGAGCTGGGATTCGGCGCCATGTGGAAGACCGGCGATCCCGCCTACGACGATACGGTGAAGACGGCGCTCGGTCTTGAGGCTGCGGACTCCATCGTGGGGTTCATCTATCTCGGCACCGCGCCCGCCGACGGCACTCCCGCGCCGGCGCGCGCCGAGTGGCGGGATCGGGTGAGCTACTGGAGCGAGCCCCGGTAATTACGGTTTCACTACCGCCAGCACGACGATGGCGATGAGGAAGAGCGCCGGCACCTCGTTGAAAATACGATACCAGCGCTCCGAGTGGCTGTTGCGTCCGTCGCGCAGGTCACGGAGCAACCTGTGGCACCAGAGGTGATAGACGACGAGCCCGGCGACGAGCAAGAGCTTCACCCGCAGCCAGAGGAAGGCCAGATATCCGGGCGCGGCCGCGACCATCGAGAGGCCGAACACGATGGCGAGCGCGCCGCCCAGCGTCATCATGGCGAAGAGCCGCCGCTCCATCACCACGAAGCGCTCGCGGACCACCGCCTCGGTTGCGGCCGTGTGATACACGAAGAGCCGCGGCAGGTAGAAGAGTCCCGCGAACCAGGTGACGACGAAGACGACGTGGAAGGCCTTGAGCCAGAGCATTCCGCATGTTACCTCATCGGCTCGCGCGGATTTTCAGCGGCTTGCCGGCCGCTCGATCACGGTTGCCAGTGCCGCCCGCGTGCGGCGGCCTCGGAGTGCCGATCGAGCGGCTCGCCGACGATCCGAGCGTTTACCGCGGCGAGCACGGCGGCCGGCATGGAGGAAGCCGCCTGCCGGTAAGTGCCGGAGCCGCCCGCCGGCGCTTCCGCTCGCGCCAGTACGCTGAGCTGCCAGCCGGCAGCCGCTCTGCAGGCGAGGCCGGCGAGCGCCGCAGGCCGACGCAGCGCGAACGTGCGGCAGTACTCACCCGACTTCGCGCGGAAGGTAACACCGATCCGCACCGGGTCGGCGGCGGTTTGATCGCCGGCGAGTTGATCCGACAGCGCGGCCGCCAGCGTGCCGGCCGCCAGCAGCCGGCCACCGCTCATCGTGATGGGCGCGGAACCGGAATTTCCCGTGCGCACCAGCACCAGCCGTCCGGCAATCACTCCCACGATCAGGCTGGCCGCAATCGCAGCCCATTGCGGCCAAGTCCAGTGGCGTGCCTGCCGCCGGCGCAGCGGCGTCACGTTGCTTTTGCGTGGGTCGTCCGGTTCGCCGCGCAGCGCCCGCAGCAGGCCGGCGGGCACGGGTTCGTCGAGGACCTTGTCGAAGGCGGAGTTAACACGGCCGCGCAGCGCCTCGTGTTGGGCGATGCGGCGCGCGATCTCCGGATCGGAGGCCATTGCGGCATCGACGGCGGCCCGAGTGCGCGGGTCGAGCTCATCGTCGGCGTAGGCCATGAGGACCTCGTCAGGGAACGTCATGGCAGCACTCCCGGAGCATCGGATAACATCGACTGCAGCGCCGCGCGGCCCCGGGCCAGGCGGCTGGTCAGCGTTCCCACCGGCACGCTCATGATCGATGCGGCCTCTTTGTAGGACAACCCCTCGACGAGTACGAGGGCGACGGCGAGCCGCTGGTCCTCCGGCAAGCGTGCGAGGGCATCCTGGAGGCAGAGCAGCTCCGGGTCGGAGCCTGCGGCGGGATCCCCGACGCGCTCGGCGAGCTCGCCGGGCTCGAGCAGCGACTCGCGCCGCCGGCGGCTGCGACCCTCATCGATCCAGGCGTTGCGCAAAATGCCAAATAGCCAGCTTGCCACGGAATGGTCCGGACGGAGCTGCTCGGAACGCGCGAGCGCGCGTTCCGCCGTGATCTGCACGAGATCGTCCGCGTCCTGCGCATTGCGCGCCAGGGAGCGGGCAAACCGCCGCAGACGCGGCAGGAGTTCGATGATCCGATCACGGAGATCCTCGCGGGATGATTCCATGCCTCTTGATCGTAATTACGGTAGGGGCCCCCATTTTCTTCCATGTGTGCGGACATTCAACTAGCTTAGCGTTATGACTCGTGCGCTGCTTCTCACGCTGCTGATACTCGCTCCGGCCGCCGGGGCGCAGATCGCCGTGCCGAGGGTGCCGTTGCCGGGCTTGCCTGGCGCTGCGGCCGGGGGCTTGCCGGGTCTGCCGATCGGGCCGCAGCAGACCCTCGGCGCACTGACCGATGACGTCGGCCGGCTGCAGGATGCGCGCAGGGACGGCATCCGCCTGCTCCTGCGCCACCACTCGGATGTACTGGAAGCGGACCCGAGTGGCGATCCGATAGTCCGGGGTGAGTTGCTGGCGTTCTCGCCGTCGGCTACGGCGCTGGCCGGTGCCGCCAGCGCGGGATTTTCGATTCTGCGCGAGCGCTCTCTCGGCAGCCTGGGCGTTCGTATCGCGGTGCTGGAAGCGCCGCGCGGCATGGCGACGAGCCGCGCATTGAGTCTGCTGCGGCGGCTGGATCCCGGCGGCATCTATGATTTCAACAACGTCTATGTGCAGAGCGGCGCGACGAGTGACACCGGGGCCTCGCCGCCCGCCGCCGGTGCGATAGTGAGCGCGACCGCGGTTCCGGTCGGACTCATCGACGGCGGTGTTGCAACGGCGCAGCCCGTTTTCCGGGGCGCCGTCATCCATAAACACGGCTGCGGCGGCGCAGCGATAGCCAGCCCGCATGGCACGGAGGTGGCATCGCTCATGGTTGGCCGCTCCATGCGATTCGGGGGCGCGGCGCCCGGTGCGACCCTTTATGCGGCGGACGTCTACTGCGGCAAGCCCACGGGCGGCGCCGTCGACGCGATCGCCGAAGCTCTGGAGTGGTTGGTTGCCGCGCGTGTTCCGGTGATCAATATCAGCCTGGTCGGGCCGCCCAACGTGCTGTTGCAGCAGGTCATCGTTCGCGCGGTTGCCAAGGGCTTTCTGCTCGTGGCGGCCGTCGGCAACGATGGTCCGGCCGCGCCACCGTTGTATCCGGCGGCTTACCCAGGTGTCATCGGCGTCACGGCGGTGGATGCCCGCCGGCGGGTGATCTTCGAGGCGGAGCGCGGCCCGCAAGTCATGTTTGCAGCACCGGGCGCGGATATCCCGGCGGCCAGCGTATCCGGCGGTTATGCAACAGTGCGCGGAACTTCGTTCGCCGCGCCGCTGGTGGCCGGCCTTCTGGCCGCACACCTGAGCGGTGCCGCCGGTGCGGGAGATCCCGATCCCGCGGCGGCCCAGGCTGCCGTGGCGGCGCTCGCACGCGAAGCCATTCACCTGGGCTCTGCGGGCCGTAATGCGGTCTTCGGCTATGGACTGGTCGGCGGCGATCTCCCATCGCCGCGGCCCGCAGCCGCAGAATAAGTAAAACGGCAATTCGCTGGTCACCCCCGGGAAGGATTCCACCCCGCTGGTCGTAGTTACCTTTGAAGGTCGCGGATGGGCCGCGGCCTCGAGAGGAGAACGACCATGAAGAACATACGTAGTCTTTTCGCGAGCGCCGCTGTTGCCGCCATGTTTGCGTGCACGGCACCCGCACATGCCCAGTTGCTCGGCGGCGGGGCGCACGGAATGCTGGGCGGAGCCTTGGGCGGGGGCTTTGGGCCTGCCGGCGGCGCGATCAACGGCGGCGGCTGGGGCGCCACGAGCGGCTCGCTTGCGGGCGAGAGCGGCGGTCTCAGGGGAGCTCATCGTGCAATCGGCTCGGGAGAGTCCGCTGCGCGTGGCGCGGCGCATGGCGCCGCGAACGACACTGCACGAGGAGGCGGAGTCCTCAAGAGCGATGCTGGAAGCCTGGCCAAAAAGGGCCACAACGCGGCCGCCGACACCGCCGGGACCACGTCTGGTAGCGCCACGGGTGCCGCGGGCGCCACGAGCGCCCCGGTCCCCAGGGGCGCCGCGGGCCTCGCAGGCGCCACGGGCGCCACAGGCACTGCGGGTGGTGCGCGGCATGGAGGCAGCTCGCGAGCCGGCGCCAGCCATACGTCGAAAGCGCCAACGAGCTCGAGCACCGGCAGCACCGGCGCGACCCGCCAGGGCGCAGGGAGCGGGTTGAGCAGCGCGCTCGGCAACGGAGTAGACGGCGACTTCGGGGGCAGCGCCGGCGCGCAGGGATCCGCGGGTAATGCGACGGCGCAAGGCGGCTCTTCGATGAGCGGTCAGGCCGCGGTCTCGCGGCAGCCCTCGGCGGCGGCTCAGGGCGGAACGTCCGCGAGCGCCTCCGTCCAACACTGAAGCTTCCGCGGAGCAGGGAACCTTTTGGGGATGGGACGGGTCGGCTTGGCCGAAAGCACCGATTCCGGTGACAATTCGGACATGCCGACTCGTCCTCGCCCGAAGCGCCCGGGTAGATCGAAGCCGCCCGACCCGGCGCACGTCCTCGTCCTCGACGTCGGCGGCTCGCACGTCAAATTCCGCATGGGAGCCCGCGGGGCGATCCGCAGGTTCGTCTCGGGCCCCGATATGACCGCCGACGATATGGCCAGGAAGGTACGCAAGCGCGCCCGCGACCTGCCCTACGAGGCGGTGGCGATAGGCTATCCGGGACTGGTGTTGCGCGGCCGGATAGCCGCCGAGCCATTCAATCTGGGCCCGGGGTGGGTCGGGTACGATTTCGAGAAGACTCTCGGCCGGCCGGTGCGGGTGATCAACGATGCGACCATGCAGGCACTCGGCAGCTATGAGGGCGGCCGGATGCTCTTTCTCGGCCTCGGTACGGGGCTCGGGGCGACGCTCATCCTCGATGGCACGGTGGAGCCGATGGAGATCGGCCACATGCCCTACAAGCGCGGCCGTACTTTCGAAGACTACGCCGGTGAGCGCGGCCGCAAGCGGCTGGGCAACAGGAAATGGCGCAAGTCGGTGGCCGAAGTCGTCACGCGGCTGAAGGAGGTGTTGGAAGTGGATTACGTCGTGTTGGGTGGCGGGAATGCGCTGCGCCTGAAGGAGCTGCCCGAGGGCGTGCGCCTGGGCGACAATCTCAACGCCTTCAAGGGCGGCCTGCATCTGTGGCGCGGTGATGATCCGCTCGCCGTCAGCATCGCGCGCCGGCAGAAGGTGGCGGCTGGCTCGGGCCGATGAGCGCCGGCGACGCGCCTGGGGCGCCCGGCCTGCCACCAACCTGGTGCAGCAGCGCGAAGGAGATGGTCGGCTGCTCGCTCGGTCCCTCGCGGCTCTGGTTCACGGTCGGCGGCGGCATACTCAACGAGGTCTACCACCCGCGGGTGGACATTCCGCAGATCCGCGATCTGGGCATCGTCGTCGCGGATGGGCGCGGGTTTTGGGTGGAGGTGAAGCGGATGTACCGCCACGCCCTGACGCTCGCCGGGCCCGGGGTCCCCGCCGTGCAGATCGTGCATGAGCACGAGCGTTTCGAGCTCACGCTGCGCATCGCTCCGTCCAGGGACCGCGATGTGCTTCTCATGGAGATCGAGCTGGCGGGCGACGAGGCGCTGCGTCCCTACGCGCTGCTGGCGCCGCATCTCGGCGGCACGGGCAACAACAACTCCGCGGCAATCGCCGGCCACCGCGGCCATCGAGTGCTGTGGGCGGAGCAGGGGCCTTTTGCGCTGGCGCTGGCCGCGGTGACGGCCGATCAACGGGACGCCTGGGGGCGCGCGAGCTGCGGGTATGTCGGCGCGAGCGATGGCTGGCAGGACTTCGCGCGCAACGGCGCCATGACCTGGGAGCATGCCAACGCAGGCCCTGGGAACATCGCCCTGACGGGCGAGCTGCCCCGCAAGGCGGTGCTGGCGCTCGGCTTCGGCAGCAGCACGGAGTCGGCCGCGACGCTCGCCTTGAGCGCGCTGTTCGAGCCGTTTGAGGCAACCTGGCAGCGGCAAATCGCCGACTGGAGCGGCTGGCATCGGCAGTGCGCCTCCCGGGAGCCGCTGTCCGACGGATTGCCTCCCGAGTGCGTGAGTCAGTTCAAACTGTCGACCATGGCGCTGCGCACGCATCTGGACAAAACGTACCCGGGAGCGATGGTGGCCAGCCTGAGCGTCCCCTGGGGCAACACCAAGGAGGAGCGGGAGGGTTATCACCTCGTCTGGCCGCGCGATCTTTGCGAGTGCGCCGGCGCGCTGCTCGCGGTCGGCGCGGCGCCCGAAGCGCTGGACACGCTGCGCTATCTGCGCGCCACACAGCTCGCCGACGGGCACTGGAATCAGAATCAGTGGCTCGGCGGCAAACCGTACTGGACCGGCGTGCAGCTCGATGAGACCGCTTTTCCGGTGCTGCTGGCGGCGCAACTGCAGGAGCGTGGCGCGCTCGATGGCATCGAGGTCGCGGACATGATCCGCCGCGCGCTCTCGTTCATCGTGTGCAACGGACCGGCGAGCGATCAGGACCGATGGGAGGAAGACGCGGGAATCAACACGTTCACCCTGGCGGCGTGTATCGCCGGGCTCGTTTGCGGAGCGCCGTACCTCGACCCGGAGGCGCGCGAGCTGGCGCTCGCCGTAGCCGACTACTGGAATGCCAGTCTCGAGGACTGGACCGCCGTCGCCGACACGCCGCTAGCGGGAAGCCAGGGGCTGCCGGGCTACTACGTGCGCGTGGCGCCGCGGGAGGCGATGCGCGACCGTGGCGCGCTGCAGCGCGTCCTGCCCGTCAAGAACAAAGCAATGGACCCGGGACTGCCCGCCTCGGCACAGATCGGTGTCGATTTCCTGCAGCTCGTGCGCTTCGGGCTGCGCCGCCCCGAGGACCCGCTGATCGCGGCAACCGTGCGCCTCGCGGACATGCTCCTCAAGGTGGACACGCCGACCGGTCCCAGTTGGTATCGTTACAACGACGATGGCTACGGCGAGCACGACGACGGCTCGGCGTTCGATGGCACTGGCAGGGGCCGCGCGTGGCCGCTGCTCACCGGCGAGCGAGGTCACTACGAGCTGGTCGCCGGACGTGACCCCTTGCCGCTGTTACTCGCCATGGTCCGCATGGCTTCGCCCGGAGGTATGTTGCCGGAGCAGATCTGGGATGCCGCGCCCGTGCCTTCCCGCGGGCTGGAGCCTGGACGGCCTACGGGAAGTGCGATGCCCCTGGCCTGGACGCACGCAGAGTACGTCAAGCTCGTCGTATCGCGCGCCATGGGCAGACCCCTCGATCGGCCGCAATGTGTCTGGCAGCGCTACTCGGGCAGGCGCCCGCGACTCGAGCGGATCATCTGGTGCGCACACGCTCCGGCTTCGGAGCTTCCCGAGGGCACGGCGCTGACCGTGGCGGTCACCGCGCCCGCGACTTTCCGATGGGGATTTGACGGCTGGCAGGACGGTAGTGAGCGTCGTACGACGGCAACGGCTCTGGGACTGCATACCGTGGAAATTGACACGTCGCGGCTCAAGAGCGGTCGCGCCATCGACCTGACGTACCGCCTGGAGCCTGGCGGCGAGTGGGCCGGCAGGGACTTCCGCATTTCCGTGGTCCCGGCCCGTGAGGACGCGAAGACGGCACTTGCGGCAGCAGGGCAAGCCTGAGAGTCTGCATTCATGCCTTTCACCCTTGCGCACCCCGCGGCCGTCCTGCCGCTGCGGCGCGTACGATTGCTGCAGATCGTGCCGCTCATGATCGGCGCGATGACGCCGGACGTACCGTACTATCTGCCTTGGCTGATCACGAAGCACATACCGGAAGCGACGCACACGCTGATCGGCACGTTCACGCTCGACCTGCCGATCGGGCTATTCCTGCTGCTCTTGATCCGTCTCCTGCGCAGACCCCTGGTTGCACCTCTTGGGCCCGGCGCGAAGGCCAAGTGCTTTGCCGCACTGGAGCGGTTCGGCAGCCGCCCCAGCCATTGGGTGCTGGCGCCGCTGTCACTCCTCGTCGGCTCGTGGACGCACATCGCCTGGGACTCCTTCACGCACGCGGACGGATGGATGGTGTCGCGCATCTCGGCGTTGAGCGCGCCGGTCTCCTTCTTCTCCTACACGAGCGAGCTCTGTCACGTGTTGCAGTACGCAAGCTCGGTATTCGGGCTCGCGGTGCTCGCAGTCTGGTTCCATCTGTTGCCGCCGCCGAAGGCGCAGGCCCCCAATGGGGAGCGCTTCGCCGGGGGGCGCTGCTGCTCGCAGGGCTGCTCGTGGCGGCGGCCGCGGCGGGAGGCCTCGAAACCGCGGAGCACCTCCTGCGGCATACCCCCGCGCGGTACCATCTCTTCTATCTGCTGCTCACGCGGACCGTCGCCTGGTTCGCGCTGCTCTATACCGCCGCCGGGATCGTGATGACGCGCGGCCGCCGGCGGGCGGCGACGGCATCCGTAACACAAATGTAACGAAATATTCCTGCGCCCAGCTTCCAGGCTGTTGAGCTGGGTCACAGCGCGGCGGCGGTGCCCACGCTTAACTTCCGGGTTGCGATGCAAGAAGAAGCAATCCACAAGCTCATCAGCGAGCGAGCGCTCCGTACGCTCTTTCAGCCGATCGTCGATGGTGGGACGCGCACCGTGATCGGCCATGAGGCGCTGACGCGAGGGCTTCACAGCGGTCTGGAGTCGCCGATGACGCTCATCGAGTGCGCCGGCCGGCACGGATTGACTCTCGCGCTGGAGCGCGCCTGCATCGAGACTGCGCTGAGCTCCTATCACGCGCTGCGGGTCGAGGGCCGACTGTTCCTCAATCTGCTGCCGCAGACACTGCTCGAGTGGACCTCCCTCGCCGACTGGTTGGGCTCGCAGCTCGAGGCCCATCGCATCGATCCGCACGACCTGGTGCTCGAGATCACCGAGCACGGGCTGACAGAGGACGAGCACCGGCTGGCCGGCGCGGTGCGGCCGCTGCGCGCCCTCGGTTGCGACATCGCCATCGACGACCTCGGCTCCGGCTCTTCGGGCCTGAAGAGCTGGACGGAAATCCGCCCGGATTATGTGAAGGTGGACCGCTACTTCGTCTCGGGCATCGAGCGCGACCCGGTGCGTGCCGAGATCCTCCACTCACTGGTGGACATGGGCCGGGTCACCGGCTGCCGGATCGTTGCCGAGGGAATCGAGAACCGGGAGCAGTGCGCCCTCGTTCTGGAGCTCGGCGTCGACCATCTGCAGGGATACTTTCTGGGACGGCCCAACCGCATACCGCGGCTGGAGCCGGCCGCTCTCGAAGGGTTGGAAGCGGCGATTCCCGCCACCACCGCCAACTGCGCCGAAGACCTGGCGCTGCCCATCCCCGGGGTTCCGGCCGACACCACGGTTGCGAGCGTCGTGGAGTCGTTCCGCGCGCATCCCGATTGGGCTGCGCTCGCGGTGCTCGAGACACGAGAGTCGCCGCGGCCGGTCGGGATCGTATACCGCGACCAGCTGCTCATACTTCTCAGCCGCCCGCTGCACCCCGAGGTCTACAACCGCAAGCCGGTGACGAGCGTCATGGTGGGCGAGCCCTTGCAGGTCGAGGCACGCGCGCGCCTCGAGCAAGTCAGCCGCATCGTCACGGCGCGCGCCGCGCCCCACCAGCGCGACGACTTCATCATCTGCCGCCACGGGGCCTACCTGGGTCTGGGTAGAACCGTGGACCTTCTGCGGCAGATCACCGCGCAGCAGATCCAGGCGGCCATGCATTCCAATCCGCTCACCGGATTGCCGGGAAACCGCGAGATCCAGACACAGCTCGCGCAATGGGTGGCCCGGCGGCGGCACTTCGTCGCGTGTCACCTCGATCTCAACCATTTCAAGCCCTACAACGACGAGTACGGCTATGCCCGCGGCGACCAGGTCCTGCTGCACGTCGCCCAGGTCGTCGCACGCGCCGCGCGTCGGCCCGTGGATTTCGTCGGTCACGTGGGCGGCGATGACTTCGTGTTCCTCCTGCGCAGCCTCGATTGGTCGCTGCGGCTGGCCGCGATGCTCGAAGAGCTGACGGTCTCACTCGGCAACTTCCACGCCGCGGAGCATCGCGCGGCCGGCGGGTTCGACGGAATCGACCGCGACGGCGGCCGCCGCCGCTTCCCGCTGCTCGGCGTCTCGATCGGCGCCGTGGAGGTGGATGGCGCGCAGGCGAGCACCGCCGAGCGCGTCCTGGAGAGTCTGCGTCAGATGAAGCATCTGGCCAAGACGCGCGCCGGCTCGAGCTGCGTGCTCTCCAGCTCCGGCCGCGTGATGGACTTCCCTGGCCAGCGCGAGCCTGGGACGGCGGCCGCGGAAGGCGGTGACGCCCTCGCGGCCTCGGCATGAGCTGGCGGCCCGCGTCCGCGGCGCTCTAACGCGGCGTGCCGAAATCCTCCGTCCAGGCGATCGTTTGCGGATTGGCCCTGTCGACGGCGAACGCGACCCCCATCTGGCGGAATCCCGCGGTCATGATGTTGGCGCAGTGATGCGGGCTCGCCAGCCAGCCCGCGACGACCGCGCGCGGCGTTCCAACGCCGCTGGCGATGTTCTCGCCCACCATGCTCCAGCGATAACCGGCGCGCGTCGCGCGCTCGCCGGGAGTGCTGCCATCGCTGCCGGCATGACTGAAGAAGCCTTGCGCGACCATGTCCAGCGAATGTGCGCGGGCCGCGCGCGTGAGAGCGGGCGCGAGCGAGAGAGGCGCTGCCGGTGGAAAGCGCTGCCGGCCGCAGGTCCGCGCGCGTGCCCGCGCCTGGTTGGTGAGCGCCAGCACGAGGCGGCTCACGGCGGCGGCATCGCGGATGGGCGGCGTCGTGAAGGGCTGGGCCACCACTATCCAGAGACTGCCGGCGCCATTTCCGTAGACGCCGACGTGCCGCAGCCGCGGATTCGCGAGCTGACCGCAGAACTGCCCGCTCACCGTCCGCTCGACAGCCGCATCGTCCGTCGTGCCGGATATCCGGATCCACAGCGACCGTGCCGCGCCATAGCCGGCGCGCTGCTCCGCCTGGCCGAGCGACTCGCCGCGCGCGAGCAGGCGCGCGACCTGATCGAGCCCGCGGCTCTCGAGGAGCGGCGGGTAGGTGGCACGCGACAGGCCGCAGTAGGTGGTGCGCGCGCGGTTGACCGCCGCGATCACATTGGCGCGCACGAGGGTCGGTGAGAGCAGCAGCAGGATGACTACGAAGCGCAGGGCATAGAATGTCCGCTCATGTCGAGCACTGAGGGTACGGTAGGGGTTGCGGTTCGGCCCCATGCGGCCGCCGGGGCGGCCGTGGGCTGGCCCTGGCGGCAGGGCAATCGCTGCGACTTCCTCAGCGAGAGCGACCGGATCTTCCGGCGGATGCTCGAGGCCATCGCGGCGGCGCGCGAGTTGGTGCTGCTCGAGATGTATCTGGTCGACTCCGGCACCGTCGCACGGCGATTCATCGATGCCCTGGCCGCCTGTGCGCAGCGCGGGGTGCGGGTTCATGTGCTCTTCGATGCTTTCGGCTCGCTCGGCCTGCGCGCCGCGGATCGGCGCAGGCTGGCCAGCTCGGGCGCGCACCTGACTTTCTTCAATCCGCTGTCGTGGCGCAAGCGCCTGCAGAACTGTCTGCGGGATCATCGCAAGCTCCTGGTCGTCGACGGCGCTCTCGCATTCGTAGGTGGCGTGGGGCTAGCGGACGAATTCATAGATGGTAGGCGCGGTCGCCGGGCCTGGCGCGATCTCATGCTCGAGATCTCGGGACCGGTGGTGAGCGACTGGCAGAACGCCTTCGCGCGCAACTGGAGCCGCAGCGGCGGCGCGCCGGCGGTTCCCGAGGCGACGCCGCAGTCGCCGGACGAGCAGTCCATTGCCGCGGGTGTGCTCGGGCGTGTCGCGCTCAGCGACGCGAGACGCCGCTCCGTTCTCGCCAATGACGTCGTCAGGCGGATCAACGGCGCGTCCCGGCGCGCGTGGATCATGAGCGCCTACTTCGTGCCGTCGCGGCGGTTCCGCAAGGCTCTGCGCCGCGCTGCGCGCCGCGGCGTCGATGTCAGATTGCTCGTGCCCGGTCCCAAGACCGACCACCCGTGGGTGCGACATGCGGCGCGGCGCTTCTACGGCAAGATGCTGCGCAGCGCAGTGCGCATCTTCGAGTACCAGCCGAGCGTGCTGCACGGCAAGATGGCGCTGTGCGACGACTGGCTGAGCGTGGGCTCGAGTAATCTCGACCGCTGGAGCTTCCGCTGGAATCTCGAGGCCAACCAGGAAATCGAGAGCGCCGCGCTCGCGGCGCAGGCCGCGGCGATCCTCGCCGCCGACTGCGGCGAGTCGCAGGAGCTCAACCGGCGACACTGGCGGCGCCGCGCCGTGCTCGACCGCTTGCGCGAGAGTATCGCGGGGGCGTTCGACCGGATTCTCGACCGCTGGCGCCACGGCAATCGCTGATGCTGACGGTTACCCGGGGCACCGGCCGTCATCGCCGGCGGGTGCCAGAGATGTCCCGTACTCGCGGCAACGGCACGGGCAGCGTGGAATACAACTCATTGGTGCGCACGTAGGAGAGCAGGAAAAAGGACATCACGCGCATCTGCGTGTGGTACTGGCGCACGGCTTCCAGTTTGTCCGCTTCCTCGAGCGACTGCAGGCGGAAGGGTGCGAGCCCGAGGCCGCGGCCTCGCGGCGGCTCGGCCAGGGGCAGTTTCAGGTGCAGCCCCCGGGGGCTCGGCCAGTCTCGGCCGCCGTGCACGATCCAGAAGCGCGCAGCAGCCAACTCGTGGCGGCGGCCCAGCACCTGCAATGTCAGGATGCCTGCTGCGCGGTGGTCAGGGTGCGCGTCCTGTGGGCTCGGCGCGAGCACCAGCGTCGGGCGAACGCGCTCGAGCACGCGTGCGAAGTCGTGTTCCAGGCTCTCACCCGTATAGGGGTGGTCCGCGGCGAACGTGTCGGCGTACGGCACGCTCGCGGCCCCGTTGAATTTGGAATAGTAGGGTACCGTGAAGTGGTCGGTGACGAGGGTCAGGAGACCTCCATCAGGATACCCAAGAAAGAACTGCCGTCCGGGCGGGACGCCGAGGATGGCTGCTGCCGCTCGTGCCTCGTGCATGCGCTTGGCGGCGAGATCCCGCATCTTTTCCGGATGAATCCGCAGTGCCCGCTCGATGATGAGCAGGTCGAGCTCGGAGCCATCGCCGCTGGTCAGCCAGACGATGCTTGCGTGGCCGCCGGCCGCAAGCACTCGCTGGATTACACCGGCGCAGCAGAGCGTCTCGTCGTCGGGATGCGGTGAGACGACCAGGAGCGAGGTTTGCGGGCCGATGGGCGGAAGGACGCTCGCGGGAGCGTCCGCGGCCCTGGCCACAGAAAAGACCAGGGCCACGGCGATGAAAAGCAAGAGCGCGGACGGTACCCTGATGGTCATGGCGGCCGGGAGTGTACTAAAGTGGATGCTCATGCCTCTGCGGCCAGGGTCCCGGAACGGTCAACCGAGAGAGCCCTGGCGCGTTGCCGGGTTTTGGATCTGCGAGAGGTGGCAATGACAAAATCGTCTGGAACGATTTTGGATGGCGATAGCCGGCCCGAAGGGGTTTCCTGGTGACTATCCGCTCGCGAAAGAGGGTCTCAGAGGGCGCAGGGATGGGGCCGAGCAATTGGGTCAAGGTCGTCGCCTTGGGCGTCGTGACGGCGCTGGTCACGGCCTGCGCCACCGCACCGGTGGTGCGCACGCGGGTGGCGGAGCAGGTCGACCTCGCCAGCTTCCATACCTATGCCTTCGTGGCGAAGCCCGGCACGGACACAGGCACTTACAAATCCCTGACCACCCAGCAACTCGAGAGGGACGTGGGCCAGGAGCTGCAGTCCCGCGGCTACCTGCCGGCCGCCGCCAACGACAAACCCGATCTGCTGGTGAACTTCACCGAGGGCGCTCATGACCGGGTCGAGGGCACCATGGCAGCTCCCGCTTTCGGCGTGGGCTGGGGGTGGGCGCCCTATCGATGGGGGCCGTGGGGACCCTGGGGGTGGGGCGGCGGCTACAGTGACGTCCAGACCGTCACCACGGTCTCGCTCAGCATCGACCTGATCGATCGCGCGAACAATTCCGTGGTCTGGAGCGGCACGGCCTTCTCCGATCTCACGCGCCGGATGCTCGACCACCCGGCAGAGTCCATCGACGTGACCACGCGCGATATCTTCGCGCACTTCCCGGTCGCCCCGCGGCACTGATTTCGGGCCTCCGGCCCCGATCTTGCTGGGCCGTCCCTAGGCCGCTTCCGGCCGGCTTGCGGCTGCGTCCCGGAAATCATGAAGATCGCTATCCTCAATCAGCCCCAGGATCCGATGGCGGCCGGCGAAGAGCAGCGCGGCTCGGTCGCCATCGTCAACTGGGAGCTGGCCCGCTGCCTGGCGCGTCGTCACCAGGTGATCGTGTACGCGCCCAGGGGGCGCGGCCAGGCCCGCCGCGAGCGCTGGGGCGCGATCGAGATCCGCCGCATCCGTTTCGTCGCGCGTCAGCTTCACAAGGCCGTGCAGCTCGTCGCGGGGCGCTTCGGCGCCGGGGCGCCGTACTTTAGCTCCAGGTTGTACTACAGAGAGTACTTCTCGCAGGTCGCGCGCGATCTCGCGTCGAGCCGCCCGGACATCGTGCATGTGCCGAACCAGACGCAATTCTCCGCGCTCTTCAAGAGCGCGCTGCCCGGGGTGAAGGTCGTCGCTCACATCCATCAGGATGAGCTCGCTCAGCTCGACCTCGCGCGGCTGCGGCGCGATCTGGCGGACGTGGATGCGGCCGCCACGGTTTCCGACTACGTGACGGCGCGCGCGCGCGCGCGCCTGCCCGAGGTCGCCGCGCGAATTCACACGATCGGCAACGGCGTGGACATCCTCCGGTTCAGGCCCGCGGCCCGTGCCCGCCATCCTGACCTGCGGGAGATCCGCCGTCAGCCCTTGCGGCTGCTCTACGTCGGGCGGATCGCGCCCGACAAGGGAGTACACCTGCTGACCGAGACGGTAGACCGCCTGATCCGCGACGGTGTGAATCTCGAGCTGACGCTGATCGGCAAGCCGGGTCTGATGCCCTACGATCTGCTGAGCCGGCTGCTCAGCGACGAGCAGGCGGCGCTCGAGGCGGTACGGCCCTTCTACGGCCAGTCCCTGCAGGGTTGGCTCGCGAAGGAGATCTTCCGGCGCGGCCGCAGCTACGGCAACGCCGTGCGCGCACGCCTCTCGGCGGCGGCGGCGGCGCGGGTGCGCTTTCTCGGCACGGTGTCGTTGCCCGCGCTGATCCGCGCGTATCGCGCGGCCGACCTCCTGGTGTTGCCTTCGATCTGGCAGGAGTCCTACGGGCTGCCGGTGGCGGAGGCGATGGCGTGCGGCGTGCCCGTGCTCGCCACCGCGAGCGGCGGCGTGCCGGAGCTCATCGATGACGGGACGACGGGCAGGCTCGTTCCGCGACTCGACACGCAGGCGCTGGCGCGCGCCGTGCGCGAGATGTCGGCCGATCCCGCGCGCCTGCGGGAAATGGGATACGCGGCGCGCACGCGGGCGGAGCGGCTGCTCACGTGGGCGCGCAGCGCCGAGCGTCTCGAGGAGATCTATCTCGGCCTGGTCGCCGCGCAGCCGCAGTCGCAGCGCCGGCCGCCCGCCGCCGAGTGCCCGGACTCCCTCGATTTCGCCTGATGCCGCGCCGCAGGCCGTTTGAATCGCGTGGAATCAACAGCGGTCCGCATCAACCCAGCGGCCATCCGCTCCTACGATCTGCGCGGGGTCGTCGGCCGGCAGCTCGATCGCGGCGATGCGCGCCAGCTCGGCCTCGCGTATGCGGCCTGGGTGCGTGCGCGGGGCCTGCGGCGCATCGCGGTCGGCAGGGACGGCAGGCTCTCCTCGCCGGATCTCGAGCGCGCCCTCATCGAGGGTCTGATCGCGGGCGGCATGTTGGTGCATCGCATCGGCGTGGGGCCGACGCCCCAGTTGCATTTCGCCATCCATACCTGCGGACTCGATGGCGGCATCATGGTGACCGGCTCGCACAACCCGCGCGAGGAGAACGGATTCAAACTGCTGATCGGCGCGGAGCCGGTGCACGGCGAGATGCTGCGCGCGCTGGTGGCGCTGATCAGGCAGTTGATACAGGGTCTGCCCGGCCGCCATTGGCTACTCAACGCCGACGTCGACGGCCGCTTCCCCGCGCATCATCCCGATCCATCGATCGCAGCCAACCTGAGGGAGCTGCGGGCAATGGTGGTGGCCCGCGAAGCGGACCTGGGCATCGCATTCGACGGTGATGGCGATCGTCTGGGCGTGGTCGACGAGTCCGGCGCGATCGTCTGGCCGGATCAAGTGCTGCTGTTGCTTGCCGCGGAGGTGTTGCGGTCTACGTCCGGCGCGTGCGTCGTGGCTGACGTCAAGTCGAGCCGCGTGCTCTTCGAAGGCGTCGCTCAGTTGGGTGGCCGGCCCGTGATGGCGCCTTCCGGTTATGTGCACGTGCTCGATGCCATGCGGCGCGAGCGCGCGCCGCTCGCCGGGGAGATGAGCGGCCATCTCTTCTTCGCAGAGTGTTGGCAGGGCACGGACGATGCGCTGTTCGCCGCGATGCGGCTCCTCGACTGCCTGGGCCGCGGGCGGCGCAGCCTCGCGGAATTCCGCCGCGGCCTGCCCCCCAGCGCCGCCACTCCGGAGCTGCGCATTCCCTGTCCGGACGAGCGCAAGCCGGAGGTGCTGCGACAGGTTGCCGAGCGGCTCGCCGCCGCCGGCGCGCAAGTGGATACGATGGATGGTCTGCGTGTGACGGGGCCCGACGGCTGGTGGCTGCTGCGCGCTTCCGGCACGGAGCCCAAGCTGACCATCCGCTGCGAAGCGGCCGATGAATCAGGGCTGCAGCGCCTGCGCGAGGCGGTGCGGACACACCTGCAGGCGTGCGGCCAGGCCTGGGACCCATAAAGCGCGCTAGCGCTATCGGGACTTCGGTACAATGACAGGCTACGGCCCTCGTGGCGGGCCGCGGGGGAACACGAAATCATGGCTTCCGGGCGCGCACCCGCACGCAAGACCAGCCGCCGCGGCCGGCGCGGCACCACCATCCACGATGTGGCCCGCAGGGCGGGCGTCTCCCCGATGACGGTTTCCCGCGTCGTCAACGGCGAACGCAACGTGCGCGAGGCGACTCGCGCCGCGGTGCTTGCGGCCGTCAAGGAGTTGCGCTACGCCCCCAACCCGGCGGCGCGCAGTCTCGCCGGCGCGCAGAGCCTGCGGATCGGGCTGCTCTACGCCAATCCGAGCGCCGCCTACCTCAGTGAATTCCTCCTCGGCGCGCTCGATGAGAGCAGCCGCAAGAGCGCACAGCTGCTGTTGGAGAAATGCGAGGTCACCGCGCCGTCGGCGGAGCGGGCCGCGGTGCGCAGGCTCATCGACGGCTCTGTCGCGGGAGTCATTCTGCCGCCGCCGGTCTGCGAGTCGCATGTCATACTCGCGGAGCTCAAGAAGGCGGCCATTCCCACGGTCGCCGTCGCGACCGGGCGATTCCGTTCCGACGCGTCCTGTGTGCGGATCGATGACTTCAAGGCCGCCTACGAGATGACCCGTTACCTGCTATCGCTCGGGCACCGGCGCATCGGCTTCATCAAGGGTCATCCGAACCAAACGGCGAGCGGCGAGCGCTGGTTGGGGTTCGAGACGGCGCTGCGCGAGGCGGATTGCAAGCCGCAGCCGCCGGTGATCGAGCAGGGCTTCTTCAGCTACCGTTCCGGTCTCGAGGCCGCCGAGAAGCTGTTGGCGGCCAACCCCCGTCCGACGGCGATTTTCGCCAGCAACGACGACATGGCGGCGGCCGCGGTCTCCGTGGCGCACCGGCGCGGGCTCGATGTGCCGCGCGACCTATCGGTGGTCGGGTTCGATGACACGGCAATCGCCACCACGGTCTGGCCGGAGCTGACCACCATCCGCCAGCCTACCGCGACCATGGCCGAGGTGGCGCTCGACCTGCTCATCCGTGAGATCCGCAAGCGCCGCGATGGGCTGCCCGCCGCCGCGGTGGATCACTTGGTGCCGCACGAGTTGATCGTGCGCGAGTCCGCGGCGGCTCCGCCCGACACTCCCGGCTAGGCTAAGTCGCCCCGAGCTGACAGAAAAACAGGTGGGCCGGCAGCACGTTGAGCGGCTCGAACTTGCGCCGGACGTAGTGAAACACGCGCTGCAGATCCTCCAGCACGCGCGTCGAGAACTGGAACACCAGGAAGGTGCCGCCGGGCGCAAGGGCCTCGGACGTGTTGCGCAGGATGCGCTCGCGCATCTCCGCCGGTATGGTGCTGAAGGGAATCCCCGAGATGATGTAGTTGGCGTTGCGGTGCCCGAAGCGCTCCAGGATCTCGCCCACCGACTCCGCGGAGCCCTCGATGACCTTGAGCCTCTCATCGGGTAACGTCGCCCGCAGGTGAGCGACGAAGTCGGGGTTCATCTCGATGGCGATCAAAATCGCATCGGAGCGCATGCGGCGCAGTATCTCGGCGGTGATGACGCCGACCCCGGGCCCGTATTCCACTATGACCCGCGCCTGATTCCAGTCGATCGGCTGCAGCAGCTGCTTGATCAGGAATCTCGAGCTCGGAACGATCGAGCCCAGCATGCGTGGGTGGCGGAAGAAATTGCGGGCGAACAGCAGGGCGTCCCCGGTTCGTGTCCGGCTTGGTATTGGCTGGTTGTTCGACACGTTGTGCTCTGCCTGGGTAATGCTCATTGCAAACTCCTACATTATGCGCAGGTTCCGGCTGTCCGTCACCGTGACCTCAGCCTCCCGACCGCTTGGCGTCGTAGCCGAGCCGGCATAGCTCCGCGACCAGCCGGTCGCGGTGCTCGCCCTGGATCTCGATGACTCCATTCCGGACGGCGCCTCCCGCGCCGCAGAGTCTCTTCAGCCGGCTGGCGAGCGCCTCGAGATCCGCTGCGGCAAGCGGCAGGCCCGAGATCACGGAGACGCCCTTGCCGCTGCGTCCGGCCACCTCGCGGCCGACCCGCACGCGGGCTGGAACCGAGGGCCGGGCATGCCTGGGAGTGCTCATCGGGCTACTTTAAACCTTATGCTTTGCTGTGGCGCAGAACTTGCTCGACCTCGGGTATGGCGGCACGCTCCATGGCATCCCTCACCATCGCCTTCGGACTGGTGGCGATCCCGGTGAAGCTTTACTCGGCGACGGTCAACTCCGAGCGGCTGCGCTTCCACCTGCTGCATGCGAAGGACGGCTCGCGCCTGAAGCAGCAGTATGTTTGCCTGGAGGAGGAGACGGTGGTCGGGCGCGAGGAGATCGTCAAGGGCTACGAGTTCGCCAAGGACCAGTACGTGATGTTCACTCCGGAGGAGTTGCAGGCGTTGGAGGAGGCCGGTACGCATAGCGTAGATGTCGCGCAGTTCGTGCCGCTCGCCGCCGTCGATCCGGTGTATTTCGAGAGGACGTACTATCTCGCCCCGGACCAGGGTGGCGCCAAGCCCTTCACACTGTTCGTCACGGCGCTGCGCGAGAGCGGGCGGTGCGCGGTAGGCCGCTGGGCGAGTCATGGCCGCGGGCACGTCGTCATACTGCGGCCCATCGACGACGCTCTCGCCCTGCACCAGCTGCATTTCGCGCCGGAGGTGCAGTCCGTCGCCGCGCTCGGTGTCGAGAGCGCGAAGGTGCGCGATGCGGAGCTGAAGCTCGCCCGCCAGCTCATCGAGCAGCAAAGCGCCGAGACATTCGATCCTGCAGCCTATCCGGATGAGGTCAAGGCGCGGGTCGAGGAGGCGATCCAACGCAAGGTGGAGGGACGCGAGGTCACCGTCGCCGAGCCGCGGCCGACGGCTGGAGGAAACGTCGTCGATCTCATGTCTGCTCTGAAGGCCAGCCTGGAGCGGGGCTCGACGGCATCCGGGCAGGGACGTGGGCCCGGGCGCGCTGCGACACGCCGTCCGCCCAAGCGCGCGCCCGCAAGGCCGCCCGGCGGGGCGCATCCGCGCGCCCATCGCAAGGCCGCGCATTCCTGACCGGAAAAAGCGTGCGGGGGGCGCCTTTCGACCCAGCTCTGGTATCTTCATTGCGGCATCCCCCCGAATTGCGAATCGATTGGAACGCCCATTGCGCCTTCGGGGCGGTAAAATTCGCACCTCGCCAGACCCTGGCGGTGGTGAAAAGGCTCGTTCCCGATGGCCCAACGGTCGCGTTTGCACGTCCCCCGCCCGCCGGCCCGCCCAGGTGAGAAGCCGGACTTCAGCTATGTAACCCTCACACCTGCGGGCGCGGTAGCCCGCCCTGACGCCAAGGCTCCGGCTCGCGAGGTCGAGAATCTCGGCCGCGAGATGGTGCGTGTGCTCGATGACGACGGGCGCGCCCAGGGTCCCTGGAACCCGCACCTCGAGCCGGAAGAGCTGCAGGTCGGGCTGCGCCACATGCTCCTCACCCGCCTCTTCGACGATCGCATGCAACGCATGCAGCGGCAGGGGCGGATTTCCTTCTACATGAAGTCGACCGGCGAGGAAGCCGTATCGGTCGCTCAGGGCATGGCGCTGCAGCCGGGCGACATGCTGTTCCCGTCGTATCGCAATCAAGGACTCTTCATCGTCCGCGGGCTCAGCCTCGTCGACCTGATGTGCCAGTGCCTGTCCAATACCCGCGACATGTGCCGCGGGCGCCAGATGCCCATCATGTATCACTGGGGCGCGGGCAAGATCTTCTCGATCTCCGGCAATCTCGCCACGCAGCTGCCGCAGGCGGTGGGCTGGGCAATGGCGGCGGCCATCAAGGGCGAGGACCACATCGCCGCGGCGTGGATCGGCGAGGGGGCGAGCGCGGAGGCCGACTTCCACCACGGCATGACGTTCGCGTCCGTGTACCAGGCGCCCGTGATTCTCAACATCGTCAACAATCAGTGGGCGATCTCGACCTTCCAGGGATTCGCCGGCGGGGAGCGCCGCACGTTCGCGGAGTACGGGCCCGGATACGGCATCCCGGGCATACGCGTCGACGGCAACGATTTTCTCGCGGTTTACGGTGTTACCCGGTGGGCCGCGGAACGCGCGCGCCAAAGCGGCGGTCCGACGCTCATCGAGCATGTCACCTACCGCGCGGGCGCGCATTCGACCAGCGACGATCCATCACGCTACCGACCGAAGGAAGAATGGACTGCGTGGCCGCTCGGCGATCCCGTCGCCCGCCTGAAGCAACACCTGATCGGCCTCGGGGAATGGTCGGAGGAGCGTCACGCGGCGCTCGAGAAGCAGCTCGAGGCCCATGTCGTCGCCTGTTGGAAGGAGGCGGCGAGCTTCGGAACCCTCACGGAAGGGCCGAAGCTCGATCCGGCCACCATGTTCGAGGACGTCTTCCACGAGATGCCGCCGCACCTGGCGCGCCAGCGCGAGGAGCTCAGGCACCTGGCGGCGGCGCAGCCGGCCAAGGGCTCTGGCGAGGAGAAGGGCCTGGACGCCCGCGCCGCCGCCGTGGCGAAGGAGGGCTGAGCCATGGCGAACATGAACATGGTCCAGGCGCTCAACTCCGCCATGGACATCATGCTGGAGCGCGATCCGCGCGTGGTGGTTCTGGGTGAGGACGTCGGTTACTTCGGCGGCGTGTTCCGCTGCACGGACGGATTGCAGCGCAAGTATGGCGAGCAGCGGGTGCTCGATACCCCCATCGCCGAGGGCGGCATCGTTGCCGCGGCCATCGGTATGGGCGTCAATGGACTGAAGCCGGTCGCCGAGATCCAGTTCGCCGACTACATCTATCCGGCGTTCGATCAGGTCGTGAGCGAGCTGGCGCGGCTGCGGTACCGCACCGCGGGGGAATTCTCCGCGCCGGTGACCATCCGCACGCCCTGCGGCGGCGGCATCCGGGGCGGGCAGACGCACTCGCAAAGCCCCGAGGGTGTCTTCACGCACGTCTGCGGCATCAAGGTCATAATGCCCTCGAATCCGTACGACGCGAAGGGGCTGCTCATCAGCTCCATCGAGGACGAGGACCCGGTCGTGTTCTTCGAGCCGAAGCGGCTCTACAACGGGCCATTCGACGGCGATCCGCACAAGCCGGCGGTGCCCTGGAGCACCCATCCCAAGGGAGCGGTGCCCGAGGGCTACTACAAGGTTTCCCTGTCGAAGGCCGAAGTCGTCCGCCCCGGTAACGATGTGACCATACTCGCCTACGGCACGATGGTGCACGTGGCGGAGGCGGCCGTCAGGTTGGCCAAGGTCGATGCGGAGATCATCGACGTGCGGGCGCTCGCGCCGCTCGATACCGATACGCTCTGCACCTCGGTTTGCAAGACTGGGCGCTGTGTCATCGTCCACGAGGCGACGCGCTACAGCGGCTTCGGGGCCGAGCTCGCCGCCACGGTGCAGGAGGAGTGCTTCTGGCATCTGGAGGCGCCGATCGTCCGGGTGACGGGCTGGGATACGCCTTATCCGCACGCGTTCGAGTGGGAGTATTTCCCAGGGCCGGCGCGCATTGCCGCGGCGCTGGCGCGCGTGATGGAGGAAAAATGAGCCGGTACGTCTTCAAGCTGCCGGACCTCGGCGAGGGCACGGTCGAGGCGGAGGTCGTCGCCTGGCGAGTCAAGCCCGGCGATGAGGTGTCGGAAGACGATGTGTTGTGCGAGGTGATGACCGAGAAGGCGGCGGTGGAAGTGCCGGCGCCGGTGAGCGGCAAGATCGTCTCGACGACGGGGCAGCCGGGGGACATGGTGGCGGTGGGGGCGGAGCTGGTCGTGCTGGAGACGGGGTCTGGTGCGGCGGCTGGCGACACTGGTACCGCGGGTGCAGGGTCGTCGGGCGCAGGTGCCGCTGCGGGCGCGGCAGCAACGCCTGGCGCAGGCGCGGCCGCCGCGGGCGCGGAGCGGGTAACCGCCGCGACTAACGGCGGCGCGGCCGCCCGCGTACAGTCGGGTGCGGAGAAGGGCGCGATTGCTGCTGTCGGGAACGGCGCGGCGCGCCAGGCGATCGCAGCTGCAGCCAATGGCAATGGTGCGGGCACGGCTGTGGGGGATCCGAGCCGCCGCGTGTTGACTTCGCCGGCCATTCGCCGCAGGGCGAAAGAGGCGGGCATCGACTTGCGCCAGGTCGCGGGGTCGGGGCCGCAGGGGCGGATCGTGCGGCAGGACTTCGAGGCCTATGCGGCCGCGCGGTCGTCGGGCCGCGTGTCTTCAGTGGCCGCAGTGACGAGCTTGCCGACGGCACGGCCTGCGGGTCCTGCGCAGCGCCCGTCGGGCGGCACGGAGGAGATCAAAGTCATCGGGCTCAGGCGCCTCATCGCGCAGCGGATGAGTGACGCCAAGCGGAATATCCCGCACTTCTCCTATGTGGAGGAAGTGGATCTGACGGAGCTGGAGTCGCTCCGGCGGCATCTCAATGCGAAGCTGGAGCCGGGGACGCCGGCGCTCACCTATCTGCCATTCCTGGCGCTCGCCCTGGTGCGGGTGCTGGAGGATTTCCCGCAGTGCAACGCGCATTACGATGCGGAGCGCGGCGTCATCGTGCGCTATCGCGCGGTGCATCTCGGCATTGCGACTCAGACGCCTGATGGATTGAAGGTGCCGGTAGTGCGCGATGCGCAGCTGCGGTCGCTCTGGGATGTCGCCGCCGAGATGCGGCGGGTGACCGAGGCGGCCCGGACCAACAAGGCCACGCGCGAGGAGCTCGGCGGGTCTACGATTACGCTGACCAGCCTCGGCAAGCTGGGTGGTATCGCAAGCACGCCTATCATCAACGCGCCGGAAGTCGCCATCATCGGGATCAATCGCGCCGTGGAGCGGCCGGTGGTCATCGGGGGCGCTATCGCGGTGCGCCGCATGATGAATCTGTCTTCGTCGTTCGACCATCGGTTCGTCGACGGCTACGATGCCGCTGCGATGATCCAGGCGCTGAAGGAGCGCATCGAGCACCCGGCGACGATCTTCGTCGGCTGATCCGCCGGCGGTGTCGAGCTCCAGCGCCGCCCCGAGCAGCTCACAGAGCCGTTTTCACGATCGAGAGGCCGATACCTTCACCCGAAGGCAACATGGCCGATCCGGGCCCCGAGCCGGCGCTCAGCACATCGTGGCCGCCCCCGCGGGCTGCGGGCGCGTCCGACCTGTCCTCATTCTCGGCCTCGGCATTGCGCGCCGCGTCGGTTGCACGCCTGAGCGCGTGTAATGAAGCGCATGCTTGTCCCGGGATGCAAGGGCGAGCGGAAGCTCGGCGCTCGATCAACTCTCTTCGGCTGGCTCCCTGCCGAGGATCTCATCCCTGACATCGTCGATCTCCCGTGCGCGCGACGGCCGAGTCCTTGCGCCCTCGCACCGCTCCGGCCGCGGGCACCGCGAGCTGCGCGGACAGATGATGCGTGCGGGCAGCTGGAGCGCCTCTTCGATCCACGCGATGTTGAGGACGTTGGCGACCGCTACCAGTGCCTCGATCGCGGCCTTGGGAATGCGCCCTTCGCCGCGGCGGTGAACGCATTCGGCGAAGATGCTGTGGATGATGTCGCGACTTGCGACACCGTTTGCATCCAACGCCGGCGCCAGGTCCACGCCTACTGAGAGAACGTGAGGATTGCCGGCCATGTCCTTCACTCGCTGGGAGTGACAGCAGTAAAGGAGCGAGCGGTCGCCGTCGCTGAGGACGGAGATCTGCGAGCCTTTGTCGCCGCGCGGGGGGGCGTCGATCATGCGAAAGACGGCCCAGTTCGGACACGGATCGCTCACCTGCGCGAGGTTGCCCCAGGGCAGTGGAATGCCGTTGCCGCGATAGACGGCGCGCAGGTACCCGGGCGGGTAGGCGTCGAAGAAATGCCAGTACGGGTACGGAGACACCTTGGTCATGCGCCGCATGATGACGGCGGGTGTCAGCTCGAGGCGGGTGCCGGGCTCGACGCGGTAGCGCTCACGGGTGAGAAAGCGCCGGAACGGCACCCGCGGGGCGAGCAGGGCGCCGGCGAAGAAGCTGCACTCGAAGTCCCGCCACGCGTGCAATACGTCCTGCGCGTTCATGCCGGCGGTGTCGGAGCCGCCTTCGGGACTGCCGCCCATCTCACCGCCCGTGGCATGCGCCGACTTGAGGCCATCGCCGCCGTGCAGCACTTTGTGCGCGATGTGCGCGGCGAGATCGAACTTCAGGCGCGCGGGATCCGCTTGGAGCGCACGGTTCGCGTAGATGACGCGCGGCGGCTCGAAGAAGGAGCGCACCATGCTGCGGACCTCGCGATCCTTGTCACGGGCGAGCACCGGCTTCCGGTCGAACCAGCGGATCTCGAGGCCGTGGCGCTTGCAGAGGCGCTGCAGATCCTCCACGGACAGCGGGAACTTGCGTTCGCCGACACCGTCCGCGGCGCGCTCGAGGTCTGGAAAGTCGTTGCGCGACATCTCCTGGTGGGAGCGGATGAGAAGATGCGCGAATTGCCGCCCGCTGGTGCCGGTCTGGGCGAGGAGCTCCGGGATCGCCGCTTGCAACACATCCTTGGAAAAGAGGAAGGCCGGCTCGAGCGGCACCTTCGCCGCACCGCCGCTGGGAGTGGCGGGCGTTGGCAGCTCGAGGTCGGCGCTCTCGTCGAGGAACCATTCCGGGTCGCGTTGGAACACCTGGGCCAGGAGCTGCAGCATTTCACTCGACGGCGCGCGCTTGCCGCTCTCGATCATGCTCAGATATGACACCGATGGCGCATGTGTCGCATCGCGTTGGATGCAGCGCGCCGAGAGCTCCTCGAGAGTCAGGCCGTTGCGCTTGCGGATGGAGCGTAGCTTGGCGCCGAGGAAGTGACCCTTGCGCCGCAGGGGTGTCATCAGGCGTGCCTCCCGTGAATTTCCTTTGTGAAATTAACATTGTGAAGTTTCTTTAGTCAAATTGAGCGAAAAGGGGCGGTATGCTCCATTCCCATGAACGCCAGACCCGACGAGCTCGTCTATTCCCGGGAGCCGGCCGGCTCACCGGTGGAAATCCTGGGACCGAGGATCGACCGCTCCGCGGAGGTTCTGACGCCGCTCGCGTTGCAGCTGGTGGCCAGCCTGCATCGGCGCTTCAATCCGCGCCGCCTGGAGCTGTTGGCGGCGCGCGCGCGCCGGCAAGAGGAGCTCGATGCGGGCGCATTACCGGACTTCCTGCCGGAGACTGCGGCAGTCCGCGCCGGCGACTGGCGCGTCGCGCCCGTGCCGGCGGACCTGCAGGACCGTCGTGTCGAGATCACGGGTCCCGTGGACCGCAAGATGGTCATCAATGCGCTCAACGCTCCGGTGCGTTGCTTCATGGCGGACTTCGAGGACTCCTGCGCGCCCACGTGGGAGAACCTCGTACGCGGCCAGGTGAACCTGTCCGACGCAATCCGCCGCACCATCAGTTTCGCGGATGCGGCGACGGGCAAGGTCTATCGTCTGGCGGACAAGACGGCCACCCTCATCGTGCGCCCGCGCGGCTGGCATCTGCCGGAGAAGCACGTACTGGTGAATGGCGAGCCGGTCTCGGGCGCGCTGTTCGATTTCGCGGTGTATCTCGCCAACAATCACGAGGCGCTGGCGCGCGGCGGCACGGGTCCTTACTTCTACCTGCCGAAGATGGAGAGCCACCTGGAGGCGCGCCTCTGGAATGACGTGTTTCTCGCCGCGCAGGACGCGCTCGGCATCCCGCGCGGCACCATCAAGGCCACCGTGCTCATCGAGACCATCCTCGCCGCCTTCGAGATGGACGAGATCCTCTACGAGCTGCGCGAGCACTCGGCGGGACTGAACTGCGGACGGTGGGACTACATCTTCAGTTTCATCAAGAGGTTCCGCAACCGCCGGGATTTCCTCCTGCCGGACCGGGGCAGCGTCACCATGGACCGGCACTTTCTCAAGTCCTACGTCGATCTGCTCATCAAGACCTGCCACCGGCGCGGCGCCCACGCCATGGGCGGCATGGCCGCGCAGATCCCGATCCGCGACGACGCACGCGCCAACGAGGAAGCGATGGCGCGCGTGCGCGCCGACAAGCTGCGGGAGGCGAACGCTGGCCACGACGGCACCTGGATCGCCCACCCGGGCCTCGCGACGATAGCATGCGACGCATTCGACGCCGTGATGAAGGGACCGAACCAGTTGAGCGTGCTGCGCCCCGAAGTCAACGTCGCGGCCGCGGACCTGCTGCGCGTCCCCGAGGGAGAGATCACCGAGGGCGGCCTGCGCAATTGCATCCGTGTGGGTGTGCAGTACATCGAAGCGTGGCTGCGAGGCTCGGGATGCGTGCCGCTCTACAACCTGATGGAGGACGCAGCGACCGCTGAAATCTGCCGCGCGCAGCTCTGGCAATGGCTGCATCACGAGGCGCGCACCAGCGATGGCGTTCCGGTGACGTCGGAGCGGTTCGACCGTCTGCTGACGGAAGAAATCGACCGCATCCACGACGAGGTTGGCCCGGGGCGGCTGCTCAACGGCGTGTTTCCGACCGCCGCCCGCCTCTTCGAGCAGATGACCAAGCAAGACGAGTTCGACGAATTCCTGACCCTTCCCGCCTACGACCTGCTCGATTGACAGGTGACGGAGACCCGAATCATGACAGTGACCCGATCGCTTCCGACCGCAGAAGAGTTGCGACGCGCCTGGCGCGAGAGCCCGCGCTGGCGCGGTGTCGAGCGTGGCTACCGCCCGGAGGATGTGGTGCGCCTGCGCGGCACCATCCCGGTGGAGTACTCGATCGCCCGGATCACGGCCGAAAAACTCTGGCGCTATCTCATCGAGAAGCCATTCGTCAACGCGCTCGGCGCCCTCACCGGCAATCAGGCGATGCAGCAGGTGAAGGCCGGCCTCGATGCCATCTACCTGTCCGGCTGGCAGGTGGCGGCGGATGCGAATCTCTCCGGAGCGATGTACCCGGATCAATCGCTCTACCCGGCGGACTCCGTGCCCGCGGTCGTGCGGCGGATCAACTGCGCGCTGCGGCGCGCGGATGAGATTCACCACGCCGAGGGCAACGGCGGCATCGACTGGTTGAAGCCCATCGTCGCCGATGCGGAGGCGGGCTTCGGCGGGGTGCTCAATGCCTTCGAGCTGATGAAGCAGATGATCGACGCCGGGGCGGCGGGCGTGCATTTCGAGGATCAGCTGTCCTCGGCCAAGAAGTGCGGCCACATGGGCGGCAAGGTGCTGGTGCCGACCCAGGAAGCGATCAACAAATTGGTTGCCGCGCGCCTTGCGGCGGATGTCTGCAACGTACCGACCATTCTCGTGGCTCGCACGGATGCGGAGGGCGCGAACCTTCTGACTTCCGACGTCGACGAGCGTGACCGTCCCTTCATCGATACCGACAAGGGACGCACCGCTGAGGGCTTCTTCCACGTCAAGGCCGGGCTGGAGCAGGCGATCGCGCGCGGCTGCGCCTATGCGCCTTTCGCCGACCTGGTGTGGTGCGAGACAGCCAAGCCCGACCTCGAGGAGGCGCGCCACTTCGCCGAGGCTGTGCACGAACGCTTCCCGGACAAGCTCCTCGCCTACAACTGCTCGCCGTCATTCAACTGGAAGCGGAAGCTGGACGACGACACCATCGCGAAATTCCAGCGGGAGCTCGGCGCGATGGGCTATCGATTCCAGTTCATCACTCTCGCGGGCTTCCATGCGCTCAACTTCTCCATGTTCGAGCTCGCCCGCGGTTACAAAGCGCAGCAGATGTCCGCGTATGTGGCCCTGCAGCAGGCGGAGTTCGCTGCCGAGCCGCACGGCTACACGGCCACGAAGCACCAGCGGGAGGTGGGCGCGGGCTACTTCGACGAGGTGACCCAGGCCGTCTCTGGCGGCACCTCATCCCTTTCTGCGCTGAAGGGCAGCACGGAGCTGCAGCAGTTCGAGCGGGCGTCCTAGCGGGGGTCCTGGCGCGCTCGAGCGCACGTAAAGCATGAGCAAGGATGTGGTGCTGCGCTGGACCGGGCAAGACGCCCGGCTCCAGCGCTAATCCAGGCGGCGCTAGTCCGAAAGGCTTATAGCGAGCCGCCGCGCTTTCGCATATTTGCTCTCATGGAATGAGAGCTCTGATCCGCAATGTCGTGCTGCCCGTGCATCGCTGGACGGCGCTTACCCTGGGCCTGGTGGTGCTCTGGATGGCGCTCACGGGCCTGGGGCTTCTCTTCAAGGCCCAGCTCGAACCGGTCGTCAATCGCCGCCTGGAGACGGTCGCAGCCTGTCCGACGCCGCAACCTCTGGATGAGCTCGTCGCTCGCGCGCGGGTCGCCCACCCGGACGGTGCCCTGCGCCTCGTCGGAATCGAGGGCAGCGCGACGCGCTCCACATGGGTTCGGTTCGCGAACGGCGATACCGTTTATCTCGACCCCTGCAGCGGACGCAGCGTCGGTGAGCTGAACAAGTACAGAGGGGTCTTTGGTGCGCTGGAATATTTGCACCGGCTGGAGTTTCTGTCGGGGGCGGACCATGCGGCAGCCGGCGCGGTGGCGCTCGTTTTCGCGCTGGTCATCGTCATAGGCGGCATTGCGATCTGGTGGCCCGTATCCCTCAAGGGGCTGCGCTGGTCGGTCACGTTCGCGCTGCGGCCCGCGGGGCGCCCGCGGCTCATGCGCATGCACCGCGCAACGGGATTCTGGGTATGTCTGCTCGTGCTCTGCAGCGCGCTCACCGGGCCGATCGACAGCTTCCATTGGTATCAGCGCGCGATCGCGTTCCTCACGGACTCGCCGCGCAGCGGCCCCGAGCAGGCGGCCATCGTGGCCGCGCAAGGCCGGCAGCGGCTGACCCTGCAGGCACTGTGGCAGCGGGCGCAGCAAGTCACGCCGGATCCGCACGAGGCGCTGCTCCTCATTCCCAAGACGCCGGCCTCTCCAGTGGAGCTCGACATCGTCGAGCGCTCGGCGCCCAACCACCAGGCGGTCAGCTTCCTCTACCTCGATCCCTACTCCGGCCACGTGCTCGGCTTCGAGCCGTACGGCGCGAGCAGTCTCGCGAACAGAACAATGGCCTGGGGGATCGCCATCCACTCCGGGCAGGCGGGCGTGCCGGCGCAGATGGCATTGCTGGTCGGCAGCCTCGGCATCATTGTGCTCGGCTACACCGGTCTCTCGAGCTACATGCGAAGACGCGCCGCCGCAGGGCGCGACCGCGCAGGCGTGCGGCCGCATGTCTTTACTTCGATCTGTTGTCTCGCCGTTTTACTCGGCGGGATCCGGCTCGCCCGCGCCGACGAGCTGCCCGCGTATCGCCCGCAAGCGCGGGTGAGCGGCACCATCCGCGTGTGGGGCAGCCCCGATGACGGCTGGCTCATCGAGGAGTTGGAGGCGGCCTTTCGCAAACACCAGCCGGCCGTGCGGTTCGAGGATACCCTCCACGGTCCGGAGTCCACGTTCGCCGCCGTGTACATGGACGTCGCGGACGTGGCCTTCATGGCGCGTGAGATTCGGGTGCCCCTCGAGACCATGGGCTTCGAATGGGTACACCACTATCCGCCGTTCGAGGTCGCGATTGCCAATGCCGGTCTCGGCGCCGACCACAGCACGAGCCGTCCGGCGACCAATCTGGCGTTCTTCGTCAACAGGAAGAATCCGCTTGCCTGCGTGACTTTGCGGCAGCTCGATGACATCTTCGCCGCCGACCACCGTCGCGGCGGCGACAACATCCGCCGCTGGGGCGGCCTGGGAATCGGCGGCGATTGGGCGCGCCGGGATGTCCATGTCTATGGACCGGCGCCGGACAACACCTCTTCCGTGTTCGTCCGCCGGTCGGTTCTCGGCGGCAGCCGCAAGTGGAATCCCGATTACCGCGCCGTCGCGGGAGGCTGGAGTGAGGTTCTGGAAAGCGTGGCGCGGGACCCCGACGGAATCGCATTCGCGCCGCCGCAGCCCGGTAATCTCGGGACAAAGGCACTGCGGTTGGCCGTGAGCCGGCAAAGTCCCTGCTACGCGCTCACTGCGCAGAGCGCGGCGGCGCGCACCTATCCGCTGCTGCGTACCGTCGATGTGGCGCTCGACCGCGCGCCAGCAGCGCCCGTGGAGCCGAGGGTGAAGGAGTTCCTGCGCTTCATCCTGAGCAGCGAAGGACAGCGCATCGTGGTCACCGACGGCGCGTATCTGCCACTCAGCGCCGCGAGCGCGCACGAGCAACTCGGGCGCCTGCAATGAGGACCGTCCGCACCTTCGCCATCGTGATGGGGCTCGCGCTCGCCGGCGCAAACTCCGCGGCGCGCGCCGGCGCCCGCGATCTGCCGCCGCCATACCATCCCGACCGGACAGTCTCCGGCACCATCCGCATTTGGGGGCATGGCGCCTATGACCGCAAGCGCGACTTCATCGGTGCGCTGGTGAGTACCTGGGAACGCGGTTTCCAACAGTATGAGCCCGGCGTTCGCTTCGAGAATCATCTGGTGGGGACGGCGGCGGCCATCGGCTCGCTCTACACCGGGCGCGGCGACCTCGCTCTCATGGGGCGGGAGATATGGCCGCCCGAGATCGCGGCATTCAAGGAAGTTTTCGGGTATCCGCCTACCGGTGTCGATGTGGTCACCGGCAGCTTCGACGTTCGTAATCGCGATTACGCGCTCGTCGTTTTCGTGCACAGAGACAACCCGATCAAGGGACTGACGCTGGCGCAACTCCGTGCGGTTTTCGCCGCGCCTGATGCTCCCGGGGCGCGCGCGGCGCGCACGTGGGGTGATCTCGGGCTCGCGGGCGCGTGGCGGCATCAGCCGATCCACCTGTATGGGTTGCCCATCTCACGCGGCTTCGCCCGATTCTTCGAGCAGCGCGTCTTCGGCGGCGCAGAGCTCTGGCAGCCTTCGCTGCGCGAATTCGCCGACCTCGAGGGCTCCAAGGGCGGCGCCGGCGACGGCGGGCAGCGGGAGCTCGATGCAATGGCTAGCGATCCCGACAGCATCGGCTATGCGGGGCTGCTCTATCACAACTCCGGGGTGAGGCCCGTCGCGCTCGCCGACCGGGCAGGGTGGCCCTACATCGAGCCGAGCCGCGACAGCGTCATGGATCAATCCTACCCGCTCACGCGCATGGTCACGATGTTCCTCAACCGGCCGCCCGGCAAGCCGGTCGACCCGAAGCTGCGCGAGTTCCTGCGGTACGTGCTGAGCCGCCAGGGCCAGGAAGCCGTGCTGCGCGACGGCCGCGGGTACCTGCCGATTCCGGCGCCCGCCGCGGCGCAAGCCCTCGAGAAACTGAACTAAAACGCAAGAGGAGATCCCAGATGAGATTCCCCTTCTCTGTGCGCCAGCCTGCTGCCGCAGTTGCCGGCGTACTGCTGTCGCTCGCCCTGGTCCTTGGCGCCTCGCCTGTGATGGCTCAGGCCGACAAGGTGGCGCAAGGCCTCGCCCTCCAGGCCGCGCGCGCCAAGTTCGTCGTAGTCAAGGCGAAGAAAGTCTTCTACACCAAGCGTTGGGATCTGAACGGACTGCCCGACTATCAGCCGAAGCAGCAGGTGAGCGGAACGATCCGGATGTGGGGCAGCAACTACATCGAGGACAGCAACCTGGGCAAGTACTGGGAGGAGGGCTTCCGCAGGTATCAACCCGGCGCGCATATCACGTTCCACATGAAGACGGCTACGGCTGCCGTGCCCGCGCTCGTTTTCGGAGTAGCGGACGTCGGTGTCGGCCGCAAGATTACTTTCGCCGAGCAACTGCTCTACGAGCGGTATCAGAACCATGATCCGGTCATCGTCACCGTGGCCACCGGCTCATACAACGTTACCGGCTGGCAGCCGGGCTACGGCATGGTGGTGAGCAAGGACAATCCGCTGACATGCCTTTCGATGCAGCAGCTCGACGGCATCTTCGGCGCCGAGCGCAGCGGAGGCTGGGAGGGGACGAGCTGGCATCCCGAGTGGGCGCGCGGGCCGCGGGAGAACATCCGCACGTGGGGACAGCTGGGTCTGACCGGGGGTTGGGCCAACCAGCCGATCAACCCGTACGGCCTGAACCTTCGCTATCATCAGGCGTCGGAGATGGCGGACGATATCCTCCAGGGCAGCGACAAATGGAACGAGCGGCTGCGGATCTATGCGAACTACGTGGCCAAGAACGGTGCGCTCGGCCGCGACCTCAAGGCGGATCTCGTCAAGGACCGCTACGGCATCGCCTGGATCGCCGCGCCGACCTTTCAGCTGCCGCCGCAGTTGAAAGTGCTGGCGATCTCCGCTCGCACCGGAGGGCAGTGCATTCCCTACACCTTGGAGACCGTCCACGACCGCACGTATCCGCTCATAAGTCAGATCTACATGTTTGCCAACAGCGGCAAGGACGGCGCGGTGCAGCCGATCGTGCGGGAGTTCCTGCGCTACGTGCTGAGCCGCCAGGGCCAGGAGGCTGTGGAGCGCGACGGCAAATACCTGCCGCTCACGCCGGGGGTCGTCCAGGCACAGCGTCAGAAGGTCAAGTAGCCGCCTCTGAGGCACTTTCCGCAAGGCGTTCTCGGCGAGGTTTTCCTATACTTCGCCGATGACCCTGCAAAAGCTCTTTCCGACGCTCGTGTACTCCGCTCGCCTCGGGAGCGCGGCGGGGGCCAGACTCAACGAGCGGCTCCTGCGCGAGTGCCGGCAGCTCAGTCTGGAGGATGCTGCCGGCCGGCGCTGGTCATCGAAGGGCTATCCCGGCGGCTACACCTCTTACGGCTCCGCGCATCGGATGCACCGGATGTCGCCGACATTCGCCGTGCTCGAGCGTGCCATCGAGCGGCACGTCGCCCGCTTTGCGAGCTCGCTCGACCTCGACCTCGCGGGACGCAAGCTGGCGATGACCGACTGTTGGGTCAACATCATGCCGCGCGGCACGGCGCACGGCCTGCACCTGCACCCGCTCTCGACCATCAGCGGGACCTACTACGTCAAGACACCGCGCGGCTGCCCGGGACTGAAGCTCGAAGACCCGCGGCTCGAGCGCATGATGGCTGCGCCGCCGCGGCTGGCGAAGGCGGCGCGGGAGAACAGGCCTTGGGTCGTCGTGCCGGCCGAGGCGGGCAGGGTGTTGCTCTTCGAGAGCTGGCTGCGCCACGAGGTGCCGCTCAACACGACTGCCGGAGAGAGGATCAGCATCAGCTTCAATTATAACTGGTTCTAGGGCCCGTCAACGGATCGGCCGAGGCTCCGTTGCCTTATACAGCTGGGCGTGTCCCGCGTGTCCAATGCGGAGCGGCACGGGTTCAGCGACGGTTCAGCCCCGTCGCTTCACGCTTCAGGCCAAAGGAGCATCTCATGCGCAACCGATTCCTTCGTGGTCTCATCCCTGCGCTCGCGCTGGCGGCACTGCCGGCCGTATCGTCCGCCGGCGTGTTCATCGGCGTTTCCGTGAACCTCGCGCCGCCGCCGCTGCCCGTGTACGTGCAGCCGCCCTGCCCGGAGCCGGGCTATATGTGGTCGCCGGGTTATTGGGCTTGGGATGACGGCGCCTATTACTGGGTGCCAGGCACGTGGGTGCTGCCGCCCGAGGTGGGGCTTCTCTGGACGCCCGGATACTGGGGCTGGGACGGCGGGGACTATTACTGGCACGCCGGCTATTGGGGACCTCACGTCGGATTCTACGGCGGCGTCAATTACGGCTTCGGATACGGCGGCTCAGGCTTCGACGGCGGCTACTGGCGCCGAGGCGTATTCTTCTATAACCGCGCCGTCGTGCATGTTGGGCCAACGTTCGTGAGGAACGTGTACTACCACCAGGTCGTGTATCACAACACCTACCGGCACGTCAGCTTCAATGGCGGCCCGGGAGGAGTGATGGCACATGCCAGCCGCGCGCAGATGGTGGCTGAGCACGAGCATCACGTCGCCTTCACGCCGGTGCAGCAGAGACAGCAGCGGATGGCCTTCGCCGATCACTCGCTGCGCGCCGACTACAACCACGGGCGGCCGCCGATTGCCGCCACGGCCAGGCCCGCGGTGTTCCATGGAAGCGGTGCCTATGCCGCCCGCGCGGCGGGAGGCCCGATGCACTCGGCGCCCACCCATGATGGCGCGTCGATGCGCTCCGATCGTCCGGCGTGGGCAACAGGTCAGAATCATGCCGGCCATACCATGGAGCACGCTGCGCCCGGCCATGGGCAGGCGGGCTTCGCAAGGCCGGAACAGCAGCACTTCGGGTCGCGGCCGGCGCCGCAGCACTTCGAGTCGCGGCCCGGGCAGCAGCACTTCGGGTCGCGGCCGGCGCCGCAGCACTTCGAGTCGCGGCCCGGGCAGCAGCACTTCGAGTCGCGCCCGGCGCCGCAGCAGCATTTCGAATCAAGGCCGGCGCCGCAGCATTTCGAGTCGCGGCCGCAGCCCCAGTTTCATCAGAACTTCAGGCCGCAGGAGCGGGCACCTGCCGGGCATCCCCCGGCGCCGCATCCGCAGGAGCGCGGTGGCGGCCACCGGCCGCCGGAAAATCGGGGACACAACCGGTAGCAGGCTGCCGGACCGCCGCGCCCCCGCGCCAGGCCATCCGCGGGTCGACGGATAAATGGCGCGGCGGTCCGGTGTGCCTCACCCGCCAAACGGGAGGTCTACTCCGGCAGTTGGATCTGCCCCGTGACTCGAAACGTTTCGCTGACTGACGGCGCTCCGGTCCCGGGCTGGCCGCCGCCCACCGAGACGGTGTAGGTGCCGTGGGGGACGACCCGGTCGCCGGCCTCGGTGACCATGCTGAGATCGCGCCGTTGCAGGCGGAAGCTGACCACCTGAGACTGACCCGGGCCGAGGCGGATGCGCCGAAAGCCGCGCAGAGCGCGCAGCGGTGCGCCCGCAACGTCCGGGAATTTCAGATAGAGCTGCACCACCTCGTCACCCGCGACCTTGCCGGTGTTGGTCACCCGCACCGAGGCGTTCAGCGGCACGCCGGCCGTGATCGGTGTGGCAGGCAGAGTGAGCTTGCCGTACTCGAAGGTCGTGTAGCTCAGGCCATAACCGAAGGGCCAGAGCGGCTGGCCGGTGAAGTAGCGGTACGTCCTGCCCGCCATGGAATAATCCTCGAACTTGGGCAGCTGCTCGACGCCGGTATAGAACGTAACGGGCAGCCGGCCCGCCGGGTCGTTGCGCCCGCTCAGGGTTGCCGCGATGGCCGCGCCGCCTTCCTCGCCGGAATACCAGGCATCGAGAATGGCATTGGCGTGCGCCTTCTCCCAGTTGACGGCGAGCGCACTGCCGTTCATGAGCACTACCACGAGCGGCTTGCCGGTGGCCGCCACTGCTCGCACCAGGTTTTCCTCGGGCTTCGGCATGGCGAGGTCGGTGCGGTCGCCGCCCAGGAATCCCGGCAGATCAACGGGCATCTCCTCACCCTCGAGGCGGCTGGTGATACCGACGACCGCGATGACTACGTCGGCTTTCTGCGCCGCGGCGATCGCCGCAGGATCGGGCTTGTCGCTCGCGGGCAGGCTGGGATGCCGCGGATCGCGCGCGAGGAACCCGGTCCCGGGGACGTATGTGATGTCTGCGTGGGGGAATTCCGCTTTCAGGCCCTCGAGGACGCTTACGGTATGCGTCGGGATGCCGTTGTAGTTACCTAGGAGGACTTCCGTCTGATCCGCCAGCGGGCCGACGACCGCGATGTGCTTGACGTTCCTCAACGGCAGTACGCCATCGTTCTTCAGCAGCACCATCGACTCCTCGGCGAGGTGCATCGCCAGCTTGCGGTGTGCCGGACTGTCGAGCTCCTTCGCGGGAATCTTGCTGTAAGGGACCATCGCCGGCGGATCGAGCATGCCGAGACGGATCCGCGCGGTGAAGAGTCGGGTGAGCGCGGTGTCGAGCGCGCTCTCGGACAGATAGCCCTGCTGCACGGCATCGATGAACGGCGCGTAATCGCTGTCACCGGCGCTGTCGGCCGCTGTGAAATTCGGGAAGTCGGCGCACTCGTTGTCCATCCCGCGCTCGAGCGAGATCGCGGACGACTGTGCCTGGGTGGGGCGGAAGCGATGGCCGTTGAAGATGTCGCGGACCGCGTCGCAATCGGACACCACATAGCCCTGGAATTGCCATGCGCCCCGCAGGGTGTGCTCCAGGGTGAATTCGTTGGCGCACGCGGGCTGGCCATTGATGGCGTTGTAGGCGCACATCACCGACCCGGCGTGACCCTCCACGATGGCGGCGCGGAACGCGGGCAGGTAGGTGTCTTCCATGTCATGTTTGCTGACATCGACGTCGGCGAAATGACGCGTGGGCTCGGGGCCGCTGTGCACGACGAAATGCTTCGGCGTGGCGATGGTGAGGTAGTAGCGTGGGTCCGATCCCTGCAGGCCGGTAACGAAGGCGACGCCAATGCTTGCGGTAAGAAAGGGGTCCTCGCCGTAAGTCTCCTGGCCGCGGCCCCAACGCGGGTCGCGGAAGATGTTGATGTTGGGTGCCCAGAAGTCGAGGCCGCGGAAGATGGTCGAGCCGCCGGCGCGCACCGCGTTCTGGTGTACGACCCGTGCCTCGATGCCGATGTCGTGAGCCATCTCGTGAATGGCCGGAACATCGAAGGTGGCGGCGAGGCCGACAGGCTCCGGGTACTCCGTGGTGCCGTCGACCTTCACTCCATGCAGCGACTCGCTCCACCAGTTGTAGGCCGGTATGCCGAGGCGTGGAATGGCGCGTGCCGCGTTGACGAGCTGCGAGGCTTTCTCCCGCAGCGTCATGCGATGGACCAGATCCGCCGCGCGAATCTGCGGTGACAGGCTGGTATTCAGGTACGCCGGTGTTGCGGTGTCCGCGGCATGCGCGCCGCCGGCGAGGACCGCCAGGCTTGCAATCAACGCCGCCGGTTGCCAGGTGCGGGACGGGATCGTCATGCGCAGCTCCCACTTTGTATCAGGCCGTGCGGCCGATGATAGCAGAAATGGTAACGCTACCGTAAACCGGGCCCGGTGCTCCCCAATCAGCGCGGCAGAAGTCGATAGAGCGCCGCCCCATGGGCGGCGGCCGAGGGGAAGAGACAACGCCGATGCGCCGATCTCATGGGACGGCTCCGACTAAAGCGGCCGCACGGCGAACGTGTGCGACGGCGCGCGGGCGAGGCGGTTGCGCAGCGGTAGCTGGAATGCGTCCGCTCTGATTTCGAAAACGTCGCCCGGCTCGAGGCGCACCTGATCCGAGAAGGACAGGGTTGCCGTGCCGAAGAAATGCACGTGGACGTCGCCGGGACGGCGGAAGTTGCCGTACTTGAAGTGGTGGTGCTCCAGATTGGCGATGGCGTGCGACATGTTCGACTCGCCGGTGAGGAACGGCTTCTCCCAAATGACGCGCTCGTCGCGAAGGATGCGGCTGGTGCCGCGTACGTCCATGGGCAACGGTCCCGTCAGAATCTCCGGTCCCAGCGCCGCAGGACGGAGCTTCGAATGGGCGAGCCAGAGGTAATTCTCTAGTTCGGTGAGGTGGTCGGAAAACTCGTTGGCGAGGCAGAACCCGAGCCGCCGCGGCTCGCCGTTGGAGGCTATCAGGTAGATGCCGGCGATCTCCGGCTCCTCGCCGCCGTCCAGTGTGAATGCGGGCATCTCGAGCGCAGCTCCCGTTCCGACCACACTCGACCCGTCCCCCTTGTAGAACCATTCGGGCTGCGAGCCGACGCCGCGGCCCGCGGGCTTACCCCCTTTGAGGCCGTCGAGAAACATGCGCATCGAGTCGGTCTGCGCGCCGCCAGAGGCGGCCAGCGCGTGCATCTTGTCGCGGCTCTCCGCGGAGCCGAGGTGCGTAAGACCCGTACCTGTGAGGTAGAGGTGCGCCTGATCCGGGTGATCGATCGGCGGCAACAGTCGAACTGCCGGGCTGGCGCCACTGACATCGACGGCATCGGCCGTCATGCGCCTGCGCGCCGCTTCCTCGAGCGATGTTCCTTCCGCAAGAGCCGCGCCGGCAAGATCGTACGTCGAGGCGATTCCGTCCAGGCGCAGGGCGCGGCGGTCCTCATCCAGAGCCGCCACGGCCCGCTTTCCGCCCGCCAGCTCCAACTGCAAGAGTCGCAACGACACTGAAATTCCCGCCCCCGGCTCGCGTGGATCGCCCCGGGGCATGATAGACGAGGTGGCCGTATCTTGTCTGAGTAAATCGCACGCCGTGCTTGACAGCCGCCGACCCCGCCGATTATCTATGGCCATCCGGCCCCAGGAACCCTAAATGCCAATGCAGTTCGGCGGCGATTCCAGAATCGCGAACGATAACGCGGGTCCGCGGCAGAGCTACACCGCGGCGCTCACAGTGCTCACCGGGGTGTTCTTCATTTGGGGATTCGCGACGGTTCTCAACGACACGCTGGTCCCGCACTTCAAGTCGGCGTTCGAACTGAATTACTCGCAGTCGCTGCTGGTGCAGCTCGCCTTCTATCTCGGCTACCTCATCATGGGTCTGCCGGCGGCCAAGGTCCTCGAGCGCACCGGTTACAAGCTGGCGGTGGTGCTGGGACTGATCGGAATGGCGCTGAGCGCCGCGGCGTTCGTTCCGGCCGCCATCCTGGAATCCTACGACATGTTCCTGGTGGCGCTGTTCCTCCTCGCCGGGTCCATTACGCTGCTGCAGGTCGCGGCCAACCCGTACGTTGCGGTGATCGGCTCGCCACGCACCGCTTCCAGCCGGCTGAATCTGGTGCAGGCGTTCAACTCCCTCGGGACGACGCTGGCGCCGCTTTTCGGTGCATACCTCATTTTCGGCCGCAGTGCCTCGGGCACCGTGCGCGGCACGGTGGCGCTCTCGGCGCAGCAACGCGCCGCGGACATCCATGCCGTGGAGCTGCCGTACGTGCTGATCGCGGTCGTGCTGCTCGCGCTGGCGCTGCTCGTGTGGCGCGTGCGATTGCCCGACCTCGGCAAGGAGACACGCCGTGCCGCGCGCGCCGAGCGCGCGCAGCACAGCCTCTGGCGGCATCGGAATCTGGTGTTCGGCGTGCCGGCCATCGTGCTCTACATGATCTGCGAGATCGGCATCGGCTCGACGCTGGTCAACTTCATTTCCCGTCCCGAGATCGGCGGCATGACGCACGAGCAGGCCGGAAAGTACACGGTGCTCTACTGGGGAGGCGCCATGACCGGCCGTTTCGTCGGGGCGTGGCTGTTACGCCGGATACCGCCCGGCAGGCTGCTCGCCGCCGTCAGTATCGGCGCGCTCGCTCTCGCGGGAATCGCCATCACCTCGAGCGGGCATCTTGCCATGTGGTGCCTCATCGCCGTGGGGCTCTGCCACTCCATCATGTTTCCGACCATCTTCACGCTCGGCATCCGCGGCCTCGGCCCGCTGACGGAGGAGGGCTCGGGACTGCTCATCATGGCTATCGCCGGTGGCGCGCTCGCGGAACTGCAAGGCAGGCTCGCGGACCACATCGGCCTGCAGCTGTCCTACGTCCTGCCCTGGGCGTGTTATCTCTTTATCCTGTTCTACGCGCTCTGGGGCTGCCGCCCGACCGGCGCTTTGCGCGACGAGCAGCTCGTGAGTTGACCGGGCCCTCGCCGGTCGTATCCAACAAGGCGAGATGCACCAGCTCGGTCATCGCTTCGCGGGCCGCCGCCGCGTCGCCGGACGCGACCGCCTCGTACACTCGCTCGTGATCCGGAAGGGGATCGCGGGGCAGCGGGCGCTTGCGCTGTTTGAATAGGGTGGTCCAGCTCACCGCCGCGGCTACCCCGCTCTCCAGGGAAGCGAGAAAGGGATTGCCCGATGCTTCGAGCAGGGTGGAGTGGAAGTCGCGGTCCGCCTGGCGGCCCGCCTCAGCCGCGAGGGTGCTCGCGGCCATTTCATCGAGCGCGCGGCGCAGAGCCTGCAACTGCTCGGAAGTGCGCTTTGCCGCCGCGAGGGCCGCAGCCGCGGGCTCCACGATCGTGCGCAGCTCGAATAGACCGCGCAACAGCCGCTCATCCGGCGTGCCGGTGAATATCCACGAAATGACGTCGGGATCGAGCAGGTGCCAGGAACGCGGCTCGCTTACCCGGGTACCGAGCTTGGGCCGCGACTCGATCAGGCCCTTCGCGGCCAGGATGCGCACCGCCTCGCGATAGGCGGTACGGGAGACGTGGAGGCGCTCGCTGGCCTCTATTTCGCCATTCAATACCCGGCCCGGAGCAATCTTGCCCGAGACGATGCGCACGCCGATGTCGCGGGCGATCGTGCCATGCAGCCGCAGCGGCCGGCGGCGCTCGGTGTTGTTCGAATCTGTCAGGCTCCTCGCCGGCATCTTGCTTCGCCTTCGGCTCCCCCCACGCGGCTGCAGTATATGCCCTCGCCGGCGGCGGTGGTGCCCAGCTCGAGTAACCGATGCCTTGCGCCGCGCTCGTGCCGGCGGATCGCAAATCAATCGTGATGATGCCCGTGCGCGCCGTGCACGTGTCCGTGCGACAGCTCTTCCTCGGTTGCCTGGCGCACGTCCTCGATCTGGATGTCGAAGTTGAGATGCTTGCCGGCCAGCGGATGGTTGGCGTCGAGTGTCACCATGTCGCCCACTACCCGCGTGACGGTCACCGTTCGCGGACCTTGTTCGGTTTGCGCATGTAAATGCATGCCGGGCTGCACATCCTTGATGCCGCGCAGCGCGCGACGGGGAACGCTCTGTATCATTTCCTTGTCGTACTCGCCGTATCCTTCCGCGGGGGAAACTCTCACGCTGACCTTGTCCCCGACATCGCGGCCCGTCAGCTCCTTTTCCAGACCCGCAACGATGTTGCCATGGCCGTGCAGATAGGCGAGCGGCTCGCCGGAGGCGGAGCTGTCGATCACCGCGCCGGCATCGTCCTTGAGGGTGTAATGGATGGTGACGACGCTGTCGTGGGCAATGGGCATCGGAGCTCCTGGGATCTCGGTAAAACGCAAGTCTATACCCGGGCGGGCCCGAGGTCACACGGCGTATCGCCGCGCGTCAGCTTCCTTCAGCTCGAGGCCGAGGCCCGGCTTCCCGAGATCGGGCTCCATGTGGCCGCTGACGGCCGCGAGCGCACCATCGAACAGCATGTGCTCGATGCGCACGTGGTCGTGGAAATACTCCATGTGCCGTACGCGCGGCGCGGCGCAACAGGGATGCAGGTGAAGCGAGGGCGCGCAGTGGCTCGAGAGGGGCAGCAGGAACGCGTCGGCGATGGCGGCGGCGCGCATGAAGCCGGTAATTCCCTTGCATCTCGTCGCATCGGCCTGCAGCACGTCCACGGCTCCGGCCGCGCACATCTTGCGGAAATAGACGCTGTCGTAACCATACTCGCCGGCAGTCAGGTCGATCCCTGGAGGAGAGTGATCGCGCAGCAGTCTGAGACCATCGAGGTCGTCGCTCGATACCGGCTCCTCGTACCAAGTCACTCCGAGGTCGGCCAGCGACCGCACTTGCCGCAGCGCGAGCTTGCGCGCGTAGGCGCCGTTGGCATCGACGAAGATCTCCGGCTCGTCGCCGATCGCGGCACGCACCTCCTTCACCCGCGGCAAGTCATCGTCAGGATGGCGTCCGATCTTCATCTTGACGCAGTGCATGCCGGCGCCGACCCAGTCCCCGAGCTGTTGCCGCAGCTGCGCGACCGAGTAGGAGGTGAACCCGCCGCTGCCGTACACCGCCACGCGCTGGCGCGCCTGGCCGAGCAGGCTGACGACGGGGGCGTTGAGGAGCTTGCCTTTGAGATCCCAAAGAGCGCTGTCCACCGCGGATATCGCCATCGAGCAGATTCCCGGGGCGCCGATGTTGCGCACCGCGTTTACCATCGCCTCCCAACATTCCGCGGTGGCGAACGCATCGCGGCCCTGAATCTGCGCAGCGAGCTTCTCCGCGATCAAGTGGGCCGCAGCCGCGTCTGCATAGGTATAGCCGAATCCCCGCCGCCCGCCGCCGTCCACGTGCGCCACGACGAGCGTCGTCGAGCTCCACTCGAGAGTGCCGTCCGATTCGGGCTGGTCCGTCGGAATGCGGTAGGCGCGAGCCGACACGTGCTCTATGGGCGCGGCGGAGTCGCAGCTGCGCCTGCCGCCGGCCGGACGCGGCCGTGATGGTTCGGTCATGCCTTTGCCTCCGGCCTCGTTCCGCAGGAAGCGTGCCGCCCGCGGAGATTTGCTCGGCCCCGGTGGACTACGCGACGCGATCCGGGTCTCCGCTGAGGTAGCGTGTCGCCTTGAAGGCAATGCCCACGCCCGCCGCGCAGGCGGCCAAGAGCAGTCCGCGATGTGTGGTCAGCCAGAGCTCCCGGCTCGTGCTGCTCGCCCGATCGCGAAATCGCCCGTATGCGCCGCGATCCCCCGGCACCGTGCGCCAGAGATTGTCGGGCCTGTCAGGCTCGACCGCCTCCTCCGCCAGCTGAGCGTCGTACGCCGTACGCGCCAGATAGCGATCGAGCAGCGGCGCTGCTAGACGATTTCCCCAGATGGCGGCGACCGTGGTGCCGCCCACGAATATCTCGCGCCGCTTGTGGCGGGACGCCCAGACGATGGCGCGCGCCGCGACCTCAGGCTCGAATATCGGCGGCACCGGTTGCGGCTTGCGGGTCAGGCGCGTGCGGCACCAGTCGAACTGTGGGGTGTTGAGGGCCGGCATCTGCACCATCGTGACTCTGACGCGGCTGCCCGAGTGCAGCAGCTCCGTGCGCAGCGAGTCGGTGAAGCCGCGGATTGCGGCCTTCGCGCCGCAGTAGGGCGCCTGCAGGGGAATCGAGCGATACGCGAGGGCCGAGCCCACCTGGATGATGATGCCCTTGTCGCGCGGCTGCATCCGCCGCAGCGCCGATAATGTGCCGTTCACGGTGCCGAGATAGGTGACTTCGGTTACGCGGCGGACCTCGTCCGCCTGAAGCAGCGCGACGGGCGAGAAAACCGTAACCATGGCGTTGTTGACCCAGACGTCGATCGGTCCCAGTTGTGACTCGATGACGAAGGTGGCGCGCTCCACCGCGTCCGCATCGGACACGTCGACGGGGATGGCGAGCGCGCGCCGGCCATAGCTCTCTACCTCCGCGCGCGCGTTGTCCAGCGCGTCGCCGTTGCGTGCCAGCAGTGCGACGTCCGCACCGCTACGCGCGAATTCGCGCGCGGCCGCCCTGCCGACTCCGGCGCTGGCGCCGGTTATCACGACTACTCTGTTGCTGTGCCTGCGGAACAATTGCATACCGATCCGTCAATTCGCCATTCGGGGCTTACCCAGCGCGAACGCGTGCGCGTGGCTCGGGTTCCGCCATCGCAGGCAAGGGAACGTGATTTTGCGGCGCAAGCGCAGGCGCCTCAGGGTGTACCATAAGCGCTGCCCTGATCGGAGGTGCGGCGTGCAGCCAGAGAATGCCACCACAGCCCAGAAGACCGCGCGTTACGTGCTCATCGGCGCGCTGGTGCTCGCTGGCGCCTGGATGCTGCGGTATTTCATCGCGGCGCTCTGCTGGGCGGCGGTGCTGGCCATCGCCACCTCATCGGTCTACGACCGCTGGCTGGCGAAGTTCCATGGCCGGCGCCGCGATGTCTGGGCGGCGCTCACTTTCACGGTGATAGTCGGCACGGTGTTGGTGGTGCCGCTCGTCTATGGAGGGGTCGTGGCCGGCCGCGAGGCGATCTCTCTCGCGCGCGACTTTGCCGCCTCCGCCGGCAGCGGCCCGCCGCCGCTGCCCGCGTGGCTGGAGCAGCTACCGTGGCTCAGCCATTGGTTCCGAGACACCTGGGTGGAGTACCTCGGGCCGGGCGGGCCGGGCGCAGGCCCTGCCGCCGGGGGACACATGCATGCGAGCCCCACGGTCATCGAGTGGACGCGGATCGTCGGCGTGCAGGTGGCCCGGCGCCTCGTCACGCTGGCCTTCACTGTCCTGACACTGTTCTTCGTCTACCTCAACCGCGACCACCTCAGCATGCAGGTGCCGAAAATGTTCCGGCGTCTCTTCGGGTCGTCGGTGGACCGGCTGTTGCGCCGCGTGGTGAGCGCGATCCGCGCGGCGGTGGACGGCATCGTGTTCGTCGCCGTCGGCGAGGGCGCGATCATGTGCGGCGTTTATGCCCTGGCCCATGCGCCGCACCCCATCCTGTCGGGTGTCATTACCGGCGTCTTCGCGACCATCCCGTTCGCCGCGCCCATCGTGTTCGGGACCGTCGCGGTCGTGTTGGTGGTGCGAGGCTCGATCGCGGCCGCGATCGTCGTCGCGGCAGCGGGCACCCTGGTGCTCTTCATCGCCGATCATTTCGTCCGTCCCGTCATCATCGGCGAGGGCGCGAAGCTGCCGTTCCTCTGGGCGCTGCTCGCCATCCTCGGCGGCGTCGAGTCCTTCGGACTCGTCGGCATCTTCATCGGTCCGGCGCTGATGGCGGCGCTGCTGTCGATCTGGCGCGGCTGGGTGGAGGAGATGCCGGCCGACGAAGGTTATCCACACGATTCCATCTAGAGCATGCTGCAGGTTGCCGCTCGGGGCCGCGGGATTCGCACCCATCGTCATCCTGGCGGATTGTGCGGTTGCATCCAACTGCTGGGCGGCTGCGCGCAGGCTCGTCACCGTCATCCGCATCTCGCGCAAGGTCGGCGCGACTTGCGGCGCCGCCTGGCGCGACATGCGTTCCAGCGCTGCGAGCGTCGCGTCGAGACGGGTGAGACTGTCGCGCAGCTGCGGTGAGGACGTGAGCGCGCGCAGCTGATCGGTGATCGTGCGCAGGTTGTCGGCTATCTGTGTCAGCGGCAGCGAGCTGATCTCCGCCGGCAGGCGCGCAGCCGATGAGAAACACATCCGGCATCGCCCACTGATCGAGGTGCAACGACCAGCGAAAGGCGCGACCGAGCCAGTGCGGCCTATGCCCGAGCTGCAACAGGGCGAGGACGAGCGACAGCAGGCCGAAGCGCACGAACGGCAGGATGATGGCGAATGCGGCGACCAGCAACGCCACGACCACCCATTGGTGTTGCCATAGCGTCACGACGCCCGTTCCCAGCCTGCTCTCCCGCGTCATTCCCAGCATCGAGACATGCATGAGTGGCAGCAGGTTGGCCGGGAAGAGCAGCACGAATGTCGCCGAGGCGCAGGCGAGCGCACCGTTGATGCTGCGTCCGTTGGTGCGCTCCAATCGGTTGTCGCACGTCGGACAAATGGCAATGGCTCCCCAGGGCAGCGGGGGGATGTCCTGGAGCGTTCCGCAATCGGTGCAGGCGATAGTCATCGGAAGGGCTTCGAGGCCCCTGCGGACTATAACGACAGCTTGGGGACGTCCGTTCCCTTACGGCTGCGGCGACACCTGAGCCTTGGGCCGCGCCGCGGACGGATCCGTCGTCATGCGTGCCCACATGCGCTCGAGCTGCTCGGGCGCCAGAGGGGATCTGGGCAACGACGCCCGGGCGGTCGTCTCGTCGATCACACTGTTGGTGCGCAGCAGCGCGAGCGCGCCGACGACCCGCCCGAAGCGCAGTGACCGGCCGAGTGGCGCGGCCGGCTCGGCCGCGCTCGCCTGCTGCTCGAGCGCGGCGAGGCTTCCTTCGGAAAGCTCCCAGCCCGCCCCGAGCCGGCGCGCGACCTGCGCAGACCGGGATTCGAGGAGCGCCGCGATCACCGCCGCGTCCGGCCGCAGCTTGCCGCCCGGGGCGACCGCATAGCGTTCCAGCGCCGCCTGGAAGAGCACCACATCCGCCAGCCCCCAGACCAGGCTCAACAGCTCGGCCGCGAACGGGTCTGCTTTCTCAACCATGGCGGCGTGGACCACCGCGGCGTTGGCAGACCGCCAGGCATGCTCCCAGACCATTTGCCCGAAGCGGGGAAACGGGCCGGCGGCAACGCGGAAGATCGGCTGCATCGCCGCGGCCGCGATCAGCGAGCGGATGCCTTCGCTGCCGAGCAACACGACGGCACGGTCGATGCTCTCCACGGGCCGTTCCGTCACGCGGTAAAAGGAGCTGTTCGCCATCTCGAGCAGATTTCCCACCAGCGACGGATCGCGCCGGATGATGGCGGCGAGCTCACGCCGCGGGGCTTCGTCATCGTTGGCGGCGCGTATGAGTTGCGGCAGGAGGCTCGGGCGGCGCGGCGCCAGCTCGCGCATCATGGCTCTGTCCTCGGTCGCAGCGACGGCGGCCGCAGCGACGGCGGCATGCGCAGGTCCCGGGTGAGCGGAGATGGCGGAAGCGCCCAGGGCGAGCTCGCGCAGTCTCTTCAGCGCCTGCGACGAGGTGAGGGGCTGTGGAACGCGCGACTGCGCGCGCGCCGTCCCAGAGGCCCCCGCCGGCGACAGCAGTTGCTCCAGATCCTGGGGACCGAGCAGGATCTCGACCGGCTGGGGTGCTGGCTGGGATGCGTTGGACACCGCGCCGGCGCGGGGCCGGCATAGGGCGGCCGCCGCCGCCGCGGCGCGCCGCAGTGTCAATAGACCGATCGCCATGCCGGCTCGCCCCGAAAACCCGTGGATGCCCTTATTCCCGGGTTTTCGGCAGGGCCGCGCCTCCATGGCTCCCGGCCCGTCGTTTCTGTGATGCGGGTCACGCTCCGGGCCGGTCGACCCGGCGACGGCATGACCTCAGTCGAAGGCGAGATAGACGCTGTAGCTCGCAATGAGCACGATGAGCGCGGCGGAGACGATCAATTCCGCGCGAACGCTCCCCGCCGGGTGCGTCGTCGTATCGTCGATCAGCGCCGTCGTCCTGGCGAAGCGCGCGGTGGCGAGCACTATGAGCAGGATGCCGCCGGCGATGAAGGCCAGGCCTTCGTAGCGCCCGAGCGATCCCGAGAGCCGCTCGAGCCGCAGGCCGTTACCGACGCCCGCGGTGCGCGCCAGCGTGAGCACGAACAGGTTGAATTTCTCGATGACGAACCCGAGCGCGATCACCGCGATGCCCGTGCGCACCCAGGCAAGGAAAGTACGCTCGTTGGCGGCGTGGTCGCTGAAGCTCTGGATCATGATGTCCTCCCGGTCGCGTTCGTCTGGGTGTTGCCCGCGCGCCGGTCGTGCCGCGCCGCAGCGATGAAGTTGTGCACCACCGCCGAGCTCTCATCCGTGCGGTAGGCGATGCCGAGGAGCGCATGCAAGGGCTCGCCGCGAAGCGGCACGTAGGTGACGGCGCGCGCCTGCAGGCAGCGCATGCTGTCGGGAACGATGGAGATGCCGAGCGATGCCGCCACCAGATTGATGGTCGAGGAGAGCTGCGGCGCGTACTGGCCGACCTTGGGCGTGAATCCCGCCGTCTCGCAGGCCGTAACCACGGTATCGGCGAGCCCCGGCCGCACCGCGCGCGGATAGAGGATGAAGGTCTCCGCGGCGAGCGCGCCGAGATCGACCTGCCGGCGGCCGGCGAGCGGGTGTCCGCTCGGCACCGCCACGACCAGCGGCTCCCTCTCCAACAGATGCAGTGTCAGTCCCCGCTCCGCCGGCAGCGGCGGCCGGACGAAGGCAGCATCGATCCGCGCCTGCCGCAGCGCCACGATCAGTTCCGTGGACGGATGCTCCTCGAGGGACACTTCCACGGCGGGGTAGTCGGAGCGGAATCTGCGCAGCGTCGAGGTCACCAGAGAGTTGAAGGACGCCGACTCGGTGAATCCCACCCGCACCCGCCCGGTGGCGCCCGTCGCCGCGCGCCGCGCGGCCTGCACCGCGCTGCGCGCATCACCCAGGATCCGTGCCGCCTCGGCGGCGAAGATCCGCCCGGCATCGGTGAGCTCGATGCGGTAGGCGGAGCGGTCGAGGAGGGCCACGCCGAGCTCCGCCTCCAGCGCCTTCACCTGCTGAGTGAGGGGGGGCTGGGAAATCCCGAGGCGCTCCGCGGCGCGGGTGAAATTGAGCTCCTCCGCGACGGCCAGGAAGTACCTCAGATGGCGCAGCTCCATGACGATACTTTTCTCATATAGAGATGCCATCTTCAAGGTATTTTCTTTGGTATCTTGCCCCGTCTACAGTGGCGGGATGACGCACACCGAAGAGCCGGCCACGACGGGGCCGAAGCCGAAGAAATCCGTCGCGCTCTCCGGCGTCGTAGCCGGCAACACCGCGCTCTGCACCGTCGGTCGCTCCGGCAACGACCTGCACTACCGCGGTTACGACATCCTCGAGATCGCGACGACCTGCGAGTTCGAGGAGATCGCCCACCTGCTGATCCACGGCAAGCTGCCGACGCGTGCCGAGCTGACGGCCTACAAGAGCAAGCTCAAAGCCTTGCGTGGCCTGCCGGCGTCAGTGCGTGCGGTGCTCGATGAGTTGCCTGCGGCCGCGCATCCGATGGACGTCCTGCGCACGGGCGTCTCCGCCCTGGGCTGCGCACTGCCGGAAAAGCACGAGCATGCCGCAGCCGGCGCGCGCGACATCGCCGATCGGCTGATCGCCTCGCTCGGCTCCATGCTCGCCTACTGGTATCACGTGAGCCGCAACGGACATGCGCCGCTCGTCGAGACCGAAGACGACTCGATCGGCGGCCACTTCCTGCACCTGCTGCACCGCCGGCCGCCGCCCGCCTCGTGGGTTCGCGCCATGCATACCTCGCTCAACCTGTATGCGGAGCACGAATTCAACGCTTCGACGTTCACGGCGCGAGTCATTGCGGGCACCGGCTCCGACATATACTCCTGCATCACCGGTGCGATCGGCGCGTTGCGCGGCCCGAAGCACGGCGGCGCCAACGAGGTGGCGTTCGAGATCCAGAAGCGCTATGACAGTCCGGAAGCCGCCGAGGCCGACATTCGCGCGCGCGTCGCCAACAGGGAGGTCATCATCGGCTTCGGACATCCGGTGTACACGGTTTCCGATCCGCGCCATCAGGTCATCAAGGAGGTGGCGCGCAGCCTCTCGAAGGAGGCCGGAGACCTGAAGATGTTCGCCATCGCCGAGCGCATCGAGTCGGTGATGATGGACGCCAAGAAGATGTTCCCGAACCTCGATTGGTTCTCGGCCGTCTCCTATCACATGATGGGCGTGCCGACGGAGATGTTCACGCCGCTCTTCGTCATCGCGCGCACCAGCGGCTGGGCGGCGCACGCGCTGGAGCAGCGGGCCGACGGCAAGATCATCCGCCCGACGGCCAACTATGTCGGGCCGGAGCCGCAGCGCTTCGTGCCCCTCGACAAGCGTTCCTGAGCACACGCGAGAGTCCATGTCATCATCGCACAGCACCTCCCGGCCCGCGCCGGACCAGGTTCTCACCGACATCGCCGACTACGTTCTCGGCGCCGACAGCCACAGCGATCTCGCCTACGAGACCGCGGGCTACTGCCTGCTCGACACCCTGGGTTGCGGGCTCGAGGCACTCGATTACCCCGCGTGCGGCAAGCTCCTGGGTCCCATCGTGCCGGGCACGGTGGTGCCGAACGGCGCCAAGGTGCCGGGCACGCAATTTCAGCTCGACCCGGTGCAGGCGGCCTTCAACATCGGCGCCATGATCCGCTGGCTCGACTTCAACGACACCTTCCTCGCCGCCGAATGGGGCCATCCGTCGGACAACCTGGGCGGCATTCTCGCCACCGCCGACTGGCTGTCGCGCCAGGCGGTGGCTGCGGGACGCAAGCCCTTGCTCATGAAGGACGTGCTGACGGCGATGATCCGCGCGCACGAGATCCAGGGTGTGATCGCGCTCGAGAACAGCTTCAATCGCGTCGGATTGGATCACGTGGTGCTGGTGAAGGTGGCCTCCACCGCGGTGATCGGCCGGCTGCTCGGGCTGTCGCGCGAAGAGATCATCAACGCGCTGTCGCTCGCCTGGGTGGACGGGCAGAGCCTGCGCACCTACCGGCACGCTCCCAACACCGGCTCGCGCAAGAGCTGGGCGGCCGGCGATGCGACCAGCCGCGCGGTGCGCCTGGCGCTCATCGCGAAGACGGGCGAGATGGGCTATCCGTCGGTGCTCACCGCCAAGACCTGGGGCTTCTACGATGTCCTCTTCAAGGGACAGCCGTTCAAGTTTCAGCGCGGATACGGCTCCTACGTGATGGAGAACGTGCTCTTCAAGATCGCCTATCCGGCGGAATTCCACTCGCAGACCGCGGTGGAGGCGGCGATGCAGCTGCACGAGCGCCTGCGGACGCTGGGCCGGAGCGTCGACGACATCGAGCACATCAGAGTGCGCACGCATGAGGCCTGCATCCGCATCATCGACAAGAAGGGACCGCTCGCCAATCCGGCCGACCGCGACCACTGCATCCAGTACATGATGGCGGTGCCGCTCCTCTACGGACGCCTCACGGCCGCCGACTACGAGGACGAGGTCGCCGGCGATCCGCGCATCGATGCCTTGCGCGCCCGGATCGAGTGCGTGGAGGACCCGCAGTTCACCCGCGACTATCTCGATCCCGAGAAGCGCTCCATCGCGAATGCCGTCACCGTCAAGCTCAAGGACGGGCGCACGCTCGATGAAGTGGTGGTGGAGTATCCGATCGGCCATCGGCGCCGGCGGCAGGAGGGCATACCGCTGCTCGTCGCGAAGTTCCGCCGGAATCTCGCGCGGCGTTTCCCGGAGAAGCAACAGCACGCGATCGCCGAGCCCTCGCTCGAGCGTACGCGTCTCGAGCAGATGCCGGTCAACGAGTACGTCGACCTCTACGTCATCTGACCCCGGGGGCCTCTTCATGAGCATTTATCTCGTCGGGGAGAGCCTGCCGGCGCAGCCGGCGGGCGAGCGCTTCGCCAAGCTCGTTCGCCGCGGCGGCATCCTGCGGATTCCCGGCGCGTACAACGGACTCGCGTCGCTGCAGGCGAAGCGGCACGGGTTCGAGGCGCTGTATCTCTCCGGCGCGGCGATCAGCGCCTCCATGGGTTTGCCTGACCTCGGCATCATCACCGTCGAGGACGTCTGCTTCTTCATCCGGCAGGTGAGCCGCGCCGCCGCTCTGCCGGTGTTGGTGGACGGCGATACGGGTTATGGCGAGGCGCTCAACGTCATGCACATGGTGCGCGCCTTCGAGGACGCCGGCGCTGCAGCCGTGCACATCGAGGATCAGCTGCTGCCGAAGAAGTGCGGCCACCTCAACGACAAGAGGCTCGCGGCGCCCGAGGACATGGCGGCGAAGATCGCGGCCGCCGCGCGTGCGCGGCGCCACCTCTACATCATCGCGCGCACCGACGCCGCCGCGAGCGAAGGGCTCGACGGCGCCGTGGCACGCGCCAAGCGCTATCTCGATGCGGGAGCCGACGCGATCTTCCCGGAGGCGCTGACCAACGCGGATATGTTCCGCGAGTTCGCGTGCCGCGTGGACGCGCCGCTGCTCGCCAACATGACGGAGTTCGGCCGCACGCCGTACTTCACGGCAGCGGAGTTCGAGGCGATGGGTTACCGGATGGTGATCTGGCCGGTGAGCGCGCTGCGGATGGCGGCGAAAGCCCACGAGCAGCTCTACGCCACGATCCGCCGCGAGGACGGGCCAGGCAGCCTGATCGGGCAGATGCAGACCCGGCAGGAGCTTTACGAGACGATCTCTTATTCGGACTACGAGGCGCTCGATGCCTCGATCGTTAAGAGTTTCCTGGGGCCGGACCGCTAGCGCTGGCGCATTTCAGGGTCATTGCATGACCATGCCCGAAAAGCTCTTCCCGCGGCTCTCGCCGCGGGAAGAGGTTACTTCGCTCTGAAGTGACTGAGCAGGACTTCGGCCGAAAAGGCGAAGAGCAACACGGCCGTCACGGCCATTTGGACTACTACGAATTCCACGGGATCACCTCCTTTTAACTACGGCGCGTAGTGTACGGAGAGGGCGCCGCCGTTGAAATTCCCAGCGCGAGAGCTGCTGAGATACTCCTTTGGAGAGAGTGCATGCTTCTCGTCGTAACGCAGCGGCAACATACGGGTAAGGGAGCGGGGTTTCCGTGACCGCGGCTTCCTGTGCGGCGAGCGTTTTTCTTAGAACTCCTTAAATTTCCTTAACGCATCGCGCGCGCGAGGATGAGCGGCAGGATACCGCCCGCTGCCAGCAACTCGACCTCCGAGGACGTTTCGACGGCGAGCGTGGCATCGAAGGTGATGCTGTCGCTCCTGCGCTCGATTCGTACGGGGATACGCCCGCGTGGCTTGATCAGCTTCATTGCCGCATCGATCTCGATGATGTCGTCGGGGCCGAGCGACAGGCGCAGCGGCGACCATTCGGCGGGCAGTCGCAGCGGCACGACTCCCATGCCGATGAGATTCGAGCGATGAATGCGCTCGAAGCCGAGAGCGAGCACGGCCCGCACGCCGAGAAGCGCTACGCCCTTGGCCGCCCAGTCGCGTGAGGAGCCCATGCCATAGCGCTCTCCGGCGACGATCACGAGGGGAGTGTTTTCCGCCGCGTAGCGCTCCGCCGCGCGCCACAGCGGCAGCTCCTCGCCCGAGCCGGCATGGATCGTCGAGCCCGGCGGGATGCCGGGGCCGAGCATATTGCGCACGCTCCTGTTGGTGAAGAGGCCCCGAATCATCACCTCCCAATTGCCGCGCCGCGCGGCGAAGACGTTGAGGTCGTGCCGGTCCTCGCCCCGGGCCGTCAGGTAGTCCGCGGCGGCGCTCTGCGCAGGTATGGCTCCGGCAGGCGAGATGTGATCGGTGGTGATGTCATCGCCGAGTGACAGCAGCGCACGGGCGCGATACGAGCCCAGGCGCGCTGCCGCCCCGAAGGCGGCGAACGGCGGCCGGCGCAGATAGGTCGAGGCCTCATCCCAGGGATAAAGATCCGAGCTCGCGGCGGCGAGCGCCTCCCACGCCGCGCTGCGCTCGGCGCGCTCGTATGCCTCGAGGTAGTCGCGCGGATCGCCGGCGTGCGCAAGCGCCGCCTCGACCTCCGCTGCGCTTGGCCAGATGTCGGCAAGCCGCACGGGAGCACCGGCCGGCGTGTGCCCGATCGGATCGGCGAGGATGTTGCGGTTGACGTCGCCGGCGAGAGCGAATGCGACGACCAGCGGAGGCGAAGCCAGGAACGCCGCCTCGAGCCGCGGGTGCACGCGGCCCGGGAAGTTTCGATTGCCGGACAACACGGCGACGGGAACGATGCCGCTGTCCTCGATCGCCGACTCCATGGCGGGGGTGAGCGGCCCGGAGTTGCCGATGCAGGTGGTGCATCCGAAGCCGACGACGGCGAATCCCAGCGCCTCGAAGTCGGCGAGCAGGTCCGCCCTTTGCAGATAACGCAGCGCCGCAGGCGACCCGGGGGCGAGGGATGTCTTGACCCAACTTCGAGGCTCGAGCCCGAGCTGCCGCGCCTTGCGCGCGAGCAGTCCGGCCGCGACGAGCAGACGCGGATCCGATGTGTTGGTGCAACTGGTGATGGCGGCGATCGCAACCGCGCCGCTGCCCGGCTGCGCCTCGAGGGGCGCGGCGCGGCGCCCGGCGAGCAGGGGCGCGAGCGCCGCCGCCGTGGTCCCGGCGTCGATGCGATCCTGCGGGCGACGCGGACCTGCGAGGGAGGTTCCGACCCCGTCCAGGTCGAAATCCAACGTCTCCGTGTAGCGTGGTGCCGCCGTGGGCTCGAGCCACAGCCCCTGGCGGCGGGCGTAATCCTCCACCAGCCGCACGTGCTCCAGGCTCCGGCCGGTTTCGCGCAGATACCTGAGCACCTGCTCATCCACTGGGAAAAAGGCGCAGCTCGCGCCGAATTCCGGCGCCATGTTCGCCACTACCGAGCGCTCGCCCGCGGCGAGCGCGGCGACCCCCGGGCCGAAGAACTCCAGAAAGCGGTCCGCGAGCTCCAGCCGCCGCAGCCGCTCGCACAGCGTCAGTGCCAGGTCCGTGGCGGTCACTCCCGGCCGCAATCGGCCGCTCAGCCTGACACCCACGACATCCGGTACACGAATGACCGCCGGCATGCCGAAGCAGACGCTCTCCGCCTCGAGTCCTCCGACGCCCCAGCCGAGCACGCCGATGCCATTGATCATGGGTGTGTGGCTGTCGGTGCCGAGCACTGTGTCGGGCACGGCCCAGGCCCTGCCATCCCGGTCCGAGAGACCGACCACGGTGGCCAGCCGCTCGAGATTGAGGGTATGCATGATGCCGGTGCCCGGAGGGTGAACCCGCACGCCCGCCAGCGTGCCAGTCGCCCACTTCATCAGCCGATAGCGCTCCGCATTGCGCTGCATTTCGCGCTGCATGTTGTACGCCAGCGCAGTGGACGTCCCGAAGGCATCGACGGCAATGGAGTGGTCGGTCGAGATGTCGATGGGCAGCACCGGGCTCAGCTGGCGTGGATCGCCCCCGGCCTCGGCCAGCGCCGATCGCATGGCCGCGATGTCCACGAGCGCGGGACCGCAGGTGGTGTCATGCATCAGGACGCGTGCCGGATGGAACGGAATGTCGGCTTCGCTGCGGCCCGTGTCGAGCCAGCCGCGGATCGCTCGAGCGGCGTGCGGCGCATCCGCTGCGCCGCTGCGCATCACGTTCTCGAGCAGTATCCGCAGGACGTGAGGCAGCCGGTCGAGGACGCCGCCCGCCGAGGCGCGCAGATCGACGATGCGGAAGGTCCGGCCGCCGGAGATCAGCGAGGCATGCTCTGAAGTCACGCCCTATTGTATTATTAGACTAAAAAATGCACAACGACGGGCCGCGAGCTCACCCGGCCTGGGCGGTGGCGCCGTGATCGATGACGCTGATGGCCCGGGAGCTGTCGAGATGCGCGAGCATGAGCTCCGCGGCGCGGCGGTTCTGCCCGGCTTCCAGCGCATCGAGAATCTCCAGATGCTCCGCGATGGAGGCCTGCACGCGCTCGCTGCCGTAGCCCCACTGATAGTTGAGGAAGCTGCGCACCTGGTTCTGACGCTGCATCGCATCGAGCAGATAGCGATTGCCCGAGCAGCGCGCGAGCTGCTCGTGGAAGTTCGCGTTCATCTCGAAGAATTCCACCGCCAGCGTCTTGCGCCAGGGCTTGCGCTTGAACACCAGGTGCCGGGCGCGGCAGGCTCGCGCCCATTCGCGGTCGAGCTCGAAGCCGGGCTGCGCGAGCTCGGCGGGCTCGAGAATCCGGCGGAAGTTGTAGCTTTCCGCCTGCGCGCTGGCGGAGTTGATCGACGCCACGAACGACCATCCGTGCCCGCGTTTGCGCTCGACGAGCCCCAGCTCCGAGAGATGGCGCATGACGCGCCCCACCGTCGGCAGCTTGGCGCCGAAGAGTCGCACGAGCTCCTGTTGGGTGCAGTCCGCCGGCAGCCGACCGGTATTGCGTGCCTCCGCAATGGCGATGAACAGCTCCTTGTCCTCCTCGTCCTGCAGGTTGGTGGTATCGACCTCCGGCGCCGTTTTGACGGCACCGCGGAGGACGAAGCCCCTGTGGGCCCGGGCCTGCAGCGCGCCCTGGGCGGCGAGCAGCTTCAGGGCGCCGCGGATCGGGGTGCGTGACACGCCGAAGTGCCGACACAGATCCTGCTCCACCAGGTGGTGCCCGGGTCCCGCCCCCTGCTCCTTGAGAAGATGCAGAATGCGGCCCGCGAGCTCCGTCTGCAGGCGGCTTCCGGTGACGGCTCCACCCGCGGTGGATCTCTCTTTGACCGCACCGGCGCGTTTCCGATTCATCTGCATGACCATTCCCCGCGACATAACCTCCGAGCCGCCATAGTGTACCTCAGGGTGCACGGCGGACGGTCGCGAGGCGCCGCTTGTTCTCATTGATTTGACAAACCATTGGGGCGCCCCGCACGATTCCAGGACGCATGACTGTCGCGACAGCACCGTCGCTCCTCGAGGTCCGTGGCCTGCGCATCGAGAATGCGCGCCCCGGCGAGCACGGTCGCGCCCTGCTCGAGGGACTCTCGCTCGAGGTCGGGAAGGGGGAGTTTCTCGGCCTGGTCGGGGAGTCCGGGAGCGGCAAGACACTCGCGGCGCGGGCCATTCTCGACCTGCTGCCGCCCGGCGTGCGCCGCACGAGCGGCTCCATCATCCTCGCCGGCAGGGATCTCACGAAGCTGAGCCCCCGCGCCCTGCGCGATGTTCGCGGCGCCGAGATCGGCATGGTTTTCCAGGAGCCGATGGTCTCCCTCAATCCGGCGCTCAGCATCGGGCGGCAGCTCGCCGAGGGGCTCGAGCTGCACTTCGGCGGGGGCCGCAAGGAGATCCGCGAGCGCTGCGTCGAGATGCTCGCGCGCGTGCGGATCAAGGACCCGGGCCAGGCGTTGAGCCGCCATCCCCACGAATTCTCCGGCGGGATGCGCCAACGCATCATGTTGGCATCCGTGCTCCTCTTGCGGCCGAAGCTCCTCGTTGCGGATGAGCCGACCACGGCGCTCGATACGTTGAGTCAGCGTGAGGTCCTGGATCTCATCGTGGAGCTCGCCAGGGACCACGGCGTCGCGACCCTTCTGATCACGCACGATCTCGGGCTGGTGGCTCGCTATGCCGAGCGCTGCGCGGTCCTCGAGAAGGGGTGCCTCGTCGAGGCCGGTGCCACCAGCGAGGTGCTGACCCGTCCCGCTCATGCCTACACCCGACGTTTGATAGGCTCGCGTCCGGTTTCCAGGGCAGTCGGGTCGGACGAAATCGCCTCGCAGAAGAGCGCTGTCGATGCATCGGTTGACTCCAGCCCGCTTCTTTCGGTCGCAGGGGCGTGTGTGGCCTATGCAGGAGCCCGGACGGTCTTCGGCGTGGGAGCACAGCGGCCCGTCCTGAGCGACATCGATTTCACGCTGCGCAGCGGCGAGATCACCGCGGTCGTGGGCGCGAGCGGCTGCGGCAAGACGACGCTGGGCCGCGCCGTGCTCGGGCTGAAGGTGTTGTCCGCAGGCACCATCTGCTTCGACGGCATGACGGTCGGGGCCATGACTTCAGTGCAGCTGCGTCGGTTCCGCCGCGAGGCGCAGCTCATCTTCCAGGATCCGTTCTCCTCTCTCGACCCGCGCATGCGGGTGGTCGACATCGTGGCGGCGCCGCTGCGCCACGAGCCCGCGCTCGGTCTGCGCCAGCGGCGCGAGCGCGCAGCGCAAGTGCTCGAGGAGGTGGGGCTCGGCGGATTCGGCGCGCGGCTGGCGCACCAGATGTCCGGCGGCCAACGGCAGCGCATCGCCATCGCTCGCGCCATCGTTTCACGGCCGCGCCTGGTGGTTGCCGACGAGCCGGTCTCGGCTCTCGACATGACCATCCAGGCCCAGGTCCTGGCGCTGCTGCAGAAGCTGCAGGCGGAATACGGCTTCGCCTGCCTCTTCATCACGCACGATCTATCGATCGTCCACGCGCTCGCCGACCAGGTGATCGTCATGTCGGAGGGGCGCATCGTCGAGCGGGGCGCGACGCGCGTGGTGCTCGAGGCGCCGCAGCATCCCTATACCCGCGCGCTGGTGGAAGCGACACCGCGCCTGCCGGGCGAGGCACCGCTGTCCACCGCGGCGCGCGCCTGAGCCGCGGCGAGGGTCTCGCCGGCCCCCGGTACCGCGCCGATGCGCGCCAAGTGGGCGGAAGTATTGAGTATTTTTAAAGTAGAAAAGTCACTATTATTTTTTATAGAATAATAATACATTAGCTCGGCCGCGGCCGGCTCTTGCCCGCCGGCGCTGCGGGCATCGCACAACGCCTCATGGGGAGCCCAACGAGCATGATCTTTGCGAAGCAGAAACCTCACACCGGCGCGCGCTACGCGCCCCTCGGCGGGATATCCGCGGCCTTACTGCTGGCCGCCACGGCACGCGCGCAGAACGCCGCGCCGGCGGCCGCCGCGTCCTCCGATGGGGGCGCCCAACTCGAGCAGATCGTCGTCACGGCCGATCGCCGCAGCTACAGCGCGGACTTCGTGCAAGCGGGAAGCTTCCGCGGCGCAAAGCAGATCGATACGCCGCTGACCATCAGCGTCATTCCGGAAGAGGTGCTGCAGGCGCAGCAGGCGAAGAGCCTGCTGGACGCGTTGCGAAATACCGCCGGTGTCACTTCGAGCGAGACGAGCCCGACCGTATACGACAACCTGTCGATCCGCGGTATACCGGTCGACAACCGCGGCAACTACCGTCTCGACGGCACTCTGCCGATCATCAATCTCATCGACCTGCCCCTCGAGGACAAGGATAGGGTAGAGGCGCTCAAGGGAGCTTCCGCTCTCTATTACGGCTTCACCACGCCGTCCGGAATCATCAACCTCACCATGAAGCGGCCGACCCACACGGCCTTCGTCGACTCGGACACGTTCGGCGACGACAACGGCGGCGTCGGCGAGCACGTGGATGCAAACGATTGGTGGGGCATTTTCGGCGCCAGAGTCAATGCCGTGTACGCCAAGGTCGACTCGGGCATCGATTTCACGGAAGGCCAGCGGGCGCTGCTCTCCGGCGCGTTCGACATCAGGCCGACCGACAGGCTGGCCATTCAGGTGGACCTGGAGCACATCGAGAAGACGGTGCCCGAGCCCACCGTCTATCTGCTCGTCGCACCGAAGTCGACCGCGACGAACCTCTATCCGCACATCAGCCTGCCGCCGCTGCTCAATCCCGGCACCAACCTCGGCGCCGAGTGGATGAAGAACCAGGCCAAGGAAGACAATGCGCTGATTCACGGCAGCTACAATTTCAGTCCCGCCTGGCAGCTGACGTTCGATACCGGCACGTCGCAGGCCTCCCGCAGCCGGCGGTTCTCGACCTTCACGCCGACGAACCTCGCCTCGGGCGCCGGCACATTGAAGACCACCCTACAGAACGACAATCAGTACAAGAACTACGAAGGCCGTGTCGAGCTCGCGGGCGCCTTCGATACCGGACCGATCGAGCACGAGTTGCTCGTGGGCGTCTCGAAGAACGTCCGCCGCCAGTTCAACTCCGCCTCGACCGGCGGCGTCTGCCCGGGGGCGACTCCGACATCCAAGCCGGTGACGTGCAGCCAGAACATGTTCGATCCCGTGCCGATCCCGTACTCGCCGCTCCCTCCCCCCGTCGGCGTGGTTACGCAGATCGACGACGTCGGCTACTACGTTTTCGAGCACGCGAGCTATCAGGATTGGGTGCACGTGTTGGCCGGCGTCCGCAAGTCCAACTACACGGAGAGTAACGTGACCACCAATACGGATACCTTCCATGCGACGCCGACCCCGATCTCCTACGGAGTGGTACTGAAGCCGAAGTCCTGGCTCAGCTTCTACGGGACTTACATCGAGGGCCTGGAGTCGACGGCGGCCACGCCGGTCACGGCCGCCAATGCCGGCGCGGTCCTGCCGGCGGCGACCAGCAAGCAGACGGAAGGGGGAGTCAAGATCGAGCCCCTGCGCGGCCTGCTCTTTCAAGCGGCGTATTTCAACATCGACCGCGCTTCGACCTATGTCAATGCAGCCAACGTGTACGTCGAGGACGGACGGGCGCGATACCGGGGAACGGAGCTCAGCCTGACCGGTGAGATCACGCCGCAACTGTCGATTTATGCGAGCGGCCTCATCCTCGACGCCAAACAGATATCGGGCGCGCCGACGATCATCAGCGGCGCGACGGTCATACCTACGGCGGTCGGCAGGTATATAGACAACACGCCGAAGCAGACGTGGTCCCTCGTCGGGGAGTATCGCTTCGGCACTCTAGCGCCAGGCCTCAGCGTCACGGGCGGCGCCTACTATGTCGGCCGTCGCGCGGTCAACAACCTCGATCAGGCGTACGTCCCGGGATACACACTCTTCAACGCCGGGTTCGCCTACGAGAGAGAGGTCTGGTCTCGGCCCTGGACGTTCCGGCTGAACGCCGAGAACCTCACCAACAGGCGCTACTGGGTCTCGACGAGCACGCTGTTCCTCGCCGAAGGTCCGCCTTCGGTCGTCAAGTTCTCGCTGGAGACGCGCTTCTAGAGGCGCCGACCTGAGTCTATTTCACGACCGTGGGGTGGGTCGAGGGCTCCCAAACGTCAGCGCTCGTGCCGACCAGCTCCCGCATGTTGGACCAGTGCCGCTGACCGGGGATGCTCTTGTCGCCGCTGAGTACCGCGCGGGCGTAGGCGATCATCCGGCGAGTCACGCGCCGCTGCTCTGGCGGCGGCCATTCGGCGAACTCATGTGGCCCGCGCACGACGATGAGCTCTTTGAGGCCTGCGGCCCTGGCATAGGCATCCATTTCGCCCTCGAGGCCATCGGCATAGCACCACAGGCCGCGCGCGAAAAATGCGCTGGGCCACTTGGAGACTCCCGCGAGTATCGCGGAGCTTGGAAAGAAGACGATGTCGTGCTCTTCCTCGATGCCGCCTATGAACAGGCCGCGATCCCGGCCGACGCCGCGCAGATCGTCTTTGCGGGTGGTCTGCGCCTCGAGATAGCCTACGCCGCTCGAGAAATCCGCGATCATCATGGCGCCCTTGATGGTGGAGTCGCGGCGCGGCGGGCCGCAGCGGATCTGGGGCATATCGTAACTGCAGTCCCTGTCGAAATTGAGCGTCATGGCCCAGCCGCTCGCCATGGTTCCGCGCGAGCTTCCCAGGAGGAACACGGGCAGGCCCGCGTCAGCGGGTCCGCCCCGGACCATCACCGCGGCCTCGTGGCCGGCGGCGCGACGATTGGAAGGCGACAGCGCGCGCATTCCCACACCGCTGCGCAGGGCCGCGAGGATGTCGAGGATGTCACGGCCCTGTTGCAACGTATCTTCATCGTCATAGCCCCCGGATATCCCGACGCCGCGGCGGTCCATGGCCAGCACGTCGAAGCCGGCTTGGTACAGGCGAAACCACACGTTACGCCAATAGCGCTGACCTTCCACGCCCGTCGTGGCATCGGGGAAGTTGAGGTTTTGGATCGTCTTGCCGGTCTTCGGGTCGATGACATAGGGGACATCGCGCGGGTCGTCGATGGCGGTGATCCGGTCGCCGCCGCCTCCGTTCATGATGATCAGCGCGCGTTCCCGCGCGCCATGGCCGTCGTCGACACCGGCACCGCGGATGTACCAGCCTCGGATCTGGACGTTGCCGGACCTGTGCATGTGGATCCGCTCGTATGGGTCGGCCGGCGCGGTGAATTCGACGACATAAGTGTCCGCAGCAGCCGCAGCGATCGGCTCGTCATACGGTGCGCGTGCGAAGAAGCCGGGACGGCGTATCGTCGTGAGATCGGTCTCACTGCCCTTTTCGTCGATCTTGCCGAGCAGGAAACGCTCGTGCGGGTCCTGCAAAGAGAGCTCCCGGTTGGGAGGGTGGCGGGCAACCAGCTCCCTGTCGATGCGGTCGAAGCAGCGCTTGTTCCGCTTGCAGGCTTCCCACCGCTTGCGCAGCCTGGCGTCGGTGAATTCGTCCACGTAGAAGTCGCCGCGGTAGCCCTTGGGCGGGTGCGCGGCCACGGAGGTGAACGGAATGCAGGTTCTGGCGCCGGCCTTCGTAGGGAGGATGTAGCCGGGCAGGGTCAGGTTGAGGTCGAACCCCACCGCGGCATGGCACTCGAATGGGGGAACCGGCAGAGGCCGGCTGATGGCAGGCGGCGCAAGGGCGAGCGCGGTGGTCAGGCCCATGAGGCGCAGTGCCGAGGGCAGGTGAGATTTCATGGACGTCTCCTCAGGCTCGCAGGGCATTGGAGATACCCTGCAGGCCGGCCTGCAGCTCTTCCCGGGTCGGCCAACCGTAGCCCAGCCGAAAGCAGCTGTCCGGCAGCTCGAACCAATGACCCGGGCCGACATAGGTACCTTCGGCCTCCAGCAGACGCCGGTAGAAGTCTGCGGTGCCGCCGGGAGGCGTGCTCTTCATCCGCGGCAGGCAGACCACTCCTCCGGAGGGCGGCACCCACTCGAGCAGCGGCTCGCTCTCGATCCAACGCGTGACCAGCGCCAGCCGATGACGCATCTCCGCGAGCGTCGCGCCGAGAATCTGCGCGCGCCGCGCGAGGATCTCCTCGCCGATCCATTCGTGGATGACGCTGCCGCAGATGCTGATCTGCTCCTTGGCGGCGAGAAAGAGCTCCTGGAGCCTGGGATCCGAGGTCACGACCCAGCCCAGCCGGATACCGGGGATGCCGTAGGCTTTCGACAGCGAGGAGACGCTGATGACGTGGGGACCGAGCGACGCCGCCAGGCGCGGCAGCTCCCCGAAGCAGAGATCGCGATACGTCTCATCGACGACCAGCCGACACCCATGTCTCGCGGCGAGCGCCGTCAGGCGGCCGAGAGCTTCTTCCGGGAGCGCGACCCCGGTAGGGTTATGCGGCGTGGTGACGCTGATGACCTTGGTGTTCGGCCGCAGCGCGGCCTCGAGCCGATCCACATCCAGACGAAACCCGTCCTCGAAGGAGAGGTCGACGAAGCTGATGGCACAGCCGATCGCCCGCGGTGTCTCGAGGTTGGTGGCATAGTTCGGGCGGACGACGACCAGGTGATCGTCTCTCGTCAGAAGAGAAGTCGAGACGATGAAAAGCGCCCCGGCGGCGCCAGCGGTGACCAGCACGTCATCGGCGCGCAGACCGGGCTCCGCCGCCACGATCCGCGCGCGCAGGCCGGGTGCGCCGCGATGATCGTTGTACTGCAATGCAAGGTCGGGCACGGTCAGCCCGAAATCGGACAGCTTCTTGTCCGAGATCGAGCTCTCCGAGAGATTGTGGCGGATGCGGGAGTAGCCGTATTCCTCCGGCGACTCGACTTCGATGGGCATGCGGATGTAGCGCACTGTGGGCTCCTGAGGATCTCTGACGGCAGCCTACTATTGTACTACTAAAAAAAGAAGTGCATTATCGGCAGGCCGGGATCTCTTGGGGGAAGGCATGAGATGGTTGCGCAGTACCCAACACGTCGGGACGGAGTGACGGCCGCAGCGTCCGCGCCGCGCGGCGGCTTGCTGAAGATTCTCGGTGTCGGTTTCGGAGTGGCCGTATCCATGGGCGCGGCCATTGGCGCCGGTATCCTGCGCGCGCCCGCTACCGTTGCGGCGGAGGTTCCGTACGCGGCGGTGATCATTGGGCTGTGGGTGCTCGGCGGTCTGCAGGCGATGCTCAGCGCCAACATATATGCCGAGCTGAGCGCCGCCGTGCCGAAGTCGGGCGGCCAGAACGTGCTCGCGCAGAAGATCTACGGCGATCTCGGTCGGCTCGTCGTCGGCTGGGCGGAATGGATCACCTGCGTCGCGGCGGTCGCCGCGACGTCCGTCTCTTTCGCGGATTTCATGCCGCTGATCGTGCCGGCGGCCGCAGCGCACAAAGGCGCGGTGGCGGCCGGATTGCAGCTCGCCATCTACGCCGTCAACCTCCTCGGGTTGCGGGAGGGCCGGGCCATCCAGGCGATCACCAGCGCGATGAAGGCGGGCATGCTTCTGCTCTTCGCCGTCGCGGCGTTTCTGATCTCCACCACATCCCGCCACGCGGCGCCGGCGGCGTCCCCGCTATCCGCGGCGTCCGCCGTGATCTGGACCTGGGGCGGCTTCATCCTGGCTTACAAGCTGGTGGCCGCGGCCTACAGCGGTTGGATCACCCCCATCATATTCGCCGGTGAGAACGTCTCTCCGGGCCGCAGCATCCCGCGCGCGCTCTTTCTCGGCATCGGACTCACGGCGGTGTTGTACATCGCGGCAAACGGCGGACTGCTCTTCGCATTGGGCACTGCCGGCATTCGCGCCTCGCCGCTGCCCTTCACCACCGTCATGTCCGGGATCGGCGGCGCCGTGCCGGCGCTGCTCTTTGCGGTCACGGCCGCGATCGCCGTGGCGAGCTGCTCCAACGCCAATGCCATGTCGAGCTCCCGGGTCCTCTACGCGCTGGCCGAGGACGGCATCCTGCCCCGCGCGCTGCGGACCGTGAACGCCGGCGGCAGCCCGACACTGGCCTTCGTGATGTCCGGGGTGGTCTCGCTCGTTCTCGCCGCCACCGGCAGCTTCGCGTTGGTTTTTGGCCTGGTCGCGACCCTCAACATCGCGAACGCGGTGCTCATCGAGCTCGGTTTCTTCATTCTGCGGCGGCGCGAGCCGCAGCTCGCGCGCCCGTATCGCGCGCTCGGCTACCCCTGGCTGCCGGCGCTCGCGCTGGCGATAGATGCGGCTATCCTGTGCTTCATCGCCTCGGCCGATCACGAAGGCATACTGGTGGCCATCGGACTGACACTGCTCTGCATTCCGTTCGCGATGGCCGCGCGAGCGCGGCGCATCGTCGCGAACGACTAGCCGATCGCCGCGAGAAATGTCTCGAGGGCGATGTTGCGGCCGCACAGTACCACCGCCACCCGGCGACCCTGCCAGGCGGAGGCCACCTTGACGAGGCCGGCAAGCGCGACACCGGCGGCGCCCTCGACGATCCACTGATCGCTCGCGGCGACGTCGCGCATGGCTGCGGCGATCTCGGACTCGCTCACGGTGATCCTCGCATCGATGACCGACTGACAGATCGGAAATGTGATGGAGCCCGGCTCGATGCCGCCGGCCGTGCCATCCGACAGGGTAGGGTGCTCCGGCACCTCGAAGAGGCGCCCGGCCTCCAGCGCCCGCAGCAGGCAGGGCGAGTTCTCGGGCCAGATTCCCATCACCTGCGTGTTGGGACTGAGGCGCTTCAGCGCGGTGCCTACGCCACCGATCAGCCCGCCGCCGCCGACCGATACGAAGACAGCGTCGAGCTGCGGGGCCTGCTCTGACAGCTCCACGCCGAGAGTGCCCTGACCCGCCACGACGCCGGGGTCGTTGTACGGCGCAACGTAGGTCTTGCCTTGCTCCGTTGCCAGCCGGCGCGCCGCGAGCTCGGCATCGAGAGGGTTACCGTCGATGATCGAGAGATCCGCCCCGAGCCGGCGGATGGCATCCATCTTCGGGCGCACCGTCGATGCCGCGACGAACACAGTGACGGGTACGCCGGCGAGGGCGCCGGCGCGGGCCACCGCCTGCCCATGATTCCCGGTCGAGGCGGTGATCACGCCGGCGCGGCGCGCATCATCCCCGAGGAGCCGGATCCTGTTGGTGGCGCCACGAATCTTGAAGGAGCCGGTGGGCTGCAGATGCTCGCATTTGAGCAGCACCTCGCAGCCGAGCCTGGCTGAGAGGGCGGCGCTGCGCTCGAGCGGTGTCACCGGCACCTGCGGGCGGATCGCTGCGTGGGCCTGCGTGATACTTTCAAACAGCGATGGGCTCATGGTGCGCGCTCCGATGGACTGGAAAAAGTCTATCTTGGAATCTACACTTGTGCATGGTCTTATTTAGATGGAAAATACAAAATAGATCATCGGAGAGGCTCGATGAAGTCACGCGTGGCCCTGCTCGTTTGTGCCCTTGCCGTCATTGCGCCGTTGACTTCGCCCGCCGCCGGGGCCGGTGCCGGCGGCGAGCAGGATGCTTTCCACTCGCTTCGGGCTCCCGTGCCGCCTTTCGAGTGCCAGGCGTACGTCGCTTACGATCTCGGCCAGAAGCTTCCCCGCCGAGGATCGACACGTGGTGGAACGGCTCATCGACGGCGAGCTCGCCGCGGGCATTCATCACTGCCATGCGCGCGGAGGAGCCTATCGGCGGGCGTCACGAGGTTGACCGCCGCGTTGACACTGCCCCGCGGGTCCGACAGCAGCATCAGCCGCAGCGCATCCTGATCCCTTTGCAGGAATTGTTGCCGTTCGAACATCGACGCCGCGCGAGGCTCGAGCACGCCGCCCGTAATGACGCGCCCGACCTCTCCTTCGGCATGAACGCCGACGACGGTGATCACCTGCTGGAGTCGCATGCTGGGGGGATGTGGAACTGGGATATGTAGAATGGATACAATCAAGCCCGAGGCTATCGGATCAGGTTCCTGACGTCGCCCGGTGGGCGCGCAGCGCAAGCACCAGGTTTCTGCCGGTTGCGAGGATGTGCTCCCGCAGATAGGCGCTCGCCTCGTCCACGGCGCGCACTGCGCACAAGCGCAACAGCTCGTGATGCTCGCGTACGGCTGCGTCCGCTCCCTGGGTCAGCAGCATGTGAAGCCGCACATAGCGCTCGATCTGAAGGTTGATGCCCTGAAGAATGCTCAGGGTTTGAATGCGCTCGGACGGCTCGTACAGGCGCCGGTGGAACGCCCAGTTGAGGCGTCCCCAGCTCGCCACGTCCCCTTGGGTGTAGGAGGCGTCGAGCTGACCGAGGATGGAACGTGCCTCGGCGATATCGCGGTCGGTGATGCGTGCCAGTGCTCGTTCCAGAACGTCGCACTCGAGCGTCGCCCGCAGCTCGAACAGCTCCTCTACCTGTTCCGTGGGGATGCTGGTCACGATCGCGCCCCGGTGAGTCCGCATGACGACGAGCCCACAGGCTTCGAGCTGGCGCAGGGCTTCGCGCACGGGCATGCGGCTCACGTCATATTCCTCGGCGATGGCGTCCTGAATGAGCCAATCCCCTTCGCGGATCTCGCCGCTGAGAATCCGCTCCTGAAGCGATTCCCTGAGAGTCTCGGGCACGCTCTGGCGCCTGATCCGGCGGCCTTGCGGTCTGACCGCACTCCGAGTCATTCGAGCCGTCACGCTTGACACCTGTTGGAGACGAATTGTAGATTGTATCCAATGGAACGAAAGAGGCAAGCTGCAATGACGATCTGGCAAGGGGTCTTTCCCGCGGTAACGACCAAGATGGAGTCATCGGGGCGGATCGATCTGCCGGCCATGAGCAAGAGCATCGCTCGGCTGATCGAGAGCGGCGTTGCCGGCCTCGTCGTCCTGCCCATGCTCGGCGAGAATGCGTCCCTGGCTCTGCCGGAGCGGGAAGCCGTCATCCGCGCCGCCGTCGAAAGCGCGGCCGGGCGCGTACCCGTCTTATCCGGCCTGGCGGAATCCACTCTGGAGGGCGCCTGCGCGAATGCGCGCCACTACGAATCCTGGGGCGCGCAGGGCCTGATGGTGTTCCCGAATCTGGTCTACAAGACCGATCCGCGGGAGACGGCCTTCTGGTACGAGCAGATTGCGGCAGCTTCTTCCCTGCCCATCATGATTTACAACAATCCGATCGCTTATGGCGTCGACGTCACCCCACGCATCCTCCAGAGCCTGAGCGATACGAAGCGGATCGTCTGCGTCAAGGAGGAAAGCGGGGACATTCGGCGTGTCACCGATATCAAGGTCGCGCTGGGCGACCGCTTCAGCGTATTCTGCGGCGTCGATGACCTCATCGTCGAGAGCATGGCACTGGGCGCTACCGGCTGGGTCTCCGGCATGACCAACGTCTGGCCGCGCGAATGCGTCGAGATCTTCGCGCTCTGCCGTGCCGAAAAATTCGCCGAGGCACGCAAGCTCTACGAAATCCTGACGCCCTCGTTCCACCTCGATACGCACGTCAAGCTGGTTCAATACATCAAGCTGGCGGAGAGCCTGGTCTACGGCGCTCCCGAATGGACGCGCGCGCCGCGGCTGCCGTTGGCCGGGGAGGAGCGCGACTTCGTGATCGCGACCATCGAGAAGGCCATGGCCGACCTCGCGCAGCGGAGCGCATGAGACTGGGGTTCATCGGCTGCGGCACCATTACGGCCGCCATCGTCACCGGGCTGAATTCATCCGGCTGCGAGGAGGTGATCGTCGTCTCACCGCGGAACGCGGAGGTGGCCGCCGGCCTGGCGCGCCGCTTCGCCAACGTCACGGTGGCGGCGACCAACCAAGGGGTGCTCGACGCCTGCGATATCGCCGTCCTGGCGGTCAGGCCGCAAATTCTCGCCGCGGTCTTCGCGGAGCTGCGATTTCGGCCGGATCATCAGGTCATCAGCCTGGTCGCTCTGACCTCGCTGGCCTATCTGCGCGCGTCGACCGCGCCGGCCGCGGCCGTGACGCGCGCAGTTCCGATGCCCATGGTCGCGCGCCGGCACGGTCCGACGGCGATCTATCCGGCCGCTGAGCTCGCCAAAAAGATCTTCGATGCTCTCGGGTCGACGATCGAGCTGAGTGACGAGAAGCGCTTCGACGCCTTTGCGGCGGAAACCGCGCTCATGGCCTCCTACTTCCGCTTCGTGGAGACCGCGGCTAAGTGGCTGACCGCGCAGGGCGTGGCAGCGGAGCAGGCCGACCGCTTTGTCAGGGAGTTGTTCTGGGGGCTCGCCGGGACGGCGATGGCTTCTCCCGAGCGCAGCCTCGGGGAGCTCGTGGACGAGCATCAAACGCGTGGCGGTATCAATGAGCAGGTGCGGACGCATCTGGAGAGCAAGGGCATGTTCACCGAGCTGGCCAACGCCCTGGACGCCGTTCAGGCCCGGCTGGCGGGCCGCTGAAACACGCGCCCTGCAAGCGGCCTCACAAGCATTATCCGATGCCCCGAGAGAGATCATCCATGGCGCAGCCCTGTCGTCTCATCGAGCTCACCGGCTCGCCCCATGACCGCGGCGTCCAATACGGCCGTCAGGCCTCGCCGGAGATCGCCCGATCTATCGGCCATTACGGCGCCCAGATGGCCGCCCACGGTGTTGACGAGCGCCGGCTGACGGAAATCGTCGCCAAGTATCTGCCCACCCTGGAGGAGTTCGATCACCGGCAGGTGGCGGAGATGCGCGGTATCGCAGCGGGCGCCGGCGTCCTGTTCGAGCACATCGTGCTGGTGAACGCGCGCACGGAGCTGATGCAGATCGCGCTGCGGCCGGGCCTGCGCGACTCGCTGCGCGCCATGGCAGCCGAAGGCTGCACGGGTGTGGTCGTCCGGCCCGAGGCGACTCGCGACGGGCAGCTCATTCATGCCCACAACTGGGATTGGCAGCGGGAGTGCGCCGACTCCTCGGTCATCCTGCGGATACGCAACCAGGATGGTCCCGACGTCCTCACCTTCGCGGAGGCCGGCGCACTCGCCCGTTTCGGGTTCAATGCCCGCGGGATATGTATCACCGGCAACGGCCTGGAGAGCGACCGGGACTTCCGCAGCGTAGGGATACCGCTCACGCTCATTCGCCGCAAGGTACTGGAGCAGCAATATCTCGGGATCGCCCTGCAGATCGCTTACCTCACTCCCAAGTCCGGCTCCAACAACATGCTCATCAGCCACGGTCCGTCGGGCCTGGCATTCGATTTCGAATGCGCTCCGGATGAAACCTTCATGGTCGAGCCGCAGAACGGGCTGCTCGCGCACTCCAATCACTGGCTGAGCCCCGTCGCCCTGTCGAAGCTCAGGGAATGCGGCATGGCGGAGGCACCCTCGACTCTCTACCGCATCGTACGCGTGCGCGAAGCGCTGGCGGCGCGAGCGGGCGAGATCACCTACGACGACGTCGTCACAGCCATGTTGGATGACTTCGAGTCGCCCTGGTCGGTCTGTTATCCGCCGCGGCCTTCCAATCCCACCAATCCGAGCATCTACGCCACCGTCGCCTCCCTGATCATGCGTCCCGCCGCCGGGGAGATGAACGTCGCCATGCTGCCGGCGCTGGACCGGCGGTTCACGCGCTACAGCCTGGAGACCGAGCCCGGGGCGAGGGGCGAATGACGCCCGCGCCCCGCGGCGTTCGTCCTTCAGAACTTCGCGGTAACGGAGAACTTCACAAGTCCCGGCAGACCCTCCGCGAGAACCGAGGATCCGGTCGACGCCCAATACCGCTTGTCGGTGATGTTCTGGCCGTTGAGCCTGAGTATCAGCTCGTAGCTCGGACGCCTCCAGTCAAAGGAACCGCCGAGGTCGAGTGTCGTGTAGGCCGGCGTGAAAGCGTTATTGGTCGCGTCAATCGCCTGACGCCCGGTATGGTAGGCGCCGGCAGTGACTTTCAACCCGGGAGTCAGCCAGGAGACCGTGTACTCCCCGCTGAGGGACCATGTGTTGTCGGGCGTGCCTTCGATCCAGAACCCGTTGATGCTCGGCGAGGCGGTCGTATCCTGATAATGCGCCGACAGCACGGTCGCCGTGGCGTAGAGCGCCAGGTCTCTCGCGACATAGCCGGTCAGGCTGAATTCCGTGCCGCGGTAGCTGTTCTCGCCATTCGTGTAGTAGTGAAGATTGCCGTCGAGAGGGTTCAGCGCCTCGAAGGCGGCGCCCCGCCTGATGTCGAAAGCGGCGGCTTGAATCAGCAGTCTGCTCAACGGCTCGAGCTTCACCCCCGCCTCGTACTGCCTGCTGGTGGTCGGCGGAAAGTTCTCGGTGGCATTCTCGTCGGCAATCGGCGCGCTGGCGGTGGATTCGAGTCCTTCGATATACGTGGCATAGACACTGACCCAACGCAGCGGCTTCACGACCAGGCCGCCGGAGTAAGACCACGGCGCCGTGTGGTAGGGCTGCTGGGTGACTGCGTTGAGGGTGCCGGTGTCGCTGTAGTCACTCTTGCGGACGCCGGCGAGGATCTGCACGTATCGATCGAGACTCAAACGGTTGAAGAAGTAGTAGCCCTTGTCGTCGATTTGGGTGGCGGACGGACGCGGCGCGAAGACCAGGTTGAGGTTCGGGATCAGGACGGGATCGAGGAAATTCTGCGTGACCTTCGAGCGCGTGGGGCTCGGCGACGAGAGATCCTCGATCTTGCGCGCGGCGCCGAAGAGAACGGAGTCGCTCACGGCGCCGAAATGCAGGGTTCCGGAGAGCTCGGTGGCGTAATTGTAATTCTCGAAGAGGGTGTTCTGGGCCGAGAAGCTCACCGAGCCGGCCCCGCTCTCCAGGGCGGTGGTGAGGTTGGTCGGCGTGAATTGCGGGTTGTTGCGGATGCGAACGAGATTCGACAGGCCGTAATAGGCGGAAAGGTTCCAGTCGCCCGTGATGCTCCACGCCACCTTGCCGAGGTAGTTGATCTCCCTGGTGTCGTTTTCGGCCCACGGCGCGCCGGCGATGTTCCTGCCGGGATCGAGCGTGGAGAGCGATGGCAGCCTCACCGGGGCGAGGCTCGAAGTCACCGGCAGCTTGAAGATCGCAGGCTCGACGACCCGGCGGCCGAAGACCTCGAAATCATTGCTGATGACCAGGTTTTCCAGCGGCTTGTAGTCGAGAGCGAGGCCGAGGAGGTAGCGCCGCCCGACCGAGTAGTTGATGCCGGTATCGATGTGCGCGTACACGGCGTTCACACGGTATCCGAACTTGCCCACCGTATCGCCGAGGTCGATGTGCTCGCCTATGCCGTCGTTACTGTCCGCGAAAGTGTCTTCGGAGAACAGAAAGGAGGGGGTGGGGCGCTTCATCGTCAGATTGACGATGCCGGCGGGCGAGGAGAATCCGTAATACAGCGCCGAGGCGCCCTTGAGGACCTCGACGCGATCCTTGTCCTCGAGCGGGAACTCGGTCGACGACAGGATGTTGAGAGCGCCGTCGAGCCGGAAATTGTTGCGGGTATCCACGGGAATGCCGCGGATGGTGACGTTGTCATAGGCAACGGGCCCCACACCGGTCGACGACACGCCGGCGGTGTTGCGCAGGGCGTCCATCAGGGTGATGGCCTGCTGCGATTGCAGTACCGCAGACGGAATCACGGAGACGGTCAGCGGCACATCGAGAGCATTCGCGCCGCGGAAGCTGCCGGCCTGGACGACGTCCGTGCCGTACTGGTTGTTGCGGGCGCCCGTGACCACGACCTCCTGGAGTACGGCCACGGCGGCGTCTGCGGATTGTTGACTGGGCGGGTCTTGAGCCGAGGCGGTGGACGCGGCTTGCGGGCTCTGTTGGGCCGACTGGTCCTGCGCCAGGGCAGGGAAGGATGCGCTCAGCAAAGCCACGACCGCGGTCGTCCCCAGCAAGGTATCGCGTTTCGTCCCGCTCATCTTTCATGCCCCCTCTCAGCAACGATGGCCTGGTCGGGATCGCCGGCCCGTGCTGGGCAGTATGTACTGTCTAAGTAAGAAATGCAAAAACCAGCATAGATCGGCAGCAGATGCCGGCAGCGCGATGTATACTTGATGTGAGAAGTACAATATGCTGCGCCTGGGACTCAGGAGGTCACCCTTGAACGACCGGCAAATCGAGCGGGCGACGATCTCCAAGGTCGCGCGGCGGCTCATCCCGTTCATGATCGCGATGTTCTGCGTGAACTTCCTCGATCGCGTGAACATCGGCTTTGCCGCGCTGCAGATGAATCACGATCTCGGGCTCACTCCGCAGGCGTTCGGGCTGGCGGCGGGAATCCTCTTCGTCAGTTACACCCTGTGCGAGATCCCGAGCAATCTGATCCTGGTCAGAGTCGGGCCGCGCCGCTGGCTGGCACGGATCATGATCAGCTGGGGCGTGATTGCGATGGCGAACGCGCTGGTGTTCGACCGCAGCTCGCTGTATGTGATGCGCTTCCTGCTCGGCGCCGCGGAGGCGGGATTTTTCCCGGGAATCATGGTTTTCATCAGCCGCTGGTTCCCGCCGCCGGAGCGTGCGCGTGCCATTACCCTCTTCATGATCGGAAGCCCGATCTCGGTCGTCATCGGAGCGCCGCTATCCACGGCAATGCTCTCACTGCACGGATGGCTGGGTCTGCACGGCTGGCAGTGGCTCTTCGTGCTCGAAGGCCTGCCGGCGGTCGTGCTGGGGGTGATCGCCGTGCGCTGGCTCACCGATCGGCCGGAGGAGGCCGCCTGGCTGAGCGCCGCAGAGCGCGCCTGGCTTGCCGGCACCATGGCCGAAGAGACTCGACTCAAGCGCGCGCGGCCGGGCCCGCAGCGCACAGCGGCGGTTTTTCTCCATGGGCCGACACTGCTTCTGGCGCTTTCGAAGCTCTGCGTGCTGCTGGCGTTCTTCGGTATCACCTTGTGGCTGCCGCAGATCATTCGTGCGTTCAGCGGCGCTACCCGGCTCGAGACCGGCCTGCTGACGGCCCTTCCCTACGCGTGCGCGGCGGTGGGCAGCATTCTGGTCGGCCGCAGCTCCGACCGCAGCGGGGAGCGAGGCCTGCACATCGCGCTTCCGGCCTTTCTGGGAGCACTCGGATTCGGTGCCGCGGCGCTCACGCGCGATCCGTACCTCGCGATGGCCGCACTGTGCGTTGCCGCGACCGGCCTCTGGATCTCGAACACGGTTTTCTGGACGCTGCCGACGGCCATTCTCGCGGGGACGCCGGCGGCGGCGGGTCTGGCGCTGATCAACTCGGTGGGCAACCTCGGCGGGTTCTTCGGCCCGACCCTCACCGGGTGGGTCCGCGGTCACACGGGCAGCTATGCGCCCGCGCTGGTGGCGCTCGGGGGCTTCCTGGCGCTCAGCGGTGTCCTGGTGTTGCTGGTCGCGCGTGCGCCTGGGTCTCGCGGTCCTGGGTCTCTTTCGAATTGTCGAGATGCGCGCGCATGAGGTCCGCGGCACGCTGGTTCTGGCCCGCCTCCACCGCGTCGAGAATGGCCAGATGCTCCTCCACCGAGGCCCGAACGCGATCCACCCCGTAAGGCCATTCGTAGTTGAGAAAGGTGCGGACCTGATTCTGACGCTGGATGGTATCGAGCAGATAACGGTTGCCGGAGCAGCGCGTGAGCTGCGCGTGGAACTCGGCGTTCATCTCGTAGAACTCGACGGCGAGCGTGCTGCGCCAGGGCTTGCGCCGGAAAAACATGTGCCGCGCGCGGCAGGCTTGCGCCCACTCCCGATCGAGCTCGAAGCCAGGCAGCAGCAATGCGGCCGGCTCGACGATCTGGCGAAATGCATAGCTTTCCGCCTGCGCCGTATCGGAGTTGATCGAGGCGATGAAGGACCAGCCGTTGCCGCGTTTGCGCTCCACCAGCCCGAGCTCCGACAGATGCCGCAGAACCCGCCCGACGGCTGCGAGCTTGACCCCGAACATCCGCATCACTTCCTGCTGGGTGCAGTCGGCGGGCAGCTCGCCGCTGTTGCGGGCCTTGGCGATGGCCACGAAGAGCTGCTTGTCCTCTTCGTCCTCGAGATTCCGGGTATCCACCTGCGGAACGGCGTCCACCGGCTCGCGCAGCGCGAAGCCTCTGTTGCTGCGCGCCTCCACGATGCCCTGCGCCGCGAGGAGGTTGAGCGCACCGCGCACCGGGGTACGGGATACGCCGAACTGCCGGCAGAGGTCGAGCTCCACCAGGTGGTAGCCGGTGTCCGCTCCCTGCTCCTTCAACAGATGCAGGATGCGTCCCGCCAGCTCCGTCCGCAGGCGGCTGGGCGCAAGCGATCTGCCCAGTGTGGACCTTGCCTTGACCGTACCTGCACGCCTGCGACCGATTCGCATGATCAATTCCCGTCTCACCCGCGCCGCCGCGGAGCAAAGCCGGCGCGCAAATATGCATTCACCCCGCTTCCCTAGTCTACCGCAACCTCGTCCGGCGCAACCTCGCCCCGACCGGCTCCGCCGCCGGGCCGGTGGCGCAGCGCATTGCATTGTTACGAGTAGAAATGCATTATCGCTCGCCATGACGATTCGCCTTGACCGTATGAGCTCGGCAATCCTCGCGGCCGCCTGCGCGCTGCTCGTCAGCGTTCCGGCAGCCAGGGCTGCCGGGATGCCCGTCACCGCGGATGTCGCCGGGGTCACCACTCGCGTGGATGTCTTTCCGCGGGCCAGCGTCGCTTTTCCCGGCGGAGTGCTCGCCTTTCCTGACGTGGAGTATGCGAACCTCAACGGGTTTCGGCCTCTTCTTCTCGATATCTACAGCCAGGCGACAGGCCGGAGCGGGCAACCGCGTCCGCTCGTGATCTACGTCCATGGCGGCGGCTGGCGGCACGGGGACTCGCGTACTACGGGGGCGTTCACGAACTTTCCGCGCGTGCTCGCTTCGCTTGCGGCGCGAGGTTATGTCGTAGCCTCCATCGAGTATCGCCTGACCGCAGAGGCGCGTTACCCCGCGGCGGTGCAGGACGTGAACTCGGCAATCGAGTATCTGCGAACGCATGCGAACGAGTGGGGCATAGATCCCAGGCGGGTCGTCCTCTGGGGCGCCTCCGCCGGCGGTTATCTCGTTGCGATGTCGGCAACGACATGCGATGACCCGCGCTTCGCGCCGCCGGTCTCCACGGGCCGGATGTCGCGGCGCCAGGCCGCCGCGGCCTCCGCTCCCCGAGTTTCCGCTTGCGTGCAGGCGGTCGTAAGCTGGTACGGCCTGTTCGATCTGCGGCCCCTCGTGGACGGGACCGGGGGCAACCCTGCCATTACCGCCGTAGTGCGCAACTTTCTGGGTTGCCGGGGAGGCTCATGCCCCGGGCTGGCTCGCCGTGCGAGTCCGCTCAGCGGCGTATCGCCCAGGACGCCTCCTATGCTGCTCCTGGCCGGGACGGCCGATACCACGGTGCCATGCGAACAGACACTGGATATGTCGGCGGCGCTGCGCCGAGTGCACGCGCCGGTGGAGATGCACCTGATCAAAGGAGCCAATCATGGTTGGATTGCTCACGACCCCGCTGCCACGCGGCGCGCGAGCCTCGAGGCGCTCCGGCGCACGTTCGAGTTCATCGATCGGGTGACGAAGCGTCCGTCGTGAGCCGGCCGGTCAGCTCCGGCTGCGACGTCGCGCCGGAATTGACGTTGACGCGGCGCGAGCAGCGGATCCGATCACCCTCGAAGCGGCAGACCACCGTGTCACGGAACGCCGACTCGACGAAGATCCAGGTCATCTCGAGCGTGTCGGGATCGGTCCAGCGGGCCGAGGCAACCACTCGGGCGGGGCGCATCTCGTAGCCGTGATGCAGCTCCGGCGCCGGCACGGAGGCTTCGCCCTCGAGCCAGCGGCCGAGGCCCATCTCGATGGACTGTCCGCCCCGTGCATCGGCCAGCTGGAGCGTACAGGCATCCGCGGTCAGGTCGAGTCGTAATGCGGAGATGCCGAGCGGATTCGGCTCCACGCGATACTCGAGTCGACCCTGACGGTCGGCGGGCGGTGCGGCAGGAGAGGTCACAGCGGCAATCGCGGCCACTCGCCGGCAGCGGGCCTGCAGGCGCTCCTCGGCAACATGCTGGTCGCCGGCGCTGTCGGTGAAAATCCCCGGGAAATGCCTGTGCACCCGCGGCAGCAACGTTCCGCTGCAGGCATTGACGCCGTTCACGGCCGAAGTCAGCGCCAGGGTGGCTTCGTGTTCGGGAAACACGACGAGCAGCTGCCCGAACACGCCCATCGCGCAGAAGCTCCGCCGCGGGCCTGACATCCAGTGGTAGCCGTAGCCTTCTTTGGTGTGCCCGCGAGTGGCGCTGTCGATCCAGCGCTCGGAGAGCAGTCGCTGCCCTTGCCAGATGCCCCTCTGGGCGTGCAGGACGCCGAGCTTGAGCATGTCGCTCGTGCGACAGGTGAGTCCGTTGCCTCCCGGATTGATGCCGTCCGGTCCCATGTCCCAGGTCTCGCCGCTGACTCCCAGCGGCTCGAAAAGGCGGGTCCGCAGGTAGTCGTGCAGCCTCTCGCCGGTGGTCCTGGTGAGAATGGCGGAGAGCATGTAGCTGGCCGCGCTCGTGTACTTGTAGACCGTGCCCGGGCGGTGCACCACCGGAATCCTGAAGAACTCGGCGATCCAACTGCTGCGCAACCCGCGCCAGCGACTGCCGGAAGTCTCCTCGGCGTGTCCGGTGCGCATGGTGAGGAGATCCTCGATGCTCATCGCCGCGAGGTGCTCGCACGGCTTGGCCGGCGCGTGCTCGGGAAAGAATCCGACGACTTTGTCGCTGAGCGCGAACCGGCCTTCCTCGAGCGCCATGCCGATGGCGCACGCCGTGAAGCTCTTTGCGACCGAATGCATGACGCGCAGCCGTTCCGGCCCGTAGGGCCACCGGTACATCTCCACGGCCACGCGCCCCTTGCGGTGCAACACCAGACTGTGCAGATCCAGCGCGTCCGCCTCGAGTGCATCGAGGAAAGCCTCCAGCAGGCGCGCGTCGATGCCCACCTCGCCGGGCCGCGCCCTCGGCAGGCCGTCCGCGGCAAGCCGCCGCTCAGCGCCCCCGTTCCGATCGCCATTGCTCATGCTGATGACCCGCGCACTTCGCTGCTCCACTGCTGCGGCCGCGCGAACCGATGACCGGAAAAATGCGCGGGCTGTATTTTGTATTCTCTTTTGGTATAAGACGATCTGCAAGCGAAAACTTTGGGGGAGATGCCTTGCGCACGAAATATCGCCGTTTCCGCTACTGGGTCCCGGGAGCAACGCTCGCGGCGCTGTGGCTCGGCCTCCTGCCGCTCGCGGCAGGCGCGGCGGCGGCCGCCGAGAACGCGGTGTCCGGCGGGCCGCGACAGCTGCTGATCGCGTACCGGACGCAGCCCGCCGACCGGCCCGCGTTTCGCGCCTATCTCGAGACCCACGAAGCCGCATTGCTGCGCAGGCTCGAGCGGCAAGGGGTACTCTCGGGCTATCGGATACTTTTCAATCCCTTCGTGCAGCCACGCACCTGGGACGCCATGGTGGTGCTCAGCTTCAATCGCTTCAGCGATAGCCGGCGTTGGCTCGATATCGAGCAGCGCTCTCCAGGAGGCCTCGATGCGCAGGGGCTGAAGCTCGCGCAGCCGGTGTCGGAGTATTCGGCGGATCTCACCTGGCAGGGAGACGCCGCCGACCCGGGACCTCCCGACGGTCACATTTTTTATGTGATTCCCTACACTTATTTGACCTCAGTCGGGCAGTACAAGGCTTACGTTGACGGCTATGTGATTCCGCAGCTTCAGGGATGGCTGCAGGCCGGTGTGCTCAGCCAATACCGGATCTACCTCAACCGCTATCCCGTCGGCGACCCGGAGCCGTGGGATGCGCTCTTCGTCTACGAGTATCGGAGCCTCGAGGACTTCGGGCGTCGGGATGAAGCGATGGCCGCGGTACGCAAGTCCCTGCAAGCCGACCCCAGTTGGGTCAAGCTGAGCCAGTCGAAATCCGGCCAGCGCACCGAAGCGGAGAACACCATCGCCGAATCGCTGGGCGGACGCTGACAGCCCGCCTCGCGCGGCTCGCGCCGCACCCGCGGCCGCCGCGAGCGCGGCAACTTGCCGGCCATCCTGCGCATAATGCGCGAGGCGATGCCGTAACGGCGCCTCGGCCGCGCCGGCGTTCCACTATATTGTATTTTAGAGCTGAATAGTGCATATTCGAGTGTGGCAGCGACGGAGCGGTCCGGGGGTGAATCGGGTGCGGGCGAAACGGGCGCCTGTATCCTGCGTCGCCGCGATTCTCGCCATGACCCTGATTCCCGCGGGGGCGCGGGCCGCCGTGCTTCACGTGGCGTTGAACGCGGATATTCTCTCCACCGATCCCGGCGTGCTGCGCGATGAGAACACCGATGCGGTGTTGCTGCACGTGGCGGAAGGTCTCGTAGCTCCACGGCATGACGGCAGCATTGCGCCGATGCTCGCGCGCACGTGGACGCTATCGGCCGACGGTCGCAGCTACACATTCGCGCTGCGTCATGGGGTGACATTTCACAACGGCGCGCCTATGACCTCCGCCGATGTCGTCTGGTCGCTGAAGCGCTATCTCTCGCCGGCGACTCATTGGCGTTGTCTGTCGGAATTCACGGCTCGCGGCATTGGCCGGGTCGTCGCCATCGACGCGCCGGACGCCTACACCGTGACAGTGACGTTGGACCGTCCCGCGCCGCTTTTTCTCACCACCCTCGCCCGGCCGGATTGCGGCCAGACCGCCATCCTGCAGCGCGCTTCCGTCGGGCCTGACGGGGGTTGGCGCGGCCCGATCGGCACGGGCCCGTTCGAGCTCGCGGCCTGGAAGCGCAATCAGTACATCGAGCTCGTGCGCTTCCCAGGCTATCAGGCCGCCGAGGGTCCGGCGGACGGCGATGCCGGAGCCAAGCATGCTCTCGTCGACGAACTGATTTTCGAGATCATTCCCGACGATTCGGCGGCGGTGGCGGCGCTGTTGCGGGGCAGCCTCGATATCCTCGATGGAGTCGATGCCGCGGAGCTGCCCCTGATCCGGCGCGATCCGGGAGTACGGATCGAGATGTCACCCACCCTCGATTTCTATGGCGTGCTCTTCCAGACGCGGGATCCGGTGCTGAAGGATCCGTGCCTGCGTCGCGCGCTAGCTCTGACGATCGACACAGCAGGGCTCACCAAGGCCATCACCTGGGGCACCGCCGCGCCCGATGACTCCGCGGTCCCGGTGACGAGTCCTTATCACGGCCCAGTCGAGGCCACGCTGCGAGCGCCGAATGTGGCGCTCGCACGCAGGATGCTCGCGACCTGTGGGTATCAGGGCGAGCCGATAACGCTCATGGCCAATCACCGCTACCCGATGATGTTCGACACAGCCGTGCTGGTGCAGGCCATGGCCGCACAGGCCGGGATTCACGTCACGATCGACACCATGGACTGGGCCTCACAGCTGTCGCACTATCTCGACGGCTCCTACCAGGCGATGGTGTTCGCATTCTCGTCCAAGCTCGATCCGTCGCTCAATTTCCTGCAGCTCATCGGCAGCAAGGCGAGCGATGCGCGCAAGGTGTGGGACACTGCGCGGGCGCAGTCGCTCCTCGCCGGCTCGATGCAGGTCGCCGACCGCACGGTCCGGCAGGAGTATTTCGACCGACTGACGACGGCGTTGCTCGAGGACGTTCCGGCCATCGTGCTCTTCAATTCCACGCGCATTGCCGCGGTGCGTCCCAATGTCACCGGCTTCAAGGAATGGCCGGCCGGCGAGCCGCGCTACTGGAACGTCACGCTGCACTGACACCCGCCGGATGCTGAAGTATCTCGCCAAGCGGCTGCTGCTCGCCATTCCTACGCTGGTACTGGTCGCGCTCATCGTCTTCGTGTTGGTCCGGCTCGTCCCGGGTGACCCGGCGCAGGTGATGTTGGGAGAGGGCGCGGACCCCGCGGCGCTCGCCGCCATGCACCACGACATGGGCCTCGACCGCCCATTACCGGCGCAGTTCGTTGCGTGGCTATCGCACGTCGCGGTGGGAGACTTCGGCACGTCGATCCGCACGGGTGAGCCGGTCGCCGCGCTCATCGTCTCGCACTTCAAGGTCACGGCCACCGTCGTCCTGGTCGCCATGGCGCTCGCGACACTGATCGCCGTCTGCGGCGGACTCATCGCCGCGTGGCGACAGCACAGCAAGCTGGATCTGGCAGTGCTCGGCGCCGCGAGTCTGGTCATGGCCATTCCGAGTTTCTGGCTGGGGCTCATTCTGCTGCTCGCTTTCGGCCTGAAGCTCGGCTGGTTCCCCGTCATCGGTTATGTGTCTTTCTCGGAAGGGGGCCTGCAGGCCATGTGGTACCTGGCGCTGCCCATTGCCACCCTGACCGTCACCGAATGCGGCGTCCTGACCCGGATGATGCGCGCCAGCTCTCTCGAGGTCCTGCGTCTCGACTACATCACGCACGCGCGCGCGAAGGGGCTGCCTGAGCGCACGGTGCTGGCGCGTCACGTGTTCCCGAATGCCTTTGCGCCCACCCTGACCCTCGTCGGCCTTTCCCTCGGCCACCTGTTGGGCGGCATCGCGGTGATCGAGACGGTGTTCACCCTTCCGGGTCTCGGCCGGCTGCTGGTCGACTCCATACTTTCCCGCGACTATCCCGTCGTTCAGGGGTGTCTGCTCTTCACGGCCGTCGTCTACGTCACCATCAACCTGATCGTCGACCTTTGCTATCCATTCTTCGATCCGAGAGTGGCGGCGCAGTGATGCGGGGATTCGCGCAGCGGCCTCGCGACGTGCTCGGGCTGGTACTGGTCGCGCTCCTGATCGTCACGGTGCTGCTCGGCTTTGCCTGGACTCCGTATGATCCGATCGCGATCGATCTCTTGCATCCGCTGCAACCACCTTCACCTGCACACTGGCTGGGCACCGATCAGTTCGGCCGCGATGTCCTCAGCAGAGCCATGGTCGGGGCGCGCATCAGCGCGGAGGTTGCGCTCGAGACCGTAACGGCTGCCATTCTGTGCGGCACGGGGCTCGGTCTTCTGACAGGCTACCTGCGCGGTGGGACCGACAGGACTCTCATGTTGCTGTCCGATGCCGTACTCGCTTTTCCACCGATCCTGCTGGCGCTGGCGCTGGTGGCCATTCTCGGGCCGAGCCGGCGCAGCGTCATGTTGGCGCTGAGCATCGCCTATATACCCGTCGTGACGCGGGTGGTCCGCGGCTCGGTCCTCTCCATCCGCGAGAGCGAGTACATTCAGGCATCGATCCTCTGCGGGGACAGTACCCTCTATACGCTGTGGCGGCACGTGCTGCCGAACGCGCTCGCACCCATCGTCGTTCTCGCGAGCAGCCTCTTCGGCTGGGTCGTGCTTTACGAGAGCGCGCTCAGCTTTCTCGGTGTCGGAGTACCGCCGCCGGCGCCGACGTGGGGCAACATGCTAGCCGACTCGCGCCCCTACATGGAGACCGCGAGCTGGCTGTCGATCGTGCCGGGGCTGTGCATCGTGGGAACTCTGCTGGGAGTCAATCTGCTGGGCGATGCGCTGCGCGACTGGCTGGATCCGCGGCAGCGCTGATGAGCCGGGGCAGGGACCGGCTCAGTCGGCGGCCCGCGGGAAAGGCGGCAGGTCGCCGACGTCCGCCGGGTCATGTTGAATGATCACGGTGGCGTGAAGCCTGGCGGCGAGCGTCTCGAAGCGGCGGAAGCTCTTCAGGGCCGCCGCGCGGTCGAAATCGTGGGGGGCAGGCTCCTGGCGCAGCCGCTGCAGGCGGGAAGCATAAAGATCACCCGTCAGCAGTACGGGCCCGAAGCTCTTTAGCCGCAAGAGCAGCGAATGGTGCCCGGGCGTGTGGCCGGGTGTCGCCAACATGACGACCGTGCCGTCCGCGAATACATCGTAATCGCCGTTCACCAGAGTTTTGGGTGCGCGTCCTTCGATCCAGGGCCTCAGGCGCCGAGGCTCCAGGCCTGCGGCCGTGGGCGAGGCGGTCAGCATCTCCCAGTCCCTGCGGCCGACGATGAGACGCGCGTGGGCGAATACCGCCGCCTGTCCGATGTGATCGAAGTGGACGTGACTGAGTGCCACGATGCCGATTTGCCGCGGCCGCACTCCCAGCTGCGCGAGCTGAGCGGCTATGGTCTCGCGCAGCAACGCTACCGAGCCATTGGGTTGCCGCAGCGGATGGTGCAACAGCTCGGCGCCGAGTCCCGTATCCCAGAGCATGAGCTCGCGACCGTGGCGGATCAGATAACAGCTATTGGTGAGATGCTTGGTGACGAAGGTGCCGCAGCGCAGCCGCCACACCATGACGGTCGGCGCGGCCCCGGACGCTTGCGCAGCCGCGACCGGGGCGGCGGCCAGAAGGAGGCTGAGCCACAACCGGGGGCCGAGGAGCGCAGAGCAGGAGTTGCGGCGGATGCTCATCGCGTGCCATTGTACTATGATGGATGATAGTGCATCATGCCGGGCGCCGGCGCCGTTTCCGGATACTGATTGCGAGTCCGCGCGGGCGGAAGGGTCACTGACTATGTACAAGCCGAGCGAGTGTGGCGGCCGGCCCGCGAAACGGCGCCTTTTCGCATTTCTCGCGGCTGCCGGCCTGGCTCTCTGTCTCGCCGGCGGCCTCTCGTGGGCGGCCGGAGCGCCGAACGGAGCAGGGGCGGCCGGGCAGTCGCTCGCGGTCTACCCCGACCCGGAGCCCAAGGACGTCAAGGACATGATGAGCCAGATTCAGCAGGCGCTGTTCGTCAACGAGCAGAAGACGATCGCGCTGCAGTTCGAGCTCGAGAACCGGTGCTGCGTGCACATGCAGTTCGTGAACTATGCCTCGGGTCACGACCTGATCCCGGGCTATGTGTTCACGCCTGTGAATATGGCGGCCGCGAAACGCTATCCGGGCGTGATCGTGCTGCACGGCGGCTTCCACATGCACTTCGATGTGGAATGGTTCCCGCTGATCCGGGGCCTGGTCGACCGCGGTTACGTCGTCATGTTTCCGGAGTACCGCGGTTCGCAGGGATACGGTCCGGAGATCTATGCCAACGACTATGGCCACACGGATGTTGCCGATACGCTCGCGGCCGGCCGTTATCTGGCGACCAGGTCGTTCGTCGATCCGGGCAGGCTCGGTATCGTCGGCGAGAGCCGCGGCGGCATGGTGACCCTGCTCGCCATCGAGCGGGCACCGAAGGAATTCAAGGTGGCGGTGGACGTCGTCGGACTGGCGGACTTCATCGCCTACATGAGCTACAAGCCCGAATACCGCCGCCAGGAAGTGGCGAGCGAGAAGGGGTTTGGCGGCAAGATGCCTTTCGATGACCTCAAGGAGTACATGGATGTCTCGCCGGTCAACCATGTCGATGCGATCCAGGCGCCGCTGCTCGTGCTCGCGACCACGGGCGATGAGATCGCGCCGCTCGAGCTGCACTCCGGCCGGCTGATCCAGCTGCTGCGGGCCGACCACAAGGTTTTCGAATCGAAGATCTACGACAATGCACCCGGCGGGCACGTGTTCCTGCACGGGGACACGCCGGAGCGTGCGGACGCCTACCGGCGGATCTTCGATTGGCTCGGGAAGTACCTCGAGTAGCGGCGCTGGCCGCCGAGCCCCATCAGGGCGTCGACGCCAACACGCCCCGCAGCGTTTCGAACACGTACGCGATCTGCTCCTCGTCGATGATGAGCGGCGGCGAGAACAGCAGGGTATCGCTGGAGTTGCGCACCAGCATCCCCGCCTCGAAGCAGCGCTGACCGACTTCGGCGCCGCGCGCGCCGGCGGCGCCTTCCCTGGGCTGCAGATCGATTCCGGCGAGGAGTCCGATCGAGCGCACGTCACATACGTGCCGCGCTGCCCGCATGGAGTGCGCCGCTTCCGCCCAGACAGGCGCCAGCTTCCCGACACGGCCGAACAGGTCCTCCTGCTCGTATACATCCATGGCCGCGATCGCCGCGGCGCAGGCGAGCGGATGCGCGCTGTAGGTGTAGCCGTGAAAGAGGTCGATCTGGCCGCTCGCCCGCGCGGCAATGGCCTCGAAGATGCCGTCGCTGACGATCGTCGCGCCCATCGGAACCGAGCCGTTGGTCAATCCCTTGGCGCAGCAGATCATGTCCGGCGTGATGCCGAGCGCCCGCGCGGCGAAGGGGGCGCCGAGGCGGCCGAAGCCCGTGATGACCTCATCGAAGATGAGGAGAATGCCGTGCCGATCGCAGATCTCGCGCAGGCGCTCGAGGTATCGCTTCGGGGGCGGATATACCCCGCCGGAGCCGATCACCGGCTCGACGATGACCGCAGCGACCGTGGCGGGATCGTGGACGGTGGCAAGGAGGGATTCGAGCTCATCGGCGAAATGCGCGCCGTGCTCCGGCTGGCCGCGGGTGAAAGCGGAGCGGCTGGCGTCGTAGGGCAGCGAGAGATGATCGACATCGCCGAGCAGGGGTGTGAATTCGCGCTTGTGGCGGGCGAGGCCGCCCACGGACAGTCCGCCCCATCCCACGCCGTGATAGGCCTTGGCGCGGCCGATGAAGCGGATGCGGCCGCCCTCGCCGCGGGCGCGATGGTAGGCGCGTGCGATCTTGAGCGCCGTGTCGACCGCCTCCGATCCGGAGTTACTGAAGAAGACGCGGCCCAGCCCCGCGGGCGCGAGCCTCACCAGGCGGGCCGCGGCCTCGAACGCGAGCGGGTGGCTCATGTTGAACGAGGAGACGAAATCCAGCTCCGCCGCCTGCGCCTGGATGGCGCGCACGATCCGCGGATGGCCGTGCCCGGCGTTCACGCACCAGAGCCCGGCCAGGGCGTCGAGAACCTGCCGGCCCTCGGGAGTGAAGTAGTGCATTCCCTGGGCGCGGGCGAACAGCCGCGGCGAGTGCCTGAACGCGCGATTGGGCGTGAAGGGCATCCAGAAGGCATCGGGCGGCCCGGCGTTGGCTGTCATGGCGGTGATCTCCTGCTAAGACGCCAGGCATCTTACCGCAAATTGTTTTTTTCTACATGACAAAGCAATCCAGGTCGGGCGCACCCGGATGCGGTCGGCCGTCCGTGGCCGCGAAGATCAGCGCGACTGACGCATCGCGGCGTGCCAGCCCGTCTGCGGACTGGAGCATTGCGCCGGACCCGCATCGCTCCCGCCGCCGGTCGCATGGAACACCTCGACCTGCCGGCTGAAGCAGCTCACGACAGAGGCGAGTTGCTGCAGCGCGGCGCTGCCGAGGACCAGATCTTCATCTTGCGCGCGTCGCGCATCGCTGCCGCCCGCTTGCGCGCTGTCCGACTGCTCCGCATCGAGACAGGATGCGTATGCCGCCACCTGCGCGCTGTACTCGCTCAGGTTGTCCCGCGCCGCGCTCATCTCGTCGCCGCTCGCGTGGGCTCCGTCCGGTATCGCGAACGCCGGCTGCGGCGTAGGGCCGCAGTTGGCGTGGGCAGCAGGCAGCGCGCCGGCGCAGAGCAGGACACCCGCGGCGATCATCATCGTTCTGGTCATCGGATTTCATCCCCGGTGTTGGTGTTATATCTACGAGCACGCGCCGGAAGCCGGCGGCGCTTTGTTCTTGTGAGTCCTCACCGCGCTGCATGCAGCAGGCGGTCCCTTCGAGCCAGACTCTAGCACGCGCGGCGGGGGCGGGCCATCGGCGAGAGCTGCGGGGCCCGCATTATGTCGCGGGGCTTTGGAAGAGAACTGGTGCGGCTTGCGCCCGAGTCTCGTCGCCCAAAAGGCTCGGCTCATCCCAAATAGGTTCCGCTCATCCTTTTGGGAGAGGCGGTGGCCGGTAAATTATCGATAATCGAGAGCTTTCCCTTGCGGCGGAGCCCGCCGGCGGTCGGTCGAAAACCATGTGGATCATCCAGGTGGCGCTGCGGCGCCCCTACACTTTCATCGTGCTCGCGCTGCTGCTGCCTATTCTCGGCGGCCTGGTGATCTTCGGCACCCCGCTCAAGCCGGGCATGCCGACCGATATTTTTCCCGAGATCCGCATCCCGATCATTGCCGTGACGTTCACGTACAGCGGCATGCCGCCCGATGAGATGTCGGGGCGCATCACGGGGCAGATCGAGCGGTATGTGACGACGCTCGTGAACGATGTGCAGCACGTTGAATCGCAGAGCTATCCCGGGATGACGGTGATCAAGCTCTTCTTCCAGCCGGGCGTCGACATCAATCTCGCGATGTCGCAGGTCGTGGCGTTCGCGCAGCTCTCGCTCAGGAACATGCCGCCGGGCACCCAACCGCCGCTCATCCTCAAATTCAACGCCTCGAGCGTGCCCATCATTCAGCTCGCGCTCGCGAGTGATCGGCTCACCGAAGCGCAGGTGTTCGATCTGGGCAACCAGGTCATCCGCTCGCAGATTGCGACCGTGGCCGGCGCGTCCATCCCGTACCCCTATGGCGGTGCCACGCGCCAGATCCAAGTCGACCTCAACCCGGCGGCGTTGCGAGCCCAAGGTCTCGCGCCGGTGGACGTGCTCGACGCCATTGCCACGCAGAATCTCATCGTGCCCGCGGGCACGGAAAAGATCGGGGGCACGGAATACGACGTCAAGCTCAACGCCAGCCCGCTCTCGATCGATCGGTTGAACGACCTGCCGATCCGCAGCCGCGACGGCGCGGTGACGTTCCTTCGCGATGTGGCGTTCGTCCACGACGGCAGCCCTCCGCAGACCAATATCGTGCGCGTCAACGGGCGCCGCGCGGTGCTGATGACCATCCTCAAGACTGGTACGGCATCCACACTCAACATCGTCAACTCGATCAGGGCGCGCCTGCCCTACGTACGCGAGCTGCTGCCTGAAGGCACCTCGGTCACTCCGACCGGCGATCAGTCGGTTTTCGTGCGCGCCGCGGTTCGCGGCGTGGTCATCGAGGCGGTCATCGCCGCGGCCCTCACCGCGCTGATGATCCTGCTCTTCCTCGGGACCTGGCGCAGTACCCTGATCGTCACCATCTCCATCCCGCTCTCGATCATCTCATCGATCATCCTGCTCGACGCCCTCGGCGAGACGATCAACCTGATGACTCTGGGCGGCCTCGCGCTCGCGGTCGGTATCCTGGTTGACGATGCCACCGTCACCATCGAGAACATCAACCGCTATCTCGAGGAGGGGCGCGAGGTGGAAGATGCGATCGTGGCGGGGGCGAGGCAGATCCTGCTGCCGGCGTTCGTCTCGATGCTGTCGATCTGCATCGTGTTCGTGCCCATGTTCCTGCTCTCCGGCGTCGCGCGCTATCTCTTCGTGCCCATGGGCGAGGCGGTCGTGTTCGCGATGGCGACCTCGTTCGTCCTTTCCCGTACCCTGGTGCTCACGCTCGCCAAGTATTGGCTGCGGACGGCTGCGCAGGAGCACGCCGCGGCTGGAAGCGCCGGACCCCTGAAGGGCATGCAACTGCGCTTCGAGGCCGCGTTCGAGCGCGGGCGCGGCCATTACCGCAATCTGCTCGAGGCGGTCCTGCGGCGGCGGGGCGTATTCATCCCTGTCTTTCTCCTGGGCGCGGCTGCCTCGCTGCTGATCTACCCAACCCTCGGGCGCAATTTCTTCCCGGACGTTGATGCCGGACGGATCAAACTGCACATCCGAGGTCCGACCGGGATGCGGGTGGAGGACACGGCTGCGCTCGTCGACCAGGTGGAAGCGGCGCTGCGGCACGTGATTCCACCCGCGCAGATCGCGAGCGTCGTGGACAACGTCGGCTTGCCTGTCTCCAGCATCAACATGACGTACGATAACTCGGGAACGATCGGCAGCAGCGATGCGGACATCCTCATCGGGCTGACCGCGAATCACGCGCCGACCGCGGGATACGTGACGAAGCTCCGCAGCGTCCTGCCGCAGGAATTTCCGGGCACGAGCTTCGCGTTCCTGCCGGCGGACATCGTGAGCCAGATCCTGAATTTCGGCGCGCCCGCACCCATCGACGTGCAGGTGGTCGGTCCGAGCCCGAGGAACCCGGAGGTCGCCGATCGGCTGCTCGATTCCATGCGTCACGTGCCGGGATTCGCCGACGCGCGCCTGGGGCAGGTGTTCAATCTGCCGGAGCTCGAGGTTCGCACCGACCGCACGCGCGCGGAGCAGCTCGGCATCACGCAGTCGGCGGTCGCCAACAATCTGCTGCTCGCGCTCTCGGGCAGTGGCCAGGTCTCTCCGACCTTCTGGCTGAACCCGCAGAATGGCATCTCATATCCACTGGTGGCGCAGGCGCCGCAGTACCTCATGACCTCGCTGCAGGACCTCGAGGACCTGCCGATCGATGCGCCGGGCGGGACGCAGATCCTCGGCGGCCTGGCAACGATCACGCGCGGGTTTGGCCCCGCGGTGGTCTCGCATTACGACTCCCAGCCGGTCATCGACATCTATGGCGCCGTGCAGGGCAGGGACCTGGGTGCCGTGGCGCACGACATCCGGGCGCAGATCGCGAGGTTGAATGGCAAGCTGCCGCGCGGCACGCGCATCATCATGCGGGGGCAGGTCGCGACCATGCTGCAGTCGTATGCGGGGCTCGGAGTAGGCCTCATCGGCGCGGTGTTGCTGGTCTACCTTCTGATGGTAGTCAACTTCCAGTCGTGGACCGACCCGTTCATCATCATCGCGGCGCTGCCGGCCGCACTGGCGGGCATCGCCTGGCTGCTGCTCGCCACCGGTACGACGCTCAGTGTGCCGGCGCTCACCGGCGCCGTGATGGCGGTCGGTGTCGCGACGGCCAACAGCATTCTGCTGGTGAGCTTTGCGCGCGAGCGGCTCGCCGCGGGCGTTACGCCGACACAGGCGGCGGTGGAAGCCGGGTTCACCCGCTTCCGTCCGGTGCTGATGACGGCGCTCGCGATGATCATCGGCATGCTTCCCATGGCGTTGGGGCTCGGCGAAGGCGGCGAACAGAACGCACCCATCGGCCGCGCCGTCATCGGCGGTCTGGTGCTCGCGACCATCGCCACCCTGCTGTTCGTCCCCTCGGTGTTCACCGCGATTTATGAACGTCGCAAGAGCCTGCCTGCGGGATCCGGCCGCACTGAATGAAGTGAGTCAGTCATGGACCAACATCTGATTTCAGAAGACGAGAAGTACAGCTTCGTGCCCGCGGCGAGAAGCGGCTCGCGTGTCATGCGCGTGGCAGCGATCGTCGGTCTCGTCGTGCTCGCCGGCGTCGCATGGTCCGTCCATGCGCGGCATCGAACCGCGGCGGCGCTGAGCCAGCAGACTGAAGCGGATGAAATCCTCGCGGTGGCCACCGCGCGGCCGCAGCCCAACGGCTCCGCGAGCGAGCTGGTGCTCCCCGGCAACCTGCAGGCTAATTACGAGGCGCCGATCTACGCCCGCACCAGCGGGTATCTGCGGCGCTGGTATGTGGATATCGGCGCGCAGGTGCACAAGGGGCAGCTGCTCGGCGACATCGAGGCGCCCGAGGTGGATCAGCAGCTGCGCCAGGCCGAGGCGAATCTCTCCGTGGCCGAGGCCAACCAGAAGATCGCGGATCTCACCGCCGAGCGCTGGCGCCGTCTGCGCGCCACCGATTCGGTTTCACGCCAGGAGGCGGATCAGAAGGTGAGCGCGGCGCAGGCGAGCGATGCGCAGGTCCAGGCGGCGCGCGCCAACGTATCGCGGTTGCGCGAGCTGTCGGGCTTCGAGCGCGTGGTCGCGCCGTACGATGGTGTCATCACCGCACGCAACACCGACATAGGACAGCTCATCAATGCCGGCAGCGGCAGTGGTGCGGCGCTCTTCCGTATCGCGGACGTCAGTCGGCTGCGCTTATATGTGCAGGTGCCGCAGGAGGATGCCGCCGACATGAAGCGGGGCCTGAAAGCAGAGCTGCACATGCCGGACAGACCCGGTGTCACTTACGATGCCGCGCTCGCGGCGACCGCGCGGGCGATCGATCCCGCGACCAGAACCCTCATGGTCGAGCTGCTGGTCGACAACGCCAAGGGCGAGCTGTTACCGGGGGCGTATGCCGAGGTGCACTTCGCCCTGCCGCCGTCCGATTCCGGCCACGCGTACCTGCTGCCGGCCAACGTGCTGCTTTTCCGCGGCGACGGCCTGCACGTCGCGACGGTCGATGCACATGAGCACGTGGTGCTGAAGCCGGTGACCGTCGGCCGTGATTACGGCTCGAAGGTCGAGATCGTGTCGGGACTCTCGGCGAACGATCATGTCATCCTCAGTCCGCCCGACTCGCTGGTGAACGGCACCGTCGTCCGCGTCGTCAAGCATGGCGGTCCGGAGGCCTGATGCCCTCGCAGCGCCAACGAAGGCACGGGCCGGTGCGCCTCGCCGCCGCGGCGGCGGCGCTCGGCACCGTCGTTGCGCTCGCCGGATGTACGCTGGCGCCGCGCTACAAGCCTCCCGCGACACCCAGGGTCGAGCACTTCGTGGAGGCAGGTAATTGGATGCCTGCTAATCCCGCGGACGGTGAGCCCCGCGGCGACTGGTGGCGAGCTTTCGATGAGCCCACGCTCGATGACCTCGAGCAGCGCCTTTCCCGCTCCAATCCGGATCTGCAGGCTGCCGTGGCGCGCCTCTCCGAGGCGCGAGCGACGGCATTGGAGGCCCGCTCCGCCGAGTTTCCCACGATCGACGCGGACGCCTCCGCGACACGGGGACGCTCCTCCGCCCACGCGCCGCTCGCCTCCCTGTTCGGCAACAAGGCGAGCACTTCCGACGATTTCGTCACGGACCTCAGCCTGGCGTGGGAAATCGATCTGTTCGGGCGGCTGCGCAGCGCGGCCGCCGCGGCCCGGGCCGAAGCTCAGGCGAGTGCCGCCGATCTCGGCGCAGTCAAGCTGTCGTTACGCGCCGAGCTGGCCACGGACTACTTCGCGTTGCGCGGCGCCGACGCCACGACGCGACTGCTGGAGGATGCGGTGAAGGACTACGACCGCGCGTACGAAGTAACACACAATCGGTACGGGGAGGGGATCGCCGCCGCGACCGACGTGGAGCAGGCTGACACGCTGCGACAGAACGCGCGCGCACAGCTTGCGGCCGTTCGGCTGCAGCGGGCGCAGCTGGCACATGCCATCGCAGTTCTCGTCGGCGAGCCGCCTTCGACATTCCAGCTGGCGTCAGGCCCGCTCGCCGGCTCGCCGCCCGCCTTCGATCCCGGACAGCCTTCGACTCTCCTCGAGCGCCGGCCCGATGTGGCGGGCGCGGAGCGGGCAGTGGCGGCCGCCAACGCGGAGGTCGGCGTGGCGCGCGCCGCGTGGTTCCCTGTCTTCTCTTTGAGCGGCGCGGCGGGATACGAGAGTACGATCGCCTCCACCTGGCTGAATGCCCCGAGCCGATTCTGGTCGGTCGGTCCGGCCGGTTCGCTGCCGCTGCTCGATGCCGGAGCGCGCCTCGCGGGCAGCCGCGGGGCGTGGGCCGCGTACGACGAGGCCGTCGCCAACTATCGCAAGACGACGCTGGTCGCCTACCAGGAGGTCGAGGACAGCCTGGTGGCCCTCCGGCGCCTGGCGCAGGAGCGTGCGGCGGACGAGGCTGCTGCCGCCTCGGCAAAACAGTCTGCCTATCACGCCGATCAGCGGTACGCGGCCGGTGTCGCCGATTACCTCGAAGTGGCCACCACGCACACCGCGGCCTTGCAGGCCGAGCGCGATGCGCTTGTTGCACGCGTCGATCAATACCAGGCTACCATCGCCCTGGTCCGCGCGAGCGGCGGCGGCTGGGCGTCCCGATGAGCGAGCCCACACCGATAACCCATCGCAGCTGCATGCGCGACCGTATTCGCGATACGCTGGTCGCGCGCATTCTCGACGGCACCTATCCCGCCGGCATGAGGCTCAAGGAACTGACGCTCGCGCGCGAGTTCGGCGTGAGCCAGGCTCCCATCCGCGAGGCGCTGCGCGAGCTCGAGGGCTCGGGTCTGGTCGAGAGCGAGCGCTACCGCGGCACGCGGGTGCGCGGCGCGGACTACCGCGAGATTCGCGAGTCTTACGAGCTGCGCGGCCTGATGGAGGAGCGGGCGCTGCAGCTCGCCGCGCCGTTCTCCCGTGAGCTCGCCGAAGAGCTTGTGGCCCGCACGCGCTCCATGGCGAGCGCGATCGACGAGCGCAATCCGGAGCGCTACATCGATGAGGCGCTGGCATACCACCGACGCCTCATCGAAGTGAGCAACAACCGGACGTTCCTCCACATCTGGGACCTCTTGCACTGGAACGTGCGGGGACGGGTGGTCTTGCGACGCATTGCGCGTGCCGACGGTCAGGGCCTGAAGCCGTTCCTCGATCTACACCGCGCCTTGAACGGTCGCATCCGCGCCGGAGACGTCGCCGGCGCAGCCGAGAAGGTCCGTGCCATATTGCAACGGGTCACCGACGCCCTGCCACCGGGGTGACAGGGCCGGCCCGCGTCAATCATCCCGATCGAAGCCGTCGACGGTCCTCGGCCAGTCCTGCTTGAGCAACCGCGAGAGCGCCCGGTCGGCCAGCAGGCGGCCGCCCGTCTGGCAGGTTGCGCAGTAGTTGGTCTCGTTGTCCGCGTAGCGGATCCGCTGTACCGGCGTCCCGCAGACCGGGCAGGGCAGGCGGAAGCGGCCGTGCACGGCCATCTCGGCGCGAAACGCGGTCACTTTCTCCGGAAACTGCCCGCCGGCCTCGCGGCGCAAGCGCTCGACCCACAGGCGCAGCTGGCCCTGTGCCGCGGCGTGCAGGCGCAGAGACTCGGCAGCGGTGATCCGGCTCGTCAGCATGACCGGTGACAGCCTGGCGGCGTGGAGAATCTCGTCGGAATAGGCGTTGCCGATTCCACTGAAAAGCCGCGGATCCGTGAGCGCCCTCTTGAGCGTGTGATTCTCGCTGCGCAGGCGCTCCGCAAACTCCTCAGCCGTTGAAGTCAGGACCTCGATGCCTCCCGGGTCCTGCTGGCGCAGCGCCTCCTGGCCGCTGACGAGATGCAGCGACGCCCGCCGCTTGGTGCCGGCTTCGGTCAGCGTCAGTGTGCCGCTGTCCCAGTGCAGGCGCGCGAGCGCCGCGCGCCTGCCGAGCGGCTTGCCCGCATCGAACCAATGCAGGCGGCCTGCGATCATCAGATGGAACACCAGCCATAGATCCCCCTCGAGTCCCAGGCCCAAGCGCTTGCCGATGCGGCGCACCTCGGTCACCCGCCGACCCTGTGCGCTCGTCACCGGCGGGTCCACCGTCCGCAGCAGAAATGGCGACAGGAGCAGCACCTTCTCGAGGCGCCGGCCCACGATGCGCTGCTCGAGCGCCTCGCGGTAGACAGTGACGTCGGGAAGCTCGGGCATTTTCGTGCTCGGGTCTGCCTTGAGATTGCCGTCACGCATTTTGACTCATTCCGGCGGAGTGTGCGTTGCGCCACATTCGGGCCGCATGCGTCGTGGTGAGATGAGGGTAGGTCTGCGCTGCCGTAGAAAAATTCGAGCGGCCGCCGCCTCACTCAATTTCAGATCAGGAAAATCACACATGGTATCGCGGATCGTCCGGGTCGGCTTGGCCGCCGGACTACTGCTGCAGCTCGCTGGCTGCAACGGCTCTCATGACTCTTCGCTCCCGTCCCATACCGCCGACTACAATTCCATCGACGCGACGCCTTCTGTGCAGACCGCAGCCGCTGTGGTTGGCGGCCAGAAGCAGACGGTCACGATCACATTCGTGAGCAGCGACGGCCGGCCAATCAGTCCTCTCTCGGTCAATACGCTCAGCGACCTGCCGTCGGGCTGGAGTGGGCCGGGGAGCTTCAGCTGCGGCAGCGTTACCACTGGCAGCGGCTGCGTGCTCGATCTGACCTATGCGCCGACCGCTGGCGGCACCGGCACGCTGAACGTCGGTTATTCATTCACGAATAACGGGGGCGAGGCAATGACCGGGACGGTTGCCATTCCATACAGCGCCACCACGAAGGACAACGTGACCGGGACCGCATCGCCGGCGGGGCAGATCGCTGCCGTGGTCGGCGATGGCACGGTGCCGGTGAGTCTGACCTTCACGACCGATGACGGCAGGGCCGCCAGCGATCTGACCCTGACGAGCCCACTCGGCTCACTGCCTGCCGGCTGGAGCAGTACGGCTCAGTCCTTCAGCTGTGCCACCGTCAGCACCGGCAACGCGTGTCAGCTGTCCGTAGGGTATGCGCCCACCGCTGCAGGCACGGGTACCCTGACGCTTAACTACAGCTACACGGATGACGCCGGGGAAGCCAAGACCGGGTCGGTCAACATCCCGTACACAGCCACTACGGACGACAACGTCATTTATACGCAGTCACCGAGCGGCCAGGTCAACGCGACCGTCAATGGCGGCGGGGCCGCCGTCACCGTCACGTTCACGACCGATGACGGCCAGCCGGCCACCGGTCTGAGCCTCAGCGGTCTGGGTTCACTGCCCGGAGACTGGAGCGGCCCGAGCTCCTTCTCGTGCGCGACTGTCAGCAGCGGCACCATTTGCCAGTTGTCGCTCATTTATGCACCGACGACCGTGGACAGCGGCACCATTTCGCTGGGTTACCAATACGACAGCGATTCGGGCAGCGCCAAGAGCGGCACGGTGAACATCTCGTATGCCGCCACGATGCCGCACCTGTATGTTGCGAATCTGTTCTCGGTCCTGTATGAGTGCGCCCTGGGCAGCGGGGGCAGCCTGAGCTCCTGTGTGGCCACACCCGCCAGCGGTGGGTCCGCCTCGCCGGCGGGCATCGCTTTCGACGGAGCCACCGTGTACGTAACGGACTTTTACGCGGGCAACGTCGATCTCTGCTCCGTCAACAGCGATGGCAGCTTCTCCAATTGCGGCGTTGCGCTCAGCGGGCTCACTTCTCCCTGGGCGCTGGCGATCGGCAACGGATACCTGTACATCACCAGCGACAATGGGACAGGCCACACGGTCTATTGCCAGATCGGGACGAATGGCGCGCTGTCCGGTTGCAGCAACACGGCCAGCGGCCTGAATCTGGTCAACGGCATCGCCGTTGGGGGCGGCTACGCTTATTTGTCGGGAAACAGCAATAACGTCGATGTATGCACGGTCAACAGCGACGGCAGCCTCACCGGCTGCGCTGCGACAGGGAGTGGATTCGACGACCCGCAGTTCGTCACGCTGTCCGGAGGTTACGCCTACGTGGGGAATCAGCAGAGCTCGACCGTCGCGGTCTGTACGATTGGCACCGGCGGGACGCTCACCGGTTGCGCGAATTCGCCGGTGGGCAACATGCCCAACGGCATTGCGGTCTACGGTAATGACGCTTACGTCAGTGACGACAACGACAATATATACAAGTGCGTAGTGGGTACCGGCGGCAGCCTCGGAAGCTGCGCGGCGTCGAACGGTGGGGCCAGTTTCAGTGCTCCCCAGCAGCTGGTCATCCATTGACCGGATCGACTGCCCGCGGTGGAGTGAGACCGTGAATCGCTCCAAACCGGAACAGGAGCGTATCCTTTAGGGAACGCTTCTGCTCCTGCGGACGTCCGCGGCAGCGGGTACCCGTTGCCGCGGGCGCGCAGACCGGCGGTACACTATCCTCATGCGCCCGCTCTCAATCCTGGACCGGGACCGCACGGTGGCGGGTCCCGGCTTCAGCCGCTGGATGGTGCCGCCGGCCGCCCTCTGCGTGCACCTGTGCATCGGCCAGGCGTACGCCTTCAGTGTGTTCAATCTGCCCATGACCCGGCTGCTCGGCGTCGGCGATGCGGCGCCCGGCGACTGGAAGCTCGAAGATCTCGGCTGGATCTTCACGCTCGCGATATTTTTCCTCGGGGTATCCGCGGCGGTGTTCGGCCGCTGGGTGGAGGAGGGCGGGCCGCGGCGCGCGATGTTCACCGCCGCGCTGTGCTTCGGCGGCGGATTCCTGATCTCGGCCGCCGGAGTCTATGCCCACAATATCTGGGTCATTTACCTGGGCTATGGGGTACTCGGAGGCATCGGCCTGGGCGTCGGGTACATCTCTCCCGTCTCGACACTCATCAAGTGGTTCCCGGACAGGCCGGGCATGGCGACCGGCCTGGCCATCATGGGCTTCGGTGGCGGGGCGCTCATAGCCTCGCCGCTTTCGGTCTGGTTGATGGCCCGGTTCTCGACGCCGAGCCACGTCGGCGTGGCTGAGACCTTCATCGTGCTCGGCGTCGTGTACTTCCTCTTCATGACGGTGGGCGCGATCATCGTGCGGGTTCCCCCTCCCGGCTGGCAGCCGGTGGGCTGGACCCCTCCGGCACAGCCGCCGAAGCTGGTGACGACTGCCAACGTCTACGTCTACCGCGCCCTGAGGACGCCGCAGTTCTGGCTCATCTGGTGGGTGCTGTGCCTCAACGTCACCGCGGGGATCGGCGTGCTCGGCCAGGCGTCGGCCATGAGCCAGGAAATGTTTCCGGGCAAGGTAAGCGCGGTCGCCGCCGCGGGCTTCGTGGGTCTCATGAGCCTCTTCAACATGGCGGGCCGGTTCCTCTGGGCGTCGGCCTCCGATCTGATCGGACGCAAGACCACGTATTTCTGTTTCTTCATTCTCGGCACGATTCTCTACGCATCGGTGCCGAGCACGGGACGCCTGGGCAGCGTCGGTCTGTTCGTCCTCTTCTTCCTCATCATCATCAGCATGTACGGTGGCGGATTCTCCACGCTGCCGGCATATCTCAAGGACATGTTCGGGACGCGTTATGTCGGCGCGATTCACGGACTGCTGCTCACCGCCTGGTCCGCGGCCGGGGTGTTCGGTCCGGTATTGGTCAACTACATCCGCGCGTACGAGATTGCGCGTGGAGTTCCGAAGGCCGACGCCTACAACGTCACCATGTATCTGATGGCTGGGCTGTTGGTCGTCGGCTTCTTCTGCAATCTCTTCGTCAGCGCCGTGCACGACCGGCACCACATGTCCGCCGTGCCGGGCGAGGCGCCGCTCGCGGCGCCATGACGGAGCACCCATGTCGAGCCAGACTCAGAGCGCCACCCGTACACTCCAGCTGATCCTGGCCTGGAGTTTCGTCGGCATTCCGCTGCTCTGGGGCGTGCTGCAGACGTTGCACAACGCGATGAAGCTGTTTCACTGAGTCCGGCCGGCAACCGCCGCAGTCACCGCGTCCGCTCCTCGATCTTCCGTGCCAGCTCGGCGATCTCATCGAGGTCCATATCCTCGTCGATGATCTCCGGCTGCTGCTCGGCGGCGGGGTGCTTTTCGGTGGCCGCGGCTGTGCGCGAAGTCGGGTGGGTGGCGGCCGTCTTCGGGACATTGACGACTTTGACGATTTCCTCGGCCGGCGGCGGCCGCACGGGCGCGGGACGGACCCAGTCCGTCTTCTGCTCCATCCAGCGCTGGTAACGGTCGAAGGTCCACATCCCGTCCTCGCCGCCCGCGAGGATAACGTTCGGAATCTGGCTGAACTGACCGGCGCGCAGGGTTCCCCTGACGGCCGAGCTCGCGAGCAGCATCTCGCAGCGAGGTATTCGCAGAAGGTGGGCCGGAATGAAATCGAGGCGCTGGCAGACCACGCCGACCAGCGCATCCGCCAGTTGGGCGCGAATGCTCCCCTGGATCTCGGCGGGAAACGACATGCAGATGCGGTTGAGAGCCTCGGCGCAGCTCGCGGAATGCATGGTGGCGAGCACGAGATGGCCGGTCTCCGCGGCATTCAGCGTGAGTCGGATCACCTCCGGGGTACGCATCTCGCTCATCACGAGCACGTCGGGGTTCTCGCGCAGTGCGTCGATCACGGCCTGCTCGAACGTGGGGGAGTGCGTCGGAATTTCGCGTTGCCTGATGAAGGAGCGGCGGTTCGTGAAGACGTACTCGAGTGGGCTCTCGAGGGTGATGATGTTCCGTGGCCGTGAGGTGTTGATCTCCTCGATCAGTGCCGCGAGCGTCGTCGACTTGCCGCTGCCGGTCGGGCCCGAGATCACGGTGAGGCCGCTCTCAGCCTCGATGAGCCGGCGCAGGTCAGCATGCAGGTTGCAGGCGCGCAGGTCGTTTACCGAGGGCGCGAGCAGCCGCACGGCGATGGCGATGCCGCGGATCGTGCGGAACAGGCTCATGCGGCACCGCATGCCTCCCGCCGCCAGCGATACGTCCGCAGAGCCGCGCTCGAGGAATTGTACCCAGGAATCTTCGCCCAGAAGCTCCTGGGCCGCTTCGACGATGCGTGGCGCCGGGATCGGCTCCCCGACGGCGGCGAGATCGCCTCTGATCCGTACGACGAGCGGTGTGCCCGATTCCAGATGCAGATCGCTCGCACCGAGCTCGCGACCCTTTTGGATCCAGTCCTTGAGAGACATGCCTGCCTCCGAACTTTGCTGCAGACAGCGTACCGTCCCGCCGCGGTGCCGGTCCACCGCCGCTGAACGAGGCGGCGGCTGGAGCGGGACCGGGCGCCCGATCCCGCTCCCCTTGCGGGGTCGCCACGCCCAGAGGTCGCGGGCGACCGAAGCTTGGTGTCGTCGCCCGCGAGGTGACGCTCTTGCCGCGCCACTGGGGGCTCGCCACCCAACCTGGCGGGGCCTCAGTGGCGCTGCGCAAGCTGCTCGCCGCGTGGGCCCGTGACGTGCGCAACCACGCAACCATCCTGGCGTTTGGCGAGTCCACAACATGAACGCCATCCGATATCTGCAGCCGACGGAGGAGTCCAGACGCGCGTTCGTCATGCGAAGGATTGCCGGTGAGTTCGTCACCCTTTGGCGTCCAGCGCCCCGGTAGCTGCTTTGGGGAGTACGCTCCTCATTCCGGAAACGCCGTCGCAACGGCGACCAGCCATTGGCGAATTGCAGCTTCGGCGCCCTTCATCCTGGCGTTCAGTGCGGCTTCGATGGGCGCCGTGAGCGTTCGGCACCGCTTGTTGAGCGCGCGCCCTTCCTCCGTGATGATCAGCCGCAGGATGCGCCTGTTGGTTGCATCCGGCTCCTTTCTGATGGCGCCGCGCATTTCGAGCGCGTGCACGATGCCGTTGATCGTCTGCGGTGTCAGCATCGACAGCCGCGCAAGATCGGCGGCCGAGACGGCCTCGTAGGCGCGGATCATCGTCAGCGCCGACTGCTGCGGATAGGTGATGTTCTCTTTCGCGAGCGCGCGATCGAGCGCGAGCCGCACCGACGCACCTGCTTGCCGCAGCAGATAGGTGAGGTAGCCCTCGGGTCCGCGCTTTGCCTCGCCCACGAGCGGCAAGCGCGGCAAGCCTGCACGAATATCCTTGATCAAGTTATCAGGGTCCTGATATGTTATCAGGGACCTGATAATAGCAGAATGCGGCAGAGAGGAGAGATGGATGATCAATCCCGTTCCGGTCGTCCTCGAGCGGGGCGCCATCCGGCTCGAACCGATGAGCGAGGCCCATGTGCCGGAGCTGCAGCAAGCGGCTGCCGACGGTGCGCTCTGGGAGTTGTGGTTCACGGCGGTGCCTGCGCCCAAAGAGACCGAGGCCTATGTCGCCGCCGCCTTGCGCGGCCTGGAGGATGGCCACATGCTTCCGTGGGTCGTACGTGACCTCAAATCGGGCACGGTAGTCGGCAGCACGCGGTATCACGATATCGTCGCCCCGATCGATCGGGTCGAGATCGGCTACACCTGGTATGCGCAGAGCTGGCAACGAAGCCACGTGAACACCACCTGCAAGCTCATTCTGCTCGAGCATGCGTTCGACAAGCTCGGCTGCAAGGTGGTGGGCTTGCGTACGGATAATTTCAATTTTCGCTCGCAGAAGGCGATCGAAGCGCTCGGCGCGAAGAAGGATGGGGTGATCCGCCATCACTTGGCCCGCAGGGACGGCACGGTGCGCGACTCGCACATCTACAGCATCATCGCCAGCGAGTGGCCGGATGTGAGGCGTCACCTGGAATTCCGCCTGAAGCGGCATTCCGTTCCTGACTGAGGCTCAACCGCGTTGCCGTACGCCTGCGGCGCTCAGGACTACCCTGACGACTGACGCGGGTCAGCGGATATACTCTGGCACATTTCCCGAAGGCAAGAGATATTTACATGCGCAGCTTCCATATAACCGGCATCGATCACGTTGTCGTTCGGACTGCCGACCAGACGCGAGCGCTCGCGTTCTACCGGGATGTGCTCGGATTGGTCGTGGAGCGGGAGCAGGCCGAGATCCGGCTGATTCAGCTTCGCGCAGGGCGTTCGTTGATCGACCTGGTACCGGGCGAAAGGGCCGACGAGCAGAGGCACAACATCGACCATTTTGCACTCGGGGTACATCCGTTCGACGAGATCGCACTCCGTGCCCACCTGGCAGCCAGGGGCATTGAAGTCATCGAGTCCGGGCTCCGCTACGGCGCCGGCGGAGAGGGACCCTCGCTCTATGTCCGTGATCCCGATGGCAATAGGGTCGAGCTCAAGGCGGCGGCAGGCGAGGAGGTCTGATCGACCCGTCCGTGCCACCGCCGATATGCCGCGCAGACGGCGTAAGCTCGTTTGGGCGGCAGCGCGCGGGAAGCGCTAGCATGCTGCCATGGAGGATGCCTCGCCATGAATGCCCATACACTCGAGCAGATAGAGACCAAGATCGCCTTCCTGGAGCGTGCGAACGCCGAATTGAGCGATGTCGTCTTTCGGCAGCACCGGGAGATCGAGACTCTGCGGGCGCAGATTGCCGCACTGGCCGCCCGCGTGGAGGCGGCGCAGTCTGACACGGAGGTGCGCTCGCCGGAAGAAGAGCGACCGCCGCACTATTGACCGAAGCCGACGCCGCGGACTATGTCAGATGCGCAGGCTGCCGGTGCCGAACAGTCCCACGAGACCGATTATGATGAGGTAGATCGCGACGATATAGTTGAGCAGCCGCGGCACCACCAGGATCAGGATGCCGGCGATCAGCGCGACGACGGGCCCGAGCATCAGATGGAGATGGAGATTCATGGATACCCTCTACGATGTAAATTGGGAGCAACGACGGCGGGTGACACGGTCATCGGGAGATGAGCAATTTCTTGTCCTGAACCGATCCGCAAACGGAATCTTGCTGCATCACGAACAACTTTCCTGATGTCGTGACGAGTGTGGTTCCTCGTGCCGTCCGTGATTATCAAGAGGCCGTCGCCCCAGGCAGTCGAGCCGTGGCGGAGGGAGGTCGCCCTGGCAAGTCCATGAAATGGCTCCAGAATTACTGGACCTGGATCCGGACTTAGTAGTGGATTTTTAATCCTATTTTCTTAGGCTAACTATACCCGAGGACTTGCTGTGGGTTGAGGATCCGGCGACACACGAACGCATCCGGGTCACCACGGGCGAACTACGCTCCCGCGACGTCGCGGTGGGCGGTCATGTCACCATCAGGGCGCCGGCCGTGCCGCGCTTCCTCGGGCGCCCGCGCGCCACTCCGGCTTTGCTTTTCCGGCAGTGCTGGCATCGCGCTGGATGCCGGGTCTGTTTCCGGATCAGCGTGGTTAGGAGATGGTTGCGGGATTAATGTGATCGTACGCGGCTTCGCGGCAGGCGCTATCGGCGAGGAGGCTTGCCGCGAGGTTTCGCTGAGTGGCCGTGCCGCGGTGCCTTCCTTTTGCGCTCCTGCGCGTGGGCGGAGCCCCGGGGGGGCGGACGCCGCTTGGAACGCCCGGGTGTCGAATCGACACGGCTGATTTGCAACTCGACTCCGCGCACCCGTACGGTCTGGAGACTGTCGAAAGTCTCTTGCGGCATGCCCTCCGGAAGATCCACAAAGCTGTGATCGCCGCGGATGTCGATGTGCCCGATGTTGCGGCCGTCCAGTTCCGCCTCGTTCGCGATGGCACCGACGATATTTCCGGGTTGGACGCCATGTGCATGGCCGACTTCGATCCGGTATGTTTCGAGTCGCGGGCCCTTCCTGGAACCGTGATGAGCCCGCGGCTCCGACCGTGGCTCCGTCGCGGAGGTCCCTGTCGTGCTGTCCGGGTCGCCGCGCAGCCGGTCCGATGGAAGTGCCTCGTGCGGCGCGTCAGGTTTGGGCGTCAACAAGAATGGGGTGGGCCCTTGCAGCAGGCTGGCGAGCGCCGCGGCGAGTTCGACGGCGGGTAGATTCTGCTCGCGCTCGATCTCCTCGATGAGCGGCTGGAATACCTTGCCTTCGCCGCTTCGCACCGCGTTCGCGAGGGTCTCCTTGAATTTGAGAACGCGCTGCTCATTGACGTCCGCGACGCTGGGCAGCCGCATCGGCTCGATGGGCTGTTTGGTCGCTCTCTCGATGATGCGCAACATGTTCCGCTCGCGCGGCGCGACGAACAAAATCGCCTCCCCCTTGCGGCCCGCCCGGCCAGTGCGACCAATGCGGTGAACGTAGGTCTGCGAGTCGTAGGGAATGTCGTAGTTGACGACGTGGGAGATCCGCTCAACATCGAGGCCTCGCGCAGCGACGTCGGTCGCGACGACGATGTCGACTTGTCCCGCCTTCAGGCGGGCGATCGTGCGTTCGCGCTGTTGCTGGGGGATATCCCCGTGCAACGCGTCGACGTTGAAGCCGCGCGCCTCGAGCCGTTCGGCGAGCTCCGTCGTTTCGAGCTTAGTTCGCACGAATATGAGCATGGCCTCGAAGCGTTCCGCTTCCAGGACCCGCGTGAGCGCGTCCAGCTTGTGCAAGCCGCTGACCAGCCAGTAGCGCTGGCGAATCTTGGGCGTGGTGCCGGCGCGGTTCTGGATCGTGATCTGCGCCGGCTCGCGCATGTGAGTGTGTGCGATCCGCCGGATCGCCGGCGGCAGTGTGGCCGAAAACAGCGCGATCTGCCGCTGCGGCGGCGCCTGCTCCAATATCCATTCGATCGCATCGACGAAGCCCATTTGCAGCATCTCGTCGCCTTCGTCGAGCACGATGAACCGGATGGTGTCGAGCTTCAGCATGCCTCGCTTCATGTGGTCCATGACCCGCCCGGGCGTGCCCACGACCACGTGCACGCCGCGCTTGAGGCCCTTTAGCTGCGGGACGTAGCTTTGGCCGCCATAGATCGGCAATACGTGGAAGCCCTTCAAATGAGCGGCGTAGCGCTGAAAGGCCTCCGCAACCTGAATGGCGAGCTCACGGGTCGGCACGAGCACGAGCGCTTGCGGGCTGGCCCGCGGCAGATCGATCTGCGCGAGGATCGGCAACGCGAAGGCTGCCGTCTTGCCGGTGCCGGTCTGCGCCTGCCCCAGCAGGTCGGAGCCGGCCAGGAGCAGCGGAATGGTCTGCGCCTGGATGGGGGAGGGCGTTTCATAGCCCACAGCCGCCAGTGCCTCGAGGATCGGTGCGCTCAGACCCAGCTCGCGAAAGCCCGATAGCTGCTGCTCATCGTTCATAGGGGTTACCCGACCTGTTCTTCCCGGCCGAGGCGCCGGCGGATCGCTTCCTCGCGGGCGTCATCGATCACCTGGATGACGCCACCGGGGTCGACCGGCGTTTCGTCACGGACAACGATACCCGTGAGGCGGCTGGCCGGGTGCAGCTCGCCCTGTTCGTAGAGCGCCCACATCTCGCGGGCGAACTCGGTTTGCAGCAACTCGGGCGCAAACCGGCCGAGCGTGGCTCTGATGTTGTTGACGTCGCGCTCGAGCATGGCGAAAGCGGCATTGTTGCCCGAGGCGTTGACGACCTGAGGCAGGTCGATGATGACGGGTCCTTCCGCTGCAAGCAGAATGTTGAATTCCGAGAGATCCCCGTGGATGAGGCCGAGGCTCAGCATACGCACGATCTGCTGCATCAGAAAGCTGTGATATTCGCGCGCGACATCCGGCGTCAGCTGCACTTCGCCCAGCCGCGGCGCCGGATCTCCAGATGCGTCCCTGACGAGCTCCATGATCAATACGTCGTTGAAATAGCCGAAGGGCCGTGGGACCGACACGTCGGCGGCCACGAGCCGATAGAGCGCGTCGACTTCGGCGTTCTTCCATTCGTGCTCTTGCTCTTTCCGGCCGAAACGCGTGCTGCGGTTCATGGCGCGGGTTTCGCGGCTGCCACGGACTTTGCGGCCCTCCTGGTACTGCGCGCGCCTCTGGAAGCTGCGCTGCGCCATGTCCCGATAGACCTTCGCGCAGCGAAGATGCGTCCCCGAGCGCACGACGTAAACGGTAGCTTCCTTGCCGCTCTTCAGTGAACGGATGACCTCATCGATGACGCCGTCGTCGATCAACGGCTGCAAGCCTTTGGGAACTTTCATGGTCTCCGTGGGCGCGGTCTTTCGGCCCGCGAAGCTGGTCTGGGAGGGGGTGCGCAAGAGGCGCGCCGAGAGTTCTGACGACAGCAGTGTAGCATGCCTCGGCACCGCATCCGCCAGCTTCATCTTGGCGGTGGGCGTGGACTCGGGCGCAAGCCGGCTGCCTTCTCCGTTACGCGACCAGGGGATGTGCCGCCAGATACTCGTCGAAGGTCCCGGTGAAATCCTCGATGGTTCCGTCCGACTTCACCTCGATGATGCGTTTCGCGAGGCCGCCGACGAATTCCCGGTCGTGGGAGACGAAGACCAGCGTTCCGGGATACAACTCGAGCGCCGTCTGCAGAGACTCGATGGTTTCCATGTCCATGTGATTCGTGGGCTCATCCATGACCAGCACGTTCGGCTTGGCCAGCATCAGCTTGCCGTAGATCATGCGGCCCTTCTCGCCGCCTGACAGCACCTTTACCGACTTCTTGACTTCATCGCCGGAGAACAGGAGTCGGCCGAGCGTGGCGCGCACGACCAGGTCGTCGTCCGCCTTGCCCGTCCACTCCGACATCCACGTGAACAGATCGGCCTTGTCGGCGAAGTCCGCTTGCGCGTCTTGCGGCATGTAACCGGGCTCGGCGTTCTCTACCCACGTGATTCGCCCGGCGGTGGGCTTCAGTTCGCCGATCAGGCAGCGCGCCAGGGTCGTTTTGCCCACCCCGTTGGCACCAATGATGGCAATCCGCTCGCCGGCCCGGATGTTGAAGCTGACTCTCTGCAGAACATCGACGTCAGAGCCCGGATATCGGAACGAGAGGCCGTCGACGGAGACCGCGGAGTTGAACAGCTTCTTGCGCTGTTCGAAGCGGATGTACGGGTTCTGCCGCGAAGAAGGTCGAACCTCTTCGAGTTTGATCTTCTCGAGCTCTCTGCGGCGCGAGGTCGCCTGGCGTGCCTTCGAAGCGTTGGCGGAGAAGCGGCGCACGAATTCCTGCAGATCCGAGATGCGGTCCTGGGCCTTGGCGTTCGCGGCGTCCACGCGCTGGCGCGCCTGCAGCGAGGCCAGCATGAATTCGTCGTAATTGCCCGGATAGACTTTCAGTTGCTGGTAGTCCAGGTCCGCCATGTGCGTGCAGACCTGGTTCAGGAAGCGCCGGTCGTGGCTGATGATGACCATCGTGGCGTCATAATCGTTGAGCACGCCCTCGAGCCACCGGATCGAGTGGATGTCGAGATTGTTCGTCGGCTCATCGAGCAGCAGCACGTCCGGCTTCGAGAACAGCGCCTGTGCCAGCAGTACGCGCAGCTTCAATCCGGGCGCCACCTCACGCATCGGCCGCTCGTGCAACGATTCGGTGATGCCGATGTCGCTCAGGATGCTGCCGGCGCGCGCCTCGGCGTCATAACCGCCGTACTCGCCGAATCTCACTTCGAGCTCCGCCGCCTTCATGTAATCCACGTCGGTGGCGTTCGGGTCGGCGTAGATTCGATCCCGCTCCTGCATGGCGCGCCACATCTCGAGGTGGCCTTGCATCACCACATCGAGCACACGCTCGTCTTCGTAGGCGAATTGATTCTGCCTGAGGGTGCCGAGGCGTCTGCCCGGCTGCAGCACTACGTCACCCGCGCTTTGCTCGAGCTCGCCGCTCAGGATCTTCATGAGCGTCGACTTCCCGCAGCCGTTGGCGCCGATCAGGCCGTAGCGATTGCCGTCGGAGAATTTGGCGGTGACCTGCTCGAACAGCGGCTTGGCCCCGAACTGCATGGTGACGTTGAATGTGGAGAGCATGTCTGTCCGTTCGAATGGCGCAGTCCCGGCCGCCCCGCACCGCGAACGGCAAACCGTCGTCGCCGTCGGATTGGTGGAACCAATGGCGGTTGCGCCAAGAAAACTCCAAGCAAATCAATTGGCACGAGGGCGGTCTGCCCCGGTGGCAGGTAGGCGAATCTGGAATGCGCGAAACCCCGCTTTACGCGGGGTTTCGCATATTCAGGGATGCCAGCGGCTACCTTTAACCTCGAAGTATACCACTTCATCCTGTACTAGAGGAGCGGCTCAGCGCTACGCGGCCTGTCGCATTGGATTTGCCGCCCCTTCGCTGGTGTGGTTCATCCCGCCTGAATGCGCTGCGGCGCGCACGCGGGAGTTACGCATCCACAGCGAGCTCGACCTGAGGCATTGGCCTCGGCATGAGGCGATCGCATTCCCTCTTGACCACGACGTAGCATTCGCAACAGAGCTTCTCCAGCTTCGGTCGGTCCAGGACCGTGATTTTCCCACGGGCGTAACGGATCACGCCGAGCTTTTGCAGCTTGCCTGCGGCCTCGGTAACGCCTTCACGACGCACACCCAGCATGTTGGCGATGAGCTCCTGGGTCATGATCAAGTGGTCGGACGAGAGCCGGTCGAGGGAAAGCAACAGCCAGCGGCATAGCTGCTGATCCACCGAGTGATGGCGATTGCACACTCCGGTCTGCGCCATCTGCGTGATGAGCGCCTGCGTGTAGCGCAAAAGCAAGAGCTGCATCTCACCATTGCGATGGAACTCCTCCTTGAGGCGCTGTCCGATCAGACGGTAAGCGTACCCCGCACTCTGCACGACCGCCCGGCTCGGCGTGGTTTCACCGCCCATGAACAGCGCGATGCCGATGAGGCCGTCGTTGCCCACCAATGAGATCTCCGCCGAGGCGCCATCGTCAAGCACATACAACAGCGACACGATGGAGTCGGTCGGGAAATAAACATGGCGCAGGACGTCGCCGGACTCGTACAAGACTTTGCCGAGCGGCATCGGGACGAGCCGCAGGTGCGGATAGAGTCGCTCCCGCACCGCGGCCGAGAGCATCGCCAGCAGGAGATTCTGTTGCGGATTATGGACAGTATGGGCCATCGAAGTATCACCGTGACCACCAACGCCGCAGTCCTCGTTGATATGGAACAGATGACGCTCGGGCGGAAATGACCGTAGCGGTGGTCACGGTGTACCCGAAGGCGAGCGAGGCAGCGGGTGCCCGCCGATTGCGCTCTGGTCTAGCCGTGGCGACGGCAGCCATTTGGCTGGCGTCCTGAGCTCGGATAGATGCCTCCGAAGCATCGTCCTGACCAGCTCCTCTTCCGAGGAGTATAGCAGGATCGTCATCCCAATGTACGCCAGCGCACGCAGCGCCAATTCAGGGTGAAACGCCCGATATCAGGGGATCGATGAGCTCGCGCCCTGACTCAGGACCCGGTCGTACGTTTGCTTGTCCGCCGCGTAGCACTCGCAGGCGGCGGCTTCGAGGCCCCGGCTGTCGAGAATGGTGAGCCTTCCGCGGCTGTACTGGATCAGCTTGCGCTTGCGCAGAGAACTGGCGGCTCGAGTGACGCCCGCGCGGCGCACGCCCAGCATGTAGGCCAGGAATTCATGCGTGATGCGGAATTCATCAGCGTGCGCGCGATCACGGGTCATCAAGAGCCAGCGGGCGAGCCGCGACTCCACGAGATGGAAGCGCGCGCAACCGGCCGTCTGAGCGAGCTGACTCAGAGTGACATAGAGATAGCGGCTCAGACGTCGTTGCAGCGCGGCACTCCGTTTGAGCTCACTGTGGAATGTTGTCGAGTCCATTCGCCAAGCGGCGCCCGCGCCCTGTACGAGCGCGCGCATGGGTGAGGCATCCACGCCCATCAGCAGGGAGATGCCCACCATGCCTTCATCACCAACGAGACCGACTTCGAGATCGACGTGACCGTCGACGGGAGTGATCAGAGAGACAAAGCTTTCGGTGGGGAAGAAAATGTGTCGAATAGGCTCGCCGGGCTTGGAGAGCACCTCGAGAAAGCGCAGATCAACCTGCTCGCAACGTGCGAGCAGACGGCGGCGATCGCGGTCGGGCAAGGCGGCAAGCAGGTGGTTTTTCGCGGTGGACCGCGACAGTTGTGACACGAGGGCTCTCCAGCGATCTCCCAGCATGGCAGGCGGTCGTGTACTGATCTGTTCGGTGCACCACCGACCGTCTGTCGTACCAGCGTCCGTACCCCTGTCGTCAGGGGCTCTCGGGCAGGGAGATCTCCAATAGAGTCACCGTACTCGGCGTTTGGCAGCGGCACGCGCCGATTGCAGCGGGTAGCAGCACTACCTCACCCTTGCGGAATGCGAATTCCGCCCCGTCATGGACCAGCGTACCGCCGCCCTCGATGCACACCAGCACCCGTGCCGTGGCGCGCCGGCCCACTGTAAACGGCGAGGCGCCGTGCAGGCGCCATACCCCAAAGTGTTCACATAGAAAGAGTCGCTCGCGCAGCACGGGCCACACCGCTTCCACGACCGGAGGGACGGGCGCGATCGCGCCTTGCGGAAAGGTCACGCAGGCCAGGGCCTGCGCGATTTGCAGAGGCCGTCGCCGACCGGTCTTGGCGTCGATGCGATCCCAGTCGTCGAGGCGGAACGTCACATCGCTGTTCTGCTGAACTTCGAAAACCACAATATCCCGCAACGAGTGGACGGTTCCGGCTCGTAGCAGTACTGCATCTCCAGTCTGTGGTGTGAAGCTCGCCAGATGATCGGTCACGGTGTGGGTTTCCAGAGACCGCCGCAGAGTCTCGGCCGTGGTCCGCGGATTCAGGCCGGCATAGATCCGGGCGGCCGCACCGCTGTGCAGCACGACCCACGCCTCAGTCTTGCCCCGCTCCCCTTGTGGCAAGAGGGCGGTCTGATCATCCGTGGGATGCACTTGCACCGAAAGCCTGTCGCACACGTCGAGGAATTTCAGCAGCAGAGGGAATCTGCGCAAGTGAGCGGCCGGCGCTCCCAGGATCTCCCGTGGCGAGTCCCTGATCAGATCTGCGATCGTCCGTCCTGCGAGAGGCCCGTCGGCGACTCGGCTCGGGTATTCATCTCGGTCGCTGAGCAGCCACGCCTCGCCGATCGGCTCGTCAGCCGGCAACTGCCTCGACAGCACGCTGGCCAGGCGGCGGCCGCCCCAGGGACGATACTGATAAATCGGCTCGAACCGCAGCGGATACCAAGGAACGTGATTCATGAGCTGTGCGCAAGGTTGACGGCGCGCACACGTCCCGTCGGTACGTCAGCGCACAGATCAATCTCCGGCACGCACGTAGCATCACGGCTTGCGCAGGCGAGTCCGTGGACGGTGAGCATGAATCCGAAATCATTCCTGGTTTTTGCCCTGGTTGCGGCCTCCTGCTTTTTGAGGTCGCAGTGATCGTTGCCTTGTCACTGATAATGGCCGACGTCTGCCCGAGCCCCACAGAGCGGGCCTGGGGTCCTGCACGCTCGTGAATTTCATCGATGTGCGCCGCGGCAACGCTCTCCTTCGCAACCACGCTGCGCAGGTGCAACTGTGAGCCGGCTCGAACGCCTGGCATTCATCGGTAATTCGCTGCCGCGCCGCTGCGGGATCGCCACCTTCACCACCGACCTGCAGCAGGCGATAGAGAGGACTTCGCCGAAGGTGCAATCCTGCATCGTGGCCATGACCGATCGCGGTCGCACCTATGATTACCCGCCCGCGGTCCGCCTGCAGATCAATGACTGCTCACTCGGGGACTACGAGCGTGCCGCGCAGGTCCTCAACGACAGTCGCTGCGAGGTCGTTTCTCTTCAGCATGAGTTCGGCATTTTTGGCGGCGAGGCGGGTGGCCACATCGTGACACTCGCTTCGCGGCTGGCCATGCCGCTCGTTACTACGCTGCATACCGTGCTTTCCCAGCCAACATCGATGCAGCGTCAGGTCCTCGAGCAAATCCTCGAGATTTCTTCGCGTGTCATCGTCATGGCGGAAAAGGGCCGCGAGCTGCTGCGCACGGTCTATGGCGCACCCGCGCGGAAGATCGAGGTCATTGCCCATGGCACCCCCGATTGCGCTTTCGTCGAGCCAAACGAGGCGAAAGCACGCCTCGGCTTCGCAGGCCGACCGATCATTCTCACCTTCGGTCTGCTCTCTCCCAGCAAGGGTATCGAAGTGATGATCGATGCGATGCCCGAGATCCTCAAGAGCGCCAGCGATGCGGTCTACGTCGTGCTCGGGGCGACGCATCCGAACCTGATCCTCGAGCAGGGCGAATCGTATCGCGAGTCGCTCGTCGGGCGGGCACGAGCTCTGGGCGTCGAGAATCATGTCGTCTTCCTCGATCAATTCGTCGATCAGGCGACGCTGCTCGACTTCATCTCGATGTGCGATGTCTACGTTACGCCCTATCTCAAGGAGGAGCAGATGACCTCAGGCACCTTGGCCTACAGCTTCGGCCTCGGAAGAGCGATTGTTTCGACGCCCTATTGGCACGCACGCGAACTGTTGAGCGACGGCCGGGGCGTCCTGGTTCCCTTTGGCGACGCCGCGGCCCTCGGCCGCGAGACCGCGGCATTGCTCGGCGACGCCCCGCGCCGACTCGCCCTGCGCGAGCGTGCCTACGCCCACGGTCGGGCGATGACATGGCCGATAGCGGCCGAGCGCTACCGCACGGTCCTCGAGTCGGTCGGTCGAAGCCATCGGCGTCTACAGGCGGTGCGGCCTGACGGGAGCGGACTCTACCCTGACACTCAGGCTCCGCCGCCGTTGCGACTCGAGCATCTGCTGTCCCTCTGCGATGAGACCGGACTGTTGCAGCACGCGCTTCATGCCGTTCCAGACCGCTCTCATGGCTACTGCACTGACGACAATGCCAGGGCGCTGCTGCTCGGCGGTGTCCTCGGCAAGGCCGGTGAGCCGCCTCTGCCCGAGGCCCTGACGAACCGCTTTGCCGCTTTCCTCCAACACGCCTGGAATCCCCGGACGAAGCGGTTCCGAAACTTCCTCGGCTTCGATCGGCGCTGGCTCGAGGAGCTGGGGTCCGAGGATAGCCATGGGCGAGCGCTCTGGGCCCTGGGCGAGTGCGCACGCAACGACTGCGACCGCTTGCGCCGGCGATGGGCCGCGGCTTTGTTCGCGCAGGCATTGCCTTCCGTTCGGGATTTCACCTCTCCGCGCGCATGGAGTTTCACGCTGCTCGGATTGGACGGCTACTGCGCGGCGGTTGCCCAGGATGCGGAGGCGCTGCGCTTGCGTACTCTGCTCAGCAACCGATTGATTGCCATCATGGCGACGGTCGAGACCGGGGATTGGGAGTGGTTCGAGGACAGCCTCGCCTATGACAACGCGCGTTTGCCGCAGGCACTGATCGTGACGGGATGCGCGACCGGAACGCCGTATCACGTAAGCGCTGGCTTACGATCCCTGCGCTGGCTCATGGGCCTACAGACAACTTCGGCCGGTCTCTTCAGGCCCGTCGGTTCGCAGAGCTTCGGCGCCAAGCGGGCGCGCCCACTGGCCTTCGATCAGCAGCCAGTAGAAGTCGCCGCCACGGTCTCGGCGTGCCTCGCTGCGCGGCGCGCCGACGGTGATCCCGCGTGGCGGGCGCACGCAGCAAGAGCGTTCGCATGGTTCTTCGGCGGCAACGATCTGTCCTTGCCGCTGGTCGACCCGGAAACCGGCAGCTGCCGCGATGGGCTGCATCCCGATCGCGCCAACGAGAACCGTGGTGGCGAATCGGCCGTGTCGTACCTACTGAGTCTGGTGGAAATGCGGCAGCTCGGCCGCCCAGCCGGCGAGCGCATCCGAGAGCCGCCGCAACTCGCCGCCGACGCCTGCTTGGCATGACATTCGACCGATCCGGGAGAGATCTTGTCCACATTGCTGCACCGCCAGTCGTTGTATCTACGTCCCGATCCGGCGCGCGTGCTGGTTCGTCCCTTCAAGACCAGCGCCGAGCCGCGGGATCGTACGCCGACGAACACGAACCGGGTGAGGCACATCGTCGGGCGAGTGCTGGCGCTCGATGCGCCCTCGGCCGAGTTTCAATTGGCGCAGGTGCTGGAGCATTTTCAGGGGCGCCACCGCCATTTGCTGGCGACGCTCGAGGCGCGCGCGGACGACATGGAAGCCGAACTGGCCGCGCACGGCGCATTCAGCAGCACGCAACGCCAGCTGATCGGTTCGTACTTCCTGCATGAGTACTCCTTCGAGGCGGTGGCGCTGTTCAATCCGAGCATCGTCGCACACCCCAATCAAACCGACGTGCCGGCGGGGGGGCGCCGCTTCATCCTCAGCCTGCGAGCCACTGGCGAAGGTCATGTGTCCTCGCTGACGTTCCGTTCTGGAGGCATCGCGGCCGATGGTGCGGTGACCGTCGATCCGGCCGCACGACTTGCGTCGATTCCGCGATTGCAGCGGCGGCTCGCGGGGGAGCTCGCGGATCGTATCGAGGTGGAATTCGAGCCGGACGAGAACATCAGCGAGCGGGTGATCTTTCCGATCACTGAAGCGCAATCGAACGGCATCGAAGATGCCCGTTTCGTCGAGTTCGACGATGATGGGCGGAAGATCTTCTATGCAACCTACACCGCCTTCAGTGGCAGTAGCATAAGGTCGGAGTTGATCGAAACCGAGGATTTTCTACGCTTCCGGATGACGCCGCTGCAGGGGTCGGCATCACGCAACAAGGGCATGGCGCTTTTTCCGAGGAGGCTCGACGGGCAATACGCCATGATCGGACGGCAGGACAATGAGAACCTATACCTCATCCGCTCGGACGATCTGTATTCTTGGGGTGAGGGCGTGGTCATTGTGGAGCCGCAATTCCCCTGGGAGTTCGTCCAGATCGGCAATTGCGGATCGCCAATCGAGCTCGATGAGGGCTGGCTGCTGCTGACGCACGGCGTCGGGCCGGTAAGACAATATTCGATCGGCGCAGTTCTCCTCGACAAGGAGAACCCGTCGCGCGTTCTCGCGCGCTCGAAGCAGCCGCTGATGCGACCCGAGCTCTCGGAACGGGAGGGCTATGTTCCGAATGTCGTTTATACCTGCGGCGCCTTGCGTCATCACGACCGCATCATCCTGCCCTATGCGGTCTGCGACACGTTTTGCAACTTCGCGACGCTGGATATTGCCGCGCTGCTGCGTGCGATGTAGTGCGCAATTCGCCTCCTGCGATGACGCGCGCTATCTCATCGACGAAGTCTCGCCGCTTCGCGCACCTGCGCACGAACATTGGCGACCGCCAGGGCGTGCAGGTACGTGCGAACTTTGGCGCCCTTCTCCAAGCGGGCGAATTCTTCAGCATACAGTCCGCGGATCTTCTCCAGAGAAGCGTTGCCAGATTCTGCGATGGTACTGATCGCGCGTTCGTGCCTGGCCGCCTCAATGGTATGCGTCGGAACTGAACTCATGCCAGACCTCGGCCATGGGAGTTATGCTCGCCAGCGCACAGACGAGCCGGACTTGCTCTTGCAAGCTGGCGGCAAGTGACTCGGGAGAGAACCATGTCGAACGAATTGGTTGAGACCGGCTGGCAACGCTTTCTCGAGAGGTTGAAGCAATTGTTGGGGAAGTCCCGTAATTCCGATCTTCCCGCGGCCGCTGCCAGCACGGCAGTCGCAGAGGGGACGGGCGTACCCTCTACGACGGCCGAGCCTCCAACGCAGAAGCCCGGCGCGGTCTAAGCGTTGACTAAGGTGCCCGGCCTCATGCCGTCCGAGTAAAGCTTGATCCTGGCCTGGTGCAGCGCCAGAGGCTCGGAAGATCAAAAGCCGGTCATCCGTCCAAGTTCTTCGTCCCAGAGCTTCAGACGAGCGCACTTGAAACTGGCGCGCAGTGTTAGCCTGGGAGAGCCTTGCAGCATGGGGTCTGATTGAAACGCTGCACGCAGGCGGTAGTTCGGGATACGTGGCGCCAGATGGTGGATGTGGTGATAGCCGATGTTACCCGTAAACCAATGCAATACTCGCGGCAGGTCGTAATAGGAACTGCCGACGACAGACGCTCGAGTGTAATCCCAGTCTTGCTGACGAACCCAGTAAGCGCCCTCGAATATGTGCTGGACGTAGAATAACCATACGCCGAATGCCCCAGCGATCAGCAGGGTCGGCAGTTGCACCCATAGCATCGTGAGCAACACGATGCGCCACCCCAGCAGCCACGTGACCAGCGCGCCGATGAGCAGCAACATCAGATCGTTCCACAGCACGCTGGCCCACTCTCTCGTCCAGGACCACGGTAGATCGAAGGGAATCCTGTGCTTGATCAGCAGTTGGTAGAGCGGGCCGATCCCCAGCATCAATGGCATGCTGCGATAGCAGCGGTAGCCCAAGCGCTTCCATGGGGGGCTCGCCAGATACTCGTTCACGGTCAGCGTCCTAATGTCGCCAAACTCCCGGCGGTCCAGATTGCCCGAGGTACCGTGATGGACGGCATGGGTCTTTTTCCAATAGCTAAAGGGAAACAGCGTCATCAAGCCAAGGCAGGCTCCGACCAAGTGGTTGGCCCATCGCGAAGCAAAGTAGGAGTCATGTCCGCAGTCGTGCTGAATGATGAACAGCCGCACGTACAACCCGGCGGTCGGCAATGCCAGCAGCTCCGTCAAGCCATGGCCCCAGCCGGTTTGCCGGCTCCACGCCATCAATAGCCACAGGAACCCGAATGTCGGTACCGTGTTGGCCAGCTGCCACAGGCCCCGGTATAGCGATGGCTTCGCGAACCTGGCGCATAGCCGCCGCCGGTCGAGAGCGGAAATGGAGGAGGCTGTCACAGCGATCATGCTGTGCGGGATGACTCTCTCAGTCCGGTATACAAGACTTCTCCTCCTTGTAAAAGCCGTTCTCGCAGGTCCAATCATTGCCAGAGGAGTCGACGTATGCGTGTGCCGGTAGAACCAGGGAAACGCAAGCGGCCACGTGCTGCTGAAATCCCCGTTCGCACTTCCACCCGTCACCCTGCGCGTCGAGGTAGGCATTCGGCGGAACCTGCACCTGAGTGCAGGTACTGGCACCTTTCATGAAGCCGCGCTCGCATTGCCAATCGTGACCCGCGCTGACCAGATATCCCCTGTTCGGCACCTTGATCGCCGCGCACTTGTCGCCTTCTGCGTGATAGCCGCGGTCACATGCCCAACCCCGGTCGAACACGTCACTTGAATCCAGATCGCTTGAATCAATGAGGAATGCATTGGCAGGAAGGACAATCCGTCCGCAGGTGCCGCCGTTCCCGCTGCGATAACCGCGATCACATTTCCACCCGTTTCCGAACAGCTCATCGTCCGCATGCGCATTGGCGGGGAGCTTTACGGCCGCACAACTTTGGTCAGTTTGCACATATCCACGATCGCAGGCCCAGTCAGCGCCGGATGCGTCGAGGTAGGCATGTGGCGGTACTTTGACGGCTACGCAGCCGCCATCACTCATAGCGAATCCCCGAAGACACTCCCAACCTCCGTAGGAGATGGCGCGCGCATTGCTCGGTGTCGCGGTGGCGCTAGTCTGCTGCGCCGAAGCGGCAGCGGTTGCCGCGAGCAGGAGGACCACGATCGATAGCCCTGAGCGGGCATGGGGTCCCATTAATGCTGTAAACATAAAGAAACTCCGGTCTCGCTAGCAGATGGTCAAGAGAGGACTCAGGTCAGGAGCAGTCTTCACTGTACCGGCCCGGAGGGCAGGGTCTGTGCGCTTGCGTACGCATGCTGAAGCGGGGTGGACAGCCCCTTACCGGCTGGACACTCGCTCTTTTGGGGCAAGAACGACAGCCAGCTTGCTGCTCCCGGCCACGGCGGTCGGGAGCAACGCTGATCGGCGGGGAGTCAGTAACGACGCGAGCCGCCATCGCGGTTGCCGCCGTTCGACATCTCCACGAAACCGAAGCCGCGTGGCGACCGGTCTCGCGGTCGGTAATCAAAGAGACTCTCTCGAACGTCCCGTGCTTGGAAACAGATACGAGCCACTTCACAGCCTACAGGATTTGGAAGCAAACCGCCGGACTTTCGCCACTACTGGGGCGGACCCAATCCGCCATAGCTTGCGCTCGCTCTGCTGGGCGCGCATGCTGTTCCGGCACGCTGAGCTGGAGATACCGACACGGCGAAGCGGAGCCAACATGAACAGCATTGCGGCGACGCTTGTCATTAGCGAGCGCGTGCGACAGCGCCTCCTGCCCCATGATGAAGCCTGGCGGTGTCAGGGCGAGTACGTTGGCGGGTGTTTGTGCGACGGCTGCGGCGAGCGCATTACTTCCGCGCAGGCGTTCGTAGTACGAGGTTGACTTCTAGCCGGGCGTTACGTCCCAGTCCGTAAAATTGCATCGGGCATGCTTCGAGATCTGGCAGTACGAGGGCGAGAGCCGGCCTATCTCCTAACGTATCCGAACGCAGGAGTCGAAAGAGTGATGAATCTTACCCTGATCGATGCTTTCCGCCGGTTCGGCGCCAAACCGGCAAGCCGACTGAGCAGCCTCTCCGCCATGGCGGCAGACGGCGCAATGGTGCTCAACTGCTTGCCGGCGCATTTCGGCCACCCCGCCCGCGGGGTATTGCGCTACGAGACCAGCCTTTCCGCCGCGGCGGCCGATTCCAAGGTCGTCACTGCGCTCAGTGAGCACCTGATGCGTGCGCGTGATGCGAGTCTTCCGGTCAGGATGATCGTCACTTTCCCGGACGGCGAGAAAACTGGTAAGGGCGGGAGTTATCACGTCCGCCCCGATCTGACAGGAAAGATCGTGGAATTCGATGGAGACCGTTTCGTGATCGACTTTACCCGACCACAAGCAGCGTCTCCGGCGCCCACAGGCCGTCGCAAGTAACGACGCTCAGTGGGGTGATGAGCACACCGCCGTGAGCGTAAAGCGCAGACGCAGCTGACACAGCGGCTTCGACCTGAAGTCGCTCACACGCGAGCCGGCGCATTCAAGCACGCCTTCGATCCGATGCGACGAGTCTCCCACTGCCGCGTGCACGGCCGCGGTGAGCTCGAACCGGCCGTTGCAGTCTGCATACGGACAGGGGAAAGAAAAGTACGCGCGGGCCGGAGGGTGCAGGACGTGCGATTGAGGAACCGGGGTGCCGCCGCCGCCGCCCTCGAAATTCAGCTCAAAACGTAGCTGCTCGACCGCTGGAAACGCCGTGCGCAGCTTGGGCGCCGCCTCTCGGTCGCGGTGCAGCTGGGAGTAGCGAGCCTGACGCATAGCGGCGCCGCGGGCCTGGCCGAGCCTCATGTTCCGCCATGCAATGTCGGATCACTCGGATCAACGGGCGAATCCTGCAACGGCGTCGCGATCTCTCCGGAACCACTCGGGCGGGCCGTCCGGCGCTGCTGCTTCTCGAGCTGGCGCGCCTTCCTGCTCAGTTCCTTCTGCTTCTTAACCTGGCGGTAGTTTTGTCTGGGCACTAGGTTTCCAAGGTCATCAATTCGCGCGAGGGATCGATACGCGCTCGGCGTTCGATCGATCAATGCTGATTATGAGCATGCGGATGCGCTCCTTTGCCTGATACAGCAGCGCCCGGCCGCTGGCGTCCTGTCCATTGATATGGCCGTCGAGCTCGTCAAGCAGCTTGTAGACCTCTCTTGCTCCGGTCATGTCGATTGTATCTGCATCGCTGCTCATGGTTCACCTGGTGGCTCCCGTCAGTGGGTACGGCTGTTTCAGGCCGGATCACAACTTCGCCCGGGCCGTCACATTCCCTGCCATCACACTCGAAATGGTTTGCTTGCCTTCTTTTCCCGTTTCGCCGCTCGCTTCTCCAACAGTGTTTTGGCCGGCTTCTTCTTGTCGTCCTTCTTTCTGTCCATTCCCTTGCTCATGTGTCACTCCTGGATTCTGAGGCAAAGAGGCGCAGCGAGTTCAATTTCGCCGGTCCCGAGCCGTGTTTGTCAGGGATGATGGTCAAGCGAAGGTGACTGATCGGGGGCAGATTCAGGCGCTGCACTTCACGCTGAAAAGTCGCACCGGCAGGGCTGAAGGTGTACTCCTGGACGAGCGTCTGGCGGTAGGTACGACCCCCGTCCGAGGATACTTCGACGCTCACTTCCTGCGTCCTCGCACACGCGCAGTCCTCCACCTCGTAGATCAGCCAAGAGACACTCTGTGGTTGATCGAACTCCACGACGATACGTTCCACAGTGCCTGGCTTGGCGCCAGCCCAGAACGTACTGCCGCGACCGCAATGCCCATCGATCAGGTGATCGATCGGATGGTCTGGATCATCCGATGTGTAGGCAAGGACTGCATGGCTGGCAATATCGATCTCGCCGGTGAAAGCGGCGGGATTCTCGCCCTCCTTCGGCAGCAGCCGCTTTCGCACACCAGATGAGCTCGAGACAGAATCAGTGTTTGGCTGCATTTGAGCTCGCCTCCGAAACGTCTGCACAGCTCATGCTTGGGCGCTCAAAGCTTCCCTTGCCACTAGTGTAACACGTTGCGATGGAAGTCGTTGCCTCATCACTCGGTTAGCGTCGTAGTCTCCGGGGAGTCGATCAGCCTCGGCAGAGAAGCGGGTTCCGAACGTCGCCGCTGCTCCTCACGCACCTGCTCGAGCGTCAGGTGCGTGGCCTCCGCAACGACACTGAGCACCGAATGCGCCGACCCACGCGGCAGCGTCAGGCGATGCAATCTTTCCCAAGCGCGGATTCGGATCGCGGGAGTATTGAGTTCACACGACTGTTCGATTCGCTCTCGCTGCACGCGCTCCGCCTCCTCAGCCTGCTCGCGCGCAATACGCGCGGGGTAGGCCGTGGTCGGATCGGCATAATCAGCCGCCGGTGGCAGATGCGAGCTGAGACTCCAAGGGTAAGAAGACATATGATTTACCTTAGGTAAGTACGCTGTCGCTTTCAGCGTTGGCAGACTTTGCCGGCGGAGAACGAGCCGCGGTGACCCTGCTAGCGAGGCCGGATGAGCGGAAAGACCCCCGAGTTGCACCCACTCTACATCGACGGGAGATGCTCGGCGTGGCTTTCGCAGGCTTGACCCATATTTTGGTGTCAAAGCGCTTGCTGACATCCGAAGGTTCGGCAGCATCCGTGAAAATGGCGCACACTGCCCGAGCGTCGCCCTGGACCGGCACTGGGCGCATACAGCATGCGTAAGCGGAGGCACATCATGAGCAGCCATGCGGTTGAAACGGGATGGCAGCGATTCCTCGATAGATTGAAACAGCTCTGGGGAAAGCTTGGTCAGGGTGGCAAATTTCCAGCGGCTGCAGGATGAACGGACGGCGGCGTGACCCGCCGTAGTCGGACGTGCGGATCGGGACCCACACGGCTCGAATCCATCTGGTCGTCCAGTAGCAGCACCGTGCAGCCGCGGGGAAGACTCAGAAGCTGCCTGCGATAGCGCAGCGGAGTCTCGGCCAGCAGACGGAACTCGACGAGGAGTCGAAAACCACGCGGGCGGCTTCTGCTTGCGAACTTCCGACAGAAGTAACTGAAACACCGTCGTCTGGTTACGGTGGAAGTTCGCCAAGGGGCCTCAATGCGCCGCTTGGGCGCGTGTCGGCCGCTACTTTCCTATCCGAGACCGCCGGCAGGCGAAATCCGCCAGGCCGCATTAGTCGTTCTATAGGGGACAGGGCCGCAACTGCGGCCGGCGGCGAAGGATTCAAAGAGATGGGTGACGAGAGCGTGCTGCGCGCCCGCCACTGGCAGACGACGGAGGCATCATGCCTAGCCGTGAGCGCAGCACAACGGACCAGGGGGAGCGGGGCTGTGAGCAATCGGTGCTGCCCGAGCTCCTCGCGTGGCGGGAACCCGAATGGGAAGACGTTGCGCCCGGGATCTCCTGCAAGCTACTGGCAACCGATACGGAGTGCGACCAGGTCAGCATGCTGGTGCGCCTCGCCCCGGACACCGCCTATCCGCCTCACCGCCATGCGGGAGTGGAAGAGCTGTTTCTTCTGCATGGTGAGCTCTGGATAGAGGACCGCAAGCTCTACCAGCGACGTCATCGGCTGACTCGCATTCAGCGGCTGTGCGTCGCGCGCGGCTCTATTCGATGGCGTCGACAGGTTTCACCACATCAGGTCGTCTGGCACGTCATCAGGGGGAGCTGCGTCGTGGGCGACGCTGCACGCGATCACCGCGCGCTCATCGCGCTCGCGAATCCGAGCTGCAGTTTCTGCCGGCACGAGCTCATAGCCTCCGTTGCGGCGCACGATCGCGATTTCGCCACGGCTGAGCCGCTCACGCACAAAGTGATCCGCGGGGATGCTACGTATCTTGTTGCCATCGACAAAATTGTACCGTTCATCAGTCTGAGGTCGCGGCAAGCGGTTCTGCTGGATCAGTTGCTCGATCTGCGCGTGGCGGGCTCTTTTGTCAGCCTGTTCCTTTTGTTGACGGCTCAGCTCCTGATCGCGAGCCGCTTTGGCAAGCTGGGCCCGCTGCGCAGCGATTTCCGCATCGGACGCCGTGCCGCGCTTTTCCTTCGGGAGTTGCTGTCGCTCCCGTTGTTGTTGCCGCAGTTGCCGTTCGGTTTCCTTGGCCTGCCTTTCATTGACCAAGCCCGCCTGCAGCAACTGATCGCGTAATGACATGCTCATGACAAATCACTCGGCCTTACGGGGGCCGTACTCCAACCGCATCCATGCGGTCACAGCTTTCCGCAGCCCATGCCCATAGTCCCAGAATTGCGCCAGCATTATGGCGCGATTATGAGATTCGCGCCATGATCGCGCCAGTCCATGAGGGTTTCGCGCCATGAAGTCGCCCGCCGTCGGAGTCAGGCGATTTGCGCTGTTCCTGCAATTTCGGTCCGAGATGACGTGTGGTCTATGCATGTGGTGACGATTCTGTTGCGGCCAATTCCTGCGCATGTTTGCGTAGCGAGCGAAGCGCCGCGGGCAACTCCTTGTCCAACGTCCGGCGCACCACGAATTTCGGTATCCAGAAGCCCGATTCCAGCGATACGCGATAGACGACAGTCGTCGCATCGCCTGCCGAGGGAAGAAGGTTCCAGCTGCCGACCTCGTACTTGAGGTTGCCGCCTATGCGGTGAAAGTCCATTCGGTAGGGCGGATGAAACTCGGCCCGAAATACGGAGTGCATCGTGGGTGTGAACAACGAGTACTGGATGACGTGCTCTATGTCTGCCCACGAGCCGTCCGGTGCTGTCTCGAGTGTGCGGCAGCGTCTCAGCTCCGGGATGAGCCACGCAGCGTATCTGCATTGGGTAATCAAGGGCCAAATCTCACGCGCGCTCGCATGGATGCGGATCGCGGCTTCGACGGTGCCGCGGGAGGCCTTACCGTTGACGATAGTGTGAATGGCGACCGCGCCGCTCGAGAGCGTCGCCTGTACGGCGCGGCTGTTGAGCCATGCGTCGGACGCGAGCCGCCGCGGCTCGCTGCTGGTGGTACCGGCCGCATCGGGTGGTGTGCTCGGCCCCGCGGCTCCCACTGGCGCAAGGTAAAGAAAGGAAGCGGCCAGGATGGAGCTTAGCATCGTGAGCCATTCGCTTCTCGCGCACACAGGGCACCTCGGCGTCGGTACGCGTGAACGATAACGCTTGGACACCGCAGGCGCGACTGCGTACAGAGGCGCGCTTGGGGGACGCTCGGGCTCGAGCGCGGTCGGACTTGCGGCGGGAACAGTTTTAGCTAAAATATGGAGCAGGTATCGGCAAGTCACGCGAAAAACAACTTCGGCGGACTCCTTGACGACGTCGCGGCGCTGGGCTGCGTCGAAATCATGAAGCATGGCCACCTGACTCGTACCCGCGCGCCGGAACGATCATCCGGACCAGCGACCTCGCCGCAAGCAGATTTAATCGGATCACGCCCTGCATAACTGGACAGTCGACCAGGCTATTGCATTAGCGTAGCGGCCCCCGTGGTGCGTCATTGACTACCACATCGACACAGCTTCTCAATGCCGCATGCTGCTCATCTACCGCAAGGGCGTGAAGGACGATTTGACGGCGGCGGAGAAGAAGAGTCTCCGCAAACTCAATGAGAATTGGTGATGTCGCGTGCTCAGCCGCGTGGTAGCTGAGCAAGAGGTCAGTGAACAAGAAGCTATTTGCCGAGCTCGTCGAGAGCATGGAGCAGATGAACGAGATTGGGCGCGGTGAGCGCGCCCCGTCCCGTGAGTTTCACGTCGAGCCGCTGGCCATCAAGGAGCTGCGCTCGAAGCTTGGCTTGAGCCAGCCGAAATTCGCGAAGCTGCTGCATGTCGACGTGGGGACACTGCGTAACTGGGAGCAGGGGCGGCGAGAGCCTACCGGGCCCGCCAGGGCGCTCCTCACAGCGATCCGTCGCGATCCGACGCACGTACTCCGGGCGCTCGCGGCCGGGTAGCGGTCGGGTCCGCGCTGACATGCAGGACACGGCCGGCGATCTCGCCAAAGCCGGCCACGAAATGATTGGAAGATTTGACAACGATGTCGACCATGTGCACCGCCCGCGCGACCTCGGAGGATCGGCGGGCCCAGTCCCGCACGGCAGCATCGTATTCGGGACTATAGTCCTCGTCCTCGATCCACATGTTGACGAGCTCGCTGAACTGCCGCACGCCGCCGCCCCGGTTTCCCGCCGCGATACGGCGCAGCGCTCGCGTTGACGTCCTGCCAGTCCTTGAGCAGCCGCCTGTGAGCCTCGGGAAGCTCACGCCAGCCGAGCGCAAGAAGAAGTCACAACCAAGCCTGGACGGAGCCATTTCCTAGAACCCCGGGGTCGGAAGAAAGCCGGTAGGTCAAGAGGCCAGCTCCGCTTTCTCTGTCTACTTCTCTCATGTCCAACGTCGCTTGTTGCGGCACATCACCCAAACCCAGTTGGGATGCGCGCGAACCCTGCGCCTCACGGCGCTGCCGCCGCACGAGTTCTGCGACTGCAAAGTGATTTTCACGTCTGCATTGAGAGCTTTCCAATGCTGAACGATTGGGGCGTCGAGGCCGTCGTACCGTGCGTGCACTTGAGAGTGAACACGCAGAAGGTCAACGTCTGCGGCACCCGCCGGCGCTGCGGAGCGACGCCGCCCGCTGTTGGCATGCCACATGCAGAGGCCCGGTTTGCGGGCACGTCGCATTGATAAGCCGGCGGCGATGCGAGCGGCGAACATTACCAATAGAGCTGCAGGGGGAACCATGTCCACGACGAAGCGGTGGTGCACAGGTGTGCTCGGGGCCATGGTGCTGCTGGGAGCGCATCTCCCGGCGGCCCGGGCCAAGGATCCCCCCCGCAGCTCTGCGAGTCAGCGGGCTCAGGGCCCGCGAAAGGCCCGCCCCGCGACGCTCAAAATGGTCGAGATCACCGGGACGCTGATTCGGGCGCCTAACCTGACCAGCGAGAGTCCGATCACAGTGGTGAACGCCGCTCAGATCCAGGACCAAGGCGTCACGAACATCGAAGACGTACTCAATGAGCTTCCGCAGTTTCACGCCGGTCAGAACATGACCACCGCGAATCACTCGACCGGCGTGGCCGATCTGAATCTGCGCGGCCTCGGCCCCACGCGCACGCTGGTGCTGATCGACGGCCGCCGCCTGGGCCCCGGGGATGTGCAGGACGCCAATGGTGCCGCCGCCGATGTCAATTTCATTCCGGCCGCCCTGGTGAGCAGCGTTGATGTCCTGACCGGCGGCGCCTCCGCAGTTTACGGCTCCGACGCCATTGCCGGTGTTGTGAATTTCCATCTGATCGACGACTTCCAAGGTGTGCAGGTCACCGAGACGGGGACTGCCGACCAGCACACCCAGAGTGGCACCCTCGATCCGGTCCTGAAGTCCGCGCCCTACCTGAATCCCGTACCGATCCCCGGCGATCAGTTCGGCGGGTTCATCAGCGACACCACCGTGCTGGTAGGTACCAACACGCCCGACGACCGGGGCAATGTCACGATGTATCTCGATTACCGACACACGAGCCAGGTGTTGAACGGGACGCGCGACTTCCAGGGCTGCTCCGTGACGCTCAACTCCCCGCAGACCGGCCTGGTCTGCGGCGGCTCGTCGAACAGCCTCTACGGCAACTTTCAGACGAACAGCGGTCAGACGCTTGCCCTGAACCCGAACGGCACCGCGACTTTCGTCCCCTTCACCCATAACCTCAAATACAGCAATAGTCAGGTCTTAGGTCTTCAGCGCGATGACACGAGGACGTCCCTCGGCGCCATCGGTCATCAGCAGATCAATCCCTGGGTCGATATCTATGCCCAAGCCATGCTCATGCAGGACAAGACGGTCGCGTACACCGCCCCGGGAGGGCTCAGCAGCGGCGGCGGACCGACCGGCTTCATCCAGGTCCCCTGCAACAACCAGTTCCTGTCCGATGCCGAGGAGCCCTACATCTGCCAGGATGCCGCCGGCAACCCTCTGCCGCGCTACCAGGCTAACGGGCAGCCCAACGTGGCCACGATTCTCATGCCCTCGCTCCGGATAGGCGGCTACCCAGGGCTCGACAATTTCAAGCACACCGACTATTGGGCGGCATTGGGAGCGCGTGGAAAGATCAACGCAGCGTGGAGCTACGACATTTCGGGTACGTACTGGGACACGCTCCTCTCCGAGAGCTTCCAGAACGATGTCGGCTTCGACAAGGTGCAGAACGCCATCAACGGATGCACCGCGCCCGCGAACCTCGGCTGTGTGCCCCTCAACATCTTCCAATATGGCGGCATCACTGCTGCTCAGTTCAACTACATCGCCATTCCAGAACTGTGGACCGGCGACTCACAGGAATCCACGATCGATGCCCACCTGTCCGGCAATCTCGGCCCCTATGGCGGCAGGTCGCCATGGGCGAAAGACCCGATTGCGGTCGCGCTCGGGGTCAGCTATCGCACCGACGCGCTGAGTTATCTTCCCGACAACGTGCTACAGACGAATCAGGGGCTGGGCCAGGGCTCATTCTTCCCGCCGATCTCGGGCTCTGAATCGGTGAAGGACGCGTATCTGGAGGCGCGGATGCCGCTTGTCGAGGGCAAACCCCTCGCGCGGGCGATTGATCTCGATGTGGCAGCGCGGCATTCCGCCTACAACATCGGCGGAAGCGCAGCCGGCGTCTCCACGAATACCTTCAAGGTCGCCGCGGATTATGCCCCGACGGCAGATCTGCGGTTCCGCTCGAGTTTCAACCGCGCCGAGCGAGCACCCAACCTTTACGAGCTCTTCCTGCCGAGGACAGAGAAGGCGGACACAGGATATGCGGACCCGTGCGCGGGCACGACGCCGACCGCGAGTCTCGCTGCGTGCGAGAAGACGGGCGTTACCCCCGGCGAGTACGGCAAGATCCCGCAGTGCCCCGCGATCAACTGCAGCGCCCTCGTAGGCGGCAATCCGGCGCTTAGGCCGGAGGTCGGTGATACCGTGACTTTTGGCCTGACTCTCACGCCGCGAGTCCTGCGCGGATTCGATGCCTCGATCGATTATTGGGACATCAAGATCAAGAACTATGTGACGAACTTGTCCGGCGCCGCCATCGTCAACGGGTGCCTGCTGCAGGCCAATGACGCCCTGTGCTATCTGGTGCATCGCGGCAGCATCGGCCAGCTCTTCGGCACCAGCGGATATAGCATCCAGACTAACACCAACTTCGGCGAATTGCATGACCGCGGCGTCGACCTGAACCTCAATTACCTGCGGCGGCTGCCAGAGGGCTGGGGCTCGATCGGGTTCAGAATGACCGGCACCTATCTTCTCGAGCAGTCGATTTCTACCGTCGTGTCCTACAATTGCGCCGGCCTCTACGGTCCGATCTGCAGCTCCGGCGGCGAGCCGGGCCCCAGTTTCCGATGGCGCCACAACGCGCGCGTCACCTGGCTCACTCCCTGGAATCTGGATCTTTCCCTCAACTGGCGCTATCTGTCCTCGACCCGGCTCGATCTGAACAGCAGTCAGCCGGCCTTGTACGGCGGCAGCTACGATGCGTACGACGCGGTCATTCCGGCCTACAACTACTTCGATGTGTCTCTCGCGTGGATGCCCCTCGAGAAGTTCACAGTGCGCTTCGGCGTCAACAATATTCTCGACAAAGACCCCCCGATCAGCAGCGATTTGGCGATCTATAATAACAACGGCGGTGCGAACGGCAACGTCTACTCCGGAACCTACGACTCTCTCGGCCGAGTGATGTTCGTCACCGTGAACGTCAGGTTCTGAGCGCGCCGATTACGTCCACCGCCTCAGACCTCGCAGGCGATGGGGAACTGCTCGTTTCCGACCTCTACGGACTCGTCGGCAAGCCCGACTACATATAACTGACGGATTATAAAGGAGAATCATATCATCGGTCTCGGACTCGAAATTATCCACCCCCAGTTTCCCCTCCGCAGCGCTCTACTGATCTAGGATCCAGTGAAGACCTAGTGCAAGTCCGCGCGTCTTGAAAGCCGACCCTGATAATCGCCACTTCGTGGCGGGCATCGCCGCCCATTACGGGAAGCGGCTGCGCAGATTCCTCTCGGTGCACCTGCGCGACGTGCACGACGTAGCGGACATGGCGCAGGAGGTGTACCTGCGGCTCCTGCGCGTCAATCGGCACGAGGCGATCCGGAACCCGGAGGCTTACCTCTTTACCGTTGCCGGCCACGTCCTGCAGCAGCATGCGCTGCGTCAGTCCGGCGATCCGAAGTTCATCGACATCACGGATGCGCTTTCAGAGCTGACCTCACCTGCGTGCGAAGAACCGGCGACCAAGAGCGACAACGCCCAGCGCCTCGAGACCCTGGAGCGAATCCTGGCTCAACTGCCACCCAGGGTTGCGGCGGCGCTCGTATTGCATCGTCTCGGAGGCTACACGGTTCAGGAAATCGCCGATCAGCTCGGGGTCGCGCGCGAGACCGCGAAGAAGTATCTCGCCCGCGCCGCCCAGCACTGCCGCAAGACCCGCGTCGGACGGGAAACCTCAGATTGAAGCAGGTAAGGGAGCCCCGACAATGGCTATGCGTGGTTTAACGATCAAACCGGAGGTGGCTGCCGAAGCGGCCGCGTGGTTTACGGAGTTTCGCGCGGGAGACGTGACGCCCGGCACTCGGGCGGCCTTCGATGACTGGCTGCGGCAGTCGCCGCAGCACATACATGCCTACCTCGAGGTTGCGGCTGGATGGGCTGAGCTTCCGACGGCGGACCCGGAAGGGCGCATTGACATGCAGGCCCTGGTCGCGCGTGCGCGCGAGAGCCATGATGAGAACGTGGTCCCGCTGCCGCGGGCAGAAAACTCAGGCCTGCGTTCGAATCCCCAAGCTCGCATACGGGCGCTGGCCGCCTCACTCGCGCTGATCAGCATTCTGAGTGGCGCCGTCGCCTGGGTGTGGCTGTATCGTGCGGATACGTACGGCACGGGTATCGGAGAGCAGCGTACCCTGGTGCTCGCAGACGGCTCGACCGTGGTATTGGATGCGCTCACGACAGTGAGAGTGCGGTTCAGCGAGACGGTGCGTGCCGTAGACCTCGTCAAGGGTCAGGCGTATTTCCACGATACCTATGACCCTGGGCGGCCTTTCGTGGTGCGAAGCGATGAGGCGACGATCCGGGCGATAGGCACCCAGTTCGACGTGCACAGGCAGCAGGATGGAATGGTCGTGACGGTGGTCGAAGGAAAAGTGGCTGTCGCGGAGCCATCGCAGGTGCAGGTCCCGGATCCCGGTGCGCGGCTTTCCTCGATCAGGGATGACCGCGCCTCGCTGCGCCCTCGGAGCCTGGCGCACGTGTTTGTCTCCGCCGGAGAGCAGGTCACTCTCACCGCACAGCTCATCCGCAAGCCCGAGCGGGTCGATGTGTCCGCTGCCACCGCCTGGGTGCAGAAGCGCCTCGTCTTTGACAACACGCCTCTGGAAGAGGTGGCCGCTCAGTTCAACCTTTACAGCTCCCGCCGGCTGGTGATAGTCGATCCCGTGCTGCGCTCCGTCGGAATAAGCGGCGTGTATTCCTCGGCCGATCCGGTATCGCTCATCGGATTTCTTCGCGCACAACCTACTCTCCTGGTCACCGAGACGGACGACGAGATCAGGGTGTCCCTGCGCAGGCAAAAATAACTACCCCCACTTTTCGCGTGAAGGGGCTCTACCACAGTAGCAAGATGCCGCATCGTGCGGTGGCTGTGAGGGGCCTCAAGGCCGTGGGGGACGTCATGCGTACAGCGGTACTCGCCGCAGCAGTCTGCTTGTCGCTGGTGGGTCTAGGTTCGGCGCGCGCCGCCACCGCGGCTACGGCTCGAGTCGATACGAACATTTCTCCTCAGGATCTCAGCTCGGCGCTCAAGCAGCTCGCGCAATTGCGCGACATGCAGGTCCTCTACCTCTCCGCATCCGTCAAGGACTTGAGGAGCAACGGCGCCTCGGGAGACCTGACGGCGAACGAGACCTTGGACCGCCTCCTATCAGGAACGGGTCTGACCTATCGATACGTCGATCCAAACGCGGTGACCCTGCTGCCCGTCAGCGCCAAGGCGCCGCAAGCGGCAGCCCCCCGACCCGCGACGGACGAAAAGGAGGGGAAGAGCGACTCTTCCGACGTGTTTCGACTGGCTCAGGCGGATCGTACGGCAGGTGAAGGTCCTGCTCCGGTAGGGGCTGCCCCGGACCCGCCCAGCCGGCTGGCGAAGCCGCTGGATTCCCTGCAGCAGCTGAAGACGGTCGAAATTACCGGGACGCACATCCTCGCGCCGAACTTGACCAGCCAGAGTCCCATTACGGAGATAAACGCCACCCAGATCCAGGATCAGGGCACCACCGACATTGAGACCCTGCTCAATCAGCTACCCCAATTTCATCAAGGTCAGAACGCGACGTCCGCCAATCACTCCACCGGGGCCGCCAATCTGAATTTGCGCGGCCTCGGCCCGACCCGCACCCTGGTGCTGATCGACGGCTTTCGCATGGGGCCAGGCGATGTCCAGGACGCCAACGGCCCCGCGGCCGATGTCAACTTCATTCCTGCCGCCCTCGTGAGCAGCGTGGATACGCTGACCGGCGGCGCATCCGCCGCATACGGCTCTGACGCCATCGCAGGCGTCGTGAATTTCCATCTGGTGCACGACTTCCAGGGCCTCCAGATCAGCGAAACCGCCAGTGGTGACCAGCACACCCAGAAAGGCGAGATCGATTCGGTGCTCGGGAGCGCACCCTATCTCACTCCCGTGCCGATCCCGGGAAATAAATTCGACGGCTTCATTTCCGATACCACCATTCTGATGGGTACCGACACACCCGATCACCGCGGTAACATCACCATGTACGTCGAATATCGTGACACGACTCCGGTATACAACAGCTCGCGCGATTTCCAGGACTGCTCGCTCAACCTCAACCAAGCAAATAATGCACTTGTCTGCGGCGAATCGGGGGGGCCGTACGGCAATTTTTTGACCAATAGCGGTCAGGCGCTGCACTTGAACCCCAATGGAACCGCGACGTTCGTGCCCTTTACGCCAGACGCAAAACTTGGTTACAGCAGCGCCCCCTGGTTCAATCTGCAGCGAGAGGACAAAAGGACGTCACTGGGCGCCATCGGCCATGAGCAGATCAATCCCTGGGTCGATGTCTATGGCAAAGTCATGTACATGCAGGACAAAACCATAACCCGGCAGCCACCGAATACACTGCCCAGCGGCGGCGCCCCGGCGAACGCCACCATTCAGGTGCCCTGCAACCAGCCGTTTCTGTCGGACGCCGAGGAGCCCTACATCTGCCAGGACGCTGCCGGCAACCCGCTGCCGCGCTACCAGGCCAACGGGCAGCCTAACGTGGCGACCATTCTCATGCCGTCCATACGGATCCTTGCAGATCCGCAATTCCAGAGTTTCGAACATACCGACGATTTCATCGTCCTGGGTGCGCGCGGTAAGATCAACTCCGCGTGGAACTACAACCTTTCCGGAACGTATTGGAGAACCGGCTTCTCCTCCAGTGTGAACGACATCGATTTCGGCAAGCTGCAGAACGGGATCGGCGGGTGCATCGCGCCCCCCAATCCTGGAGATGCTGCTCATCCGTGCGTGCCGCTCAACATCTTTCAGGAGGGCGGCCTGAATACCGCGGCTCAAATCAACTATCTCACGACGCCGGGAACGGAGACGGGCGACGCGACGCAATCCATTCTCGGCGCCGGTATCTCCGGCAATTTGGGTCCATATGGCGGCACCAGCCCTTGGGCCAAGGATTCCGTGGCGGTCGCGCTCGGCATCCAGTCGCGCCGCGACACGCTGAATTTCCAGCCCGACTACGAGTTGCAAACGGGTCAGTTGATTGGTCAGACTTTTGTCTCCCCCGTTTCAGGCTCGGATTCCGTAGAGGAGGAATATCTGGAGATTCGGGTTCCCCTCATCGCGAACAAGCCTTTCATCCGGGCCCTCAACGTGGACGTGGCCGGCCGTCATTCCACCTACGGCTTTAGCGCGGGCGGCCATGGAGTCTCCACGAACACCTTCAAGCTCGGGGCGGACTACGCCCCCTCCCGCGACCTCACCTTTCGCGCGAGTTTCAATCGGGCCGTGCGCGCGCCGAACCTCTACGAATTGTTCTTTCCGAGGACGGAGCAGCCGGCGACCGGCGGCGACCCCTGCGCCGGCGCCACACCTCAGGCCAGTCTGGCGAATTGTGAGAAGAGCGGGGTCGCCCCGGGCGAGTACGGCAACATCCTGCAATGCCCGGCGGGAAACTGCTTTGGTCTCCTCGGAGGTAACCCGGCCCTCAAGCCCGAGGCGGCCGATACCGTGACAGTTGGTCTGATTGCCAAGCCGCGCTTTCTACCTGGATTCCTTGCCTCGATCGACTATTGGGACGTCAACATCAAGAACTACGTCACCAACCTCTCCTACGGCGCGATTGTCCAGGGGTGTCTGCTGCGTGGCAACAATGACTTGTGCCCCCTGATCCATCGCGGCAACATCGGCCAGCTCTTCGGCACCGAAGGATATGTGGTCGAAACGAACACAAACTTCGGCTCACTGCGCACCCGGGGAATCGATCTCAACATGTCTTACCTGAGGCCGCTGCCCCGGGACTGGGGATCGATCGGCCTCACTATGACCGGCAGCTACCTGCTCGAGCAAGCGGTTTCGACGGTGGTCTCCTATGATTGCGCCGGCCTCTACGGTCTGACCTGCAGCGCGGGCGGCAATCAGGGCCCGGATTTCAAGTGGCGCCACGATTTACGCGTCACGTGGCTCACCCCCTGGAACGTCGACCTCTCCCTCAACTGGCGCTATCTGTCCTCGGTGAGCCTCGACCAGAACAGCTCGCAGCCGGCCCTGTTCGCCGGCTTCTATGACACGTACCCAACCGATGCGCGGATACCGGCCTATAATTATTTCGATGTCTCCGCCGCATGGAAAGCCCTCAAATGGTTGAGCGTGCGTGTCGGCGTCGACAATTTGGCCGACAAGGATCCCCCGATCCAATCCGGTCAAGCGATTTTCAACGGCAATGGCGGCGGTGACGAAAACGCCTACACCGGCACCTATGACTCGCTCGGGCGGGTATTCTTCCTCACGCTGAACGCGAAACTGTGAGGCGGGCAGTGGCGTGGGGCGGCCATGCGTCAGAAGCGAGGTGGAGTGAACGATGAATTCCATCAGGGGTGACATGCCGCGCAGCGCCGCGGTTGCGATGCGTCGACCCTGTTCCGGAAGGCCGCCCTCGAGGAGGCTTTGGCTTCGAAACGTGGAGTTGTCATGATGAGGAGATTCTCGAGCATGATGCGGTCCGGCCCTCAGCTGGCGTTCGCTTCCGCGGCGGCAGTGATGCTGGCGGGAACGCCGGCTGGCGCTCTTGCGACCATGCCGGGCGCGGCGCTCGCTGGGCGAATCACGTCTCCTCAGGGTAGCCCCATGGAAGGCGTGCTGATCAGCGCCACGCGTGCGGGATCGACGGTTACCACGACGGTCGTGAGTCATCGCGCGGGCGAGTACCGCTTTCCGGCCTCCAGCCTCGACCCCGGAGGGTATCGCCTCACGGTCGAAGCGACCGGCTACAGGCTCGCCGGAGCGGACGAGATCACCGTCGACGGCGTCCATACGACGACCGCGAACCTGAGCCTGCGCACGATCTCGAACATCGACGATCAGATGACCAATTCCGAGTGGCTCATCAGCATGCCCGGAAACATCCAGCAGAAGGATCTGCTGCTCAACTGCACGACCTGCCACACCCTGGAGCGCATCGTCACCTCGCGCTTCAACGCCCGCGATTTCATGGGTGTGATGCACGAGATGAGCCTGTTTGCGAACCAGTCGTTCGATCTCAAGCCGCAGATGCGCCTCAAACTGACGCAAAGCCAGGCCGGTAACTGGGGTACGGGCAAGCAGACGCTCGCCGAGTTCATGGCAAGCGTGAATGAGAGCGCAACGGGCAAGATCAACTACCCGCTGCGAACTCTCCCGCGCCCCATGGACCGTGCGACCGACGTCATCTATACGACGTACGCCCTCCCGCAGCCTTCGATCCAGCCGCACGACGTGGTCGTCGACCGCTGGGGCCGGGTGTGGTTCAGCGACTTCGGCGGCCAGATTCTCGGCGAGCTCGATCCGAAGACCGGCAAGGTGACCGAATACACGGTCCCCACGAGCCGACCTAAGGAGCCGAATGGTGACCTCGATCTGGAGTTCGACGAGCAGGGTAATCTCTGGATTGCGAGGATGAACCAGGGCGGGATCGCCGAATTCAATTACCAGACTCACCAGTTTCAGGTCTACGAGGTTCCGAAACCTTTCCGCACCCCTGCCACGCAGCAGCCGATGGTGGCACCAGAGCATTGGGAGGTCGACGGCAAGGTGTGGATGAGCGACGAATCGCTCCCGGGGCTGTACCGCGTGAACGTCAAAACCGGGCACTGGCGGCGCTGGCTGCCCTACGGGGTGATGAAGGGCGGCGGCGGCGGCGAGTACGCATTCGGCCGGCCGCATGCGGTGTACGGCATCTACGCCGACAGGCACAACAACGTCTTCTTCTGCGATTTCGCGGGGGAGAACATCGGCGAGATCAACGCCAAGACTGGCAAGGTGACGCTCTGGCCGACACCCACTCCGCATTCGCGACCGCGGCGCGCCCAATTGGACGCCAAGGGCCGGCTGTGGTTCGCCGAATGGCAGGCCGACAAGTTCGGCGAATTCAACACCACTACCCACAAATTCAAAGAGTGGCAGATCCCGGTGCCCTATTACGCGCCTTACCAGGTCGTTCGGGACAGATGGGGCAATCTCTGGACGGGCGGTATGAGCTCCAAGCGCATCGTCGAATTGAACCTGAAAACCGGGAAGTTCACGGTGTATCTCACGCCTTTCTCCGTGAACATCCGCCACATGTTCGTCGATGATTCCGGGTCGCGGCCAGTGCTGTGGATCGGCAACAACCACAGCGGCTCCATCACCAGGATGGAGCCACTCAACTGAGAAACCCGTCCTAAGTGCCAAGACGTTTGTAACGTGAATCGAGACCCCTTGACCGCAGCCAGTGCGCCGGCGAGCGACGTCCAGCATTCGCACCTGCAAAGCGCCCCGTTCCTGAAGCTTGCCGGTCGGATTCTCTGTGTCCTCGTGCCGGCGGCGATCTGGCTTTCGCCGCTTCAGCTCGCGCCGCGCACGCAGCACATGTTCGCTGTGCTGGCGTTCATGCTCGTTGCGTGGATGACGCAGGCCACCGAGTTCGCGGTGACGGGACTCATCGGCTGCTTCCTGTTCTGGGCACTCGGCATCGTCCCGTTTCCCGTCGCCTTTGCCGGCTTTACCAGCCAGCCGGCCTGGTTTTCCTTCGCCGCGCTGCTGATGGGGCTGCTTGCCCGCGAGTCCGGGCTGGCGCACCGCCTCGCCTTCACGGTCATTCAGCGCGTCGGGACCTCCTATCCTCGAATCCTGCTCGGGCTCCTGATCACCAACTACCTGCTGACGTTCATCGTGCCGTCCGGCCTCGCGCGGCTCGTCATCATGGCCTCGGTCGCAATGGCCGTGGCGGAGGCGTTTCAGGCCGGGCGCGGCAGCAGGGTCGCCTGCGGCATGTTCGTCGCCCTCACCTACACGGCCGATCTGTTCGATAAGATGATGCTGGCCGGGACCGCATCCATCACCTCGGCGGGACTGATGCAGGGTCTCGGAGGCGTGAACGTGCAGTGGAGCCAATGGCTGCTCGCGTTCCTGCCCTGCAGCATCGTGACCGTCCTTGTCGCATGGTGCCTCGCACTGCGGCTCTTCCCTCCCGAGCGCACCGCCCTGGCGCCGGACCGCGCCTACTTCCGGCACGAGCTCGAGAAGATGGGCTCCTGGTCGGCCGCGGAGCGCAGGGCCGCCGCGCTCATGGGCTGCGCGATGCTGCTGTGGATGACCGGTTCGCTCACCCACATACCGCCGACAATGGTGGCCCTCGGCGCCGGCCTGTTTGCGCTCCTGCCGAACGTAGGCGTCTTCGACGCGGGGGCGCTGCGCCGATTGAACTACTCATCCTTCTTCTTCGTCGCCGCCGCAATCAGCATGGGCAGCGTGCTCGAGGCCACGCACGGCCTCAGTGTGCTCGCCACCGGCCTCTTTCATTGGATCCAGCCCGTGCTGACCAACGTGTTCAGCATCACGGCCGTGCTCTACTGGACAGCATTTCTCTATCATTTTCTGCTCGGCAGCGAGATCTCGATGCTCGCGACCTCCATCCCGCTGGTCCTCACGTATGCGAAGACTCACGGCCTCGATCCGCTGCAGCTCAGTCTGATCTGGACGTTCGCGGCCGGCGGCAAGCTGTTCGCGTATCAGTCAGCCGTGCTGGTGGTCGGCTATTCCTTCGGCTACTTCGAGGCGCGCGATCTCATGAAAATGGGCGCCTGGATGACGCTCATCGAGTTCGTCATGCTGATGTTGCTCGTTCCGTTCTACTGGCCGCTGATCGGGATCCACTGAGTTGTGCTGCGCTCGCCGCATGGGCGTACAAGAAGAGATCGCCAGCAATTGTCCTCAAGCATGGCGGGTGGGGCGCCCGACGGAGGCGGGCTCTCCGTTCAGGTTCTCCAGGAGTTCTATGTTCGAGCGAAGACATGGCCCACGGTAGGGAAGTCGAAGGCATTCTCATCATCAATCCGTTTCGCTAGCGATGGCTTGGGCCGGTGAACCGACGGCGCGGCCCATGTTTTTGCGCCGACGGTTCCGACTCCTCGGCACCGAATCACGGTACATTTTGAGCGCCTCTGACGATGCGACTCTGACTGGGCGACACGGCGGCGGCCGCGTTCCCCCAGGCATTGCGGATGTAGGTGATCACCGCGGCCACCTGAGCGTCGCCGAGCCGCCAAGCGAAACTAGGCATCGCCGGCCCAGTCGGCGCATCCGGCGTCGCGGCCGCCTGCGATCCGAATAGCACGGTGCGGATCAGCGTCGTCGGGTCGTCCGACTGCACCGCTGGGCTTGCAGCCAAGCGCGGAAAGAGCCGCGCCGCCCCCGTTCCAGCGTCGGTATGGCAGCCTGCGCAATTGTCTTCGTAGATCGCATGACCCGCCCTCATTCGAGCATCAGTCGCGGCAAGCGGCCGCGGGGTCTTCTGAGCCGCCCCTCGAAGGCTCAGGAGATAGACCGCGATCGCCTCGACGTCACTGGCAGTCATTTGTGAGGAGGAATGCGTGACTTCCTCGCCCATTGGGCCTGAGGAGAGGGTAAAAGCGTTGGCCCCGGTCCTGAGATAGGTGTCAATGTCCCCGACCGACCAACGGCCTATGCCTTTTTGCGGGTCAGCTGTGATGTTCGGCGCGTACCAGCCCTCCAGCCGGCTTCCTTGAAGATAACCCGCGCTCTCACCGCCACCCATGATGTTCTTGCGCGTGTGACACGTGCCACAATGACCGAGCGCATCGACGAGATAACGCCCCCGATTCCACTGCGCCGACCTGGTCGGATCCGGCGCCAGCCGACCGGCTGTGAAGTTGATGACATTCCACGCAATCATGGTGGCTCGAATGTCGAAAGGGAACGGCAGCTGATCGGGCTCGATCTCGTCTGGCGCGGGGTCGACCGTCTGCAGATATGCACGGATGGCAAGCGCATCCTCGCGTGTCATCTTCGTGTAGGCGGGATAGGGCATCGCCGGATACAGGTAAATGCCGCCGCGACCGCGGCCATCACGCAGTGCGGCTATGAATTCCTCATCGGTCCATGAACCGATCCCGGCTTTCGGGTCCGGCGTGATGTTTGGAGCTACAAGGGTACCGAACGGGGTCCGCAACGTCACGCCGCCGGCATACGGCCGCCCTCCGGGCCTGGTGTGGCAGGCCGCGCAGTCTGCGGCGACGGCAAGATATCGTCCGCGCTGGATCGTGTCGAACGACTGCAGGTCCGCCGCTCGGACGCCGCCTGTCGCAAGAAGCGCGGCAAGCGCAGCAACCGCAAACCGGGGGTGACGGGACACATCAGGCCTGCACCAGCGGACCGGGGGACTTGAGATATCTGGAGACGATCGCGTCGGCGGCGAGGTACGCGAGCGCACAGACGGTTCCGTTCGGATTGTACCCAGGATTCTGCGGGAAGGCGGACGAACCAACGACGAACACATTCGGCACGTCCCAGCTTTGCAGATATTTGTTCACCGCGCTGGTCCTTGGGTGCCTTCCCATGATCGCGCCGCCGGTGTTGTGCGTGCTTTGATTCGGCACCACGCTGTAGGGCTTGGTGCGGCGGTCAAGCACATATTGTCGCGGGTTCATGGTCTTCGCGATCAGCTCCATCCTGTTGACGACGTGGTTCGACATTCGGATGTCGTTGTCGGGAAAATCGAACGTCATGCGCAAAAGGGGCCGGCCGAAACGATCCGTATAGGTCGGATCGAGATCGAGATGATTGGAATGGGCGGCGTAGCTCGATCCCTGTGACGTGAACCCGAAACTTCGCAGGTAGTTTTTCTTCGCCTCGGCCTTCCACCGCGCACCCCAGCGTGGCGTGCCGGGCGGAACCGGCAGGTGAGCCAGCGGGCGGCCATCGGTCGGCTGGCAGGAGATCGAGCCGCCGCCGATGAAGTCGAGGCCGCCGTGATCAAAGTTGTCGCCGTTGAGATCATCCACCGTCTGACCGCAGGCGCCGGACGAAATGAACGGATTGAATATCTTGTCGTCGAAGAAGACCTGGATGGAGGAATAGGTCTGGTAGGCGTAGTTGCGGCCCACGGTTCCCTCGCGCGTATTGGGATCGTAGGGGCGGCCGATCTTCGAGAGCAGCATCATGTGAACGTTGTTGAACGCGAAGGCACAGATGAGCACGAGTTCCGCGGGCTGCTCCCATTGCCTGCCGGAGCTGTCGACGTAGGTCACGCCTGTTGCGCGTTTGCCGGAACGATCGAGATTCACCTTCAGCACCTCGCACTCGCTGCGCGCCTCGAAGTTGCGCTTACGCATGAGGACGGGCAGCACCGAGGTCTGCGGGCTCGCCTTGGAGTAGTTGGCGCAGCCGAAGCCCACGCAAAAGCCGCAATACGTACACTGCCCCATGCGAATGCCCAAAGTATTGGTATAGTCGGCGGAGAGAGTTGCGGCGGGTGACGGAAATGGGTGGTAACCAACGGATTGCGCGGCCTCGGCGAACAGTGTCGGCGCGTAGGTCATCTGCATCGGCGGCAGCGGATACTCGCGCAGGCGCGGCCCCTCGAACGGGTTGCCGCCAGCCTGAATGACGCCTTTGAGGTTGCCCGCCTTGCCCGAGATGCCGGCAAGATATTCGAACCGATCATAGAACGGCTCGAGCTCCTCGTAGGTGACGCCCCAGTCCTGGATCGACAGCTCATCCGGTATGAAGCTCACGCCGTAGCGCTCCGTCAGATGGCTGCGGATGCCAAAGTCGCTCGGCAGGTGGCGCCAGGTCTGGCCACCCCAGTGAACGCCGGCGCCCCCGACGCCGTTGCCGGGCTGGAACGAGCCCCATTGCCGAACCGGCAGAGCCGTCTCATGGTCGCGGTTGCGGAAGGTCACCGTGCTCTGCGCCGGCCGCTGAAAGAGATCGAGCCGAACCCCGTAGCGCAGCTCATCCGCCGCATAACCGATGTTGAACGCAGTGGCGGTGTCACGCCAGGGACCACGCTCGAGCGCAACGACATCGAGCCCCTGATCAGTGAGCTCGTTCGCGAGAATGGCGCCGGTCCAGCCGAGGCCAATGATCGCGACGTCCTTCGCGGGAAGCTTTGTTGCCACGCGTTGCCCTCGACTCCTCACTCCGGGACCGACCAATCGCTGCGCCCCAGAATCGAAACTGGCGGGAGCGGGTAGGGCTCATTGTGCCTGGAAACGTGGTCACGATAATCGTAGCGGGCGCCTGGGAAGCCGACGAGCCTCCAGCCCGCCATGTCGCGATTGCCGCCATAGATCGGATCGGAGAAGAAGCCTTCGAGCGTGTTGGCGAGAACCGTGTCGAAGAACGCCTTGCCACCGCCGTCGTTGAGCATGATCGCGCCGCTCTCCAGGCCGATGAGGACCTCCTCCTGCTGGACGGCCGATAAGGCCGCGAAACCCGCTCCGGCGAAGAATGTCTTGCAATGCTCATCCAGCTCGGCGAGCGAGCGGCGGTAGCGCTCCTTCGGCAGGATGGGAGATTGCTGGCCCTGCGACGGCGTGCCCTGCGCAAACGGCGGACGCATGTACAGCCGCCTGGAGTCGCCATACGGGCCGGCAAGTTGGCGATCGATGAAAACGGTGCAACCAGCCTGCTTGCCACCGGGTCCGGAATCGTCGGGCGGGATCAAGCGGTCTACGATCGCTTCCACGGCAGCGGCTTCCTCAGCGGTGAAGTAGAGCCACGGACCCGGCTGCACGGGTACCGGCGGAGACGTGTCGGCCGGTTCCCACGGTAAGCTGCCGCCGCGGTAAGTCCGGCCGAGCGCCGGCGCTCCCAAGCCGGCGATCGACAGACCGACTGTCGATGCAAGAAGATGTCGACGCGTTATATTCATCACCGCATCAGAGCCGCCCCTACGACGAGCAGGCCTCCTGCGATCGCGTGTTTGACGTTCAAGGGTTGCCGCGGCAAGCCAAGGAGGCCGAAGTTGTCGAGCGCAATCGAGCACAGCACCTGTCCGGCCATAACGAGTGCGATCAACTGTTCAGCGCCGAGTCGGGGCGTCAGCGCCGTGGATACCGAAAGCAGGACGGCGCCACAAAAGCCGCCGATCCAGGCCCACCAGGGGAGCGCATCCAGTACCTCGAGGCGCGGACCTCCACGGCTTATTGCGCCGGCCACAAGGACCAGAGCGACGGTGAGGACGAGACCCGAGAAGGCGGCTGCCCAAACGGGTCCGCCGACTGCCTGCGCCAGTCGGGCATTTATGGCCGCCTGCAAAGGAAGCATCCCACCAGCGACTACGGCGAGAGCCAGATACAACGCGACCATCGAAACGACCCTTTCCGACACTTTCCCGCCGTGTTACAAAACCCTTTCGACCGTGATGGGCAGCTCGCGCATACGCTTGCCCGTGGCGTGGTAAACAGCGTTGGCGATCGCAGGAGCGACCGACACCGCGGTCAGCTCGCCCAGGCCTTTTGCCCCCAGGGGGCTTGCCTCCTCGTCGAATTCGCCTACGAACAGGACATCGAGGTTGGGAATATCCGCATTGGTGGGCACCAGATAGCCGGAATAGTTGCGACTCAGATAGCGACCTGTCGTGGGGTCCATCTCCGATTGCTCGAGCAGAGCTTGGCCCACGCCCCAGATGATGCCGCCGATCGCCTGGCTGCGCGCCGTCTTGGGATTGACGATCCGGCCGGCGTCATAGACCCCCACGAAACGGTTCAAGCGCACCAGCCCAAGGTCTGGGTCGACGCGCACCTCGGCAAAGACGGCAGAGAAACTGAATATTGCCTTTGACCCGTTCGCTTCCTCGACCGGATCATAGTTGCCGTCCCCCACGAGCTCACTGATCTCATTGCGTGCCAGAAGCTCCGCGTAGGTGATGCTCGCACTCATATTTGCGAGCGAAAGCCGGCCCTCGCTCATCACGATATCGTCGCGAGAAGCGCCGGCAAACCGGGCATCCTTACCCGTCAGACTCAATTCAACCGCTTTATCGCGCAGGGCCTTGGCCGCCAGCATGACAGACGCACCGGCGTTGGCCATCGTGGCCGAACCGATCGCCGCGTGCGAGGCGGGGAGTCTCGTGTCGCCCAAACGTACGGTCACCTTCTCTGGTGCCAGACCGAGCGCATCGGAGGCCACTTGCCGCATCACGGTATAAGTGCCCGTGCCAAGGTCATGCATCCCCGCCTCGACAAGCGCCGAACCGTCACAGCGAAGCGTCGCCCGCGCTCTGCCCGGCCATCGCCAATGCGTATAGATCGCTCCCGCCATCCCCTGGCCGATGAGGTAGCGGCCGTCCCGCATAGAGCGCGGCTCAGGCGTCCGCTCCCCCCAGCGGAAGCGCTTACTACCCTCCATGAGGCACTTTCGCATTCCACGCGTGGAGAAGGGACGACCGCTGAGGGGGTCGTTTTCAGAGTCATTCAGCAAACGCAACTGCACCGGATCGATACCGGCGACATAGGCCAGCTCATCCATGGCGCATTCGAGCGCGAAATGGCCGAGAGCCTCGTGGGGAGAGCGCATCGCGGTCGGAGTGTTGCGGCTCACATGGACAACCTTGTGGCTTGTCGCGATGCCCGCGCTCGCGGCCCACAGGTGTCGGGACGCGATTGCCGCGTATTCGATGTAATTGTCGAACATCGGAGTCGGCGAGATGCTTTCATGGCGAATGCCGGTGAGTTTCCCGCGCTCATTCGCAGCCAATCGGATCGTCTGGATCGTAGCTGGCTGATGGCCAACCATCGAATACATCTGGGCCCGTGTCAGCTGAATGCGCACCGGCCGGCCAAGCGCCTTTGCGGCGACCGCCGTGAGCAATGTATGCGGCCACACATAGGCCTTCCCGCCAAAGCCGCCGCCGAGGAAATGAGACATCACGGTAATCTTCTCGGGCGGCACGCCGAGTACGATCGACACGAGCTCCCTGGCGCCGAATATGTGTTGAGTAGTCTCGTAAAGCGTCAACGCGCCGTCCGAGTCCCAGACCGCCATCGTTGCGTGCGGTTCCATCTGATTGTGGTGGCGATCCGACGTGGTATAGGTCTGCTCGATCCTGAAAGCGCCTTCGCGAATTCCTTTCTCTGCGTCTCCGACTGATGATGCGACAGGCCAAAGGAATTGCGGTGGATCGACCGCCTCTTTCGCCGTCTCTCTACTGAAGATGACCGCCGGTTTGACCTCAAACTCCATCGCAACCAGCCTCGCGGCGTGCATCGCCTGATCGCGCGTCGTCGCGACCACCAGAGCCACCGGTTGGCCCGCATAGTGAATCATGTCATCCTGCAAGGGAAGATAGCCCTGGCCGTGCGGATGCAGATGGCTCCACGGCTTCGGCGTCGGATTCAAGCGCGGCATATTGCGATGGGTGAAGACCGCCAACACGCCCGGCGCCTTCTCAGCCGCCATGACATCGATCGATACTATCCGGCCATTTGCGATCGTGCTGTGAGCGATGGCGGCGTGCGCCGCGTCTGCTAGCGGGATATCTGCTGTATAAGTTGCCTGGCCGGTCACCTTCAGCCGTCCATCGGCCCGCGAAATCGGTTGTCCGACGGCGCTCACTTGCGTCCTCCCGCGATTTGCAGCGCATGCAAGACAGCGCGCTGGGCAAGCTCGACCTTGAAACCGTTGTGCTCGAGGGGGCGCGCAGCGACGAAGGATCGCGCGATCGCCGACCTGAGCGCGTCAATCTCGTCCAGCGAGACATCACGCAGGGCAATTTCGGCATCCGCCAGGCGCCAGGGCTTGGGTGCGACCCCGCCCATTGCAAGCCGCGCCGAACGGATGTGCTTTCCATCAACCGCAATGGCGACTGCCACGGATACGAGCGCGAATTCGAAGGATTGCCGATCGCGAACCTTGAGGTAGTGCGAAGCGCGGCCCTCAACCCGTGCGGGTATTTCGACGGCAACGATGAGGTCGCCCCGGTTGAGCACGTTGTCGCGCTCCGGAGTGCTGCCGGGCAGGCGATAAAAATCTGCAAACGGAATCGCTCGTATCCCGCCCACTCCCCGGACAACGACTGTCGCGTCAAGTGCCGCAAACGCCACGGCAACGTCAGAGGGATGGGTTGCGACGCAATCGTTCGACCACCCGAAGATCGCGTGGGTGCGATTGAGGCCGTGAAGGGCCGAGCATCCTGAGCCGGGGCTGAGTTTATTGCAGGGAGGAGCGTCGTCATCCCGGAAATAGGCGCAGCGGGTGCGCTGCAAGAGGTTTCCGCCAATCGACGCCATGTTGCGCAGCTGGCCCGACGCGGCGAACAGCAGACTTTCGGCGATGACCGGAAAGCGCCGGCGTACCTCCATGTGAGCGGCAATGTCGCTCATGCGGGCCAGCGCGCCGATGTGCAAGCCGCCGTTTCCCAGCGATTCGATCCGCGCCATATCCGGTAGCCCGTTTATGTCGAGCAGGCGCGCAGGCAGCGCAGCGCGATCTTTCATCAGGCCGAGAAGGTCGGTGCCGCCGGCAATGAAGGCGAGTTGTTCGTCCGTCGCATGAGCGGCGATGGCCTTCCCCGGGTCATCGGCTTTCGCGAAAGCGAATGAGTGCATGAGTCAGCTCCGCTTCGCCGCATCAGCGATCGCATCGACGATGTTGGGATAGCACGCGCAGCGGCAGAGATTGCCGCTCAATCGTTCGCGGATTTCGCTATTCGACAAATCCGAGAGGGAGAAGGGCTTCGTGACGTCTGCCGTCGCCGCACTGGGCCAACCAGCCGCGGCTTCGTCGATCACAGCAACGCCAGACATGATCTGACCGGATGTGCAGAAGCCACACTGGAATCCGTCGTGCTCGACGAACGCCGCCTGCAGGGGATTGAGCACGCCGTCGCGCTCGAGTCCTTCGATCGTGGTCACCTCTCTGCCATCCTGCATCGCCGCCAAGGTCATGCAGGAGAGGACGCGGCGACCTCCGACGTGGACAGTGCAGGCGCCGCATTCCCCTCGGTCGCACCCTTTCTTCGTGCCCGTCAGCGCCAGCTCTTCGCGCAGCGCATCAAGAAGGGTCGTGCGCGGTTCAACGGCGAGCCTGTGAACATGGCCGTTAACGGTCAGGGTCACGGCAATGACGCCGTCATGAAAGTCGCCCTTGCCGTTGCTCATCGTCATGGTTTCCGCTCGTTGTTCGGGGACGCTTCAGGCTGCTACACCACGCCCGGACAATCTTGAAGAGCAGTCGCACTCCTTCCGGTCATTTCCATGCAAGACGACTCCGCGTTCGGCCGTCCAGGATCGGCACATCGGCAATGGGTTCGTCACCTTGAGGAGAGCATCGTGCCAGCGAATCGAAACGATTATTTCACGGCCTACCGCAATCTGAAGCTCAGCCGAGATGCCCAAGGTGTACTCGTCGTGCAACTCCATAATGATGGAGGACCCCTCATTTTCACGGCCGAGGCCCACACAGATGTTGTCGATGCCTTCTATCGGATCTCGCAGGACAGAGCGAACAAGATCGTGATACTGACGGGGGCGGGAGGAGACTTCATGCTCGGAGTCGATTGGCCGTCGTTCAAAGACGTATCCGATCCAGGCGTATGGAGTCAGGTCCATGATGAAGGCGTTCAGGCCTTGGAAAACATGGCGAACGTACGCGTGCCAGTCATTGCGGCCATCGAAGGTCGCGCCCATATCCATTCCGAGTATGCGCTGCTGGCCAATATCATCGTCGCGGCCGAGGACGCGACCTTCGCGGACGTGGGCCACTTCGCCGCCGGTGTCGTGCCAGGTGACGGCATCTTTACGATCTGGAGTCACCGCGCCGGGGCTGGACGCGCCGAAGCGTTCTTGCTCAACGCCCTGCCCATATCAGCGCGTACGGCTCTGGACTGGGGCGTCGTTGCCGAAGTCGTGAAGCGGGGGGAGACCCTCGCGCGAGCGCGCGAAATTGCAGCTCAGTATCTGAAGGCTCCGGAGGTGACCCGGAGAAATACGCGCGTGCACTTCATCCGACCCCTGAAGGAGCGGATCGTCAGCGAAGTGGGTTACGGCCTTTCTCTCGAAGGCGCATCTGCGGCCGATCTCGTCAAATCGACGCGGAGTCGAGGCTGAGCGCAAGGCCACGGAGACCAGCGCGTGAGGAGGTGTTTGGGTGTCAGCTATCGCAATCGATCAGGAGCGCGAGCCATCGGTCCTCGCCGATTTTGATACGGGATACGTGCTCGATGAGTTGTCATCCGGGATCGTCGTGCTCGACGAACAGCTTTGCGCGATTTACGCGAATCCTATCGCGCAGGATTTGCTCGCCGTTCGTCTGCCAGACATCCGCGGTCGGCCGCTTCCGCAGCTTTTGCCGAGACCCGGGAGATTCGCCTGCGCAGTGCGACGCGCACTGAGAACGGGGGCAGCGGTCGATTACACGCTTCGCATGGGTTTCGAGCGGTGGCCCGCGAATGCGGACTCGATAAACGTGCGGATTGCCCCATTGTACAAGCAGATGTCCGGCGCGTACGTTCTGGTCGAGATGAGCGGGCAAACGTGGGTGCGGTTTCGAAGCCCGGCGGTTCCGTGAACGAGGAGGAATTATATTGTGAACAAAGTGGCCCCGCTTCTTCTTTATGTTTCGGAGTCTATCCCGTTCCGGAGTCGTCTTGACCATCGCTTGATTCGTGCTGCGATGGTCTTCACGTTCTTTGCCTTCAGCATTCAGAAGTGGAACCCATACACTGCCAAAATGCTAGCGCCCTTGATCAGCCATAGCCCCGTCGTCTTCTGGCTGATGAAGGACATCCTGTTCCTTGTCGTTTCGTTCTATCTACTCAAGCAGGATCCGACGCGTGCGGGGCTGAAGATGGCGCGGAGTTGAGTTCCGGACCTTAGCTCGACTTTGGCCGATCATGCGGCGTGGCAGCCTGTTTTGAGCGAAGCTCCTCCAACAGGTTCGCCGCCTCGATGAGGTCGCGACTCTGCAAGCCCTCGGAGAATCGGCGGAAAGTCGCATAGAGAAGTTCGAAGGCCTTCGCGGTGTCGCCTTGGCGAGACCAGAGTCTTGCCAAGCCGATACTACCGCGCAGCTCGTAAGAGAGTAGCCCGAGCTGCCGCGCCAACTCGAGCGACTCGAGCTGGTAGACTTCGCCGCGGCCTGCTTCATCCTTCGACAGCGCGTTTAGAATGTCACCCTTGAGTCGCAAAAGTTCGACGCAGTGAAGCCGCCGACCTCGCGTTTCCGCCCAGGTGAGTGCCTCGCAAATTGTGCCATAGGCAAGTTCGACCTGTCCTGAACCCGCAAGACCCGTTGCAAGCGCCCCGCTGAGGTGCGGTCGGTACAGTTCGTAACCGTCCTCATGTAAGGATGCAATGGCGGTACGGAGCAACTGAATTCCGCGCGAGAGCTCGCCGCGCAATACGGCGAGACGACCCTGCCAGCCGTCCGCCGCCCGCGTGTAGGTGAGGAGTCCGTGCTTGGTCGCCACCTCTGTGAGCCGATGTATCAGGTCTTCGGCCCTCCGCAAGTCTCCACGTTCAAGTGTGACCGCCACGGTAGACGTCAGTACGTAGCAGAGCGTAGGGGGATGATTGAGAGCTTCGGACTCATCAATGGCCTCCTTTGCCATAGCCGCCGCCTGATCCGGGTAACCCATCACCCACAGGTTATTCGCCAATATGTGCCGGACCCTGTTCAGATGTCCGAAACTCGCTGGATTGAGTCTTGACAGGTGAACGGGTGCGGTCAGCGCAATCTGCGCGTGCCGCGCGACTTGCCGGTTGTGGCCCGTGAAGTAATAGGCAACTGCGTAGAAGCCATGAGCGACGACGTCCGCTAATGGGTCCGCTATCTGCTTGGCAATGTCATCCAGTCGATCTGTGAGTTCCTTGAATCCCCTGAAATCGCCGCCACGGGCCTGCCATCTGTAAAGCGCATGCAGTATGTATAGCTGCATTGGCGCCGCATCGAGCAGCGTCGCGACATCTAATCCGCGTATCAGGGCCGCCTGGGTAGTCGACCCATTTCCTCTCGTTACAATGAGCGATGATGCAAAGCATGCCTGAAGCTCCATCTCGAGGCACGTCCCTTTCGTGGAGGAGTCGAGAGCCCCAATCGCGCGCCTCGTCAAAGTGACGCACTCCGCCACGAGGCCGCGGTGAATGAATAAGGCGGCGGAGGCGGCGGTCAGCAGCACTCCGAGGCGAGTTTCGCCCTCACCGGAAAAGCTCCAACTCAACGCGGCGCGTATATTGCTGATATTCAAGAGGAAGAAATCGAGACTACCGGCGGTCGGAGCCCCCCAGATAGTGGCGCCAAACTGTTCCAAGATTGCGATCAGCTGCTCGCAATGCCTTCGCGCGATCTTCTGATCCTCACCGCTTTCAGTAAGTTGCTTCCAGGCATAGGCCCGCGTCGTGTCAAGCAGCCGGTAGTGCATTGTCGGGGAGCCTTCCGGGCTCACCAGCGATTTTTCGACCAACGTAGCGAGCGTTTCGGTGAATTCAGCGGCCTCCAGGCTCTCGGCAGCGACGTCCAGCGCGGCCCGTAGAGAAAAGCCACCCACGAAGACCGCCAGACGCCGCAAAACCAGCTGCTCAGTATCAGAGAGCAGATTGTAGCTCCAGCCGAGTGTTGCACTAAGAGTCTGATGCCTTGGCAGGGCTGTGCGGCGGCCACGCCAAAGCAGCCCGAAATGCCTGGCGAGCAATGATGCAGTGCCTCGAAGTCCATGCACGGCAACGCGGGAAGCGGCGAGCTCAAGAGCGAGGGCAATGCCATCCACCCGCCGGCAGATCTCCGCCACGATTGGTGCTTCTGCATTCGTAAGCTTCAATGCATGGCCGCTGTTGGCAACGTGCTGGACGAACAGCTGCACCGCCGGGTAGTCAAGCGCCTGCGCTGCGGTAAGCGATTCTGCATTGTCCGGGGGACATGCAAGCGGACCGAGGTGATGCACGTGCTCGCCCTCGGCGCGCAGAGCCTCGCGACTCGTGGCGAGCATGTACATCTGTGGAGCATCGCGGAAGATACTTTCGGTCAGATGCGCAGCGCTCTCGATGATGTGCTCGCAGCTATCGAAGACGAGGAGCATTCGTTGGTGGACTAGCGACGCGAGTAAAATCGGGAGTTGTTGGTCTGCGATCGACACGAGACCCAGTTGAGACGCGAGGACGCTGGGAAGCAGCCGCGGATCCGCGATCGGCGCCAGGTCGAGGAAGTGAACTGCGCCCTGAAATTCAGAAAACAAGCGATGAGCCAACGCCAAGGCGATTGTCGTTTTACCTATCCCGCCTGCACCGACGATTGACACGAAACGCTGAGTCTGCAGCCGGGCGATGAGCTCTCCAACGTCCTGCTCGCGCCCGACCATTAGCAGGGGTTCGTGGGGCAATCCTGACGCAGCGGTAGGCGCATTGCTTGCGATCGCACCGGCGGCCATCCACGTCACCTCGCCAACGAAGCAATATCCCCGGCCCGGGACGTTTGTGATATGAGCGCTTCCCGACTCTCCGTCGCCAAGGCGCTTGCGCAGGGCGGCTACGTGAACGCGCAGGCTGACATCATCAACGACGAGGGTCCCCCAGGCGCGCCGGATGAGATCACGTTTGCTGACGATGTCCGGCGCATGCTCGAGCAGCATCAGCAGAATGTCGAGCGCGCGGCTGCCAATCGTGAGAGGCTTGCCGTCCTTCTCCAGAACTCGTTCCGAGGCGTGCAGGCGAAACGCACCGAACGAGGCAATTGTCCCCCGCAGGGCGGATGGACGGGACGCAGAGCCGTTGTCCGCGTCGCTCGCCGCGGTGGGTTTCGGAGCTCCCGAAGACTGCTCCCGGGTACCACCTCGGAGCTCGGGCTTATTCACACGGCGGATCACTGCAGTGCTTCTCCAAACTGGAACCGTAGCCGATGGTGAATGGTGTCAGCTGCCCTCACGCCGCACAGCCGTTTTTGTTTCGAGAGCTCAGTTCCGAGACCGGAGCTCGTCCAGCAGGGTGGCTGCTGCAAGCAGGTCGGGAGTCGTGAAACCTTCGGTAAAGCGACTGAGGACGGGGGCCACAACTTCAAGCGCTTGCGTGGTCCGGCCCCGAGCAGCCCATAGCCTCGCGAGGCTGATGCCGGTACGCAACTCCAGGGACAGTAGCCCGCGCTCGCGTGCGAGATGGAGGGACTTCAGGAAACATGCTTCGCCCTCGCTCTCATCCGGCAGCATCATTGAGTTCAGAATCTCGCCCTTCACGCGCAACAGATCAATTAAGCTGAGTATGCGCTCACGGGTGTCCGCCCAAATCACGGCCTCGCAAATCGTGCTCGATGCTAGTTCGAGGTGCCCCACTTTCGCAGAACCTTCAGCCAGCTTCAGGCTGAACCACGGTCGGTACAATTCGTATCCGTCCTCATGCAGAGCCGCAAGGGCGGTCTGAAGCAACTCAATTCCGCGCGTCAGCTCGCCATGCGCGACTGCCAGGTAGCCTTGCCAGCCAACCGCGGCCCTCCCGTACGTAAGGAGATGGTGTTTGGTCGCAATGATCGACAGGCGCTCGACCAGTTCTCCGGCTCTGTGCCAATTCCCCGTGTCAACGGCAACAGTCATACAGGACATGAGCACGTTGCATAGCGTGAATGGATCGTTGAGAGCGTCGGCCTCCTGCACGGCTTCTGCGGCTACCGCGGCTGCTTGATCGGGGTATCCCAGAACCCACAAGTTACGCGCCAAAATGGGCTTTGCCACTCTGTGCAGGTTCCCAAAACACCCTACATTCAGTTTCGTGGATTGCACCGGCGCCTCCAGGGCTGCCTGGGCATGCTTGGCAACGTCGCGATTGTTACCGGTGAAGAAGCAGGTAACGGCACGAAAGCCGTCGGCGATGGCGTCGGCGATTGGGTCTGCAGTCTCTTCGGCCACGGTTTGTAGGCGATCAGTGAGTTCCTTCAAGCCGCGAAGATCGCCAGTCCGGATCTGCCATTTATATAACGCATGGAGCAGATAGAACTGCATCGGAGCCTCGTTGAGGCGCATTGCAAGCTCCAGCGCACGAACAAGAGCAGTCCGTGCAGCTGGCACATTTCCCGTTGTAACCATGATCGACGACGCGAAGCCTGCCTGGAGTTTTAACTCGAGCTCCGTACCTTGGCTCAGCTCGTCCAGGGCGCGTATCGCACGACAAGTCCAGGTGACACACTCCGTCAGAAGACCCGTCTGAACGAATAAACACGCCGATGCGCCGGTCAGTTTCGCTCCAAGCCCAGCGTCTCCGTCCTCCGAAAAACACCAATCGAGCGCAGATCGTAGGTTCGTGAGGTTCGCGGCAAAAAAGCTGCCAGTCTCGGGCTTCGGGGGTGCCGCGACAGAGACACTGAACCGTTCCAAGGCGTGGAGCAAATGCTCGCAATGGCGTCGTGCGATGTTACGGGCTTCACCGCTTTCTGTGAGCTTTTGCCACGCGTATGTTCGCGTAGTGTCCGACAGGCGATACCGCATCATAGTCCCGCTATCCGAAGCCACGAGTGACTTCGCAACGAGGCTGGCGAGTGTCTCTTCGAACTCTGCGGGATCGAGGCTCTCAGCCGCGACATCAAGGGCGGCCTGAAGAGAAAAGCCAGCAACGAATATGGCCAAGCGCCGGAATACCACCTGCTCGGTCTCCGAGAGCAGGTTATAGCTCCAGTCCAGGGTGGCGCTGAGCGTCTGGTGCCGCGGTATTGCCGTGCGGCGTCCGCGCCACAGTAAGCGGAAGTGTTTGTCGAGCAGGGATGCAGTACCGCGGACTCCGTGGATCCCCACGCGGGAAGCTGCCAGCTCCAAGGCGAGGGCGATGCCGTCCAATCTGCGGCAGATCCCCCCTACGATCGGCGCGTCGTCATCCGAAAGGCCCAAGGCGTGACCGCTATTGGCGACCTGTGTCAAGAAGAGCTGTACCGCCGAGTAGCTGCGCACCTCTGCCGCGGTTAGCGATTCCACGTTCGCCGGGGGGCACGCAAGCGGCGGAAGGTGATGCACTTGCTCGCCCTCAGCGCGCAGTGCCTCCCGGCTCGTCGTCAGTATGTGAACGTGGGGGGCGTCCCGAAATATGTTCTCGGTCAGGGCTGCGACGGCGTCGATTAGATGCTCGCAACTGTCGAACACGAGCAGCAGTCGCTGTTCGCGCAGGAACGCGAGAATGGCCGGCAGTGGGTTTTCCAAAAAGGCTGGGAATCCCAGTTGGGAGGCAAGCATGCGCGCGAGCAGCCGGCCGTCGTCGAGGGGCGCGAGATCGAGGAAGTGAATTGAACCCGCAAATTCGGAAAACATGCGGTGGGACAGCGCCAAGGCGATGGTCGTTTTGCCAATCCCGCCCGCCCCGACGATCGATAGGAAGCGGTGCTCTTTGAGCTGGGCGGTGAGTTCGTGAACAGCATCATCGCGACCTACCATGAGCAGTGGCAAGCGAGGCAACCGTGGCGTAGCCGTAGGTGTGTCGCCTGGGATCGCGCCGGCGACCGTCCAGGCTACTTGGCCAGCAAAGCAGTAGCCACGGCCTTGGATATTGGTGATAGAGCCACCAAGTGATTCCGCATCACCAAGCTGCTTGCGTAGGTTGGCCACGTGAACGCGTAAGCTCACGTCCTCGACGACTAATTGTCCCCAGGCGCGCCGAATGAGGTCACGCTTGCTCACGACTTCCGGCGCATGCTCGAGGAGAGTGATCAGGATGTCGAGGGCACGGCTACCGATCTTGACTGGGTTTCCGTTCTTCTCGACGAGCCGTTCGGCCACATGAAGGCGGAAAGCACCAAAGGACGCTATTTTCCCGCGCGAGGCTGAGGCGTCAAAGGGAGAGGTAATCTCGCCGCCGTGCGTTGCTGACGCGCCTATTTGCGGCGGAGGAGGCGTAGGAACTGCCGTGCCCGAATCCACGGCCTCTCGGAATACCTTGGTGCTGTTCATCCGACCCCTCTTTCGCAGTTTGATCCGCTACCGCCTGGGAGGCTCAGTCGACCCTCTGAGCAGGTATTTTCCTGCATCGTCTCGGATACCACTTGCATCGAATAGGGCTACTTTGCTTTCGAGTGCTGGGATCGCAAGCATACTGGCTCGAGCCCCTTATCAGCGATGCGCCCGACGAAATTGGCTGGGTGTGAGCCCCACCACCGCGTGAAAGCTGCGCGAGAAGTGGCTCTGATCCGCAAAGCCCAAATTCAGCGCAATGCGGGTCAGCGGCTGCTCGGAGCGCTCGATCAGCTCGCAGGCCTTCCTGACCCGTTGTTCCAGCACGTAGCGATGCGGCGGCATGCCTACACTGGCCTTGAATGCTCGGAAGAAGTGATAGCGGGATAATCCCGCGTGCGATGCCAGAGTCCCGACATCGAGATTCTCGTGTATGTGGGCGGCGACGGGCGATGACACCAGCGCAAAGAGCGTCTCGCCGCCCCGCGCGCGTCCGCACCGAACACCGGCGCGCCGGAGCAGCTGAGGCCAATGTGGCGCGAGCGAAAATGTTGCGTCTGGTGCACTGTTACGGCACGGCGGTCGGCGATACATGTGCCGATGCCGTTTGTTCCCTCGATCGCCTCCGACCATATTCCCCCGACCCATATGCCCCAGTAGCGCAACTCCGCTGAGCGCTCCTCGCTGCCACGAGCGTCCACCATGACTCCGTCGGTGTCGCAAAGCAGCGTGGTGTAGCCCGCGTGTCGAACGATCCGATGCAGTTGGTCGAGTTCTGGCTGCGCCGCTCGTACCACGCCTTCCATGGGCTCCTTCGAGAGGCGAACGGCACTCTCGGTGAGGATGTGCGGCGTCTCGTGGCTCTCGGCGTCGACGTTGAAGATCTCGGCGCTGCGGCGCCAGGAGTGTGAGATCGCCTCGACTTCGAGCCCGTCCGCTTCACCCGCGATCGCGGCGTACACCGTCTCGAGATGCCGCCGGAGCAGATCGGGCGCAACCGCGACGCGACAATGCTCCGGCGGATCCGATACCGCAGTCATACCCAGTGACCTTTAGTGATCGCGGAGCAGTATAGCACCGGCATACTTCCCTGGTCGTCTAGGCTCAGAATGGTCACGGGCCTGAGCGGCGCCGCTGCTGGAACTGCCGCGCTCGAGCATGTGCCACCCAGCGACACTGCCTCTCAACGAAATCTTGTAGTTGACGTGCCGGCTGCAAAAGCCGGCGCTTCCCGGCCGCTTAGTTGGTGAGACAGCATTCAGGGGGAAATCGCGTGTCGACGTTCCAAGAGGGAACACGCGCGATCGGCGACTTGGCAAATCCCACTTATCCTGAGACTAATGTGTCTCAGGGATCGGCGGCCACCTTTTACGGCACCGTCCATGGGAGCCGTCATTCGAATTCCGCATCGAAGATTTCAATGTCAAGTACCGGTGGCTTTGCGACTGGCACTCCGTCCGCACCAACGGTCAATAGCCGAGAGAGAGTTGGCACCAGAATTCCTGAGAAGCGCTGATGCGCGGAAAACACCTGGGCGATTTGTGTACGATCGGCATGTGCTGCCGGATAATCCAGTCTGCGCAAATAGCCTTGTCTGTCAAAATAGAATGTCTGCGCAGTGGCATGGGTTATCACCCGAGGCGGAAACACCACGCTGAGTGGCCGGAGGCTCTCGCCGGATTCGAGGCTCTGAGGCAGTTCCCTGCTTTCGAAGTCCGGATCAGCAAGAATAAAAGGGGTTGCCACGTGATTCCAGAGCAAATAGCCGCAATAAAATGCGAGTTGCAACTGATCCCATGTTGCCGATTGGAGGCCTTCGCGAAACTCTTCCGGCGTGGCCTGACGCCGCACGATCTGCCGTCCGTCCGGCCCTTCCAACGCTACCCAATCCGGCCGGTAGAGAGCTCGCAGGTCGGCGCCGGCGAAACCCGTAATATCTACAGCCTGGATCTGCGTGCTTCCCTCGACGGCAAGCTCCTTCAGCTGCGCAGTCCCGCACTTCGCGGTACAGAGAGCCCCTGTGATCGACACGTGAAGAGTAAATCGACTGATTCCCCTCCAGAGGCCCGCTCCCCCGCTCGCACGCAGCGCACTTTCGAGCAAACCCACAAGCGTCTCCATAACCTCTCCGGTCTTCGAAACCCCCGCGCCCCGCTTCGACTCGCTCCCGCGCGGTGCGTCGCCGGCTTTAGTAGCTTAGGAATGCTCGAGCGACGAGATCAATGGGCTGCCTGGGGCGTTTAACGGCGATTAACAAGTGTTAACGCATTCAGGCAGCCGAAACTCTGATTTCCGGGCACCGCCACAAATTACTTCCATAACGCACCGAGGTTGGTACAGGCTGCTGTCCATCGAGAATAGGCCACAGCCCAATGGGAGCGGTTCAATGCCTCGCTCAGCTTCTGCGGGTGTCTCTGTCACCAGGGTGTCCGAGGGGCCATCCAATTCCCTCGACATCGTAAGACTCTCAAAGCTCATCGAAGCGGCGTCCGCCACTCTCGATGACGATCGCGAAACGGCGAAAGGCTACATGCAGCGTGCAGCAGAGCTCTTGCGGGGCTTTCGCGAGGTACGGGGCACCGGTCTGGCGACTTGGCAGCAGAAGCGCGTGGTGGCATACGTTGAGGCCAATATCGGGACAAACATCAGAGCCATCGATCTCGCTCGTGTCGTCCGATTGAGCAAGGGCCACTTCTTCCGTGCTTTCCGCGAAAGCTTTGGCGAGCCCCCCATGGCGTACGTCGTGAAACGACGCGTTGTTCTCGGGCAGGAACTGATGCGGAAGTCGCGAGCACCTCTATCCCAGATTGCGCTAGCCTGCGGGATGTGTGATCAGCCGCACTTCACACGGCTATTTCACAGAATTGTCGGTGTCAGTCCCGGGCTCTGGCGACGTCAGCTTGCCAACGAGCGTGGCGTGCTGACGACGAGGCGGGCCGACGGATTGTCAGGATATGATTCCGTCAACTGAGCCGGCAGAGCGTGCGTGCAGATTCGTCTGCGGGGGGGGTAGCTCCAAATGGACACACTCACTAGCATCAAGGTATTCCGGCAAGTCGTCGACTCCGGTGCGTTTTCGAGAGCTGCCGGGCGACTCGGCATGTCGGCAGCAATGGTCAGTAAGCACGTGATGAACGTGGAAAAGAGGCTCGGTGTACGATTGCTCAATCGGAACAGTCGCTCTCTCAGTCTCACGGAGCTCGGGAGGCTGTATTTCGAGCGCTCCAAGAGCGTTCTTGACGAGCTGGAAGCGGCCGAGCTGGAACTCGGCTCTCTGGGCAGCGGTCCGCGCGGTACGCTACGAGTCAGCGTGTCCAGCTCGGGCTCCGGACGATGGCTCGCTGATCTATTCGCGGAGTACCGCCGTCGCTACCCGGATGTTCTGGTCGACCTATCCTTCGAGGATCGTTTCGTCAATCTCGTGGATGAAGGGTACGATGTCGCGCTGCGAATCACCTTGAGCCGGGATTCCCTGCCGGCGGGGCTTATCGCGCGTCCCCTTAGGCCCGCAATGTTTTACCTTGCTGCCTCGAAGGACTACGTCAGACGCCGCGGCGCCCCGAAATCTCCCGAAGACTTGCCGGAGCACGATTTTGTGGCGGTGGGGGAGATGCTGAGCGGTGTACTGCCAGAAATGGGCGGACCGGAGCTCCGTGTGGTGTTGCGCTACCGCTCCGCAGACGGCGTGGCTCACGCCGTTGCTGCCGGTATCGGAATCGCGCCGGTCTCCGGGGCATTGTTCGAAGATCCGGCCTTCAGGGAGGTATTGACCCCGATTCTCCCGGAGTATCCATTGCAGCAGGGGATGTTGTACGTCGTTTACGCGAGCCACAAATTCGTGCCCCCGAAGCTTCGCACCTTCGTGGATTTCATCGTCGAGTTCCTCGCCTCCGTCCGCGAACCAAAGCCACGTCTCTTGCAAGTACCCGGCCCTCTGCTCGGGCCATCATTGACTTCTGACATCGAGCCGCGTGTCCACCGAGAAGCGTTGGCCTCGCCGCGCGACGTCAAGATGAAGATGGTGGCTGCTATATAGACCACCTTACATCAACCGCCCCCCGAGGGTCCCTCAAGAAGAAATGGATGATGCTCCACGCATAGGTGCGGCTCAGGCTGCCTCGGTGGCCTTAGCAGCCATTGTTGCCCTGGCCCACCAAACCAGTTCGTCGAGAGCGGTCTTCGTCGAGGGCAGCAGCCCCGCCTCGATCTCGTGGATCGGTTTGTTGCCAAACATCGGGTGCACCGTCTTGAGATCGCTGCCGCCTATATGAACGGCGGCGTGCGTCGAGACCATTTGCAATTCCACCGCAATCGACCGGAGATGCTCGATCGCACGTGCTGCGCCGACGCTGCCGTAACCGATGGCGGTGAAGGGCTTTCGGTTCCACTCCTTGTAGGCATGATCGAGCGCATTTTTTAGGGCGCCTGTGATCGAGTGGTTGTATTCGGCTACCACGAAGATGTAGCCGTTGTACCGGCCAACGGTTTTCTGCCAGCGAAGCGCCTCGGGATCCTCGCTCGGCATCCACATGTTCGACGCCTTTTCAGCGAAGAAGGGCAGCGGGTGATCACGCAGATCGACGAGCTCCACGTCCATGTCTCCTCGCGCGCGAGCCTGCTGCAAAATCCATTGCGCCGGCACGTCGGCAAATCGGGTAGGGCGGGTAGAGCCGACGGTTACGGCAATCCGGGGCTTGGAATCCATGATAACCTCTTGTGTGCTGGTTTCCAGTGGTAACCAGATTACAAGAGGTATGCGTGGCGAAACAAGCAGGCACTTTACCGATACGAGGTAACCACGGGGATACCGCCAAGTGCGAGCACATCAGCCGTATGATTGCGCGGATCAGCGACAAGTGGACACTGCTCGTGGTGCGTGTGCTCGGGCGCGGCCCGTGTCGCTTCAATGCGTTGCGGCGTGATGTTGGTGAGATCAGCCAAAAGGTCCTTGCATCAACGCTACGGGACCTCGAGGAGAACGGTTTTGTTTCCAGAACCGTTACACCCGTTACCCCGCCTCAGGTCGAATATGCGCTCACCAAGCTCGGCGCGGACTTTCTGAGGCCGGTCCAGTCACTAGCCGAATGGGTCATGGAGAACTCCTCGCGCATGGATGCCGCGCGGGCAGCCTACGCGAAACGTCGAGCACACGAGCGAGCAGATGCGGCCGCTTCCATCGCCCGTCGGGCGATGGTCAAGTAGGAACAGCCGGATCGCAGCATCAAGCGAGGGACGGTTCGCGCGGCCAGGTGGTTAATATAGCGAGCCGGTTCTACAATCAAAGCAACGGGAAGCGGGGAGGGTCGCGCTCTCGCCGCCGCCGGCAACGCCAGCCTCATGACACGCGAGCTCCGTCAGACCCTCGTCGATCACGCCGCCGGAAACTACCGCATCCTCGTGTCCATGGCCGCCGAACTCCTCATGAGCGCGGCGCCGCGCGAGATCACCACCCTCGACGAGAAGCTCTACCTGCAGGTCTACGGAAAACCGGAAACCCACGCCACACGGCGTGCTGCGGCCGCGCGCTGACCTGCCGTCCTTATCCAGGTCGTGCGAATGGTTGGCATGATCACTCACGCAAGCCCGTCCATCGCCGATCGTGAAAACCGCTCCATCAGATACCGTGGCCGCGCTCACCCTTCAGTGGCCGCGAAGGCGGGCATACTCCATTGACTTAGGCGCGCGAAGCTGGTACTGTGAAACGGTGAAAAATATCACAGTATCACTTGATGATGACTCCTACCGCCGTGCCCGCATGGTTGCAGCCGCGCGGGACACCTCGGTGTCTGCGCTGGTGAAGGACTATCTGGTGGCGTTGGGCGCAGGCGAAAGCCAAGCCGAGCGGCTCAAGCGAGAAGAGCGCGACCTCCGAGCGCAGATTACGTCGTTCCGGGCCTCGGACAAGCTGTCTCGGGATGAGCTTCACGACCGTCTTCAGTGAGCGCCCGGCACTTCCTGGACACCAACGTCCTGCTTTACTCGATAAGCAAGGATGGTGATGAGGCTGAAAAGCGCGAGAGGGCGATAGCGCTGCTCGACGCCGACGGAGGCGGGCTCTCCGTTCAGGTTCTCCAGGAGTTCTATGTTCAGGCGACACGAGTCACGCGGCGTGATCCGTTGCCGCATGCGATCGCCGCCGGACTGATTCGCACGTGGATGCGATTTGCCATCCAGGACGTCACGGCGTCGATTCTGACTCAGGCGCTGGACATCAAGGTGAGTCACGGGTTCTCGTACTGGGACAGCGCCATCATCGCGGCTGCACGCGCTCTAGGATGCCGTGAGCTTTACACCGAAGACATGGCCCACGGTAGAGAGGTCGAAGGCATTCTCATCATCAATCCGTTTCGCTAGCAACGACACGGATCGCGTGAGCCGACGCCGTTGGTTAGGTTGCGCCACACCGATGCGCGAGAGCGGCGTGCGCTCGAGTCGGCAGGAGTTCCGCTCATTGGAGCGCGCTGCTGTCCAGCTCGTTAAGTCCTTGAATCTAAAGAAATCCTTGCCATGTCGGCTCATCGGTGATCAGGCTCCTGATCGCAAATGCTCCTTGACACCAGGCCGCCGGCAGGGCAGGTTGGCACTTCTGCCGGTACCTCCCGATAACGAGAACACACGTAACGGCGATGAGCGCGCTGAGCATCGGGCCGATCCGGTTGCCACCAAACGGCGGCAGGGCCTGAATTCGTTATGATGAGCTCGTCTCGAGATGTTCCGCCGGCGGTGGATCACTGTTCCTGAAAGCACAAGAACGGGCTGCACGCGCACTTGATCCGGATGCTCACCGAGGTGACTCCCTGGGGAAGTCTGCCCGGCATGCAGCCTGAACTCATCGCAAAACAACAACTGCAAAGCGAGCTTCCGTGAATCGCACCAGCACAATGGTGACCGCGATCGTGATTTCAATAACTGGCGCGGCGTTCGCCGGCATGGTGGGCCTTCGCGGGCATCTGCGGCGGTTCGGTGGTTTTGCTTCCGGATCTTCCAGGCGCCGACTTCTGTGAGCGTTGCGCTGCAGGGCCTGCCGGTGACCACCCTGGACGATGATGCGTGGGACGATTTGCTCAGCTTCATCGAGGAGCGGCGCGTCATCCCGATAGTCGGTCCCGAGCTGCTCCAGGTCGCGACCGACCGCGGTCCGCGGTTGCTCTACGATTGGCTCGCGGAAAAGCTCGCGATGAGGCTGAGCGTCGACGTCTCCGAGCTGCCACGCCCCTATTCGCTGAACGACGTGGTCTGCTGGTTTCTCGCCGCGCGGGGACGGCGCGAGGAAGCGTATGTACGACTGCGCGGAATCGTCAAGGACGGGAACTTCGAGCCCTCGCCCGCCTTGCGCCGCCTGGCCTCGATCAACGACTTCGATCTGTTCGTGTCGACGACATTCGACTCGCTGCTGGAAACCGCGATCAACCAGGAGCGTTTCGGCGGAGCGCCGTCCACCGAGGTGCTGTCGTACGCACCAAACCGTGTGGCGGACCTGCCGTCAGAGCGCGATCAGCTGCAGCGTCCGGTCGTCTACCACCTGTTCGGGCGCTTGTCGGCCTCGCCGACCTACGTGATCTCGGACGAGGATCTGCTCGAGTTCATCTGCGCGCTGCAGAGCGAGCATCTCGCGCCGGAAAGGCTGTTTCACGAGCTCGAGCACAATCATCTGCTTTTCATCGGCAGCAGCTTCACGAACTGGCTCGCGCGACTGTTTCTGCGGATGGCGAAACGCCAGCGGCTCTCCGATCCGCGCGACGTCGGCGAGGTGCTCGCCGGCGACCATACCAACGAGGACGACCGCCTGATCGCTTTCCTGCAGCAAGTCAGCGTACGGACCCGGATCTACGTAGGCGCGGAGCGTTTCGTCGACGAGCTGCACGCGCGCTGGACTGCGCGGCAAAAATCCTCCGTGCACACGCCGGCCGCGCCAGCGCGCTTTGCGCCGCCCGCGCGCGAGATGCCGGATCAGGCAGTGTTCCTCAGCTACGCACGCGAAGATCTTCCCGCCGTGCAGCGGATCAAGGCGGGCCTGGAGGCCGGCGGTATCACCACCTGGTTCGATATCGATAGGCTGGAGGTCGGCGACGACTACGACCGCAAGATTCAGCGTAACATCGCGCGCTGTTCCTACTTCGTGCCGGTGATCTCGGCGACCACGCAGCGGCGCCTCGAAGCGTATTTCCGCCGCGAATGGAGCTATGCGATCGACCGCGCACGCAACATGGCTGATGGCGCCGTATTCATCCTCCCGGTCACGATCGACGCGACGGCCCCGGCCGACGCGTTGGTGCCCGAGAAATTCAAGGCACTGCACTTCTCGCCGCTGCCAGGCGGCGCGGTACCACCGGAGTTCGCGCAGCGCCTGGGTGATTTCATGCGGGCGCGGCAATGAATGAGGCGGTCCTGGAGCACATTGTCCATTCGGCCGATGCGCCGATGCTGGATGAGCGCAATCCCTGGCTCGGTCTCGTCTCATTTACCGAGGAGACGCGCGATTACTTCTACGGTCGCGAGGAGGAGACCGCCGAGCTGGCGCGGCGCGTGCAGCGCAAGCTCCTCACGGTGCTTTTCGGCCAGTCCGGCCTCGGCAAGACCTCGATTCTGCGCGCGGGCCTCGTGCCGCGTCTGCGCGGTCACGGATACTGCCCGGTCTACGTACGCATCGATTACGCGCCGAGCGCGCCTGAGCCCGCCGAACAGATCAAGGCGGCTATCGCCGAGGCCGCGCGCCGCTGGGGCGAATGGACCCGGACCGGCGTCGCCGTGCGGGGCGAGTCGCTGTGGGAGTTCCTGCACCATCGCGACGACGTGCTGCGCGACGAGCACGGCGCGACGCTGATTCCCTTACTGATCTTCGACCAGTTCGAGGAGATCTTCACGCTCGCCCAAGGCGATGAATTCGGCCGTGCGCGCGCGCAGCGCTTCGTCGCGGACCTCGCCGATCTCGTCGAGAACCGGGCACCGAAGGCCTTCGAGGCGCATCTCGAGTCCGATGAGGCCGCGGCCGAGCGCTTCGATTTCGCGCGCAGTGATTACCGTGTGCTGATCGCACTGCGCGAGGACTATCTCGCGCCGCTTGAGAGCCTGAAAGGCGTGATGCCGAGCGTAACGCAGAACCGACTGCGGCTCGCGCCGATGACCGGCACGCAGGCGATGGCGGCGGTCCTCAAGCCCGGCAAGCGGCTCGTCACCGAGGAGGTCGCCGCGGCGATCGTGCGCTTCGTCGCCGGCGGCACCGAGATCGAGCACTCCGAGGTGGAGCCCTCGCTCCTCAGCCTGATCTGCCGCGAGCTCAACGACGCGCGGATCGCGCAGCGCCGCCATGAAATCTCGCTCGACCTCCTGGCCGGCTCGCACGCGACCATCCTTTCGAACTTCTACGAGCGCGCCCTCGCCGACCAGCCGGGCGCGGTTCGGCGGATCATCGAGGACGAGCTGCTGACCGAGTCGGGATTCCGCGAGAACATCGCCGAAGAACGTGTTCGCAACTTGTTCGTCGCAGCCGGCGCCTCCCCAGAAGCGCTGGCAACGTTGGTCAACCGCCGGCTGCTGCGAATCGAGGAACGGCTCGACGTGCGCCGCGTCGAGCTCACCCATGACGTGCTGTGCGGCGTGGTCAAGGCGAGCCGCGACCTGCGTAAGGAGCGGGAAGCGCGCGAGGCTACCGAGCGGCTCCTCGCCGAGCAGCGCGAGCGCGAGCGCGCCGCACGCCGCCAGCTCGTGCGGGCACGCAACGTCGCCGCGATTTGTGTGTTGCTTGCGGTCGGTGCGCTCGCCGCGGCGGTGTTCGGGTTCATCAGTACGCGTCGCGCCCAGCGCGCCGAGCGCGAGGCGCAGCAGACGCGTGCCGAAGCACTGCAGGCGCGCAGCCAAGCCGAGCACCTGCTCGGGTATCTGTCCGATCATTTCGTCCGCGAGCTCGAGAGCTTCGGCCGGCTCAATGTCATCGCGGAGTTCGCGCAGCGCCAGATCGAGTATTTCCGCAAGCTCCCGCCCGATCTCAAGGACGGGGAGACCGTCCGTAATGGCGCGCTGGCGATGCTCTACTACGCGAGGGCCGAGCGCCTTGGGGGCGACCTCGCCGCGGCGAGGAAGAGCGCCGACGAGGCGGTTGGCCTGCTCGAGACTCTGCGCCGCGGCGGCGACCGGTCGGATTCCTCGACCATCGCGCTGGCGATGGGAACCACGGTTCAGGCGACGATCCTCGACAACGAATTCAGCCCCGAAGCGGCGGCCTACGCACAGCGAGCCGCCGCTCTCCTCAAGCCCCTGGCGACCGGACCGCACGCTTCGCTCCCGGCACAGGAGGCGTACGTCGATGCGCTCGTACGCGTTGGCTTCGAGGAGGTCAATGCTGCGGACTATGACAAGTCGCTCAGGACGCTCGATGAGGTCAAGCGGATTGCGATCGCGGACGGTGCGAGGACGCTGGCGCACGTCGACATGGCCGCGCAGTTCGCCGAGGCAACCGCGTGGCAGGTCGAGGACCTGCTCTCGCTCGGCCGAGACGATGAGGCGTTGCGTGTCGGCGAGGACGGGGATGAGGTGGCCGACAAGCTGCTCGAACAGCGGCCCGGATACCGGCTCGCGCTGCACGCGACCCAGGTCATCGACTCGAACCTCGGGGCCTCGCTGACTACCGAGCTCAAGCCGCGCGAATCGTTGCCGTTCCTGCGGCGCGGGCTTGCGACCTCGATGACGATGATGCATCTCGATCCGAGCAACACGATCACTCGCAACAATCTCGCTGTGGTGCATGCGGGAATGGGGGACGCGTACTGGGCGACGGGCAGCCTTCGAAAAGCAATCACTTATTACCGGCTTGCGGTGGCCGACCAGGATGCGGCGATCGCCGGTGGCATCCAATTCGTCCTGCTGCAGCGGCTCTACGCGTGGTTTGCGGCGTACCACAGTGCGAGCACCGGCGATTTCGCCGGCGCGCTGGCGGCATTGGCGCCGAGTGCGGCTGAAAAAGCAGCGCTCGCCCGCGCGCAGGCAAAAGGCGGGTTTGCCGCCGCGCTCGCGTTCTGCTCGCCGACCTTGGCTGCGGGCGATGTCGCCTTCGAACGCGGCGACACGGCGACGGCTGTGCGGCTCACCAGCGCCGCGATGTCACGCATGCAGGCGACGCATCCCGACGGCGGTACGCAGAAGAACATCCATGATTCGTTCCTGGGCGGCAGTCTGCTGGTGCTTGGCGAGGCGCAGACCGTCGGCGGCGATTACGCGGCGGCAGCGAGCAGCTTACGTACGGCGCTTGCGAGCCGCAAAGCGGTCGGCGATCACAACATCGACGAACAGCGCGATCTCGGCCAAATCTCGACCTGGCTGGCGCTCGTACTCGCGCGCCAACACCGATTTGCGGAGGCGAAGGCCGCGATCGAGCCGGTGGTCGCGCTGCAGCGTGGCCTCGCTGCGCGCAATCACGGCGACGAATGGCAGCACGTCGAACTGGCGGCGGCGCTGTATGCGGATGCACTCACATCACCCAACGGCCGCTCGGGGCTGCTGCGCGAAGCCGCAGAGCTGCTACGTCATCTGCCAGCCGAGATGCGCGCGACTACCATCGTGCGGCGCTGGCGAGGCTGGATTGCGGACGCCGAGCAGGGGCGAGCCTGAGCGCGGTACGTACGGCGACGTCTGGCTCTGAACCCCGTTCGCACGCGTTCGCCCATGACTATCGCCGACCACCCGCAAAAGGTGGTACGAAAACTGGAACCCACCGCCACCTGGAAAGTGGAACCAATGGCGTTTGCGGGAAGAAAACGTCAGGTGCCTGAAGACTTACCTGCGCTCGCGCCCGAGCCGGCTTCTGACGCTCCCCGATGGCGCCATCCCGGAGTTGTCCGTGCGCGTCGGCACCAAAGGAACCGCGAGCTGGTCGCCGGCGTTGCACTTGACGTATTTCTGGGCGAAGGATAGGAAGCGCGCCATTACCTGGCTCTCAATGCCTTCCCAAATAGGAAGGGAATAGAGAAGAAGGCAGGCATATTTCGGGTGGATGGTCACGACCACGCGTCGTAGACACCTGTCGAATTCCTCAAGCAATTCCAGTGGGACCGTTTTAGACATTAGGCTCCACCGATATTTGGACGGGTCACGCTGCGTCCGGGACTGCAGGCTTACGCGGCGGACGTGTTACCAACTTTCGGCCGGACGCTGTCGCCTTCTTACGAATGTCCTGGCAAATGGCGTGCAAGTTGTCGCCGAGTGCCTTGGCCTGCTGCTCTCGGATTCGATGAATCTCTTCCACGACTGGATCGCGCCACACGATGTTACTGCTCCTCCACGAGTTCGGGTGGGGCACAAATTACGGGCGGTTCGTATCCTGTTGACCTGCAGATTGACTGATTGACTCAATCCGCGGACGCATGATTGCGTTGGCGATATGGGTGCAGTTCCACGTCAGCAAGTAATCCATCCCATGGACGGTCGCGATGGCGGTATGCAACGCGTCCGCTTTCGCCTATGTACCGGGAGCGGTCATCTCGCCGAAATTGACACCCAATCTCACACCCAGGGCGTCGTGAAACTTACACCCAGAGGTAAAACGGTCGGGAAAAACATCAATGAAATCAACTGGTCGGGGTGACAGGATTTGAACCTGCGACACCTACGTCCCGA
>CAVQJH010000007.1:0-385157 GCA_963712795.1 uncultured Pseudomonadota bacterium
TGGCTGCGGTTTTTCGGGCAGGGGTGTAAGTGGAAATCTGCCGGTGCAATATAGCAACTGGAGGACACAGATCCATGAGAAGACCAAGACGAAACCACTCAGCGTCGTTCAAGGCACGAGTGGCCCTGGAGGCAATCCGGGGTGAGAAGACGGTGGCGGAAATAGCAGCGCACCACGAGGTCCATGCGACCCAGGTGACGGCCTGGAAGACGGAGCTGCTGGAGAACGCCGCGGCGATCTTCGGCGGGGATGTGCTGGCTGCGGACGGCAAGGAGCGCATCCGGGAGCTGCAGGCGAAGATCGGAGAGTTGACGATGGAGAACTCTTTTTTAGAAGGCGCGCTCGGGAAATTCCCCGGCCTGAGCGGAAAGCGATGATTGAGCGGGATGGCGAGATATCCGTGAAGCGCCAGGCACAGCTACTGGATCTGAGCCGTTCGAGCGTTTATTACATCGCACGGGGCTTGCCGGAGCGGATTTGAGGCTGATGCGGCTTCTGGATGAGTTGCATCTGAAGTGGCCGTTCTACGGGGCCCGCAAGCTGACCCGGGAGCTGCGGAACCAGGGGCACGAGGTCGGTCGCCGGCATGTGACGACGCTGATGCGGCGGATGGGCATGGAGACGATCTACCGCAAACCGCGCACGAGCATCCCGGCGCCGTTATCTGCGGTCTACCCCTACCTGCTCACGGGACTGAAGATCGAACGGCCCAATCACGTCTGGGCGGCCGATCTGACGTACCTGCCGATGGCACATGGGTTCCAGTATCTGGTGTGGCCATCATCGATGTCGGGAGCCGCAAGACGCTCTCCTGGCGGGTGTCGAACACCATGACGCCGGACTTCTGCGTCGAGGCGCTGCAGGAGGCCCTGCAGAAATACGGGAAGCCGGAGATCTTCAACACGGACCAGGGATCGCAATTCACCTGCGGGGAATGGATCGATACGCTCAAGGCCGCCGGAGTGCAGATCAGCATGGACGGTAAGGGTCGATGGATCGACAACGTGTTTATCGAACGCCTGTGGCGCAGCGTAAAGTACGAAAATATTTACCTGCATGCCTACGAGACCGGAACGCAGCTGCGACGAGGACTGACGGAGTATTTTGACTTTTACAACGCCATGCGCACCCACCAGGCGCTGGACTACCGGACCCCGGACGATGTTTACTACGGCCGTGCAGATTTCAGGCTCGCGGCATGATCGATGTCACCGAAGCACGATCCGCCGAGCTTCTGCCGCTGCGCGTCAGACTGCGCGGCGCAGGAACGATTGACGAAGAGACAGACCGAAGAAACCCATCAACCAAGCTGGCAGATCCACTTATCCCGATGAGAAATCTGTCCTAAGAACCGAAGCCACCCGTGACATCGTGTGTCTGCCCTTTCATTTCGCAGATCAATCGCTGAATGGTCTGCCGGCGCCAGACACCTAGGCGACGCCTCAACGTTCGCAGATGACTTCGGTTGTAGTATCCCGGATAACGAGCTTGGAATTCGGTGAGAAGTTCCACGCCTGTCGAGTCCGGATGCTCCTCCAACCACTGAACCATCTCTGCCCAGTGGGCCGTGCTACTCTGGCGGACCGCGGCCACCTCCTGGAGCTCTTTTTGCGGGATAGCGATGTTTGCGTGGACCAATGACGACGCCTCGGGCACTGGCCTCCGCTCGCCATGCTCTTACGCGTTTCATCAACCGCCTGTCCTGCCACGGATGAAAGCGCCCTGGGAACTGCGCGCACAGTTCCTCGAACAACTGCGTGGATGTGATATTAGGGGTACGTTCGAGGCGCCAGCACACGAGCGGCCAGACCATATTCAACGCGTGGAACGCGCGCGTGCCGCGTTCGGCGTAGATTAGCTGAGGTCGTTCTGGCGCCTTCTCCGTGGGAGCGGAAGGTAAAATCACTGCAGCCGGCTGCGAGATAACCGCGGGGGTCTTCTCTTGTGTCTGCGCGACAGCTCGTTGAATCACGCCTTGCAGACTGCGCAGGTATCGCGGTTTGGCTTCGATAGAAAACGTCGGCCGGACCTCACCGCCGCGCCATGCGTTCGAGAGACTGGCCACAAAGGCCGACAGATCCGGTGGTGCATGTGTTGGGGTGGGTAGCTGCTCTCCGTCGGCGAGTGCCGCCAGATGCGCCTGAACGGCGCGTATCTCTTCCAGGAGCTTCAGTGGGTCCAGGATGCTGGCCACCTCGCGCAGTTTGGATTTTGCTGCGTCCGGAATGCTCTCCGCCTGCAGCAGCCTTTCACAGGGAGTCTGCGGAGGATGGTACCGTTTGGTGACCTGAGCGCCCTGGCGATGCTTCTCAGCCAGCTTGAAGGAGGGTTGGAAGAAGTTCACGAACAGGCGCGAAGCGCCATACAGTCTGGTGATGGCCTGCGCGGCAGCGATGCCCTGGAAACGGCGGTAGCCGAGGAGCTTGCGCACAACGGCGCCGTTCTTCTGTTCGATCCAGGCTTGATCGTTCTTGCGCCAAGGTCGGGAGCGCGTGAGCTCGATCCCGTGGCTGAGGCAGTACTGGATCAGGGTCTCGTTCACAAACTCGCTGCCGTTATCCACGTCCAGCGCTCGCAGAGCGAAAGGCAATCCTTGGCGAATACGATCAAGCGTCTCAACGACCAGGCCGCTCTCCCGAACCACCAGAGGTGCAGCCTCGGTCCAGCCGCTGGCTATGTCGGTCAGCACCAGGCTGTTGACGTAGCTGCCCCGGTTAGCCTCCCCGCAATGCGCTACCAAATCCATCTCCATGCTTCCCGGCGGCGGCTCGTTCCAATCCGCAAACGTGCGCACCGGAACACGCCGACGCGCCGCAGGCATCGCGCGGCGGACTTTCTTCAAGCGTGTCGCGCTACGCGGTACTCGCAGCAACCGATCAATGGTCGAAGCGCTCATGGCGAGAATCTTTTGGCGCATCGCCTCCGCCAAGTGCAGATGTCCGTTGCGCTCCAACGCAGGCAACAAAATTGGCAACAGTGCGCGCAGCCGCTTCCCACATACCCGATCGGAGGCCTCCCACAGGACGATCAGCGCCGCGCGTGACGCCTCGTCATACAGCGACGGTCGCTTGCGGATCTGTCGCTTGTGCGATGTGGGCTCAGCATTGAGCGCACGAATCGCCGACTTCTCGTGATAGCCGGTCACGGCAATGAACTCATCGAGGATCTTGCGCTTCCCGGCACCGGTCGCCGCGCAATATCGGCGACGGACTACATCGGTCAGTTCAGCCCGCGCCGTATGTGTCATCTTGGTGGCCATAGCCCCTCCGAGATAGTGGAGGCGGCATGGTGCCAGTGCCGGTCGCCGGTAACATCCTAGGTGAGGCAACAACCTCATCCGGTAACATTTTTAATGACGCAATGCGGGGGGCGACGGCGAGCGTTTCGTCGCCGCGCGGGTAGTAGCATGCCGAGTACTTCAAGCGGGGGCCGAGGCGGAGCTCGAAGAACGCGGTCGGCAGCTCGTAATGCTGCGCATTCGCCGCCTCGGTGTGCAGGGCGATGGGACTGCTGCTGAGCTCCACGAGCCGGCGGGTGAAATGCGCCGACACGATCGCAGCAGCGCTCTGCTGGAGGAAACCGAAGGGCCAGAGCACCCGTGAAACTCTTGGATGCGAACGTTCTCCTGTACGCCTACAACGCTGACTCTCCGCACCATGCGGCATGTCGGGCATGGCTCGAAAGCGCTCTCAACGACGCGGAGGAAACCGTCGCTTTCCCGTGGCAGAGCATCCTCACATTCGTTCGGATCGCCACGAATCCTCGCGCGGTCAAGAAACCTCTCACCAGTGAAGCCGCATGTGGCTTCGTCCGGCAGTGGCTCGAACATCCGAACGTAATCGCCCTCGGCTACGGCGAGAGATTCTGGCCGCTATTCTGCGACCGGGTCACTGAGGCGAAGGTCAGCGGGCCTCTCGTCAGCGATGCGGCCCTCGCTGCCGTGGCCTCGGAGCAAGGAGCGACTTTTTGCTCCACCGACAACGATTTCCGCCGGTTCGGCAAATTGAAGTTGATCGATCCGCTCCAGGCCCAGTCGCATTAACAGCCCTGCCGGGCGTTTGACGGAAAGTTCGCGGACGGGTCCGGTAATCGCTTGTATTTCAAAGGGCCACAAACGGATATTTCATAATGCCGAGCGCGGGTGCGTAAGGAAACCATGGCGTGGCCCAGAGGCCGTCCCGAAAGCCGAGGCCATTATCGAGTATCATTCACCTGTAGACGGAGAGTGCCGGCGCTTCAGGTGCAATGTAAACCTGAACGTAGAGCCCCGCCCGGGCCGAGTACGACCAGGCACAGCGTGAGCGGAGTCGAGATGATCAAACCTATGGGCCCCCAGATCCATGTCCAAAAGATCGCCGCGATGATTACTGCGAGCGGAGACAGTACCGTGCTGTGACCATAGACGAGGGGCTCGACGGCCTGTCCCATGGTCAGCTCCGTGGCCGCGTAGAGCGCCGCCGTCCAGAGCGCCATGGACCAGCCGGGCGCGACTGCCGCTGCAAGCACCGTCGAGAGCAGCGCAGCGATCCACGAGCCAATGTAGGGGATGAAACGCAGCAGCGCGCCTAGGATGCCCCAGAGAACGGGATCGGGAACACCGATGAAATAAAGGCCGACTGCAATGATTGCACCAAAACTCGTGTTGATGCCGAGCTGGGTGAGGAAATAGCGGCTGAGCCGGCTCCCGGCGTCGTCCAAGGCCACTGTCGTGCGTCGCAGGTCACCCGATCCGAACAGCCGGATGGCGCGGTCGCGCAGATCTTCCTTCTGCAGCAGCGTGAAAATCGTCACCACGAGAATGACGCCTGCCGTCGCGATTGGCGACAGAATCGGCGAGATCACTTTCTCTCCGATCGCCAAAGCGGAGGGAGTCGGCTGAGTGACCACCACCGGAATGGGCGCCCGCGACTGCGACTGTGATCCTGTCCGCGGGAATAGCGGGGCGGCACTTGGCTGCTCTGCCCGCCCAAATCGATGACCGAGCCTGCTGAGCCTCGCGTAAACGTGGTTGATGGTATCGTTGCGTAGATTCGTGATTTTGCGCTCGATGGTTGCCTCATACTGCGGCAGTTGCGCGCTGAGGTGCGCTACCTGGCTTCCGATCGCACTCCCTATGGCGATGATGACTCCCAGCGCGAGAATCACTGCAAGCAACACGGAAACGATGTGGCCGAGCCACACACGCCGCAGTAGCTCGACCAGAGGGGTGAGCACGAAGCTCAGCAGCAAAGCCAGTGTGACCGGGATCAGCACCTCCCTAGCGACGTAGAGGGCGGCGACGATCACGACCGCTACGACGACTCCGGTTAGGCTCAATGCCTGTAAGGCATAATACCATTTTCATTCAATAACATACGATGGTAACCTCCTGCAATCTCTAGCGACCTGGAGTTGCCCATCGTGCAGCGTATGAAGTTGGCGGCGATCTACGCTCGAGTGTCCTCGGATCAACAGCGCGAGGAACGCACGATAGCGAGCCAGACAGCAGCGCTGCTCGAGTTCGCGGAGAAACACGATCTGGAGGTCCCGAAGGAGTGGGTATTCGAAGACGAAGGCTATAGCGGAGCGACACTGGAGCGTCCCGGCCTCGAACGCATACGAGACCTCGCTGCGGAGGGGCAGATCCAGGCCGTCCTCGTCTACGCGCCTTACCGATTGAGTCGCAAATACGCCTACCAAATTCTGCTGATCGAGGAGTTGGCCCGACACGGAGTCGAGACGCGCTTCGTAAATGCACCCCAGAGCGTCACAGCGGAAGATCAGCTGCTCGTACAGTTCCAGGGCATGATCGCCGAGTACGAACGAGCGCAGATCCTGGAGCGCTCTCGTCGTGGCAAACGGCATCGGGCCCGAACCGGTGAAGTCAGCGTGCTGAGCGGGGCGCCATACGGGTACCTGTATATCCGCAAGACCGATGATGCTCTCGCCTCATATCGGGTGATCGACGCGGAAGCTCTGGTCGTTCAGCGTGTTTACGAGCTGTACACCGTCGGTGGGCTCAGTATCGGCGAGATCACGCGCCGGCTCAACGCCGAAGGTGTCCCGACCCGCAAGCAAAGTGGCCGCTGGGAGCGCTCGGTGGTGTGGGCCATGCTGCGTAATCCCGCCTATCGCGGTGCCGCCTCGTTCGGCAAGACTCGCGTTGCCGGCCGCGAGCGTGTCACCCGAGCGCTGCGTCGGCGCGGAGGAATGGTGTCCAGCGACACTATCGGTCACCAGCGGCCGCGCGAGGAGTGGATCGAGATTCCGGTACCCGCGCTGGTGAGCGAGGAGAGCTTCGCGCGAGCCCAGGAGCTCCTTCACGAGAACAGAATACGTTCGAGGCGCCGAACGATTACGCCGAGCATCGTGCAGGGCCTGGTCAGCTGCCAGAAGTGTGGTTACGCCTTCTCGCGGACTTCCACGCAGACGAGCGCGCGGAAGCTCCATTACTACAAATGCATTGGCTCCGACAGCTGGCGAAAACTGGGTGGTCCGGTGTGCGACAATGGACGCTTCGTCCGCCAGGACCTCCTCAGGTCGTCTGGGCGGAAGTGATCCGATTGCTTGAGGACCCGACCCTGATCCAACAGGAGCTCGACCGGCGTCTCGTGGCGGCGCGCGCATCTGATCCCACCAAGAAGCACGAGCAGAGTCTGCAGCGAGAACTGACTCGTGTTGGAAACAGCATAGAGCGAATTCTCAACGCCTACCAGGAACAGCTGCTGTCGCTCGAGCAGCTGCGCGAGCGCATGCCCCCGCTGCGCCAAAGGGAGCACGTCGTGCGCGCCGAGCTGCAAGCCATCGCCGATCAAGCCGGCGACCGCGCCATGTTCTTGCGCCTGGCCGAGACGCTCACGGCATTCCTCGCACGATTGCGTGACGCTGCCGACACGCTCGATGTCTTGGAACGGCAACGCATCGTCCGCCTCGTCGGCAAGGAGGTGCTCATCGGCGACGATGCGATCGTCATTCGGCATTGCATCCCGATCGCTGCGGCTCCTCCGCCCGACGACGTGCCGCCGCCCCCGCGGCGCTCCGAGGGTGCCCCGATCGTGGGAAATTGCCTTTTGCGTAAGGGGAGTGATCACGCCACCCTGCGGAGTACCCGCACTGCGAGGCTCGAGAGTGCCGTCCTCCCTCTGCATCGGAGCTTTCAACCACCGCTCGACGTAGAGCAACACCCAAGCGCAGTCGGTATGCCGACGCAGCGCACGGAGAAGCAGCTCCCAATCGAGACTGTCGAAGAACGCCTTAATGTCGAGGTCGAGCACCCAGTCTTCTCGCCAGCACCGCTGACGCGCTGTGCGCACGGCATCGAGCGCCGATCGGCCAGGTCGATATCCGTAGGAGTCGGCATGGAACACCGGTTCCAGTCGCGGCTCCAGGGATCGTCGGACAACCTCTTGGGCGACGCGGTCCGTAACCGTCGGATGCCCAACGGCCGCGTACCACCAGACGCCTTCGGAATGTCCACCCGGCGAACCGGCGGAGGAAAGTAGCTTCCCGAGGATAGCCGGTTCCAGAGCTTGTAAAGGTTGGCCGCGAGGTCAGCCTCAAACTCCGCAATCGACTGCCCATCTACTCCAGCCGCCCCTTGGTTTGCGTTCGCTTTCTTGAAGGCTTCCCGGACTTCCCGCTTCGGGATATCGAACGGCTTTGTCGTACCCATGCGGCTCCTCCCGTTGCCGAGGTTGGCCGCCGTGTACAACTGGACGCCGGACGTCCGGCCTGGCACGAGGGTGAGCTGGGACTCATCTCGCGGCAGCGTGAAGAAGCAGACAAGGCCCGCCAAGATCGGCAAGCACAAGATCGCCGCCTCCCGAAAGAACTCCCAGTACATCGTTCAAAGGTTCAAAGCGAGAAGACTGGAGCCAAAGCCGCACACAAGCCGAAAAAGCTGAGGCGAGCTGAGTGAGCCGGCACGCCGGAGCTCAACGGCACACGGCTCGCTCGCGCCCGCGTAGCACAAGGCCGGGCGTGCGCAGATTCCTCTCCCAGGCGGACCGTTCAGCGGAGCACTGCGATGGTGACGTGGAGAGATGCTCTGGCTCTAGGTGCGAGGAGCGGATCGGTCGCAGCACTTCTCTCTGCAAGGCACGCTACCGGCCGGGCTTCGAAAAACATCTGAGCGGCGCCTCGGTGCTGCTCGTCTATGCTGCCTCGCATGGTTTTGCGAGCCTGGACCTGCGTCCGCGCCGCAGGGTGCTCGCCCGATCCGCGCGGGGGCGCGGATTTAACCTCCGTTAAGTCCCTGATCGCATACGCGAAGACTCATTGCGGGCGGCGGGCTCACGCCGCGGCGGCGGCATGTATTGCTGGCCCCGCGGCCGATTCGCAGTCACGTCACTTCGCTTTGCTTCACTCCGGCAGGCACGAGGGTTGCCGCCTACGAACACCGGCGCTTGCTCACGGGTGAGCGCAAAGATAACGCTGAGGTGAGACATTATGAAGACAGTGAACGTTATTACGCTGGCGCTCGTAATTGTTGGCGGGCTCAACTGGGGCTTGGTGGGATTTTTTCAGTACGACCTCGTGGCCTCGATCTTCGGCGGCCAGGGCTCGGCAGGAGCGCGCGTGATCTATTGCCTCGTCGGGCTATCGGCGCTTTGGCAGATCATGCCGTGGCTGAGCACGCTGTCACTCGACGAGGCACGAGCCGAGCAGGCTCATCGACCAGTCCGGTAGGTCCTGGCGCGTAGCACACGCGACGCCCTCGCGTGTGAGCTGGCGTACCCAGAAATGCATCCCTGTTAAGGTAGGCCCATTGCTGGTCGTACCGCTCCCATGGGAGATACGCATGCCCATCGGACATGAGACTCTGTCGGTGTCACGTACGCGTACCCCACCGGGGATCCCTGGAGCGCGCGCTGATCGCGGCGCTCCGGGCCACCCGAATTACTGATCCCGATACTGGTTGCGCAAGTCGCGGATGCGATTGTGGTTCGCCAGGACGCCCTGATACTGCCGCTCCACGACTTGCCGTACGCTCTCGGGCAAGGGCTGTTTCAGCGCGTCAGCGTACTTCGCCTTCGCGTAATCCTCTCCACGCTCGCATTCCTCGAGTATTGCCTTCGCATCGCGAGAGCTCGCGGCAGCTTTCAGGCTGACCCAGCCACGATGTACCGCGCCCTTGACGCTCCCGCTGTCGTCGGGGTTTCCTCCGATCTGGCGGACCATGTCCTGTAGCTCCTGGACCGCCACACGGCAGGACTGCTCGCCTTCACTGAAAGCACCTGTGAGTGCAGGATCGTTTGCATCCTTGGCTGCCAGCGCAAATCCCTTTTCGCCGTCTCTCGATGTTTCAATGAGCTCGTTTAGCACGGTAACGATCTGGCTCGCGTCGCCGTCCTGTATCGCCGAGCCAGGTCTGGTCGAGGAAGCGGGGGTTCCGGATTGAGGAGTGTTCGAGTTCGACATGAGCGACTCCAGCTACTGTTTGCCTACGAAAGGACGAGGAACCTAGCGCTCCAGGAGCCGGATGTCTGTAGGAATACGCCGTCAATTACCCGCCGCGAAACCCACGTGTCGCGGGGCCGTCAGATTTTGCTGGACTGACAGCACGCGTTTTCCATACCCCTCGGAGGCCGCCTGTACTTCTTTCTCCTGGCGCGCGGCGCGAAATCGTAACCTGCCTCACGCAAACAGAATGCCCGGCCGTCATTGCGCTCCGGGGAAGATAAAGGGACCGCTCGCTCGTATTCCTCCCAGAAGCTCGCGCACAGTGCGCACTGGTTCGATAATTCGCGTTTTCGCCGAGTGCCGCGCCGTCGCGTGCGCGCGCTATCGAGTTCCCATTCGAGTGACCCCGACGGCGACTAGACTCTAATTTTCTCATGTGTTAAATCGAGCGTTACGCTGAAGTCCCCCGCCACGTCCTTGAGCACAAAGACCAGCAAAAAGAAATCGAACGCGTCCAGCGTCCAACCCAGGTAGCTCGCCACCACCGTGTGCTTCTGAGCCGGTGTCCAGCTCCTCGGCGAGCCCTCACCGACGGCGCGCCTCGCATCCGTATCCCACGCAGCAACAGCCTGGGTGCTACCTCGCGCCTCGTCCTCATTTGTACACGCCCGACCACTCGGTGCGGCGAATCACTGCCCTGCGTCTCGGCACCTGCGCGAAACTTCGCGTGTCCTGTGGCCTAGATGGTGGTAAGCGTAAGGCCGTGGCCCATGGATTTGGAGCTGCCCTTGGGTAAATCTATGCCACCGTGGGGGATCTGCGCCTTTTGCCCCTGCGTGATCGCCCCTGCTTCTGGGTGCCGAGTCAGCGAGAGCGTCGGCGCTTGATCTCGGGCAGGACCTCGTCGACAACACTGTCGTCAGCCATCACCTTGCCCAGGGCGGCGTCGAGGCGCTCGAGCAGCTGCGCGAGGTTTTCGTCATCGCGTCTCAGGAGCGCTACGCGCACGCGCTTGCCCACGGCCGCGAGCGCGGCGCTGCGGATCGGCGGGATCTCGCCGATGGTGATCTGACCGCGTGTTTCATCCAGGAACGCCTGCAGGTGCGCGAAGGGCACGCGTGAGGCCTTATCCTTCACGGCTCACCCCTCGACTCGCCGGCCACCAACGAGGCCTCAGCAGCCGCGCTTTCCTGCATGTGCTGCGCCACAACAGCCTGCAGCTCCTCGAGGGTGAGCGGCATCTGCCCGGCTCTCTCGATCGCCTCGGAGCTGGCGCCGAACTTCCACCGGCGCAGCCTTGCCAGCTGCAGCTTCAGGTGCTCGATCTCCCGGTCGCGCTCGGTCACCAAGCGCTTGAGAGTCGCTACATCGTTCGGCAGTGTGCTTGAAGCGGGCACACCTGGATTATACGCGCGGCATCCTCAGGTGCGCACGTGTTTGTTAGACATTCCTGTTGTTTTATTGATTACGTCCGCGTCGGATGCGTCCTATCTGGATCTTGCGGCGACGGTGTCGTGCGCGTCGGTCTCCTCCAATCAATTCCCTCGAGCAACATCGACAGCTGCGCCGAAGAGAGCAGCACCGTGCCTTCTTTCACCTGCGGCCAGGTGAAGGTGCCAGTGCTCAGCCGTTTATAGAAGAACGCCAGCCCGTCGCCGCTGTACCAAAGGATCTTGATTTTGTCGCCGCGTCTGCCGCGGAAGATGTACAGGTCGCCAGAGAAGGGGTTCTCGTTCAGCTGATGTTGCACCATTGCGCATAGGCCATCGAAGCCTCGGCGCATATCAGTGACGCCCGAGACGATCCAGATCCTCGCTCCACTGGGCGCGCCAATCATGAGGGCCGCCGCAACATCGTGAGCACCTGCTCAATCCGCTCCACTGCAACCGGCCCGATGATCGCAATCCGCGCATCCTTCGCCAGGGTGATCTCGATCCGCCCCTCGCCTGCCGCCTTCGGAGGACTCGGCTCGACCGTCAGCTCCTCAGGCTCACTGCAGACCTGCACCGGGAGCAGCTTCACGGCGGGCGCACGCGTGCGCTGCCCCAATACACCCTGCTTGTCTTGCCGGCACCAGCAAAAAAGCAGGTTGGCGTTCACCCCGTGGCGCCGCGCGACCTCCGCCACCGAAGCGCCTGGTGCTGTCGCCTCTGCTACGATGCGTTGCTTCTCTTCTAGAGTGCGCATCCGCCGCAGCGCCGGCGACCGACCCGACGCGCCGGTCTTTACTGTCATAGAAGTGGACGTGTCCATTTGAGCTCCAAGCGGACACGTACACTCTTGTCCGCCCTGTTGAGCTCATCGTGCTCCCCTCAGGCGGCATCGAGAATGGGTTCAGCCCACACGCTTACGATTGAGCTCGGGACGCATGCTCCGGTTGCGGCGATGGCGGCCCCGGCGAGGGAGGGAGAGCAGACTCTGGCGAAGCGGCTCTGGGAGAGAATCCCGCCGAAGTCTCTGGTGATTGCCGACCGGCTCTTTGGCGCCGCCCGTACCTTGGATGAGGCGTTGGGGGGCACCGCAGGGCGCGATGTCACCTTTCTGGTGCGTATCCGAGACAACATTGGCACGCAGGTGCTGCAGCGCCTGCCCGACGGCAGTGCACTCGTGCAGGTGCCGGTGCGGGAAGGCAATCGGATCATCAAGCAATTGCAGGTTCGCGAGATCCGCGCCAAGGGCATAGGTGCCAACGGGAAGCGCTTTACGCTGCGGCTGTGGACCACGTTGATGGACCCGAAGCGCTATCCGGCCGCCTCGCTCGCGCAACAGTACGCCGAGCGCTGGGAACATGAGCTGTATTACCGAGAGTTGAAGCTCGACGTGCGCAGTGCCCCGATTCTTGCCAGCCACACTGTTGAAACGGCTCTGCAGGAGATCGCCGCTCTTGTGCTGGCCAGCGCGCTCATCGCTCGCGTGCGCGTCGAGACGGCTGAGGGACTGAAAATGCCTGCCCGCCGGCTGAGCTTTTACAAATTGCTGCTGGCCACGCGACAGCTGTGGGCAGCGTTTGAGCTCCCCGGAGGATCGCTCCCTCCGGCAGATCGCCGACGCATCTGGGAGAACTATCTGGACAACGTTCGACACACGGCGATCCTGCCTGAGCGTCGCGCCCGCTCCTGCCCCCGTGTCCTGCGACAGCCGGTCAGTAAGTGGCCTCGCAAGATCGACCAACCCTCCTTCACCGGGAAGGCTCTGATCAAGTTGGTGCGCGTCTGACGCACTACAGCTCGGCGGAGGTCGCGAACTTGGTGAAGGCTGCAAACGCCGTCAAGAAGTCCCGCGAATCTCCCACGCGCACAGTGTTCCGCTTGATCAGCGCGGAGGGCTAAGTGTTTGATTCTGGGAGGTATGTGCTTTCGGGCACATAGGTTACGAAATATTCCGAGCACATAGGTGACACTTCGGGCATTTGCGGGGGGTACGCAAATGCCGTGGCAGGAGTGTTCCAAAGTGGAAGAACGGCTGCGTTTTGTTGCTCGGTGCTCGATGGGGAGAAGATGGCGGTGCTGTGCCGCGAGTTCGATATCTCGCACCGACAACGGAACTCCCTTTGCCAGCTCTCACTCCCTCTTTGGCCTCACCAAGCTCTCGGTGTGGTGGTTACGTCTGGGCATCGCCCTCGAGCGCATCATGCCCGCTCATCCGCAGCAGAACGGCCGTCACGAGCGGATGCATCGGACCCTGAAGCAGGAAGCCACCAAGCCGGCGGCCAAAAACTTCCTGCAGCAGCAGGGCCGCTTCGATGCGTTCCTGGAGGAGTTCAATACCGAGCGGCCCCATGAGGCGATCGGCGCGCTACCCGAGTGAGGTCTACCGCCCCTCACCGCGCTTCTATCAGGATCGGAGAGCTCGACTACCCTTTCCACGACTTCACGATCACCGTGACCGCCTGCGGGCGCATCTGCATCGGTACGCGCAAGATCAACCTCAGCACCGCCTTCGCAGGACAGAACGTCGGCATCCGCCAGGTCGATGACAAGATCTGGCTGGTGAGCTTTATGCAGTATGATTTAGGCTTCTTCGATCACGAGACATGCCGCATCACCAGCGCCGAGAACCCCTTCAGCGCAAAAGTGTTACCCATGTCTCCGGTATAAACCGTCACCCATGTGATCGGAACGTACCGTAGAAAGGTGGTGGAGCGGAAGGGGATCGAACCCTCGACCTTCGCATTGCGAACGCGACGCTCTCCCAGCTGAGCTACCGCCCCACGCAAGGCGCGCGATTCTAGCATCGCCCGCCAGCGCGTCCAATCGAAGTGGCGCTCCCTCGAAGGCTGTCCCGGAACGGAGCACCGATGGGCCGCCCGCCGCCCCTATCTCCGGAACCCCTTGTCCCGCCACCCCACCCCCCGGCTATGATGCTGCCGAAGCCAATCCACCCTGGAGGGCCCATGCTGGCAATGGGCGCGCGGGCACCCGAGTTCACCCTGCCGGACGCGGACGGCCAGGCAACCTCGCTCAGCAATATGCTGCGCGATGGCCCCCTCATACTCTATTTCTACCCTGCCGACTTCACGCCCGGCTGCACCCGCGAGGCCTGCCAGATCCGGGACCTACATATGGAGCTCGAAGCGGCGGGCCTCAGAGTCGCCGGCGTCAGCCCGCAGAGCCCCGAGAGCCACCGCGCGTTCCGCGATAAGTACAAGCTGCCCTTCATCCTCCTGGCGGACGTCGATCGCTTCGTGATCAAGATGTACGACGTGCGGGGCCCCCTCGGGTTCGGCGTGCGTCGCGCCACGTTCCTGATCGATCAGGCCCGGTACATCCAGGACTCCGTAGTCGCCGACTTTCGCATCGGGCAGCACGAAGCCTTCGTGCGCAAGGCCGTCGCGCTCAGTGTGCACGTCCGCTAGAGCGGACCACGCCTCTCGAAGGCGGGATCAGTAGGCAATCCGCAGCACGCTCGCCGGCCCGTAGCTCGGGACGGTGACCACCCAGATCGCGCGCTGCCCCTCGGGCGGCTTGACCTGCTGGCCGCTCAGCACCTGGATGAGGTCGGCGACGGCCGTCTCGGGGCATACCACGAGGACGTTGTCTCCCGCATGCTCGCCCATGATCTGCCCGGCGATTCCATCGGCATCGCTGCTCGTGAGAGTGACCGGCTGTTTGCCCAGAGCCTGCGCCAGCGGCGTGGCAGTCTGCTTCGCTCCGCGGCTGGCGCTCACGTAAATGGCTGCAAGCCCGTCCGGTCCGCTGGCCGAGGCGAACTGTTGCGCCAGCCGCTGCGCCTGCTGCTCGCCCGCAGCCGAAAGCGGCGCATCATCGATCGTGCCCAGCTCCTTGCTCGCGGGCGGCACGATGACCACGATGGTGTTCGTGGCCGACGCATGCAGGAAGAGTCCCACGCCGACGACCGCCAGCACCCCCAGCAGGATGAGCCAGACCGGGGTAAGGAAGGGACGGCGGCGGCGGCGGGTGATGGCGGGAGGGCCCATGGGGGCAAGTCGTTTTGCGTGATCGGAAGGATGCTACGGTTCGCATATGGTAGCGACGTGTCGGGCCCCAGGGGAAACGTGCACGCCGTCACACTTCTGCAACACCCGGCAATTGCGGGGAACGGCTTGCCTCTCGACGGAGAGTCTGCGGGACGACGCCGTTGGGCCCGGCTCCACAGTTTTGCCCCTTTGGAATCTGTAACATGCGCCAGAACGGGTAGCCCATGGGGGGCCTCAAATGCGCACGGGTGGGCAGACCACCGTCATCAAGCGAGTACTCGAGCGTCGCGCGCACCAGCCTTCTGCCATTCAAGAAGACACCACCGCCACGATCGCAGTCATGCTGCGCGTGCTGCCGCCGCCGCGAGCGCTTCTAGCGATCGCCGATGCCGGAATACGTGCGGATTTCGAAAGGCGCATACCGCCTGACATGCTCGACGTCGAGGCGGCCAGCGACGAAGACGCGGCGCTCGTAAGCCTGTTAACGGAATTCCGTCCCGTCATCGTGACCGACGGCCTCGAACTCATCCGCAAGGTACGCTCGCAACCGTCCGCGCGCGCGCCCTATATCGTTTACGTAACGCCGCTGGATGAGGCGAGAGAGAGAGAGCGGGGTCTCCTGGCCGGTGCCGACGATTCGGTGGGCCGGCGTGTCTCCGATCGTGAGCTGCATGCGCGCATCGGTGCGGCGCGTCGCATCTCGGAGCTCGAATCTGTTCTGCGTATCGCGCTCGTAGAGAATCGCAAGCTGTCGACGACGGACGATCTGACACGCGTCGCTAGCCGACGGTTCTTCAGCAAGCACTTCCCGCGTGAGGTGGAACGCGCGGCCCGCTATGGCAGGGCGCTATCGCTAATCCTTTGCGACATCGATTTTTTCAAGAACGCCAACGACACGCTGGGTCACGCCGGCGGCGACGAGATTCTGAAGGAATTCGGCACCCGCCTGCAGCAGTCCCTGCGCCGCGGAGTCGATTGGGTAGCGCGCATCGGCGGCGAGGAATTCGCGATAGTGCTGCCCGAGACGACCTATGAGTACGCGCTCGACGTCGCGCGCAAGTTGCGAGCGGGTGTTGCCAACACGGCATTCAAGGTGCAAGGGCGCGACATCGAGGTCACCGCGAGCTTCGGCCTCTGCGGGCTCGACCGTGTTCCGGTCGGCGAGCGCAAGCTCGCAGAGCAGGTGCTCAAGGTAGCCGACGCGGCGCTCTATCGCAGCAAGAACTCAGGCCGCAATCGGGTCACCGCCACGATGTTGCCCGCGCGCACGCGCTGAGCAACTGCTCAATCGTTGTCCAGGCTGACGCAAGCCCTTGCTGCCGCAACGGCTTTGCCCGCGCCGGCCGCCGGTGTGCACAGGGTTATTCACAAAAACTGTGGATAAAATCGCGGTGGCAAGCGCGCGGCCATTGTGTGACACTTGCCGCCCCCCGGCTACGACCCGCATTGCGCATGGGGAAGACAGCCTCCGAAAAGCGATCCGCCAGCCCGCCGCCGTCCGGCGCTGCTAATGGCGCGGACGCCGCAGTCTCGGGTGCAGCTCCCCGGGCCCCCTCGGCGGGAGAGCGCGCGGAGCCCTTGGAGCGCGCCCGGCTGCTGGCGGAAGTCGCCCGGCAGCGCGTGCGGATCGCCAAAGAAGAGCTGAAGCGCGCCCGCAAACGAGTGAAAGAGGCCAAGCGTGAGGCCAAGCGTGCGCGCAAGCAGGCCGCCGTGACGCGCAAGGCGTGGAAGAGAGCCCGCAAGGCTCATCGAGCGAATCCCAGCCAGCCTTCGGGCGGTAAACGTACAGCACGTCCGCAGACTCCCAAGAGCTCCCGCGCGTCCAAGCGCAAGAGCACGCGCCGGCGCCGCGCAACCCGGGGGTCGGCCGAGAAAAGTCGCGTGGACCGCGCACCTGAAACCCCTTCGTCCGAGACCTGACGCATGCAAGAACGCTACGCGTACCAGACCACGCCGCCGGGCGCAAAGCCCGGGCGCTCCGCCCCTCCCTCGAGTTCGCGCATGATCGCGGGCTATCTCTCCGACATCGAGCTGCTGCTCGAGGAGCAGCGCTGGGAGCAGGCATTGCGCGAGGCCTTCGATCTGCCGCAGATCGCCGCTGCCTTGAGCGATCTGCGCATGGAAGTCTCCGTCGATCGCTTGCAGGCCTGGTGCGAGCAATGGGTGAAGCACGGCGACGCGCCGGCGGCGACCGACTCCGATGCCGGTCGGATCGCGCAGCTCGTCTGCGAGCGCGCGGAGCGGGCGACTCTCGCCAGCGAATCGGTACCCACCCTGGCATTGCGGCGCTTGCGGTTGCATCGGCTGCAGCGTACCCGGCACCGCGGCTTCACACCTGGTCCGCTGGAGCTCTTGGGTCCCGAAGCCGCGGATTCGGCACAGATCTGCACCACCCTGGTGCACGCCGCGCGCCGCTGGTACGCGCAGAGCGCCTGTCACGATGCCATCGTACAGGCGAACCTGGCTCGGCTGGCCGTGCTGCGCTGAGTCGGCGGGTCAGCTCTCCGACGACTTGAGCACCATGCCGCCGGTGGCGACGAGCTTCAGGTTCTCGTCGCGCTCCACGGCCTTGCGCAGCGCATCGAGCATCTGCTGGTCGATGCGAGCCGATTTCTCCGGCGCGACGGGATAGCGCACCGCACACTCCAGCCCATTGTCCGTCAGCCGCGCCCGAACCTCGGGCGCGGGTGCGGCGGTCTCGAACTCGATGAAGCGCTGCGCCAGAGCGTGTTGCCGCTCGATGTCGGCGCGGTACGTGTCGTACACCTTGTTGGCCGCCGCCTGCAATTTGCCGTAGGCCTCCTCGACGTCCGCCGTGGCCATGATGGTCAGCGTCACGCTATGCCACAGGTATTCCGCGCCCGGGATCTGTTTGAAGAGTGACGCCGTCGGCTGAAACAGCACCGCGTTCGACAGCACCACCATCCGGCCGGTCGAATGCAGGTCGGGGCCGGAGAGCTCCATCAGGTAGATCCGCAGGAGCGAGATGTCGACCACGCGCCCGGTCACACCGGAAATCGTGACCCGATCCCCCACCCGCACTCCGTACCGCCCCATGAGAAAGAAGTAGGCCACGATCGCCAGGATCGGATTCTGCAGCGCGACTGCGACGCCCGCGGTCACGAATCCCGCATAGGTGGCCACTGAGCCGATCTGCGAGACGAGGCTGAAAACGACCACCAGCGCCAAGGCGACGGTGATGACCAGACGCCTCAGCACCACGAACGGCCGCCGCCGCCTGGCGTCCGGCAGATACCGCAGGATGGCTCGTCGCCAGACCTCCGACACTATGAACACGGCCGCGACCCAGGCCAGCAGGAACCCGACGTGCAGGCCGAGATAGCTGGCCACCGCCGATTCCTGCTCGGCCAACGTGTGGTTCCAGTCTTCGAGCGTGCTTTGCGCGCTGCTCAGAGTGAGCGCCTGCTCGCTGAGCGGGATGATGATGCTCGAGAGCTCCCGCAGCTGACCGGCGGCAGCCTCGATGGCGGGCTTCTGTGTGGCCAGCTGCTCCGGGTTACCGGCGGCAATGGATGCGAGTCCGCCCCCCACGAGCTGGCGCACGGTGGCGAGAAGCTTCGAGCGCGTGTCGGTCAATTGAGTCCCGAGGGCGGTCGTACCCTTGATGGCCGTCTCGACCTGCACCCGATAGCCATGCAACGTGAACCATTGGCCGATGAGGGTCGCGATGCCGGCCGACTGCGGTTGAAAGTTGGCTGCGACGGAGTTCGCCGACGAGCTCGATGAGGCGGCATGAGCGGTGAGCGAGGAAGTCGCCTTACCCGCCCCTGCTGCCGGCGTCTCGCCCGTTGCCAACTCGGGAATCGAGCTCTCGAGCACCGCGAGCTGCGCCCGCAGTCCCGCGGGCGGTTTACCCCGTCCCGCGATCGCGCTTTGCTGGAAGCGCCGAAGCTGGTCGACATTGGACTCGATCTGCTGGATGAGCTGCACCGCGGCAAGGATGCCTTGACGCTGCGCGGCCAGGGTCGAGCGTGCGCTGGCGCCCCTCGCCTCGTGTAACCGCGCATCTACGGCACTCATCTGCGATTTGAGGTCGGCCTCTCGGGCAGCGAGCTGCGCCGCCGCCTGGTCGAGCTGTGCGGCCATGGTCGGCGGCGCGGACTGCGCCGCGCTGCTGCCCGTCTTGGCGGCACTCGAGCTCGCTGCGCTGATGGCGCTCGCCCGCTGTGCCTGAGCCTCGCGGCCCAGGGTGTCCTCGACAGCCTTGCCGAACTTGAAGGCCAGATTGACCGCCGTGAGGATCTGCTCCTGCAGCTGGCTGCGCGCCAGCGGATCCACGCCCGGCAGGCTCAGCTGCTCCACCGCGACGAGGTCGTGATACCAGGTGACACTTCGGCGGACGTGCGTGAGCACATCGGACGCCGTGAGCGGCAGCAGGGAGCTTGGCTTCGCGGCCGCCGGCCGCGGCGTCGCAGCAGCCGATTTGCCCTGAGCCGCAGGTGCCTGCGGCGCGGCCTGCGTCGCGGCCGCCAGAGGCACTTCTGAGAGGACGAGCGCAAGGGCAGCCCCGGCAGACAGCCAGGCTCGCTTCCAAAGGGAGGTCGGGCTCATCCCCCTAGAATACGTAACCGAGGGCGGGAAAGTCCTCCCCAGGATTGGGCAGCCGGATGCCGGCCTGCGCGACGCCCCTGATACTCATGCTGGCCTGGCCGTGACCATCGACATCGGCTCGACGCGCTTTCTCCATCCGACCGGCAAGCAGGACGTCGGCGAGCGCCTTGCTTTGCTCGCCCGCCGCCTCATATACGGCCAGAGAGTGGTCGGAGAAAGCACCAGCGGCCTGAGGCACAATGACCGGATACACAGAACTGAAGCTGCACATCGATGGCGACTGGATCGGCGCGGAGAAGCGCAGAACGCACCGCGTCGTGAACCCCGCGACTGGCGGCTCGCTGGGCGAGCTGCCTCTGGCCGATGCCGCGGACCTGGATCGTGCGCTGGAGACCACCGAGCGTGCGTTCCGGCAGTGGAGGCGCTCCACACCCGATGAGCGCGCGAAAGTTCTCAAAGGCGCCGCGCAGCTCATGCGCGAGCGCGCGGAGCACATCGCGCGCGTGGCCACTCTGGAGGAAGGCAAGCCGCTGCGCGAGACTCGCGCGGAGGCGAATGCCGTCGCCAATCTCTTCGAGTTCTACGGTGAGGAATGCCGTAGGGCATACGGCAGAGTGCTCGTGCGTCCGACGGGCACGCGCTCGCTGGTCGTCAAGGAGCCTGTCGGCCCCGTGGCAGCTTTCGCTCCGTGGAACTTTCCCATCATCAATCCCGGCCGTAAGCTCGCGGCGCCCGTCGCGGCCGGCTGCTCGGTGATCCTCAAGCCCGCCGAGGAGTCTCCGGCCTCGGCAATCGAGGTGGTGCGCACGCTCGTCGATGCCGGGCTGCCCGCCGGTGTGGTGCAGCTCGTCTTCGGCGTGCCCGACGAGGTGTCGCGGCATCTCCTCGCCTCGCCCCTCGTGCGCAAGCTCTCGTTTACCGGCTCGACCGCCGTGGGCAAGCATCTGCTCGCGCTCGCGGCAGCCACCGTGAAGCGCACCACGATGGAGCTCGGCGGCCACGCGCCCGTCATCGTTTTCGACGATGCGGACCTCGAGCGCACAGTCGAGCTCCTGGCCACCGCGAAGTTCCGCAATGCCGGTCAGGTCTGCGTCTCCCCGACACGGTTTTACGTGCAGCAGGGCATATACGACCGCTTCGTCACAGCCTTCACACAGCGCACTCGCAAGGTCGAGGTTGGCGATGGGCTCGTCGAGCGCCATCACATGGGTCCGATGGCCAACCCGCGCCGTCCGCAGGCCATGGAGGCGCTGATAGGAGATGCGGTGAGCCGCGGCGCGACACTGCGCTCCGGCGGCGAGCGCCATGGCAAGGAAGGATTCTTCTACCAGCCGACCGTGCTGTCGGATGTGCCGGCGGCATCGCGGATCATGAGTGAGGAGCCGTTTGGTCCGGTCGCGGTTGTCGCCCCGTTCGCCACGTTCGATGAGGCCGTCGAGCAAGCCAACCGCCTGCCCTACGGGCTGGCCGCGTACGCCTTCACGGAGTCAGGCAAGCGTGCGATGTTGATCGGCGATGCTCTCGAGGCCGGCATGGTCGGCATCAATTCCGTGGCCATGGCCGCCGCAGATGCACCATTCGGGGGCGTGAAGGAAAGCGGCCACGGGTCCGAGGACGGGCCGGAAGGCCTGGAGGACTGCCTGGTGACGAAAGCGATCCATCAGGCCTGAGGCGGCGCGGCGGCGAGGGTCTTCACCTCGCCGCTCTCGGCCGTGTCATAGGCCATCACGCAGTCGCGCCCTGCCCGCTTTGCCCGGTAGAGCGCGGCGTCGGCGTGGGCCAGCAGGCGCGTCAGCTCGTATCCCGAGACGGTGCTGGAGGTGACTCCGAAGCTGGCGGATGCGGTGACGGTCGCACCGCGGTGCTCCGTCTGAACCCCACTCATCGTCTGCCGCAGCTGCTCCGCTTGCTTGCGGGCCTCCTCGAGCCCGCAGCCGGGCAGCAGCACGCTGAACTCCTCGCCACCGAAGCGCCCGAAGATGTCGCTGTGGCGCAGGTATTCCTTGCAGAGCGCCGCGGTGCGCTGCAAGACGAAATCCCCGGCGGCATGGCCGAAGCGGTCGTTGATCGACTTGAAGTGATCGAGATCGAAAAGAACCAGCGAGACTTCCTGTCCCGACTTTCTGGCGTACGCCAGCGCGGCCTCGGCGCGCTCGATGAAATGCAGCCGGTTGGAAATGCGGGTGAGACCGTCGACCCGCGAGAGATTCTTGAAGTGCAGCTGCGAGCGCTTGGTCAGCAGTGCCCAGAGTCCGATGAAGACCAGAATCAGGGTGAGGATGACACCGTAGAGGCGCGTCGCCTCCATCTGCTTTGCGGCCAACTTGTGTTCGAGCTCGAGCACGCGATTCTTGCGGCTGAGAGCCTCGATCTCGAGCCTCCTGGCGAAGTTCTCCTGCTTCACTCTCTCGTAAGCGAGCTGCCGCGCCGAAACGTCATTGAGATAACCGATCTTCGCGGTCAGGTATTTCTCGTGGTAAGCGAGAGCGGTCGAGTATTCACCGCGCTCTTTGGCGTATTGATAGAGGACCCGATAGGAGGTGATCAGCCATTGCGGGAACTCTCCCGGGATGGAGAGTCTCTCGGCGTGCGCGGCAAACCGCCTGGCCACCGCCAAGTTGCCCGTCTTCTGGTTCACGAGCGCCAGCAGGGAGTCGAAATTGGCGGCTTGCCGGCTATAGCCCATTGCCACGACTTGCGGGTAATGCCTTTCGAGCAGTGTGCGCGCGGCATCGAGCCGGCCGTCATCAATGTAGCGTGCGGCCAGTTTGACCCTGATCTCGTTTGCGTATGCCGGCTGCCCGATTTTCAGGCACGACTCGATCGTGGGCGTCACGTCCGAATCGAATTCGGCAAAGCGCCCACTGTTGAAGAGCGCATGTAATTTCTGCTGCCCCCCCATGCACACGCCTTCGCCAGCCCAGTTCTGATCGATGACGGCCTGCGCCGCGGCCAGCGCGAGATCGTATTGACCGACCTGGCTGTATAGCTCCGCTGCATCCAACAGACCCTCCGCCCGTGCACGTGGGTCGGAGATGCGCGGCAGGAGAGTCTGCGCTTCGCTCAGATCCTGGAACGCCGCACGGTAGCGCCTCTCGGACGTGAACAGGTCTGAGAGCGTTGAGTACGCCCGGAAGCGAATGTCCACGCTTGGCGAGTCGGCGGCAAGCTTGGAGAGTTGCGCGGTCGCAACAGCGTCCTTGCCGCCGTAGGCACTCTGCCATCCCTGGAGGAAAAGGAAATACTGTCGCTGGTCCACGGACAGCTCGGCAAGCTGCGCGCCGACCTTCCGCATGAGGACGCTGAACTCGGCCGGCTGACGCAGCTTGATGGAATCGGCCCTTTCGAGCACGGCGGTGATGTCGGCCGAGGCTTGGGCACGGGCCCAACCGGGGACCAGCGCGAGCGTCATGCATAACGCTGCGGCAATGTGGCGCCATGATTGCACGGCATCTTCCTCTGATGCGGGATCCCGCCGTATTTTGGCCCTTTCGGTCCGTGTATGCCGGAAATCAGTCACGACACGGTTCGAACGTGCGTTTGGGCGACGGTGGCGGCGGAAATCGGCCCATCTTCAGGTTCCAATAGGCCCACGAGCGGGGATCGATTATCCCCGGCGGCGCTCCATCGAGCGCCTCCCGCATCTCGTCGTCGGAAACGTACTGCCTGATAATACGCATGTCCTCGTGGCGGGCGCAGCTCATTGCGTAAGCCATGAACCTGATGGGGTCCGCGAGCGCCTTCTCGGGGTCCTCGAGCCAGACGACTCGGCGGGCCACCTTCAGCATTTGAGCCGTAGCCGGAATGGGCCTCATGAGCCGAGTCCGTGATCTGCGTCCTCAAGCGATGCCAACTTCGGCAGACGATCCAGGTCGACCTGCGTCACGGCAGCCGCCAGACGACGCTTCAGGTCCGCCGGCAGCTCCCGCAGGTCTGCGTCACCAAAGTAAGACAGGGCCTTCAGGGTGATCTGCGGGTTGAACGACCTGCCGTACAATCTTCGCCCCGCCGCCAGCGCGCACGACAGACTGACACCGCCCGCGCGGATCAGCGCATCCATGTCGATGTAGTCCTCGGCCGCAGCCCGGACCTGAGCAACCAGCGCTTTCGTGCCCGCCAGATCGAGAAGCGAAGCTACCTTCACGCCGTTGTCGTCGGCAACGAGAGGCGCACCCAGGCGCAGCAGCTTGCGCAGTCCCACGAAGCACACCCTGATGGGAGCTCCCCGATCGACGATTGCGGTGAGCGTGTTCTTCTCACGCTGGATCACGTCGGCGCGCGCCAAAAAGGGTAGTCCGCGCTCCAACGCGATGACATCGATCTCGCGACAGCCGAAGAAGTCGAAATAGATCGACGTTCGATGACCCAGCTGCAGAGCTATTGCGGTTCCGCCGTACAGGGTGAACTCGTCGGGCACGGCGCGCAGCTCCACCCAAAGCCGACGCTGCGCTTCAGGCAGAACGTCCAGATGAGGCGCAAACCCCTGCATACGCGCTGCCCGTGAGCCTATTTCTCATCCTCCTCGTCGTCCTCGCCTTCCTGCTCCTCCTCGTCGTCGTCCTCCTCGTCGTCTTCGTCATCCGGCTCATGCGGGTTGATGAGGCAACAGACAGTATCCGGGGCGCGCAGCAGAGCCTGGAGCGCGCCTGCGTCCCCATCGAGCAGCGCGGACCGAAGGGCCGGCTCCGCGCCTTCACGCTGCAGGAATGCATCGAGGCTCGCGGACGTGCAATCCGCAAGATCTGAATCGGCGCCCAAAGCTTCCAAGACATCGATCACGTCTGACACAAACCGCTCCTCTTACAGTCACCAAACCGATTGCCTAAGAGACCGATGAGTCCAGCGCGCGCAGCTGCTCGCGAACCTGCTCATCCGACTCTAGCGCGCTCGACGGTGGAACCACCAGTGTCGAGTACATGTCGCATTCTGCATCGGGGAGCGCGCGCAGCGGCAGCCTCACGATCTCCGGCCGCGAGATGGCGAGTGTCCGAGACTTGTACAGGATGACTTCGTGGGCCGGATCGTAGTCGCGACCCAGCACGCCAGCCAGAACCCGGCGATGAGACGCGCCCGTCGAGAATCGGGCCAGCGACCGGTCGCCTGCCACCCCGACCTGCCAGAGGATGAGATAAGCCCCGGTGTCGACTCGGCGCCGATAGAGCATGAACTGGCTGGCCTCGAAATGCTGGCAACCGTACCTTCCGGGATCGATGCCGAGGTCGGCGTAGAGGCAATCCGCCGCCGAGATGCCGGGCTCCATGTGAGCCGCATAACCTTCGCTGCGAGCCAGCTCGATCGCCTTGTGCGTAGGCCAGGCGAATACGCCCGGGTGGCCGTAGAAGGCTCCGCAGACGCGCTTGCCCGCTCGGACCTCGGCGAGCATCACAGCCACCATTTCCCGGTAGGTCTGCAGGCGGGACTTGCCTTCGCGATAGTGGCGCTGCAGGCTGCGCACGTCCGCATTCATCTTCGCAAGCCACAGCTCCATGGCACCTGCGGATACCGCGGCGAAAACCAAATCCGCCTTCTCGATGTAGCTTCGTGCCAAAGGCGTGATATGCGACCCCAACGTCATGCCGACGCCAACGCAAACCAGACTTCCCCTACCGCTCACGCGACCCCCAGGGCGGTCGTCAAATTCCGAGCGCGCCCTACGCTGCCCGATTTCTAAGTTGTAGGGTTGATAGCCTAGCCGATGGGCCGCGCAGGAGCAAACTTTATGTCACATTCCGCGACAGCGCGGAAGACGCTGTAACCCACCCGGTCGGGTCAGAGCCTCGGCGTTAGTGGCGTGGCGTGGTCATGCTCGTACGCACGCTGACATGCTGCGCACCGATTTGCTGTCGGGTAGGCTTCCAGACGCTCTCGCTCGATCGGCTGCCCGCAGCTGACGCAGGTACCGTATGTACCGAGGTCCAACCGCTTCAGCGCGCGCTCGATCGCGCGGATCTCCAGCACGTCCCGTGTGATCTCCGCCAGGTTGACATCGACCAGAAGGTCGGCGAGGGATTGATCCTCGAGATCGGTGACGCGGCCGGCGATTTCGGCATGGCTTTCCTTATCGGACCGCGACAACGCCTCGCGGGTCTCGTCCCGCAGTGCGCACCATCTGTCGCGCAGCTTGTGCTCGAAATGCGAGTACTCGCCGCGCCTTGCTGCGCTTTCGCCTCGAGCGGAGTCGTGTGTTTGCGCTGCCATGCCCGGATTCAGCAACCGTGATGCCCGGCGAACGCTCCCCCCGCCTTGGCCATGGCGCGCGATTTGCTACGCATCCGGGGTCACCGGAAGGCGCGTGGTATGATGCCTCCATGCCCCCGTTCGTGACCGATTTGCGCTGCCTGCTGCCCTGGCAGTTCTCCCCGACCATCATCATCATCACGGCGGTCACCGTAACGCTCTATGTGCGCGGGCTGAGAGCACTGCGGCGTGGCGCCGGTCCGGTTGGATTCTGGCGTGCATTCACCTTTTTCCTCGGGGTCGCGCTCAGTTACGCGATGCTGCAGACCTACGTCGACTATCTGTCGGCGCACATGTTCTGGATCCATAGGTTCCAGCACCTCATCCTGCACCACATCGGTCCGGTCCTCATCGTCCTTGCCGCCCCGGACCGGGTCCTGCGCGCCGGCATTCCCACCGGCCTGCGGCAGGTGCGGATCGCGGCGTGGATTCGGCGCCCGATTCAGCTCTTCTTCCGCTTCCTGCAACACCCGCTCATTGCGCCCACCCTCTTCGTGGGGCTGATCTTCTTCTGGCTGACCCCGTCGATTCACTTCACGGCGATGATCGACACGCGCCGCTACGACCTCATGAACTGGAGCATGCTCGCCGACGGCCTGCTCTTCTGGTGGCTGATGCTCGCGCCGCGCCAGGCGCAGGGCGGCGCGGCGATCGGCTACGGCACGCGCCTCGTCATCCTGTCGCTCGTCACCATCCCGCAGCTCCTGCTCGGCGCCTATATCACCCTCCACAGCACCACGCTTTACGACGTCTATGCCAGCTGCGGCCGCGCCTGGGCCATCAGTCCACTCGATGACCAGCAGATCGGCGGCCTCCTCACCTGGATACCCGCCGCGATGATGTCCCTGGTTGGAATCATCACCGTACTCCATCATATCCTCCACGACCCGGAGGCCACGGCGGTGCGGCCGCGCGGGCGTCTCGCCCCTGCAGCGCAGCCGGCTCGCGGCGCATTGATCTAGGAGCTCCAGCGTGACAGCAGTTCTATCGGGAGTGATTCGCCGCCGACGGCCGGCTGCTCTGCTCGCGGCCGCCGGGGCCCTCCTCCTGACGGCCGTGCTCGCAGGCTGCGCCGGCAGCGACCCGCACTACGCCCTCCAGAGCATCAACGGCCTCGTCTCGCCGCTCGAGTTCCAGTTGACCAATCAGGACGGGCGGCAGGTCACGGCAGCCGACTATCGCCACGATCTCGTGCTGCTCTACTTCGGCTATACGCGGTGTCCGGATGAGTGCCCCACGACTCTCACCTTGCTGGCCAATGCCCTGCAGACACTGGGGCCGCGAGCCTCGCAGGTTCGGGTACTCTTCGTCACGGTCGATCCGCGCCGCGACAGCACCGCAGTGCTGAAGCGTTACGTCAACAACTTCGGTCCGCAGTTCGTCGGCTTGCGGCCCGACCCGCAACAGCTCACCGAGCTGAGCAAGCGGTATCGCATCGGCTACCATTACGAGAAGCCGGACAAGTACGGTAATTACGAGGTCGACCACAGCAGCGCCGTGTTCGTCTTCGACCGCGACGGCCGGGCGCGTCTGCTCGCCCTATCGGACAACACCGCCCAGCAGGTAGCCTCCGACCTGCAGCGCCTGCTCGCAAAGAGCTGAGCGGACGCCGCCGCGTGCGATTCCTCACCACCCTCGCGGTGCTCGCCCTCATGTTGCCTGCGTCTTTCCAACCAGCCGCCGCTGCCGACGCCCGGCTCGCCTCACCGGTCGGTCTCTGGGAGCCGCTCGACAGAGCCGGCAGGCCGCTCGGCCTGATCCGGATCTTCGAGGCCGGCGGCCTCTTCTACGGCCGCATCGAGGCGAACTCTCCCACGGACGACCGCAACGCCCGCTGCACGCGCTGCAGCGACGATCGGCACGGCCTGCGGATCATCGGCCTGCTGCTGATCCGCCACCTGAGGCCGCAGAACGGCGAGTACGTCGGCGGTGACATACTCGATCCTGACACCGGACGAATCTACGGCTGCACCCTGCGGCTGACGGACGGCGGCCGCCAGCTCATCATGCGCGGCTACCTCGGAATCCCGCTTCTCGGGCGCTCGCAGACCTGGCAGCGGGTGGCTGACCACCCGCGCTAGGCGCCTCACAGCGCCGGCGGCAGCGGCGCGCCTCAGCGCGCGCCCGCGGCCTTCTTCAGCTCCGTCGCCTTGGAGCGGATGACGCCCATCAGACTGTCCCAGGAGGTGACAAACGCGTCGGCGCCGTCCTTCTGCAGCTTCGCCGCGAGAGCTGTGAGATCCACGCCCGCTTTGGTGAATTCCGCGAGCACCGCCTCACTGTCACCGCCGTCGGCACGGATGGCTTCCCCCGTCTTGCCGTGATCGGCAAACGCCTTGAGCGTGTTTTCCGGCATGGTGTTGATGGTGAACGGCGCGACGAGACCCTCCACGTAGAGCACGTCCGACGCCTTCGGATCCTTGGTGCCGGTGCTGGCCAAGAGCAGCCGCTGCGGCCGTGCGCCAGCATTGAGCACCCGCAGCCAGCGGGGCGAGGCGAGCAGCTCGCAGTAGGAGCGGTAGCAGTCACGGCCTACCGCGAGTCCCAGCTGGTTGCGCAGCGCCGTCGGCACTTTATCGGCGATGGCGACGTCCCAGCGGCTCAGGAAAACCGAAGCCACCGAGGTGACGTTGGGGTTGAGGCCTGCCTCGATACGGCGCTCGACGCCCCGCAGCCACGCATTCGCCGCGGCAACGTACTGATCCGCGGAGAAGAGCAGCGTCACGTTGATAGGTACTCCGGCAAAGATCGCCGACTCGATGGCCGGCAGACCTTCCTTGGTTCCGGGTATCTTGATGAAGAGGTTGGGGCGGGCCGCGCGGGCATGGAGATCGCGGGCCTCGGTCAGCGTCGAGTTGGTGTCGTAGGCCAGGCGGGGCGAGACCTCGAGCGACACCCAGCCGTCGACGCTGGCGGTGCGCTCGTGCACCGGCCGGAAGAGATCGGCGGCGCGCTGCAGGTCATCGAGCGCCAGCTCGAAGAACAGCTCTTCATCCGCGAGGCCGCTCTGGGCGAGCTTACGGATGTCCTCGTCGTACGCTGAGCCATGCTTCATCGCATGGTCGAAGATCGTCGGATTCGAGGTGAGGCCGGTGACGGTCAGCTCCTCGATGTAGCGCTTCAGGGTGCCGCTCGTGAGCAGCTCGCGCGTGATGTTGTCCAGCCACAGGCTCTGGCCTGCGCGGTTGAGCTCCAGGGTTGCTTTCATCATGACTCCTCAGACTGATTTCAGCGCATCGCCGACGATCCGCTGCGCCTCATCGACGATGGCCGCGAGGTGGCTTTCGCTGCGGAAGCTCTCGGCGTAAATCTTGTACAGACTCTCGGTTCCGGACGGTCGGGCGGCGAACCAGCCGTTGGCGGCGACGATCTTCAGCCCGCCGATGGGGGCGCCATTGCCCGGCGCGCGTGTCAGTTTGCTCGTGATCGGCTCGCCGGCGAGCGTGGCAGCGTGCACGGACTCCAGGGAGAGGCTCGCGATGCGCGTCTTCTCGTCCGCCGTTGCCGGAGCATCTATACGTGTGTACCAGGGCGTGCCGAACTCCGTGGTCAGGTCACGATAGTGCTCGCCGGGATCCTTGCCCGTGCGCGCCGTGATCTCCGCCGCGAGCAGACCCATGATGAGCCCGTCCTTGTCGGTGGTCCAGGCGGTGCCGTCGCGGCGCAGGAAGCTGGCGCCGGCGCTCTCCTCCCCGCCGAAGCAGATCGAGCCCTCGAGCAGGCCCGGCGCGAACCACTTGAACCCGACCGGCACCTCGCGCAGCGGCCGCCCGAGGCGAGCCACCACTCGGTCGATCAGACCGCTCGAGACCAGCGTCTTGCCGACTGCCGCGGCACGGCCCCAATCCGGGCGGTTGCCGAGCAGATAGCGGATGGCCACGGCGAGATAGTGGTTGGGATTGAGGAGGCCCGCAGAGGGCGTCACGATGCCGTGTCGGTCGGCGTCCGTGTCGTTGGCGAAAGCGACGCGGTAGCGGTCCTTGAGCTGCAACAGGCTGGCCATGGCGTAGGGGCTGGAGCAGTCCATGCGGATCTTGCCGTCATGGTCGACCGTCATGAAAGCGAAGGTCGGATCGACCTTCGGATTGACGACATCGAGCTGCAGGCCGTACTTCCTGTTGATCGGCTCCCAGTAATGCACGGCTGCGCCGCCCAGCGGATCGACCCCTACCCGCAGCCCTGCCCCGCGGATGGCCTCCATGTCGACCACGTTGGCGAGATCGTCGACATAGGGCGCGATGAAATCCTCCGCATGCGTGGTTGGCGCACGCAAGGCGGTCTCGATCGATACGCGCCGCACGCCGGCATTCGCTGCGCGCAGCAGGGCATTGGCACGACTCTGTATCCAACCCGTGACGTCGCTGTCCGCGGGGCCGCCGTTAAGCGGGTTGTACTTGAAGCCGCCGTCCTCCGGCGGATTGTGCGACGGAGTGACCACGATGCCGTCCGCGAGATGCTCCGTGCGGCCACGGTTGTACGCCAGAATGGCTCGCGATATCACCGGCGTCGGAGTGAATCCGTCGTTCGACTGGATGACGGTCTCGACCTCGTTGGCCGCGAGCACCTCGAGCGCCGCGCGCTGCGCGGGCCCCGAGACCGCGTGAGTGTCGCGGCCCATGTAGAGCGGCCCGGTGATGCCCTGCCCCTTGCGGTAGTCGCAGATCGCCTGGGTGATGGCAAGAATGTGCGCCTCGTTGAAGGACCCCTTGAGCGGCGAGCCGCGATGACCGCTGGTGCCGAAGCTGACCAGCTGGGAGGGGTCCGCCGGATCCGGCGTGCGGCCATAGAAGTCGCTCTCGAGCCGCACCGGATCGATCAGCAACGCTTTGGGCGCCGGCTTGCCTGCCAAGGGGGAAAGAGCCACTATCGACCTCCGTCGGGCGGGATCAGAGGTCGCCATTATATGACGGTGCGGGCGCTGGAAATCCGCTTCGAGCGGCTGCTGTTCGGGGCACGGTGGCTGCTGGCGCCGCTCTACGCCGGGATGGCGCTCGCGCTGCTCGCGATCGTGGTGGTCTTCGCACGCGAGCTGATCGCCGAGCTCGGCCGGCTCGGAACGCTGAGCGGCGAGGAGGCGACCGTGCTCGCCCTGTCGCTCATCGAGCTGTCGCTCACCGGCAACCTGCTGATGATCGTGATGTTGGCGGGCTACGAGAGCTTCGTGTCGCAGCTGCACATCGGCCGCCACGAGGATCGCCCGGAGTGGCTCGGCACCATCGACTTCGCCGACCTGAAGCTCAAAGTCATCGCCTCCATCGTCGCGATCAGCGCCATCGCACTGCTGCGCTCCTTCCTCCTGCTCGGCGACCTGGCGGTGACAGTCGATGCGGCACGGTTGCGCTGGATGGTGCTCATCCAGCTCACCTTCGTCTTCTCCGGCGTGCTCCTCGCGCTCATGGACCGGATCTCCGCGCGCACAGTCGATCGCGCGGCGCCGCAGCGCTGAGCCGTAGCCGGGACCGAGGCATTCCCGTACACTGCGCCGCCCATGAAACTGTACTCGTGGAACGTCAACGGCATTCGCGCCGTCGTCAAGAAGGGCCTCTTCCAGAGCTTCGTCAAGGCGCACCGGCCGGACGTGCTCTGCCTGCAGGAAACCAAGGCCGAGCGCGGCCAGATCGAGGTCGATCTGCCGGGCTATCGCGAGTACTGGAACTCCGCCGTCAAGAAGGGCTACTCGGGCACGGCCATTTTCTCCCGGGAGGAGCCGATCGCGGTCACCAATGGCTTTCCGAAGACGTTCGCCAAGCGCTTTCGGTTCGCGGACGAGCTCGAGCGCGACAGCAGCGAGGAAGGCCGCCTCATCACCGCGGAATTCCCCAAGTTCTACACCGTCACGGTCTACACCCCGAACGCCAAGGACGATCTCAGCCGGCTGGCGCTGCGCCACAAGCATTGGGACCCAGCGTTCCTCGCCTATGTGCAGCAGCTCGAGAAGAAGAAGCCCGTGATCTTCTGCGGCGACCTGAATGTCGCGCATACCGAGCTCGACCTGGCCAATCCCAAACCCAACCGCGGCAAGAAGGGCTTCACCGAGGAGGAGCGGCAGGGTTTCCAGAACTTCATCGACGCGGGCTTCATCGACACGCTGCGCCTCTTCAAGGAGGGTAACGGGCACTACAGCTGGTGGAGTAATTTCGCCAACTCCCGCGCGCGCAATGTCGGGTGGAGAATCGACTATTTCCTGGTGTCCGCAGTACTGCGTGAGGCGGTCAAAACGGCGGAAATCCACGCCGACGTCATGGGGAGCGATCACTGCCCGGTCAGCGTGACGCTCGCCCTTTAGCCGCCTCCCGGTCCCGCCGTCAGAAGATCCCGGGCCTGCCGCCGCCGGCGATGAAGCTCTGCATGGCCTGCAGCTTGCGCGGCGGCAGCACGGGCCGCGGCGCCGTGCCGCCGGCCAGCGCCATCACCTCGGGATGGCTCGGCGCCATGACCGGCCATGCCGGCAGGCCGGCGCCGTTGGGATTGCCGGTCTTCACGAAGTCGACCCAATAGCCCATCAGGCGCGCTGACAGCGCCCTGTCGAGCGCGCCGAAGTGCCGCTCCGGCGCGGCATCGAGGTTGCCGAAGACGTACGGCAGCTCCGAGGAATGGAAGATGCCCCAGCGGCCCGATGCCGGACCGGGCTCCGCGTGGTCGAACAGATAGGCATACACCGGGCTGTGCGCGTGCGCGCTCCATACACCATCCCAGGCGTAGAGCGCGGCGAGCCCGAGGTCGTGATGCAACTGCCGCGCCGAGCGCGCCCGCTCGGCGGCGGTGCCCGCGGGATAAAAGGCGGCGAAGCGCGGCACGAGGACGCCGAATTTCTCCTCGAGGAGCGCCCTCCAGGCTGCTTCGCTCATGGACTTCACGATCGGCCCCGAGAAGGCAGAGGCTTCATCGCCATCGATCCCGGCGAGAATGGGAACGTCGGCGAATGCGCCGGGTATGAGGAGTGTCTCGGGCGCTGCCGGAAGCAGCACTCCGTCCGTGATGGGGACGAGCAGCGGCCCTTGCATGGCCGCCGGTGCGCCCGCGGCCAACTGCCGGGGCGGCAGCGCGCGCAGCGCCGCCATCGATGCGGCGCCTTTGGAGCGCACGAACTTCTCCCCCGCCTTCTCCGCCGCGGCCAGCGCGGGTGCCGGCGTGGTGTCGGGCAGTCCGCTCTGCGCGATCGCGCGCTGGAAGAGCCCGGTGGCGAGCGGCGAGACGATCAGATCGTATATCGCCGTGGCGCCGGCCGACTGGCCGCCCAGGGTAATGGCATCCGGATCGCCGCCGAAGGCGGCGATGTTGCGCTGCACCCAGTGCAACGCGGCGATCATGTCCTGCAGGCCATAGTTGCCGGGCGGCGCGTGCTCGCGCGCCGCTTCCGCCGCCAGCGCCGGCGTCACGAAGAAGCCGAAGAGGCCGACCCGGTAGTTGATCGTGACCACCACGATTCCCTGGGCCGCGAGTCGCGCGCCGTCATATACCGCCGCCGATCCGGAACCGGACACGAAGCCGCCTCCGGGCAGCCACACGAGCACCGGCAGCCGATGGTGCAAGTCCGGGGCGGGCGTCCAGACATTGAGATACAGGCAATCCTCACTGGCACGGCCCTGCGGCATGTATTCGTGCGTCCACGGGCCGACGCCCCCTCGAGACATCACCTGCCAACAGCTTGCGGCGAACTTTCGCGCCGGACGGACGCCCTCCCAGCGGGGTGCCGGTTGCGGCGCGCGCCAGCGATTGCGCCCGACCGGTGCCGCTGCGTAGGGGATCCCGAGAAACGCCGCGGCCGGTCCCTGTCTGAACCCGGCCAGCGAGCCCTCGGTGATACGGATGATCGCGGGAGCCGGCGTTGCGAGCGCTGCCGCCGGCGAAAACCCCGCCGAGAGCGCCACGACTCCGGCCAGCACCGCGGCACCGAGCGAGCCGTGCCGTGGCATTCGCCTGGCTGGCGCTGACCGCATGAGGAGCTCTCCCAGTGGAAACCTTTATCCGCTGTGTGCATGATCGCACGACCCCATCATGCGCTACGAGGTGATCGAACCGTCGATGTCCACCGAGTCCATCCTTGCGGCCCTGGCCCCGACAGGAAGCCTGCGCGCGACCATCAACCTAGGGAATCCCATTCTGGCGGGCCGCGACAAAGCCAGCGGCGAGCCGTGCGGCGTATCCGTCGACATCGCGCGCGAGCTTGCGCAGCGTCTCGGCAAACCCTTGGAATGCGTCGTCGTGGAGGCCGCGGCAAAATCGGTGGAAACGGTCGCAGGCGGTCGGGCAGACGTCGGCTTCTTCGCAATCGATCCGGTGCGCGGAGCGGGTATTGCGTTCACCGCGCCCTATGTCCTCATCGAAGGATGCTATCTGGTCCGGGAAAACAGTCCCGTCAGGAACAACACTCAGGTGGACGCGCCGGACATCCGCGTTGCGGCCGGTGCCGGCAGCGCCTACGATCTCTTCCTTACGCGGGAGTTGAAGCGCGCCACCATCGTCCGCGTGCCCACCTCTCCTGCTGTCGTCGACGCGTTCATCGAGCAGGAATTGGAAGTCGCCGCAGGCGTCAAGCAACAGCTGCAAGCGGATGCGACGCGGCACCGCGGCCTGCGGCTGATCGACGAGCCTTTCATGGTCATCCGCCAGGCGATGGGTGTCGCCAAAACCCGCGGCGAGGCCGCCGCGCAGTACCTGCGCGCCTTTGTCGATGACTTGAGAGCCTCAGGGTTCGTGCGCGAGGCTCTCACCCGCCACGGCATCAAAGGTGCGACGCCGGGGTAGACCCAAAAGCGGCCCAGGCGGAACTCACGGCCAGATTCGGTGACAGCATTCGAGATCGATGCACGCTCCGGCACGACGTTACCCCCTGGTCATCCTGTGCGTAGCACTCGCAGCAGCGAGCGCGCACGCGCAGACTCCCGCTCTCCTGGGCTACTGGCGGGAGCCGGGCGGCTCCATCATCCGCGTCGTACCGTGCTCTCGGCACTTGTGCGTGGAGATCGCCGAGCTCCCGGCCGCAAAGCTCCGGGCCGCAAATCACCCGGTCACCGACAGCCGCAATCCCGACCCCAGGCTGCGCAACCGCCCGCTGTGCGGACTGCGGATCGGCGCGGGCTTCGTGCAGATCGACCCGCAACATGCGCGCGACGGACACCTCTACGATCCGCGAAGCGGACGTACCTACAGCGGCGAGATGACTGCGGAAGGCAACTTCCTCCACCTGCGCGGCTACGTTGGCCTGCGGATATTCGGGCGGACTCAGACATGGGCGCGCACCTCGCAACCGCGGCCGGCCTGCACGCCTCTCCCCCTGGAATCCCGCAACTGAAATGCGCCGGTGACGGTCGCCGACAGGCGCCCGTGCGCCATGTTTGCTCTGTGATGCAAAGTACTTGACGAAATAGCGTTGAGTGGTAAATGATTCAGCCTCGGCAGTGCGCCCGGTCGGCGAATTGGCCGCCGTCGGTTCCGCCGCTGCCCTGGGAGGGGACCGTGAACGCCTTGCACGTCAGTCGATCCGCCGACCTGCCGCCGGTTGGCGAAATGGCCGAGCTCGCGCCGCTATGGGCCTGGACTCTGCCTCTCGCCCTCCTCGGCAGCTGGACGTGCTTCGGGGAACTGCCGGGCGTCAACTGGGCGCTGTGGACTACCGCCTCGGCCGCGGGTTTCCTGGTGGTCAGTCGCCGCTCGGAGCGCTCGCATACGGACAGATACCCGCGTGCGGCACTGCTCCTCGCCTGCCTCCTGTCGATCGCAGCCGCCATCTCGGCAAACCCGCGTGCGGATGCATTGATCTTCCTTTCCGTGGCGGGTCTCTTCGCCTTCGCCGTTCTCTCGACGGCGGCACGCAGCGGCGAGATGGGGGTCGCCGCTCTCGCCCGCGCTCCGCTCGATGTATGCCGTCTGCTGTTCGCGGAGGCTGCTGCGCGAGTAGCCGCGACCTTCGCGGTCATCCGGATGCGCCACGCGATTCCGGTCGTGCGCGCAAGCACGATCGCTGCCGCGCTGGCGGCAACTCTGTTCCTGCTCCTCAGCGCGGCGGACCCGACTCTGGCGAGTTGGCGTGATGTTGCCTGGGAGACGGTCCTGAGCCGGATGTTCCTGCCGCGCGATGTGTTCTTCGTCGTGCTGCAACTGCTCCTCCTCGGAGGGTACGGACTTGCCGCACGCAGATCCGAGCCGCTGCAGGCGACGCAAGGCTCCAACGGCAGTTCGCCACCCGCTCGCGCCGCGCTCTTTGCCGATACCGAGCGCCTCATCGTGCTCGTCGCCGCGAATGTCGCCCGCTATGAGGGAACGGGAAAAATGGACGTGAGTTATCTCGAGCGGCTCGCGCGCTCTTCACCCGATGCGCTTCCCGCGCTCGTCGCAGCACTCCCGAAGCTGTCGCCGGCGGACGCCTCGCGCCTGCGCGAGTCTCTGCGACACGCGCCCCTCGACCGGTCGATTCTGCTGCCGCCGCCAGGCACGGGCGGCCTGTCGTGGTACGAGTGGAGCCTACGCCGCGCCGCGGCGCAATCCGCTCTGCGCGCGGCCGGGTTGCTCGGCGAAGCGCCGACCCGTTGAGATCGCCTGGTTGCTCGCCGCCATCCTGGGGTCCTCATGCGGCCGCAGCAGCCGCTTCAACATGGACTCGAGAAGGGCAGGTGACAGTCCCGACGGCGGCAGCGAGATTCTGAGACTCGCTTCGTCGATGATGGAATTGCCGTGCAGCACGGCCAGCGCGCCGGCGCGACGGCCGAAGTGCAGCGAGCGCCCCAGCGGAGTTGCCGGCTCGGAGGAGACCATCTGCTCCTCCAGCGCCGCCAGCATCTCCGCCGAGAGCCGCCACTCGGCGCCGATGTGCCAGGCGAAAACCGCCGCGCGCGACTCGAGTATGGCCGCGACCACCAGAGGATCGACTCCCGCGCGTCCGGGCGAAGGCGGGCAGTGCTCGAGCACCGCGCGAAAGAGGACGATCTCCGCGAGACCGCAGATGAGGGTCAGCAGCTCCGCCGCGAACGGATTCGCCCGCTCCACCAGGGCAGCGTGCGGGATGGCCGCGTGCGCCGAGCGGACCGCGTGCTCCCACACGATCTCCGGAAAGCGCGCCGCCCCGCCGGCGCCCGGCACGTGGAAGATCGGCTGCATCAGAGCCGCCGCCATGACCGAGCGCAGACCATCGCTCCCCAGAATCACGATGGCCCGCTCGATCGTCTCGATCGCATGTTGGCTGACACGGTAGTAGGAGCTGTTCGCCACCTTGAGGAGATTGCCGACCAGCGCAGGGTCGCGCGCGACGATGGGCACCAGCTGCCGCACCGCGACGCCCTCGTCGTTGATGGCGCGGATCAGCTCCGGGAGAAGATTCGGGCGCCGCGGGAAGTACTTCTTCTGGCTGGCCGGATCGCCGATCGCCGCCAGGGCGGCTGCCACGATGCGGTCGTGGGCGGGATCCTGCTCGCCGGCCTGGGCAGGGAGCTCCGCTCCCAGCTCGAGTCCCCGCAGCCTGCGGAGCACCTCGGGGCAATCGAGGAATTGCACCGCATCGGCCGCCTGCAGTACCGGGGGCTCGGGCAGCTGACTCAGATCGACGGGGAGCTCGCTCGCGGCCTCGGGTGGCCCACCCGCGTCCGCAATGGCGACCGCGACGTGGCGGCGCACGGCGGGCAATGCGGCAAATCCGCAGGCCGCGACCAGCAGCGATGACAGGAACCTGAGCACTCTACGGCCGACCCACGCCTTCGATTGCGGGACATTGCTCCCGGCGGTCCCCAGTTTTCGGCCTGGCAGCGGAAAAGCCGACCTCCCGAGGCCGATTTTGTGAGCGGCAGCACGCTCTTCACCACCAGCCCCGCCATTTGAACCAGAGGATGGGCAATACCGTGCTGGTCGCGATCAGGGCGAGGCCGTATTGATACCCCCAGGGCCAGCTGAGCTCGGGCATGTTGTGGAAATTCATGCCGTACATGCTGGCGATCAGTGTCGGCGGTATGCCGACCACCGATACGATCGTCAGCACCTTGAAGATATCGTTCTGCTCGGTATTGATGAACCCGAGCGTCGCATCGAGGAGAAACTGCGTCTTGCCGGAAAGATGCGCCTCGAAGTCGGCGAGAGAGCTCAGATCCTGCAGGACCGTCTTCAATCGGGCCTGCGTATCCTGCCCCAGCCACGGTTGTCCCACATCGGTGGCGAAGGCGATGATCCGCTGCAGGCCCATGAGACTCTCGCGCAGCTGTGAGAGGTGCTCTCCGGTATCGCCGAGCTGGGAGAGCGCCTCCCGCAAGCGGCGATTGAGGCGCGGGCTGCGCGGCGCACGGGAATCGCTGCGCCGGAAGACTCGCCGCGAGAGGTCTCCCAGCTCGCGTGCGGTCTTTTCCAGCACATCGGCGTCGATGTCCACCATCGCCTCGAGCAGCGTTGCGAAGATCGATGTGCTGCTCGACGGACCCGCGTCCTTGCCCACGGACTCGCTGGCTTTGGTGAACGAGCGCAGCTCCCGGTAGCGTACCGTGATCAGCAGCTCCGGCGAGATGACGAATCCCAGAGGGGTCGGTGCCGCATCGATGAAGTCGTGCGGCGCGGCGACCGGCGTGCTGAGGTACAGCCGTTTGCCGTCCGACTGCAGCCGGCTCGAGGACTCGATCTCGTCGAGTTGCTCGCGTGAGGGCACTCTGACGCTGAATTGCGTCTGAACTCGCGCGATCTCCTCGGCGGATGGCTCGATGAGATCGATCCAGGCTGTTCCGGCAGCCGGGCCGGCCGCGGCAGAGCCGTGGGAAGTCGGATGGTAAGTGAGCATGGGTCTATCAGTGGCCGTGGACTTCGCCATAGTAGACCAGCGTCTCCCTCGTGCAGCCAAGAGAGCTTCCGGCTAGCGGCCGCCGGGCAGCTGCTATGCTGCACCTTCGACCTCGACCTGCGAAAACAGCGCAGCCCGCAGCCAGCTGGCGCACAGGGTCATTCATTGCGCCGACAGACTCGTACTGATCCAAACCGTGATGCACACCGAAGGCTCCGACACCGAAGGCTCCCTCTCGCACGCGCTCGGCTTCCGCGAGTTCCTGGTCCTCACCGCCGCCATCATGGCCTGCCAGGCCATCGCGGTCGACACCATGCTGCCGGCGCTGCCGTCCATCGCCCGCGATCTCGGCGTGACCGACCCAAACAACGCGCAGTGGGTGATCACCACCTACATCGCCGGTGTCGGTCTCGGTCAGTTGTTCTGGGGAATACTCTCGGACCGGTTTGGAAGACGGCGGATATTGCTGATCGGGCTCGCGCTGTATGTCATTGCGGCCGCAGCCGTGGGCGTGGCCGGCAGCTTCGAAGCTCTGCTTGCTTGGCGCTTCGCGCACGGCATCGCCGCCGCCAGCATGGTCATATCGCGTTCCATCATCCGCGACCTCTACGGCGGGCGACAGATGGCGCGCGTCATGTCGCTGACCTTCATCGTCTTCATCATGGTCCCGATCATCGCGCCGAGCCTCGGACAGCTCGTACTGTTCCTGGCTCCCTGGCGCGCCCTGTTCCACGTGTTCTGCGGGTTTGCCGCCGCGGTCCTCCTTTGGGTGTACTTCCGTCTGCCCGAGACCTTGCATCCCGAGTACCGGATGACGCTGACCGCGGGTCATGTCCTCGGCGCGACCGGCAAGGTCATCGTTGATCGCGCGTCGCTCTGGTACACGCTCGCGGTCGCGCTGATGTTCGGCTCCATCATCGGCTACGTGGGGATGATGCCGCAGATCTTTGGAGCGGTATTCCACCGGCCCTCGCTGATGCCCACCGCGTTCGCATGCTGTGCGGCATCGATGGGTGTCGCCTCGTACCTCAACTCGCGCGTCGTCGAGCGCTTCGGCATGCGGATCATCTCCCAGGCGGGCCTGCTGGTCTTCATCATTGCGGCCAGCCTGCACGTGCTGGTCGCAGCGCTGCACGCTGAAACCCTCGGGACATTCATCGTCCTGCAGGGCGCGACCATGGGCTGCCTCGGCCTGATCATGGCCAACTTCGGCGCCATGGCGATGGAGCAAATGGGGTCCATCGCAGGCATGGCCGCTTCGCTCCAAGGTTGCGTAGGCACCTCTGGCGGCGCCTTGGTCGCCGCGCTCATGGGACAACAATTCAACGGCTCGACGGTGCCGCTGGCCCTTGGCGCGCTGCTCTGCGGCCTGGTGTCCCTCGGCTTCGTGCTGCTGGCGGAAGGCGGACGGCTCTTTCAGCCGCATCACACGATGCCGGGCGAGCCCTCCCCCGCAGCCTCCGGCATTCACTGAGTCGGGCAGCGAGGTTCTTCGCGGCACGGCGGTTGCTCGCATTGCTCTTGGGTCGCAAGCTGCGCCTGAGGAGCAATGGCATGACTTCCAAAGTACAAGGTGAAGGCGATTACGAGTCCGCACGCCGCTATGACGAGGAAACGAAGCGCTTCGTGGACGAGAAAACCAAAGATGGCAAAACGCTGGAAGGGTCAGCCGCCGAAGCTTCCGACAAACTGACGCCCGAGGAGAAAGCAGCACGGGCTCGGGCCAAGTCGGTGAGCCAGGACAAACGGGACGCGGACGTTTTGCGCGAGGCAGAGAAGCAGCGCAAGCAATGAGCTAAGGAGTCCCCGCCCCGTATCGCAATCGCCGCTCTCATTGTCTCATTCGTGACGCTATACGAGATTCCATCGCAAGGAAACCTGCGTAAGTCTTTGAAATAATGGCGGAGAGGGTGGGATTCGAACCCACGGTCCTCTTGCGAGGACGCCGGTTTTCAAGACCGGTGCAATCAACCGCTCTGCCACCTCTCCGGTGGGCGGGACCCAGGGCGGGGAATGCTATCAAAATTGGCCTCGGCGGGCCGGCCACCCTCGCCCTGATCTTGGCCGCAGCCGGCCTCGCGCGCCTGCCACCGCGCAGGCAATATCGACTACTTCAGCCCGTCTACAGCTCATGTCCACCGAAAGCGCGGCCGCGCACTCCCCTCCTTTGACCCTACCCACTGCACGCAGGACGCGTCGGCGCCCGTCGCGGTTCATCCGCAACATCGTCACGCTGATCGCTCTGTTGCACCTGTATGTGGGTGCTCGAATCCTGCCGGCGTTGCCGATCGGGGCGCTCGGGCGTGCGCTCGGCGGTCTCGCGCTCTGCGCGTCCTTCGCGCTGATCATCGCGGGCGCTCGCGCACGGCGATCTCAGGACAGCAGCTTTGCGGCGAACCTCGCCTGGATCGGGTCGCTCGATGGCGGCTTCTTTTCCTCCCTCGCCGTCCTCACGGTGCTGCGCGACATCTTTCTCGGACCCGCCGTGCTGTTTGCCTCGCGAGGCGAAGCCGCCAGCCTCGAGGCAGCGTCGGCCATCGCCGTCCCGGTTCTCGCGGTGCTTGCGACGGTCGTGGGCTACATCGACGCGAGACGGCGGCCACGAGTCGTCGACGTCGCGGTGCCGCTGCTCGACCTGCCGCCCGCGCTCGAGGGATTCACCATCGCGCAGATCAGCGACGTGCACATCGGCCCCACCATCAAGCGGGATTTCCTGCGCCGGATAGTGGAGATCGTCAACTCCCTCGACGTGGATCTCGTCGCCGTCACCGGCGACCTCGTGGACGGCTCCGTAGAGCAGCTGGCGGTGCACGTCGAGCCACTCTCTCACGTGCGCGCGCGCCACGGCGCGTACTTCGTCACCGGCAACCATGAGTACTATTCCGGCGCTCCCGCGTGGATCGCGGAGCTCCGCCGCCTGGGACTGCACGTGCTCCTCAACGAGCACGTCGTGTTGAGCCATGGCGGCGCACAGCTCGTCATCGCGGGGGTGACGGACTACAGCGCTCATCAGTTCGACCCTGCGCAACGCAGCGATCCCGAGGCCGCCCTGGCCGGTGCGCCCTCTGGCCTTCGTCCGAGAGTGCTGCTCGCGCATCAGCCGCGCACGGCTGCCGCGGCGGCGGACGCCGGCTTCGACCTGCAGCTCTCGGGGCACACGCACGGCGGTCAGTTCTGGCCGTGGAATCTCTTCGTGCGGCTGCAGCAGCCCTTCACCGCCGGCCTGCACCGGCTTGGGAAGCTGTGGGTCTATACCAGCCGCGGCAGCGGCTACTGGGGTCCGCCGAAGCGATTGGGAGTGCCGTCCGAGATCGCCCGCGTGCGGCTGGTACCCGCACCGCAGAGCTGAGAGAATTCGCTGCCGCCCTGCGGGGCTCACTGCGGCGCTCAATGGGACCATGGCAGCCACCGAGTGGGATCCACTCTCCATGCTCGATCCAGCACGCGAGATCGAAGACCACGCGAGCACGGTGTCGCTGGTCGTGGCCCTCGCCAATTACGCAGCGGCTGCAGTCACCGTCAGCGAGTCCGCCATCGGCGCCGCGCGCCGGTGTCTGCTCGACGCCCTCTGCCGCGCCTTCGAAACGCTCCGCGATCCGGAGTGCGCCTCGCTCGTAGGACCGCTCGTGCCGGGCGCCCTCATGCCGGGCGGAGCGCGGGTCCCAGGCACTTCCCTGGAGCTCGACCCCGCGCAGGCCGCCTTCTGCAACGGCCTGTTGCTCTGCCGATCCGTGAGCGGCGATCACGGGCAGGACTCGAGCACAGGCAGCGCGGCCCACTGGATCGCAGCCATCCTGGCCGTCGCCGACTACCAGGCACGCAAGGCCGCGATGGAGGGCAAGTCACCCCCGATGTTGCGCGACGTGCTCACGGCAATCGTCAAGGCGTCGCGGATCCAGGACATGCTGGCCGTCGCAGGCGGCTTTCCGCAGGCAGTGGCTGCGACGCTCCGCCTCATGCGCGTGATCACGACCGCGGTCGTCTCAGCCCAGCTCGGCGGCACACAGGCACAGATCGCCACCGCCCTGAGCTACGCGTGCGTCGACGGCGGCTTGTCGCTCGCTGCGAGCGAGCGGGATGAGATCGGGCGCCGGGACTGGGCCACGGCCGATGCGATCAGCCGCGCGGTGCGGCACGCATGTCAGGCGATGGCCGCCGGCCAGTCGAGCTATCTGACCTCGGCGCAACTCGAAGCCATGGACGACGCCGGCAGGTTTCTCGCCGCCAATCCCTCGGCCGCGAGGCGACGCCTTGGCGACGGAACGATCGACCGGCTCACCCGCTCGTACGAGCCGCACGAGGTTGCTCAGCTCACGGCGAGATTCCAAGCCGCCGTCGGGCGGCACTTTCCGCCGCGTCAGGCGGAGCGCATCAAGGCACTCTTCGTCGCACCCGAGCGGCTCGATGACCTGCCGGTCAACGAGCTGCTCGCGGCACTGGTGACGAACGGCAGTCGTTAGGCCCCAGGCGCCATCAGCGGCCGCCTTGGCCGCCTTGGCCACTCTCACCGCCGTCCCTCTGGCCATCGCCCTGGTTCTGCCGCCCCAGCGAGAACTCTCCCTCCGAAGCCGGCAGCAGCACAGCCTGCTGCGCTCCGGAGTGATTGTCCTCGACGACCACCATCCAGCCCTTTGCCGGAGTCTTCTTCCACTGCGATGGGTCGAGCGCCACCGCTACTGATGTGTGCGCGTTCGGCGGCAGCGTCACGTAGAAGCCGCTCGAGATCGCCGGCACGAACGCATTGAACGACGCCAATCCAGGCAGCGTCTCCGACGAGTCGTTGAACAGGTTCGTCGTCGTCTCCGTGTAGGTGATGGCCGGACTCGACGCTGTCAGGCCCAGATCCTGCGCGAAGACAGGCAGCAGCACAGTGGAGCCGCCGGTCGGCGCGTCTGCCAGATATGCGGCCGTGACCGTCCCCGTATTCAGATTATAGACCACCGAGGCATATTGGCCGCTGAAGGTACCCGTGGTCAGGAACCCGTAGTCGATGCCGACCACATCGAAATCCGGCTTACCATCGCCATTGACGTCGATCAGCACGTCGAACTCGCCAGCTTCCGGGGAGGAGAACCGCGTGTAGGTGTTGATCGCAAAGACCAGCTCCGGATCCCCCAGCGGATTCGCCGGATCGGCGCCGGTGAACGACTCCACGCCCGCGGCGCGGGTGTCGTAATACTCCATTCCCTGCGGCGGACCCGCGAGACCCCACTCGAAGAAGTCCGCATAACCCGTCACGCCGCCGAATACGTTGGCGACCTGCACCTGGCCTCGAGGATGCGCGGCGCTCAGCCAACGCGTAAGGAACGCCAGCACGTTGGAGCGAGCACGCGGCACGAGGTAGTACGGCACGTGCAGCGTGATCCCGCCATTCATGGTCGGGTCGGCCGGGGTGAAAGTCAGATAGCCCGAGACCTCATCGAAGACTGTATTGCCATAGACATCGTGCACCCCACCCACGTTTGCAGCGGGGAACGACAGGGATAGCTCGACTGGCGTCCGTCCGTGCGGCGGAACGAACACGCTGAGGTCACTGACCCTCACGGTGTGCTGGACCGCGCTGCTCGATGTCGCGCTCACGTTGAACACGATCGGCCTGTTGCCGTTGTTGACTACAGTCAGCCGCCGTTGTGACTTGTACCTATCCAGGAACTCGTCGAACCCGAAGGACACGGCATGCGCCCCACCCCTGGTGTCGGCAAGCACCACCGCCTGGGTGCCAGCCGCGCCGACCGCCTGCACGATGCCGGCGCCCGCGATGCTCGGGGTGTAATCGGTGAGTCCCGAGGGATCGGCCGTTTCCACCACGGCGGCGCTCAGTTGCCGCTCATCCCAGCCCGGGTGCGCCTGCACGACGAGCGCGGCGACGCCCGCGACGTGCGGTACCGCCATCGACGTGCCCGACTCCACGGTGCCGCCGTTGCCGGTGCCCATGTCCGCGGAGTTGATCGAGACCCCGGGGCCGGTGACGTTGGGCTTGAGCAGGCTGTCGCCGAAGCGTGGCCCCTGCGAGCTGAAGCTCGCCGCGGTGCGGAAGGTGGCATTCGGGATGGAGTTCGCGGCCAGCGAATTGGCGCGGCTCGCCGCCGCCAGCGCATTCGCATCCGACGTCAACGCCCCGAAGAACGGAATGGTCACTCCCGAGAGGGCTCCGACGTACAGGGGATAGCCGGCGGCGTTGTTGATCATGACGACGCCCGCCGCGCCGTGCGCCTGCCCGTACTCCACGCGATCGATCATGGGGCAGGTGCCGCGCAGCGTGACGACCAGCTTGCCGGCGATCTGCGAGTCGACGTACTCCGACTCGTCGCAGCCGAGCGAGACGTTGCCGTTGGCGTCGCGCAGCACCACGACGGGCAGCGGCCCCGGAGGCACCGCCGCGCTGTTGGAATCCTGCAGCTCCACGCCGCCGCTGTCGAGGCTGACCTGCGCGCCGGGATAGCCCTTGTTCGAGTCCATCGCGGCAACGGAGATCGCCGCCGCGGAGCCGCCGGGCGAGGAGGTGATGTAGGGAATGGCGCCGGAATTGCCTGTAGCCGCCACGACGACGATGCCGGCGTGGGCAGCATTCGCCGCCGCGATCTCATCGGCATCCTGCGCCGTACCGAAATCCTGACCCAGGGAGAGGTTGATCACGTTCATGCCGTGATCGATGGCCCAGTCGATGCCGTCGACCACCAGATCGGTCGTGGCGTTGGCGCCGCAGCCGAATACTTTCACGGCGTAGAGGTCCGCTTTCGGCGCCACGCCCGGCCCCACGATGAAACCCTGCCCGTACGCCGCGGCCTCATAAGGACCGGCATAGGTCTGCCCGGCCGCCGTGATCCCGAAGCCGGCGATCGTGCCGCCCACGTGTGTCCCGTGCCCATTGCAGTCGAGCGGATTCGGATCGGGCTGCGCCACTGAGCTCGGATCGGAGGCGTCGTAGGCATCGCCCGCGAGGTCGATGCCGCCTTTGACCTTGGGCGCATTCGGGCCGAACACGCTCGCGTCCGGCGGCGCAGTGTCGCTCGCCAGGGCGGCCTGATAAGCAGCCACCGTGCCGGGGCCGCCGAAGTCCGCCTGGGTATAGTCGATGCCGGTATCGATGAGGGCGATCTTCACGCCCTCGCCCCGATAGCCCGGCACGCCCTGCCACACCTGCGGCGCGCCGATGAAGGGCACGCCGCTACGGGTGTCGTTGTCGAGATGGTACGTCCGTACCGGCAGCACGCCGGTAACGCCCGGCAGGGACTTCAGGCTCTCGATCTGATCGCGCTCGATGCGGACCTTCACGCCGTTCAGCGCGCCGTGGAAGCGCGCCAGGATGCGCCCGCCGCTCGCCTGAATCGCCGGCAACAAGCCCGCCTGCTGGGCATCGACGGCCGCCGCGGCACCGGCACGCGCCGTGGCCGACAGCAGGTGATTCGGCGCGCCGGCCTGCAGCACCGCAATCGGATCGGCGGACATCTGCACGACGACGGTGACCTGCTGTTTCGCCTGCGCGCCCACAGGCACGGTCGCCGGTTTGAACGGTGCGCCGCTGTAGACGCGGGGGAAATGGGCCAGCGGCCCGCTGCTGTGCGCGGTCTGCGCCGAGGCGCCCGCCGCACAAGCGGCCGCGGCAGCTCCGCTGATTGCCAGCCAGCGCAGCGAAGAGGAAAAAACGACCCCGGAGGATGCGCGCGAATCCGCGCGAGCTCGACGCCCTGCCATATGTTAAGTCTCCCCTGACCCGTTCTTGTATGGGCAGCGGACGCCGACAGTGGCGTACCGTCGCGCGGGCATCTTGCTATATCGGCCCGCCGTCCACAAGGGTCGCGCCGAGTGCTACAGAACTGTTACGCGCGGGCGTTGCCGCGTGATCCTGCTAGCGGTAGCCGGCGAGCTTGCTGTGCGTGCGTTCGGCTTCGGCGCGCGACTCCGCATCCTCCGGCCGTTGCCAGGTCCGCAGCAGGTCCGCGAACTGTCGCGCCGGCAGCGGCGGACTGAAATGAAATCCCTGGTACTGATCGCAACCGAGGGAGCGCAGGAACTGCAGCTGAGCGGGCGTCTCCACTCCTTCCGCCACCACTTTGAGCTTCAGACTGTGCGCCAGGGAGATGATGGCCTGCACGATGGAGGCATCGACTTCGCAATCGAGGTCGCGCACGAACGAGCGGTCGATTTTCAGCTTGTCGATCGGAAAGCGGCGCAGATAGTTGATGCTCGAGTAGCCGGTGCCGAAATCGTCGACCGACACCAGCACGCCCATGCGGCTCAACTGCTCGAGAATGGCCGCCGACTCCTCCGGATTGGTCATCACCGCGCTCTCGGTGAGCTCGATCTCGAGGAAGCGCGGCTCGAGACCGGCGCTCTGCAGCGCGCCGCCGATCACATCGAGCAGATCGCCCCGCCGGAACTGCGTCGCCGCCACGTTGACCGCCACCCGCAGCGCCGGCAGCCCGCTGCGCTGCCACTCGGCGCATTGGCGGCAGGCTTCGCGCAACACCCAGGCGCCGATGTCGTTGATGAGTCCGCACTCTTCGGCCAACGGAATGAAGTCGTCCGGCGGGATGAGGCCGCGCTGCGGATGGCGCCAGCGGATGAGCGCCTCGGCACCGTAGACATCGCCGGTTTGCGTATCGGGCTTCGGCTGATAATGCAGCTCGAACTGCCCCGCATCGATTGCAGCGTGCAGGTCACTTTCCAAGCTCACGCGCTCAAGCGTGACGGCGTCCATGCCCTCGGCGAAAGATTGCACGTTGTTGCGCCCGCGCTGCTTCGCGCAGTACATGGCGGCATCGGCACGGGCTATCAGACTGTCCGCGGAGTTGGCATCGGTCGGATAGTAAGCAACGCCAATGCTGCACGTAACGTGCAGCTCTACGCCGGAGACATGCGTGGGCCCCCGAAGCGCATCCTTCGCGCGATGCGCGATGCCGACGGCATCTTCCGGGACCCCTGACGGACTGAGCACCACGATGAACTCATCGCCGCCGGTACGGGCGACCGTATCGATGTCGCGCACCACGGAGCTCAGCCGGCGCGATACCTCATCGAGGACGGCATCGCCCGCTCTGTGCCCAAGCGAGTCGTTGATCAGCTTGAAGCGGTCGAGATCCACGACCAGCACGGCGAACGACTGGCCGTCGCGGTTGGCATGCGCCATCGCCTGCGCCAGGCGGTCATCGAGCAATACCCGATTGGGTAGACCCGTCAACGCATCGTGCGTGGCGAGGTGGCGCAGCTGCCGGTTCGCCGCCTCCAGATTCTCCGTGCGCGCGGCCACCACGTTCTCGAGCGTTTCCACCTGGGAGCGCAGCGCACGCTCGTACTGCCACTTGCGGCCCAGGGCGCTCGCGCACTGCAGCACCTCGATCGGCTCGAAAGGCTTCTTGAGAATGAGCAGCCGGTCGGTCTGTCCGAGGCGCGCGACCACGTCGCTCCAATCGTAGTCGGAGTGCGCCGAGCAGATCACCACCTGCACGTCCGGATCGACCGCCCAGAGCCGCTCGATGGTCTCGAGCCCGTCCCAGCCGGGAGGCATGCGCATGTCGATGAATGCGATCGCGAAGTGTTTGCCGCCGGCGGCCGCGCGCTGCGCGCGCTCGACCCCCTCCTGACCTTGCGAGGCGAATTCCACCACGTAGCGCGGACGTTCCCGCTCCGCTACCGGAGAATCCCCGAAAAGCAACGACTCGACGTTGCCGAGTGCCGCCGCCGGCTCGGCATTGCGGGCCAGTATCTTGTCGAAATCCCGATGAATCGCCGGATTGTCATCGACGATGAGAATCCGGGTATCTTCGTGACCGATTGCCTGACCGTTGCGATGCTCGGTCCCTGCGCCCTCTGAGTCCCGCTTTCGCGAGTCGATACTCATCGGGAAACCCCGTCGGGCCTGCTGTCGCCGTCCAAAATCGTTCCAGACGATTTTGTCATGCGCTCCGCCTCTGCGGCTCCGCGTCGGCGGCCGAGACCGGCAACCGCACCGTGAAGCACGCTCCTCGATTCGAACCTGCGCTGCGCGCGGTGAGCTCGCCGCCCATCTCCTTCGCGAGAATCGCGCTCGCGTGCAGACCGAAACCGTGACCTTCCTTCTTTGTCGTGAACCCGAACTCGAACAGCCGTTTCATGGCCTCGGCACTGATGCCGACTCCCGTATCCTCCACGTCGATGGCGTAATACCCTTCGGGCAGCGAGCGCAGCCGCACGAGGAGCTCCCGCGGCCCGTGCGTCCGGTCGCGCAGCGCATGGCGGGCGTTGCTGAGGAGATTGCCCATGATCTGCAGCAGCTTGTGCCGGTCCACCATCGCCTTGCCGACGTCGCCGCTCTCGCGGCGCACCGCCACTTCCGCGCTGGTCGAGAAATGCATCACCAGGGCGTGCTCGATCAGCTCCGCGACGTCGATCTCCTCGAGAGTGCCACCGTGGCGGGCGTAGGTCTGTTGCGCAGCGACGATCTTGCCGATGTGCTCGACGTGAGTGACGACCGCCTGCGCCTCATCACAGAGCTCGCGATTCTCGGTCACGAGGTGCTCGCCGAGCTGCCGCAAATAACCGGGCAGCTCCTTGCCGCGCGGGTCGCCGGTGAAGAACTCCCCGAGCCGCGGTCCCTGATCGGTGATCAGCTTCGCCGCGCGCTCGATGTTGGCAACCCGCGATGCCTTCAGGCGTGTCTGCAGCAAAGTCGCCGAGACGCCCAGGCTGTTGAGAACATTGCCAACGCTGTGTAATACACCGGTCGCAACCTCCGCCATGCCGGCAAGGCGGGACGCCTCCTGAACCTGCAACTGCAGCTGCAGCCGCCGTTCGTCCTGACGCACCTGCTCAGTCACATCCCACGACACGCCGAGAAGCCGGCGCAGCCGTCCGCTGTCGTCAGTAGAGAGTCGGGCGTGCGCCTGCAGATGGATGGTGGCGCCGTTGGGCGCCGAAACGCGCAGGCGCAGCGCGCAAGTCTCCCGCTCCTCGATCAGTGCCTTGCGGATCGCGGCTCGCAAGGCCGCCACATCTTCCGGATAGAAACTCGCGAGCAGCGCGTCCGAATGCTCGCGCGGATCGAGCCCGGCCGCCTTCAGCGACGGAATCTCGTTCTCAGTCCACAAGATCCGCCGCTGCGCCAGGTCGTACTCCCAGCAGGCGATGCCCGCCGCCTCGGTGGCGAGAGTGAGCAGGCTCTTGCCGTGCTGCAGGCTGGCATTGAGCTCGGCGAGCCGCATCGCATCGCGCCGGGTGCGCGAGTCGAGATGGGCGTCGTAGAGCGTGGTCACCAGCGTGATCGCGACCACGCCGAGGGCGATCATGCCGATCATCACCGCGAGCCAATCGTTGTCGAGCGCCGCCCCGCCGCCGTAGCAATAAGAGCCCGGCGCCAGCATGGAAGCCGCCATGCCCGTGTAATGCATGCCGGCGATCGCAAAACCCATCACGATCGCGGCGCCGATGCGCGCCAGCCTCATCAGGCGCGACTCGCCGCTGCGCAGCCGGAGGAAGAGCCACAGCGCGACGAAGGAAGCGGTGATGGCGATGGCGACCGATGCCGCAACCAGCAGCGGATCGTAGGTGATCCGCGGCACGATCTGGATGGCCGCCATGCCGGTGTAGTGCATGCCGCAGATCCCGGCACCCATCAGGACCGAGCTGACCGCGAGGCGCCGCCAGGACAGATCGCGGCGGCTCGAGATCGCGAGCGCAAACAGGGATGTAAGCATCCCTATGAAGAGCGATGCGAGATTGATGAGGAGGTTGTAGCGCAGCGTGATCGGCGGAACGGAGAAGGCGAGCATGCCGATGAAGTGCATCGACCAGATGCCGATGCCCATCGAGACCGCGCCGCCGAGCGCCCAGAGCCGTCCCGCGCGCCGCTCGGCGCCGGCCACCCTCGCGGTGAGCATGAGGGCGGTGTACGAGACCAGGATGGCGACGACGACCGAAAGGGTCACCAGCCATGGGTTGTACGTGGCGTGCATTCCGCTGAAATTGCCCGAGACGACGCAGGCGGTGCAGTGTGCGTCTCTCACTTACCATGCGTCCCTCAGTTGCCGCAGGGGCAACTGTGACGCAGTCGACACTCACCCGGACGGGGTAGGAGCCTCGACTGCGCGGCGGCGGGCGCGCAGATAGAGATAAGCCAGGATTGCCACGGCTATCGAGACGAGGCTGACGCGCAGCTCTTCGACGAGCGACGGCGTGAAGGCCATGGCGATCAGGACGGCGGCCATGCCGGCGATGGCGGCATAGCTCGCCCAGGGGAAGAGCCACATGGTCAAGGCGGGCGGCGGAGTGCCGGCGCGCTCACGCGCCCGGCGCAGCCTCACCTGGGCGATGGCGACGATCATGTAGACGAACACCATCAGCGCGCCGGCGCCGTCGACGAGGAAAGCGAAGACCCGTTCCGGCGCGGCGACCGCCGCCAGAATGCCCACGATGCCGGCGAGCGCGCAAAGGAGCACGGACTTCACCGGCACCTTCCGCCGGTTGAGTTGGATCAGCGCCTGCGGCGCATCGCCGTGCGCGGCCAGCACGAAGAGCACTCGCGAGCACACGTAGAACGCGGAATTGAGGCAGGACAGCACCGCCGTCAGGATGATGACGTCCATCGCCGCCCCCGCCCAGGCGTAATGCATGTGCACCAGGGCGTGGGTGAACGGCGGCATGAAGCCCCCATGGCTCGTCAGGTTGGCGAAGGTCTGACCATGGGGCGAGGTCCAGCCGAACGCGTAGGACGCGCCGATCACGATGAAGGCGATGATGGCCGACACCTTGATCGAGGAGAACCAGAACTCGAACTCGCCGTAGGACCGCGCCGACATGAGGTTGACGGCGGTCATGGCCGCCATGAGGACACAGCCGAGCACGCCCGCCGGCAGCGGGACCCACGCATGCAGGATGTTGGCCCCGGCGATGGCCTCCACCGGCACCACGATCATCCAGAAGTACCAGTAGAGCCATCCGGTCACGAACCCGGCCCACGGCCCGAGCCCGGCGCGCGGAAACTCCGCGAAGGAATGCACGCTGGGCAGGCTCATCGCCATCTCACCCAGCATGCGCATCACCAGCAGCACCAGGGTGCCGGTGATCAGGTAGCTCACCACGATGGCCGGCCCGACGGCGGCGATCGAGGCGCTGCTGCCGACGAACAGGCCGGCGCCGATGATCCCGCCGATGGAGATCATCGCCAGGTGTCTCGGCTTGAGCGATCGACTGAGCTCCGCGGCGGCCATGGTCGGCACTCCTACCCTGTCAGGTCCTCGAGACCGCCCATGTAGGGGCGCAGCGCCTGCGGCACGGTCACGCTGCCATCGGCGTTCTGGTAGTTCTCGAGCACCGCCACCAGCGTGCGCCCGACGGCGAGGCCGGACCCGTTCAGGGTGTGCACCGGCTCGGGCTTGCCGCCGTCCGGATTGCGCCAGCGCGCCTGCATCCGCCGCGCCTGGAAGGCCTCGAAGTTGCTGCAGGAGGAGATCTCCCGGTAGCGGCGCTGCGAGGGCAGCCAGACTTCGAGGTCATAGGTCTTGGCACTGCTCGCGCTGATGTCTCCCGCGCACAGGGCAACGGTCCGGTAGGGCAACTGCAGGCGCCGCAACACCTGCTCCGCGTGGCCGGTCAACTCCTCCAGCGCGGCGTAGGAGTCCGCGGGCCGCACGATCTGCACCAGCTCCACTTTGTCGAACTGGTGGTTGCGGATCATGCCGCGGGTGTCCTTGCCCGCCGCCCCCGCCTCCGAGCGGAAACACGGCGAATGGCAGACGAACTTCAGGGGCAGGGACTCGGCCGGCACGATTTGCTCGCGTACCAGGTTGGTGACGGGGACCTCGGCGGTCGAAATGAGGTAGAAGGCCTGCTGCGCCGAGGCCTCGCCCCTGCCGCTCACCTTGAAGAGGTCGTCCTCGAACTTCGGCAGTTGTCCGGTGCCGAGCAGCGCCTGACGCTGCACCAGATAGGGCACATGGACTTCCGTATAGCCGTGCTCTCCCGTATGCAGGTCCAACATGAACTGCGCCAGCGCCCGGTGCAAGCGCGACACCTGGCCGCGCATGACCACGAAGCGCGCGCCTGAGATGCGCGCTGCCGCATCGAAATCGATGCCGCGGAGCCCTTCTCCGACCTGGACGTGATCCTTCGGCTCGAACTCGAAGGTGCGCGGCTCGCCCCAACGGCGCACCTCGCGGTTGTCGGCCTCGCCGCCTCCTTCCGGCACGGACTCGTGCAGCAGGTTCGGCAGTCCCAACTGCCAGTTCTCGAGCTGCTCCTGCACCGTCGTCAATTGCCCCTCGGCGTCTGCGAGCTCGCCGGTCAGGTTTTCGCCGCGCGTCAGCAGCGACGCCGCGTCCTCGCCGCGCCCCTTCGCCATGCCGACGGCCTTGGCGTTGGCATTGCGCTCGGCCCGCAACCGGTCGGTCTCGATCTGCCAGGTCTTGCGCTGCTCTTCCAGCACACGGAATGCGTTCACATCGAGCGTGTATCCCCGCCGCGCCAGGTTGCGGGCGACGGCCTCGGGGTCGGAGCGCAGCAGCTTCGGATCGATCATTTACCTTTGTTCCTCAGTCGTTCCAGCGCTTCGCCGATCTTGATCTCGAGCCCGCGCGGTACGGGACGGTAGTATCGCCTATCAGGCATCTCGTCCGGCAGGTAGCGCTCGCCGGCTGCGAAAGCCTGCGGCTCATCGTGCGCATAGCGATAGCCTTCCCCATACCCCAGCCCCTTCATCAGGCGCGTCGGCGCGTTCCGCAGCCGCAGCGGCACATCGAGCGTGCCGTACTGCTCGACGTCGGCCATGGCCTCACCCATCGCGACGTAGACCGCGTTGCTTTTCGGCGCACAGGCGAGGTAGACCACGGCATTCGCGATCGCCAATTCCCCCTCCGGTGAGCCCAGGCGGTCATAGGCTTCCCAGGCGTCCAGTGTCAGTGCGAAGGCCCGGGGATCCGCGACCCCTACGTCCTCCACCGCCATGCGGACCACCCGCCGGGCGATGTAGAGCGGATCGCAGCCGCCGTCGAGCATGCGGCAGAGCCAGTAGATCGCCCCGTCCGGATCCGTGCCGCGCACGGCCTTGTGCAGCGCCGAGATCTGGTCGTAGAACTGATCGCCTCCCTTGTCGAACCGCCGCCGCCCGCCGCTCGCCACCTCCTGCGCGAGAGCGAGAGTGACGACCCGCGCGCCGCTCTCCGAGGCTTGCGCGAGACCCGCAGCCAGCTCCAGCATGTTGAGTGCGCGCCTGCCGTCGCCGTCGGCCGCCTGGGCGATGAGTTCGAGGGCCGCAGGCTCGGCACCGATGTCTTCGTTGCCGAGGCCTCTTGCGCGGTCCGCGAGGGCAGAGCGAAGCAGCGCCTCGAGGTCGGCCACCGTGAGTGGCCGCAGCACGTACACCCGCGCCCGCGAAAGGAGCGCGCTGATCACCTCGAACGACGGATTCTCGGTGGTCGCGCCGACGAAGGTCAGCGTTCCATCCTCCAGATACGGCAGAAACGTATCCTGCTGCGCCTTGTTGAAGCGGTGGACCTCGTCCAGGAACAGCAGCGTCGACTGCCCGCGCGCGGCGCGCGCCTGGCGTGCCGTCTCGACGGCGGCACGGATGTCCTTGACCCCAGCCATCACGGCCGACAACTGCAGGAACTGCGCGTTGGCTCGGCTGGCGATGAGACGCGCCAGCGTCGTCTTGCCGGTGCCGGGAGGTCCCCAGAGAATCAACGAATGCAGCTGCCCCGATTCGATCGCGCGGCGCAGCGGCTTGCCCGGACCCAGGACGTGCTGCTGGCCCACCACTTCCTCCAGGGACCGCGGCCGCATCCGGTCGGCGAGCGGTCGCGAAGTATCGGGAGCGCTCGTGTCGGCAGGGCTCACTTCGCCGGGGTTCCGATCACGTCCGCGCCGGCAGGCGGTGTGAAAGTCAGCTCCGACGCCGCCACGGGAACGTTCACCGCGACATCCTGGAAGATGATGGTGACGATCTGACCGAGCTTGTCCTCGAGAATCATGCGCTGCAGCGTCCCTTTGGAGTCGAACCCGAAGAGCGCGCTCTTGAAGTCGGCCTCGGTGCTGCGCGGCTCGACATACACCCAGTCGAGGCCGTCACGCATGCCGGCGCTCGACTCCGTGAAGTGCTCGCGTACGTCGACCGTTCCCGAAAGCAACATCGCCGGGGTGGCGGAGAGCGCCGCCGTCATCGGCCGCACGGTGACCTGCTGCAGATCGCGGTCGAGGTACCACAGATTGCGGCCGTCGGAGACCATCAGCTGGCCGCCGGGAGGGCTCGACTGTGCTGCGGCACCGGTATTTCCGGCAGCTGCGCCCTGCGCGGTACTTTGCGGGTGGATGTCCCAGCGGAACTTGCCGGGCCGCTCCACGATGAGGGTACCGGTGGAGCGACCGACCTCCGCGCCCTGCGCGTCCGCGATCGTCTGCAGAAACTGGACGCGCAGCGTCTTCAGGTTCTTCAGATAACGGTCGAGCGGAGTCGGGGCAGTCGCTGGCGCCTGGGGCGTGATGGACCCTCGCGGCACGGTGTATGCCTGCGGAGTGTCAGCCGCCGCGACCGCAAGCGCCGGAACCAGACACAGTCCAGCCGCGATCGCAGCCGCGCTCGATGCTCTCTGCAACATGGTTTCTTCTTTCAGTCTTCCGCCGGCGCGGGTGCCAGCACCTCGCGCGAGCCGTTCGCCTGGAGAGGTCCGACGAGACCTGCCATCTCCATGGCCTCGAGGAGTCGCGCGGCGCGGTTGTAGCCGATCTTGAGCCGCCGCTGCACGTAGGAAATGGAAGGCTTGCGCTCCGTGACGACGATTCTCACCGCTTCGTCGTAGAGCGCATCCTGCTCCGGATCCTCCATCGCCGGCGCCCCTTCGCCCTCCTCGCCCGACAGTCCCGGTATCGGCGTCCGGGGCCCGGAGAGCACCTCCTCGATGTACAGGGGCGGCGTGGCGGTCTTCAGCCCCTCGACGACGCGATGGACTTCCTGATCCGACACGAAAGCGCCGTGCACGCGCGTCGGCAGGGAAGTGCCCGAGGGCAGGTAGAGCATGTCGCCGTGGCCGAGCAGTGTCTCCGCCCCCATCTGATCGAGAATGGTGCGCGAGTCCACCTTGGCCGACACCTGGAAGGCGATGCGGCAGGGAATGTTGGCCTTGATGAGGCCGGTGATCACGTCCACCGATGGCCGCTGGGTCGCCAACACCAGGTGGATGCCGGAAGCGCGCGCCTTTTGCGCGAGGCGCGCGATCAGCTCCTCGACCTTCTTGCCGACGATCATCATGAGGTCGGCGAGCTCATCGATGAGGACGACGATGTAGGGCAGCGGTACGAGAGGCAGAATCTCCCGCTGATCGATCGTCGGATCGTTGGCGGCGCGCTGCAGCATCACGGGATCCAGAATCGGCTTGCCCGTCTCGTTAGCGTCCTTTACGCGACGGTTGAAGCCCGCGATGTTCCGCACGCCGAGGGCTGCCATGAGCTGGTAGCGCCGCTCCATTTCCGCGACGCACCAGCGCAGCGCGTTGGCCGCCTGCTTCATGTCGGTCACGACCGGCGCCAGCAGGTGCGGAATGCCCTCGTACACCGAGAGCTCCAGCATCTTCGGGTCGATCATGATGAGCCGCACGTGCTCGGCCGTGGACTTGTAGAGGAGCGAGAGCACCATCGCGTTGATGGCCACCGACTTGCCGGAGCCGGTCGTGCCCGCGATGAGCAGGTGCGGCATGCGCGCGAGGTCGGCGACCATCGGCTGGCCGCCGATGTCCTTGCCGAGAGCGAGAGCGATGGGCGAGTGCAGCTCGTCGTAGGCCTTGGAGCGAATGATCTCCCCGAGCGTCACGATCTCGCGCTTCTCGTTGGCAATCTCCAATCCCATGACGCTCTTGCCCGGGATCACCTCCACCACCCGCACGCTCAGCACCGAGAGCGCGCGCGCCAGATCCTTGGAGAGACTCGTGATCTGGCTCGCCTTGACTCCGGGAGCCGGACGCAGCTCGAAGCGCGTGACGACCGGTCCCGGCTGCACGGCGACCACTTCCGCCTCGATGCCGAAGTCCTTCAGCTTCATCTCCACCAGGCGGGACAGGGCCTCGAGCGCCTCGGCCGAATACAGCGGCTCGCGCGCCGGCGGATCATCGAGCAGCGACAGCGGCGGCAGCTCGCCCGCGTGCGGCGGATCGAAGAGCGGCACCTGGCGCTCCTTCTCGACGCGCTCGCTCTTCTCGACGCTCGGTGTCGGCGGCTCGATCTTGGGCGGCGTGCGGGCCGCGACCCGTTTCTGCTCGGTCACCACGGAATCGCGCCGCGCCGCGCGGCGCTCCTTGCCCACCGCCACGTCCTTCGCGGTGGCTCGCCGCTCCCGCACCCAGCCGATGGCGGCCCAAGTCCAGCTCCCCAGGCGATCCATCATCGTGAACCACGAGACCTCGAACGAGAGGGATAATCCGGCCATCCATGCGGCCAGGAGAAGGAGCGTCGCCCCGAGGAATCCGAGCCCCTCCGCCAGGCCATCCCCAATCTCACCGCCGATAATGCCGCCGGCGCTCGCTGGCAACGCGCCCTTCTGCCAGTTCAAGGCCGTGAGACCGCAGCTAGCGGCGAGCAGCAACAGGAAGCCGCTCGCACGCACCACCGAGTTGATTCGGGCAGCAGGCTCGGTCTTGATACGCCGGTGCAGTGCCCAGGCGCTCGCGCCCAGCATGAGGGGGAGTAGCAAGGCGGGACGGCCGAGCAGGAAGTAGAGCACGCTGGCGAGCCACGCCCCTACCGGGCCGATCCGATTGTGGACGCTCGCAAAGTCGCCGCCGCGCGCGTAGGAGGGGTCCGCTGGGCTGTACGTTGCGAGCGCAATGAGCACGACGATGGCCGCCACGCCGATCGCGATGACGGCACTCTCGCGCAGCCCGCGCGCGACGGCGGCCGTGAAGCGGATGGGGCGCGCCTGCGCCTGCGATTCGGCCAATTCCTAGGCTCCGGTGAATCAGGTGGAAGCTGCAGCCGATTTTAGCGCAGTAGCTGCCTCGGCACCCTTGGTACTATTCCGCTTCGCCCCCATCACCCGCCAGGACCTCGAAGATTGATTCCGATGACCACACCCCGCCACAGCCGACTCATCATCCTGGGCTCCGGCCCCGCGGGCTACAGCGCGGCGGTCTATGCCGCGCGCGCCAATCGCTCGCCGCTGCTCATCACGGGCGTCGAGACCGGCGGCCAGCTCATGACCACCACCGACGTCGATAACTGGCCGGGCGATGTCGAGGGGCTGCAAGGGCCGGCGCTGATGGAGCGCATGCGGCGCCACGCCGAGCGGTTCAATACCGAGATCGCGAGCGATCACGTGCACTCGGTCGATCTCTCCCACCGTCCCTTCCATCTCAAGGGAGACTCGCACGCGTACACCTGCGATGCCCTGATCATCGCCACCGGGGCCAGCGCCAAGTACCTGGGTCTGCCCTCGGAGGAAGCCTTTCGCGGCCGCGGAGTCTCGGCCTGCGCCACCTGTGACGGCTTCTTCTTCCGCGGCCAGCGTGTGGCGGTGATCGGCGGAGGCAACACCGCCGTCGAAGAGGCGCTCTACCTGGCGCACATCGCCCAGCACGTCACGCTCGTGCACCGCCGCGACCGCCTGCGCTCGGAGAAGATCCTGCAGGATCGGCTGTTGCGCGAAGTCGAGGCCGGCAAGGCCTCGATCGTCTGGAACCATACCGTGGACGAGGTGTTGGGAGACGATCAGGGCGTCAACGGGCTGCGGCTCAAGTCCATGAAGGATGGCGAGGTGCGGCGGCTGTCGGTCTCCGGTGTCTTCATCGCCATTGGACACGAGCCGAACACCGGCATCTTCAAGGGCCAGCTCGACATGCACAACGGCTACATCAGGGTGCGCAGCGGCACCGAGGCAGATGCGACCGCGACCAGCGTGGCGGGCGTTTTCGCCGCCGGCGACGTGGCGGATCATGTGTACCGCCAGGCCATCACCTCCGCCGGCTCGGGTTGCATGGCGGCGCTCGATGCGGACCGCTACCTCGAGCAGCTGGAGACCGCGCGGTAGAGGAGAACGGTGCGGGCCAAAGTCCACTCCAGCATCGACGACATCGACCCACGCGAGTGGAACGGGCTCGGCGGCACGGATTGCCCGTTCCTGCGCCACGAGTTCCTCGCGGCGCTCGAGCATGCCGGCTGTGTCGGCGCGGGCACGGGGTGGGAGCCCTGCCCCGTCACCCTGAGTGATGATCTCGGCCTCGCGGCGGCGGCGCCCGCCTACGTCAAGACGCACTCCTACGGCGAGTTCGTGTTCGATTTCGCCTGGGCGCAGGCGTATTCGCGCAATGGGCGCCGGTACTATCCCAAGCTCGTCGTTGCCGTGCCTTTCACGCCGGCCACCGGCCCGCGCCTGCTCGTGCGCGCAGGTCTCGAGCCCACCGTCGTGGCGAAGCGTCTGCTCGAGGCGCTGCAGGCTCATGCGGCGAGCCGCCGACTCTCCTCGGTGCACGCCCTCTTCCTCGATGAGCCCGCACGCGCAGTCTGCGAGGCGGCGGGTTGGCTGCTGCGCCGCGACTGCCAGTTCCACTGGAGCAACCGGGCCTATCCGAGCTTCGAGGCATACCTCGAGACGTTCACGGCGGAGAAACGCAAGAAAGCGCGACGCGAGCGCCGGCGCGTGGCCGAGGCCGGCATCCGCTTCGAGACGCGCTTCGGCGGCGACCTCGACGCGGGCCTCCTCGACAGCGTTTATGACTTTCACCGCGAGACCTTCCTGCGGCACGGCAACGAGCCGTACCTGACCCGCGAATTCTTCACTGAGATCACGCGCACGCTCGGGGATGCGCTCATGGTCAAAGTCGCCATGCATCGCTCTGCGCAACGCCCCACAGTGCGGGAAACGCCGGTGGCCGCAGCCATCTTCTTCTGGTCGCGGGAGGCGCTCTACGGACGCTATTGGGGAGCCGCGGCCGAGTATCACAGCCTGCATTTCGAGACCTGCTATCACCAGGGGATCGAGTTCTGCATCGAGCGGGGCGTGCAGCGGTTCGAGCCCGGTACCCAGGGTGAGCACAAGGTGAGCCGCGGCTTCGAGCCCGCCCTCACCTGGTCGGCGCACCACATCGCCGACTCCGCCTTCCGCACGGCTATCGGCGATTACCTGCAGCGTGAGGGCGGCGCCATCGATGAGTACGCTGCCGAGGTCCGCGAGCACGTGCCCTATCGCAAAGCCCCGGCGTGAACACGCGGTGAAGACGATCACCTGGCTTTCGCCAAAGGACGCGCCGGAGTGGTTTCCGCCGCCGGAGCAGGCGCTGGATGAGCCGCCGGGCCTCCTGGCCGCGGGCGGCGATCTCTCACCCGCCAGGCTCCTGGCCGCCTACCGGCGCGGCATCTTTCCCTGGTACTCCCCCGGCCAGCCGGTCCTCTGGTGGTCGCCGGACCCGCGCGAAGTCCTCTTCCCGGAGGAATTCCGCATCAGCCGCAGCCTGGCGAAAACACTGCGCAATGGCGGCTTCGGCGTCGCGACCGACGTGGATTTCGCAGGGGTGATCGATGGCTGCGCGGCCCCCCGTCCGCATAGCCTCGGCACCTGGATCACCGCCGAGATGCGCACGGCATACCTCGAGCTCCATCGCCGGGGGCATGCCCACAGCATCGAGGCGCGGCTCGGCGGGGAGTTGGTCGGCGGTCTCTATGGGGTGCGGCTCGGAGGCGTCTTCTTCGGCGAGTCAATGTTCAGCGTCGCCCGTGACGCCTCCAAGGTCGCGCTCGCGCATCTGGTGGCGGTGTGCCGCCGCAACAGCATCGCCGTGATCGACTGCCAGCTCGCCTCGCGGCACCTTGCCAGCCTCGGCTCGCGCAGCATTCCCCGGGCACAGTTCCAGGCGCTACTGAAGGAATGGGTGGCGCTCGACCCCGGTCCCCTGGCTCCGCCGACGGGATGAGGCGCCGCGCCCCTGCCGCCGCAAATTGCAGACCCGCGGCCTTTGTGCTCCAATGCGCGCCCCCGAGACGATAAGGGCATTATGTCCAAAGAAGACGCGATCCAGATGGAGGGTGAGGTGGTGGAGACCCTGCCCAACACCACCTTCCGCGTGAAACTGAAGAACGGCCACGTGGTTACCGCGCACATCTCCGGCAAGATGCGGAAAAACTACATCCGCATCCTCACCGGCGACCAGGTCACGGTGGAAATGACCCCTTATGACCTGACCAAGGGCAGAATCATCTACCGCGGGCGCTAGACTCTAGGCCGTCAACTCCGGCGTGGTGTTCGGCGAGCATTCGAGCTCCAGTTTCGAGCCATCCGCCGCCACGAACACCCGCACATGCCCGCCACCCAGCAGCCTGCCGAATAACAGCTCTTCCGCCAGGGGCCGCTTGATGTGCTCCTGGATCGTGCGCGCCATCGGCCGCGCGCCCATCTTCGGGTCGTAACCCTTCTCGGCGATCCAGCGGCGCGCCGCATCGTCGAGAGTGATAGTGACTCCCTTCTCCTCGAGCTGCATTTCGACTTCCACGACCAGCTTGTCGACCACCCGCTCGATGGTGAGCGGGTCCAGGCTGGCAAACTGAATCACCGCATCCAGGCGGTTGCGGAACTCCGGGGTGAAGGAGCGGCGGATCGCCTCCATGCCGTCGCTCGCGTGATCGGAGTGGGTGAAGCCGATCGAGGGACGCGCCATCTCCTGCGCGCCGGCGTTGGTCGTCATGATGACGATGACGTGGCGGAAGTCCGCCTTGCGGCCGTTGTTGTCGGTCAGCGTGCCGTGGTCCATCACCTGCAGCAGCAGGTTGAAGACGTCGGGGTGCGCTTTCTCGATCTCATCGAGCAGCAGCACGCAGTGCGGATGCTTGGCGATCGCCTCCGTCAGCAGGCCTCCCTGGTCGAAGCCGACATAGCCCGGCGGCGCGCCGATGAGGCGCGAGACCGTGTGCCGCTCCATGTATTCCGACATGTCGAAGCGCAGGAATTCCACGCCCATGGTGATGGCGAGCTGACGGGTGACCTCGGTCTTGCCGACACCGGTGGGACCGGCGAAAAGGAAGCTGCCAACGGGCTTGCGCTGATCGCCCAGCCCGGAGCGCGCCATCTTGATGGCGGCCGCCAGCGCCTCGATGGCGCGGTCCTGGCCGAAGATCACCAGCTTGAGATTGCGCTCCAGGTTCTTGAGGATCTCCCGATCCGAGGTCGAGACGCTCTTCGCCGGGATGCGCGCCATGCGCGCCACGACGTCCTCCACGTGGCGAACCTCGATCACCGGCTCCCGCTCGCCGATCGGCTTCAGCCGCTGCCGCGCCCCGGCCTCATCGACCACGTCGATCGCCTTGTCGGGCAGATGCCGCTCGTTGATGTGCCGGGCGGCAAGCTCCGCGGCCGCTTTGAGCGCCTCGGCGGCGTAGATGATGCCGTGGTGCTCCTCGAATTTGGGCTTCAGGCCCATCAGGATCTCGACGGTTTCCGCCACCGAGGGTTCGGTGACGTCGATCTTCTGGAAGCGCCGCGCGAGGGCGTGATCCTTCTCGAAGATGCCACGATATTCCTGGTAGGTGGTCGAGCCGATGCAGCGGATCTCGCCGTTGGTGAGCACCGGCTTGATCAGGTTGGAAGCGTCCATGACGCCGCCCGAGGCGGCACCGGCGCCGATGACGGTGTGGATCTCGTCGATGAAGAGAATGGCGCCCGGTTGCTTCTTGAGCTCCGTGATGACGCCCTTCAAACGCTTCTCGAAGTCGCCGCGGTACTTGGTCCCGGCGATGAGCGCGCCCATGTCGAGCGCGTAGATCGTGCAGTCCGCCAGTACCTCCGGCACCTTGCCCTCGACGATCAGGCGCGCCAGCCCTTCGGCGATGGCGGTCTTGCCGACGCCCGCCTCGCCCACGTAGAGGGGATTGTTCTTGCGGCGGCGGCAGAGGATCTCGATGGTGCGCTCGACCTCGAGCTTGCGGCCGATCAGCGGATCGATGCGCCCTTCCTGCGCCAGTCGATTCAAGTTGGTGGTGAACTTCTCCAGGGCGCTTCCGCCCTCGGGGTCGCGCTCGACGTCCGCCTGCGCCTCCTCCTTGTCAGTCTTCTCCTCCGCGATCTTGGAGAGGCCGTGGGAGATGTAGTTGACGACGTCGAGACGCGTCACATGCTGGCGGTTGAGGAGAAACACCGCGTGGCTCTGCTTCTCGCTGAAGATCGCGACCAGCACGTTGCCGACGCCGACTTCCTTCTTGCCGCTCGACTGCACGTGGAACACCGCACGCTGCAGCACGCGCTGGAAGCCGAGGGTCGGCTGTACTTCCCGCTCCTCGCCATCCTCGACGCGTGGCGTCGACTGCTCGATGTGATCCTTCAGCTCCTGCTTGAGCTTGGTGAGATCCGCGCCGCAGGCACGGAGGATCTCGCGTATCCTCGGGGTGTCGACGATCGCCAGCAGCAGATGCTCGACGGTCAGGTATTCGTGGCGCGCTTCCCGGGCCTGGTGGAAGGCGTCGTTCAGACAGTATTCAAGCTCGTTGGACAGCACTTTCGTAGAGCCTATCTTGTAAGGTCAAGCCTCTTCCAGGGTGCACATCAGCGGATGCTGATGGTCCCGCGCGTACGTGGTCACCTGTGCCACCTTAGTTTCAGCGATCTCGAACGTAAAGACCCCGCACACACCCTTACCCTTAGTATGGACTTCCAGCATGATGCGCGTGGCCGTCGGCCGATCGAGGCCGAAGAACTTCTCCAGCACGTCGACGACGAACTCCATCGGGGTGTAATCGTCATTCAGCAGGACCACCTGGTAGAGGGGCGGCTGCTTGACCTCCGGACGCGCCTCCTCGACGAGAACGCCGGTATCGGGACGGGTCGGATGGGGGTCGGGCATAGTCTCTTTATAGGGGTCGCGAATCTGCAACACAAGCCTGTGATGATTGCACGCCTTTACTCTTTGAGAAACAGTCGCTTGAGAGCGCAACCGCCAGCGCCGTATGATTGCTCGCGTGACGGCGGCGCAGCACGAATTGCGCCGTTCGGGGTCTACCGGTTGATTGCCGCCGAATCCATGACTTTGCCACCTCAATGAACGCCGCATTCCGGCTCCAAGCCATCCCGGGGTCCGAGCAATGGCGCGCCCTGTTCTTCACCCGCGGTCCGCGGGTGGCGACGTGGCTGCTCGCTCTCGCCCTGGGTGTCCAGGCCGCGATCATCGTCACCGACCTCGCCGGCGTCGACCGCGCGCCCGCGCCCGGTGTGATGGCCGCCGCCTCACGGGCGCAGCGCACCCCGGTCGACATCGCCGCGATCACCAATACGCATCTTTTCGGGGTGGCGCCCACGCCGACGGGCACGGGTAACGCCAACGCCCCACAGACGAGCATGCCGCTGGTCCTCACCGGTGTGATCGCCGCCAATGATCCGCGCCAGGGACTCGCAATACTCGGGCCGAGCGTCGCCGCGACCAAGGTGTATCAGGTCGGAGACAACATCTCGGGCGGGGCACGGCTGCACGCGGTGTACCCGGACCATGTACTCCTGGACCGCGACGGGGTCATCGAGGCGCTGGCGTTGCCGCGGCAGCTGGTGGGCAGCGCTCCGCCTCCCAGCGTATATGCCGCGCCGACCCAAGCGCCGCTCATGCAGCGGATGCAGGAGCTCGTGAGCCGCGATCCCGGCATCATCGGCGATATCATGCGCCCGGAGCCGGTGTTCGCGGGCGGCAAGCAGCAGGGCTTCCGGGTCTATCCCGGCCGCGACCGCGCAGCATTCATCCGCCTGGGCCTGAGGCCCGGCGATCTGGTGACCGCCATCGACGGCACGCCGCTCGACGATCCGGCGCGGGGCCAGGAGGTCCTGAGCACGCTCGGCACGTCCAGTGAGGCGCACGTCACGGTTCTGCGCAATGGACAGCGACAGGATCTCACTCTCGATCTGGCGGCTGTCGAACAGGAGGCGGAATCACTCGCCGGGTCGCAGAATGGGCCGTCCGGTCCGCAGGCGCCGCCGCCGCGCCCGATGCCGTTCGCGCCGCCGCAGGGCGTGCGGTAGGCCGCGGTTCCCACCAACGGGGGTTGAGGTTAGTGAAAGGCTTTTGCACATTCGCATGCTGCCTGGCTCTGTTGCTGCCGCCGCTCGCCTGCCACGCGCAGGCGCAGGGGGCCGTGCAGCAGGCCATGAGCATCACGCCGAACTTCAAGGACGCGGACATCACGCAGATCGTCCAGGCGGTCGCCGCCGCGACGGGGAAGAGCTTCATCCTCGATCCGCGGGTGCGCGCACAGGTAACGATGTACTCCTCGGCGCCGATGACACCGCCCGCCTTCTACCAGGCGTTCCTCTCGATACTCGAGGTCTACGGCTTCATCGCCGTGCCCGCGGGCCACAACATCGAGAAGATCGTGCCGGATGCCGATGCGCGGCAGATGCCCTCCGTCGACCTGCCGTCCAGCGTGAGCGCGACCTCGGATGAGATCGTCACCCAGGTCATCGCCGTCAAGAACGTGAGCGCCGCGGAGCTGGTGCCGATCCTGCGGCCCATGATCCCGCAGTACGGACACCTGGCCGCCTACCCGCCGTCCAACATCCTGATCATCTCCGACAGGGCGAGCAACGTGCACCGGATGATGGACATCATCCAGCGCATCGACCAGATCGGCAATCAGGATGTCGACGTCATGCCGCTGCAGAATGCTTCCGCCTCGGACGTGGTGCGCACGATCGACTCCCTCTACCAGGGAGGCGCGAACATGCAGGAAGGCCGGGCGCTCAAGGTGGTGGCCGACGATCGCTCGAACAGCATCCTGATCAGCGGCGACCCGGCGCAGCGGCTGCGCCTGCGCGCGCTGGTGGCGGAGCTCGATACTCCGCTGCAATCGGGCGGCAACACCCAGGTCGTCTACCTGCACTACGTCGATGCGTCGAAGCTCGCCCCGAAGCTCAAGGAGCAGATGGCGGAGCTCGCGCAGCTGTCGGCGGTCGGCGGCGATACCGGCGGCAAGAATCCCCAGGCGGCGGCGGATAAGAACGCGCTCGTCTGGGCCGACACGCAGAACAACGCGCTGGTCATCACCGCGCCGCCCAAGGTCATGCGGACGATCCTGGACATCGTCCTGAAGCTCGACCGCCGCCGGCCCGAAGTGCTGGTGCAGGCCATCATCGCCGAGATCAACATCAGCAAGACCGATGATCTGGGCGTCAACTGGGCGGCCTATTCGCAGAACAACAAAGTGCCGCTCGGCGGCTTCGTCTCCCCCGTGGGCGGCACGAGCATCGTGGATCTGATCGCGGCGGCGAAGAACCCGAGCAACATCAGTGACTCGCTCCTTGCGGGCACGACCATCGGGATCGGCACGATCGCCGCGGGCGGCGAGTCGTTTGCGGCCATGATCCGGGCGCTGAGAAGCGACGGCGACACCAATATCGTGTCCACTCCCTCGGCGATGACGATGAACAATCAGCAGGCGACGCTGAAAGTCGTCCAGGAGGTGCCGTTCGTGACCGGGCAGTACTCCAGCCAGGCGGGAATCAGCAACGGCACGGTCACGCCCTTTCAGACGGTCCAGCAGCAGGAGGTCGGCACGGTTCTCAAGGTGACGCCTACGATCTCGGCCGAAGGCAACGCCGTGATGCTGAAGCTGTCCGTGGAAAACTCGAGCGTTTTGACGGGCGCCAGTACCAGCCTCACCGGAGATCCCACCACGGCGAAGCGCAGCATCAGCACCAATGTGCTGATCGAGAACGGCGGCATCGTCGTGCTCGGCGGCCTCATCTCGAACGAGCAGGACCGGACCCACGACCAGGTGCCCTTCCTCGGCAGCATTCCGCTGGTGGGGCTGCTCTTCAAGAACCGCAATGACGCCTCGACGCGCGACAACCTGATGATCTTCATCAAGCCGACGATCATGCGCGACCAGGCGGAGGCCGCCAACGAGACCGGCCGGACCTACAGGTACATGCTCGGCCAGGAGGACGCGATGGGCCCCGAGCAGTTCCCGCAGCTGCTGCGGGGTGAGCCGCTGCCGCGGATGCCTGCATTGCCGCCGCCGCCGCCGCCCGGCACGGGCGCGGCGCCGGGCCCCGTCACACCGCAGGCGCAGCCCAAAAAGCCTGGCACCAGGACCACGCCGCCAAGCGGGGCGGCAGCGCCTGCCCAGACTGCACCGGCGCCGGCGCCACAAGCGACGCCAAGCGCCGCACCGAAGTCCGACAGCGGCGCCGCGCCGCCGAATGGAGGCAATCCTTGAACGCCGCCGAGATCATGGACGAGCCGCAGCACGCCCAGACCGCCGCCGTGCCGCAGCGGAAGCTCTCCTTCGCTTTCGCGAAGCGCCACGGCGTGCTCATCAAACAGATCTCGGAGAGCGAAGCCGAATGCGTCTACCGCGAGCATGCCTCGCCGCTCGCTCTGGCGGAGGTTCGCCGGTTCGTCGGCCGGCCGCTGAAGCTCGAGCGCGTGCCCGAAACCGAGTTCGATATGCTGCTGCGGGAGGTCTATGAGGCCGGCTCCGACACCATGCAGGCGGTCGAAGGGTTGGACGAGACCACCGACCTCGCGCACCTTGCGCAGGAGCTGCCGGAGCAGGCCGACCTGCTCGACAGCGACGACGACGCGCCCATCATCCGTCTGATCAACGCCGTGCTCACCCAGGCCGTGAAGGAGAACGCCTCCGACATCCACGTGGAGCCGTTCGAGAATCGGCTGGTGGTGCGTTTCCGGGTGGACGGCATGCTGCGCGAAGTGCTGCAGTCGAAGCGCGCCGTGGCACCGCTGGTCGTCTCCCGCATCAAGGTCATGTCGAAGCTCGACATCGCCGAGAAGCGCCTGCCGCAGGACGGGCGCATCAGCCTGAAGATCGCCGGGCGCGCGGTGGACGTGCGCGTCTCCACGATCCCCTCGGGCCATGGCGAGCGCGTGGTGCTGCGTATCCTCGACAAGCAGGCGGGACGCCTGGACCTGACTGCCCTCGGCATGGACCCGAAGACCGAGGCGCTGATCGACGAGCTGATCCACAAGCCCCACGGAATCATCCTGGTCACCGGGCCGACGGGCTCGGGCAAGACGACGACGCTCTACGCCGCCCTGGAGCGTCTGAACGACAACAGCCAGAACATCATGACGGTCGAGGACCCGATCGAGTACTACATCGACGGCATCGGCCAGACCCAGGTCAATACGAAGGTGGAGATGACCTTCGCGCGCGGCCTGCGTGCCATCCTGCGCCAGGACCCCGACGTCGTCATGATCGGTGAGATCCGCGACCTCGAGACGGCGCAGATCGCCGTGCAGGCGAGTCTCACCGGACACCTGGTCCTCTCGACCCTGCATACCAACACCGCGGCCGGCGCGCTGACGCGCCTGCGTGACATGGGCATCGAGCCATTCCTGCTGTCCTCGAGCCTGATCGGCGTGCTGGCGCAGCGCCTGGTCCGGGTGCTCAATCCGGAGACCAAGCAGCCCTTCCAGTCGGGCGAGTACGAACGGCGGTTCCTCAACCTCGGCGCGGACGAGCCCTCCCCGGTTCTCTACCGTCCCGGGCGCGACGCCATGGGGGGCTACCGCGGCCGCTCAGGCATCTACGAGCTGATCGTGGTGGACGACGCCATGCGCACGATGATCCACGACGGTGCGAGCGAGCAGGAGCTCGAGCGTCACGCCCGCCTGACGACCCCTTCCATTCGCGACGACGGCCGCGCCAGAATCGTGCGCGGTGAGACGACCCTCGAGGAAGTCCTGCGGGTCACCCGCGAAGACTAGGTAGTATGAAGCGCTGGCTGCGGTCATTCTGCCCGGCCCAGCGCGGGAAGTCGGCCTGATGGGCGCGTTCGAATACATCGCACTGGACAACGCCGGCAAGGAGCGCAAAGGCGTCCTCGAAGGCGACACTCCGCGCCACATCCGCCAGCTGCTGCGCGAGCGCCAACTGCTGCCGGTGACGGTGAGCGAGGTGGCGCAGAAGGAAGCGAACCGCCAGCGCTCGTTCAGCTTCACCCGCCGCGTCGCCCCCGCCGACCTCTCACTCTTCACCCGCCAGCTCGCCACCCTGGTACGGGCCGGCCTGCCGCTGGAGGAGTCTCTGCTCGCCGTATCGCAGCAGACGGAGAAGCCTCGGGTGCAGAGCATCATCCTCGGCGTGCGCTCGAAGGTGATGGAAGGACACACCCTCGCCGATGGCCTCACGGAGTTCCCGAAGGTATTTCCCGAGATCTATCGAGCCACGATCGCCGCCGGCGAGCAGGCCGGGCATCTCGACAGCGTGCTCGAGCGGCTCGCCGTCTATACGGAGAGCCGCGAGGAGATGCGCCAGAAGATCCTGGCGGCGATGCTCTACCCCATCGTGCTCACGGTGATGTGCTTCGTCATCGTCTCGGCCCTGCTCGTCTTCGTGGTGCCGAAGGTCGTCTCGGTTTTCGAGGCCAGCAAGGCGCAGCTGCCCCTCGTCACACGCGTCCTGATCGGCACCAGCGGCTTCCTCAAGGCGTACGGCATTTGGCTGATCATCCTGGCCGTAATCGCAGTCGTGCTGTTCCAGCGCTGGCTGCGCAACCCGGACAATCGCCGCCGCTACCATCGGCTGCAGCTTCGCCTGCCGCTGATCGGCAAGCTGTCGCGCGGGTTCAACACCGCGCGCTTTACGCGCACGTTCAGCATCCTTTCCGTCGCCTCCGTTCCGGTGCTCGAGGCGATGCGCATTGCGGGCGAGGTAGTGACGAACCTGCCGATGCGCGACGCCGTGATGGACGCTGCCGCGCGGGTGCGCGAGGGCGCGCCGATCGGGCGCTCCCTCTCCGCGAGCAAGCTCTTCCCGCCGATGACCGTGCACCTGATCTCCAGCGGCGAATCGAGCGGCGAGCTCGATTCCATGCTGGAACAGGCCGCCATCAGCCAGGAACGGGAGCTCGATGGCATCCTGGCGGCCATGGTGGGCCTGCTCGGGCCCCTCCTCATCGTGGTGATGGGCCTCTTCGTCATGGGTATCGTCTTTGCGATGCTGCTGCCCATCTTTCAGATGAATGACCTGATTCACTAAATCTTCCCGATTCCGGGATTGCAGATGTCACGGAATCTGATTTAACTTTTGCGCCGTCCCCCCTGCAGGACTCCGGTGTCCCGCATGAGCGAGAAATCCGAATCGGACGAATTCGAAAACGAAGACGACGAAGAGCCGGTCATTGAAGAAGGCGACGTCGATCTCGACCAGGTCATCAAGGACCTGGACCTCGCCAAGCGCCGTGGCCAGCGCGCTGGCGATCCTGCGTGGCGCCGTCTCGAGCGCCTGCTCGAGGAGAAGCGCACGGCGGAGCTGACCAGCGACTTCGAGGACTACGACGTCGGTGGCGGCGAGGACGATCCCGACAAGCCGCAGCACAGGAAGAAGAGCTGAGGCTGTCCTGGTTTGCCGCCCCCCTGCCGGGGGCGTAGTATCCCCAAAGGCAGGGTCCGGCCGGATCCGCGCCGGATTCCCCGCCTACCGGGCCATAACCAGCATATCAACAACTGGCTTTCGGGGAATACATCATGCAATCCATCACTCGACGACTCCAGCTCATCGCTTCGGCACTGCTGCTTGCGACCATTGCGACAGCCGCCTTCGCCGACGGAACCGATTTCAACGACGGACTGGTCGTCAGCCGTACGGCGGTCCGCACGGCCGACGGACACTTCGATGACTACATGCACTGGCTGGACACGGTGTGGAAGAAGCAGGAGGAGGCTGCAAAGAAGGCCGGCATCCTCACCGACTACAAGGTGCTGGTGGCCCAGCCGCGGGGCCCACAGGATGCCGACATCTATCTGATCGAGTTTTATCCCAGCTGGGCGACGTTCGACGGCATCGGCCACAAGATGGACGCGATCAGCAACCAGATCTGGGGCTCTGTGAAGGAGTCCGACACCGAGGAGGCCGACCGCGGCAAGATCCGCACAATCCTGGGCTCGGAGGTCATGCAGGAGGCCGAGCTCAAGTAGTGAGCGGGGCAACCGCGGGTGGGCGCCCGGCCCGCCCGCGGATGCCTACGGCTGACCCGATCGCGAGAGCGAAGATCACGCAGATCCACGGGAAGACATTCCCGATCCGCGTGTAGAGCGTCGGCCCGGGCCCGAGCGGCAGATCGGCGACGATCATGGTCAGACCGGTCGGCGCATCCTTCCTGACGGCGACGAGACGCCCTTGCGCATCGCTGGCGAACACCAGGCCGTCGTGCGCAGGCCGCACTATCGCAACTCCGTCCTCGACCCCGCATCACCGACATGATTCCCTAACGTGTACTTAGTACACAAGCCGGCAGACTCAGCGTCGAGTCGCTCCGCCTCGGCGTTCAAAGCAGATTGCGGATCTGCGCCCGCGCGGCCCCTTTTGCGATGGTCAGATAGCCGATGCTGACGGGTAGCTTGAAGCGCCGGGGTCCGGCGCTTCCGGGATTCACGAGCAACGTGCCGTCGCGTTGGACGATGCCGGGCTTGTGCGAATGACCGGAGACTATGACATCGATCCGGTCAGCTGCCGGACCGAGGCCGAGCTCCTCGATGTCGTGCAGGACGTGAATTCGCGCCCCGGCAATCTGCAAATCGAGGGTCAACGGCAGCTTGCGGGCCCATGCGCCCTGATCGTTGTTGCCGCGCACCGCGCGCACCGTTGCCACCCTGCCGAGAGCCTCGAGCACTTCGGGAGTGCCGATATCACCGGCGTGAATGATCTCTTCCACGCCCGCGAGCGCGTGCAGCGCCTCGGGCCGCAGCAGCCCGTGCGTATCCGAGATCAGGCCGATCCTCATTGCCCGGCGAGTGTAGCCCTTATAGAGCTTGCTTCGATCCTGCCGAGCGCAGTCCGGGACGAGTACACGTGGTCGACCAGCCCCCACTCCTTCGCCTCGGCCGCCGTCATGAAGTGGTCGCGGTCCAGGGTGCGCTCCACCTCGTCGTAAGTGCGCCCGCAGTGCTTCGCATACAGCTCGTTGAGCCGGCGCTTGGTTTTTACGATGTCGGCGGCGTGCCGCTCGACGTCGGATGCGACCCCCTGAAATCCGCCCGAGGGCTGATGCACCAGGATGCTTGCGTTGGGTAGCGCGATGCGCTGCCCCGGCGCGCCGGCCATCAGTAGAAAGGAGCCCATCGAATAGGCCGTCCCCATGCACACCGTGGCGACGGGACACTTGATCCACTGCATGGTGTCGTAGATGGCAAGGCCGCTGGTCACCATGCCGCCCGGGGAGTTGATGTACATCGCCACCGGCTTTTCCGGATTCTCGGACTCGAGAAAGAGCAGCTGCGCATTCACCAGCGCCGCCATCGCATCATCGACCTGACCGTTCAAGAACACGATCCGGTCGCGCAGCAGACGGGAGAAGATGTCGAACGCGCGCTCGCCGCGCGCGGACTGCTCGACCACCATGGGCACGAGATTCGCGCTCATCAGGCGGCCCGCCGCCAGGAGGTCTGCCCGGCAATGGACCGTATCCGAGTCCGCCGCCTTGCGCTCATGATCGGCCTGACACGGGCAGTCATGGCTGGCGCCAGCGAAACTATTCTGAACTCTCCGTGCGTCAGCCGAAGATGCGTTCCACCCGTGACGGCCGGAGCGAGCTCGACGGTCACTATGGAATGGACCTCGCGATCACCAGGGTGTCCAACGCCACTCTCCCGATCACGCCAGAGATAGCTCAGCCGCCGGTGGGGCTCGGCAGTGAGGATCTCGTACTCGCCGCGCTGCGGCTGGCGAGGCGTGGGGTGCTCTTTTGCCGAGACCGGCGGCGAGAGCTCTTCCGCCGAGTCCGACCGCGCGAGCTCTTCCGCCCGCAGCCACGCGTCCAACAGCCGCGGCTCGGTCAGCGCGCGCCAGACCTTCTCCGGCGGCTCGTCGAAGTCACACTCGAAAACCAGGGAATCGGAAGGACTCGCTTGCGCGTTCATCACTCGATCTCCTTCAAGACCCGTCGCAACTTCTGCAAGCGCTCCGGCCAGAACTGCCGGTAACGCTGCAACCATTCCGTAAGAGGCTCGAGGCCGCTCGGGTCAGAGCGGTAGAACGCCCTACGCCCTTCCCTGCGCTCGGTTACCAGCCCCACGCGACGCAGGGCCGCGAGGTGCTGTGATATGGCGGGTTGCGAGACCTGAAACCCGGCCGTGATCTCGGCGACGTTCATCTCCCGCGCGCACAGCCTCTCGAAGACCGCACGCCGGGTAGGGTCCGCCAGCGCCTGGAAAATCTGAGTTTCCACCATTGCGGCGCAATCATAAGTCTTCACTTATTGAAAACGCAAGCCCTCGCATTGTCGTTTCCGTCCGCGGAGGCGAAAATCGTCGTATCCGCCAGCCCGCTTCTCCTCGGCAGGCCCGATCTTCAAAGCCAAAGGCACCTAATGAGAAAGGCAATCTTCGCAATCAACACCACTCTGGATGGCAACTGCGACCACACCAAAGGGAACGCTGATGAGGAGCTGCATGACTATTTTGCGCGCCTCCTGCGGGATGCCGACGTACTCGTCTATGGGCGCAAAACCTATCAGCTGATGGTTCCTTTTTGGCCCGACATGGCAAAGACCCAATCCGGGCAGACAAGGGCAATCAATGAATTTGCCCGAGCATTCGCCGCCGTCGGCAAAATCGTTGTCTTCTCACGTTCGTTGGACGAGGCCGCGGATGAAAAGACGAGGATCGTTCGTACGAAGCCTGGAGACGAAATACTCAAACTGAAACAAGAGCAAGGCAAGAGCATTTTGATCGGCGGCGTAGACGTTGCCTCACAGATCATGGAGCTCGGCCTGATCGACGAATATCATTTTGTGGTTCAGCCGACGTTGGCAGGAGCAGGAAGACGGCTGCTGGAAGGTGTGAGCCTGCCCGAGAGCCTGCAATTGAGACTGGTCGAGTCGGAGGTCTTTGGATCGGGATGTGTTGCTCTTCGTTACCTGAAACAGTGACGGAAACTGCGCGCCTCGCGGCGGCCCCTCAGTGAAAATCGCGCGACCGGGTGATCAGCTGCCCAAGCAGCGGTGTGCGGTCGATCAGCCGGCGCGCCACGACGTGCATGACGCCTTCCTGCCGTTGCAGCTCGCCCTGGACTTCGAGCAATCGCGACTCCACCAGAGGACGGCGGTACTCATCCCCAATCCGTTCCCATACGATGATATTCACCTGCCCGGTCTCATCCTCCAGCGTCAGGAACGTCACACCGCTCGCAGTCCCCGGCCGCTGACGCATCAGAACGATGCCTGCTGTACGTACCGGTTTGCCATGCGCAATACCATCTAAATCACGCGCGGTAGCCAGATGCTTGGATTGCAGTGAAGCGCGCAACAACGCCAACGGATGGCGGCCCAAGGTGAGGCCTATGGAAGCATAGTCGGCAACGATGCGTTCCCCTTCCGTGGGAGTCCTGAGGAGCGGAGTCGGTTCGTGAGTGGGCTCAGAAGTCGCCTCAGGAAGTGCATCGACCAAAGCCTCCTCGAGCGGCAACGGCCGCTCCGTCCCCGCAACCTCCCAGAACGCCAGGTGACGGTTGCCGCTCAACGAGGCGAACGCGCCGGCGGCGGCCAGCGCCTCGAGGTCGCCACGATCTAGCGCTGCGCGAGCAGCCAGATCCTGTACGCTTGCGAAGGGCTGCTGCCGGCGAGCCCCGATGAGACGATCGGCGCCGCTCTGGGAAAGCGACTTGACCAGTCTCAAACCCAACCGCAGCGCCGGGTGGTCATCTTCTCTCCGCTCCAGCGTGCAATCCCACACGCTCACGCAGACATCAACCGACCGCACCTCCACCCCGTGCGCGCGAGCATCCCGGACGAGCTGCGCCGGCGCATAGAAACCCATCGGCTGACTGTTGAGCAGCGCCGCCGTGAATGCCGCCGGCTCATGACACTTGAGCCAGGCAGAATCATATGCCAGGAGAGCAAAGCTCGCGCTGTGACTCTCCGGAAAGCCGAACTCACCAAACCCTAACATCTGTTGATACAATCTCTCCGCGAATTCCGCCGCGTAGCCGCGGGCTTTCATCCCGCCGATCAGCTTCTCCCGGAAATGCTCGATTCCGCCGCTGCGCTTCCACGCCCCCATGGCGCGGCGCAGCGCATCCGCCTCCCCGGGCGTGAAGCCTGCTGCCACGATGGCGAGCTGCATCACCTGCTCCTGGAAGATCGGCACCCCGAGGGTACGCTTCAACACTCCCTCGACCTCGTCACTGGGGTAGCTCACCGGCTCGCCGGATTTCCGGCGCTTCAGGTACGGGTGCACCATGTCGCCCTGGATGGGGCCGGGGCGGACGATGGCGATCTCGATGACGAGATCGTAGTAGGAGCGCGGCTGCAGGCGCGGCAGCATCGCCATCTGCGCGCGCGACTCGATCTGGAAGACGCCGATGGTGTCGGCGCGGGAGATCATCTCGTAGACCTCCGGCGCCTCCGCCGGCAGGCCGCCGAGGGCGTGCTGCGAGCCGCGGAATGCGTTCACCAGATCGAATGACCTGCGCAGCGCGGTCAGCATCCCCAACGCCAGCAGATCGACCTTGAGGAGGCCGAGGTCGTTGAGATCGTCCTTGTCCCACTGCACCACGGTGCGGCCCTCCATGGTGGCGTTCTCGATGGGCACCAGCTCCTCCAGCGCCCCTTCCGAGATCACGAAGCCGCCGACGTGTTGCGAAAGGTGCCGCGGGAAGCCGGGGAAGGCGACCAGCTCGTGCGCCAGCGGCAGCAGTCGGGCGAGCATGGGGCCATCGGGATCGAAGCCGGCCTCGCGCAGCCGCTCGCGCATCGCCTCGCCTCCGTCCCACCACTGCATGACCTTGGTGAGCCGCGCGCATTCGTCGGGATCCAGACCGAAGACCTTGCCGAGATCGCGCAGCGCGCTTCGCGGGCGGTACATGATCACGGTCGCGGCGATCGCCGCCCGGTCGCGGCCATATTTCTCATAGACGTATTGGATGACCTCCTCGCGCCGCTCGTGCTCGAAATCGATATCGATGTCGGGCGGCTCGTTGCGCTCGCGGGAAATGAAGCGCTCGAACAGCAGCGATGCGCCGCGCAGCGGGTCGACCGAGGTCACCCCCAGACAGAAGCAGACGCGGGAGTTGGCGGCGGAGCCTCTGCCCTGGCACAGGATGCTCTTGCTGCGCGCAAACGCGACGATGTCGTGCACCGTCAGGAAATAGGGCTCGTAGCGCAGGTCCGCGATGAGGGCGAGCTCGTGCTCGATGGCCTTGCGCTCACCTTCCGGCACGCCTTGCGGCCAGCGCCAACGGGCCCCCACCTCCGTGAGCTTGCGAAGGTGGCTCGCCGGAGTCTCACCGGGAGGCACCAGCTCGTGCGGGTACTCGTACCGCAGCTCCTCCAGGGAAAAGGTGCATCGCCTGGCGATGGCCACCGTCTCCTCGAGCAGCTCGCGCGGATAGAGCTTCGCGAGCCGCTCGCGCTCGCGCAGATACCGCTCGCCGTTGGGATGGAGCTTCCCGCCGGCTTCCCAGATCGGCACGTTGTGGCGGATCGCAGTGACCGCGTCCTGGAGCCTGCGGCGGGCACGCACGTGCATGTGGACATCGCCGCTGGCCACCAGCGGAATTGCGAGATCCCCGCCGATCCGCTGCAGCGCCTGGAGATGCTCGCGATCCGTCCCGTCGCGAAGCAACTCGAGGGCGATCCACGATCTCCCGGAGAAATGCTCCTGCAGCCAGCGCGCCTCTGCGCAGTAGCGCCCGGCATCCCGGCCAGGCAGCCAGAGGAGGAGGCAGTGCTCGAGCCCGTTCTCCTCCAGATCCGCGCGCGTCAGGGAATAACCGCCCTTCGCGGCGGCGCGCCGGCCACGGGTGATGAGCCGGCAGAGCCGGCCATAGCCGCGCCGGTTGGTGGCGAGCGCCACGAGCTTCAGCCCGCAGGTGAGGCACAGCTCCGAGCCGATGATGAGCTTCAGCTGCTGCCCCTTCGCCGCCACATGGGCCCGCACGACACCGGCGACGGAGCACTCGTCCGTGATGGCAAGCGCCTCGTAGCCCAACGCGACCGCCTGCCCTACGAGCTCGTGCGGATGCGACGCCCCGCGCAGGAAGGTGAAGTTGCTCAGGCAGTGCAGCTCGGCGTAGGGAACCTCAGGGATGCGCGGCTCCGTCCCTGCGCCGCGCCCAGTGGGCCGACGCTCCGCGTCGTCAAAAATCGCTCCAGGCGATTTTTTCAACCGAACACTCCATGGAGGAACCACCGGTGCGGCGGCTCGCGCTCGCGGAACACCCAGAGGCGCGCGCCGCGGATATCGACGGCGGTGAAGTAATCGCGCGCCACCTCCCCGCCATCCCACCATCCGGTCTCGATCCGCTCCGCCTCGCCGAGCAACCGCAAAGGCCCACGGCGCCGCGGCAGCCCGTCGCGCTCATTGAGCAGACGCGGTTTCGGTAATAGCCAGAGAGGCCGACGGAAAAGCAGCGACGATGCCTCGGCCGTCAAATCCGTCGGGACTACCCGTCCGGTATTCCGGCAGGAAAAGGCAGGCTCCCTCACCTTCCACGCCGCCTCCGGCCGATGGTCCGCGACCATCTCGAGGCCATGCACCGCCTCCGCCCCCAGCCGGACCCGCAGCCGCTCGATGAGCTCCGGCGCCTGCGCCGCCGCACCACCGCCGTGCTCTCCGGGCTGCCAGAGCCCGCCGCAAGCCAGTACACGCGCCACCAGCGGTCCCGAGCGCAGCTCACAGGCGCGCACCGGCTCCGGCAGAGCGAGCGCGCTCAGACGCTCCCCGAGCAGGGCGGCAAGCTGCGCCGGATCGGCAAGCGGTGCGGCGAGCCGCAGCACGCAGCGGGTCGGTGGAACGGCGCGATGCCGCAGGCGGCATTCGAGCGTCAACACCCCGCACTGACGCGCCTCCAGGAACTCACCGAGCTGCGCCAGCAGCGGCTCGAGCACCGCGAGGAGAGCCGCGTGGCTTTCCAACTCATAGATCAGCTCGCGGCGGCGACGGAAGCGCGCGCGCACCTCGAAGCGATCCTTCAGATCGCTCGCGCGGCCGACCAGCCGGTCGAGTGTTTGCAGCTGCGCGGCGCCGAAGCGCCGCGCAAAGCCTGCGCGCGGTAGCCGCAGCGCCTCGCCGATGGTCCGTACACCGATGCGCGCCAGACGGTCCAGCGTGTCCTGCGGCCAGCGCAGCGTGGCGAGCGGCAGAGGCGAGAGCTTGCCGACGAGCTGCGCCGGGTCCGTGATGGCCAGCAGCGCGGCGGGGGCAGCGGGCCGCGAGGGAGGGATACCGAGCTTCCGGCCGGCGCGCGCCAGTGCCAACGCGGCAAGAGGTGTGGGCGCCAACGCCAGCATGCAGGTCATCCGCAGATGCGAGCACTCGCCCGCCATCTCCCGACTCAACCCCTCCACGCCACCGAAAAGATGCAGGCTTCCCTTTACCTCGAGCAGCAGGCTGTCAGGCGGATCGAGACTGACTCTGGGGGTGAGCCGTTGCGCCCTGGCGCCCAGACGCTCCAGATCCTGTCGTGAGGGAGAAGGCGACGCCGTCAGTTGCACGGCCAGCCACAGCTCCGCGGGAGCCATGATCGGCGCATCGAGGCGGCCGGTGACCGGACGGAGTAAATCGCCGGATCGCGGCGCAGGCGCCTGCTGCGGCGCCGGACCCGTGCTCTCCGTGAAAGGGAGCTCGAGGGCTCTGCGGTGTCGCATGGCGCCTCACCCTAAAGGCAGCTCGATCGTGCCCCGCGCGCCGCCTCGGCTCTTCAGCAGCGTGACCCGCGCCCCAGCGGCGGCAGGCTCCACGGCAACCCGCAAAGCCGCCGGCGAGGAGTCCCGTGCCGCCTGCCGCGGCCGGAACAGCACTCCGAGGGTGGCGCCCCGCTCCGCCGCCAGGTGCAGGCGACGGATCTGCCGCGGCAGCGCACTGCTCAGCCAGGCCAGCGCGATATCACAGGCACCGGAGCGAAGCGTCTGCTCGAAGGCCCAGAGCGCGGACTTTTCGCCCGCCTCCTTCTTCCCTGCAGTTTGCACGACGAGTACCCGCTCCAACGCCACACCGCGCCCCGCGAGGGCCGGTGCGAACGGCCGCAGGGGCGGTGCCACCCACGCGCACCAACGCGCCTCCGGGCGCCGTGTCACGGCGGCAAGGGCGGGCAGCAGGAGCGCCAGCTCCCCGGCCCCGAAGCAGGTCGGGAGGATCTCGATCAACCCGGAGTGCGGCCAGCCGCCACCAGGCAAACCTTCATCGAGAGCCGGAAAGCCGGTAGGCAGCGTCCGCGTTCGTGCGGCACTGCGGCCTCGCCAGATGGCAGGGTGCTCGAGAAGATGGGAGAGATCCCGGGGCATGGCAGCACCTGGACATTCCTACATCAACCTGCGCATTCCTACATCAACCCGTGGGTCTTTCCCCGGCGGAGCACACCGACCACGATGCCCTCGATGAGCAGCGGCTGCTCCTTCAGGTCTACCTTGATCGGCTCGAAGTCGCTGTTCTCCGGCAGCAACCAGACGACGGAGCCTTCCTGGCGGTAACGCTTCACGGTGACCTCGTTCTCCAGTCGCGCCACGACGATCTGACGGCTGCGCACCTCCGCCGTGCGGTGAACCGCAACCAGGTCTCCGTCGAGAATGCCGGCATCCTTCATGCTCATGCCGGTGACCTTGAGAAGGTAATGCGGCCGCGGCTGAAAGAGACCCGGGTCGATCTGCAGACGGGCTTCGAAGTTCTCTTCCGAGAAAATCGGCTTCCCGGCGGCGACGCGCCCGATGAGCGGCAGGCCCATCTGCTCGCGGATGGTGTCTTTCAGCTGGATGCCGCGCGAAGCACCCGGCACCAGCGCGATGACGCCCTTGCGGGCGAGCGCACGCAGGTGATCCTCGGCGGCATTGGCAGACCTGAAGCCCAGCTCGCGGGCGATCTCCGCCCGGGTGGGAGGCATGCCGGTCTCGTTGATGAAGCGCTGGACCAGGCGCAGAATTTGCATCTGGCGCGGGGTGAGGTCTGACATCTTGCAGCCTGTTTATTTATACAATACTGAGATTATATACAGATTTAGGCCGATGGCAAGAGCGTCTTCCGGCTCCCTCCTCCGTGGGAAATATGCAACAGCCGCGTCGACGCAGATCGACAGGTACGTTGCCCGGGCCTTCCGTCCGGCGCTATTGGCCATCCCAAGCGCAGGCACTGACGCCGGATTGCACCTCTACCGTGCACCCCTTACCGCGTGCCGAACCGCAGCACAACTGTCGCGACTCAAAGACAAAGTGGCGTTTGGAGTTGCATTCCCGCCTCAAATTTGGTGCAGTTGCGTGCTGCGAAGGCGGCGGAGCGCTTGCCCGCCGCCTTCGCATTAGCGTTCTCAGGATCTCCCGAATCAACAACCCAGAAGGGGACTTGTATGAAGTGCGCGAGTGTTGTCAAGGTGGCTGCTGCCGCGGCAGTCGTGATCGGTCTCGTAGGTTGCCAGGACCTCAAGCCGATGCAGTCTGATATCGCGGATCTGAAGTCGCAGGTTGCCCAGCTGCAATCGCAGGTGGCGGCTTCGAAGAGCTCGGCGGATCAGGCGGCGAGCGCCGCCCAGTCGGCCAGCCAGGCTGCCAGCGGTGCGCAGAGCACTGCGAACCAGGCGTTGGCTGCCGCTCAGGCCGCCCAGTCGGCGGTAGATGCGACCAACGAGAAGATCAATCGCATGTTCAAGCGGTCGATCTCCAAGTAAAGGGCGGTTTCCCGCTTCTTTAAAGAACGCCGCGCATCCGCGCGGCGTTTTTCTTTGTAGTTTTTGTTTGTAGTTTTTCTACTTCAGTAGCGGATCAACGCCGAGCCCCACGTGACCCCGCCCCCGAATGCCTCGAGCAGCAGGAGGTCCCCGCGCTTGATGCGGCCGTCACGGACCCCGACGTCGAGGGCCAGGGGGACGGAGGCGGCGGAAGTGTTGCCGTGGTCCTGGACGGTCGTGATGACGCGTTCCATGGGCATGTCGAGCTTGCGCGCCGTGGCCTGGATGATGCGCATATTCGCCTGGTGCGGCACCAGCCAATCGATGGCCGAGCGCTCCAGGGAATTGGCCGCGAGCGCCTCATCGATCGCGCGGCCGAGAGTGGTCACCGCGATCTTGAAGACCTCGCTCCCGGTCATGGTGATGGTGCGCCGGGCCTTGGCCGGATCGGCGTTGGCGGCCAGCCCTCCCCCGCAGTAGAGGAGGTCCTTGTATGAGCCGTCGGCGTGCAGGTGCGTCGAGAGGATGCCCGGCTCTTCCGTCGCCTCGAGCAGCACGGCGCCGGCTCCGTCCGCGAACAACACCGCCGTCGAGCGGTCGCTCCAGTCCGTGATCCGCGAGAGGGTCTCGGCGCCGATCACCAGCGCCCGGCGAGCATCGCCGAAGCGTACGAACTTGTCCGCGATGGAGAGTGCATACATGAAGCCGCTGCAGGCCGTCTCCACGCTGAAAGCCGCGGCCCCGCGGCAGCCGAGGCGCGCCTGCAGCAGCGCGCCGCAGTTGGGAAAGATCATGTCGGGCGTGGTGGTGCCGAAGGCGATGAAGTCGACGTCTGTCGGCCGCACACCGGCGGCGTCCAGAGCGGCGCGCGCGGCGTGCTCCGCCAGGTCGACCGTGGTCTCGCCGCTTGCGGCGATGTGCCGCCGCTCGATCCCGGTCCGTTCCCGGATCCATTGGTCACTGGTGTCCATCATCTTCTCGAGATCGAAGTTCGTGAGAACTCTCTCCGGAAGATACGACCCCGTCCCCGCGATGCGCGAATGCTTCAAGTTGTCGAACCCTGGGCCGCTGCGGCCGCTCCCTCTGCCGCGAGCGCCTGTGCAATGTGCGCGGTCAGTCCGCGACGCGCGGCGAGCGCGGCGGTGATGATGGCCCTGGCGAAGGCCATACCCTCGGCTCTGCCGTGACTTTTTACCACGATGCCGGTCAGGCCGACCATGCAGGCGCCGTTGTATTTGCGCGGATCGAGGCCGGCGGCCACCCTGCGCAGCACGGGGCGGGCGGCAAGCCCCGCCAGCCGGCTGCGCCAGGACGCCCGGAACTCCTGCCGCATGCGGTCGGCAATCAGGGCCGCGGCCCCCTCCATGGTCTTCAGGGCGACGTTCCCGGTGAACCCGTCCGTGACCACCACGTCCACATCGCCGGAGAAAATGTCATCGCCCTCGACGAACCCGACATAGTTGAGATGACTCGTGGCCAGGAGCATGTGCGCCGCCTGCACCACTTCGTGTCCCTTCATGTCCTCCTCCCCTATGTTGAGGAGGCCGATCCTCGGCGCGGCGAGCCCGTAGATGTCGCGCGAGATGATGGCGCCCATCGCGGCGAACTGGCGCAGCTGCTCCGGCGTCGCCTTGGTGTTGGCCCCGAGGTCGAGCATGTGGGTATGCCCATGGGCCGCCGGGATGGCCGAGATGATGGCGGCCCGCTCGACTCCGGGCAGGGTCTTCAGCACGAAGTGCGCGATGCCGTTCAGCGCGCCGGTGTTGCCGGCGCTGACGCAGGCGGCGGCGCGCCCGCTCCTGACGAGATCCACCGCGACGCGCATGGAAGAATCCTTCTTGCGGCGGATCGCCTCGCGCGGGCTGTCGCTCATCGCAACCACCTGGGTCGCGGGCACCACCTCGAGGCGCGCGCGCAGTCCCTCGGGCAGAGGTGCGACCCGCGGCTCGATCACATCCGGCGCGCCCACGAGCAGCGCGCGCAGGCCCTGGTCTTCGCGCAGCGCGGACAGCGCTCCGGCAATGTATTCGGGCGGCGGATGATCGCCGCTCATCACGTCGATGGCGATGGGCAGCACGGTCGGCGAGAGCACGATCGGCGCGCGGCGGCGCTCAGCGGGGCGGCGCTATTCCTGCTCGTCCGCCTCGGCGGGCTTCTCGATCACGCGGCGACCGCGGTAGAAGCCATCCGGCGTGATGCAATGGCGCAGGTGCGTCTCCCCCGACTGCGGGTCGGTGGAGAGTGCGGGCTTGGAGAGCCCATCGTGGGAGCGATGCATGCCGCGCCGGGAGGGCGTCTTGCGACTTTTCTGAACAGGCATAATGTCCTCGTGCGCCCGAAACGCGCGCTAACCTCAAACGAATCTTACCAACTACTTGCGTCTCAACAGATCGCCGAGCCCCGCGAACGGCCGCTGCGTCACATGCTCCGGCGCCGCCTCCGCGAGGAGGGGCGCGGAAGCCGCCACGGCGCACACACTCAACTCCTCGTGCAACGGCACGATCGGCAGCGCGAGCAGCAACTCCTCCTCGACCAGCTCCCCGGCGCTGATGCGTCCCTCGCGCGCCAGCACCGGCTCGAGATCCTCGGGCACCTCGGCGGCGTCCGCTTCCGCGAGGATCAGCGCCACGTGGGTCGTGCCGTCTACGGGCAACTCCATCGCCTGCATGCACCGCTGGCACTGCAGCGTTGCCTTGCCGGCAAGCGACAGCTCCACCACGGGGAAGCCCGATCGCTTGCCGAAGCGCGCAGCTCCCCGCACGCTCCCGCCGATTCCCGCGATCCGCGCTCGCAACCGCGGCAGCTCGGCTAACGGAACGTCAAAATCGATCTCGGCCTCACCTCGAGCGAGCCGATCGACATCGAGCGGCTGGGACCAGGGCGGCGACATGGGGCGCGTATAATAGGTATCGCCTGTCGGCAAGTCAAAATCCGCTGCGTGCGTCAAGTCCTTGTTTCGCGCGGGCGATTTCCGGACCACTGAGATCCGCCTCCGCAAGAGGACGCTCACCAGGAAACCCTCATGCCCGAGCTGATTCTCGCCTCGACCTCCCCCTACCGCCGCTCGCTTCTCGAGCGACTGGGCCTCGCCTTCACCGCCCTGCCCCCGCAAACACCCGAGGACGCCCTCCCCGGAGAGCTGCCCCCGGACCGGGCTCTGCGCCTCGCGGTCGCCAAGGCGCAGGCCATCGCCTCGAGTCACCCGGACGCCGTGATCATCGGCAGCGACCAAGTCGCCGCTGTTGGCAGCAGGATCCTCGACAAGCCGGGCGATGCCTCCCGGTGCCGCGCGCAGCTCACCGCCGCGAGCGGCTCGAGCGCACGCTTTCATACCGCTTGCGCGGTCATTGCTCCGAAGGCCGGCATCCGCATGCTGCATATCGACACCACGACGGTGTTTTTCCGCAGCCTCACCGGCCAGGAGATCGAGCGCTACGTGGAACGGGAGCGCCCGTTCGACTGCGCGGGCGGCTTTCGCGCCGAGGGGCTCGGCATCTCGCTCTTCGAGAGCATCGAGAGTCATGACCCCACGGCGCTCATCGGCCTGCCTCTCATCTGGGTGGCCTGCGCCCTGCGCCGCGCCGGCTTCCCATTGCCTTGACGTTATCGCCCGCGCTGTCGAGCACGGCGGCGAGCTCCGGGGGCAGAGGCGCGCTCGCGCTGAACATGCCGCCCTGAGGCCATTCGAAGCTCATGCTGTGGGCGTGCAGGAACATCCTCGTGAGCCCGAGCTCACGCATCCGCGCGTTGAACTCCGCGTCACCGTACTTCTCGTCGCCCGCCACGGCATGGCCGGCATAGCTGGCGTGCACGCGGATCTGATGAGTGCGGCCGGTCTGCAGGCCGACCTCCATCAGCGTGGCCAATTTTCCGAAGAACTGTACCGGCCGGAAGTCGCTGACCGAGGGCTTGCCGGAGGCATCCGCGCGCACGGTCCGCTCGCCGCCCACCCGGGTATCGGTCCGCAAAGGGACATCGATCCGTTTTTGGCCGAGGTCCCATTTGCCCGCGATCAGCACCAGATAGCGCTTGTCGCACTGCCCTTCCCGCAGCAGGGCGTGGACGGTCCGCAGCGTCGCGGCATCGCGCGCCACCAGCAGGCAACCGCTGGTGTCCCGGTCCAGGCGATGCACCAGCTCGAGGGGCTCCCCGGGCTTCAGCGCCCGCAGAGCCTCGATGACCCCGAAGCTGATGCCGCTGCCGCCGTGCACCGCAATGCCTGCCGGCTTGTCGAGGACGAGCAGCCGGTCCGTCTCCTGGACGATCGCCCTTTGGACGGCGTCCGTCATCCACGGCGGAGGACCGGGCCGTGCCACTGGCCCTCCCTGGCGGCCGGCCACCCAGCCCGGCCCTCCTGGCCGGTCGCTCGCGGCTTCGCCGCTCGCCCATAGCGGCGGCACGCGGACTTTGTCATTGGCATTCAGCCGCGCTTGCGGGCCTGCCCGCCGGCCGTTCACCCGCACCTCGCCGCGGCGAATGATGCGGAATATCCGGGTCCGCGGCACATCGCCGAGGCGCCGGGACAGGTACTTGTCCAGCCTCTGCCCGGCCTCACCCTCTTCGACGTCGAAGTGCCGCACTCCGTGGCCCTGGCCCCGGTTTTCCATGGCAGGGCCGTGGCCCGGGCCGGCAGTTTCACCCCGGGAAGCCCGGGAATCGTCCTCTGGCACGTGAATCCTCGATGTAAGGCGCTGTTTCTACAGTGTTCTTTGCAGTATACTCCGCGCGCCGTCCGTTTATCGGACGCGCCAATGGTAAGCGGCGTACCGCGCCGCATGTTAGTTGGACCTCGGCTTTAGAGGCCATCGTATTGGGCCGACAAGATCGCGCAGCCGGCGTCGAACCCCTCTGCTCAGGGTTCCGCGGGCCGCCACATAGATTGAGAGTACCGAAGCTTTCCCGGCACCCCGCCCTTCGTGAGGCGGGCATCGACTCATACATCGAGATTCGAGCGCGTGCGCCGAGTGTGAGGAATCTTCGCCACCGTAGCGCGCTCGCGCCGCGGCCTCCCGCCTGCTTGCCGGCCCCACATCTGATAGTAGGGGCACATGAAAAGAATGCTCGTGAATGCGAATCAGGAAGAGGAGTTGCGGGTCGCGCTGGTTGATGGACAGAAGCTGTTCGATCTAAGTATCGAGATACCTTCCCGCGAACAGAAGAAGGCGAACGTCTACAAAGGACGCATCTCCCGCGTCGAGCCGTCTCTCGAGGCTTGCTTCGTCGACTACGGCGCCGCGCGGCACGGGTTCCTGCCGCTGAAGGAAGTCTCGCGGGAGTATTTCCGCCAGCAGCCGCAGGGCGGCAGGATGAACATCCGCGAGCTCCTCGCCGAGGGCCAGGATCTCATCGTGCAGGTGGAGAAGGAGGAGCGCGGCAACAAAGGCGCGGCGCTCACGACCTTCCTCAGTCTCGCCGGCCGCTTCCTCGTGCTGATGCCGAACAATCCTCGCGCCGGCGGCGTCTCGCGCCGCATCGAGGGCGAGGATCGCGACCAGATGCGCGAGGTGATGAATCAGCTGCAGATCCCCGACGGCATGGGCGCGATCGTGCGCACGGCCGGCGTCGGCCGCAGCGTCGAGGAACTGCAGTGGGACCTCAATAATCTCAACACACAGTGGGAACAGATCGCCGCCGGCGCCAAGGACCGCCCCGCACCATTTCTCGTCTACCGCGAAAGCGACGCGGTCACGCGCTCCTTGCGCGACTATCTCTCCGATGACATCGGCGAGGTGCTGGTCGACGACCAGGCCGCCTTCCAGAAGGCGCAGGAGTACATGCAGCGCTTCATGCCCACGGACGCGCAGCGGCGGCTGAAGCTCTACACCGACGACATTGCGCTTTTCACGCGCTACCAGATCGAGAGCCAGATCGAGTCGGCCTACGCGCACAAGGTGCAGCTGCCGTCGGGCGGCAGCATCGTCATCGACTACACCGAGGCGCTGGTGTCCATCGACATCAACTCGGCGCGCGCCACCAAGGGCAGCGACATCGAGACCACGGCGCTCAACACCAATCTCGAGGCGGCGGATGAGGTCGCGCGCCAGCTGCGCATCCGCGACATCGGCGGCCTCATCGTCATCGACTTCATCGACATGGAGTCGAGCAAGAACCAGCGCGAGGTCGAGGATCGGCTGCGCGATGCGGTGAAGATGGACCGGGCGCGGATTCAGATCGGCAAGCTGTCGCGCTTCGGGCTGCTGGAGATGTCGCGGCAGCGGCTGCGACCCTCGCTCGGAGAGTCGAGCCACATCGTCTGCCCGCGCTGCGTCGGCATCGGCAGCATCCGCAGCGTCGAGTCCATGACCCTCGCGGTACTGCGACTGCTCGGCGAGGAGCTGCGCAAGGACCGCACGACGCGAGTCATCGCCCAGCTTCCGGTGGAAGTCGCCACTTATCTCTTCAATGAGAAGCGCGAATGGCTGCGCCAGCTGGAAGACCGCAGCGCCGCTGAGCTGGTCATCGTCCCGAATCCCAACATCCAGACGCCCGAATACTCCATCAAGCGTATCAGGGACGATGAGGCCGATCTGCCGGAGAACCGGCAGACGAGCTATCTGATGCCCACCGCGCCCGAGCTCGCCGAGCCGGGCAGCACCCGCGACAAGCGGCCGCCGGCGGAGGTGCCGGCCGTGGCGGCGCTGTTGCCGAGCACGCCGGCGCCGATCGTGGCACATCCGGCGCCAGTGGCCGCCGCCGCGCCCGCGCCCGCTGCGCAGAGCATCACCGCGGACCACCGCGCCAACGGCGGCCTGCGAGCGTGGTTCAAGAAGATGTTCGTGGGCGAGGCTGGAACCGTACAGCCCACGCCCGTGGCCGAAGCTGCGCCCCCTGTTACCGCGCCGGCGAGCGGCTCGACCCATCGCTCCTCCAGCGGTGGCGGCGAGCGGCGGCGCGACGGTCGGCGGGAGTATTCCCGACAGCCGCGCCGTTCCGAGGGCGGCCAACGCCGCGGTCACGGTGATGGCCGGCGCGCGGAAGGACGCGGCGAAGCACGCGGCGAAGGCCGCGGCAATGACGGGCGCGATCGCAGCCGACGTGAGCACGACCGTGATCACGAAAGGCGCCCGCAGCGGGATCGGGATGTCAACGCGCGTCCGCCGGAGTCCGGGCTGAGCGCTCCGACGCAATCGGCGGGCGATGAGCCGCGCTCCGGTCTTGAGTCGGGCGGAGAGCAGCGTCAGGTTACGGGCGAACGCCTCGAACGCGGCGAGCGCGGCGAGCGGCGCGGCCGGCGCAGAGGCCGTCGCGGCCGCCATGGTGGCGGTGGCGCAGGCCGCGAGGGCGGTGCGCGCGAGCCCGCCGGCTTCGCAGAAGCGAGCCCGGCTGGTCAGGAGGGCGGCGCAGCAGAGTTCTCCCCGGACGACACGAGGTCCAACGGTACGTACGAGCAACGCGAGCCTGCCGTTGCGCGAGAGTCAGTTGCCGCGCCGGAGCCGAGAGAACCGAGAGAGCCGCGGGAACCGAGAGAGCCGCGGGAATCGAGAGAGCCGCGGGAATCGAGGGAGCCGCGGGAATCGAGAGAGCCGCGGGAATCGAGGGAGCCGCGTGAGGCAGCAGCTCGCCACGAAGAGCCGGCGGCGCCGCTGGCGCATTTCGAGCCTTCGCCGCCGACGGAAAGCCACGCACCGCGGGAAACCAAGCCGTACGTGGTGTGGTCGTCGGCGCCAGCCGACCGGCCCGTCCCGGGCGACAGTGGCCGCGGGCCGGAGGAATAAAGAGCTTTAGAGAGCGGCTGTCGGTCTGCACCGGCGCGTTCTGCGCGCCGGTGCAGACTCACGCCGCCTGCGATTGATCGCGCAGATGCTGCACGAGGCCGCGCGACGCTGCCTCGATCAGATCCAACACATCCTCGAAGCCGTTGGGTCCGCCGTAGTACGGATCCGGCACCTCGCTGATACCGGTCTGCGGCGCGAAGTCCAGGAAGAGCCGCAGACGGTCACGCGTATGCGGCGGCGAGCGGCGCTCGAGCGCGCGCAGATTCTCCCGGTCCATGGCCAGGATGAGGTCGAAATATTCGAAGTCTCGGGGCTCGACCACCCGCGCGCGCAGCGCCGACATGTCGTAGCCGCGCCGGGCAGCGGCCTGACGCGTACGCCGGTCCGGCTGGTCCCCCACGTGGTAACCCGCCGTGCCGGCGGAGTCGATTTCCAACACGATGTCGGGCGCCTCACGGGACGCGACGGCGCGAAACACGACCTCGGCGGTCGGCGACCGGCAGATATTGCCGAGGCAAACGAAGAGGATCCTCACAGCGTCATTTTACGCTGTAACCCCGCCCGGACAGGCAGGCGCTGAGGGCGCGCCGGTAATCCGATGCCTTCTGGTCCATGGCGGCAGCCTGCTGCTGATTCAGCGCATTGGCCTCCATCGCATTCTGCTGCGCGCGCGACGCATCGCTGGCCGTGCCAATCATGGCGCCGGTGAGACCACCGAAGACCGCTCCCGCGCCCCTGTCCCAGCGCGGCGAGATGGCCGCGCCGATCACCGCGCCGGCTATGGCCCCGATGGCGGTGCCCGTCCCCGGCGGCGGGCCGCTGGCGACCACCCGATACTGCGGGGGTACATTGGGTGCGCTGGGATCGAAGCCCGTCTGCTGCACCGCCCAGACGCTGCACTCATAGCGATCGCGACTCTGCTGGTCGGACGACTGGCCATTCTGCGGGTAGGCGTAGACCGTCGTATTCGGCGGTGGGCCGGCATAGCCCGGCGGCGGCGGAGCCCGCCGCGGCGGCGGAGCCGTCTCGCAGCCCGCCAAGCCCATTACGAGGGCCGAAAGGGCGGCTACCCCGACAATGCCCTTGAGGACCGACGATTCTTGCAACAATTTGATACGCATGGTGTTTCCGTTACGCGAACCCGCTGCTTTGCCTGAACGTGGGGGCGATTTCCGGGTTGACAACCTGGGCTTGGCATTTGCCATAAGCTGTCCTGCGATTATACCGCCGCTGCAGGAGCCGATTCGCCGATCAGCCTCGCAACACGCTCCAGATCTTCTGCCGTATTGACGTCGGGCCCAGGCCTCTCCCCGGCATCGGCGACGCGAATGGCCATGCCATGCTCGAGCGCGCGCAGTTGCTCGAGCTTTTCCGCCTTCTCGAGCGCGGTAGGAGCGAGCGCGGCGAGGCGCCGCAACGCGCCGACCCGATAGGCGTAGATCCCGACGTGACGCCTGGCGCCGGCAAACACGCGCTGACTCGAGATTCCGCTCGGAGCGCCGTCACGACTCCACGGGATGGGTGCACGACTGAAATAAAGCGCCCTGCCCTTCGAGTCGGCAACCACCTTCACGGCGTTGGGATCGAGAAACTCCTCCAGCGACTCCACCGGCGTCGCGAGTGTCGCAACGGCCGCCTCCAAATCAGACTCCAACAGAGTGGCGACCTGGCGGATGATTGCCGGCGGGATGAGCGGCTCGTCGCCCTGCACGTTGACCACGATGTCGCCCTCGGGCCAGCCCTCGATGGCGGCGAGCTCGGCGAGACGGTCCGTTCCGGACGCATGCGCGGCCGAAGTCATCCGAGCCGCCGCGCCGAAAGCTTTCGCCGCGGCCGCGATCGTCGCATCGTCCGTCGCTATCAACACATCGCCAGCGCCCGAAGCGATCGCGCGCTCATAGACCCATTGCAGCATCGGCTTGCCCCGGATCGGAGCGAGCATCTTGCCCGGCAGGCGCGTCGAGCCGTGGCGCGCGGGAATGGCAACGTGAAAGGAGCAGGTCACGCGGGATCAGCGCTGGCGGGGTGGTCTCAGCGCTCGAGGAGCGGATCGTCGGCGGCGAGCTGCCGCGCCTCCTCCTCCAGCATGATCGGCACGTCGTCGCGGATCGGATAGGCGAGGCGGTCGAGCCGGCAGACGAGCGCCTGCGACTCGCGCCGATAGACCAGCGATCCCTTGCAGACCGGGCAGGCCAGGATGTCGAGCAAGCGGGCGTCCATTGGGAATCTAACCTCCGACACGATTGCAGGAAACGATCGCGCGCATGGTGAGATCGAGCAGCCGGCGCGAATCGGCTTCGCTGAAGGTCGCCTCCACCGGCACGTACCAGAGCCGCGGGCCGGCGACCTCGCGGCATTTTACGGCATCCTTCTCCGTCATGAGCACCGCCAAGCCGTCGCCGAAGTCGAGGTCGGCAGCCGAGAAAGCATGATGGTCCGGGAATGGATGCTCGATGACCTCGAGGCCGTGGGCGCGCAGGTCGGCAAAGAACCGCTGCGGATTGCCGATTCCGGCGACTGCGTGCAGCAGCTTGCCGCGAAAGGCCGCGAGCGGCTGAGCCGGTCCCGAGCCGCCCACGTGCCGTGCGTCGGTCGCCACGAGCCGCATCTGCAAGGCGGTCGCGGCAAGCTCCGGCGGCAGACCACGAACCGGCTCGCCCTCCACCCCGCCGTTCACCACCAGAGCGCCGGCGGCGCTCGCCCGGAATCTGCTCTCCCGCAGCGGACCCGCGGGCAGCACGCGGCCATTGCCGAAGCCGCGAGTGCCATCGACGACGACGATCTCGAAATCGCGCCTCATCCGCAGGTGTTGCAGGCCATCGTCCGCGAGGATGATCTTCGCTCCCTGCGCGGCCAGGGCCCTCGCCGCAGCAACACGATCGTTCCCGACGATCATCATGCATCCCGTGCGCCGGTGGAGTAACAGTGGCTCATCGCCGACCTCATGCCAGCGGGAATTGTAGTTGACTGGCCGCAATCCGCCCTGCTCGCGTCCGTAGCCGCGCGACACGAGGCCGACTTCCAATCCGCGCTGCCGCAGATGGTTTGCGAGCCAGATGGTGAGTGGCGTCTTGCCCGTGCCGCCAACCGTGAGGTTGCCGACCACGATCACGGGTCTGCCGACGGCATGCGATGGCAACCAGCCGCGCGCGTAAGCCGTACGCCGCGCCGAGACCGCCGCGCCATAGAGCCAGGAGAGGGGCTGCAACAGCGAGATCGCGGGTGGTTTCCCATACCAGAGCCTTGTCAGCCGCTGGTGCATGGGCGGCTCAATCGGCGAATTGCAGTCTGTAGAGCTGAGCGTAGCGTCCATCGAGCGCCAGAAGCTCCGCGTGGGTCCCGCTCTCGACCACCTCGCCGCCATCCAGCACCACGATCCGGTCTGCCTGCTCCACGGTCGAGAGCCGGTGCGCGATCACGAAGGTCGTGCGGTTGCGCACGAGCTGCGCCAAAGCCGCCTGGATGTGGCGCTCCGCCTCCGTGTCGAGCGCCGAGGTCGCCTCATCGAGAATGAGGACAGGAGCGTTCTTGAGCAGCGCGCGCGCAATGGAGATACGCTGCCGCTGCCCTCCCGACAACAACACGCCGCGCTCGCCCACGACGGTGTCGAGCCCGGCCGGGAGCGCCGAAGCGAACTCCAGCACGTGCGCCGCCTCGGCGGCCTGCAGCATCTCGCTTTCCGACACCTTGCGGCCGAAGGCGATGTTGTTGCGGATGGTGTCGTCGAACAGAGTGACGTCCTGACTGACGACCGCAATCTGCGCTCGCAGGCTCCGCAGGTCATATTCGTGCAAGTCGTGTCCATCGACCAGGATCGACCCGGACACGACATCATAGAACCTCGGCAGCAGGCTCACCAGCGTCGATTTGCCGCTGCCCGACCGCCCCACGATGGCGAGGCTCGAGCCCGCCGGAACTTGCAGCGAGACACCGCGCAAGGCCGGCCGCTCGCCTCTGGGGTAGGAGAACGTGACGTCACGAAACTCGACGACTCCTTTCACCCGGCCGGCGACGTAGCTGCCGCCGGCGGGCTCGGGCGGCTCATCGATCAACTCGAACAGGCTCTCGGCCGCCGCGATGCCCTGCTGCAGCGGATCGGCGACCTGCACCAGCTCCCGCATCGGCTGCGCGATGCTGGTGAGGAGGGTAAAAAAGCCCAACAGATCCCCGGGAGTCATGCGCCCGGAGATCGTGTCGCGGAGCGCGAGCCCGAGAACGAGAGCGCCGCCGAGCGCGGTGACGAGCTGTACGGTCGGGTTGGCGAGCCCGCGGGTGAGGATCAGCTTCATGAACGAGCGGCGGTTGTGCTCGTTGACCGCGTCGAACGTGGCTCGCAAATGCGGCTGCGCCTCATAGACCTTCACCAGCCGCGGCGCCTCGAAGCTCTCCTTCGCGATGCGCGTGACATCACCCATGGAGTCCTGGATGCGCCGGCCGTAGCGGCGGAAGTTGCGATTCACGACCGACACGAGCCACGCCGCGAGCGGCCCGGTGGTGAGCGAGATCAGCGCCAGCCGCCAGTTGAACCAGAAGAGACCGACGATCATCGCGATCACGGTTAGCGCCGCGCGCACCATGATGACGATCGAGTCGCTGGAGGCCTGCCCGACCTGCTCGCTGTTGTAAGTGAGCCGGGAAAGGAGCATACCGGTGGAGGCACGATCGAAGTAGGCGGCGGGAAGGTCGAGCACACTGCGGAAGACTTCGCCGCGCAGGCGCTTGACGATGCCGCGCCCCACATAGCCCATGAAGTAGGTCTGCGTGAAGTTGCCGATGCCGCGGCCGATGAAGATGAACACGAGCGCGATCGGGACCAGATAGACCGTTCGCGGATCGGGATGCGTGAAGGTTCCATCACCGAAACGCTTGGCCAGCCACCCCAAGGCCGTGGTGGAGGCCGCGTAGATCGTGCCCCCGAGGATGCCGAGGGCGAACGCCCCCTTGTGGGGCTTCAAATACCCGAGCAGCCGCCGATAGGTGACCAGCACGCTCACCGGCTCGCGCGGCGGGTGGCGGCTCGCCACGTCGTTCAAGAGCCGCCCGCCCGTTCGTCCTTGATGGTCGCGATGTTGAGGCGGACGAAGCCGAGCCGCCCGAGCACGTCCATCGCCGTGACCACCGACTGTTGAGTGGCGCGGCCGTCGGCGCGGATGGTCACGGTCATATCGCGGTTTGCACCGGCCTGCTTGAGGAGAGCCGAGCGCAAGGTGTCCGGACTCGAGTTGATGAGCTCCCGGCCGTTCACGAGATAGGTCCCGGCCTCGGTGACCGAGACCACCAGCGGCTCGCTCTGCGGGGCAGCGGGGGGTACGGCGCTCGCCTGCGGCAATTGCACGTGTAGCCGCCCTTCATCCGAGAACTTGCTCGACAGCATGAAGAAGACGACGAGGAGCAGCACGACGTCGATCAGAGAGACGACGTTGATCTCCGGCTCCTCGTGGCGGCGCGGCTTCAGGTTCATGACGGGACCGACGTCTGTCAGGCGGCGGCCGAGCGCCCGCCACGGACGCCGGCGGCCTCGACCGCATCGGCCATACGCATGGCCTGCTTCTCCATCTCCACTACGATGCGCTCGACCCTGCCGCGAAGGTATCGGTAGGCGAAGAGCGAGGGGATGGCGACACAGAGTCCGGCCGCTGTGGCGACCAGCGCCTCGGCGATGCCGCCGGAAAGCACGCGCGGGTCACCCATACCGCCCGCCTCGATGGCGTTGAATGCGCGGATGATGCCCGTCACGGTGCCGAGGAGACCCAGGAGCGGCGATACGCCGGCGATGGTGCCGAGCGTGTTGAGGAAGCGCTCCAGCTCGTAGACGACGTGCCGGCCCGTATCCTCCAGGCGCTCCATCAGGATCTCGCGCGGCCGGTGACGGTTGGCGAGACCCGCGGCCAGGAGCCTCCCCAGGGGGGAGTTCTGCTCGAGGGCGGCAATGACTTTATCGTTGATCTGATTGGCTTCGATCAGCTGCCAGACCTTCTGCGGCAGTTCCCGCGGCATCACCCGCCGGTCCTGCAATGTCCAGAGCCGCTCCAGCACGATCGCCGCCGCGACGATCGAGCAGAGAATGATCGGCCACATGAGCGGGCCGCCGGCCCGCACGATTTCCCACATCCAGCGACCCCGGGGCACGGAACCCAAGAAAACTGCGACGGGCGAATGATACCGGAGAAGAGCGCGACCTCAACGAAAGGCTCTTCACATATTCCGGCGCCGGAGCCGGCCGCCCAGGGTCCTGGGGTGTCCCGGGAATGGCGCAGGCTCGGGCTCATGGGCGCCCCTGGCGCGCCGATACAGAGGAACGAGACCGGCCTGGGCGCCACCCCGTCGCCAATCTGGTACAGTCCCCACCCCGATGCCCCGTCGCGTGTTGAAGAAGCTCCTTCCCTCCCCCCGCCAGCTGCAGGGGCACTGGCTGCTGCGGCATTTCGGCGAGCGGCTGCTCGATCCCCGACTCTGGGCGCTGCACCGCCGCGGCATTACCGGGGCCTTCGGCGTGGGCATTGCCATCTGCTTCATCCCCCTGCCGGTGCACCTCGTGGTTGCGGTCCTGATCGCCGTCGCCTGGCGGCTCAACGTGCCGGCGATCTACGGCACGACCCTGCTCGTGAACCCGCTCACCATGGTGCCGATCTACTACCTGGCGTACCGGGTGGGCGCGGCGCTGCTGGGAATCGCACCGGAAAGGTTCTCCTTCCACTTGAGCTGGGACTGGCTCGAGAGCGGCCTGGGGCCCATGTGGCAGCCCTTCCTCCTCGGCTGCCTGGCCTGCTCCGTCGTTCTGGGCCTCCTCGCCTGGGGTTGCCTGGAGCTGATCTGGCGCTGGCGGGTTACGTCCCGGTATAGGGCTCGCCACGTCGCAACTGCGGTGTGAGCTTCTCCGACAACCTGCCCTTCTCGATCTCGTAGACCCGCTCCATCCGATTGGCCAGGCGGGTGTCGTGGGTCACCACGACGAGGCTGGTGCCGCGCTCGCGGTTGAGCTCGAGCATCAACGCGAACACTGACTCCGCATTCACTCCGTCCAGGTTGCCGGTGGGCTCGTCGGCGAGAACGATCTTCGGCTGCGTCACCAGCGCACGCGCCACGGCGGCGCGCTGGCGCTCTCCGCCCGAGAGCTGGTGCGGCCGGTGATCCAGGCGCTGGCCGAGGCCGACGCGCTCCAGGAGGTCGCGCGCCGCCTTGCGCGCCTCCGCCACCGGGGCGCGGCGCACGAGCAGCGGCATGGCAACATTCTCCAGCGCGGAGAACTCCGGCAGGAGGTGATGGAACTGGTAGACGAATCCGAGGGCGCGGTTGCGCAGCTCGCCCCGCTCCCTCTCCGTCAGGCGGTGAATGTCGCGCCCGTCGACCAGCACCTGGCCGCTGGTCGGCCGATCGAGCCCGCCGAGGATCTGCAGCAGTGTCGTCTTGCCGGACCCGGAGGCGCCGACGATCGCCACCCGCTCTGCGGCCGCCACCGCGAGCGCGGCACAACCCAACACCTCCAGCGTCACCGGCCCCTGGCGGAAGCTCTTCGAGACGTCGCGCGCCTCGAGCACCGGCTCAGTCATGACGCAACGCCTGGGCCGGAGCCGTGCGGCCCGCGCGCCAGGCCGGGTAGAGGGTTGCCAACGCGCACAGGATGAATGCCACGCCGCATACGCGCAGCACATCGAGCCCCTCCACGTAGGCCGGAAGATCACTCATGTAGTACACCCGCGGATCCAGGAACTGGGTATGCAGCAGCCGCTCGAGACCGCCGACGAGCGCCTGCAGGTTGTCGGAGATCAGGGTGCCGAGCGCCGCGCCGAGCAGCGTGCCGGCGAGGCCGATGATGACGCCCTGGATGGCGAAGATGGCGAGCACGTTGCGCGGCTCCGCGCCGAAAGTGCGCAGGATCGCGATGTCGGTCTGCTTCTCCTTGACTATCATCACGAGCGTCGCGACGATGTTGAATGCCGCGACCGCCACGATCATCGACAGCATCACGAACATCATCGACTTCGTGGTCTCGATGGAACGGAAGAAGTTGGCGTGGCTGTCCGTCCAGTCGCTGACGTAATAGCCCGCCCCGCCGAGGTCGTAGGCGACGCGCCGCACCACCTTGGGCGCCTGCCAGGGATCGTCCAGCGACAGGCGCATGCCGGTGACCTCCCCGGGCGCGAGACCGAAAAGGCGCGCGGCATCACCGAGGCTCACGAGCGCGAGTCCCCGGTCGTATTCGTACATGCCGGAATGGAACAGCCCCGTCACCTGGAACCGCCGCATGCGCGGCATCACCCCGGTCGGTGTCGCCACCCCTTCCGGCGCGATCAACACCACGGAGTCGCCTAGGCGCGCGTGCAGCGCCTGCGCCAGCGCATCGCCCAGGATGACGCGATACTGGCCGGACTGAAGATCCGCCAGGCTACCGGCGGTCAGCCGCTGCGCCAGGCCGGTGGCCCGCCGCTCTTCCTCGGGCAGTATGCCGCGCACCGAGGCGCCGGTAATGTGCTGGCCATGAGTCAGCATCGATTGCTGCTCGACATAAGGCGCGGCGACTCGCACGCCGGCCTCGCGCTCCACTCGCTTCTGTACGCTCTGCCAGTCGGGGATCGTGCCGTGCAGGCCCATGATGGTGGCGTCCGAAGTGACGCTCAGAATTCGGGTCCGCAACTCGCGGCCAAAGCCATTCATCACCGACAGAACGACGAGCAGCGTGGCCACGCCGAGCGCGAGACCGCACACGGACATGAGGGAGACGAACGACACGAAGCCGCGGCGATGGGTGGAGCGCAGATAGCGGGTGCCAACCAGCCATTCGTACGGGGAGCTCATTGCCGGCTACTCGTAACGCAGCGCTTCGGCGGGAGCCGTGCGCGCGGCACGCACCGCTGGATAGACCGTTGCCACGGCAGTGAGAACGAGCGCGGCAACGCTGATTGCCGCGACGTTGCTCCACCTCACGATGGAGGGAACGGTGGTGATGTAGTAGACGCTGGAGCTGAAGATCTGGAAACCGAATGTGTTCTGCAGGAAGGGCACGATGGTCTCGACGTTGAAGGCGAGCACGAGTCCCAGCGCCACGCCGAGCGCGACGCCCAGCCAGCCGATGACCAGGCCCTGCGTGAGGAAGACGCCCATCACGCGCCGGGGCGAGGCACCGAAGGTGCGCAGGATGGCGATGTCGGTGCGCTTGTCGGTCACCACCATGACCAGCATCGCCACGATGTTGAATGCCGCCACCGCCACGATGAGCAGCAGGATGAGCGACATCATCGTCTTCTCGATGCGGATCGCGCGGAAGTAGTCCGCGTTGTCCTCGGTCCAATCGACCACCTGGAAGCCGTGCGGCAGCCTGCTGCGCAGGCCCGCGGAGAAAGCAGGCGCCTGGAGGGCATCGCGGTAGCGAACCCTGAGGCCCTGATCCCCCTGGGCCGACGGCCCGAGGGCGCGCACGTCGCCGATGTTGGCGAACACCAGCATGGCGTCCTCGTCCGAGAGGCCGACTTCGAACACGCCGGCGACCTTGAACTGACGGAGCCGCGGCTCGGGGACGCCGCCCGCGGTGACGGTCGGGATGAGGAGCGTCATGGAGTCGCCGGCAGCGAGACCGAGCTCTTCGGCGATCACTTCACCGATGATGACATTGTCGGAGCCGGGAATGAGGTCGGACAGCTTGCCCTGGGTAATCGCGCCGACGAGGCGCGTGACGGAAGGCTCGGCTGCGGGATCGATGCCCCGCAGCTCGACCGGCACCATCTCCGGAGTGCGCACGGCGAGCGCCTGGATCTGCGCGTAGGGCGCGACGCCGGTGACGCCAGGCGAGCCGCGGATGGCCCGGGTGGCCAGCTGCCACTGCCCGGGATCCGGTGTCGTCGTCCCCTGAGTGTCGACCGGCACCACTCGTGCATCGGCATCCAGAGAAAGGAGCCGCTGCCTGAGGTCGCCTTCGAAGCCGTTCATCACCGAGAGAATGACTATCAGCGCCGCGACGCCCACGCAGACGCCGGCGAGGGAGGTCCAGGTGATGAAAGAGACGAAAAACTTGTGGGACCGGGCCCGCACGTAGCGCAGGCCCACGAAGAGCGACAGCGGATGGAACATCCTGGTCATTTAACCATATCAGGGCTGGGGACCCGCGGGACTTTGATGGGCTTCACAGATCGGCAGGGCGCCGGGGCCTCCCCGCTTTGACAGATTCCGGCTGGGTGTATAGTCGCCAACGGATCGCTGGAGGTTCCGTATGCGCTCGGCAAAACTACTGGCACTGCTGATCGGCTGCGCAATCGCGGGGGGCGCGGGTGCGGAGACGCTGGTGATCGACGGGCACGTGCAGCTCGAGCAGTCCTCGGTCGCGCGGCCGGGGCGTGGAATCACCATGCATCAGGTGGAAGCGAAATTCGGCGCGCCGCAAAAGCGCCATCCGGCCGTGGGCAAGCCGCCCATCACCCGCTGGGATTACCCGTCGTTTTCCGTGTTCTTCGAGTTCAACCGGGTCGTGCACTCGGTCGTCCACGGCTGACCTCGCGCCCGCCGTTGCTAGGCGCATCGTGCGCCTAGCCCTTCGGGCCGGCTGCGCCGTCCAAAATCGCTCCAGGCGATTTTGTCCGGACGGCACCCCTCATTTCTTCGCGGCGATGATCTCGTCCAGATAGTCGGGCGTGCCGTCGACACGCACCAGGTGCGGATACTGCGGGCCACCGTGGTAGTCGACCGCGACGGTTTTGTATTCGCCCTGATACTTGAGCAGCAGCGTGATGGGGCCGCTGCTGTGCGCGGCCGCCGCGATGGCGTTGGTCATCGCCTCGGGTGAGTATTCCTGACCGTTCACCGCGACCACCGTCGCGCCCGTCGAGACACCGGCTTTGAAGGCCGGGCCGTTCCAGCGAACGTCGCCGATCTCGCCCGTCTTGTCGATCTGCAGTCCGATCGAGAGCGCGAAGCCCATCTGGTGGCGGCTCGGGGCGGTCGCGTCATACTCCTTCTCGAACTTGCTCTCCTGGTCCGTGTAGACGAGCTTCCAGCCGCTGGCCCCGATGCCGGCCAGCGGCGGCCGGTGATCGTTGAGGCGCTCACGGAGGAAACCGGCCCAGTCGTACCTCGCCACGCCATTCAGGGCGGCGACGAGATCGTCGAAGGTGTAGGTATTGGTGACGAAGCTGCCGTTGTCGACGCCAAAGAAGCGGCGGGCGAAGGTGTCGAGCGACTGGCGGTCGGCGGTGAGCGAGCGGATCTTGGCGTCGACGTCCAGCCACAGCAACTGGCCGGCGCTGTAGTACTCCTCGCTCATCTGCCAGCTGCGATAAGACAGCGGCGCCCGGTGCGCCGCGGTCGGATCGTTCGTCGTGTCCTCGAGCGTGCGCCACTCGAAGCCCAGCCGGTTGCGGTCGTAGTTGGCGGCGACCAGCGCGAGGGCGTCGCGGAATTGTTCGGGGCTCCACATGGCGGAGCGCGCCGTCAGCACGTACCCCCAGTACTGCGTCTGACCTTCGTATACCCACAGGAGCGAGTCGCCCATGGACACGTTGAAGTCGGGCGTCCACAAGTCGGCCGGGCGGCGGAACTTGCCGTTCCACGAGTGGGTGTACTCGTGCGCCAGGAGATCCCGCCCTTCGGGGGTGTCATCCCAGTCCGTAAAGTGATTCGCGCGGGTCCCGTCCTCGCTCGATTGGTGATGCTCGAGTCCGTTCGGGCTCAGCTGCTCGGACAGCGAGTACAGGAAGTCGTAATGATCGTAGTGATGCGAGTCGAAGAGCTTGTACGCCTGGGTCACGAGGTTGCGATGGACCTGCAGCTGCTGCGGAGTCATTTGCAGGTCCTGCGGCGCGTCGGCGAACATGTCGAGGTGCACGGGCACCGCCGCGCCCGGGTCGAGATCGACGCGCTCGAAGTACATGCCGGCATACATCGGCGAGTCGACCAGGGTGTTGTAGGGTACCGGCTTGAAGGTGGTGGTGTCGCCGGATTGGGATAGTGCCTCCAGCGCGGTGCCGAACTTCCAACCGTGCGGCAGCGTCACGCTCGGCTCGTAGGTGATGTCGCGCGTGTAATGGCCGCCCGGGTACAGGCTCACGTCGCTCCATTCGAGCGACAGCATCTCGGGGGTCATCTGGATGCCCTGCGATGCGCTGCGGCCGGAGAGGTACTGGAAGTCGACACTCACGCTCGAGGCGTACCCGGGGATCTGCACGTGAAACGCGTAGACATCGTATTCATCGCGAACCCAGGGCAGAGCCTCGCCGCCGGTCGTGACGGTCAGTCCGGCCACCCGGTCGATGGGGCCGGTGGGGGAGTGATTCCCGGGAATCCATTCCGGATAGAACAAAGTCAGCTCCCTGCCCCGGACCGGAATCACCTCGTGCACGCGGAAAATACCCTGCGCCGTATCGCTGGCATCGACCGAGATCCGGATGGTCCCGGGAAATCGGGTGTCCTTGAGCGCTGGGAACCCCTGCCCCCAAGCCGCGCCCACGGCCGTCACGCTCAAAGCGCAGAAGCCCAGGGCCGTCGTGAGCCGGGCCGGGAACGATGATCTCGCGGGATGCAATGAGCTTGACATATACACGGATTTCCCAAACAGGTTTGCGAACGGTAGTATTGCCCTTCCACACTCGCCAGTGCGCATACCGCACGGATAAAACCGCTCGGCGATTGTCGCCCCGCGCCATCGAGCGCGGCGGCTGTGGTTTATCGCCGCCCGGAGGCCTGCTGGGCCGCCGGCACTGTGGTAACCTTTTATTTTCGCAGAAGAATTCGGGGATAAGATTTGTCCGTCGATGAGTCTCTGAAGACCCGCATCGAGGAACTCGTGCGCGCGGGGGCGGTGCGCCGCAAGCTCGCGGCGGCGCAACTGGAGGCGGAGATCCGGCGCCGGGAAGAAGTCTTGCGCCGCACCTTCCGCCGCTATCTCTCGCCGCGGCTCGCCGACAAGATCCTGGAGGACGCGCAGCTGCGCGACACCCTGCTCTCGACCGACGATCTGCGCGCGCACGCCGTCGTCCTGTTCGCCGATCTGCGCGGCTTCACGACCATCTCGGAGCGGCTGCAGCCGAGCCAGGTCGTGCCGCTGCTCAACGAGTATTTCTCGCTTCTCACGGAGATCACCTTCCGCCACGAGGGCACGGTGTTTCACATGGCGGGAGACTGTCTGATGCTCGGCTTCGGCGTGCCGCTCGAGCAGGCTGACAGCCCGGGCCGTGCCGTGCGCGCGGCACAGGAGATGCTCGAGAACTTCAAAGGACTGGCCCAGTCGTGGAAGGAGCGGTACGGGGTCGACGCCGGCCTCGGCATCGGCATCAACGAGGGCGATGTGGTGGCGGGCAACATCGGCTCGAGCTCGTACATGAGCTACACGCTCATCGGCGACACGGTCAACGTTGCGGCGCGGCTCTGTCAGCGCGCCCGTGCCGGCGAGATGCTCTTCTCGCGCTCGGTCAAGCAATCCCTCGATGCGATCGGACTCGACATCGGCGCCACCGCGCTGCCGCCGATGCAGGTGCGCGGCCGCTCCGGCTCGATCGACATTTTCTGCGTGCCCGTCGAGGAGCGCATGCACGTTACGGAAATCCCCGTCGCGATTTGACAATCCTCAATCCGCCCGTTCCGAGCGCCAGCCGGCGGCATCTGCGCTGGCAGCAGCTCTACGGCAGCGCTCCGGCCCTTGCGCTCGCCGAGGCCACGCATTCGGACCAACGGTTATATGTCGTCGTGGCCGATGCGGCCCGCGAGCTCGATCGGCTGGCGGCGGAGGTGCGCTTTTTCGCCGGTGAGCGCCTGACGCTGCTCGCCTTCCCCGACTGGGAAGTGCTGCCGTACGACCTCTTCTCGCCCCATCCGGACATCATCTCCGAGCGGCTGCGGACGCTCTTCGAGCTGCCTCAGACCCGGCACGGCTGCCTGATCGTCGCGGCGGACACGCTCATGCAGCGTTTGCCGCCGAAGCAGTACGTTCAAAGCCGCGCCTTCGAGCTCGAGCGCGGGCAAGCGCTCGAGCTCGAGCCCTTCCGCCAGAGACTGGCGGACGCCGGCTATGCCAGTGTCAGTCAAGTCACGAGCCCCGGCGAGTTTGCGGTACGCGGCTCGCTCTTCGACGTCTTCCCGATGGGCGGGACGACGCCGCTACGCATCGATCTCTTCGATGAGGAGATCGAGGCCATCCGCCGCTTCGATCCGGAATCGCAACGCTCACTCGATGCCCTCGACAGCGTACGTCTCCTACCCGCTCGCGAGATGCCGCTCGACGCGGAGGCCGTGAAGGAGTTCAGACGACGGTTCCGGACGCGCTTCGAAGGAGATCCAAACCGAACCACGATCTACCGCAGTGTCAGCGAAGGCCTCGCGCCGGCGGGGATCGAGTTCTACCTGCCGCTCTTCTTCGAGCAGACCGCGACGCTGCTCGACTATCTTCCGGCCAACGCCATCATCGTGCGCGACGCCGCCTTACCCGCCGCCCTGGAGAAAGCCTGGGACAGCATCGCGACCCGCTACGAGGACCGCCGGCATGACATCGAGCGGCCGGTGCTCGGCCCCGCGGAGCTCTTCGTCGCGCCCGATGAGCTCGACGCAAAGCTCGATGGCTTCTCTTCCGTCATTCTCGAGGCTTTCAAGGCCGACACCACGCTGGGCGCCGCGTCCGAGGAGATACGCAACTTCCCAACCGCCGCGCCGCGCGAGCTGCGTATCGATTCGCGGGTGGAGCGTCCCCTCGCCCCCTTGGATGGATTTCTCGCGGAGTTCGACGGCCGCGTATTGATCGCCGCCGACTCGCCGGGCAGGCGGGAAGTGCTGCACGATCTGCTGCGCGGGCACGGGCACACGGTCGATACCGTGCAGGGCTGGGAGGCGTTTTCCAATGACAGCGCGGCGCTCGCGCTGACCGTCGCGCCGGATCTCGGCGGCCTGACCCTCACGCAGCCGCGGATCGCGATCATCTCCGAGGCGCAGCTCTTCGGCGCGCGCGCGCGGCAGGAGCGGCAGCGCAAGCGCGCCGCCGTCGACCCCGAAGCCATCCTGCGCGACCTGCAGGACCTCAATCCCGGAGCGCCCGTGGTGCACGAGGAATACGGCGTGGGCCGCTACGTCGGCCTGCAGTCGATGGAGGTCGCGGGACAGCCCGGTGAGTTCCTGGTGCTGGAGTACCTGGACGGCGATCGGGTGTACGTCCCGGTGAATGCGCTGCATCTCGTCACGCGCTACACCGGCGCTGCGCCCGAGAGTGCGCCGCTGCACAAGCTCGGGACGGATCAATGGGCGAAAGTGCGCAAGCGTGCCGCCGACCAGATCCGCGACGTCGCGGCGGAGCTCCTCGACCTTTACGCACGACGCAAGGCGCAGAAGGGACTGCGGCTCGCGACGCAGGAAAGCGAATACCAGACCTTCGCCGATGCCTTCCCCTTCGAGGAGACCGAGGATCAGGCGGAGGCCATCCGCAGGGTGCTCGCCGATCTGCAGAGCGATCGCCCGATGGACCGGATCATCTGCGGCGATGTCGGCTTCGGCAAGACCGAAGTCGCCATGCGTGCGGCCTTCGTCGCCACCCAGGCGGGCAAGCAGGTGGCGGTGCTCGCGCCGACCACCCTGTTGGTTCAGCAGCACCTCGCCAACTTCCGCGACCGTTTCGCCGACTGGCCGGTGCGCGTCGAAGGACTGTCCCGCTTCGGCAACGCCAAGGAGACACAGGCCACCGTCGAGGGCATCGAGCGCGGCTCGGTCGATATCGTCGTGGCCACGCACCGGCTGCTGCACACCCACGCGCGCTTCAAGGACCTCGGCCTGCTCATCGTCGATGAGGAGCACCGCTTCGGCGTGCGCGACAAGGAGAGGCTGCAGGCGCTGCGGGCAAACGTGCACGTGCTGACACTCACCGCTACCCCCATCCCACGCACGCTCAACATGGCGCTCGGCGGGCTGCGCGATCTGTCGCTCATCACGACACCGCCCGCGGAGCGCCTCGCGATCAAGACCTTCGTCATCGAGTGGCACGGGCCGACCCTGCGCGAGGCGGTGCTGCGCGAGCTGCGCCGCGGCGGCCAGATCTACTTCGTGCACAACGAGATCCGCACCATCGACAAGATCGCCGCCGAAGTGCGGACCCTGGTGCCCGAGGCGAGCGTCAAGGTCGGCCATGGCCAGATGCGGGAGCGCGATCTCGAGCAGCTCATGGTGGACTTCTACCACCGCCGCTTCGACCTGCTGCTCTGCACCACCATCATCGAAAGCGGCATCGACGTTCCAACCGCCAACACCATCGTGATCAATCGCGCCGACCACATGGGGCTCGCGCAGCTGCACCAGCTGCGCGGGCGCGTCGGGCGCTCGCACCATCGCGCCTACGCCTATCTGGTCGCACCGCCGCGCAAGGCGCTGGCGGGCGATGCGGCCAAGCGGCTCGAGGCCATCGAGTCGATGGAGGAGCTCGGCGCCGGCTTCGTGCTCGCGACCCACGATCTCGAGATCCGCGGCGCGGGCGAGCTCCTGGGCGAGCAACAGAGCGGCCAGATGACCGAGATCGGCCTCGCCATGTACCTCGACCTGCTCGAGCACGCGGTCAAGGCGCTGAAGGAAGGGCGCGAGCCCGCGCTCGACAAGCCGCTCGCCGCCGCGACGGAAGTGGAGCTGCGCCTGCCGGCATTCCTGCCTGAGGCGTTCATCGCCGACGTGCACGTGCGGCTGGGTCTCTACAAGCGCATCGCAGCCGCCGAGAGCGCCGAGGCCCTCGATGACCTCACCGCAGAGATTCACGACCGCTTCGGCGCCCTGCCGCCGCCGGCGCAGAGTCTCATCCGGATCGCGAAACTGAAGCTCACCGCGCGAGCGATCGGCATCCGGCGCCTGGATCTCGGGCCGCAGGGCGGCTCCGTGACCTTCGAGGAGCGCAATACGATCGATCCGGGCACGGTGGTGCGGCTGATGCAGCAGGCATCCCGCGAGTACCGGCTGGAAGGGCCGCTGCGGCTGCGGATCACGCGCGCCATGCCCGCCGAGGAGACGCGCTTCGAATTCGGCGCCAGCCTGATGAAGCGGCTGACCGCGCGCGCGCGTTAGGTCGCAAGTCGCGAAAAACGGCCGCGGGCCGGTTTTTCCAATCGATCAGGTACCATCGGGTAGACTGGAGACCATGACAGCTCGAAGCGCCACGCTCCGCCGGATCACCCTGCTCCTGGTCATGGCGCTGAGCGTGCCGTTGCGCGTGTTCGCGCAGGCTGCGGGCACTCAAGCAACGCCGCCCACGGCGACCTCGCCTCAGGCCGGCGCGCAGGCCGCCCCCGCGCAGACCGCCCCCTCCTCGGTTGCGCCGAGCAGCCCGACCGCCACGCCCCCCGCACCGACCACGAAACCCGAGCCGGCGCCCGCCTATAGCGGACCGGCATACGACATCGAGATCGTCATCTTTCGCGCCAAAGTCGCACTCGGGCAGCCGGAGAATTGGACGGCCGAGACCACAGCCGGCGCAACGGTGGCCGGCGGGGAAGCCTCCGGCGGCTCCGGTTCCGTCGGCAAGCTATTGACGGTGCTGCCGTCCTCGGACTACCGCTTGGCAGGCATAGAATCGCGATTGCGCTCGAGCGGCACGTATCAGCCGGTCGCACACGCCGCCTGGGTGCAGACCGCAAGCGCCTGGGGAACCCATGCCGGCTTTCCGGTCGAGACTCTCGGCATCGACGTGCCCGGGCTGAGCGGCGATATTTACCTGGAGCGGGGTGAGTTCCTGCATCTGGGAATGACACTCGACTACACGATGCAGGACCCGCCGCCCGGCTTGAATGCTTCCGCCGGCACCACCTTCGTGATGAACGAGACCCGGCGCGTCCGCTTCTATCAACGCAACTATTACGATCACCCGGCATTCGGCGTGATCGCCCTCATCACTCCCGCGCGAGGTCCCCGGCCGCCAGGCAGGTGATCCGGTGAGTCACGATCGCGTACCGGATCCGCACGGCGCTGGGGCGCAACCAGTGAAAACGCCGTCGCTCGGTGCCTTGGTCCTGGGAGCCATACCGTTCGTGGCCATGTGCTTCACGGTTCCGCTCTGGGACCGCGTACAGCCGCTCGTACTCGGCCTGCCCTTCAACCTCTTCTGGCTGATCCTCTGGATCATCCTGACACCGTGCTGCCTGTGGGGCGCGTACCGCCTCGACAGCACCGCCGACCGCACCGCGAATCACGACGCATGACTCCCGCCGCCACCGCCCTCACGGTGATCGTCGCCATCGTGGCGTTCGGTACCCTGGTCGGCTTCCTCTCAGGCTCCCGCGAGCGGATGGACCTGGAGCAGTGGACGGTCGGCGGACGGGGCTTCGGCGTCGTGCTCGTGTTCCTGCTGATGGCCGGCGAGGTCTACACCACCTTCGCGTTTCTCGGCGTCAGCGGCTGGGCTTACAGCCGCGGCGGGCCCGTCCTGTACGTGTTGGCCTACCTGTCGCTGGCCTACGTCGCCTCTTTCTTCATCCTGCCCCAGCTCTGGGAGGTCGGCCGGCAGCATCGCCTGCAGACCCAGCCCGACTTCTTCAACAGCCGCTACGGCAACCGATATCTCGCGGGCTTCGTCTGCATCGTAGGCATTCTGGCATTCATCCCCTATTTGCAGCTGCAGCTGGACGGCGTCGGCATCATAGTATTCGTGGCGAGCTTCGGCCATATCGGGCGTGTTCCGGCGATGACGGTTGCCACCGGCCTCGTCATCGCCTTCGTATTCGCGAACGGCATCCGCGCTGTCGCATGGGTGAGCGTCGTCAAGGACTTCCTGATGATCATAGCCGCGGTCGCGATGGGCGTCGGCATCCCGCGCGCGCACTTCGGCGGTATTGGAGCGATGTTCGCCGCGTTCGCGCATGCTCGGCCGCAGCACCTGATGATGCCCGGAGCCACCACCAATCTCGGTCACTCCTGGTATGTCTCGACCGTTCTGCTGACCGCTCTCGGCTTCTACATGTGGCCGCATACTTTCAGCGCGACGTTCACGGCCAAGAGCGCCGATACGCTGCGGCGCAATGCGATCGTGATGCCGCTCTACACGTTGACGCTCGCGCTGGTCTTCTTCGCCGGCTTCGCGACAGTCCTCATCCTGCCGCACCTCAAGAACGGCGACCTCGCGCTCCTCACCGTCGTTCGCCACACCTTTCCGCCCTGGTTCCTCGGCCTGATCGGTGGCGCGGGCGCTCTCACCGCCATGGTTCCCGCGGCCATCCTCATCCTCACCGCCGCAACGCTCTTCGCCAAGAACCTGTATCGACCCATCTTCGCCCCGGCGATGAGCGACGATGGAGTTGCCCGCCTCGCGCGCGCCATGGTCGTCGTGCTGGGCGCAACCAGTCTGGGCCTTGCGATTCACGGCTCCGGCACTCTGGTCTCGCTGCTCCTCACGGGCTATGCGATGGTGACGCAGTGCTTCCCCGGCGTCGTGCTCGGCCTCTACTGGAAGCGGGTCACGACGACCGGAGCCTTCGTCGGGATGATAGTGGGCGTGCTCACGGCGATACTGCTGATGTGCGCCCATCTTGACCCGCTGTTCGGCCTGAATGCCGGGTTCGTCGCGCTCTGCATCAACTTCGCCGTTACGGTGGCGGCAAGTCTCGCCACTGCGCCGAAGACAGCCGCTGTCGCAAACCAACTCACCTGAGAAGTGCCAGCGCGGAATGTGTTCGATCTTGGCGTGTCGGCGCGGCTGATCGTGGTTGGAATCGGCTGGGCCCTGAGCTCGCCCTCATCGGCGGCCTGCCGCCGGCCATTCGAGCGGCGCGGCTGACCGTCGCGCAGGCACACAGAGCGCTCTGACCGATCCGCGGCGTCCTCCGTCCGCTCCGTCCGGTCGCGGACTCGTCCGCGGACACTTCCGGACACGCGCGCCGCGAACTATAGACTAATAAAAACAATTACTTAGCCGCGCCCGGCCGCTGGCACGCCGCTCGCATTACTCATCTCGAGAGACGAGCATGAGCAACCATTCCAACGATTTCGAGAGCTTTGCGTCTAACCGGACGCAGACACCAGCAACACACAAGGTAGGAGAAGTCATCATGAACCGCATTCAGAAAGCCGCCGCCGCCGTCATCGCCCTCACCATCACTCTGGTTGGCTCGGTTTGCGTCACCGCCCCCATGGCCCTGGCCGATACACAGCCGCTCGCGTTGCACCAGGCAGTGTCCGTCCTTGGCGCGAAGATCAACAGCTTCTCCGCGGACGTCGTGAGCACACGGCGCATTTGAGGACCGCGGCCGATGAGCATCGAGCTGGAAACCGCCTGGACCGGCCTGCAGTCAGCCGGTCCTCGCGCGATCAGCTTCCATTTTTGAGGCGCCACTTCGGCACATCGACGCCGATGATCAGCAGCCAGAGACACAGGATGAGCTCCGAGAGCCCCGCGGGCACCAGCAACAGCGGCACCCCTGATGCCGGCAGCGCGTGCACATCCAGGAACACCAGTATGCTGTTGCCGCCGTAGCACAGGCCGGCGAGCGTCATCAGCACACCGAGGAACCGCGGCAGAAAGCTCGAGCGGAAGATCAGATAGCCATTCAGCAGGCAGACGCAGCCGAAGAACAGGAAGCTGATGTTGAGATCGGCATCGTGGACGTCGACGGCCAGCGCCGCCCATGCCTGAAGCTGGTGGGGAGCCACGCCCTGCAGAGAGTCCCGTCCCGCCGCTATGGCGAGAGCCGCGACATGGCCCAGCCCCGAGAGACTCTCTATGACGAGGGATATCACATTGAACAGCACCGCCAGTAGAGCGACGTTGCGCTGTACCGGGCGCAGCAGCAGATACTCGAGCAACGATTGCGGGACGGCGCATACCACCACTATCAGGCCAGCCACCATCCCGGTCCGCCACAGAAGCTCATGGGCGAGGATATTTTGGGCGGTGACGGCCACATCGGCCGATACGACCTTGCCCGGCACGTAGCCATAGGCGAAGAACCCCACGACGATCACGATGAGATAAAGAACGCCGATGGTACGCGCGTAGAGCTGAGGCGAGGCTTGGACGTCTGGTCTGATCATTATTCCCGCCGGACGGACGTCACGGACTGGCGGGAGCGCCCGCGTCCCGCCCCCACCACTTATCCCCGGGCTGCCTCACATAGTTTTCGAAGACGTACGTCCAGGGGACGAGCGGTATGAGTATCACAACGAGCGCAACGGCGAATGTCGTCGATGCGAGCTCCTGATTCCACTGCCCCCGCCGCCAGTGAGGCAACGCGACCGTGAGGAGCCAGGCCGCCTTCCACGTGATCTCGAACAGCAGCAGAGGCAACATCCGCACGGGATATCGCACACCCAGGATGGACAGCGTCGACAGGGCCCACAGCATACACGTCGATCTCCATCGAATGGACGTGAGAGACCATCGCCGGCCAGACCTGCATCCCCAACCCGAAGACCAGCACGAGATAAAACGCACGCAGCAGATTCAGCCGCAATACGGACAACGTGTGCATGATGACCCCCCTCCATTGCGCCGCCCAGGGGAAGCCCGAGCTTGCTTCCCGCAGCGCCCGGCAGTCAAGGAGTGGCTGGTCGGGGTCACGTCGAGCCGCTCAGGCGTCAGGAGCGGCACGCACAATGCCGCCATACTCACTCGACCGTCTAATGGCGCGCCCCGCCTACGCGCGCGCGCTGCAAGAGGCGAAGCCCTTCATGCACCTGCTTCCCAAGTAGCACTAAGGCGGATGATACTTCTTGTACGCCGGCAGGCTCTTGAAGAGCTCGCCGGGATCCGGTCCGTCCGGCGGCAGACACCCGCTGTGGCTGACCCTCGCGTGCTTGAGGAAGTCCGGCTCGCCCGGTAGCGGCGGGTCTGACGCCACGTAACAGCGGTCGCTCGTCCATTCGACGTGCTCACCCGCCACAGTCCGGTCGGATTCGCCGGCGTGGTGTGCTGGAGTGTGGGGAGAAGGGACGCCCAACGTAATGGCACTCTCTCCGCCAGCGGGAAAGCCGAACGAAATACGCTTGCGGGTCTTCAGGGCCGAGGCCGCAGCCTGCTTGGCAGCGGCGTTCCAGTCGATCGCCCGACCACCCGGACTCGTCATGAGAGGACCGGGAGCGGCGACGGTGATAGGCGCGACGAGCGGCGCGATCGGTACCGAGGTCCGATTCAGCGGCGCGGCAGGCGGCGCATGCAGACGTGCTGGACGCAGTAAGAGGAAAGCCGTAATCGGCGTCCCCGCCGGCGAAGGCAGGAGGGTCGTTGCGGACCGGTAGAAGAGCACGGCGAGTACCAGAGCGTGCCCGCCCGCGACCGCGAGAAAGACGAAATACCGGCTCTTGCTCGATATTCGAAGCGCTTCCACCATCGCCTCGCGGCAGCTCGACTAGGTGTGACTGCCCGCGACGGGGTTCGGTTCCTCGCTCGCCGCTTCAACGCGGCCCGTTCGCCTACTGGAGGAGCGTTTGCATTCGCCAACGGGCCGCGGGACGGTCCGTCAGGACATGGCAAGAGAGCTACGGCCCTCTCAGGAGAAGTCCCGCTCTCCGGCCGTCACGATGCTGTTCTTACCTGTCGCCTTGGCCCGCTTCAGCGCCGCCCGGCAACCCTTGAGCAATGACTCCAGCGGCATATCGCGCTGCGGCACCAGGTTCGCCACGCCGGCACTGATGGTGAGGTATCGTCCGGCGCCGTTGCGCGGATGATGGATCAACAGGTCCCGCACGCGCTGCGCGACGACCTGCGCGTATTGCGGTGCCTTCTGCGCCGCATCGCCCTGGGTGAGCGCCGCCAGCGTGCCTCCTTCCCAACGGCCGACGAGATCGCCGCCGCGGCGGTAGGAGGCGCCTATGACGCGCGCGACGCGGCGGATGCAGGCATCGCCCGCGCTCTTGTCGAAGGTGTCGTTGTAAGTGGCGAGGTCGTCGATATCGAAGAGGGTCAGGCCGATCTCATGCGAGTCGCGCTGCGCGAGTACCCAGTCGCGTTGCAGCAGCTCCTCGAAATAGGCGCGCGAGTGCAATCCGGTCAGCCGGTCCTCGCGCAGCCACGAGGGCAGCCCCTGTGAGGACTTCTCGCCGTCTTTCAACCGCTGACTGGCATCGCGGCAGTAACCGACGAAATGGGTCAGTTTGCCGGACGGATCGTGAACCGGCTGAATCACCACCTCGTTCCAGAAGAGCGACCCGTCGGGGCGGTAGTTGCGCAGCAGCACGCGCGCGGTCTCGCCCCGCTCCACCGTCTCGCGCATGCGCTGGCGGCCGTCCTGCTCACGGTCGTTTCCCTGGAGCATGCGCAGGTTCTTGCCCATCAGCTCGGCGACCGCATAGCCGCTCATGGCGGCGAATGCGGCATTGGCGTAGATCACGGGATGGTCGGAAGCCGTGGCGTCGCAGACCACGACGCCATCGGGCGCGCTGTCGACGATCATGCGCCAGGCTTCTGCCGACCAGTTGTTCATTGGTTCCCGCTAGTCATCGTCCCGAATCCAGTTTCAGCGCCGGAGCGGCCGCGCAACGCTGCAGCCACTCCTGTGCTCTCGGCCACTCCGGGCGATTCTTGAGCTCCTCCGAGCTCCATCCGCCGCGCCCGTGGAGCCTAACGAGACGCAGGCCCGATGCCGGCTCGGGCTGCACCCGCAGGCGATCCAGCAGCTCCAGCACCGCGGGGCGCTGGTTGCACACCAGTATCATGTCGCAACCGGCCGACAGCGCCCGCGTCGCTCGGGCGACGATGTCCCCGAAAGCCGCCGCGGCGCCTCCCATCGACAGGTCGTCGCTAAACACTACCCCCTGGAAACGCATCTCTCCGCGTAATACGTCGCGAATCCAGCGCGCCGACAGGCTGGAAGGGGCTTCGTCCACCGCTGGGAAGAGGATATGGGCCACCATTACACCGGGCAGGCCGTTGGCCATCAGACGCCGGTAGGGTGAGAGGTCGCCCGTGAGGTCGGCGAGCTCGCGCCGGTCCACAGGCAGCGTCAGGTGAGAATCGGCCACCACGGCGCCGTGGCCCGGGAAGTGCTTTGCCGTGGCAGCCATCCCGGCATCCCGCATCCCATGGGCATAGGCCGTTGCCAGAGCGCCCACCACGTCCGGATCGCGATGGAATGCGCGATCGGTGATGAAACTCACCCCGTAGTCGATGTCGACGCAGGGCGCGAACGACAGGTCGACCCCGTGCGAGCGCAGCTCTGCGGCCATGAGCCATCCCATGCTCCGGGCCAACTCCAGGCCGGCGCGGGCGTTGGCGTCGTATTCATGACCTATCCTGCGCGGCGCCGGGAGGGTGGCGAACCCGGTGCGGAAGCGCTGCACGCGCCCTCCCTCCTGATCGACCGCCACGATGAGGGGTGGGTTACGGGCGGCATGGATCTGCGCCACCAAGGTCGAAAGTTGCTCAGGGTCGGCGTAATTGCGTGTGAACAGGATCACACCGCCGACGAGCGGGTGTCGGAGCAACTCCCGCTCCTCGGCCGTCATGGCGGTCCCTTGCAGATCCATCATGAGCGGCCCGAGAGTCATGGCCGTCTCAGCAGCGCCATCGATTCGACGTGCGCGGTATGGGGGAACATGTCGACGACTCCGGCTGATTCGAGGATGAACCCGTGCTCGTGCACGAGAATGCCGAGATCTCTGGCAAGACTGCCCGGATGGCAGGAGACGTACAACATCCGCCGCGGACCGAGCCGATGGATGGCCGCCAGCATCTCGGGCGCGGCGCCGACCCGCGGCGGATCGAGGAGAACATGAGTGTATGGACCGCGGAGCCAGCCCGCCGGGAGCTCCATCGGCTTCGAGAGGTCGACGGCGTGAAACTCCACGTTGGAGATTCCGTTGCGGCGCGCGTTATGGCGCGCCTGCTCCACCAAGCGCGGCTCACCTTCCACTCCGACGACGTGGCCGGCCGACTTGGCAAGGGCCAGCGTGAAGTTGCCGAGGCCGCAGTAGAGATCGAGCACCCTCGATTCCCGCGTTGGCTGCAGAAGCTCCATCGCGCGCGCGACCAGCGCCTGGTTCACGGCCCCGTTCACCTGAACGAAGTCGGTCGGAGCGAACTCGAGCTCCAGCCCGAAGTCGGGCAGCGCGTAAGAGAGAGGTTGGGTGATCGGGTGGACCGCGTCGGAACCACCCGCGGGAGCAGCCGCCGGCTCGGTACGCGGCAGCTCCTCGACGGAATCGAGCCCACCGCTCTGCAGAAAGAGCCGGACTGCGCGGCGAGCCGCGAACTCGCGCAATTTCTCGAGGTCCTGTTGGGTGGGCGTCTGCAGTACCCGCAGCACCAATGCCGTGCCGTTGTCCGCCACCGCCACTTCGATCTGCGGCACCTGCTGGCGAATGTCCAGCGCCCCCAAGAGCTCGCCGAGCGGCTGGACCAGCGAGCCCACCGGCTCTGCGAGCACGTCGCAGTTCATGACATCAGCGACGTACGGCGCCAGACGCTCACGAAAACCGACAACCACCTTCCCCTTCTTCGGCACGTACTTCGCGCCAAGCCGCGCGCGCCGACGGTAGCCCCATACAGGCCCGCGCAACGGTGGCAGCCAGCTCCGCGGCTCCGCATGGGCGACGCGCTCCAGGTTGTCCCGGAGGTCCTTCTCCTTGAGGGCCAACTGCGCTTCCGGCGCAAGATGCTGCAGAGCGCATCCGCCACAGACGCCAAAGTGCGCGCAGCGAGGCACCACCCGATCGGGCGCCGGCTGCAGCACTTCCAACAGCCTCGCTTCATCGTGTTGCCGATGCTTGCGGATGCGCTCGAAGCTCACGGTCTCCCCGGGGAGCGCGCCTGCCACGAAGGCCGTCTTTCCCCCGCGGACGATGCCTTGGCCGTCGTGAGTCAGACCGACGACCTCCGCAGTCTCGCGCTCGCGACGGCCGGCGCTTGCCTCCACGGCTGCTCCGCGGCTCACGCGCCGCCTTCCCAGACGCGCAGGAATTCCACGAGATGCGGCTCCTTGCCGGCGCGCAGCAGCGCCTTCACCCGCTCCACTTCCTCCGCATGCCGCTCCCGGCTGAGCCTGCCCCGAAACAGCTCGAGGCGCAGATAGACGAGGTACGTGTTGAGCACATCCGTCTCGCAGTAGCGGCGAATCCCGGCCAGATCGCCTTCGAGACAGGCATCCCACACCTGCGCGCCGGAGAATCCCAGCTTGCCCGGCAGCCCCAGCAGGCACGCCATGTTCGCCAGCGACACCCTGCCCCGCGCCTGAAAACCCGACAACACGTCCATCAGATCGAGGTGTCTCCAGTGGTAGCGGCTGAGGTAATTGTTGTAGCGGAACGCCTGATCTGCGTCGCCCGTCTCCCAGTACCGCGGCGCCTGCACCCCCGCGAGCAGCGCCCGATAATTCAGCACGGGCAGGTCGAACCCGCTCCCGTTCCACGATATGAGGTCCGGCGAGAAGCGCTCGATGCCGTCGAAGAAGCGCTCGATCAGCTCCGCCTCCGGCGAGCCGACATCGCCCAGGCTCCACACCTTGAGCCCCTCACGGCTGCGCAGCACGCACGAGATCGCGACCACCCGGTGCTGCTCGAGGGGCAGGAATTCCCCGCCCGAGTCCTGCCGCCGCAGTGCGAACATCGCTTTGGCGACCTCCGCATCCGGCAGCCCCTCCAGTCCAAACAGCCGCCGCCCCAGCGCCACGTCCGGCACCGTCTCTATATCGAACACCAGACAATTCATGACGGTGAATCCGCCTTCATCAGCACAGCCACCGCCACGACGAGCCCCGCCTCATCCGTCAGCGTCACGTGCCCCTCGCCGACACCCAGCCCCCTGCGCACCCGGTCGCCGCGCTCCGAGAACACCACTTCCGGCTTCCCCCAGGCGTTCTGCACCACCCCCACATCCCTGATCCAGACTCCGTGCGAGAACCCCGTTCCCATCGCCTTGACGATCGCCTCCTTGGCCGCGAAACGCATCGCGATGAACCTCTCCGGCCGCCGAGTCTTGGCGAGCTGCGCCTGCTCCTGCGGCATCAGCAGACGCTCGACGAAATGCTCCCCGAACCGCTCCAGCGTCTCTCCGATCCGCTTCACCTCGAGGACATCGACCCCGATCCCGAAGATCATGCGCGTGCCGCCGTCATGAGCGCCTTCATGTCCCGGACCGCCGCCGCGAGCCCGGCGAACACCGCCCGCGAGATGATCGCATGGCCGATGTTGAGCTCGACGATCTCCGGGATCGCCGCCACCGGCTGCACGTTGTGGTAGTTCAACCCGTGTCCCGCATGTACCTCGAGCCCGAGTCCCGCCCCCAGCCGCGCACACCGAGTCAGCCGCTCGAGCTCCATCGCCTTCGCCGCTCCCGCCGCTTCCGCATACGTCCCTGTGTGCAGCTCGATGGCCGGCGCCCCGATCCGCGCCGCCGCCTCCACCTGTGCCGGCTCCGGATCGATGAACAGCGACACCCTGATTCCCTGCCCCACGAGCCTGCCGGTTGCCTCCTTCATCCGCGCCTCCTGCCCCGCGACATCCAGCCCGCCCTCGGTCGTCACCTCCTGCCGCTTCTCCGGCACGAAGCAACAATCCTCCGGCCGTACCTCCCCCGCTATCCGCAACATCTCCTCCGTCACCGCCATCTCCAGATTCATGTGGGTTTGCAACAGTCCCTTGAAAGCCCTGACATCCCGATCCTGAATGTGCCGGCGATCCTCGCGCAAGTGCAGCGTGATGCTGTCCGCCCCCGCCATCTCCGCAACCAAAGCCGCCTGCACGGGCTCCGGCTCCTTGCCCCTGCGTGCCTGACGCAAGGTAGCCACATGGTCAATGTTGACGCCGAGTGCAATGTACGAATGAGCCAAGGCCGCCTACTCCGGTGATACGGTGCATTGGGTAAACTGGCATTCTTGCGTACTAAGGCTAAGTACGCGACCCCCCACGCGACGCCATCGCCCGCGCCACCTTGCGCGTCGCCAGCTCCTTCCCTTCGAGCCTCTCCGCCAGCGCCGCCTTCAATACCTTGCGCGCATCCTCGAGCACGCGCCCCCCTTCCCCCAGCTCCTCCCGCCGCAGCGCGAAAATCGAGCTTCCCGCCACCGCGTCCGCATCGCCTTCCCGTGCCGGCACCAGCCCCTCCGACGCCCGAAACCGGTAGAACCCCTCGGCCGCGATGGCCTTCCCCGTCCGCGCCTCCGAAGTCAGGTCCACCCCGTATCCCACCGCCTCCAGCAGTCTCTTCTCGAATACCCGCAAGGCCGCCTCGATCCTCCCCCCCGCACGCAGTCCCCCGAGCGCGCGGCGATAGTCCTCGAATACTTCCGGCGCCGGATCATGCCGGGCCGTGAGCTTGAGCAGCAGCTCGTTGAGGTAGAACCCGGCCATCAGGCTGCCCGCGGGCAAAGGAGGCGCGCTCTCCGCACTCTCCGCCCCCGTGAGCTGTCCCGCCTCGCGCCCTACCTGAAACGACAGCAGCAGCAGATCGAACGGCTGCAGCACCCCGCCGAACCGGGGCTTGGGTCCGCGCACTCCCCGCGCAAACAGCGTCAGCCGCCCGTGATCCCGCGCCAGCACTTCGAGAATCCGGCTGGTATCCCGGTAAGGCCGGTGGTGCAGGATGTACCCCGGCGCCAGCAGAACGCGGCGGGGATGCGCGGTCATCGGTTTACTCCAGTCCCAGCTCCCTGAGCGCCCGGGCATTGTCCGCCCAGTTCTCCCGCACCTTCACCCAGAGGGTGAGATGCAGCCGCCGCCCGAGTACCTCGTTCAATGCCAGCCGCGCCGAGGTGCCGACCCGCTTCAGGCGCTCTCCCTTGGCCCCGATGACGATCGGCTTCTGCCCCTCGCGGTCCACCCATATGGCCGCATCGACGACGAGCTGTCCGTCCTCCTCGGCCAGCTTTTCGATCTCCACCGCGATGCCGTACGGCACCTCCTGATTGAGCTCCAGAGTCAGCTTCTCGCGAATCATCTCCGCGATCCGAAACGGCACTCCGCGGTCAGTGAGCTCCCCTGCGGGAAAGAGCGGCTGCGAGACCGGCAGGTGCCCCGCGATGGCGCTGCGCAGGTCATCGAGATTCCTCTCCTTCAGCGCCGAGATCGGCACCAGCGCCAGGAATCCGTGCCGGCCGTCGAGATCCGCGAGGTAGGGCAACAGCCGCTCGCGCGGCTTCACGCGATCCACCTTGTTGACGGCAACCAACACCGGCCTGCCTGAGCGCGCGATGCGCTTCAGCACGAGCTCGTCTTCCGAGTTCCAGACGAGCGCCTCCACCACGAACACCACGAGGTCCGAATCCTCGAGGGCCGCCGCCGCCGTCCGGTTCATCGCCTTGTTGAGTGCCCGCTTCGCCTGACTGTGCAGCCCGGGCGTGTCGACGAACGCAATCTGCGCGTTCGGCAGCTGTACCAGCCCGATGATCCGATGGCGCGTGGTCTGCGGCCGCGGCGTGACGATGCTCACCTTCTGCCCGACGAGCGCGTTGAGCAGCGTCGATTTGCCGACGTTCGGGCGCCCCACGAGGGCGGCAAAGCCGCAGCGAAAATCGGCGGCAAGGTCAGTCACTTCGAGGGGCCTGCGTCAGCGTCCACTGCCGACAGTATGCGCTCGGCGGCCTCCTGCTCGGCACGCCGCCGGCTCGAGCCGAGCCCCGTGGCCGCAAGCCGCAACGACGGCACCTCACAGCTCACGTGGAAGGTCTGCTCATGTGCCTCGCCCTCCACCCGCTCGACCTTGTACCTCGGCAGTGCCAGCCCGCGCGACTGCAGGTATTCCTGCAGACGCGTCTTGGCGTCCTTGAGCTCACCGGGAGCCGGAAGCGCCGCGATTCGCGGCTCGACCAGCCTCTCGATCACCGCTTCGGCGACGGCGAGACCGCCATCCAGATAGAGCGCTCCGCAGACCGCCTCGAACGCGTCCGCCAGGATGGATTGGCGGCGAAAGCCGCCCGTCTTGAGCTCCCCCGAGCCGAGCTGCAGCTCTTCCCCCAGCTTCAAGGAGGCGGCCACCTCGGCCAGCGGCTCGCCGCTCACGACCCGCGCCCGCAGCCGGCTCAGGTCCCCTTCGCTGGCCTCGGGGAACGTCGCGTAGAGGTGGTGCGCCACGACCAGATTGAGCACCGCATCGCCGAGAAACTCCAGGCGCTCGTTGTTGGGCCCCGCCGCGCTGCGATGGGTGAGCGCCGCGCGGAAGAGCGCCGGGTCGCGCGGCTCGTAGCTGAGCTCGGCGCGGACCCAGCCCAACGGCCAGTCGGCTTTACTCACCGCCGCTCAGGGTGACCACCTTGTCGAATTCAACCTCGAGGGTGATGTGGGCGAAGAGCGGCGCCTGATCATCGTAGGCGGCCTCGACCTCCCATCCCCGGCCGTCACGCGAGATCGAGATATCCTTGAGCTTGGGGTAATCCACCTCATCGATCTCGAAGTGCTTGCTGAGGGCATTGCGGATGGTGTCGGGCGTCGCCCCGCCGGTCTGAAATTCGCTCGTGAGGTCGTTCAGGGAGCGCGAGACCTTCATGTAGTTCAAATAGACGGGCGCCAGGCGGATCCCGGCATAGATGACGATGGCGAACGGGATGAGCAACACCAGCCACCCGATCGCCGTGATGCCACGTTGACGCGCAAACATTGCTGGACCCCCGCTACTCGATTTTCCGCCCTATCCGGCTCCAGATGGGCCCGCCGGAGCGCTCCGGATCCCAATTGAACCAGATATAGGTCGCTTTGCCGACCAGGTTCACATCGGGCACGAAGCCCCAGACACGCCCATCGTCGCTATTATCCCGATTATCGCCGACCATGAGGTACTGCCCCGGCGGCACCACCTTGGTGACCACCTCGGGCTCGATGAGAGCCTGCGCCCCGGGAGGCGGCGTGCTGCCGCAGACGTAGCCGCGCGCATCGCTGCGCCGGCAGCCCGGCAGCGGGTAAGGGGTGACCTCGAGCGGCACGGGACAGAGCAGCGCCTGGTGAGTGTGCTCTCCCAGGTGCTCGACGGCGAGCTGCATGTTGATGTAGCAGCCGTCGGTATAGGTGGCCGTGACATTGAACGGTATCACCTGGTCGTTGATGATGAGCCGATCGTCGCGCACCGTTACATGATCGCCCGGAAGGCCCACCGCACGCTTGATGTAGTTCTCAGAAGGGTCGAGCGGATAGCGAAAAACCACCACGTCCCCCCGCCTGGGTCCCCCCGTATCCAGGATCTTGCTGTTGGTGACCGGCAGCCGCAGGCCATAGGAGAACTTGTCGACCAGGATGAAATCCCCGTCGAGGAGGGTCGGCATCATGGAGTCTGAGGGGATGCGGAACGGCTCGAATACGAACGAGCGCAGCGCGAGCACCGCCACGGCCACGGGAAAGAAGCTGCGCGCGTAGTCCACCGTGCCGGGCTCCGGGATGGCCGACGGGTCCTTGCCCGCGGCCTTGGCGGCGTCGCGCCGGAAGCGGCGCAGCACCCAGGCATCCACCGCCCAGATGACTCCCGTCACCGCCGAGATCGCGACCAGCACGGCACTGAAATCGAGCTGCTCGGCGACCAGGAGCCGCACCACCGCGGCGCCGATCAGGATCGGCAGCACGTGGTAGGCGAGCGACATCACTCCGGCATCGGCGACCGGCTTCGGAGCGGCGGCGATCTGCCGCCTCGGCCGCAGGAACCAGTCATCGAGGATGCAAAGGAGCCCGACCGGCAGCGCGAGCCAGGAGAGAGCCAGGATGACCTGCATCAGAAGGGGCGGCATCGCCGGCGCCTACTCGCGACCGATCTTGAGGACGGCGAGGAACGCTTCCTGTGGAATCTCGACCCGGCCCAACTGTTTCATACGCTTCTTGCCTTCTTTCTGTTTCTCTAGGAGCTTGCGCTTGCGGCTGACGTCGCCGCCGTAGCATTTGGCCAGCACGTTCTTGCGCAATGCCTTCACGGTGGCGCGCGCGATGACGGCGCTGCCGATCGCCGCCTGCACCGCGACTTCGAACATCTGCCGCGGGATGAGCTCCTGCATCTTGTCGACGAGCTCCCGTCCGCGTTGATAAGCGTTCTCGCGGTGCACGATGATCGAGAGCGCATCGACCCGCTCGCCATTGATGAGCATGTCGAGCTTGACCAGCGGCGCCGCCTGGAAGTGCGAGAACTCGTAGTCGAAGGAGGCGTAGCCGCGGCTCACCGACTTCAACCGATCGAAGAAATCGAGCACCACCTCGGCGAGCGGCAGCTCGTATTGCAGCGACACCTGGCTGCCCAGGTACTGCATCTTCTTCTGCGTGCCGCGCTTGTCGTTGCAGAGCTTCAACACGGCGCCGACGTGATCGGGCGGCACCAGGACGTTGGCGACGATGACCGGCTCGCGGATCTCCTCGATCTCGTTGGAGGGCGGCAGCTTCGCGGGGTTGTCGACTAATTCCACCGCGCCGTCGGTGCGCGCCACCTCGTACACCACGGTGGGCGCGCTCGTCACCAGATCGAGCTCGTACTCCCGCTCCAGGCGCTCCTGGACGATGTCCATGTGGAGCAGCCCGAGGAATCCGCAGCGGAAGCCGAAGCCGAGCGCGCCGGAGACCTCCGGCTCGTAATGCAGCGCCGAGTCGTTGAGCCGCAACTTCGCTAGCGCATCGCGAAAGCTCTCGTAATCCTCGGCGTTGACGGGGAAGAGTCCCGCAAACACCCGTGGCTTGATCTGCCGGAAACCCGGCAGCGGCGACGCCGCCGGCCGGCTCTCGAGAGTGATGGTATCGCCCACCGGCGCACCGTCGATCTCCTTGATTCCGGCGACGATGAAGCCGACATCCCCGGGCGCCAACATCTTCTCCACGACGGGCTTCGGGGTGAAGCGGCCGAGCCGGTCCACGTTGTAGCTGCGCCCGGTCGACGCGACGCGGATCTTCTCGCCGGTCCTGACGCTGCCGTTGACGACGCGCACGAGCGAAACCACGCCCACATAGTTGTCGAACCAGGAGTCGATGATGAGCGCCTGCAGCGGCGCCTCGGGCTCGCCCTTCGGCGGCGGGATGCGGCGGATCAGCGTCTCGAGCAGCTCCGGGACGCCCTCGCCGGTCTTGGCGCTCACTTGCGCGGCATCCTCGGCCTCGATGCCGATGATCTCTTCGATCTCGCGCATCACCCGCACGGGATCGGCCGAGGGCAGGTCGATCTTGTTGATGACCGGCAGCACCTCGAGCCCCTGCTCGAGCGCGGTGTAGCAGTTGGCGACGCTCTGCGCCTCCACGCCCTGCGAGGCATCGACCACGAGCAGCGCGCCATCGCAGGCCGCCAGCGAGCGGGACACCTCATAGGAGAAGTCCACGTGCCCAGGCGTGTCGATCATGTTGAGCTGATAGCGCTCGCCGTCGCGGGCCTGGTAGAAGAGCGTGACACTCTGGGCCTTGATGGTGATGCCGCGCTCGCGCTCGAGGTCCATGGAGTCGAGCACCTGCGCCTGCATCTCGCGGTCCTCGAGACCGCCGCAGAGCTGAATGAAGCGGTCGGCAAGGGTCGACTTGCCGTGATCGACATGGGCGATGATGGAGAAATTACGTATGAGCCGCATGAATCGGGTCTGTCGCGTAGCTGCTGCCGCGCCAGGTGATCAGCGGCCGTCGCAATTATAGCAGTCAGGCCCTCCCCAGCAGGCGCTTCAGCTCCCCGGTGTCGAGCCGATGGCGGCAGACCACCGTGCCGTCGAGGAGCAGCACCGGCACTTCGAGCCCGAAACGTCGCTTGAGGATGGGGTCAGCGTCCACGTCGGCCACTTCGATCGGCGGCAGCGGCATCGCCTGTCCGAGCGCCTGCAGGTCCGCGAGCATCTGCTCGCAAAGATGGCAGTCGCGCCGGTGGACTACGGTGAGAACGGGATTTCTTTCAGTGCAGCGGCGGCGAGTGGGCGAATGGGCCGCCCGGCAGCGGGCCGATCGCCGCGGGCGGCGGCACGCCATCGGGCGCCTTCTCCGCCTTGACCGAGTCCGCGATGAAACGCACCGTTTGCGCCGGTACCTCACCGACCGCGGTCACCTTGTGTCCATCCACCACGGTGGAAAAGGCGTATGAGGAGCCTACCTGGGCGGACTCCATCACGGTCTGCCCCTGGGTCGTCTCGACGTGGGTCTCGACGAATACCGACACGGAGGCCAACCCGTCGCTGAAGACGAGGTGGTCGACGGGACCCGGCGAGCCGGGCATGGTCTGCGCGGCGCGCACGGTCATGCGAAAACCCGGCGGCAATTGCGCCGCGTTCCAAACCGGGCCGCCGGGCGCAGCCGTCTCCTTGAGCGACGCGGAGTCGTTGCGCAGCCACTGGAAGCCCGTGGTCGAGATGCTGGGCCGGAACGCCGAGTCCGGGATGTGCGAGCGGATCCTGAGATTGGCGAACACGATCTGCTCGATGACGTTTCCTTGCGCGTCGCAGAGCTGCGTCTTCAATGGCATCGCCGTCGAATCATCGACCCAGAGGCGATAGCCGTAGCGGTACTGGTCCCGCGGCATCACGGTGATGAGGTGGGTGCTGCGCCGATTGAAGCGCATGCGGGCGATTTCCTTGATGTCATAGAAGCGCGCCGTCTGGTCATTGACGGCGGGAAAGCCGCCGAGGAGTGAGACCTTGGCAGGCGTGCGCTCCACCAGCACGACATGCTTGTCGGGAAGGTAACAGGCGAGGCTGGCGCCGGTGCGGATGAATTCCCGCCCGGAGCCGTCGAGGGACACGAGCCGCTCGGAGACGGTGCCGTCCGCGACGCGGTGGATGATGCGCAGCATCTCCACCTTGCCGCCCTCCCAATGGGCGAAAGTGCCGTCGTAGTTGAGCGTGGTGAGCGCTCGGTTCATGCGCTCGAGCCACTTTGCCGGCTCGTCGGCGCTCGCCACGCCGGCGACGACCAAGGCGAGCGCCAGCCAGCCGATACGCTCGCTACTTCGGATTCTGGATCGCATTGCCTTGCACGCCTGGAGCTGGCTGTTCCGACCTTGCGGGCGTGCTGGAGGTTCCCGGTTCGCTCACCATCAGCGCCGAGAGGAGGTTGCCGCGGCTGACCGGCCAGGAGAAGGCGCTGTGGGCCACCACGTAATCGGCCAGCTCCGTGGCCGGGACGACCATCATGGACCGTTGCGGCACCGGCGGCACGACGAAGCTGTCAGGCGCGGTTAGGCCGGCATTCTGCAGAGCCGACGGTGCGCCGGGAGGCGTGAGGGTCGCGGTGCTGGCGACCACGGTGGGCGCGATCACATGCTCGCCGTCAGGCAGCGCGTGTGAGCGCAGCCAAAGGACCGAGACGGCGGCCACGCCGGCAGCGAGCCCGGCGCCTGCAATCGGCTGCCACCAGCGGTATTGGAGTCCTTTGGGAGAGGCATGCGCCGTGCCCGTCTCCGACAGCGCGGGCTCGCTCGACAATGCGGCGCTCACGCGTCCGGCCATCGTGCCATCGAGGGTTACGCCCCGCTCCGCACGAATCACCGCACCGATGACGGCGTACCGGCCCCAGCGGGCCTTGATTTCCCCGTCGCGGGAGAGGCGGCGCGCGAGCAGCTCGCACTCCGCGGCGGGCAGCTCGTTGTCGAACATGGCGGAAAGCTGGCTGTCGAGCTCCTCGTTCATCCCAACTCCTCGGCGCGGCCGAGGCCGCCTTCGAAGACTTCGCGCAGGCGCCGGTCGATCGCCTCGCGCGCCCGGAAGATGCGCGAGCGGACCGTACCCACCGGGCACGCCATGGCCTCGGCGATCTCCTCGTAGGAAAGGCCCTCGAGCTCGCGCAGGACGATCGCGGTGCGCAGATCCTCGGGCAGGGCCTCGATCGCGCCATTGACGGTGGAGCGGATCTCGTCCGTCAGCACCAGCCCCTCGGGGGTCTCGGAATCCCTCATTCGGCCTTGCATGTCGTAGGACTCTTCGCCATCGGTGCTGTTGCGGTCGATGTTGTACTCGATCGGACTTCTGTCGCGGGACACCACCGCGTTCTTGGCGGTGTTGATCGCGATCCGGTACAGCCAGGTGTAAAAGGCGCTCTCGCCGCGGAACTGCGGCAGGGCGCGGTAGGCCTTGATGAAGGCCTCCTGGGCAATATCCTCGGCCTCGGCCGGGTTGCGGACATAACGCATGACCAGCTTGACGAGTTTGTGCTGGTACTTGAGCACCAGCGCATCGAATGCCCCCTTGTCCCCGCGCTGCACGCGGCGAACCAGGCTGAGATCACTTGCATCGGCGCTCATACGCGCCCTCTCCTCCCAGGGGTAAGGCCGCTGCGCCGCGACCTGAATAGACCCTGAAACAATTTGAAAGTTCAGGGGAGGTGCCACGTCCGCACCGGCACTTTAAGAAAATTGGAGTCCGCCAAGGGCTTTCAAGGGACTTCGATCATGCCCGAAGTCGTGATGCGCGTCACGAGCGCGGCCATTTCGGGCTCCGGCGGCACCTCGCCGGCGAGAAAGTACCCGGCGAGCTCCGGGTCGGGACGCTCGAGGAGCCTCGCCAGCAGCCGGCGCTCGGCCGGACCGGCCTGCGGCAGGGCGGCGGCCGCATAGCGCCCGAGCAGGACGTCCAGCTCCTTCATCCCCCGCCGGCAGCGCCAGAGGAGCGCTCGAGCCTCAGAGTCCATGTCCCGGCCTTGGTCAGGCCTGCCGCTCGACCAGCATGCGCTTGATCTCGGCGATGGCCTTGGCGGGGTTGAGATCCTTCGGGCAGACGTCCGTGCAGTTCATGATGGTGTGACAGCGGTAGAGCCGGAACGGATCCTGCAGCTCGTCCAGCCGCTCACCGGTCGCCTCGTCCCGGCTGTCGATGATCCAGCGATAGGCGGCGAGCAGCGCCGCCGGCCCGAGGAACCGCTCGCTGTTCCACCAGTAGCTGGGGCATGCCGTCGAGCAGCATGCGCACAGGATGCAGGCGGCGGGGCGGTCGATCTTCTCCTGCTCCGCCTTCGATTGCAGCCGCTCGCGGTCCGGGGGCGGCGGCGTCTGGGCGACGAGCCACGGCTTCACCGAAGCATACTGGGCGTAGAAGTTGGTCAGGTCCGGTACGAGGTCCTTCACCACCGGCATGTGCGGCAGCGGATAGATGCGGATGTCGCCGCCGCCCAGGTCCTCCATGGCGGTGGTGCAGGCAAGGCGATTCATCCCGTCGATGTTCATCGCGCAGGAGCCGCAGATGCCCTCGCGGCAGGAGCGGCGGAAGGTGAGCGAGGAGTCGATGCTGCCTTTGATCTGGATCAGCGCATCGAGCACCATCGGCCCGCAGCTCGCGACATCGAGCTCGAAGCTGTCGACCCTCGGGTTCTCGGCCGAGGTGGGGTCGAAGCGATAGATGCGGAACGTGCGGACCTTGCGGGCACCCGCCGGGGCTCGGTGGGTATTGCCCTTACGGATGCGGGAATTCGCGGGAAGTCGGAAGTCGGCCATCGGTGAACCTTGGCAGTCAGTAAGTGCGGGCCTTCGGCGGGACCGTCGCGACTTCGTCGGTCAGGGTGTTGAGATGCACCGGCCGATAATCGAAGCGCGCGCGCCCGGGTCCCTCGACCCAGACCAGCGAATGCTTCATCCAGCGCTCGTCGTCGCGCTGCGGGAAGTCCTCGCGCGCATGGGCGCCGCGGCTCTCCGTCCTGTTGGCCGCGGAATGGATGGTCGCCGTCGCCTGCAGCAGCAGGTTCTCGAGCTCCATCGTCTCGACGAGGTCGGTGTTCCAGATGAGCGAGCGGTCGCTGATGCGGACGTCCGCGAAGGACTCGAAAGTCCGCGCGAGCTTGCGGGCGCCCTCCTCGAGGGAGTCCCCGGTACGGAACACGGCCGCGTCCATCTGCATGATCTTCTGCATCTCGAGGCGGATCGCGGCGGTCGGGCGCGAGCCGTTGGCGTTGCGCAGCCTGTCCAGGCGGGAGATCGCGAGCTGCGCGCCATCCTGGGGCAGCGGCGCGTGCCGCATGCCGGGGCGGATGATCTGCGCGCAGCGGCGCGCGGCCTGGCGGCCGAAGACGACGAGATCGAGCAGTGAGTTGGAACCGAGGCGGTTCGCCCCGTGCACGGAGACGCAGGCCGCCTCACCCACCGCCATGAGGCCGGGGACGACCGAGTCCGGGTCGCCCGCCCTGGGTCTGACCACCTCGCCGTGGAAGTTGCAGGGCACGCCGCCCATGTTGTAGTGGACGGTGGGCTGCACGGGAATCGGTTGCTTGGTGACGTCGACGCCCGCGAATATCCGCGCCGTCTCCGCGATGCCGGGCAGCCTCTCGTGGATCACCTCGGGGCCGAGGTGCTCGAGGTGCAGATGGATGTGATCGTGCTCGGCGCCGACGCCGCGGCCCTCGCGGATCTCGATCGTCATGGCGCGGCTCACCACGTCGCGCGAAGCCAGGTCCTTGGCGTTCGGCGCATAGCGCTCCATGAAGCGCTCGCCCTTCGAGTTGGTGAGATAGCCGCCCTCGCCGCGCGCGCCCTCGGTGATGAGGCAGCCGGCGCCGTAGATGCCGGTCGGATGGAACTGGACGAACTCCATGTCCTGCAGCGGCAGCCCGGCGCGCAGCACCATGGCGTTGCCGTCGCCGGTGCAGGAGTGCGCCGAAGTGCAGGAGAAGTACGCGCGGCCGTAGCCGCCGGTCGCGAGGATCGTCATGTGCGCGCGGAAGCGGTGCAGCTTGCCCTCGGTCATGTCGAGGGCGATGACGCCGCGGCAGGCGCCGTTCTCCATGATGAGGTCGAGCGCGAAGTACTCGACGAAGAACGTGGCGGCGCGGCGGATCGACTGCTGATAGAGGGTATGCAGCATCGCATGACCGGTGCGGTCCGCCGCCGCGCAGGTGCGTTGCGCGATGCCCTTGCCGAACTCCGTCGTCATGCCCCCGAAGGGCCGCTGGTAAATGCGCCCTTCCCCGGTGCGGGAGAACGGCACGCCGTAATGCTCGAGCTCGATCACCGCCGCGGGCGCTTCCTTGCACATGAGCTCGATCGCATCCTGGTCGCCCAGCCAGTCCGAGCCCTTGACCGTGTCGTACATGTGCCAGCGCCAGTCGTCCGGGCCCATGTTGCCGAGCGCCGCGCTGATGCCGCCCTGCGCGGCCACGGTGTGGCTGCGTGTCGGAAAGAGCTTGGTGATGCAGGCCGTGGCGAGTCCCGCTTCCGCGAGCCCGAGCGTGGCGCGCAGCCCCGAGCCGCCCGCCCCGATCACGATGACATCGTAGGTATGATCGATGAACTCGTATGTCATCCGGCGGCTCCCAACGCCACCTTGAGGATCGCGAGCACCCCGGCGGCCGCGACCACGACATGAAAGAAGGTCACCAGCGCCAGCGTCAGCAGCTTCGTGCCGCTGCCGTGGACGTAATCCTCCACCACCACGCGCACACCGAGCTGCGAATGCCAGGTCGCGGTGAGCACCAGCAGGATCAGGAACACCGCGGTCCACAGTTGGCCGAGCCAGGCGGCGACGGTGGCGTGATCGAGGGAGGGCAGTGACAGGATGGAAACGACGAACCAGACGGTGAGCGGCACGAGCGCCACGGAGGTGAGGCGCTGCACCCACCAGTGGTGCACACCCGCTTTCGCGGAGCCGTGGCCCAGAACCCTGGCGAGGGGACTACGCAGGTTACTCGGCCCCTCCTGGGCCTCGCCCCTCCGGGGCCGCGGCTCCGCCGCGTTCAAATTCGTTCCCGACGAATTAGTCATGCGCGCCCTCCCGTGTGCAATGCCCACCATGCGAGCCCGGCGAGCAGCACGATGCTGGCGACCACCACGAGCCAGGCGCTGCGCTGCGATTGCGCCCGCTCCAGCCCGTGGCCGGTGTCCCATATCAAGTGGCGGATGCCGGCAATCAGGTGATAGGAGAAGGTCGCGAGAAGCAGGACGTATACGGCCTTGAGCACGCCGCTCGACAGCACCGCGCGCGCGGCCCGGTACGCGGCCGGCCCGCTGGCGATGGCGAGCAGCCAGTAGACGAGCAGGATGAGTCCCGCCGAGAGCACCACACCGGCGGCGCGGTTCGTGATGGAAGTCAGCAGGCTGTAGCGGTACATCCTGTACACGGACAGGTGCGGAGAGAGCGGTCGTTCGGTCATAGGCGGCTTGGCGGACTAGAAGTCGATGCAGCGTCCCTTGCGCTCCCAGTCGCCGAAGCGTGTCGGTTCCGGGCCTGCGGGGCCGCCGATCTCGCGGCGGCGCTCGGCCGGCCCGGGAGCGGCGGGAATCGGGCTCGAATGCGGCCCGGTGGACGGAACGGAAGGCGGTGTCGGGGAGTTCTTCTCTGGACTCGTCGGCATATTTTACAAGTGTGCCAGAATTCAGCTCCCGCGGCCATGAGCCTGCAGCGAGTCCCGCCGCCAAATAGCCGATAATAGTCATATGAACGGAATCCATCTGCAGACTGTCGAGCTCGACGATCTCGGCGCGCTACGCGTCGCGGGCAGCGATGCGGCGCGTTTTCTTCAGGGCCAGGTGTCGAACGACCTCGGCCAGGTGAGCGCGCAGCGCTCGGCGCTCGCAGGCCTGCACAACCCGCAGGGCCGCGCGATCGCCCTGCTGCGCATCGTGCATCTCGCGCCCAATGATTTCCTCGCGCTGCTGCCGCGCGAGTTGGCCGCGCCCGTGGCGGCTCGCCTGTCGAAGTATGTGCTGCGCGCGAAGGTGAAAGTGACCGACGAGTCGCAGAGCTGGGGCATCACGGGACTCATCGCCTGTGGGCTGCGGGCACCCGAGCTGCGCTCGCGGGAACCTGCGCCCGCGCCGCTCGCAGCATATCCAGCCGTCGCGGGCGAACAGCGCCGTCTGGGTGAGCGCGTGGTGATTTGTATGGACGAGCAGCCCGCCAGGTGGCTGCTGATCGCGCCGGCGCCAACGGCAACGGGCTCGGCCGCGGCTCCCGGCGGCGAGTTGCCGCACAGCGTGCCCGCGCGACGCGAGATCTGGCATCAGCTCGACATCAGCTCGGGGCTACCGCAGGTCTACGGCGCGACTTCCGAGGAATTCGTCGCGCAGATGTTGAATCTCGACCTCGTCGGGGCAATCGCCTTCGACAAGGGCTGCTACACCGGGCAGGAAGTGATCGCGCGTGCTCACTACCGGGGCCGCGTCAAACGCCGGCTGCAGCGATTCCGCTCTCGCGGCCCGCTCGACCTCAGGCCCGGCGACAGCGGCGACCTGCCCGATGGCCGCGCGTTCAAGGTGGTGGACGCGGTGCGGCTGGACGATGGCCGCTGCGAGTTCCTGGCCGTGGCGCCGCTTGCAACCGCGGAGCAGGAGCTGTCCGCCGCCGCTCAGCCCGACGCGATGTTGGAACGTGTCAGCGCTCCGCTCGGACGGCCCGCCCAGGACGGGGCCGCGGCGCTCACTCGCACGAACCTCGGAGCGCCCTCCATCGGTGCCGCCCTGCACGCGGCCGTGCCCGCCGAGCTCAGCACGACGGGAGCCGTCTGGGCGCCGTTCGCGAGCTCACCGGCATCTCCGCGGCGGGCCGGGCCCGCAACGCTGCCGACCATCCTCGCCGGTGAGGTGCCGCACGATCTCGAACGGCTCGAGCTGCCGTACAGCCTCCCCGATTGAGAGATAGGCGTAGGGAAGCGCGGCTCTACAGGTCGACGAGCTCGACCTCGTGCGGGCGGATCGGCCGCTCGAGAAAGCGCCCGCCGAGCCGCGCAAAGCGGTCCGCCGCATCCGTGGCGAGCAGCCGCAGACTCCCCTCCCCGCCGCCAGCCGCGAGATTTTCCGAATCGAGCGTCTGTCGTACGTATCGCGCCGTCGTCTCCGCGGAGTCGACGATGCTGACGCCGGGCCCGGCGACGGCGCGGATCGCGTCCGCGAGCATGGGGAAGTGCGTGCAACCCAACACCAGGGTGTCGGGACGGGATACGCCCGCGGGGGCGTTGAAGAGCGGCTCCAGGTAATGGCGCGCCACGCTCTGCGCTATCGGTCCGCCGCAGAGTCCTTCCTCCGCCAGCGCCACGAACAACTGCGCGGGCACGGCGCTCACCCGAGCGTCGCTTCGGCGCCGAACGATCGCATCCTGGTACGCGCCGCCGCGAACGGTGCCTTCGGTCGCGATGACGGCGATGTGGCCGGAACGCGAAACGGCGCACGCGGCTTCCGCGCCAGGCTCGATCACGCCGACGACCGGTAAACCACGGATGCGCTCTCTGACTGCCGCCAATCCCACGGCCGAAGCCGTGTTGCAGGCGATGACGAGGCACTTCACGCCGTAGTCCGCCAGCGCCTCCGCCGCTTGCAGCGCATAGCGCGCGACCGTCTCGGGACTCTTGGTACCGTAAGGCAGGCGCGCGGTATCGCCAAGATAGACGAACCGCTCGCGCGGCAGCTGCGTGACGAGCGCCTTGAGGACAGTGAGCCCGCCGACTCCGGAGTCGAAGACGCCGATCGGACTATTCATGCGCTGCGCGCAGGTCTTAACCCCGAAAATGCCGCGGCGCCAGGGCGCGCCGGGGGGAACACCCTGTGATCATTCGGGCCGCATGTGCGGGAACAGGATCACGTCGCGAATGGACGGCGAATCGGTGAAGAACATCACCAGCCGATCGATCCCGACACCGAGGCCGGCGGTGGGCGGCATGCCGTACTCGAGTGCACGCACGTAGTCGGCGTCGTAGTACATCGCCTCCTCGTCGCCCCGCTCCTTGCGCGCGACCTGCGCGCGAAACCGCGCCGCCTGGTCCTCCGGGTCGTTGAGCTCCGAGAACCCGTTGGCGAGCTCGCGCCCGGCGAGGAAGAACTCGAACCGATCGGTGAGGAAAGGGTCCGCATCGTTGGCGCGGGAGAGCGGCGACACCTCCGCCGGATAGGCGTGCACGAACGTCGGCTCGAGCAGGGTGTGCTCGGCGGTCTTCTCGAAGATCTCGATCTGCAGCTTTCCGGGGCCGTCGTGCGCATGCGCGGCAATGCCGAGCTTGTCGCAGAACTTGCGCAGGTAGGTGGCGTCGCGCAGCGACAGCGGGTCGAAGTCCGGATTGTTCTCGAGGATGGCCTGCTCCACCGTCACCCGGCGGAAGGGCCGCGAGAGGTCGTACTCCCGCCCCTGATAGGTCATCCGCTGCGAGCCGTGGAGGGTGTCGGCGAGCCCGCGGATCGCCTTCTCGACCCAGTCCATGATATCGCGGTAATCGGCATACGCGAGGTAGAGCTCCAGCATCGTGAATTCGGGGTTGTGCTGGGTCGAGAGCCCCTCGTTGCGGAAGTTGCGATTGATCTCGTACACGCGGTCGAAGCCGCCCGCCACCAGGCGCTTCAGGTACAGCTCCGGCGCGATACGAAGATACATGTCGAGGTCGAGCGCGTTGTGATGCGTCACGAACGGACGCGCCACCGCGCCACCCGGGATGGGTTGCATCATCGGCGTCTCGACCTCGAGGAAATCGAGGGCGTCGAGGAAATCACGCAAGTACCTGATGACCCTGGCCCGCGTGCGAAAGACGTTCCGGCTGGTCTCGTTGACGATCAGATCGACATAGCGCCGGCGATAGCGTGTCTCGACATCGGCGAGCCCGTGCCACTTGTCAGGCAGCGGCCGCAGAGACTTCACCAGGAGACGAACGCTCTCGACGCGTACCGAGAGCTCGCCGGCATTGGTCCGGAAAATCAGCCCGGTCGCGCCAACGATGTCGCCGACATCCCAGGTCTTGAAGTCGGCGTACGCCTCCTCACCAACGGCATCTTTCTGCAGAAAGAGCTGGATCTGTCCGGTACGATCCGCCAGGTTGGCGAAGCTGACCTTGCCCTGAGAGCGCTTGAGCATCATCCGGCCGCCGACGCTGACCCGCGTCGGATTGGCCTCGAGCCATTCGCGATCGCGCTCGCCATAGGCGCCGTGCAGCTGCTCGGCGAGCGCGGTACGGCGGAAGTCGTTGGGAAAGGCCGGTGCGCCGCGCTCCCGCAGGGCTGCGAGCTTGCCGCGGCGCTCCGCGATCAGCTTGTTCTCGTCCGCGCGGTCCGGCGCGCCGGCGCCGCTGTCTTGCTGCTTGTCTGTCATGTCGGTTTACAGGCCCGCCTTGAGCGAGGCTTCCAGGAATTGATCGAGATCGCCGTCGAGCACCGCGGTGGTGTTGCCCACCTCCACGCCGGTCCTGAGGTCCTTGATGCGGGACTGGTCGAGAACGTAGGAGCGGATCTGGTTACCCCAGCTCACGTCCGATTTCGAGTCCTCGAGCACCCTCGCGGCGGCGTTGCGCTTGTTCACCTCGAGCTCGTAGAGCTTCGCCTTCAGCATCTTCATGGCCGTCGAGCGGTTCTTGTGCTGGCTGCGCTCGTTCTGGCACGCGACTACGATGCCGGTCGGCATGTGGGTGATGCGCACCGCGGACTCCGTCTTGTTGACGTGCTGGCCGCCGGCGCCGGAGGAGCGGTAGACGTCGGTCTTCAGGTCCGCCGGGTTGATGTCGATCTGGATGTCCTCGTCGATCTCGGGCGAGACGAACACCGACGCGAACGAGGTATGGCGCCGGTTCCCGGAATCGAACGGCGACTTGCGGACCAGGCGGTGGACGCCGGTCTCGGTCCGCAGCCACCCATAGGCATAGTCGCCCTTGAATTCCACCGTGGCGCTCTTCACACCTGCCACCTCACCCGGATTGGAGTCGATCACCTCGCACGCAAAGGCATGCGCTGCCCCCCAGCGCAGGTACATGCGCAGGAGCATCTGCGCCCAGTCCTGCGCCTCGGTACCGCCCGCACCCGCCTGGATGTCGAGGAAGGCGCCGTGCGAGTCCATCTCGCCGCGGAACATGCGCTTGAGCTCGAGGCGGCGGACGTCGCCCTCGAGCCGCTCGGCATCCTGGCCGATATCCCGGGCGGCAGCCTCGTCGCCCTCGCCCTCGGCGAGCTCCAGCAGCTCGGCCGCATCGGCGATGCCCTTGGTGGTGCGATCGATATCCGCCACGTCGGCGGTGAGGCGGGCGCGCTCCTTGCCGAGCTCCTGCGCCCGCTCCGGCTGTGTCCACACCGCCGGGTCCTCGAGCTCCCGCCCTACCTCCTCGAGGCGCTCTTTCTTGCGATCGTACTCAAAGAAACCCCCGAAGCGAAGCCGTGCGCTCGCCTAGGTCTTTGAGCTGTCGCTTGAGCTGATTGACTTCCATATTGTGTGCCGTGACGGGGTGAAGCGGTGGCGCAAGGAGCCCGGCATGCTAAACGCCCGGGCGGGGAATTACCACCGCTTCGCCCGCTGTGGCCGGATCAGAACCGCAGGCCGATTCCGAGGCTCACCACGGGATACCACTGCAGGATGTCCGCCTTGTGGCGCAGCTTCGCCTGCTCGGAGGCGACGTCACTTTGCGCCTGGTTGCAGGCAGCCGAACCTGTGGGCGCGGCGGGTCCGCATTGCGCGGACAGGGTGACGCTCGGCGTTCCGCCGTAAATGGCGCCTACATCGAAGAGGAAGTGGAAGCGGCCGTCCTCGCCCGCGGGATTGCCCCAGCCGAACCCGACGTACGGCGACACGGAGTTGCCGAATTTGAGCCGGCCGCTCAGGGAGCCGAGCTGCGCGCTGGAGTACGTGTTGCCGTCGATCGTGTAGGTGCCCTGGCTCGGCTGTCCCACGACGTCGAGCTTCGTATCATTCCCTGCCACACCCGCCGTCAGGCGAAAGCTTCCAGCGAAGACATACCAGTCGACAAGACCGGTGACTGTCCGCAGCTGCAGGCGTCCCGCGTAATTGACGTCGGAAGTGTCGACGTTGTGATTGACATTGAAACCGGCAAAGCCGACGCGCACGCCGAACGACGGTGAAAGGCCGAGATCCAGATCCAAGCCCACGCCCGGCGTGCCGGCGCGGACCGCGAGCGCCAAATCCGGAGTAGCCGCCCTGGACGCCGCGGGCGCAGCGAGACACGCCAGCACCAGAGCCGCGGCGGCAATGCTTCCCTTTGCACACCTGCACGGCACGCGCCGACGCAGCGAAGAACGCGCTTTGTGAATCAAGGCAGCCTCCCGCACCCGTTGCATGACCCGAACCTTAGCCGAGCGCTTCGCGCGGCACCGAGACGCCGTTCACGCCCGAATCAGGCAAGGGGCATGCCTGCCCGCCCCGCGCGCATGGTTCCACCTTTCCGCGATCGATCTGTCGCAGGTTGGCGTCGGGCCGCGCGTTACCAACATAACGCCAACTGTCGGGGATGAGGCCCGCCTACGGGCTCGGGAGCACGTGGTCCACGAGCAGCTGCAGCCGCCGCTCGCCCTGGAATTCGTTGACGTCCAGCCGGTAGACGAGCTGCAGGGAGCCTTCCGGCAGGGTAAATGTCGACTCCTCCGCGATGTGGTTGAAAGCGATTGCGTCGAACGAGCGGCCAGTGCGCGGCAACTCCAGCCACATCTTGAGGTGCTTATCGCCGACGATCCGGGCGCTGCGGATGGCGAACACCCCGTCGAAACAGGGCTCGGGAAACGCCTGACCCCAGGGACCGCCGGCGCGGAGCGCGTGCGCCGTCTCGAGCGCGATCTCCTCCACCATCAGCTCGCCGTCCGTCTCGATGGCATCGCCTGGACCGCACTGAGCTGCCCACGCCGCGACCTCCTCGTCGAAGGCGCGAGCGAAGATATCGAGCCGGGAGCGCTCGAGCGTCAGACCGGCCGCCATGGCATGGCCCCCGAACTTGTCGATGAGCTGCGGATGGCGCGCATCGAGATTGGCGAGCACGTCACGGATGTGGATGCCCGGCATGGAGCGCGCCGAGCCGCGCAGCTGTCCGTCGCCCGCAACGGCAAAGGCGATCACCGGCCGGCGGATCCGATCCTTGACACGGCTCGCCACCAAACCGACGACGCCCTGGTGCCAACTCTCGTCGAAGAGGCAGACGCCGCTGCGCTGCAAGGCCCGCGGGCCCGGATCGCGCAGCCGGCGCACCGCCGCGAGCGCCTCCGTCTGCATCCGCGCCTCGATCGCCCGCCGCTCATGATTGAGCTCATCGAGGCGCGCGGCGAGCGCGGCAGCGGCAGCGATGTCGTCGGCAAGCAGGCACTGGATTCCGATCGTCATGTCATCGAGCCGTCCCGCCGCATTGAGCCGCGGCGCGGCGCCGAAAGCGAGATCGGCGGCGATGAGATGCTCGAGGGGCCGTCCCGCGATCTCGAGCAAGGCACGGATGCCGGCGGCGCAGCGGCCGGCGCGGATGCGCTTCAATCCCTGCGCCACGAGCACGCGGTTGTTGGCATCGAGCGGCACGAGATCCGCGACCGTCCCCAGGGCGACGAGGTCGAGGAACTCCGCGGCGCCAGGCGCGCCCGGCGGCGTCAGCCGCTCCTGATCGAGCCGCCGTTTCAACGCCGCCATGACGTAGAAGGCCACACCCACGCCGGCGAGCGCACGGCTCTTGAAAAGGCTGCCCGTCAGGTTGGGGTTGACGATGACGTTGGCCGCCGGAAGGTCGGTACCGGGCAGATGATGATCCGTGATCAGCACGTCGATGGCGCGCGTGCGCGCCTCCGCCACCCCGGCCGCGCTCGAAATCCCGTTGTCCACCGTGATGATCAGCGACGGAGCGCGCCCGGACGCCAGCCGCACGATCTCGGGAGTGAGGCCGTAGCCGAACTCGAACCTGTTGGGCACGAGGAAATCGACCGAGGCGAAACCCCAGGCCCGCAGCGCCCTGACGACGAGCGCGGTGCTGGTGGCGCCATCGGCATCGAAATCACCGATCACCAGCACCCGGCCCGCGGCCCGATGCTCGAGCAGCAGATCCACCGCGGCGGCAATGCTTTCGAGCGTGCTCACGGGCAGGAGGCGATCGAGCGACATGTCGAGATCGTCGGCCGTGCGCACACCGCGGCCGAGGTAAATGCGGCGCAGCACCGGATGCAATCCGGCCAGCATCGAGGCATCCTCGGCGCCGGCGGCGCGTCGCACGACGCGCAGATTCATGCCAAGGCCTCGAAGCGCCCGCGCCGAGCCCGCATGCGCCGCCACAGGCGCCAACGGTTCGCCGCGCGCAGTGTCAGGCAGCGATCGTTCGCCAGCAACAGCAGCCGACCGAGCTCGCCGCGATGCAAGGCGGCCAGCGCCGGCGACAGCAGCCGGCGGTCGATGTCCGCCACGGCGTCCGCCAGAGTCCATGACGAGTTGGCATGCAGCAATTCAGCAACCTCCACTACGCCGAGCGCGCGCTGTGCCCCCGGCTCGCCGATCACCGCCGCCCAGTCTACCGGCATCGGCCGGGTTTCTGCGCCGGCGAGCCGCCAGAGGCCCCGGACATAGGCATCGCAGCCGAAGGCCGCGGCCGCCGTCTCACGCGCAGCCGCGGCGCAGGCAACCGGGGCGCCGCCGCCGCCCCACACCCAAAGGGATGCGACCGGCGGGGCGCCGCGGCGCGCACGCTCGTCATTGACCGCGTGGCCGTGCAGCCACATCTCGATCTCCGCGCCGAGCCGCCGCAGCGCGGGCGCGCCCTCTCCCGCCGGAAGCGACTCCGCCACCGAGGTCAGCAGCATCCGCGCCGGCTCGGTCGTAGTCGACGGCGCATGGAGCGGCGCACCTGACAGCAGCAGCTCGCCGCCCGCGAGCGGGTGCAGGTCGAATCCCGAGCCGCGAAACGTTTCCCGGAAGCTCGCCGCGAGCGCCTCGAGCTCGGCCTGCGGCAGGTGAAGGAGACTGCGCCTGTCGAAGTGCAGGCTGGTCAATCCGGCGACCAGATGCAGCGGCGTCGCCATCCATACCGCTCGATCTTCCGGCGCGGCGGCCGGCGCATTGGGGAGCGCGGCCGCAGCGATGCTGGCCGGCGCCGCGCGCGCGTACTGCGGCAGGCCGAGCCAATGCGCGCTCCATGCGCGCCATCCCTGGGGCAGAGTCGCTTTGTCGCCGAAGCGCGCGAGATGGTCCATCGCCGGCGTCGCGCCCTCGCCCCGGCTTGCGGCGGGATCGGGCTCCGGCTGCAGATACAAATCCCGAATGACGATGACGATCTCGCGCACGAGCGCTATCGTACCGTCATCATGAAGTTCACACTGGAAAGCAGCTCGCGGTTGAACCTCGTGCGCGCCTACTCGCGGGCGGAGCTGCGCATAGGCGAGGCGCACGTGCGCTCGAGCTGCATCGTATCCGCCGACCGGCTGATCACCGCTTGGCCGCCGGCGCGATTCGAGGCTCTGGCGCCGGAGCACCTGGCGCCGATCTTCGAGCTCGGGCCGGAGGTGGTGCTGCTCGGCACCGGCGAGCGGCAACGCTTCCCGCCGGCGCAGATTCGGGCTGCGTTCGCGGCGCGCGGCGTCGGACTCGAAGTGATGGACCTGGGTGCGGCCTGCCGCACTTACAACATCCTGGTGCAGGAGGAGCGGCACGCGGTCGCGGCTTTGTTCTTGGAATAACTTCTTCCGGCGGCAGAGCCGCCGGAAGAAGACACAGGGGGAGGGGCATCAACCAACCGACCCATCATCCGGAGCTGACAGACTGCGGACGACAGTACGCTTTTCTTCTTTTCGTCGCTGTTGTTGCTTTTCTCTCGGCATCCCCTCCTCCCTGTGCCCTCTTCCGGCTGCTCTGCGACCCTGCAGCACTGTCGGCGCTCGGCGACAGGGGCACATGTTAAACAGGTCACACTCTGCTTAGCAACTGTATCTTGCAAACATGATATTATTCAGTACCTTAATGGAATAAGTTAACCTTAAATCTCCACTCATCCGGTCCCTCCGAGCAAGGGCACGAACGCCACCGGCCCGAGCGACTCGCGGTCGATGCGCTGGTCCCGGCGCGTGAAGCGCACCAGCTCCTGCTCCCCTTCCGGGCCCACCGGCACGAGCAGCCGGCCGCCCACCTGCAGCTGCTTGAGCAGCGCCTCGGGAACGACGAGCGGCGCCGCGGCGACCAGGATGCCGTCGAACGGCGCCTGCGTCTTCCAGCCGGCGCTGCCATCGCCGTGGCGGAACCTGACATTGCGCACGCCGAGCTCCTTCAGCCGGTCCTTGGCGCGATCGAGAAGCGGCGCGATGCGCTCGATGGTGTAGACGCGCTCGACCAGCGGCGCGAGCACCGCGGTCTGGTAGCCGCAGCCCGTGCCGACCTCCAGCACTTTGTGCAGCGGACCGCTCTGCAGCAGCGCCTCGGTCATGCGCGCGACGATGTAGGGTTGTGAGATCGTCTGCCCGAATCCGATCGGCAGCGCAGTGTCCTCGTAAGCGCGGCTGCCGAGCGCCTCGTCGACGAAGATGTGCCGCGGCACGTTGCGTATCCGGTCGAGGACCGCGAGGCTCGTGATGCCCTGCTCGCGCAGGCGCTGCACCAGCCGGTCACGCGTGCGCGCGGAAGTCATGCCGATGCCGGAAAAACGCAAGTCAGCCATGGATGCCTTCCAGCCAATGCTGCAGAGCGGGCAGCGCGGAATGGCGTGTGAGGTCGATTTGCAGGGGCGTCACGGAAACATAACCCTCGGAGATGGCTTCGAAGTCGGTGCCGGGTCCGGCGTCCTGCTGCGGTCCCGCGGGCCCCACCCAGTACACCGGCCGCCCACGCGGATCGCGCGCCGGCAGGATGGGCTCGGAGCGATGGCGAAACCCGAGTCGCGTGCTGCGAAAGCCGTGCAGCGCCGCGAAGGGCACGTTGGGCACGTTGACATTGAGGATGAGGGTGCGCTCGAGCGGACTCTGCAGCAGCTGCCCCACGAGCTGCCGTGCGACCTGTGCGGCGGTCTCGAAACGGGCTTCCGCATCGGGCAGGGTGCACAGCGAGATGGCGACGGTGGGCAGGCCGAGGAAGCGGCCCTCGATCGCGGCCGCCACGGTGCCCGAATAAAGCACGTCATCGCCGAGGTTCGCGCCGTCGTTGATGCCGGAAACCACCATGTCGTGCTCGTAATCGAACAGGCCGGAGATGGCGAGGTGCACGCAGTCGGTCGGTGTGCCCTGAACGTAGTACACGCCGGGCTCGGACTCGAACACCCGCAGCGGCACGTCGAGAGTCAAAGAGTTGCTCGCGCCGCTGCGATTGCGGTCCGGTGCGACGACGGTGATCTCGGCGAGGCTCGCGAGCGCCTCCCTGAGGAGGCGGATGCCGCGGGAGCGGTAGCCGTCATCGTTGCTGACGAGGATCTTCACAGTCCTGAGGTATGGTATTGCAAGGCTTGGTTTTCCTGAGGCCGCGATCCCGCCCCTCCGCGACCCGTCCCCGCGAGAGGGAGCGCTCCAGGACACCCCTGGGAAACGGCGCGTAACTATACTGGAAGCAAATTGCGCGGAGGTAGCTTGAGTCGACGTTCGTCAAAGAGCACGCCGGAAGGCGCTAGCGTCGAGGACGCGCAGCTCTTCCGCGAGGCGGTGCGGGACGTCAAACCTCTGGGATCCGCCGCCGCAAGCGCAAGCGCCCCGGGAAACCCTCTGGGGCGCTCTTCGCCGCGGCGGCCACGCCCGACGGCGCGCTTCAGCCGCGCCGATCGGCTGGCGGTACTCGAAGAGAGCCTGCGCGACGACGTCATCGACCCGGCCCTCGCCAGCGGCGAGGAGCTCGTCTTCCACCGCGAAGGCATCCAGCCCGGGGTACTGCGCAAGCTGCGCCGCGGCGACTACCGCGTGCAGGGGGAGATCGACCTGCACGGCCTCACGGTCGCCGAGGCGAAGCAGGCGCTGCGTGAATTCCTGGGGCTGGCCCTGAGGCGGCAGTGGCGCTGTGTACGCATCGTTCACGGCAAGGGGCTCCGCTCCGGACACCGCGGCCCGGTGCTCAAGAGCATGGTGGGCGGGATGCTGCGCAAGGTGGGCCCGGTGTTGGCGTACGTCTCCGCCCGCCAGGTCGACGGCGGCACGGGCGCGGTTTACGTGTTGCTGTCGTCGTAGTCGACATCCAGCGCAAAGACCTCCCGCAGCACCACCGTGGCGTACGCCCCGCGGGTCAGGCGAAATTCGATGACGATCGAGTCCTGCGCCTCCCGCCGCCACCGCAGGTCCCGCACGGCGAGCCGCAGGCTGCGCCTCTCCTGTTCCATGCCGGCCCGCACGACCAGCTCGCATGCGGCCGTGAGGCCCGCCGCGACCCGCTGCTCCAGCTCCAACACCCTGCCGCCCCCTGGCGGCGCACCGCGGCCCCACATGGGCCCGGTGGGGTGGATGTCGAGCCTAGCGCCGCGCGCGGTCAGCTCCTCGTCAACGGTTTCGACCCGGAAATGACTACCCCGCCCGTCGAGGTTGGCGAGATCGCCCGCCTCGAGACGCTCCCAACTCCCCGCGGCGACACGCTCCGCCAGCACGGCGTTGAAGACCAGGCTCCGCGCCGCCGAGAGGATGAAGCCGCGCTCCGCCGACCCGAGCGCGCGCAAGTCCTCACCCACGCGCGCGAGATTCGCGCCGTTTCGCCCGAAGCGCTGCGGCCCGAAGTAATTGGGGACACCACGCGTCCCGATGGCCGCGAGGCGGCTCGCGAGGGGCGCATCCGCGACGGCGGCGCCGCGGATCCTGATGACGAAGCCATTGCCGGCGAGCGCTCCACGCGGCAGCTTGCGGGAATGGCGGTGCGCCTCCAGTACCTCGTATTCGCCGCCGCGCACGCTCACCCAGTCCTGCGGCGAGAGCCGCGACTGCGGCACGGTGAACCACTGCGTGGCAACCGCGCGGCGGTCCTTCAGGCCCGCATAACCCACGTCCCCCGGCCTGCAACCGCAGGCGCGCGCGAGCTCGCGCGCGATCCACTGTGTGTTGGCGTCGCGCTTGCGCACCTTGAGCAGCACGTGCTGGCCCGCCCCGGCCGCCTCGAACCCGAGCTGCTCCTCGACGATGAAGTCCTCGGGCTCGGTGCGCAGCCGCCCGCGGCAGAGCGGCCCGCCATGGGCACGCGGCGGATCGAGCGCCGCCTCAGTTGACATCGAGCAGCAGGACTACGGCCTGGGCGGCGATGCCTTCCGTCCGTCCGAGGAAGCCGAGCTTCTCGGTGGTCGTCGCCTTGACGTTGACCCGCTCGACGTCCACCTCCAGGAGCTGCGCGACCTGGCGGCGGATGTCATCGCGCACGGGCGAGAGCTTCGGCCGCTCGGCGAGCACCGTCAGGTCCGCATTGCCCACCCGTAACCTGCGCTCGCGCAGCATGTCCATCACCGCTCGCACGAAGCGCTTGCTGTCGGCGCCCTTCCAGCGCGGATCGGTATCCTTGAAGTGTTGGCCGATGTCGCCGAGGCCGGCCGCCCCGAGCAGCGCGTCGGTGAGCGCGTGCAAGACCACATCGCCGTCGGAGTGAGCCACGACACCTTGCGTGTGCGCCACGCGCACCCCGCCGAGCATCACGAAATCGCCCGGGCCGAATGCATGCACGTCGATGCCAGAGCCTATTCTCATCCGCGGCTTTCCTTCAGGAGTGCGGCCGCGATCGCCAGATCGGCGGCGCTGGTGATCTTGAGATTCGCGGCCGCGCCGGCGACGAGCTGCGGCACATCGCCCAGCCACTCGATCGCCTGGGCCTCATCGGTGGGGATGCGGCCCGCCGCGTGCGCCCGGTCGAGCGCTTCGCACAGGCGGCCGTAGCGGAACATCTGCGGTGTCAGGGCACGCCACAGCCCCGCGCGGTCCACCGTCTCCCGTACCTGCCGGGAGCCATCGGCCCGCTTCAAAGTGTCGGCCGCGGGGGTCGCGAGCAGGCCTCCGCATGGATGGCTGGCGAGCTCCGCGAGCAGTCGGTCGAGATCCTGGCGCGGCAGGCACGGTCGTGCGGCATCGTGGACCAGGACCCAGTCGTCGGCGGTCGCGCGCCCGGCCAGCGCCGCGAGGCCGTTACGGACCGAGTGGCTTCGCTCCTGGCCGCCGGGGGCCACGAGCACCGCCGCCGGGGCGATCGAGCTCCAGTAAGGGTCGTCTTCGGTCAGGGCCACCACAGTGCCGGCGCAGCGCGGATCGGTCAGAAAGGGAGCCAGGGCCCACTCGATGACGGTGCGGCCGCAGAGCGGGGCATATTGTTTCGGCCGATTCGCGCCGAAGCGGCGGCCCACTCCGGCGGCCGGCATGACCAGCCAGTAGTTGCGAGGCCCCGTCATTTCGATTTGGCGACCGCGGCGGAGCCGGCGGCGGGCTTGTCGACCGCGGGAGCGGGCTCGACCACCTGGTAGAAGGTCTCGTTGGGACCGATCATCCCCAGGTCGCTGCGGGCGCGCTCTTCGATGGCGGCGGTGCCGGATTTGAGGTCCTGGACCTCCGCGGCGAGGCGGCTGTTGCGCTCGGTGAGACTGGCATTCAGCTTCTGCTGCGCGGCGACGGCGTGCTGGAGACGCTGCACGCCGCGGAGGCCGTCGTCGGAGATCCAGATCCGGTACTGGAGCAGGATCAGCGCGACAGCCAATGCGGCCGCAAGCCACTTCATGGGCGCATCAGACTACCAGCTTCCACTCACACCTTCACCGGAAACGCATCACGGCCGGCATAGCGGACCTTGCCGAGCTCCGCCTCGATGCGCAGCAGCTGGTTGTACTTGGCGATGCGGTCGGAGCGCGAGAGCGAGCCGGTCTTGATCTGGGTTGCGGCGGTGGCGACGGCGAGGTCGGCGATCGTGCTGTCCTCGGTCTCCCCGGAGCGGTGGGAGATGACGGCGGCGTAATGGGAATCGTCCGCAAGGTCGATTGCAGCCAGCGTCTCCGTGAGAGTACCGATCTGATTGGGCTTGATGAGAATGGCGTTGGCAACGTGCTTCTCTATGCCTTCCCGCAGGATCTTGGTGTTGGTGACGAAAATGTCATCGCCGACCAGCTGGTGCTTCTCGCCGAGCGCGCGCGTGAGCTGCGCCCAGCCGTCCCAGTCAGCCTCGGCCATGCCGTCCTCGATGCTGACGATGGGGTAGCGGCCGGCGAGGTCGGCGAGGTAGCGGGTGAACTCCGCGCTCGAGTAGCGGCGCTTCTCCGCCTTCAGATCGTAGCTGCCGTCGTGGAAGAACTCCGAGCTGGCGCAATCGAGGCCGAGGTAGATGTCGCGGCCGGGCTTGTAGCCCGCCTTGTCGATGGCCTGCAGGATGATGCCGAGCGCCTCCTCGTTGGAACCGAGGTTGGGCGCGAAACCGCCCTCGTCGCCCACGGCGGTGGAGAAACCGCGCTCGCCGAGGATCTTCTTCAGGTGATGGAACACCTCGGCGCCGTAGCGCAGGGCCTCGCGGAAGCTCGGCGCGCCGACGGGCAGGATCATGAACTCCTGGATGTCGAGGCTGTTGTTGGCGTGCGCGCCGCCGTTGATGATGTTCATCATCGGCACGGGCATCACCGGCTCGCGCGCGGCGGTGAGGCTCTGGGCGAGGTAGCGGTAGAGCGGCAGCCCGGCATCGCGCGCCGCGGCGTGGGCGGTTGCGAGCGAGACGGCCAGGATAGCATTGGCGCCGAGGCGCGCTTTGTTGTCGCTGCCGTCGAGCTCGATCATCTGCTGATCGATCCCGCCCTGGTCGCGCGCATCCGCGCCGAGCACGGCCGACTTCAGCACCGTGTTGACGTGCTCGACGGCCTTGAGCACGCCCTTGCCGAGGTATCGCTTCTTGTCGCCATCGCGCAACTCCACCGCTTCGCGGGTGCCGGTGGAGGCGCCGGAGGGAACCGCCGCGCGGCCCATCACCCCGGAATCGAGAATGACGTCGGCCTCGACGGTGGGGTTGCCGCGGGAATCGAGGATCTCACGGCCGCGGATTTCGGCGATTCGGGTCATGTGTATGCTCCGCAGAAAGTAATGACTCCTCCAAGGGCCGCGCCTTCACCGCCTCATCGAGAGCCTTCAGGGTGGTGAGCAGCGGCTCCATGCGGTCGAGCGGCCACGCATTGGGTCCGTCGGAAAGCGCACGGGCCGGATCGGGATGCGTCTCCATGAAGAGGCCGGAGACGCCCGCCGCCACGGCGGCGCGGGCGAGGACGGGAATGAACTCCCGCTGCCCGCCGGAGGCGGCGCCGAGGCCGCCCGGCAGCTGCACGGAATGCGTGGCATCGAACACCACGGGGCAGCCCGTCGCGCGCATGACCGACAGCGAGCGCATGTCGGAAACGAGATTGTTGTAGCCGAAGGAGAAGCCGCGCTCGCAGACGAGGATGGAGTCGTTGCCCGTCGAGCGGGCCTTGTCGACGACGTTGCCCATCTCCCAGGGCGAGAGGAACTGCCCCTTCTTGATGTTGACGGGCTTGCCTTTGGAAGCGACGCCGAGGATGAAGTTGGTCTGGCGGCAGAGGAAGGCCGGCGTCTGCAGCACGTCCACCACGGAGGCGACTTCATCGAGCGGCGTGTCCTCGTGCACGTCGGTGAGCACCGGAACGCCGATGCTGCGGCGCACGCCCTCGAGGACCTTGAGGCCCTCCTCCATCCCGGGACCGCGGTAGCTCGCGCGCGAGGAGCGGTTCGCCTTGTCGAAGGAGGCCTTGAACACGAACGGTATGCCGAGGCGGCCCGTGAGCTCCTTGAGGCGCCCGGCGACCTGCTGCGTGAGCTGCGCACTCTCGATGACGCAGGGACCCGCTATGAGAAAGAGCGGCCGGCCGATGCCGATCTCCTGTCCCGCGAGCTTCATGGGCTCAGGCGCCCGCGGCCTGCGGCAGGAGCGATGCCCGCTGAGCGCGCGCGGCACGGATGAAGCCGGTGAACAGCGGGTGGCCGTCGCGCGGCGTCGAGGTGAATTCCGGATGGAACTGCGTCGCCACGAACCATGGATGGCCGGGAACCTCGATGACCTCCACCAGGTCATCGCGCGAGAAGCCGGAGAAGCGCATGCCGGCCTGACGGTAGCGGTCGAGGAAGTTGTTATTGAACTCGAAGCGGTGGCGGTGGCGCTCGAAGATCGCGTCCTTGCCGAAGATCTCGCGCGCGCGAGTGCCGGCCCCGATCAGTACCTCCTGCGCGCCGAGGCGCATGGTGCCGCCCTTGGCCGAGCCCTCGTCGCGGGTCTGCATGCCGCGGGCCTGGTCCTGCCACTCGCTGATGAGCGCGATCACCGGATGCGGCGTCGCGCGATTGAACTCCGTGCTGTTGGCGCCCGCGAGGCCGAGCACGTGCCGGCCGAACTCGACGATGGCCACCTGCATCCCGAGACAGATCCCGAGATAAGGAACCCCATGCTCGCGGGCAAAGCGCACCGCCTGGATCTTGCCCTCGATGCCGCGCTCGCCGAAGCCGCCCGGCACCAGGATGGCATCCATCCCTTTCAGGGCATGAGTACCGTGCTGCTCGATGTCGGTGGACTCGATGTAGCGGATGTTGACGCGGGTGCGCGACTTCAGCCCGCCGTGCATCAGCGCCTCGTGCAGCGACAGGTAGGAGTCGCGGATCTGCACGTACTTGCCCACCATGGCGACATCCACCTGGCCGTCGGGATTCGCCTTGGCGCTCACCACCTGGCGCCATTCGGCCAGGTCCGTCTGCGGCACGTCCAGGCGCAGCTTGTCGACGATGATCTCGTCGAGCGACTGCTCGTGCAGCAGGATCGGAATCTGGTAGATGTCCTCGGCATCGACAGCGGAAATGACCGCCCGCTCCTCGACGTTGGTGAACAGCGCGATCTTGCGCCGCTGCTCCTCCGGCAGCGGATGCTTGCAGCGGCAGAGCAGCACGTCGGGCTGGATGCCGATGCCGCGCAGCTCCTTGACGGAGTGTTGCGTCGGCTTGGTCTTGATCTCCCCCGAGCCGCCGACGATCGGCACCAGCGTGAGATGCATGTACACGCAGTTGCTGCGCCCGAGCTCGACGCCGAGCTGGCGGATCGCCTCGAGGAACGGCAGCGACTCGATGTCGCCGACGGTGCCGCCGATCTCGACCATGCAGACATCGGCGCCCTCGGCCCCGAGCTGAATGCTGCGCTTGATTTCGTCGGTGATGTGCGGGATCACCTGCACGGTGGCGCCGAGATAATCGCCGCGGCGCTCCTTGGCGATCACCCGCTCGTAGATGCGGCCGGTGGTGAAATTGCTGTTGCGCCCGGTGGTCGTGCGCACGAAGCGCTCGTAATGGCCGAGGTCGAGGTCGGTCTCCGTGCCGTCGCGGGTGACGAACACCTCCCCATGCTGGAAGGGGCTCATGGTCCCGGGGTCGACGTTGATGTAGGGATCGAGCTTGACCATGGCGACCTTGAGGCCGCGGGCCTCGAGGATCGCCCCGAGCGAGGCGGCGGCGATGCCCTTGCCCAATGAGGACACGACGCCACCGGTGACGAATACGAATCGCGTCATATTTAAATCAGGGGAATGTCCCGTCGTGAGAGGTGCTGCCTGCAGCGCCCGATGAATCAGAGCCTGGACGACGGGAGCGTAGACTAGCACAAAATAGGTGGCCCAGGATGGGCCCAGCGCATCAGGCCGGCCCGGCACCGGGTTTGCGCCATACGAGGCGGCCGCGATGCCGCGCCTCGGGCGGCGCCCGTACCGATTCGTCGAGCCAGAGATCCGCCGCCGCGATCACAGCGCCGTCCGCGAGAATCAACGGCAGACGCGCGCGCTCCGCGAGCGGTACACGAGCTTCCCGCAGCAAGCTCTTGAGCGCGCGACGCGGGCCGCCCCGCCGCACGCGCAGCCGCTCGCCGCCGCGCCGCCAGGTAATGGCGAGCTGCGGCGGCAACGCATCGAGGTCGACGGGCCCGTGCCGATCCGACCTCAGCTCCAGAGCACTGCCGTCGGGCAGCGCGCAGCGCGGCGACTGCCGCCAGTCCCAGGCGAGTTGTCCCGCCGCCGCTACCGAATCCAACACCGGCTCGCGCTCCGCGACGGACAGCAGATCCGCATGTCGCATCACGACGACGCGGCGGGAAGTCGCGGCCTCAGCGCTCCACTCGACGCGCGGATGAGCGTCGGCGCGCGCATCGATGAGGGGACCCGCGATCTCTTCCAGGCGGCGCGCATCCGGCAGGGTGCGCCCGCTGGCAGCGAGCCACCACCGCAGCACATTGCGCCGCCGGTCCGGCGGCAGCGCTCTCAGCGTCTTCACGGATAGGGATGCGCCATCGCGCGCGCGCTCCAGATCGGCGCGCGCGAGCGCCGCAAGCAGTCCCTGAGCCTCGGCCGCATGCCGCGCGGTGCGCGCCACGGCCGCGCGCACCCCGGGCCAGCGCTCGCGCACGGCTGGAAGCACCCGCCGCCGCAGGTAGTTGCGATCGAAGCGCTCATCGAGATTCGTGTCATCCTCGACCCAGGCGAGCTCGCGGGCACGCACCCAGGCCTCCAGCTCCGCGCGCGAGCACGCCAGCAGCGGCCGCACCAGCCGGCCCGGACCGAGCGGCGCAATGACAGGCATGGCGGCGAGCCCCGGCAGCCCGCTGCCGCGGAACAGCTGCAGCAGCACCGTCTCGAGCTGATCGTCCTGCGTATGCGCGGTGAGCAACGCCTCGCCGCTGCGCACCTGCTCAGCGAAGCAGCGGTAGCGTGCATTTCGCGCCGCCTCCTCGACCGAGACGCCCCGCTCACGGACCACCGTCACCGAGTGCACCCTCAGGGGAACGCCGAGCCGGCGCGCAAGCTTGCGGCAGTGGGCACTCCAGCGCTTGGCGTTGGGGTGCAGGCCGTGATTGACGTGCACGGCGCGCAGGCGCACGCCGTGAGTCCCTCCCGGCTTGCCGTCAGGCCGCGCATCGGCGAGGGCAGCGAGCAGCGCAGTGGAATCGACGCCGCCGCTCAGCGCGACGCAGATCAGTACGTCGGGGAATCCTGGCAGCAGGTGTGCGAGTCGCTCGCGAAGCCAGACGGCGCCGAACGAGCCTGCGCTCTTTTTCCTACTCGGCGCTCTCACTGAAGACCCCGAACGAGGCGATCCGGCGCGAGCGCGCGGCGCGCAGCTCATCGCGCGGAATCGACTCGAGCGCATCGAGGTGCTTCAGCAGCGCCGTCTTGAGGCTGCCCGACATCGCGGCCGGATCGCGGTGCGCGCCGCCGAGCGGCTCCTCGATCACCTCATCGAGCAGGCCCAGCTTGGAGAGACGGTCGGCGGTCAGGTTGAGGGCCTCGGCGGCCGCCTCTTTCTTGTCCTGGCTCTTCCACAGAATCGAGGCGCACCCCTCGGGAGAGATGACCGAGTATGTGCTGTACTGCAGCATCATGAGCCGGTCGCAGACGCCGATGGCGAGCGCGCCGCCCGAGCCGCCCTCGCCCGTCACCACCGTCACGATCGGCACGCTGAGCACCGACATCTCGAACAGATTCCGCGCGATCGCCTCGCTCTGGCCGCGCTCCTCGGCGCCGACGCCGGGGTAAGCGCCCTGCGTGTCGATCAGCGTGACGAGCGGCAGCCCGAAGCGCTCCGCGAGCCGCATCAGCCGCAAGGCTTTGCGGTAGCCCTCGGGCTTCGGCATGCCGTAGTTGCGCCGCACACGCTCTTTGGTGTCGCGGCCCTTCTGGTGGCCGATGATCATCACGGGACGGCCGTCGATGCGGCCGAGGCCGCCGACGATCGCCTGGTCATCGGCAAACATCCGATCGCCGTGCAGCTCGCTGAAGTCGGTGCAGATGGCGGCGACATAATCCAGCGTATAGGGGCGGTGCGGATGGCGTGCGAGCTGGGTGATCTGCCAGGGAGTGAGGCTGGCGAAAATGCTGGTCGTCAGCTGGCGGCTCTTCGCCTGCAGGCGCGAGATCTCCTCCTGGATGTTGACCTCGGAATCGGAAGTGACGTGCCGCAGCTCCTCGATCTTCGCTTCGAGCTCGGCGATGGGCTGTTCGAATTCCAGGAACGCAACGGCCATGCAGTCTTACCGCGACTTTCTCATGCTGCGCGCGAGGTTAAGGGGCCGCAGCCCCGGGCGCAAGCTCGGCCGACCGGGCAGCATATTTGACTTCCACGGAGCCGCGGCCGAGCAACCCCTCGAGGTCCTCGCGCAGCTTGCTCGTGGCGCGTACCCCCCATTCCGGTCCCAGCTTGAGCACGCCCCGTGCCGCGGGGCCGGAATATTCGATCACGATCGTGCAGGGCCCGGGCCGGTAGGCGGCGAGCAGCTCGGCCAGGCGCCCTTGCAGCGCCGCCGTATCGGGCCCCTCGGGCCAGGTGAGGACGATGTTGCGCGCCTGTTGCTCGCTCATCTTGCCGAGATCGGTGATCGACCGGGCCGCAATCCGCCACCCGTCGCTGAAGTCGTCGAAACGCAGCATGCCCTCGACCAGCACCAAAGCGTCCTTGACGGCGATATCCCGGTACTTCTGGTAGACGTCCTCGAACAAGGTTACTTCGACCCGGCCGGTGCTGTCGTCCAGGGTGAGGATGAACCGCGGTCCGCGCTTCTTGACCTCATCGACCAGGCCGCCGACGGTCACCAGCTTGCCGCCGCCGAAGCGCATCGGCTCGGCGCTCGGCGCCGGCCTCTCGCTCACCAGGTCGCCGATCCAGTGCGAGGCAACACGGGCGAGCAGCGTTGCGAAAGGCTTGGCGGGATGGCCGGTGAGATAGAGGCCCAGCGTCTCCCGCTCCCCGGCGAGGCGCACCGCTTCGGTCCACTCCTGCAGCACTGTCCCAGCACCCCTTCCGTGGTCGTCGGAGCGGGTCTCAGGGGAGCGCGATTCGTCCGGCGCGGTGACCGTCCGCGGCGCGGAGCCGAGCCCGAAAAGGTCGTTCTGCCCGGCCTCATGGGCCTTGGAGTTCTGATCGCCCAGCTGCATCGCCGCCGGCAGCCGCTGCATGAGGGTAGCGCGGTTGGGCCCGAGCGCATCGAGGCTGCCCGAGCGCAGCAGCGCCTCCAACACGCGGCGATTGATTTTCTGCAGGTCGATGCGGCGGCAGAGATCCTCCACGGTGGCGAACGGCCCGCGGGCCTCGCGCTCGGCGATGAGCGCCTCCACGGCCCCCCGCCCGACGCCGCGTACCGCGCCGAGCCCGTAGAGGATGACGCTGTCGCCTTCGACGGCGAACTCGTAGAGTGAGGTGTTGACGTCCGGCCGGCGCACCTTGAGCTTCATGGCGTCGCACTCATGGATCAGCGTCACCACCTTGTCGGTGTGATCCATGTCCGCGGAGAGCATGGCCGCCATGAACGCCGCGGGAAAATGCGCCTTGAGGTAGGCGGTCTGGTAGGAGACCAGCGCGTAGGCCGCGGCATGGCTCTTGTTGAAGCCGTAGCCGGCGAACTTCTCCATCTGGTCGAAGATCGCGTTGGCGATCCTGTCCTCGATACCGCGCGCCGCGGCACCCGCGACGAACACGGCGCGCTGTTTCGCCATCTCCTCGGGCTTCTTCTTGCCCATGGCGCGGCGCAGCAGATCGGCCCCGCCGAGGGTGTAGCCGGCCAGACGCTGGGCGATCTGCATCACCTGCTCCTGGTAGACGAACACGCCATACGTCACGCCCAGCACCTGCTCCATGTCCGGGTGCAGATACTCGGGCTTCTTGCCGTGCTTGCAGGCGACGTATTCCGGGATCAGGTCCATGGGGCCCGGCCGGTACAGAGCGCCGAGAGCGATCAGGTCATCGAAGCGATCGGGCCTGGCTTCCTTCAGCATGCGCTGCATGCCGCCGGACTCGAACTGGAAGACCGCCACGGTCTGCGCCTTCTTGAACACCCGCTCGTAGGTGAAGGCGTCGTCCAGCGGGATTTTGCCGATGTCCAGCACGGGGCTGCCCGTCTGCGCGCGCCGCGCGTTTATCGCCTTGACGGTCCAGTCTATGACGGTGAGCGTGCGCAATCCCAGGAAGTCGAACTTCACCAGGCCCGCCGCCTCGACGTCATCCTTGTCGAACTGGGTGACCAGGCTTCCGCCCGACTCGTCGCAATAGAGCGGCGCGAAGTCCGTCAACACGGACGGCGCGATGACGACTCCGCCCGCGTGCATGCCGGCATTGCGCGTCAGTCCTTCGAGGGAGCGCGCGAGATCGATGAGGTTGCGGACCTCGTCCTCGGAATCGTAGAGCCGTTTGAGCTCGGCCTCCTTCTGCAGCGCATCATCGAGAGTGATGCCGAGCTCGAACGGAATGAGCTTGGCGATCTTGTCGACGAAGCCGTAGGTCATGCCGAGCACGCGGCCGACGTCGCGCACCACAGCTTTGGCCGCCATGGTGCCGTACGTGATGATCTGGGAGACGCGCTCACGGCCGTAGTGGCCGGCGACATAGTCGATCACGCGGTCCCGCCCCTCCATGCAGAAGTCGACGTCGAAGTCGGGCATGGACACGCGCTCGGGATTCAGGAAGCGCTCGAACAGCAGGTCGTAGCGCAGCGGATCGAGATCGGTGATCCGCAGGCTGTAGGCGACCAGAGAGCCGGCGCCGGAGCCGCGGCCCGGACCCACGGGAACGCCGTTCTCCTTGGCCCAGCGGATGAAGTCGGCGACGATCAGGAAGTAGCCGGCGAAGCCCATCTTGCAGATGACGTCGATCTCGGCCCGCAGGCGTTTGGCATAGGTTTCCCGGGCCGCGCCTTCGGTGGCGACGGCCATTTCCGCCACGCGCCGCGCGAATCCCGCCTCAGCCTCCTTGCGCAGGAATTCCTCGGTGCTCATGCCGCCGGGGACGGGGTATGGCGGCAGTCGCGGCTGGCCGAGCTTGAGGGTGAGGCTGGCGCGGCGGGCGATCTCCACCGAGTTGGCCAACGCCTCGGGGATGTCGGCGAAGAGGCGCGCCATTTCCTCGGGCGAGCGCAGGTACTGTTGGGGCGTGTAGCGGCGGGCGCGGTTGGGATCCGCCAGCAGCGTGCCGTCATGGATGCAGACGCGAGCCTCGTGCGACTCGAAGTCGCTCGGTTTCAGAAAGCGCACGTCATTGGTGGCGACCACGGGAACGCCACGCCGGCCGGCGAGATTGACGGCGGCCGCGATGTAGCTTTCCTCGTCGGCGCGGCCGAGGCGCTGCAGCTCCATGTAGTAGCGATCGGGTAGCAGCGCGAGCCACTCGTCCAGCGCGCGCGCGGCATCCGGCTCGCGCCCGTTGGCGAGTGCGCGGCCGACATCCCCTTCGGTGGCACAGGAGAGAGCGATCAGGCCGTCGAGGCTCTCGGCGGTGAGCCAGCCGCGCTCGATGAGAGGCACGCCGCGCTGCTGGCCCTCCAGATAGGCGCGGCTGACCAGGCGGGTGGCATTGAGGTAGCCGGCCTGATTCTGGCAGAGAAAAGTGATGCGCGACGGCTGCTGACGCTCGCCGGCCTCGCGCAAGAGGAGGTCGACGCCGATGACCGGCTTGATGCCGTGCGCGAGCGCTTCACGGTAGAACTTGACCATCGCGAAGAGGTTGCTCTGATCGGTCGCGGCGACCGCTGGCATGCCGGCGGCCGCGACGGCTTCGATGAGCTCCGGCACGCGCACCACGCTGTCGATCAGCGAGTACTCGGTGTGCAGGCGCAGGTGTACGAAGCCGGCGGACATGTCAGGATTCCGTATCGGTGCCGGTCAGGGGCAGCTCGCCCTGCAGCTCGGGCAGGAAGCCCAGCGCCACTCGCACCGGGCTGAAGGAGCGGCGGTGCTGCGGCGAGGGCTCGAGAGTCCGCAGCGCCGCGAGGTGCGCGGGAGTGCCGTAGCCCTTGTGCGCCGCCAGATCGAAGCCGGGATAGCAGGGGTCGAGCGCCGCCATCATGGCGTCCCGGTACGTCTTCGCGAGAATGGAGGCGGCGCTGATCGCGGCGATGCGCGCATCACCCTCGATGATTGCCTCCGCCGTGCAGCCGAGCGGCAGATCGGCGAGCGGCGGAAGCTGGTTACCGTCGACCTGCACATGAGTCGGGAGCACGGGCAGGCGCAGCAGAGCGCGGCGCATCGCGAGGAACGTGGCGCCGAGGATGTTGAGGGCGTCGATCTCGTCGCGGTCCGCCCACGCGACGGCCCAGGCCAGCGCACGGGTGCGGATGAGCGGCGCGAGACGCTCGCGCTCCTGCGGCGAGAGGGCCTTGGAGTCGGCGAGGCCGGCGATGCGGCGCCGCGGGTGCAGGATGACCGCCGCGGCAACGACCGGCCCGGCGAGCGGTCCGCGACCGGCCTCATCGACACCGGCGATTCTTCTGAAAGAGCGCGTCATCTGTGCAGGAGCGTCAGAATGGCCTCGGCGGCGCGGCCGGCGGAACCGCCGCGCAGCATCTCGTGCAGCTTGCGGAATTCGTCGTCGAGCTCCCGCAGATACTCGGGATCGGAAAGCACGCCGAGGAGCGCTTCGCCGAGCGCGGCGCCGCTCACCTGCTCCTGCAGGAGCTCGGGCACGAGCGGCCGCCCGAGGAGCAGATTCGGTTGCGAGAAGTACGGCACCTTGACCAGTCGCAGTCCGCGGAGCACAAACGCGGTGACCGCGCCGAAACGATACCCCACGACCATGGGACGGCGCGACAGCAGCGTCTCGAGTGTAGCGGTTCCGGAGGCGACGATGGCCGCATCGCAGGCGGCAAGCACCTGCTGAGAGCGCCCTTCCAGCAATAAAACCTTTGGTGCCCCAGGGACTTCCGCCTGTTTGCTCGCGAATGACTCACGAGCTCGCCCGGTCGCCATGGGCGCGATGAAGCGCAGCTCAGGGCGGCGCTCGGCAAGCCAAGCGGCGGCCTGGAGAAAGTCGACTCCCAGGCGCTCGATCTCCCCTATGCGGCTGCCGGGCAGCAGGGCGATGACGGTGGCGGCCGGATCCAGACCGAGCGCCGCGCGCGCCGCTGCCCGGTCGACCTCGAGGGGAATCTGATCGGCCAGCGGATGGCCGACGAAGGCCGCCGGCACTCCGTAGCGCGAATAGACCTCGGTCTCGAAAGGCAGCAGACACAGCACGAGATCGCAGGCGCGGCCGATCTTGCGCGCCCTGCCCTGCCGCCAGGCCCAGATCTGCGGTGCCACGTATTGCACGGTCCTGACGCCTCGGTCCTTGAGTCGCCTCGCGACACCCAGGTTGAATGTCGGCGCGTCGATGCCGACGAAAACGTCCGGGGGCTCCGCCAGGAATCGCGCGAGCAGCGCGGCCCTGAGCCGCAGGATGCGCGGCAGGTGCGGTAGCACCTCCGCCAGACCCATGACGGCCAGCTCCTCCGCGGCTGCCCACGCCTGGCAGCCGGCAGCGATCATCTTCGGACCCGCGACCCCGAAGAACTCGACGTCGGGAACGCGTGCCCGCAGCGCCGTGATGAGCGCGGCGCCGAGTTGATCCCCCGATGATTCTCCCGCGACGATGCCGACGCGCAGCCGCGCCGTGCCGGTCATCTGATGATGCTGCGGGTGGAGCTGCGGATGAAGTCGACGAACAGCCGCAGCTCGGGCTTCTCACTCGCCGGCCCCTCGAGCTGCTCGAGCGCTTCGCTGAGCCTGAGGTCGGAGCGGTAGACGATGCGGTAGGCCTCGCGAACGGAGCGGACCTGCTCCTCCGTGAAGCCTCTGCGCTTCAGGCCCTCCGAGTTGACCGCGTGCGGCGCGCTGGGATTACCGGCGACCATCACGTAGGGAGGCACGTCACGCGTGACGATGGCACCGCCCGCGAGAAAGGCGTGCGGCCCGATCTTGCAGTGCTGGTGCACGGCGGACAGGCCGCCGAGAATGACCCAATCGCCGATCTCCACGTGGCCGCCGAGCGAGACGCAATTGGCGAACACGGTGTTGCATCCCACCACGCAGTCGTGCGCGACATGCGCGTAGGCCATGAAGAGATTGTCGTCACCGACGCGGGTGACGCCTTTGTCGTGAGTGGTGCCGCGGTTGATCGTGCAGCTCTCGCGAAAGACGTTGCGGTCACCGATCTCGAGCCGCGTGGGCTCGCCCCGGTACTTCTTGTCCTGCGGTGCATCGCCCAGCGAGGCGAACGAATGGATCCTGTTACCGGCGCCGATGCTGGTCGGGCCGTTGATCACGACATGAGGGCCGACTACGGTACCCGGTCCGATCCGCACCTCCGGCCCGATCACGCTGAAGGGACCCACGGTGACGTCCGCCGCCAGCTCCGCCCGCGGCGAGACGATGGCATGCGGGTCGATCACTTCGCGGTCTCCGGCGCCACCATGATTTCCGCGTGCGCCACTTCGTGGTCGCCGATCAGGGCCACGGTGGAGAAACGCCAGATGCCTTTCAGGTAGCGCTCCACCTGGGCGGTGAGAACGAGCTGATCGCCAGGCTCGACCGGCTTCCTGAAGCGCGCCTTGTCGATGCCGACGAAGTAGAAGCGGGTCTCCGCATCCGGGATCACATTGGCGCTGAGGAAGGTGAGGATACCCGCCGCCTGGGCCAGCGCCTCGATGATGATGACGCCGGGCATTACCGGGCGCCCGGGAAAATGCCCGGGGAAGAACGGCTCGTTATACGTGACGTTCTTCAGCGCGCGGATGTTCCTGCCGCTCTGCCATTCGAGCACGCGATCGACCAGCAGGAACGGATAGCGGTGCGGCAGGTAGCGCAAAATGCCTTGGATATCGAGTTGTGTCGAGTCAGTCATCATGCTCTTCCTGATCGGGGCCGCGGGAGGTTTGGCGCTCCAGCGCCTTGAGGCGTGTGGTGAGCGAGTCGATGCGCTTGAAGCGCGCGACCAGCCGGCGCCAGACATGGGCCTCTTCGAGCGGAATGCCTCCGGAGTATACGCCGGGGCGTGGAATGGAATGGCTGACCATGGTACAGCCGGTAATGATCACATTGTCGGTGATGGTGAGATGCCCGCCGATGCCCACCTGGCCGCCGATCATGCAGCGGCGGCCGATGGTCGTACTGCCTGAGACGCCGACGCAGGCCGCCAGAGCGCTGTGGGCGCCGACGCTGACGTTGTGGGCAATCATGATCAGATTGTCGAGCTTCACGCCATCTTCGATCACAGTGTCGTCAATGGCCCCGCGATCGATGGTGGTGTTGGCGCCGATCTCGACGTCGGTGCCAACGCGTACCGTGCCCGTCTGCGGCACCTTGATCCAACGACCTCGCTCCTGTGCAAACCCGAAGCCGTCCCCGCCGATTACGGCTCCCGGTTGGATCACGGCTCGGGCACCGATCTGCACGCGGCGGCACACCGTCACCCGCGCGGTGAGGCGCGAGTCCTCGCCCACCGTCGCGCCTTCATCGACGAGGCATTGCGGGCCCACGAACACCCGGGCGCCGACGATAGCGCCCTCCCCGATCGCACTGAGCGCGCCGATGTGCGCGGTCGGATCGATCCGCGCGCCAGGGGCGATCACCGCCGAGGGATGCACGCCGGGGGCAGCCGCGGGATTGGGATGCAGGACGGCCGCTATCCGCGCGAAAGTGGCGTGAGGGTTCTCACAGACCAGGGCGGCCGTCGAGCAATCCCCGGCGCTGTCGGCATCGAGCACGACCGCGCCGGCGCCTGTGCTCGCGAGCTGCTGGCGATAATGCGGATTGGCCAAGAAGGCCAACGAGTGTGCATCCGCCTGCGCCAGCGTGGCCACGTGATCGACGAGCGCATCGGGACTGCCGCGCAGCTCGCAGCCGAATCTGACTGCGAGCTCCCCGAGTGAGATGCCCATGAAGAACGAGCCGCGGCGGCCGCGCCGTGCTCCGTTTACCGGGGGCGCGCCGGGGCGCGCCGGGCGCCGGCCTGCGACTTCAGGGCGCTGAGGATGGCCGGCGTGATATCGAGCGCCTGGTCGGCGTAGATGAATCCGTCGGCGAGCACGAGGTCATACCGCTGCTGCTTGGCGTAGTTCTGCACGACCTGTTGCAGGGTCTTCTGCAGCTCCGACATGAGCTCGTTGCGGCGGGTATTCACGTCGTCCTGGATCTCGGTCTGCTTGCGCGCCAGGTCCTGGTACTGTTCCCGCAGATCGACTTCCGCCGCATCGCGCTGGTCCTGCGTCATGGTGGCCTCGTTCTTCTTCAGCGTGTCCTCCCTGGACTTGAGCTGGGTGGCTTCCGCCTGCAGGCTGTGCTGCTTGGGCGCGAATTCCGCGCGCAGCCGTGACACGGCCGCCTGCGCCTGCGGCGACTCCTGCAGCAGCTGGCTGTAATTCACCACCGCGATCCTGAGCCCGGCCGCCTGGGCCTGCGCGGCGCCCGTCGTGCCGGCCAGCGCGACCGCCACAATGACGGCGAGGCCGCCGGGGGAGGCGACCCTGAGAACCCGAGAGCTCAAACCGATCAAGCGCTTCACTGAAACCCACCTCGATACGATTATGGATCGACCGCCATTTGAGGCAGTCAAGCTGCCAATCATAGCAGGGACGGCGCTCAGAACGCTTGGCCTATGGAGAACTGGAAGCCTTCGGTCTGATCCCCCCAGAGGCAGCTGTTGCCGTTGCCACACACGGTGCTGTGCTTGGAGTTCAGCGGCAAACCGAAACTGAACCGGAAGAGCCCGAGCGGCGCCAGCCACTCGACGGCAAGGCCGGCCGAGCGCCTGAGGTCGCCCCAGCCGTTCAGGTGGTATGTCACCGGCGTTACTCCGTCCGGCCCGAAGAACTGGATCTTGTTCCCCGTGTAGAAGACGTTGCCGATGTCGAAGAACAGGCTCACGCGCGCGTTCTGCCGCCATTTCTCCGGCATGGGCAGGATCAGCTCGTTCTGGCTGGTGATGCGGAAGTTGCCGCCGTAGGGGTTGCCGAAGTTGTCGCGCGGACCGAGCCAGTCCTCGCGGAAGCCGCGCACCGAGTCCGGACCGCCGCCGAAGAGTTGCTGGTAGGGCGGAATGGCCGTGGTCTTGCCCAGGGCCCCGCCGTAATCGACGCTGTCGAGGAACGACAGCGTCAGGTAATGACCCCAGATGGGAACGTACTGCTGGAAGGAGAAATCGCTCATCCAGTACTTCACCGTGCTTCCCGGGGCGGTGACGCGGAAGTCGACCGCCGTGCGGTTGCCCCGATCGGCGAACAGCGACCGGTTGCGCGAGTCGATGCCCCACCCGCCCACGAGCAGGACGTCGCTGAAGTCGGTGCCGTAGAGCTCGTAGTCGTTGTTGGTGTAGTCCTCGTGCACCAGGTAGCTGTAGGGATGGCCGTTCTGCTGCACCCACTCCTGCGACTGCTGGGCGCTGGCGTAGGAGGTGGTCAGCAGGCGCGAGCTCTCGAAGGCGGCACCCAGGGAGAGGTACTGGAACTCGGAGATCGGATAGCTCCAGGTGGGCCCGAGACTCAGGGTCTTCGAGGAGAAATTCGACGACGAGGAGACGAACTGTGTGACGTCGCGGTAGCTCACCGACAGCGTCTGGCTGACACCGTTCGCGGTGATATAGGGATTGGTGTACTGGACCGTGTAGACCTTGTTGTAGGCCCCGCCCTCGAGGTCGACCGCGAAGCGGTTGCCGGTACCGAGGAAGTCGGCGTCGGCGTAGTTCGCGTTCAGCATCAACTTGTAGGTCGCCGAGTAGCCGATACCGCCCGAGAGCTGCGCGGCCGGACCCTGCTTGATCTTGTAATCGACGTCCACCTGGTCTGCCGAGCCGGCCACCGGCGTCGTCGTGTAGCTCACGTCCTTCACGTAGGGGAGCTTCTGGACGCGCTGCTTGGAGCGCTCGAGTGCCACGTTGGAGAGCCATCCGCCCTCGAGCTGGCGCATCTCGCGGCGCAGCACCACGTCGTTGATCGACGTCTCGCCGGAGAAAGTGATGTTGCGCACGTAGACGCGGTTGCCCGGGTCGATAAAGAAAGTGAGCGAGACCGTGTGATTCTTCTCGTCCGGCGTCGGCACCGGGTCGACCTTCGCGAAAGCGTAGCCGTCCTCGCCCAGGCGATCCTGGATCAGCTTCTGGGTGCCGGTGATGAGCTTCCTGTTGAAGATCTCCCCCGGTTGGATCTCGACCAGCTGCTCGAGCTCCGGCTTCGGCACCACGAAGATGCCCGCGAGCTTGACCTCGGAGATCTTGTAGACCTCGCCCTGGGCGATGTTGACGTCGATGAAGATGTCGTTCTTCTCGGGCGTGATCTGCACCTGGGTGGAGTTGATCTGGAAGTTGGCGTAGCCCCGATCCATGTAGTAATCGCGCAGCCGCTCCAGGTCGCCCTGCAGCGTCTCGCGCGAGTAGCGGTCGTCCTGCCTGTACCAGGAGAGCCAGTTCGGGGTCTTCAGCTGGAAGGTCTGCAGGATGGCCTTCTGCTTGTACCTCGTGTCGCCCACGATGTTGATGGAGCGGATGACCGCCCGGTCGCCCTCGCGGATCTTCACCGCGATCTTGACGCGGTTGCCGCTGTCGGGGGTGACCTTGGTATCGATCGCGACGCCATACTTGCCGCGGCTGTAGTACTGATCGGTGAGGTACTGCGTGACATCATCGAGCACGGAGCGGTCGAAGATCTTGCCGGCTGCGAGCCCCACGTTGCGCAGCGACTTCTGCAGATCCGCGGTCTTGATGTCCTTGTTGCCGGAGATGGTGAAGCTCTCGATCGAAGGCCGCTCGAGCACGACGACGACCAGCGTGTTGCCCTCGCGGCGCAATTCCACGTCGCGGAAGAACCCTGTCTGGTAGAGGGCCCGGATGGCCTCACGCACCCGTTGCGGGGTCAGGTGATCGCCGATGTTCACCGGCAGGTAATTGAATACCGTGCCCTCGGAGATGCGCTGCAGGCCCTCGACCTTGATGTCGCCGACGGTGAATTGCGCGTCCGGGGACTGTACCTGGGTCTGCGCGAGCGCTATCGCCGAATGGACGGCCAATGCGACTGCGGCCAGCAGCAAGACGCGAGGCTTCATGTTCTGATACCCAACTTCTTTGTCACCTTCGGGCTCTTCCGGCCCCAACTGTTGCTTCGATCACGTAAGTCGACCCCCACTCGCCGCGGCAATGAGTCCCGCGGCGGGGATGTGTGCGGACCTCTTGGGGTCCGGCGCTACCTCGAGAATGTCAACTGAACTGGCGCGCGATGTCGTTGAAAAGCGCCACCCCCATGAGGAGGATCAGCAGCGCAATCCCCACCTGCTGGCCGAGCGCCTGCGCCCGGTCCGACATGGGACTGCCCTTCACCCACTCGACCAGCTGGAAGACGATCTGGCCGCCGTCGAGGATGGGAATGGGCAGCAGGTTGAGGAAGCCGAGCGAAAGCGAGATCAGAACCAGGAAGTAGAGAAACGCGCTCACTCCCTCGGCCGCCGACTGGCCCGCGTACTGGGCAATCGACACCGGTCCGCTCAGGTTCTTGAGCGACACTTGGCCGAGCAGCATCCGCCCGAAGAGCCTTCCCTGCAGCGCCGTCATGTCCCAGGCCTGCTCCGCGGCACGCCCCACGGCCATGATGGGCGACAACCTGATGTGACGCACCATGCTCGGCGGGTAGGGGATGTCGCTCGGCCCCGCCGCCTCGATGCGGCCGACGTACTTGCCGTCGACCCGTACGCTCTCCACTTCCACCTGCACGGTGTGGTTGGCGCCGTCGCGCTCGTATGTCAGGCTGATCGTGCCACCCGGATGCGGACTGACCTGCGCGACGAGATCGTTCCAATCCTTCACCGCATGTCCGTCGACCGACAGCACGCGGTCGCCTTGCTGCAACCCCGCCCGCGCCGCCGGCCCATCGGGCAGCACCTGTCCGAGCTGCGCCGGAATCGCGGGCTCCCAGAACTGGAAGCCCAGGCCCGCGAGCGGGTCCACCGTCAGATGACGGCGGGTTGCCGAGTCGGACACTTCGAGATCGACGTTGCGCGCAGCCCCGTTGCCGCCACGCACCGTCAGGTCCGCATTGCCGCTCGAGCTCATCGCATCCAGGAGCCCGAAGACCACGTCCTGCTGCTCGCTGACCTGGTCGCCATTGATCGCGACGATGGTGTCGCCGGAGTGGAGCCCCGCGTTGGCGGCGATCGAGCCGGCCGTGACATCGCCCACCAGGGGCAGAATCTGCGTGATGCCGTTGACGCACAGGATCCCAGCGAGCACCAGGATGGCGAAGAGAATGTTGAAGCCGGGGCCGGCGAGCAGCACCACGATGCGCTGCAACGGATGCTTGCGCGTGAACGATCGCGGCAGGTCCTCCGGCGCGACGGGGCCTTCGCGCTCGTCGAGCAGCTTCACATAACCGCCGAGCGGGATGGGCGCGATCCAGTGCTCCGTGCGGTCCGGGCCCACCCGCCAGGAGATCAGCGGCTTGCCGAAGCCGATCGAGAATCTGAGGACTTTGAAGCCGAGCCGCCGCGCGACCCAGTAGTGGCCGAACTCGTGAACGGTGACCAGCAGCCCGACCGCGATGACGAACCACAGTGTGTACCAGACTACGCTCATGCCCGCGCGCTCTCGAGCGAGCGCCCCCCGGCCGCACGCAACCCGCCGTCAATGCGCTCGGCCGCGAGCCGCCTGGCTTCCGCGTCGGCCGCGAGCACATCCTCCAGACCGCCGATAGCCCCCGCGGGACACCGTGTGACCACCTCTTCAATGACTGCGGCTATGCCGGGAAAGTTCAATCGGCGCTCCAGAAACGCGTGGACGGCGACCTCGTTGGCGGCATTCAGGGCGACCGGAGTCAGGCCACCGGCCCGCGCCGCCGACTGCGCCAGCGCGAGGCAGCGGAATTTCTCCGGGTCCGGGGCGCGGAAATCGAGCCGCGAGGTCTTCACCAGATCGAGGAATTCTACACCGGAGGCCATCCTCTCGGGCCAGGACAGCGCGCAGGCGATCGGCGTGCGCATGTCCGGCGAGCCGAGCTGCGCGAGGAGCGAGCCGTCGAGGTACTCGACCAGCGAATGGATGATGCTCTGCGGGTGGACGACGATGTCGACGCGGTCGGGCGTCAGCGCGAAGAGAAAGCAGGCCTCGATGAGCTCGAGCCCTTTGTTCATCAGCGTCGCCGAGTCGACCGAGATCTTCCGTCCCATCACCCAGTTGGGATGGGCGCAGGCCGCCTCGGGTGTGGCCGCCGCAATGGCATCCGCCGCCCAATCGCGAAAGGGACCGCCGGAGGCGGTGAGGAGGATGCGGCGCACGCCTTTCGGCGCCTCACCGGTGCGCGCGCCCGCCGGCAGGCACTGGAAGATGGCGTTGTGCTCGCTGTCGATGGGCAGCAGCGTCGCGCCGCTCGCACGGACCGCGTCCATCAGCAACGGTCCTGACATCACGAGCGATTCCTTGTTCGCGAGCAACAGGCGCTTGCCGGCGCGCGCGGCGGCCAGCGTGGAGCGCAGGCCCGCGGCGCCCACGATCGCGGCCATGACACACTCGGCTTCCGGCAGCGTCGCGAGCTCCGTCAGCGCCCCGGGGCCTGCGAGCACACGCGTTGCGGGCGCGTCGCCAGCGAGCTCACTCACGAGCTCGCGCGCTGCCCGCTCGTCGGCCATGGCCGCATACGCGGGCCGGAAGCGCCGGATCTGCCCCGCAAGCTTACCGACACTGCGATTGGCGCCGAGCGCCACCAGGCGGAAGCGATCCGGATGGCGCGCGAGGACATCGAGTGTGCTCTCGCCGATCGAGCCCGTCGAACCCAAGACGACCACGCCGATCATGGCAGGACTCCTAGAAAAGTGAGGCCGAGCAGCAGCACGGGCGCGGCGCCGGTGACGCTGTCGATGCGGTCCATCACGCCGCCGTGCCCGGGAAAGAGCGTACCGCTGTCCTTCATTCCCGCGAAGCGTTTCAGCAGACTTTCCGTCAGATCACCGACGATGGAGAAGGCCACGGCCGCGAGGCAGAGCACCAGGAACTGCTCGAGCGGCAGCCGGAACCACGCGCCGCCGGCGACGGCGACGATGCCGCTCGCGGCCAAGCCGCCGAGCGCGCCTTCCCACGTCTTCCCGGGCGACACCACCGGAGCGAGGCGTCGCCGGCCGAACCGGCGACCGCAGAAATAGGCGCCGATGTCGGCCATCCACACCAGCACCAGGGCAAAGAGCACCCACTCGGCGCCATGGCGGATCTCGAGCCGCAGGCGAGTCAGCGCCAGCCACGCCGGCACCAGCGACAGCAGACCCGCGAGTCCCGCGGACCAGGGCGCCACCCGCCGCGGCGCCAGTACGATCCATGCGAGTGCGATCAGCCACCAGAGAAGCGCGGCGCCGAGCAATGCCTCCAGGCCCTGCGGAGTCCGCGTGGCGATCCAGGAAACAGGCAGGAGGATGGCGACGAGCGCGACGAACGCGCCCCGCGCCCACGGATCGGCCCACTTGAGGAAGGCAGACCACTCCCAGGCGCCCATGAGCACCACGATGCTCAGGAGCGCCACTGTCGCGGCCGGCGGCAGCCAGAAGATCACCACCAGCAGCAGCGCGATCATGACGGCGGCGGTGGCGACTCGTTTGCGGAGCGACTCGCTCACGGGCCTCGGGCTTTCATCGGCAACTGTCCGGTGGTGAGGCCGAAGCGCCGCTCCCGGCCCGCGAAGAACTCGAGCGCGGCCGAGAGCTCCGTACCGTCGAAGTCCGGCCACAGGCGATCGCTGAAATAGAGCTCCGCGTAAGCGATGTTCCACAGGAGGAAGTTGCTGATCCGCCGCTCGCCGCCGGTGCGGATGAGCAGGTCCGCATCCGGCAGGCCGGCGAGCTCCAGCCCCGCGGCGAAGCGGTCCTCGTCGATGTCGGCGGGACGCAGCGCGCCGCTCGCGCACTGCGCGGCGAGTTGGCGCGCGGCCTGCACGATGTCCCAACGGCCGCCGTAGCTGACAGCCACCTGCAGCTTCAGGCCCGTGTTGCCGGCGGTGTGCTGCTCCGCCGCGGCGATCTGCGACTGCAGGCGCACCGAGAGCCGCTGGCGGTTGCCGATGAAACGCAGGCGCACGCCCTGGCGGTGCAGCTCCGCGATCTCGCGATCGACGGCCTCGAGAAAAAGGCCCATCAGGCTCGCCACCTCTTCCGCCGGCCGCGACCAGTTCTCGCTCGAGAAAGCGAACAGGGTCAGCGCCTCGACCCCGAGCCGGCTGCACTCTTCCACGCACAGGCGCACCGGCGTCAGGCCGGCCTTGTGGCCTGCCGAACGCGGCAGGCCGCGCGCCGCGGCCCATCGGCCGTTGCCGTCCATCGTGATCGCGATGTGCCGCGGCACGGCGTCGGCGGCTGGGGATTGCGCCAAGTCTCTCATCAGACCTGCATGACTTCCTTTTCCTTGGCCACCAGAAGCTGCTCGATGTCCGCCACGTGCTTGTCGGTGAGCTTCTGGATCTCCGTTTCCGCGCGCCGCTCGTCATCCTGCGAGATCATTTTCTCCTTCAGCAACTCCTTGACGGCGGTCATGACGTCACGGCGCACGTTGCGCACGGCGACGCGAGCGTTCTCCGCGTCGTGCCGCAGCACCTTGGTGATCTCGCGGCGCCGCTCCTCCGTCAGGGGCGGCATCGGGATGCGGATCACGGTGCCCGCAGTCATGGGCGTCAGGCCGAGATCGGATTTGAAGATGGCCTTCTCGATCGCCTGCACGACGGTCTTTTCCCACGGCGAGACGACGAGAGTGCGGCCGTCCTCGACGGCAATGCTCGCCACCTGCTGCAGCGGCACGTCCGAGCCGTAGTAGTCGACCTTGAGGTGCTCGATCAGACTCGGATGAGCCCGTCCGGTGCGCAGCTTCTTGAGGTCCCCCTGGAAGGTCTGCACGCATTTGGCCATGCGCTCACGAGCGTCTTTTTTGATGTCATCGAGCATGTCACAGTCTCCGGGATGCCACCTACTCGCAGGTGACGACGGTACCCACTTCGGCGCCGCGCACGATGCGTGTCAGGTCGCCGGGATTGTTGAGATTGAAGACCCGCAATGGCAAGTGATTGTCGCGACACATCACGATGGCGGTCGCGTCCATGACGTTGAGCTTCTCGGTGAGCACCCGGTCGAAGGTGAGCTGCGAGTAGCGCACCGCGGCGGGATTGCGCAGCGGATCATCGGAATAGACGCCGTTCACCTTGGTCGCCTTGAGAAGCACCTCGGCACTGATCTCGATGGCGCGCAGCGCGGCGGCGGTGTCGGTGGTGAAGAAGGGATTGCCGGTTCCCGCGGCGCAGATGACCACCCGCCCCTTCTCGAGATGGCGGATGGCGCGGCGGCGGATGTAGTCCTCGCAAACCTCGTTGATGCGGATCGCCGACATCACGCGCGCATAGAGCCCCAGGCTCTCCAGCGCGTCCTGCATCGCGAGCGCGTTCATGACCGTGGCGAGCATGCCCATGTGATCGCCGGCCACCCGGTCCATGCCGGCGCGCGCCAGGCCGGCGCCGCGGAAGATGTTGCCGCCGCCGATGACCACCGCGAGCTGCACGCCGAGGCCGACGATGTCCTGCAGCTCTCCGGCGACGCGCTTGAGCACAGCGGGGTCGATGCCGTAATCGCCGCCGCCCATCAGGGCTTCTCCCGAGAGCTTCACGAGAATGCGGGAGTAGCGAGCCTTGGTACCTTCTGTCATTCCCCAAACGCCTCGTCGTGATGGAAAAAACCCCGCCTTGGGCGGGGCTTTTTCGTGAACGGCTGTCGCTGCGTCAGTGCTTTGCCGGGGAGGGGGAGCCCTTCACCTGGGCCATGACCTCCGCCACGAAATCCTCCTGCTTCTTCTCGATGCCCGCTCCGACCTCGAAGCGCTCGAATGCGGTCACCTGAGCGCCCGCGCCCTTCAGCAGCTTCTCCACGGATGTATCCGGATCCTTGACGAACGGCTGGCCGAGAAGGGTGATCTCCCCCAGGGACTTGCGCAAGCGCCCTTCGACCATCTTGGCCACGATCTCCGGTGGCTTGCCCTCCCCCTGGGCCTGCTCGGTCAGGATCTCGCGCTCCTTGGCGATCACCTCGGCGGGCACTTCCCGCTGGGACAGGTACTTCGGGTTGCTTGCGGCGATGTGCATCGCGAGGTCGTGCGCGAGCCGCGCATCCCCGCCCTTCACGGCGACCAGCACCCCGATCCGGGTGCCGTGGGTATAGGCGCCGAGGTGCTGCGGCGCAGCCACCACCGCGAAGCGCCGCACGCCGATGTTCTCGCCGATCTTGGCCACCAGGGACCTTCTGCGCTCCTCGATGGTCTCCGAGCCGTCGAGCTTCGCCTGCAGCAACGCGTCGAGCGTCTGCGGACGCTCCGTCACCGCGCGGCTGGCGACAGCCTTGGAGAAAGCGCGGAAGTCGTGCTCCCGGGCGACGAAATCGGTCTCGCAGTTGACCTCCACCATCGCAGCCGCGAGGCCTTCCGCGGAGCGCTCGATGGCGATGACGCCCTCGGCCGCAATCCGCGCCGCCTTCTTATCGGCCTTGGCGAGGCCCTGCTTGCGCATGAGCTCCGCGGCGGCGTCCAGGTCGCCCCCGGTCTCTACCAGGGCCTTCTTGCACTCCATCATGCCGGCGCCCGTGCGTTCGCGCAGCTGCTTGACCGTATCTGCTGTGATGCTCATGAATCGTGATGCTCCTGATGCGCTGCGCGCCGATCAATCGGACTTGGTCCGGCGACGGGCACCACCGCCGCCGCCGCTCGGGCGTCGTGCCGGGACGCTGCCGCCGCCGCCGGCCTTCTCGCCCGTGCCGCCGGAAGCAACCACTTCCGGCAGCTCCTCGCCGTCCAGATCGTCCTCCTCGACAGCGACTTCCTCGGGAACGGCGGTGCCAACCGGCGCCTTGACCGGCGCGGGCCGGCGGCGCGGAGGGGCCTTCTTGCTGCGCACCGCGGCGGCGGGCCTCTGCCGGCCGCGCGCCGACTTGCGCCGGGGATTACCGGCTTCGTCGAGCTCCACGAACTCGTCCTCGCCGACAGCCACGGTCGGTACGGACTCCTTGCCGTCGAGCACGGCATCCGCGATGCCGGCGGCGTAGAGCTGGATGGCCCGCATGGCGTCATCGTTACCGGGAATCACGTAATCGATGCCATCCGGGGAGCAATTGGTATCGACGATCGCCACCACGGGGATGCCGAGCTTGCGCGCCTCGTCGACCGCGATCTTCTCGTGCCCGACGTCGACGACGAACAGCGCGTCCGGCAGCCCATCCATGTTCTTGATGCCGCCGAGGCTCCTTTCCAGCTTCTCCATCTCGCGGCGCAGCTGGGTCGCCTCTTTCTTGCCGCGCTTGTCGAGGGCGCCCGAGGTGGCGAGCTCGGTGAGCTCGCCCAGCCGCTTGATCGACTGGCGGATGGTCTTGAAGTTCGTCAGCATGCCCCCCAGCCAGCGTTGGTTTACAAAGGGCTGGGTGGAGCGCTCGGCCTCTTTCTGCATGGCCTCGCGGGCGGAGCGCTTGGTGCCTACGAAGAGCACCGTACCGCCGTCGGCGACCACGCCCTTGATGAACTGGGATGCCTCCGCGTAGAGCGGCTGCGTCTTCTCGAGATTGATGATGTGGATCTTGTTACGCTCACCGAAGATGAAAGGCGCCATCTTCGGGTTCCAGAAGCGGGTTTGATGTCCAAAATGGACCCCCGCTTCCAGCATCTGTCGCATGGACACGCCGGACATGGAGAATTCTCCTGTTTGGGTTGAGCCTCCGCGCATCCCCGCGGCCATCCTTGAAGCGAGCTTCTTCGAAGCGCAGCTTCCAGGACACCCAGCCGGCGGGTTTGACGATACGCGTGTGGGTTAATTGCCAAAAAAGGCCGCGCTTTATACCATGATTCGAGACACCATGCACGTCACGATCAAAACCCCTGAAGAGCAGGACAAAATGCGCATCGCCGGCCACCTGGCCGCCGATGTCCTCGACATGATCACCGAGTACGTGGTGCCCGGGGTGACCACGGATGAGCTCGACCGCATCTGCCACGATTACATCGTCACTGTGCAGAAGTCGGTGCCGGCGAACCTCAACTACCGCGGGTTTCCGAAGACCATCTGCACCTCGGTCAATCATGTCGTCTGCCACGGCATCCCGAACGACAAACGCCTCAAGGCCGGGGATATCGTCAACATAGACGTCACCGTGATTCGTGACGGCTTTCACGGCGACACCAGCCGCATGTACTTCGTGGGCAAGCCACCCGCGCACGCGCAGCGGCTCGCCGAGACCTGCTTCGCGGCCATGTGGCGCGGCATCGACACGGTGCGCCCCGGCACGCGCCTCGGCGACATCGGCCACGCCATCCAGGTCTTCGTGGAGCAGAACAATTACTCCGTGGTGCGCGAGTACTGCGGCCACGGGATCGGACGCATCTATCACGAGGACCCGCAGGTCCTGCACTACGGCGAGCCCGGCACGGGCCTGGAGCTCAAGACCGGGATGACGTTCACCGTGGAGCCGATGGTCAACGCCGGCAAGCGCCACGTGCGCCTGCTGCCCGACGGCTGGACGGTGATCACCAAGGATCACTCGCTCTCGGCCCAGTGGGAGCACACGGTGTTGGTCACCGACCAGGGCTATGAGGTGCTGACGCTCGGATCCGCCGACCGGCGGCCGCACTGAGTCGCGACGATGACCGCCGGAGACGTCGATCTCCTCGAGGACGTGCTGCCCGCGCCGCCCGCCGATCCCGGCTGGCCCTGGCTGCAACGGCTGCCGGCGCTGCTCGCGGAGACGCAGGGCTCGCCCGGCGCCTGGCGGGAGTTGCTGCGCCAGGCGCATGAGGAGCTGAAGGCCCGCTTCCTGGCCGATGAGCCGGTCGAGACACTGGTGCACGCCCGCGCCGCGCTCGTCGATGTGGTGCTGCGGGAATCCTGGCGCACACACTCGATCGCCTCGATGATCTCCTGGGCACTGGTCGCGGTCGGCGGCTACGGCCGCGGCGAGCTGCACCTCTGCTCCGACATAGACATCCTGCTCCTCGTGCCCCGCGCCCCGGATCCGGCCGAGCGCGGCGCGATCGAGCGCCTGCTCGCCTTCCTTTGGGACATAGGCCTCGAAGTCGGCCACAGCGTGCGCACGGTGGAGGAATGCGCGGCGGAGAGCGTCGCCGATGTCAGCGTCATGACGACGCTGCTCGAGGCGCGCCTGCTCTCAGGCAATGCCGCGCTCCTCGCGGACATGCAGGCCGCGCTCGCCCCGGATCGGGTCTGGCCCGTGAGGGAGTTCTTCGAGGCCAAGGTGCGCGAGCAATCGGAGCGCCACCTGAAGGCGAACGACACCGCCTACAACCTGGAGCCCAACGTCAAGACCAGCCCCGGGGGTCTGCGCGACATCCAGACCATCGCCTGGGTCGCCAAGCGCCGCTTCGGCTCCGACACGCTCGACGGGCTGGTCACCAACGGCTTTCTGACTGTCGCGGAGTTGCGGCGGCTGAAGCAGGCGCAGTCCTTCCTCTGGAAGCTGCGCTTCGGCCTGCATGTGCTCACCGGACGGCGCGAGGACCGCCTGCTCTTCGACCATCAGCTCAGGCTCGCGCAGACCTTCGGCTACGAGGATGCCTCCTACACTCTGGCGGTAGAGCAGTTTATGCAGCGCTACTACCGGACGGTGAAGGACGTCACGCTGTTGAACGAACTGCTGCTGCAGCTCTTCCGCGAGGCGCTGCAGACCGAGAGCGAGCCGCCCCGGCCGCTGAACGCCCGCTTTCAGGTGCGTAACGGCTCGCTCGAGGCGGTCAGCGAGGACGTCTTCGCGCGCACGCCATCGGCGCTCCTCGAGATCTTCGTGCTGCTGCAGCAGAATCCCGACATCAAGGGCGTGCGCGCCGCCACCATGCGCGCCGTCGCGCGCAGCCTCTGGCTGATCGACGAGGAATTCCGCCAGAACCCGCGCCATCATCGGCTCTTCCTCGAGATCGTGCGCGCTCCGGCCGGCGTCACCCACGAGATGCGGCGGATGAACGCCTATGGAGTGCTCGGCCGCTACATTCCGGCCTTCGGCCGCATCGTCGGGCGGATGCAGTACGACCTCTTCCATGCCTACACGGTGGACGCGCACACGCTCTTCGTGGTGAGCAACCTCAGGCGGTTCGCGATCAGCCGGTACGACCACGAGCTGCCGGAAGCCTCGCGCATCATGCAGCAGCTGCCCCGGCCCGAAGTCGCCTACCTCGCGGCGCTGTTCCACGACATCGCCAAGGGCCGTGGCGGCGATCACTCCGAGCTCGGCTCGGTGGATGCGGAAGCCTTCTGCCTGGAGCAGGGCCTGTCGCCGTACGACGCGCGCATGGTGGCCTGGCTGGTGCGCAGTCACCTCACCTTCTCGATCACGGCGCAGAAACAGGACATCGGCGATCCGCAGGTCATCAACGCCTTCGCCCGCACGGTGGGCGATGAGGCGCACCTGGACTATCTCTACGTGCTCACCTGCGCCGACGTGCGCGGCACCAACCCCAAGCTATGGAACTCCTGGAAAGCCTCCCTCTTCCATGACTTCTACCACCGCGTGCGACGGGCGCTGCGCCGCGGCCTCGAGACTCCCATCGATCAGGAGCAGCTGGTGCGCGAGACCCAGGAGGCCGCCCGTCGGCTGATGCAGGAGCGCAATCTTCCCGCGGCCGAAATCGAGCGGGCCTGGACGCGCTTTTCCGCCACGTATTTCCTGCAGCACTCGCCGGAGGAAGTCGCCTGGCACTCGCGCCTGCTGGCCGAGCGCGACCCGAGCTCCGATGAGCCGCTGATCGCGCTCGACCCGCAGAGCCGGCGCGGCACCACCGCCGTGCTCATCTACACCCGCGCGCGCCGGCACGGCTTCGCGCGCACCACCGCCGTGCTCGACCAGCTCGGACTCAACATCGTCGATGCGCGAATCACCCCGACCGGCGATGGCTTCAGCCTCGATCTCTACCATGTGCTGGAGGATGACGGCGCGCCCATCACCGATCACGATCGTCAGGAGGAAATCGAGCACGCGCTTTGGCGCTCGCTGCAGCGGGCGGAGGATACGCCCTTTGCCGTATACCGGCGGGCGCCCCGCCAGGCGCGGATGTTCCATACAGCGACGCTGATCGCGCTCAGCGTCGACGAGCGCAACCGACGCTCGGTGCTCGAGCTCACCGCAGGCGACCGCCCCGGCCTGCTCTGCGACGTCGGCAAGGTCCTGATGGAGGCGCACCTGGAGCTGCAGGCGGCGAAGATCATGACCGTCGGCGAGCGCGCCGAGGACGTCTTCTACGTCACCGACTTCGAGGGCCGGCCGCTCGATGCCGCGGCTGGCGAGGGGCTGCGGGAGAGTCTCACGCGGGCGCTCGACCGCCGCGATGCGGCCTGAGTCGCGGCGGGTCATGCCATGAATCCGCTCCTGACGCAGTTGCATGCGTACCCTTTTGAGCGCCTGGCGCGCCTGCTGTCTGGCGTCAGCCCCCCCGCGCACCTTCCGCCCATCAAAATGTCGATCGGTGAGCCCCAGCACGAGCCGCCGGCAAGCGTGCTAGCCACCCTGCGCGGCAATCTCCATCGTCTCGACACCTATCCGAGCACCGTGGGTCTGCCGCAGCTGCGCGCGACCTGCGCCCGCTGGCTCGAGAAGCGCTATCGGCTTCCCGGCGAAAGCGTCGATCCCGCCACCATGGTGCTGCCGGTCAACGGCACCCGCGAGGCGCTCTTCGCCTTCGTGCAGGCGGTGGTCGACAGCCACGCCGAGCCGCTGGTGTTGCTGCCGAATCCGTTCTACCAGATCTACGAGGGAGCGGCGCTGCTCGCGGCAGCCCAGCCGCATTTTCTCGCCACCACGGCGGCCAACGGCCACACGCCCGATCTCGGCTCCGTGCCGCAGAGCGTCTGGCGGCGTTGTCAGGTGTTGTTTCTCTGCAGCCCGGGGAACCCGGCAGGCAGGGTGCTGCCGCTGGAGTTCCTGCGCCAAGCGCTCGCGCTCGCCGAGCGGCACGACTTCATCATTGCCGCCGACGAATGCTACACCGAGATCTATCTCGATGAGCGCGCCCCGCCCCCCGGGCTCCTCGAGGCCTGTCTCGCGGCCGGGCACGACCGCTTCGAGCGCTGCGTGGTGTTCCACAGCCTCTCCAAGCGCTCGAGCGTACCGGGCCTCAGGTCCGGCTTCGTCTGCGGCGATCCCGAGATCATCTCGCGCTTCCTCCTCTACCGCACCTATCACGGCAGCGCGATGCCGGTTCCGACGCAACTTGCCAGCATCACGGCATGGGAGGACGAGGATTACGCCGCGCACAATCGGCGCGTCTACCAGGAGAAGTTCGCGCAGGTGCTGCCGATCCTCGCTCCTTGCCTCGACGTCACGAAACCCGACGGAGCGTTCTACCTCTGGCCAGACGTTCACGGTGACGATGAGCGCTTCGTGCGTGACCTCTATGCCAGCCAGGCCGTCACGGTGCTGCCGGGGAGTTATCTTGCGCGCGCGGGCTCGGACGGCAATCCCGGAGCCGGCCGCGTGCGCATCTCGCTGGTTCCACCGCTGCAGCAATGCGTCGCGGCGGCCGAGCGCATCCGTGAATTCGTCAGACGGAATCCATCATGAAAGACCTGAAGAACCTGCAATCCGCCATCGATGCCGCCTTCGAGTTCCGCGCCGAGATCACCCCGAAGAACATCCCCGGGGGGCTCGAGGGCGTGTTGGAAAAATGCATAGGGCTGCTCGATTCGGGCACCGTGCGGGTCGCGGAGCAGAAGGACGGCATCTGGGTCGTCAACGAATGGCTCAAGAAGGCGGTCCTGCTCTATTTCCGCACGCGTGACAACACGGTGATGGATGCGGGATACGCGCGCTTTTACGACAAAGTACCGCTGAAGTACGCCAGCTCGACGGAGGCGGAGCTGCAAGCCTCGGGCGTGCGCGTGGTGCCGCACGCGATCGTCCGCAGGGGAGCTTTTGTGGCGCCCAACGTCGTGTTGATGCCGAGCTACGTCAACATCGGGGCGTACGTCGGCCCCGGCACGATGGTGGACACCTGGGCGACAGTTGGCTCCTGCGCGCAGATCGGGCGCAACGTGCATCTCTCGGGCGGCGTGGGAATCGGCGGCGTTCTCGAGCCGCTGCAGGCCGGCCCGACGATCATCGAGGACGACTGCTTCATCGGTGCCCGCTCGGAGGTCGTCGAGGGGGTGGTCGTGGAAGCCGGCTCGGTGATCTCGATGGGCGTATTCATCGGCCAGAGCACGCGCATCTACGACCGCACGACGGGACAGATTCTGCAGGGGCGGATTCCGGCGGGGTCCGTCGTGGTGCCCGGGACGCTGCCTTCCGCTGACGGGCGCTACGGGCTCTACTGCGCGGTGATCGTCAAGCGCGTCGATGCGCAGACACGGGCGAAGACTTCCATCAACGATTTGCTGCGGGCGGCGGAGTAACCGCCTCCGCGGCGCTGCCCGCGGACTCCGCCGCGGGCCTGATCGCGAGCAGATGCCGGGCCAGGTTGCGCGCGTGGTCACCGATGCGCTCGAGCGACTTGAGGACGAAAGCCGCATCGAGAGTCACCTCGAACTGCCGCGGGTCCTCCATCGCGCGGGTGAGCAGGCGGCGCAATCCCGCGCCGTACTCTTCGTCGAGCTCCTGGTCGCGCGCGATGACCTCGGCGGCGAGCTCGCCGTCCATGCGATCGAACGCCTGCAGTGCAAGGTGCAGCAGGTCGACCGCGAGCCGCCCGAGGTGGCGCGCGTCGCGCGCGGTAGCGAGGCCGGGCCGCCCGCCATGGCGAAGCACCGTACGCGCGATCTTCTTCGCCTCGTCTCCCGAGCGCTCGATCTCGGCGACCGCCCTGGCCATCGCCACGATGGCCTTCAGATCGCTCGCCACGGGCTGACGGCGCGCGATGAGCACCATCTGCTCCTCCTCGAGTCGCGCCGAATAGGTGTTGACCGCGGGCTCGCGCTCTATCACGTGCTCGGCAGCCAGCAAGTCCCAGGCCGTGTACGCCTGCGTCGCCTGCCTCACCTGATCGAGGACGAGCCCACCCATCTCGATCACGCGTATGTGCAGCGCGTTGAGATCGCCGTCGAAAGACCTGGCGATATGACCTTCTAACATAGGTGTCGTTGCAGGTTGCGGTCCAAAGGCGCGTCGTTAAGGCCGTCCATGGCGGCAGGGCACCCGGCCCGGCCCGTCCGGGGCCGGGCGTTCGCACGGATCGAGGACACGTTAAGTGTCCTCGATGAAAGCACCGCGCTCACCCAAAACGGCCGGTGATGTAGTCCTCGGTGAGCCGGTGCTGCGGGTTGGTGAATACGCGATGGGTGTCGCCCACCTCGATCAGCTTGCCCATGTAGAAATACGCGGTGCGCTGGGAAACGCGCGCCGCCTGCTGCATCGAGTGAGTGACGATCACGATCGCGTAGGAGACGCGCAGCTGCTCGATCAGATCCTCGATATGAGCCGTGGCGATGGGATCGAGCGCGGAGCACGGCTCGTCCATGAGGATCACCTCCGGCTGCACCGCGAGCGTGCGGGCGATGCACAAGCGCTGCTGCTGGCCGCCGGAGAGCCCGCCCGCGGGTGCGCTGAGGCGGTCCTTCACCTCGTCCCAGAGTCCTGCCCGCTGCAGGCTGGTGACCACCAGCTCGTCGAGATCGGGGCGGCTGCGGGTGAGCTTGTGGATGCGCGGCCCGTAGGCCACGTTGTCGTAAATGGACTTCGGAAAGGGATTCGGCTTCTGGAAGACCATGCCAATGCGCGCGCGCAGCTCGGCCACATCGTGCTGCCGATCGTAGATGTCGCGGCCGTCGAGCGTGATCGAGCCTGTCACCCGCGCGCCGGGAATGGTGTCGTTCATACGGTTCAGACACCTGAGGAAGGTCGACTTGCCGCAGCCGGAAGGTCCGATGGCGGCGAGAACCTGCCGGCGCGCGACGTCGAGCGTCACGTTGTTCAGCGCCTGTTTGGCGCCGTACAAAACGCTCACGTCGCGGCAGGAGAAGACCGGGTCTTCGACCGAGAGGTCTCCCAGCGAGCGCGCCGGCGCGCCGCTCTCGAGGGAGTCGGCGAGGTGCTTGCGGCCGCTCGGCTTCAGATTGAGGCCGCCCTCGCCGAGGCGGCGGCCGTTGGAGCCGCCGCCGGTGTTGGCTTCGGCTCGCCTGGGTTCATGCACTGTCGGACCTCCGGGAAGCTCGGTCATCCGAACCTCCCTGTCACGTAGTCGTCGGTTTTGCGATTGCTGGGCGCGGTGAATATCTGCTCTGTAGGCCCGATCTCCACCAGTTCCCCCATGTACATGAACGCCGTTACGTTCGACACGCGGGCAGCCTGCTGCAGATTGTGCGTCACGATGGCGATGCAGTACCTCTCTCGCAGGCTTTGCAGGGTCTCCTCGACGCGCAGGGTCGATATCGGATCGAGCGCCGCGGTCGGCTCGTCGAACAGGATCACTTCCGGCTCGAGCGCTATGGTACGCGCGATACACAGCCTCTGCTGCTGGCCGCCGGAGAGGCTGCGCCCGTCCTCCGTGAGCTTGTCCTTGACCTCTTCCCACATCGCCGCATCGTGCAGGGCCTGGTGCACGCGATCGCGCAACTCTCCCCTGCCGATCCGCCGCGAGAGACGCAGGCCGAACGCGACGTTTTCGAAGATCGACATGGGAAAGGGCGTCGGCTTCTGAAAGACCATGCCGACGCGGAAGCGCAGGGCCGCGATATCGACCGAGCGCGCGAGGATGTCCTGCCCGTCGAGCAGTACTTCCCCCGTGGCCCGGTGTCCCGGGTACAAGGCGTACATGCGGTTGAAGACCCGCAGCAGCGTCGATTTGCCGCATCCCGACGGACCGATGAAAGCGGTGATGTTCCGGTCGCGCAGAGTTATGTTGACGTCCTTGAGCGCATGCAGGTGTCCGTAATAGAAATCGAGATGCCGCGCCTCGAGCTTGAGGCGGGATCCGGCCTGGTCCCTCTGCTGCGCGCCAACCTCCGCCTGCGAGGCGCTCATTTCCGCCCTCTCGCGGGACTCAGCCTCGCGACCACGACGCGCGCGATGATGCTGAGGATCAGAATCGCCACGGTGATGACCAGCGCCCCCTGCCAGGCGAGCTGCTGCCAGTTCTCATACGGGCTCAGGGCGAACTGGAAGATGGCCACCGGCAGATTGGCCATCGGCTGCGCGAGGCTCGTGCTCCAGAACTGATTGTTGAGCGCCGTGAACAGCAGCGGCGCGGTCTCCCCGCTGATGCGCGCCACGGCCAACAGCAGACCGGTCAGCATGCCGCTGCGGGCGGCCGGATAGGCGATGCTCATGATCGTCCGCCACGGATACGCTCCCATCGCCGTGGAGCCGTCCTTCACACCCTGCGGGACCAGGTTGAGCATGTCCTCCGTCGTGCGCACGATGACCGGCATGGCGATGATCGCCAGAGAGATGGCCCCGGAGATGGCCGAGAAGTTCCCCATCGGCACCACGACGATCTCGTAAACGAACAACCCGATGATGATCGAGGGGGCGCTCAGCAGCACGTCGTTGACGAACCGTATCACGGTGCTCAGGCGGGCGTTGCGCCCGTATTCGGCCAGGTACGTACCGGCCATTACGCCAACCGGTCCGCCGAGCAGAATGCCGATCAGGGTCATGATGGCGCTGCCGTAGATCGCGTTGAGCAACCCGCCTCCGGGGGTGGCGGGCGGCGGCGTCATTTGGGTCAACACATCCTTGGAGAAGTGCGTCAGCCCCTCGCTCAGCAGCGACCAGAGGAGCGCGCCGAGGAGCAGCAGCCCAACCAGAGTCGCGACGCCCGAGAGCCCCAGGGCGAGCGCGTTGATGATCTTGCGGACGAGGCGGCGGCTCATAGCGAGGAGAGCGCGCGGCGGTCGAGACGCATCAGCATGAGCCGGGCGGCGGCGATGACCGTGAAGGTGATGACGAAGAGCAGCGCGCCGAGCGCAATCAGCGAGGAAGAGTAAAGCTTGGTCGTCGCCTCGGTGAACTCGTTGGCGATGGTGGCCGAAATGGTGGTGCCGGGATCGAGCAGCGAGCGCGAGATCTGGTGGGCGTTGCCGATCACGAACGTCACAGCCATCGTTTCGCCGAGAGCCCGGCCGAGACCGAGCATCGTGCCGCCCACCATGCCCGTGCGGGAATACGGCACCACTACCTGCCAGATCACCTCCCAGGTGGTGGCCCCGAGCCCGTAGGCCGATTCCTTCAACACGTCGGGCACGGTCTCGAACACATCGCGCATCACCGCGGCGATGAACGGGACGACCATGATTGCCAGCACGATGCCGGCCGTCAAAACACCGATTCCGAACGGCGCGCCGCGAAACAGCATGCCGACTCCGGGCAGCGGCCCGAGCAGGGTGGTGAGCCATGGCTCGATGTGCACCTGCAGCACCGGCGCCAGCACGAAAAGCCCCCAGAATCCGTAGATGATGCTGGGAATCGCGGCCAGCAGCTCGATCGCGACGCCGATGGGGCGCTTGAGCCACGCCGGCGCGAGCTCCGTCAGGAACACCGCGATGCCGAAGCTGATCGGCAGCGCGAGCAGCATCGCGATGACGGATGTCACGAGCGTCCCGTAGACCGCGCCCAACGCGCCGTATTCGTCCGTGACCGGATCCCAGATCTCGCGTGTCAGGAAAGCGAGCTTGAAGCGTGCGAGAGCGGGCCACGCGCCATGCAGGAGCGATATGACGACCCCGCCGAGTACCGCGAGCACCAGCAGCGCCGCCGCGAGCGTCGTGGCGTGAAACAGCCGCTCCTTGAAGCGCTGGTCGGCGATGCGCTTCGGATTTATCGCCATCACGCGGCTCATGGCCGCTGCTCCGTATTGGCGCTCACACTGCTGTGTCTCAATGTCTCATGGGCCTTGAAATCCGCAAGGGCGGCTGCCCGCAAGGACAGCCGCCCGGTCGCAAGCCTACCTGAATCGGATCACCCGCGAGCGCGTCTCTCGCGGGCGCACCCGTTCAGATACCCAGATTGGTCTTCCAATAGCCTTGGATCGCCTCCACGGTGGCCGCCGGCAGCGGCCCGAACGCGATCGACTTGGCCATCTCCTGGCCGTGCTCGAAGCCCCAGAGGAAGAACTTCGTCACCGGCGCGTTCGTCGCCTGCGGCGCGTTCGCGCGCAGAATCTGCCACGTGCAGCCGGAGATCGGCCAGCTCTGCGCGCCGGGCTGATCCGTCAGGATCACGTAGAAGTCCTGCACCTTGGTGAAGTCCACGTTGGCCGCGGCGGCCTGGAAGCCCTCCAGACTGGGGCTCACCACCTTGCCCGCGCTGTTGACCATGCGCGCGTAGTTCATGTGGTTCTCGAGGATGTACGCGTACTCCACGTAGCCGATCGAGCCCTGAATCCGCTGCACGTACGAAGCAACACCCTGGTTGCCCTTGCCGCCGACGCCGGTCGGCCAGTTGATCGCGGTGTTCTCGCCTACCTTTTGCTTCCACTCCGGGCTTATCTTGGAGAGGTAGTCGGCGAACGTGAAGGTCGTGCCGGACCCGTCGGAGCGATGGACCACGCTGATGGTCATGTCCGGCAGATGCAGGCGCGGATTGAGCTTCTGGATCGCCGGATCGTTCCACTTGGTGATCTTGGCGAGATAGATGTCGGCGATCACCGGCCCCGTCAGCAGGAGCTGACCCGATTGCACGCCGGGCAGATTGTAGACTATATCCTCACCGGCGATCGCGGTCGGGAACTGGATCAGATGGTTCTGGCGCAGCACGTCCGGAGTCAGCGGCATGTCGCTGGCGCCGAAGGCCACCGTTCCCGCCTTGATCTGTTGGATGCCGCCGCCCGAGCCGATGGGCTGATAGTTGACTTGGACACCGGTCTGCGTGGCATAGGTGGCAGCCCACTTCGCGACCAGCGGATACACCCAGGTGCTGCCGGCGCCGGTGATCTGCCCGGCCGCGAATACCGGCATGCTCGCCGCCGAGGCGATCGCCAGGACCGCTACCCGCGCGCGCAGCGACTTCAGAATAAAGCCTCTCATGATAACCTCCGCTTCTTGATGGTTTGATTTTAGAAAGAGACCTGGGTCCAGATGCCGAACTCGTCGTACTTGCCGTCAGCCTCGTTGAAGCCGCCGCCGTTGGTCGTGCTGAAACTGCTGCCAGCCGGTCCACCGTCCATCTTCTCGTGCTTGTAGGCGATGGCCACGTCGATATTCTTCTTGTCCATGTTGAAGGGGTGCGCCTCGAGGCCCACGTCGAAATACTTGTCCTTGAGGCCCGAGGCGAGGTCTTTGCTCAACTTTGCATTGTCGTAGCGGCCAAAGACGCCCCACATGGGCGTAAAGTCGTACGACACGAACAGGGACTCGCCGTCCGCCTTGTCGTTCGGGTTGAGGCTGCCGCTGCTGGTCAGCTCCGGAACGTCGCTCGCGCCGCTTATTCCATTGGTCCAGTTGTTCGTCGAGAAATACTCGACGCCGGCCCGCAGCCCGTGGCCGACGTAGGCGGCCAGCGCATCGAAGCGGCTGGCGTTGCGATAGGTCTGTGGTACGGACACACCGGCGACCGTCACGGTGCTGGCGTACTTGTCCTGCCCCAGCTTACCCTCGTAGCCGCCGACGCCGAGGACGAGACCGTCCAGCTGATAGCTCACCCGGCCCTCCACGTCCATGTCCTTCGAGCGCGTCGGGTTCTTGTAGCCGTTGCCGTCGACAGCCGATATCTGGTAGCTCAGCGTCTTGCCGAGCAGGTCACCGCCGATGGCCAGTCCCCAGTCAGCCGACGTACCGAACTTCAGGCGATCGATGAGCGTGTTCTCGACGTAGCGGTGGTTATAGACCCCCTCGACGAACGGGACCCAGGGCATGTCGGCCTCGCCGAGCTTGACCCAGAACGCCGGATCCAGGGTCATCTGCAGGTAGGCGTTCTTCATGTAGAGGTCGACCTGCTGGTTCGTCGTGCCGGTGCTGCACTTCAAAGTCGCGCCGGAGCCGGTGCAGGTGCTGGCCGTCACACTGTTGAAGGTGGCGTCGCTCTCCAGCTTCGCCGACCACATGTCGTCGAACTTTTCGTTGACGATGATGTAGAAACGCTTCACGTCGACACCGGTACCGCTATTGGACGTATCGGCGCCATTGTTCTGCTGCTTGATATTGGTCAAGTCGGCATAGATCTTGCCGCCGACAGTGGGCAGCGGTACGTCGGCTAGCGCAGTCTCCATGCCAAGAGCGCCAAGGGTGGCGGCTACGGCGAAGGACACGGCGAAAGGTTTCTTGAACATGAGTGGCTCCGTAGTTGACTTATTGTGCGGGCGTCAGTCAGTCGTCCGACGAATGTCCCGCATTCGCGGGCACGCGCATTTAATGACAGAACTGTGACAGCTTCATGACAGCGGCCCGCTCACACTCCGGCCAAGCGACCTCATGAAAGGCCGGTGCAGGCACCGCAATTCTCCACGCTGAACGTTGCAGCCGCGTGACACAGCCTCGCGCCTGCCGACGAGCCGCGAGAAGAAAGCGCTTGCCCCTCCGGCGCGTGCACCTTATAAACGCGCCAGCCGATCGCGACCCCTGAACGGAGACATGTCCACCACCACCCTCGAGCTCACCCAGGACCTCATGTCCCGCCGCTCCGTGACGCCGGCCGACGAGGGCTGCCAGGAGGTGATGACCGGGCGCCTGCGAGCGGCCGGCTTCGAGGTCGAGCGGCTGCGCTTCGGCAGCGTGGAGAATTTCTGGGCACTCCATGGCCGCGACGGCGGTCCGGTGTTCTGCTTCGCGGGCCACACCGACGTCGTGCCGACCGGACCCCTGGAAGAATGGCGCAGCGATCCCTTCGTACCGGCCGTCCGTGACGGCATGCTTTACGGCAGGGGCGCCGCAGACATGAAAAGCGGCCTCGCCGCCATGGTCACCGCCACGGAGGAGTTCGTCGCGGCCCATCCGGCGCACCGGGGCCGAATCGCTTTTCTCATCACCAGCGATGAGGAGGGCCCTTCGGTCGATGGCACCAAGCGTGTGGTCGAGATCCTGGCTGCGCGGTCCGAGCGCATCGACTGGTGCCTGGTGGGCGAGCCCTCGAGCGAGGCGGTGATCGGCGACACGATCAAGATCGGCCGCCGGGGCTCATTCAGCGGCCGGCTGACGGTCCACGGCGTACAGGGCCACATCGCCTACCCTCACCTGGCGGAGAATCCGGTCCACACGCTGGCGCCGGCGCTCGCGGAGCTGACGAGCCGCGTGTGGGACAAGGGGACGGAGCACTTCGAGCCGACCAGCTTCCAGGTCTCGAACCTGAACGCGGGCACGGGCGCCCCCAACGTGATCCCCGGAGAGCTCAAGGCGCGCTTCAATCTGCGCTACTCGCCGGTGCAAACCCTGGAGGGACTGAAGGAAACGGTCGAGGGCATCCTGCGCAAGCACGGGGTGCGCTACACGCTGGAATGGTATGTCTCGGGGGAGCCGTTCTATACGCCTCCCGGCAAGCTGTCGGAGAGTGTGCGGGCAGCGATCGCGGCAGTGACCGGGCAGGGACCGAAGATGACTACGGGCGGCGGCACGTCGGATGGCCGGTTCATTGCCCCTCTGGGGGCCCAGGTAGTCGAGCTTGGTGTGGTGAACGCCTCGATTCACAAGGTGAACGAGTGCGTGCGCGTATCGGATATCGACGCGCTCCACCGGATGTACTTCAACGTGCTGAAGAACCTTCTGGCCTAGGAGCGCCCGAAGATCACGCGCGTCTGGCGTTGGCCATGACGCCTGCGGCGCCGAGGAACGCGGCCCAGATCAGCACCCAGGCGGACATGGCGAGGCCCAGAAACGTCCAATTGACGATGCCGCACTCCCCGCTCCCGGTGAGCACCTTGCGAATCACCGTGGTCAGCGGCATGAACTTCAGCATCATCGACAGCGGCGCGCCGCAGGAAGGGATGGCGCCGGGCGGCAGGTGCTGCAGATAGACCTGCCGGGCCGCTACCGCCACGGTGGCAAGGGCGGCGATAGCGATGAGAACGGCGTAGACGCGCGTGCCCCACGCCCGCGGATGGTGCAGCGCGGCGATCAGGAAAACCACGCCGAGGGCCGCGATGCCGATGCGCTGGAAGATGCAGAGCGGACAGGGATCGAGCCCGAGATGAAACTGTGCATACAGGGCGTAGGCGATGAGCCCGGCACAGATCAGAAAGCCGGTGAAATTGACCGGGCGGCGCCCCAGCATGCCTGCGGGCCGCCGGCTCGCGGTCGTTGCGCCGCTCACGGAGTCGTTGCCGGTCGCGGCTCTACGGGAGGAATCGCCCGCTCCCTCAGCTCGCGCTCGACGTCATCCAAGGACGTGTGCCGGACGTCCTTGCCATACACCATATAGATGACGTACTCGCTGATGTTCTTGGCGTGGTCGCCGATCCGCTCCAGGGCGCGGACAACCCACATGACGTCCAACGCACGACGGATGGTGCGTGGATCTTCCATCATGAAGGTGATGCTCTGGCGCTGGATGGCCTCGTATTCCTCATCGACCAGGCGGTCCTGGCGCGCGACGCGCAGGGCCGACTCCGCATCCATGCGGGCGAAGGCGTCGAGCGCGTCATGCACCATCTCGGAAACGATGCGGCCGAGATGCTTGATCTCACGGTACTTGTCCGCGGGGCGCTCCATGGTGGCGAGCCGCGAGGCGATGTAGCCGATCTTCTCGCCCTCGTCACCGATACGCTCGAGGTCGGTGATGGTCTTGATGATGGCCACGATGACGCGCAGGTCGCCCGCGGCAGGCGCCCGCGTCGCCAGAATGCGGCTGCACTCCTCGTCGATGGCGACCTCCATGTTGTTCACCTGGTGATCCCCGAGCGCCACCGACTCGCCCAGGGAACTGTCGCCCTCGGTGAGCGCCGTGATGGCCTTCTGCAGCTGCTGCTCCACGAAGCCGCCCATGGCGAGCACTTTGCTGCGCACGCGCTCGAGGTCTTCGTTGAAGCGACGGGAGATGTGATGACTGAGGTCGGCGGTTTCCATCAGGGTGTTCTCCGGCTCGTGGCGCGATCATAGCCGACGGCGGACCGAGATTCTCATGACGATTGCAGGATCCGCGACGTGTTACACGGCGGTTGCGGCCCGAACCGAATGCACGCGCTGCGGCGGGAAATGGACCGAGAAGGTGCTGCCTTTGCCGAGGGTGCTGCGCACCTCGAGCTCCGCGCCGTGCCGCTGCAGGACATGTTTCACGATGGCGAGGCCGAGACCCGAGCCGCCGGTGGCGCGCGAGCGCCCCTGGTCGACGCGGTAGAACCGCTCCGTGAGCCGTGGAATGTGCTCGGCAGGTATGCCGATGCCGGTGTCGGTCACGGAGAAGTGCCCGCCGTCCTCATCCACCCACCAACGCATGTCGATGGAGCCTTCCGCCGGCGTGTATTTGGCGGCATTGTCGACCAGATTGGAGAACGCCGAGTGGATCTCCGGCTCCACGCCGATGAGCGCGGCGTCGGCATCGATCCGTACCCGCACTTCCCGGGGATGCACCGGACGGGCGAGCACGTCCTTGCGCAACATGGCGAGCATCGCTGGCACGTCGATCGGCTCCCCGCCGACAGGCTCACCCGGCTGCTCCAGGCGGGAGAGCTCGAGCAGATCGCGAATGATGGACGTCATGCGCTCCGCCTGCCGGCGCATCTCCGCGACCGGCCCCGCGAGCTCCCGGTCGAGCGCGGGGTCCTGGCTCAGCGTCTCGAGGTAGCCGGAGATCACGGTGAGCGGCGAGCGCAGCTCGTGCGAGGCGTTCGCGACGAAGTCCCGGCGCACCGCCTCGAGGCGCATCTGCCGCGACACGTCCGCCGCGAGCAGCAGCTGCTGACCGTCGCCATAGGGCACGAGCTGCAAAGACAGGTAACACTCGTCGCGGTTCGCACGCCGAATGACCACCGGATTGGCATAGTCCTGCAGGTGCAGGTAGCGCGCGAACTCCGGCTCGCGCAGCAGATTCTCGATCCTCAGGCCCAGGTCCGCGGTGCGCCGCAGGTCGAGCAGCCTGCCGGCCATGCGGTTGAACCAGACGATCTCGCGCTGGGGGTTGAGGATGACCACGCCGTTGGGCAACGCCGCGGTCGAGCTCTGCAGCTGGCGCAGAAGCTGCACGAAGCGCTGCTTGTGGAAGCGCTTGCGACGGTGCAGCCGCACGATCTGCGAGATGATCTCGCCCCATACGCCGCCGATATTGGGCGGATCGGCAAAGCTGCGGTGCCTCACCCACCATTCGACCCTGAAGAGCACGACCAGCTGCCAGGTGAGGTGGATCGCGAGCGCGCAGGCGAGGCCGCCCCAGATGCTGCCGAGAAACGCGCCGACGATCAGCCCCGCCGCGATCGTCGCCAGCAATCGCCCGGCCGCGAACCACCATACCTGAGTTGCCGGTTGCAGCTGCGCCCTCACTGCGCCTTGTTGGAGAACCGATACCCTGCGCTGCGCACCGTCTGAATGTAGCGATCCATGCCGTAAGGCTCGAGCGCCATGCGCAGCCTACGGATACAGACGTCGATCGTGCGGTCCTCTACGCTGGTATCGCTGCCCCAGAGGCGCGCGATGAGTTGCTCGCGGCTGAATACCCGCTCCGGGCGGCTCATGAAGAACTCGAGCATGCGGAACTCGGTGCGCGCGAGCGGCAGGACGTCGTCGTTGACGGTGATCCGCTGCCCCTGCTGGTCGAGCTTCAGCCCCTCGAATTCGATGACCTGGTTCAGGCCGACGGTGCCGGCCCGGCGCAGCACGGCGCCGATGCGCGCCAGCAGCTCCCGCGGCGAGAAGGGCTTGGTGATGTAGTCATCGGCGCCGTTTTCCAGGCCCATGACCTTGTCACCCTCCTCGGCCCGGGCGGTCAGCATGATGATGGGGAGCTCGCGGGTGAGACGGTCACGCTTCACCGAGCGGGTGAGCTCGAGGCCGCTCATGTCGGGCAGCATCCAGTCGACCAGCATCAGGTCCGGAAGCCGGTCGGCCAGCGCCTCGCGCGCCGTCCGGCAGTCCTCCGCTTCGCGCACGCCGTACCCGGCGCGCTTCAGCCCGAAAGCGATCATGTCGCGGATCGCCCGCTCGTCCTCCACCACAAGAATGAGTTTTCCGTGCATGGTCGCGCTAGATCTCGGCAACGCGCGTATTAGAGTCGCAGAATGTTGCAGAGGGGTTACGGCCCCCGCCCTATGTTACGGTGGCGGCCGCGCGACATCATCTCGCAAATAAACCGGCAAGGCGGCTTCGGGCACGAGCAGTCGGCCGGCGGCGAGCTCCGGGACGGCGAGGCGGACGATCTCGGCGGCCCTTGGGAGGAGCCGCTCCCAGGCCGCGCGGACGATCACTCCCGCTAGCGTTTGCAGCGCGGGATAGGCGCCGAACCCGCGCCCGAGGCCCGCCGCGTCCGGCCACGACGGCGGCAGCCGGACACTCGCCGGCGGACCCACCCGCTCCGGGCCGAGCTCGACGGCCAGCCCGTCGGCGCCCCGCTCGAAGCATGCCCAGTACACCTCCCGCATGCGCGCATCATTACATACGAGCGTGCGTGTAACGCCGCTGTCTTCGTCGAGGGCACGCTGCGCCACGGCGCGTAGATCGGAGACCGCGACCACTCCGAGACCGGCGCCGAAGGCCAGCCCCTGGGCGATGCCGGCGGCGAGGCGCACTCCCGTGAAGGAGCCGGGCCCGCGGCCGAACGCGATGGCCTCGAGCCCGCGCAGGCTCATCCCGGCCTCGCCGAGCAGCTCGTCGATCATGGGCAGGATGCGCTCCGCATGGCCGCGCCCGAGCTCCACTTCGCGCGTGAGCAGCCGGTCCTCGATGAGCAGAGCCGCCGAGCAACATTCCGTGGCGGTGTCTACGCCCAACAGCCTCACGGCGCGAACGCCTCGCGAGGCAGCGCCGCGGTCGGCGGCGCGTGCCTGAGAAGGAAGTCGAGTGCGGCCTGCCGATCGCGTGTCACCGCCATTGGCGGCAACGCCGCGAGGAACACCTTGCCGTAGCCTCGTCCCGTCAGTCGCGGATCGCAGATGGCGACCGCGCCGAAGTCCTCCTCGCTGCGAATGAGGCGCCCCACCCCCTGCTTCAGCGCCAGGGCCGCCTCGGGTAACTGGTACTCGCGGAAGGCGCTCTTGCCCATTGCCTCGAGATGCTCGACCCGAGCGCGAACGAGCGGGTCATCTGGAGAGGCGAACGGCAGCTTCTCGATGACGACGAGCCGCAGAGCGCTGCCCTTCACGTCGACGCCCTCCCAAAAGCTGGTCGTGCCGAGCAGCACGGCGCTGCCGTCCTCGCGGAACTCACGCAGGAGCCGCTCGCGCGGTCCCTCGCCCTGCACCAGCAGGCGATAGCCGGCGTTCCTCGCAGCTTGCCCCCGCCAAAGCGCAGCCGCCGCCGCGAGCGCACGATGGCTGGTGAAGAGGACGAACGCACCGCCGCGGGATGCCTCGATGAGCTCGCGCCCGACCTCCATCACCGCCGGCAGGAATTGCGGCGATGCCGGCTGCGGCATCTGCGCCGGGAGATAAAGGAGACTCTGGCGCGGATAATCGAAAGGACTGTCGATCTTCAGCGTGGCGCAGCCGTCGAGCCCCAAGCGACCCGTGAACGGACCGAAGTCCTCGCCCAGTGACAATGTGGCCGAGGTGAACACCCAGGAGCAGGGGTGCGCCTCGATGAGCGCCTGGAAGCGCGCCGCGATGTCGAATGGCAGGAGGCTGAGCGCGAAACGGTTTCCCGCGGTGACCTCCATCGAGCGCGCCCCGTCGACCTCGCCGACCGCGGCGATGCGCCCGAGGCTGGCCGCGAGCTCGCCTGTGCGGTTACCGAGCGCGCCTGCGCTGGTCTCTTCGCCGCCGGCACGCAGCGCTGCGGCCAACGCCTCCACGGCATGTGTCAGATCGACAACAGCCGCGGCGATGGGCGCATTCGCTTCGGTCCAGGCGATGCGGCCCATGCTGCCGGCGACTGTGCAGCCGATCTGCGCCAGGCAGGACTGGACGCCGCGCACCGCCGCGACCGCGTGCGCGTGCGCGTCGGGCGTCAGATCCTTCGGCTTCACGAGCTCTGCCTGAACCTCATCCAACAGGTTGTCGATGCGCCTGCTGCTGACGTGCGCGCCGAAGAACTGCGCCGCGAGATCGGGGATCTGGTGCGCCTCGTCCAGGATGATGGCATCGGCCGCGCCCAGCAGATCGCCGAAGCCGTCCTCCTTGAGCGCGAGATCCGCGAGCAGCAGATGATGGTTGACGATGACGATGTCCGCATCGAGCGCCTGACGCCTGGCGAGCGCGACATGACAGCCCGCGAGCTGCGGGCAGCGGTTGCCGAGACAGTTGTCCCGCGTGGAGGTCACCTGCGCCCAGACCGGATGGGAGTCCGCGAGCCCGGCGACTTCCGCGAGATCGCCGCTGCGCGTGGTTCGCGACCAACTTCGAATGCGCTCCAGCATGTCGTCTCGGGCGAGTGCGGCGGCATCCTCCATGCGATGGCGGCAGAGATAATTGCTCCGCCCCTTCAGCAGGGCGACCTTGGCCGGGCGTCCGATGGCGGCGCCGACCAGCGGCAGGTCTTTCGCATAGAGCTGATCCTGCAGGGTCCGTGTGCCGGTCGAGACGAGCACCCGCGCGCCCGAGAGCAATGCGGGTACGAGATATGCGAACGTCTTGCCCGTGCCGGTGCCCGCCTCCACCATCAGGATCTCGCGCCGGGCCAGCGCTGCCGCGACCCGCTCGGCCATGTGCACCTGTTGACGGCGGACGTTGAAGCCCGGCAGCGCGCGCTGCAGAGGTCCTCCTTCGCCGAAGATGTCCTCAATCTCCAACATACCGTGGTGATACGACCCGTTTCCCGGTGCACTCCGCTTCCCGCGAGCGGGTCACGCAGGCTTAATTTGCTGTAAGGTTCAGCGCGGCGCGGGGTGTGCGATTATGGAACAAAAGAGAACGTTTTATCGTACTTTATGAGGGCCCGCCGGATGCGCGGCTATACTGGGATGCACTCCAGGACGCGGCAGGAGCCGAGATGTCCCCCACTTGCGGTGAACGGCTTCGGTGAAGTCCGGGCCGCATAAAATCAAGAGGAACCGAGGATGGCTACTGCTGCACCCCTGCCGATCCCGTTGTCCCAACTCTCCCGCGCGGTAGCCGACTGGGTGGACTCGGTCGGAGCCCTCACTCAACCCGCCGGGGTGCGCTGGTGCGAGGGGACCGACGCGGAGTACGGCGAGCTCACCTCGAAGCTCCTCCGCGACGGCGAGCTCATCAAGCTCAACCCGGAGCACTTTCCGGGCTGCCACCTCTACCGCTCGAGCCCGAGCGACGTGGCGCGCGTCGAGCACCTGACCTACATCTGCACCAGCTCCAGGGAAGACGCCGGACCCAACAACAACTGGATGGACCCGAAGGAGGCGCGCGCAAAGATGCGCGGACTCTTCTCGGGCTGCATGCGCGGGCGGACGCTGTACGTCATTCCGTACTGCATGGGTCCCATCGACTCGCCGCTCTCGCGCTGCGGTGTCGAGATCACCGATAGCGCCTACGTCGCTCTCAATATGATGGTGATGACGCGGGTGGGACGCGCCGCCCTGGAGCGGATCGCCCACGACGGCAACTTCGTGCGCGGCCTGCACTCCATCGGCGAGCTCGATCCGAACCGGCGCTTCATCATGCATTTCCCGGAGGATCTGGCGATCGAGAGCTTCGGCTCCGGCTACGGCGGCAATGCGCTGCTCGGCAAGAAGTGCCACGCGCTGCGCATCGCCAGCTGGCAGGCGCGCACGGAAGGCTGGCTGGCCGAGCACATGCTCATCGTGGGTCTGCAGAGCCCGCAGGGCGAGACGCACTACGTCGCCTGCGCCTTTCCCTCCGCCTGCGGCAAGACCAACCTCGCCATGCTGATCCCGCCGGCCTCGCTCCCGGGCTGGAAAGTATTCACCGTGGGCGATGACATCGCGTGGCTGCATCCGGGCGCCGACGGGCGGCTGTGGGCCATCAATCCCGAGGCCGGATACTTCGGCGTCGTGCCCGGAACCAACCCGCAGACCAACCGCAACGCCTACGAGATGATCCGGCGCGACACGCTGTTCACCAACGTCGCGCTGACGGCCGACAAACAGCCATGGTGGGAAGGCCTGCCGACCGGGATTCCGGTCACCGACTGGCAAGGCCGCCCCTACGATCCGACGAAGGGGCCCGCTGCTCATCCCAACTCACGCTTCACGGTCTCCGCCAAGCGCAATCCCAGCTACTCGCCGCATACGGAGGACGCGCGCGGCGTGCCGATCTCGGCGCTGGTCTTCGGCGGCAGGCGCCGCGAGGTGGCGCCGCTCGTCTACGAGGCACGCAGCTGGCAACACGGCGTGCTGGTCGGTGCTTCGGTTGCTTCGGAAACCACTGCGGCGGCCGTAGGCCAGGTAGGCGTGGTGCGCCGCGACCCGATGGCCATGCAGCCTTTCTGCGGCTACAACTTCGCCGACTACTGGAAGCACTGGCTCGCGCTGGGCGCAAAGCTCGCGCGGGCGCCGAAGATTTTCCACGTCAACTGGTTCCGGCGCGACGCGCACGGAAAATTCCTCTGGCCGGGCTTCGGCGAGAACCTGCGCGTGCTCGCCTGGATGCTCGATCGCTGCAGCGGCAAGGCCGGCGCGGCGGAGTCGGGCATCGGGCTGCTGCCGCGGGCGCAGGACCTGGACATGCGCGGATTGAGCCTCGGCGAGGAGTCGCTGCGCGCACTGCTGTCGGTGGACCCGGCGCTGTGGCGCAAAGAGCTCGCCGATATCAGGACCTACCTGGAGAAATATGGCTCACGGCTGCCGCCGGAGCTGCTCGCGGAGCTGGCGGCGACCGAGAGCCGTCTCGGCTAGCCGATCTCGCAGGCAAAGCGGATGGTCTGCGCGGAATCAGCCTCCGGCAGGCGGCCGAGGCCGATCATCCCCTCGCCTTTGAGCTGCAGACTGTCGCGGCGGACGAAGGACTCTTCCCCGCCCAGGGTCTGCACGAAGGTGCCGTTGGTGCTCTGATCTATGAGCACCAGCTTGTTGCGGCTGAGCTCGATGCGCGCGTGCAGGCGGGAGATCAGATTCCCCTTGACGACGAGATCGTTGTCCTCGGCGCGCCCGATGGTGACGCTCGGGCGGTGCTCATCGACCACTACCTCCTGGTCCAGCCAGCGCAGGCGCAGCCGCGCCGCGGCCTGCCGCCCTTTGAGGGCGATCGCGGGCAGCATGCTGGTCACGTCTTCCGTCTGCCACAGCACCTCGTAGAGCGGCACTTCGTTGCCCTGGCCCTTGATGGGTGCGGTGTCGATCAGCCGGCAGTTGGCCCGCCATTCCGGCGAGAGGTGATCGACTGTCGCCGCGGTCGTGATGATCTGGCCCGCCTTGGCCTGGCTGGTCATGCGATTGGCCGTGTGCACCGTCGAGCCGAACACGTCGCGGCTCTCCAGCACCACCGGGCCGAAATGGCAGCCGATGCGGATCGCGACCGGCTGGCCGTCGACCTTCAGCTGGGCGTGATTCGAGATCTGCTGCTGCATTTGCGCGGCGGCGTTCAGCGCGTCGTCTGCACTGGGGAAGGTCGCCATGACCTCGTCGCCCATGGTCTTGATCACGGTGCCATGGCGCTGTTCCGTCGCGCTGCGCATGACATCGATGCAGATCGACACCATATCGCGCGCGCGCAGGTCGCCCATCAGCTCGTAGAGCCGGGTCGAGCCGACGACGTCGGCAAACAGTATGGCGAGTTCGATATCCTTGCCCATGTAGAGTGCGCAGCTGGCCGCCCACCCTTGCAACCCCCGGAAGGCAAGGCGACGACGTAGGCCAGGAATGATACCAGAGAGACTTCGCTTAGCTACCGATTAGCCGGAGCTACCGCCCGCAGAGTCCGCGCCGGCCCACGCCCGCCGCGCCTCTTTTGCCGCCGCAGCGGCTTCCCGCAGCAGCTCCGGCCCGGCGCCCGGTGCTCGCGCGCCTTCGCTGAGCAGGCGGCGGTAATCCCTGGCGCCAGGCTCGCCGGCGTAGAGTCCGAGCATGTGGCGCGTGATCGTGGAGAGGCGATCACCCTGCGCAAGTTGCCGCTGTGCATATCTCGCCATCCGCTCGAGCAGTGCCTCACGGCTTGGCGGCTCGAAGCTCTCCGTACCCCCAAGCTCGCGTCGCAGCTCTCTCAGCAAGAGAGGCCGATGATAGGCCTCGCGGCCCAGCATCACGCCGTCACACCATGTCAGTGCCTCGAGAACGCCGGCCGCGGTGCGCAATCCACCATTGACGATCACCGGCAGACCGTCGAACTCGCGCTTCAATCGCCGCACGACGTCGTAATGAAGCGGCGGGATCTCCCGATTGTCCTTCGGCGACAGCCCTCCCAACACCGCCTTGCGCGCGTGGACGATCGCGACTTTGCAGCCCGCGTCCCGCACCTGACTCACGAACCCGTGCAGGGCCTCGAAATCCGCATCGTCGAACCGCGACAGCGCTCCCCTCGCCTGCTCGCGCTTGCCGCTCACGACACCGATGCGCATTTTCACCGTGACAGGGATTGCGACTGCCGTGCGCATCGCTGCAACGCAATCCGCGACCCGCGCCGGCTCGCGCATCAGACAGGCCCCGAACGCGCCGCTGGCAACGCGGTCGCTCGGACAGCCGCAGTTCAAGTTGATCTCGTCGTAACCCCCATCCTCGCCCGCGCGCGCCGCGATCGCGAGCTCCCGCGGCTCGCTGCCGCCCAACTGCAGCGCGACCGGATGCTCCTCGGGATCGAAGGCGAGGAGCCGCCTGGCATCGCCGCGCACGATGGCCGCGGAGGTGATCATCTCCGTGTAAAGGAGCGCGGACGGAGAGAAGCCGCGCAGGAAGTACCGGCAGTGGCGGTCGGTCCAGTCCATCATCGGAGCTACGCTTATTTTCCTGTTTATTTCCAATGCCTTACCGAAACTTTCTCAAAACTATTTGAGCGCGCTTCCGCGGGATTCCCGGGAATTTATCAGACTGCGACTGCCATGCCGCACCACTCGTCTTTCTCACTCGCTTAGCCGCTTGCCGTATTGCCTTCGGGTGATTGGCCGGATCTGGCAGCCCTGCGTGCTCCGCCGTCTCGGAGGGTCGCTGGGCTCGCAGTTCTTGCATTAGAGCTGTACGAATGCCGGTCCGGCGTCTCGAAAGTCCAACTCGTTGCTCTGCAGTCTCCGCAAGAGGCGTACGTGCGGAGCCGTGATTCCGAGAAAGTAGGAATTGAGCGCTGCCATTCCGTCCACCATCTCTGCGGTAATGACGTCCTTCGGCGCCACTACCTCCCTCAAAATTCGCATGGTTCGTCTCAATGGTTGTTGACACTCGGGCGCCCGTTGGCGAGAAGTCCCTTGAGCGCATTAATTTCCGCGGGTTTGACCAGATAGGCATCAAAGCCCGCAGCTTGGGCCGCATTGCGGTCTTCTGGCCGTCCGTAGCCCGTCAGCGCCACGAGGAATAAATCGCGGTAGCGGGGCTGTTCGCGGAAGCGCCGCGCTAGCTCGTGCCCATCCATACCCGGCAGCCCGATATCCACGATCGCGCTCTCGGGTGCAAAGCTTTCGGCGAGCGCGAGCGCGCTCGGTCCATCTCGAGCGACGGTAGCCTCATAGCCCCATGAACGGGCGAGCAGCGCCATCGAGGCCGCGGAGTCTTCATTGTCATCGACGACGAGCACGCGGCGAGCGCGGCCGGCAGGAACAGCTGCCTTTGTTTGCGCGCCGACCGTAGATTGCAGCATTTTCGACCCCGCGGGTAACGCGGGCACACGGACCACAAATTCACTGCCGTGGCCCAGTCCATCGCTGCGTGCCTCGATGTGCCCGCCATGCAACTCGAGTATACGATGCACGACGGCAAGGCCAAGGCCGAGCCCGCCGCCGGAGCGTATGAGGGTATTGTCGACCTGCATGAAGAGGTCAAAGATACGCTCCAGCACTTCCGGGGCGAGTCCAATACCATTGTCTCGCACGCTCAGGACGGCTTCACTGTTCACGCGCGCGAGCGTCACGGCTATCTGGCCGCCGGGATTCGTGTATTTCGCGGCGTTCTCGATCAGGTTGGAGATGACCTGCTCCAGGCGAACCGGGTCACCGTCGACAAGCAGCTCGACCTCCGGCAATCCGAGTGTAAGGGTATGCCCGCGCTCTTCAATGCGAACGCGGCTCGCGTCCGCAGCATGCCGTACCAACGTGCCGAGATCCAATGTTTGCCGCTTCAGCTCGATGAGACCGCGGCTGATGCGTGCCACATCCAGCAGTTCATCGACGAGCCGTACCAGCCGCACCGTCTGCCGCTCGACAATGTCGTATAGGTTCGTCGATGACTGACCCGGCGGCGCGTGCCGCAGCAGATGGATAGCATGCGTGATCGGTGTAAGGGGATTGCGCAATTCATGAGCCAGCATGGCAAGGAATTCGTCCTTGCGTCGGCTCGTCTCCTTCAGAGTGTCCGCCTTCGCCCTGCGCTCCGTAATGTCGTCTATCGCGAGCAGTATCAACTCTCCGCGTTCATCGCCCGCTGGGATTTTGCGGGCGCTCAGACACTTCAAGCGCGGGCCCACCAGTGGAATAGTGAGCGTGACCTCGAGGTCGTTCATCGGCTCGCTACGGGTTAGCACCGTATGCAGATTCTCGAGCAAAGCCGGTGTGTTCCACTCGCCCGTCCCCAACTGGTAGAGGAAATGTCCTTCGGTGTCTTCGCGTCGAGCTTTGAAATCCACGTAGAAGGCGTGGTTCGCCCGCATGACCTTGAGGTCGCCCTCGAGCACCAGCAGGGGATCGCGCACACTCTCCACGATGACATCGGCGTACGCCCGGGCGCGCACGGCGGACTCCCGCTCCTTTTCAATCCTGCTGTTGAGCTCCCCGAGCTCGCGATTGCGGTTGCGCAGTTCGTCGTTGGTGGTCGTGAGTTCCTCGTTCGCGGATTGCAGCTCTTCCTTAGCAGTTTCCAGCTCCTCGTTCGTGCTCTGGAATTCTTCATTGGCCGAGAGCACTTCCTCGTGAGCGGACTTGAGTTCCTCCTTGACCGCCTCGTGCTCCTCCATGGTGGCCTGCAAGTAGTCGCGGATGGATGCGATCTGGCGCTCCGCTTGGGCCAGTCGGCGGTCTTTTTCCGATTCGGGCAGTTCGCTCGCGATTGTCTGCAGTGGCCATCGGACGGTTTGCCGCCGCGACCCATCGTCGAACACGATCAGATAGCACCGCTCCGAGCTCAGCCGCTTGATGGGAATCACCTCGATGGCGACCTCGTACCGATCACCCGCGCGCAGTGCATCTCGGCGCGTTGCGGAGCCGGTCTCGCGCGCCTCTTGCATGGCGGGAGATATCTCCACGAGCAGCTCTGGCCGCACCACACGTTGCAGGTTCAGGCTCGGCGGACCGCTCGCGTGCTCCAGGTACGGGCTGGTTTCGCCGCGGAACTGCAGAATATTGAGCGCCTCGTCAACTAGGAGGCTCGCCGGCGCATAGCGTGCCAGCAGCATACGATCCGCTTCTCGTTGTGGTGAATCCGCCTCGAGCAAGATCGACGCGTCGCCGATCGTGCCCTCCTCGGGACGTCTGTCGGGAGCAGTTCCCCGCTGCGCGAGGTCGACGCCCGCGCCGGGTAGTGCGGGGCCGCGCGTATATAGACGAAGCTGTTTGTCGGCGAGTTCGAAGAGGTCGGCAGCCTGACCCACACTCTCCGACGGACCGAGAATGAGAAAGCCGTGCGGTCGCAGGGCGTAATGAAATACCTGCATGACGCGGCGTTGGGCGCTCGCGTCGAGATAGATGAGGAGGTTACGACAGCTCACCAGGTCGAGGCGTGAGAAGGGCGGATCGCGAGTCACGTCATGGCGCGCGAAAATGCACAGTTCGCGTACGCTCTTGGCGATGCGAAAGTGATCGCCCTGCTTTGCGAAAAAGCGCTGGAGGCGCTCGCTCGAGACCTCCAGAGCGATGCTGTCCAGGTAGACGCCCGAACGCGCCTTCTCGATCTCCACTTCGCTCACATCAGTTCCGAAGAGCTGAATGGCCCCAGGCACGATTCGATTGCCCAGGTATTCAACGAGCGTTATCGCGATCGAGTAGACCTCCTCACCGCTCGCGCATCCAGGAACCCAGATTCGGATAGGCATCTTCGACGAACGGCCCTCGGACAGCCTCGGAAAGACACGTTCGGTCAGCAGGTCAAAGGACTGCGGATCGCGAAAGAAACCGGTGACGCGGATCAGGAAATCCTGATACAGCGCGGCAGCCTCGGCGGGATCGCTGGTGATCAGTGCGACGTAGTCGGCCAAGTCCTCGGTCTTCTGCAGCGCCATGCGGCGCCCGAGGCGGCGTAGCAGGGTGTTGCGCTTGTAATGCGAAAAATCCACGCCATGAGCCGTGCGCAGCCGCCTGAATACATGTCGTAGTTGCTCTTCATGCGCTGCGGCCGGCGCTTCCGTCGTTTTGTCGGTGCTGCCTTCAGGTCCTGCAATCGAGCGCAAATATGGGTGACGGCTCAGGCGGGTCAACTCCAGGGAGATCTCAGTCGGCCGCAGCACGAAATCCACGCACCCGGTTGCGATGGCGTTGCGGGGCATGCTCGGAAAGCGCGCGGATGCCGGCTCCTGCGCAAAGGTAATGCCGCCACCGAGCTTGATCGCTTGTATGCCTAGGGCACCGTCGGTATCCCCGCCTGAGAGAACCACACCGATGGCGCCATCACCGTGCTCTTCGGCGAGCGAGGTAAACAGAATGTCAGCGGGGTGATGGCGTCCGCTTTCGCGAGGCGTCACATGAATGCGGTTGCCGGCGAGCGTGAGCGTAGCATTGGGCGGTATCACGTAAACATGGTCGGGTTCCGCCACCACACCGTCGTGCGCCTGTAGCACGGGAAGACTCGTTTTCTTGGCAAGAATATCGGCCAACAGGCTCTCGTGGCCTGGATCGAGATGCTGTACGACAATACAGGTCAAACCGCACTTGGCCGGCAAGGCGGCGAGCAGTTCCGAAAGCGCTTCAAGGCCGCCTGCGGAGGCGGCGATGGCTACGATAGGGACTCTCATGTGGCTCTTCTTCCGGGCGAGCCTACGCGCGGCGGCCCAACGTTATCGTTTAATTGTGCGAAGTATAGACCCACCCGCGCGAAGAAGGGCTTTGTGTCGCCTGGCGTGGCCGATGAATCTGCCTGCCGGGGCATTGAGAGTGTCAGCTGCAGGCTGCGAGACTGCGCCGCCCGCCTTTGCTGGTCTACCTCGAGCGTATTCGTGCGGTGGTGCTGTGAACGGGCGCCGAAGATTGACCAAGTTTCGCATGAGCTCGCCATCCAGCCATGACCAGGGGAATTTAGTAGTCTGCCGAGTCGTTCAACCACTTGCCCTCTAAGCAGATGGTCACGATTGAACGCCGACCCCTGATCAACTCTGAATGCCGCTTCACAGCACCGGGCGTCCTTGCGGTCCACTCCTCCGCCGACGGATCTTGCCCGAACCACCTCCCATGCGGCCGGCCCGGCTCCTCAATGGCTCCGCCACGGATGAAGGCAAGTGCGCGGTGGTATCTGGCGCCTCAGCCCCTCTACTGTCATTTGCGTGTAGCCGCTCCGTAAAGGCTACGCCGCTTTTCCGGCCCAGCTAAGTGCTTGAACCATGAACACTTCTTGACCTCGTCGGTCCAGTCCATCATGGGAACGACGCTAACTTTTCTGTCTAACTTCATGACTTTACGATGCTTTTTATCCATCACAGCCTCGGAAATTGGACCGACTGGCACTGCCGACAATACACGATGTAGCGCCCGCGGGAATGCGCGAACAAGGTAAGCAGTGACGTCTCCTGCGTCGTCCACCTCTTTGCGCGAGGAAGCCATTAGTTCCCCACGGCATCTCAGATGTTTGGATCGCCGTAGAAACCTCCTTCGAGTCCCTGTCATAAATGGCGTCGGACGGAGCATCGACCCTATTCATTTCTACATACCATGCTGCAATGAATAGGGCATGCCACATCACGAAAGCGTCATCTAACCCCGGTGCTGGAGCACAAAGAGCGGGTTAGATAGAGACAAGCGGCCGGGGCCAGCTCTATCTCTCAGGCTCCGTCCGATATACAGCAAGAAACTGATCCGCGAATCTCTCACCGGCCGCATCACGACGGCGGATCTTCTGCCTATGACGCTCTCGGAGCTCGACGGCACAGGCCTTCCTGATATTCTCCCGCGCATGATGCGAGCACGCGGTCTCGCCGAACTCCAGCTGCAGGACTTGCCGGGTAAGGAACACCGCCGGCGTATGCGCCTAATCGAGCACTATGACGCCTGCGGAGGACTGCCCGGAGCATGCTTCATCCGCAATGATCGATTCAGGACGCAGAAGATATTGGATCAGCTAGAAACCATCCTGGACCGCGATCTCCGGCAGGTCCACGATACCACTCTTACACTCCCGGAACTTACGCGGCTGCTCCGAGAGCTGTCACTTCGTGACGGAACGGCCCCTCAGCACCAGCAGTTGCGTCGTGCCACGGGCATTACACCCATCAATGCCGGTCCTTTGATTGACCAGAATGCCGGCGCGTGGTAGTCACATTCGACTCAACCGGATAGAGTGTCGCAAGATCCGCTGCCGGTTGTAGGTCATCGGGCCGCGAGCGTTAATGGAGGCCTCCCACCATGAAGTACGGGGCGATACTGCTACTGCTGGCTGCGATATCGGGGCCGGCGGAAGCCGCTGATCCGATGGGCGCCCTTCAGTTCTTCGTCGGAACATGGTCCTGCATCGAGCACCAGCCGAACAAGCCTTCGCTGTCGAGCACATTCACCTTTGTCATGGAGTCGGGACTGTTGCGGCAATGGATAGTGCGGCCTAAGCAAGGCTCGATGCGGGCGCCCTATGTTGTCAACTCGACGTTCGCGTACGATTCGACGCATCGTCGCTATGTCCAGACAGAGATGGACAATGAGGCGGCGTGGTGGGTATCTGCGGCCGATTCGTGGCAGGGCGACACGCTGCACTGGGTCGACCTCTCGACTTCGACGACGTTATCGCGCTGGGAGATGACACGAGTCGATCCAGCAACCTTCACGATCCGCAGCTTCTCCAAGCGAGACGATCCAGCACCCAGCTACACGGCGAGTTGCAAGCGCAACGGACAATAGCCGGCGCACGGTCTCGCAGAAACTGAACGGCCCCGGCGACGCCCCCCCCCGATCTGAGTAGCGGGAGTCTGCCATCTAACGAAAAGTCGAAACTGAGAGGCTCCCAGCAAAGCAGAAGGTGGGCTTATTTGCCTTACGGCTCTGCAAATGCCGGCTATCGGGACGTTTGCCGGTTTGGACGCGATGCCCACGCGCCGCCATGATAAAATTGTGGTGAATAATCGGATGAGGCGCCAATTCCGGTGAAAGCGGTTAATCCCAAATCTGTTCGTGACTATCTCGCGGGGCTTGAACTGGCAGGCGCATTTGAAGTCGAGGAACTCCGCCGTGCACCCATAGAGCTCAAGCTCCGTCAAATCTGGTCTCTCATGACCTCGGCGGATCTACTTGAGGACGATGCCGAACGGGAAGCCGGCATTACCGAAGTCCGCGAGCGCTGGCGGCGTATCCGTCAGGCATTCCCATGACGGATCGGGTTCCTCGGCTCTTTGTCACCGCTCTCGCCGATCTCACGCAATGGCTCGAGGCGGCCGTTGTCCCTGCAATGATCGTCGGCGGCATCGCGGCGTCGATCCTCGGTCGACCCCGCGCAACACGTGACATAGACGCACTTGTCGTGGTTCCAGAGGACCAGTGGACGCGGTTGCTCGGATCCTCGAAGACCCACGGGATCCTCCCTCGCATCGAGAATGCTCTCGAATTTGCCCGCCGCACTCGCGTGCTGCTCCTTCGTCACACCGAATCCGGCATCGACATCGATATCATCCTGAGCGGACTGCCGTTCGAAGCCGAGGCGGTATCTCGAGCCACAGTGCATGACGTTAGCGGCGTACGTGTGCGATTGCCGCAGGTGGAAGACCTGCTCATTATGAAGGCGATCGCACACCGGCCCCAGGATCTGCGCGACATTGAAGGGCTCCTCGACGTGTTTCCCCGTGCAAATGTGGAGAGCGTGCGTCGCTGGATCCGAGATTTTGCTGCCGCCGCCGAACTGCCGGACCTGCCAGAGGAACTCGAGAAGCTCTTGGCGCAACGCAAGGCGCGATCGCCATCGATCTCTGATTCACCGAAGGCAGCGGGCAAGAACGATCATGAAAAGTAGAAAGGCTCCAAGCGCTGATCGGTCGCCGGGCGAGACCCGGGACACGCTAGTCCTACTTGGGATTCTGCAGCTGGGCAATCAACAATTCGCCCAGCACAGAGTTCGCCCCCTTTCGGAGGTCATCAGGAACCTACGGACTCGCAAACCATCCGAGCCAGCTGGTTTCTAGGCACTGTCATCGTCCAACGATGCGACGAGCAGTCCATCATGGGGGCAACGGCGATGCGGCGATCTAACCTATTCATATTAAATGACTTTTTCGCGGCAGTCGGTCCAGTGGCTGACTGGACCGATCCTTCATTCCTGAGATATCTCTGAATGCCAATAGCTTGAATCATCAAGCCCTTCAGCACTCCAGTGTAAACGAGCTTCCGTAGATCGCGGGCAACCGAATCCCTGGCGGATGCTACGTGAACGCTACGAGGAATTCTCGTAGCCTCCGGGGTCATCCCGCCAATCAGCCCCTCCCCTCCTATCAGTTGGCCGTCAACACGCTATCAATTGGCCGCCTTCGCAATTACAATTAGCCGCCACCACCACCATTCCGTGATCGGACGGCCATCCGTGTATCCCCGGTTCATCGAGCAGCGTGTGCGGGAAGCCCTGTCGGACACGCGCGTAGTGCTGATCACGGGGCCGCGGCAAGCGGGCAAGACGACGCTGGCGGAAAAGCTTGCCCATAGCGAGATGCCCTTTTTGACTTTGGATGATCAGACAACCCTCGACACGGCTCATGCCGATCCGGTAGGTTTCGTTCGGGGTCTCGACAGGGCTGTCATCGATGAGATTCAACGTGCACCGGAAGTTCTGCTCGCCATCAAGCGCAGCGTAGACACGGATAAGCGCCCAGGCCGCTTCCTTTTGACCGGCTCCGCAAATCTCCTGATGCTGCCGCAGGTCGCAGATTCGCTCGCCGGCCGCATGGAGATTGCAGAGCTCCTCCCGCTCTCTCAGAGCGAACTTCGCCGCCGCCCGTGCGAATTTCTCAAGCGAGTTCTGCAAGGAAAGCCTCCCGCTGCGGGCGAACCCGTCGTCGGGCAGGAGCTCGTTCAGCGTGTGCTGTCCGGCGGCTACCCCGAGGCCCTCCAACGGGCGTCCTGGCCGCGCCGGCAGAAATGGTTCCTGGATTACACCAAAGCGGTCATCGAGCGCGATGTGCGTGACATCGCCCAAATCGAGCATGGCAGGCAGATGCCTCGGCTGTTGCGGATCCTCGCGCAGCATTCCGGAAAACTGGTCAACTATTCGAGCGTCGGCGCGCCGCTCGGCATAGGACATGTGACGACGCAGAAGTACACTGGTGTTCTGGAGCAGCTGTTTCTGATCCGAACGCTGCAGCCCTGGCACACCAATGAGCTGAAGAGACTCGTCAAGACGCCGAAACTGCACTTTCTCGACTCCGGCCTGCTGACCGCGCTGCGCACTCTCTCTCCGGCCCGGCTCGCATCGGACCGCATGTCCTTCGGGGCCGTTCTCGAGACATTCATACTGGCCGAGCTTCTCAAGCTCGCCACCTGGCAGGACGAGCCGCTCGAGTTCTTCCACTTCCGTGACCGCTACGACTACGAAGTCGACATCGTCATCGAGGATTCACGTGGTCACATCGTTGGGATTGAAGCGAAAGCGGCCGCAACCGTAACCGGCGCCGACTTCTCCGGCATGCGCAAGCTCGCAGATGCTTGCGGTAAGCGCTTCATCATGGGCTTGGTGCTATACGACCACGATACCGTGGTCCCATTTGGTGAGAAGTTCTTTGCCGTCCCAGTTTCTACCCTCTGGCAATGACATTTTTGGCCCCTTCACCGCGCCTCTGGCTATTCCGCCCCGAGGCGACGCAAAGGCTACCGCCACGCGGTTGGTGCGGAGACATGCTGTAAGGCGCATTCCAGATAGAACCCCTTCCACATATCTCGGTCGTGAAGTAACCTTACTACCAATCAGCGAGAAAACGAGTCATGAACAAGGCAATGTTCCGCTGCTTGGTGCTGCTGGTTCCGATGTTTCCGCTGATCGCGGCAGCGGCGCCCGGTTCCAGCCATTATCTTTTCGTGTGGGCGATGGAGGCCAGTCATCCTCACGCCGCTGATACGGCAATGACTCCGGCCGATATTTCTGCAAGGCGTGAACGACTCGGATTGGGGAAGGACTTCCTCGCCGTGTTCGACGTCGGTGGAGGACCGTCGTTCGGCAAGCTCGCGGCGATGCTGCCCGTTGGCGAGGCGGTGATGGCGCATCACACGAACTATGCGGAACCCCCGAATGGTGTCCTGTACGCCAACGACTGGCTCGGGAACAGTACTTACGTCTTTGACCTTCCTGACCCCGTGCACCCGCGGCTGGCTCGGAAATTCGGCAGCATCGGCGCTTTCGGCTATCCACACTCGTTCGTCTATCTGGCAAACGGCAACACGTTGGCGACCTTCCAGTATTCCGGCGGGTTCAACCATGCCGCGGGCGGACTGGTGGAGTTCGATCCCCAAGGACGGGTCGTGAGAACTGCGTCGGCGATCGTGCCAGGGCATCCCAACATTCGCCCGTACAGCTTGGCGGTTGATGAAAAGCTCAACCGCGTCGTCACCGGCAGCGCGGACATGATGGGTGCGCAGCGCAGCCACGTGGCGCAGGTCTGGCGGCTTTCCGACCTGAAGCTGATCAAGACCCTGCCGCTGCCGCCGCAACCCGACTGGATTTACGATACGGCTGCGGATTCGTCCGAGCCTCGCCTGCTGGCAGACGGCAAAACGGTCGTCGTACCGACGTTCAACTGCGGTCTTTTCCTGGTTCAGAACCTGGCGGGCGATAATCCGTCGCTGCAACATGTCTATGACTTCGGCTACCGCACCTGCGAGGTGCCGGTAGTCGTGGGTGATTTTCTGGTGGAAACCATGCAAAGCGGGCACGCCATCGCGAGTCTCGACATGCATGACCCGGAACATCCTCACGAAGTCAGCCGCATTCTGCTGCCGCCGAATGAATACCCGCATTGGCTCGCCCTCGAGCCGGGCGGCGACCGTCTGGTCATCACGGGTTATGGCGCGCTCGATACCAAGGTCCGCTTCGCCACGATTGATCGCCGCACCGGCAAACTGGCGCTCGAGTCGGATGTGATCAATTTCACGCGCGCTTGGCCGGATGGTTGGAAGGGGAGCGCTATTCCGCACGGCGCCGTTTTCAGCAACCCTTGAGGCGCCACTGCGAGGAAGCAATCCTCGCCATGTCGTGCGGGCGAACCGTCGAAGGCCGATGTCGTGGTCAATCAGGGCACGATCGGTACGCAGTGTTTGATCAACGGCGATTTTGCAATGCACGACTTTCACATCCACCGGCTGAACTCCGAGTGGAAGTGCGGATATGACGGCTGGTCGCTGCATCAACCCTCCAACGACCGCTATGGGGCGATGGAATACGGGTAGCGACTGTCGCGTTTTGTTAAGCGTTGTCTGACGCCTGCCCCGTGGGCTGCGCCATCCGATTGAGGCGCGGGCAGACGGGTAGGCGTCGGACAACGCCCAAGGGAGGAAACCGCGAGAACCGACGCCGCGGCTCAGTCAGGGTGATGAGCTATGGGGATTTGAAGCGATGCGACGGCGCTGATGGTGCAGCGGAGGCTCGATGCCAGCGAGACCGGGTTGACTGAAGGCTCGTGGCGGTGATTGCACATGGTGATGGAGATTAGCCTCGAGGGGTTCAGCGTAGCGATCAGGACAACGGGCCTGCATGTCGGCGTGCACGGGGCTGGCGCCGACTGCGGCGGACGATGCTGCAAAGTATTCAGGAGCATGGCGAGGCAGGCGGAGCGCGGATGTGCGGCTGCGGCGGCGGCGTGCAAACGACGATCATGGACGCGCCGCAGTAACGACAGACGAAGGGATGTGGGGCGACGGAGTTGTGGTCGGCCGTGGAGCTTCTGTGGCCTTCTCGCGGCGCTGGCGGTTCGGCGTGCAGCAGTGTGCGTGCGGTCGCGAGCTCGAGGGCGCGACGGGCGTTGCCGAGCAACCCGTAGTGACGGATGCGATGGAAGCCGCGCGGTAGCACGTGCAGGAGGAAGCGCCGCATGAACTCCTCCGCTGCGAGAGTCATGGTCTTGTAGCGAGTGCGGCCCTTCGCCCGGTAGTCCTTCCAGCGGAAGGTGACGCCGCGCTCGTCATGGGCGATCAGGCGGCTGTTGGAGATGGCGACCCGATGGGTATAGTGGGAGAGATAGGCGAGGACCGCGGAGGGACCGGCGAAGGGCCGCTTGGCATAGACGACCCACTCGATCTGGCGCAGCGGCGCGAGCCACTCGGCAAATCGCGTGGGATCGGAGAGCTCGGCGTGCTCGCCAAAGAACTGCAGCTCGCCTCGGGCATGAGCTGCGGCGAGGTCTTCGAGGAAGCGCCGACGGAAGAAGCGGGAGAGCACCCGTACCGGCAGGAAGAACCCCGGCCTGCAGTGGACCCACCGATCCCCGTCCACGGCGATGCCGCCGCCCGGGACGATGCCGTGAACGTGCGGATGATGAGTGAGCTGCGATCCCCAGGTGTGCAGCACGAGCGTCGCGCCGATGCGGGCACCCAGATGTCGCGGGTCGGCGGCGATCGTGCGCAGCGTCTCGGCGGCGATGTCGAACAGTAGCCCATAGACGCGCTCCTTATTGGTGTAGGCGATGGCGCTGATCGGAGCCGGTAACGTGAAGACCACGTGGTAGTACTCCACCGGCAAAAGATCGGTCTGCCGGGCTTGCAGCCAGCGCTGAGCGGCACTGCCCTGGCACTTCGGGCAGTGCCGGTTGCGGCAGGAGTTGTAGGCGATCTGCGGCTGCGAGCAGCTCGAACACAGCAGCTGGTGTCCGCCGAGCGCGGCGCTGCGGCAGCGCTCGATGGCGGACATGACCTTCAGCTGCCCGAGGCTCAGGTGACCTCGCTCCCGGAATCGCCAAACGGGCCCGTGGGCGCGGAAGATGTCCGCGACCTCAAGGGCCGCACGCCCCACGGCGCCGTCCTACGTGGAGCGGCGCACCTCCAGAGGACTGATCACCTGGCGCAGAGTCTCGGTGGCCACCTGGGTGTACAGCGCCATCGTGTCGAGCTTCTTGTGACCGAGCAGCACCTGGATGACGCGGATGTCCTCCTTCTGCTCGAGCAGATGTGTCGCGAAGCTGTGTCGGAGCGTGTGCATCGAGATGCGCTTATCGAGTCCGGCTTCGCGGGCCGCCGCGTGCACGGCGCGGTTCAACTGTCGCGTGCTCATCGGGTCGATTGGGTTCTGTCCGGGGAAGAGCCATCCGCCGTCCGGCATCTTGCCCTGGCCCCGGGCGACTCGGTACCAGGTGCGCAGCCGCTCGAGCATCACCGGCGAGAGCATCGCGTAGCGGTCCTTGCTGCCCTTACCCTTCTGGACACGCAGCACCATGCGCTGGCTGTCGACGTCGGTGATCCTCAGTGCGATGACTTCGCTCGCACGCAGTCCCGCTCCGTAGGCCACCGAGAGCGCGGTCTGATACTTCAGGTTCCCAGCGGCGGCAATGAGACGCTTGACCTCATCGCGGCTCAACACCACCGGCAACGTGCGCGGCACGAACACGTGCTGCATCTTCGCCATCATGGCGCCACGATCGAGCGTCACGCCGAAGAAGAACTTCAGTCCCGTGATGGTGGCGTTCAGCGTGATCGGGGAGGCCCCATGGTCGACCAGGTGCAGCTGGAAGTTGCGTAGATCCTCGGCCGTGGCGGTGTCGGGCGCGCGGTTCAGATATCGAGCAAACTTCCGTACCGCGCGGATGTAGGCGGTCTGTGTCTGCGGTGCGAGCTTGCGCATCCGCATGTCCTCGATCATGCGCTGACGCAGAGGGGAAACGGCTTTGGGTTGAGAGCTCATGGCAGTGCTCCGGTCGAGAGAAAAGGCGGATTGCCTCCACTCCGAACTTACGGAACAAAGCCAAAAAGCTCACTCCTTGGCATCCCCCCGATCGAAGCCACCCCTACCGCGCGAGCGGTTTAGTCCGAAGCGCCGGCGATGTTCTCGAGCGATCGCTCGAGGTTGCCGACACCCTCGCCGCGGCCCCTCAGCGGGGGTCGATCCCAAAGGAACTTCGAGCGCTCGCACTCAACGAATACCGCCAAGTCTTCTTCAAGCCCTACCGGCTCGTGTACCGCATCCACGGCGAGCAGGTCGTGATCTACCTCATCACGGACGGACGGCGGAACATGCAGACACTCCTCTCCCGGCGTCTTCTACGCGGCTGAGTCGGCCGCAGCCAGGCGAGGGGCGGCAAGGCTAACTAACGCGCGCGTGGACGCGGTCACGCCAGTGGAACCCCAGATCGGGTCAACCTTCGTCGCTGCCTCACCTGTTTCGCTCTAAATCACGGAGTAACTGCCGGTTCCTGCTCAACGACAGCGGCTCGCCGACCACTGCTTGCCCGCAGATCCGCAGGGCGCTGCCCCTGCGCGTCGGGCCGGCGCTCCCAGCCGCCCCCAAGTGCCCGGATGAGATCGACACTGGCGCTGAGCTGCATGGTATCGAGATTGAGCGCCTCGAGCTGAGTCTGCAGAAGCGCGGTCTGCGACGTGACCACGGTAAGATAATCGGTCGCACCCTTGACGTAGAGGACCAGGGAGAAGTTGAGGCTCCGCTGCGCGGCCTCCACCGCAGCCTTCTCTTCCACAGAGGCGTCGTGATATCGATTGAGCAAGGCGAGACTATCCTCGACCTGTTGAAAGGCCGTGACGACGACGCTGCGGTAGTTGGCGGCGGACGCGTCGAATTCGGCGCGCACCTGGGCCACCTGCGCCCGGCGCAGGCCGCCATCGAGCACAGTGAGCAACGCGCTCGGCCCGATGGCCCAGAACGAGCTCGGTGCACTCAACCAGTTCGATGCGGCGCTGCCCTCGAAGCCTCCGTCCGCGCCAAGCGTGAACGTCGGGAAATACGCTGCCCGGGCGACTCCGATCTCGGCGTTGGCCGCGATCATGCGCTCCTGCGCGGCGGCGATGTCCGGCCGTTGCTGCAGCAAAGTGCTCGGAATGCCAACCGGAACGTGCGGCTGCCTGATCGCGACGATCGCCGGCTTGATCGAGAACGTCGACGCCGACACGCCAAGCAGCGCCGCGATGGCGTGCTCCATCAGCGCGCGCTGGGCAAGGGTCTGCTGTGCCTGGGAGCGTGCGGCATCGAGCTGCGTCTGCGCCTGCGAGACGTCGAGGCCTGGGGCGATGCCGGCGTTATGGCGCTCTTCGGTGAGGAACAGCGCGCGTCTGTAGTCCTTCACCGCCTGATCGAGGATTGCGCTGGCTCGGTCGAGGCTGCGCAGCTGGATATAATCCCCCACCAGCTGCCCGATCAGCGAAAGCCGGGCGTACTCCAGATCACCGGCCGAGGCCGCGGCGTTGGCTGCGCCGGCAGCGACCTCGTTGCGGATCTTTCCCCACAGATCGAGCTCGTAGCTGAACGTACCGCCCACGGTGTCGTCACTGTAGTAGGTCGGCGTGCTCGGTCCCCGCAGCGGGGCATTGAGGGAGTCCCGCTCGCGCTCGACGTCGGCGCCGACACCCAGGGTGGGAAACAGGCCCGCGCGCTCCTGATCACTGTACGCGCGCGCCTGCGCGTAGTCGGCCAGTGCCGCGGCGAGTGTCGGATTGCCTGCGATCAGGCTCGTCTGCAGCTCATCGAGCTGCGCGCTTCCGTACAGCCTCCACCAGCTATCGCGAGCCAGCGTCTCGCCAGGCTGCGCCCGCGTCCACTGTCCCATCTCCTGGTAGGCGCTGCCGGTGTCGATGACGGGGGTCTTGAGCGGGGGTGCCAGCGAGCAAGCGCTCAGCAGCAGCGTCAGCGCCGCACCCGAAGCAACAGCGACATCAACCTTTTTCACTTCGCTTGCTCTTTGCGCGTGAGGCCATCGCATCATTCACCGCCGCCCGGCCGGCGAGACGCACCTCGGCGCCGTCGCTGATCCCATCGGGCGGGTTTTCGATCACGCGGTCGTCCGGCGCCAGGCCGGCGGACAGCTGGATGGTCGAGCCCTGATCGCGCTCCACCGCTACCGACTTGAGCAGCACGCGATTGTTGGCGTCCACAGTGGCGACGGAGAGTCCTTGGGCATTGAAGATGAGCGCGCTCGAGGGCACGCTGAGCACCTCGTCGGGGGTGGTAATCTGCAGCCGGACGCTGGCGAAGTCACCCGGCATCAGCTCGCCCGCGCGATTGTCGACGATGAGCTCCATCAGGGTCGTGCCGGTGTTTGGAATCACCGCCTGGGCGGATGCCTCGACCGTTGCACTGTAGGTTTGATCGGGATGCTCGGGCACGGTGATGGTCGCCCGGGTGCCGGGTGGCACGCTTGGCACGTAGTTCTGCGGCACGTCGACATACACGCGCAGCTTGCTCGTGTCGGAAACCTCGAACAGCTCCGCGCCGCCGGCTGACCCCACGTTGATGAGGTCTCCGATGTCCGTGTAGCGCGCCGTCACGACGCCATCGAAGGGTGCGACCAGGCGCTTGAACCCCTCTTCAGTGACCAGCAGGTCCACATACGCTCGTGCCGCCTTCACCTGCGCGATATCCGCATTCCAGGTGAAGGTGCGCTGATCGACGTCCTGCCTGGCAACCGCATCGGTGCCGGCGAGCGACTGCCACCGCTGCGCGCCGATCTGCGCGAGCTTGGCGTTGGCCTCGGCCACCGTCAGGTTGGCGCGCGCTTGTCTGAGCTGCTGATCCAGATCGGGCGTCTCAATCACCGCTAGCACCTGACCTGCCTTCACCCTGCCGCCGATATCATGGCTCCAGCTCTTCAGATAGCCCGGCACACGTGCGTAGATCGGTGCACGGATATAGGCCTGCAGGCGCCCCGGCAACTCCAAGGTCGCATGGCTCGCCACCCGGACCGGGGTCACGACCGCCACGGTCGGCAAGGCCTCCGCCGCAGTCAGCTCGCGCAGGCGGGCACTTTGGGCCGCCCGGGACGCCACGCCGTGGGCGACGACGCCGATGGCCAAGAGCACGAATACGCCCCCGATCAGAGGCAGGCGCCTCGGCACCGAACTGCCGCCATGTGGATCAGGTTGCGACATCGTCGACTCCGGGCGCACTCTGCGGCGCCGACTTGCGGGCGTTGCGCCCATGAATGATGCTGAACATCACCGGGACGAAGAACAGCGTCGAGATGGTGGCGAAAATCAGTCCGCCGACCACCGCACGGCCGAGCGGCGCATTCTCTTCCCCGCCATCGCCCAGCCCCAGCGCCATCGGCAGCATCCCGATGATCATCGCGAGCGCCGTCATCAACACCGGGCGCAGCCGCACGAACCCGGCCGCTATCGCCGCTTGCGTCGCATCGCCGAGCTCATCGAGCTGCTCGCGCGCGAAGCTGATCACCAGCACGCTGTTGGCGGTCGCGACGCCCATGCACATGATCGCCCCGGTGAGCGCGGGCACCGACAGGGTGGTATGCGTGACAAAGAGCATCCACACGATTCCGGCCAATGCCGCCGGCAGCGCCGTGATGATGACGAACGGATCACTCCACGACTGGAAGTTGACGACGATCACCAGGTAGACCAGCACGATCGCGCCCAGCAGGCCGATCAGCAGTCCCGAGTAGGCGCTGTTCATGGTCGCCGTCTGTCCGACCAGCGCGACGATCGAGCCCCTCGGCCTCTCATGATCGTTACGGGCGATGATCTTCCGGATGTCGCTCGAAACCCCGCCCAGATCGCGCCCCTGAGTAGTCGCGTAGATGTCCACCATGGGTACAATGTTGTATTGCGAGACCACCGCATCACTCTGGCCGCGCTGGATGCGGGCGATTCCGCCGAGCACCGTGGTCGGCGCACCAGGGGCGTTGATCGGCAGATTGCGCAACGCCGCCAGCGTGTCCAGATCATACTGCGGCGTCTGCAGCGCGATCGGATAGCTGATGCCGTTCCGTGCATCGAGCCAGTAGGTCGGTGCCACCTGGCTCGAGCTGTCGAGGTTGACCACCAGGCTGTCGGTCACGTCAGCCGCGGTGACACCGGTATACTTGGCGCGGGTGCGGTCGAGGTCGACGTCGATGGTCGGCTGCGCGGCCGACTGCTCGATGCGCACGTCGGCCGCGCCATCGACGGCACGGATCTGCGGCAGCAGTCGATTGGCGTAGGCATAGTCGGCCGCCAGATCATTGCCGCGCACCTGCACATCGATCGGTGCCGGAGTGCCGAAGTTGAGTATCTGGCCGACAATGTCCGCCGGCAGGAACGAAAAGGTCATGCCGGGAAAGCGGCGTGGCAGCTGCTCGCGCAGCAGCTTGACGTAATTGGCCGTGGGCGCGTGGCCGGGGCTGAGCGAGATCTCGACGTCCCCGTCCGACTCCCCTATCGTGCCGGTGTCGTTGTAGATGGTATTGATCGACGACAGATAGGTACCAATGTTGTCAACGACGGTGCCGATCTCGGACGGCGGAATCAGCTGCCGGATGGTATTCTCGACCGCGGCGAAGCGGGCGGCGGTCTCCTCGACACGCATGCCGACCGGCGTCCGCACGTGCAGCAATATCTGGCCCGCGTCCACCTGCGGGAAGAAATTGCGCCCCAGCAACGGCACCAGCAGGAAGGAGGCCGCGATGAAGGCAAGAAAGCCCCCGATGAACCGCCTGCGGTGCTGCATGGCGAGCGTCAGTAGTTCGCGGTAGCGCACGCGCAACCGCGCGAAGTGCGCCTCGAAGCCGCGCTGAAAGCGCACCAGGGGATTGCCCGATGCCGGCCGCTCCGCGCCACCGGCCGCCCGCCCCCCCGCCGGGGCATGCCTCGTCAGCAGATACTTCGCCATCGTCGGCACCAGCGTGACTGACAGCAGGAAGGAGAACACCAGGGCGAATATCACGCTTTCGGCCATCGGCACGAACAGGTAGCCTGCCACCCCGCTCAGGAAGAACATCGGGATGAACACGATGCAGATGGACAGCAGCGAGACGAACGCCGGCACGACGATCTGCGAGGCGCCGTCGAGGATCGCGGTCAGTACCTCTTTGCCCTGCTCGAGATGATAGTTGATGCTCTCGATCGTCACCGTCGCCTCATCGACAAGTATGCCCACTGCGAGCGCCAGGCCCCCCAGCGTCATCATGTTGAGCGTTCCGCCGATCGTGGCGAGCACGAGGATCGCGCCCAGTATCGACAGCGGGATCGACGTTGCAACGATCAGCGTCGAGCGCACGCTGCCAAGGAACAGCAGAATCATCAGGCTGGTCAGTGCCGCAGCGATCACCCCCTCGCTGATCACCCCCTCGATCGACGCGCGTACGAACACCGACTGATCGGCGATCGGCTTGATGTTCAACGCAGCCGGCAGCGAGGGTTTGATGGTCTGCAGCATCTTCTTGATGCCGCTGACGATCTGCAGGGTCGAGGTGGCGCCATTCTTGAATACGCTGAGGAGCACCGAGCGATTGCCGTCCACGTGCACGATGTTCGTTTGCACCGCGCTGCCGTCGTACACGTGCGCCACGTCATGCATGTAGACCATCGCGCCACCGACGTTCTTGATGGGTAGATTGCCGAGGTCCGAGATCCTCGACGGCGCGCTGTTGAGCCTGATGGTGTACTCGTCATCACCGATCTTTTCCGTGCCCACCGGAGTGATGAGATTCTGCGCCGCCAGCGCGTTGGCGACGTCCTGTCCGGTCAGGCCGCGCGCCTGCATCGCCGCGTCGTCCAGGTCGAACATCACCTGCGGAGTCTTGCCGCCGAAAGGATAGGGGATGCCGGCCCCCTGCACGGTGACCAGGGGCGGACGCACGAAGTTGAGCCCCAGATCGGCGAGCCGCTGCTCCGTCAGGCCGTCACCGGACAGCGCCAGCTGAATGATCGGCACCGTCGAGGCGCTGTAGTTGAGGATCAGCGGCGGCGTCGTGCCGACCGGCATCTGTTTGAGCAGGGTCTGTGCGATCGCGGTGACCTGCGCATTGGCGGTGGCGATGTTGGCGCCCGGATGGAAGAAGATCTTGATGATGCCGAAAGTAGTGTAGGAATTCGCCTCGATGTGCTCGATGTCATCGACCGTGGTGGTAAGGGCCCGCTCGAACGGTGTGATGATTCGCCCCACCATGTCGTCGGGCGGCAGCCCCTGATACTGGAAGGCCACGCCGATGATCGGGATGTCGATGGGCGGAAAGATGTCCACGGGCATGCGCAGCGCCGCCAGCGATCCGAGCAGCAGGATCAGCAGGGCCGCCACGATGAACGTGTACGGCCGGCTCAGCGCGGTGCGGACTAGGCCGAGCATGTCGGCACCGTTACCACCTCTCGCACCGCCTGCAGCCCACGGGAAAGGTCCATGATCTCGATTTCGACGGTCGAACGACGGTTCTGCGTTGACGTTGCCATGGGAGATGTACACCTCGATGTCGCGAGGATCAGCCTGGTGACCGGTGCAACGTTAGGTGAGCCGCACGTGGCGTCGATTGCCGGCACCCCTGTGTGGATTACAGCTGAAACAGTGCGCCATGCCGTAGCCATGCGGCCCGGTGCACTGCCGGGCACCGTCGCGACCGTACCGGTTGAGGATTCCGCCCCGACCCCAGCTTGGATTACCGGGCGCGCCGAGATCGGCCGCGGGCACATCAACGGCAGCGAGCTCTTACGCAGTCACACGCGGCAGATCGCGGTGACGCGCGCGCTTATCTAGTGGCGTGAGTCCCGAACAGTTCGAGACTGCTGCTAAGCTTCGCTGACGGCGGTGTCCACGAAACCCGGGAGCTCCAAGGCGCGCTCTGCTCGGATGTTTTCGCCGAATTGGGACTTGGCGGCCAATGTGTCAAGCTTCCCGAAAGGCGCGCGGTGGGATGACGGATTTACGGTCCTTCCATTCACTCGAGGAGGAAAGCATGACCCCGCAGGATAAGAATCCAACACGACAGACGATATCTCTGCTCTTAGGATGCACGCTACTTGCCATGTCCGCATACGCACAAGAGGCGAAGCGTGACGCGAAGCCATCAGATCCCAACGCCGGTTCGGCGGCTGCCATGAAGGTCCCGACCGAGCAAGGAGGCATCTGGAAATGGGTTGTCCCTCCGGTGAAGATGAAAGGTATGTTCGACGATCACGATCCAATTGGGCTCGTGGCGGGAAAGTTGATTCCTGCTGACTGTTCGTTAAACTGGACTGACCCGGATACTCACAAACTATATTGCTTCACTTCGGCAACCTCGCTGGTTTACTTCCTCGATTCGCCACAAACCTATTTGGCGGAGGCGGAAAGGAACTGGCGAACCTTGAAAGGCAAGCGGGGCGAGGCTGCGCTGCGTGGAAGACCACGGAGGTAAGCGATGGAGCGGGGAGCGGTATGGGACGGTTCACCACACCCGGCGCCGGACAGCGGATCGCGGCCTTTCGGCGGCCGAGATGGCAGCTGCCTCAAGCGGCTTGGGGCAGCGCCCCTTCCTGTGGCTCCAGTTCCCTGACCGCTTGGATCATCGCGGCAAGTACGGCCTGCGCATCGCCGTACACCATGTTGCAATTCTCGGCATAGAACAGCTGATTGTCGACGCCGGAATAGCCTCTGCCCTGTCCGCGCTTGACGACGTAGACCTGTCGGGCACGGTCGGCATTGAGGATCGGCATGCCATATATCGGCGAGGACTTCTCCGTACGCGCCGCCGGGTTTACGACGTCATTCGCCCCAATGACCAGCGCGACGTCGGTGGCGGGGAGCTCCGCGTTCGCCTCGTCGAGATCCAGAATGAGGTCATAGGGCACGCCAGCCTCGGCGAGCAGCACGTCCATGTGGCCGGGCATCCGACCTGCGACGGGGTGAATGGCGAACTTCACGTCCACCCCTGTCCTCTGCAGGAGCTTCACGAAATCGTAAAGCCGCTGCTGCGCCTGCGCCGCGGCGAGCCCGTATCCAGGAATGATGATCAGCTTCGCCGCGTAGCGCATCGATATGGCAGCGTCCGCGGCATCCGCGGGTTTGAGATTGCCCTTGATCTCATCGTGAGAATCAATGGTCGCATCGCCGAAATTCCCGAGCAGGACATTGCCTACCGACCGGTTCATCGCCCGTGCCATCCGCAGCGTCAGAAGCGTGCCCGCCGAACCGACGACCATGCCCGCGATCATGATCGCGGGGTTCTCGAGCACGAATCCCTCGAGCCCGACGGCGAGCCCCGTAAAGGCGTTGAAAAGCGCGATCACGACGGGCATGTCGGCGCCTCCGATTGGCAACGTCAGCGCCGCGCCCAGGACAAGTGCCGCGAGGAAGAACAGCGCGGTGATCCCGGAAGCCGCTGCGCCGCTCACCACAAGAGACGCGCCCGACGCCAGTGCAAGGATGAGGACCGCCGCATTGCAGAATCGCTGTCCCCGAAAGCGCCACGGCCTCTTGATCCGCCCGTCGAGCTTCGCCCAAGCAACTAGCGACCCCGCCAGAGAGGTCGTACCAATGAGTGCCCCGAGCACCGTCACACCGAGCGCTGTCGATACCCGCTCCCCGCCGGCGACAAGCTCGACCGCGGCGATCGCCGCGGCTGCACCGCCGCCCATGCCGTTATACAGCGCGACCATCTGCGGCATCGCGGTGATGGCAACGGTTCTGCCGCGCCACCAGGCCCAGCTCACACCGGCCACCAGGGCAATCGCGGCGATTTCAGCATTGATCGGCAAGTGCGCCGCCGCCGTCGCGCGCACTTCCAGGGCGTAGAGGAAGCTCGCCAGTATGGCGACCAGCATCCCGAGACCAGCGACGATCATCCCGGTGCGCGCCGTTACCGGTGAAGCCATGCGCTTGAGGCCGTAGATCAGCAGGAACACGGCTGCAAAATCGCTCGCCACGATCACAAAGCCGGCGCTCATGCGTCACCTCCTCTTTCTTTCGCCGGACGGCTTGGCTTGAACATGTCCAGCATCCGCTGCGTCACCGCGTATCCTCCCGCCGCGTTCGCCGCGCCGAGGAACACGCCGATGAACCCGATGACCTGCTCGGGCACGGAACTCGCGTTGAGGAGCGCATAGAGAGCGCCGACGACCACGATGCCATGTACGAAGTTTGATCCTGACATCAGTGGCGTATGCAGGATCGCCGGGACGCGGCTGATGACCTCGTATCCGGTAAACAGCGCGAGCATGAAGACGTAGAGGGCGACAAAGCCGGTCATTACGATCTGAGTGTCCATGGTGGCTCCCCGGTCTGATCACGCGTGTTCGGCGACCCTGGACTGCGCCGTCACGATTGCGGCGCCGCGGGTAAGTACCGTGCCGGCGAGGATCTCGTCCTCCCAGTCGGGGTTGATTTCGCCGCCGCGTATGACCAGCTCGAGCAGATTGAAAACGTTCTTTGCGTACAGCTCGCTTGCGTGTTCCGCTACCAGCGATGGCACGCTCATCGGCGCCACGATGGTCACCGGACCGACCGACACCGTTTCCCCAGGCTTGCTGTACTCGCAATTGCCGCCGCCATCGGCCGCCAGATCCACGATCACGGCTCCGACCCTCATCCCCTCGACCTGGGCCTTGCTGATGAGCTTGGGTGACGCCCTGCCCGGAATGGCCGCGGTGGTGATGACGATGTCCGCCTGCCGGATGTGGCGGGTCAACACGCCCGCCGCCCGCTCCCGCTCCTCCGTAGTCAGCTCCCGCGCATAGCCCGCCTCCCCGCGCGCGTCGACGCCGGTGTCGATGAACTTCGCACCGAGCGAGGCCGCCTGCTCCTTCGTCTCCGGGCGAACATCGTATCCTTCGACAGTGGCGCCGAGGCGGTGCGCCGTGGCCACCGCCTGCAGCCCGGCCACACCCAGTCCGATCACCAGCACCTGGGCGGGACGAAGCAGGCCCGCTGCAGTGGTCATCCGCGGCATGACGCGGGCAAGGTGCGTGGCACCAAGGAGCGCGCCGCAATAGCCGGCGAGCGACGCCTGACCGGACAGTGCGTCCACCGCCTGTGCGCGCGAGAGGCGCGGCACCCGCTCCATGGCAAAACAAGTGACTTTCCGCTCGGCGAGCAGCCGCACGAGCTCCGGTTCCCGGTATTCATAGATGAAGGAGACGAGAATCGCGCCTTCCTTCATCCTCCCAGCCACGGACGCGGCCGGAGCCTCAACGCCCAGGACGACGTCGGCCTGGGCCATAAGCAGCTGCGGGTCGGCCATGAACGTTACCTTTCCGAACGAGCTGTCCGGCAGCCCTGCGGGCTCTCCCGCGCCGGTTTGCATGTAGACCTCCGTCCCCAGCTTGACGAGCTTGTCGCAGACGGACGGAACCATGGCTACCCGGCGCTCGTGAGGCCGTGTTTCCTTCAAGATGGCTACTCTTAGCGGCACAGCAGTCTCCCTCGGGCTGGTGAGCGACTGTGATCCGGGCGGTTGCTCCGCCGTCGCGGCGAATGCGGCATGGCTCTTTCCTTCCACTTACGGACGCAACAGCACCTTGATCGCCCGCCGCTCGTCCATCGCGCGGTAGCCCTCGGCGACCTGATCGAGGGGCAGGGCGAGATCGAACACCTTTCCGGGATCGATCGTGCCGCTCAAGATCAGATCGATGAGATGCGGCAGGAAACGGCGCACCGGCGCCGGGCCGCCGTGCAGGTGAACCGCCGAGGAGAACAGCTCCTGACCGCTCAGCTCCACCCCATGAGAGACACCGACAAAGCCGACATGCCCGCCTGGCCGCGTGGATCGAATCGCCTGCGTCATGGCCTCCTGGCTTCCGACCGCTTCGACCACGGAATGCGCACCGAGGCCGCCGGTGAGCTCCTTGACCTTGGCCACGGCCTCCTCGCCGCGCTCGGTCACGATATCGGTCGCACCGAACTCGCGCGCCAGCTTCTGTCGTGATGGGTGCCGGCTGAGCGCAATGATGCGTCCCGCGCCCATTTGCTTCGCCGCAAGCACGGCGCAAATTCCAACAGCGCCGTCGCCCACGACGGCCACGGTCTTACCCGCTCCAACCGCAGCGGCGTGCGCGCCGAACCAGCCCGTGCCGAGCACGTCGGAAGCCGCGAGCAAGCTCGGGATGTCCCCTTCGCCGGGTCGGGCGCCCGTGGCGACCAATGTGCCGTCTGCGAGCGGCACGCGCAGGAACGGCGCTTGCGCACCACCTGCAACCACGGGCTCAGCGTGCGTGCAGCGGCTCTGGTAGCCCGCCTGACAGATCGCGCAGGTGTTGTCCGAGGCAAAGAACGAGCCGACAACGAACTGCCCACGCTTGACGTCTCTCACCGCGGCACCCACTTCCTCGACGACTCCGCAGTACTCGTGGCCCATCGGAGTCGGTTTGTCGTGCGTGTCGATACCTCGGTACGGCCACAAGTCCGAGCCGCAGATACAAGTCGCCGACATCTTTAGAATCGCGTCCGTAGGCTCGAGAATCCTCGGATCCCCTCGCTCTTCGAAGCGAATGTCTCGGGGCCCGTAAAGCATCGTTCCACGCATCGTTCATCTCCCGGTTGCCGGGATCCATTGAGATCGGCCGGCGTTTCCGTCTCGTTTCCAGCACGGCCGCCCATGTTACGTTTGCAATGCGCACGGCAGGCCCCTGTCCCTTCCTGCGGATTCCCTGTGGCGGCGTGCGGGCGTATGGTAAGGCCTTCTCCACAATGAGCGGACTCCCATGGATTTCGAACTGACCTCAAAAACCGCCCTCGTCACCGGCTCGACGGCCGGAATCGGCCTCGCAACTGCCGAAGCGCTCGCACGCGAAGGGGCCCGCGTCATCATCAATGGCCGCACCCAGGCGCGGGTCGACGCCGCAATCGCCGCGCTGCGCGAGGCGATGCCGGCCGGCTGGATCGAGGGCACGGCGGCCGATCTCGCCACCGCCACCGGCTGCGACACGATCATCCGCGCTTACCCCGACGTGGATGTGCTCGTGAACAACATGGGGATCTTCGAGCCAAAGCCGTTCGAGGAGATCGCGGACGAGGAGTGGCTACGCTTCTTCGAGGCCAACGTGCTGAGCGGGGTTCGGCTCTCGCGGCACTACGTGCGCGGCATGCGCGAGCGCAATTGGGGACGGATCGTGTTTGTCTCGAGCGAATCGGGCCTGCAGATCCCGAAGGAAATGATCCACTACGGCGTCACCAAGACCGCTCAGCTCGCCGTCGCGCGCGGCCTTGCCGAGTCGCTCGCGGGCACCGGGGTCACCGTGAACAGCGTGCTTCCCGGGCCGACGGCCTCGGAGGGGGTGGGGCAGTTCCTGACGCAGCTCGCGCAATCGAGCGGCAGGGATCGCGCGGTCGTCGAGAAGGAGTTCTTTCGGGATGCGCGTCCGTCGTCGGTCATTCAGCGCTTCGCCACCACCGCCGAGGTCGCGGCGATGATCGCTTACGTCTGCAGCGCGCAAGCGTCCGCGACGACCGGCGCCGCCCTTCGCGTCGACGGTGGCGTGGTGCGCTCCATCGCCTGATGGCCCCTCTGGTCGCGCGCCTCGCCGGCAGCCATCAAGGGCCGCGGCGGCCGACTCCGCCAGGTCCGCGCGACCCCAGGTCTGCTCGTGAACGGCACGATCGGCGATGGCTCCTTTGGCCTTCGTGCACTGCCCGACGCCGTGGAGGCCGCTCCTCCTCAACGACCGCTGCTTCGGATATTGGGAAAATGCGCCGATCAGCCCTCGTCCGGCTGGAGTCGTTTATCCGCCTGCAGCCGATCCGGTGGGCAGCCTGAAGATAGCAACAGTATCGCCGTACGGATACGTCATCTGGAAGTTTCCTCCTGCAGCGACGGCGATATATTGCACACCGTCTACCTGATAGGTGATCGGCGGGGCATTGACACCCGCGCCGAGGTTGTAGCGCCAGAGTCGCTCGCCGGTCTTCGCATTGAACGCATCGAACCAGCCGTTGCCCTCACCCATGAAAACGAGGTTTCCGGCCGTTGCCAAGGCGCCGCCGATCAACGGCTGCGGCGCGGTGTATTGCCAGGCGATCTTGCCCGTGTCGAGGTCGAGCGCGACGAACGGACCGTTCTGAATCCCGCCTCTTGCGACATTCGTGAAGGCGCTGCCGAGGCGAATGAGCCCCGGGGCTGTCCGTGCGGGCCTGGTAGTGAAGCGCATCAGCTGGTTCATGGCCAGGATGTAGAGGTAACGCGTCTGCGGAGAATAGGCCGGTGGTGACCATTCCGAGCCACCATTCGCCCCGGGCAGCATGTCGATGCCGGCGCGCGTGGGCGTGGAGAACATGTTCTTCGACATCATCACGTAGGGATCGGATCTGCGGATCAGCTTGCCGGTCCGGCGATCGAGGATGAATACCCAGCCTACCTTGCCCGCCTCGGCGGCGGCCGGAATCGTTGCGCCGCCACGGCGCACATCGACGAGCACCACGTTGCTGACCACGTCGTAATCCCATACGTCGTGCTTGACCTCCTGGTAGTACCATTTGAGGCGGCCGGTGCGCACGTCCAGTGCGACTATGGAGTCGGTATAGAGGTTGTCCCCGAGACGTCTCGTCCCGTCCAGGTCCGGGTTCGGATTGCCGGTACTGAAGATGACGAGCCCGAGCCGCGGATCGATTGCGGGTGTCGTCCAGACCATTCCGCCGCCGGTCTGCCAAGATTTGCCCGCATAGGACTTCGGATCGGTCGAATGCCAGCGCCAGCGTTGCCGCCCGCTGTTCGCGTCATATGCCGCGACGAAGCCGCGCAACGCCCACTCGCCCCCGGCGCTGCCAACGATGATCATGCCGTCGTAGATCTGCGGCGCCATCGTCTCGGAGTAGCCGTTTTGCGAGTCAACGATGGTCGAATTCCAGAGGGTGCGGCCGTCGGCGGCATCGAGCGCCAGGAGGTGATCATCGAGCGTCACGACATAGACCTTGCCGTAACCCACCGCGACGCCACGGTTGACGGGACCGCAGCAGACCTGGAATGGGCCCAGATTGTAGGTGACCTCCCAGAGCCGCTCCCCCGTCGCGGCATCGACCGCCATGATCATCATCTTGCTGTTGACGACGGGCGTCGTCAGATACATGACGCCGTTGACGACGATCGGCGTCGCCTCGAAGCTCGCCGCCATCCCGGTTTGCAGTAGCGCCACCGGAGTCAGCGACTTCACATTGGCGGCCGTGATCTGCTGCAGAGGCGAATATCGCTGATTGTCGTAGGTCCGCCCATGCAGCAGCCAATCGCTACGATTCGACGCCGCGCCCTGAAGCATCGAGTCGGTGACGTCCACGTCTGCCCCCTGCGGGAGCTTTGCGAAAACGGTTCGGACGGGCGGCGCGGCCCGCACGATTTCATTGGTGCCCGCCGGGGTGATGACCCCTTTCATGTCTGCCAGCCTGACCTGACCGAGCGAGCCGATCCGCAACGGTGCGTTGCCCGCCGTAATGCCGTTCCGCGACAGAATATAAGCGGTCACCTCGAGATACTGGCGCTGGCTCAAGCTCCCAGGCTTGTCCTGCGGCATCTGCTGGCTGATGAAATCGTACAGCTGCGCGGCCGTTCCTCCGCCATACGCGAGCCCAAACGGCTTACCCGTAAGCGCAGGCCCCGATTCGCCCTGAAGATTCGCGCCGTGGCACATCATGCAGGACTGCGCGTAGACGCTCCCTCCACGCGAGGCCTGCACACTCGTGTAGCCTCCGTTCGCTTTTGCCTGGGCACCCGCGGAGCTCACCGCGAGCAAGCCAGTGGCAAGTAACAGCAATCGCATCACGACAGCTACTCTCATCGCGGTCATCTCATTGCTCCCCAAGTCGATCGGCTTGCCCAAATGGTCACGTCGTCCGGTCTCATCCCCAAGTTATGACCCGAAGTCCGCCCGGGCAATCTTGGCGGCGAGGTGGTGCTCGATGGCGCCCATCGGGCGGACGGCGCGCAGGACCGCAAAAACCAAAAGCGCCACGACGCACGCGACGAGGACGTGAACCGCCAAGTCTGCCACGAAGGCCGCTAAGCCGTATGGTTTCATGCGGGTACTTCTCCTTATCTGTTTGACGATGGTTAGACTAGCCCGTGCACGCTGACGGTGGAGTTTCAGCCGCCGGCCGAACGGTTACAGCTGTAACTTCCGCGCATACCTACGCTTTGGGCACAGGTGGATTTCGCCTGCAACACTCCGTGGCCTGCTTGACATCACTGCGTTCGCGGCTGCGGCGATCCTCTGATCGTGGCTTGTGGCGTCAGGCAAACCGCGGAAGCCCGATGTGCTCGAGGTCCCAGCGCAAAGCACGCAGCGACCCCAAGAACCGTGCGATGAGCTTTGCTGCGCGCCCCGCTACCCCAGCGTCGCCGCCTGGATTCAGCCGCGGGGACGTCGTTTCGTACTCACTGATAAGGGCATCCGATGTTCGCTAGAAGCCTCTTTCGTGCTCCCCGGAAGCTCGGGGCTGCAGCGGCGCTGGCAGGCCTCCTCGCTGCCTTCCTCTTCTGGCACCTGCTCGAATCGGCGCCGCGCCCGCTGCCGCACTCGCCAGTCGCATCGATAACCGTCGCCCAATCGCGCGAAGGGAGCATGCCCATCTATGTGTCCGCGCTCGGGACGGTGGCGCCCGTCTACACGGTGAGCCTCTACAGCCAGGTCAGCGGTCAGGTGACCCGGGTCTATTACCGCGAGGGGCAGTTCGTTCACAGAGGCGAGCCACTTGTCGAGATCGATCCGCGACCGTACGCGGCGACCCTCGAGCAGGCCGAAGGCGCACTGCGGCGAGACGAAGGCATGCTCGCCGAGGCACGCATGGATCTGGCGCGTTACCGTGCCGCCTACGCGCGCAATGCCGTTCCCAGACAGCAGCTTCAGGATCAAGAGCAGACGGTCGTTCAGGACGAAGGCATCGTCGAGGCCGACCGCGGCGCGGTCGGCTACGACCGAGTGGAGCTCGCCTATTGCCACATCGTCTCGCCGATCGACGGCCGTTTGGGACTGCGGCTCGTCGATCCCGGCAATACGGTGTTTTCCGGAACAGGCTCGACACTCGTCGTGATCACGCAGGTAAAGCCGACCACGGTTGTGTTCAACGTCTCGGAAGACGACCTCCCGGAAGTAGAGCGTCAGCTCTCCCTGGGGAGGACGCTGCCCGTCGAGGTATTCGATCGCAGCGATGCGCAGCTGCTCGACTCCGGAGCCCTGAGATCCCTCGACAACGAGATTGACACGACTACGGGCACGCTCCGCTTCCGAGCCGAGCTCCCCAATGCGGGACTGCAGCTGTTCCCCAATCAGTTCGTCAACGCACGGCTTCAGGTGCGCACGCTCACGAACATCACGCTGGTGCCCTCGTCCGCCGTCCAGCACGACGGGATTAGCGCCTTCGTGTACGTCGTGAGGCCGAATCACACTGCCGGCGTGCAGCCGGTGACGGTGCTTGCGTCCGACGGAAGCGAGAGTGCCGTGCGGGGGCTGGCTTCAGGCGCCACCGTGGCGACGAGCGGCTTCAATGCGCTCGACAACGGCGTTCTGGTGAGCATTCGCGGCCCGCCGGCGCCAACCGCACCTCGCGTGGCCAAGGCATCATGAATCCCTCGCGGCCCTTCATCCTGCGGCCGGTTGCGACCGCTCTGCTGATGAGCGCCCTCTTCCTGGTGGGCGCGGTGGCGTTCCTGCAGCTGCCGGTCGCGGCGCTGCCCGAGGTCGACTATCCGACGATCCAGGTCCAGACCTTCTATCCTGGCGCCAGCCCGGTCGTGGTGGGCTCGTCCGTGACGGCGCCCCTGGAGCGGCAATTCGGCGAGATGCCGGGCCTTGCACAGATGACTTCGACCAGCGCCGGCGGCGTCTCGGTCATCGTGTTGCAGTTTCAGTTGAGTCTCGGCATCGATGTCGCCGAGCAGGAAGTTCAGGCCGCCATCAACGCCGCGCAGAGCTACCTGCCCGCGAATCTTCCGGCGCCGCCCGTGTACAGCAAATCCAACCCGGCGGACGCTCCGGTCATCACCCTGGCGCTCAGCTCGAGCGAGTTGCCGCTGTCACAGGTGGAGAACCTGGCAGAGACGCGTCTCGTGCCGAAGATCTCCCAGCTCTCCGGCGTCGGCTTCGTCAGTGTCGCCGGCGGGGAGAAGCCCGCCGTGCGCATCGAGGCCAATCCAACGGCGCTCGCCGCATACGGCATCAATCTGGAGGATGTGCGTAACGCGGTGGCGACCAACAGCGTCGATTCGGCCAAAGGCAGCTTCGATGGCCCGGCACAAGCTTACACGATCAACGCCAACGACCAGCTGCTCACCGGCAAGGCGTTCGGGTCGGTCGTCGTCGCCTACCGCAACGGCGCGCCGGTGATGCTGCACGATCTCGCGCGGGTGATCGATGGGGTCGAGAACGACAGTCTTGCCGCGTGGGAGAATCGCACCCCCGTGGTGCTCCTCAACATCCAGCGACAGCCCGGGGCGAACACCATCCAGGTGGTCGACAGCATCGAGCGGTTGCTGCCGCAGCTCGAAGCGTCGCTCCCGCGCGCGGTGCACGTGCAGGTCGCGAGCGACCGCACGACCTCCATCCGCGCATCGGTGAGCGATGTGGAGTTCGAGCTGATCCTGGCGCTCGCGCTCGTCGTGATGGTCATCTTCCTCTTCCTGCGCAGCCTCTCCGCCACCGTCATTCCGGGCGTCGCCGTGCCGCTCTCCCTCGTCGGCACCTTTGCCGTGATGTATGTCCTCGGATACAGCCTGAACAATCTCGCGATGATGGCGCTCACGATCTGCACCGGCTTCGTGGTGGACGATGCGATCGTGATGATCGAGAACATCTCGCGCTACGTCGAGGAGGGCGAGCCGCCGCTGCAGGCGGCCTTGAAGGGCGCGGGCCAGATCGGCTTCACCATTCTCTCCCTCACCGTCTCGCTCATCGCCGTGCTGATCCCGCTGCTCATGATGGGTGGCATCGCCGGGCGGCTGTTCCAGCAGTTCGCCGTCACTCTGGCGGCCGCCATCATCCTTTCGGCGCTCGTCTCCCTCACCCTGACACCGATGATGTCCGCACGGCTGTTGCGCCGCATCCCCAAAGAGCAGGAAGGGGTGTTCCGGCGGGCCATGGGACGCGCGATCGGGGCGATCACCGGCTTCTACGGCCGCACTCTCGAGACGGTGCTGCGCCACCGCCGCGCCGTCCTGCTCGTCGTGGCGGCGACCCTGGTGATGACTGCGGTGCTCTACCGGCAGATACCGAAGGGCTTTTTCCCCACCGAGGATACCGGGCTCATCCAGGGAATCTCGCAGGCGCCGGGCTCGATCTCGTTCGCGGCGATGGCGCAACGCCAGCAGGCGCTCGGCCGGGTGCTACTGGCCGATCCGGCCGTCGCGAGCATCTCCTCGTTCATCGGCGCCGACGGCACCAATACCACACTCAACAGCGGCCGCATCGAGATCACCCTGAAGCCGCTTCGTGAGCGGCGCCTGTCCGTGATGCAGCTGATGAGCCGGCTGCAGCCGAAACTCGCCGAGGTGACGGGAATCGAGCTCTACATGCAACCGGTCCAGGACCTCACCGTCGACGATCGCGTGAGCCGTACGGAGTACCAGTACACACTCGAGGACCCCGACGCCTCACAGCTCGGTGCCGTGACAGGTCGCTTTGTTGCGCAGTTGAAGCGATTGCCGCAGCTCGCCAACGTGGTGACGGATCAGCAGCTCGACGGGGTCGCAACCGTGCTCAGCATCGACCGCCCGACGGCGTCGCGCTTCGGCATCACCCCGCAGATGATCGACAACGCGCTTTACGACGCCTTCGGGCAGCGTCAGATCGACACGCTCTACACCCAGACCGATCAGTACCACGTCATTCTCGAGGCCGAGCAGCGGGATCGCACCGGTCCGGCGAGCCTCCGTGACATCTACGTTCAATCCTCCCTCGCGGGAATTGACACGGGCACGAGCTCGAGCGGCACGTCAGGCGCGTCGGCCGGCTCCTCCTCCGGCGCGGGCTCGGGCGCTGCTCCCGCCACGGGCAACGCGCTGCTCCTGCCCACGAGCACCTCCGGGCTCTCGGGCACAGGCACGCCGGTCCCGATCCTCGCCGCGACGAGCGCTGCCTCCGGACTCTCTTCCGGTACGGCAAGCTCCTCGGCGCAAGCCCCGGTGCCGCTGAGCGCCTTCACGCACGTGAAGACCGCAAGCGAGGCGCTCGCCATCAATCGCCAGGGCCAGTTTCCCTCGGTCACGGTGTCGTTCAATCTTGGCTCGGGCCATTCGCTCGGCCAGGCGGTCGATGCCATCGACGCCCTCATTGCCAAGGACCATTTTCCGCCGGGCATCATCGCAGGGTACCAGGGGGTTGCGGCCGCGTTCGAGAGCTCACAGAGGAACGAGCCGCTGCTCATCCTGGCTGCGATCGTCACCGTCTATATCGTTCTGGGAGTGTTGTATGAGAGCTTCATCCACCCGCTGACGATTCTCTCGACGCTCCCCTCCGCGGGACTCGGCGCACTCCTCGCGTTGCGCCTGTTCGGGCTGCAGCTCGATATCGTCGGCATCATCGGCGTCATTCTCCTGATCGGCATCGTGCAGAAGAACGGCATCATGATGGTGGACTTCGCCCTGGAAGCCGAGCGCAGCAGCGGTCGCAGCGCCCGGGATGCCATCTTCCAGGCGGCGGTGCTGCGCCTGCGGCCAATCCTGATGACGACCCTGGCGGCCATCCTGAGCGGCGTGCCGCTCGCCTTCGGCACCGGTTTGGGCTCGGAGCTACGCCGCCCGCTCGGGGTGGCGATGGTCGGCGGGTTGCTCGTGAGCCAGCTGCTCACGCTCTACACGACGCCGGTCATCTATATCTTCTTCGACGGCCTTGCGGCACGCGTGCGGCGCTACCTGCGCCCGGCTGCCGAATCACCCCGGCAATCGGCGCCGCCCCCCGGGCTCTCACTCGGTGAAGCGTGAATCCGTTGCGCCTCTTCATCGAGCGACCGGTCGCCACCACCCTGCTCACGGTCGCGATCGCGCTCACCGGCCTCCTGGCCTTCTTCGCCCTCCCCGTCGCGCCGCTGCCGCAGGTGGACTTTCCGACCATCGCGGTCAGCGCGACGCTGCCCGGCGCGAGCCCGGATGTCATGGCCTCCTCGATCGCCACGCCGCTCGAGCGGCAATTCAGCCGCATCGCAGGCGTCACGGAGATGACCTCGACTAGCTCGCTCGGTACGACGGCGATCGTGCTGCAGTTCGATCTGAGCCGCAACATCGACGGCGCCGCGAGCGATGTCGAAGCGGCCATCAATGCCGCGCGCAGCTATCTGCCCAGCAATCTGCCGGCCAACCCCACCTACCGCAAGGTCAACCCGGCCAACGCTCCGATCATGCTGCTGGCTCTGCAGTCGGACGTCTACGATGTTCCGAGGCTCTATGACGCGGCATCCTCGGTGCTGGCTCAGCGGCTCTCGCAGATATCCGGCGTCGGTGAGGTCCTCGTGGTGGGCGCCTCTCTCCCGGCCGTGCGCATCGAGGCCGATCCGACACAACTTGCAAGCTATGGCATCGGGCTCGAGCAGCTGCAGCAGGTGATCGCGGGGCAGAACTCGAACCTCGCCAAAGGCCGATTCTCGAACGGCTCCGTCACCTCCGACATCATCGACAACGGTCAGATCGCGAAGGCGGCCGACTACGCCCCGCTGGTGATCGGGTATCACGACGGCCGCGCCGTGCGCCTCGATGAGGTGGCCCAGGTGATCGACTCGCAGCAAAGCCTCCTCCAGGCCGGGGTCCTGAACGGCAAGCCGTCCGCGGACCTGCTGATCTTCAGTCAGCCAGGCGCCAACATCATCAGGACCGTGGACGCGGTGAAGGCGGCCATCCCGCCGCTGAACGCCGCGATTCCCCGCGGCGCGCACCTCAGCACCGTGATGGACCGCTCGACCACGATCCGCGCTTCGGTGGCCGATGTGGAGCGGACGCTGCTCATCTCCGTATTGCTCGTGATCGGCGTGGTGTTCGTATTCCTGCGCGATTTGCGCGCGACGCTGATTCCGTCGGTCGTGGTGCCGGTATCGCTCATAGGCACCTGCGCCCTGATGTATCTCGCCGGGTTCTCGCTCGACAACCTATCGCTCATGGCGCTTGCCATCTCGAGCGGGTTCGTCGTGGACGATGCAATCGTCGTCATGGAGAACATCAACCGGCACATCGAGCAGGGGTTGCGGCCGATCGCCGCGGCGATGCGCGGCGCGCAGGAGATCGGCTTCACGGTGCTCTCGATCAGCATCTCCCTCGTTGCGGTGTTCATCCCGATCCTGCTGATGGGCGGGATCGTCGGGCGCTTGTTTCGCGAGTTCGCGCTGACGCTCGCCGGCGCCATCCTGCTTTCGATGGTGATCTCGCTGACGGCGACGCCGATGATGTGCGCGCGCGTGCTGCACGCCAAAACGCCTCCTCGCCACGGGCGGCTCTATGCGCTCAGCGAGCGGGTCTTCGCGGCGTTGCTCTGCGGCTACGGACGCAGTCTTGCCTGGGCGCTCGATCACTCCTGGGTGATCCTCGCGGTCTTCCTGCTCACGCTGGCGCTGAACGTGCTGCTCATCGACAAGATACCGAAGGGCTTCTTCCCGCTCCAGGACACGGGAGTCGTGTTCGGGGGCATGGAAGGCTCGCAGGACATCTCCTTCCAGGCGATGCGCACTGCTCTCGAGCAGGCCGTCACCGTCATCAGGAAGGATCCGGCGGTCGCCAACGTCATGGGATTCACCGGCGGACAGGGGGCCACCAACACCGCGCACATTTTTTTCTCGCTGAAGCCATTGGGCGCTCGCACGGCGAGCGCGATGCAGGTCATCAACCGATTGCGTCCCGAGCTCGCGCACATCGCTGGGGCGGCGACTTTCCTGCAGCCGGCGCAGGACATCCGCATTGGTGGGCGGCAGGCGAATGCGCTCTACCAGTACACCCTGCAGGCGAACGATACGGCAACCCTGCAGCGCTACGGACCGCAGCTCCTCGCCGCGATGCGCCGCTCTGCCGAGCTCACTGACGTGAGCTCGGACCAGCAGAACGACGGGCTCGAGGCCGACCTGACCTTCGATCGCGCAACTGCGGGGCGGCTCGGGATCACCCCGGCCCTCATCGATCAGACCCTCTATCACGCCTTTGGCCAGTCAGAGGTGTCCACCATCGACACCTCGCTCAATCAGTACTACGTGGTGCTGGAGGCCGCCCGGCAATACACGCAGTCGCCGCAGGATCTCGGCGATATCTACCTGCCTCCCAAATCAGGCGGCGCGCCCACTCCGCTCGCGAGCGTAGCGCGCTACCAGGCCGCCACTTCGCCGCTCGTGGTGAACCACACGGGACTCTTCCCCTCGGTGACGGTCGCGTTCAATACCGCCCCGGGGGTGTCCCTCGGCCAGGCCGCGAGCCGGATCGAGTCCATCCAGAGGCGCCTTGGCATGCCGAGCGTTCACGGGGAGTTTTCCGGCACACTGCAGGCGTTCGAACAGTCGCTCGCCACCGAGCCGTACCTCATCGCGGCGGCGATCATCGCCGTCTACATCGTGCTCGGCATGCTTTATGAGAGCCTCGTGCATCCTCTCACCATTCTCTCGACGCTGCCGCCGGCGAGCGTCGGCGCCATGGTGGCGCTCTTCGTCACCGGCAACGCCCTCGATGTCATGTCGATCATCGGCATCGTCCTGCTGATCGGCATCGTCAAGAAGAACGCCATCATGATGATCGACTTTGCGCTCCAGGCCGAGCGCAAGGAGGCCAAGAGCACCCGGGCGGCCATCTTCGAGGCGGCGACGCTGCGCTTTCGGCCGATCATGATGACGACGATGGCGGCGCTCTTCGGGGCGATACCGCTCGCGATCGGCACGGGCATGGGCTCGGAGCTGCGCCGTCCGCTCGGCATCTCCATCGTCGGCGGCCTGATCGTCAGTCAGGTGCTCACGCTCTACAGCACTCCGGTCATCTATCTGTTGATGGATCGGCTGCGGCTCGGATCCCTGGGGAAGTCACACCATGAACGCGCGGTATTCTCTTCTGCAACGTCTTCGTAACGGCGCCTCCGCGATCGCCCTCGTCGGGGCTCTGGCGGGGCTCGCCGGCTGTGTCGGCGTACCCTACAAGCGCCCGAGCGTCGCCACGCCGAGCGCCTTCAAGGAGGACGCGCCGAGCGCCTATCGGGGCGCGCCCGCCGGCACGTGGCGCCCCGCGCAACCGCAGGCAGCTGCGCTCAAGGGCCGGTGGTGGCAGGTCTTCGGCGACCCGCAGCTCAACGGGCTCGAGGAGCAGCTCAACGCCGGCAATCAGAACATCGCCGCCGCGTTTGCGAGCTTCATGGCCGCCCGCGCCCAGGTGAGCGAGGCGCGGGCGAGCTACTTTCCGTCGCTCTCGGCGGGGGCCGCCTACAGCCGATCCGGCCAGGGCTCGAATGCGTCCGGAATCGGCACGGCTACGACGGCCACGACCGCCGCGCGCGGCACCTACTCCGAATTTCAGCTGCCCTTCGATGCCTCGTGGGAGCCCGACCTCTGGGGGCGTATCCGCGAGACCGTGCGGGCGTATCGGTACGCGGCGCAAGTGAGCGCAGCGGATCTGGAGAACATGCGGCTCAGCGAGCAGGCGAGCCTTGCGGCGTACTATTTCCAGTTGCGCGGGCAGGACTCGCTGCAGGCGCTCTACGATCGCACCGTTGCGGCGGACCGCCAGTCGCTCGATCTCACCCGAACCCTGTACCACACCGGGATCGATGATGATGAGGCGGTCACGCAGGCCGAAGTCACGCTCGAGAATGCCCGGGCGGCCGCGATCGGGATCGCCGACGACCGAGCGCTCTACGAGCACGCGATCGCGACGCTGATCGGCAAGCCGGCGTCGAGTTTCGCCCTTCCGGTACGAAGACTCACCACTCCCGTTCCGTCCATTCCTGTCGGCGTCCCTTCCGAGTTGCTCGAGCGCCGCCCCGACATTGCCGCCGCAGAGCGCACCATGGCCGAGGCCAATGCGCAGATCGGCATTGCGAGAAGTGCCTACTTCCCCACGCTCGATCTGACGGCGAGCGGTGGCGCCACATCCACTGCAGCCTCCACCGTATTCGATGCGTCAGCGCTCTTCTGGTCGGTCGGCGCCGCGCTCTCGGAGACGCTCTTCGACGGAGGACTGCGGCGTGCGACCGTCGCGCAATACGCGGCCACCTACAGGGCAGACGAGGCGTCGTACCGGGAGACGGTGCTCACGGCCTTCCAGCAGGTGGAGGATGAGCTCGCGACATTGCGCATCCTGTCGCAGGAGCTCGCGCGGCAGCACGCCGCGGTCGCCGCCGCACAGCGTTACCTCGGGATCGCAACGGCGCGCTACCAGACCGGAATCGACCCGTACCTCAATGTCATGACCGCGGAGCAGACGCTGCTCTCGGATCAGCAGACGGAGCTCACTTTACGGGTGAATCTCATGACGGCGGCCGTGGGCCTCGTTCAGGCGCTCGGCGGCGGTTGGGGTATCAAGCAACTCCCCAAGGCGGCGGCGATCACGAGCCCGGGCGCGCTGCGGGAAGTGACCCGCGGCGGCGCAATGTGATGGACTGGAGCGCCGTCTTCGTCGCCTTGCCACTCCCGATGCGCATGCGCCCACCCCTCGAGGTCGCGGTGCCCTGATCTCATCGAGGAGATCCTCGACACCGGCAACCCATGCGGCGAGAACCGACCGCTCTCCCGGCGGACGCTGCTCGCCGAGCATCGGCTGATCGGTTGCAACTGAAACCTGGTCGCTGGAAGCCCGAAACCCAGCGGCCACGGCTGCAGTCCATCCTTGCCGCTTGTCAGCCGCGCAGGTTTGGCGGCAAAGACGCAGGTCGACAGGCATTCGCGGAGGTCATCATGAAAGTCAATCGGCGCGACCTTGGGCGCAAGCACGCCGTGAAGGCTGCGAAGTGCCGCGGAGATTTCCACGCGCGTGAGGGCATCGCCAAACCCGCCGATGCCGCGGCCGCGGCTGGCCGAGGAGTAATGCGATGAGGGCCCAGCAGCATTTCCAAGCCACTATCGAGGGAATTCGCAGCGAAGGTCTGCGGCGCCTTGCGCCGCGGCTGCGCTCCTACCGCGGCTGCGCTCCTACCGCGCCCGCGGCCCGCTGCTTGCCCGCCTGCGTCCGATGATGACCCGCGGCTTGCTCCTCACCGCCGCCATGACCGCCGCCGCCGCCGGCCTCGGTTTCGCCGTCGGCCATTCGCGCTCGATAGCGAGCCCCCGTCTTGCACCGATCGCGGCCGCCCCAGCCACGGCGCTGGCCACTGCGCCGCTGAGCGCGACCGTCGCCGTGTCGGGCGACGAGCTGGCGAATTTGCAGATCCATCTGGGGCATGCGGAGAACGGGTCGCTGATACGGACGATTACGGCAACCGGCACCGTTGGATACGACCAGCTCCGACTCATCCACATCACGCCGCCGGCGCGCGGCCGGATTCAGAGGCTCGACGTCGTGGTCGGCGACCCGGTGACAGCAGGGCAGCACCTGGCGGTCCTCGACAACTTCGAGCTGAGTGCGGTACGCAGCCAGGTCGCCGGCGCCGAGGCGGCGGTGAGTCAGGCCAGGGCGCAGGTCGCGACCGCGGACGCGGCGTTCGTCCGCGCCGCAAACCTGGTGCGCATCGGTGGCATGGCGCAGAGCGTGCTCGATGCCCGGCGCGCCACAGCCGCGGGCATGGAAGCCGAGCTGCGCACGCGCGAAGCGCAACTGCACCAGTACCGCGACCAACAGTTACGGCTGATGCCCACTGCCCCATCGAGCAATCGGGGCGGCACATTTCCCGGGGAGTCCGCGGACGCGCAATCGATCGCCGCCGAGGGACCGCCGGACTCCCGGAGCGCGATCGTCGCCCCTTTCAAGGGGCTGGTCGACTCCGTGTCTGCCACACCAGGCGAGCTGGTCGATCCATCGACTCAGATATTCACCGTGGCCGATCTCTCCACGGTGTGGGTGCAGGCCGATGTCGCAGAGAGCGATCTCGGCGCGGTACAGGTGGGCGACACGGCACAGGTCACGGTAAGCGCCTACCCCGGGCGCATCTTTACCGGTCGCGTGGCCTACATCTCCGACAAGATCGATCCGATGACGGGCACCGCGAAGGTGCGCTGCGCGATTCCAAACCCGGATGGTGCGCTGCGCGTCAACATGTTCGCGAGCGTCAGCATCAACTCACCGCTCGGACGCAATGCGGTCCTCGTGCCGAGCAGCACGCTGCAGGACGTCAACGGCCAGAGCGTGGTCTTCATACCAGCCGGCCAGGGACGTTTCATTTGGCGGGCGGTCCATACCGGCCTGGTGGCGAACGGCCAGACGCAGATCACCGGCGGCCTCGACGCCGGGACGCCCGTCGTCACCGACGGCAGCTACTGGCTCAAGGCGGTCCTGATGCGCTCGACCATCCCGAATGAAGGCTGAGGCGCATAGCCCCATGATCACGAGGATCGTCGATGCCGCACTCGCCAACCGCGCGGTGGTGCTCCTGCTCGTGGCCGCGCTGGTCGCCGCGGGACTGATGAGCATGCAGCGTCTGCCGTTCGACGCGGATCCGGACATCTCGCCGCTGCAGGTATTGATCACCACCCAGGCTGCGGGCCTGGCGCCGCTCGATGTCGAACGCTCGATCACCTCGCCTATCGAGCTCGCGCTGCAGGGCCTGCCGGGCATGACAAGCTACCGGTCGATCTCCCGTTACGGGCTCTCGGTCGTCTATGTGAAATTCGCCGATGGCGGCAACATCCTCACCGATCGCGAGCTCGTCACCCAGCGCCTGGGCCAGGCCTCGCTCCCCCCGGCCGCCGGCAAGCCAATGCTCGGCCCGCTCTCGGATGGCCTGAGCGAGATCTTTCAATTCAAGGTCGAGGGCGAGAACTACTCGCTGATGCAGCTGCGCACGATCCTGGACTGGCAGATCGCGCCGCAGCTCAAGCAGGTTCCGGGCATTACCGATGTCAACGTCAACGGCGGCGAGCTGAAGACCTACGAGGTGCAGGTTTCCGAGAGCGCACTGACGCGCTACGGACTGTCCATCGACGACATCTATAACGCGGTCGCGCAGAACAATCGCGCGATCGGCGGCGCGACGATCTCCCGTAACGGCGAGCAGGCGGTCATCCGCGGCGAGGGTCTGCTGCAATCGATGTCGGATATCGGGAATATCGTCGTACGAACGGCGCCGGGTGGCGTGCCGCTGTATGTCAAGGATGTCGCCAAGGTCGTCACGGCACCGATGCCTCGGCTTGGTGCGGTCACCAGCGATGGCAAGGGTCAGGCGGTGGTTGGCGTCGCGCTGATGACGCTGGGCCGCAATACGCGTGCCGTCGCCCAGCGCTTGACCGCGGCGGTGCAGCAGATCGACAGGACACTGCCGCCCGGCGTGCGGATCGTTCCGTACTACGACCGCGCGGACCTGATCGGCCGGGTATTGCACACCATCGCCCACAATCTTGGCGAAGGCGCCTTACTCGTCATCATCGTGCTGTTTGTGCTGCTCGGCAATTTGCGCGCCGGCCTGATCGTCGCGCTCGCGATTCCGCTCTCGATGCTGGCGGCGGCGACCGCCATGTACTTTGCCGGGATGTCCGGCAATCTCATGAGCCTCGGCGCGATCGATTTCGGCCTGCTCGTGGATGGCGCGGTGGTGATGATCGAAAACGTCGTGCGCCGCCGCGCAGAGGCGCCGAACCGCCCTGTGTCGCAGGTGGTGCGCGACGCAGCGCATGAGGTGGCGCGGCCCGTCACCTTCGCGGTCGCGATCATCACCCTGATCTATCTCCCAATCCTGAGCCTCCAGGGTGTCGAGGGCAAGATGTTCCGGCCGATGGCGTTGACCGTCATGTTCGCGCTGGTCGCCTCGCTGGCGCTGACTCTGACGCTGATGCCGGTGCTTGCAACTTTCCTGCTCCGCAAGCCGCTCGCCGAGCGGGACAGCCGCATCATCCACTACGCTCGCCTCGGTTATGCGCCGTTACTCGCAAAGACGATGCGCCACCCCGCAATCACCATCGGCGTGGCGGTCGTGTTGCTGGCCGGCGCGGTGACGGTCGGATCCCAACTCGGCGCGGAGTTTCTGCCCAAGCTGGAGGAAGGCGCGCTCACCGTTACCACCACCAAGCTGCCCGGGATCTCGCTGCGGTCAGCGATTGCCACGCAGACCATGGTCGAGAAGACGCTGATGAGATTTCCTGAGGTGGCGACCACTGTCACGCTCGGCGGCAGCTCGGAGATCCCGACCGACCCGATGGGGGTCGAGCAAAGCGACACCTTCATCATTCTCAAGCCGAAGTCCCGGTGGCGAACTGCGAACAGTGAAGCAGGCCTGATTGCCGCGTATTCAAAGGCGCTGGCCCGGGATGTCCCCGGCATCACGCAAAGCTGGGCGCAGCCCATCGAGATGCGCATGGACGACCTTCTACAGGGCGTGCAAGCGGACCTCGCAATCGTCATCCACGGGACCGATCTCAACACGCTGCATGCTCTCGCGGAGCAGACGGCGCGCGTAGTCGCCCGGGTGCCCGGGGCCGCGGATGTCGAACCGCAGCAGACGGTCGGGGAGCCCTATCTGCGCATCGTCGTGAACCGTGAGGCGATCGCGCGCTACGGGTTCAACGCAAGCCAGGTGCTCGATCTCGTCGAGGCGCTCGGCGGCCGAACCGTGGGCACGATGATGGACGGCGGCGAGCGGTTCGACATCCGCGTGCGTCTCGCGCCGCAGGACCGCTCCAGCATCGCCCGCATCGGCGCGCTGCGGGTAAGCAATGGCGCGGGCCGCTCGGTTCCTCTTGGCCAACTCGCCGATATCAGCTGGGAGCCGGGCCCCGGTCAGATCGAGCGAGAGGACGGGAAGCGCGTCATCACGGTGCAGGCGAACGTGCGCGGACGGCCGCTGGCCAGCTTCGTGACCGCCGCGCAGCAGGCGGTAGCGGCCGAGGTCCGCCTGCCGCCGGGTTATACCGTCTCTTGGGGCGGCAGCTTCCAGGACTTGCACGACGCCGTGGTGCGGCTCTCGGGTGTCGTGCCGCTGGCGCTCGCGGTGATCTTCGCCTTGCTCTTCGTGATGTTCGGCAATGCGCGGCTCGCCACGTTGATCTTCTTCAACGTACCGTTCGCGGCAATCGGCGGCATCTTCGCCCTCGCGCTGCGCGGTATGCCCTTCAGCATCTCTGCGGCCGTCGGCTTCATAGCGCTGTTCGGCATCGCCATCCTGAACGGCGTCGTGATGGTCAGCTACATGGAGGAGCGCCGCGCGGACGGTTTGGGTCCCATCGCCGCAGCCAGCCAGGCGGCGCTGACGCGGTTACGCCCGGTGCTGATGACTGCGACCGTGGCGAGCCTTGGTTTCCTGCCGATGGCGCTCTCGACGAATTCCGGCGCCGAGGTACAGCGACCGCTCGCCACCGTCGTCATCGGTGGGCTGATCAGCGCGACGATGCTGACCCTGCTCGTGCTCCCAGCCCTCTACCCGTGGTTCAGCGCCGTCCGCGGCACGAGCCGCGCGCCATCGCGCCACCCCTCCTACCAGCCTCAAGGGGCTCGATGACCATATTCACGCGCCTTTCGCAAAAGCTCACGGCCCCAGCCAGCCTGCTGACAGCGGTGCTGCTGGCCGGCTGCGCCGTGGGACCCGACTTTCACCCGCCGGCCCCTCCCCGGCGGGCAGGATATTCGGTGACCCCATTGCCGGATCGCACGGCATCGGCCGCGGGCCCGGATGGCGTCGCCCAACATCTGCTCGCGGGCAGTGACATCCCGGGCCAATGGTGGACCCTGTTCCGCTCACCGACGCTCGACGCGCTGATCAAGCGGTCGCTCGAGGCAAACCCGACTCTCGCCGCCGCGCAGGCCTCCCTGCGCGGCGCTGAGGAGAACGAGCTCGCACAACGAGGCTCGTTCTTCCCGAGCATCGGCCTCGGCATCTCCGACAGCAAGAACCTGACCGCGACCCGCAGCCTCGCCCCCGCCTCGGCCTCAGGCAGCCCGTCCTACTCCCTGTTTACCGCCAGGGTGGCTGTTTCCTATGCGCCAGACGTATTCGGCCTCAGCCGCCGCACTGTCGAAGCGTATGCGGCTCAGGCCGAGAACCGGCGCTACCAGTTGGAAGCTGCGTATCTCACACTGACTTCCAACGTCGTCATGGCGGCGGTGGAGGAGGCCGGGCTGCGCGCGCAGATTGCAGCGCAGCAGGACGTGATCCAGGTCGACATGCAGCTCTACGGCATCATCGGCCACCAGGTCGCGGTCGGTGAGGTGGCACGGGCGGCTCTGCTGCAGCAGCAGGCGGTGCTCGCGCAGGCGCAGGAAATGCTGCCGCCGATGCGGCGGCAGCTTGCCATCGAGGACGATGCGCTGAAGGCGCTCGCGGGTGCCTTCCCGAACGACCCGCCGGCCTTTCGCTTCAATCTCGCCTCGCTCCATCTGCCGGCGGATCTGCCGGTCAGCCTGCCAGCGCATCTGGTGGCGCAGCGTCCGGACATCCTCGCCGCGAGCGCGACCCTGCATGCAGCGAGTGCCGGAATCGGCATCGCCGTCGCCAACCGCCTGCCGCAATTCCCGCTGACCGCCGCGTTCGGTACCTCGCCGAACGCGATCGGCAACGCCTTCACGCCGTACAATCAGTTCTACGAGATCGTGGCGGGAGCTGCCGCACCGATCTTCGAAGGCGGCAAATTGCTGCACCGCCAGCGCGCTGCCGAAGCGCAGTTCGACGTCGCCGCCGCGCGGTACCGGCAGACGGTAATCAGCGCATTCCAGAATGTCAGTGACGCGCTGCGCGCCTTGCAAGCCGACGCCGATACGCTCCGCGCCGCGCAGCAAGCGGAAGGGGCGGCGTCGAGAAGCCTGAGCATCGCACGTCAGCAGGTGAAGCAGGGCGCCATCGCCTACTACTCGCTGCTCAGCGTCGAGCAAACCTACCAGGCGACGCGCCTCGCGGTGGTGAAGGCGGAGGTCTCGCGTCTGTCCGATACCGCCGCACTGTTCCAGGCGCTCGGCGGCGGTTGGTGGAACCGAACGGATGTCGCGCATCGCCCGACGGGTCGTGCGGGGGCGACCTCTTGACTGCGGACCATGGTCCATACTTTAGGGGGCACGGCCGTGCCGCGGACTGCCCAATACTGCAAGCGTTGGCAGGCGCGGACCCGCGATGGGCGCGCGTCACACGCATCGCCTGGATGTGGATTCAGTTTGCGCTTTCGACGCCGCTCGTTCTCTGGGACGGCTGGCCGCCGCTCGAGCGAGGGTGGAGCTCCGTGCGCCGCCGCGGTCGTCACGGTCCTCGTGCTCCTCCGCCAGGTGCTCGAGCTTCGTGCGCGCGAGGCAACCGGGGGCGCCATCCGCGGGAGCGCCGTCTTCGTCGGCCAGGAGGGTACTCAGGGAACGGGACAGACGCGATTTGGCGGATGTACTCGTCGGCGGAAAACGCGTTCCGCGCCGCACGGGAGCGCAGCGCCGCCGCGGCGCTCCGGGTTCACCTTCCCGGAGCCACGGCGACGCCGCGCAGCACGAACGTATTCAGGCCGCCGCGCCGAACAGGCCGTGTGGATCGATCACGAATTTCCGCGCTACGCCCCGATCGAAGTCCGCATATCCCTGCGGCGCTTGAGCCAGCGGAATGACCGTCGCATTGACTGCCTTCGCGATGCGGATGCGGTCATGGAGAACCGCCATCATCAGACCGCGATTGTATTTCATGACAGGTGTCTGTCCGGTATGGAAGGCGTGTGACTTCGCCCAGCCGAGACCGAAGCGCACGTTGAGACTCCCCCTGCGCGCGGCCGCGTCCTTCGCTCCCGGGTCTTCCGTCACGTACAGGCCCGGAATCCCGATTGCACCCGCGGCGCGGGTGATGTCCATCAGCTGATTGAGCACGACCGCGGGCTGCTCCTCCCCGCCGTGCCCTTTCGCTTCAAAGCCCACGCAGTCGACCGCGCAATCCACCTCGCGCACACCGAGAATCCGCTCGACTTGATCGGCCAGGCCGACATCCTTCGCCAGCTCGATCGTCTCGCACCCGAAGGAGCGGGCTTGCGCAAGACGCTCCTTGCTGAAATCCGTGATCAACACGACCGCCGCACCGAGCAGCAGAGCCGAAGCGGCCGCCGCCAACCCGACCGGACCTGCACCGGCGACGAGCACGGTCGAGCCGGTCGTGACACCCGCGGTGACGCAGCCGTGATAGCCCGTGGGCAGGATGTCGGTCAGGCAGGTGAGGTCGCGGATCTTCTCCATTGCCTGGTCCTTGTCCGGAAACGGCAGCAGGTTGAAATCCGCGTATGGGACCATCACGTACTCGGCTTGACCGCCTACCCACCCGCCCATGTCTACATAACCATATGCGCCGCCGGCGCGTGACGGATTCACGTTGAGGCACACGCCTGTCGCGCCCTCCTTGCATGTGCGGCAGCGCCCGCACGCCACGTTGAACGGAACCGATACCAGATCCCCTACTCCGATGAACTGCACATCGCGTCCCGCCTCGATGACTTCACCGGTAATCTCGTGCCCGAGAACGAGTCCCGGCGGAGCGGTCGTGCGGCCTCGGACCATGTGCTGATCGCTCCCACAGATGTTCGTGCTCACGACCTTGAGAATTACGCCGTGATCGCACCGCCTGCCTCGAGGATCAACCAGCTTGGGAAAATCGATGCTCTGTACCTCCACCTTGCCGGGCCCGACATAAACGACGCCGCGATTGCTTGCCATGACTGGTTGCTCCTGATTACTCGAACGCTGCGGCGCCCGCTTCGGCGACCGCATGATCCTGCTCCCCCGAACCACCGCTTACGCCGACGGCACCGACCACCTTGCCTTGACGCCGCAGCGGCACGCCTCCGGCGAAAATCATCACGCGCCCGCCATTGGACACGTGAATGCCGAAGAATTGCTCGCCCGATTGCGAGGATCCCGCGAGCTCCCGCGTACTGATGTCGAACGCGCGCGAGGTGTACGCCTTGTTGATGGAGATATCGATGCTGCCGATCCACGCCCCGTCCATGCGCGCGTGCGCGATGAGATTGCCGCCGCCGTCAGCCACGGCGATGTTCATCGGCTGGCGCAGCTCCTTCGCCTTTTTCTCCGCCGCTGCAATGATTCTGCGGGCGTCTTCGAGATTGACCATGGAAATACTCCTGTGAAACCTCCGGCGGTAAGTGCCGTACTGCGATTTGGCGCGGGCGCTGTTAGTCGACGGTTTCGTCGGGCCCGACGTCTGTTACAGATGCAATATCCGCGGGCGGGCGCGGTAATGCGGCAATGCCGTACATTGCAGGCGTCTCCGCCGGCCCAGCGACCGCAGCCGTGAACGGGACGGCGGCTGGCCGACTTCACCGCCATCCGGGCGGGAGGAGAATCGAACGGGTACGTCGAACGCTTATAATGCCCCCAAGTCAGAGGAGTCAGTGCGATGCCAGACCCTGCAGAGCCGCCAGCCGAAAGGCCCGGCGTGAACGTCGCCGAACCCGCCTCAGGGGCTCTCTTCGAGCCCTACGACAGCCCGGCGGGCGGTTGGGGGGCGCTGCAGGCGACCGCCCATGCGCTGCGCGAGCAGAGCATCGTCTTGAAAGGCTCGAAGGCGCTTCTCTCGATGAATCAGCCGAGCGGCTTCGACTGCCCCGGTTGTGCGTGGCCCGATCCGAAGCACACGAGCTCCTTCGAGTTCTGCGAGAACGGCGCGAAGGCGGTATCGTTCGAGCTCACGAAACGACACGTCACGCGCGAGTTCTTTGCCGCGCATTCCGTGAGCGAGCTCGCCAGTCACAGCGACTACTGGCTGGAGGAGCAAGGCCGCCTCACCGAGCCCATGCGCTACGAGGCTTCGACCGACCACTACGTGCCCGTGTCCTGGCAGGATGCATTTGCCACCGTCTCGCGGTGCCTGAACCACCTCGCGAGCCCGGATGAGGCAGAGTTCTACACCTCCGGCCGAACCTCGAACGAGGCGGCGTTCCTCTATCAGATCTTCGGACGGCGCTTCGGCACCAACAACTTCCCCGATTGCTCCAACATGTGCCACGAGGCGACCAGCGTCGGCCTGCCCGAGAGCATTGGCATCGGTAAAGGCACCGTGGTCCTCGAGGACTTCGACGCGACTGATGCGATCTTCGTCGCTGGACAGAATCCCGGCACGAACAGCCCGCGCATGATGACCTCGCTGCGCAACGCCGCCCGCCGCGGCGTGCCCATCGTCGCCATCAATCCCTTGCGCGAGCGCGCGCTTGAGCGCTTCACCGCGCCTCAGGACCCCGTCGACATGTTGACCTTGAGCTCGACACCAATCGCGCACGAGTACTGTCAAGTCAAGGTCGGTGGAGACGTAGCGCTGCTGAAGGGGATGATGAAGCTGACGCTCGAGCAGCACGAAGCTGCGCTCAAATCGGGAGGAGCGCCCGTTCTCGACATGCCGTTCGTCGAGCGTCACACGCTCGGACTCCAGGGTCTTATGGACGATGTTCGCGCAACGCCCTGGCCCGACATCATCCGCGTATCGGGCGTGCCCCGCGAGCAGATCGAGCGCCTGGCGCACATCTATGTGCAGGCCAGATCGGTGATTTTCGTCTACGGCATGGGATTGACCCAGCACCGCTGCGGGACGGGCATCGTCCAGCAAATCGCCAACCTGCTGCTGCTGCGCGGAAACTTCGGGCGCCCCGGGGCAGGCATCTGCCCGGTCCGCGGCCACTCGAACGTCCAGGGCGATCGCACGGTCGGCATCGATGAGAAGCCGAGCGCGACGCTCCTCGCGCAGATCGAGAAAGTATTCGGCTTTCGCCCGCCGGCGCGCCACGGACATGCCGTCGTGGATGCATTACAGGCAATGATCGATGGGCGCGCCAAGGTATTCATCGCACTCGGTGGCAATTTCGCGGCCGCGGTGCCCGATACCAAGCTCGCCCAGGCAGCCATCGGCCGGCTCGAGCTCACCGCGGGAATCAATACCAAGCTCAATCGGGGCCATCTGGTACACGGCCGGGAAGCGCTGATCCTGCCTTGCCTCGCACGCAGCGATGTCGACGAGCAGGCGGGCGGATTGCAGAGCGTGACTGTCGAGGACAGCATGTCGATGGTTCACGCATCCGGGGGACTCGTGGCGCCGCCGAGCCCGCATCTGAAGTCGGAGGTTGCGATCGTCTGCGGGATGGCGCGGGCCACGCTGCCGGACAGCGGCATCGACTGGGATGGCTTCGAGGCCGACTACGACAGGATTCGCGACAAGATCGAAGCCGTGTTTCCGGCGCTCTTTGCGCAGTTCAACGCGAAAATCCGTCAGCCCGGCGGCTTTCATCTCTACAACGGGCCGCGCGAGCTCACCTGGAACACCGCCTCGAAGCGCGCAAACTTCATCGTCTACCGGGGCCTCGCCGAGGATCCTGACGTGGCCGATGGGCGGGCATTGCGACTCACCACGATTCGCAGTCACGACCAATACAACACGACGATCTACAGTCTCAACGACCGCTACCGCGGCGTGTTCGGCGGAAGGAAGGTGGTCTTCATGAACCCGGACGACATGGCCGAGCGCCACATCGAGCCCGAATCGCTCGTGGAGATCGAGTCTCTCGCGGACAAGGATCGTCGTCGCGTGGTCGAGGGCTTCAAGGTCAAGCCATACAACATTCCCCGCGGCTCCGTCGCTTCCTACTATCCCGAGACGAACGATCTGCTGCCGCTGAGTCATCATGACGCCAGGAGCAAGACGCCGTCGGCGAAGTCCATTCCCGTCTTGATCCGACCCATGAAAGCGGCTGATCCGACTCGCAGCGTCGAGCCGCAGGTAACTTACACGGGTGAGACTCAACCGTAATGCGGTCCGGTGACCTTCCCGCGGAAGACCACGTACTGATAGGCGTTGTAAGCGATCATGACCGGTATCAGCATACCGATGCCGAGCATCATGAATACGAGCGTCAGGCTGTCCGATCCCGCTTCCAGCGCCGTCACGCTGCGCGGTACCAGATAAGGGGAGAGACTGCCGGCAAGTCCAGCCAGCGACGCCAGAAAGATCCCGATCGTCCAGAAGAACGGCGCGTGCTCATGCCCACCCCGTAGCGAGCGCGCGAGCATCAAGGCGCAGAACAGCGCAAAGGCGGGCGGCACCGCGAAGCGGAAATCGATCCCGCCTCCGAACCATTTGTCGGCGACAAAGGCATACCGGAATGGCGTCCACACCGATACGCAGGCGGCGGCGAACAACATCAGCGCGCCCGCGACCCAAGCGGTGTGAACTGCGCGGCTTTGCTGCTCGCCGGTGGTCTTCATGATCAAGTAAGTTGCACCCAGCAGAACGTAGCCGAAGACGACGCCCAAGGCGGCAAGCACCGAAAACAGCGAAAGCCAGTCGAAGGGGTGACCGACGAACCGGCCGCCCGACACCTGCGGTCCGGCGATCAGTCCCCCTAACACGAATCCCTGGCACAGCGTCGCCGTCAGGCTGCCGACGCCGAAGGCGATCTCCCAGATCCGTGGCCGACGCGAATGCTCGCGGAACTCGAACGCCACGCCGCGAAAAACCAGTGCGAAGATCATCACGATCAGCGGCAGGTAGAGCGCGTGCAGAACGATACCGTAGACACTCGGGAAGGCGCCGAACAGGGCGCCTCCGAGGACCACGAGCCAAGTTTCGTTGGCGTCCCAGACGCTGCTCAGGCTCACCATCATGATGGCGCGCCGTTCGCCCTCCCGGACGAAGAGCGAGAGTATGCCGATGCCCAGGTCGAAACCGTCGAGGACGACGTACAACGCAAGGAACAAACCCAGGAAACCGACCCAGACACCGACAAGAAACGGATGCACGTTGTCCATCGGCGTCACCCCTTAAGCTCCCTTAAGCTCACATTTCCCCAGGCTCGCCGATGGGTGGCCGATGCCCCTCCTCGGGTTGCACCGGCGGTTTGCTTTCACGCCCCGGTAGACTGCGATCGGGGTCCTGGCGCGCGATCCGACAGGCGAAGACAATGAACGTCACGAGCAGCAGGCTATCGATCAGCAGATAGCCGAGGGTGGTAAACCCGACGCTCGCGACCGGCAGAACCGAGGCGCCGGCGCTGGTCGGCAGGACGCCGTAAATGATCCAGGGCTGCCGGCCGATCTCGCGCACGCTCCAGCCGGTATCTACCGCGACATAACCAAGCGGGATCGCGGCCACCCAGGCGCGCAACAGCCAGCGCTGGCTGACAATCGCGGCCGGTCGAAATCCGCCCCGTAGCCATATTGTCACAGTCCATATCATCAGGAAAAAGAACGCGACGCCGATGCCCGCCATGATTCGAAACGCATAGAAGATCAGCGGAAGGAGTGGGGGTTGGTCCTCGGGCGCGAACTCGCGCAGGCCACGGACCCGCCCTTGCGCCGTCCCGGTCGCGAGCCAGGACAGCAGACCGGGAACGGAAATTTCCCAGTCGTTGCGCTGCGCCCCCTTGTCCGGCCAGGCAAGCACGGCCCAAGCGGCACCTTGCCCGGGCGGGTTCGTATTCCAGTGCCCCTCGATCGCTGCGCCTTTCGCCGGCTGCTCCTGGAAGACCACCTTGCCGCTCCCGTCACCGAGCCAGATCTGCAGGGGCGTGACGATGATCGCCGCGGCGGCGGCCAGCAGAAACGACCGGCGGAAGAAGTCCGCGTTTCGAGGCCGGCGCAGCAGGTGCCACGCGCTGATGCCTCCGACGACGAACAGACTGGTCTCCAGACACGCCACCCACATATGCGAGAAGCCCCATGGCATATCGGGGTTGAAAATCGCCCGCGCATAGCTGTCGACGACAAAGTGCCCGTTCTCGAAGTGCCCGCCGGCCGGCGTCTGCATCCAGGAATTCGCGACGAGAATCCAGAAAGCCGACATCGATGCACCGAAAGCGACCATGGCCGTCGAGAGTAGATGCATTGGCCGGGGTACCCGGGTCCAGCCGAACATCATGATCCCGAGAAATCCCGCCTCGAGCATGAAGGCCATCGCGCCCTCGAAGCCGAGCAGATTGCCGAAGAAGCCACCCGCCACGGTCGAGAAGCGCGCCCAGTTGGTTCCGAACTCAAATTCGAGCGGAACCCCGGTAACGACACCAACCCCGAAATTCAGCAGGAACAGTCGTCCCCAGAACCGCGAATGCTGGTACCACAGCACCTCACCGGTGCGCAGCCAGAGCGCCTCCGTCAGAACCAGAAGAAGCGATAGACCGATGGTCAGCACCGGCCACAGAATATGGAACAACGTCGTGATGGCGAATTGCAGCCGTGACAACACGACGTAGTCGAAGAGCTCCCTCATCCGTAGCTCGTTAGCCGGAGCTCAAGGGAAAATGCTCCGTACGGCAACTCTCGGATGCCTTCATAGTAGCCCACTCCGAGCTCGAGGAACCGACGGTAGAATACCGCTAAGGACAGTTCAGCGTCGAGGTTACCTGCGGTTGCAGCGCCCCGTGCCGCACCCGCTGGGCATGCCTGATGTGCCGGTCCCGCGCGGCATCGCCAGCTGGTACCGACCTGAGAATGAGACGGCTCCGGATTCCTCACGACCGCGTTCGGTTCTCCCACTTGGACTTGGCCATGCTCGGCCCCTCAAGCCCATTATTTTCCTTATATTATAAGAACTTCGTGATCTTCTTGCAGCGTTGCCCCAACCTGCGAATCTCGCTGCTGAATACCGCCTCCGGTCGATGTCGAGTATCGTAGTGATCGAGACGCTCATGCTTGGGGAATACCACGTGGATTCGAAGCCGCAGGCGACCATGCGGGGACTTGGCGACGGCAGGCGGGAGATCCTGCACGAGAACGGCGAATTCGTCCTTTACCGCGAGCGCTCCCGAAGCTCGAGCAACGAGATCCTGCAATCGACGCTGGTGCTCGCACCGCTACCCGAGCACACCGCTCCCCATGGTCTTCGGCGAATGGAACACGAATACTCGTTGCGAGCCGAGCTGGATCCCGCCTGGGCAGTGAGACCCCTCGCCCTGTCGGCGCAGCAAGGACGTACTGTACTCGTGCTCGAGGACCCCGGCGGCGAGCCGCTGGAGCGACTGGTCGGCAGGCCGATGGACTTGCCTCAATTCCTGCGTCTTGCCATCGGATTGTCGAGCGCGCTCGGCCGCGTGCACCAGTGCGGTCTCATCCACAAAGACATCAAGCCCGCAAACGTGCTCGTGGACGCCTCGACCGGGCAGGTGTGGCTGACCGGATTTGGCATTGCTTCTCGCCTGCCACGCGAGCGCCAGTCCCCTGAGCCTCCCGAGATCATCGCCGGTACCCTCGCCTACATGTCGCCCGAACAGACCGGGCGGATGAATCGCTCCATCGATTCCCGCAGCGACCTGTATTCGCTTGGCGTCACGCTCTATCGGATGCTGACCGGCAACCTGCCGTTCACCGCCTCCACGCCCATGGAGTGGGTTCACTGTCATATCGCGAGACAACCGCCGCACCCCGAGGAGCGATCGAAGGACATCCCGAGCCCGGTCTCCGCGATCATCCTGAAGCTCCTCGCCAAGACCGCCGAGGAACGCTATCAAACCGCGGCCGGCGTGGAAGCCGATCTGAAGCGGTGTTTCGGCGAATGGCAAGCTCTGAGATCCATCGGCCTCAGTGAATGGGAAGCTCTGAGATGCATCCGCGCATTCACTCTCGGTACGCGCGACACCTCGGATAGACTTCTGATGCCGGAGAAACTCTATGGGCGTGATCGCGAGCGCGAAGCCCTGCTCGCGGCATTCGCCCATGTGGCCGCCTCCGGCGCGCCGGTTCTGCTTCTCGTCTGCGGCTATTCCGGGATCGGCAAGTCCGCGGTCGTCCATGAGCTGCACAAAGCAATCGTCCTGCCGCGCGGGCTTTTCCTGAGCGGAAAGTTCGACCAGTACAACCGGGATATTCCGTATGCCACGCTTGCTCAGGCGTTCCGGACCCAGATTCGCCAGATCCTGACCGAGAGCGAGGCGGAGGTCGAGCGCTGGCGAGATGCGATACGCAAGGCCGTTGGCCCGAATGGTCAGCTCATCGTGAGCCTCATCCCGGAACTCGAGTTTGTCATCGGCAGGCAGCTCCCGGTTGCGGAGCTCCCCGCCACCGAAGCCGAGAGTCGCTTTCACATGGTGTTCCGGTCCTTCCTGGGCGTGTTCGCCTGCAAGGAGCATCCGCTCGCCATCTTTCTCGATGATCTCCAATGGCTGGATGCGGCCACTCTCAAATTACTCGAGCACCTGATCACGCACCCTGACGTCCGTCACCTCCTCCTCATCGGGGCGTTTCGCGACAACGAGGTCAGCGCCTCACACCCCTTGACGAAGACCCTGGATGTCATCCGGGGAACGGCGGCCGTCGTGCGCGAGATCGCTCTCGCGCCCCTATCGGCGGCCGACGTCACCCAGTTCGTCGCCGACACGCTGCATTGCGAGCCCGCAGATGCCGACTCTCTCGCCCAGCTCGTATACGAAAGGACACAAGGTAATCCGTTCTTCGCGATCCAATTCCTCACCGCGCTGGCCGAAGAGGGGCTGCTTGCTTTCGAAGCGGACGCGGCCGGCTGGACGTGGGACCTCGAGCAAATCCGCGCCAAAGGTTACACCGACAACGTGGTGGACCTGATGGTCAGGAAGATGACTCGGCTCGCGGAAGCGACCCAAGCGGGACTGAAGCAACTTGCCTGTCTCGGCAACATCGCCGAGCTCGCCACGCTGACGTTGGTTCACGAGCTACCGGAAGAGAAAATTCACGCGGCACTCTGGGATGCGGTCCGCGCGGGACTCATTTTGCGCCGCGACGGCGCCTACGCGTTCCTCCACGACCGCGTCCAGGAAGCGGCCTATGGACTCATCCCTGAAGGCGACCGGCCGGCACTTCATCTTCGGATCGGCAGGCTGCTTGCAGGTCAGACACCCGCGGCAAAACTTCAGGACCGCATCTTCGAGATCGTGAACCAGCTCAACCGCGGGGCCGGTTTGGTTACTTCCATGGAAGAGCGGGAACGAGTCGCGGAGCTCAACCTCATAGCGGGCCAGCGTGCCCAAACTTCAACGGCATATGCCTCGGCGCTGGCCTATTTCAGCGCCGGCCGCGGGCTGCTGACCGAGAACAGCTGGGCGCCCTGCTATCCGCTCATGTTTGCACTGGAGTTTCACCGTGCGCAGTGCGAATTTCTGAGCAGCCAATTGCCGGCCGCGGAACAACGGCTCGCCGAGCTTGCGAACCGTACCGCAACCCTCGTCGACAGTGCGGCCGTCGCATGCCTGCGCCTGGAGCTGTACACGACCTTGGATCGCAGCGACCGCGGTGTCGAGCTGTGCCTCGAATATCTGCGTCGCATCGGCGTGCGGTGGTCTCCTCATCCGGCAAAACAAGACATCCGGGCGGAATACGAGGAGATCTGGCGGCGAATCGGCAACAGATCTCTCGAAGAGCTGGTCGAGCTGCCGATGATGACCCACCCGGAATGGTCCGCCACCCTCGATGTCCTCGCCCAGGTCGTGACCCCTGCTCTCTTCACGGACGACAATCTGCTATGCCTGGTCCTTTGCCGCATGGCGAACATCAGTCTCGAGCATGGCAACAGCGGCGCATCGTGTTTCGCCTATGTTTGGCTCGGCATGATCCTCGGCCCGCACTTCGACGATTATCCGATGGGATTCCGCTTCGGCAAGCTCGGATTCGAGCTGGCGGAGCGGCGCGGCCCCGATCGCTTCAAGGCCCGCGTCTACATGTCCTTCGGCAACCTCGTCAATCCATGGACGAAGCACGTACGCAGCGGGCGGCCGCTGGTGCGCCGGGCCTTCAGCACCGCCAAGGAGCTGGGCGACCTCACCTTTGCGGCCTACAGCTGCAACAACCTGATCACGAACCTTCTCGCCTCCGGCGACCCCTTGCCCGACATCCAGCGCGAAGCCGAGGCCGGGCTCGCGTTCGCCCGTAAGATACGGTTCGGTCTCGTCATCGATATCATCACCGCCCAGTTGCGGCTGATCCTGACGCTCCGGGGTGAGACACCGGCGTTCAACTCCTTCAACGACGCGCAGTTCGACGAGGGGCGCTTCGAACAGCACTTCGCGGCAGATCAACGTCTCGCGCTTCCATCCTGCTGGTACTGGATCCGCAAATTGCAAGCGCGGTATTATGCGGGCGAGTATGCCTCCGCAGTCGATGCGGAATCGCACGCGCATCGGTTGCTGTGGACCTCGCCATCATTCTTTGAAGTGGCCGAGTACCGCTTCTACGGCGCGCTTGCGCGTGCGGCGCAGTGCCATGCGACCTCGGGCGATGAACGTGCTGCGCACCTCGAAGCGCTGGCCGCGCATCATCGGCAACTCGAGATCTGGGCGCGTCACTGTCCCGAGAACTTCGCAGACCGCACGGCGCTGGTCCACGCTGAGATAGCACGCCTGCAAGGACGGGAACTCGACGCCGAGCGTTTCTACGAGGAGGCCATCCGGCTGGCGCGTGAGAACGGCTTCGTCCAGAACGAAGGCATCGCCGGCGAGCTTGCCGCAAGCTTCTACGCCGCACGTGGCCTCGAGACCATCGCCGAAGTCTATCTGCGCAACGCCCGGCACTGCTACCTGCGTTGGGGGGCCGACGGCAAGGTGCGGCACATGGATGAGGTCCACCCGCGCCTTTCGATCTCACCGTCGACGCCTCCCTCGATGACGACGATCGGCACGTCGCTCGAGAACCTCGACCTCGCGACGGTCATCAAAGTATCCCAGGCCGTTTCGGGCGAGATCGTTCTGGAGAAATTGATCGATACCCTGCTGCGAACCGCCCTCGAGCACGCAGGCGCGCAGCGTGGACTCCTGATCCTTCTACACGGCGGCACGCCGCGGCTGGAGGCCGAAGCGACTACCAGCCCCGAGACCATCGAGGTCCACCTCCGACGCGCGGGCGTTTCGCCCACGGACCTGCCCCAGTCCGTCCTCCACTACGTCATGCGAACGCAGGAGAGTGTGATCCTGGACGACGCCTCGGCACAGAACCCGTTTTCCGCCGACGAGTACATTCGCCGCAATCGCCCCCGTTCCGCCCTATGCCTGCCGCTGCTCAAGCAGGCCACACCGATGGGAGTGCTCTATCTGGAGAATAGTCTGATCCCCCGCGTGTTCACCCCGGCGCGCAGCGCGGTGCTGAAGCTCATCGCCTCCCAGGCCGCGATCTCCCTCGAGAACGCGTACCTCTACACGGATCTGCAGCAGGAGAACAGCGACCGGCGCCGGGCAGAGGAGGCCTTGCGGCGCAGCGAGGCATACCTGACTGAAGCGCAGACCTTGAGTCACACGGGCACCTTCAGCTGGACTCCGGAAACCGACGAGATCTACTGGTCGGCGGAGAGCTTTCGGATCCATGAGATTGCGGGGACCACTTCACCTGACATCGCGCTGATGATGCGACAGACGCATCCGGAGGACAAGGAGTTTTTCGCGCGCGTGCTCGATGATGCACGAAGGCAAAAGAAGGATTTTCAGTTCGAGTATCGACTGCTGCTGCAGGACGGCTCCGTCAAGCATCTGCAGTCAGTGGCCCGTGCGCTGGCGGACGAATCGGGGCGACTCGTGTTTGTCGGGGCGGTGATGGACATTACCCAGCGCAAGCGCGTGGAGGAGGCTCAGCGAATGCAGGAGCGCGAGCGCGAGAAGATGCAGCGGCAGCTGCAGCAGGCGGCCAAAATGGAGGCGATCGGGCGCCTGGCCGGCGGCATTGCGCACGACTTCAACAACATCCTCGGCGCGATTCTCGGCTACGGCGAGCTAGTCCAAGACAACCTGGCCGAAGGAAATGCCGTTCGCCGCTACATTGATCAGGTCATGCTGGCGGGCGCGCGCGGCAAGGGACTCGTCGACCGCATCCTCGCCTTCAGCCGCAGCGGCGTCAACGAGCGTTTGCCGCTGCGCGTGCAGTCGGTCCTCGAGGAAACCCTCGAGCTGCTGACGCCGTCACTACCCCCGGACGTGCGCCTCGAGCGGCGGCTCGATGCTGCCGAGGCGACGGTGCTCGGTGATGCCACTCAGCTGCACCAAGTCGTGATGAATCTTTGCACGAATGCGGCACAAGCAATGGGCCGCGGTGGCGTGCTCACAGTAACGCTCGAGCGCGGGGTGATTGGCGAGCATCGCCTCCTTTCGCACGGCACGCTCGGCGCCGGAAGCTACGTACGCCTCGCCGTCGGCGACACCGGGAGCGGCATCCAGCCGGTGGTGCTCGAGCGCATGTTCGATCCGTTTTTCACCACCAAACGGGTCGGCGAAGGTACCGGCCTCGGCCTCGCGCTGGTGCATGGCATCGTCGCCGACTTGGGCGGGGCGATCGATGTAACGACGCAAGAAGGTGTCGGCACCACGTTCACGACTTGGCTGCCGGCCCTCGACGAAATGCACAGCCTCCCGGTCGAGCCCGCGGGCGAGGCGCCCCGCGGCCGCGGCGAGACAGTGATGATCGTGGACGACGAGCCGGCGCTGGTCGCGCTCGCAGAAGAGACGCTCGCAGAACTGGGCTACCGGGCGGTGCCGTTTGATTCCAGCGTCCTCGCGTTGCAGGCATTTCGCGCGAAACCGAGTCGCTTCGATCTCGTGCTGACCGACGAGACAATGCCCGAGCTCACGGGGACCGACCTTGCGCGCGAGATCCATCAGTTGCGACCGGAAGTCTCAATCATACTCATGAGCGGCTACAGCGACGTGCCGCTGCGTGAGCGCGCGCAGTCTGCAGGAGTCATTGCCGTGCTCGGCAAACCGCTAGTCCGACGCAACATCGCCGAGGCGCTCGCGCGTGCACTGCGTACCAGCAAGATGGACGCGTCTTTCCCGTAGCGCCCGTCTTTCAGCCCACACACGGAGTACCCTGCTCGTCGCGACGAGCGGCGCTGACACGGCGCGCCTCCGCCTGCGCCGCGCCTTCCCTGTCGGAATGCTTACCGCGTTTCAGCTGTAACGGCCATTGCATTACTCGTGAAGCAGGCCTCGCACATTCTGGGCTCGGATTCCACAATCCGGACTCTCCCAGACGTAAGGAGTGCCATGCGAATGACCACGGTTCTTCAGCTGCCACCGGCGTGGCTTGTCGACTACCGCCCCGCAAGAGACAGGGCTCTCCGACGGCTCGGAGACAGGTACCTGCTCGCCTTCCCCATCAATCGTCCACGTGGATCGGAACGCATCGGCTCCCTTGAGTGTTCCGGGATTGCTGAAGGCGACATTTCAGGGGCTCGTACCCTCGGGCCGGCCACGCAAGACAGCTCTCGCGGCTAGGCGCCGGGACCCTTGCGGGCCTGCACGCCCTCATTGTCGTCCGAGCCAGACCCGGTCCGCTGATTCAGCCCGCGAGTGTCATCTTACGATGCCCCGATCTTCTCTGGCGGCGGCCCAAAAGGCGGCCCTGTGCGCTGCCGACCCGGCCTGCCCTAATCCGCGCGTGCCACCCGGAAACCGGCCCACGACTGGCTCACCGGCATCAGCTCCAGCCGGTTGATATTGACATGCGACGGCAGCTCGGCAACCCAGAGCATGCTCGCCGCGATGTCATCACCTGTCATCGGCGCCGCACCGCGATACAGCGCCTCGGACGCCTTCTCGTCTCCACCGGTGCGTACCACGGTGAATTCGGTCTCGACCATTCCCGGCTCGATGGATGTCACGCGTACACCGGTGCCATGCAGGTCACAACGCAATCCGAGCGAGAACTGCTCCACGAACGCCTTGGTGCCACCGTAGACGTTGCTTCCCGTATACGGATAAGTCGCCGCAACCGACGAGAGGTTGATGATTGCGCCTTGCCGGGCAATCAGTCCGGGCAGCAGCTTGTGGGTGAGCGAAACGAGCGCCGTCACGTTGATCTCGATCATCGTCCTCCACTGAGCGAGGTCGGCCTGCTGCGCCGGATTGGCGCCAAGCGCGAGACCGGCATTGTTGATCAGCAGATCAACGTCGCGAAACTCCGCGGGCACCGATCCCAGTGACGCATCGCGAGCTTCTTCGTCGCGCACATCGAAAGCGGCGGGATACACCCATTCCGTGCCGAGGGAAGCAACCAGAGCCTCGAGGCGGTCGCGCCGGCGGCCGGTGGCGATGACGCGCCAGCCTGCCGCCACGAACGCGCGAACCGCGGCTTCGCCGATGCCGGAGGTGGTCCCGGTGATGAGAGCGGTCTTGGTCATGCGATCTCCTTCAACGTCGGCGAGTGCGCCGCGCTCTCAGCCGGACCAGCGGGACTGGCGGAGATCCTTCCACGGACCCCCATCCGCGTAGCGCTCAGGATACAGCGCCTTCGAACGCGGGTCTTCCGCGGTGTCGAGCTGAAGGACCATCCACTTCGGATATGGAATTCCCGGGTCCGAGGCCCCGTCCAGAAGGCGGATGTCTTCCCGCGAGAGCCGAAGATCCACGGCACGGATATTATCTTCCAGCTGCTCGGACTTCCGGGCGGCGACGATCACGCTACTGACGGCGGACCGGCCCAGCACCCACGCCAGCGCCACCCGGGCCGGGCTTGCCTCATGCCGGGCGGCCACCTCCTTCAGGGCATCCACGACGCGGTAGCCCGCCTCCTTGTCGAAGGGCACGAACGAGCCGGCCTCCGCGAATCGTGTGCCGGCCGGAGCAGGGTTGGCGCGGCTGTACTTACCCGTGAGAAAGCCCCCGGCGAGCGGGCTCCAAACCAGGATACCGATCTTGTGGTACTCGGCGAACGACTGGAACTCGTATTCGAGACCTCGGCCGACCAGGCTGTAATACATCTGCGCCGTCACGAATTGTTCCACCTTGAGGCGCTCCTGCAACATGACCGCGGTCGCCGCCTGCCACGACATGAAGTTGGAGAGGCCGATATAGCGGACCTTTCCCTGGCGCACGATATCGTCGAGCGTTCGCAGCGTCTCCTCGAGCGGCGTGTTGCTGTCCCAGCCGTGCACCTGGTAAAGATCGATGTAATCGGTCTGCAGACGTTGCAGACTGGCTTCCACTTCGCGCATGATGTTGACGCGGGTCGCGCCGCTGCGATTGAGATTCTCGCCCATGGGCAGTCTGACCTTGGTGGCCAGAACGATCTCCGCTCTCACGCCCTTCAAGGCATTACCCACCAGGGTTTCGCTCTCTCCGAGGCTGTACACGTCCGCGGTATCGATGAAGTTGATGCCTCTGTCCAGAGCCAGCTTCACCATCCGCGTCGTATCCTCCTGACCGAGGTTGCCCATGTTCATCTTGCCGCCGAACTGCATCGTGCCAAGCGCCACTTCGCTCACGATGAGCCCGGTATTGCCAAGTTTTCTGTATTTCATCTCCAACGCTCCTTCTGGCAGCGTATGCCAGCTCATCTGCGGGTGAATGAGTGGTTATCGACTCGCGATTTCCACTCACTGTCGCATCACTCGGTGGATTTCTGCGACACGAATGCTACGACCCCGGCCCGAATGATGGATTTCACCCTGGTCACGCCGCATTACAGCCGTAATCACCGCTACTCGTGTGTTGACACCGGCCGCGGCGCGGGTCCGCCGCTCAGCGTGAAAGCGTAGAACCTGTCGTTGTTACCGTCATACGGCAGCTCCCGCGCGCGCGTGTCATAGCCGCTGCCCCAGTAAACGCAGCCGTCCACGATCGCGGCCCCCGACCAGACGGCTCCGCCGCTCGGGAAAGTCCATTCGATCCGGCCGGTCGCGGCGTCCATGGCGTAGAAGTTACCGCCGGAGGAGCCGGCGTATACGACGCCATTGGCGCTCGAGACGAAGCCGTCCGTGATGTATCGGGAGCCCTCGGGATCGGCGGTCTGCCACAGCATCCTGCCGCTCGCCGCATCGAGGGCCGTCCATAGGCCGCCCCTGGTGATTCTCCGCTGTCCGTCGTAAGAGGTATAGGTGTACGCCTTGTGACTGCCGTTCGTGAGGGCGGCGTAGATGCGCTTGCCGTCCGTGGAAGTGCCCCATTCGATCCCACCCAGGACTCCACCTGGACCGGCCTGGGTCGCCCAGATCTCCCTGCCCGTGGCGGGGTCGAGCGCATAAAACATTCCGCTCTTCTGCCCGGCGCCCAGGACGTCGGTCCGCTTCCCACGGATGACCGTGGCGTAGAGATTCGGGCCGGCGCCGAAATCAAAATCGGGCGAGGCGTTGGGGTGTGACATGGTCCACGTGTCCGCCGTCAAAGTGTGGTGTGCCCACGCGACGCTTCCGCTACGCAGGCTGAGAGCCACGATGCTATCGATATAAGCGGTTGCTGGAAGGCGGCGGCAGCGGCTCTGTCCAGGGTTGACGCAATATCCCTTGCCGACCGAATAGCTGTTTCCCGTCGTCACGTACAGCAATCCCGTCGTGTGGTCGACGACCGGCTGACTGCTCCATACCGCCGCGCCGTTGAAGCCCTTCGGCACCATGTAGGTCTTCCACAGGATCCGCCCGGTGCGGGCATCGAGCGCCTCCACCGAGCCCCTGAAGACGGGCGCCACGTGGGTGTGCTCCGTCTTCGAGGAAACCCCGGTGTAGACGATTCCACGGTCGATGGTCGCAGATCCCGTCATGACGGCCGCGCTGCTGGGGTCCGTCCTGGTGCGCCAGAGCATGGCGCCGGTACGTGCATCGAGTCCCACCTCGAACGCTCCGCTGAGATCGCCGACCATGATGTTTCCGGTGCCGATCACCAGCTCTCCGTGCCAGTACGCGGGACTCGTGCGGGAAACAGACCGAGGCATACCCGTGTAGTCGCTGATGTTGCGCGACCAGCGCGCCCTGCCCGTCTGGGCGTCGATGGCCCAAAGCTTACCGCCCCAATCCGGGAAGTAGACGACCCCGTTCACCACGGTTGCTGTCGCCGAGACATCTCCGTCGGTGGTGAAGACCCATTTCGGGCGGAGGGAGCCAATGTTGGCGGAGTCTATTGTGTGCTCCGCAGCGGCGAAACGCGTGTTGTGGTCGTTCTGCCCGGAGCTCGCCCACCCGGCCCGCTCAACGACGCGGGGCGCACGCCCGGCTGGCGCCGCTGCCGCCCGTACGCGGGTCACCTCCGACACCGTAACCGGCCGTCCGTGGTTACCCCAAGCGCCGCGCTCGAAATTCACAATTGCCGCAACCTCGCGATCGCTCAACCGCGCTGCAAACGGCGGCATCGGTGTCAAATAGCGTACGCCGCCGACGCGCATTCCCTGCTCGCCGAAGAGCACCGCATGGATATGATGAGCGGGATCAGGTTTGTTGACGGCTCGATTTCCCTTTAGCGCCGGGAACGCACCCGGAATCCCCTGGCCGCTCTCCTGATGACAGGCGGCGCAGTCGACCTCGAACAAGGCCCTTCCACTGACTTGCATCGCCCCGTCAGCCGCCCTCGTGCTCGCCTCCGAAGCCGCAGCCGCAGGCGTCAACCACCCGGGCCACACCTCGCGACTCGCGAGCGTCATGTTGGCGCAGATCAACGCCGCAGTGCATGCGACGCCGGGCAAGTTACTCATCATACCTCCGCTTTGCTCCGCGATGCGGAACCTTTCTCTGGGCACACACCACGGACTCTGGTCGCCCCTCTTCAATCGCGGATTTCAGGCCTGGTTACGATTGAAACAGACTCCACAAGACGGACTGCTCCCCGTCCCGGGCTGCCGCAGTTACACCTGCAACGGCTCGATTGCGCGGCGAAATCGCCCCGCGAGACTGCACCGGCATCTTTGATGGAGAAGCCTTCCGCCTGGACATGCGCCATGAAGCACCTCGCCGACCCTCCAAACCTTCTGCCCGGGGCGCAGCTCGTTACGAGGCGCCGCGGCTACGTTCATTTCGGCATTTACGTCGGCTGCGGGCGGGTAGTTCATTACGCCGGCCGACTGCAGTATCCTCAAGGACTCGTAGAGGAGATTTCACTCCCGGATTTCGCTGCTGGCCGTCCAGTGTACGTTGGCGGTACACGAAACCACTTCGCCAACATGGAGGATGTCGTGAGACGCGCGCGCTCCCGGCTCGGAGAACGCTCCTACGACCTGTTGCGGAACAACTGCGAGCACTTCTGCAGCTGGTGCCAGACCGGTGAGGCGCGCAGCGCTCAGGTTGATCGGTTGACTCGACGCCAGCGCCTGCTGGTTCGGGCGATGGAGCGCGCTATTCTGGCGGTAACACGTTCGGTGGGAAAGGCTGTCCGGGAGCGCGGTCACGCGGACAAATCCGCGGGTCTCAGCAGCGCAAGCGCGGACTGCACGCTCACCAGTCGGGTCCCGGCGAACTCTCTCGCTCAGGTAGCATGAGACCGGGATCCGGCCGGCGGACACGTACCGCGTCTTCGATCCCTTCTTCACCATCAAGCCTGTCGGCGAAGGGACCGGGCTGCCCGCGGTGCATGGCATCATTGCCGATTAAGCGCTATCGAGGTGTCCAGCGCGCTCGGCAAAGGCACGACCTTTCGGGTCTGGCTCCCGGTGAGTTCCGCGGAGCTGAGCTCGGCTATGAGCCGGTCGATTTCCAATCGACCACGGCGGCCCTCGCGGCCGAAATGAGGAGGCTGCGTGCCGACATGCCGATCATGCTGGTGAGCGAATACGGCGACCGCGATCTTGCCGCGTGCGCCAAGCTGGCGGGGGTGAGCGAAGTACCGCACAAACCGCCACGCAAGGGGGAGCTTGAGGACGCCCAGTCAAGCCGCCGCCGCACCTGGGTGACAGGCGCCACGCAAGACTTTGCCCCCTGGATGGCGGGAGATTTCCGGCAGCGAGCCACGGATGTCGACCCCACGCGGGTAGGATCTTCCGTCCTCCGGATCGTGAGCCGGAGCTGCGGTTCACCGGCGCGGCCCACCGCCGTGGAAGCCACCACCGTGGAAACCGCCGCCGTGGAAGCCGCCGCCGCGAAAGCCACCGCCGTGGAAACCGCCGCCCTGGAAACCTCCGCCCTGAAAGCCACCGCCGTGGAAACCGCCGCCCTGGAAGCCGCCGCCGTGGAAGCCGCCGCCGTGGAAACCTCCGCCCTGGAAGCCGCCGCCGTGGAAGCCGCCGCCCTGGAAGCCTCCAGGACGAACACCTCCGGTAGGCATATGCCCGGCAGGAAGCCCTCCGCTGTATCGGCCGCCGCTTGCGCCGAAAATCCCGTGATGGGCGTCGGCGGGCGCGGCGCCGGCGGCGAAGTCGGAGTGTCTGATGCCGGGCCGTCCAAGACCGACGTGACGATGATTGATGAATCCTGAGCCGCTGGACGCGTACGGATGATGGTGGAAACGCAACCAGGGCCCATGCCAATCGGCGCCCCAGTCCGACCAGCCCCAGGGAAAGCCTCCGAAGTACCCGATGGGAATTCCAAGGCCGAAGTCGATCCCGTATCCGCCGATGAAGAGCCCGGGCATGTCCACCCAGCCCGGATAGATCACAAGCGGCGCCCCATAGACCATCCACGGATCGTATTCCGGAATGTAGACCACCTCTGGATCCGTTGGCTCAATGACGATCTCCTGCTCCTCGTCCGAGACTGTCTCCTGAGGGGTGCTCTGCAGATTTCCCGCAAGCTGCGCCCGCCGGCGCATCACCTGCACGGCATCGAGGACGTTTTGCGGCTCGTCCAGATATGCCTCACCGAGTGCCGAGGTCCACGTCAGATTCGTGTCCATCATCGCAAGAACGGCGGGAACCTCCGTAAGCGCCTTGACGCTTGCAGGCCAACTCTGCAGATTCACCGCGCGAGCGCGGGCAGGTCCGTCCAGCCCCGAATGCTCGTGCATCCAGCGATCGGCCTCCACGACCTCGATGGGATAGGTCGAAGCCGCCAACACCTGCGCCGTCAGCGCATCCGGGTACAGCGCGACCGGCGCTACCAGCCGATCGAGCTCGTCAGGCGCAGGCTCTGCGCCCTGAGGTGAGTCCTGCCGAACCGGCGCCACCGGCTCAGTCGCGGCCCCTGTACCGATCGCCGGCGCCGTGGCGCACCCGGCCTGCATCGCACCCAGCGCGAGCACACCGCCAAGTACGACAGCCAAAGTCAATTCAGAGCGCTTCATCGGCCGGCTCCCCGATCTCGATGTTCGCCGCCGGTGCTGTTGCGGAATAGATCGCCGGTCCCTTCATCGACCGCGACGTGTTGTTCAGTCACCGTGAAGTGGCGGTGCCTCGCCTCGGCGCGGAGCATCAATCCGGGCGCACTCGCGAGAAGCAAGGCAATCATCAGCGCGGCGCCAAAGGCGAGAATACGATAGAGTTTCATGTCAGCGTCCCTCGGGTAATAGATGACTACGCAGAGAATGGTCGGTGAGCGCGCGTACGGGACGATTTCAACGCCTGCGCCTGGAATTTCGGCGGTAACCTGCGTAATTTGGCGGGCTCCGTAGCAGGACGGGGTCGATGCAATCGGCCCCGTCCCGCCCCTGACTCGCCGCCGTGCCGCTCAACCCACCGCCAGCGCTTGCTGCCGTGGTCTGACTTCGGGTGGCGCCATGAACTGCGGTGGCACCGGATCGAGGAGGTAGCGCTGCAGAATGGAGTCGATGTCCCGCTTGGCGGCATCATCGATCCGCCACCCCTCGATTTCACGGATGGCGCGCAACTGCTCCGGGCTCCGCGCTCCCCAGAGCGCGATCGTCGGCCCGATCGAGCACCCAGCGTACGGCCAGAGCGAGCACCGAACGGTCGAAACCAGCAGCGGCATCGCCGCCTCTTGCGCGGCACGATCCCCGGCCACGAGGATGTAGAGCCGAGCTGCGGCAGCGGCGTCGGGACGTCCAAATACCGGCGCGGAGACAAACTTCTGTCGGCGCGCGCGGTGCGCCTCGGCGAGTCGTCGAGCGAGAGCGACGCTGATCGTGCTCGAGGAGATGTGCAGCGCGCCAGGCCGCAGATGGCTCACGATACCGTCCGGCCCCAACACCACTTCTTTGACCGCATCGTCATTCGCCAGCATCGTTATCAGCGCTTCGGCCTGGCAAGCCTCCGCCACGCTCGCGGCAACCTTGGCGCCATCGGCCGAGAGAGCCCGCGATCGCTCCGGGGTTCGGTTGTATACGGTAACTTCGTGACCCGCCCTGAGCAGGTTGCGGGCCATGCCGCTGCCCATCCGCCCAAGACCTATGAAACCTACTTTCATCACACGGTCCTCAGCTGCTGTCGGGCGCCGGCTGCATGGCCGGGTCTATCAGCCGGGCTGGGCCCGATCCGCGTATGAGGGTAAGCGCCCGCTCTTGACGCCGGATTTCAGGGATCGTTACAGCCGAAATCGGTCGGCCGGCGCTGGTCGTGCGCCGGGCGTGGGCCGGGCGTGGGCCGGACGAATTTACGCAACGATGGAGGCGCTGGGCGTCGCGAAACAGGTTGCCGGCGCGCCGGTGCCCGCACGGCTGCCGGATGGCCACCGCGCTCCGCCGGATCAGTAAATCGTTTCTACGGCAGCGTTGAAGGAGTAGCCGACGCCGCGTTCGGTGAGGATGTACCGCGGCTGCGAGTAATCGGGCTCGATCTTGCGACGCAGTCGCAGAATCTGCACGTCAATGGCCCTGTCGTAGACTTCGTTGTCGTACACCCGGCTCGCCTCGATCAACTGATCCCGCGTGAGCACGCGCCACGGAGAGCCCAGGAGCGCAGCGAGCAGATTGAACTCGCCGTTCGTCAACGGGATGCGACCGCTATCCTTCCTCGCGAGCCGCCGCGTACGCAGGTTGAGCTCGAAGTCTCCGAAGCGAAAGGCGCGGACCTGCCCTTCGCGGGCATCCGCCGCCGCCGCCGCCCTGGCACGCCGCATGACCGTGCGGATTCGGGCGAGCAGCTCCCGTGGGCTGAAAGGCTTCATCAGGTAATCGTCGGCCCCGAGCTCGAGGCCCATGACGCGGTCGGCCTCGTCGCGAACGCCCGTCAGCATGATGATGGGAATCGCCGAGCTCGTGCGCAGGGACCGCGCAATGGCCATTCCGTCCTCGCCTGCCAAACGTAGATCGAGCACAACCAGATCGATAGTCGACTCGGCAAGGACCGCGAACATCGCAGCACCGGTCTCGGCGGTACTGGCACGCAACCCATTCTCCGTCAGATAGTCCTTCAGCAGGCTTCGGATGCCCGAGTCATCATCGACGACGAGGATATGGGGCTGAATGGGCTCCGGCACGACCGCCGCGCTCGCTGCCACCGATTGCTTGTATAGCATAGCACCTCTCCCAATGGACTAAGGGCGGCCTCATGGCAAAGCTAAGGCGACGCCGAACCGATGAGGGCCTCGACGGCCGCGAGAAGTGCGTGTCTCGTCAAGGGCTTGGCCATCACCCAGTGCACCCCGAGGGCCCGTGCCGTCTCGCCCTCGCACGACAAGCCGGATCGGGCACGACTCGTGAGGGCGATGATCGGAAGTCCCGGGTGCTCTCGCTGCAGGCCCTGAATTCGCGCGTCGCCTTCGACTTTCGGCGCCTTGATGCTGACGATCGCCAGATCGAAGCGCATGCCCGGATCGAAACGCGTGGACGGATCCCGCACGCCATAGCCCGCGCGAGTCAGCCACTCCCGCAGCAGACCGTACATGAGGTCGTCCTCCTCGAATATCGCGATGGCGCTCATGATGGTTGTCCGGCCGGTCAATGGAGATCGAGGTCCAATGCTCCAAGTGCGTACTCGGTGCGTGGGAATCCCTTGGCCCGCGCCGACCCAGCGACGCGCTCTGCGGGCAATTGAACAGCGCAACGCCTGCCGAGGACCTCGTAACACACCGCGAACTGAATTCCGGACGGCGGCGCAACGGCTACGTACTCCTCATCGAGTGGACTCCAGAGGTAGTAAGCGCCGGCAGCACGGTAGTACGTGCTGCCACCTAACCACACGGTCCCATAAAGCGGCGGCAGGATTCTCACGATGAAGGCAAGGGGAACCGGCGTGAAGCCTCGACCTACGCGCCGCCCCGAAGGCGTCCTGGACGCAGATCGGATCGCTCGCGGGAAAGGTGAGCTCGATACCGAGATCCAGGAGCGCCTCGGGCCCGGCGTCAGCGTTAGGTTGCCGCCCGCGTTCAGGTAGATCGTCCGGACCGGTGCAACTCATTGTCATGGTCTATACATTCGCTCGGCGTCGATGCAGGCATTTAGACCGGCTGGGGTTTCGACGTGGTTTCCAGTGTGGCCAGTCATGTTACAATTGCAATGGAGCACGATGGGCAGGGCAGTGTGGTACTCCCTTTCTGTGGATTCCCTGCGAACGCGCGTGCGGGCATGGTCGACGGCCGGAATTGGGGTACGCAACCGCCGAAGCCCTCGGTCATTCAGCGCTTCGCCACCACCGCCGAGGTCGCAGCAATGATTGCTTACGCAGGCCTCCGCGAGGACCGGGTAACGTCGCCAGCCTTGAGAACCACGAACCCGGCAGACCTACGAAACGCATGCCGCCAACGCGCGACCCCGATCGTGCGGTCGACGGCTGCTACAGGCCCGGAGGTCTCAAGCTCAAGGGCTTCAGGAAGTCGCCGTTCGAGTTTTTGCCACAGAGTGCCCAGAAACTCGAGCAAACTTTTCTCGCACTCCGGAGCGATGATCCGCACTGGCGAGAAGGTTCCCCCATCGATTCGTGGTCTAAGCGGAGGACCTGTTCTCACCCAGCGCCGGGCCCCGATGGTCTTCAGTACAGAATCGACGGTAAGTAAGCACCGGCGGGTTCGTTGTAGAGGCCGGTGGTCATCAACGTCATCTGAAAGACCAGCCTCAGCTCGCAGCTCAGGCACCATTCGAAAACGTCATGATTACGAGTCGGCAACAGGAATCCCGGGCCGGAAAATTCTGTCGCCGAGCCAATCAGAGCCTTCAAATCTTGATTCGTGCGGGCGACGGCGTGGGCAAAGATGCCTATCGCCGTCGCATATCCTGTGAGCTCTTCCAAATGTTCGACCACACTTGCCGAGCGCGCGCGAATCGCGTCGCGTAGCTCGCGATCCCGCTCAAAGCCGTGAACTTCGCGGCACAGCTTGTTGCACCCTTCAACATCGCGCTCTTCAGCCAGCCGGACATCGTAACCGACAAACTTGGCATTGAGCTTAGGTCCTTGCAACAGCGACAGGGGTTCGCGAGTGACAAACCCGAGCTCCGTGTAGAGACAAAGCGAGCGATTGTGGTAGCCCGCTTGTACCAGGCGAATCCCTGCCGCCTTCTTTGCGGTTGCTCTATCGAGTACGGCACACATAAGGCGTCTGCCGACAGCGTGATTTTGCACTTCAGGAGCGACAGAGATCGGACCGATCCCAAAAATAGGCGACCGTTCGTCCATGAAGTTGCTGCCGACTATCGTCCCGGCCTCTTCCGCGACTACGCCGTAGAATCCTGGATCGCCGATTAGCATCGACGCGAGACCCGCCGCAACTTCGGGAGAAGGAAAGTCTGGCGGAAAATTGTGTTGTTCCGCGAGTTTCCTGAAGGCGTCGTACAGAATGCGGCCACACATCTGGGCATCCGCTTCGTTAGCGTCGCGAATATTCATAATCGAATCCCCTGCTTGACCGAAGGGTTGCGCTGAGCATAACTGTAAAACTGGCGTTTAATGGATGCGATGTCGATACGATAGCCGGCGAATGGCAGATATCGGGCGACTATTCTGAGCTACTGTGTGTCCGCACTTGGCCGATTTTACTCGTTCGGGGCGGACCGACTAACGACCTTCGGGCGCTTCATCCGGGCGTTGACGCGGAGCGGCGCGAGTTCAATGACCGCTCGATGTGGCCCTCTACGCTAATGCGTCGTGCTCGCGAAGCCAAGCGGTGATGCGCTCCATACGCATGGCAACGCCGAGTTCCACCGAGATGACCAGCAGCTTGTCGTGAGTCTTAAGTGGTGACGGTCTATGTGACTTGGGAGACTGAAGTTGAGTCACGACCTGTTGCGGTTGGATCGTCGCCTTGGCCTCCAGCAAGTATGCCACCGCAGACCCGTCGTAAGATGACATTACCGGTTCCACCGGACCGAGTTCAGCCAGCGCCGCCTGCAGCAATGACAGAGATTCGTGCAGGCGGTCGCGCAGGTCTTCGCCCCTGTCGAAGCGAATGAGCACCAGATACGGGATGAAACCCTCGTCGCTACTCATCGTTTTCTGAATCCTTTGATGATTGTGCCGCGCCCGGTGGAATGGTCGCGAATACTCTGCGGGTTGGCAACCAAGCGGAATTTGGCGTCGCGAACGACCGGTTTAGGGAAACCAATTCGATGGGCTAAAGGTCCCCTTCTGGGCGAACGGAGCCGAAACCAGCCGAATGCAGGTAGCTGCATTGAGCCGTCAGCAATGAGCGGCTGTTGCACCTCTGCAAGGCTTTCGTTCACGCTGCTGCGTGCGGAGAGCTCCATAAACTCAGCCACATCTGCACAGATTCTTCATTGGTAAATCCGGATATGGCCCTATCTTTGCTGAAGCCGTCAAGCTAAGCTTCAACCCGCTCTCGATTCGGGTGACGCCACGCTAGCCGGACGGTGGCATCCGCCATAGAACACGAGGAGGACTTTCCCGTGAACACTTTGCACGTGCTCAAGAAGAGTTGGATCGGAATCGCTCTGTGCGCCGGTCTCGTTGTATTGCCATCTCCTGCACATGCCGATGCATCCAACGAAGTGGCGACGGCGGCCAAGCACGCAGGACTCTCTGCGGCGTCGAACTCGCTCCTGATGGCCGACACGCATCTGCATCACACATTGAATTGCCTGGTGGGCCCTAAGGGGCGGGGGTTCGATACCAAGGCGGCCAATCCGTGCGCCAGCCTCGGCAACGGAGCCATTCCCGATACCACGGACGCCCATACGAGGAAGGAGCTCGATCACATCGCCTACCGGGTGCGGAGCGCTCTGCGAAGCCAGAAGCTCTCGACCGTCCAGAAGGACGCGACTACGATCGAGTCCGATCTCAAGAAGATCGGGTAGCTCGACTTCGATCTCTGTAGTTGCCGGCGTCCGGGCGGGGTTGCTCGCTTCACGAGCAACCCGGTCTGGGCGCGCATTCCGACTTCCGGCCGTCGAGAAGCGCCCGGTACCGCAAGGTGTTCAGGACTTCATCGGCGACCTGAGTCGCCCTGTCGGTGGTGGACGTCTCATACGCCAAGGCCTACTCAATCTCGGTGGCGCCTCAGCACAGTACGTCAGGTAGCGACTGTCTGTTCTGCAACCGTCGCCACAACCTGCCGCCAAAGATTATCCGCAACGCCCCGGACCGGTAGGGCAACGCGACCATGACGCGGGTATGGGGAAAGACGACCGCTCCCGACACAATGACCCGGTCAGAGAGGTCCAGGGCCGCGAACGAGCGCTGGATTCGGAGTTGGCAGGAGCTTTTCGACACACACGACCTCGTTCACAACAGGGGGGCAGATTGTGCGCGTGGCGGCATCTGAACAGGGCGATGGCGGATTCGCTGTTGTCGACGTTGATACGCTATGGCGCGATCGCAACACGAACGAACTATTCCACTGGAAGGGCCGTGCATGTAAGGTGTGCACGAGAGTTGACGGACGGTGCTATTTCTCTTTCAGACAGGCCTGCTGGAGTACTAATACTCTGTTCACGGCTGTCGGCTTCCGGCGAGAGTGGAGAAGAAGTGCGAGCGCCCGCTCCTGGCTGGCAGTGAAGCCCCCGGACCGGGCTTTCTATTTTCCTTATTGCCTATCCCACGACTTTCGACTTGTCGCCATCAACCACCAAGGCTTCGCCGCCCCGCAGGGTGAGATAGCGCATGTTCTCAGCCTTCCAGGTAACCGGCTGGCGAAGTCACCTCTCAATGGGCCTGCAGAGTGGAGGACTTCCGGTCACTCTACGTCCTTGAGGTAGCGATGCGGATGCCCCGGATGTGGCGCTCGACCAGAAATGGTGAAGAGCGTGAAACGCGCACGAGTCACGGAGAGTGAATTTATCAAACCCCGGGCGTTATGCTCGGACCTCCCGGCACGCCGTGGCGTACCACGAGTTACCTCAACCGGTAAACCCCTTCGCCACCAGATAGACCTCGCGCGATTCCTTGCGCGAGGCCGCGGGCTTGCGGATGAGCACCCTCGCGAAGTGTGCGCGCAGCTCCTTCAAGTACTGATCCGACCCCGAGCCCTGAAACATCTTGGCGGCGAAGCTCGCACCAGGCTTCAGGGTCTTGCACACTGTGTCGAGCGCCAGCTCCAGGAAATAGATTGACCTCGCCTGATCGGCCGAATCGATTCCGCTGATGTTCGGCGCGATGTCGGAAATGATCAGATCGAACTTTGTGCCGCTGAGCCAGTCGAGCACCTGCTGCACGATGGCCTCGTCAGTAAAATCGCCCTGGATGAAATCGACATTCTTCAGCACGTCCATCGGCAGAATGTCCGTCGCGAGCACGCGGCCTTTTTCGCCGACGAGCCTGCCAGCCACCTGCGACCAACCGCCGGGCGCGGAGCCGAGGTCCATGATCCGCATGCCGGCGCGGATCAGTTTGTCCTTGTCATTGAGCTCGATCAGCTTGTAGGCCGAACGGGAACGATAACCGTCCCTCTGTGCCTGCTTGACAAAAGGATCACTGAGGTGGCGGGAGAGCCAGCTCGCGCTGCTTTTCGTTCGGGGCATCTTCTCAGGGAACTACGGGTTATAATCGCAGGATTCTACTCCTCTGCCGGATTTACCGGCCAGGAAGACGCCGGTGATCCGCATTACCGAGCTGCCGTTGCCGCTCGATTACACGCCTGAGGCGCTACGTCAGGCCATTTTGCAGCGTCTTGCCATCCCCGCGGCCGAGTTGCTCGAGTTCAATCTGTTCAAGCGCAGCTACGATGCGCGCAAGAAGAACAGCGGCATCTTCTTCATCTGTATCGTCGATGTCACGGTGCGTGACGAAGCCGCCGTGCTGAAACACCTGGTGCGGGATCGCCAGGTCGGCGTCTCACCGGACACGAGCTATCACCCGGTTGCGCAAGCCCCCGCGCAACTCGAGGAACGGCCTCTGGTCGTCGGATTCGGCCCCTGCGGACTATTCGCGGCGCTCCTGCTCGCGCAAATGGGCTTCAGGCCCATCGTGCTGGAACGCGGCCGTGATGTACGGCGCCGAACGCGCGACACCTGGGCCCTGTGGCGGGAGAACACGCTGACACCGGAGTCCAATGTTCAGTTTGGCGAGGGCGGCGCGGGCCTGTTTTCCGACGGCAAGCTCTACAGCCAGATCAAAGACCCGAAATTCTATGGCCGCAAGGTGATGCGGGAGTTCGTACGTGCCGGTGCACCGGCGGAAATCCTCTACGTCAGCAAGCCGCACATCGGCACGTTTCGCCTGACGGGCGTCGTATCGAAGATGCGCGAGGAGATCATCTCGCTCGGCGGTGAAGTACGCTTCGAGAGCAAGGTTGCCGATCTGCTGATCGAACGCGGACAGATCGAAGGTCTGGTGCTGGCGAGCGGGGAGAATCTATATAGCCGCCACGTAGTGCTCGCGCTGGGGCACAGCTCCCGCGACACCTTCCGCATGCTGGAGCACCGGCGCGTCTATCTCGAGGCCAAACCCTTTGCCATCGGCCTGCGTATCGAGCACCCGCAGTCGCTGATCGACGTCGCCCGCCTCGGCCGTTTTGCCGGTCATCCGCAACTGGGTGCCGCCGACTACAAACTGGTACATCACGCGCGCAATGGGCGTTCGGTCTACAGCTTCTGCATGTGTCCTGGCGGCACGGTGGTTGCCGCCACTTCCGAGCCGGCGCGCGTGGTAACCAACGGCATGAGTCAGTATTCACGCAACGAGCGCAATGCCAACGCGGGCATCGTGGTCGCAATCAATCCCGAACCGGACTTCCCCGGCGGACCGCTCGCGGGCGTTGAGCTCCAGGAGAGGTGGGAATCCAAGGCCTATCTTTCTGGCGGCAGCGACTACTGCGCGCCGGGACAGCTGGTTGGCGATTTCCTGCGCGGCGTCAGCTCCACACAGCTCGGCGAGATCGTTCCCTCCTATACGCCCGGCGTGCGGTTGGGTGATCTGTCACAGGCCCTGCCGGACTATGCCATCAACGCCATTCGCGAGGCATTACCTGCATTCGGTAAGCAGTTCCGCGGCTTCGATCGAGACGACGCCGTGCTCACCGCCGTAGAGAGCCGCACCTCTTCGCCCGTACGCATTACGCGCGACGCTGAATCGCTGCAGAGTCTCAACGTGCGTGGGCTCTATCCTTGCGGTGAAGGTGCGGGTTATGCCGGTGGCATCCTCTCGGCGGGGGTCGATGGCATCAAGGTAGCCGAAGCCGTCGCGCGGAGCTTATCGTGAAATTCGAAGACATCAAGAAACTTCATCAGAGGAAGTTCCGCGAGCAGTTCGGCTGCTTCCTGCTGGAAGGCGAGCATCTGGTGCAGGAGTTACAGAAGGCTGCGACTCATGACGCACGACTGCGCACCAGCGAAATCTATCTCACGCGGGAATACGCGCATTGGACGAGCGAGCTGCCGATTCACGTACTCAATTCCCGCCATATGGCACAGCTCAGTGAGACGCGCTCACCGCAGGGTATTGCTGCGATCGCGCCGTTACTGGCGGCACCCGCGCAGCAGCCCGGTGACCGCGCCATCTATCTGCATGAGATTCAGGATCCGGGAAATCTCGGCACAATCCTTCGCTCGCTCGCCTGGTTCGGTGGCTTCCGCTGTCTGCTCGGCCCCAATAGCGTGGACGTGCACAACGGCAAGTCGGTGCGCGCCAGCATGGGAGCCATCTTTCATGTGCAGGTGGAACTCGACGTGCCTTTGCAGGCACTCCCGGAGCGCTTCGGTCGGATCGCCAGTCTCGATCTGCAGGGTAAGCCAATCTCTGCGCCGGAGTTTCGCGACTTCGATTGCTACATCTACGGCAATGAAGCTCGCGGTTTGCCGCGTGAGGCCCTAAGTGAGATGAATGCAAGGTCGTTCACGATTGCAGGAACGGGGGCGATTGAATCGCTGAATGTTGCGGCGACGGTGAACATCTGTCAGTACGAGCTGACGCGGCGATCGTAAATCGGCGCGGCACGGCCAGCGCCCAAGACGCGATCAGAACCTCGGCGCCAGTGACCGGTCGGACCAGACCGGCGCCAGCACGTTGACCACGGTCGTATGGTCGTCCTCGGCGCCGGACACGACAGGAACGCCTGTCAAATTGGCGCCCAAATTCGGGATCCTTCCGACGGGGAAATAGAACATTAGATGGGGGCGCCAAGCCCCTGGGCTGCCGCCCACTCCCCAACTGCGCTTGGACATCATGTAGGACATCGCCCCCGCGGGGGCATCCTCGATCTTGCCCGCGGCCCACGCGGCCTTCACCCGCTCGAGTATCTCAGCCTCGGATGCGCCGGCGACCACCCATCGCGTCTTCATCAGGAGATTCTCGGCGAGCACCGTCCGTGCGGCCGACGCGTTGTAGCATTTGGGGACGCTGATCCTTGGGTCCCAGAACCCGGGCTGGTTAGGCTTACCGGCGCTGTCCCAAGACCGCGTAACGACACAGACGAAGCCATTTGTTCCTTTCACCCTGGTGACATAGCCGTGGGCGGTGAGCACCATGACCGTGGCATGCATCGAGATCGAGGGCGGTGCCGCACTTCGCGCAAGTGCGATCTCTTGCTGTTGGTTTGCGCTGAGGTAGGGCTCAATCCGAGCTAATGCGGCGTGGCCGGAGCCTGCGGCTGCGGCCGATGCCGAACGGGCTGCAATGACTGCCAACACGGGCACAAGCAGAGCCCAGGCGCTTCGTCGATGATTGAGTCGCTTCTTCATAAGCAGATGATCGAGACTTCGGTTGCGGCTGCGGCGCTTCAAAGTATGCCGACTGGTAAAGTATACTGAGCAACCGGTATGGTCAAGCGCAAAAACCTGGAGGGTGCCGATACTCCAGACATTGCGCGTGCAGAGCAGCATGGCTTTCTGAATCAAGACGTGAGCGTCTGAGCGGCTGCCCGCAACCCATACCGCGCATTCGACAGCGCCAGTTCTCACTGCTAGCCTTCTATCCCATGCGATACAGGAGACAAGCCTATGCTCATGGGAACATGCCTTTGCGGCGCATCGAATTGGAGCCTGGAAGGCGATCCAGGCTCAATAACCGCCTGCAATTGCACGCTCTGTCGCCGATACGGCGCACTCTGGGCCTATAATTATGAAGGGGAGCGAATTCGCATGTCGGGGCCGAGTTCGGTCTATACACGCCCGGGCAAAGCCGATCCTGCATTGGAAATCCACTTCTGCCCGACGTGCGGCTGCGTGCTCGGCTGGCGCGGATTGCGTCTCGAGAAGGACGGCCGCCGGCGCATGGCTGTAAACATTCGACTCGCTCCACCCGAAGCCGTTGCGGATCTGCGGATCGACCATTTTGATGGACTGGCCTCGTTCGATGACCTGCCTGGCGACGGCCGCTGCGTACGTGATATGTGGTTCTAAGCTGGCCAGACGACGAAATGACGGCCGGACCCCAGCTCGAGCGCACCCAACCGGAAGTCACAAATTATGTGCAGAAACATCAAGACGCTTTTTAACTTTCAGCCACCCGCGACGGACGAAGAGATTCGAGACGCGTCCCTCCAGTTTGTCAGGAAGCTTAGCGGCTTCAACAGCCCGTCCAAGGCCAACAGCGCGGCTTTTGATCGCGCCGTCGAGGAAGTTGCCGCTGCCGCGCGAGTGCTCATCGATGCCTTGGTGACTACGGCCGAGCCGCGCGACCGCGAGACGGAAGCAGCTCGGGCACAAGCTAGGGCCGCGGTACGGTTCGGCCGGGCTTAGAAGGACGTGCTCGTGCCGCACGCCCGGCCAGCCATGGCGTGAGCAGCACGCAGACTGGTCGAACTGGGACAAGAATTGACCGATGCGGACGTGCTTCTGGAGACGCGCTATGCAGGCCCGGCATACGGCCTGCCCAACGAGGGCACGCTGGAGGCCATTCGCCTGTGCGCGCGCCAGGAAGGCATGCTCACGGACCCCGTGTACGAGGGCAAGTCCATGCACGGCATGATCGACTTGGTCCGCCGCGGCGAGTTCCCCCGGGGTTCACGCGTACTCTACGCGCATCTCGGCGGTATCCCCGCGCTCAGCGCTTACAGCTTCATCTTCCGTAACGGCTGACGCGAGCCCGGCAGCGAATCAGAGATCGCTGCCTTCTGCTCGATCAGTTGTACCGCGACCTGACCGAAGCGAAGCGCGATGTCATTGGCGCGGGACCATTACGCGAACGGCTCAAGGGATACGGCGTCGAGCCCGGCGGCCCCGGCGAGGTCTTGTGGAATCTCGAGAAGTTCCTCATCGACCGTTCACTCACCGTCGTCGACCGGTTCGCTCCCGATGTTACTCCGGAAGACTCACGCCTGCTCTCGGCTGTGGACAGGGAACTCGCCAGGTCCGCCTAGCGCTCTCATTTCCACGCGCCCCTGGCAACGCGCAGGAAGTTTCCGCCCAGAATCTTGGAAAGGGACGCTGAGCCGTAGCCCTTCGCCATCAGCGCCTCGATCAGCTCGGGCAGCCGCTCCGGCTCCACCATTTTGAGGCCTCGGTCGTAGCCCATCGACGGGGGAAACATGGCGGGGTTCTTGGCGAGGAATTCGTCCAGCTCCGCGCTGTCAAAACAGTAATCGAGGCTGATGCCGACGTGGTCGTCCCCGAGCAGCTGCACGGCGTAGTCGATGTGGCGGACCAGGGCTTCGGTGCTATTGTCGTTCTGGCCGAGAAAAATGCCGATCCCATTGATCCCCACCACCCCGCCGCGCGCGGCGCAGGCCCGCAGCAGATCGTCGGGGACATTGCGTGGATGATCCCAGAGCGCCCGCGGGTTCGAATGGGAGAAAATGACCGGATTCGGCGAGTAATCGATGGCCTCCCGCGCGGTGCGGTAGCCGGTATGGGAGCAGCACAGCACCATGCCGACCCGCGCCATTTCATCGATCGCCCGTCGACCGAACTCCGTCAAGCCTCCATCCGGGTTCTGGCAGCCGCCTCCGGCGCGATTGGTTTTGTTGTAAGCGATCAGCATCCAGCGCACGCCGAGATCATAGTAGAGCTGGATGAGGCTCAATTGATCTTCGATGGCGTTCATTCCTTCGATGTCGAAGGTGACGGCAAGCTGACCGGTTTTCTTGGCTTCCGTGATGTCGTCAACCGTGCGGACGATTCGGTATTGCTGCGATCGTGCCATCAGCCAGTGACGGAATTGGGCGAGCATTCGTAGATGGTCGGCGGCGACGAGCTCGCCGAATCCCACGTTCAGGGTCACGGCCGTAAAACCGGCTTCGCGGCACCGTTCGAGCTGCGGCAGAAACGTCTCGTCGAGCGGGCGCAGCGGCATGCAGGCATGGTTGTCCCATACGACCGCGGCGCGGAGCACCTCCCCCACGCTCCCATTGACAGGCGCCTGGGACACAGCCCGTGCGGCCTTCACGCCGGTTCCTCCATCGGGGAGCGCTTCTCCCGCACGTACTCCACGGTGTAGATGACCTCCATGCCCGCGTCGCGAAAGGCCCGGGCGATGATCTTCGCTCCCCGATCGTGCCCATCGAGTCCCGGCTTGGCGACGACCACTCGCAAGGGTCTCTTCATAGCACTGCCTACCTCTGTAATGCCGTCAGTAGACGAGCGGAGCGCGATACTCGCCGAATACCTCGCGCAGCACGTTGCACATCTCTCCCACGGTTGCCTGGGCTTTGATGGCGCGTACCACCGACAGGCATGACATTCTGCCCTCCCACCGCGGCCTGTTCAATCTCCTTCAGCGCGCTGCTGACCTCCGTCCGCGGACGCGATTTTCTGATGCTCTGCGTCCGCTTGATCTGATGCTCCCCAAGGTCCGGGTCCAATACAAAAGCTTCGAAAGGCAGTGCTGCCACCGGCTCCACCTGCACGTTTACCCCGACGATGAACTCCTGCTTTGCTTCCAGAGCGCGCTGGTAGGCGGCGGACGCATCGGCGATCAACTTCTTCGCCGACTCCGCGATGGAATTCGTCGTAGGCGGGCCGCACGTAACCGTGATTGCCGGGCGCGCCAACGGCTATGGCGCCGAGGTCGAGCGGACCTTCTTCATCGGCAACGTTCCGGAGGCGGCGAAGCGCCCCTTCGAGACCATGCTCGGCGCACGTGCTCTCGCATTCGAGCTCTGTGTTCCAGGCGCAATCATGGGAGAGGTCGACAGGAAGATCGCCGCATTCATCCGTGCCAGCGGCTCTGGCGCGAACGTATGTCACCGTACCGGACACAGTTTCGGCGTGACGGGGCACGAAGCGCCGTTCCTCGCGGATGGCTACGAGCACGAAATCCTGCCCAATATGGTGTTCAGCATCGAGCCCGGCATCTACCTACCCGGCATCGGCGGCTTTCGCTTCTCTGACACCGTTCTCGTGACCGGAACTGGAAACATTGCCCTCACGCATGCGCCGGAATCCCTGAATCAGCTGACGCTGCTCGCCCACTGAAAGCCTTCCGGAAACTCTCAGGGGGCGCCGTGAGTCGGCCGTCGCCGCGACCTGCGTTGGGACGCGCCTGGCGCGGCGCCCGCTTGACGATCCATCTCGCCGCGCAGCTGTGCGGCGGCTCCCGCCGATAAGACCCCGAGCCGCGCCTCGATCGTCTCGATCGAGGGCTTCGGCCCGCGAACGTGCGCCTCGAGCGTTTGGCGCATCGCGCGCAGATGTTCCGGCGTGGTCCCGCAGCAGCCCCCGATGATCCGCGCACCGGCATCGAGCGCGAGGCGAGCGTACTCGCCCATTAGCTCCGGCGTTCCGTTGAATCGGATCTCTCCGTCGACGTATTGCGGTATGCCGCAGTTCGCCTTTGCGACGAGGATCGCCGATGGATCGGCCGCCGCTGCGAGATTGACGATCGAGGCAACCAATTCCGCCGCACCCACACCGCAATTACTGCCGCAGGCTGCCAAATGATGTTTCTGGAAAAGGCCTGAGAGCTCGGCTGGTGTGATGCCCATCATCGTCCTGCCGTTGGTATCGAAGCTCAGGGTCGTGACAATCGGCAGTCCCGTCCCGCGCGCCCCTTCGATCGCGGCTTCGGTTTCCTCAGCCGAGGACATCGTCTCGATCCACAGGATGTCGGCACCACCCCGGGCGAGCGCCGCCGCCTGCTCCGCGAAGGACTCCTGCGCATCGGCCACGGAAAGCGGTCCAAGCGGCTCCAGGATCTCCCCGGTGGGTCCCATGCTGCCGCCGACGAGCACGACGCGGTCCACCCGACCCGCCTCGGCGCGGGCGAGCCCCGCCGCAGCCTCGTTCAGCTCCGCGACCCGATCTTCGGCCTTGTGCAATTTCAACCGATGCCGGTTGCCGCCGAAGCTATTCGTCAGGATGATGTCGGCACCGGCCTCGATGAAGCTGCGCTGCAGCTCGCGGATGCGCTGCGGATGCTCCGTGTTCCAGAGCTCGGGGGCGTCGCCGCTCGTCAATCCGCGCGCGAACAGGTTGCTGCCCATCGCTCCGTCGGCAAGCAGCCATGGTCTCTGCGCGAGCAGCGGCGCCAATCGGTCGGTCGTCATCGTCGGTCCTGGTTTTTTGGGTACTAATCGAGCTTAGCACGTCGCCCCGCTGTATCTTTCGACTCCTAATGCAGAGGACCTGGGTATGCAAAGCAGCTCGAGCCGGCCCGAGTACATGAGCATCACGCACGCGCTACTGGCAGATCACCCCGAAGCAGCTGACCGCGTGGCGGAGTGGTACTTCCAGCAGTGGGGCCACCGTCGCCCCGGAAACACCATCGCCGCCACCCGTGACCGGGTGCAGAGCTATGGGAACCGCGATCACATTCCGCTCATGCTGCTCGCACTCGATCAGAGCGCAGTCATCGGTGCCGCGACGCTCAAATTTCGCGAGATGGACATGTTCCCCGAACGGGAGCACTGGCTCGGTGGGGTCTACGTTGACGCGGCCTACCGCGGCCGTTCGGTAGCTGCACGGCTGATCGAAGAAATTGTCTCGATTGCTTCCCGACTCGGGGTCCGCGTTCTTCATCTGCAGACCGAGCAGCTCGACGGAGCCCTTTACGCCCGTCTGGGATGGGTGCCGCGGGAGCGCGTCACGAGCGGCGGAATCGAAGTGCTCGTGATGGATCGGGCAATTGCATGAATGCGGAGCGCTCAGCTCACTGATGCCATCCGCCGGCCGCCGAGCGCGCGCTGTCTCACGACGGCCACAGCCAACCGCTCGAGCACGCGCACCGACGTCGGCCAATCGATGCACCCGTCCGTGATGCTCTGGCCGTAGCGCAGCGATCGCCCCGGCACAAGGTCCTGCCGGTCCGCGACTAGATTGCTCTCGATCATTACGCCGCCGATCCGCCGTTCGCCTGCTTCGATCTGTGCTGCGATGGCCTCGACGACGACCGGCTGCTGCTCCGGACGCTTGCCGCTGTTACCGTGGCTCGCATCGATCATCAGTCGAGCGGCGACACCAGCAACCGCCATCTCGCGACACGCTGTTTCGACGCTCGCTGCATCGTAGTTGGGCGCTCTCCCCCCTCGCAGGATGACGTGACAGTCTGGATTGCCCGACGTCGCCGCGATCGCACTGCGGCCGTGCTTCGTGACGGCGAGAAAGTGATGGGGCTGAGAGGCGGCCCGTACTGCCTCCACGGCAATCCGCACGTTGCCATCAGTTCCGTTCTTGAAGCCGATAGGACAGGAGAGGCCCGAGGCGAGCTCGCGGTGTACCTGACTTTCCGTCGTGCGTGCACCGATCGCGCCCCACGCGACGAGATCCGCGATGTATTGCGGCGTGATGATGTCCAGGAACTCACATCCGGCGGCCAGGCCGAGCTCGTTGATGTCGACCAGGAGACCGCGCGCCAAGCTCAGACCGTGATTGATCCTGAAGCTGCCGTCGAGATCCGGGTCATTGATGAGACCCTTCCAGCCGACAGTCGTCCTCGGTTTCTCGAAGTAGACGCGCATGATCAGCTCGAGCTCGCCACTGAGTCGCCCACGCTCGCGTGCGAGGCGCTCCGCATACTCATGCGCGGCGTGCACGTCGTGTATCGAACATGGCCCCATCACCACGACGAGCCGGTCATCGCAGCCGTGCAGAATCCGCTGCAGCGCCCGGCGGGTGCCGCTGACAATGGTGGCCGCGCGGTCGGTGCAAGGGCGCTGGTGAATCACCTGCTCAGGCGTCGCAAGCTCGGTTATTCCGCGGATGCGGAGATCGTCGGTCTGGGGATGCATGCTCGGCTCCAGTTGCAAGTCCCGGGGCAAAAAAAAACCGCCAGGGGACTGGCGGTTCTCTCGGGTGTGTTTCGTCTCGACTACGTCATGAACTCGATGACAGCCCGGCAACCGCCTGCGAGTGCGGCCAATAAAATCGGTAGTACGCGCGACGGTTGCAGCGAAACTCGGGCATGCGCCTATTCATAGCATACCCGGCAGCGGCTCGGCAAGAGCGGCTGGGAACGCGCCCCGCAACTCGCTGCGCGATATCAGAGCGAGATCAACCCAGCGCGTTATCGGTCGCCCGTCCGCTGATCGGGGGCTCGAGACGAGCTGCCTCGAAGAAGGTGCGGTAAAGGAAGCCCGCCACGGCTCCCCCGAGAAGCGGGAAAACCCAGAAGAACCAGAGTTGCGCCAGCGCCCAGCCGCCTGCGAACACGGCAGGTCCGGTACTGCGGGCCGGATTCACCGAGGTGTTGGTCACGGGGATGCTGATGAGATGAATCAGCGTCAGCGCGAGCCCGATCGCGATGCCGGCAAAGCCAACGGGCGCGCGCTGATGCGTGGAGCCCAGAATGATGATAACGAACATGAATGTCATGACCAGCTCGCAGACCGCGCAGGCCAGCATCGAGTACCCGCCCGGCGAGTGCGTGCCGTATCCGTTCGAGGCAAAACCGCCCGCGAGGCTGAAATCGGCTTTGCCGCTCGCTATCAGATAGAGCACGGCGGCGCCGACGATTCCGCCGATCACCTGAGCCGCCACATAGGGCACGACGTGCGAGGCAGGGAAGCGCCCGCCGGCCCACAGCCCGACCGAGACGGCGGGATTGAAGTGTCCGCCGGAGATAGGTCCGAGCGCGTACACCCCGGTGAGCACGGTGAGCCCAAATGCGAGCGCCACGCCGGCGAAGCCGATGCCGAGCTGAGGAAAGGCCGCAGCCAGCACCGCGCTGCCGCAGCCGCCGAGGACGAGCCAGAACGTACCAAGGAACTCAGCGGCAACTTTTGAGTACATGTCGCGATCCCCTGAAAGCCGAGCGAAGCCGGCAGCGTTGCGGCAGTTTGCTCCCGCACGGTTCTGATTTCCACTCGTACGCCTCACCGTGCCGCCGAGGCCGGACGGTTACCATTAGCCCTCGGCTTGCAGGAGACCTTCAGGCCACGAGCGCTCTTGGCAACGGCTAAGTACTTGTTTGAGCAATCAAATTTGCTCGACCGGCGCGTGCGGCGGCGACCTCGAGAGTGACGCCTTCAGGTGATGAGTATGAAATTTGACGTCTACGGGCGCTTTCAAATCGAAGTCTGTCGGGAAGCCGACCACTGGGTTACCTTCCGCATCGATCTCGGCAAGCGCACGAGGGTCAATATTGCGATTCCTGGAGAAATCCGCACCTCTCATGAAATCGCTCGCTATCTGGACGATTTGTATCACGAGGCCGCGCCTCCGGGCCAATCCGTATCCGTCATCACGGATTAACGCCGCCGAGTCGCTATCGTATATGCAATTCTCGACGCGCCGCAAATCGCAATTTCTCCCAAGCGTAGTTGGAGCGCTTTGACCGATCTTCATCGAGACAAGGCGATGAGAGTGCGCTGCGAATGCCCGACCGTCGTGACATCCTCGAGGCCATCGTATCGTTACCGTTCTGGCAAATGGCAGCCGCGGGAGACGCTCACGTGAAGAAATCCCAATGGGTCGACCGCGCGGTGATGTGGCGTCGGATCCTCGACGACAGAAGCTTCGAATTGGCAACCATCGCGCGCTCAGGCGAGTCTTACCGCATTCGCGGTTCTGCGCTCATCGCCGAGGCCGATGCCCCTTCGCGCGTGGACTATGTCATTGAATGCGGTGCCGACTGGGGGACGCGCAAAGTGAATATTCGTCAGGTCCTGGGCGAGAAGGTCACGGTACTGACATTGGCGGCCGATCAGGGGAAATGGTGGCGCAACGGCCTCCTTGCGCCGGAATTGGACGGCTGTACGGACGTCGACCTGGGGATCTCGCCTTCGACGAATGCATTGCCCGTCAATCGTCTTCGCATTCCCATCGGCGAATCGCAGGAGATTCGCGCGGCATGGGTGCAGTTCCCACAATGCTCGGTAGAGCCGGCGCAGCAATCCTACGAGCGTCTGGCACTCAGCCGCTATCGATATCGCAGCGTCACGAGCGGATTTACTGCCGTAATTGAGGTCGACGACGCCGGCCTGCCCATCGACTATTCAGGGATCTGGCAGCGCGTGGCTGCTACTGAGGGGTCAAACGCCGCTGCCGCGCTGGAGCAAAACGACATCGCCCTCGCGACGACACCGAGAGGTAGTCGTTGAGCCTGTCGATTTAGCCCGCCCCCATTCGGCCATGGAGCGAGAGGCTGCCGCAATCGTTGCGCTGCCCCACCTTCCTGCGGAGAGCCAAGCATGAAATCGCCACTCCCCACCTGGACGCGCACCGCGACCCTGTTCGCCCGCGTCATCTTCACTGCCGTCTTCGCCATGGCGATGGCGTTCAAGTTCGCGGGCATGGACACGACTGCGAAGTACATTGCGGCGGCTGGAATCCCCGCCGCCCTGACGCTCGCCTGGGTCGCAGCATTTTTCGAGCTCGCGCTCGCCCTGTGCTTTTTGACGGGCGCCTTTTTCCGGGAAGCGTCTCTTGCTGCCGCGGCCTATGTCCTGTTCCTTGCCTGCGTCTTCCACGGGCCGGCACACTGGAGCGGGAACCAGGACCAGTTCGGATTCTTCGTCGACCATTTCACCTTCATAGCCGGTCTCCTCTTCGCCGCGGTCCAGGGCCCCGGCGATGTCCTCGCGCTGACCCGGCTGAGTCTGCTTCGTCTCGTGTAGAGCCGCTCCCGCGTGATTTCATGCGTGCGCGACTTCCAGTCAATGCTCCGGACCGAAGGGTCGCACGGCCTAAGCTCCGGCTCGCTGATCGCACCACCGAACAGCACTACGTCTCCGGGGCATGGATTGTTAGTCTCGCGCTCGGCGGGAAGCAAAAGCCCCGCGGGCCAGATAGCCGACAGAGGCGACCACATTGCCTCGCCGCTCCAGCGCGCATGGATGACTTCTCCGTGAAGCGGCATCATTTGGGTCAATATCCGGCACGAGATAGGAGTCAGGTCGGTGCGCAGATAGGCCTCGAAGACAACGTCGCCGATGCTCAAGGCGATCCGAGGTAGTTCCGGGGTCATGACCGACGTCCCGATCCGGCTGCCAACGGAGTGTGTTTCGCGCACGCTGCCGCAGCGTAGACCTTCCCCTTGATGGCGTTCCATCCGGGCACGCCGCAAAAGCGGGGATTGAGCTCTCGCTTACCATTATCGTTGTCGGTCAGGAAACCGCCGCTGTCGATGGGATGGACCGGATCGGGAACCGCCACTTCGAAATGCACGTGTTTCAGCATAGCGCAACCCACCGCGCCCTCATCCCCGATGTACTGACCCGTCGGCCGGCTGCCGTCGGAGGTGCAGCTAGAGAGGCGGGAGTTCAGGCAAGACCGGGAACGGATTTTAAGTGGTACTGGCGGCGTTCAGGTAGCCGAGGTAGGCTCTCGCCAGTACACCTGCGGAAGAGGCGACAATGTCGATTAAACGCCCATCCAAGAGCACCGGAACGGCCGGACGCAAGCCAGTGACGTCACCTGGCGTGCGCCACGTCGACGTCATGGCACCGCAGAAAATGGCCCCAGGGGATGTCTACTCTGGCTGGCTGTGTAAAAACAAGTCATGCGGGCTCGTCATCGCCATTGCGCCCCCACCGGCAGGAAGCAAGCCCGCCTCGGCCGATTCTGACGACCAACTCGTCGTGATCAAGTGCCCGCATTGCGCGGACGAAAATTTGTACCGCTTGAGCAACCGGAGTGAGCACCAGTACACGGTGAAAAGCTGAACACACGGAGACGGACGATGGCCAAAAACGTGATTTGTCTTTGGTATGACGGCACGGCGGAAGAAGCTGCCACGTTCTACGCCCGGACTTTTCCGAACAGTGCCGTAACGGCGGTTCATCATGCCCCCGGCGATTATCCGGCCGGCAAACAGGGGCAGGTGATCACCGTCGAGTTTACGGTCGTGGGGGTGTCGTGTCTCGGCCTCAATGGCGGCCCGGCTTTCAGACACAGTGAAGCCTTTTCGTTTCAGATCCTCACCGAGGATCAGGCTGAGACCGATCGATACTGGAATGCCATCATCGACCACGGCGGCGCCGAGAGCGCCTGCGGGTGGTGCAAAGACAAGTGGGGCCTTTCCTGGCAAATCACCCCACGGGCGCTGCTGGAAGCGATCACTGATCCTGATCGTGCGGCCGCGAAGCGCGCGTTCGAGGCGATGATGGAAATGAAAAAGATCGACATCGCGACGATCGCGGCGGCACGACGCGGACCGGCCGGTCACTAGCCCTGGCGAGGCCTAGCGCACGAGCGCAGGCCGTTTCGGATCGAAACGCCACCCCGGAATGAGCTGGCGCATGGCAAAGCTGTCGTCGCGCGCCCCGAGCCCCAGCCGGCCATAGAGCTCATTTGCCCGCAACGGGCCTCATGCTCATTCGAGCACGATCCGCGGAAAATAGAAGGAGACGGTCCAGTTGGGCATATCGACAATCTCGCTGATGCGCAGATCGCCGCAAACGCTGCAGAGCAGATAAGCATCGATCGCAGGCATTCCGGTCTCGCGCGTCAGCCAGTCGAGCATCGAGCGGACCGCATCGCGCGCCGCGACCATGAGATCGGGACCAATGCCGGTGGTTGCCATATAGCCCCGCTCATCGAGATGCCGAGTGACCGGGCCGGGGGTTATCAGCCGCGGAAAAGCCAGCGGAGCGCGCTTCACGAGATCGAACCGAAGCCCCACGCGCATTGGGCTTTCGAGCGCCGTGCCGCAGACCTCGCCGTCACCTTGTGCCGCGTGCGTATCACCCACCGAGAACAGGGCGCCGGCGACTTCGACGGGTAGATGCAACTCACTGCCGCAGGCGATGTCGCGCAAATCCATGTTGCCTCCCACTCGACGCGGGGGCACGACGCTATGGCACCCGGCCTCCGCCGGAGCGACTCCTATCGTGCCCGCAAACGGCTTCAGCGGCACTTTGGCCCACGAGCCGAAGGCGCTCGGGTCAAGGGTCCGTTCGTCGTACCGCCACAGGCGCAACGCGGGATCCTTGAAATCCTCCGCGAGCAGGCCGAAACCCGGAATATTGGCGGTCCAGCCCCACCCGGACGGTGCGAAGGACAGAATGGTCACTTTCAGGATGTCGCCCGGCTGGGCCCCGTCGACGTACACTGGGCCGGCTACCGGATTGATCCGCGCGAAATCGAGCCGGCCGATATCCTCTACCACCGACGTGTGCGAGATCTGTCCGCCGGAGGCGTCCTGCACATCGAACTCGAGCGACTCGCCCGGCGCGATGCGAACTGCCGGCGCCAGGCTGTTGTCCCAGCCGAAGTGTTGCTGGTGGATCGTGTGGCGGTGGGCCATTGCGGACGGATGGATGCCAGGGTGGCCGCACTTTACCATGGACCGGCCCACCCCTAGACTCGCTCCCGCACCTCAGCCCATCAGGCAACCCACAAAATGAGCCTTGAGCAATTCGGCTACGAGGATCAGCTCGATCGCGCGCTCAGCGTAGGCGATTTGACCGTCTACGGCATGATCTTCATGGTGCCCATCGCCCCATTTTCGGTGTTCGGGTTCGCGTGGCAGGAATCCAGGGGCATGGTGGTCCTGGCATACCTGGTCGGCCTGGTCGGGATGCTCTTCACCGCGCTCAGCTACGCCGCCATGTCGCGGGCGTTTCCACTGGCGGGATCGGTGTATGCCTATGTGCAGCGCGGGCTGCATGAAACTGCGGGCTTTCTCGCCGGATGGCTCATTCTCCTCGACTACATCCTGATCCCGGCGCTCCTCTATCTATTCTCGGCGGCAGCCTTGCAGCCGCTGTTACCCCAGGTTCCCTCGTGGCTTTGGCTCGCCGGATTCGTCGCGCTCAATGCTGCGGCCAATCTCGTCGGCGTGCGTGTTACCGCGCGCCTGTACAAAGCGCTTCTGGCGCTGGAGCTGCTCGTACTCGCTTGGTTCGTGGTCGTCGGTCTGAAAGCGCTCTACGGCCAAGGCGCTGGCCTGACGCTGGCACCCCTCTATGATGCGCACAGCTTCTCGCTGGCCACCGTCGCGAGCGCCACCTCGATCGCCGTCCTCTCGTTTCTGGGGTTCGACGGCATCTCCACACTCTCAGAGGAGAGCACCGGCGCCCGCGGTGCGATCGCCAGAGCCACGGTGGCATCGCTGCTCTTGATCGGCGCGCTGTTCGTGCTGCAGACCTGGATCGCCACCGATCTTGCACGAGGGATGCACTTTTCCTCCGCGGCGAGCGCCTTCTACGAGATTGCCGCGCGCGCGGGCGGCAGCGAACTTCGTCTCGCGGTGATTCTGGCAGTGGTGATCTCGTTTGGCATCGCCAATTCCATGGCCGCCCAGGCCGCGGTGTCGCGAGTGCTCTTTGCGATGGCGCGCGACCGGAAGCTCCCCCGAGCGCTCGCAGCCGTGCATCCGCGTTTCAAGACACCGTATGTCAGTATTCTGCTCGTGGCGGCCGTCTCGTTATTGGTCGGGCTGTTCTTCTATCGCCGCATTGACGATCTCACACTCGTGGTCAACTTTGGCGCCCTCACCAGCTTCATGCTGCTGCATCTGGCGGTCGTCTACCACTACTACTTCAGGCAGCGCACGGGCGCGTGGGTGCGTCATCTCGTCTTTCCGCTGGCCGGATTCGGCGTGATCCTCTATGTGCTCTACGGAATGGACCGTCCGGCAAAGCTCCTCGGCGGCTGCTGGATTGCGTTCGGAATCGCTTACTATCTCGCCCAGCGGGTCAATGCGCGCCTGCGGACAGGCTCGGCGAGCATTCCTCGCGGCTGACTACGGCAGCCACCGTCACTCGTCATGGGCGAGGCCACGCGCCGCGGCGAGGATCATCGAGCGACGAGGCTCAGATCTCATCGATTGACGCCGTCTTCGTTCCGAACATAATATCGCGGTGTGTCCTCAGACGGCGGCCGATACCGGTGAGTAGGGAGCTGGACTACCGTCTCCTCTTCGAGGAGTCCCCGGACATACTTCTCGTGCTGCTGCCCGACGCCCCACGATTCACCATGGTCGGTGCGACGCGCGCGCGGCTCGCCGTGACCCACACGACTCGCGAGCAAATCGTCGGCCGCGGCCTCTTCGACGTGTTTCCCGACGATCCGACGGATTCGGCCGCGACCGGGACGCGCAACCTGAAGGCTTCGCTCGACCGCGTTCTGGCGACACGCGCGCCGGACACGATGGCCGTCCAGAAATATGACATCCAGGGACCCGACGGGCAATTCGTCAGCAGGTACTGGAGCCCCAGGAACATACCGGTCCTCGCCCCGAGCGGCGAGATTCTCTACATCCTGCATCGGGTGGAGGACGTGACGCAGCTCGTTGGCTCGGGCGAGTCGGCGGAAGCGCTGCTGGAGCCGACGCGTGCGCTCGAGCGCGAGGTCGTGAGTCGCAGCCGCGAGCTCGGTGCGGCCAACGACGCACTGCGCGAGGCGACCGAGAAGCTCAAAGAGCTCGACCGCACCAAGACCGAGTTCTTCAGCAACGTCAGCCACGAATTCAGGACACCCCTGACGCTGCTGCTGGGCCCCCTGGAGGATGCGTTGGCAGACAACGCCGAGCTCCTCGGGCCGGCGCAGAAGGCCAGAGTCCATCTCGCACACGAGAATGCCCTCCGGCTGCTCAAGCTCGTCAATGCGCTGCTCGACTTTTCCCGCCTGCAGGCCGGACGCGCGCAAGCGCGTTTCGCCCCACTCGATCTCGCGCTATTCACGGCCGAGCTCGCCGGAATGTTCGGCTCGGCGGTCAGCAGGACGTCTCTTCGCCTGCAGATCGACTGTCCGCCGCTCTCGCAACCCGCCTGGGTCGACCGCGATCTGTGGGAAAAAATTGTCCTGAACATAATCTCGAATGCGTTCAAATTTACTCATGAAGGGCAGATCGCCGTCCGCGTGGCGGAGAACACGGAGTCATTGATCCTGGAAGTTGCCGATACCGGTGTGGGAATACCGCAGAACGAGCTCTCCCGTATCTTCGAGCGCTTCCATCGTGTCCCCGGAGTGATGGGCCGCGCCTCCGAAGGAACTGGCATCGGTCTTGCCCTGGTCCAGGAACTCGTCGGGTTACACGGGGGACAAGTGAACGTATCCAGCACGGTCGGCGTCGGCACCACGTTCCGCGTACAGGTTCCGAAAGGCTTCGCGCACCTGCCGGGCGATTCCGTCCTCCAGCAGCCCGTTAGCGCGGACGCGGGCCATGAGGCGGCAGCACACCTTGCCGACGCCAGGCGCTGGCACCGTGTTAGCGAAGCCGGCGAGTCCACCCCACACCGGTCGGAGCCAGGCGCCACCGCACCGCGTCCGCGTGTACTGGTTGTCGATGACAATGCGGATCTACGGGAATATATCTCGGCGCTCTTGGCGCACGAGTACGAGGTTTCGACCGCGATCGATGGCCTGAAGGGCCTCGCCGCGGCGCAAGAAGCCCCACCCGATATCATCGTGAGCGATGTCATGATGCCGGGCCTGACCGGAACCGACCTCGTTCGACAGCTGCGAGCCGATCCGCGCACCGCATCGATCCCGATAATCCTCATCTCGGCCCGCGCCGGTCAGGAAGCCGCAGTCGCGGGTCTCGATGCCGGCTCGGATGACTATCTCGTCAAGCCGTTTGCGGCCCCGGAGCTCCTCGCCCGGGTCCGCACTCACGTACAGCTCGCGCGCAAACGACGCGAATGGATCAGCCAGCTGGAAGCCGCCAACCGCGAGCTCGATGCGTTCACCCACTCGGTGGCACATGACTTGCGGGCGCCGCTGCGCGGCATCAACGGCATGGCTGACATCCTGTTCGAAAGCAACCTGCAGCAGCTCGATTCCGACGGGCAGAAGTATCTGCGCTTCATCCACGACTCGGGTACTCGGATGGCGCAGCTGATCGAAGACCTCCTCACGCTATCGCGCACCACCCGCGGCGAGCTCATTCGTCACCCACTCGACCTCTCCGGCCTCGTGCGCGAAGTCGTCCGTCAGCTGCGTGAAACCCATCCGAATCGCCAGCTGGACATCGTCGTTACCGACGGGATTGGTGCCGATGCCGATCCGCGTCTCCTGCGTGCCGCGCTCGAGAACCTGCTGGGCAATGCCTGGAAGTTCACGGGCAAACAGGCAGCGGGCCGAATCGAGTTCGGCGTCGACGAGAAGCAACGCGAGCCGGTCTTCTTCATTCGCGACAACGGTGCCGGTTTCGACATGACTTACGCCGACAAACTCTTCGGCGTCTTCCAACGGCTGCATGCGGCCAGCGAATTCGAGGGCACCGGTGTCGGCCTCGCCACCGTCCAACGCATCATCGCCCGGCATGGAGGGCGAATATGGGCCGAAAGCGCCGTCAACAAGGGCGCGACCTTCTATTTCACGCTCGGACCGGGCTCCAACATGGATGGAGTGTCGCAAACTGTGAAGTGATTCTCGGATCCGAACGGACTCGGGTGCTAGCTTTTTTCTTTGCTATCAGCCAGTCGGCGTTGGACATCACGGAGCGCTAGGAGTCAAGGGTCATGTCTGCAAAGAATCCCGCCGAGCGCGACCGCCGCGACCCGATTCGGGTCCTCGCGATCGAGGACATGGAAATCGAAGCGGAGCTCACGTCCCACCAGCTCAAGACGCACGGCATTCCGCACGTCATGCAGCGCGTGGAAACCGAGGAGGCAATGCGCGCGGCACTGCGTGACTTCAAGCCCGCGATCATCCTCTCGGATTTCAGCCTGCCACAATTCAGCGGACTGCGCGCGCTCGAAATTGCTCGGGAATGCGTGCCCGAAGTGCCGTTCATGTTCGTCTCGGGAACGATCGGCGAGGAACGGGCCATAGAAGCTCTGCGCCGCGGCGCGGTGGATTACGTGCTGAAGACCAGTCTCGCGCGGCTGCCTTCAGCCGTGCGGCGCGCGTTGGAGGAAGCCGGCGCCACCGCCGTGCGGCGCCAGCAGGAGCTGCAGATCAAGCGCCTGACCGGCGTGCTGCGCATGTTGAGCGGGATCAACGGCGCCGTCGTTCGGATCCGTGATCGCACCGAACTGCTGAGCGAGGCCTGCCGACTGGCCGTGACCGTCGGCGGATATCCCGCCGCCCTGGTGGGATTGTGCCAACCGAAGACACAGCGGCTGGAGCCGGTCGCTTACCACGGCTCGGACCAGGCCACCGCCAATGCCCTGTGTGAGCTCATGGATCGGCAGATGGCGGGCGCTGCGAACTCGACCAGCCGGGCGCGCGACGCAACCGCACCCTTCACTTGCCACGACGCGGCAGCGAGCAGCCCCCCGGTGATCGGATTGCCGCTGATCGTCGACAAAACGGTGATGGGCATCCTGGGAGTGTGTCCCCGCCAGCTCAGTGACATCCCCGAGGAAGAGCTGCGGATGCTGCGCGAAGTCGCGGCCAACCTCTCTTTTGCACTGCAGTACTTGCGGCAAGACAGCAGAGTCCGCCTGCTTTCCTACTTCGACGTGCTCACCGGGCTCGCAAGGCGGGCGCTCTTCTGCGAACGGCTGGGCCGGACGCTGCGATCCGCGGCTAACTTCCATTCGCGCTACGCCATCGCGGTGCTCGACATTCAGAACCTGAGCGCCATCAACGACTCGTTCGGGCGCCACGCCGGCGATCTGCTTCTACAGCTGCTCGCCGACCGCCTGAAGAGATGTTTTCGCGACACCGAGCTGTTGGCGCACCTGGCCGGTGGAACCTTCGCACTGCTGCAGCCGGTCGAAGAACCGCCGCCGGCATGCCTGGAGACGCTGAACCGCCAGCTCGACCAGCTGTTCGAGCAGCCGTTTTCACTGGAGGGCAAAGACGTGCCCGTCGTCGCACGCAGCGGCATCGCGTTGTACCCCGACGATGGCACCGAGCCGGACACTCTCGTTCAAAGGGCCGAGGCCTCCCTGCGCAACGCCAAGGTGAGCGGCCAGCGCCGCGGGCGCTATAGCGCCGAACAGCACTCGGAAGTGCTGGCCCGCGCGGCACTCGAAAGGAAGCTGCGCGTGGCGCTCGAGCGTCAGCAATTCGTCCTCTACTATCAACCCAAGGTAAGCGTCAAGAACCGGCGCATCGAGGGAGCGGAAGCGCTCATTCGCTGGAACGATCCCGATACGGGCGTGGTCTCGCCAGCGACCTTTCTACCCATCCTGGAAGAGACGGGCCTCATCCTCGACGTGGGCGATTGGGTCATCGAGCGCGCGGCGCTCGACTGCCAGTCCTGGCAGCGCCAAGGGCTCCCCCCCGTGCGCGTCGCCGTGAACATCTCGCCGCTGCAGTTGCGCCAGACCGACTTCGTCAGCCGCTTTTTCAGGCACACCCAGTCCTGGACCAACTTGAGCTGGGGCCTCGACGCGGAGATTACCGAGGGTGCTCTGGTGGACGAGTCATCCGCGGGCATCAACAAGCTGAAAATGCTGCGCGCCGCGGGAATCAACATCGCCATAGACGACTTCGGGACCGGCTATTCCTCGCTGAGCAGGCTCGCACACCTGCCGATCGATACGCTCAAGATCGATCGGAGCTTCATCAGTGAGATGAAGGCGGATGCCAGCAGCAGGCGGCTCGTGGCGATCATCATCTCGATTGCCCGCGCCTTCAACATGGTGGTCGTCGGCGAAGGCGTGGAGACGCAGGAGCAGCTGGACGGACTTTGGCAACTCGGGTGCGATCAGTCGCAGGGCTATTTGCACAGCAAGCCGCTGCCGCTGGAGCGGTTTGCGGCGCTGCTGGAACGACAAAAGGAACGGACCGCCCAGCCGAGCGAGTCATCCGAGGACGTCGCTGACGCGATCATTGGCGGCCGACGGCCAATCCCGTCATGACCTTGTTGCTGCGCCTGCAGTACGGGTGGGCGTGCGAAGCGGCTCGCCCTTCGGCCAGATGAGCCACATCCGGCCGGGCTGCCGCATCTTCCCGGCCTGCGCCCCGGCCTGCTCTCCGATCCCCCAGAAGTAGTCTGCGCGCACGGAGCCGCGGATCGCGCCGCCAGTGTCCTGAGCGAACGCCAGTCGATCGAGCGCGATACCCGAGTCAGGAAAAGTCGTAGCCAGGAACACCGGCGCGCCGAGAGGTATCGCGGATCGATCTACGGCTACGGAGCGGCCCGGCGTCAGGGGTACACCCAGCGAGCCCTTGGGTCCGAGCGCCGGATTGCCGAGCCGTTCCTCCCTGAAGAATACGACGCTCGGATCGGCATCGAGCAGTTCGGGCACTCTGTCGGGATGGGCAAGGGCCCAGGCCCGTATTGCAGGGACGGTCGCCTCACCACGCTTGAGCTCACCGTGATCGACCAAGTACTGGCCGATGGAGCGGTAGGGATAACCATTTTCGTCGGCGTAGTGCAGCCGGATCGTCTCTCCGGTCGGAAGCTGTACCCGGCCCGAGCCCTGCACCTCGAGAAAGAAAGCGGAGAGCGCATCGTCCACCCAGACGATCGCGTCGCCTTGCAACGCCGTGTCGCGCGCGAGAGCCGCTCGACTGTAGTACGGGACGACGCGGTGACCCTCGAGTCTCGCCCGGATGCGAATACCCCGAAGCTCGGGATACTCTGATCCGAGATCCACCGTGAGCAGATCGGGCGGAGGCGCATAAAGCGGCGTATCGAATCGAGTCGACGGGGTACGCGTACCGGTAAGAATCGGCTCGAAATATCCAGTAATCAATCCCGTCGCGTCCGCCTGCGGACCGAGCTGCTTTACGATCGCGAACGGCTCGAAGTTACGCTCGAAGAACGCGCGCACGTCCTCTGACGTCGCAGGATGCGCATCCTGCGCGGCGGCGCAGACAGTCGCCCACTGCTTGCGGCGACCCGTGGCCGCGCAGCTCTGCAGGAATGCGGGCCAGGCGTCCCGCATCTCATCGCGGTTCCATCCCGGCAGCTCGGACCAGGAGACAGGCTCGTATTCGGTGTGGGGCGCCGGCGGTGGGGGTGGCGGACAGGTGCTCGGCGTCGTGGCGCAGGCCGCGAGGATCGCGCCGGCCAGAACCGCCCCGGCGAGCAGATCAAATCGAAACTTCATGTCCATCGACACGTGTTCCGGAATGCCGCTAGCGCTCCTTCCCGGACTCGAGCGGAAAAGCCGCCTCGCGCCAAGCCTTCATGCCGCCGTCGAGCGCGACAGCTCGCTGGTAGCCCATGACGCGCAACGTGGAGGTTGCGAGCGTCGATATGCGGCCGAATTCACAGCATGACACGATCCGGCGCGTCGGGTCCGGCAAGTCCTGATTGACACGCAGCTCGAGCTGGCCGCGCGGCAACAGCTTGGCGCCGGCGATATGGCCCGCCTCGTAGGCATCCCGCTCGCGCACATCCGTGTGTCCGGGAGTATGGAGAACCTGAACGCGCAGCTTCCCCAGCGCGAGCATCTCGCCATCGTCCAGGCGCAGATCCACGAACGGCGCCGGGCTCAGCCTGTGCATGACGACCGGCACCTCGAGGCGCCAGGCGATGGTGCGCGTTGCGGAGAAATGATCGGCATGCGTATGCGTATCGATCACGTAGTGAATGCGCAAACCATTGCGCGCCGCCAAGCCCGCGTAACGATCGACGAGACTCACTTCCGGATCGATGAGGGCCGCCGCGCAACTTTCCGCGCAACCGATCAGATAGGATCGGCAGCCTCCGGCGCTGAGTTGTTCGAAAATCATGCGCTCTACCTCTCTTACGCTGGTCGCGACCGAGGCTGTGTGAGGTTCAACATCCCACAGTGGTCGTGGGACGGACTGCAGGCATGGGACGTTCCGGGGCTCTGCCCGCGAATTGCCGCGCACTCGCAACGGCTGCCGCCAACACTTCCGTGCCCGCGCCCGGACGTCGGGCGCCCTCGCTCAATGCTTGCCGGAACTCGCTCGCGCCGGGCTCCCCCGCGTACAAGCCCTGCATGTGGCGGACGACGGCCCACAGCTTTTCACCGCGCGCCAGCTGACGCTCCGTGTAGCGCCGCATACGCTCTATCGCATGCGTGCGGGCAATGTCGTCGCGCATCTCTTGGGTCGAATGTGGCTGCCCTGGAGTCGACCCCGCCCCGAACACGAGCGCGTCGAGCTGGGCGAGGACGACGGGGCGGTGATATGCCTCGCGCCCGAGCATGATGCCGTCCAGATCATCGAGTGCCCTGAGAATGGCATCGGGCTCACGCAGACCGCCATTGACGACCACCGGCAGATCGGGAAAGCCTTGCTTCACCTGCCTGACGACATCGTATTGCAGCGGCGGAATCTCCCGATTGTCCTGCGCCGACAGTCCGCCGAGCACCGCCTTGCGGGCATGGACAATCACCGCGTCGCAGCCGGCATCGCGCACGCCGCCCACAAAACGGCGCAGCGCGGCGCGCTCCTCCTCGTCGAAGCGGTGGACGGCCTCAATGGCGGCCCTACCCCGGCCCTCGATGACGCCGATGCGCATCTTGACCGTCACCGGCACGCGGACGGCTGCGCGCATCGCGGCCACACACGCCGCGACGGTTTCCGGCCGCTGCATCAACCAGGCGCCGAATACGCCGCCCGTCGCTCGGTCGCTCGGACAACCGCAATTGAGGTTGATCTCGTCATATCCGGCCTGCTCGCCTCTGCGGGCCGCGGCGGCGAGCTCCTGCGGGTCGCAACCGCCGAGCTGCAGCGCGAGGGGGTGTTCCTCAGGGTCGAACTCGAGTAATCGAGCGCAATCGCCGTGCACCAGGTCGGCGGCGGCGATCATCTCCGTGTAGAGGAGCATCCGGGCCGAGAAGCCGCGGAGGAAATAGCGGCAGTGGCGGTCCGTCCGCCCCATCATCGGCGCAACACTTATTTTCCGCAGGATCTTCAACCATTCATCCCGTGACGTACGGGCGCGAAACTGCGCCGCGTCGATCGCAGAGATCCTACATCGGCCCCGGTGCGGAGCCAATCGCCGTGGTGGCGTTTCAGTGCCGGCGGCCGGACGCCTGCTTTTGCACTTCGACCTTCAGGTGGCGGACGCCGGTGTCGCTGAGCAAATCGGGATCATTCAACAATTCGCGCTCGGCCAGCAGCGCGAGTGTCTCCTCGAGAGTTTCGACGCCCCCGCGACGCCGGCCGCTCCCGGATTTCGATGCCGTCGTCCAACCCAACTCCAGTTGCTGCTCGGAACGTTGCTGCACGATACAGGGAACCAACGACGTCTCCGTGCAGGCTTCGCGTGCGCGCGCAATCTCCTCGTCGAGGACGGGCACTACCGCTGCCGACGCGAAGCTCGAGCGCACGAGGAAGGCGGCTTGTTTCGCCGCGACCGGATCCGCAAAGAATCCGAGTCGTAGGAAGAAACAGGAGCGATTCGCGCGTCGGCTTTCGACGGTATAGAGCGTACGCCCCTTGAACATGGGGAGCGTTGGTACCGCGATAGGATCGATTGACCGCACCGACCAATGGAGTTGCACTGCGAAGGAAACCGGCGCGCCCCGAGCGACGGCCTCCTTCAAGGCGCGTCGAGTCCCGGTGTCCTCAGGGCGGAGCATCTCGATCTGCTCGCTGCCTGACTCATCGCCGTCGTTCCGGCCCGGAGCGGCACGACGCATTTCCAGAATGTTGAGCACCTGCGTGTCGGTCAGCTGCACATTGTCAACCGGCGACGATGCGGAGTCGTCGGAATCGGACAACTGCCAGAGTGCTGGCGGCGCGATCGTCGCGACTGCCTCGGGATGCCGGCGGCGCACGGCCCGCGCCCATTTTTCGGCGTCAACCAGCGTCTGGAAGAACCCCATGTGCAGGTACAAGTGCTCGCTGCCATCCTGCTGACGCGCACGACTCGTGAAGAACGTGAACGGCTTGAGGTGCGGCGATTCGGGCGGCCGGATGGTGACAGGCGCGACCAGCCGGCAGAGCGTGAGCATGAATGGGCCGCAACCGGCCTCGCCTCGATGAACGATGTTGGGGCTCGAAGAGCCAGCGGATCCAGCCGAGGTTGACGTCATGGTTCCCCCGAAATTGAAGGTTCGCGCCGCGGCCGGGGGAGCGCCAGATCCGATGCACACGAGCTTGCGCGCTCACACGTGGAGGTGGAGTGGCAACCCCGCTGTCATAGACTGTTACGCCCTTAGACCGGTAGCTTTGCGTCCCCGCCTTTCGGCGGGTTTGCCCTTGTCGAAGCTCAAGCTCTAGCTAAGATGTCTCGTATTGGAGACGAGTGCATCCGAGTGCGAGCGCACTAAGCATGGACGCTCGAACAGGATATGTCTAGTGGCAGATCCGTCGCATTTCGGAGTCAGGGATAGCGCCGACCGCCGCCGCCGCCAATCTTGTTCGCGATCCATCACGATTGTGCGGCTTCGGGCTTCAGCCAGCGTGCCGCCAGCGGCGGGACGAGCAGCAGGCTGACGATCGTCGAGGACACCAAGCCGCCGAGGATCACCACCGCCATCGGCCCTTCGATCTCGTGACCGGGCTGATGCAGTTGGATCGCCACCGGCAGCAGCGCGAGCGCCGTCATCAGCGCGGTCAGCAGCACTGGTGTCAGCCGTTCCTCGGAGCCGCGCAGTGCGGTGTCCAGCCCCCACGTCTGACCTTCGGCCTGCACGAGGTGGTCGTAGTGGGATACCAGCAGGATAGTGTTGCGTGCCGCCATGCCGAACAGCGCGACGAATCCCACCATCGCGCCCAGGGTCAGCGTTGCCCCCGTCATGGCCGCGGCGGCGACACCGCCGATCAGCGTGCTTGGCAGCACCAGCAGCACCAGCCCGACGTGGCGCGCGTGGCCGAACGCGAGCGCCATGAGTATCACGATCAGCACCAGTGCCGCCGCGGCGTGAAAATAGAGTTGGTGCGCGGCGGCGACCTGGGCCTCGGCCGCACCGCCATAGCGTAGGTACACGCCGGGCGGCAATTTGACGTGTGCGGCCACGGCACGGCGCGCGGCTGCGGCGAAGCCGGTCTGATCCGACGCGGTCGGATTTGCGGTCACCACCTGGCGACGCAGCCCGTCCTCGTGCTCGATCAGGCTGCGGCCTGACTCTATCGCGAGTTTCGCGACCGATGACAATGGCACGACTGCACCGTCGGAACTGCGCAGCAGCAACGCGGCGGCCGCCTGTGGCGATGCTCCGGCGCCGGCGATGCGAACCGCCACGGGGACGCTGCGGTCGGACTGCGCGAGCTCGGCGACCACGGTGCCGTGGAAGGCCGCGTTGAGCACCTGGAGCACGCCACTTGGCTGCAGTCCATAGAGAGCCAGCCGCCCGGGCCGCAGTTGCACGTGCAGCTCGGGTTCGCGCGGCGGGACCTGCAGGCGCACCTCGCCCGAATCCGGCAGCTTCTGCAGCACCGCGGCGATCTGCGCCGCCACCGTGTCATCGGTGTCGAGATCATTGCCGAATACGCTGACGAAAAACGGCGACGTCTCGCCGGACAGCGTTTCGCCGATCCGCTCGGCGAGCACCGAGTAGATCTCGGTGAGTTGGTTGGGGAAGTTGACGAACACCTTGCGAATCCCCGCCTCGATCTGGTCCGGCGTGTAGCCCTTGGCCGGGTCCATCTGCACGTCGAACTCGCTCTCATTCGGCGCGTCCGGATCCTGGCCGTTCACGGCGCGGCCGATCTGTTCGGCAACGCTCGCGATACCGGGGATCGCCACCAGCCGCTTCGAGATCTGCTCGCCGACGCGCGTGGTCTCCTGCAGCGAGATGCCCGGACGCAGGGTGGCGTGGGCGATCAGGTAGTTCTCGCGGAAATCCGGCAGCAGCCGCTGGCCGAACAGCGGCAGCAACAGCGCGCCGGCGAGGCCGGTGCCGAGCACCAGCGCCAGCACCGCGCGCGGGTGCCGGTAGAGCCTTGCGATGGTGCGCCGCTGGAAGCGCTTGCAGGCGAGCAGGAAGCGCGCCTCGCCCGGAGGCTTATGCCTGCGCATCAGCACCGCGCACAGCGCCGGTGTCGCACTCATCGCGACCAGCAGTGAGATACCGACGGCGAGCAGAAAGGCCAACGACAGCGGCCGGAAGAACGTGCCCTGGATACCGGTGAGCATGAAGATGGGCAGCAACGCCAATGCCACCGCAGCCGTGGCATAAAAAACCGGCAGCCGTACTTCCAACGACGCGCCGACGAACAGCTCGCGTGCGTCGAGCTCCACGCCGGCGGAATCGGCATTGCGACGTCTGCGGGTGATATTCTCGACGTCGATCACCGCATCGTCGACAACCACCCCGAGCGCCACCACCAGGCCGCCGATGCTCATCGTATTCAGCGACAGCCCGAACATCTCCAGGATCCAGACGGTCGCAAGCAGCGACAGCGGTATCGACGAAAACGAGATGAGCGCGCCGCGCCAGTCGCGCAAAGTCACCAGCAGCAGGATGACCACCAGCACCGCGCCGATCAGCAGCGACGCGCGTAGTCTGACCAGCGCGCTCTCGATGAAGCTCGCCGGCCGCAGCAGCGCCGGGTGGTAGATCACTCCCTCCTTCTTCAGCGCCGGAGCGAGCTGGTTCAGGCGCTGTTCGAGCGCGCGGGTCACCGTCAGCGTGTTGGCGCCGTACTGCGTCGAGGTCTCGACGAGGATGCCGGGCTGGTCGCCGATGATTGCGTCACCGAAGCGCGGTGCCGCGGCATCGCGCACTGTAGCAACGTCACCGAGCCGGACCGGAAGGCCGTCGCGCATCGCAAGCACTGCCTGGGATAGCGCGAGCGGCGTCGCGCCGGGCGCCTGTGCACGCAACACGATTCGCTGCGACGGCGTCTCGATATAGCCACCGCCGATCAGCTCGGTCGCGCGCCGGGTGGCGCTGAACACATCGTCGAGGGTCAGTCCATCAGCAATCAGCTTCAGCGGATCGACCAACACCTGGCGCTCGCGCTCGGCGCCGCCGAACAGCTGCACCTGCGCCACGCCGGGCACGGCGAGGATCTGCGGCTCGATCACCCAGCGCACCAGTCCGCGCAGCTGTACCGGCGTCAGCCGGTCGCTGGTGAAGCCAAAGTGGATGAGATATTCCATCGATGACGACAGCGGCGACAGCAGAGGCGGACCGACGCCGGCGGGCAGGATGCCGGCGGCCTCCCCGAGCCGCTCCGTGATGACCTGGCGCTGCCGGTATGGGTCGCCGCGGCGGTCGAACACCACCTGGATCGCCGACAGTCCCTGGCTCGAGGTAGAGCGCACTGCCGCGACGTCCTGGGTGCCCGCCAGCAGCCCCTCGAGCGGCCGTGTCACCAGCGCTTCGACCTGCTGCGCGTCCAGCCCCGGCGCCTCCGTCTGCACCAGGACGTGCGGCGGCGCGAAGTCGGGGAACACGTCGAAGCGTGCATTGAGCAGCGCGCCGAAACTCAGGACGGCAATCAGTATCGACAGCGCGGTGATGATCCGCGGATGCGCCAGCGAGGCGCGAACGATGGCGCTGAGCATCAGTCGTCTTCGTCGGAGACGTTGCCCAGACCCTGCAGCGACCACAGCACGCCGGCGCCATGAACGACGATGCGGTCATCGGGGCCCAGCCCTGCCACCAGCCAGCCGTCGGCGACCGGCTGGAGGACGGTCACCCGTAGGCGCGCGAACTGAGTATCGCCGTCCTTCGTCCTGTCCGGCAGTACGCGGTAGACGTAGACGCCCTCGACCTCGTAGAGCAGAGCTCCATCCGGCACCACGCGTCCATCGCGGTCGCTGCCCTCGAGCATCACCGGCAGCTGCGCACCCGGTCCGAGGCCGGGCGGCGGATGCGGCATCTGCAGCAGCAGCCCGACGCTCTGCATCCGTGCCGCAGCCTGCGGCAGAGATCCGAGCACGCGCGCCGGCACCTTGATGCCATCGACATCGACCAGAGCTTCCTTCGGCATCGGGCCGAGGCTGTGGCGGCCCGGCAGGTCGGCGCGCAGCAATAGTTGCCGGCCGGCGGCGAGCTCTTCGATCAGAGCTGTGCGCTGCGCCTCCCTGAGCTGCGCCAGCGGCCCCCAGTGCAGCAGCAACTCAGTTTGAGCTTCTCGCACGCGGACCTGCGCTTCGGTCTGCGCCGCCTCGGCCACCTGCAACGCCTTCAGCGACGCATTGGCGCCGCGATACAGCCCGCGCAGCCGCGCAGTCTCCGCCGCCGCCGCCCGGGCGGTTGCCTGCGAGGCCTCGAGCCGGCCGGCATCCGCCACCAGCCGCGACGGGTCGAGCACCCTGCCATAGGCATCGGTGCGCTGCGGCAGCTCTGCCGCCGGTGCCGCGGCGACCAGAATGCCGACCGCCCGCTGCTCTTCCGCGCTGAGCGCCGGCACCTGATTGCCCTGGCCGGCCGCGGCCGGTGCCTGATCATCGTCGTTGGCCGCGTGCAGCGGGCCGGACAGGAGCACGGCAAAAACCGGCAACAGCAGGTACTTCAGCGGCGTCATCGACAGCCCGACTCAACATCCCCAAAGCTTCTTCCAGTATAGTTCGTCAATGGTCATCCGAGCGAGGACGGCCGTCCGGTCGAAGTTGGCTGTGTCACGTAACCGGCACACTACACACGCCGCCCGCGGCTTGCTGATCCTGGTTTGCGCCGGCCAGCTCGCCGCCTGCGCCCACTTTCAGCCGCAACCCCTGTCCGCAGGGACCGGCATCGCAAGCTTCGAATCGCGCTCGCTCGAGGCGCCCGGGCTGCGCTCCTTTCTCGCGGCCAATCACGTGCCCGCGCCGGCACGAAGCGGCGCGTGGAGCCTGAAGGCGCTGACGCTGGCGGCATTCTATTACCAGCCTGCGCTGGCCGAAGCGCGGGACCAGCTGCTCGCCGCGCAGGCCGAGCAGATCACCGCGGCGGAGCGGCCCAACCCTTCGATCTCCGTCACGCCCGGCTACGATGCCGGCGTTCCCGGAGCGGTGCACCCTTGGATCGTACCGCTAGCGCTCGAGTGGTCCATCGAAACCGCAGGAAAGCGCGGCTACCGTCTGGCAGAGGCGCGGCATCTCGCCGCGGCGACACGGTGGGATCTGGTCGCCACGGTCTGGCGCGCGCGCAGTCGGGTGCGCGCCGCGCTCCTCGAGCTCTATACGGCGCGCCGGTCCGAGTCGCTTCTGCGGCGGGAAGAATCGGCACGGAGGAACGTCCTCCATCTGCTCGCAGGCCAGCTGGAGGCAGGCAACGTCCCGAGTTACGACGTCGCGCGGGCCCAAATCGCGTTGGATCGCGCGACCCTTGCGCGGCAGGCCGCGGCAGGTCAGTTGCAACAGGCCCGCATCGCCCTCGCCGGCGCCGTCGGAGTGGCGCCCCGTGCCCTCGATGGGGCGAGATTCTCGTTCGTCGATCTGCAGATCTTTCCCCTGGAGCTCACCCGCCCGCAGGTGAGGCAACGTGCCCTGCTCGACCGCGCCGACATCCGCGCGGCGCTCGAGCGTTACGCGGCCAGCCAGTCGGCCCTGCAGCTGCAGATCGCGCGCCAATGGCCGGATATAGACCTCGGGCCCGGCTTCACCTGGAACTCGCAGCTCGCCGACGACAGGGAATGGGAGCTCGGGCTGTCGCTGCCCCTGCCCATACTCAACCACAATCAGGGCCCGATCGCCGCGGCCAGGGCGCAACGCGCAGTCGCCGCCGCCCATTTCCTCACGGTGCAGACGACCGCGCTCACGCAGATCGATGGTTCGCTCGCCGCGTACGACTCGGCGCGCATGCAACTCATGACAGCCAACTCCCTGCTCGGCAATCTCGAGCACCAGCTCAGCTCCGTCGACGCGCAGGTCGCGGCTGGCGAGCTGGAACCGCTCGACCTGGCGGACGCCCGCGTGGCCTATGAGGCCGGTGCAGAAGACCGGCTCGACGCGCTGGTGCGCGCGCAGCAGGCACTGGGACGACTCGAGGACGCAATGCAGAGTCCGCTCACCCTCGCGCCCGACACGGTGCATACCGTCCAGCGGTAGACCCTACGATACCGTCTCGACGGCAGTCTGCGCCCGCGCGAGCAGCTTCGGCGCCCCCATCCGTTCCGTCCATGCCGCAAGGCCGCCCGCGGGCCCCCGCCAGCGGATGTCCTCGATTGCCGCAAAGAGGGGAGCATGCGTGCGCAGCGTCGCGAGATCCTTGAAGAGCAGTGCCAGGTCGCGCCGCTCGCCGAGCACTTCCTGCGGGAAGTCCTCGATCGGGCCATGTCTGGCAATCAAGGCCGCCGCACTCTTGGGGCCGATGCCGTCGATTCCGGGGTAGCCATCGGCGCTGTCGCCCACCAGGGCCAGGTAGTCCGGAATCCGCTGCGGTTCCACTCCGAACTTCGCCCGCACGCCCTCCTCGCCGCGAACCGTCCTGGTCTTTCGGTCGACCTGCACGATCCGATCGCCGCGTACGCATTGCGCGAGATCCTTGTCCGGTGTCCAGATGCGTACCTGTCTGACCTGAGGATCATCGCCCGCAATCCGCGCAGCGGACGCGAGCGCGTCGTCCGCCTCCAGCTCCTCCATTGCCCAGACGGCCACCCCTAGGGCGCGCAACGCCTCCTCGAGAGGCTCGAACTGGGCGCGCAACGCGGGCTCGATGCCGTCACCTGTCTTGTAGCCGCTCCACAGCTCGTTGCGGAAGGATTCGATTACGTGGTCGGTGGCAACGCCCAGATGAGTGGCTCCCTGCTCCAGCATCTGCAGCACGGTCGTCACCACGCCGGTCACGGCGCCGAGGGGCTTGTCGGCGCCCTTGATGAACCTCCGCAGTCCGTAGAAGTGCCGGAACAGCTCGTAGGTGCCATCGACGAGATCGACGATCACGGATGGTACTGCCGCTCGATATGGCCCTGGAGTTGCGGTTTGTAGTAATAGACCGGCCGCAGCTCGCCCATGGCGTACTGCGCCGCCTGGTCATCGAAATGCGATGATGCAGGATTGCCGCTCTCGCCGCCGGCGGTGATCGCCCAGGCGCGCACCCTCGGACCGAGCTCCACGACCGCGATGAAGCTGTTGCCCCTGTCGCCATACCACCTCCTGGTGTTCGGATACGGCTTTGCGCCGAAAGAAGCCAGCGAGCCCCAGAGCGAGGATGTAAACGGCAGCGGAATGCTGGGCTTGGAGTCATCGAAGCTCGGGCTGATGTCGTCGTTGATCCGCTGGAAGCGATTGATGTGGCCCCAGGGAGTCTCCCAGCTGCCGAAATCCGTGCTCAGCCGGTCCGAAGCTGCAGCCAACGACGCGAGGAGCTGCTGACGCGTCGCACGCTGCACCACATAATCCTCGGGTGAGATGCCCAGAGTCCTGGCTCGGCTCGCGACACGCGCGAAGATATCGGTACCCCAGAATACGGCGAGGGAGGTAGCGATGGAATTGACGCCCCAACGGTAATCCCAGGCGCGCAGTACGGTGACCTGCCCGGACAGGCGCGCCTTCATCGGATCCGCGGCGGGCGCGGCGTCGTAAGCCTTCACCAGGACCGGAATCATGGTCGCGAATGCGGGCAGATAGCTGTCGAATGCCGCCGCGGTCAACGAGGCCGTGGTCCAGTTCTTCCCGCCCGTGAGTACTCTCAGGGCGTGATGGCCGCGCGCGCTCTCCTCGCTGCCCCGCTCCACATACGGCGGGAAGGCCTGCCGCTTCGGGCTGTACGGCCCCGCCGCGGACCAGGGCCAGTTGTTGGAGTTGTACAGCCAGCCGTTGGACGGATTGAGGAGGTGCGGGGTCTCATCGAGGGTCAGCAGGCCATGGAATGAGGTGTCCGGATTGCTGCCGTCCACCGGCTTGCCCCAATCGAGCGAGCCGCTGCGCCGCGGGATCCAGTCCGAGTGCCAGTAGGCGATGTTGCCCTCGGCATCGGCGAAGACCGTATTGTTCGACGAGTTGGTATGCAGCCGCATGGTCTTGCGAAACTGCGCATAGTCCGCCGCCTTGGTGCGGGTGAAATCCTGCACGAGCGCCCGTACGGGGCTCTGCATCAGGTTGACACTTTCCCACTTGCTCCCGATCCGCGCGATGACCGGCCCGTGCTGCGTGTAGTAGGCGGTGAACGCCTTTTCGGCCGCGCCACCGGGTGTCTTGTAGCGCACGACGATGCGCCGCGTCCCGACGGGCAGCTCCCGGCCGCCGTACCGGTAGTAGTAGCGGCCGTTCTTGCGGGTGACGGTCTCCAGGAACCAGGAAATGTTCTGCACCCCGCTCGAGGTGTGCATCCAGCCGGCCGTGGCGTTGAACCCCTGGTAGATGAAGAATTGTCCCCAGGTCACGGCGCCATACGCGTCCAGCCCCTCCCCGCTCACCATCTGCAGCTCGGAGCGGAAATAGAACGAGGTGTGCGGATTGATCCAGAGCAGCGCGTGGTGGTCGAGGGCAATGGCGGGGGAGATGGCGATGCCGTTGGAGCCCTGCGGCTCAGGCGGCGGCAGCACAGCGCTCGCTGTTTGCGGCGCGGGCACGGCCTGCCCGCCGTAAAACGCCGCGAGTTGCGGCACGTCCACCCCCGTCTCGATGTCGCCGCCGATGCTCCCCTCCGTGAAAGCGAGCGCCATCCAGGGCTCAAAATGTCCTATGACCCGCGGCCGCACCTCGGGATGTCTGTACAAGTAATAGTTGAGGCCATCGGCGAAGGCATTCATGAGCTTCTTCAGCCACGGCGGGCTCTGCTCGTACTGCGCCTGAATCGCCTTCGGATCCACGAACAGCTGCCGGCGTAAATCGCTGTAGATCGCCGATTCGCCCGCGTCCTGCGACCGCCAGCCGAGCGCATCGATGTAGTTCGACTCCACCCGGTTGAAGTCATCTTCCGCCTGCGCGAACTCCATGCCAAACACTGCATCGGCATCGGTCTTGCCGTAGACATGGGCGATACCCCAGTCGTCACGGTAGATGGTGATGTTCTGCGCCTCGCGCTCCCACCTCGCGATCTCGCCGGCGCTCGCCGCCTGCGCCGCGCGCGGCAACGCGCAGGTGCCCATTGCGAGCAGAGCGCTAAGGAGGAGGGGTGAATGTTTCATCGTGGCTCGCAGCTGATTATCCGCCGGACGCGCATCAATCGCGAGCAGCGACGGGTTTGCCTGACTGCGTGGACGTTTGCACGAACCGAAATCCGGAATACACCATGAGCGAACAGCCGCTCGACTCCCGCCAGGGACTCGTGCGCTCCATTGGGGCTGGCGCGACCCCGGTTGCGGGCACGGTTGATGCAAGAGTGAGCCTGGGGCGCGGCACTGGAGTTCCCTGGCGCCACGTTCCGCTGTACGCCGCGGCCCCAAGTTGCTTTACATATTGTTTTTTACGACTGGTGCACCGGAACATCGGGTAAGCGTTACACGTGTTCGTGCAACGATGGGATGGAAATGATTCGCGTGCTGGTCCTCGAGGATGATGCGGCGGCAGCGGACTCGTCCTGCCGGACGCTGAAGCAGGCTGGTTTCGCCTGCTCGTTCGATCGTGTGGAGAGCGAGGCGGAGTTCCGCCAGGGGCTCAGGCGCTCTCCTGACGTCATACTCTCCGATTCGAACGTTCCCGGCTTCGAGGGGCTGTCGGCGCTGGCGATCGCACAGGCGGAGTCCCCGGATACCCCCTTCGTCTTCGTCACCGGAAACGCCGATCCGGCTGCGGCCAAGGCGGCCAGGGATCGCGGCGCCTCGGGATTCGTGCCGAAAGCGGACCTCGCCCGGCTCGCCGGCGTTGTTTCTTCCGTTCTCGACGAGCGCAAGAAAGTGGCACGTCACGAACGCCCCGACCGTCGCAAGAGCGAGACGGATGCTGAGGCGAGCAGCACCGCCACCTACCTCATCGAGCGTCAGGCGATTCTCGATCGGGCGCTGAGCGGCGAAGACCAGTCGGCGCTGTCGAACGTGCTGCGGCGACATCCGCCCATCCCGGTAGCGCTACTCGTGCTCGCGTCCGAGGAAGTAAGCGCGCGCTTCGTGAAATGGCTGCTGAATGCCAACATCGAGGTCGAGCCGGTCTCCTCCACCAGGGAAGCACTCGCGAGCCTCGAAGCACGCACGCATGCCCTGCTCTTCACCGATCAGCTCGATCTCGTCCAGGCTATGCGGCAACTGCATGCGGGCTCGGCGACGCACGTGGTGTATGTGGATGTCGACGGGAAGGTCGCTGTCCGGGAGGCGCTGCGCAGGGGCGCCAACGATTGCATGCCCGCCGAGGCGAGCGGCGAGGAGTTCTGGGCGCACCTGACGACCGCCCGACGCATCGCGAGTCTCTCGGCCGCACTGCAGCTGGCGCTCACGGACAACCGCATCCTGTCGACGATCGATGAGCTCACGCGCTGCGGCAGCCGCCGCTTCTTCGAGCACGAGTTTCCGCGCGAGGTCGAGCGTGCAGTGCGGCTGCGCCGCTCGCTCGCGCTCATCATGTGCGACATCGATCACTTCAAGGGCGTCAACGACTCCCACGGTCACGCGGTGGGCGATGAAGTGCTGCGGGAATTCTCCTCCCGGCTCACTGACGGGCTACGCCTGGGCGAGGACTGGGTGGCGCGTGTCGGCGGCGAGGAATTCGCGGTCGTCTTGCCCGAAGTTGCGATCCCGAAAGCGCTCCTCATCGCGCGGCGCCTGTGCGAGCGCATCGGCCGCGCGCCCTATCCGACCGCCGCCGGACCACTGAGCGTCACCGGGAGCTTTGGCATCTCAGGATTCGAGCCGCATCGGGGCGACCGGGACATCTCCACACGCGCCCTCATAAGGGCTGCCGACGCTGCGCTCTACGAGAGCAAACGCGGCGGGCGCAATCGCGTGACCGTCGCGTAGGCCGCCGTCCACTCCATCAGGCACGGCTGAAACGCGCGTAGAGAAACTCCTGCTCGGCGTTCCACGGTGTTCGATGCGCCGTCAGGAACGAGTCGAGGAGCCGAAACCCGCCGCCGAGCTCCGCCGCAAGCGCGACCGCGTCGTAGCGCACGACGGGAAGGCCGCTACAACGCTGCGGACCCGAGGAACCGAACGTGGCCAGGATCAAGTGTCCCTGCGGCAGCAGTCCTGCCCGCAGCGCCTCGAGCACCGCAGCGGAGATATCGAGCACAGTAAGGTCCTGGTAGCCCGCCCGCAGAAGCTCTTCGACCAAGCGTGAGGCGCCGCCACGCACATCGATGATGGCATCGCTCGCGGCGATGTCCGTGTCGCGAATCAGCGCGAGCGAGCGCTCGGGGACGGGCTCGTACCGGCTGACCTCGTTCGGCGCCTTGGCGCGGTACACCGCGTCCCAGTGAGCTCGTCGCGACCCGGTCATCGTTCAGCGGTTGCCGCCAAACATATCGCGCAACACGGCGCCGGCGATTCCGGCAGCGGCACCGGTCTCTACGTTCTGCCCCGCGCGACCGCCCAGATAAGGCGCGAGCGCATGCGCGAGGTTGGGTACCGTCAGGGACTGCAGCCAGACCCTGCCGGGCCCGGTCAGTCGCGCCACGAACAGACCGTCTCCCCCGAACAGTGCGTTGGCGAAGCCACGCATGAAAGTGATGTCGAAGCCGACGCTGTCCTGGAACATACCGATATGGCCAGGATGCACCTGCAGCGTCTCACCCGCGGCGAGATCGTAGGTCACCACTTCTCCGCCCAGCTCGACCCATGCGGTGCATGGACCGGCCAGGCGCTGTAACAGAAAGCCGTCGCCGCCGAAGATTCCCGCGCCGAGAGAGCGCTGAAATCCGGTCGTGAGCTGCAGTCCTTCGGTGCCGCAGAGAAAGCCGTGGCGATGGATCAGATACGAATGCCCCGGCGGCACGTCGACCTGCAGGATCGCGCCGGGGACCTTTGCCGCGAAGGCGATGACGCCGCGGCCCGCGGGAGCCGAATATTCCGTCATGAACAGGCCGCCGCCGGACAGGGCGCGGCCGATTGCGCCCCAGAGGCCGCGCGCCCCGGCCGTATAGGTGGTCGTGCGCATCTGCACCCCCTCGGTCATCCATGAGAACTCGCCGGGCTCGGCCACGATACGATCGTTCGGCTCCAGGCCGATCTCGAGCACCGGCATCGTGGTGCCTTTGATCTGGGATTTCATGCGCGTGACTCCCCGGTTAGTGTTCACGGGAGGATAGCGCAGATGGTCGGAATGTCCATGACCGCCGCCGCCGGGAGACGGCGGCGGCCGGACGGGCTTACTCCACCGTTACTCGCGTCGCACTCACTGTGCCGACGATGACGAATGCCACAGGCGCGCCGCTCACGTCACTGATCGGCGTCTTGGTGCCATCGTTGACGCACTGCGTGAGGGTAAACGTTCCCTGGTAGCCGTTGTGGGCGCCAGTCAGGGTAACGGTCTCCTGAATGTTGGTCGGCCCAAACGCATGGAACGCCTCATCGATACCACCGGGAAGCTGCGACCAGGAATTGGTGACGCCGGGCTGATAGTCCGGAATCCAGGACAGCGCCCAATGATTGAGCTTGTAGGTATGGAACCCCACCTTGGCCCCTGCCGCGCCCATCTCTCCCATTCCACATCCCGCCATGGCCTGTCCCGCCGCGAGGATCAGGCCGGTAAAGGCCCCGCCCACGAGCGCGGCATGGCCCACCATTCCTGGCTTTCGCCCGATCGGCGGTCCGTGCTCGTGGTGGAGATGGGTCGGTGCTCCGCCCGATATTCCGGACCTGGCGGCAGGCACCGCGACTGACATCCTGCCGCATGGGGCGGACGGGTTCGCTCCGGGTCCTGACCCTGACACATATGCCTTCATCCGGACGGAGTGGCTGCGGAACATCTATCGGATCCCCTTGCACCGGTGAGCGCCCGCACCTTAGGATGGACATTGTACCAATGTACAGGTACCGCTATCAGTCCTCACCCCGGGGCACCGCATGCGCTCTCGATCGCGAATCGCGTTGGCAATGGCACTGCTCATCGGCTCCTTGCAATGCCTCGCGGCGCCGGACGCCGGCCTGACGGTGAAGGTTACCGACAGCGGCTACCTCGATGCGCCCGGCGTCAGCATCATGCTGTACGACGACAACTACAGCCCCATCTTTTTCGACCAGAAGGACGCGGCCATGCAGATCATCCTGCACGGCCATCGCATCGCCACCAACGGCAGCGTGCGTCTCCTGCCCACGCCGGAGCAATGGGACGTGATTCCACACCTCATCAAACGCCAGGCGGACAAGGCGCATGAGCGCCTCACCGCTTTCGTTTCCTACCCGCAATACCACTTCTACTACCACCTCGTCGTCGCGGCCGAGCCCGGCGGGGTGCGGGTGAGCGTCAATCTCAACCAGCCGCTGCCGCAGGCTCTGGTCGGCCGGGCCGGATTCAATCTGGAGCTGCTGCCTTCCCTCTACACGGACAAGGCTTACGCGGTCGACGGTAAGCTGTTCGGTGTCTTCCCGCGCAGCCCCGAGGATCAGATGACCGTGGTTCCCCCCAAGGCCGGGGACCCGAAGAGCCTGGCGTACGTGCAGCAGTGGCACGAGGCCAAGGGCTACACCCAGCCTCTTCCCTTCGCGACGGGCAAGAGCATCACGATGGCGGTGGATGATCCGCTCGAGCGCATCAGCGTTACCTCGGACACGGGTCCCCTCCTCCTCTACGACGGGCGCGACGAAGCGTCGAACGGCTGGTATGTACTGCGCTCGCTGATTCCCGCGGGCAAGACGGCAGGCGCCGTGGTCTGGCACATTCGGCCCGGCTACATTCCCAACTGGACCCGGCCGCCCATGATCGCGCACAGCCAGGCCGGATACCCCGCGGATTTCCCCAAGGTAGCGGTCATAGAGCTCGACCCGAGATTCAAGGCTCCTGCGACCGCCGCTGTGCTGCGACTTGCGGACGACGGTACCTATAGGAAGGTGTTCGAAGGTCCCGTGTCCAGCCCCAAGCCGTGGCTGCGCTACGACTATGCGCAATTCGACTTCTCACCGGTGAAGGAGCCGGGCCTGTATGTGCTCGAATACGCAGGCCAGCGCACCGATGTATTCCCCATTGCCTGGGACGTCTACAGCAAAACGTGGCAGACGACGCTCGACGGTTTTCTGGCGGTGCAAATGGACCACGTGTCGGTGCGCGATGCCTACCGCGTGTGGCACGGCATTGCGCACATGACTGACGCTCTGCAGGCGCCGCCGAATACGACCCACTTCGACGGCTATTGGATGGACCCGAACACCGAGTCCCCGTACAAGGCCGGACAGCGCATCCCCGGTCTGAACGCGGGCGGATGGTTCGACGCCGGGGATTTCGATAACGATGCCTTCGGCCAGTACGGAACCATCCAGAATCTGGCCCTGGCGTATGAGACCTTTCACATGAAGTGGGACGAGCTGGCGGTGAATGAGAAGGCCCGCTCGGTGGAAATGCACCGGCCGGACGGCATTCCGGATGTCCTCGAGCAGGTGGAGCACGGCGTCTTGCAAACGCTCGCGCAGATCCATGCGGTCGGACATCCTTTCATGGGAATCCAATCACCCTATCTGAAGTGGTACACCTTCATCGGCGATGGCGCCTCGCAGACCGGGGCCTACTCCAACAACCCGGACGCGCGCTGGGCGTGGACCATGACATCCGCGAAAATGGAGTATGCCGCCGCGGCATCGCTGGCGAGCGCCGCCCGTACCTTGCGCGGCTGGAACGACCCGCTGTCGAAACAGTGCCTCGACGCGGCCATCGAGCTCTGGAAGGAAGCGGAAGCTCATCCTGACCACGAGCACCGCCCCAGGTACCTGGAAGGCGAGGGAGGCTACCGCGAGTTCGGCTTGGGCTCGCCGGAGTGGGCCGCCGCGGTGGAGCTGACGATAAGCACTCATGGCGCGGCGCCCTACAAGAGCCGCGTCGAGAAGATGTTTCCCGTAACGCCGCAACAGATCGCCTTCGGCGGCTGGTCGGCGGTACGCGTCCTTCCCTATCTGGACACTGATTACCGGACCCGGCTCAAAGAAGCGGTCACAGCCTTCGTTCCGCAGTTGAACCGCTACATGGCCGCAACCCCCTTCGGTGTGCCTCCCTCGCTGGGCGCGTGGGGCGGCTCAGCGCAGGTGGCGGAGTTCGGGGCGGCGATGTATTTCCTCCACGAGGCCTTCCCCGATGTCGTCGGCCCGGAATACACGCTGCGCGCCGCCAACTATCTGCTCGGCACGCATCCTGACTCCAGCGTGTCTTACATCTCAGGGATCGGCACGGCCTCGAAGCTGCAGGCGTACGGCAACAACCGCGCCGACAATACCTTCATCCCCGGCGGCATGATCCCCGGCTACGTCGTCATCAAGCCGGACTTCCCCGAATGCATCACGAACTTCGGGTTCCTCTGGTTCGAGGACGAATACACCGTCGACGCCGCGGCCACTTGGGTTCTGGAAGCCAACGCGGCTGATGCGATCGTCGCGGAGGCGCATCACTGACGCGCGAGGCAGCGCCGCACGAGTGAGACCCAAAGCTCGACGCCGGCGGGCAGTGCCTCGTCGTTGAAGTCATACCGCGCCGAGTGCAGTCCGGGGTTGTCGCCGGCGCGCGCCGCGCCCAGCCACAGATAGCAGCCGGGCACCGCCCGCAGCATGTAGGCGAAATCCTCGGCGCCCATGGTGGGTGCGGAATCGACGACGTTCAGTCGGATCCCGGCGGCAATGTCGCGCAGCAGTTTTGCCGCTGCGGGGTCGTTGATCGTGGCCGGGTAGCGTCTCTCGTAGCGAACGCGGGCCGTGCAGCCGAATCCCGCGGCGACCGAGCCCGCGAGCTGGGTCATGCGCTCCTCGATGCTGTCGCCCACTTTTTCCTCGTACCAGCGGGTGGTACCTCGAATGAGGCATTCGTCCGGAAGCACGTTCCAGGTGTCGCCACCGCGGATCTGAGTCACGGACACCACCGCGGACTCGAGCGGATCGACATTGCGGCTGACGATGCTCTGCAGGGCCGAGACGACCTGCGCCGCGGTGAGGATTGCATCGGTTCCGGCATGCGGCATGGCGCCATGGGCGCCGCGGCCGCGGATGCCGATCTCGAAAGTTCCGAAGGCTGCCATCATCGGGCCGTCGCGCGCGACACACGTGCCCACCTGAAGGCCCGGCCAGTTGTGCAGCGCGTAAACGCTGTCGCAGGGAAAGGACTCGAACAGCCCCTCCTCCACCATGCGCCGCCCGCCGCCCTCGTTCTCTTCCGCCGGCTGGAAGATGAAATGCACGGTGCCGTCGAGATCGGGCAGCGTCGCACAGACGCGAGCCGCGGCGAGCGCGATGGCGGTATGGCCGTCGTGTCCGCAAGCGTGCATTACACCTGGGACGGTCGAGATGTGTTCCGCGCCGCTCTCCTCCCGGACCGGCAGCGCATCCATGTCAGCGCGAATGCCGATGCTCCGCCGGCTGGTACCGCGCGTGAGCGTGCCGACCACGCCCGTTCCGGCAAGGCCGCGATGGACTTTCAGTCCGAACCGCTCGAGCTGCGAGGCGACGAACTCCGAAGTCTGCCGCTCGCCGAAGGCGAGCTCCGGATGCCGGTGCAGATGATGTCGCCACGAGACTGCCTCGGCCAGCAGATCCGCGTGATTGGATTCGGTAATGCCCATAGTGGTCACGGTGCTCCAGCTGCTGCACGAGATTCTAACTGAAGCGCAGTCGCCTCAGTGTTTCGCCGCAGCGACACAAATGACGCAGCCCGCGCCGGTGTGCTCACGGTCCACGCCGCTGGATCGACAACTCCGCCCTGCGGGCACCCGCCGTGGCTGCCGGATGCACCGTCACGCGAAAGAGGTGCGTCGCTTCGGTATATTGGAGCGGATCGACGCTTCCGCGCACGGCCCGCACGGACGGACGCTCGGCTGCGTAACCCGCTAGCGTCACCGCATCCTCGTCCGGAGCGTACGCAATCATCACGTCAGTACTCGCGGAATTCGTGACCTCGGGAAATCGCTCCCTCGCCAGCGGCACGATCTTGCTCGGGTCGCCCAGGACGCCGATGCCGTCCTCGCCGACCGGCGTCACGACTGCATACGCCCAGCCATCCTGAAAGGTCAACGCGAAAGAGCCGCCGGCGGGAATCAGCCTGCCGATCCGCCGCACCCAGTCCCACTCATAGGCCGGGCCCCGAATGCCCAGCCGGCGTAGCGAGACCGTGGCGTGCCCCTGTGATTGCGCGCGCGGATAGGCAAACACTTCGACCTCATCGCCGCTCTGCGTCGCGGCGACCATCGGCGCGCCCGAGCTCTGCGCGTCGGAGATGAATGTTGCATCGATCGGCTCGAGGGACACGTCAGGCTTGAGGAGAACGGAATCCGTCCGCATCGCCCGCTCGAGATTCGAGGCATCGATGCCGTCCAACGCATCACCGACGCCGACCGGCCCGGCGGAAAGGGTAGCCAGAATCAGCTCCGGTGTCTCCTTGCTCATGAACACATCGCTCCACGGCCACAGGCCCACGGCGCGTGCAAGCGCCGAGCCGTACAGGAACTCGTCCCACCGCGAGCGCTGAAACCGATCGTCGCTGACACGAATGGTCTCGAGATTCCGGTAGCGTGTGCTGGCCAGAAAATAACCCGGCAGCGGCATGCAATACTGAATGGCGATGCCCTCCTCACCCATGGCGTGCGCCATGTTGCCCAGGAACTGCCCCGGAGCCGTCAGATCGACGGCCGGCCGCGCGTTCTTGTCCAACCAGTCCTGCTCGTACACCACTACGCCGCCGTCGCGCAGGTAGCTCGCCGTGCTCTTCCAGAACGCAGGCGACAGCACCACGTTGCGGGACATCGAGTACTCGCGGCGGTAGGGACTGTCGGCAGCCACCCACCGCGCGTGCACCAACAGCGGCAGGCCCATCTCCCGGTGGAAAGCGCGCAGTCCCCTGGGAAAAACCTGTGGACTCGCGCGATACACCGTCTCGCCGTTCACCGCCATGGCCGCAAGGCTGTTGCCCTTCTCCTTCGGATACCACCAGCTGTCGAGCTGCATGTACGCCAAGGGAACGCCGAGCTTGCGGTACGCGTCGCGAACGGCGAGGAGCGTGCCTTCATATCCGAGGCTCGGGACGAACTTGTAGTAATAGGTGCTGCCGTTGTCGGTCCAATAACCGAGCTTGCGCAACAGCACGTCGGCGTCATCGGGCACGGGCTTCTTGCCGTTCAGCGCCTGCAGCGCCCGGCCCCACGCATTCAGGGTCGCCCCGATACCGTTTCCCAACACCAGCATCGTCCCATGCTCGAACCCGGCGGGCAGCGTGGTGATCCGCGGATCGATTCCTCCGGCATCCGCACCACGCGGCCCCGCGGTCATGCCCGCGGCGAGAAAGTGATCCGCCGGCGCCAGCACCATCGCTCTTCGCTCCCGATCGAAGAGCACCCATGGCCCCTGGGCGCCGAGACGGCCAAATTCGTGCTTCGCGAATGTGTCGACGCCGTAGCTGAGCTCCATCAGCCCGGACGGGAGCGTCTCGAAGTCGGGAAAGAAGCGGCTGTTTCGTCCGGCCCCGGTCCGCTGGCCGCGAAATAGGACCACGGGCTGATTCTCGTAGACGCGGATCGCCGTGACTTCGCCATGCGTCCGCGCCTCCACCTCCCGCCACGCGCCGAGGCGATCCGCGCCCGACCTGCTGGTCACGGCACTGGGCTCGTCACTCAGCGTGCCATGCAGGACCCAGCCGGTCTCGAGGCAGGCCACACGGTAGTCTCCCGCCTCACTGAAGGTAACCTTGACCGCGGGACTATGGACCGCGAGCGAGCGGGCCAATGCGGGTACCGTGATGAACATCACCATCACGGAGGCCCGGACGGCCGCGACAGAGATGGACTTCGCGTCAATCCGCATACCAAGCTGTTTTATCGCGTCCGCGGCTCGAAGGTCGCGTAGAACTTGCTGCAGTCCTCGTGCACGGTCCAGGTCCCCTCGAATCCGGCGGGCACCACGAAAGCATCGCCCGCAGCGAATTGCTGACGCTCCCCGGTGACGCTCTCGATGGTGACGCGGCCTTCCGTGATGACGCAGAGCTCGTTCTCCGTGTACCGCACGCGCCATTTCCCGGGGGTCGAGGACCAACGGCCGCAGAAGAACTGCCCGCTTGCATCGGTGAACGCGTTGTAGACGCGGTGCGCGGGCCGGCCCTCCAGAATGCGATCGGCTGCCGGATCGCACCCCTCCCAGGCGACGGGTCCGTCCAAGCGAACGATGGCTGTCGTCATGATGAGCTACCCGGAGCGGATGTATTGTCGTTGCGGATCCTATATCGGAGCCAGACCGCGCCATCGTCGAGCTTCTCGCAGCTGTCGAGCGACATGTGCCCTACGGGCGCCCGCAGCTCCGTGTCCCGATCGGTCGAGTCGAAAACGCTCGGTGCGCCCCTCGCCCCGTCGACCACCGGGCAGATGGCCAGGCTGATCTCGTCGATGAGGCCGGCGCGCAGAAACTCACCGTTGTTGAGGCCGCCGCCCTCGAGCAGCAGCCGCTTCACGCCGAGCTCGCGATTGAGGAACTCGAGCGCCGCCGCGAGATCCAGCTCGCGCCTGCCGGCGAAGAAGTAGGACACGCCGTCCTTGCGCAGGCCGGCAAGATGCGCATCGGAGACCTGCTCCGTCAGCACGACGACGATCGGATCGCCGCCGATGTCCGCCCGGCCCCATGCGATCCTACCGTGCGCATCCAATACAACTCCGTATGCCTGCGCGCCGCGCCGGGCGAGCCAGGGCTCTCGCGGATGGATGGTATCGGCTTGCGTGTCATAGGCTTTCGCTTTGGCGAACTCCTGTCCGGTTACCCGACCCACGAGCCACGCGTCGCCGCCGATCTTGACGTGCAAACGCTCGAAGAGGTCTCCCCCTTCGCGAGTCCGTGGACGCCAGCGGCTGTGCAGGATGCGCCCGTCCACGCTCGCCACCATGTGGCAGACTACGTACGGCTTCATGACGGCTATCTTAACTCGCCGAGGTCTCACACCGCGGGCTGCGGTGCCGCGTGAGCCAGCCTCGGCACGAGCAGCGCCAGCAGCAACGCCGGGATCAGCATCGCAGCCGCTAAAAAGAACGGCATGCCGGGCACCGTCCAGGCGCGGTGTGGGTCGATGAAGTAGGCGAAAGACTGCGTAAACACCGTCGGGCCGATCAGCCCCGCGATGCTCGTGATGCTGCCATTGGCCCCCTGGAGCTTGCCCTGCTCCTGCGCCGTGACACGGCGCGACATCAGGCCTTGCAGGCCCGGACTGACCAGCCCCCAGAGCGCGAAGACGGGGAGCGAGGCCCACATCCAGATGGCGCTCGGGGCGAGCGCAAAGCCGCTGAAGCCGCAGATCCCGAACAGCAGTCCGGCATACATCGCGCCGCGCTCACCGAAGCGCGCAACCATCGGTCTCACGAGCAGGCCTTGCACGAGGATGTTGAGGACTCCCACCACCATGAGAGTCAGACCGACCGTTCTTACGTTCCAGCCGTAGCGGTAGCTGGTGTAGAGCACGTACATGCTGGGGAGCACGCAATGCGCCAGCTGATAAAGAAAGTTGATGCTCGCGAGACCCATGAGCTCGCGATGCGAGCGCAACAGCTCCAGTGCGCCGACCGGATTCGCCTTGCGCCACCGAAAGGCATCGCGTCTGCTCGGGGGCAGCGATTCCGGGAGCACGAACAGACCGTAGCAGGCGCTCAACAGCGCCAGGCAGGCGGCACCCCAGAACGGCAGCCGCGGACTGATATCGCCGAGCACGCCGCCGAGCGCCGGTCCCAGCACGAAGCCGATGCCGAACGCGGCCCCGATGAAGCCGAACGCCGCGGCGCGCTTCTCGGGCGGGGAGACATCGGCGATGTAGGCGAACGACGTCGAGAAGCTGGAAGCGCAGATCCCGGAGGCGATGCGTCCGACCAGAAGCCAGCCGATACTCGGCGCCAGCGCCATCACGATGTAGTCGAGCCCGAGTCCGAAGCAGGAAATGAGGATCACGGGCCGGCGCCCGAAGCGGTCCGATATCGCCCCGAGCAACGGTGAGAAAAAGAACTGCATCAGCGCCCAGACGGTGCCGAAGACCCCGTACATGGCCGCGCCCCGGGCCGCGTCCCCGCCCATGAACTGCTGTACCAGTCGCGGCAGCACCGGGATGATGACGCCGAAGCCCAGCACGTCGATCACGATCGTGATCGCGATGAAGACCACGGCTGCCTGGCGCCGCCGAGCCGTGAGACCCGTATTCATGAGCAGAGCTTAGCTTGCGAGCGCCGTCTTGTGGACTCGCTTTTCGCCGGCGTCTCGGGTCGCCCGTGGCGCCGCAATTTCATTGGAGCTCTGCCGCGCGCTCACATTTCAGCCGCCGGCTTCAGCGCTCGAGGGCGCGCCTCAGCGCGTCGGCCATCACGCCGTTGCCTTGCGGCTCGCTCTTGCGCTGCCGGTCCGGGCGGGATCCCGGCCGCGGCGGTGGCCGGCCTCGGTCGCGCTCCCCGGCACCCGACCTCGCATCCTCCGACCGGGCGCGCGGTGAGGCATCACCCATCCTCATGGTGAGCGCTGTGCGCCGGCGTTGCAGGTCGACTTCCAGCACTTTCACCTTCACCACATCGCCCGCTTTGACGACCTCACGCGGATCCTTGACGAACCGCTCCGACATCATCGAAATATGCACCAGGCCGTCCTGGTGGACGCCGACATCGACGAAGGCGCCGAAGTTGGTGACGTTCGTCACCACCCCTTCCAGCACCATCCCCGGCGCCAGGTCCTTCAGATCCTCCACTCCTTCCTGGAACACGGCGGACTTGAACTGCGGCCGCGGGTCGCGCCCGGGCTTTTCCAACTCGCGCAGGATGTCCCGCACCGTCGGCAGGCCGAAGCGCTCATCAGTGTAGCGGGCAGCATCGATCTGGCGCACGGCACGCGCGTCCCCCATCACCTCGGCGAGCGGCTTGCGCAGATCCGCGAGGATGCGCTGCACGACCGGATAGGCCTCCGGATGCACGGCGGAGCGGTCGAGGGGATTCTCACCGTCGTTGATGCGCAGAAAGCCTGCCGCCTGCTCGAATGTCTTGGCGCCGAGCCGCGGCACTTCGCGCAGCGCTTCGCGGCTGCGGAACGCGCCCTTCTCGTCGCGGTGGCGGACGATCGCGGCCGCCAACGACTCCGACAGCCCCGAGATGCGGGCGAGCAGTGCCGGCGAGGCGGTATTGACGTCGACTCCGACCGCGTTGACGCAGTCTTCCACCACCGCATCCAGTGAGCGCGCGAGCTTCGGCTGGTTGACGTCGTGCTGGTACTGCCCCACCCCGATCGATTTCGGGTCAATCTTGACGAGCTCGGCGAGAGGATCCTGCAGGCGCCGCGCGATGGAGACCGCTCCCCGCAGCGTCACGTCGAGTGCCGGCAGCTCGCGCGAGGCGAGCTCCGAAGCCGAGTACACCGAAGCGCCTGCCTCCGAGACGACGATCTTGGTGAGCTCGAGGTCCGGGTGGCGCTTGATCAGATCGCTCGCCAGCTTGTCGGTCTCTCTGGAGGCGGTGCCGTTGCCGATGCTGACGAGGTCGACCGATTGCTTCTTCACGATGGCCGAGAGCACGTGCAGCGCACCGTCCCAGTCGTTGCGCGGGGCATGCGGATAGATCGTCGCAGTCTCCAGCACCTTGCCCGTGCGATCGACGACGGCGACCTTCACGCCCGTGCGCAGTCCTGGATCGAGTCCCATCGTCGCCCGCGGGCCCGCCGGAGCCGCGAGCAGCAGGTCGTGCAGATTGCGGGCGAAGACACGGATGGCCTCCTCTTCCGCGCGCTCGCGCAGATCGGCGAGCAGCTCGCCTTCGAGCTGCCAGGCGAGCTTCACCTGCCACGTCCAGCGGGCCGTCTGCAGCAGCCAGGTATCGCCCGGCCGGCCCCCGGCGGAAATATCGAACCGCGAGGCGATCTTGCGCTCGCAGGCGCTGAGCGCCTCCGCGGCGGCGGCCGGCTGCGCGGCTCCTTCGAGCTCCTCGGGAAGCTTCAAGGCGAGCTGCAGGATCTCTTCCTTGCGCCCGCGGAAGAGCGCCAGCGCACGATGCGACGGGATGGCCTCGAACGGCTCCTGATAATCGAAGTAATCGCGAAACTTCGCGCCCGCCTCCGCCTTGCCCTCGGCCACCTTGGACACCAGCCGTGCGCCGCCTCGCAGGTGCTCGCGCAGCTCACCGACCAGGCCGGCGTCTTCCGCGAACTGCTCGATCAGCACCTGCCGCGCGCCGTCGAGCGCCGCCTTCGCATCGGGAACGCCCGGATTCTGACCCTGCTCCGTGGTGAAAGGGGCCTTGAGGTATCGGGCGGCCTCCGTCTGCGGATCGAGTGTTGGATCGCCGAGTAGCGCCTGCGCCAGCGCATCGAGACCGGCCTCGCGGGCGATCTGCGCCTTGGTGCGGCGCTTGGGCTTGAAGGGCAGGTAGAGGTCCTCGAGCCGCTGCTTCGTATCGGCCGCCTCGAGGCTCTGCCTGAGCTGCGGCGTCAGCTTTCCCTGCTCCTCGATGCTCCTCAGCACGGCGGCACGCCGCTCCTCGAGCTCGCGCAGGTACTGCAGGCGCTCTTGCAGCGTGCGCAACTGCGCATCGTCGAGGCCGCCGGTGGCCTCTTTTCGATAGCGCGCGATGAAGGGCACCGTGGCCCCCTCATCGAGCAGCGCGACTGCGGCAATGACCTGCTGCGGTTTGGCGGCGAGCTCGGCGGCGATCCGGGATTCTATGGCAAGCATCGCGCGCACTATGCGCAAACAGCCGGCGCGCAACAAGACTTGCGCGCGCGCCGGGATTTATATAGACCAGTGACCGTTTCTCGCTGCGCGTCATGGCCGCGAGCGCGAGGCCTGCCCGCCGCTCGGGGGGATAGGCTCGAGTTCAGCCGCGGACGCGGCCCGGCCTCCGGAGCCGCGGCGGCGGGGCGGGCGGTTGCAAGCAGGGTGAGAATCAGGGTAAGTAGCAGGGCTCTCGGCTGGAGCATGGTGCTCTTAGTCCGCACAGTGGATCGCGGATATGGTAGCTTGAGCGGCGCAGCCGAGAGCGAAGCGAACTCCGTGGCGAACACACTCATTCACGAGACCCGACGCCTGCAGTTTCCGCTCGATACGCTGGTCGATGCCCTTATCGAGCTGGAAGACAAGCAGGGACACTGGCCGGCCAAGGCAACAGTGGTCGGGGCCAATATCGACAATTCGGGTGACGGCGATGCGACCGTCGTCCTTTCGATTCATCGGTCGGACGGCGACAACGTCATCGAGCGCCGTTACTCTCTGCCCCTGGTCGCCGCCGCGATCGTCAATTACTGCGTGACGATGCGGGTGCCGATTCCGCGCAATTCCACCAAGACCATCCAGGTCCTTGCGGACGGTATCGCCCTGATGCTCGAGAACACCGTCATGCTGCACAGCCGGCACGACGATCTCTCCACGCTTCCGGCCGGCAGCGTGCAGAGCGTGCAGCCCGCGACTACCCAAACCGCAAGCGAGGCGAGTGCCGCGGCTCCCGCGCCGGATACAGAGCCCCCGGAAGACCCGCCACCACCAGAACCGACGCCGCCGGATGCCGCCTGAGCAGGCGCCCGGCAGGTTGTTCCGGCCGCGACGACGCGCGCGCTGCTAGCTCGTGCCGGCCCGCCGGATGCGATCGATGGCAGCCACCAGGTGATGGCAGGTTTCCAACAGCGGCAGGGAGAGCCCGAGCTCGCTGGCCTTGCGGACCGCGTAACCGAAGGTCTCCTCGACTTCGAGCGGCCGCCCGGCCTCCAGGTCCTGGAGCGCCGACATGCGGTGATCGGGCGCCCGGGATCGCATCTGCTCTCCGGCCTTCCGCACCGCCTCGATGGCCTCTTGCTCCGGTGCCTCGAGGATCGTCCGCAGCGGTAAACCCGTGGCGCCGTCGGCCAGGGCGATTCCCTGCGCCCTCGCCACCGCGGCGACCTCTCGGGCCAGCCGGATCAGCACCTGCGCGCAGTCCGCATCCATGAGATAACGCCAGCTGACCGACCGCATGCTCACGGCCATGCTCACGAGCCCAAGCCAGACGGTGAACTTGCTCCACTCCATGGAGACGATGTCGGCAACGGCGGTCGACCGGACGCCCGCCTCCTCGATCATGCCCGCGATGCGCCGCGCCCGATCGGTGATGCCGCCGGCAAGCTCGCCGAGCGGCAGATTCACGTTGCGGGTGAACAATACTTCACCCGATGGCAGCAGCTCGCCGCTCGTGTCCGCGAGGGCGCCCAGCACCCGATCCGCACCGAAGGCCCGGACCAACAGCTCGTTCTTCAGGACACCGTTTTGAATGGAGAGCGCGGCCCCGACCCGCACATTCGCGAGTCGCTCGAGCGCGGCTTGCGTGCCGTGCGTCTTCATGGCGACGATCAGGGTGTCCGCCGCCTCAAGTTGGATCGGGTCGGTGACCACCGCGACCCGCGCCGAGAAGTCGACCAGTCCCTTGATGCGCAGCCCATCACGCTCCACCGCGCGAGCGCGCTCGCCGCGCGCGATGACGACCACGGAATGCCCGGCACGCGCCAGATGCGCCGCCAGGATGGAGCCGATGGCACCGGCGCCGAGAATGGCGAATTCAGCTCGAGTCACGTCCGCACCTCCGTCCAGAGCGCAGTATACCGCCTGCCGGGAGCCCGTCGGACTTGCGCCGTATCAATCCTCGCGCGGCACGGCCGGCAGAAGTCGCGAGAGTACGGTGCCGAGCTGCCTCACTTCCTCGACGGTGTTGTAGTGCGCAAGCGATACACGTACGGCACCGCTCCCCGCGGCCAAGCCGAGGCGGCGCATGAGGCGGGGCGAGTACATATGGCCATCCCGGATCCCGATGCCTGCGGCCGCAGCCGCCTCTGTCACCGCAGCGGGCGGGATGCCGGGAAGATTGAAACAAAAAGTCGGCACGCGCTCACGCACCTGCATTGCCTCCCGCAAGCCGTAGATCTCCGCAGCGCAATCGCGCAACACCCGCAGCAGCTCACGCGAGAGGCTCTGCTCATACTCCCGAATGGCGCCCATGGCCGCGCGGCAGTCGTCCCGGAGCGATTCCTCGGCTACCGGACCGTCTTTGCCCGACACCACTCGCCCCAGCTCCGCCAGGTAGTCGATCGCGGCGGCCATGCCGGCGACGTTCTCATAGATGAAGGTGCCGGCCTCGAGCTTGGCCGGCGGCTCATCGGGTATGAAATCTTCGCGAAACGCGGGCAACCTGGCGAGCGCCTCATGGCGTCCCCAGAGGAACCCCATATGCGGCGAGAAGATCTTGTAGCCGGAGCAGACGAGATAGTCGCAATCGAAGGCCTGGACATCGATGATTCCGTGCGGACCATAGTGCACGGCGTCGATGAAGATCTCCGCCCCCGCGGCATGCGCCAAGTCCGCGGCCGCGCGCACGTCCACGATGCTCCCGATGGCGTTGGAAGTCAGGGTACAAGCGACCATGCGGGTGCGGGAGCCGAGCAGGGAGCGCAGATCCTCCGGGTGCAGGCGAGCGTCGTCCCGCAGGTGCCACCAACGCACCTTCGCGCCCATGCGCTCCAGGTCGAGCCACGTCGCGATGTTCGCCTCGTGGTCGAGATCGGTGACGATGATCTCATCGCGCTCGGCGAGCATCTGCGCGATCGCGAGGCTCACCATGCGCATGAAGGAAGTCGCATTCATCCCGAAGGCAATCTCTTCGGGCCGGCGGGCATTGACGAAAGCGCCAACGTGCGCGCGCGCCTGCCGGATCATCCCATCCACGGCCAGACTGCGGGGATAGCGGCCACCGCGCTGCACGTTGCGCTCGATAAGGTGACCGCTGACCGCTTCGATCACCCGATCGGGCACTTGCGCGCCCGCCGCGTTGTCGAAGAACACGCAACCACCGGCGGAGCGCAGGGCCGGGAACTGCCGCCGCAGCATCGCGACGGGAAAGTCACGCGTGCCCATCCCAGTCTCAGGCCTGCGGGCCGAATTGCCCGCGATGGGCGGCCATGGCCGCGACAAAGCGGTCGATGTCGGCCTCGGAGTTGTAGAAGTGGATGGTCGCGCGGATGTTGTCGTCCCTGAAGGAAGTCACGATGTCTTGCTCCAGGAGCCGGGCAAAGAGCGCCGCTGCATCTCGCGACGGCACTGCCACCATTGGGCCCCTGCGTGCATCGTCCATCGGTGTCACGGCCGGCCAACCGATCGCCCGCAGCCCTTCCATGCAACGCCGCGCCAGCGCCCGCACGCGCTCCTCGATGGCATCGGTACCCGTCTCGAGAATGATCTTCAACCCAGCCTCCGCCGCATAGCAGCTGGCAACCGGCGGCGTGCCCGCCTCGAAGCGCCGCGCGCTGCGTGACGGATGGTTTGCGGTGATGTCCATCGCCGCGATGTCCTGCTGCGCGAACCAGCCGGAGTTGCTCGGCACGAGCTCCCGAATCAGCTCCGAGCGCACGTAGAGAAAGCCGATCCCGGCGGTCCCGAGCAGATATTTCAGCATTCCGCCCACCGCGAAATCGACGCCGAGCGCTCTCGCATCGACCGTCATGGCACCGATCGCCTGATAGCAGTCCACCATCATGCGGGCCCCCCTCTCGTGGGCGAGCCGCGTGATACCGGCGATGTCGAGCCGCGCACCGTTGCGGAAGCACACCTGCGTCACCGCGACGAGCCGCGTCCGATCGTCGATGAGGCGCGCGAAACTCTCGAGGGGAATATGGCCGTCGGCCGCACGCGGCACGTGCACGACTTCGGCGCCTCGACGCTCCTGCGCATGCCAGATCTGCGCGTTGGTAGGGAACTCGAAGTCGCTGATGACCACCTTCATGCGCGGCTCGGTGAAATCCAACGCGCTCGCCAGCGCATTGATGCCCGCAGAGGCGGACGCGGTGACCGCGATCTCGTCCGGAGTCACACGCAGTATCCTCGCCATCGCGGCCCGCACCGCCTCGTTCCGGGCGATCCACACATCCCAGTTGGCGCCCACCGCCAGCCGGTCATCCATATAGGCGTTGAAAGCATCGCGGACCGTGTCCGCCAGCGCGCAATACGAGCCGCTGTTGAGATAGGTCTTGCGCTCGAGCAGCGGAAACCTGCGTCGCAGAGCCTCGAAGTCGATCGTCATCCGCCACTCTCCCGTGATTGCGCTTCATCTCCAACCCGGCGGTCAGGCGAGCCGGTGGCGGCCGAGCGCAGCCTTGCCCGCCGCACGAAGTAGGCCAGCGAGATGAAGGCCAGCCAGGGCACGCCGTAGAGCCATGACACGCGCAGGGTGGGATCCAGACCCATGGTCACGAGAATCCCGGCCAGCATGGCGAGGCCCGTATATTGCATCCAGGGAAAGAACGGCATGCGCACCGGCAGCTTGTCCGCGGCGTGCCGCCGGCGAAAGCGCAAATGGCTCGCGAGAATGAACATCCATACGAGTATCGCGGCGAAGAGCGCGACTCCGAAAAGGTCGGTGTAGGCGTCCGGGGTGCACACTGACGCCGCGGCGGCGATGAGTACGAAGACTCCCGAGACGAGGATTGCGGCCACCGGACTGCCCCGCTCGCTCAAGTTCCCGAGCAGTCGCGGCGCGTAACCGCCGCGGGAGAGGGAGAACAGCATGCGCGAGCACAGGTAAACGTCGGTATTCATGCTCGAGAGCGCCGCGCTGATCACCACGAAATTCATGATGCCGGCGGCCTCTCGGATACCGGAGTGCTGAAAGACGGTGACGAACGGACTTTGTGCGACGACCTTGACTCCCGTCGCGGTCCAGGGAATGACCGTCACGATTACCGTGATGGCCAGTATGTAGAAGAGGAAGAGCCGCGCCACCATTGTGCGCAGCGCCGCCGGGATCGCGACTTCGGGATTCTTCGTCTCACCGGAAGTCACGGCGATGACCTCGATGCCGTTGAAGGAGAAGATTCCGATTGTCACCGCCATCCACAGTCCCGACACCCCCTTCGGCAGAAAGCCGCCGGGCAATCCCGTCAGGTTGTGCAGGCCGACTGCGGGTCTGCCGACACCGGTGATCGCTGCCAGCCCCAGAACGATGAAGAGGACGATCGCCACCACCTTGATCAGGGCGAGCCAGGACTCGAGCGTGCCGAAGTTGGCGACGGAGCGTGAATTGAAGTAAAGCAGCACGAGGCAGAAACCGAGCGCCCAGATCCAGACCGGCACGTTGGGGAACCAATACTGCATGTAAAGGCCCGCGGCGACCGCTTCCCCGCCTACGGCGATGGCCTGCGCGATCCAGTATGTGTAGCGCACGACGAATCCAGCCCAGGGATTGAGGTACGTCTCGGCATACGTTCCAAACGATCCGGCGGTCGGATGCACGACCGCCATTTCGGACAAGCTGAAGACCATCACCAGGGCAACGAATCCCGCGAGCGCATAACTCAGGACCACGGCGGGCCCGGCGTAGCCGACCGCAAGACCGCTGCCCATGAACAGGCCCGTGCCGATGGCGCCGCCGAGGCCGATCATCACGATCTGCGCCTTGCCGAGACCGCGCCTCAGCCCGCTTTCCCTATCGCCTACGATGTCGATGCTGTCGCTTTGCATCCGTCCGTCGCTGTAGTAAGAGATCGCGCGTCACGGTGAGCCCAATTCCGTCTGCGCCGCGATGACAAGTTGAGACCCCATGAGTGCGTTGATGATTGCGGCGCCCCCGCGGCGGCCCTCGTCTCAGTCGTAGTAGGCGATGCTTGGGTTGTCGCCCGGGCAGATCACCCCGACGACGAACATTCCGTCGTCCGAGGTCGCCTCGAGGGAATGCAGCTGCTTGCTCGGCAGGAAGATCGCCTCGCCCGCCTGCACTCTCGCCTTGCGCTCCTCGGTCCAGATGTAGCCTTCTCCAGCGAGTACGATGATCGCTTCCTCGTACAGATGCCGGTGCGGTGCGGCCTTCGACCGCGGAATGTGTCCGATGAATTGCGTGATCATGCGCGAGCCGATCCGTTTGTCCACGAGAAGCTGGAAGTAGCGTGGCCCCATCGCCGTGCGCTGCTCGGTATCTACCGGAACCACTCGCTCGGGGAACTCGGCATCGAAGTCGTCCGGCATGGCCGGCGGCCACTCGAGCACGCCCTGGGGCGAGGCGAGGGCGAACACGCTGAGGATCTCTTGACCGGCGGGAACGAGCTGCAGAGCCTCGCCCGCTCGCAGGTACACCCCATCATGGGGCTTCACCTCGAAACCTTGCCCCGAAACGATCGCACGCCCGCTGCCGCCGACAACAAAGAGAATGATGTCGCTACCACCGAGCGCGAGCACCGGCGACGGGCCACCCTCCACTTCGAGAAGAATCTGTGTCTGGAAACGTGCGCCCAGCCCGCTGCCGACCAGGTAGCAGTAGCGCAAGCGGTCACGCGCGATCATCTGTGCCAGGCGCGGCGAGATCACGCAGCAGCCGCCATCGAGCCAGCGCCGGGGACCATCGAATTCGGCAACGACGGGGATGGACCGATTCGCCGGAGTATCGGGATCGTCGAGCGGCGAGCCGCCCGGCAGGTTGGTGTGCGCGCCATCGCAGAACGGGGCGCCGCAAGTATGCTTGCAGCCGCACAGCAGCGCTTCCTCCGTTCGCGGCGCGACGAGCTTGCGCGGTGTGATGCCGGTACCCGCATGCGAGCCGTCGCAGAACGGTTGGCTGGCCGAGCGACCGCAGGCGCACCAGAAATAAGTGCGCCCGGCCTCGAGGGTGACCAGGAAGGGTTTCGGCTGTGCGCTTACCGGCGCGGACATCTTCGTAATCTCGCCAATGCGCCTGCGACTGTACAGCAGCGGTTTAGGCCGCGGGGCCCATAGCGACCCGGGGTGGCGGCGGGCTGCCCGCGGACCACGACGCGGTATCCTCGGGGAGCCCGGCCTTGCGCAGCTGCGCGTCCAGCTGCGCCAGCTCACGCGCCCGGATCCGCGCCATGTCGGAGCGGATCGCGGACCAGCGCGCTTCCAGGTCGCGCGCCTCGGCTTCGGCCGCCGCGGTGACCGGCGGGTCCTGATCCACCATTGCGATCAGGTTGAGCACCGGCGTGCTCAACAGCCGGCTCGGGAAGGAAACGTAGTCTTGCACGTCGTTCGGCAGCTTCGGCTGCGGCACCTGCTCTTCCCACCGAGCGATGCGCGCGACGAGCGCGCGGCCTGAGCGGTCGATGCCGTCGGCGTGCCCGGTTCCTTGCGCCTGGCGCATCAACGCCTGCGCACGCTGCGCGATTGCGCGCATGTCATTCGCGGAGCGGTGGACATCGTCGACCATGGCGCGCAGGCGCGCGAGCAACTGTTGCTGCTCGGCCCATTGTGCGGCAGTTGCCGTCCGGTGACGCGGATCCTCGAGCACCTGGAGACTCCGAGTCAGCGATCGACCGCCGTAAGTCAGGCGCGCGGTGTAGACGCCGGGCGCGACCCGGTATGGCACCTGGCTCACGTAGCGGATGGTGTCGGCTACCGGCGTGTAAGGGGCAACACGCAGGTCCCATATATACGTGTTCATGCCGGGCTCGGCCGCAAGCGGCGGCGCAGGCGGCAGCTTCTCGACGCCTTTCACGAGACTGCGAGCCTCGTGCTTGACGGGCTGATTGCTGAACCTGCGGATGAGCCGGCCGTTGCTGTCGAGGATCTCGAGCACGACCGGCCCGGAAGCGCCGCTGGCCCGCGTCGGGAGCTCGTAGCGGATGATGGCGCCATCGGGCGGATTGCTGCCGAGGTCCGGCAGGAGGGCCGGCGGCCCGCCGCGCCGATCCAGGAGATAGGCGGGGCGGGGCTCGAAGAGGTATGCGCCCGCGTTTGTCACCTGGGCGGCATGGGCGGCGAGCTGCTCGAGCGAGCTCAGCTCATCCAGGATCCAGTACGCGCGCCCTTCGGTGGAAGCGATGAGATCGCCGTCGTGGATCTTAAGATCGGTGACCGGCACGCGCGGGAAGTTGAGCTGGAACGGCTGCCAGTGGTCCCCGTCGTCGAATGAGATGAACAGGCCGTTCTCCGTGCCGGCATAGAGGAGCCCCGCCCGCGACGGGTCTTCGCGCACGACCCGGACGAACACTTTGGGCGGCAGGCCGGAAGTGATGCTATGCCAGGTCCGGCCGTAATCGTCCGTGCGATAGAGCATGGGTGCGAAATCCCCGAACTTGTAGCGCGACGCCGCGACGTACGCCTTCGCAGGCTCGTGCGGCGAGGGCTCGATGGACTCGACCTCCGCATCGTTCATCCCGCGCGGCGTGACATCCGCCCAGTGCGCACCGTCATCGCGCGTCAGGTGCACCAGCCCGTCATCGGATCCCACCCAGAGCATGCCGGCCGCCAGCGGCGATTCGGCCAGATAGGTGATGGTGTCGTAGGTCTCGCCCCCCGCCCCTTCGATGCTGATCGGGCCGCCGTCGATGCCTTCCTTCGCCAGCTCGTGGCGGGTCAGATCCGGACTGATCGCGTTCCAGTGGGTGCCGCGATCGGTGGATTCGAAGACGACCTGGGCGCCGTAGTAAATCGCCTTGGGGTCATGGGAGGAAACGAGCACCGGAGCGGTCCAGTTCGAGCGGTATTTCAGCTCGCTCGGCGGGCGGAAGGCGGCGAAGTAATCGTACGGCGGGATCTCGCGAATCTCGCCGTCCCTGGAATCATACTCGGTGACGTCCCCGAGAATGCCGGTGGCGTAGACGAGGGTGGGATCGTGCGCATCCGCGCTGATTTGCGCGCTCTCGCCGCCGCCGACGCCGTGCCAGTCCTGCTGTCCGATGCCGTTGTGCGAGGTGCTGCTCGCAATGCTCGCGGTTGCCCAGTCCTGCTGGCCGCCGTAGATCCAGTAGGGAAAGCGGTCATCGGCGAAAACACGGTAGAACTGCCCCGTGGGCTGGTTGAGATCGCTCGACCAGGTATGTCCGCCATCGAGCGTGACGACGCCCCCGCCGTCGTTGCCTTCCACCATGATGCTGTCGTTGCGGGGATTGATCCAGAGATCGTGATTGTCGCCGTGCGGATTGCGGACTTCGCGGAACGTCGTGCCGCCGTCCGTCGACTTCACGATCGAGTTGGCGAGCACGTAGACGGTGTCCTTCTGCTGCGGATCGGCGTAGATGCGGGTGTAGTACCAGCCCCGATCGCGCATGCCGGCATCGCCGTTGCATCGCCGCCAGGTTCGTCCGGCGTCATCGGAGCGGAACACTCCGCCATGCACGGCCTCGATCATCGCGTACACCCGCTCGGGGTCGACCGGTGACACCGACACGCCGGTATTGCCCATCAAGGCCGGCAACCCCTGCCGCAGGCGATGCCAGCTGCTGCCGCCGTCCGTGGACTTCCACAGGCCGCTGCCGGGGCCGCCGCTGCGAATGTTCCACGGCAGGCGCTGATGATCCCAGAGCGCCGCATAGAGGACCTGCGGATTCTTCGGATCGATGCTGAGGTCGTGAGCCCCGGTCGTCGGGCTCACGAACAGCACCCGGCTCCAGGTCTTACCGCCATCGCGGGAGCGGTACACGCCGCGAGCGCGGCTCGGTATCCAGGGGTTGCCCTGCGCGGCGACGTAGACGACGTCCGGATTCATGGGATCGACCGCGATGGCCGCGATCTGCAAGGTATCGGCGAGCCCGAGATGCACCCAGGTCCTGCCGGCGTCCGTCGACTTGTAGACACCGTCGCCCGGGGAGGTCGTCTGCCCCCGAATCGACGCTTCGCCGGTTCCCACGTAGATGACCTTGGGGTCGGAGAGGGCCACCGCGATCGCACCGATTCCGCCGACATCGAAGAACCCGTCGGAAATGTTGTGCCACGACCGGCCGGCGTCGACGGTCTTCCAGATGCCTCCGCCGGAGCTGCCGATATAGAAGGTCCCCGGCTGATCCGGCACGCCGGCCACTGCCGTGGTGCGCCCGGCGCGGAAGGGACCGATGTTGCGCCACTTCAGCGCCCGGTACAGGCTGGGATCGACGGCAAAGGGCGCTACACCGCCCGGCTGAGGGTCGCCGCCCGCCGCGAGCGCCAGCCCGCAGAGCCCGGCCGCCGCCCACAGCAGCGCACGAGGCCTTGCCGCCGATAGAAACCGCTTCGTCATCATGAGCCCGCCCTCCCAGGATGCGGCGTCGAGGACACCGGACCGCAGATCAAGTGCAACGCCTGCTCGACACGCCGCGCCTGCGGCGATCAGTCGAAATTCGCCGTAAGCCCGAAGAAAAATACCCGGCCAAGAGAGTCGTAAAGAACCGGGAACGTGTTGGCGTCGCCGAAGAAGTTCGGATTCGAGAAGCCGTCCACCCCGGAAGTCGATGTCAGCGGCGGGTCGTTGTCAGTCAGATTGTTGACTCCCAGGCGGAAGGAGATATCCTGCGCGCGCAACTGGTACGACAGCGTCAGATCGAGGTACTGGCGCCTGGCGAGCTGCGCATCGACCAGGTCCGGTATGCCTGAGGCAAGATCGGTGCCGGTCTGGTCCCTGTCGAGCCCCACCGCGCCGATATAGCGCCATCGCAACGACACACCGAGCCCCGCCAATCGCCAGTCGGGCGGCGCCAGCCAGCTCGCGCGCATGGTGTGACGCCAGCGTGGCCGAGGATACCCGCAGGTGAGGCCGTACAGGCCCGCGCAGTCATAGACGGGAATTCCAGGGGCGGCCTGCTCCTGCAGCGAATTCACGAGCGTCCCCGCGAAGCTCAGTTGCACCCGGCCCGCGTCGCGCAGTCCCAGATCGCTCAAGTTGCGGGCATACTGCAAGCCGAAATCCACACCCTTCTCTTTGACGAAACCGACGTTGACGTTCGTTCCGGAGACGTATGCGGTGGGCGAGCCAAACAGCTCGCCCGCCGGGCCGCGATGGATCGAGCTGCAGAACGTTCCCGCCGTTATGCATTCGCTCAGCAGGGTGCTGAAGGGGATGGTGCCGATCTCCTGGGAGATCGTGATTTCGTAGTAGTCGACCGTAGCGGAGAACCCCTCGAGAAAGCGCGGTGTAAACACCAGGCCGAGCTGCCGGGTGATCGCCGTCTCGGCTTGCAGGTTCTCGTTGCCGCCCTGCATCCCGTTGCAGAGCCCCGCGGCACATTGCACTATCGTGCCATACTGCGCCGGCGTCACCCCGGTACGCTCGCATTGGGCGAGCGTCGCTCCCCCCGCGACGACTCCCGTCGCGGGATTCACCGCGCCGGCACATGGATCGCTGCCCGAAACACTACCGACCGAGGTCGGAGAGAACAGCTCGTTGAGGTCGGGCGCGCGCACCGCGCGGTTCCAGCTGGCCCGCAGGGTAATGTCGCGGATCGGCGCGTACCGCACGCCGAACTTGTAGGCGTGCGTCATGAGGCTGGTGTCACGGCCCTCGATCAGATAGTCCGACACGCGGTACGCCGTATCGAGTTGCAGCAGCCTGGCGAACGGCCGATTCTCGACCAGCGGCAGCTGCGCCTCACCGTAGTAGTCACGGACGTTGAAGCGACCCGACACCGGCAGCGTGGGAGTGCCCAGGGCGCCGCTCGTGAGCGCGTAACCCGGTTCGAAATCCAAGGATTCCCGCCGATATTCGATCCCGGCGGCAACGCCCATACCGTCTTTGGCGAGCGGACTGACTATACCGTACGGCGTCAGGTCGCCGCTCACGGTGGCCGAGCCCACCTCCTCGACGGTGTTGGCCTGCTCTTGCGAGCCGATGCCGAGGTACTTCAGCGCCGCCGGCGTCAACCCGCCAACCTGAAAGATGTTCGCCGGCACGCAACCGCCGGCCGGATTCTCGCACACGGGACTGCCGTTGGGACCGGTGGTCACGAGCAGCGCCTGCTGCAGATCCGTCGTCGATAAGTTGCCGGCGAAGTTCTCCGCCAGCATCGCCTCGCCGCGCTGGATCGACACGTCGTAGGAGAAATCATCGACGAGCTTGCCTCGCGCCCCGAATACCATCCGATAGTCCGTGTGGCTGATGTTATCCTCGCGATTGCCGGCCTCGACCGCGCGCTTGTAATAGATCACGTTGGCTAGTTGCGTCGGCGTCAGCCCGGCATCGGCGCAGAGCCACTGCTGCTCCTGTGCCGACAACAGGGGATTGTCACAGTTGATCTGGAACGTGTTGATGATCGCATCCGGCGCAGCCTGCGTCGTGCTCGTATCGTGCATGAACATCGCGCTGCCGTAGAAATCGAGATGGGGATTGAGCTCCCGATGGGCGAAACCGCCCAGGCTGTAGCGGTCGTCGGGCAGATGCAGATAGTTCAACGGGTTGAAATTGTATTGCGAGCCATTCTCCGCAACGATGCTCGGCGTGCCGGCGGGATCGATCATTCCCGACGAGACGAGGCCCGCGGCCGCGCGGTTGGTGCTGGTGAAGGCGCCGTCGGGGATCGCGGACGAGCCGGCGGTGCAGCGATCAAAGGCCAGCATGCTGGCCGGGCCGTAGACACTCTGACATTGCGCCGTGCTGGTCGCCGCCAGCCCGCTCGGAAGGGTGGCCAGCGCGTATTTACCGAAGCTGCGCTGCCCGTCCGTTATGGCGTTGAAGTGGGTGTAGTCCACATACAGCGTCACGTTGCCGGTGTCTTCGCCGCCGCCGAAGTTGTTGCCCCAGACCAACGTGGTGTCGTAGCTCGCGCCGTCGCCGCTACCGGTGATGCTTCCCTGAGTATCGACGGTGAAGCCGCTGAAGTCCTTCTTCATGATGAAGTTGACCACGCCGGCGATTGCATCGGAGCCGTATATGGCGGATGCGCCGCCGGTCAGCACGTCGACCCGCTCGATCAGGGCCGGCGGGATGAAGTTCAGGTCCGCCTCCGGGCCGCCGAGCGGGTCGCCCGGCATGAGGCGCTTGCCGTCGATCAGCGTGAGGGTCCGCGACGGCCCGAGGCCGCGCAGATCAACACTGGCGACACCGCGGGCGCCCCCCGGGTTGGAAGTCTGGGTAAGGGAGAAATTGCCCTGGACCGACGGCATGGCGTCCAGGAGGGTCTCGACGGTCTGCGTGCCCTCGGCCTTGATTTCCTGGGCGTTGACGACTTGCAGGGCCGCCGAGCCGGTCAGGTTCGGCTGCTTGATCAGCGAGCCGGTGACCACTACCTCATTCAACGACTGGGTGGCCTCGACTGCGGGTGCGGCCTGCGGATCATCGGCGGCGGGCGGCGCGGCATCCTGAGTATCGCTCGAAACGGAAGCGCTCGGGCTCTGCGCAGCATCGCCGGCAGTCGCGGGATCGGCCAACCCAAGCAATGAGATTAAAACAAGCACGAGCGCGGACTTTGCCAGCAGCTCGAACCGGCCACTTGCACTCGATCTCATCGTAATTGCCCCAATGGTTGCGGGTTTCCCGCAGCCTCTTGTTACTCAAGGACTCATGGGAGCAGTCGGTAGCTGCGGCGCGTCGAACGTAGGCGGATGAGTTTTAACCCGCGGCTGCCAGAACTCCCCTGACGCGATACTGTCTCCATCGCATCCGCGCTTGTACAGTGGCGCTTTAGGCTGGTCGGCCTAATGGGGCGTGTCCGCGCCCCTCAAGGAGGCAGTCACGAGATCATTGCACCGTTGCGGTGCCGATGGCGGTGGCAGGAGTCGCTCGATCGTACAAGAGGACTTCTCAGTGATCTGCTGCGGGTCCGCGCAAAGATACGGCCGCAGCACCTCCAGGATCGCCGCATAGCCTTCCTGGATCGTCGCACAGCTCATCTCCCGATCCTGATATTCGGTGTAATTCAACCAGTTCTCGGAGAGGATCCAGGTCACCTCGACAATCGAGCGCAGGCGCTTCGGCTCCGGGGGCAGGCGCAGCAGACTGCGATTGGCGAGCGCTTGCATGAATTTCTCGATGACGCCGAGCCGCCTCTCGCGATTTTGCGCATAACGGCGCCGCAGCAACGGGTCCCGGCGCAGGAGATCCGCGAGCTCCCGGTAGAAGAACCGGTACTTCACGATGAGCTGCAACTGGCGCACGAACATGGCCGCCATGTGCTCGAGCGTGGGCTCCAGGTGATCGCGATACCACCCGGCATTCATCTCGCCGATCGCAAGCTGGAAGATGGCGAAGACGACGTCCCGCTTGTTGGGGAAGTGGTACTGCAGGTTGCCCTTGCTGATGCCGCAGCGCTCGGCGATGCGGCTCGCGGAAACGGCCGCCGTGCCCTCGGCGTTGAAGAGCTCGAGGGCTGCCTGCAGGATGCGAAGTTGTGTGACTTTCGTGGCCATGGCTGCGCCGCACAACTGATTGACACCTAAAGCAAATGGCACTTTAGCACGCGGCGAGGCCCTGAAGCCAGAGAGTCGCCGCACCCTATGGGCGCGCGAGCCGGTTCGGCCGAAGGATGGCCAGGGTGGCGACCAGCAGAGCGGCGTTGAGGCCGTAGCCGAACGATGCCGTGAGCGCGATGGGCGCTCCGAGGCCGACTTGAGCCCCGAATACGTGCGCGCTCGCTAATGCGACCAGCGTCGGGCCGAGTCCGGCGCCCACGGCAACGTTAAGAAAGAAGCTGAGCGCCATGGCGAGGCCGCGCCGCTGCGCCGGCACGACGTCGAGAATGGCCGAGAAGCCACACGCCGTGACCGCCCCCGAGAGCAGGAAGTACGCGGGAACGGCAAGCAGCACGAGAGTCAGCCGAGGCGCATCGATGGCCCAGGATACCGGCAGGATGAGCAGACTGACGCCGAGGCACACCCATAGCTTGCCTCGCCAGCGGCCACCACCGCCTGCACGGTCGGAGAGCCAGCCGCCGATGAGGACGCCGCCTCCAAAGCCGACCATGAGCCGCAGTCCCAGCGCCAGCCCCACATCGGCGGCATTCAAGTGAAATCGGCGGATGAGCAGCGTGGGCGCCCACGAGCCGACTGCGTTGTCCACCAGCGAAGCGAAGGCCACCACCGCATAAATCGAGGTGACGGGCCCAAGCACGATGCCCGTCAGGCCGCGCCCACTCGCATCCATCGTTCCGGCCCCGCGGCGCTGCGGCTCCCGGATCAGCAGGATGGCAAGCGACCACACGAGCGCCGGTGCGCCGATGACCACCAGCACCAGCCGCCACGGCGCCATGCCGGCAAGCGGCGTGGCGGCGAGCGCGCCCGCCTGGACGAAATGCAGCGCCGCGCCGCCGATCAGGATTGCGGCGCCCTGCCCGATCGCGATACCGCTCAGGAAGAAGCCCACCGCAAGGCCGCGGCGGGCCGGCGGGAAGTAGTCACTGATGAGGGAGATCGCCGCCGGCGACAGCACCGACTCCCCGAGACCCACGACGATGCGGGCCGCGAACAGCTCCGCGAAACTGCCGGCGTAACCACAGGCGAGCGTGCCGACTCCCCACACGGCGACCCCTGTGAGAATGAGATTGCGCCGCGATTTCCGGTCCGCGAGCCATCCGAACGGGATGCCGGCAACGCCGTAGATCACGGCGAACGCGGTGCCGAGCAGCATACTCACCTCGACGTCACTGACTCCCAGGTCCCGCCGGATGGGATCCACGAGAAGGCTCAGCACCTGCCGGTCGGTGTACGAGAGAACCGCGGTGGCGACCAGAATGGTCACCACGCCCCAGGCGTAGAGGCGTGCGGGGTAGTCCCGCTCCCCGTCAGAAGCGATAGTTGAGATCGACACCCACGGTCCGCGGTTGATTGGTCGCAATGCGGTTGAGGATCGAGATGTTGGCCGACAGCGCGCCCGTGTCGCTCAGCAGTGCCTTCTTGTTCGTCAGATTGTCGCTGAAGAGGTACGCCGACCAGCGCCCGGTCTCCACCCCGAGCCGCAGCGTGACCAGATCGTAGGACGGCAAGGTGTTGCGGGTGAAGGTGATGTCCTGTATGGAGCCGACGTAGCTGTTATTGGCGCGCATCACGAAGTCGCGATCGCTGCCCACCGGTACCCGATAGGTGATGCTGCTGTCCGCGGTCCATTGCGGCACATCGAGCAACCGCTCTCCGGCCACGACCCCGGCCTGGGGAACCGTCTCCGCGTTGGTGGCATGAGTGTAGCCGGCGTTCTGGACGACAACGAGGCCGGGAAGCAACATCCAGGAGAGCTCGAACTCCGCGCCGTAGACGTGCGCCTTGCCGGCGTTGGTGGTGAACTTGTAACCGCAGCCCGGAGCGACCTGCTGCTGCACGTCGGCCCAGTTCTCGTAATAAACGTCACCGGAGAGCGCCATACGGTCGTCGAGCAGCCGCTCTTTGTCGCCGAGCTCGTAGCTCCAGATGCTGTCAGGCCCGAACTGGGTCGGCGCCGGCGAGCATGGAGGGACCGGGATGGGCGAGTTGGGTCCGCCGGGCCGGAACCCCTTGGATATCGTGGCGTAGAGCGTCCTCCGATCGCCGCGGACGTATGCGAGAGTCACCTTCGGCGTCACGCCCGAGTTCTGCGCCCTGCCGTAAAGGACGTCCGTGGTGCCGCTCGCGGACACACCGCTCACGCTGGTCGCGGAATTGCTGTGATACGTGTAGTAGCGCGCGCCCGCGGTCGCCTGCAGGTGGCGCGGCAGGTCGTACGTGGCCTGCCCGAACAGGGCGTACTGATCGATGTCGAGCAAGCGATGATTGTCCGCCAGGTTGTTGGTGCCGAAATCGGCATCGAACCCCACCGTCGACACGGGATAGTACGAGAAGACGTGCGATGTCGCGCCGTAGCTGCTGTAGTAGCCGCCCGCGAGCCATTGCAGGGGGCCGCCGCCGGTGGACGTGAGGCGCAGCTCCTCGCTGAACTGATGGGTGCCGTCATTCTCGCTGATCGTGCCCGCGCCGAGGCCGTACGAGGTGGCGCCGCCCTCGGTGACCGTGTCGGTACTTAAGAAGGGCCAGTTGGCCGGCGGCCCGAAAAAGCCGCCGATATAGAACTGCATCGCCTCGGAGATGTCCTGGGTCTGGTCCTGCTCCCGATCCCAGTAGCCGGTCGCCGATACCACCTGGAACGCATCGAAGTCGTACTGCGCGGTCAGCGAGTAGAGGTCGAAGCTGTCGGAAAAAGGCTCCGAGACGTCGAACGGCTGGTAGTGCGACTCGTTGAGCGGCGGGCTGTCGATGGTGTTCGGACCGTCCTGCGCGATGCGCTGATGCATGATCCCTGCGGTAATCTTCATCCGCTCCCCGGGCTGGATCAGCAGCTCCGCCCTGCCCCCGCGCAGCGTCTCGGTGTTCGAGTGATCGATCACCGCGACGGGTGTCGCGGCGGCCACGTCGCCCCGAGAGGTGCTGTCGTCGAGCTCCGCCGGGAAGGGACTGACCACGACCCTGTCGATCCAACCGTCGATACTCTGATCCGTCCCGACCAGACGCAAGGCCATCACACTCGACGCGATGGGCAGGTTCAGCATCGCGTTCTCTGTGTGATTGAAGCCGCCGCCGCTCGAGGTGTCGGAGAGGATCGCCTGCGCGTCCGCGGAGAACCGGTGCGTGTCGGGGCTGTTGGTCACGAACTTGATCGTGCCGCCCATGGAGCCCGCGCCGTACAGGGTGCCCTGCGGCCCGCGGAGCACCTCGACCCGGTTCAGATCGAACAGACTCGGGTCGATGACCGTCTTGCCGTTCTGCGCCATCCCGGCCGGCGTGAGCATGACATCGTCGAGGTAGACGCCGACGGTCGGGGACTCGCCCCCGGTCGAGGTGAGGCCGCGCATCTCGAACTCGGTCTGACCCGGTCCGGAGGTCTTGACGGAGACGCCGGGAACCTGTTGCGCGAGGGTGGTCATGTCCGCGATGCCGGCTGCCAGGAGCGCGTTTCCCTGCACGGCCGTGATGCTCATCGGCGTCCGCTGCGCCGTCGACTCGCGTTTCTCCGCGGTCACGACCACTTCCTGCAACTGTGCCGTGAGGACCTGCGAGGCGCCCCCGGCCGTCGCATCGGCGCTCTGCGCAAAGGCCGCGCCGAGCACGGCGACGCCGCAGAGCCCGAACGCCGCGGCCTGGATCGCGGCATGCCGCCCGCGTGGAAGTTTGTAGCTCGTCATGATATCCCCCCGATACGCGCCTCGCGTCGAGGCGCATGCTGCTCATTGCTGTACGTCGCGGCCGAAGCGGCGGCCGGTCCTAAGCGGAGCCTTCGCTCATGAAGGCCATCCGCTCGTATTCCATGATCTCGAAGTAGTTGCCCCACGGATCGGCGAAATACCAGGAACGGGAGCCGAGGAGCGGACCGCCCGGCACGACGATCGGCCCGCTCATCATCCTGCAGCCCTTGGAGCGAAGGTGATCGGCGGCGGCATCGACATCATCGACCCGCAGGGCGATGTGGTGGCCGCCGAGATCGGAGTTTCTCGGAGGCTGGATCGCGCCGGCCGGGCGCTCGTACTCGTAGATCTCCAGGAGGAGCGAGCCTGCGAGCTGCACGCCGGCGAACTTCACCCGGGCGTCGGGCACGTCGATGAAGCTTCCGGTCCAATCGCGCTCCCCGTCGCGCGGCATGTCGCGCGAATCGAGCGGTCCCATGCGGTAGAGGACGCGGCCGCCGAAGGCGTCGATGTAGAACGCAATCGCCTTTTCCAGGTTTGGAACGGTGACGCCGATGTGGTCCAGGCCGCTGAAGCGGACTGCGGATCGAGTGGTTTCCACGATGTTGTACCCCTAATTCTGTCAACCACCGCCGCCTATCTTGCACGGCCGCCCGAGGCGCTCAATAACCCGGCACGACGGGATCGTTGCGTTTCAGGCAACGTGGGCGCCACCATCCATCAGCGTCGCCCCCGCGTCCGCGGCAAGGGCGGCGAGCGGCACAGGTTTCACCGGCGCCCGGGGAACATATCCGGCGATGTCGCTGAGAGCGCTACCACGGCTGTCGCCGATCAGCCGCCGCACGGCGGTCTCGCACATGCGCCCCTGACAGGTCCCCATTCCGACACGAGTCAGAAGCTTCGCCGCGCTCGCGCTCGCAATACCGGGATCCAGTTGCAGCGCGGCGGTGAGCTCTGCGACGGTGACCTCCTCGCAGCGACACAGCAGAGTTGCCGGCGTTGCCAGGCGGCGCAGCAGCTGGGGCGCGGGCCTCGAAAGCTCGGCGAGGAGCCTCGCGAAGCGCCGCGCCCTGTCGAGGCGACGACGCAACACGCGTGCTCGAGGCAGGGCCGCTGCGCCCGAAAGGCGGCCACAGTCGATGGCGATGCCTAGGCCCGCAATCTCCCCCGACAACGCCGCGGCTTCCGCCCCGGCGACTCCGGTGAGCTCCCCGGCGATGCTCACACCCGGCACGCTCGAGCGCATGAAGGCGTCGGCCTCCACCACCCAGCCGCTGTCCGACTCCCACATCGACCGCGCCCCTGCCTGTCGCGCCAGCTCCGAGGATGCGAGAAATCCGTAGCAGACACCCACGGCGTCGCAGGCCAATACACAGTCAGCACCCTGGAAATCGCTGCGGCAGATGCGCACAGCCTCCACCGCGTCCGTGCCGAGCGCCTCCGATACGACGTGACCGAGCATGAGCGGCACGCCGGCGCGGCGAAGTCTGCTCAAACAGTGCCCGGCGTGAAGCAACTGCCCGAAGGCGCCGAGGAGCGATGGCGGCGCGCGAAGCGCGCGCGCCGCCGTCGCGGCCGTCTGGCTGAGCACGACGGCGGCGACCCGCACGCCGGCACCGAGCAACTGCTCCGCCGCGATGAGGAGCAAAGGATGGCTGCCCGCGAGCACCACATTGCTCCCTGCCGCGACGCGCTGACTCTTGAGCAGCGTCTGAATGCCCCCTGCGCTCATCACCCCGGGCAGGTGCCAGCCGGGAAAGGGAACCGGCATCTCGTAGCAGCCGGTCGCGAGGAGGACGAACCGCGCTGTCAGCCGACCCAACCTGCCGTCACGCTCGTAAAGAACGTGATGGCCGCCGGCGGTGGTTGCGGTCTCCGCCGGGAACAGCGCCCACACCGTCGCTGGAGCCACATGGTGGAGGTCCGCGAGGCGCTCCACACGCCCGAGCAGCGCCTTGCCGCGCTGATAGACCTTGCCTGCGAGCCAGGAATCCACGCGGTAGCCTGCCGGCGGCTGCCGATAGATCTGACCGCCGAGGCGCGGTTGCTCATCGATGAGGCAGACATCGAGACCGCACGCCGTCATTGCGGCCGCCGCAGCGAGCCCCGCAGGTCCGCCGCCAATGATTGCCGCCTCGCAGCTCTCGCCCTTCATGTCTCGCTCGGGCCCGACGCATCCGCAGACGACCGCGAGCGGGCCGCCAGGCCCGCGGTAACCGGGGCGAGGCATGCCCGCACCGTGCGCCAGGACTCCGCCGCCTCGCCCGCCGGCGCGGCCGGCTGAGCCTCCGCCGCTCGCACCTCGAGGAGACACTCGAAACAAGTGCCCATGTTGCAATACGGACCGCGCAACCTGCCGTGCAGGTCGCGGCGGAAGCCGCTGATGTTGCTCGCGATCAGGGCGGCGGCGAGGGTCTCACCGGGATGAGCCGCGATCGTCGCCCCGTCGAAGGTAAAAGTGATCGGGTCCGGCCGGGTCGTGTCCAGGTTGACGCGCGAGCCCATTACATGCTTCTCGCGATCACGGTGTCTGAAACCGGTCGGGGCGGTAGAGTTGCAGCGGCATGGAGGCCTGCCCTGAAGACATGAGCTCGCTCACCAGGCGGGCATACGTCGGACCCAACGTGAACGAAGACCCTCCGGCGGCAACGAAGACGCCCGGCAGGGCCTGGATCGGCCCGAGCACCGGCAGGTGGTCCGGCGAGACACAGGCGATACCGGTCCAGCTGCGCAGGAGGTGCAGTCCGGCGAGCGCCGGCACGACGTGCAGCGCGACGGCGACGTTACCGATGATCGAGGACTCCCGCTGTCGCATCTTGGGATCGAAACCGAGGACCGGCAATGAGATGAGTGCGGCAGGCCAACCGCCGCCGATCAGCACGTTGCCCGCTGCCACCTGTTTGACTGACAGACGCCGGCCGACATGCTGTATCAGGTGGCGCAGCATGGGCCCGCAACGCTCCGTCACGTTCATGCCGAGCCCCACGGGCTCGAGCGGCACCTCGACGCCGTGCGCGGCGAGTATCTCGCGCGACCATGCGCCGGCGGCGATCAGCACCAGCTCGGCATCAACGACGCAGCGGCCGGCATCGAAGTTACCTTCCACGCTCGCCGGCTCGAAATGCAAGCGCCAGCCGCCGAACCGAGCCTCCAACGCGCGCAGGCGTCTGCGCGGGACGATTTCCGCGCCGCGCGCCCGCGCGGCAGCCGCATAGGCTGGAGTCACGAAGCGCGGATTGGCATGTCCCTCGGCGGCGCAATAGCTCGCGCAACGCACGTGGCTTGCCAGATAGGGCGCCATGCGCCGCAACTCCACTCCCTCGAGCATCCTCACGGGCAAGCCACCGCGAGTCTCCACCTCGCATTTCCTCGCCAGGAGATCGCGCTCCGCTTCGGTTTCCGCCACCATCAGGCCGCCGTGCATGGCGAGCTCGAGGTCGCTGCCCAGCGCCTCCGGCAGGCGGCTCCAGTCCTCGATGGCCTGCAGATTGACCGGGATCAGCTCCGCGAGCCGCCGTGGATCGCCGCCGCCGTCCAGCATTCGCGGCTCGATCTGAAAGTGCAGCGAGCCCGCGTTCCTACCCGAGGCGCCTCGGTTCATCTCTCCCTGATCGAATACGCCGACACGCCTCCCCCGCCGCGCGAGCTCGTACGCCGCCGCGCAACCAACGAGTCCCGCACCGATGATGGCAACGTCGTATCCGGCCGCCACGCGCGCTCATTGCTCCTTGCCGACCAGGCGCGTTCTCTTCAGCCACGTGCGCAGCCCCCCTTCGAGCACCGGCAGGAAGGATGCGGGTGCCGACGGCAGCGTGCGTCCGAGCCGGCAGATCACGGTCAGCGCCGTGTCCTGCAAGGCCGCATTCTCGATCGGCACGGCGACCAGCTCAGCCTGGCTCAGCTCCGTGACGGCTGCGATCTCCGGCAGCAGTGTCGCGCACGTGCCCGACTTCACCATCTCCCGCAACAGGTGCAGCGAGTTGGTAGTCATGTGGGCTTCCAGCGATACCCTCTCGTGCTCCTCCGCAAGATTGATCATCTGGCGGATGCGGAAGCTCGCTTCCGGCAGACAGAGCCGATGCTGCCCGGCTTCCCGCAGAGTCACCGACGGCCGACGGGCCAGCGGATGCCGGGGATGGGCGATGAGCCGTATCGGCTGCGAGAAGGTGGCGCGCACGTTGATCTTGGGATCGGCCGGCGAGTGAAACGCGAGGCCGATATGCGCCTCGTCATCGCGCACCTGGCGCATGACCTCGAGCGTTCCCGCCACATTGACCGCCATGCGCAGGCCCGGATGACTCGCGGTGAAGCTCTGCAGCAGGGGCGAGAGGGCGTTGACGAACCCTTCCCCGATCGCGAGCTCGATCTGTCCGGCGCGCAGCCCGCGCAGCGCCTGGATGCTCGACACCAGCGTCTCGCGCTGTGTGATGCTCTCGCGGTAGTACCGCACCGCCATCTCCCCGGCCTCCGTCAGTTTGATCGAGCGCCTGCCGCGTTCGATGAGCGGTAATCCGACTTGCGCCTCGAGCTGCGCGATCTGGCGGCTGATCGACGACACCGCGACATCGAGCTTCTCACCGGCCGCGTGCATCGAGCCGAGCGCCGCGGCCTCCGCCAGGTAGCGCAGCTTCGCATCTGTAAGGATGGGATTCGACATGGTTCACCGCACACTTTGTTGCGCTGCGCGCAACGATGATACTCAGCCGCCGTCATTGTGACAAATTCGCAGCGACGCCTAGAATGCCGACAGCGGTTCATTCTCGAGCGCAGCGCAATGGACAGATCCTCCGTCGATTGGCGGGGCTACATTCCGGCCATCACCACGCCGTTCACCCGGGACCGGCAGCTCGATGCGCGTGGATTGCAGCAGCTGCTCGAGTGGCTCGCGGCCGAGGGCATGCACGGGATCGTCATCGCGGGCACCACCGGCGAGTGGTTCAGCCTCTCCGATGCGGAGCGGCGCGCCCTGTTGAGAGTCACGGGCCGGCAACTGCGCGGCAAGCTGACGCTGATCGCCGGCTGTAACGCCTTCTGCGCGAATCGCGTCATCGAGTACGCGGAGATGGCGCGCGAGAGCGGCTTCGACGGCATTCTCGTGACGCCTCCTCCCTACATCGTTCCCAACGAGGAGGAGATCTTCGCCTTCTACCGCCACGTCTCGGAGCATGCGGGCCTGCCGATCTGCGTTTACAACTGGCCGCCCGGCACCAATGTGGACATGTCCTGCGAGCTGCTGGAGCGTCTCGCCGACCTCGACGGCATCGTCGCCGTCAAGAACTCCACCGGCCGCCTCGACCGGTTCATCCAATCGTTCTTCGCGCTGAAGGATCGGCTGCGGGTGTTCGGCTTTCCGATGGATGAGCTCGGCGCGACACTGCTGCGGACGCACGGAGGCGACGGCACGATGGGAGCGGGCGGGGTCCTCGGGCGCGATCATCCGGATTTCTACAATCATCTCTGGCGCGGCGACGTCGCGGCCGCGCTGCGCTGCGGGGCGCGCGATCGAGTCCTCATGAAGGAGTGGTTCACGGAGAGGCTCGTCGGCCGGTTCGCCTCGGCGCAAGCGATTCTCAAGGAGGCGCTGAATGCTCAGGGATTGCCCGGCGGTTATCCGCGGCCGCCCATCCTGGAACTCACCGGCGAGGCGCGGGAGCAGGTCCGGGACACGCTGCACCGCCTGGGCAGACTCCAAGCCTGACCCCGCAGCGGACGCGCGGCGTTGCGCGCAGCGCAACGAAGTCGGTCGGCTGAGGTCATTGATTTCAGCCGCCGCCCGCACGAGCATTCTCCCGTCCCGACGAGAGAGGAGCGTGAACATGTCCGCAGAGAAGATCAATCCTCCTGGGCTCTACGACAGTGTCAGATATGGCTTCTCGCACGCGGCGCGCCAGCGAGGCGGTTCCGTGCTGCATCTCGCCGGCCAGGTTGCATGGGACAACGAAGGAAGGCTCGTCGGCGCGGGCGATCTCGCGGCTCAGACTCGTCAGGTACTTGCCAACATTCGCGTGGTCCTCGCGGCAGCCGGCGCATCACCGGCTGACATCCTGGGACTGCGCACCTACGTGGTCGATCACAAGCCGGATAAGCTCGGGCCGGTGCTCGGAGAGATCGCTCGATTCTATGGCGAGACCACACCCGCCCCGAACACCTTCATCGGCGCGAGCGCGCTCGCGCTGCCGGAGTTCCTGATCGAAATCGAGGCGACAGCGGTCGTCGGCTGACCTCGCGCCTCACGCACTCACCGTCTCCGCTGACGTCCGGGCCGCCGCCAGCGCGGCGAGCTCCCCCGCGAGCGCCTTGCCTTCCTCGTCCGCGAGCGCAGCCTCGCACAGCCGCGCCAACACCGCTGCGCCATCCGGGCGCTCGGCGAGTTCCTCGAGCCGCGCAACCAGCGTCGAGAAGCTTCTCCACCCGCGCTCGTGCGTCTCGCCGTAGCCCTTGATGAGGCGCTGAGCTCGCGCCAGCTCGACGGCAAGATCGTAGTGCGTCGCGGCAAGCCGCTCGAGGCGGCCGAGCCAGTCCTCGATCCGCGCATTCTCCTCCACGTAGCGCAGCGTTCCGCGCCGCCACCGCTTGAGCCCGCTCAGGGCGTGAAGGAGCAGGAAGCCGGCTACGGTACTCGAACGTATGCGCTTGCCGGTCTCCATACGGCCGAGCCATCGCGACACCCTCGGCGAGGCGAGCACCCAGGCTCCCATCCGCGCGGGCAGAGTGCCGGCGATTTCCGCCACCCGCGGCTTCATGAACTCGGTGATGCCGAAGAGCTGCTCCGGCGCCGCCCGGATCTCCTCGCGCACCCGCGCGAATCGGGCCGAGCGTGTCTTCAGATCCGCGACGCGAATGGTGTCCTCGAAGGTCATCCAGAGGGCGAGCCCGCGGACAACGGCCGCAGTGAGTGCCCACTCCTCGCGGCTGCCGCTGCGCTCTTCGAGCGCGCCGATACGCTCCAGGCGTGTCAGGTACAACGCGGCGTAGCCGGGGTCCTGATAGTCGATGGCGCGGCGGGCGCCTTCGAGCGCCAGCGTCTGCACCGCTTGCGGCAACCGCCGCAGGCGATCGAGCAGAGGCTGCAGGCTCGGCGAGCGCGCTCGCTCGGGAATACCCGCGGCACCATCGCGTGAAGGAGCCGGCGGGCGCTTCGCGTCAACGGCGGCATCGGCGCGCTCGGCCCGCGCGCAAGCATCTGCGAAAGCGGCCATGTTCGTGGCGACGGAGATGCCGCTCTTGCCGATCGCCGCCTCGAACGCCGGGCGGCCAAAGGGCAGCACACCACTGCCACAGATCGCTCCGAGCAGCACGGAGCTGACGACGCTGTGATGTTGCTCGGCGACGGACTCCATGTCGAACAGGATGAGCCGTTTCGCCTGGCTGCGCGCGAGCTCGACGAGCCCCGCGGCATCGGCGGCGCCCTGCCCCAGCGCACTCTTCTCCGCGATCGAGTAGGAGCGATGGGACGAGGCAATGAGCGTGGTCCGCTCGCGGTCCACCAGGCCGCGCTGGATCACGCGGCCCGCCTCGACCAGCTCGGAAGCGACGACACAGTCGACATCTCCGGGGACCGGCATGAGGGCCATGATCGGCTCGCGCCCAGCCCGCTCCGCCGCCGCCCGCGGGAAGAATTCCAGATAGTAGATCGTTGCGCCCGTGCGCTGCGCGACACCGGGCACGGACGTCGATTGCGCGAGATAACCCTCGGCCTCGGCGATCTCAATGAGCCACTCGGCGAGCACGCCGCCGCCCTGGCCGCCGAGCGCCGCGATGCAAAGCTTGATCGGTCGCAGGGTCACAGGGCGAAGCGCAGGCGCTTACGGTCGTTGCGCCGCTGCAGCGCACCGATCACATTGGCGCGGATACGGGCCAACAGCCGATCCCACCAGGATGGGTTGTAGACCAGCTCGGCCCGGTAGAACGAGGGACACAGCACGGCCGCATCAGCGACCTCGCCGCACACGCCGCAGCCGACGCAGCTGTTGTCTACGTGGGCGACCGGATCGGTGCGCAGCGGGTCGGGATTCGGCTTCACCGTGAGGGAAGGACAGCCGGAGAGGCGGATGCAGGAGTGATCGCCGGTGCAGGTGTCGGGGTCGACGCCGAAGCGCTCGCGCACCACGCGCTTGCCTTCCTGGATCGCCTTCTTCATCAAGGGACGAACCCGCCGCTGGCGGTTGAGCTGGCACTCGCCCTCGGCCACGATCACCTTGGGGCCGCGGACCTGCGTCGTCAGCGCCTCACGCAGGACCTTCAGAGTCTGCGCCATGTCATACGTCCGTGTATGTCGCACCCACTTCACACCGACGCCCCGCACGGCAGCGACGATCGAGTTGTTGCCCTGCCGATGCTCGTTCGGCCAGCGCGAGGAGGGTATGTCCTGGCCGCCCGTTGCGGCGGAATAATTGTTGTCGATGATGACGGTCAGGCCGTCGTGCCGGTTGAAGACCGCGTTGCCGATACCGCTCGTGAGTCCGTTGTGCCAAAAGCCGCCGTCGCCCATGATGGCGACCGGACGGCGCCCCCCTTCGCTATGGAAGGCGGAGGCGCCGGCTGCGCCGAGACCGTATCCCATGATGCTGTTGCCCATGTTGAAAGGCGGCAGCGTCGCGAAGGAATGGCAGCCGATGTCGGCGCTGATGTGCAGCGGCCCGGTCTCGCGCTGCAGGAGCTTCATGGCGGCGAAGAACGGGCGCTCCGGGCAGCCCGTGCACAGGCCCGACGGGCGCGGCGGAACGAGCTTCGCCAGCTCCGCGGCCGGCACCAGCGGCGCCTCCCGGGCAAGACCGCCGGGCGAGGCGCGACGCAGCCCTGGCGCCCACTGTCCGAGGAACTCTCCGATGCCCTTGCGCAGCACATCGACCGTGTACTCCCCATGCATGGGCAGCAGGCCCTTGCCGAGCAGTGGCGTCGACACCTCGCGCTTGCGCAGGATCTGGCTCGCCGCCTGCTCGATGAACTCCGGCTGACCCTCCTCCACCACCAGCACCGCGCGCTTGCCGGCGCAGAACCGGGCCCATTCCTCGGGCACGAGCGGATAAGTGACGTTGAGCACGTACAAGGGAATCCGGCTCGTCCCAAAGGTGTCAGCGCATTCCAGCAGCTCCAGAGCGCGCAGCACGTTGTTGTAGAGCCCGCCCTGCAGCACGATGCCGACGTCATTTGTCTCGCCGTCCGTGAGATCGTTCAGCCCCTGCTCGGCGACGAAGCTGACGGCCGCCGGGAAGCGCTGCTCGATCTTCTCCCGCTCCTGCGCGTAGATGGAAGGTGGGAGGATGATCCTGCTGTAGTCCCTGGACGGCGATAGCAACGCGTCTGCCGCCGAGCACGGCGGCCGCTTGTTGTCCTTGGCAGTGAAGCGCCCGTACACATGACACGCGCGGATGCGAAGCATCAGCATGACGGGCGAATGGCTGGCCTCCGACAGCTCGAAGCCGCGCTCCACGGCGCGCACGATCTGCGGCAGGTGCGGCTTCGGATCGAGCAGCCAGATCTGCGACTTCATGGCGAAGGCGTGGGTGCGCTCCTGCATGATGCTGGCACCCTCTCCGTAGTCCTCGCCCACGATGATGAGCGCACCACCCTTCACGCCCGCGGACGCCAGATTGGCGAGCGCATCGGAGGCCACATTGGTGCCGACGGTGGACTTCCAGGTCACCGCACCGCGCAGCGGATAATTGATGGACGCGGCGAGCATGGCGGCGGCCGTGGCCTCCGAGGCGCTGGCCTCGAAGTGCACGCCGAGCTCGGTCAGGATGTCCTCCGCATCGGAGAGGACATCCATGAGGTGGGAAATCGGCGCGCCCTGGTAGCCGCCGACATAGGCCACACCCGATTGCAGCAGCGCCTTGGTGACGGCAAGGATGCCCTCGCCGCGGAACTCCGCGCCCGCGCCGAGCCGCAGCGACTTGACCTCTTTGGCGAACGAGCGCTCGGCCATGGGACTCTATATGTCCAGTCAGCTCACACCGGAACCAGCGCCAGCACGCGCAGCGGACTGCCCGAGCCGTTCACGATCTTGAGCGGCGGAGCGATCACCACCGCACCCGTCGGCGGCAGCTGATCGAGATTGGTCAGACTCGCCAGTCCGAACCGGTTCGAGCCGTGCATGAGCGTATGGCACGGAAACATCGGCTCGAAGGTCGCAGCCTGGCCGGCATCGGTGCCGACCGTTTCCACCCCGACGCCGAGGATGTCGCGCTCGCGCGCGAGGAACGGAACGCACTGCGGATGGAACCCCGGAGTATGCGGCCCATCCTTGCCGATGTTGAGAAACTCCTTGGCCGTGCGGCGCTGGGACCAGTCGGTGCGGACCAGCACCCAGGCGTGCGCGGGAATGCGCCCGTGCCGGTGTTCCCAATCCTCGACCACCGCCTGGGTAAGCAGGAAATCCGCGTTCGCGGCGACCTGCTGCGACACATCGATCACGCAGGCCGGACCGATGAACCGATCGACCGGAATGTTGTGGGTGGCGTTGTTCGGATAGTCCTTGCCCGTCACCCAGTGCACCGGGGCGTCGAAGTGCGTGCCGGTGTGCTCCCCGCAGGCGATATTGTTCCAATACCAGGCGGGCCCGCGCTCGTCATAGCGGGAGATCTCCTGCAGCGAGAAGCCCTTGGAAGGGGCGAACTGCGGCGGCAGCTGGATGGTAGGCGTCGCGGGCTCCAGCGCTACGGTGAGATCGACGACGCGGATGCCGCCGCCGACGATGCCGCTCACCAGACGGGAGAGGATCTCCGACTGCGAGGCCGATGTGGTCATGGTCTTAATCCCCTAGGAACGAACCCCAAGAATGCACCAGTGATACTTGACATCTCAAGCATCTCGAAATATAACACAGCCTCGATGCAAGCGATACAGGCATAGGCGGAAGCCGCCGTGAAGCGAATCGTCTGCCTGGGCGGCGGCCCCGCGGGCCTGTACACCGCCATCCTGCTGCGCAAGGCCCTGCCGCAGGCGAGCATCGAGGTCTACGAGCGCAATCGGCCGGACGACACCTTCGGCTGGGGCGTCGTATTCTCCGATCAGACGATGGACAATTTCCGCGCCGCCGATGCGCCCTCCCATGCCGCCATCGTCGGCAGCTTCCACCACTGGGACGACATCGACATCCACTTTCACGGCCGGCGGTTCGTGAGCGGCGGCCACGGCTTCTGCGGTATCAGCCGCAAGCGCCTGCTCTCGATCCTGCAGGAGCGCGCAGCGGAGCTCGGGGTGCGGCAGTACTTCGAGCGCGAGGTGGACTGCGAAGCCGGGCTCGAGGATGCGGAACTCATCGTCGCGGCCGACGGCGCCAACAGCAGGACCCGCCAGCGCCACGAAGCCGTGTTCGAGCCGGAGCTCGACCGGCGGAAATGCCGCTACATCTGGCTGGGCACCACGCGGAAGTTCGCGGCGTTCACCTTCGCTTTCGAGCGCACCGAGCATGGCTGGTTCCAGATCCACGCCTACCAGTTCAGCCGCGACCTCTCCACGGTCATCGTCGAGACGCGCGAGGAGACCTGGAAAGCGCAGGGACTCGACCGGCTCGATACCGCGGGCTCCATCGCGTTCTGCGAGCGGCTGTTCGCGCGTTATCTCGGCGGGTATGCGCTGCAGAGCAACGCCAATCACCTGCGCGGATCCGCCTGGCTCAACTTCAATCGCGTGCACTGTCGGCGCTGGCACGACGGCAAGGTGGTCCTGATCGGGGATGCGGCCCACACGGCACATTTCTCGATCGGCTCGGGCACCAAGCTCGCCATGGAGGATGCCATCTCGCTGGTCCGCCACCTCGCCGCGGGGCCGGACCTGCACCCGGCGCTCGCGGCGTACCATGCGGAGCGCAGCCTCGAGGTATTGAAGCTGCAGAGCGCGGCGCGCAACCGCATGGAGTGGTTCGAGAACGTTGCGCGCTACACCCAGTTGCCGCCGGAGCAGTTCGCCTACAGCCTGCTCACCGGCAGTCAGCGCATCGGGCACGAGAACCTGAAGGTGCGGGACGCGAAATTCGTGGAGAGCTACGAGGACTGGCTCGCACGCCACAATGGCGTGAGCGATGGGCGTCCGCCGATGTTTCTGCCCTTCAAGCTCCGCGGTCTCACACTCGCCAACCGTGTCGTGGTTTCTCCGATGGCACAGTACTGTGCGACCGACGGAATGCCGGACGATTGGCACCTCGTACACTACGGCCACCGGGCGCTCGGCGGCGCGGGACTCATCTACACGGAGATGACCTGCGTTTCTCCCGCGGGCCGCATCTCTCTGGGGTGCACCGGTCTTTGGAATGAAGAGCAGCGTGATGCGTGGCGCCGCATCGTAGAGTTCGTCCACAGGCGCACGCCCGCGAAGTTTTGTCTGCAGCTCGGGCACTCGGGGCGCAAGGGCTCGACCCAACTCGGCTGGGAGGAGATGGATCGCCCGCTCCCCGCGGACAACTGGCCCATCCTCGCCCCCTCCCCCCTGCCCTACCTGCCCGGGATCAGCCAGACCCCGATCGAGATGGGACCGCAGCAGATGGGCGAGGTCATCTCGCAATTCGTGCGCGCCGCACAGCTCGGCCTGCAAGCCGGCTTCGACATGCTCGAGCTGCACATGGCGCACGGGTACCTCCTCGCCTCCTTCCTCTCGCCGCTCACCAACCGCCGCGAGGATGAGTTCGGCGGGGACGTTCAGGGACGCCTGCGCTTTCCGCTCCAGGTGCTGCGGGCGGTGCGCGCGCAGTGGCCCGAAGACAAGCCGCTCTCCGTGCGTATCTCCGCGACCGACTGGGCCGAAGGCGGCCTGTCCGACGCAGACCTGCTCGTCATCGTGCGCGCCTTCCGTGAAGCGGGCACCGATCTCATCGATGTCTCCACCGGCCAGACCGTCCCATGGCAGAAGCCGGTCTACGGCCGTATGTACCAGACCCCGTTTGCCGACAGGGTGCGCAACGAGATCGGCATCGCGACCATGGCGGTCGGCAACATCTACGAGCCCGACCACGTCAACTCCATCATCGCCTCGGGCCGCGCCGACCTCTGCGCCCTGGCGCGGCCGCACTTGGCCAACCCAGCCTGGACGCTCGAGGCCGCGGCGCGCCTCGGTTACGCCGAGCAGTGGTGGCCGCAGCAGTATCTCTCCGGCCGGCAGCAGCTCGAGCGCAACTTGCAGCGTGCCGCGCAGATACAGGCGAGCGCTGCGGCTCCGCGAACAGATCGCCTGGAGCGATCTGTAACGTCAAGCGCGTCAGCGCTCGACGGCCCCGAAGGGGCGAGGCCCAGGATGGGGCCGAGTAAACCAGCGAGCGAAATCAATGAATGAGAGCACTGCGGCACCGGCGGCCCGGCATGCCTTCGTCACGGGCGCCAGCCGCGGCATCGGCGCCAGCATCGCCGCGGCGCTGGCCGCCGACGGCGCGCGGGTCTCGCTCGTCGGCCGCGACGCGGCCCGGCTCGCGGAAGTGGCCGCGGAGCTCGGCGGGGCGAAGCGCGCCATCCCGATCGTGGCCGACGTTACGGACGACGCCGCCGTCAAAGGAGCCTTCGCCACGGCGCGCCGGCAATTCGGCCCGGTGCACATCCTGGTGAACAACGCCGGTCAGGCCGCTGCCGCCAAATTCACAGATACCGACGAAGCGCTGTGGAACAGGATCATCGGCGTGAATCTGACGGGTACCTATCTCTGCACACGGCAGGCCGTAGCCGACATGCTGCAGGCCGGCTTCGGGCGGATCGTCAACATTGCGAGCATCGCCGGCCTCAGAGGCGCGGCTTACATATCCGCTTATGCGACCTCGAAGCACGCGGTGATCGGCTTCACGCGCTCGCTGGCTTTGGAGTATGCGAGACGGAACATCACCGTGAATGCGGTGTGCCCGGGATACACCGACACCGACATCGTCAAGCGGGCGGTCGACAATATAGTGCAGAAGACCGGCCGCAGCGCAAGCGAAGCGCTGGCCACGCTCACCGCCACCAACCCGCAGGGGCGCCTCATCGCCCCCGGGGAGGTGAGCACAACCGTCCTCTGGCTCTGCCGCCCAGGGACCGAGAGCGTGACCGGCCAGAGCATCGTGATCGCCGGCGGCGAGGTGACCACCTGATGCCGCGGGAGAAGATCGCATTGAATGCGATTCCGGCGGCGCTCGATGCGGAGACGCGGGTACACGATGATCACCATGCGTCGCTGCGTCTGTGGCTGCGGCTCCTCGCCTGCACCAACCAGATCGAGAGCCGGGTGCGCCAGCACCTGCAATCGAGCTTCGACACCACGCTGCCTCGCTTCGATCTGATGGCGCAGCTCGAGCGCGCCCCCCGAGGCCTGAAGATGAGCGAGCTGTCCCAGCGCATGATGGTCACCGGTGGCAACGTCACCGGCGTCACGGACGGCCTGGAGAGGGAAGGCCTGGTCGTGCGCGAGATCGACTCCGCCGACCGGCGCGTCTACCGCGTCAAGCTCACTGCCGAGGGTGAGCGTCAGTTCCGCCGCATGGCTGCCGAGCACGAGAGCTGGGTCATCGATCTCTTCGGCGCCTTGTCCCCGAGGCAGAAAAAGCAACTGATGGACCTCCTGGGTGAGCTCAAGGAGCACTTGACGAGTCTCAATGGCGCTTGAGCAGGAGACAGGCATGACCGCGAAGCCATCCTTCGACGCCGCGAGCTACACACCGCAACACTTCAAGTGGCGGTTGCAGGAGCGGATCGGTGTGGTGACGCTGGATCGTCCGGAGCGCAAGAACCCCCTGACATTCGACTCGTACGCGGAGCTGCGCGACCTGTTCCGCGTGCTGACTGCTGCGCCCGACGTGCGCGCACTCGTCATCACGGGTGCCGGAGACAACTTCTGCTCCGGGGGCGATGTACACGAGATCATCGGTCCGCTGACGCAGCGCAGCCCCGAGGGTCTCCTCGAGTTCACCCGGATGACGGGCGACGTGGTGAAGGCCATGCGCGCCTGCCCCCAGCCGATCGTCGCGGCGGTTGATGGCGTATGCGCCGGCGCCGGCGCCATTCTCGCCATGGCGTCGGATTTTCGGCTGGGTACGTCGCGCGCCAGGACGGCCTTTCTCTTCACGCGCGTGGGACTTGCCGGATGTGACATGGGGGCCTGCTCGATCTTGCCGCGGATCATCGGCCAGGGACGCGCCGCGGAGCTCCTCTACACCGGTCGTGCGATGTCCTCCGAGGAAGGGCTTGCATGGGGCTTTTTCAACCGCCTCGCCGCCCCGGAATCCGTGTTCGCGGAGGCGATGTCGCTGGCTGCGCAGATCGCGCAGGGCCCGACCTTCGCGCACGCCATGACCAAGAAGATGCTGCATGCCGAGTGGCATCTGCCGATCGATGCGGCCATCGATGCCGAAGCCGAAGCGCAGGCCGTCTGCATGCGGACGGAGGATTTCCGCCGCGCATACCGCGCATTCGTGGCGAAGCAACAGCCTCGGTTCGAGGGAGACTGACCCTTGACGTCAGCGCGCAGTTTCCTCGACTGGCCGTTCTTCGATCAGAGCCATCGCGAGCTCGTGGGCCGCTTGCGCGAGTGGGCGGCCACGCGCCTCACGGGCCCGGCTACCGCTGAGGACCGGGAGTCCGTCGATGGCGCGTGCCGCCAACTCGTGCGCGACCTCGGACGCGCCGGTTGGGCGCGATACTGCGCGCCAGGAGCGACTGCGGACGCTGCCGCGGGCGCAGGGCGTGCGGGGTTCGACGTCCGCGCCTTGGCATTGATCCGCGAGACACTGGCCAGCCACGACGCGTTGGCCGATTTCGCGTTCGCCATGCAAGGCCTCGGCAGCGGCGCGATCTCCCTCGCCGGCTCAGCGGAGTTGCGGACACGTTATCTCCCGCGCGTCGCCGCCGGAGAAGCCATAGCGGCCTTCGCATTATCAGAGCCCGACGCCGGGTCCGATGTTGCCGCGCTCAGGTGTCGTGCCACCCGAACTCCTGAGGGGTACAAGCTGGAAGGTGAGAAGACCTGGATCTCGAATGGCGGCATCGCAGATTTCTACTGCGTATTCGCACGCACGAGTGGCCCGGACGTGCGTCCCGACGGCACCACTTCGGCGGAAGGAATCACGGCCTTCGTCGTGGATGCGGCCACACCAGGGCTGTCGATCGCGCGGCGTATCGATACGATCTCGCCGCACCCGCTCGCGAGCCTCGCTTTCCATGAGTGCCGGGTGCCGCTGACTCAGCGGCTAGGAGCCGAGGGCGAGGGATTCAAGATCGCCATGCGGACGCTCGACGTCTTCCGCACTTCGGTGGCCGGCGCGGCCGTCGGGTTCGCACAGCGCGCCCTCGATGAGGCGCTGGCACATTCGTCGCAGCGGATCTTGTTCGGCAAGCCGCTCGCGGATTTTCAGCTCACCCAGGCGGCGCTCGCCGACATGGCCACCGGCATCGACGCCGCGCGGCTTCTGACCTATCGCGCGGCGTGGCTGCGCGACGGCGGCGAGCGGGCCACGACAGAAGTCGCAATGGCGAAAATGACGGCCACCGAGACGGCGCAGCAGGTAATCGATCGCGCCGTGCAGCTGTTCGGCGGCCGCGGGGTCGCGCGCGGCGAGGTGGTCGAGCGACTGTATCGCGACATCCGCGCGCTGCGCATCTACGAAGGGGCCACTGAAGTGCAGAAGCTGATCATCGGGCGCGAGCTCATGCGACGCGCCGCGGAGAAACGAAATTGAGCCTACCAGGAATCCTGCAACCCGCAGGCTGGCCGCGCCCCTCGGGCTACAGCAACGGCGTAGTGGCACACGGCCGTCAGGTCTTCATCGCCGGCCAGGTGGGCTGGAACCCGCGCAGCGGCAAGTTCGAGAGCGCGCAGCTGGTCGATCAGGCCGCCCAGGCCCTGCGGAACGTGCTCGCGGTGCTGGCCGAGGCGAGCGGCCGTCCCGAGCACATCACACGCATGACCTGGTACCTCACGAATCGTGCCGACTACATCGCCCATCTCGAGGGGATCGGCGCGGTCTACCGCGACATCATGGGCAAGCACTTCCCGGCGATGACCGCCATCGAGGTGACCGCCCTCATCGAGGCGCAGGCCCAAGTCGAAATTGAGGCGACGGCCGTCATCCCGTAAGCTTCGTATATGCCACTGAATCCACTCGATCTTTACGATGTCGCGGGGGCGCTCACCGAAGAGGAGCGCATGGTGCAGGAGTCGGTCGGTCGACTCGTCGACGACAAGGTGCTGCCCATCATCCAGAAGTGCTTCGAGGAGCACCGCTTCCCCAGGGAGCTCGTTCCGGAGCTCGCGGCTCTCGGCCTCCTCGGCTCGTCACTCCAGGGCTATGGCTGCGCCGGCATGAACGCCATCAGCTACGGTCTCATCTGTCAGGAGCTCGAGCGCGGGGACTCCGGCATCCGCAGCTTCGTCTCGGTGCAATCCTCGCTCTGCATGTATCCGATCCATGCCTACGGGTCAGAGGAGCAGAAGCAGAAGTATCTTCCAGGCATGGCGCGCGGCGAGCTCATCGGCTGCTTCGGGCTCACCGAGCCGCACGGCGGCTCCGACCCCGCCAACATGAAGACTCATGCCAAGCGGCGCGGCAAGGACTGGGTGCTGAATGGGTCGAAGATGTGGATCACCAACGGCGCCATCGCCGACCTGGCGGTCGTCTGGGCGATGACCGAGGAGGGGATCCGCGGCTTCATCGTCGAGAAGGGCACCGCGGGCTTCGCCGCACCGGAGATCGAGCGCAAGTTTTCCCTGCGCGCCTCGGTGACCTCCGCCCTGTTCTTCGACAACGTGATCGTGCCGGAGAGCAACGTCCTGCCCGGCGTCGTCGGCCTCAAGGGCCCCCTCTCCTGCCTGACTCAGGCACGCTACGGGATCGCCTGGGGGGTCATCGGCGCGGCGCAGGCGTGCCTCGGGCAGTTGCTGGATTACTCGAAGACCCGCATCCTCTTCGACCGGCCGCTGGCCGCGAATCAGACCATCCAGATCCGCCTGGCCGACATGGCGCGGCGCATCACCACCGCGCAGTTGCTTGCGCTGCAGCTCGGGCGCCTCAAGGATCAGGGCAGGATGCAGCCGCCACACGTCTCGCTCGCCAAATGGAACAACTGCCGCATGGCCATCGACATCGCGCGCGACTGCCGCGACATGTTGGGGGGCGCCGGCATCAGCGCGGAGTACGTCCCCGTCCGCCACATGCTCAACCTCGAGAGCGTCATCACCTACGAGGGCACGGAGACCATCCACCAGCTCACGATCGGCCGCGAGCTGACGGGGCTCAACGCGTTCTGATAGGCGCTAACGCCGGGCGGGCGTCAGGAACTCGCACTTGGGTCCGGGTGCCTTGGCCAAGCGTTCATCCAACGTGGCAAGGGGTGATCCGATTGCCTCTGCCACGGAAACATACCAGGCATCATAGCTCGTCACCGTCGGGCGCAGCTCCCAGATGCGGTCAGCAAACGGCTCAAACGGGAAAAGCTCAATCTCAAGCTCCATCAGATTCTCATACGCCGCGTCGGCTTCCATCGGCGTAATCTTCTTGCCCAGTTCCAAGCGACGGAGGACGCTCGTCACCTCGACCTGCACCAGCTCTGGTGCGCAAAGGGCGCCGCCCTCGATGACATTCTCGGCCCAAGCGCCATCCGGGCCGGAGTCAACGAGCGCCGCCACGAGCACGGATGAATCGACGACGACGCTCACCGCCTGTCAGTATCGCGGTACTTCAGGATCTGCTCAGCAGCAACGCGGGTCTGCATCGCGCGCTTTCTCCTGCGCACCTGCTCCGCCCAGGCTTTGACCGTAGGGCGAGAGGCGAGGCGCACGAGTTCCCCGCGAAGAAACTCCTGCATCGACCTGCCCTGCAAGGCGGCACGCGCAGCAAGCTCATCGCGCACCCGCTCCGGTACGTCTCGAATGGTGATCTGGACACTCATGCCTGCATTCTACATGCATTGCATGCATTTTGCAAGCAACGGCGCGGCACCATATCGCACCGCCGCGTCGGCCTTATCGCTCATCACACCGCCACCGCCGCGCGAACCCTCGCCAGGTCGTGGTGCCGTGTCGTAATATCGGGCCGGTCGGCCGCCACCCGCAGGTCCCTCAGCACCTCGAGCGAGCGCAGCAGCACAGGCAACGGCGGTCCGCTGGCGGTGAGTCCCTGCGGCTGGTCCTCGCCGAGCCTGGCGGCGGGCTCTTCGATGAAGCGCTTCACCAGCTCATCGTGGTGCTGCGCCGCCGTGTGCCCGAAAAGATCGCAGACCTCCAGGAAGGCTCGTGCGTTCCGTTGGAACCAATCGGTGTCCCGATGTGTACCGAGAAGCTCCAACAGCTCGTCCAACAGGCTCTTGCGCGTCATGCAGTCCTTGAGGCGCGCCTGATCGTCCGGCAGCATGAAGAGCATCTTGTCGACGAGGAGCTGGCCGTAGTACGGGTCGTTCGCGCGGCAGAGCCCGAGCAGCAGATCGATCTCGTTGATGCCGGAGAAATCCCCGGCGTTGGCGCCGCGGTACTCCTGCCGGCCGACGCGATACGGCTTGTAGTAGGGGCGCACGGAATAGAAGAATCGCTCGACATCCAGACGCTCCATCAGCCGGCGGTTGACCCGGATCACCTGGTGCAGCGAATGTTTCGCTGCCTCGAACATCACATCCGCCACCGGACTCGATACGCCGAGATGCACGATGCTCGTCAGAGCATCCGCCGCACGCTGCAGCGAGAGAATGCCGCGGGTGTTCTCGTCAATGAAGAGAAACTCGTCCGCGAGCGACGTGAAGCTCTTGCGCAGTCCGGCGCGAGCCCTGTTGTGGATGGTCAGGTGCGCGGTCGCGAATCTGGGCGCCATCCCGAGTGAGGCGCCGCAATGGACGGCGAGAGAGGAGGCTTCCGGAAAAGGCGAGCGCTCTTCCCGCGCGGGATTGGTGAGCTCGTGCCGTCTCAGGGCTCCCAGGTACATGCCTACGTTGCCGAGAACTCCGAATGCGCTATCGAATCCCTCGCCCGTATTGCCTTCAGCGCGCAAAGCAGTGACGTAGGTGTGACCCTCATCGCGCATTGCGTTCTTGATCGTGTCACCGACCCCTATCACCCGCGATCGGTCCTCACCGGCGAAGTAGAGCTCCTCGAGCTCGGTATTCATTTGCACGAACGACGTGCGAATCCAATGCTCGAAGGCTTCCGCGTTGTTGCTCATGGGCAGGGACGGCCCCGTGGGGTTGTTCTCGGTTCTCCGCCCATGGTAGCGGGTCCGGCCGAGAACATTGTCCTCGCGGATGCCCGCTCACCCGTCCGCCGCAGAACGTTGGTCTGCCGGCCCGCGCCTGCACAAAACGACGCGCCGCTATCCTGCGGTGCCGGCGGGGTTCGGAGCTTGGCCGGCTCGATGCTGAGCCGGGGCGGCGGCAGACCGCCGCTCATCCAGTATCCCTGGGGCGAAGCAACTGCATGGACAGGAGCCCCGCGCGCTTTCTACTCTGCGCGCATGCGAGAGCTGCGCGACGTGAAGAAGCTGGATGACCGCTTCGGTCAGTTTCTGGTGCGTGTGAGATGTCCGGCCTGCGGCGCCTCACGCGACATCGCCGCGGAGGCGCTGGCGCGCCTCGTCGGCTGGTCGATGACTCTCGAGGATCTGGCGCCGCGGCTGCGCTGCTCCAAGTGCGGCGCCAAGGGCGGCGCGGCGGTGACCCCCGTCGGCCTGCCGCGGCCGCGGGGGTTCACCAGCAATCCCCATTGAGCGGAGTTGTCTCGGAGACTACCCTTCGGCGTGACGAGTGGCCTCGAAGAGGAACCACACCCGTCTTTCCGTCTCGTCGATCCAGTTCTCCAGCAGGCTCGCGCTAGCCACGTCGCCGAGCTCATCGCACACCCCGTGCAGCTCCCTCATGTATAGAGCGAGTTGCTTGTTGTCTTCCCGCAGCTCGGCCAGCATGTCCCTCGGGGTGACGAAGCTCGCGTCGTTGTCCTTCAGGCGCTGCAGCCGCGATATCTGCCCTATCGACTTGAGCGTCGGACCGCCGATCTTCCTCGCCCGCTCGGCGATGGGATCGGTCATATCGTAGATCTGGGTTCCGTGCTCATCCAACAGCAAATGCCAGTCGCGAAAATGCGGGCCCGACATGTGCCAGTGAAAGTTCTTCGTCTTGAGATAAAGGGCGAAGGTGTCGGCGAGCAGCGTGGTGAGACCGGGTGGGATGTCGCGGACCGCCTCCTGTGAAAGGCCCGACGGCGTACTCAGGGCGGCAGTCTTCTTGGCTTCATTGACCATCGCAGGACTCCTTATCGGATTGATTGGCTGGGCGGGAGGCCCGCACCAGGGTGCAGACCGCCTCATCATATCGCCGCGAAGGGCCTCAGACGAGCTTCGCGTCCAAGGTGATCTCCGCCTTGAAGAGCTTCGATACCGGGCAGTTCTTCTCCGCATCGGCCGCCAGCCGGGCGAAGGACTCCGCATCGATATTGGGTACCTTGGCGCGTAGCGTGAGCGCGGACCTGCTGATCTTGAACCCCTGACCCTCAGGCTCCAGCGTGACCGCGGCCTCGGTGGCGAGCTCGGTGGCAGCGTGCCCGGCGCGCTCGAGCTGGAAGGCGAGCGCCATGGTGAAGCAGCCGGCGTGAGCGGCCGCGATCAGCTCCTCGGGATTCGTGCCCTTTTCACTCTCGAAGCGGGTCTTGAACGAATACGGTGTCGCGGCCAGGACACCGGAATCGCTGGACAGCTCGCCTTTACCGGCGCGGCCTGTGCCGCGCCAGATTGCTCTGGCTTTACGGATCATGGGGCTCTCCTCCTACGGGACCGATGGGACGGAAACTAATCCCATATTACTACGGGTCGATTGCACTCATTACCGGCGCAGGCCGACTCTACTTGACCGGATGCCTTGCCGAGCCAACTTCGGGCCTCGGCGGAAAAGCTGTCGATCTCGGTAGACTGCTGACGCCCTGAAGCGGAGATGATCCGCGACGTCGTCCGAGAGTCAGCTCGCGAGAAGCTCCCGGAGGGACAGGAAGGCGGACTGCGCAGCAGGGCCGACAATGACGTGGACACATTCGGATGTCGCCACGGCAACACCGCGCAGGCCCAGCGTCCGGATGGCCGCGCCATCCACTTTCGCGGTGTTGACCACGCCGACCCGGAGTCGCGACGAGGCGCGCTCGACGCTGCGCACGTTCGAGCGCCCGCCGAGAGCCTGCAGCAGTTTCTCGATCACAGGCTTCGCGAGCGGCGGCGCTTCGGCCGGAAGTTCGGCCCCATCCTGCTGCGCTTGATGCGCCGCCGGGGGCGGCTGCGCCGGCGCGCTCTCGCGCAGCATCGCCGCCAGCCCATCTCTGATCTCACCGGCGACCCGGTCCGCGATCGGTCCCACCACGACCTGCAGCGCGGTAGCCGAGGGACGCACCACCCCTCTCGCGCCGAGGCGCTTCAACGCCTCGACATCGACGACGTCCTGCGCCTTCACGGTCAGTCGCAAGCGGGTCGTGCAGGCGTTGACCGCCTCGAGGTTGCCGGCGCCGCCCAGAGCCGCGATGTAGGCCCGCGCACCCTCCGCAGCCGTCGCCGGCACAGCCGCGGTAACCGGCGTCTCCGCGCTCTCCCTGCCCGGGGTCTTCAGGTCGAACTTGACGATGGCGAAGCGGAAGACGCCGTAGTAAAGGCCGAAGTACAGCGCTCCGACCGGAAGCAGCAGCAGCGGCCGGCTGGCGAACTTGTAGTTGAGCACGTAATCGAACAGGCCGGCCGAGAAGCCAAACCCGAGACGCACGTGCAGCGCATTCATGACGATGAACGAGAAGCCCGTGAGCAGCGCATGCACGGCATAGAGCGCCGGCGCAAGGAACATGAATGAGAACTCGACGGGCTCGGTCACACCCGTGAGGAAGGAGGTCAGCGCGATGGACGCCAAAAGGCCGGCGACCGCGCGCCGTCTGTCAGGGAGCGCCGTGCGATACATCGCGAGGCAGGCCGCCGGCAGCCCGAACATCATGACCGGAAAGAATCCCGCCATGAACTCGCCGGCGGTCGGATCGCCGGCGAAGAAGCGGTTGAGATCGCCCGTGTGGCCGTGATACGTGCCCAACACGAACCACGCCAGGCTGTTGATGACGTGGTGCAGGCCGGTGACGATCAGGATCCGATTGAGCACTCCATAGCCGAAAAGACCCCACGGCCCCGCGGCCAGGACCGCGCGGCTGAGTGTATCCATGCCGAGCTCGATCCGCTGCCATTCGAGACCGAAGGCTGCCGCGAGGACGAGCGCCGCAACGCCGCTCAGGATGGGCACGAACCGCCTGCCGCCGAAGAAGGCGAGATACGCCGGCAGGTTGATGCGGTGGAAGCGGTTGTAGAGCACACCGCCCAGCAGGCCGCAGAGAATGCCGGCCGGCACCGTCAGTGTCTTGAGCTCGTTCTGCTTGAACGCCTCGATGGCGAGAGTCTGTGCCTGCCCGGTCAGCGCCACGAGCTGCGGTGGCGCAGTGATGAAGACCTCCGCGCCCTGGGTAGTGACCAGATACGCGACCACCGCCGCGAGTCCCGCCGCGCCGTGATTCTCGCGCGCCAGCCCGATCGCGACACCGACCGCGAACAGCAGGCCGAGATTGTCGAAGATCGCCTGCCCGGCCGCCTCGAGAATGGGCAGGTTCAACAGGTCCGGCTGGCCGAAGCGAAGCAGCAGCGCCGCCACCGGCAGCACCGCGATCGGCAGCATCAGGGCGCCGCCGATTCTCTGCAGTTGGGCAAAGAGTTGTTTCATCAGCTCATTCCACCGACTCGGATTCGCCCTGCCGCGCGGTCAGCCGCACGGCGAGCGCGCGTACGGCCTCGGCGGAGCTCTGTTGCAGCGCCTGGCGCGCGGCATCGGCGCAGTCCGCCAGCGTCAGCGTGCGGATGAGCGCCTTCAGGCGCGGAATGACCGACGGCACGGCGGAGAGCTCATGCACGCCTAGCCCTATGAGGATGGGCGCCGCCACCGGATCCGAGGCCAGGCCGCCGCACACGGCCACTATGCGCTGGCGCGCCTCCCCGGCTTCGGCCGTCCGTGCGATCAGGCGCAATACCGCCGGATGCAGCGCATCGAGACGCGCGGCAAGCTCGGGATGTCCACGATCCATGGCAAGCGTGTACTGGGTGAGATCGTTGGTCCCGATCGAGAAGAAATCAGCATCCGCGGCAATGGATTCCGCCATCAACGCCGAGGCCGGCGTCTCGATCATGACGCCGACCTCGATCGGCTCGCGGCGGCCGATCTCGGCCCGCGCTTCCTCGACCATGGCGCGCACGGAGCGGATCTCCGCCACGTCGGTGATCATGGGCAGGAGAACGCGGCACTGACCGTACGGCCGCACTCCGAGTATGGCGCGCAGCTGCTGGCGCAGCAGGTCCGGCCGCCAGAGGCTCGTCCGCACTCCTCGCAGGCCGAGCGCCGGATTCTCCTCGGCGGGCATCGGCAGATAGGGAATCGGCTTGTCACCGCCGATGTCGAGGGTGCGAATGGTGAGCGGCTTGCCGGCCAGCGCCTCGGCGAGCCGCTGATACTCGGCATGCTGCTCGGCCTCGCTCGGCGGCGTCTCGCGCTCGAGGAACAGGAATTCCGTGCGCAGCAGGCCGCACCCTTCGGCGCCGTTGCGCGCGGCGGCCTGCGCCTCGGCGAGCGATCCGACGTTGGCAAACACTTCGATGCGCTTGCCGTCGGCCGTGTAGCAATCCTGTCGCGCGGCCTCGCGCTCCGCGGTCAGCCCTGCGGCCCGCAGCTCGAGCTGGCGGCGCGTGGCGGTAAGGCGATCCGCGCCCGGATCGACGTGCAGCAGGCCGGCGTCGGCATCGAGCAGCAACGGTGTACCCTCCGCAATACCTTGCAGCGAGGGTCCGAGTGCGACCAGAGCCGGTATGCCCATGGCCGCCGCCAGGATGGAGACGTGCGAGGTCGCCCCGCCGCCCGCGAGACAGAGGCCCGCGAGTCGCTTGGCATCGAGGGTGACGAGCTGCGATGGCAGCAGCTCTTCGGCGAGCACTATGGCATCCGGCGGCAGCTCCGCGACCGCAGCACTCGCATCGCCGCTCAGCGACAGCAATACCTGCCGCTCCAGGTCGAGCAGGTCATCCACGCGCTCCGCCATGCGCGCATCATTGAGGGCGCGCAGGGCCTCGGTGCCCCCGCGGATCGCCTGCCGCCACGCATACGCGGCACTCGCCCCGTCAGCGACGAGTGCGAGTGCTCCGTCCGTAAGCTCGGGGTCATCGAGCAGCTCGAGGTGCGCTTCGACGATCTCACGCGCCGCACCCATGGCCGACGCGCGAGCCGCTTCCAACCGGCTGCGGACCCGGGCTCGGGCCTGATCCAACTGCAAGGTCTCGTGCGAGACTCCGGCACCGCTCCGCGTCACTTCGATCTCGCGAGCTGCGAGCCGTACGGCCTGTCCGACCGCGAGCCCCCGGCTTGCAATCACCCCCGGCAGCGCGGAACCGGCACGAGCTTTCACGTCAACACCTGCCGCCTCCGGCTGCGTGGATGTTGCCCGTGAGGACGCTGGCCGATGCCCGGCGACTGGCGCGGCGGAGACAGGCTGCGGTGCCCGCTGCGAGCCGCCACTCTCTTCGTGCGCGCCAGCGAGGAGGGCTGCGACCGCGCTGACAGCGCTTCCAGCATCCTTGCCCACCGCGCGGACTTCCACCTCATCTCCCTTGTGGACGCCGAGCTTCATCAGAGCCACGGTGCTGCGCGCGTTGGCGGTGCGGCCCTGGGAAACGAGGCTGACCTCCCCCGCGAGCGGCTTCAGCGCGCCGACGATGTGAGCGGCCGGCCGCGCGTGGATGCCATGCTCCAGCGCGACACGCACGCGCCGGACTTCCCGCGCCGGGCGCGCCTCTGCGGAGCCCGGCTCACCCGCGCCGCGCCGCTCAGCCGCCGCCTCGACCGGGGCAATCTCCATGAGGATGTCGCCCACTGCGATCTCACGACTCTCGATGCTGCGCACCACGGTGAATCCGCACCCCTCCATCACCAGGATGGGAGTCAGCAGGCTCTGCGCGCGGCGGGCAATGAGATCCAGGTCGAAGGTGACGAGGCGGTCGCCGGCGGCCACCCGTTGACCCGACTTCACGTGGGCCTCGAAGCCTTCGCCCCCGAGCGCCACCGTATCGATGCCGATGTGCATGAGGATCTCGGCACCCGCGTCGCTACGCAGCGTGACCGCATGCCTGGATTCCGGGAGGGCAATGATTTCGCCGTCGCAGGGCGCGTGCAGCGTGGCACCCGTCGGATCCAGCGCGAGGCCATCGCCAAGCATCCGGCCGGCGAAGACCGGATCCGGGACCTCATCGAGCGGAGTGCTCCACCCCGCGAGCGGCGACAGCAGGGCCAGACGGCGCCGTGGCTCAGTTGCGCTCATGTTGTGGCGAGCCCCCGGGCGCAAGATGCGAGACGAGCGCATTCATGAGACTGTTGCCCGGATCATCTTCGCCCAGCACCCAGATCATCACTCCGCGAAGCTGCTCGCGGCGCGCGAAATCGGCTTTGATGCCGAGGGAGATCGGATCATCGTAGCTGAAGAATATGTGCTGCCGGTCGTTGTACAGCCAGGGCGCCTGCGCCGTGGGGCTCCAATGCCGCACCCAGTCCGCATCGGTGAGGAACTGCGAGCGGATGGTTTTCCAGGGAGTCTCGTCATAGCCGGCGGTGTACTTCGAGTAGAGCCCCGCATCCTGTGACGACACTCCGGTGAAGCCGCGCCCGTAGAACGCAACGCCCAACATGATCTTCGCCGCCGGCACGCCCTGAGACTCGTAATAGCGTACCGCGCTCGTCAGATTGTCGCTGGAGCGCTGAGGCTGCGGCGCCGGGTCACGGGGGTCCGCCTCGAGCGGAGAATTGAACCCGCTCGAGGGGCTGAAGACGTTGTTCATGTCATACGTCATGACGTTCAGCCAGTCCGCGGACGCGGCCAGCGCGGCAAGATCGTAGCTGTCGCCGACCGAATAGGCGCCGCCCTGCTGCCAGGTGCCCGCAGGCGTCGCCGCCGTCAGATAATAGTGGCGGTGACTCCTGCGGCCCAGCGCATCGAGCTGCCGGCGGAGCTGCCGCGCGAGCGCGGTGGCATCGGCGCGATCCTGGGGACGGGAGCGGTGCGTGCCGCCATGCACCGGGAATTCCCAGTCGAGGTCGATCCCATCGAACCCCTGCTTCACCACAAACACCTGAATACAGCTGGCCGCGAACCGTGCACGGGACCGATCGGTGAGTGCGATGTCGGAGTATTGCGGCGCCGCATCCCAGCCGCCGATGGAAAGGATAAGGCGCAAGCCCGGATGCTGCTTGCGCAAATCGCGCAGCGCCGCAAAGGTGCCGGCCTGCGCGGCAGTCGGCGGTGCGCACGTGCCGCCGTCATTCGGCTCACCGAAGGCATAGATCAGATCGTCGATCTTCGCGGCGGGTATCCGGGATACCGGCATGCCGCCACCGTAATACGCGGCGATCCGCGGCGCCGCCTGCGCGCGAGCCAAGGATGCGAGCAGACCCAGGAGGACCCCGAAAAGGATGCGTGAGCTCATGACGAATGGTACCCCCTTAGTGCCGCGGCCGTCCGACCCCGGAGCGCCGCGGGCGGCCGTTCGCCCTCCTGGCTCAGCCCGCCGCCGCAATCCGCGGCGGCGGCCACTGACCAGCCCCGCGGCTCCATCCCTGCTGCCGGGGTGCCCGAATCACCGCGGATCGGGGGATGACCCGCGATGATTCGGAGCGCCCCGCGCAAGCTGCGAAGCCGGTGAGAGTCCCGCGCCCGATGTCAGAACTTGTACATCGCAGTCAGGTAGAACGTCCGACCATTGTTGTACATCGCGAATGGTATCCCCGGATTGCCGTTGGTGTAGTACTTCAGCTCCGTGTTCGTGAGATTCTCCGCCGTGAACGTCAGGTCCAGGCTATGCAGGATGTTCCAGGACACCTGCGCGTTGAGATTGTGCCAGTTGTCCTCCCACTCCTGCACGGTCTCCTGCGTGGCCACATAGTAGTGCGACCGGTAACTGTAGCTGAGATTCGAGCTGATCGGCCCGTACTGCCAGTACGCGCCGAGGTTCCCGGTGAATTTCGAGTCGCCCATCACCGGATCCCCGTTCGCGGTCGTGCCGGCCGCGAACGTGGCGTTCGCGCTCACGCCGAAGCCGAGTGGCAGCTGCTGTGTCCACGACGCAAATGCACCGTTGATCTGCGCAGGCTCGTTGGTCTCCGTGGTAACCGTGAAATTGGAAAACACAGGCGGGCCGTTGCCCGTCAGGTTGTTGTTGACATACCTTCCCGTGACATTGGCGTAATCCACGTAGGACGACAGATCCATGGTGAACAACCCGGCCTCGACCATGGACTCAGGTCCGTAGTAGTACTCGAGGTCCGTGCTGAATACCGACCCTTTGATGGGCTTTAGGTTGGGATTGCCACCGCTGCCGGTCAAATTGGTGTCGTTGAGCGACACCCCCGAGCCCACGGCGCTGTAGTCCGGCAGAGACATGGTTTCCGCCGCCGCGACGCGCAGCACGATATCTTTCGTCAGCTCGAACTTGAAGTTTGCGCTGGGCAGGGCATTGAAGTAAGTGTGGTCGACCACCTCCCGGTTGAAAGGACCGAAGAGCGAGTAGGTGAACTCGGTACCGGTAATGTTATTCAATACATTTTCCTGCGTGTTCACCAGGCGCAGGCCTATGTTGCCGCTCCAGTGGTCGCCGCCCATCTCGGCCATGACATAGCCCGACAGCTCGTTCTCCTGGATGCTGTAGGAATCCAGCCAGTAGTACCGTTTGGGGCTGAATGGATCCTGCAGGTATCCCGGCTGATTGACGAAGGCTTCGGCCTGCGCCATCGAATACGTGAAGATGTTGTTCCCCCACGTCCCGCCACCGGGTATGCCGGACTGGTAGTTGCTGGGATACTCGCCACCGTTCCAGGCCGGCGCACAATCCGGATAAGCGGTATTGGTCTGCGGGCAGGCGGGCCCGCCGGCATCGAAAATCGTGTCGCGTTGATGATGCTCGAAGCGCACGCCGGTCTTGAGGAACTCGAAGGCGCCGTTGTCGATCTTGATCGTGGCATCGAGCTTGGCGTAGTTCTCCTTGTCGACCGAAGTCACGTAGTCGTCATTGTAGAAGTCCGCAAACCACCCGTTCGGCGTATTGGTGGCGAGAGGCACCGTCGCCCCCGCCCCATTCAGCATCGTGATGGAGACCGGAGTGATGTTGCCATCGCCCTGGAACTGGTAACTGCCGCCGGTGCCGGCCTCCGCCTCCTGCAACGTCTGGCCTGGCGAGTCGCCCTTGCCCTGAGTGGTGCCCACCTGCCCGAAGAAAGTCACGGTGTCGCTCGGCTTGAACGTGGCATCGAGGTTGATGAAGCCCACCTTGGCAGACGCATCGGGCCGGAAGATCTGGTCATAAACGGCGGAGTCGTTGCCGGCATTGCTGAGCGTCGGGTTCGCGAACGCCGGGAAGCTCGCCGCCGTGACGTACCCGTCCATTACGGTCGCCGAGGTCGGCGCGTTTGCCGTATTGGCGAACATCTGGCTGCCATACAACATCATGTTCCGGTTGATGTTGGTTGCGTTCTCGTCGGAATAGAAGGCCGACAGATCGAGCGAAAGCGCGTCCGATGGCTTGGCCTGCAGGTCGATGATGCCGCCTTTGCGCTCGCGGGTCTGGGTGAACAGCGACTCGCCGATGAGGGTTGGAAAAATGTCTCCGGTCAGGTTCGGCAGGGAAGGATTGGCCGCCTGCCACGCAGTCGCCGACGCGGCGGATACTTTGCCGAATCCGAGGAACTCCTGGCCGTCGCGCCGCAGGTCGCGCTTCTCGTAGAAGGCGAGGACGTAGGCGCCGACAGTGCCGTTGTTCCACGCCAGCTCCGCATCTGCCTGCGGATCGCCCTTCGCAGCCTCGGTGGTGTAAGCCGCGCCGCCATTCACGAACCCTGATATGCCCTGCGGCATGTCGAGCGCACGCCGCGTCTGGATGTCGACCGAGCCGGCCACACCGCCTTCCTGCAAGGCCGCGTTCTCGCCGAAATTCACGACCGTCTGACCGACGATCTCCGAAGGCAACAGCTCGTAGCTCACGCTGCGGCCGACGTTCTGGTACTGATCCTCGATGAACCAGTCGGCGTTGGCCACGTCGTGGCCGTCGATGGTGGTCAGGGTCAAGCTCGCGGGCGTTCCACGGATGCTCACGCGGTCGTTCTCGCCGAAGCCGCCCTCGCCGTACGCCGCCGACTGCGTGTCAATGCCCGGAAGCATCTGCAGCACGTCGGCCACGTTCTTGGCAGGCAGCTTGCCGACGTCCTCGGCAGTCGCGACCTCCGTCATATCCGTCGCGGCCCGCTTGGTGGCCAACGACTTCTTCACCGAGTAGCGGATGCCGGTGACGACGATTTCCTGCAGAGTCGCCGCGTTGTCCGCATCGGATTTGCTGGAATCGCTCTGTGCTGCCGTAGTCTGCTGCGCGAACGCGTTACCGCCGAACAGTGCAACCGCGACGGCGGTGCCGATCAACGTTGACCTTGAGATTCTCATGACTCTCTCTCACCCCGATGTTGTCGTTAAGTCGAGACCGCCCCATGTCACGGGAGGGACCAGTTCAGTGCCACTATAGTACCAATTCTGATAAAACGCCATCCCAATGAAGACCAGTCGGAGATATTAGATATTTCTCACGTATATACAGATACTTATAATTGACACTCTTGACGGAATGGCACAAACTGGTCTTGTATTGGTAATGTCGAAGACAACTAGACTCCGGGGAGAGAGGCTTTGACCCTGTCGCAGACTCTGGGCAGATTGGACGGATCCAGCTCCCTGCCGCTTTATCTGCAGCTGCAGCGGGCTTTGCGCCAGGCGATCGAGAGCCGGGTGCTGGGCCCGGACGACGCTCTCCCCGCGGAGCGCGACCTCGCTACCGATTTTCATGTCTCGCGGATCACGGTCCGCAAGGCGGTCGACGGACTCATCAGCGAAGGGATGCTGGTCAGGCGCCAAGGCTCGGGGACCTTCGTCTCCGCGCGCGTGGAAAAGAACTTCTCCAAGCTGACCTCGTTCTCCGAGGACATGCGCGCCCGCGGCCGCACGCCGCGCAGCGTCTTCATGAAGAAGTCCGCGGGCAGCGTGACACCGGAAGAAGCTCTCGCGCTGCGCTCGAGTCCCGGAACGCCCGTCTACCGCTTCCACCGCATTCGCTTCGCGGACGATGCGCCGATGTGCGTCGAGTACGCGACCGTGCTCGCCTCGTGCCTGTCTTCTGTCGATGCCGTCGAGTCGTCCCTGTACGAGGCTCTGGAACGCACCGGCAATCGACCGGCGCGTGCGTTGCAGCGGCTGCGGGCGGTGCTCTTCACGGCGGAGCAGGCGGAGCTGCTGCAGGCGAAGGAGAAGGATGCGGGCCTGCTCGTCGAGCGGCTCGGATTCCTCAAGGATGGCCGCGCGGTGGAATTCACCCAATCCTATTTTCGCGGCGACACCTACGACTTCGTCGCGGAGCTGAGTGTCTCCTCGTGAGCGCGCGCGAGATGTCGACGCGGATGCACATCGAGGCCGGCCAGGCGGCCCAGGCGGTGCGCGACCAGCTCTTCTCCAACGCGCAGGAGATGGAACGGCTCGGCGAACGGCTGCGGCGGCTGGCGCCGCGCGCCGTCGTCACCTGCGCGCGCGGCAGCTCCGATCACGCGGCGACCTTCGCCAAGTATCTGATCGAGACCCGTCTCGGCGTGCTCACCTCCTCCGCCGCGCCGTCGGTCAGCTCAGTTTATGACACGCGCCCTGACCTCAGGAACACGGTGTGTCTCGCCATCTCCCAGTCGGGCGCAAGTCCCGACCTCCTCGCCACGGTGGACAAGGCACGCGAGACCGGCGCGATGGTCGTAGCGCTCGTCAACGCGAAGGATTCGCCGCTCGCGGCGCGGGCCGATCACGTGGTGCCTCTGTGCGCCGGCCCCGAAACGAGCGTCGCAGCCACCAAATCCTTCATCGCCTCGCTGGCGGCGATCATCCATCTGGTGTCGTGTTGGTCCGCGGACCGGGAGCTCTCGGAAGAGGTGCGCAAGGCGCCGAAGCACCTCGAGCGGGCCTGGAGTCTCGACTGGCGCGAGGCCGTGGAGCATCTGAAATCGGCCACCGACCTATTCGTCGTCGGCCGCGGCATGGGACTCGGCGTGGCGCAGGAGGCGGCGCTCAAGCTCAAAGAGACCTGCGCACTCCATGCCGAGGCGGTGAGCGCCGCGGAGCTGCGCCACGGCCCCATGGCGCTCGTGCGGCCAGCCTTTCCCGTGCTCGTCTTCTCCCAGAACGACGAAGCCCGCGCCGGCGTCGAGGTGCTCGCCGGCGAGCTCGTGGCCCGCAAGGCCGATGTCATGATCGCGGGCTCCCGCTGCCAGGGCGCCTTGAACCTGCCCGTGGAGCCGGCGCACCCGGTGATCGAGCCCATGCTGATCGCACAGACCTTCTACCGCATGGCCAACGCGCTTTCCCTCGCCCGGGGGCTCGATCCCGACCGCCCTCCCAACCTGAGAAAAGTGACCGAGACTGTTTGATGCCCATTGCGCTTCAGAACGGGCGGGTGCTGCGCGGAGAGGCGCTCGTCACGGGACAGTGCGTGCTGCTCGAGGGCGGCCGCATTCTCGACATCGTTCCCGAGAATCATCCGAGCTGCCGCGGCGCGACCCACGTCGACCTGCGCGGCAACATGCTGCTGCCTGGATTCATCGACACGCAGGTGAATGGCGGCGGTGGCGTGCTGTTCAACGACTCGCCCAGTGTCGAGGTGATCCGACAGATCGGACGCGCTCACCGGCGCTTCGGTACCACGGGCTTCATGCCCACGTTGATCAGCGCCGATCTCGACGTCGTCGCGCGGGCGATAGCCGCGGCCCGAGGCGCGATGGAAAGCGGCGTGCCGGGCGTGCTCGGTATTCACATCGAAGGCCCTTTCCTCAATGTCGAGCGCAAGGGCGTGCACGATCCGGCGAAGCTACGGGAGCTCGACACCAGCGCCGTCGGCCTGCTGACCTCGCTAGGCATCGGACGCACATTGGTGACGCTGGCTCCGGAGATGACGAAGCCGGAGATCATCCAAAAGCTGGCCGCGGCCGGCATCATCGTCTCCGCCGGCCACACCAACGCAACCTATGCGCAGGTGGTCGCCGCGTTGCACCATGGCCTCACCGGCTTCACGCACCTATTCAACGCCATGTCGCAGCTCACCGGCCGCAAGCCCGGCGTCGTCGGCGCGGCTCTCGAGAATCTCGACAGCTGGTGCGGCATCATCGTTGACGGCCAGCACACCGCGCCGGTCGTTCTGCGCCTCGCCCTACGGTGCAAGCCATCGAGCAGGTTCATGCTGGTGACCGACGCCATGCCGAGCCTCGGCACCGACGCCCGCTCCTTCAACCTCCAGGGCCGCGAAATCACCGTCTCCGGCAACGTCTGCGTCGACGAGGACGGCCGCCTCGCCGGCTCCAACATCGACATGGCAAGCTGCGTGCGCAACGCCGTCTCCCTGCTCGGTGTGTCGCTACCCGAAGCCGTACGCATGGCGAGCCTCTATCCCGCCGAATTCCTCGGCGTCTCCCACGAGGTCGGCCGCATCGCCCCCGGCTATCGCGCCAATCTCGTCCTGGCCGACGACAAGCTCAACGTGCTCGAGACCTGGATCGACGGTCAGACCGCCGCCTGACGACTCGGCCGCCCATCGAACGAGCCGACGCCGTGTGAGCAGTGCGGGCGCACGGCTTGCTCCGATTGAGCCGCGGCGGCAGCGGTGCCGGGGGATCCAAGAAGCCGAGCTGAGCAAATCGCGGCGGCGCTTGCAACGCTTACTCGCGCGAGCACCCGCCCTGGCGATCTTCAGTCGAGCTCCGCGAGCTTCACGCCGTGGTGGCGCAACGCCTCGATCATCGGCTCGAGCTGCTTGCGGTAGTGGCGCCAGCGGGCCGTGGACGCTCGATGGATCGGCCGGCGCACCTGGGCCGAGCTCTGGGTCAGGCAAACGGCGGTGTTCCTCTCGATTTGAACCGCGGAGTCGCGCCATTCGAGGCCGCAGAACCGCGCGACCGCGGCGCCCTCGCGGACAGGATCGCTCACCAGCTCTTCATAGTGGACATCATGGATCGACTCACCGCAGGCGTCGCGCCAGTGGGCGATCAGCCGCGAGTACGCTGCGTAGTAGCGCGCCAGATCCCGGAAGTCATAGCTGAACGGATAGGCATCGCCGAAAAGCGTGCAGTACATCGCGAAGCAGACGTCGAGCGTGTAGCGGCTGACGAGCACGAGCCGCGCCTGCGGCAAAGCGCGATGAATCGCACCGAGATAAAGGTAATTCAGCGGTAGCTTCTCGACGATCACCTCGCGAGTGCCACCCGGGTCGGCGAGCCGCACGTAACCTGCCGCGACTGCATCCCAGTCGGCCGCAGCCGTCCGCGCCAACACATCCGTGGCAGCCGGGTCCGCTGCGGCAGGCTGCGCGAACGCAGTTGCCAGCAGCGCGCGCGCGAAGTACTCGGATTCCCCGTTCGAGCGCACTCCAGGCAGGCCTGTCAGGATGCGCTCGAGCAGTGTCGTGCCCGAGCGCGGCAAACCGACGACGAAGACGAAGCGGCGCGAATCGTCCTGTCCGTGGACGGGCCGGCGTGGCCCGCGCGGAAATACTTCCGCGATGCGCCGCAGCTGGTGCTCGTCGGCCGCGACATCGTAGGCCAGATGGCGCCGGCGGGTGCCCGCCGCCAGCGCAAACCATCTGAAAGCCTCCTCGTACTGCCCGAGATCATCGAGCTCCTTGCCGAGCGCATACCCGAGCAGCACGCGGCCGTTATCGGGGAGATCCGCTCGGGCAAGCTCATGACGCAACTGCTCGACATGATTCGCGGCGGCGGTCTGCACCCGCAGCTCCGCGCGCAGCAGATAGCCGCGATACTCACGCGGGTTGAGCGCGATCGCCCGGTCGCAGGCGACTTCGGCCTGCTCGAGCCTGCCGAGGGCGCGCTCGCTCGAGGCGAGGTTGAACCAATGCCCGGGCACGTTCGGGCCGAGCCGGGTGGCGCGCTGATAAAGGCTACTGGCTTGCTCGTGACGTCCCAGGGCAACTGACACGTAGGCCAGGGATGCATAGGCCTCGGCGGTGCCGGAAGCACATTGGAGCGCCCTCTCGACTGCGGCCTCAGCCTCCGCGGGTCGGCCGAGCTGCAGCAGGATGGTTGCCAAGACCCCATGGGCCGGGGAACAGGCCGTCTTGCCGGCAACGGCCTGCTCGGCGAGCTTCAAGGCCTCCGCAAGCCGTCCGGCGCGCATCAAGCGGAAGGCCTCGGCCTCGGGAGCAGCGAGTGGAGTGCTCATGCGGGACCGCGACATTAGCACATCGAAACCCGCCGCCTCGCACGGAACTAACGCATGGACGCCCCCTGCTAGTGCCTCTGTCGCCCCGCCGCCGCGGCAGGTTCAGCCGACCCGGCGCAGCCGTTCATGCCTGCCGTAGCGCTCGGCCATCTTCTCGAGCGGCAGCGGGCGGATGCGCGCTGCCTGACCTGCGCATCCAAACGCCTCGAAGCGCGCCTCGCAGATCTCGCGTGCCGCCGCCGTCGCCGCCTTGAGGAACTTGCGTGGATCGAAGTCCGCCGGGTTGGCGGCGAGCGAGCGTCGCGCCGCGGCGGTCATGGCGATGCGGATGTCGGTGTCGATGTTCACCTTGCGGACGCCGTGGCGGATGCCTTCCCGGATCTCCTCGACCGGGACGCCATAGGTCTCCGGGATCTCACCGCCATACTGGCGCAGGAGGGCCAGCCATTCCTGCGGCACGGACGAGGAGCCGTGCATCACCAGGTGGGTGTCCGGAATCGCGCGATGGATCTCCTCGATGCGGGTGATCGCGAGCACTTCCCGCGTCGGCTTGCGGGAGAACTTGTATGCTCCGTGGGAAGTACCGATGGCGATGGCGAGCGCGTCGACTCCGGTGCGCTCGACGAAATCGACACACTGGGCCGGGTCCGTCAGAAGCTGCTCCCGGGAGAGCGTTCCCTCCGCGCCGACGCCGTCTTCCTCACCCGCCTGCCCGGACTCGAGCGACCCCAGACAACCGAGCTCACCTTCGATGGAGACGCCTACAGCGTGAGCCATGTCTGCCACCCGCCCCGTGACCTCCACGTTGTACTCGTAGGTGGCCGGCGTCTTCATGTCCTCACGCAGCGATCCGTCCATCATCACACTCGTGAAGCCCGAGCGGATGGACGCCTGGCACACCGCGGGGCTCGCGCCATGGTCCTGGTGCATCACCAGCGGGATCTGCGGCCAGGTCTCCACCGCCGCCCGCGCGATGTGGCGCAGGAAAGGCTCTCCGGCGTAGCCGCGTGCGCCGGCGGAGGCCTGCAGTATCGCCGGGCTGTCGGTCTCGGCCGCCGCCTGCATGATCGCCTGAACCTGCTCCATGTTGTTGATGTTGAATGCCGGAACGCCGTAGCCGAACTCGGCCGCGTGATCGAGAAGCTGCCGGAGCGAGATGAGTGCCATGCCGTTCTCCCCAAGTGAGTAGTTCAACCGCAATGCGCGCCCCGCGGCAGGGTCGCGGCATGAAAGATCGCGAGCTGCTCGAGCCCAAGATACGGCGCGCCGATGCGCCACGCGTCGGCCGCGCCGAGCGGCGCGCCATCAGCCGGCGCACTCCGGGGCGCAACGGCACTCTGCCGAGCTCGGTGTCGGACGCTGTCAAAGGCTCGGTCCGGGCCGCGTTCGCGGCGCCGCGGCTCACGCCTCGACCCTCGAGCGCTCGCGCGCGAGCAGGTCTTTGCGCCGCTCCATCAGCCGCCAGATCATGGGCGTGAAGATGAGCTGCATGGCCAGGTCCATCTTGCCGCCGGGGCAGACGATGGTGTTGGGCCGAGTCATGAAGGAGTCGTGCAGCATCGAGAGCAGGTAGGGAAAGTCGATGCCGCGCGGATTGGCGAAGCGAATGACGAGAAACGACTCGTCCGGCCTCGGGATGAACCGCGCGATGAAGGGATTCGAGGTATCGACCATCGGCACACGCTGGAAGTTGATGTGCGTGCGCGAGAACTGCGGACAGATGTAGCTGACGTAGTCCGGCATCCGGCGCAGGATGGTGTCGGTGACCGCTTCCGCGGAATACCCGCGCGTCGACTTGTCGCGGTGCAGCTTCTGGATCCACTCCAGGTTGACGACCGGCGTGACGCCGATCAGCAGGTCGACGTGTTGCGCAACATCGACCTCATCTGCCACCACCGCGCCGTGCAGCCCCTCGTAGAAGAGCAGATCCGTCTCGTCGGGCAAGTCCTCCCATTCGGTGAACGTACCGGCTTTCTGACCGTAAGGCGCGGCCTCCGCGTCGTCGTGCAGGTACTTGCGCGCCTTGCCGCCGCCGGATTTCCCGTAGCCGCCGAACAGCTCCTCCAGCTCCGCGAACAGATTGGCCTGCGGGCCGAAGTGGCTGAAGCGGTGGTCCCCGCGCGCAAGCGCCTCCCCGAGCTGCTCTCTCATTCCCGCGCGGTCGTAGCGGTGGAAGCTGTCGCCTTCGACGAAGGCCGCCGTGATGTGCTCGCGGCGGAAGATCTGCTCGAAGGTCTTGCTGACCGAGGTGGTGCCTGCTCCGGAGGAGCCGGTGACCGCGATGATCGGATGGCGGGCGGACATGGGTATCCCCTCATCAGACGTGCTGCGTGAAGAGCCCTCGCGCGGCGAACAGCGGCACGTCGAGCTCGAATTCGTTGTGGTCGCGGTGGTAGCGCTCGATGCGCTCGACCTCCGAGCGTGCGCCAAACACGAAGCTGATGCGCTGATGCAGGCCCTCGGGAACCACATCGAGGATCGGCCCATGCCCGGTGCTCGCGCGCCCTCCGGCCTGCTCGATCAGATAGCCGATCGGATTGGCCTCGTAGAGCAGCCGCAGCCGCCCCGCCTTGGCCGGCTCCTTGCGGTCGCGCGGATACATGAACACCCCGCCGCGCATCAGGATGCGGTGCGTCTCCGCGACCAGCGAGGCGATCCAGCGCATGTTGAAATCCTGGCCGCGCGGCCCGCTCTGTCCCGCCAGGCACTCGTTGACATAGCGCCGCACCGCCGGCTCCCAATGACGGGAATTGGAGGCGTTGATCGCGAACTCCGAAGTGGTCTGCGGCACACGCAGATTCGGGTGAGTCAGCATGAACTCGCCGATCTCCCGATCGAGCGTGAAGCCGTTGACTCCGCGTCCGGTCGACAGCACCAGCATGGTCGCCGGCCCGTAGATCGCGTATCCCGCGCACACCTGCGAGCTCCCCGGCTGCAGGAAATCGGCCGCGGTAGGCTCGCAAACCCCTTGCGGACACCTCAAGACGGAGAAGATGCTGCCGACGGAGACGTTGACGTCGATGTTGGATGAGCCATCGAGCGGATCGAATAGCAGCAGGTAAGGCCCACGCGGATAGGTATCCGGTATGGAGTACGGCCGCTCCTGCTCCTCCGACAGCATCCCCGCCAATTGCCCGCCCCACTCGTTGGTCCGAACGAAGATCTCGTTCGCGAGCACGTCGAGCTTCATCTGCGTCTCCCCCTGGACATTCATGGTCCCCGCATCCCCGAGCGCATTCGCCAACGCCCCTTTGCCTATGAGCGTTGCAATGCGCTTGCACGCCAGGCGCACGTCATTGACGAGCGCGGTAAAGCTGCCGGTCGGCCCGCTCACCCCCGCCGCGGCGTTGAGCCTGCGCTGCTCCTCGATGAGAAACCGCGTGATGGTGCCGGTGTTGAACATACTGCTGGTGGTCACGTTCGCCTCCCCCTTTCAATCGTGGTGTTCTCGGAACAAGCGACTCGCCCTGATGTCCGCCTCCTCTATCGCTTCCAGCTCCTCGCGTGAAATCGCTCCGCCCTCTTCGGTCTGGTGGCGCTCGAAGAGCCGGCTCGCCTGCCTGAGCCGCGCCCGGTCGAGCGCGTTCCTGATCGACCTCGCGTTCGCGAAGTGCGGCTGCGCCCGCCGCTTCTCGATGTACTCTCGCAGCGCATCATCCGCCGCCGCGCTCAACCGGTACTGCATCTGCTGCAGCATCAGCTTCGCGATCACCAGCAGCTCCTGCGGCGTGTAATCCGGAAAGTCGATGTGGTGCGCGATGCGCGAGGACATGCCCGGATTGCTGCGGAAGAACGTTTCCATCCGGTCCTTGTACCCCGCCACGATGACGACCAGGTCATCGCGCTGGTTCTCCATGATCTGCAGCAGGATCTCTATCGCCTCCTGGCCGTAGTCGCGCTCGTTCTCCGGCCGATACAGGTAGTAGGCCTCATCGATGAAGAGCACTCCGCCCATCGCCCGTTTCAAGACCTCGCGCGTCTTCGGCGCCGTGTGCCCGATGTACTGCCCTACGAGGTCATCCCGCGTCACCGCCACCAGATGGCCTTTGCGCACATAGCCGAGCCGATGGAGGATCTCCGCCATGCGCATCGCCACGGTGGTCTTGCCCGTGCCCGGATTACCCGTGAACGACATGTGCAGCGCCGGGGGACCGGACGACAGGCCCACGGCCCGCCGCAGCTTGTCGATGAGCAGCAGCGCCGCGATGTCGCGGATGCGGCTCTTGACCGGTGCCAGACCTACGAGCTCGCGATCGAGGCTATCCAGCACCTCCCCGACGTGGGAGTCGCGATAGGCCGCCTCGAGGTCGAGAGGCTCGTCCCCGGCCTGCGTTGCGTTCCGTCCGTCCGCGGACGATATCGAATTGGCTGGCGCGCTCATGACGGATCAATACCGCTCTCCCTCCGGACGGTCCGTCGCATACGCGCGCGTCGTGTAGCGCACGCTGCGGCCAGGCCCTTCCTGGCGCTGCAGACCGAATCCGGGCTCGGCGGCCGGCCGGCCGACGATGAAGGACAGCATCAGCGACTCGCGCCCGCGCGTGGAGTCGAACGCGTTGATCTTGATGTAGTGGTTGGGAAAGGTTTTGCGGCAAGCGTTCAGCTCCGTCATGACGCCCGCTGCGTCGCGGATGTCGAACATCGGCATGCCGAACATCTCCCAGTAGGTGTTGCGCGGATGCGGGTCGTCGGTGTATTCGACGGACACCGCCCAGCCCTTCGCGAGGCAGTAGTCGACCTGGCTCGCGATCTGCTGGTCGGTGAGATCGGGGAGAAAGGAGAAGGTACCTTGGGTGACTCTCATGGAAGGCTCCTCAGGCGACGGCGGGCGTCGGCACGAAATCGGGTGTATCGGTGCTCGCGTAGTTGAACGTCACCTCGCCCCAGACGTCGAGCGCCGCCTTGAGGGGCGCGCAGTCCTTGGCGGCCGCGGCGAGGATCTGCGGCCCTTCGTTCCAGATGTCCCTGCCCTCGTTGCGCGCGAGCACCATCGCTTCGAGCGCCACCCGGTTGGCGATCGCGCCGGCGGCAATCCCCATCGGGTGGCCGATCGTGCCGCCGCCGAACTGCAGCACCACGTCCTCGCCCAGATAGTGCAGCAGCTGATGCATCTGGCCGGCGTGAATGCCGCCGGAGGCGACCGGCATGACCCCGTTCAGCCCGGCCCAGTCCTGCTCGAAGAAGATGCCGCGTTGCAAGTCCATCGGATTGCGTCCTTCGCGCAGCACGTTGTAGAAGCCCTGCACCGAGTTGGGGTCGCCCTCGAGCTTGCCCACCACCGTGCCGGCGTGAATGTGGTCGACACCCGCGAGGCGCATCCACTTCGAGATCACCCTGAAAGAGACGCCGTGAGCCTTCTGGCGCGTGTAGGTGGCGTGTCCGGCGCGGTGCAAGTGCAGGATCATGTCGTTGCGGCGCGCCCAGCGCGACATCGACTGGATGGCGGTGTAGCCGATCACGAGGTCGATCATCACGATCACTGAGCCCAGCTCCTTGGCGAACTCCGCCCGTTCGTACATGTCCTCCATGGTCCCGGCGGTCACGTTGAGGTAGCTCCCCTTCACCTCGCCGGTGGCGGCCTGCGCGCGGTTGACCGCCTCCATGCAGTAGAGGAAGCGGTCGCGCCAGTGCATGAAGGGTTGCGAGTTGATGTTCTCGTCGTCCTTGGTGAAATCGAGGCCGCCCTTCAGCGCCTCGTAGACCACGCGGCCGTAGTTCTTGCCCGAGAGCCCGAGTTTCGGCTTCACGGTGGCGCCGAGGAGCGGCCGGCCGAACTTGTCGAGCCGCTCGCGCTCGACCACGATGCCGGTCGGGGGCCCGGCGAAGGTCTTCACATAGGCGGCGGGGAAGCGCATGTCCTCGAGCCGCAGCGCTTTGAGCGGCTTGAAGCCGAAGACGTTGCCGATGACCGAGGCGCTCAAGTTCGCGATCGAGCCCGGCTCGAAGAGGTCGAGGTCGTAAGCGATGTAGGCGAAGTACTGGCCCGGCGCGCCGGGCACCGGCTCGACGCGGTAGGCCTTCGCCCGGTAGCGATCGCAGGCGGTCAGCCGGTCGGTCCAGACGACCGTCCAGGTGGCGGTCGAAGACTCGCCTGCCACCGCCGCGGCTGCCTCCTCCGGCTCTACCCCTTCCTGCGGGGTGATGCGAAAGAGCGCCAGCACGTCGGTCGCGGCGGGCGAATACTCGGGGTTCCAGTAGCCCATCTGCGCATACTTCAGCACTCCGGGCCGGTAGCGCGCGGCGCCGCTCTTGGCTCGCTTGGTCTCATCGATGGTCGCTCTCATAAAGGGCCTCACTCTTTCCGGCGCGCAGCGCATGAAAATCACGGGGTGATCCTCGGGCTTGATTTGTATTAGGTCCAGTTAGATATTATTGCCATCTCAATAAGAGTTCCTTATGCATGCGCAACGTAACGCTCAGACAGATGCGGGTATTCGCCGCCGTGGCGCGGCACCTCTCCTTCACCCGCGCGGCGCAGGAGCTGCACCTGACGCAGCCCGCGGTATCCCAACAGGTGAGCCTGCTCGAGGAGGAGGTCGGCATGCCGCTCTTCGAGCAGATGGGCCGCAGGATCCGCCTCGCGCCCGCCGGGATGGAGCTGCTGCGCTATGCGACCCAGGTCACCGAGCTGCTGCGCGAGGCGGGCGAGGCGCTCGCCGCCCTGAAGGGTCTGAAGCGCGGGGAGTTGAAGCTCGGCGCGGTGAGCACGGCGAAGTATTTCGCGCCCACCCTCCTCTCGGCGTTCACGCCGGCGTATCCGGAGGTGACCATCAAGTTCACCGTCGCCAACCGGGAGGAGATCGTGAAGCTCCTCGGTGCGAACGAGCTCGACCTCGTGATCATGGGCCGTCCGCCGCGCGAGCTCGACACCGCGGCGGAGCCCTTCGCGCGCCATCCTTTGGTCATCATCTCCTCCGTCGACCATCCGCTCGCCCGGCGGCGGCACATCCCGCTCAAATCGCTGGCGCGTGAGAGCTTCATCATCCGCGAGCAGGGCTCGGGCACGCGCGCATCGATGGAGCACGTCTTCCGCGAGCGTGCGGTGACGTTTCGCGCCTCCATGGAGGTGAGCAGCAACGAGACCATCAAGCAGGCGGTGATGGCCGGCATGGGACTGAGCTTCATCTCATCCCACACCATCAGCCTCGAGACGCAGACCGGCAAGCTGGCCATCCTCGATGTGGTGGGACTGCCGATCGTGCGCGACTGGTACGTGATCCACCTGCGCGAGAAAATCCTCTCACCGATCGCCGCGGCGTTTCGCGCCTACCTCCTGGAGAACGGTGCGCGCGTGATTCTGGAGACGGTCGGCGACGTCACGAAACGGCGCCGCTCCTGAGGCAGCGCGCAGCCAGGACCGATGAGCGTTAGTGGAGGAAGCGCCCTGATTCCGTGGTCTCCGGCTCGACCGTCGGGACGTCCGCCCATGGCTTCAGGACCACCTTGATGCAGCTGTCCTGCTTGTCGCGGAACATCCGGTAGCCGCGCGGCGCGTCCTCGAGGCGCAGCCGGTGCGTGACGACGAAGCTCGGGTCTATCGAGCCTTTCACGACCAGCTCGAGCAACGGCCGCAGATATCGCTGCACGTGCGTCTGGCCGGATCTGACGGTCAGCGCCTTGTTGACGACTGCGCCGAAGGGGATCTTGTCGACGAATCCGCCGTACACGCCGGGAACGGACACGGTGCCGCCATTGCGGCAGGTGGTGAGGGCCTGGCGCAGCGCCGGCGGCCGATCCGATTCCAGCATGAGGGCTTGTTTCAGCCGGTCGTAGCTGCCGAATGTGCCGTGCGCGTGGCCTTCCATGCCCACCGCGTCGATGCAGGCGTCGGGTCCCCTGCCTCCGGTCATGACTTCCAACGCCTCCGGCACGTCGACCTGCTCGTAGTTGAGCGTCTCCGCATCGGCCCACTGACTGGCCTTGCGCAGCCGCGCCGCAAAGCGATCGATGGCGATCACCCGCTCGGCCCCGAGGAGCCGGGCGCTCTTGATGGCGAACAGGCCCACCGGCCCGCAGCCCCACACCGCCACGGTATCGCCCTGGCGAATGCCGCACTGCTCGGCCGCCATGTAGCCCGTGGGGAAGACATCCGAGAGGAAGAGCACCTGCTCGTCGCTCAGGTCCTCGGGCACCTTGATCGGACCGACATCTGCGAACGGAATGCGCGCGTACTGCGCCTGGCCGCCCGCATAGCCGCCGAGCAGGTGTGAATAGCCGAACAATCCCGCCGGCGAGTGTCCCCAGAGCTTCTCGGCGAGCCACGCGTTGGGATTGGAGTTCTCGCACAGCGAGAAGAGCGACTGCTGGCAGAAGAAGCACCCGCCGCAGGCGATCGGGAAAGGATTCACCACCCGGTCGCCCACCTTCAGGTTCCTGACCTCGGGGCCGACCTCTACCACCTCACCCATGAACTCGTGGCCGATGATGTCCCCCGGAAGCATCCCCGGGATGTAGCCGCCGTAGATGTGCAGGTCGGAGCCGCAGATCGCCGTCGAAGTGATGCGCACGATGGCATCGCGCGGATTGAGGATCCTGGGATCCGGAACGTTCTCGACCCGCAGCTGCTCTCTGCCGTACCAAACATTCGCCTTCATGATGTCAGTCCCCACTGCTGCGTGAGACGTCCGAAGAGACTGCGCCGCCCCGTCGGCTGGCCGCGCGTGGTCGGAATCTCGCCCGTCTCCATCACTTGCTTGAAGCGCCGCAGGTCCTCGCGGATGCGCGATTGCGGGTCGTGGCCGAGCAGCCTCACCAGGCCGGCGCCGAGCACGCCGCCGAGCGGGCTGTAATGCAGGCTGATGCGCACGATGGTGCCGCGCCCCGCCGGGGCGGCCTCGAATTTGACCGAGCCGGCGTTCGCGGCGCCGGAATCGTCCAGCGTCCGCCATGCGAGCTCCTCCCCCGGACGGTCAGCGGTGATCTCCGAGGTCCACTCCAGGCGCATGGCCATCGGACCCTTGGCCACCCACAGCGAGCGCCGCTCATCGAGCTGCCGCACGGACTCGAGGGTATGCATGAAGCGCGGCAGATTCTCGAAGCTGCGCCAGAACCCGTAGCACTCTTGCGGGGACTTGCTGACCGCGATGCTGCGCTCGAGATAGATATCGGTTCGACCCGACAGGCCGGGCACCGTCCGGCCCGTCCGGGCCGCTCTGCCCGTGAGCCGCGTGGCGGCGAGCAGATCGAGCGCGGTGACGCCAGCGACTGCGGTGAGGGCGACTGCGGCTCTGCGGCGCCGGCCTCGTCGCCCAAGAGCGACGGACAGTGCCGCGAGATCGAAGGTATCGCCGATGACACGCGACCAGAGCCAGGGCTCGCGATCGCTTTGCGTGAGGATGCCGATTCCGGCCGCGAGCTCCCTCATCCCAACCAGGCGCATGAGGGTCGGGCTGCGAACCCCGCTCAGCCAGCAGACCACGCGGGGCGCGGCAACGGCGGCGGCTCCGAGACCGATGCTGAACCAACCGAGGCCGCGCTCGAGCGATTCCGCCGCCCGGGGCCGCGCGAGCCCGCGCTGCGGGCCGTGACGCGCGGGCGCCCCTCCGCGCTCGAGCTCGGCGAAGCTCGAGGGTCGCGGCGGGCTTCGCCCCAAGCCCTGCTGTGTGACGTTGGTTGCCATGAGTTCTCTCCAGAGTGCGAGGTGCGAGCGCCTGGCCGCCCGGGCGCGCTCACCCTAACAATCCGAGAGAGACCCGGCGGTTCCGGCCGCCGGCCCGATCCACTCAGCCTCGAGACGAGCCGAAGCGCCGCCCGCGCTGCGGCCCGAAGCTGCGGCCGGAGGGCCGTGCCGGACGACCGGCGTGCTGCTTCGGCTGCGAGCCGCGCGCCGGCTGTGCGGCGGCCCGCGGCGCCGGCCGCGGCTCCGCGGTCACGGCGAACTCCGGCGTCGCGGCGAGCGGCAGCGATCGCCGCAACAGACGCTCGATATCCTTCAGCAGCCCCGCCTCATCGGGCGCGACGAGCGAGATGGCGCAGCCTGTGCCGCCGGCGCGGGCCGTGCGTCCGATGCGGTGCACGTAATCTTCCGGCACGTTCGGCAGCTCGTAATTCACGACGAACGGCAGCTCTTTGATGTCGAGGCCGCGTGCCGCCACTTCGGTGGCCACGAGCGCCGTGATATTGCCGGTCTTGAACTCCGACAGTGCCCGCACGCGCGCGTTCTGGCTCTTGTTGCCGTGAATGGCGGCGGTCGCAATGCCGGCGGCCGCCAACTGCTCGGCCAGCCGGTTAGCGCCGTGCTTGGTGCGTGCGAAGACCAGTACCTGATGCCAGTCGCCTCCGCGGATGAGGTGCGCCAGCAGGTGCCGCTTGTGCTCCTTCGCGACGCGATAGACCCGCTGCTCCACACGATCGGCCGTTGCGTTGCGCGGGGCGACCTCCACGGTCACCGGATCGTGCAGCAGACGCGTCGCGAGGTCGCGGATGTCATCCGAGTAAGTCGCCGAGAACATCAGGTTCTGCCGCCGTTGCGGCAGCAGCTTCTGCACCTGACGGATGGCATGGATGAAGCCCATGTCCAGCATCCGGTCGGCCTCGTCCAGGACGAAATGCCGCACCTCGCGGAGATCGACCGCCCGTTGGCCGGCAAGATCCAGAAGCCGTCCGGGCGTGGCGACCAGAAGGTCGCAACCTGCTCGCAGGGTAGCGATCTGCGGGTTGATATTGACGCCGCCGAAGACGACGCAGATGCGTGTCTTGGTGTGTCGTCCGTATTGCCGAGCGCTCTCCGCCACCTGCGCGGCGAGCTCCCGCGTGGGAGTGAGGACGAGAGCACGTGGCGCACGGCTGGCTGGCGCGTGCGCCAGTGCCTGCAATATCGGCAGGACGAAGGCGGCCGTCTTGCCGGTGCCGGTCTGCGCGCCGGCAAGCACGTCTCGCCCGGCGATGACCGCAGGAATCGCCTGCATCTGGATGGGGGTTGGCGTCTCGTAGCCCTGCTCGGCCACGGCGCGCGACAGCTCGGGCGCAAGCCCGAGTTCGGTAAAAGGCATAGTTCGGGGAACCTCTGTGTTGGCTCGCGGGCGTGCGGCCCGCTCGGCCGGGTGGGCATCCCCAATTGAAACCAAGTGTATCGGGGCAGATTGTGGACGCCCCGCGGGATGCGGCGCGGACTCTACCGGCTTTCCGGCCGCGCGTCGAGCCTCGAGAACCGCTAAACTAGACGTTTTTGGGGCAATGTGAACGGAATGGACGCCGGTACCTCTAACCAAGCCATACGGGTCCCGAGCGGCCCCGCATTGAGCCCATGCCCATCCATCCCGCGTGACAGGGGGAGCTTTTGATGATTCTTGACCGCGCTCGCGCCAAACCGGGCGCCTCCGGCGCTCTGCGCCTCTCGATTTGCGGCTTCGCTGCGGCGCTCGCAGCGGCGCTGGCCGGCTGCAGCACCAATACCAAGGTCTACAACGGCACGCCGGTGGTGACCGTCACCAGCCAGGCGACGGGGGATTTCTCCACCTACGTCGTCGGCATCAGCCTCTACAGCATGACCCGCACCGACGGCTACGTCGCCTATCCGGCGGGCTACACCTATGAGGAGTTCGCGGATCTGACCCAGCGGGTCGACCTGAGCGAGCTGCTGAACGCGGTGGGGATACCGAACGGCTCCTATACGTCCATGGTCATCGGTATCGACTATTCGCAACCGATCGTCTACGTCAAAGGCCAGACGGCCGCGGCCACCGTGGAGGATACGAGCGGCGCGACCGACCCGGGCATCCTGTACGTCACCGTCAAGCTCGACCCGGGACATCCGCTCTCCATCGGCCAGAATCAGTCGTCGCCGCTCGCCCTCGACTTCGATCTGGCCGCCGGCAATTCCATCAACGCATCCACGAACACCGTGACCGTCAGGCCGTTCGTGGAGGCAAGCTCGCCGTCCAATGACACGGAGCCGGTCCGGGCTCGCGGCCTCTTCGTGGTCGCCAACACGGGTCAAAACAGCTTCGTCGAGGACCTCAGGCCCTTCGAGGACAACATTTACGCCACCGTAGGCGCTTTGACCGTCAACACGACTGCCAGCACGTACTACAACATCGATGGCGCCGTCTTTACCGGCTCGAACGGCCTTGCCGCCCTGCAAAAGGTCGCTGCGAACACCCCCGTCGTGGCGTTGGGCTCCCTCGGTGGCACCCCTCCGGGCTCATTTGACAGCATCACCCCCCAGTTGACAGCGACGGAGGTGTACGCCGGCACCGTAGTCGCCAATGGCCAGTATGAGCACGTGCGCGGCATCGTCACGGGGATAAGCGGCAACAGCCTCACCGTCGCGGACGCAACGTATCTCTACTACGAGGGTTACTGTCTCAGCAACCTCTGCTACACCTACTATCCGACTGCAACCGTCAGCGTGTCTCCGACCGGCACCCTGGTCACGGAGGATGGAACGCCGGCCGCGGGCTTCACCACCCAGTCGATCTCCGTCGGCTCGCAGGTTGATGCGATCGGCCTCGGCTCGACCAGCAGCTCCAATGCGCTGACACTGGATGCCACCACGGGCGGGGTGCGGCTGCAGCCCACCCCCATCTGGGGCACGCTCAATTCCGGCACGGTGGGCGCGGCCACGCTGAGCCTGATCTCGATGGGAAGCGAGAACTCCCCGGTGGCCAGCTTCAATTTCGCGGGGACCGGTACCGCGAGCGCCAATGACGCCGCCGCGGCGAGCTACCTGGTCAACGCCACCTCGGCGACCACGGGATCCGACCAGAGTGCGACCGTCGCCGGCACCTTGCTGCGCATCGACGGGTTCCCGACGCCGTTCGGCACGGCGCCGCCGGACTTCGATGCGACCGCCGTGACAACAGCCACCTCCGAGCCCGCCGACCTCATCATCGAGTGGAACAGCGGCAGCGGTACCACGGCCCCGTTCACCTCCTATGACAGCAACAGCCTGGTGCTGAATCTCTCCGGCGCCACGACGACGGAAGTCCTGAACGGACCCCAGCCCACCACGCTCAGCGGGACGCCCGCCATTACGATCTCCAGCGGCACTCAGTTTGCGATCGGCAACGCCGCCAACGGCGTCTCGGTGTTCAACACCTCGGGCGGCTTTGCGACCGACCTCACCACCACGCTGAACGGCTCGACTTCCGTCTATCGGGTGGTCGCCATCGGCTCGTACGACCCGTCGAGCAACACGTTCACCGCATCGCGAGTCGACGTGTCACTCGAGTAGCCCACATGCCCTGGAAGCGGCGCCCCTTCGGTGGGCGCGACTGCGCCCGCGCGGTGAACATCGCCGACCTGCGCGAGATCGCCCGCCGCCGCGTGCCGGGGTTCGCCTTCGAATACGTGGAAGGCGGCGCCGAGGATGAGGCGACGCTGCGGCGCAACCGGGAGGCGTTCGCGGCATTGCGCTTCGTACCGCAGACGCTCGTCGATACCGCGGGCAGGACCCTCGAGACATCCGTCTTCGGCCGGCGCTCCAGCGCGCCGCTCGCCATCGCTCCGACCGGCCTCAACGGCATGCTGCATCCCGAGGGCGATATCGGCCTGGCGCGGGCCGCGGCCAGCTTCGGGATTCCCTATACGCTGAGCACGCTCTCGACCACTCGCCTGGAGGATGTGGCGGCCAAGGCGGGAGGACGGCTCTGGATGCAGCTCTACGTCATGAAGAACCGCGCGATCGCGGAGAACATCATGGCTCGGGCCGCGGCTGCCGGTTATGAGGCGTTGCTGTTCACGTCCGACGCCAACGTATTTGGCAGCCGGGAATGGGACAAGCGCAATTACTCACGGCCCGGGAAGCCCAGCCCGTCCGCGATCCTCGATGCGACGCGCCACCCGCGCTGGCTGATCGACGTGCTGCTGCGCAACGGTATTCCGCAATTCCACAACATCGAGGCATTTCTGCCCCCGGGAATGGCCAGCGCGATAGGCGGCAGCACGATCATCCCGCAGATGTTCGAGCCCACGATCACCTGGACGGACATCGCCTGGATACGGCGTCATTGGCCCGGGAAGCTCCTCGTCAAGGGCGTCCTGAGCGTCGATGACGCGCGCCGAGCCGCCGATGCCGGCTGCGACGGCATCGTCCTCACCAACCATGGCGGCCGACAGCTCGACTACTGTGTGGCGCCCATCGAGGTGCTCGGGGAGATCGCGGCAGCGCTCGGTGACCGGCTGACGATCATCATCGACAGCGGGTTTCGCCGGGGAAGCGACGTCGCCAAGGCCCTGGCCCTGGGCGCCCACACAGTGATGATCGGCCGCGCAACCCTCTATGGGCTGGCAGCCGACGGCGAGCGCGGCGTGCGGCGCGCGCTCGACCTGCTCGCCGTCGAGCTCGATCGCGTTCTGGGCCAGCTCGGCTGCCGCTCCGTGGTCGAACTGCGGCCCTCGCTTCTGCGCCAGCCGAACGACTAGGACGCCAGCGTGCCCTTGGCCTTGGCGGAATGCGTTGCGATCGCATCCATCAGGCCCGGCGAGAGGCAGTCATACGGCTCGAGTCCCAGCTCCTTCAGCCGGGCGCGCACCTCACCCATCTTCGCGGGCGGGAATCCCGACTCGATGATGGAGGAGACGAACGCGGCGAATTCCGGGGCCGCCCAGCCCTGCTCGCGGAAGAGCTCCGGATGGACGAAGTCGAAGCCGTAGAACGGGTGATTCTTGTTCTCGATACGGCCGTACATGTGCACGCTGCAGCCCGTGCAGGCATGGCGCTGGATCGCGGCGTTGCTGTCGACGACCTTCAGCTTCTGCCCATTGGCGGTCACCGAGACTTTGTCGCGCGGTATCACCGCTACCACTGAGAAAGTCGCCCCGTCTGGCTTCCAGCACTTGGTGCAGCCACAGACGTGATCGTACGCGACGTTGCCCCCGAGACTCACCGTTACGGGCGAGCTCGCGCACTTGCAGGTCAGCGTACCGCCCGCGAACCCCGAATTGCCGGGCTTGACGCCGCGATCGACTGCCGGATGGATCGAGATGGCCATGTGTTTATCCTCGCAGGAGTTGTTGGCTTCAGAACGTCACGACGGAGCGGATCGACTCGCCCTTGTGCATGAGATCGAACGCGTCGTTGATCTTTTCGAGCGGCATCACGTGAGTGATGAGATCGTCGATGTTGATCTTCTTGTCCATGTACCAGTCGACGATCTTCGGCACGTCCGTGCGACCTCGCGCACCGCCGAACGCGGTGCCCTTCCACACCCGGCCCGTCACCAGCTGGAACGGCCGGGTCTTGATCTCCTGTCCCGCGCCGGCGACCCCGATGATCACCGATACACCCCAGCCGCGGTGGCAGCACTCCAGAGCGTGGCGCATGAGGTCGACACTGCCGACGCACTCGAAGCTGTAGTCGGCGCCGCCGTCGGTGATGGCGACCAGATGCTGAACGAGATCGCCGCCCACCTCCTTGGGGTTGACGAAGTGCGTCATGCCGAAGCGCTCCGCGAGCGCCTTGCGCCGCGGATTCAGGTCGACGCCGATGATCTTGTTGGCGCCGACCAGGCGCGCTCCCTGGATGACGTTGAGGCCGATGCCGCCCAGTCCGAACACGACGACATTGGCGCCGGGCTCGACCTTCGCGGTGTTGATGACTGCGCCAACGCCGGTGGTCACACCGCAGCCGATGTAACAGACCTTCTCGAACGGCGCATCCTCGCGAATCTTCGCGAGCGCGATCTCCGGCAGCACCGTGTAGTTGGAGAAGGTCGAGCAGCCCATGTAGTGGTGCACCATCTGGCCGCCGATCGAGAACCGGCTGGTGCCGTCGGGCATCACGCCCTTACCCTGCGTCGCGCGGATCGCCGTGCAGAGGTTGGTCTTGCGCGACAGGCAGGACTTGCATTGCCGGCACTCGGGTGTGTAGAGCGGAATGACGTGATCGCCCTTCTTCAGGGTCGTGACACCCGGTCCGACGTCGACCACGATTCCGGCGCCCTCGTGTCCGAAGACCACCGGGAACAGCCCCTCCGGGTCGGCGCCCGAGCGGGTGAACTCGTCCGTGTGGCAGACCCCGCTAGCCTTGATCTCGACCAGAACCTCCCCGGCCTTCGGGCCATCGAGGTCGAGCGTCACGACTTCGAGCGGCTTGCCCGCCGCGTATGCAATGGCTGCCTTGGTCTTCATGTAGGTCCTCTCAATATACGGTGCGCGCAGCTAATCGCGAGAGTTTAGCCGCGGATGGGTCGGATGCCCTACGGGGCGGCGGCCGGCGGCGCCCGCGCGGGGTCGTTGTTCCAATAAGGAACAATCCCCTGCGCTGCTGTACCGCTTTCGATGCTTGCGGGAGCGGGGCTGCGGAGCGTGGCATAATCCCCCCGTCCGAGCGAGAGGGGGACCCCATGCTGCAGCCGATCGGCAGTCACGCCCGCTATATCCAGTCGGTATTGCGAGGTACCGCGCGCGACGAGGGCCAGGGAACGCCTGACTACGTGAAGCGCTCCTGGCTGCGCTGCCTCACGCAATACCACCTCGACCCGCAGTCCCAGCGGGAGCCCTACGTGCTGCCGCGGGACGAGCGCCTGGCGCGCAAGGAACGTAACCTCGAGCTGGTCTCGTTCGCCGACGCGGAGATGGCGCACCTTTACCATCAGCTCGCCGGCTCCGGCTATTCCATCATCCTCACCGACCGGGACGGCGTGCTCCTCGACTATTACGGGGACCTCAGCTTCCGCAACGCCGCCTTTCGCACGGGCCTGGTGCTCGGCGCGGTCTGGAGCGAGGAGCACGGCGGCACCAATGGCATGGGCACCTGCCTGTTCGAGCGGGCGCCGCTGATCATCCACCGCGACCAGCATTTCTTCTCGCGCAACACCGGCCTCACCTGCTGCGCCGCGCCGATCTTCGACTACCGCGGGGATCTGGTGGCGGTGCTCGACGCCTCCGGGGAATCCGACCGCGCGCAGCAGCACACGCTGGTGCTGGTCAACATGTCGGCGCAGATGATCGAGAATCGCCTCTTCCTCTATCGCTTCAAGGACGAGTTCGTGGTGCGCTTCCACAGCCGGCCGGAGCTGGTCGGCACCTGGGGCGAGGGCATCATCGCGCTCGATGCCGCGGGGGCGATCGCCGCGCTCGACCGCAATGCGCTCTTCCAGCTCGGCGTCAAGAATGCGACCGAGCTCACCGGCGCGCCGCTCGAGCGGGTATTCAACATCTCGCTCAGCGCTCTCATCGGCCGCAGCCAGAAGAAGTCGTTCCACCCCCTGCCGATCTACGATGCCCGCCACGGCGGCCGGTTCTTCGCCATCGCGCAGGCGCCGCAGTCGAAGCGGGCCCTCGGCAGCAAGCAGCGGCTGGCGCGGGTCGAGGAGCTGCCGCTTCCCGATCCCGGACGCAGTCCGCTCGACGAGCTGGACTTCGGCGATCCCATGATGGCGCGCAACATCCAGGCCGCGCGGCGCACGCAATCGCGGGAGGTGCCGATCCTGCTCCTCGGGGAGTCCGGCACCGGCAAGGAATTCTTCGCGCGCGCCATGCACGCCTCGAGCGATCGCGCCGACAAGCCGTTCGTGGCGGTCAACTGCAGCTCCCTGCCCAGGGCACAGCTCGAGCAGGAGCTCTTCGGCCGGCCGGCGGGCACGCGCGGCGCCCCGGCTCAACCGGCGGCGCCCGCCGCTCCTCAAGGTGAAGGGCCCGCCGCTTCCGGGAAAGCGGATGCGGACGAGGACCTCGGGCGCATCGTGCAGGCCAACGGCGGCACCTTGTTCCTCGATGACGTCGGAGAGCTGCCCCTCGAGCTGCAGGCCGGATTGCTGCACGTGATCGAGGAGCGAGAGGTACTTCGGCCGGGCGGCGAGACGCCGGTGCGCATCGACGTCAGGGTCGTGAGCGCGGCTCGCGGCGGGCTGCAGGAGAAAGTCCGCCGCGGTGAATTCCGCGAGGATCTCTTCTATCGTTTGCAAAGCCTCGTGCTGACGCTGCCGCCGCTGCGCGAGCGCAAAGACAAGGCGGCGCTCGTCCGCCACGTCTTCGCGCAGGAAAGCGCCGCCACGCCGTCCGTCAGCTTGGGGGACGACCTGGCCGACGCGTTGCGCGCCTATGCATGGCCCGGCAACATCCGCCAGCTGCGCAACGTGCTGCGCGGGATGATTGCCATGCGCTCGGGCGAGCGGCTCGACGGTGGCTGCCTGCCCGCCGACTACGGAGTCGGCGAGCCGGAGCCCATGGCGCCGGACGACTGCGAGCTGCCGCCGGAGGCTCAGAGCCTGAATCCGCTGGAGAAGGCGGAGCGCGGCGCGCTTCTCAAGGAGATCGAGGTGCACCACGGCAACATCAGCCGTGTCGCGCAGAAGCTCGGCATAGGCCGCAACACGCTCTACCGCAAGATGCGGCGGCTCGGCATCACGCTGCCGCCCAGGCACTAGCGCTATCGGGGGCTAACGCCGAGTCGTGCCGCTGCCGTCGTGCCCCGACGCGCTCGACTTAGCGTGACTGCATTCATCCTTCGTGACTGGTCAGATAAACGTATACGTAGGCGGTGACGAGAAGCACGCATAGGCCGCAGACGAGAACGGTGGCGCATGCCGCCGCCAGGTAGACGAAGACGTTTGCCTGCGTTCCCGCATGGCCGCCCGTGCTGCCGAGCGCGTCGAACCACTCCGTGAGCAACGCCGCGGTTGCGAGCACGAAGGCCCAACGCCGCATGCAGCCCGTGAGCTCGCGCCGCCTCAGCCGGTTGTACCGATAGGCGGCGATACGCTCCTCGCGCGTTCCGCGGCTGACGTCCTTCATCAGCCGGAAGGGCGAGAACCAACGCAGCAGTGACTCGAGCATACGCATTCCGGCTGTCGACCTCGCGGCGCTGCCATCCTGCGCTCCACTCCGTCCCGCGCGCCGCAGCGCACTTCTCAAAAGGCCCGTCACGGTAGACGATCCAATGGCATCCATGTTCCGCCCGGCCCCATCGTAGTGCGTCGGCCCGGGAAGTGGCGCCCCAGGGAAAGGTGCACGCCAAGCGCGCCGTCTCAGGTTGCGCGACAATGCCCTCTCCCATCGCAGCTAGCGGACGGAGCGGCATCCATGTCAGACACCATCTTCGGCAAGATCCTGAGCGGCGCGATACCCTGCCACAAGGTCTACGAGGACGACCGGGTCTTCGCCTTCCTCGACATCAATCCGCTCAGCACCGGCCACACCCTGGTGGTTCCGAAGGAGCCAGCGAAGAGCCTGGACGCGCTCTCCGACGAGTCCGCCGCCGCCCTCGGCCGCGTCCTACCCCGCATCTGCCGCGCTGTGATCGCGGTCACCGGCGTGCGGGAGTACAACGTGCTCGAGAACAATGGCGCCGGCGCCCACCAGACCGTCCCCCACGTGCACTTCCACATCATTCCCAAGCCGAGCCACGACGAGGGCTTGGGAATGGGCTGGCCGGCCCGCGGGCTGGATCAAAAAGTGGGCGCCGACCTTGCTGTGAAGCTCCGCGCGGCGTTGGGCTGACAACTGTGGAATTAGTCTTGCAGACCCGGCTGGACCGGGTATGATTGCGGCCCCTTGGAAGGGCTGGCGCGACTGACTGAAGGACTGACTGGCCGTACCGTCATTGGTAACCGCCAGAGACAGGAAGGCGCCAGGAACTGCAGGGATATCAATCGGTTGCGGGGTGGAGCAGTCTGGCAGCTCGTCGGGCTCATAACCCGAAGGTCGCAGGTTCAAATCCTGCCCCCGCTAC
>CAVQJH010000008.1:0-105881 GCA_963712795.1 uncultured Pseudomonadota bacterium
CGCCTCGAGATCGCTCACGCGCTGCGAAACCACGGCGATGCAGTCGGCGCGGTCGAGCAGTTTCTAGCGGCGGTGAATCTGCCGGGCGGGGCGGGCGGCGCCTTCCTCGCGCTTGGCAACATGAGGAACTACCGCTTCCGCGACGACGAGATCGAGAGCATGCGCCGCGCCGAAGCCGCTGCTGAGGCGGCAGGCGCCCTGAAGGAGCGCTATCAGCTTTGCTTCGCGCTGGGCAAAGCCCTGGAGACGCGCCGCGGGTTCGAGGAGTCATTCCGCTATTACGCGCGCGGCAACGCGCTCAAGCGCTCGGAGCTCGTATACGAGCCCGCGGTCGAGGAGCGGAGCCTGCGGCTGCAGGAAACGGTATGCACGGCTGAATTCCTGGCCGAGCGAAGCGGCGCGGGCTGTCAGCGCCCGGACCCGATTTTCGTCGTGGGGTTGCCGCGCTCGGGATCGACCCTGATCGAGCAGATACTGGCGTCACACTCCGGCATCGACGGCACGATGGAGCTGCCGGAGATACCCCGGCTCGTACAGCAGTTCCGCACCCGCCGCGCGGGCGAGCAGCCGCGATACCCGGCGGTGCTGGGCGAGCTCGCGCCCGGGGGGCTCAGGAGACTCGGCGAGATCTACCTGGAAGAGACCCGCGTCTACCGCCGCGGCGCGCCGTTCTTCATCGACAAAATGCCGCGGAACTTCCATGACATCGGCTTCATCCATCTCATCCTGCCGAACGCCAAGATCATCGACGCCCGACGGGAGGCGATGGCTTGCTGCTTCGGCAATTTCAAGCAGCTGTTCGTAAACGGCCATCCGGCGACCTATGACCTCGCCGAGATGGGCCGCTACTATCTGAGCTACGTGAAACTGATGGACCATTGGGATCGCGTCCTCCCCGGCAAAATCCTGCGCGTACGGCACGAAGATCTCGTGCGTGACGCCGAGGGCAGCGTCCGGCGGATGCTGGATTTTTGCGGCCTCGAATTCGAGCCGGCCTGCCTCGAATTCCACAGAAACCAACGGGTGGTGCGTACGCTGAGCGCGGATCAGGTGCGTCGGCCGATCTATCGTGAAGGCATCGACCAATGGCAAAACTATGAGCCCTGGCTCGGACCGCTCGCCGAAGCGCTGCGGCCGCTCGAGATAGCAGCGACTGAGCCGTAGCGCGCGGATTTCGAGGGACCGAACACTTCGATCGGCAACGAACCGGCGGCTCGGCGCGGGAAGTTATCATCCCACCCGGCTCATCACATGCCGGGAGGAGTACCGCGACATGATCGACAAGTTCCGGCGGCGCGTAACGGTGAACGTCCTGCGATTGCCGCTGCTGGCGCTGCTCGCTAAACCACTCGGGTCTTCTGCCAAGTCGCAACAGATGAGGGAGAGGTCGATGAACGTCGTCTGCCACATTCGGTACGAGATCGATCCTTACAAGCGCGAGCTGTTCGAGCGATACGCGCGGACTTGGCTCACGGTGATCCCGGCGAACGGCGGGACGCTGCTCGGCTACTTCATGCCGAGCGAGGGAACGAACTATGTCGCCCATGCGATGATCGGTTTCGATAGCCTCGCCGCCTACGAGAAGTACCGGGCACGGCTCAGAGTCGATCCGGCGAGCATCGCAAATTTCGACTTCGCGCAGCGCGAGAAATTCATCGTGCGCGAGGAGCGCGAATGGCTGGAGCCGGTCCGACCCGCCCGGCAAGGGTGACGAGGGACGCAGCGTCCCTAATCGTGCGGTTGCCGAGCCGGTCACCGGTACGCGCAGCCGGCGGATTCGGCACGCCGGCCAGGTCCGCCTCGAACTCCACTGTGGCGCAGCCGCAAATGCCGCTGACGGACCGACGCCGGGTCATTGCGCGAGTCGGCGCAGGCCGCCGCCGAACCCGCTGTATTTCCTGACATAACAGCGAGCAGGACGCAGCCTTCGCTCGCTGGCGCGCGATCACACGCCGCAATGCGAGCACGTTCGCGGTGGTCATATCGAGCGACTGAAAGCGGTCATTGGTCATATTGATCGCAACAAAGCGGCTATTGTGCCGCGCACACCCCGCAATAGACTCCGTGTCAAACCGTGGCTCGGGACACACACCTTGCGCGGGCAACATCACACTGGGGTTCATACGTATCACGACTATCGGGGCAACCACGCATAACTGAGGGATTTCGAGGCACGGATGGCCTGTGGCGCTGAGGCATCACTCGGGCGCCGCGACATAACTGATGCCGCGCGCATGCGGTGTCGGCGTTGGTGCTTTACGTGCGAGAGGATCGATGCGCAAGCTGCAGGTCGAATGTACTGAAGTCATACGGATAGCGATTCAGCAGGAAATCGAGCGGAGCGAAGAGTCCCGCTACGATCATCGGCTGCATGGACTGCTGCTGCTGGCGGCGGGCCATTCGTGTCGACAGGTAGCGGGCTTCTTCGGCGAGGACGACACGACGGTACAGCGCTGGGTGCGCCGCTTCGAGAGAGGCGGCCTGCGCGCCCTGCGCGAGAGGAAGAGGTCCGGACGACCCCGCACGCTGAGCTCGGCACAGTGGAGCGACCTGCAGACCGACTTGCAGAAGAGTCCCGAGGAGTTTGGACTGGGATCCGCGCTCTGGGACGGGCCGTCGCTGTCGAAGCACCTGCGCGATCGGTATGGAGTGGATCTCGGGGTGCGGCAGTGCCAAAGGATATTCCGCCAGATGGGCTTCTTGCCTCGCAGGATACATCCCCAGGCTGCATGACTTGAGGCGCATGGTCAGCGCCGCAGAAATATACCTACAGTCTCCGGGAGCAATATGATGTCGAAGAACACGATTCTGCGTCGAGCCATTCGGCTTGCGCTTGCGAATGCTGCGGCTGCCTCGATGGCGCTGCCGATGGTCGCGGCGGCCGCCGATCAGGCGACACCGGCGCCCTCGAACGATCCACCGACGCCCGCAGCCGCCGCAGCGCCCGCCCTGCAGGAGGTCGTGGTCACAGGCTCGCGCATCGTGCAGCCGGGATTGAGCTCGATCAGCCCCGTCACCGCGATCAGCGCCAAGGATATCGCGAGCCAGGGCGTCACCTCGGTCGAGGATGTGCTGAACAACCTGCCGCAGGTAATGGCCGAACAGGGCGCCATGGCTTCGAACGGAGCCACCGGCACGGCCACCGTGAACCTCCGCGGCCTTGGTCCGCAGCGCACGCTGGTGCTGGTCGACGGCAAGCGCATGATGCCCGGCCAACCAACAACCGTCCCCCTCAACGCCAATGCAGCCGATCTGGACAATATCCCGATCGCCCTCGTCGAGCGCGTAGACGTACTGACCGGCGGCGCCGCCGCCATATACGGTGCGGACGCCGTCGCGGGTGTCGTGAACTTCGTCATGAACGATCACTTTCAGGGATTCGAGATCGACGTCACCGGCTCGGGATACCAGCACAACCAGCACAGCCCTTATGCCCAGTACACCGCCAAGGCCGGGTTCGGCTCGGCCGCGAGCTCCGTGTTCGACGGCGCCACCAAGGACGTCACCATGATCCTGGGCGGCAATTTTGCGGACGGCAAGGGCAACGCGGTCGCCTATGTCGGTTACCGTAATACCGGCTCAGTCCTCGAGTCGGATCGTGATTTCAGTCGCTGCACTTTGGCCACCTCGCATGACGTATCCGTACCGGGGACGGGGACCATCGCGTGCAGCGGCTCGAGCAACAGCGCGACGGGACGGTTCTTCAACGCGGGGTTCCTACCGGGCACGTCTGCGCCGGCCTTCCTGAGTCCTACGTTGACAGTCGATCCAGCGACGGGGACGTTCGTGCCCTACACGAGCACCGATGCCTACAATTATGGCGCGCTGAATTACTATATGCGCCCCGACGTGCGCTGGAACGCCGGCTCTTTCGCGCACTTCAACATCGACGACAATCACCAGGTCTACGGCTCGATCATGTTCATGGACGACGACTCGGTGGCGCAGATCGCCCCGAGCGCCGCGTTCATCGGCACGGGCACGGGCTCCATCAACGGAAATCCGGACGGCGAGGACGTAATCAACTGCAACAACCCGCTTCTTTCCGATCAGGAGGCGTCCACCATCGGCTGCGCGAGCCACAGCCTGGCTCTCAGCAACACGCAGACGGTGCAGATGCTGATCGGCCGCCGCAACGTCGAGGGCGGAAACCGCCTGACCGACACCCGGCATACCTCGTACCGCTTCGTGCTCGGCAGCAAAGGACAGCTCAGCAATGATGTGTCGTACGACGTGTATGCGCAGGATGGCGTGACGCAGCGCAATGACTTCAACAGCAACGATCTCTACAAGCCTTCGGTCGCGAACGCGCTGGATGCCGTGCTGGACCCGAAGACCGGGAATGTCGTCTGCGCGGCAAATGCGAGCGGCGCGAGCGGCGCACCGGGCTGCGTCCCGTGGAATATCTGGGGCACCGGACCGGTCAGCCCCGCGGCGGTGGCCTACATGGAGACCCCGGGAATCGTCACCGGCGTGGCCGAGGAGCGGGTTTTCCACGCCGACTTCACCTCGGATCTCACCGATCATGGCTGGAAGCTGCCCACCGCCAACGAAGGTCTCGGGCTCAACTTTGGCGCCGAGTATCGCGAAGAGTTCATGAAGGTAGAGCCCGACTATGTGGAGCTGACCGGAGACCTTACGGGCACGGGGAGCCCTGCGCCGGCGATGAATGCTGGCTATGGCGTCAAGGAGGCATTCCTCGAGGCACGCCTGCCGCTGATTCAGGACAAGCCTTTCGTAAAGGAAATCTCGGTCGACGTGGCCTATCGTTATTCGAAATACGACGTCGGCTATACGACGAACACCTACAAGTTCGGCGTTGACTACTCACCCGACTCGAGCCTGCGCTTCCGCGGCGGTTACAACCGCGCCGTGCGAGCCCCCAACATCGCGGAGCTCTTCGCGGACGACATCGTCGCGCTGGACGGATCGAAGGATCCCTGCGCGGGCTCCTCCACCAGCTCGCCGGCTTCGGCGACCACCGGGCAGTGCGCCCGCAGCGGACTCACGCCGACGCAATACGGAACGTTCGGCACCCCAGGCAACCCCGCCGGCCAGTACAATGGCCTGGTCGGCGGCAACCCGAAGCTCAAGCCCGAAATCGCGGACACCTACACGTTCGGCATAGTGGCTACCCCGGCGGCGCTGCCGGCTTTCAGTGCAACGCTGGACTTCTTCGACATCAAGATCAAGGACCTCATCAGCAGCTACGGCGCGAACCTGATCGTCGACCAATGCGTGTTCGACGACAATCCGCAGTTCTGCTCCATGGTGCACCGCGACTCGGCGGGCTCTCTCTGGTTCTCAACCGCCGGCTACGTGAACGATCCGCTGCTGAATCTCGGCTACGAGAAGACCAATGGCGTGGACGTCTCGGCCAATTACACGCAGAACGTCGGTCCCTGGGGCTCGCTGCGCTTCAACCTGATCGGCACATACACGGCCTCTTTCGACATCGAGCCGTTCCCGGGCTCCGGAGATTACAACTGCGCCGGGTACTTCGGAGCCACCTGCGGCAACCCGCTGCCCAAGTGGAGGGATACCCTCACGGTCGGCTGGGCGACTCCGTGGCACGGACTGGGCCTGGAGGCCCGCTGGCGCCACATCGGCAGCACCGAGGTCGAGCTCGCCAATCCGTCGCCGCTGCTGGCGGGCAAGTTCGGCGCGCCCATACAATGGCTGGGGAGCAGGGACTACCTGGACCTGGTGGGCAGCGACCAGATCTTCGGCGGCGTGCTGCTGCAGATTGGCGTCAACAACGTGCTCGACAAGGATCCGCCGATACTGACCACGACCGCCTTCCCGCCGCCGTTCTTCAACGGCAACACCTATCCGCAGGTCTACGACACGCTCGGACGGTACGTCTTCGCCAACTTGAAGATCGACTTTTAGATCCATCCACCTTCAGGCGACCTTGCCGCAGCGGGCCACCCGGCCCGCTGTTTTTTTACAAAGGTCGATCTTCGCGGGGCGCATATAGTGACTAGTGTCCGGCAATTTCCCTAGGCCATACACACTCGATGCCGGCGCCGGGTGGTCCCCGAGAGTCCGCGCGAGGTGGCACTTTGCAGGCGCCGCCGGGCAGTTACGCTGCTGCCACCGATTTGTCGTTTTGGGGATGGACGATGAAAAAGGTGAGCACCGGCACGCTACTGCGGATCCTCGCTCTGGCACTCTGTCCGATGGTCGTACCCGTGCAGGCCCTCGAGGCGGGCGCTACGGTGGTGCTGGCGAGCTTCGAGAACCGGACGGGGCAGGCGGTTTTTGACGGCACGCTTCATGAGGCAGTGGCGGAGGAGCTGGAGGTATCGCCTTTCCTGAGCGTGATCTCCGATCAAAAGGTTGTCGGTGGCCTGCGCAGGATGGGTCGCGCCGGGGACGCACTGACAGTCGGCGTGGGTCGCAGGATTTGTCTAGCCGACGACGGCAAAGCTGTCGTGAGCGGAAGAATATCGAGACCGGGGAGCGCTGGCTACACGCTCGCGCAGGTGCGCATCGTGGCGACGCGAAGGGAGGACGTCCTCGGAGCCTTGAGTCTGGCGTCGTCCAGGCTGCGCGCCAGGCTGGGAGAGCCGGCGTCGTCGATACGAAGGTATGAGATTCCTGTCGACGCTACGACTTCCTCGCTGCAGGCGCTCAAAGAGTACGGCATCGCCATCAGGATGGCCCGGGAAAACGGTGGCCCGCCGACTATTCCGCTGCTGAAGGAGGCTATCCGGCTCGACCCGGATTTTTCCCTCGCGTACGCGGCTTTGTCCCCCATCTACGGCAATCTGCGGCAACCCGGTCTGGCGCTGCAATGTGCCACCAGGGCTTATCGGCTGCGTGATCGTGTGGGCGAACGGGAGAGACTGCGCATCTCCGCCACATACTTTCTCGCCACGGGACGGCTGCAGAGCGAGATGCGAACCTACGCGCTCTGGCAGGCGGAATATCCTCGCGATTTCCTCCCTTACAACAACCTGGGTAACGATTACGCCGCCATAGGAAGGCTGCAGGAGGCCCTGGCGCAATATCAAAAGGGACTGGACCTGCAACCGACGCTGATCGGGTATGTGAACGTCGGCGGCATGGATCTCAACCTGGATCGCCTCGATGACGCCAAGAGGGCTTACGACGAGGCGCTCGCTCATCACTTCGACGGCCGATACCTGCGCCAGAACATCTACTGGCTCGCGTTCCTGCGCGGGGACGCAACCATCATGCGGCAACAACTGGCCTGGGCATCGGCCAACCCCGCGGACGAAGACGCGCTGCTCAGCGAGCATTCGGACACCGAGGCCTACCATGGGCGGATGCGGAGCGCACAGGAGTTCACGCAGCGGGCGAGCGGAGGACGGGGGGCGGCAGGATGGATTCCCGCATTTTGGCCGCCGGGCGTAGCCTAGAATGCTCGGCTCATGGTATCGCAGCGCGGGACACCAGCGGGAAACTGCATGTTTCGCGAAGAAATCGGGCGATTTTCCGGGCTCGAGGCTCGTGTCGGCACTGTTGGCGCTGCTGTCGGCCGGCGCAGTCCTGGCCGATGGCCGCCAGTTGACCGTAGAGGACTACACCCCGGGCAGAGCGCTTCATATCATACAACCGAGCCGCTCGTCGATCACGCCGTCCAGCGCGTGAACTGGCTCGGCAGTCGGCGCTTCTGGTACGTCGACCGTGATTCCCGCGGCGATCACTTCCTCATGATGACGGCCGCCACCGGCAAAGTCGCCCCAGTCTTCGATCAGCGGAAGCTGGCCGGCGCGCCCGGCGAAGTCATCGGCCAGCCCGTCGACGCCGGCAAGCTCGCCGTTACCCGCCATCCACCTCGAGGCGCCGGCCGCTACGAGGTCACGCGGGACGATAAGCGCTACCTGTGCGCTCTCTCCGGCGGCGCTCAGCGGCAATTGCCTCTCATATTGATCGGTGCCGGCCTGCCCCAGCTGGTTGCGCTTGCCGGCCGCTCCAAGTCTTACTCGGAACGGCTGTTCACATTTCCGGCGGTCGGTGCGCTGACCGCAGAGGATGCCGCAGCCGCTTTGCAGGAGCCGGTCTCGGCGCAGGGATCGGCGAGGCCGCGGTGGATCACGTCGTACGCGGGGACCTACTAACCCGCTGTCCAGCCCTCCCCTGCAAACTCAGAGCTGCAAAGAATTTCCGGGATTGGTCGCGTACGCCTCGGCGGATCTTGGAGATCACCACCTCGGGAAAGCCGCGTGGAAGGTCGATATGATCGAATGTGCGAGGCGCAGCATCGACCAGGGACTGCATACGGTCCCACAGCTCTGGCCCGCCAATGCGCGTCGCCAGCGCTTGCCAATGCCGCGGTTGAACGTCAACTAACTTGCAGTGCCGATTCTTTCCGGCAACTGCCATGGCCAGCTTGGCATCCTGGACGGGCAGCTGACTGGCACTGTTTCCAATGACTGGCCACGCCGACAAGACGTCATAGAGCGGTGTCATTTCGAATGCACCACCTGGCAAGTGGTGTATGGAAAAGTTCTTCGCATGCCCATCGGTAGCAGCCAGCAACCAAAACGTCAGCTGAGCGAGAGCGAAGTCTGCTCGGTCGCGTTCGGCATGTGTGCTGGTTGCCATGAGCTCCAAAATCTCGTTCATGGATGGGCCACCGTCGCGCTCGTACCGCAGCGTTGGAGGACGTCCCGTCGCTTGACAGAAGTCTTCTTGCGGCAGGCGGGCAATCCACACGCCTTCCCCTGGCAAAAAGCCACCTCGGTCCAGGACGCTTTCCTCAACGCCCACCCACCTACGATCGAAGCGCTGAACGACGAGTGCCTTTTGTGCACCGAATTGACCAATTTCGGTATGCGCAACCGGAAGCTCCAGCTTATGCAGGAATTTCGAGCAGAGCCATTCGTTCTCGACAGAATGTGAGAAATCGCCCCGGAAATTTCCGATGATGCCGAGCGGAAGTTTGAGGATATGAGTAGTGGGTGTTGCGTGACGCGGTCGATACCAGGCACTCCCCATCATGAGGAGAGCGGTCTTCTCCTGCGCACCAGCAATTGAAATGCGAAAGTCGTCATCGTCCGCGCGTTGTCCCGGCGATGCCGGCGCGGCAACTGCTTGCAATACCCGCTCTACGTCCGCAGTAGATAGCGGAGTGCCTTCGATTTTGTTCCAGTAATCAGGCTTGCGATCGGGGGGCAGCAGTTGAACTGCGCCGACGCAGTCACGACCGATTTCTTCGAGTAAGTCGAACGCATCAGTGGACTTCAAACCATAACGTTCGCGGATACGGCGGCGAATGTCCGGGTTGTCCGGAAGGAGATTATCGAAATAGTGGTCAACGACATTCCCGCGGATCTCGCGATCGGGGGTGATTGGCAGTGAAAGCGACAGTGCACGGACTCGGGGGGACTGAATCCACGAGTCCCCGTATCGAAGAATCGGGGTACCTGTGCGGCTGGTCGTCCACTCCCCAACGAACTCTCCGTTCATCCATACATTTAGTGTTGGCATGGAGACTACCAAATAACGTCGTTGCTTGGTGGGCCCTGCGTGGCTTCGTTTTTCTTGCCCGGAACCCGAAGGATCAGGCGCGCATCCAAGAGGGCGAGGATGCGCATCATCTGACCGATGCTTACCGCCTCGGGTTCGAGCTCGATCGTGGCAATTCGCCTTTGGCTGAGGCCCAGCTTGGAACCGAGTGCGGACTGGGTAAGTCGCTTGGCGCGCCTCAGCGAGCGGAGATAGGCAGCGAGCTGCTTTGGGGTAAGGAGGGAATAATCCATTGCTATTTAGCCTTTTAAAGATCTGAGTTCATATTAGCCCTCACAAAGGCTAAATGCAACGTAGCCTTTTAGGGGGCTAAATAAGAGAGGGGACGTCATTCGATCGTGAAATGCTCATCTCCGCTCAGCCGGACCTGACCGGTGAGCGGCGAGAGCCGAACGGCGCCGGGCGGCGCATGGGGAATGTCGAAGAAGGGTCGCCGGGCTCGGTGTGCAGGTCGCGGTCGTCCTGCTCCGCGCCGCAATGGGGGAGTGGTTGGCGAAGCGGGTGCCGTCGGGATCGGGGTCGGCGATTGGCCGGAAGCCTGGCCAGGATGCGAGCTGCCGTGCGAGAGCGTCGTCGACCGCCAGAACATCCGCTACCGTGAACTGCGACAGCGGCTCACCCGCGGCGGTACCGCCGGTCCGCTCGTCGCGAATCCTTTCGCCAGCGCGGTACGCGGCGGCCCTCGTGACGCGAGCCCCCTTCCCTCGTGAGATGTGCTTCGAGCGCAAGAAGTAGCTTGCCATCCGCGCCGACTTCCAACCTGACGCAACAGGTTGGGAGGATTGTTGCGCAGAGGGGGGGGAACTCAAGCGGGGCGCGGAGGGGTTTGGCATGGCCGCTCGCCCCAGGGGCTCGCGCCGGCCTGGACGAGCTCGACGGAATTCTCGAACGGAAGATCCTGCGCCGATATCCTTACGCCCTCGTGGCATACGCCGACCGTGAAGACGACCACTCCATAGCTGGATGGTGCGTGGGAAGGAGAAGATGGAGGTCGTAAACGTCGCGGACAGTCTTGTCCAACGAGGTATGAGCTTGGAGCAGCAGGGGGCGAGAAATGCGGGTACTCAGCCGTTTCCGGACCATCAGGTTCTTTCGTCCACCTCAAGCACCAGGCGTCCTGGCGTCGCGAGGATGCGAACCGGTGTGCCGATCGAGAACCCCGCTTGATAGAGCCAGTGCCCCTGAAGCCGTAGGAAGGGCACGCGCGGTGATTCAGGCTCCCCGCGGGCGGCGGTGGGGTAGGCATAATTGGGTTTCACATAGGGGTGGCGCATGTTCGCAAAGAAATCGGGCGATTTTCTGGGCTCGAGGCTCGTGCCGGCACTGCTGGCGCTGCTGTCGGCCGGCGCAGCCCTGGCGGATGGCCGCCATTTGACCGCACAGGACTACGCTCGCGCAGAGCGCTTCATGTCATACAACACGGAGCCGCTCGTCGATCACGACGTCCAGCGCGTGAGTTGGCTCGGCAATCGGCGCTTCTGGTACGTCGACCACGACTCCCGCGGCGACCATTACCTCATGATGACGGCCGCCACCGGCAAAGTCACCGCCGTCTTCGATCAGCAGAAGCTCGCCCGCGCGCTCGCCAACGCCATCGGCCAGCCGGTCGCTGCCACCAAGCTCTCCGTTAGCGCCATCCGCCTCGAGGGTGCCGGCCGATACGAGGTCACGCGGGACGACAAGCGCTACCTCTGCGATCTCACCGGCACCGGCCAATGCAGCCCGGTGAAGACCGGCAAGGAGCCTGGAATCGTCTCGCCGAACGGCAAGCTGGAAGCCTTCAGCCGCGACTGGAACCTCTGGGTGCGGGATCTGGCTACCGGCAAAGAGACCCCGCTCACTTCCGACGGACAGAAGGATTTCGGCTACGCCACCGACAACGCGGGCTGGCGCCACTCGGACCGCCCTGTGCTCAATTGGTCGCCGGACTCGTCCGAGATCGCGACGTATCGCCAGGATCAGCGCAACCTGGGAGAGATGGACCTGGTCAGCACGCGGGTCGGACATCCCGAGCTCGAGCAATGGAAGTATCCGCTGCCCGGGGACGCGAGCGTGTTCATGATCGAGCCGGTAGTCATCGTTGTCGCCACCCGGAAAGTCGTACCACTGGCCCTGCCGCCGCAGCAGCGGCTCTCGAGCCTGTGCGATGATGTCAGCTGCAAGGCCGACGGCCACTGGGATGACGTGCAGTGGGCGCCCGACGGCAAGACCCTGGCCCTGGTAACCACCTCGCGCGACCGCAAACATGAATGGCTGCGGATCGCCGATGCGCGCACCGGAGCAGTGCGCACCGCGTTCGACGAAAGCGTCGCGACTTACTATCGCAGCGGCATCGATGCGGTCAGCTGGCGCTATCTTCCCGGCTCGAACGCGGCGATCTGGTACAGCGAGCGCAACGACTGGGGCAATCTCTACCTCTACGACCTGGGGACGGGCGCACTCGAGCATCCCATCACGACGGGCAGCGGTGATGTAACCGAGGTTCTGCACGTCAATCGCAAAACTGGCACGGTATGGTTCAATGCCGTCGGCCGCACGCCGGGCCTCAACCCATATTATCAGCAGCTCTGGAAGGCGAGCCTGGATGGACGCGGAGCTACCCTGCTGACGCCCGAGCCGTGCGACCACATCATCAGCATGTCAGGGAACGGCAGATATTTCGTCGACAGCTGCTCCACGCCCAGCCAGCCTCCTGTCACCATGCTGCGCGACGCGGGTGACGGCCGTGTTCTGGCGAGGGTAGCCAGCGCGGACATCTCGCGACTGAAGGCCGTCGGCTGGCAGCCACCGCAGCTCATCGTCGTCAAGGCGCGCGACCACGAGACCGAGCTCTATGGCCTGTTGTTCAAGCCGACGGACTTCGATCCACACGAGCGTTACCCGGTCATCGATTGCATCTACCCGGGTCCGCAGATCGGCTCAGTGTCGAGGTTCGACTTTGAGCCTTCCCGGCGCGACAGCCAATCGCTGGCCGAGCTCGGCTTCATCGTGGTCGCCATCGACGGCATGGGCACGCCATACCGCTCTGCCCGCTTCCAGCACCTCTGGTATGGCAACATGGGCGACAACACTCTTCCGGACCAGGTCGCGGCGCTCGAGGAGCTCGGTGCAAGCGATCCGTGGATCGACCTCGCACGCATTGGTATGTGGGGGCATTCGGGCGGCGGCAACGCCACAGCGGACGCCATGTTCCGCTATCCGAATTTCTTCAAGGTCGGCTGGGCCGAGAGCGGCAATCACGACAATCGCAATTACGAGAACGACTGGGGCGAGATGTACCAGGGCCTTCTGGTCCGCGGCAAGGACGGCAAGGGCAACTACGACAATCAGGCCAATCAGCTGCTGGTCTCGCATCTCGCGGGTCATCTGATGCTCACCTACGGCACGATGGACGACAACGTGCCGCCGCAGAGCACCCTCCTCGTGGTCCGAGCGCTGATCGAGGCAGGCAAGAACTTCGACATGATCGCCATTCCCAACGCACGCCACCCCTACGGGTATGCCACGCCTTATGTCACGCGGCGGCGCTGGGACTACTTCGTGCGCCATCTGGCGGGTGACATTCCACCGGAGAATTACGCGCTCAAGCCCTGGCCGTGGAATTGAGGCAATGGCCATGACTCGGGACGTTTCGATCCACGACGAACCTTCGCCCTCGGGTGGTCATTGAGGAGACATGGTCATCACCCCTAGCCTCGGTGCAATGAGGCGCGACGCTCCATGGACCGCGCACATCCCGTCCGGGGTAGTATTGGCCACGGCACAGGCGCAGAGGTGCCAATAGGGGTACGCGATGCATTCTTCACAACCTCAGGGCTTCGTCGTCCACGCGCTGACACCGGCAGACGTTGCGCAGCTGCGTGAGTTGAACCTGCTGTTCGGGGTGGCTTTTCAAGAGACCGAGACCTACCATTCCGCGCCACCCGGCGACAGCTATGTCCGTCAACTGCTGGCAGATCCTAACATCATCGTCCTGGTGGCGCTCGCAGGGACCACACTCGCCGGCGGGCTGGTCGCCTACGAGTTGCGCAAGTTCGAGCGCGAGCGGAGCGAGATCTACATCTACGACCTGGCCGTCGCGGAGGCCTGTCGCCGGCAGGGCATCGCCTCTGCGCTGCTCGAGCGGCTCTGCCGCATCGCCTTGGCAAGGGGCGCCTCCTCCGTGTTCGTGCAGGCGGATTACGTCGACCCGCCCGCCATCGCTCTCTACGAGAAGTTCGGCGTGCGCGAGGAAGTGCTGCACTTCGACATCGGGCTGCACGACCGCGGCCATCCAGTCAGTTCAGGCCTATCAGGTGAAGCGCCATGACCCGCAAGCGCATCAGCTCCGGATCCACTTTCGAGGCGGAGATCGGCTACAGCCGGGCCGTCGTGCAGGGCGATTGGGTTTTCGTTTCCGGCACGACCGGATTCGATTATGCAAGCATGACGATTGCCGCCAGCCTGGAGGCGCAGGCGGAGCAGTGCTTCAGGAACATCGAAGCCGCGCTTCACGAAGCGGGCGCGACACTTCGGGATGTCGTCCGGGTGACCTACGTTTTGCCTGATGCCGGCGAATTTCCGCGGTGCTGGCCCATACTGCGCAAGTACCTGGGCGAGATTCGCCCGGCAGCCATGATGATTTCCGCGGGGCTGGCGGATCCCCGGATGCGGATCGAGATCGAGGTGACTGCCCTGAAACAATCCGGCTAACCTGGTACCTCTTCGAGCACCTCGTAGTGGCGCACTCGCGCATCGAACTCGACGAGCGCGGCGGCGGCGCCGGGCTCGACCACCGCCCTCTCGATGTCCGAGCCGGCGAAAGAGCGGATCGACTCGAGCGAGTCCCAGCGCGTCACCACGACGAACTCGATGCGCTCGTCGAGCTTGCGTTGGGCCAACACCGCACCGCGAAATCCCTTCAGCCGCTGCAGCTCCGGCAGAACGACCGTGCGGAAGTGCTTGGGGTATGCATTGCCCCGCAAGTGATTCGCCCGACCGCGCCATTCGCGAATGATCATCCGGCATCTCCCACGCATCGCATGGCCAATCATTGGTCGCGACGTTAGGGCCACTCTCGACGCCGCACAATAGCCACTTTCACTGCCGTCGCATGGCCCCGACGCCCGAGGCGGCAAATTCCTCAGCGCCTCGCCGGCCGAGGCTGTTTACGAGCGACATAAAGGTAAATCACCGCGCAGGCTGCAATGGCGACCGACCACAGGATGTAGAAGCCGGTAGTCGCCAGCAGGAGCACGTCGAAAATCAGCGCGAGAAGCGCTGCCCGCCTTCCCCACGTGCCGGCCTCGAGCAGGCGCAGGGCGGCCGCCGTTCCGAGGATGTAAACGATCACGAACGCGCCGGTGGTCATCAGCACCAGGGCTTCGACATGGACATGGACCACGGCCGTCGCGATCAGCACGATGAGCGTGAGACTTGCGAGCGAGAGGAGGCTGCGCCTGGGTATGCCACCGATCTCACTTCCACGAGCGAACCAGGCGGGCAGAGCCCCGTCCCTGCCGAGAGCGGCGCCGAGCTTGGCGGCGCCCGCGAAGTAGGCGTTCATCGTCCCCGCGGTCAGGAGCAGTGCCGCGGCGGCCGCCAGCATCTTGACGTGGCCACCGACGCCGAAGGTGAGAAGAGCCGCGAGAGGTGCTGCCGTTGTTGCGGCTGCGGCGCCCAGGACCAGAACGGTGGCGACCGCGACCGCGAAGTAGAGGACACTGATGACGATGACGGCCGCGGTGGCGGCTTTGGGCATGTCGCGGGCCGGCTCACGAAACTCCGCTGCCAGATAGGTGATCGCCTCCCATCCGGCAAAGCTCCATACGAGCAGTCCTGCGGCGGAGCCGACGGCGAGCCACCCATGAGGCGCGAATGGATGCAGATTCCGCAGCTCGAAGTGCGGCAGCGCCGTGCATACTGCCGTCACCAGAAACGCGATGAGCAGGCCTGCCACCAGAACCTGAACCCTCCCCGAAAGGGTGACACCGAACGCGTTGATGAGGGTGATTGCGCACACGAGCGAAAACGCCGTCAACATGAGCGTCGTTGTGCCGCCTCCGATCGCTGCCTGGACGTAAGCACCCGCGAACATGGCGGCGGCAGGTGCACCCACCGGCACGGCGAAGAGAAAGCACCAGCCCACGATCGCGGCAGGGTATGAGCCGAAGGCGTGACTGACGCAGGTCGAAATGCCTCCCGAATCCGGATAGCGCGCCCCGAGCGCCGAGAAGGTCGCCGCCAGGGGTATCGAGAGCAAGATGAGGGCAAGCCAGGCGAGCAGTGAAGCAGGTCCCGCCGTCTTTGCCGCCAGGGCCGGCAGAGCGATCACACCGGTACCGAGGACCGCACCGATGTAGAGCGCTGTCCCTGGTACCCACGTCAGACCGGCCGCGGCATCGTGGTGGCGCGCGGCGTTGACCGAGCCGCTCGACGCCTCGGTCCGTTCACTATTCAGGGGCACCATCGCCACCCGCAACAAGGGGGAACCCCTCGTCCACCCAACCCGTGACGCCGCCCATCATGATCTTGACCGGACGCCCCAGGCCGCTCAGCCGAACGGCCGCACGCGCGGCACCGTTGCAATGAGGTCCGGCGCAATACACGACGAAGAGGGTCGGCGGCGGCCAAGCGGACATCCTCGAGGCGATGATCTTCCCGTGCGGCAGACTGAGGGCGCGGGCAACGTGACCCCTCCGGAAGTGCTCGGGGCTGCGCACGTCGAGGAGAACGAATCCCGGCTGGCCGCGGGACAGCGCTTCGTGGACATCCCAGCAGTCAGTCTCGTAGCGGAAGAGCTGCTCGAAATGCGCCAATGCAGCGCTGCTCGGCGCCGCCGCGATCGAAGTGACGTTGTTGGGCACGGGTACTCTCCGCGAGGCTGCGTTGCAGTTTCCTGCTCTCCATCCTCGGTGGCAATCGGCACGAATGCCATATATCATCGAAATCATGCCAAAGTCGCGCAGAGCCCGGAATCGGCTGGTTGCCGCCTTGCTGCACGAGAAGGTCGCTATTTTCGAGCTCGGAATCGTCGCGGAGATCTTCGGCCTGCCGAGGCCGGAAATGGGCGCGGACTGGTACCGGTTCATCACCGTGGCGGAAGAGCGGAGGCCTCTCCGGGCTACCGGCGGCTTGCAGGTTTATCCCGAGGCTGGCCTCGACGTGCTCGCCCGCGCCAGCACGATCGTCATTCCCGGATGGCGTACCGACGGTGTGTCTCCATCTCCCGCGGTCAAGGAAGCTCTGTCGGAGGCGTACGACAGGGGAAGCCGCCTGGTATCCATCTGCTCGGGTGCGTTTCTCCTCGCGGCCTGCGGCTTCCTGGCGGGCCGCAGGGCCACCACTCACTGGCTTTATGCCGATCAGCTTCAGGCTCTCCATCCCGATATTGAGGTCAACCCGGACGTCCTCTACGTGGATGAAGACCCTATCCTGACATCGGCCGGCTCCGCCGCCGGAGTGGATCTCCTGCTGCACATCGTGCGCAAGGATTTCGGCGCCAGGGCGGCGAACGAGATCGCGCGCCGGATGGTCATGGCGCCTCATCGTGACGGCGGCCAGGCACAGTTCATCGAGCGGCCGGTGCCCGCCCACGCCAACGATCGCCTCGGATCGCTGTTGGCAGCGGTCAAGCTGCGGCCGGCCGAGCGCTGGACGATCGGCCGCATGGCGCGCCGCGTCGCGATGAGCCGGCGGACCTTCGTCAGGCGCTTTCAGGAGTCGACCGGAATGTCTCCCGGCGAGTGGGTGATCGTCACTCGGCTCGAGGCAGCACGCTTCCTGCTCGAGTCGAGCGGGACAGGCCTGGATGAAATTTCCGCGAGCTGCGGCTTCGGCAACGCGGCCGCGCTCCGACATCACTTCAGGCGCCGGCTCGGCCTGACTCCAACCGGCTATCGCGCTCAATTCGGCGAGGCGCGCTGAGGGGCGGTTTTGGGTGCACCCAAAGGACCCTTTGCCAATGAACGCCCTCTTGTGGATCCTCCAGGCCGCGCTCGCCCTATTCTGCCTCATGGGTGGGCAATACAAGCTGTTCCACTTCGACGAGCTGGCGAAGATGCCGCAGACGGTCGCGCTCGCGCGCGGTGGATGGGGAGCGATCGGCATCTTCGAAATGTTGTGCGCGATCCTGCTCATCGTCCCGGCCGCCACGAGGTGGATGCCGGTCCTGACCCCGCTCGCCGCCGCCGCGCTCGCATTGGAAGCCCTGGCCCTCGCCGTGCTCTTCGCGCAGTATTCGCTCGCACTGACCGCAACCAACCCCCTGGTCTATGTCGTCGTGATGGGGTTGGTGGCGGCGTTCGTTGCTTACGGACGTTTTACGCTCAGGCCGCTGCCCTGATCCCAGGCTGCCGGAGCAGTCAGGGTTCGATGAGGGAGCGTGCACTGTTCCTTGCGCATGCGCGTCAGGTGACCGGAACCGGCTAGCTCCGGCCGCCGATCACGAACTCTCCTCGGCGTTCACGATCGTGCACCGGCGATGGTGGCGCCGCTTACTGCTTGAGCATTCGGCGGGCCTCCGCGGTGCCCCCTCCGCTGTATCACCGAAGTGTGATATTACCATCACAATTTAGTGGTATCTGGGCGGGGGAGGAGGACCTATGAAGAGGGCTGAATCTCCTGTCTCGGCCGGGACAATTTGGGATCGATCGCGGCGGGCACGCAGAGGATGTGCTGGAGCGGATTGGCACGACCGTCGTGCAGTGTTGGCGGGAAACCCTGCGCGCTCTTGGAACTGAGCCTCGGCAGATCGATCGGCTCGCCCCGTGGTTTGACTTTGCCGCCGAGCTTGCGCGGCGTAAGTAGCCTTATCCTAAATCGTCCGGGCGACCCGCGCATTGCGCTGCCACGCGCACTATCGCCTCCAGGCTCCGGTCGACGTCCGCGTCGGTCGTTCTCCAGTTGCTCACGCTGATACGCATCGCCGTGCGGCCCTGCCACTGCGTGCCGCCGCACCAGCAGGTGCCCTCCTGCTGGATCGCCGCGATGGTCCGTCGCGTGAGAGCAGCATCACCAAACGCCACCAGCACCTGGTTGAGGACAACTTCGTTGAGAACCTCGAAACCTGCTGCTCGCAGGCCCTCGGCAAACCGCCGCGCATGCCGGCAACAGCGCTCGACGAGCTCCGCCATGCCGCTGCGACCCAGGGAGCGCAGAGCGGCATAGACCGGTACGGCGCGCGCCCGGCGAGACTCCTCCGGGACGAACTCATGCGGATCGCGCTCCTCGCTGGAGCCGATGATGTAGGCGGCCTGAAGGGACATCGCTGCCCGGTGCGCCTCGGGGTCGGCGCAGAACACGATGCCGCAGTCGTACGGCACGTTGAGCCATTTGTGTCCATCGGTGGCGATGGAATCCGCGCGCTCGATGCCTCGCACGAGCGGGGCCAGCGTGGGCGCTGCCGCGGCCCACAGCCCAAACGCCCCGTCCACATGCAGCCAGGCGCCACGCTCAGCGGTCGCATCGGCGATGGCCGCCAACGGGTCGAAAGCGCCGGTATTGACGTTGCCGGCCTGGGCGCAAACGATGCATGGGCCGCGACTGGCTCGCAAGGCTTTGGTGAGATCATCCGCGCGCATCCTGCCCTGGCCGTCGGTGGCAACACGCCGCAACCGCGACCCGCCAAGACCCAACAGGCGCAAAGCCATCACGATCGTATAGTGAGCCTCCTCGCCGATGAGCACCTCGATCGGCGGCGCCCCGAAGAGCCCGTCGGCTTCGACATTCCAGCCCGTATGCCGCAGCACACGATGGCGCGCCGCCGCGAGGGCGGTGAAACTCGCCATCTGACAGCCGGTCGCGAATCCCACACTCATGCCGGCCCGCAGTCCCGCAAGATCGCGCAGCCACCCGGCGGTGATCTCCTCGATGACGGCGACCAGCGGCGACATCACAAAGACGGCCGGGTTCTGGTCCCACGTCGAGACGAGCCAATCGGCGGCGTGCGCCGCGGGAAGGTTTCCGCCGATCACGAAGCCGAAGTACCGCGGCCCGGTCGAAGCCACCGTGCCGCTTGCCGCCGCATCCGCCAGCGTGCGGATGACAGTCGCCGCAGAATCGCCTGCGTCCGGCAGACGTTCTCCGAGCAAGCCCCGCAGCTCCGCGCTCGAGAGGGCGGCCGCCACGGGCCGCTCCGCCAGCGCTCCGAGGTATTCGAGACTGCGCCCGCGGGTGTAGTCGAGCAGGTCGCCAAGGGCGCTCGTACCAACTTCGGATCCTGACGTCATTGCGCAACCCCCAGAGCAGGCGCCATTCGCCCGGCATGCCTGCAAGCTAGCAGGATCGGTCGACCCAGAACAGTTACAGCCATAGCGGAATGCCACCAGAACAGTTAAACTGGCTGCACGGCGGCGGCAGCGGGACGATGGCGGACGACAGCCTTTACCGATATCAGCAGCTCGCGGATTTCATCAGCCAGCTCGTCTCCGGCGGGACGCTGTTGCCCGGCTCGCGCGTTCCTTCGCTGCGGGAGATCAGCCGGGAGCGCGGCACCAGTCTCGCCACCGCGCTGCAGGCCTATCGCCTCCTCGAGGATCGAGGCGTCATCGAGGCGCGGCCGCAATCCGGCTTCTACGTTGCGAAGGCGGCCCGCGCGGGCTGCCCGCCGCCCGCCGCTTCCAGGCCGCCGCCGGCCGCACGCACCGTTTCCATTTCCGGCGTCGTGCTCCAACTCCTCGAGCATGCTGCCGATCCCAGCCTGGTACCTCTCGGGTGCGCCATCCCGGCTGCCGATCTGCTGGCCGCGGGGCGGCTGGATCGGTTTCTGGCGCGCGCCGCCCGCCGGCGCGGAATCCAATGCAACACCTACACGGCGCCGAAGGGCGATCACGGCCTGCGCCGGCAGCTCGCGCAGCGCGCCGCGCGGTGGGGTTGCGCGCTCTCACCCGAGGATTTGACGCTGACCTGCGGCTGCACGGAAGCGCTGCTGCTGGCATTGCAGGCAGTGACGCGCCCCGGCGATACGGTTGCGATCGAGTCGCCCACTTACTTCGGGCTCCTCCATACGATCGAGATACTCAACCTGAAGGCGTTGGAGCTGCCCACAGACCCGTTCCTCGGCGTCGACCTGGAAGCGCTGGAAAAGGCGCTGCGGCAAGGGACCGTGACGGCATGCCTGCTCGCCTCGAGTTTCAACAACCCGCTGGGCTGCACTCCCCCGGACGCGAGGAAGCTCGCGCTCCTGCGCCTGTTGACGAGACATCGCGTACCTCTGATCGAGGACGATATCTACGGCGACATCTACTTCGGCGAGGAGCGCCCGACACCGTTCAGCGCGCTCGATCCTCGCGCGGATGTCATCTACTGCAGCTCGTTCTCCAAGACCGTCGCACCCGGCTATCGGATCGGGTGGCTCGTGCCGGGACGGCACATGCAAAGCATCCTGGAACGCAAGCTGGCCACGACCCTCAGCGGCCCGGGGCTCACGCAGGCCGCGTTCGGCGAGTACCTGGCTTCGGGCGGTTACGACCGGCACCTGCGCCGCATCAGGGGGGTGTTCCGGGACAACATCGAGCGCATGCGCCATACGATCGAACGAACCTTTCCCGAAGATACACGCGTGAGCCGTCCCACAGGCGGGTTCGTGCTCTGGGTCGAGCTGCCGCAGCGAATCGACGCCCGCGCGCTCTTCGATCAGGCTCTGGAGCGCGGCATCTGCTTCGCGCCGGGCAGCGTGTTCTCCGCCACGCGCCAGTACGCTCATTGCATGAGGCTCAGCTGCGGTGCGCCGTGGACGGCGCGCATCGAAGGCGCCGTGCGGACTCTCGGCACGCTGGCGCGAGCAGCCATGATTTGACCTCACAGGTCATGGAGCCGCTCACTGTGCAGCGGTACGCTGTTCGGATCTTCCATTCAGCGGGGCCGTGACATGATCGCTCTTCTTGGCAAAGTCGCTGTCATCACGGGCGGAACGAGCGGCATCGGCGCTCGCACCGCCGAAATGTTCATTGCGGAAGGTGCGCAGGTCGTGATCGCCGGCCGGCGCCAGGAACGAGGCGAGCGCCTGGCTCGCGCGCTCGGAGAGAGTGCGAGCTTCATCCGCACGGACGTCTGCGTCGAGGCCGACGTCGAGCGCATGATCGCGCACGCCGTGGACCGCTTCGGACGGCTCGATTGCCTCGTCAACAACGCCGGCAGGTCTTCGCAGTACGCCGCCTTCACCGAAGCCGACCTGGAGCAGTTCGATGCGGTGGTCGCGGTGCATCTGCGGGCCGTGCTCGCGGGCATCAAACATGCGGCGCGCGTCATGGCCGTGCAGGGCTCGGGAAGCATCATCAATGTCACGAGCGTCAACGGCACGCGCGCCGGGCTCGGAGGCCACTATTATTCGGCGGCCAAGGCCGCCTCGATCCATCTGACGCGCTGTGCGGCCGTGGAGCTCGGGGAGAAGGGAATCCGCGTCAACAGCCTTTCGCCCGGTATGACCGTCACCGGCGCCTTCCTCAAATATGCCGGCATGACGCCCGATGAGGCCGACGATCATCCCGAATACGCGGAGGCGGCCATCAGCGCCGTTCTGCCCCGGTACCAGCCGCTGCAGCGCCTCATTCGTACGGACGACATCGCGCAGGCGGCTCTTTTCCTGGCCAGCGATGCCTCACGCATGATCACGGGACAGGATCTGGTCGTGGACGGTGGCATCACCTCCGGCTGGCCGATAGCGGCCGTACGTCCGGATCGGGAGCTGTTCTTCCACACGTTGCAGGCCGCCCGAGCCGCGCATCCGGCATGAAAGGACCGCGCTTCAGGCTTGACCTGCGGGGTCATGGACCCTGTGCCGCGGAACGGTAAACTGCGGGACCATGGCCACTCAGCAACTGCCGTTTGGCGCTCTGCTGCGACGCTGGCGCGAGCGCCGTCGCATGACGCAGATCGACCTCGCACTGGCCGCGGACAGCTCGACGCGCCACCTGTCCTGTCTCGAGACCGGCCGCGCGCAGCCGAGCCGCGAGATCGTCCGGCGCCTGTCCGATTGCCTCAACATCCCGCTGCGGGAGCAGAACGCGCTGCTGCTGGCCGCCGGCTTTGCGCCGGCATTCGCAGAGCGCTCGATCGCGGATCTGGAGGCCGCCCGACGGGCCATGGATACGGTGTTGAAGGCACATCTGCCCTACCCTGCCTTCGCAGTCGATCGGCGCTGGAACGTCATACTGTCGAACGCGGCGCTGCCGCAGCTCTACGAGGGTTGCTCGGAGGAGATGCTGCGTCTGCCGGTCAATGCCGTGCGGCTCGTTCTGCATCCGCAGGGCATGGGACCGCGCATCCTGAACTACGCGGAGTGGCGGGCGCACACCCTGCACCTGCTGAGAAACCAGCTCGAGATGCAGGCCGACGCCGGCCTCGAAGCCCTGCTCGCCGAAGTGCAAGCCTATCCGGTGCCGCCGCGCTCGGAGGCCACGAGCCCCGGGTTCGACGCAATTCAGCGCCTGGCTACCCCTATGCGCATTGCGACGCGCTTCGGTACCGTCTCGTTCCTCAACACCCTCACCGTATTCGGGACGCCGAGCGATGTGACGCTGGCTGAACTCGCGCTCGAGATGCTCTTTCCCGCCGACGACGAGACGATCGAGATCGTCGCGGAAATGGAGCGGGAGCGGTCGCCGGCCGCATCGGCCGCAATGAGCGCGGCGCAGGAGAGACCTCGGGTGTAGAGCCGTCAGAGCACGAGGTTGCGAATGATCGCCCAAGTGCCGTCCGTTCCCCGCCGCCAGACCGTGACGCAACAGGTTGGGAGTATTGTTGCGCAGAGGGGGCGGGAACTCAAGCGGGGCGCGGAGGGGTTTGACATGGCTCGCGCCTCTCAGATTTTTCCTTGGCGCGCTTGAATGCCTCCCGGTTATCAGCCAGCCACTGTTCGCGCCGCCGGACTGAAAGTCAGGGCTGTTGGTAGACGAATTAGAACCCCTGAAGCAACAGGTCGATGGCGGCAGCGACCTCATCCCGCCGATCATTCACGTTGAGAACCGGCCTCTTCGACATCTGAACGGATACCGCAGCCATCTGCTGGGTCAGCATCAGGTAGGTAGCGTCCTCGATCTGAAAAATCGGATTCAGAACCTTGATGGGGGTGGGCGCGATGCCAGCAGGCACGAGCGGAATCACCAGACGGCTGTTCAGGTGGCTCATCAAGTCTGCTTGAACATCGACCAGAAACCCGTTCCCGTCAGGGTTCACGTACACGTCAAACCGCGCCATCAGAACAACCGGTACTTGTCGAGCACCATACCGTGCTTTTCGACAAACTCGTTGTAGCTCCGGATGGCCGCGGCGTTCTCTTGCAGCCACTGCTCGCGCCGACGGCGGGCCACCGCTACGGCAACGCCCTCCTCGGCCGCCTGCGAGACGTTGATTCCCAGCGTCTTGGCTTCCGCCAGTAGCGGCTCTGCCAACGACACGCTGGTGGTCTTCTTCGGCGCGCCGGCATAGTTGCTCATAGGCAGACCTTCAGTCAGTTCGATCAAGAAACCGATGATACGCATTGTCCTTGTCTAGCGCAACATGATATATAGTACAAACACTGCTATGAACACTACCGTCGTAAATAATAGCTAAATCTGGACGGTATAGCTTGGCCGGCGAGGTAGGGGCCGAACTGCCCGCCAAAGGCGACGAACCGGTGGCCAGGCGCGGTTTATGTGATCGCTGGTGGGTTGCCGCGCTGCCGAGCCCTTGCGCCGCAGAAAGTTGAACACCGGGTAAATGGCGAGCACGACGGCAAGCGCAAGGCGACTAGGACGGGTGTTTCCGAGCACGAACACAACCAGGAGCACAGCCGACGCAAGAAGCGCAATGCCCGGAACCCATGGGTACCCAAAGATAACGTACGGCCGCCGCAGATTCGGTTCCCGGCTGCGCAGCGCAAACAGCGCAGCCCCGCACAAAAGAAACCCGGAGGTATTCAGGAATGCCGTAGCCGTGTACAACGTGTCAAAGCCACCAACAATGGCAACGAGAATCGCGCCAGCCGCACTCAGCCACACGCCCACGACGGGCACGCCCTGCCGCGTGACATACGTGACCGCGAAGGCCCTGCGAGCCTTCGAGATTTGCTCGCTCACGGATATTTCATCGTTGATCCGAAAGTGGTGTGGCAGGCGACCCGAGACGATTTTCCGAAGCTACGCGAGCAGGTCGAATCGATTCTGAAGGAAATGGGGCGGTCGCAACGCCTGTAGACGGGGACCTCGCGCTGAAGAAAGTTGTCCGCTCAATGCGGGCTCGAACGTCCTATACGCGCCAGGCCCAGTGCAGCGCCTGGCCACGGTCGTACACTCGACCAGGCGGCGCTGCCCCGGACTTGAATTCTTCCATTTCCAGGAGTCATCATCCCATGAACGAGTTTGTATTCCTGTACCGTAACGGCGATCGCCCCATGTCACCCGAACAGATCCAGCAGACCCTGCCGAAATGGGCCGCTTGGTTCCAGACTCTGGCCAGTCAAGGCCACATCCTCGATCGAGGCCAGCCCCTGCAGCGCAGTGGCAAGCTCGTCGGCAAAGTGGTCACTGATGGCCCGTTCGCCGAGGCCAAGGACGTGATCGGCGGCTACACGCTGATCAAGGCACGCGATGTCGGCGAGGCGGCCGAGCTCGCCAAAGGCTGCCCGGTCATCGAGCGCGGAGGTCAGGTCGAGGTCCGCCCCGTCATGAAGCTGGACATGTAATCACACCCAAGCGACGACACGCCGTGAGCGAGCCCGTCGAGCATTTGTTCCGACGTCAGGCCGGGCGGATCACCGCGACGCTCGTACGCATCTTCGGCCTTCGCAATTTCGCGCTGGCCGAAGATGTCGTGCAGGAAGCCTTCTGCCGCGCACTCGAGGTCTGGCCATTCAAAGGCACGCCGCAAGATCCGGCCGCCTGGCTCGTGACCACGGCGAAGAACTGCGCGCGGGACGCTCTACGCCGGGAGCGTACGGTGCGCCGCACTTCGCCTGAACTCGCGGATGACCTGCAGAGCGAATGGACGATGGCCTCGGCGATCGAGGAGCTGTTTACGCCGGACGAGATCAGGGACGATCTCTTGCGCATGATGTTCTCCTGCTGCCACCCGCGCCTCCCGGAGACGGCGCAGGTCGCGCTGATCCTGCACATCCTCTGCGGCTTCAGCGTCGAGGAGGTCGCCGCCGCGTTCATCAATAGCCAAGCCGCCATGGAGAAGCGCATCACGCGCGCCAAGAAGACACTCGCCCAATCGCGAACGCTGTTCGACGTCTCGGTGTCTCGCGACTTTGCTGTGCGTCTGAGCACAGTGCATCGCGCACTGTACCTTCTGTTCAATGAGGGCTATCACGGCGCCTCACGCGAAACCGCAGTGAATGCGGACTTGTGTACGGAGGCGCGCCACCTGACCTCGCTGCTGCTCGAGCACCCGCTCGGCGCGACCCCGACGACTCATGCGCTGGCTGCGCTCATCGCATTCAACAGCGCGCGGCTGCCGGGGCGTCTCGATGCTGTCGGCGACCTGCTCACACTCGCCGATCAGGACCGGGCCAGGTGGGACCGTTGCCAGATCGCCGAGGGCCTGAAGCTGCTCGAGCGTTCCGCGACGGGCACGCAGCTCACGACGTATCACATCGAAGCCGCCATTGCGTCCCTGCATGCGACCGCACCGAGCGTCGCAGCGACCGACTGGTGCAACATCGTCTCGCTGTACGACACATTGTTGTCGATTGCGCCTACTCCCGTGGTCGCGCTCAATCGCGCCATTGCGATCGCGCAGGCGCACGGGCCCGATCGCGGACTCGAGGCGGTGCAGGCGATCGCCGAGCGCGACCGACTCGCGAGCTATCCGTTTTATGCCGCGACACTCGGCGAGCTCGAGCTGCACCGCGGACGCCACGTCCAAGCGCGCGAGCATTTCGAGGCGGCACTGACGCTGACGCGCAATCCGGCCGAACGGCGTTTCATTGACCGGCGTATCCGGGCGTGCACTGTTCCTGGCTGAGCGGACCCGTAGGCAATCCAGCTATGCGATCAGCTCTTCGAGCACCTCGTAGTGGCGCACTCGCGCATCGAACTCGACGAGCGCGGCGGCGGCGCCAGGCTCGACCACGGCCCTCTCGATGTCGGAGCCGGCGAACGAGCGGATCGACTCGAGCGAGTCCCAGCGCGTCACCACGGTCAGAGCACGAGGTTGCGAATGATCGACCAGGTGCCGTCCGTTCCCCGCCGCCACACCGTGAAATAAGGTCCCGAGCTCACCTGGCGTTTCCCGTCCTTCTGCCTGAAAGCGAGCCAACCGCTTCCCCACTCGTAGATCAACCCGCCGGAGACGGTGACCCCTTCCTGTCTCAGGCCGCCACCGACGACGTGACCCAACTGCGCCATCTCGGCCCGATAGCGCGCGGCGATTGCCGGTCGTCCGCGGATCGCCAAACCCTTCGAAGTGATCAACACTCCGTCCGCGGCGTAGGCTGCCGCCACTGCGTCCGCGTCGCCTCGCTCCATTGCCGGCAGCCATCCCGTGTTGGCGGCTTCGATCGCGGGACGGGCCGATGCGATGATGGACACCGGATCCGCGCCTACCCCATGCGTTGCCGCCGACGAGCTCCGCAGCATGAGCAGGCACACCGGTAACAGGGCGACCGCAAGAAGCCGGGCGGACAAGAGAGGAGAGGGGCTCACAGGCGCTTCGGATTTGCCACCTGGATGTCCACACCGGCCGTGGACGCGCCGGAACGCCGGGACGGCAGATAGCGGGCGCAGTACGCGACTATCAGGCCGAACACGAACATCGCCAACAGGTTCTCGGCAGCCTTCGCCGGCCGGAAGTGCGCGATCACTTCATGCAGCGTGACCGGCGCCGCCGAGAACGGCATCACGATGAAGTTCATCACCAGGAGAATCACGATCCCGGCGAGCAATCCGCCGAGCCACCAGTTCTGGCGCAGGCGCGGCATGCTCGCAGTTACGAGCCAGTAGATCGCGGCGATGATCACTGACATGGCCCACTGCACCAGCACCCCGAGACATGCCGCCGGAGCGCCCATGGATAGCGCAGCCTTCCCCAGAAGGCCGCTGGCGATGTAGTGGGCGATGAGCACCGGGCTGACGGAGTTGATGAGTGCGGCGGCGCCGATGTCGATCGTACCCGCCACCAGACCGCCTATGAGTATTGCGCGAAGTCCCGAGGTCGTATCGCCGCTCATGTTCAGCCCCTGGGAGAGATGCAGAATGGAGGAAGGCTGATTATAGCGGCGGAACCCGCGGAGCGAAGCCCGATGTCAGTGGTCATATCGGCCGGCCTGAAGTGGTCATCGCTCAGCGATGACCCTGCATCGCCAAAGTCGCTCAGCCGCGCACGCAGCGCTCGAAACGGCCGTTCACGCGGCGCGCGTACCAACCGGTTGTGAGCGGCCTCTCGATTTTCGGGCCTTCGAGGCGGATTACCGGCAGGATGGCGCGCGGCAGCCGCCGTCCGCTGCGGCGATCGGCCAACATGAAGACGCGGCTGTAGAGCGTCGTGCGCTCGAAGGCCGCCGACCTGCCCTCCTCGAGCGCTTCACGGATATGCGCTTCGCCAAGGTGCAGCCGGGGGGCGATTGCCAACAGCACACGCTCCGTGCTGCCGGCGCCCTTGGCGCCCGGATTGCGGGCCAGCAGCGCACCGTCGGCTGTCAGGGGTATGTGGGCGACGATGCTCGCCGCCCGCTGGAACGCGGCGTTGCGGCTGGCGTACTGGCCTGCGTTGTAGTCAGCGAAGCGGTACAGGTATCGGTCGTATGGCGCCTGATAATCGAGCAGGTGAGCCGTGCCGAAATAGACGCTGGCACGACGCGTGAACAGCTCCTCGCCCAGACTGCGCCGGGAGTCGTGGTAGGGGTATGGCTTCATCTGCTCAAACTGTTCGGCAAAGGCGACGTTGACCTGCATGGGGCCGCGGGTGCGAATCGGATTCCAGCTTTCGAACAGGCGGTGGCCGAGCGGTACGCGGCCGATGAAGTCCTCGTAAACGTCGCTGAGCTGCTTCTCGGTGTGCGCGGCCTCGATGCGTCGGCGGTAGGTTCGTCCGTTGGTGGATTTCAGATCGAGTGCCGCGTGCACCAGAGGAAGCGGCACTCCGGCGTGTGACGCGCGCTCGTCGATGGTTTGCAGGGCAAGTCTACCGAGTCCGGGAATGACCGGATCGGCCTGGAAACCCGACTCCTGCTGGATCACCGCGGCGACCGCACAGGCGTTCTCGCGGGTGGGCGGCAGGCCCAGCTTATCGAAGGCGCCTGCGATATCCGCGACCCAGCCGGCGCGATCGGAGACCGCAGTCGGCAGAGCACTGTCGATGACGGCCCGGACGTCCACTGGATGACCCGCCTCGCGAGCAAACCTCGATCCCGGGCCGGCACACCCCGCGAGCAGAGACAGGAACAGCAGCGAAGCGCCGAGCCGCAGCGACCGTGGCGTGCCCTGCGGATGGCGCAGGCAGCGACCGAATCGCGCAGCCACTGGCCACGTCTCACGGGTTGAAGTGGTCATTGCCGCTCCGTCATGCGCGGTTGTAACGTTCCTGCGCCGGTCGCCACCGGTGGTGACGGCACCTGCAGAGGTAAAGACCATGTCACGATTCCTCTTGATCCTACCGCTGTTCGGTTTTGCCTGTGCGGCACTTGCCGCCGGCGCGAATACCTGTCCGAACAATGTCGCGGCGCTCGACAGCCAGTTCCAGGCAGCGACCAAGAGAAACGACGCCGCGACGGTCGCTCGGATGCTGCCGAGCGACTATGTTCTGGTCTCTGCAACGGGGGAAGTGCAAACCAAAGCCGACCTGGTCGGCGAGGCGCGTGCGAAGAAGTATCGCTACTCGCACCAGGAAGACAGCCAGCAGACAGTGCGAATCTGGGGAGACACCGCGGTACTGACGGCGCTCTTATGGGCGGAGGGCACCACGGAGCAAGGCGGGCACTTCAACCTGAAGGTGTGGTTCAGCGACACGTATGCGTGCACTCCGCGCGGCTGGCGCTACGTGCTCGGACAGGTCGGCACCCTCGTTCCAGTCAAGTAGTCTAATCACCGCTCCCGGAGCTGGTGGCTGTCCTCGGCCCTGAGATCCAGGCCGTAGACCCGCCGCAGATCGTCGATCTTCTCCAGCGTCGCCGCTTTGAATGGCGGCCTGTTCTCCAGCGCATGCAGCGCAATCCCTTCCAGAAGGTCACCGAGGGGCAGGTCGAGGTACTCGGCCAGCCCTTTGAGCACCTTGAGCAAGCGTTTTTCCAGACGCACACCCGTCTGGACACGCTCTACGGTGCGGGACGGTCCCGAAGATTTCGGCTTGGGTGTAGGCATGGAGCGAGTTGCGGCTAAAGAGGCTGCCGAGGATGGTACGGCTTGCAGCCGGAGATTTCATCAGGTACATTTGTACCTATGTACCAATCAACCAGTCATCCCCGTCTACTCCCGCTCTGCGGTCTGACCGCGACATTTGCCCTCTGGAGTCTCAGCGCCATGTCCCAGCCCGCCGCCACTCAGGGCGGCAGTTTCCACCTCGACGCTCCCGTAGCGCGAGTCTTTCCCCTCTTCACGCCATTGGGCGAAAAGGCCTGGGCGCAAGGCTGGGAGCCGGAACTGCTGAGCGGTCGGGAAGAGCGTGGGTCGGTCTTTCGCACGGCGCACGGCGGCCGGGAAACCACATGGATAGTCGTGGAATACCGGCCTTCGGAGGGGCGCGTCAGCTACGCGCGCCTGGCTCAGGGCTCCAACATGGGTTTGGTCGACGTACGGTGCAATCCCACAGCCGCAGGTGGTACCGAGGTCAGTGTCCGCTATACGTTGACGGGACTCGATCCGCAGGGCCGGGCGTTCGTGACCGAATTTCTCAACCCCAGCCACTACAGCCGCATGATCGAGCAGTGGCATGCGGCGCTCGGCAAAGCGCTGGCGCGCGAGCCGGCCCCATCACGGCGGTAATAGGGTCACAATGGCCACCCTGAACAGCGAGAAACGACCCCGTTGCGCGCCGTAGCCGCGAGTCAAGGGGATAGCCGGGCACGCATGACGACATCAGTCTGGCTCCCCGGCGCACCGAGCCGTCGTCCGCGAGCTCATTCCAGCCAGAGTTGGCTATGTAATAGAAGGCGTCGCCGATGAGCACGCCGTGAGTGGGATCAAGGGCGGGGTCCCGCTGCAGCATCTCGATCCGATGTTCGACGCGCCCGACCGCAACACGTTCTTCACCACTGTTGCGAAATTCCTGAAGACGCCCCGAGGGCCGTCGAGCTAGCGGCTCGGGGTCTACTTCCCGCCTCCATGAGCAGTGTGGCCGCATAGGCCCGCCAGGGCTTCCAACGCTCCGCGCGCTCGATGAGCTCGCGAGCATCGCCGAAGGCGCCGCGCAGATCGGCGCTCCGCGCCGGAAGCGCATCCGAGTCGTTGAGAGCGCGCATTGCGACGTACCGGACCGTCGAGTCGTCGATGCCGCTGACGGCCTGGAGCTTCACCAGCAGGTCATCGGGAGGCGCATTCGACCGCACCGCGGCGACGGCCTGAGCGGCGCCGCGGATGGCCTCGGCCGCGGATCGCGGCAGGAAGCCCAGACGACTGTCGGCCAGCACCGGCGCGCTCGGGAATGCACGGCAAAGCTCGCCGGCCCCGAGTGAGGACACCGGTTCGCCGCAGTCGGCAACCAGCTGGGCCTGCAGGCTCTGCGTCTCATCCAGCGCGAACCTCTGCCGGAGAATGGCGTGCACTACCGGCTCGAGGCTGTTCCAGGCGCCCGGCAGTCGGACACCGGCATGACGCCTGAGCGCGGGCGCGAGCATGGGATCGGCGCCGAGAGCTCGGCCGATCACGTCCGGGTCGGCCGCGAGATCGAACATCGTGCGCACTCGGGCGACGATCTGCAGCAGGTACTCCGGCTTGGGGAATCTGATGTGAACCCGCAGCGCGTTCAGCTCGGGGGCCAGACGTACCTCGAGAAGGCCATGGTGACCCTGAACCGACAGGGTGCGGCGGTATACACCGCTGCGCACGGCCTCGACGCCGGGCATCACTCGCGGGGCGAGAAATCCCAGCAACAGATTCCAGTCGTATGGCGGACGGAAGGCCAGATGGAAGACATATTCGCCCGCCACCACGCCACCACGTCCGCCCAACCGCCGCAGCTCCGTAGGGGGACGCCCATAGAGCTCCCGGAAGACGTCGTTGAACCGCCGGATGCTCTTGAATCCGGAAGCCAGCGCGACTTCCGTCATGGACAGGTTGGTGTCGCTGATGAGTTGCTTGGCGAAATGGAGCCGGCGCGTCTGCGCGACGGCAGTCGGCAGCGCGCCGAGGTGTCGCTGGAAGAGCCGCGAGAGATGCCGTGAGCTGACACCCAATCGTGCCGCCAACGTCTCGACTCCTCCTTCATCGAGAGCGCCCTCCCCGATGAGGCGCAGGCCGCGGCTCACGGTAGTGGAGGTGCCGTTCCAGGCGGGCGTGCCGGGCGCCACTTCCGGGCGGCAACGCAGGCAGGGACGAAAGCCGGCCGCCGCCGCGGCCGCCGCCGAGGGAAAGAAGCGAACGTGAGCGCGCCTGGCGTGCGGCGACGGACAAATGGGCCGGCAATAGATGCCGGTGGAGGTGATCGCGATGAAGATGCGCCCGTCGAAGCGCGCATCGCGATTCAGGCGCGCCTGCTCGCAGGTCTGCTCGTCGAAGTCCACGCACCGATCTTACCGCGAGGCGCCCCCGCGCTGCCCGCCGGCGGCACATCGAGGTCCGATTCCAGCCAGAAAGCCGGCGCAGGCTGCGTATATTCACGATCAACGTCTGTTGTCGAGTCCGCCAATGAAAACCAAACTTCCACTCGGACTTTTCTCCGCGGTGATGTCACTCCTGCTCACGAGCGGCGCATATGCGGCCGGCTCGGCGCAAACGCTCTACCGCGTGATCGATCTGGGCGACCCGGAAGGAGGCACCGTGAGTCAGGGAACGAGCAACAACCAGGAAGGCCGGGTAGTCGGTTACTCGGACCTGCCGGGCAATACCGTGATGCAGGCCGAGCTGTGGCGTGACGGTGTCGCGAGAAGCCTCGGCACGCTCGGCGGCCCGAACAGCTCGGTCGCCTGGCCGAACCGCAATCATCACGGCGTGATCGCCGGAATCGCGGAGACTGCGGACCTGCAGCCGCTGCACGAGCAATGGAGCTGCGGCCTCGCCGTCTTCCCCACGGTGGACGGACATGTGTGTCGCGGATTCGCATGGCGGGATGGGGTGATGACCGGACTGCCCACGCTTGGGGGCGACAACGGCTTTGCCACCGGCGTCAACGACCGCGGCCAGATCGTCGGCTGGGCGGAAGACAACACGCACGATCCGACCTGCGATGAGTTCACGAACACCAACCAAGTGCTGCAGTTCGAAGCAGTGATGTGGGTATGGGATGATGGCCGCTATCGGGCGATTGCACTGCCGCCGTATCCGGGAGATCTCGACGGCGCGGCGACTGCCATCAGCCAGCGCGGGGAAGTGGCAGGCATCACCGGCATCTGTGATGCGGCGATCGGCGGAGGTACGGCGGAGCACATGGTCGTGTGGCGGAACGGCAAGGTGGCGCGGTCGCTGCCGACACTGGGTGGGACGTATTGGAACACACCGATGGATATCAACGATCGCGGGGACGTGGCGGGGTTCTCGGACCTCCCCGGCGACGGCCCGACGATCGCGCAGGCCAATTTCCACGCCTTCTTCTGGTCCGCGCGGCCTTACTCCTGCAATGGCAAGACAGGGACGGGCACGTGCGATCTCGGCACGCTGACTGTCAACGGCGCAAGTGACGCCGTCAGCGAAGCGCTCGGCATGGACGACCGCGGCCAGGTAGTCGGTGTCTCATTTCCTTCCGGGCACGCGTTCATCTGGCAGAACGGGAAGATGACCGACCTCAACGGCGCGCTCGTCCCGGGCAGCAGCCTCGTTCTGAACGACGCACAGGACATCAATGACCGCGGCGAGATCACCGGCGAGGCGACGGACCCGAGCAGCGGAGCCATCGTGGCCTTCCTTGCCATCCCGGTAAATTGATCAGCGGTGGCGCGCGGCAGTGGTGCGATAGCGGCCGAAGAGCCACTCCGGTACGCAGCACAACACCAGGGCACCCACCAACAGCACCTCTGACAGTAGCGACCAACCATGCGGCCCGAGCGGTAGTACTCCAATGCCATAGAGCAGCGCGAGCGCGGCAAGGATCAGCAGGAATGGACCTGTCGCATAGCAGTGGATACGACCGCAGCGGCGGGCGTTGAGCAGACATGCCGCGCCCATGAGGGCTATGACCGGCGGCCAGACGAATACCAGATCATGCGCCGGCAGCAGCGCGCCGGATGCGCAGAGCGCCATCACGGGCAGTCCCCAGAGGAATACTCCACGTACGCCGCGTGCCCAATCCGCGCGCACCTCTGCGCACTCGAAATCACTCATGAGCCGCCCTCCGCCGGGCAGCATGACCCGGCAGTCTGTGTCGGCGGGCACGGCATCGAGCCATAGGAGCAGAACACGCAACAATCGCCGGCCTTGGGCCGAAGGACCGTGCCGCAACCTGCGCACGGGTGAAAGTAAACGCATGCATCCAGCGGCATGGTCTCGATGCTGCGGTGCCCGCAGTGCGGACATGTCAACTCGCTGACCGTGATCATCGATGCGCCTGTGCGGCAAATCCCTGCGCGGCAGCCTCGGGCGGCGTCCGTGCCAGCAAGTCCTGCACACGCCGGGCAAATGCACGGCTGTCGAGATGCGGGAACGCGCTGCCGCGCAGTTCGCTCAGCTGGTGCATGAGCAGCCGCGGCCGGCCCGGCCCGGACGCAGTCCATTTCTCGCCGGGCCCGTAGAGCAGCCACACATCCCACGCGTATACCTGCCGTCCATGGTTCTCGAGTCCGACGGCTCGGGAGAGCAGTCGGCCGAAGGAACCATTCGGGTTCCAGTAGTTGTGGACGTTGGGATTGTGCACGAGGCGCGCCGCATTCGGCACATCCTGGCCGCCGGCGATCCGCAACCAGGGAACATAGCAGGCGACGCCGAGCACGGGCTCGTAAACGATGAAGACCTGCAGGCGCGGGTCCCCCGTGCCGGCGAGCAAGTCGCGATTCATGTTGGCCAGTCCGCGCAGACAGCCCGGGCAGATGGGGTCGACTACGAAGAGGAGTCGCACCCGGCCCGCCTGGTGATTGAAGTCCGCCCGCAGCTGACTCGCCTGATCGTCGAGGACCTGGTACGAGGCGGCACCAGCGCCGAGGGAAGGAGCCTTCGCACAGCCTGTGAGGAGAAGAGCAGCCGCGACAGCGACCAGTTGCAGCACCCGCAGCGGTTTGGCGCCTACCACGAGGTGACCCCCACAGTTCCCAGGACCGCGCCTATACGATCTCCAGCCTCGCCGCCGCCGCAGGTGTACACGTGGAGACGATTCGTTATTACCAGCGGCTGCGGCTGATGCCCGAGCCGGCAAAGCCTCCCGGGGCATCCGCCACTACAGTGCGGCGGACGCGGACCGATTGCGTTTCATCAAGCGGGCCCAGGCGATGGGATTCGCCCTCGCCGAAGTGACGGATCTGCTCGCGGGGCGGCAGCGCATCTCCTGCCGCGCCACGCGTGATCTCGCCGCCGCCAAGCTGCGGCTGCTCGACGCCCGCATCCACGAGCTGCGCGGCCTGCGCGAGGAGCTGGCGGGGTTGGTCGCCGAATGCGAGGCCAACACCCAGGACGGCAAATGTCCGGTCATGGACCGCCTGACATGACCCACACCTTCGCCGGTGCGCGGCAAGCGCTGCGTTCGGGTGTCGCGGCTGTGGCCGTGGCTCTCGCCGCCGGTCCGGCGCTGGCGGGGGCTGCCCGCTGCAGTGCGCCTGGATACCGGCAGTTCGATTTCTGGTTGGGCAATTGGAAGGCTTACGACAATGACGGCAAGGGCCCCTACGTAGCCACAGACGAGATCACCGCCATCCTGGGCGGCTGCGTCGTGCTCGAGAAGTATCGGCAGAACGACGGCAACGGGGTAACCATTTACGATGCCTCGAGAAGCGTTTGGCATCAGACCTGGGTCACCAACTACGGGGAGCTGCTCATCCTGGAGGGAAGATTCAAGGATGGCGTGCTCACAATGTCCGGCAACGATCTGGGCAGAGACGGCAGACGCGTGTGGTATCGGGTCAGCTGGCGGCAGCAGAGCACCGGGACCGGCGGCGTGCGCGACACCGCGGTCACTTCCAACGACGGCGGCCGAAGCTGGAAGCCAGCCTTCGATATCCTGTTCGTCAAGGAGCGGACAGGCTGACCGGAACTCCGTGCGGAGTGTGCCGTCAGGGCATCAGGGGTCTGAGAAATCATTGAATATATTGACTTTATCCGTTATGGTTCTTCATGTGGCGGATGAAGGATAATTTTTTTGATATCAATTGGATATGATTTTGACGATGAGTCGCTGCGGCTGCTGGCCAATCTCGAGCAGCACTACGCGACCTGGATCGACGCCGAGAGAGTTCTGATGCCGGGACGGCTGGCATGGAAGACGGTCTCGGGAAGGGACTATCTTTATTGTCTCAGCGACGGTCGGGGCAACGGCCGTTCGCTCGGACCTCGCTCGCCGGAGACCGAGGCTTCATACGCAGCCGCTGTGGCGGCACGGGAGGCTGCAACAACGCTCTGGACTCTGTTGCGCCGTGAGGGTGCTATCTATCGCACACTGAGGCTGCCGCGCATCGCCTCAGCGGCGGCCGCCCTGCTGCGCGAGCTCGACCGCCACGCCCTGCTCGGTGATAGCCTGATGGTCGTTGGAACGACCGCGTTAGCCGTTTATGAGATCGAAGCGCGCGCGCGCTTTGCGACCGCCGCCGGCGTGGACAGCACGCAAGACTTCGACATGACGTGGGTTGCCACGGAGCCCCGGCAGACCACGCTGAGCGCGACAGGGGCGGCGCCGCGCACGCTGTTGGATGTCATGAAACGGGTCGATCCGACTTACACCATCAACACCGAACGCAGCTTTCAGGTCCGCAACGCCCACGGGTACGAGGTCGAGCTCCTGATCTCGCAAAGCCTGGCGAGAACCCTGCCGCGCAACGAGTCTCTATCGCCTGCAGCCCTGGCCGAGCAGGATTGGCTGCTTCCCGGACGACGAATCGAGCACGTCGTCTGCGGGCTGGATGGCTTGCCCGCGCGACTCGTCGCTCCCGACCCGCGACGCTTCGCCCTGCAAAAGCTCTGGCTGTCCGCAAAGCCCTCCCGCAATCCTTTGAAGAAGTCCAAGGACGCCAAACAAGGCGGGTTGCTGCTGTCTGCCATCTCGGAGCGCATGCCCCACTATCCGCTCGATGACGAGTTTCGCAACGGGTTGCCGCCGGAGCTGCTGCCCCATTTCGACAATTGGCGCGAGACCGCGGTGCTGAGGCCTGCCGAATTGAGCTGAGCCGGCCTTTAGTCGCTCGTTCGGTCCCTCAGCACTCGTAGTTTGCGTCCGATCGGGACGCAAGTTCGATGCTGTCGCGCCACCTAAACCGGCGGCGTGCGAGTTCAAGGAGCGGACAGGCTGACCGGAGCTCCGTGCGGAGTGTGCCGATAGGCATCCTCCCAGGCGTCCTTGCGATCGCGCAGCTCGTCCTGCGCGACCGCGCCCTTGCCGACGAGGAGGGACTGCAGCGCTGACAGCCAGCAGTCGAAGTAGCCGGCATTCACGGGCTGAGCGTCGGCATGCGCTGATCGTTGCAGCTCACCGCCCAGCGCGCGAGTCCACTCGGACCATGTGAAGCAGCCGTGTCTGGATGCCAGGATGGCGAGCCCGAAGGCGCGAGCCTGCCAGGGCTCCGAAAATACCGGCGGCGGCTCAGGCGGCATCGAGATAGTCCTCCCACAGGTCTACGTAGACCGCATCCCGGGCCGGGAAATCCTCACCCCACAGCTCCCGCGCCTCGAAGCGAACGGAGTAGAGATGCTGGGGATTTTCGCCGCGAAAATGCGCGTTGCTGTCGGGGAAGACGAACACGCCCTGCACCCGGTCGATGGTTCCAGATTTGCCGCGCGCGTACCGCGGCAGACGGGTATGTCCGATGGGATTCAGATTGCGCGCCCGAACGCGCTGGCCCGGCCGCAATCGCGGCGGGCCGGCGGCTTGGCGCGCGGCGGGAGAGCCGGCGGCGATGAATGCCGCCACCCTGTCCACCGGCAGCGCGGGTGTCAGCCTGACGGCGCCTTGCGCGGGCTTGCCGCTCGCGAGCTCTTCGGCGCCGAGGAAGCCGTGCCGGAGCAGCAGCTCCGCCAGGCCGGCCAGCCAGCGCTCGTAGTAGCTCATGCGCAGTTGCTCGGCAGCGGGAATCAACTCGCGCTGATGCCGGGAGGCGTCGATATTCCATCGGCCGAACGCGCCCATGGCGCGCACGACCGCAAAAACTCGGGCCTCCCAACGGTGATGAAAGACCGGCTCATCCCGCTCCGGCTGGACGGGACCCATGCCGTGCATACCGCCCATGTCGTGTATGCCGTTCACGGCGCTTCTTCTGCCGGTGGCGGCCGGACCGGCGCCACGCCGATCATGGCATCGCGCGTCACCAGCGACGCAAGCTGCTCTTCGCTCATCCGCTCCGTCCCGGCTGGCCGCCGCGGCAACACGAGATACCGCAGCTCCGCGGTACTGTCCCAGACGCGAACCTGCGTTTCCGCGGGCAGATCGAGACCGAACTCCCGCAGGACGCCACGCGGGTCGATCACCGCCCTGGAGCGGTAAGGCGCCGACTTGTACCAGACCGGCGGCAGGCCGAGGATGGGATACGGGTAACAGGAGCAGAGCGTGCAGACGACGAGGTTGTGCACTTCCGCGGTATTCTCGACCGCCATCAAGTGCTCGCCCTGCAGCCCGCCGAACCCGAGCTCGGCGATGGCGGCGGTGGCGTCGGCGAGCAGGCGCGCCCTGTAGTCGGGGTCCTTCCAGGCTCTGGCCACCACCTTGGCGCCGTTGTGCGGCCCGATCCTGTGCTCATAGGCCTCGACCAGCGCATCGAGCGCTTGCGGGTCGACCAGCCCTTTCTCGACGAGCAGCGACTCCAGAGCCATTACTCGCAGGGCCGGGTCGGACGGAATGCGCTGCTTGCCGTGATCGTGAGGGTCTTTCATGCTGCCGAGGCCGATCGCTGCCTGCGAGTGTACCCCCGCAGGATGGAGCTCAGGATGTCGACTTTTGCGGCCATCGCCTGTGCATTACTGACGGCATAGTCCAGCATCAGCCCACCCCTTTCGGGCGGTGTCAGGCAGCATTGGGACAGTGCGTTGACGCGGGCGCCCAACTGCTGGGCGCCGGTGACGACCTCCACGTCATCGATGCCGGGTGGCAATAGCGCCACGAGGTGCATGCCGGCGTCCTCTCCCACCACCTCGAGGATGTCGCCCGCTTGCGCGCGGATTGCGGCGGTCAATGACTTTCGCCGCTCCATGTATACCGATCGCATCCGTTTGATGTGACGTGCGAAATGCCCCTCCCGGATGAAGTCGGTCATGGCCATCTGATAGAGCACGGACGTGGCGAATGTGTCGTTGGCGTTTCTGACGTTCACGAAACTCGATATCAGGTCCTTGGGGACGACGACGAAGCCCAGCCTGAGCGCGGGGAACATGACCTTGGTGAGCGTACCGACGTAGATCACGCGTCCGTCGCCGTCCAGCCCCTGCAACGAGGCGATGGGATTGCCTGAGAACCGGTACTCGCTGTCGTAATCGTCCTCGACGATCCAGGCGCCATTGCGGGCCGCCCAGCCGAGGAGCTCGATCCGCCGCGCGGCGCTCATCGTCATACTCAACGGGAATTGATGTGAGGGTGTCACGAAAGCGGCGCGTGCGAGCTTTGCCGCTTCGATGCCGCGCGCGACCTGCAAGCCATCGCCATCGACCGGCACCGGTACGAGCCGTGCGCCCGCGGCCCGCAAAGCCTGGTGGGTCGCCGGGTAGCCGGGCTCCTCGACCCATGCCTCATCGCCCGGGTCCAACAGGGTCAGTGCGGCAATCAGCAATCCCTGCTGGGCGCCCGTGGTGACCAGGATCTGTGCGGGGTCGCATCTCACCGCGCGAAAGGCGCCGAGATATTCCGCCACCGCTGCGCGAAACGGCCCGTATCCCATCGGGTCGCCATAGCCCATGATGTCCCGCGAGATCTTCCTGGCATGACGGTTGACCAACTTCGACCATGTCCCGATCGGGAAATGCTCGAGATCGGTGCAGCCGCGGCAGCGGCCCAGCCAGTCCTGCGCGGGTCCCGCCATGCTCGAGGCGCGTCGCGAGATCGCTCGTCTCGCGGCGGCGTGCGTCTCGATGGAAACCGGATTCGCGGCAGCGTCCCTGCCGGGCCGATACACGGGCTCGGGTATCGACTCGGAGACACACGTGCCGGCGCCGACGAAGGGCTGGAAGTAGCCCTCGGCGATCAGCAGCTCGTACGCGCTGAGGACGGGAATTCGGGATATGCCGAGCTCCTTCGCCAGCGCCCGGGTCGAGGGCACCCGTTGGCCGGGTTGTAGCTGTCCGGCGAGTATCGCGCGCTGAAACCAGACGGATATCTGGCGATAAAGCGGCGTGTCGCTGGCGAAATCGAGCGCCATGGGCGGGATGAAGCTGGCATGCAGCCGATTCACCACGGAGTCTGTGAAAGTGGCCATATGTGTGATTGAAAAGTGGTCACATCGTACGCGCGGCCGCGCTGCGGCGGCGCATGGATTGGAAGCAGCAGTCAGAAGAAAGTGGCCATTGCGAGTGCACGCCATCAATTCTAGATTTCCGGCAGCTAAATTTCATTCCTCTTGAAGGCGAGAATCCGCTCGCCTGATCGCGCGCGGCGGGGTACTCCGAGATGCGCCATCTGACGGTAAGTTGGCTCTGCTCCTGCATGCTCGCCCTGCTCTGCGGCCTGCAGCCGCGGACGGCGGCAGCGGGTGGCTTCCACGACTTCGACTTCGCCACGGGAAACTGGCGGACCCGGATTCTGCACTTGCGGCATACCCCCGGGAAAAAAGCGGACGATTGGGCGCTGTGGACCGGCCGGGTGATCACGGCAAAGGTGTGGGGCGGGCGGTCCAACATCCAGGAAATCGAGGTCAACACGCCTTCCGGACCGATCGAGGAGCTGAGACTCTGTCTTTACAGACCCTTGCTGCATCAGTGGTATCTGTATTGGGCGGACAGCGACGATGGCGTGTTGGGCAAGCCGATGATTGGTGCGTTCCAGGACGGCGCGGGAAGGTTCTACGACCAGGAAGACCATCAGGGCCGCGCCATCTTCGTTCGCGATCTCTACTCCCGGATCGCATCACGCTCGTATCACTGGCAGCAGGCATTCTCGTGGGACGGCGGCGGGACGTGGCAGCCTAACTGGAACGTCACTCTGACGCTCGACAGTCACGACCCAGCGGCCGGAGAGCAGCTGCCGCGGCTTGCCGCTGCGCAGACCCCTGCGCCGGCGGCCCCGCCGCATCAATTCGACTTTGCGTGGGGAACCTGGCGAACCGACATCTCCTTCCTGCCGGACCCTTTCTCGGGCCGGTCGCACTGGGTCGAGCTCCGCGGGCGCGTGCTGGTGCGCAAGCTATGGGGCGGCCGAGCGAATCTCGAGGAGATCGAGGCAAAGGGTGCGCATGGACCCTTCGCGGGCCTCACCCTGCGCCTCTACGATCCCAAGGCGCGGCAATGGCGCCTCTACTGGGCGAACAGCCATGACGGAGTCCTGGATGAGCCGTTGGTCGGCGAGTTCAGGAACGGGCGCGGGGTGTTCTACAACCAGGATACCTATGCCCGCCGCACCGTGTTCGTTCGCAACGTGTACTTCGACATCGCGGCCGACTCCTACCGCTTCGAGCAAGCCCTGTCCGCAGACGGCGGCAAGACCTGGCGGACCAACTTCACGGCGCAGGTGACCAGAGCCGCGGATTGACCCTATCCTCAGTGCTGCGGCATGTTGGCGCGGATGACCGTCTTTACGGCCTCGACTGCCGCGGGTATCTCCTGCACGCTGAGGTTGGCATAACCAAACATGAGGCCGCCCCTTTGGGGCGGGCTGGCGTAGCACTCGGACAGCGGATATATCATCGCGCTGCCCTTTGGGACCTTGGTCACGATCTCCACATCGTCGATTCCCGGCGGCAGCAGCGTCGCGAGCAGCAAGCCCGCTTCCTCACCCACGATCTCGAGAACACCGTCAGCCTGCGCGCCGACCGCCGCCGCCAGGGCGTTTCGCTTTTCCATGTAAAGCGCGCGCATTCGCTTGATGTGGCGCGAGAAGTGCCCCTCGCGGATGAAATCCGTCATGACCATCTGATAGAGCACGGACGTGGCAAAGGTGTCGGTGGCGTTTCTGATGTCGAGAAAGCTCCCAACCAGGTCCTTGGGGATGACGATGTAACCGAGCCTGAGCGTTGGGAAGATGACCTTGGTCAGCGTGCCGAGGTATATCACGCGACCGTCGCCGTCGAGTCCCTGAAGCGAGGCGAACGGGTTGCCGCTGAACCGATATTCACTGTCGTAGTCATCCTCGATGATCCAGGAACCGTTGGCGCTCGCCCAGTTCAGGAGCTGGATGCGCCGCACCGCGCTCATGGTCACTCCCAATGGAAACTGGTGTGCCGGAGTCACGAAGGCGGCGCGGGCCTGCTTGGCGCGCTCGATGGCGCACTCGACATTCAAGCCTTCTTTGTCCACCGGCACGGCAACGAGACGCGCGCCGGCGGCCTTCAACGCCTGGTGCGTTCCCGGATAGCAGGGCTCTTCGAGCCACGCGCTGTCCTTGGGATCGAGCAGCGCGAGAGCCGCGATCTGCAGCGCCTGTTGCGATCCCGTGGTCACCATGACCTGGGAGGGATCGCACTTCACGGCGCGGAAAGCTCCCAGATACTCGGCGACGGCTTCACGAAACGGCCCGTATCCCATCGGGTCGCCGTACCCCATTATGTCTCTCGAGGCCTTGCGGGCGTGGCGGCTGACGAGCTTCGACCAGACCGCGACCGGAAACTGCTCCAGGTTGGTGCAACCGCGACACCGTTGAAACCAATTGCGCGCAGGCCCGTCCATGTCCAAGGCGCGCCTCGAAACGGCCCGCGTGGCCCTGGGCTGCCGCTCGACTATGATCGCATCGGGCAAACCCTCCCTCTCCGGTCTGAAGAGCGCGTCCGGGATCGACTCGGACACGCAGGTGCCCGCGCCGACGAAAGTCTGCAGATAGCCCTCGGCGATCAGCAGCTCGTACGCGCTCACCACCGGGATGCGCGAGACTTTCAGCTCCTTGGCCAGCGCCCGGGTGGAGGGAACCCGTTGGCCGGGTTGTAACTTCCCGGAGAGGATCGCTTGCTGGAACCACATCGAGATCTGCCGATAGAGCGGCGTCTCGCTGCTGAAGTCGAGCGCCATCGGGGGTATGAAGCTCGAGGTTCGCCGGCTTACGGCGAATTCGTCTGAAGTGGCCATAAGAGTCCTTGAAGAGTGGTCATGTCCACGCTGCGAGTGAGCAATGCCTCTGCATAGCATGCCAGTTTTGGTCGGGACGGGAAGCCCCGGCGAGGGCTCATCAGTCGCAGTCTCGGCGTCCAACGATGCACGTTCGGCCCGCGCCGCCAGGCGCCCTGCTTCGGCACCGCGGGTGTTCGCCGAGCGGGGAACGGCACCGGCCGGCCGCTGTGGGTACCCCGCTAGCGCTCCTTCGTACCGATCGCCTCGTTCACCAGGATCCAATGCGCGCCCTTATCGATCGACATTTCGAGCCGCGCCAGCTGTTTGTCGGGGGAGATGAAAGTATAGACTTCGCGAGCGTCCGCGACTCCGCCGCTCGCTCTTGGAATTTCAAATGGCCTGGTCCAGACATTTCCATCGACATGCATGACGTCTTCGTGTGGCCCACCTTCCGGGGCCACGTTTGTATACTTGAAGGTCTTGTCGACCTCGCTGTAATAGACGATGGCGACGTCGTTGATGATGTGACCTACATCGGGATCGGGCTGCAGGCTCAAGTATTCGCACACCATAAAGGTATGGTGGGGAAGAAAAGAACATTTCGCGTCGAAGGCCTGCGTTCTGGCATGGGCAAACGGCGTTTCTCTGGTATCGATGCGTACCCTCCAATGTCCGGCCCAGAGCGCGAGCTTGTTGCGCGGTGACGATGCATCCTTGGGCGCCGCGGCGGCAGTGAGAGCAAACAGGAACACCGCACTCAACACGGCCGCCCTGGTCACGCAGATTTCAGACAAGCGCATCTCCGTCTCCGGGGCGAGGTATGGGCCAGACGCAAGAGACCTGATCGGAGTCTGTTCAGCGGGGAGGGGCGTGCCGCGAAGCTGCGAGCCCGCGCATGAGTTTGTCCAAGGCGCCTCCCCAGCCCCACCCATGCTCACTGGCTGACGATTCGTCGGCCAAGGCGGCAGGGACGAGGGTGAGTTCCGTACCGGTATCTATCGGCCGCAGATGCAACTCCAGACGCGACACCCGCCCGCGTTCCTGCGAAAGGCCGCCCGAGGTCCATTGGTAGCTCATCACTATGCGCCGCAATTGCTCGATTTCCAGGAACTCGCCCGAGCATTCGTGCTCCGAGCCGTCGAGCTTGCGGAAGCGAATGCGAAACCGGCCGCCCACCTTCGCATCCGAGGCGGCGGCGAGCACCGGCCCTTCGTCCGGACCAAACCAGGAAGCTATGCCCTCCACCGTGATTAGGGCATCGAATACGATAGACGGACGCGCCGCGATGCGGCGGACCAGGGTCACCTCGCTCACTGCATTCCGCTCCTGCGACTCGCGCTCCCTCTTTTCCGCATAGCGGGTCAGCCGATCCAGGTTGGCTTCCCAGACGTGCTCGCAGCGCTGCAGCCAGTCCATGGCGGTCCTGAGCGGCCGCGGCGAGAGTTCCACCGTGACGGTGTGTCCCGCCTTGGCACGACGGATCAGCCCAACGCCCTCCAAGACATCAAGGTGCTTCATCACCGCCGGCAGCTTGATCTCGAAGGGCTCAGCGAGCTCGCTGACGGACAGGGCATTGTCGCGTGCAAGGCGGGCCAGGATGGCGCGCCGGGTGGGATTCCCCAGGGCCGAAAACACCCGGTCCAAGCGCTCGCTTTTATCGTTCACCATGACGTGAACTATCCGGAACAGTACGGGCGCTGTCAAGCGGCTGTCACCGTGGCTCGAGTGGCAGCCAACGCAAGCGAAAGCGGCTCCGTCAATCGAGCCCGAAGCGGCCCCAAGCGGCTCTTGTGACGTTCACACCGCGCACTAGACTTTTGTCGGGCAAGTAGTGGCTTCGGAGATACGCGCGAAGCGAGAGTCGCGGCGCAGAGAGACCAGCCGCAGTAAATCCAACGGGGCATTCCTCAATCGGCGCCAGACCCTGGTGACTAGCCCGCTTGTGGCGCTCAGGCAGCAGTCGAGTGACGCGACCTAACTAAAGCATACCGCGTGGTCGCGGAACAGAGAGTCCTTCGTTCGCGAGAAAAGTCGATGCGCAAGCTACATATCGAAGACGCTGAGGTGACGCGGATCGCAATCCAGCAGGAAATCTGGCGCAGCGAAGAGTCTCGCTACGATCACCGGCTTCATGGTCTGTTACTGCTGGCGGCCGGACACTCATGCCGGCAGGTGGCGGCGCTCTTCGGCGAGGATGACACGACCGTGCAGCGGTGGATCCACCGCTTCGCACACGGCGGCTTGACAGCCTTGCGCGAGGGAGAGCGGCCCGGACGGCCGCCAACGCTCGATCGGGCGCAGTGGAGGGAGATCGAAGCGGATCTGCACCGGAGTCCGGGCGACTTCGGCTTCGCCACTACCTGTTGGGACGGACCGACGCTATCCAAGCTCTTGCGCTTTCGCTACGGCGTCGGGCTGGGAGTACGCCAGTGCCAGCGGATCTTCCGGCAGATGGGATTTCGACAGCACAGCAGCGTCTACCCGATCACCGACTCCGCACCACGATACAGCAGTGAGATGACCGCTCGCACGGGGACCGGCACGGCCGATTGACGCTGATCTCCACGAGGAGGCAGGGCTCAGCGTCCAGAACCATATCAACAAGCTTTGGGAGCAAATCTGATGTCGAAGAACACGATTTTGCGTCGAGCCATTCGGCTCGCGCTCGCCAATGCCGCGGCGGCCTCCATCGCGCTGCCCTGTATGGCGGCGGCCGCGGATCAGGCGCCCGCGCCCTCGAGCAGCCCACCAGATCCCACGGTCGCGGCGCCTCCGACCGGGGCGGCTCCGGCCGCAGGCCCTCCACTCGCCGCTCTGCAGGAAGTCGTGGTCACCGGCTCGCGCATCGTGCAGCCGGGACTGAGCTCGATCAGTCCCGTGACCGCCCTCAGCGCCAAGGACATCGCCAGCCAGGGCGTCACTTCAGTCGAGGATGTGCTGAACAATCTGCCGCAAGTCATGGCCGATCAGGGCGCCATGTCTTCCAATGGGTCCACCGGCACGGCGACGGTCAATCTGCGCGGCCTCGGCCCACAGCGTACCCTCGTGCTGATCGACGGCAGGCGCCTGATGCCCGGCGAGCCCACGAATACCCCGTCCGTCGCGGGCGCTGCAGACCTGGACAACATCCCAATCGCCCTCGTTGAGCGCGTGGACGTGCTGACCGGCGGTGCCGCTGCGGTGTACGGCGCGGACGCCGTCGCGGGCGTCGTCAACTTCGTCATGAACGATCACTTCCAGGGATTCGAGATCGACGTCAACGCATCGGCCTACCAGCATGATCAGCACGAGGGCTACTTCGGCGAATTCGCTCCGGCGCATAACTACGGCACGGCTGCCAGCTCCGTACTCGACGGCGCGACCAAGGACATCACCATGATCCTGGGCGGCAATTTCGCCGACGGGAAGGGGAACGCGGTGGCCTATGTCGGCTATCGCAGAACGGGCGCAGTCACAGAGGCGACGCGTGATTTCAGCCTTTGCACGCTGGCAACCTCCAAAGACGTCTCCGTTCCGGGCTTGGGCGCTACTGCGTGCAGCGGCTCGAGCACCTCAGCCACCGGGCGGTTCTTCAACCACGATTTCGAGTCCACTGATCCCAACAGTCCGCTCTCGTCCGTACCGGTCCCGTTCTCTCCGACCTTGACGGTCGATCCGACCACGGGCACGTTCGTGCCCTACACCGCAAAGGACGCATACAATTATGGCGCACTGAACTACTACATGCGCCCGGACGAGCGCTGGAACGCCGGTACCTTCGCGCACTACAACATCGACGACAATCATCAGATCTACACCTCGATCATGTTCATGGACGACGACTCCATCGCGCAGATAGCCCCGAGCGGCGCATTCATCGGCACCGGCCTCGGAGTCAATCCGACCACCGGTGAGCCGGATGGCGAATGGGCGATCAACTGCAACAACCCGCTGCTGTCCGATCAGGAGGCCAGCGCATTCGGATGCGCGAGCCACAGCCTGTCGCTCAGCAACACGCAAACCGTGCAGACACTCTTCGGCCGCCGCAACGTCGAGGGTGGCAATCGCCGAGCCGAGACGCGGCACACCTCGTATCGCTTCGTACTCGGCAGCAAGGGACAGCTCAGCGAGAACATGTCGTATGACGTGTACGCCCAGGAAGGTGTGACGCTGGACGATGCTGTCCAGACCAATGACCTATTGAAGGGGAATATCCAGAATGCGCTCATGGCAGTGAAGGACCCGCTCAGCGGCCAGATCGTCTGCGCCGCGAATGCGAATGGAGGGAACGGCGCCCCGGGCTGCGTGCCATGGAATATCTGGGGCACGGGCCCCGTGGCCCCCGCGTCGGTCGCCTACATGGCGGCTCCGGGCCTGCTGGTGGACTCCGCCGAGGAGCGGATCTTTCATGCGGATTTCACCTCCGACCTGACCGATGCCGGCTGGAAGCTGCCGGGTGCGAATTCCGGACTCGGCCTGAACTACGGCCTCGAGTACCGCGAGGAGTTCGAGAGGGTGCAGCCGGACGAGGCTCTCATCAACTTTGAGCTCGCCGGAACAGGGAGCCCGGACCCGCCATTCAACGCAGGCTATGGCGTCAAGGAAGGGTTCGTCGAGGCGCGGCTGCCGCTCATCCAGGACAAGCGATTCGTGAAGGAAATCTCGGTCGACCTCGCGTATCGCTATTCGAAGTACGACGTCGGCTTCAGCACCAACACGTACAAGTTCGGCGTCGACTACTCGCCCACCTCGAGCCTGCGCTTCCGCGGTGGCTACAACCGAGCGGTGCGCGTGCCCAACATCACGGAGCTATTTTCTGCTGACCGGGTCGCCCTGGACGGCACGGCGGATCCCTGCGCGGGCTCCTCCTCCAGCTCGGCGGCAGCGGCGACGGTCGCGCAGTGCCAGCGCAGCGGCCTCACGCCGGCGCAATACGGCGTCACCGCCAGCAGTAAGGGCTTCGGCACGCCAGCCAATCCTGTCGGCCAGTACAACGGTTATATTGGAGGCAACCCAAAACTGAAGCCGGAGATCGCCGACACCTATACCTTCGGCATCGTGCTCACACCCGCGGCGCTGCCGGCCTTCAGCGCGACAGTGGACGTCTTCGACATCAAGATCAAAGACCTGATCTCGACCTACGGCGCGAACCTGATCGTCAAGCAGTGCGTGTTCGACGACAATCCGCAGTTCTGCTCGATGGTGCACCGTGATCCGGCGGGCTCGCTCTGGTTCTCGAACTTCGGCTATGTGGAGGATCCGTTGCTCAATCTGGGCTACGAGAAGACGAGTGGCGCCGACCTGTCGATCAACTACACCCAGAACGTCGGCGCTTTCGGGTCGCTACGCTTCAACCTGATCGGCACCTACACCACTTCCTTCGATATCGAGCCGTACCCGGGCTCGGGTGACTACAACTGCGCGGGCTACTTCGGTGCGACCTGCGGTAACCCGCTGCCGAAGTGGAGACATACATTCACCGCCAGCTGGGCGACTCCCTGGCATGGGATTGGCCTGCAGGCGCGGTGGCGCCATCTCGGCAACACCGAGATCGACTTGGCGAACCCTTCGCCGCTGGTCTCAGGTGTGTTCGGCTCCGCCATCCAGTGGACGGGGACTCGCGATTACCTGGATCTGGTCGCCTCGGATCAGATCTTCGGCAGCGTGTTCCTGCAGGTGGGCGTGAACAACGTACTGGACAAGGACCCGCCGATCCTTGCTACCGGGAGTCTCGCGCCGCCGTTCTTCAACGGCAACACCTATCCGCAGGTGTACGATACGCTGGGGCGGTTTATGTTCGCGAACTTGAAGATGGATTTTTGAGGGGCGTCGTCTATCACATGAGCTCCGCCGGCGGCCTGCGCGGCACGCCAGCGGATTTGCGCAACGAGGAAATGAAAATGCACTCATCAGCTGAATCCCCACGGGAACTGCCATGATAATGCACTCACTATCGCGTCGAACCCTGCTCGGAACGGGGGCTTGCGCGCTAGTTGCCGGGGGGGCTTTACCGGCGGCGGCGGGCGTGCACGTGTGGGCAGGGCTGAGCGGGACAAACGAAGAACTGATCCGAAGGTACTACGGCGGATGGGAGAAGAAGGATTGGAAGCTGGTAGATATGCTGCTGGCCGACAACTTCACTTTTTCGAGCGCAGCTCCCGACGACCACATCAGTAAGACCACTTTCAAAAGGCAGTGCTGGGACACGCAGAGCGCTCTCATCGAACGGTTTGATCTGGAGCGCGTGTTCGGCAACGGCGACGAGGCGTTTGTGAAATATCTTTGCCACACCAAGGGCGGAAAATCGTTCCGGAACGTCGAGTATCTCCGGTTGAAAGTTAGGCAGGTGGCGGCCATCGAGTGTTATTTCGGCGGCCCCGGCTATCCGTCTGCGGCGGGCGTTGGCCACACGTAAGACGTCTGGCGCATGATGTCTCGAGGGCCGGTGCGCAAGAGTCCGGTAACCGCCGCGCTGGCGCGCACCGCAAGCAGGGCCACGCCACAGGCGATCCCCAGCGCGCCGAAGGTGATGACCCCCCTGGTACCAGCGGAAATATCCGAGAGATGTACGTCGAGAACAGCTCGGCAAGAGAGGCGTTCCAGGGGAGCAGTACCGCAGCCCACAACATGAGACAGACAAAGCCGGCGGCGGGGCCGAGAATGGAACCCACGCCCACATAGTCACCGCCGGCATACGGGATGGCCTCATTCCTCTCTATGCCCATGTACCTTTCGCGGTGGCGATCACCGCCCCGAGCTCCCTGATGCCCTCGCGGATCTCCGGGTGACTCAGGCGCGCATAGCCGAGGAGGATCCCCGGCCTGGAGTGTCGATCGGCGAAATACGGCGACACGCCGAAAACGCGCACACCACGAGCGGCGGCCGCGGCGATCACTACCTCTTCCGAAGCGGCGCAGTCGAGCCACAGTACCAAGTGCGCTCCCGCCCCCTCGCCTCTCACCGTTACGCATTCGCCAATGTGCTCGCCAACTGCTTCGAGCAGCGCGGCGCGAGCTGCCTGGTTCCGGCGGCGCACACGGCGCAGATACCGCTCGTAACGCCCGCAGGCGATGAGGTCGGCAAGGGCCTCCTGCTCCAAGACCGCCGTATGGCGGTCGCACAGCCATTTCGCGGCCGAGAACGCGCCAACGAGGCTCGCAGGCAGTACCAGATACCCCAGCCGCAAGGCCGGGAAGATCGTCCGTGAAAACGTTCCGATGTAGATGACCCTGCCGTCCGTATCCAGTCCTTGCAACGACTCGAGCCGGTGCTCTTCGTAACAGAATTCTCCGTCGTAGTCGTCTTCGATGATCGCCGCGTTCGCCTGTGCGGCCCAATCGAGGAGGACCCGCCGGCGCGGTATGGTCAATATGGCGCCCGTCGGAAACTGATGCGCCGGGGTCACGAACGCCGCCTTGGCCCTGGGCGGAAGGTGGCGGGGAATCAGGCCGCTGCCATCCACGGACACCGGGTGCAAATGTGCCCCGACAGCGTTGAGCGCCTCTCTCGTACCCTGGTACGCCGGCTCCTCGATCACTACGTGGTCCTCGCGCTCGACGAGCACCCGAACCACCAGATCCAGCGCCTGCTGCGCGCCGTTGACGATCAGAATCTGCGACGGGTCACAGACCACGTTGCGGGAGCGCTTGAGGTATGCGCAGATGACTTCGCGCAGCCTGCCGCTGCCGCCAGCCGGTCCGTAGTCGAGTGCAGGGGGAGAAGCATTGACGTGGCGCAAGAGCAATCGCCGCCACATCTTGAAGGGGAAGGATCGCACATCACTCTGGCCGTACGCGAAGTCGTAGCGGACGCCGTGCAAGCCCCTTTGCGGAAAGTTGAGACACCCGTCCTTCGCCGCCGCGAACGTGCCGAAGCGCGACAGCTCGAGGCATGCTTGTCTCGTCGAGGCCTCGTGCCTGCCGGCGAGGCCGCCGGACACGTAGGTGCCCGATCCGTTGCGGCCAACGACATAACCTTCCGCCTCGAGCTGCTCGTAGGCCAGCAGCACCACATTGCGCGAAACATCGAGCTGATCCGCCAGCTCGCGGCTCGACGGAAGCCGCCTGCCGCCTGCGAGCTCACCGCTCAGGATTCTTCCGCGCAGTCCGTCGCAAATCTGTCGATACAGCGGCTCCGGGCGGCCGTCGAGCGACATCGGCAACTCCATCGTCGAGCCGCGCTGACGAGCTCCGAGATGCGACGATGTCCGGGGACAATACGTCATGTGGCACGATCATTTACACGCCGGCACCCAGCGCAGGCGCGACCGCTTCGCCGGGTCCAGCACGAGGACTTCCGGCGCGCGCCGCAGCATTCCGCTCGCCGTCAGCTCCTGCTTCGTGCGCGCAAGGAGCGGATCGAACGTCTCCTTGAGGACCGACTGATCGCGCAGAATGTGGAGCGCCACCAGGTATGGCCCGTCGGTTCTGAATGGAAGCAGCGGAAAATTGTTGGGCCCCTCCAGGGTGACCAGTACGCCGGCCGGCCTCACCCCCGAGACGTCGTAGCGTGAGAATGCCTTCAGCGCGCGCTCGGAGAAGGGCTGCATGTCGTCTTTTTTGACGGCGTAAATCTCCGCCACCACGACGCCCTGCGCACCCCTGGGCTCGGCTACAGGATCCACTGCCGGCAACGCCGGAACCTCCGTCTGAGGACTGAGGGCGTGCAGCTCGAGCACATTGTCGTCGACACCGGGAAGAAGGCTGTTGGCCAGTGCTTTGTGCTCGCGCCAGACCGGTCCGTAATAGAACCGGGCCTGGGCAATGGCGTGATCCTGAATCGTGTGGAAGCCCCTCATCCAGGTGAAGTTGTACTGCGCTCCGCGCTCGAAGAACTCCCCGAATACCAACACCCCCAGCTGCTCGAATGCTTCGGGAAAAAAAGCTTCGTAGTATTTCGCAAACTCAGGCCGCTTCCCGGGCGCGATCGGGTAGCGGCGGAGCTCGATCACGTCGAAGTGTCCGAGTTGCGCCGTGTCGTCCATCGACCCGGCGCCGGTGCACGCGGTACTGGACAGGCCCGCCGCAAAGGCGGGCATGCTAACGATTAGAAGAGTGCAGAGCGCCAGGAAGAAGCGATGCATTGACATTCTCCGAGGTACGGGTGAAATCCATGATCCAGTTGACTTCCCAGGTTCGGCCGTCGTCGCCGGAGAAGGCCTGTGACCAACGGGCATGGTCGTGATCGATGCTGCGCCACGTGTAGCGCACGATGATCGGAACGCCGTTGAGATGGTCCGGCCCATCGAATACACCGCGACCGTCGTGAAAGGCGCCCGTGACCGGCGGCTGCAGCACGCCGTGGCTGAAGCGGTTGTCACTCCAGTAGATCGTCCATTTGTGGGCCCGAGGATCGTAGAGCCGCAGGCCCATCCCGATGAAGTCCGGCCAATGGCTGGTCAGGTAATATTCGAGATTGCCGGTCCCCGTGCGCAAAGGGCTCTCGAGGTCGGTCGCCGGGAACTTCAGCCACACGTGCGAGTGCTGTAGGCGCTTGGCTAGAAACGTGTTCTGCACGGTCCAAGAGCCCATCAGAAAATCGAACGCGTGCGCTTGTCCATCGGTCGCTGCAGGCGCCGATGCCTCCATGACAGACGCATTGGCCGTATTGCGGCCGGCAGTCAGCAGGCACGAGAAGACAAAGCTGCCCAGCCAGGCGGCGATACACAGGACGAATCGCAGCATATCGAGGCGATCCTCACAAAACAGATCGGTTGTCCGGTCTGTTCGATACATTGCACCGGGCGCGTGCGCCCCGTCAAGGGCGTCCCCGACCAGGCGGGGAAAGTCTCAGATGGCTAGCGCCAGCATGACATGCCCTCGCCGCAGCGATGCAGTCGCGCGGCTGCAGCCGCCGCGCCATACTTCACCATGCAGTGAAGTCTCGGCCATTCACACAGAGATGTCAATTGCCAACGGAGCGGAGGCGATCCGAGGCCGTGCGCCCTGTCAAGGGCAGTTACGAAGCCAAGCGCTGCTCATTCATCCAATGCGTGAGCAATTGCAAGGCATCGGCGAGCGGCGTTGTGCTTTGAGCCGCCTTTGCCATATTCATTGCGCCCGAGTACACCGAGATGACGAAATTGGCGGCGGCGGCCCGGCCGTTGTCGTCCAGTCGCGCTCCGCCCCGCGTGCTACCGATGCGGTCGACGAGCGCCGTGCGCCACTCCGCGAAGATACTGTCTACTCCCCGCCGAAGATCTGCATCCGTCAGGGCGAGCTCCAATGCAAGGTTGTTCAAGGGGCAACCCAGCACGGACGCCCTTGCTCGCATGCTGCCGATTATGCTGCCGAACGCCTCTGCGACGCCCTTCCCCAACGCCGGTGCCTCGCGAACCGGATCGATCCAGGCCTCACGAACCCCCGGTCCCACGCGATCCGCCAGAACGGCCAGCGCGAGCGACTTTTTGGTCGGGAAATGATGATGCAACGCACCCGCTGATACACCCGTCTCCTGCATCAGATCATGCATCGACGTCGCGTGATAGCCGCGCTCCTGGAAAAGCTTTGCCGCCTGATCCAGAATGCGCGCCCGCAGCCCCGCCGGATCATTACGACGCCTGCGGCCGACTTTCGGCCGCCTGAATTTTGCTGTCATGCGAATTCGCCCGCCGGCCAACGGTATCGACGCGCGAACAGTATAACAGCAGAACAGGTCGATTGTCCTGTCTATCCCGATGATCATGAATCGGTGGCGCGTTGCACTGACAACGACCGCAACAAGCGGCCGCGGCAGAATGACGAACCGCCGAATCCGGCCCTACAGCAGCCAGTAGGTCATTCCGATCGAGAGCAGGCTGGGATTCGCGCCGGCGGCGTCGAAGCGCTCGTACTCGCCGCGTATCGCCCAGCTGCCGAGTTTCCACTGCAGGCCGGCGCCGTAGGCGAACGCGGTGTCGGTGGTGTCGCGGCTGGAGGTCGCCGTGCCACAGGTGGGGTTACCGATCTGGCACGTGCCCACGCCGATGCCCGTATATGTCACGCTGTAGTCGGTCGTGATTCGCGACAGTCCCGCCTTCACGTAGACGTCGATTACGGGCACCGGCAAATAGAGCAGCGCGAAGGCCGACTCGCCCTTCTGCGAGGCTTGCTCCGAATACGCGGTGACCGGCGGGTTGGCCGCGGCCATCTCTATCACCTGCCCGTTCTTCGCGGTCACCTTGCCGAAGTCCATGTAGGACACCTCGGCCCCGATAAAGGAGAGTGGCCGTATGCCGAGAATGGCCTTGAAAGCGGTATGGGTCATATCCAGGCCGGCCAGCGGGCTGGTGCTTCCTGGAATGGCTTCGCCGGGCTGGACCCTTATGTGTGCCTGACCATACGCCGCGCCGACGTACAGGCCCAGCGGATCGTCTGCCCGCGCGACCGTCGCCGCGCCGAGGGAGCATGCGATCAGCGCGGACGGCGCGAGCACGGAGCGGATGCGGTTTGCGAAACGCGAAGACCGATCAGTCATGTGATTTCCTCATCAAATCCATAGCGGAACGTACGATTCACGTCCGGGTTTACCGTGGCCCGCGGCCTGCACTGGATCCAGCGGCTACTCCTCCTCCGCCCTCGGCCTGTACGCCTGCATCAGCTCGTGTTGGCGACGCGGCGGCACCGGGTCGTAATGACTGAGCTCCATCGCATACGTGCCCTGCCCACCCGTCAGAGCCTTGAGACGCGTCTGGTAATCGGAGATCTCCGCCAGCGGCACGAGGGCGGAGACGGTGGCGAGCTGACCGGACAGCGCGTTGTTGCCGTTGATTCGGGCCCGCTTGGTGGCGAGGTCGCCGGTGATGTCGCCAATGGCGCTCGCGGGGGCCGTGATCTCGAGATGCACGATAGGCTCGAGCACGATGGGATTGGCCTTGTGGATGGCGTCCAGAAAGGCCTTGCGCCCGGCGGAGACGAAAGCAACCTCCTTCGAGTCCACGGCGTGGTGCTTGCCGTCATAGACGGTGACGCGGATGTCCTGCAAGGGAAAACCCGCGAGCGCGCCCTCCGTGAGCACCTGGCGCACGCCCTTCTCCACCGCCGGGATGAACTGGCCGGGGATCGACCCGCCCACCACGTCGTCCACGAACTCGAAGCCGGCGCCGCGCTGCAATGCCTCGATGCGCAGGAAGACTTCGCCGAACTGACCGGCGCCGCCGGTCTGCTTCTTGTGACGGCAGTGACCTTCCGCGGGACGCGTGACGGTCTCGCGATAGGGAATGCTGGGTGGATGTGTCTTGACGTGAACCCCGTAGCGCTGGCTCATCCGCTCCAGGAGGGTCCGCAGATGCAATTCTCCAGTGCCATAGAGGACGGTCTCGTTGACGGCCGCGTGATGCTCTATGCGAATGCACGGATCCTCAGCGGTGAGCTTGTGCAGAGTGTCGGCGAGGCGTTGCTCGTCACCTCGGCGTTCCGGCTCTATGGCCAGTCCCAACATCGGCGGCGGGAATGCTACCGGCTTCAGGTGGTACTGATCCTCGTCATGCGAATCATGCACCACGGCATCGAGGTGCAGCTCCTCTACCTTCGCGACCGCACAGATGTCACCGGGGATGACCTCGGGTACTTCCGCAGTCTCTTTGCCGAGGAGCTTATATAGATGTGCGACTTTGAACGGTTTGCGGGCATCGCCCACGAAGAGTTGGGAGCCGGGGCGCACCGTCCCTTGATGCACGCGCAACACGCCAAGCTTACCGACGTAGGGGTCGATCGTGATCTTGAACACGTGCGCAACAACATGTTGATTGGCGTCCGGCGTAACCGTCACACGCTGAGCGCGCTCGCCCGCGCCTTTGAGGAACTGCGGCGGGTTGCCTTCGGTGGGGTTCGGCAGCAGCCGGGTGAAGATCTGCAGCAGCTCCGCGATACCGGCACCCGTCTCAGCGGAGGCGAAGCACACCGGAACCAGGTGGCCCTCGCGCAGGGCCTGCTCAAAAGGGTCGTGCAGCTGCTCCGGGGAGATCTCCTCGCCCTGTTCCAGATACACGGCCATCAGCTGCTCGTCGAGCTCGATCACCTGGTCGATCAGCTGCGTGTGTGCGGTCTCCACGGAGGAGAAGTCCGCCGCCGCACCATGCGGCTGGAAGAAACAGTCCACCACGGACTGACCACCCTGGGCAGGCAGGTTGAGCGGCAGGCATTCCGACCCGAAGGCCTCGCGCACCTGCAACAGCACGTCGGAAGCTTTTGCATCCCGGCTGTCGATCTTGTTGACCACCACGAGGCGGCAGAGTCCCCGATCGCGCGCAAAGTCCATCAGACGCTGAGTGATCGCGTCAGGGCCGCTCGTTGCGCTGACGACCACCGCAACCGCTTCCACCGCCTCCAGGACGGACAACGTTCGCCCGAAAAAGTCCGGATAGCCGGGGGTATCGAGAAGGTGGATGCGAGTCGCGTCGCAGTCAAAGGTCAAAATCGCGGGGTCGAGCGAATGCTGCAGGGCCTTCTCCTGCGGGTCGAAGTCCGAAACCGTGCTGCCGCGCGCCAGGCTCCCCTTCGCCCGGATAGAGCCCGCCTGCAGCAGCAGGCTCTCCGCAAGCAGCGTCTTCCCCGCGCCGGCCGCTCCGACCAGCGCGACGTTTCTAATGCCCTGAGTGGTGTGCCCCATGTTGTTGTTCCCCGGCAGGAGTGGTTCAGGGGTGGCGGGATCGGCCGGGGTCCGGGGGGAGCAAGGCTCCTGGGCCTCGGTAAGCTGGCGCGCCACCTGACGACCGAGAGGGTACTCCCGCGGACGCTGTAATTGCAGCCTGGCACGCAAAATGCGTCGCTCCGTCCCCACGCCGCGCCAGGAGGAGCAGCCATGAACACCCCGAAACCCCGCATCAGACCCAAGGCGGACCCGTACCGCCAGCGGAGCGAGCGGCCCATGAGCGACTCGCCATCCTTTCCGCAGTGGGATCCGCCCGTCTTCAGCGAGCGGGATCCGGGCACGGACGAAAGGACTGACGAGGACGTCGTATTTCGCGAGAATGACTGCCTGGGATAAGCCGAGCGGGGTGAGACATGACCGAGTCGCATAGCTCTCCCGGAAAGGCGCCCGACCCGCAGCAACCTGGTGGCGGTACGGCGCCGGAAGAGGCGCAGCGGGAGAAAGTCCAGAGGCAGCTCGACGAGGCGTTGGCGGATAGCTTTCCGGCCAGCGACCCGGTTTCCATCGTGACGTCGCACGAAGAAGAGGACTGGGGGGAGACTTAGGGCGCTGTGAGCTCCAGTGCCAGGCCCGCCTGATTGGTCGTGGTGAGCTGCACCGGGCGGCGCCATATCCGCTGCAGATAGTCCAGCACCTTCCGGCTGCGCTCCAGGTCCAGCCCGCGGCCGTCGAGGCTGTAGTCATGCACCAGCTCCAGCGTGCCGTCGTTGCGGACATGCTTCGCCGATACCGTGGGCGCGCCGAAATTGTACTTGGGGCTCAGGACCGCCTCGTGAAGCGCCGTCAGGTCGTGCTCCAACACTTTGATCTGTCCGTCACTGCGCGCGCTGTAGCGAAAGAGGTCGAGCTCCTCGGCCAGCTCCCGTGTGAGGTGGTTGCGCACGAACGCGAAATCATCGTCCTGGATCATGATGCTGCGCGCCGCCTCGAGACCCTCCTTCTCCACGATCTTCTCCCACATGGCGAAGCCGAGGTGATAGGGGTTGATGCTGAGCGCAACCTGCTGATCCGCCGCGACCGGCCGCACGACGTCGGAGTGGCACTTGATGGCATCGAGGTATGCCTGTTGCGGGACGAAGTCCGCCTCGCGCAGCAGCCGCGCGTGCCAGTAGGAAGCCCACCCCTCGTTCATGATCTGAGTGGCGAACACCGGATAGAAATAGAAGGACTCCTCGCGCACCGCGAGAAAGATGTCACGCTCCCAGCTCTCCATCTCCGGCGCATATTGCGCCACGAACCAGAGCAGATCCCGCTCGGGATGTGGCGGGATGGGGGCGCGCTTCTTGGGCTCGACGCCAGTACTGGCGGCCGTCGGTTCCAATTGCGCGAAACGTTTTCTGAAGCCGTCCTCTTCCGACGTGCGTTTATCTTCCAGGTATTCCGGATATCGCGCGCGCCGCAGCGACTGGTCGACGTCTATGTGCTGTTCCAGCGCCAACGCGGCGTCGAGCACGGCCTCCACACGCTGAACGCCATGCGTCTCGATCGCCTGCTGAATCTGCCGCGCGTGGTTGGCCGCATGCTCCACTATGTGCTCGCTGACCTGCTCCTGACAGCGCTGGAAGAGGAGGTTGTTGCGCGAGAAATCCGCGTGCCCGAGCACGTGCGCCGTGACGAGAACGTTCTCGGCCAGTCCGTTGCTCGAGGCGAGGTAGGCGTGTCCCGGATTGCCGGGGAAGACGACCTCGAATAGCCGCGAGTGGCCCATGTGCCGCTGGATGAGCTGATAGATGTAACGGACACCGAAAGACCAGTGCGGCATGCGCACCGGCAGGCCGTACACCGCGATCTCCATCATGAAGGTGTCGGGCACCGCCTCGAAGTCCACAGGGTGGAATACGAGACCCGAGCGGGCCGCCAGCTCCTCGATTCGTCGGGTGTAGCTCTGCCAGGTCTCGTCGGTATTTGTCATGCGCTGCGCGCAGGTCTTAACGGGGTTCGCGAAGCGCGAACCCCGTCCGTGTAGCGGCACGCAAGGCGCGCCGGGAAGACCAAGATTTCATCCGGATGTTCCTTCCTCGGCCCGGCTTTCCGCGGAGAAGAAGTGCCGCACGGCACCCCAGACGTCGTCGAAATCGTTGAGCGCGTAACTGCCCGCCGCGCAGCCGGCGGTCGCCAATTCCGCGAACAGGCGCCCGGTCTCGGTGGCCAATTGCCGTGACAGGCCGGATGAGACTTCCACGTAGCCGGTGAAGCACGCGTCTTCCGCGATTGCCGACAGTCCCTCGCGGGCGTCTGCGGAGTCACTCACGGAGTTGTCGCCGTCGGAGGCATAGAAGAGATAAATGTTGCAGCGGCCCGGGTTATAGCGCTCGTCGATGATCTCCCGCACCTTACCGAAGCCGGTCGAGGCGACCGTGCCGCCGGTGCCGCTCACCTGGAAGAACTCGGCCTCGGTGAACTCCCAGGCCTCGGTGGTATGCCCGACGAACACCGTCTCGAGCGAGCGGTACTCGCGCCGCAGGCCCTGCACTACCCAGAAAAAGAAGGTCTTGGCGAGCTTCCTGTCGCGATCCGACATGCTGCCGGACACATCGAGGAGGAAGAATACGACAGCATGAATGGCGGGCTGGCGCCGGCGGGCAAGCTGGCGGTAACGCAGATCCTCGTCCGTGAACGTGGGGGTCGCGCCCGGCGCGCCGCGGCGCTTCACCAACTCTTTGAATGAGCGGCGCCGATCGAGCCTCGAGCGCGCGCCGCGGCGATCCCAGCCCTCGCGCACCCACTCGGATTCCTCGGCGGGGCCCACCCGAGCCTTGAGGTTGGGGAGCTGCATCTCCTCCCACAGCCAATCGACGATGTCGTCGACCTTGAACTCGAGCAGCAACTGCACTTCGCCCTCATCCTGCCCTCCCGGGCCCTTCTCGCCGGGGCCGCGCTGACGGGAAGGATCGGCGAACACGTCGCCGGGCTTGGCCTTGCCCTGGCCGGCGCCCTGCTGCTCCTCCGGCCGGCGCAGGCGGAAGTGATAGTGCTCCAGCATGCGTACCGGCACCCTAACGGTGCGGGCGCCGCCGTTGATCAGTTCCCCGCCCGCCACGATCTGCGGCAGATGCTGCCGCACGGACTCGCGAACCTTCTCGTCGTGACGCAGCCAATCGCGCGCGCCGCGGGAAAAGAGCTCGTACCACTTGGCGGCATCGCCGCCAGGCTGCCCGCCACCGCTCTCGCTGTTCGGAGCCATGATGCTACTGGTACTCCTTTTTGCGGCCGCGCGCTACTCCTGAGCGAGCAATGTAGTGACGTAGCTCAACGCCTCCTTGGCGCTGTGCTCGTCATACCCGTACTCGGTGATCAGGCGTTGCTGCACGGCCGAGATCTTCTGTCGCGCCTCATCGTCGGGACGAGCCGACGAGGTGACGAGCCTGAGGACATCGCGCCGCTCCTCGAAGAGATATTGCTCGATCGCCTCGCGCATGCGCGCATGACTCGCGAGCTTGAACTTCTCGCCTGTCTTGAAGGCGACCATGGCCTTGCGCACCACCTCCTGCCGGAAGGAGAGCTTGCCGGAGTCGGAAACCTTGATCTTCTCCTCCACGGAACGCAGGAACCGCTCATCGGCCGGCCGCGTCTCTCCGGTGATGGGGTCGGTGACCTGGCGATGATCGAGCGAGGCTTCCACCTCATCGAGATACTTCTCGAGGAGTTGCTGCGCCTCCTCCTCGAAGGAGGCAAACATCGCGCGATGGACGTCCTCTTTGACCCACCGGTTGTAGAACTCCTTGCGCGCGGTCACCAGATGGTCGATCCATGCCTTCTTGTGCTTCGCCTCCATCCGGGCGTCGCTCTCGATGCCGTCCTTGAGCGCGAGCAGCAGCTCCATGCTGGTCAGACTGTGGGTCGTGCCGCGTGTGATGGCGTTGGAAATGGCGTTGATGATGAAGCGTGGGCTGACACCAGTCATACCTTCGTCGGGGGACTCGCTGTGCAGTCGCACGGCTTCGGTTTCCGGCACGCCCTCGACCGCCTCGCCGGCATAGAGGCGCAGCTTCTTGGCGAGATCGAGGCCCTCGCGCTCCGGCTTCGTCAGCCGGGTCAGAATGCCGAAGACGGCCGCGAGGTTGAGAACGTGCGGATCGAGGTGCACGTTGCGGAAGGCCGGCGCGCCGGAGACGAGCTTCTGATAGATCCGCGACTCGTCACGATACGAGAGCGCATAAGGGACCTTGATGATCACCATGCGATCGAGCAGCGCCTCGTTCTCCTTCTCCTGCAGGAACTTGTGGAACTCCGCGAGGTTGGTGTGCGCGAGAATGGTCTCGTCGACGTGGATGAGCGGAAAACGGGAGACCTTGACGTTCTTCTCCTGCGTCAGGGTGAGGAGAAGATAGAGGAACTCCCGTTTGACCTTCAGGATTTCGATCATCTCGAGAACGCCGCGGCTTGCGGCATACACCGCACCCGACCACGACCAGGCGCGCGGGTCGCCCTCATCGCCGATGAGCGCCACCTTGGCGAGATCGACCGAGCCCACCAGGTCCGCGATATCGGCGGTGGTGGGATCGTGGGGCGCGTAGGTGCCGATGCCGGAACGCGAGGCTTCCGAGAGGAAGATCCGCTCCAGCGGCACGCGCACGAAGTCGCCTTCGAACTCCCGCTCCACGTAGTCGCGCGCCCAGGGTGAGAGCTCCCCCTGGATGGTGACGCCGTAACGCTCGCGGAACTCCGGCCGCAGACTCGCCGGGATGAGGTTCAAGGGGCTCTCGCGCAGCGGCGAGCCCTTGACGGCATAGAGCGCCCCCTCGTCGGTGCGGCTGTACTCCTCGAGGCCGCGCTTCAAGAGGATGGCCATGGTCGACTTGCCGCCGGATGGGGGGCCCAGCAGCAGCAGCAGCCGGCGGCCCACATCGGAGCCGGCGGCGGCGGCCTTGAAATAATCGACGACGCGCGACAGCGGCTCGTCGATGCCGAACAGCTCCCGCTTGAATAGCTCCCGCGCACGGACGTTCTCTGAAGCGTCGGGCTGCGCGGTGCGTCCATGCCAGCGAAGCATGTCCCAGACGTATTCATGGCTCGTGCGGGCCAGCGCCGCGGGGTTCGCCGGCAGTATGTCGGCGAGAAACTCGCCGAAGGTGCCTTCCCAGCGCTGGGCTCGATGCAGTCGGCTGAAGGAGCTCAGCGACTCGATGAAGGCGGCGCGGCTCGTCGACTCGGGGTCAGTAGAAAGCGATTGCATCGTCCTTCCCTCCCGTTTCAGTTCGTGGCCCTGTGAAAGATGGACCGGAAGGCCAACGATGCCAGCGCGCGACTCCCCCCCAGTCTGTTGCAACGCTGTACACGGTGCGTGGTGGCGCTCGATTTGCCGGTCCCGCTACTCTTGAGACGGTCATGACAGCGGATCGTTCAACCGTTTCCCTCCGCCTGCGCGCTTGGCCCGTAAGCAGGGCACTGGAGGGAGCAAAGCAAAATGCATGCCCAGTTCAGCCGGGATGCAGCGAGAAGGCGGGAACGGGTCCGCGCGCATGAGGACATCTTATGTTCTGTCCGCGGCCCGCGCCACTGCGTGCGAGCCCCGAAAGCGAGCACTGCTTCAGAGTTTCCGCGTTACAGTGTCGCGCACCCCGGACAGGGCTGTCGGTAGTGTGAACTGCGGCACTGCGGCACCTCCGCCGCGCAATATGCTCCATAAAACCGCGATTTGCGTGCGTTATCAAGCGGGTGGGCGCTCGCTCGCCGGCTCGAGGCCGATCGCGCGCGGACGAGCTCTTTAGATTCGAGCGTGGAGACACGAGCAGTGGCCAATCCAGCATCCAGTGCGCCTCGGAACGTCGAATCCGGCAGCGCCGGAAGTTCGATGGAGACAGCATCCCCCACGGCGCGACCGACAGTCGACCTGACGGCGCTCACCAAGCGCGATGACTTTCTGCTGGAGCTCGGAGAAGCGCTCGGCGGACAGGCCTCGGTCAACCCCATCGACTCGATCGACACGGCGATCGCCCAACTTGCGAGCACCAAGCGGGGGCAAATGCTGGTGATCGACGCACGGGCATCGAGCGATGTCCGCACCGACGTGCAGCGTGCCGTGCAGCACGCGCCGAACGCGGTAGTCGTGGTGTTTGCGGAAACGGACTCCGAGAAGCAGATTGCCTCGGCGGTCAAGGGCACCAGCGTCTTTGCGCTGCTGACGATCCCGATCGAGGGGGCGAAAACCGCCGCCGTGCTCGATGCTGCGATTGCGGATGCCGCGAACCGCAGCGCCGCTGCGCGTGGGACGGCGACGGGGGCCGCTGCCGGCTCGGCTGCGCCCCTGACGCTGGATGCGTTCCGGCCTGCGATGTCCTATTCCGCCGCCAAAGAACCCCAGGAGCCGGAACAAGCCGGACGCAACTGGGCGCTCTGGGCCGGGCTCGGTATTGCCGTGGTTGCGCTCGCCGCCGGCGCCGCCTGGTACTTCACCCGCGGCAAGGCGCAGTCCGTCGGTACGGCAGCGACCTCGGGCACCAGCGGCTCGCATGCCGGGACGACCGTCGAAAGCGCGGCGGTTCTTCCGCAGCCCGCGGTAGACACTTCCATCGTGGCGGGTCAGGTCGATGACCTGCTGGAGAAGGCGCGGCGCGCCATGCGCGACCGGCGCTACACCGCTCCGACCGGTGACAACGCCCTCGTTTATTACAGGTCGGCGCTGGCCTCGGACGCGACGAACGGCGAGGCCAAAGATGGGCTGCGCCGCGTCGGCGACGTCCTGGTCTCGCGTTTCAATGACGCGATGTCGGCCGCGCACTATAGCGACGCTGCCCTGGCCCTGGCCACCCTGAAGCTTGCGCAGCCTGCGGACTCGCACCTGAGCCCCTTCCAGGTGCAGCTCTCGACCGTGCAGCTCTCGAAGGCGCTGGCCGACGGGAATGCCGACCGCGCCACCGCGCTGCTGCGCCAGGCCCAGGAGTCGGGCGCCGTACCCGCTGCGCAGCTTGCCGCCTGGCGCGCGCAGCTCTCGCGCCTGCAACAGACTGACAAGGTGCAGAGCCTGGCGGCGCTGGTGAACGACCGGATCCGTGCCGATGAGCTGACCAGCCCGGCGGACGACAGCGCCCAGGCCTATCTCAGCCAGCTGCGCGCGGCTGCGCCCGCCTCACCTGCTACGGAGAGGGCCGCCAGCGCACTGGTCACCGCCTTCTTCAGCAAGGCCAGGCAGAACGCACTCTCCGGCGATACCTCTGACGAGGCCCGCTGGCTTGCCGCAGCACGCGCCAATGGAGCCTCGGCCGCCGACGTCGCAGAGTTCCAGCGGCAGCTCACGACCGCTCAGGCGAAGGCCGCGCACGTGAAGACCGATCACCTGGTATCCGTCATCGGGGAACGCTTGAGCAGCGGTGCACTGACCTCCCCCGCCGGCGACAGTGCGGGCGATTACCTGCAACAGCTCGAGGACAGCCATCCGGCGGGATCCGCGGAAGCCGCCGCAGCGCAGGATAGAGGTGTGCTGGCGGCGAAGCTGATAGCGCGCGCCCGCGGTGAAATGAGCTCCGGGGAGACGGAACAGGCCAACGCCGATCTGGCGGCGGCCAGCAGCTGGGGCGCCAGTGCCGCCGCCGTGGCGTCGGTTCAAGGTCAAGGCTCCGGCTCGCAGGCCCAGCCCCAGCAGGCCGCCGGACCGGACCTGGGAGCGCTCGCCGCGCAGCTGCAGCGCACCCGCTATGTGGCGCCCGAGTATCCGGACCGCGCGCTGAACGACCGGATCAGCGGCTCCGTGACGGTGCAATACGTCGTGGACAAGAAGGGATACACGGCCAACGTGCAGGTGGTCGAGTCGACTCCGGCGGGCGTATTCGACCGTGCGGCTACCGATGCCATCAGGCATTGGCGCTACCGCCCCGCGAAATACAACGGCGAGCCGGTCGCGGTGCCCGTGCGCACCCGCATCCGGTTCGAGCTGCCGAACTAGCAGGAAGAATCAAACATGAAAGTCGCAGGGGCAGATCGCAATCGCCGGCTGATGACCGCCGGCGCGGGCACGATCCTCGCCGCGCTGATGGGACTCGCCCTGCTCGCCGGCTTCAGGCTGGCGACGCAGATCCGCTCGAGCATCACCGCGTTGCAGACCGCGAGCGAGCTGCAGACCTACCCGGGCGTCATCAGCCAGCAGCTGACGGCGCTGCGCGAGCGGCTGGAGACGCGCGAATACACAGGGCAGGCGCACGCGGAGCTCGCCGGTACGGTGGAGCATTTCAACGACGACATCCAGCTGCTCGCCAAGGGCCATAACCTCGACTCGCCGCAACTGCAGCAGGCGCTGCAGATGTGGCAGGAATACAGTCCGGTGCTGGCCCCCGTCATCGCCTTCTCCGGTGAGCCCTACGTCGACACCGACTCCGGCAGCTCGCTGTCCGAGAGCGGCAAGATGTACTACGGCAACGTGCGCCAGGCGCAGCTGCTCGCGAAGCAGAACGTCGGGCAGCTGCACCGGCAGCTGGCCGCGGTGACCCGCTCGCTCGGCACGCAGACCTCGGGCGCCGCCGCGCGCCTGCGGGCGCTGCTCTCCGGCGGTGTGCTCGCGGCACTGGCGCTCGCCTTTGCCGCCGTATACCTGCAGCTCACGCGCGCCAAGCACGAGCGCGCCGCGCGCGAGGCTCAGGAGCAGACGCGCGACATCCTGAAGACGGTGCGTGAAGGCTTCTTCCTGCTGGATGCCGACTACAAGATCGGCTCCGTCTGGTCGGAGGCGCTGACGCGCATCTTCGGCCGCAGCGACTTCGCCGGCCTGTCCTTCGAGAAGCTGCTCGAGGATCGCGTGCCGCCCACCACTCTGGCGACGGCGGTGAAGTACATCAAGCTGCTCTGGGGCGATCGGGCGCACGAGAACCTGATGAAGAGCATCAACCCGCTCGGCCAGCTCGAGATCAGCATGGACAACGGGCGCGGCGGCAAGGAAACGCGCTACCTGCAGTTCGACTTCCACCGCGTGGTGGGCCTCAAGGGCGGGGTCAAGCACGTGCTGTGCGCCGTGGGCGACATCACTTCCAACGTGCTGCTCGCGAAGGAGCTGCAGGAAGCGCAGGAGAACGCGAACGCGCAGGTCGACATGATGGTCGGCATGCTGCACGTCGATCCGCTGCAGCTGGGCTCCTTCCTCGACACCACCGAGACGGGGCTGCAGCTCATCAACGCGATCCTCAAGGAGCCGGCGCGCACCGACGCGGAGTTCCGCAAGAAGCTGGGCGGCCTGTTCCGCGAGCTGCACTCGATCAAGGGCGAGGCCTCGGCCTTGAACCTGATGAGCATCGCCAACCGGGTGCACCACCTCGAGGACATGGTGAGCGAGCTGAAAAAGAGCGCGGAGCTCTCCGGCAACGACTTCCTGCCGATGGTGCTGAAGCTCGACGAGCTGCTGGCGCATCTGCGCGGGGTGCGGGAGATGGCCACGCGGCTGACGGCACTGAAAGACCCGGCCGCGCCCGCGAGCCAGGGCGCGCAGGCGCGGGCCAAGTCCGCCGGCGCAGAGCGCCAGGTCGGCCCGTCCGGCGAGGACATCTCGCCCACGCTGCAGGCGCTCGCGGAGAAGCTGGCGAAGGATCATCGCAAGGCGTTCAAGCTGGCACTCTCAGGCCTTGCGGACGTGCCCGCCGCATACATCGCGACCGTAAAGGATTGCCTCATCCAGATGCTGCGCAATTCGGCGGTCCATGGCATCGAGCCCGGCGAGGCCCGCCGTGCCCAGGCAAAGTCGGACGTCGGCACGGTGCGCGTCGATTTCCGGCGCTCGGGCGATGGGTACGAGCTGGTATTCGAGGATGACGGCGCGGGTATCTCGCCGCAGATGCTGAAGGAAGTTGCCGTGCGCAAGAACATCATCAGCGCCGAGGAAGCGGCTGCGATGGACACGCGCGCGGCCATGGCCCTCATCTTCCGTCCAGGGTTTTCGACCCAGGATCAGGTCACCATGGACGCCGGAAGAGGCGTCGGCATGGACGTCGTCGCACGCACCGTATACGGTCTAGGCGGCAAGATCGGCGTGAGCACCAACCCCGGCCGCTTCACACGCTTCAAGATCGTGCTGCCCGCCGCGGAAGCGGCGAGCTCGGCGGTTGCTTGAAGAGGGAGGGCGCGGATGAGCGTGAGCCAAGGCAACGGAGGGGGCGGGCAGCGGTCGCTGAAGCTTCTCATCGTGGACGACTCGAACATCATGCGGCGGCGCATCGAGCGCTCGCAGCAGTTCGAGGAGCTCCGGGTGGTCGGCACGGCCGCCAATGGGATCGAGGCGCTGGAGATGTTCCGCAAGACCGATCCCGACATGGTGACGATGGACCTCACGATGCCGCAGATGGACGGCATCGAGTGCATCTCGCAGCTGGTGCAATTGAAGCCGGCAGTGCGTATCCTGGTGATCTCGGCGCTGGCGGACAAGGCGACCGCGGTCGAGGCCATGGAGCGCGGGGCGAACGGTTTTCTCAACAAGCCATTCACCGATCGACAGTTGAACGAGGCGATCGCGGAGCTGATGACCTGAGGCCGAGGCGGAGAGCGGACAGATGTTGCGGGAAGAGGAGCTGAAGACTTTCGTCGACGGAACGACGAACTACTTCGAGGTGGCGGCACAGCAGCCGGCCACCATCGGCTCGCCATACCTCATGGAAGGGGCGCCCGCGGTGCACGACTACACGGGGGTCATCAGCATCTCGGGCAAGCGCGAAGGGGTGGTCTACTTCACCGCGCCGCGGGCGATGCTCACCGTGCTGCTGATGAAGATGCAGGAGAACGACTTCAGCCACGAGACCATGCGGGATCTGGTCGGCGAGGTGGCCAACACGATCTCCGGCAACGCGCGGCGGGACTTCGGCCGCGATTTCGTCATCTCCGTGCCGAGCGTGCTCGCCGGCGAGAAGCCCGCCATACCGCAGAAGGCCGGCCAGCGCTCGTTCATCATCCCGATCAACTGGCGCAGCCACTCGGCGAAGCTGATCGTCTCTCTGAGCTAGGGCGCGCGCGGACTCTGCCGCGTATCCCACCGAATTCAGATTTGTGGGATACGAACCGGCACCCTCCTCCGCCCACGCGAATTACGGCAGGATGATGCAGGTTCGAGCCCCGGGCAGCCGGGACGCCAATACCCGATAGGCAACGCGGGCCCTCGAACACGAACCCGACGTCTTTGCCGACGATAAGCGTTATGCGCTACGCGTCAATGACGAATTCACCGTCGACATCATGCCGTCCGTGGCCGGACACTCGTGGGATGACATGCAGCCGTATATCGAGACCATCGCCCTCGACGGCGTGCCGTTACGGGTGCTCAACCTCGAGGGGCTGCTGCTGACCAAGCAAGGCGATCGCCCGAAGGACCGGCGTCCATCCTCAGACAAGCGCTCGCTATTCTGAAATCGAGCAAGACCTGAGGCCGAGGTTTCCGGCCAGATCAATCTGCGGCCGCGCTCGAGCTCATATGCCGCGCGGCCAGCGCCGCCACAGCGCAGAAAACAACCCAACGCCGAACCCGAGCATCACCATACCCGCCACTCGATCGAGCCAACTCCTCGCCCGCGCGAGAGTCTCACGTACCGTCGCGTGAGAGGTGAGCATGACGAGCGCGCCATACCAGCAGAACGAAATGGTCGGCATCATGAGCATGACGATCACTTGCTCCGTTCGCGACAGGACGGAGGCGCCGGTGGCAGTGAATATGCTGGTGAAGTATGCAATCGTCTTGGGGTTCGTCAGGTTGGAGATGGCTCCGGCCCTGAAGGCCTCGAACGAAGAGGGCCTTGCGCGCGCGAGAGGCGCCGCGGCGCTCCGGCCGGCAAACGAGCAGGCGATCATCCTGGTCCCCAGCCACATCAGATAGCCGGCGCACAACAGACTCAAGACGGCGCCGGACCCGGGCGCCTTGCGCATCAATGCGCCCAATCCCGTGAGCCCGACGGCGGCCCACAGGACTCCGACCGGCCAGATGCCGGCCGCCGCAGCCAATCCGGTCCTCCTGCCCTGAAATGCACTCTGCAGAACCAACACGGCGTTGGGGCCCGGAGTCATCGCCAGGACGAGCTGGGTCGCGGCCAAGGTCAAAATGATTCGTGAGCCGCCCATGCCCTGCCCCCAATGCCGATCACCGGCGCGGCGATCGGATTCAAGTCTTCTCGTCCGCCCGCAGACGATAGCCGAGTCCGGCCTCGGTGACGATGTGGCGCGGCCTTTTGGGATCGGCCTCGAGCTTGCCGCGCAGGTTCTTGATGCAGACTCTCAAGCTCCGCGAGTCATCGACGCGCTCGGGGCCCCAGACCTCGCGGATGAGCTGGGCCTGGGTGACGATGGAGCCCAGGTGCCGGGCGAGGCAGTCCAGCATGCGGTATTCGAGAGGAGTCAGGTGGAGCTCACCCGCGGGTCCCCGCGCCTCGCGCTTGCCGAGGTCGAGCTCGAAGCCATCCAGCTGGAGGACAGGAGCTTGCGCTGCGCCGCGCGGGTTGCGGCGCAGCGCGGCGCGGACCCTCGCCAGCAGCTCCGGGGCGCTGAAAGGCTTGGTCACGTAATCGTCGGCGCCGGCATCGAGCGCAGCGATCTTTTGCTCCTCCATGGTGCGCGCCGACAGCACGACGATGGGTACGGCCGACCAGGCGCGCACGCGCCGGATGATCGCCAGGCCGTCGCCGTCGGGCAGACCCAGATCGACCATGAGCAGGTCGGGCTTGTGGCTGCGGGCTTCGATCTCCGCGCGCAGCGCAGTGTCGGCCTCGATGACGCGATAGCGCTCCGCCTCCAGCAGCACCTTGACAACGTGCCGGATGTTGGGCTCGTCCTCGATCACGAGGATCTGGTGCATCGCTTCGGTCACGGGGACGGCTCCCTGGCAGGCAGCTTGATGTCGAAGCGAGCCCCGCCGCCCTCGCGGCGCCGTGCCTGGATCTCCCCTCCGTGGGCGCGCACGATGGCACGGCAGATCGCCAGCCCCAGCCCGGCGCCGGCCACGGCGCCCTCCTCATTGCCGCGCTGGAACTTTTCGAAGAGGAGCGCCGGGTCACCGGCGGGAAAGCCGGGACCTCGGTCCTCGAACACTACCGTGACGAAATCGCCCGCGAGGCTGGCGCCGATCGCCGCGTCTGTTCCCGGGGGCGTGTACTTCGCCAGATTGTCCAGCAGATTGCTGAACACCTGCACGATCAGGCCCGCGTCGACATAGATCGGCGGCAAGTCGGGGGACATCGTGAGGTCCACCGGATGTTCCTTCAGCCGCTCCTCGAGCCGGTGCAGCGCCGCGCCCGCGAGGTCTTCCACGCTCTCCCAGTCGCGCCGCAACGCCACCTGTCCGGACTGGAAGCGCATGAGGTCGAGCACGTTGGAAACCAGGTCCGACATCTCGAGCGCCTTGGTCTCGATCGAGCGTGCCAGGGCAACGCGCGTCGGCTCATCGAGCGTCGTGCCGCGCTCGGCGAGAGTGCTGCCCGCCCCCGCCAAGACAGCGAGCGGCGTGCGCAGATCATGGGAGATCGAGGCGAGCAGAGTGTTGCGCAGGCTCTCGCGCTCCGCGGCGAGGCTCGAGGCCTCCGCGACCTCTGCCAGCCGCGCGCGCTCGAGGGCGAGCCCGATCTGACTGGCAAACGTGTCGAGCAGATGGCTCTGCTCCGGCAACAGCACCCGGCGGGGGTTGACGGGCAGTACGGCGAGCACGCCGACGGCTCTTTCGGCATCCCCAAGCGGTACATACAACGCAGGCGCCGCGGGCAAAGTGTCGGACCCGAGGCCGGCACGCCTGCTGTGATCGGCGACCCACTGAGCCACGGCGAGGTCCGCGCGGCGCAGAGAGCTGTCGAGCGGCTGCCCGCGCGGGTACTGCAGCTTGCCGCTCGCATCGGGCAGCAGCACCGCCGCCTTGCACTGAAAGACCTCGGAAACGTGCCTCACGGCCACGCGTGCCATGTTCTCGATTCCGCGGGTCACCGCGAGCTCGCGGCTCATCGCGTACAGCGCCGCCGTACGGCGCTCGCGCGCGCCTGCGACCCGCGTCTGCTGTCGCACGTTCGCTGTAAGCGTCGCAATCACCAATGCGATGATCAGCATGGCGGCGAAGGTGACCAGATACTGCGCATCCGATACTGCAAAGGTGAACCGCGGTGGCACGCAGAAGAAGTCGAAGGATGCGACGTTCAACACCGCCGTCAGCGCCGACGGTTTCCGCCCGAGCCTCAGACCCGCCACGGTGACGCCGAGCAGATAGACCATGGCGAGGTTGGAGAGCTCGAAATGCGGATACATCACGAGCGCCAGCAGCGTGCAGGCCGCACTCAGGCCAGTCGCCCAGGCGTACCGCTCCCAGGGGATCGCCCCTTGATATCCGTCCGGCTGGGCGACGCTTGCCGCATCTACCCGCTGCCGCACGGCGCCGTCGGCCGGCGCGATGATCACCACGTCGAAGCCGCGGGCCTGGTGGAGAAGCTGAGTAGCCGTCGAAGGACGCAGCCACGCACGCCAGCCGCGTCGCTTGGGTGCACCGACGATGACGCGCGTGGCGCGACGCGTTTGCACGTATTCCAGCAGCGCCGTGGCAGCAGAGTGTCCGTCGAGGGTCACCGTCTCCGCGCCCAGCGACTCCGCCAGGCGCAACACGGCGATCCGCCGGTCGCGGTCGGCGTCGGAGAGGCGCAGAAGTCGCAGCGTCTCAACATAAACGACGGTCCATTGGGCATCGAGCGCATCCGCCATCCGTTTGCCTGCGCGCACCAGCTGCTCCGCCTGCGCGTCAGGCCCCACGGCGACGAGAATCCGGTCGCCGGCGATGCGGGGGCGAGTTCGCTCCGGCGTCGCCAGCGCACGCGAGGCGGCTTCCACGCGATCCGCGACCCGGCGCAGCGCGATCTCCCGCAGCGCCATGAGATTCTGCTTGCGGAAGAAGCGCTCGACCGCCGTCGCCACCTCGTCGGCAATGTAGACCTTGCCGGCATGGAGCCGCGCGATGAGGTCATCGGGCGGCAGGTCGATCAGCTCGATGTCATCGGCCTCGTCGAACACCTTGTCGGGCAGCGTCTCGCGCTGTCTCACCCCGGTCGTCTGGTAGACGAGATCGTTCAGGCTCTCCAGGTGTTGGACGTTGACCGTCGTCCAGACGTTGATGCCCGCCTGGAGCAACTCCTCGATGTCCTGCCAGCGCTTCGGGTGCCGCGGCGCCGGCTCGCCGCCGGCGAGGTTGGAGTGGGCGAGCTCGTCCACCACGAGAATGGCAGGGTGCCTGGCGAGAGCGGCGTCCAGGTTGAATTCCTGCCGGACGATGCCGCGATAGGCAACCGGCAGCGGCGGCAGGCGCTCGAGTCCCTCGGCAAGCCGCTCCGTTTCTACACGGCCGTGCGGCTCGAGGTAGCCGATCACAACGTCGGTTCCAGCCACTTTGGCGGCGCGGGCCGCCTCCAACATGGAGAAGGTCTTGCCGACGCCGGCCGACGAGCCGAAAAAGATCCTGAGACGGCCGCGGGTGGCGCGGGCCTCCTCGGCCTTGACGTGGGCGAGCAACTGGTCCGGATCGGGCCGAGCTTCGGCCGTCGGTGTTTTCATGCGCTCCGTGTAGTGGCGCGCCGAGAGGATGCACTCATTGTCTCAGGTTATCCAGGGCGAGGTTCAGCTCCAGCACGTTGACCCTCGGCTCACCGATCACTCCCAGCAGTCTGCTCTTGGCGTGCTCGGCGATCAGGGCGCGTACTCGGTCCAGGCTGAGGTACCTGGCGCGTGCGACGCGATCCGCCTGGTAATAGGCCGCCGCAAGGCTGATGTCAGGGTCGAGACCGCTCCCGGAGGCCGTCACCAGATCCACCGGAATGGGGGCGTGGTCGGTCGGATCGGCCGCCCGCAGCGCGGCGATGCGTGCCTTGACCGCGTCCGTGAGCGCAGGGTTGAGGGGGCCCAGGTTCGAGCCGCCGGAGGCGAGCCCGTTATAAGGTTGCGGGCTCGTGGCGGACGGGCGGCTCCAGAAGTACTTGGGATCGCTGAAGGGCTGGCCGATGAGCCGCGATCCCACCGGCTTGCCGTCTCTCACGATGAGACTCCCGGCCGCTTTCGCAGGGAAGAGGACTTTCGCCACACCGGTGACGACGAGCGGGTATGCGATGCCGGTGATGACGGTCATGAGGATGAGCAGGACGATCGCGGGACGCAAGATAGACTTCATGGGCATCGTCCTCAGGCCAGGTGCACGGCCTTGAGCAGCACGTCGATGAGCTTGATGCCGACGAACGGCACGAGGATGCCGCCGAGGCCGTAGATGAGAAGATTGCGGCGCAGCAGCACGGCTGCGCCGAGCGCACGGTAACGGACGCCCTTGAGGGCGAGCGGGATCAGGGCGACGATGACGAGCGCATTGAAAATCACGGCGGACAGGATGGCCGAGAAGGGGCTCGTGAGCCCCATGACGTTGAGGGCGTTGAGCTGCGGATACGTGGTCGCGAACGCCGCCGGAATGATCGCAAAGTACTTGGCGACGTCATTGGCGATGCTGAAGGTGGTAAGCGAGCCGCGCGTCATCAGCATCTGCTTGCCCGTCTCCACGACCTCGATGAGCTTGGTCGGGTTGGAGTCGAGATCGACCATGTTGCCGGCCTCCTTGGCCGCCTGCGTACCGGTATTCATGGCCACCGCCACGTCCGCCTGGGCAAGGGCCGGCGCGTCGTTGGTGCCGTCACCGGTCATGGCCACGAGCCTCCCCTCCCCCTGGTGATTGCGAATGAGCTTCAGTTTGGCCTCCGGCGTCGCCTCCGCGAGGAAATCGTCGACGCCGGCTTCGGCAGCGATGGCCGCCGCGGTGAGCGGGTTGTCGCCGGTGATCATGATGGTCTTGATCCCCATGCGGCGCAGCTCGCCGAAGCGCTCCTTGATGCCGCCCTTGACGATGTCCTTGAGCTCGATCACGCCGAGGACGCGGGGACCGTCGCTGACCAGGAGCGGCGTACTTCCCCGGCGCGCCACTTCCTGCACGGTGGTCAGCACCGCCTTGGGAAAGATCTGCCCGTGAGACTCCACATGCCTCTGGATGGCGTCCGCGGCTCCCTTGCGGACCTGACGATCGCCGATATCCACGCCGCTCATGCGCGTGTAGGCGGAGAACGGCACGAAAGTGCCATGCAACGCGCTGAGGTCGCGCTCGCGCAGCCTGAAGCGCTGCTTGGCGAGCACGACGATGCTGCGGCCTTCCGGAGTCTCGTCGGCCAGTGAGGCAAGTTGAGCGGCGTCGGCCAGCTCTTCCTCGGTAACGCCCGCGGCGGGGATGAACGCGGAGGCCTGACGATTGCCGAGAGTGATCGTGCCCGTTTTATCGAGCAGCAGCACGTCAACGTCGCCGGCCGCCTCTACGGCCCGTCCCGACATGGCGATCACGTTCGCCTGCATCATGCGACTCATGCCAGCGACGCCGATGGCGGAGAGCAATCCGCCGATGGTGGTCGGAATGAGGCACACGAGCAGTGCGATGAGCGCGGTGATGGTCACGGGCGTGCCCAGCTTGGTCACCATGACGCCATAGAGCGAGTACGGCAGCAGCGTCGCAGTGGCGAAGAGGAACACGAGTGTCAGCGCCACGAGCAGGATGGTCAGCGCGATCTCGTTGGGGGTCTTCTGCCGCTTGGCGCTCTCGACCATGGCGATCATGCGGTCGATGAAGGTCTCGCCGGGGTTGGCGGTGATCCGCACCACGATCCAGTCCGAGAGCACGCGCGTGCCGCCGGTGACGGAGGAGAAATCGCCGCCCGACTCGCGGATGACGGGGGCGGATTCCCCGGTGATCGCGCTCTCATCGACCGAGGCGGCGCCCTCGATGACCTCGCCGTCTCCCGGGATGTAGTCGCCCGCCTCGACGAGCACCACCTCGCCCTTGCGGAGCTGGTCGGCTCTGACGCGCGAGATCCGCCTGTGGTCCGCCGCATCGGCCAGGCGCTTGGCCTGAACCGCTTGCTTGAGGCCCTTCAAGCTCGCCGCCTGCGCTTTGCTGCGCCCTTCCGCGAGCGCCTCGGCGAAGTTGGCGAACAGCACCGTGAACCACAGCCAGATCGCGACGTTGAGGATGAACCAGGGCGGGGCCTCGCCGTGGCCCGCGAGCGCCTGGAACCAGAGCACCGTCGTGAGAATGCTGCCGATGTAGACGACGAACATCACTGGGTTGCGCCACTGCACGCGCGGATCGAGCTTGCGCAGCGAGTCGATGATCGCCGGACCGAGCAGCGATCGGTCGAACATCGATAGCTTGCCCCGGCGGCCATGGCGGGGCGGTTCGACCGCCGGCTCCGGCTGGCCGGCCGGAAGGCCCGGGCTCGAGGTCTGTGTGATGGTTGACATCTCTCAACGTCCCCAGAGGATCAGGTGCTCAACGACCGGACCCAAGGCCAGCGCCGGCACGAACGTGAGCGCGCCGACGAGCAAGACCGTGCCGATGAGCAGAATGATGAACGTCGGCCCATGCGTCGGCATGGTGCCGGCGGTGACCGGAATGCGTTTCTTCGCCGCGAGCGAGCCCGCGACCGCGAGCACCGCGACGATCGGCCAGTACCGGCCGAGCCACATCACGATGCCGAGGGCCGTGTTGTAGAAGACCGTATTGACCGAGACGCCGGCGAAGGCGCTGCCGTTGTTATTGGCGGCCGAGGTGAAGCTGTAGAGGATTTCCGAGAAGCCGTGCGCGCCAGGATTGGCGACGGCCGCCTGGCCGGCCGCCGTGCTCACGCCGATCGCCGTGCCCAGAAGCACGATGAACGGCATCACGAGGATCGCCACGGAGCTCATCTTCATCTCAAAGGCCTCGATCTTCTTGCCGAGGTACTCGGGCGTCCGGCCGATCATGAGGCCGGCGATGAAGACTCCGATGATCGCGAAGATGAGCATCGAATAGAGGCCTGTGCCGACACCGCCAAAGACCACTTCGCCGAGCATCATGTTGAAGAGCGGCACGAAGCCGCCGAGCGGCGTGAAGGAGTCGTGCATCGAATCGACCGCGCCGCAGGAGGTGCCGGTGGTGATCGTGGCGAAGAGCGTGGAGCCGGCGATGCCGAAGCGCGCTTCCTTGCCCTCCATGTTGCCGCCAGGCTGCAGCACGCTGGCGGCCTGGTCGGCGCCGAGCGCGGCAATGCGCGGGTTGCCGAGCTGCTCGCTGTGGTTGGCGAGGCCAAAGAGCGTCACGAAGAGGATCGCCATCGCGGCGAGCACTGCCCATCCCTGACGCGTGTCGCCCACCATACGCCCGAAGGCATAGGTGAGCGAGGCCGGAATGGCGATGATCGCAAGCATCTCGAGAAAGTTCGAAAGCCCGGTCGGGTTCTCATACGGATGGGCGGAATTGGCGTTGAGGAAGCCGCCGCCGTTGGTGCCGAGCTCCTTGATGGCCTCTTGCGAGGCGATCGGCCCCATCGGCAGGGTCTGGGTCCGCGTGGTGACGTTCTCCATCACAGGGTTGCCGGCGGTGTCCTTCACGGGATCGCCGGCGGCATCGGTCTTCTGCTGCTGGTAGGTCACCGCCTGCAGCATCGTCACATCCTTGTAGGCGCTGAAGTTCTGGATCACACCCTGGCTGACGAGGGCGAGAGCGAGCACGAACGCGATGGGCAGCAGCACATAGAGCGTCGAGCGGGTGACGTCAGCCCAGAAATTGCCGATGGCCTTGGCCGAGTGGCGCGCCAGCCCGCGAATGAGCGCGACCGCCACCACGATGCCGGTCGCCGCGGAGAGGAAGTTCTGCACCGCGAGCCCGGCCATCTGGGTGAGATAGCTCATGGTGGACTCGGGCGTGTAGCCCTGCCAGTTGGTGTTCGTGATGAAGCTGATCGCGGTGTTGAACGAGGAGTCGGGCGAGACGGCGGTGAAATGCTGCGGGTTGAGCGGCAGCCAGTACTGCAGGCGCTGCAGGCCATAAACGAGGAGCGCGCCGAGGGCGTTGAACACGAGGAGCGCGATGGCGTAGGGCTTCCAGCCCATCTCATCGGCCGGATCGACTCCGCAGAGGCGGTAGATCAGCGCCTCGAGCCGCGCGCCCGCGCGCACGGGCCAGATCCGCCGGCCTTCCATGACGTTCGCCATGTAGAGGCCGAGCGGCTTCACGCAAATGAGCGTGACGGCGAGATAGAGGGCGAGGAGGCCCAGCGACTGCCCCATCAGAATTTCTCCGGCTTGAACATGGCGTAGAGCAGGTAGGCGCACAGGCCGAGCGCCAGCAGCCCGCTCACGATGTACAGAGCGCTCACCGCTCGCCTCCAAGGCGCGAGAGCGCCCACGCGATCCAGTGCGAAGCCGCGTAGAGGGCCGCAATGACGAGAATGAATACGATGTCCACGCCCGACCTCCCGGGAATGATGAGCGGCGGCAGTGGGCCGCATCGCCCTACAAAAGGCAGGCCGACAAAGTAGCGCCCCTGGCGTGAGCGCGCGGTGAGGAAAAAAGCAGGTCGATTCCCCTGCATCGGCGCAGGGATGCGCCTCGCAGCCGCAGGCGCCGAGCTCGGCCGGATTCAGGCGTCATTCAGTGGCTCTTTGCTTTGATGGAGGCGCAGAGGAGGCACATCCAACGGGCGCGCGGAGATGTCTGTGACGATGAGCGGTGATTTCGGACGACGAGCGGCGGTCGCGATGTGCGCGGCGGCGCACTCGACCGCGGCGAGTGAATGGCGCCGATCCCGCCCTAGCTCTCACGCGCGACTTCGTCTGCGAACTGCTTCAAAGTTTTTGCACCACGGACCCAAAGTCGCCGCCCGGAGACTCCCCGATCTCATCCGCACGGTGTTATGTTCAACGCACATCGCACGGGGGTTCATCCATGCACCTGGAAATTCTGACAACGGTGCCGCGCGCGCTCGCCACGCTCGCGCGGGACAACAGCAATGCCTCTGCCCTGGCCCTGATTCTGGGCGTGGTCGGCGGCTGCATGCTGTCGGCGTGGCGCGAGCAGCTGCGTGAGCGCAAAGCGCAGTTCGCCCGGCGGCTCAACCCGATGGAGTGAGACTCCGATGACTTACTGGAACGCAGCTTGCTCACCTGACTGTCGCACGCCCGTCACGAACGAGTGGCATTCTTCGCCCGCCATGCAGGTCAGTCCTCTTTACGTCGTCACCCAGCGCCGCGACCTGGCCGCGCGCTACGCCACGACCACTCGTCAGTGGCTGGTCGCCCGCACCACCTATCGACGGCTGCACGAAGCGCCGGTGAAGAACATCACCGCGCTGCGCGATGCGGCCCGGCGGCTGGACCAGCTCGAGCGCGGACGCGCGGCTCTCCTGCGGGACCTCAAAGCCCTCGCGGATTGAGTCGCTGGTGCCGCTGGCGGACAATGCGGCGAAGGAAGGTCGCACCCGGTCCGCCCGATGCCCACAATCAGCCGTTACCGCGCATTTCCTGCGCTCCGTCCGGGCGACCCGGTGGTCGCCGTCGCCCCGGCAGGCCCGTTCGACCGCGCGTCTTTCGAGGCCGGCCTGCAGATCATTGCCCGGCGCTACGAGGTTCACTACGACCCCGGAGTGCTGACGCGACACCGCTACCTCGCGGGCAACGACGCGCGGCGGCTCGGTGAGCTCTGGCGCGCACTCGCGGACACCGGCAGCCGTGGCGTCTTTTGCGCGCGCGGCGGGTACGGAATGATGCGGTTGCTCGCCGGACTCGAGGGCATCGCCCCGGCGGCCAAGCCGGTGATCGGCTTTTCCGACATCACCGCACTGCACCAGCTGCTGCAGCGGCAGGGGCGCGTCAGTATTCACGGCCCCAACCTCACCCAGCTCTCCCGTCTGGACGGGCAGGCGCAGGCACGCCTCTTCGAGATTCTGGAGTCGGGAACGCCCGCCGCGGAGCTCACCGGCGCGGAAACTTACGTGGCGGGCACGGCGGAAGGGCCGCTCGTCGGCGGCAACCTGTCGGTGCTGACTCGGCTTCTCGGCACACCGTTCCTCGCGCCCCTCGAGGGCGCCGTCCTTCTCCTCGAGGACGTCGGCGAGCGGCCGTACCGGCTCGACCGCATGTGGACTCACCTTGCGCTCGCGGGCGCGTTCCGTCAGGTGCGCGGTATCGTTCTCGGAGAGTTCAGCGGCTGCGAGGAAAAGGACGCGGAGTACTCGAGCGCGGAGGTGCTGCGCGAGCTCGCCGCCGGCACCGGGCTTCCCTGCGCGGCAGGATTCCCGGTCGGCCATGGCTCGCAGAACCAGGCGGTGCCGCTCGGCGTGCGTGTGCGGTTGGATGCGAGCGCCCGCCGCCTCACGTTTCTCGAGAGCGCGGCCGGCTAGAGCGAGCGGGCCACTGACAGAGTCAGCCGCTCGGCTCGGACGGCGGGGATGGGGGCGGCGGGGATTCGGCCGGGGCGGAGAGCGGGCGCAGGACTGCGGCGAGATAGCCCGCGAACGACGGCGGCGTCCGCAAGGTTGCCGCGTGGCGCCACAGGCTCAGAGTCGTGACGATCACGGCGATCAAGCGCGGCAGTACTATGTAGAGCAGCGCCGTCCAGGCGATGCGATACACCCACTCTCCCGCCGGTCCGCCACCGCTCTTGGGGCCGGCCCACATCAGCGCCTGCAGGTCGTGAGCCGAGGGAAAGGGATCACGCGAGACCGCGGACGCGGCACCGTACAAAGTCACCAACGCAGTATGGGCGCTCGCAGGCCCGAAGACGCTCGCGCTCCAACCTGCGGCCTGACGGAGTATCCAGCCGCGCACTCCATAGCCGACCATGAGACCGAGCGCCGCGAGAATGGCCGCAAAGTGCAGGAGGCGCCGCGCCCGATCACGGAACAGGGGCCTGCCGACCTCCCACCAGTCCGCCGCGAAGCGCCGCAGTCCCGGCGCGAGAGGTGCGTTGAAGCCGATCGAATGGGTGATCAAAGCGCCGATGCGCGTCCGCACGCGGTTGGCGTAGCTACGGATGAGCCACCGTCGGAAGAAGCCATCGCGCCCGGCCGGCGCAGCCTCGCGCGTCACGGTCCCTGCGGTCTGCCGTGGAGAATCGAACGCCCTGGCGATCAGAATGATGTAGACGATCAAATTCCAGAGCACGAGGCCGATGAGCGGGTACGCGAAGATGTCGATCCGGCTGCCGTCCGCGAAGGCGATCGCCACACCCAGGACGAAGCCGAGCAGCAGAAGCGAGCGGTCGAGACCGGTCGGACTGGCGGCAGCGGCCAGAACATGATCGACGCCAGGCGAGCGGACGCGCAGGCGAGCAAGCAGAGCGGCCGCGCGGCGCGCCAGGAACCGCTCCGAGGCACTGTCGATCGGCGTCGACGCGTCAGCAGCCGTCGGCAGTGGGCGTCCATCCGCAGCCTCGCGGCTGGCTTGGCTGCGGTCCTCGAGCGAGAGGGCGTCGCCGCCCGCATCGCTCTGCTCGATGGCGTGAACCAGCAGCACGGTTTGCAGCACCCGCTGTCGCATGGCGCCATTTTGCTGCACGATATCGCCTGCAGGCAAAATATCGAGACGGAGTCATGCCCCCCAGCGCGGAAATCGAGCGGATCCTGAGACTGTCGCCGGTCATGCCGGTGGTCATCATCGAGGAGGCGGAACTCGCCCCTGAGCTGGCCCGGGCCTTCGTGCGCGGCGGCATCCGCGTGGTCGAGGTCACGCTGCGAACCCCTGCGGCGCTGGCCGCAATCGAGGCGATCGCGCGCCAAGTACCGGAGATCGCAGTGGGCGCGGGGACCGTGCTGTCCGCGCAAGACCTGCGAGCCGCCGCAAGCGCCGGCGCCACCTTCGCCATCTCACCGGGCGCAACTCCCGCCCTGCTCTGCGCAGCAGCATCGGCCCCGATACCCTATTTGCCCGCGATTGCGACTGCATCCGAGCTGATGCAGGGGCTGGCGTCGGGCTGTCACTGTTTCAAATTCTTTCCGGCAGGCCCGGCAGGCGGCGCCGCGATGCTCAAGGCCTTTGCGGGACCTTTCCCGCAGGCCCGTTTCTGCCCCACGGGAGGGATCACGCAGGACTCGGTCAGAACCTATCTCGATCTGCCGAACGTCCTGTGCGCCGGGGGCTCCTGGCTGTCACCGGCCGACGCCGTCGCCGCTCGCGACTGGAAGCGCATCGAAGCGTTGGCGTCACGGGCAGCCGCTTCGAGAACTTAGTCGCTTACGTAGCGGTCGAACTTCGCGCCGAGCCTCGCAGTCCCCACCCCGAGCATCCGATGTCGTCACTCCGCACCTGCGCCATTGCCGCCTCCGCCCTCATTGCGGCAGCTCTCCTGAGCGGCTGCGCGGCGAGCAGGCTGTCCTCGGCGCCCCCGCCCGACGAGCGCCTCGCCGGTGATTGGAAACTCGACGCCGCTCGCAGCGACGACCTCGGCAAGGCCGTCGGAGAGTTGCGCGCCCAGCTCGCCAAGGCGCGGCGCGACCGCGGCAGCGGCGGGCAACAGCAAGGAGTCGGCAGTTACCCCAGACATCGCCGCGGGGGCGGCGGCTCGGGCGGCCAGCAAGGCGGGCAGCAGGGCGGACAGGCGGGATCGGACGAGAGCTCGCCGGACGCGGATGGCGGTGGTCAGGGAGTGGGCATGGGCCCGACCCTGGGCACTTCACCCGTGGACGAGCTGATGTCGAACGTCCCGCGAGGTGACTATCTCAGGATCACGGTAAGCTCCAGCGCCTTCACGGTCATATCGGGCGATTCCACCGACGAGTACACGCCCGGCCTGGAGAGCGACATCTCCGCGGAGCGGGGCGATGCGCAGCAGATATCGGGCTGGAAGGGCGCCGACTACGTCATCGACACGAAGCCCCAGCTGGGAGCTGAAATCCTCCAGAGCTACACCCTGACGAAAGACGGCAGACTCATGGTCACGATGCGGCTCACCGGCCACGGAACGAAATTCACTTTCAATCGCGTCTACGACCGGACCACGGCAGTGGCGCCGCTGGCGCCCCCGACGAACAATTGATGCCGCGGCAACTGACGCGATGGTGATCCGCGTACCCGGCCTCCTCGGCCTCGCCGCCGCCGCCATGCTCCTCTGCCCCGTCGCGGGCGCCACCGCTGACCAGAGCGGGACTGCGGCACAGGTCTCCGTGCCCGTGCAGGTGGTGATCTCCGGCCGCTATCGCGGACCCAAGCTCTGGCGTGTAAGCAAAGACGGCCATGCGCTGTGGTTGCTGGGCACGGTGACGCCGCTGCCGAAGCGCATGGTCTGGCAAACGGAAGACATCCAGAGGCTCCTGCGGCAAACCCAGGAGGTCATTCCCGCATGGCCCTCGGTGGGAATCGGCTTCCACCCTTTCACGGCGCTGCACCTTTACGCGCTGTGGCGCAAGGCGCAGACGAACCCTGACAGCGTGTCTTTGCAGACCGTGCTGGCGCCCGACCTGTATGCGCGCTTCAGCACGCTCAAGGTGCGCTATGCGCCGCGCGACCGGCGCATCGAGCAGCTGCGCCCGATCCTGGCGGCGAGACGGCTCTACGACGAAGCGCTGGCCGTCTCCGACCTGACTCCTCGCAACGACATCCAGCGTACGGTGCTCGATCTGGCGAGACAGGAAAACGTGCCCATCCACCAGGACAAGCTTCTCGTGAAGGATCCGGTGGATGTCATGCGCGACCTCACGGAGATTCCCCGCTCGGCGGAAATCGCCTGCCTGCAGTCGGTCATGACGCGCCTCGAGACCGACGTCGGCCCGATGCAGGTGCGGGCCCGGGCCTGGGCGCTCGGCGATGTCGCGCTGTTACGGCGCCTGCCGCACACTGACAACCGCGCCACATGCCTCGAGGCGGTGTCGGGATCTGCGCGCGTACGCGCGCTCCTCGCGCAGGCGCAGCAGGACTGGATGAATGCCGCGGTCGCAGCGCTCGCTCAGAACCGCACGACGCTGGCACTGCAATCGATGGACCTGCTCCTCGGGCCCGAGGGGACGCTCGCCACATTCAAACGGATGGGATATCAGGTCGCAGGGCCGTGAGCGGGCGCGCCGCCGGCCGCCCATGCCAGCAGAACCCACTCCCGCCCTTCCGGAGGAAAGCGCACGGTGCGCTCGGAGCGAAAGCCCAGATGCTCGAGAAGTCGGATCGAGCGCTGATTGTGCGGAGCGGCCAACGCTACGATGCGCGCGAGACCCAGCGTGTCGCGCGCGAAGCCGAGCGTCGCCCGCGCGGCCTCGAGCGCGTAGCCGTGGCCGCGCGCCCGGGGCACGAACGCGAAGCCGATCTCGACGTCGGGGTGCGCGTCGCGGCGCAGCAGCCCACAGAGTCCGAGGGGCTCCGCGCCCGCCCGCAGCTCCACCACGTAGAGTCCGAAGCCGTGTGAGCGGTAGCTCGCTTGCATCTTCTCCGTGATATATCGGACCGCCGCCGCCAGATCGTGCACACCCCGATCGCCCACGTTGGCGATGAAGTCCGGGTCCGTCAGAATCTCGAGCACCAGAGGTGCGTCCTCCGGGCGTATCTCCCGCAGACGCAGCCGCGTGCTTTCGATCATGACCCACCTCCGTGGAGCAGTATGAGTCCACTGGACGTACTGCTGAGGCAGGACGCGACGTCCGAGGCGCCGACGTAGTAGACGTTTCCCATTATCCTGAACGGCGAGGCCTGATGTCATGAGGGTCATCCGTGGCAAAGAGTTTACCGCCGGCAGTCCCCGGGGAGCGAGAGTGAAGCCAGGGCTCGCGGGGGTGGCGTTCGCCCTCTGCGTCGGCACCGCGGCGGCGGGTCAGTTCGGCGACCCGAAGATAACCGACCGGCCGCCCAAGCGGATATACCATGTGGAGCACTACGCCCTGGCGCTGCATTTCGATCAGTCCGCGGGTGAGGTATTCGGCAATGAGACGTTGCGGCTCAGGCCGCTCGCCGCGGGACTGCGCCGGCTCTACCTCGACAGCGCGGACCTGCAGATACACTCCGTGAGCCTGGGGAGCGCCGGCGCCAAACACCTTCGCTACCAGTTGGCCGGCTCGAAGCTGTGGATCACCCTGGATCATGACTATGCGCCGGCGGACATCCTGACACTGCGCGTCTCCTACCACGGCTTTCCGCGGTCGGGCCTGTATTTCGTAAACCCGAGCCGGGAATATCCCGGCTGGCCGCGCGAGATATGGTCGCAGGGCGAGCCCGAGTCCAACCATCACTGGTTCCCGTGTTGGGACTTTCCGAACGACATGTCCACCACTGAGCTGAGCGCGACAGTGCCCGCTGGACAGTCCGTGGTATCCAATGGCCGCCTCGTGTCCGTCACGCGCACGGGAGGGCGGGTCACGTATCATTGGTTCGAGAGTGTGCCTCACAGCACCTATCTCACCTCGATCGCGGTGGGACCCTGGCGCAAGGTGTCGGATCATTTCGGTCGCACACCGGTGGACTACTACGTACCCAACACCGTAGACGAAGCCACGGCGAGGCGCTCGTTCCATCTTACGCCGGACATGCTCGACTTCTTCTCGGAATTCACGGGCGTGCGCTGGCCGTATGAAAAGTATTCGCAGGTCACCGTGAAGAACTTCATATTCGGCGGCATGGAGAACGTCAGCGCCACGACGCTGAGCGATGCGACACTGCATGATGCCAAGGCGGATGCGGACTATCCCAGTACGCTGCTCGTAGACCATGAGCTCGGACAGAATTGGTTCGGCGACTACGTCCAGGGCGGTGATTGGGCGGACATCTGGTTGAACGAGGGTTTCGCCACCTACCTGGATGCGCTCTATGCGCAACACCTCGGGGGATTCGACGCCTATCGAGACGCCATGTTGGAGGACCAACAGGAGGCTCAGGAGGAGGATCGGGACGGCTACCGCCGTCCCATCGTCGACCATCATTACACCGATCCCCTGCAGATGCTGGATGTCACCACTCATGAAAAAGGTGCCGCGGTCCTGGACATGCTGCGGGACGTAGTGGATGGGCCCGACGCGCTCTCACGTCCCGCGTCGCAACGCGAGCCGCTCTTCGCGGCACTCCATCAGTACCTGGTGACGTTCCACGCTCAGAGCGTGACCACTCGACAGCTGATCGGGGTGATCGAGCACTCCACCCATCGACACCTTGGCTGGTTCTTCCACGAGTGGGTGTATATGGCCGGCCAGCCCGACTATCGCGTCTCGGCCGATTACGACGCCGGGGCTCGCGTCGAGAAGCTCGAGGTCGCGCAGACTCAGAAGCTCGACGCGGTCACGCCGATTTTCCGGATGCCAATCGAGGTGGCATTCCACGGCGCGCACGGAAAGACGCGCCGGGTGAGGATATGGGATGAGCGCGCGACGCAGGAGTTCACGATCCCGCTCGCGTTCCGGCCGCTTTGGGTTTCCTTCGATCCGGACGGTGTCATCGACAAGACGCTGCAATTCCATGAGGCCGTGCCGGCGCTCGTTGCGCAGGCGGAGCGGGATGGGTCGATGCGCAGCAGGCTCTGGGCCGTCGAGCAGCTCGGCACACTTCGTGGAGCCGAGGCGGACGGCGTCGTTCCGGCCCTCGATCACGTATTGCAGACGGACGGCTTCTACCGCGTTCGCGCGGCAGCCGCGACATCGCTGGGGACGATAGGCGGCGTCGCAACGGCTCGAGCATTGCAGAACGCGCTGGGCCAGCCCGATGATCAGGTGCGTACGGCGGTGGTGACCGCATTGAGCAAGGTCAAGCGCGATACGAGCGTGTTTGTCATCGAGACGAGGCTGCTGCGGACCGATCCCAGCTATGCGGTGCAGGCCGCCGCTGCCACCGCCATTGGCGCCTCCGGCAACCCGGGGGCGTTCGAAGTGTTGAGCGCGCACATCGATCCCGCGTGGGACCGGCATCTTGTCGACGCCATTCTCGAGGCGATCACCGCAACGCATGATCCAAGAGCTGCCGGATTGTTGTTCACCTGGTCGCGTCCGGGAATACCTGAGCGCGAGCGCGATGCCGCGCTGACGGCACTCGCGCAGACACACTTCTGCCTGAATGAAGACCAGAAGCTGCAGCTGGCGTTGATCGTGCGCGCAGCGCGGCACGACCCCGTCGAGATCACCCGCGCGGCGGGAGCGAAGGTCGCAAAGACTTACGCCATCGTGACCACCGAGACGAACTCAGCCAAGGACGAGGACGAGGACCGGAGTGAGGTACCGACGGGGCAGTTCGTGACCCCGCTCGCTGCTCCGGGAGCCGAATTCACCGAGCTGAATCCGCACCTGAAGGATTTTCCGCGCTACAGGGTCGGCCAGGCGATCAGCGAGGCACTCAGTCCCGACGGGCGCACTCTGCTGATCCTCACCAGCGGCTTCAATGTGCTCTACGGCGCGGCCGGGAAGCAGTCCGCGGCAAACTCCAACGAATACGTGTTCGTGTACGACATCAGCACTTCCCGCGCCCGCGAGGAACAGGTGCTGGAGATACCTGACACTTTCGCCGGCATCACCTTCGCGCCCGATGGCATGCAGTTCTATGTGTCCGGCGGAGGCGACGACGATGTGCACGCGTATGCCTTGCGAGGAGGTAGCTGGATCGAGGCGTACCCGCCCATCAAGCTGCGGCACGAAGCGGCCAACGGGATCGGGGTCGCTGCCGCGGTAGCGGGTATCGCGGTGACGGCCGACGGCAAGGAGCTCATCGCCGCGAACTACTACGATGACTCGATCTCGCTGATCGATCTCGCGAGCCGCACGGTCCGCGCCGACCTCGACCTGCGGCCGGGCAAGTCCGGCGGTCCTCACGGGGTAGCCGGGGGCGAGAATCCGTTCTGGGTAGCCGTCAAAGGCAGCTCGACGGCTTACATCGGCAGCCAGCGCGACCGTGAAGTGGACGTGGTGGACATCTCGAGCGCGATATCGCCACGCCTCATCGAGCGCATCAAACTGGCCGGCAACCCGGTGAAGATGCTGTTGGATCAACGACAGGAGCATCTCTACGTGGCCTGCGACAACAGCGACGTGGTGGCGGTAATCGACACCCGCAGCAACAAGGTGGTCGACGAGATCCACAGCATCGCCCCGCCCGGCCTTGTCGCACGGCAGCGTGAGTATCGCGGGGTGGCGCCCAACGGCCTCGCTCTGTCACCGGACGGCAGCCATCTATATGTGACCAACGGAGGGATGAACGCCGTGGCTGTGGTCGATCTCGACAGGCGCAATCCGGTCGTTACCGGCCTCATCCCCACCGGTTGGTATCCGCAAGCGGTGGTAGCGGGGCGCCTGCAGCGGCGACTGTACGTCGTGAACAGCCGCAGCAACCCGGGCCCCAACCCCGGTAACCCCAATCACCGCGGCCACCCCGTGGAGTCCTTTGCCCACGACGAATACGTACTGCAGCTCGAGAAAGCCGGCTTCCTGACGTTTGCGCTGCCAGCGCGCGGCCAGCTGGAAACGCTGACCCAGCAGGTGTTGGCCAACGATCACTTCAATGCGCCGCCGCGGCCGCGTGACACCCAGGTCATGGCGGCTCTACGCAGGAAGATCAGGCACGTGATCTACATCATCAAGGAGAACCGCACGTACGATCAGGTACTGGGCGACCTGGGCGAGGGCAACGGCGACCCCGCGATCGCCGAGTTCGGCGCGAAGATCACACCCAACTTCCATGCGCTGGCCCGCGGGTTCGCGGACCTCGACAACTTCTACGTCTCCGGCGAGGTGAGCAGCGACGGCTGGCCGTGGAGCACGGCGGCGCGCGAGAGCGACCAGGGCGTGAAGACCGTGCCTCCGGCCTACGCCTTGCGCGGAATAGTGGCCGATACCACGGGCCTGAACCGCGGGATCAATGTGGCGTACGCGACGCTGGCGGAGCGCCGCAAAGCCAATCCAGGCACACCTGACGACCCGGACCTTCTGCCGGGCAGCAACGATGTCGCTGGGGTCGATGGGCCTGGCGGCCTGGTCCAGCAGGGCTACATCTGGAGCGCCGCGCTGCGTGCGGGGCTCGCGGTACGCAACTACGGCATGGAAGGCGACACTACACGGTACGATCCCCACGATCCGCACAACATCCCACTGGACCTGGATCCACATGCCGATCAGCGGCGAGTCATGTATCCGGCGTTCCCGGATCTGCTGCGGATCAGCGACCCTTACTACAGAAGCTTCGACCCCGCCTATCCGGACTTCTTCCGTGAGAAGGAATGGCAGCGGGAGTTCCTGAGCCACATCAGGCATGGGGACCTGCCGCAGTTGTCGCTGCTCTGGCTGCCGGGCGACCATATGGGGGACTTCGCCCGTGCGCTCGACGGCGTGAACACTCCGGAGTTGCAGCAGGCCGACAATGACTATGCCGTAGGGCTCCTGGTCCAGGCGGTGGCCGACAGCCCCTATCGCAGCGACACGCTCATTTTCATCGTCGAGGACGATGCCCAGGATGGCCCGGACCACGTGGACGCACATCGCAGCACCGCGTATGTCATCGGGCCCTATGTCAGGCAGCATGCCGTCGTGAGCGATTACTTCACGACGGTCAGTCTGCTGCGGACCATGGAGGACATCCTCGGTATCGATCATCTGAGCATCTTCGATGCCCATGACAGGCCCATGACGGACATCTTCGACCTGAAGCAGAAGGACTGGACTTTCAGAGCGGAGCCCTCGTGCTTCCTGGCCGGCACCAGACTGCCGATCGGCGCCGCGCGAGGAACCTGTCTGGCGCGGCTGCAGCCGACCCATGATGCCGCCTACTGGGCGGCGCAGACCCGGGACATGGATTTCTCGTCCGAGGACAAAATCGATCCCGTCCGGTTCAACCGCATCGTATGGCGTGGCCTGCTGGACACGCCTTACCCGACCGCGAGATCAGGCGCTGACATGCGGCATTAGCTCAGCTTGCGAGGGCCAGGCCCCAGGCGGCGGCCATGATGGTGATCGCGACCATCCCTGGCGGCCACTGGCGAAGGTCGTGCAGGCGTCGCCTGACCGCGGGGAACGCTGCGGCCGCGCCGAGCACCACGCCGATTCCGAAGCCGAGCAGATGGGCCATCACGTCGGTCTCCTTGCCGGCGGTGCCCAACCAGCCGAGGAGGATGATCCCGGCGACGAGCGGACCCCAGCGCTGGACCCAGTGCTGCGGGATGCGCAGCCGCTCGCGCCAGGTATATGCCGACATCAGGCCGAGCGCAGTGAAGACGGCGGTGGAGGCGCCGACGGATTGGTGCCACGGGGGACCGAATAGCCCTTCCAGCAGATTGGCGATGCCGCCGCCCGCGACGATCAGAAGCCACGCGACACCGACGCCGAGCTGCCGCCCCGCGAGGTAGCCGAACCAGATGCCCGCGCCCAGGTTGGCGGCGAGATGAGGGCCGCTCAAATGTAGTGTCAACGCGGTCCATGCGCGCCACCACTGCCCGGCCTGCACGCGCGCGGCGTCGAGCTCGCCCGTGTGGAACGCATCGAGGCGGACCATGCCGTTGGAAATGGCGTACGCAACACCCAGCAGCCAGGCTGCATACCCCACGCATCCCACCCATGCGTGAGGATGCAACGGGGGAGCCGGCGGCGCGGGCTCGGTCGCGCGATTCTCGGCCTCGTATTGAGCAAGATGACTCAGCGCCCGCTGAGCATCGGGCTCGACGACTTGCAGGCTGAAATGATCGTCGTGCAGCGCTATCGCGCTGGCAATGCCCACGGCGCCCAGCATGAAGGCGCGATCCTCGCAGTCGCGGCGCCAAAAGGAGCGGTAGACCTCGACGCCGGCGTCAATCACCGCAGGATCATAACACGCGCACGCTCACGCTCACGTCACCCGGCCGAGCCCGAGACGCCGTGAGCGGTCAGCGGCCAGACGGCGTCAGTGGGTTCGGCGAGACGCTCCCGGTGACGTTCGCGACGCAGGCCCACGCGTGCGGCGGCCGCCGGCGAACTCCTCGATCATCTTGTGGTTGAACGCGGGAATGTCGGCCGGCTTGCGGCTGGAGACCAGCCCGTGATCGACGCAGACCTCCTGGTCGACCCACATGGCCCCGGCATTGACGAGGTCCGTTTTGAGCGACGGCCAGGAGGTCAGCGTGCGGCCGCGCACGACCCCGGCGTCGATCAAGGTCCAGGGGCCGTGGCAGATCGCGGCCACGGGCTTGCCGGTCTCGAAGAAGGCGCGCACGAATTGCACAGCCTTGGGCAGCGTGCGCAGCTGATCGGGATTGGCGACGCCGCCAGGCAGCAGCAGCGCGTCATAGTCGCCGGCGTCGGCCTGCTCCAGCGGCACGTCGACCTTGATGCGCTCACCCTTGTCGAAGTGCTTCCAGCCCTGCACTTCGCCCTGCGCCGGCGAGACCACCCGGGTCTCGGCGCCCGCATCCTGGAGCGCTTTCCGCGGCTCGGTGAGCTCGGCCTGCTCGAAACCTTCGGCCGCCAGAATGGCCACTTTCATGCCGCTCAACGTTGCCATAGCCATGCCTCCTCATGCACGTTGTGTCCCAACCACGGGAGCTATCCCAGCCAGCAGGCAGCGTGCCGTCCACGCCGCGCCCGCGCCCGCGTGCGGGCGCGAGGCGCGAGGCGTCAGTCGATGTCAGACGATCTGCGTGCGCGTCGCGGCCGCGCGCTCGACCAGACGCGTCACCTCTTCCCGCCGCGCTCCAGTGAGCGGCAGCCGCGGCGGCCGCACCCGCTCGCTGCCGCGGCCCATGATCTGCTCGGCGAGCTTGATCGACTGCACCAGATCGTGCTCCGCGTCGAGGTGCAGCAACGGCAGGAACCAGCGGTAGATTTTACGCGCCCGGGCCAGGTCACCGCTCTGCAGCGCCGCGCAGAGAGCCAGGGACTCGCGCGGAAAAGCGTTCGTGAGCCCGGAGATCCAGCCGCGGGCGCCGAGTGTCATTCCCTCGAATACCACGTCATCCAGGCCCGCGAACAGCACGAAACGGTCGCCGCAGGCGTTGACCACATCCGTGAAGCGGCGAGTATCGGTGGAGGACTCTTTCACCGCGACGATGTTGGGAACATCGGCCAGACGGCCGAGCGTATCAGTGTCGATGCCGACCCGGTAGGCGGGCGGGTTGTTGTACAGCATGATCGGCAAGCGAGTGGCCGCGGCCACGGAGCGAAAGTGAAACTCCAGCTCGCGCGCCGTCGGCACGTACACCATTGCCGGCAACAACATAAGAGCGGTGGCCCCGATCTTCTCGGCATCCGTGGCGAAGACCATCGCCGCCGCGGTCGTCAGCTCCGAAACCCCGACGATGATCGGCACGCGGCCCCGCACAGCTTCCACGGCGGTGCGCAGCACGGAGCGCTTTTCATCGGCAGTGAGGGAATTGTTCTCGCCACACGTCCCCAGCACCACGAGGCCATGGACTCCGTCTTCTACCAGAGCGGACTGCACGGCGCTCGTTGCGGCAAGATCGACCCGTAGCTCGGCGTCGAACTGGGTAGTCACGGCCGGGAGCACGCCGGACCAGGAGCAGCTTGGCGCGGACTGCAAAGATGGCATGGGAAGACCTTTTTCCAATGGACTTGCGTCGAAAGGCCAATGGTATACGGTGTGGCGTCGGCCGTGAACGGCGGGAAATGGGAGAATGAGTGCCATGGCAGAGGTCCGGCGATGACCGGTGCATTGCGTGCGCTGCTCGCGGCATTGGGCATCGCCATCGTCGCTTTCATTGCGTACCTGACGCCGCCCGTCAGCGGTGTCACGCGCGCGCTGCTCGGCTTGCTTTCCGCCGTAACGCTCTGGTTCGTCTGGCGCTGGCCGCAGCTCGAGCAGCGGCTGGCTGCGGCCGGGGAAGCGGCTGGCTCCGATGAGTCTGACGGCGGATCGGCGCCGTGCCAATGGCCGTCCATGGGGGCAGGGCCCCCAGCCCGCGCGGTCGCTCGGCGCTACGTGCCTCGCCCATTCGATCTCGCCCTGGGATTCGTCACCAACTTCTTCGACACGCTCGGAATCGGCAACTTCGCCCCCACCACCGCGGCCCTCAAGTTCACCCGGCGGATAGCGGACGAGGACATTCCCGGCACGCTCAACGTCGGTCACGCGTTGCCGGTATTGACCGAGGCACTCATCTTCATCGCGGCGATCGTAGTCGACCCGCGCCTGCTCGTTGCCATGATCGTTGCGTCGGTGCTCGGGGCATGGATCGGCGCGGGAGTGGTCGCACGGATGCCGCGACGCGCGGTCCAGGTGGGCATGGGCGTCGCGCTCGCCATTGCGGCTGCGCTGTTCATCGGCGCCAACCTGCACTGGATGCCGGTTGGAGGCTCCGCCACAGCCTTCTTCGGCACCCGGTTTCTGCTGGCCGTGACCGGGAATTTCGTGCTCGGCGCGCTGATGACGCTCGGCATTGGACTGTACGCGCCCTGTCTGATCATGCTGAGCCTCCTCGGCCTCGATCCGCGGGCGGCGTTCCCGATCATGATGGGCTCGTGCGCCTTCCTCATGCCCATAGGCGGCTTGCGTTTCGTGCACAGCCGCCGCTACACCGTCTCGGTGGCGTTGGGACTTGCGATCGGAGGTCCCCCGGCCGTGCTGATCGCCGGGTATATCGTCAAGTCGCTGCCGCTCGTCTGGCTGCGCTGGCTCGTCGTGTTAGTGGTGCTGTATGCGGCGGTAATGATGCTGGGCTCGGCGCTTCGTCGAGAGGCGCCGTCGGACCGCAAGACGGAGCGCGAGACCCTGGAAGTCGCGGCGCGATCCGAGAGTCGCTGAGTGAGATGTCGGCGCGCAAGGACAAACCGGCGGATGCGGACAAGCTCTACGGCCTGGAGCCGGTGATCGAGCCGGGGGACGGCGAACCCGTGGGCGACGGCTCCGCCAGCGTGCAGTCGCGGACCGTGCAATGCCCCTACTGCGGCGAGTATTTCGAGACGGTGATCGATCTCAGCTCCGGGTCGACGAGTTACATCGAGGACTGCCAGGTCTGTTGCCAGCCGATCGAATTCAGGCTCGAAGTCGCGGCCGAGGGCACGGCGGCGAGGCTTCAGGTCGGCCGCGGCGACTGAGCGGCGGGCTTCCCGTCCGGTGGCGGGCGATAATGGTCCACTCGGGACGATAGTGGTCCTGTCTCGCCGCCCGCCCGTGCGGCAGAATCGAGCCGTCAGCTGAATCGGGCCATTCGTCCGCTCAAGGAGCAGTCATGTATCGCGCACTCGTCGTCGCCGCTCTGCTCCTCGGGGCGTGCGCTGCATGGGGGCAGGAAAAGCCGACCACGATCCCGGCGCCCAAGGTCGACGGCACCCCTGCCTCAGGCTCTTCCGAGAAGGCGGTCCTGGCCGGAGGTTGTTACTGGGGAACCCAGGGGGTTTTCGAGCACGTGCGCGGCATCAGACGTGTGGTCGCCGGGTTCACCGGTGGCCACAGCGACGAGGATGGCGGGGCGGAGTCGGTGATGATCACGTTCGACCCCAAGGTGCTCAGCTACGGCCAACTGCTGCACATCTTCTTTTCCGTGGTACACGATCCGACGCAGCTCAATCGCCAGGGTCCGGACGTGGGCCCCGGCTACCGCTCGGACATCTTCTACCTGAACGACGAGCAACACCGCGTCGCGCAGGCGTACATCGCACAGCTCGATCAGGCCAAGGTATATCCCAAGCCGATCGTGACCCGCCTCGATGCGTTCTCCAGGTTCACCCCCGTGCCTCTCGAGCAGCAGGACTTCCTGATCAAGAACCCGCACGTGGAGTACATCGAAGTCAACGACCTGCCGAAGATCGAGAGCCTGAAACAGATGTTCCCGGGATCCTACAGGGCGCTGCCTCTGCAATACTGGTGACGCTCAGTCGAGCGTCTTTTCCAGCCAGTGATGCGCATACGGATTGTCGTTGTAGCGGGGAATTTCCCGATACCCCGAGGTCTGGTAGAGACGCAGCGCTGCCGCGAGGCTCGAATGGGTGTCCAGACGCACGGCGCGCAGCTTACGCTCGCGCGCCGTGCGCTCCAGCGACTCCAGGAGCTTGCGCCCGACACCGAGGCCGCGGGCTTCGGGCGACACCCACATGCGCTTGATCTCGCCTATCCCCGGCGAGAAGGTACGCAGCGCGCCGCAACCGGCCGGCTCACCGAAAATCTGCGCGACCAGGAACACACCCGCAGGCGGCGTGTAGTCGTCGAGCTCCGCGGCGCCGTCGCCCTCCCGGTCGAAGCCTTCCGGGAAGCGGGCCGCAAGCTCGTCAAAATAACGCTCGAGGCACACGAGCGCCGCCGGGCCGTGTGCGCTGACCAATGCCACTTCGACACTCGAGGCACGCATGGATGCTCCACCTCCATGAGCAGGAGACAACACGCCGCTACGCTAGCGCAAGGCGAGTTGCGTCGCCACCCACTGTTCGATCGCCCGATAATACAGCTCCCGATGTACCGGTCTTGTCGGGTTGGTATCCCTCGGGATAGATCAGGATGCCGTCATTGGGCTGCCCGTCGGGCGCCCGCCACTGCACCTCGACGCTCCGCGGATATGCATAGGCCGCGAAGCGGCTGTTGAGATGAGTCAGCCGTTGCGCAGGGCTCTGCGGCGTGCGCTGCAGGTAGAGCCCGGGAGCTTGCGTGACGCTGTCGGCAACCACGGCGGCGGCGGCCGAGGCCGTGGGTGACGCCAGCGCGAGCAGAGCGGTCGTGGGACACGCGCAGGTAAAAGCCGAACGTCCCATCACACGACCCCCCACGATAGTGGCCCGACACGCGAGAGCCGTATTATCCGCGGTGGTGCGTCCAAGGAGACTCGGCTATAGTCTCTCGGGCGTATCCGCGAGTCGGGTGGGCGCATTTATGGACCCTCCGCAAAAGTCCAAGCCAGGTTTCAAGCCGCCGGGTCCATCGGCGGCCGACCCGCGTGCTGCAGCCCCTTCAGGCCGCATCCGCCACGACGATCGCGGCAATGCGGTGTGGGACTGGGTGAAGGATACGGGACGAAATCTCGTCGACAGCACCTCCCGGCTCTTGAAGAAGCTGGAGATGCCGCAGCTCAAGGTAGAGGACAAGAAGGACGAGGAGTTGCGCATTCAGTCCGATCGCGACCCGGGCGGCGGCTACGATCCCTACAACCAGTCGACCAAGACACCCCCAAAAGGCTCCCCCCGCAAGGGCTGCTGACCCGCGTCACCACAGCGCGAACGCGGCGCGCACGACCAGGAATATCCCGGCGCCGGTCACGACCACTCCAATGGCTCGCGCGATGCGCTCGCCGCCGGGCGCCAGCCGCTCCAGGGTGATGCCGGCCGTCACGGCGATCATCGCGGGCACGTCCATGAGCCCGCTCACGAGGAGGACCGCCGTCAGGCCCGCGCAGGACTGACAGCAATGAACGCCGAGGCTCAGGCCGTGGCGCAGCGCCGTGGCCGGATCGGCCGCCAGCGCCCGGCCGCAGTGGCCAGAGGCGACGCAATCCGGGCCGCGGCAGCAGGCGAGCTGCTGCGCCTTCCACCGAGTGAACTGCAGCGCGCCAGCCGCCAGCACGACCAGGCCGGCCGTGATCGGCAGTGCGCGCTCCAGTGCCGCATGGCGCATCGTGACGGCCATGACGACAGAGCCCAGCGGGTAGATCGCCGCCCCGAGCAGCGTCCAGACGAAGAGATAGCCGCCAAGAGCCAGAGCCGTAGGCAGGGCGCGCGGCGACTCCCCTGCTCTGCCGACGGACTGTCCATAGCGCCACATCATCGGGACCCACGATGGCAGCATCATCGCCGCCATCATGATGGTCCACATGACGAGGAACGATGCCGCGGCGCCGGCCCAACTCTGGCCGCACATCGGCATCCATGCCAGCGACATCGTCCCGCCACGCGACATCGACATGGTATCCATGGCCGGACTCAACGGCCGCCGTACTCGTCGTTGCGCCGCCACCAGGGCCCTTGCTCGTTGCGGCCGCGCGGCGCGCGGTCGAGCCACTGATAGGCGCCCCAGAGACCATCGAGCCCGCGCGCATACGTCGAATACGTGTGATAGACCACCCCATCCTCCAGCACGAACGCGCTCATGCCAGGCCGGTCGCGCCCGTAGGCGTTGACGTCGGTTCCGCAGGCGGCGGCGAACTGAGCGACCGGCGGAGGGGCCGATGCGGCATCGAACACGTGCGCGGCGCGCCGGTAGTTGTATTCAGTACCACCAGCGCGCTGCTGCGCCTCCGTGACAGAGATATTGAAATCGAAGTTGAAATCCGTGTCGAACGAGGACGCCCAGGGAAACGTCCAGCCCATCCGCCGCCTGTACGCTTGCAGTTTCGGCAGCGGCGCCCGTGAGACCGCGTAGAGCGACACGTCGTGGTTCGCCAGGTGGACGGCGAATCCGTTGAACCCATCCGCGATCATCGAGCAGGACGGGCAGCCCGCGGCATAGTCGGGCCCGAACATGAAGTGATAGACCAGAAGCTGCGAGCGTGCGCGGAAGAGATCGGTGAGTGAAGCGCTGCCCTCTTCAGTATCGAAGCGATACTCCTTGTCGATGCGGACCCACGGCAAAGCCTGGCGCCGTTGCGCGAGCTCGTCGCCGCGGCGCGTGAGCTCCTTTTCCGCCTCGAGCAGCTCCAGACGCGCCGCGAGCCACTCGTCGCGGGTTCCGGTCGGATGTCTCGGTTCGGTCATGATCGTCTCCTCAGGGGGTGGTTGGTGAGTCGTGAGATAATGCTAGCGAGGCTTTCGCAGGCCCGAGAGTTACAACCTTGACGCGATTCCAGTGGACTCGCTGATCACGGCCGCCGCACGCGCCCTGGCGGCGGGGGATCCCCTGGGCGCGCTGAAGCGGGTGGCGCTGCGCGATGACGCGCCGGCGCTGGCGCTGCGGGGCATCGCGATGGCGCAGCTCGGCGACTACACCAGGGCGCGCGCGCTCCTGCGCAGCGCCGCCCGGGGATTCGGCCCGAGGGAGGCGCTGGCGCGCGCCAGGTGCGTGGTCGCCGAAGCGGAGGTCGCGCTCGCCTCACGGGATCTGCGCTGGGCGGCGAAGACGCTCGATTCGGCGCGCAAGACGCTCGCAACGCACGGCGATCGGATCAACGCGGCGCATGCCGGATATCTCGAGGTGCGGCGCCTCGTCCTCGTCGGACGACTCGAGGAAGCCGAAGGGTTGCTCGCCGCGGTCGATCCCGGGCCGATACCCGCGGCCCTGAGAGCGGCCCACGAGCTGCTGTTGGCGGGAATTGCGATGCGCCGCATCAGGACGGAGCCGGCGCGCGCTGCGCTGGCTCGAGCCGCGGATGCGGCGCGCCGGTCGGGCATACCCGCCCTCGCCGCGGAAGTCGCCAGCGCGCTCGACTCCCTCGGCGCGCCGGCGGCGCGGCTGATCGGACGGGGCGATGAGCGGCCGCTGCGGCTGGAGGAAGTCGAGGCGCTGTTGGCTTCGAGCGCTTTAGTCGTGGACGCCTGGCGGCACGCCGTGCGCCAGGAGCGCAGGATGATCTCACTGGCGAAGCGCCCGGTGCTGTTCGCGCTCGTGCGCGGATTGGGCGAGGCCTGGCCTGGCGATGTCGCCCGAGACACGCTGGTTGCACGCGTCTTCCGGTTGCGGGCCGCCGACGAATCGCACCGCGCGCGGCTGCGGGTCGAAATGGCTCGGCTGCGCGCGGTGCTGCGCCCGCTCGCCGAAATCAGAGCCACGCAACGCGGTTTTGCGCTCTTGCCGCGTGCCGCGACCGAGGTTGTCGTGCTCGCGCGGCCTATCGAAGAGAAGCACTCCGACGTGCTCGCTCTGCTGGCAGACGGCGAGTCATGGTCGACGTCAGCGCTGGGGCTTGCGCTGCGCACGAGCCAGCGAACGGTGCAGCGGGCGCTGGAAACCCTAGCCCTGGCAGGCAAGGTGCAGGCCTTCGGACACGGGCGGGCGCGCCGCTGGCTGATACCTCCCGCCACCGGATTCGCGACGAGCTTGTTACTCCCGCCTCCTCTGCCCGTCGATTAGGATGGGTCCAGTCGGTCAACCGCCAATGCCATCGAAGGGTGTGTGCCATGAGCCGAGCGAGCGCCGAGATCATCAAGGAGTACGGACCGTTTGAGGGCTCGTCCCGCGTCAACGGGGTCACGTACGATGGCCGGAGCATCTGGTTGGCAACCGGCGACAAGCTGAGCGCCATCGATCCCGACAACGGCAAGATGCTGCGCTCGATCGACGTCGCCGCCCATGCGGGAACGGCCTTCGACGGCCGCCACCTCTATCAGATTGCCGAAGACCGCATTCGCAAGATCGATCCGCAGACCGGTCGCGTGCTGGCCACCATCCCGGCGCCGGGCAAGGGCGGGGATTCGGGCCTGGCCTGGGCCGAAGGGACGCTGTGGGTGGGCGACTACCGGGCCCGCAAGATCCATCAGATCGACCCTGACACCGGCGCGGTCCTGCGCAGCATCGAATCCAACCGCTTCGTCACCGGCGTCACCTGGGTGGAGGGCGAGCTCTGGCACGCGACGTGGGAAGGCGATGCGAGCGAGCTGCGGCGAATCGATCCGCAAAGCGGCAAAGTCCTGGAGCAGCTCGATATGCCGACCGGCGTGGGCGTCTCGGGCCTCGAGTCCGACGGCGACCGGTTCTTCTGCGGCGGCGGCGGCAGTGGGAAAGTGCGGATCGTCCGCCGCCCCAAGTCGCGCGGCCGGCCGAAGCCTAAATCCTGATGCGTTGCCAGGCGCGGGAGCGCCAGCGCAGGAACAGGGTCGCACCGAGGAGGACGATGTAGATGACCACCGCGGTCCAGCCGCCCGCGGCGCCGTAGCCGAGCTGCGGCAGGAACTGAAACCAGCCCTGGCCTGGCGCGAAGATCAGGATGTGCGCGAGCGGCAGGAACACCAGCCAGCAGACCGGAAAGACCAGGGCGACGGGCACCCTGACATCGCCCGCGCCCCGCAGGCAACTGCTGCTCGCGAGATTCAAGCCATCGAAGAACTGGTAAGCCGCGGCCAGCCAGAGCAGTCGTATGCCGAGGTCGGCGGCGGCGGCCGCGCCGCGGTCATTGGCGGCGGCAAAGAGCGGCAGGAGCCAGGGACCCGCCGCCGCGAGCACCAGTCCTATGCCGCCCATCACGAGCGCGGCCAGCACGATGATCCAGGTACCGAGGCGCATGGCCCATTGCCGGTCACCGGCACCGATCGACTGGCCGACGAGCGTGGTGCCGGCGGTCGCGATCCCGATGCCGGGCATGTAGGCAATCGACGTCAGCACGGAGACCATTTGCGTGGCCGCGCCCGCAACGGTGCCGTAACGGACTTCCATCATCTGGAACACGCAAAAGCCGAGAATGTCGGCGGCGGGCATCAGGCCCATGGGCACGCCCAGGCGTATCTGCTCCCTGAGGAGGCGCTTGCGGGGGCGCCATGCCAGATGCGACTTGTGAGATTCGCGGAACGGCACCCGGAGAAAAAGGGCGAAGGCGATCGCGAAGCCTGCCGCCTGTGCCACGTTGCTCGCCCACGCGGAGCCGGCAATGCCCCATCCCAACCGGAAGATGAAGAGGTCGTTAAAGACGGCGTTGACGATGGCCGTTGTGACCGCCACGAGAAAACTGACCTGCGGGCGGCCGATGCCGTTGAAGAAGCCGATCATCGCTACCGCCGCGACGCCGAATGAAGCCCCCGCGATGCGGGGAAACCAGAATGCCTGCGCGAGGTCAGCGACGCGCGGGGTGAAGCCGAAGGGCGCGAGAATCGCGCCGCCCGCCGCGCCGAGCGCAATGAAAAGAGGCGCTACACAGACGGTCAGCCAAAGGGCCGTCCAGGCGGCTTGCGCCGCGCGCCGGTAGCGCCGCGCGCCGTGGGCATGGGCGGCCAGCGTCTGCACCGCCATTGCGGCGCCGCCGAACACGAGCACAGTCCCGAGAATCAGCCATTGCACCGCGCCGACCGCAGCCAGCGCCGCGGTGGAGATGTGCCCGACGAACCACATGTCTGTGAGGTTCAGGACGATCTGCACGGCGCTGTTCGCCATCAGCGGCAGAGCGAGCGCCCAGATCGCGCCAAAATCGACGTGCGCGCGTCCATCGGCGTCGATGCGCTTTGCTGGCAGGCCGCCCGTCGGCGCCCGCAATGATGGCGATGCGATGTCCACGTCCGGATTCGACCAAGCGACTTGCAGCCAATAGACAAAGTCCCGCGTATTGTGCACCGTAGCGCACATGGCAGCTCGCAAGAAAACTTCCGGCACGAGTGGCCGGACGGCATCGAAACCCAAGCGCGCGAAAGGGAAGCTCGCGCCGGGAGCGCAGGCGCGCGGTCTCGACGCGTCGCAGGTCGCCGTCGCGATCGACAGCCCCGAAATCGCGGATCTCGCCGCCCTGGTGCGCGACGCAGGCGGTGCGCCGATAGGCGCCTACCATGAGCCCATGGGCGGGCGGGCACTGTTGCTGGCGTGCCTGCCGCTCGCGGCGGTACAGCCCACGCCCTTCCAGCGCGATCTCTCCCCCACGCACGCGAAGCGGCTGGCGCAGAAGATAGGCGAGACGGCCGCGTTTCTCGATCCGCTGATCGTGGTGCGCGGCGAGGACGGCAAGCTCTGGACGCCGAACGGGCGGCACCGGCTGGCGGCGGCGAAAGTGCTCGGCCTGCGACTGATCACCGCGCTCATCTCACCGGATGAGGCGCTGGCATATCGTATCCTCGCCTTGAACACGGAAAAGGCGCACAACCTGCGCGACCGCAGCCTCGAGGTCATCCGCATGGCGCGCAGCCTGGCCAAGCGGCAGAAGACCGACAGCGAGTCGCAGCGCGCGGCGGAGTTCGAGGCCCCCGAGCTTCTGACCCTGGGCGTGGTCTACGAGCGCGCGTCGCGATTCGCGGGCGGCGCCTACAGCGCGCTCCTCAAGAAGGTGGACCGCTTCAGCGAGCGGCCCCTGCCGGCGAGCCTGCGGGAGCGGGAAGACCATGCCGCGCGGCTGTTGGAGATCGACGCGCAGGTGAAGAGGGTCATCGCCGCCCTGCAGCAGCGCGGCTTCAAGTCGCCGTACCTGCGCAACTACGTGGTCGCACGAATCAACCCGGTGCGCTTCCACAAGGTCAAGAAAGGCGACACCAAGCCGCCGATGCCGCTGGCGCAGGCTCTGACCCGGATGGCGGCCGCCGCGCGGACATTCAAGCTGGAGTCCGTCTCCAACGCCGATCTCGCGTGGGTCGCGGTAGGCGCCGGAGGAGACTAGGCCAACCGAGTACCACGGCCTCGGTCATCTGAAGATGACGACGACGATCGTGGTCAGGATCAGCAGAGCCGCGGCCTGCACGCGGTAATTGCGCCAGGGCGTAACCGATCGCAACCGCTCCGTCTCCGCGCGATAGTGCGCCGGCGTCCAGACGAGCGCAGAGGCCACGGCCGACGGCGGTGCCGGTTTCCAGGAGCTGGCGACTATCAGGACGACCGTGTCGATGAGGAGCAGGAGCGGCGCGACGTAGAGGAAGTGCAGATGCAGCAGGTGCAGCGGCGCGTTCGCGATGAAAAGAGCGATGCCGCAGGCCGTGCCGAACACCAGCGTCGCGGTCGCCCCCGCGGCGTTGGCGCCGCGCCAGAAGGTACCGGTCAGAACCAACGCGACGATGGGCGGCGCGGCATACGCCAGCATCGCCTGCAGATACTGCCAGAGCGTACCGAAGCGCTGCAGCTGCGGCGCCCAGAGCATCGCCACGAGCAGCAGGGCCGCCATGCTCCTGCGCCCGATGCGCACCACCTGAGCGTCTGTCAGCCGGGGCGCGACCCGTTTCACCACATCCATGGTGATGATCGTGGAGGCGGAGTTGAGCGTGGCGGCGACGGCAGCCATGGTGGCGGCAACGAACCCTGCCGCCACGAGCCCCAGGAGACCCCCGGGCAGCAGGCGCAGCATGAGCGTCGGATAGACCAGGTCCGGGCGCGCGAGATGCGGAAAGAGCACGAGCGCGAAAGTCCCGGGCAGGATCATCAGAAAGAGCACGCTGAGCTTCAGCAAACCCGCGAACAGCGCCCCTTCCCGCCCGTCGTCGAGACTGCGCGCCGACAGCGTCTGCTGAACTATGTATTGATTGTTGCACCAGTAATAGAGCCCGAGCACCGGGATGCCGAGCGCGAGGCCCGGCCACGGCACCCCGGGATCGCCGCTCGGGCGGATCAACGACAGCATCCTCGGGTCGATGGCGTGCGTCACCACGTGCCAGCCGCCGGCGCGCGCCAAGGCAATCACCGAGATGACGACTGCGCCGGCAATCAGCAGCACTGCCTGCGCCGCCTGGGTGTAGATCACCGCGCGCAGTCCGCCCGCGAGCGTATAGAGGCCGGCAGCCCCGGCCAGCACTACGATCATCACCCAGAGCGGCGGCCCAGGAAAAAGCATCCCGCACACCAGCGCGCCGCAATAGAGAGCCGCCGCCGAGTCGACGAAAACGTTGAGGAAGATGTTCAGGACGGCGAAATACAGCCGCGCGCGCACGTCGTACCGGCGCTCGAGAAACTCCGGCATGGTGTAGACCCGGCTGCGCAGCACGAAAGGCAGCAGGAACACGCAATAGAAGGCGAGCACGACGCCGGCGGACCACTCGTAGTCATAGACCGAGATGCCCATGGCGTAGGCGGCTCCCGCCAGCCCCACGATCGCCGTCGAGGAGATGTTGGACGCGAACAGCGCCAGGCCGATCGCCGGCCAGCGAGAGGTCCGGGAAGCGAGAAAATATTCCTCCGCACGTGCCTTGCGGCGCGAGACGGCCAGGCCGAAAACGATGATGCTGCCTACGCACACCGCGAGCACGAGGAGGTCAAGCATCGGCGCGCCTGTTGACAGCGCTGACATTTGTTTTATCGTACCATGATGAGCAAAGAAGCGAGCGCGCGGCGGGGCCCGGCGACGATCCAGATGGTCGCGGATCGCGCCCGCGTGTCACCGAAGACCGTCTCGCGCGTGATCAACAAAGAGCGGGGTGTGAAGGAAGAAACGCGCGACCGCATCCAGGAAGCCATCCGTCAGCTCGATTATCAGCCCAATCTCAACGCGCGGGGACTGGCCGGCGCCCGCTCCTTCCTCATCGGCCTCTTCTACGACAAGCCGGGCGATTACCTGAGCGAGTTCCAGACTGGCGCCGTGCAGCGCTGCCGCGAGTCGGACCTGCACCTCATGGTGCAGCCGCTCGACATCGCAAGCAAGGATATGGCGCGGGACGTCAGCATGCTCGTGCGGCAACTGCGGCTCGAAGGCGTCATTCTGCTGCCGCCATTGAGCGATCATGCCGCCGTGCGCGCGGCTCTGGCGGAGGCGGACGTGCCCAGCGTACACATCGCCCCGATGCGCGAGCCGGTCGACTCCCCATCCGTCGACACCGACGACCGCGCGGCCGCCCGGCAGATGACCGTGGAGCTGCTGGATCGGGGACATCGGCGCATCGGTTTCATGCTCGGCCCCCCCGGGCACCGCGCGACGGAGCAGCGGTATCTCGGTTTCGCGGACGCGATGCACGCGCGGGGCGTCGGCATCGACCCGCAGATCGTGCAGACCGGCAACTTCGAGTTCAGCGACGGCCTGGAGTGCGCGCGCCGCATCCTGAGCTCACGCGCGCGTCCCACCGCCATCTTCGCGAGCAACGACGACATGGCTGCGGCCGCCGCCTGTGTCGCGCGGCAGATGGGGCTCGAGCTGCCCGGACAGCTCTCGATCGCCGGCTTCGACGATGCCCCGATCGCCAGCATGATGTGGCCGCAGCTCGCCACAGTGCGTCAGCCCGTCAGGCACATCGCGCGCATCGCCGCCGATCTCATCATCCAACACCGCCCGCACCGCCACGGCTGGCCCAATCCCATGCCGCGACCGCGGCTCGATCTCGAGCTGCTGTTGCGCGGCTCCGTCGCCCCTGCGCGCACCTGAAAACCAAGCGGCGCAGGGCCGCTGAGCCCTCACCGACAGGGAGGTCCCCCGATGCCCTCTCGCCGCCGCTTGGCCCCCGTGCCCGTCGAGCACATCAGCCGCTCGATCCTCCTCCTGCGCGGCCAGCGCGTCATCCTCGATGCGGATCTCGCCGCCCTCTACGGCGTGCCGACCAAGGCGCTGAACCAGGCGGTCAAGCGCAACGCCGAGCGCTTCCCGGAGGATCTCATGTTGCGCCTCTCGCGCACCGAGACCGGGGCCCTGGGCCGGTCACAGATTGTGACCGGTCACCAGAAGCATAAGCTCGATGAGCTCGAGCGCAAGTACCAGCACCACGACGACGCCATCAAGGCCATCCTCTCGGCCATCCGCGAGCTGATGAACCCGCCGCAACCCAAGCGCCGACCCATCGGGCTTACCGCCGATCTCGGGGAAAAGAGCTAATACGGCCCGGCCCTCGCTGTCTCACAACCGTCGACAAAACTCGCTCCTCGCCTATCCTGCGTCCGTGCGGCTCGGTTTGAGCCACAGAGCGCAAAAATCGCCATGCTCGTCGATTTCGAAGATCACCCCTGGGAACACTCTAACGGCTGACGCCGCCGCTCTCGTCGCCCCGATTTTTATCCAACCTGAGTGGCGATCAACATAGGTAGGAAGATACTTGTCTCGATTGACCGGTACTGATACTCCTCGAGCTAGCGGTAGACCTCCAGTTACAAACAGGGTACCCACGTCCGCCGATGGCGGTGCGAGAGTTGCTTCCTTCCACCTCGTGTACGGACAGATCCCCCAAACCGAAACGACTCTTCCGGAGTCATCGATTTCAATACTCAAGTCATCAATCAAGACCGACGTAAAATTCCGAGTCGGCGACGGCTCCATGTCGAAGGAGTACTCTTTCGGCCGATAAAGCAGCTCTCGCTGTGGATTCTGTTCGACACCAGGTGCGATTTGGAATCGAATCGTCATTGTCCGCTCGTAAACAAGAAGTGTTATACGACGTTCGTATTTGGATCGATGACTAACGAGGCTTCGCCTCAGACCGACGAGTTGTATGGTGCCGGTGCCAATGCATTCTCCCGAGGATTCAGCCGAGTGCCTCGGGTGGGGTCGGTCTGAGGCGAATCCGGTGAGAGGAAGAGCGCGGTGAGGTCGAGGTCTTCGCAATGAGTGGGCTCCGGTCGAGCACGGGTGGCGATAAGATCGCTCCCAAGTATTTGACCGCCGAGGCGGTAGAGGGTCCCGAGGGACCGATGACGACCGGAGCCCGCGATGACTGTACCCCATTCGGTTGCCCAAGTCCTCGGGTCCCACGTGGACCTGGAGCTTGAGTGCGTGGACCGCATGTACCTGAACGTCTACGTGCCGCAGCTGCAGCACGACAAAGGGGTAGTCGGGTTCTTCCGCTTCCATCGCGGCCATACCTTCGCTTCCTCGGCGTTGATGAAGCCCATCAGCGAGGACTTCATCGCCCGCCTCGAGCGCTTTGCCCGCGAGCAGAACATCCCGCTGATTCGCTTCGAGAAGCGCCAGCGCAAGGACGATGTGGCCAAGGAGTACCTCGCCCGCTTCAAGGGCCGCGAGGGGCTGCTGTTCATCGGCAAGGCGCAGGAGAAAACCCCGGTCTTTCGCACCGAGCGCCGCCGCCACCCGAAGACCGGGCAGTCCTACGCCTGGATCGTCCCCTCCACTGGGATGGTTAACCACTATTACTGCTACGGCGTGGACGAGGACTTCGGTCCCTTCTTTCTGAAGTTCTGCTCCTACTTCCCCTACAACGGCAAGCTCTGCATCAACGGCCACGAGTACCTCAAGCGCCAATTGGAACAGCGCCGCCTCGCCTTCGAGCCTCTCGACAACGGCATTCTCTCCTGCAACGACCCGGCTCGCCTGCAGCGCCTCGCCGACGCCCTCAGCGCCGAGAAAATCGACGCGCTGCTGCGCAAGTGGCTGCGCCGCCTCCCGCATCCCTTCACCGCCAAGGACCGTCAGGCCGGCTACCGCTACCGCCTCTCGATCCTGCAGGCCGAGTTCTCTCTCACCCAAGTGCTCGATCGGGCCATCAGCGGACGGGTCTTCTTCGAGGAGGTCATTCGCGAGAACCTTGACCTCGGTCGCCCCGATCAGGTGCAGCTGATCTTTCAACGCCGCAACAGCCGGCGCACCCCGGGACGTTGGCGCACCCGCGTGATCACCCAGGGGGTCACTCCCTCGCTGCACGTGGACTACAAGCGAACGCGTATCAAGCAGTACCACAAGGAAGGGCAGGCGCTGCGCACCGAGACCACCATCAACGACACGCGCGACTTCGCTATCGGGCGTAGCCTGAAGAATCTGCCCGCACTGAAGGCGCTCGGCTTCGCCGCCAACCGCCGCCTGCTCGAACTCGAGCGCATCACCCACGACTGCTCCCTCGGGGAGAAGACTTTCCAGAGACTGCAAACCCCCGTGGTTCGCGCCTCTCAACGAGCTGCCGCACTGCGCTTCGGGGACCGGCGCGTGCTGGCGCTTCTGCAAGCCCTCGTCCTCTTCGGCCTGCAGCCTGAAGGGTTCCGCCATCGCCAACTGCGCGAGCACTACGCCGCGCTCCTGGGGCTCGACCCCCCCGCCCTGACCGCAGGGCAAATGACGTATCAGCTCCGAAGGCTGCGATTGCATGGACTGATCGAACGAATCCGCAAAACTCACCGCTACCGCCTTACCGACTTCGGCCGCCGCGCGGCGCTGTTCCTCACGCGCCTGTACGCCAGAGCCATCCGCCCCGGACTCTCACTGATCGATCCCCATGCCCTGCCGGCCAACCACCGCCTGCAGCACGCCTTCGACCGCCTCGATCGGGAAATCCACACCTTCTGCCAACAGGAGAAACTCGCCGCATGAAAAACTTGACTCGTTCAGAACAAGTTCTGAACCCCAAGCATCCCT
>CAVQJH010000009.1:0-349950 GCA_963712795.1 uncultured Pseudomonadota bacterium
TTTACGACCTCCGGAGCCACGTGCGCCGTGTAAGGGATGTGCCTATCGGCCGTCAGCTCGTGGCGCATGGCGGCCCTTCGAGTTGCGCTCAGCACGGTGACCGCCCCCGCCCCGCGCGGCTGAAAATCAACACGGCGACATCGGCCCGTCGCCTTCCGCAGATCCGTGGCGGGTCCAGAAGCAGCGGACTGTAGCTGCTTGCGCCCCACCAACGCCCATTGGCAAGCAATGCCGGCAGGCGCGTCCGTCCCCAGAGGAGCAGCAGATCGAAGTAGCGCGCATCGCGGCCGCAGAGGAGCACGCTCGCGCCATGGATGGGCAACGCGACCAGGAGCGTCAGGAGATTTCTCGTGACGAGAAATGCCTCCAGCGTGAACACGAGGTTGAATAGCAAGGCGGAGTAAGTGACTCCCCAGCGCATCGGCGGCCGCGTCGCACCGACGAATAGCGGATCAGCCGTCAGCCCTCGAGTTATCCTATTCATTTGCATTCCTCAGATTTGAAGCGTGCCACTTGCCGTCCATGGCGGCAGGCCCTCCGGCCCACACATCCGTGTGTGGGCGCTCGCCGGAGCGAGGACACCTTAAGTGTCCTCGCTGAAAGGCACCGGCTCGCCCCTCAGACGCCGAACATGCCGCGTACCCAGGACACAATCTGCGGCGCGCCGAAGGCGATCGCGATCCCCAGGATTGCGCCGATACACCAGCCCCACGAAAGCCTGCTCGCCATTGCCATACCGCCAAGCACCATCACGAGGATGATTGCAATCGGGGTGAGCCACGCCAGGATGTTGCTCTCCAGGGCGGTGGCACCCGTCAGGAACGGCGAGCTTTGGGCAAATGCCGGCTGCGGCAATATCAAGACGACCGCCAGCGCCAGGGCGAGTGCGACGATGCCCGGTGACACCGCGCCCGCTACGGCTCGAGTGATTCGCTGCAACATGAGTCCTCTCCTCGTGAATCGTCTTTCACCGCGCGGCTCGGCGGCCCGCGACGCGAAACACTGCCCGGCCGCCGGTCCGCGCCGCGCCTCTACGCGCTCGCCGCGAGCCGCTGCGGCTCCTCGGGGCTCCGCCCCGCGCGCTCTTCCCGCTTGGCTTTGCCAGGCGCGCCGAAGCGGAATCCCTGCACGACGAAGTTGTAGTCGTAGTGCCGCTCTCCGTCCTTGTCCGTCCAATTGTCGGCGCGAACCTGCGCATCGACGATGAGCTGGTCGCCCTTGCGTGCCGTGCGCGCGATGGTCTCGCCGAGCGGACCGAATGCCGTGAACCATATCGTGGTGGCGATCTCCCGCGCCCCGCCCTCCTCGTCCTTGCCGGCGTAGTCGTTGCCGATCAGGCAGAACTTCGCGTAGGTGCGGTCGCCCTTGACGGTGAGCTCCGGATTGCGTGAAAGATTGCCGATGGCGGTGAGCGTGAAACTGTTCATGGCGGGCTCCTGGTGTTGGCATCGAGTGCCGGCTGGCACGATGACCAGTCTAGAGGCGCGCGCCGCCATTGGAATCGCATTAGCCTGCGTGTTTGCATAGAAATGCGCATCCCTGATCGCGGACGAGCCGCGCTATCCTTCAGCTGACAGCCATTCGCGGCACGGAGATTCCCATGTCACTGATAGAAGAGTCGGACGACGACGCGGTAGTCGAGGAGTGCATCGAGGAATTGGACGAGCTCGTCATGAGCCTCGACCGTTATCCGCCGGCCGCAGTCGCGGTGGCGTTGAGCACCTATCTCGAGGGTTTGCTCGGCGCGTTGCTCGATGAGCGCCAGTGCACGGCCGATGAGGTGCGCGAGCTTCTACGGGAGATCGAATCCGGCGTCCTGGAGGAGAAGCCTGCGGCCGAGCGGTAGCGCGTTCGGGCGCCCCCGCCGCAGCGGGAGCGCCCGAACCGCTGCATGGCATCAGCCCTCGGTAGCGTCAGCTCCCGAGCGTATCGGTGGATACCCAAGTCGGTACCCAGGTCTTGCCGCCATCCGCGGAGATCGCCCAGTCCTGGTGGCAAGCCTTCGCGGTAATTCCCGACCAGACATTTCGCACCAGCACCGTCTTCCCCTCCATCTCGTCCAGGAACACGAATGTCCCGACACCGTCCTTGAACCCCCCGACCATCGGCGAAGCGAGAGTCCCGGAGTCGCTGTTCGCGAAATACACCCGCCACTGCTGTGTCTTGCGGTCGTACAGCCGCAGCGCCAGGTCCTCGATGTGCCCGCCCGGACCATCGACTTCCAGCTGGCCGATGTCGGCCCAGTCGCCCCACACACGATAGACCACGTGCGTTCCCCGCAAGTCGCTCCATACGTTGGGCGCGGAGAGGGGACTGATGACCGCGCGGATCCGGGTGCTCCAGTGTCCCATGTTGAAATCAAAGTCGTGCTCCGGTCCGCTGCCCGCAGCGAACGGCGTGGCGTAGTCCGGCGCTTTCTTCAGGCGGGTGAGCTGCGCGACGAATTCCTTCACCCAGGTCCTGCCGCCGTCAGCGGATGAGGCAATCTCGAAGTGATAGGAATTCGGGGTGATGTTGGACCACACATCCCGCTCGAGCACTTTCTTGTCGCCGTCGCCGCTCCAGCCGTAAAACACACCGCGTCCGTTCTTGAATTCGCCGTACACAGGCGCGTCCATTATGCCGTCGCTGCTGCTCGCGAACTGCTGGCTCCACTGGCCGGTCTTCGGGTCATAGAGGAAGAGCGTCAACCCCTGAAAGTGGGCTGCTGCCCCGGAGCCCTCGATCTTCTCCAGGTTGGCCTTCCCATTCCACAGCGGCTGGTCGATGACCGTGCCGGTCATTTTGACCCACTGGGTGGCGCCTGATGGCGTCGACGTACGGTTCAGGATATGCGTTCGCCACGTCCCAAAATGGAAATCGAAGGCATGCTGTTGCTCCGCCGACTGCTTGGCGGTCTCGGCCGCCGAAGCGGCGGTAGCAGCCGTCGACAGCAGAGCTGCGCAGACCATTGCGGCCGCGAGATTGCGGCCGAGGCACTTTATCCGGGTCATCTCGCCCTCCGTTTACAATGCGGTAGAGATATCGCACCGGCCCCGGCACCTGAAGGGCCGGTTGGAGAAAAAAGCAGTGGGCCATCGTTCCGGAGCGCCGCGGGGCACCCAGCCGTTGTTCGAGCTGCGGCTCGATCTGCCCGCGCCGGGCGCGCGGGATGCCTCGCGCAGCCTTTACGAGCAGCTCAAGGCCGCCATCCTCGATGGACGGCTGCCGCCCGGAGCGCGCCTGCCGGCGGCTCGCCGCTCGGAGTCCTTCCTGGGAGTCTCCCGGAATACCGCCGCCGCCGTGTACGAGCGCCTGGCCAGCGAGCGGCTGGTCGTGAGCCGCCCCGGCTCCGGTGTCTTCGTCGCCTCCCGGGCGCCGGCTCAGCGGGGGCCGATCAGTCCGGTCCTCCTGCGGCCGGCCTCCAGGCTCAACCCCGTCTGGCTGCGGCCCGACGTTTCCGCGGCAATCGGCTTCTGGCGAGAGGCCGCGGAAGAGGAGCCCAGAGCCCCCGGACAGGTGGACTTCCGCCCGGCGCTCGTGGACTCGCGGCTCTTCCCCTTCGAGGTGTTCCGCCGCATCAGCGCCAAGCAGATGCGCCTGCTCGAGCGCCGCCCGGCAGCCTTTCGCAGCCCGCAGGGCAACCAGGGCAATTATCGGCTGCGCGAGGCGATCACCCGGCATATCGCCATCACACGTGCCGTAGCCTGCGGGCCGGAAGACATTCTCGTGACCGCCGGTGCGCAGCAAGCTTTCGACGTGTTGGCGCGCACGCTCGTGACGTCCGGGCGAACCGTCGTGGCGCTCGAGGATCCCGGTTATCCGCCAATGCGTGCGGCCTTCTTAGCGGCTGGCGCGCGCGTAATTCCCGTCCGGGTCGATGCAGACGGAATCGTCGTCGATGACATCCCCGCGCACGCGAATGTCATATGCGTTTGTCCTTCCCACCAGTTTCCGCTCGGCACCTCCCTCTCCCCGCTTCGCCGCCGTCAGCTCGTCTCGCTGGCACGCAAGCGCGGCGCGCTCATCGTCGAGGACGACTATGACGGGGAGTTCAGATTCGACGGCGGTGCGCTGGAAGCGCTGCGCACTTCCGACGCCGCGGAGCTGGTCTTCTACGTCGGCACGTTTTCGAAATGCATGCTGCCCGCGCTGCGCCTCGGGTACCTCGCGGCGCCGGCCTGGGCGATGCCGACGCTGGTGGCGGCCAAGAACTGCATGGACTGGCACAGCCCCGTCCCGATTCAGGGCAGCGTTGCCGGGTTCATTGCCGAGGGGTACCTGTCGCGCCACGTGCGCAAGATGCGCGAGATCTACAGACGCCGCCGCAACGCAGTCATCGAGTCCCTGACGCGGGAGCTGGCGGATTGGCTGGAGCCGGCTCCGTCTTTCTACGGCATGCACGTCGCCGCAGTCGCCCGGCCTGGAGTCGACACGGAAGTCGCCGCGGCTGCCGCTCTGCGGGCGGGCGTGAGGATCCACACCCTGTCGCGCTACTTCTTCGGCGAGCCAGACCGTTGCGGAATGGTCTTCGGTTACGGAGTCGCCGATCTGCCGCAGATCGCGCACGGTGTGCGCAAGCTGCGCGAAGCTTTCCGGGGCGGTCTAGATGCTTCACCGCGTGCTCAACGGACGGGATGAGCCGCCCCGACCTGGGCCCAGGGCTTGATACAAAGTTAAACTGTTCAGTCTACCTGTTAATCTGCTATGATTCGGGCCATGGCAAGGACCCGCAATCTCGATGTCAGCGAGTTCGCGCAAACGATCGGCCGGCTGGTGCGGCACATGCGCGCCGCGGCCGCCCAGCATGAGCTGTCACTGACCGAATCGGCTGTGCTGGCGCGTCTGGGCAGAGACGGCCCCGCTACTACCGCTGAGCTCGCACGTGCGGAAAGCATGCGGCCCCAGTCCATGAGCGCGGCCGTCGCCACGCTCGAAGAGCGCGGCCTGGTCGAGCGCAAGCCGCATCCGCGGGACGGCCGGCAGATGAACATCGCCCTCACGGACAAAGGCGCCGCGGTGCGCAGCAGCACCAAGGACCTGAAGCGCGCCTGGCTGGCGCAGGCGACGGCCGGGCTGGAGGACGAAGAGCTGCAGATCCTCGCCAGAGCGGGCGACATTCTCAAACGGTTGCTGGCGCCATGATGCGGGGAGCGGACTCGCGCAACGCCCCTGCGGTGCAGATTCCGGCATCGCCCCTCGCCTCGGTGTCACATACCTGGCGGGCGCTGCGCCACCGCAATTTCAGGCTGTTCTTCTTCGGTCAGAGCACCTCGCTGATCGGCACCTGGATGACGCGGCTCGCGACGGCGTGGCTCGTCTACCGGCTCACTCACTCCGCCCTGCTCCTCGGTGTCGTGAGCTTCTCCGGTCAGATCGTCTCCTTCCTCCTTGGGCCGTTCGCGGCCGTGTGGGTCGAGCGCTTGGAGCGGCGGCGGCTCCTCGTCGCCACGCAGGCGGCCGCGGCCGTACAGTCTCTGGCGCTCGCGGCGTTGACGCTCGCCCGTGTGATCACCCTCGGCGAGATCATCGCCCTCATGGTTTTCCAGGGCCTGATCAACGCATTCGACATGCCGGGCCGCCAGTCCTTCCTCATCCAGATGGTGGAGGATCGCGGAGATCTCGCCAACGCCATCGCCATCAACTCTTCGATGGTCAACGGTGCGCGGCTCATTGGACCCGCGATCGGCGGAATGCTCATCGCAGCCTTCGGTGAAGGCTGGTGCTTCCTCATCGATGGCGTCTCGTATTTCGCGGTGATCGCCTCGCTCCTGGTCATGCGAATTCCGCCGCTGACCGGCCGCGGCCAGGCCGGGCGAAGCCTTTTCGAGGAGATGCGCGAGGGCTGGGATTACGTCAGGGGCTTCCGGCCCATCCGCACCGTTCTGCTGATCCTGGCGCTGGTCTGCCTCATGGGGTGGCCCTATTCGGTGCTGCTGCCCGTCTTTGCTGGCCAAGTGCTGCACGGCGGCGCCCACACCCTCGGATGGCTGACGGCGGCCTCAGGCGTCGGCGCGTTCTCTTCCGCGCTCGCACTCGCGATGCGCAGATCCATCGGCGGGCTCACCCGCACCCTGCAGGCCGCGATAGCCTTGCTCGGTGGCGGCCTGATTCTCTTCGGTCTATCACACGTCCTGTGGCTCTCGCTCGCCCTGATGGTGGTGGTCGGATTCGGTCTCATTCAGGCCGCGGCTGTCTGCAACACCATCATTCAATCGCTCGTTCCGGACGACAAGCGCGCACGCGTGATGGGCTACTACACCATGGCGTTCTTCGGCGCCGCGCCCTTCGGGAGTCTCATGTCCGGCGCGCTGGCGCAGCACATCGGCGCTCCCCACACGGTCATGCTGACCGGCGCCTTCTGTATCGTGGGCGCCGCCTGGTTCAGCTTGCAGTTGCCGAAGATCAGACCCGAGATGCGGGCGAGCTACCGTGAGAAGGAGCTCGCCGCGGAGCGCGCGGCGGCTGAAGAAGCACGCGACGCCGCCCGCCACGCGAGCGCCAGCATGGCGAATCCAAAGATCAGCAGCGCGACGCCCCACCAGAGATTGATGTCGATGCCGAGGGAGCGCTGATAGATCGCCGGATTGCTGAAGAGCCCGTAGGCTGTGAGGAGCGCGCCCAGGATGACGAACAGGCTGCCGATCGGAATGCGGATGTCGAGTCCCATGGCGCTCACCGGAAAATGAAATTGAGGACGATGGCGCCTGCGAGCACACAGGCACCGAGCACGGCCGGCCGCGCGTACCAGCGCGCGCCAGGCTCGGGGCGCAGCCGCGGAGTGAGCGAGTAGACGAGCCCGGTCAGCTCCTTCTCCGCACGGGGCCGGGTCACGAGGCTCACCGTCACCGTAACGACGAAGCAGACGCCGAAGGCGTAGATCGCCGTCCAGAAGTTCTGCGCCATCTGGCTGGAGTAGAGGTGCAGGACCGCGATCCATCCGCCCTGGATGCCCGTCGCGCTCTGGGCAGGCAGCGTGAGGCCATGGTGCGCGGCCGCGGCAGCCGTGCCCGCCAGGAGGCCGAAGAACGCCCCATGTCCCGTCGTTCGCTTCCAGAACATGCCGAGCAGGAACGTGGCGAAGAGCGGCGCGTTCACGAACGCGAACAGCAGCTGCAGCAGGTCCATGATGTTGTTGAAGCGGTTGGCCGCGTAGGCCGCCGCGATCGAGAGCGCGATGCCGGCGACCGTGGCGATCCGTCCCATGTTGAGGTAATGGCGGTCGCTCGCGGAGTGCCGGATGTAGGCCTGATAGATGTCATAGGTCCACACCGTGTTGAAGGCGGTCACGTTGCCCGCCATGCCGGTCATGAAGCTGGCCATCAGCGCCGTGAGCCCGAGCCCGAGCATCCCGCTCGGGAAGTAGTGCCCGAGCATCAGCGGGATCACCATGTCATAGTTGATGGCGCCGTCCGCCTTGTGCGGCAGCGTGAGCCCGCTCGCACCGCCGTGCAGCGTCGAGGCGATGGCGATCATCCCGGGAAGGATGACGAGGAAGGGAAAGAGCATCTTCGGCACCGCGGCGATGAGCGGCGTGCGCCGGGCCGCCGCCATGGAGTCCGCCGCGAGCGCCCGCTGCACGACCAGGAAGTCGGTACACCAGTAGCCGAAGGACAGCACGAATCCGAGGCCCATCGCGATGCTGATCCACTCCACCCCCATGGGGTTGGACGAAGGACTGCTCATCACGCTCCACGTGCTCGTCCAGGCGTCCGGCGCGAAGCCGCGCGACACCGCCACTTGCCGCAAGCCGGCCGCCAGCCCCTGCCAGCCGCCCACGTCCTTCAGTCCCAGGAAGACGAGCGGCGCGAAGCCGAAGACGATGAGGAAGAACTGCAGCACCTCGTTGTAGATCGCCGAGGTCAGGCCGCCGAGGAAGATGTACACCAGCACGACGAGCGCGGAGAGCAGCACGCTGGTGGTGAAATCCCAACCGAGCAGGAGCTTCAGGAGCAGCGCCATCGCGTACATGGAGATGCCGGAGGAGAACACCGTCATCACCGCGAAGGAGATCGCGTTCAGCCCGCGGGTCTTCTCGTCGAAGCGCAGCTTCAGGTACTCCGGCACCGAGCGCGCCCGCGAGCCGTAATAGAACGGCATCATGAAGATGCCGAGGAATACCATCGCGGGGATCGCGCCCACCCAGTAGAAATGGCTGGTCGCCATGCCGTACTTGGCGCCCGAGGCCGCCATGCCGATCACTTCCTGTGCGCCGAGATTCGCGGAGATGAAAGCCAGGCCGGTGATCCAGGCCGGAATCGCGCGGCCGGAGAGGAAGTAATCGGTGCTGCTGCGCATGTAGCGCTTGAGTGCCGCGCCGATGCCCAGCACGAAGGCAAAGTAGACCGCCATGATCGTCCAGTCGATCGCGTGTGGATGCACGTTATGCTGCCCTGCTCACTTGCTTTCGAACGCCGTGCCGCTCGGAGCCTGTAGGGTAGCACCCGCCCGCACGGGGACGCCGAAATCCGGAGTGCCGTCCGCTCGCCACGTGAATGGCTGGATGCGCGGTGCGCGGTCCTTCCCGCAGCCTTCATGAGGACCCGAGTTCGCGTGATAGATGATCCAGCTCTGCTTGCCGTCGGGCGATTCGAAGAACCCGTTGTGCCCGGTGGCGTACACGCCGTTCGCCACGGATGCATGGAAGACTGGCGCCGGCGACTTCGTCCAGGATCGCGGATCGAGCAGGTTCGCCCCCGGCGCGGCGGTGAGCAAACCGAGCGCGTACTGGTCGGACCAGCAGGCGCTCGCCGAATAGGCGAGAAAACGCTGGCCGCGCGGGCCGCCGAGAAACTCCGGGCCTTCGAGAATCTGCCGGCCGCCCTGCATTTCCCACGGCTCGGTCGGATGCGCGATGTCGACCTGGCGCGAGGACAGCGTCCACGGGTTGAGCATTCTCGCGATGATGAGATCGCTGTGCGAGCCCACGTAGGCGGAATACACGAAATACAGGCGCCCGCCGTCGGCAAACTCGGTGGGATCGATTCCCGGATGACTCGTGCGCAGCATGCCCCGCTCCATCCAGCGGCCTTGCAGCGGATTAGTCGCCGCGTTCTCCAGGACGAAAATGTGTCGATGCCCATCATCGTCGTGCGCGCGGTCCGAGGCGGCGAAGTAGAGATACCACCTGCCGCGGACCCGGTGCAGCTCCGGCGCCCAGATTGCAGCGGAATCCGCGCCGGTTGCGGGCGGCCGCCAAACGACCCGCATCTGCGCGGTGCCGAGTCGAGTGATGTCCCGCGTGCGCCAGAGCGCGATGCGGTCGCCCAGCGTGTTGGTGTAGTAATAAAAGCCGCCGCGGTAGATCACCCAGGGATCCGGCCCCGATGGCAGCAGCGGGTTCGTGAATGTCTCGGCGGCCGCGCCCCCGACCAGCCCGCACGCTGCCGCGGAAAAGGCAAGAAGCGTCAGCGTCCAGGTCTGGGCCACTCGCCACATCAGACCTCCGGTGCGCGCGAGCTTGCCTCCGGCAGCCGCGTCCGTCATCACGGCCCGGCCGGCAGCCAGCCGTGTCCGATGGCCACTCGGCACCTGCCGTTCGCAGTGTGCAGCCCCTCGATGATCTGGAAACCCGGACCCGACACGTCCGGCACGATGCCGGCGCTGTACCCGGGACACGAACTCTCTCCGGAATCGTAGCCGCCGGTCGGGTCCACGGCCAACGGCGATGCAATCTCGCGCCAGGGTCCCTGGCCGAGGTGCGTGTTGACCATCAGCGTGCGACCGGACTCCGGAAGCGCCGTCAGAGCGCCGTCCTGCCCGTTCACCACCCGTTGGCCGGAGACGATGAGTGTACCGTCGCGTCCGCCCCAACTCGACCACGCAATCATCGGCGTGTGCAGCAAATGCTGGCCTTCCGCAGTTGCGACGAGAACGCCCTTGTTCGCGGCCGGCTGCCAATCGAGACCGTCAGGAGAGGTCTTCACGTAGACCGCGCACGCCTCATCCGGATCGAACCCGGCGCGACAGTCCTCGAATGACATGGCGTATCGTCCCGTTGGCAGGCGAACCACCGTCGTCATTCCCGGACGCTGTTGGCTATCATGTATCGCGACATCGAAGACTTCCGGGCTCCAGGTCTTGCCGCCGTCGGTGCTCGCCACGTGCGCCAGCACCTGGTTGTATCCCCGAACCGAGGGGCGCTCGTCGGAGAAGTAACAGACCAACTCGCCGTTCGCGGCGATGGCGAACGACGGCTCCCAGATCCCCGCACCATGCTTGTCGGGCATCCCTTCCTCGCGCGTGCAGGAGCTCCTGTAACTCCAATCACGGCCGTCATTCAGGCTCACGTAAACCTGCATGTCCTGGTGTGTGAAATCGCCGTGCTTCCACGCCGTGCCCGCCGACAGAAGCGCGCCTGCCGGCAAATCGCCCTCGGGACGCGGCAATTCGAACAGAGTCGGCGCATCGAGATCTTCGCCAGCCACCGTAGCCGTCACCACGCCGATGGGCCCGGACCAGCTCCAGCCGTTGTCCGTCGAGCGATAGATCAGGAACTCACCGGGCTTTCCCGTGCCGCCGTGGAAGAAGGTGGCGAGCAGCGTGCCGTTCGCCGCGCCGGCATGCTCCAGCCGGATGACGCGCGGGTAGCTGGCGTCCTCGTGAGGATGCTCCGCGAGGTCCGGCGTGTACACAGCCACCGGGCCGCCCAGTTCCAGGGTGTCAGGCACGACACCCTTCGGCGCCGCGCTGATCGCGCGCAGCAGCTCGACCTCGCGCTCCCGATACGGCGTGCCGTCGGGATGCAGGATGTCGTGGAACCAGACCGTCGGTTGGGTGAGGACGTAAGGACGCTGCCACGAGTCCCATGGCAGGTTGGTCTGCGTCCTGCCGTTGACGAAACCCCAGTTGATCATGCCGACGTTCATTCTCTTGCCGACGGGCAGAACACCGTCGAAGGTAGAGCCGGCGCCTCGCGCCATGTATTCCGTGCAGATGAGGGGCCGCCGATAGGCCTCCAGCTCCTGCACGCGCTCGAAGAACGCTTCCGGCCAGCCGTACGCGTGGAAAGTGATGACGTCGGAATCGGCGATCTGCGTCTTCTCGACGGCGTTCAGATCTGCGGTCCGGCTCCAATCGCCGCCGTGCCAGAGACCGCTCGTGAGCGGCTGCGTGGGACGGACGCTGCGCGCCCAGGCGAAGACCTGCGGCAGGAGGACGGCGACACGCTCGAGCTTGTCCTTCGGCTCGCGATCGTCGTAATTGCCGCCGCCCGGATTGTCCGGCTCATTCCACACGTCCCATGCGAGCACCCTGTCGTCCTTGCCGAAGGTTCCCACGATGTCCTTCACGTACGCTTTCAGGCGCCCATACTGCGCGGGCTCGTCGAGCGCCTTCGCCCCGGGCGCCTGCACCCAACCCGAATTGTGCACGCCCGGAATCGGCGGATGCTGCGGACCCAGGCGCGGATCGGGATCCCAGCAGGAGTCGAACAGCACGAAGATGGGCTTGATGTGATGTTTGGCGGCAATCTGCAGGAACAGCCGCAGCCGCCGCTTGAAGCCGCTGGGGTCCTGCTCCCAGAGGAGATCGTGCAGAAAGACGCGCATGGTATTCATGCCGAGACCCTGCGCCCAGCCGAGCTCGACGTCGATCCGCTTCGGGTCGAAAGTGGCTGCCTGCCACATCTGCAGCTCGTTGATGGCGTCGGACGGGACGTAGTTGCTCCCCAGGGGCCAGGGCTGCGCGGCGTACCAGGACTGCGCCTGCGCGCTCGACCAGCGCTCGAGGCCGGTTGCCCTGGAGGGGAAGATAGAGCCGAGCAGCACGACCCCGAGCACTGACGAAAAAAGAGCGTAATGCCTCATCGCGACCTCGGCGCTGCATGGACGTCCCGGGTCTGGCCGGAGCTGCCCACGGTGGCGAACGTGTAGATGATCTCGTTGTGATAAGTCTGGCCGGGCGCCAGGCGGCCGGAGCCGAAATTCGGGTGATTCGGTGTGTCGGGGAAGATCTGCGGCTCCAGCACGAAGGCGTCTCCCTCGCGATAGATGTGGCCCGAGGTGCCGACCAGCGTGCCGTCGAGGAAATTCCCGGAGTAGAACTGCAGCCCCGGCTGTGTCGAGGCGAGCTCGAGCACCCGCCCCGAATGCGGGTCGACGACCCGCGCCACGAGTCTCGGCACGGCGACGGCCCGGCGGCCGAGAACCCAGTTGAGATCATATCCCCGGCCGATGAGCAGCTGTTGCGAGCGCCCGTCGCGGATGTCCTGGCCGATCGCCTTGGGATGGCGAAAATCGAAGGCCGTGCCGGCGACGGATGCGAACGCCCCGGTCGGGATCTGTGTGGCATCGACCGGTGTGAACTCGGCAGCCGGAATCATCAGCCGCTCATCCATGATGCTGCCGGAGCCCTCGCCGGATAGGTTCCAGTACGTGTGGTTGCTCAAGTTGACGATGGTCGGCGCATCCGTCGTCGCACCGTATTCGATGCGCAGCCGGTCGTGATCGTCGAGCGAGTAAGTTGCCGTTGCCGTGAGGGTCCCGGGGTATCCCTGATCGCCGTTGGCGCTGACATACCGCAGACTCACGCTGGCGGTACCCGATCCGTGCTGCACGCCGACGATGGTCCACAGTACTCTGTCGAAGCCCTTTGTGCCGCCATGGAGCGAATTCGGCCCGTTGTTGATCGGCAGCCGATACGTATGTCCATCGAGGGTGAAGCTGCCCTTGGCGATGCGGTTGGCGAAGCGCCCCACCGTGGCCCCAAAGTACGGATCGGTCGCGGCGAGATAGCCATCGAGCGCGGCAAAGCCCAGCGCGATGTTTGCCGGATGGCCGTTGCGATCGGGCGTCACCACCTCCTGGATGCGCGCGCCGTAGGTGATCACGCGTACGGTGACACCGTGGTCATTGGTCAGCGTCACCGCCTCGACCGCACTGCCGTCAGGCATCCTCCCGAAGACCGACCGAGCCGTCGTCGCCGCCCCTGCGGCGCCGCTGCCCACGGAAACACAAGCGCAAGCGGCGATCATTGCAAGCCATCGGAGTGCCATCGGTTCTCGCTCCTCGTCTCTAGTGGTTCTGTCTCGGTATCCCTGCCGACTGCGCCAGACGTTGATACTTGACCGCGGGCTCCAGCACTGCGCCGTCAGCCATCTGCCCGATGGTGGCGCGCTGCATCTCCTGCCACGGTGTTTGACTCGGAGGATACGCATACCCGCCCCTCGCCTCCAACTCACGGCGGCGCTCGGCAAGCACGGCATCGTCCAGCAACACATCGACCTGGCGTGCCCGCAGGTCGACCCGAAGCCGATCTCCGCTGCGAAGCAGCGCCAGGCCGCCACCGATCGCCGCCTCCGGTGAGACGTTGAGGATGGACGGAGTTCCCGACGTGCCGGACTGGCGGCCATCGCCGATGCAGGGAAGCTCGTGTATCCCGGCGCGGATGAGGTGCGCCGGCGGCCGCATGTTCACCACCTCGGGCGCGCCCGGATAGCCGATCGGGCCGACGCCGCGTATGACGAGGATGCTCTGCTCGTCGACGCCGAGCTGCGGGTCGTCGATCCGCGCGTGATAATCCTCCGGACCGTCGAACACGATCGCCTTGCCTTCGAAGGCATCCGGATCGGCGGGATTCGACAGATACCGCGCCCTGAAGTCCTCCGAGATCACGCTGGTCTTCATGATCGCCGACTCGAAGAGATTGCCCCGCAGCACCATGAAGCCGGCATTGCGCTTCAGCGGGTCCTCGACCCTCCTGATGACGCGCTCGTCGTCGATCGTGGCGCCGCCGCAATTCTCACCGAGGGTACGGCCGTTGGCGGTCAGAGCACCCGCGTGAATCAGGCCATGGCGCATCAGCTCGGCCACGACCGCGGGGACGCCGCCCGCGCGATGATAATCCTCCCCGAGATACTCGCCGGCCGGCTGCAGATTGACCAGCAGCGGGACCTCGAAGCCATACCTCTGCCAGTCCTCGAGAGTGAGCTGCACGCCCGCGTGCCGCGCGATCGCATTGAGGTGTATCGGCGCATTGGTGGAGCCGCCGATGGCCGAGCTCACCCGGATCGCGTTGAGGAATGCCTCGCGGGTGAGGATATCGGAGGGCTTGCGGTCGACCTTCACCATTTCGACGATTTGCCGCCCGGTCTCGTACGCACACTCCTGGCGCTCACGGTAAGGCGCCGGTATGGCGGCGGAGCCGGGCAGCGACATGCCCAGCGCCTCCGTCAACGAGTTCATCGTCGTCGCCGTGCCCATCGTGTTGCAGTAGCCGGTGGACTGCGTCGACGAAGTCACGATCTTCATGAATTCGCGGTAATCGATCTGTCCCGTCGCCAGCCATTGCCGGGCCTGCCAGATGATCGTACCCGAACCGACGCGCCGTCCCTTGAGCCAGCCGTTCAGCATGGGCCCGACCGAAAGCGCGATCGCCGGGATGTCCACCGTCGCCGCCGCCATGAGCGCGGCGGGCGTCGTCTTGTCGCAGCCGATCGTGAGCACCACGCCGTCGATCGGATAGCCGAAGAGGATCTCGACGAGTCCGAGATAGGCGAGATTGCGGTCGAGAGCCGCCGTCGGCCGCCTGCCCGTCTCCTGGATCGGGTGCACGGGGAACTCGATGGCGATTCCCCCGGCCTCCCGTATCCCCTCGCGCAGCCGTTGCGCCAGCACCAGATGATGCCGGTTGCAGGGCGAGAGGTCGCTGCCGCTCTGGGCGATGCCGATGATCGGCTTGCTCGACTGCAGCTCCTCGACGGAGATTCCGAAGTTCGTGTACCGCTCCAGATAGAGCGCCGTCATGTCCGGATTCGCCGGGTCGTCGAACCAGCTTCTCGACCTGAGGCGGGTCGCGGAGCGAGAAGCTGGCCCCGGGCTTGCGTCAGTCCCCATTCCCTCTTCCGTGCTCAGTCGAACCGATAGTGGATCCCGAGACGATAGGTCCGGTCAATCTCGCGGATGTCTCGCGGGAAGAGCGGCGTTCCGGAATAGCTGTTGTAATACTCGTTTGTCAGGTTCGTGGCAGCCGCCGAGACGGCCAGGCTCTTCGTGATGTCGTAGTTCAGGCTCAGGTCCACGAAGAACTCGGGCCGCACCACGTCGATCGGCGGGTAGGTGTCATTGCCGGGATAGTACGATTCGATATAGCTGCTCCGATAGGTTCCCGCCAGCCGCGCCGAGAGGCCGTACTTCTCGTACATCAGGATGAGGCTGCCGTTGTTCTTCGAAACGTTGGTGAGCTGTCCCGTCACCGTCGGCAGTCCGTTCTGACCGGGGATGGGCGCGCTCGAGTCGATCCAGCTGTAATTCGCCTGCACGCCGAAGCCGTTGAAGGGTGACGGCAGGAAGGTGAAGAACTTCTCGCCCTGCACCTCGAATCCGTCGATGGAGCCGGTTCCGGAGCTTGCAGAAGTGCCGATGATCACATTGCACTGACCGCCAAGACCGCCCGTCGTCGGGATGCCGTTTGCCGCGCAGAAGGTGGTCGAGTACGGCACCGTGACGGTCTCAGGCTCGATGTAGCCGGTCACGGTGCGATAGAAGCCCTCGAGCGCGACCATGCCGCCGTGGGGCGCGTAGTACTCGATGGTGGCGTCGTACGCGGTCACCTTGGTCGGCGCCAGGTTCGGATTACCCTCCGAGCCGTTGCCTTGCCGGTTGACGGTTGGCGGGATCTCGGTCAGCGCCGGATTCAGTGCCCCGAAATCGGGGCGGGTCACCGTTCGCGCCACGGAGAAGTGCGACTGCAGGTCCTGCGTCCAATGAAAGCGCGCGCTGATGCTCGGGAGAACGTCGATCCCCTGTGTCTTGATCGAATAGGGGCTGTACGCCGTGTAGCCGGGAGCGACCACGCCGCCCGGCGGGATCGTCACGCCGTTCACCACCTCCGGTGCAGTTGTGGTGTTGGTGAGTGCCGCTACCGTGGTCGCATTCGTCCCCGAGAGGGTGCGATCATCGATGACGGTCCGCACACCGACCTGGCCATCGACGGGAATGGAGCCCGCGTTGAAGGAGAAGAGTCCCTGTCCCCAGAACGCGGTGGTGAACTCGTCGTCGCTGAAATCGGAGGTCGGATCGGCCGGCGGGCCGGAGAGCGGAACGCCATAGTAGGCGCGTGTCGTCGCCACGTTGTTGAGCAGGAAACTGGTGCCGAGCCCGTCGAAATACGGCGCGTTACCGTCGCCGCCGTTGAACTGCTGGAAGCTGTTCGGCCCAAATGCCGAGACCGCACTCACGTTACCGTCATTGCATGATCCCGCCGTCGCCCCTGGTACGCAGGTGCTGACACCGGGACTGCCGCTCGACTCCGACCTGCGATCAGCCAGGCGCAGGCCGCCCTCCACGGCCGTGAAGAGGCCCGAGGAGAAACTGTAGCGAATGCTGTTCTTCCAGGCGAGCTCGCGGCCCGCGTTCTGCTGCCAGCTCTCGAACAGGTTCTGCAGATATAAGTTCGCCGGCACATCGGGTGAAGGACCGTCCAGAGTCCATCTTCCGTGGCCGTCGTCCTCGCTGTTGAAGGTGACCACCTCGTTGTCGAGGCTCGTGTCGATGATCTCCCGGCGCTGGTGGAAGCGCGAGACGGTGCCGTCGACCTCCGAATTGATCAACCAGGCCCCCGCCTGATACTTCATACCGATGTCGGAATGAAAGTCGTCCTCCCCTTCGTCGAAGGCCTGCGTGCTCGTCGCGGTGTAGGGATAACTGCCATTGCCGCCGACAGTCGCCGAGGCGACCTGGCAGCCATAGCCGCCGGTCAGCGTGGCGCACCCCCCCAGCACGACGTCCGAGAGCGGATGTGGATCGCTGGTCACCGTAAAGAAGAAATTCGTACCGTAGCGCGCCTTGTAGCCGGTGTAGATCGAGTCGGTGTAGAACTCGAGCGCGTCGCTCGGCTTGAACTGCAATGAGACGTTGACTTCCGGGTACTTGCGCTCGCCGATGGTCGTCGAGGAGCCCATGAACGGCACGAAAACGGGAACCGAGAGGCCGGTCTGGGAGGTCGGTTCCGGATTGTGGGGTGTGTCCTCCCACACGACCGGATAGTCGTAGTTCTCGCGGCTGTAGGACACGTTCACCAGCGCCCCGAACTCGCCGCCGCCGATCTGCCAGCGGTCACTCACGAGAGCGTCGACGATCGGGTTTTTCGAGTCGGCGATGGAGTCGTATTGAGCGGTCGCGGAACCGGCCGCCTCGAAACCGGCGAAGTCGAACGGTCTGTGGGTCCGCACATCGATGAGCCCGGCGATGCCGCCCTCGATCTGGTCCGCGGAGCTCGTCTTGTAGACATCGACTCCTGCCAGCGCTTCCGCCGGCATGTTCTGGAAGTCGAACGTGCGCAGGTTGGTCGTGAAGATCTCATCGCCGTTCAGCGTGGTCTCGACGTTCGGCAGGCCGCGAATGTTCACGCCCACCACCTGATCGTTATTGCGGGTCACCTGCACGCCCGGGACGCGCTGCAGCGCATCGCCGACGGTGGTATCCGGCAGCTTGCCGATATCCTGCGCCACGATCGAGTCGACGACCTGCGGGTTGAAGCGCTTGATCACTTCGGCCTGGTTCAAGCTCTGACGAAGGCCCGTGACCACGACCTCCTGCAGGGTATCGGCGGAGGTACCGGTCTGGTCGGCCGCGGCCGCTGCGGACTGCGCATACACGACCGGGACCGCAATGGAGGCGGCGGACAGGCAGGCCAGCGATAAGACGCCGACTTTCTTGGTGCTCATGAATCCCCCTTGACGATGCGGCGCGCCGGGCTCGGCGGCCGGGACTGCGCGCTTTTATACACCGCCCCTTTATGTCGGACAAGATGTCTGACAATAAAATATTGTCCGACATAAAGACGGGCACCGATGTCAGCGCTGTCGTGACGGCTCGCGAGCGGTTGGAAACTTCTGCGGCGTCAGCGGCACCGGAGCGAGGCGCTCAGGCGGTCGCCCGCTTCTTCTGGTTCCCGCTCAGGCGCTTGCGCGAGTCGGTGGTATCCCGCAGCGCGAGGTCGACGAGCTCCACCATGGCTATCCGGGCGGCGCGCGCGTCGCGGCGGGCGATCGCATCGTAGACATGCTGGTGATCGGGGAGGGAATCACGCAACTGGCGCGAGTGCGTGCCCTTGTAGAATGTCGTCCATGTGACCGCGGCCCCCACGCTCGCGGTCAATGAGGCGACGAATGCGTTGCGGCTTGCGCGCAGCAGGGCTGCGTGAAAAGCCTGATCCGCAAGCCGTCCCGGCTTCGATTGCAAACCGTGCCGGGCCATGCCCTGCAGCGCGCTCGCCATGTCGCGCAGGTCTTCGTCGCTGCGCCGCGTCGCGGCCAGCGCAGCCGCTTCGGGCTCCACCATCCGGCGCAGCTCGAAGAGGCTCGCGAGAGTCTCATCGTCGGGCTCGAACGAGAATATCCAACCCAGGACGTCGGGATCGAGCAGGTGCCACTCCTCGCGCGGCGTCACCCGGGTTCCCACCTTGCGCAGGGCCTTCACCAGGCCTTTCGCGGCCAGGATCCTGACGGCCTCGCGATAGGCGGTGCGCGAGATGTGGAGGCGCCCGCTCGTCTCGATCTCGCCGTCGAGAACGTCCCCGGGCTTGAATGTGCCGGAAACGATCTGCATGCCGATTTCGCGCGCGATGGTCGCCGGAATGCGCGACGACTTGCCCCGCGCGCGGGCGGCAGTTGCGGTGGCCGCAGCCTTGATACCCATTTGTCTGTTGGTTGCCTCTGGTCGGCGCGCGACCCATCGTCCGCGCCGCGCCGCGGAACGATTATGTCAGACATTGAGGCGAGCCGCGAGGATCTCGCACCCGCCAGTCACGGCCTTCGCCGCAGCGCAAGTCTCGGCCGCGCGAACGCGCGGCGCCTAAGGCGGCCGCCGTTCCGACGAGCGCTCCGCAGGTCTGGAGGGAGCCGCACGCTGGGCCGGTGCATTTTCGCGCACGGGCGGGCGCTCGAAGCTCGGCGGCGCCGACCGCTCCTGCGGAATTTGCCGCTCCGGCGGCGTGAAGTGCTGCTCCGGAGCCTGGCGCTCGGGCGGCGTGAACCGTTGCTCCGGGGCCTGGCGCTGCGGCGGCGTGAAACGCTGCTCCGGGGCCTGGCGCTGCGGCGGTGTGAAACGCTGCTCCGGGGTGCGCAACTCCGGCGCCTCTCGCGGTGGCGGAGCGAGTCGCTGTACCGGCGCCTGGCGCTCGGGCGCGGCCTGGCGCTGCGGCACACGCCACTCATAGGGGGCTTGCCGCTGCGGCGCTGCATAGGATCCCGGACGCGGGTGGTCGGTGGGTACGGCTGATTGGCTCGGCCGCCCCTGCGCCCACGCCGGCCGATCGTTTCTCAGGGGTCGCGCCGGCGGCAGAGTCGGCTGCTGCAGCGCGCGCTCGCGGGCCGCCATGCCGGGACTGTTGCTCTCGCTGCGATTCTCCGGGGGGCTCATCAGACGCACCGGCGCCGCGGGCGTGTTCGGCCGCATGCGCGATAATTCCGCCACGGGCAGCGGCCGCCCGCCATTCGCCCGGATGGCCGCCTGCTCCCGCTCGAAGGGAACCGGCGCACGCGGCGGCGCGAGTCGCGCTACAACCGGACGATCGACCAGCGTGCGCGGCGGCGCCCTGACGACTCGTCCCGCACTCGCTCCGAGCACACTCTGCCGACCAGGTATGATCGCCGGAGCCGCGGTCGTCGGCCGCAGGCCCACTATGGTTTGATGCGGCAGCGTCATGCGACGCGGCCCAACCGGCTGTGCCGACGTAAACACATTGCTCGGGACTGCCGTCACGGCTCCCGGCACTTCACTGTTGACATAGCGGACGCTGCCGGCATGCCCTCTATACGCATTGCCGACCTCCGCTGTATTGAGGAGCCGGGTGTTCGTCATGTTGACGTCCCGGACGTACGCCGCGCTCACGTGGCGGCCGGGAACGTAGACGTCACGCGGACCGAGCGGAAACCAGCCGACGCGACCACCGATCGACGCCGAGACACCAACATGCGGGCCGCCTACCCAGCCGACCAGAGCCGGCGCATAGATCGGACGCTTCTGGCGCGGTCCCGGAATCCAACACCAGCGGTGATGCCAGTTGCCCCAGCGCCCATAGTGGAAGGGAGCAAAGCCCCAGGGCTCCTGATCGACCCAGGTCCACCCCCACGGTGAGACCCACACCCAGGACCCGAGGCTGTAGGGCGCCCATCCGACCGCAACCGTCGGGAACCACGCGTATCCCCAGTCTGGCGTGTCGTCCCACGTGCCGTAGGAACCCAGATCGTCGGAGCCGACCGTTTCCGGCGGAACGTACTCCTGCGAGGCCGATGCCTGTTCCTGCTGCTGCTGATCGCGCTGCATCGACCAGTCGTCCAGCGAATCCGGTGCAGCGAGGCTCGCGTAGTCCGCGGCGAGCGTATTCGTGCCCGTGAACGTCACGCTCTGCTGCGCCGCGACGGGATAGGACTGGCCGCCGCCGGTCGCGAGCGCATCGCCATCTTCGACTTTGACGATGGTCGTGTCGCCGCTGTCGCTCACCTCGACCCGGTAGGTGCCCGGCTGCTCCAGGGTCAGGGCGAGGTTGGGAGTGTCTATCTCATCCTGCTCGCCGCTGCCGAGCTCGCGCACGTGGACGATGACCGTCCCCGCGGTGACCTGCATTTGCGCCGTCTTCTCATCCAGGTTGAGGAAGGAGAATCCGGTCGCGCTGCCGAGGCGGATGACGGCATCGCCGATATCGAGCTCGGCGCGCGAGCTCTGATCGGTCCAGAGCTTGTCCCCGAGGGTGAGCGGACGATTCAGCGTCGCGCTGGTCCAACTGCCGGTGCCGGCAGGCTGGAGCGACACACTGCCTTCGGCATAGCTCAGCTGGGCGGCGCGGCCTGGAGGATTGGACGCCTGATCCGAGTCCTCCCCGAGCTGCTCGATCATCTGGGTCTGGTCCCCCTGCGGCTCATCCTGCGCGAGCGCCGCGCCGCAGGAGCCGAGGCAGATCAGCATCCCTGCGGCAAATCCGCCGAATACCGATCGAGATCGCATTCTCATGTTCGTTACGTCCCGGTGTCGATCCTCGCAGGGTCGCATACCGGCTCTGCTCGAGGAATAGCCTGCCCGATCTTCCTTCGGGAAGGCCGGACCACTCTGAGACATGTCATCGCGAGTGCGGATTCCTCAGCAGGCCCTTTTTCCAAAACACATCAGCATTTATCGGCGCGACACGCTGAACCGAGCGTGAACCCCACGACTGCTCGCGCGGCTCGATCCGGCGGGTGTGCGCGGGGACATGCTCGCGCATCTTTTGTACAAAATTTTACAGTATTCGTGTACACTCTATGGACCAATTTGGGGACATGGTCTGGGTGCATTCCGATGAAAACGCACGTCGACGTCGATGGCGAAGTTCTGCAGCAGGTCATGCGCATGGGCAAGTTCTCGAGCAAAAAGACCGCCATCAACACCGCACTTGCCGAATATCTGCGCAAGCTCAAGCGATTGGACCTTCTGGCCATGCGCGGCAACGTTCCATGGATTGGCGATCTCGACGCGCTGCGCGCCGATCGTCGGGACAGGGGATGATCCTTGTAGACAGCTCCGTGTGGATCAGCTTCCTCAACGGAGTGAATTCAGCTGAAGCCGCATTTCTCGCGGTATGCATCGCGGAGGATCGTCCTCTCACGATTCCCGGTCTCGTGCACACCGAGGTTCTCGCTGGTGCTCGCACTGAGGCAGACGCTCTGCGAATGTCGCAATCGCTATCCGCGTATCCGCTTGTGCCGGAACCCACGCCAGTCGATTACGAAGGGGCCGCGGCGATCTACCGGACCTGCCGCGCGCGGGGCTATACCATTCGCTCCGCCATTGACTGCCTGATCGCACAGCTCTGCCTGCGAGATGGCTACGAGCTGCTGGCCGGAGATCGCGACTTCGATGCGATCGGCAGTGCGTTTCCGCTGAGGCGCATACCGACGCATCTCATGGTCCACGAGCCCGGCATCGCATATGGCCCCGGGGCAGACGCGATCGGGCTGACAGACCGCTGAGTCAGGATCAATCCGGGCAGTCTGATGGCGACCACGGTTCAGGAGCTCAATTTCTACCCGCTGAAATCCGCGCGCGGCATACAGAAGGATCGCGTACGCCTTGCCGCGACAGGCTTCGAGTGGGACCGCCACTGGATGGTGGTTCGCGAGGACGGCACCTTCCTCACGCAACGCACCCACCCGTCACTGACGCACATCGTCACGGAGTTGACCGGCGAGGGGCTCGTCCTCACAGCCGCGGGATTCGAGCCGCTGCTCCTGCCGCTTGCGCCGCAAGGAGCGGGCCGGCCGGTGCGCATCTGGAAGGACTCCTGTGAAGGGCTGGATCAGGGTGATGCGGCCGCGGCGTGGGTGAGCGCGCTGATTGCCGAGCCGGTGCGAGTCGTGCGCATACCGGCAACACCGGGCCGCAGGGCGAGTCGCGAGTTCGCCGGCCCGCACGCCTCGCCACTGGCTTTTCCCGACGGCTACCCGGTCCTCGTCTGCAATCGCGCCTCACTCGATGATCTGAACGGACGGCTGTCCGCGGTGCTGCCCATGGATCGCTTCCGGCCCAACCTCGTGCTCGATGGCCTACCGCCCTTCGCGGAGGACCGGATCGCCACCATCGAGATCGGCCCGATCACGCTGACCCTGGTGAAGCCCTGCACCCGCTGCATCATCCCCTCCACCGATCAGCGCACCGGCATCCGCGGCCTGGACCCCCTGCCCGTGCTGCGCACGTTCCGCTTCGATCGCAAGCTCCTCGGCGTCACCTTCGGTGAGAACGCCGTCATCACCCGCGGCGTCGGGGAATTCGTCGAGCGCGGGGCGGAGTGCCTGGTAACCTACGACGATTGATCTTTGCCGCCCGGCCCGATACCGTGCCACCCGATGAAAAGAACGGCGCTGCTGCTGGCAACGAGCCTCGTTGCATCACAAGGAGTGGCGTACGCCCTCGGGGTCTCACCTTACCTGCCTTTGAATCTCGACCCCGACGTCGAGTACCAGATCGAGCGGGTGCTGATCCTGGGGGATGAGCCGGTCATCACCCGCCCCATCCCGGCGGCGCTGGTCCTCGAGGCGCTGCCCAAGGCCTGCAAGGTCGATCGTCCCCTCTGCGAAAGCGTTCAGCGCTACCTCGACCGGTACATGCAGTCGACGGGGGTCGAGTTCACCAGCATCTCGGCCGCCGCGACTTCCGGAAAGTCCGACATTACGCAGCCGAACCAGCACGGGGAAAAGGCGCAGAGTCCCTACGAAGTCGCCGGGGCGGCATACCTGCAGCCGAATTCCTACATGCTGCTCAACGTCGGCGGCGTCGCGTACCAGGGCCGCGCGACGCCCACCGGGACGATGCTCAGCCTGGGTTTCGATTGGGCACAGCTCGACATCGGCTGGCGCGACCACTGGTGGTCGCCGATGACCGACAGCGCCATGCTGATCAGCACGGAGGCGCCGACCATGCCCTCCATCACGCTGTCGAATTACCGGCCGCTGACCCGCCTCGGACTGCAATACGAGACCTTCATCGCCCGGATGTCGGAGTCGGATCGCATCGAGCTGCCGCTCACGGGCCCGACCCCCGAGCTCACTCGCGGATACCCGAAGATCGGCGGCATCCGTGTCAGCATCGAGCCGGTGAGCGGCTGGGCATTGTCGGTGCAGCGCGTGGTCATCTGGGGCGGCGGCGCCGCGGGCGGCCAATCGTTCACCGACATTCTCAAGGCCTTCTTCCGCCCGGGCCAGGCGCAGACCACGGGATTTGGCGGCGCCAGCTCGGCCATCGGCAAGCAGGAAGCTTCGCTGACCAGCCGGTTCATCTTCCCCGGCCGGGTACCCTTCTCCGTGTATTTCGAGTACGCCGGCAACGACACCCTGGCGGGACACTCGCCTCTCATCGGCAAGCCCGACATCTCCGCCGGAATCGACTTTCCGCGCATCGGCCCGTTCAGCCTGACGTACGAGATCTCCTCGTTCGCGCCCACCTGGTACGTGCACACCGCCAGCAATGTCCAGACTGGATACCTCGACGGCATCACCAACTATGGCGACAGCCTCGGCCACTGGTTCGGCGATCAGCGCGTACTGGCGACTCCCAACACCCTCGCCGATCAGGTCGGCGGCCAGAGCAACATGCTGCGCATCGGCTGGGAGCCGTCCTTTGGCGGCCTGATGCAGCTGCAGCTGCGCGCGCTCGCCAACGAGAACGGTACGCTCTTCGGCACCTACTCGTACAAGAACGAGTACCTCGAGTCGCTGAGCTATTCCTATCCGTGGAAAGGCTACGCGGTGGGGGCGGAGGTCGATACCGGACGGGACGTCTTCGGGAGCGATTACATGCGCCTCGAGGGATATCTCCGCGACGGCGATGCATTGCTGCGCGGCAGCGACGACGACTCCGAAACCGCCGCCTTCGCGGGCGCGCGTCCGAATGGCGACGAGCTCTACGTCAGCGCGGGCGCGGACTATTACCGCACTCAAGTCAACCTCCATCTAGCTGCCTATCCGCCCTACTATACGAAATGGAGCACCGGCCCCTACATCGCCCTGGGCGCCCGCCGCCGGGTCTCGACACACCAGGACCTCGGTGTGGGGCTCGAGGCGGATGACATCAGCGGACGAACCCTCCTCAGCGTTCGCATGCTCGATTACCGCTACCGGACGAACTGGCCACTGGCCTTCAACGCTTTCGTCGGCGCTTCGCGCTACGCGCTGGCCACTCCGGCGTACGGGTTGTATGCGGGCGGCGGACTGCAGTGGCGCAACGTATTGCCCGGCTGGGACGTCGGCGTGGACTATCGCACCGTCCTGTATGCGCAGCGGGAGCGGGATCTGCCCACCGATCCCGAGCCGCTGGGCACCGCGAAGCCCGACTCCTTGACCAGCATCTACAGCTGGACGCTGTACATCGTCGCGCAAATTCTGACGGCGCGGCGTGAGGCTACAGCGAAGTCGAGCGGCTCGAAACCCCATTTGCGGAAGATGGCTCGCGCTTCGGCGCTGCCGAGGAACGCCAGGTAGCGCGCCGCTCGCCGGGCCGCGCTGCGCGCGTGAGCGCGACGGGATATACGATCGGCGGATGGCTGGCGGCCGGAAACACGCCGACGACCGCACCCGCTTCTCCACGAGAGCGTCCGTGCGATAAACGATTCCCAGCGGTGCGTCACCGCGCGCGACATACTCGAGCGCCGCTCTGACGTTCTCGGCACGCACCAGCCGCGGCAGCGACGCTGTTCCACGACCCCGAGCTTCTGCAGCGCCTGTCGCGCATAGATGCCCGCCGGCACGGAATCCGGGTCGGCAACGGCCAGATGCCCGCCCCGAGCAGCCGCGACAGATCGAAGCCCGGCCCGATGCTCACCCGGCAGCGAGCTGCTCGCAGGCGCGACCAGCACCAGAGAGTTGCCGACGAGGTCACGGCGGGAACCCGCCCGCAGCAGTCCGCGTTCCTCAAGGTAGTCCATCCACTGAAGGTCGGCCGAAAAATAGACGTCCGCGGGCGCTCCCGCCTCGATCTGTTTAGCCAGGGTGGAGGACGCCGCGAGCGAGGACGTGACACCGATGCCTGAACGCGCGGTGAACGCCCTGTCGATATCCCCGAGCACATTGGCGAGTGATGCCGCAGCAAACACCAGTACGTCCCCCGATGCATCCGCAGCCCGCGCGCGAGCCGTGCTCAACGAGAGCAGCGCCGCCATCGCCCCTGTCATCAACTGCCGTCGTTGCATACCGCGATCCAGTCGTGATTTTTGAATGGACGTAGCGATACCAGGACGCGGCGCACTCCGCAACTGCGGCCCCTGCAGTATCCTCAGAAACATGCGAACGGACTCCCTCGCGCCGTTCCTGGCCGCACTACTCCTCTTGACGGTGGCGCCCCGGGCCGCCGCGGCGGCTCATTCTCATGACGCTGCCGCACAACGCATCCCTTCGGACGCGGACCTCGAGCGCTCCGGCGCGGTGATCGGCCACATCCACATCCTCAACGAGAACATCTTCGATCTCGCGAACCCGAAGGACGACAAATGGCTGTTTCGCCTCGCCAACCGCCTGCATCCGGTGACGCGTAAGCAGACCATCCGCGAGCAGCTCCTCTTCCATACGGGCGACCGATTCTCGCGCCACCTGCTCGAGGAGTCGGCGCGCATCCTGCGCGCAAATCCCTACTTCTACGACGCATCGGTGCGGCCCATCGCCTACCATGACGGCAAAGTCGACATCCAGGTGATTACCCGCGACGTATGGACGCTGAACCCCGGCTTTGACTTCTCACGCACTGGCGGCACGAATCGGACGGGCGTATCGATCGAGGACGACAACGCCCTCGGGACGGGTACCGATGTCAAGCTCGAGCACACAACATCGGTCGATCGCTCGGAATCGGACGTAGAGGTGTCGAGCCCCCACACGCTCGGCACCTGGTTCACGACGGACATCGCCTACGGCACCCTGAGTGATGGAAAGATGCGTCGATTCATCCTCAATCGGCCCTTCTATTCGCTCGAGACGCGGCATGCCGGCGGCATCAGCATCAACGACAGCACCCAGGACGACTCGCTCTACGACCTCGGGCGGCAGGTCGACAAGTTCGCCGACCATACGCGCTTCTTCCAGGTCTACGGCGGCTTCTCGCATGGGCTGGAGAACGGCTGGACCCGCCGCTATAGCGCCGGGCTCACCTATGACGAGCACGAGTTCGCCGACTCGAACCAATGGACCGGCCCGACCGTGCTGCCGCAGAATCGCAGGTTCGTTTATCCCTGGCTGCGGTTGGACCTGGTTCAGGACCAGTGGGTCGCGCTGCAGAACCACAACCAGATCGGCCGGACGGAGGACTTTGACATGGGCGCCTACGCGACCGTGCAGGCCGGCTGGGCCGACACCGCCTTCGGGTCGAGCCGCGATGCGCTCAACGTGCAGCTCGCCGCGGGCGACGGCTACGGCCTCACGAAGCGCCAGATGCTGCTCGTCTCCAGCGTCTTCACCGGCAGAATCGAGCGAGGCTCGCTCGAGAACGGCGTGCTGAACAGCGCCGTCCGCTACTACGACGAGCAGTCCGGCTATTGGCCGTTTCGCGATGGGAACTTGCTCTTCTTCTCCACCCTCGCCGCCTCGGTGGGCAAGCGGCTCGATCTCGAGAATCAGATTCTCCTCGGGGGCGACAACGGCCTGCGGGGCTATCCGCTGCGCTACCAGGACGGAACCTCGCGCGCGCTGCTGTCCCTCGAGGAGCGCTACTTCACCGACTGGTATCCGTTTCGCCTGTTCCGCGTCGGCGCCGCGGTATTCTTTGACATGGGCCGCACGTGGGGTCAGGTCCCCCTCGCGCAGCCGGCCGCCGGGGCCGGGATGTTGAAAGACGCCGGCTTCGGTCTGCGCTTCGGCAACGCCCGTACCGGGCTCGGCAACGTCATCCACGTGGACCTCGCCTTCCCGTTCAACGCGGGGCCGACGAGCGTCAAGAAAGTCCAATTCCTGGTGCAGACCGAGCAGGAGTTCTGAGGATTACTTCTTCTTGGGCCCCAGCCCGGGGGGAGACAGGACCGTGCCGTCCGGAAGTCGAATACCGCTGCCGCCCGGAGGCGGCGCCGGTCGGGCCGGAGCGGGCTTCGGCGGCTCGCTGGCGGCGGCGGGCCTCAGCCCGGCGCCCGGTGCCGCAGACGGGCTCGTCGGAACGCCGGCCGGCCTGGGCGTGGCGCTGATCGCCGGTCGCGGAGCTTCCTCTTCAGGTGCATGCGGAGGCAGCACCTCCACGGACAACGTGAAGGTGCGCTTCTCCGCGCCCTGAAGGGCCCCGACGTTGACCACCTGGCGGTCGACCTCCTCGCCGCGATCGTTACGGATCGAGATGGTGACGTAGTACTCCCACGGGTCTTCGACCGGTGGATGGCGGATGATGGCCTCCACTTTGAGCGCCGAAGTCGCGGCCACCTGGCGCTTCGCCGCTTCCGAATCGAAGCGCAGGTGGTGCATGCAGCCCGGGCAAATGCTCAGGCTTTCGAGGATGACCGCCTTGCAGTGCGGGCAGGTGCGCGTCTTGCCCGTCGGGGACGGGCGAGAAGCGACGTTCATCAGCTGCCGTATCCCTTCGTCTCAGCCTTGGTGGAGCGCGTCTCCTCCCAGCCGAATTCGACCTGGCCGCGCATGCGCGAGCCGGCGGCTACGGTGAGGGAACCGGCCTTGACGTCACCGCTGATCACGCCGCCCTCGAGGAGCTCGACGCGCTTCGCGTTCTCGATGTTGCCGACGAGCTCGCCGCCGACGACTACAACGCTGGCCTTCACCTGGCCCTCGAGGTGCGCGCCCGTGTCGAGGGTCACGTTGCCGTCGACCTGCACGTCACCCTTGAAGCGGCCCGCGATGCGAACGTGTCCGGACCCTATGATCTTGCCCTCGATGGTCAGGTCAGAGGCAATGACGGATTCTTTCATCTCAAATCGCTGCTCCTTGGCAGGGCGGCGGGGGATTTCCGGGGTAAGCGGGGCGACGTTGCTCTTCTCCAGCGGTGCGGCCGGTGCTGCGGGAGTGCTGCCGAAGGTCGGCGCGGCTCCTGCCGAGGGGGTTGCGGTTCCAGTATTCGAATCTTTCCAAAGCGCCATGAGATGGCCCCCGATCAAGTGAATTAGAGAGGAACGACGAAAGGTACTCGTCGCCGAGGCCAAGAGCCAGTGTCTCTACACACCGACAAACCGTAGTCAAGCCTACGGCGCCGGTATGAGCGGCGCATCCGGGGCGACGAGCGGTTCGCGGTCAGGCAGCCTGCGAACCGCATCTTACAGCTTTGAGAAGTACGTCAAAATCGGCGCCCTTGGTGACGAAGGCGCAGGCACCCCGGCGCTTGGCCTCGCGAGCGACTTCCTCGCTGAAGGCAACCCCGCTGAAGACGATGATGCGCAGCGACGGCAGGGCCTCAGCCAGTTCGGTCACGAGCGGCAAGCCGCTGCCCCCCTGCAGCATGAGATCCAGGATGACCGCGTCGGCCTCCGCACGGCGCGCGGCGGCGACCACCTCGCCCGCGGCCGCCACCTGCCCCACGCAACGCATGTCGGGCTCGGTATCGATCAACTGGCTCATGATGTCGCTGAGATCGCGGTGGTTCTCCGCGATGAGTACTCGCAACGGTCGTGTCTTTTCCTGCAAAGGATCTTCCTGCAAAGGATCTCCGTGCCGATGAGCCGGGCCGGCCCATTGAGCAAATCACATGCCCAAAACCCTCATGCCTCGATCAGGCGCAGAAGCTCCTCGGTCTTCTCGCGCATCAACGCCTCGCTGCCGCGACTCTCGACATTCAACCGCACCAGCGGCTCGGTGTTGGAGCCGCGCAGGTTGAAGCGCCACTGCGGGAATTCCATCGACAGCCCGTCGGTGAAGTCGACGGTGAGTGCCTGGCGCTCGTACTGTTGCCGCGCCCGGGCCAGGATCGACTTCGTATCCGACTTCAAGTGGCGGTTGATCTCGCCGCTGATCGGGAAGAGCCGGATGCGCTCCGCCACCAGTTGCGAGAGCGGCCCGCGCTCGGCGATCACCTGCAGCGCGATCAGCCAGGGAATCATGCCGCTGTCGCAGTAGGAGAAGCTGCGGAAGTAGTGGTGCGCGCTCATCTCGCCGCCGTAGATGCCGTCGACCTCGCGCATCTTCTGCTTGATGAAGGCGTGTCCCGACTTGCAGAGCACGGGCTCGCCGCCATGACGGCGGACGAGGTCGATGGTGTTCCAGGTGAGGCGCGGATCGTGCACGATGCGCCCGCCTTGCTCGCGCGCCAGGAAGACTTCCGCCAGCAGCCCGACGAGGTAGTAGCCTTCGATGAACTGTCCGTGCTCGTCGAAGAAGAAGCAGCGGTCGTAATCGCCGTCCCACGCCAGTCCAACATCGGCGCCGCTGCGCCGCACGACATCCGCCGTGGCCGCGCGGTTCTCCTCCAGCATCGGATTCGGGATTCCGTTGGGGAAGGTGCCGTCAGGCCGGTGATTGACCTTGATGAACTCGAAGGGCAGGTGCGGCTCGAGCTGATCGATCACCAGCCCGGCGCCGCCGTTCCCGGCATTCACCACGACCTTGAGCTTGCGCAGCTTCGAGCGGTCGACGTATCCCAACAGGTGCTCGAGGTAAGCGGCGCGCACATCGAGCGGCCGGTCGCTGCCCGGCGTCGCCGCCTTCGCGGGCAGCCGTCCCGACTCGATCATGGCCCGCATCTCCTCGAGCCCGGTGTCGCTGCTCACGGGCCGCGCCTGCTCGCGCACGAATTTCATGCCGTTGTAGTCCGGCGGATTGTGGCTGGCCGTGACCATGATTCCGCCGTCCAGCGCTTCGGCGAACGTGGCGAAATACGCACCCTCGGTGCCCCACAGGCCGATGTCGAGGACGTCCGACCCGCAGTCGGTGAGTCCGCGTTTCAGGGCGGCCGCGAGCTGCGGGCTCGAGAGCCGGATGTCGTGGCCGACCGCGACCCGCTTCGGCTGCACCAGCGCGGCGAATGCCCTGCCGATGTCGTACGCCAGGGACTCGTTGATCTCATCCGGGATGCGGCCGCGGATGTCGTAGGCCTTGAAGGAATTCAGGTTCGTCATGGTGCTCCTAGTATCGGGTATTCTTGCCGCCCTGTGGCGGCGCGCCGGCGCCGATTCGAGGCTACCCGATGACGAAGACCATGCTCCAGGCGAAGCTCCACCGCGTGCGCGTGACGGAGGCCGACCTCCATTACGAGGGCTCCTGCGGGATCGATGAGCTGCTGCTGGAGGCCTCGGGTATCCGCGAGTTCCAGTACATCGAGATCTACAACGTCAATAACGGCGAGCGCTTCAGTACCTATGCCATCCGCGCCCAGCGCGGCAGCGGCACGATCTCGCTTAACGGCGCCGCGGCGCGCCGGGCCATGGCCGGCGACCTGCTGATCATCTGCGCGTATTCGGACTACTCCGAGGCGGAGCTGAAGACCTACCGGCCGGTGGTAGTGCTCGTGGACGAGCGCAACCGGCCGAAACCGCATCCTGTTCAGGGACAGGCAACCGCTCACTGAGCCGCCGATCTAGGTCGTCGTTCCCTGGCGGCCGTAGTGATCCTCGAGCCGCACGATGTCGTCCTCACCCAGGTAGGAGCCGGACTGCACCTCGATGATGTGCAGCGGGATCTTGCCCGGGTTCTCGATCCTGTGCCGCACCCCGATCGGAATGTAGGTCGACTGGTTCTCCTCGAGCAGGAAGACCTCATCGCCGCGCGTGATGCGCGCCGTACCGGACACGACGATCCAGTGCTCTGCCCGGTGATGGTGCAGCTGCAGCGACAGCACCGCACCCGGCTTGACCTTCAGCCGCTTCACCTGGAAACGCGGGCCGTTCTCGATACTGTCGTAGCTGCCCCAGGGCCGGAAGACCTCCCGATGCAGGGAGTGCTCATACCTACCCTGCTCCTTCAGCCTGAAGACCAGCTTCTTCACGTCCTGCACGCGGCTGCGCGGTGCGACCAGCACGGCATCCTTGGTCTCCACGACTACGTGGTCCTTCAGGCCCACCGCGGATACCAGCCGGCTCTCGGAGTAGAGATAGCAGCCCTGCGAGTCCTCGCAGATCACGTCCCCGCGGGAGACGTTGCCGTACGCATCCGGCTCGCTCGCCTCATGCAGCGCCGCCCACGAGCCGACATCGCTCCAGCCCGCCGCCAGCGGCACCACGACCGCGGCGGAGGTCTTCTCCATCACCGCGTAGTCGATCGAATCGGCCGGGCAGGTCCCGAAGAGCTTCCTGTCGACGCGTGTGAAATCGAGATCCGGCTTGGCAGCCGCAAAGGCATCCGCGCAGGCGCTCGCGATGCCGGGGGCGAGGCGCCCGAGCTCCTCGAGGTAGCGCCGCGCACCGAAGAGGAACATCCCGCTATTCCAGTAGTAGTCGCCCGAGCCGACGAAGTCCTCGGCCAGCGCCCCCGTGGGCTTTTCCACGAAGCGCGCGATCCGGTGGACCTCGCCGCTGGCGGGACCCCGCTGGATGTACCCATAGCCGGTCTCCGGGCTGGTAGGCACGATGCCGAAGGTGACTAGCTGCCCTTGCTGCGCGGCACCGAGGGCCGCGCGCACGGCCTTATGGAAGGCCGGGACATCGCGAATGACGTGGTCGGCGGGGAGCACCAGGAGCAGCGTATCCTCGGCCGCACCCGGCCCGGCCGCCCTCAGGGCCGCATGCGCCGCCAAGGCGATGGCGGGCGCGGTATTGCGCCCCATGGGCTCGAGCACGATCGCCTGCGGCTCGATGCCGAGCTGCCGCAGCTGCTCCGCCACCAGGAAGCGGTGCGCCTCGTTGCACACCACGACCGGCGCCCCCGCCGCCAGGCCCTCGAGCCGCAGCGCGGTCTGCTGGATCATGGTGCGCTCGCCGGTGAGGGCGAGAAGCTGCTTCGGGTGAAGCTCGCGCGATAGCGGCCAGAGGCGCGTGCCGGCGCCGCCGGAAAGGATGACTGGAGTGAGCATGGAAGTTACCGCTTCAGCTTTACCGCTCGCCCGACTGCCCGCGCCCGATCGCATGGTAGGTCAGGCCAAAGCGGCCGACCGTCGCCGGATCGTAGAGATTGCGGCCATCGAAGATGAGCGGCGTCTTGAGTAATTGTTGCAGACGCTCGAAGTCCGGGCTACGGAATTCCTGCCACTCCGTAACGATCGCCAGGGCGTCCGCCCCTTCCACTGCCTCGTAAGCGTTGCGGGCAAGCTCGAAATTCGGCCGGCCGGCGTAGATGCGCCTCGCCTCCGCCGTGGCCACCGGGTCGTAGGCCCGCACCCGGGCTCCCGCCCGGAGTAGGAGGTCGATGATGGTCCGGGAGGGCGCCTCCCGCATATCGTCGGTATTCGGCTTGAAGGCCAAGCCCCAGAGGGCGATGGTGCAATCCTTCAGTCGCTCGCCGAAATGCCGGCGCATCTTCTCGACCAGAATCTCCTTCTGGCGCGTGTTCACCGACTCCACGGCGGACAGGATCTGCGGCTCGTGATCCACTTCACGGGCCGAGCGGATGAGCGCCTGCACATCCTTCGGAAAGCAGGACCCGCCGTAGCCCGTCCCGGGGTAGATGAAGCTGTAACCGATGCGCGGATCCGAGCCGATGCCGACGCGGACCTTCTCGATGTCGGCGCCCAGCCGCTCCGCCAGGTTGGCCAGCTCGTTCATGAAACTGATCTTGGTCGCGAGCATGGCGTTGGCGGCGTACTTGGTGAGCTCCGAGGAACGGATGTCCATCACGATCAGCCGATCGTGATTGCGCGTGAACGGCTCATAGAGCGCGCGCATCAGATCCGTCGCACGCGAGTTGTCCGTACCCACCACCACCCGGTCGGGCTTCATGAAGTCCTGCACCGCCGCGCCTTCCTTGAGGAATTCGGGATTGGAGACGACGTCGAACTCGACGGCGGCGCCGCGCGCCTCGAGGGTCGCTGCGATCTCCCGCCGCACCTTGTCCGCCGTGCCGACCGGCACGGTGGACTTGGTGACGACGACACAATGTCGGCTCATGTGGCTGGCAATGGTCCGTGCGGCCGCGAGCACGTAACGCAGATCCGCAGAACCGTCCTCATCCGGGGGGGTACCCACGGCAATCAGCTGGAAAAGCCCATGCTCGACGCCGCGGGCGGCATCGGTGGTGAACTCCATCCGCCCGGCCTCGGCGTTGTAGCGGACCAGGGCCTCGAGGCCGGGCTCGTGAATGGGGACCTCGCCGCGTTTCAGCCGCTCGATCTTGCCGGCGTCGACATCTACACAGACGACATGGTTGCCGGCATCAGCCAGGCAGGCCCCTGTCACCAAACCGACATATCCGGAGCCAAAAATTGTGACACGCATTTGGCCAGCGTAACGGAAGGCTGGACCGCTCTCAAGCAGGAAACTTGCCTAGGCCGATACCAGGCCTTGGCGGTTGTTCCGAGGAGTCGAAGTCAGCCCCGATGTGTGTCGGAAGTGCTTATCCGACTTGAACTTTGTGTTTTCAAACCGCTCAAGGTCTAGGTATACTTCGCGCGACCTGAGAAGAAGCAAGCAGACGAGGGGGACTACCTCAACCGCCCATGCGGTTGCTTGGCTGGACTGACAAGCTGATGCACGGTCTCACGATAGCAACACATCGTTCGGGCTCGCGACCGGCGCGCCTTCCGGGGCGGCCGCCCTCCTCCGCCTGCCGCCGCGTTCCCGTAGCCATGATGGCTGGGCGGAAGTCCGACGGAACTTTGCGCCGCTCCCGGAGCACCTACCGGAGCGCAGCACGGCCGGGAGCGCGATTTGCTCACCGCCTGCCTGACGAGAACTGTGAGCCATGCACGTTACTTGCATGAGCCCAGGGGGATGGGAACCGGACCGCACTGGTCAACTTCCACAACATACCGCCGTTAAGCTTCTGAAATGTGGAGCCAGTTCTTGAACGCAGCCGCGGCGCCGGAAATACTCAACATCACATCTGTCGCCTGCTCGCGACAGTGGTTCGCCATTGAGTCTGGGAAGGAGACTTGATCTTGTCGACGCAGCAGGCAAACGAGGCAGCACCCCAACGACTGGCGGCCGCCGGGCACGGCGCGCAGGGCGCCCCTGCGACCTCATCTGGTCTCGAGCGGGGAGCGACGCATGAGCTTCGACTCTGACGGCCAGGCAGAGAGCGCGGTGGCGTTCGACCACGCCGGCTGCGGCGATGCATTCCTTCGAGCCGCGGCCATGGGAGGAAGCGCCGGCGCAGCTCCCGTGAACAGCAGGCTTTGCCACCGGCGTCGCGCTACGCTCCTGCAAGAGCGGATTCTCGATATCGCGGGCGCGATCGTGCTCGCGGCTGTCTTCTCTCCCCTGATCCTGGCCATCGCCGTCCTGATGCGCCGTGAGGGCGGCTCGATCATCTACAAGCACCGGCGGATCGGCCGCGACGGGCGTGCGTTCGAATGCCTGAAGTTCAGGACCATGGTGCCGAACGCCGACCAGGTGCTGCGGGAGCTGCTGGAGCGGGATCCCGCGATCAAGGCGGAATGGGTGCGCGATCACAAGCTGCGGTGCGACCCGCGGGTGACGCGGCTCGGCAGATTCCTGCGCCGGACGAGCCTTGATGAGCTGCCGCAGCTATGGAACGTGATGCGAGGGGAGATGAGCTTGGTCGGGACCACGCCCGGTGGTGCGCGAGGAGCTGCTGCGATACGGCCGCAACGTGCGCGCGTATCTGTCGGCGAAGCCCGGAATCACCGGCCTGTGGCAGGTCAAAGGGCGGAACGACACCGATTATCGGCGCCGGGTGGTGCTCGATACCTACTACGTGAGAAACCAGAACCTGCTGCTCGACCTCTACATTCTGTTGAAGACGACCCGCGTGGTGCTCGGCGGTAGCGGCGCGTATTGATCGCGCCGCGCGACGGCATAGGCCCCGGCTAGCGCTGCTGCCGCGGAGCACGTAGGATTCGGGCCGTCGTGATTGGACCACTCAAGGTCACTGCAATGCGGCCGACCGTGGCCAAATCATTGATGAAGTCTCCTCGAGCCGCTGGCGGGACGGTCGTGCACGCAGCCAACGGCACCCGCCGAAGGTGCTCATATTGCTGGCTTCCTTCAACGGCGCAACATGGATACGGGAGCAAATCCAATCCATCCTTGCGCAGAATGGAGTTGAAGTCCTATTAGCGGTGGCCGACGACGGCTCCACGGACGCGACCATCGTGGAAATCGCCACGTTCGAGCATGACGGCCGTGTGTGCCGGGAGAAGCGCTCGACTCCCAGCGGCTCAGCCGGAAAGAACTTCTTCTCGCTCGTACGACAGCACCCTGTCAACGGATTCGACTTTGTCGCGTTCGCGGATCAGGACGACATCGGTACCGATAAAAGCTGTCGATGGCCTGCGAAAAAATCAAGGCCGATGGTGCAGCAGGCTATTCGAGCGGTACGATAGCACTATGGAATGACGGCAGGACGGCGCCCCTGGAGCCGTCCGGTAGACAGAACGCGTCCGATTTTCTGTTCGAGGGCGCAAGCCAGGGCTGCACATTCGTGATGCCGGCGGCGTTCTATTCCCGAGTCCGGCGTTTCCTATTGGACCATTCCGACGTAACGGACGGTCTGCACTTCCATGACTGGGCCCTCTACGCGTTGGCCCGTTCTTGGGGTCTTCGCTGGAGCTTCGACGCGCGGCCCTCGATGGTTTACCGCCAGCACGATGACAACGACACCGGAGCCCGGGGGTCGTTAGGGGGCGTCCTCCGCCGATTCGCGCTCGTACGCAGTGGCCGGTACCACGAGCAGCTGACAGCGATATGCGCCCTCTGCACGGCCGCGGCCCCGGACAGTCGCATGCTGGCCGCCTGGCGCTCGGTCCTGAGCGGCCCGAGGCGCTTCCGCCGAAAATGGCAATTGGTCGGCTTCTGCCTGCGCGGCGGCCGCCGGCGGATGAGGGACAACGCAGTAGTGCTGCTCGCCGCCATCGCCGGCTGGATTTAGCGCTCGCATGCTCGGTCGCGAGGCATCCCCCGCAAGCGACAGCAAGGCCCGGCCATCGTTCGCGTTCGTCGGCTCCTGCAGGGCGGGCAGCAGCTGGTTTTTCGAGATCCTGCGGGAACATCCCCAGGTATTTCTCCCGCCGAACAAGGGAACGCAGTTCTTCTCGAGCTCTGTACGACATGGGGAGCGCGTGGTTCGAAGGATTTTTCCCGCACAGACTCAACGGCGCATCGCAGGCGAAGTTTGCGAGCATTACCTGTCGAGCCCGGAAGCGCTCGCCCGGATACGGGTCTACCTGCACGCTACATGCGCCTCATCTGTTGTATTCGAAACCCCATGAGCGCGCACTATCGGCCTGGCGCTTCTTCATCCGCAACGGCGTGGGTCGACCCTCGCTCGCGGTGGAAGGAGCGCTCCGCCCTGATCTCTTCCGTAACGGTTACTGTGCGACGCAGCTCGCAATGGCGTGGGCGCTTTTCCCGACCATCAACTGCTGATCGTCCTATTTGATGATCTGGCGCGCAAACCGGAAGCGGTGGCCCGCCAGGTTTATTCGTTCATCGGAGTGGATCCTGATTTCGTGCCGTCTACCTTCGTCGGCGCATCAACGGTAACGCCGTGCCGCGATCGCGGCTAGCGGCTCGTCTGGTTCATGACGTTCACATGCGCTCGTGGGGACGATCCCGGTTGGCGTCGAAGGCCGTGGGGACTTTCAAGCGGATTCGCCCGTTGCGCCGTCTCGTCACCAGGATTCTGTATCGCGACGAGCCGGGGTCCGCCGACTGGGCGGATTACATCGCGAGCTTCCCCGCCGAGGTGATTTCGCGCTACGAGCAGGCGACCGGCGCCCTGGAGAAGATGTTGCACAAGGATCTCTCGCACTGGCACGCGCCTCTCGCGAGCTGCGGGCGGAGTGACACCGAGAACGCAAGCATGGGGGCGCCTCAGGGTGATCCCCCCCACAGGCCGATCGGCCAAGCATCGGCTCACCCCGCTGTCGGAAGCGGCTACAATTGCGCATGGATTTTAGAACCGAGCTTCTCCGGCTCCCGCATTGGACGAGGAGGTCACCCTCGCCGAATACTTCGGCGTTCTTCGCACGTCCCGATGGCGCATTCTGGGCTTCGTAGCCGCGTGCACGCTCGTCGGACTGCTCGCCGGACTTCTCCTGCCAACCCAATACACGGCCGTCATCGTCGTCGCCCCGGTATCCAGTTCCCCCAGCGGCGGGCAGATGGGCGGCATGAGCAGCGTCATCTCCCAGTTCGCGGGCTCGCGTCGCTCGCCGGAATATCGCTGGGACAGGATGCCAAGCGGGCTGAAACGCTCGCCGTGCTCGAATCCGGGGCCCTGACCGAGCGCTACATCGCGCAGAACGATCTCCTCCGGACGCCCGATCCCAAGCTCTGGAATCCCGTGACGAAGAGCTGGCGGACATCGGCTCCGGACAAGGAGCCGACACTCTCGGAAGGCCAATCAGTACTTCGGCAAAAAGATCCGCCTCGTCTCGATCGATGCCAAGACGGGGATCGTCACGATGGAGATCACCTGGACCAATCCGGAGCAAGCCGCTGCGTGGGCGAACGGATTGGTGGCGATGACGAACGACTATCTGCGCTCCGAGGCGATCACAGAGGCGCAGCGGAATATCGATTACCTCAACCAGAGGGCCGCGAACACCACCCTCATGCCCGTCAAACAGGTGATTTACGGCATCCTGGAAAACGAGATCAATAAGGAGATGCTGGCCCGCGGGACCAAGGAATACGCGCTCAAGGTCTCTATCCCGCACAGCCGCCGGAGAAACCATCCTCTCTCCGCCTTCCGGTCTGGGTCTTCCTCGGCTTCGCCGGAGGGCTGGGCCTGTCGCTGCTCCTCGCCTTCTTCCGCATAGTCTGGGGCCGCAGTGAGTGAGGCGGCCGACTCCGCCGTATGCCGCTGAATTCACTGGTCGCGGATGCCTTCTTCGTCTGGACGATCACGACGCTGATCTGTTACGCGTTCCTGCGCCGCGCTTCGTATAACATACTCGACCCGCTGATCGTCCAGGCGACCTTCCTGCCGTTCAGCGCCGCGCTGCTATTCGTGCTGTGCGCAACGGATCTCGTCACGTGGGACAAGTTCCTGTTGTTTGGCGCCTGCATGACGGCCTATCTTCTCGGAGCGCGGGTGGTGACCAGCCGCTTCCGCAGGGGTGCGTTCAGGCAGCGGATCATTTCCGTCGTGTCCGGCTTCACGCGAGACGAGCAGAACGCGCTGCTTCTCTTCGCGGCGCTCCTCACCGCGGCGTTGGCGCTTCTCGCGCTGCTGCTGGGAGCCGAAGGCAACGCGCGCCAGCACTTCCAGAAGGTATTCCGCCCCGTCTTTCTGTTTCAACACGGCCTGTTCCTGATCTGCCTCGTTCTTCTCCTGTCCCAGAAACTCTCGACCTCACGCGCCGCCTGCTGGGTGGTCGCTCTGGCCGCTTTGTCGATACCTTTCTCCGGAAAGAGCGTGTTCCTGCCCATCCTGTACTGGATGGGACTCCGGTACTTCGTCAGCGGCCGACGGCTCACACTCCGCACACTCGCCGTTTCCTCGGCCCTGGCGGTCTGCGGCGTCGCGATAATGGCCCTCACGGCGTACGGAACGTCCGGTTTCGCAGGCATCGCCCGCCTGCTGGGCACTCGCCTGTGGATGTCCGGCGACGTTTACATCCTGGCGTACCAGCAGGGCGCGTTGTCCGCTCTTCGGGATTATTATCACGTTTCATTCATTCCCTACGTGCTCCATCCCGTTACCGATCTCGTGGGGATCCGGGCGTACCAGTATCCCCTGGGGGCAATGCTCGCTTCCGCGGTCGCCGGCGAGACCAAGCTGACCGGGCCGAATCCGCAGCTGCCGGTCCTGCTCGATTTCTTTTTTCCCAACTCTCTGATCGTCATTTGCCTCATCGCCTTTGCCATCGGATTTCTCGTGATAGGCGTCCGGGCAGCGAGCATCCCCCTCTCCACAGTCGCGCCAGGTTCCTCCGCCTGGGCGGGATCGCCGCCGCCCGATTCGCCCCCGACGCCGGCTTCATCGATATGGAGCAGGTATGGATGCAGCTCGTCGGCATCGCTGAAATCGTTCGCTGGCGTCTTCCTTGACCTGTTCTTTAGGCGTGCCCGGGCGCCCGGGCCGGGCCTGACACGCGGCCTCGAGGCCTCACAACGGTCTTGATTCCCGCCTGCCCTACGAGGGCGCGAGCGTCTTCTGCCGGAATCGTCGGATGATCTGCTCGAGCACGCGGAAATACCGCTGCTCGGCTTCCTCGCCGGACGACTGCCCGGGGAGATCCGCCCCGGGCCTTCTTTTTCCGGCTCCTTCGCTGCGAATGCGCTCCAGCGCATCCGCCAGCGACGCGGGGTCCGTGAGGTCGACGTACGTCACCGCATCGCCCATGTGCTCGCGAAAGGAAGGCAGGTCCGAGTAGCAGACAGGAGTCCCGATCCTCAAAGCCTCGGTCGGCGGAATGTTGGTTGGGCCGAAATACGTCGGCATAAACGAGCGCGAGCGCTCCCAGGTAGAGGTACGGAATGTCGTCGTCAGGCACGAATCCGCAGTACCTCACGAGATCGCTCACGCCTGCCAGGTCGGCGTATCGGAGCACCCCGTCGAGCGCACCCTTGTCGGAGCCGCTGAAGACCGCCTGGAGGGGCCTTAACCGTACCGTCTCCCGCACGACCCTGAGCGCCGCGATGATGTATCGGTGGTTTTTGTGCGCCCAGAACTGCGCCGGATAGAAGACGTAAAGGGTCACGTAGCCGGTCTTGTTCGCGGCACTCCGCCGCGACTGCATCATCGGGCCGGAAGCCGGCCACGCGGGAAGACATCAGAAAAGGGGCCGTGAAGATTCGCGAGAGGCACCCGATATTGCTCACCCAGCAGCTTGCGGCCGCTCTCGGAGTCCGTAATGACCGCCACCGCCCACCTCGTCGCGTCGGCATAGAGCTGCTCGCGGCGCTCGAATTCGCCAAACAGCGAGACTTCGGGAAACTCCGGATGCTCGAGATGGGCCAGATCCAGAATCGAGAAGATGTAGCTGTGAGAATAGAGCTGTAGGGCACGCCGATCGGGCTCGGCAAAGAACACGAGATCGGCGCCCAGGCGGACCAGCAGGCGATCGACGGGAGACAGTTTCGGACCCAGGGAGCGACCGAGATATATCCTGACAGCCCACATGGCAGACAGCTCGCCGAGCCACTGGCGAAAGCCTTTTCTCGGCTGCACGACTCTCGCAGCCCGTGCTCCTCGACTGTGGCCAGCGCATCCCCGCTCCCGCATACGACCACTACGTCCAACCCCTCGCCCCGCAACCGCCGCAGAACCCGCAAAAGCCCGAGCTTGTGAACGTACCCGCCGCCGTCGGTCGGTCCGCCATCGAAAAACGCTGCGAGTACAAAAGCTTGCCTTCGAATCCTTCGAAGGCCCGCGAAGCGCGCGTCTCTCATCGGAGCTACTGCTCGCGCGCGAGCTTCCGCGCCACCACAAACCCGCTCCAGGAGGCGGCGCTCGGCTCTCTCGACCGACATCCATTCCTTCGCACAGATCCGCTGCATGCCCGCCCTGGCAAGCAGGTAGTCGATTTCCGGAAGGAAGAGATAGCGCATGACGTGTGTCTCTTCAAGGCGCCGCACCGAGCCGGTCGCCTTGTCCTCCACGAGCACGGTGAACCTCACATCGACCTTGTTCGCGCCGTCGCGCAAATGCGGCCGGGCGATGCGAGTCACGCGAACCGCGTCATTCTCCAGATCGTGAACGGGGTTCTCGGGACGCTGGCTCAGCACCGCGGGTCCGTACCAGAAATCGAAGAGGAAGGCGCCCTGTGGCGACATATGCCGCGCCGCGGTCGACATCGCGGCCAGCAGGTCGTCGTTCGAGTTCTGGTAGCTCATCACGTGGAACAACGACATGACCGCGTCGAACACCCTGTCCACACGCGCGCTCCCGCATCTCCCTGGAGAAGGTCCAACCGCAGCCCTCTGTTCCTCCGGCAGCGCGTCGCGCCGCTTGCGCGCGGCCGTCAACATGGGCTCGCTCATGTCCAGACCGGTGACGCCGTATCCGCTTTTCACCAGCTCCGCCGCGTGCGCCGCCGTTCCGCATCCCAGTTCGAGCACGTTCTGTGCCTTGGGCAAAAACTCCCGCAGGTGACGGATGACGTATTGCGATTCCGAGCAGTAGTCCTTGCCTCCGTAGAAGTAGATCGTAGTACGCCGCGTAATGATCGAAAACGGTCATGCCAGGATTTCCCTGACACAATGCGCGGATCGCCTGATCTGCGCCTCGGTCAGCGCAAGACCGCTCGGCACGTAAAATCCGCGTCGCGCCAGTCGCTCGGCGACAGGGTGCCGATCGTCGCCGCCACAGCCGAGCCGCCGCAAGACGGGCTGCTCGTGCATGGGCCAGAAGAACGGCCTGGTGCCGATGACGGCGCGCGCCGAGCCGCGACATCGCTTCCTTTGCATCGAGCCCCAGCGACTCGTCGAGGACGATGCCGTATACCCAGTAGATGTTGTCGGCGTACTCGGTGCGCGGCAGGGGCAGTTGCAGGCCCTCGACGCCCTGCAGCAGGCTCGAGTACAGACCTGCCCATTTCCCGCTTGCGCGCGACGAATTGATCCAGTCGCTCGAGCTGTGCCAGCCCGAGAGCGGCCTGCAGGTTGGTCATCCGCATGTTCCAACCCAGTTCGTCGTGGACGAAGCGCTGTTCCGGCTTGAAGCAAAGATTCCGCAGGGACCGGCATCGTTCTGCGAGTTGTGCGTCGTCGGTGACGATCATTCCTCCTTCGCCGTGTGGTCACGCGTTTGTTGGGATAGAAGCTGAAAATACTGAGCTCGCCGAAGCTGCCGCACAGGCGTCCGCGGTATGTCTGGCCGTGCATCTCCGCCGCATCCTCGATCACGGCGAGCCGATGGCGCTGCGCCACGCGCAAGATCGGATCCATGTCGGCCGGCAGGCCGTAGATGTGGACGACCATGATGGCGCGAGTCCGCGGGGTGATGCGGGCCTCGAGCTGCGAGACATCGACGTTCCACGTCTCCGGATCGCTGTCGACGTATACGGGATGCGCGCCGGCACGGACGATCGCCGCCGCGCATGAAATGATCGTGAACGTCGGCAGGATCACCTCGTCTCCGGGACCGATGCCCAGCGCCACGACGGCGGCATCAAGGGCCATCGATCCGTTCGCGACCGCTACGCCGTACTTGCGTCCAACCCTCCTCGCGAAACTCTCCTCGAACCGTGCGACGAACGGGCCTTCGGAGGAGATCCAGCCGCTATCGATGCACTCGAGCAGGTATTCCCGCTCTCTGCCGTCGAGCAGCGGGGTGTTCACCGGAATGGGGTCTGTCATCGGATCGGTCGGCTTCATGTGAATCAATCTTCCATTCTGATTTGCGCGGGTGAGATGGGCTCGAAGCGCTCCTGGTCGCCTTCCCCGGCATACGGGCCCTGCTTCAGCTTCGATTCATCTCGGCACTCTTCGAGCATCTCGAAACGTGCCCGCCGTAGGCGAGGAGAATGACGTCTCCTTGCTCGAGCAGAGTGCTCTTGAGATAGACCTTCTGCTCGTCGTAGAAATCGACCCGCAGCCGTCCGGTCCGGATGAAGAGCACTTCCTTGGTGTAATGCACCTCGCGCTTGACCGGGTTGTGAACGTGAGGGGCTCATCACGTACCCCGGCGGCCGCTTCATGTAGCCGAGCTGCTGCGAGAAATTGCTCGGGGTGAGGAACTCGATCCCGTCTTTGGTGAACGTCCGCCGCAGAATGATTGCCAGCACCAGGGATCCCTGCTTGATGGTTTCGATCATGGATCGACTCCGGTCATCGTGTCTGCCTCGTGATACGGGATGCTCAAATGCCTTCGACTCCTCATCTTGCGGCCACCCATCGATGGAAGGCGCCCGCCAATGCCTGGCGCTGCGTGACAAAAAGAAACGCTCCGGCCGGGGACGCAGAATACCGCGAGACCCGCCGCGAGAGCCGCGACCGCGCCGAGAGCCGCGGCGCGCTCTGCTGCGACAACACCGACAGCGGAGCAGACCGCAAACATGACCGCCTGCCAGATCTGGCGTCTCATGATCCCGAGGATCGGCTGCTCGAACGTGGCTTTCAGGACCAGGAACGAGACGACATAGATCGCAATTTCGATCGCGAGCTTGCCGTAGAGGAAAGCGGTCAGTCCGCGCGGCGCGACGACCATGTAGACCGCCACCTGCCCGATCACGGTTCCGAGGCGTAGGAGCGCAACCACCTTGGCGAGTCCGTGGGCCCGCAAGAGCGAGGGAACCGCGAGCGTACCATAGGAGATGCCGTCGGCGATCGCATTCAGCATGATCACGCCGCTCACCCCATGCCACCTGGCCCCGATCATCGCCTCGACCGGCGAGGCGGCGATGATCACGATGCCGGCGACCGCCAGGGAGACGGGGGTGAGAAATGCCGTGCTGCGCTCGAAGATGCGCCATGACGCGCCAGGCTGGGCGGATACTTCGCAAAAGCTGCCGTAAAGAACCGGAATCAGCGGCGTCATGATCGTGCCGAGAAAATACGTATCGATCTGGTCGCTCAGTCGGAACAATCCGAGATCGTGCGCGCCGAGATAGAACGCCAGGAAGAAACCACCGCCCGACGTGACCATCCAGGTAACGCCCATATCGACGGCGACCCACGATGCGAACGCCGAGATCTCCTTGGCTATCCGCCAGTCGAAGCGCGACTTCGGCCACCACCTCAGCAACACATGTGCGGCGACCATCTGGCCAAGCGGCCCACCGATGGAAGCCGCGACGAGAGACCAGTAACCGCCGCCCGTAAATGCCAGCGGCAGACCGAGTGCCATCGAGCATAGGCTCGAGATCACCCTTACCGGCGCGAGCTGCCGGTATTGGAACCGGTGCTGGGCGCTCGCCATGTGCACTGAGCACAGCGCATTGAGCAGCAGTTGTATGCTGAGTATGGGCAGGATCATCAGCGATGCGCCGGTCATGTAGGAATTGCCCGGTCCAGGGCGAAACCCCACACAGAATCGCGATGGCGACTACGGCTAGGGCGACGTTGATGTAGAACGTAGCGCTCGGCACTCGATCGTCCTGCTCCGGATAGCGCATCAGCGCGAGCCCGAGACTGTTATCGAGGACCAGAGGGAATAGATTGATGATCAGCGCGGCAAAGCCGATGAGCCCGAAGTCCGTCGGCGACAGGAGTTTCGCATAGACGACGTAAGAGACCGCCCTCAAAGCCCCTAGCCGCCAATTCGCCGACGATCGCCCAGAACGAACCGGAACAATGCGGGACTTGAGGTCCGTGAGGCTCATTGCCCGGAAAATCCGGGCGATCACTTGAAGAAGAGCTTCGATACCGCCAGCTGCGGTGCCGCGCCCGGCCATAGCCGAGTCGCTCCATGAGGGAGCCGGCCCGCTTCTCGATCAGCTCGCGCAGCGGCTCGGAAAGCGGCTCGCGCGACCCGCCGGGTCCTTTCCGTCGGACGAACTCCAGCTTGGTCAGCGCGGGATGCCTCGCGGCCAGCTCGGCTTCGAGCTGGCGCAATTCCGTCGATGCCGGAGCGCTCCACCGCGGTGGCAATGATCTCCTCGGTTACCGGCATCCCCAACAGCCCGTACAGTCGCGCGACTTCGGCCGCTGCATCGGCGATCAGATCTTCGTACCGGATCAGCGTGAATGACGCCGCCGCGTCGATTCCGTCCAGCCAGCCCGCGACATGCTCCATCCACGCCGTTATTCCGTGCCTCCGATGCATGACCAGTTGGTCCAGCGTTCCGTGCCAGATTCCCAGGCTTCTCAGGTACGTCGAATACGAAACCACTGCCATCGCGCGGGTCCCGCACCAGATAGACCACCTTGCGGTACCGCGCGAGATAGGGCGCATGGCTCTTGAAGCAGCGATAACCCGGGCAACTCTGGCGGTGGCAAGCCCGCGTAGCGCACGGACTGCACGTCGGGAATGAAGTCGTTGACGTTGAAAAATGTCACCGTGCGACGGTCCTGCGTCAGCAGCGAATTGACGTTCGCCATCAGGAACGTCAGCCAGGTGATGCCCGATTTGGGAAATTCGACCAGAAACAGATCGTCGTCACGCCGCTCGCCGGGCAGAAAATCTGCTCTGCCATTTGGTCGTTTCCAGAGGACTCCTGCGGATCAGGGCACGGGTGCCCGACAGAAATCGTCGCAAATGTGCCATGAGACGGCTCTCGAATCCCCAGCTCCGAAAGCTATTAACGTTCTCGCGCGTCAGGTAGAAAGCGGCTACGGCCTTCCGGGCATAGCGCATGGCGGCAAACAGGTTCGCGGCGTAAAGCGTCAGTCCCTTTACATAGCGGGCGCGAACCCGCATGTCCTCGACGTGTTTCGCCACCGCGGACGATCCGAAAGCCCACCACACCCCAGGACGCTGAGCAGAACCGGCGTGTTCCAGACACGCTTTCCGGAGCTGAGTGCCCACAAATTGAAGTCGTAGTCGTAATAAATCTTCAGACCCAGGTCGTACTCCTTCTGCGCGAACAGGCTGCGCCGGTACAGCGCTCCCTGACCATGGAGGCAGTTCCAGGCGGTGAAGCGCAGCCTGTCGCTCCGGTACAGTCTGCCGTCCTCATACAAAGCGTGGCCGGTGAGTATGTCGTAGCCGCCGAGGTCCGCGGGACATGCGTGAAACAGGCGCTCGAGCGACTTCGGGTCGGCGAGAATCGTCGGCGCCGAGGAACAGAATCCACTCATTGCCGGCTCGCAGTGCGCCCTTCCACTGCGCCTCGTTGACTCCCTTATCCCGCTCCGATATCCACCGCACCCGGTCCGAGTATTTCTGCAGTATGTCTACGGTGCCATCGTCGGAACACCCGTCGATGACGACGATCTCCACGTCAGAGTGCGTCTGACACAGCACGCTCAGAATGCAGTTCTCTATCTTCCCTACCACGTTCCGGGCAGCGATGACGATGCTGACCGAGTGATCCTGTCGGCTCATTGCAGCCTTGCTCTGGCCCGGTGCTCGAGAAACCAGGAGTAAGTCGACCTTATTCCGGTCTGGAGATCGATCCGCGGCGACCAGCCGAGAGCAGTCAGCCGCGCGACATCGAGCTGCTTGCGCGGCGTACCGTCCGGCCTCGTCGTGTCGAAGCGAAGGGAGCCCGTAAAGCCCACGACTCGCGCGATGGTCTCCGCGAGCTCGCGAATCGTGACGTCCCTTCCCCAGCCGACGTTGATCAATCGCCCGTCCTCGTACCGCTCCATGAGGAACAAACATGCATCCGCGAGATCGTCCACGTGGAGGAACTCGCGCCGCGGCGTACCGGTGCCCCAGACCTCGACCTGCCGTTCGCCGCCTTCCTTCGCTTCGTGGAACTTGCGAATCAGAGCCGGCAGCACGTGCGAGGTCTCCAGGCTGAAGTTGTCCTCCGGCCCGTACAGGTTCGTCGGCATTGCCGAGATCGCATTGAAGCCGTATTGCCGGCGATACGCCTCGCACATCTTCAGGCCTGCGATCTTTGCGATCGCATACCACTCGTTGGTCGGCTCCAGCGGTCCCGTAAGAAGGTATTCCTCCCGCAGGGGCTGCGGCGCATGCTTCGGATAGACGCAGCTCGAGCCGAGAAACATGAGCTTGCGGACACCATTGCGGTACGCCGCATCTATCACGTTCGTCTGGATGGCGATGTTATCCCGGAAAAGTCGGCCGGGTAGGAGTCATTCGCCAATATTCCGCCGACCTTGGCCGCGGCCAGTAACACATATTCCGGCCGATGATCGGCGAAGAACTTCTCGACCGCGGGCTGGCGCGTCAGATCGAGCGATGACCTGTCCCGCAGCAGCAGATTGTGGAAGCCGGATGCCCGCAGCCGACGGACGATCGCGGAGCCGACCAATCCCCGGTGGCCGGCGACGAAGATCGAGGAGTCCGGCTTCATTCTCTGTACCGATACGTCTTGAATCCCTCCCGGGCCATGGCCGCGTCCCGCCGAGCGAGCTCGAGATCGGCGGCCACCATGTCCTTCACGAGAGACGCGAAAGTGGCCTCAGGTTTCCACCCCAGCTTGAGGCGGGCCTTCGTCGGATCGCCGAGCAGCGTTTCCACTTCGGTCGGGCGAAAATAGCGCCGGTCGACTCTTACGACCGTTTTGCCGCTGTTGAGATCGACGCCTTCCTCATCGAGCCTCGAGCCGCGCCATTCGACTTTCATGCCGAGCTCCGCTCCCGCGCGCGTTACGAACTCGCAAACGGAGTGTTGCTCACCCGTCGCGATCACGTAGTCGTCGGGCTCCGCCTGCTGCAACATCAGCCACTGGGCTCGGACGTAATCGCGAGCGTGGCCCCAGTCCCGCATCGAATGCAGATTGCCCAGGTAAAGGCAGGAATCGGGAGCCCATCGTGGATGCGGCGAGTCCCCGGGTGATCTTCCGCGTGACAAACGTCTCGCCGCGAATCGGCGACTCGTGGTTGAAGAGGATCCCGCTGCAGGCAAACATGCTGTAAGCCTCGCGATAGTTGACGGTGATCCAGTGGCCGTACACCTTGGCGGCCCCGTACGGAGAGCGCGGATAGAAGGGAGTCGTCTCCTTCTGGGGAGTCTCCTGCACTTTGCCGTACATCTCCGAGGTGGACGCCTAGTAAAAGCGCGTCTTCTTCTCCATCCCGAGGATGCAAACGGCTTCGAGCAGCCGCAACGTGCCGAGCGCGTCCGCATTCGCCGTGTACTCCGGTGTCTCGAACGAGACAGCGACGTGGCTCTGGGCGGCGAGATTGTAGATTTCGTCGGGCTGTACGTGCTGAACGATGCGAATCAGGTTCGTCGCGTCCGTGAGATCCCCGTAATGCAAGTGCAGATGCACATCGCGCTCGTGGGGATCCTGGTACAGATGGTCGATCCGGTCGGTGTTGAACGAGGATGCGCGGCGTTTGATTCCGTGCACCTCGTATCCCTTCAAGAGGAGGAATTCCGCGAGATACGCGCCATCCTGACCGGTAATGCCGGTGATAAGTGCTCTCTTGGACATGTGCGTCAGATGCCTATAGGGCGTGCACCGCCGCTACAGCGATGGCCACGTTGTACAAAATTCCGGTGATCGCCTGCCAGAATGGCAGCGGCAGCATTTGCTCCGCGTTTATCGGCACGACGATGGTGTCGCCCGTCTCCATCTCGATGTTCGAGCCCCGACTGAACCAGCGGCTGCCATCGTCGGCGACCACGCTGCCATCGGCGCGCACCACGTATACTCTCTTCTCGTCCGCCTGCGCCGTGAACCCACCACTCAACCGAATGTAGTCGTCCCGCGACAGATTCGGATTGAAGAGGTGCGAGGTCGGGTCCTGAACTTCGCCGATGACCGTCACTTCCTGCTCGAACCTGGGTACGAGCAGCTCATCACCGTCGCGCAACACCACGTCACACGGTGAACTGGCGGGCGAGCGCACGATGCGCGGCAGGTTGATCACCAACCGTCCCACTGCCTTCTCTCCCTGAAGCTGTTGCAGAAGCGAGCGACCGACGATGAGCGCACTGGACGCATTGCCCGTGTCGCCCCCCGCCGTCGTGGCGACCGCTCGCAGCGCCAGCACCCCGAGCTCTATCTTCATACGCTGCGCCAGCTGATCCATCTGCTCCTGCTCGCGCTGACGAAGCTCCACTCGCGTGAACACGGCTCCCTGCGGGAACGCATACTGAGTGAGGCCGCCTGCGCGCTCGATCACCGACTTCAATGTCTCGCCTGGCCTGATCGTGTAAGTGCCCGGGAAACGTACCTGGCCTCGCAGCGTGACGCTCTCCTGGGCCGTCCACTGAGAGACTTCCTTGATGCTGAGCACGTCGTAGGGGCGAAGCTTCACGTTGGCCGTGGGGTTGCCGCTCAGGGCGGCATTCAAATCTATGTCGATCAGCTCGGTCCGCCGGGTGCCGCCATCGACGACCACGTAGCGCGTCAGCTCCGCCTGGCCCGCATAAGCGGCATCCGCCAGTCCGCCTCCGGCGCGGATCAGATCGGCGACTCTCATGCCCGGCTCGAGCGGGTACTGTCCGGGGACATTGACCCGGCCCTCGATGGTCACCACTTGCTCCGGCTGATTCGCCGTCGATTCCGTGCGCAGCTCATCCAGGATGGGTTGGATGATCCGGTCACGGCTGGAGGATAGTCGAAGACGGTGATCTGGTCGCGCGGCATGAGCGGCACGTCGGCACCCGACCCTGGAGCCGCCAGCGCAGCGGCGAGGTCCGCGGACACGGCCACGATACGCCGGTCGCGCGGTAGCTCGCGGCGGATCAGCACATAGTGCAGGTCGGCACTCGGTTCCAGGTCATCCACGGAGCGGATCACGTCCGTCAGGCGCATGCCCGGACGGTAAAAGAAGGCGCCGGCCGTGTAGACATGCCCTTGCAATTCCACGGCCGAATCCAGTGTGGGCCGCAGCCGTGGAACATGGATAACGTCGCCGTTTCGCAGACCCTCTGCGGCGCCGCCCGCGGTCAGGTCGAGCTGCAACACCACCCGTTGCCCGTTCGGCATGATCCTGGTCAGCGTGGCCTTCGAGGTATCGGCGTCGGGGTTGAGGCCGCCCGCCAGGGCAACCATCTCGGCCGGTGTCGTCTCGTTCTTGGTCTCGTAGATGGCCGGCCTTTCCACCTCGCCATCTACCGCGACGGTCCGGCCCACGGGGGGAACCAATACCACATCGCCCTGCAGCAGCTTTACGTCGTCCGCCGTGCTGCCGTGGATCAGTAGGTCATAGAGATCCAGTTTCGAACGGTGACGCCATCGCGCTTCAATTCGACATCACGCATGGAGCCCGTTTTGCGAATGCCCCCGGCGGCATACAGCGCCGAGGTGACAGTGCCCAAACCGCTGATGGTGTACGACCCGGCTCAAAGGCATCACCCATCGCGAAGACCTGGATCGACCGGGTCTGCGACATGCTGATGCTGGCGCGCACACCGATCATCTGGTGCGCCACACGCGACTCGATCTCCGCTTCCACCGCACTGAAGAGCTGTCCGCCGATCGCGATCGGTCCCAGCTGCGGGAGGTTGATGCGCCCGTCCCGGCCGACCACCATCTGATAGGCGTGGTTCTGGTTGCCATAGAGCAGCACATCGAGAACGTCGCCGGGCCCGACGATGTAATTGGACGGAACGGGGACGTTCGTCAGCGGCTCGAAGCTCGATGGATACGCGGCGAACAGGTCGTAACCGAAGGGTTTCAGCGCCTGCTGCCCGGTCTTCTTGAGGGGCAGCAGCGTCACCCGGACCTCGAGATTCTGGAATTGGGGCACGACCTGCAGGCGCAGCGTCGCCTGTTGCTCTGTGAGACCGAGCAGGGGGACGGGCGCAAACCCGGGCAGCGACAGCACTCCGTCGGGAGAGAGCTGGTAGGGATTGCGGGAGCGGATGAGTCTCATCAGCGCCCCTAGCATCCTCTTCTCGGCGGGCGTCAATTGTGATGACGGCGTCGCACCCGCCGCTGCCTGTGCCAGCACGGAACTATTGCCGGAAGCGCTGCCCTGAAGCGCCTGAACGGCCTGCAGGCTCTGCGCCGAAGGTGTCCCCCCCTGTGCGGTGTAAAGCCGCTGTAATGCCTGCGTGGACTCATTGAGAGGCGCGGGCGGAAGCTGATACCCGATCTGGATGATCACCCAGTCGCCGCCCTTCAGGATGGGGATGAGCGGCTGCTGCTCCTCCTGCGCCCGCTGGCGCCGAACCGCCATCTCCTGCTGATATTCCTGGAGCTGCGATTGACTGAGCGTCCCGGTGGCACCCAACTGGCCCGGGAGCTGGTTCAAGGAGCTGGTGCCGCCACCCAGGTTGCCGGCGCCGAGGCGGCCGAGAATCGCCGTCTGCTCTTCCGACGTCAGTCCCTGAAAGAGATCGGTCGACCCTGCTTCAGATGAGAGCGAGCTCGTCTGCGCATAGGCGGAGGCGAACAGCAGCCAGAGACCCAATGAGGCAAGCAGCAACCCGGCCAGCCGCCCGACGGAACCTCGCATCAAGCGCATTAACAACCCTTAAATCGCCAGTGCACGAAGCAGCGCACGTTCGAGCCTCCGTCCGGCTGTCCGCCGGATTCTCGAGGCGCTCATCGCCTCTGGCTCCCCCATGCGAAACGGCAATTGTAGCGGGAGCGCTGCCGCTTTGGAGCTGAATCGGTCCCTGAACGTTCAGTCAGGCGGGAGGATGACGGGCTGGCAAGCCGCGTCGAGCCATTGGACAGCGAACAGAGCCGGAGCCTGAGCCGGTGCCACCCGAGCGTTCTGGCTCTCATAGTCGCCCAGCTTTCCGAGACCCGCGCTTGTTGACGCGAGTCGGCGGCCGAGCGCTTCGGGGGGACTGCTTCACCACGGCGGAAGGCGCACGCGGCGCCTCGGCCAGCTCGATCCGAAAGCCGTTCCCGAGATCCCCTTGCGCGAGTCTTTTGCGGCCGCTCCGCCAAGACACCTCGACATCGGCCGCCCGTGCGATCAGCTCCTCATGGTCGACTTGCGCAGCACGAAGAGCAGCTCCGGCTGCCGGTCGAATCGTGCGCCCACCGCATACGTCACGGAAGCGACGTGCTTGCACATCGTCGCCAAATCCGGGCAGGAGCAAGTCATCTCGATCTCCGGGGCTTCAGGAAAAGACCCAGCCGAGTCCCGGCGGGAGAGAAGTCTTGATCTCGACGGTCGCAAGATGAAGGAGCCCTGCTCCTTGGCCGTCGTCAAATGCGCGCCCGATTCTTCCGGTAGCCGCCGACGTCAGCGGCGGAGCGCCATTTGCCGCCTCAGACGCCTCCACGCGGAAGCGGCGGCGAGACGTGACCCACGGTGAGGTCATTCTGACCGAGAAGGGCAAGCCGCGGTACCGCTTGACTCTTTTTATACGGCGGTCACCTCTGCAGTGTCGCCTCCGGTAGATTACTGGGCACGCCTCAATTCGTATCAGCCGCGGGCCATGACGAAGGCGGAATCTCGCGCGCTCGACGACGAAAACCATGGCGAGCGCTGAATCGGTCTACGTCGACCCGGGCGCTCTGCTGAAGCTCTACCTGAGGGAGCCGAAGTCCCGCGCCATGGCGGCGTGGCGCAGCAAGGTGGGCGACTCCCTGCTGGTGACACATCACGGCCGCGTCGAGCTGACCAACGGCATCGGCCTGGCGGCGTATCGAGGCTCCATAACGCACGACGCATACGTTGCCGCTTTGGCAGTCTCGACGACGATTTCGACCAGGGCCGCTAAAAGCAGGGAGATGTGTTATGGCGGGCCACGCTGAGGAGGGCCGGCGAGTTGAGCCGGGAGCACACCCGATCGTTCGGCCGCCGTTCACTCGATGTGATCCATATCACCAGCGCCATCGAGCTCGAATTCAAACATTTTGCCAAGTTCGATGTGCGCCAACGGCAATTGGCTCGGGCGGTAGGCTTGAAGGTCATCGTCCCATCAGCGCGAGCCCATCTGCGCCAGAATCCTTTGGGCGAACTCCAGCAGATCATCGAGATGGCGCGTGATCACCGTCTCCACGATGTCCATGGCGGGCAACGCACCGCTGAAGCGACGTGGCCTTCTAGGCGAGGACCTCGCTCATCCGTGGTAGCCCATACGATCGACCGGTCGCCGCTACCGATAGTGCGTCTCGATCCAGCGCTGATAGCTGCCGTCCATGACGGCGCGCCACCACCATTCGTTCTGGACGTACCAGTCGAAGGTGCTCCGCAGCCCGAAGCGAGGGTGACCTGAGCGCGATATCCCAGCTCCCGCTCGGCTTTGCCGCAGTCGATGGCATAGCGGCGGTCGTGCCCGGGCCGGTCTTTCACGAACTGAATGAGGCTCGAGGACTTGCCGCCCCGCGCGCCGGGGCAGCCGGGGAAGCGGGAGCAGAGGTCCTGCCCGCCGCCGAAGGCCTCATCGGCCACGGCGCACAGCGTCTCGACCAGTTTCAGATTCTCGCTTTCGACGCCGCCGCCGATGTTGTAGACCTCGCCCGGACGGCCCTTCTGCAGGATCAGATCGATGCCTCGGCAGTGATCGCTGACATGCAGCCAGTCCCGCACATTGCTCCCATCGCCGTAGATCGGCAGCGCCCGGCCGTGCAGCAGGTTCACGATCATCAGCGGAATCAGCTTCTCGGGGAAGTGGAAGGGGCCGTAGTTGTTGGAGCAGTTGCTGGTCGTGACCTCGAGCCCGTAGGTATGGTGATAGGCGCGCACCAGGTGATCCGAGGCTGCCTTGCTAGCCGAATAAGGCGAGTTCGGGGCGTACGGAGTCAGCTCGTGGAAAGCGGGGTCCTCGGGTCCGAGCGACCCGTAGACCTCGTCCGTCGAAACGTGGTGGAAGCGATGCCGCGGGACCGTCCGCTCCTCCAGCCACACCTTGCGCGCGGCCTTCAGCATCGAGTGGGTGCCCTGCACGTTCGTCTCGATGAAAGCATCGGGGCCTTGTATGGACCGATCGACGTGCGACTCCGCGGCGAAATGCACGATCGTGTCGATCCCCTCCTCGCGCAGCAGGCGCTCGACCTTCGGCGTGTCGCAGATGTTGCCCTGCACGAACTCGAGATCCGGATGCCCCTTGACCGGCTCGAGATTGGCGAGATTGCCCGCGTAGGTCAGCGCATCGAGCACCACCAGGCGCTCGCCCGGATGCGTCTCCAGCCAGTAGTGCACGAAGTTGGCGCCGATGAAGCCGGCGCCGCCGGTGACGAGCAGCCGCGATTTCCGGGGCAGGCCGCTCGGCGTTTCCGGCCCGAGCGAGCGGCGCTCTTTCCACGCTAGACATTCGGGATCTCTTTCAGGACAGCGCGCAGGCGCTTGCGCCAATGGATGGAGCACAGGCCGAAAGATGCCAGCGAGCGCTTGTCGAGGACGCTGTAGGAGGGCCGGCGGGCAGGCGTCGGGTAGTCTGCGGTCGTAATGGGTGTCACGGTGACCTCGGGCGGCAGAAGGCCGAGCTGAGCGCCCTCCTCCGCGATGGCCACCGCAAAGTCGTACCAGCTCGCCACCCCCGCATCCGTCCAATGGTGGATGCCGCGGATCTCGGCATTCCCAGCGATCTGCCACAGGGCTTCCGCCAGCGAGCGTGCCGCGGTCGGGGTGCCCACCTGGTCGGCGACCACTCGCGCAGCGCCGTTCGCCCGCATAACGCGCAGCATGGTGCGCACGAAGTTCGCGCCGATCGCAGCGTATACCCAGGCGGTCCTGACGATCACCGAGCGCTCCGGCAGCCCATCGAGCACGGCCAGCTCGCCATCCCGTTTGGTTCCCGTAGACGCTGAGAGGATGAGTGGCGGATTCCGGCCGGTAAGGAATGGACGCGACGCCATCGAAAACGAAGTCGGTCGAAATATGGATCAGCCGCGCGCCATGCGCTTTCAGCAGCCGCGGCCAGATGCCCCGGGCCCTCCGCATTGATGCGCTGGCGAGCGCCGCCTCCGATTCGGCCTTGTCCACCGCGGTGTAGGCGGCCGCATTGATGATCACCGCCGGCCGATGGCGGCCGACGCAATCGCGTACTGCCTCGCCCGCGCCGATGTCGAGATCGGCGTGCGTGCAGGCAATCGCCTCGAAGCACTCCGGGCGGGTCTCGAGCAGCATGCGTCCGACCTGCCCTCCGGCCCCCGTGATCAGTACTTTGGTTGCCGCGGTGTGACTGGCATCAGGGATAGACCTCGGCATCGCGAAAGCTCGCGGCCGCAGCGTCCTTCCCGGACAGAACAGGCTCAGCGTCCGCCGGCAGGGGCCACTTCACCCCGATCTCGGGATCGTTCCAGCGGATAGCCCGCTCATGGGCCGGCGCCCAGACGTCCGTGACTTTGTAGAGGAAATCCGCGTAGTCACTGAGCACGAGATAGCCGTGCGCGAACCCGGGCGGGACCCAGAGCATGTGGTGATTTTCCGCGGAGAGCTCGACGCCCGCCCACTTGCCGAAAGTGGGCGAGCCGCGCCGGATATCCACCGCGACGTCATAGACGGTGCCGGTGACGACCCGCACCAGCTTTCCCTGCGGCTGCTTTATCTGGTAGTGCAGCCCGCGCAGGATGTGCCGCGCCGAGTGGCTGTGGTTGTCCTGGACGAACTTCAGGTCGAGCCCCGCCGCGGCGAACTTGCGCTCCTCCCAGGACTCCATGAAGTAGCCGCGCGCATCACCGAACACTTTCGGGCGGATCAGCACGACCTCGGGGATGTCGGTCGGGACGAACTCCATGTCAGACCCGCCCCTGCAGGATGTCGAGCAGATAGGCGCCATATCCGGTCTTGGCGAGCGGTCGCGCCAGCGACTCCAGCTGATCGGCCGTAATGTAGCTCTTGCGGTACGCGATCTCCTCGGGACAGCAGACCTTCAGGCCCTGCCGCGTCTCGATCGCCTCGATGAACATGGATGCCTGCAGCAGCGACTCGTGGGTACCGGTGTCGAGCCAGGCCACGCCGCGGCCCAACAGCTCGACCCGCAGCGCGCCGCTTTGCAAGTACATGCGATTGACGTCGGTTATCTCAAGCTCCCCGCGCGCGGAAGGCTTGAGACCGGCGGCGATGTCGAGCACTTGATTGTCGTAGAAGTAGAGGCCCGTCACCGCGAAGTTGGATTTCGGTTTGGCGGGCTTCTCCTCGATGTCGAGCGCCTGCCCCGCCTGATCGAACTGCACGACGCCGTAGCGCTCGGGATCCCTTACCCGATAGGCGAACACCGTCGCGCCGTCACAACGCCGGGCAGCGGCCTCGAGCTGCTCCGGCAGCCCATGGCCGTAGAAGATGTTGTCCCCGAGGACCAGCGCCACCTGATCGGCGCCGATGAAGCGCCGGCCGATGATGAACGCCTGCGCCAGCCCCTCGGGCCGGGGTTGCTCGGCGTAGGAGAGAGAGATTCCCCACTTGGCGCCGTCGCCCAGCAGCCGCCGAAAGAGCGGCAGGTCCTCTGGCGTCGAGATCAGCAGGATGTCGCGGATTCCCGCCAGCATGAGCGCCGCCAGCGGGTAATAGACCATCGGCTTATCGTAAATCGGCAGGAGCTGCTTGCTGATACTCAGGGTCACCGGGTGCAGCCGCGTACCCGCGCCGCCGGCCAGAACGATGCCTTTCAAGTTCTCATTGATTCCATCGAAAGATTGCCCGATCCACTTGTCGTCGTCATGATCGCATTGCGCAGCTCGAGCACCCCGCGCCGCATTCGCTCTCGGCCGCTGGACCAAGGGCCGATCGTTGTATAGAATCTATACTTTTTCTATACCTAAATGGCGGCACTGGACGTGGGTTTCGAATACGACCAGGACAAGAGCGCTGCGAACAAGGACAAGCACGGAATCGACTTCGAGGAAGCTCAGGAGCTCTGGCGCGACCCCGATCTGCTGGAGATCCCAGCACGCACGACCGATGAGCCGCGATGGATGGTAATTGGCAAACTCGGCGGAAAACACTGGTCCGCGGTGATCACCCGACGCGGCGACAACGTTCGGCTCATTTCGGTCCGGCGCTCCCGAGACGAGGAGGTTGAGGTGTATGAAGGCGACCAAATTTGATCAGAAATTCGACGCCGGCGAGAGTGTCATGGACACGCTCGATGTGGCGAAGGCCCGTCGGGCAAGCGTCGAAATCAAGCGCGTGAACGTGGACTTCCCCGAATGGATGGTTCACTCCATCGACCGGCACGCCCGCCGGCTGGGAATCACCCGCCAGTCTCTCATCAAGATCTGGCTCGCCGAAAGGCTTGAGCAGCGCTGAGCTGACGATTACCCGCACGTCCGACGCTTACCGCACGGGCACTACGGACTTGGCGCAGGCGAGCAAGTCATCGTACACGGCATCCGCTCGCGCCACTGCCTCATCGGGCAACGGATACCCCGTCCGCACCAGAAAGCACCGCCCAATCCCCGCCGCGCGCCCTGCCTACGATGTCCGATAGCCTGTCGCCCACCAGAAAGGACGCCGCCGGATCGATATCGAGCGCCTCGATGGCGCGCTTCAGCATCCCGGCTTGGGCTTGCGGCAATCGCAGTCGCGACGATAGCGCTCCACCGGCGCATCGGAGAGGTGGGGACAGTATTCCACCGCATCGAGCCTGACGCCGGCGGCCTGCAAGCGCTCGCGCACGTGCACGGTCAATTCCAGGTAGTCCGCCTCCGAGTAGAGGCCGCGCGCGATGCCCGACTGGTTGGTGATGATCACCAGCACGTATCCGGCGGTCTGTAGGACCCGCAGCGCCTCGATGGCACCCGGCGCGAATGCAAAGTCCTCGATGCGATGGACGAAGGCGCGCTCCTCATCGAGGACACCGTCCCGGTCGATAAACGCCGTGGCGCGGCTCATGATCTGCCACGGATGTGAGCTTGCTATCCAATGAAGCCGGCAATGAAGCGCATTCGCAAACCCTTGTCTGTCGCCAGTACCGCAAGCAGCGCTCCCCAGCCCCCGTCTGGCAGCCCGTCGGACTCTCGGTGCCATGGCCGCCCCTGGCTCACCCCGTCAAAATGGTGATTTAGCGGGAGCGCTGCCGCTCTAGAGCGGAATCGGGTGTCCCGGCTACCGGCGATTTTGCCGCACGATTCGCCGCCGAGGTATTCTTGCCTCGGAGCCACCCATGCCCACTCTGCTACAGGAAATGCACGAACAGCGCGCCCGCGTCCGCGAGGCTGCCCGGGGAGCGGCTTACCGCGAGCTTCGCGACGCCCTCGGCAGCCTGCTGCCGCCGGGTACTCAGGTCTGGGTGTTCGGGTCGGTGCTCCAGCCCGGCCGATTTCGCGAGCACTCGGACGTGGACATCGCCATCGAATCGCTGCCGCAGGGCCGCTCGGAGGCATGGCTGCAGAGCGAGCTCGAATTACGCCTTCGGCGCGCAGTGGACGTCCTCAATCTGAATGAGACCGCACTGCGATCGAAGATCCAGCGCATTGGTGAGCGATGGACGCTGTAGGACTGGGCATTCTGGAGCGGGAGCTGGCTCCGGATCTGCGCGTATTGGCCGATGCCGCAGGTAAGGCGGCCCAGCATATGGGCGAAACACACGACGGACACCTCGAGGCATGCGCTTACGAGCTTGCCCGGTTCTACACCGTGTTCGAGCGAATGCTCGAAGGCACCTGCGAAGCGTTCGAGAACCATTTCGAGCACCATGGTGATAGGCACGAGAGGCTCCTGACCCGCCTCTCACTCGAGCTTCCCGGCCTGCGTCGGCGTTCCTGCCAGAAACAGCCGTCGGGAACATGGCGAGCTCAAGAGATTCCGCCACCTGATCCGGCACGCGTATGACTTGAAGTTGCGCGATGAGCGGCTGCGCGCGCCGCGCATCGTTCGCAGCGAGCGCAATCGCCAGCCAAACGGCGGAATATCATTCGTTTCGCGCCGGGCCCGATGACAGCTTCCTCGTTTCGCGCAGGACGCAGCTTACGCACGCAAGCAAATCGTCGTATACGGCATCTGCTCGCGTCACTGCGACATCGGGCAGCGGATACCCCGTCCGCACCAGAAAGCACCGCCCAATCCCCGCCGCGCGCCCTGCCTCGATGTCCGATAGCCTGTCGCCTACCAGGAAGGATGCCGCCGGATCGATATCGAGCGCCTCGATGGCACGCTTCAGCATGCCGGGCTTGGGCTTACGGCAATCGCATTCGACACGATAGCGCTCTACAGGCGCATCGGCGAGGTGCGGACAATATTCCACGGCGTCGAGCCTTACGCCGGCTGTCAGCAGGCGCTCGCGCACGTGCGCGGTCAATTCCAGGTAGTCCGCCTCGGAATAGAGGCCACGCGCGATGCCGGACTGATTGGTGATGATCACCAGCAGATATCCGGCGGCCTGCAAGGCCTGCAGCGCATCGACGGCACCCGGCACGAATGCAAAGTCCTCGATGCGGTGGACGAAGGCGCGCTCCTCGTTGAGCACCCCGTCCCGATCGATGAACGCCGCGTTCCGCCTAATGACCACCCGTGCCCGGCTCGCCGTTCATCAGAGCCAGAATTACCTGGGCGAATTGCAACAAATCGTCGAGATTGCGCACGATTACTGTCTCGACAATGTCAATGTCCAGGTCTCGGTACTGGTGTACCGCGATGTTGCGGAAACCAACCATTTTCTGCAGCTGCTGCCCGAGGTCGACCGGGATGGCCTTCTCTCGCGACAGTATGGCGAACGATTCCCTGCTCTCGGCGGGAATGCCCAGGCGTCGGAGGCGGATCAGCATATTCGCAAGGTCGATCGCCGTATCGCAGGCGCGAATGATATTGAGCACCGCTGCATCCTGCAGATTGTAGTTCGTACGGAAATCCGCCCCGGCATCGGCCCGCGCCTGGCGGGCGCGGGCCACACACCGCTGCAGTGACGTGATTTTCTGGGCGAGTACCTCGTTCATGTGTGGTAACCGAGACCGGTTCTGCGGAAGTCCTCGAGAATGTCCCGAATCTCCTCGCGATGGCGTGCGTACCGGCTCATGGCGGCCCCTTCCCAGGCCAGTACCTGGTCGGCTTGCGAAACATAGAGCGTCCGGCCATCCATGAGCACCTCGCGGCGCAGCACGTCGCCCGCCCTGCGCAGATCGACGACGTCCACCTCGCGATGGACTCGGGCCGATACGCCGCCAATGACGTCCAGAAGACTCTCGATCCTGCGACCTGGGGGCAGGAGAACCGCCAGATCGAGATCGCTGCCGGGCCACTCCTCGCCGCGTGCGAAGCTTCCAAACACGTAGATCGCCCACGCATCCGGCAATGCAGCAAGCAGCGTGTCGCGCGCTACGGTAAGGACATGGTCGCGCCCGGTCTGGCTCATGCGAACATATTAGCGCTGCCCGCGAGGTGCTGCACGTCACGCTCCGTCGCGGATGCGTCTTACAAGAGCGCTCGTGGAGTAGCCATCCACGAAGGATATCGCTACCGACCTGCCGCCCCAGCTGCGCACCAGCTGAGTCTCCTCCAGTGTCTCCATGTCGTAGTCGCCACCCTTGACGTACACGTCAGGCCGGCAACGGTTCAGCAGCTCGCACGGCGTCGATTCCTCGAAGGTCGTCACGAACGAGACGCTCTCCAGCGCCGCGACCACCAGCAGGCGGTCGGTCTCGCCGTTGAGCGGCCGGCCCGGCCCCTTTCCGAGCTGCCTCGCCGAAGAATCGCTGTTGATCGCGACCAGCAGCGCCGCCCCGAGCTCGCGAGCGGCAGCGAGGTACACGACATGGCCGCGATGCAACACATCGAATACGCCGTTGGTGAACACCAGCGGACGCGGCCAGTCCCAGCCGCCGACCTCGGCAGCAGGGACGAGCTTGCGACTCAATGAGGGCGGCAGATCCGACATCGATTTCGATCAGGGCTCACGCTGCCCGTGCAACCACTCCGAATAGCGCCGGACACCCGTCGCCACATCGGCGAACTGCACGTCGCAGCCCGCCGCGCGCAGCAAAGTGAGGTCCGCCTGAGTGTGGCATTGATATTTGCCGACCAGTTCCGGCGGAAACGGCACGTACTCGATCAGGCCCTGGGAGACTTGCTGCTCCAGGCTCAGCGGCGCCTCGCCGCGCAGGGCGCGTGACGCGTTGATCGTCGCATGCGCCACATCGTTGAAGGGTTGCGCCCTTCCCGTGCCGACATTGAAGATCCCGCTGCGCTCCGGATGACGCAGGAACCAGAGATTCACCGCGACGACATCGTCCACGTACACGAAGTCGCGCGTGTGCTGCCCCGGACCATAGCCCCCATACTCTCCGAAGAGCTGCACCTTGCCGGTCTCGCGCAGCTCTTCGAAGTGATGGCAGGCTACCGACGCCATGCGGCCTTTGTGCTGCTCCCGCGGCCCGTAGACGTTGAAATAGCGGAAGCCCGCCACTTGCGACCGTGCGGTGGGTAGCACGCGCCGGACTATGTTGTCGAAGAGGAGCTTCGAGTAGCCATATACGTTGAGCGGCCGCTCGTGCTCCGCGGCCTCGCGGAATACGGCGCTCCCGCCGTAGGTGGCGGCGGATGAGGCGTAGAGGAGCCGCGTTCCGCGGCTCTGGCAGATATCGAGCAGGTCCCGCGAGCAGCGGTAATTGGTCTCCAGCATGTACCGCCCGTTGTGCTCCATCGTGTTGGAGCAGGCCCCTTCGTGGAAGATGACATCGATGCGGCCCATCTCCCCCAGGGCGAAGCGGTCGTAGAACTCGCCGCGATCGAAATAGTCGCTGATGCTGGCGCCGAGGAGATTGTGGAACTTCGCGCTCTCGGTCAGATCGTCCACCGCGATCACATCGTCGATGCCGATCGCATTGAGTCCATGCACCAGGTTGCTGCCCACCATCCCGGCGGCGCCGGTCACCACGACTCTCAACCGAACAACTCCTCGTAGCTCACCGTGGCCGTGCCGAACTTGCCTACGACGATGCCGCCGGCGCGGTTGGCGATCGGCATGGCCTCCCGCAAGCTCATGTTGCACGCCAGCATGGCGGCCAGCGTGGCGATCACCGTGTCGCCTGCACCCGTCACATCGAACACCTCGCGCGCCTGCGCCGGCACCTGCAGGTGTCCGGAGGCATCGAAGAGAGACATCCCCTCCTCGCTGCGCGTCAGCACCACGCCGTCGAATCGATTGCTCTCCCGCAGCCGCTGCGCCCGCTCCTCGAGCTGCGCCTCCGTTTTCCACGGTCCGATCACCTGCACAAGCTCCGAGCGATTGGGGGTGATGACGGTCGCCCCTGCATACCGGCTGTAGTCGTCCCCCTTGGGGTCCACCAGCACCGGCTTCCCGGCGGCCCGCGCCAGCTCGATCATCCGCGGAATGTGCGTGAGCCCCCCTTTGCCGTAGTCCGAGAACAGCACCGCATCGTATTGCGGCAGCACCCGCGCAAAGTCCGTGAGCATGTCCGCCAGCACCTCGTGGTCCGGCTGGTTCTCGAAGTCCACCCGCACGAGCTGCTGCGCCCGCCCGATGACCCGCAGCTTCACGCAGGTGAAGAGCTGCGGGTCCCTGCCGAGGACCACCTCCACGGCGTGCGTCTTCAGCAACCCCTCCAGCCTGCGCGCCGGCTCATCGTCGCCCACTACCGTGATCAGCGTGACGCCCGGTCCCAGCGCCTTGACGTTCAAGGCCACATTGGCCGCGCCGCCCAACCGATGCTCCTCACGGGTGACGCGAACGACCGGCACCGGCGCCTCGGGCGAGATGCGCTCGACCTCGCCGAAAAGGTAGCGATCGAGCATGGCATCGCCGACGACCAGCACCCGAGCCTGCTGCAATCGCGTCTTGAGATCGCGCAATTCCGTCTTCCTGCTCACGCGAGCCCCATTGCCTCTTCCACCATGGCACAGAGGGTGTGTCCGATGAAGATGTGCGCCTCCTGAATCCGCGCGGTCGTCGCGCTCGGGACGACGATGGCGATGTCGCAGAGGGCGCGCAGCGCCCCGCCGTCCCTGCCCAGAAGCCCGATGACGCGGATGCCTGCTGCGCGTGCCGCCTCGGCGGCCCGCAGCACGTTGCGGGAATTCCCGGAGGTCGACAGGGCGAGGAGACAATCGCCCTCGCGCCCAAGGCCCCTCACCTGGCGCGAGAACACATCATCGAAGCCATAGTCGTTGGCGATGCAGGTGAGCGCGGAGGTGTCCGTAGATAGCGCCATGGCGGCGAGCGGGCGCCGATCCTTGACGAAGCGCCCCGTGAGCTCCGCCGCAATGTGCTGGCTATCGGCTGCCGAGCCGCCGTTGCCGCACAGCATGAGCTTGCCGCCGCGGGAGAGCGTCGCCACCAGGAGACCGGCGGCCTCCTGAATGGTGGGTGCGAGGGTGGCCAGACGCCCAAAGACCTCCGCGTGCGCCTCGAGACCGGAGCGCAGGAGCGCTGCGCCCCGGGCAGAGAGCAGATCGGCATTTTCGGCGCCCATGCGGTCCCCACCGGTCGGTAGAAGGGGCGGATTGTAGGGGCAATCGGCTTCCATCGCACGACGGGGCACAATAGGCGCCAACCATGAGTGCGCCGCTCTTACCTGATTTATAGTTCCGGTTATGCGCGAAAATCTGGTTTAATCTGCCTTATGAGACAGATTCCAGAAACCAGGCGCGTCTTGGAGTCCATCGGGCGGCGCCTGCGGCGCGCGCGGCTGGATCGCAACGACACCATGGCGACTTTCGCGCAGCGCATCGGGGTATCAGAGCGCACGGTGCGTGCGCTGGAGCGCGGCCTACCGACGGTGCAGATTGGCACGTGGCTGGATGCGCTGTGGGCTCTCGATGAATTGCAGTCTCTTGATCACCTCCTCGAGCCTCGTGAGAGCCTTCTGGATCGGGCGCGGCGCGAGCAGAGCGGGCTGCGGCGTCAGCGGGCCTCGAGGCGCAGGTCGTGAGGCGGTTCTACGTCTGGATACGCCGCGCCGATGGCAGCATTGCCCTCGCCGGTGAGCTGGCGACGACAGAGCCCGTGGCTGGGGGCCGGTTTGCGTCGGAATTCGAGTACTCCGCGCCATGGCTGCGCGATTCTAATGCCTTCTCGCTTGATCCAGCCTCGTTGCCGCTGCAACCTGGAATTGGGCGCTTTCGCTCGGAACAGTTTGACCCGCCGCTGGGCATCTTCGACGATGCCCTGCCCGACGATTGGGGGCGACAGCTTCTCGCGAGGGCGCTGACCCAGGAGGGCCGCAGGCCATCTCCCCCAGAGATGCTTCTGGCGCTGCGCGGCGGCGGGACGGGCGCTCTCGTTTTTACGGAGACCGCCTCGACTCCCGGCCCGACGCGCACTCTCGAGTCCCGCTCGCTCGCTACACTCCTCTCGGCCGCCGCGAAGCTCGAGGCCGGGACGCTCCCCTCGGATGATGAGTTCCGCAAGCTTCTCGAAGGCAGCAGCCGCGCCGGCGGCGCCCGGCCGAAAGCGCTGGTGCACGACCGGCATGGCGAGTGGCTGGCCAAGTTTCCAAGCCGCAGCCGCGACGGGATCCACGACGTGGTCGGACTGGAGGCGACGTGCCTACAGCTTGCCAGGCGTGCAGGCCTCATCGTGCCTGACACACGCTTACAGCGGGTCGGACAAAAACGGGTCCTGCTGGTTCGGCGATTCGACGTCACGAAGAGAGGTGGCCGTATTCACATGGTGAGCATGCGCACGCTGTGTCGGGAGCGCCCAGGGGTATATGTGACCAGCTACACGGACCTGGCGCTTGCGCTGAGCAAGTACTCCGCGAGCCCGGCCGAGGACGTATCGACGCTCTTTCGACACATGGTGTTCAATGCCGCCATAGGCAATGTCGACGATCATCTTAAGAACTTCTGGATGCTGGTCTCGCCGTCCGGGTATCGACTGTCGCCTGCATTCGATCTCGTCCCGGACGTCGCGCAGCGACGCGAGCATACGCTCGCCTTTCAATACGATTTCGCCTCCCCGAAGCGGCAGGCGCTCCTCGATGTCGCACGCGACTGGCAGGTTCCACAAGCAGCCGAGGTGATCGACCTGGTGGTCAAGACGGTCGCGACCTTCGAGGCGGCGGCGCGCCGGCTCAGGGTACGATCCGCAAAAGGGCGGGACGCGATCGTGGCGGATGTGCGCAGACGGGTTGCGTTGCTGGCAGGGTGAGCTGTCCTGTCGGATCACGGGGCGGCGCCGAGCCCGGAATGGAGCCTACTCTGCCTTCTTCCATTCCGTGAGCTGCGCAATGATCTTGCCCACCCCGGGCGCCACGGCGTGCCCGCCGCTCGGGTCCGTCACCGCCGGCGCGAGCTGATCGGTCAGTCTCTTCCCCAGCTCCACTCCCCACTGGTCGAAGGAGTTCACCCCCCAGACCACCCCCTGGGTGAACACCTTGTGCTCATAGAGCGCGATCAGTTTGCCCAGGGTCGGAGGATCGAGCTTCGGGAACGCCACCAGGGTGCTCGGCCGGCAACCCGGATGCACCTTGTGCGGGATCAGCTCCTCGATCCGCTCCTTCGGCAGCTGCTGCTGCGTAAGGTCGGCGCGCACCGTTTCCGCCGACTGCCCGTTCATGAAAGCCTCCGCCTGGGCCAGACAGCTCGCGATCGCCAGGTCCTGCTGCCCCTGATTGCCGCACGAAGAGCGCGCGGGCAATACGAAATCGAGCGCGGCGCGCGGCGTCCCCTGGTGCAGCAGCTGAAAGAAGGAGTGCTGCGCGTTGTTGCCCGGCTCCCCCCAGATCACCGCCGCCGTCTGCCAATCGACCCGCCGCCCGTCGATGGTCACCGACTTGCCGTTGCTCTCCATCTCCAGCTGCTGCAGGTACGCCGGGAACCTCTTCAGGCGATCGTCGTACGGCAACACCGCGAGCGTCGGCAGTCCCTCGAAGTTGATGTTCCAGACTCCCACCAGGCCCATCAGAGCCGGCAGGTTGTCCGCCCAGGGCGTCTTGCGGAAGTGCTCGTCCATCTCATGGCCGCCCGCGAGCATCGCCAGGAAGTGATCCTTGCCGATGGCGATCGCGAGCGATACGCCGATGGAGGACCAGAGGGAGTAGCGGCCGCCGACCCAGTCCCACATCTTGAAGCGGTACTGCGGATGGACGCCGAATTCATCCATCGCGCGGTGGTTTACCGATACCGCGGCGAAATGCTGGGGTACGGCCTCATCACCCAGCTTCTCCTTCACCCATGCCCGCGCCGTATGAGCGTTCGTGAGCGTTTCGAGCGTCGTAAATGTCTTCGATGAGACGATGAAGAGCGTCGCGCGCGGGTCTGCGCTCTCCAGGATGTCTTCCAGGTGGCAGCCGTCGATGTTGGATACGAAGTCGCACCGCGGCGCGTCGATGGTGTAGGGCCGCAGCGCCTGCACCGCCATCGCCGGACCGAGGTCCGAGCCGCCGATACCGATGTTCACCACTCGCGTGAAGGGCTTTCCCGAGCTTCCGACGATGCGTCCTGCACGAACGTTCTCCGCGAACGTGAGCATATTCTCCCTCTCGGCCATCACCACGCGCGCGATGTCAGTGCCGCCGATGTTCGCACCCGGCGGCTGCCGCAGCGCCACGTGCAGGACCGCCCGCCCTTCGGTGGAATTGATCTTCTCCCCGCGCCACATCGCGTCGCGGTAATCCTTGAGACCGACCGCCTCGGCGAGCTCCAGCAGCTTCCCCAACACCATCTCGTCGAGGTGCTGGCGTGAGAAGTCCATGAGGAGGCCCGCACCCTGGCGCGAGAAGCGCTCGTAGCGTCCCGGATCGCGCGCGAAGAGCTCCTTGGTCGCGACAGTGTTCAGCCGCGACGCATGGGTGGCCAGTTCCGGCCAGATGGGTGTACGGGGACCTGCGGCCTTCGGCATGGTGAGCTCCTCAGGCGGGCTGCTGGGATGTGGCCATTGTGGCCGTGTAGAAGCGCTCGATTGTACCGGTCACATGGTCGATTTGCGCCGGCGAGAGCTCGGGGAAGACAGGCAGGGCCAGGACCTCGCGCGCGGCACGCTCGGACTCCGGCTGCTCCCCGGGCCGGTGACCCAGGTAACCGAAGCACTGCTGCAGGTGCAGCGGGATGGGGTAGTAAATCTCCGTCCCGACGCCCGCCGCCGCCAGGTACTGGCGCAGCTCATCCCGCCGCTGCGTCCGGATCACGTATTGATTCCAGACGTGCCGGCCGCCTTGGCTGCGGGCCGGGGCGACGACCGCGCCTGTGGGGCGTACCGCCCGCAGCCCCTGTGTGTACTGCCGGGCATGCGCATCCCTGGCCGCCATCCACTCATCGAGAAAGCCGAGCTTCACGTTGAGCACGGCAGCCTGGATCTCGTCCAGGCGGAAATTGCCGCCGATCAGACTATGGTGGTACTTGGGTTCGGCGCCGTGGACACGCAGCACCCGCATGCGCTGCGCGAGCGCCGCATCGCTCGTGGTGCACATCCCGGCATCACCGAACGCGCCCAGATTCTTGGTGGGGAAAAACGAGAAACAGCCGATGTGCCCGATGCTGCCGGCCATTCGTCCCTTGCCGTCCTGGGCGCCGATCGCCTGCGCGGCATCCTCGATGACGTGCAGGCCGAGACGATTGGCGGTCTCCATGAGGGCGTCCATGTCGCAGACCTGCCCATAGAGGTGTACGGGCATGATTGCCTTCACCCGCCCGCCGGTCGTGCGGTGGATCACCTGTCTGTCGGCGCCCTTGCCGCGGACGTCGCATTCCCTGGCGATGAGCTCCTCCACCCGCGTAGGTGAGAGATTGAAGGTCTCAGGATCGATGTCGCAGAACAGCGGCCGTGCGCCGAGGCGCGCTATCGTCCCGGCGGTGGCGAAGAAAGTGAATGGCGAGGTGATCACTTCATCGCCCGACCCGATGCCGAGCGCCATCAGCGCGAGGAGCAGCGCATCGGTGCCGGAAGACACCCCGATCCCATGCTCGCAGCCGCTGTAGCGGGCGAGGCGGCGCTCGAGCTCGCGCACTTGCGCGCCGAGGATGAATTGCTGGCTGGCGCACACCCGGCCGATGGCCGATTGGACTTCCCCGGCGATCTTTCCGTACTGCTGCGTGAGATCCAGCAGCGGAACCTTCATGGCGGGCGGGGCGGACTTTGTCGTCACGAGCGTTCCTGCGGCAATAAAGCGCGCATTGTACCCGCCCCGGACCCTCAGGCGTTCTTGTACCGGTAATACTCGCAGAACCAGTCGACGAAGCGCCGCACTCCGACCTCGATCGGCGTCGCCGGCCGGTAGCCCACGTCCCGTGCCAAGTCCTCGATGTCGGCGAAGGTCTCGGGCACGTCGCCGGGCTGCAGCGGCAGGAAATGCTTCTCGGCTTTGCGTCCGAGGCACTCCTCGATCACCTCGATGTAGCGCATGAGCTCCACCGGCTGGTGATTGCCGATGTTGTAGAGGCGAAACGGCGCGCGGCTCGTTGCCGGATCGGGCGAGCCGCCATCCCACGTGAGCGAAGGCTGCGCGACCCGCTCACACGCCCGCGCGACGCCCTCCGCGATGTCCTCCACGTACGTGAAGTCCCGCCGGTGATGGCCGTTGTTGAAAACATCGATCGGCCGTCCCTCGAGGATATTGCGCGTGAACAGGAAGAGCGCCATGTCCGGGCGCCCCCAGGGACCGTACACCGTGAAGAACCGCAGTCCCGTGGTGGGCAGGTTGAAGAGCGAGGAGTACGTATGCGCCATCAGCTCGTTGGAGCGCTTGGTCGCGGCATAGATCGTCAGCGGATGATCGGCGATCCGGTGCGGCGAGAACGGCATGTTGGTGTTGGCGCCGTAGACCGAGCTGGTCGAGGCATACACCAGATGCTCGACGCCGTTGTGGCGGCAGCCCTCGAGGACGTTCAGCGTGCCCGTTACGTTGCTGTGGACATAGCTGTGCGGGTTCTGCAGCGAGTAGCGCACTCCCGCCTGGGCGGCGAGATGCACGACACGCTGGAATTTCTCCTGCGCGAAGAGGTCCTTCATGCCGCCGTCATCGGCCAGGTCCAGCTTCACGAAGCGGAAGCCGGGCTGCCGGCTCAGGCGCTCGAGCCGGGCGTTCTTCAGAGTGACGTCGTAATACTCATTGAGATTGTCGAGCCCGACGATCTCGTGGCCGCGCGCCAGGAGATTCTGCGTAGTGTGATAGCCGATGAACCCGGCCGCACCCGTGAGGAGAATCTTCATAGCCGCCCGTCGACCTCGTCCGCCCGGAAGACGTGCTTGATGTCGTAGAGCACGTGGCTCTTCTTGCACAGGCGCCGCACCCCGCCGGCGCCCAGCTCGCGGAACTCGCGGTGCGCCACGGCGACCACGGCAGCGTCGTAGCGCCTCGGGGTCAGCGTCTTGATGGGCCGTACGCCGTATTCGTGCCGGCACTCCTGCCCGTCCGCCCAAGGGTCGTAGATGTCGACCTGCGCGCCGTATTTCTGGAGCTCCCGCACCACATCGATCACCTTGGAGTTGCGGATGTCGGGGCAGTTCTCCTTGAACGTCATCCCCAGCACCAGCGTACGCGCCCCCTTGACGTGGATGCGCTTGGCCGTCATCAGCTTGATGATTTCCCCGGCGACATACAGGGCCATGTTGTCGTTCAGCCGCCGGCCCGCGAGGATCATCTCCGGGTGATAGCCGATCTCTTGTGCCTTGTGGGTGAGGTAATACGGGTCCACCCCGATGCAGTGCCCGCCCACCAGCCCCGGCCTGAAGGGCAGGAAGTTCCACTTGCTCCCCGCTGCGTTCAGCACCTCCTCGGTGTCCAGCCCCAGGCGGTTGAAGATCAGCGCCAGCTCGTTGATGAGCGCGATATTCACGTCGCGCTGCGTGTTCTCGATCACCTTGGCGGCCTCCGCCACCTTGATGCTGGAGGCCTTGTGGGTGCCCGCCTTGACGATCGTCCCGTAGAGCTTGTCGACGAACTCGGCCACCTCCGGCGTCGAGCCCGAGGTCACCTTGCGGATCGTGGTGAGCCGGTGCTCCTTGTCTCCGGGATTGATCCGCTCCGGGCTGTAGCCGACGAAGAAGTCGCGATTGAACTTCAGGCCCGACTCCCGCTCGAGAATTGGGACGCACACCTCTTCGGTGCAGCCGGGGTAGACGGTGGACTCGTACACGACCACCGCACCCTTGCGCAGCGCCTTGCCTACCGTCTCGCTCGCCTTGATTAGCGGCGTAAGATCCGGACGCTTGTACTCATCGATCGGCGTGGGCACCGTCACGATGAGGACGTGGCAGCGCTTCAGGCTGGCGAGCTCGGTGCTGAAAGAGAGCTTGGCGGCCGACTTGAGCTCCGCCCGCGAGCATTCGAGCGTACTATCCCGGCCGCTCGCGAGCTCCGCGATGCGCTGCGGCTTGATGTCGAAGCCTACCGTGTCGAAGTGCTTGCCGAATTCCACGGCGAGCGGCAAGCCGACGTAACCCAGGCCGACGATGCCGATACGGCACTTGCGTAGGTGCAGCATGAGATCCACTCAGGCTCGATTCGCTTCGGGGGCCGGATCATCGCCGGCACTGGGCCAGAGGCAGCGCCCGCCGCTCGACTTGGCGATCAGGGCCAACATATCGCGGTGAGCCCGCAGCTCCTGCTCGGTGGCGCAGATCACGCGCAGCGGCGCGGGCGGGCGCACGAGCGCGCGGACTTGGCCGGCCGCGTGCGCGGCGGCGCCGGAAGCGCTCTCGGTGAGGGCCAGTGTCGCCTGGCCGCCCGTCATGGCGAGATAGACGTCCGCGAGAATGCGTGAATCGAGCAGCGCTCCATGCAGCTCCCGGCGCGAGTTGTCGACGTTGTAGCGCTTGCAGAGCGCGTCGAGATTGTTGCGCTGCCCCGGGTGCATCTCCCGTGCGAGTATCAGGGTATCGAGAACGCGGCAGAACTCGCTCATCACGAGCGTGCGGCCGGCACGGCGCAGCTCCGCATCCAGGAAGGCAATGTCGAACTCGGCGTTGTGGATCACCAGCTCCGAGCCGCCGATGAACTCGAGGAGCTCGTCCACTATCTCAGCGAACCGCGGCTGGCGCGCGAGGTCCTCGCGCTGCAGGCCGTGGACCGCCTCGGCGCCGAGGTCGATGTCACGCTCCGGATTCAAGTAGCGATGGAAGGTGTGGCCCGTGACCCGCCGGTTGACGAGCTCGACGCAGCCGATCTCGATGATGCGGTGGCCGAGCGAGGGCTCGAGGCCGGTGGTCTCGGTATCGAGAACGATCTGTCGCATGAATCGAAGTCTAGCAGCCTTTCTTCGCGCTAGCGTGACGCCATCGCGTCGATGGCCTCGTTGGCCAGCCGGTCGACCCGCTCGTTGCCGGGCACGCCCGCGTGGCCCGGCACCCAATGCCATTCGATGGAATGCCCGGCCGCGAGCGCATCGAGCCGTTGCCAGAGGTCTTGGTTCTTCACCGGCTTGCGGTCCGCCGTGAGCCAACCCCTTGCCTTCCAGGCGCCGATCCACTCCAGGATGCCGCGGCGCACGTACTCCGAGTCTGTATACACCCGCACCCGCACCGGGCGCTTCAGCGCCTCGAGCGCGCGGATGACGGCTGTCAACTCCATGCGGTTGTTGGTCGTCTGCGCCTCGGCGCCCGCCAGCTCCTTCTCGCGCCCGCCGAAGATCAGCAACGCCGCCCAACCTCCGGGTCCCGGATTGCCGCGGCAGGCGCCGTCGGTATAGATGTCAACCGTGCCCGCCGTTCCCTCGCTCGTCGTTGTATTCACGTGTGTTCGATCGTCCGGCTGACTCACGCGCGTGAGTGTGGTGAGGGTTTGACGAGCCCGCCGAGCACCGCCGGGCGCTCCCGGAATCGCGGACGGATGGGTGTCAATGTGTAGATGCGCTTGCGAGCCTTGAGCAGATACGCATTGGCCGGCAGCGGATACGTGAGTCCCCGCCGCAGCATCCTGTCCGTGCCATGGCTCATCTCATGGCCCGCGGCGAGCCCGCGGCTGAAGGGGCCGCGGAACAAATAATGCTGCGCCGATACTACTTCATATCCGAGCAGCACCAGCCATTCGCGGATCCTTCGTTCCGAAAGCACGCGGCGCATGCCCGGCGGAAAGCCGCTGCGACTCCAGCGCCCACGCAAGCCCCACAGGCTCCATGGCCGAAAGCCGAGTACCAGCAGCCGCCCCTCACCGACGAGCACGCGATCCGCCTCGCGCACGATGGCATAGGGATCGGTGGCGAACTCGAGGATGTGCGGCAGCAGAACCGCGTCGATTGAATCGCTGACGATGGGGAGCTGGGTGGGCCGCCCGCGGATGTCGGCACTTGACGACAGCCCCGGCGGAGCGACGATGGCCTGATGGCGCGTGCGCGCGCCGGACAACAACTCCCTGCCCGCGCCCCAGGCGCCGATCTGCAGCAATTCCCAGCCAAACACGTCTTCGAGCGCTTCGCCGAGCAGCTGCGATTCCGCGGCGATGAGCGCACTGCCGAGTGGGCCCGACCACCAGGCGATGCGAGTGGCGTGCGGATCCTGGAACTGGGATTTGTGCGCAGGTGCCATGAAGTACTGGCAATAGTGTGAAGTTACCGGTTAAATTTCCGCGTCCGAATAAGTAATGTCGGAGGGCTGGCCCCTGAGACCCGCTTGCGCGAATGCAAGCGCCCCGGGAAACGGCTTTGCTCTAGTGCCGGAAAAGTTAACATGCCTTTCAGAGGGTCGGAAACTTGGCGACGGAAAGACTTCGAGCCACTCGTACTGCGCTGCTGATCGCAGCGCTCGCGGCACTGGCCGCCTGCGCCACTCGCCAGCCCCTGCGTCCACACCCCGAGCAGCCCGTCGTCCCGCCGGCCGCCGCTACCCCGCCACCCGCCGAGGCTCCGTCTCCCCCGCCACCGGCTCCGCCGCCGCAGCAGGCAGCCGCCGCCCCGGTCCAATATGCCGATCTCTTCGCCCGGATTCGCGGCGGCTTCGTGCTGACCGACCCCGATGCGGCCGCGATCGACCAGCAGCTCAACTGGTACGCGTCCAACCCCGATTACCTGCAGCGCGCATTCGGCCGCTCGGACATGTACCTCTATTACATCGTCACCCAGCTCGAGGCGCGCCACATGCCGCTCGAGCTCGCGCTGCTGCCGGTCATCGAAAGCGGCTTTCAGCCCTACGCCTATTCCAGGGCGCGCGCGGCGGGGCTCTGGCAGTTCATCCCCGGAACCGGCTCGCGCTTCGGACTGAAGCAGGACTGGTGGTACGACGGCCGCCGCGACGTGGTGGCCTCCACCAATGCAGCGCTCGATTACCTGCAGGCGCTGCATGATGAGTTCAACGGCGACTGGCTGCTCGCCGTCGCGGCTTACAACTGCGGCGAGCTCGCCGTCGAGCATGCCGTGCAGGTGAACCAGGCCGAGGGACGTCCGATCGACTTCTGGCATCTGCGTCTGCCGCGGGAGACCGAGGCCTACGTGCCGAAGCTTCTCGCCATGAAGCGCCTGGTCGACGACCCGGCGAAGTACGGGCTCGTCTTCACCGCCATTCCCAATCAGCCATATTTCGCGCGGGTGAACACCCAGGGCCAGGTCAACCTGCAAGTGGCGGCGCAGATCGCCGGCATCACGGCCGATGAGCTCTACGAGCTCAACCCCGCGTTCCACCGCTGGGCAACCGACCCCACGGGTCCCTTCTATCTGCTGATGCCGGTCGACGCGGCGCCGGTATTCTCGCAGAACATCGCCGATCTCACGCTCGATGAGCGCATGGGCATAGAGCACTACGAGGTCCGGCGCCACGACACCGTCTACTCGATCGCGCGGCATTTCAAGACGACCGCCGAGATCCTCCGCAAGCTCAACACCGTTCCCTCCGGACGCCTCACCGTGGGCACGGAGCTGGAAGTACCGGCGACCGTCTATATCCTGCCGGAGAACGTCAAGCTGGCCGCGGAACGCGTCGATGGCCGCTATCGTTGGACCCGCCACTTCCGCTTCCAGGTCGTGCGCAGGGGTGACTCGCTGTGGGCGATCGCCCGGCGGAACCGGATGAACGTCCATACGCTCGCGCGGCTGAATGGCCTGACGCCCGGGCAGACGCTGCATCCGGGACAGCGGCTACGCCTGGTGTCGGGCGCTCCTGTCACGAGGCACTCGCGACGTTACTACCGGCATCACCACTATGCCTACGCCGCGTCGGAAGGCGGCGCTCGCCGTGTGCTCTACACCGTCCGCTCGGGCGATACGCTCTGGCGGATCGCCAGGCTCTTCCAGGTGAGAGTCGCGCAGATCCTGGTCTGGAACGCCATGGGCACCCACGCCCACATCCTCGCCGGCCAGAAGCTCACCATCCGCGTCGCATCGGGCAGCTGACCGGACGGCGGCAGCCGGCCCGAAGGGGTTTCCGGGTGAATTCACCCTCGCGAAGGCGGGTCTCAGAGGGCGCAGGGACCGCGCCGGGCAAATTCGTCTAAACTGCCGATTTCCACATCATCGGCAGGGTCAGGCATGGGATTTCTCTCACGCAAGCGCGCATTCATCGTCGGTGTCGCGACCGACCGCTCGATCGCATGGGGCATAGCGCAGGCGATGCAGCGCGAAGGCGCCGAGCTCGCCTTCTCATACGTCAACGACAAGATGAGGGAGCGCGTCGAGCCCCTGGCCCAGTCGGTAGGGTCCGGGCTCACGATGCCCCTGGATGTGACGGTGGACGGCCAGGTCGACGCCGCGTTCGACCTGCTGAAGCGCGAGTGGGGTAGCCTCGACATCGTGATCCACGCCGTGGCGTTCGCTCCCCGCGAAGCCCTCGCCGGCGGATTCGTGGTCAGCACGACCCGCGAGGCCTTCCGAATCGCCCACGATGTCTCCAGCTACAGCTTCCTCGCCCTCGCCCGCGGCGCCGCGCCGTTGATGGCGGGCCGATCGGGCGCCCTGCTGACCCTGTCCTATCTCGGCGCCGTCCGCTCCATCCCGAGCTATAACGTCATGGGGCTGGCCAAAGCCAGCCTCGAGGCCAACGTTCGCTTTCTGGCCGCCGACCTCGGCCCCCAGGGAATTCGGGTCAACGGCATCTCCGCCGGCCCGATCAAGACTCTCGCCGCGGCGGGCATCACCGGCTTTCGCAAGATGCTGAACCGGGTCGCGGAGGTGGCGCCGCTCAGGCGCAACGTCACTCAGGAAGATGTCGGCAACGCCGCCGCATTCCTCTGCTCCGACCTGGCCGCCGGCATCACCGGCGAGATCCTTTACGTCGATAGCGGCTTCAATACGGTGGGCATGAGCTTTCCGCAAGAGGCGGAAGGGTGAGGGCGGTGCCTCTATCGAGCACACTTAACGTGTGCTCGATCAGCCCGAACCCCCGCGCGGGACAGCGCGGGCCGGGTGCCCTGCCGCCAGGGAGGCCATCGCGACGCGCCTGCCACGGCGGCCCTACTGGAACGCGTCCGGGTTCTTGCGCACCTTCGCCGTAGCTCGCAGCTCCGCGATATAACCCAACGCATCGGCATCGCCATTGCGCTGCTGCTGCTGCTGCTCGAGGACCTGCTCGAGATACTTGTTGGTTTGCGCGCCGCCGCTGCGGATCTGCGTGATGGCGATCAGCGCCGCGCCGCCATTCTGCAGAGTCACGGCCTGATACACCGGGCCATGGACAGGCTTCGCCGCGTCGAATGCCACCGAGAGGATCTCCGCCGGCACGGACGGATCGCCGCGCCCGATGAACTTCGCCGGGTCGACGCTGACCTTGAGACCTTTGGCGACCTGATCGAAGGGTGTGCCTGACTGCAACTGGATGCGTGCAGCATTTGCAGCAGCCAACGCGGCGTCCGCTTCCCGCTGCTTCTCCAGCGCGGCAACGATGCTGTCGCGGACGTCCGCGAGCGGTTTGACGTGCGGTGCGTGGCGGGCAGCGACTTCGAAGATCGCCATCTTGTCGTTATCGAGGATCACCGGCCCGCCGAGCGTTTGGTCCGCGATGGCATTGCCGCCGAAGACCTGATTCTGCAGCGCCTTGGCCTGGCCGAGAGGCGCACCGCCGGTGGTCTGCAGGAACTGCGGTACCTCGCCGGTCGTCAGGTTGAACTCCTTCGCCAGGCTGTCCAGGGTCACGCCCGGGTCCTGGAGTCTGTCCTGCAGCTTGTCCTCGATGTCCCCGAACCGGTTCTTGGCCGCGTTCTGCTTGAGCTGCGCCTCGATCTCCGGGCGCGCCTGGGCCAGTGTCTTGGTCCCGCCGGGCTGGATCCCATCCAACCGGATGATGTGGTAGCCGTACTGGGTCTTCACCGGCCCGACGATGTCGCCGACCGATTTGATGCCGAACAGCGCGTCGGCGAACGGCGCGACGAACCCGCTGTGGTCCATCCAGCCGAGACTGCCGCCGTTCTGGGCGGAGCCCGGGTCCTGCGAATACTTCTTCGCCAGCGCGGCGAAATTCTGTCCCGACTTCGCGAGCGCGAGGACGTCGTTGGCCTGCTTCAGAGCCGCGGCCGGATCCTTGCCGAAGGGGATGAGGATGTGGCTGGCCTCGCGCCGCTCCGCCTGGACGAAGCCGCTCTTTTCCTTGTCGTAGGCTTTCTGTACGTCGGCATCGGACACCGTCTCGGTGCCTGCGACCTGTGCCAGAGTCAGCTGCGCATAGCGCAAGTCCACCGCTGCCGGGACGAGGTAATCGGCCTGATGCGCCTGGTAGTAAGCGTCGATGGCCGCCGGATTGATCTGGGCGTCGCTCTTGTAGCCGCCCGCCGGGATGATCGCGTACTGGATCTCGCGCTCCTCATCGCGCAACGCCTGGGCGCGGGCGGATTCCGCGGGCGTTACGAAATCCGAGGAGACGATACCGTCGAGAAGCTGCTGGCGCCTGAGGTCGCTGCGCATCTCGTCCTCGAAGGTATCGAGCGACAGACGGTTCTCGGCCAGCACTTCCTTGGCCACGTCCGATGAATATTGCCCGCCGACCTGGAAGGCCGGAAAGCTGCGAACGGCGGCGAGGAGCTCGGGGTCGCTCACCCGATAGCCCATCTTTTGCGTGTGCTCGGAGACCAGCGCATCGCTGATGAGGGTCTCGAGCACCTGATCCTGGGCGCTCTTTTGCACGGCAGCCGGGACATTGCCGCCGTATTGCTGCTGCAGCTGGCCCTGCTGCCGCATCCAGGCGCTATGCGCCTGGTCGAGGGAGATAGTCTGTCCCCCGGCCTCGGCGGCATAGCTCGAGGTGCTGAAATTCAGGTTGACGATGCCGTAGGCACCCCAGGCGGCAAAGACGAGCGCGAGCGCACCCAGGATGCTGTACCACAGCCACTTGTGCGTCTCGATGGTATCGGTGATTTTCTGCAGCATGATCGGATCAGAAAGGGCTCCCGCCCGCGAAATGCATGTACCCACGCGCTCTTCGGGCGCGCTGGCGAATTTCGAAGGATAGCAAATCCCCGCGGCAGTCTGCCTGCGGCGGCCGAGCTGCCCGGCGGGAGGAAGAATGGCGGGCGGACGGGAGCCGAAGCTCCCTGCTAAGCCAGCGAATATAATCGATAGCCGGTCTTGCGGGCCTCCTATCTACCTCCAGCCATACCCCCACCACACGAGGGCTGGGCGGTTCGGCTGGCAGCATCGGGGACTCTACGTTGCCATCACGGGGTCCATTCGCGGCGAGAGGACGTGCACCGCAAGCAGCGCGCCGAAGTAGGTGCTGCCCGCGACCCAGAACAGCGGCGAATAGGAATGGAACGTCCCGAGCGTGAAACCTGCAAATTTCGCCATCAACATCCCGCCAATCGCACCTGCCGTTCCACCCAAACCGACTACAGACCCCACGGCCGCGCGCGGAAACACATCCGATGGAAACGCGAAGAGATTCGCCGAGAATGCCTGGTGCGCCGCGGTGGCGAGTCCGATCAGCAGGACCGCTTGCCACAATCCGCGACTGTTCTGGAGGAAAAGGATCGGCAGAACGGCGCAAGCGCACAGGAACATGACGGCCTTGCGGGAGAGATTCACGCTTCTGCGTGCGCGTATGAGGCGCCCCGAGATCCAGCCGCCAGCCACGCTCCCAATATCGGATATGACGTAGATCGCGATCAGAGGCGGGCCGAAGTCGCGCAGGTTGAGGCCAAAGCGCTTCGACAGATAGCCTGGCAGCCAGAACAGGTAGAACCACCAGATCGGATCGATGAGGAACTTCCCGAGTGCGTACGCCCAAGTCTCCCGAATCTTGAGCAATGTGATCCACCTGACCGAGACTGCCGCGTCAGGCGGATCCTGGCGGATGTAGGCGAGCTCCTCCGCGCCAACTCGCATGTGAGATTCCGGACGGCGATAGACGATCAGCCACACGGTCAGCCACGCAATCCCCAGAAGGCCCGTCGATATTATCGCGACACGCCAGCCGTACGCGAGAGTGAGCCACGGGATGATCAACGGCGTAACGATGGCTCCGATGTTCGCGCCCGCATTGAAGACACCGATGGCGAGCGCGCGCTCGCTCTGTGGAAACCATTCGGAGACCGCCTTGATGCCCGCCGGGAATCCGCCAGACTCGCCGATGCCGAGGCTGAAGCGAGCCGCTGCAAATTCCGCCACCGAATGGACAAGACCGTGGGCGATGTGCGCGAGCGTCCAGATCGCCACGGAGATCGCATAAGCCACCCTCGTTCCCAGCTGGTCGACTACTCTGCCGAAACAGACGTAACCGAGCGCATAGGCGGCCTGAAACCAGAAGATGATGTTCGCGTAGTCCTGCTCGGACCAGTGCAATTGCCGGCTGAGAGTCGGCTTCAATATTCCGATGGTCTGGCGATCTATGTAATTGATGGCCGTTGCAGCGAACAGCATGCCCGCTATCACCCAGCGGTATCGCCCTACCGTCGGGCGCACCACCGCGATACTTGGCCTAGCGCTCGGGTTGTGCATGTTCTATCAGGCACTCGACCGACAGCTCGCGCGTGAATACCGCCGTGACCCGCTCACCGGCGGCCACCGCGTGCACGCCCGTGATGGCGCCGCTCGAAATCCATGCGCCGGGCTCGAGAGGAATCCCTCGGAGCGCCAGATGCTCGAGGATGAACCGAACGGACCCGATCGGCCCTCCCGGCATGTCTTTGGCGCGGCCGGCGCCGACCACGCGGCCGTCGACCTTGGTCATCACCGTCCACTCGTGCATCCGGCTTCGGCGCCAGCCCTGCACCTCCGGGCCTATGATCAGTCCATTGTTGTTGCCGAAATCGGAGACCGTCACGGCCGGACCGAGATCGTTGATGCCGCTGAACGGCGAGCTTGCGATCTCGATGCCGACATGGACGGACTTTACGAAATCCATCACCTCGTCTTCGCAACACGGGCCCGTTCCCGGTGCCGGCGCGCTGTGGAGTTGAAACAGGAATTCAGCCTCCGCAGCCCCAAACCCGCCCGGGTACACGGTAGCGGATCGCACGGTACCTGCGCTCGCGTACTGAATCGACTGTTCGAGAATCGGCCCCGCGAGGCGCTCCGCACCGTACTGAGCCGCAAGTGACGGACCGATGCGGCCGACCTTCCAGCCGCCGATCGGGCGGCACACCGCGCCAATCGCGCAATCCTGTATCCGGTACGCTTCCGCCAACGATTGCGGCAGCCGCCCGGGGTAGAGCGGCATTGCTCGGGCAGACTTGCGCGCCGCCACGAACTGCGTGCCGATCCGGCGCTCGGATTCAGTGAATGTCGACAAACGGGAAACCTTTCGCGAATGATCCGTGGGTTCGGCCGGCCAGGCCGGCGGCCGGTCCGACAGAGACCGGCTGCCGGCTACCGGCAGCTAGAAGTTCAGCGAGAACTTGAAGCCGTAATAGCGTTGCGAATCGCGCCCGGGAGTCGAGAGGATGGCATCCGTGTATGGTGCCGCATAGGGACTGATATTGAACGCTCCCATGGTGCCGCTGTAATCCGAGTAGTTGCGGTTGAAAGCGTTGTTGACGAACACGGCGGCCGTCCAGTGATCGAAGGCATCGACGCCCACCGAAAGGTCGATGATCCCATAGGCTTCCTGCACTGATCCCGGATCCTGCTTCAGGTCATAGAGGACCCGCGACTGCCATCGGTAGGCTGTCTCGAGAAATGCGCCGTAGCGGTAGCCCGCGAACGGAATCTCGTAGCGGGCACTACCGGTGACCTTCCACATGGGCGCGTTCGGCATCGGCTTGCCCGAGAGATCCTGCAGGCCGCCGACGCAGCCGAGCGCCGCGGTCTGATCGGGGAAGCAGGGCGCATTCGTAAACTCATCCATGACCGCACGGTCATAGATGACGTCGCTGTCGAAGCTCAGCCGTCCCGCTTGCGCGTTGAGATCGCTCTCCAGTCCTCGAGATGTCACCCTCGGGATGGAGTTGAGGCGGTTCAGCTGCGTATACGGATCACGGGTCTGCGCCTGAAGATCGTGAAATACCTCGTCGAATACAGCGACATCCCAGCGCACGTGATCGTCGAACAGCGTAGATTTGAAGCCGACCTCGACGTCGTCGACGGTCTCGGGCGGTACCGGCTGGTCGGATGCGATCACGTCGGCCTGCGGTAACCCCTTGTCCGCGCCCGTGGCGACCGGCGACAGGGTAGTCAGCGCGCTGGTCAGATCATACGCCATGCCCTTGTAGCCGCGGGAGTAGGAAACGTAGGTCATGAGGTTGTCGAGCGGCTTGAATTGCAGCGCGAACTTGCCGGTTTCGGAGTTGTCGCTGTTGCACGTATGGTCATGCAGAGCCGGGGTTTGGGTGGCCGTCGAGCACGCCGGCTCGCCATAGCTCAGATCGTTGCCGAGATCGTTGAACCGATAGGCGGTGTGCTCGTGATTGAACCGTAGGCCGGCGGTCGCGAACCAGTGGCGCGCGAACTGATAGGTCGTCTGACCATAAAGGGCGACGTTGTCATCGGTGGCGTCGTCGGTGTATGCGGCATAGGCGGTACCGATCAGGGAAGGCGGTAGACTCGTGTTGAGCTTTCCGGTCGCGGGATTGATCCCCAGGGTTCCGAGGGTGTTCGAGCCCCGCACGAAAGACTGCTTGCCGTCGTCGTGGCTGTAAAACAGGCCCGCGACGTAGTTGAGCGCGGTAGTCGGCGCCGATGTCAGACGAAGGTCCTCGGTGAGAAACCTGATGTCGAAGGTGCCGCCATTGGCGTCGCCGCCTGGCGGGGCGCCGGGCACGAGGGTGCTGAAGTCGAAGGCGGTGTCATCCGTGTCCTGAAGATTGTCCTGGGTGTATCGATCATAGGAGGTCACCGAAGTCAGCGTGACCTTTCCGAGTGGATGCACGATGGTCAGGCCCGCCCCTGTGTCCCGGGAATCCCCCACCCCGGTGACATCGTCGATTGCATCCCGATTGTCCGGTCCGGGGACGACACCGTCGAGGACCACGCTTTGGGGCAGCTTGCTCTTGCTGAAGGTCGCGCCGGGGCTCAGCTCGGTCAGGACTCCCTCGCAGCAGGTGGAGTTCACCCTCGTGTACCAGGGCTCCAGGGTCACGGTCCAGCTTTCGGCCGGCGACCAGACGAGCTTACCGCGCACCACATCATCGTGATGCCCATCCACCCACCGCCGCTCGGGCACGTCGTATACCGGCCCGCGATAGTCATCGTAAGTTGCTGTGATGCGGGCCTTGAGCCGATCCGTCAGGGGCCCCGACAGGGTCAGCGTTCCATTCTCCTCGTGATCGTTGGTTATCAACCCACTCAGTTTGCCGGTGAATATGTCGGTCGGATCGTTTGTCGTGATGTTCACCAGGCCGGCGGTGGTCGACTTGCCAAACAGGGTGGTTTGCGGCCCGTTGAGCACTTCCACTTCCCTCACGTCCGAGAGCGCCGCGAAGGCGGTGGCCGTATAGGGCTCGGGAACCCCGTCCACGTACACGGCCACGCTGGGCTCGGCGGCGACACTGAAGGCGTATGTACCTATCCCGCGGATGTTGATGGAATTGTTCGCCGGCTGGCTCGGCGCAGTGACGGTAAGCGATGGAACCGCCCCGGCAAGACCCGTGAAGTCGTGAATGTTTGCGCGGCTCAGGAGATCGGACGTGAGAACCGTGTCCGAAACGGGTACATCTTGAATGTTCTGCTTGTATTTATTGGCCGTTACGACGATGACGCTCAGCGTATCAGCGCTGGCATCGGCCGCAAGCGCCGGCCCGTATCCAAGCGCCAGCACGCCTACGCCCAGCACCGGCGGCAGAGACCGCAGCAGAATGCGCTTGGACACATCCGGGTGAGGTCCGCGGACCCGCCCGTGACCGACCCCCTGGACCGCCGACGGGAGACCACCTCCCCGTACCGTGACTGCGTGAACCTTCATGAGACAGTTCCCCCTCTGGTGGCGAGTTAAGCGAATGTACTACCGGTGTCATTCAATATCCCAGCAATCGACAATCGCACTTCTTGTAAGGCACTGATTTTAAAGCAGGTCAGCTAAATCAGGCGTCCCGTTTTCAGCGGAACGTACGCGTTAGAGTAACCGGTGTCAATAGCTGCTCCTTCGGTCCCGCCGCCCCGGGGACATCTCCCTTCCGTTTGCTGGTACCCTTGTGCGACGGCCTCATACACGCACAGAGACCGGGCGCAGCCAGGTGATCCGGTGTCCGACCGAACCAGTCAGATGACAGACAGCAATGGCGCCGGGCCTCGGGACGGCAAGGCGCGCAGCCAGCCGGATCGCCCGCAGCCGACCATCAACGATATTGCGCGGCTCGCCGGGGTCTCGAAGAAGACGGTGAGTCGGGTGATCAACCGATCGCCGTTGCTGCGCCAGAATACGCGGGAGCGGGTGGAAGCCATCATCCGCGAGTGCGGTTTCGTTCCCCATCCGCAGGCGCGCGCCCTTGCGCTCGGTCGCAACTTCCTCATCGGCCTGATCCACGACAATCCGAATGTGCAGACGGTGCTCTACATGCAGCAGGGCATACTGGAGGCGCTGCGCGATACCGAGTTCGAGCTCGTGGTTCGTCCCGTTGATCGCGCCTCGCCCTCCATGCTCGACGATGTGCGCAGCCTCCTGAAGCGGCAGCGCTTGTTCGGGGTGGTGCTCCTGCCGCCGATCTCGGAAAATCCGCAGCTCGCCGCCCTCTGTGACGAACTCGGCTGTCGTTACGTGCGGATGGGCTCCGCGATGCTCGACGACCCCGAGCACATGGTAGCCTCGAACGATCGGCTCGCCGTGACGGAAGCCACACGCTATCTGATCGCACAAGGGCACACGCGAATTGCGCTGATCGCCGGACCGCATGGCTTCCGCTCGGCGCGAGAGCGGCGTCAGGGATTCGAAGATGCGCTCGCGGAGGCGAGACTGAAGCTCCCGCGCAGCTTCGTGGCCGACGGCCAGTACACCTTCGAATCGGGAATTGCCGCGACCGACTCCCTGCTCGATCTGTCGCCCCGACCGACGGCGATATTCGCGTGTAACGATGAGATGGCGGCGGGAGTGCTCTTCGCCGCGCGCAGCCGCGGCCTCTCGGTTCCCCAGGAGCTGTCCATCATCGGCTTCGACGATACTCCTCTGGCCGCACGTGTCTGGCCACCACTCACCACGGTGCGGTGGCCGATCGTCGCCATGGGCCGCGCGGCAGCGTTGAAGCTGTTGGGAACCGTCACTGAAGGCGGCGAGGTCCAGGAGCCCTCCTCGTTCGTGTCCACGCTCATCCGCCGCAGCTCGGTCGCGCCGCCGCCCAGAGAGCAATAATCGGCGGAGCGCTTGCGCCCGGAAATGACACCGGTTACCCTCCATGGACGGAATACCGGAGAACGATGCGCATGTTCAGAAAGACGTTCTACGCGACCCATCCCGATGCGATGGATTCCGTATCGAACGAAAAGCTCCGCGACCGCTACCTTGTCGGGACCCTGTTCGAAGTCGGCAGCATCGTCCTCGACTATTTCCACAACGAGCGCTTTGCGATCGGCGGGACCGTACCGGGCAATGACGTGCTCCACCTGCCCGCGCAGACGGAGCCGGCGAGCGCGGCGGGTCGCCCCTTCCTGGAACGGCGGGAAATGGGTGTTGTCAACATCGGACGGTCAGGCCGGGTTTCAGTTGACGGCGCAACCTACATCCTCGACCCGCACGACTGCCTCTATGTGCCCATGGGCTCGAGAGAGGTTACGTTTGAAGGCTCCGGGGCCCGCTTCTATCTGGTATCCCTGCCAGCTCACAAGGCATTCCCGGTCCGCAAGGTCTCGGTCGCCCAGGCCGCTCCGATGGTGCGCGGGGAGCTCGCAACCTCCAATCGACGCACCATCTACCAGCTGGTCAGCCCCGGCGTGTGCGACAGCGCGCAACTGCTCATGGGCTTGACGATCCTCGAAACCGGGAGCGTCTGGAACACCATGCCACCGCACCTGCACGATCGCCGCAGCGAGATCTACCTTTACTTCGGGCTCGGCACCAACGACCGCGTTTTCCACTACATGGGACAACCCGACGCGCTGCGTCACATAGTCGTCGAGAACGAGCAGGCGGTGATCTCCCCGCCGTGGTCGATTCACATGGGTGTCGGAACCGCATCCTACGCATTCGTCTGGGCGATGGGCGGCGAGAATCTCGATTACACCGACATGAGGGTGCTGGACATATGTCAGCTGAAGTGACTGAGACCGCGCCCATGATGTTCGATCTCGCAGGCCGTGTTGCGCTCGTCACGGGCGCCAACGCGGGCATCGGCCACGCCATTGCGATCGCGCTGGCAGGCGCCGGGGCGGATATCGTCTGCGTCGGTCGGTCGCCCGCCGTCGAGACCGTTGCCGCCGTTCGGGCGTTGGGTCGCCGCGCGATCGACATCGAGGCCGACCTGTCGACCATCGGATCGATCCCGGATGTGATTGCGCAGACACTGAGCGCTCTCGGTGACCTCGATATCCTCGTCAACAACGCAGGCATCATCCGCCGGGCCGACAGCCTTCAGCTCTCGGAGGCCGATTGGGATCAGGTGCTCGACACGAACCTCAAGTCCGTATTCTTTCTCGCACAGGCAGCGGGAAGGCACATGGTCGCCAAGAGCCACGGCAAGATCATCAACATCGCATCCATGCTGAGCTTCCAGGGCGGAATCCGCGTCGCCAGCTATACCGCCTCGAAGAGCGCGATCGCGGGTCTCACGCGGCTCCTCGCCAACGAATGGGCCGCGAGGGGCATCAATGTGAACGCCATCGCGCCGGGCTACATTGCAACCCGCAACACCGCCGCGCTGCGGGCAGACCCGGCACGGAATCGGCAGATCGTGGACCGCATCCCGGCCGGTCGGTGGGGGGCCCCCGAGGACCTGGCGGGCGCCGCCGTCTTTCTGGCGTCGGCGGCGTCCGATTACGTTCACGGACACATCCTGGCTGTCGATGGCGGCTGGCTCGCGCGCTGACATCCGTGCCGGCCAGATGCCTCTCCCCACCCGCCATCGATAGTGGTTACCGCCAACATGTTCCAGCGTCACATGTCCGCGCTGATCGTTGCGCTCGTGGTCCTTGGCGGATCGGCGGCTGCGCACGCCGCCTGTGAAAGCCTGCCGGCGCCCGTTCCGGCCTACAACATAACGGTCCGGAACCGGATTCTGCCTCTCGAGGAGAAGCTGCTTTCAGGAGTGATCCATCGAGGCCGCAAGTTCGCGCTCGGTGGCGTGCCCGTCTTCAGCGGTTCCGACAAATTCCTGCCGGGCAAAATCGCGCTGGCGCTTGCCGATCATCTGGTCTCTTTGCCGGCCGAGGATCCCCGGCTAGCTTCCGATCTTGCCGCCTTCCGCGAGGTCACGCGGGTGACGCTCCGCGATCCCAACGACACCTGGGGCATCTATTATTATCTGCTGGGGCTCAACAACTTGAAGGTGGCCGGGCTCCTCGGCCGCGCCGTCGACCCGCACAGCCTGACACGGCTCCGGGCAATGCTCGATTGGCGCACATTCGTCAACCCCGCGACGTACAGGGTCATCGATCTGCCGAACAACTATTACGTCGTCGCGCTTGGGATTGCGCGGCTGCGCCATGCGCTCGGCTGGAGGGACCGCAGGCCTCCGCCAGGCTGTATGCTCGAGTGGCGGACCACTACCGGCGATATTCCGGCCGATTTGGCTTTGCGGACGAGACGAACGGTGAGGGGCGATTCGATCGTTACAGCGTTCTTCTTGCGGCCGAGCTTGCCAATCACTATCTGGAAACCGGCGGAACACCACCAGCCGCGGTGCTCGTCTGGCTGCGCCGCTCCGCCGATGTGATGCTGGTGCGGCTGCACGCCAACGGGGAGGGATTCGAATACGGTCGCAGCCTCGGGCCCTACGCGGACACGGCGATCATCGAGACCCTGACGGCGGCGGCCACGCTAGGACTCCTCAGCAAGTCGGACCAGGCGCTTGCATACGCCTACGCATCGAGCGCGGCGCTGCGCTATGTGGACTTCTGGATCGATTCGGGGACAGTTTCCGTGGATCTGTGGGATAAGGGCAGACGGACGGATTCCTATCGCGGCAAGGTCCGGATCCTGGGCGAGAATCTCTCGCTGGCGCACCAGTTTGCATATACCGATGCGGCTTGGAACGCGATGGGCTACCGCAATCGCGCGCCGATGCCGACGCGAACCTTCGAGGCGAGTCTGGGCGCCCGCCCTCATCAGACCATCACCTGGTTTGCGCGAGGCGCCTATGACCGTGCGCTCGTCACGGTGCGCGACGGCTGCCGCGTGATAGGTCTGCCGCTCATCAGCGGCGGCGCGAGCCAGCACATGCACAATCCCTATTTTCCCATCCCGTTCTCGCGCGGCATGCTCGAGGGTGTACCGGATGGAACCGCTCCGCTCCTCGTCCCGCAGTTCACCCTTGCCGACGGCACCGTGCTCATGCCGCTCGTCTACATCCGCGACGTACGGATCCGCTCACAGAGCGGAGTGACCACAGTGGGGTATCACCAGGACGCGCTCGATCGGATGGGCGGACGGGAGCCGGTACCGGATCGGCGCCTGTCTCTCGTGACACGCTATGTGCTCGAGCACGACCGAGTCACTCGCACGGATACCTACACGCCTGCGCAACACCTGCGGATCGCATCCATCCGCCTCGAGCTCGGGACATTCTCATCCGAACCTCGCGTCTCGGGAAACGCCACGAGTTTTGGTCGCGGTGCGGTGATCTCGTTCGCCGTCACGGGGCTTTCGCGGTGCGAAGCCCGATCCCTGCCGGACGATAGGCGCTACGAGACGGATACCGGCGCGATGAGGGCACTCGTTGTCTGCACGAGCGGCGCCCAGATGATCCGCTCTCCATTCACGATCCGATGGTCGCTCGCTTACCGTTGAGCGCGCGCATCTGGGGGTGCTGGCCTCGTGCGATGCGAACACTGGCGCGCGTCACCGTTTGGGCTAGCGTCGCCCTTCCGGCGCAAGCGGCTCGCGTGACCGTCACATATTGGGGCGTGCACGCCGGCCACCGGGTCGATCGGATCGCCGTTCGGAACGATGAAGGGATGACCGTGGTGGTGAGCGATTACGGGGCGATGATCGACGCGATCGAGGTCCAGGATCGCGACGGTCACATTGCCAACGTCGTTCTGGGCTTCCATTCGCTCGCCAGTTACGAGGGCACGGCGCACCGGTATGGTGGCGTGGTTGGCCGCTATGCCGGACGAATCGACCATGCCCGCTTCCTTCTCGATCATCGCACCATCCGTCTTACACCCGGCCATGACGGCGTAACCTTGCATGGCGGACCGGTGGGCTACGATCGTCGCGTCTGGTCTCATCGCATCTTTGCCGATGCCGGTGCGTCGGCCGTCACGTTTCATTTGGTGAGCCCGGCCGGCGACCAGCGCTTCCCCGGTAGGCTGGAGTTACCGTAACTTACCGCCTCGAGAATCAGCGCAACGCCCTCACGATCACATATCTGGCGCGCACCGACGCACCGACGGTGGTCAATCTCACTAATCACGTGTTCTTCAACCTGGCCGGAGCAGGCGTCAGCGGGCTTGCGGGGGAACTCTTCCAGATCGCCGCGGACAGGTATGTTGAAGTAGACCGGCGGAAGATCCCCACGGGCCGGCTGCCGTGCGTCGCCGGGACGCCGCTCGACTTCCGCAAACCCAGCGGCATCGAGGAGCGACTTCAATCAGGTAGCCCGCTGCTCGGGGATCCGGCGGGATACGATGCCACTCTGGTCTTCCACCACCGGACGGGTCTCGCACGCGCGGCGAGCATCGCGGACATGAAGAGCGGCCGGCGGCTGGATGTTTACACGACCGAGCCGGCGGTGCAGTTCAACACGGGTACGGGCTTCGACGGCGCGCAGGTCGGCAGCGAGGGACATGGGTATCGCAGCGGCGACGGATTCTCGTTCGAAACCGAGCATCTGCCGGACAGCCCGAACGAGCCGCAATTCCCGTCCACAGTAGTACTTCCCGGAAAGCCGTATCGCTCCGAGACGAAGTTCGTGTTCTCGGTTGCGCGCAGGAACGGTGGTCCTGGCTCGGTGCTGGGTTGACAAAAGGTTGCGGTTGACATAAGGTTGCAGATATGCCTGATGACACTCTCAGCGCCCACGACGCCGCCACGCGCCTGATCGAGCAAGCCCCTGATGAGAGGTGGCTGCGGACCCTCATTGACGACCTGGATCAGCGCATCCGATCTCGGCCGCTGGAGCGCTTGCTCACCCTGTGGAACCTCTCAGCAGCCCAGGGCGCGCAGCTGTTCGGCATCTCCAGACAGGCCTTCATGAAATGGTTGAAGGCGGGACCGCCTGCCGAGCGCGCCGAGGCCGTCGCGGCACTCGCGGCAGCTACCGACCTACTGGACCATCACCTCAAACGCGAGCGCATCGCCGCTGTCGTCCGTCGAAAAGCCCCACAGCTGTCTGGCAAGTCGCTACTGGATCTTGCGGGCGCCGGCGAATACGCGAAAGTGCGTTCCGCCGTCGAGAGGATGTTTGACTTGCGCCGCGTTCAGCCGTGAGGGTCAAAACACTCGTTCTCCCGGACGGGCGCGTCTGGTTACGGGTGGCGACCGCAAGCTGGAAGAATCCGCTGGATCCCAACTATGCGCACCAGGCCGGCGGACGCTGGAATCCACCGAACATCTACCCCGTGCTATACCTCAACGCCGATCTGGCCACGGCACGCGGCCAGCTCGAACGCATGCTGGAAGGATATCCGGCGGGCCTCGATGATCTGGACGAAGACGCGTTCGTCCTTGTCGCTGCGCGGCTCCCAAAGCGGCAGCGCTGCGCAGATGCGGTCAGCGCTGCGGGCCTGAAAGCGCTCGGGCTGCCTGACAGCTATCCGCTGGATGCGAAGGGGAAAACCGTCCCCCATTCACGTTGTCAGCGCGTTGGATTAGCCGTTCGGGGCCGACGCTTGCGCGGATTATGGTGCCGATCCGCTGTAACACCAGACGGACGGGGACGAGAGCTCGCGTGGTTCCCCTCCAGTGCACGATCAAGAGCTCGTCCGTGTGGGAGCGACCGCTGTCGTTGGGGGCATGGTTGTACGCTCGCCAATGGACCGATCTCGGACTGGCGGCCCAGGCCGATCCGCGCTGATGGATATCGCTTGGCTGGCACACCAGGGGGACGACGCAGCGGGTGCGTTGCGCGCTCAGGTCACGCCACGGTTTGCTGGTGAGACGTCAGCCGTTCACCTGGTGACCGCTCAACAGCCAATCTGAGGCGGGCTGCCAAACAATGCCAGGCGGTAAGTCGCGTGGGATCTCCGGCGCAAGACTGATCAAGCGCGGCGTCGCACCTGGCCGTTGGGCGGCGGCGGCCAGCAGCGCCCGTGTCTCGCGCTCTCGCGTCACCGCATCGTCGAGGTCTGCACAGACTTTGATGAGCTCCTCGCCCCCTTCCGGATAGCGAGCCAGAAAATCGACCTCGTATGCCTCCTCGGTGCGCACATAGAAGCGCTGCGCTCCTCGTCGTTCCAACTCGAGCAACACAGCCGTCTCGAGCGCGTGTCCGGCATTGGCTCGTCCGGTCGGGTCGAAGACGGGAATCAGCCCCGTGTCGATCGGATACGCCTTGCGCGGGTTTACCATGCGCTGCCGCTCGGAGCCGGACCACATCGAAACGGTCCGAATGAGGAATGCGTCTTCGAGATAGCCCAGATAATCGTGCAGGGTATCCTTCGCGACGGCAATGTTTTGCGAATGAAGGGTTCCGTGGAACTTGTTCACGCTGAACGTACCCGCGGGATTCGCGAGAAGGTGGCGCGCCATCCACCGCAGGACGAGCGGGTTCGATACGGCGTACCGTTCAATTACGTCCCGCAGTAATGTCGTATCCACATGGCCGCGCAGAAGCTCGGCACGGTCTCTCGGCGCCGCGCCGAGAGACTCCGGGAAACCTCCGTGAGCGAGGTAGGAGCGCAGGTCCTTCTCGAGCGCTGACCGCTGCGCCTTCGGCAGCCGATCCGACTGCAGCGTTGGCTCCCGTCCGAGATGCCTGAGGTATTCACGCAGGCTGAAGGGATGTATCAACGCTTCCATGGCGCGGCCGCGCATGCTCGTCGCCACTTCGCGCGACAGGAGGCGCGCTGAGGAACCGGATAGGAACAGTTCGATACGTTCGGTGTCGAGAAGCCGCCGCGCGTACGTCTCCCACCCCGCCACGGCCTGAATCTCGTCCAGGAAAAAGACCGGCCGTCGGCCGTCCCGCCATTCGGGATGCAGGCGGTAATACTCCTCGCCGATGAGGTCGAGGTCGGCAACGGTCATTCCGGCGAGTCGTTCGTCCTCGAACGAGAAATAGAGCAGCCCTGCCCGTTCCGTACCGCGCGCAAGGCGCTCCTGCAGAATCTGCCACAAGAAGGTCGTCTTGCCGGCACGCCGCATGCCGATGACGGCGATCGCCTTGTTTCGGATCGCGGGCACATGGACATCGCGCCGGGTGAAGTCCGGAATGCCCTCGGCGAGGGCGTCGATGATCTTTCGGCGGATGAGATCGCGCATATCGTCCTTCCTGGAAGGACAATATGCCACAAAGTTATCCGTTTTAAAAGGACAACTGGCGGAGCGGACGGGACTCGAACCCGCGACCCCCGGCGTGACAGGCCGGTATTCTAACCAGCTGAACTACCGCTCCGACTTAGGGGGGGCGAATCCTATAGGACGCCCGGGCCGCTGTCCACGAAAGGAGCGCGCCCGGACTTCGGATAGCTAGGGGCAGGCGCCCGGAGAGGCGGTTTGTGACCTACGACAGTCGCGACCGCGGGCCGGGCATGCTAGCGTGCAGAGGCTCGGCCATGGCGGCGCCTGCGTCAACCTGCGACGCGCCGGAGCGCTGACAGGAGACGGGCTGGGAATTTGCTCATTTGTTCCGCGAGGCTCGAGGTCGAGGCAGATGAAGGCATTCGGTTCCACCTTGTCCGTTGCACTTGCGCTCGGGACGGTCCTGCTCGCCGGGAAGGCCTTCGCGCCGGCCAGTGCGGCCCTCGGGGATACGCTCGCCTCTGTGCGGGCCGATCGGGTGAGCATCAAGGGGCAGCTCCGCACCAAGTCGGAGCCGGGCTACTCCGTGCAGGAAATCACCGCCGCCAGAGGAACCGTGATCCGCGAGTACGTATCGCCAGCGGGGGTGGTGTTCGCCGTGAGCTGGTGCGGTCCGGCGATGCCCAACCTGCAGCAGATGTTCGGCACCTACTTCACCCAGTACCAGGCCGCGGTAAAGGCGCAGCGCACCAAGGCCGAGCGCGGGGGCCACAACCATGTCGAGGTCCGTACGCCGTCACTGATCGTCCACGCCCGTGGACACATGCGACAGTACTTCGGGGTCGCCTACGTGCCGTCTCTCGTACCGCAAAACCTCTCCATCTCCGATCTTCACTAGCCGCAGCGAGGGAAACGTGCGCAAGCTCGTTCTGTTGGGCTCGTCCAGGCCCTGCTCGTCCTCGGCGGCTGCGGCGGCTCCGGGAGCATCGCCATGCCCACCTCCAATAATGGTAGTGGCGGCGGCGGTCAGGCTTCCAATGCCGTCACCATGACCGTGGACGGCGGTCCCGATGGCAACGACGTCGACACGCCCTTCATCACTGTTACGGTCTGCGCACCGGGGAGCACGACCAACTGCCAGCAGATCGACCATGTCGAGGTCGACACCGGCTCATACGGTTTGCGCATCATGTCATCCGTGCTGTCCTCATCCCTTGCCTCGGCACTGCAGCAGGAAGTGACTGCGGACGGTAATTCCGTCGTCGAGTGCACGCAGTTTGCGGACGGCTTCAGCTGGGGACCGGTGAAGGTGGCGAACGTGCAGCTCGCCGGCGAGTCGGCGAGCAACGTGCCCGTGCAGGTGATCGGCGACCCCGCCTACCAGCAGACGAGCACCACCGGGGGCGTCAGCACCGACGAGATTCCAAACGGATGCTCGAGCAACGGCCCGGAAGAGAATACTGTCTCTGCCTTCGGCGCCAACGGCATCATCGGCATCGGGGTATTCGCCACGGACTGTGGTGGCGGCTGCAACGATCCGGTGAGCAGCGGCAACAATCCGGGCTTCTACTACGAATGCCCGGCAAGCACCTGGTCACCGAACAATCCATGCCAAGAGATCGCAATATCGGAGAGCGCGCAGGTCACCGATCCCGTGCCGCTCTTCCAGACGGACAACAATGGGGTCATCATGCAGCTGGCATCGGCCGCGGAGGGCGCGAGCAGCGGCACCGGCACTCTGATATTCGGGATCGGCACGGAAGGCAACAATTCCCTGGGCACCGAGACCGTGCTCACCGCGAGCGGCTCGTACGGCGCCATCACCACCACCTACACCACGCAGGGGGGGCAACAGCTGGTCCTGCCCTACTCGTATTTCGACACAGGATCGAACGCCTACTACTTCGCCGACAGCACGATCCCTTCGGTCCAGAGCTGCAGCACCTATCCGGGATACAACGCCAGCAATCCGTACTCGTGGTTCTGCCCCCCTTCCGAGCTCAACCTGCGGGCGACCAATACGGGCCTGAACGGCACGCAATCCACGGTGACCTTCTCGATCGGGAATGCTTACACGCTGTTCAACTCGTTCTCGGGTAGCGTTTTCGACGACCTCGGCGCAAACAGCGGCCCGCAGCCGACCGATTGCGGGAGCCAGACCACGGACACCGCGTGCGCGTTCGATTTCGGATTCCCGTTCTTCCTGGGCCGGAACGTATACATCGCATTCGTAGGCGCGAACACCGCCTGGGGCGCCGGCCCCTACTTTGCTTATTAAATTGGCGCAAATCGCTCCCGGCGATTTGCGTGGCCAGCCGATTCACCGCATTTGATCTCGCGGCCCAGGGACGGCCCCTCTGAGATCCGCCAGCGCGGAAACGAGTGCCTCGGGAAACGGCCGCTCATTCATTTGCTCTTGAACGGACTCCGGATCAATCGATCGCCGGGAGGTGGGCATGTCGCAGGCTCACGTTCAGCTTGCGGATCTCCGCCTGGTCCTCGCGCCATGCGCGCACCGCGTGATCCAAAGCCTTCGACTCCATGTCGAATACCTCTTCGTCGGCAGGAGTGGGCGCGAGCTCCGCCGACTCGGCGTCGGCTTCGAGCCCGCTGATCCGGCCACTGAGCGTGCCCAGGTCCGTGTCGCCGGCGTGCTCCGCCGTCGCATCGCGCAGTTTCTCGACTTCACGCAGCAGCGCGCGGTCTCCGTGTCCGGCGCTCAGCCGCCGCGCCGCCGCCTCGAGCTCATCGTGCGCGGATTTCTCTTCCTGGTACGTCGCGCTCGCGCGCTCCAGCCCCGCACAAAGCGACTGGCTGAAGGTCAGCAGCGCGCTCAGATCCGCACTGCTGGTGTGAACCCTGGGATCGAGCTGCACTACGAGCGGCGCCCGGTACTGTTGCCCATCGACGGTCAGAATGATGCTGTAAATGCCGGGCAGCACGAACGGACCGTCCACTGCTGTCGGCGTGTCCTCGGAGAAGACCGCCGCGATGCTGTAGTCGTACGAGACAGCCTGCGGACGCGCGTACCGCATATTCCAAACGAAGCGGTGCATGCCGGGCGCGGCCGAGAGCCGCTCGGCCGGCCGCAGCCACTCCTCGCCGAAGTATCGGTCCGCCTGGATGTGCGGCGGCGCCTCGTCGGAGGAGAAGCGGCGCACCAGCTGGCCGGTGAAGCTGTAGATCTCCAGTGTCACCGGGCCGCCCGTGCTCTTGCCCAGCCAGTAGTCGATCACCGCGCCGGCCGGCGGGTTGCGTCCCTCCGGCGTCTCGGGCGGCAGCGGCGTATCCTTGTTGTTGTTGGGGTGCACCCGCCAGGCGACCGGCGGCGCAAAGAGATGCGCCGGTGCGCCGAGCACCGCGGCCGAGAGCTGACGCAACGGCGTCACATCGTCCAGCACCCAGATCGCCCGTCCCTGGGTCGCGGCGACGAGATCGTCACCGTGCACCAGGAGATCGTTGACCTGCGCGTGCGGCAGGTTGAGCCGTAGCGACTGCCAGTGCTCGCCGTCGTCGAGTGATACGTATGCGCCTTCGGACGTGCCGGCATACAACAAGCCGCTGCGTACCGTATCGGCACGGACGACCAGAATGAACTCATCGGGCCGCAATCCCGTGTCGATTTCCGCCCAGGTCTTGCCGTAATCGTGAGTGCGGAAGACATGCGGGCGGAACTCATCCTGACGGTGATCGTCCACCGCTGCGTATGCAGTTGCCGGATCGAGCGCCGACGCATCGATCGCGCTCACCTTCTCCCAGGGCTTCAGCGCCGGCGGCGTCACGTTCTGCCAATGCTGACCGCCATCGCGCGTGAGCTGGATCAGGCCGCTGTCGGTGCCCACCCAGATGAGGTCCGCGCTCTTCCCTGATGGCGCGATGGCACTGATGACACCGTAGCCGCACGCCCTCGCCTGCTCGCCGGCCACCTCGTCACCGCAGTCCGCGGCGTCCTCCTTCTTGCCCGTGAGATCGGGCGAGACGATCTGCCAGTGGTTGCCTTCGTCCGTGGAGCGGAAAAGCACCTGTCCGCCCAAGAGCAGCGCGCGCGGCTTGGCGCGAGTGAATGCCAGGGGTGTCACCCAGCCATAGCGGTACTTCACCGTCGTCGGGCGCGCGGCGTAGGAATTGATCGGCCACGGCGTGACGTTGGCCACCTGGCCGGTGGTGCCGTCGTAACGGGAGACTCTGCCGCCCATGCCGCTGCCGAAGACGAGGTCAGGATTGTCCGGGTCCGGCAACATGTAATCGCGCTCGTCGCCGCCGACCGGATGCCAGTCACGAAAGGTGAGCGCGCCATAATCGCTGCGGCTGGCGGTCCCGACGGTGCCGCTGTCCTGCTGGCCGCTGTAGATCCAGTACGGAAAGCGATTGTCGGCGGCGAGATGGTAGAACTGGCCTGTCGGTTGGTTGTACCAGCTGCTCCAGGTCTTGCCGTCATCGACGGTGACCACGGCGCCCTGATCCGACCCGGTGATCCAGTGGTCCGGATGATCGGGATTGATCCAGAGGAAGTGGTAGTCATCACCGCCCGGCGCGCCCTTGATGACCGACCAAGTCTTGCCGGCGTCGGGCGAGCGGCGGATCGACTGGCCCGCCGAGTAGACGACGTCGGGATCGCGTGGGTCGGCCAGCAGCCGTGAGAAGTACGCATTGCCGAACGTCTCAGCATCGGAATTGACGCGGACCCAATGATCGCCGCCATCGTCGGAACGCCACACGCCACCTTCTATCTTCGAGGCGACCGTAGCGTAAATACGCATGCCCTGGGCGGTGTGGGTCACGGCGATCCCGATGCGTCCGAGCGGCCCCTGCGGCCAGCCGTTGCCGGCGAGCCGGGTCCAGGTCGCGCCGCCGTCCATGGAGCGATAGATGCCACTCCCCGAGCCGGCGTGCGGCTCGAAGTAATCGAGCCACGGGTAGTCCCGTGTCTGCCACGCGGCCGCGTAGAGCCGATCGGGGTTGGCCGGGTCACCGGCGACGTCGACGATTCCGGTCTCGTCATTGATCGCGAGCGAGTGCACCCAGGTCTTGCCGCCGTCGGTCGAGCGGTAGATGCCGCGCTGCGGATTGGGACCAAAGAGATGACCGAGCGCGCCCACCACCACGACGTCGGCGTTGCGCGGATCGACCCAGATCCGGCCGATGTCACGGGTCGCCGCCAGGCCGAGCGCTTTCCAGGTGTTGCCGCCGTCGGTGGACTTGAAGACCCCGCGGCCCGCGGCCACGTCGTAGCGCATCGATACCTGGCCCGTTCCCACGTAGATCGTGTCCGGGGCGGACGGCGCGATGGCGAACGCTCCGATGGCCGGCGGCAGGCTGTCTCCTACCGACCGCCAGGTCCTGCCGGCATCGATCGTCTTCCAGAGGCCGCCGCCGGCGCCCGTGAAGTAGAACGTGTCCGGCTGTCCCTGCACACCCATCGCCATCGTCGCCCAGCCGCCGCGGAAGGGGCCCACCAGGCGCCATTGCAGCTGCGAATAGGCGGCGGCAGGCACCCCCTCACCCATCCCGCGCACCGCGGCATGGCCCTGCGGGAAGGGCACCTCGGCCGCAGCAGCGATACCCTGCGCCCGAGCCGGCGAGCCGGCGACCAGGAGCACGCCCAAAAAGGCCGCGCCAAAACCGAGGACGGGAAAGCCAGCGGTCCGCAGCCGCTGCGGTCGACGATCGGTTGCGGTCATTGATGACCCCCTCTAATAAAAGCTGGTAACCATACCGGATTCGGGCCCTGGCTGCCGCCGAGCCTATGCCCGCCGTGGATCCGCGGGGTCGACACAGCGACGCCGCCCGCCAATGAACATACAATGCGCGGCTTTACCTCATCGGGAGCGAGCGGCGCGCTTATGGTCCACATCATCATCCTTGCGATCGTTCAAGGCCTGGCGGAGCTCCTTCCCGTCTCCAGCTCCGCGCACGTGATCGTCGCGGAAAAGCTGATGGGAATGAATCCTGCCGCCCCGGAAATGACACTGCTGCTGGTCATGCTGCACACCGGGACCATGCTCGCGGTGATCGTCTATTTCTGGCAGCGATGGCGGCGCGCGTTTTTCAGCTCCGTGCCCGTGTTCAAGAATTTCGTCGTGGCGCTGGTCGCCGCCACGTTCCTGACCGGCATCGTCGGCGGCGTCATCATCGAGTTCATCGAGAAAGTGCTCATGCGCGGCGAGGCGCATGCCTGGGTCGAGCAACTCTTCAATCGCCTCGACCTGATAGCCGTCGCCCTGGCTCTGGCCGGCGTGTTCATTCTCGTGGCGGGCCTGTACGAGAATCGCCGGCACAGCATCGCCGCCACGCACAAACTGACGCCCGCGCAATATTCCTCGATCGGCGCCATACAGGGCCTGTGCATTCCGTTCCGCGGCTTTTCCCGTTCCGGTGCGACCATCTCGACTGGCCTGCTGACGGGCGTGGCGCGCAGCAGCGCCGAGGATTTCAGCTTCGCCCTCGCCGTCGTGCTCACGCCGCCGGCCGACGCGCGCGAGCTCTGGCGCCTCTACCAGTCGCAGCACCATCAGCTCGCCGGGCTCGCTCCCGCTGCGATGCCCAGCCTTCTGGGAGTAGTCTTCGCCTTTCTCGCCGGGCTCGTGGCGCTCAAGTGGCTGAGCCGCTGGCTGGAGACGGGCCGCTGGCACTTCTTCGGAATCTACTGCCTCGTCGCGGCGGCCGTCGTCGCGTACCTCCACCATACGGGCTTGTAAACCCCTCATGACCGGATTCTCAGCGTTCCCCATCACCCGCAAGTGGCCACCTCGGTTCCCCGACCGCCTGCAGCTGTACTCGCTGCCGACGCCGAACGGGGTGAAGGCCTCCATCATGCTGGAGGAGACGGGACTGCCCTACGAGCCGCATCGCGTGGGCTTCGAGTCAAAGGATCAGCTGTCGCCGGAATTCCTCTCCCTCAATCCCAACAACAAGATTCCGGCCATCCTCGACCCCGACGGCCCGGGGGGCAAGCCGCTGCCGCTGTTCGAGTCGGGCGCGATCCTCATCTACCTGGCGGAGAAGACCGGCCGCTTCCTGCCGTCCGATGCGGCGGGCCGGTATATCGCCATCCAGTGGCTGATGTTTCAGATGGGCGGCATCGGACCGATGTTCGGTCAGGTCGGGTTCTTCAATAAATTCGCCGGCAAGGACTACGAGGACAAGCGTCCGCGGGACCATTATGTCGCGGAGGCAAAGCGGCTCCTGCGCGTGCTCGACGATCGCCTCGAGGCGCGGACCTGGATCTGCGGCGAGGAATACACCATCGCGGACATTGCCACCTTCCCCTGGGTGCGCAACCTCATCGGCTTCTACGAGGCCGGCGATCTCGTCGGCATCGCCGACTTCCGCAACGTGACGCGGGCCCTCGATGGATTCCTCGCGCGGCCGGCGGTCGCCAGAGGGCTGGAGATCCCGAAGAGCGGCTGACGAGCGTGAGCGTTCGCACGTTGATGGTGCAAGGCACCACATCCGATGCCGGCAAGACCACGCTCGTCGCAGGCCTCTGCCGCGTGCTGCACCGCCGGGGCGTGCGTGTCGCGCCCTTCAAGCCGCAGAACATGGCGCTGAACAGCGCGGTCGGGGTCGACGGCGGTGAGCTCGGCCGCGCCCAGGCGCTGCAGGCGCAGGCGGCCGGTATCGCGCCAACGTCGGATCTCAACCCGGTGTTGCTCAAGCCCAGCACCGATCAACGCTGTCAGGTCATCATCCATGGCAGAGCCGTGGCGGAAATGGGCGCCTGGCAGTATCACGAGTTCAAGCGCCGCGCGCGCGAGGCCGTGCTGACCTCCTATCGCAGGCTGTGCGCGGCGTACGACTTCATCGTCGTCGAGGGCGCCGGCTCGCCGGCGGAGATCAATCTGCGCGAGGGCGACATCGCCAACATGGGATTCGCGGAGGCGGTCGACTGCCCGGTCGTGCTGATCGCCGACATCGATCGCGGCGGGGTGTTCGCGCACCTCGTGGGCACGCTGGCGCTGCTCAGCGAGAGCGAGCGGAACCGCGTCCGGGGATTCGTCATCAACCGCTTCCGCGGCGACCTGTCGCTGCTCGAGCCCGGGTTGACTTGGCTCGAGCGGCACACCGGCAAACCGGTGCTCGGCGTCCTTCCCTATCTGCAGGGACTGCGGCTGGATGCGGAGGACGCCATCAGCCGCGAATTCGCGGCGCCCCCCGAGGACTCGGGAGACACGCTGCGGGTGGTGGTGCCGGTCCTCCCGCGGATCAGCAATCACACCGATTTCGAGCCCCTGGCGCAGCACCCTCAGGTCCGGTTGCGCTACATCGACGCCGCGACACAACCCCCGCCCGCTGACCTCGTGATCCTCCCGGGGTCGAAGTCAGTGCGCGCGGACCTGCAGTGGCTGCGGGCTCACGGCTGGCCGGAATACCTCGAGCGGCACCTGCGCTACGGTGGCAAGGTCCTCGGCATCTGCGGCGGCCTGCAGATGCTGGGCAGAGTGATCGCCGATCCGCAAGGCGTCGAGGGCACCTCCGGTGAGAGTCCCGGCCTCGGCTGGCTCGATCTCACCACGGTGCTGCTGCCCGGCAAACGGCTGTGCAATGTCTCGGGCCGTCTGCAGGCGGAAGCCGCCCGGGTGCGCGGTTACGAGATCCACATGGGCCGGACCCACGGGCCTGCGCTGGAGCGCCCCGCCGTGCTTCTGGATGACGGCGCCGCGGACGGGGCGATCTCCCCGGACGGCCGGATCATCGCCACCTACCTGCACGGCCTCTTCGAGGAGACGGCGGCCTGCGCAGCGCTGTTGCGCTGGGCGGGACTCTCACAGCCGCTCGAGATCGATCACGCCGCACGCCGCGAGCAGATGCTCGATCGGCTGGCGGACACGCTCGAGAGCGAATGCGATCTCGGGCGCTTAATTGTGCCGTAGCGCACCGTCGCTGCCTGGGGCGTGGCCCTATACTCAGATGCAGCGGAAAGCCATGAGCTGGAATGACTGAGAACGACGCCGCAATCAGGGATTCTGCAACCGCCGCGCCCACGGTTGAGAGCGACCGCCGCTGCCGCGCGATTTTCGAGAACCCGTTCGATCTGATCGCGGTGCTGGAGGCGGTGCGCGATGGCGCGGGCCGGATCGTCGATTGGCGGTACTGCGATGCGAATGCCAACTGGCTGCGCGCCCTCGGGCAGTCGCGTGACCGGTTGCTGGGCAGGACGGTGGGCGAAATCATGCCGGCGCGTGCGGCCGAGCTCATCCCGCTCTACACGCGCGTGCATGTCCAGAGCCGGCCGGAGCAATGCGAGGAGCGCGTCGGCGCTACGGATCTGCTCATCAGCCTGTTTCCGATCGGCCGCGACTGCATCGTCAGCTCGGGCGTCGATATCAGCGCGCGCCTCCGCATGGAGGCCGAAGTCAGGCGGCTGCTGGAGGTCAACCGCGCCGAGCGCGAGTGGCTGGCGGCGGTGCTCAACTCCATGACCGAGGAGGTCTACTTCGCGGACCCGCAGAGGCGCTATACGTATGCGAACCCCGCCGCGCTGCGCGAGTTCGGCCACGACACGGTGGAAGGCGTGGACATCGAGAAGATCGTCGCGCAGCTCGAGGTCTTCCGGCCCGACGGAACGCCGCGGCCGTTCTCCGAGGCTCCGCCCGTGCGGGCGCTGGCCGGCGAGGTGGTACGCGACGAGGAGCAGCTCGTGCGGATTCCACGGACAGGTGAGCTCCGCCATCGGCACGTGAGCTCCGCACCCGTGCGTGACCGCGCCGGACGCATCATAGGCTCGGTCTCAGTCGTGCGCGACATAACCGACAAGCGTCTGCGAGAGAAGGAGCGGCAGGCGACGGAGCGTCGCCAGAAGAAGCTGATCAACACGCTCGCTCACGAGCTGCGAAACCCGCTCGCGCCGCTGCGCACCGGCATCGAATTGCTGCGGAAAGTACGCGAGCAGCCGCAGCTGCTCGACACCGTCCCGCCGATGATGGAACGGCAGATTCGCGAGCTCGTGGCGCTCATCGATCGGCTGATCGATGTCTTCCAGGAGCCGCCGCCGTGCTGATCAATGGGTGCTGACGGGATCGAACCGCCGACATTCGCCGTGTAAAGGCGACGCTCTACCAGCTGAGCTAAGCACCCGTCGATACGCGCTGCGCGCGGGTCTCAACGGGGTTCGCGAAGACGCGAACCCCGTACACGCAGCTTAGATGGCTGCCGCGCCGAATACCACTAATGCGCGGGCACGACCTGCTTGAGGCGCCGCCCGTTGCGCCGGCCGCGCTTCTCCTCCTCCTCGGCCGCCGGGCCGGAAGCCGCCGCGGGGGCGGTCTCGGCCTGCACGATCGGGACCGGCTGCTGCGTCAGCGCGAGCGCCAGCACCTCGTCGATCCACTTCACGGGCTTGATCTCGAGATTGCCCTTGATGTTGTCGGGAATCTCGACCAGGTCCTTCTCGTTCTCATCCGGGATCAGCACCGTCTTGATGCCGCCGCGGTGAGCGGCCAGGAGCTTCTCCTTCAGGCCGCCGATGGGCAGTACCTCGCCGCGGAGCGTGATCTCACCCGTCATGGCGACGTCGGAGCGTACCGGGATCTTGGTGAGCGCCGAGACGAGCGCCGTGCACATGCCGATGCCCGCGCTCGGGCCGTCCTTCGGCGTTGCACCCTCGGGGATGTGCAGGTGGACGTCGTGCTTCTGGTAGAACTCGCCGTCGAGCCCGAGCACCTGCGCCCGGCTGCGCACCACGGTCATGGCGGCCTGGATGGACTCCTGCATCACCTCGCCCAACTGACCGGTGTGCTGCAGCTTGCCCTTGCCGGGCACCACGGCCGCCTCGATGGTCAGCAGCTCGCCGCCGACTTCCGTCCAGGCGAGTCCGGTCACCTGGCCGACGCGGTTCATGTCCTCCGCCTTGCCGTAGCGGAAGCGCCGCACGCCGAGGAACTTCTCGAGATTCTTCGGCGTGACTGAAACCGAAGTCTCGTCCTTCTTGTGCAGCAGCATCTGCTTGACGGCCTTGCGGCAGATCTTGGCGATCTCGCGCTCCAGGTTGCGCACGCCGGCCTCACGCGTGTAGTAGCGCACGATATCGAGCAGCACCGCGTCCGACATCTTGAGCTCGGACTCCTTCAGTCCGTTGCTCTTCATCTGCTTCGGCACGAGATAGCGCCGGCCGATGTTCATCTTCTCGTCCTCGGTGTAGCCGGGGAGGCGGATCACCTCCATTCGGTCGAGGAGCGGGGCCGGGATGTTCATGCTGTTGGCGGTGCAGACGAACATGACCTCCGACAGGTCGAGATCGACCTCGAGATAATGGTCGTTGAACGTCGTGTTCTGCTCCGGGTCGAGGACCTCGAGCAGCGCCGAGGACGGATCGCCGCGGAAGTCCATCGACATCTTGTCGACCTCGTCCAGCAGGAACAGCGGATTGTGCACGCCGGCCTTGGACATGTTCTGCACGATCTTGCCCGGCAGCGAGCCGATGTAGGTGCGGCGATGGCCGCGGATCTCGGCCTCATCGCGCACCCCGCCCAGGGACATGCGCACGAACTTGCGGTTGGTCGCCCGCGCGATGCTCTGGCCGAGCGAGGTCTTGCCGACGCCCGGAGGGCCGACGAGGCACAGGATGGGGCCTTTGAGCTTCTCGACGCGCTGCTGCACGGCGAGATATTCCACGATGCGCTCCTTCACCTTCTCGAGCCCGTAGTGATCCTCGTCGAGCACCTGCTCGGCGCGGGCGATGTCCTTCAGCACCTTGGTGCGCTTCTTCCACGGGACCTTGACGAGCCAATCGATGTAATTGCGCACCACGGTGGCTTCCGCCGACATGGGCGACATCATCTTCAGCTTGTTGAGCTCGCTGGTCGCCTTCTCCCGCGCCTCCTTCGGCATGCCGGCACGCGCGATCTTCTGCTCGAGCTCGGTGACCTCGTTGCCGCCCTCGTCCATCTCGCCGAGCTCTTTCTGAATGGCCTTCATCTGCTCATTCAGGTAGTACTCGCGCTGGCTCTTCTCCATCTGCGCCTTGACGCGGCCACGGATGCGCTTCTCGATCTGCAGCACGTCCATCTCGCCCTCGATGGCGACGAGGATGTGCTCGAGGCGCTTGCGGATGTCGAGAATCTCCAGGACCTTCTGTTTCTCGCCGAGCTTCAGCGACATGTGCGCCGCCACCGTGTCGGCGAGCCGCCCCGCGTGCTCGATGCCGGCCAGGGCCGTCAGCACCTCCGGCGGAACCTTCTTGTTGAGCTTGACGTACTGCTCGAACTGCGAGATGACCGACCGCGCGAGCACGTCCATTTCCCGCTCGTCGTACGCCTCGACGTCCGGCAGCAGCGCCAGCTCCGCCGCGTAGTACTCGCCCGCGCTCAGCTTGTCGATGCGGGCACGGTCCACGCCCTCGACCAGCACCTTGACCGTTCCGTCCGGCAGCTTGAGCAGCTGCAGGATGGTCGCCACGGTGCCGATCCGATACAGGTCCTCGCCTTTCGGATCATCGACATCGGCCTGCTTCTGCGCGACGAGCATGATGCGCTTGTCGCTGCGCATGGCCACATCGAGCGCCTGGATGGACTTTTCCCGCCCGACGAACAGCGGAATGACCATGTGCGGATAAACGACGACGTCCCGCAGCGGCAGCACGGGCACCCCCTGGGGGCCGCCGCTCGTGGGATGAGTGGGAGCAGTAGGTTCAGACACGCTCAAGTCCTCGGTGCGAAGAGGGCGGCGGCGCTTCTGGTGCGCAGGAGGCCGTCACCGAATTGAAACCCATTCTAGCGGCAAATGCGGGCGCCGCTAGCGGGTTTCAACGGTAGTCCAAAAAGCGGAAATTCTTACTTACTTCGAAATGGCGCGGCGCGGCTCGTCGACACTGGCGAGTCGACCGTCGTCGGAGCGATAGACCACATAGGGCTGAGTCGCGCCCTCGATCACGGTCTCATCGATCACGACCTTGGCGACGTTGCGCATCGATGGCAGCTCGTACATGGTGTCGAGGAGCACCGTCTCGAGGATCGTGCGCAGGCCGCGGGCGCCGGTCTTGCGCTGCATGGCGCGGTGCGCGACCGCTTTCAGCGCATCGTCCCGGAACTCGAGCTCCGCGCCTTCCATCTCGAAGAGACGCCGGTACTGCTTGGTGAGCGCGTTCTTCGGATCCGTGAGGATGGACACGAGCGCGGCCTCGTCGAGCTCATCGAGCGTCGCCACCACTGGCAGCCTGCCGACGAACTCCGGTATGAGGCCGTACTTGATCAGGTCCTCGGGCTCGACGTCGTGGAAGAGGTCGCTGCCGTGGGGTCGGTCGTCGACCGAGCGCACTTCCGAGGTGAAGCCGATGCCGCTCTTCTGCGTGCGGTTGAGGATGATCTTTTCCAGGCCCGCGAAGGCGCCGCCGCAGATGAAGAGAATGTTGCCGGTGTCGACCTGCAGAAACTCCTGCTGCGGGTGCTTGCGCCCGCCCTGCGGCGGCACTGAGGCGATCGTCCCCTCGATGAGCTTCAGCAGCGCCTGCTGCACGCCCTCGCCGGAAACGTCACGCGTGATGGAAGGGTTGTCGGACTTGCGCGAGATCTTGTCGATCTCGTCGATATAGACGATGCCGGTCTGCGCCTTCTCGACGTCGTAGTCGCACTTCTGCAGCAGCTTCTGGATGATGTTCTCGACATCCTCGCCGACGTAGCCCGCCTCTGTCAGGGTCGTAGCGTCGGCGATCGTGAAGGGCACGTTGAGCAGGCGGGCCAGCGTCTCGGCGAGCAACGTCTTGCCGCAGCCGGTCGGACCGATGAGCAGGATGTTGCTCTTGGCGATCTCGACGTCTTCCTTGGACCGGGCGCTGCCCGTGCGGGTCTGCAGCCGCTTGTAGTGGTTGTACACCGCGACCGAGAGCACCTTCTTGGCGCGCTCCTGTCCGATCACGTACTCGTCGAGGACCTTCTTGATCTCGTGCGGCTTGGGGAGCTTGTCCCGCGCGCGCTCGGCCCGGTCCTCGAGCTCCTCGCGGATGATGTCGTTGCAGAGCTCTACGCACTCGTCACAGACGAATACGGATGGGCCAGCGATGAGCTTGCGCACCTCGTGCTGGCTCTTTCCACAGAAAGAGCAGTAGAGGAGCTTACCGTCGTCGTGGCGGCCGCGGGAATCGTCGCTGCTCATCAAAGGCCCTCTCGTGAGGCACTCGAGCCTCCCATTGCATGTATAGCACGCACCGCGCCCGCTACGCAAAGCACCGGAGCACGGCTAAGTCGTTGTAAAAACGGGACTTGTATGACGGATCTCACTTTGGCGCGCGGTTCCTCAGGCCTCGGATGCGGTAGCCCGGGGTACAATTGCGCCCAGTGGACCCGATCTCGGGGCGGTCAGGCTGATTTTCCACCCTTACTTGCTGCCGCGGGGCGCCGCGCCCTCGGCCTGGACTTCGCCGCGCTTCTCCAGCACCCGGTCGATGAGTCCATAGCGCACGGCCTCTTCCCAGGACATGAAACGGTCGCGGTCGGTATCCTGCTTGATCCGATCCACGCTCTGGCCGGTGTGTTTGGCCAATATTTTGTTCAATCGGTCGCGGGTCTCGAGCATCTCCTTGGCGTGGATCTCCATGTCCGCCGCCTGGCCCTGGAAGCCGCCCAGGGGCTGGTGGATCATCACCCGCGCATGCGGCAGGCAGTAGCGCTTGCCGGCAGCCCCGGCGGCGAGCAGAACGGCACCCATGCTGGCGGCCTGGCCGATGCAGATGGTGCTTACGTCGGGCTTGACGAACTGCATGGTGTCGTAGATCGCGAGCCCCGCGCTCACGACCCCGCCCGGGGAATTGATGTAGATCGAGATGTCCTTCTCCGGATTCTCCGACTCCAGGAAGAGCATCTGCGCCACCACGATGTTGGCCATGTAGTCGTCGATGGGGCCGACGACGAAGATCAGGCGCTCCTTGAGGAGGCGCGAATAGATGTCATAAGCCCTCTCGCCGCGCGCGGTCTGCTCGACGACGATCGGGACCAGGTTCAGTGCACGCTCGTTCATGATGCGGTTGTCTCGCCTGATTGGGCCTCGGCGTTCTTGCCGAAGCCGGTGATATCCTGGAAGGTCATGGGCACATCTGTCACCTTGGCGCGCTCCAGGATCCAGTCGATCACCTGATCCTCGAGCACCACGGACTCGATCTGCCGCAAAGCCTCGCCGTGCTGGTACGCGCGACGCGCCTCGTCGGGATTCGGATAGCTCGCCGCCAGCTCCTCGATCCGTGCCTCCATGCGCTGTCGGTCGACCGGGAGGCTCTCCGCCTTGACGATCTGGCCCATGAGCAGCCCGAGGGCGACGCGCTTGCGTGCTGGTGCCTCGAACGGCTGCCGCGGCGGCAGCTGGGAAGCTTCACGCACGCCCATGCGTCGCGCCGCGTCGATCTGCAACTGTTGGACCTGCTCTTCAACCAGCGCTCGCGGGATCTCGATGGAGTTCTCCGCATAGAGTGCATCGAGAACCTGGGTCCGAACTCTGTTGCGGATCACATCCGCGAGCTCCCGCTCCATGCTTTTACGCACCTCCGCCCGCAAAGCTTCGACGCCACCTTCTTCGACACCGAAGCTGCGGCAGAATTCCTCGTCGACGGCCGGCAGCGACTGCTCCTCCACCGTCTTTACAGTGAGCGCGAGCTCGGCCGTCCTGCCCGCGAGTGTTTTGTTGGCAAGCTCTGCCGGGAACGTCACGGCCACGGTGCGGCTCTCGCCCGCCACCGCGCCCTTCAGTCCCTCCTCGAGCTCCGGCCGCGACTGGCGCGAGCCGATCACGATCGGGACGTCCTTGCCATCGCCGCCCTCGAAGGGCTCACCGCCGATGCTGCCCGTGTAGTCGACCGTGACACGGTCAGTCTCGTGCGCCGGACGCCCGACCGCGGTGAACGTGGGCCGCTGCCGACGCATGCTCTCGAGCATCGCATCGACGTCGCCCTCCCCGACCGTCGCGCTCGGCCGCTCCACCGCGATGGTCGCAGGCGACTGCACGCGGATCTCCGGCATGACTTCGAAGGTGGCCGCGAACTTGAGGTCCGAGCCGGGCGCCATCGCGATCGGCTCGATGCGCGGACCGGCCGCCGGCGTCAGCTTCTCCCGGCTGAGCGCCTCGGCCAGGGAGCTGCGCATGAGGTCGCCGACGACCTCGTTGCGCACCTGCTCCCCGAACTGCTTGCGCACGACGGGCAACGGCACCTTGCCGGGCCGGAAGCCCTTGAGGCGCGCGGTGCGGGAGATCTCCTTCATGCGTTGCTCGATCGCCGTGGCGATCTGATCGGCCGGCACGGCCACCTCCATACGTCGCTCTAGGCCGGAGGTGGCGGACACTGAAACTTGCATTAACGAATATCCTCGAGACAAATCAAAGCAGGAATGCGAAAGGAGGGACTCGAACCCTCACGGGTTTCCCCACTGGATTCTAAGTCCAGCGCGTCTACCAGTTCCGCCACTTTCGCTTGTGTAGCGGGCAGGATTTGGAATTATAGCGGGATCAGAGCCCGCGCAAGCGCGCCGCGAAGAGACGGCGGGCCGCTTCGAGCTTCTGCAGCTGATCGTCCAGGGAATCGCAGACGCAGCGCTGCAGCAGGCGGGCGATGTCCTCGTCGAGCTCGCAGTTTTGCCGGCGCAGGGCGGCCACCGCCACGATCACGACCGATTGAACATGTCGCAGGCGCCGGATCACCTCATCGAGGAGCGGCCCCTGTTCTGCGCGCCGCTTACGGGCGCGCGATGCTGCGGGCGGCCTGCGAATCGCCCCGTCTCTCTCCCTTCGCCCGGCCTCGCACCATATTGGCACGCTACGCCACATAAATACAATATGTCAGCACTTTAATGCCGAAACTTGTTGGCAGGTGCCACTTGGGACTACATTTGTGCTGCAACCTCTCACTCTGCGCGGCTCAGCGGACGTGAACACCGGACGGCGAGAAAGACAGGAAGCTGGAGGCTTTGCGACCCGCCTTCGGCAGGTGCTCAAAGCGCACGGCAGCGCGAGTAGCCTCGCGAAGGCTATCGCGCGCTCCGAAGGCGCGGTGCGCAAATGGCTGCGTGCGGAGTCGGAGCCGAACGTCACGGATCTGCGCGCGGTCTGCGACGTGACCCGGACGCGCATCGAGTGGCTGGTCACCGGGGAGGGCCCGCGCCAGGCGGAACCAGAATCGGAAACCGGTCAAGCGGTGCGCGAGACACCGCCGCCCTATCGGCACTCAGCGCACGGAGCGCTCGATCTGCCGCTGCTCGAAGCGGTGATGGCGGCCGCCGACGAGCAATTGCGCGTCGCGAGCATCGAGCTGTCGCCCGCGAAGCGCTCGGCCTTGATCGCGGCCGCGTATGATTCCGCCCGCGGACGCAGCTCCGTCGATGCGGAGGCCGTCGCGCGGCTCGTACGGCTCGCGCGTTGAGGCGTTACCGGCCGGCGACCGAGTGCGCGACTACCGTCGCCACCGCCAGCAGAATGAGCGCGACAATGATCGCGAGAGCCACATGCCGTGCGTGGGGTTTCATGAGGTGAACATACCATGACAGAGCTTTCTTCCTCCGCCCGCGGAACGATTCGCGCGCCCCGCGGCAGCCGCATCACTGCCAGGTCCTGGCTCACCGAGGCGCCGCTGCGCATGCTGATGAACAACCTCGACCCCGAGGTGGCCGAGCGGCCAGAGGATCTCGTGGTCTACGGCGGCATCGGCAAGGCGGCGCGCAACTGGGAGTGCTACGACGCCATCGTCGCCGCGCTCACCGGCCTGGGCGAGGAAGAGACCCTGCTCGTGCAATCGGGCAAGCCGGTCGGGATCTTCACCACCCATGCCGATGCGCCGCGGGTCCTGCTCGCCAACTCCAACCTGGTGCCGCGCTGGGCGACCTGGGAGAAGTTCAACGAGCTCGACCGCAAGGGCCTGATGATGTTCGGCCAGATGACCGCGGGCTCCTGGATCTACATCGGCAGCCAGGGAATCGTGCAGGGCACCTACGAGACCTTCGTGGAGCTGGGACGCCGGCATTATCAGGGCAGTCTGCGCGGGCGCTGGATTCTGACGGCGGGCCTCGGCGGCATGGGAGGGGCGCAACCGCTGGCGGCGACCATGGCCGGCGCATCGATGCTGGCTATCGAGTGCCGCCAATCACGCATCGACAAACGTCTGTCGACTCGCTATCTCGATCGGCAGGCGCGCTCACTCGATGAGGCGTTGGCGCTCATCGAAGATAGTACCCGTGCGCAAAAGCCTATATCGGTTGCGGTTTGTGGTAACGCCGCGGAGCTCGTACCGGAGATCCTTCGCCGCGGCGTGCGCCCCGATGCGGTCACTGATCAAACATCCGCTCACGACCCGGTGCACGGCTACCTCCCCCTCGGCTGGAGCGTCGAGCAATGGGAGGCGCTGCAGCGGAGCGACCCGCAGCGTGTCGCGGCCGAGGCCGGCACCTCCATGGCGACTCACATGCGCGCCCTCGTGGAATTCCGCCGCCGCGGCATCCCGGTGTTCGACTACGGCAACAACCTGCGTCAAATGGCAAGCGAGCACGGCGTGAAGGACGCGTTCGACGTGCCGGGCTTCGTACCGGAATACATCCGCCCGCTCTTCTGCCGCGGCATTGGTCCCTTCCGCTGGGCGGCGCTCTCGGGCGATCCACGCGACATCGCCAAGACCGACGCCAAGGTGAAAGAGCTCATCCCCGAGGATCGACACCTGCACCAGTGGCTCGACATGGCCGGCTCGCGCATCGCGTTCCAGGGCCTGCCCGCCCGCATCTGCTGGGTGGGGCTCGGACAGCGGGATCGCCTCGGCGCCGCTTTCAACGACATGGTCGCCTCGGGCGAGCTCTCCGCGCCCATCGTGATCGGTCGCGACCATCTCGATGCCGGCTCGGTGGCCAGCCCCAACCGCGAGACCGAGAGCATGCGCGACGGCTCGGATGCGGTGTCGGATTGGCCGATGCTGAATGCACTCCTCAACACGGCCAGCGGCGCCACCTGGGTCTCGCTGCACCACGGCGGCGGTGTCGGCATGGGCTTCGCCCAACATGCCGGAGTCGTCATAGTCTGCGACGGGACCCAAGCCGCCGAGCGCCGCATCCGCCGCGTGCTGTGGAACGACCCCGCCACCGGCGTGATGCGCCATGCCGATGCAGGCTATGAGGAGGCGCTCGCCTGCGCGGCGGAGCATGGATTGCAATTGCCCATGGCCGGGCGGCAGCGCGGAGCAGCGCAGTGACCGCAGCGCGCATGTCGAAGGGACGCACGAGCGGACGCACCACAGTGCGCACGGATGCGTTTTCCCTGGCGTCGCTGCGGACTGCGTACTCGCGCCCGGTCGCCGTGATCCTGAATCGCGCGCAGATGGCGCGTGTGCGCCGCTCCGCGGCCACGGTCGACCGGATGATTGCCCGCGGCGGCGCGGTCTACGGCGTGAACACCGGCTTCGGCCTGCTTGCGCAGACCCGCATTCCCTCCGGTCAGCTCGCCGCGCTGCAGCGCAATCTCGTGCTGTCGCATTCCGCCGGAGTCGGCGCCTGGCTGTCCGACGCGGTGGTACGGCTCGTGTTGGTGCTCAAGATCGGCAGCCTGGCGCAGGGATTCTCCGGCGTGCGGCCGAACACTCTGCTCGCCCTCGCGCGGCTGCTCGAGACCGAGACCTATCCGTGTATCCCGGGCAAGGGCTCCGTCGGCGCCTCGGGCGACCTTGCGCCGCTGGCGCATCTGGCTGCGGCCCTGCTCGGCGTCGGGCAGGTGCGTGCCTCCGGCCGAGTCATGCCAGCCATGCAGGGATTGCGGCGGATCGGACTCGAGCCGCTCGAGCTGGCGCCGAAGGAAGGGCTCGCGCTCCTCAACGGCACGCAGGTATCCACCGCGCTCGCTCTAGCGGGCCTCTTTGCCATACAGGACGTGTTCGACGCGGCGCTCGTCGCCGGCGCGCTGTCGGTGGATGCGCTCAAAGGGAGCGACGTGCCCTTCGACGATCGCATCCATGTCCTCAGGCGCCAACCCGGGCAGCGGCGCGTCGCCGGCGCGCTGAAGCGCCTGCTGGCCGGCAGCCGCATCCGCGCCTCGCACCTCACCTGTGAGCGCGTTCAGGACCCCTACTCGCTGCGCTGCCAGCCGCAGGTGATGGGCGCCTGCCTCGACGTCATGGAGTCCGCCGGCCAGACTCTGGTTCGCGAAGCCAACGCGGTAACGGACAATCCTCTGGTCTTCGCCGCGGACGGCGAGGTGCTCTCCGGCGGCAACTTCCACGCCGAGCCCGTGGCGCTCGCCGCCGACCAGCTCGCCCTGGCCGCCGCCGAGATCGGCTCCCTGAGCGAGCGGCGCACGGCGATCCTGATCGACCCGAAGATGAGCGGCCTGCCGGCCTTTCTCGTCGAGGAGAGCGGCGTCAACTCCGGCTTCATGGTGCCGCAGGTCACCGCCGCGGCGTTGGTGGCAGAGAACAAAATGCTCGCGACGCCCGCCAGCGTCGACAGCATTCCGACCTCCGCCGGTCAGGAGGACCACGTCTCCATGGCGACGCACGGCGCGCGGCGGCTGCTCGAGATGGCCGCCAATGCCGCGAACGTCGTCGCGATCGAGCTGCTCGCCGCTGCGCAAGGCATCGAGTTTCACCGCCCGCTCACCAGCTCGCGTCCGCTGGAGTCGGCGCTGCGGGCACTTCGCCGCGTGGTGCCGCGCTACGACCGCGACCGCTTCTTCGCCCCGGACATCGAAGCCGCCGCGGCGCTCGTCAGCTCCGGAGCGCTGAGCGAATTAGCCAACTTACAGTAGCCCGAATACCGCCACACCGGCGGGCGTACCGACGAAGACCATGCCGTCGGCGATGGTCGGGGTGATGAACTTGTTGCCGGCACCGAAGTTGTCCCGGCCGCCGGCCGCCTGATTGCTGTTGTAGAGCTCATGCGTGAGGTCGGTTGCATCGTACGCGTGCAGCACGGCGGGGCTGCTGTTTTCCACGGCCCATACGATGGCGGCGGCAGTGCCGTTGGCCGAGACGGCGGGCGAGGTACCGGGGTAGGCGAACTCGGCGGTGGTCTCCGATGCCGGCGTGCCGGAGAGCTTCGCGGCCGTGACGGTGAACGCTTTCAGCGCTCCGCCGACATCATCGTAATAGACCGTGCCGTTGAAGTAGGCCGGCGAGGAGAACGTGCCGCCCGGAAGCGCGCCGTCGAGCTCCTGCCAGTCGGCATCGCCGGATGAGCTGAACTTGCCCATGTTGTCGCGGTTGACGACATAGAGCTTGCCGTCCTTGCCGGCGCCCACCATGAGATGGCGCACCGTTCCGCCCGAATCCGTCAGGTCGGGCAGGAGCATCGTGCCGCCGGAGCCCAGGTCCTGGTCGGCATCCGACTCGGCCACTTCGTTGTACGGGGCGAAGTAATCCGCCACGGCGAGCCCGCCCCCGGCGGTCGACAGCTTCAGAAACGAGTTTCCATAGTCGCCATATTGCGGCAACCCGTTGGAATTCTGTGTCGTCTCGAAAGCGCCGTTGGCCGTCAGCAGGTAGACGTTGCCCGCGCTGTCGGCGGCGAGGCCGCCGCCGCTCATCCATACCGACGGGCCGTCATTGCTGTCCGCGGCGAAATTGAGCACCGCGGTCTGCGCGAGCGTGCTCTCGCTGAAGGCGGCGATCCAGCCGGAATAAGGCGGCGAGTCGCAATGCGAGGTCCAGCCCGTGTATATCGTCTGGTTGTCGAGCAGCAGCGCGACCCGCTCGGCGTACTGTCCCGGCGAGAAGGTCTTCTGCCCGCCGGCGGAGCTGGAATAGGTCGGGTTGATCGTCACCGGACCGTTGAAGAGCTCCGCGCCCGTGGTGATGTCGAGCGCGTGCAGGCGCTGATGGTAATTGCCGGAGCCGTCCTTCGACATCGCCACCAGGAATATCGCGCCGTTCGGACCGGCCTTGCGGTCGATGACGGGGGTCGATGTAACGCCGATCTGCGGGGTGATCTGACCGCAGCCATGGTCATCGCTCGGCGTCTCGCCCGACCCGAGCAGCGAGACATGCCACAAAGCGGCGCCGCTCTGGGGGTCGAAGGCGTAGACGGAGTCGTTCTCCGTGGCGACGTAAACGACATTGTGGGTGGCGCCCGCAATGGACAGCTGCGCGAGGTAAAGCGGCTGCGCATCGACCTTGCCGTCGACCGCGAGGACGCGGAGCAGCCCGAACGAAGAGGAGTTGACGTTGGAAGGCGTGAGCACCGACTCGGTGAGGTTCCCAGCCGTCCGTCCCATATCGTCTCGGTAAGTCGCCACGTCGGTATGCACCGTCGGCTGCGGCACGGGCGTCGGCGGTGGTGACGATGAAGACTGGGAGCTCGAGGTAGGGGCCGCGCTGCCGCCTCCGCCACAGCCCGTGAGCACGGCCGCCATGACACCCGCAACGAGAAGGAAGAAAGCGAAAAGGAGGTTTCTATGCACCGGTATCCGATCAGCGAGCCGCCTCGGCATTCCAGAGGAGAGTCCGGTTTTGTTACGCGTGAGAGGCATTGAGGTTCCGCTCGCTGACAGACGGTCGATACGCGTCGGCCAAGACTCAGTCTACCTCAAGCCGGACCTGGAGCGGAGTATACCGGGACGCTCCGCGACCGACCCCGCCGCCACGCTCGCGCTTACGGCCCAATCGGTTGTTGATCCGCGGTTAGGAGTAAAATCGGTGGTTGTCATTCCGACATGGAGGCGCGCTCTACCGCAACTCACCTTAGACCAAGAGGTATCCGCGATGGCTATCAATGTCACAGATCTCAACAACCGATGCGTCACCACCTCCACGGTGGGTTACATGGCGCTCGCCCTGCCGGGCTGGATGCTGTCGATGACGGCCGCCGGATGGTACGGCCATTTTTATATCGCCGGAACATCCCTCATGCTGCCGCTGGCCGTCCTGCTCGCCATCATCGGCATCCTGGCCTATCTGCACGGCCGCAGCCTGGATTCCATCGCCTTCTTCGCGTTCGCCGCGCTCTTCACCGCGGCGCATACGGACATGGCAGCCACGGCGGGCGCGATGGCCGCGGCGCCCATGAGTTATGTCGGCTGGTTCTGGATCGTCTGGACGGTGTTCTTCGCCTATCTGTGGATGGGCTCCTTCAGGGCGGAGCTGCCCCGGCAGCTGTTCCTGCTGGGGATAACGCTCACCTTCCTGGCGAAGGCGATCTACGGCTGGACGGACCTGAGGGTGCTGGAGCTCGTCAGCGGCTATCTCGGGCTGATCAGCGCCATCATCGCCGTGATCATCTCCGCTTCCGATGTGATCGTGTTCGGGCGCGAGGCCCACAGTCCGAATGACGATCACGTGGACCACGTGGCGGGCCATCCGCACGCGGTCTGAGCGGGACTTCGAGACGGACCGCCGGGGCGGGAACTGCTTCCCGCCCCGCGCCCACCGGTTGGGGTAGACTCGCTGGCCTGATCGCCCCATCCAGGACTCCATGAAGACCAGCCCGCTGCGCCGTCGCCTCCTCGGCCTCGGCCTGTCGCTCCTCGCATTGCCGGCGTTTGCCGCGACGCAAGCGTCCACGTCTCTGCCCCCCATGCTCTCCTCGCTTGCCGCGTCCGGCAAGCTCAAGGTGCTGAGTCAGTTCCCCACCGAGGTGGCCGGCCTCACGGGCTACATCATCAGCAACCAGGACGGGACACAGGTGGTCTACGGGGAGGCTGGTTACCTGTTCGTCGGTCATCTGATCTCGCCCAAGGGCGCCGATCTCACTGACAACTATCGCGACCGCTATAGCCCCAAGCCTGACATCCCGACCCTCGTGGGCAAACTCGACAGCGGCGGCCACCTCATCCGGGAGGGCCGCGCCACGGCGCCTCTCCTTTACGTTTTCGCCGACCCCAACTGCAGCATCTGCTATCGCTTCTACAAGATGGCCGAGCCGCTGGTCTCGTCCGGGCGGCTGCAGCTGCGCTGGGTGATGGTCGCCTTCCTGCAGGCGAGCAGCGCCCCCAAGGCGACCGCGATCCTCTCGGCGCGGGATCCGCGCGATGCCTTGCACGCGGACGAGGATCGCTTCGACACCGCTCACGAGGCGGGCGGCATCACGCCCTCCGCCGCGCAGGACAAAGCGCTGCAGGACGTGCTGCGGGCGCACCTTTCAGCCATGGACTCGATTGGCGGCATCGGCACTCCCACCCTGCTCTACCGCGACGAGCAGGGACACTGGGCGGTCGTGGTCGGCTTACCGACCGGCGACTGGCTGAGCCAGTACGCCGCCGGCAAGCACTTGCCGCCGCAGTCAGGCTGACCGCGCCGCGGATCAGTGTTGATGCGGACGCGATGCCCAGCCGGGCCGGGAGCTCGACCCGGCCATGCGCTGCCGCCTTGCGAACTTGTCTGAGAATTGCGACGATCCGGCTGTGAGCCCGACCATCTCGAGAAGACGAATGCTCCTGTCGGCCGCGGCGGGCGCCGCCGCCCTCGGAGCGCGGCGCTCGGGCGCCGTCGTACCGGAGGGCAGGCACGCGGGCGTGCGGCTCGATACGGCTGTAGCGCTCGAGTGTCGCGAATTCGACCTCGCCGACGTGACGCTGCTGCCGGGTCCCTTCCGCGAGAACATGGATCGGGACCTGGAGTACCTGAGGAGCTTCGACTGCGACCGGCTGCTCGCGCCGTTCCAGCAGGTGGCGGGTCTGCCGACGCGGGCGCCGAGCCTCGGCGGTTGGGAGACCCGGGGCATCGGCGGGCACTACTGTGGTCACTACCTCTCGGCCGCCTCGATGATGTACGCCCACACTCGGGAGCGGCGGCTCGCGCAGAAGATCGATTACCTGCTGCCGCAGCTTGCCGCCTGCCAGGAGGCGAACGGGCGCGCCGCTGCGGATTTCCGCGGTTACTGCACCGGCATCCCCGGCGGCAAGGCGGCCTTCGGGCAGGTGCTGGCGGGGCACATCGATCTTGGCAAGCGGCACACTCTCTACAGCTTCAGCCTGAACGGCATGTGGTCGCCCTGGTATGTCGTGCACAAGGTCATGGCAGGCCTGCGCGACGTGTATCTGTATCTCGGCCGCGGCGAAGCGAAGGACATCCTGCTCGGCATGACCGGGTGGGCCGCGCAGTTTCCACGGAGGCTTTCGGCCGCGCAGATGCAGACCATGCTCGTCAGCGAGCAGGGCGGCATGAACGAAGTGCTGGCGGACGTTTACACCATCACCGGCGAGGAGTCTCACCGCAGCCTCGCGGCGCAGTTCAACCAGGCGGCGCAGCTCGCGCCGCTCATGCGCGGCGAGGACATTCTCGATGGGGTGCACTCCAATCAATACATCCCGCGCGTGATCGGCATCGCCCGGCAGTACGAGCTCACCGGCAGCAGCGATTACCGCGCCGGGGCGGAGTTCTTCTGGCAGAACGTCGTCCGCCACCGAAGCTTCGTCTTCGGCGGCAACAGCGATCGTGAGAACTTCTTTCCCATCGGGCTGGCATCGCAGCACCTTTCCGTCGGCTCGGCGGAGACTTGCTGCACCTACAACATGCTCAAGCTCACGAACCACTACTTCTGCTGGAACGCCTCCATGGAGGCCGCCGACTTCTACGAGCGCGCTCTGATCAACCACATCCTCGGCTCGCAGGACCCGGCAACGGGCGGGATGACCTACTACCTTTCGATGCAGCCGGGACACTTCAAGACGTTCTCGTCACGATGGGACTCGTGCTGGTGCTGCGATGGCACGGGCATGGAGAACCATGCGAAGTATTCGCGCGGCATCTACTATCACGACGCCGACACGCTGTGGGTCAACCTTTATCTCGCATCGCAGCTGCACTGGCGGCAGAAGGGCCTCACGGTCCGCCAACACACGCGCTTTCCGCAATCCAACCAGGTACGCCTGGAGATCGCCTGCGCGCGCCCGGCGCGGGCCACGCTGAGATTGCGCCATCCTTACTGGTCGACACCGGCGATGGCCGTGAGACTCAACGGCAAGCCGGTCGATGCCGGCAGGCCGGGCACTTATCTCGACCTCACACGACGCTGGCGCAATGGCGACGTCGTGGAAATCGAGCTGCGCACGCCGCTCAGGATCGAGCGCATGGCGCACCACCCCTCGAAGCTCGCCATCCTCGCAGGCCCCACCGTATTGGCTGCCGCCCTGGGCGATACCCTGATGGCGCCGCCGATTCCCGTCGCCGGCGTCGATCAGTACCAGTTTGAGAAGGTGCCCGACCCGGTCACCATACCCAGGCTCGACATTCGGGGCCGGCCGGTGGACGAGTGGGTACAGCCTGACCCGACGGAGCCGCTCGTCTGGCACACCCGAGGCGTGGGACATCCCGGGGACGTCCGGCTAGTGCCGTTCCACCGCGTCGCGCATGAGCGCTATTCGGTCTACTTCGATGAAGAAATTACAGACGGCGAGGCGTCACCCGGGTAATCCCAGGGATTGAGGATCACCCGCTGGGCGCTGTCGGCCAGAGCCGAGGCGGCCGCCGCGGTGACGATGCGCATGGTCTGCCAGGTGATCGGCCGGATGAGGCCGTGCCAGATGTCCTGCTTCTCGTCATACTCCGCGACCGGCACGCCGTTGGCGCGGAAGGTGATTCCGGTGACCGAAAAAAGGGACATCGGCTCGGAAACGAGGGAATCGCGCGCGATTCCGAACGCCAGGCAGCAGGCGCCGGCAATGGAGATGTTGGGATAGTACTTGCCCCGATGCTTCCAGGAGCCGCACGCATAGCAGGCGATGAGACCGTGCTCCGCCTGGTTCCAGAACACGCCCCCGGTGATTCTGAAGTCGGTCGCCTCGAGCACCGCTGACGGGTTGTCCGAGGCGTCATGAAAGCTGAGATGGATCATGTCCTGAAGTCAAAGCGAAGCGCAATCCGGACTCCGTAGCAAGCTTCGTGCCAGCTCTGTCTCTTGATAGCGACAGTCTTCGGTTGGGGTTGGGCCAACGCTCAGGAACACCGTTCCGACACCCGGAGTTAATGGACGGTGCTCACCTCACGGATCAGGATTTGGCTGCTCAGGAAGTACTACGTCCGGCTCGACGCACAGCTGCGCGATGAGAAGCAGATCAACCTGCGCAGCGTAGATCCGCCGCTGGTGCTGGTGGCAACACCCCGGACGGGACAAACTCACCGACCGCGCCTTGCAGTTCGCGCTGCGGATCTCACCGGATGTGCTGGCCGTCCACTTCACGGAGCTCGAAGGCTCCACGGCGCAGGAAGAGGAGCGCGCTCTGCGCGAGTGCTGGTCACGTGATGTCGAAGAGCCGGAAAGAAGAGCCGGGCTGCGCCCGCCGCAACTCGTCCGCGTCAAGGCACGCTTTCGCAGCATGACCCGGCCAGCCGGGCGTGAGGCATCCGAGCCGTTTCACCTGAGAGGCTTCCGTCAAGGGGTGCTGCGCTTCGAGGCGAGTGCCGAGTCATTCCCATCTGCCCCCGACCGACACACGGTATCTCGGCACCACGGTCGCGCTCGCCCTGGTGGCGCTCGCCTGGGGCCTGCTCAGCTACGGCGTGCTACTCTGACAGTGGCTGTGTCAGACGCTCGATGGACATTAATACGGCGCGTAGGGCGAATCCGAAGCGAGGAACGCCGCAACCTGGCGCGTAAAAGAGTCGTGCCATTGGAAGATGGAGCCGTGACCCGCATCCGGATATGTCAACAATACGGCGTTTGGGAGGTTTGCACTCAGCCAGTACGAATTGGATACAGGGATCATCTCGTCGTGGATTCCATTGACGACGAGCGTGGGCTGCTTGATTCCCTTCAAGTCGACAAACCGTTCCCCTTTGTACTGCTCCCACTCGCGAAATGCCGCCATTTGCGCCTGAGCCACCTCAGGTCCCGACGGCGGCTCGCGATCTTCCGTTCGCTGCATGAGGCGATCGACGAACGCCTTGCCCGCGGCCTGGCTCGTTTCCGAGAGCGCGAAGAAGATCTTCTGGAGCACCTCGTACCCCTTGTACTTCGGGTCTTGGAGATACTTCCCAAGGCTCGGTTTGTCGAGATGCATGATGCTCTCCCCGCCGCGCGGAGCTGTGCCGGCGAGGATCATCCTGCGGAATACTGCGGGACGGTCCAGCGCCATCTGCTGAGCGATGATTCCACCCAGGGAGAACCCAAGAACATCGCACGTCTCGATGCCAAAAGTATCCAGGAAGGCAAAGACGTGCCCGGCCATCTGAGCCATCGTTGTGGGCACCTTGCCGGTGGAGCGGCCAACGCCTGCATTGTCGAAAAGGATCACATCGTGGTCCGCAGCCAACGGGTCAGTAACCAATGGGTCCCAGTTGTCGAGCGTACCCGTAAAGTGTTGCAGAAATAACAGAGGGAATTTCGATTTTTTGCCGAAACGACGGTAGGCGTATTTCTCTTTGGGGGTTTGAAGAAATTTCGTTTCTGCCGTGACGTTACTGTTCGACATATCCACCTCTTCCTCTTCAGCATCTTGATCGTAGAACGTCAGCGCGCACGAATCTGCGCGTGGTCGGTGCTTGATGCTGTTCCTATTGCCTATTTGCCTATTTGCTGCAGCGCCGTCATCCAATTTTCAACGTGGAAGGCGGACGCCAGTTTGCCGCTTTTCACGGTGAATATATCGATGGCCATTGTACTGAAGCTTTTGCCGGTCGGCTTTGCTCCCCAGAATTCCTGCGCGGGCGTTCCGCTAGCCCGGCCGCGCACGACGATTTGGCCACCGACAACCTGGATATCCATAATTTCCCAGTGCAAATCGGGCACTGAGGAACCCATCCCCTTAAACACTTCGGTCAGTTGATCGCGCGTGAGGAATTCCTCGTTCGTATGAAACGATCGGTACTCGGGGTTGGCTGCCTTAGCCAGCAAGGCGGCGACGTCTTTCTTGGCCGGTTGATTGAGCGCGTCGTACAGAGGCGCGACGATTTTTCGCGCTTCCTCCACGGTCAAAGGTGACGCTGCAGTCGCGGCCTGACCATCAGGCATGGCAAATGATGCGCCAAACATGGGTTTGCCACTTTTCGATTCGACTGCTGTTGCCTCGTCCTGGAGAACATCCCAATGCTCCGCCAGTCGCCCGTCCTGCATCCTCACAATGTCGGAGGCAATCCACGGGCGAGGGCGACCATGCCCACTGAAACGCCCGTGCAGAATCACGTAATCGCCCTCCGCCATGATGTGGGCATTTTCATACCGCAGCGTATCCGGCAGGCTGCGGACAAGATCGAACAGACCATCTCGACCGGGTGGTATGTGGGCGCTATGCTGGATGTAGTCGTCCGACCAAAACTCCGCCGCCTTTGCATAGTCACGTCCGTTGAAAAGGATATCGAATGCCTGCAAAACAAGCGCCTTCGTTTCTTCTGCTGACATCTTTCGCATGAGGTTTTCTCCTATCCGATTCATCGGCGCGTGAGTATGAGGATGTCGACGTAAAGCATTTCCGATTTAACTTTCGATTTTATGGCTCGGCCGCGCGTGCCGAACTCCTAGATAGTGGTTAGGTTTCTGCCTTTCGAAGCGATCCAGTTCGCCAAAGCTTTGGCCTGCTTGGCCGTCATGTAGGCATCGACCAGTACCGCGTCCTTCTTGCCATAGATAAGCGTCGACGCCATCGCCTGAAAGTAGGTCTCTTCTACGCCTGGGGCCGGTCAGACATAACGATGGGTATGGCTGGCGTCACGAAGACGTCCCAATTCAGGGCGACACTCCCGGCCGGATTTATCACGGTCATTGATAATACGACCGGTCGTCTTGATTGCCAAGTGATATCCATTAGACAAAATCGGCGTTCAGAACGGTGCGCGCCGTCCAGTGGCCTGACGCGCGCTCCCGGATCGCTTGCGGGCTGAAGCGACGTGTACCACCGGGACCGTCGCGGCCTGGCGACCGGGGATCTTGCAAAAGTTGTAGAATCAGGGTGTGGCGCCGGTATCGCCCCCTAATGAAGCCGGCTCACCAGAATTCACCCAGAAGCGCAAAGACAAACGATCGCAGGAATTCCTTGGCTCGCCGAAACACTCGTAATGCCATTTTAGAAGCCGGTACGAAACTGTTCATCGCACGGGGCTACAACGGATGTAGTGTTCAAGACATCACCGATGCGGCCAGGGTCCCGAAAGGATCGTTTTATAACCACTTCAAAAGCAAGGAGGCTCTTGCAGTGGAGGTCCTAATCGAATACGGGAGGGGCTCCACGGATCGCAGCATCCTGGCCAACTCTGCAATTCCAGCTCTGTCTCGTCTCAAGAAGCATTTCGCAGCACTGAACGAGTATTTTTCTCGCTGCAATGAAGGCTGTTTGGTTGGAAAGCTCATGGCCGAGGTATCGGGCGACACCCCACTGATTCATCAGACTCTTCGAAAGGTGCTAGCAGGCTGGGGCGAGCAAATCTCGTCGGCGATCGCGGATGGACAGGAGAAGGGTTCCATACGTAAAGATGTCAAGGCGGACGATCTGGCGAGATTTCTAATCGACTCCTACGAAGGTGCCATCTTGCGGACGCGCGTCGATCATAGTCCCAGAGCACTGAAGTATTTCGTTAGAGTCGTATTCTCCAACATCACGGTCTGAGCAGGCGCTGCAGATCATAGCCGGCCCACCCGATTTCCTCGGATTGGACCGACCCCGGCGGCAGCGGCCTGAAAAGCGGTTTGCCCGTACCATTCGTGCCAAGAACACAGCAATATCGAGCAGCCGTAGCTTTCGGGGATTCTCCATAGGGGCGGCGAGCTGAGCATCAATCCGCGGCGCTTTCCAGCGCTGAGATGATCGGACAGCGCAGCTTGCGCTTGTTGCTGTCGCACTTCCTGATTAGCGTGGCAAGGGCGCTTTCGATTGTTTTCAGCTGCGCGATCCGTTCGCGCACCACAGCCAGCTTTTGCCCGGCGATTTCTTCCACCTCGTGGCAATGAAGACCATCCTCCAGGGACAGCAAGTCCCCGACCTCCTCCAGACTAAAACCCAGCTGCTGCGCCCGCTTGATGAAACGGAGGCGCTGCACGTGTTCCGGCGCGTAGTTCCGAATGCCGCCCAGCGGTTTCGCGGGTTCGGGTACGAGCCCGCGCCGCTGGTAATAGCGGATGGTTTCCACATTAACCCCAGCCCTTTGGGCCAGAGTACCAATGGTGCACCGCTCAACCATATTGACTCCGTAGCCGACTACGGTTCTAAGGTTACGCCAGCGGCAAGTATTGCGACAGTCCTTTGCCTCGTCGGCAGAGTACGCGCCACGCCCTTGACCCCGTACCTCGGTATGGCTCTAGGCTGAACATCTGGAGATGGCGGTGAGTGACAAACCCAAGATTCTCGGTGTTACCGGTGGGGCAGTTGCCCTGAGCGGATTGGCGCTCGCTTTCGGCGCCTGTTGCGTCGCACCTTGGGCTGTGGGGTTACTCGGCGTGGGCGGTGCCGTGTTGCTCGCAAGGCTTGCGGGCCTGCAGTCGCCCGTGGTGGCGGTGACGCTCCTGCTCGTGGGGATCGGATTCAGGTACGCCTATCGCGCGCGGTCCGGCGCGAAGGGCGAGAGTTGTCCGGTTGAAGATCGTAAGGGCTTGCGCATCGCCGTATGGATCGGAGCCTTGATCGTCATCTGCGTCGATATCGTTTCCTACCTGCCGCGCCTGTCATCATTCTCGTGATGGACTGGTCAATGAAACGGTCGAAAATCCTGCCCGCCATGTGCACAGCCATCATCGCGCTGGGTCTCGCAGGTTGTGATCGTAACCGTGGTGAGGGTCCTGGTGCCGCCGACATCCGCTACACCGTTCTCGGCACCGACGACCAGCCGCTGCGCGAAGACTTCAACCACGACCGCGGCGAGGTCAGGCTCGTGTTCCTCGTGGACCCCGTTTGCCCCGGATGCCTGCGCGGGCTGGCGGATATGGGTGACGATCTCCTCTCCAAACTGAGTGCAAGCGCGCCGGTAAAGGTGTATGTCGTATTCGAGCCCGTCATCGGCGGTCGGGCCAAGGACATTCCGGCCGCGGCCGCGTTGCTGCGATCGTCGACATCGAGGCTCTATTGGAACCCGACAGGTGATTTCGGTCGACGGATGTCGCATGTGCTCCACTACTGGAATGGCCACCGCTGGGTGTACGCATGGGATACCTGGCTCATCTACCCACCCGATGCGGTCTGGAATGGCGCGGCACCACCCGAACCTGTCTTCCTCATGCATCAGCTTGAAGGACTGCCCGACACCGCGCAGTTTCCACACCTCGATGCGCCCGTCTTCGCCGCCAAAGTGCACACGATGGTGGCTAGCCTCGGTCGGACGGCCGCTTCTCAATGACGGCGTCAGCATCCTCGAGCGTACCGGTAGTGACGTCGGAACTGATCTGCCCCTTCTGCCGCGCGCATCACACGGAGGCCATGCCGATCGATGCCTGCATCTATTTCTTCGAGTGCAGTGCGTGCGGCTCTATGCTGAGACCCAAACCGGGCGATTGCTGCGTGTTCTGTTCCTACGCTTCAGTGCCGTGCCCTCCAGTTCAACTGGCGCGCGCCGAAGGTGGTGATGGGCGGAGCTGTTGTGGCTGATCTGGAAATGACGGAAACCCCAAGCTCCGCCAAGTCCCGAGACTGGGTGCGCCAGCCGATCGGCATCATTTTTTGGTGGGGCATCCCGATTGGCCTCGGGATGTCCACGAACTTCTGGCATTTGCCACTCGCGGACACCGCCTCTGCATGGGCTATCGCATTAGCGTGGATGGGAACGGGGTGTGCACTCAATGCGCTGCGCTGCGGCCGTCGCCATTGCTTCATCTCCGGGCCGGTGCTGTGGCTAGGAGCCATCGCCACCGGCCTTGTCGCGCTAGGTATCCTGCCCGGTCGGAACGCACTTGGGGAAGCAGTTAATGGAACCATCGTCCTAGCGGCGCTCTCCTTCCTGTCGGAGTGGTTCTGGGGTCTTTACACAGGAAGGAAATGATCCCCTCCTGAGAATTCAGACAGTATTGGTGGTGGGCCGTGTAGGGATCGAACCTACGACCAAGAGATCAAGAGCCGGTTTTCGCACAACCGCAAACGCAAGCGCCGGACGTAAGTGCCCCATTTTCCGCGGCATTTTCCTCGATGCCGTCCAGCCAGTTCGGCTGAGTTCGGCTGAACCGCCTCTGGCTATTCTCGGGCGCGATTCGAGAGGCTCGGCGTGTCGCCTGGCCGCAGCCTCACGTCGGCCGGAGTACATGGCGCCCGGCGGTAGCTGCCTCGCGAAAGGCCGCAAGGTCGAGGTGTGGACCTTTGGTGGTTTTGTGCACGTCCTGATCAAGTCCCGAGAGGTCAGCAGTAGCTCGGCTTTGATCGAGGTCGCCGACCGGAGAAGCACGCTCCCCGGAAATAAGCAGCTTGAGTTGGCGCGCCGCTCTGCGTAGCTCTGCTTCTCGCGTGCGAGGTCAGCTATCTTGCTGAAAACCTCTTCGTGAAGTCGATGCCCACCGTGCGCGGTTGGATGATGAAGTTCGCGACCGCGGCGGCCTCGTCCAAGTGGCCGTTCTGATGGCTTACGACCCCAGCTATGACAGTGCTCCACGCGGCGAACGCCGGTTCCTTGCGCAGCTCGGCCGCGGCCTGCCATCGTCATGATAAATCACCGGGGTTGCCAACATAATTTGCTTTGTAGTACAAAGCTTATGATAGAAATGATCCACTGTCGAGACGGCAACCCTCATGACCTTTATGGCACCCGCTCGCGCTGCTTGCGGCCTGCTCCTTGGCGCCCTCCTCCCCTTGGCCATGCCAGCCGCGCTCGGGCAGGAAGCGGGTACCCCAGACCAATCGCGACAGGTATCCTCCGCACCCATCCAGTCGGGCTCGCCGATCGAGTATCCGCCGCGCGCGGGGCTCGTCGAGCGCACGCTCAAGGACGCCGAGGCCTACTACACGGCCCCGCTGCGCTGGAACGGGCGGGACTGGGAGTACTTCGGCGGCGCGCTGGCGGCGATCGCCGTCGCTCACCATTACGACTCGCAGGCGCGCACACACTTCGATCGAGGCTCGAGCTCGCCTCTTGGGCCGGCGAACTCCGGCTCGCTCACGGACGCCCTGCCCGGGGCAGCCCTCTTCCTCGGCACCTGGGGCTACGCGACCCTGATCGGCAGTCACACCGGCGAGGGCGAAGCCTGGAACATGTTGGAGTCGGGCGGGCTCAGCTTCGTGAGCTCATACGCCCTCAAGTACATCGTCCGCCGACCGCGGCCGGATGCCACTACCGACCCCAACCACTTCTTCGGCGGCGGGGACTCCTTCCCCTCCGAGCATGTCACTGCGGCTTTTGCCGTGGGCACGGTGCTCGCAGAGTCCGGCAATCCGGAGTTTCGCTGGATCCGCCGCACCATCGGCTATGGTGTGGGGATCGGCACCGCATACCTTCGCATGAAGCACAACGCGCACTGGCTGTCCGACACCGTGGCCGGCGCGGCGCTCGGCATGGCCACGGCGCATTTCGTCATGAACCGTAGCGAGCAGCCTGATGCAGACGGGAACTCGGAGTTCTCGCTGGTGCCGGTGCAAGGGGGCGTGATGCTGGCCTACAGCGCCGAATTCACCAACTAGCAGCCGTCGGACTGAGGTAGAGTGCCGATCGTTCATCCGCCCCGCGAGCATCAAAGAATCCAGTAGCCCACGCCTTGCTGCTGCAGGAACTCCTGCGCTTGCGCTCCCTGCAATAACGCGAGCGTCGCCAGCAAACCCGCCTCCGTGCAACTGCTGGCCGCAACGGTAACGGAGCGCGGCGCGTCAGCGATCGGCCAACCCGTGCGGGGATTCAAAATGTGCCCATACCGAACCCCATCTTTCAACAAAAAACGGTGTGAATCGCCGCTCGTCGCGAGCGCACCGCGCTCGAGATCCAGCACTCGGTCCGTCTGCCCGTCGATATCCGGTCGTTCGATGCCAATCTGCCACGCGCCCCGCGCGGGGCGATGGTTCGCGCGAAGGTCGCCGCCGAAGTTGATCAAGAATGCAGTCGATCGGTGCCGCGAGAGCATCTCGTACGCGCGATCCACTGCATACTCCTTGCCAATGCCCCCGAAGTCGATCTCCATGCCCACAGGCAGTGTCAAGTAGGGCCGGTGTCATTTCACTTTATCGAACGCCACATGCGGCAACAGCCGTCTCACCGCAGCGGGCTCGGGCACTCGGTCGGAGCCGTCAAACCTCCAGGCTCGACGGAATATGCCTGAGGTGATGTCAAAGAGCCCATTGCTCAATTCGTAGCACTGGCTCGCAAAGTCAATGAGGCCGGCCGTTTCTCCGTCCACCGTGATCTCGGTACCGCGGTTTCGATGGATCCAGGCGACGATGCTGTCGTCGCGATAGCGACTGAACTTGGCTCGATGGCCTGGATGCGCCCATTCTCGTGGTAGTAGGCTACCGCCGAATCGAAGACCCAGTGGATCTGACCCGTATTGCCTTCGGCAGCGGTGGCCGGAGCCGGGAGCTCCTGAGCACGAGCCCTGGAGTTGCCGAGCAGCTCGCGGCGATCAAGGCTCGCCGAACCGCGGCCGGTTTGGACTTCAATTGCACCCACAGCCTCCGCCCGCGAAGGAGCGGCCGCCGGAGGAGGACTCCTTGCTGAAGTACATATGGTCATTGATCGCATCGTCCAAGGCGCTGCCGCCCGGCTGCATGTCCGAGCGAGACAGAATGTCCCGCTGCCAGGGTTTCACGCCGAGGGAGCTGCAGCCCGAGCCGGTCGCGATGAGCAGCAGCATGAAGATGCGAAAGTATCTCATCGGCTTTCCCCTTGACTCTCAATCATCTTTGGGCAAGCAGCGCGCGAACTTGCCCCTCGTATTCCGCGCGGCGCTTCAATAAGAACCCAACATGGCCGTAGCGGACCTTTCCTTGCCGGTCGATCAGGACGCTGGTCGGCATGCCGATGACGTTGAATCGTTCAGCCAGCTTTCCCCCCGGATCAAAGATCACGGCGAAGTTCGGCCGAAATGCCCGCAGGAATCGCTGCGCGTCCGCTCGATCGTGATCCAGGTCTACGGCCACCACCGACAACCCCTGGCTTCCGTAAGCGCTCTCGAGCGCCTTCATCCAGGGAAAGGACTCCCGACACGGCGTACACCGGGACGCCCAAAAATCGACATAGACGACACGCCCACGCAGGTCTTTCAGGTCCAGACGAGATCGCGCGAAGCTCGGGGCAGCTAGGAGCAAGCCGAGACAGATCAGCGCGATCTTGGAGACCTTCTCCGCACGGGCCGACCTGCAGAAGCGGCTCATGCCGTGCGCCGCGGCAATGGCCGGCGCTGTAAAGCTGGCGAGCGAATGACGTTCATATAAGGGCGGACACCGAGCATCGTTGGGCCAACGGGCAGCCCCGGAGTCGTCCGGCTCGATAGATCCAGCCGGCACCTTATACTTTGTAGTGCAAAGCTTATGATAGATTACAGCGTGCGATCCGGGTGTCAAGCGAGCCGAGGCTTTCCGCAGGTAGCCTTGATCGGCCCGGTCCTTTTGCGCGATCTGACGTACTCGCCATTGCCCAGCCGCGGGGCTGCACGTTTTCCGTTGTCCTCGAAGCCCGGCCTTAGCACCGTCGCGGCGGCCCGGGCTGTGCACGCGGGAACTCACGATGGTAACATCACAGCCTCGCTCGTCGCCCCCCGCCACTCTCGCTCTGCGCCATAGCGCAATCATGTGGCGCATTTTTGGCTCGTCTGACATAGTGGAGTATGAATGAGCACAGTCGCAGTCGCCGAAGATCAGGCAGCGTCAGTCACATCGTACGATCCCGTGGCACGCGGCCTACACTGGCTGACCGTACTGTTGGTGCTCTCCGAGTACATCGTAGGCTCACTGATGCCGGGGATTCGGCTGGGCACCCCGTTCGTGTTTCTCATTCAATTGCATCTGGCGCTCGGCAGCGGCCTGCTGCTGGTCGTGCTGGCGCGCATCCTCTGGCGTCTGACTCATCGGCCTCCGCCTGAACCGCTGCTGCCCGCCTGGCAGAAACGCCTCGCCGCTGCAACCCACTTTGCGCTCTACCTGGCACTGATTCTCATGCCGCTCGCCGGTTGGGCATCCGCGTCCGCGCACGGCTACCCGGCGCGCGCGTTCGGATTCCTACCTCTGCCGGCGCTCGTACCCTATCGGGCGCACATCGGCTTCAGATTGGGTGACGTGCACGCTGACGTGATCTACTGGATTCTCCTCGCTTTAATCGTACTGCACGTCAGTGCGGCGCTCTATCATCGATTCGTCAAGCGCGATAGAGTGCTAAGCCGCATGCTGCCCGGCTGGTGAGGCTCGCGCGACACCTCCAATCGATTCCGACCCCGACGCACAGCACGGCACATTGCTACCGCATGGTCATCTCGGGGCGACCGATATGAGCGACGTGCGCAGGGCATTGGAAGAGACCGAAGCGATCCGGGGCCAAGTCGCCCGCGCGACGCAGTTCCGCGGCTACGGCCCGGCAACGCTGGCAGCCACGGGTGTGCTGGCGATAGTCGCCGCAATCACGCAGGCGGCATTGGTAAGCGATGCCACACGCCAACCTACCGTCTACCTGGAGCTTTGGCTAGACACAGCAGCCTTATCGTTGACGCTGATCGGCCTGGAGACCATTTTTCGGGTGCGGCGTGTCCATTCCACGCTTTCGCTACCGATGCTTCGCTCCGCCGGCGCTGAGTTCCTCCCGGCGATCGTGGCGGGATTGCTGCTCACCATAGTGATAGCGCGAGATTCGGCCAACAACCTGTATGTCGATTCCAGTCGCACTATTTCACCGGTATCGGCGCGCAATTGATTCGGTCGGGCGGCGTAGCGCTTTGCCCGCGTCATAGCGAGTGAAGTCCGCAGAGCGAGTCAGCGCCAGCCTTTGTAGCGTGGCCGTACCTGCAATGATCCAATGACGCGACTTGCCTGAGTGAACGCAGAGGCCGAAGCGGCGCACTTTTAACTTTGTCTCACAAAGCTTATGATAGAAATCGAGCGCGCGAGCCGAGCGTGCTTAAGCGCGTCAAGACGTCGATCGGAGGTGACAGCTCTCATGACCCGAGTCTTCGCGTCCCTGCACGATTTCCGCGCCGCACTGGCCACGGCACCGCTCCTGCTTGTCCTAGTGCTCTTACCTGTCACCGCGCACGCCGGTGGTGGCCCCTTTGGAATCGATTACGAGCTCGGCAGGGGTGACACCGGCATCTTCAACCGCGGCGCCCAGACCGGACTCGAAGTCGGCTCCGTTGCATTCGTCGCAGCTGGCGCCCTCCTCCTCGGCAACGGCAACCAGCTCGGCCACACGTTCTGGCAGTCCGCGGATTCCTCCGTATTTGCCGGGCTCAGCGCGCAGGTACTGAAATACGTCTTCAGGCGGGCTCGGCCGATCCAAGGAGACAATCCCAATGCCTGGTTTCAGGGGCACGACGGGAGTTTTCCGAGCGGCGAGGAGACGCTGCAGGCGGCTTGGGTAACCCCGTTCATCCTCGACTACTACCATGAGCACCCGTGGGTGTGGGCCCTCGAGTTGCTGCCAGTGTACGACGGGTATGCCAGGATGAAGAGTCAGGCGCACTGGCAGTCGGACGTCATCGCCGGCTGGCTGCTCGGTTCAGGGTTCGGATACTGGGCTGCGCACCGCAAGGTGCCGCTGATGATCGAGATCCTCCCCGGCGGAGTCTCAGTGGGTTTCTACAAGAGATTCTGAATGCGCGCGCTTCCGGCAGCTGCCGTGGGCTCGGCTCAACGACAACGCCGATCTGCACGCTCGGCAAAACCGGAAACCTTGCGCAGTGCGGGCGCTACTGCACGCGGCAGGCTGCCCAAGGAGCGCTTGCATTAGCGTCGGCCGTGTATATACTATGGCTACACTTGCAGCCATACTCGAGGAGCCAGTGTGTCCCAAGCCATCTTGAAATGGGGAAACAGTCTCGCATTCCGCATTCCCTCCGCCATCGCGAAGCAGATGGAGATCGAGGAAGGCGCCGAAGTCGAGTTCCGAATCGAGGGTAAGCAGCTCATCGTCGAGAGAGCGGATCGGCTGCCGAGCTTCACGCGCCGCGATCTCGTCCGGGCGCTGGGCAAGGCCAAGAAGGAGCTGGTTGACTTGGGCAAACCCCGCGGTCGTGAGCTCCTGTAATGGCAGTCGCGGAGGGAGACGTCCTCGAGATCGACGCGGACGGCGCCGTGGGTCACGAGCAGCGTGGGCGACGGCCGGTGCTCGTCGTTTCCGTTGACGAGCTGCATAGCGTGCTCGGTCTAGCGGTCGCCTGTGCGATCACAACTCACGGCGGTCGCTCCACGGGGGCCGGGAACGATTTGGAAGTCGCGATTCCGCCCGGAATGCCGGTCACGGGCGTCGTGCTTCCTCACCAGCTACGGACGATCGATACCAAGGCGCGCAACGCGACGCCGCTCTGCACGGTCCCAAGGGCGACCCTGCAGTCCGTCCGATCGCGCCTGAAGGTACTGCTCGGGCTCGGCCGGTAGAGGACCGCCGGGAGGGTCGTCGCGCCGCAAAGCAGGGAAACGATGAAGGCGGCAAGCTCCTCCGGGCTGCGGCGCTGCAGGGCAGCCAAGGCGCCGGCGAGTTCCCCTTCGGTCTCCATGGCGCTCCAAAACGGTTGCGTTGCATCAGACGACGCCGCCCGCAAGCAGAGCGCGGGCAAGCATGTCCGGAAAACCCAACTGGCAGGAGTGGGACAAGCCGACCTTTCTGTCGCGGCTCACGGATCGCATGCTCGCGAAGGATGCGAGGTATCCGAAGCTGAAGGGCGGTCCGTACCCGGGAGGGTACTTTGTCGTCGTCCACACCGACGAGGAGCTCCTGTCCCCAGAGTTCGTCCGAGCCGCTCTCGAAGGGCATGAGTTCCGAGTCCAGCACATCAATTAGACGGGCGTTCTTGCTTCTCTCGTATCGTGCTGGAACGTACCCGTACTTCGAGCTGAGATTGCGGCCGGCGAATCCTGCGCAGATCGGGACGGGAGGCGAGCCGTAAGGCCGCTCGGGCGAGGCATTCAACTACGCCAAGGGACAAGAACGGGCTGCCGATCGGCAGAGTGCGGCCAAGTGGACTAAACCGCTCGCGCGGTAGGGGTGGCTTCGATCGGGGGAAGTGCCGGATGTGAGCTTTTTGGCTTTGTTCCGTAAGTTGAGAAGGGAGGCAATCCGCCTCTGTTCTCAGCCGGAGCACTGTCATGAGCTCTCAGTCCAAGACCGTTTCTCCTCTGCGCCAGCGGATGATCGAAGACATGCGGATGCGCAAGCTCGCACCGCAGACACAGGCTGCCTATATCCGCGCGGTACGGAAGTTTGCCCGGTATCTGAACCGCGCGCCCGACACCGCCACGGTGGAGGATCTGCGCAACTTCCAGCTGCACCTGGTGGATCATGGGGCCTCGCCGATCACGCTGAACGCCACCATCACGGGGCTGAAGTTCTTCTTCGGGGTGACGCTCGATCGTGGCGCGCTGATGGCGAAGATGCAGCACGTCTTCGTGCCGCGCACGTTGCCGGTGGTGTTGAGTCGCGATGAGGTCAAGCGCCTGATCGCCGCCGCCGGGAACTTGAAGTACCAGACGGCGCTTTCGGTGGCCTACGGGGCGGGCCTGCGCGCGAGCGAGGTCGTCGCACTGAGGATCACCGACGTCGATAGCCAGCGCATGGTGCTGCGCGTGCAGAAGGGCAAGGGCAGCAAGGACCGCTACGCGATGCTCTCGCCGGTGATGCTCGAGCGGCTGCGCACCTGGTACCGAGTCGCCCGGGGCCAGGGCAAGATGCCGGACGGCGGATGGCTCTTCCCCGGGCAGAACCCGATCGACCCGATGAGCACGCGGCAGTTGAACCGCGCCGTGCACGCTGCGGCCCGCGAAGCCGGGCTCGACAAGCGCGTCTCGATGCACACGCTGCGCCATAGCTTCGCCACACACCTGCTCGAGCAGAAGGAAGATATCCGCGTCATCCAGGTGCTGCTCGGTCACAAGAAGCTCGACACGACGGCGCTGTATACCCAGGTGGCCACAGAGACGTTGCGCCAGGTGATCAGTCCTCTGGAGGTGCGCCGCTCCTCGTAGGACGGCGCCGTGGGGCGTCCGGCCCTTGAGGTCGCGGATATCTTCCGCGTCCACGGGCCCGATTGGCGATTCCGGGAGCGGGGTCACCTGAGCCTCGGGCAGCTGAAGGTCATGTCCGCCATCGAGCGCTGCCGCAGCGCCGCGCTCGGCGGACACGAGCTTCTGTGTTCGAGCTGCTCGCAGCCGCAAATCGCCTACAACTCCTGCCGCAACCGGCACTGCCCGAAGTGCCAGGGCAGTGCCGCTCAGCGCTGGCTGCAAGCCCGGCAGGCTGATCTCTTGCCGGTGGAGTACTACCACGTGGTCTTCACGCTGCCGGCACCGATCAGCGCCATCGCCTATACCAATAAGGAGCGCGTCTACGGGCTACTGTTCGACATCGCCGCCGAGACACTGCGCACGATCGCCGCTGACCCGCGACATCTGGGTGCCCGCATCGGCGCGACGCTCGTGCTGCACACCTGGGGATCGCAGCTCACTCATCATCCGCACGTTCATGGCATCGTCCCGGGCGGCGGCATCGCCGTGGACGGGGATCGGTGGGTCCACTGCAGGCCGGGGTTCTTCCTGCCGGTACGGGTGCTCTCCCGCTTCTTCCGCCGACGCTTCCTCGAGGAGCTCGCTTCTGCCCATGCTCGAGGGGAGCTGCAGTTCTTTGGCGAGCACGCCGAGCTCTCCGATCCCACGCGATTTGCCGAGTGGCTCGCGCCGCTGCGCCAGATCGAGTGGGTCGTCTATGCCAAGCGGCCCTTCGCCGGTCCCTCCGCGGTCCTCGCCTATCTCTCCCACTATACCCATCGGGTCGCCATCTCCAACAGCCGCCTGATCGCCCATGACGAGCGCGGCGTCACCTTCCGCTGGAAAGACTACCGGGCGAAGGGCCGCACTCGCTACAAGACCATGACTCTCGCAGCGGAGGAGTTCATGCGGCGCTTCCTCCTGCACGTGCTGCCGCGCGGCTTCCATCGCATCCGTCACTACGGCTTGCTCGGCAACGCCCGTCGCGCCCTCGAGCTCGCCACCGCACGCACACTGCTGCACGCCGAACTGCCAGCGCCGCGAGAAGGCCACAGAAGCTCCATGGCCGACCACAACTGCCTCGCCCCACATCCCTTCGTCTGTCGTCACTGCGGCGCGCCCATGATCGTCGTTTGCACGCTTCCGCCGCAGCCTCATATCCGCGCGCCCCCTGCACCATGCTCCGCCTGATCGCGCAGCAACCCGATCCGCCCGAGCCGGCACATGCCCAGCGCACCCCGGCATGCTCACCCATTGTCCTGACCGTTCCGCGACCCTATGCTGAGCCTGCCCGAGACACGTTTGCTGCCATGCACGCGCACTACCTCGACTCCTCGGTCGCACATCCCGCTGGGCTCCAACCCCTCAGCACGATGGCCGGCTTCGCGCGTCGCTTCAAATCCCCATAGCTCATCACCCTGACTGGGCCGCGGCGCCGGTTCTCGCGGTTTCCTCCCTTGGGCGTTGTCCGACGCCTACCCGTCCGCCGTAGCGTCAATCGGATGACGCAGCCCACGGGGCAGGCGTCAGACAACGCTTAACAGGAGCGGTCGCTGGCACGGCTTCCTCGGAATTCCGGCATGCGGTCATTCGGCGGCCGGCTGAGGTCTCCAAAGTTGCGAATCGGTCGCAGACATTGATACCAGAAGCTATTCTAATAGGTCTGTCGGCGATTCAAACCTGAGCGGCTGACACGGCGCTGCATCTGACAAGTCAGGGACCCAAGGGCGGCCATCATGAAGTCGGAACTTTCATCTGCATGGACATTTTATGGGAAATTTATATTTCCCATGCCCTTCTTTGTGTTTGCTTTGACTCAGATTGCTCCCGAATGGCATACACTTCCGCCAATAATGTGGCCGCTGCCATCGATTTATCTTCGCCTAGCCTTTCCGCTTCTCATCGCTGGACTTGTGATTTCTGAAGCGACTCTATGCGGATAAGGAAAATCTGTACATCTCCAATTATCTAAAGGAAATCGTGGTTTCAATCAGTGAAATCCAGAGCATAGAGGAGGATCACGACGTTACCAGGATATATTTTAGCGAAGCGACAGCCTTCGGAACCGCAGTCAAATTTGTGCCCAAGGACAAGTTTCCTCCATGGCGCAGAGGCGTTGTCGTCTCTGAATTAAGAAAATTGGCTAATCTGTCCGGACCCTGAGGTTCCGGTATTAGCATAGTGTTAGTCCACAGTCGATTGACTCAATTCGGCCAATTCCGGCCATTCGGATGAGCTTCCAATTCTCGTTAGCGGACCTCGACAGTGACCACCAACGCGGTGGAATCTGCCGGCGCGCTCGCTCGGCACACTGGAGGCCGTATTCTGCCAGCATGCGTCTGGAACCTCGCGCAAATCGGGATCTCGGGCTCATGGTCGGTACGGAATGGTCGACGCAACCACCCGCTCCGCAAGGTCGGCTTTCCCAAGTTGCTTTAGCATTCGGCGGACTGTCATCGACGCCAGCGGGCTCGACTGCGACGGACCTAAAATAATCCGATACACAAGTTGTGAGAGCGAAAACGTCTCGGCAAAATTGCCTTCCAATGGCTCAATTTTTAGCTTAAGTCGGGGGAGCACGCCGCTGCGGCCTGTTGCATATCCAAACATCCCGTCTAGCTGCTTCTGCGTGTCCCGCTCCCGCACGTAGACGGCTCGCCACTCGTTTTCCTCGTGGAAGCCACGGTCCTTTGTGAACAGGGAGAAAACGCTTTAGCCGCTCGAGGAATGCAATTGCCGGTATGTGCAATTGGTCGTCCGGAGGTTGAAATTTCTGCAGCAATTCGGCCAACGGCGCGGCCCACGATTGAACCCACGCGGACCGTTCGTCCCGCGCTGCGTAAGTCACTCGATCAAGAATGAGCGGGGACTCGTTGTAGACATTGAGCTTCGCAGTGTCGAGAACGATTGCGGACCCGGTCCCGTTTCCACCGTATCCGCGCCACATGGACAGGCGACCATCGTTGTCGTTCTTCTCATGTTCCGAAGTGCAAAAGACATACGTATCAAACGCGTGTGCGTTCCAGAAGTGATTGAACGCGTTTTCAAATGCACTCAATAATAGCCCATGACGCTGCGGGGTCTTGCACGCAGCAGCCAAATCCTGCGAACCCCTAAACACGGACGCCCCGAGCTGCATTCCGAATCGTAGTTCTTCGCTGTCGTTCATGGCGAGGGGATGCGAAAACCAAAGCTCATTACTGCGAACAATTCCCTCAAGGGCGTCGATCGAGGTGTAATGCGCGAGCAATGGCCGGAGGTTTGGGAAAGCCTTTTCCAGGTCCCAATCAGCAATTAGAGGCCCTCAGAATGCGTCGAATAGGGTTGGTTCACTCATTGAACGTAGACAGCCTGCAGAGTTGAGTATCCATTAGCAAACGCGGCGACCACAGTTCGCCTCGACCCCAGACGACCACCTCGTATGCGGCTCCGTTCGGTCCGGTTCGCCTGTGACCGTCTATCGATATTTGCGCGTTTCGAGGAATCTCGCGGCGCAGTGTCCGTTTAGAAGTGCCAGACGTCTGCTCGGGGTCGGGGCGCGTTCCTTTGGCCGCTGAGGAGCCGGGTGCGGCCATTACCACCCGGTCAGGTTAGCGATCCAATTCCTCCTAAGCCCAATGGCACTTACTTACGATGAAGGGTTTGGAAGATAGCCATACAAGCGCACCTGCCGGCGAGCTTTCGCGCGTGGCACTTTCAGCCACTGGTACGGTTTGGGGCGGCGCTTGCGCGCCCGCGGTTCTATTCGACCAGGCCGATTGCCGACCTTCTGCTGCGCGATCGCGTGGAAGAGAACCGCGGCGTGCGCGGCAGCCATACCGGCGAGGCCGCGGCAGAGCCATTCGGTCCACAGCTGCACGGTATGCTTGAAGCTCAGCTGCCGCGGATGCACGCCGGCCTGCAGTGCCGCCTGGGCCATCAGCAGGCGGATCAGATTGTAGGCGAGCAGGTAGACCCACAGCTCTTTCTCGCACATGGCTGGAGTCTTGCAACTCAACGCTTCCAGTCCCAGAGTGTTTTTGATGTTGCGCAGATCGAGCTGTCGGGTAAGGGACTGGCGCGGTGCCGAGCAAGGTGTCGGTCCGTTTCCAGCCCCTCCCCATAGGAACTGCTCGTGAAGTTTTCCCTCAAGCAGCTCGCCCGAGTGGGATTCCTCGAAAGGGTTATGGGTCGTCGCGGTCATGACGGTGACTTTCACGTGAGCTTCCCGAGGCCTGGAAGTGGATTGAGTTTCCAATCCCAGTACAGCCCGAGAATCCCGTAGAGATATTCGTTACTCCATCGCCGCCAGCCGATGCTGCGCTTTCGCCGCCGCTTGCGTCGGGTCAAGAGCGTACGGACCTTCATTTCCATGTAGTCGCGGACTTCGCTGAAGGCGCGACTGGAGTTACCCACCCGGAAGTACTCGACCCAGCCGGCGACCGCGGCGTTGATGCGCGTGACGATTGCTGCGGCAGGCGATGCCCCGCCGCTGGCAATGATGTCACGGATCTTCGCCTTGATCGCTTTACGGGCCCTCTTCTTCGGGCTCATGTACACGTAGTATCCGGCCTTTTCCCGCTTTCGCACACGACGCAGGTCAAACCCCAGGAACCCGAAGGCTTCGTCCTTCAGCGTGTCCACGATCTTGGTCTTCTCGCGGTTCAGTGTCACCCCGAGTGGGATGAGCTGCTCCTCGAGCCGTTGCAGGGCGCGTTCCGCCCAGCCCCGTTTGGTGTGGTGTCCGCTGACGGTGATGCAGATGTCATCGGCGAACCGATGGTAGTTCACCGCCTCATAGGGTCCCTGTGCCGTCTTGCGACGGATCGCCTCGAACATCCAGTCGATCTCGTTCAAGTAGATATTGGCCGCCAGAGGGCTGAGCGGACCGCCTTGCGGCACCCCGATCTTCCCGGCAGCCTTGATGATCTGCTTGATCAGATGCATGACCCGAGGGTCCTGGACACGCTTGGCGATCTTGTCCAACAAGATCGAGTGCCGGATCGTGTCGAAGTACTTCGACAGATCGACGTCAATCACGGTGGACATCCGCCGCATCACACTGCGCCTGACTTGCGCCAGAGCGTAGTGCGGTGATCGCCGGGGACGGAAGCCGTAGGAGTTCGGGCAGAAGTCGGCCTCGAAGATAGCTTCGAGGATGAGCTTCAGGGCTCCCTGGACCACGCGGTCGCGGATGCAGGGAATCTGGAGCGTTCTGACTTTCCCGTTCTCTTTCGGTATATCCACCCGGCGATTCGGCTTCGGTTGATACCTGCCTGATTCAAGGTCGTCCCGGATTTCCTCCAGAAACCCGGCGAGTCCCGATGCTTCGATCGCTTCGAAGCTTTGGCCATCGATGCCCGGGGCTCCACCGTTTCTCTTGGCAATCCGGTACGCTTCCTCGAGGGTTTGCCTCTTCGTCACGTGCACAAAGAGCCCCCAGAAGCGATGCGTCTTCTCCGACTTCGCCTTCCGATAAATGCGTCGCCGCAGCTCCTGCAAATCGAACCGCCGATCTTGCAGCTCAAGCCGCAGCTCCGGCGGATCAATAGGCGCCTTTGTCATCTCGCCCCTGCCTCACCTTGACGAACGCAGTACCCACCGGTCCGGGCCCTTCCCTCCGGGCGCGTTTTGCTGCACGCCCATCATAGGTACTGCGACCCGATCCGCCACCCTGATGCCTACCCCCACCTTTCCCATTCAAGGTTATGGCAGGGAGCTCCTCGACGGGCTTTCCCCGCCGGACATCGAGGGTTTCTCCAGTTTCCACGTCTTCTGTCGCACCATGTCGCCGCTGATACCCCGCCGGTGAGAGCCGCCGCGTCAGACTCCTGCTAATCGGCTCCTGCTGCCTTCGCACGTTATCGACCGTCTCGGCCACCGGAGAACCGTGTTACGAGGCTACATCTGCGTTCACTGGTTGTTACAACCTGGTGCTTTGCGCATGCTCCTTTCAGAGTATGTAGTCGGAGGGCTCCGCCGTCTTGCTCTCGCGCCACGGCGCCTCCCAAGCTACGAGGCCTGAGTCTTTTGACCTCGGTCGGACTTTCACCGACTAGAAGACGTGTCCTTTCTCTGGACACGCCTATGTTCCATCTGCGCTCGTAGAGCTTTCCCAGCTCTCTTTTGCACGCGCTGCGTGGATCGAGCATCGTGGTCACCAGCACGCGGCCGCCGACGCTGACCTCGCGCACGATCAGCTCTGCGGGAAAGGCTTCGTAATCGGCCCGAGCCATCCACTCTGGTCGCGCTTTGGGCTTCTCCCAACGTACGAGATGGTCGCGGGCACCGAGACGCTCACCGCGGCGAAAGTCGGTGCTCCGCGCTCCGTTCTGCTCAAACAGCACATCCACCCCGCGAGCCTGCAGGCGGGCGATGAGGAAGTAGTTGCAATAGAGGGCATCGGCGAGAAACACATCACCGGCGTGAAACACATCCTCGAGCCTGCGATTGAGCGACAGCTCGCCGCTTCCCTTGCCCGCATGAGGTCCCATGGCCGCATCCAGCACCGCCCCGGTGGACAGACATACCACCCCGGCGAGCCTCATCTGTGGGAAGCCCACCCCCTCGGCCTGACTGGAGGGTTGCGGGTAGCGAGATTGGTTCTCTTCAGTGTCCGGCATCACGACCCCGGTCCCATCGCCAAGCTTCACCGACCGACCTCGCCAGCGCCAGCCGGTGCGCGCCTGACGGCAGAGCAGCTCACCGGCTTCCCGCGCCAGCGCCGTGACCATCTGCTCCGGCAAACGAACGCGCGCCCGGCAGTATCCGCCCGTGCGCGCACTCGGAGGCGTCAGACCTTCGGCCACGCACTGGGCGATCCAGCCGTTGACCGCCCTCTGGCACGAACGATCCTGCGAGAGGGCCTGCTTCAAGAACATCGCCAGTGCCACCGTCGGCGGATACTCTCGCTCCCGGTGCTCGGGCAGCAGCTCCTCGGTCTTCTCCAGCAGCTCAGGGCCGGTAAGGGCGTTGAAGAAATCCACCGCCTCGAGCCGTTGGGCCCGGCCTCCGATGCGAAATTGATGTTGCTGGGATTGAAAAGCGGCACTACGATCTCTCAAGGCTGGCCTCGGGGTTGGTGGGCTGGATGTCTGGTAACAAACATCTTACCAATCCCGGCCAGCCTCCCCATACCTTTCAAAGCCTTACGGTCAGGTGCTCCCCGCGCTTGCCGTTAAGTAAGTGGCATTGCTCCTAAGCCGCCATTTAGCCGGAGTGCCCGGGGCGCGATCATTCATGCACTGGGGAAACGACGTGTGCAATCACAATGGGACCGCCTGGTATAGTATGCACGGCGCGGATCAGAAGGCCCCGATGTGCGGTTAGGCAAACGTCGTGCGCAGGTCGTTTTCGCGGCGGCTAGTCTCGCGATTGTGCTCGTATACAGTATAGGAGTACCAGATCTGGTCGGACTGATACTGACGGTCCTTTACCTAGGGATGCTTGGGGTTCAGAACTTGTTCTGAACGAGTCAAGTTTTTCATGCGGCGAGTTTCTCCTGTTGGCAGAAGGTGTGGATTTCCCGATCGAGGCGGTCGAAGGCGTGCTGCAGGCGGTGGTTGGCCGGCAGGGCATGGGGATCGATCAGTGAGAGTCCGGGGCGGATGGCTCTGGCGTACAGGCGCGTGAGGAACAGCGCCGCGCGGCGGCCGAAGTCGGTAAGGCGGTAGCGGTGAGTTTTGCGGATTCGTTCGATCAGTCCATGCAATCGCAGCCTTCGGAGCTGATACGTCATTTGCCCTGCGGTCAGGGCGGGGGGGTCGAGCCCCAGGAGCGCGGCGTAGTGCTCGCGCAGTTGGCGATGGCGGAACCCTTCAGGCTGCAGGCCGAAGAGGACGAGGGCTTGCAGAAGCGCCAGCACGCGCCGGTCCCCGAAGCGCAGTGCGGCAGCTCGTTGAGAGGCGCGAACCACGGGGGTTTGCAGTCTCTGGAAAGTCTTCTCCCCGAGGGAGCAGTCGTGGGTGATGCGCTCGAGTTCGAGCAGGCGGCGGTTGGCGGCGAAGCCGAGCGCCTTCAGTGCGGGCAGATTCTTCAGGCTACGCCCGATAGCGAAGTCGCGCGTGTCGTTGATGGTGGTCTCGGTGCGCAGCGCCTGCCCTTCCTTGTGGTACTGCTTGATACGCGTTCGCTTGTAGTCCACGTGCAGCGAGGGAGTGACCCCCTGGGTGATCACGCGGGTGCGCCAACGTCCCGGGGTGCGCCGGCTGTTGCGGCGTTGAAAGATCAGCTGCACCTGATCGGGGCGACCGAGGTCAAGGTTCTCGCGAATGACCTCCTCGAAGAAGACCCGTCCGCTGATGGCCCGATCGAGCACTTGGGTGAGAGAGAACTCGGCCTGCAGGATCGAGAGGCGGTAGCGGTAGCCGGCCTGACGGTCCTTGGCGGTGAAGGGATGCGGGAGGCGGCGCAGCCACTTGCGCAGCAGCGCGTCGATTTTCTCGGCGCTGAGGGCGTCGGCGAGGCGCTGCAGGCGAGCCGGGTCGTTGCAGGAGAGAATGCCGTTGTCGAGAGGCTCGAAGGCGAGGCGGCGCTGTTCCAATTGGCGCTTGAGGTACTCGTGGCCGTTGATGCAGAGCTTGCCGTTGTAGGGGAAGTAGGAGCAGAACTTCAGAAAGAAGGGACCGAAGTCCTCGTCCACGCCGTAGCAGTAATAGTGGTTAACCATCCCAGTGGAGGGGACGATCCAGGCGTAGGACTGCCCGGTCTTCGGGTGGCGGCGGCGCTCGGTGCGAAAGACCGGGGTTTTCTCCTGCGCCTTGCCGATGAACAGCAGCCCCTCGCGGCCCTTGAAGCGGGCGAGGTACTCCTTGGCCACATCGTCCTTGCGCTGGCGCTTCTCGAAGCGAATCAGCGGGATGTTCTGCTCGCGGGCAAAGCGCTCGAGGCGGGCGATGAAGTCCTCGCTGATGGGCTTCATCAACGCCGAGGAAGCGAAGGTATGGCCGCGATGGAAGCGGAAGAACCCGACTACCCCTTTGTCGTGCTGCAGCTGCGGCACGTAGACGTTCAGGTACATGCGGTCCACGCACTCAAGCTCCAGGTCCACGTGGGACCCGAGGACTTGGGCAACCGAATGGGGTACAGTCATCGCGGGCTCCGGTCGTCATCGGTCCCTCGGGACCCTCTACCGCCTCGGCGGTCAAATACTTGGGAGCGATCTTATCGCCACCCGTGCTCGACCGGAGCCCACTCATTGCGAAGACCTCGACCTCACCGCGCTCTTCCTCTCACCGGATTCGCCTCAGACCGACCCCACCCGAGGCACTCGGCTGAATCCTCGGGAGAATGCATTGGCACCGGCACCATACAACTCGTCGGTCTGAGGCGAAGCCTGTAGTACTTCTCGGATATCTGATCGAATGCGGGCTGCTGCCGCGTACGGTGTTGCCCTTCCGAAAAATCGACGTCTTTGCACTTGCTGTGTCCGCGGCATGTTTAGTCGCCGCGCTTGCATCTGCCACGGGAATGCTGATCGCTCGAGCCCATCGCGACGTCATGATTGCATTAGCCGTGACGATGATCGTTCTGCTTTGCAGCGGCATGTTTTTCTTGGTGAAAGGGACCCTCTATGGCCATAGCGCTTGAGACGTGCGTTGCGGCGCATGTCGGCCAGGAGCGGCCGTTGGCTTGCAGATCATTCGAGGGGCAATCGCCAGGCATGTGCCCGCTGCGCCCAGACGCGCAGTGTCCCGTTAGCGCGTGTCAGTACTCGACTCAGGAGCCGATTACGTTAAAGCCCTCGCGGCGCGCCGCAGCCGTCAGCCGGCTGTCCAGGCAGACCATGTCGAGCGTTGTCGGGTCGTGATTGGCGGCGATCAGTGCGGCAGAGAGTTGCAGGCCGTCCGCAGCTCTCAAGACGTGCACGCGAAGCAGCCGTTCGGCTGTGCGACGGATCGCGTCGCCTGGGACAACTTCGTGCCACGCTGCTCCGAGCCGTTTCGCCGCTTTTAGCGCAGCGTCCGCGTCCGCAGCGGTGACCGTGCCTTCACGTTCGCGACGAGCGATAGCCGAAGCGATCTCGACAGGTGTTGCCCACCAAGCCACAATCTGAGGGTCCTCCTCGTATAGCTCGAGCTGCTTCTCGCGGGTTGGCTCGTCAACGATGAGCGGAAGGATGGCGGACGTGTCCCAGTAACGCATCAGGCACGTCAGCGGTCATGAGCGCGCTCTTCCAGCAGCGCATCGAGGACGCGTGCGGAGCGCGGCAGAGGGCGGGGCAGAAGGGCGCGCAGTTCGCGCGGCGACAGCGAGCGTGTCGCCGGCCGCGTGATGCCTTGCGCTGCCAGAAGCGCAAGTCGATCAGACCCACGGCCGCTGGTCTCGATGCGCTCGATCCGGGCGATGGGCAAGTCTCGGTCGTATATCACCACGGGCTGCCCGGAGCGGACCTTGCGCAGGTAGGCGCTGAGATTGTTCTTGAGCTTTGACACGGTAGCCTTTTCCATATGGCTATTATAGCCTTCTTGTGCAGAATTGCAAAACCGGCACAGAACCCGTCGCCGCGGAGGATCCGTGGAGGTCTGCTGCAGGGGATCTGACCGGCCGCCAACGGGGAATCCCGATGACCGCTCCGGGTCGACTCCGGACGATGGCGACGCGACGCTTCAAACCCTGGCGGTACGCCGCGTCGGGCGATGCCAAGGCGAATGGTCCCAGCTGGGCGGGGTCTTCAAAGCCCCTTCGCCACGATCATCTTCTCGATCACCTTCGCCTTGTGATCAACGACTAGGTGCGAGTAGCGCTTCACCATGGTCAGCGTCTTGTGTCCGAGCACGTCGGCGATCTCGAGGAGGGATGCGCCCTGCGCGGCGAGCATCGAGGCCGTGGTGTGGCGCAGGTCGTGGAATCGAAAGTCGCTGATCCCGGCCGCCTCGAGCGCGGCGTACCAGTGCGCGTCGAAGTGTTCATAGGGCGCATCGAGCTGCGGCTTTCCGGTCTCGGGATCGAGTACCACGGTCGGCGAGGGAAACAGGTACTCACTGCGCGCCGAGTTCTGAAGTTTGAGCTGCCGTGACGCCTCCAGCGCCTTGCCTGCGAGCGGCAGCGTCCGCTGCTCCCCGTTCTTCGTGTCGTGAATGGTCGCGCGGCCGGCCTTGAGATCCACGTCGGCCCATTTCAGCGACACGAGCTCGCCGCGACGCGCACCGGTCGTGATCGCGAGCAGGACCAGGGCGTGAAGCGGCACCCATTCGGAGTTGGCGCACGCATGCAGCAGCGCAGCGCGCTCTTCGTCCGAGAGGAACCGCGTGCGGCCCCTCGGCTCCTTCTTGCGGCGGATGTCGCCGACCGGGTTGCGGTCGATCAGCCGGCGCTCTTTGACCGCGAAGGAGAACAGATGCGAGAGAGTCGCGATGTAGCGGTTGACGGTGGCGCCGCTGCGCCGATATTCCTTGGGCGGGATGATCTCGCCGGTTTTCTTGTCCTTCCGTGGCTTGCCTCGGGTGAAAGTTTCCGCCGCGCAGACGTCGCGCGCTTTCGAGACGGCGTCGGCTGTTATCTCGGCGAGGCTCTTGCCGGCAAACTGGTGCAGCAGTGAGTAAGTCGCTGCACGGAGTCTGCACGAAATAACGCGCACAGTGAAGCTTGCGAGACTGACTGTCTCGCAAGCTACTGATATTCAAGCTTAATTGGTGGGCCGTGTAGGGATCGAACCTACGACCAAGAGATTAAGAGACGTGCGGCTTGCTCCCGACTACTCTACGGCACCCCTACCAGAGATCGTAACGCCTTGATTTAATTGGAGAACCTGGACAAATGAACAGGCGTGCTGTAGCGTAACGGAGAGTAGCGGCGAGTACGCCACTGCACCGAATTTGCACCGAATGGACCACACCACAGCGGCCGACACTAGAGTTGAAGTCGATTTGGAGCGGAACTCCCCCTATCGCGTGACGTTGGAACTTGCCCTCATGATCGCGAGAGCCGAGAAGAAAGACTTCGGCGTCGCGGGCACGCCCGGCAACAGAGATTATTGGCTCAACCTGTACTCGCAGTGCCGTCAGCTCGTGGTCAAAGGCACCCTCCCGCAAAACGTTATCAAGGGCAAGGGCAGCAGCGCCAGCGGCGCCGAGTCATCGTTGGAGCCGGACGCGGTCTAGGCGGGGAACGTATCAACATGGCAGACGTGGCGGAATACGTAGACCTTTTGGTCGATCCCAAGCATCGGATAGCGGTCACGGGCGAGCTGCACGCGTGGTATCAGGAACAGGGCAGCAGCCGAGTGTGGGTCGAGGGCAATGAGAGCGGCCGCCTAGTCGTGTGCGACGTGCCGCCGGCGGCTCTGGTGCGCTTGGGCTGGCGTGGCATCCGTTATGACACGCGCCCCCGTCCTGCGGGTCGGCCGTTACCGGTGTTCGTAGCGACCCTGGGCCGCGTGGCGGGAGCCTGAGACTCCCTGCCCCCCGCCGACCCACCGACCCAAATCGGGGAATCTCCAATGTACCTGCACACAACCGGAGTTCGTAAACTACTGGACCAGAAGCCCGGCCGGTACATCGAAGACCGCCGGGGCGTCTACACCATGAGGGAAGCGGATGGCGCTGCTATCACGCTCACAGAGGACGGTAAGGAGTTCGCCATTCAGCCGGCAGAAAGCCAGATTGACGACCTTGTGAAAGCGTCATATCTAGTCCGGGATGGCTCGAAGTATTGGCCCCGGTCGTAGCCGGGCGACCTTTGTCAGCATCTGGCCCCGGCCGACAACCTGTCAGCACAACCACGGGTAACACCCATGCACATCCTCGAATGGCTTCTCTCGCAAGTAGGACACATCCTCGCGGCAGTCAGGCTCGTAATCCGGGTTCTGCGCGCCATCGGTGCCGCCATCAAGCACCAGCTCCGCACGAGTAGTGAGGACGCCGCGAAGAATGCGCCAACCGCCTCAGTGATCCGGGTTAGCCGCACGCGGTTGCACTGGTGGCATTCGTTCGCGGCTCCCGCACTTCAGCGCGAGGGCCACGGGCACAAGCACAACGGCTACTACCACCGAGTGGAGAATGTGACGCCACCCGAAGTGCTGATGGCTGCGCAGATGCGCGCAATGTTCTGTCGGGTAAGGGACTGGCGCGGTGCCGAGCAAGGTGTCGGTCCGTTTCCAGCCCCTCCCCATAGGAACTGCTCGTGAAGTTTTCCCTCAAGCAGCTCGCCCGAGTGGGATTCCTCGAAAGGGTTATGGGTCGTCGCGGTCATGACGGTGACTTTCACGTGAGCTTCCCGAGGCCTGGAAGTGGATTGAGTTTCCAATCCCAGTACAGCCCGAGAATCCCGTAGAGATATTCGTTACTCCATCGCCGCCAGCCGATGCTGCGCTTTCGCCGCCGCTTGCGTCGGGTCAAGAGCGTACGGACCTTCATTTCCATGTAGTCGCGGACTTCGCTGAAGGCGCGACTGGAGTTACCCACCCGGAAGTACTCGACCCAGCCGGCGACCGCGGCGTTGATGCGCGTGACGATTGCTGCGGCAGGCGATGCCCCGCCGCTGGCAATGATGTCACGGATCTTCGCCTTGATCGCTTTACGGGCCCTCTTCTTCGGGCTCATGTACACGTAGTATCCGGCCTTTTCCCGCTTTCGCACACGACGCAGGTCAAACCCCAGGAACCCGAAGGCTTCGTCCTTCAGCGTGTCCACGATCTTGGTCTTCTCGCGGTTCAGTGTCACCCCGAGTGGGATGAGCTGCTCCTCGAGCCGTTGCAGGGCGCGTTCCGCCCAGCCCCGTTTGGTGTGGTGTCCGCTGACGGTGATGCAGATGTCATCGGCGAACCGATGGTAGTTCACCGCCTCATAGGGTCCCTGTGCCGTCTTGCGACGGATCGCCTCGAACATCCAGTCGATCTCGTTCAAGTAGATATTGGCCGCCAGAGGGCTGAGCGGACCGCCTTGCGGCACCCCGATCTTCCCGGCAGCCTTGATGATCTGCTTGATCAGATGCATGACCCGAGGGTCCTGGACACGCTTGGCGATCTTGTCCAACAAGATCGAGTGCCGGATCGTGTCGAAGTACTTCGACAGATCGACGTCAATCACGGTGGACATCCGCCGCATCACACTGCGCCTGACTTGCGCCAGAGCGTAGTGCGGTGATCGCCGGGGACGGAAGCCGTAGGAGTTCGGGCAGAAGTCGGCCTCGAAGATAGCTTCGAGGATGAGCTTCAGGGCTCCCTGGACCACGCGGTCGCGGATGCAGGGAATCTGGAGCGTTCTGACTTTCCCGTTCTCTTTCGGTATATCCACCCGGCGATTCGGCTTCGGTTGATACCTGCCTGATTCAAGGTCGTCCCGGATTTCCTCCAGAAACCCGGCGAGTCCCGATGCTTCGATCGCTTCGAAGCTTTGGCCATCGATGCCCGGGGCTCCACCGTTTCTCTTGGCAATCCGGTACGCTTCCTCGAGGGTTTGCCTCTTCGTCACGTGCACAAAGAGCCCCCAGAAGCGATGCGTCTTCTCCGACTTCGCCTTCCGATAAATGCGTCGCCGCAGCTCCTGCAAATCGAACCGCCGATCTTGCAGCTCAAGCCGCAGCTCCGGCGGATCAATAGGCGCCTTTGTCATCTCGCCCCTGCCTCACCTTGACGAACGCAGTACCCACCGGTCCGGGCCCTTCCCTCCGGGCGCGTTTTGCTGCACGCCCATCATAGGTACTGCGACCCGATCCGCCACCCTGATGCCTACCCCCACCTTTCCCATTCAAGGTTATGGCAGGGAGCTCCTCGACGGGCTTTCCCCGCCGGACATCGAGGGTTTCTCCAGTTTCCACGTCTTCTGTCGCACCATGTCGCCGCTGATACCCCGCCGGTGAGAGCCGCCGCGTCAGACTCCTGCTAATCGGCTCCTGCTGCCTTCGCACGTTATCGACCGTCTCGGCCACCGGAGAACCGTGTTACGAGGCTACATCTGCGTTCACTGGTTGTTACAACCTGGTGCTTTGCGCATGCTCCTTTCAGAGTATGTAGTCGGAGGGCTCCGCCGTCTTGCTCTCGCGCCACGGCGCCTCCCAAGCTACGAGGCCTGAGTCTTTTGACCTCGGTCGGACTTTCACCGACTAGAAGACGTGTCCTTTCTCTGGACACGCCAACGCGCCATCGTCACAACGATTGGTATTGACAGCCGCCGGAGAACACAGGCATGACCAACCTGAAGATTGGTTCGCGCCTAGCGCGCGAGCGCTTTAGTGAACGGACGAACGCACAGCCCGCTTTATACCCCATGCGCGAACTCGAAATGCGCGAGGGCCTCCTTCGCCGATGGCAGCTCGAAACGCTCGGGGCAGAGAACGCCCGGCGATTGGGAATCCCATACTTCGGGTCAGAGAGACCAGACCTTTTTGACTACTCGGCCGGGGCTTCACCATCGCACCACGCGCTCGAATAGCGCCACGGGCTAACGCCCAGGGCTTCGGCCAGCTCGCGCTCGGTATCTCGGAGCGGCGCGTCGATAGGCGGATGACCAAAGCGCTCGTCGTATACCGCGATTGCCTCGAGGCGTGAGGCGCATGGGCCGCTCAAAGAAACTCGGCCGAGATGATGAAGCCTCGCACCGCATGTTCGTCCCCGGCGAGCTGCGCCCCGACACTTCTCCGCAACCTCTCCGCACGCGTGCGCGAGAAAGGCACCATGATTCAGCGGGAGGCTCTGAACTGGCCGGAGCCTGAAGTCGGAACCGCCAGGACCTGTGGTGCTTAGTCGGCGGCTAAATCCAGACTGGCTCTGCATGTCGGGCACAGCAGGCCAGCCGTGCGCGGGTCCGGTACTCCCTCACCTGCGAGTACCACATGGCCGTTGGGGCATCTGAGCTGTGTCAAGTAGGGATTGGTCTGAAGTACTATTCCCGTCGGCGTTATCTGCAGGTAGGGGTTGATCATATCCGAGATGGTAGTCGAAGTTCCCAGCGCGTAGCTCGCAGTTTGTGCTGCTGTAACTTGTAGCTTCAGATCTTCCTTATCTCCCTCAGAGATCTTCAACTTTTCGATCGTACGATCCAACTGCGCCTTCGTGGCCTCTGCCTGTCGCTTCTGTCTCCGCTGTTCTTCGAGCTGCGCTTGCAAAGTGATCAAGAATGTCCCCATTGCGTCGGCATAACTTGCCGAGCTGTTGAACATTCCCAGGAACTGGTCAAGCACTTTGTCGCCTCTCTTTCTGGGATACCTAACAAGGTGGTCAATCTCGGCCCATCCCTCCTCAAAGATTGTCCGGACTTGAATCTCAACGTGATGCGTGTCCTTTTGTGGCATCGAACTGATAACGTAGTGAATGCTGCGATAGCCTGCTGGATGTTCCTCCGTTGTGCACCCCGCTTCTTGAAAACGTCCTAATGCCTCTTCGTCGTCGCCCCTTCTAAAGTATGCAACCGGCTTCTCGTCAAACGTGAATTCCGACGAAACCATTTTGTGGATGGATTCCCATTGGTATTTGAAAAGGTGGAGTGCCCGCACACCGATCAAATCCGTAACTTCCTTCCTATAGTTATCCGCGTCTATGGTGCGCGCTGGTTCCTTTATCTTCTTCCGGATTATCTTCACCATTAGATGTTCCGGATCTTTGACCCGCGACTTGACTGAGTGAACCCCTGGTACCCGGCGTACACAATCGGCGACGAACTCTCCTACGCTGAGTAAAGTCGCACTTCGATTTCTGTGATCATCGGCAATGGCCTCCAAATCGGTCCATTTAAGCCCGGTCTCTTCAAAAGCTTTCTGAGAAATCTCGTGTCGCTGGAGAACCTGCGCGCGGCGCTCGTCTACTTGTTTTGTCATGGAAAATTCCGATTGCGATATCTGAGCGACTCGCTTTGTCTCTAAGACCTACAAGTTAGGCCACTCCCGTTCCAGGATGGGACCCCGAGTCGAGTTCAGCACTGCGAGTGCTGCTCGGTGTGCCTCCAACGATTCCCAGAAATCACGGACCTGGCCCACAATGTGCAGCTTGTGCAACTCCCGAAGCGTCGACTCGGCGGCATTGAGGAGTTGCTCGTGATGCTGCATCGTTTCCCGGAACGTCCCCTGCCTAGCTGCGTTAGTCTGCTGCCATAAGCAGTGTAGATAGTGGCGAAAGGCATCACTTTCGCCGAAATCAACGGTGGTGGGCTGGGGTCCGGAGAACAAGGCTGCCGCAAACCGCCCATCAAGCGGCGGCACTGTCTGCAACAGCGGTAGTTTCCCCTGCTTCTGTGCAATGTCAAGATATGCGCGCTTATACTCGGTCAGCAGGTGAGGAGCGTAGTACCAAATCGCGCGGCGGCTCGGCTCCTCTTCGTCAACTTCATCGAATTTCTTCGGCGAGAAGCTGCGCACGTTCATCCATGTACCAGAGGCAATGATGTTGGCTCCTGCGATCGCCGTAATCAGCATCTGGTGTGTGCAGTAGCCAACCACGACCTGTTTCCCCGCGAGCCTTGCGCCGGCCACAATGTCGAGGACACGTGCCAGCCACATTGGATCGGTGACCAGGTACTCAGAGTTCGGGTGCTCCGCGACAAGGTAAATCCCGGCGACCTCCCAGCTCTCGATGGCATCGCTCAGCAACTCCGCGCGGTCCTCGTTTCGCACCGCATCGTTCGTCAGTGCTACCGTCGCGAGGATCTGCTCGCCTCGCACACCGATCCGCGCGAGCTCGTGCACGGAGGCGTCGACAGCCTCCAAGGCATCGTCGGTAACCGCTGAGATTAGGGGCGCAGGCGAAATAACTAGCGACGTCCGCACTTCGCCGTTTAAGCGAACAACCTCCCCCATGACACGTCGTAGTTCCGCCGGATCGCGCCAATACTCCGGCACCTTCGGCCAGAAGCTATGCGCGGTGAGCCGCGCGTGATCGCAATCCGGTACGTAGAGCTGTGGGTCAAGGAGCGTCAGGCCGCCACTGCCGTCGATGTCGAGGGAAAATTTGACCATCTGCTCGGCCTTTAGGTCTCGGGGGCTGAGGATAACGGACCCTCCTCCCCAGTGGCCGACCAGGGCTCGACAGTTCTTCATCATCCCGTGGCCGAATTGCAGCGCGAATTGCATCGAAGACCCTCCCCAATACCCGCCTACGGCCAGATGGCCCGCAGGTAGTCGTAGGCTCTCGAAGCGGTGCGCGGCCGCAGGCTCCGTCGTCGCCACGACATCATCTTCACGAGACCGCTGAACTGGCCTTCGGGATCGATCTCTCTCGTCGAGCGTGGTAAGTCCGAGGCCAGAGTCCGTCGCATGCGCTCGCTCGGATCGGCGGTGCCGTCAATAAATGGGTTCGTGCCCACCAGGCACTCGTAGAGGGTAACGCCGAGCGCGAATAGGTCCGCCCGACCGTCGACCTTTTCCTTGTAGTTCTGGATCTGCTCAGGAGGCGCGTAGCCCGGCGAGAGCGGCCCGAACCCGGCGCCGGCAGCGGTAATTGTGCTCAAGTCCAGGTGCCGCGCGATCCCGAAGTCGAGCAGCCAGCACTTCGAGTTATCGGTCGCTAGGAAGATGTTCTCGGGCTTCACGTCGCGGTGCACGATGTGCTTTTTCTCCGCCTTGCTCAACACGAATAGCACGTCGCGGGCCACGAGCTGAATGACCGCCTCAGGTTGCGCGCCGTCGGCGGCGAGGCGCGATCGCAGCGTATCGCCCGTCAGCCATTCCTCGACCAGCCAGATGTACGGCTTTGGACCGCCGGCAATGACTCCGCTCTCGTATATGGTTGGAACGTGCACGCAGGCGATGTTCTTGACTGCGTCGATCTCGCGCTGCGTGCGCTGCGGGTCGGCTGAGTCGCCGAAGACCTTCAGCGCGACCGGACCATGCGTCGCGTGCTCGGCCCGATATACGAATTTCTGGCCGCCACCGGTAACGAAGGTGATATTGGTCAGAGCGGGTATCTGCGCGGCAAGCAGCGCAGGAGCAAGAGGGGCGGCGGCGGCCATTGTCAGGCGATCTGCGTGCCGAAGCCCCGCCAGGACCACTCGTTGAAGAGCCAAGACGCGTACGACCGCGGAAGTCGATCTCTCCGAGGGGCAAGGTGCGGCGCTGTCAGGCACTGCGTGGCATCGACGACACCCACACCGACGCGCTCAGCTTCTGCCATTACCTGGCTGCGCCCCGGCACATGAGGCAGCAGTAGGAAGGACTCGGACGCGAACCAGGTGTTGAGGAATGCCTGGCGGAGGCCGTTGCGCCAATCCGAAATCTTCGCTTCGAGCGCGATTATACGGCTGACCGCGAATATCTCGCGCAGAGGCCGGCAGCGTATCCACCGCCGAGAAATCGTCACGACGTCAGCAGCGGCGAGTCGGTCCAGCGAGCGGGCGCGTCGCGCCGGGCCGCAGGCGGACGAGAATTCGCTGCGCAAAACGCTTCCTGCAGCCGTCAGAAATTGCAGCAGCTTGATGTCGTCCGGAGTGAGGTCCGCGCGCGCTGCGGGCCAAGCCATGGCGCGGCTGCGCTGCCAGTGCACTACGACGATATCCGGGTAACCCGTCTCGAGCAGCGGCTCACAGAATACCGAGACTTGACTATCCGGGCGCACCTTACCGATTCCGCGCTCGAGAAAGGCGCGGACCACATCCAATTCGGGCCCCTGAGTGGCAGTACGGGTTATCACCGCTGGCCGTCCCCCCATCTGTCCTTGCTATCAGACAATGGTACCTTGGATCGTCGCGCATCCGCCACAGGTTACCGCCTTATACCCTCAGGCCGTCGATCCCCGTCATCCCTGGTCCCAAGGGTGGCGCACTTGCTCTATCACCGCCCGCTTCCCACCCCAGAGGCCCAAGGCCGTACGGGACGCCCGCCGGCTGCGCGCACGAGACACCCTGCGTCCCGAGCGCTTCGCCAGCTGCTCCGCGGCACGGCGGCCGTGGCGGCGAAGCGACGAGCCCACCCGGCATATCTTGTGCATGCCGTGTTGTGCCGCTTCCCGGTCCCGAATGTCAGGCAGCCGCTTCCTTCTGCGCCGCGAGCGTGCGCGCGCGCTCCATAGCGCGTCTTCTATGGCGCTGATAAGCCGCGCCACGTCTGGTGCGAGCAGCTCCGGATCGACCATGCACTCGTGTAGCGGCTTCATAGTTGACATTTGCTGGCGAGGATCGGGCGAAAAATGAAACACTTCGGGCTTGTATGTCGACTAGGCTTGGTGTCCAGCGAGCCGCCGGTAATCGCAAAACCTCCAGCGCCCGCACAAACCGAGGAGACCACCATGTCTGAGTACGAACCGATTACTTCCGATAGCGATCTGAAGGCGCGATTTGAGCAGCGACGCGGCGTGACTGACCCGGCGGGTCTCGTAGCAGCCGAGCTGCAGAACATCACCGATGCGATGCTCGAGATGCTGAAGTACCTGCGGCAGATCCGCAGCGAGATTCACAAGAAGTAGTGCGTCCAGCGAGCCAGCAGATTGGCCGTTGTATAAGCGTTCGCTCGTCGCCATGGCGAACTCGGAGCGGCCAAAACTCACGAGATGAACGTACCAATCTCCGATGGCGCCGGTTGACGCGGGGCTTCCGGGAGCTGTTCCGGCAACCTGAGCCGCGCCCGCACGCGCTGCGTGCAGCGCAGCGTCAACACGGCACGACGCGCCCGGACGCTACGGAACGCCGGACGCAAAAGGGCAGCATGACGCGTACTGCGACGTCTTCAGATCTCCGCGAGACGCCGTACGGTATCGGGATAGCGCTGCACGAGGCGAATGAGCAGCGCCGCTTGCGCGTTTGGCTTGGCCCGGCCCTGCTCCCAGTTTTCCAGCGTGCGGACATTGGTGCGCAGGTATCGTGCAAACAGGCTGCGGGAAAGCTTCATGTTCTCCCGGACTTTCGTGAGTTCGTCAGCGCGGATCTCCGGCACGGGCTTCGGTTTCACAGCATGCGTCCGAAGCGTTCGTTTGCCAGCACGCTGATCAGCCAGGGCGTCAAACCCTTCCATCAGCTCATCGAACAGGTTGCGCTTCTTTCTCATGCCTTGCGCCTCGCTTTCAGCTCGTCTTTGATGCGCTCTTTCAACGCCTCTCGTTGCTTGGGCGTCAAATCCGCCATCTCGTCTTTGTCGTACACTGTGAACAGCCAGAACTCCGGGCCACCCGTCCAGTAGTAATAGATCACCCGCAGACCGCCGCGTTTGCCCTTGGAGCGGCGCGCGTCGCTGAATCGCACCTTACGCAAGCCGCCCGTACCCGGGATCACCTCGCCCGCCTCTGGGTTCGCCATCAAGGCTTCTTGAAGGCGACCGAAGCCACCGTCATCCAGGTAGCTCTCGCGGCTTCGCTCGAAAGCCGGTAATTCGACGAAGACCGCCTGCATGACGGTGAGCATTATACGCAAGTTGCGTATAGTCGCAAGCTACAGTGCGGGGCGGATAACCTGGCTTCTTCAGCAGGGCCCACCACGATCGTTCTCGATGCCCATCGCCCCGCGCAGCCGGCGCCCTGCCCTGCGCCCGGCGCGCGGTTTGCCACGGCCGCTGAGGCCAAGGAACCAAGCCAGGAAGGACGGTTCGTGAATCAGCAACTCTCCGCAGGGAGAGTCGAAGACAGCGGCTGTGAGCCCGTTCACCGCGCGGCATCGCAGAGCCCACGTGACACGGTTGACGCTGAGCAAGTGTGGGTGTCGCGCAACGAGCTGAGCTTTGGTGACGAGCTCGGTCGTCGGCGGTAGGGACGGCGGAACAGCGATCATGGGTAGCTCCGCTTGAACGGGCGGCGGTCCGAATATCCTCGGGTTGCTTCGTCGGCTCATCGAGTACGCTCCTCCTGCCGTTCCCGCTCGCGGGTGCGTGTCCGCCCCTCGAGTTTCGATACCAGCTGCTCGTCGGTTGTGAGCGGTCGTTGCATGCCCCCGAGGAAACCCCAGATCTTCTCGGCGATCGCGCCCTGCCCTGCAGCCAGGAGGGCATCAGCCACGGCGTACCACCCTGCGATCACGTCGCCGCGGGTTTCGAGGAGCTTCGTCTTTCCGAGGTTTGGCTTGGGGCCTCCATTACGGTGCTCCTCGGCGATACGCTGGACGCGCTCACGGAGATATCGGGAATCGCCCCGGAGCGATGAGCGATGGATGCCGTCCTTGAAACTCGACCGCGTCTGACCCCGCACTGCGCGCTCGGTCGCGTTGGCAGCGATCCCGTGCACGCGCAAGTGTTGTGCGAAGAGTCCGCGCCACTCTCGCAGCGTGGCTTTCCGGATGTTGAGACGCTTCCCATCCTCGCTCACCGCCCTGACGACCAGGTGCACATGCGGATGATCTTGATCCGTATGCATGGCCAGGGCATAGCGATGCTTGAGGGCGAACTGCTCGCGTGCGAAGTCCCGGCTCGCGAGCAGCAGCTTCTCGGGCGGAGTCCCCTTGGCATCGAGAGGATTAGGTTGTGAACGAGCCAGGCCGGCCTGCGACCGGCCTTGCCGCGGTACGGCCCCCGGCCGTGCGCATTCGCTGAGTCGAGATCCCAGTCGTCGGTGATGTCCTTCTCGATGCCCTTCCCTTTCAGGTGATCACCCTCGTCGGTCTCGATCTCGAGTCTACCGTTGCGATCAACGTAGCGAAGGTGGGCGATGACACCGGCCGTGCTCGTCGCGCCCCTCGAGACCTTAACAACCGCCTCAGGTGTACGGGACACGGTACGCACGATCTGCTCCAGCTGGGCCGGCGAGAGGCGAGCCCGGGCCGCCGGTCCTGTACGAGCAAAGCTTCGAAGATCGAGCAGCGGTTCTTCGCGACCGACCCTAGTGTCTCTGTTCGGCATGTCCGATGTCCCAGCTGATGAGATTCGCCTTGATAAGCGCACGGACGTGGTCGCGCAGCGCTTCGCAGATCCGGAGCATGGTCAGCACCTCCTGCCCGCCGGGCACCGCTTGGCGGGCGTCCTGCTGCAGCAGGCGGGTCATCGTATTCAGGTTTCGACCGATCGCCGCGAGCTCCCTCACAGCCGCCTGAAGGGTCGAGAGCTCTCGATCCGGCAGCGGCGCGAGCCGCCGCAGATGCGATCGGACCAGAACCGACACGTAGGTCGCGACCGGCATGGTCCGGGCGGCCGCCCGTTCGCGCAACAGTGACCGGTCCTCGGGCACTAGCCGAATCGTCAGACGAGCATCACGCGGATCGGGTGAAACGATGTTCTCGGCAACATCGTCGATTCCGGCGCTCGCCAGCATCTGCTCGACCAAGCGTTTGAGCAGAGCCGATTCCGAGAGACTCTGGCGCGCAGCTGCTGCCGCAAAGCGCTGCTTCGCCTCATTGCTGATCCAAGTCGACAGGTGCGTGCTCCCGGCCATCGGACATCATTTGAAACCAGGCAATGACGCGTTGCAAATAGATTGACCGGTGGATCCTCGTAGACGACAGTTGACTGAGCGAAGTAGCGCCGCCTACCCAAAAGCCGCGCGACAAGGTAACCCGCTCGCGTTGTGGTAGATGCCGTGGCAGACGAGCCTGCAGCCGCTCCCGCGCGCCACCCAACTTCACTTTCTGATCGGAACCGATCCAGGTCGAGAGCTGCGTATTGCCGCTCAAAGTTTGAATCAAACAGCAGCCGAAAGGCTATCCTGCACCAACTTGCGCGCCTCCGTCTCCTTGCGCATATAATTGGCTACTTCGTTACCCCCTTATGAGCGAGTAGTGTGGTCGACGTCGATTCACTATTTCCCCCGACGGCGAACGGCTGACGGTCGTGTCAAATTTCGATATCCTTGAGAGGAGGCAATCGCGCTAAACGCATTTGAGTGGGTGTCCAATGAGACGTCGTCGCCTGCTTCTTCTACTGAGTTGTGGACTTTGGTACGCGGCGGCTATCAGCGCGGCACGCGCGAGCAATCTTTCGGTGGCGTTCGAAGTCCTTAAGATTAACCCCCGATTCAGTGGCACGGAAGTTCCAATGTTTACTGCGGTTCGATCCAAGGACGAATGGGTTGCTCTCCGTTCCAAACTTATCTCTTCACACCACCGCGATTCGGTGCCCCTCGGTCTGCCACCAGCATCCGAAATCGACTTCAGCCGGTACACATTAGTCGTTGCGGGGCTCGGCATGCGACCGAACGCCGGCTATTATGTCCTCGTAAGAGATGTCTACGACGGCGCCTCAAGCATCGTGGTCGGCATAATCGAATTGATGCCGGGCCCCGACTGCGCCACAGCCCAGGAGCTGACGTTCCCCATGACAATGGCGCTTATCCCTAGGTCTACTAAGCCAGTTGACTTCTTCGTCAACAAGGCCTCCGTGGACTGCAAACCGCTCAGGTACCCGGGTGGCGCTCGCTGACTGTGCGACCCACAATAGCTTCCCGATATGAGAGTCAAATCGAGCTTGGGTTTCGCGTTAGGGCTGGCTATCGTTGTATTCGCCGCGCCGCCGGCAAGCGGTTGTTTGGTAGCGGGACAGGTACCGCTGAAAGAGCTTGCGCGTAGTGCCGATCTCGCCATCAAGGCTACCGTCATCACCGATCGCCATGTAACTGATCACTCCTTCGAGCAGATTCCCGGCTCCGAGGTCCACGAGACCGAGATGCGCGTCGTGTCGATTATTAAGGGAACGGCTTCGAACGTCATTGAGTTTCGACACTATGCCCCGTCTTCGGGGACAACGCCGATGATGATGTGCGTACCAAGCTACGCATTTGCCGTTGGACGCACATATATCGTTCTGGCGACGCGAGTCAGCGGCGATACGTATCGTCAGCTGTCAAAATCGAGCATGATATTAGACCGAACCGTGATACCTGCAGGCAGCGCCAGGCCGCTCCACAGTGGCACTACGGTTGCGGAGGCGATTTGGGGCGAGCTGGTCGCGCAGCTCAAGAGTCCGGACACAGCCATTGTCCTCCAGACGATTCGCCTGCTTGACGCGATGAGCGTTGCTCGGCCAATGGGGCTCAGAGATTTCAACCGATCGCAGGTGCTCGCAGCAATCCAGCCGTTGATTGGGGCCAAGAGCATGGCTATCGCGACCGCCGCAATAACGGCATTTGGAATGGACAGCCCGTATTTCGATGACTATTCCGCGCCGCAGTGGCTCGCTGGAATCGGTAAAGGCGCGATCCCCGGTCTCGCCCCGCTCAGAATGTCAGCGACCCCACTGAGCGACAGTGCTGTAAAGGAGCTGGTCCGGGTTGCGAATGCGGATGCGCCACCTGAACTGCGCGCGCTGGCTATCAGGGCGGTCGCGCGCTCCCACGCGGTTCCGCGCGCGACGATTGCTGCCTGGTATCGCGACCCGAACGCCGCAGTGCGTAGCGCCGGGGTTCTGGCGAGCGCTGAACGACCCGACCGCCAGACGATCAAGACTGCCTCGACCGATAGCTCACCCGAAGTTCGCCAAGCGGCCGCACTGGCGGTCGGATTCGCGCAGGACTCGCGTCTCGTTCCACTACTCGGCAAGCTGCTTCAGGATCCGGCCGCCAACGTCCGTGCTGCGGCCGCTCTGAGCCTGGTCTCGTTCGCGCCTGACCAGGCGGCGCCGGTGATGAAGGCGAACCTTGCAACAGAGTTCGGACCGCTGTTCGTCAACGCGCTAGCGCGAGGCAATCCGCGGCCGTACCTTCCGATGCTCGCTAAGATCATCAAGCAGCGGTTGAAACCGGCAAACTGGTGGGGCGGGTGGCCTCCGGCCATTGATAGTTGGTACATCCTATACGACTACATCAAGGCTCGCCCGGCTTCCGAGCTGGCCTCCGGAGAATTCGACCGCTGGCTCGACGCGCTTGAGCGATCGCCGGCACAGCCGACGGAACTGTACGCCCTGTACCTGAGCCGAGGTTTAAGGTCACGCGCAAAACAGTTTCGAGCTGCGATTCGCAACAACCCCGGCTACATCGATTCCGTGTTCAACACGATCGAGCGAGATCCGGCGGCATATGTGCAGTAGCGAGTTGAGGTACTCGGCAGAGTGATTTGCGCTGCGTCGGGCGATGCCAACGCGAACGGCCAGCTGAGCCGGGCTCTCAAAGCCCCTTTGCCTCGATCATCTTCTCGATTACCTTCGCTTTGTGGTCGACCACCAGATGCGAGTAGCGCTTCACCATTGCAAGCGTCTTGTGGCCCAGCACGTCGGCAATCTCGAGGAGGGATGCGCCCTGCGCGGCGAGCATCGAGGCCGTGGTGTGGCGCAGGTCGTGGAATCGAAAGTCGCTGATCCCGGCCGCGTCGAGCGCGGAGTACCAGTGCGCGTCGAAGTGTTCATAGGGCGCATCGAGCTGCGGCTTGCCGGTCTTGGGATCGAGAACCACGGTCGGCGAGGGAAACACGTGCTCACTGCGCGCCGAGTTTTGAAGTCTGAGCTGGCGTAAGGCTTCCAGCGCCTTGCCCGCGAGCGGCAGCGTCCGCTGCTCTCCGTTCTTGGTGTCGTGAATGGTCGCGCGACCGCCCTTCAGGTCCACGTCCGCCCATTTCAGCGACACGAGCTCACCGCGACGCGCGCCCGTCGTGATCGCGAGCAGGACCAGGGCGTGAAGTGGCGGCCAGTCGGACCTGGCGCAGGCAGCTATTAGCGCAGCACGCTCCTCGTCCGACAGGAACCGCGTGCGGCCCCTCGGCTCCTTCTTGCGGCGGATGTCGCCGACCGGGTTGCGGTCGATGAGCCGGCGCTCTTTGACCGCGAAGGAGAACAGATGTGAGAGAGTCGCGATGTAGCGGTTGACGGTGGCGCCGCTGCGCCGATATTCCTTGGGCGGGATGATCTCGCCGGTTTTCTTGTCCTTCCGTGGCTTGCCTCGGGTGAAAGTTTCCGCCGCGCAGACGTCGCGCGCTTTCAAGACTGCGTTGGCTGTTATCTCGGCGATGCTCTTGCCGGCAAACTGCTTGGACCACCAGTTGAGCTGCAGCGTGCGGGCCGCGCGCTGCACCTCGTCGAACTCCGCGAAGGCCGTCTCCGCATAATCCTTGGCGAGCGCATCGAAGCTCGTGCGCTTCGCGGCGGCGTGCGGGACGTGACGGCCCTCCCGGATGGCCGTCTCGATCGACGCGGCCCAAGCTTCCGCCTCCTTCCGGTTCGGGAATGTCGCCGACTCGGACGAGCGGCCCTTTACTCGGACCTGCGCACGATAGGAAACGTCCTTCGTGAGCGGCGAGACGATGCGCTGGATTGAAGCCATGTGCGCCTCCGTGCACTGCGTGCAACGGTGAGTAAGTCGCTGCACGGAGTCTGCACGAAATAACGCGCACAGTGAAGCCTGCGAGGCTGGCTGCATCGCAAGCTACTGATATTCAAGCTTAATTGGTGGGCCGTGTAGGGATCGAACCTACGACCAAGAGATTAAGAGTCTCCTGCTCTACCAGCTGAGCTAACGGCCCATTTTATTGGGTGGGGTGGACGACGGGACTCGAACCCGCGACAACCGGGATCACAACCCGGGACTCTACCAGCTGAGCTACGTCCACCGTTGTCGCCTCCAACCACCCCCGTCCAGTGTCCGGTCCGCCGATTCCTCGGCAGGCTGGCGTGCCCGGCAGGACTCGAACCTGCGACCACCGGCTTAGAAGGCCGGTGCTCTATCCAGCTGAGCTACGGGCACGCGGACTGCATCGCCCACTCGCCCGCACGCGCGCCTTCCAGGGCTCGAATCCAAGCATCTTGCCGCGCCACTCGGCCTCGTGCCATGGCGGCCGGCGTCGTTCCTGCCAGACCCTCCACGGGGGCGCGCATCATACGGAACCCGCCGTGGAAGCGTCAATTTGGGTTTATTCTCGGCGACCCATGCCCGCACGACCCCGCCATCCCATGACTGCGCATGCCCGCGCCCGCACTCCTGCCTCCCTGGGCGCCCGTGCCCCCGCCTCCGCCCCCACCCCCACCCCTGGGAACGGCCCTGGTAGCGCCGCCGGAGAGGCCCGCGAGGTCGAGTGGCAGCTCACGGCCCCGGATCTGGGCGTGGTGCGGCGCTGGCTCGAGCAGCACGCTCGGCTCGATGACCTGAGCATCGCGCCGCTGCCTGCGCAGCAGCTTCACGATACTTACCTGGACACCGAGGACTGGCGCGTCTTGCGTGCCGGATTCGCGCTTCGGGTGCGCGCAAAGGGGGGCCATTCGGAGGCGACCCTGAAAAGCCTGCGTTCCGAGCGGGACGACGTTGCCGACCGGCGCGAGATCACAGAGCCTCTCGCCGGCAGCAGAGCCAAAGGCCTAGCTCGCGCCAAAGGCTCGGTCGGAACCCGTGTCCGCGACGTCGCGGGCGCGAAGCCGCTCCGCGCCCTGTTCGAGGTCCGGACCACGCGACAACGATTTGCCGTCCGCCGGGGCAATCCCGCCGCCGACGTGGGCGAGATAGCGCTCGATGAGGCGCGGTTCTCGCGCGGCGACGGCCACCGCCGCCCGATGGTCCTGACCCGCGTGGAGCTCGAGGCGGTCGGCTGCGACTCAGCCAGCCTGGAGCGCCTCGCGGAGCGGCTGCGCACCGAGTGCCGCTTGAACCGCGCCACGGAGAACAAGTTCGCGGTGGGGCTGCGCTCGGCCTCTCTCGAGCCGCCGCGGGACACAAGGCCGGACCGGGTGGCGCAGCCTCCTCCGATCGCCATGAATCCCGCGACCCGTGCGATCGACTTCGCCGCCGGGGTGCTGCAGAGGCTCCTGCGGGAGTGGCAGGCCAACGAGCCCGCGGCCAGGCTCGGCGAGGGCCCTGAGCCGCTGCACAAGCTGCGCGTGACGGGGCGCCGCATCGACACGGTGCTGAATCTGTTTCGCGGCTGTCTGCCCGCCGGCCTGGCGAGGAGCCGGCCGCTGCTCAAGAGTTTGGTGGACGCTCTGGGTAGCGTCCGGGACGTGGACATTCGCCTGCAGGCAGTAAGCACGTTCCGCAACAGCCTCCCCGAAGGTGATCGCCCCACTCTCGATCCGCTGCTGCGGCATCTGGAATCCGAGCGGGCCCGGGCGCGAGCCGCCATGTTGCGCGCCCTGGACGCAAAGCCCGCGCGCGACTGGCTCGAAACGCTCCCCGACCAACTCGCACGGGCCGTAGCGGCGACGGCCGCCGACTCCTCGCGCAACGCCGCCGCGTTGATCGTCGCGCCGAAGTTGATCCGCAAGCGCTATCGTAAATTGCACAAATGCGCCCGCCGCCTGACGACCGAGTCCTCTATCCGAGAGTTCCACAAGGTGCGGATACGGGCCAAGAAGCTGCGCTACGCGCTCGAAGTCGTCGCGCCGACCTACGCGAAACCCGCGGAGCAGATGCTTGCGCGGCTGCACAAGCTGCAAAGCAAGCTCGGCACGCAGCACGATGCGGACGTGATCGCCCGATATCTGGAGCAGCTCGCAACGCACCCTGGCGCGGATTTCACGCCGGCGACGCTCTTCATGATGGGCAGAATGGCACAGCTGAACTCGGCAGCAGCCGCCCGCATGGGCCGCAAGATCAAGAGGCCTTGGCGCAAGGTGCGCGGCAGGCGCTGGAAGGCCTTGCGTGCGCGCATGCGCGACCTGGGCGGCCGCACACGCAAGCTCAACAAGAAGATCGGCGCGGCTCATCATCACGGCGCAGGCGGCTACGGCAGGCACGCCAGCACCGGCACCAACGGCAAGTTTACCGGCGAGAGCGCCAGCGGGAGACTCTTCCGCCCCGGGATCGCATGGACGTCCCCGCACTCGACCAGACACTGAGCATGGAGCTTCTCATCGTCCGGCACGCGATTGCCTTCCCACAGGATGCGAAACGCTGGCCCGACGATGGCGAGCGTCCTCTGACGGCGGAAGGAGTGAAGCGGGCGCGGCGCGCGGCGGCGGGCCTGAAGCGCATCACGGAACGACCGACACTGGTGCTGGCCAGTCCCCTGGTTCGCGCGCGCGACACCGCGGCGATATTCGCGCAGACCGCGCACTGGCCCAAGGCGCAGGAATGCGCGGCGCTCTCCCCGCGAGGATCCCCGGAAGAGGTGCTCGAGGCGCTGCGGCGCCAGGCCGGCAAGGCCGTTTGCGTCGCCGTCGTCGGTCATCAGCCGCATCTCGGCCGACTGCTCGCGCTGTGCCTGCAGGGCGAGGCGCGCGCCGCGGCATTCGAGCTCAAGAAGAGCGCCGTCGCGTGCCTGCAGTTCGAAGGGCCGCTGCGCGCCGGTCAGGGCGTGCTCACCGCCCTCTTCCCGCCCAGGTCTCTGCGGCGAATCTAGGCGATTTAGTGCGCCCCGGCGGCGGCTTCTTTGCTCGCCGCGCCGCCCATCGACGGACGCGCCATCCATACCAGGCCTGCCAGCACCACGAACAGAAAGCCTGACACGTAGAAGATGTCGTTGGCGGAGAGCATGTACGCCTGGTTGTCGACCAGGTTGTTGAGCAGGGCATAGCCCTGCTGGCTCGTGAGGCCGCCGGCATGCAGTTGCGCCATCGCCTGCGTCATCGCCGCATTCGATCCCGTCAGATGCTCCACCAGCTGCTCGTGATGCAGCGTCGCGCGCCGATCCCAGAGGGTGGTGGTGATGGACGTCGCGAAAGAGCCCGCGGTGATGCGCGCGAAGTTCATGAGACCGGAGGCCGCGGGAATGCGCTCCGGGGGCAGGCCGGAAAAGCCGAGCGTCAGCAGCGGCACGAAGAACGTCGCCAACGCCACGCCCTGGATGAGAGTCGGAACCAGCAGAGTGGCGATGTCCGCCTGTGTGTTGAACCACGAGCGCATGAACATCACCAGCCCGAAGACCAGGAACGAAGTGGTGACGATCCAGCGCGGATCGACGCGCGTGAGGTTGCGGCCCACCAGCGGCATGAGCAGGATCGCGAGCACGCCCACCGGCGCCAGCACGACGCCCGCGAGCGTGGCGGTGTAGCCCATGTACTGTTGCAGCCAGAGCGGCAGCAGCACCACGTTGCCGAAGTACAGGCCGTAGCCCACGAGCATCGACACGGTGCTCACGGAAAAATTGCGTCCGCGGAAGAGGCTCAGATCCACGATCGGATGCTTGTCGGTCAGCTCCCAGACGAGGAAGACCACGAATCCGAGAACCGCGAGGATGGCCAGCGTCACGATGACCGGCGAGTTGAACCAGTCGAGATTCTTGCCCTTGTCGAGCAGGATCTGCATCGCGCCGACCCAGAGCACGAGCAGCCCCAGCCCCACCTTGTCGATCGGCAGGCGGGCGGTCGGCGTCTCCCGAGGGCGGTAGATCACCCACGTCACGATCACTGCCGCGATACCGATCGGCACGTTGATGTAGAAGATCCAGGGCCACGAGATGTTGTCGGTGATCCAGCCGCCGAGCACCGGCCCGACCACCGGAGCCACGAGCGTGGTCATCGACCACACCGTGAGCGCGGCGCCCGCCTTGGCTTTCGGGTAGCTCGCGAGCAGCAGCGACTGCGATAGCGGAATCATCGGGCCCGCCACCAGTCCCTGCAGCGCCCGGAATGCCACCAGCATGCCGATCGAGGGCGCCAGCCCGCAGAGGAAGGAAGCCAGTACGAATAGGAGCGTCGAGGCGGTGAACAGCCGCACCTGCCCGATGCGACGTGTCAGCCAGCCGGTGAGCGGCATGGAGATGGCGTTGGCGACGGCAAACGAGGTGATCACCCACGTTCCCTGATCCGGCGACACACCGAGATCGCCGGCGATGGACGGAATCGCGACGTTGGCGATCGACGTGTCGAGCACGTTCATGAAGGTCGCGAGCGAGAGCGCGATCGTGCCGAAAGCCAGCGCGCTGCCTTTGAGACACGGTGGCCCGGCTGTGGGCGCGGGCGCGGCAGGCGCCGCTGCCGGCCTTGGCAGCGGCGGCACGTCCTGTCTTTCCTTGATGACTGCGCTCATGTGAATACCCTCAGGGTGTTCTTTGCGCGGGCGGGCGGCTTCAGTCTCTCAGCGCGACCGGCGAGGCGGCGGGCGCGGCGAGGATCTGCGACCCTGCGCCGAACCCCGCAGCCAGACGGTGCGGCGCGCTCGAGCGATCCGCACCCGGATCATTCGCGGCAATGATCTGGCGCACCGTCGCATCGGCCTGCGACGCAACGGACTGGAAGACATCCGTCGCATGGTCGGGGCCATTGCTCGCAACCTGCGGCAGGCGCTGGCCACCGCCGTCGCGCACGTTGACGTAGGCCTTCATGGACAGACCGATCTGCAGGGGGTGCTGCGCGAGCTCGCGCGGATCGAGAGCAACGCGCACGGGCACGCGCTGCACGATCTTGATCCAGTTGCCGGTGGCATTCTGCGCCGGCAGCAGCGAGAAGGCCGAGCCGGTCCCGGCGCCGAATCCGATGACGTGGCCGTGGAACACCACGCCGCCGCCATAGATGTCGGAGGTCAAGGTGACCGCCTGTCCGACGCGCATCGAATCGAGCTGCGACTCCTTGAAGTTGGCATCCACCCAGACCTCATCGAGCGGCACCACCGACATCAGCGGCGTGCCGGAGTTGACACGCTCCCCCAGCTGCACGTCGCGCCTGGCGACGAAGCCGGATACCGGCGCGGGCAGGACGGTGCGCGCATAGTTGAGATACGCCGCATGCACGGACGCAGCGGCATCGCGGACGGCAGGATTGCTCGCGATGGTCGTACCGTCGATCCACGCCCGATTCGCCGCCACTTGTTGCTGGGCTGCCACGAGCGCCGCCTGTGCCGCTCTCACGGCGTCAGAAGCATGCTGCAGCTCCTCCTGGGAAATCGCCCCGCTGCGCTCCAGGCGCGCACGGCGGTCGTAGTCGCTCTGCGCCTTGGCGAGCTCGGTGCGCCGCACCTGCACGTTCGCCTGCAACTCCGAGGTGGTGGCGAACAGATTGCGCACCTGACGCACCGTCTTCGCGAGCTGAGCCTCCGACTCCTGCAGAGTCACTTTGGCGTCCTCGGGATCGAGGCGCACGAGCGTCTGACCGGCCTTGACGAACTGAGTATTGTCCGCGCCGATCGCGACCACGGTGCCGGAGATTCGCGGCGTGATCTGCACGACGTTGCCGCTGACGTAGGCGTCGTCCGTGTAGACGGAATAGCGCAGGTCACGATCCCAGTAGACACCGTAGGCGGCGCCGATGAGGAGGAAGCCTCCCAGAATCAGCGTCAGCCAGCGCACCCTCGGGCTCTTCCAGGGTGAAGGCTTTGCGGTTTCGTTGCGAGTCGTCATGTCTCAGGTCTCCCAGTCACCGGTCTCGTTGCCGTGGCTAAAAATGCCTAGGCAGACTTTTACCGGTAAAAAATCGGTCACGGGCCTCAGGCGGCGTTCTCCAACATGCGCCCGAGCAAGCCCTCGAGCTGACGCGCATCCGTGCGGCTGAAGCCGCGCAGGAAACGGTTCTGGATCGCCATCGAGATCTCGCGCAGCCGCGGATAGACGGCCCGCCCCTGCTCGGTCATCTCCAGGTACACGAGCCTGCGGTCCTGCGGGCAGCGCGCCCGGCGGATGAGACCCTTGCTCTCCAGACGGTCGATCATGCGGGTCATGGCTCCAGCGTCGTACGACATCTCCTTGCAAAGGTCGGACGCGGACTTCTTGCGCTCCGCCGCCGCAAGGCGCGAAATCACGATGAACTGCGCGGCCGTGACGCCGATGTCGGCGACGTGCGTGTCGGCCGTCAGCTCCCGGTCCAGGGCGGCCAGTAGCTCGGTCCGCACCTGGCCCAGCAGATGAGCCACGCTCCTGCTGGGCTCGTAATTCTCGCTCTCGTAAATGGTCCCCAAGTTCGCTCTCCGAGAAAATCTCCCTGAAGGGGGATGCCCGAACTATACTTGCCTAGGCTGTATTTGTCAAGGCCTATATTGCCAGGGCTTTTATTGCTTCGGCAGATCATAGGGCGTTCCTGGAGGGGTTCAAGGGTTGCCCAAAAATGTTCATTGCGGGACTGACTTGCAGCCCCGAATCACCCGCAGAGCGGGGAAACGCAATACTTTGATTTGATGGTCGGGGCAGCCGGACTCGAACCGGCGACCCTCTGCTCCCAAAGCAGATGCGCTACCAGACTGCGCCATGCCCCGATCATGGTTCCGGAAGCGCCGCCGTAGCGGAAGCTCCCAGGCCCGGTAAGGATGATATGCGAGAATGCCCGCCCTCTCAAAGGGCTGGATTCGCACCCCAAATGACGGCACAACTGATCGACGGCCGCAAGCTGGCGGCCGAGGTCAAAAATCAGGTCCGCGGCAAGATCGAGGCGGCGCTCGCGCGCGGCAAGCGGCGGCCCGCGCTAGCCGTGGTCAAGGTGGGGAGCGACCCGGCTTCCGAGGTCTACGTGCGCAACAAGCGGCGCGCCTGCGAGGAGGTCGGCATCCGCTCCGTGGCGCACGATCTGGCCGACTCGACCTCGGAGATCGCGCTGCTGTCCCTGATCGATGAGCTGAACCGGGATGCCGACATCGACGGCATCCTGGTACAGCTGCCACTGCCCGTGCAGATCCAGCAGACCGCCGTGATCGAGCGGATCGATCCGCTGAAGGACGTCGACGGTTTCCATCCCTATAACGTCGGTCGCCTTGCGCAGCGTATTCCGGTGATGCGCCCCTGCACGCCCTATGGCGTCATCAAGCTGCTCGAGCACCTGGGCGTCCCATTCAAGGGTCAGCACGCCGTAGTCGTCGGCGCTTCCAACATAGTAGGCCGACCGATGTCGCTCGAGCTGCTGCTCATGGGCGCGACGACGACGGTCTGCCATCGCTTCACCACCGGCCTCGACAGCTACGTGGGGCAAGCCGACATCCTGGTAGTTGCGGCCGGTAAGCCAGGGCTGATTTCGGGCGAATGGATCAAGCCGGGTGCCGTCGTAATCGACGTCGGGATGAACCGTCTCGATAACGGTCATTTGGTCGGCGACGTGCAATTCGATGCAGCCCGGCAGCGGGCCGGCTGGATCACGCCGGTGCCGGGCGGCGTGGGACCGATGACGGTGGCGATGCTGATGCACAACACCCTCGAAGCCTTCCACCGCCGCAGCGAGCGGCCCGGCTGAGCCGGCCGGGGGCCAGCCGGGCGGGTCACGAGCTACGCCCGCCGCCACTCCGTGCGGCCGCCCGGCTTGTCCTCGAGGAGGACGCCGGCCTTGACGAGCCCGTCACGGATGCGGTCCGATTCCGCCCAATTCCTCGCTCTGCGAGCCGCAGCGCGCGCAGCGACCAGTCGGTCGACGTCGGCATCGCTCAGGTCGGCGCCGGTGGCAGCACCCGTTGACGTGGAGGCTCCCCCAGCCGCGGAGTGGAGCGGTTTCGGCAGCCGGAACCACTGCCTCGGCAGGGTGAGCCCGAGCACCGCGGCGAGCGAGCGCAGCTCGGCAGCCAACCCGGCTGCGCGCGGCCCGTCCTGCGCGTCCTTCGCGACGTTGATCTCGCGAGTCATCGTCTGCAGAACCGCGATCGCTTCCGGCGTGTTGAAATCATCATCCATCGCCGCCTGGAAGCGCTCGCCGTATTCGGTCGTGGCCGGCGCGGCCTCCGGCAGGTCGCGCAGCGCCGTCATGATCCGTTCCAGCGCCGCATCCGCCTGCGTGAGCTGCTCGAGCGAATAGTTGATCGGCCCGCGGTAGTGGCTCGAGAGCACGAAGTAACGCAGCACCTCGGGATGTCGCACGGCCTTCTCCAGCACCTCGCGCACCGTGAAGAAGTTGCCGAGCGACTTCGACATCTTCTCGTCGTCGATGTTGACGAAGCCGTTGTGCATCCAGATCTCGGCGAAGCGATCGCCGGTGGCCGCGCAGGTCTGGGCGATCTCGTTCTCGTGATGCGGAAACTTGAGGTCGAGACCGCCGCCATGGATGTCGAAGTGCGAGCCGAGGAGCGCCACCGACATGGCCGAGCACTCGATGTGCCAGCCCGGCCGTCCCTTGCCCCACGGTGAGTCCCACGCCGGCTCGCCGGGCTTGGCATGTTTCCAGAGAACGAAGTCGAGGGGATCGCGCTTGGACTCGTCGACCTCCACCCGCGCGCCGGCGCGCAGGTCCGCCAGGCGCTTGCCGGAGAGCCGGCCGTAGCCGTCGAACTTCGCGACCGCATACATGACGTCGCCGTTCGTGGCGAGATAAGCGTAACCGCTCTCGATCAGCCTCTCGGTCATGCCGATGATGGCCGGCAGGTACTGGGTGGCGCGCGGCTCGAAGTCCGGCCGCGCAACGCCGAGCGCATCGCAGTCCTGGTACATAGCGGCGATGAACCTGTCGGTGAGAGCGCCGATCGACTCACCGTTCTCCGCGGCCCGCCTGATGATCTTGTCGTCGATGTCCGTGATGTTGCGCACATAGGTGACGCGATAGCCGCGATGCCGCAGATACCTGTTGACGACATCGAACACGACCATCATGCGCGCATGCCCGACGTGTATGAAGTCATACACCGTGATTCCGCACACATACATGCGGACCTCGCCCGGCGTGACGGGCTGCAGCGGCTGCTTCTCTCCGGTGAGCGAATTGTGGATGCGGATCATGTTGTCCGGATGGTAAAGGATGAGCTCGAGGGTGTCAGGCGAAGCGCGCGAGCCGCGCCTGTGCCGCACCCGCGGGCATGGCCTTGAGCAGCGGCGCGAGCTCCGGCCCATGGCCGCGGCCCGTGAGCGCCAGGCGCAAGGGCATGTACAGCTCCGCGCCTTTCTTCCCGGTCGCCGCCTTCACCGCCGAGGCGATGGCCTGCAGGTCGTTACCGCTCTGCGCGGCGGCCTGCGCCGCGGCCGCAAAGTAGCGATCCCCCGCCTTGCGGATGATCTCCTCGCCCTCGGGCTCCAGCGCCGGCGGCGGCCCGAAGACGATGCCCGCCCACGGCTGCGCGTCCTCCGGCAATACCACATTGGGCAGAACCGCGGCGATGAACGCGCTGGCGGCGGGCTCGCCGAGTCCGGATGGCAGCACCGCAGCCAGCCACACCCGCGCCTCGTCAGCCGACAGCCGATGCGCCGCCTCCTTCTGCCACACGCGCAGCTGCTGCGCGTCGAAATGCGCGGACGCCCGCCCGAGGTGGGCCGGATCGAACGCGCGCGCCATCGCCGTGAGGTCGAGCAGGCCGTGCTCACCGCTGGAATGGCCGAGGCGGAAAAGATGGTTGAGCACAGCTTCCGCACGATAGCCGCTCTCGCGGTACTCGCGGACGCTCGTTGCGCCGTGGCGCTTCGAAAGCGGCGCGCCGTCCGGGCCCAGGATCAGCGACACATGGCCATAGCTCGGCGCGCGCAGGCTGAGCGCCTCGAGGATAAGCAGCTGCCGCGGTGTGTTGGCCAAGTGATCCTCGCCCCGCAACACGTGCGTGACGCCCATGGACGCATCATCGACGGCATTGCAGAAGAAGAACGCAGCCGTGCCGTCGGCTCGTCGGACGATGAAGTCTCCGATGTCGTCCGACAAAAAGCTCTGCGGGCCATGAACCAGGTCCACGAAATCGATGCGCCGCCCTGCGGGAACGCGAAATCGCAAGGTGGCCGCCAGGCCTTGAGCGCGTTTGCCGCGCTGCTCTTCGGGGGACAGATCCCGGCAGGTTCCGGCATATCGGGGCGGACGGCCCGAACTGAGCTGCGCGCGCCGGGAGGCTTCCAGCTCGAGCGGTGTGCAGAAGCAGGGATAGGCGAGCCGCTGCCGCTCCAGGACCTCGAAGAAACGGTCATAGAGCGCGCCGCGCTGCGACTGGCGATAGGGTCCGCGGTCATCCTCCCGGTCCGGTCCCGCATCCCAGTCCAAGCCGAGCCACCGCAGGTCCTGCAGCACCACGGCCAGGTGCGACTCCTGGCTGCGCTGCGCGTCGGTGTCCTCGATCCGCAGCAGGAAGCGCCCGCCGGCGCGCCGCGCCAGCAGAAAGTTAAACAGCGCCGTGCGCGCATTGCCGAGGTGCAATTCACCGGTCGGGCTGGGGGCAAAGCGCGTCACCACGCCACCGTCGAACCCTGCGGGAGCCGAGCTGTCCATTCCAGTCATGCCGGTAATGGTACGGGGTTTGCCGCGGCAGCGACATCGCGCAAACCACCAGGCGCCCGGCGCTGCTAAGATTCCCCTTTCAACGACGTACGCGACGGAGACCAGATGCGCGCCCGGTACCGGACACTGACACTGAGACTCACCTTCGCCCTGGCGGCCGCCTTCGGGTGCCTCCTCCTCGTGCAGCCCGCGGCGCGCGCGGACGATGCCACCGCCTCCTCCAATCCCGAGGTGCGGATCACGACGAACATGGGCTCCTTCGTGATCGAGATATACCCCGATCGCGCGCCGCTGACCGTGGCCGACTTCCTGCGCTACGTGCGCGAGGGCTTCTACACGAACACCCTCTTCCACCGCGTGGTCGCCAACTTCGTCATCCAGGGCGGCGGACACGATGCGACGGCACCCTACACGCTAAAGCCCACTTACCCGGCCGTCGACAACGAGTCGGGCAACGGCCTGCAGAACAAGCGCGGCGCCGTGGGCCTGGCGCGTGCCGCCGGCCCCCATACCGGCAATGCGCAGTTCTACGTCAATCTGGTCGACAACCCCGAGCTCGACCCGCTGCCCACCCGCTGGGGCTACGCGGTCTTCGGCCAAGTGGTACAGGGAATGGACGTCATCGACCGCATCGGCGTCGTCCCGACCGGCGCTTTCGGCCCCTTCAAGGCCGACGCGCCGCTGAAACCGGTCATCATCCAAAGCGTCGAGGTGATAACGCCACCGGGACTCTCGTCACCCGCGCCGAGCGCGGCACCCGCCGCGCCGACTCCGGGCGCGCCGCAGACGACTACGCCACCATCAGGCACGCCGCCGTCGGGAACGCCACAGTCTTCCGGATCGCAGCAGTCCGCCCAACCGCCAGGCGCGAGCCCGCGGGCGCAGCCTGGCAAACCGGGATCACAGACTCCGGCTCCGTCGGGCACGAAGCCCGCCGCACCGCCGCCGAGCGACGCCGACCAGCCCAGCGGTGCCTAGGTGACGCCGGCGTCGGACCCCGCATCGCCGCGGGCTCCAAGCTCGACGCCCGCACGGTATCTGTTCGTCTCTGACGTACACCTCGATGCCACGGCGCCGGAGGCGCAGCAACAATTCCTCGAGTTCCTGCACGCGCAGGTCACCAGCCCCGCGTCGGCGCCGCGCCCTCGCGCGCTCTATATCCTGGGCGATCTATTCGAGAGTTGGGTGGGGGATGACGATGTCGGCGGCGACAGATCCGCGGTGCTCGCCGCATTGCACGAGGTGACTGCCGGCGGCGTCGCCTGCTTCCTCATGCATGGCAACCGCGACTTCCTCCTCGGCAAGGATTTCTGCCGCCAGACTGGCTGCCAGCTATTGCCCGACCCGGTGCTCGCCGAGATCGACGGCGAACGGGTGCTGCTGACTCACGGCGATGCCCTGTGCACCGACGATCACGCGTATCAGGAGCTGCGCAGCATAGTCAGGCAACCCATCTGGCAACGCCGGTTCCTCAGACTGCCGCTGGCGGACCGGCTGCTGCTTGCCAATGAGGTACGTGCCGGCAGCCGCGTGCACACCGCGCGCACCATCCCTGAGGTCATGGACGTCAACGCCGCTGCAGTGACCGCGGCGTTCAAGGCCGCACGCGTGCGCCGCATCATTCACGGCCACACGCACCGACCTGCGGTGCACGAGGCGCTGGCGGAAGGTCGACCCGTCCAGCGCATCGTGTTAGGCGCGTGGTATGAGCAGGGCAGCTATCTCGTGTACGAGAACGGACGCTACGAGCTGCGATCCCTGCCTCGCTGACCGCTCATTGCGGATCCGGTCCGGGAGGCGGCGGCGGCGGTCCGTCCCCGTGATCGGGGTGCGGGCCCCACATACCCATCCCCCCGCCATGCATGGGACCATGCATGCCCATGGATCCACGCATCATGAAGAAACGACGATGCCGCTCGGGCATGAGTAGCTTGAGCTTCTTCATCTGTGTCGGGCTCAACACCTGACCCAGTTTGGTGACGCTCTCGGAATGTGCGGCACGCCGGGCCTCCATCGCCTGTTTAATGGCTTGCTGCATCCGGGTGCGCTCGGCCGAGAGAATGGCCTGGACCTGCTGCTTCTGAGCGGGTGTCATGTCGAGCAGCACCGCCAGCCGGTCGAGCCGCTTCTGCTCCATTTCCGAGCGCTTCTGCTGCCACTTCTGCTGCCACTGCTGGCGCTTGGCCTGCCAGTCCGCGTGCGCGCCGGAGGGAGGTGCCTGGGCAAATGCCACCCCACCTGCGCAAAGCATCGCAACCAGGACAACACTGCGTCTTATCATCGATCGTACCCCTGTATGGGCTCACTGAGGGGCACTGTAGCGGCGTGGGTCTGAAGAGGCCGTAAGCAATGTTTAAACCGCGCCCCTGGGGGTTACGCCGGGCTCAGCGCCGGCGCGGGAGGGTGAGCCGCGCCTCCAGCCCCCCTTCGGTACGGTTCCTGAGGACGAGTGAGCCGCCGTGCGCCTGCGCCAGGTCGCGCGCGATACTGAGCCCCAGCCCCGTGCCGCCGGTATCCCGGTTGCGGGAAGACTCCACACGATAGAAGGGCTCGAACACCTTCTCGAGCTCGTCGGGAGGAATGCCCGGACCGTCGTCGCAGACGCTGATCTCGAGCTGCGCCCCGTCCCGCACCAGCATGCGGGCGCAAGTGCCGAACTTGACGGCATTGGCCACGAGGTTGGTGATGCAGCGCTTCAACGCCTGTGGCTTGCCGTGCAGTGGCGCGGCCGCGCGCCCTTCCAACGTGACGTCCTTGCCCATTTCAGTGAACTCCCCGCGCACAGTCTCGAGCAGCAGATTGACGTCGACCGGCTCCAGCGCCTCATCGTCATTCAGGCCCCGAAACAGCGCCAGCGCGCCGCGCACCATGCTCTCCATCTCATCGAGCTCTTTGCCGAAGCGCGCCTGCAAGGCAGGATCCTCGATCTGCGTCTCGACTTGAAGCCGTAGCCGCGTCAGGGGGGTCTTCAGGTCATGAGACATCGCCGCGAGCACACGCGTGCGGCTGTCGAGATATCTATGCAGCCGGTCCTGCATCGTGTTGAAGGCGCGCGCCGCGCGACGCAGCTCCCTTGCGCCTTTCTCTTCCAGCTTCGGCTGGCGGATGCTGCGCCCGAGGTTGTCCGCCGCCAGAGCCAGCCGCGACAGGGGCCGGGTGATGCCTCGGGCCACGACGTAAAGCGCAATGACGAGCACGACCACGAGCAGGATCAGATTGATCATCAGGCTCGGCGGCAGCGGCGTCCCCGGGGAAACGCGCGTGACGCGATAGAGTAGCGGCGAGCCATCGAGCAAACGAACAGCCACGTCGTATGACTCCGTGGGTCGGTCCGTGGTCCGGCCGAAGAATGGCGACGGTATGGGAATGGCGCCGGCCGCCGGCGCGGCCGCCCGATGCACCTCGACACCGTAGCCGCCGCCGAGCTCCGCGCGGAGCTGTTGCGACAGAATGCCTCCCACGTCCGAGGTAAACGGCAGCTGGATGAAGATATGCGGCCAGAACTGGCTTTGCGGCGTCGGATGCAGCTCGCGCACGAGCAAGCGCCGGCCACCCCGTGGGAAGGGGTAACCTGGCCGATGGTGCGACCCGATGGCGTCCGGGCCAGACGCATGCGGCGGACCGGCGGCCGGCGCAATCCCCGGCGGCGGCGGGCCGGGCGCGAGCGGCGCTAGCAGCAACGGCCCGCCGGCCCAGGGGCGGGGCGGGCCGCGTTCCCGGGACCACTGCCGCAGAGCGAGTCTTCCCGCCTGCTCCTTGAGCATCGCGACCGTGACGGCGCGCTGCTCGGTTGGAAGTTGCTGCAGGAGGAGCGTGATCTCGGTGATCCGCCGTGACCACTCCCGCACGCTGCTGTCGACGACGAACCGCTCACGGTCGCGTGCGAACAGGTACAGGCTCGCGGCCTGAGCCAGCACGACGGCAATCACGAGGGCCGCGATCAGGCGGCCGAACAGGGATTGCGGCCAAAGTGACAGTCGCATGCCGCGATCTGACGCCGGGTCAGGCGGTCTCCACCGGCACGCCGATCACATATCCCTCGCCGTACACGGTCTTGATGATTTGCGGCGCGCGGGCATCGTCGCCCAGGATCTGCCGCAGGCGGCTGACCCGCACGTCGATGCTGCGATCGAAGGGATCCGCCTCGCGGCCGCGCAACAGCTCCGTGAGCTGCGCCCGCGACAGCACCCGGTTGCCGGCCGAAAGCAACACGGCGAGCAGACGATATTCCGCACCACTGAGGGAGATGTCCTTACCGGCCCCGTCCGTCAGCGTCCGCCGTGTCGTATCGAGTTTCCAGCCGCCGAAAGAGAACTCGCGGACCAACTGCGGATTCGGGTCCCGAGGCGTGTTGGCCGCCCGCCGCAGTACCGCCCGGATGCGTACCAGGAGCTCCCGGGGATTGAAGGGCTTGGGCAGATAGTCATCGGCGCCGATCTCCAGCCCGACAATCCGGTCGACGTCCTCGCCGCGCGCGGTCAGCATGATGATCGGAACCTGCGAGTGAGTGCGCAGCTCCCGGCAAAGAGTCAGGCCGTCCTCGCCGGGCAGCATCAGATCGAGCACGATGAGATCGATCGCGGCGCGCTCCATGACGCGCCTGGCTTCGCGGGCGTCCGGGACGGCGGTCGTGCGGAAGTCGTTCTTCTCGAGGTACTGGCCCAACAGCGAGCGGATCTCGCGGTCGTCATCGACGATGAGGAGGTGCGGACGGTCGGCCATGGGGAGAGAAGATAATCGTGCCGCGCGCGGCTTGTGTAAGGAACTGTTATTCCACGCCATCCGCCACATGAGGCGGCGGTGGTCCCGAATGGAAGCGCAACTGCGCATCCGGCGCCGTGGCGAGCCGCGCCTCGCTCCCGGCGAGCTCCCGCAGCCTGTCGCGCCACTGCGGCGCGGCCGTCTGCTGCGCGAGATCGAGGTACTGCTCGAAGTGCCGCGCCTCGGAGCGCGCGAGCTGCGCATAGAATCCGCCGACCTCGTCCGGCAGCCGCGGCGCGAGCAGCCGAAACCGCTCGCAGGAGCGCGCCTCGATCAGCGCGCCCGTGAGCAGGAGATCCAGCTTGCGTCCGGGATCTGCCGTGCGCAACATCGTACGCAGCCCCGCGGCATAGCGTCCCGGACGCTGCCGCTCGAAGGGCACCCCGAGCACGGTCATGAGCTTCTGCACCTGCTCGAAGTGCCGCAGCTCCTCGCGCGCGAGACGCGACAGCGCGGTCGCGAGGCGCCGGTCCTCGGGATAGGTGAACATCAGTGCGAGCGCCGTCGATGCGGCTTTCTTCTCGCACTGCGCATGATCGTTGAGCAGCTCCCGCCAGCGGGCGGCTGCCGCCTGCACCCAGGCATCGGGGGTCGGCGCCAGCAGGATGCGGGTGGCGCTCTCTTGCATGGCTTCAGGCCGGCTGCAGGAAGCGCTGCAGCTGCCCCTCGAGGGCCGCGGCGGCCGCGAGCGCGCTCGGGAAACGATCCTCGGGGCGTTTCGCGAGCAGACGCTCGAGCAGGGGTTGCAGGCCGTCGAGGCCCACCGCCAGCTGCGGCACCGGCTCCTTGCGGTGTTTGTAGATCACGGCCATCGGACTGTCGGCGCGGTACGGCTTGCCGCCGGTCAGCATCTCGTAAAGGATGACGCCGAGGCTGTAGATGTCGCTACGCTCATCCGTGGGCTCGCCGTGCCCCTGCTCCGGGCTCATGTAATGCGGCGTGCCGAAGATCAGGCCGCGCTCCGTGAGGTCCGCCCTCTGGGCTCCATCCTTCGACAGCCCGAAGTCGATCAGGGCGATGCTGCCGTCCTCCCGCAGCATGACATTGCCGGGCTTCAAGTCGCGATGCACGACACTCGCCGCATGCAGCGCAGCGAGTGCACGCGCAATGGCCGCCGCGGCGCGCACAGCCCACCGCGGAGCAACCTGGGACTTCATCCGCCGGCGCAGGTCGCCGCGCGGAAAGTACTCCATCACCAGCCAGGCGTGCTCATCGCTGATGCCGAGGTCGAAGAGCCGCACGATGCCGGGATGGTTGATGCGCTGCGCGATCTCGTATTCCTGCAGGAACCTGAGAAACGAGTCCGGGGCGTCGCCCCCCTCGGGCTCGTCACGCACGACCTTGAGCGCCACCAGCGAGCGGGTCGCAACCCGCTCGGCGAGAAAGATGTCGGCACGCGTGCCGGAGGCCACCTGGCGCACTCGCCGGTAGCCGCGGATGAAAGCCCCGCCGAAGCACTCCGACTCCGGAGCAGTGCGCGGATCCTCGGGTTTGCCCGGAAGCTTCTCCTGGGGCGTTTCCTCACTCATCGGACACTCGCGGCGGCGGATCTCAGGGTCTTACTCGCGGAGAGGTTCCAGGCGGCGGATCTCAGGGTCTTACTCGCGGAAAGGTTCCAGGCGTTATAGCACGCTCAGGCCGGCGGCAGCTTCAAGCCGATCACGAGGTCTGCCACGTTGGTTCCCGTGGGACCCGTGCGCACCAGGGAATCGGCGGCGGCGAGCGCGGAGCCGGCATCCGCCCGTGCAAGGCAATCGTCGGCGTCCAGCCCGGCCAGCGCCAGGCGGGAGCAGGTGTCGGCATCCACCAGACCGCCCGCCACGTCGGTCGGACCGTCCGTCCCGTCGGTGCCGACGGCGAGCAGCAGCAGCTCCGGATAGTCCGGGAGGAACTTTGCGGCGGCGAGCGCGAGATGCTGATTGCGTCCCCCGAGGCCCGGGCGCGGCGGCAGGCGTACGGTCGACTCTCCACCCCAGATGCGAACCTGGGTGTTGCCGATGAGGAGCTCGTGGGTGAAGCGCGCGGCGAGGCGTGTCGCCTCGCCATCGAATCGTTCCTGCACACACTCCACGGTGAGTCCCCGTTGCAGCGCCGCCATGGCAACGCCTTCCATGGCGCGATCCACCGAGGCGATGACCTGCCGCTCGATGCAATCGCTGCCGCCGGCGGGACCGAGGAGGCCGGACCCGATGACCGCCGGGTCGTCCTGCGGCACGTCGGAAATAAAAAGTGCGCGCGCTTGGCGGCCGTCGAGGTGACCCGCGAGGCGTCCACCCTTGATGCGCGAAAGGCGTGCGCGCCGCGCATTGAGCTCGCCGATCGGCAGCCCCTCCGCGAGCCCGCGGGCCGAGAGTTGTCCGAGTTCCGCGAGGGTGACCCCAGGCTCGAGCACTTCCACCAGACTCGAGGCGCCGCCCGAGATGAGAAAGAGCGGCGACACCGCCGCCGGCAGAGCGGCCACCCAATCGAGAAGCCGCCGTCCCGCGGCGAGCGAGCGCTCGTCGGGTACCGGGTGAGCGCTCTCGAGAGCCTCCACGCCGGCAAGCGACAGAAGCTCGGGCGGGAAATGTCCGCTCTTGCTGATGACCAACATCCGCTCGAGCGAGGGACCCAATGCGTCGGCGGCCCCGAGCGCCATGGAGGCGGCCGCCTTGCCGACAGCCGCGGCCCAGACCGGCGCGTCGTGGGCGGTCAGCGGCCTGGCGAGCAGCGCGTCGCGTACACAGCGCCGTCCCGCGACGCTCTCGAGTCCCGCGTGCAACAGCTCGAGAAGGAGCGCGCGCCGCGCGGCAACCATCTCAGGAAGCGCGGATGACCTTGAACGGCCGGCGGTCGCCGCGCACCTTCTTCGCTTCGTCCGAGCGCTCGAGTTGCAGCCGCTCCAGGTACTCCGGCGTCACATCGCCGGTGACATATTCGCCGGAGAAGCATGACGTGTCGAACTCGTCGACGCGCGAATCCTCATGCTTGCAGGCGGCGATCAGATCCTCGAGATCCTGATAGATCAGCCAATCGGCGCCGATGAGCCGCGCCACCTCATCGACCCGCCGTCCGCTCGCCACGAGCTCCCGCGCCGCGGGCATGTCGATGCCGTAGACATTGGGAAAGCGCACTGGCGGTGCGGCGGAGGCGAAATAAACCTTGCGGGCGCCGGCCTCGCGCGCGAGCTCGATGATCTTGGCGGATGTCGTGCCGCGCACGATGGAGTCATCCACCAGCAGCACGTTCTTGCCGCGGAACTCGAGATCGATGGCGTTCAGCTTCCGGCGGACCGATTTCTGCCGCTCGTCCTGGCCGGGCATGATGAAGGTGCGGCCGATGTAGCGGTTCTTGATGAACCCTTCGCGGTACTTGAGCCCGAGCCGCTGCGCGAGCTGCTGAGCGCTGGTGCGGCTGGTGTCCGGGATTGGAATGACGACGTCGATGTCCTGGTTGCCGCGCTCGCGCAGGATCTTCTCCGCGAGCCGGTCGCCCATGCGCATGCGGGCGCGGTAGACTGAGATGTTATCGATCTTCGAGTCCGGGCGGGCGAAGTACACGTACTCGAAGATGCACGGGGTGTGGCGCACGCTCGCCACGCACTGGTGCGAATGGAGCCGCCCAGCCTCGTCGATGAACACAGCCTCGCCCGGGGCGATATCGCGTACCAGGCGGAACGAGAGATTGTCGAGCGCCACGCTCTCCGAGGCGAGCATCCACTCCGGCCCGCGCGGGGTGTCCCGCTGCCCGAGGACCAGAGGGCGGATGCCGTTGGGATCGCGGAAGCCCAGGATGCCGTGCCCGATGATCATCGCCACTACCGCGTAGCCGCCGCGGCAGCGCCGGTAGACCGCATTCAAGGCCGCGAACACATCAGCCGGAGTGATTCGCGGCGTGCCGACGCGTTGCAGCTCCGAAGCGAAAACGTTCAGCAGCACCTCGGAGTCCGAAGTGGTATTGAGATGCCGTCGGTCCTCGCGGATCAACACCTCCGCCAGCTCCGTCGCATTGGTCAAATTGCCGTTGTGGGCGAGGCAGATGCCGTACGGTGAGTTGACGTAGAACGGCTGCGCTTCCGAGGCGCTGTCACATCCGGCGGTGGGGTAGCGGACGTGGCCGATGCCGGCGTTGCCTTTGAGCTCCATCATGTGATGCTGCTGGAAGACATCGCGTACCAGGCCGCTGCCCTTGCGGACGCAGAGCTCGGCGTAATCGTATGTGGCTATGCCGGCGGCATCCTGGCCCCGATGCTGCAGCACCGTCAGCGCGTCATAAATGCGCTGGTTGACCGCGCTCGTTCCGGCGACACCGACGATTCCACACATGATCTACCTCACAGAGCCCGCGCCAACCAGCGCGCGCAGGCCGTTCGCCACCGAGTCACCGTAGGGAAGCAGCATGGAATGCCGCCACCAGATCTCGCCGTCGAGCTTGAGCAGCTGCCCGAGAATCACGAACACGCCGATCAGCACCACGCCGCGCGCCGCACCGAAAAGAAACCCGACGAAGCGGTCGATGCCGCTGAAGATCGAGAGACGCACGTAGTGCGCGACGACTGCGCCGAATCCCGCGCCAATGATGAGGACGATCGCAACGATGATCACCCGTGCCGCCCAGGGCCGGACATAGTGGGCCGCCAGCAGTCCGCCGAGGTGCGGTTCGATCATGTCCGAGAAATGCCAGGCGACGAACAGCGCCACGATCCAGGCGCCCAGGGCGATGGCCTCGCGCAGAAAGCCGCGGATGGCGCCCACGATCGCCGACAGCATGACCACGGCGATCATCACATAATCGGCTATGTTCATGGGTTCTGCGCGGACGCCCTTTGAGGACCTTTGTCGCAAGCGCGAGGGTCCCGGCAAATCGCGGCGGATTGTACAAGAGCGTCACCTCCGAGACACGTTAACTCGAGCACGAAGCGCTGAGATCCGCCCCACGAGTATCGATGCCCGGGAAACCCCCGAGGGACCGCCAGCCGCTCGGGAACGCATCACCTCACCGGCAGCAGCTCGCCGCGATGGCCGAGCGCCCGCAACCGCGCGGCGAGACGCTGGGCGCCGGCACGGTCGCCCGCCGGACCCGCGCGTACCCGCCAGAGCACGCGGGACCCTGCCCGTGCGGGGGATACCGACATCCGAAAGCCCCTGCGCTCGAGCGAGCGCGCCAGGCGATCGGCGTTCTTACGGCTGGCAAAGCTGCCAAGCTGCACCATCCATCCTGTCGACGAGGCCGATGAGCGGGCCTCTCGTACCGCTGGATATGAGGGCGGCCGCGAGCCTTGCAAGCCGCCGGGCTCAGCCGCCGCGCCGGAGCTGGAGGCCTGAGGGTCGGCACGCGGCGTCTCGGTCTGGGGCGTGGGCTGTTCCGGCTGCGTCGTCGTCGGCGCGGCAGTGCCCGGGTTGGACGCCGGCGGCGCGCCGAGTGTCAGGGTATACGAGCGAAGCGGCGGCTCCGCATGCGGCCGCCCGGCAACGACGGGCGGCGCGATCGAGGTGGTCGCGGATGCGTTGGGCGCGGATTTTGTCCGGATCGGTCCGGTCAGCAGCTCCGGAACCAACAACACCATCAGCGCCACGAGGATGATGGCGCCCGTCAGTCGCTCTTTCACCCGGCCGAGTATACCCCAAGCCACTCGAGCGCCGGCCCTACGGTGTGCACTGAGCCGCAGACCACCACGCGATCTCCCACCCGCGCGGCGGCCCGAGCAGCTTCGCAGCCCTCGCGCACGGAGCCGGCGAGGGCCGGCCCCAGCACGATGGAGTCGAGGCGCCGGGCCAGCTCCGCGGCGGAGGTGCCGCGCGGCCCTTCCAGGCTGCAGAGAAACCAACCTTGCACGGCGGCAGCGAGCGCCCGCGCGATCGCCGGCGCGTCCTTGTCACCCAGAATGCCGACGACGGCGAGCGTCCGTCCCTGACACGGCCGCTCCGCGAGCAGCGCGGCCAACACCTCGGCGGCCGGCGCATTGTGCGCGATGTCCAGGATCCACTCGACCGGCCCGGGCACGACCTGAAAACGGCCCGCGAGCCGCACGCGGCGCAGCCCGGCGGCGACCGTCCGCGCATCGAGCGCCGCGACGACCCGCGCTGCCGCGACGGACCGCTCCCCATCGGCGGCGAGCGCCTCGAGGGCCGCCAGGGCGGTCGCCGCGTTGCGATACTGGATCGAGCCGGCGAGCGCCGACGGCGGCAGATCGGAGAGATCAAGCCGGGCGCCCCGATAGCGCCATTGCGGCCGTCCGCCCGGATCCGCCTGCCAGCTGAAATCCCGCTCCGCGATGACCGGCTTCGCCCCGAGCCGCTGGATCGTCGAGTACACGCTGTCCGGCATGCGCGGCGTACCGAGCACCGCCGCCCGGCCGGAGCGGAAGATGCCGGCCTTCTCGGCGCCGATCTCCTCCAGGGTATCCCCCAGCCAGTCGCGATGATCGAAGCCGACGGAGCAGACCACAGACACGTCCGCATCGACGAGATTCGTGGCGTCGAGCCGCCCTCCGAGACCCACCTCGAGCAGGGCGAGCTCGACGCCCCGCTGCGCGAAGAGCAGGAGCGCCGCCAGCGTGTTGTATTCGAAGAAAGTCAGGGTGGTGGCGCCGCGCGCCGCCTCGATGCGCTCGAAGGCCGCGACGATCGCCGCATCCGCCGCCTCCACGCCATCGATACGGATGCGCTCGTTGTAGCGCAGGAAGTGCGGCGAGGTGAAGAGGCCGACCGTCCGGCCGGCCGCAAGCCACAGCGCTTCCAGATGCGCGACCGTCGACCCCTTGCCGTTGGTGCCGCCGACCGTGATGATCGCGGAGCCCGGCCGCTCGATGCCCAGCCGCCGGGCCACTGCGGTGACGCGGTCCAGGCCGAGGTCAATGGATTTCGGATGCGCCGCCTCCTGCAGCGCCAGCCACTCGGCGAGCGATCGCGCCACGGCCGCTTACGCGGCCGCCGCCGGTTGCTTCGTCAGCATGCGCAGGACCGATGCGATCCGCTCACGCATGTCGCGGCGGTCGACGATCATGTCGAGCACGCCGTGATCGAGCAGGAACTCGCTGCGCTGGAATCCTTCGGGCAGCGTCTCGCGCACCGTCTGTTGGATCACCCGCGGGCCGGCGAAGCCGATGAGCGCGCGCGGCTCCGCGAGATTCAGATCGCCCAGCATGGCGAGACTCGCCGACACGCCGCCGGTGGTCGGGTCGGTCATCACCGATATGAAGGGCAGATGCGCCTGCGCGAGGCGCGACAGCGCCGCGGCCGTCTTCGCCATCTGCAGCAGCGAATAGAGCGCCTCCTGCATACGGGCGCCGCCGCTCGCCGTGAAGCAGACGAGGGGCTTGCGGTGCTCGATGCAGTGGTCGGCGCCGCGCTTGAAGCGCTCACCCACCACCGAGCCCATCGAGCCGCCGAGAAACTGGAACTCGAAGGCGCAGGCCACGATCGGCAGCTTCTCGAGCGTGCCGGCCAGCACGATGAGCGCGTCTGTCTCCCCGGTCGCCTTCTGCGCCTGGACGAGCCGATCCTTGTAGCGCTTGCTGTCGCGGAACTTGAGTGGATCCTCGGGAACTATCCGCGCCCCGATCTCCTCCATGGCGGCCGCGTCGAGGAAGCGCTCGAGCCGCTCCCGGCCGCCGATGCGCATGTGGTGGCTGCACTTCGGGCACACGTACAGATTGCGCTCGAGCTCCGCCCGGTAGAGGACCGCATCGCACGCCGGGCACTTGATCCACAGGCCCTCCGGCACCGAGCGCGTACGCCGCTCGGTCTTGATGCGCGAGGGCATGATCTTCTCGAACCAGGACATGAGGGCCCGCCTAGGCTGGGAATCCAGCCGGGATCATATCGCAGGACGGCGGCGGAATTAGGAAAGCGGCCGGATAGCGCACCTGCCAGAGATAGAGGCCGTCGGCGGGCGCCGTGGCGGCGCTCAACTGCCGGTCGCGGCCCGCGAGCACTTCCGCCGCCCAGGAGGGCGGTGCATCGCCCTTGCCGATGCGGATGAGCAGCCCGGCGATGTTGCGCACCATGTGGTGCAGGAAGGCATTGGCTGTCGCCTCGATCGCGAGCCAGTCGCCCTGCCGCGCGACACTGAGCCGCTCGAGGCGGCGGATGGGCGATCTCGCCTGGCATTCCGCCGCGCGAAAGGCGCTGAAGTCATGCTCGCCCTCGAGTGCCGCGGCCGCCTGCGCCATGCGCTCGGTATCGAGGGGGCGGTGGATCCACGTGACCCGATGCGCCAGCAAACCCGAGCGGGAGGCGCGGTTGAAGATGAGATAGCGGTACGTGCGCGCCTCCGCGCAGTAGCGCGCGTGAAAGTGCGCTGGCACCGGCCGGACCCAGGCGATGCCGATGTCGCGAGGCAGCTCGGAGTTGGCTCCGAGCATCCATGCCCGCATGCTGCGGCTCGCGCCGGTGTCGAAATGCGCCACCTGCCCGCGGGCATGCACCCCGGCGTCGGTCCTGCCGGCGCACACCAGGCTCACCGCCTCCGCGGCCACCTTGCCGAGTGCGCCCTCGGCGAGCACCTGCACCGTCTCCGCGGCGCGCTGACTCTGCCAACCGGCGTAGCGCGTCCCCTGGTACTCGAGTCCGACGGCGATCCGCGTCATGCCCTCTTAGCCGGGCAGCGACTCCATCAGACGCTCTGCTTCCTGCCGCTGGGCCGTCGAGCCCTCGTGCATCACTTCCTCGAGGATGTTGCGTGCTCCCTCGGGGTCTCCCATGTCCATGTAGGCGCGTGCGAGATCGAGCTTGGTGCCGACCTCGCTCATGGTGACGGGCTCGAGGTCAGGCAGGGCGAGGTCGTCCGCCGACAGCTTCTGGGTCGCCGTGAAGGCGGTGTCCGGCACCGTTGCCGTGCCGACGTCCAGGTCGAGGCCGGCGCCGTTGGTGCCGTCGCCGATCTGCGGCTCCGCCTCGCCGAGCTCGTAGTCGACACCGCCCGTCTCGAGCGGGGCCAGCCGCGAGGTCGCCGCCGTATCGTGGCCGTTCGCGCGGCCATCACCCTCGGTCAGCGCCTCCAGCTCGCTCTCATCGATCTGCCAGGCGTTGGTGGTGCCAGTCGGCTCGGGCGACGGCTCGGCCGGGCGTTGACCCGCCTGCTCCATGATCCGGCGCGAGTGCTCATCCAGTCCCGCGACCATGGTCGGGGCCTCGGGGGAAGCTTCCGCCTCGGTCAGCTGCTCGGTAGCATCGAATGCTCCGAGATCGAGTCCCAGATCATCGATTGCGAGCTCCGCGGTCTGCTCGGCGCCGCTTTGCTTGAGTGCCGTCTCGACCTTCTGCCGAATCGTCGGCTGCTCCGAGACGTGCAGCGCCGGCTGCTCGATGGTCGGGCCTTCGAGCTCGGTCCCGAACTCACCCGGTATCTCGCCGCCGCCGGGCAGCGTCGCGGTCATTTCCCGGGTGGTGCCCGTGGTGGCGTTGTGCTCGAAAGTCGTATCGAGCAGGGCCATGTTGCGATCGGTGGCGCTGCCCGGCGACTCGACGGTCACCGCCCCGGACTCGCCCTCGCCCAGCGCCGAGCCGATGTCGAGATCGAGGCCCTGGGCGTGCTGGCCGGTGTGTCCGGACGCGACGTCGAAGTCGAGACTGGCGCTCTGTCCGCCCGCGAGGTCCAGATCCACCCCTGCCGACGCCGCGCCGCTCACAGCGGCGCCGGCCGCGAACAGCGGATCCTCCGGCGCGAGCTGCTTGCCCATGATCACGATCTTTTCCCACTCGCCGGGCGCAGCCTCGGCGCGGCTCTCGGCCAGCTCACGCGCGGCCTGCAGGAACTGCTCCTTGTTACCCCAGACGAAGAAGACCTCGAGCAGCTTCAGCTTCAGATCACGCCGCTCGGGCTCGCGCGCAATCGCGATGCGAATGAGGTCGGCGGCCTGGTCGTACAGGCCGTACGCCATGTGGAAATCAGCCTCGGCAAGCGGGTCGCCCTGGTCGAGGTTGACCGCAGTCTCGCTGCTGATCGTCTGATCGGCCGTGGTGACGTGCTTCGCTGCGACTGGCGCGACGGCTGCGGCTATCCGAGGCCGCTCATGCGTCCCGCTCTCCTCGACGACGAACGAGTCTTCGTCATGCTCCGCTGCTACCGGACGCATCGACGCCGTATCCCCGGTCGAAGGCTCCAGCCTGGTATACGGGGACGGTGTTGCCCCCGCCGCGGCGAGGCGGCCGAGTGAATCGTCGAGATCCGACTGCCGGCGCGAGCGCCAGACGCGCTGGCCAATGGCGGCGAGCACCGCCACGACCAACAGAGCGATCGCCCACCAGTATCTCGCGAGCGTGTCGAAGATCGACGAGCCGGAGGACGGGTTTACCGCGGCAACAGGCTTCGTCGGCGGATGGTGCGCTACGTGAGGCGCCGGTGTCGGTGCATGCTGCGGCGCCGGAGTATTCGCGGCGACCGGAGGAGGCGGCGCAGCCTCGCTCGGCGGCGCTTGCGCGGGAGCCGGAGCGGCACTGGGCTGAGTGGCTGCCGCTGGCGGACTGGGATTTGCAGCCGCCGGCGGCGTGCTCGCGGTGGCTGAATTCGCGGCGGGCGACGGCTGCGGCCCCTGCTTGCCAGCAAGCTGAGCCTGCATGCTCGCCAGCTGCGCGTCTTTCAACTGCAGGAGGCGATGCTCGTCCGCGAGCTGCGACTGCAGACTCTGAACCTGCGCCTGCAGATCCTTGACCTGACCTGTGGAAGAGCCCGCGGTCGCCGCTGAGGCGGACGCGCCGACGCCACTGGACGGAGCCACCAGCCGCAGCCGGCCGGGGCCGCTCGTCGCGCTGCCCGACGACTGCGAGCTGCCGCGCCAAGCCGCGTACTGCCGCCGGATCTCCGCCGTTGCGTCCGTCGGCGAGACGGCTGCGACCGCGGCGTTGTCGGGAACGCGCAGCACGGCGCCCGAGCGCAGCAGGTTCATGTTGCGCGCGAAGGCGGCCGGATTGGCCTGGTAGATGGCCACCATCCAGGCGCGCGTGGGACCGGAACCGAGTCCGGCGCCGCTCAGCCGACTGGCGATGCCCGAAAGGGTCTCGCCGCTACGCACGACCAAGGAGTGCGGCTCGCCACCCGAAGCGGCGGGCGCGGAGGAACCAGTGTCGGTAGACGCCTCTTCCGGCGCAGTAGTGGCTGCGGCGGGAGACGGTGCAGTCGCCTCAGTCGCCGGCGTCTGCGAGCGCGCGATCGAGCCGCCGCGCCGCGCGGTGCCCGTGGCAGCCGGAGCGACCTGCGCGCTGGCGGCCTGCGACTGATTGGGGACGTACACCGGCGGATCGAGGAGGACGGTGTACTCGCGAATCAAATGCCCCCGATCCCAGTTGGCCTCGACCAGCAGCGTCAGCACCGGATCGGTGATGGGCTGATCGGAAGTCAGCTCGACCACTTCCCGGCCGTCGGCGGTGCGCACGGTCTTCACGTGCACATCGCCCAGGAACTGCGGCCAGCTGAGGCCGTAGCGCGCAAATGTGTCCTGGGAGGCTAGATGAACCTCCAGGTTCTGCAGCGCATCCGGCGAGGCGTCGAGAAGCTCGATCTGAGCCTTGAGGGGCTGATCGAGAGGGGACAGGAGACGGATGTCTCCGAGGCCGAGGGCGAACGCCGCTGAGGGGACAACCAGCAGCAACGCCACCGCCCGGCTTGAGCGTTTGGCGACCATTACGACACCCCGGAAGGCATCAGTGAGTGGAATAGACTTTTAAAACAAAGGGATGGCTGCATCTTGGCAGTCTCATCCGATTGAGTCGGCAATATAACTTAATTCGGCGGAAAGCCAAAGCGACCGCGATAGAGAATGAGAAAAGATGCACCGGCGACCCATGAGTTAAGTCCTATTGTCGATGGCGGGATCTTCAGGCACCCGCAATACATAAACTGTGTCGTAATTCTAAGACTCGGCTCGAAGTCGCCCGCGGGGGACGCTCGGCACGGGCAGTCGCCCTGCCGAGCTGATCATTATGCTTTCGGGCGGCTGATATCGGGGGTGGCGGAGCGGACATCCGCGTTCTGCCCCCGGTGGCGCAGGTAATGGTCCAGCAGCACGATCGCGAGCATGGCTTCGGCAATGGGTGTCGCCCGCAGGCCGACGCAGGGGTCATGGCGCCCGGTCGTCACGATTTCCACCGCCTGGCCCGCGACATCCACCGTCCGGCCCGGCACCTGGATGCTCGAGGTAGGCTTCAGGGTGAGATGGGCGACGATGTCCTGGCCGGAGGAGATTCCGCCGAGGATTCCGCCGGCGTGATTGGTGGCGAACCCCTGGGGGGTGAGCTCATCGCGATGCTCGCTGCCGCGCTGCGCCACCGCGGCCGCGCCGGCGCCGATCTCGACCGCCTTGACGGCATTGATCCCCATGAACGCCCCGGCGATGTCGGCATCCAGCCGGCCGAACACAGGCTCGCCGAGCCCGGGCGGCACACCCGTCGCGACCACGGTGACGCGCGCCCCGATGGAGTCCCCTTCCGAGCGCAGCTTCCAGATGAGCGCCTCGAGCTCCTCCACCCGTGCCGGATCGGGACAGAAGAAGGGGTTCTGGTAGGCGAACGCCGGATCGCGCGCCTCGAGGGTGAGCGCGCCCACCTGACTCAGATATCCGTAGATGCTGACGCCCAGGCGGGTCGCCAGATACTTGCGCGCGATCGCGCCCGCCGCGACCCGCATCACGGTCTCGCGCGCGGATGAGCGGCCGCCGCCGCGGTAGTCGCGCAGGCCGTACTTCTGTTGATAGGTGTAGTCGGCGTGTCCCGGACGGAAGCGGTCCTTTATCTTCTCGTAGTCGCGCGAGCGCGCATCGGTGTTCTCGATGAGGAGGCCGATCGGCGTACCGGTGGTACACCCCTCGAACACGCCGGACAGAATGCGCACCTGGTCGCCCTCGCGGCGCTGGCTGACGAACTTCGAAGTACCGGTGCGGCGGCGGTCGACATCCTGTTGGATGTCCTCCTGCGTCAGCGCGAGTCCCGGTGGGCAGCCGTCGACGATGCAGCCGAGCGCCGGCCCGTGGCTCTCGCCGAACGTCGTTACCGTGAAGAGCCTGCCAATCGTGTTGCCTGACATGTCGTGGGCTACCTGCGAAGTTGCTCCGCGGTGAGGAGGAACACCCCACCGCCGCCGCGCTCGAATTCCAGCCAGAGAAAAGGCAGCAGCTTGAACGCCCGGCGCACGGCCGCCTCGGTGTTGCCGACCTCGACGATGAGGAGCCCACCCGGATGCAAATGCCTGCCCGCCTCCCGCAGTATCACCCGCACGGAGTCGAGGCCGTCGCGCCCCGCGGCAAGCGCAAGCGGCGGCTCGTGACGATACTCGGGCGGGAGTCCCGACATCTCCCGCCGCCCCACGTAGGGCGGATTGGCGACGATAATATCGTAGCGCTCGCGCGCGAGGGCGCTGAAATGGTCGGATCGCACGAGGCGCACACGCCGTCCAACGCGATGGCGACGGACATTGACGGCGGCGACCTCGAGCGCCTCGGGCGAGATGTCCGCCGCGTCGACGCGCGCCCGCGGCAGGGCCTTCGCGCAGGCGATCGCGATGCAGCCGGAGCCGGTGCCGACATCGAGGATACGGCGCGCCCGACCCTGATCGATCCACGGGGCGAACCGCCTCTCGATGAGCTCGGCGAGCGGCGAGCGCGGGATGAGCACCCGCCGATCGACGTGAATCCGCAGCCCGGCAAACCACGTCTCGCCGGTGAGGTATACCGCGGGAATCCGCTCCTCGATGCGGCGGCTGATGAGCTCGTTCACACGCTCGACGTCGCGGCTGCCGACGCGCCGCGCGTAGATGGCGCGCGCGCCGGAATTCGGCAGCTGCAAGGCATGCAGCACCAGAGCCGAGGCGTCGTCCCGGGGATTATCGGTCCCGTGGCCGAAGAAGACGCCGGCGCGGCGCAGCCGGCGGGCGCCACGCTCGATGAGCTCGAGAACAGTGGGCTTGGTTTTCGCAGGAGATTTCATCGCGCGGCGGCACGCTCCCGCTGAAATCCCGAGCCACGAAGACGGCAGCGGGACTGGGCAACGGACTGGGAAACGGTGTGGGATAATTCACTCATGACCGCTCGACTCTTCTGGACTCTCGTCAGCCTCGGCGCCCTCTGCGCCGCGTTCGCCGGATTTCTGCTGGCCGCGCAAATTGACAGCTCCCGCCCAGTGCTGGCAAGCGGTACGTGGCTGCCGGACGCCAAGCCCGTCGCCGACTTTCACCTGATCGACAGCCAGGGACGTCCCTTCACTCGCGCTGCCCTCCGCGGCCATCCGACACTGGTGTACTTCGGATTCACACACTGCCCGGACGAGTGTCCGGACACGCTCGCCGCGCTCGCGAGGGTCAAGCAGCAGGTGCAGCTGCCCGGCCTGCAGGTGCTTTTCGTCACCGTGGACCCGCAGCGCGACACGCCCGCGGTGCTCGCCGGCTACCTGCGGCAGTTCGACCCGAGCTTCCTCGGTCTCACCGGCGATCCCGGCGAGCTCGATCGCTTCACCGCCGGCCTCGGGATCGCCATCACCCGCGTCAACCTGCCCGGGGGCGGGTACGACTTCGATCACACGATGGCCATCCTGTTGTTCAGCTCCGGCGGCCTGGAAGTCGGGGTGTTCACACCGCCCTTCGACGTGCGGCAGCTCGTGCGCTCTCTGCGTGGTGTGGCGCCGGAACTGCGCACCGCCGCCTGACACACGCATGGATGCCTCAACTACGCCGAGGGAGTCTCCGACGCTGCGCGCGCGCCTCTTCGTCGCAATGCAATACCTCCTGCCGCAGCACTTCCTGTCGCGGCAGGTCCATCGCCTCGCCCGCTGCCGCGTGAAGCCGGTCAAGAACGCGCTGATCGGCTCGTTCGTGCGCCACTTTCGTCCCGACATGAGCGCTGCTGCGGACCCGGAGCCACTCGATTATCCCAGCTTCAACGCCTTCTTCACGCGCAGCCTGCGGCCGGGATGTCGTCCCGGCGACACGGATCCGCGCGCGCTCGCCTGCCCTGTCGACGGCACCGTGAGTCAGATCGGTCGACTGGACGGTGTGCGCATGCTGCAGGCCAAAGGGCACGACTATTCCGTCGCGGCGCTGCTCGGCGGCGCCTCCGGATGGGCGGAGCGCTTCGCCGGCGGGTCCTTCGCGACGCTCTATCTGGCCCCCTACAATTATCATCGTATCCACATGCCGGCGGCCGGCACCCTGAGCGCCGCCTGGTTCGTCCCTGGAAGGCTCTTCAGCGTCAACGCGGTGACCGCGGCGGCCGTACCCGGGCTGTTCGCGCGCAACGAGCGGGTTGTCTGCGCCTTCGAGGAGGGTCCGCTCGCCTTTGCGATGGCCCTCGTCGGCGCTCTCTTCGTCGGTAGCATCGCAACCGTCTGGCACGGCGATGTGACGCCCTGCAGCCCTCGCCGTGCGGCGCAGCTGCCGGTCGCCACCGGGCGCGCGCCGCTGCGGCTGGAGCGGGGAGCGGAGCTCGGGCGATTCAACATGGGGTCCACCGTCATCCTGCTGCTGCCGCAGGGCGCCGCGGACTGGCTGCCGGAGCTGCAGCCGGGCTCGCCCGTGCGCGTCGGCCAGACCATCGCCTGGCGCCGCTCGCCATGACAAAATCGTCTGCAGGGACGGAGCCTCGCACCACCACGACCGGCGGCAACGGCCGCCCGGATTGGCGGCCCACCGCCTCGCGGGACATGTTGCAGCTGCGCGCCGCACTGCTCGCTCGGGCACGCGGCTTCTTCGCGGCGCGCGGCGTGCTCGAAGTGGACACACCGATCGTGGTCAACGCGCCGGTATCCGACGTGCACATCCATAGTGCGCGTGTGCTGTTCGAGGCGGCCGATCCCGAGGCGTCCACCCGCCAGCCCTTTTTTCTGCATACCTCGCCGGAATACGCGATGAAGCGCCTGCTCGCGGCCGGGGCGGGCGACATCTACCAGATCTGCCACGTCGTACGCGCCCTGGAGCGGGGCCGGCTGCACAACGCCGAATTCACGCTGATCGAATGGTATCGGCTGGGCTTCTCCCTCGAGGCGCTCATGAGCGAGGTGGAGGCTCTGGTGCGCGCGCTTCTCGGCGCACCCGGCGCCTCCCGCGTGAGCGCGCGGGTGAGCTATCGCGAGGCATTCCTGCGGGAGCTCGCTCTGGATCCCTTCACGGCGCCCCTGCAGGAGCTGGCGCAGAGCGCTCGCCGGGTCGGCTTCGATGATGCCGCCGCCGGGCGCGACGAGCTGTTGGAGGTCCTGATGGGGACCGTCATCGGCCCGCGGCTCGGCCGCGATGGCCTGACGTTCGTGCACGGGTATCCCGCCAGTCAGGCGGCATTGGCGCAGCTCGATCCCGCCGACCCGCGGGCGGCGCAGCGCTTCGAGCTCTACTGCGACGGGATCGAGCTCGCCAACGGGTTTCATGAGCTCGCCTGCGCGCGCGAGCAACGCGACCGCTTCGAGCGGGACATCGAGGAGCGCCGCCGTCTCGGCCTCACGCGCGCCGTTCTCGATGAGCGTCTGCTCGCCGCACTCGATGCCGGTATGCCGGACTGCAGCGGCGTCGCGCTCGGCTTCGATCGCACCCTCATGCTGGCGGGGGGCGCCGGCCACATCGATGCGGTGCTCCCCTTCCCCGTCGAGCGTGCCTGAGCCCGGATCCTGACAGGCGAGACCATGACCTATCACAGCGAAGCACACGACTTCACCGACAAGCGCGCCGGCTACGAGCGGTTGGCAACACAGCTTCAGGGCCTCCTCGCGGGCGAGACCGATGCCATCGCGAACGCTGCCAACACCGCCGCGCTCATTTTCGATGCGCTGCCGGATGTCAGCTGGGCCGGCTTCTATTTTCTACGCGGTGGCCCGAGCGCAGGCGAGCTGATCGTCGGCCCCTTCCAAGGAAAGCCGGCCTGCGTGCGCATTGCGCTCGGCCGCGGTGTGTGCGGAACGGCCGCGGCGAACCGCGAGACCATCATCGTCCCGGATGTGAACGCATTCCCGGGGCACATTGCGTGCGATACGGCGTCACAGTCGGAAGTCGTCGTGCCGCTGCTCGCGGCAGGGCGGTTGGTCGGAGTCCTCGACCTCGACAGCGCACGGCTCGCGCGCTTCGATGCGCTCGACGCGCGCGGCCTGGAGCGGCTCGCCGCCCTCTTCGTGCAGGCCAGCCGACTGGAGGAGCTGCGTTAGCTACTGCTTGGCGCGCGAGACGTACTCACCGGTGCTGGTGTTGATGCGGATGACTTCGCCCTCGTTGATGAAGAGCGGCACCCGCACCACGGCGCCGGTTTCGACCTTGGCCGGCTTCTGCCCGCCGGTGGCGGTGTCACCCCGCAGGCCGGGGTCGGTCTCGACGATCTTGAGCTCCACGTGCGCAGGCACGTTCACCACCAGCGGCTCGTTGTTCCAGAGGGTGACGATGCAGACCAAGCCCTCCTTCAGCCACTGCGCGTTGTCGCCCATGGCGGACTTGCCGGCCGTGTACTGCTCGAAGCTGTCCGGCATCATGAAGTGCCAGAAGTCGCCGTCCTGGTAGAGGTACTGCATCTCCGTATCGACGACGTCCGCCGCCTCCAGCGACTCGCCCGACCTGAAAGTGCGCTCGATGGTGCGACCGGTCTTGAGATTGCGCACCTTGATGCGGTTGAACGCCTGGCCCTTGCCGGGCTTGACGAACTCATTCTCGACCACGGAGTACGGGTCGCCTTCGAGCAGGACTTTGAGACCCGAGCGGATCTCGCTGGTGGTGTAGCTGGCCATTTCTTTCTCGCGGCTGGGGCGGCAGAATGCGCGGCCCCTCCTGAAAAGGGCCGCGTATGATAACGGCATCGGTCCACCCCCGCCACCTCGAGCCTCGGACCTGGCAGCAGGAGCTCGCCGAGGCGATCACCAGCCCCAAGGAGCTCGCGGCCGCGCTCGGCTTGAGCCCGGCGGACTTGGCGGGCGCGGACGCGGCCGGCCGGGGCTTCAGCCTGCGGGTACCCCGTAGCTTCGTCGCCCGGATGCGCCCGGGCGATCCCGCGGATCCCCTGCTGCGTCAGGTTCTGCCGGTCGCGGCGGAGCTTGCCGATGAAGCAGCGTACGTCGCCGACCCGCTCGGCGAAAGCGCCGCGCTGCGCACGCCCGCCCTGCTGCAGAAATACCGTGGCCGCGCGCTTCTGATCACCACCCAGGCATGCGCAGTGCATTGCCGCTACTGCTTTCGGCGGGAGTTCCCGTATGCGGAGCAGAGCGGCGACGCGCCGCGCTGGAGCGAGGCGCTCGCCGAAATCGCCGCCGACTCGTCGCTCGAGGAGATCATCCTCAGCGGCGGCGACCCGTTGTCGTTGAGTAATGCGCGCCTCGAAAGTCTGACCCGGGCCCTCGCTGCCATTCCCCATGTGCGCCGAATCCGCGTACACACCCGACAGCCCGTGGTGTTGCCTTCGCGCGTCGATGATGGACTCCTGCACTGGCTGAGTACGAGCACCCTGCCGATCGTCGTCGTGTTGCATGTCAACCATCCCAACGAGCTCGACACGGAGCTGGCCGCCGCCTGCGCCAGGCTGCGCGCCACCGGCGTCACACTTCTCAACCAGTCCGTTCTGCTGGCCGGCATCAATGACGATGTCGCGGCGCTCACGGAGCTCTCGCACCGCCTCTTCGCTGCCGGGGTACTCCCCTACTATCTGCACGCGCTGGATCGGGTGCGCGGCGCGGCGCATTTCGCGGTTCCCGACGAGCGTGCACGGAGTCTCGCCGGACAGCTCGCCGCGCGACTGCCCGGATATCTCGTTCCGCGGCTCGTGCGCGAGGTGCCTGGCGCAGCCGCGAAAATCGCGCTCGGGGCCACATTCTGAGACACGCGACACCAGGGCCGCCGCCGGGCCGGTGCTACACTTTGTCCTCGGCTCCGCCGTCTCAGAACACCCCGCACCTCCGGAGAGCGCCTTGACCGAGCAGAACGCGGTTCCGCTCATCGTATTTTCTCCTACCCGGGATCCGGTCGAGGCCATCAACAGCATGCTGCGCCGCGCCGGCCATGCGGTGCACTGCACCTGGATCCCGGCTCTCGGGGACCTGCCCGACGCGTTGCCGCAGATCAACCCGGAGCTGCTCATCGACGTCCCGGGGGCGGACGATGACCTCAAGAGCGTCATCAAGATACGTGATCATGTAGCGCCCACCGTCCCGGTCCTACTGGTGGTGGAGGCGGTCAACGAGGAGGTCATTGCACGTGCGATGACAGCCGGCGCGCGTGACGTGGTCTCGCTGGCCAATCCGCTGCGCCTGGCCGCGGTGATGGGGCGCGAGCTGCGCGCCTTCCGGCTGGAGCGCGCGCTCACCTCCACCCTCAAATCCGCTCACGACGCCCGCAATCAGCTCGAGAGCGTGCTGCAGCGCTCGAACGATGCGATCGTTCAGGTCCAGGAAGGCATCGTCATCGATGCCAATCCGGCGTGGCTCGAGCTCTTCGGGGTGAAGGACTCCCTGGTTGGTCAGCCGGTGATGGATCTCTTCGACGAAGCCTCGCAGCCGGCACTCAAAGGCGCGCTCGCCGCCTGCCTGCAAGGCCGTTGGAACGACCACGCGCTCAAGGCCACAGCCCTCTTCCCGGAAGGCAAGACGGTGCCCGTGGAAGTCGTACTGGCGTTGGGCCATCACGACGGCGAGCCGAGTGTGCGGCTGGTCGTGCCCGCCAAGCCCCGCGACGAGCAGAAGCTCGTCGAGGAGCTGAGCCACGCCGTTCACTCGGACCATACGACGGGATTCCTGCACCGGCCGGAGCTGATGCAGGCGCTTCATGCGCGCCTCGCTGCTACGAGCGCGGGCGGCATGCGCTCGCTCGCACTGATCAAGCTCGACAAGTTCGCAGCCGTGGAGCGCGATGTCGGCGCCACGGCGAGCGAGGACGTGCTGATGGGAGTCGCGGCACTCCTCAAAGAGACGCTCTACCCCAACGAGATCGTCGGCCGCTTCGGTGGCGTGAAGTTCCTCGCGCTGCTCGAGCGCGGCAACGAGAACGACATCCAGGCTTGGGGCAAGCAGCTCCTTGCTCGCGTGCAAAAGCACGTACTGCGCGTCAAGGACAAGACCGTGACGGTGACCTGCACGGTGGGTCTGTCCATCGTCCCGCCCAGCGAACCCCAGCTCGACGCCGTCGTGGCGGATGCCATCGATGCGTGCACGAAGGGCGTCAAGGAAGGCGGCAACCGGGTACTGACTTCCGGACGAGCCGACGTCGAGAACCGCGTTCAGTCCTACGATCAAGTCTGGGTCAAGCACATCAAGGCGGCTCTCATGGAGAACCGCTTCCGCCTGGCGCAGCAGCCGGTGGCGAGCCTGCAGGGCGATGATCCGCAGATGTGGGATGTGTTGGTTCGGATGATCGACCCCCAGGGCAAGGAAGTGCTGCCGGCGGAGTTCATGGCCGCCGCGGAGCGCAACGACCTGCTGAAGAACATCGACCGCTGGGTCGTCGGCGCATCGCTCTCCTTCGCCGCGCAGCGGCGCCCGATGTGCCTTTTCGTGCGCCTCTCGAAGGATACGGCGCGGGATGCGACCTTCGTCGAATGGCTCGATGGACACATCCGCTCGACGCGCGCGGAGCCGCAGCGCCTCTGTTTCCAGGTGACCGAGGAAGTTGCGGCGGCCTTCCCCCAGGTGCAGGCACTCGCCGGCGGCCTGCGTCAGCGCGGGTTCCGCTTCGCGCTCGAGGGCTTCGGCTCCGGCAGTAACCCGTTGGGTCTCCTCGAATCGGTGCCGCTCGACTTCGTGAAGGTCGACGGCGCATTGGTCCAGGGATTGGCGCGCGACTCACAGCTGCAGGCGCGTGTGCGCGTCCTGGTCGAATCGGCGACCAAGCGGAGCATCCAGACCATCGCGGAGCGCGTCGAGGACGCCAACACGATGGCGGTGCTGTGGCAGCTCGGGGTGCAATACATCCAGGGCTACTTCGTCAACGCCCCCGAAGAAGTAGTACTGAAGACCGAGCGCTGACTATCCGGGCGGCGGCGGCACGGCCTCCAACCGCTCCACCTTCCGGGGCCAGCCCCGCGGCAACACGGCGCCGCGCTGTGCGCGCTGGCCGCGGTAGGCCTTGAGGTCGCCCCACTCGAGCGTCTTCTGCTTCTCGCCCGCCCAGAGGAGGAGTGAGCCCTTCGGCGGCACCACCGTGACGCCCGTCATCAGCTCCTCGCGCGCGGCGGCCTTCTTGCCCGGGATGTCGTAGAGCTTGTTACCCTTGCCGCGCGGCATCTCCGGCACATCGGCGACCGCGAAGACGAGCAACTTGCCTTCGCTGCTCACCACCACCACCAGCGACTCCGGCGAAGGCACCAGCGCCGGCGGCAACACCATGGAGTTCTCCGGCACGTTGAGCACGGTCTTGCCCGCGCGGCGGTCGGTGATCAGCTCCTTCAGGCGCACCGTGAAGCCGTAGCCGGCATCGCTCGCGAGCAGCCAGAGATCCTCGGGCTCTCCCATCATGACGCCGGCGAACTTGGCGCCGTCGGGCGGGTTCAGACGGCCGGAGAGCGGCTCTCCCTGTCCGCGTGCCGAGGGCAGCGAGTGCGCCGGCAGCGAGTAGGTGCGTCCGGTGCTGTCGATGAATATCGCTGCCTGCAGGCTCCTGCCGCGGGCCATCGACTGGAAGCCGTCGCCGCTCTTGTAGGAGAGCGAGTGCGGATCGATCTCGTGGCCCTTCGCCGAGCGCACGAACCCGCCGGTCGACAGCACCACCGACACCGGCTCGTTCGGAATGAGAGTGGTCTCATCGATCGCCTGCGCGGCCTCACGCTCGATGATGCGCGTGCGCCGATCGTCACCGTGCCTCTGCGCATCCTCGCGGATCTCGCTGGCGACGAGTTTCTTCAGTCTCGTCTTGCTCTTCAGCAGCGCCTCCAGGTCCTCGCGCTCGACGGCGAGCTGCTTCTGCTCCTCGCGGATCTTCATCTCCTCGAGGCGGGCGAGGTGGCGCAGGCGGGTGTTGAGGATCTCCTCGGCCTGCTCGTCAGAGAGCTTGAAGCGCTTCATCAGCACCGGCTTCGGCTCGTCCTCGCGGCGGATGATGCGGATCACCTCGTCGAGATTGAGATAGACGACGAGGAGGCCTTCCAGGATGTGCAGCCGCCTGCTGACCCTCTCCAGTCGATGCTGCAGGCGCCGGGTGACCGTTGCGATGCGGAAGTCGAGCCATTCCGTGAGGATGGCCTTCAGCCCCATGACGCGCGGGCGTCCATCGAGGCCGATGATGTTGAGGTTGACGCGGTAATTGCGCTCGAGATCCGTCGTCGCGAAGAGGTGATTCATCATCTCCACGAGATCGACGCGGTTCGATCGCGGAATCAACACCAGGCGCACCGGATTTTCGTGATCCGACTCGTTGCGCAGATCGTCCAGCATCGGGAGTTTTTTGGCGCGCATCTGCTCGGCGACCTGTTCCTCGACGCGCCGCGGTGAGACCTGGAACGGGAAGGCCGTTATCACCACGTTGCCGTCCTCGATCTCGTAGACGGCGCGAGCTTTGAACGACCCCACCCCGTTTTCGTAGAACTCCTTGAGGTCCGTGCGGGGCGAGATGATCTCCGCGCCGGTCGGCAGATCGGGTCCCTTGACGTGCTTCATCAGCGCCGCGGTGCTCGCCTCGGGATCCTCCAGCAGATGAATGCACGCCGCCGCCACCTCGCGCAGGTTGTGCGGTGGAATATCGGTGGCCATGCCGACCGCGATGCCGGAAGTACCGTTGAGCAGCAGATTGGGCAGGCGCGCCGGCAACATCACCGGCTCTTCGAGCGTGCCGTCGAAGTTCCGGGTCCAATCCACCGTGCCGTGCGCCAGCTCGGACAGCAGCACCTCGGAGTACTTCGTGAGCTTCGCCTCGGTATAGCGCATCGCGGCGAATTCTTTGGGATCGTCCTGCGAGCCCCAGTTACCCTGGCCGTCCACGATCGTATAGCGATAGGCGAAGGACTGCGCCATCAGCACCATCGCCTCGTAGCAGGCGCTGTCGCCGTGGGGATGGAACTTGCCGATCACATCGCCCACCGTGCGGGCGGACTTCTTGTGCTTGGAGGTGGCGGAGAGGCCGAGCTCGCTCATCGCGTAGATGATGCGCCGCTGCACGGGCTTCAGGCCGTCGCCTATCGCAGGGAGGGCGCGATCGAGAATGACGTACATCGAGTAGTCGAGGTACGCCTTCTCGGTGAAGGTGCGCAGGGGCTGGCGCTCGACGCCTTCGAAGTTCAGTTCCTGGTCTTGCATTTCACGATCTCACTCACACCTGTACGTCCGCCAGGTTGCCTTTCTGCTCGAGCCACTCGCGACGGTCGCCGGCGCGCTTCTTGGCGAGCAGCATGTCCATCAGCTGGTCGGTGTCGTCCTTGCCGTCTATGGTGAGCTGCACCAGGCGGCGAGTGCGCGGATCTATCGTCGTCTCGCGCAACTGGGAGGGATTCATCTCTCCCAGGCCCTTGAAGCGGGTGACCGTGGGCTTGGTGCGGACGTTCTCCTTCTCGATGCGCTTCAGGAGCTGGTCGCGCTCGCCATCGTCGAGGGCATAGAACACCTGTTTGCCGGCGTCGATGCGGTAGAGCGGAGGCATGGCGACATGCACGTGGCCGTTTACCACCAATGGCCGGAAGTGCCGCAGGAAGAGCGCGCAGAGCAGAGTCGCTATGTGCTGACCGTCGGAATCGGCGTCGGCGAGGATGCAGACCCTGTGGTAGCGGAGTTGGCTCAGGTCCGGGGAGCCGGGGTCTATCCCTAACGCGACGCTGATATCGTGCACTTCCTGGGAGGAGCCGATCTCGCCGGGCTCGAGCTCCCAGGTGTTCAGGATCTTGCCGCGCAGCGGCATGATGGCCTGGAAGTCCTTGTCACGCGCCTGCTTGGCGGAGCCGCCGGCGGAGTCGCCTTCCACCAGGAAGAGCTCGGAGCGGCGCGGGTCCTGGCTCGCGCAGTCGGCGAGCTTGCCGGGAAGCGCGGGGCCGCCGGAGATGCGCTTGCGCACGACCCGCTGCGCGGCCTTGGCGCGCTCCTGGGCGTTGGCGATCGCGAACTGGGCGATGCGCTCGCCGGCATCGGGATGGCGGTTCAGCCAGAGCGCCACCGAGTCGCGCGCGAAGCCTTCGACGAGGCCGGCGGCATCGCGCGAGCCCAGCCGCTCCTTCATCTGGCCGGCAAACTGCGGCTCATGGATCTTCACCGACAGCACGTAGTTCGCCTTGTCCCAGACGTCCTCGGGGGTGAGCTTGACTCCGCGCGGCACGAGATTGCGGAACTCGCAGAACTCGCGCACGGCCTGGGCGACGCCCGAGCGCAATCCGTTGACGTGGGTGCCGCCTTCGGTGGTCGGGATGAGGTTGACGTAGCTCTCGCCGATCGCGGCTTCGGCGGCGGGCGCCCACAGCAGCGCAAAGTTCACCGCATCGCTCTCCTCCTCGCGCTGACCGGTGATCGGCTCGTTCGGCAGCCGTTCGTTGTCGGCCAGCTCCTCGAGCAGATAGGCGCCGAGATCGCCGGTGTAGAACCACTCGTCCTTCTCGCCGGTGGCCTCGTTGGTGAAGGTGATGCGCAGGCCGGCGCAGAGCACGGCCTTCGCCTTCAAGGTGTGTTTGAGCTGCGGGACGGAGAACTTGTCGGAGTCGAAGAACTTCGGATCGGGCCAGAAGCGCACGGTGGTGCCGGTGTTGCGCTGGCCGACGCTGCCGACGACTTCGAGCTTGGAGTGGACTTTGCCGTCCTTGAAGCTGATGTTGTATTCCTTGCCGCCGCGCTTGATCCAGCACTCCAGGTGCTTGGAGAGCGCATTGACCACGGAGACGCCGACACCGTGCAGACCGCCCGAGAACTTGTAGGTCTTGTCGGAGAACTTGCCGCCGGCGTGCAGCCGGGTGAGGATGAGCTCGACGCCGCTCACCTTTTCCTTGGGGTGGACGTCGACGGGCATTCCGCGGCCGTCGTCGGCGACCTGCAGGGAGCCGTCCTTGAACAGCGTCACGTCGATCTGCTTGCAGTAGCCGGCGATCGCCTCATCGACGCTGTTGTCGACGACCTCGTGGGCCAAGTGGTTGGGCCGCGAGGTGTGAGTGTACATGCCCGGGCGCCGGCGCACGGGCTCCAGGCCGCTCAGGACTTCGATGTCGGAGGCGGTATACGACTGATTCATTGTGCCGCGGATCTTACTTCAAGTCCTGAAGTAGCGCGGCTTTGACTGGCTCCGGGACGGGATCGATGGAATGCCGGTAGTGGTCGTGATCTACGCCGGCGGCGAGTGCGGCGCCGCTCTTCAGGGCGGCGACCATGGGCGGGGTGAGCTCGAAGCGCAGGAAGTGCACCGATGAAGTCTTCTCGGCATTCTCGCGCTCGAGGTCTTCGTCGGCGATTGCATATACGCGGTCGTGGCCGAGTACCTGAATCCAGCAGCGGTCTTCCAGACCGATGAGCACCGCGAGCTGGCGCTGGCGCTCGGCGACGTCGGGGAATTCGATGAGCAGGGTCGCTTTCCAGTTGCTGCCGTCGGGGATCAGCGGGTTATAGGCGCCGAGCTCGTCGCGGATGCCTTCGGGCTCGAAGATGCGCTCGGCGCGCAGCATCTCCTGGACCTGGTACTGCATGGTCAGCCGGTCCTCGAAGGACCAGGTGACGTTGGGGCCGACGGGGAGCTTGCGATCGCGCTTGTGCTCGAGAACGCGCGCACGGAAGGCGGGGCGCTCGCGAGCGTAGAGCTCGAGACTCATGAGGTCGGCGGCGGTCAGTTTGTCCATGGCGCGCTCCGGAGCAATGCGGGTGCCGGTCAGATCCCGTAGGCGAGCCGCAGGAGGCTGAGCGGATGCTCGGGCTCTTGCCCGCCCTCGAGGCCGCTCTGGATCTGCTCGCCGGCCATGGGGCAGTCGCTCGCATAATGCTGCGCGCCCGCGGACTGGACGCGCTGGATCACGGGGCGGCCGATCTTCATCGAGGCGGCGCGGAATTCCTTCTTCACGCCGTAGGTGCCGTTGTGTCCGGAGCAGCGCTCGATCGTATCGACGGTGGTGTCGGGGACGAGGCGCAGCACGTCGCGCGTCTTCAGGCCGATGTTCTGCACGCGCAGGTGACAGGGCACGTGGTAGCTCACCTTGCCGAGCGTGCGCTTGAAGTCGGTGCGCAGGAGGCCGGCGCGGTGGCGGTGCATCAGGTATTCGAACGGATCGAAGATGCGCTCGGCGACGCGCTGCACGTCGGCGTCGTCGGTGAACATGAGCGGCAGCTCCTGCTTGAACATCAGCACGCAGGATGGAATCGGAGCGACGATATCCAGCCCCGAGTCGAGCGCGCGCAGCAGCTGCGGGATGTTGTGCCCCTTCAGCTTGGCGACCGCCTCCAGGTCGCCGAGCTCGAGGCGGGGCATGCCGCAGCAGCGCTCCTGCGCGATGAGTGTCACGGGAATGTCGTTGTGCTCGAAGACGGCGACCAGGTCCTCGTTGATCCGCGGGTCGTTGCGGTTGCCATAGCAGGTGGTGAAGAGCGCCACCCTGCCGGTGGTTTCGGGAGTCGGGACGTTTTCCGGGGCGCTCGCACTGGCGTCAGTATTTCCTAGACGCCGCAGGCGCTTGCGCGCCGTGCGGGAGTGGTATTCGGGAATGGGCGCACTCGGATCCACGCCGAGCGTCTTCTCCAGCACTGCGCGCCCGGCGCTCGAGCGATTGACCGCGTTGACGATCTCCACGACCACCGGGATGCCGGCGATCCTGCCGACGGTATCGGTCGCGGACAGCGCACGGTTGCGGAAGCTGACGCCTTCCTTGCGCGTCCGGACGGCCTTTGCACGCAGCATCAGATGCGGGAAGTCGACGTTCCACGGATGCGGCGGCACGTACGGGCACTTCGTCATGAAGCACATGTCGCACAGGTAGCAGTGATCGACGACCTGCCAGAAAACCTTCTTGTCGACCGACGCCACCTCGCCCGTATCGGTGGCATCCACGGCGTCGAACAGAGTCGGAAAGGAGTTGCAGAGGCTGAAGCAGCGCCGGCAGCCGTGGCAGATGTCGAAGACGCGCTCGAGCTCGCTGGTGAGCGCGGCCTCGTCGTAGAAGGCGGGATTGCGCCAGTCGATCGGGTGGCGGGTCGGGGCCTCGAGGCTGCCCTCGCGGCCTGCGGCGGGCTGCCGCGGTCCGGTACCGCCGGAGTCTGTTGGCGTAGAGCTCATGGATTGAAAGCGGTCAGCACGGTGTGCACCTGTTTTCAGCAGGCACAGGGAAGTGCCCGCCGCCAAAGGCGGCGAGCGGCGAGCAAAAGTCGCGCCTTTGCTCGCCGCCGCGCTGGGCCGGGCAGGAGCCCGGATCCAGCGCATTCAAACTAGATGCCTTCGAGGGCCTTCTGGAAGCGATTGGCGTGCGAGCGCTCGGCCTTGGCCAGAGTCTCGAACCAGTCGGCGATCTCGCTGAAACCTTCATCGCGCGCCTGCTTGGCCATACCCGGGTACATGTCCGTATACTCGTGGGTCTCGCCGGCGATGGCGGCCTTGAGATTGAGCTTGGTGTCGCCGATCGGCAGGCCGGTGGCCGGGTCGCCCACCACCTCGAGATACTCGAGATGGCCGTGCGCATGACCGGTCTCGCCCTCGGCCGTCGAGCGGAAGACCGCCGACACATCGTTGAAGCCCTCGACGTCCGCCTTGGCTGCGAAGTACAGATACCGGCGGTTCGCCTGGGACTCGCCCGCGAACGCGTCTTTCAGGTTCTTCTCGGTCTTGCTGCCTTTGAGGTTCATGCCGCTGTCTCCTGTCTTAGACTGGGTCTAACGAGGGGTGCGACTGTAAGCCGCGGGTGCGGGCGCGTCAATCACATTGACCGCCGCCGCAGCGCTTGTATAACGTGCGCTCCTTATGTCCGAAAGCAATATCCCCGATTTCGAGCAGGCGCTGGCCGAGCTCGAGGCGCTGGTCGAGCGCCTGGAGCGCGGAGACTTGCCCCTCGATGACGCCCTGAAGACCTTCGAGCGAGGCGTAGAGCTGACGCGACACTGCCAGGACTCGCTCAAGGCCGCGCAGCAGCGGGTGGAGATATTGCTGAAGCGCAATGGCCGCCCCGAGCCCGAGCCGTTCAGCGTCTCGGAATCCCAGGACGGGACCGCCTCCTCGAGCTGAGACCCATCGCCACGGTTCTGTTGCAGTATCGCAACACCAGAGACTGAAAGGTACCGGCGCGCGCCGGTGTACACTGCCAAAGATGACTTCCCCGCCGAACGCTTACCCGCTGCTCGACGCGATCCAGTCACCCGCCGGCCTCCGGCAGATGCCTGTGGCGAAATTGCCCGAGGTGGCGCAGGAGCTGCGCCAGTTCCTGATCCATACCGTGAGCACGCGCGGCGGCCATTTCGCCGCGGGCCTGGGTGCGGTCGAGCTGGCCGTCGCCCTGCATTATGTCTTCGATACGCCGCATGACCGGCTGGTCTGGGACGTCGGGCATCAGGCCTACCCGCACAAGGTGCTGACCGGGCGGCGGGATCAGCTGCACACCATCAAGCAGCCGGGCGGCCTCGCGCCATTTCCGACGCGGACCGAGAGCGAGTACGACACCTTCGGCGTCGGCCATTCCAGCACCTCGATCAGCGCGGCCCTCGGCATGGCCGTCGCGGCCGGACAACTCGGCGAATCGCGGCGCGTCGTGGCCATCATCGGCGACGGCGCGATGACCGCCGGAATGGCTTTCGAGGCGTTGAATCATGCCGGCTCGCTGCCGACCGACCTGCTCGTCATTCTCAACGACAACGACATGTCGATCTCCGAGAATGTCGGCGCGCTGTCGAACTACTTCGCCGCGGCCCTCTCGGGTCGTGTGTACCGGCATCTGCGCGAAGGCGGCAAGAAGGTGCTGAAGCCCATTCCGCCCATATGGGAGCTCGCACGCCGCTCGGAGGAGCATCTCAAGGGCATGGTCCTGCCCGGGACGCTCTTCGAGGAGCTCGGCTTCAACTACATCGGGCCCATGGACGGGCACGACGTGCGCGCCCTGGTCACTACCCTGCGCAACGTCAAGAAGCTCGGCGGCCCGCAGTTCCTGCACATCGTCACCCGCAAGGGCAAGGGCTATGCGCCGGCGGAAGCCGACCCGATCAAGTGGCATGGACCCGGTCCTTTCGATCCGGTCAGCGGCACGATCTTCAAGGAGGCTGCCTCCGGGCCGTCCTATTCGCAGATCTTCGGCAAGTGGCTGTGCGACATGGCGGAGCAGGATCCCCACGTCATCGGCATCACCCCCGCGATGCGCGAGGGCTCGGGCCTGGTGGAGTTCTCGAAGCGCTTCCCCGACCGCTACTTCGACGTCGCCATCGCGGAGCAGCACGCCGTCACGTTCGCCGCGGGGCTGGCCACTGAGGGGCTCAAGCCCGTCGTGGCCATTTACTCCACGTTCCTGCAGCGCGCTTACGACCAACTCATTCATGACGTCGCTCTGCAGAACCTGCCCGTCCTCTTCGCCGTCGACCGCGCCGGCCTCGTCGGCAGCGACGGCGCCACGCACCAGGGCAGCTACGACCTGTCTTACCTGCGCTGCATTCCCAACCTCGTCGTCATGGCCCCGAGCGACGAGAACGAATGCCGCCAGATGCTCTACACCGGCACCACCCTCTCGTGCCCCAGTGTCGTGCGTTATCCCCGCGGCACCGGCCCGGGCGTGCCGCTCGAGAAGGCCTTCACCGCCATCCCCGTCGGCCGCGCCGTCCTCAAGCGCGAAGGCCGCTGCGGGCTCGCGCTCCTCGCCTTCGGGCCCATGCTGGAGCCCGCGACGCGCATCGCGGAGCGGCTGGATGCCACCCTGGTCAACATGCGCTTCGTGAAGCCGCTCGATGAGGCCCTGATCCTGGACCTTGCCGGCCGGCACCGCGCCTTCATCACCCTCGAGGAAAACGCCGTCCAGGGCGGCGCCGGCTCCGCCATCGCCGAGCTCCTCGCCGCGGAGGGAGTGTCCCTGCCCCTCCTGCAGATCGGCATTCCGGACCGGTTCATCGAGCACGGCTCCCGCGATTCCTGCCTGGCGGCCGCCGGCCTCGATGCCCAGAGCCTCGGCGCCACCGTCGAGCGCTGGTGGTCCCTGCAGCCCCACGACCGCATTCGCTCGGTCGGCAGCGCCTGAAGGTTGAAAAAGCAACCTTCTGCCCGGATCCAGGGACATACCTCGTCAGATATAGGTGCCCGCCGCGGCGATCCGGTACGCTTTACCCATGACCCCTCCCCCCGCCACCAAGCTCGCGCGGGCCACCCTGGCCGAAGTCGAGGACGTGCAGGGCCGGGCCGATACCCGTCGGCTGCCCATCAACCGCGTCGGCATCAAGGACATCAGCCATCCCGTGCGCGTGAAGGACCGCTCCGCCGGCGAGCAGCACACCATCGCCACCTTCAACATGTACGTCAGCCTGCCGCATAACTTCAAAGGCACGCACATGTCCCGCTTCGTGGAGATCCTGCACGGCGAGCGGGAGATCTCGGTCGAGTCCTTCCGCGCCATGCTCGCGAGCATGACCGAGCGGCTCGAGGCCGATGCCGGCCACATCGAGATGAGCTTCCCGTTCTTCGTGATGAAGCGCGCGCCGGTCTCGGGTGTGGAGAGCCTGATGAACTACCACGCCAGCCTCATCGGCGAGCGCCGCGGCGGTCACATCGACACGTGGGTGAAGGTGGTCGTGCCCGTGACCAGCCTCTGCCCTTGCTCCAAGCGCATCTCGTCCTACGGCGCCCACAATCAGCGTTCGCACGTGACCATCAACGCGCGCCTGCGCAACCACATCTGGATCGAGGAGCTGATCGAGATCGCCGAGAGCGAGGCCTCGTGCGAGCTATACGGGATCCTCAAGCGTCCGGACGAGAAATTCGTCACCGAGCGCGCCTACGACAACCCGAAGTTCGTCGAAGACATGGTGCGTGACGTGGCTACCAGGCTCAACGCGGACGACCGCATCGCGGCCTACGTGGTGGAATCGGAGAATTTCGAGTCCATTCACAACCACTCGGCTTACGCGCTCATCGAGCGCGACAAGGACGCCGAAGAAGAGGCCTGAGCGCCGGCCAGGGGAAGGCTGACGATCGCGCGCAGTCCGGGCGCATTGTCCTCCAGCGCCAGCCGCGCCCGATGCAGGCGCGCGATCGCCGACACCAGCGACAGCCCGAGACCGCTGCTCTGCAGGCCCGAGCGCTGCCCCATCAGCGCGAACGGCTGCCCGGCGCGTACACGCTCCTCCGCCGGCATGCCCGGCCCGTTGTCGCCGATGATGAGATGCGCACGGTCGGCGAGCCGCTTCACGGCCACGTCGATCCGGCCACCCGACGGCACATACTTGAGCGCGTTCTCCAGCAGGTTGCTGATGAGCTGCGCGAGCAGCTGCCGGTTGCCGTCGACGATCACTCCGTGATCCGCGCTACCGGTCAGCGTCAGGCCGCGCTCGCGCGCCACCGGCTCGAACAGGTCCACCAGCTCATCGGCCAGCTCACCGACGTCCACCGGCGCCGGTGAAGCGAGGGGCGCTCCGGACTCCGCCAGCGCAATCTGCAGCAGTGTCGCCAAGGTACGCTGCAGGCGGTCGACTTCCCGCAGCGCCGACTCTACGGGCTCACGGATGACGGACTCCAGAGCGGGCAAACGCAGCACTGCGTCCATTCGCGTCCGTAACCGATGCAGCGGCGCGCGCAGGTCATGCGCGACACTGTCGAAAGTTGCCCGCAAAGTGCGTGTTTGTTCCTCGAGGCGATCCAGCACGCGGTTTACCGACGTCGCGAGGGCATCGAACTCGTCGCTGGTACCGACCACGGGAAGCCGGTGACCCTGCTCGCCCGACATGATCCGCACGCACGTATCGGTGACATCCCCGACACGCCGCGCGAGGCGGAAGCTGAACGAGAACCCCGCAATGGCAGCCGCCAGAATGGAGAGGCCGATGCCCCAGAGCGTGGCGATCTGAAAGGTCCGCACATAGCGGCGATCCTGCGACATGTCGGTGCCGACGAGCAGCCAGTCCCCGTTCGGGAGCTTGCGCACGCCGGCGCGTACGGGATGCACGGAGCGCTGCCCCGGCTCGATGGACTCGATGCGGAACTCCGGCCGGGGCTCCGCCGGCGCCCCGTCGAACGGCCAGTTGGTGACGTTGCCGGCGAGGCGGTCGAACTTGGGCCCCGCCAGCATGTACACGGCGCCGATCCGCCCCCAGCTGTCGATCCGCAGATTGATCTCCTCGGTGACCCCGGGGATGCCGCTGCGGACATACTCGTTCTCCAGGCTTCTCAGCTCCGTGTCGATGATGAGATCGACGTCCCCCTGGATGATGCTCTGGGTCAGAAGGTAGGTGCTGCCGAGAGTGACGCAGACCGCCAGCGCCACGAGGAGCGTGTAGCCCATCGACATGCGGAAGGCCGAGGTGTTGAACAGGCCCCAGCGGCGCGCGTCCTTCATTCCTCTTCCTCCTTGAGCACGTATCCCGAGCCGCGCACGGTGTGGATGAGGAGGCGCTCCGCACCGCGATCGATGGCCTGGCGCAGCCGGCTGATGTGCACGTCGACCAGGTTGCTCTGCGGATCGAAGTGCAGGTCCCAGACTCCCTCGAGCAGCATGGTGCGCGTGATCACTTGCCCTTCGCGGCGCATGAGGAACTCGAGCAGCTTCTGCTCGCGGGCGGTGAGCTCGATTTCCCGGCCGCCGCGCGTGACCTTGCGGGCAATGAGATCGAACTCCAGATCCGCCACCCGCAGAACCGTCGACGCCAGCGCGCTCGGGCGGCGGCGCAGCAACGCCTCGATACGCGCGAGGAGCTCGGCGAACGCGAAGGGCTTCGTGAGATAGTCATCGCCGCCCGCCTTGAGGCCGCGGATGCGGTCGTCCACCGTGCCGAGAGCGCTCAGGACCAGTACCGGAGTGGCGAGCCGCGCGCGTCGCAGCTGTTGGATGATGTCCAGCCCGTCGATGTGCGGGAGCATCCGGTCGGTGACGAGCAGGTCGAACTTGCCGGCCAGGGCGCGAGAAAGGCCCTCCCGTCCGTCGGCGGCGTGATCGACCGCGTAGCCGCTCTCGCGCAGTCCCTTCACGAGGACCCGCGCGGCCTCGGTATCGTCCTCAATGAGCAGAATGTGCACGAGGCGGGACTGTACAGCAGCCTGAAGGCTGCCGCAGCCACCGCCACCGTCACCGTCACGAGGTGGCGGCGGGGGCCTGCTGCTCCACGCCCTGCAGCCGCCCGATGAGGGTGCGCAGGAACACTCGGTTGAAGCGCAGCTGGGAGGAGGCGGAGACCTGCTCGAGCAGGGTCGAGCTCACCTTGAGCACCGTCACCGCGCTCGCGGCGCGGATGGTCGCGGTCCGCTTGGCGCCGGGCACATAGCTCGCCTCGCCGAAGCAGTCGCCGTTGTCCAGGGCGCCGATGCGCCGGCCGTGCCGCTCGACCGCGCAGCCGCCCGAGACGAGGATGTAGAAGCGGTCGTCCATTTCCCCTTCCTTGACGATCTCCTCGCCCTGCGAGTAGTCCTGCCAGCTGCTCGCGCGCAGCACTTCCCAGATCTCGGCATGGGAGAACTCATGGAAGAACTTCAGGCGCCGCAGGACGCCGAACTGCTCCTGGCGGTCGATGCGCGCGTTCTCCTCGCGCAGCCGCTGGTGCACGCGGGTCAGCTCCGCGGCGAAGTCGAGCCCGCTCTTGTGCCGCTTCGCCGGATCCTTCTGCAGCGCCGTCGCGACGACGTTCTCCAGCTCCTCCGGCATGTCCTTGCGCAGGGTATGGATGGGCGGCGGCGTGGCGTACACGATTTGGTGCAGCAGCTTCTGCAGGTTGCCGGCGCGGAACGGGCGCGAGCCCGTCAGCAGCTCGTACATCACCGCGCCGAGCGAATACAGGTCGGAGCGGTTGTTGAGCTCGAGGCTCTGCACCTGCTCCGGCGACATGTAGGAAGGGCTGCCGGCGATGCCCTCGATGCGCGAGATCTCCGAGTCCGACACCAGCGCGATGCCGAAGTCGATGATGCGCACGTCGCTGTCCTGCGTGAGCATGATGTTGGAGGGCTTGATGTCCCGGTGGATGACGCCCCGCGTGTGCGCGTAGTGCAGCGCCTTCGCGCACTTGAAGATGATCTCGACGGTGTCGTCGATTCTGAGGAGGTTGTCGGGGCGGCAGTAGGTCGCCAGCGTTCGCGCGCCGTGCACGTGCTCCATCACGATGTAGCAGTGGCCGTTCTCCTCGCCCGCGTCGTAGATCGGCAGGATGTGCGGATGCTGCAGCATCCCGACCAGATGCGCCTCGGAGAGAAACATCTTGCGGGCGACGCGGGCGCGCTCGACGTCTGCGCCCGGATCCATGTTGTAGAGCTTGATCGCGACGTCGCGGCCGTAATAGGCGTCATGCGAGAGATACACCACGCCGGTGCTGCCGCGGCCGACTTCCTTGATGACCATGTATTTGCCGATCCTCTCCGGGATGCCGCGTGCGGCGGCCTTGGGCAAAGCGGTGGATCCTTTGGCGGGTGCGGGCATGAGTCGCGGCAGGTCGTTGAACGTCCGGGAGCATACGGACTGAGCACGCGCGTATCTGTGATGATTGGCGCAAATCGCTCCCAGCGATTTTGTGCGCGGCAAAGCCCCAATCAGGTGCTTTTGAACTCGTTATGTGAAGTCACATCTGTTATGTGAAATCACGTCGGTTATGTGAAGTCAGCTGAAGTGGTCGTAGCCGGAATGCGAGAAGCTCATCACGGCGCCGTCGCGCACGACGTCGGCGCCGGGAGACTCGCGCAGAGTGCCGATCCGCGTATACCCCCAGCGCTGCGGCGGCAACTCCGCCAGCATTCTTGCGACGTGCGCCGGCCGCACGCTGAAGCACAGCTCGTAATCATCACCGCCGCTCAGCGCGAGCGCGCGCGCGCGCTCCTCGCCCACGGCGCGCACCAGCGCCTCCGAGACCGGCACCTCGCCATGTGTGATTTCCACTCCGCAGCCGCTGGCACGCCCCAGCTTGGCCGCATCTCCCAGCAAGCCGTCCGATACGTCGATGCAGGCGCTGGCGTAACGACGCAAACACTCCCCCAGGGCGACACGCGGCGCGGGATACAGGAAGCGCTCGCGCAGGTAGGCCGCCGAGTCTTCCGCGGCAGCCAGCCTGCCCTGCTCGATCGCCAGGCCGGCGGCCGCATCGCCCGGAGTACCCGACACGAACACGGCATCGCCCGCCCTGCCGCCGGAGCGCAGCAGCGCGGATGATCGCGGCACGTGTCCGAGCACCTGCACCGTGACGCAGAGCGGTCCCGAAGTCGTGTCGCCGCCGACGAGCGCGACATCATGAGCGCGCGCCAGCGCGGCGAGACCCGCGGCAAACTCCGACAGCCACGACTCCTCCGCTTGCGGCAGGGTGAGCGCGAGCAGGGCCCACGCCGGCCGCGCGCCCATCGCGGCCAGATCGCTCAGGTTGACTGCAAGCGCACGATGCCCGATCGAGGCAGGCGGCGAGCCGTGCGGAAAATGTACACCGGCGACCAGAGTGTCCACGGCTGCGGCCAGCTCCGCGCCGGCGGGACACTCGAGAATGGCAGCGTCGTCTCCAACACCGACGTGAACGTCGGTGCGCTTCGTCCCGCAGGCGCGGAAATACCGATCGATCAGATCGAATTCCGACACGGGCACGCGCTCAATGCTCGTTGGGACGTAGGGCGCGCGCCGCTCGATCCAACACTGCGTTGACGTATTTGTGGCCATCGGTGGCGCCGAAGCGCTTCGCCAACGTCACCCCTTCGTTGATCGCAACGCGATACGGTACGTCCAGACGATGGCGCAGCTCATAGACACCGATCAGGAGGACGGCGTGCTCTATGGGATCGAGCAACGCGGGACTCCGATCGACCCACGAGGAGAGGTCCGCGTCGAGCGCCTCACGGGCGCGCCAGACGCCCTCGACGAGCTCCCGGAAGTATTCGCGATCCGCCCGCGGCATGTCCTCGGCATCGCCAAACTCCCGGATGAGGTCCTGCCAGGGACATTCGTTGAGCTGCCAGCGATAAAGCGCCTGCAGGGCGAGCTTGCGCGCCACGGAGCGCTGGCTGGACATCGTTCGCGCGGCGGGCGGCACGGTCGGCATCGGCGGGGAATCGTCGGACATCGGCCGTCAGGAAGCGAGGCGCGCCATCAGGCTCGCCATTTCGAGGGCCACCGCCATCGCCTCGCCGCCCTTGTTGCCGGCGCCCGTGGCCGCGCGCTCGAGCGCCTGCTCCACGGTCTCGACAGTGAGGACTCCGAAGATGACGGGCACGCCGGTCTCCAGGCTCGCAAGCTGCAGGCCGCGCGCGCATTCGCCCGAGACATACTCGAAATGCGGCGTATCGCCGCGAATGACGCAGCCCAGTGCCACGACCGCGTCGTAGCGCCCTGACAGTGCCAGCCTGCGGGCGACGACAGGCAGCTCGAACGCCCCCGGCACCCGCGCGATGAGCAGGTCCTCGGCGGGGCCGCCATGCTCCAGCCACGCCGCCGTTGCGCCCTTGAGGAGGCTCGCGACGATGAAATCGTTGAATCGCGCCGCGACGATGGCGACCTTGCGGCCGCGCGCAGCGGTCTCGCCCTCGAGAACGCGCGGTGCGCTCAAGCGTCCTCTCCAACGTAGCTGTCGATCTCCAGGCCAAACGCCGCGATACCGTGTATCTGCTTGGGCGCCGACAGCACCCGCATGCGGCGCACGCCAAGATCCTTGAGAATCTGCGCGCCCACGCCGAAGGTTCGCAGCACCTCGCCGTCGCGTCCGCGAGTGCCTGTGGCGGCCTCCTGCTCAGGAGGGTCGGCGTTCGGCACCGCCAATGATCGTACCGAGTCGAGCAAATCGCCCGACGAATCCCGGTCGCGCAGGATCACGATCACGCCACTGCCGGCCCGCGCGATCCGCTCCATGGCGGCACGCAGCGTCCACGCCAACGGGTCCGCGCGAATGCCGAGCAGGTCTCGCAGGGGATCCACCACGTGGACACGGACGAGCGGCGGCTCCTCGCCCTGCAGCTTCCCGCGAGTCAGGGCGAGATGCACTTCCTGGCTGATGCGGTCCTCGTAGGCATACAGGGTGAACTCGCCGAGCTCCGTCTGTACGGACTGCGCCTTGACTCGCTCGACGGAGCGCTCGTTGCGCAGCCGGTAGCGGATCAGGTCGGCGATGGTGCCGATCTTGACGTCGTGACGCTTGGCAAAAGCCTCCAGCTGCGGGCGCCGGGCCATGGTGCCGTCATCGTTCATGACCTCGCAAATGACCCCCACCGGCTGCAGACCGGCCAGGCGGCACAGATCGGCGGCGGCCTCCGTGTGGCCGGTCCTCACGAGTACCCCGCCGCGGCGGGAGCGCAGCGGAAAGATGTGGCCGGGACGCGCGAAGTCGTGCGCCTTGGAGCGGATGTCCGCCAGCGCGTGGATGGTGGCGGTCCGGTCGCTCGAGGAAACGCCCGTGGTCGTCCCGGCGCGCGCGTCCACCGAAACGGTGAAAGCGGTCCGGTGCGATTCGCTGTTGCTGGCGACCATCTGCGGCAGCTCGAGGCGCGCCAGCTGGTCCTCTTCCATCGGGACGCAGATGATGCCGCTCCCGTGGCGGATCATGAACGCGACGGCTTCCGGGGTCGCAAGCTCCGCCGCCATGATGAGGTCACCTTCGTTCTCACGGTCTTCGTCGTCCATGATGAGGACCATGCGTCCGGCCCTGAAGTCCGCGACGATCTCCTCGACGGAATTCAGCCCCGGGGAACCGGTGGCCAGGGTGGACTTGCCGGAAATGGGGAGGACTTTGGACATGGGGCGCCTCGAAGTAAGTGCCCCAATTATACCTGCGCGGTTTGCGCTCCCTGCCCCCAATGGCTAGCGGCCCTTGCGGGCGGCGGGGAGTAAGGGCAGTACCGCCTGCTGCAGCGCCTGTGCGGAGACCCCGGAGGGCCCCTCGGCCTCGAGCTGCGCCCGGAGCACCCCTCGGGCATCGATCACGTAGGTGACCGGGACGGCGATCGGCTCGCCAAAACCGTTTACTCGCGCCGCGCTCGCCAGCGCCCCCGGGTAGCTGAACTGCCCCATGACCTTTCGCACCTGGGCGGCATCGGGCGCCTCGTCGATGCTGAGCCCGAGGAGAACGAGCCCGCGCGAATGATAGCGCCGATAAAAGGCGTTCAAGGTCGGCATCTCGACGCGACAGGGTGAGCACCAGGTGGCCCATACGTTCACCAGCACTACTTTGCCGCGCAGCTTCGCGAGGTCGAACTCGTGACCGTCTAGCTGTGGCGCTATGAGCGGCGGCGCCGGCTGACCGACGGCCGGCGGTGCCGCCAGGAGCGCGCACGGCGCCGTCACCAGCAACGCGGCGGCCAACAGCAGGCTCCCCTGAGGGAATCTCGGCAATGCGCGGCTCGACGGTTGTGGCATTTCGGGCTCCCGGAAGACGATCCCCGCCATGCTGCCACAGGCCTGATGCCCGCGCGGTACGGCCTACCTCATGGCGGTGGCCGCCGGTCGAAATATCCACACCGCCGCCGGCTGCCCGGCGTGTGGCGGCGCGGCGACGCAGAGCTCATCGAGGCCCGGGACGAGCTGTGAGGTTCCCGCATGCGGCACCGTGGGCACCGTGGCCACGAGATCGTAATGATCCGGGTCACGCTCGCGATACGCCTGCACATAACCGTCGAGGCTGCTCGTGTAAATGAGGCGTTGAGGGGCGTCCCAATACATGTTCTCGGTGGCATCCTTGCTTGGCAGAGTGACGAGCAGCCGGCCATTCCGCGTATCCAACACGCTGAGGACGGGTGGCCGCGGATCTCCGGAGAACGTGCGCGTAGCGACGAAAAGGCGGCCGCTCGCTTCATCGAGGGCCATCGACGCGGGCCTGCCGGGCACCTGCCAACGACTCGCGACGCTTCTCGTATTCGTATCTATCACGGCCACCTGATCGAGCGCCGGGATGGCGACGTAGAGGCGGCGGCTGCGCTGCGCGATCACGAGCGCGGCGGCGCGATAGCCCGTCGTCACTCTGCCGGTGAGCCGGCCGGAGCGTGGATCGATCACCGCCAGCCAACCGGGTCCGCGGTGCGAGTCCGTGCCGCCGGACTCGACATAGAGCACTCCGTGAGCCGGGTCCGAGGCGATCATGTCCGCGCCCGCGGAGATCGTCAGCGCCGCGGCCGGACGCAAGTCATGTCCGTCGATGAGACTGACGCGGGCGCTGCGGCCGTTGGTGACCACCAGTCGATCGACACCCGGTACGTACAATTCCCCTTGGGGACGGTCGAATCCCTCGGTAATGCGCTGGATCGCGCCGCGGCCTTTGAGTGGCACCACATACACCATCTGCTGATCCTGGGCCGACAGGAAGAGCCTGTCCGTCGTGGGGTCCACCGTGAGGTGATCCCAGGTGCCCGTCATCTGCGGCACGGGAATCTTGCGGACGAGCTGCAGTGCTGGCGGATCGCCGGCGGCGACTTCGGCGGCGGCGGCGATGTCGACAATCTCGCGAGCTGCGCGCGCGCAATCTGCGGTGTGAGCGGCAGGAAGTCTCCCTCGCGCAGCGCCTGCTCCTGCCCCTCGCGGCTCAGCACGTAGCGCAGGAACTCGATCACCGCCGGATCCGGCGGAACCCTCGGGCCGTCATTGATGTAGAAGGTGACCGACCGGGACAGCGGATAGCTGCGGTCGGCCACGGTCGCCCGGCTCGGCACCACGTACGGAGCAGCGAAGGCGCGGGCGACCGCCATGAGCTTGGCTTGCGGATTGTGGTAGCCCGCGACCGTGACCGCGATTCCGTCGGGGTCCGTCGCCACGGCATCGACGGCGCGCTGGTAGCCGTCGATGTGTTTGCCATCGGGCGGCGCGATGTCATCGAGCTGACGCAGGCTCTCGTTCCAGAGCGTGCTGCCGTGCATCACCGTCTGCGAGAAATAGAATGCCGGCGCCTCATCCCCCGCAGGACCGGCGTAAGGATGAATGGGCCTGTCCTTCCAGGCGCCGCCGAGCCCGAGCTGCCCCCAGGTGCGGATGTTGGCTGGCGCGCCGGCGAGGTGCCGCGCGCCGAAGATCGCATCCAGTTGTTGAAAGTCGAGCCGCGCGAGCGGATTGCCGCGGTTGACGAAGATGCCGAGCGCCATGAGCTTGTCGGGATCGGCATAGCTGCCGGTGAGCACCGTGACCGGAAAGACCTTCTGGCCCGTCATCTTCTGATAGGCGGCCACTTCCATCGGCACGATCTCCCGCGCCAGCACGCCGAGGTTGGCCCGGCCCGTATACAGGCCCGCCATGGCCGCGGCGCTGCTCGCGAGGTCGTCCTGGAATCTCACGTTGGGCTGAAAGCGATGAAAGTCCTGCTCCCAGTCGCGCATCATTTCCTTGAGAAAGCCATGCCCCCAGCTCGTCACCGTGCCGCTCATCTGGCGGGACGGCTGATAGGGCGGCAACGATGCCACGTAGCTCGCCCAGGCAGGCACGGTGCCGGCTTGCGCGGCTGCGGTGTGGGTGATGGCAGTGCCGGCGCCGGCAGGGGCTGCGGGCAACGCAGCGACCGCCAGAGCAGACGTCGCCAGCGCGGCGGTCGCCGCAATCATCGAGTGGATGCGCATGACTGCCCACTCCGGCCGCTTTGGCTCAACACGTAATGGAGGAAGGTCGGGGCCAGGGGCTGAGGGCCTTGCCCGGAATCGAGGTAAGCATACAAAGACCGGCCGCGAGAGAGCTCGGCGGGCATGCCGATGGCGCCCGCCGCAATCTCGATGCACGAGGGGGGACGGCGAAATACCCACTCGAAGGCCTGCAGCTCGCTATCAGTGGCGGGACGGCTCAGCAGGGCCACGTCGGCCTCGCCGGTGTAGAGGCCCGCCATCCCCGTGTCGCTTCCCGTCATGTGCAACGCGATCCGGTCCTTCGGGTGGCCGGCGCGAAAGCGTTCAGCCCATTGGTGCGCGAGCCCCTGGAAGCCGGGACTTCCCCAGATGCGAATCACCCCATCGAGCGGATGTCCCGGACCGGAGGCAAGCTCCTGCCTTTGCAGCGTGGTCATGAGGGGGCCCTGAGGAGAGCCGGGGCGACAACCGCTCGGCGCGCGGCAGCGGCTCAGCTCGTCGAGCTTTCGCAGCTGCGCGTGGACATACTTCGGGCCAAGCGGCAGATAGCCGCTGTCCTCGACCAGCGCGCGTTGGCCGTCACGGCTCAGGATGAATCGCAGGAATTCCCGGATGGCAGGCTCGAGGGGCTGCCCTGGCCGCAGATCGACGACCGCCGGGATGATCCGCGTCAACGGATACTGCTGGGAGATCAGGGTCTCGGCGCTCGGCAGGACATAGGGTCCCGATGATGTCGCGGCGAGGCTCACGATCTTGACCGATGGATTGGCGAATCGGATGTTGGAAATCGCAATTCCATCCGGGTCGCGGGCCAACGCCTGCAAGATCTGCTCGCCGCGGTCATCGATCGACCCGTCTCCATGGTCGTAAGTGACGAATTCGCGCACGCCCCGATTCAAGCGATCGCTGCCGTCGAGCACGCGCGCCCGCAGGAAGAGCCCGAAGTCCTGATCGAACCGCCACGAGTAGGGCTGGATCTTCCGATCCGTCCAAGCGCTCTGCAGCCCGAGCTCGCCCCAGGTGCGAATGGGGCCTGGGCCGTGCCCGCGGGGCGGATCGCCCAGAATACGTGCGAGCTGCGGTATCGTCAGGCGCTCGAGCGGGTTCGCCCGGTTGACGAACACCATGTGCGCATAATCGTAGTAATTGACGTCCACACTGCCCGTCGCGACTTGGAAGATCGTCGGCGCGTAGTGCCGCTCCCGTTCGAAAGCCTTCTGCGCGGCCGGGCTGACTTCCTCGCCCAGAATGGCGAGATCACCCGCGCCGGTGTAGAGAGCCCCGACCGCCGATGCGCTGCCGTACAGGTCATCGACGATCCGCACGCCCGGCTGATACCTGTGAAAGTCCGCCTCCCAGCGGCGGAGCAGCTTTCCCATGAAGTCGTGCTTCGGGCTGCCGTGACCCCAGAGGCGAATGGTTCCGGTCACCTGCTCCCGCGGCCGGTAGCCTGGTAGCGATGCGGCAACCTCGAGGGCATAGTCGGAAGGCGCGGCGGCACCGCGCAGTACCGCGAGTCCCTGCGCCCGCGCGCTCGCGGCAAGCGGCAGATAGCCGCCGGCCCGCCCGACGTCAGCCTGTCCGGCGGGACTCAGCACGTATTGCAGGAACCGGCTGACCCGAGGCTCGATCGGCTTACCTGGCGCGCGGTCGATGAACGCATAGGCTCTGCGCGCCAGCGGGTACGTACCCGCAATGACCGAATTCCGGGTGGGCAGTACGAATGGTCCACGGCTGCGCGCCGCGACGGCCACCAGCTTCAATCCCGTGTGCGCGTAGCGCGCATACGACACCGCGATCCCATCCGGGTCCTGCAGCAGCGCGGCCGCGGCGAGAGCGGCGGCCGTTTGCATCGAGCCGTCGGCGCCGCGCGCATCGTGAAACTCCCGCACGCGGTTCCAGTCGAGCGCGGCGCCGCCTCCCATCACGGCACGCAGGAAATACGCGCCGGTTCCGCTGTCGACGTCCATGAGGTAGAGGTGCACGGGCCGGCTCGCCCAGGCTCCCTGCGCACCGAGCTGTCCCCAGGTGAGCGCAGCAGCGGCATTGGGCCCGCAGGAACAGCCGGCGATGCGGCGCAGCTGCCCCACGGTCAGCCGCGACACCGGGTTGCCGCGGCTGACCAACACCGCAAGCGCCGGCGATTCCCCTTCGGTCTCGAGGCTGCCGCTCATCAGCTCGAGACGCGTGAAACGGTAGCCCTTCGGCCGCGAGAAGCCGTTGTCGTCCGTCTCGTCGTCGCGGCGGCCGAGGAGCGCGATGTCGGCGCGCCCCGAATACAACCCGGGAATCGCGGTATCGGACCCCATGAGGCGCGGCTCGACCGTCACCTCGGGGTGAAGTTGCTGAAAGCCGCGCGCCCAGCGCTGCACGACAGCGGTCATGGAGGGCGGCCCCCAGATTCGTAGCGCGCCCGGCGTTTGCGGCTCCCGTGCCGCTCGCGTCACGGCCGCGGCCGGCGGCAGCTTGTGCAGCTGCGCGGCGAGCAGCGTTGCCGCGAGCGGCAGATACCGGCCGTCCTCCGTCACCGCCTGCTGTCCTTCGCGGCTCAGGAGGTAGCGCAGGAACTCGCGCACTTTGGGGTCCAGCCTGCCGCCGGGCGGCACATCGACCACCGCCGGAAGCGTCCGTGCGAGCGGATACAGTCCCTCGATCAGCGTGCGCTCGCTGGCTTGATAGAAAGGACCGTCGGCGCTGGCGCCGAGCGCGAGGGGCCTGACCTCGGGTCCGGCATAGCGAATATTGGAGACGGCGATGCCGTCGGAATCCTTCGCCAGCGCATCGAGGATCTGTTGGCCGTGATCGTAGATGCTGCCGTCCGGCAGGTAGATGTGCCGGTACTGCCGCAGCGCGCAGCTCCATTCGTGACTGCCGCCCAGCAGCGCCTGCTGCAGGTACTCGGCGAAGCTGTCATCGAGCGCCCAGCCGTAGGGCCGGATCGTCTGGCGCGCCCAGCGGCCGCGCAGGCCGAGCTGGCCCCAGGTGCGGATCGGCGGATCACCCGACTCCTGCGCGGCACCGAAGATTGCGGCGAGCTGCTCGAGCGTGATGTGGGTCAGTGGATTGTCGGCGTGGACGAAGAACTGCTGGGCATAATCGAAATTCCGCACATCGAGGCTGCCCGTCATGATCTGCAGGACGAGCGGTCGGTAACCTCTGACGCGTTCGAAGGCGCGCACCTCCTGCGGCAGCACCTCTTCGCCCAGAATGGCGATATCTGCCACTCCCGTGAAGAGCGCCGGCACGCCGGAAGAGGTGCCGTACATGTGGTACTCGAGCCGTACACCGGGCTGGAAGCGGCGAAAGCCCTGCTCCCATGAGGTCACGAGATGGCGCATCCACGGCAGCTTCGGATTGCCATGGCCCCAGATCCGGATCACCCCTGATACCTGGCTGTCGGGAACGTAGGGCGGCAGCGTCGCGACTACACGCGCCGCATAGCTGTCGGACGCGGCTGGCTGCGGCGGAATGGAGGCAAGAGACGGCGGCGGCGTCAGATGCCGGCCGGCAAGCGCCGCGCCGGCCAACACCAACGCAGCGAACACCGCGCTCGCGCGCAGCCCTCGATAAAGAGGGCTACGTACGCCGCGCCAGCGGGCCATGGAACCTTCCGCGCGCCGCCGGTAAAGCCGCGGCGCGGCTCAATTCGCGCCGGGAGCCTCGCCGTTGATCGAGCGCCCCGCCTCCAGGCTGTCGAGCCGGCTCATCTGCTCGGCGGCGATCTTCGCCGTCAGCGGCAGATACTTGCCGTCCCGCTGCACGAACTCCTGACCCTGGCGGCTCAGCACGAAACGGATGAACTCGTAGACCTTCGGATCGAGCGCCTTGCCGGGCTTCGCCTCCACCCAGAACGACTGCTCGCCCCAGAGCGGATAGCTGCGGTCGTGCGCGGTGTCCATGGTGAGCGGGATGTAAGGCCCCCCCGCGCTCTTGGCCACCGCCAAGACTTTCACCGTCTTCGGCAAACCCTGATGGAAGCGGACGTACCCGATGCCGCCTGCGTCCTGCGCGACATGGTCGACGATCTGGTCGGACTCGAGGTACGTCGTGCCATCAGCGCGCTTGTAGTTGCCGAAGGCCAGCAGATTGCCATTCCACTTGTCGCTCGACTTCAGTACATCGTCGGAGAACTCGAGCGCGGTCGAATACCGCAAGCTGAAGCCGTAAGTATCGACGCTCCGGTTCGCCCACTCGCCCGTCAATCCCAACCGCCCCCAGCTGCGGATGTCGCCCTCGGGGCCGCGCGCGAACTGTGGATGCCAGTTGGTACGCAGCCAGCCGCCCGCGCGCGCGGACCCGAAGATTCCGTCGAGCTGCTCCATCGTGACGCCCGTGATGGGATTCCTGGCGTTGACGATGATCGCGAAGGTGTTTTGCCATCCGATCGTGTCATAGGAGCCGGTGACCGCCGAGATGCCGCTCGGCAGGATTCCCTCGAGCCGCAGATTCGCCAGATCGTCGTAGAAGAGCGGCTGGTGATCGATGCCGATGTCCCCGCGGCGCTCGTAGAGACAGGCGATGCCGTTCGCCGCCGTCTGCAGGTCGTACACCACCTTGATGCCGGGCTGGTATTTCGCAAACGCCGCCTGCCACCACCCGCCGAGCGGCGAATCGCCGATGTAGTTGTTGCCGCAGACGCGAATGGTGCCATGCGGGTGAGACTTGGGCTCGTAGCCGGGCAGGCCGCTGAGATCGAACTGCCGAGTGTAGGCGCGCGAATAGGCGATGGCGTGCATTCGCGCCCGCCGCTCGGCGGCCGAGCCCGCCGGGAATTTGCGCGACTCGGCATTCGGCTCGTAGTTCTTGAGCCAGGGTTGCGCCTGGGGGGCCGCGCAGACCGGCAACGGCGCCGCGACTGCGAGCGGCAGCGCCGCGGCGGCGGGGATGAGGAAGCGAATCTTTTTCATTGGAAGTCTCTCCGCGAGCGAGCCGGCCGGGCGGCTCAGTCGACCTTCTGCAACTGCTTCTCGATGTAGCTCTCGGGCAGCGGGCTGTAGATCCCCTGGCTTGCGATGATTTCCTGACCCTGGCGGCTCAGCACGAACCGGATGAACTCCCTCACCGCCGGATCGAGCGGCCGGCCGGGAGGCTTGTTCACATAGATGTAGGCGTCGCGGCTCAGCGGATAGCTGCGGTTGCGGACATTGGCAGCGGTCAGGGGAATTGCCGGCCCGTCGGGTGAGGCCGAGATCGCGAGGATCTTGACGTTCGGATACGGATGGCACTTCGTCCCGTCCGGATTCACGCAGGTCCCGTCGACGTGCATCAGGGCACCCCAGCCGATCGCATATTTGTCTTTGCTGACCGCCTCGTACATGCGCTGGCTCCAGACTTTCTTGCCGTCGGCATCCGGAGTGGCCTCCTTCTGCTCCACCACCTCGTGGAAGTTCGGATTCCACTTGTCCGACCAGTGCATGACGTGACGCTCGAAGCTCACGGCAAATCCCGGAGCGACATATCCGTAAGTCTGAATCTGCTTGTGCGCCCAGCCGCCCCCGAGGCCGAGCTGACCCCAGGTGCGGATGTTGGTCTTGGCGCTGCGCGCGTACTTGGCCGTGAAGAGGATGGCGTGCTGCGGGCCGCCCACCTCCCATGCCCCGCTGCGCTCGGAGCCGAAGACCTCATCGAGCTGCTGCATCGACATGTGGGCGAGTGGATTGTCTTTGTTCACCATGATCGCCCAGGCGTAAAGACACCCGCGCTGGTTGTAACAGCCGGTCGCCACCGAGATCTCGGTGGGCGTGTAGCCGAACGTGTTGTAGAAGGGCATCTGATCGGTGATCTTGGCGTCATCGCCCATCGGCGCGACGTCCGAAACACCGGAATAGATCATGCCGAGCGCGCCCTCGCTCTCGGTCATGTAATTACCCGACACCAGGGCATCGGGCTGCACCTTCTCGAATCCCGCGATCAGCGCCGGAAGCAAACCCTTCAGCGGGCTGCCGGCGATCCGCAAACGTCCGACGACGTGGAATTCCGGCTTGTACGGCGGGATCTGGCTCAGATCCGGCTCCTGCGCGCCGGCGAAGGCCGACAGCGCGAGGCCGGCCAGGGCCAACGCGAGCCCGGCGGTCCTGCGGCAACGGGAGGGGGTCGTGCCGCTTGCGGACCGGCCGGGCCCGCGGGCTGAGGGGCGAAAATTCTGGCTCATCGACTTTCGATCTCCTGTTCTCATTCGAAGGTCTTGTCCAGCGTGAGCGCGATGTTCCGCGGGTCTCCCGGGGTGATGCGCACGGCGCTGAAGGCGCTCTGGAAGTACTGCTTGTCGAGCACGTTCGACACCTTGAGCGAGATGCTGTAGGTGTCAGCCGTGTAGTAGATGCCGGTATCGACCGTGGTGAAACCCGGCATGAGGAACGCACCCGAAGTCGCGCTGGTCGGCAGATTGCCGACGCGCTCGGAGCGGTAGATCAGTCCCAGCATCCAGCCGAAGCTGCTCAGGCGCCCCGGCAACTGCATCCGCGAGAGAATGCTGCCGCTGTTGCGCGGTGAGTTCATGGGCATCGAGCCGACTTCCGCCTGGATGGCGTCATCGATGATGTGCGCGTCGATGAGCGCGTAATTGGCGCTCAACTGCCACCAGTCGGTCGGACGGACGTCGAGCTCGAACTCGGCGCCGCGGCTGCGCACCGCGCCGATCTGCTCGTAGAGGCCCGTGATGCCGACCTCCTCGATGAGGTTGATCTCCTTGATGTTGAAGAGCGAGAGCGTCGCGCTCACGCGGCCTGTCGGGCTCGCGAACTTGGCCCCGACCTCCTCTTGGGTCGCGGTCTGCGCCTGCAACGTCTGGCCGGGGATCACCGACTGCGCGGTGGGGTTCGGCGGCACGAAGGAGGTGCTGTAGCTCGCATAGAGCGACCACGCCTTGGTCGGCTGGTAGATGAGGCCGCCCATCGGGAACGTCGAGCTGAACTTGCGGTACGCAGTCGGCGTGCCCAGGCGCAGCTCCTTCTGCACCTGATCGACATCCTGCCAGCGCACGCCGACGACACCCTTCCAGTGCTCGGAGAATGTCAGGAGGTCCGTGGCATAGGCGCCCTTCTGCTTCGCAGTCGCCCATTCGTGCGCCGCCGGCGGCTCCGAGGCGGGCGGCGGCGGGATGTCGTTGTAGCCGATTACCGGATCGTAGATGTCGATATTGAGCAGCGGGGTCTTGAAGCTGCGGATGCGGTTGTAGTCCTCGATCGTCTCCCCGTAAGTGACACCGGCGAGCAGATGATGGCCGATCGGACCGGTATGGAACAGATCGGTGACCGAGGTGTCGATGAAGTTGATGTGGTGATGATTGTCCTGGTCGCGGTCCAGCCGCGAGAACGTGGTCAGGTTCTTCAGCACGGCGCTGTTGTCGAAGCCGATCTCGTAATCCTCGCTGTACACCGAGCGGGCGTTGATATCCCAGCTCAGCGAGTGGGAAAAGGCGTGGTGCAGAAGCAGCGTCGCGGTCTCGCCCTTCTCCATCTCCTTGTCCTCGGGGTTCTGGTAGCGGGTGGTGATCGGGGCGATGAGCTTGCTGTCGAAGCCCGGCGCGGCGAGGCCCTGGTCCCAGCTGTCGTTGCCGTGGCGATACTCGAGCAGCAGCGTCGCCCGGGTCCGGTCCGAGATGTTCCACGTCAGGCTCGGCGCCACCATGACGTCCTTGTCGAGATCGAATTCGCGGAACGACTGCTGGTTGGTGTACTGCACGATCGCGCGGCCCAGCAGGGTGTCGCCGCCGGAGACCGAGCCGGTGGTGTCGACGATGCCCGTGTAGCCGTTCTTCCTGCCGAAGGGGATGCCCGCGCCGTCGTAGGTGTTGGCGCGCAGCTCGACGTTGGTCTCGTAATGCTCCTGCGGCTTCTTGGTAATGAGGTTGATGAAGCCGCCGGGCTGGTCCTGGCCGTACATCACCGAGGCGGGTCCCTTGACCACTTCCACCCGCGCGATGTCCGCCGTCTCGGGGGAAGCGGTTCGCGCGGGCAAGCCCGGCAGACCGTCCATCAGCACGGAGTTTGGATCGGTCGAGCCGCTGGTGAAGCCGCGGATGGAAATGTCATATCCGGAGGGGCCAGCGCGCTGCACGCCGGACATGTATCCGTAGAGGTCGGTGAGGCGCGTGGTGTCGACCGCCTGCATGAACGACTGGCTGTAGTCCTCCAGCGAGTACGGCACGTCCTGGACCGGCACATTCATCTTCAGGGCGCTCTCGCCGCCCGGGCGGATGAAGTTCGCGGTGACAGTGACCTGTTGCAGCTGCATGGACGGCGCCGCCGCGGCGCTCGGCCCGGCATTCTGGGCACCGGCGGGTGCCGCGAGCCCGCAGTAACATGCCGGACCTAGAATGAGTCCAGTGATCAGGCTCTTTCTCGTGTTCAAGCTCTCTTTTCCCCTCTGCGGCTTGGTGACGCCGTCAATGTGCCGTCATTCTCGGCGCGGGCAGGCGATCCTGGCGATAACCCCTTCGGATTAGCCTGCGGTCAGGATTTCAGGATTATTTAAGGTGGCCGTGGTGCAATTGAGTCGGCGAGACTGTCCATATGGGGGTGGACCATGACTGCCGATTGCGCGATTGAATCCGGTCTGGGGCTCGGGACCCCGGCCAAGATCATCATCGCCGACGATCACCCGCTGGTGTGCGCGGCACTGACCCATGCGCTGCGCTCGGCAATGCCGAAGGCCACGGTGCTCACGGCATCGAGCCTGAGCGCGGTCGAGGCCATCCTTGCCGGGCATCAGGATCTGGACCTGGCGCTTCTCGATCTGCACATGCCCGGCACGCGCGGATTCTCGGCGCTGCTGCTGCTTCGCGGGCAACGTCCCGAGCTGCCGGTCATCGTGATCTCGTCCAACGATCACCCGCGCACCATCGCCCGCGCGCAGCAATTCGGCGCCGCTGGATTTCTGCCGAAGTCCGCGCCTCTCGCAGAAATGCTCGCCGCCATCGCCAGCGTGATGGCGGGAGGGGCGTGCTTCCCGCGACACGAGGCGACGCGAAGCGACGACGACGCGAAGCTCGCCGCCAAACTGGCGCAGCTCACGCCGCAACAGATGCGCGTGCTCATGTGTATCGCCGACGGCCTGCTGAACAAGCAGATCGCGCACGAGCTGCACCTGGCGGAGAACACAGTGAAAGTGCACGTCGCAGCCGTATTGCACAAGCTCGGCTGCCACACCCGCACCCACGCGGCACTGCTGGCCAAACGCTTGGAAGCGGAAGGCAGTGCGACGTACTCCGACCTCCCCGAAGCCGTCGGCGCTCTGTGATACGCTGCACCCGGAGTCAGGCGGACGCGGCGTTTCGCATCAACATATGGGTCACTGCCGCCCGGAGTTTCGCTGGATTGACCGGCTTCGCGAGAAAGCCCCAGCCACTCGCCTGGACTCTGTCCCGCACGGCCGCGTCACGCTCCCCGGAGATCACTATCACGGGCACGTCCACCCCCCACCGGCGGAACAACTCGGGTACGAATTCGGGTCCGCTGCCGTCCGGCAGGCGATAGTCGAGCAGCAGCAGGTCAGGCGCCGCGGGGTCTCGCTCCGCGAGTTGCAGCGCCTCTTCCCTGCTCGCGGCCAGCATCACCTCGCACCCCCATCCGGTCAGCAGCGCCTGTACGCTCTGGCGCACTCGCGCGTCGTCTTCCACTGACCAGATACGAGCGCCCTGCAGCGGCGAACCGTGATCGCGCGCGACGGTCGGCTCGGCGTTGCCCGGCGGCGTCTGCTGTGGGACAGCCACGCTCTTCGTCGCCGCGGCCGATCTGATCAGCGGTACCTCGACGGAGAAAACGCTCCCGCACCCGACCCATGAGCGCAGTCCGATCCGGTGACCCAGGCGCTTCGCGATCCGTTCGACGATCGCCAGGCCGAGGCCCGCCCCACCCTCGCCCGACTGGCCGCCGGTATCGAGCCGCTGGAACTCGAGAAAGATCCTGCGATGATGCTCCGCGGCGATGCCGGGGCCGCTGTCCCAGACCTCGATGCGCAGCGCCTCGCCGACACGCCGGCAGCCCATGAGCACGCGCCCGCGCCGGCTGTAACGCACCGCGTTGGAAAGGTAGTTCTGCAGGATTCGGCGCAACAGCGTCTCGTCGGAGTGGATCCACGCGCCGCAACGCAACACGCGCAGCTCGATCCCGCGGGCGCGCGCCATGATGCCGAACTCCCGCCCGAGCGTCTCGAGCAGAGCATTCAGCGCAAAGTCGCGCTCGTGCACCTCGAAAGTGCCGGACTCGAGGCGCGAGATGTCGAGCAGTGTGGAAAGAATCCCGTCCTCGGCCTCGAGGGCGCTGTCGATGCCGCTCAGCACCTCCCGGTCCGCGGTCGACGTCAGCCGTGCACGCGCGGCATCCACGAACATGCGCGCTGCGTTGAGCGGCTGCATGAGATCGTGCACCGCGGCGGCGACGAAACTCGTCTTCGATCGGTTGGCCCGTTCCGCTTCCGCCCTGGCGGCCTCGAGCGCGCGCGTGCTCCGGGCGATCCGCCGGGCAAAACCGCGCGCCACGAGCGCGGAAATAAACGTGACCGCCAACGTCGTCAGGCCCAGGAGCAGCCAGGCATAGCGGTTCGCCTGGGACACCGCGGCCATGCTCTCGCTCTGCTGCTGCTGCGCCACCACGATCCAACCCAAATCCATGTGGCGGATTTCGGCGACCTTGCTCGAGCCGCGGTAGCGGTAGTGATAGAAGCCGTCCCCCAGTTTGGCGGCGGCGTATGCCGGATGATCCCGCAGATACCGCAGCCGGTGCAGCGTGGGGATCCCCCGATCGGCGATCAGGAGCCCTGTGTCGGTCATGAGGAAGGCATGACCCGTTTGTCCGAGCCGGGCGGATGTTACCGCCTGGGTCACGTGATCGAGGGTCGCGGCCTCGATCAGCATCCCCGCCAGCCTGCCGTCGCCTGCCCTGATGGGCACCGCCATGAGGAATGCGGGCAGGTGCGAGGTGCGCCCTATCTGGATCTCCACGGCATAGGGCCGGCCGGCCAGAATCTGCTTGAAATATTGCCGATCGCCGTACCAGTTGACCGGGCGATCGTCGCTTCGCGCGACATTCCACCCCGTGAGATCCACGGTGTGGATCAGGTAAGCCCAGGGCAGCCGGGCGCCGAGCCCGCGGATCGCACGCTGTTGCGCCTGCGTGCTCATGGAGCGCATCGCCGGCTCTTCCGCGGTCAGCTGCAACACCGACAGGTTGAGCCGCATCCACTCGTCCACCTGCTGGACCGCGCTGTCGGCGAACAGGTCGAGGCGCTCCCGCGCCTCGACCTCGCCGTTGTAGATCATGCGCTGCCGCTCGAGCTGCCAGAAGGCGGTGAGCGGCAGCAGGGCGACCAGGAGGAGCGCGATCAGCAGCCGCGGGAAAATGCCCGCGCGCAGCCGCCACAGCCCTCGGATCGTGGTCATGCGGCTCAGAAGGCTTTCGCGGGATCGGCGAGGAGTCGCTCGACATAGCGGGCAATCTGATCGACCTCGACGTTGACCCTCGTGCCGCTACGAAGAGTGCCGAGCGTCGTCACGGCCTGGGTGTGCGGGATGAGGTTGATCCCGAACTTCACGCCCTGTACCTGGTTGACCGTCAAACTGACGCCATCGATGGTGACGGAGCCCTTGCGGGCGATGTAGCGGGAAAGAGCCGCGGGTACGGAAACCTCGATTCTCGTCGAGCGCGCATCGCCGCTGATTGCGGCAATCTGACCGATGCCATCGACATGGCCGGAAACCAGATGGCCGCCGAGTGGATCGCCCGCCTTGAGCGAGGGCTCCAGATTGACCGGCGAGCCGGCCGTCAGGTCGCCGAGAGTCGTCAGCGACAGAGTCTCGCGCGATACATCAGCGGCGAAGGTGCGATCGCGCAGCTCGACTGCCGTCAAACAACAGCCCTGTACACAGATGCTATCGCCAATGCTGATTCCGGACGGATCCAGTCGCTCAAAGGCGATCACCAGCCGAGCATCTCCGTCGCGCGCCTCACTACTCACCAGCCGGCCAACGTCTTGAACGATGCCCGTGAACATTCGCTAGCCTCCCCCAGTCATGCGGCGCCCTGAGCGCGCTGCTGCGGCCGCACGCGCAGCCGCATGTCTTCACCAATCTGGCAAGTCTCTACGAGCCTGAAGTTGGGCGCATCCTGCAGATTCCGCAGCTCACCCATCGCGACCAACGGCCGCGCTTGCGGTCCCAGCAGCTTCGGCGCGATATACACGATCAGCTCGTCGACGAGCGCTTGCTGCAGCAGCGCCCCTGCGAGCGTAGCTCCCGACTCGACCCACAACTCGTTGATCTCCCGCCGGCCCAGCCGGTCCAGTACGTCGGGCAGGCTCAGGCAGCGCGTGCTCTCGCCCGTCGCAGCGTCTGGCTCCGAGGCAGGGACTTCCTCGATTGCGGCACCGCGTTCCACGAGCCGCGCGCGCCGCGCAGCAAGCTCGCTTTCCTGCTCGCCATGATTCGCTGCCGTCATGATCAGCACGGCGCCGCCGGTCGTCAGCAGCCGCGCATCCGGTGGAGTGCGTAGCCGGCCGTCAAGCACGATGCGCAGAGGTTGTAGCGGGGGGCGGCCGGAAGGCGGATCGGGCAATCGCACGTCGAGCCGAGGATCGTCCGCGAGCACCGTGCCGATACCCGTCAGGATCGCAGAACTGCGGGCGCGCCAGTGCTGCACGTCGTCGCGGGCAGCGGGCCCGGTGATCCACTGACTCGCGCCGTTCGCCAGCGCCGTCCGGCCATCGAGGCTCATTGCGAGCTTCACCCGCACCCACGGCCGGCCGGAGCGCATGCGCTTCAGGAATCCGGGATTGATCTCCGCGGCTTCGGCCGCCATGAGGCCGGACGCGACGGCCACTCCGGCCCGCCGCAGTGCTTCCGCGCCGCGGCCGCTCACTCGCGGGTTCGGATCTTCCAGGGCAAAAATGACGCGCGCCACTCGCGCGGCGAGCAATGCCTCGACACAGGGAGGCGTGCGGCCGTGATGGCTGCACGGCTCCAAAGTGACGTAGGCGGTTGCGCCGGCAGCTTTCGACCCAGCGGCGTGCAGAGCGTTTACTTCTGCGTGAGGCTCACCCGCGCGCTCATGCCATCCTTCACCGACGACTTCCGAGCCCTGCGCAATGACACAGCCGACGCGCGGGTTGGGATGAGTCGTCTCGAGACCGCGCCCGGCGAGCTCGAGCGCGTGCGCCATCGCTGCGCGGTCAAAGTCCGTGAACATCGGTCGCCCGCCTCATTTACGTCCCTGCCCCGTGTCAGGCTCCTCCGCTGACGGCTGCTCCGCCGGCAACAGCGAGAGCTGGTCGCGGTCCTGCGCCGGCTGTCGCCGGGCGGGGCGCTTCTGCTCCCGGGCGGGCTGATTGCCGTCGCGCTGATCGCGCAGCCGGCGGATCTCCTCGTGGAAGGCCTCGACGTCCTCGAAATGCCGATATACGGAGGCAAAGCGCACGTAGGCCACTTCATCCAGCCGCCGCAGCTCCTCCATGACGAGCTCGCCGATGACTCGCGCCAGCACCTCGCGATCGCCGAGGCCGCGAACCTTGTGAGCAATCCGGCTCAGCGCTTCATCCACCTGCGCACGGGGCACCGGCCGCTTCTCCAGCGCCTTCTCCATGCCGGAGCGAAGCTTGCCTTCATCGAATGGCTCGCGCGTACGGTCGCCTTTGACGACCATGGGCATGACGAGCTCGGCGGTCTCGAAGGTGGTGAACCGCTCGCCGCAGGCGAGGCACTCGCGGCGTCGGCGGATCTGACGCCCCTCGCCGGCCAGCCGGGAGTCGGTTACCTTCGTCTCGACGTGGCCACAGAATGGACAGTACACGGATGGCTCGGTCGGACCGCCCCTGCGGCTCCCGATCTCCCTATGCGCCGTATACCGGGAAGCGGCCGCAGAGCTCGAGCACCTGGCCGCGCACCCGCTCCACGACTGCATCGGCGCCCTCGGCGTCCAACACGTCGGCGATGAAGTCGGCCACCTGCTCCACCTCGCGCTCCTTGAAGCCGCGCGTGGTCGACGCCGGGGTGCCGATCCTCAGGCCGCTCGAGATGGCGGGTGGCCGCGGATCGTTCGGCACGGCGTTCTTGTTCACCGTGATGTTGGATTTCCCGAGCACGGCGTCGGCATCCTTCCCGGTGATAGCGCGGCCTATCAGGCTGACCAGGAAGAGGTGATTGTCGGTGCCGCCGGAGACGATCTGGTAGTCCCGGCGGGCGAGTCTGGCGGCCATGGCGCGGGAATTCGCCAACACCTGCCGCTGGTAGACCGTGAATTCCGGCTGCAGCGCCTCGAGCAGCGCCACCGCTTTGGCCGCGATGACGTGCATCAGCGGCCCGCCCTGGGTCCCGGGGAAGATCAGCGAGTTGAGCTTCTTGGTGATCTCTTGGTTCTCACGCGCCAGGATGAGTCCGCCGCGCGGCCCGCGCAGCGTCTTGTGCGTGGTGGTCGTGACCACGTCCGCATGCGGCACCGGGTTGGGGTAGATACCCGCGGCGACGAGCCCCGCGACATGCGCCATGTCCACCACGAGGTAGGCGCCGACGCTCTTCGCAATCTCCGCGAAGCGGGCCCAGTCGACCACGCGCGAGTACGCCGAAAAGCCGGCGATGATCATCTTCGGGCGATGCTCGTCCGCCAGGCGCTGCACCTGCTCGTAGTCGATTTCCCCCGTGTCCGGCCGAATGCCGTACTGCGAGGCGCGGAAGAACTTTCCCGAGAAGTTGACGCGCGCCCCGTGGGTCAGGTGCCCGCCGTGATCGAGGCTCATCCCCATGATGGGGTCGCCCGGCTGCACCAGCGCCAAGTAGGCGGCGGCGTTCGCCTGTGATCCAGAGTGCGGCTGCACGTTGGCGTACGCCGCGCCGAAGAGCTTCTTGGCGCGATCGATGGCGAGCTGCTCGGCGATGTCGACGTACTCGCAGCCGCCGTAGTAGCGCTTGCCGGGGTAGCCCTCGGCGTACTTGTTCGTGAGCACGGAGCCCTGCGCCTCGAGCACCCGCGGACTGACGTAGTTCTCCGAGGCTATGAGCTCGACGTGATCTTCCTGCCGGTGCCGCTCGCCGTCGAGTGCGCGCGCCAGATCGGGGTCGAAGCTGCGGATGTCGAGGCTCTTGGAGAACATTCGGGGGGCCCTGTCGGTGGCGACGGAAGGAGGGGTGGAATTGTACCGGAAGCTCCCGGCCGTGACGGGTTGCAGGCGACGCGGGCTTGTTGCCCGGCGCCATCACGGGGCCGGGCGCTTCCGCGGCCGCCCGCTAAGCCGCGAGGCTCTCGACCACCGCGTTCCAGGCGCTGGCGAGATTGCCGCGATCGTAGCCGCCGCCGCCGAGCGCCAGCAGGCGCCCGTGACCGAGCCGCTCCGCCAGGGCCGCGAGCTCGCTTGCGGCACGGGCATGGGCGCGCGGCGTCAGGCTGAGGTGCGTCAGAGGGTCCCCTGCGATGCTGTCCGCACCGCATTGCAGGATGAGGAACTCAGGCGCGAAGCGCTCGAGGTGCTCGATGACCCGCGGCCATACCTCCGAGAACACGGCGTCGTCCGCTCCCGGCGGCAAGGGCAAATTGAGCTTGGTGCCCGCGGCAGCTCCACGGCCCGTCTCTTCCGCGGTGCCCGTGCCCGGATACAGGTACCGCCCATCCTCATGCAGGTCGGCGAATATCACCGCGGCATCGCTCTCGAAGGCGTAGAAGACACCGTCGCCGTGATGCGCATCGATGTCGACATAGGCGACGCGTCCAAGCCCGAATCGGCTGCGCAGCAGCTCGATGGCGACTCCGCAGTCATTGAACACGCAAAAGCCCGCCGCGTGGTCGCGCGCGGCGTGGTGGAGTCCGGCGATCGGCACGAATGCGCGCCGGAAGTCGCCCGCCATGATGCCCTGAGTCGCCGTCAGCGTCGCACCCACCACGCAGGCTGCAGCCTCATAAACACCGCGAAACGCCGGCGTATCCCCCCCGTCAAGATAGCCCTGCCCGCTCGCGGAACGCTCGCGAACGAACTGGAGATAGGTCGCGGTGTGAAACGCGAGCAGCTCCTCGTCGCTGGCATCACGCGGCTCGAGCACGCGCACTTTGCGGTCCAGCGACCGCGCCCCAAACTCGCGCACGAAGGCCGCGTGACGGTCGGGCCCGAATGGGTGGCCGTCACCGAAGCCATAGCGCGCCAGACGTTCACCGGCGATCACTACCACGTTGTCGCTCATGCGGGACCTCTGAGATTCGCTTTCTAGCCCGACCTGCCCAAGAGGCGGCGAGTCGATGATAATACTCGACCGCAGCCGCATCGAAGCTCGACAGGAAATGGCTCAATACATCTTTACAATGCAAGGGGTTGGCAAGGTCGTGCCCCCCAAGCGCATCATTCTGCGCGACATCAGCCTCTCTTTCTTTCCCGGCGCCAAGATCGGCGTGCTGGGCCTGAACGGCTCGGGCAAGTCCACGCTGCTCAAGATCATGGCCGGTATCGACAAGGAAATCGACGGCGAGGCGCGGCCACAGAGCGGCATCCGCGTCGGCTATCTGCCCCAGGAGCCCCAGCTGGACCCCGGCAGTGATGTGCGCAGCACCGTCCAGGAAGGCGTCGGCGAGACCTTCAGGCTGGTCGAGGAATTCAACCGCGTCAGCGACCGGTTCGCCGAGCCCATGGAGGACGAGGAAATGAATACCCTCCTGGAGCGTCAGGCGAAGCTCCAGGATGCGATAGATACCGCGGGCGGCTGGGAGCTGGAACGTAAGCTCGAGATCGCCGCGGATGCGCTGCGCCTGCCGCCCTGGGAAGCGAAGATCGGCACTCTGTCGGGCGGCGAGAAGCGCCGCGTGGCGCTCTGTCGGCTGCTGCTCTCGGCGCCCGACATGCTGCTGCTCGACGAGCCGACCAACCACCTCGATGCGGAGTCGATCTCCTGGCTGGAGCGGTACCTGGAAGAATATCCGAGCACCGTAGTGGCCGTGACTCACGACCGTTACTTCCTCGACAACGTGGCCGAGTGGATCCTCGAGCTCGACCGCGGCCATGGAATTCCGTGGCACGGCAACTACTCCTCCTGGCTCGAGCAGAAGGAGCAGCGGCTGAAGCTCGAGGAGCGCGAGCGCGAGGCGCTGCGCAAGGCGCTCGAGCACGAGCTGGAATGGGTGCGGCAGAACCCCAAGGCCCGCCAGGCGAAGAGCAAGGCCCGCCTGCAGCGCTACGAGGAGCTCGCCTCGCGCGAGTTCCAGGAGCGCAACGAGACCAACGAGATCTACATCCCTCCCGGGGAGCGCCTCGGCGAACTGGTGATCGAGGTCAAGGGACTGCGCAAGGGCTACGGCGACCGGTTGCTCATCGACAACCTCTCCTTCAGCCTGCCGCGGGGCGGCATCGTCGGCATCATCGGCCCGAACGGCGCCGGCAAGACGACACTGTTCCGCATGTTGACCGGCGGGGAGCAGCCGGATGCCGGCGAGATCCGCACCGGACCGAGCGTGAAGCTGGCTTACGTGGATCAGTCGCGACACGCGCTCGATGACAAGAAGAGCGTGTGGGAGGAGATCTCCGGCGGCCTCGACATCCTCAAGGTCGGGAACTACGAGACGCCCTCGCGCAGCTACGTCGGGCGGTTCAACTTCAGGGGCTCGCAGCAGCAACAGAGCATCGGCGAGCTCTCGGGCGGCGAGCGCAACCGCGTGCATCTCGCGAAGGTGTTGAAGTCGGGCGGCAACGTGTTGCTGCTCGATGAGCCCACCAACGACCTCGACGTCGAGACGCTGCGCGCGCTGGAAGAGGCGCTGCTCGGCTTCCCCGGCTGCGCCGTGGTGATCTCGCACGACCGCTGGTTCCTGGATCGGATCGCGACTCACATCCTAGCCTTCGAGGGCGACTCTCAGGTCGTCTGGTTCGAGGGCAACTACCAGGAGTACGTCGAGGACTTCAAGCGCCGCAAGGGCGAGGAAGCCGCGCAACCGCACCGCATCCGCTACAAACCGCTCACCCGTTGAAGAGGCACTCGCCAGCGCCGGCAGAGAGTCACGAGAGCGACAGCCGGGGGCTGCTGCGCTGGATCGGGCCGCTCGCGGTGCTGCTGGTGTTCGGCGCCGTCGCCTACATCCTGCACGGCGAGATCGCGCGCCTGCACTTCGACAGGGTGTTCGCGCACCTGCAGTCGATACCGCGCAGGCACGTGCTCGCGGCGCTCGGCCTCACCGCCGCCAGCTACTGCGTGATAAGCGGCTATGACGTGCTGGCGCTGCGTTATCTGCGCAAGCGCCTGCCTTACGGCCGAATTGTCTTCACCTGCTTCATTGCCAGCGCCTTCGGCCATACGCTCGGCTTCTCCGCGTTTACCGGCGGGGCGATCCGCTTCCGTCTGTATGCCAGCGCGGGCGTCACCGCGGTCGAGGTTGCGGCCATCGCCGCGTTCGTGAGCCTCGGGATCGCCATCGGTCTGGCCACCCTGGCGGGCATCTCCCTCTTTCTCTCTCCCGGGCAGAGCGCTGCCATCCTGCACCTCGGGCACTATCTGACCTTTCTGGTCGGCGCCCTGTTGCTCGCCGCAGTGGTCGCCTACGCACTGTGGTCGGCGCTGTCGCGCGGGGTCCTGGAGATACGCGGTTGGGCCCTGCGCGCGCCCGGCCCGATGATCGGACTGCCGCAGGTGGCGCTCGGCGTCCTCGACATGAGTCTCGCGGGCTCGGTGCTCTGGTGGCTGCTGCCGTCCGGCGCGCATATCGGCTTCATCCCGTTCAGCGGCGCTTACGCCATCGCGATCATCGCCGGAATCATCAGCCACGTGCCGGGAGGCATCGGCGTCTTCGAGACGGTGATGCTGCTCATCCTGCGCGGCATTCCCCCCGAGGCCCTGCTGGGCTCCCTGCTTGCCTACAGGACGATCTACTACTTCGTCCCGCTTCTCTTCGGCGCCGTCCTCTTTGGCTACAAGGAGCTGAGCGCCACCCGCGCGCACCTCGCGCGCGCCCGGGAGCGCGCCGCCATGTACGTGGCGCCCGTCGCCCCGCAGATCGCGAGCGCCCTCACCTTCCTGGCCGGCACGGTGCTGCTCGTCTCGGGAACGACGCCGGCGATCAACTCGCGGCTCGCGCTCCTGCATCGGTTCATCCCGCTCTCGGTGCTGGAGGTCTCCAACCTGATGGCGAGCATCATCGGGCTCGGGCTCCTCGTGCTCGCGCGCGCGCTCTTCCGCCGCGTCAAGGCTGCGTACACCATATCCTTCTCGTTGCTCGTGTGCGGCGTGATGGCTTCCCTCCTCAAGGGACTTCGCTACGAGGAGGCGATCGTGCTCACGCTCGTGCTGGCCGTGCTGGCGCTCGGGCGCCGCGCTTTCTATCGGCCGACGGCGATTCTCGACGAGCGCTTCAGTCCGGCGTGGGTCGCGAGCATCGCGGGGGTCATCGTCCTCTCGACCTGGATCGGCTTTCTCGCCTACCGCAAGGTGCCCTATTCGGATGAGCTCTGGTGGACATTCGCGCTGCATGCCAACGCACCGCGGATGCTGCGCGCTTCGCTGGCCGTGATCGTGCTCGCGACCGCGTATCTCATGCTGAATCTGCTGCGGCCGGCACGCCCGGAGCCGGCCGTGGCGAGCACCGAGGACCTCGTGCGCGCGCGCGCCATCATCAACCGCTCGGACAATTCCCTGGCGAATGCGGCGCTGACCGGTGACAAGCGGCTGCTGTTCAACGAACCGGCGGACACGCTCCTGATGTATCAGGTCGCCGGCCACAGTTGGATCGCGCTCGGCGACCCGGTCGGCGCGCGCGCCGGCGCGGAAGAGCTGGTCTGGCGCTTCCGTGAGCTTTCCGACCGCCATGGAGGCCAGACGGTCTTCTACCAGACGAGCGCCGAGCGCCTCTCCCTGTACGTGGACCTCGGCCTCGCGCCGCTCAAGGTCGGCGAGGAGGCGCGCGTGCGGCTGGTGGATTTCTCGCTCGAAGGAGCCGATCGCGCCGGACTCAGGCAGTCGCATCGGCACGCGCAGCGGGACGGATTGACCTTCGAGATCCTGCCTGCGGGCGCCAGCGACCAGATGATGCCGGACCTACAACGCGTCTCGGACGCCTGGCTCGCCAGCAAGGCGACCGGCGAGAAGCGGTTTTCCGTGGGCTATTTCTCGCCGCAGTACCTGCGCAACTTCCCGCTCGCCGTCGTGCGCGCCGCGGGCGCGGCCGTGGCCTTCGCCAACCTCTGGACCACCGAGACGCGCGCGGAGCTGGCGGTGGATCTCATGCGCTTCGGCTCGGCGGCGCCTCCGGGGACGATGGATTTCCTGTTCGTCGAGCTGATGAGCTGGGGCCGCGATCGGGGCTATCGCTGGTTCAATCTCGGCATGGCGCCGCTCGCGGGCCTCGATCGGCATCCGCTCGCGCCCGCCTGGCACCGCGTCGGCAATTTCGTCTTCCGCCACGGCGAGCACTTCTACAACTTCGAGGGACTGCGGCGCTACAAGGCCAAGTTCGACCCGCACTGGGAGCCGAAATACCTCATTGCGCGCGGCGGCATCGCCTTGCCGCGCGTGCTGATGGACATCTCCGTTCTGATCGCCGGCGGCGTCAAGGAGCTGTTCGCCGCCTGATATGACATAACGCGGCACGGGCTGGCGAAAACCCGGATTCCTGTCGCCAATGAGCTACAATCGGGAGACGGACGAGTACAAAAAGACGCGTTCGCGCACCATGTCCATTCACATCGACTCGTCGAGCCGCCTGATCAACACCCAGGAGAACACCCTGGCGTTGACGTGCCCGCATTGCCAGGTCGTCGCCCATCTCACTGTGAGCGCAGTGCCTCGCTTCGAGGAGCTGCAGATCTATCGCCCGACCCAGTTAGGCGTCGTCTACCGCTGCGATGCCTGCCACGCTCCGATCTTCCTGCGCTTCACGGCACGTATGTACGGCGCGAGCCGCATCGAGCTCTCGCCCCAGTTCACCGAGGTCGAGCGCGCCCGCGAGAAATTCTCCTTCACCTACCTCCCCGAGGAAGTGGAGCTGCTCTTCAAGGAGGCGCTGACCTGCTTCTCGAGCGGCGCCTTCAACGCCTTCGGCTCGATGTGCCGCCGGACCGTGCAGGCGGTCTTCGCGGACCTCGGCGAGGCGGGCAAGCTGCGCCTCTTCGACGAGCTCAATGAGGTGCGCGAGCTGGCGGCCCTCTCCATCGACACGTTCGGCAAGCTGAAGAGCCTGTTGTTCGGCACCGCCACCGACCCCCGCCCCAACATCCCACTCCTCGACGGCTACGAAGCCGGCATCGCGCTCGAGGTCATGAAGGACCTCCTCTACGAGGCCTACGTCCGCAAGGGCAAGCTGCAGCAGGCCATGTTGATGCGCCGCTTCTTCCTCGACGAAACCCAGACCAACATCACACCGTTGAGCAACGCGGGCTGATTTTTGACATATTGGGATGGAATCCTCTAAAGAGCCCGCTTCTTTGGCCGATACTACAGGCATGTTCGACGGCGCCGACACCGTAGTGCTGTATGAGGAGCTCGCCTTCCAGGACGTGATCCCGGTCGTTTGGCGCGCCGCCACCGGCCTGCTCGACCCCGATACCGCCGGCGGGATCGCCGAGCGCAACCTGCAAGTGCTGCAGGCCTGGGATGCCATGGGCGAGCACGTCCCGGTGGAGAAGCCCGACGAGAACAGCCCCTACGCCGCCGATTTCCTGCGCCTCGAGCGCAAGATGAATCTCCTGCTCGATCTCGTCGGCCAGGTCCTCGCCGCCAACCGGCCGCGGCCCACCCCCACCTCCGTGCGATTCAATGCGCTCGGCGCGGTCTGGCGCGGCGTGCCTCCGCTGCCGGAAGCCGGCGCCCAGGGCGTCCTCGAAGTCTATCTGCACGACTGCCTGGCGCAGCCGCTGCGCCTTCCCGGCCGCGTGACGAACGTCACACCGGACGGCAACGTCAAGGCACGATTCATCCCCCTGGGTGAGCCTGTTGCCGACCTCATCGAGAAGATGGCCTTCCGCCGCCACCGCCGCCAGGTCGCCGGCACGCGCACCGTGCGCGCCTTGAGCAAGTGATTATTGTCGTGACTGTAGTCACGGAGCTCGAGCGGAGCTGTCTCCGGATGTAAACAACCGGAAGCGCATCACATCGCAGGCGCGTGCCGATGCGCAGACTCGCGCCGCAAGAAAAGCACAAAACTGTGCGGACGGGCGGGAGTCTCAATGTCGGCAGCGCAATCCTTCTCAGGCCTCGCATCGGGCCAGAACGAGAGCGCGCGACCCGAGCTGACCGCCCTCTCACCCGCCGCCGCACGCTTCCTCACCGGCAACTCACCCGCCATTTGCGAGGTGAATGCCCTCATCCGCCAGGTCGCAGCCCACGACTCGACCGTTCTCATCCTCGGCGAGTCCGGTACCGGCAAGGAGGTCGCCGCCCGCGCCGTGCATGAGCTGAGCCCGCGGCGCAACCGACCCTTCGTTGCGGTGAACTGCGGCGCCATTCCCTCGGAGCTGCTCGAGTCCGAGCTCTTCGGCCACGAGAAAGGATCCTTCACCGGCGCGATCGCGGCCCGCAAGGGGCGGTTTGAGATTGCCGAAGGCGGCACGCTGTTTCTCGACGAGATCGGCGACATGAGCCCCTCGATGCAGGTGAAGCTGCTGCGCGTGCTGCAGGAGCGCGTGTTCGAGCGCGTCGGCAATCATGTGCCGATCCGCTGCAACGTCCGCATCATCGCGGCGACGCACCGCAACCTCGAGGAATCCATAGGCCGCGGCGCCTTCCGCGAGGATCTGTTTCATCGGCTCAATGTGTTTCCCATCGACATGCCGCCGCTGCGCAAGCGTGTCGAGGACCTGCCGCTGCTCGTGCGCGAGCTGGTGGCGCAGAACGTGGCGGACGGCCGCAGCAAGGTGCAGCTCGCACAGCGCACCTTCGCCGCGCTGGCGCTGCACCCGTGGACGGGCAACGTGCGCGAGCTGGGCAACCTCCTCGAGCGGCTGTCCATCATCGCCGCCGGCCGCATCGTGCAGATCGAGGATCTGCCGCCGAAGTATCGCCCGCCCGAAGGCTGGGTGTGGGAAGAGCGGCGGACCGACAAGGCCGTCGCGGCCGGCGACGAGCATGTCCTCGACGAGGGCGAGACGCTCGATCTGCTCGAGACCGGCGCGATCCCCGACGTGGCGCCAGGCCCGCAACAGGCTGCGGCGCCCGATGCGCTCATGGTGTTGCCGGAGGCCGGGTTCGACCTGCGCGCGCACCTGCTTGCGATCGAGCGCTCTCTCGTCCAACAGGCGCTCGAGCGCGCCAACGGCACCGTGGCGCACGCCGCGCGCCTCCTCAACCTGCGCCGCACCACTCTGGTCGAGAAGCTGCGCAAGCTCGGTATCGAGGCCGCGACGGAAGTTTGACGCCGGGGCGGCAGAATGCTGCCGCCAACGTGACAGCGTTCACGTTTCACCGCCGGTTTGCGCCCGGCACGCCTTTTGCAACCTCCCTGACGACGAAGCGATCCCTGCGTGGGAGGTTGGATGTCCGAGACAGACGACAGAGCGTTGGAGTGCCCCGCCGGCGATGAGCCGTGCGTGCGGCGCGCCGAATCCGATCCAGTCGCGTGCGCACCGCCCTCACGCCGTCTCGTCGATCTCGCGCGCCGCGTCGCGCTGAGCGACTGCACGGTCCTGGTGGTCGGCGAGTCAGGTACCGGCAAGGAGATCCTGGCACGCTACATCCATCGCCGCTCGCCGCGCTGCGGCCGGCCGTTCGTCGCGGTCAACTGCGCCGCCATTCCCGAGAACATGTTGGAAGCGATGCTGTTCGGCTACGAGCGCGGCAGCTTCACCGGCGCACATGCCGCCCATCCGGGCAAGTTCGAGCAGGCCCAGGGTGGCACTGTGCTGCTCGACGAGGTGACCGAGATGCCTCTCAGCCTGCAGGCAAAGCTGCTGCGCGTCCTGCAGGAGCGGGAAGTCGAGCGGCTCGGCGGCCGCACGCCCGTGAGCCTCGACGTCCGCGTCATCGCCACGACCAATCGGCGGCTGCGCGAGGAAGTCGCCGCCGGCCGCTTCCGCGAGGATCTTTACTACCGCCTCAACGTATTCCCGCTCGCCATCGCGCCGCTGCGGCTGCGGCGCGACGATGTGCTGCCGCTCGCCATGCAGCTCTTGACCGCGCGCTGCCGGCCGGGCGAGCCCATTCCGGCGCTCAGCGCCGAGGCGGCCCATCTGCTGCTCACCTACGGCTGGCCGGGCAACGTGCGCGAGCTCGACAACCTGCTGCAGCGCGCCCTCATCCTGGTCAGCGGGCCGGTGATCCGCCCCGAGCACATCCAGTTCGAGCTCGCCAACGAGCCGCCGCCGCCCGCGGCCGGCTGCGATGCCATCCACTCTCTCGCCGGCTCGCTCGTGCAGGCCGAGCGCGATCTGATTCTCGATGCGCTGCGCAATCATCAGAGCCGCCGCGAGGCGGCCGAGCGCCTCGGAATCAGTCCGCGCACGCTGCGCTACAAGCTCGCACGCCTGCGCGAAGCAGGCATCGACGTACCGGCAGCCTGACGGGGTCCGCCATGAGCCAGATGGAAATCGACCGGGTTCTCGCCCAGATCCGCTCCCTCTCGAGCCAGACGCGCCCGAGCGCGCCGCAACCGGCGCAGGGAAGCGGCGAGAGTCAGTTTGCGACTCTGCTGAAGCAGGGCATCGATCAGGTGAACCAGAGCCAGCAGCGCGCCACCGAGATCGCCGATGCCTTCGCGCGCGGCACGCCCGGCGTCGAGCTGCCGCAGGTGATGGTGCAGATGGAGAAGGCGAGCGTGTCCTTCAGGGCCCTGACCGAGGTGCGCAATCGCCTCATCAGCGCCTATCAGGACATCATGAACATGCAGATGTGACGAGACGAAAGTAACTACACGCCATGGCTGCAGACTCCGCGACCCTTTCGAACAGTTTGACCAACGCCTCGGGCGGCGTTCCGGCCAACGTTTCGGCCGGCATTGCCTCGCTGCCGGCGAGCGTGCGGCCGCTGCTGCTCCTGCTGGGCATCGCCGCCGCCGTCGCGGCGGGCGTCTGGATCGTGCTCTGGTCGCGCGGTCCGACCTACAGTCTGCTCTACGCCAATCTCTCGCCGCAGGACGAGGCGCAGGTCGCTCAGGCGCTGGATTCCGCGCAGATTCCCTACAAGCTGGAGGCCGCCACGAACGGGATCGAGGTTCCGGCCGAGCGCCTGGACGAAGCCCGCCTGAAGCTCGCCGGCCAGGGGGTCACGGACAATGACAGCTTCGCCGCGCTGGAGAAGAGCTCCGGCTTCGGCGTCAGCCAGTTCATGGAGGATGTGCGCTATCAGCATGCGTTGGAGATGGAGCTGGCGCGCACCATTGCGAGCCTCCAGCCGGTCGCGGGCGCGCGTGTCAATCTCGCCGAGCCCCGGCAATCGGTGTTCGTCAGCGACAGCCGCACGGCGAGCGCCTCGGTGTTCGTGCAGCTGAAGCCGGGATCCAACCTCGAGCCCGAGCAGGTGCAGGCCATCGTCAACCTGGTGGCCGCGAGCGTGCCCAACCTGTCTCCCGGGCAGGTCACGGTCGTCGACCAGCAGGGGCGTCTTCTGTCCGCGCCCAACGGCCACGATCCTTACGCCATGGACGAGCGCGAATACGACATGGTCCATCGCATGGAGACGGACTACGCGCGGCGCATCGAGACCCTCCTGACCCCACTGGTCGGACCGGGGCTGGTGCATGCGCAGGTGGTCGCGGACCTCAACCTGGGCGTCAGCGAGCAGGCCAAGGAGCTCTATACGCCCAACAGTCAGATCGTCCGCAGCGAGCAGCTGTCGGAGCAGAGCGCGGGCGGCGCCGCCAGCGGCGGCGTGCCCGGATCCCTCTCCAATGAGCCGCCCACGCCGGGCACGGCCGTGCCGCCGCCTGCCCCGCAGCCGAATGCGGCTGCCGGCCAGACTGCCGCACAGCCGAGCGCCGCGTCGCGCACCGGCGCGCAAGGTGCGGCGCAGACCGGCACCCCCGCCTCCCCCGCGGCCGCGTCCGGCCCCCCCGGAACGGAGCCAGTGGGCGGCACGGCGGGCGCACCTGGCGACAAGACGACGTCCCGCGATGTCACTCGCAATTACGAGATCGACCGCACGCTCGATTATTCCAGCCAGCCGGCCGGAACCGTTCGGCGGCTGACCGTCGCGGTGCTGATCGGCGATCGCACCGTCGCGGGAAAGGACGGTAAGGAGACGAAGGTCCCGCTCAGCGCGGACGATCTCGCGCGCGTCACGCAGCTCGTCAAGGACGCCGTAGGGTACGATGCGTCGCGGGGTGACAGCGTCAGCGTCCTGAACGAATCGCTGCAGACCGACAGCACGCCAGCCACCGACGGCAGCTACCAAGCGCCGCCGCTTTGGCAGACGCCCTTCGCCTGGAGCCTGCTGCGGATCGTCGCCGGCCTGGTGGTCGTGCTGGTACTGGTTCTCTCGGTGCTGCGGCCGCTCGTGAAGACTCTCATCACGCCGATGCGTCTGGGTGCGGCGCCCGGCGCCCAGGCCCTGCCGAGCGCGGCACCGGAAGTAGGCGCGGGTGTGGCTGCCCTGCCCGCCGGGCAGAAGGATCCCGCCCTCAACGCCCTCTCGCACGAGCAGCAACTCACCCAGGCGCGCACGCTCGTGAATCAGGACCCGAAGCGAGTCGCGCAACTGGTGCGCGGCTGGGTAGGCTCCGATGAGTGAGCGCACCGATCGGCGCGAGGCCAGCCGCAGCGGCACCGAGCGTGCCGCCATCCTGCTGCTGACGCTGGGCGAGAGCGAAGCCGCCCAGGTGCTCAAGCACATGGGCGCGAAGGAAGTGCAGCGCATCGGCATGGCGATGGCGAAGCTCGCCAATGTCTCGCGCGAGGAAGTGCACGGCGTCGTCGCCGAATTCGCGCAAACCGTCGAGAGCCAGACCTCCGTGGGCGTCGGCGCCGACGAGTTCCTGCGCAAGGTGCTGGTCGATGCCCTGGGACAGGACAAGGCCGCGAGCATCATCGATCGGATCCACATCGGCCGCTCCACCAAGGGCCTGGAGGCTCTCAAATGGATGGATGCGCGCGCGGTGGCCGAGCTCGTCCGCCTCGAGCACCCGCAGATCATAGCCATCGTGCTCGCCTATCTGGATCCCGACCAGTCGGCCGAGGTGCTGGGGAACCTGCCTGCGAACACGCGCGCTGACGTCGTCGCGCGTATCGCCACACTCGATGGCGTGCAGCCGAGCGCGCTCACCGAGCTCGACGACATCATGGAGAAACAGTTCGCGGGCAAGTCCGCCGTCAGGACTTCGGGCCTGGGCGGTGCCAAGGCGGCCGCCGAGATCATCAATTTCCTCGAGCCGAGCCAGGAGAGCGCGCTCATGGAGCAGATCGAGAAGACCGACGAGGCGCTCGCCGCGCGCATCCAGGATCTCGTCTTCGTGTTCGACAACCTGATAGGCCTCGACGATCGCAGCATGCAGGAGCTGCTGCGCCAGGTGCCCGCGGAGAAGCTGCTGCTCGCCATGAAGGGCTCGGACGACGGGCTCAAGGAGAAGATCTTCAAGAACATGTCGCAGCGCGCCGCCGAGATGCTGCGCGACGACCTGGAGGCGAAAGGCCCGGTGCGCCTCTCCGAAGTCGAAGGGGCGCAGAAGGAGATCCTGACCATCGCCCGCAAGCTCGCAGAGGCCGGCACCATCGCAATCGGCGGCAAGGGCGAGGAATATGTCTGAAACGCGACGCGGCCCTGCGGCTGTGGCCGCGAACGTCGAGCGCTGGCGGTTGCCCGAAGTCGACGGTCCCATCGTCGGGCGCCCGCGTGAGGAGCGCACCCGGACGGCAGCGGCCGAGGAGTCGTTGCGTCTCGCCCTCAAGGAGGCGGAGGCGCGCGGCTACGAGGCCGGCATCGCCCGCGCACGCGCGGAGACGACCCCGCGGCTCGCGGCTCTCGATGAACGTGTCAAGCGTCTCGATGCGGCGCTGCAGGTGCTCGCACGGCCGCTCGAGCAACTCGACACCGACATGGAAGGCGAGCTCGCGCAGCTCGCACTTGCGATCGGCAAGCAGCTTGCCCGGCGTGAGCTGCGTATCGATCCGACACAGGTGATCGCAATCCTGCGCGAGTCTCTCGCGCTCCTGCCGGCGGCGGCACGCGAAGTAAGGGTGCATCTGCATCCCGAAGATGCCGCGACCGTGCGGGAGCATCTGAGCCCGCCAAGCAGCGAGCGAGCCTGGACGATCGTCGAGGATCCCACGCTGTCACGCGGCGGCTGCGTCGTTCACAGCCAGTCCTCGCGCATAGACGCGAGGCTCGAAGCGCGCATCGCCGCCATTGCCGCGAGCGCGCTCGGCGATGAGCGCGTGGTGACACGGGAGGGGCAGTGACGGAGCCTCGCAGCGCACCGCTCGATCTCGCGCGTGGTGCAATCTGGCGCGAGGGCCTGCAGCGCAGGATGCGCGCCGTCGAGGAGACGGGGCCGCCGCCCGTCGAAGGCTATCTCACCCGCATGGTCGGACTGACGCTCGAGGCGGCAGGTTGTCAGGCGTCCGTCGGCGACTACTGTGACATCATTGCAGGCGACGGTTCGCTGACCGCAACGGAAGTGGTCGGCTTCGCCGGCGATCGGCTGTATCTCATGCCCTCGGAGGATGCGCACGGCCTGGGACCCAACGCGCGCGTCATTCCGCGCCAGCGCGCCGGGACCGTCCGCGTCGGACAGGAGCTGCTCGGACGAATCGTCGACGGCGCGGCGCAGCCGCTCGATGGACTCGGCCCGCTCTCATGCAGCACGTCCGTGCGCCTGACGGGCCGGCCGATCAACCCCCTGTCGCGGCATCCCATCAGCGAGCCGCTCGACGTCGGTATCCGCTCCATCAACTCCCTCCTGACCATCGGCCGCGGCCAGCGCGTGGGACTCTTCGCCGGCAGCGGCGTCGGCAAGAGCGTTCTCCTGGGTATGATGGCCCGTTATACCAGCGCGGATGTGATCGTCGTCGGACTGATCGGCGAGCGCGGCCGCGAGGTAAAGGAATTCGTCGAGCGAATTCTTGGCCCCAAGGACCGCGCCCGCGCCGTCGTCGTCGCCACGCCGGCGGATCATCCTCCGCTCATGCGGCTGCATGGAGCGTGGCTCGCCACGGCAATAGCTGAGTATTTCCGCGACCGGGGCGCGAGCGTGCTGTTGCTGATGGACTCTCTCACCCGCTTCGCGCAGGCACAGCGCGAGATCGCGCTCGCCATCGGCGAGGCGCCGGCGACCAAGGGCTACCCGCCCTCGGTGTTCGCGCGCCTGCCGCAGCTGGTCGAGCGGGCGGGCAACGGCGCCACGGGCGCCGGCTCCATCACAGCGTTCTACACCGTCCTCACCGAGGGTGACGATCAGCAGGATCCGATCGCGGATGCCGCCCGTGCCATCCTCGATGGGCACATCGTGCTCTCGCGCAAGATCGCCGAGAGCGGCCATTATCCGGCGATCGACGTCGAGGCCTCCATCAGCCGCGCCATGCACGAGATCTCCTCGAGCCCGCACCTTGCGGCGGCGAGGCAGTTCCGCCAGGCGCTCTCGACGTATCAGCAGCACCGCGACCTCATCGCGATCGGGGCCTACCAGCGCGGCAGCGACCCGCGCGTGGATCAGGCGCTCGCCCTCTGGCCGCGCATGCAGCGCTTCCTGCAGCAGGACATGCGCGAGCGCGTCGACATCGCGGCGAGTCTCGCCGCTCTCAACGAGACTCTCTCCGAGCCAACGGCCAAATGAAAAAGACTGAGCGAATCGGCATGGTGCGGCGCGTGGTCGACGATATCGAGCGGCGCAAGGCGGAGGCGCTGGCGGCCTGCGAGAAGAACGTGCTCGCGGCCCAGGCGAAGCTCGATGAGCTCGAGGCCTATCGCGGCGCCTACGTGCGGGATTTCTCACGCCGCGCCGAGTCCGGCATGAACGGCGCCGGTGTGCGCGAGTACCAGATATTCCTCGGCCGCCTGGACGAGGCGCTGCGGCAACAGAGCCAGATCCTCGCGCAGGCCCGGCTGCAGCGCGGCGCCGAACTCGAGAGCTGGCGCAACGCCGCCCGGCGGGCGGCCGCCGTCGGCAATCTCGCCACCCATTGGCAGGAGGAGGAGCGGCACGCGGCGGCGAAGGTCGAGCAGAAGGAAACCGACGAGCGCTCGCAGCAACTCTGGTCCAGAAGGACGATAGCCCATGGCAGCTGATTCCATGCTCACGCTGACCTCCATGCAGACGCCCGCGCCGCTCGCATCGCCGTCGAAGCAGTCCTCCGGCGCGCCGAATCCCGCGAGCCCACTCTCATCCGCGGCATCGGGCTCCGACACGGCCGGTCACAGTACCGAGCAGGCAAGCTCCTCCGGATCGCAGGGATCGCAGGGATCGCAGTCTGCGGGCCGCGGGTCTTCGGCATCGGGCTCGGGCACCGACAAGTCGGCATCCAACGGCTCGGGAGACTCACGCAGTGCCGCCGGCAACGGCCGCCCGAGTGCGAGCTCTTCGGGCACATCCACATCCGGCGCCGCCCAGAGCACGTCGCAAGCCACGGCCTCGGGGGCAGCGGCAGGCACCGATTTCTCCGCCGCTCTTGCGCAGTCGCTCGCCGCCACGCCCGCGGACGACACGGCGGCGCCGGCCGCCTCCGCCGGTAGATCGCCTGAAAAATCCGGCACCGCCGACTCGAGCGGGCCCACGGGACACGCCGCCACTGACCCGGTCTCGAGCGCACTCGCGCTCCTGCAGCAGGCGCTGGCCGGCGCCCTGGCGGGAGCACAAGCGACCGCGGCCGCCGCGGGCACAACGCGTGCGCCCGCAGGCGGCACCTCTTCATCGGCTGGGGATGCGGGAGCGGGTGTGATCGGCACGTCCGACAAGAGCAGCGCGGCGACGCTCGATGCACTGCTCACGCAGAATCTCTCCTCCGAGTCGAAAGCGGGCGGCTCCAGTGCCCCTTCGGCCGCGGACCCGTCCAGTGTCGCAACGCCGGCAGCGGCGGCGACCAGCGCAGCTGCGGCACTCACGGCGGCCGCCCAGTTGTCGCCGGCGCATCCCGGATCTCAGCCGGGGACGACTGCCTCCCAGATGGCCCTCGCCTCGCCCGTCGGCACTAGCGCCTGGACGGAGGAGCTCGGCACCAAGGTCATCTGGATGGCGCACCAGGGAATCGAGTCCGCTTCCCTGCAGCTCTCTCCGGAGCATCTCGGCCCGTTGCAGGTGAACATCTCCGTACGCGACGGCCAGGCGAGCGTCTGGTTCGGCGCCGCCCAGCCGGACACACGCACCGCGCTGCAGCAGTCGCTGCCGCAGCTACGTCAGCTCTTTGCCAGCCAGGGACTCAACCTGGCGGACGCCGGCGTCTCCCGCGAGCCGCCTCGCGGCCAGAGCCAGCAGAGCTCCGGGCGAGCGGCCGCGCCGGTTGCCGCAGTCGCGGTCGCCAGCCTCGAGGGCGCCGGCACCCGCGCCGCCGCCGTCGGCGGACTCGGTCTGCTCGACACTTACGCGTGAGTACTCGGCCCGTCCTGGGCCTCGCCCCCGCTCCCGCGGGGGCCGACACGCTGCCGCGTGTCGTCGCAAATCGCTCCAGGCGATTTAGTGCTCGGCCCGTCCTAGGCCTCGCCCCCGCTCCCGCGGGGGCCGACACGCTGCCGCGTGTCGTCGCAAATCGCTCCAGGCGATTTAGTCAATAAACCGTCGCAGCCACCCGACTGCGACGCGTCTCACACTCTGCGAGCGGCGTCCAAACGCTTATACGTCAGCCACTTAGACGCGTTCCGACGGCTGTGGCATGGCCGTTGCACCTGCAGAGGCAAACCAACTGGCGCTGCGCGCCGTGCCACCTGCAGGAGATCAGAGTCCGATGCCCGACGTATCCGTCACCGCCCCGGCGCAAGTGCCGGCCGGCGCCGCAACAGGGAGCAAGCGCCGCATCCCGTTGCTGTACATCATCATCGGTGTCGTGGTGCTCGCAGTCGGGCTCGGCGCCGCTCTCTTCCTGACACACGGCCGCTCGGCGGCTTCCAAGACCGCCGCCGTGCACGAGCCCATCGGGCCGCCGATCTACCTGGCGCTCGATCCCGCCTTCGTCGTCAACTTCCAGGCCGACCAGCTGGTGCGCTTCCTGCAGATCTCGATCGAGGTGATGTCGCGCGACCAGAAGACCCTGGATCTGCTGAAGAGCAACGATCCGGTGGTGCGCAACGATCTGCTCATTCTCCTGGGCAATCAGAAATACAGCGCCATCTCGACACCCGCGGGCAAAGAGCAGCTGCGGGCCGACGCGCTCGTGGCCATCCGCAAGGACCTCGCGCAGGCGGGCGGCGATCCCAGCAGGCTCGAGGCCGTGTACTTCACGAGCTTCGTGATGCAGTAACCGCACAACTCGCCCATACCATGAGCCAAGAGAAGATTCTCGACCAGGCCGAGATCGACGCGCTGATCCACGGCGTCGATACGGGCGCGGTGAGCACCGAGGCGCCGCCCGCTGCGGGCGAGGCCCGTTCGTACGATTTCAACAACCAGGCGCGGATCGTGCGCGGGCGGATGCCCACGCTCGAGATGATCAACGAGCGCTTCGCGCGGCTGAACCGCGTCAGCCTCTACAACCTGCTGCGCCGCTCGCCCGAGATCTCGGTCGGTCAGGTCGAGATCAAGAAATTCAGCGAGTACGTGCACACCCTGCACGTGCCGACGAGCCTCAACCTCGTCAAGATCAACCCCTTCCGCGGCACCGCGCTCATCGTGCTCGATCCGAAGCTGGTGTTCGCCGTGGTCGACAACTTCTTCGGCGGCACGGGCCGCCACGCCAAGATCGAGGGCCGCGAGTTCACGGCCACCGAGCAGCGCATCATCCACATCGTGCTGCGCAGCGTCTTCGCGGACCTGCGCGAGGCGTGGTCGCACGTTGCCCCCATCGAGCTCGAGTACCTGAACTCAGAGATCAACCCGCACTTCGCCAACATCGTCTCGCCGTCGGAGATCGTGGTCGTCACGAGCTTCCACATCGAGCTCGACGGCGCGGGCGGCAACCTCCACATCACCATGCCCTACGCGATGATCGAGCCGCTGCGCGAGATACTCGATGCGGGCGTCGCGAGCGACCGCGTCGAGAAGGACGAGCGCTGGGTGACGTGCCTGCGGGAGGAGATGGAGGATGCGGAAATCGAGCTCACCACGGTCCTCGGCCGCTCCTCGGTCACGCTGGCGGAGCTCCTCAATCTGAAGGCCGGTGACGTCCTGCCGTGCGACTTCACCGGCAAGGTGACGGTCGTCGCCGAGGACGTGCCGGTGTTCCGCGGCGGCCTCGGCATCTCCCGCGGCCGCACTGCGGTCAAAGTTCAAGAGCGCGTCCGCCGCGGCAAGGCCGCCAACGATTCCCCCGCCGTCCCAGGCAAGTAACGAGAGCAACTGAGGTCCCCATGTCCGCCAACCCCGCCGAGGCACGCCCCGCAGAGCTCGACGAGCTCACCGATGACGGTGCGCCGGGAGCCGGTGACGTCAACCTCGAGGTCATCCTCGATGTGCCGGTGACACTTTCCATGGAAGTCGGCCGCACGCGCATCCCCATCCGCAACCTCCTGCAGCTCAACCAGGGTTCGGTAGTCGAGCTCGAGCGCGCCGCCGGCGAGCCGCTCGACGTATTCGTCAACGGCACGCTGGTCGCCCACGGCGAGGTGGTCGTCGTCAACGAGCGCTTCGGTATCCGCCTGACCGACGTGATCAGCCCCGCAGAGCGGCTCCGCAAGCTGAAATGAGCCACCTGTTCGCCGCACCGCACGCCGCGAGTCCGATCGTGGCTGCCGCTCCTGGCGCGGGCCAGGCGGCCGGCGGGGTCGCCTCCGTGACCTTCGCCCTGCTGGTCGTGCTGGCGGCGATCTTCGCGTTCGCGTGGCTCGCGCGCCGCCTGCGCGGCTTCGGCAACCGGTCCGGCAACGCGCTCGATGTGATCGCGGAAATGCCGCTCGGTCCGAAAGAGCGCGCCGTGCTGCTCAGAGTCGGCGCCGAGCAGATCCTGATCGGCGTCGCCCCCGGCCGCGTCAGCGCTCTGCACGTGCTGCGCGAGCCCGTCGACCTCGCCAAGTCCGCCGCGCCATCCGCCCCGTCGGAGCGGCCTTCGTTCCGGGCCCTGCTCAAGCGGAGTCTCGGGAAATGAGGCGACTGCGCGCCATCCTGCCCCTGATCATCGCCCTGCTGCCCGCGACCGCTTTCGCCGGCCCGGGCATTCCCGCCTTCAGCGTCCAGACCGCCGCCGGCGGCGGCCAAACTTACACCCTGACGCTGCAGGTGCTCGCCCTGATGACGGCGATCACGCTGTTGCCGGCGATCCTGCTCATGATGACGGCGTTCACCCGCATCGTGATCGTGCTCAGCATCCTTCGCCAGGCGCTCGGCGCCGGCCAGACGCCACCCAACCAGGTGTTGCTCGGACTCGCGCTCTTCCTCACGTTCTTCGTGATGTCGCCGGTCATCAACCGCATCAACCAGGTTGCCTACCAGCCGTACGCCGTGGGCACCATCGATGCGCCGACGGCTTTTTCGCGCGCGGAAGTGCCGTTGAAGGAATTCATGCTGCACCAGACGCGCGAGAACGACATCGCGACCTTCGTGCACATCGCAGGCGGGCAGGGCTACCAGACCCCGCTCGACGTGCCGCTCAGCGTGTTGGTGCCGGCATTCGTCACGAGCGAGCTGAAGACTTCGTTCATCATCGGCTTCCTGCTGTTCATTCCGTTCGTCATCATCGATCTGGTGGTCGCGAGCGTGCTGATGTCGATGGGCATGATGATGGTCTCGCCCGTGCTCATCTCTCTGCCCTTCAAGCTGATGCTCTTCGTCCTGGTCGACGGCTGGACGCTCGTCATGGGCACGCTCGCCTCGAGCTTCTATCACTGAGGACCGCGCCATGACTCCCGACACCATCATGACCATCGGCACGCGGGCGCTCGAGATCGCGCTCGCCCTGGCGGCGCCCCTCCTGCTCGCCGCCCTGATAACCGGCGTCGTGATCGGCGCCTTCCAGGCGGCCACCTCGATCAACGAGATGACGCTGTCCTTCATCCCGAAGCTGATCGCGATCTCCGTGACGCTCGCCGCCGCGGGTCCGTGGATGCTCAAAACGCTGGTCGGCTACACCCACGAGCTGATCGTGAGCATTCCCGGCCTCATCAATTGAGGCCGCACTCGAGTCCATGATCACACTCACTTCAACGGAGTTGGACGGCTGGCTGGCAGAGCTCTTCTGGCCGTTCGTGCGCATCGGCTCCTGCTTCATGGTGGCGCCGGCGTTCGGCTCGGTCGCAGTGCCGGCGCGCGTGCGCGTCATACTCGCAGGCGCAGTGGCGCTCCTCGTCGCGCCGCTCGTGTCGATACCCGACGTGACGCCGCTCTCCGCGACGGGCGTCATCATCACCGTGCAACAGGTAGTCATCGGCGCCGCGCTCGGATTCAGCCTGCAGATCCTGTTCGATGCGGTGTCGCTCGGGGGCGAGGTGCTCGCCAACAGCATGGGCCTGTCGCTCGCCTTCAACCTGGATCCGAACAACGGCGCCAGCACGCCGGCTCTCGGAACGCTCTACTCCATCCTCGTCACCCTGATCTTCCTGGTGCTCAACGGGCACCTCGCCCTCATCAGGACGCTGGTCGACGGCTTCCATACGCTGCCCATCGGCACGGCCGGCCTCGGCCCCGCCGGTCTCTGGTCGGTGGTGACCTGGGGCTCGCAGCTATTCTCGGGGGCGCTCGCCGTATCGCTGCCCGCGGTGACGGCGCTGCTCATCGCCAACCTCGCCTTCGGCGTGGTCAGCCGCGCCGCACCGACGCTCAACATCTTTTCCGTGGGGCTGCCGGTGGCGCTCGTCTTCGGTTTCCTTGCCATCATCGTGGGGCTGCCGACGCTCGAGACGAACTTCATCCGCCTCCTCGCCGTCGCGCTCGCATTCCTGCGTCATCTGAGCGGAGCCTGACGCCGTGGCCGGGAACGATCAGGAACGCACAGAAAGACCGACAGCCAAGCGCCTGCAGAAGGCGCGCGAGGAAGGCCAGGTCCCCCGCTCGTCCGAGCTGAGCGCCGCCGCGGTGCTGCTGGTCGCCGCGGGCGGGCTGCATTTCCTCGGCGGCTCGATCGGCGCGACGCTCTACGACATCATGAGAAGCGGCCTCGACCTGCGGCCGGCGGCGGCGCTCGACCCCGGCATGGCGCTGTCCACCGCGTCCGCGGAGATGCTGCGTGCCCTGCTGGCCTGCGCCCCCGTCCTCGGCCTGACGATGCTCGCCGCCCTGCTGTCGCCGCTCGCTCTGGGGGGCTGGAATGTCAGCCTCCAGGCCCTGTCACCCAACTTCAGCCGGCTCGACCCCGTCGCCGGCTTCGGCCGCTTCTTCTCCGCGCGCGGCGCCGTCGAGCTCGTCAAAGCCTTCGCGAAGTTCCTCGTGGTCGCCGTCATCGCGGTAGTGGTGCTGCGCAAGCAGTCGGCGCACCTGCTCGCGCTCGGCGCCGCGCCGCTGCACGAAGGCATCGCCCAGGCCGCGAATCTCACCTCGGACGCCCTGCTCGCCGTTTCCGGCGGCCTCGCGCTCATCGCCGCGGTCGATGTGCCCTGGCAGCTCTGGCAGCACTCGCAGAAGCTCAGCATGAGCCGCGAGGAAATTCGCCAGGAGTTCAAGGAGAGCGAGGGCTCGCCCGAGGTGCGCAACCGCATCCGGCGCGTGCAGCGGGAGATGGTGCGTCGGCGGATGATGCAGGAGGTGCCCAAGGCGGATGTCGTGGTCGTCAACCCGACCCACTTCGCCGTGGCGCTGCGTTACGACGAGAGCCGCATGCGCGCGCCGCTCGTCGTCGCAAAAGGCACGGATCTCATCGCCGCGCGGATTCGCGAGATCGCGACCGAGCACGCGGTGCCGATCTTCGAGGCGCCCCCGCTCGCCCGCGCGCTCCATCACAACGTCGAGATCGGCGGCGAGATTCCGGCGACTCTGTACGTGGCCGTCGCCCAGGTCCTCACCTACATCTATCAGCTCAAGGCGGCCCGCACTTCGGGCGCACGGTCGCCCGAGCCGCCGGCCATTGACCCCGGTATCGATGCCACACGCCATTAAGCCATGACCGCAGCCACCACGACATCGAGCTCCACTCTGCCGACATGGCGGGAGCTGCTGCGCGCCGGTATCGGCGTGCCCGCGGGTGTCCTCGCCGTGCTCGCCATGGTGATCCTGCCGCTGCCACCGATGGCGCTCGATGTGCTCTTCACCTTCAACATCGCGCTCTCGATCGTCATCGTGATGGCGGTGTTCTATGTGGCGCGGCCGATTGAGTTCGGCGTGTTTCCAACCGTCCTCCTGCTCGCGACACTGGTGCGGCTCGCCCTCAACGTCGCCTCGACACGCGTCGTTCTGTTGCATGGATACACTGGTCCGCAGGCGGCGGGGCATGTCATCCAGTCCTTCGGCGAGTTCGTGGTCGGCGGCAATTTCGCCGTCGGCGTGGTGGTGTTCATCATCCTCACCATCATCAACTTCGTGGTGGTTACCAAGGGCTCGGGACGCATCTCCGAGGTCAGCGCCCGCTTCACCTTGGACGCCATGCCCGGCAAGCAGATGGCGATCGATGCCGACCTCAACGCCGGACTCATCACCCAGGACGAGGCGCGCACCCGCCGCGCCGAGATCCGCGCCGAAGCCGACTTCTATGGCGCGATGGACGGCTCGAGCAAGTTCATCCGCGGCGACGCCATCGCGGGCATCATGATTCTACTCATCAACATCATCGGCGGCCTCGCGATCGGCACGATCGGGCACGGAATGGCGGTGACGGACGCAATCCATACGTACACCCTGCTCACCATCGGCGATGGCCTGGTGGCGCAGATTCCGGCCCTCCTGCTCTCGACCGCCGTGGCACTGATAGTGACCCGCATGTCGCGCTCGCAGGACATGGGCGGGGAGCTGCGCCGGCAGCTCTTCGGCAACCCGAAAGCCCTCGGCGTGGCCGGGGGCCTGCTCGGCGTCATGGGAGTCATTCCGGGGATGCCCAACGTCGCCTTCCTGCTCATCGCGGCGATCTGCGGCACGACGGCATACCTGATCAACAAGAAGCGCGTGGCCGCCGTGGCTGTCGCCGCGGCCCCGAAGGCGCCGCCGCAGGCTCCGGAGACCCGCGAGCTCACCTGGGAGGACGTGCGTCCGGTCGACCTCGTCGGTCTCGAGGTCGGCTACCGGCTCGTATCCCTCGTGGACAAGCGCCATAGCGGCGGCGGCGACCTCCTCGGCAGAGTGCGCGGAGTGCGGCGCAAGCTTTCGCAGGAGCTCGGCTTCCTCGTCCCGGCCGTGCACATCCGCGACAACCTGGACCTCGCCCCGAACATCTATCGGATCAACCTGAGCGGCGTGCCGGTCGGCGAGAGCGTCATCTATCCGGACAAGGAGCTCGCGATCAACGCGGGACGCGTCTTCGGTCCGCTGCAGGGCATCGCCACGCGCGACCCGGCCTTCGGCATGGAGGCGGTGTGGATCGACGCCTCGAGCCGCGATCATGCGCAGGCGCTCGGCTACACCGTGGTCGATCCGAGCACCGTCATCGCCACTCATCTCTCCTTCGTCATCCAGTCGCACGCCAACGAGATCCTCGGCCATGAGGAAGTGCAGCAGCTGCTCAACGGACTGGCAAAGAGCGCGCCGAAGCTGGTGGAGGATCTGGTGCCGCGCGTACTGCCTCTCTCCGCCGTGGTACGCGTGCTGCAGAGCCTGCTCGCCGAGCGGATTCCCATCCGCAACATCCGCAACATCATCGAGACGCTGGCGGAGCACGCGCCGCGCTCGCAGGATCCGGCCGTACTGTTGGGACACGTCCGCATCGCCCTCGGGCGGCAGATCGTGCAGGACATCGCCGGCATCGCAGCCGAGCTGCCCGTCATCACCTTCGAGCCGGACCTCGAGCGGCTGCTCTCCGGCTCGCTCGCCGCCAATGCCTCCAGCCCGGGTCTCGAGCCCGGCCTGGCGGAGCGGCTGCAACAGCGCGTCGCCGAGGCGACGCGGCGCCAGGAGGCATCGGGCGAGGCGCCGGTGCTCCTCGTGCCGCCGCCGCTGCGGGCGCAGATGGCGCGCTTCCTGCGCGCGGCGCTGCCCAACCTCTACGTGCTCGCATGGAATGAGATTCCCGACAACCGCAAGGTCCGCGTCGTCACCGCGGTCGGCAGGTAAACATGAAGATCGTACGACATACGGCACCCGACATGCGCCAGGCGCTGCGCTCGATCCGCGAGCAGCTGGGCGAAGATGCGGTGATCCTCTCCTCGCGCCGCCTGGCGCAGGGAGTCGAAGTCACCGCAGCGGTGGATTTCGACGCCGGCAGTCTCGACAGGGCCGTACCGCTGGCCGTCCAGGACAGCCAGCCCGCCGCCCCCGTCCCCGTCCCCGCGCCTGCGGCCGCCGCCACCATCCGCGACCGGTTGTTCGGGCGCGCGCCGCAGCAGGAGCCGCCCACTCTACGTGAGCGCGCCACGCCGGCCGTCGCGGCGCCGGCCATCGCCGCCGCGGCGCCGGCAGCTCTGACGCCCCTGTTCGAGCCGCAGCCCGAGGCTCCAGCGGAGGTCATGGGCAAGGAGCTGCAAACCCTGCGCCGCATGCTCGAGACTCAACTCGCGCAACTCGCCTGGAACGACCGCACGCGCCGCGCGCCCGTGCACACCGAGCTACTGCGCGAGCTGACCGAGATCGGGATCGCGCAGGACCTCGCCGATCACCTCGTCGGCCAGCTCGATGAGCGCATCGACCTGACGCAGGGCCGCCGTTTCGCCATCGCCGGCCTGTCGCAATATCTCCTGGTGACGGGCGATCGCTGGCTGGAGACCGGCGGGCGTGTCGCCTTCGTGGGCGCCACCGGCGTCGGCAAGACGACGATGCTCGCGAAACTGGCCGTGCGTTGGATATTGCGTCACGGCCCGAAGGACCTGGCGCTGGTCGCCTCCGATACGGTGCGGATCGGTGCGCAGGACCAGATGCAGGCCCTGGGACAGCTGCTCGGCGTGCCGGTGCACGTGCCGGAGCGGTTCGAGGCCATGCCGGATCTGCTGACGCGGCTCGAGCGCTACCGGCTGGTGCTCATCGACACGCCGGGCTCGAGCCTGCGCGATGCGCAGCTCGCGCAACGTCTCACGGTGCTCGCCAACTGCGCATCGAAGCTGGAGACGGCTCTGGTGCTCGCGGCAAGCACGCAGGCAGGCGCGCTGGAGGAAGCGGTGCAACGCTTCCGCCCCGCCAATCCGGCCTCGTGCCTGCTCACCAAGCTGGACGAGGCAACGAGCCTCGGCGGCGCGCTCTCCGTGCTCATCCGCGCGCGCTTGCCGCTTTCCTACACGAGCGACGGCCAGCGCGTCCCCGAGGACCTGCGGCCAGCGCGCTCCCTGGAGCTGGTATCCCAGGCCGTGCGGCTCGCCAAGGCGACCGGCGCGGCCGCCGACGAAGATCTGCTGCGACGACGATTTGGAAGGCTGTCACATGCGACGACCTGACCTCAGTCTGATCAACAACTCCAAGCTCGAGTCCCTCGGACGGCCGGTGCAGGTGATCGCCGTCACCGGCGGCAAGGGCGGCGTCGGCAAGACGAGCGTCTCGGTCAATCTCGCCACGGCGCTCGCGGCCGCCGGCCGGCGCGTGGTGCTGTTCGACGGCGACCTGGGGCTCGCGAACGCCGATGTCTTCCTCGGGCTCTCGCCGCGCTACACCCTCGCCCACGTCATCTCAGGTGAGCGCACGCTGGATGAGGTGATCATCCAGGCGCCGCAGGGATTTCATGTCGTGCCGGCGGCATCGGGCGCCGCCGACCTCGCCAGCATGGGCGCCGCGGAGCACCTGGGCCTGGTGCGTGCCTTCAGCACGCTCGCCGCCCGCCTGGACGTGCTCATCGTGGACACCGCCGCGGGAATCGCCGAGGGTGTGCTGCAGTTCTCACAGGCTGCGCAACACGTTGTAGCCGTGATCTGCGACGAGCCGGCCTCGCTAACCGACGCCTATGCGCTCGTCAAGGTCCTGAGTCGCAATCACGGCGTGCGCCGCTTCCGCGTGCTCGCCAACCGCGTCCGCGCGGCGGGCGCCGGCGCCGAGCTCTTCCGCCGTTTCGAGCGCGTCACGGCGCGCTTCCTCGATGTTGTGCTGGAATTCGCAGGCGAGATTCCCGAGGACGAGTACCTGCGCCGCTCCGTGTGCGAGCAGCGCCCGGTGCTCCAGGCCTACCCGGCGAGCCCCGCGGCGCGGGCGTTCAAGAAACTGGCGACCGCTGCCGATACATGGCCAGTGCCGCCCGGTCCCCGCGGGAACATCGAGTTTTTCGTGGAGCGGCTGGTGAGACGGAGCCCGGTGCGGCTGGAAGTGGTGCCATGAACGCGGCTAGCGCGTACGGAGTGCGTCGCGCGCCGGACGAGGCGAGCGAGCTGGTTACGCGCCACGCGGAGCTGGTGAAGCGGATCGCCTACCACCTGGTCGGCCGCCTGCCGCCCTCCGTGGAGGTGGACGATCTGATGCAGGCGGGGATGCTGGGGCTGCTGGAGGCGGCCTCGAACTACGCGCCGAATCGCGGCGCGAGCTTCGAGACCTATGCCGGCATCCGCATCCGCGGCGCCATGATCGATGCGCTGCGCAAGCTCGACTGGGCGCCACGCTCGGTGCATCGCAAGGCGCGCGCGGTCGCCGCAGTGGTGCAGGAGATCGAGCGGCGCACTGGACGCGATGCGCGCGACACGGAGATCGCCCAGGGGCTCGGGGTGCCGCTCGATGAATATCACTCGATCGTGCAGGACGCCGCGAGCTGCCGCCTGGCGGCGCTCGACGATACGACGGAGGCAACGGCCGAGGGCGCGGCCGATCCGTTCCGGGAAACGGCGGAGGAGGGTTTCCGGGAGGCGCTGGCGCAGGCGATCGACGGGCTGCCGGAGCGAGAGAAGCTGGTGATGTCGCTCTACTACGGCGAGGGATTGAATCTCAAGGAGATCGGCGCGGTGCTGAAGGTGACCGAATCGCGCGCCTGTCAGCTGCATGGGCAGGCGCTCGTGCGGCTCAAGGCGCGGCTGGCGGATTGGCGCGACGGTACGGCCGGCGCGAGTGCAACGAGACGAGGCAGGCAGTGAGCAAAGATCTGAAATTCCTGGTGGTCGACGACTTCTCGACCATGCGGCGCATCATCAAGAACCTGCTGCACGATCTCGGTTACCCCAATGTCTCCGAGGCGGACGACGGCAAGACGGCCCTGCCGATGCTGCAGGCGGGCGGCTTCGATTTCCTCATCACCGACTGGAACATGCCCGGCATGCCCGGACTCGAGCTCATCAAGGCCGTGCGCGCCGACGCGAAGCTCGCCAAGATGCCCGTCCTCATGCTGACCGCGGAAGCCAAGCGCGAGCAGATCATCGAGGCGGCACAGGCGGGCGTGAACGGCTATGTGATCAAGCCCTTCACCGCCGAGACTCTCAAGGAGAAGCTCGACAAGATCCTCGCCGGGGGAAAGTGAGAGCGTCATGTCGAACTTCCAGATATTGAAGTTGGAATACGGCGCCTGCGTGGACGCCCTGTCCGAGGCGCTGCGCGGCGGCGACGAGGCTGCTTTCTTCACCGCCGTCGACCACATCGTGCGCATGCGTGAGCCGCAGACTCTGACGGAGATACGGCGGCTGACCGGCGACCTGCAGAAGGCGCTCGAGCGCTTCGGCATCGAGTCGCGGCTGGCGGACATCGCTGAGAACGAGATTCCCGATGCGAAGACCCGTCTCGCGCACGTCATCAAGATGACCGACGAGGCCGCGCACCGCACGCTCGATCTCGTGGAGCGGTCGGGGCCGCTCGCCGAGCGCACCGCGCGCGAGGCCGGCGCGCTCATCGATTCGCTGAAAACGTACCGCGAGCGGCCGCCGACCGGTACCGGCTTCGAGGGCGCCGTGCGCGGGATCGATGCGTTTCTGCCGGTGGTGCGCACGGTCGAGGCGTTCCTGCCCGCCGTGCGCGGCGACTCGGAGCAGATCCGCAAGAACCTCGCCGACGTACTGCTCGCACAGGGCTACCAGGACCTGACGGGTCAAATCATCCGCAGCGTCATCAAGCTCGTCGTCGAGCTGGAGGAAGCCCTGGCGAGCCTCACCAAGTTATCAGGGGACGTCGTCGAGCACACCACGCTCGGCGAGAGCCCGGACCACGGCCATGGACCGGTCGTGCCCGGAGTGACACGAGGAGAAGTCGCCACAGGCCAGACAGACGTGGATGAGCTGCTGTCGGGCCTCGGCATGTAAGGGGCTGCGATGGATATCCTGAGCATCGTCGGACTGGTGCTCGCCGTCAATGCCGTGCTGCTCGGCGCCGTTTTGCGCGGCGCCGGCGTCATGGCGCTCGTTTCCCTGGAGGCGTTCATGGTGGTGGGCGTCGGCACGATTGCCGCGACCTGCATCCAGACGCCGCTCTCGGTAGTGAAGCATGCCATCAAGATCTTTCCCTGGATCGTGCGCCCACCGTCGCGCGACGGCCGTCAGATCATCACCAAGATCGTCGAGTGGAGCAACACGGCGCGCAAGCAGGGCCTGCTCGGCCTCGAGCCGCTGATCGCGCGCGAGACCGATGCGTTCGTACAGAAGGCGCTGCAGCTGGTGGTCGACGGCAGCGAGCCCGAGGCCATCAGCAACGCCATGTACGTCGAGCTGAGCATGCGCGAGCACGCCGACATCGCCGCGGCAAAGATGTTCGAGGGCGCGGGCATCTACTCGCCGACTCTCGGCATCATCGGCGCGGTGTTGGGTCTCATGGCCGTGCTGCAGAATCTCACGGATCCGGCCAAGCTCGGCGCCGGCATCGCCTCTGCGTTCACCGCCACGATTTACGGCATCAGCCTCGCCAACCTCTTCTTCCTCCCGGTCGCCGGCAAGCTCAAAGGTCACATCCACCGCCAGACCCAGATCCGCGAGATGATCATCGACGGGATGATGTGCATCGCTCAGGGCGAGAATCCGCGCGCGATCGAGGCGAAACTGCAGGGATACTTGCATTAGGAGCCCGCCATGCGCCGCAAGAGACGACACGAGGAAGAGCACGAGAACCACGAGCGCTGGGCGATCCCGTACGGCGACCTGTTGACGCTGCTCCTCGCCTTCTTCGTGGTGATGTATTCGATCTCGTCGGTGAACGCGGGCAAGTACCGTGTCCTTTCCGACTCCCTCTACGCCGCCTTTCGCGGCGAGCCCCGCACGCTGGAGCCGATCGAGGTCGGCCACAAGCGCGTGGGCTCCGGAGCCGACCTCCGCGTCAGCGTCGTCGAGCAGGCGATGCTGAAGGGGCAGCCGCGATCGCTCCTCACTCCCGTGCCGCTCGCGCTCGCCACTCCTGTCCCGAACGAGCCCTATCACGACGACATGCCACCGCCCGGCAACGAGAATGGTGTCAGGGCCGCGACCGGACCGGCGCACCCCGAGGATGCCGCGGAAGCCGCAAAGCAGCGCGCGAATGCGATCATGCTGGCACGCGTCGCCGACGATGTAGTCAAGGCGATGTCGGGGCTGATCAAGCAGAATCTGGTGGTCGTGCGGCGCAAGCAGTCCTGGATCGAGGTCGAGATCCGCACCGACATCCTCTATCCCAGCGGCAGCGCGCGCCTGGCGCCGAACGCGATCGGCATCATCCGCCGCCTGGCTGACGTGCTCGCGCGATTCCCCAATCCAGTGCGGGTCGAGGGCTTCACCGACGACGTCCCGATCCGGACGGTGCAGTTCTATTCCAACTGGGAGCTGTCGGCCGCGCGCGCCGGCAGCGTCGTTCACGTACTCTCCGATCGAGGCGTAGCGCGCGAGCGGCTGGCCGTCGTCGGCTTCGGCGACCAGCATCCGGTGGCGAGCAATACCACCGCGCTGGGACGCAACGCCAACCGTCGTGTGACCGTCGTCATACTCTCGGCTCAGACCGATCAGCACATGGAGCCGGGATGGGTGCCGAACATGAATCCGGGCGATGGAGCCACGACCGGGCAGCCAACGGCCGACGCGACAGCAACTGACGGAGCAGCAGCAGGCACAGCGCCAGCGGGCGCAAGGGCAGCCGGTGCAACGACGGTTAGTTCGACGCCAACTGGCACGGCGGCCAGTGGCACGGTTCCTGCACGATAACTCCTGACGCACGGCGCTTCGCGCCGGAATTCCGACACGGTCGGCGCGTCATGTGACCTACATCACAGGAGCCGTCGCGCATGACACTGCCCCCCGCCGAATTCCTGCTCATCGCGGGACGCGCGGTGTTCCTCGTCTTCTCTTTCATCGTTGCCGCCATCAGCTTCACGGCCTGGCGGCGCGCCACGCGACGGCAGACCGACGAGGTGCTCTCGCAGACACAGATCGTCCTGCAGCGGCTCGCCGAGATCGAGGCGCGGGTGGATGCAACGAAATCCGCGCTCGCGCAGCTTGCCGAGCGGCTGGAGCGCCCTGCCGCGCCCGCCCCGTCCCAGTCGCCCTCCCCCGGCTACCAGATCGCCATCCGGCTGGCGCGCGGCGGCGCGAGCCGCGAGGAGCTGATGTCGGGCTGCGGACTGACGCTCGCGGAGGCGGACCTCGTGAAACGGCTGCACGGTCCGCACACTGCGGAACTGCGTCAAGTTTCATAGGGCTCAACTCAAGAGCCACGTCACACGGGCCGATACCGGCGCTGTACCGGCAGTCATGCCCCGAATCCGCGCGCCTACCAGATTATGAAAACCCGCAAGCAGAAGAGACCGGCGAGCAAGCGCGCACGTCCGCGGCCGACGAAGCGCAGCGCGGCGCCCCGCCGGCCGGCCGCCGCCCGCAAGGTCGCATCCAGGACCTCCCGCAAGAGCGGCGGCGCTGACAAGGGACTGCTGAGGCTTGCCGCGGACTGCACGGTCGCCGAAGCGGACGCGCTCAAATCGGAGCTCGCCCGCCGGCTGCAAGAGTCCGGACCGGTCGTCGTGGACGTGAGCGCGCTGCAGCGCATCGACACCGCGGCACTGCAGCTCCTCGCCGCCTTCGTGCGCGACCGCCGTACGGCGGGCCGTGCGGTCGAGTGGCGCGGCCGGGCCCCGGCGCTGGCGGCGGCGGCCGGCCTCCTCGGTCTCAATGACATGCTCGGGCTTCCCGCAGAGGTCGGCCGATGACAGTCGATCTGACGCAGTTTCACGATGCGTTCTTCGAAGAGAGCTTCGAGGCGCTCGATGCCATGGAGGCGGCGCTCCTCAAGCTCGATGTCGGCTCGCCCGAGCCGGAGCTGATCAATACCATCTTCCGCGTCGCGCACTCGATCAAGGGCGGCAGCGCGACGTTCGGATTCTCGGCAATCGCCTCGTTCACCCATAGCCTCGAGACTCTGCTCGATGAGCTGCGCAGCGGCACGATGCCGGTGACGGTCGCCGTCTCGGACCTGCTGCTGAAGTCGGTGGACGTCATGCGCGCCATGCTGCGCGCCGTGCAGGCGAAGCAGCCGATCGACGCGCAACGCGTATCGGATCTGCAGTTCGATCTGGAAGTCGCGATCGCGAAGAAGAGCGAGCCTGCTCCCGTTGCCGCCGCGCCTGCGGCGCCCCCTGGCGCGGAGCCGGCAAGTAGCACGGCCATTCCCGTGCCGGGCGACGCGCCGGTGGCTCGCGACACGCCGTCTGCGCAGCCGCCGCGCTGGCGAATCCACTTTCACCCCTACCGCGAGCTGCTGGCCCGCGGCAACGACCCGCTGCGAATGTTGCGGGAGCTCGCCGCGCTCGGTCAGTTCGACGTGCGCGTCGACGCGCAGATGCTGCCGCCGCTCGCAGACGTCAACCCCCAAGATTGTTATCTCGCATGGTCGCTCGAGCTTCCGGGCAACGTAGCCGAGGAAGCCATCAGACAGGTGTTCGAGTGGGCCGAGGGCGATTGCGACCTGAAGATCGAGCACCTTCCGGGCACGGGCATCGTCACGGACATTGCCTCGAGCGCCGCAGCCGCAGCGGCGGTACCTGAGCCGGCACCTGCGATCCCGACACCGGCGCCGCTCGCCGCTCACCAGGCACCGGCTGCAGTCGCTACGGCGCCGCGCGCGGACGGCCCGGCCAAACCGGAGGGCTCCGTCAGCGCGCTCGGCGACTCGGGGTCGATCCGGGTCAGCGTCGAGAAGATCGACGAGCTCATGAACACCGTCGGCGAGCTGGTGATCACCCAGGCGATGCTGAGCCAGCTCGGCTCGCACTTCGGCGGGCCCGATGCCGAGAAGCTCCGGGCGGGCCTCGCGCAGCTCGAGCGCAACATGCGCGAGCTGCAAGAGACAGTCATGCGGGTGCGCATGCTCCCGATCAGCTTCGTCTTCAGCCGCTTCCCGCGCATGGTGCGCGACCTCGCACAGCGCCTTGGCAAGCAGATCGAGCTCAAGCTCACCGGCGAGCAGACCGAGCTCGACAAGACGGTACTCGAAAAGATCGGCGACCCGCTGGTGCACCTCGTGCGCAACAGCATCGATCACGGCATCGAGTCGCCGGAATCGCGGGTCGCGAACGGCAAGTCCGCCGAGGGCACGGTACACCTCGATGCCTGCCACCGCGGCGGCAACATCGCCGTGGAGGTGAGCGACGACGGCGGTGGACTCGACGAGGAGCGCATTCTCGCCAAGGCCCGCGCCCGCGGCCTCGTCGGTCCCGACGATTCGCTGACGGAGGCCGAGATCCACGACCTGATCTTCGTCCCCGGGTTCTCCACCGCGGAGAAGACGACCGATGTGTCCGGCCGTGGCGTGGGCATGGATGTGGTGCGCCGCAACGTCAAGGAGCTCGGCGGCAAGATCGAGGTGAGGAGCGATCCCGGCCGCGGCTCGCGGTTCACCATCACGCTGCCCCTGACGCTCGCCATCGTGGACGGTCAGTCCGTCGCGGTGGGCACGGAAACCTATATCGTGCCGCTCATCTCCATCGTGGAATCGATGCAGCTCAAGGCGACTGGCGTCACCCGGCTCTCCGGCCACAGCGAAGTGCTCTCCTTCCGCGGCGATTACCTGCCGATCATCCGGCTGCACGAGCTCTTCGGCGTCGAGCCGCGCTCCCGCGCGCTGCACGAGGGGCTGGTGGTCGTCGCCGAGGGCGATGGACGGCGGGTGGGTCTTTTCGTCGACGACCTGCTCGGACAGCAGCAGGTGGTCATCAAGTCCCTGGAAGCCAACTACGGCCACATCGAGGGCGTCTCCGGCGCGACCATCCTCGGCGACGGCTCGGTGGCGCTCATTCTCGATGTGCCGGGGCTCATCCGCGCGGCGTCCATGCGGGCGGCGGCTTGAGGCTCACGGCGGTGAATACGAGGCATCTCAATCATGTCCAGTAACTCGGTCGAGCGGCAACAGGGCTCCGGCGGCGGATCCCATCAGGTCCTCACCTTCGTGCTCGGCAACGAGACTTATGGCGTCGACATCCTGCGCGTGCAGGAGATCCGCGGTTGGTCCGCCGTGACCAAGATCCCCCACGCGCCATCGCATGTGCTCGGCGTACTCAATCTGCGTGGCTCGATCGTCCCCATCGTCGATCTGCGGATGCGGTTCGCTCTCGAACGGATCGAGTACACGACGGTGACCGTCATCATCGTCATGTCCGTCAATACTCCGGCCGGGCGTCGTGATTTCGGGGTCGTGGTGGACGGCGTCTCCGACGTGGTCGACGTCAACTCCGCCGAAGTAAAGCCTGCTCCCGAGCTCGGCTCGCGCTCCGCCACGGATTACATCCGCGGCCTGGTGTCGGTTGCCGAGCGCATGGTGGTGCTGCTCGACATCGACCGCCTGATCGGCAGGGATCTCGCCATTTCCGCCGACGCCGCCACCGACACCGACACCGACGAAGCGCTCGCCGCGAGCGCCGCCTGACCGGAGAAAGAACTCAAATGAATGCCACGAGAAACATCATCGAGGAGACCCGCGAGATCATCAACGCGGCCTCGCAGGGTGACCTCACCCGCCGGCTCGATACTCGCATCGACAGCCCCGAGCTGCGCATCATGGCCGAAGGGATCAATACGCTGCTCGAGAGCATGGGCGGCATCGTGCGCGGCATCAAATCGACCGCCACCGAGGTGAACCGCTCGGCGGAGGAGATCTCCGCCGGCAATACCAACCTCTCGCGCCGCACGGAAGAGCAGTCCGCCTCGCTCGAGGAGACTGCCTCCTCGATGGAGGAGATGACGACCACGGTCAAGCAGAACGCTGACAACGCGGCCCAGGCGAGCCAGCTCGCCCTCGCGGCCCGCGATCAGGCCGAGCGCGGCGGCGTGGTGGTGAATCAGGCCGTGGCCGCCATGTCGGACATCAAGCAGTCCTCCAAGAAGATCGCCGACATCATCGGCGTGATCGACGAGATCGCCTTCCAGACCAACCTGCTCGCGCTCAACGCCGCCGTCGAGGCGGCGCGGGCCGGCGAGCAGGGCCGCGGTTTCGCGGTGGTGGCCAGCGAGGTCCGCAGTCTCGCGGGCCGCTCCGCCACGGCCGCCAAGGAGATCAAGGGTCTGATCCAGGACTCGGTGCGCAAGGTCGAGGACGGCTCGGCGCGCGTTACGCAGTCCGGCCAAACGCTCGAAGAGATCGTGGCTTCGGTGAAAAAGGTCTCCGACATCGTCGCGGAGATCGCCGCCGCCTCGCGCGAGCAGTCGGCGGGCATCGAGCAGGTCAACCGCGCCGTCATGCAGATGGACGCGCTCACTCAGCAGAATGCCGCGCTCGTCGAGGAGGCGACCGCCGCAGCGCAGAACATGGCCGGCCAGGCCTGCGAGCTGAACGAGAACATGGGCCGCTACCGCACCGCCCACGACATGGCGCATGCGCCGCGCTCCTACGGCGCGCCGCGTCCGGGCAGCGGCACGGCCAGAGCCTCATCCATGGGAGCTGCGCGCGTGGCGCGCAGCGCCTGAGTAACCCACATGACTACCATGGCGCTCAACCGTCTGAACCTCTGGCAGAAGCTGGGAGCTATCGTCCTGGCGATGTTCGTGCCGGCGGTCCTGGTCGGATTCTTCTACTTCACCGCCATGGGGGGCGAGCTGAGTCAGGCCCGCAGCGAGCAGCAGGGAATCCGCTTCCTCCAGGCCATAGATTCGGTCGAGTCGAACCTGCTGACGCACGGCGCCCGCGCATTCGTCTTCGCAAGCGGAGACAAAGCGCGCCACGATGCGGTGCTGTCGAAGCAGCGCGACGTCGACGCGGCGATGGGGCGCCTCGACGAGGTCTCCGGCCGGCTGGGCGAGCGCTACGGAGTCAGGGAAGACGTCGCCAAACTGCGTTCGCAATGGGGCGCGGCGGCCGCAGCGGCTCTTGGCCAGATGCCCTCCCAGATCCGCGACGCGAACGCCGCGCTGGTCGATCGTTTGAACCAGCTCAGCGCCACCGTCGCGGCCGGGTCGGGAATCGCCTCGGACCCCGACCAGACGAGCCGTACCCTGGTCGAGATCGGCGCCGAATACGCGCCGGCGGCGCTGGCGCAGCACGACAGCATGCGCCACTTCGCGGTGAGCGCCGCTTCCAAGAGCTATCTCGGTGGCGATGACCAGATGGGCATCGCGATCTACCGCAGCCGCGTGCTGTCGCGACTCGAGCAGATCCGCTCGGGGCTCGCGGATCTTCCGCCGCAAGTGCGCGCCCCGCTGCAGAACGACTTCGAGTCGGCGGTGCAGCTTTTCGGCCAATTCGGCGGAGTGATCGATTCGCAGATCATCGGCGCCTCCAGCCTCAAGATCAGCGGCGCCGCGACCTACGACGCCGGCATACCGGCAAGTCACGCATTGCAGAAGCTCGCCGCCGACAGCCTGAACGCCGCCGCATCCGCCCTCGCGGCGCGCGCGTCCGCTGTCGCCTGGCACCGCGACCTGACCGCCCTGCTGGCCCTTCTGGCGCTCGCCGGCGCGCTGGCGCTCGCCAAGCTCGTGCGCCTCTCCCTGCAGCGCCCGCTGAAGCAGGCGATCGACGCCTTCGACCATATCTCCCAGGGCCGCTACGACAGCCAGGTCGATACGGGCCGGGACGACGAGGCCGGGCTGGTGCTGCAGGCACTCGCCTCCATGCAGGGAAAGCTGAGCGCGCAGATCGAGAATGAGCGGGCCGTTGCCGCGGAGAACTCGCGCATCCGTCATGCGCTCGACAAGGCCTCCACTTGCGTGGTTCTGGCCGACGCCGAGCACCGGATCATCTATCTCAACGACGCCGCGCAGACGACTTTCGAGCGCAACGCGGCGGAAATCCGCACGGCTCTGCGGGCCTTCGACGCCGCGCGGCTGCGCGGCTCGCATCTCGAGGCGCTGTCCGCCGATCCCGCCGCCGAGCGGCGGCTTCTCGATACGCTCGCCGGCGAGCGGATCGAGGAGCGCATCCTCGGCGAGCTTTGCTTCCGCACCGTCACCAACCGGGTGACGGGCGAGCGCGGCGAGCGGCTGGGCACGGTCATGGAATGGACGTCGCGCACTCAGGAGGTACGCGTGGAGCAGGAGCTGCAGGCCGTGCTCGCCGCGGTGAACGGCGGCGATCTCACCCGGCGCATCGATCTCATCCACAAGTCCGGCTTCTTCGAGGCGTTGGGAGCCGGCGTGAACCGCCTGGCCGGGAGCCTGGTAGAGATCGTCTCGCGCGTAAAGAGCGCCGGCCGCGAGGTCGCCCTCGGTGCCGAGGAGATCACGGCCGGCAACTCGAACCTGTCGCTGCGCACCGAGGAGCAGGCCTCCTCGCTCGAGGAGACCGCCTCCTCGATGGAAGAGATGACCACCACCGTCAAGCAGAACGCCGACAACGCGGCGCAGGCCAACCAGCTCGCCATCGCGGCGCGCGATCAGGCCGAGCAGGGCGGCGCGGTGGTCGGCAAGGCCGTGGCAGCCATGTCCGGCATCAACGAATCGGCCAAGAAGATCGCCGACATCATCGGCGTCATCGACGAGATCGCCTTCCAGACCAACCTGCTCGCGCTCAACGCCGCGGTCGAGGCCGCGCGCGCCGGCGAGCAGGGCCGCGGCTTCGCGGTCGTCGCCAGCGAGGTGCGCAACCTCGCCGGCCGGTCGGCGACTGCCGCGAAAGAGATCAAGAGCCTCATCGAGGACAGCGTCAGGAAAGTGGAGGACGGCTCGGGCCTCGTGACCCAGTCCGGGCGCACGCTCGGCGAGATAGTCACTTCGGTGAAGAAGGTCACCGACATCGTCGCCGAGATCGCCGCGGCCTCGCGCGAGCAGTCCTCGGGCATCGAGCAGGTCAATCGCGCAGTCGTGCAGATGGACGAGCTCACCCAGCAGAATGCGGGGCTCGTCGAGGAGGCGACCGCCGCCTCGCAGGCGATGGCCGGACAGGTCCGCGAGCTCAACGAAATGCTCGACCGTTACGACCTCGGCGCCCAGGGAGTGACCCCCGCCGCCGAGCGGGCACCCGCGGCGCAGGCCGCAGTCGGGAATGCTTCGCAACCCGCGCAGAGAAGCGCGCGGTCGGAAGGCCGCCGCGCCGCGGGCGCGGGTGGCGAGTGGATTGAGGTTCAGAGGTAATTCCATGCAACTTCTCAACCGTTTTAAGCTCTGGCAGAAGCTCGCGCTGCTCGTCGCCGCGATGGCGGTGCCGACGGCCCTGCTCGGAGTGTTCTACTTGAGCGCCGCCGACAGCGAGGTCGCGCAGGCCCGCAACGAGCTAGCGGGCGCCGGCTATGCTCACCAGGTGGGCGCGGTACTGGCGGACGTCGCCAACCACCGCAGCCTGCTCTTCGCGGTGCTCACCGGCGACACTTCGCGCCGCTCGGAGCTGACGGAGTCGGAGGCGGCGATCGACAAGGCCATTTCCGACACCGACGCGAGCGACTCGGCCGTCGGTGCGCGCCTCGGCGTCGCGGACGAGTGGCAGGGAATCAAGGGCGACTGGCAGCAGTTGCAGTCGGATGAAGCGAAGCTGTCCGCCGACGATGCGGTCGCCCGGCACGATGCCCTCATCGCGCGAATCGTGAAGCTCGGCAACCTGGTGGTCGCCCGCTCTGCGCTCAACGTCGATCCCTCGCCGCAGACCGCCTCGCTGATCCAGATCGCCACCCGGGACGTTCCGGGGGCGCTCATCGCCTCGGGCAACGTCCAGTGGTTCGCGACGCGCGCCAGCATCAAGGGCTATTTGGGCGGTGACGATCAGATGGCGCTCCACCTCCATCACGACGAGGTGGTCGGCGACTTCGCCGCGACGACGCGCGACCTCAACGGCGCGCCGGCCGCGGCGCGGGCGAAGATCGTGCCCGCCGTCGAGTCGGCGCAGGGCGCTTTCGACAACTCCTACGGGATCATCGAGTCGCGGATCATCAACGCGCAGAAGATGACCATCACGACCGCGGAGCTCTTCGCCGACTCGCGCGCCATCAGCGCGAGCCTGCAGAGCCTGTCTGATCTGGGCTACTCCGCGATGGGCGCCGCCGTGCAGCAGCGCCTGTCGCAGGTCACGACCTGGCGCAACCTCACCGTCGGCATCACCATCATCGCCCTCGGCGTGGCGCTCGCCCTTTCCTGGCTCATCACCCGCTCGCTCGCGGCGCCGCTCGCGCAGGCGATCGAGGTATTCGGGCGCATCGCGGCCGGCAAGTACGACAGCACCGTCGATCTCACCGGCTCGGATGAGACGGGCCGGGTGTTGCGCGCCCTGGACGACATGCAGGGAAAGCTGCGCACCCAGATCGAGAACGAGCGGCTGGTCGCCGCGGAGAACGCCCGCGTGCGCCAGGCGCTCGACAAGGTATCGACCTCCGTGGTGCTTGCCGACGCGCAGCACCGCATCATCTATCTCAACGACACCGCGAGCAGCACCTTCACGCGCAACCAGCAGGAGATCCGCCTGAGCCTGCCCGAGTTCGAGGTGCAGCGGCTGCGCGGCTCGAGCCTCGAGGGGCTGGCGACCGATCCGGCCGACGAGCGGCGCGAGCTCGACACGCTGGCCGGCTCGCGCGCGGCCGAGCGCGATCTCGGCGCGTGCACCTTCCGCACGGTCACCAATCCGGTGCTCGATGAGAACGGCGCGCGCATCGGCACGGTGATGGAATGGACCGATCGCACCCAGGAGGTCGCGGTCGAGAAGGAGATGCAGGGAATGCTGTCGGCGGTGGTCGCGGGCGACCTCGGCAGCCGCATCGATGTCACCGGCAAGACGGGCTTCTTCGAGGCCATGAGCCGCGGCGTCAATCAGCTCGCCGATAACATGGCTGAAGTGGTCTCCAGGGTGAAGGGGGTTGCCGTCGAAGTCCATCGCGGCGCCGACGAGATCTCCGCCGGCAACGCCAACCTGTCGCAGCGTACCGAGGAGCAGTCTTCCTCGCTGGAGGAAACCGCCTCATCCATGGAGGAGATGACCACCACCGTCAAGCAGAACGCCGACAACGCGGCCCAGGCCAACCAGCTCGCCCTCGCCGCGCGCGACCAGGCCGAGAAGGGCGGCACGGTGGTCAGCCACGCGGTCGCCGCCATGTCGGGCATCAACGAGGCATCGAAGAAGATCGCCGACATCATCGGTGTCATCGACGACATCGCCTTCCAGACGAACCTGCTCGCGCTGAATGCGGCCGTCGAGGCGGCCCGCGCCGGCGAGCAGGGCCGCGGCTTCGCGGTCGTGGCGAGCGAGGTTCGCAGCCTCGCGGGCCGCTCCGCCACCGCCGCCAAGGAGATCAAGGAGCTGATCCAGGACTCCGTGCGCAAGGTCGAGGACGGCTCGGTGCTGGTCACCCAGTCCGGCCAGACGCTCGAGAAGATCGTGGCAGCGGTGAAGAAGGTCTCCGACATCGTGGCCGAGATCGCCGCCGCCTCGCGCGAGCAGTCCTCCGGAATCGAGCAGGTCAACCGCGCCGTCATGCAGATGGACGAGCTCACCCAGCAGAACGCCGCCCTGGTGGAGGAGGCGACCGCCGCCTCCCAGGCGATGGCCGAGCAGGTGCGCGGGCTCAACGAGATGCTGGCCCGCTTCCAGGTCGGAATGTCGGCGATCGGCGCGCCGGCATTCGCGCCCGCGGCGCATGTTTCCAAGGCGGCGGCGGCGAAAGCCGCGACCGCGCGGGCGGAGCGCCGCGGAGCGAGCCGGCCCTGGACCGGGCGCGGCGGCGCCCCCAGGCCCGCGAAACCGAAGACGCCCGCCGAGTCTGCGCGCGCAGCCGCGCCAGCGCCCGCCGCCGCCGCTTCCCGCGGCAACGGCACTGTCGGAAACGGCGACGCCGCCGATTCCGAGTGGCAGGAGTTCTAACGTCATGTCAACAATCAAGTCAAAGAGCGGAGCCCCGTAATGGCCCGGATACTCGCAGTAGATGACTCGGCGGCGATGCGGCAGATGGTCGGCATCACGCTCACGGGCGCGGGCCACGACGTGCAGCAGGCCTCCGACGGCGCCGAGGCGCTCGAGCTCGCCGAGCGGCAGCGATTCGATCTCGTGATCACCGACGTCAACATGCCGAAGATGGATGGCATCACGCTGGTGCGCGAGCTGCGCAGCCGCGCGACCTACCGCTACGTGCCGCTGCTCGTGCTCACCACCGAGGCGACGCTCGAGCGCAAGCAACAGGGCAAGGCGGCCGGCGCGACCGGCTGGCTGGTGAAGCCCTTCAATCCCGAGCGCCTGCTCGCGACCATCGCGAAGGTGCTCGGCTGATTTTTCGATTCTTTTTGCCGAAATGAGGAACCCCATCATGAAGTCCCCGAAGCGAATTCTTGCCCTGGCCGCTCTGTCGGCCGCCTGCGCGGTGAGCCTCCAGGCTCACGCGGATCAGTGCAGGCTGCCGCCGGCGCCGAGCAAGATTCCCGACGGCAGCACGGCCAGTCAGCAGGAAATGGTAACGGCCATGGAGACTATCAAGCAGTACAACAGCGACGTACAGACGTACCTGAAGTGCCTGGACTTCGAGGCACGGCAGAACCAGTTGAGCCCCGGCGACCAGACGACGCTGCACAACGCGGCGGTCGACCAGCTGACGCACGTCGCCGACGAGTTCAACACGCAGGTGCGCAGCTTCAAGTCGAAGCACGGCTGAGGCGCAAGTGTCTCTGGCGGCACGGGGCTCGCTCGGCGCGAGCCCCGGCAACTCCGCGTGCGACCTGGCGTGCGCGGCGGCCACCGCCGCCACGCTCATCGAGCTCGCGCTCAGCGAGTCGCAGCGGCCGGTGACGGAGCTCGGCGAGGCATTGTCGCGCGTCAGCGCGGCGGTGTCCGCCGGCACTGCGCCGGCTGCGCGCGACCTCGAGGCGTGCGTCGAATGCCTGCAGTTTCACGATCGGATGGTGCAGCAGCTCTCGCAGGTGCGCGATCTGCTGGCCGCGGTGGCCGCCGCGGGCTCGGCCGAGGCGGCGCCCGGCAGGCGGCAGAGCTGGCCGGTGCTGATGGAGAACCTGCGCGCGCGATTCACCTCTGAGTCGCACCGCATCCTCTTCAACCTGCTGATGCCGGATGCGGAGGGCCACAATCACGCTCCTTCCCTGCACGCCAGCGAAGGCAGCGTGGAGCTTTTCTGAGCAGCCCCCTGCAACAACTTGCCGCCGCGCGGGAGAACACCCTGCGCATGCGTGAGTTCGCCTTCGGCGAGGAGGACTTCCAGGCGCTGCGCGCGCTCGTCAAGTCGGTCACGGGCATCCATCTCTCGGAGCAGAAGCGCGAGCTCGTTTACGGCAGGCTGGCGCGCCGCCTGCGCGCGCTGCAGCTGCGCACCTTCGCCGAGTATCGCGAGCGGCTCAAGGGCGACGTGCAGGAGCTCGCCGAGCTCTGTAACGCCATCACGACCAATCTCACGTCGTTCTTCCGTGAGCCGCATCATTTCCAGTATCTGCGCGAGCACCTGCTCGCGCCGCTCGCCGCCGATCCGCACGGCGGACGGCGGCTGCGCATCTGGTCCGCGGGCTGCTCGACGGGCGAAGAGCCCTACTCCATCGCCATGACGCTGCTCGAGACACTGCCGGACGCCGGCCGCTGGGACGTGCGCATCCTCGCGACGGATCTCGATTCGGAGGTCCTCGAGCGCGCCCGCCGCGGCATCTACCCGCAGGAGCGGCTGGCCAACGTCTCCCCGGAGCGCTTGCCGCGCTTCTTCATCGAGCGCCAGGAGGCGGACGGGCCCTACCGGCAGATCGCGCCCGAGGTCGCCGCGCTGGTCACCTTCAAGCAGCTCAATCTCATCCATGCCCTGCCGATGAAGGGGCCGCTGGATGCGATTTTCTGCAGGAACGTGGTGATCTATTTCGACAAGGACACGCAGCGGGAGCTCTTCGCGCGCATCGCGCCGCTGCAGCGCCGCGGCGACCTGCTCTTCCTCGGCCACTCCGAGAGCCTCTTCAAGGTTTGCGACAGCTATGCCCTCATCGGAAAGACCATCCACAAGCGCGTCTGACGCCGAGTTGCCGGCAGGCGCGCGCGAGCCGGCGCCCGCGCTACCCGGCTTCGAGCAGTTCCAGCGCTTCTGGGACCGCGACAATGCCTGCTGGATGGTGAAAATCCTCCCGGGCGAGTACTACGTCAGCCGCACCGACGAGGCGATCTCGACCGTCCTCGGCAGCTGCGTGTCGGCCTGCGTGCGCGATCCGACGCGAGGCCTCGGCGGCATGAACCACTTCATGCTGCCGGAGGACGCCACGGTCGGCCCGAACGACTGGCTCGATCCGGTCGTGGGACTCGCCACGCGCTACGGCTCCTACGCCATGGAGAGTCTGATCAACGATCTGCTGAAGCTCGGGGCGGTGCGCGAGCGCCTCGAGATCAAGCTCTTCGGCGGCGGCCGAATCCTCGCCGCCATGACCGATGTCGGCGGACGCAACGTCAGGTTCATCCGCGACTACATGACTCTCGAGGGCTACCGCGTCGCGGCCGAGGACCTCGGCGGCACCCAGCCGCGCAAGGTCGTCTACTTCCCCGCGAGCGGCCGTGCGCGGCTGCGCAAGCTGCGGCCGGTGGAGAACCGCATCATCAGCCATCACGAGCAGCTCTATCTCGCCAGTCTCGGCAAGCAAGCCGCCGGCGGCGACGTCGAGCTGTTTGAATGAGAGACACGAGCATGGTCCCCACCGCGCAATCCAAGGCCGTGCCGGCCGCGAGGCGGCCGATCCGCGTGCTCATAGTGGACGACTCCGCGCTGGTGCGCAGTCTTCTCACCGACATCCTGAAGGCCGCGCCGGGAATCGAGGTCGTCGGGGTCGCGGCCGACGCCCATGCCGCGCGCGAGAAGATCAAGCAGTTGAACCCGGACGTTCTCACCCTGGACGTGGAGATGCCGAAGATGGACGGCATCACCTTTCTGCGCAACCTCATGCGGCTGCGGCCGATGCCGGTGGTGATGGTCTCCTCGCTCACCGAGCGCGGCGCCGACGTCACGCTCGATGCGCTCGCGCTCGGCGCGGTGGATTATCTCTCCAAGCCCAAGATCGACCTCGCGGCGACCCTCCAGGACTACGCCGACGAGCTCATCGAGAAGGTCCGCATCGCGGCCCGCGCCAGCGTGCGCGCGCTCGACCCCCGGTCTGCTCGCGCGGCGAGCGATGCACCCGGACCGGCGCACAGCGCCGATGCCGTCCTTCCCAAGGCGGCGGCGCACGGCCGGCCGCTGCGCACGACCGACCGCGTCATCGCGATCGGGGCCTCCACCGGCGGCACCGAAGCCATCAAGGAAGTGCTCATGCGCCTGCCCCCTGACTGCCCGGGAGTCGTCATCGCGCAGCACATCCCCAAGGCATTCAGCACGCCCTTCGCGCGGCGGATGAACGATCGCTGCCCGATGTCGGTGTGCGAAGCCCAGGACGGGCAGCACGTGCTCGCGGGTCACGCCTACATTGCTCCAGGCGATCGTCATCTGATGCTGGTCCGCGATGGCGCCCGCTATGTCTGCCGCCTCGATGACGGCGTGCCGGTCAACCGGCACAAGCCCTCGGTCGATGTGTTGTTCCGCTCGGTGGCGCAGAATGCCGGCCGCAACGCCATCGGCGTCCTGCTCACCGGAATGGGCAAGGACGGCTCGCGCGGCCTGAAAGAGATGCTGGACAGCGGCAGCCGCACGATAGCTCAGGACGAGGCGACCAGCGTCGTCTGGGGCATGCCCGGGGAGGCCGTCTCGCTCGGCGCCGCCGAGCACATCGTGGCCCTGGAGAGCGTCGCGGGCAAGATCCTGTCGCTGGCGGAGCAGCTGGACATCACCCGAGAGTCGAAAGCGCTCGCCGGCGCGGACGATCCGTGAACCAATCTGACGACCCAGATCTCAATTCCGGGCAGGATCCGCCGATACCGCAGGATGAGGGCGTACCGATGAATAGCGTTGCAGAAAACTCCCAGGGGGTCGGCGATCCGGAGGCGTTCGCTTTCGTGCAGGCGCTCGCCGCCGAGCTGTCCAAGGGCAAGGTGGACCTGCCGAGTTTTCCGGACATCGCCCTGCGCGTACGCAAAGTGCTCGCCGACGAGGAAGTGTCGCAGGAGAAGGTCGTGCGCGTGGTGGGCTCGGAGCCCGCCCTCGCCGCGCGCCTCATGCAGATAGCCAACTCCGCCGCGATCAATTTCACCGGCAAGCCGATCACGGACATGCGCACCGCCATCGCGCGCATGGGCTTCAACATGGTGCGCAGCGCCGCCATCGCGTTCGCCATGTCGCAGCTGAAGAAAGTGGACTCGCTGAAGGGCCTCGAGCAGCCGCTCGATGAGCTCTGGCAGCGCAGCGCCGCGGTGGCGGCGATGTCGCATGCCGTGGCGCGCCGTTTCAGCCGCGTGAATCCCGACACCGCGATGCTCGCCGGACTGCTGCACGGCATCGGCAAGCTCTACATCCTCACGCGCTCGAACCGGCATCCGGGACTGTTCGCCAATCAGGCGGCCTACAACGCCATCGTGCGCGACTGGCATGCGCCGGTCGCCAGGGCGTTGCTCGAGAACTGGGAGATGGCCGAGGAGATCATCGCAGCCGTGAGCGAGTACGAGGACTTCGGCCGCGAGCACGACGGACCCGCGGATCTCACGGATGCCTTGACCGTCGGGCACCTGCTGGCGGCATTCAAGGAGCATCCCGATACCCTCGAGCTCAACATGCACGATGTGGCCGCCTGCAAGCGGATGCAGATCGACCGCGGCAGCTACGAGAAGCTGATCGACGAGTCGGAGAACGAAATCGAGGCCCTGCGCAACGCGCTGGGCGTTTGAGTTTGACCGCGCCACGACTTCGCGAGCCGCCATGCACGCCCAATCTTCGTCTCCCGGCAACAACCCCGTCAAAGACGGCGAGCACGACGTCGCGTTCACCTTCGTGCAGGCTCTCGCCGCGGAGCTCTCCGGCGGCAAAGTGGAGCTGCCGGGATTCCCGCATATCGTCATGCGCGTGCAGCGCGTGCTCAGCGACGAGAAGGCCGACGCCGGCAAGGTAGTCCGCGTGATCGGCAGCGAGCCGGTGCTCGCCACGCAACTGATTCGCATGGCCAACTCCGCGGCCCTGAGCCCCGGAGGAATGCCCGTCACCGACCTACGTGCGGCCGTGACCCGCGTCGGAGTGGACGCCGTGCGCACCGCGACGATAGCCGTCGCCATCCACCAGCTACGCGAGGCGCCGACGCTGCGTGGACTCGAGATGCAGCTCGGTGTCCTCTGGCGCCGCAGCGTGCAGGTGGCAAGCCTCTGCTCCGTCGTTGCACGCCGCCTCACGAGCGTCAATGCTGACACGGCGCTGCTCGCCGGCCTGCTCCAGGGCATCGGCCGCCTCTATATTCTCACGCGCGCCAGCCGCCATCGCTCCCTCTTCTGCGATGCGGCCGCGTATCAGGCCATCGAGCACGACTGGCATCTCAGCATCGCCGCGGCGCTGCTCGAGAACTGGGGAATCGCGGACGAGATCGTGCAGGCGGTGCACGAGTCGGAGAACTTCGAGCGGGACTCGCGCGGCACACCCGGCCTGGCGGACGTTCTGGTGGTAGGCACGCTGCTCGCGGATCTCAACGGTGATTCGAGCGCCCTGGCCGCTCAGGTGCAGTGCGCGAAGCCGCTGCAGCGCCTGCGGCTCGACCAGCAGACTTGTGAGCGGTTCCTCGCCGAATCGGCCCAGGAAGTGACGGCGCTGCGGGATGCCCTGGGGTGAGGGCGGTGCCTTTTATCGACGACACTTAACGTGTCGTCGATCCGCCCGAACGCCCGGCCCACGGAAGGGCCGGGCTGGGAGCCTGCCGCCATGGATGGCCAGTGGCACAGCCCGGACCGTCGCCAACACAAACGGATGGCCCAGTGGCGCGGCCCCCCCCCCCGGCTACGCCGCGCCGAGTACGCGCCCCGGACGCCCGTTGGAGCTCGAATAGCCCTTCGGCCCGTAAGTGTCGGACCGTGTCGGCCGCCCGGTGAGGGCATCCAACATCCCCTCGACCCTTTTCAGCCGGCCCCCGACGATGATGGCGTTGCGATCGTTGAGGTCGCGGCAGCGCACGGCGCGCTCGGCGCATTGCCGCAGACGGGACAGCAGCCTACCCTCGGGGTCGCACCACGCGAGCAACGCTTCCAGTCCCGTCCGGTCGGCAGAGAAGCCGTGCAGAGAGCAAAGCGACCGCCGCTGCTCCTCGAGCCGGGCGAGCGCGCCCATCCTTTCCTGGCGCGCGCGTGTCGTGGTCTCCAGCGCCTGGATGTCGGAGGTCTCGAGGACGCCGGCCTCGCGCGCCAGCAGCTCCTCCAACTGCGCGAGGAGGTCGGATTCTTCGCGCAGGAGGGTCGTCAGGTGCTCGCGGCAGACGCCCGGGTCCACGGATCAGTCTTCCGGAAGCTGCCCGAGCGCCTGCTCGAGCTGCATCAGTTGGTCGGCGACGTGCTGCGGCTGCACCGTGTAGGTGCCCTGCTCGATGGCGCTGCTGAACTGGGCCACACGGGCCGGATCCACCGCAGGCAGGCTGCGCACCTGCTGCTCGAGCGATGCCAGCTGGGACGCGGAGTCGGTGATATGGACATCACCCGCGGCCGAAGACGACGCGCCGGGCGCGGGCGAGCCGCGAAGCGGCGAGCGCGCGGGCACGACGCCCGGGCCGGGGGCCCCGCCGCCAGGGACGGCCACTGGCACGGCCTCCTGCACCGAAGAGTTCAAACCGCTGATTTTGTTAGACATCTCGGATCTCCTCGAGCCCCGTCGTTTGCTGTATCGGCCGCTCGGAGAATTTCTTTAGGGTGTGACGTCGACCACACGATCGCCCTCCACTACGCCTTGTACCACCCTGGCCGAGGATGGGTTCTGCACGCGGATCAAGGCGCCATAGCGCCCGCTCTGCAGGGCGAGCCCGGCGGCGCGGACCTGGATGCCGTCGATGGATGCCACCATCATGACCTGCTCGCCCTGGCGCACCATGTAGTCCGGCAGCAGGTCCTCGGAGGTCAGTAACGCACCCGCCGGCAAGGAGTGGCGGAGAGTCGCGCGCCCCAGCTCGGCGAGGTTCGTTACATATCCTACGTTGAGGCCGCTCACCAGACGCGTCTCCGCGACGACATCCGAAGTGGCGAGGTGCGAGCCCTGTACGTGGGGCGCCCGAAGCGCCCAGACGTTGATGCGGGATTGCACCGTGACGGGCACATAGAGCGTCCAGTTGGCCGCCACGCGGCAGCCGACCCGGACTGACATCTGCGCCTGCTGGGGCATCCCGGAAATGAAGGAGGTATCGAGCGGGCCGCCGCAGCGCGCGAGACGCAGGCGCGGATCGAGCCTGCCGGCCGTGACGACGATATCGGCCTGCCCCGGCGGCATCTGCGAGCGCACGAAGCCCGCCGCCGCCTTGGTGATCGAATCCAGCGGCTGCATCGCGGCCCCCGCGGCCGCGGCGCCCACGAGGAGGAACACTCCGCAGAACGGCGCGGCGGACCGATGGGGCGGCAAGCGACGGCTTTTCGACGCGGGATCATTCATGGAAAGAAGACTTGCAAGCGCCGCGCCAGCCGGGCGAGCCGCGCGCGAGACTCAAGTGTCGCTTCGAGCTGCCGATGAAATGTCCGGCAGCCGCGGCAGCCGCTCGGGCCGCGCACATCGCCTGGCGTGCCGCCGGCGGCAAGACCTTGCCGCATGGGTGTGATCCGACTCACACTCCGCGCACCACGATTGCCGCATCTCGCGCGGCAGACCCCACAAAACCAACTTGGCATACGTCTTGCTGTTGTTCCGGCAGGCCCACAGACCGCCGGAATTCCGACATGCCGCTCGACCTCAACGCTTATCTCGGCATCGAGCCCGATGCGCTGAAGGTGTATTCGCAGCGCGCGGAAGTACTCGCGGCCAACCTCGCCAATGCCGACACTCCGGGATACCAGGCGCGTGACATAGATTTTCGCGCTGCGCTCGCCTCGGCAGGGTCTCAGGGCGACGCGCTGCAACCGGCGACCACGAACGCCAAAGACGTCACCGCCCCCTCGACAGCCGGCGGTGACGCCTCCACCACGGGTGGCAGCGTGTCCACCGAGCAGTTCCTCAAGTACCGCGTGCCGCTCGCCCCCTCGCTCGACGGCAATACGGTCGACTCGCAGATGGAAGAGGCCCAGTTCGCGCAGAACACGGTGCGCTTCCAGGCCACGCTCACCTTCCTTCGGAACCGCTTCAGCGAGCTCACCACCGCTATTGTCGGTCAATAGGCGGCCGGCCAGTAGGCACATCATGGCACTGTTCAACATCTTCAATATCGCGGGCTCCGGCATGTCGGCCGAGTCCGTCCGCCTCAACACGGTGGCGAGCAATCTCGCGAACGCGGACAGCGTCAGCAGCAGCTCCGCCACCGCCTACAAGGCCCGCTACCCGGTCTTCCAGGCGATACAGTCGTCGCTGATGTCGCCGGAATCAGGCGCCTACCCGACGCAGGCCGCGGATGCCGCCGTGCAGGTGCGTGGCATCGTCGAGACCACCGCGGCCGGGACGCCAAGCTACCAGCCGGGCAATCCGCTGGCGGACGCCAACGGATATGTCTACTCCTCGAACGTCAACGTGGTCGAGCAGATGGCGGACATGATCTCCGCCTCACGCTCCTACCAGAACGACGCGCAGGTGCTCGAGACCTCCAAGTCGCTGATGCTCGACACATTGAAGCTCGCAGGCTGAGCCCAACCCCTTCCCAACCCCAGGACTCAACCCCATGTCAGTGGACTCCGTCGCCGCCTACGCCGCACAAACCGCCGCGGCCGCTCAGGCCGTCTCGGCCACCAGCGGCTCATCGGGCTCGGCCGCCATGCCGCAGATCAGCCAGAGCGACTTTCTGTCGCTGATCATCGCGCAGATGAAGAACCAGGACCCGACGCAGCCGGCCGATCCCAACCAGTTCCTGAACCAGCTGGCCTCGCTGAGCGAGGTGAGCGGCATCAACGGCATGCAAAGCTCGATGAGCAATCTCTCGAGCACCATGCAGTCCTCGCAGCTTCTCACGGGCACAAGCCTGATCGGCCACCAGGTGCTCGCGGCCGGCACGACCGCGGCACTGGCCGCCGGCGGCTCGGTGAGCGGCGCGGTTGCGGCGCCCTCCGGGGCCACCAGTGTCACGATTGCGGTGACGGACTCGACCGGAGCACTGGTGCGGACCATGCAGGTCACGCCGTCAGCGACCGGTCTCACGAATTTCACGTGGAACGGAGTCACCAACTCGGGCGCCGCCGCGCCCGCAGGCACGTACACATTTTCCGCCGCCGCCACGACAGGCGGCACGCCGACGTCCGTCTCGCCGTACCTGGCGAGCACGGTCAACAGCGTAACCATCGACCCGACCACCCAAACGCTGTCCCTGAATACCAGCTCCGGCACGCTCTCCTTGAGCAACGTCGTCCAGGTGAACTGAGGAAACCACCGCCATGTCATTCGATCTCGCTCTTTCCGGCATCAACGCCGCCAATACCGACCTCAACGTCACCTCGAACAACCTCGCGAACGTCGACACCACCGGCTTCAAGGAATCGCGCGCCGAGTTCGCCGATCTCTTCGCCCAGACCCAGGAGGGAGTCTCCAAGACGGCCGTGGGCAACGGCGTGCAGGTCGCCGAAGTGTCGCAGCAGTTCGGCCAGGGAAACATCACCTCCACGGGCAACAATCTCGATCTGGCGCTGAGCGGCTCCGGCTTCTTCATCACGAGCAATAACGGCGCCCTCAACTACACCCGTGACGGCGCCTTCCAGGTCGATCAGAACGGCTATCTGGTCACCTCTTCCGGCGAGCAGGTCCAGGGCTATCCGCCGCTCGCGACCGGCGGGTTCAACACCGGCGGCCTCGGGTCCCTGCAGTTGACCACGGCCGAGAGCGCCCCCCAGCCGACCACCACCGCCGATGTCTCGCTCAACCTGCCATCGAACGCGACCGCACCGACCAACACGCCGCTGAATCCGGCGGATCCGACGACCTACACGGATACCACCTCGCTCACGGTCTACGACTCCCTCGGCGCGGCCCACACGGCGCAGCTCTACTTCATGAAAGGAGCGACCGCCGGCAACTGGACGTCGCAGCTGTACGTCGACGGCACTGCCGTGGGCGGCGCCCAGAATCTCACGTACTCGAGCACCGGCGCACTGACCACGCCGGCGAACGGGCAGGTGAGCTTCGGCTCGTATACCCCGGCGACCGGCGCGTCCGCCATGAACGTGACGTTCAATTTCGGCAACTCGACCCAGTTCGGCGACGCCTTCGGCGTCAATTCCGTCGCGCAGGACGGCTACACGACCGGCAGCATCACCGGTATCAACATCAGCTCGACCGGCGTGGTGCAGGCCAATTTCACCAACGGCCAGTCGAAGACCCTCGGCCAGGTCGCGCTGGCGAATTTCGCCAATCCCCAGGGCCTGCAGCAGGAGGGCAACAACGAGTGGCAGCAGAGCTTCGAGTCGGGCTCGGCGGTGAATGGCGTCGCCGGCGGCTCCGGCTTCGGCACCATCCAGTCGGGATCCCTCGAGGGCTCGAACGTCGACATCACCACCCAGCTGGTCGACATGATCACCGCGGAGCGCGACTTCCAGGCGAACGCACAGATGATCTCGGCGACCAACACGGTGACGCAGTCCATCATCAACATCCCGAACGGCTGATCCTGAGCAGGTGAGCAGCTTCGCGGAGCTACCGGCAGACTGACATGGACAAATCGCTGTACGTTGCAATGACTGGCGCCAAGGACATCCTCGATGCCCAGGCCGTCAACAACTTCAATCTGTCCAATGCCAGCACGACCGGCTTCAAGGCCGATCTCGCCGCGTTCCAGAGCCAGGCGGTGGCCGGCAGCGGCTATGCCTCGCGTGTCTATGCAACGGCATCGAACATCGGATGGGACGAGTCGCAGGGTGCGCTCACCACCACCGGCCGCCCGCTCGATGTCGCCGTGCAGGGCCAGGGATTCATTGCCGTGCAGGGACCGAATGGCCAGGAGGCTTACACCCGTAACGGCGATCTGCACGTGACTCCGGACGGCCTGCTCGTCACCAGCACGGGCCAGATCGTGCTGGGGGACGACGGACCGATCAGCATCCCGCCGAGCACCTCCATCAAGATCGGCGACGACGGCACCGTCTCCGTCCTGCCCGACGGGCAGCCGGCACAGTCGCTGGCCGCCATCGGGCGCATAAAGCTGGTCAATCCGGCCCCCGCTACGCTGGCGCGTGAGGGCGGCGGACTGTTTCAGCTCGCTGGCGGCGCCGCGGCGCCCGCGGACGCCTCCGTCAAGCTGTCCTCGGGAGTGCTCGAGTCGAGCAATGTCGACCTCGCGAGCGCGATGGTGAACATGATCGACCTGGCGCAAAATTTCCAACTGCAGGTCAAGGCAATGAAGAGCGCCGACGACAACGCTTCGGCCTCCTCGCAGCTCCTGCAATCCACCTGAACGAGAGATCAGTCCCATGAATGCAGCCCTGTGGGCCGCGAAAACCGGCCTCGATGCGCAGCAGACGGAGATGGCGGTCATCTCGAACAACCTGGCGAACGTCAATACGACCGGGTTCAAGGAGGATCGCGCGGTCTTCGAGGACCTGCTGTACCAGAATCAGACCCAGGCCGGCGCCGACACGTCGCAGACGACGCAGTCGCCCTCCGGCATGTCGATCGGCACCGGCACGCAGGTGGTCTCCACGGAGAAGGACTACAGCCAGGGCAGTCTCACGCAGACCGGCAACCCGCTCGATGTCGCCGTCCAGGGGCAGGGATTCTTCCAGATCCAGATGCCGGACGGCACCACGGCCTACACGCGCGACGGCACCTTCCAGACCAATGCCCAGGGGCAGCTCGTCACCTCGAGCGGCTATCTGGTGCAGCCCGGCATCACGATCCCGCAGGGGGCGCAGAGCGTCACCATCGGCAGCGACGGCACGGTGAGCGTGACCCTCGCCGGCCAGTCCGCGCCGACGCAGATCGGCCAGCTGCAGCTCGCCAACTTCATCAATCCGCCGGGGCTGCAGCCGATCGGCGGCAACCTGCTGGTGCAGTCGGCGGCGAGCGGCTCGCCGCAGACCGGCTCCCCGGGCCAGAACGGGCTCGGCACCCTCTCCCAGGGAGAGCTCGAGAGCTCCAACGTCAACGTCGTCGAGGAGCTCGTCAACATGATCCAGACACAGCGCGCCTACGAGATGAACTCCAAGGCGATCAATACCGTCGACCAGATGCTGCAGTATGCGACCCAGAACACCTGATCGCCGCGCGCTGCCCGCCATCGCCTGCCTGCTGCTCGCGGCCTGCGCCACGCATCGCCCCATCGAGGACAGGCAGCCCGTGAATCTGCCGAAGTTCCCGACGCCGCCGGCGGACGGCGCCATCTTTCATACCGGCTACAGCGCGGGCCTCTTCGAGAACCCCACCGCGCGCAACGTCGGCGATACGGTGACGGTGGTGCTGCAGGAAGCGACCACTGCGCAGAAGAGCTCGCAGACGGACACCGCCAAGACCACCAAGGACGCGCTCTCCGCGCCAACCGTGCTCGGCATGCCCGTGACCATCCACGGCACGGCGGTCCTGAGCGGAGCCCTCAACAACGCCAACACCTTCAGCGGCTCGGGTGACAGCAAGCAGAGCGACAGTCTCGTCGGCGACATCACCGTGACGGTCATGAAGCGCCTGGAGAACGGCAATCTGCTGGTGCGCGGCGAGAAGTACGTCGACATCAACCAGGGCAGCGAGTACGTGCGCCTCGAAGGGATCATCAGGCCGATCGACATCTCCCCCGAGAACACCATCCCCTCCTCGGAGGTGGCCGATGCGCGCATCGCCTATGGCGAGAAGGGCGCGCTGAACGATGCCAATCGTCCCGGCCTGCTGTCGCGGTTCTTCAACAGTCCCTGGCTGCCATTCTGAGCGGAGCGATCTTGAGTCCATTCACCAACAACCGAGCCGGGTGCCGCGCGCCAGCCATCCATGCCCTGCTCGCCTTCGCCCTCGTCTCCGTGCTCCTCTGGGGCGGCTCGGCACGCGCCGAACGGGTCGAGGACCTGGCAACCGTCGCCGGCGTGCGCAGCAACCAGCTCATCGGCTACGGGCTGGTGGTCGGCCTCGACGGCACCGGCGACCAGACCAGCCAGACGCCCTTCACCATACAGAGCATCGAGAACATGCTGGCGAAGTTCGGCGTCACTGTGCCCGCCAACACCAATCCGATGCTGAAGAATGTCGCGGCGGTGACGGTGCACGCCAGCCTGCCGCCGTTCGCCAAGCCGGGACAGACCATCGACATCACGGTTTCCTCGATCGGCAATGCCAGCAGCCTGCGGGGCGGCAGTCTCATCATGACGCCGCTGAGCGGCGCAGATGGCCAGGTATATGCCATGGCCCAGGGCAGCGTGCTGGTGAGCGGCTTCGGTGTGGAGGGCAAGGACGGCTCGAGCATCACCGTGAACATCCCGAGCAGCGGCCGGATCCCCAGCGGGGCGACCGTCGAGCGCGCGGTGCCGAACAGCTTCGACACCACTCCGTTCGTGACGCTGAATCTCGACACCGCGGACTTCACGACGGCGACGCGGCTGACGGATGCGATCAACAAGCTCCTCGGGCCGGACACCGCCGAGGCCCTCGATGCGACCTCCGTGCGCGTGCGCGCCCCGCTCGACCCGAGCCAGCGTATCGCCTACGTCTCCACTCTCGAGCGTCTCAACATCGATCCGGCGGCGCCACCCGCGAAAGTGATCATCAATTCGCGCACGGGTACGGTGGTGATCAGCTCGGAAGTACGAGTCATGGCAGCGGCGGTGGCGAGCGGTTCCCTCACCGTCACCATCAAAGAGAGCTCCGACGTAAGCCAACCGAACGCCTTCAGTAACGGCACCACGACCGTCACACCGAACAGCACGCTCGATGTGAAGCAGGAGAAGGCGCACATGTTCGAGTTCCCGGCAGGCGTCAATCTCGATGAGATCGTGCGCGCCGTGAATTCGGTGGGCGCCGCGCCCGGCGATCTCGTCGCCATACTGGAGGCATTGAAGGAGGCCGGGGCGCTGCGCGCCCAGCTCATAGTCATATGACGCTGCCGACCGCACCGCTCGCCGATGTCAACCAGCTTGCCTCCGCCGGCAATCTCGCCTCGCTCAAGCAGGCGGCGGCGAGCAACAGCCCGCAGGCGCTGCGCGAGGCCGCCAGGCAGTTCGAGAGCCTGTTCACCAGCATGGTGCTGAAGAGCATGCAGCAGGCGAACTTCAAGGATCCGCTGTTCGGCTCCGACCAGGCAGACCTTTATCAGGAGATGTACGACGATCAGCTCGCCGGCGTGATGAGCAAGGGCAAGGGGCTCGGGCTCGCCGACATGCTGGTGCAGCAGCTGCGGCGACAGGGAGCGGGCACCGCCGACTCCTCGGACGCCTCCAAGTCCGTGACCGGGGGCACGACGTCCGGCGCCGGATCCGGCGCGACCGGGACGGCCACGAGCTCCGTTACGGGCACGACCGGCAGCAGCACCGGCACCGGTAGTACCACGGCCAGCACGAGCAGCACGGCGGCCGCTGGCGCATCGGAGGCCAGTTGCCCGACGAGCGCCCAGCAAGCAGCCTTCGCACGCACACTGTGGCCCGACGCCCAACAGGCGGCACGGCAGCTGGGCGTGAACCCCGTCACACTCCTCGCCCAGGCGGCGCTCGAGACCAACTGGGGCCGCAGCGTGCCGCAGAGTGCGGCCGGCGGGACGAGCAACAATCTCTTCGGCATCAAGGCCGGCTCGGCCTGGAGCGGCCCGGCGGTCTCGAACAGCACCCAGGAGTACAGCGGCGGCGCCGCGACTGCCGTGAACGCGCAATTCCGCTCCTACGACTCGACCAGCGAGTGCTTCCAGGATTATGTCAATCTGCTGAAGAGCAATCCGCGCTATGCGGCGGCGCTCGGCTCCGGCAGCGACGTGCAGGCGTTCGGATCCGCGCTGCAGCAGGGTGGCTATGCCACCGATCCGGCCTACGCCAGCAAGCTCACCGCCGTGGCGGGGACCCTTTCGCGCGCGATGACGCAGCATCTGGCCAGTGCAGTCGCGCCGGGGGCAGAGCCCGGTGCGGTCTCGGGATCCTCCGCGGCGCTAAAGTTCGCCGCGACTCTGCCGACAACAGCCGGTAACGGTACGCTGCAAAGGCGATAACGGATGGCCGACCTACTCTCCACCAGCGTCTCCGGGCTGCTCGCGTTCCAGCAGGCACTGGACGTCACGAGCAACAATATCGCCAATGCGTCGACGCCGGGATACAGCGTCGAGACGGCGAACCTCACCGAGGCGCCGGGCCAGTCCTCGGGCATAGGGTTCATCGGCAGCGGCGTCGACGTCCAGAGCATCACCCGGACGTACAACGAATACCTCGCGCAGCAGGTGCGCAGCTCCCAGGCGAGCTACTCGAGCTCGAATACGCTGGCGACGCAGGCCGGGCAAGTCGACAACATGCTGAGCGACTCGAGCACCGGGCTCACCGCGACCCTGCAGAGCTTCATCAATTCCCTGCAGACCGTCGCCAGCACGCCCACCTCGACCTCGGCCCGGCAGGCGCTGCTCAATCAGGCGCAGTCGCTCGCCCAGCAGCTCACCTCCTACGACTCCCAGATCTCGCAGTACGGCTCGCAGCTCGAATCGCAACTGAGCAGCGACGTCACGCAGGTCAACACGATCACGGCGAACATCGCCTCGCTCAATCAGCAGATCGCCGCGCAATCCACCAACGGCCAGACGCCGAATCAGCTGATGGACCAGCGCGATCAGCTCATCACGCAACTGAGCAAGTACGTGTCCGTGCAGACCGCCACCGAGAGCAACGGCTCGATGGACGTCTACATCGGAACCGGCCAGGCGCTGGTGACCGGCGGAACCGCGGCGAAGCTCAGCACGGTCGCCGGCGCCTACGATCCAACGCAGCTCGACGTCGCCATCAGCGGCGGTGGCACGACGGCAGACATCACCTCCGAGATCAGTGGTGGCGAGCTCGGCGGCCTCCTGAGCGCCCGCAGCCAGGTCCTGGATCCGGCGCGCAACGCCATCGGGCAGGTGAGTGTCGCGGTGGCCTCCATCGTCAATCAGCAGCAGCAGTCCGGCATGGACCTCACCGGCGCGCAGGGACAGCCGATGTTCACCGTCGGCGGCGTGCAGACCCTCCCGGATTCGAACAACAGCGGGAGCGCCTCCTTGAGCGTCACCCGGGGCGCGCTCAGCGCGCTCACCACGGATGACTACAGACTGCAATACACCGGCGGCGCCTGGCAGCTCGCCGACGTCACCACGGGCCAGTCGGTCGCGATGACCGGCAGCGGCACGAGCGCGAGCCCGTTCCAGGCGGCGGGCCTCTCCATCGTGACGAGCGGCGTCCCCGCGAGCGGCGACAGCTTCCTGATCCAGCCGACCGCGGCGGCCGCCGCCGGATTCTCCGTCGCGCTGACCAGTCCATCACAGATCGCGGCGGCCTCCCTGGTCCAGGGCACCGCGGGCACCGCCAATACGGGCGCCGCAACGGTGAGCTCCGCAAGCGTCACCAACCCGAGCACGTGGGTATCGGGCACCTACACCGTGACCTTCGGGACCGCCAATACGTACCAGGTGACGAACAGCTCGGGCACCCAGGTCTCCTCCGGCGCCTACACCAGCGGCACCCCGATATCCTTCAACGGCGCGCAGCTCACCCTGAGCGGCGCGCCGGCCTCCGGCGATACCTTCACCGTCGGGCTGAACAATCCGGCCAACACCGGTGACAACAGCAACATCCTCGCCATGAGCGATGCGCTGTCGGCTTCGGCCCTGAACGGCAGCACGACCTCCGTCACCGGCGCCGCCAACAGCCTGGTCAGCCAGATCGGCGTGGTCACGCAGCAGGCGCAGAACAACGCCACCGCGCAGCAGACCGTGAATCAGAGCGCCACGACCTCGCTCAACAACTCCTCGGGCGTCAATCTCGACCAGGAGGCGGCGACCATGCTGCAGTACCAGCAGGCCTACCAGGCGATGGCCCAGGTCATCCAGGCCTCGGGCCAGATGTTCACTTCCCTCATCAGCGCCATCAGCAACGGGTGACCGCCGTGACCATTTCGACCGTCACTTTTCAGACGAACGCCCTCAATTCGATGGAGGCGCTCGCAGCCCAGCTTGCGAAGACTCAGGAGCAGCTCTCGACCGGCAAGAGCATCCAGACCGCCGCGGACAACCCGACCGGCATGGCGCAGGTGAACCAGCTCAACATGGAGCTGTCCGCCTCACAGCAGTACGTCAGCAACGGCAATCTCGCCACCGGCAATCTGAATCTCGAGAACCAGGCGCTCACCGACGCCACCAACCTGCTGCAGAGTGCCCGCGACCTGGCGGTCGAGGCCAACAACGCATCGCTCTCGACCACCCAGCGCCAGGACATCGCGACGCAGCTCAACCAGCAGCTGCAGCAGCTCGTGTCGATCGGCAACCGGACCGACGGCAACGGCAACTACCTCTTCAGCGGTTACGCCGCGACCACGCAGCCCTTCAACCAGAACGGCAATTCCGTGAGCTACGTGGGCGCCGGGCAGGTGAGCCAGGTGCAGATCAGCGAGAATCAGCGGATCTCCTCGGGCGATACCGGCAGCTCGGTGTTCATGAACCTGTCGGCCGGCAACGGCACTTTCACCACCGCGGCCGGTACGGCCAATACCGGCACCGCCTCGATCGGACCGGGCACCGTGACAAACCCCTCACAGTGGGTCCCCGACACGTACACCGTCACGTTCACTGACGCCACCGACTACAAGGTGACGAACAGCAGCGGCGCCACTGTGACGAACGGCACATACGACGCCACCACTGGCGGGACGATCTCCTTGAGCGGGATCCAGGTCACACTCAGCGGCAACCCGGCCAGCGGCGACACGTTCACCGTCGCACCGGCGGGCCAGTCGAGCGCGTTCGGCACGCTTTCGGGCCTCATAACGACCCTGAGCTCGACGGCACTAAATTCCGGGCAGATGGCGACCCAGATCAGCCAGTCGCTCGAGCAGATCGATACGGCGCTCAACAATATCGGCACCGTCCAGGCCTCGGTCGGCGGCCGGCTCAACGCGGTGACGGCCTCGCAATCGACGTCCCAGAGCCAACAGACGGCCCTGCAGACCTCGATCTCGAACATCTCCAGCACTGATTACGCGGCGGCGACCACCCAGTTGAGCGGCGAGGAGGTCGCCCTGCAGGCCGCGGAGGCGTCCTACGCCTCGATGGCGAAGCTCTCCCTGTTCAATTATGTCTCATGAGCCAAAACGCCGCCGGACCGCGTGTGACCCGCTTGGCACTTTGATCGTCCTCGCCGCGGGGCATTCAAGTTCCACGGTACGCCACCGATAACTTGACTGAACAGAGACGGGCGACCCCCGCCTCCCCCAGACAGTGCGACGGACGGGTGTCCGGCGCCTGAAACTTCAGGAGTCTCGACACATGTCACTCGTCCTCAACACGAACATCGACGCCCTTGTCGCGCAGAACAGTCTGACGTCATCGGGCAGCCAGCTGGCGACGGCGCTGCAGCAGCTCTCCTCGGGCCTGCGGATCAACACCGCCGCCGACGACGCTGCAGGTTACGCCATCGCGCAGGGCATGACCTCACAGGTCAACGGCCTGAACCAGGCCGCGCAGAACGCCAATGGCGGTGTCTCGCTCGCCCAGACCGCCTCGGGCGCGATGCAGGAGATCACGAACGACCTGCAGTCCATGCGCGACCTCGCGGTCGAGTCGCTGAACGCCACCAACAGCTCCGGCGACCGCTCCGACCTGAATGCGCAGTTTTCGCAGTTGATGAACGACATCAACAGCGTCTCCTCGCAGACCCAGTTCAACGGCGTGAACCTGCTGGACGGCACGTTCCAGGGCGCCACCTTCCAGGTCGGCGCCAATGCGGGCCAGTCGATCACGATCGGCGCGATCTCCAGCGCGAGCTCGGGCGCCATCGGCAACTACTACACGGGCACAGCGACCGTCGCCAATGCAACCGTGTCGCTTGCCTCCGGCTCGACATACGCCGGTGCCACAGGCGCCGCGACCGGTGGGACATATAGCGCCGCCGGTCTTTCCGGGTCGGCCGATCTGGGCACGGCGGTGAGCGGCGCCTCAGTGAGCCTGAGCGTCAACGTCGATGGCACCGCGTACACGACAAATGCCATCACACTGACCGGCAACTCCAGCACCGACCTCAAGAGCATTGCGGCCGGCATCAACCAGGCGTTGAGCTCGGCCGGCGGCATAGTCGCGACCGTCAACAGCGGCGGAACGGCCATCGTCCTGAGCGGCACCGCCGCGGCCGGGGCCGGCCATATCGTCAATTTCTCGGTCGCGAGCGCCACGGATGCCTCCGGCAACAGCGTCACGGCCGGCGCCAGCACGCTCAAGGACCTGGGCGTTGACAGCTCCGACACGCTCGGCACGTACAAGACCGGCACTGGCACGAGCACGAGCTCTGCCGTGCAGTTCCTGAGTGGTCTCAACGTGAAGACGGTGGACAACTCGAACCTCACGCTGATCTCGATCGACAACGCGCTGCAGCAGATGGCGACGAGCAGCGCGAACCTCGGCGCGTATCAGAACCGGTTCCAGGCCGCCATCACCGGCTTGAACACGGACGCCACCAACCTCAGCGCTGCAAAGAGCTCGATCGTGGACGCCGACTACGCCCAGGCGACCTCGAACCTCTCCAAGGCGCAGATCCTGCAGCAGGCGGGCACGGCCATGGTGGCTCAGGCCAACATGATCCCGCAGAACATCCTCTCGCTCCTGCAGAAGCTGCCGTAACGGAGAATGCGCTGAACGGAGAATCCATAAGGCACCGACGAAGGTACGGAGGGTGGCGGCCGAAAGGCCCCACCCTCTCTTCGCTTCAGCACCCTTCACGAGCAGGAATCGCACATGTCCACTAACCCGGTCGTTTCGGTCGCGAGCAGCACCAGCGCGGGTGCGGCCGGCGGATCCGTAATCGACGTGAGCACGCTGGTCTCGGAACTGGTGGCGGCCACGAAGGCGCCTCAGGAATCCATCATCACCGGCCAGACTCAGGCCGTCACGGCGCAGATCTCCGCGGTAGGGACGCTGAAGAGCGCGCTTGCGACGTTCCAGTCCTCACTGAGCGCAATCGCGACGACGAGCGCGTTCGACTCCCTGAGCGCGACGAGCAGCAATACCACGGCACTCACCGCCTCGGCTGATTCCAGCGCGACTCTCGGCAGCTACAGCATCGCGGTCAGCCAGCTTGCCCAGGCCCAGCAGATCGTCTCCACGACAGCCTGGTCAGGCGGCGGGGCGGCAACCGTCGGCACCGGCACGCTGCAGGTCTCACTCGGAGGCTCGAGCTTTACCGTCGCAATCGGCGCCAGTAACGACACGTTGTCCGGCATCGCGGCCGCGGTCAACACGGCGAGCGGCAACCCCGGCGTGGAGGCGAGCGTAGTCACCGGCACGGGCGGCGCCCATCTCGTGTTAACCTCGTCGCTCACCGGCGCAGCCAACACCATCAAGGTTACTGAGACTGATGGCGGCGGCGCATTGGCCGCGTTGACGTACGGCACCGGCAACACGGCGGGCTACACGCAGCAGACCGGAGCCCAGGACGCCAACCTCAGCATTGCCGGCATTTCCTACACGAGCGCCAGCAACACGGTTACGGGCGCCCTGAGCGGCGTCACGCTGAATCTTCTTGGCACCACTTCCAGTGCGGCCACGCTCACGGTCGCTACCAATACTGCCACCGTGCAGACCAACATCCAGGCATTCGTCACTGGCTACAACACGCTGCAGGGAACGTTCGCGTCCCTCGGCAGTTACGATGCGACTACCAGCACCGCTGGACCGATGCTGGGAGATGCGCTGCTCTCGGGCATGCGGAACCAGATCCGCTCGACGCTCTACAGCGTCGTCAATACCGGGTCCGCGAGCTATAATTCCCTGGCGAGCATCGGCATCACCACGAACAGCGATGGCACACTGAGTGTCAACACGGCGACCCTTTCATCCTCGTTGAGCGCGAATTTTAACGCGGTGAGCCAGCTCTTCAGCGGCGCGGCGGGTGTGGCGTCGTCACTCAACAGCCAGATCACGGCCGATCTGACGTCGGGCGGCCCCATAGACTCCCGCAGTCAGACCCTCGTGAGCCAGGAGAACGCCCTGACTCAGCAGAGCAGTCAGCTCGACCAGCAGATGACCGCGCTCACCGCAAGCCTGACTGAGCAGTACGCTTCTCTCAATACGCTGCTGTCCTCGCTGCAGTCTACTTCCTCGTATCTCACCCAGGCATTCGCAACCCTTCCGCAAGTGCAGGCCACGTCCACCGGCTGAGGTCCCGGGGGCTCAAGTTCGACGCTTCGGCGCCGTTATCCAGCTAACTGAGCTTGAAGAGACCGCCTCGTGAGCCCCTATTCGACGCAGTCGAAGCTTGCCGCCTACCGCAGCGTCAGCGCGCATGGTGCCGTGGCCGATGCCGACCCCCACGCGCTGGTCCTCACGCTTCTCGATGCCACGTTCGGACGGATGGCGGCTGCCCGTGCCTGCATCGAGCGACGCGAGACTCGGCGCATGGCCGGCCTTCTGCACAGCGCGGTCATTCTGATCGCGGAGCTGCGCGGCAATCTCAACCTGCAGAATGGCGGACCGCTGGCGCAGAACCTGAGCGATCTCTACGACTACATGGCGCGCCGGCTGATCCACGCGAACCTCAACAGTGATGCCGCGGCGGTGGCCGAAGTACAGAGCCTCCTGGGCGAAATCCGGGGGGCGTGGGCGGCGATCGGCCCGCAGGTGAGGCCGTCGGCGGACCGCACGCCGTCCGCCGCCTGAACTGCTGGACATCGAGCCTGGCTGGCGGCGGCGCTGCGAGCGGCGACGGCGAAATGCGACATATTTCGCGGCGCGCTTGACCCCTTCCTGCCAAGGTGGCGCCCATGAGCAGACGTCACGTGCACGCCGTCCCAGGGCCGATCTCGCGTCCGCAGTCGCGACCGGCCGCTGGCGGACCGGCCGCGGCGGCGATGCAGCAGGCATGGAGTCTCTATACCAGAGGCGAGCGGGAACAGGCGGAGTCGCTCTGTCGGTCGATGCTGTCGCGGCAACAGGACGATCTGGGCGCGATGACGCTGCTCGGCATCATCCTGGCGCAATCCGCAAGGACCGCGGAGGCCGCGCAGTTGCTGGAGCGCGTCGCCGCCCGCGCCCCGGGGGACGCAACCGCGCACAACAACCATGGTAATGTCTTGAGATCGATGGGGCGGTATGCGAAAGCCCTGACTTCCTATGACCGGGCGATTACGATCCTCCCTGACTATGCCGACGCCCACTACAACCGCGGCCTGACGCTGCATGACCTGCAGCAATACCAGCAATCGCTCGCGAGCTACGACCGGGCGATCGCGCTGAAGGCGGACTACGCCTCGGCCTGGAACAACCGCGGGGCGACACTGCGGGCGCTCGAGCGTACGGATGAGGCGCTGGCAAGCTATGAGCGTGCGATAGCCGTGCGGCCGGACTACGCCGAGGCGCACAACAATCGCGGTGTCGCCCTGCAGGAGCTTGGGCGGCTCGACGATGCGCTCGCGAGCTACGATCGGGCGATCGCGCTGCGACCGGGGTACGCGGAGGCCCACAACAACCGTGGCGTCGCTCTGCAGCGGCGTTCGTCCTTCGAGGAAGCGCTCGCGAGCTATGACCGGGCGCTGGCGAGCCATGCCGATTACCCGGAGGCACACAACGGCCGCGGCGTCGTGTTGCGGGAGCTCGAGCGCTTCGAGGAGGCCCTCGCAAGCTTCGACCGCGCGATCGCGCTCGACCCCGAATATCCCGAGGCGCACTGCAATCGCGGCGGCACACTGCGGGCGCTCAGGCGCTATCCGGAGTCGATGGCCAGCTTGCAACGCGCGGTGGAGATCGATCCCGGCTTCGTCGACACCTACCTCACCCTCGGCGCGGCATTCATCGACCTGAAGAGCTTCGAGGAGGCGCTGGCGTGCTACGAGCGCGCACTCGCCCTCAGAAAGGACATCCCGGTGTACGTGGCACAGGGTTCCGTCCTGCACGAGCTGAAGCGCTCCGAGGAAGCGGTCGCGAGCTACCAGCGCGCGCTTGCCCTCGATCCGGATGCCAGCTTCGTGCTCGGCAACGTGCGGCACGTGCGCATGCAGATCTGCGACTGGTGCGGCTACGAGGGCGATGTGGCGCGGATCGCCACCGGCATAGAGCAGGGCCATTCCGTCGCCAGACCCTTCAATGTGCTCTCGCTGGTCGACTCTCCCGCGCTCCAGCGCCAGGCGAGCGAGATCGCGGTGCGAGAGTTCTGCACGCCGCGACATCGCCTGCTGAAGATGCTTCGCCATCCGCGCCACGACCGCATACGGCTGGGTTATTTCTCCGCCGACCTGCACAGCCACGCGGTCACGATCCTCACCGCAGAGATGTTCGAGACTCACGACCGCTCGAAGTTCGAGCTCACCGCATTCTCGCTGGGCGCGAACGTACGCGACGATACCCGGGCGCGGATCGAGCCTGCGTTCGACCGCTTCCTCTGGGTGGGCGGGCAATCGGACCACGAGATCGCGGAGCTCTCGCGAGACCTCGAGATCGACATCGCCATCGATCTTGGCGGCTATACGGGCGATGCGCGCCCGAGGATCATGGCGCTACGCGCCGCACCCATCCAGGTCAGCTATCTCGGCTACCTCGGCACCCTGGGCGGGGACTTCATGGACTACCTGATCGCCGATCCGGTCCTCGTGCCGCCCGAAGCGCGCGAGCACTACTCGGAAAAGATAGCATACCTGCCAAACTATCAAGTCAACGACAACAAGCGCGTCATCGCGGACAAGGTGTTCACGCGCGCGGAGCTGGGACTGCCGCAGAGCGGCTTCGTCTTCTGCTGCTTCAACGCGAGCTACAAGATCACGCCGGACGTCTTCGCAAGCTGGATGCGGATCCTGACCGCAGTGCCGGACAGCGTCCTCTTGCTGGTGGCAGGCAGTGCCGTCACTGAGCGCAACTTGCGACGCGAGGCGGCCTCCCACGGCGTCTCGCCGCAGCGACTGGTTTTTGGCGGGCGGGTCGGGCCGGCCGAGTATCTGGCGCGATACCGCGCCGCGGACCTGTTCCTCGACACGGCGCCCTACAACGCCGGTACTACCGCCAGCGACGCCCTCTGGGTGGGGCTGCCCGTGCTCACGTGCATCGGCAATTCCTTCGCCGCTAGGATTGCCGCGAGCGTCCTCACCGCCGCCGGGCTGCCCGAGCTCATCGCCAAGGACCGCTCGCAGTTCGAGCGGCTCGCCATCGAGCTCGCCAGCCGGCCGGAACGGCTGGAGGCGACCAGGCGCAAGCTCGCGGACGGCCGCTCGAGCTGCGCTCTGTTCGACACCCCCAGGATCACGCGCAACCTCGAGAACCTCTACACACGGATGTACGACAGGCACCTCGCCGGCCTGCCGCCGCAGCATCTGGAAGTCGGCTGAACTTCAGACCCGCCGAACGCCCATCATGTCCCAGCCGAACGACTCGACACCGGCGCCGCCGCCTCACCTTGCCAACCCCGAGCTCATCGTACTCGAGGCGCTGAAGATCGCCCACGCGAGCACCGGAGCCGCGCAGTATCTCGATGTCCACGAGCAGCTGCGCCGACGCGCAGAGGAGCGGCGTGCGCCGGAAAATAACGGCGGTTCGGGGCTGCGGCCGCCAGTGTCCGCCGCGGCGGTCCAGCCACCGGCTGGCGGGGCCGACAACGCGAGCGCCCCCAGGAGTACCGCACCGACGCGTATACGCGTCATCTGCGCCACGCGAAAAGACAGGGAAGACTTCTTTTCCGCGACACCGCTCGGGAAATCCCTGTCGCTCCTGAGGCCTCCTGGTGTCGAGTTGCGCCTGTTCCCGCGCAACGGTGACGGGCTGCCGGCCCTCTACAATCGGGCCATCTCGGAGTCCCTCAACGACGACGTCATCTTTCTCTTCATCCACGACGACGTCCATCTCTGTGACTTCCATTGGGCATCGAGACTTGCGAGCGCAATCGTCGCCTTCGACATCGTCGGGCTGGCCGGCAACCGCCGCCGGTTGGCGCACCAGCCGGGATGGCTGTTCGTCGATGAGAAGCTGACCCCCGACAGCCGCGCGAACCTGAGCGGGGTGGTCGCTCACGGCAGCGGGCTCGCCCCGGCGTCCATCACCGTGTTCGGCGTTGCCGGTCAAGAGGTCAAACTCCTCGACGGAGTGTTTCTCGCGGTGACGAGCGCGACGCTGCGGGCAAACGCGCTGCGCTTCGATGAGCGGTTCGCCTTCCATTTTTACGACCTGGACTTCTGTCGTCAGGCGGAACAGGCCGGCCTGAGGATGGGCACTTGGCCTATCTCGGTGGTGCACGAGAGCGCAGGGACGTTCGTCAGCGAGGGCTGGCGGCGCGGTTACGACCTGTACCTGGAGAAGTGGGGCGATTGACGGCGCACCAAGCCCATGAATTACAAATACATCCTATACGCCCCCCCGTACGACGAGGAAAGCGGCGGGGCCATCGCGCTCCACAGATTGTGCCATCTCATAAATGAGTGCGGCGGCGAAGCGTACTTGCACCCGTTCGTTCCCAGCTACGACCTCCATCTGCACAACGTCGCGCAACTCGGTCAGTTCGCGAAGGCGATCTACGAGACCGCCAACCTCGCAAATTACCGGATCAACGGCGCGTTCAAGACGCCGGTCATACCGCCCAAGGAGAATTTCATCCCGGGGAATGATTGCATCGTCGTCTATCCGGAAATCATCTTCGGAAATCCTCTGCGCGCACCGAACGTCGTGAGGTGGCTGCTGCACAATCCCGGCCATCACACCGGCAAGATCTATTACGGCCCTGGGGAGGTCTACTACAGGTACGCCGATCACTTCCTCAGTGACTTCAGATTTCCCGGGTCGGCAATGTCCGACATCATCCTGCGTGTACAGTACTCTCCGTTCGAGCTGTACAAGGGCCAACCTGGCCAACCGGCACACGAGCGAGCTGGAACAGCCTATTGCATCAGGAAGGGCAAAGGCAGAGCCATCGTTCACGACACCGAAAATTCCATTCTCATCGATGGAAAGTCCCACAAGGAGGTTTCCGCAATTTTCAGGTCGGTGAAACGATTCATCAGCTACGACCCGCAGACCTATTACTCATATCTGGCGGTAGTCGCCGGGTGCGAATCCGTTGTCGTGCCGCCCGACAATACGACGAAGGAACAATGGAAGCCGACCGTCGAGGATCGGTATGGCCTCGCCTACGGCTTCGACGACCTCGAGTTCGCCCTCGCGACGAGACATCTGGCGTTGGAGCATCAAATTTCGCTCGACCAGGACTCGCAGCGGAACGCAAAAGAATTCATGAGCGACATCGAGCGCAGGCTGCGCAAGCAATCGGCCTAGGGCATGACGACCTGCAATCCTCATTCTACTGCGGCGCAGGAATATGGACGCCTGCTGATCTTCGGCGCCGGCGGATTCGGGCGCGAGGTTGCGTGGCTCGCGCAACAATGCGGAGATGAGCACATGGACATCGTGTTTTGCGTGGACCAGCCCCGTTACCTGTCCGCGCCGATAAACGGCATTCCGGTGAGACTGCTCGAAGACTTCGCAGGCGACATCAGCGACCGGCTCGCATACGTCGTCGCCGTGGGCGACCCCGAGCAGCGGCTGCGCATCGCCCGCCTTCACGAGGGAATGGGACTACGGGCGGGGACATTGGTTCACCCACGCGTCGAGGCCTCCCGTTGGATTGAAATCGGTCCCGGTTCCATTCTATGCGCCGGCGTGATTGCAACCACGAACATCGTCATCGGTGCCCACGTGCATGTCAATCTCGATTGCACCATCGGACACGACGTGGTCATCGGCGATTACGCAACGTTATCGCCCGGAGTCCATGTCTCCGGCAACGTGACCATCGGCACCCGTGCATTCATCGGGACCGGCGCCACCATCATCAATGGCTCCGCCAAATCGCCGCTATCGATAGGAGATGGGGCGGTGGTCGGAGCGGGCGCGTGCGTGACCAAGCCGGTCGAGCCTGGAGCGCTGGTTGTTGGGATCCCGGCCGTACGAAAGCGGTGAGCCGTAATGAAAACTAGCGTCCAATCTATGCGGCAGCCCGTCGAGAGCAACGCCCGAAAGACCGACGAGCCGATTTATGTCACTCGGCCTCTGCTGCCTCCTTTGGAGGAGTTTATCCCGTATCTCGAAGAGATCTGGGAGAGCGGGTGGCTGACCAACGCCGGGCCGTTCCATCAGAAGCTCGAGAAAGCACTGTCCGAGCATCTGGGCGTGGAGCATCTGGCATTGTTCGCCAACGGCACGATCGCTCTGGTGACGGCGCTGCAGTGCTTGCGCGTTACCGGCCAGGTGATCACGACTCCCTATTCCTTCGTAGCCACCTCGCATGCGCTGCTGTGGAACAGCATCGAGCCGGTCTTCGTGGACATCGAGGCGACGACGTGCAATCTCGATCCGGATCGGATCGAAGCGGCTATCACACCACGGACGACGGCCATCCTGCCCGTTCATTGTTACGGCAATCCTTGTGATGTCGATCGCATTCAAAGAATAGCCGACACGTATGGCCTCAGAGTCATATATGACGCCGCCCACGCCTTCGGCGTGACCTGCAAGGGAACGAGCGTGCTAAACTTCGGCGATCTTTCGGTGCTCAGCTTCCATGCCACCAAGGCGTTCAATACGTTCGAGGGAGGCGCAATCGTGTGCCCGGACGCCAAGACCAAGCAGCGGATCGATTATCTCAAGAACTTTGGCTTTGCCGATGAAGTCACGGTCGTCGCTCCCGGCATCAATGGCAAGATGAACGAGGTACAGGCCGCTTTTGGGCTCCTGCAGTTGCGGCATTTTGATGCATCGATAGCCAAGCGACGGGCGATAGACGAGCGTTACCGCGCCTTGCTTGCTGATGTCGGCGGGATTCGATGCATGCCGCTGTCTCGTGATACGACGCACAACTACTCCTACTTCCCAATCCTCATCGAACGGGAATACCCGATCACCAGAGACGAGCTTTACCATGCGATGCGGCAATCTGGGGTGTTCGCGCGTCGTTACTTCTTCCCTCTGATTACCGACTTTCCAATGTATCGCGGCCTTCCCTCGGCGGCGCCCAATTCGCTGCCGACCGCCAGAAGGATCGCCGCCACCGTTCTATGCCTGCCGATCTATCCGACGCTCCCGCTCCATGAGGTAGATCGAGTTGTGGATCTGATAAAGCGTGGCGGGACTGTCCGCGACTCTCAATGACATCCGGGTCAGGGCAGCGCTATATCGCCTCCCGCTCGTAGATCTGCGCCAGCGGCAGTGTGAGGCCGATTGCGCGCAGCTCGAGAACGGAGTCGAGCGACTCGAGAACCGCCGGCTCCCATGCGTCCTCCCGGCGATACGCCGTCACTTCGACGGCATCTTGCGCGACGATGACATACTCCTCGAGCGCAGGGATCCTCCGATAGGCGATGCGCTTCTCGTGTCGATCCACGCCGGCGGTGGATGGCGAGAGAACTTCAACTATGAGCTTCGGATCCGTGAAGAAGCGCTCATCTTCCTTTTCCCGTCCGCAGACCACCATGACGTCCGGATAGTAGGCGTAATCATCGCGACTGATGCGCAACTTCACCGCGACATCACTGATGTATGGCTCGCACGGACCTCCTCTCAGGTGATCGCGGAAGGCGCCGTGAAGCCGTCCCGCGATCCGGTTGTGGCGAGGTGTCACTCCGCACATCGCGAATACTTCACCGGCGAGATACTCGTGGCGAACCCGGGAATTCGCCTCGAGCTCGAGATACTCATCGAAGGTCATCGGAACTTGCGGCTCGGCTCTGTATTTCGGCGCCGACTCGGAGACGCGCAGCCGATCCCGCCGGATCGTCTCCAGCCATTCGACGAGTCTGTCGCACTCCACCTGCGACAGTCTCAGAATCGCATTTTCAACTTCGGAGAGCGTATTCATCTGTCCGCTCCTGGTTGGGCCGCTGTGAGGAGAAGCCCATTGTATGGACGGATCGAGCGAAGACCGGCTCTCATGCGCATTTTGTAGAAACGCCGAGAAATTGAGCGACGTCGTTTCTGACGTCAGAATCGGACGTCAGGCAACGAAGCGCCGTGCGTTCCGAAACAACCTCATCCAACCGCTGTACTGCCCGGCATCGCGCGGGCGCCACGAGTTCTGGATGTAGCGGAAGGACCGCTCCGGGTGCGGCATGGTGATGGTCACGCGGCCGTCGCGGTTGCTGAGGGCCGCGATTCCGAACGGCGAGCCGCTGGGGTTCAAGGGATAGCGGCTCGCAACGGTGTGGTCGTGATTGACGTAGCGGAATCCGACCAGGCCGCTCTGCGCGCAATCCTCGGCCGCGGCGCGGGATTCGAACTCCGCGTGCCCTTCGCCGTGCGCCACGGCGATCGGCAGGAACGAGCCTTCCATCCCCGCGAGCAGCACGGAGGGCGAGCGCAATACCTCGACCAGCGTGAACCGTGACTCGTACTGCTCGCAGCGGTTGTTGACGAAGCGCGGCCAGTGCGCGGTGCCGGGAATGATGCTCTGCAGGGCGGCGAACATCTGGCAGCCGTTGCATACGCCGAGCGCGAAGGCCTCCGGCCGCTCGAAGAAGCGCTGGAATTCATCGCGCAGGGCGGAGTTGAAGAGGATCGACTTCGCCCAACCCTCGCCGGCGCCGAGCACATCGCCATAGGAGAAGCCGCCGCAGGCGACGATGCCGACGAACTCCGCCAGGCGGTGCCGGCCGGCGACTATGTCGGTCATGTGCACGTCGTAGGGCGCGAAACCCGCCTGATCGAATGCCGCTGCGGTCTCGGTATGACTGTTGACGCCCTGCTCGCGCAGCACGGCGATCTTCGGCCGCGCTCCGCGCGATACGTAGGGCGCGGCGACGTCCTCCTCGGGATCGAAGCTCAATTGCACATCTAGACCCGGATCGGCCACGGCGGTCTGCGTCGCGTATTCTTCGTCGGCGCACTGTGGATCGTCGCGCAGGCGGCGCATCCGCCAGGAGGTTTCGGACCAGGCGGCGCGCAGATCCACCCAGGACTCATCGATCACCCGGTCGGCGCCGACATGCATGCGGATGCGCAACTCCCGCAACGGCACGCCCACGCGCATGGCGAGATCGGCAAGCCCGTGCCGCGCGAGGACATCGCGCACCCTCCCCTCGTCGGCGGCCGTGACCTGCAGCACCACTCCCAGCTCCTCGGCGAAGAGCTGCGCCGCCGGCGACCCTCCCTGCGCCGGCAGCCGGACATCGAGTCCGCAATGGCCGGCGAACGCCATTTCCAACAGAGTCGCGAGCAGGCCGCCGTCGGAGCGGTCGTGATAGGCGAGGACCAGTCCCGCCTCCCTGAGCTCCGCCAACGCCGCGGCGAGCCGCAGCAGCCGCTGGCTGTCGTCGAGATCGGGCGGCTCGGCGCCGAGCTCACCGTAGACCTGCGCCAGCGCGGAGCCTCCGAGGCGATTGCGGCCAGCGCCGAGATCGATGAGCCACAGCGCAGTCGCGCCTTCCTTCAGCGACAGCGCCGCTGTCAGGGTCCGGCGTGCATCATCGATGGGGGCAAAGGCCGAGACGATGAGCGACACCGGAGCGACCACGCTGTGCTCCACGCCGCCGTCCTGCCAGCTCGTGCGCATCGACAGGGAGTCCTTGCCCACGGGAATGGCGATGCCGAGCGCCGGACAGAGCTCCTTGCCGACGGCATACACCGTCTCGTAGAGGGCCGCGTCCTCTCCGGGCTCGCCGCACGCCGCCATCCAGTTGGCGGACAGGCGAATGCGGCTCAGGGACGGTACGTCCGCCGCCAGAATGTTGGTGATGGCTTCGCCGACCGCCAGACGCCCCGAAGCAGGCGCATCCAGCACCGCCACCGGCGTGCGCTCCCCCATCGACATCGCCTCGCCCGCATGGCCGCGATAGTCGCTCACCGTGACCGCCACGTCGCTCACCGGCACCTGCCAGGGACCGACCAGCGGATCGCGGCTCACCATGCCGCCCACGGTCCGGTCGCCGATCGTGATGAGGAATGTCTTGTCGGCCACCGCGGGCAGGCGCAACACGCGATAGACCGCCTCACGCAGCTCGATGCGCTCGAGATCGAGCCGCAGCGGCTGCGTCGCCGCGCTGCGCACGTCGCGCACCATGCGCGGCGGCTTGCCGAACAGCACCTCGAGCGGCATGTCCACCGGCTCACCGCCGAGGAGCGGATCGGAGACGGTCAGCCGGCCCGTGCCGTCGATCGTCCCGATGACCGCGTACGGACAGCGCTCACGCACGGCGATGGCGGCGAAAGTCTCCAACCCCTGCGGCGCCACGACGACGACGTAGCGCTCCTGCGCTTCGTTGCACCAGAGCTCGAGCGGCGACATGCCGGGCTCGGCGCTCGGGATCGCGCGCAGGTCGACTCGCGCGCCCCGGTTGCTGTGCGCCACGGCTTCCGGCACGGCGTTGGAAAGCCCACCTGCGCCGACGTCATGGATCAGGAGCATGGGGTTGTCCGCGCCCAGCTCCCAGCAGCCGTCGATCGTCTCCTGTGCGCGCCGCTGGATCTCCGCATTGCCGCGCTGTACGGAGGCGAAGTCGAGGTCGGCGCTCGAAGCGCCGCTGCCCACCGAGGAGGCTGCGCCGCCGCCCAGACCGATGAGCATGGCGGGGCCGCCCAACACGATGAGCTTCGCGCCGACCGGCACGTCGGCTTTCTCCACGTGCGGCCGCCGGATGTTGCCGAGGCCGCCGGCGATCATGATCGGCTTGTGATAGCCGCGGACGCGCCCTTGCCGGTCACCAGGCGCGGTCAGCTCGAACGTGCGGAAGTAACCGCAGATCGCCGGCCGGCCGAACTCGTTGTTGAAAGACGCGGCGCCAATCGGACCCTCGAGCATGATGTCGAGCGCGGAGGCGATGCGGGCGGGCGCTGCGGGCGGCCGCTCCCAGGGCCGCTCGTACCCCGGAATTCGCAGGTTCGATACCGAGAACCCGGTGAGGCCCGCTTTCGGTCGCGCCCCGCGCCCCGTGGCGCCCTCGTCACGAATCTCGCCGCCCGATCCAGTGGCCGCGCCGGGGAACGGCGAAATCGCGGTGGGATGATTGTGGGTCTCCACCTTCATCAGGATGTCGATGGGCTCGCGGCTCTCGCGATAGGCGCCGGTGCGCGGCTCGGGGAAATAGCGGCATCCCTCCGCGCCCGCGATGACCGCTGCGTTGTCGCGGTAGGCCGAGAGGACGCCCTGCGGATTGCGCGCATGCGTGTGCCGGATCATGGCAAACAGCGAATCCTCACGCTCGCGGCCATCGATGATCCAACGCGCATTGAAGATCTTGTGGCGGCAGTGCTCGGAGTTGGCCTGCGCGAACATCATGAGCTCGGCGTCGGTCGGATCGCGGCCGATTTGCCGGAAGCTCGCCAGCAGATAATCGATCTCATCCGCCGACAGCGCGAGCCCCATGGCACGGTTCGCCTCCTCCAGGGCCGGGCGGCCGCCGGCGAGCGCAATCCGCTGCGCCGGCCGGGGCGCCGAGTGGGCGAAGAGCCGGCCGGCCTCCGCGGCATCGAGCAACGCCGTTTCCGTCATGCGGTCGAGCAGCGCGGGGGCGAGTTGCGACAGGCGCTGCGGACCGAGCGTTCCGCGGGCCGTGATTCGATACTCGATGCCGCGCTCGATTCGCTCCACCGCCGCGAGTCCGCAGACCTGCGCGATGTCGGTAGCCTTGCTCGACCAGGGGGAGATCGTCCCTTCGCGCGGGACCACGAGCAGCGTTTCGGCCTCGCCGCTCCGAGACGGGGCAGCGGCGCGCGGGCCATAGGCCAGCAGCTGCTGCAGGATGCGCAGCTCGCCGTCAGCGAGCGGACGCGCCAGCGCGGCGAAATGCACGAAATGCGCAGCCAGGCCGGTTACCGCCGTCTCCAGGCCGGCGATCCGGGCGAGAAGCTTCTCGATCCTGAAACCAGAGAGCGCCCGGGCGCCGGGCAATACCAGTAAGCGCTCCATCGCACCCCTACTTCTTGTCGCCCGTCGGCGGCGAATACATGGGCATCGGGAACTGCGCCACGTTCGCCCCGCCCTCGAGCGCGGTGATCTTGCTCACCCCCTGCTTCTTGACCTCGTCGATCCGCAGCACCGAGTGCAGCGGCAGGAAGGTGCGCTTGACCCCGGTAAACTCGCTCTTGATCCGCTCCTCCGAGGGGTCCAGAACCACCGAGGAGCGCTCGCCGAAAACCAGCTCCTCGACCTCGATGAACCCGAAAAGATCGCCATGGGCCACCTTACGGGCGTAAACCTCGTAAACCTTGCCCTGATTCACGAACATAATGCGGAAAATGTGACTGACTGCCATGGCTCGGATGAGGCCCGCTGCTAGTTTGGTGCGGACATTATATTGCCGGGCGTGCCGGGGAAGCTGCCGCGTCCGTGCAATGGGCTCGTATTTTTTTCGCAACAAAGGCCACTTGACTTCGGGGCATCATGTCGCTTCGCCTGCGCGTCGTCAGCGATAATCGGCGGCAGCTCGCCGAGCGCCAAACCATCGTTTTCGGCGTGAGCGGCGGCTCGATCGGACGTTCCAATGACAACGACTGGGTGCTCCCGGACCCGCTGCGCTACGTATCCGCGCACCACGCCCGGGTGCACTTCCGCGACGGCAGTTTCTACCTCGAGGACCTGAGCACCAACGGGGTGTACGTCAATGACCAGCCGGAGCCGCTCGGCAAGCTGGGCTCGAGCGGCTATCGGCTGAAAAACGGCGACGTGCTGCGGGTCGGCGAGTACCAGGTGGTCGTGGCGATGGAAGCCGAGGCGATACCCGAGATCCCGCAGCTCGATTCAGGCGCGGCCGTGCCCACGAGCATTCACGCGCTGCACCCCATCGGACGCGCCGCACAGACCGACATCGGCGCCATGCTCGATCTCGAGGAGCTCCTGGTCGGCGACTCCGCGGGCTCGGGCAGCTTCCAGCCGGTGAATGCCTACGGCCAGGCCATCGCCCCCGCGCGGACCCCGAATGCCGCCAGGGCCGCCCCGGCAACCGATCCCAGCGAGGAGTCTCTCGCCCGCCGCATCGCGCGGCTCGCCAAGGCGGCCGGCCGGGATTCGCGGGGCGCGCCCGCGCCCGCGCTCTACGACGTGCAGTCGGGACTGCAGGCTTTCTGTCGCGGCGCGGGCATCGAGCCCGATAAGCTTCCGGCGGAAGCCCAGACACGCCTGCTGCACCTCGTCGGACAGCTCCTGCGGGAGGCGCTGGTGGGCCTCAAGGAGCTGGAGCGCTCGCGCAGCGAGATTCGCGACCGCTTCCGTATCGAGCTGCCGCCGCCCGAGCCCGACGATCCGCGGCCCTCACTGGGACGCTCGACCGTCGACGAGCTGCTGCTCGCGGTGCTCATACAGCACGAAAGTCGCAGCATCGACGCCGTGCAGTGGCTGCGGGAAGCGGTGGGTGAAGCCAAGTCGCACGAGCAGGCCGCTGCCCAGGCGATGCGCACCGCCTTCGTCGAGTTCCTCGACCGCCTGGACCCGGCGGAGCTCGAAGCCCGCTTCGAGCGGGCGGCGCGCCGCGGCAAGGCTCGCTCCGCCGACAAGGCACAATATTGGGAGCTGTTCACGACGTTCTACCGCAACCTCATCGAGATGCCGGCTGATCATCTGCCGCATACGTTCGTTGAGGCGTTTGCGGCCGCGTACCGGGAATCCGTCACCAAAAAGAAGTAGACCGCCGGCCGCCTCGGCGTATCGCTGCCGAGCGCTCAGAACGGGTAGCCGATTCCCGAGAAAGCGGCCGCTCCGGACGCAGGGTGGTATCGCTACCGTAACGAGGATATGGATCTAGCGGAAAGTCGTCCAGAGCAGCGCCAATGCGATGCTCCACATGACTAACGCGACCACCACGTCGAGGAGTCTCCACGCAATGGGACGCGCGAAGATCGGGGCGAGAAGACGCGAGCCGAAACCCAGACTCGTGAACCAGCCGAGGCTTGCGGTCCACACTCCGGCAAGAAATGCCGGCCGCAGCGCTGCCGGCTGCTGCACGCCCACGGAGCCGATGAGCAGCACGGTATCGAGGTACACGTGGGGATTGAGGAGGGATACGGCCAGGGTCTGCAGCAAGACGCCGCGCGCCGACCGCGCGCCGGCGGCGCCGGCCGCAGAGAGAGACTGGCTCGAGCAGGCACGGCGCGCCGCGCCAAGTCCGTACCAGCCGAGGAAGCAGGCGCCGCCGACCGCCAACCCCTCGAGCGCCAGCGGGTTACGGCCGAGCGATTCGGATAGCCCACCGACGCCCACCGTCGTCAGTATCACGTCTATCAGGATGCAGACAGCGACGACGAGCACGACATGAACGCGCAGCAAGCCTTGCCGCAGCACGAACGCGTTCTGCGCGCCGATGGCGATGATGAGCGACCCGCCGAGAACGAGTCCGGTGACATACGGGGTCGGTGAAGGGATGCCCGTCATGCGGCGAGTATCGCCGCCGCCGGGATGAAAAGTCGATTTAGAAATGCTAATGCAGATGAAGCATTGCTAAATCAAGACGCCAGCTGGAACTGCTCGAACGAGTGCAGAGCTCCCTCGATCGCCGCGCGCAGCGGCCGCGGCGGCCGCTTGATCATCCAGGTCCATTTCTGCATTCGCAGCTGCCGCGAGGCCCGATCCGTCTTCATGTCGAGGGCGGCGACGATGCGATCGCCCGCGAGCACCGGACAGGCGAAGTATCCGAGCACTCGCCGCTCGGGCGGGACATAAGCCTCGAAGCGATGCTCGTAATCGAAGAAGAGGCTGAGCCGCTTGCGCTGGCAGACCAGCGGATCGAACGGCGAGAGAATGTGGACTCGGGCGGAGTCGGCTGCGGCACGGAAATCCAGCGTTTCCGGTCGCGCCCAATGCTGGCACGCGCCCGCCCCGTCGAAGTCGACGGGTACGAGTTCCCCGCGGCGGGCCTGCCTCTCGATGAGACGCCGGATGGCCAGCCTGCTCGCGATACCGCTGTAACAGATGGAGTCGAGGCTGACGAGCCCTTGCGAGCGCAACGCCCGCTCCAGCCCGTGGCTCAGGATCTCCTGCTGCGAGGCCATGGCGGGCAGCCGTTCCCAGCCGAAATGCCGCGTGGTCAGCTGGTAGGACTTCAGCATTCCGGTCCGCCGGCTGACCGTGAGGAGCCCGCGGAAGAAGGCGAGTTGCAGCGCGCGTTTGGAGGGTTTGCGGCTCGCCCAAGGGTGGTTCTTCTCGACGAGCACGTCATCGTCGATATCGCGAATGGTGAGCTCGCCGCCGCGGCGTACGCGCCCGAGCACCCGGCGAATATCGCCCGCCGTCACCGAGCTGAACCAGCGGCCGTGCGCCCGAGGACCCTTGCGCATGGCACGCACGTAGTATTTGAAGTCATCGACGGGCAAGTAAGCGAGCGCATGGGTCCAGTACTCGAAGACGCTGCGCTCCTGCGCCTGCGCCCGATCCAGGTGCTCACGCCGGTAGCCGGGAATCCTCGTATACAGGATGTGGTGATGGCATCTCTCGATGACATGAATGGTATCGATCTGTACGTACCCGAGGTGCCGCACGGCCGCGGGAGTCGCCGCGGGGCCGCTGCCGAAGGGCGCATCGGTGTCCAATCGCTGCGCGTGCAGCCAGATCGCCTTGGCGAGGCCCCGGGTGATCCGAGCGGACGAGGTTGCGGTCACTGCCAGCCTCTAGTGGTCAAGGAGAGCGCGCTCATTCACTGCGAACGACGGCGTCGGATAATACGGCGGCGCATCGCGGCCGTCCTTGTCCATCGGGGCGATGCCACTGGTGTTGATGTACCAGTTCAGGAGTCGCGTCTGTAGAGCACCCTGCACCGGCGCGACAGACGACTGTCCAAACAGGTTTTCCCTCATGCCTGGGTCGCGCGCACAGTCGTAGAGCTCCGACTGTCCGTTCGGCCGGACTATCAGCTTGTGCGTGCCGGTGCGCACGGAGGCGGCGCGGGTGATGGTTTCCGGATGCTCGTTCTGCAACCGCGTCTTCGGCTCGTAGAGCCCCGCTATCAGTGGCTCGAACGCCTGCGGCTCATAGGTGTTGTAGCCTGCCTCGGTAAAGGCGGCACGCTGCGGGTCGCCGCCCTTGCCCCTCACCTGCGGCAGCAGGCTGCGCGAGAAGTGGGTATGGCTCGCGCGGGCACCGGCCAGCTCGAGACACGTCTCCACGATGTCGAAGGCCTCGATCATCCCCGGGGCAACGACACCGGGCACGCCGCCCGGCATCCTGACGATCATCGGCACGTGCGTGAGGCAATCCTCGAGCCCGCTCGGCCATTTCTCGACCAGGCCGTAGTCGCCGGCGTAGTCGCCGTGGTCCGAGAACGCGATGAGCGCCGTATCCTTGTCCCGGCCGGTGCGCTGCATCGCCTCCATGAGCTCGCCGAGCAGCCAGTCCGAATAGCTCACCTGGCCGTAGTAGACGGCCCTCACCTTGCGCAGACTCTCGTCCGACAGGCGATCGAGGCCGTAGGCTTCCCGGATCGCCCGGTGGAAGTTGGGACGCCGCGCATCGCCCGGCGGGATCAGGGGCGGCAGCTCCCGCGCGCCGTACATTTGATAGAAATCGGCGGGCACCGAATACGGCGGATGCGGGTTGAACAGCGCGAGGAAGATGCACACCGGGCGCTCGCTCTCGCGCTGACCCAGGATCCGGATCGCCTCCTGCACGAGCGCGTAATCGTTGGTCGAGCGGCGGTCGCCGTCCGGCGCCAGCAGCATCGAGGTGATTCCCGGAGTCAGATTGACGGGCTCGGCCGCGGCGCCGGTCGGGGCGAGTGCGCCAGTCTTCCAGAGGGTCACGCTGGAGTGGAACGTGTCTGCGGCGAAGGCATCGTTCTTGCCAAGCCAGATGACGTCGTATCCCGCATCCTTCAGGTACCGGAAGAGATTCGGCTCGTCGGGACGCAGGAAGTAGTAGAGACTGCGGTGCCCGCGCACACTGGTGGGCCAACCCGTGAGAAAGCTGCATCGCGACGCCCCGCAGACCGGAAACTGTATGTGACAGTTCTCGAACCGAGTCCCCGCGGACGCCAGATGGTCGAAATTCGGCGTCCTGGTGACTGGATTGCCGTAACACGACAGCGCATCGGCCCGCATTTCATCGGGGACGTACAGAACGATGTTCGGCCTGTCACCCGCAGCCTTCGACGGTGCTGAGGCGGCGGAAGCGTCCGCCGCCGAAATCTGCGGCAATGCGGCCCCCACCGCGCCGGCGCCGGCCAGCACCAGCAGGTCGCGGCGATTGAATCCCGAGCTGCTCATGTAATCTCCGAGCTTGAGAAAGGGAGTTCGCGGCTATTGTAGACAGGTCGGCGCCGACACATCGGCGCCGGTTGTCGCCGCCGCAGTGGCTCCCGTTTCCACGCGCACCTCGATGGTCCATCGGTAAGTATCACCGCGATCGAGAGCGATCGTCCCATCACCCGTCGCGAGGGAATTCTGCTTGCCGACCCATGGCTCGGTCGCGAAGTAGCCGTGCGGAACATCGCCCCAGAGATTGAAGAGAACGGGCGTGCCCGGCGGCCGCCGGTCCTCGGAGTGCGCAACGATGACCGCGAAGCCCGAGCGATCGTGCAGCCGTACCCATTCCCGCCCCGCCGCGTAGCCGGAGAGCGATATCGGGGTCAGCGGCTGTAAGGACGACAGGAGCCGCGGCCTCGCGTCACTGACCTTCACGACTCGACCCGTCGGCCTTCCCGAAGCGTCGGTGATCACCTGCTCGGTGGCCGGCGTGCTGATCGTGGTCTGCAGCGGGTCATCGCCGGGCACGAGTGGAATCCTGAATGTAATGTGATTCCCGATCGAGAATGGCATCGGGCCGGGGTTTGAGCGGCGCGCATGCACCGCCTGGCGGATGTAGAGCGCGTTTCGCCAGAGCCGGTATTCGGTCGTGAGCACGAAGCCGAACGGGTACATGAGGCGTGTCTGGCCGTCGTCGCTCAGAGTGAGAATAAGGAAGGCCGACCCGTCGCAGGTGCCGCGGCGCACGATGCGCCAGGCTCGATCGCGGGCAAACCCATGAATGGGCATCGGATACACGGTACCGTGCAGGACCCACCCCAAGCCGCCGCCGTGCCCGCCACTCGAAGCGGGAAGGAAGTTTCGTCCGACAGCAGGCCATAGGATCGGCGCCTTACCCGTCCATCCGGCCGTGGGCCGGTAGTCCATGCCGCGATAGAGGACCTCCGACCAGCCGCCGTCATGGCGCACCTCGAGGCCGGCCAAGTCGGCCCCGTGGGCCGGGGCGATGTACACGCGCAACTCACCGCCTGCGACGCCCAATCGGACGAGCTGCATTCCCTCCGGGTCCGCGGTGTCAGGGCGCGCGCCTGCCAACAGGGCCGCGAAACAGGCGATCGCGAGCCAGCCGCCGGTCCGCATGGTCATTCGCCACCTCTTGAACATCTCACTCGTCATACTAAAATGCGCGAAAAGAAGAAGCACCGGGGTGGTTCCTGGGAGGTGCCATCCCCATCGATTGCGTACCCGCGGGGTCCGACGTCGCAGCTCTCAGAACGCAGGTCTTTTGCAATGATTGACGAGCCATTAGTGGCCAGACAACCCGAGGCGACCGCACCCCAGGCCGCGGTCAAGCTCGAGTCTCTGGCGAACGAGCCGGCCGGCAATAAGGAGATGGAGCGCTCGCTGGCGCACATGGCCGCCATTGTCGAGAGCTCGGATGACGCCATCATCGGCAAGACGCTCGATGGCATCATCCGGTCCTGGAACAGCGGCGCACAGCGTCTCTTCGGCTACGCGCCCGATGAGGTAATCGGCAAGTCCATCACTCTCATCATTCCGCCGGAGCTTCTCGACGAAGAGCACCGCATCCTCGCGACCATCCGCCGCGGCGAGCGGATCGATCATTACGAGACCACGCGCCTCACCAAGGATCGCCGCCGCATCGAGATATCACTCAGCGTATCGCCGGTACGGGATGCTGCGGGAACGATCATCGGGGCGTCGAAGATCGCGCGCGACATCACGGATCGCAGGCGCGCCGAGCGGCTGCTGCACGAGGTGCACCTCGACCTGCAGTCGCGCATCGCGGAGCTGGCCCGCTTCAACGCCGCCGCGGTCGACCGGGAAGGCCGCATCCTGGCGCTCAAGCGGCAGGTCAACGAGCTGCGGACGCAGCTCGGAGAAAGTGCTGAGTTCTCCTTCGACAGCACTGAGATCGAGAATCGGGCGCCCGCTCTCGCCTACTGCCGCAACCCCGCGCCCGCCGAGTTCAACAGGCCGACCGAGGGCATTGCACCGCTCGAGTCCATTCTCATCACCGAACAGCTGCAACAGCGGAAGACTCGCCTGCCCGATCACGCGGCCGAGAACGCCGCACTGGCCGCATTAGTGCAGGCGCTCGCCGATGGTCCTGACACCACCCTGCAGGTCCTTGCGGAAACCATGCTCGAGCTCGTGGGCGCCGGCTCGGCGGGTATCAGCTTGCTCACGAAGGATGGCGGGCGCTGCTGCTGGGCAGCCGTCGCCGGTCAATGGGCGGCACACCTCGGCGCTGGTACGCCGCGCGATTTCGGGCCCGGCGGCGATGTGCTCGATCGCGATGCGCCGCTCCTGTTCACGCATTGGGAACACCGCTACCCGTATCTCACGGCTGCTACACCGCTCGTCGAGGAAGCCCTGCTCCTGCCATTCCATGTGCACGAGAAGGCGGTCGGCATCATCTGGGCGATAGCGCACGATACCGAGCGCAAGTTCGATGCGGAGGACCTGCGGCTGCTGCAGACTCTGGCGCAGTTCGCCTCCGCGGCCTACCAGGCCGTCAACATGCTCGGCGCGGTCGGGGAGCGCAGGGCGGCCCTGTCGCTGCTCGAGGATGCGGTCCAGGCGCGGGCGCTGGCGGAGAGTTCACTCGCCAGGCTGCGGGAAAACGAGGAGCAGCTGCGGCTGAGCGAGGAGGCGCTGCGAGACGCCGATCAGCGCAAGGACGAGTTCCTGGCGTTGCTCGCTCATGAGCTGCGCAACCCCCTCGCGCCCATCCGCTATGCGCTCGCAGCCAACCGCAAGACCGATCGGACGCCGGAGCAAAGAAAGTGGGCGGACGAGATCATGGAGCGGCAGGTCGCGCACATGAGCCGCCTGCTCGATGATCTGCTCGACATCTCGCGGATCACTCGCGGCACTCTCGAGCTGAAGAAGGCGCCGGCCGAGCTCACCTCGGTGTTGGGCGCGGCGATCGAGACGGCCCGGCCCCTGCTCGATGCCAAGAGTCACAGCTTGTCGCTCGAATTTCCGCGGGAAGCGATGCGTCTGGAGGCGGATGCCGTGCGGCTGGCACAGGTCTTCTCCAACCTCCTGATCAACGCCGCCAAGTACACCGATCCGGGCGGCAAGATCCATCTGCGCGCTTGCCTCCATGGCGGACAGATCGTCGTATCGGTGCGCGACAATGGTATCGGCATATCCGAGGATACGATGCCCCGGCTGTTCACCATGTTTGCGCAGGCCGACAGTGTTCATGACAGGACCGAAGGCGGCCTCGGAGTCGGCCTGGCGCTCGTCCGCGGCATCGTGGCGCTGCATGGCGGCACCGTGCAGGCCTACAGCCAAGGGCTGTGCCAGGGCAGTGAATTCGTGGTCAGACTACCCCTCAGCGAGACTGTCGAGGCTCCAAAGCTCGACGCCATCGCGGGCGTCCCGGCGGGCGGTGGACTCAGGATCCTGGTCGCGGACGACAACCTCGATGCCGCCGACACCTGCGCGACACTCCTCGAGCTCTCCGGACATCACGTCAAGGCCGCTTACTCCGGCCGCCAGGCATTCGAGCTGGCGCGAAGCTTTCGGCCACATGCCGCCCTCCTCGACATCGGCCTGCCGGACATGAACGGCTACACCCTGGCGCAGAGCATCCGTGGGTCGACCTGGGGACGGGATCTGCTGCTGATCGCCGTCACCGGATGGGGCCAGAGCGAGGACCGCCGCCGCGCCTACGACGCGGGATTCGATCATCACCTGGCGAAGCCGGTGGCTGCCGAGGACATCGAATCAGCTCTGCGGCTGCTCGGTACACCACCAGGCCGGAGAGAACCGCCCTCTAGCCTTTGACGCCCTCGCTGGCGAACAGGCTTTGACTTATTCATGCATATGCATGTAGAATGCGCGACATGCAGCTGCTGTCACTCCCTTGCTACTGCGCGAGCTTGCGACAAGTCGCTCGCGCGATCACGGTGCTATACGAGGAAGCGTTTGCGGACAGCGGTCTGCACGCAACCCAATACACCGCCCTGCAGGTGCTCGAATCGGCTCCGAACCTCACGACGACAGACCTGGCCGAGGCCATCGGCATCGATCAGACCACCGCCACACGGACACTGGCTCTGATCAAGAAGGCTGGGCTGGCTGCGGACGCTGTGGGTGAAGACCGGCGGCAACGCCGCTGGTCACTGACGGCCAAGGGGCGGGAGCAGCTGCGCAAGCTCCGGCCCCGGTGGGAGGCGGCGCAGCAGGCTTTCGAGAAGCGCGTCGGCCGGGAGGCGGCTGCGGCGCTGAAGCGCGCCTCGCATCAGGCCGCATCCAAGCTCGCGGCAAGTTGAGTCGCGGCGCGGCGCGGTCACGACCGCAGCTGCGCCAGAACGTCGCCGATGTGCCGGACCACCAGCGAGAGATGCCCCTCGCCCGGCAGGTATCGGGGATTGCACGCCGGCAGTGCCGCGGCCAGGCGCCGCGCCATGACGGCCGGCAGGATCTGGTCGGCCAAGCCCTGCCACAGACTGACGGGCATACGCACGTCCTGGAGCTGGAAATCCCAACGGCGCGCAATCAACGTCAGCTCCCACGCCGCACCCCTCCCACCCTGGCACAGGGCCTCGGCAGTGCTCCCCATCATGAGCGCGCGATAGCCGGGATCGTCGAACAGATCGCGGTCCGGCGACACCATGCCCGCCATCATGAACCTGAGATAGCGGTCGGCATCCTGGCGCATCCAGTGCGCCAGGATGTTGACCACGCCCCGGGCGAGCGGCGCCGCGTGTGCACCCAGCGCCAACATGACCCTGTCCTGCGCCAGCATGCCCGCCTTGCCATCCGCCGCATCGAGCGGCGCCAACGGACAGACGAGGGCAACGCGGGCCAGCCGATCCGACAGCAACGCGGCGCATGCCAGCGCGTAGGGGCCGCCGCCGGACACGCCGACTATCGAGAAGGGCCCGAGGGCGAGCTGATCCGCCAGCGCTCCAACATCAGCCGCCCAGGCGCCGATACTGCGCCCAGGCTGGAACGTCGACTGACCGAATCCCGGCCGATCGATCGCCAACAGCCGCAGCCCGAGCCGCTTGGCCGCAGCGGCTGCCACACGAGCCTCGAGCCGCGAGCCGGGATAGCCGTGAAAGTAGAGTACCGGCGGCCCTGCGGGATCGCCGAGCTCCAGGCAGGCCAGCGTACGCCCGTCCGCCAGGCGCAGCCGATGCTCGATCTCGGCCCGGCTGCTCGCGCTCTCACCGGCAACGGAGCCCTGCAGAAGCGTCAACTGTGCTGCCCTCGCGGTTTTCATCCTGGCTGCCATTACGCGCTCCGCGGCAGAGAGTTCCCTGCGGACCACGGGCGGGACCGGGCGACCGCCTCGTCCAGAGACGTGCGCGGCTCCGCGCCGATCAGTGCACAAAGCTTGCTGTTGTCCAGCTCGACCGGAGTATTCCACAGGTAGCGCATCTCCAGCATCTCGCGGCACACCTCCACGAAGGGCGCCGCGAGCCGCACGCACCACCATGGAAAGGTGTAGACCTTGCGCGAGGAGATCCCGGCGGCGCGGCAGACGGCATCGGCCATGTCGGCGCCGCGTGCGAGCCACAGGCCGCGGAAATTGAATACCTCGAAGTCGGCGAGCTGCGCGTCGTGCTCGAGCAAACGAGCCATGGCCTCGGCGAGATCCGGCAGGTATGCCCACGCGTGGCCGACTTCCCGCGGGCCCGGGTAGAACACGCGCCGGACCTGACGCTGGTTGGCAAGCAGACCCTGGCTGAACCACGTGTTGCCGGCGTGCGGTCCGAAGTAGTCTCCGGCACGCACGATCAGGACGCGGGCCCCGTCGCCGGCGGCTTGGCGCAGCCGCTCCTCCATCCGCACGCGAATCCGTCCCTTGCGTGTCAGCGGATTCTGCGGCGAAGCCTCCGTGAGCTTCGGCAGCGCGTCGGGACCGAAGTTGTAGATCGTGCCCGGAAACAGTATCCGCGCGTTCTCGGCTTTGGCGGCGGCGATCGTGTTCTCCAGCATCGGCAGAGCGAGGCCGGCCCAATTGTGATACTTGGGCGGGTTCACGGCATGCACGATGACCGAAGCGCCCGCGGCGGCGTGCAGCACGTCGTCGCGGCAGATGGCATCGCCTTTGATCCATTCCACCTCGTTGCCCAGGCCGGTGGTGCCCGCGACCTCATCGGGCCTGCGGTGCAGCGCCCGCACCCGCCAGCCGCGCGTGAGCAGCGCGCGGGCGACCTCGCCGCCGATTCCGCCCGTGATGCCGAGGATGAGAGCCGTGCGAGAGTTCGTTTTCATGGCAGCCTCTCCGATGTTGCGCCGATGGGGACAGTCTCGGGCACGGCCGCTATAAATGAAATTGGCTGAAGAAGCATAGATGCTATACATTTGTGTATGGCCGCTTCCGAGCCCGGCTGGGACCTCTATCGATCGTTCCTCGAAGTGCTGCGCACCGGCAGTCTCTCGGCCGCGGCGCGCTCCTTGCGGCTGACGCAACCCACGGTGGGACGGCACATCGCCTCTCTGGAGGCGCACCTTGGCGGCCGGGCGCTGTTCACCCGGCATCGTTCCGGGCTTCTGCCGACCGAAATGGCAATCGAGTTGCGCTCGTACGCGGAGTCCATTGCCGCCGCCGCGGGCGCCCTCCTGCGGGCGGCTTCCGCCAAGGAGACCGTGATCAGCGGCACGGTGCGCGTTTCGGCGAGCGAGGTCATCGGCGCCGAAGTGCTGCCGCCGCTCATCCGAGATTTCCGCGAGCAGCACCCGGGCGTGATCGTGGAATTGTCCTTGTCGAATCAGAGCGCGGACCTCCTGCGGCGGGACGCGGATATTGCGGTTCGCATGGTCAGGCCGACTCAGAAGGCCCTGGTCGCGAAGCGCATCGGCGAGACCGCCATCGGACTACATGCTTCACGCGCCTACGTGGAAGCTCACGGCGTGCCCCGGCGAACGGAGGACTTGGCGGAGCATCCGCTGATCGGCTTCGATCGCGCACCGTCCGTATCGCGGCCCCTCAATCTACCGTCATTCCTTGCGCGCGAGCGCTTCGCGTTCCGCTGCGACAGCGATCTCGGCCAGCTCGCGGCCATTCGCGCCGGCCTCGGAATCGGCGCCTGTCAGTATGGGGTCGCCCGCGATCCGCCGCTCATTTCCGTCCTGCCGCAGGAGTTGCGCCTGGAGCTGGAAATCTGGGTGGTGATGCACGAGGTGTTGCGGACGACGGCCCGAGTGAAGTTGATGTTCGACCATCTGACCGCCGGGCTGACCCGGTACGTCGCGACATCCGGAGGCGCCCATGCTCGATGAGGCATTGCTCGCGGCCGTCGCCGCAGTCGCCCGCGAGGGCAGTTTCGAGCGTGCGGCTCGCGCGCTGCATATCACCCCGTCGGCCGTCTCGCAACGCGTGAAGCTCCTGGAGGAACGTCTCGGCGCGGTGCTGATCGTGCGCGGGCAGCCCTGCTCTGCCACCGAGATCGGCGCGCGCATCTGCCGGCATGCTGAGCTCGTCTCGGTACTGGTCGCGGAGCTACGGCGGGAGCTGCCGATGCTGCCCAAGGACTCTCCCGACACACCTCATGCCAGCCTGCGCATCGCCGTCAACGCGGACAGCCTCGGCACCTGGTTCATGCAGGCGCTGGCGGAATTTGGACGGGAGGACGGCGCATTGCTCAACCTGACCCTGGCGGACGAGGATCACACGGCGGAGTGGCTTCGCCGCGGACATGTCCTGGGGGCAGTCACCTCGGTTGGCAAAGCCGTTCAGGGATGTCGCATCCGCCGGCTCGGCTCATTGCGATACGTCGCGACCGCCAGCCCGGGCTTCGTGCGGCGTTGGTTCCCAACGGGTATCTCCGCTGAGAACCTGGCCCGGGCGCCCAGCCTCCTCTTCGACAACAACGACAGGCTGCAGGAGCTCTGGGCCCGCCGGGCCGTGCGCCGTGACGTGGCCCTGCCGGTGCATCGCATTCCCTCCACCCAGGCGTTCGTCGATGCGGCGCTCGTCGGGGTCGGCTGGGGAATGAACCCGCAGTCGCTGGTCCGCTCCCAGCTGCGCGCCGGCACTCTGCTCGAGCTGGTCCCGGATACGCCGGTCGATGTACCCCTCTACTGGCAGGCAACGCGTCTCAAGGTACCCGTCCTCGAGCGGCTGACGCGAAGCGTCGTGCGGGCCGCTGCCGCGGCTCTGCAGCCGCCTTAGCCGAAGTCTCAACGGGTGCCTGGACGGCGAAATCACTCTTAAGCTCGTCGACGCGCGCCCGCTCATCTGGGACGCCCGATACCCGCCTTTAGCCGGACGAGCGAGTCGAGAGGGATGATTTCACCATCCTGCACACCGCTCTCTCAGCACGAAACGGATGGAAGGCGATACTCAAGGGTGAGCGCCCGGGCAGACGCGAGTCATATTCTACGGGCAGCTCCAGCGCCATAGTTATGGAGCGTTGACACATCCTCCAATACCGCATCAATTCCAGTATGTAAGATGTTCATAACTTGATGGGCGTGAAAAGCCCGATGGCGCCGCTTCGCTCCTTGTGCTCGGAGTATATCCATCTTCACCAGCACAGCGACGGCGGCATTCGCGGCCGGGAATGAAACATTCAGCCGTTCAACCAATGCATTGACCGTGACCACAGGCTGACCAAGCAGGAGCTCGGCAAGGCGCCATACTGCGGCGTCCTTGCGAATACGGCGCTCCTTGAGGCCTTCGCGCCACTGGTCGGCGATAATTCGCAGCTCGCGCAAGAGATGCACCGTATGGCGACACGAGGCTATCGTACATTCGAGAAACAACTGGACCCAGTCCGACCAGCGCAATTTCATCTGCACTGCCAGGAGAGCGTCGTAATATTCCCGCTGGCGAACCTTGAGGAAGGTAGCCAGATGGATCGGCGGATCCCCGTCCGCGAGGAACATCAGAGGAAGCAGGATCCGGCCCACGCGCCCGTTGCCATCGACGAAAGGATGAATGGCTTCAAAATGAGCGTGAACGATCGGAGCGCGGGCCAGCACACCGAGCCTGAAATGACTCTCAGGATCGGGTTCATTGCGGATGAGTCGATCCAGTCCAGCCATCAGTCGTGGTACTTCCGCGGGCGGCGGCGGGATGAAGCGGGCATTCTCGATCTTCAGTCCACCGATGTAGTTCTGGACCTGGCGAAGTTTCCCAGGGACCGCGCGCGATTCTCCGGTCATGAGCTGGCTATGCAGCGAACGGATAAGGCGGGTGTTCAGCGCATCGATTCCCTTTGTCCTTACCTCGGCAACGCCCAGCATATACGCGTGGAGATGGTTCAGGGTCAGATCGGCGTCTGCATCTGACACCGCGTCGGGTGTTCCCGCCTCTATTTCGTACAATAAGAGCTCGTCGAACTGGGTATGTGTCCCTTCGATCTGGCTGCTATCCACGGCCTCCCGCCGGTTAAGCATATGTATGAGCAACTCCGCGAAATGCGGGGCAGCGGTGATAGCATCGGCAAGCACCTGCATTTCACGGTGTGCCAGCGGCAGGAGAGGTGACTCGATAGGAAAGAACGCCGGGTCGGGCGGCACCACGGCATAGCATCCGGAGTGCCCAGGGACAGGTATTGCCGTGGCTCTGAGCGACGGGTGCAGATCAGACTTCTTCATCTGGAGAAGCCTTTAATAGCGACACCGTTATTTAAGTATACTCGTCTTATCCTTAAATAAGCAAGCGGCCATTAAAGGTTGGTATTGCAGGCCGCTTTTGTCGCCGCCCTAGGGGTCACCGGCCGAGCACCAGTCAGCGCGATCCCGGGGATGAGGCCTCCGACCGCGGATCCTGTGTCAGCTACCCTTGGTAGCTCGCCCGACCTTCATCTCTGTAACTTGCGCAATATGCAATTCAATTCCAGTGGCCGTACGGGCTTGGTAAGACAGCCAATGAAACCTGCGGCGCGGGTGAGCTCAATATGACCGAATACATGCCGTTCTGAGATTGCCAGCAGCGGTACCTTCCGAACGTGACCTCGGAAATGCGAGCGCAGCTCGCGTGCGAGCTGATAGCCGGTCATGTCGGGTAGTTCCAGATCGACGAGCGCAACTGACGGCGAGAAATCCGCTGCCGCCACGAGCGCCCTTCGCGCGGAGTAGGCGGTAAGAGTGCTGAAGTAGCCGAGTTCATGGAGAGTTGATTTCAGCGCATCCGCCGAGCGCATGTCCTCGTTGACGATCAGAATCCTGAGGTTTCCGCGTGCAAAATCCAGCGCCGGAGCATGGTGGCAGGCTTCGCGAGGAAGGCAGCGCCCGGCAGCCACTGAATGGGTTTGCAAAAGGTTTCTCCTGATCAGTTCACCAGCACCACCGAAACAGCCTGCCGCGGAACTCAGACGGCTGCCGATGCGCGCCGCGCAGAACGCAGCCGCTGCTCGTTCTGCACTTCTACCAGCGTGAGCTGCGTAGCGGCCGCGATCGCGATCAGAACAGGATGGTTGGGGTCAGACGGGATGCTCAGGCGATGCACTTTTTCCCAAGCCCGAATCCGAAGGTCAGCGGAGTTCAAGGGGGACGATTGCGTCTCGAGGTCCATACGCTTCAGTTCGGCACGTTCGCGCTCTTCGAGCTCGCGACGCCGACGGTAATCGGAAGCGATGTCCGTGCCGGTGGATATGAATCGCTCAGCTTCGACTACCGGCCAAGTCATCATCGTATTCATACGCGGATCCCCTGGTGGTGACGGAGACACGCGAGCAAGCCTGCACTCGCGCGTGAAACCTGGGACATCGAAGGTAATCCCGGCGCAAAGCGCCGGGATTACGACTCACTCAGTAACGGGAGCCGCCGCCGCCGCCCGAACGCGCCTTGTCCTGCGCTTCGTTGATCCTGAGGGTGCGCCCGTCATAATCTTTGCCGTTCAGGGCCTGCATCGCCCGGGAGGCATCCGCGCTCGCCATCTCGACGAAGCCGAAGCCACGGGGCCGGCCCGTGTCGCGATCGTTGATTAATGAGATCTTCTCTACCGTGCCGTGCGGAGCGAAGAGATTGCGTACCCCTTCTTCGGTGGCCGTGAAGGGAAGATTGCCGACATATAGCTTGGTCATAGAGATCTCGCAGAAAAAAAAATGAGGGACGCCAGCGCGCAAAACATGGCGCTGCAGCGGTTCGGGAGACTTTTGAGATGGCGCTTTGGCCTATGTAGATGCGCCGGAGCGGCGCGAGGCCAAGGAGACAAGGCGAAAGGATCACGAGCTCCAGTACTATAGCACGATTTCCCCCCTTCGTGCACGGATGGAGCCGGCCCATGTTTGTACAGAGGCAACCTGCAATCCGCCGCGTGGGATGTCGTCGCGCCCAACCCCACCGCACCTGCGCGCATCCCTCTCCAGCTTGCCGAATGGTCGGCCGCAGTCTCGGATTCCTCGGTCTGGCAGTCGCTGGCGCCGTCATGCTCGGATTGTCCGTCCCCGCGGCACCGGCCGAATACTCCGCGCCGGTCATTTCCATCACTGACGGTTGGCTCCGGGGGCTGCCGCGACGAGGCGGCGGCGCGGAGTTCCTCGGCATTCCCTATGCTCAGCCGCCGGTGGGACGCCTGCGCTGGGAGGCTCCCGTGCCTGCATGGCCTTGGCGGGGGGATCGCCCGGCGACCACTTTCGGCCCTCGCTGCGCACAGCTGCCGCCGAACGGGTGGAAGCAAAGCTTCGCGGTGTGGGCCAGCGAAGACTGTCTTTATCTGAATGTGATCGTGCCACGGTGGCCCGCACGAAACCCGCTGCCGGTGATGTTCTGGATCCACGGTGGGGGAAACGTCGGCGGTGAGGGGACCGACGCGCTTTTCAACAGCGGCACGCTCGTCGATGACGGTGTCGTGCTCGTCACCATTAATTATCGGCTGGGGATCTTCGGCTTTCTGGCGGATCCTGCGCTCAGCCGCGAATCTCCGCACCTCGCCTCTGGCGATTACGGCCTGATGGATCAGATCCTCGCTTTGCAATGGGTGCGTGCCAATATCGCGCGATTTGGGGGCGATCCATACAACATCACAGTCTTCGGCCAGTCGGCCGGCGCTGTAGATACCGGCTTGCTCATGATCTCGAGCGCGCGCGGCCTCTTCCACAGAGCGATTGAAGAGAGCGGTACACCGTTTGCCCCCCCGGGTTACCCTCCCCTCGCGACGGCCGAACGGGTGGGTGCCCGACTGGTCGCCGCATTGGGTGCGCCCCCAGGAGCCGTAGGCATCGCTTATCTGCGTAAGATTCCGCCGGACATCCTCCTCGCAAAGACGGCTGCCCTGCCTCCCGGCACGCCACGATTCCCGCCCCCGGATATAGACGGGTGGGTGATCCCGAACGATCCCGCGCCGGCCTTCGAGGCCGGCCGGGAGTCACCAATTCCGCTGTTGATCGGCACCACCGGGCGCGAAAACGAGTTCCCACACCGGGTATCGCTGAAGGCACTCCGCTCGGGCATCCGGCGTTACGGCGGAGTGCTCGCCCCGCAATTTCTGTCAGTTTATGGCTTGGCCCACGAGGCTGACGGTGTGAGTGACCCCAAGTACGGCTCGACCATCGATCAGCTGGTGGCTGATGTCGGCTTCCGCTGTCCCACGGTGCTCGAGGCGCGCTGGCACGTCGATGCCGGCCATGCCGTTTACCAATATGAATTCGACCGTCCGATACCAGGTTACTCCTACGCGCTCCATGCTTTCGAAGAACCGTACGTATTCGGATTTTTCCCAAAGACCGGCTGGGGCGTGACCGGCCTTCTACATTTCACCGCAACAGACCACCGGCTCTCGGACCTCATAGAGCGCTACTGGACGAACTTCGCCAAAACCGGGAACCCGAATGCATCCGGCTTGCCCGACTGGCCGCAGTTTGGTCGCGATGGCCGCTACATCCAATTCCTCGAGGACGGGCACGTGGCGGACGCTCACGGTTTCCGCCCCGCGCAATGCGCTCTCTATCGCACGTGGTTTGTGTCGCATACGCACCGGACTCCGAGATAGGAGCTCACGCCCGCCTCATGACCGCCGCATCGCTGGCGCCGTCTCGGGCAGTCGAACCATGGCTATCAGCCCGATAGTCACTGCCCCGAGCATGTACCACGCCGGCGCCAGTGGATTGCCCGTCACATGAATGATCCATGCCACGAGAAACTGCGTCGAGCCGCCAAATACCGCGATCGCCAGGGCATAGATGAGGGCGATGGCGCCCGAGCGGACTTTCTTGGGCAGCGATTCGGTAATCGCAACGATAATGGTCGCCGACGACAGTGTCTGGATACCGTTCAGCAGAGCACTGACCGCCAACAGAGCCGCGCGGGTCCGCAGCCGCTCCAGCAGCCAGAAGGACGGGTATATGGCCACGATCAGCAGCAACCAGGGGACGATCATCACACGCTTGCGGCCAAATCGGTCCGACAGCCAACCCCCGAGGGTGTCGCAAACCAGCCCGCTGGCGCCGATCGCGGCGGTAGCGCCGAAGGATACCGCGGCGGACATGCCGAGAGTGTTGCTGGCGTACGTCGTCATGTATTCGAGCACGTAGTTGTTCGTCGTCGCTGCGCTCAGCATCATGACCCCGAGAAAGAACACTCCGAAATAGCCCGGCGCGGAAACCTTGCAGTGATCCGCTGCAGCCGGCGCGGTCAACGTCTCGTGCAATGTTCGGCGCAACACGAACGCAAATGGGATGATGCAGACGCCCAGGAGCTGCGCAACGCGCCAGCCCCAGGCATCCAGTTGTGCTGCATCCAGGTTGCTCGCAAGAGCCACTCCAACGACCCCCGCGATGAGGGCGGCGGTATCTGCGCTGGTTGCCTGGAGCGACACATACAGCCCGCGCCGCGAGCGCGGAGCCGCTTCCAACAGAAACGCCGTGCTCGGTCCGACTTCACCGCCCAGCGCAAATCCCTGCAGCAGGCGAAACACAATGACCAGGATGGGGGCGAGCGTGCCTATCGAGGCATACGAAGGAGTGAGTGAGAGGCCGGTGACGGCCACTCCGATCAGACAGAGAGACAGCATCATCGCCGGCTTGCGCCCCGCCCGATCACCGAATCGGCCGATCACGATTGCCCCGAGCGGCCGCGTCAGGAACCCTACTCCGAACGTGGCAAGGGATGAGAGCAGGCTCAGGCCGGGAGTTTTGGAGGGAAAGAATGTGTGACCTATCTGGGTCGCGAAGAAAGCGTAGGTGACGAAGTCGTAGAATTCCAGGCCGTTGCCCACGGCAATGGCCATTGCCTGACGCCAGGATAGCGAGCTGGCGCCGCTCAAGACCTCTTCACTCGATTCGCGCTCTTCCCATCGCGCATGCGTTCCTGGAAGCGACGCGACTTGGCGCTATTGCCGCACACCGCCATATCGCACCAACGCCGCCGCCCGGCCTTCGAGCGGTCGAGAAAGAGCCACGAGCAGTTCTCGCCCGCACAGATCCGCAGCCGCTGTCGCGGTTCCGGTAACACGTTTTCGACGAACCGATATGCGATCAGGGAAGCGATCAGGTTGAGATCGATTGCACCTGCGCATATTTCCAGCCGCACGTCACGCCTCTCGTAGCGCAACTCGTGCGCCGCGGCGCCGGCCTGCCAGCATCGGCTCAACGAGTCCGTTGCGCCTTTTGCCGGCGCGTTGCCGGAGATCATGGCGGTGATGAGAAGAAACAGCGCCTCGCGCAATTCCCTCGCACGCTGCAACGCACCACTCGCCGCGGCAGGGTCGGCCTGCGCCATGCTCGCCAGGGCGCGCAGCACCTCATCGGGCACCAGGCCGAGGTGGCCTGCCCATTCGAGCAGTCTCGGATAGCCATCCAGCCAATCGCGCGGAGTCCGGTCCCGACCCGTCACCGTATTGACGAAGTCCAGCACGGCGTCGCCGCCCACGAAATCCTTCGCCGCGAAGACATGAGGCTCTATAACTGGAGAAAGTGCTTTCACAGGTTGACACCGCAATGCAACCAGTATAATACTGTTTAGAGGTTGGCGGCAGAGGCTTGGGCGCCCTCATGACAACGACGACACGGCGCGGTTTTTCGTGGCATCCGCGCATTAATACGGTGGCCAGCGTGATCCTCCCGGTCTTAGCCGCGCTGATTCTCCTGCTCGTGGTCGGCTCTGGCGCGTCGGCGGCCGCGGGTACAAATCCCGCGCCGGCCACTCGGCGCCCTGCTCAAACGTTGCTGGACCAACTGATCGGCACTTGGGATGTCGACTATGCCGTCTATGACGAACATGGCAACGTCAAGCATTACCTCGGCGCCGCTACATACCGATGGATACTCGACGGCGCGGCGATCGAGGAGACGTGGTCCGATTATCACGGCCGCGAGACGCAGCCCTACGGAACGACGATCGAGTTTTACGACGGCAAGCATGCCCGCTGGACGGCGATCTGGATCTATCCGCAACAAGGTATGTACTACGCTTTGAGCGGCGGCGAGACGGACGGCCGTATCCTGCTCACCGGGCGTGATCAGGAAGGCGCCTTGCAACGCTGGTCGGATGAGGACTTTCGCAGCAATACCTTCACTGGGCGCTTCGAGATGTCCAAAGACGGCGGTAAAACGTGGCGGCTGTTGGGAGTGAATCACATGCAGCGGCTCGGAACACGGTGATCACCAGGTCCCGCGGCGCGCTCGATCCCGTCGGCGCCTATACGACCGACCGGCTGCGCGGCGGTCCTGGCTCTCTTGGGACCCCCGCGGGTGTTGGTCAACACCACGCCGCTGACGACGATCGCGCCGCCGATCAGCGTCTCCCATCCGGGCCGCTCGCCCAGCCAGACCCAGCTGATCAACAGCGCGATCGGAGTCGAGAAGTAGATGAAGCTGGACACCTTGCTGACGCTCGCCCGATAAAGCGCCATATTCCAGGTGAGGTAGCCCAGAAAGGTCGGCGCCAATCCCAGCCACATCAGCGCGGCAATGCGAGCGTGCGGCGCCGTGAGCAGCGCGTGCGGCAGGCCAATGCCGAAAGGCAGCGTCCCCAGCGTGCCGCCGAGTATGGTCACGGTGGTGACCGCCTCGGCGCCGTATCGGGCCGAAAACGGCTTTTGCAGAGTGAAATAGATCGACGTCACCAACACGCTGACCAGCACCAGCAACGCCTTCGGCTGAAAGCTGACACTGTTGCCGCTGGTCAGTACCACTAGCACGACGCCGGCCAGCGCTACTCCCAGGCCGCACGCGCCGCGGGCTGAAAGCCGCTCACGCAGCCAAAGCGCCGATGCCGCCGCGGTCGCCGCCGGAGCCAGTGCGATGATGATGGCAGCCGTGCCGCTGGCGATCCGCGTCTCCGCGTAATTGAGGCACAGGTGATAAACGGAGAGCCCGACCACGCCCAGCGCCAGCAACGGCGGCCATGCGGACGCCGGCGGCAGCGGGAGTCTCCTGATGCGCATCCACAGCACGAAGCAGATCGAGCCGAGCAGCAGCCGGGCAAATGCCACCTCACCCGGCGTGAACCCCGCGAGTCCATAGGCGATCGCGGCATAGGCCGAAGACCAGGTGAGCATCGCAATGGTGACGTAGAAAAGTGCTCGGGCGTCGAGCTGGCCAGAATTTTCCATGGGACTTCTTGCGGGTTCGGATTGAAGCGTTCGGGGCCCATCCTAGGGGTCGATCTCGCGGCAATCGCGCCATTTCCGGACGCCGAAGGCCGGGTTCCTTGATGAGCATATTAGAAGGCTAGACCATGGAATTGAATGATGAATACGCGTATATTTAGGTCCATCACAATTGATATATAGCTCGTATGGCTGCTACAACCTTCGAATCGAATCCGGGGCTCGACGCCAAGGACTGGCAGCTTCTCGAGCTGCTCCAAAAGGACGCGCGCACTGGCTATGCGGAGCTCGGCCGTCAGGTAGGTCTCTCGGCACCCGCTACTGCGGAGCGTGTGAAGCGCCTGGAGGATGCCGGAGTGATCCGTGGCTATCGTGCTGAGGTCGATCCCCAAAGGCTGGGTTACGCCATCGAGGCCGTGATTCGCCTGCGCTGCGACGGGAGCGTATGCGCCAGCGTCGGGCATGGCCTGGCGAATATCCCGGAAATCATCGACTACCGCCGCCTGGCCGGAGAGGATTCCGGCTCATTGCGGGTGATCGCCATGTCGGTGAGTCATCTGGAGTCGGTGTTGGACCGCATCGTGAACTTCCAACCCAGCATCAGCACCACCACCCTCGTGGTGCTGCAGACTTCCTACAGCAACCGGCCGCTGTCGCGGGCGATGTGGTTGCACGGCAGGGCCATGGCCTCGCCGTCGCCGCGGGCCTAGCGCCCGCACCGCGGCGCGGCGGCCTCAGGCCTTCAGCCGATAGCCTGTGCGGAAGATCCAGGCGACGATGATCAGAGCCAGGGCCAGAAACAGCCCCGTCATCCCGAGGCTAACGCCGACATTCACGTCGGCCATGCCGTAGAAGCTCCAGCGAAAGCCGCTGATCAGGTAGACCACCGGATTGAACAGAGCGACCGTGCGCCACGTCGGCGGCAGCATGTTGATGGAGTAGAAGCTGCCGCCGAGAAAAGTGAGCGGCGTGACGATCAGCAGCGGCACGATCTGCAGCTTCTCGAAACCGTCGGCCCAGATGCCGATGATGAAACCGAACAGGCTGAACGTCGCCGCGGTGAGGACCAGGAAGGCCAGCATCCAGACGGGATGCTGCACATGAAGCGGTACAAAAATGCCCGCCGTGGCGAGAATGATGCCGCCGAGGATGATCGACTTGGACGCTGCGGCACCCGCGTAGCCCAGCACGATCTCCAACGGCGAGACGGGGGCGGAGAGGACCTCATAGATGGTCCCCGTGAAGCGGGGAAAGTAGATGCCGAATGAGGCGTTGGAGATGCTCTGCGCGAGCAGGGAAAGCATCACCAGGCCCGGTACGATGAACGAGCCGTAGCCGATACCGCCCACGCTCTGGATGCGCGAGCCAATGGCTGCGCCGAACACGACGAAATACAGTGAGGTGGAGATCACGGGCGAGACGATGGTCTGCGTCACCGTCCTGCGTGCACGCGCCATCTCGAACATGTAGATCGCGCGAACCGCCTCGATGTTCATTGCTTGCCTCTGACCAGGCTCACGAAAATATCCTCCAGCGAGCTCTCCTTGGTCGACAGGTCGGTGAACTCGATACCCGCTTCCCGTGCTCTATCCAGGAACTCGCCTACGCCATCGCGTACGTGCTTGGCATCATAGAGGACCGTGAGCTCGCTGCCGTCGCCCGAAAGCTCCAGCCGCCACCCCGCAAGCGACTCCGGCACCTGCGTGAGGGGATGACGCAGGCGCAGCGATAATCGCCTGGTGCCCAGCTCGTGCAGCAGATCGGCCTTGTTTCGCACCAGAACGAGCTCGCCTTTGTTGATCACGCCGACACGGTCGGCCATCTCCTCGGCTTCCTCGATGTAGTGGGTCGTGAGAATGACCGTCACTCCTTCCTGGCGCAGGCGGTTCACCAGCTGCCACATCTCGTGCCGCAGGTCGACGTCCACCCCCGCCGTGGGCTCGTCCAGAAACAGGATCCGCGGCTCGTGGGCAAGCGCCTTGGCGATGAGCAGGCGTCGCTTCATCCCGCCGGAAAGGGTCATGACGCGGCTGTCCTTCTTGTCCCACAGCGACAGCGCCCGCAGCACCCCTTCGATGTGCGCCGGCTTGGCGCGCAGGCCGAACAGGCCGCGGGTGAACGAGACCGTATTCCATACGGACTCGAAGGCGTCAGTGGTGAGCTCCTGCGGCACGAGGCCGATCAACGAGCGGGCCGCACGCCAGTCGCGGACGATGTCATGGCCATCAACCGTCACCCGGCCTGAGGTCGCCCGCACGATGCCGCAGACGATGCTGATGAGCGTGGTCTTGCCGGCCCCATTCGGCCCGAGCAGCGCGAAGATCTCGCCGCGGCGGATGCTGAGGTCGACTCCCTTGAGAGCGACAAAGCCCGAAGCGTACGTCTTCGCGACGCCGCCAATTTCGATGATGTCTTCCATCGCGGTCAGGATAGCCGGTGCATCGGTTCCGCGCACTGCAATTCGGCCGCGCCGAATTTAATGCATCGCGGGGGCGCCACCGCCGCCCTTGCCCGGCCTCACCCACAGGAGCAGGGGCAGCATCGCCAGAAAAACCAGACCCAACACCTTGAAGTCATCCAGATAGGAGAGCAGCGTCGCCTGCTGTATCGCGTTCTGGTACACGGCCGCCAGCGTCGCCTGCGAGCCCGGCGTGGTGCCCAGCGCGGCGGCGAGGTGATGCGTATACTCGGTGTAGGCCGGGTTCATGCCCTGGAGCAGCTCGACGATGCGGCTCTGATGGAACTGCTCGCGCCGGGTGAGCATGGTCGAGGCGAAGGAGATGCCGATGCTGCCGCCGAAGTTTCTCGCCAGGTTGATCAGCGCCGAGGCATTGTCGGTCTTGTTGCGCGGGACGTCACGGAACGCCATCGTATTGATGGGGATGAAGAGGAACGCGAGCGAGGCCGCCTGCAGCATGCGGGCGAACACCAGCCAGCCGAAGGAAATCCCGAGATAGAAGTTCGTCATCCAGAGGAGGCTCAAGCCCCCGACCGTCAGGCCCACCGCGACCAGCAGGCGCAGGTCCACCTTGTTGAGCGAGCGCCCGACCAGCGGCAGCAGCGCGATCATCAGGAATCCGCCGGGAGTGAGGACCATGCCCGCATCCACTGCCCGGTAGCCCATGAGGCTCTGTGTGTAGGCGGGGATGAGGTACGTGCTGCCGAGCAGCATGAATCCGAGCATGAGCATCAGGACGAACGATACGGCAAAGTTGCGATCCAGCAGCAGGCGGACATCGACCAGCGGCTCGCGGGCCTTGAGCTCCCGCCAGATGAGGAGCACGAAGGCCGTCGCCGAAACCAGCATGAGCACGGTAATGAAATGGGAGGAGAGCCAATCGTCCTCCTGGCCGCGATCGAGCACGACCTGCAGGCACCCGAGGCTCAGGACCACGAACCCGAAGCCCATCCAGTCCATGGGCGATTGCTTGCCGGAGTCCCGGCTCGGCGCGTGCTCGTGAACCAACCCGCTCACCAGGCCGAAAACCGCTATGCCGACCGGAACGTTGATGAGGAAGATCCAGCGCCAGTCGTAACTGTCGGTGATCCAGCCACCGAGAGTCGGACCGATTGTCGGTGCAACGACGGCGGCGATGCCGTAGATCGCCGTGGCCATGCCCCGTCTCTCGGGAGGAAAGCTGTCGGTGAGGATGGCCTGGCCCATCGGCTGCAGGCCGCCGCCGAACGCACCCTGCGCCGCGCGCAGCAGCACGAGACCCGCGAGGCTCGGCGCGAGGCCACAGAGGAGCGACGCCACCGTGAACCCCGCAATGCAGGCCAGGAAGAAGCGCTTGCGGCCGAAGCGGGCGGAGAGCCAGCCCGAGATCGGCATGACTGCCGCATTGGTGACGAGATAGCTGGTCAGCACCCACGTGGACTCGTCCTGACTCGCGGAGAGCGCGCCGGCGATATGCGGCAGGGAGACGTTGGCGATGGAGATATCCATGATCTCCATGAAGGCCGCCAGCGCGACCACTGGCGCGATGACCCAGGAGCCCTTCGCGCCCGCCTCGCCTGCGGCGGTGGTCACGGCTGGTTCCGATTCGTCGCGCGTGCATAGACCGCTCCGCGGCCGCCGTGCAGGTTCGCGGAGACGATGTCATCGATCATGCCGTCCGCCCCGGAATCCTGCTCCGTATACACGTTGGTGTGCTGCGAGGCTGGCCATGCGGGGATCTGCGACAAGGCGGAGCCGTCGCGATCCCGGACACTGACATCGATGTTCGCGGACAGGCCGAGGAAAAGCGGGTGCCGGGCCAGCTCCCCGGGCTCCAGACCGATGCGCACCGGCAGGCGCTGCACGATCTTGATCCAGTTACCCGAGGCGTTCTGCGTCGGCAGCACGGCGAGGGCGCTGCCCGTGCCCGCGGTGAGACCCAGAACCTTGCCGTGGTACTCGACATGCGAGCCGTACATGTCCACCGAGACCTGCACGGGCTGACCGATGCGCAGGTCCCCCAGCTGGTTCTCCTTGAAATTGGCATCGACCCACATGGAGCCCACCGGCACGACGGCGAGCATTTCCGTGGCTGGCGTGACCTGCTCCCCGAGCTCGACGGAGCGGCGCACCACGTAACCGGATATCGGTGCCAGCACGCGCGTGCGGTTGAGCTCGAGCCATGCCGCGCGCAAGTTGGCCTCGGCCTGCAACACCCGCGGGTGGGTCGCCGGCGTGGTTCCCGCGATCTCCGCCTGAGTGCTGGCCAGGGATGCCTGCGCCTGCTCCAGGGCAGCACGGGCGCTGCGTACCGCGTTCGCGTCGTGCTCGAGCGTCTCGAGGGAAACCCCATGCACCGCCTTCAGCGAACGATCGCGCGTGAGATCCTCATCCGTCTGACTCAACTGAGTCTGCTCGGCATTGACCAGCGCCGCATCGCGCCGCTCTTCGGTAAAGAGCTGGGCGACTTCCCGTACGGTCTCTCCCAGGCTGGCCTTTGCCTGCGCCAATGCGATCTTCGCGTCGCGCGGGTCGAGCTCGATCAGTACCTGGCCGCGGCGCACGTACTGCGTCTCGTCGGTGTTGATGGCGATCACAGTGCCGGCGATCTGCGGCGTCAGGAGCACGAGATTGCCGTTTACATACGCGTCGTCCGTGGTCACGTGATTTCGGACGAACAGGGCGTAATAGATTCCGATACCGACGACTACCACGACCGCGGCGAGCACGAGGAGCCCGCGCCGCAGCAGGCTGCTGGCTTTTGAAGGCGTTTTCGCGGATTGCTGCTCAGTCATGGCTGCTGCTCCCTGATGGAGTCGTGTCGTGGTGATTGGATTCAAAGGTGATATTCGTGTCCGCGGCGCTGAGTAGCGCGCCGTCGGACGCATTCCACCAGCCGCCGCCGAGGGCGCGGAACAGTGCCGCCGTATCGGTGAACCGCTCTACGTCGGCCTGTACCTGCGTGAGCGCGGCACTCTGGTACTGCTGCTCCGCGGTCAGCACTTGGAGCTCGGTGTACTTGCCCGCACGGTATTCAGCGACCGCGAGGTCTTGGTTCGAGCGCGCGGCTTGAAGCGCACGGTTGTGCGCGGTGTAGCTGTCGGCATCGTGCTGTAACGCCTGCAGGGCATCCGCCACGTCCACGAATGCGCCCACCACGGTGCCTTGGTAGGCGGAGAGAGCCTGCGCGTACCGCTGTTTGGCTTCGTCAGCCCGGGCCGAGAGCGTGCCGCCGTGGAACAGTGGCGCGGCCAACCCGAGACCTGCGGACCAAACGCCGCCCGGTTGGGTGAAGAGGTCGCTCAGCTTGGTAGTCTGCTGGGCGTATTGCGCGGAGAGGCTCAGTTGCGGCAGCCGCGCCGCCTCGGCTACGCCGATCTCGGCGCTGGCCGCGTGCAGGCTCTCTTCCGCCGCGAGGATGTCCGGGCGCTGTTGGACCAGGGCCGACGGCAGCGATACCGGCAACTGGCCGGGTAGCGTGAAGTCGGCGAGCGTCAGAGCGGGCATCTTGAACTGATCCGGGGTCTGGCCGCTGAGCCGCGCAAGCGCGTCGCGGTAGGTATCGCGCTGCTGCTCGAGACTGGGGAGCGTCGCTCGCACGTTCTCGAGCTGCGTTTCCGCCTGCAGGGTGTCACTGTGGATGATCTTGCCCGCGTTCTCCAGCTGCACGTTGAGGTCGTATTGCGCCTGAAGCTCGCTGACGAGCGAGCGGGTAACTTTGATCTGCGCGCGGACCGCCGCGTAGTCGAAGGCGGTGACGACGGCCTGATCGACCAGTGTCACGTAGGTGTCACGGAGCTGATCGCGCACGGCTGCGGTCTGCGCCTGCTGCGATTCGATCGAGCGGCGCACGCCGCCGAAGAGATCGAGGTTGTAGGCCAGCGAGGGTCCGATCTCATAGCGGTTGCCGGTCACATCGATCTGGTTCACCGGCCCATAGAGCTCGCTGCCGTTGATGTGTGCACGGCCGATCTGACCCGTGGCATCGATCTGTGGCAGCGCAGCGCCCGAGACCGCCCGCAGCTCATCCTGAGCGGCCGCAAGGCCGTGACGCGCGCCCTGGAGGTTCGGGTTGCTCGCCAATGCCTGGCGCACCAACCGGTCGAGCGCATCGGAATGGAACACCTGATACCAGTCGCCTGCGACGGCTGCTCCGTAAGCGAAGCTCTGTGTCCCGCCGGCAGGCGGGACGGACTGGACGTATGCCGCGGCCGGCGCCCCGGGCTTGACGAAGTTAGGACCGACGGCGCAGCCGGCGGTCAGTGCAGCTGCGACACCCGAAATCAGGGCCAGGGGGCGGGTGAATGCGGGCCGCCCCCGCTGCTGCTGACGATGCCGATAAAGCCAGAGAAGGAGCGCGAGCAGTGTGCCCCCGGGCAGAACGAACTCCACGAGTGCGTAGGGGCCGAGGTTCTTCAGTAGTACCAAGCCTTTTGCGATCCAACCGGCACGCGCCGCCGGGAGACGGGTCGTCGAGATCGTCACTTGGCACCTCCAGTTCTCGTGCGGCGCGCCCGGCCGGGCCGCGAGACTTCCCCGGCCGGCTGCGCCGCTGCCGCCCCTTCCGCCTCCTGCAGCCGCCCCATCAGCCGCTGCATCAGTGCGATCAGGGTCTCGAGCTCCTGCCGCGAGAACGGTGCGACGAGGGAGTTCAGCAGCTCCACGACGATGCGCTTGCCGGCCTGCAGGTGCCGCCGGCCTTCGGGCGTCAGAGCGATCTCCACCACGCGCCGGTCATGCTCGCTGCGCTGACGCCGCGCGAGGCCCTCTTCCTCGAGGTCATCGACGATTCGGGTCAAGGCACCCATGTCGTGGCAGGTCTCCGCGGCCAGTGCACTCGCCGTCAGGTGCTCGTACCGGGCCAGATTCGCGAGCACCATCCACTGCATGAACGACACGTGCTCGGTTGCGAAGCGCTGCTCCGCGAGCTGCGACATCAGCCCGCCGCAGCGCTTCACCAGGAAGCCGATGCTCTTGCCGGCTTGCAGATTTTCGATCGTGTAGTAGGGTTGAGACATGATTGCTCTCACAACATTTGCTCAAACAATACTTGCTCAAGCAAATATTGTCAAGCGATATTGGACGCAAGACCGACCGGGTGCCGCGCTGCTTCAGGCCCCGCTTGCCTGCATGGCCAGCAGGAATGCCCCGCTGATACCTGCGCGGTCCCCCAGCGCCGGCGCCGCGATGTAGCGGTCGAAGCCCCCTGCCCGCGCCTCGACGGGCAGATAGCCTCCGAGCCAGTGGCTCGCCGACTGCCGGATCTGGGGCAGCAGCCTGCCGCCCGTGACGACGCCGCCGCCAAACACGATCCGCTGGCACGACACCACCAGCGCAATGGTTGCGGCGAGCTGCCCGAGATAGCCTCCGATGACTTCGCGGCCGGGATGCGCGTCCGGAAGCTGCTCGGCGCGTATTTGCCAACGAGCCGTCACAGCGGGCCCGCTAGCCAGCCCTTCCAGGCAATCGCCATGGAAAGGGCACACGCCGGCAAAGTCGGCATCCCGGGGATCACGCTGCACGCGGATATGGCCCATCTCGGGATGGAGCAAACCTTTGAGGGTCCGATCGCCGACGACTACACCGCCGCCGATTCCGGTTCCGACCGTCACGTAGGCCACCGAGTCGAGTCCGGCGCCGGCACCGAGTCTCGCCTCCGCCAGCGCAGCCGCATTGACGTCGGTATCGATCGCGATGGGGCAGCCGAAGCGCTCGAGCGGAGCCACCATGCTGCAATGCGACCACCCGGGCTTGGGTGTTGCGAGAATCCGTCCCCAGCTTGGCGAGCGGCGATCGAGATCGACCGGGCCGAAGGCGGCAATACCGATGCCGGCAAGGACGCCGTACCTGCGCGGAATCCGCTCGAAGAATTCCACGGCGGCGGCGAGGGTCGGTCCGGGAGCCGTTGTTGGAATCACCGCGCGGCTGTCGTCCGGAATGTCGGCGGGACCGTAACCGGCGGCGCATACGATCTTGGTGCCGCCGGCTTCGATCGCACCAAACAAGGGCTTCGTTGTCACGCTGGGCCTCGGCGACTGGCGGCCCGCTCAGCATATCATCGGCGGCGCCGTGGCTGGCTCAAGCGGTCTCGTAGCTCAGTCCCGGCTCTCCCGCGGGAAAGAGGCTCGCGGCAATTCCGCGGCGCGCGAGAGCTTCGCGCAGCAGCTCGGGCGGCTCGTCCCGGCGCTCGTCGGTGAGCTGGAAGACGCCCCAGTGAATCCCGATCGCACGGGCGGCTTCGAGGTCCTCCAGGATCTGCACGGCTTCGTTCGGATCGGTGTGCTGCGCGCTCATGAACCAGCGGGGCGCATAGGCGCCGATGGGGATGAGCGCCAGATCGGGCCTGCCGATCCGTTGTCGCACCTCCCGGAAGATGCGTCCGTTCCCATAGCCGGTATCACCCGAGAAGTAGGCGCTGCCACCGGCCGCGGCCAGCATGAATCCGCACCAGAGGGCCATGCGCCGGTCGCGGCCGGTACGGGCCGACCAGTGATACGCCGGGACGATCGTCACCACGCCGCCGTTGCCGATGTCGATCCGGTCCCACCAGTCGCCGGCCGTCACCCGAACACCGGGAATCGCGCGCCGCAGGATTGCGTCGTTGCCCAGCGGCGTCACGATGAGCGAGCCGTGCTCGGCATGGAGGCGGCGCAGGGTCGCCATGTCCATATGGTCGTAATGGTTGTGGCTGAGCAGCACGGCATCGATACGCGGCAACGCTTCGAAGGCGATTCCCGGCGCCCAGACGCGCCGCGGTCCGGCAAACGGCAGCGGGCTCGCTCTTTGAGACCAAACCGGGTCGGTCAGGACGTTGCGACCGCCCGCCTGGATCAGCACGCTTGCGTGACCGACGATCGTCGCCCGCAGCCCATCGACGCGCGCGTCCGGAACGGCCTGCCGCGGCGCGACCGAGCGCGGCCACAGGGCGGATTTGCCCTTCAGCTTCCAACGCAGCAGATCACGCAGATCGCGATCGGTCGCGGGGTGGTCCGGATTGAAGAAGCGCGTGCCGTCGAAATGATCGCTCGGTCGGCCCGAGTAGTATGGATTCACGGAGCGCGCCGACGCCGCGGGCTCAGAGCACTTCCAATATTCCCGCGGCGCCCATGCCCGTGCCGATGCACATGGTGACCATGCCGTAGCCCTTGAGACCCTTGCCGCGCATCCCATGGACGAGCGTCGCGGTGCGGATCGCTCCGGTGGCGCCGAGGGGATGACCGAGCGCGATCGCCCCGCCGTGCGGATTGACCCGTGCCGGATCGAGACTCAGGTCGCGCATCACCGCGAGCGCCTGCGCCGCGAATGCCTCGTTGAGCTCGATCCACTTCAAGTCATCGCGTGCGATACCGGAATGCTCCAGAGCCGCCGGGATCGCCGCCTTGGGGCCGATGCCCATGATGGCCGGCGGCACACCTTTAACCGCGAAAGTGACGTAGCGCGCCATCGGCGTCAGGTTGTAGCGCTTGAGAATGGCCTCGGAGACCAGCAGCACCGCGCCCGCGCCGTCCGAGGTCTGCGAGCTGTTGCCGGCCGTGACACTGCCGCGGGCATCGAACACGGTTTTCAACTTCGCCAGCGCCTCGAGCGAGGTATCGGCCCGCGGACCTTCATCCTGCTGCAGGGTCCTCTTCGCGTACCGCACCTCACCCGCCTTCAGGTCCGGAGTGCGGGAAGTGACCTCGATGGGCGAGATCTCGGCGGTGAAGGCCCCCGCGGCGGTCGCCGCCACCGCGCGTCTGTGTGACTCCAACGCGAAAGCATCCTGGTCCTCTCGTGCCACCTTCCACTGATGCGCCACCTTTTCCGCGGTGATGCCCATGCCGTAAGCGATGGCGTAATTCTCGTCCTTGGCGAAGATCGCCGGGTTGAGCGCGACCTTGTTGCCCATCATCGGCACCATCGACATCGACTCCGCGCCGCCGGCGATGACCACATCGGCTTCCCCGACGCGGATGCGGTCGGCAGCAATCTGCACGGCATTGAGGCCCGAGGAGCAATAGCGGTTGATCGTGATGCCCGGCACGCCATCGGGCAGCCCGGCGAGCAGCGCCGCGATGCGCGCCATGTTGAGTCCCTGCTCCGCCTCGGGGAAGGCGCACCCGACGACGACATCGGCGACCTGCGCGGGCTCGACCGCCGGCACCTGCGCCAGAACGCTCTTCAGCACGTGAGCGAGCATGTCGTCCGGTCGCGCGTGGCGCAGCATGCCGCGCGGGGCCTTGCCGACCGGAGTGCGGGTTGCGGCGACGATGTAGGCATCTCGAATCTGTCTGGACATGATCTTCCGTTCTCCGCGAGCCGGTTAGTTGCGCAGCGGCTTGCCCGTGGCAAGCGTGTGCGCGATGCGTTCCTGAGTCTTGGAGTTCTTCAGGAGCTCGAGGAAGTTGCGCCGCTCGAGGGCGAGGAGCCACTCCTCGTCGACCTCGGTGCCAGGCTCCACATCGCCCCCGGTCATGACTTCGGCGATCCGCGAGCCGATCTCGAAGTCGTATTCGCTGATGAAATGTCCCTCCAGCATGTTGACGAGCTGTCCCTTGATCGAGGCGGCGCCGGTTCGGCCGGCCACCGGGAAGCGCTTGCCTGGGACGGGCGGCCGATAGTTGGCCTCGTACAGCGCCAGCGCCTGCTGCTTGGCGACATGCAGGAGCTCGCCGGAATTGAACACGACGACGTCGCTAGGCCGCAGATACCCGAGATCCTGCGCCTCGATGCCGCTGCCGGCCGCTTTGGCCGTCGCGATCAGCATGTAGTAGTCCCTGAGCGATGCGAAGAGATCGCCATTGCTCTCCCGGGCCGCGCGCAGCGCGAGCTCCTTGCAGCCGCCACCCGCCGGCAGCAGGCCTACACCCGCCTCCACCAGCCCGACGTATGACTCGAGAGCGGCGACCACCCGGTCGCAGTGAATCGTGAACTCGCACCCGCCGCCAAACACATAGCCCTGAGTCGCCGCTACCGTCGGGACGGCGCTGTAGCGAAGATGCATCGAGGTCTTTTGGAAGAGCGAGATGATTCCCTCGATGGTCCGCCAGTCCCCGGCCCCGAGCGCGGACCGCAGCGACTCCAGGTTGGCGCCGACGGAGAACGGCGGCTCGGCTTGCCAGATGACCAGTCCCTTGAAGCGTTCCTCGGCGATGTCGAGCGCGCGGTTGAGGCCCTCGAGGACATCCGGACTGATCGCATGTGCCTTGGTCTTGAAAGAGACGACCAGGATGTCGTCTCCGGTCGTGAAGGCGCGCACGCCCGGATTCTCGTACACACTCTCGCCGAGCGCCGCCCGGCCCGCCCCGAGCACGGTGTCGGGCCAGAGCTGCCGCCGATAGACATCGAGCGTCGAGGGGCCCACCAGCTCGTTGCCGGCGGCGTCATAAGAGCCTGCCGGAAAGTGCACCCCCCTGCGCTCTGGGTCCCGCGCCCAGGCCGGCAACGGCGCGCTGGCGAGAGTCTCGCCCGCGGCGATATCCTCTTCGATCCAGCGCGCCACCTGGCCCCAGCCGGCCGCCTGCCAGATCTCGAACGGACCGAGCTTCCAACCGAACCCCCAGCGTATGGCGAAATCCACGTCGCGGGCGGAGTGTGCGATGTCCTTCAGGTGATATGCACTGTAGTGGAATACATCGCGCAGGCAGGCCCAGAGAAATTGCGCCTGCGGATGATCACTGCCCCGCAGGCGCCCGAGTCTCTCCGCCGGGTCTTCGAGCTTCAGGATCTCGACGATGCCGCCGTCGGCCTTGCCGCCGGCCGCGACGTACTCCCCGCTCACCGGATCCAGCACCCGCAGGTCATCGCCCTTCTTGCGATAGATGCCGCTTCGGGTCTTGGCGCCGAGCACACCCGCCTCGATGAGTTTGCTGAGCCAGGGCGGGGAGCGGAAGAGCGCGTGCCACGGATCCTGCGCGAGCCCCTCGTGCATGGTCTTGACCACGTGCGCGAATGTGTCGAGACCCACGACATCGGCCGTGCGGAACGTCGCGGATTTGGGCCGCCCGAGCCGCGGACCGGTGAGATCGTCGACGACGTCGAAGCGGATGCCGAATTTCTCGGCGTTGGCGATGGTCGCCAACATCGAGAACACCCCGAGACGGTTGGCGACGAAGTTGGGAGTATCCTTGGCGCGAACCACGCCCTTGCCGAGGGTCGTGACCAGGAACCGCTCCAGGTCGTCGAGCACGGCCGGCAGCGACTGCGCGCAGGGAATGATCTCCGCGAGATGCATGTAGCGCGGCGGATTGAAGAAGTGCACGCCGGAGAACCGCGGCCGCAGCGCCTGCGGCAGGGCATCGGCGAGCTTCGCGATCGACAGTCCCGAGGTGTTGGACGCGAAGATCGCATGCGGCGCGAGATGCGGCACGACCTTGCGGTACAGGTCCATCTTCCAGTCCAGGCGCTCGGCGATCGCCTCGATCACCAGGTCGCATTCCGCGAGCCGCGGCAGGTGCTCATCGTAGTTGGCCGCTTCGATGAGCGCCGCGGTATCCCGTCCGGCAAGCGGCGACGGCTGGAGTTTCTTCAACCCCTCGATCGCCTTTCTGACGATGCCGCTCTTGTCCCCCTCCTTTGCAGGGAGGTCGAATAGAAGCGTCGGCACGCGGGCGTCGATCAGGTGCGCCGCGATCTGGGCGCCCATCACTCCGGCGCCGAGCACGGCCGCCTTGCGGACGATGAATCTGGTATCCGGCATGTCTTCCCCTTGGAGCACCGTTCGTTCCCTCATTATAAGGCTGCCGCACCGGCCCGGCTGTGCCAGGATGGACGGTGAACAGCGGGAGCTGAATCCCCAGGGAGCTTATACTCATCGGAACGTGCGACTCGCCGAGGCCAGATCGTGACAGCGCAAGAATTGGCTGCACCCAGCAGGATCTCATGCGGCTGCTCCCGGAGGAGCCAGCGGCGATGAAGCGCGCTTACCTGCTCTTCAGACATCACGGCAAAGAGCTTTGCCGTCGGACGACGCCCCTGTGCAACCGCTGCCCCGTGGCGCAGATGTGCCCGTACTTTCGATCGATCTGATTCAGGCACGCGGCCCGGGCGTGCCGGGTGTGCGCACGTGCTCAGGCCGGAATCCGACTGCCAGCAGCCGCGCGGGAATGCGCTGCAGCAGCGGCACTGCATTCAGCAACTTGAATACGAACGGCGGCTTCGGCGTTCGGGTACCCCTCAGGGCCGGGGCAATTATGCGGTTCTGCATCGTGAGCTGCAGTCGCTGCGTCATCCGCGCCGGCCAGACTCGTCGCCGCTGTATGGCCTGCAGGTCGGCTGGCGTCAGCCTTCCTGTCCGTAGCGGGCCGGCCAGACCGTTGGCCGCTGCCACCGCATCCTGAACGGCGATGTTGATGCCGACTCCGCCGATCGGGGACATGGCGTGGGCTGCGTCGCCGATCAGGAGCAGACCCGGCCGCCACCATTGCCGCAGAAGATCGACCATGACGGTCAAGAGCTTCACGTCGTCGAAGCTGCGCAGCTCCGTGAGGCGATCGGCCAGAAAAGGCGAGAGAGCGCATACACGGCTCCGAAACGCCTCGATGCCCTCCGCCTTCACGCGGTCGAACCCGCCCTTCGGAATCACGTACGCGCACTGCCAGTGCTCACCTCGGTCCAGCATGATGAGCATCGCTCCGGCACCAACGTGTCCGAACGTTTCCCCGGAGTCACTCTCCTTCCGTGACACCCGGAACCAGAGCACGTCCATCGGCGCGCCAAAGTCATCGCTGCGCAATGCCGCCTTCGCCCGAAGTGTCGAATGCCGGCCGTCACACCCCACGACCAAGTCCGCGCGCACGTTCAGCTCACCCTGCCGGCTCCGTGCTCGCACACCGACGATCTGGCCTTCCTCCTCGATGAGGTCCGTCGCTTCCGTTTGCATGTGCAACTCAAACGTCCCGTACCGGCCGCCCTGCTTGGCGAGAAAGTTCAGGAAATCCCACTGCGGCATGAGCGCGATGTACTTGCAGTGGGTCGGCAGATGGCGCAGGTCGATGATCTGGATGCGCTCGCCGCCGACCTCGACACTCAAGCACTGCAGCTTGCGGTGCGGCAAGGAGAGAAATTCCTCCATCAGTCCCAGCTCGTACATCAGCTCCAGCGTCGAGGGATGTACCGTATCGCCGCGAAAATCGCGCAGGAAGTCGGCGTGCTTCTCCAGTACCGCGACATCGACACCGGCGCGGGCCAGCAGAAATCCCAGCATCATGCCGGCGGGGCCACCGCCGACGACACAGCATTGCTTGACGATGGATGTGTCGCTCATGAGTGCCTCTAATGTTCACCAGCCGTGATGTATTGCATCGCGAAACATCAGCGTCGCTACCCGAAATGGTGCGTCGCGCGAAGAATGAAGATCGCTCCCAGGAGCAGGAACAGGCCGCTCGCGACATAGCGGATATTCTTCAGCGGCAACCGCTCGGAGAATGCTTTGCCGAGAAAGACAACCGGGGCATTCGTAAGGAGCATCCCGGTTGTCGTGCCGGCCACGACGGCCAGCAAGTTCGGGTAAGCGGCGGCGAGAGCCACCGTGGCAATCTGGGTCTTGTCGCCGATTTCTGCGATGAAGAATGTCACGACGGTCGCGACGAATGCACTCCTGCGGCCAACCCGCCCGGAATCCTCCTGCAGGGTGTCCGGCTTCAAGGTCCAAAGCGCCATCGCGATCATGCTGATGCCGACCGCCCAATCGAGGCGGCTTGGGGTGAGAAAACGCGCGAGCCGGGCGCCGACGAATCCTGCGGCAGCGTGATTGGCGACCGTCGCACAGAGCACCCCCGCGAGTATGGGCCAGGGCTTTCGGTAATGAGCGGCCAGCATCAAGGAAAGGAGCTGGGTGCGATCGCCCATCTCGGCAATCGCCACAGTCGAGACCGAAATCAGGAAAGACTCCATCTGGGAACTCCAAGCCGAGCGGGCCAAAGACCACGGCCGAGGTCCTCCGTCGCTCGTGGCCAGAGGTCCTGCCGTTGGTCTCGCCATGCCCGAAGGCCTCGCACGCCATGGACTTGCGCCCAAGTATGTTGACGTACGACCCGGTCTGCCCGGGCGGCTACTCCCCAAGGAGAGAGAGCTTTTTACCCGATGATGGCCTGCGTGGCAACTCCGCCAGCCGGCCATGGTGGCGGTGAGCCGATCCCTCGGCGGTGCTCGCGCTCATGCTCGCGATTGCAGCGCCGATCCGATGGCGGGTTCGGCACGGATTTCCGGTTCTCCTAAAGAGTAGTCGATCACTTCGCTCACCAGAGTTCATGAAACCGACCTCCTCCGGCCTCGACGCCATAGATCCAAGTTTCGGCGCGCGGGCGAAATCGATGGCCGCCCGTCCACGCACATCGAAATCCATGCCGCCCCGGGAGTAGCCATGATCGAATCGCCGACCACCAACTCGTATTCGCTCCCGCACCCTCCGGACCGGCGATTGTTCGTCGGTGCGGCGATTGGCACGCTCGTCGTCGTGTTTGCCGGATTCGCGCGTACCTACTTCGTGAAGTTCCTGTACCACACCCCGGCGCTGCCATGGCTGGTTCACCTGCACGGCGCAGTGATGACCTGCTGGTTCCTGCTGTTTTTCGCGCAAACATCGTTGATCGCGAGGCATCGGACTGACTTGCATCGCCGGCTCGGCACAGTCGGCGCAGTTTTACTGGTAGTGATGGTCGTGCTGGGGATGATCGTGATTGCGAGCGCAGCTGCACGCGAAGTGCACGCGCATGCGAGGGATGCGCCGTTCTTCCTGATGTTGCTCGCCCTGGACCCCTTCATCCTGTTGGTTTTCGCAGCGCTGACTGCAAGCGCATTCGCAATGCGCAACCGGCGCAGCGACATCCACAAGCGGCTCATGCTGCTGGGAACGCTCAGCCTGACTCCGGTCGCGATTGGGCGATTGCTGTCGCCGGCCGAAGCGCTCTTCTGGCTGGCATATGGATCATGCCTGTTTTTTCCGGCCATCATCGATACGGTGCGCAACCGCCGACTGCATCCGGCGTTCGGTTGGGCGGCGCCGTCGCTGTTCGTGTCGTTGTACGTCGCCTGGCAACTGGCCTTGACACCGGCATGGATGCGTTTCGCGGAACGACTGGTGAGCTGACGCCGCAAATGCACGCGGCGCGGGCAAAGCAGCCGGAGCTGGCCAGATGCAATGGGCGAATGCCATCCGCCTCGCATGGACCAGTCATACGGCTCGTACTGGCACTGGATAGCGCGCGACCACCTCGTCAGTGGTGAGCAAGGTGATTCCCTCGACGAGCGCCTGCGCGATCAGGACACGATCGAAAGGGTCCTTGTGCAAGAGCGGCAAGGTCTCGATCGCAACGACATGCGCACTGGCGATGGGCAGCTCGCTGTAACCGGCATCGAGCAGCCCCCGTCGCAGCAGTCGCGCGTCCGCTTTGAAGTCCTCGCGCCCCAAACCCATCTTGATCAGGATCTCCCAGAGGCTCACGGTGCTGAAGACGAGCTCGTTGTCGTCTGCATCGATGAGCCCGCGAGCCTCCTTGGAGAGGCGCTCAGGCTGACCAGCCGCCCGGAGAAGCAGGTGCGTGTCGAGCAATAGCTTCATGTGTCATCGCCAAAGAGCTGCTCGATCTCGGGGCTGCCCATCCGATCGAAATCGTCAGGCACAGCGATCTGCCCGGCCATGAATCCGAGGCGCTTGACCTGCCGTGGCGCATCCAGTGCAACGACCTTGACCAGGGGCTTCCCTGCCTTCGCGATCACGAAGGGCTCGCCCTTGGCAGCTTGGTCTACCAGCCGCGAGAGATGGGTCTTGGCTTCGTGGATATTGACGGTCTGCATGCATCACCAGATAAACTTAGTCCATAGAACTTAGTTTAAATCGGCGCGTAGAGATAGACAACAGGTTTGGCACTAGCCAAAGCGAAGCTCAGCAGGCCGCATCTACCGCGTTGCCTGGGGCGTGTTGGCTCCGCTTTGAAGCCCGCTCCCCGGCATGCCACCCGTCCAGCACGGTCGGGCGAGGGTGCGGCTCCCTTCGTAGCCCAGTCCCTGAGCCGCTTCGGTAGCCCGGACGGGTTAGCGCGCCCGCTCTGCCTCCTGGGTAAACTCGTGGGTGCGGCAAGAGGATGCCCCCAGCAGAACCGAGCGTGAAGCCAGCCCTTCAGAAAACCCTCACTCATCTCCACACTTGGTGCGGTCTGTCCGCAGGCCTGTTGGTTGCATTTCTGGGACTGACGGGCGCGGGCTTCGTGCTGCGGCCGAGCCTCGACGGCATGGTCTACGGTAGACTCCTGCGCGTTCCCGCCTGTTACCATCGACTGCCGCTCGACACCTTGGTTGCCAACGCCGTTGCGGCGTACCCCACCGGCGGAGCGGTAAACAGCATAGAGATCCGGGCGGGTGCCACCACCTCCACCGCAATACAGTTCGCCGACGAGGAAAAGGTCTATCTCGATCCGTGCACGGGCGCGGTGCTGGGTCGCCAGAACGAGTACGGCGGATTCTTCGGCTTCCTGGACGGCCTGCATCGCTTCCGGTTCATGGCGGGTGGCCGGCAGTTCGCCGGCACGGCCAATGCCTTCTGCCTCGGATTGCTGCTCATTGGGGGTTTCATTCTCTGGTGGCCGCGAGGCCAGCAGAGCCTGCGCAGCGCCGCGACCTTCAATCGCCGCCTGCCGGGGCCGGCGCGCACCATCAATCTGCACAAAGTCGTCGGGCTCTACAGCTGCCTCGTGCTGCTCCTCATATCGCTCACGGGCCTGCCGATCGCCTTTCAGCCGATGAAGGCTCTAATCGGCTGGACGGTCGGCTCCCCGATGGAGATACCCCCACCCCCGAGGTCGCGGTATCGGCCGGGCGCGAAGCGGGTGCCGATGCAACGGCTCTGGGAGCGCTGCCAGCAGGCCTACCCCGGCGCCGAATGGGTCACCATCCACAATCCGATGGAGCGGCGCGATTCGGTCTGGATGGAGCTCCTGGAGAAAGGAGCCCGCCACACCGAAGCGAAGTCGTATCTGTACCTCGACGCATACAGCGGTCAGGTGCTTCGCAAGACTCCCTACGCGACCGCGGTGCCTCTCGGTCGCAAGATATACACTTACCTCCTCGCGTTGCATTCCGGACTCGTAGGCGGGCTGCCATACCAGCTGTTGTTGCTCGTAGCCTGTCTGGCGATGCCCGTGCAGCTTTATTCCGGCGCCAGCCCCTATTTGCGCCGCAAGCTTCGCAAGCCGTCGCGAGCCACGCTCACGCTGCGACTGATCCGCAGGCGGGTCGAGGCCACCGATATCTGCACATTCGAGCTGTCCGATCCCAAGGGACGGGATCTACCGCCTTTCAGCGCCGGATCGCACATCAACGTGCACGTACGGCCGGGCCTGATCCGCTCCTACTCCCTGTGCAACGATCCGCGCGAGACTCATCGCTATCTCATCGGAGTATTGCGGGTGCCGGACTCGCGCGGCGGCTCGCGCGCCATGCACGAGGCGCTGCAGGAAGGAGCTCTGGTCGAGGTGGGCATGCCAAGGAACCATTTCCCGCTCGAGCATTCAGCGCATCACCACCTGTTGCTGGCCGGCGGCATCGGTGTTACCCCGATTCTCAGCATGGCGGAACGGCTCGCCGCCATGGGCGCCGATTTCCAGATGCACTACTGTACGCGCTCTCTGGAGCGCACCGCCTTTCTCGAGCGGATCCGCAGCTCGACCTTCGCCAGGCGCGTGTCGTTTCATTTCGATGACGGTCCGCCGGACCAACGGTTTGATCCCGCCTCCAGCCTTGCGCACCCGAGCGCGGACACGCACCTCTACGTCTGTGGACCGGGCGGATTCATGGACGCAGCCATCACGACCGCCCGCAGCAGCGGCTGGCAGGAGGAGAACATCCATCGTGAATACTTCAAGGGTGGGATGCAAAGCCTGGCGCTGAACGTCCCCTTCGATGTCAAGGTAGCGAGCACCGGACGCATCATCCGGGTGCCGGCCGAGAAGTCAGCGCTCGGCGCCTTGCGCGAGGCAGGCGCGGTGTTGCAGTCCTCCTGTGAGCAAGGGGTGTGCGGCACGTGCATGACCCGCGTCCTCGCCGGTGAGCCCGACCATCGCGACCTGTACCTCACCGCCGAGGAGCGTGCACGAAACGACCGCTTCTTGCCCTGCTGCTCCCGTTCCGCGGGAGGAATGCTCATCGTGGACCTTTGAGCGGCCACCACGGCTGCAGCACCCCATGACTACGCGTCGCCGTCTACTTGCCCTGACCCTACCCGTGGCCCTGGCGCCGCTCGCGCGAGCTGGTCAGTCGCGCGGCGCCAACCCGGAGCGATTCAAGATTCGGCTGGCTCCCATGCCGGGGATCGGCCACTTGGTTCCCGAGCTTGCTCTCGGCCTCGGATATTTCCGACAGGCCGGGATCAACGTGGAAATCATCAACGTCATGGACTACATCGATGACGATTTCTACTCCACCAAACTGCTCAATGATGGAACGATCGACGCGGAGATCTGCTGGTTTCACCGCGTAATCTTTGGCATCGGCAACGATGAGCCCGCGCGCGCCGTGTTTCTGATCGAAGACAGTCCGCATCTGACCATCCTGGTCGCCAACCGCGTCCGGGATCAGATCCGCAGCGCCACGGATTTCAAGGGTCGGACGATTGCCGATTCGGCCGGCTTTTCGACCCGGCACTACCTGACGGATTTCATCCTGGCTCGTGCGGGACTCTCTGCCGACAGCTACACGACCGCGCCGGCAGAATGGTCCGCCAAGCCGGAGGCGCTCACCGCGGCGCTCCAGGCGGGCAAGGTCGACATCGTGTCCAGCATGGAGCCGATGACTTCACGGCTTCTGGCGACGAAACTCGTCACCCCGCTCTATGACATGGAGAATGCCGCCGGCACCCGTCAGGCGCTCGGCAATATCTGGCCTGCCCGCTGCCTCTATCTCGCGCCGCGCTACATCGACGCGCATCCGGACCGGGTGCAGCGCCTGGTCGATGTTTTCGCCCGCACCATGGGCTTCATCAACTCCCATACGGCCGGGGAGATTGTCGCCCGGATGCCGGCCGGCTATTTCTCCCCGGACGTGGACAACGATTCCTGGGCAGACTACAAGAGAGCCAAGACCGGGGAGATCGGAAAGGTACAACCCGGACTCACCCATGGCGATTATTCGATTCCGCCATCGGCCGCGAAGCTCGTCTTCGACGTGATTATGCGGACCCCATTCGACGCCAGCCCAGAAGGCAAATATCGGCGCACCGCAGCGCAGAGCGGCAAGGTCCGACCGGAGATGACTTACGACAACCGGTTCGTCGAAAGAGCGCTGAAGAAGATCCGGGAGTCATGACTTCAGCGCTCGTCCGGACGAGAACAGCACCGGTCGCCGTGCACGAAGCGGTGTATTACTAAAACCTTACCTCGAACGAGAATGTAACCAACCGCTGCTCTCCGGGATTGAGGGTGAGCGCGCTTTGCGATGACATGATGTACTGCCTGTTCAGCAGGTTGTGGATATTCAGCGCGAGGTCGTAGCGGCCGCCGAACTTGTAGTAGACCGCACCGTCGACACGCGTCCACGCGGGCAGCAGATAATACAGCGCGGTCGTCGGATCCCCGGCCCACTGCTTACCCACATACTCGGCGCCCAGGCCGAATCCCAGCCCCAGGAGGCGTCCCCGCGGAACGTTGTAGCGGGTCCAGAAATTGGCCGTATTGCGTGGTGCGCCGGCGAGATCCTTTCCCACCGTATACGGATTGGTGACCGACTGAGCGATGTATGCGTGGGAATGCGCATAGCCGCCCTGCAGCTGCCAGTTGGGCAGGGGCTGCCATTGAAACTCGGTCTCTACGCCCTTGCTGGTCTGTTTGCCGTCGAGGCGGGAAATCGCCTGGCCGACGATTGCGTTGCCGGTCGGGACGGTGAAATTCGTACCGCTCGGTACGACCACGTTGGTGCGATTGATCTCATAGACCGCAAGTGTGGCATTGACATTCCTGCGTGCGTTCTCGAACTTCATCCCCCCCTCGTATTGTTCGCCCCCTTCCGGCGGGAAGTTCGAATTGCCGTACTGATCATAGGCGATGGTAGTCTGCGGCTTGACCGACTGGCTGTAGCTCCCGTACAGGGAAACCGCCGGGATCACGTGGTACACGATGCCGGCCTGCTTGGTCACGGGGTCGATCTGATGCCAGAAGATCGTCGAGGCCGGCAGCAACGCGTTGAGGCCGTGGGTTCTCAGCAGGTCATGGCGTATGCCGAGGGAGATATTGAACAGGTCCCCGATCCTGATCTGATCGGAGAAGTACTGGCCGAAAGCACTCTGGCGCACCTGAGCGACGGTTGCGCCGGTGCCGCGCGGCGGATAGCCATACTGATTCAGAGTCGGATCGATCAGCGTGATGGCCTGGGCCGCGGTCGCATTCGGCCCGAAGGCCACGCGGGAGTTGAAGAAGCCTTCCGCGCCGGCCGAGACACCCAGCATCAGGGTGTTGCTGAACATATCGGGACCGAACGCGCGGTACGTATTCAGATCGGCATAGTTGTACCGGTGTCCGTTCCTCACGTCATTGTATTGGCGCCGCAAAACCGAGGTTGCAACCGCGTACGCGGATTTCGGCGAATAGACGTTGGCATTGTTGATCGTCCACTCGTTCACCTGATCGACGTGCCACACCGATCGCGACTGGAAGCGCACCGCCCATTGATCGATTTCGGTGTTGAAGAACGTCGAGATCGCCTGCCCGTAGTCCTTCGTCCAGTCCGAGTTGTTCTGGTAGATGGTAGTCAGCGGCGCTGTATACCAGGTAGCGTTCGGGCCGTAGGCGGCCGTGGCCGTCAATACTCCACCGATCGGCACCTTGATCGTGGAACCGGTGAAGATGGGAACCAAGCCGTCGTCCTGTTGCTGTTGAATGTGGCTGTCCTCCGCCTTTACGGTGAAATAGGTGACGTCGCTGAATTTGTAGGTCAACGATGGATAGATCGACACGCCATTGTCGTTATCGTTGATCCGCGACGCCGGCTCCCTCGAGCCGTCGACGATCATGCGGTAGAACAGGTGGTCGCTGCCGTCTACCGGCCCCGTTGCATCCACCATGACATCCTCGTTCAGGGGAGCGCCCGAGCTCTGATCGCCGGCATAGACACCCAGTGACGTGCGCACGCTGTATTGCGCGACTTCCAACGGACTTTTCGTAATGACGTTCAGCAGTCCACCCGGGTTCATTTGCCCGTAGAGAACGCTGTTGGGACCCTTGAGGAATTCGATGGCCTCCACATCGGCTGCGCTGAGCGCCATTTTTTTCAGAGTGGCGCCCTGCAGGCCGTCGAATTCGATGTTCTGCGTATAGCTTCCCGTATTCGTGAAGCCGCGAAATGAGAAGCCGTTGATGCTGTTCTGCGACTGCACGGCCCCGGTGACATAGCCGACCAGATCGGTCAGCGTATTGGCTTCACGGTCACGGATTGCGGAATGATTCAGGATGCTCAGCGACGAGGCGAGATCCTTGGAATCCATGGGTAATTTGGTCGCCATGGTCGATACGGCTTCGTGGTAGGTGCCGATGCGGGCAGAGACCACGACCTCTTTCAGGAGACTCGAGTCGTTCCCGCTGGAAGCACCTGCATCGCCGCCGGACGTAGCGGCTGCCTGCGCGTGGACCATCGAGACTCGTGCGAGCAGGCATAGGACCGGGAGCACGTACTTAAGAACACTGCAACGTAATGCGATCATGACGGAATCGAACCCCCTCTTTGGCACTCTCTGAACGGACGGCACTTTCCGCGCCCCCTGCGGTCAGACCATTCCGGGTGGTCAGATACCAAGCCGGCGTGAGCGAATGGGAAGCTCGAAGCGGTCGAGAGCGAGCTGCCCCCATGAGTCTCAACGGCTGCAATGCCGGCGCGCCGTCGCCGGTCAGCGACTTCTAATCGTTTTGTCGGTGTAACACCCCCCCGATCGCGTGTCCATAATGCTTTCGAGCTAGAACCATCGCGGACGACGATCAGGCAGCGGCGCGACGCCCACGGGAAGGCATTCAGCACTGCCTCGATTACCGCGCCGCGCTTCGCGATCTGAGCACGCCGTGCAGCGTATCGGGCGTCGTTCACCTCCACCTCGCGATCCGCGACCGTGACTGCTCTTGGAACGCCATGGCGCTTGACGGGCCCTCAGTGGCCGAGCGTCCAGCGCACCACGGCGTCGAAAAGCGCGCTGCCCTGCGGCGTCAGCTCATCGTAGGTTGGGTTGTCGAGCGGCAGCAACGACCGGCGCGCCGGAGCAATGAAACCGCCAGCCATTCGCGCTCCCTTTGGATACCCGAAGATGGCGCACTCCTGTGGCTCGTTGGGCAAGGTCGCGATCACGATGGCGTCAGGCAACGGCCGCGCCCACTTGAGGACCCCCGGATCGGTGGCGAACTTCACGAGGCCAGGCTTGAGGCCCGCCGCCATCGGACTCCAGGCCCCAACGATATCGAGATAGTTCTCGGCCGGATCGTCGCTCTCGCGCTCCTCGCCGTGCTCGCCGTAGTCGACATAACGGTCGAAACCGGAGAAATGCAGCGTGTCGGACATCAGCCCTTCCAATGAGATCACCGGTATCGCGACATCCGCATACCTGTTCGCGAGCTTCCACTTGGAGCACGTCCCGGAGATGATCACCAGGTCCTGCCCGCGCGCGCGAGTCTCGGGATCGGACTGGTCGGCGATCGTCACTGTGAATCCCAGGCTCCGCAGATGCGCCACGATGTGCGCGTCGGCCTCCGCACCCTCGCCGGCATCCACACGCTCCACGAACAGCACCTTCTTGCCGTGTGCCGCTCGTCGTAGCGTTGCTTCGAGTCCCGCGGGATCATACCGGGGAACGGGCGGCGGAGGTGATGCCGCCCAGCGCAGTGCCGTATCAAACAGCTTCAGGCCGATGGCCCAGTCGCGCATGTTGGGATCTTGGGCTGCGGGTCCGTAAGTGGCGGTGAGTAGATGAAAGTCATCGTCACCTAGATAGAACCCGACGCGGCGCGCAGGGGCGGTTCGTTCGTCCGCGAGTGAGGCTTCACGCTCGTACGTAAACACCGCGGCGTGATCGCGCATGCCTTGGAAATCCGCAATGACGGTCCCGCCGGGACCCGGTCGGCCCCAACCCGCGGTTTCAGGCTCCAGGTACAGCGTACCGAAAAGCTGCGGCTTCAGTCCCACGGCCCGGCTGATCTCCGACGTCACGTTGGCACCGTACCCGTAGAGTACCGCGAAACTGTCCGCGTAGTGCTGCACTGGATCGATTACCTCGAAGTCCCGGTGCAACGCCGAGCCGGTGAGACCGAGGTTCGGATAGTCGTAGGTATTCCAGGTGAGTACCGGCACCGGCGTGCCGGCATATTTGTCGCCGAGGACGTGGGCATCCGCGGTCGAGGACAACACGATGAGGGTCGCGCCATCGGCACTGCTTGCCGGCGCAGCGGCATCGACGGTGTGCACGATGAACCCCAGCCCCTCAAGATGCCGCGTTACCAGCGCATCGTCGTTGGGCATCGGGCTATCGGCTCCCCCGGTGACGAAGAGGACGGTCTTGCCCTTGAGCGTCGACCAAGTTGCGAGGGCCGCATGAGCCGCCGGAAGCGCCATGAGCGCAAGAGCTGCGCAGATACCGGCCGCGCGCACGCGATTCACAAAGCAGCTCATTGGGTCACCCCTGCGCTCGCACGGAGCACCAGAATTTCGACACCCGCGTGTTGCGGCATCGCATCGGCCGACCCCTCGCCGCCCGCCGCGTAGTTCCGCGGCGTCACGGCAATCCAGAGCTGTCCAACCGCAGGATTTATAGCCAGTGCCGTGGCCCAGCCCGGAAGCGGCAGCGAGCCCGCCGCCGTGTACGAAATGAATGCGTTCATGCGTATCGCATCCAGCGCCGGCGCATCGCCCGCGATGAACGCGCCACCCTTCCAGCCGCCGCCGGGACCCTGCGGATGGAAGCCGAAAACGGTCCGCAGTGCGGTCCCCTTCTGGATCGGAAGCGTCACGAACGCGAAGCCCATGTCGGTGTCGATGATGAGCGCGGCTCCGTTGCTGCAGGCGACGAACAGCCGCCGTCCTACCGGATCCAGATCGAGCCCTGTCGGCGCGCGGCAGTTGGCAGTCGGAATGGCGCCAATCGGCATCATTCTGTCTGTCGCGATGACATCGATTGCGTCTCGCTCATCATTGGCGACGTACAGCGTGCCCCGATCGTCGCCGGCCATCTGCGCAATGTCGCCCTGCAGGTGTGCGACGGCGATCGTCCTGCCGCTCGCCGGATCGACCCGTGCGACCGAATGGCCGGCACGGCTCTCGACATATAGCGCGTGCTCACCGGGCTCGTCGAGGAGTGCGGATGGCATGCCGCCCCGAAGCGGAAGGGTGGAGACGATGCGCAAGGG
>CAVQJH010000010.1:0-148512 GCA_963712795.1 uncultured Pseudomonadota bacterium
GTTGACTCTACGGACTGCTGATCCATCCCGCGCATTTCAATTCCGAGTGCCGGTATCCCGTCATCGATGCGATCTACAACGGGCCGCAAGTAGTGACAACGCCGCACGATTTCACGGGCGGATTGACAGGCTCGTTTACGGACGAGGCGCAGGCCTTCGCGCAGCTTGGGTTCGTCGTGATTCAGATGGACGGTCGGGGCACGCCGATGCGCTCCAAAGCGTTTCAGGATTACGCCTACGACAGGATGGACTTCGCTCTTCCGGATCACGTCGCTGCCATCAGGCAGCTCGCCGCCGAGCACTCTTATATGGATAGGGACCGGGTCGGCATCTACGGGCACTCCTTCGGGGGCTATGCCTCCATGGAGGGAATCCTCCGGTATGGCGACGTATTCAAGGTTGCCGCCTCGTCGGCCGGGCCTTACGATCTGTATGGGCAGTCTCCGATGGATGCCTTCTTTGCGGCGCCGACCTACAAGAACGGCGCCCGAAGTCCGGCTGGCCCCGCGGACTACCCGCGAGACTGGGGTGATTTCGACCTCACTCGTGATGCGGCCCGACTCAAGGGCAAGCTACTGCTGGGGTATGCGGGGCTGGATGAGAATGCCTATCCGGCGGAGGCGGCGCGCATGATCAAGGCGCTCAACGAGGCGAACAAGTCCTTCGACCTCATCTACATACCCAACGGGTCGCATGCTTTTTCGGAGGACCCTTACTTCATCAGGCGGCGCTGGGACTTCTTCGTGCGCAATCTGCTGGGCGCAACGCCACCTGCCGATTACCAGATGCGCACGTTCGAACGGTAATAGCGCCTCCCCGACGGCCACATCATCTCATGGCCGGCGCCCGACGCGGCCTATGTCCCTCTGATGGCGCGCCTCAACTGCCGCAAGACCTGGCGGGATGCCTCGCTGATCGTCCCGTCCTGATAGATACCGACGCCGAAGGTGACGGCAGCCTGGTCTTCCATGCAGGTACTGATGTACTCCGTCAACTGTGCGGCGGTGTAGCGCGGCGCCTGGATGTCGGTATTCGGGGTAATGTGAAACCAGGGATCGTCGAGCCGTATCGCACTATGTGCCTGCAGGCCTTTGCCGGCGCCGCGGCGGATGTAGCGTGATCCGAACCGCTTCAGGGGCAGATCCGTGAGCTCGCCAGCCCAGTAATCCTGCCACTCCGTCTCGATCGGAAACGTCCAGTAGTTGTAGGCGACCATCCGGTCAGGGTACCCGGCCTTGATCGCCCGGCTCAGCGCCTCGAAGGGCAGGTTGGGATAGGACTCGGTGGTCTGAAACCAGGAGTCGAGCCAGTACCCTGCCACTCGGTCCCCGTAGCGCAGGCCGAACTCCGTGAATACCTTCACCAGGATTTCGGCATACTTTTCCTCGCTGTATTTCGGCTGATCGATGGCCCCGCCGGACCCCTGCAGAAGATTGCCCAGCCCCGGACAATTCATGTAGAGGAGCAATCTCTTGCCGCGGCGATTGAGGGCGCCGGCGAAGTCTGCGATGAGATCGCGCCGCGTCGTCCAGCCCGGATGCAGCTCTTCCCATGAGCGGATCGGGGCCGGGCAGGTCGGATTGCCGTGATTCGTCGTGAGGATCACGTAGCCCGCCCCGGTTTCCTCAACCAGACTGGCAAGCGCTTCGACATCCAGATCATTCACAGCCTGGGCGTAAGGCTTTCGCGGCCCGCGCCGTGGCGTCGTCAGGTCGAGGAAATGAAACCACACGCCGTAAGCGGCCTTGGCGAACCAGTCGGTGTTCGCCCTGTGGCGGTGCGCCCGGTGGCTTGCGGCCGCCACGGCGTCCGCGTGCGTGACCGGCGTGAGCTCGAGTGATCTCAGCCGGAAGATCTCACCGCCCTTGGGGCCGGCTACATGAAGCCTGACGACGTTCACGCCGCAATCGAGGTGCAGCTCGCCGGCCAGGGGGACTCGCTCGAAACTGTAGAACTGGCGCTCGGTCCAGAAAGAATCCTTGTCCGGAGAGCCCGGGTTGGCTGCCGGGCCACCGGGATAGGGGAGGAAGAATCCCTCGGTGACGATGGCGGAGTGCCGGATCGTGCCGGGGCCGGAGATCACCTCGATCCCTGTCCCGGGCTGCGTCGCGGCATAACACGCTGCGACCCGATACGCGCCCGCGGCGGGGGCGGTAACGGTCCATGTGATCACGCCTTCGCCGAAAAAGGGCAGCATGACTTCGATTTCCGCAGGCCCGAAGCGGATGTCTCCCGTGCGCTCGATCGCTTCGCCCGGGTAGAGGCGCATGACGGGGTCGAGTGACATGATCAACGGGCTCGGCATGCGCTGCGCGCCTGCGGCAATGCGGCCGCCGCGCCGGCGCGCCGTCGGCTCCTCGGCCGCGCTTGCTGGCTCCACGCCCGTCGCGAGCGCCGCAAGGCCGGCAACCCTCAGGAAGTCTTTGCGTGTCATTCTTCCGGACATTGCGACACCCCATTGTCTCGAGTTTGAGCGCTGCGCGCGGCCGCCAGGGCCTCGTGCCCGCACTTTGACCCGATTCTAGTTCGAAACGATACTATTCACCAGCGGTACAACGTTTCTTTAGTGAGCGAACTATGAAGTTGCTACGGGTCGGTGGGAGCTGGAGCGCGGCGGCCAGTGGGTCAAGGGGAAGAGCTGCGATACTTTCGGGTCGTTCATGACGCTCATGCCGGGTGACGTCATCAGCGCAGGAACGCCCGCGGGCGTGGGGCTTGGTCTCAAGCCGCCCCGGTACCTCGAGCCAGGCGATGTGATGGAGCTCGGGATCCAAGGGCTCGGAACCCAGCGGATCGTCGCCGCTGCGACCGTCGCGACAGGGTCGGCCGCGTAAGCCTGGGGCCCGCCGGCTCAGCCCAGCTTGCTGGAGATCTCTTTCGCCGTTGCGCGCAGTGTCTTGATGATTTCCTCCTGTGACATGGGCACGCCTGCGAGGTCCATGTAGGGCACCGCCAGTGCGGCTACCGCGGTGGAGTCAACCAGGACCGGCGCCGATAGGTCGGTGACCCCTGGCGCCACCGTGCTCGGAATTGCCGCATAGCCCTGCTCGCGGATGGTCGTCAGAGTCTCCAATAGGGTAGACCGTCCTGGGCGGCGTGCCGTGCCGCCATACTTCTGCAGCCAGTGCGTGCGCACGGTCTCCGGTTGGAAGGCGACGATCACGATGCCGGATGTAGCCTCCAACAGCGGCCGGCGATGGCCGATCCTCACCACGAGTCCGAGGTCGAATGGCGACTCCACTCGTGCGATGACGACCATGTATTGATCGGATGGCACGACCAGATGACAGGACTGTTGGACCTCCTTCGACAGCTTGTGCATCATGGGAAGGGCCAGCTCGAGAAGGCCCTTGACGGCCGGGCGCTCCATTCCGAGAAGAAACAGACGGTTGGTCAGTGTGTACCGATCATCGTCGGGCTGCCGTTCCACGTAGTGGCGCCGCTCCAGCACATGCAGCACGCGATACATTTCACTGCGCGAGCGGCCGACGGCTTCCGAGATCCGCGACAGGGTCATCGCCGTGGTGGTTCCGGAGAGGAGCTCGAGGATGTCCAGGCCCTTCTCCAGGGCGGGCGCCTCGTAGCGGACGGCCGCTTTCTTACCATGATTTTTGCGCATTGCTGATCGAAGCTTGCAACAGTCCGTGAGCGTGTAATGTTAGCAGAGCGCGCTCACTCTTCGCTACGGAGCGCCGCGAAGGCGATACACCCGCTCTGCGTTGCGGTAAAAGAAGCTCTCCTGATCGGTGGCGCTCCAGGAAGCGGCCAGTTCGGCGGCCAGCCGATACCACTTCGCGAACCCTCCCGCCGCCTCGTTGACCGGCCAATCGCTGCCGAACATGATGCGAGTCGGACCGAAGGCGTCCGCCGCGTGCCGGGCGTACCAGAGGACCTCTTCGGGGCGCCACTTCTCCCAGTCCGCCTCCGTGACGAGCCCGGATATCTTGCAAACGACGTTGGGCAGGGCGGCCATTGCGCGCACCTGCGACAACCAGGGCTCCCTGTCTCCGCGACGGATGTCGGGCTTGGCGCAATGATCGAGGACGAATCGTGCCTCGGGACATTGCTGCACCAGCTCCAGCGTTTCACCGAGCTGCGCGTGCTTCAGGCAGAGCTCGAAATGCAGCCCGCGCCGCGCGACTTCCCTGACGCCCTGCACGAACTCGGGCTGAAGGGCGAATCCCGGCGGATTGTTCTGAATGTTGTCACGGATGCCCTTCAGGAGCGGGAGTGCCGCCACGGCGTCGAGATCAGCAGCCACGCCGGGGTTGCCGGTGAGTGTCACGCGGGCAACGATACCCTGAATCCTGGGGTCGACGGCAGACAGCTCCTGGACCCAGCGTGCTTCGGGAAGGGAGCAAGTCCCATGGGCGTCGGCCTCGACGAAGACCATCCGGTCGATGGGAATGTCCGCCGCAGCGCGCTGGTAGTCCTGCAGCGAGTACGTCCGGTCGAAGATCGATCCTGGCTCGATCCAGGGATACCGCAGCGCCTTCACGTCCCAAAAATGCGCGTGAGTGTCGATGACCTTCATGCGATCTCCTCGACCCGGCCGGTCTGGCGTATATGGTACAGTGTTTCGTATATGAACACCAGGCGAGACAGCGATGAGAATAACCGGAATCGAGCCCTTCATCGTTCATGTCCCATTGAAGGACAGCATCGCCGACAGCACCAACAGCATCGACCACTGGGGCTTCCCCGGCGTCGCTCTCCATACTGACGCGGGAATCGACGGATACGGATTCACCGGTACGCATGCCTTCCTGGCAGGAGACCGGCAGATCACGGCTTACATTGCCTCGATCTACGGCCCCCTGCTGATGGGGGAGAGTGTGGAGAGCCGGGCCTGCATCGAGCGGATCTGGCGCAAGCTGCATGACACCCCGCCTCTGAGATGGATGGGACGCGCCGGACTGAGTCACCTCGCGCTGGCCGCGGTCGACATCGCGCTCTGGGACCTTCATGCAAAGAGCCTTGGGCTGCCGCTGTGGCAGCTGCTCCAGCAAGCGAAGGCGCCGGCGCGGCTGGAGGCCTACAACACGGATGCGGGCTGGCTGAGCATACCCACCGATGAGCTGGTGTCGGGCTGTCTGCGCTCGCTCGAGCGAGGCTTCAAGGGCGTGAAGATCAAGGTCGGGAGCGCTGATCCTGGCGACGATCTCAAGCGAATCGAAGCGGTGCGCAAGGCCATCGGCCCCAAGCATCGGCTGATGATCGACGTCAACGGGAGATGGAGCCTGGAGAGGGCCTCGGCCCTCGCGCGCGAGCTCGATGCCTACGACCTCTTCTGGTGCGAGGAGCCGCTGTATTTCGACGATCTCGTCTCGCACGTCGAATTGTCGAAGATCATGCGAACGCCGATGGCGTTGGGCGAGCAGTTGTATTCTAAATTTCATTTCGACGCATTCCTGCAGGCGAAGGCAATGAGATTCGTGCAGGTGGACGCCGTGCGGGTTGCGGGCATCACGGAGTGGCTGGCCGTCGCCGACGGGGCAGAGGCGGCGGGTGTGCCGGTCGTGCCGCACGTCGGTGACATGATGCAGGTCCACCAACACACGGCACTCGCGCATCCGGCGTGCGGGTTGCTCGAGTTCATCCCGTGGGCGCAGGAATGCTTCGAGGAGCCTGCGACGGTTCGAGAGGGTCAGTTCGTGCCGCCGGCGGCGCCCGGCGCGGGCACGACGTTCACCGCCGCCGCCCTGCAGCGATTCGGCCGGTCCCTGAGCTGAATTGCGGCGCAGCGCCAGCCCGGCGTCACCTGCTCACTTGCGTTCATATACGAGACGTCGTATCGTATATGAACACCACGCTCATGCAGGTAGGGGGCAATGAAGAACGTACTGGTGAAACTGAAGCTGTCGGGATCTCTCCTGATTCCCATCGCGTCGTGCGCGGTCGGACTGCTTCCCGCGCAGGCCTTCGCGGCGGAGGTCAGCGCGGAAACCGCGGCGGCAACGCCACAAAGCGCCGAGCACAAGAAGCGGAGCGACCAAGCCGCGCAGACCGGCCCCACCCTGCAGGAGGTGGTGGTCACCGGCTATGCGGCGAGTCTCGAGAAAGCCATCGAGGACAAGTTCAAGGCTGCGAACATCACCGACGGCATTTCCGCGGAAGGTATCGGGCAATTCCCGGAGCAGAACCTCGCCGAGTCGCTGCAGAGGGTGACGGGCGTGCAGATCACCCGCAACCAGGGTGAGGGCCAGTACATCAGCGTGCGCGGGCTCGATCCCAAGTTCACCGATACGCTCTACAACGGGAGGCAGCTGCCTTCCGGCTCAGGCACCCGGGCATTCGATTTCCAGGTGCTCAGCGGCAATTTCGCGCAGCGAGTGGATGTTTACAAATCGCCGACCGCCGACCTGCCGGAGAGTGGTCTGGCGGCAACCGTCAACGTGCAGTCGCTGCGTCCGCTCGATTACGGGAAGCAGCGGCTCGTCGTGAGCGCCGAGGGTGTGTATGACGAGCAGGCGCGCTCGAACGTCACGCCGCATCTCGAGGCGCTCTACACCAATACCTTCTTCGATCACCGGCTCGGATGGCTCGTCGCGTTCGATCTCAATGAAAGAAACGTCGACGATCAGAGCACGAGCAGCGACGGCGTGCTGCCGGACTCGACGTATACGGGTGCGGGAACCGCATACCGGGTATTCTCGATCCACTCGGCCGATCAGTTCGGCCTGGACCGGCGCGCCAGCGTGATGAGCATGCTCCAGTACCGCGTGAGCGATGCTTTCGAGCTGCGTCTCGATACCATCGACTCCGAATTCGATCAGTCCTACAACTGGTATCAGGGCAACAACTACTACCCGGGCGCATTTGCCCTGGGTCCCGAGACCACGCTGAGCGAGACTCTCGACCCGAGCAACGTCGAGACTCAGTGGCAGGGCACCAATGTCTTCGCCTGGCTGCAGGCCAATCGGTTCCATTACCTGCAAAGAATGACGTCGAACGCCCTGGCAGCGACGCTCACTCTCGCGAACTGGAAGGTCGACGCTGAAGCGTCGTTCGGGCAGTCTCGTGAAGAGACGACGCAGATGTACGTCAGCTGGGCAACGAAGGCTCCCGGCGCGACGCTGACGTACGACACCACGCAGGATCCGGGCGGTCCGATCGGGTACAGCTTCTCGGGCTACAATCCCACCGACCCCAGCAACTATTACTTCTTCGGCGAGCAGGGCCAATACCAGGCGCCGACCACCGACAGGATAGTGAACGTCAAGGTAGATGCCACTCGTACGCTCGACTACGGCTGGCTCACTGCTTTCCGGACCGGCGCCGACTACGAGGATCGGGCGCTCGGCAACAGGCCGAACGGAATCGCCAATACGAGCGCCGGCTTCGCCGCGGACATGAGCTCGTATCTGATGATGGACAACAATTCGCAGTGGTTCTCCTCCTACAGCGGTCCGGCGCAATTCCCGAAGAACTGGCTGACGGTGAACCTGAACAAGTTCTACGCGGCGTATCCGCTGTCCAGCTTCGTCGCCGCCAACCCGCCGGTACAGAATCTGACCCAAACCACGCTGGTTCAGGAGAAGTCCGAGGCAGCCTATGCGGAGGTCGAGTTCGCGGGCCTCGAGAGCCGGTTGACGGGCAACGCGGGAGTGCGGCTGGTCCATACCGAAGAGCTGTCCTCCGGGTTTGTCCCGGGGCCCGATGCGACGCTGGTCTATGGCTTCGCCGGCGGAACGAACAACATCACTTACAGCTCCCAAGGCGTTTTCGCGCAGTCGAACTCGTACAACGATGTGCTCCCGGATCTGAACATTACGTACAAGCTCACGGACGACCTGCTCGCGCGCTTCGCGGCCGCGCAGGTCATGCAGCGACCGGACATGAATCTCCTGGGCGAGTCGAGCAGCCCCAATGCTGCGAGCGGGCCGCCCCCGGCAGGCATGCCCTGGACGGGCACGTTGTCGGAGGGCAACCCGAACCTCAAGCCCTACCGTGCCAATCAATTCGACGTGTCTCTCGAGTGGTACTTCGGGCCGAGGAGCCTGCTGGCCGGTGATTTCTTCCTCAAGGACGTGAAGAACCTGGTACTCACGAACTACTACAGCAAGAGCGCCAATGTCACGCTCGGCCTCAATCCGTCCGGGACCTCATACAGCGCCGGCACGGTGCTGCCGATCACCTTCTCGGTGGCGCAACCCGAGAACGCGCAGTCCACCACCCTCAAAGGGGTGGAGTTTGCGTGGCAGCAGCCTTTCGATTTCCTGCCCGGCTTCCTCGATGCCTTGGGCGCCGAGGCCAACTACACGCACATCTGGACCCAGAAGGTGGTGCTGAACGAGGGCAAGCCTGCATTGCCAGTAACGGGCGTGTCGGCCAATACCTATAACGCCGGAATCTATTACGACACCGGAAAGTTCGGTGTGCATGCCAACTACAACTACCGCAGCAGATGGGTATACGATCCGCTGAGCTTCTTCAACGACGGCATCTTCGTTCAAGGGTATGGACAGCTCGACATCTCCGGCGGCTACAACGTGAACAAGTGGCTGACGATCAGCGCATCGGCCATCAACGTGACCCAGTCGGCGTTGTCGCAGGTCGATGAGTATGGGGTCGGCCGCCTGTATGAGCTGAACGGCCGGCGGTTCTCCCTGGGATTGCACGCCACATTCTGACTGCCAGGCCTGCTGAAGGAAACGACATGGTAACGCGCAGAGAAATGGTTCAGGCCATGGCGGCGGGCGCCGTGGTCGGGGGGCTCCTGCCCAGGGCCTACGCCGGCGAGAGTCACGCGATGCTGGATGACGCGTGCCGGCGAGGACTGAAGCACGTCGGTCCGCTGATACCGACGCCTCCGCGGGCGCTGAAGCGATGGATGGGCGCGAGGTACGGCGCATTCCTTCATTGGGGACCGTGTACGGTGCTCGGCAGGGAAATCAGCTGGAGCCGGCAGGTGCAGACGCCGCCCGAGGTGTACGACAGCCAATACAAGAGCTTCAATCCCGTCGAATTCGATGCGGAAGCCTGGGTGCGGATGCTGAAGGAGGCCGGCTTTCGCTACGCGGTGTTCGTCAGCAAGCATCACGACGGGTTCGCGATGTGGAACACCAGGACCACGCCGCACAGCATCATGCATACGCCGTTTCACCGCGACGTGCTGGGAGAGCTCTCGGCGGCATGCAGGAAGCACGATCTCAATCTCTGCCTCTACTACTCCATCGCCGACTTCTATCAGCCGGATTGCGTCGGCTCGCGCCATGCGAACGGCGAGTATCTCGGGCCACCGGGCTACGAGCTGCCGGCCGGCGAGAAGCCGGATTTCGACCGCTATGTCCGCTACATGAAGGCGCAGCTCAGAGAGCTCACCGAGAGCTACGGCCCGATTCTCGCGTGGTGGTTCGATGGCGGCTGGATGCCCGAGTGGACCTACGAGCGGGGGGTGGATTTGCTCAAATACATGCGTTCGTTGCAGGCGGACACGCTTGCAGACCAGCGTGTCGGTTGCGCGTATAACGCGCGCGTGTACATGCCTACGTGGTTCCCGACGGACGTTAAGTACGTGGGTGACTTCGCGGTGCTCGAGGTGGACCTGCCGCGATTCGAACGCAGGATTCCATGGGAGTACACGACCCCCGCGAATGGCCGCAGCTATGCCTGGACGCCGGGGGCCTATGGAGAGCCGGAAACCTGGACCGACAACCTCGTGAAGTCCGCCTGCGGAGACGGTAACTATCTGCTGGGTCTCGAGCCGCCCCGCTCGGGCCGGTTCGATCCGGAGCTGGTGGACAAGCTCCGCGAGTCCAGCCTCTGGGTGCGGCGCTACGGGGCGAGCGTCTTCGATACCCGCGGCGGTCCCTATATGCGGACCAATGTCTATGGAGCCACCTGTCGCGGCAATCGCATCTACCTGCATATCTACGACCGAGCTCTGTCGAAGCTCACGCTGCCGCCCCTGCCATTGAAGGTCGTGCATTCGCACATGCTGAACGGCGGCAAAGTGCAGGTGAGCCAGCGTGAGGATGCGCTGGTGGTGGACGTCAGCCCGAACGACATGGAGACGCCTTCGACTATCGTCGTATTGGAAGTTCACGGCTCAGCCGAGGACATCGCGCCCATCGGCGAGATCCCGCTGAACCGCAATGTCGCGGTCCGGTCCTCGAATGCGGATCCGTCGCTGGACAAAGCGATCTGCGACGGAAACCGGTGCACCTACTGGAAGTCCGACCGCAAGACGCAGCAGCCGTGGATCGAGTTCGACCTCGGCGCCGCAAGAAGCGTGAGTCGGGCGATTCTCCTGGAGGGCTGGTATCAGGGAGAACTCGCGAACATCCATCGGTTCGAGATCGACGTCGAAGCCAGCGGCAAGTGGAAGCAGATAGCCGATGTGACCTCGTGGGGACAGGGAACGCCTCACGAGCAGGCTTTCGACAACTGGCCGATGGCGGTATTCCATCAGGAGATCCGCTTCGCTCCAGTGACCACTCAGCGTGTCCGGCTGAAGATTACCCGGTCGACGGCGGCGCCGGTAGTTCACGAGTTCGAGCTGTACGAGCGATGACCCGCGAGCCGCCGATGAAGCCGACGTCAGAGATGGTGGCCGAGTCAGGCGCAAGCGCCCAGGGCGGAAGTCTGGCGTTCGTGACGCTGGTCAGCGTCGTGTCGGCAATGGGCGGGTTCCTGTTCGGCTACGAGACGGTTGTGATCGCGGCGACCATTCCGCTCGTCAAGGCGCAGTTCGGCTTCTCGCCGCTCATGGAAGGGTGGTACGTGAGCAGCGGGCTCGTCGGGTGCGTCGCAGGTGTCCTGCTCGCCAGCCGGCTGTCCGACGTCATTGGCCGCAGAGGGGTCACCATCCTCTCCGGGGCGCTGCTGGCGCTTGCGGCCCTGGCTTGTGCGGCAGCGCCGGATGCCGCCTGGCTGATCACGGCGCGCTTCGTGGGCGGAGTCGGTGTCGGCATCGCATCGATCGTATCGCCGCTCTATATCTCCGAGGTGGCGCCGCCACGTTACCGCGGCCGGCTGGTCTCGCTCTTCCAGGTCACGATCACGGTGGGCATCGTGGCCGCGATGGTGCTCAATGCGATGCTGCAGCACCACGCGGTGGCTGCGGCAGACGGTGCCGCGACCGGGCTCGTGCATGAGCTCTTCGTCGGCCAGGCCTGGCGCGGCATGTTTCTGCTGCAGTTCGTTCCGGCCGCGCTCTTTTTCCTTGCCGCATTCGTGGTTCCCGAGAGTCCTCGCTGGCTCGTGCTGCGCTCACGGCCCGAGCGCGCACGCGAGGTGCTGCGCGCACTGAGGGCCGATGGCCGGGCGGCCGAGGAGGAGCTCGGTGAGATTCAGCGCGCCATCGTGGCGGAGCGGGCCACTCGCCATGAGTGGCGCGGAGCGGGAATGCGCCGCGCCCTCTATATAGGTGTGTTCCTGGCGGTGTTCTCAGAGCTCAGCGGAATCACCGTCGTGATGTACTACGGACCCACGATCCTCGAGCGCACGGGGGCGTCGATGAGTGCCTCGCTCAACGGGCACGCCATCATCGGGTTCGTATTGGCCGCATTCACTCTGCTCGCCATTGCGCTGATCGACAGGGTTGGCCGCAGGCGGCTGCTCCTCGTCGGCGTTGCCGGCTCATGTCTCGCGCTCGTGCTGACCGGAATAGGCTTTGCGTCCGGCCATGAGGACGGGGCCACGATCGTGGTGCTGCTCTGCGCTTTCGTGGCGTTCTTTGCGTTCTCGATCGGCCCCATCAAATGGGTGGTCATCTCGGAGATATTCCCGACCAACCTGAGGGCGCGCGCAATGGGCGTGGCGACGGTGGCTCTGTGGCTCACCGACATCGTCATCAACCAGCTCTTCCCGGTCGTGCGCAATGAGTTCGGGATCTGGATCATGTTCTTCGCGTGTGCCCTGTTCCTGGCGATTCAGTTTGCCGTCGTGGCGCTGGCGCTGCCGGAGACCAAGGGGATGACGCTCGAGGAGATCACGACGCTTTGGAGCTGAGCATGCGATTGCGGAGGACCGGGACATGAAGAGTGAATTCGGCGGCAAGATCGTGATAGTGACCGGCGGAGCGGCTGGGCTCGGGCGAGCGATGTGCCTGGAGTTCGCGCGCCTGGGCGCTCGGGTAGTCTGCGGCGACATCGATCCGCACGCAGGGCAGGAGCTGCTCGGGCTGGCGGTTGGGCTGGCCGGACAGATCCATTTCGTTCAGGGCGACATGCGCCGGGCGGAAACGTGCGATCGGCTGGTCGAGGCGGCCCGCGCTCTGGGGGGCGTCGATGTTTTGTGCAACAACGTCGGCATACAGCCAGCCAAGAGCTACGTACCGGCCCACGAGCTCGACGACGAGATCTGGGACGCCATCCTCACCGTCAACCTCAAATCATGTTTCTGGATGGTCAAGCGATGCGTGCCGCTGATGAAGGTCCGGCGCGAGGGCGTGATCATCAATACCGCGAGCGTCCAGGGGTTGCAGTCGCAGAAAGGCGCGGCGGCATACGCGGCATCGAAAGGCGGAGTGCTGTCGCTGACGCGTCAGCTTGCTCTCGAGTATGCGCAGGACAACATCCGAGTGCTGGCGATCGCCCCCGGCACGTTCGACACACCGTTGCTGCGGGAAGTCGCCAAAGGCATACCCGATAAGAGCTACATGAAGAGGCTCGCCGATGCCTACCCGATGAAGCGATTCGGCAAGCCGGAGGAGCTGGCCCGCGTCGTGGCGTTTCTTGCCGGACCCGGAGCGTCCTTCATGACCGGTGAATGCGTGACGGTGGACGGCGGCATCATGGCCCAGGGTGGCTGGGCGCAGCAGTAGTGCGATGTGGCGCGACTCTTTCAAAAATTTGACTATGCAGGTGAGAAGAATATGGATGACGGACCGCAGGGTCGCGAAGCGGCTGCCGCCGTGCTGCTGTTGAACGCGGAGGACAATGTCGTGGTCTGCCGGCGTGATGTACGAGCGGGTGAGAGGCTCGCGGTAGAGGGTGATGTGTTGGTGGCGCGTTGCGACGTGGCGCTCGGACATAAGATCGCCCGGCGTCTCATCCATGGCGGCGGCCCGGTCGTGAAATACGGCATGTCCATAGGGTCGAGCACATCTGAAATTCAGCCCGGAGACTGGGTTCATCTGCACAACATGAAGAGCGATTACATCCAGAGCCACACACGCAACTCGGAGCCGCGCCGATGATCGTCGCGAATGGCTACCTGCGGGCCGATGGCCGCAAGGGAATCCGCAATGTGTTGCCGGTGATCTATCTGGTCGAATGCGCGCATCACGTTGCGCGTCAGGCGGTGGAACGGGCTCAGGACGATCGCGTGCATCTGCTCGGTTTCCCGGGCTGCTATCCCAACGAATACGCATTCGCCATGCTGCGGGCGCTGACCACTCACCCCAACGTCGGCGGAGCGGTCCTCGTCTCCCTGGGCTGCGAGGGGTTCAACCGGGAGGCGCTGGCTGCGGCGGTCGCGGCAAGCGGTCGTCCCGTGGAAATAGTGGTCATTCAGGAGGCTGGCGGTACTCGAGGGAGCATAGACGCCGCGCTGGCGGCGATCGCCAAGGTGCGCGCCGTCATGAAGCAGCAAGAGCGCCGAGTGCCGGTGGAAATCGCCGACCTGACGATCGGGACGGTCTGCGGCGGCTCGGATGGCACGAGCGGCATTGCTGCGAACCCCGCGGTCGGACGGGCTTTCGATCGTCTCGTCGATGCCGGGGCAGCGTGCATATTCGAAGAGACGGGCGAGATGATCGGTTGCGAGACGGCCTTGAGCACGCGGGCCGCATCCCCTGAGGTCGCCGCAGCGATCACGACCGCCATCAGCAATGCCGAGCGCTATTACCGCTCGATGGGATTCGGGAGCTTTGCGCCGGGAAATGCCGAAGGTGGACTGTCAACGCAGGAGGAGAAGTCCGCCGGCGCGTACGTGAAGTCCGGAAGCCGTCCCGTAAAAGGGGTCATCCGCCCGGCGCAATGTCCCGAGGAACCAGGGCTCTACCTGCTCGACATCGTGCCGGAGACACCACCCAAGTTCGGCTTTCCGAACATCTCCGACAACGCCGAGATCGCGGAGCTGATGTCCTGCGGCGCTCATATCACGCTCTTCACGACCGGCCGCGGCTCGGTGGTCGGCTCGGCGATCTCGCCGGTCATCAAGATCACGGGCAACCCCGTCACCTACAAGAGGATGGCGGAAGACATGGACGTGAATGCCGGCAGGGTGCTGGAGGGAACCGCAACCCTCGATGAGCTGGGCGAGGAGATCTTCCGCCTTACGCTCGAGGTGGCCGCCGGGGCCGCCACGAAATCCGAGGCCCTGGGACACCGCGAGTTCATTTTGACCTACAAGTCGGTCGATGCGCTCGGCACCCTCTGCGGTTCGCCGGCGCGATGATGGCGGCCTCGGCAGCGGCCCGATCCACGGGACGGCTTCTCGGCAAGACCGCGCTCGTGACGGCGGCGGGGCAGGGCATTGGCCGCGAGACCGCCGAGCTCTTTGCCAGGGAAGGTGCGGTGGTCTGGGCGAGCGACGTCAATGAGGCGGCGCTCAAGAGCATCGGGGGCTGCAGGCCGCTCATGCTCGACGTATCCAACGCCGAGGCGATCCGCGAGGCGGCTGCGAGGACGGGACCCGTCGACGTGCTGTTCAACTGCGCCGGCTACGTGGCCAATGGCACTGTCCTCGATTGCACGGAGGAAGACTGGACTCGCTCGTTCGAGCTCAATGTGACCTCGATGTATCGGCTGATTCGAGCGTATTTGGCGGACATGCTTGGGCGGAAGCGCGGCTCCATCATCAACGTGTCCTCGGTCGTCGGCGCCCAGAAGGGCGCCCCCAATCGCTTCGTCTACGGCACCACCAAGGCGGCGGTGGTCGGACTGACGAAATCAATCGCCGCCGATTTCGTGACTCGGGGCATTCGCTGCAACGCCATCTGCCCTGGCACCGTCGATACGCCATCGTTGCACGCGCGACTGCGCGCCAGCGGTGACTACGAGAGCGCTCTGGCCGCATTCAAGGCCAGGCAGCCCATGGGCCGCTTGGGCAATGCGGCCGAAATTGCAGCACTCGCGCTCTACCTGGCTTCCGACGAGTCCGCCTTCACCACAGGCCAGTGCCATATCGTCGATGGAGGCTGGTCAACCTGACGATCCGGAGGAGAAATCCAATGTCTATCGGCAATGTAAGAACGAAGAACATCCTGTCAATCGGCATTCTCGGCGCAGCAGCGGTGTCGATCCTCACGATTCTCGCGCCGTCGCGCGCACTCGCGACTCCCCCGGCCCAGGATCTCAACGTCAAGACGGACTGCGGCGCCGCCGGCGATGGAAGCACCAATGACACCACGAAGATCCAGTCCTGCATCAGTACCGCCGCGAGCAGCGGTCAGGGCATCTACTTTCCTCCAGGGTCGTACCTGATCACCGCGGCATTGACGATCTCTTCAGGGAACATGCTGCTTTATGGCACCAATAGCGGTACCACGCGAATCGTGCAGTCCACCTCGAGCGCCAACGTCTTCACCATCGCGAACGCGGGTAATCCCGTCAATCAGGTGACGCTGCGGCAGCTTCAGCTGGAGTACTCCAGCGCCAGTCCGAGCGGGCTCACGGTCTACTGCGACAATTGCTGGCGGACCACGTTCTGGCACGTCATTTTCGGCGATCCGAGCACACCGCATCTCTTCTCCACCGGGATCTGGGCCAATGGCGGCAACCAGATCTTCGTCGAGGAGAGCCAGTTCAATCTCACCGCTTCGCAGGGGATGTACTTCGCCGGCACGGGCGACGTCTATCTCTCGAACCTCGAGGTGAACGAAGATTCGAGCGATACGAATACCACCGGAGTCGTGTTCGACAGCGGCGTCGGCGGCATCTACGCGACGAACGTCAATGTCACGGCCGGTGAGACCGGGTTTCTCTTCGAGAACACCCAGGCGGGCGGCATCGTGCCCAAGTTCGGCTTCTTCACCAACTGCCTGGCGGATACGCTCAATGGGGTGGGTTGGGACTTCGAAGCCGCGGCATCGATGCGCCTGACCAACAGCTGGGCCGCGACCGGCTTCTACGGCATCATCGCCAAGGCCGTGGACGGGCTGAGCATCACGGATTCCCGCATCTACAACAACAGTCAGGCGGGAATCTGGCTGGATACCGGTGCGACTGACGTCACGATCAAGGACTCCACGATCACGCAGAACTCGCGCACCTCGCCGGGAGCCGACCCCGGAGTTCTGGTTGCGGCTGGCGTCGGGCGCTTTCAGATCCTGAACAACGAGATCGGCGCCGCCGATGGCTTCAGCTCCACGCAGTCCTACGGCGTGCTCATCAACACCGGGTCTTCTGATAACTTCATGATCGTCGGCAACGACCTACAGAACAACACGACGGGCGAGTATATTAACGGTGGAACGGGAGTTCACACCGTAATCTCGAGTAATCTGTAAACGCGAGTTCATCGGCCATCCCGCCGCCCTGGCTTCGGCAGCGGCGGGATGGCAGTTTGGAAGGAGCGGAACGTTGAAGGCCGGCAGCGGCGAAGCCTTTCTGTCCTCCCTCAGGGCCGTCGTCGGCAAGGCTCATCTGATCACGGGACCCTCGGCGACGCGCCGATTTCGTACCGCCTTTCGCGGCGGCGAGGGTACTGCGCTCGCCGTAGCTCGGCCAGGGTCGCTGCTCGAGCTCTGGCGGGTCCTGCAGGCGTGCGTCGCCGGGAACAAGATCGTGATCATGCAGGCGGCGAACACGGGGATCACCGGTGGCTCGACACCGGCTGCTGACGGCTACGATCGGGACGTAGTCGTGGTCAATACGATGCGGATGGCGCGCATCTTCCTCGTGGATGGCGGGCGCGAAGCCATTTGTCTGCCAGGGGCCACCCTGCATCAGCTCGAGAGCATGCTGGCTCCCATGGGCCGGGAGCCACACTCGGTACTCGGCTCGTCCTGCTTCGGCGCCTCGATAGTCGGCGGCATTTGCAACAATTCGGGTGGATCCCTCGCCCGTAGGGGACCTGCCTATACCGAGCTGGCCCTCTATGCCCAGGTAACGGAGGGCCGGAGCCTGCGCCTGGTCGACCATCTGAACCTCGGTTTGAGCGCTGAGCCCGAAGAGGCGCTGCGGCAGCTCGAGCGAGGGGAGTTCCGGGTCCGTGATGAGCCCTCTACCCGGCGCCGTGGATCTGATGACGGGTACGTGAAGCGGATACGCGACGCGGATCGGCGGCTGCCGCTGCGGTTCAATGCGGACCCGAGCCGGTTATTCGAGACGTCGGGATGCGCGGGAAAGCTCGCAGTGTTCGCCGTACGCGTCGATACGTTTCCCAAGGAGCGGGAGACCCGCGTGTTCTACATCGGTACAAATCGGCCGGCCGTCCTGACGAGCCTGCGCCGCCACTTCCTGCACACATTCGAGAACGTGCCGGTCTCAGGTGAATACATTCATCGCGGCGCATTCGACCTGGCAGAGCGCTTCGGCAAGGACATCTTCCTCGCCATTCGGTATCTGGGTACGGACTGGCTGCCTCGGCTCTCGCGCCTGCAGCAAGGGCTCGCGGAGGTGCAGCGGCGCGTGACGGGTCGTCGAGGCGCGGTATTGGAGCGCGGCCTTCACGGCCTGTCACGGCTGCTGCCGGCACACCTGCCGCGCCGGATGAGGATGTTCCGCGATCGCTTCGAGCATCATCTGCTCCTGAAAATGGCCGGCACCGGTATCCGTGAGGCGCACGACCACCTGCGGACCCTGTTTCCGTCCGCGGAGGGCGAATTCTTCGAGTGCACGCTAGAGGAGGCTGAGAAGGCGTTTCTGCATCGGTTCGTCGTGGCAGGCGCGGCGCAGAGATTCCTTGATCTGAACCACCCTGGCGTGGAGGACATGGTGGCGCTCGATGTCGCACTGCGACCAGACGATGAGGAATGGAGCTGCTTCCTCCCGGAGTCCGTGACATCGCAGGTGCACACAGCCGTTTGTTACGGGCACTTCCTCTGCCATGTCTTCCACCTCGACTATCTCGTGCACAGAGCGACCGACGTCGAAGTGGTCAGAGAAAGCCTCAAGCGGTGGCTCGATGGCCGAGGTGCCCAGTATCCCGCGGAGCACAACGTCGGGCATCTTTATCGGGCGCCGCCGGGGCTCGTGAAGTTCTACCGGAGTTTGGATCCGACGAATACCTTCAACCCGGGGATCGGACTGACATCGGTGCGCGGCGACTGGCGCTGAGCCTCTGGCACAGTCAGTCGACCTTGCCATGGCTATGCCGTCCGCGAGTAGCCCGCGTCGGCCCGGTAGGGTTCCTTCAAAGCGACGGAGCCCGTCTCCAGGATGGACTTGAGATTAGAGATGACTTTCGGCCAACCGCCCGACACCGCGACGATGAATTTCGAGGGATCGCGCTCGATCGTGTGGGTGATGGAGAGCTTGACCGCCGTTCCACTGGGCTCCAGCTCCATCGTGCAGAGCGATTCGCCTTCTGCCTCGAGATCGGGCTTGTTCTGATGCTGCCAGCGGATCACCAACCGCCTTGGCGGTTCGGCCTCGACAATCTCACCGGCGTCACTGACAGTGCCATCGGGCTGAACCATCTTCCATGATGATCCCGCCGTCCACTGGCTTTCGCAGCGTGTGCCGAACCAGTACTGCTTGATGAATTCGGCGTCCGTCAATGCCGACCACAGCTTCTCCGGCGTGGTGTGGATATAGGACACGTAGACGAAAGTCGATCTAGCCATTGGATTTCTCCAGCCGTTTTTTCAGATCCGAAAGCGCCCTGAGGCGCGGCTTCTCGAACTTGGCGAGCCACCGCTCGTAGATCTCCTGCAGCGGCACGGGATTGAGAAAGTGCAGCTTTTCGCGGCCGCGGCGCACGGTGGTAACGAGGTTCGCCGCCTCCAGTACATCCAGGTGCTGCGTCACGCCCTGCCGGGTCATGTCGAGGTGCTCGCACAGCTCGCTGAGCGTGCTGCCGTCCTGAGCATGCAGCAGATCCAGGAGCTTGCGCCGGCTCGGATCGGCCATGGCCTTGAAGAGCACGTCGCTGTCGTAGTCATCCGTCATGGCGGTATATGCAGGTGAATGCTTGCCTAAATAATAGGCAAGACAGGACTTGCGTGTCAAGTAGCCGCCGGAGGTCACGAAGCCGACCAGGCGGTTTTGGAGGCGACTACCCAACACCCGATGGTACTATCGCTCTTGGTGATCGCCGCGATGGAACCCCTGTGTCGAAACTGATCGCACCGCCTCCGTACGGGCATGCCTCCTGATCGAATCGCACGCGGATTGGGCAGTTCGCGCACGTCCGCCACGCCCGCGAAGGGGTCCAAATCCGCCGGTACGCGCACACGCCGGCCGCCTCTGCCGCCAATGGACAGTCCTCGGCCCGGAAGAACCAATCGATCTCAGGCCTCCCCCAGGACCATCAATGAGCTCGACACGCTTCAGAGTCTGCGGCTGATCTTCGCCTCGGCGCGCCGCCACGACGCGGAAGTGCGCCGCGCCGTGGCGATTTCCGGCTCGCAGCTGTGGGCTCTCTCGGAGGTGGCGCGAAGGGAAGGCATGGGCATCAACGATCTCGCCGAGCGCATGGCACTGCATCAAACCACCGCGAGCAATCTCGCTATCGCGCTGGTGAAAAGCGGCTTCGTTCAGCGTGTGCGTGACGGATCGGACCGGCGGTTCGTTCATCTTTACGTGACTGCGGTAGGACGGAGGATCCTGTCGCAATCACCAGGCCCTCATCCCGGACTGCTGGTCGATGCGTTGCGAAATATCGATTTGCCTCACCTGCGGCGACTGCGTCGCGAGCTTGCGGCGCTGGTCCGACTGATGCGTCGCACCAACGCGAATGCCGCCGGCGAACCTCTTCTCGGCGAATGATTCGACCGCTGGCAGGTCAGGGAGGCCGGCTCCGCCGGTTCTTATCGGCGATGCCGATTATGATTGCTGCGAAGGCAAGCAGGCGGAGTAGATACGCGGCGTCTGGATGCGCGTGCGAGGGTCCAACCATCGCGAGAACGATCCACGCCGCACTCATCACGATGAACGCGAGCGAGAGAAAGAGGAAGAGTCGGTCGCGGCTCATGCTCCAGTAGCGTAGGAAGAACAGCGCGGTCACCAAGGTGGCCATTGTCAGCATGCCCCACAGGAATTCATGCATGATGAGCCACCTAGCTGATATTCCAGATCAATCCGTACAAGAGTACGACCATGCCCACCAACTCCGCGGTCGTGCGCAACAGAAAGAGATCGACGTGCGGTAGCAGAATCAAGTCGACGAACAGCAGTGCGTTATTGATCGTGAGGCCGACGAAGCACAGTGCGGACCAGAAGAGAAGCGGCATTCTGGTCGTCAGGTAGCCGCGCAAGAGTAGGGCCGTGCAAGCGATGCTCGTCAGCCCGCAGACCACATAGACTATTTCAGCCACGGTCCTTCCCCTTCCGCACGATGAAAGCATCGGCAAACCCGCGAATCGCGCTCGTGCGCAGGCGTTCGATGGCGTGCATACTCATGAGTCGCATGATCTGGATCGGCTCTTCGCGATAGGCACATTCCAAGGCGCCCACGATCGCGTCGCGGGCCAGGTTCGTATCCGCATAGGAATAGGACGGCTCCATATGCTCGACGGCGGCGCTCACCAAGTGGGCGCGGACGAGCGTGGCCAGTGCGTCATCAATCAGCGGCGCGCGGGTCCTGAGATGGGCGCAGAGTGCCTCAGCCGTCCAGGCCGTGCGCTCACGGCGCAGCAAAAGAAGAACATCGAGAGCTTCATAGGAGTCGATGTGGTCGCGCAGGAAGGCGCCGAGTTCTTCGGTGACCATTAAGATGGCCCCCGATCCGGCTCGATCCGGGAATTACCGAAGATCGTTCGAGCGGCAAAAATCGTAAGCTGCACCACGAGCACCGTCAGGCGAACCGAACCTCGGGCCGGCGAAGTCGATCATTCGAAGCGGCAGTACGAACGGCGGGGCCGCCTCAGTGCGCTGCCCGTGACCGCCTTTGTACATTTGGCCAAATATTTCTTACAGTATACGCGCGCGAGATGCAACCTGCGGGGCGGCATTTCGCGGCGCAGTACCGAGGGCCCTTCGAGACCTGAAGATGGAAAAGCAAGAGCTTCGTGCCGCCACATCCCTGGCGGCGGTGTTCTCCGTGCGGATGCTGGGTTTGTTCATGATCTACCCGGTCTTCGCTGCGTTTGCGCACCAACTCGCCGGCGCGACTGCCTATAAGATCGGACTTGCGCTCGGCATCTATGGCCTCAGCCAGGGGCTGCTGCAGATACCATTCGGCTTGCTCTCTGACCGGTTCGGACGCAAGTTCATGATCGTCATCGGCCTGGTCGTCTTCGCAGTCGGCAGCGCCGTCGCCGCGAGCTCGGGTTCGATCGATGGCGTCATCTGGGGCCGGGCGTTGCAGGGCGCCGGGGCGGTCGGCTCGGTGATCCTCGCGCTGGTGGCCGATCTCACGGCGGAAGAGAGCCGGACGAAGGCGATGGCCCTTGTCGGCATGACCATCGGCTTTTCCTTCCTCGTGGCGATCGTGACCGGACCGGTCGTCGGTGGCTGGATAGGCATCGGCGGTATCTTTTGGCTGATGGCTGCCCTGGCGCTTGTCGGCATCGCTATTACCGCCTTCATCGTGCCGGCGCCGCGTCGGCGGCGAGTTCATCGCGAGGCGCAGACCGTTCCGGCACTTTTCGGCTCGACCCTGCGCAACCCGGAGCTGCTGCGCCTCGATTTCGGCATTTTCGCGCTGCACGCCATGCTCACTGCCAGCTTTCTCGTCCTGCCGGAGATGCTGCGCAAGACGCTCGGGGTGAGCAGTCGCGATCAGTGGCTCGTGTACCTGCCTGTCCTGTTGCTCTCGGTCGCCATCATGCTGCCGGCGATCATCGTCGCGGAGCGCTACCGGCGGATGAAGAGCGTCCTCGTCGGCGCAGTGGCAGCGCTTGCGGTGAGTCAGTTCACGCTGGCTGCGGGAGGGGAGGATGCTTACGTCCTTCTCGCCGCGCTGGTCGTATTCTTCGCCGGCTTCAACGTCATGGAAGCGAGCCTGCCGTCGCTCGTCACGAAGATCGCGCCGTCTGGCTCGACGGGTACGGCGACGGGCATCTACTCGAGCTCGCAGTTCCTCGGCATTTTCGCGGGCGGTGTCATCGGTGGATGGGTGCATCAGACGGCGGGTACGACAGGAGTCTTCTTTCTTGCGGGCGCAGTTGCCCTCGTGTGGCTGCTGATCGCCGTGACAATGCGTCGTCCGAGTCATCTCACGACCCGGCTCGTACGGGTTGGCCATCGCGCCGCCGCTGCGGACGCGGAACGGCTAGCCGCTCGGCTGCGACAGGTGCCGGGTGTTGCGGAGGTGGTCGTAGCGGCCGAAGAGGGGCTGGCCTACCTCAAGGTCGACTCGAAGGTCTTCGATCGCTCCGAGGCGGAATCGGTGGCTCGCGCAACATTCGAGCCTGTCTGAACTTGGATTCAAGCAGGAGCCGTTGGCGCGGTAGCACGGGCGTATCAGGACGCTGAATCGTGCACCACTGTGGGTGCCTGCGCTTCGCGCATTTGCGCCCGCACGGTCGGCAGGCTGCGAGGATGATGTTCCTGGATATAAGCGATGAGCTTCTCGCGGATTTCGCAGCGCAGGTCCCAGGATCTTGAAGAATCCTCCGACGTGGCCAGCACCCGCAGCTGCATGGTTCTCTCGCTCGCGTCGGTGACCTGCAGGTTCCAGAAGCGCCGGTCCCATAGTGGGCTCGACTCGATGATCCGCTTCAGTGCCTTGCGGCCCTCCTCGAGAGGAAACGAATAGTCGACCCACACGAACACCGACCCCAGAAGCTGGGACGAGTTGCGTGTCCAGTTTTGGAACGGCTTCTCGACGAAGTAGGCCAGTGGCAGAACCAGCCTGCGGTCATCCCAGATGTGCACGACCACATAACTGAGGGTGATCTCCTCGATCCGACCCCATTCACCCTCGACGATCACCACATCATCCAGGCGGATCGGCTGGGCCAGTGCGATCTGGAATCCGGCAATCAGATTCGCGAGCGTCTTCTGACCGGCGACGCCGGCGATGATTCCCATGATGCCAGCCGAAGCAAGCAGACTGGTGCCGACGTGGCGTACCTCCTGGAAGAGCATGAGGATGCACGCCACTGCAAAGAGACCGATCCCGACGTACACCACCCGACCGAGCACGTACACTTGCGTGTAAAGCTTGCGTGCTCGGAGGTTGTTGGAGGCGGTGATGTCGAAGCGCAGCAGAATCAGCTCCTGGCCGGTCTTCACGGCCTGGAATAGCACGACGGTGATGGCCACGATCAGCAGCACACTGCTGCCCGTGGCCGCGATCCCGGCGTAGGCGGGCGGTAAACCAAGAATCGGCAACGCGAAGATGACCGCGAGCACAGGCAGGATGACGCGCAGTCCGCGGCCGAGCAGCGGCACGAGCAGGTCATCGAGCCGGCCGCTGGTGCGCGCGGCCCAGGTGGACAATCGCGCCTCGAGCACCCGCGTGAAGCGCAAGCAGAACCAGAATGCAACCGCGAATACGCCGAGATCAAAAAACGTGCGAAGCAGGCCGAGGACGGTCCCACTCCCACGAGGCGACGGCAATGACGCCACCAGGGGCGCAAGGGCAAAGTAGCCGCCGCAGATCCAGATCAGCAGGTACAGCGGCCCGCGCAGCGCGCCAAGCGTGAGGTGCCGCAGCTTGGCAGCAGGTTCGGCGCACTTGCGCTTGCGGCGGATAATGGCGGCCGCAACGGCGTGTGCAATCAGCATCAGCACCACCACGGCGCAACTCAGTGCGGCATCCGCCCAGCTAATGGACCCGAGCACGTGTATGTTCATACGTGCTCCGAACAGTGCATACATCCAATCGTGCCAAACTGCCATTCAAGCGCCCTCGAATTCTCTCAACTGCAAGTGGACCTCCAGCTCGAGGTCTGTGACCCTGAGCATAGCGGCAAATGTTTGTGATGGACAGGACGCGCCGCCTCGCGCGGCTGCGGCATTGCGCTCACGAACGCGGCCGCCACACCATTTGGCGATTTGGGAATGGCCGAGCATACTGGCTGTATTCGAAACGGCGGCCGTGAGGCCTCGGGAGTGGTCATGATCTACGACAGCATTCTAGGTACGATCGGACGGACACCCATCGTCCGCATCAACCGCCTTGCGCCCCAGCACGTCACCATGTATGTGAAGTGCGAGTTCTTCAATCCCCTCTCCTCTGTCAAGGACCGGCTGGCGATCGCGATCGTCGAGGATGCCGAGCGCAGCGGTGCATTGCAGCCGGGCCAGACGGTCGTCGAGGCCACCTCCGGCAACACCGGTATTGCGCTTGCGATGGTCTGCGCGGCGAAACGCTACCCGTTTGTCGCCATCATGGCGGAGTCGTTCTCGATCGAGCGTCGCAAGATCATGCGCATGCTCGGTGCACGGGTCATCCTGACGCCGGCTGCGGAGCGCGGCACCGGCATGATCCGCAAGGCCGAGGAACTTGCCCGGCGCCACGGCTGGTTCCTCGCGCGGCAGTTCGAGAATCCGGCGAATCCGGCGTACCACCGCAGCACGACGGGACCGGAGATCTTGAGTGACTTCGCCGGCCAGCGGCTCGATTTCTTCGTGAGCGGTTGGGGTACGGGCGGCACGCTCACAGGAGCGGGCGAGATGATCCGGCTCGCACGTCCCGATGTAAAGATCATTGCCACCGAGCCCGAGGCGGCCGCTATGCTCTCGGGCAAGCCCTGGGCGCCGCATAAGATCCAGGGCTGGACGCCGGATCTCATCCCCGCGGTACTGAACCGCGAGGTGCCACACCGCATCATTCCCGTCACGGACGCGGAGGCAATAGAGGCCGCGCGCGGGCTCGCGCGACAGGAAGGCATCTTCTGCGGGATTTCCTCCGGCGGCACATTCGCCGCAGCCCTGAAGGTTGCAAAGGAAGCGCAGGCGGGGTCAGTCATCCTGGCGATGCTGCCGGATACGGGCGAGCGCTACCTATCCACCCCGCTCTTCGAAGGAATCGCCGAAGGGGGCGATCCGGAGCCCTGAGCGGATGCAAGTCTTCTTCCCAGCTGCCGCTCGCCGGGACGACTGTCACGCCCCCGGCGGCGGCACCGGCTTTTTCTGCAGGAAGCCTCCGGCGGGAAGGGCTGCCACGTGAAAGTAGTTGCTCTCGGCCAGAGCCTCATAGAGCGGCGGTGTGAAGAAGGCCGAGATGCGTGAGGCGACGAGCGCGGTCGCCATCATCGGAATGACCATCCCGGTGCCGTTGGTCATCTCCATCACGATGACGAAGGAAGTGATCGGCGACTGCGTGACGGCCGCGAGGTAGCCTGTCATGCACAGAGCAATGACCGCCGCCATCGGTGCCCAGGAGAAGGCCGCGTGCACCCACTGAGCCAGGCCGGCGCCGATCGACAATGAGGGCGAGAAGAGCCCGCCGGGAATGCCGGCCATGTAGGTCACCACCATGGCGCCCCACTTGGCGATCGCATACCCTTCCGAGAGCGGCGCTGCGCCCGTCAGGAGGTGGCGCGCCTGGTCATAGCCGCTGCCCCAGGTCTCACCGCGCGTGCCGACACCGAGCGCAGCGACCACAATCCCGATGAGCAGGGCATACAGCAACGGCCGGCGCGTGCGCAGCGTGATGAGCCAGTCAGGCATCCACGTGCGCCAGCGTAGGAGCGCCAGGTTGAAGGCCGCGCCGAAAAGCCCGCAGAGCGTCGCCGATAGCACGACCGGCAGGACGAACGCGCCACCCAGATCCTCGGGCACGTTGATCTGGCCGAAGTAGAGATAATTGCCCGCGAGCGCAAGCGAAGTCAGGCCCGAGAACACCACGGCGGTGATCATGATGCCGTTCGTGCGGCTCTCGAAATCCCGCGCCAGCTCCTCGATGGCGAAGATGATGCCGGCGAGCGGTGTGTTGAACGCCGCCGATAGACCCGCCGCAGCGCCGGCGAGTAAGAGCCGCCGCTCGAGTTGCGCGTTGCGATGCCGATAGAAGCGCCGGCTCTCCGCCATGATCGCCGCGCCGATGTGCACCGTCGGCCCCTCGCGGCCGATCGTGAGGCCGCCGAGCAGGCCGATGAGCGAAACGGCGACCTTCCCGACGATCACGCGCAGGCCGAACAGGCGCCGCATCAGCGTGTCCTCGTCCTCCGCGCGCGGCGCATGGAGCGCCGCAATCACCTGCGGAATACCGCTGCCCTCGCTGCCGGTGAACCAGCGCCGCGTGAGGAACAGCGCGAGGACGGTCAGGGCAGGTGTGATCACGAACGCGAGCCACGAGCGGCCCGCGATCAGATGGATGAAGGCGTAGTAGGCATCGTTGCTCCAATCGGTATAGAGCACCGACACCAGGCCGACGAGCAGCGCGGCGGCCCAGGGCAGTCCCACCTGCAAAAAGAGCCGCCTGGATTGCGCGCCGAGCAGCCGGCGCTTCGCCCGCTCACGGAGTCTGCCCCGCACGCCTTCCCCCGTGCTCTGCGCCGGGCCGTCTCCTGGTCCTCCCTCCGGCGAGCGCGTCTCGGCGGAGTCAGCATGCGGCTTCGCGCGCTGCCACCAGCTCATCGACGGCCGCAACTGTTGTCTCGCCGTATGTCGTTCAGATCCTCACCACTCCCGGATTCAGGTTGACGCATGCCTCAAGAGCGCTTCAGCCCACGCAGAACGCACTCCACCGCTTCCTGAGCCATGCGACGACTGATCCGCGCATGCCCGAAAAGCGCCCGATAGTAAAAGGGGCCGGTCAGCATGTCGAGGATCAGCTCTACGTCAAAGCCCCCGCGGATCTCGCCCCGAGCGACTGCCCGCGCGAGAGCCTTGCGCATCGACCTGCGGCGGGTCGCCAGAACTTCCTTGCGGATCGCCTCGCCGAGATCCGGGTCATTCGCCATATCCGCGACCAGGCCGGGAAGCGCTTGTCGAAGGGGTCCTGCAAACGCGCGCACCAGTGTCCCGACCGCCGCATTGAGGTCCCCGCGCAGACTGCCGGTATCCGCGGCGGGAGTTGCACCCATTTCGCTTACGACAGAATAAGCGACCAAGTGTCGCTTACTGGGCCAGCGCCGATAGATGCTGCTGCGGCCTCGTTTGATCCTCTGGGCAATTCCGGCGACGGTGACTGCGCCATATCCACCGCTCCTCAGAACCCCCAGTACCGCGGAGACGACCTCAGCGTCGATGCGCTCGTCGCGTGGTCGCCCGAGATGAGGCGTCGGAAGCCGGACCGATTCCAGGAGATTTACCGACTGCATTGGAGAATTTCTCACCGCTGATCGAGCCTTGCCGCGCGCGCTGCGCCGGAACCGGAACATGCACGCGATGCTTATCGCCTCATCGACTGCCGGATTCTCGCTTTACGATACACCAGGTCTCGTATATAGTTCGAGCTTATCTCGACCACAGACTGGAGCGCCGGACGCGGTGCAGATGGTCTTGTGCTTCTCAGTCCTCGTGATCGACGACGACGGCAAGGACGACACCTGGAGCTATATCAGAGAAGCCGCGGCACGCTACCCCGGATTGGTTAGCGCGCTGCGCCGCCCCCGGAATAAGGGCAAACGTGAGGCGCTCGCACGGGGTCTTGCGCGAGCTCGGGGAGACGTCCTCGTCACGATAGACTCCGACAGCGGGGCGGCCATGCGATTGCCACCGTACGCGCGCGCGGCTGGATGACGCGTTGATGGCGAAGCCATGAGGACCTATTGGCCGATAAACGTGCTGAAAGCCGTTGAAGACAACGTATGGATCGTCGACGGTCCAATTATCCGCGTGGCGATGTGCGGATTCGGGATGCCGTTCCCGACGCGGATGACAATAGTGCGCGTCGCGGACCGCGACCTTTTTGTCCACTCACCGACGGTCCTCACTGCGGAGCTAAAGGCGGAAGTCAAAGCGCTCGGTACGCCGCGCTATCTCATTGCGCCCTCGTGGCTCCACTATTGGTGGATTAGGGAGTGGAAGCGTGCGTTTCCAGATGCCCGCGTATTCGTTGCCGAGGGTGTCCGCAAGCGTGCGGGGAAGCACATTAATTTCGACACGGAGCCGCTCGAGGCAGATCAGGGATACCCCTGGGACGACGGCATCTACACCCTTCAAGCCAGGGGCCGTTTTCGCACCGAGGTGATCTTCTTTCACAAGGAATCTCGCACGCTCATTCTCACGGACTTCATTGAGAATTTTGAGCCGCGCATGATTGACTCGCCGTTCGTCCGTTTGCTTATCCGCGTCGGTGGTGTTCAGGACCCGCAGGGTGGCATGCCCCGAGATATGCGTCTCACCTATTCGCGCAAAAAGCTGCGGAGCTTCGTTGAAACGATGCTTTCGTGGAATCCAGAGCGAATCATCATCGCGCACGGCAGGTGGTATGAAAGAAACGGTGCCGCAGAGCTGCGACGGGCATTTCGCGGGCGACTCAAGCGCGAATAACATGTTCCAAGACACCCCATCGCGCGGCTGACGATTCGGAAGGCACTGCGCTGCTTCGGCTCTTCAGCCCCGCGGCAGCACCAATGGCGCTGACGGACCCGGAAACTGTCCACACCGTGGGCGTCGGGAGACGAAATCCACCCGTGAGGGGGGGAAGGGCAGATTCGTCTCCCGCGCCCATTGACCGGTCGTGTCAGCTCTTCGGCGCCGGTGCGGCCGCGAGCGCCACTGCACGATTGACCTTGAGCGCCGCGACGTTCTGCGCGACGAAGTCCGCCTGCGGCGACAGCTCTTGCGCCTTCGCGAGGTCCTTTTGCGCGGCGGCGTCATCGTGCGACAACCAGTACATTACGGCACGATTGGCGTACGCGAGGGCCAGGTAATCGTCGTCAGTCGTACGTGCCCAGCTCCACCATGCGGGCGGCATGTTCCTCTGCTCCCTCGCCGCGTGCACTGCGGCGTCGCATGCCGCGTGCGCTTCTTCCCATCGCAGGGTCATGGAGTACGCCACGCAGCGGTTGGTGCTGACGACCGAGGAATCCCAGTCCATGCTGTCGCGATAACTCTTCAGCTCCTCGAGTGCGGCGTGGTAGCGTCCGGCCACGACGTCGGCCCCGCCGGCCGCATCGGTGTAGGCCGTGAACACGAATCGGTGCGCTCCGTCGGCCAGCGCGGCCCCGCTCATCAGGGTGAGCGCGAGCCCGGCGCCGAGCGCCCGCGAGCGTTGGGCAGAGTTTGCGCGGCAGGTGTTACGGGTGAGTGACGACATGACTGCGATCTCCTGACGGGTTCCGATCTGTTGGTGTCAGGATATGAAGCGCGCCGCGCCCCGACAAACGAAAAGAATTGCGGCGACGGATGAGCAGCGCTCATCGGCGCACGCCATCAACACAGCCGCCGCGAAGACCCGGCCGGGTCGCGGAACTGCGACAGCGCCCACTCGGCGAGCGCCTGGATCTCGGGCCTGACTGCGTCCTTCCGGCGGCTCACCAGGAAATAGGTGTCGGCGGTGGCGAGTTCCGTGGCGAAGATGCGCACCAGTGCGCCGGAGCGGAACCATGCCTCACAGAGCCGGGAGGGCACGAGTGCAACGCCGACGCCGCGTTCGGCCGCCCGCGCCACCGCATACATGGTGTCGAGCTCGATCACGTTCCTGGGGTCCGGCGCCTCCAGACCGACTTGCTCCGCCCAACTTGCCCACGCATAGGGGCGCGGCTTGTGCACGATGAGCGGCATCTCCCGCAGCACCGCGCTGCCCAGACGCGCCACTTGGGCGGCATGCTGAGGTGCGCAGACGGCGGTCAGCGAGAGCCCAAAGAGGCTCGAGGCCAGCACTCCCTGCGGCTCCGTATCAGCGAGCAGGATCGAGACGTCGGCGGTCGGCGGGTGGAGGGAGGGCCGCGGATCGCGGGTGTCGATTTGAATGTCGATCTCGCGATGCTCGGCGCAGAAGCCGGTGAGCCGCGGAATGAAGAGTTCGCTCGCGAAGAATGGCGGCAGCAGGATGCGCAGGGTCCGCCTGCCGCTGCGGCGGGCGACTTGCGCGAGGCTGCGGTCGAGCGCCGTCAGCAGCGGCTCGATCTCCGCGAGCAGCGTGGCGCCCGCCGCGGTGAGCTCGAGGGCGCGCGACTTGCGCACGAAGAGGTCCACGCCGAGCGTTTCCTCCAGCTCCTTCATCTGGTGGCTGACTGCGGATGGTGTCAGAAACAACTCGTCGGCGGCGAGCTTGAAGCTGCGGTGCCGGGCGGCGACGCAGAAGACCCGCAGGTTCCTGGTCGGTGGCGGGCGAGATAGGCGCATCATGCGGGCAGCGGCACGGGTGTCGAGTAGGAGTCCGTCGTGCAAGAATCGTGCCCCATGCCTCCATCGCAGGAATCGGGCGGTTCATCACGCCTGAGCAGCGTCGGGACGGCACCGTTGCATCGTAATGGGCGACGGATGGGAGCGCTCGCACCGGCGCGGCGCACGCGTCATCGAGCTGTCATATCATTCCGTCGTTGGAAAGGGGGTTCGCGCAGGTCACCGAGGAATTCGACATTCAGACGGAAGTTGTCTGGGCCTTTTGCACGCTTGAATGTTCGGAAGCGCTGCCTGATGCTCGACCCTTCTCGTACCATCCGCGCGAGCGGTTCACGATGCGCACTATGGAAAGCATGACGGGCACTTCGATCAGGACGCCGACCACGGTTGCGAGGGCCGCGCCGGACTCAAAACCAAAAAGACTGATGGCCACGGCGACCGCGAGCTCGAAGAAGTTGCTGGCGCCGATCAAGGAAGATGGCGCCGCGACGCAGTGCGCCTCCCCGGCGGCCCGGTTGAGCAGATAGGCGAGCCCCGAGTTGAAGTACACCTGCACCAGGATGGGTACCGCAAGCAGCGCAATGACGAGCGGCTGCGCCAGGATCTGTTCTCCCTGGAATCCGAAGAGGAGCACGAGGGTGATGAGGAGTGCACTCAGGCTGGCGGGCCCGATTCGACGCAAGACTGCACCGAAGCGCTCAGACCCGCCCGCGAGCAGTCGCAGTCGTAAGAGCTGGGCGAGGATTACGGGAACTACGACGTACAGACCCACCGAGAGCAGCAACGTGTTCCACGGCACGGTGATCGAGGACAGGCCGAGCAGCAAAGCCACGATCGGAGCGAAGGCAAAGACCATGATCAGGTCGTTCAAGGCCACCTGGCTCAACGTGAAATGCGGCTCGCCGTCGGCGAGATTGCTCCACACGAAGACCATAGCCGTGCAAGGCGCGGCCGCGAGCAGAATCAGTCCCGCGATATAGCTGTCGATCTGGGCAGCCGGCAGATAAGGACGAAACACGTGCCCGATGAATAGCCAGCCGAGCGCCGCCATCGAGAAGGGCTTAACCGCCCAGTTGACGAAGAGCGTCACGCCGATGCCGCGCCAGTGCCTGCGGACCTCCCCCAGGGCGCGGAAGTCGATCTTCATCAACATCGGGATGATCATCAGCCAGATGAGCACGGCGACGGGAAGGTTCACGTGCGCGATCTGAACGGCTCCGATGTAGTGGAAAGCCGCTGGAAACAGGTGCCCCAATACGACGCCGACGGCGATGCACAGCGCCACCCAGAGGGTGAGATAACGTTCAAATGTGGACATGATCAACCCTTCAAGGTCGTTCGGACACCAGACGCCGTCCCGGGCTCACTGTGGCTGCTCGGGTGGCCGGGTCTGCCCGATTGCATCGAGCCGCGCCTGCAGCTTCACGCGATCGAGCGAGGCGATTGGGAGGCTCGTGAAGATCTTGATGCGGTTCTCAAGTACCTTGAACGCCGATCGGAATGCGACCCACTTCTCGCTATCGGAGCCTTCCACGGCTGCCGGATCCGGCACGCCCCAATGGGCAGTCATTGGCTGTCCGGGCCAGTACGGACACACCTCGCCCGCCGCGTTGTCGCAGACGGTGAACACGAAGTCGAGCCGCGGCTCCGCCGGCGCGGCGAACTCGTCCCAGCTCTTGCTGCGCAGGCCTTCGGTGGGTAGCTTCATTTGCCTCAGGAGCTCGAGCGCGATCGGGTGCACGGCACCCTTTGGATGGCTCCCGGCGCTAAAACCGCGAAACTTCCCGCGGCCCCAGTGGTTGATGAGCACCTCGGCAAGGATGCTGCGTGCGGAGTTGCCGGTGCACAGAAAGAGAACGTTGAATACATTCTCTGACATGGCCGATCACTAGACGCGGGGCGCGCAGCCGGAGGGCGTGCAGCACTGTGATTGCACGGTGTCGGTGGGCGCGGCTCTCACCGGGTAGCGGCCGTCTAGCGGGTGCACGTGAACCTCATGCGAGCGCATGCTGATGCCTCAGGCAGCGCGGCGACGCTTGGCTGACTTCGCCGCAGTGACCGGTTTGCATGCCGTGGCGCACGCCTCACTACTGCACGCCTCGCCGCTGCCTGCGCAGCAGTTCTCCGTGAGATAGCCGACGAGTGCGTTCATGGCCTCGAAATCGGCGCTGTAGAAGACTTGCCGCCCTTCGCGGCGCTGCACGATCAGGCCCGCTCGGTGGAGAGCGTGCAGATGGAAGGTGAGCGAGGAGGGCAGCAGTCCAACGCCATTTGCGATCGCCCCGGCCGACAGCCCCTGCGGGCCGCGCTCGACGAGAAGCCGATAGACCTTCAGGCGATGTTCGTGGGCGAGCGCCCCGAGCGCTTCGATGACTTGGGGAGTCTTCACTCAAAATACGATATTACGACTATAGTAGAAAAGTCAAGAGGCACACCCGGATGTCCGCGGCTAACCAAGCACGGTGCCCAAGCGCGAGGGCGCGCCTTATTGCCGTTGTCGCTGATGGCGGTGGTCTGGTTCGGGCTTATCGATTGGTGCTTAATTAGGTCTTCAGGCATGCCTATTTCCGGCAAGATTATTACGCTGTTGATGTTTCAACTAGTTATCGGAAGCCTGATATTGTTGCTGATTAATGGGGTGTTTCCCGTAGTAGTGGAGGTAATGAATGACGTTGGGAAGTTCAGGTTGAAGTTCGCCATGTTTGGCGTCCCCGTAATTCTATTCTTGGCGTCACCAGCGTTGATATCTTATACGCTGTATCAAAGCCGCTACGGCTACATAGATAGGATTGTGGTGAATGCACACGTAGCTCATGATTTGGGGTGCTGTTGGATTCCATTTGAACATTCATAGTTGTGCGGGGAATTACGTCGCTCGCCGCTGAACTCCGACCGTGACTCTGCAAAGAGGCGCGTTGGGCGACGCAGGCGCTCCGCCGGGTATTCTGGGCAGCCACACCACACCGGCGAGCTACGGCTTAGGAGACAGCCTGAGCAAGCGAGCAAGAGGCTGATCGCGTACAGCGGGTCATCGTCGATAGCTCGTGGAAAGATTCATGGGGCGGGGGCGGCGGTTTCGTGGCGTCGAGCGGCGTGAGTCCCGCAGCCGCCCGCATCGGACCGAGCACCGGGCGGCGCGAGAGAGAATCCGGCATCGATCATGACGAGATGCCTTCGGCTCAACATATTGAGCTTCGGGCATCCCATCAGAGCCATGCCGCGCTCGATCTCCTCGCGGAAGATCTCAATCACCCGCGCGACTCCGCGCTCGCCAGCCGCCGCGAGCCCGTAGAGGTAGGGCCTGCCGATCGAGCAGGCATTTGCGCCAAGCGCTATCGCTTTGAGGACGTGAGTGCCGCGGCGTACGCCACCGTCGACGATTACTGACAGGGCGTCGCCGACTGCGTCGCGCACTGGCGGCAATAGCTCGATCGGTGTGGCCGCGCCGTCAAGTTGCCGGCCGCCGTGGTTGGATATCATTATCCCATCGCAACCGAGATCGGCGGCGTGCCTGGCGTCGGCGGCTGAGGAAATTCCCTTGACGATGAGAGCGCGGCCCCATCTCGCCCTGAGCCACTCCAGGTCCTTCCAGCCCACCGAGCGATCCATTTGCTCGTTTACATACTGAATGACACCGGTACGTCCGCCGCTCACCGCCGGAGCGTATCCCACCACGTTAGCCAGCTCGAACGGCTTACTGAGAAGTTTCGGCAGGAGCCAGCGAGGATGCGCGGCGAATTCGAGAAGCGTACGCAGCGAGAATCGCGGCGGCAGGGTCATCCCCGTGGCAAGATCCCGCTCGCGATTGCCTGCGACCGGGGTGTCGACCGTCAGGCAGAGCGCCTCATAGCCCGAGGCTGAGCTCTCGAGAGCAGCTCCAGAGTGAGCGCGCGATCGCGGAAGCAGTACAACTGAAAGATGCGCGGGCCACCGGCTGCGGCGACTTCCTCGATGGTGGTGGTCGCCTTTTCCCCATTAGAAACTTTTCCTATTAGGAAATCAACCTCTACGGGCTTTTGATTTCGTCGGTGCTGCGAGCGGCGTCCTGCGAGCGGACGTTCTGCGGGTGATCTCGAGCACCGGCGCGCTGTTGTTCTTGGCCACCTCGGACGAGCGGGGAATCAGAACGGTGAGGATTGTGCACTTGCCGCTCCCGACCTTGGCATGCGCGTGACCCATTTCCGCATCGAAGTAAACGCTGTCACCGGCTTTGAGGCGGATCGGAGCGTAAATGTCGGTATGGAAGTCGAGCTCTCCGGTCAGGACGAAGTTGAATTCTTCGCCTGAGTGTCGCGTGTATGGGCCGTATTCCTTGATGTCCGCGATGTGGATCTCGGCAACCGCGGGCTGCACCCGTTTCTCCAGCAAATCCGTTCCGTGAAAGTAAAGCGTGTACACGCCGCCTTCGACCGGAACTGCATCGTCCGCCCGGGTGACGCTCCTTCGAGCTCCGAATTTCTCGGGCGCCGCAGTGGCAGGCTGGGCGACTGATGCTGCCGACCCTTCCGGCGGATCATCGGCCAAGAGCGCTGCCATATCGACGCTCAGCGCCCGGGTGATGGAGTCCAGCCGCTGGAATGTGATCGGGAGCAGGCCGTTTTCCAGCTTGGACAGCGTCGAAGTTGCCACACCGAGCCGCGCTGCAAGCTTCGCCAATGGTAAGCCCAGTTTCTGGCGATGATGGCGAATCGCGCGACCGATGCGTGCTTGGGTAGGAGAGGCGGGCGCGGTGTTCATGGTTTCGCTGAGCGAAAAGACACGAATATCCTCCTCACGAGGCAGAATCGCAACCGGGGCAGCTATCTGAAGCGAAACGCCTTGTCCATTGCGAGTTCAGGATCGAGTCACGCATCGCTGCCGCATTCCCATTCGACTTGCATGAGCCGGATTTTGGTGTAGGCGATGTTTCCGTACACGAAATATTGCCTTACAGGAAATAGGGACCGAGTCCTCTGGCAAGGGCAAATCCGAGTTGGGCAGCTGCAGCGGTTCGAGAACTTCAGCGGGGGAACTGAACAATGACCACGTCGAGTGCAGCGGCGGTGCGCAAGATCGCGTGTGCCGTTCGTCGAATCCTCTCGTCCCATAGGCGTCCCTCCAGGGTGCAACGCGCATGCATCCCCATTGGATGCATGCTCGCCCTGGCCGCCGGGCATGGGGCAATCGCGGCAGATCAGGCCGAAAACGCGAGTCCGGCAGCTTCAAATGCAGCGTCGGCGGATGTCGCACAGTTGCAAGAGGTAGTCGTCACGGCGACACTGCGCAAAGAGTCGGCGCAGACCGTTCCGGCCGCCCTGACGGTGCTCAGCGGAGCGCAGTTGGACAATCTCGATGTCACCAATATCAACGGCGTCGCGGCGCTCGTTCCCGGATTGCAGCTCACCGAAGTCGAGCCAGGGTATGACATCGAAGTGCTCCGGGGCATCTCGACGGGCATTCAATCCGTCGGGCCGACGGTAGCCACTTATTTCGACGATACACCCACGGCCGCCGCCTCGCTGAGCGGCTTGGGGGATTTCCTAACGCCCGACCCGGACCTCTTCGATGTGCAGCGGATTGAGGTCCTGGAGGGCCCTCAGGGCACACTTTTCGGCGCCAGCTCGGAGGGCGGCCTCATCCATTACGTGTTCACTCAGCCGAGCCTCGAAAAGTTTGGGGGCAAGGCGGAAGTGGGATTCGAGGGGATTCCGGGTCACGGCACCGGCAACTCGGGGCATCTGGTGCTGAACCTGCCGCTGATCAAAGACGTGCTCGCGATCCGGCTCGATGGGTTCCGGATCGATAATCCCGGATTCATCGACAATCTTTACCGCCGCGAGTCGAACGTTAACACCTCGCTCTCGGAAGGAGGGCGCGCCGCGATTCTCTGGACGGCATTCGATCATTTCCAGGCGCGCCTGACTTCTTACTATCAGGACCTCATGGTCAATGACCCGCCGGCCGAGGACGTTCAACCCCTGACGCTGCAGCCGACCTCTGGAGCCCTCAATACTGCGGAAAAGCTGCCTGAGCCCCTGTACGCCAAGTGGTTCATCAACAGTCTGGAGGCGGTGCTGCCGCCTCCCGAGGAGCGACGCGATGCCAGAACGGCCATTGGCGCGGCACGTGCCCAGCAGGCCCGCACGAAAATGCGCTAGGGCGTCAAGCGTCAAGCGCCCACCGCTCCGCGCGCGGTGGGGGCCGAAGCTGGCCGATTGGCCCTCTCGGGCCTGGCCCCACGGCTCGGTTCAGAGAATTGGCTTTCCGCCCGTTACGGCAATCGTCGCGCCCGACACGTAGCTCGATAGCGGGTCGGCGAGCATGACGTATGCCGTGGCAAGCTCCGCGGGCTGTCCCGGGCGCTTCATTGGAACCTGCTTGCCGAAGTTGGCAACGGCCTCCGGAGGCATCGTGGAGGGGATAAGCGGGGTCCAAATCGGACCCGGGGCGACAGTATTCACCCGGATTCCTCGCTCGGCGAGTAGCTGTGCAAGGCCGGCGGTGAAGTTCTGAATCGCGCCCTTGGTGGTTGCGTACGCGAGCAGGTGCGGACTCGGCGCGTCCGCATTGATCGAGGCAGTATTGATGATCGAGCTCCCCCGTTTCATGTGCCGCACGGACGCCTTTGTCAGATAGAACATCGCGTGGACGTTGACCTTGAATGTCAGCTCCCATTCCTCATCAGGGATCTCTTCGATCGAGCTGAAGGTTGCCTGATGGGCCGCATTGTTTACCAGGATATCGAGCCCGCCGAGTTCCCGCATCGTCGATTCGACGATGTCGCGACAGTGGGCGGGTGACTGCAGGTCGCCGCGAATCAGCATCGCGCGACGGTCGGCCTCCTCGACGAGTCGCTGTGTTTCCTTCGCATCGCGATCTTCTTCCAGGTAGGCAATTGCGACGTCCGCTCCCTCCCGCGCGAAGGCAATGGCAACGGCGCGCCCGATGCCGCTATCGCCGCCGGTGATGATGGCCCTCTTGCCGGCGAGGCGTCCCGATCCCTTGTAGGAGTGCTCACCATGGTCTGGCACGGGGTCGAGCTGGTCCGTCATTCCCGGGGGCGGCTGACTCTGCTTCTTTAAGGGAGGTTGGGGGTGCTGGTTCATGGAGCTTCCTTCCTGTGGGTGGACGGTTCGGCCCGGGCGGCTCGGCCGCCAACGAACCGGGATCTGAGATCTACCGTTTGCGAGAGATAGCACGTCGAGTTTCAGAGCTGCAATTCTCGTCTGGCTCGGAATGATGTAGGAGCCATGCCGACGCGCCGCCTCGGCAACGTCACGGCAAACACCGCGCAGCGTACAAGGTCGAGCACGGATCGCGAATCGCAGTCCCCTTTTAGGAACAATCGCAATGCGGACCGATTCATTCAGTCCAGCAGCTTCCTTTTCGCTTTCCATGGGCATCCAATTCGGGAGATTTTGCATGACTACCGCCTCGGGACCCGCAATATGTGCATCCAAAGTCATCGGAACCAACGTCCAGGACCCGACAGGCCGCAAGATCGGCGAAGTCGAAGACGTCGTTCTCGACAAGCAATCGAACAGCATTCTGTTCGCGGTCGTAGGCTTCGGTGGCCTGCTCGGCGTGGCCGAGAAATTTCACCCGATCCCGTGGGCTTCGCTCAGCTACGACGAGAACGATGGGGCATACGTCGTCGGCTACACTAAAGAACAGCTTCAGGCCGCGCCGGCTGGCTCTATTGACGAGCTCACACGGGACGGTGGACTTTCGGTGCGTGATCGCACCTACAGCTACTACAAGGCCGTTCCGTACTGGGAGGCCTGAGCTGCGACCGCCGCCGAAGTCCGGACCGGCTCTCGGCGGCGACACTCTCGATGAAGGAGAGAAAGACGAAACACAGTCGCTCGAGCGTGACCGGCGACCTACCGGGAAGGCCGAGCGATGCCGGCAGTCGGCAGCAGACGCATCCGGATCAGAAGGTGCAAACCGGCTCACCTGAGCATGACCGCGAGCTCACCGAGGGGTCCGGTTCGTCAGCACGCGGCTCACGAGCCGCGGCCAGGCGTAAGTAAATCCAGTGATGAATCGCGAACCGTCCTACCGATCAATGAGGAGGTCGTTCCCTTGAAAGCTGTAGTCTACAACGGGCCCCGCAATGTTACGGTGAAGGACATGCCGGACGCTCAGATCGAGCAGCCCACCGATGTCCTCGTGCGGATCACATGCACCAATATCTGTGGCTCGGACCTGCACATGTACGAGGGGCGCACTGATCTCGAGGCGGGCCGTATTATTGGTCACGAAAACTTGGGCGAGGTTATCGAGTGCGGCAAGGCCGTCGCTCGGATCAAGCTCGGCGATCGTGTGTGTGTTCCCTTTAACGTCGCATGCGGCTACTGCAAGAACTGCGAGCGCGGGCTGACGAGCGCATGTCTTACGATGAATCCCGGATCCGCAGGTGCAGGCTATGGCTATGCCGATATGGGGCCCTATGAAGGCGGGCAAGCTGAATTCCTGCGCGTGCCCTACGGGGACTTCAATTGTCTCAAGCTCCCCGAGGATGCCGAAGAGAAAGAGCACGACTACGTCATGCTTGCGGACATCTTTCCGACGGGGTATCACGCGACGGAGCTCGCGGCCGTCGCGCCGGGCGAATCGGTCGTGATCTATGGTGCCGGCCCCGTAGGGCTCCTCGCCGCCTACTCCTCGGTTTTGAAGGGCGCGAGCCAGGTCATGATCGTCGATCGGCATCCGGATCGACTACGGCTTGCCGAGCAGATCGGCGCCATCGCGATCGACGACTCCAAGGGTTCTCCCGTCGAACAGGTTCTCGAGCTGACCCAGGGGGAGGGCGCGGACAAGGGGTGCGAATGCGTAGGCTACCAGGCCCACGATGTCGCGGGCCACGAGCATCCGAACGCCACCCTGAACTATCTCGTGAGATCCGTCCGACCGAGCGGTGCGCTCGGCGTTGTCGGGGTTTTTGTTCCGGAGGATCCGAAGGCCCCGGATAAGGAGGCGAGGCATGGCCGAATTGCATTCGACTTCGGGGAATTCTGGACACGCGGACAGCGGATGGGGACCGGCCAAGCGCCTGTGAAAGCCTACAACCGCCACCTCTGCAGACTCATTCACGAAGGGCGGGCGAAGCCGTCCTTCCTCGTATCCCATAAGTTGCCGCTCGATCAAGCGCCCGAAGCGTATCGGCACTTTGATGCTCGCGCAGCGGGCTGGACGAAGGTCGTGCTCAAGCCACACTGACTGTCTTCGCTGCTACCAGGGCCTCCGCAGGCCAGAGAGGCGCTCGGTCGGCTCCTCGAGGGCAAGGATTTCAGCTCGACCTCACTCGCCATGCAGGAAGAATACTCGCCTGCTAGGTGTCACGGCCCTGAATAGCGCCGTTATCGGCACGATGAGGCTGGTTTCCTCAGCCACACCAATGAAGCGCTCGGGTGGCACGAACCCTTGCACGGGGTGCTTCCAGCGCACCAGTGCTTCGAGCGCGACGACACGATGGGATGCGATCTCGACGATGGGCTGGTAATGCGCTTGTGCTTGTAGCTGATGGGTCTTCAAGGCCATCCGCAGGCCCGACTCGATCGCAACTCGCTCCTTGAGCCTACGGTCCATATTGCTTCATGGCACGTCGGCGAGCGCAGGCTCCGCCGCCGCTGCGCAGCTACCCCGCTAACCCTTGAGTCCGTGCTTATCATACTTCCGCAGGTGATAAACGTGGTGCACATGGTGCGCACCCATCCATCCTCCGAAGGCGGATGTGACCAGCGACACCGCCGAGCTCCCGAATGCCACCCACATGAGTCTCGCTGCATAGTGCGCGGCCTGCACCGGGTCGAGCGCCGGACCAGCGGCTTCCGGCGGCATGGCCTTGATGAACGCCACGTGCGTCAAACCACTCACCACCAATAACCCCGTGGCTGACATCGAAACGCCCCATACCGTCAGCCCCCGAAGCACTCCCATCTCGGTGTCATTTCGGCCGTCGAACCAGCTCGCAAACATTCCCCCTATCCACAGCGCTGCGCCCCAGGTCAGGATCGTCCAGACGAATGCGCCTGCCGAGATGCCGTGCGCGACCGTCGCGACATTGCGGGGGTCGAACGCGGAAAAGCCGACGGCCAGTCCAAATACGTACAGCATCAAGGCCATGCCGGTGGCAACGAACCAGCCCGCGAACACGGCGCTCCAGCGCATGACCGGATGCTCGCCGATGACGGCGCGTGTATGTTGATCGACCATGGAGGTTGCCATCTTTCGCCCTCGCGAGACCGCTGATCAGGAACAGCCGCGCAACAGCGCGACAATGATTAGGATAGGAATCGGTACGCCGAGAAGCCATGCTAGAACGTAGCCCATTGCTCCCCGTTGCCTGCTCGGGCCGCCGAGTTTGAAGTTGCGTATCAGCCGCGTCATGGAGACTCTCCAATCGATGTCGTTGTCGAGTTAGCAAGTATCGGCCCCGCCCCAGAGCGAGGCCGTTATCGCAGATGGCCGGGAGCCTGCGAGTTGAGATGGGTCATGGCCGCGGGGAACTGCCCTGCCGATGCAGCGTTGGATGACCTTTATTCTGGAGAGACAATCGTGAAGATTTTGGTGCGATTAGTATCGGGCGCGGTACTCACAGTGTTGCTGTCGTCGGCCGCGTTGGCCGCGAATCCCCGCGGCGACGCTTTCATGGAAAAGGCGATCCAGGGCAATCTGGCCGAGATCAAGGTCGGGCAGCTCGCGCAGCAGAAAGGCGCTACGGAGGACGTACGCCGCTTCGGCGCGGTGCTAGAGCGTGACCACTCCGAGGCCAACCGGCAGGCGATGAGTGCCGCTGCCTCGATGGGGGTAACGCCGCCTGGGACGCCCGGTACGAAGGAGCAGGCGGAGTATCAACGCCTTGCCGCACTGTCCGGGCGGCAGTTCGATCGCGCCTTCGTCAAGGAGATGGTCAGGGACCACAGGAAGGATATAGCCGAGTTCAAGGAGGAGGCGAAGGCGAGCAAGGGGCCGGCGGGGATTTACGCGAAAGCATCCCTCCCGACGCTCGAAAAGCATTTGCGCCTCGCGGAGTCACTCGAGCGCCGGCCGAGCAGCTGAGGTGGGGAGCTCAGCTAATAGGGTTCAACGGCCGTCAGTCGGGGAGGCCGCTTTACCACATTAAGAGGCGCTGCACTCATGGCGCGGGGACCGTCGTGTGATTCGCTCCACGGGACAGGCGCCGCACTCGCATCCGGCCGTCACCGGCTCTGGCGCAAACCAAGCTGCTGCTCCGCGGCAAAGCAATCGTCGAGGTCATGCCCGGGATCGAATCCACGAGCTTTCGCAGGGAAGGAGGCTGCTTTGGCGGTCGCCTCGTGGTGAGATTCATAGCCGACTTCGGTGGCGATTACATCGGGGCAACCGCTGGCGCATCCGGCTCATCGGGCGGGCGGACCTCCTCGTCTGCTGCGCGGCTCGATGCACTGACGCACGCGTTCCATGCATGCATCATGGGGTGCTACGGTCGCACTGTGGCGTATCCTTGAGAAGATCTGCTGACTGGAGCAGATCGGATGTGGGAGGATTGACGAGTGTTCTCTCCAGCCCGTCGCGGCTGCCCACATAATTCATTCACCCGAGACGGATTCGAGCCGACCCGTGGAAGGCAAGATGAGCTCCACCGAGACCGATCCTAACGATCCAAACGCATCGACCCCCTCCAGGGCCGCCGAAGAGGCGGCTGCCCCGATCGACCATTCCGTTCGGGCGAAGCTGGCATTTCCGGTCGTCGGCATCGGCGCCTCCGCCGGCGGCGTCGAAGCTTTGCAGAGCTTCTTCACCGCCTGCCCGCCCGAAACCGGCATGGCGTATATCGTCATTCAACACCTCTCGCCAGAGCATGAGAGCTTGATGGCGGAGATCTTGGCACGCTGTACGGCCATGCCCGTGCTGCCGATTGAGGATGACCAACCAGTCGAGCCCAACTGCGTCTACGTCATCCGGCCGGCCCGCACGGTGACGCTGGCAGACGGCAAGCTTCACCTTGGCGAGCCCACCGAGAAGCGCGGTCACCGCCGGCCGGTGGATGACTTCTTCCGCTCCCTCGCGCGGGAGCAAAAGGAGCGCGCGATCGGCATCGTGCTCTCTGGTACCGGGACCAACGGCAGCGCTGGCGCACAGGCACTCAAAGCGGCGGGGGGCCTCTGCATCGTGCAAGACCCCGAGACCGCCGATTTCCCCGGCATGCCGCAGAGCGTGATCCACGCGGGCTATGCCGACCAAGTCCTGCGCACCGAGGAAATGCCCGCGCTGCTGCTACGCTACACGCGCCAGCCCTACCTGGATCTCCACGCTGCAGGCGGCGCCCGCGCCTCGCAGGCGCTCGAGAACCACCGGCGAGAGTTGAATGAGATCATCGCCCTCGTGCGCGCCCGCACCGGCCACGATTTTGCCTCATACAAGGTCCCGACGGTGCTGCGACGGATCCAGCGGCGCATGGGGCTCGCGGGCCTCGGCACGCTCGAGCACTACGGCGCCCGGCTGCAGGAGAAGCCCGAGGAGGCGACCGCGCTGGCCAATGACCTGATGATCAACGTCACCGGTTTCTTTCGCGATCCGGTGGCCTGGGAGGCGCTGCGGGAGGCGGTAGTGCGGCCGCTGGTGGAGCAGGCCGAGCCGAGCACCCGGCTGCGTGCCTGGGTGACTGCGTGCGCCAGCGGCGAGGAACCCTACACGCTCGCCATGCTCATCGCCGAGGAGGCGCAGCGGGCGAACAAGACCATCGAGGTCAAGATCTTCGCAACCGACACGGCGGACAAATCCCTGTCGCTGGCCCGCGCGGGCGTCTACCCCGGCGGCATCGAGGGCGACCTCTCGCCCGAGCGGCTGGAGAAATTCTTCGACAAGGAAGAGCACGTCTACCGCATCAAGAAATCCTTGCGTGAGCAGGTGGTGTTCGCCCCGCAGAATGTGCTGCTCGATCCGCCTTTCTCGCGCGTCGACATCGTGACCTGCCGCAATCTGCTGATCTACCTCGAGCCGGAAGCGCAGCGCAGCGCGCTGGCGCTGCTGCATTTTGCGCTGCGGGAGGGCGGCTATCTCTTCCTCGGCAACGCCGAGACGCTCGGTCACGCCGAGACGCTTTTCGAGGTGGTGAGTAAGCGCTGGCGCATCTACCGCCGCAGCGGTGAGGCGCGCTATCGCTCGACCCAGCCCCTCGCACTCAGCCTGCGGCTCCCAGAGCCGCGTCCTGCCGCGCGCGATCTGCCGACCATGATCGGACGGCCTTCCTCGACTGTGCTGATCCAGGCGGCGCTGCTCGAGAAGTTCGGCCCTCCGACTGCTGTGGTGGATGCCAACGAACGCATCGTGTACTTCCACGGCGATCCGGACCCGTACTTGCAACAGCCCACCGGAGAGAGCACCCAGCATCTGCTCGAGCTGGTGCGCGCGCCGTATCGCGCCGCCGTGCGCAGCGCCCTGCGTCAGGCGATCGCGGAGAAGCACGCCGTTACCGAGCAGATCGATTCCCATGAGGCCCCCGGCCCGCTCGAGATCACCGCCGGGCCGCTCAAGCAGAGCCGCCCGCCGGAGCATTTTCACGTGAGCTTCACGAGGCTGGCCTCCGGAGGTCCGCGCGAGGCGAGCACCCCGGTGCTCTCCGCGCGAACGCTGTTTGCTACGTCTCGCCCCGAAGCGGAATCGGCGCTAGAGGAGGAGGTGCGGATTCTCGACGCGAGCTGCAAGCGAGCGTCGAGGCGTTCGAAGCCAGCAACGAGGAGCTCAAAGCCTCGAACGAGGAAGTTACCTCGGTCAACGAGGAGCTGCAGAGCAGCAACGAGGAGCTCGAGACCAGCAAGGAGGAGCTGCAGTCTCTCAACGAGGAGCTCAGCACCGTCAACGCGCAGCTGCAAAACAAGGTGCTCGAGCTCGAAGCTCTCACCGGCGATCTCGACAACCTCTTGAGCAGCACCGACATCGCCGTCATATTTCTGGATACGCACCTGCGCGTGCGCCGCTTCACCCCGGCGGTGAGCGATCTGCTGCAGCTCATCCCCGCTGACATCGGTCGCCCGCTTGCGGATATGGCGCAGAAGTTCACCGATGGAGACCTGCTGACCGATGCGGCGCAGGTGCTCTCGAAGCTCACGCCTCGAGAGTCCGAAGTGGCGAGCCACAGCGGCCGCTGGTACTTGCGGCGCACGCTCCCTTACCGCACCGAGAGCAATCGGATCGAGGGCGTGGTCCTCACGTTTGTCGACATCACCGCCCGCAAGCGTGCCGAGCAGGCACTCGCCACGACGCAGGAGCGGCTGCAGGCCGTCATCGAGCAGCTGCCTGCGGCCGTGCTCATCATCGAGCAGCCCTCCCGACACTTGCTCTTCGCCAACCGCCGCGCCGCTGCGCTCTTCAATCAATCCTTTCCGTTGCCTCAGATCGGCCATGACTGGTCGGCGACAATCCCGGCGCTGAGGGGGGTTCACAATGATGGGCGCGCCTATGAGCCGCACGAGTGGCCCCTGGCGCGAACGTTAGCTAACGAGGAGGTTGTGCTCGATGAGGAACTCCACTTCGTCCGCATCGATGGCACCCACGTTGCCCTCTCGATGAGCACCTCGCCGGTGCGCAATCGCGCGGGCGAGGTGGCTGCGGCGGTGGCCGTCTTCTGGGACATCACCGAGCGCAAGCGTACCGAGATCGCGCTGCGCGAGAGTGAAGAGCGCCTCCGCCTGCTCATCGAGAGCGCCCAGGATTTCGCCATCTTCATGCTCGACATCAAGGGCAACATTGTGAGCTGGGGCGCTGGTGCGGAGCGCGCCACCGGCTATCGCGAGGCGGATATCCTGGGTCAGCCGGGCGCGCTCCTCTTCACGCCAGAGGATCGCGCGGCCGCAATTCCCGAGGAGGAGTTGCGCCGCGCGGCGGAGACTGGGCGTGCAGAGGATGAGCGCTGGCATCTGCGCCAGGACGGCAGGCGTTTCTGGGCAAGCGGCGTGATGGCGGCGGCTCGCGATGCGCACGGCGCGCTGCTGGGGTTTGTAAAGGTCATGCGCGACCGGACCGAGCGCCGCGCCATCGATGCCCGCTTGCAGGAGGCTCTGCAGTCCGCGCAGCAGCTGCGCCTGCGGGCCGAAGGGGCCAACCGCGCCAAGGACGAGTTCATCTCTACCGTCAGCCACGAGCTGCGCACACCCCTCAACACCATTCGCCTCTGGTCGCGCATGCTCGTGGGCGGGATGGTGCAGGGCGAGGACGTGATCAAAGGCGGGCAGATCATCGATCGCGCAGCGCTCGCCCAGCAGCAGCTGGTGGACGACTTGCTCGATGTCTCGCGCATCGCCGCCGGTCATCTTCGTCTCGATATGCGAGATGCGCCTTTGAACAGGGCGATCGAGGGCGCCATTGAGACCATCCGACCCTTTGCCGAGGACCACCACATCACCCTCGCAGTCTCCCTCAGCCCCAAGGTAGGTAGCGTTCGCATCGATCCGGATCGCATTCAACAGGTCGCGTGGAATCTGCTCACGAATGCCGTCAAGTTCACTCCGCCGGGCGGCCGCGTGGCCGTTCACTCACGACGGGTCAACGGTACGGTCGAGATCGAGGTGAGCGACACTGGGGCCGGGATTGCGAGCGAATTCCTGCCGCATGTGTTTGATCGCTTCCGCCAAGGCGACGTTGGCACCGCGCGCCGGCATAGCGGGCTCGGTCTCGGACTGGCAATCGCCAAGCAACTGGTCGAGCTCCATGGCGGCACGATCGCTGCGCAGAGCGAAGGCGAGGGACATGGCGCCACGTTCACCGTCTATTTGCCGCTCGAAAGACAGCTCGCCGTGCCCTTGGAACAGCGCGCGGACGCACTGCGGGACCCGAAGGTTCTGCAAGGAATCGACGTGCTACTGGTCGAGGACGAGCCGACGGCGCGCGAGGCCACCGCACGGCTACTTGTGCAATTCGGAGCCCAGGTGCGGCCTGCGCCCTCGGCCGCGCGGGCACGCGAGCTGTTCGAAGCCCTGCGGCCAGATGTGATCCTCGCGGATGTCGGAATGGCGGGGGAGGACGGGTATGCGCTCATACGGGCCCTGCGCGACCTCGAGAAGAAGCGATCCCTACCCCGCACCCCCGCGATTGCCGTGACTGCATTCGCGCGCACCGAAGATCGTGAGCGCGCCCTGGCGGCGGGATTCGACGGGCATCTGCCGAAGCCCGTCAATAGCGATCGATTGATCGATCTGTTGGCGCAGTGGAAGGTGAGGCGCGAGTCCTGAGTCGATCGTGCGGGCTGGCGGACGCATGCATCACAAAGTCCGACTGACCACGGTACGTCAGTTGTCGCACGACGCGGCTCATAACCCTTCCGCGCCATTTCGGGCACCGGCCTCCTATCAGTTGGCACGGAGGCGCCACGAGCCCCACTCGAGGCCAGTGGCGCCCCCTTCTGTTACATCGCTAAGAAGCCCGCACTTCAATTTTCCGGGGACGAAGCTCGGCGCGCTTCGGAATGCGCACCGTCAGCACGCCGTCCTTGAGGCTTGCTTCGATCTTCCCGGTCTCGAGTTCACCGCTGAGTGAGAAGGTACGGCGGTAGAGGCTCGAGCGAACGTCTGCATACAGCGCCTCCGCCTTGCCTGAAAGCTCGAGCTGCACCTGACCCTCGATGATCAGGTTGTTGCCGTCGACGCGCAGCTCGAGGCGGTCCTTGGAAACTCCGGGCATGTCCGCGCAGAGCGTGATGCCATCCTTGTCCTCCCAGATGTCCACCGGGGGACGGACAGCCGTCTCGCCGGACTGCGGACGTTGTGCGGTGGATCCGGATTGCGCCGCGGCCGTGGCGCTGGAGCCGCGGCGAGCGACTTCGCTATTGGTTGTCATGTGAGCGACCTCCGCTTCGGTCATTGGATTTCGATCTGACGAGGCCGTGCCGACTCTCGTCGCTGCACGCTGATCTGCACGATGCCGTCGACATACTTGGCCTGCACACGTTCCGGGTCGAGGTCCTCGGGCAGGCTGATGACTCGCCGGAACTCGCCGCTGAAGCGCTCCTGGCGATAGTAGCTCTCCTCCTGGACCCTGATTTCCCGCTTGCCCGATACCGTGAGCAGATTCTGCTGAATCGAGAGGTCGATGGTTTTGGGATCGATACCGGGGGCGAAGAGATAGATGTCCACCCGCTCGGGCGTCTGGCCGACGTTGATCGCGGGGAAACTGCCCCGGGGAAGCGACCGGATCCCTAAGGGGGAGCTCGAGCTGCCGAAAAGCTCGTCCACTTCCTGCTGCAATCGCCAGAGCTCATCAAAGACCGAGCTCGGCATATTCGTGGTAGTACCGAACATGTAAGCACCTCCTATCGGTTCAATGCGCCGCTTGGGCGGGCAAAGAGCTAAGGATGGTCGGGGAAAATTCAAGAGGGGGTGCCAGGCTTCGAGCTCGCGGGGTGAGCGGGGTCGTCCGTTCTCGGCCATGTCGCGACCTCGGGGGCCCGGGGCGCCAGCGGCCTTCGGGGATTCCCCACTTGAAGAGATCTGAACCCGTCCCTGCTTCGTGGTGCGGTTCCCACTTGCCGCGAGCATGGGCGGAGCTTTGGGTGTGCGCCTGCCCTTCCCGTGGACAGGGGCGCGAATGCACCAAACTAGACCAACCTCCTCTCGGATCTCGGTCCAATCGCCATGCTGTCGGTCGCCTGCAGAGCCCGCTCGAGCGCCTCAGCGGCTACCGGTTTTGCAAGGTGATGATCGAACCCCGCTTCCTGGGCGCGACGCCTGTCCTCGCTCTGACCCCATCCAGTTACGGCAATCAGCAATGTGCGCTGTCCCCAGCTCGTCTCGCGAATGCGCTTCGCCAGCGTGTAGCCGTTCAAGTCGGGCAGGCCGATATCGAGGACTACCGCGTGCGGTCGAAAGGTCGTCGCTAGATCCAAGGCCTCGCGCCCGCTGTAAGCTGTCTGAACGCGATGCCCAGAAAGCTCTAGCAACTTCGCGCAGGTATCGGCGGCATCACGGTTGTCATCGACAACCAGAATCCTCAGCCCGACGCCAGAAACGGTGTCGTCGGCGCCGTCGAGCTGTCGAATCTCAAGGGCGGCCTCGCTGACCGGTAGTCGGACGGTAAATTCGCTGCCACTCCCCAACCCGGCACTGTGCGCGCACACTATGCCGCCGTGAAGAGCGACGACTCCGTGTACGAGCGCGAGGCCAACGCCGAGGCCACCTTCGCTCCGTTCGTGGACGCCGTCGGCCTGAACAAACATTTTGAACAATCGCGGCATCATCTCGGCGGAGATGCCTCGTTCGCAAAGTCGAGCGACAGGCTGTGATGCTTGGAATCCAGCAGTGGCCGGGCCGCCTCGATTGCTGTGCTCAGCACCGAGGTGAGCTCTGCCGGTGCCTTCTTGAGTTCCAAATTTCCACGAGTGATTCGCGAGATATCGAGCAAGTCATCGAGCAAGCGGCTCATGTGCGTGACCTGCCGCTCCATGATCTCATCCGCCCATCTTCTCTCCTCCGGCGTCCGTTCCGCTTTTCGGTTGGTCGCGAGCGCATACCGGATCGGTGCGAGTGGGTTGCGAAGTTCGTGGGCGAGCAACGCCAAGAACTCGTCCTTGCGGTGATCGGCCTCCCGCAGCGCCTGCTCGCTCCGGCGCAAGACCTGTTCGACTTTGCAGCGATGAATGAAGTCGCTTGCATGGCGAAGGTATAGCGCGAGGCGACTGAGCTCGGAATCCTGAGGGCAATGAGCGGTCCGAAAGTGTGTCGACAACATCCCTTGCCGGGTTCCCTCACCGGAGATGAGGGGACTGGAAACGACGGCGCGGAACCCGGCCGTGCGCGCAATCGGCCGCATTGGCGCGAAGGGCTCATCGACCTCTACGTCCTCAATGATGATCTGCTGTCCGGATCGAAGCGCGCGCCCGCAGGCAGAGTCATCCTGCGCTGAGACCTGGCGGAAGTGTCCCAGGAACTCTCGATCGAAGCCCCGCTGCGCCTTGATCTCGAGAAGGCCCTCGTCGTTGAGAAGTTGCACGTTTCCCTTGTCGGCGCCCATCAGCTCGATCACTGCATCGAGCATCGCTTCGAGACCTTCGTGCAGGTCACGGCAGCGCCAAACTCGTGAGGTCCACTCATTGAGCTTTGCAAGGGTCTCTGCGTCGCGCGCGAGTTGCCGTTCGCTGTCGCGAAGCTTGGCAAGGGATTCTTCGGCGAACGCTCGGGCCTGAACCGCATCCTCCAGAAGTGAAAGTGCCGCCCGGCGCTCTTCGAGTGCGCCCAGCGTATTCGAGGTGTACCGCCGCCGGCGTGCGGAGACCATTGACCCGCAATAGCTGCCCAGTAAAAGCGCTGGCCACCCTTGGTCAGGAGGCTCAGACCCGCCGAGCCGGCGCGGAGCACTTCGAGCAACTAGTGCTGGCTGAATGGCAGAGGGCAAACTACCTCAAGCACGAGTAAATTGACTTCTGGCCTGTCGCGAGCTTGGGCGGGAGCTTTGGGGTACATTCGACCATTCGCGTGCTTGATGACAGTGGGCTCGAGCGCACGCGGCGGCGATTCTCGCTGAGCGGTGGCCGTTGGCGCCGCTCGCGTCTTGCGGCGGCGGCCTCGCGGCCACACATCTGCCCGACATCTGCGGTGGGGGTCCGTCTCGGCCTTGGCTTTATGCGTCCACATTGCGGTTCTCGCGCGCCGAATGCCCTTGGTGAAGTATAGGACGGCTCCCGGGGGGCCTTGGCTCCTTGTAGGACTGGTCTGACTGACTCGGGGTACGAATTTCGCTCAAATTGCTGAAGCATCAGTTCAACCGCATATGTGCAGAGGAGCCGTGTACGCGATGGCGCATGAATCTCATCCGGATTCGAGAGTTCCAGCACCTGCCGCAAGCGCATCAACGGTACCGCAGCCGGCTGAGCTATTGGCGGCGATCATCGCATCGTCGGAGGATGTGATCGCAAGTAAGACATTACAGGGAATTGTCACATCGTGGAATGCCGCTGCGGAGAGACTTTTCGGATTCACAGCCGAGGAAATGGTCGGCCAGCCGATCCTGCGCATTATCCCTCCGGAGCTTTACCCGGAGGAGGATCGCATCCTTGCCGAAATTCGCAGTGGCCACCGAATAGAACGATACGAGACTGTGCGCGTGCGCAAGGATGGCAGTCGCGTGCATATCTCTCTGACGGTGTCACCCATTCTGGACTCGACCGGGAAAGTCGTGGGCGCCGCTAAGATTGCGCACGATATAACGAAACTGCATGCGTTAATGGCCGATCGAGAGCTGCTCTTGGTGTCCGAACGGTCCGCCCGGGCCGACGCCGAAAGGATGAGCCGCCTAAAGGATGAGTTCCTGGCAACTCTGTCGCATGAATTGCGAACGCCTTTGAACGCCATCCAGGGATGGTCCGAGCTTCTGCAACGTCAAGGAAGCAAGTCCGAGGACCTCAAGCGCGGTTTGGAGGCGATTTCTCGAAACGTCCGAATTCAGACTCAGATCGTCAATGACCTGCTCGATATGAGCCGGGTCATATCCGGTCAGGTGATGCTGGAGGTCCACCCGACGAGCCTACAAGAGATCTTGAGCCATGCCATAGACGCCATAAGACCTTCAGCAGACAACAAATCCATTCGCATCCAGACGCTGATCGACTCCAAGATCGGGCCGGTACGCGGGGATCCGACTCGCCTTCAGCAGGTAATCTGGAATTTGCTCAGCAACGCTGTGAAGTTCACGCCAAAACGCGGTCGCATTAAAGTCATCCTGGAACGTGTTGACTCGCATGTGGAGGTTATAGTCGAGGACACCGGCATCGGAATCGAACCGGACTTCTTGCCATTGGTTTTCGATCGCTTTCGTCAAGCGGATTCCGGAATCTCCCGTCGACATGGCGGCCTCGGAATTGGGCTTTCGATCGTCAAGAGTTTGGTGGAACTGCATGGTGGTTCGGTCAGGGCTAAGAGCCCGGGTAAGGACCAGGGCTCCACCTTTTCAGTTGCACTTCCTCTCTTTCACGTCCGTCCCGAGGACGACCGACAATCGGCGGTGAGCCCAAGCGATCCGTTGAAAACCATCGAGTTACCTCGACTTGACGACACCCGTGTCCTGCTTGTGGACGACGACGCTGACGGATGCGAACTCGTGTCCGCGATACTGGTAGGCAGAGGCGCCCATGTTCGCTGTGTGACGTCCGGCCCGGAAGCCCTTGGAGTCATGGCGCGCGAGCATTTTGACATCGTTCTCAGCGACATCGGCATGCCAGATATGGACGGCTATGAATTCATGCGCGCGCTCAGAAAGGCTGAAGAAGGATCGAAGTTGACGCCGGCGATCGCCGTTACGGCATATGCGGGTACCACGGACAGGCAGCGCGCGCTTCTGTCTGGATATCAAATGCACATCGCGAAGCCAATCGAAGCTGCGGAGCTCATCGCCGCTGTCGCAAGCCTTAAGCCCTTGAAGCGAACGTAGCAACGGCGGGCTTGAGTTGTCTCAGTGACCTCGCGGTCTCAGCCCTCCTATGCATGCATTCTGGCGGCCCGCTAAGAGTGCCGTTATCGGGGTCTACGTCGTGGTCGGCCGGTTGAGGTGGCGTTCACGATATTGCCCGGGAAGGTGTCGTAGATAACTGCTGCTTCGACTTGGCCGTGCCGTAAGCGCCCGCGCGCAAGCTGCTGCTTCGGTCGGGTAGCGGCGCTCGGGGTAACACCTCCCAGTAAGAATTACAGCTTTGCAGCGTCGGTGGGACGGGCATTAGGGTTGCTATCGCCAAAAGGAGAAGTCAACAGTCAAGCTCAGCAACCAACGATGAGCACGACCGCGATCTCGGCCCGGCTGACGTATCTATGGGAAACGCCGCATACGGTATGGGGAGCGCTCACCACGGTCGATCACAAGAAGTTGGGCCTGCGCTATCTCATCACCTCGATGGTGTTCCTGCTCGTGGGCGGCATAGAGGCGCTCATCATGCGCCTGCAGCTCGCTCAGCCGGGAATGACGCTGCTCTCGCCCGAGGCCTACGACCAGATGTACACCATGCACGGCAGCACCATGATTTACTGGTATGCCGGGCCGATCCTCTCCGGATTGGCCGTATACATGGTGCCACTCCTCATTGGAGCGCGCGACATGGCCTTCCCGCGCGCGAATGCCTTCAGCTACTGGACTTTTCTTTTCTCCGGCATCTTCCTCTATACCAGCCTTTTCATCGGCCAAGCGCCGCATGCCGGTTGGTTCGCCTATGCTCCCTACACGTTGAAGAAGTATTCCCCGGCTCTCGGCATGGATTACTTCGCGATCGCACTCATCTTCCTCACGATCTCTCAGACGGTCGGAGCGATCAACTTCCTGGTGACCATCTTCAGGCATCGCGCTCCGGGAATGTCGATCAACCGCATGCCGCTCTTCCTCTATAGCACGGGGACGAGCTCGGTACTGTCCATCATCGCCATGCCATCACTGTGCGTCGCGTGCGTATTCCTGTTGCTCGATCGTAACTGGAATACGCACTTCTTCGACGTCACCAAGGGCGGCAGCACGCTCCTCTGGCAGCAGCTCTTCTGGTTCTTCGGGCACCCGTGGGTCTACATCATTTTCCTCCCGGCGACCGGCACCATCTCGATGCTGCTGCCCGTGTTCTGCCGCCGGCCGATCGTAGGGTACGTTTATGTCGCGCTCGCGACGGTGCTCACGGGCGTCTTCGGTTTCGGCGTCTGGATGCACCATATGTTCGCCACCGGCGAGCCGATGATGTCGATGAGTTACTTCTCAGCCGCAAGCATGATGATTTCGATCTTGAGCACAATCCAGGTCTATGCCTGGATCGCGACGCTCTGGAAAGGTAAGCCGGTACTCACGACGTCCATGTGCTTCGCGCTCGCTTTCATTGCAATGTTCATCATCGGGGGCCTCAACGGTACGATTACCGCACTCATCCCCTTCGACTGGCAGCTGAATGATAGCTACTGGATCGTGGCACACCTCCACTATGTGCTGGTCGGCGCCAACCTGTTCCCGGTACTCGCGGGCTTTTACTACTGGCTGCCGAAGATGACCGGCCGGATGATGAACGAGCGCGTGGGCATGACCAGCTTCTGGCTGACTCTCATCGGCTTCAATGCCACCTTCTTTCCGATGCACTTCCTCGGCCTGCTCGGCATGCCGCGGCGCATATACACCTACAGCGGCGGCATGGGCTGGGACAACTGGAATCTCGCCATGACGGTCGGTGCCTTTCTTCTCGGCGCCGGGATCGTGGTGAGCGTGATCAACTTTCTCATGAGCGCGAAGTACGGCGTTCCCGCAGGTCCCAACCCCTGGAACGCGGATACGCTCGAGTGGTCAGTACCGTCACCGCCGCCGCCCTACGGCTCGGTGCACATCCCGACCGTCCAGAGCCGTCATCCGCTGTGGGACGAACACAATGAGGGATACGACCCCGAGGATGCGCGGGTGCTCGACCGGGAACGCATGACACTCTCCACCAGCTGGCTCGATGCGCAGCCGATCGGGCTTGCCAAGATGCCCGATGACTCGATTTGGCCGCTGGTGCTGTCCCTCGCGATCACTGCGATCGCAGCGCTCGTGCTCGTGAAGTCGATGTGGTGGACGCTCGCCCCGATAGTCGTCGGGATTCTCGTGATGGCGGTATGGCTTTGGCCGAAAAAGGAGAAGCACGCCGAATGAGCATGAATGCGGCCGTTGAGAGTGGTGATGCGAGTCGCAATTGGGGGAGCGCGGCGTCCATTCGCAGTCTCCCCATCGATCAATCGCGCGGCACGGCTGCTATGGCATGGTTCATCGCCTCTGAGACGATGGTGTTCATCGGGCTTTTCTTCAGCTATTACTACCTGGGCCATGAGCAGCCGCGCTGGCCCATAGGCGACCCGCCCTCGCTACCCCTGCCGACGGCCATGTTCGCGATGCTCTTCCTCAGCTGTGTCGCGCTCTGGGCGGGTGGGAGGCTGCTGCGGCACGGACGCGAGTTGCCGGCGCGCGGCATACTCCTACTGACGATCCTACTCGGCTGTGGGTTCCTGGTGCTCAATGGGCTCGACTACCACGCCGAGACGCTGTTGAGCCGGCCTACCGAGAACTCCTACACGTCGATTTTCTACGTCACCGAGGGAGTGCACGCGGCGCATCTGATTCTCGGGCTTCTTTTCCTTCTCTATGCCGCGGTACTGCCGCGGCTCGGGCCGACCGAGAAGCCACCGCATGGCCCCTTTCGCAACGCCGCGATGTATTGGTATTTCGTGAGCATCGTGTGGTTCGTGATGTACGCCGTCATGTTCATCGGCCCGCACCATGTGGTCGGCGCCAATCCTGCGCCGCACTGAATGGATTGTCGAGACGATGGCCGCCGCAACACAGCCTCCGCCGACGCGCGCCAGCATCTGGTACGGAATCTTCGCCGGGCCCGTCGCCTTCGGGATCCAGGAGATCGCGAGTTGGCTCATCTCGAGCGGCGCCTGTCCCTCGGGCAATTCCGCCGGGATCGGCGGCAACGCCCGGTTCACAAGCACCCTGGCCATCCTCCTCGGCATCGCGGGCGCAGCGGTAGTGATCGCCATCGTGGCGTTCTGGATCGGGATCAGCGCCTGGCTGCAATCGCAGGACCCGTCGTTCCTGTCGATTCGGGCGGGGCGGCGCCCGGATTACCTCGCTGCCGCCGCGATGCTGGTGAGCGCCGTATTCCTCATCGCCATCCTCTGGCAGACGGTCGGGGTGTTCGTACTGCCGGCGTGCGAGATCATGCGATGAGAAGGCCGCCAGCGATTGCTACCCTCGCGGCCGCCATGCCGTTTCTCCTACTCGTGGCGGGCTGCCGCGGCGGGCGTCATACGCCTTCGGAGGAGATCGTGCCGGGCGGCAGTCCACAGGCCGGGGCGCGGCTCATCGCGAGCTATCACTGCGGCGCCTGCCACATGATCCCCGGCATCAGGGGCGCCGATGGGCTCGTCGGTCCGCCGCTCGTGCTCTTCGGCCGCCGTACATATGTCGGCGGCGAGCTGCCTAACACGCCGCCCAATCTCATCCGCTGGATTCAGAACCCGCCCGCGATCGAGCCGGGCACGGCCATGCCGGCGCTCGGGTTGAGTGAGCAGCAGGCGCGCGACGTGGCAGCCTATCTCTACACGCTGAGGTGACATGATGGCGCAAGACGGCAGGCAACCATTGGTCTGGCGGGCGCTTGCCACCGCCATCCTCGCAGTGCTCGCGCTCGGCGACCCCGCGGCGTTCGCACAGTCGAGCGTTTCCTCTCCGCCGCCGCCGAGCGCCGAGGGCGCCCCCACCCCGAATCAAATCAGTCCCTTGCCAACGGCGACGGACATCCACACCGTCGCGCCGCTCGCCAACGGCCAGTGGACGCAGCCGGCCGGAGACTACGCAAATACCCGATTCAGCCCCTTGTCGCAGATCAATGCGACCAATGTAGCCAGCCTCAAAGTCGTCTCGACCATGGCTGACGGAATTCCCCACGGTTGGGAAGGTCAGCCGCTCGTGGTGGGCGACACCATGTACGTCGTCACCCCGTTCCCGGACAAGCTGATCGCGATCGATCTCAAGAACCCGACGGGACCCGTCAAGTGGATTTACAACCCGCGTCCTGACCCGCGCGCACAGGGTGTCGCGTGCTGCGACACGGTCAACCGCGGCGCTGTCTATGCGGACGGCAAGGTCATCTATAACCTGCTGGACGATGAGACTGTGGCGGTGGACGCTAAGACTGGCCAGCAGGTCTGGCGCACGAAGCTCGGCAGCGTCAGCACCGGAGAGACGTTCACCATGGCGCCCATCGTGGTGCATGACAAAGTCATCCTCGGCAACTCGGGGAACGAGCTCGGGGTTCGCGGCTGGATCACGGCACTCAACGTGAGCGACGGGTCGATCGCCTGGCGCGCTTACAGCAATGGGCCCGACAAGGACTGCCTGATCGGCCCGGGCTTCCGGCCATTCTACGCCAAGGACCGCGGGAAGGACCTCGGTGTAACGACGTGGCCGGACGGGCAATGGAAGCGGGGCGGCGGCTCGGTCTGGGGCTGGATCTCTTACGATCCGGAGACCAACCTCATCTTCTACGGCGACGGCAATCCGGGGACCTGGGATCCGGCCCAGAGGCCGGGGGACAACAAGTGGGGGGACACAGTATTTGCTCGCAATCCCGATACCGGCATGGCCGTGTGGGCTTTTCAGGAGGATGCGCACGACGCCTGGGACTACGACTCGGTCATGGAGAACATCCTCATCGACATGCCGTGGCACGGCCAGATGCGCAAGCTCATGATCCATCCCGGACGGATGGGGTTCGTCCAGATATTCGATCGCACCAATGGGCAGTTGCTCTCGGCCGTGAAGTACGTGCCGACCAACTGGGCACGCTCCTATAGCCTCAAAACCGGACTTCCCGACGAGGACCCGGCCTACAGGCCGCACCTGGGAAGCACGACCGACAACATCTGTCCTTCTTCGACCGGCGGCAAGGACTGGAATCCGACCGCATTCGATCCGCAGACCGGACTTTTATACATCCAGGCGCATAACGTCTGCATGACAGACAGGCCGCACATAGTGAACTACATTGCCGGGACGCCCTACATCGGGGCCGATGTGACGATGTACCCGGGACCTGGAGGCTGGGAAGGGGCACTTATTGCTTGGGACGTCGCCGACGCGCGCCCGGTCTGGACGTTGAAGGAGGCCAAGCTCCCACTTTTCGGCGGCGTGCTGGCAACAGGCGGCAATCTCGTGTTCTACGGCACGCTGGATGGCTGGTTCCGAGCGGTGGATGCGCACACGGGCAAAGTGCTGTGGCAATTCAAGACGAGTTCCGGAATCGTCGGCGAGCCAATGACATTTCTAGGGCCGGACGGGAAGCAGTACATCGCCGTTTATTCCGGCGTCGGCGGATGGCTTCCGGCAGCCGCGCTGCCGAGCGTCTCGGAAACGGATCCGACCGCCGCTCTCGGCACGGTCGGCGCCGTGCCGGATATCAAGAAGTACACGAGCCCGGGAGGCGTGTTGTATGTATTCGGGATGTAGGCGCCGCGGCGATGGCGTCGCATCGAAGGAGGCTCAGTGATGCTCCGACTGTTGCTGGTTGGTCTGGCGGTGCTGATGTCGCTGGCGATGGGCGGCTGCTCGGCTTCTGATCCCTCGCCGGTCAATGCGGCCGCGCTTGCTGCTGCCTCCGCCGAGACGGCCACGCGCACCACCCCGATTGCGGGCAGCCCGATACCACCGGTGAGCGGCACGGTACCGCTGGCGCTCGGGCCCTTGGGGCCCATTCCGGGCCCGCAGGTGGCGGGTGAGGACCCTTCCCTGACGATCGAGAATCCATATTCCAACAATCCCGCGGCACTCGAGCAGGGTAGGCAGCTCTTCGTGCAGATGAACTGCGCCGGCTGTCATGGCGGCCATGCGGGCGGGGGCATGGCGCCGAATCTGCGCTCGCCGAACGAATGGCTCTACGGCGACACCCCAGCCAAGATCTTTGACTCCATTTCGATGGGACGCGGGGAGGGCATGCCCGCTTGGGGAATGAAACTGCCGCCCGATGTGATCTGGAAGCTGGTGGCGTACATCCAATCGCTCGGAACGCCGGAGGAACCGGACAGGCCGGCCCCAGCGCCGGCGCACGCGCCTGATTCGGCTGCGGCGCAGGTCTTCTAATGTCTATGCGCGCGCCGCGTTACATCGGGTTCGCGGTCGCGGCTCTGGGCGGATTGGTGGCTGCCGGCTGTCGTTCGCCACAGAACTTCATGATTGGCACCGAAGGGGCCGGTGCCCGGGCCATCGCGTGGCTGGGGTGGGAGGCGATCATCGCCTTCTGCTCCGCGACCGTCGTCACCTGGGGCTTTCTCATCTGGTTCGCGCTGCGACGGCGAGGGACGCTGGCCGAACACGAGCCGATCGACATCAATGAGGGGCAGGCGTGGATCCTCATCGGCGGCTTCCTGGTGCCGATCGGCGTCTTCATTTTCCTCTTCGTCGGGATGATGTCGGTGCTCGCCTCCGTGCCCCTGACGAAGCCTAAGCATCCGCCTGCGGACATCGTGGTCACCGGGCAGCAATGGTGGTGGAACGCTACGTATCAATTCCAGGGTCGCCCCGATTTGCAGGTCAGCCTGCCTACCGAGATCCACATCCCCGTCGGTAAGACCATTACGATCGAGGTGCAGAGCATGGATGTCATGCACTCCTTCTGGGTTCCGAAGCTGCAAGGGAAGATCGATCTCGTCCCCGGCCAGAGGAACTTCGAGCAGATCGAGGCCCTCGCGCCCGGAACATATCTCGGCCAGTGCGCTTCGTACTGCGGTGAACAGCATGCAAACATGAGGTTTCGCGTCATTGCGCAGAGGCCGCAGGCTTATCAGGCTTGGCTCGCGCACCAGCGCGCTCCCGCCGCCGCCCCTGACAGCCCGGAAGCGATTCGCGGCGAGCAGGTGTTTCTCGGGGCTGCCTGCAGCCTTTGTCATACCATTCGCGGAACACTGGCGGGAGGCGCGGTCGGACCGGATCTGACTCATCTCGCGAGCCGACGGACGATCGCCGGCGGAATCCTATCCAATGACACCGCTGACCTCGAAGCGTGGATCACCCACGCCCAATCCCTGAAGCCGGGTACGCCCATGCCAGACCTCCCCGAGTTCAGCGGCTCCGACCTGCGGGCGCTGGTGACGTACCTCCAGACCTTGAAGTAGGGGGCGTCAGCGCGGTCGTGGCGGTTGTCCATCACTGCCAAGTCTCCTGTGCGCCGCCGCCGGGGGCCAAGCCGGCAAGCTGGGCCCGGCGGCGGCGCACCAAGACAGAGACATTCGACGCCTTCAGTTCGCTGTCGAATAGCGGCCGGATAAGCAGTTGACGCTCCGTATGAGCCGCGGCTTGCCCTGTAGCGTAGCGGAAGGGGTGCACCATCGGGCCCGATGCGGGGGTTAGGCAACCGGCCTGTGCCGCGGTGCGTAACTTGCGGGTTATTTTAAGAACCTCAGATAGAAGGCTGCAAACACCAGGACAATGCCGACGTTCGCTATCAATCGCTCCCAGAATCGACTCCTAAAGAACAGTAAATCCACACTAACGACAACGGCTACCAATACCACAACGTAAAGCACGATGGACGTGTTTCTTGTCATTTCAATCATCAGTCAAGATATATTAACTGCCGATTACCCATCGAGTTGCCGGATTTGCCTCGAGGTCCTCTTGCGACGTTGCACACAGCCAGCGCTTCTTCGTCGCGTTCATTCGCCCACGGCAGGGAGTGAATTCGACGGGCATTGGCTTGGCAAAGAGCCGTCAACAGTCAACATATGCGCGGCGCTCGACTTCCTGTAAGCAGGGGGGGGCGTCGGCAGCGAGGGTGACGCCACAAAGAGCTGGACTATTTTCGTATAGATCGTAAAATGGTCCGAACCAATTTACGACATGCCGTAAAACGGTCCATATGCCTCGACCCAGGCTGTACGATCACATGCTCGAAGGCCATCTGGCGCAGCATCGCCAGATAGCCTTCGTGAGCGGGCCGCGCCAAGTGGGTAAGACGACCACCTGCCGTGGCCTGAGCACCGCTTATATGAACTGGGATAGCGTCGATGATCGCCGAATCATCCTCCGCGGTCCCGGAGCCGTAGCGCGCCACATTGGACTCGCGGAACTGCGGGAGCGGCTACCGGTGGTGGTTTTCGATGAGCTACACAAAGACAGGAAGTGGAAGAACTTCCTGAAGGGATTCTTCGACGTTCATGCCGATCGCGCCAGGATCATTGTCACCGGCAGCTCGCGGTTGGACATCACGCGTCGGGGCAGCGACAGTCTGATGGGCCGGTACTTCCTCTTCCGCATGCACCCATGGAGCGCGGGAGAGTGCGCACGTCAAGAGGTACCCGAGTCTGTCGTGCAGCCGCCTAAGCCAATCTCCGATGCAGACTGGGAGGCGCTCCTCGAGCACGGGGGTTTCCCGGAACCGTTCCTCAAGCGCGATCAGAGATTCACGCGCCGCTGGAGGACTCTACGCCAGGACCAGCTAACCAAGGAGGATTTGCGAGACGTGTCCAGACTGCAGGACCTCGGTGCGATGGAAACCCTGGCATTGATTCTTACGGAGCAGTCTGCTCAACAGTTGGTCTATTCGAACCTGAGTCGCGAGACCGGCATTGCTGTCGATACGGTTAGAAGGTGGATCGATTTGCTCGTTCGGCTTCACTACGGGTTCTTAGTGCGGCCCTGGTTCAAAAACATCGCCAAGTCGCTCCGTAAGGAGCCGAAGTGGTATCTGCGTGACTGGTCGGGCATCGATGATGCCGGAGCGCGCGCTGAAACCCTTATCGCATGCCATTTGCTAAAGGCCATCGAGGGGTGGACCGATCTGGGGCTCGGGAATTTCGAGCTTCGCTACCTGCGCGACAAGCTGAAGCGAGAGGTCGATTTCCTAGTCGTGCGCGATCGAAAGCCTTGGTTCCTGGTCGAGGCCAAGAACGGCGATGACAAGCTTTCAGGTTCGGTCGGATATTTTCAGACGCAGACGCAAGCTCGCCACGCTTTTCAAGTCATACTGGACCGGCCATTTGCGGCTGTAGACTGCTTCACGAGGACTGACCCGGTGGTTGTCCCTGCGCGCACGTTCTTGAGCCAGTTGCTCTGAGGTTCACCCTAAACGGAACGATATTGCTTTGGTCACGCATGAGAGCCTGCCGCTGTTGCTGCGCGCCCTGCCGGATCGCACCTCGCGCAATCCCAGCCGACCAGAATGCAGCGATGGCTGCGAACACTGCGGCGATCGCGCTTATCAGTGCGATGTAGTCCGAGGGAGTCATGGGACGCTATTCTCGCGCCCCGCCAAGCTTACACGCAAGTTGCTCGCTCAGCCGCTGCTCGCATTCGCCGGCCGAGAAGGTAACCCGCGAGCAGGCCTCCGCCAGCGCGTGCGAAAAGAGCCAGCTCACGCACGTCGAGCCTGCGGCGACAACGCTGATCTCACCCGAGCACTTCCGCGTGCCCCGCGACTTCGGTTGCGGCGGTGACCGAGGGACGCGCAGCGTCCGGTCGCCGATACTGCGACCACGGCACGATCCGGTAGAGACCCAAGTTCGCCCAACGCTGGAATGCGCGCAAGTCCAATCGGCTTCGATCCTTGACCATGACGAAGGGCTGAATGCCCAAGGCGGTCATCCGCTCGAACCGGTAGAAGATCCGCTGCCAGGTCTCGGCGGCGTCGTAGCCGACGAGCATGTAGACGCGCAGGTGCGTCGGTGGGATTCCGGCCCGTTGCAGGCGCTCGACGCCGCGGAAGAAGATCTGTTCGTCCTTGAGGTTATCCCAGGCTGTATAGAGCTTGCGCCGCTCGAACTTCGTGTCTCGATACTCGATGCTCGCGAGGGCCTCGGCAGCCTCGTCGTCGATCAGGCGAATGTTGATGCCCTGCGTGATGTTCACGCGAAATCCCCCGTCGCGGATTTCCCGGATCCGGGCTCGCCAGTGTTCCTTCGGCTGTCCGAAGAAATCGTTGTCGAGCAGGCGGAGCCTCTTGGGCCAGGGCTCAGAGGTGGCTGCGGTTTTTCGGGCAGGGGTGTAAGTGGAAATCTGCCGGTGCAATATAGCAACCGGAGGACACAGATCCATGAGAAGACCAAGACGAAACCACTCAGCGTCGTTCAAGGCACGAGTGGCCCTGGAGGCAATCCGGGGTGAGAAGACGGTGGCGGAAATAGCAGCGCACCACGAGGTCCATGCGACCCAGGTGACGGCCTGGAAGACGGAGCTGCTGGAGAACGCCGCGGCGATCTTCGGCGGGGATGTGCTGGCTGCGGACGGCAAGGAGCGCATCCGGGAGCTGCAGGCGAAGATCGGAGAGTTGACGATGGAGAACTCTTTTTTAGAAGGCGCGCTCGGGAAATTCCCCGGCCTGAGCGGAAAGCGATGATTGAGCGGGATGGCGAGATATCCGTGAAGCGCCAGGCACAGCTACTGGATCTGAGCCGTTCGAGCGTTTATTACATCGCACGGGGCTTGCCGGAGCGGGATTTGAGGCTGATGCGGCTTCTGGATGAGTTGCATCTGAAGTGGCCGTTCTACGGGGCCCGCAAGCTGACCCGGGAGCTGCGGAACCAGGGGCACGAGGTCGGTCGCCGGCATGTGACGACGCTGATGCGGCGGATGGGCATGGAGACGATCTACCGCAAACCGCGCACGAGCATCCCGGCGCCGTTATCTGCGGTCTACCCCTACCTGCTCACGGGACTGAAGATCGAACGGCCCAATCACGTCTGGGCGGCCGATCTGACGTACCTGCCGATGGCACATGGGTTCCAGTATCTGGTGTGGCCATCATCGATGTCGGGAGCCGCAAGACGCTCTCCTGGCGGGTGTTGAACACCATGACGCCGGACTTCTGCGTCGAGGCGCTGCAGGAGGCCCTGCAGAAATACGGGAAGCCGGAGATCTTCAACACGGACCAGGGATCGCAATTCACCTGCGGGGAATGGATCGATACGCTCAAGGCCGCCGGAGTGCAGATCAGCATGGACGGTAAGGGTCGATGGATCGACAACGTGTTTATCGAACGCCTGTGGCGCAGCGTAAAGTACGAAAATATTTACCTGCATGCCTACGAGACCGGAACGCAGCTGCGACGAGGACTGACGGAGTATTTTGACTTTTACAACGCCATGCGCACCCACCAGGCGCTGGACTACCGGACCCCGGACGATGTTTACTACGGCCGTGCAGATTTCAGGCTCGCGGCATGATCGATGTCACCGAAGCACGATCCGCCGAGCTTCTGCCGCTGCGCGTCAGACTGCGCGGCGCAGGAACGATTGACGAAGAGACAGACCGAAGAAACCCATCAACCAAGCTGGCACATCCACTTATCCCGATGAGAAATCTGTCCTAAGAACCGAAGCCACCCGTGAGTACTCGCGCGACGCAACCGGCCTGCTCCATGGCGTTCTGCACCGATTCGAGCCGGACTCGGGCGCCTCCGGCGAAGGAGTTGATCTGAGATGCGCAATCGCCGATTGCGTAAATGTCCGGTAAGCTGGTCTGACAGAACTCGTTCACATGTACGCCGTTGTCGGCTATGGCACCCGCTTGGACCAGCGGCTCGATCACCGGTACAATGCCTATACCGACCACCACAATTTCCGCAGGTATAACCTCGCCGTCAGCCAAGCGAACTCCGTGCGCCTTGGCATTCGAGCCTTCGATGCACTGAACATTGACACCAAGCCGCACATCGACGCCGTGAGCGCGGTGTTCGGCCTCGTAGAAGCGAGACAGCGGCACGCCGGCCACCCTCGCGAGGACCCGATCGAGCGCCTCTAGTAGGACTACTGTTTTACCCAATTTGCGAAGCACAGCGGCTGCCTCCAGGCCAATGTAGCCCCCGCCCACCACTACAACTCGCTTCGCCGCAGGCAATTCGCTTGGCATGCGGTCAACGTCTGCGAGGGTACGTATCGTGTGTACCCCCGATAACTCGCTTCCGGCGCAGCGCAGTTGGCGCGGCGCCCCTCCGGCCGCCCAGACAAGCTGTTCATACTGCACGCGAGTACTGTCAGCGAGAACGACACAGTGCGCGGCCGGATCTACGGCCCGGACTTTGCGGCCAAGAAGGACCGCAATCTCCTTCTCCGTCCAGAACCCACCCGGTCGGATGAGGAGGCGTTCGAAAGACTTCTCGCCTGACAGATACTCCTTCGAGAGAGGGGGCTTCTCGTAGGGAAGCTCATGCTCTTCGCCAAGCAGCCCGATTGAGCCGCCAAACTTCAGCTGCCTCAACATGATGGCGGTCTGTGCACCGCCATGACCCGTCCCGACGATGAGGACGTCAAGTGGGTCCGTTCGCATTGTTAACTCCTTCACTCACGCAGATGAGGCCTGCAAGAGGGCGTGTCCAACGTTATCTCAATCTCGATAAGTGCTAGGGAGTCCGAACAATCGATGCCCCAGTCGCATTGACATCCAATTCAATGAGCCAATGCCCGTGGTACCGACGCGAAACCTCCAAATACATGCCCCGCTCCACCACAAGTTGCTTCGATAAGACGCTATAAGGTCCATAGAAGTAGGTGAGGTCGCCGGTCGCTGCAGCTCGATCTGTGGCGATACGAACCTTGACGCCGGAATGAAACATCTTGTCGATTGCTATGCGGATCGCCTCGCGGCCGCGGACTGGGCCGGCGCCGGACATCACGAGCTCAGCATCGGGGGCGTAGAGCGCCGCGACAGCTGCGACATCGCCCTGATTGAAGGAGACTTCCCACGAGTGCTTTTGCGCAAGGGGGAGGTCGGATTCTGCCGGGCTGCGACGGCCGGCCATGGCCAACAAAATGGCTGTGAATGCCAGAGTCACGCCAAGCGATTGCCGGCCGGCGACTGTGCTCCGATGAGTCACGGGGCATGTCTCCCCGTTCCAGGGCTTGGCGCGTGAGCCGCAAATTGCATCCGCCAGGCTTGATCAATCAGATAGGCCTGAATGGCTTCGGCGTCCGTGCGCGTCAAGCTGTCGTCGAAGCGACCCATTCCATTCACCTGATCGGCGCCGTTGAGCACGATCTCATAGAAGGCGGGGCTCAACGCGGGCTGAGCACGACGCAGGTCGGGCAAGAGTGCGCGCCCGAACGTATGGCACCGGGAGCAATATCGATTGTAGAGCACTTCACCCCGCGCGATCACTCGGGCGGCTCCCGTACGCGGCGGCAGCACCGGGAGCGCCGCTTCGTGGAACGGTAGTGGCTTCGGAGTCGTGCCGCCGCCGAGGCGAAACGCGACGATGCGGTCTTCGTTACCGTATCGGTAGGCGGCACTGGCCTTCGGAAACGGCTCGAACAGCAAGCCGCCGCCGTACCCTGCCATTACCGACACATACTGCACACCTCCCACCCGGTAGGTCATGGGCGCCGCCATGAGGGAAGTTCCGACGTCGACCCGTTTGAGGAGCTTGCCCGTATCCGCTGCATATACGTTGAGGTATCCGTGGGCGTCCCCTTGAAGTACCAGATTGCCGCCTGTCGCGAGAATTCCGCCGTCCCAGATGCTGGCCGTTTCTCGCTGCCAGACGATCTTTCCCGTCGTCGGATCGAGGGCACGGATGAATCCGCGGCTGACGGGAGGGGGTCCGCCGCGCGCGAGGTCGTGCAAGGACGGCAGCCGGCCATACAGGCTCTCGAGATCCTTCGGTGAATAGTCCTGCGGAAAGAAGAAAGCGAGGTCAAAATTACCCTCGATCAAACCGGCCCGACGATGTGCTGTATTGACATACACCATCGGCGAGTCGATCACAGGAATATAGAGCAGGCCCGTCTTCGGATCCCATGACATCGGTTGCCAGCTGTGCGCGCCGGTAGCACCAGGCCAGATGAGCGCCGGGGCGTGGGTCCAATCCAGCGAGCGTCGCACGATCGGCCGATGGGTCAGTGGATCGAGACCTTTTGTCCAGTTGACGTACGTGAACGGCTTGCCTGCGAGAAACTCGCCCGTGGCTCGATCGAGTACGTAGAGGAAACCATCCTTGCTTGCTTGCATGATGATCTGCCGTCGGCGGCCTTTGACCATCATCTGCGTCAACACCAATGGGTTGCAGGTATCGTAATCCCATCCTTCCGCGGGAACTTCCTGGTAGTGCCAGGCTATCCTGCCGGTTGCGGCATGCACCGCAATGATCGATGCGACGTACAGCTCATCGCCGTACTTTGCCGGATCCATCGCGCCGTGATAGGGAGCGGCGTTGGCGGTGCCGAAGTACACCAAGCGAAGCTTCGGATCGTAGGCGAGCCCACCCCAAACCGCACCGCCCGCGCCCATCGACCAATCGTATCGGGATGGCCAGGTCTTCACAGCCTCCCGCAACTGCGGTTGATCCTGTGGGCCGAGCTTCGGACTCCGCGGGACGGTGTAGAAGCGCCAGCGAAACGTCCCAGTATCGAGCGAATAGGCCGAGATGGATCCTCGGTTTCCCTTAAAATCAGCTCCGCCGTAGCCGATGATGACGACATTCCCCGCAACGATCGGGGCTCCAGTCACGAAGTAGTGTGCTTCGGGCCCGTGAGGCGGCAGGGTGTTCACACGCCAGACGCCCCGGCCCGTGCGCGCGTCAATCGCGTGTAGGTAGCCGTCGAGGCTTGCAACGTAGACGCGACCCTTCCAGACGGCGATGCCGCGATTCACAACATCGCAACAGGCATATTTGCCGTAGCCACCTGGCACTCTCGGGTCATAAGTCCAAAGCGGATTCCCTGTCGTCGCGTTTAACGCGTATACATGGCCCCAGGGGCCGGACGTGTACATGATGCCGTCGACGACGATCGGGGTGGCCTCGAGACCCCTCTGCATGCCGAGACGGTATTGCCACGCAAAGCCAAGCCGCGCGACGTTCCTGTCATTGATCGCGTCGAGAGGCGAATAATGCGTCTCTCCCGCATCCCGACCGACCGTATACCACTCCCCCGGCGCTTGCGAGGCGCGGGCCAGCCGGGCAGCGTCGACCCAGCCAGGCGGGAACACCTTCTTTGCCACAGATGGAGCAGCCGCCGCAGTGACGGCAAAGGCTAGGGCGAGCGAGCCGCAGAAAGCGAAGCGGATCCGAGAGATTGTGTGCGATGAATGCATAGATCGCCGTCACCGGGCAGGTTTGTCAGTGGATAATGGTAAGGTACATCGGTGCTCGCCCCTGAGAGGGCGAGTAATCGTGAAGCAGATGTACGCGTGTATGTGCAAGGGACTTCCGACTGGGCGTCGTGGAGAATCGCATTGTTCCTGAGATTGTTCGCAGACAGAGTCGCCCCTCTACGTGTCTTCATTGCGCCGCAAGCCCATTTCCCGAAGCGGAGAGCCGTTAGCCTCTGGGCATCGAGAATCTCAGCGCCGCCACAGAAACCAATGATGGCGCTATCGCGTAGGTAGCGCACTTCGGTATGGCCGGCGTACAAGGTGATATCGAAGTTCCACGCGAGGGCACGCACGTGCACATCAAATCCGTGGATCCTGGCTTCCGAGCTCACCTGTGGGCTTCGCCGGTCCTTGCATCGGCCGCTGACAGCCGCCGCCAGGTGTCGGTCGAAGCAGGCGGCAACGGCATGACGAGACGCTTCATTAAATCCCCGTCGGCAATTGACCCGACGGCGTCAGGTAGCATTGTTCGCTAGATTATTTCGACGCGCAGTCCTGAGCCCCCACATGTAACTAAAGGGCTCGAGATATAGATCTCTCAGGCTTTTGTGTGGATTTCGTTCTCCCAATTCGTCTTCGCTAATCCCCCAACGGTGATAGGTTTCGCCTGGTTTGGGCATGTAAAGCGTTCCGAATAGCCAATCGAAAAGCATGAAGCCCGTACCAAAATTCTTATCGCGATGTTGAGCCTCTCGGCTGTGGTGGATCTGATGCATGACAGAAGAGCCGAAGACATAATTCAGCTTACCCAACGATACAGGGATGTGCGAGTGTGCAACCGCAAGCGCGAGGCCCATTACTGTACCTTCCGCCGTTAATACAGTGATGGTAAGGGGGTGCAGCGGAGTCCCTGTCAGATAAAACAATATGCTGCCGAAGACGGCGTTGGTCACCCCGGGTTCCAGATGAGCCTCGATTAATTCAAACGGGTGGCTTCTGGGCGCCGTGAAGAAATTCAGCGCCTCCGACGAGTGATGGGATCGGTGAAAACTCCAAAAGAGCGGAACTCGGTGCATGGCGCGGTGGACCCAGTAATCCACGAACTGGTAAGCCAAAAAAAGCACGCTAGCTTGAACTGTGACGATCAGCCACGTGCTATGCAGTAAAGTCGCGCGTGCCCCAAATTTGGTAATTAATACCTCGCTCAAATTATTGCCAACCAGAGCACCGTAGATTGCGACCAATGTAGAAGTAAGTGGGGTCCACAAAAAGGCAACCAGGATCCAGTTCCAGATGTCGATACGCGCAGAGCAGTTGGCATACAGGTGTCGGGGGAAAATATAGTTCCAAATGTCGCGCAAAGACCAACCGCTTTTGGTTTTCTCAAAAACCGCGTAGAAGCCGATTGCCACCGCAACGAATAATACAAACCCGATGACCCCTACTTGCGTTTGCCCGTCGAGCCAAGTGTTCCAAGCACCAACGTAGGCCGTGTGTAGCGACTTAAGGAATATTCCCATAGAGCGCTCATATCGCATTCGACATGAACCAATCCTAGAACATCAACGTAGATTCAGGTCAAGAGCCAAAATGATCGTGATTACAGCCGGTTGCGACGAATCTCTTGCTTCGAAAACCGACCTAGGGACCTAGAGGGGCCGCCAGGCCTTTTTAATGCGGATGCACCTCTGGAGTCAGCTCGGGAACCTGCTCAAAGATGCACCGCGCAACCCGGAGAGTGCCTGGGTTGGCCGCTAATCTGCCGCGAACGGTGTTTTGCATCGCGCCGTTAAAGCGCTTCATCGAGGCGCGATTCTGGCGGTCCACTTGCCTCTACGACCTCGGCTGGTAGCGGGCCGCGCGTGTGCAGAGAATTTACCGTCCTAGCGCAATGTATTGCCGCACGGCCGCGCTCTGCTTCGTGCCCCCTCATCGATAGTGATTAGAAGGGGGCAGAATTACTGGCGGAATCTCCCATCTACGCTGGGCGCCTCAGGCGCACTACCCGACTACCTGCGCGCGGCGGTGTGCCCGCGGGAGTCGTGCCCGTAAGCTTAACTCTCTTTGCGGACCTCGATCGGAGTGCGTTGCCACTGCAGCGTCAACGGCAACCAATGGAATTCCTCACCTGATCGAGCGCCCCTTTGATGTTTTTGCCTTGGAATACCTCCCGGGCCGGGTGACGTGGAGCGCTTGCCGTGTAGGGAGGCCGCTCTCACTGAGGATCAAGGAGGCGCGGCCCAGGTCCTTGCTTGCCAAGGTTGTCGCCTGGGTTGTAGAGGGGACATGAATTAAGGCTGAGGCAGCCGCAGCCGATGCAGTTTGTTAGTTCGTCCCTCAGCTTGGTCAGACGAGAGATTCTCTCGTTAAGGTCCGACCTCCATCGGGCGGAGAGCGCCGCCCAATCCTTCTCCGTGGGTGTGCGTCCGTGCGGAAGCGAATTAAGGGCGACGCGGATATCGCTAAGCGGGATGCCAACGCGCTGCGCGACCTTGATGACCGCTACGCGGCGCAACACTATGCGGGGATAGCGCCGCTGGTTACCCGCCGTGCGCCAACCCACGATCAGACCCTTGGCCTCGTAAAAGTGAATGGCAGAAACAGCCACACCGCTTCGGTCAGCGACCTGACCGACGGTCAGCGCCTTCGGCGGTTCGTTCGGAGCGACGTTCTTCGATCGTCTTGCCATCGGAGTGGTCGACCCTAAAGTTAACTTCAGGTCTTATTATATTGCAAGGGTAGTCTCATGGGAAGGCCAAGATTGAAGTTCGCAGAAATACATCCGCCATCACTGCTACGGCGGCGCTGATCGAGGTGACGGTAGATGTCGGCAAGACCTATCGGTGGTGCGCCTGCGGGCGCAGTAAGGCCCAACCGTTCTGCGACGGCTCACACAAAGGCACGTCGTTAACCCCACTCAAGTGCCGAGCCACCCAAACCGACAGAAACGGTTTTGTGTCTGTGCGCACAGCGAGAAGCGGCCCCTGTGTGATGGTCTGAGCCATGCTTGCGCAGCTGCTTCCCGGGTGACGAGTTCCCCCTTGTCTCGCCGCACACTCCATCGACAGAGCGCGGCGGCGGCGATAGCTGCCTCGATGGCGGGTCAGGCGGCCGCCGGCGCACGCCGCCATCGTGGATCGCTACTTCTTCAATGTGAAGCTTGACCCCTGGTTTGAAGGAATCCTGCAAGCCGCGGCTGTCGTCGGAAGGAACAAAAGAACGTCGCAGCGTAACCGGTTACCCGCGGGACCCGCGTAACCAGCTGATTTATTTAGTGAATCCGCACCGGCCGTTGAAGTAAGCCCCAAACCGGATCTTGGCTCTTGACATGAATCTAAGTTTATGCCCTAGAGTAGCCGCAAATTGACATGTGATGTGAAGGCGCACTGCCCTATGGAAATATTGCTCAAGTCACTGTTCACGGCCTACGTTCACGTTTGGAACAGTTTGGCGGACGGCCAAACGTTTCGCGGTATCGCGCTCTGGGCTGGCGTTGCGGCTGCCTTTTACGTCATTCTTGAGAAGAACAGGAGGGGTTGGTCGTTACGTACCATTTGGAACTATATTTTCCCTCGGCACCTGTACGCTACGCGTTCTTCGCGCATAGACGTATGGAATTTTGTCTTGTTTTTGCTTTTATGGGGCCCTCTCACTGCAGCCGGGGTAGCAATATGCGGCGTTCTGCTTGGCAGCGATCTGAGCGCCATATTGATTTCTAAATTTGGAGCACGCGCGACTTTACTGCACAGCACGTGGCTGATCGTTACGGTTCAAGCTAGCGTGCTTTTTTTGTCTTTCCACTTCGTGGATTACTGGTTCCATCGCGCGATGCACAAGGTGCCGCTTCTTTGGAGCTTTCACCGATCCCATCACTCAGCAGAGGCCCCGAATTTCTTTGCAAGTGCCAGAGCCAACCCGATTGAACTGATTGAGGCTATGGCGCAACCCGCGGTGTGCAACGCAGTCTTCGGCGGGATACTGTTTTACGCGACAGGAACGCCTCTGCACCCACTGACCCTATCAGTGTTGGGGGTGATAGGCACGATAAACGGCTTCGGGTGGGCCCTTGCGCACTCGCACATCCCTCTGTCGTTGGGCAAGCTGAATTATGTCTTCGGCTCTTCCGTCATGCATCAGATCCACCATAGCCGAGAGATTCAACACCGCGATAAGAACTTTGGTATGGGCTTCCAACTTTTCGACTGGCTATACGGAACGCTTTACATGCCTAAGCCTGGTGAAACCTATGTCCGTTGGGGTCTAAACGAAGACGAAGTGGGCGAGCGAAATCCACACAAAAGCCTGAAAGATCTATATCTTGAGCCCCTGGGTCGCATGTGGCGGATCGTCACTGCTCGTCGAGGCGGTCTCGCGGATAACGCCAGCTCCTTCCTGTCATGAACGCGTCTGTGTGCGGAGCTACTCGCTAACCGACGGGCACGGTTCGGACAGATGTCTGCCGTATGAGGACGGCTTGGGCTACATGAGCTGGTTTAAGTTGTCACCGTCTTATGGCCTTGGTTGAGAAATTCGCCGTCATCGCGGGCGCATTGTCCGAAAACAGACTGTTTGGGGGCTACATGGCAGAGCGGACTCTTCTCCTGATTGTTGCATGCTTCCTTGCACCATGCTCGATAGCCGCTGAGCCGATAGGATCGGGTGTGCCAATCGCGTCCCAGGCTGAAAAGGAAATACTCGGCCTGTGCCAAGCATGGGACACCGCCGAGAACAGCAAAGACGCTAAAACCTTACGGCGAATCCTGGACGATCGTTTTGTGGCTACCATCGGATCCGGCAAAACAATACACAAGGAGGCGTACATCAGGGCGGCCATAGGCGACGGCACTGTTGATGCTTCTGCCTCCCAAACACTGGCAGACGAGACGGTAGTTGTGAATCGTGACACAGCGGTGATCGTGGGTATCAATACCGGCACCGGGACCGATAAGGGGCACTCTTACAGGAGGGCCGCAAAATTTACGATAACATGGATCTGGCGCGGTGGACGTTGGCTGGCCCTAGCCGAGCACATTGTCCGCATGCCGTCATCCGCCCGATGAGTCATTGCTTGCGCAGCGTGTCCGGTTACGTGGTTAAGGCCTAAGGGCTTGGGCGGAGCAAGTGCTTTCGCTCGTGTTCCCGGTGTGCGGGTGTACGATGGACCGTAAGCGCTTGAGTAAGCACATTCTTTCCATGAGCATCGAGGACAGTGATGCTTCGCACCTCGGCAAGACGGCCGCAGCCGCAGAGAGTTATCGATGTCCGAGGACCCCGTTGACGGAAGGCTTAACAGCAGCGCCTCGAGTTCATGCGGCGGCGCACGGGAACTCGAGGTGGGTGGCCGTACAACTCGATTCGCTCCAGGCCGAATGGGTTTCCGATGAAACGTCTCTTGATGTCATCGATCGCGCTGGTGGGCGCGCTGCTCCTTGCATCCACCGCGTTGGCCCAGGGTGGGGATGTGGCGAAGGAACTGGCCACGGCCCGCGCACACGCGCAAACTCGCGGAGGCATCGCAGAGCGTGGTGGTTGCGACCATGCGTCTGCACCACGTGATCAACTGCCTGGTCGGGCCGCGCGGCCGAGGCTTCGATGCCGCAGTCGGGAATCCCTGTAAGGGGGTGGGCAAGGAGCGCTGGCGGACGCCGGGAGGCGGACGAAGTGCGCAGGCGCTCCGCGCACTCGCAGTCGCACGCCGCGGGGTGGCAGCGAAGGAATTGCCCACAGTGCACAAGGCGGCGTCCGAAATCGTCGGGATTTTGGGTCAGTAACCAACCTCGGCTGCAAACTCGCCGGTTGACGCTCGTCGTTGGCCAGATCGAGGGGCGCAGGGCTGAGCTGGCGCTCACCCTGGCTTCGACCGACCTCAACCTCGAGCCGGGGCTTCTGTATTTTCGGCTTCCTTGCGCTGTTAGGGATCGTCAACTCCGATGGGGTAATCTTCCAATCTTCCTGCCAGGGACGAAGCTGTCCGAGATCGTGACGGTCGCCTCCATTCGTAAGCGGTCGAGCAACCACGTGTGCAAGCGATCCTACGATCCTACCCAGCAACGATCGACTCCACCGGCTATATGGCTGGTTTTCCGTTGAGGCGTGGATCGGGGCCGTCACAAGCGCGGCTCTGCGAGCCCGCTCATTGGCAGGCGAGCCACTGGCATTATCTTTCGACGAAGGGGCGCAGAGACTCTGGGAGCAATACTTGAAAGTGATGTCTTCGGTACTCGAAGTGATTGGCAATACTCCGCTCGTGGAGCTTTCCCGCCTCACGCGTTCCCTGCGGGGGCGGATCTTCTTGAAGCTCGACTATCTCAATCCGGGTTTTTCAAAAAAAGACCGCGCGGCGCTCCGGATTATCGAAGAGGCAGAGCGCTCCGCCGCTCTACGCCCCGGCCAGACTGTCGTCGAGCTCACCAGTGGCAACATGGGGACTGGCCTCGCCATCGTTTGTGCGGTGAAGGGTTACCCATTCGTGGCCGTGATGTCCCGGGGCAACTCGCCAGAGCGCGCTCGGATGATGGGCGCCCTTGGCGCTGAAGTGATCCTTGTCGACCAAGCTCCCGGAAGCCCACCGGGACAGGTCTCAGGACATGACCTGGAGCTCGTTGAAGTCCGTGCCGAGGAGGTCACGCGCGAACGCCGCGCATTTCGTGCGGATCAATTTCGCCGCGAAGGCAACTGGCACGCTCATTCCGAAACCACGGGTCCGGAGATTGTCCAGCAGGCTGCCCACATCGATGCGTTTTGCGACTTCGTCGGATCCGGTGGCACCTTCCGCGGCTGCGCCGAGGCACTGCGCGCTTCGGACCCTGCCGTGCGCTGCTATGTGGTCGAGCCCGCTGGCGCCGCTGTGCTCGCTGGCGGCACGGCCGTGCGTCCCAACCACCGGATCCAGGGTGGTGGGTATTCTCTCCGCGATCTTGCGTTTCTCGAGGGCTTCCGGATCGATGGCTACCTCCAGGTGACTGACGAAGAGGCCATCGCCTGCGCCCGCCGTCTGGCCGCCGAGGAAGGTATCTTCGCGGGCTTCTCGAGTGGCGCCAACGTTGCTGCCGCCTTACAGCTCCTCTGTCGCGAGGCGCGCGGCCGGACCGTGGTTACCCTGGCTTGCGACTCAGGGCTCAAGTACTTAAGCACGGACTTGTGGCCGCAGCCGTAGGACTCTTTCAGACGATGAGAATGTGAAGTGAAGAGCGTCGTTTCGCCAGCCGCGGTAGCGGCGCAACTTACTGAATACTGGTCCCCGCGTGTTATTGCAGGAGTTGACGACTCGTACGTCAAGGTTGCCAAGGTCAAGGGCACGCTGGTGTGGCACAGCCACGATCATGAAGATGAGCTGTTTCTCGTCTTGAAGGGCACCCTGCGCATCGAAATGGAAGATCGGACCGTCACGCTCAACGCAGGCGAGCTGTTCGTTGTACCGAGAGGCGTGAGGCATAACCCTATGGCCGATAATGAGTGCCACATCCTGCTTTTTGAGCGAAAGTCGACAGCTCACACTGGCGAGGTAGTCATCGATCGCACCCGGTCAATCGAAGAACAGCTCCGCAGCCGATAAGAGGGGTAATAATGACGATATACACGGGTGGCTGCCATTGCGGCAATTTGGCTATTGAATACAAGACCGCCCTTGAACCGGACAACTGGCCTCTGCGTGAGTGCCAGTGTAGCTTTTGCCGAAAGCACGCCATGCTCAGCACCTCGGATCCGAATGGGGAAGTTCTCATCGTAGTACGCGATCCCGCTTGTCTACGACGGTACCGCTTTGCGACCGGGGTCACCGACTTCCTCATTTGCGCAAACTGTGGGGTATACATCGGCGCGACAGTGATGAACGATGGCTGGGTGGTTCTCAATGCTCGCGCCATGAATTGCGCTAGCGACCTTGTTGCTCGTCCGGCACAGCCACGTATCTTTGACCAAGAGTCAGCCGATGAGCGTATAGCCCGTCGTGTTCGAATGTGGTCACGCTGCCGGATCGAACAGGCCACAAAGCGTTGATCGTCGTGTAAGCATCTGCGTGTGCTCCCGGGCGGTAAGGCTTGACTATCCTGTAGCCCTGAAGCTAGGGGCCTTGACCAGTGGCTGGGCAGTAGGGCTTCGAGGTCACCCTACCGCAAAAGGCCTGATGTCGCTTGCGACCCTGTTGTTGTGCGCTGGGGCATCGCAGTGCTCGTCTGGCCGGAGCTGAAGCCCGGCTTGGCGGACCCCACGATCTCCACGGTGGGGTAGCCGCCAAAGCGCGTCAACGCGCGCGCGGCGATCCATTCGGTCTTCACGAAATTCGACGCCGGTGTAGCGGTCAAGGGTTTTCTGGACACGGGTTTGTGGGTAATGAACTCTGTCAGGCAGCCAACTGTTGGCTCTCAGCGTAATGGTCACGGCGCCGCTGAGCGGGCGATCTGAAGCCGTGGCGCTCGATGAGCCACTGCTCGTTGTACAGTTCGGCCCACTCAATGAGCGCCAGGCGCAGCTCCTCGACCGTCTCGAATGTCCGCACCCACAGCAGCTGCTCTTTGAGGGTGCGGATTGCGCGCTCGACGCAGCCGTTGCCTTCGGGAGCTCGTACGAACGAGGGACTGGAACGCAGGCCCAGGAAGGCGATCTCGTTCTGGAAGTCATCGCTGATGTACTGCGAGCCGTGATCGTGCCGCAGCTCGATGCCGGCGGCGATCTTCTCGCGGATGGAACCGAAGCAGCGGCGTACGGCCTGGCGGACCGGCTCGAGCGCCTCCCAGCGAGTAGCGCGCCGGGCGGCGTGGATGCCGAGGATCTCGGCAGTGTGGTGATCGATGGTGAGCAGCACGCTCGCCGAGCCCTCGCGCGTGGTCCAGGTGCCGGTCAGATCCGTCCCCCAGCGCATGTTCGGCGCCGGCGGAATGATGGTGCCTTCGTGCGAGCGCGGCCCTCGTGGGGCGCCGCTGCGCGTCGGAGCCCGCAGCTCATGCTCGCGCATCAGCCGAAGTACGCGGCCACGGCTGGTGCGGATACCCCGATGGCGAAGCTTCGCCCACACCTTCCGGTAGCCCCCGCCGAGAAACACCGAGGCGCAGAGCACCGCGCGGATGTGCTCGACGAGCTCACCGTCGCTACGTCCACCCGTGGGGCCCCTCGGGGCCCCACGGGTGGACGGATCAGTCTTTCGAGCAAAGTACACGCTCGAGCGGGCCAAACCCGCCAGAGCACAGACGCGGTTCAGCGGGACAATCCGGTTCTGGGAAGTCGACATGTCGCGCCTCACTTGTTCGACTTCCCCGGGGCTAAAGGGCCGTGTTTCCTCTCATACACCCGGTTGATCTCGCGCGAGACCTCCAGGTTCAGCGCCGTCTCCCCGAGAGCCTTCTGCAGCTGCGTGATCTTATCGTCGCGCCCATCGAGCTCTCGGCTCTTCAGCCCTGAAAGGCCACTGGCCAAGAAAACCTCGCGCCAAGACGACAGCGTCGCGGCGTTGACCTTCAGCTCCCGCGAGAGCGCGTCAAGGTCCTCACCTTTCAGCAGACGCAGCACCGCAGCCATCTTTTTCTTCGAGGACCATCGCCCTCGTTCTTCATCAGTCGCTTCGTTCTTTCTTCGCATCGGGCACTCCTCGGGCCTTCACTTTGGCCCAAAAGCGTGTCCAGGAAAACTCTATACCGGGGGACCGGGGTCATGGTGTTTGTTGTTTCTGCCGGCAAGATAGAAGTGTTGCTGCGCTTCTGGACTCATGCGACGGCGGGCATCCGCCTGCAGAGCCGCACGGCGCTGGAGCAGGCACAGGACACCCTCATCTCAGAGGCCGATGCTTTCGGAGGTGCGAGTCAGTTGCCTGGCGCCGCAAACGCAGCTGCTGCTCACGGTGGATCGGACGCAGGCGCAGTCCATGGGCATCTCCGCCACGGACTCATGGCGGTCCCATGTTCGCCAACGACGCCCGCGTGCTGCAGGTGCGCCCAGGCCGCCACGATCGTCCAGGTAGAAGTCGATCCGCCGAAGCTGCCCATCCGCGGAAGGCCGGGCGGTTGCTCACGAACACTTGCGCGTCGTGAATCCGATGAGGCACGATCGTATTGGCCCAGCTGACGAACTGATCCGCCGTCTGGCTGCGCCCGTCCCATGGAATGACGTGAATGAAGGCGGATCCCGAATTCTCTTGTAGACCGGTACAGCACGTCTTCTGTGCGCTGCAGCGTCGAGCCCGCCGGCAGCTCCACACTGGCGATCACACCGCTCTGGTTCTCTTCCGGCACGAAGCTGCCGGGAAGCTTGCCAAACAGGATCACACCCGGCACCAGCACCACTGCGTAACCGACAGCCACCACGGCAGGTGAGTGACCCACTGAAACACCCATCCCATTCGAATGCATTGGGGGTATGGGCTGTCGAATCCGTCCTTCTGCTCTCCACCAGGCGCGTATTCGTCCGCCCCGCAGTTAGTGATACGTCGCGAATATTGACCTCAACTACAGTTGAGGGTTTAGGATGGAAAGACTTGGGTACAAAGGAAGATTGAGCACGATGTCTGTGGAAAAGCCCGCCATCGGCGCTACCGCGGCGCCGATCGAAGTAACTGTACAGGCCGGTAAGACCTATTGGTGGTGCGCCTGCGGGCGCAGTAAGGCTCAACCGTTCTGCGACGGCTCACACAAAGGCACGCCGTTCACTCCACTCAAGTACCAAGCGACCGAAACCGGACAGATATGGTTTTGTGTCTGCAAGCAGAGCGTGAAGCGGCCCCTCTGTGATGGTATCAGTCATGCTTGCAGAGGGCTTCCCGGGTGACGAGCTCTCCCTTGTCTCGCCGCACACCGCTCCAACAGGGTGCGGTGGCGACGGCCGCCGCGATGGCGGCTCCGACGGATCGTGTCCGTTGAGCTTGGCGGACAGGATCAGGCTCATGATGGTGCTGGCACGGGGGGCCGGCGCGCAGTGACTGGGGCGAAGAGGCAGTGGAGTCTCCCGAGCGTCACGGTATGGATGCGGTTCTCGAGCCACACACACTACCCGCGAGCTTCATGAGCTGGAAGAACAGGACCGCTCCCGCACATATCCGATCTCATCCGGCACCAGGAGTGAGAGATGGGTCAGCGCTGCCAAACATCGGGTCAGTTACCCGCGTACCTGGGTTTTTTCGAGCGAGGTGATCAGATCGACGAGGGTGCCGTAGTACACCCAGCGTCCGCGCTGCATCGCGGCGATGACAACGCAGCAGCGTCGAGAGCAGCCGACGTCCACGTCGATGAAGATGCCGTCCACCGCTTCCAATGAGCCGGGCAGCGCAGCAAAGCCTTTATACAGCGCCAGTGGACGCCGCTGGACGCCCAGCGGTACTGTTACGGCTTGATGGCACCCGCAGCGTGCCCACTGGGCGATGAGGGTGAAGCGGCAGTGACTCGAGCAGCCCCGCTCATCGCGATCCAACCGCACCTGCGGTATCAGGCCGGCGTTGGCGGTCCGGCAAAGCCGGGCAAACGCCCTCTGTCCAGGTCCGTCCGACTTTCTCGGAAAGCTCGAACGGCGCGCAAGCGAAGCTGATGCAGTGCGACGGTGAACAGCCGTCGACGCTTCCGCGCGGTGGCCCTAGCTTAGGCCTCAGCAGCCCGCCAAGCTTATCGTAACCGGCTGTAATGACATCCATTTTACCTCTTGACCTCAATCTACATTGATGTTTTACCCTGCAGCCATATCGAACGTGATATGAAGCCTGACCCCCATGGGAATACTTCTTAAGTCACTAAACACGGCCTACGTTGACGCTTGGAACACCTGGGCGCACGGTCAAGAATTCCGCGGCATCGCGTTATTCATTGGCTTTGCAGTTGCCTTTTACGCAATTCTTGAAAAGAACAGGAAGGGTTGGTCGTTACGTGACATTTGGAAGTATATTTTCCCTCGGCACCTGTACGCTACGCGCTCTTCGCGCATAGACGTGTGGAACTGGATCCTGTTTTCCGCTTTATGGCGTCCTCTCACCTCGGCCGGGGTAGCAATGTGTGGCGCTCTACTTGGCAGCGATCTGAGCGCCATATTGATTTCTACATTTGGAGCGCGCGCGCCTTTACTCCACGGCACGTGGTTAATCGTCACGATGCAAGTTGGCGTTCTATATTTTTCATACGAGCTTGTGGATTACTGGTTCCATCGCGCGATGCACAAGGTGCCGCTTCTTTGGAGCTTTCACCGATCCCATCACTCAGCAGAAGTCCCAAATTTCTTTACAGCTGTCAGGGGCAACCCGATTGAACTAATTGAGGCTACGGCGCAACCCGCGGTGACCAACGCCGTCTTCGGCGGCATACTGTTTTACGCGACAGGTACGCCCATGCATCGCCTTACTCTCCCGGTGTTGGGGGTGCTATTCACCATAGGCGGCTTCGCGTTTGCCCTTGCGCACTCGCACATCCCTCTATCGTTAGGCAAGTTGAATTACGTACTCGGCTCTTCCGTCATGCATCAGATCCACCACAGCCGACAGATTCAACATCGCGATAAGAATTTTGGTATGGGCTTCATGCTTTTCGACTGGCTATTCGGAACGCTTTACATGCCTAAACCAGGCGAAACCTATCTCCGTTGGGGGATTAGCGACGACGAAGTGGGGGAACGAAATCCGCACAAAAGCCTGAGAGATCTATATCTTGAGCCTCTTGGACGCATGTGGCGACTTGTGACTGCTCGTCAAGGGAAGCTGGCGAACAACACCATGTGACGCCAGCTTCGAACGGTGCCCGTATTCCTGCATCTCTGGCTTGCCTATCGGCGTCCGCGCTAGCGAAACACTATTCTCCCTTTGATAGCCCTGCGGGGCCCAGGGCGGCGATTGCCGACTAATAGAAGTATCTGCTGGAGGAGCGCTTGAATTTCTCACGTCCTCCCGCTGACTCGATGCGGTTATTTCACTACCACTGATCCCAAAAGACCTAGCGCCATGAGGACTTAATTCATCCTCGACGCCACGAGAAGCAACCACACAGGGGGAGACTCATAATGCGACAACCATCCAGATCACGAAAGTCGGCGACCAAAGGCACCTGCCGTAGCGCTTGCACAGCGTTGATCGGATCCGAAGGGATCTATCAATCGAATGCAGTGCCGAGATTGAAAGCTGAACCCGAGAGGCGTTCGGCCTCCGCGATCCCCTGCGCGCGGCTCATCGCGGGGAGTTCGGCTGTAAGGCTACTATCTCCAGTAGTGGCACTCCTGACGCTGACTTCAGCGCCCTTTGCCGCAGCAGGGGACGGCGGACAAGCGCAACAGAGCGACCCAGGACAGCAGGAGGAGACCGCCGGACAGCTACAAGAAATTATCGTCACTGCGGAGAAGCGTTCCGAACGGTTGCAAGATGTGCCCGCAGCGATTTCCGCGCTTTCGGGTGCGACGCTGGAAGCTATGGGCGCCCAGTCGCTCGGAGACTATGCCCGCACAGTCCCCGGGCTGACTTATACCGACATGGGAGACGGAGTCGATAAGCTCAGCATTCGCGGGCTCAATGCTTCTACAGGATCTGCCACCGTCGGCTACTACATAGGCGAGACGCCGATGGCGCAAGCTGTCAACCCCGACCTCCTTGACCTCCAACGGATCGAGGTACTCCGCGGGCCGCAAGGAACTCTTTACGGCGCAAGCTCCATTGGCGGTACGATAAGGTTGATTCCAACTCCACCTAACCTAACCCAGACCGAGGGCTCGGTTGAGGTCAAAGGGACAGTTACCCAAGGCGCTGATGGCGCCTCGGCCGGCGGCACGAGCGACCTCGTCCTGAACGCCCCACTCGTCGACGGCGTCGCGGGTGTGCGCGGCGTCGTCTGGGGCCGCGACGTGGGAGGATTCATCAATCGCACCTGGACCAACGAGGCGACATCTGGCATCGCTGTCGGCCCAGTACAGGGAACCGTGGGTAATCTTCCGGACGAACATACGTGGGGATTCCGTACCATCGGTCTCCTCCAGCCGACGGAGCAGTTCAATATTTCGGCGATGATTTTCTTTCAGAATCAGCATTTCAACGGCTTCCAAGATATCACGGGTGGGGCAGCCAACCCAAATGACAACCTTGTGCAAACTCTAATTTCAAACACGCCGGAGCCACAGGATTATCGCTTCGCCCTCTATTCCATCACCGCTAAGTACAACTTCGGACGCCTGAACCTTGTGTCATCGGCAGGGTATTCCACCCAAGATACCTTTCAGACTGAAGAGGGTACGTCGCTCATTAACCGGTTCTTCGGTGGTCCATTATTTCCAGTTTCTCTTCCGGCTCACAGCGGAGACCATAGCTTCACTGAGGAGACCCGAATCGCAAACTCTGAAAGAATATACGGATTTGACGCGGTACTGGGCGTTTTCTACTCAGACGTTCGCAACTTTACATTAGCTGACTGGAACTACCCCCAATATAATTTAGTTGTCACCGGTAACGATCCAACCAACCCGGCGTACGCACCCGGTAACGATTTGTACGTCAACCACTCTCACGGTTATGAACGACAAGCCGCAGAGTTTGGTGAACTCACGTATCACTTCACAGACGCATTGAGTGCAACCGTGGGAGTACGTCACTACAGAATTGCGAACGGGAACACTATAGGGCAAAGCGGCCTCTTCTATAACGGCTCCGACGCCTTGTCTAACAAGACCGTCTCAGCCGTCTCGAGCGGCATCGTGAGAAAGGGGGAGATTACGTATAAGATCACTCGGAGTGCATTGGCTTATGCTCTGTATTCAGAAGGCTTTCGCCCGGGATTTGGGAACATCGGTGCCCCCGCGATCTGCAACGCTCCCCCGGGCGAATTCACAGTTAAGCCCGACTCCATCAAGAATTACGAATTCGGCTCAAAGACGATGTGGCTCGACAACCGCCTGACAGTGAATGCTGCGCTCTATCGCATCAACTGGGCGAATATTCAGCAATCCGCTGAATACCAGTGCGGATTCGGTTACACCACGAATTTCGGAGAGGCAGTGATCAAAGGAGTCGAGCTGGATGTCGCTGATCAACTGGTAACTCACCTCACTATCGGGCTGTCCGGCAGCTACATGAGTGCCAAGTTGCAGCAGAGCAGTCCGCACGTTCCCGGGCTGCCCACTGCGCTTGCAGGAGATCAGATTGAACAGGTCCCGAATTGGCAGTTTGCCCTGTACGGGGAAACCACATATCCGATCGTGAGGAATATACAGGGCTTTGCGCGCCTCGACTACCAGTACACCGGTTCGTCGTGGGGTTCCTACAATCGCCTGAGCGACGGCGCTCGCGACCCGACCTATAAGATTCAAGTCGTACGCCTTTTGAACTTCAAAACAGGAATACGCTACCGTACTTGGGAACTCTCTCTGGATGCGACCAACCTGCTGAACGAGAACGCTAGGCAGTCTATTGACCCCAACGCCGGCGAGACAGTACCCATACCAGAGCGCCCCCGCTACGTCATCATTCGTCCGAGAACTTTCTCTCTAAATGTGCTCTATCAGTTCTAGTACGGCCTGACTTGCTAGGTATGGTGAGCGGATGCTACGGGTATACTTGCTGCAGCTGTGGTTCGAGCTCTCCGACCCTGCGGCGGAGGAAACTCCGTACGAGTCGCTCTGGCGATGCGCAGTTTCACCGGCGTCGACCTCGGCCAGGAAGGAACGCCTGCTCGAACGACACAAGCTCGGCAAGAAACTGCTGTGGAACATCAACGGGTATCTGGCCCGCAATTGGATCAAGGTCGGCAACGCCCCGATCGTGGATACCACAATCATCACCTCGACGAAAACCAAGGACGGCAAGGCGACGGTGCGATGCATCAGGCCGGCGAGGGCAAGCAGTGGTAGCTAGGCATGAAGGCGCACGTGGCGGTCGACAGCCGGCACAAGCTCATTCACCGGTGCTCGTCTCGGCGGCAAACGTAGCTGACTGCCTCACCGTTCCCTACCTGCTGCACGGGAAAGACGCCTGTATCCGGGGGAGGATCAGACCTACCAGGACCAGAGCGAGACCCTGCGGTCGGTAGCGCATGTTTCCCATGAGAGCTGGCGCGCGGGCGGGGTCGAGTAGTAAGTCAGTGCGCGTAAATCGGCGGACGGGTGATAATGTATCGTGGTGGGAAGCGGTTGTCGGGGCCTGCCGCCAGCTGCGGTATTGGAGCGCATGTTGTGTTGAGTAGACCTTATTCGGAACGGGAGCTGATTGTCGAACCCGTCTTCGAGGGGAAGGTGTTGCCGCGCGTTGAACTAATCGGGCGAGGCCACATGGATCGTGTGCGGCACGGTCTTCAGGTGCTTGCAAAAGGTGACATAGTCCTCGTTGAAGGTACGCTCCGAGGTAGTCCGCTTGGTCTAATGGGTCGCGGCCGAGTTGGAATCGGTTTGCAGCGTCGGAGTGATGCCGCCCAAGCGCCGGAACTCTTCCCACTCCCAGTTCGAGTACGGCAGCACCAGGTGCGTCAGCAGGCGCGTGAAGGGGCTCGCCGGCGATCGTGACGAGGAAGTCATCGGGCCTTACCGGAGCTTGACGGGCAGCAGGCCAAGATTAGCGCGACTCCACTGTTTCGGAAACTCGTAAGCAATGGCACTGTTCTCCAGTTGCGTGCGCAGCGCGGTCGTAGCACTTTCAGTTCTGCCTGCTGTCGGGTGGATTTCCGACGGAGCTGCAGATGAGCTCTCGAGTATGCCCGTGGTGAGCGTGCGTATTCCGGCGATCTTGACCGGCTGTTCCGGCCGAACGTGACCGGCGATTCCGCCGGGTCGGCGCTGTGAGGGTTTATTACTCCGATCGGTCACGTTCCGTCAACGCCTGCGGCTCTGTGCGCCCGCTCTTCGCCTTCCCGCGTCACGGGGAAGCCGTAGGGGAGTCTGACCGCCCGGAGGGCGGGCAGAAGCACCTGCGCGGACGTGTCGACGGGGTGGTGACCCGACCATCACCTCAGGCCTTCGCAGCCTTCTTGCTGGTGCGTTCGCGCATCGACTCCTTGCCCTGCAGGTGGATCTTGTGCGAGCAGTGGATCAGGCGATCCATGATCGCGTCGGCGAGCGTTGGATCGCCGAACATGGCGGAGAACCTCCAAAATCGACCGGGTGATACCTGGTATCCGGGTGGTGGACCCCACCCATCCGTTGTTCGCAAAATCGTTGAAGCTGCTGTCGGAACATTGTGGTCGCGGCAAGCGGTTCGTGGCGGTGGCCTTGGAGGATGGTCGCCGACGTTTGGTATTGCGATCGGCGACAGATCTGGATTGCGGTGAGCGGGGTATTGCCCCGCAATCTCGGATTTCGGCTCGCTCGCTGCTGCCCTTGGCGCGGCACATTCGATGCTACTTGGCCGGCGTCTATGGGGAGGAGGCATTGAATGCCGGATCATCGTCCGCAAAGGCGTCGCGTAAGAGGTCTCAGAGTTCGTCAAAACAGTCAACCACTCCCGCATCCGCGGGTAGTGCTGTCACCGGAAGCCCACAGCCGGCTCGCTCAGCAGGTCGCCCGGGTCCTGCAGCGCCTTCGCGCTGAGGGCACGGGCCGTGTTGAGCACATGCAGTGAGAGCAGTGAACGAGTCACAACTGCCCATCGAGCCAAGCTGGCTTATATCTATGTACGGCAGTCCACGGCCGGTCAGGTGCGTCATCATCAGGAGAGCACGGAACTCCAGTATCACCTGGTAGATCGCGCGATCACACTCGGCTGGCCGCGCGAGCGCGTCGCGGTCATCGACGACGACCTCGGTAAGTCCGGGACCTCGAGCGCCGAGCGCCAGGGTTTCCAGCGCCTGATCAGTGAGATCGGGCTCGGCAAGGCCGGGCTGGTGCTGAGCCTTGACGCATCACGGTTGGCGCGCAACAACCGAGATTGGCACCAGCTACTCGAGCTGTGCTCAATTTTCGGCGTGCTCATTGCTGATGGCGAGCGGCTGTATGAACCGACTGTCTACCATGACAGATTGCTGCTCGGATTGTCGGGTATCATGAGTGAGGCGGAGCTCCATCAGTTGCGGGTCCGCCTTCACCAGGGCGAGCGGCAAAAGGCGGCGCGCGGGGAGCTGCGCCTACCGCTGCCAGCTGGCCTGGTCCGCACCCGCGGCGGGGAGATCATTCGGCATCCTGACGAACAGGTACAGGCCCGAGTCGGTTTTGTGTTCCGCAAGTTCAGCGAACTGCAAAGCGCCCGGGCCGTCATGCGAGAGCTGCGTCGGCATGATCTGTCATTACCGGTCCGGCCGCTGCGCGGACCGGCACCCCACGAGATCGAGTGGGTGCCGGCCACGACGGCCCGAGTTCTGCAGGTATTACACAACCCCGGCTATGCTGGAGCGTACGTGTACGGACGGCACCAGCCGGATCCGCTGCGACGGCGAGCCGGCAAGGCCCGCCCGACGATCGTGCAGCTCCCCGTCGATCGCTGGCCTATTTGCCTTAAAGATGCTCACCCGGGATACATCAGCTGGGAGGAGTTTATGGCCAACCAGAGCCGCCTCCTAAGCAACGCTGCGCTTCGCAGGCGCGATCGGCCTGGAGCGCCACGCAAGGGTCAAGCCCTGCTGCAGGGGATTGCGATCTGCGGCCGTTGCGGGCAGCGCATGGCCCTCCATTACTCCGGACCCAAGGGGAACTATCCGGTGTATGTATGCGAGGTGGATGCGTGTGAGGACGGCAGTCCGCGCTGTCAGCAAGTGCGGGCTCTTTCCGTGGACGCGTACATCGAGCGAGCTCTGCTGGACGCGCTCGCTCCAGATCAAATCACGATGGCCGTCGAGGCGGTGGGAGAGCTTGAGTCCCAGATCAAAACGCTCGATCAGCAGTGGCGGTTAAAGTGCGAGCGAGCGCGCTACGAAGTCGAACGCGCCCGACGACAGTACGACGAGGTAGAGCCGGAGAACCGGCTCGTAGCGCGCTCTCTTGAGCGGGCCTGGGAAGAGAAGCTTCGCAAGCAGGAGGAGGTAGATCAGGCCTATCAGGCGTGGCAGCGCGAACAGGCTGGCCCGCTATCGAGCGCTGAGCGCGATCAGGTGTTGAGTCTTGCCGAGAAGTTCTCCCGAGTCTGGCAGATCGCCAACGCCGTTGAACGAAAACGGATCGTGCGCCTCGTGATCCGCGAGGTGACACTTGATCAATCGCGCGAACGTGGAATCGTTATAATCAAGATAACATGGCAGACAGGCGCCGTCTCAGAACACCAGGTTCAGCGGCATGTTCAATCTTACGCGATTTGCGTGTCGACACCGGTACTGGAGAGACGACTCAGGGAGCTGGCGAAAGCTGGGAAATTTGACCGGGAGATCGCCGCTATCCTCAATGAAGAGGAGATCGTGCCGGCCCGAGGCGCCTCATTCCAGAGCAGCAACGTGCATCGATTGCGGAGGCACTTTGGTATCCCGACTGGGAAGATCAACGGAGTGGAGGACAACCCCGCACGTTGGCCGGACGGTAGCTACTCGGTACAGGGGGCGGCAGCGGCATTACGCGTCACGCCCCAGACAATCTTTAAGTGGCTGCGACGCGGACGACTGACTGGCCGACAAAAGATGGTCGGACAGCCGTGGCAGATCCATCTCACTCCTGAGAAAATAAAGGCCCTGAAGAGCCAAGTCCGACGTATCAGGCGATCAAAATAGGAGGCATTATGAAACCATCGGCTCGTTCAGGTACTCATGCCAGTGCTCGATGGGCAGCTGGCTGGTCAGGATCGATGCCCGGGATCCAACGCGGTCATCGAGGAGTTCGAGTAGGTCGTTGCGTTCGCGGGGGCCGATGGGACTGATCGCAAAATCGTCGATGATGACCAGATTGATTTTGGCGATGGCCGCGAGACGCTTGCGGAACGAGCCGTCTGCGTGGCAGAGGCTGAGCTCCTCGAAGAGGCGCGGGGCGCGCACGTACCAGGCGGAGAGGCCCGCGCGACACGCCTGGTGCGCCAGGGCGCAGGCGTTTTCCCGCTGCCAGTCAACCCAGCAACATACTACCCATACCCACCTGTTTGATATCACGGTCCACTACCGCTTTCACCCCCGACACGGAGAGCGAGTCGCTGTCCGCAAGATTTACGGCTTTCGCGGCGAACGCGCGTACGTGGTCGAACAGCCCGACGGGTCGTTGGCGCTGCTACCGACCTGGATGGCGGAGGCAGCGGCGGCGGAACTGACGATCGTCGCCCATCCACGCCTTCCCCGGGAAACGCTGATCGAGCTTCGCCGCATCGTGGATGCTGCCGTATCGTCTCCGCCATCGCAGGCACAGAGCGGAGGCGAGAACGATGAACGAAGCAAAGTTGCGGCAGCGCAGCCTCCTGCAAGAACTCGACGGCGTACCGCTGCCAAAGGAGGCCGAAGAGAAGGCGTTCGAGCTGCTCGTCGAGCTTCTCCTCGCCATCGTTCCGGCGGTCGAGGGAGGAAGGGGTGATGAACAAGATCACAAGTGAGCACCTCAGGCGACAGGCCGTGATCTACGTGCGCCAGTCGACGCTCGATCAGGTGCAGAACAATCTCGAGAGTCAGCGCCGCCAGTACGCCCTCGCCGACCGAGCGCGAGCGCTGGGCTGGCAGGAGGTCACTGTCATTGATGACGATCTCGGTCGCTCCGGCGGAGGAGCACACAGGCCCGGCTTCGAGCGGCTGTTGACGCAGCTATGCGAAGGCAACGTCGGGGCCGTGTTCTGCATCGAGGCATCGCGTTTGGCGCGTAATGGGCGCGACTGGCACACGCTGCTTGAGTTTTGCCGACTCGTAGACACATTGATCGTTGACGAGGATGGCATCTACGATGCGCGTCAGACGAACGATCGGCTCCTGCTCGGCATGAAGGGCACGCTCTCAGAGATGGAGCTGTCCACGTTACGCCAGCGCTCTCGCGAGGCTGCGATGCAGAAGGCGCGGCGCGGGGAGCTATTCTCCACCGTCGCGATCGGCTACGTGCGCGCGCCGAACGACCGATTGGAGAAGGATCCCGATCGGCGTATCCGCAAGGCGATCGACCTGGTCTTCCGCAAGTTCCGCGAGTTCGGCAGTGTGCGCCAAGTCCTGCTATGGCTACGGCAGGAGCGCATCGAGTTACCCTCCGTCCTATACGGGGACACCGGCCGGGCTGCGATCTGGAAGCTGCCGATATACAATGTGGTGCATCACATCCTGACCAATCCGATCTACGCTGGCGCGTATGTATACGGACGGACAACAACGGTTACTCGCATTGAGCAGGGCCGCAAGCACAGCGTCGAGGGCGTACAAGTCCCGCAGGAGCAATGGCCGGTCCTAATCCGCGAGCATCACGAGGGGTACATTCGCTGGGATGAATACCAGGCAAATCTCAGACAAATCACACACAACGCCGCCATGAAGGGTCGACTGGTACGAGGTCCGGCACGCAACGGTGGGGCGCTGCTCGCGGGGCTGCTGCGCTGTGGTCACTGCGGGCGAAAGCTGCATGTGGCCTACGGCGGGGCCCGAGCGCAGGGAGTGCGCTACGCCTGTCAGGGCGCCATGATCAATCACGGCGCGGCTCGGTGCATCTCATTTGGTGCGCTGAAGCCGGAGCGCTTGCTCGAGGCGGAGATCCTGCGTCGACTCGAGCCCTTGGGCATTCGGGCGGCACTGGAAGCGATTGATCGGCATGGTCAACGTACCGACGAGCGGATCACTCAGAAGGAGCTCGCCCTCGGGCAGGCACGCTTCGAGGTCGCTCGCGCGCGGCGACAATACGATGCAGTTGACCCCGATAATCGTTTGGTTGCCGGCGAACTGGAGCGTCGCTGGAATGAAGTGCTTAAACGCTACAATACCATCGAAGAAGAGCTGAAAATTATGCGCGGCAACCAGCCCAAGGCGCTGGACGATACAACACGTCAAACATTGCTTGCGCTCGGAGAAGACCTGCCGGCGCTGTGGAACCGCCCGCAAAGCTCGAGTCAACTCAAAAAGCGCATCGTGCGAACCTTGTTGCATGAGATCGTTGTCAGTAAGGAAGGCGAGAAGATGACAATGCTTTTGCATTGGCAGGGTGGGGATCACACTTCGCTCGAGTTCATGAAGAACAAGACGGGCTATCACCGCTACGTCACTCCCAGCAACGTCGCTGATCTGGTTCGGGAGCTTGCGCGAGTGCAACCGGACCAAGGCATCGTGTCGATACTGAACCGACTCGGCGTGCGCACTGGCCACGGCCATAATTGGACCGAAGCCCGACTGCGATCGTTCCGTGGTAATCACAAAATCGCCGTTTACAGTCAAGGGGAGCGTCTGACACGCGGGGAGATGACTCTGGAGGAAACTGCGGCTATGCTCAATGTGAGTCGAGAGAGCATACGGCGTTTGATCGCCTCCAAAGCGCTGCCGGCGCATCAGGCTTGCAAGGGCGCGCCTTGGATAATCAAACGTGCTGATGTTGAGAAATTCCTCGCTCGAGGAAACGCGTCCGGTCCACGCACAGAAAGCGCCGACCAACTTTCCCTTAAACTTCAGTGACGTACGAAGGTGTGCATCATGTCGCGTACTCGGTGGCGCCGTGGACCAGCAAGCTCTGGCTCTGGCGGACCCACTCGCAGGAGGCGAGGCTGGCAAGCTGTGCGCGGTCGAGTCCGCCGCGGCCGCGGTAGTCGATGTCTTCGATCACGGCGCCGCGTTCCTTGGGCTGACAGGCCTTCCACAGCCGTCCCATGCGGCTGTTTTCCCGGTGGATCACCTCGCGCTCGAGCAGCAGCGCGATGCGCTCCTCGAAGGCGAGCTGCTGGGCGGGGGTATTGGTCATCTGCTCGCTCAGGGCGAGCGCCATCCCATGGAGCTTCAGGCGGTTCAGTGCATCGAGGGTGGGTTGGATGAGCATTGATCATCATCTCCTTCGGTAGTTGACGGCGTGGCCGTCGGGGTTGGGGCACGGAAGTACTCCGCCCCGCGCACGTTGGCGTGTGTGCGCGAGGCGGTGGGCGCGGCCGTGTCCGCGCCGGGGAAGAGGTCGGGGTGCTGATCGAGCTTGGCTTCGAGGATCGCCTCGATGCGCTTACGCGTCGGGGAACCGATAGTCAGTGCCCGGCGACAGGCCGCTTCCAGTCGCGGCTCGCCGTAGGTCTTGGCGAGGTTCAAGAGGCCAAGGCAGGTCCGATAGCCCTGCTCGGGGTGCGGTCGGTGGTCGAACTGCCATTGCACGACGGCGCGGGTGCCGGGGCCGATCTTCTCACCCCAGTTCAAGAGCCGTCCCGGCGTCCACTGCGCGTGCCGGCGGTGCGACTCGGGCATGTGCTCGGGCAAGGTGGTGTGCTTGCCGCGCTGGTAGGAGCGCGCGTGCGCGGCGATGCGGCGGCCCTTGAACAGGCACTCGATGGCAGAGGCCGTCATGCGCACGCGCACGTGCTCACCGACGAGCTGATGCGGGACGCTGTAGTAGTGATGATCGGCTTCCACGTGGTAGTCGATGCCGACCTTGGCTTTCAGCCACTCGGCGTACTCGTAGCGCCTCTCGGGGAGTGCCTTCATTGCCGGCCGGTCGATCGACTCGAACGCCTCGGCGCGGTTGCCCGGCAGCTTCTTGAACGGACGATGGTTGAGCTTGACGAGAAGCTCTGCGATCGCAGCGTTGAGCTCGGGGAGGGAGAAGAACTGCCGGTTGCGCAGGCGCGCCAAAATCCACCTCTGCACCACGAGCACGTGGTTTTCCACGACCGCTTTATCCTTCGGGGATTTCGGCCTCGCTGCGATAATCACGCAGCCAAAATGGCGCGCCATATCGGCGTAAGTGGAGTTCTCTTCCGGCTCGTAGCGACACGCCTTCTTGATGGCGCTTTTGAGGCAGTCAGGAGTTAGGATATCCGGGACGCATCCCAGGTGCTCAAACATCCGGATGTGCGAGGCGATCCAGTCGGGCAGCTGCTGCGTCCAGCTCGCCTCCGCATAGGTGTATTTGCTCGCCCCCATCGAGGCGACGAAGATCTGCGCCTGCAGGATCTCCCCGGTCACGGCATTGATGACCGGGACGGTGTCGCCGCTGTAGTCGATGAAGAGCTTCTCCCCGGCCCGGTGGGTCTGGCGCATCGAGCGGGCGAGGCTGTCGTTAAAGCGCTGGTGGTGCCAGCAGAACTGGCTGTACCGATAGGCCCGCTCGCCGTGGGTGGCGTGGTATTCCTCCCAGAGCAGCTGCAGCGTCACCCCTTTGCGCTTGAGCTCTTGGTGCACGTACGCGTAATCCGCGTGCGTGTACTGCTCGCGCTGCACGACCTGCGGGAACAGCAGCCGCTCGAGGGCTGCCTCATCCAGCTCCTCCGGCAGCGGCCAGCCGAGGCTCCTCTGGACAGCCCGCTGCACGTAATTGCTCACCGCGCCCTTGGAGAGGCCGGTCGCCGCCGCGATTCGCTCGTGACTCAATCGCGCCTCGAATTTTAGGCGCAGGACTTCTTTGATTTTGCGCATGGCACTCCGCTTGGCTGGCATCGGCTCCCCCCTGTAGCGGTCAAGGGTTTTCTGGACACGGGTTTGTGGGTAATGAACTCTGTCAGGCAGCCAACTGTTGGCTCTCAGCGTAATGGTCACGGCGCCGCTGAGCGGGCGATCTGAAGCCGTGGCGCTCGATGAGCCACTGCTCGTTGTACAGTTCGGCCCACTCAATGAGCGCCAGGCGCAGCTCCTCGACCGTCTCGAATGTCCGCACCCACAGCAGCTGCTCTTTGAGGGTGCGGATTGCGCGCTCGACGCAGCCGTTGCCTTCGGGAGCTCGTACGAACGAGGGACTGGAACGCAGGCCCAGGAAGGCGATCTCGTTCTGGAAGTCATCGCTGATGTACTGCGAGCCGTGATCGTGCCGCAGCTCGATGCCGGCGGCGATCTTCTCGCGGATGGAACGAGTGGTCGAGCAGCGCACGTTCTTCGGCGGCCTCAATCGCCGCCCGCGCGGCCAGGCAGTCGACGGCGACCTCGTAGTCGGGATCGGCAAACTCGGGACCCGCGCGGCGGGTACGAGGGCTCTTGTGATGGTTGCGATACGCGTCCCAAGCGGCGGCGGTGATGGAATCGAGCGCCGCGGTGAGGGGCTCGCACACGGGGGGCTAACGTTCAGCACACTGGATCCGTGGGCCGCTATCTTCAATCGGCCAACCCCATAACGAATGCGAGTGCGACATTCAGCCGATCGACATCTTTCTCATCAAGCGATCCGATTCGGCGTCCAACGCGCTCGCGACGGATCGTCACAGGTTTGTCCGCCATTACCTGCGAGCGCGTCCGCAAGCCATTCTTCTCGGTGGGTTCGACAGTGATGCGGAAATCCGGCGCCTCCGCGATATCGGACGTCATCTGGCAGACAATCACTGACGCGTGCTCGGCGGGTAGGGCGTTGGTTTGAACGATTACTGCCGGCCGCGGCTTTCCGTAGTCGCCTGATGCCGCAACAGTAACGACGTCACCCCGCTTCACTGGGAGTCAAATTCCGAGACTGCTTCGGTCCAGCGCATTGCATCTCGCTCTGCGGCCCGATCTAGGCCGGCTACTTCCTTAGCGACGCGCCGCAGAACGGCCTTCGAGCGAGAATCTGGTACGACCAGGCGTAGCTCGCGCAGTCCTTGCGCGCGACGTCGCTCCCGCATCGCCCGCATTCGCTCTGCAGCATGTGCCATTACGGGTTCCTCCTGTGTAACGCGTGACAGTGTAACGCGTTACAGGGGAGTCTTCAAGGCAGAGCCGCGCTCCAACTGTCCCAAAGTCAGGCTGCAAATCATCAGGAAGTCTCGCGAAGTCTTTGTTTTTATTGGTGGGCGGTACTGGGATCGAACCAGTGGCCCCTGCCGTGTGAAAGCAGTGCTCTACCGCTGAGCTAACCGCCCATGCCCTGAAGGGGGAGCAAGTCTATAGGCCGGCCAGGCCGGAGGCAATGCCGGGTCGGCCGGCGGATCAGGCGATGACCAGGATCGATTTGCCGAGCTGGCGCCGGCCTTCGAGGGCCGCGTGGGCGATTTCGACCTCGTCGAGGGTATAGCGGCCGCTTATATCGAGGCGCAGGGTGCCGTCCTCGAGGGCGGCGAAGATCTCGTCTGCGCGGCGCTGAACCGTGACGCCATCCGCGAGGTAATCGGCGAGGCGAGGGCGCGTGAGGAACAGGGAGCCGGCCTCGCCCAGCTCGTAGGGATCGAGATCGCCCAGGGAGCCGGACACCGAGCCATAATTGATCACGAGCCCACGTACGCGGGTGGCGCGAAAGCTGTCGCGCAGCGTGGCGCGGCCGACTGCATCGAATACCACGTCTACTCCACGCCCGGCGGTTTCCGAGCGGACGCGGTCGGCGAAGCGACCGTTCTCATAGAGCATCACGTCGTCCGCGCCGCGCTTGCGGGCTATCTCTGCCTTGGAATCGGTGCTCGCGGTTGCGAAGACTACGGCGCCGCGACGCTTGGCAAGCTGCACGAGTATCTGTCCGATTCCGCCGGATGCAGCATGCACTAGGCACGTACTTCCTCGATGGAGCTGCGCGACGTCTTCTATGAGGTAGTGAGCAGTGGAACCCTGGAAGATCGCCGCTGCCGCGAGCTCGTAGGAGATCGTGGCGGGAATACGGGCGGCACGCTGGGCTGGGACGACAGCATACTCGGCATAGGCACCCCAGGAGATGCACCACGCAACGCGATCGCCGACTCTGATCGAGGTCACGTCCGGCCCCGCGCCGACGACCTCGCCGGCGCCTTCCATGCCTAGGGTGCAGGGGGCCCGTACAGGGTAGGTGTGGGAGTTCCGGTACTTACCCTGGCGCGTGTGGACGTCCATGAAATTGATGCCGGCGCAGGCTACGCGGACCAGTACATCGCCGCGCCCAGGCGAGGGGATATCAACATCGACGCGCTGGAGGACTTCTGGTCCCCCGTACTGCTCGATACGTATCGCCCGCATGGTGCCGCTGCTCCCGCCGTCGATAGCCGTTGCGTCAGTCCACCGGCACCCGGATCCGGCCTTCCATCAGGCAGCGCGCCGATCGGCTCACCATCACCTTCCTGATGACCCATTGACGCTCCTGCCGGTTCGCATCGGCCCCGAGCGTAAGAGTGCCGGAGGGGTGTCCAAACCGCACGGTCCCTTCGGCGGAGAGGGGGCTGATGCGGTGCACGATCGTTCCGGGAATCGCCGCGGCGGCGGCGATGGCCACGGCGCCAGTGCCTGTCATCGCGTGGTGCAACTTCCCCATGGAGAAGATCCGCGCCAGGAGATCGATCGACCGTGGATCGATTCGCTTGCCGTCCGAGGCAGTGTAGGAGACCGGCTTGGCGACAAAGGCGAGCTTGGGAGTGTGCGGCCGTTTCGTGGTGGCCTCCTCGGGCGTCGCGGCGAGACCCATGGCCACCGCGCCCCGTGAGCGCACCGCCTCGGCGAGATCGAGCAGCTCCTTCCTGCCGTTGATGTCCTGCTGGAGCTCGGTGCCATGCAGTCCCAAAGCCGCTGCGTCGACAAAAATCGTCGGATTGCCGGCGTTGATGAGCGTCGCCTCGACGGTCCCGAGCCCGGGTGCCTCGAGCCGGTCGATCTCACGGCCAGTGGGAAACGTCGCGCCCGCGCCCGACTCGCCGTCCTCACCGGCGGGATCGATGAATTCCAGCCTCACCTCCGCCCCGGGAAAGGCGACTCCATCGAGCCGGAAGCTCCCGCTCTCCAGCACCTCGCCGCCGCGCATGGGCACATGGGCGATGATCTTCTTTCCTATGTTGGTCTGCCAGATCCGCACCGCGGCGGTGCCGTCCGGCGGCGCATCGATCAATCCGGCACTGATCGCGAACGGCCCGACCGCGGCGGTCAGGTTGCCGCAGTTGCCGGACCAGTCGATGACCGGGGCGTCTATGGACACCTGGCCGAAGAGATAATCCACGTCGCATTCGGGCCGTGACGATCGCGAGATGATGACGACCTTGCTCGTGCTCGAGGTGGCGCCGCCCATGCCATCGATCTGCTTGCCGTAGGGATCGGGACTGCCGATCACGCGCAGCAGTATCCGGTCGCGCGCCTGGCTGTCGGACGGCAGGTCATGAGCGAGGAAGAACACGCCCTTGCTGGTGCCGCCGCGCATGTACACGGCCGGAATTCGAAGCTGCGTCATTTGAGTGTATTGAGCGCGGAGCCTGCCCGAAACCAGGCGAGCTGCCGCTCGCTGTAGGAATGCTTCAGCTCGAGGACCTCCTCGGTGCCGTCCGAGTGTACCAGGCGGCATTTCACCGGCTTGCCAGCCGCGAGCTCCCGCAATCCCAGGAGGCTCAGGCGATCGTCCGCGCGGATACGCTCGTAGTCGTCCGCATGGGTGAAGCTGAGGGCGAGGAGTCCCTGCTTCTTGAGGTTCGACTCATGGATGCGGGCGAAGCTGCGTGCGATCACCGCGGCGCCGCCAAGGAGTCGCGGCGATAGGGCGGCATGCTCGCGGCTGCTGCCTTCACCGTAGTTCGCGTCGCCGACGATCACCCAGCGAATCCCACCCGAGCGGTAGTCGCGCGCCACTGCGGCGATCGCCTGGCCGGTCGCGCCGGTGACCACGTTGGTGGTTTTACCCACCTCACCGGTCGCGGCATTGGTGCCGCCCAGCAGCAGATTCTCGCTGAACCGCTCGAGGTGGCCGCGGTAGCGCAGCCATATGCCCGTGGGGGAGATATGGTCCGTGGTGGTCTTGCCCTTGGTCTTGATGAGGACCGGCATGTCGAGGAAGTCCCTGCCGTCCCAGGCGGCCCACGGCTTGATGAGCTGCAGGCGCTCGCTGGCGGGATCGACTGCAAGCTCGATCGAGCGGCCGTCCGCCGGGGGCGCGATGTAGTGGTCGCGCTGCGCTTCGAAGTTGCGTGCGGGCACCTCCGGTGCCGTTTTCGGCGGTTGCAGCATGAATGACTCGCCGTTCGCACCGGTGAGGGAGTCCTCGAGGGGGTTGAAATCCAGCCGGCCGGCGATCGCGAGCGCAGTCACGATCTCCGGGCTCGCGATGAAGTTCATCGTGGAACGATGCCCGTCGTTGCGGCCAGCGAAGTTACGGTTGTAGGAGGTGACGATGGCGTTGGGTTTGTCCGCCGTCACGTCCGTCCTGCGCCACTGGCCGACGCAGGGGCCGCAGGCGTTGGCGAGCACTGCGGCGCCGACATCCTGCAGGGACTGCAGCTGACCGTCCCGCTCGATCGTCGAGCGGACCTGCTCGGAGCCCGGCGTGACCAGGTAAGGGACGGCAGCCTTCACTCCGCGGGCGCGCGCCTGCTCGGCGACATCGGCAGCGCGGCTCATGTCCTCGTAAGAGGAATTGGTGCAGCTGCCGATCAGTGCAGCCGAGATGCTGCGCGGGAAACCGGATGCGGAATCGGCGACCTCGGCGGCGAGCTTGGAGAGGGGGCGCACGCGATCGGGCGAGTAGGGGCCGCAGATGTGCGGCTCCAGCGTGGAGAGATCCAGCCGCAGTACGCGGTCGTAGTGTTCCTCGGGCGCCTGCTCGACCTCATTGTCGGGCTCGAGAAGATGCCTGTGCTGCTCGATGAATGCCGCGAGCTCGCCGCGATGCGTGGCCTTGAGATAGGCCGCCATGTGCTCATCGGCTGGGAACATCGATGTCGTCGCGCCGACCTCGGCGCCCATGTTGGCGATAGTGGCCTTGCCGGTGGCGCTGATGGTCCGTGCGCCGGGGCCGATGTACTCGACGATCGCGTTCGTGCCGCCGGATACGGTCAACAGGCCGGCGACAGCCACGATCACGTCCTTGGGTGCCGCCCAGCCGTTGAGCTGGCCCGTGAGGTAGACGGCGATGCGCTTGGGGTAGAGCACCTCCCAAGGCAGTCCGGCTATGGCCTCCACCGCATCCGCCCCACCCACGCCGACCGCGCAAGCGCCGAGGCCGCCAGCGTTAGGTGTGTGGGAGTCGGTGCCGATGATCAGCTCGCCCGGGAACGCGTAGTTCTCCAGCACCACCTGATGCATGATCCCGGCGCCTGGCCCCCAGAAGCCCGCGTGGTACTTCGCTGCGGCGCGGCGCAGGAACTCGTAAACCTCGGCATTCTCGCCGAGAGACTCCTCGAGATCCTGCCGCGCCGCGTGGCGAGCCTGGATCAGATGGTCGCAATGGATGCTCGTGGGGATGGCCACGCGTTCGCGGCGGCTCTGCATGAACTGCAGGATGCCTGTCTGCCCGAGCAGATCCTGGAACACCACCCGATCGGGACGCAGCAGCAGGTAGCTCTTGCCCGGAACGAGGTCCTGCTGCTCGGGATCGTCGAGATGTCCGAGCAGCACCTTCTCCGCCAGGGTCAGCGGCCGGCGCAAGCGGCGGCGCACGATCTCGAGCCTGCGCTCCATGGCGCGATAGATTCCGGCCGCCATCTCCGGGGTCGATTCGATGCTGTTCATGGGTGCCCGCCTTGGATGAGTTGCGGCGAGAGTTTGCGCCGGTGCCCGGTCCGACACATAATGCATTTATTCAGTACATTGATGTACTGCATGCATCAATTGCGGGAGCAGGCGCTTGAAGATCGACACACTGGGCGTCCAGGCATTCATCGCCATCGCGATGCGCCGCAACTTCCGGCGCGCCGCCGCGGAGCTGCACATCACGCAGACGGCTCTATCCCGGCGGCTGCAGACTCTGGAGGCGTACCTCGGAGTGAGGCTCATCGAGCGCACGACCCGCTCCGTGGAGCTCACCCGGACGGGCACCGACTTCCTGCCGCGGGCGCAGCGGCTTCTCACGGAACTGGAGAGCGCACTCACCGACATTCGCGAGACGGGCAAGGCGATGCGCGGCTCCGTCACCATCGCTTGCGTTCCCTCCATCGGCGCGCGCTACCTGCCGCGGGTGATCCACCAATATTCGGCTGCGTATCCCGACAACAGGATCACAATTCACGATCACTCCTCCTTCGGGGTCGCCGAGGCGGTGCTGCGGCGGGAAGCGGAATTCGGCATCAACGTCACCGGCACGCACGATGCCGGGCTCGAGAGCGTGCCGCTGGTGCGCGACCGCTTCGTCCTCATCTGCCGCGACGATCATCCTTTTGCCGGACGCAAGCGGGTGTCATGGAGCCAGCTCGAGTCACATCTGCTGATCTTCCCCGGGGGGCTGAGCGCGAACCGCCCCGTGCTCGAGGCGGCTCTCGCCGGCGACCCACTGCGGCTGCGCACCTATTACGAGGTACAACACAGCTCCACCGCCATCGGACTCGTGGCCGAGGGAGTGGGGGTCGCGGTCGTTCCCAACCTGGCGGTGCAGAAGGATGCTTACCCGAGGATTCGGGTGGTGCCGCTCGTGGATCCCGTCGTGGCGCGGACGCTGGCGCTCATATCCCTGAAAAACGCCGACCTCTCGCCGGCGGCGCGCGCGCTTTACGACCTGATCGTCCGCCACTGAGCTGCGATACTGTAGTGCCGTGAGCGAGCCGATCTTCCATCCCGTCATCACCCTTGCCGAGCTGCGGCGGGGGCGCATGCGCTGCGTCACCGTGGCGGGCCGGGAGGTGCTCGTCTGCCACACCCCGGAGGGCGTGTTCGCGCTCGACAACATCTGCACGCATGCCCTTGCCAGAATGGACGAGGGGCGCCTGCGTGGTGTGCGCGTGATCTGTCCTCTGCACGGTGCGTCCTTTGACGTGCGCGACGGGCGCGTGCTCGGACCACCAGCGACCCTTGCGATCAGGCGCTATCCCGCGAGAGTCGTGAACGGAATGATAGAGATCGCGTTCGAGGCCGACGAGGTCGCAAGTACATGAATTTATGTAGCTTGTCTCTCGGCCCCGCGCGGCGCGAGGCATCGCCGGCGCGCGCTTGGTACCATGCGCGACCCGCGACAACGACCCTGATGGCTGTGCCTGCCCCATGACCGTAGTGACCCGATTTGCCCCGAGCCCGACCGGCATGCTCCACGTGGGGGGCGTGCGGACCGCACTCTACAGCTGGCTCTACGCCCGCCGCACCGGCGGAAAATTCGTGCTGCGCGTCGAGGATACGGACCGCGAGCGCTCGACCGAGGAGGCGGTGCACGTGATCCTCGAGGGCATGGCCTGGCTCGGCCTCAATGCCGATGAGGGTCCGTACTATCAGTCGCACCGCTTCGACCGCTATCGCGCCGTGATCGGCGAGATGCTCGCCGCCGGCAACGCCTACCACTGCTACTGCACCAAGGAGGAGCTCGACGCGATGCGTGAGGAGCAGATCGCGCGCAAGGAGAAGCCGCGGTACACGGGACGTTGCCGCGATCGCAAGGAGCCGCGCCCGGGAGTGGCGCCGGTGGTGCGCTTCCGCAATCCGATCGAGGGCGCCGTGGTGGTCGAGGACCTGATCCACGGGCCGGTCACGTTCCAGAACGCGGAGCTCGACGACCTCATCATCGCCCGGTCCGATGGTACGCCCACCTACAATTTCTGCGTGGTGGTGGACGACCGGGACATGGGTATCACACACGTGATCCGCGGCGACGACCATCTCAACAACACGCCGCGGCAGATGAACATGCTGCTGGCGCTCGGCGCGACGCCGCCTGTCTACGCCCACGTGCCTATGATCCTGGGGCCGGATGGCGCGAAGCTGTCCAAGCGCCATGGCGCGGTGAGCGTGCTGCAGTATGGGGAGGAGGGGTACCTGCCGGATGCGCTCCTCAATTACCTGGTGCGCCTCGGCTGGTCGCACGGCGATCAGGAGGTCTTCACGCGCGAGGAGATGATCGCCGCGTTCGACATTCACGATGTCAACAAGGCGGCCTCGGCGTTCAACCCCGAGAAACTCCTCTGGTTGAACCAGCAGCACATGATGCGGGCCGAGCCCGCCGCGATCGTGCCTTACCTGCGCTCGCAGCTGCGCCGGCTGGGACTCGAGAGCGACGACCAGCGCCTGCTCGAGGGCGTGATCCTCGCCCAGCGCGAGCGGGCGAAGACCCTGAAAGAGATGGCGCAGAACAGCCGCTTCTTCTTCACCGACGCGGTGGAGATCGACCCGAAGGCCGCCGCCAAGCACCTGGCGGGCGGCGGGCTCGAGATGCTGGCCAAGGTCCGCGAGCGCCTCGCCGCGCTGCCGGACTGGAGCGCCGCGGCCATCCATGGCGCGCTGAACGAGCTCGCCGCCGCCCTCGGGACCGGGCTCGGCAAGATCGCGCAGCCGGTGCGGGTGGCCGTCACCGGTACGGCGGTCTCACCGCCGATCGATGCCACGCTCGAGCTGCTGGGCCGCCAGCGCTCGCTGGCGCGCATGGACGCGGCGATCGGACGGGCGTCGCCGCCCGCCTGAGTCGCCGCGGACCCGAGGCATCAGGCCAAAGACATCAAGGGATGGCTTTGCTGAGGCTACCGGAGAGCGCGCTATCCAATCCGCTGGTGGTATATGCGGCCACGGCGAAATACCACGTCCCGCTCGCGAGATTGCTGACCGTGTAACTCGTCGTCCCGGCATTGGAGACGTTGACGACCGTCGACATGGAGGACGGCGATGTTCCGTAGTAGACGTAATACCCTGCAAGGTCGGTGAGGGCGGAGCCGTCGGTGTTCGTGGTGGGCGCCGTCCAGCTGAGCGTCGCAGTCCCGGAGGTTGCGGTTACAGGCTGAGTCACGTTGATCGAGAAAGGAGCAAGCGAGGCGCTGGTGGTGCCGTCGCTCACCGAGATCACGATGTTGGCGTTCGTACCGACGCTGGCCGCGGTCGGGGTGCCCGATAGAGTGCCGGTGGCAATGCTGAAGGTCGCCCAGGCGGGCATGTTGTGGACACTGAAGGACAGGGGATCGCCGTCGCTGTCGCTCGCGCTCGGCGTGAAGCTATAGGCCGTTCCGACGGTAGCGGTCGTGGGAGCCGCGCCGGAAATAGTCGGCGGCGTCTGTGGCGGCGGCGTAGCGGCCGGTGCGGAAACCGTGATGGTGAACGGCGCGAGTGACGCCTTCGCCACGCCATCGCTGACGCTGATCGCGATGTTGGGGAAGCTGCCGACGTTCGCGGTCGTCGGCGTACCCGCCAGCTGCCCGGTGGCCGTGTTGAAGCTCGCCCACGTGGGCTTGCCCGAGATCGAGAAGGTGAGTCTGTATCCGCTCGGGCCGCTCGCCGACGGCGTGAAGCTGTAGGCATTCCCGGCGACATCCGTCGTCGGGGCAGAGCCGGAGATCCTCGGCCTGTATCTCCAGTAGTGGGCATTCGCCGCGTTGCCCGCGATGAGCATCGCGAGGGCGCAGGCACTGATGGCGGCCTGGCGCGTGAGCGCGGGACGCCTGAAGTTGAAAATCGACATATGCTCGACCTCCCCGACCAAGATGTTGAAAACGGTCAGGGCGACAAAGCACGCCGGCTATCCGCGCATGTCCCGGCGGATGGCAGCTCGGATGACGGCAGCCGCGCTTCCTGCCGATGCCGGCAACCCCGCTATCTCCTCGGGTGATCCTGCGGCCCGTTGAGACCGGTGGCTTTGCGTCCCCGCCTCGCGGCGGGTTTGCCCTCGCCGCCAAAGTTATGTGTTATATGAGCCGCGCGCAATTGTCTCGATCGACAGACGTACGAGGCTGGAGACAGCGTGCGAAGTTGGAGACAGCGTGTGCGCTTGGCGACGGCGTGGCGGCGAGCTCGGATGGCGGCGGCAGCGCGCGGCGGCGATCCGTCCGCCGGTCGGGCTCGCAGGACTGAGACGGGGGTCACATCCGGACCCGCGATCGGCAGGGGGCGTGCCGGCGGGGCCGAACCGGGCAGCCGATCCGCGGGATGGACCCCCGAAACGCGCTTCTTCTTGACAGCCCGCCGGGGCTTACGTATTTTCGCCGGCCTCCCGCTCCGCGGGCCTTCCGGGGCTGCGGGAGGGCATCATCGTGGGGCCATAGCTCAGCTGGGAGAGCGCTTGCATGGCATGCAAGAGGTCGGCGGTTCGATCCCGCCTGGCTCCACCACCCCCTGCCCGGACCCCATGCTCGCCGTCGTAAAGCAGCTGGAACGCAGGTCGCGCGCGTTCCTCATCCTGGTCAACCTGGCGTTTCTCGCGCTGGTCGGGGCCGTGGATTACGTCACCGGATTCAACCTTTCGTTTGCCGTCTTCTACCTGCTCGATATCGGCTTGGCGGCCTGGCTCATCGGCCGGGGGTTCGCGCTCGCCGTGGCGGCGCTCAGCATCATCATCTCCGTTGCGGGCGACTGGGCGGCCGGGGCGCACTATTCCACTGTCCTCATTCCCATCTGGAACGCGCTGATCCAGTCCGTCGTCTATGGCGTCGTGATCTGGCTGGTCGGCTCGTTGCGCCCGGCGCAGCGGGAGCTCGAGCGGAAAGTCGAGCAGCGTACCCGCGCGCTGACGCGCGCGATCGGCGAGCGCGAGCGGCTGGAGGACGAGATCCTCGAGATCAGCGAGCGCGAGCAGCGCCGGATCGGCCACGACCTGCACGATGGGCTCTGCCAACATCTGACCGCGACGGCGATGGCCGGTCAGGTGCTCGGCCAGAAGCTGGCCGCACGATCGCTTGCGGAAGCCGCGGATGCCGCCGAACTGGTTCGCCTCATCGAGGACGGCATCGCCATGACACGCGACATGGCCCACGGCATCGCGCCGCTCGAGATGGAATCGGAAGGACTGGTCACGGCGTTGCGCGCATTGGCGGCGAACGTAGCCAGGATGTTCAAGGTCGCCTGCACGCTCGAGTGCGACTCGCCGCCGCCGATCGAGGATGTGGCCACTGCCACACACCTGTATCGGATCGCGCAGGAAGCGGTGCACAATGCGCTGCGTCATGGCAAGCCGCGGCAGATCGTGATGAGCTTCAGCCGGGTGCGCGAGCGGGCGCAGCTCAGCATCGAGGATGACGGGGTAGGGCTGCCCGAGGACTGGCAGAGCGGCCGCGGTCTCGGCACGCGCATCATGGCGCACCGCGCGGTCGTGATTGGCGGGCTGTTGTCGATCGACCCGAGCCCCACGGGCGGCACCCTCGTGACATGCTCGTTTGCGCTGCCGGCGCGCGCCTGAGGCACCGGAAATCATGCCGGCCGAAGCTCCCAAGCCCCTCGATTTGCGCGCCGGCAAGCGCATCTTCCTGGTGGATGACCATCCGCTGGTGCGCGAATGGCTGACGCAGCTCATCGATCAGCAGCCGGATCTCACTGTCTGCGGTGAGGCGGGCAGCGCCTCCGCAGCCCTGGCGGCCCTCGGCTCCGCGGGTGCCGACCTCGCCATCGTGGACCTGAGCCTGGAGAACTCGGCTGGTCTCGACCTCATCAAGAGCCTGCAGCGGCTCACGCCCGCTGTGCCCGTGCTCGTCCTTTCGATGCACGACGAGTCGCTCTATGCGGAGCGTGTGTTTCGTGCAGGAGCGCGCGGCTTCGTCAACAAGCGTGAGAGTGCGCAGCGGGTGGTGGAGGCGGTGCGCCGCGTTCTGGACGGGAAGCTGTACGTCAGCGAGAAGGCTGCGGAGATCCTCGCCATACAGACCGTTGGGGGGCGCCGGCAGGGCCAGCCTGCCATCGAGCGCCTGAGCGATCGCGAGCTCGAGGTATTCGAGAAGCTCGGGCAGGGGATCGGCACGCGGCAGATCGCCGAAGACTTCAGTGTCAGCATCAAGACCGTCCAGGCCTACTGCGCGCGCATCAAGGAGAAGCTCAACGTTGGCAGCGCCACGGAGCTGCTGCGAGAAGCGGTGCGCTGGTACGACTCCAAGCTCGCGGAGTGAGTCCGCGCGCGGCGCTGTCGGGCCGCGCCTGACAGCAATCCGCGGCCGCGCCGGGCAGACGGGCGGCACCGAGGCTGCCAGTTTGGGCGGCTATGAATCCCATTTCCCGATCTGCCGGGGGAGCGCGAACCCCGGGTGCCGTCGCCGGCCTGCTCGTCGCCGGGCTCGCGGCAATTGCCGGCGTTTCTGGTTGCACGCGCACGTCCGGCGCCAATGCGGCTTCGCCCGCCGCCGCGGTACCGGCGGCACCCTCCACAACCGTGGAGCTGTCCGCGAATCAGGCGCGCGAGCTGCGGATCGCGCCGGCGGCAACATACCGCTTTCCCATCGAGAAGTCGGAGCTCGGCACCGTGGCGTTCGCCGAGGATCCTGCGATCGTGCAGGCCGAGTCCACTCTGCTCGGCGCGGCGGCGACCCTGAAGCTGACCCGCAAGGAGCTGCGGCGCGCGCGCCTCCTCTATGACTCGCAGGGAGTCTCCGGGCGAGAGGTCGAGCAGGCCACCTCGGACGAGCAGACGGCGGCGGCGGCGCTCGCAGCAGCACGGGTTGCGCTGCACGCGCTCGGCAAGAGCGATGCGCAGATCGATCGGATGGTCGCGTCGGGCCGTATCGATGCGGCGCCCGGGGCGAGAGCCGACACCCAGTGGCTGGAGGCCAATGTCTTCGAGGGCGACATCGCGCTCCTGCGTCCGGGTCAGGCGGTCCGGGCCGTGGTCACGGCCTATCCGGCCAAAGAGTTCACCGGGCGAGTCGCTCGCATCTACGCCACGGTCGATCCCAATCTGCACCGGCAGACCGTGCGCTGCGAAGTGTCGGATCCTCTGCACGAGTTGCGCCCCGGCATGCTGGCGACCATCACGATCGAGCTGCGGTCCCCCATGGACGCGCTCGCCATCCCCGCTGACGGCGTGGTGCGCGAGGGCGACGGGACGCTGACCGCCTGGGTGACCAGCGACCGGCGCCACTTCACCCAGCGGGTGCTCGAGACGGGGCTGCGCGAGGACGGTGAGGTGCAGGTCCTCGATGGGCTGCGGCCCGATGAGCTCGTGGTGACGCGGGGGGCGATCTACCTCGACAACATGATCAACGCGGCGCCGAGCGACTGAGCCGGGCCTGGGAAGGCCGACCCGCATGCTGAAATCGCTCATTTCCTTTTGCCTCAGCCGACGTGCGATCGTCGTCTTCGGCCTGCTGCTCTTCGCCGGGGCCGGCTTCTTTGCATTCCGCGCGCTCAACATCGAGGCGTACCCCAACCCCTCGCCCGTGGTCCTCGAGATCTCCGCGCAGTCGCCGGGCCTTTCGGCGCGGGAGATCGAGCGCTACTACACCATTCCCATCGAGAACGGCCTCTACACCGTTCCCGGCATCAACGTCGTCCGCTCGACCTCCTTCTATGGCCTGTCGTTCGTGCGGGTGGCGTTCAACTATGGTGTGAACTACGACTTCGCTTACGCGCAGACGGTCATCGCCCTGCAGCAGAACGTGAGTCTGCCCGGCGGCGTCACGGCCAACGTGCAGCAGAACAGCGGCACGGGCGAGATCATGCGCTACCAGGTCGTGGGTCCGCCGCATTTCGGGGTCACCAACCTGCGCACGGTGCAGGACTGGATCGTCCGCCGGCGGCTGCTGCAGGTGCACGGCATCGTCGCCGTCAACAGCTGGGGCGGCCCGACGAAGGAATTCGAGGTCGACGTCGATCCGGGAAAGCTGCGCGCCTACGGCCTCACCGTGCCGCAGGTCATTGCCGCACTCGGCAACTCCAACGCCAACGTCGGGGCGCGGGAGATCACGATCGGGCAGCAGTCGGTCAACATCCGCGGTGTCGGTCTGATCGACGACGGCGGCGATGAGAGCATCACCCAGGGCTACAAGGTCGACGACATCGGGAACGTGGTGCTCAGCCAGCAGAACGGCGTGCCCGTGCTGATCAGGGACGTTGCGACGGTGAACGTGGGCTACCGCCCGAGGCTCGGCATCGCCGGCCGCGATCGCGAGGACGACATCGTGTTCGGCGTCGTCGTCATGGGCCGGACCTATCAGACGGACCACGTGCTTCCGCAGGTCGAGGCGGTGGTGGACAAGATGAACCACGACGGCAGCCTGCCGCCGGGCGTGAGGGTGGTGCCGTTCTACGACCGCAGCGAGCTCATGGGGCTCACCACCCACACGGTGATGCACAACCTCGTCTTCGGCTGCCTGCTGGTCTTCCTCATTCAGTGGGTGTTCCTGGGCGACCTGCGCAGCGCAGTCATCGTCGGGCTCACCATTCCCTTCGCGCTGCTGCTGGCCGTCATGATCCTGGTCGCGAGGGGGGAGAGCGCCAATCTGCTCTCCCTGGGGGCGGTGGACTTCGGGATCATCGTCGACTCGGCGGTGATCGTGATGGAGAACATCTTCCGCAATCTGCAGCGGCCGCCGGAGCAGCGGCAGAGCCTGCTCGAGCGGCTGGAAGGCGGCGCCTGGGGCAGGGACCCCACGCAGGCGCCGGCCGATCACGCCGCGCCGGTGCGCGGCTGGACGGATCGGCTGCGGCTCATCCTGGTGAGCGTCATCCAGGTCGACCGCGCGGTGCTCTTCTCCGTACTCATCATCGTGGCGGCCTTCGTGCCCCTCTTCACGATGGAGGGCGTCGAGGGCGCGATCTTCGGTCCCATGGCTCGCACTTACGCCTACGCGCTCGCCGGCGCCCTGATCTGTACGTTCACGGTGACGCCGGTGCTTGCCTCCATATTTCTTCCGGTACGAGTCGAGGAGTCGGAGACGCGCATGGTCCGGGGACTGCATCGCGCATACGACGCGGCGCTGCGCTTCGCGTTGACGCGCCGCGCGGTCGTCATAGGCTGCGGTCTCGTGTTTCTCGCATTCGCGACGTTCTGCTGGACGCGGCTCGGGAGCGAGTTCCTGCCGCACCTCGATGAAGGCAATCTCTGGATCCGCGCCGAATTGCCGATGACCATGTCGCTCGAGGACGGCACCGCCGCGACTCGTACGATGCGCCTCATCCTGCTGCACTACCCCGAAGTCGTGACCGTCGTTTCCCAACACGGACGACCGGATGACGGCAGCGATGCCTCGCCGTTCTCGAACGTCGAGCTCGATGTGCCGCTCACGCCCCCGAGCGAGTGGCCGCGGGGATTGACCAAGGATGAGCTGATCGATGAGATCCAGGCGAAGTTCCAGGCGGCTCTGCCCGGCGTGTCGTTCAACTTCTCCCAGTACATCCAGGACAACATCGAGGAGGCGATGTCGGGCGTCAAGGGGGAGAACTCGGTGAAGATCATCGGCCCGAGTCTCGAGACCCTGACCGCCCTGGCGACGCAGGTGCGGGATGAGATGGCGAAGGTGCGCGGCATCACGGATCTCGGCATTTTCCCGGTGCTCGGACAGGCCGATCTCGACATCACCGTCAATCGCGTCCAGGCCGCGCGCTATGGCCTCAACACCGGCGACGTGAACACGATCATCCAGGCCGCGCTCGGTGGCACCGTGGCGAGCGAGGTCCTGGAGGGTGACCGGCAGTTCGATCTCGTGGTGCGCTATCCGCGCCTCTACCGCGACAGCGTGGAGAAGATCCGCAATCTCGAGGTGGCCTACCAGGCGGGTAATGGGACCGTGGGGTACGTGCCGCTGAAGGATCTGGCGAGCGTCACTCTCACTACGGGCGCGGCGTGGATCTATCACGAGGGCGGTGAGCGGTTCATCCCCGTGAAATTCAGCGTCCGCGGCAGAGACCTCGGGGGCGCGGTGGGCGAGGCCCAGTCGCGCATCGCGAGCCACGTGAAGCTGCCGCCGGGCTATCGCCTGGAATGGTCGGGCGAGTACGGCGAGCTGCAGGCGGCGCAGCGGCGGCTCGCGGTCATCGTGCCGGTGAGCCTGGTGTTCATCCTGGGACTCCTCTACAGCCTGTTCAACTCCATCAGGGAGAGTCTGCTCTCGCTGACCGGGATTCCGTTCGCGGTGGCAGGCGGGGTGCTGGGCCTCTATCTCACGGGACGCGACTTCAGCATCTCGGCGGCGATCGGCTTCATCTCACTCTTCGGCGTCTCCGTGATGGTCGGCATCCTGCTCCTCAACCGCTTCAACCGGGCGAGGCGCAGGGGTCTGGCGCCGCCCGAGGCGATGTTCGAGGCGGCGTCGGGGCTGATGCGGCCGCTTCTCATGATGAGCCTGGCGGCGGGCATCGGTCTCCTGCCCGCGGCGCTCGCGACCGGGATCGGCAGCGAAGTGCAGCGGCCGCTCGCCACGGTGGTAGTGGGAGGGATGCTCTTCGGCACCTTCCTGTTGCTTCTCGTCGTGCCGGTGTTGACGATGGTGTTCCTCGGAGGCAGCCATGCGCCGCAGCGCAGGCTATAAGCCATGTTGAAAGTTTGCGCGAGGTCGTCTCTCATCGCCCTGTGGGCGTTGCCGCTCATCGCCGGCTGTGTGGTGGGTCCGCATTACCGCCGTCCCGCGCTTCCGCCGACGCACGGGTACTCGCCCGTCCCTCTGCCGCCCGCCACGGCCGCCGCGCCCGGCATCGTCGTGGGTGCGGCGCAGAGCTTCAGTACCGCACGCTCGATCTCGGCGCAGTGGTGGACGCTGTTCCGCTCGCCGGCGCTCAACGAGCTGATCGAGCGCTCCTTCGCCGCCAATCCCACAATTGATGCGGCGGTCGCAGCGCTCGAGGAAGCGCAGGAGAACGTGTACGCCCAGCGCGGATATTTCTATCCGACCGTGCAGGTGAGTTACCAGGCCGAGCGTACCAGGCTCTCCGGCAACACGGCGGCCGCGAACGCACCGGGCATCCAGGGCGATGGCGAAAACATCACTGCGCCCGGCCCGGCGCAGCCGGTGACCTACAACTTCCACACCGCCCAGCTCACCGTGGGATACGTGCCGGATGTCTTCGGCGGCAACCGCCGGCAGGTCCAGTCGCTGCAGGCGCAGGCCGATCTGGCGCGCTTCCAGCTCGAGGCCGCTCATCTGACGCTCGCCTCCAACGTGGTCGCCGCGGCGATTCAGGAGGCATCGACCCGCGCGCAGATCGTCGCGGCGCAGGCGATCATTCGCTCCAATCGACATTCGCTGCAGATTCTGCGCAATCAGTGCCGTCTGGGGTATGCGGCGCGGCTCGACGTCGCGCAGCAGGAGCTGGCGCTCGCTCAGGCGCAGGCGCTGTTGCCGCCGCTCAGGCGCCAGCTCGCGCAGACCCGCGATCTCATCCGAGTGCTGGCCGGCAACTCGCCGGATCAGGACGTGCTCGAGACCTTCACGCTGGATGCGCTGCATCTGCCGCGGCAGCTGCCGCTCTCGCTCCCCTCGCAGCTCATCGAGCAGCGCCCGGACGTGTTGGCCGCAGAAGCGCAGGTACGCTCGGCGAGCGCCGAGGTGGGAGTCGCGGTTGCGAACCGCTTGCCGCAGTTCAATCTGACTGCGGCGCTCGGCGGCCAGGCCACCAAGATCACGCAGATGTTCTGGGGCTCCGGCACTTTCTGGAGCGTGCTCGGCAGCGCTTCGCAGCCGCTCTTCGATGCCGGCACGCTGCAGCATCGCCAGCGTGCCGCGGAGCAGGCTCTGGCGCAGGCGGCCGCGCAGTATCGCAGCACCGCGCTCACGGCCTTCCAGAACGTGGCCGATACGCTGCACGCTCTCTACACCGATGCCGATGCGCTGAGATCCGGGGTAGCGGTCGAGCGCGCGGCGCGAGTCACATTGCAGGTGACTCAGGCGCAATTCCGGGCGGGCTATGCCAACGGCCTCGCGGTCCTGACCGCGCGGCAGGCGTACCAGCAGGCCGTGATCGCCCGCGTGCAGGCGCAGGCGGCGCGCCTGGGTGACACCGCGGCGTTGTTCCAGGCGCTCGGCGGCGGGTGGAGGAACGCGCCTGCGGGCTCAGCCCTTGGGCAGAACGATCGGCCGCTCGCGCAGCAATAGCACCCAGTCGCCGTTTTCCATCAGGGCCTCGCGTCCGAGCTCGCGCAGCAGCGCATCGAGCGCGACCTGCCTGTCATGTCGCGGCGGCGGCTGCTCGAGCCGCTCCGCGAAACGCCTGGCGCGCCGGAAGATGCCGGCGAAACGCGCGTACTGATTGACCTGAGTCCGCAGGCCCAGCCGTTCGGCATAGGTCTCCCAGAGCGCGGCGGCGATGGGCGCGAAGCCCATGAGGACCACGATCCAGCGGTGCCAGGCGGGGAGGGTCTCCAGTAGGTTCCAGAAGAGGACGAGGCCGGTGGTGGCCAGCAGGCCCGCACCCAGGAAAAGACGCGAGCGGCGCTCCAGCTGGTGCAGCCGCTTGCGCTGCGAGTGCGCGCGATCCGCGTAATAGTCGGCCTGACCGCCGACCCAATGCTCGACCGCGAGCTCCGGGTGCGCGCTCTGCGGGGGCGGGAGCGCGGCAGCGGCCCGCAGCGCCTCGCGTATCCAGCGCAGCTCATCGAGCTGCTTGCGCAGATAAGAAGATGAGGCGCTGTCGGGAAGTCCGGCGAGGCGCCAGTAGAACTGCACGCGCAGGCCCTCGGCGAGCGCACGGTAGTCGAGATAGCGGCCCTGTACGTCGCGCCGGCCTTGCCAGAGCAGGATGCCGGTGAGGGAGGCGAAGGCGACGAGATAGCCCGCGGGCAGCAGCCGCCAGGGCAGGACCTCCGCGTAGATCTCGAAAATGAGAGCGAGCAGCGCCGCGAACAGCAGCGTGAGTCTGAGCACCACCCGGGTGATCCGCTGGTAGTGGCGCGCCAACAGGTCGGCGGCCGCGAACGCCGTCGCCAGACTGCGCCCGGCGACAGAGTGGGTTGCGATGTCAGGTAACAGCGCTTGCGCCGCCTGCGGCAGACTCTCTGCCATCGAGCGGCGCAGGGGCTCGCTGTTGAAGCGCTCGATACGGCCGCACAGCGTGTGGAACAGTGCCTCGTCGCCCTCCTGGGGAAACAGCCATTTGGGCTTCTTGACGGACTGCGCCGTCTCGCCGGTACGCAGCGTGTGTATGTGATAGACGGGACCGCCGTCATCGGCGTCGAGCGGCCGCAGCCCCGCCTCCGGCATGCCGGAAGGTCCCTCGAGCTTCATGCGCACGACTGCGGCGGTTCCCGCGCTCGAGGTGTGCGGGCGCCCGTCCCAGAGGGCGAGCAGGAGATGGGTCTGCTGGGCGAGGAACATGCCTACGGCGCGGTAACGCTTCTCCCGCTTCTCATGTGGCGTCAGATGCTCGTGGTCCGGGCCGACGTCCCGCGGCAACACGAATACCTGTGCCGGCGGGATGCGTTGTAGGATGGAGTGAAATTGCGCAGCGGTCTCGGGGAAGTCGTGCTCGTAGTCCGCCGGCTCCAGCGGCAGCGGCACGAGCAGCTCGTAGCCTTCCTCGAGGGCAACTTCGGCCACCAGCCTGTCGGCGCCTTCGGCCAGCGCGGTGACGATTCGCAGCGGCGTAGCGGGGTAGCGCCGGCGCAGCTGGGCAAAGAACTCGCGCACGTGCTCGCGATGACTCGGAAGGTCGGCGTCACGCAGGTGGCGATGTCCGGTGGCGCCAATGACGATCGGCAGCCGGCCGTCCGGCTCGACTGCCCGGACCGGCTCCAAAGCTACGATGCTCTCGGCGGCGGGCGTCGCGATCACTGTCCCCCTCCGCGGGATGGTGCGTTAAAAATGTCAGTATATCTATCGCGCCTGCAGAAAGCGCCGCTGATCTTCGGGCGAGTCGAGCTCGGCGGCGAGCCGGCGCTCGAGTTCGATGAAATTCTCCGCAGTGGCGGCCGCGCGGTCGACCAGGAGGCCCGCGATCGGTCCCATTATGCGGGCGAGCCTCATCTCGAGCTCGCGCAGCTGCTCCGCGGAGAAGTGCGTGCCATGTATCACAGCGCCATGGGATCTGTCGGCGGCGAGCGCCGGGTCAGTTGCGGCAGCCGTGCCGGGCGGGACGGGATGCTGCACGGGTTTGTCCGTCAGCCAATGGCGCAGGCAGCCGCAGAGCCGCTCATAGTGCGGCTCGCGAGGCGACGGGAAGCCGTCGAGCCACTGGTGACTGCTCAGGAAATATTCCAGGCTCCTCGAGGGCAGCACGTCCTCGATGCGAAACGGGAGGATGCGCACGTCTCTATGTGCGGCGCGCTCGACCTCGCGCCGCACCTGCGGAGAGCTGTTGCTGTTCGCCGAGAAGACCAGGACCATTGCCCGCGCGGTGGAGATCGCGTCGATGATTTCCGCGGCCCACTCGGCCGCAGGCGAGACGTCCCGCGGGGCGATCCAAACGGTGAACCCGTTCGCCTCCAAGTGATGGGTCAGCGCGAACGCACAGTCGCGGTCGGGCTGCGAGTAGCTGACGAAGATGTCACGCGCCACGGCCTGCGCCTCCGATCATCTTCATGGCCTTGTCCAGGCTCTTGCGCATGCGTTCGAAGGCCTCGCCGAGGGCCGCGAGCTCATCACCGCGCCTGCTCGCGAACGCTTCCCCGGTTGCGCCGCCTACGCTGACCTCGTCCGCGTGCCGAGTCATCTGACGCAAGGGACGCACCACCATGCAATATACGGTGACATTGATGACGGCCAGCAGCACGACCAACACCGCCACGATGACCATCGTGACGCCGGAGAAGAGACGGCGGGCGCCTGCCGCCGCGTCCGTGAAGGGAACGGAGACGATCTGCGCGCCGATGACTTCATTCGGCTGCCAGCCGAAGCCGTTGTCATGGCCGTAGCGCGCGATCAGCGCCGCGGGAGCGGCGGAGGCCATCCCGTGGCACGTGAGACATTCCGGCTGCGCGCGGATGGGCCGCGCGAGATACAGAGAGCGCCCCATCGGCGTGGCGCGCTCGCCCGCGAGCTGCTGCGAGGCCGGGTGATTGCGGAACTGATCGATGATGTCCGCCTCCCAATCCGTCGCCCGGTCGCGCGGATTGGTGGGGTTCAGCGTCGCTTCCTTGTACGTGAAGTCCGGGTGGAGCTTGCGCAACGCGGCGAACGTCTGGGTGGCCGCGTAGAACGGGATGCTCTGAGGCGGGAATCCATCCTGCATGTGCGCAACGAGGAGCGGGTCGATCTCATCGGCCGTGTAGGCGCGGCTGGCGAGCGCGCTGTCGATCATGAGGCCGGCCGTCCCCAGCACCTCTCGCCGGGCTTCCGCCTGCTGCAGCGAGGCGCAGACCTCGTGCGCGATCGAGCCCGTCACCGCGAAGGCGATGACGAATACCACGTTGAGCCGGGCCAGCAGGTTCATTCGTCGCCTCGGCCTTTGCGGGTGCGGTCACCGCCCGGCCATATAGAAGTTGGAGCGACCGGTTGAGCTTAACACGTCGCGAGGCGCATAGGCGCCCGCTACCGCCCGGCGTGGCTAACGCCGCTCGGCTGCTCGCGCGATCGCGCGCCGGATGATTCCCGGCAGCAGCGCCGCAAAAGCGACCACGTTCGGATCGTCCCGCTCCAGGGTGCCCGCGACCTGGCGAATCCGGGCAGCCAGCAGTCCGCGATCATCCCTTTTGAGGGCCCGAAGCAACTCTTGCCAGGCGGCGCCGTCGCCGCGCAGGATGATGTCTTTGATGATGGCCTTCGTGAGCTCCCGACCGGTTGCGTCGGTGAGGCCGCGCGGCGGGTAGTAGGGCAGAGGCGGGCGGGTCTCGAGGAGTATTCCGGCCGCCGCGCAGATCCGCGCCACCTTGTTGAAGCCCAGCTCGGGCAGCTTGCCGGACTCGAGGGCGGCGAGCGTGGAGCGTCCCACCGCTGCCGCTTCGGCGAGGTCGGCCAAAGTGAGGCCCTGCGCGCAGCGCCGCTCGGAAATCAGGCGGCCGAGAGCGAACAGGTCCATGCGATCTCTTTTTTGTGAGAGTCCAGTATACGAGATAGTCCAATATACGAGACTATCCAGTATACGAGACTCACCCGAAAAAAGGGATCATCGCTCAGGTCTCCGGCACGCTGAGCGCATAGCGTCCAGAGGCGAACGTGATGATCACCGCACGATTGGCTTGGCGGACCTGGGTTATTCCGGCCGCCTGCCCAAGAGGCCCGGCGCTCTCGAGAACGTCGGCTGGTGTCCGCGCCGGGACCTCTACCGTGGCCGCCGCACCTGCCGGGATCGCGACCTCGAGGTGCAGCCGGCCTTGCTCCTTGCGCCACGCGACGGCCACCTCGCCCAACACGGAGCGGTAGCGGGCGGATGCCGCCTCGATGCCGTCCACTGCCTGTGGGGCGATGTAGATGCGCTCAGCCCCTGTCCGGCTCATGTCGATGCGGATGCCTGCGAGGCCGCCATAGAGCCAGGTCTCGGCGTGACCCAGCATGAAGTGGTTCTGCGACTTGTCGGGATCGGCGTCCCAAGCCTCCGTCAGCGAAGTTGCGCCGCGGGCAAGCTGACAGCCGTAGCTCGGTGGATCGGTGCGAGTCAGGACGTCATATAGAACATCGCCGCGGCCGTTGCGCATCAACGCGAGGACCACGTAGTGGAAACCAACGTCTCCAGCCGTGACGTGATTCCCGTGAGCGCGGATGTCAGTAATCAGGTTCTCGAGCACCGCCGCCCGATGAGCTTTCGGCACGAGTCCGATCGCAAGCGGCATGGCGTTGGCGGTCTGACTGCCGCGGTCATATTGGCCGGTCGCGGGGTGAAAGAGCTGCTCATTGAGGGCACGCCGAGATTGCGTTGCCTGGCGCGCGTAGCGGCGCGCATCGTGACGATGTCCAAGAAGCTTGGCGATGGCGGACAGCGCCTGCAGCAACTCGCAATAGGTTGCCGTCGCGGTCAGCGACCGGCTGGTGAGCTGCGACTCGCCAGGAGGCTTGGGGCCGAAGTCGTACCAGTCGCCGAGCCCGTAATCGATGAGCCCGTGCCGCGCCCGTGTTGCGAGGTAATCGGCGTAGCGGCACATGGCTGGGTAGCCCGTCCCGAGAATCCGCCGATCACCTGTGTAGCGATACGTCGCCCAGGGACTGAGCACCGACGCCGCTCCCCATTCCGGCGAGTCGCGGAATGCTGAGTCGCTGCCGTCGCCGTTGCGAAAGGCGACGTACTCGGGCGCGATGGCCGGCACGATGCCATCGGGCAGCTGGCTGTCCATCATGTCGCGCAGCATCTTCTCGTAGAGCGCCACCGCGCTCTCGTTGTAGTAGACAGTGTCCGCGTTGAGATAGCTCTGCTCGAGCCAGCCGAGCTTCTCGCGCTGCGGGCAGTCGGTGAGCACACTGAAGGTGTTGCTGAGCAGTGCCTGCAGGATGAGCCGGTGGATGCGATCGAGGAGCGGATTGCCGGCCGATAGCGACCCCGCACGCGCCAGATCCGTATGCAGGAACTCGCCCCGCAGCTCGAGCAGCTCCGGCTCGCCGGGCGCGCCCAGCCCCGGTGGCGCCGCTCCCTCCACCTGGACGTAGCGAAAGCCGTAGTAGCTGAAGCGTGGGTGCCACCGCTCGATGCCATCGCCCGCGAGTGTGTAATCGAAGTAGACCGCATCGTCCGCGCGGGCATTGGCGCTGCGCTGCGTGACCAGCCCCTGAGCATCGAGCAGCTCGCCGGGCAGGAGCCGCACGCGCCGGCCCGCCGTGCCGCGCACAGCGATCACCGGCCAGCCCGAGAAGTTCTCGCCGAGGTCATAGACGCGCACTCCTGGCCGCGGGAACGTCATCCTGACCGGTACATATATATGAGCCACCCCGACGGGAGGAATGCTTTGCGCACGCAGGGCACCGCCGGGACTTCCTACTTCGACTGCAGGTATCCAGCCGCCGTCGGGCGTGGCGAAGCTCGGGCGGTCCCAGCCGCGCGGCTCGAGGCGCGCATCGAAATCCTCACCGCCGTACACCGACGACAGGGTGATCGGGCCGGGATGCGTGTGCCAAGAGCCATCGCTCACCACGATCTCCTCGGTGCCGTCAGCGAACGAGAGGCTCAGCCGCAGGATGAGCTTCGGACGGCCGAAGGTGCCGACCAGCTTGGTATAGCGGCCCGGATATTTCTCGACATTGAAGAAGCCGTTGCCGAGCATCACGCCGATGGTGTTGGCGCCCTCGGCGAGAAACGGCGTCACGTCGAACGTGTCGTAGAGGATCGTCCTGCGATAGTTGCTCCATCCCGGGTCGAGGACCCCGGCGCCGGCGCGCCGGCCGTTGACTCGCAGCTCGTACTGACCGAGCCCGCAGATGGACACGATGGCCCTGGCGAGTGGCCTGTCGAGCCGCAGCTCGCGCCGAAAGAGCGGCATGCGCCTGGGCACGGCAGCGGCGCCGTGATAGATCGCCGGCGGCGGTCCGGATGCGACCGGCCAATCCGGCCCGTCGGAGATCCATGCTGCGCGCCAATCGTCCGCAGTCATCATTCCGGTGATGAAGCGGCCAGGGCGCGTGAAGCCGCTTGCACGGGCATGCGCGTCCCACACGCGCACTGCGCACCAGTAGGGACTGTGCGGCTCGAGATTGAGGTCGCGGTCGGGCACCGCGTGGAGCTCGCCTGTCTCGAGCACGCCACTGTCCCAGATGTCACCGCGGCCTGCCTTCGCGGCGTTTTCTGACGACGCAAAAATGACCTGGCAGGCACTCTGCCGCACTCCGCGCCGGTGCAAATCGGCTGCCAGGGTCCAGGTGAGCCGCGGCCGGCGCGTGTCGATGCCGATCGGGCTGGCGCGCCATTCGAGGCGCAAATCCTGCGGGCCGATGTCGCAGTCGCGACTGGGAGCGCTGGATGACCGCTTTCCGGCGGCGGCAACAGACTGGGCGAGCGCCGGGCCGGCGGCGGCGGCCGCGAGCAGCTTGAGGAGCGAGCGCCTGGAGGTCATGAAAATGTGGCCGCTAATTTCACAATATGGGATAAGGCTTGCTTTGACCCAATCCCAATGATATTTATATACGAAAGGATCGTCCGCCTGTAAACGAGAATGGGCGGACAGCGGCGAAGCCGCCCCGGGGGTGGCGATGTGGTTTTCTTGCACCAATCGACTGAGGGGGACAGATCCATGAAGCTTACGTCAAGGCTCGTATCGGGCGCCGTCGCCCTCGCGATGGCCGGCGCGGTACCCGCCTGGGCCGATACCGCAGCGCAGGCCGCCCCGGCGTCGCCAGCCTCCAGCAGCCAGCAGTCTGCGCAACTGCAGGAAGTCGTCGTCACCGGTATCCGCCAGAGCATGGAGAGCGCGCTGCACATCAAGCAGTTTGCCGACACCATCGAGGACTCCATCGTCGCCACCGACATCGGCAAGCTGCCCGACGTCACGGCGATCGAGGCCATCCAGCGCATTCCCGGCATCCAGATCAGCCGGCAGCTCGGCGAGGGCGGCGGCACCGTCACGATCGGCGGCTCCGCGGTGATGAGCGGCTACGAGATCCGCGGCCTGCCGCAGGCGGAGACCACCCTGAATGGTCGCGAGGTATTCAGCGCTCAGGGCAGTCGTGTGCTGGATCTGGCGGACATCCCGTCCGCTCTTCTCGCGGGGATCGACGTCTACAAGGATCCGACCGCAGATCAGATCGAAGGCGGCATCGCCGGCACCGTCGACCTGCGCACGCACAAGCCGTTCGACTTCAACGGCCTCGAGCTCGAGGGCAGCGCTGAGGAGCAGTACGGCGACCTCATCGGCCAGGTGAAGCCCGCATTCACGGGACTACTGAGCGATACCCTCGATACCCCATTCGGCAAGATAGGCGGCCTTCTGACGCTCTCCTATCAGGACCGCCCCTACCGCGAGGACAGTGCGACCAACAACGCGGTCGCGACCAGCACCACCGCGGTGCCGGGTGAGACGATCACGATTCCAAACGGCGCCTACAACACGATGTTCGCCGGCGCCCGCAAGAGAACGGGCGTGGACGCTGTGCTGCAGTGGCAGCCCGCGGACGATTTCCAGACTTACGCCGAAGTGTCGAGCGAGGATTTCGTCTGGGCCCAGAACCAGTACACGTTCACCACTTCCGGCAACGCCAAGGGGATCGATGCGGTGACCCTGTTTCCGGGCACCACCGATGCGCAGTCGATCACGTGGTCGAATGCGAGCACCAGCACGGTCGGTGCCTGGCGCACCGTCGAGGACGTCAACCGCCAGTACTCCCTGCACGCGAAGTGGACGCCGACGCCCTGGATCTTCGAGGGCGATCTGAGCTACACGAAAGCGACCGAGCGGCTCAACAATCCCGCGGTGGGTCTCGTCGGAGTGTCCCCCACCCTGACGCAGCTCAACTCGGTCGCGGGTGTGCCGCAGTCGATCGTGGGCGGCTTCAACATGCTGGATTTCGCGCAATACGGCGGCAGCAGCTACCTCTACGACACCGAGCAACACTTCCGGGGCGGTGAGACCGCGGGCCGGCTCGATACCACCTACGCGCTGCCGAGCGGATTCATCAATTCCGTGCAGGCGGGCGTGCGGGCCGCCGACCGCAAGGACTCGTTCCACCAGTGGTCCAACTTCGGCGCCATCAGCGCCGCAACCATCCAGGCGAATCCGCAGTGGTTCGGCGAAGTGCCGCTGAGCCCGTTCTTCTCCGCCACCGAGTCGAACGCGGTCCAGCCGCAGTACATCGTATTCAACCCGAATCTGCTGCATTACAACCTGTATGGTGTCGATCAGACGTTCGGGGTGGTGCAGCCGGCCGACACCGGCGCTCAGGACTACAGTTTCGACGAGCGCGACTACGCCGGCTATTTCCGTGTCAATTTCGGCACCGAATGGTCGATCCCGATGACGGGCAATATCGGGGTGCGGGTCGTGCGCCACGAGGACTTCATGACCGGCGCGCTGATCAACTCGGGCGTGTCGACGCCGCACAATTACTCGAGCGGCGAGACCGAGCCGCTGCCGAGCCTGAACCTCAACTTCAAGCTGACCAGCGACCTGCAGTTGCGGCTCGGCGCCTCGAAGGCGATCAGCTATCCGGACTTCAGCCAGATCCGTCCGTCGATCAGTCTGCTGCCGGCCCAGGGTACCGCGACCGGCGGCAATCCGAACCTCAAGCCGACCAAGGCTTCCCAGTACGACGCGTCGCTCGAGTGGTACTTCTCGCAGGGCTCGGCCCTGACGGCCGACGTCTTCTACAAGAAGCTGACCGATTTCATTCTGCAGGAGACTGCGCAGAACGCGTTCACCGTGGGCGGTGTGACCTACAATCTTACCGGCGCCATCGACGGCGGTGACGGCACGATCAAGGGCGTCGAGATCGGCTATCAGCAATTCTTCCACGACCTGCCCGGTCTGCTGGGCGGTCTCGGTGCCGAGGTCAACTACACCTACATCGAGGCGGCGGCGCCCACCGCGGTGGTGGGGCAGAGCACGACGCTGCCCGGGCTCTCGAAGAACAGCTACAACCTGATCGGCATCTACGAGAAGGGTCCGGTCTCCTTCCGCCTGGCATACAACTGGCGCAGCCAGTTCTACACGACGATCTACAACGGCTCGAACGCGCAGCTGGCCGCCAACCCGATCTACACCAAGGACTACGGCTGGCTGGATGCCTCGCTGGAATACGACGTCAACAATTGGCTGTCGCTGTACGCCCAGGGCAGCAACCTGCTGCGGTCACGGCTCACGGAGTTCTACGGCGTGCAGACCCTTCTGCAGCAGCAGACGATCGACGACCGGCAGGCGACGCTGGGATTCCGCGTCAAATTCTCGGGCAGTTGATGTTCGACTCCGGGCGCCGGTCGCTGCTGTCGGGTCTCGTGGCGGCGGCCGGCGCGGGACTCGCTTCCTGTGCCGCGCCTGCCCGAGGAGGCGCGTGGCGGTGGCGGGAGAGGGCGGCTCTGCCGGACCTCGCGCCGTTCCGCACGCCCTACAAGTACGGCAAGCGCGTGCTCGAGAAGTCGGGCATCGCGGGCAGCTTCGATGGGCGGTCGGTGGACTGCCCGTTCGTATTCTCCGCGAATGGGAAGTTCTACATGACCTACGTCGGCTACGACGGGATTGGTTACCAGACCGGCCTCGCGCAGTCGGACGACCTCGTCCATTGGCGGCGCTCCGGGCTCATCCTGGCCCGCGATCCGGCCGATCCGATCACCCGCTACAACATCGCCATGATGTGCATCCTGCGCGACGATGCGCTCGACTCCGATGCGCCGCTCATCAGGGTCGGCGGCCGCTACCTCGGCGCCTGGCACGCCTATCCCAATCCCGGCTACGAGCAGGGACCGGCCGTCATCGGGCTTGCCTGGAGCGACGATCTGCAGCACTGGCAGCGCACCGGGCCCATCCTGACTCCCGAGGGGGGCGCGCCCTGGGAGCGGGGCGGTCTCTACAAGCCCTACCTCGTCAAGCGCGGCGCCACCTACTATCTCTTCTACAACGCGAAAACCGACGAGAAGCGCTGGCACGAGCAGATGGGCCTCGCCACGTCACAGGATCTGAAGACCTGGACGCGTTACCCGGGCAATCCCATCGTGCGCAATGGGCCGGCCGACGCCTTGGACGCCCGCTTCGCCAGCGACCCCTGTGTGTTGCGCTACGGCCCCTGGTGGGCGCTCTACTACTACGGCCTCGCGGCCGACGGCCATGCCCGTGACCTGCTGGCGCTCGGCCGCGATCCCTACCACTTCACGAAAGTGCCGCAGGTCATGGTCAACGTCGGCCCTCCCGGCTCGATCGACGAGGACTATGCGCACAAGCCGTCGCTGATCTTCTCCCGCGGCGCGCTTTACCACTTCTACTGCTGCGTCAGCGGCAGGTGGCCGCACGATACCCGCGCCATCTCCGTGGCCCGCTCGACCCCATGGACCTGAGGCTCACTGCAAGTTGACGAAGAGTCCCCCGTCGACGAGGACGGCTGCGCCGGTCACGTATCTCGCGAGGTCGGACGCCAGGAACACCACGCACCCCGCGACGTCCTTCGGCTCCCCGAGCCGACCCAGCGGAATCCGCTTCTCCATGTAGGCTCGTTTCACCGGATCGGCGAGATCCTCTTTGTTGATGTCGGTGGCGATCGTCCCCGGCATCACGGAATTGCAGCGGATGCCATACGGTCCCAGCGCGATCGCGCACGACTGCATCAGCGAGTGCACCCCGGCCTTGGTAGGCGTGTAGTGCGCCTGCGTGCCGCCGCCCACCAACGCACTGATCGAGCTGATGGCGATCAGCGAGCCGCCGCGGCCCTGCTCTTTCATCCGCCGCGCGGCAGCCTGAGTCATGTAGTAAGCCCCGTGCAGGTTCACGGCCATGGTCCGCTCGAACACTTCCGGCGGCGTGTCGAGGAAGGCGTGGAACGGGCAGATGCCCGCGTTGCTCACGAATACATCGATACCGCCGAGCGCCTGCGCGGCCGCATCGACGAATGGTTGCGCCGAGCCGCGCTCCGCCACATCGCCCTCCATCTCGATCGCCGTGCGGCCGAGCGAGCGCACCGCCGCCAGGGTCTGCGCGATGCCTTCCCGGTCCCGAAACCAGTTGAGCGCCAGGTCCGCGCCGTGGCGCGCGCACTCGATGGCCGTGCCTCGGCCGATGCCGCGCGATGCGCCGGTGATCAGTATCTTCTTGCCTGCGAGCAGCATGTTGCGGCCTCCGGAAGCGCTGCGGCCTGGTTGCCGCCGAGGATCTTCAGGGCGTAAGGCAGACCATCGTGCGACGGCGGCAACTGCACGGCAAGCCCCTGCGCAGTCTGCTTCCAGGCCATGGGCGCGGCATCGCCCAGCAGGGATACCTGCGTTATGGGTGATTTCAGATACGGCGTGCCGGAGTAGAGCGTCTTGATCAGCACCTTGCCGTCGCCGGGCCATGCCAGGCCCATTGCATACACGGCCCCGTTCTTCTGTGTGAAGCGGATGTCCGCGGGTGTGTATACCTGTCCGGCCTCGCGCCCCGACGGCGCATTGGTGGTGCCTTCGCCGTAGAGCACCCACGGCCGCGTACCGTAGATGGCCTCGCCGTTGACGCGCAGCCACGCGCCTATCTGCAGCAGCACCGTGCGGACCTGCGTGGGAATGGTGCCGTCGGCACGCGGTCCGATATTCAGCAGCAGATTGCCGTTCTTACTTACGATATCGATGAGATCCGTGAGGAGCGACCCCGCGGTGCGGTAGGTATCGTCCTTGACGTAGCCCCAGGAGTTGATGCTCACCGAGGTGTCGCTCTGCCAGGGGCGCAGCAGCAGCGTATCGAGCTTGCCGCGCTCGATGTCGAGCACGGCGGCCCCGGGAGGGAAGGCCTCGAGCTTGTAGGTCAGCACCACTCCCTGGTGGCGCGCGGCGGCAACATCGTAGTAATACGCTGCCATGCGCTTCAGGTCCGGGGCGAACGCCGGCTGGTTGATCCACCAGTCGAAATAGATGAAGTCGGGATGATATTCGTCGACCAGCTCAGTGCTGCGGGCCAACCAGTCCGCGACATAAGGCTGGGACGGAGGCAGCCACCGCTCGAGGTGATTGGGATCGGGCTCCCCGGTGTCGGGGTCACCTGGCAAATGCATCGGCTCCGCGGGGCCGTAGAGACCCGCATAGCGAGGGTCGTTGACGTCCGAGTCGTACTCCGTGCCCTCGTGGTTCCACCACCAGTGCTCGGCGCGATGCGAAGAAACGCCGAAGCGCAGGCCGCGGGCGCGGACCGCCTTCTGCAGAGCCGCGACCAGGTCGCGCTTCGGTCCCATGCGGGCCGCGTCCCAGAGCGTGAACTTCGAGTCATACATGGCGAAGCCGTCGGAGTGCTCCGCGACCGGCACGACATAGCGGGCTCCGGCGCGGACGAAGAGGTCGGCCCAGGCATCGGGGTCGAACTTCGCCATGGTGAAGCGCGGGATGAAGTCCTTGTAGCCGAACTTCGACTGCGGTCCGTAGACGGCCCGGTGGTATTCGTAGGCCACGGAGCCCTTGACGTACATATTGCGCGAATACCATTCGTTGTCGAAGGCCGGCACCGAGAAGACGCCCCAGTGGATGAAGATGCCGAACTTGGCGTCACGAAACCACGTTGGTACCTGGTAAGCCTCGAGCGATCCCCAGCTCGGCTCGAACGGCCCGTGCGCGACTCGCGAGTCGACCTGCGTGAGCTGCCGATGGAGCGTGCGCTCGTAATCCTTGGGCTCGTCCCAGAGCGGCGGAAACGTCTGCGTGGTCTGCGTGGCCGCCGGCGCAGCCTGGGCCGGCGCTCCCGCCGCCCGTGCCACAGGAGCGGACAACGACCACGAGAATGCCGCCGCCGCGGCCACCGCGGCCGCCGCCAATGTTGGAACCCTGGAGCGCATCAGAACCTCTCTCCGCATGCCCGCAAGCCGCGGATGATAACTCGGACAACTGATCACGGGGTGGCGGGTTGCTCGAGCACCGCTACGCCCTGCGCGCCGAGGGTCACCTCGCGTACCTTCATGCCCGGATGGAGCAGATCCTCCGCGGGGCCGGGCAGGGCCACGGTCCGGGGCGCCGCTCCGTGATTGATCAGGATGGTGATCTCGCGGCCGCCGCCGTAGCGCCGCATGAGCTCCACGTCCGCAGCAAGCGCGCCCATGGACGCGCGTACACCGGCCCCGGTGAGCGCCCCGCGCAACACGCGGCGCGTGAGCTGCGGATCGAAGAGAGCGCCGAGGTACGTGATCTCGCCGCGGCCATACACCCGGCGCAGCGCCGCCGGTTGACCGCTCAACCACGGAGTGTTGGCAGCATATCTCAGGATGACGCGGGTCTGGCGCGTGAGCGGCTGGAGCGCCTCGGCCCAGATCGAGGCCGTTCCGCTGCCGGCGGGACCCGCCACCGCCACCTGGCTGTCGAGCGCGTAGTACTGCTGCACGCGGCCGCCCAGCACCGGGACCAGCGGCCCCGGCTGCCGATGGATGTCCAGGCGGTCATCGCGGTCCTTCATGCCGCTGCGCGGCCCGAGTATCAGATGCCCGCCGCCGCGGACGTATGCCGCAAGATGCCGGCCGAGGTCTTGCGGAATGACGTTGAGTCCGGGAGCGACCACGACCTTATATCGGGCGAGCGGCGCATACGCGTTCACGACGTCCACGGAATGCGTCAGATCCTCCAGGGGGCGGTAATAGTCGAGCAGCACCTGCAGCTGCTCGTAGTCCGCGGAGTGCCGCTGCAATTCGATGGCCCAGCGGCTGTCGTAGCTCGTCAGGATGGCAACCTCGGACCGCGGAGCCGTACCGGCGAGCGCGCCCGACGCCTGACGGAACTCGCGGCCGATCCCCGCCACCTCGCTGTAGAGCGGCACGGGATTGCCGTCGGGGCCGACGAGCGTGCCGTGATACTGCTCCTGGCCGTTGAGCGCGCTGCGCCACTGCCAGAAGAGCACGGCATCGGCGCCATGGCCGATCGACTGCCACGTCATGGCGCGCACCTCGCCCTGGTCGAGCGAGTTGCTGATGGGCGCCCAGTCGACGAAGCCCGGCTGCGCCTCCATCACCCAGTAGTCGCGCCGCTTCCAGCCGCGTACGAAGTCACTGATGGCGCCGTTGCGGTAGACGTCGAGATGTCCCTGCCCGACATAGTCGTCCCAGGAGGCGACATCGAGGTCGCGCGCCAGCGCGTAGTGGTCCCAGTTGTCGCTCCAGCCGAGGCCGCCGAAGTTGCTGGTGATGAATTGCCGCGGGGCGATGTAACGGCGCAGCGCCGTGATCTGGTTTCTCTGATAGGTGCGCCAGGTGTGGGTGACGAAATGGCGGTGGGCGAGCAGCAGGCCCGGATTGCCGGGCTGGGCGTTGAGCGGGATCTGGCTCCACGCGGTGTAGGTCTGACTCCAGTACGCCGTGGTCCAGGCGCGGTTCAACGCGTCGAGGGTGCCGAACCGCTGTTGCAGCCACTGCTGGAACTGCGTGCGCGTGGCGGCGTCGTAGGATTCGTCCGTGTACTCGTTGTCGATCTGCCAGCCGATGACGTCGGGATCGTGACCGAAGCGCTGCGCGAGGCGCGTGGCGATGTCGCGGCAGAACCGGCGATAGAGCGGGCTCGAGTACGAGAACTGCCGCCGGCCGCCGTGCTCGTTGCGCCGGCCATCCGGCCCGACGCGCAACACCTGGCTGTAGCGGCTCGTCAGCCAGATGGGCGGCGCATCGGTCGGCGTGCCGATCACCACGGCGATGTGATGCCGCTGCGCCATGCGAATGGCGCGCGCGAGCCAGTCGAGATCGTACTGTCCCTCGGCAGGCTCGAGCTGGCTCCACGCGAACTCGCCCACCCGCACGACGTTGATTCCCGCCGCCTGCATCAGGGACAGGTCGCGTTCCCACGAGCTCTGCGGCCACTGCTCGGGGTACCACGCGGCGCCCAGCCAGAGGCGGCCGAGAGCCGCCGCCGCGGCGGGCGATGCGCGCGCGCGTTGCGCCGGCTGCGCAGAGCCGAGCTGCTCGAGGAGCGACATCGAGACAGGCGGCTCCGCCGGGGAGGCGGAGGCTGCCCCGTCCGCCTGCGGCCGGTGTGCCTGGGTTGCACACCCGGCGAGGAGAATCCCACCGGCGATGAGCGGCGCGAGAGCGCGCGCCAAGCCGCGCTGCCTCATCGCGCCGGCGCCGCCAGCACGTGGATGCTGTGGGGCGCCAGCGCCACCGTCGCCGTCGTGGACGACGGATCGCCCGACAACACAGGCGCAGCGGGGGAGGGCAGGCGGATGGTGTGGGTGTCGTCGCCGTGATTGATCAGGATCCACACCCGCTTGCCGGCACCGACGCGCTCGCAGACCTCGACGTCGTCCGACACTCCCGGCACGAGTGGTGCGACATGGGCTTTGCGCAGGAAGTCGTCCAGCACATTCTGCATGAGGGCCGGATCGAGCCATGTTCCGATGTAGGTGATGCTGCCCTTGCCGACCGCACGGCTGATGATGGCCGGCTTGCCGTCGAGCCAGCCGTTGCTCTTGCCGTAGCGCAGCAGCACTTGTGTCTGCGGGTCGTGGACGGAGAGCGCTTCAGCCCAGATGGAACCCTGCCCGGAGCCGAGGATGCCGGCGAGCGGCACGGCGGCATCGAGGGCGTAATACTGCTCCACGCGGCCGCCGAGCAGGCTCGTGAGGGGCCCCGGCTGGCGCTGCGGCCAGAGAGCGTCGTAGGCGTCCTTCATGCCGCTGCGCGGACCCAACACGAGATGACCGCCCGCGCGCACATACTCGGCGAGATGCCGCGCCTGGGCAGCCGAAAGCACGTTGAGCGCCGGGGCGATCACGAATCGATAGCGCGTGAGCGGCGCATCGGGCGAGACCACGTCCACCGCTTGCGCATAGCGCTCGAGAGGCGCGTAGAAGGCGTCGAACTCCTTCACCACGCCGAAGTCGGCCTGCTGGCGCTGGGCGTCGATCGCCCAGCGGCTGTCGTAGGACTGGAGCATGGCCACCTCGCTGCGCGCCGAGGTGCCGGCGATTGCCGGCGCGGCGCGGGCCATTTCCGCGGCGATCCTGCTGACGACGGCGTAGGCCGGCACGGGCGTCCCGTCCGCTCCGAGCAGCGTGCCGTGATACTGCTCCTGGCCGTTGAGGGCGCTGCGCCATTGCCAGTAGAGCACGGCGTTGGCGCCGTGGCCCACGGCCTGCCAGGCGAGCTCGCGCATGGCATAGGGCGGCAGGGCGCTGTTGACCGGCCACCAGTTCACGAACGCCGGCTGGGTCTCCATCAGCCAGAAGCCCCGGTTCTTGTAGCCGCGCACCAGGTCGTGCTGCACCGCCTCCTGCCGCCATTGGAAATGGCCGTCGGGCACGTACTCGTCCCAGGCGGCCAGGTCGAGGTCGCGGCTGAGGACGTACTGATCGTATTGATCGCCCCAGTGCGTGGTGTTGGTGGTGATGAACTGGCGCGGGTCGGCGTGCGCGCGGATGGCGGTCACCTGGCTCGCGACGTAGCTCGTCCAGGTGTCGCTCACGAAGCGCCTGAAGTCGAGCAGCAGTCCCGGATTCTCGTCCTTCGAGTGCATCGGGACCTGATCGAAGCTGTCGTAGGTCTCGCTCCAGTAGGCGGTCGTCCAGTGGCGGTTGAGGCTGGCGATGTTGCCGTACCTGCGCCGCAGCCAGTCGTGGAACTGGCGGCGGGTCTCAGCGTCGTAGGACGGTTGCCCGATCTCGTTGTCGATCTGCCAGCCGATCACATCGGGATTGTGGCCGTAGCGCTCGGCGAGCCGGGCGGCGATCTGCCGCGCGAGCTCGCGGTAGCGCGGGCTGGAGAAGGAGAACTGCTGGCGGTTGCCGTGCTCGTCGCGCTGGCCGTCCTCATCGACGCGCAGCGTGTCCGGGTACTTGCTCGTGAGCCATGCGGGCGGCGCCGCGGTCGGCGTGCCTATCACCACGTAGATGTGGTGGCGCGCGGCCGCCGCGATCGCGCGGTCCAGCCAGGAGAAATCGTATACGCCCTCGCGCGGCTCCATGGTGCTCCAGGCGAACTCCCCGACCCGCACGACATCGAGGTGCGCCGCCTGCATCAACTCGAGATCCTGGGGCCAACGCGACTGCGGCCACTGCTCCGGGTACCAGGCCGTGCCGACCAGGAGAGCGGGCTGTGCCGCGCAGGCCGCGCCCGCGAGCAGCAGGCCGAGAGCGAGCAGCACGCGGCGCAGAGACCGGGATCCCAGACGTTCGATAGGCATGAGCTCCTCCGTCGGCGGCCGAGTCGAGTTGCGCACCGATACCAGGGGCGGCCGGCGCTGGCAAGAGGTGATTCCAATTCATGGTACAAAAGACCACAATATGGAATGAGCACCGATCGGCGCGACTTCCTGCGCCTGGCCGCGGGAGGACTCGCCGCCGCCGGTTTGCCGCTTGCCGCCGCGAGCCTGCGCGTCACGGACGCTTCCGCGGCAGCGCGGGCGGCGGACAGCGTAGGCGCGCAATCGCGGGCCGAGCTCGCCGCGCTCTTCGCGGCTCCTCCGCGGAGCGCGTGCCCCGGCGCCTATTGGTACTGGCTCGGCGGGCAGGTCACGCGCGCGGGCATCACCGCCGATCTCACCGCCATGCGCGCCGCCGGCATCTCCACGCCGATCCTCTACAGCATCGGTAAGAGTGGCCCGGATGCGCTCATCCGTCCACCCGCCGATGCGCTGACGCCGCATTGGTGGGAGTTGGTCGAGCATGCGGCCGCCGAGTGCGAGCGGCTCGGCATGACTCTGTCGCTCAACGACTGCGATGGCTGGGCGACGGCGAGCGGTCCGTGGATCACGCCCGAGCTCTCCATGCAGTGCGTCGTGTGGAGTCAGCGGACGGTCTCGGGCGCACAGCCTGTCGCGAGTCCTCTGCCCCGGCCGCACGCCAAGCATGATTATTACCGCGACATCGCCACGCTCGCGCTGCCGTGGCGCGCGGAGTGGGATGAGACCAGCTTCAACCGGCACGCGCGCATCACCACGGACCTGCCGCTCAAAGTCACGGCGGCGGCGCGGATCACCGATCCCGACAACGGGCAGCAGGCGATCGACTGGCAAAAGGTCCCGGACGACCGGGCATCGTGGATCGAATACGCCTTCGAGCGTCCTTTCACGCTCCGCTCGATCACAGTGCGCACGCCTTCGCCCCCAGGATTCTCTCCAGGTGTCTACCGGGCGGCCAACAGCCTCGTGGTCGAGGCCAGCGATGACGGCAAGACCTTCCGCCGCATCGGTGCGTTGGAATATCCCAGGCACGGCTGGCAGACGGACCTCACGACACTGACTCACGCCGTGCCGCAGACGATCGCGCGCTACTTTCGGCTGGTGCATCGGCCGATTCCGCCGCAGCCGTATGAAGAAGAGTACGACTTCGGTGAGGACACGCGCCTCAGGCTCTTCAGCGTCGTGCTCGCAAGCGAGCCGCGCATTCATCAGCTCCCGGGAAAATCCGCGGCGCAGTGGGCGATCAGCCGCCGCACCACTGCCGCGGATGTTGCGGACGATGTCTGTATTCCGCTTGCCGCCATCATCGACCTGAGCGGCCGGCTGCGCCCGGACGGCACCCTGGATTGGACACCGCCGCCGGGCCGGTGGCGGCTGCTGCGTATCGGGTATACGACGACGGGCTCGCAGAACTCGGCGGCCGGCGGCGCGCAGGGACTCGAGTGCGACAAATTCTCGCCCGTTGCCGCGACGCTGCAGTTTCAGAGCTGGTTCGGGCAGGCGCTCGCGCGGGTCGGGCCGCGGCTCGCGGGCAAGGTGCTGCACGTCATGCACGTCGACAGCTGGGAGGCCGGCGCGCAGAACTGGTCGCCTGTGTTTGCCGACGGCTTTCGGCGTCTTCGCGGCTACGACCTCCTGCCCTACATCGCCGTCATGACTGGCGTACCGCTGGTCAGCGCGGATGTCTCGGAGCGAGTGCTGCACGACATCCGCCGCACTGTCAACGACCTCATGGATACCGGATTCTTCCGCACCATGGGTGAGCTCGCGCACCGGCACGGCTGTGTCGTCAGCGCGGAGCCGCCGAACCCGACTTTCCCCGCCGACGGCATGCAGCATTTCCAGTACGTCGAGCGGCCCATGGGCGAGTTCTGGCTGCATACGCCGCGTAACGACAAACCCACGGACATCAAGGACGCCGTCTGCGCCGCGCGTCTCTACGGCAAACCTTATGCGCAGGCCGAGTCGTTTACCGAGGGGCTCATCACCTGGGACGAGCATCCCTACATGCTGAAGCCCGTGGGCGATCACAACTACTGCCAGGGGATCGGGCGCCTCTTCCTGCACGTCTATGCGCAACAGCCGTGGCTGCACCGCGAGCCGGGGATCACGCTGAACGGCATCGGCACCTTCTTCAGCCGCACGCAGACCTGGTGGCGGCCCGGCAAGGCCTGGTTCGATTACATGAGCCGCTGTCAGGCGCTGCTGCAGCAGGGCTACGCCGTGGTCGACGTCTGTTACTTCAACGGCGAGAACGTCCCCGCCCGCGCACTCCTGCGCCGGCAGCTCAGCGTGCCTCTGCCCGAAGGACATACCTTCGATACCATCAATCGCGATGCGCTGCTGCGGCTTGCCGATGTCAGGGACGGCGAGATCGTCCTCTCGAGCGGGCCGCGGTATCGTGTGCTGGTGCTGCCGGACAGCGAGCTCTTGACGCCGGAGATCGCGCTGCGCGTACGCGACTTGGTGCACGCGGGAGCAACCATCGTGGGTCCTCGTCCACTGCGATCGCCAAGTCTCGTTGACTTCCCGACGGCAGATCGCACGGTTGAGAGCATTGCGCAGGAGGTTTGGGGTGATCTCGACGGGAAGGCACGAACGGAGCGCAGCGTGGGCGCCGGACGAGTGATCTGGGGGCGGCCGCTGAAAGCGGTTCTGCTCGAGGCGGGCAGGCCTGCCGACTTGGTCACGGCGGGGGACGCGCTGCCCGCAATCGAATGGACGCATCGCAGGACGGCGGACTGGGATCTTTACTTCCTCAGCAATCCATCTCCCGCGGCGCGGCAGCTGCAGGTGACATTCAGGGTGAGCGGACGGCTGCCGGAAGTCTGGCATCCCGACACCGGCAGGACCGAAACGCTGGCGCTGTGGCGCGAGCAGGAAGGGCGCACCACGGTGCCGCTGCAACTCGATCCGTGCGGCTCCGCATTCGTGCTCTTTGCGCGCGCGTCGCTGGGAGTCCCGCACTTCGTCGCGATCGATCCGAGCCCGAATGGCGCGGGCCGGAGTGATGCCGTACGCCTGTTGGAGGCGGACGGTCGCGTGCGCGCACTGGTGTCCGCTCCCGGCAAGTGGATGTTGCAGAGTGCTTCCGGTGACCGCAAGCCGCTCGAGGTGGCGCAGTTCCCGCCGCAGCTGACGTTGCGCGGCCCGTGGATGCTGGCATTTCCGCGCCGGTCCGCAACGGCAGAGGGCGGCCCGTCGCCTCGCTCCGTGCGCGTGCGCCTGCCGGAACTCGTGTCCTGGAGCGAGCTGTCCGACCCGGATGCGCGCTACTTCTCCGGTACGGTCCTCTATCGGACGCACTTCGAGCTGCCCGAGGCGCTTCTCGCCCCGGAGCGGGCGCTGTGGCTGGATCTCGGCGAGGTGCACGAGATTGCCGCCGTCCGCGTGAATGGCACGGAGCTCGGCGCGCTGTGGAAGCCGCCCTTCACCGTCGAGATCACCGAGGCGGCGCGGGCAGGTCGCAACTCTCTCACCCTGCGCGTCACCAACACGTGGCGCAATCGCCTGATCGGGGATTACGGCAAGCCCGCCGCGAGGCGGGCGACCTTCGTGGTGCCCATGCTGCGCAAAGGGCAGCCCTGGCTGCCTGGAGGGCCGGGAGTCGCGCTCTCACCCGCCGGCGTGCTGGGCCCGGTGACGGTGCGCAGTGTCGCGACTGTGGAGCTGTAAAGCGTCGGTCCGCTACTTGCCGCGGCCGCCACCGCGGCGGCGGCCGCCCCGAGGCTTCGGCGGTGTTGTCGGGGAGTTGGAGCTCACGGGCTGGGCGGGGTGACGGCCGGTCCAACCCAGGCCCTCACTGATGCGGTGCGCGGCGGCCATGACGTCCTTGCTCAGCGCCTGCATGCGATGATCGCTCATGTACTGGGCGGCGCTCGAGACGCTGAGGGCGGCGATGGTGCGCCCGGCGACGTCGCGAATGGGGGCCGCGATGCAGCGGATCTGGTCCTCGTTCTCCTCCAGGTCGAAGGCATAGCCGGCCTGGACGTAGCCGCGCATCCGCGCCAGCCATTCCTGTTGGGAGATCTCGCCCCGCCGCCGCGCGCCCTGTCGGCTCGCCTCGCTGCGCTCCGCGCGGAAGAGCTCCAGCCATGCGTCCTCGTCGAGGTCGAGGATCAGCGCCTTGCCGAGACCGGTGGAGGTGACCGGCTGCAGCTCGCCGATCCGCGAGCTGATGTTGATGCGGCGCTTGCCCGGGACCTTGTCGAGATAGAGCACCCGGCCGCGGTCGAGGACGCCGAGGTGCACGGTGTCCTCGGTCAGCAGGGCGAGGCGCTCCAGCTGCGGCGCCGCGACGCGCGGCAGGTCGAGCTCGTCGCGGACGCGAAAGCCGAGCTCGAGCAGCTTCGGTCCCAGGCTGTAGCCGCTGTGCGGCACGAAGCTGAGATAGCGCCGGTCGGTGAGGGCGGAGGCGAGGCGGTGTGTGGTGCTGCGCGTGAGGCCGAGGCGCGCCGCCAGGTCACCGAGCTTGATGGGACCTTCGGCGACCACATCGATCACGTCCAGGCCGCGCAGCAGGGTCTGGCTGCCGAGACGCGCGGGAGCGCGCGACGGCGGCGCCTCGCCGGCCGGCTGCGCCTCGCCTGCGCGCCGCTCGGCGGCGGCGCCGTAGAGCGCGGTAGTCGCGGTGGTTCGCGTGCTTCTCATTATATGGTACCCATATTAGTATGTGGGACAATGAGCTTCCCCGCAATCAGACAGGTCCGCGCGTACGTGCTCCGGGGTGGTGGCGCCGACTACCACGACCAGCAGGGCGGCCACTGGATAGACGATCACATCGCCACTCCCATGAGCCGCTATCCGGAGTACCGGCAGAGCCGCCGCAGCTTCGGCATCAACGTGCTCGGCACGCTCGTCGTGGAGATCGAGGCGGCGGACGGCACGATCGGGTTCGCGGTCACGACAGGCGGCGAGCCGGCCGCCTTCATCGTGGAGCGGCATCTCGCCCGCTTCCTCGAAGGGCGCGACCCGACCGCCATCGAGAAGATCTGGGACCAGATGTATTTCGCCAGCCAGTTCTACGGGCGCAAGGGGCTGGTGGTCAATGCCATCTCCGGTGTGGACCTCGCGCTGTGGGACCTGCTCGGCAGGTTGCGGCGCGAGCCGGTGTACCAGCTCCTCGGCGGGGCGGTACGCGATGAGCTCGTCTTCTACGCCACGGGCTCCCGCCCGGATCTCGCCAAGCAGCTCGGCTTCATCGGCGGCAAGCTGCCGCTGCACCACGGGCCGGCGGAAGGGGAGGAGGGCCTGAAGCGCAATCTCGCGGCGCTCGGCGAGATGCGCAGCCGCGTCGGGCCGGATTTCTGGCTGATGCTCGACTGCTGGATGAGCCTCGATCTGCCGTATGCGGTGCGGCTCTCGCATGGCGCGCGCGCTCACGGGCTCAAGTGGATCGAGGAAGCATTGTCGCCGGACGATTACTGGGGATATGCGCAGCTCAAGCGTAGCATGCCCCCCGGCATGTTGGTGACCACCGGCGAGCACGAGGCCACCCGCTGGGGCTTTCGCCTGCTGCTCGAGATGGAATGCTGCGACATCATCCAGCCCGATGTCGGCTGGTGCGGCGGCATCACCGAGCTCCTCAGGATCGCCGCCCTCGCGGACAGCCGCGGCATCGCGGTCGTGCCTCACGGCTCGAGCGTCTACAGCTATCACTTCGTGATCACCCGCCACAACAGCCCGTTCGCCGAGTTCCTCATGATGGCGCCGCAGGCCGACCGGGTGGTGCCCATGTTCCATCCGCAGCTGCTCGGCGAGCCGGTGCCGGTCAACGGACGCCTGAAGCTCACCGATGCGCCGGGGTTCGGGGTGGAGCTCAACCGCTCGCTGCCCCTGCACCGGCCTTATCCGCACGGCTGAAACACCGTCCCTCACGACCCTGAAAGACCAAACATGAAATTACTGCGTTACGGTACCGTTGGCCACGAACAGCCCGGGCTCCTCGACTCCCACGGCCGGATCCGCTCCCTCGTGGGCAGCGTCCCCGACCTGACTGCCCAGCATCTTTCGCCCGCCAGCCTCAAGCGGCTCGCCGCCATCGATCCGGCCTCGCTCCCCGTCGCCACCGGCAACCCGCGGCTCGGCGTGCCCTTCGCCGGTACCCGCAAATTCATCGCCATCGGCTTGAATTACGCCGACCACGCCGCGGAATCGAATCTGCCCATCCCCAGCGAGCCTGTCGTCTTCACCAAGGCGTTGAGCTGCCTGCAGGGACCGAACGACGAGGTCATGCTGCCGAAAGGATCGCGGAAGACCGATTGGGAGGTCGAGCTCGGCGTAGTGATCGGCACGACGGCCCGCTACGTGGAAGAGCGCGACGCGCTGGAGCACGTCGCCGGCTATTGCGTCATCAACGACCTCTCCGAGCGGGAATACCAGTTGGAGCGCGGCGGCACCTGGGACAAGGGCAAGGGTTGCGATACCTTCGGACCGGTGGGTCCCTGGCTCGTGACCCGCGACGAGGTGGGCGACGTGCAGAGCCTGGACATGTGGCTCGACGTCAACGGTGAGCGCATGCAGACGGGCAACACCCGCACCATGATCTTCTCCGTTGCCAGGATCGTCAGCTACCTCAGTCAGTTCATGACCCTCGAGCCCGGCGACATCATCACCACCGGTACCCCGCCCGGCGTCGGGTTGGGCCGCAAGCCCGAGCCGATCTTTCTCGCAGCGGGCGACACGGTGCGCCTCGGAATAGCGAAGCTCGGCGAGCAGCGCCAGTCCGTCATCCCCTGGCGCCGCTTCTGAAGGGAGGAGACGGCATGACGGTCTATTCCGGACGCTTCCAACACCGCGTCGCCGCCATCACCGGCGGCGCGTCCGGCGTCGGGCGCGAAACCGCCGCGCGCATAGCCGCCGAAGGCGGCCATGTCTTCCTGTGGGACCGGGACGAGGGCGCGCTCGCCGCCGCAGCCGCTGGGATCCCCGGAGCCAAGACCGCACGCGTTGATGTAGCGGATGCGGAGGAAGTGACCCGCGCGGCGGATGCCGCGTTCCGCGCCCACGGCCGTCTCGACGTGCTCATCGCCAGCGCCGGCATCACCGGCCCGACCGCCACTCTGTGGGAGTACCCTGTGGACGAGTGGCGCCGCGTAATCGACGTAGACCTCCACGGCATCTTCAACAGCTGCCGTGCCGTCGTACCCCTGATGCTCAAGAGCAATTACGGCCGCATAGTCAACATCAGCTCCGTCGCCGGCAAGGAAGGCAACCCCAACGCCTCCGCCTACTCCACCGCCAAGGCGGGCGTCATCGGCCTCACCAAGTCCCTCGGCAAGGAGCTGGCCCCAACCGGCGTGCGCGTCAACTGCGTCACCCCCGCGACTTTCAAGAGCCCCATCCTCGCCCAGCTTCCCCAGTCGCAGATCGATTACATGAAGTCGAAGATCCCCATGGGCCGCCTGGGCGAGGTCGACGAGGTGGCCGCGCTGGTCTGCTGGCTGGCCAGCGAGGAGTGCTCCTTCTCCACCGCCGCGACTTTCGACATCTCCGGCGGCCGCACCACCTACTGACGCCGAGCGCAATCCGGTGACCGCCGAGCTCGCAATGGTCGATGCCCACATGCACCTGTGGGACCTGGCGCGCATCTCTTATCCCTGGCTCACTCCACCCCTTCCGGCAGGCATTACGGGCGACGTTTCCCCGATCGCGCGCAACTACCTTCTGGATGATTACCTGCGCGATGCGGCCGCCCATGACAGCCGCGTGCGAGTGACCAAGACCGTCCACGTGGAGGCGGGCGCCAACCCCGCCGACTCACTGGCCGAGACCCGCTGGCTGCAAAGCATTGCCGACAGCCGCGGGTTCCCCCACGCCATCGTCGCCCACGCCGAGCTCGAGAAGCCCACCGCCGCCGCTCTGCTGGCAGAGCACGCCGCGCACCGCAACGTGCGCGGCATCCGCCAGATCATCAACTGGCACCCCGACCCCGCGAAAACCTACACCCCGCGCGAGCTGCTGGCCGACGAGTCCTGGCACCGCGGCTTCGCGCTTCTCGCCCGCCACGGCTTCTCTTTCGACCTGCAGATCTATCCGGCGCAGATGCCCGCCGCCGCGCGACTCGCAGCCCGGCATCCGCACACGCAGCTCATTCTCAATCACACTGGCATGCCCGTGGACAGGGACGCGGCTGGCATCGAGGCCTGGCGCAGCGGCATGCGCTCGTTGGCTGCGCAACCCAACGTAGCAGTCAAGGTTTCCGGGCTCGCCATGCTCGACTGGCACTGGAGCTGCGACAGCCTGCGGCCTTTCGTGCTCGAGACGCTCGCGATCTTCGGCGCCGACCGCGTGATGCTCGCGAGCAACTTCCCCGTGGACCGGCTGTTCGGCACCTTCGCGGGCTTCTACGCAGCCTACCGATCCATCCTTGCCGGCAGCAGCGAGGCGGAGCGCGCGCAGCTCTTCGCGCGCAACGCCGAGCGCATCTACCGAATCGAATGACTCCCAATCCACTGCTCGGCGTCCTCTTTCACTGGCTCGGCGGCCTCGCCTCGGCCAGCTTCTACGTGCCGTACCGCTCGGTGCGTGGCTGGTCGTGGGAAGTCTTTTGGCTGATCGGCGGCATCTTCAGTTGGATCATCATGCCGTGGCTCTTCGCCGGCCTGCGCAGTCATGACCTCTTGGCGGTGCTCGCCGCCACGCCGCCACGCACGCTCGAGCTCTGCTATCTCTTCGGCCTCCTGTGGGGGTTCGGCGGGCTGACTTTCGGCCTGAGCATGCGCTATCTCGGGATCTCCCTCGGCACCGCAATCGCGCTCGGGCTCACGGCGGCATTCGGCACGCTGATCCCGCCTCTCGTCGGCGGACAGCTCGTCGGCAGCCTGGTCCATACGACAGGCGGCCGTGTCGTGTTGGGTGGCGTCGCGATCGCACTCGCCGGCATCGCCGTGGTCGGCAAGGCAGGGCACGACAAGGAGCTCGAGCAGGCGGCGCAGCATCTCGACATGGGTGCGGGCGACACCGGCCAGCCCCAGGCGCGGGACTTCCGCAAGGGCCTCGCCGTGGCGGTGTTCTCCGGCATCATGAGCAGCTGCTTCGCCTATGGGCTCGATGCCGGCAATCCGATCCGGCGCCTGACGCTCGCGCACGGCACCGACCCTCTCGCGCAGGGGCTGCCGGTGCTCGTGGTCGTTCTCCTCGGCGGGTTCACGACGAATGCCATCTGGAGCGCGTACCTGATTGTCAGGAACGCGAGTGCCCGTGAGCTCAGGGGCGAGGTGAAGGTGGCGGGCGCGGACGCGGTGGTGCCGCTCGGCCGTAATTACCTGCTCTGCGCGGTCGGCGGGACCGCCTGGTACCTGCAGTTTTTCTTCTACACCATGGGGGAAAGTCAGATGGGGCGGTATGGCTTTTCGAGCTGGACCCTGCACATGTCGAGCATCATCATCTTCGCGACTCTCTGGGGTCTTGCGCTGAAGGAGTGGAAGGGCGCGAGCACGCGCAGTCTCGGCGTCATGACGTTGGGTCTGGTCATTCTCATTGGCGCCACCGTCATCATCGGTTGGGGCAACTACAAAGTGGTGCACGGATGAGGGTCGCACTCTACGCCGCGGCATCCGTTGTCCTGGCTCTGGCCTGGGGACCGGCCGGGTCCGCGATGGCTGCCGATGCGGCTGGCGGCCACTGGGTGGCAGCGTGGTACTCGCCGCCGTTTCCGACGACCGCGGTCTGGGGCTGCGATCAGGTTCGTACCTTCAGCCATCAGACGGTGCGTCAGGTCGTGCGGCTCGAGGCCGCAGGCGATCATGTGCGCATCCGCCTCACCAACGAGCTCGGGCTCGAGCCGCTGCAATTCGGTGAGGTGCACGTGGCGCTTTCCTCGCCCAACGGCGTCACCGAGCCCGGTACGGACCGCACGGTCACCTTCGGTGGCAAGCTCGGCGCCACCATTCCCATGGGCGAGGCGCTCGTCAGCGACCCCGTCGCTCTCGGGGTCCGCCGCTTCCAGGAGCTCGCGATCACCGTCTACTATCCGACCGGCGCGGCCCCGGCCGGCCATCTCGCCGATCTCGAGATCTCACCCCCGGGCAATCATGCGGCCGAGTCGCTATGGCCGCAGGGCGACCGGGCGCAGTCCCCGGGACTGGCGAGCGGTGTCGACGTCGAAACGGCGTCGGCTACGAACGTGCTGGTAGCGTTCGGTGACTCCATCACCGAGGGTGCCTGCGCCACCGAGGGCACGCACCGGGATTATCCGGAGCAACTGTCGGTGCTCGTGGCCGCCCAGCGCGGCGCCGACCAGTCCTGGGTCATCATCAACTCCGGGATCAGCGGCAACCGCCTGTTGCACGACGGAGCCGGCCAGAAGGCGCTCGCGCGCTTCGACCGCGACGCGCTCGACATGGCGGGCGTCAAGGCCATCCTGCTGCTCGAGGGCATCAACGACATCGGCTGGGCCTTCGATCCGCGCGGCGACGGCGGGCCGCTGACTGCCAACGACATCATCGCCGCGTATCAGGACCTCATCCAGCGCGCACACGCCAGGGGCCTGAAGATCTTCCTCGGCACGCTCACCCCGTTTGAAGGGGCGACCTACTCGCGCCCCCAGGGAGAGAAGGTGCGCGAGGAAGTCAACGCGTGGATCCGCAAGGGGCAGGGATTCGACGGTGTCGTCGACTTCGACGAGGCGCTGCGCGATCCCTCGAGCCCGCTGCACTTCCTGGGCGCGGACCAGTGCGGCGATGACCTGCACCCCAATGACGCCGGTTACCAGGCCATGGCTGAAACCGTATTCCAACGCCTGTTTGCTCCGCGGTCGAAGCGTGCGCCGCTGGCGCAGGCTTCCACCGTCAGCTCGCATGGGCCTGGCTGAGCGCGCCGCTGATGGCGAAACTCGACCGCCGGCGCCTCCTCTTCGGTACGAGCCTCCTCGCAGCGGCGTCGAGCGTCCTGCGGCCGGCGCATGCCGCCGCCGCGACTGGCCCGGCGAAGCAGGGAGTGGGGCAGGAGCAGGGCGAGACGCCGTCCGGTGAGACCACGCCCACCGTAGGACAGCTCGCGACCGAGCGGATCGACTGTCCGCTGGGCGTGGAAGTCTCGCGGCCGCACCTCTCCTGGGCTCTGACGGGCGGCGGCCGCGGCGCCGGGCAGAGCGCCTATCGGATCACGGCCGCCTCGAGCCGCGAGCGCCTGGAGGCGGGCGAGGCCGATCTATGGGACAGCGGCCGGGTGCACTCCGACCGCTGCTTCGAGATCGCTTACGACGGCAAGGTGTTGCATTCGCGGGAGCGAGTCTGGTGGCGGGTGCAGGCGTGGAATGCTGCCGGCGTCGCTTCTGCCCCAAGTGCGGCTGCATGGTTTGAAATGGGCTTGCTCGACCCCTCCGACTGGCAGGCGCAGTGGCTCGACATCGAAGACCCGGAGGAGCGCGCGGACCGCGCGGCGGATGTGCGTTGGATCTGGAGCGCGGTGTCGCCGCTCACAGCGGGTCCGCAGCAGTTTCGCTACCGTCTGCAGCTGCAGAAGCCGGCGTCCGAGGCGGAGTTGCTGCTCGCCGCGAAGGACGACCTCCTTGGTGTCTGGATAGACGGGAAGCAGGTCGAGCTGCCGGCCAAAGTCTTCTGGGGAACGATGCTGCGGCTGCCGATTCCGTCTGGTGCCGGTACCCACGTCATCGCGGTGCAGGCGAAAGCGGCGAGCGGCGGCTTCATGCCTGGCTCGGGTGGGGCACTCGCTGCGCTGCTGAAGGTGCGCGAGTCCGGCGGCGGGATTCGCAGGCTGACGGGGGGGGACTGGCGCGCTTCGGGTGAGGCGCCGCCGGGTTGGCAGGCGGTGGGATTCGACGACAGCTCGTGGCCGCGGGTGCAGGCGGCTGCGAGCGCGCCTCCCTGCGATCCGCGTCCGCCGCGAGCGGCTCAATGGGCGCGCCGCGAATTCAACATTGCGAAGCCGCTCCAGCGCGCGAGGCTGTATGCCACCGCGCTCGGAGCTTATGAAATCGACATAAACGGTGAGCGTCTGGGCACTGCCCGCTTGTCACCCGAGATCACGGTGGCGGCGGATCACGTGTTCTATCAGTGTCATGATGCAACGCCGCTCCTGAAGCCGGGATCCAATACCCTGGCTGCACTGATCGGAGACGGGTGGTACGCGTCGGCATTCAGCTGGCAAAACGAGCGTTACTCACTGGGCGACAGCCCGCGCCGGTTCCTCGCCCAGCTGGTGCTGGAGTACACGGACGGCAGCCGAGATGTCATCGCAACGGACGGAAGTTGGCGTCTCGGACCCTCCTCCGTGCGCTCCTCCGAGATCTACAACGGCGAGGACTACGACGCGCGACGCGAGGGCTCCGGTTCCACCCAGACTGCATCCATAGGCACCGCGCCAGCGACGCGACTGGTGGCGCAGATCGGTCCACCCATCCGCGCGGTGCAGTCGCTCGCCGCCCGCAAGATCACCCGGCCGCGGCCCGGCGTCTACGTATTCGATTTCGGCCAGAATTTCGCCGGCTGGTGCCGCCTGCGAGTCAAGGGTCCGGCAGGCACCGTCGTGCGCCTGCGCTACGCGGAGATCATCCGGCCGGACGGCGACGTCGACATGGCCAACCTGCGTGGGGCCCGTGCCACGGATACCTACACGCTGCGAGGCGATCCGGCAGGAGAGGCTTACGAGCCTCATTTCACCTACCACGGCTTCCGCTACGTCGAGCTCTCGGGCTTCCCGGGCAAGCCCGAAGTCGGATCGCTCGAGGGTATCGTCGCGCACAGCGACGCGCGTCAGACCGGAACGCTATCGCTGGAACACCCGCTGGCGCAGCGCATCTGGCACAACGCGCTCTGGAGCCAGCGCTCCAACTTCTTTGGCGTGCCGACGGACTGCCCGCAGCGCGACGAGCGCATGGGCTGGATGGGCGACATCCAGGTATTCCTGGATGCGGCGGCTTTCAACATGGATGTCGATGCCTTCATCCGTCGCTTCATGGCCGAGGTGCGCGCCGGCCAGACGGCCGACGGCGCGTTCCCCATCGTAACCCCGCAGCCGCGCTCCTTCGCGGAGCTGGTGACCGCCGGATGGAGCGATGCCGGTGTGATCCTCCCGTGGACGCTCTACCGCCGCTACGGCGATACGGCGGTGATCGAGGAGAACTGGCTGCCCATGCAGCGCTGGCTCGATTACGTGACGGCCGCCAATCCCGACTTCATCTGGCGCAACCGCCGCGGGCTCGACCTCGGGGATTGGCTGTCGGTCGATGCCAAGAGCCCCGCGGACGAGACGACGCCGAAGGCGCTGGTCGCGACCGCGTTCTGGGCCCGCTGCGCGAGCCTCATGGCGGAGATGGCCGCCGCCATAGGGCATGCCGCCGATGCGGCGCGCTATGCCGCCATGCGCTCGAACATCGAGCGGGCGTTTGCGCGCGAGTTCGTGCAGCCGGACGGCAAGGTCGGCAACGACAGCCAGACCAGCTACTCGCTGGCGCTGCGCTTCGGCCTCGTGCCGGCGCCGCTGCGAGCGCCCGCGGGCGCGAGGCTGGCCGGCGACATCGAGCGGCGCGGCACCCGGCTCTCCACCGGCTTTCTCGGTACGCCGTACCTGCTCGATGTGCTCGCAGACACCGGGCACGAGCATCTCGCCGTCTCCCTTCTCCTGCAGACGAAGTATCCTTCGTGGGGATACATGATCGCGAAGGGCGCGACCACCATGTGGGAGCGCTGGAACGGCGACGTCGGTGATGTCTCGATGAATTCCTACAATCACTACGCCTTCGGCGCCGTGGTCGGCTTCATGTACCGCCGTCTCGCCGGCATCGCCGAGGCTGCGCCGGGCTTCAGGCGCATCGCGGTCGATCCGATCTTCGACCGGCGCATCGGGCGGGTGCGCGCCCGGTACGACTCCTGCCTCGGCGCGATCGCAACCGACATCCAGGGCGATCGGCACGGCCTGTCGCGGCTCACGCTCGAGCTGCCCGCCAACTCGGTGGCGGCAGTGCGCCTGCCGGGACGGCCGCACGACTGGCTCGAGGGCGGCCGACCCTTGGGCCATGCGGCGCAGACACTCATAGGGAGCGAGGACTCGCACTTCACCATCGAGCTCGCCTCCGGAACCTACGATTTGAGGAGACGACGCGCATGACTCCCCGCAGGATTTGCCTCATCCACACCGCTCCCCTGATGGTGCAGCTGTTCACGCCGCTGTGCCGCGACCGGCTGCCCGACGTCAAGGTCACCCAGATCATCAATGACTCGATGATCAAGGACACCATCGAGGCAGGCCACGTCCGCCAGCCGACCATCGACGCGCTCGTCGTTTTCGCGGAAGCGTGCTTCAAGATGGGAACCGAGCTCGTGATGGTCACCTGCTCCTCCATCGGGCCGGCGGTGGACCTCATCCAGAGCCGCTTCCAGAAACCGGTGCTGCGGGTGGATGAGCCGATGGCCGAAGCGGCCGTGGCGAAGGGCCGGCGGATCGGGGTCGCGGCGACGCTGCGCACGACGCTAGAGCCAACGTCGGAACTCCTGCGCCGCAAGGCGCAGGAGGCCGGCAAGCAGGTGGAGCTCGTCGAATGCCTCTGCGAAGGCGCATTCGAAGCGGTGATGGCGGGCGATGCGGACCTGCACGACGCGCTGGTGTCCAAAGCCATGATCAACGAGCTGGGCGACGTCGACGTCATCGTGTTGGCGCAGGCTTCCATGGCGCGTGTCGTCGACGGCCTGCCGCCGGAGGCGCTGACCGCGCCCGTGCTGTCGAGCCCCGGGCTCGCGATGGAGTACATCCGCGAGCGACTGGCGCGCCTGCGTCCCAACTGAGCGATGCGCAAGCGCTACGGCGTCGTCGCGCTGCTCGGCGTCGTCTCCGTCATCACCTTCATTGACCGGACGGCGATCGCGGTGCTGGCGCCGTGGATCCGCCACGACCTCGGCATGGGCGCGGCCGAGTGGGGTTGGGTACTGAGCGCCTACGTCATCGCCTACGGCATCTTCGAGATACCCTCGGGCGCGCTCGGGGATCGCAACGGCCAGAGGCGCGAGCTCGCGCGCATCGCGGCCTGGTGGTCGGCGTTCACCGCGCTCACTGGCGTGAGCTCGCGTTTTCTCGAGCTCATCGTCGTGCGCTTCTGTTTCGGCCTCGGGTCGGCGGGCGCCTATCCCAACGCCTCGGGGGTTCTCTGGCGCTGGCTGCCGGCGCGCGAGCGAGCGCGTGGCCAGGGCGTGGTGTGGGCCGCGAGCCGCCTGGGAGGCGCGCTGGCGCCGCTGCTCCTGGTGCCGCTGGCGGTGAGTCTCGGCTGGCGCGCGGCGTTCTGGATCCTCGCGGCGGTGGGTGCCGTCTGGGCGGTCCTCTGGTGGCTCTGGTACCACGACAATCCCGCCGAGCAGCCCGGCATCGCCGCCGCGGAGCTCGTGGAGATCGGCGCCGCGGGCGCTCGCGGCCTGCACCGCGGCGTACCGTGGAGGAGGCTGCTCGGGCTGCGGCAGCTCTGGCTCATCGTGCTGGCGTACGGCTGCTACGGCTGCGGCAGCTGGTTCTATTTCAACTGGTACCCGAGCTGGCTGCTGCACGCCGGCCATTTCACGCTGCGTGAGATGGGGCTCTACGCCTCCTTCCCCTTCCTCCTCGGCATCGGCAGCAATCTCCTGGGCGGAGTGCTCTGCGATCGGCTGGGCGTGCGCTTCGGCCTGCGCGCCGCCTCGCGCGCGATGACTTGCGGCTGTCTCGCCGTCGGCGCGGTGCTCCTTTTATGCATGAGCCTCGCCAGGGGTCACACGGCGGTGATCGCGCTCTCCAGTACCGGCTTTGCCGTCATGGACCTCATGCTGCCGGCGGCATGGGCGATGTGCATGAGCATCGGCGGCCCGCACGGCGGGCTGGCGACGGGAGTGATGAACACCGCGGGGCAGGTGGGCGGCGTACTCTGCACTCTCGTCTTCGGCTACGTCGTGGGCGCGACCGGCAACTACGAGCTGCCGCTGCAGATCGTCGCACTGATGGTGCTGGTCGCAGCCGCGGTGTTCTCCCGCGTGGACTGTACGGCGGGCCTAGCGCCAGAGCCGCATGCGCTCGAAGAAGTCGTCACCGCCCACCTGGCCCCCTTTGAGGACAAGCTGTAGCCCGTCGAGCTCCGGGGTCTGTGCGTGTGCGCGGCAGAGCGGGGCGCCGGGCTCGAGGCTCGCCGCCCAGGTGAGCGCGTGAATACCTAGCTGGGCGACCGCATGAGTCGACGTGTCGCCTCCTGCCAGCACGACACGCGATACGCGCGTCTGTGTCAGGATGCGCCGAAGCAGTGCGCCCACGCGGCAACCCAGCGCCTCCCCGGAGGGTTGCGTCGCAGGAGCGAGAGGCCCGAGCGCGCTATAGACGATGGTGCTTCGCCCCGCACGCAGGTGAGTGACCGCCTCTTCGATGGCCATCTCGGCCACCGCGGTGCCGCAACTCTCATCGAGCAGTCGAGTCACGTCGAGCGGGATGCCACGGTAACCGTCGGCCAGCGCAGTACGGATCTGACGTTCCGTCACAGGGGAGCAACTGCCGCTCATCACGAGGAGCGCATCGGTTGGTGCGGCATGGGTATGCGCAGGCTCACCGGCAATCACACTTGTCTGGCGCCATGCCGATAGAAGCGCATACGTGAGACCGGAGCTGCCAACGCAGAAGAGCGGACTGTCGGTTGCACACTGCCACAGCAATCGTCCGGTCACCTCGAGCTCCGCCTGGCGGACGCCGTCGAACAGCACCGCCGCATCGCCTGTCGACAGGCACTCGGCCAAAGCCGCAGGCGCGCGGCCCTGTGCGAACGCGGTCAGATCCACGAGCCCGATGCTCAGCGGCGTCTGCGCCCCCAGATGCCGTCGCAGATCCGCCTCCCGCATCGGCGTCACCGGATGCGACCGCATGGTCGGGTGCCGGTCGATGCGGTGGATTTCCTCGCCGGCCGCCGCAAAGAGGTTGCCGAAGGCGACGTAACGCCGCAGATGCGGGGCCGCGACCACGATGGGAACGAAAGCCGGCGACAGAGTCTCGCGGCCGATCTCGAGCGCGCGCCCGATCGAGCCGATCCGCGGCGAGCTGTCGAAGGTCGAGCAGGTCTTGTAGTGCACGACGGGCGCGCCGAGGGCGCCGAGCCAGCGATAAACGGCGGGCAGCCGCTTGCTCATCCACTGCGGCGGCCGGCTGCGGCTCTCGCCGGCGATTCCGAGCGCCTGACAGTCGGCGAACTCTCGCCGATGCTCTTCCGCAGGCATGCCGGTGAAGAGCACGGTGCGCATCCCGGCCAGCGACAGTGCCTCGAGCACGTCGGTGGAGCCCGTAAAGTCATCACCGTAGTAGGCGTAAAGCGGCCCGACCATGCTCAGGTCTTCAGCGGCCGAACGCCGCGAGCGCTTCGCCGAGCTCGCGATGGCTGTGCGCGTATGCGGCGAGCGGGATGCCGCCGACCGCGGCCTCCCAGCCCTGATGCAGACTCCTGACACCCGCGGCGATGCCGCCGGGATGGCCCATGATGCCGCCGCCGCAGGCGTGAATGAGATCGATGGAGCCGAGGGCGCGATACGTGGCCGGCGCCTGCAGCGCCGATTGCCCGGAGGAGAAGACCGGCATGATCTCGCAGCCGCGCTGCGGCGCGGCGAACATCGGTGTCAGGCACTCGCGGGCCGAGGCGATCACCGACTCGTCGCTCTCGCAGAACTTGTTGCCGAGACCGTTGACGTGCACGTGGTCGATGCCCGCCAGGCGCCAGAGCTTCTGCCAGGCGATGAAGCTCATGCCGATGGCCGGCGAGCGGCCGAGGAGGCCCCAGCCGTTGCGGTGGCCGTGGATGGCCACCTGGCAATGCGCCCGCAGCGCCGCGAGCGCCGGCAGCCCGATGCTGTTCAGGCTGACCATGACGCAGGTGTTCCGCTCGGCCACGACCTGCTCGTGCCGGCGCAGCATCTCATCGATCTCGCCGGTGATGTTGACGGCATACATCACGCGTTTGCCGGTCCGGTCGGCATGGGCGTTGAGTACACGCATGACTGCGCGCAGCCGGTCTTCGAAAGGACAGTGTGGCCCGTCGGCCTGCAGCTCATCGTCCTTGACGAAGTCGATGCCGGCCGCCGCGATCTGCGCGACCCGCTCCGCGGTGGCTGCGGGCGAGAGGCCGACGCTCGGCTTGATGATCGTGCCGATGAGCGGCCTGCCGTTGACGCCGGTCAGGGCGCGAGTCCCCGCGATGCCGAACTGCGGGCCGCGATAACGCTCGATAAATTCCGGCGGCAGCCTCAGATCGAGCAGCCGCATGCCGGAGAAGGGCGCGAGCTCCCACAGATTGCCGGCGATGGCGGCGAGCAGGTTGGGCAGCGAGGGACCGAAATTGTGCAGCGGCCACGACAGCGTCACTTCCGCGCGGTGCCAGCGGCCCGCTGCCGACTTCGGCGCCGCGGCGCCGGGTAGCGAGGGCGCCGCCGTCTCGCCGAGCTCGACGAGCGCTTCCACGCGCGCGCCGAAACGCTCGCGCAGCTCGTCGGTCTCTCCGGCCACGCGCACGAAGGTGCCGGTGGACTGCTCGCCTGCCATGACGGCCGCCGCCGCCTCCAGCGGGCGCGCGGTCTCGATCCAGTATCGCGCCGTGACGCGGGCGGGAGCGTCAGGTCCTCTGGAAGTAGACATCGTAGGACTCGTTCTCCACGGTGTGGAACGGCACGAAGACCAGCTGGCGCGCGCCGTCGGCCTGCACGTAGCTCTGACGGGCATCGGCGAGGGGCGCGAGCGCCGCGCCCGGAGAGCGGTGCGAGCGGTCGCCGCGATGGGCCCGCGCCCGAGCCGGCAAAGTCGAGGGCGCAGTACATCACCGGGCCGCGCATCAGTGCCACGGTATCGGCATGCGAGCGGTCGATGGGCTCCATGCGGAAGGCCTGCGGCAAGCGCAGCTCGACCCGGTCCCCGCGCCGCCAGGTGTGCTCGAGCGCGGCGAAAGTCCCCGGCGCTGCCGATACCGCAGTGCGCCGTCCGTTGACGTGGATTTCAGGTTCCTGCGATAGCCAGCCCGGAACGCGGAGCATGACCGTGAACTCGGTGGGAGCATTGGTCTCCACGCGCAACGTAACTTGCTCACCCGCCGGATAGTCGGTCTCTTGCGTCAGGATGACTCGTCGTCCGCCAACGGACCACGTCACCCGCGATGGCGTGTAGAGATTGACGTATATCGCTCCTGGCGCCTGAAAGTAGACATTGCGGACGTAATCGGCCACGCCCTGCACCAGAGTGCCGGAGCAACATGGCCACTTGGCAGGATAGAAAACTTTCGTCGCGCCGGGGTCGTAGCTGGAGTAGTACGGGGAGTTGCCTTGCGAGTCCGGCTGCCTGACCGCGAGCAGTCCGTTGTAGAGGACTCTCTCCAGCCCATCGCCATGGCGCGCGTCGGCGGTGAAGCGCATGAGATATCGCGCCAGCTTCATCGTGGCATAGGAGCCGCAGGGGGTCTCGAAATGGTTGCTGGTCGTGGTCAGGCTGTCGGCCAGGTCGGCGGTGCCCGGCCGCACCAGTGTCTCGTTCGGGCCCCAGCCGCCGGAGGCGTAGCGCTGCGTCTCGAGGAATCTCCAGCCATTCGTCGCGGCCGCACGGTAGCGCGGATCGCCCAGCTCGACATAGGCGCGGGCGGCCGAGCTGAGCGCCATTACGTGGCTGTAGGCATGCCGTCCGGCCAAAACGTCCTCGCCGCGCGCCAGCGGATCGAAGTAGGGCGCATCGAGAAGATATTTGACGGCGAGCTCCCGCAGATGGGCGTCGCCCGTCAGTCGCGCGGCGGCGAAGAGATTTTCCGGCAGGATGTACGTCTCGTCATACGGCGGATTCTTGACGCCGATCCGGTCGCGGCTCACGGGAGAGATGAAGGGCAGGGCGCCGCGGACGACAGCAGCCATGAGGTGGGCTGGGACGAAGGCGTCGTCGGCTCAGCGAGTGTGGGCGCCGATCTGGCCTCGCCCGCAGGCTTCGCCTTGCGCACCGGAAAACCGGTGATTTCCAATCACCTCGAAAACGAGGAACGTTTCAGGACTCCGGAGCTTCTGGTCGAGCACGGCATTCGCCGTGCGATGAATGTCATCTTGCAAGGCGATGGCTCGCCCTTCGGCGTGTTGGAAGTGGACAGCCGATCCGAAGGCGAATTCAGCGAGCATGATGTCGCGTTCCTGCAAGGCGCGGCCAACATCCTCGGGATGGCCATCGAACAAAAAAATATTATTATTATTTTATATTTAAATTATTTAAATTAATAATTTATTATTATTATATAAATTTAATAAAAAATAAATAAAAATATTTTTAATATTATTTTATTTTAATAATTTAATTTTTATTAAATTTTAATTAAATATAAAATTTAATATTATTATTTAAATAATTTTTAAAATTTTAAATTTAAAATTTTAAATTATTAATTTTATAAAATTATATTTAATAATTTTATTAAAAATTAATATAACGTGTGCTACATGCGAACCACGTAGCCGTCACGTGACCTACTGATAGCCAGCTATATAAATTATAATAAATATATTTTATTATAAATATTATAGTTTTTAATTTAATAAATTATAATATTAATTTTATTTTTATATATTATAATTAATATAATTAAATATATATATAAATATATATTTATAAAAAATTATATAATTTATTTATTAATAATATAAATTATATTTTATTAATAAAAATTTATAAATATTTATATTATTTATTATTTATTTATATATATTATTTATAATTTATTAATATTATTTATTATTATAATATATTATAAATTATTTAATATATAATATAATTAATTTATTAATAAATTATTTATTATTAAATAATTAATTAATAAATAATAAATTATTAAATTTAATAAATTTAATATAAAATAATTTTATTAATTTTATTTAAAAAATTAAAAATATATTTAAATATAATAATAAATTATTATATAATTTTTTATATTATTTATATAATAAATTTTAATAAAAATAATATAATTAATATATAATTAATTTAAATAAATAATAAAAATATAAATATTTAAAAATAATTTATATAATAAATAAATAATATAATATTATATTAATAATTAATATATATTAATATTTAAATAATAATTTATATTTAATTAAATAAATATTAATAAAATATTATTTAATTATATTATTTAATATATAATAATATTATATATAATTAATATATAAATATAATTTATATTTAAAAACTTTAAATAATTTTATAAAATTAAAATATTAAATTATTTAGTTTATAATTATTTAATTTATAATTATTATACTTTAATTAATATTTAAAGAAATATTAATAAATAAAAATATTTAAATAAAAAACTTTAAATTATAATTTATATTATAATTTTTTATTTTTAATATAATATTAATAATAAAAATTTATTTTAAATTAATATTAATAACTTTATTATTTTTAATATTTATAAATAATTATTATTTTTAAAATAATTAATTATATTATAACGTGTGTCACGTGCGTAACTACGTGACCTGTCACGTGATTGCTCTCCAGCTATATAAAGTATAATAAAGTGTATTCGCTGATTGCAAATACTATAGTCTTTTAATTTAATTAATTATAATACGAGTGAAGACCGTCGTCGACGCCTTGGCGGACGGTCAGGTCGTGGGAACATTTCGCGGGCCGTATGGAATTCGGACCACGCGCGCTCGGTAATCGAAGTGTGCTCTACCGCACCAACGACGTCGCGATCAACGATTGGCTCAACGCGCGACTGAACAGGACCGAGTTCATGCCTTTCGCACCGATCACGGCGGAGAGTCGCCGCGGACTGCGACGGCACGGCAGCGACGGCGGCGAAGACCACGCCGTTGGCGCTTGACCTGGCGCTGCGCGGCCGCCGGGTGGCGGTCGTCTCCTCCGGTGACCCCGGCGTGTTCGCCATGGCCTCGGTGGTCCTT
>CAVQJH010000011.1:0-120473 GCA_963712795.1 uncultured Pseudomonadota bacterium
CTGGCGATGCCGGCCGCATTTGCTCAGAGCGCCCGACCCAATAGCGCCCCCGCCGCCAATCAGACGACCGCCGGCACGCCGTCGCCTCAGGCCACGCGGGTCAAGGGCGCCTCGAAGCAGAAGCAGGCGTCCGAGCGTACGCGGCTGGCCCGAGCCGCGCCGGCCAAGAGCGCCCCGAAGCGGCCGTCCGCCGATATTCGGTTGGCTCAGACGGTCCCCGCACCGGCCAACAACAGCGCTTCGAGCCCGACGCCGATCGTCGAAGAGCTGGCGACGGTTGAGATTACCGGGACGCACATTCTGCAGTCCAGCGCCGGCGCTTCGCAGCCCATCACGAGCATTTCGGCCGACCAGATTCTGCAATCGGGCTACACGACCGTCTCCTCGGTCCTGCAGAACATTCCGCAATCGGGCTCGTCCCTGACTTCGGAGGCTCAGTCCGACAGCAGCAACGGTGATGCAACCGAAATCAACCTGCGCTATTTGGGCGCCAGCCGCACCCTGGTGCTGGTCAACGGTCAGCGATGGACCCCGCAATTGGACGGTACCGTCAATCTGAATGCGATACCGGCCTCCATGATCGAGCACATCGATGTTCTCCAGGACGGCGCGTCCGCGGTCTATGGCTCCGATGCCATCGCGGGCGTGGTGAACATCATCATGAAGAACAATTTCAACGGCGCCGAAGCCAATGCCTATACGGGCGCGTACGACAGCCCCGGCCACCCCCTGGACGGCAAAACGAACGAGTACGACTTCGCGATCGGCAAGAGCGACGAGCGCTCCGGCATCATGATCAGCGGCGAGTTCCAATCCACCATGCCGGTCTATGCGCAAAATCGCTACGAAAGCGCCAACGGCCCCTTCACCCAGACCACTTACCTGCCGGGCTTCGACCCGCCGACGCTGACCATCCAGAGCCCGGCGCTCGCGAATCAGATGATCGGCAGTGCCGCCTGCACCAAGGCGGGCGTTTGCACGATGCAGCCAGGGGCGGGGCCGAACTTCGACCCGACACTGGGCAACTTCACCAATGAAGTGTTCAACACGACGTATTACCCCAGTCAGTTCATGCTCACCAAGCAGGACCAGAACGAATCTCTGTACCTCAATGCGCATTATCAGCTGGCCAAGAACGTAACGTTCACCACGCTTGCCTCATACAATAACGATGATTCGTTGGGTCAGATCGGGTCGGCTTGGGGTGCGGGCGTAGGCGGGGCCTACCAGGTGAACGGGGCGGCCTACGGCATCGGCGCGAACAATCCCTATAATCCATTCGGTGTGGATCTGGTCGGAAATAGCGCCCAGTATTGCCCGAACGGCAAGACGCTCGGCGGCGTTGCGGTTGCCTCGTGCACTCCGAACTATCTGTTGAGCCAGTTCAACGAAACGATACCGGGGACTTACGATCGGATATCTCGCGACAACATCGATACCGAAACCCTGCGCATGGGCTTGAACGGTGTCTTCCATGCGATTGGCAGCGCGTGGCACTGGGAAGGGACCTTCAACTACGGCCGAACCTACGATACGGCCCAGGATACCGGCTTTACCAACATACAGAGGCTCGCCGAGCAGTTGGACTCGCCCGGCTCGCTGCAGTGCAATGGCCCGGCACAGTCCGCTCCCGGCAGTACCGGCACATGGGACAACATCAACGGTCAGTATTATCAAATCCTCATCCCGGGATGCGTGCCCGTCAATCCCTTCGGCGGCTTCAATTCGCTAACCGGCCAAAGTGCCATTACGCAGGCGATGGCCGATTGGAATCAGGCGGTCAATAATTTCATCACGACGGTGACGATGCGCGACTTCAGCGGGGACATCACCGGAAAACTCATCAATCTGCCCGCGGGTCCGTTGAGCGTAGCGGCAGGCGGGGAGTCCCTGGGGGAAATGGGATCGGAGATACCCGGCAACCTGCTGCAGGAGTGTCTCACCTCGCTGAGGTGCATTCAGCCGACCTTCGGCCGGACGTGGACCTATGCCGAGTACCTGGAATTCAATATTCCGGTGCTCAAAGACCTTCCCTTCGCCAAGGCGTTGAGCATCGACCTGGCGAACCGGTGGTCACAGTTCAGGTGGCAGGGCGGTACTCCGGGCACCCCGGATGCCGGGTTCAAGAACGGTACCTCGGCGAGCACCGGGCGCGTGCAAATCCGGTGGAAACCCGTCCAGGACCTGGTGGTACGCGGGAGCTGGGCGCAGGGATTCCGTGCCCCCAGCGTCCACGACTTGTATAACGCCGGTGGCGCGAGCTACAACATCCTGCAGGATCCCTGCGCGCCTGCAACACAGAACGGGGGCTGGGTCGTGGGGACGCCGCTACCGGTGGGCTGTCAGGGCGTCGAACATAGCCAGGGCTCGACTCGCATACAGACTCAGACCGGCGGCAATCCGCTGCTCACGCCGGAGAAGGCGATCTCCCGCACCGCTGGCTTCGAGTACAGTCCACACTGGATCTCCGATCTCAGCTTTGGCGCGGACTACTACAAAATCGACCTGACCAACGAGATTGGATCGGTTCCGTCTCAATACATCCTGAGCGAGTGTTACGACCGCGGCAGTCCCGGATACTGCAATCTCGTCACGCTCACGGGTAACACGGTCACTCTCATCGAGGATATCGAGCAGAACATCGGAGGGGAGTCGACCAGCGGCGTGGATGTCGATGCAGCGTATGGGCTTCCCCCGTCATTCCTCGGCGACTTCAGCGTCACGACAAACTGGACTTTCGTGCGGTCGTTTATTGTGGCCGTGCCCTCCGCTACCAGCACGAGCGGCTTCCAGTCCATCCAGGACCTCGGATATGCGACGAGCTCGAACGAGATCCCGAAGGTCAGAGGCACGCTGAGTCTGAACTGGAGCAAGGCGGACTTTTCTGCGACGTGGAACGTTACGTACATCGGCAAGGTGTTCGAGAACTGCTCTGCGCTGACGATCTCGTTGCACGAGTGCACGCAGCCGGGGACGGTCGACCCGACTACGGCGACCAAGGGAGTGCACGAGCTGAACAGGACCATCTATAACGACCTCGCAATGACCTATAAGATCGAGCCGATCCGTGCGAACCTGACTCTCGGCGTGCAAAACATATTCAACACGCAATTTCCGCTCGCGTACACGGCCGGCGCGCCCCCCAACTTCGAAGGCGAGATGGGGTATCGCATACCCGGACGGTTCCTCTACGCCCGCATAGGGTTCAAATTCAAGTAGCGTGCAGCCGGCGCGCGCTGCGCGCGCCGGGCTCCGCTCACGAGGAACCGGGCGATCTCCAGAGTGAAAGTGACATGAAAAGAACCGCGACTCTCACCGCTATTCCTGTTCTTGCCTTCGCCCTCATCGCCCCCGCTGCCCTCGGTGCACAGCCAGGAGCGCGCGCGGCTCCCGCGCCGTTCACTCCCGAGCCTGCCCGTACCGGACCGGTCAAGGTTGGCCCCCCGAACGGGACCGTCATTGCAGTCGGCGGCGGCGCGCAGGGGCCGCGGTTATACCAGGCATTCATCGATGCGGCGGGTGGCCCGGATGCGCTCATCCTCGACGTGCCGAACAACAGCATCGGCGAACCGATGAAGGTTGCGCCCAAGTGGGCGGGCGAGGGACTTCGCAAGAACGGCGCTCGCAACGTGCAGGTGCTCTTTACCCAGAGTCGCGACGTCGCCGATAGCGATGCCTTCGTCGCGATCATCAAGAAAGCCAAAGGGATCTGGTTTGACGGCGGCCGTCAGTACCGTGACATCGAAGCTTATGCCGGCACCAGGAGCGAGCGCGCGTTCTGGGGCGTGCTCGAGCGCGGCGGGGTCATCGGCGGCTCATCCGCCGGAATGGCTGTCCTCGGAGACTACATGGTTCGCGGCGCGCCCAGCAACAACAATTACATCGAGGACTACCCGGGATTCGAAAAGGGTTTTGGCTATTTGCGTGATACCGCCACCGACATGCACGTCGTGGCTCGTGAACGTCTCCCCGACTTGACTACCGTAATAGCGAGATATCCGGACGTGCTCGGTATCTCCGCGGACGAAGGGACAGCGTGGGTCATTCACGGCGATGTCGGGCGCATCATTGGCCGTGACAAAGCGTTTGTCTACACTGCCAATGGCCCGACCGACAAGCGCGTACCGTACCTGACGTTGTATCCAGGTGACAGCTATAACCTGTACACCCGGCAGGTCGTCAGCCGCGCGGCCGGTGAGTCTCCGGTGTCCAAGGAGTTCATCACATCGCTGTTCAAGAAATACAGCGCGCCTCGTTTGGGCGGAGCCACGGTGCTCGTTGCGGAGGACGGCAAGGTCTTTGTCGACCGCGCGTTCGGCATTCCTCCGCAAGACCGATACATGCCGAGGACGACGCTGCCGCAGTTCCCCATCGGGGATATCAAGAAGGTGTTCACGTCGCTTTGCGCGCAGCTGCCGGCCAACGCTCCGCCGCCGAGAGGCGTCATGCGGCCTGCGTACTATTCGTCTCCACTCGACAAGTGCGTCAACCGGCTCTCGACTCCGGTAGGCATGCACCGCACCACGGTCCCTCCAGGTAGCGCCGAAATTCTGTCGGACGTCGACGAGCTGTATCGCCTCGAGCTCGGCCTCGAATATTCGTCGACCTGGCCCAAAGCCGATTACTCCAAAGGGTGGACTGCCGACACGTTCGACGGAGTCCAACGGCTCGCGGCGTATGCGACCCGGGACGGCAGGCGCGCAGCCTTTGTCCGCATCCCCTCACGCCATGCGACGGTGATCATCCTGGCCAATGATCCGGATGCCGACGCGCGCGCCATGTCGGAGGGCATTCTGCACGAGCTCCTCCGCTCGTCCCGGTGAGCAGTTGCCATGCTGGAAGCGCGGGACAGCCAATCGGCTTACGGAGGGTAGGTGGTAACTCAGCGAGGCGGGAGGCTCTTCCAGTCGAGCGCCTTATTGGTCACCGCCGCGCTACTGGTCACGCCGGGGCCCGGGCAGGCTCATCAACCGGATGCCAGGCCCTCGCCGCAAGCGGAGCTGCCGCCCAATTATTCCCTGGCGGCTCGGTTCATGCCTGCGGAGCTGAAGGAACTGGTATTCGACACGTCGGCGACTCCGCACTGGTTTGTTCACTCGGACCGCTTCTGGTTCAGTTACAAGACCACGCAGGGGACTGATTACTATCTGGTCGATCCGGATGCCAAGACGCGTAGGCCGCTCTGGGACAACGCGAAAATGGCGGAGCAGCTCTCGCTGCAAACCGCGATCGCTTGCGATTCGCAGCATCTTGGCATTCAGGATCCACAGCTGGTGGACGACGATACCGCCATCCGCTTCTATGTCCAGATCCGTGCCGATGCGGTGCTGCCGGGAACGGAGGACTCCAATCAGCCCCAGGTGCTCAAGAGCCCCGCCGCGCGCAAGCCGCGGAAGCTGTATTTCCTCTATGTACTGGCTACCGGCCGCCTCCAGCGCCTGGATGACCATAAGGAACCGATACAGCCGCTGTGGGCCAATATTTCGCCCGATGGCCAGGTCGTGCTGTTTGCCCGTGGCAGCAATCTCTACATGATGGACAGAGACAATTACGCCAAGGCACTCAGGGATCCCGCCGACCCGAGCATACTAGAGGAGCGGCTGACCACCGATGGCAAGCCGAAATACGGCTATGCCGAACCGCTGGTACCGGAATCGGCGGCGGCCCTGAAGAAGCAGGACAAAGCGGACGCAAATAATCCCAACGGAATGCGCCAGCCGTGCCTGGCCATACACTGGTCTCAGGACGGCGGCAAGTTTGCCTTGCTGCGTGAGGACGGCCGCAAAGTGGCGGATCTATGGACCATCCATAACCTTGCGAAGCCGCGGCCGCAGCTGGAGAGCTATTCGTACGCGATGCCCGGCGAAGCGAATACACCCGTCCCACAGGTCGAAATCTTCGAATTGGCCACGCGCAAGCGCGTCATGGTCCCACAGGCGGCGTTCCCGCTGGTGCAACCGGACATCTCGCTCGCCGATGCGCCAGCGACAGAAGCCGATCGAGAGAGAGAGGCTCAGCTGCAGCATGACAACGGAGAATTGAAGCTCAAGGGCTTTCCTACGTACTCGGCTACCTCGCGCTGGGTCGCTTCCGGTTCCGACAAACTGTATTTCGTCATCCGCGATCGGGACTTCCGTTCCGCGGACGCGGGTGTGATCGATACTGCGACGGGCAAAGTCGCGATTCTCATCCGGGAAACCTCGAACCAGTTCCTCAATCTGCGGGTTCACGTCTTTTTCAAGGACGTCAGTCTCCGGCTGGTCAATCACGACCAGGATCTGGTCTGGTGGTCGGAGCGCGGCGGCTGGGCGCACTACTATTTGTACTCGGCAAAAACCGGCGAGCTGCTGCATGCGATCACCCGCGGCCCTTGGATGTCGGGTGACATCGTGGGCGTCGATCAGAAGGCAGGCGCGCTGTATTTCATGGGTGGTGCCCGGCAGACCGGGCGGGATCCGGAAGTCAATCCTGACTACCGGCATCTCTATCGGGTCGGACTGGACGGCGCCGGGCTCACCGATCTCACCCCCGGAAACTTCGACGATCAGGTCGAGGCGAGTGATGACGCCCGTTATTTCGTCGTCACCTATTCACGTGTCGACACAGCGCCGGTATCAGTGCTGGTGAATGACCGCGGTGCAGACCTCGCCAGGCTCGCACAGACCGATGTCAGCCGCCTGCTGGCTGCTGGCTATCAGTACCCGAAGCTTTTCACCGTCAAGGCCGCGGATGGCATCACTGACCTCTACGGAGTGATGTACGCCCCGTTCGACATGGAGCCGGGCCGCAAATATCCGGTGATCGAATACGTGTATCCCGGGCCGCAAACCGAGTCGGTACCCACGACTTTCAATCCAAGCGCCGCCGACAACCTGCCGCTGGCACAGTTGGGCTTTGTCGTGGTCTTCGTGGGCAGTCGTGGCGGCAGCCCGCTGCGCGACATGTGGTACGACACCTTTGGCTACGGCAACATGCGCGACTACGGCCTGGCCGATAAGCGTCAGGCAATCATCGAGCTGGCGGAGAAGTACCCCTTCATCGATCCCGGCAAGGCGGGCATGTGGGGCCATTCCGGCGGCGGCTTCATGACCGCGGCGGCGATGCTGCAATACCCGACCTTTTATACCGCCGGGTGGAGTGAATCGGGCAACCACGACAACAACAACTACAATCGGGCCTGGAGTGAAAGATACGATGGCGTGCGTGAGGAGGAGGCCAACGGCGCCATCAGGTTCATCTACACCATCGAGAAGAACGAATCGCTGGCGGCGAACCTTCGCGGCCATCTCATGCTCACCACCGGTGACATGGACGACAATGTCAACCTGGCGAACACCATGCAGCTCGCCAGCGCCCTCATGCATGCGGACAAGCGCTTCGAGATGCTGGTGTTTCCGGGCATGCGGCACCCCTACAGTCCCCTTGCAAGCTACGTCCTGGTGCGTCGCATGGACTTCTTCGCCCGCTGGTTGCTGGGCGCCAGCGACACCGATCCGGATATCCTGCTGCTTCAGGACGAAAAGCAGCACACACCCGGCAATCAATTCATCGAATAGGGGACTCGAACTTGAAAAGATGCGTCGGACTGCTGTCGGCTGCGCTGGTTATCCTTTGCGGAGCGCCTTCACCGGCGGCGGCGAAGGCACCGGTCAGGAACCTCCCATCATCCGGCGAATCGTCCCCGCCGCGGGCCGTGGAGTCCGTTACGCAGGGGAGCGTCACCGTCGAGGGGCACAAGATCGACTACGTCGCCACCGCAGGGACCATCATTCTGAAGAATGCCCGGGGGAAACCCACCGGCAGCATGTTTTACGTCGCGTACGTGAAGAGCGGAGTGAAGGACCGGGGCGGGCGTCCAGTCACCTTCTTCTACAACGGCGGTCCGGGCTCCTCGAGCGTATGGCTGCACATGGGTGCGTTCGGCCCATGGCGCGTGGTGACGAATGACCATGCTCATACCCCCGCGGCTCCCTACACGACAGTCAGTAACGAGTACAGCCTGCTGGACGTCACGGATGAGGTCTTCATTGATGCAATGGGCACAGGGTACAGCCGCATCATCGGCAAAGATCAAGGCGGAGTCGGACAGGCCAAGGACTTCGACGGCATCGATGCGGACGTTGCGTCCTTTGCACAATTCATCAACCGCTACCTGAGCGAGAACGATCGCTGGAGCTCGCCCAAATACATCTACGGTGAGAGCTATGGGACGCTGCGGAGCGCAGCTTTGGTCGATTACATGGGCGAGAGGGATGCCACCGATATCAATGGCGTCATCCTGCAATCAACGGTGCTGACTCACCTCACGAACAGGTTTTGGCCGAATAACGACGTACCTTACGAGGTGTTCCTACCGACGTACGCGGCCACCGCGTGGTACCACCATCGGTTACCGAATCAGCCTGCCGAGCTGCAACCGTTCCTGCACAAGGTGGAGCAATTCGCGCTCAACGACTATGCCGAGGCGCTGAATGCAGGTAATTCACTGAGCTCCGAGCAATTCAACGCCATTGCGGAAGAGCTGAACGAGTATACCGGGCTCAGCACGGCCTTCATCAAGAAGGCGAATCTGCGGGTCACGGATCAAGAGTTCTTCCACGAATTGCTGTCCGACCAGGACGAAACCGTCGGACGCCTGGATTCGCGCTTCGCCGGTCCGACCATGGACCCGCTGAGCCAGGACGCACTCTACGATCCGCAATCGGCCGCCATCAGCTCAGCCTACGCGGCGGCCTTCAACGCATACGTCCACGGCACACTGAAATTCGGCCGCGATCGCGTGTATTTGCTCGAAGGTAGGGTTTACCCCTGGAACCTGACGCATGTGGATCCCATGACGCGGCGGCCGCAGGACGGTTTCGCAAGCGTCGCCGTCGATCTCGCACAGGCGATGAAGCGTAATCCCGATCTGCAAATCCTGGCACAAAACGGCTATTACGACATTGCGACGCCGTACTTCGGAACCGTCTACATCATGAACCATCTGGACCTACCGCCGTACCTGCGCTCTCACATACACATGGAGTTCTATGAGTCGGGTCACATGATTTACGCGCACGGTCCCGCGCTGAAGAAGTTACACGATACTACCGCGGCCTTCATGAGGGCGACGGACAACGGTGGCTAGCCTCGAGGTGATTGGTCATGTTGAAGCTGAATGATTTTTGCAAGCTGGGGTTGATCGCCAATCTGCTCCTGGCCGTGCCGGCTGGTTTTGCCGCGACCGTGCCGGCGACGCAGCTCGCTCAGGCCCTGCAGTGGCGTAGCCTGGGTCCCTATAGGGGCGGTATCGTGGAGACGGTTGCGGGCGTCGCAAGCGAGCCCAATCGCTACTACATGGGCGCGGGCGGCGGCGGAGTCTGGGAGACCGACGACTACGGAAATGACTGGAGGAACATTTCCGACAAATACTTCAAGAGCAACAACATCGGCGCGATTGCCGTGGCGCCGTCCAACCCGAAGATCATCTACGTCGGCACGGGCAACCCCGCCTTCCGCAATACGTTCCTGACGGGCGACGGAATGTACAAGTCGACCGATGGCGGCAAGAGCTGGGGTCACATCGGGCTGGAGAAGACCGGAATCATCAGCTGGATCATCGTCGACCCGAACGACCCGAACGTCGTGTACGCGGCGGCGCTGGGCCAGGGCTGGGTGTCGAACCCGGACCGGGGCGTGTTCAAGAGCACGGACGGCGGACAGACCTGGAAGAAAATCCTGTACGTCGATGACAAGACAGGAGCGATCACGTTGGGGATGGCTCCGTCCAACCCGCAGGTGCTCTACGCCACGATGTGGCAGGCATATCGCCGCCACTGGATGCTTTCGAGCGGTGGGCCCGGCAGTGGGATCTACAAAACCACGGACGGCGGAGCCCAGTGGACCAATATCTCCCACCATGCCGGATTGCCGCCGGGTATCTGGGGAAAGGTCACGGTGGCCGTTGCGCCGAGTGATCCGAACGTCGTGTATACGCTGATGCAGGTCAAGTATCGCGGCCAGATAGGTGGGCTGTTCCGCTCTGACGATGCCGGTCGAAGCTGGAAGCTGATGAACAACAGCCCGGCCATCACGCAGCGCGCGATGTATTACATGAGGGTATACGTCGATCCCAAGGACCCGAACACGGTCTATATCCCGAATACCAGCATTCAGGTCTCCCATGACGGCGGTAAGACGCTCGAAGAGATGCAGCCCCCGCATGGAGACAATCACGCGTTCTGGATCAATCCGGACAATCCGAAGATATTCGTCGAAGGCAACGATGGCGGCGCGACCGTAACGCGTGACGGGGGCAAGACCTGGAGCTCGGAGCTCAATCAGCCGACCGGGCAGTACTACCACGCCAATCTCGACGAGCAGTTCCCGTTCAATATCTATGCGTCGCAGCAGGATGACGGCTCATACTTCGGACCCAGCGCGGTAGCGGCGGGTCGGCTTCCTCCGGTATGGCCGAGGGTCGAGGGTGGCGAAGAGGGTTGGGTAGTCCCGACACCCGGGCGGCCGTGGATCACCTACGCTGACGCCTACTACAGTGATGAATTTCGCGATGACCGGCGGACGGGGCTGATTACCAACGTGAGCCCGTGGCCGGAGTTCAAGTTTGGCCTGGCGGGAACCAAGATCAAGTATCGTTACGGCTGGTGGCATCGACCGGCCGTGTTCGCCCCTGGCACCACCGAGTTGCTGGTCGGGGGGAACGTGGTGTTCGAGTCGCTGGATCCCGGCGTCGCGCCGTGGAAGGTGATAAGCCCAGACCTGACGCGTAATGACAGGAGCAAGGAGCTGCGCTCAGGCGGACCGATCAGCGCCGACATGACCGGCGAGGAGATGTTCGACACGATATCCACGATGGCCTTCTCGCCGCTGAGCAATAAAGTCATCTGGACCGGTTCCGACGACGGCTTGGTGTATGTGACCACGGATGGCGGCGGTCATTGGCAAGAAGTCCGTCCGCTTCGCTTGGCGACCTGGTCGACAATTACGTGCATCGAGCCGTCACACTCCGAGGCCGGTACGGCGTATCTGGCGGCGAGCCGCTACGAGTGGAACGATTTCCACCCGTATGTCTACAAGACTACGGATTACGGCAAGCACTGGGCTGAGATCACGACGGGACTGCCCGATGATCAGTACGTGGAGAGCGTGCGCGAGGATCCGGATGACCGAAGTCTCCTCTTTGTCGGGACGAGCGCGAGTGTGTATATGAGCCTGGACGGCGGCAGCCAGTGGTCGTCGCTGGGCCTCAATCTGCCCCCGGTGCGGGTCACGGACGTAGCAATCCAGCCTGCGCAGCACACTGTGGTGCTTGCCACCTTTGGACGGGCGTTCTGGGCGCTCGACGACCTGCAGTTCCTGGAGCAGTTGAGCGGTGCGCAGGTAGCGGATGACGCGCCGTACCTGTTCAAGCCGCAGCAGACGTGGCTGGTCACACGGAGTACGTTCGACTTTGGCGACGAGGGCGGAGCGGCCGTCGGCGGCGCCAATCTGCCGCCGGGTGCCACGGTGTTCTTCCACCTTCCGGCCGATTATGCGGGGCAGCCGGTGAAGCTGAGCTTCACTGAGGCCGACGGCAAGCTGATTCGCAGCATCACGCTCCCGCAGAAGGCGAATAAAGGCGGTGCGGCGTTTGGGCGGCGGGCCAGGAAGCCGCAGAAACTGCATCCCGGCATGAACCGGTTCCTGTGGGACTTCCGTTATCCAACCGCAGTGGAAGTGAATGGCGCATATCACGCAGGCCGTTCAGTCATGCCGCCCATTGGTCCGGAGGTGGTGCCGGGGATGTATTACGCCGTGCTGACTTATGGCGCCACCACTCAGAAGCAGCCCTTCGTGGTCAAGCTCGATCCGAGGCTGAGTACGACTCAGGCCGACTTGCAGCAACGCTTCGACCTGCTGACGTCCATCCAGGCTGCCATGAACGGACTCGACATCGCGCTGAACCAGGCGACGGATGCGCGCCGCAAGCTCGAGAAGGCCGTGGCGGACAAGCAGCTGAGCGCGAAGCAGGCGCGGCAGCCTCTGGCCGATCTCAATCGCGGCATCGATGCCGTGATCAATTTCACCATTCAGTCCAGCCGGGGCTTCGATGTATTTCCCCCTCGGCTGCGCGAGTGGCTGAGCGCGATTTATAACCGCGTGGATTACGCCTATGTACGGCCGACGGACGAGATGACGCAGGTGGCTAATGGGTACATCGATGAAGAGCGCCAAGGCGTGACGCGCCTGCAATCCGATGTTGCGCGAGCCAAGGCAGTGCTGAAACACTGAAACGCCATGGCGCCGAGGAGTCTGTGAGTGTGAGCGGTGCGCCGGCAGCGCCGAGGTGCAAGACGCGGCTTCCGGAGGGCGGCGAGCTGCCCGCAGTGGCCCTCCGGAAAGCCCCGGAGTAGACTAGCGTCACGGTACCAAGAAGACCGGTTGACAAAGACGGGGCGCGAGGTATGAGTTCCAATGCATTCGAGAAGATCGATCCCATGGCCGCATCCGCCCTGCATACGGCGCGCGGTGAGGTCCATCTGCGGATCGAGACGGCACTTCGCTCCGACCCGCAGCGCGCAGATCGGCAGCTCGCCCGCGAGCTCGAGGTGACGCGCAACGCCATCGCGCACATCCGCGCGGCGCTCGAGGTACAGGGGCAGATCCCGGTGCGGCCATCCCGCTTCCGCGTCGTCCGCTGAGAGTCACTGGCGTACCGGTCGTCTCGAGCGTAGGTCAGAAGTTCAATTATTTCAGTAGCTTACTGACCTGGCTTGCCCTTCCGCGGGTGGCTACGACCCGGGCACCAGCCGCACCGAACCGATCGAGGGCGCCGCTGGGCTAGCCTTGAGCCACGGCCTCGCACGGGCGCCGCTGGTACTCCGTGATCGAAATGATGCGCTGTGTGCTCTTGTCCCAGAGAATGCATTTCAAGGCGCCGAGCACTCCGCACAACTTCACGCGGGTAACGCTCGAAAACAGGTGCTCATATTCGTCGTGGCACGCGACCAGGCGGTAGTTTGGAATGCTGGCCGACAGATGGTGAATGTGGTGGTAGCCGATGTTGACGGTGAACCAGTTCAGCCAGCGCGGCAGTACCAGAAAGCTCGTGCCTTCGATCGCCCCGGTATCGTGGTCCCAATGCTCGTCGTCGCTGGCATACGAGTAGTTGAAGTTGTGCTGCACCGTGAACAGCACGATGCCCGCGCCGCCGGCGATGGAAACGCTGAGCACATAGATGCAGAAGAAGGTCGCCACTCCGCACGCATAGCACATCAAAGCCCAGGCGCTGAGCAGCGCGAGGTTGTTCCAGAGCATGTGCCGGTATTCTCGCGCCGACTTCCAGTAGTGTGTCCGATAACTCGCGGCGTGGGTCCGCAAGGAGACGCCGGGCTGCGCCAGCTTTTGCCTGGCGGTATGAATCAACAGGCCAATGCTGCCTTTCAGCCAGGTGAAGCGCGGGTTGGCGATCAGATAGATGAAGCCCGCGAGCGGGGCGGCCTGCACGCTGCACTTGAACCGGTAGACGCGCTGCTGCGCGCGGGTCAGCGCGGCGTACTCATCGACCGACAGCGTCGTATACGGTCCACGGTATTTGTCCCAGTTGCCGTTGTGCGCATGGTGGTAGTTGTGATGCTGCGACCATACATACTGCGGCATCCCCGATATGACGCCGAAGAGGAATCCCATTGCCCGATTGAGCCCGGCACTGCGGAACAGGCTTCCATGACCGCATTCGTGCATCAGGCCAAAAACGCGCACCGTGAAAAGGATGATGAGCGTCAATGGCATCGCGGTCAGCCAGGGTGAGGCGTCGGCGAATCGGACGGCAGCCCACCAGAGGAAGGCAAGGGGCACCAAGGTCGTGAAGACTTGCGCAAATCCCTTGATGTCTTGCGACTTGGCGTAGCGAGCAATCATCGCGCACTTTTGGCGCCTCAAGCAGTCATCCGACCCCAATGTACCCCCATCCGATCCGACTCGAAATCATATTTATCGAAAGGTGCCGAACTAAACGATACCCCTGGCGCGGCACGCTGCGTATCAACCGCGGATACCGTGACCCCGTGCAATCTTACTCGTGTTTGCCAGCAAAATCCCCGTTCATGTCTCATTTACGGACCTGCCGCATCCGATCGGACGCCCTTTCAGAGGTCGGGCGCGGGCTCAGCCTCCGAGGCCTGCCGCGGGAGCCCCGGTCCGGGCTTCCCGGGCCCCGGACAGGCTTTGCACCGCCAAGCTAGGAAGGGGCCCGGGTTGCGGATCGCCTTCGGGTACCGGAAAGCGTAGGCTCAGTCCCGGCGAAGCGCTGACGATATTGAGTCCCGGTAAATCGGGTACCGGAACTTGATCGGTTACCGGCCCGTTCCCTGACGCCAGTCGACGGCTCCGAGATCCTCCTCGCCGATGAACGTATAGCCGACGTTCAGGGTCGCGACTCTCTGGCGCGAGTTGGGTTCCCCGACGTAGCGTCCATCGCGGTTCGACACACGGTATCGCACGAAGATGCCGTGCTGCTTGTACACGCGTACCGTCAGCCCGACGTCGACCCGCTCGATCGTTTCGCTGCCGGTGCTTTCCGTGGCGCCCAGCTTGCTGATGTACCAGCCGCGCGCCGTGCTGTCGAGAGCCGCCCGGTTTGCGACGATCAAACGCAGCCCGATCACCGATTCCGGGGCGACCCCGTAGTGGTAGTTTCGCTGGCCTCCTCCGAGCGGGCCCGGGGCTGCAACGCCGGCGCCGTGTATCACCCCGCCCGCCGCATAGCCGACACCGAGGAGCGCCGTCTCCTGCAATGCCACGCGTTGCGACAGCCACCATTGGCCAGTCGTGCCGAACGCCCCTGCGGTGCTGGAAACCCGGAAAATGTTCGGCGCGGCATAGTCGTACAGCCCATAGAGTCCCCAGATGCCGCGGTAATTCCTGCCGCTTCCATAGTCAGTGCCGTACAGCAAGCCGCGGCTGAAGACCGATTCCACACCGGTCGCCGTATCCAGCCCCAGATCGAGGTTGAAATAGTCGAATGGGCGGTCGTAGCTGTAGTCCGCCTTGCCGGGCAGACCGTAGGCAATCGTGAAGCCGGCGTCAGCCCTGGCGCGATCCAGAGTCTGATTCGAGGGCGGCGCGCTGGGGTCGTCGTTTACATTGACGTCGGAGGTGTAGTGCGTGTACGCATTCGCGCTTACCTCCAGGCTGGTGAACAAGGCCGGATCGTTGCTGGGGAAGATCGGCGCGAAGCGATCGCCGAACGCGAGGCGGTTGATGGCGGTCGGGGGTGAGACGATGTCCGCCGCCAGTTCGCGCCACCAGCGCGGCTGGTCCGCATCCCGCTCGAGAAGGAGGCTCGCGATCCGAAACAGCGGCTCCCCGAGGAAGTTGCCGCCGATGCCCGTGACGATCTGATCGTTGATGGAGGGCGCCGTGTTCTCGCCTGCCTCCTCCCAGAGCAGGCTGCCGGCAAACGTGTATGCCGAGGCCTGCCAGAAATCCAACCCCGCCGAGCGCGCGAAGCCTTGATAGATCGATCCGGAATAGGGGTGCAGGAACTGATTGACCGAGAACTTGTCGTTGTCCACGACCCAACTGCGATGCTGGTTGACTCTGAAGTTGGTGATGGGAGAGGGATAAGTCGCCTGGCCTTCGAAGTAATGATCCCAGCGATTCAGAAGCAGCTCATACGTCGGGATCTCGAGCGCCGGGATGAGGAAGCTATGGTCCTCGCCGGTTCCCCACTCGGACGAGATTTCCTGCGGCGGCGGCGCAGAAAGGTCCTCCGGGTCGACATCGAGCGCCGGTTCCCCGGCTGAAGCGATGGTCGCAGAGAGGAAGGCGACTGCTGCGATAGCACTGAGCGCGCCCGATAAGCGACACGATTCCACAGCTCGACTCATCCTCCGCGCCCGCATCGGCGCTGCTTGGGGAAGAGGCGTCGTGCGCGGGCGACACTTCTATCGCACCGTATGCACGGCCCTGTCGTATCCAGACGGCAACCCTCGCCGCCCATCGGTGGACCGGATCAGCTGCGTGCCGATGCCGGTGAAAGATCGGGACCCGCGCCATCCAGCGCATCGGCCGCATCGACCAGCACCCGCTCGAGAACCGCGAGGTACTCGAGAAAGCGCTTGCGCCCCGACGAAGTGATCCGACAGATCGTCTGCGGTCTACCGACTCCGGTGTCCCGATTCAAGATGACGAGCCTTGCATCCTGCAGCACCTGCAGGTGACGGCTGAGGTTGCCGTCGGTCAAGCCGCAGAGCACCAGGAGCTCGCCGAAGACCAACCCTTTGGGGTGAGCCAGCAGCGACGCCAGAATGCCGAGTCGCGCACGCTCGTGAATGACTCTATCCAGGCCCCGGTACGAGAACCGGTGCGGCCGCTCCGATTTTGAGTTACGAGATCTCATATTTTTCCCGATAGCCGAACCGGAGCACCGCGGCAACGAGGATCTGGCCAACACCGAACGGCACGCCCATCGCCCAAGGTGACAGAGCACTGCCGCCGTGTCCTTCCGCGAGCACGAGCAGGCCGGTCAGTAGATACCACAGTCCGACCGCGAACATTGGACGCGGAAGAAGGCGGCAGGAGGAGAAAACACCGAGACTGAATATGACCTGCCAGAGGCCCGGCAGCATCCATACGTTCTGCGGCGCATTGCGCGCAACTACCACGGTGACCAGGAGGCCCGCGACGATTGCCGGCAGGAACTCCCCGCCGGCCGAGCGCAGCATGGGCAGCGCTAGGCTCGAATGGGCGCGCCGCGCTCTGGAGATGGCCTCCACGCCGATGAGAGTCAACGACAAGGTTGCCGTGCCTACCCAGACTTTCAGGTACGCGACGGGGTGGTGCGCGGGATCGCTTACGAGCGAGGCTTGTGCGGCCGCGGCGATCGCCGCGAGCAGGCCGGTAGCCGCCAGAGTGAGCGGACCGTAGCCGCGAAACTGCGTGGCGCGGGCGACCTGACCTCGGATCGCCGCGATTTCGGCCAGGGCTCGTTGCAACTCACTCATTTCGGCAGCTCGGTTCCGCCATCGTGGCACAAAGCGCGGTTCTTCTCAAAGATCAACGATTCGATCCCTGCGACGTCCCCCGGGCGTCGCCGGGGTCGAGAAACAGCCAGCGCAGTATGTTGCGCCGTTCCGGCGGCAGCGAGCCGTAATCCATACTATTTTACCAGGATAATGCTATCGGCGACATTTGTCGCCGGAGAAAACCTGGAGAGCCTCGCTCATGCGCGTATTCGTCACTGGTGCCACGGGATTCATCGGGTCGGCCGTCGTCGAGGCGGGCACTCCTCCGCGGGTGCGCATTTGTCGAAATGGCCGGTGACGGTCCGGCTACTCCTCGACACAAGCCCTAATCGCCCAAAGCTCTCGCAATACGAGGAGATCCGATCATGCCGAACACCGTGCGACTCCACCGCGTCCTGGCCACGAAGCCGGAGAAAGTCTACCGTGCGTTCCTCGAGCCGGATGCAACGGCCAAGTGGCTGCCGCCGAACGGCTTTACCTGCACGGTGCATCAACTGGAGCCCAAGGTCGGCGGCTCGCACCGGATGTCCTTCCGGAATTTCACCACCGGCCTCGGCCACTCGTTCGGCGGTCGGTACCTCGAGCTCGTCCCCAATGAGCGGCTGCGCTACACCGACAGGTTCGATGACCCTAACCTGCCGGGCGAGATGCTCGTGACCGTGACCCTGAAGAAGGTCCTGGTCGGCACGGAAGTCACCATCGTGCAGGAAGGGGTGCCAGACGTCATCCCGGTCGAAGCCTGCTACCTCGGCTGGCAGGAGTCGCTGCGCAATCTGGCGAAACTGGTCGAGCCCGAGATCACTCAATGACGTGACGGGTGGCGGCCGCTCAGCCGAAGGTCCCGACTGCGAGGAGGCCTGAGCGTGCTGCTCACCCGGATCGACAGCGAGCGACGGCTGTCAGCCCTCCGAGAGGCGCAGCTGCTCGAGATCGGCGATGAGTCCCGGCCCGGTCGGCCGCCATCCCAGCTTCTTGCGTGTCTGCGCGCTCGAGGCAGGAAAGTCGCGCGCCGCAAACTCTGCGAGCCAGCCGAAATGAGCCTGAACCTCTTGCGGCGGGATGGATTTGACAGGCAACCCGCTGCGCCGGCCGATCGTCTCGGCCATGGCCCGTTGCGTGACGCCCTCTTCCGCGACCGCATGGTACTTCGCGCCCGGCTCCGCCTTCTCGAGCGCAAGCCTGTAGAGGCGAGCGACATCGCGCACGTGCGCCGCCGGCCAGCGATTGAGGCCGTCGCCAACATATGCGTACGACCCCTTTTCGCGGGCAATCGCGATGGCGTAGCTCACGAGGCCCTGTTTGACGGTGTCGTGCACCTGCGGCAGTCGTACCACCGACACGTTGACTCCGTGCGCGGCGATGGCGGCGGCTGCCTCTTCGGATGCGGCGCGAGGAATCACATCGGAGCTGATGACCGCGCCGTCTTCCGTGGCCGGTCGGCCGGGCACGGCACTGGCCATCAGAGTGCCGGAGGTCACCAGCAGCGGCCGCGTCGAGCCCGCCAGGGCAGCGCCGAATGCCTCGATGACGCGCCGGTCGTCCTCGCAATTGGCTTTGAATTTCGAGAAGTCGTGGTTGAAGGCCAGGTGGATGACGCCATCGGAGCGAGCAACGCCCTCCGCCAGGCTGCTCAAATCCCCGGTCGATCCGCGATGGACCGCGGCACCGGCGGCAGCGAGGGCGGCCGCCTTGTCGTCCGAGCGGCACAGGCCGAGCACCTGATGGCCCGCCGCAATCAGCTCAGCGAGATCACCAGGACTCGGCGAACGGCCGGGCTTCGACCTCGAAGCTCCAGGCGCTCGGGTCCTGGCACGTGAGGTGGTATGCCGTTTCGGCCACGCCTGACGGCTTGACGAAAAAGCTGTCCGGCTTGTCCGGCATCATCCGGCGGATTCTGGGCAGATCGACCACGCCGTCCACGATGATCAGCGACACGTGGATACCCGCCGGCCAGAGGGTACGCGCCATGGATTCGGCCAGGCTGCGTTGCGCCGCCTTTGCCGGCGCGAAGGCGGCGGTTCTGGGACCTCCGCGACGTGAAGCCGTTGCTCCGATGAATACGATCGAGCCGCTCTTTTTGGCCTTCATGTCCGGGATCACCTGCCGTGCGCAAAGGAACGCTCCGTATGCGTTGACGCGCCACGACTGCTCGAACTGCTCGGCCGTTATGGTCTCGACGTCCGCAAACACACCTGATCCGGCGTTGTAGAGCAGAACGTCTACCTCGCCGAGCCCGGTCCTTATCGCGGCAAAGGCGCGAGCCACCGAGTCCGCAGATGCGACATCGCACTCGAATCCGCGGGCACCCTCGATTTCCCTTTCCAGCGTGTCCAGACTGGCGCGTGTCCTCGCGAGCATCGCGACCGCATAACCGGCTTGCGCGAAACGCAGCGCCAGGGCGGAGCCATTACCGGGGCCGACGCCCGCCACCACCGCGACCTTCGTCATAGCCAGCACCTCGCAAGGCGACATTCGGAGGCAACTGTAGACGAGGGGGAGGGAAATTGCAGCGGGGAGGCGCTAGGATCCCCGGCATGGCAAGCGGGAAACGAAGAGGGCGGCCTCCGCACGACGATATCCTCACTCCCGCGGAGTGGAAGACTACGCATGCCGTGCAACATGGCCTGACGAGCCGGCAAATCGCAAACCGTAAGGGCATCAGCCGGGACGGCGTCAAATTCCACGTCGAGAACGTGCTCGGCAAGCTCGGATTGCCGAATCGCAAGGCTCTGCGTCAATGGTTCCAACCACCGAAAGACAGCGCGCTGCATCGGCAGGGGAGGGCTTCAATGAGCGACCTCAAGCTCGGCTCGATCGGACAGATATCCCGCTCGGTCAGCGACATACGCAAGGCGGAGCGTTGGTACGGCGAGACACTCGGTCTGCAGCACCTCTACACGTTCGGCAACCTGGCGTTTTTCGACTGCGGCGGCACACGGCTGCTGCTCACCCAGGCCGATGCGCCATCGGCCGCGGAGTCACTGCTTTACTTCAGAGTGCCTCACATAGAGCAGGCTCACGAGGAGCTGACACGGCGTGGAGTCGAGTTCATCAACGCGCCGCACATGATCCACAGGCACTCCGACGGTACGGAGGAGTGGATGGCGTTCTTCAAGGATCCCGACGGCCGGCCGCTGGGCGTCATGTCCCAGGTGAAGAGCGTGCCTTAGCGGTGCCCTGGCGCCGCCGCCGGCGTGATCGGATCGGCCGGCGAGGCGCGCCAGTCAGCGGCAGGACAGGGGCAGCTGCTCGCGCTTGGTCCCCTCACCGCCGCTGCACGTCCAAACGATCCCGCCGCCGCTGTTGCGGCGGGGCGTGAAGACGAGATCGCCCTTCAGCGAGTGCACCGTCAAGGCCATATGGTTCGGGTCGAGCGACAGCTGCACCCCGTTCGGCAGCTGCTCGGCGAGCCCGGCTTCGCCGAGGGTTTGCGGAATCTTGTTCTGGGAGACGTAGTATTCGGTCAACTGCTGCCGCGCCGCCTGCGATTCCGACATCGCCTGGGTGAGCACCGCCCGCACGGTATAATTCTGATAAGCCGGAATGGCAATCGCGGCGATGATACCGATCAGGTACACGTAGATGAGGAGGCCGAATCCGGCACCCATCCGCCCCGCATACGGAACGAACACGGCGAATACGTATGCGAGCGGATTGCGGCGAGGTATCTCCGGATTCTTGTCCAGCACTCTGACGACGCGCTTGCTGGTCCATGGGTAACTCGCGACCAGCTCATGGAAGGACATCCAGAATCCACTCCCGGCGGCGACCTGCCGCCGATAGCCATCGAGCGACACCTTGGCCCAGCTCCTGGCGCCGGCGGCCAGCGCCGCAAGCGACCGCGCGGCCAGATCGGGCGATTCGCTGCAGGCAAGGCCATGCAGGTCACACGTGCTTTCCCGCGCACGCGAGAAGGCGGCGCCGAGCAACGGCAGCCGCAACGCCGGCCATCTCAGGAAGGCCGTGACAGGATTGTCGTGCCGCAGCACGTGACCGAGCTCGTGGCCGATGTAGAACCGTACGCCATTCGGGTTCGGCGCCATCGCATCTACGACGCCGGATAGAAGGATCACGTACTTTTGCCCCAGGAACCACGTGGCAAAGGCGTTCATGACGCCGTTTCCATTCTGCACGTACATCGTGGGGATGCTCGGCACATGAAGCGTCTCGCAGCAGAAGGTCAGCTGCTTGTGCAGATCGGGAAGCTGCTGTTCGGTGACCTCGGTCGCGTTCCCTCGCAGATGGGCGATGGCCGCCGATTTGGCGAAAACGTAGGCTATGAACGACACCACGATGGCGACCATGGCCACGCCCGCAGCGCCGAGTATCGCCCGAAACCCTCCCAGATCGAGGAGGCCGGCGACGCCGACCCATACCAGAGCGCCTATTACCATGGACAGGACTGTGAGAGCCCGGTCGCGTGCACAAACCTTCTCGCTCATGATCCTGGACTCCCTGCACTCGTGTGGCACACGAGGTCAGCCGGGATTGTCAGAGACAGGCAGTATCGCGGGTGTGAGCACCAGCACGCTTGCGGGGGCGGTAGCGCTGCGCGCCGCCGGTTCCGTGACGCCGGTCACGCAGCGAGCCGTCAACTTTCGAAGTTACTTGTCCTCGCGGGTGCCCAGGCGATAGACGGACAGGCTGTTGGTTACATCATCCACAGCCGCGTAGTTGGGTCGACCGTCACTGTCGAGGTCGGCGTCGAGGCCGAAAGCGCCGCCCTGGGAGGCATCGACGTTGTACTCGCGAACGAAATGTCCGGACGGCGTGAATTCGACTATTTCGCTCGGATGCGCGGTATCGGCGTTCACGGCATCCCCCGTTTGCCGTCAGGAGGTCGCCGTTCGGCGCGAATCGCAGGGCCAGTGGCCCGCGCAGATGCGAGCTCGAGAAGACGACTCGCCCCCGCTGGACACTGGCAGTGGCGCGACCCGCATTGGCGACCGCGTATATGGTGTCATCGGCAGTCGATGCGACGTAGAGCGTGTCGCGGCCGGCGTCGAATGCCAGGCCGGTCGGCCCCCGTAAGTACCCGGGGAAAGAAGAACGATTCAGCCTCCTCAGGGCCGCACGACGATCATCTTGCCGTACGGGGTGAGCGAGAGGTGGGCAAGCTTCAGGTGTTGCAGGGCGAAGGGTATGCCGATGATGGTAATGCCGAGCAACAGGGCGAAGAACAGGTGCGCCAGGGCGAGCCAAATGCCACCCAGGAGGATCCAGATGATGTTGCCGAGCAGGACGATGAGGTTGCCGACCTCGCCCTCGGGGCGGTCGACGATCTCCCGGCCGAACGGCCAGAAGGAAAAAGCGCCGATGCGGAAGGCCGCGATCGCGAACGGAATGCCGATGATCGTGATGGCGGCCAACAGCCCCGCCACCCACCAGCCGATCCCGGTGACGAGCCCACCGAACAGCAACCAGATGATATTGCCCAACAGACGCATGCGCTCTCCCCGCTCACCGGCCGCGCTCATCCGCAAGACGCAGGCGAACTATACCTGTCCGCCGATGAGCCGGCAGCCCGGCCTGAGGCAGGCTCAGGCCCGCTGTGGGAGCCGGCGGAGGGCTGGACTCCCCCCCACAGCGGCAGTAGCCTCCCTCGCCATCCGAGCGATGGCGGGGGTACCCATGTTTTCCGGAAAGACACGGCTGCGTGCGACCAATGCCCGTACACGGATCGTCCGTGGCGCGGCGCTAGGGCTCATGGCCTGCGCCTGGCTGGCTACCCCGCCGGCCAACGCGCAGGACAGATCCCAGGGGCGCTCGATGGTGATCAGTCGCGGTGGCATCGTAGCGGCTGAAAGTCCGCTGGCGGCCCAGGCCGGGGCGACGATCCTGGCGCATGGCGGCAACGCCATAGATGCGATCGTGGCCACCAACGCGGTCATGGGTGTCGTGGAGCCGATGATGAACGGGATGGGCGGCGATCTGTTCGCCATCGTCTACATCGCCAAGACCGGCAAGCTGTATGGCCTGAATGCCAGCGGCTGGTCCCCGGCCAAGCTCACGATCGGCGATCTCGCAGCGAAAGGCATCACCATGATGCCGGAGTTCGGTATCGACAGCGTGACGGTGCCGGGGGCGGTCGACGGCTGGTCGCAGCTGCTGGCGCGCTTTGGAACCCGCAAGCTGTCGGATGTCCTGGCGCCCGCCATCGCCTATGCGCGCGACGGCTACCCCGTGCCGGAGTGGGATGCGGAGTACTGGAGCGCTTCCGCGGCCGCTCTGCGTGCCGACGCAAACCTCTCCCATACCTACCTGATCGACGGACATACGCCGCGCGTCGGTGAAGTGTTTCGCAATCCCGATCTGGCCCGATCGCTCGAGCAGGTGGCGCGCGGCGGCCGGGATGCCTTCTACAAGGGGCCGATCGCCGGCAGGATCCTCGCCTTCTCGCGCAAGCTCGGCGGACAGATGACGGCCGCGGACCTGGCCGACTATTCGAGCGAATGGGTGCAGCCGATCGCGACCACCTATCACGGCTGGACCGTCTATGAGCTGCCTCCCAACGGGCAGGGAATTGCCGCGCTGATGATGCTCAACACGATGGAGCGATTCCCCCTGGCGCGCTATGGCCACAACTCCGCCGATGCGCTGCACGTGATGATCGAGGCGAAGAAGCTGGCGTACGCGGACCTGCTGCGCTACGTGGGCGATCCGCGGTTCAGCCACATCCCGGTCGCCGCAATGTTGTCGAAAGGCTATGCCGCCAGGCGCGCGAAGCTGATAGACGTGGCGCGGGCCGCCTGCAACGTGGCGCCCGGCAGGCCGGCGCTCGCCACGACGGGCGACACCACCTACCTGACAGCGGTCGACAGTCAGGGCAACATGGTGTCGCTGATCCAGAGCAACTATCAGGAGTTCGGCTCGCGCCTCGTGGCGGACGGTACCGGCTTCGTACTCCAGGATCGTGGCGCGCTCTTTGCGCTCGATCCATCCTCGCCTGATGCGCTCGCCGGCCACAAGCGCCCCCTGCACACGATCATTCCGGCATTCATGCAGCGCGGCGATGAGCGTATCGCATTCGGCATCATGGGCGGCTTCAACCAGGCGCAGGCGCATGCGCAGTTCGTCGCCGACGTAGTCGACTATGGCATGAACATCCAGGCCGCGTTGGAGTCGCCGCGCTTCACCAAGATGACCTTCAACGGATGCGATGTGATGATGGAGGACCGCATTCCGGAGGACGTCCGCAAGGCGCTCGCCGCTCGGGGGCACCAGATAGAGCTGAAAGGCGACTACTCGGGAGCCATGGGCGGGGGCCAGGCCGTGATGCGCAACTTCGCGACCGGCGTCAACTACGGCGCCTCCGACCCGCGGAAGGATGGCGAAGCCATACCTCAGTCCGGGAGTTGGTGAGACGAGCGGCGCCGAACCTCGGGGTTGATTGACAGGGGGCGATGGTCAGGGCCATATTGCGGTGCACCGGCGGTAAGGCATGAGGTCCGATTACCGCATGAAATATCTTCCGCTCGTCTGGTCCGGCATCTGGCGCAAGCGCGGACGCACCATCCTGATCTTCCTCCAGGTGGCGGTGGCGTTTGCCCTGTTCGGGGTGCTGCAGGGGATCAAGACCGGCGCCGAGCATGCCATCGCCGCGGCCCGCGCCGATCTGCTCATCGTGCACAGCCGCTTGAGCTGGGGCGTACCATTGCCTCTCGGGATGCTCGAGCAGATCAGATCGGTGCCGGGGGTCATGGAGGTCGTTCCGGTGGACCTCTCCCTGGCTACTTATCAGAATCCCAACCAGCAAGTGGGACTCGTTGCCCTCAGGCCTGACAAGGGCTGGCTATCCGCGTTCACCTATACGATTCCCCCGGCCTACGTCAAAGCCTTGCGCGCCACCCGAACGGGCGTCCTGGTCAGAGCGGCGCTGGCGAAGAAGTACGGCTGGAAAATCGGCGATCACATCCCGCTGATGACCGGCGTCGCGCAGCGCGACGGCGCCACCGTCTGGACCTTCGACATGGCGGGCACCTTCACGGACAGTGACGTCGGCGGCGGCGACAGCAACGTTCTGATCAATTACGACTACTGGAATGAAGGCCGCGCCAGCGGCAAGGACACCGTCCATCATTTCAACGTCAGAATTGCCGACCCGCGAATGGCCGCGACGATGTCCGACGCAATTGACGCGCGGTTCGCGAATTCGCCCAATGAGACGCGCAGCGAGTCGATACGCGAGCTGGCACAGTCGAATCTGCAGTCCATCGGCGACCTGGAGTTTCTCATCCGCGCCGTCGTCGCCGCGGTGCTGGCGGCTCTTCTCTTCGCAACCGCCACCATCATGATGCAGTCGGTGCGGGAGAGGACGCCCGAGATTGCGGTGCTCAAGACGGTTGGGTTCACGGATGGCGCGGTTTTTGCGCTGACGCTCGCCGAGTCCACGGTCATTTGCGTGGCGGCCGCGGGGGTCGGGCTCGCGCTGGCGACTTTGGCCTTCCCCTACGCATCGAAATTCGTACATGGCCTCACGATGCCCTGGATCACCGTTACCGTGGGACTTCTTTCCGCGCTGGCGGTGGCGCTGGTCAGCGCTGCGATTCCGGCCATCCTGGCCGCGAGGCTCCCGGTCGCCACGGCGCTGGCAGAGCGATAGGGCGTTCGATGAAGGCCTGCAGACAGTTCTTTGCTCTTCTCGCGGTGAGCCTGCCAGGTCTCGCGCTGCGCCCGGGGCCGGTATTGACCATCCTGGTCGGGGTGGCATGTGCCGTCGGTGTGCTGGTATCCATGCTTGCCATGGGCAGCGGCGCGCGGCGGCAGGAGATGAGCGGCGTGCGCGCTGACCGGGTCGTCGTGGCGGAGCTCGGGCAGCGGCCGATGTTCGGCAGCATCTCGCGGCAGGACGCGGCCGCGGTCGAGAGCTTGCCCTATATCCGTCGCGACAAGGACGGACGGCCGATCGTCGTAATGGAGTCGATGATCCCGATCGACGGCCGCCGCCCCGGGAGCGGCGCGCGCATCTTCGTCCCGCTCATCGGGGTCACTCCCAACATTACCGCGTACCGGCCGGAAATGCGGTTCACCGCCGGACGCATGTTTCGGCCCGGCATGCACGAGCTCGTGGTGAGCAATACCTGCACCCGGCTCTTTTCCGGGTTCGCGGTCGGCGACCAGCGGCCGATACACGGAGCGGCGTGGACCGTCGTCGGCCATTTCGGCGCGGGACAGGACGGCCAGTGCACGATATTCGCCGATGTCAACACGATCATGTCGATGCTTGCCCGCGACACTTACAGCGGGCTCCAGGTGATGCTCCGCTCACCCGCTGATTTCGCCGCGTTTCGCGCTGCCATCAAAGCCGACCCCGCGGTGCACCTCTTCGCGGAGCGGCAGCGGACGGTGATGGCGGAGAATTTCAAGCCGTTGAACTCGCTCCTCGACTTCGTCAGTTACTTCGTCGGTACCATCATGGCGATTGGCGGCACCTTGGGCGCAATCAATTCCCTGTACGCGATCGTGGACTCGCGGCGCCGCGAGCTGGCCACCCTGCGCGCGATCGGATTCCGTCCGGGGACGGTCGTTGCGTCGACCCTCTGCGAGTCGATGCTGTTGGCGCTGCCGGGTGCGCTGATCGGGTCGGCGCTCGCCTGGCTGTTCTTCAGCGGTCTCTCCGCGAGTCCCTTCGGCTACACCTTCGAGCTCGATGTCACGCCCGGTCTCGTGCTGATCGGCGTGATCTGGGCGCTGGTGATGGGCCTCATCGGCGGCATTCTCCCTGCGTTACGTGCCGCCCGGGTGCCGGTGACTACCGCGCTGCGCGCAATCTGATCCTCCGTCCCGAGGCGTTGCAATCAGGAGGCGGCGCGCCGCCAGACCAGGGTCCGGTTGTTCGCAGGCATCGCCCGATCCGCCACCAGCGCGAATCCGATCGAGCGGGCGAGCTCGTCGACCGCGGCGAAGTCGCGGATGCCGCTGTGGGGCGAGCGCTGCCTGAGCCAGGCATCGAACGAGGCGTTGCTCGGGCTGGTGAAGCGGCCGTCGTAGTTGAAGGGTCCATACACGGCGAGCACCGCATCGGCACTGAGCACCTTCGGGAGTGCGGCGAAGAGCTCGCGCACCTCGGGCCAGCCCATGATGTGCAGCGTGTTCGCGGTGAAGACGGCATCGTAGCGGGTGTCGGGCCAGGCGCCGGTCACATCGAGCGCGATCGGCTGCGGTAGATTCGGCAGTCCGGATTCCTCCAGCCAGAGCCTGACGCCCGGCAGATTCGACTCGAGCTCGGATGTCTGCCAGGTGAGCTGCGGCAGGGCGGTGGCGAAATGCACGGCGTGTTGCCCCGTGCCGCTGCCGATCTCGAGCACATGGCGGCGATCGGCGAAATGGTGCCGCAGCACCTCGAGTATCGGCGCTCGATTGCGCTCGCAGGCGTCGGAATAGGGCTTCGAATCGCTCACCAGTGCAACTCTCCCATTTCCGCCGCGTACGCATCGATGCCGTTCCACAGGTTCTTCACGCGCAGATTCTCGTTCGGCGCGTGCTGACTGTCGTCGTGGTTGACGATAGGGAAGATGATCACCGGCACGTTCAGGATCCGGTGAAAGAGATATAGCGGAACGCTGCCGCCCATCAGGGGCACGAGCGCGAGGCGTCCGCCCGAGGCGTCCTGCGCCGCAGCGATGACGGCGCGAGATGCGGGCGCGTCGAAATCCGTGCGAAAGCCTGGATAGCCGCTGCTCCAGGTGACCCTGATGACTCTGGGGTGACTGAGCCGGGTCTGGAGATCGGGGACGGCTGACACGAGGGTCCAGCCCTTGGCGCTCAGGAACCGTTCGACTTCAGCTCGTACGGTCTGCGGCGTCTGATCGGGCACGAGTCGGAAGTCGATCGAGATGTCCGCCTGCGGCGGGATGGCGTTGTTCGCCGCCGCACCGACGGCGCCGGAGCTGATTCCCCGGATGTTAAGAGCCGGCCGCATGACGCTTGCGGTGAGTCCTGCGCTCCCCTCCGTGCGGTCGATGCCAAATTCCCGTCGCAACGCATCTTCCACCCGGGGAAGTTTTGCAATCGCGCCCCGGTCCGCCGGCGTCAAAGGCTGCACGTCCCGATAGAAGCCGGGAATCAGAATGCGGCCGTTGCCGTCGCGCATGGATGCAATCAGCTCGGCCGCCATGACCGCGGGATTCGGTACCCAGTTGCCGTAATGCCCGTCGTGTAGTGGATGCAGCGCGCCGTAGATCGTCAGGTCGAGCCCGACCGCCCCCCGCGCGCCGAAATAGAGCGTCGGCGTGTCGGATTGATGGACCGGTCCGTCGCCGATCAGCCAGAGGTCGCTGCGCAGCTGTGCCGCATGATCGTTCAGTATCGCGGCGAGATGCGGCGAGCCCGCTTCCTCCTCGCCCTCCCACACGACCTTGATGTTGACCGACGGTGCGCGTTTCAGTGCCTGCAGAGCGTCGAACGCCGCCAGGAACGCGATGATGGACGCTTTGTCATCAGCCACTGCCCGCCCGAACAGCCGCCAATCCGGATCGATGGGGCCTTTTGCGTGTCGCCAGTCGACCGCGTGGGCGGTTGGTGAGAGCGGGCCATCGCGCATCACGGGCACGAACGGATCCGAGGACCATTGAGATGGAGTGACGGGTTGGCCATCGTAATGCGCGTAGAAAACCACCGTTCGCTTAGCGTCGTGCACGCGATAGACGCCGAAGACCAGCGGAGGCGAGCCCCCCGGGGCGGTGAATTGCGTAGTCTCGAAGCCGCGCATTCGCAGTTCGTGCTCGAGCCATCCCGCCGCGGCTGCGAGCGCCGGAGGGCGAGCGGCGACGCTCGGCAGGCGCGTCAGCGCCTCGAGCTGGCCCAGGATTTTGCTTTCGTGCGTTGCCCGGTAGGCGTCGACCCGCTGCCGCAGATCGGCGGCATGGGCGGATACCAGGCACAGACTGGAGGCGAGCGCCAGCCGCGCTGCAAGAGCTCTTTTCAAGTTTGCCACTCAGGCCGCGGAGCGCGCCGTGCTGCGCCGCATTGCGATCCAGCCGCCCTTGCGAACCGTGAGCACGAGCAGGATGACGGCCGCCGCGAGGCACACCGCAATCGCGACGACGGACGCCTCCGGACCGAACTTGCCTCCGGTCAGCAGGTCGCGTCCCGTCAGCGATACCAGGAAAATTCCCTTGCCGGCGGCGCCGCCGGAGACCGATACCCCGAAGATTCCGCCCTCGGTGAAATTCCAGCCGAGATGCAGGCCGATGGGAAACCAGAGGTTGCGCGTGAGCGCGTAAGCGGCCGCGAGCAGAACTCCGGCTTCGAGAGCGATGGCCGTGGTGGAGACGACAGTGGCCCCCGGGTTCAGGGCATGCAACAGCCCGAAAAGAGCCGCGGATACCACGAGACCCGTCCCCGTGCCGAAGCTTTCCTCGAGGATGCGGAACAAGGCGCCACGGAATGCCAACTCCTCGCCTACCGCCGCGAGAATGGAGGCAGCGAGCATCGGAGCAACATCGAAGTGCGCTGCGACGCCGCGCCACTGCGCCACCCCGATGAGGTGGAGCAGTCCGAATACGCTCGTGAAGAGGCCCAGGCCCAGTATCACGCCGACCAGTCCCCGGATGGCAGCGGGTGCCAGCTCGCGAGGCGCTCGCTGCTCCATCGCGCGCACGAGGGCGGCGTAAATCCCCGCGAGGAGTGCGGCAAACAGGAGAGCCGCGCAGACGGATACCCAGTCGGCACTGCCTGCTGGCGCGTGCCGGACCACCCAGAATTTGCCGAGCTGCGCGCCAATGTCGCCGGCGAGGAGCAAGCCGAAGAACACGAGCAACCTGACGAGCGACTGCTGCCGCAGGAAGCGCGGCCACCCGTTCCTGGGCGGACCCCCGACGGTATCACCGGCATGGCTGCTCGACATGATCCGGCTATCTTAGCGAGCCGCCCGGACCGGCGCATCAACCCGTGGGTTTCGACATGTGCGACACTCCCCTCATGAGCACCGATGCGCATCGTTTCCACAGCACCGTCCCGTATTACGCCCGCTATCGGCTGGCTTATCCCGCGCGGCTGATCGACCGGGTGATCGCCCTCACCGGGCTTCGGGCGGGTGATGCGGTACTGGACCTCGGCACGGGGCCGGGTCTGCTCGCCGTGCCTTTCGCAGCGGCCGGCATGCGTGTGACCGCCGCCGATCCGGAGCCCGCCATGCTTGCGGAAGCGGGCGCGACGGCCCGTGCGGCAGGCGTAACGCTGACGCTGTGGCCGGGCAGCTCAAACGAGCTGACGCCCGCAATGGGACCCTACCGTCTCGTTACCATGGGACGGTCGTTTCACTGGATGGATCGCGCCGACACTCTGGCACGGCTCGACGGCATCGTGGCTCCCGGCGGCGCGATTGCCCTCTTCAGCGACGAGCATCCCAAGACCGCGGAGAACCACTGGTTCGACGTGCTGGACGACGTCGCCAACCGGTATGGGCGCGAGAAAGAGCCGTTCCTGCTCGCGCGCAATTCGCCTGACTACAGGTCACACGAGTCGCTTCTCCTCGCCTCGCGATTCAGCGTGCTCGAGGCGATCAGCGTCTTCGTCCGCAAGCCGATCACGATGGACGAGGTCCTCGGCAGGGGGCTGTCGATGTCCAGCTGCTCGCCGGAGAGGCTCGGTCAAAGGATCGGCGCCTTCGAAGCGGAGCTGCACCACGCGCTTGCCGATAGCGGCAGTCTCACCGAGATAGCGAGTCTCGTCGCGCTGGTTGCGCGGCGGCCTTGAGCGGCGGGCCCACCGCCGGCGGATGCGTCAACGCGCTCATCGAGCCAGGCGGCTGCGCTCGGCCTCGAGCGCCTCCCAGCGCTCGAATTTGACGAGCAGCAAGGCTTCGAGCTCCTCGAGCCGCTTGCGATCGCTGCGGATCTGCGCCGCGCCCTGCAGGTGATAGTCGGGTGCGCTCATGCGCGCGTTGACCGCGGCCTGCTCCTGTTCCAGTGCCTCGATCTCCCCGGGCAGAGAGGCCAGCTCTCGTTGCTCCTTGTGGCCGAGCCGCGTGCGCGGCTTCGGCAGGGCCGCAATCGCGCGGCTCGCGTCCTCGGGCGGCGCTCTGCCGGGAGTGTCGGCCGCCGGCGCGGCGCTTCGTTGCTGCAGCCAGTCGCTGTAGCCGCCCACGAATTCGCGCCAGACACCGCCGCCCTCGGCGACCAGTGTCTGCGTCACGATGTTGTCGAGAAAGCGGCGGTCGTGGCTCACCAGCAGCAGCGTGCCCGGATAATCCTGCAGCTTCTGCTCGAGCAGCTCGAGCGACTCGATGTCGAGATCGTTGGTCGGCTCGTCCAGCACGAGCAGGTTCGCGGGCTGGGCGAAGAGCCGCGCGAGCAGCAGGCGGTTGCGCTCCCCGCCGGACAGCATCCTGACGGGGGATCGCGCCCGCTGCGCCGGAAACAGAAAGTCGCCCAGATAGCTGATGACGTGCTTGCGCTCGCCGCCGACCTCCACCCATTCGGACCCCGGACTGATCATGTCGGCGAGAGTCGCCTCCGGGTCCAGCTGCTCGCGCAGCTGGTCGAAGTACGCCACCTTGAGGTTCGTGCCGAGCCGGACGCTGCCCTCATCGGGCGGCTGCTCGCCGAGGATCAGCCGAATGAGCGTGGTCTTGCCGGCGCCGTTCGGGCCGATGAGCCCGATGCGGTCGCCGCGCAGGATGCGCATCGAGAGCTGTGCGATCAGGGCGCGTCCGACGACGCTCTTGCCGACATCCGTGAGCTCCGCGACGAGCTGGCCCGAGCGCGGGCCCGCATCCAGGCTCATCTTCATCGTGCCCAGCCGCTCACGGCGGTCGGCCCGCTCGAGGCGCAGGTGCTCCAGTCTGCGCACCCGGCCCTCGTTGCGAGTCCGGCGGGCCTCGACCCCTTTGCGGATCCAGACTTCTTCCTGCGCCCAGAACTTGTCGAACTTGCGGTTCACCACGTCCTCGGCGGCGAGCTCCTGCTCGCGCGCCGTCTCGTAGGCCGCGAAATTGCCGGGATAGGAGCGCAGCACGCCGCGGTCGAGCTCCACGATCCGGGTCGTGATGCGATCGAGAAAGGCGCGATCGTGAGTCACCACGACCGCGGCCGGCGTCTTGAGCAGCAGCTCCTCCAGCCGCTCGATCGCGCCAATGTCGAGGTGATTCGTCGGCTCATCGAGCAAGAGGAGGTCCGGTCGGGTAGCGAGGGCCAGGGCGAGGGCGGCGCGCTTGCGCTCGCCGCCCGAGCCCGTGTCGGGCGCCATTTCGGCGTCGAGCTCGAAGCGATGCAGGAACTCCGTCAGCCGAGTCTCGAAGCTCCAGCGCTCGCGCTCGACGCCCAGCAGGGCGGCGCCTGCGGAGCCGTGCACACCCGCTTGCACGCGCTCCAGCAGGCTCTCGCGCAGCGTGGGCGCCGGGGGGAGCACGGGTTCCTGCTCCACGAGCGCGATTTGCAGTCCATCGCGGACCTGCCGTTCGCCTTCATCCAAGGCGCTCCGGCCGGCAATGATCCGCAGCAGCGTGGATTTACCCGTGCCGTTGCGGCCGATGAGCCCGAGACGCTCGCCGGGCTGCAGAGTGAGCCGCGTGCCATCGAGCAATGGCCGGTCACCGAGCGCAAGGTGAGCGTCACGAAGCGCGATCAGCGACACGGGAAGAAGATGGAAGTGTCGGACAGCGCCGCCGCGATCAGCGGAGCTGGCTGTCTTTGCTGCCGCGGCGGTTATAGCCGCTGAACTGAGCCCCGTCGCGGTCGGCGGCATCCTGGCAGGCGATGCACAGGCGCACGCCCGCGATGGCCCTGCGCCGCGCCTCCGGGATCTCCGCGCCGCAGTCGGCGCAATGGGTGAGGCCGGGACCCTGCGGGAGACGGCTCTGCGCGCGCAGAATGCCGTCCGTCACGGTCGCATCGATCTGATCTTGTACGGCGCCGTCGCCGGCCCAACCCGTTGCCATGCGTCTAGTTTACGCCCGCTGCCGCCGTGCGCCTACCCGGCGCAAGGTCGGGGTAAAGCCCAAGCAGCGCGCGCGTCACACCGTTGGTCCAGCCGAAGCCGTCCTGCAGAGGATACTCGCCCCCGCCGCCGGGAAGGTTGTGCTCGACGTCGTATTTCTCGACGAGCTTGCCGGTGTTGCCGAAGACCCGTTGAACGGTGGCGAGCCAACGCCGCGCTATCTCGCGCGCGAGCGCCGGCTGGTCGTAACGGCGGAATCCGCTGACCGCGATCCACTGCAGGGGCGGCCAGCCGTTGGGAGCGTCCCACTGTTGCCCGGAAGTGATGTTGGTAGTGACTATCCCGCCTCGTTCGAGCAGTCGCATCTGCGTGACCGCCCCGACGCTATCCGCTTGATTGATGTCGGCGACGCCGGTGAAGAGCGGATACAGGGTCGCGGCGCTGAGCTCTCCGGTGCGCTTGTCATGCCGCCAGTCATAGTCCATGAAGTACCCTGCCCCGGCGTCCCAGAGATAGCGATCGATCGCCTGTCTGCGGCGGGAAGCGCGCTGGGCGAAGCTTTGTGCGCACGCGGCATCGTGACGCGCCTCGCAGCCGCTGGAGATCGCCCGCTCCAGGCCATAGAGAAGGCTGTTGAGATCGATGGGCACGATGTCGGTCGTGTGGATGGTCGTGAGATGCCGCCCGTCGCCGAGCCAGCGGGAGCTGAAGTCCCAGCCGCTCTCCGCCGCGGCGCGCAGATCGCGATACACCTGCGCCCGGGGATTGCGCGACCCGCGCGCAATCAGCACATCGTTGCGGTAGGACTCATCGCGCGGCGTATCCGCGGCGTCCCAATATCTATTGAGGAGCGAGCCGTCGGGCATCGCCACTACGTTGCGCCGCGCCGTTCCCGGTCGCAGCCCGGCCGAGCCTGCCATCCAATAGGCGTATTCGCGCTCGAGGTCCTGCAGATGCCGTGACCACGCGCTTGCCGGATCGGGGGAGAGGAGCCCGACCATGAGGTAGTACATCGGCGGTTGCGAGCGCGACAGATAGTACGTGCGCGCGCCGTTGGGAATGTGTCCGTACTCGCGCAGCATGTAGGAGAAATCAGCGACGAGGTCGCGGGCCGTATCGAGGTGACCGTCGGGGATGAGCCCGAGCATGGTGAAGTAGGAGTCCCAGTAATAGAACTCCCTGAAGCGGCCGCCGGGGACCACGTAGGGCTTCGGTACGTAGATGAGCGATGAGTAGGCGGGCGGCACGACCGGCTGGCGCGTCAACAACGGCCAGAGCCTGGCGATGTGCGCCTGCAGGCTCTTGTCCGGCTGGGCAGCCGGAGTGCTCGCCTCCGTGGGGAAAGAGAAGTTGCTTTTCACGAAACGCAGGAGCGCCGCGCGCGAGCGGGTTCCGGTCGTGCGATAGCGGCGCAGGATGACTGATGGCGGGTCCTGTGGCACCGCATCGGGAAACGCCTTGCCGTCCGGGAACAGAGCGTCCATCTGTACCTGCACGAACAGCGGCCCGAAAAGCTGTGCCGGCGTCGCCACGAAAGACGCCGGCGCCGCCGCGATGGCGGGCGCACCGGCGATGGCCGTTGCGGCCGCCGAAGCCAGCCATGAGAAAACCAGCAGGCCGACACGTACCGTGACGGCCCTGCGACATCGGCGGGAGAGACCTGAAGAGGACATCCGGCGATTCTACAGGTGGGCTGTTGCAGTTTGAGTGCTATCAGAGGATATGATAGATTCTGATATTATATACAGCCCTATCTATGCCGCATCATCGCCATGGACCTCACCCGCCAGCTCGGATTCCTCCTGAAGGACACGAGCCGCCGCTACACGCGCCGCTTCGAGGAGCGGGCGCAAGCGCTTTCCCTCACGTTGGCGCAGTGCCGCGCGCTGCTCCATCTCGAGAACAACGAAGGCGTGAGTCAGAAGCGATTGTCGGAGCTCACGGAGCTCGATCCCATGACGTTGGTGAGGATCCTCGATCGGATGGAGGCGGACGGCTGGGTGCAGCGGCGCTTCGATCCGGCGGACCGGCGCGCGCACACCCTGTGGCTCATGCCGAAGAGCAAGCCCGTGCTCGAGCACATCGCCCATCTCATCGCGGAAACGCGCGCCGAGACCCTGCACGGGTTGTCGAATGACGAGCGCAGCAGGCTGATCGAGCTGTTGGAGCGGGTCCACGCCAACCTGTCCTCGCTCCCGCCCCTTGCCACCGAGAAGCCGCAGAGGTCCTCACGATGAGCGGCACCAGCGCCCGCGGCAGCGAGGCCGCCCGCGAATTGCCGCGCGGCGAAGCGCCGGAGCCGCTGCGCCCGGAAGCACGCGAGCCAGCGGCATCGGCCAGATCCCTCGGCCAGAGACTGCGACTGCCGCTCATGTGGGGGGTGCCGCTCCTCGTGGCGGCAGGCGGGCTGTACGTTTACCTGACGAGCGGCCGCTACCAATCGACCGAGGATGCCTACCTGCGCGCCGCCGAAGTGGCGATCAGCGGCAACGTGTCGGGCAGAGTCAGTGCGGTCGACGTGCACGACAACCAGCAGGTGCATCGCGGCCAGACACTGTTCCGTCTGGACGATCGGCCATTTCGGATCGCCGTCGAGGCCGCGCGGGCCCGCCTGCAGGGCGCACGGCTGCAAGTCGAGTCCCTGAAGGCGGAGTATCGGCAGCGGGGCGCGGATCTGCGGTCCGCGCAAAGCGCGCGCGACTATGCCGAGCGTGAATACCGGCGTGCGTCGCGGCTTCTTGCGAGCGGCATCGCCTCGCAGTCGCAGCTCGACAGGGCACTGCTCGCCCGCAGCGAGGCGCAGCAGAGCGTGGCGGCGGCGAAACAGCAGATCACCGCCGCGCTCGCGAAACTCGGCGGTCAACCCGACATCGCGGTGGACGCCCACCCGCTGGTGGAGCAGGCGCAGGCGGCCCTGGATCGGGCGTCGCTCGATCTTTCGTATGCGACGGTGAGCGCGCCTTCCGACGGCATCGTGACCGGCGTGGAGCACCTGCAGGACGGCAGCTATCTGCCGGCCGCGACTCCCGCATTCGTGCTCGTCTCGACTCACGATGTATGGGTGGAGGCGGATTTCAAAGAAGACCAGCTTGCACACATGCGTCCGGGCAATTCCGCGACCGTCAGGATCGACGCCTATCCCGGCCGGACCTTCCGCGCCGTCGTCGCCAGCATCACGCCCGGCACCGGCTCGCAGTTCTCGGTGCTGCCGCCGGAGAATGCCACCGGCAACTGGGTGAAAGTCGTGCAGAGGCTCGACGTGCGGCTGCGACTCGAAGGAACGCTGCCGGCGGTGCGCTCCGGGCTGAGCGCGGCAGTCACCGTCGATACCGGCTCGCGCGCCTCGGGGCAGCCTTGGGATGCGCGGCCGCATCCCAAGGACGGTGCGGGAAATTGAGCCAAACACAGCATCGCGGGCTCATCACCGCCGCAGTCACGCTCGCCACGGTGCTGCAGGCGGCGGACACGACCATTGCCAACGTCGCGCTGCCGCACATCGGGGGCAATCTCTCGGCATCGCTCGAGCAGATGGACTGGGTGCTGACGTCCTACATCGTGGCGGCGGCCATCATGACGCCGCTGTCGGGCTGGCTCGCGGGGCGCTTCGGCCGCAAGCGGGTGTTGGTGACCTCGGTGATCGGCTTCACCGTCAGCTCCGTGCTCTGCGGCATGGCGCAGTCGATAGACCAGATCGTGTTGTTTCGCGTCCTGCAGGGCCTCTCGGGTGCGGGGCTGGTGCCGCTGTCGCAGGCCGTGCTGCTCGACATCAATCCGCCCGAGCGGCACGGGCGCGCCATGGCGCTCTGGGGCCAGGGCGTGGTGCTGGGCCCCATGCTCGCGCCGGTGCTCGCCGGCTGGCTCACCGACAACTACAGCTGGCGCTGGGTGTTCTACATCAACGTGCCGTTCGGCATCCTTTCCGCCATCGGACTCATCGCTTACGTGCGCGAGACGCCGAGTCGCCCGGCGCGCTTCGACTTCCTCGGCTTCGGCGCGCTCAGCCTCGCCGTCGGTGCCCTGCAGATCCTCCTCGATCGCGGCGAGCTCAAGGATTGGTTCGGCTCGCCCGAGATCTGGATCGAGGCTGGCGTCGCCATTGCCGCCATGTATGTGTTTTTGGTGCACACGCTGACGGCGCGTGAGCCGTTCATCAAGTTGTCTCTCTTCAAGGACGCGAATTTCTCGATGGGCAATCTGCTCGTGTTCATCGTGGGCGTGGTGCTCTTCGCCACCATGGCGCTGCTGCCGCCGCTGCTGCAGGATCTGCTCGGCTATCCGGTGTTGACCTCGGGTATTGCCATGGCCCCCCGCGGCCTCGGCAGCTTCGTCTCCATGTACCTCGCCGGCAGGGTCATCGGCCGCGTCGATCCACGGCTGCTCATCGGCATCGGCATCGCGGTGACCGCCGCCTCGCTCGAGATGATGTGCGGCTACTCGACCCTGATGCCGCAGACGCTCGTCTGGTCGACCACCTTTCTCCAGGGTCTCGGCACCGGCCTCACCTATGTCACGCTCACCACCGTCGCATTCGGGACTCTAGGGGTACAATATCGCTCCGAGGGTACGTCGATGTTCAACCTGCTGCGCAATGTGGGCAGCAGCATCGGCATCGCCGCAACCGGAGCGCTCCTGACGAGCAACACACAAGTCATGCACGAGCGCCTTGCGGCCCACATCCTTGCCTGGGGCGGACAGATACGGCTTCCGGCTCCCTTCAGCTTCACCGCGCCCGCGGGGCTCGCGGCGCTCAATGCGGCCGTGACCCGACAGGCGCAGATGATCGCGTACAACGACGATTTCAAACTGATGTTCTGGCTGACGCTGGCGTTGCTCCCCCTGGTCTTGCTGCTGCGGCCCGCCCGCGCGCGTCCGCAGGGACCGGCAGCGGTGATGGAGTGAGACGGTGAGCTTCGAGCGTAACCCCAGGCGAGTGGCACCCGCCGCGTGCGGCATGGCGGCGGCCCTGCTTTGCGGCTGCACCGTCGGGCCCAACTTTCACCGTCCGGCCGCGCCGGCTGCACCGGCATACCGGCCGGCAGGGGAATCGGCTCCGGTCGGTACGGCGGCCGCGACAGCGCAGCGGCGCGCGCCCACCGCCGACGCTTTTGCGCAGCGGATCCAGCTCGGTGCGCCCGGGGTGCCCGAATGGTGGACGCTGTTTGCGTCCCCACAGCTGGATGATCTGATGCGGCGCGCCATCGCCGACAACCACGACCTCGCCGCGGCGAAGGCCACGCTCGCCCGGGCGCGGGAGCTGGTCGCGGCGCAGTCCGGGCAGCTCTATCCGCAGATCGGCCTGCAGGCGGGGACGGGACGGCAGAAGTACGGAGCGGAATTCCTCGGCACGTTCCGCGTCGCGCCCTTCACCTATGAAGCCGTGGGCGCGAGCGTGCACTACGTGCTCGATTACGACGGCGCCATCGCCCGCTCCATAGAGGAGCAGAAGGCGCTCGAGCAGTACCAGCGCAGCGAGCTGGATGCCGCGCAGCTCACACTGACGGGCGATGTGGCATCGGAGGCCGTGATCATCGCGGCGACGCGCGGCGAGATCAGGGCGGCGGCGGAGCTCCTCTCCGAGGATCGCAACAACCTCAATCTGGTGCAGACGGCGTTCGAGAACGGCTCCGTGTCCAAGCTGGACGTGCTGACCGCCCAAAGCCAGCTCGCGAGCGATCAGACGCTGCTGCCGCCGCTCTATCAACAGCTGGAGATGGCGCGGCATGCGCTCGCGGTGCTGCTCGGCCATGCGCCGGCCGAGTGGTCGCAGCCGGATCTCGAGCTCGCGAGCATCCGGTTGCCGCGCGAGCTGCCGGTGAGCGTGCCCTCGCAGCTGGTCCGCCGCCGCCCCGATATCCTGGCGGCGGAGGCGCAGCTGCACGCCGCCACGGCCGCGGTCGGCGTCGCGACCGCCAACCTCTATCCCCAGATCGCATTGACAGCGACGCTCGGCCAACAGGCGTTGACCCCGGCGAAGCTCTTCGACGCCTCCTCGGCGGCGTGGTCGTTGATCGGCGGCTTGACGCAGCCGCTCTTCGACGGGGGAACGCTGCGCGCCGAGCGGCGCGCGTCGCTGGACGCGCTCAACGCGAGCGCCGCCCGCTATCAGCAAGTGGTGCTCGACTCCTTCGGTCAGGTGGCCGACCTGCTCGATGCCATGGATCACGATGCCGAGCTCGTCGCTGCGCAGGCGAACGCTCGGGATACTTCGGAGGCGAGCCTCGATCTCGCGCGGCAGAGCTACCAGGCGGGCAATTCAGGCCTGCTGCAGGTTCTGGACGCGCAGCGCCTGCGGCAGCGGGCGCAGCTGGGATTCCTCGAGGCGCAGGCGCGCCAGTATCTCGACACCATTCAACTGCTGCTCGCCGTGGGAGGCCCGCTCACCTGAGAGCTGGTGCGGTCACAGCCGGCCGCTGCGCCGGTTCTTGTCGATGATGCCGATGAGGAGGATGACGAACGCGACCAGGCGTACGACGTAGGCGTATTCCTGCTGCGCTTCGTCGGCCGGATGATCGATGATCGCGAGGCCGAGCCAGGTCGCGGCCAGGCCGAGGAACGAGAGCGAGAAGAAGGCGAACAGGCGCTCGCGCGTCGCCCGCCAGAAGCGCAGGAAAAAGAGTGCGGCGACCAGGCTCGCCATCGCCAACACTCCCCATGCGAATATCTTCACGGCGGCTCCCTAATGCGATTCCCAGGCCAGGCCGAACACCAGCACCAGCATGCCTATGAGCGCCGCGGCATTGCGGTACCAGAAAAGGTCGATCTGCGGCGGCAGGATGACGAGATCGAAATAAAGAATCACGTTGTTGATGGCGAGGAAGACGAAGCAGAGACTCACCCAGAAGAGCAGGCGGGTGCGGTTGGCGCGATAGCCGCGGAAGAGCAGCACCGCGCACAGAATGCTGGTCAGCGCGCTCAGGATGTAAACAGCTTCAGCCACGGTCGTCGTCCTTTTTCCTCAACACGAAAGCGTCGGCGAACGTATGCAGCGCCGCCGTGCGCAGGCGCTCGATGGCATTCGCACTCATCAGCTGGATGATCCGGACCGGCTGCTCCACGTACTCCCGATCGAGACGCCCCGCGGCCGCATCCAGGCCGGAGCTGGTCGGCCGATAAGCGAAGCGCGGCGCCGGAGCCGCGCCGGTGGCAGCCACCAGGCCGCCCGCCTTGAGGCCTTCGAGCGCGGACCCGACGAGCTCCTCGCGCACGTGCAGACGCGCCGCCAGTCCCTCGATGGTCCACTCTTCATAGCGCTCGCGCCGCAGCAGCAGCAGGACCTCGAGCTGTTCGTAGGACTCGATGTGCTCGTGGAGCAGTGCGCGCACATCTTCGGGCAGATCGTCCGTGCCGGTCACGCAGGCCGGGAGCGCGATGGGATGGGCCAGGGCGGGAGGTCCGGACCGGGTTCTGGTATGGCGCCGCTCATCCCGGCTTACTTACCGGAACCAGGGTGCAGACGCAAGCCCGCCGCAGGCGCTGGCCTGCGGCGGGCGATGGTGAGACGAGTGAGGCCGGAACGATCGAGCGTCAGGAGGCGCTCTTCACGACTTCGCAGTGCTGGTGCGCCTTGCGCAGCTTCGCGCAGGCAGCCTTGGCATCGTCCTCGGTCATCGGCGCCGAGCGAACCTCGAGGGTCTTCGACTTGCCCGTGGGCGGTACGACCACCACGTCCTGCAGATCGCTGCCGAACTTGTCCTTCAGGCGCTTGGCGAGCTTGTCGGCCAGCGTCTTGGAGCGGGTCGAGCCGAGCAATGCCTGGAAGCCCGTCAGCTTCTTCAGCGCATCCTGTGCGTCAGAGGCGTGTGGGGAATTCGGATATTTCTGCAGGAAGTCCTGGTAGCCGGCGGCCGTATTGGTCGACTGCGCGCTCGACCAGGCGGCGTCGGCCTGCAGGCCATTGACCTTGTCCTGCGCGTCGGCCGCATGCATTCCGTTCGGCTGCTGCTGCAGATACTGCTGGTAGGCGTCGAGCGTGTTGGCGTTCTGGGCCGCGGTCCATGCCTGCTCGTCGTTCAGGGCGTTGATGCGGTTGCGGGCCTGCGCCACCCGCGCATCACTCGGATGCTGCTGGATGAACTGCTGGTAGGCGCCCACCGTGTTCTGCTGGTTCGCCTTCTGCCAATCGGCGTTGGGTGAACTGCAGGCGACGAGCACGCCGGCCGTAATCGCACAGAGAATGACAAGAGACTTCTTCACCGCAACCTCCGGACAGACAACAGATGAAACATGTAAGTTACCGCAAACCGTGAAATTTTTGCAAGCTTTCGTCAGTCAGCGCGCCACCATCGAGGCGGTCGGCTGCCGATGCGGTCCTCGGCCGGCGCCTGCAACGGGGGCCGCCATGGCCACGATGATTCGCAGCGGAATTCCGGCAAGCGACAGCAGGGCCGGCGGCAAAGGCCAGGCTCAGGCAGCCACAGCATCGCACGGTCAGTGTGGCGCCGACAGAAGTTTCGCGGAGTGAGAGGTCGGGGAGAAAGGGAGGGGTGGCCGCCACCGTGATGGGGGGTTGACGGGGGAGCTGCCGAGGAGGACCAAATGCCTTGGGATTGCAAGCGAAGACCCGAGAGTAGGCTCAAACGTCGAAGAAGCTGGGGTCCACCGGCTTGTGAGCCAGGTAATCGATCGCATGCACCCGCACGGTGTCGCTGCGCTCGTCGATTCCCGTATGCGTCGAGGTGCGGATGGCGACATGATCCGTGTTGATCCCGTGATACTCGAGCACTTCCTGCACCGTGATGCCGATAGGGGCGCCGCCGCGCCACAGGGCCACCAGGAAGGTGGGTCACAAGCCGCTGGGCACGATGCGCAGCGCGAGCTCCATCGAGTCCTCGAGCAGCGACTGCGCGGATACGAACACTTTCTCGGTCATGCCGTGCTCTCCGCGCTGTAGCGGGCGAGAAGTCCCGTGCGGATGGCGTAGCGGAACACCCTGGCGAAGAAATAGCCCGCGAGCAGAATGTCGAGCACCGCGAGCCCGGCGCCGATGAGGAGGTTGGCCGCCGCGAATTGCCGTCCCGCGAGCACCGTCCGCATGCCCTCGAACACATACGAGGGCGGCAGGAGATGTCCGACACCCTGCATCCACCGCGGCAGCGTCGCCAGCGGATAGAAGACTCCGACGAACGGTGACAGCAGCGCCGGCAGCGGCCAAACCAGCCATTCCGACGCGGGCCCGAGGCGCAGGACGAGCGCGCTCGCGAGCACTCCCAGGGCGATACCGAAGCCGAAGAGCACCAGCAGGAAGGGAACCAGCAGAGCCCCCAGCGAGAAGAACGACAGGCCGAAGACCGCGGTCGCCAGCACGAGCATCACCGCGAGCCCCACCGCGCTCGTCCCCACGCTGGTGATCACGAGGCCGAGAATGTATTCGGAGATCGTGAGCGGCGTCGCGAACAGGTTGAGGAAGTTGCGCGACCAGACGTCCTCGAGGAACGCCGTGCTCACGCCCTGCATGATGCGCGTGAAGAAATCCCACAGCAGCACCGCGCCGAGGAGGCTCGGCACGTAGTTGAAGCGGCCCGCGGCCATCGAGTTGAGATAACGCGTGATGAAGCCCCACACGATGATGTCGATGGCGACCCACGCGAACATGGGGAGCGAGCGCACCGGGCTGCCGCGGATCAGGTAGAACTGTCGCAGCAGGATGGCCGCCACGGGCTTCAGCCTCATGTGGTGCGCTGCAGCCGCTCGGCGAGCGGCTCGCGCGCCAGGCGGATGAAGAGCTCCTCGAGCGTCGCGGCGCCATGCTCGCGCGGCAGCCGCCGCGGATCACCCTCGAGGAGTATCCGGCCGTGAGAGAGGAAGAGCACGCGATCGCAGACTTCCTCGACTTCGTACATGTTGTGGGATGTCCACAGGATGCCGCAACCGCTCTCGACCGCGAGGCTGCGGATGCGTGCGCGGACGGTTTGCGCGGCAGCCGGGTCGAGGGAGGCGGTCGGCTCATCGAGCAGCAGCAGCCGCGGCCGGTTGACGACTGCTTTGGCGAGGGCTACGCGCGTCTGCTCCCCGGAGGAGAGCACGCCGCATTTGGTGTCGCGCAGGCGCTCGAGGTCGAACTCTCGCAGCAGCTCCCCGACCCGGCGGCGCAGCTCGGGTACGCCGTAGACGAGCCCGAAGAAGCGCAGGTTCTCGGTGACCGTCAGGTTGCCCGGAAGCGCGGCATACACCGCCGAGAAGTTGGCCTGCGCCAACGCGCGCGCCCGCTCGCGTGCCAGATCGACACCGCCGATGCGCACGCTGCCGGCCGTCGGGCTCAGCACCCCGAGGACCATGTTGATCGTGGTCGTCTTGCCGGCTCCGTTCGGGCCGAGAAGTCCGACCACCTCCCTTCGATGGACATCGAAGGACACGTCCGCGACCGCGACGAGCTGCGAATAGCTCTTGCGCAGCCCGGCGACGCTCAGGACCACCTCGCCGCCCGGTCCCCCCGCGGCATGTCCAGTATTGTTGGCCGGTGAATGCTGATCGCCAACGGGGGAGTGGACGTACATTTGCGCACGATACCGTATCGCGGTACGTCCAGTGCGGCGGGCGGAACCCCAGCCATACGGCCAGGGGGACGAGAACTGCTTGGCTTTCTGCTAGAGTAGCGCCATTCTGGCAGCTTCCCGGTTGGTCCACGCGCACGCGCGGCCCGCCCCCCGTTGGGCGAGGCTGCGCTACCGCATCTCAGGGCCCCAGCGGAGGGAAGAAGACCCGAGAGTCAGGAGTGGCTGTGAAGAGCGCTATGAGACGTCGACTGGCCATCGTGCTGGTCCTGGTGATATTCCTCGTCGGTGCGGCAGTGGGCTTCAACATGATCAAAGCCCACTTCATCCGGCAGGCCATGGCCCAGAATGCCTCGCTCCCGCAGACGGTGAGCACGGCTACGGCCGCGTATTCCGAATGGCAGCCGCAGGTGCAGGCCGTGGGCAGCCTCCGGGCCATTCACGGTGTCGAGGTTACGACGGAAGTGGCGGGCCTCGTCCGCAAGCTGGACTTCACGTCCGGCGCGGACGCGCGCGCCGGCCAGACGCTGGTACAGCTCAACGCCGATCCGGATATCGCGCAGCTGCAGGCGCTGACGGCGGAGTCGAACCTCGCCGGGCTGACCTATCACCGTGACCTCATCCAATATCAGGCGCAGGCCATCGGCAGGGCGCAGCTCGATACCGATATCGCCAACCTGAAGAGCACCCGGGAGCAGGAGGCCGCGCAGGCCGCCCTGGTGGCGAAGAAGACCATCCGCGCACCCTTCCGCGGACGACTCGGCATCACCACCGTCAATCCGGGCCAGTACCTGAACCCGGGCGACCCCATCGTCACCCTGGAATCGGTCGATCCCATCTATGTCGATTTCCGCCTGCCGCAGGACAACCTGTCGCGGGTCACCGTGGGCCAGACCGTCCATGTGACGGCCGATGCCTTCCCCGGCAAAACCTTCGAGGGCAAGATCACCTCCCTCGATCCGCTGGTCGATCCCTCTACGCGCAACTTCCAGGCCGAGGCGACCATCCGCAATCCCGAGCACAACCTGCTGCCGGGAATGTTCGTCCGCACCATGGTCGATGCCGGCGGGCAGGAGCGATATCTGACGCTGCCGCAGACCGCCATCACGTACAACCCCTACGGTGAGACGGTCTATCTGGTGCGCAACTCCGCAAAGCCCGGCGGACACCCGACGGCGCAACTGGTCTTCGTGACTCTCGGCCCGACTCGCGGCGATCAGGTGGCCATCGTCAAGGGCCTCAATGCCGGCGACCTCGTCGTGAGCACCGGTCAGATGAAGATCAAGAATGGATCGCAGCTCGTCGTCAACAACAGCGTGCTGCCGGTCGACGAGGCCAACCCGACTCCCCAGGAGCACTGAGGAGGCACGCGTGAAGCTGACCGACCTCTTCATCCGGCGACCCGTCCTCTCGGCGGTCATCAGCCTGCTCATTCTCGTCCTCGGCCTGCGTTCCATCTTCCAGTTGCCGGTGACGCAGTACCCGCAGACCGAGAACGGTGTCATCACGATCTCGACCACCTATTACGGTGCCGATGCGCAGACCGTGGCGGGGTTCATCACCCAGCCGCTCGAGGTGGCCATCGCGCAGGCGCAGGGAATCGATTACCTGTCTTCCGTCTCCAGCTCCGGCAGCTCCGTCATCACGGCGACGCTGCAGATGAACTATCCCTCGAACAAGGCGCTCACGGAGATCAGCGCCCAGGTCAACGCCGTGCGCAACCAGCTGCCGCCGCAGTCGCAGCTGCCGGTGATCACGCTGCAGGCCAATCAGACCACGGACATCCTGTACCTCAACTACTCGAGTACGGTACTGCCGACGAACGACGTCACCGATTACCTGCTGCGCGTCGTGCAGCCGAAGCTCAACTCCATCCCCGGCGTGCAGACCGCCGAGATCCTGGGGGGCAGGACCTTCGCGCTGCGCGCCTGGCTCGATCCGGATCGCATGGCCGCGCATGGGGTGACCGCGAGCGACGTGTTCGCGGCGCTGTCGGCCAACAACTACCTGTCGGCCGCGGGCGAGAGCAAGGGCAACATGGTGACGGTCAACCTGACCGCCTCCACGGACCCGCACTCGCTGGAGGCATTCAAGCGACTGGTGATCCGGCAGGCGAACGGCGCGATCGTGCGGCTGGAGGACGTGGCGACCGTCGTCCTCGGCGCGGAGAACTACGACTTCGGCGTCTCGTATAGCGGCTTGTCCGGGGTGTTCATCGGCATCAAGCCTTCCCCGACCGCCAACGTGCTCGATGTCGTACGCGACGTCAGAGCGGTGCTGCCCGATATCGGGCGACAGCTTCCGAACGGCATCCACCAGGCGGTGGCATTCGACGCCACGATGTTCATCAACGCCTCGATCAAGGACGTCATCAAGACTCTCGTCGAGGCGCTGCTCATCGTCACCGCGGTCATCTTCGTCTTCCTCGGCAGTCCGCGGGCCGCGGCCGTGCCGGCCATCGCGATGCCATTATCGCTCGTCGGCGCCTTCGTCGTGATGCTGGCGCTCGGGTACTCGATCAACCTGCTGACGCTGCTGGCGCTGGTGCTCGCCATCGGACTGGTGGTCGACGACGCCATCATCGTCGTCGAGAACATCGACCGGCACATGAAAGAAGGAGTCACGCCGTTCTCGTCCGCCATCCAGGGCGCACGCGAGCTCGGCGGCCCGATCCTCGCGATGACGGTGGTGCTCGTGGCCGCGTACGCGCCAATCGCGTTCCAGACCGGCCTGACGGGTGCGCTCTTCACCCAGTTCGCCTTCACCCTGGTCGGTGCGATCACCGTCTCGGCGATCATCGCGCTGACTCTTTCGCCGATGATGTGCTCGCGTATCTTCACCCCGGAGATGGAGGACGGGCGGTTCGCGTGCCTGGTCGATCGCTGGTTCTCGCGGCTTCGCTCCGGCTACCAGCGCATGCTGACCAGCTGGCTCGAGACCTGGCCGGTGCTCGTCGTGCTCCTGGTGCTGCTGCTGGCGGCGCTGCCCTATCTCTTCATCACCTCGACCTCGGAGCTGGCGCCGCAGGAAGATCAGGGATTCGTGGCGTATCAGCTGATCGGGCCGCCGGATGCGACGAATGCGCAGATGGAGACGTATTCCCGGCAGGCGCTCGAGGTCGGGAAGTCCATACCGGAGTATCGCGGCGCCTTCCAGATCGTGGGTGTGCCGTCGGTGACCCAGGGGCTCGGGGGAGTTCTGTTCAAGCCCTGGAACGAGCGCAGCCGCTCCGCCAATGAGCTGCAGCAGGTCCTGCAGAAGAAGTGGAGCACCATCGCGGGAGCGGAGGTCGCGGCCTTCCAGTTCCCGCCGCTGCCCGGCTCCCAGGGCATGCCCGTGCAGTTCGTGATCACGACCAGCGAGCCGATCGAGAACCTCTACCAGGTGGAGCAGAAGGTTTTGAGCCGCGCCAAGGGGAGCGGACTCTTCTGGTTCGTCGACGGTGACCTGAAGCTCGACGAGCCGCAACAGACGATCGAAGTCAATCACGACATGGTGTCGCAGCTCGGACTGACCAATCAGGACGTGGCTTCGGCGCTCGGCGCCGCAATGGGCGGCGGGTACGTCAATTACTTCACCATCGCCGGCCGCTCCTACAAGGTCATTCCGCAGGTGCTGCAGAAGTACCGGCTGAACCCCCACCAGGTGCTGCAACAGTATCTGCGTGCCTCGAATGGCTCGCTGGTGCAGCTCGGGACCGTCGCGCACCTCGAGCGCCAGACGGTTCCGGAATCGATCAACCACTTCCAGCAGCTCAATTCCGCGACCATTGCGGGCGCTCCGGCTGCGGCGCAGGGTGTGGTGCTGGCCTTCCTGCAGAAGGCGCTGCAGGAGGCAGCCCCGATCGGCTACTCGATCGACTACTCGGGCACTTCCCGCCAGTACATGGAGGGATCGAACACCTTCCTGTTCACCTTCGGGTTCGCGCTCGTTATCGTCTATCTCGCCCTCGCGGCGCTGTTCGAGAGCTTCCGCGACCCGGTGGTGATCCTGGTATCGGTGCCCGCGGCGCTGTTCGGCGCGTTGCTGTTCATCAACTTCGGCGTCACCTCGCTCAACATCTACTCGCAGGTGGGGCTCGTGACCCTCCTCGGCCTGATCAGCAAGCACGGCATCCTGATGGTGCAGTTCGCCAATGACCAGCAGCGCGCCGGCAAGCCGAAGCTCACCGCCATCATCGAGGCGGCGGCGGTGCGCTTGCGGCCGATCCTGATGACCACGGCGGCGATGGTGCTCGGCGTGGTGCCCCTCGTCATCGCGAGCGGCGCCGGCGCGGCCGGACGTAAGGCCATGGGTTGGGTGATCTTCACCGGCCTCTCCATCGGCACGATCTTCACGCTCTTCATCGTGCCGGCCGTCTACCTCCTGTTGGCGGCCGACCACGAGAAGGAGCGGGAGGAGCTCGCCGAGCCGGCGATGTCCGCCGCTGCGGACTAGCAGAGGTCAGAACCTCCCGCTCTGGTAGTCCTCGAAGGCCTGGATCAGCTCCTGGCGGGTGCTCATCACGAAAGGTCCGTGCTTCGCCACGGGCTCCCGCAGCGGCCTGCCGGCGACCAGGATGGCGCGGTTAACCCTGCCATCCTGCGGCGGCTCGCGCCCTTCGAGCAGCACCGAATCGCCGTCGTCCAATACCGCGAGCTCGTGAGCGCTCACCGTCGCCGCCGACTCTCCGGCGCCGACGCGCACCGCGCCCTCGTAGACGTAGAGGAACGCGGAGTGGCCGCGGGCGAGCGGCTGCGAGAGCTTCGCGCCGGGCTCGAGCTCGATGTCGAGATAGGTCGGATCGGTCGCCGGCTGCGCGATCGGCCCGGTGACGCCCGCCACCTGGCCGGCGATCACTTTCACCCGCGCTCCGTCCCCGAGATCAGCGGCCGGAATCTTCTCCGGTCCGAATTCCTGGTACTTGGGCGCGGTCATCTTGTCCCGCGCGGGCAGGTTGATCCAGAGCTGGAAGCCGCGCATGCGGCCCTCCTGCTGCTCCGGCATCTCCGAATGCACGATGCCGCGCCCCGCGGTCATCCACTGAACGCTGCCCGGAACGAGTATTCCCTCGTGGCCGTGGTTGTCACGATGACGCATCTTGCCGTCGAGCATGTAGGTGACGGTCTCGAAGCCCCGATGGGGATGATCGGGGAAGCCTGCGATGTAGTCGCCGGGGTTGTCCGTGCCGAACTCATCGAGCATGAGGAACGGATCGAGATCCGGCAGCCGCGGCTGACCGATGACGCGCGTCAGCTTGACGCCGGCGCCATCGGATGTCGGCATGCCGCGCACGAGCTGCGACACACCGCGTACGGATTGCGTATTCATCAGGGTCTCCTGGCCGCGCTGTGGCGGGATTTGAGAACTCGTATATGGGGGCAGTATCAAGGGCTCCTCCGGCTCATGCTGCTAGCCGGGCAGCCTCGGCCGTGGCGGTGGCAATCGACGCCTTGCGCTGGTCCGCGCTGACGTTGAGGCCTTCAGCACGAACGAACGCAATGTCGGTGATGCCGAAGAAGCCGAAAACGCCCCGCAGGTAAGTCTCCTGGTGATCGAGAGGGGCCGCGGGCGTGTCCGGACCGTAGAAACCGCCGCGCGACGATCGCGGCGCTCAGCTGGCGGCTGACGGAGCTCTCTCCGAGGATGCTGGCATCGACGTGCACGAGTTTCATGGCTGGCCTCAGGGTAGTGGTGTAAGCGGCAGTGGTATAAAATTGTTACTGAGGCTAATTATGTGAGTGCGGCCGAGGCCGAAACAAGAAGGCACACGCATGCGACCGAGTAAAGCTGGTGTAACCATGGCGAGGCACCTGCCCAGCGAGGAGTGCCCGAAGATCAGTCAGGTATTGGCGCGAATCGGCGAGAAATGGAGCGTTCTCATCATCATCATGCTGACGGAGAAGCCGCGCCGGTTCTCCGAGCTCAAACGGGCGATCGGTGGGATCTCGCAGCGCATGCTGACATTGTCGCTGCGCGGCCTGGAACGCGACGGACTGGTGAAGCGCACCGTCTTCCCGGTCGTGCCGCCACGCGTGGAGTATGAGCTCACGGCCCTCGGGCGGTCTTTGCACGCACCGGTGAGCGCGCTGGGCGAGTGGGCGCGCGGTCACCTCGCCGAGATCGATGCCGCGCGCGAGGTATTCGACCGCAAAGCGGTGTCGGAACCCGAAAAGACGGGAAATCTCAACGAACGCGGAGGCTTTTCGCGTTGAGCCCCGCGCCCCGCGATGTCAGGCTGCGCTCATGGCCTGCGGGCCGGACGCTTTGCTTGTCATCGAAGTGAGCGACACAACGTTGCGTAAGGATATAGACGTCAAGACGCCGGCTGGCACTCCGGTTCCAAGCTTGGCACGGGCCAAAATCGACCCAGCACCGCTCCTTGCGACTTAAATTATTGATTTTACTTAACATACTTCCGGCCGGGAGCGCCGACTATCCCTCTTTTGGGAGAGAACCCAAAGCTTGAGTTTGCGCCGGCCGGCCCGATTTCAGGAACTGAGGCAGGAGGCCAAGCGTCCATTGAAGAGGAGAGCCAGATCGTGCAGCAGACGAGCAAAGCGGCGCAGCCGCACATTGTGGATTACAGCGCCGCGCGGGCCAAGGCGATCCAGTGGTTGGGCGACCGTTACCTGCTCGCCAAGCCCATCAACCGCAAAACATCCCCCCCACCCACCGTGCCACTATCAACCCCCGGCACGCTGGGACTCCTGCCGGCGGGACAAACCTCCCGCCGGCCTTTTCACCACCTTCGGGTTGTAGGAGGCTCGTATGAATCGTCAAATGATTCTGTTGCGAGTGGAACAGGGCGTCTGGGAAGGCTGGCAGTGGATGGACCTGGATGATTTCCTGCAGCGAGTACGCCTGGATGCCTGGAAGCAGGGAGAGGAATCGATGGTTGGCATGATCCTGCCGGCCGGACGAGAGGGAAGACTCAACTGACTCTATGCCGGGCCAGCTTCGGCACTGCGTCGCCGAGGCTGGCCGCGGCGTACCGCGCTCACGGTGGCGCTTGGCCCCGCCCTCCACGGGCCGTATCCTCCATGCTCTCCCTGCATGACAGAGGGCCGCCGTCATGAACATCGGCTTCATCGGGCTCGGCAATATGGGCAGCGCGATCGCGGGCCGGTTGCTCGAGGCCGGGCACACGCTGCGCGTTTGGAACCGCTCTCCCGAGCCGGCGCGGCGGCTCGTGGAACGGGGTGCGCAGATCACGGCCAGCGCCGAGGAGGCGTTCCGCGGCGATGTCGTATTCACCATGCTGAGCGACGATCAGGCCACGCGCGCCGTGTTGCTCGACAGCGGCGTCCTCGCGCGGGCGATGCCGGGAGCAATCCGCATTCACGTCAACCTGGCCACCATCTCGGCGGCGCTGGGCGATGAGCTCGCGGAGCGTCATCGCGAGCGCGGAGTTGGTTATGTCGCGGCTCCCGTACTCGGCCGCCCCGACGTCGCCGCGGCGGGCAAGCTGACCGTCCTCGTGGCGGGGCCGCGGCAGGTCGTCGAGTCCGTACAGCCGCTGCTCGAGGGGACCGTCGGCCAGAAAGTGTGGCGCTTCGGCGAGCGGGCCTCGCAGGCGAATGTCGTCAAGCTTGCAGTCAACTTCATGCTGGCGGCCGCGATCGAATCCATGGGCGAGGCGGCCGCTCTCACGGCAGGCTACGGCGTCGAGCCGCGCGAGCTGTTCGAGCTCATCGGCCAGAGTCTCTTTCCCGGGCCCGTGTATCAGGGCTATGGCCGGCTGATCGCCGACGGGCGATTCGAGCCGGCAGGATTCAAGGCGCGGTTGGGCCTCAAGGACATCCGTCTCGCGTTGGCTGCGGCCGAGGCGGCCACGACACCGATGCCCGTCGGAATCCTCATCCGCGACTCCATGCTCGAAGCGCTGGCGCGCGGCGAGGGCGAGATGGAATTCGGCGTGGTGCTCGGCCGTGCCGCGATGCGGCGCGCCGGGAAGTAGAAGCTGCGAGGGCGTCGGGAGCGCTCGAATATAATCGGCCGCTGCCGATCAGCATCAGGCCGCTTAACGTCTTCTCCGTCCTGAAGTGACGGAGATTTCCGCCCATAAGAACAGAGACACCCAGAATCAGGCAGTTGACGTTCCAACTCGAACACGCTCCGTGTGTCCTTACCCGACGCGCGCTCGCAGCCGCAGCCACCGCGCCGTCGCACCCGCTTCCAGCGGGCCGCTCAGGAAACTGTTTCATACTTGTCGGTGGCGTAACCGCCGAGAAGGCCGACAGAAAGAATTGTAGTTCTGTGTTTTTGTCCAGTCAACAGAAGGAGCGGCGCTTCCTGCCCGGCCCCAGGTCCGGGGTTTCCGCGCCGGAGATGTGATGAATACCCGACGCACTTCTGCATCCCGGGCGCTCTGCGCCGGCCTTGCATACCTGGCGCTGGTCTCCGCGGCGCAGGCGCGGGTCGCGACGGCCTCGCTCGATGTGAGGGTGGATGGCGGAATCGTCAGGGGTGAGGTGGAGCACGGTGTCATCACGTTCAAAGGGATTCCGTACGCCCAGCCCCCGGTCGGCGCCCTCCGGTGGGCGCCGCCGCAGCCGGTGAAGCCGTGGACTGGCGTGCGGCCGGCCCGGCGCTTCGGCCCTGATTGTGCGCAACTGCCCACGCCCGGCGACGATGCGCCGCTGCGGACCGCCTCGAAAGAGAATTGCCTGTATCTCAACGTGTGGCGCCCGAAGGCGCTCTCTGCCCACGGACTGCCCGTCATGGTGTGGATCTACGGCGGAGGATTCGTGGACGGAGGCACTTCGCCGGCCGTGTACGACGGCACGGAGTTCGCCCGCGACGGCGTGGTGCTCGTCAGCTTCAACTATCGCCTCGGAAACCTCGCCTTGTTCGCTTTTCCGGCCTTGAGGCGCACGTCGCCCGGCGGCCCGCTCGGCGATTACATGTTCATGGATCAGATCGCGGCGCTGCAGTGGGTGCGGCGGAACGCGGCCTCGTTCGGCGGCGACCCGCACAACGTGACGATCTTCGGCGAGTCCGCCGGCGGCATGTCCGTCAACGCCCTTCTCATGAGCCCGCTCGCGCGCGGCCTGTTCGCGAAGGCGATCATCGAATCCGGCGCGGGGCGCGATAACTTCTATCCTCCGCGGCCGCTCTCCGGCTCAGCGGACTCGGCGGAGGCGATGGGCATCAGGCTGGCGCGGCACCTGGGCGTCGCGGGCGAGGGGTCCGGCGCGCTGGCCGAGCTGCGCGCCTTGCCGGCGGCAAAGCTGGTGGATGGCCTGAACATGGCGACCATGGATGACAAGGACCACACCTACACCGGTGGTCTCATCCTCGATGACAGGGTCTATCCCGGCGCCCCGACCAAGGTCTACGGCGCCGGCGGCGGCGCGCGCGTGCCCGTCATGATTGGCGCCAACACCGACGAGATCAGCCGCCTGAGCGCCGCCTCGTTCGCGCAGCTGTGGAAGAGCTTCGGCGCCGATTCCGCGGCGGCCCGCCGCCTATATGACCCGGACGGGCGGCGCACGTTGCAGCAGGTCTGCGCCGTGGCCGGGTCCGATCAATGGATGGTGGAGCCGGCTCGCGCGATCGCGCGCACGCTGTCAACACGTGGTCAGCCCGTATACGAGTACCGCTTCGGCTACATCGCGACCTCACGGCGCAAGGCGCTGTCAGGTGCGCCGCATGCCTCCGAGATTCCATTCGCCTTCGATACGGTTGGCGCGCACTACGGCAAAGAGACATCACGCGCCGACGAAGCAATGGCGCGCGCCATGCACGCATACTGGGTTGCCTTCGCCCGCACCGGCCGCCCGGATCCGCCCGGCGAGCCGGCGTGGCCTGAATATCACGCCGCTACTGACAGGCTGATGAGATTCACCGACCGCGGCCCGGTGCCGGAAGCCGACCCCTGGAAGCCTCGGCTGGATATCGCCGCGCGCGTCGCCGCGCGAGCAGGACACTGACGCGGGGCGCTACCGCCGTCGGGACTCAGCCGCTGCGGACGGCCAGGCTGCCGGCGGATCGATGTGGAACGCGTACTGCGCGAGGCAAGTGCGCAGGAATCCGGCCGCCGTGTGGCCTGCGCGGCGCAGGACGCCACGGTGAGAGAGCCACACCGCACAGGCGGCGCCGCAGAACAGCGCGCGGTGCAGCAGCCGGATCAGTGGCCGCAACGGAGCAGGCTTGCGCGCCCGCAGCTCGAGGATGAGGTCCGACTCGTAGCCAATGTGCGCCAGCTCGTCGGCGATGAGCGTGCGGCAGAGCACCCTGAGGCGCTGGCATCCGGTCAGGGACTCGAGCGCGTGGTAATAGACATTGCCGATGATCTCGGCCGTGATGAGGACGTGAAGGTAGAGCTCGAAGCCGCCGAGGCGGCGCAGGCGACGGAATATGGCATCGCTCCAGTGTCGCGACCTGGCACGAATGCCGTGCTCTTCCATGAACTGCCGCAGCAGGCGCGCGTGGCGCTGCTCCTCGCGGATGAAGAGCTCCGTGATGCGCGGCAACAGCTCATCGCCATGGACGGCGGCGAAGCGGCAGGCGGCGCGCAGAAGCCCGCTGCCGTCGGACTGCTCGCCGAGTTGGAACGTCGCGATGGAGCGGGCGATGAGCCGGCGCTCTTCCTGCCGCAGGGCGTTCAGCGAGCCGCCTGGCGCCCCGCGCGGCTGCTCCGCGTGGTACTCGAAATGGTTCAGCCAGACCCTGAGATTGGTGAGCATGGTAATGTCCGCCGCCGAGCCTGCAGAGAGTCTCGATGCGAACCGGGCGGATGCAGTGGCGCAATTGTGGCGAATTCGGGCAGCGGCAACCGCCATGCCCCGGTGGGATTAGGCTATGAAAGACAAAGCCTTTTGCGGAGGGGCACCATGAGGCATCTCGGTGGCATTGCCGCGTCCGGGTGCGCGCTCGCGCTCGGCGCGCTGTGGGCGATCACGGCGGTGCCGGCACGCGGCGCGGCTGCGCAGGCGCCGGCTGCCTCTGCGGCGGCACGGCCCGCTCTCTGGCGGACCTTCGACATGATCATCAACCTGCAGAATCTGCCGCGTACCTACACCTGCGACGATCTCTGGTACGAGCTTCACGGCATAGTGCTGCGGTTGGGCGCGTGGCCCTACAGCATCAACATCGTGCCGTACCACTGCAGTCCGGCGCCGAGCGGCACTCTGAGATCCCCCGACGTGCAGGTGGGATTCCAGCTGCCTTTCTTCCTGACGGGCGTTGCGGCGAAATCCGCGCCGGCGCAGGCGGTCGAGCGCACCATCCGGCTCTCGCCCGGAGAGCCGGCGACGCTGCATTCATCCGACTGTCAGCTCATGCAGCAGATCAGCCAGACGATGCTGGCGTCACTGCCCGTGCGCATGGATGATCAGCACTTCGACTGCTCGGGGCCGCCGCGGCGGGCTGCCAACTTCGACGTCACGGTGACCTTGCCGGTCGCCGTGAAGGAGCGGCCCGTCGCTACCTCGGCGCCGGCCCCTCACTGACCCGTACGAGATCGGCGGGACGCATCCATTTGCGGAATGCCGCCTCGATCTGCTGCGGACCGAGCTCGATGTAGCGGCGCGCGGCGATCGTGGGCTCATCGAGAGGCAACCCGAGGTCGCTGCGGCTGATGATGCCGCCGGCGATCGCATCCACACTCGCCTCATCGAGCGGAATCTGCCGCACCAGCAGCTCCTTGACGCGCAGCAGCTCCTCGCTGCCCACGGGCGTGTGCTGCATGTCGGCGATCTCGCGCCGTACCATCGCGGCGGCCTTGGTCACGTTCGGCGGATCGCAGGCGTACTCCACGAGGTAGGCGCTGCGGGTCCTGCCGGCCTCGAGCGTCGAGTCGACCGAATACACGAGACCGCTCTCCTTGCGCAGTGCGATGCTGAGCCGCGTCGAGTAGAAGCTGCCGCCGAGCACGGCATTGCCGAGCGCCACCGGGTAATAGTCCGGGTTGCTGCGCGTGAGCGGCAGAGTCTGTGCGAGGACCACGATGTCCTGCACACGGCTTAAGTCAGGTACCGCAACGACGTCCGGCCGATTCTGCGGCACCTGCGGCAAATCCGTCGGTGGCTTGGGTCCGGCTGCCTTCCAGGAGCCGAAATACTTGCGGATGACGGACAGCGTCTGTTGCGGTGTCACCTTCCCGATGACCACGATGGTGGCGAGATCCGGGCGGAAGACCTTGTGGTGATAGTCCTGCACCTTCTCCGGGGTGAGCGCGCGGACGCTGTCCGCCGTCGCGATGCGCAGGCTCGGGTCGCTTGCCGGGAAGAGCGCCTGGCGCAGGGAGTGGCGGGTCAGGAAGCCCGGACTCACGTTGCGCGCGGCGACGCTCGCGGCGAGCTGATCGCGCAGGACCGCCATGGCGTTGGCCGGCAGATAGGGGTCGAGCTCATTCTCGGCGAGCAGCTGCACGCCGCGGTCCAGATTCTCGGGCAGGACCTGGACGCTGAAATCGGAGCCGGCCTGCTCGCTCGCGCCGATGGCATCCAGCGCCTGCTGGAACTGCAGGCGGTGCAGCCGCTTGCTGCCGAACATGAACATGCGGTCGAGCAGGTCGCTCACGCCTTCCTCGCCCTGCGGCTCCTCGAGGCCGGGCTGGGTGCGGATGTGACCGTAGACGCTCACCGTGTTGCTGACGTCCTCCGTCTGCACGATGAGTGTCAGGCCGTTCGGCAGCCGGGTCACCACCGGATGGAGAGTGGAGGGCGGCACGCTCAGGCGGCGCAGCGCCGCCGCCGCCCAGGTCGGCAGCGCCGTCGGCTTCGCGGCGCCGAGCGCGATCGACTCCTGGCCACCGAAGCCGCCGCGCGCGGGCACCGGCTTGCCTGAGCCGCGCGGCATCATCACGGCGGTCACGGCATGATCGAGGTCGAGGTATTTGCGCGCCACGCGGTCGACATCCTGGACCGTGACTTTCTCGATCTGGGCCAGCTCTTCGTCGGGCGAGCTGACTTTGTAGAGCGTGAGCGCGTCCGACCAGTCGGAGGCGAAACCTTCGATGGAATTCTTCTGGAACTCGGCCGCGCGGCGCTCCTGCAGCTTGGCTGCCGCGACGAGATCGGCCGGAACGCCGTGCCGCACCACATCGGCGAGGATGGAGCGGATGGCGCTCTCGAGCGCCTTCGGATCCTGGCCGGCGGCGAACGACACCGTCGCATAGGCGAGGCCGGCTCGCGGCAGCGGATCGAGCGCGAAGTCCGCATTCAGCGCCTTGCCCTGCGGCACCAGGCCGAAGAGCGCGAAGCGGCGGCTGTCGAGCACGTCCGAAAGCACATCGAGAGCGGCGAAGTCGGAGCTGTCGAGCCCCGGCGTGCGCACCGCGATCATGGCCATGCCGTCCGGCTGATCGGTGCTCATGGTGTAGGTCGCGGCGCGCGGCGGGCCGAGCCGCAGCGGCGGCAGTTGCGGCAGCTTCTTCGGCCGGATATCGCCGAAGAGCCGCTTCACCTCGAGCAGGGTGGATTGCGGATCCACATCACCGGCGATCACCAGGACGGCGTTGTTCGGCGCGTACCAGGTATCGTGGAACTGCTGCAGCATTGCCGCCGTGGTGGCATCGAACGAGGGACGCGTCCCGAGCGCATCATGGGCGTAGGGAGTGCCGGCGAACATCCCGGCGCGCAACTTCTCGTACAGGACGTAGTCCGGGTCGGAGCGGTCCTGCGCCACCTCCTGCTCGATCGCACCGCGCTCATGCTGCCACTCGCTCGCGGAATCGAGCGCGCCGGCCATCCGCACGGCCTCGATGTGCAGCGCCACATCGAGATCCTCGGCCGGGACCGTGAACAGATACTGGGTCACGCTCTCGCGGGTGTTGGCATTGAAGTTGCCGCCCATGACGCTGCCGATGTCGGCGAGCTGGTCGGCGGTGAGGCCGGGGCTGCCGCGAAACATCATGTGCTCCTGCGCGTGCGCCATCCCCGGAAATCCCTGCGGCGTCTCGTCGGATCCCACGAGGTAATTGACCGACGTCGCGACCACCGGCGCCAGGGGATCGCGCACCACCACCACCCGCAGCCCGTTCGCCAGTGTCTCCCTGGCGACCTGGGTCCCGAGCGGATTGCCCGCCGCGACGGCGCGGGGCTGGGGTGCCGCCAATCCGGCGATGCAGAGGGCGAGAGCTGAGATCAGAGTTGCGCGCATGGGACTTTCTCAAGGCCAAAAGAAAAGGAAGCCGATCCTGCCTGATAGCAGGACCGGCTCCCCGGCTCTCAATGCCGTGCCGCGGCCAGGACTAACCCATTGGCGGCCGCAGCCGGCATCACAACTGGGACCAGTGCCGCACCCATTCGTTCGCTCCGGAGGTCCGGTGAGCCGGAGCGGGGTGATGATCTCAGGCCGACTTCAGCTGCTGGGCGGCGAACTCGTAGTTGGCGAGCTTGGCCAGGAAATTATCGGTGAAGTCCGGGCGGCGGTTGCGGAAGTCGATGTAATACGCGTGCTCCCACACGTCGAGGACGAGAAGCGCCTTGCCTTCGCCGCTGGCGAGCGGCAGGCCGGCGTTGGCGGTCTTCGAGACCTTCAGGCGCCCGTCCTTGCCGAGCACCAGCCAGGCCCAGCCGGAGCCGAACTGGCCAGTCGCGGCCGCCTTGAAGGCTTCCTTGAATTTATCGACGCTGCCGAAGTCGCCGGCGAGCTTCTTCTCGAGATCGCCCGGGATGCCGCCGCCCGTCGGCGACAGGCAGTTCCAGAAGAAGCTGTGGTTCCAATGCTGGCCCGCATTGTTGAACACCGGAGTCAGGTCCTCGCGGCCGTGAGCGAGCTTGATCACTTCCTCGAGAGTCTTGCCCTTGAGCGCATCGTTCTTTTCCACCAGGCCGTTGAGCGCGGTGACATACGCCTGATGGTGCTTGCCATGATGGAACTCCAGGGTTTCCTGGCACATGCCGCGGGCGGCAAGCGCACCGGGCGCAAACGGAAGCGAGGGTAAGGTGAAGGTCACGGGTGCTCTCCGGCAGTGAGTGGATGAGGGGTTCGCGCAAAGCGTGGTCCCGAAGGCTAGGAAATCGCTCGGAATTTGTCTACTTTCGTCACTATCTTGTTCAGCCCCCGCTCAGCGAGGGGCGGTGAGAATGCATAATTGCCCGCTCGGGATCGAGGCGGGCCCAATCGGAAGATGCATCTACAGGCACGAGAGTTCGCGCGGGTACCTCTGTCGCTGCTGACGCGGCTGCGCCTCGTCCTGTTCGGGCACGAGGACCTCGCGGGCATCATATTCTGGGCTGCGCTGGTCGGATTCTTCGGCGCACTGGCGAGCGTGGTCTTCCGGGAGTCCATCCGTCTCTTCACGCGCCTCTTCACCGGCTTCACCTATATCGGCGAGGGAACCGGCTTGGTGGATGCCGCCTCCAGCCTGGTCTGGTGGCACCGGGCGCTGGTGCCGGTGGTGGGCGGGGTGCTCGCCGGTGCCGTGCTGCATTTCGTCGGCCGCACCTTCGTCTCCTCCAAAGCCGTCGATTACATGGAAGCGGTCATCGTCGGCGACGGCAAGATCGGCTTCCGCGCTTCCATACTGCGCAGCTTCGGATCGCTGCTCACGATCTCCTCTGGCGGCTCGATCGGCCGAGAAGGCTCGATGGTGCAGCTGTCCGCGATGCTCGGTTCGCGGCTCGGGCTCTTCGCCCGCGCACCGATTCCCCGCCTGCGGCTCATGGTGGCCTGCGGCGCGGCAGCCGGTATCGCCGCCGCCTACAACGCGCCCATCTCGGGCGCGTTGTTCGTTTCGGAGATCGTGCTCGGCTCCACGGCCATGGAAAGCTTCGGACCCCTGGTGGTCTCGTCGGTGATCTCCAACGCCACCATCCACCGCTTTCTCGGCTACGGGGCGGTGTTCGAAGTCCCGCACGTGGTGTTCATCTCCAATGTAGAGCTGATTTTCTACATCTTACTCGGGATCCTTCTCGGACACCTGGCGCCCCCGTTCCTCGCGCTCATCGACTTCGCCAAATCGCAGTTCGTGCGTCTCAAGCTGCCGCTTTATTGGCAGCTCGGCCTCGGCGGCGTGATCGTCGGCGCCATCTCGATCTTCGTTCCCCAGGTCTGGGGCAACGGCTATAGCGTGGTCAGCCACATCCTCCAGGGCCAGATCCTGGGTTTCTGGCTGCTTGCGGTGCTCGCGGCCAAGGTGGTTGCCACGTCGGCGACGGTGGGCTCCGGAGGCGTCGGCGGCGTGCTCACACCCTCACTCTTCATCGGGGCTGCCGTGGGTGCTCTGGTGGGAGGCGTGCTGCACGGCTTGATGCCGCACACCGCTTCGGTGCCGGAAGCTTATGCGCTGATCGGAATGGGCGGCTTCCTCGCGGCGACCACTCAGGCACCGCTCACGTCCATCCTGATGATCTTCGAGATGACACTCGACTACAACATCGTGCTGCCTCTCATGCTGGCCTGCGTGGCGGCGCACTACACGGCCAAGGTCTACCGCAAGGGCCAGTCGGTCTACCACGCCAGTCTGAGTCGCGCGATCGTCGCCGAGCATGGGGACGATTGGCGACTGCGCACGGTTGAGGCGCTGGTGAAGCCGCCCGCGGCCGTCGTCACGGCCACGACGACCCTGGCGGACATCTTCGATCAGTTGCCCAAGCGGCCACTGCAGCGCGTGTATGTCACGAGCGGCGATGATCTGGTCGCCTGGTTCGACCCGCGCAAAGTCCTCGACCGGCTGCAGAAAGGCGAGATCGACTGGGGCCTGCCGGCCGAGGCGGTCGCGCTGCCGGTAAATTTCGCCCTCTCTCCCGATATGTCGCTCTGCGAGGCGCTCGACGGCTTCCTGCGGGAGCAGGCGACCGCGCTGCCGGTCACCCCGGGCCAGTGGCGGCACACCCTGCTCGGGGAGGTGTCGCGCAGCGACGTGCTGCTGGCCATCCAGGACCGCCTGACGTATCCGAAATAGCGGGAAGCGGGCGCCAGCCGCCTTTTTGCCCCCTCCACAATCTGCCACTAAGAGTCAGCGGACTGCCCGGTTGGCGTCATGAGCGACCCCCGGCCAGGCCTCGTAATGGTCCTCGACGGCGCGATGCGCCGCGACACATCAAGAGGGCCGGCATATGAGCATCCTGAGCAACAAGGTCCGTCTGGGAACGGTGGGTATCACAGTGGCCGCGATGTCCTTCGCCGCTCTGCCGGCATCCGCGGCCCAGACGGGCGGCACGCAGCAACACGCTAGCAAGCAAGAGAACATAGGCGTCTTCACCGGGCTTGCCGTCGGAGCGGCGGCCGCCGGCCCGATCGGCGCGATGGTGGGCATGGTCGCCGGCGCCTGGCTGGGTGATCACTATCACCGCCAGAGCGTCGCCAACCACGCTCTCGCGGCGCAGAACCATGACCTGACCGCAAGCCTCGGCCGCAGCGAGCAGGAGCGCCGGGGACTGGAGGGCAAGCTGGGTCTTGCCACCCAGTCGCTGGCGTCCACCCGGGAGCAGCGCGCCGAGCTCGATCGGACGGTGCAGCTGTCCGATGAGATCGAGACGGCTGTGGCTTTCAGGACGGCCGACGCCTCGATCAACACTCTGCAGGTACCGGCGCTGCGCAAGATCGGGGCGCTCGCCGCATCTCTGCCCCCCGGGGCGAAGGTGCAGATCGACGGCTACGCCGACCCGAGGGGACCCGCGACGCTGAATGACGACCTGTCGCTGCGCCGTGCCGAGGCGGTCGCCCTGACGTTGGAGCAGGCGGGCTGCCCGCAGGACAGGCTGGTGATCGCCGCGCACGGCTCGGAGGAGTCCACCAGCCCGCGGGGCGACCTGGATGCGTACGCGTTCGACCGGCGCGTGACCGTGCGGCTGCAGGGAGCCGCCGTGGCGCAAGCGACCCAGCCGGGAGCCACGGTCGCGGATGCGACGCCGGTCGCGTCCCGCTCGCAGTGACGGCATGCAACATAACTTACGGGCCGGGTGAAGAGTGTCGCAAATCGGCGTAGCGCCGCTTCACCCGGCCCGCGGAGGCTGGCAGTCTCGGCCAAGAGCGAAACTCCGCTGCCACGGAGAAGTGTCATGTTACCGACCGTGACTATCGAATCGAGCCGTATCGCCTCCACGTTCGACATGGAGCTGCTGCTGGGCAGCGTCATCGTCATCGCCGCGCTTGCGTGGGCGATGATGACGCACCTGCGCCATCATCGTCATCGTTGACCGCGCAGCACCTGCGCGAGCGTCCCGAACATCTGATCGATGTCGGAGCGCTCGACGACGAGGGGCGGCGATAGCGCGATGATGTCGGCGGTCTGACGCACGAGCAGGCCGCGCTCGAAGCATTCGAGATAGATGCCGTAGGCCCGCGCGCCGGGCCGGCCCGCCGCCGGTTCCAGCTCGAGACCCAGGATCAACCCGTAGTTGCGCACGTCGATGACGTGCGGCAGCTCGCGCAGTGAATGCGCGGCATCCTCCCAGTACTGCGCGAGCGACTTCGCACGCGTCAACAAACCCTCACGCTCGTAGATCCCGAGCGTGGCGAGCGCGGCCGCGCAGGAAGTCGGGTGCGCCGAATACGTATAGCCGTGGAAGAGCTCGATCGTCGCCTCGGGTCCCTGCATGAAGGCGTCATGGACGGACCGCTTCGCGAGCACGGCGCCCATCGGCACGACCCCGTTCGTCAGGCCCTTCGCCGTGGTGATCATGTCGGGGGTCACGCCGAATTCCTGCGCGGCAAAGGGCGCGCCGACACGCCCGAAGGCGGTGATCACCTCGTCGAAGATCAGGAGAATGCCGTGCCGGTCGCAGATCTGGCGCAGGCGCTCCAGATAGCCGCGCGGCGGAAGCAGCACTCCGGTCGAGCCGGCGATCGGCTCGACGATCACAGCGGCAATGGTCGAGGGATCGTGCAGCGCCACCAGGCGCTCCAGCTCCTCCGCCAGCTCCGCGCCGTGGGCGGGCTGGCCGCGCGAGAAGGCGTTGCGCTTCAGGTCGTGGGTGTGAGGGAGGTGGTCCACCCCGGGCAGGAGCGAAGCCGACCAGGTCTTGCGGTTGCCGCCGATGCCGCCGACGGAGATGCCGCCGAACCCCACACCGTGATAAGCACGCTCCCGGCCGATGAGCTTCGTGCGCGCGGCGTCGCCGCGCACCCGGTGATACGCGAGCGCGATCTTGAGCGCGGTGTCCACCGACTCCGAGCCCGAGTTGGTGAAGAACACGCGATCGAGCCCCGGGGGCGCGATCCGCGCGAGTACGTTCGCGAGCTCGAACGCGGACGGGTGGGCCATCTGGAAGGTCGGCGCGAAATCCAGCTCGGCGAGCTGGCGCGCGACCGCTTCCGTGATCTCGCTGCGGCCGTGGCCGGCGTTGACGCACCAGAGCCCCGCGACACCGTCGAGGATCTGTCTGCCTTCCGGGGTGAAGTAGTGCATGCCGCTCGCGCGGGCGAGGAGGCGCGGCTTCGCCTTGAACTGGCGGTTCGCCGTGAAGGGCATCCAGAATGCGTCGAGCGCATCGCGGGAAAGGGGATCGGAGGCTGCCATGAGGTGCTCGCGGGTGGCCAAAGGTGGCCAGTTCGGGTGGGAGCCTCTTATCATAAGGAAATGCCATACGTGGAGACAAACCGCCGGGCCCGCTCGTGCACCCGGTGTTCCGTATCGTGACACCCCGTCAATTACTGGCGAGCGTGCCGCGCGGCCTCGCCGATCTTCTGGCGAAGGAGCTGACGACACTGGGCGCGGCCGACGTGAGGGACCGGACGACGGGCGTGGCGTTCTCCGGCACGCTCGAGACCGCGTATCGCGCCTGTCTCGAATCACGGCTCGCCAACCGGGTGTTTCTCGAGATCGCCCGCTTCGAGGCCGCGAGCGCCGAGAGCTTCTACTCCGCGGCCCGGGAATTGGACTGGCAGCAACACCTGGGGCCGGCCGCAACGCTCGCCTGCGATTTCAGCGGCAGGCATCCGACCATCACGCACAGCCACTTCGGGGCGCTGAAGCTCAAGGATGCCATCGTCGATGCGCTGCGCGAGCTCTCCGGGGCTCGACCCGACATCGTGTTGGATCGCCCGAGCGTCCGCGTGCACGCGCATGCCCACGGCGTGCAGATCACTCTGTCCATCGATCTCGCCGGCGAAAGCCTGCACCGCCGCGGCTATCGCGGCGCGGCCGGCGAGGCACCGCTGAAGGAGAACGTCGCCGCCGGCATGCTGCTGCGGGCCGGCTGGCCGGAGCTTGCGGCCGCCGGCGCGGAATTCCTCGACCCGATGTGCGGCTCCGGCACCCTGGTCATCGAGGCGGCGCTGCTGGCCGCGCGCTGCGCCCCGGCTCTGCGCCGCGAGTATTTCGGGTTTCTCGGCTGGCGCGGACATGACGCGGAGCTCTGGCAGCGCGTGCGGGCGCAAGCCAAGGCCCGCTGCCTCGCCGACTCGCAACCAACCACTGTCATTTGCGGCCACGACCGCGACCCGACGGCGGTGCGGGACGCGCGCGCCAACGCGCAGCGCGCGGGCATCGGGGCTTGGGTGCGGTTCGAAGTGCGGCCGCTTGCGGATGCCGCGCCGGCGCATGTCGCACAGCCCGAGGCCCGTGATGCCGACGCCGAGCCGAAATCCCGCGGGCTTCTCTGCACCAATCCTCCCTACGGCGTTCGGCTGGAGGACCTCGATGCAGCCCGCGCCGTTCACCGCGAGCTCGGCGAGGTGCTGCGCGAGAGATTCCAGGGCTGGCACGCGGCGATGTTGACCGGCGCGCCGCAGCTCGGCATGGAGCTGGGCATCCGCGCGGCCCGCACTCATGCTCTCTGGAACGGCGCGATCGAGTGCCGGCTGCTCAGGATGACCGTGGAGGCGGCGAGCCTGCGGCGGCCGGGCAGCCTGGCGCGGCCGGATTCGCCGCCGCTGCGGGACACCCCCGGCGCGCGCATGTTCGCCAATCGCCTGACGAAGAACCTGAAGCGGTTGCGCGGCTGGGCGGACAAGGCGGGCGTGTCCTGCTACAGGGTGTATGACGCCGACATGCCGGAGTACGCGTTCGCGATCGACATCTACCGCACCGTGGAGCCCGAGGAGACGTGGCTGTACGTGCAGGAATACGCGCCGCCCGCCGAAATCGAGGCCGAAGCGGTGCGCCGGCGGCGCGGCGAGGCGCTGTCGGCGTTGCCTGACACGATCGGAATTGCGCCGGAGCGGATCAAGTTGCGCACGCGCCGGCGAACACCGCGCGGCGAGCAGTACGACAAGCTCGACAACCGGTCAGACTCTCACGTGGTGCTCGAGGGTGGCCTGCAGTTCATCGTCAACTTCGATGACTATCTCGACACGGGCCTGTTCCTGGATCATCGCGTGACGCGGGCGCGGCTCGGGCAGGCCGCCGCGGGCAAACGGTTCCTGAATCTTTTCGCCTACACCGGCACGGCCACCGTCTACGCCGCGGCCGGCGGCGCGGCCGCAACCACCTCCGTCGACATGTCGCGCACCTACCTGGACTGGGCGCAGCGCAATCTCGCACGCAACAGCGGCAGCGCTTCGCGGAGCGCGCCGGCGCGGGCGCAGCACGAGTTCGTGCAGGCAGACTGTTTGGAATGGTTGCGCGAGGACGCTCGGGCGCGCGAGCGCTTTGACCTCATATTCCTCGACCCGCCGACCTTCTCGAACTCCAAACGCATGCAGGGAGTGCTCGACATCGAGCGCGACCATCCGGCGCTGATCGCTGCCTGTATGCGCCTGCTGGCGCCGCGCGGGCTGCTCGTGTTCTCGACCAATGCGCAGCGATTCCGTCTGGATCCGGCGCTGGCGGCGCGTTATGCAATCCTTGACACCTCCGCCGCCACCCTGCCGCGCGATTTCGAGCGCAACCCGCGGATTCATCGGTGTTTCGACATCCGTCAGACCTGAGAGCGGCGCCGGCGTGAAATCCCTTTACAGCCGCTCACGCTTCCGGTAGGGTCGGTTCGGCATGTTTCTCCTGATGAAAACGCGCAAGATCACCCTCAAGAAGCCCTGGGTTGGGGCCTTGGTGGATCTCGCGCGCGCTTGACAGAGTCGGAACGTCGCGAGTCAACCAGAGGCCCCGCCGGCACCGCCGTCGGGGCCTCGTTCGTTCTGGAGTCCGTCCATGCAGACTGGTCGTTCAGCCGGCTCGGCGCCGGTGGTCGCGATCGTCGGCGCCACCGGCGCCGTCGGTATCGAGCTCATCCGGTGTCTCGAGGAAAGGCGCTTTCCGCTGTCGCAGCTGCGCCTGTTCGCTTCGGCGCGCTCCGCGGGCAAAACGTTGCCCTTCCGCGGCGAGCAACTCGTCGTGCGCGAGCTGCAGGAGGACAGCTTCCGCGGCGTCGATGTCGCGCTCTTCTCCGCCGGCGGCGGCACCTCCAAGCGCTTCGGGCCGCTCGCCGTCGAGCAGGGCGCGGTAGTCGTGGACAACTCCTCGGCGTTCCGCATGGACCCGGCGGTGCCGCTCGTCGTGCCGGAGATCAACCCGGAGGCGGTGCGCGCTCACCGCGGCATCATCGCCAACCCCAACTGCTCCACCATCATCGCGATCACGCCGCTCTGGCCCATTCATCGCATCAATCGCCTGCGGCGCATGATCGTCTCCACCTACCAGGCCGCCTCCGGCGCCGGCGCCGCCGCCATGGAGGAGCTGCGCGAGTCGACACGCGCCTACCTCGAGGGCCGCCCGTACGAGAACCGCGTGCTGCCGCATCCGTACGCCTTCAACCTCTTCAGCCACAACACCAGGATCGACCCGCAGAGCGGCTACAACGAGGAGGAGACGAAGGTCATCCGCGAGACGCACAAGATCTACGGCGACGACTCCATCCGCATTGCCGCGACCTGCGTGCGCGTGCCCGTGCTGCGCGCCCACTCGATCGCCATCAACTTCGAATGCGAGCGACCCATCACCCCGGAGCAGGTGCGCGACATCGTCGCGAGCGCTCCCGGCGTGAAGCTGGTCGATGACGCGGAGCGCAATTATTTCCCGATGCCGAAGGATGCCTCGGGCCAGGACCCCATCCTCGTCGGCCGCATCCGCCGCGATATCAGCGACCCGAGCGGCCGCTCGATCGCGCTCTTCGTCGCGGGCGACCAGCTCCTCAAGGGCGCGGCCCTGAATGCCGTGCAGATCGCCGAGCTGCTATAGAACGTCTCTGAGACGGTAATACAGCATCGCGAGCACCAGCGCGGGCCGGCGCAGGAGCGCGCCGCCCGGGAAATTCTGGTGCGGGATGCGCGCGAACACATCGAAGCGCTCCGCCTGGCCCGCGATCGCCTCGGCGACCAGCTTGCCGGCGATCCCGGTGAGCGCAATGCCGTGCCCGGAGAAGCCCTGCAGGAAGTACACGTTCGGCATCAGGCGGCCGAAATGCGGCGCGCGATTCAATGTTATGTCGACGTAGCCGCCCCAGGAGTATTCGATGCCGACATCGGCGAGCTGCGGAAATACCCGCAGCATGCGCCCGCGAGTGGCGCGGGGAGCCTCGAATGAGCCCAGGCCGGAGTAGCTGACGCGGCCGCCGAAGAGGAGCCGGTGATCGGCCGACCTCCTGAAGTAGTCGAGCACCCAGTTCATGTCGCTCACCGCGGCGTTGTTGCCGATGAGCCCGCGGGCGCGCTCGGCTCCCAGCGGCTCGGTGGCGACGATATGGGTACCGACCGCCATGATCTTCGTGGCCAGAGCCGGCGCGGTGTTGCCCAGGTAGGCGTTGCCGCAGAGGACCAGGTAGCGCGCTCGGACCTCGCCGCCCGGCGTACGCACTCGTGCCGAGGTGAAGCCCAGGGCCCGCGTGTCCTCGTAAATGCGCACGCCGGCGCGCTCCGCGGCCGCGGCCAGTCCGAGAGTGTAGTTGAGCGGATGGAGGTGGCCGCCGTTGGAATCGTACAGGGCACTGAGATACCGGCGCGTGGCGAGCGTCGCCTGAACTTCCTCCCTGGGCATGTAGCGCACCGTGCGGTACTGCAGCTTCTCCTGCAGCTCCTCGAGCTCCACCCGCAGCTCGCGGTCGTGGCGGGGCTTCACCGCCGTCAGCATGTAGCCGTCCACCCAGTCGCAATCGATGCGATGGCGCGCAATGAGCTCGCGCATGAGCGCGAGCCCTTCGATGGAAACGTCCCAGACGGCGCGGGCGGCGCTGCGCCCGATGAGCCTTTCCAGCTTGTGCTGCCCGGAAGCCACTCCATGGATCGCCTGGGCGCCGCTGCGGCCGGAGGCGCCCCAGCCGATCCGGTGCTGCTCGATCAGAACGACGGAGTAGCCCCTCTCGGCGAGGTGCAGCGCCGCCGAGCAGCCGGCGATACCGCCGCCGACCACGCAGACATCGCATTCCACCGAGCCGGCGAGCGCCGCCCGCTCGGGAGCGGCTCGCGCCGAAGAGGCGTAATAGGAATCGGCGTGGGCTGGCATTATGTAAAATACAGTCCGGGTGCAGAATCCTCAGCAGGATAGCGATGGGGGCTCGCCGCGCTCAAGCCGCGAGCGCCCCCGCTGTGGTCTAATTGCCTTCTCCATGGCATCGGCGCGCCCCCTAATTGGCCTTCCCGCGGACCGGCGCATGATCGGCCTGCATCCCTTTCATGCCGTCGGGGAGAAATATGCCCGTGCCCTGCTGGACGCCGCGGATGCGCTCCCGCTCCTCATCCCCGCGCTCGCCGAAGAGCTGCGACTGGATGAGCTGGTGGAGCGCCTCGATGGCCTCCTCTTCACCGGCAGTCCCTCGAACGTCGAGCCGCGCCACTACGAAGGTCCGCCGAGCCATCCCGGAACCCTGCACGATCCGGCCCGCGATGCCACGACCCTGCCTCTCATCCGCAAGGCGGTGCGGGCGGGAGTGCCGGTGCTCGGCATCTGCCGCGGCTTTCAGGAGGTCAACGTCGCCTTCGGCGGCAGCCTGCATCAGCGTGTCCACGAGGTTCCCGGGCATCTCGATCACCGCGACGACGAGAGCCAGCCGCTCGATGTGCAATACGGCCCCGCGCACGAGGTGATCCTCGAGCCCGGGGGCCTGCTGCGCTCCCTGTCGGAAGCCGACCGGGTGCGCGTCAATTCCCTGCACTGGCAGGGTATCGAGCGGCTCGGCCAGGGCCTTGCGGTCGAGGCGCGGGCCCCCGATGGATTGGTCGAGGCATTCAGAGTCGAGGGCGCGCCGCGCTTCGCGCTCGCGGTGCAGTGGCATCCCGAGTGGAAGGTGATGGACAACCCGCTGTCGCGCGCCCTCTTTTCGGCTTTCGGCGCCGCGTGCCGCGCGCGCGCCGAGTCCAGGTGAAAGGCAGTCGCATGGTGAGCGAGATCCGCCAGTTCTTTCGTGACCACGGCATTTCCGAGGTCGAGGCCATCATTCCCGACATGGCGGGAATTGCCCGGGGCAAGATCATGCCGGCGGAGAAATTCGCCGAGGACGGCGGCATGCGTCTGCCGGAGAGCGTCTTCCTGCAGACGGTCACGGGTGACTACCCGCCCGAGACCGGTGCGGCCATGAGTCCCGCCGAAATCGACATCGTTCTCAAGGCCGACGGGAAAACGGTGCGGCGCGTGCCCTGGGCGGCGGAGCCGACCGCGCAGGTGATCCACGACTGCTTCTACTCGGACGGTCGCCGCGTGACCATGGCGCCCCGGCACGTGCTGCGCAACATCGTCGAGCTCTACGCCCAGCGGGGCTGGGAGCCCATCGTCGCGCCGGAGCTGGAGTTCTACCTGGTCGAGCAGAACAAGGACGCCGACTATCCGCTGAAGCCGCCGGTGGGGCGGTCGGGCAGGGCGGAGCCCGGCCGGCAGTCCTACAGCATTGCGGCGGTGAACGAGTTCGATCCGCTCTTCGATGACATCTACCAGTTCTGCGAGGATCAGGAGATCGAGATCGATACCCTGATCCACGAGGACGGCCCGGCGCAGATGGAGATCAACCTGATCCACGGCCCGCCGCTCGACCTGGCGGATCAGGCGTTTCTCTTCAAGCGCACGGCCCGCGAGGCGGCGCTGCGCCACAAGATGTACACCACGTTCATGGCGAAACCGCACGCGAAGGAGCCCGGCAGCGCCATGCACATCCACCAGAGCGTGGTCGACGTAAAGACGCGGCGCAACATCTTCAGCAATCCGGACGGCACCCCCTCGCAGCTCTTCTTCGCCCACATCGGCGGGCTGCAGAAATACCTGCCGGCGGCCATGGCGCTCTTCTGTCCCAACGTCAACTCCTATCGCCGCCTCACCCGGTATCTCTCGGCGCCGATCAACGTGCACTGGGGCTACGACAACCGTACGGCGGGCCTGCGCGTACCGATGTCGGGACCGGAGGACCGCCGCGTGGAGAATCGCGTGGGCGGCGCGGACGCCAATCCTTATATCGCCATCGCGGCATCGCTCGCCTGCGGTTATCTCGGCATGATCGATGGGCTGCAACCGAGCGATCCCGTCACCGGCAGCGCGCACGACCTGCCCTTCGGTCTGCCGCGCTCGCTCGATGAGGCGCTGCGCGAGCTGCGCCAGAGCGAGCCGCTGGTGCGGCTGCTCGGCGAGCCGTTCGTGTCCGCTTTCACCATCGTCAAGGAAGCCGAATACGAGGTCTTCCTGCAGGTGATCAGCTCCTGGGAGCGGGAGCACCTGTTGCTCAACGTCTGATGAGAGAGGCAGTTCGAGGATGAGGTCGTGTCCGCGATGAGGCTATGGCGCGCCGTGGGGCTGGCCGCGGCATTGACCGGTCTGCTCGCCGCCTGCTCCGGCGGCTCGCAGGGGGGCGGCAACGTCGTCAACGTCTACAACTGGTCGGATTACATCGACCCGCAGGTTCTCGAGGATTTCGAGAAGCAGTACGGCATCAAGGTCAACTACGACGTCTTCGACAAGAACGAGGTGCTGGAGACCAAGCTCCTCACCGGCAACACCGGCTTCGATGTCGTGGTGCCATCGGCCGCATTCCTGGAGCTCGAGATCCGCGCGGGCGCGCTCGAGAAGCTGAACAAGTCCGAGGTGCCGAACCTCGAGTACCTCGATCCGGCGGTGCAGCGCAGCGTCGAGCAGTACGATCCCGGCAATCAGTACGCTGCCGATTACATGTGGATCACCTCCGGCCTGGGCTACAACCGGCAGGCTGTGAAGGCCCGGTTGCCCGATACGCCGGTCGACAGCTGGCGGCTGCTCTACGATCCGGCGGTCGTCGCGAAGCTCAAGGATTGCGGAGTGACGGTGCTCGATGAGCCGACGGAGGTCATCGGCACAGCGCTTCTCTACCTGGGCAAGAACCCGAACAGCGAGTCACCCGCCGACCTCGCGGCTGCCATGAAGCTGCTCATGGCCATCCGGCCGTACGTCCGCTACGTCAACTCCTCGCGTTACATCGACGACCTGGCGAACGGCGAGATCTGCCTCGCGCTCGGTTGGTCGGGAGACGTGAAGCAGGCGCAGGTGAGGGCCCAGCAGGCCGGCAGGACGTACACCATCGCCTACTCCATCCCGAAGGAGGGCGCGGTCGAGAACTTCGACGTGTTCGCGATTCCCGCCAACGCGCCGCATGAGCGTAATGCCAACCTTTTCATCAACTATATGCTGGATCCGCACGTCGCCGCGCGTAACTCCAACCTCGTCAAGTACGCCAACGGCGATCTGGCATCGCGGCCTTATCTGGACAAGTCGGTGCTGAACGATCCCGGCGTCTATCCGTCGCCGGGGGTGATGCACACCCTGGTTCCGGAGCGGGCCAAGTCGATGCAGTTCATGCGCCTGCTCACACGCGCCTGGACGAACTTCAAGACGGGAAGCTGAGCGACAGACAATTCAGCCGATGAACGCTCAACCGTCGACGGCGCCCGATGCGGCGCCGCCCTACGTTCGCCTCGAGGCCGTCAGCAAGAAATTCGGCGAGTTCCCAGCCGTGGATGCGGTCTCGCTCGACATCCGCCGCGGCGAGATCTTCTGCCTGCTCGGCGGCTCGGGCTCCGGCAAGACGACGCTGCTGCGGATGCTGGCGGGCTTCGAGACGCCGAGCGCCGGACACATCTACATCGACGGCGAGGACATGAGCACGGTGCCGCCGTACGAGCGGCCCGTCAACATGATGTTCCAGTCGTATGCGCTCTTTCCCCACATGAGCGTGGAGAAGAACGTCGCCTTCGGCCTGGAGCAGGAGCGGCTCGAGCGTCCGGAGATCCGCCGGCGCGTCACTGAGATCCTGGAGATCGTGGAAATGATCCCGTACGCGGGCCGCAGGCCGCACCAGCTCTCCGGGGGACAGCGCCAGCGGGTGGCGCTCGCGCGGGCTCTGGCCAAGCGGCCGAAGCTGCTGCTGCTCGACGAGCCTCTGGCCGCGCTCGACCGCAAGCTGCGCGAGCGCACCCAGTTCGAGCTGCTCAACATCCAGGAGCGGCTCGGCGTCACCTTCATCGTGGTCACACACGACCAGGAGGAGGCGATGACGCTGGCGACGCGCATGGGGGTGATGGAGCACGGCCGGATCGTGCAGGTGGGCACGCCCGCGGACATTTACGAGGCGCCGGTCAACCGCTTCGTCGCCGACTTCATCGGCTCGGTGAATCTTCTGGAGGGCAGGGTGGCGGCTCTCGGCGCGGACGATCTCACCATCCTCTGCGACTCCATGGGCTGCACCATCCGGGCGCCGCGGAGCGTCGCGTGCGGGGCGGCGGATACCGTCTGGGCGGCGATCCGGCCGGAGAAGATCATCCTCGCCGGCGAAGAGCCGCCCGGGGCGCCGCTTGGCGAGAACCGGCTCCGCGGCAAGGTAAGGGAGGTCGCCTACATGGGCGACGTGTCGATCTGCCTGGTCGAGATCGATTCCGGCAAGGTGATGCGGGTGACGCTTCCCAACCGCTCCGGGCTCGCCGCACAGCGCGACCTGAGGCACGCAGCGGTGACGCTGTCGTGGGATGCCTCGAGCCCCGTGATCCTGACACGCTAGAGACGAGATCATGGAGCAGCCTGAGGGTTGGGCACTCACACGGCCGCGCCGGTGGCGGGGGCGGCGGCTCGTCGCGGGCATCCCGGCCCTATGGCTCGCGCTCTTTTTCCTCGTTCCGTTTCTGATCGTCCTCAAGATCTCTTTCTCGGAGGCGCGGCTCGCCATCCCCCCCTACGCGCCGCTCATCACCTGGCTTCACGGTCTGCCGCTGCCGCAGATTCATCTGTCGAGCTACGCGTATCTTTTCACCGATCCGCTCTACCTCCGCTCCTATCTCTACTCCATCATGGTGGCGGCGGTCTCGACCCTGTTCTGCCTTCTGATCGGCTATCCGATGGCGTATGCGATCGCGCGCGCCGGGGAGGCGTGGCGAACCTTTCTGCTGATGATGATCGTGTTGCCGTTCTGGACGTCGTTCCTGCTTCGCGTCTACGCGTGGATCGGGCTTCTGCAGAACGACGGGCTCATCAACAACGTGCTGCTGCACGTCGGTCTGATCCATCATCCCGTGACGCTGCTGCAAACGGATTTCTCGCTGTATGTCGGCATCGTCTATTCCTACCTGCCGTTCATGATCCTGCCCCTCTACGCCAACCTGGAAAAGCACGATCCGGCGCTGCTCGAGGCGGCCGCCGATCTCGGCGCGCGGCCGTTCGCGGTGTTTCGACGTGTGACTCTGCCGCAGTCGCTGCCCGGGATCGCCGCAGGGTCGCTGCTCGTCTTCATCCCGGTGGTCGGCGAGTATGTGATCCCGACGCTGCTCGGCCGCACCGACCAGATCATGATCGGGCGCATGCTGTCGGATGAGTTCTTCGACAACCGCGACTGGCCGCTGGCGAGCGGGGTCGCGATCCTGATCCTGCTGCTCCTCGTCGTGCCCATCGTGCTGCTGCAGCGGGTCGAGCGCAGGGAACTGGAGGCGACCGAATGAAGAGGCGAGGGCTCTTCTCGCGCACTGCGCTCGTGCTCGGGCTCGTATTCCTCCATGTACCGATCCTGTCGATGATCGTGTATTCGTTCAACAACAGCCGCCTGGTGACTGTCTGGGATGCCGCGCACTCGCCGACTCTCAAGTGGTATGGCGTGCTCTTCTCGGACGGAGAGGTCCTCGATGCCGCCTGGCTGTCGCTACGGGTGGCGGTCTGCGCGGCGACGGCGTCCACCATTCTCGGTACCCTGGCAGGCACGGCGCTCGCGCGATTCGGCGCCTTCCGTGGACGGTCGCTGCTCGTCGGAATGACGACTGCGCCCATCGTCATGCCGGAGGTGATCAGCGGCCTCTCGCTGCTGCTGCTGTTCGTCGCGCTCGAGCAGGCCATCGGCTGGCCGAGCGGCATGGGGGCGCTCACGATCACGCTCGCCCACATCTCCTTTTGCATGGCCTACGTCACGGTGGTGATACAGTCGCGCCTGGCCGGTTTCGACGAATCGCTCGAGGAGGCGGCGCAGGATCTCGGCGCCCGGCCGGCGAAGGTATTCTGGCGCATCACCCTGCCGCTCATCCTGCCGGCGGTGCTGGCCGGATGGCTGCTCGCCTTCACTCTCTCGTGGGACGACCTCGTCATCTCGCAGTTCGTTGCCGGACCTGGCTCGAGCACACTGCCGATGGTGATCTTCTCCAAGGTGCGGCTCGGCGTCAGCCCGGACGTGAACGCGCTCGCCACCCTGATGGTCTCGGTCGTGGCGAGCGGAGTGGTGATCGCAACGGTGTGGATGCGTCAGCGGCAGAGGCGGCGCGAGCGCGACATGCAGCTCGCCGCCGCGGCTAACCTTTAAGCGGCCAAATTTCGATGGGAAACGGCACATGACACGCAGATTGCTCGGTATCGATGTCGGCGGCTCCTTCATCAAGGCGGGTGTGGTGGACGTCGAGGCCGGGCGTCTCGTGGGGGAGCTCATCTCGGCGCCAACGCCACAGCCCTCGACCCCGGAGGCCATGATGCCGACCATCGCCGGGCTCGCCGCGAAGCTACCCGAGGCTACGGGTCCCGTAGGGCTGGCCTTTCCGGCGGTGGTCAGGGGCGGCAGAGCACGCACGGCCGCCAACATCGATCATGCGTGGATCGGCGCGGACGGAGCCGCCCTGATCCGGCGCACGCTCGCTCGCGGTGCGCTCTTTCTCAACGACGCGGATGCGGCGGGTCTCGCGGAGATGCGCCTGGGCGCCGGCAAGGGAGTGCGCGGCTCGGTCGTCATGCTGACCTTCGGCACCGGCATAGGCTCGGCGCTGTTCATCGACGGCAAGCTCTTTCCCAACACCGAGCTCGGGCACATGGAGCTCAACGGCATGGACTCCGAGAAATACGCCTCGGCCCACGTCAAGGCCACGCTCAATCTGGATTGGCGGGCCTGGATGGACCGGGTCAACGTCTATCTGGATCGGATGCAGGCGCTCTTCTGGCCCGACCTCTTCATCCTGGGCGGCGCGATCAGCGAGCGCTTCGCGGATTTCGCGCCGCTACTGCACTGCGAGGCGGAGGTTCGTCCGGCGCACTTCGGCAATCAGGCGGGCGTTCTAGGCGCGGCGCTCGCGGCGGCTGAAGCAGACTTCGGCACAGGCTAGCGGCGCTGGAAGGTTCCCCGGTGGCGCTTCCCCGCAGCAAGCTGCCCGAGATAGGCACTACGATCTTCACCGTCATGTCGCGCCGCGCGCGCGAGCTCGGGGCGCTCAATCTCGGCCAGGGCTTCCCCGACTACGACATCGACCCGCGGCTCGCGGAGCTCACGGGCGAGGCGATGCGCCAGGGTCACAATCAGTACGCCCCGATGGAGGGCCTCCCCGAGCTGCGCGTGCGTATTGCCGGCAAGCTGGCCGCGAGCTACGGCGGCGAGTTCGATCCGCAGGGGCAGATCACCATCACGCTCGGGGCCACCGAGGCGATCTTTTCCGCCGTTCAAGCGGTGGTTGGGCCGGGTGAGGAGGCCATCGCCTTCGATCCCGCATACGATTCCTACGAGCCTGCCGTGCGCCTGGCGGGTGGCCGCTGCATTCGATTGCCGCTGCTGCCTCCCGACTTCCGCTACGACTGGGATCGGGTGCGCGGCGCCGTCACGCCACGCACCCGGCTGATCCTGTTCAATACACCGCACAATCCCGCTTGCACGGCCGCGACGGCAGCGGATCTGGATGCGCTGGCAGCGATCATCCGCGGGCGCGACATCGTAGTGCTGTCCGACGAGGTCTACGAGCACGTGCTCTTCGACGGCCGGGCCCATGCCTCGGTACTGACGCATCCGGAGCTGCGGCAGAGTAGCTTCGCGGTCTTCTCCTTCGGCAAGACGCTGCACGCCACGGGCCTGCGTGTCGGCTACTGTGTGGCGGCGCCGCCGCTCACCGGCGAGCTGCGCAAGGTGCATCAATTCAACACGTTCAGCATCGCGACTCCGCTGCAGCACGCAATTGCGGCCTATCTGGCGGAAAGACCCGAGACCGGGCGGGAGCTGGCGGCTTTCTTCCAGGCGAAGCGCGACCGCCTGCGCGCCGCGCTCGACGGATCCGGGTTCGTCCTGCCGGCGGCGCACGGCACTTATTTTCAGCTCCTCGATTTCGGCCGGCTGCTGCCCCCTGGTGACGTGGAGTTCGCTGAGCGTGCGTTGACCGAGGCGGGCGTGGCCACGATACCGCTCTCGCCTTTCTATGCCGAGCCGCCGCAGCTCTCGGTGGTGCGGCTGTGCATAGCCAAGCGCGACGACACGATCGACGCGGCGGCGGTGCGCCTGGCCGGGCTCGCGGCGCGACTCAGCCGGGCGGGAGCCTAGGCCGTTGCGCGCATTTCGTGAAGGGTTTCCCGCCCGCCTGCATGGCGATCGGTTTACTCTCTGCGGTCCATGAAGAAGTCCACCCGAGTCAATCACCCGCCGCCGGTGGAGCTCGCCGCCGACAACCACGCGGTGGTGGCGCCGATCTACCAGAGCGTCAAGTTCGAATTCGACTCGCTGGCGGAGACCGAGCGGTATCTGCGCGGCGAGCGGCCGGGCTTCTTCTACACCCGCGCCTCGAATCCCACGACACGCCAGCTCGAGCTGCTGCTCGCGGAGCTGCAGGGCCGGCAGGAGTGTCTCGTGACCGCCTCGGGCGTCGGCGCCGTCGCGCAGACGCTGCTCGCGCTCACCAAGCAGGGGGACCACATCCTCTGCTTCGTAGAGACCTACAACCCGACGCGTCATCTCATCCGCCGGCTTCTCGGCCGCTTCGGCGTGACGCACACGATGCTGTCGATCGAGGACCTCGCCGGCATCGAGCGCGCCCTGGCGGCGCATCCGACCCGCCTCGTCTGGTTCGAGAGCCCGACCAACCCGGTGACCAAGGTCGCCGATGTCGCCGCCATCACGCGTCTCGCCAAAGGGGCGGGCGCTGTCGTGGCGATGGATAACACCTTCGCGGGCTTGCATCAACACGGTGAATACGACATCGACGTGTTCGTGCACAGCCTGACGAAATACGCTTCCGGCGCAGGCGACGTGCTCGGTGGCGCCGTCATCGGATCCAGCGAGCTGATCCGCTCCGTGCGCACGGACTTCGGCATGTTGGGCGGCACGCTCGATCCGCACGCGGCCTACCTCATCCTCAGAGGCCTGAAGACTTACTTCGTCCGCTACAAGGCGCAGACGGAAAGCGCGCAGCGCGTCGCGGAGCTCCTCGCTTCCCACCCGGCGGTCGCACGCGTGCACTACCCAGGGCTGCCGTCACACCCGCAGCACGCGCTGGCGCGCGCGCAGATGAAGGAGTTCGGCACCATCGTCAGCTTCGATCTCAAGGGCGGCCTCGAGGCGTGCGGCCGGTTCGCCGATGCGCTGCAGCTCTTCGCCATGGCGGCGAGCCTCGGCGCCACCGAGTCGCTGGTGGTCACGGCGCAGATGATGGGGGGCCGGGACCTGACGACCGATCAGCAGGCGGTCTCGGCCATCACCGACGGCACGGTACGCCTCTCGATCGGGCTCGAGGATGTCGAGGACCTGCTGGCGGACGTCACTCAGGCGCTCAACGCCTGAAGAGCCACGCCAGCACCGAGATGACGAGGCTGATGATCAGCATCGTCGCGACGGGAAAGAAGAATTTGAAGTGCGGCCGGTCGATGACGATATCGCCGGGCAGACGGAAAAGCGGCAGCCGGCGCACCCAGGGCCAGAGGAGCCCGAGCACGATGAGAACCGTACCAAGAACGACGAGAATCCGGCTCATGAGCTCGCGACCCGTACGCGGTGCGGATGGTAGGGCAGGACCTCGAGCACTTCTCCCTCCAACAGCCGCCGCTGAACCTGTTGCCAGAATTTCGCGGTGAAGATTTCCCCGTGCGTGCGCAGGAGCGCCGCCCGCTGCGCGGCATCGAAAGCCACGAAATTGATGAAGGTCTCCGGAAAGACGTCGTGCTCGCCGACGTAGAACCAGGGCTCGCCGCGCATCTCGTCCTCGGGGTTGGCGGCCTGCGGCACGTCGCGGAAATGGCAATCGGTCACCAGGCATAGCTCGTCGTAGTCGTAGAAGATCACGCGCTCATGGCGGGTGACGCCGAAGTTCTTCAGCAGCAGGTCGCCGGGAAAGATGTTGGTATGGGCGAGATCGCGGATGCATTGCGCGTAATCGAGCGCCACCTGCTCCGCGGCCGCGGGCGCGGCGGCGCGCAGGTAGAGGTTGAGCGGTGTCATGCGCCGCTCGATGTACATGTGATCGAAGACCAGGTGCTCATCGGCCTCGCGCACGGTGAGTGCGGCCTCGGCGAGCAGCTCCGCGAGCAGCTCGGGCGCGAACAGGGCCTTCGGGAAGCGCAGCCGGCGGAACTCCTGCGCATCGACCAGCCGGCCGGCGCGGTCGTGGCGGAAGACGAGCTGGTATTTCGCCAGCACCTCCTCGCGCAGCACGCTCTTCGGGTAGGGAAAGCGGTCGCGGATCACCTTGAACACCACGTCGAAGGAGGGCAGGGTGAAGCACACCATGACCAGGCCCCGCTCCCCCGGCGCGTGCACGAAGCGGTCCGGCGTCTCGGCGAGATGGCGCATGATCTCGCGGTAACGCTCGGTCTTGCCCTGCCTGGCCCGCCCCAACACAGTGAAGAGCTCGCTCACGGGCTTCTTCGGCATCAGGGACTTGAGAAAGACCACGGCCTCCGCCACGTGCTCGAGGTCCGCATGGAAATACGAGCGGGAGAAGCTGAAGACAATGCTGACGTCGCCCTCCGCGAGCATCACCGCATCGACCAGCATGCCGCCGTCGGTGTTCTTCAAGGCTATGACGAGAGGCACGAGGAAGTTGCGCCCGACCAGGCGCCCGACGACGTAGGCGCGGGAGATCTGGTAGAACACCGGCCGGATCACCTCGACCCGCTGCACGGCGCGCTGCTCCCGCCGGGCCGCCAGATGCGTCTGCACCTCGGCGGTGACGTGGCGGATGCTGTGATCCAGGTCCTTCCACGCGGAGTGGAAGCGCACATCGCCGAGCAGATCCTCGAACAGGAGAGCGAGCGACCCGTGGTTGAGGTAGGTGTTGGTGGTGACCGTGGAGACCACGTGCGCGAGCGGGTCGAGGTCGGTCGCGACGAACTCGATGTCCGGCGCCACGCCCACCGTGCCGAAGAGCCGCCGGCTGATCGAGCTGAAGAAGGTCTTGATGAATTCCGCATCGGGCACGCCCGCGATGCGCTCGGCGAAGTCGGCGCGAATCCGTGTCCAGAGGACGCGGTCCTTAGCCTGATCGCCGAGCGTCGCCCTGAGCTCCGCTGCGGTGCGGGCGACGAAGCGGTCGTAGAGCTCGATGCGCTCGACGGCATCGCGCTGGCCGCCCTTCCAGTCGCGGCTGTCGAAACGCAGCGGCGCGCGCCGCGTGATTGCCCGGAACTCCGCGTTGTATTCGGCGAAGGCGCCGGCGATCCGGCGGGCGGCCAACCGCACGGTGCTGTCAGTCAAAGTAGGTCGGCAGCTCCGGGTTCAGATGATGTTGATACAGCCGCTCGATCTGCGAGGCGAGGACCCGCCCGGTGGAGAGCTCGGGGAGCGCCTGCACCGGGAAGAACTGCACGGCGTCGGTCTCGCTGCTCACCGCGGGCTCGCCGCCGGTCCGCTCGCAGAGGAAGAAGAGCTTGTAGATGTGGTGGATGCCGGGCGGATGCGGATGGCGGCGCTTGTCGATGAGCGCGGCCAGCTTCAACGCCCGCGCGCTGTAGCCGGACTCCTCGAAGATCTCGCGCTCCACCGCCCCGGATGGGGAGTCGTTGACGTCGACCCAGCCGCCGGGCAGCGTCCATTTGCCGTCGGAGCGCTCCCTGACGAGAAGCACGCGGTGGTCCTCGAATATGCCGCCGCGGACGTCGACCTTCGGCGTCACATAGCCCTCCTCTCCCTCCCAGAATCCCTTCGCCTGGGCTACGGGGATGTCGAGCTCCGTGGACAGGATGGCGGCGACCAGCTCCGTGAGCTGGGTATAGCGCTCCCGATCGAACGGGTCGTGGGTGAAGGCGAGCCCGTTCTGGGCGATCGCCTGCACCTTACGGGCCCATTCGAGGATTGTCACCGGAATCGGCTCCGCGACGCCGCGGCTTCACATGTTGCGGATCAGGGCGTCGCCGAACCCGGACGTCGAAACTTCGTTGGCTCCTTCCATCAGGCGGGCGAAGTCATAAGTGACGACCTTCTGGCCGATGGTCTTGTCCATCGCGCTGATGATGGCGTCCGCGGCCTCGAGCCAGCCCATGTAGCGGAACATCATCTCCCCGGAGAGGATGACCGAGCCGGGGTTCACCTTGTCGAGGTTGGCGTACTTGGGGGCCGTGCCGTGGGTGGCCTCGAAGACCGCGTGGCCGGTCATGTAGTTGATGTTGCCGCCGGGGGCGATGCCGATACCGCCGACCTGGGCGGCGAGCGCATCGGAGAGATAATCGCCGTTCAGGTTCAAGGTGGCGATGACGTCGAACTCATCGGGCCGGGTCAGCACCTGCTGCAGCGTGATGTCGGCGATCGCGTCCTTGACGATGACCTTGCCGGCGCGCTTCGCCTCGTCCATCTCCGCGTTGGCCGCCTTCTCGCCGGCGGCGGCCTTGGTGCGCTCCCACTGCTCCCAGGTGTACGTGGCGCCGGCGAACTCCCGCTCGGCGAGCTGGTAGCCCCAGTTGCGGAACGCGCCCTCGGTGAACTTCTGGATATTGCCCTTGTGGACCAGAGTGAGGCTGCGGCGCTCGTTGCTGACGGCGTACTGGATCGCGGAGCGGATCAGCCGGTCCGAGCCCTCCTTCGACACCGGCTTGATGCCGATGCCGGAGCTCTCCGGGAAACGGATCTTGCCGTAGGCTTTGGGGAAATGCTGCTTGAAGAGCGCGAGGAACTCGCGGTTCTCCGCCGTGCCGGCCTCGAACTCGATGCCGACATAGATGTCCTCGGTGTTCTCGCGAAAGATCACCATGTCCACCTTCTCGGGGTGCTTCACCGGCGAGGGCACGCCCTTGAACCAGCGCACCGGGCGCAGGCAGACGTAGAGATCGAGAAGCTGGCGCAGCGCCACATTGAGCGAGCGGATGCCGCCCCCGACCGGGGTGGTGAGCGGACCCTTGATCGAGACCAGGTAATCGCGGCAGGCGGTCACGGTCTCATCCGGCAGCCAGCTGTTGAACTGGCGGTTCGATTTCTCACCGGCGAACACTTCCATCCAGTGGATCTTGCGGCGGCCGCCATACGCCTTCTGCACTGCCGCATCCATCACGCGCACGCTCGCGCGCCAGATGTCCGGCCCGGTGCCGTCGCCCTCTATGAAGGGGATGATGGGACTGTCGGGGACGACGAGCTTGCCGTCGCGCAGGGTGATCTTGGCCCCCTGGGCGGGCGGCGTGACCTTCAGGGGCGCAGCCGTGGACATTGCGTGGACTCCTCGCGGGAACTTTCGACCAGCCGGGAGCTCGGGGAGCCGCGCCGGGCTGGAAATGCTAGCACAGCTGGCGCGGGCGACTGGCCGTTCGTGTACCGCGACTGGCCGTTCATGCGCGATGCGGACGAGTGTGCGAAACTTGCGCCGATGTACGACGCGACCGAAAGCGGCGCCCGGCAGCCGGCCAAGCCTTCCCTGATGCGCCAGCTCCTCGCGGTTCGACCCGTCCAGGCGCGCGATCAGGCTGGGGCAGAGCGGCTCAAGCAGGCCCTGAGCGCCTGGTCGCTGATGTCGATCGGTATCGGCGCCACCATCGGCACCGGAATCTTCGTGCTCACCGGCACGGTGGCAGCCAATCAGTCCGGGCCGGCCATCACGCTGTCACTGCTCATCGCCGCCTTCGGCAGCGGGCTCGCGGCCCTGTGCTACGCCGAGTTCGCGGCCTTTCTGCCGGTGCCGGGCAGCGCCTACAGCTATACGTATGCCACCCTCGGCGAGGCGATCGCCTGGTTCATCGGCTGGAATCTGCTGCTCGAATACGCGATATCGGCTTCCGCGGTGGCGGTGAGCTGGTCGGCGTACGTGATCAATCTGCTCGCCGAGGTGCACGTCCATCTGCCGGCAGTGTGGGTCAACGCCCCTCTGCAGGAGAGCGCCGCCGGTCACCTGGTCGCGACCGGCGCGATCATCAATCTGCCTGCCGTATTGATCGTGGCGGCGATGAGCGCGCTCTGCTACATCGGCATCCGCGAGACGGCGAACGCCACCAACTTCATGGTGGCGCTGAAGGTGGGGGTGATCGTGATTTTCGTGGTGGCGGGACTGAAGTACGTCGACCCGGGCAACTGGCATCCCTTCATTCCGCGCAACACGGGCACTTTCGGCCACTTCGGTTGGACCGGTGTCCTGCAGGGCGCGGGCATCATTTTTTTCTCGTACGTGGGATTCGACACGGCTTCGACCACGGCGCTGGAAGCGCGCAATCCGCAGCGCGACCTGCCCATAGGGATCATCGGCACGCTGGTGGTCTCCACGGTGCTCTATATAGCCATGGCAGCGGTGGTCACCGGCATGGTGCCGTACTTCAAGCTCAACGACGCGGAGCCGGTGGCGGTCGCGCTCGATGCGCACGCGGCGCTGTCCTGGCTCGGAGTGTTCCTGAAGCTCGGCATCATCGCCGGCATGACGTCGGTGATCCTGACTTCGCTGCTCGGGCAACCGCGCATTCTGCTCTCCATGGCCGATGACGGGCTGTTGCCACGGCCGATGAGCCGCTGTCATCCACGTTTCAAGACACCGCACGTGGCGACGGCGGTCACGGGCGTCGGAGCAGCCCTGATCGCCGGCGTGTTTCCGCTCGATGTGCTGGCAGATCTCATCTCCATGGGCATCCTGCTGGCCTTCGCGGTGGTGTGCATCGGCGTACTGGTGATGCGCTACACCCGCCCGGAGGTCCATCGCCCGTTCCGCGTCCCGGCGGCCCGGCTCCTCTGCCCGCTCGGCGCCCTGGTGTGCGCCGGCACGACCTTCTTCCTCTCCAACGCGACCTGGATCAGGCTGGTCGTCTGGACGGCGCTCGGCGCCGCGATCTACATCCTCTACGGATTCAAACACAGCAGGCTGCGACCGTACAACGTCGCAGTTTCCACGCCGGAGGACCTATGACTCCCGAAGAAGAAGATCTGCTCGGTGACGAGTATTGGGAAAACGTGGATCAGGCGACTTTCGACTTGCGGGAGAAGACACCCGCCGCCGAAGGCTACTGGATGCCCGCGGAGTTCGAGCAGCACGACGCCACCTGGCTTCTCTGGCCCGAGCGCACCGACAACTGGCGCGACGGCGCCCGCCCCGCACAGGAGGCCGTGCTCAAGGTCGCCGCAGCCATACGCCACTTCGAGACGGTGTACCTCGGCGTCACCCCGGACAACGCGCAGAGCGTGCGCGAGATCGCGCCGGCGGGAGTCCAGGTCGCGAGCATCGAGTACGACGACATCTGGGTACGCGATACCGGGCCGACCTTCCTGGTCGCGGACCAGCCGGATACGTTGCGCAGCGTCCAGTGGCGCTTCAATGCCTGGGGCGGTCTCTACCAGCCCTTCACCCGCGACCTGACGATACCGCGCGAGATTTCCTCGGATGCCTTCGGCAGGGAGATGCGGGATCGCTACGCCGCGCCGATCGTTCTCGAGGGCGGCGCCATCCACGTGGACGGGCAGGGCACGGTGATGCTGACGGAAGAATGCGTGCTCAACCCCAACCGCAACCCCGGCATGACCCGCGAGCAGGCCGAGGTGGTGCTGCGGAATTATCTCGGCGTCAACCATTTCATCTGGCTGGGCAAGGGCGTATTCAACGACGAGACCAGCGGCCACGTCGACAATCTCGCCTGCTTCGCCGGGCCCGGCAGGGTGTGCCTGACCTGGACGGACGACAAGAACGATCCGCAGTACGCGATTTCGCTCGATGCCTGGGAGCGTCTCAACGATACGCGTGACGCCCAGGGCCGGCGTCTGGAGGTCTTCAAGGTTCCGATGCCGGGACCGCTCTACATGACCGCCGAAGAGGCGCGCGGGCTCGTGCCGAGCGAGTCGATGAAGCGGCGCCACGCCGGCGACCGGCTTGCCGCCAGCTACGTGAACTTCTACCTCGCCAACGGCGGCGTGATCATGCCTCTGCTCGATCCGCGCACGGACGAGCAGGCTGCCGCGGTACTGCGGCGGGCCTGTCCCGGGCGGCTGATCGCGGGCGTGCCCGCGCGCGAGATCCTTCTGGGCGGCGGCGGCATCCACTGCATCACGCAGCAGATACCGAGCTACGAGATCCCGCGCACGCGCCCCAGCCCGGGTCCCGGCACCAAGCTACATTAGCCCGCTCAGCCGGCCAGCCTCTCGGCGGCGTCCAGCCACGCGCGCTGCGCGCGGCGGTAATGGCCCGGGGCGATGCGCGCCTGCTCGAGAAGCTCGCGCGCAATCTTGCGGGCCTCGTCCCGCTGTCCCTGGGTATCGAGGAGCTGCGCGTACCTGACCGCGGCCTCCGCGCCGGGATAGGAGTTGGCGAGGATGCGGTATTGCTCCAGCGCCTTTTGCATGCTGCCCTCGCCCTCGAGCGCGCGCGCGAGCAGCAGCTGCCCTTCCGGCGAGCGGAAGTCCGGATTCTGCCGGAAGACCTCTTCGAGCGTGCCGCGCGCCGCGCCCGCGGCACCGCTGCCGAACTGCGCGCGCGCGAGGCCCAGCATCAGGTTGGGATCGTGCAAGTAGAGACCCGTGAGCGCCTGCCGGTACTGCTCGATCGCTTCCTCGTAGCGTCCGTGGCGCACCAGCTCGTCGGCATACCGCTGCCGTGCCGCGACGTTGCCGGCGAGCCGCGCCTCGTTCTCGAAGCGGCGCAGGTCCGCGAACGGGTCGACGGCGCGCTTGAGCCCGCGGGCGGTGCGCTGCGCGGTGCTGCTGCGGAAGAGGTCGGGGAGGATCTCGACGGCAATGTAGCCGAGCGCGGCAATGGCGCCGATCCCCGGCCAAATGAGCACCCAGATCCAGAGCGAATTGCGGCCGGTCTTGATGCAATGGACGATTGCCGCTCCCTGCAGGAGATATGGCAACAGGAGGTAGAGGATTCCCATGCCGCAATCGTAACGCATCTTGCGGCGGCGGCCCTTGCCGGGCCTCGCCACGGCCCGATGCGATATGCTCGGCGCATGGGGTGGTCACGATCGGTCGGGCGCCGCCGCAGAGTGCGCAGCCGTTTCTCACTGGCTCTTTTCTGGCTCGCCTGCTCCGTGGCGACAGCCGCCACGCCGCCTGCGGGAACGGCGCCGCACCGGCTGCGGATCGGCCTCGTGCTCTCGGGCGGCGGCGCGCGCGGGATCGCGCACGTGGGCGTACTCGAGGTGCTCGCGAAGCTGCACGTGCCGATCGATGCCATTGCGGGCACCAGCATGGGAGCGGTGGTCGGAGGCCTGTACGCCAGCGGCCAGTCGCCGCAGCAGATCGAGGCGACGCTGCGGTCCTTGAACTGGCAGGAGGCGTTCAGCGACCGCCCGCCGCGCGAAGACCTGACGCTGCGGCGCAAGCAGGAGGATGAGAATTTCCTGGTCAAGTTCCCGATCGGCATCAAGGGCAGCCGGCCGGCGCTGCCGATGGGCCTCATCGAGGGCCAGAGTCTCACGGAGATGCTGCGCCGCCTGACACTGCCCGTGGCGCGGATCTCGAATTTCGACGACCTGCCGACGCCGTTTCGGGCGGTGGCGACCGACCTCGAGAGCGGACAGGAGGTCGTCATGGGCTCGGGCGATCTCACCAGCGCGATGCGCGCCAGCCTGTCGGCCCCGGGCGTGTTCGCGCCCGTGGAACGCAATGGCCGGATGCTCGTCGACGGCGGGATATCCGACAATGTGCCGGTGGACGTGGCGCGCGCGATGGGCGTCGACGTCGTGATCGTCGTGGATGTCGGCTACCCGCTGCAGCCGCGCAAGAAGCTGGGAAGCGTCACGGCGATCTCCAACCAGATGATCGCGATCCTGATGCGGCGCAAGTCGCAACAGGAGCTGGCGCGGCTCCGCCCGCATGACATCCTGATCAGCCCGGAGCTCGGCGACACCTCATCGTTCGATTTTGGCGACGTGCACCGCCTGATGGGAGCCGGCGCCGACGCCGCCTGGCAGATGCGCAGCCAGCTGGCCGCGCTCGCGGTGAGCCCGGCGCAGTATCAGCAGTACGAGCAGCGGCGCGGGCCGCTGCGCCAGCCGCCGCCGCGCATCGACTTCGTCAGGGTGCAGACGGGCTCGGAGGCTTACTCGCAGCCGATCGAGGCATTGTTCCACGATATGGTGGGTAAGAAGCTCGATCCCGACCTGCTGGGACAGCGCATCACTACGCTTTACGGCGAAGGCGGGTTGGACACGTTGGACTATCGCGTCGTGCGTCAGGACGATGAGTACGGGTTGCTGGTCGACGCGCGCGGCAACTCCATAGGTCCCAACTACGTGCGCTTCGGCCTCAGCCTGCAGGACGATTTCTCGGGCGATTCCTACTACGATCTGGCGATGCGCTACGTGATGTCCGATATCACACGCGCGGGCGGGGAGTGGGTCAGCGATGCGCAGATCGGCCAGACCTCGCTCCTGTCCACGGAAGTGTTCCTGCCGCTCTCGCACTTCTCCGGCTGGTTCGTGATGCCGCACACCGCGGTGGAGGCTCGCAACCTGCCGTTCTTCATCGGCCAGGCGGAGCGGGCGCAGTATCGTGTGGACACCTTCGACTACGGGCTCGATTTCGGCAAGCAGTTCGGCAACTGGGGCGAGATCCGCACCGGCGTCTACCGCGAGGAGGACCGCTCCCGCCTGACGATCGGCGATCCGTACGACTCGCAGCTCCCCTTCCCGCCGCACCAGCTCTTCGGCTCGCGCAACTACTTCGCGCGCCTGACCTACGACACCCTGGACGACGTCAACTTCCCGCACTTCGGTGAGCAGGCGATGCTGCAGTGGACCGGAGAGCGCAACGTCGTCGGCCATGAGCCGGACCTGAACCAGGTGACTTTCGACTTTCTCGCCGCCCATACCTGGCGGGACCGCAATACCCTGTCGCTGTCGCTGTCGGGCGGCAGCGATCTCGAGCGTCCGACGGACCTGCTGATGGAATTCCCGCTCGGCGGCTTCCTCAATCTGTCCGGGCTCAAGCAGTACTCGCTGTGGGGGCCGCACTACGGCATCGGCCGCCTGCTCCTCTACCGGAAGATCGATCGTGGCGGACCTGGCTACTTCGACGTGCCGCTATACGTCGGTATGTCGGTGGAAGCGGGCAACGTGTGGCAGAACATGAGTGACGCGAAGTTCACCAACCTGCACAAGAATGCGAGCCTGTTCCTCGGCGCCGATACTCTTCTCGGCCCGGTGTACCTGGGCAGCGGCTTCGACGATCGCGGCAATCAGTCGTTCTACCTGTTCCTCGGCAGGACGTTCTGAAGCCGGCACGAGGCCCGCGGCCATCCGGCCGGATCAAAGCCCGCGGCTTTCGGCCAGGTTCTCGATCTTGTCGAAGACCAGCGACGGCTTGTCGCCTGCGCGGGAGTACTGGTGGCGCCGGCTCATCTCCGCCAGAGCGGCATCGCGCTCATCGGGACTGGGATACCAGTGGACGTGGTGCCACTCGGGACCGAGGATCTTGCGGAAGGGATCTCCCGCCGGAAGGCTGACGCGGATGCCGTAGGGGCGCTGCTTCTCGACCATCGGCGCCGTGAGGTTCTGTGGCTGGCTGATACCCATAGGGGCGGCAAGCTTAAGGGCGGGGCCGGCGGGCTGCAAGGACGGCGTCCGCGGCGCTTGAGTTGCCTCGCTGCGGTCCCCACACTGGGGGGCATCGCCTGCCGGAGATCCTCGCCATGGCCCTGCTCCGCAAGAAGACCACGATGCCCGCCGCCGCCGAGGCTTTGCCCGGCCGCAGTACGCCCCTCGACGTGCCGCAGACGCATTACGTCAACGGCCATCGTATCGTGCCGCCTTTCCCCGCCGGTCTGCGCGAGGCCGTGTTCGGGCTCGGCTGCTTCTGGGGCGCGGAGCGGCTCTTCTGGCAGCTCCCCGGCGTCTACTCGACCGCCGCCGGCTACGCCGGCGGCTTCACCCTGAATCCAACATACGAGGAAGTCTGCACCGGCCTCACCGGCCATGCCGAAGTCGTCCGTGTCATCTACGACCCCGAGAAGATCGATTACGAGGATTTGCTCAAGGTGTTCTGGGAATCGCACGACCCGACGCAGGGCATGCGGCAGCAGAATGACATCGGTACGCAGTACCGTTCCGTCATCTACACCACCGACGCCGAACAGCGACAGGCCGCGGAGGAATCCAAGCGCGCCTACGAGGCCTCGCTCGCCGCCGCACGCTTGGGTGCCATCACCACCGAAGTCCGCGACACGCCGCAGTTCTTCTACGCCGAGGACTACCACCAGCAATATCTGGCGAAAAACCCTGAAGGATATTGCGGGCTCAAAGGGACCGGAATCCGCTGCGCATCATAGGGTTACGTCACCGCTGACGGGGCCGGCCGAGGCCGGCCCCGTCAGCCCCTGTCATTCGGTGTCGATGGAGTTCACCGAGGTGCCCCAGTTGGAGAACCCGTCCCGGGTACCGCCGCAGGTGCCAAAGGACGAGGGAGAGCCGTCGAACGCGCTACCCGTGCAGTTCGGGTACTGGATGTACTCGTTGCCGAAGTAGATTTTGCCGGTCTGGGCATCGAAGACGCCCTGGGAGTAATCGCCCAACCGCGGTCGCGTCGGTCCAGGATATCCGAGATACTCGGTGAAGCTGTCTTCCGGGGCCTGGCCCAGGTCGACGACATGGATCGTGCTTGACAGCACGCCCTCGCTCCCGGGGAGCACCTGGACGTAGGCGGTCGACGGATAGAAGCCCCCACCATCCGCGCCGGTCGGCCCTCCGTTTCCGACGAGCGTGAACACCATCAGGGCCAGGCCGTTGTCCGGCGCGATCAAGTCCGGCATCGACAGGTCCTCGTGCCTCGGCGCAACGTAGCCTTGACCGGCGAGCGTGAACGAGCCCCCGCGGTCGAAGCCCGCGGTGTTGATCGTGTAGTACACGGCGGCCAGGTGGGTCTCCGCCAACGCTACGCCGGGGAACTCCTCACTGACCGCGCTGGAGAGCGCCCCCCAGAGCTTGCCCTGGGTCTGCGAAGCCTGGGTGAAGTTGTCGCCGTTGGTCGCGATGCTGCCCTCGGGGCAACTGGCCGGAGGTGTCGCCCCGGCCGACAGACCCTCGGCACCGCATTCGTCGCCCAGGGGGATCGGCCCGGCCTTTTGCGGCGCGGTGAGTCCGGGATCATAGTAAGAGTCGACGCCCGAGAACAGCTGACCGCCGAATTGGATTGCGTTGCAACTCTCGCAGGACGGGCTGTCGAGCGCCGAGAGCTGCGTCCAATCGAAGACTGCGATCCGGGTGTCTCCGTTGCCGTAGAAATCGAGCGATTCCAGCAGGAAGGCGGAGCCGCCATGGCTGTTGTCGAACTGTGACGGGTCGGGCGGCATGGCCGGGATCACGGAGTACCAGCAAGTGAAGCCCGGCGCATGGTGGATGTTGTCGGAGGCGCAGGTGCCATCGGGCGTGCCCAGCAGACCCATGTTCTCAATGGCCACGTTGAAGGCTGGATTCGGCGCTCCATCGGCCAGGGTAACCGGCAATCCGTGTTCCATGGCGGCCTTGTCGAACGCGTACTCCTGCGCGCCGTTGAAACCGCCGCCGCCGATGCCGGCCGTGACCTGGGGGAACTCGTCGTAGAAGAAGAGGAACGCGTCCCGGCTTACGGCGCTCTTGGCGAAGTCATTGAGCAGGTAAGGCGCGCCAGGCTCGGCCGGGTTGTAATTGGCGTTGAGATAGTAGACGTAGTACGGGCCATAGGGACTTGCGCCCCGGGTCACCGCTATGGCCTCGTAGCAAGTGTTGGCAACACCGGCGAAGCAGCCGGCGAAGGTTCCGCCGCTGGCTTCGGAGCTGGCCGAGGCGAACTCGGTGAAGAACCAGTGGCCGCCATTGGCATGGTCGTAGGCGCAGGAGATGTCTCCTCCGCTCGACCACCCTTTCGCGGTCAGGCCGGCGATCGTGTCGAGCGGGATAACGGCCGATAGCCGCTGCAGCCTGGTGTTGAAGAAGAGCACCTCGCCGATGTTGTTCGACTCGACGACGTAGCCGTTCCCGGCGCACAGCCCCTGGTCCGGCGGCACGATGTCACCGAGCGGGTTGGTGGACAGCGTGGCCGAGTCGACCGCATCGATCCCCTTCACGCCTTTCGCGCCGGCCGCGTCCAGGCTGATCGAATCGCAGTTGGTACCGGCGGACGTACACCCCATCCTCGAGGCGCCGATATTTGCGAGCAGCGCCGACTGAGCGGCCACGAACTGCGGGCGGGGTAGCACGCGCAGCCCGCCGGCCCGGTAAGCGGCCAGGGCGGCCTTGACCGCATTCCTCATCGACCTGCCTGGCACGCCAGTCTGCGCGAGCGCGGCCGAATACGCCGCCATCGCGGCTTGCGTTTGCGCGGCATTGGCGTGGATGCGGGCCAGCGCCTGCGGCGAGACCAGCGCCGCGGCCGATGAGCTGGCGGCGAGCGAGGCTGTCGATGGAACGACGGTCGGCCCGGTCAGCAGGTTGCAGCCGCTTGCGCAACCCGTTGCCGCCGGGCCGACGAAGGTCGGTGATCCGGAGCCGAGGCTCGAGGCGGTGACGGGAGGGGCGGCGAACGCTCCGGTGGGCAGCGTGAATAGGATGAGCGCGAGGGAGGATAGAAGGAGATTCTCGAGCAAATCGCAGCAACGGGCAGAGATTGAGTCATGAGCCTTGATGCGTAGCGCAATCATTGGACTCTCCCCAGTCGATTTGTTGGATGTGGTTAGAACGGCTGCCTTATATGGCGTCCAGATTGTTCTTCGTGTTTGAACAAGGTCCGTGATCTATCGGGTGAGCTAATCACAATATGCAAGATGCAGTCAAGGCGGTCGGAACCTTACCCGGATTTTTTATTTGCACAATGCGCGCTTTGCCGGGCAGGGTAACGGTTGCGAGCGTGGCTGGCCCGCCTCGCCGGCTCGATTATCGATTACACACGGAAATGACGGGAGGAGCGCACCCGCGAGCTCGTGCTCGCTCGAGAAGCGCCGCTGAGGGCGTCTCGGGTGCGGTGAGCGGTCAAGCGGCGGCACCCTGATCGCAGATGTTGTGTGACATGTGTCAGTTGGCGGCAACATGGCTGCCGTCGAAGCTCATGCGGGAGCCCTCGCGTCGTGGTGGTTTTCAGGTGGCGCAGTCGCCGGGGTCCATCACTCACGAGCCATGCTGGCGTCGATGCGCTCGCGGCTCTGAACGCCGCGCGAGCGAATTGCCAAGGTAGAGATTCTCTCGCACTGGCCTTGGGCTCCGCGGCGGCGCTCGCCGATCCATGCCGTCGCTCGCGCAGCTTCTACGAGCTCTCCTCCGCGGCAAAGCCTCCGGTTGAGCACTGGTTGCTCGCCTCCAGCCCCAGCTCGGCACGCTTCCTGCTGAGCAGTCGCCAAAGCCTTCCCTGAAAGGGCGATTTTGCGACCGTCCCGCCGGCCACGAAAACCGGTGGGACGGGGGATGACAATCAACAGTTGTGAGGCCTCTCGTCATGAAAATTCTTGGCTGCGGACTTTGCGCGTCCGCGCGTGATGCTGGCGCTTCTTCGGGGGCAATGCCCCGGAGCCGTGTAAGAGTTGCGAATATCCGTTCGAGAGTTGGAATCGGCCTCGCGGGAATTGCCGTTCTGGCCCTCGCTGCCTGCGGCGGCGGGGGAGGAGGCGGTGGTGGCGGAGGCGGTGGCGGTGGCGGTGGTGGCGGCACCACGCAATACACCATCGGCGGCACCGTCACCGGCCTCTCGGGCACGGGACTCGTGTTGCAGGACAATGGCGGTGACAATCTGGCGGTCTCGGCCAGCGGTTCGTTCACGTTTGCCACCAAGCTCAACTCGGGAGCTTCCTACGCCGTCACGGTCGGAACGCAGCCTACCGGACAGACATGCACGGTGGCGAGTGGCACGGGAACGGCCAGCGCCAATGTGACCAGCGTTGCGGTCACCTGTACCAACACGAGCTCCGGTGTGACGATCGGCGGCACCGTCTCGGGTCTCACCGGAACAACGGGACTGGTGCTCCAGGACAATGGCGGTGACAATCTCACCGTCACTGCCAACGGCGCCTTCACCTTCGCGACCGCGGTGGCGAGCGGCGCTGCGTATGCCGTCACGGTCCTGACGCAACCGTCATCACCGACGCAGACTTGCACCGTAGGAAGCGGTACCGGCACAGCCGGCACGACCAATGTCACCAGTGTGACGGTTACCTGCACCGGCGGCACGGCTTCGGTTGGCAAGTTCGCGTATACGGCAAATCATGGGGATGGAACGATTTCTCAGTATACGATCGATCCGACCAACGGCTTCCTGACGAGCGTAGGCTCGCCGATTGGCGATGGCACGGCTCCGGCGGCGGTATCCCTGGCCCCGAACGGTAAATTCGCATTTTCGGCGAGTGACAACGGAACGAAGATCCAGGCCTACACGATCGACCAAACATCGGGAGCGCTCGCGCTGGTCGGTACCTATCCCACGGGATTCACCACTGGCTCGTCCTATCCCGATATCGCCGTCGACCCGCATAGCGCGCATTTGTACATCGCGAGTGCCGGAGACGGGACCGTGGCTGGCTTCTCGATTGATCCAACTTCGGGCGCGCTTACGTCCGTGCAGACCCCCATTGCGGCAGGGGCCGGTGCGGGTGGAATTCCGGCATTCAGCCCCGACGGCAAATATCTCTACGTGATGAATCAGACCGCCAATACGGTGTCCGGATACTCCATCGACCCGACATCCGGTGTGCTGACTGCACTTGCCGGCCCCGCGGTTGCGACGGGGGCGGCTCCGGACTGGATCGTCTTTACGCCGGATGGCAAGTACGCCTATGTAGCCAACTCGGGCGAGACCTCGATTTCCGGCTACTCGGTCAGCTCTGGCGTCCTGACTCCATTTGCGGCCCCGAATACAACGTTCGCGACGAATGAGCATCCCCAGGACTTGACGATCGATGCGGGTGGCACGCACCTCTACGCGCCTGTCGCCCAGGGGTCGACTGCCGGGGCAGTCGATTGGTTTACCATCAATGCTGACGGGACGCTTACAGGCGGAAAGATGGTACCTGCGGACAGCGTCCCCGCGGGCGTCACTCCCATCTACCTGGATATCGATCCGGCGGCTCCGTTCGCCTACGTCTCGAGCAAAGGCGGAGCCGAAGTATATGGATACTCGATAGATCCGACCTCGGGCGCGCTCACGGCCCTTCCGAGCAGTCCGTTTCCCACCGGTTCCGGCAGCTTGCCGCAGTTCATCACCATCGACCCGAGCGGCAAATTCGGCTACACCGCCAATGAGGGTACGGCGAACATATCGGAATTCACGGTCGACCTGACCCATGGCACGCTGACCCCGATTTCGGGCAACGCGACGATCCCGGCGGGCTCGCAACCGATCTTCGTCTCGATCTCACCGGAGGCGCTCGGCATCCGCGATTGACGTTCGGAAAAAAAAGCAATCTAAAAAGCAACAATGAGTGCGGCGGCCCGGGGGCAACCCTGGGCCGCCAGCATTTCGAGGGACCGAATAGCGTCGCGTGCCTGCGCGGCGGCGGGAAGCCCTATACTTGCGGAGAGGCTCGCGGCCCTGGCACTTGCGGGCGCGAGGCTGTTTCCGTATCCCGATGCGATTCAAGGGTGCGCAATGAAGGCACGATCTCCAGTCCTTGCCCTGCTGATTCTCCTCGCGGCCGCGCCGGCCGCGCAGGTGCTGGGCGCTCCTCGGCTGCCCACGGGGGGCGAGCTCGCGCCGACGCACGCGCCGCACGGGATGGTGGCGAGCAGCAACGGGCTGGCTTCCGCGGCCGGCGTCGAGGTCATGAAGGAGGGCGGCAACGCGATCGATGCCGCCGTGGCGACCGGCTTCGCGCTCGCCGTGGTACATCCGCAGGCCGGCAATCTCGGCGGCGGCGGCTTCATGCTGATCCGCCTGCATGACGGCGCGACTCACTTCATCGACTTTCGCGAGATGGCGCCGAGCAAGGCCACTGCGACGATGTATCAGGACTCCTCCGGAAATGTGATTCCGGGGCTGAGCACCGTGGGGTACAAGGCGATCGGGGTGCCGGGCTCGGTGAAGGGCCTCGTGTATGCCGAGCGGCATTTCGGCAAGCTGGGACTCGCGCGGGTGATGGCGCCGGCGATCCGGCTCGCGCGTGAAGGCTACGCGCTCGGCTTCAACGATGCGCGCCTGATGGATCGCGACGATCGCCTGACGCAGTTTCCGGATTCGCAGCGCATCTTCCAGAACGGCGGCAAGGGCTGGCACGAAGGCGATGTATTCAAACAGCCCGAGCTCGCGCGCACGCTCGAGCGCATCGAGCGCGATCCCGACGGCTTCTACACCGGGCAGATGGCGCGGCAGCTCGCCGACTTCATCCGGAAGGGCGGCGGCCTCATCACCGCCAAGGACCTCGCGGACTACCGGGTCATCGATCGCAAGCCGGTCACGGGAACGTACCGCGGCCTCACCATCATCAGCGCACCGCCGCCGTCGTCGGGTGGGATCGTCCTGATCGAGCTGTTGAACATCCTGGAGGGCTATGACCTCAAGAGTGCCGGGCTCGATTCCGCCGCATCGATCCATCTGATCACCGAGGCTTACCGGCGCGCGTTCTTCGATCGCGCCGAGTTCCTGGGCGATCCCGCGTACACCGATTCGCCGATGATGCTGCTCATGGACAAGCGCTACGCGACCGCGTGGCGCGGCTCCATCCTGCCGGAGGATGCGAGCCCGTCGCTGTCGCTGCAGCGCCCCACCACCTTCCCGCAGCTCACACGCTATGCGGCAGCGCATCCTGTTCTGAAGCCCGGTCCGGAGTCGCATGAAACCACCCACTACTCCGTGGTGGACGCCGCGGGAGATGCGGTCGCCGTGACCACCACGCTCAATGCCTGGTACGGCTCCGGCGTGACCGCCGGACACCTCGGTTTCCTTCTCAACGATGAGATGGACGACTTCGCCTCCAAGATCGGCGTACCCAACATGTTCGGCATCCTCCAGGGGGCTGCCAACGCCGTGGGTCCCCGCAAGCGGCCACTCTCCACCATGACCCCGACCATGGTGCTGAAGGACGGCAGGCTATGGCTGGTTCTCGGAAGCCCCGGCGGCCCCACCATCGTCACCACGGTGGCCAATGTCCTCATCGGCGTTGCCGATTATGGACTCAACATCGAACAGGCGGTCGCGGCGCCCCGTTTCCACCAGCAGTGGATGCCTGACGAGGTCTTCATGGAGCCGGACCGCTTCTCGCCCGACACGCTGCGGCTCCTGGCGGCCCACGGCTATCACCTCAGCGACGGGGACCGCGGCGATGCCGAGTGCATCGAGGTCGACCAGGCCACCGGCGAGCTCCTCGGGGCGAGCGATCCGCGGACCGAGGCCGCCCGGGCGGTGGGATACTGATCCGGCGTATAATACAATCGGTTACAGGGCGCGCAGGAGTTCGGCCGCTGGCTGCGAGAGAGACAACCCGTGCACTCATTGTTCATGGCCCTGATCTCGCTGCACGCGCTGTCCGGGGTCTTCTGGGCGGGCTCGACCCTGGCGCTGACCCATACGTCGCCCGCGCACAGGATCACACCGGAGCTGTTTCGCGCGCAGATGTCGGCCGCCGTCCTGACGATCGCGGCCGGTGCGGCCCTCTGGGGCATCGCGATCCGCGGCGCGCATGGGCCGATGGAGAACACACTCGCCATCGGGGCGCTTTGCGCCATCGTGGCGGCGGGCGTGCAGGGCGGCATGCGCAGATCGCCATTGATGGCGCAACGGATCGCCGCAGTGTTGCTTTCGGTCACGGTCGTTTGCATGGTCATCTCACCGTACGTAACTTGACACCATAGGTGCCTCCATGTCCGGAGTGCGGGGTCGACGCTGGCTGGTGGTCATCCTCGCGGTCCTCGCGGGGCTGGTGGGCTTGTATGCGGCGGTAGGATTTCTCCTGGTCCCGCGCCTGGCGCGCTCGCAGCTCGTCGGGCTCACCGCCCGGGACTTCGGCAGGACTCTGTCGATCGGAGATATCCGCTTCAACCCATTCACCTGGACGCTCCAGGTCACGGACTTCTCGCTTCCGGATGCCGACGGACGGCCGATGATCACTTTCGGGAGCCTCACGGTCGCGGTTGGGATCTCCAGCGTGCCGCGCCTCGCTCCGACCCTGACCGAGATCGTCCTCGACGGCCCACACGTCAACGCCGTCGTGCGTCGTGACGGCAAACTCAATCTCGCGGATCTCGAGAAGCCTCGCGGGCAGCCGGCGCAGCCGCAAGCCCAGCCGCAGAGCTCCAAGCCCTTCGCGCTATTCGTCGACCGGCTGGCGGTGACGAACGGCAGCGCGACTTATGAGGATGACTCCCGCCCCGCGCCCTTCCGCCTCGACCTCAATCCGCTCGCGTTCGAGCTTCTCAATTTCAGCACCACCGGCAGTACGGCCGGCAGCTATCACCTCACCGCCACCATCGGCCAGGGCGGCCGGTTGGACTGGGCGGGAACGATCCGCGCCCAGCCGGTTTCCCTGCACGGCACGTTGAAGGTCGATGGACTGAGCGCGCCCACAGTGGGGACTTATCTCGGTCCCGTCCTGCCGGCCGAGATCTCGCGCGGCACGGTCGCGCTCCAGGGCAGTTTCGCGATCGACGGCGCGCCGCAGGGCGCAGCGAGCCAGGGTGTCAGGATGACCATCGACGTGCCGCAGGCGCAGGTGAGCGGCTTGGGTGTCAGGCCGCGGCACGTCGCTTCGGACTACGTACAGCTCAGCCGTTTCACTCTCGGCAACGCGCACATCGATCTCGGCCAGCACTCCATTCGCGTGGGCGAGATCGCGCTCGCCGGCGCCGATGTCCGGGGCTGGCTCGACGAGCACGGGCAGCTCAATCTGCTGCAGCTGCTCGGCTCCTCCGCCGGCAAGCCGGCGAGCCCGGCAGCGCCTGCGCAAGGGGCTGCAGCCCCTGCGCCGGCGGCGCCTCCAAGGCGCGCATCCCGGGCGCTCGTCTGGCGGATCGCGGCTCCGGATATACGGATCGCGGGCACGCGGGTTTCCCTGGAGGATCGCGCAGTCAAGCCCGTCGCCCACCTCATGCTGGGTCCGCTGTCGGCCCACATCACCGGATATGACACTTCGCCGGATGCCCGGCTCGCGGTTTCGCTGCAGTCCGCGGTGAACGGCAAGGGACGGCTGAGCCTCACCGCCGATGGAACGCTGCAACCGCAAGCGCTGAGCGCGAAATTGCGCCTCGAGGGCATCGATCTGCGCGCGCTGCAACCCTACTTCGCCAAGTACACCGCGCTCACACTCGCCAGCGGGTCCCTGAGCACCACGCTCGATATCGGCAAGCGCGCGGACGGACAGATGAGCGCCGCGGGCCGCATCGACGTGGCCGACCTGCGTACGGTGGACGATGATCTCAAGCAGGACTTCGTCAAATGGCAGGGCCTGCACGTCATCGGCTTCCGCTACGTGTCGAGCCCCGCGAGTCTGCAGGTCAAGCACCTCGTAATAGTGGGCCCGTATGCGCGGGTCATCATCGGGGCGGACCACACCTTCAATGTGTCGGAAGCGCTGCATCCGCGCGGCTACCACCCGAAGCCCGCCCCCGCGAAGACCGCGCAGGCGAACAGCGCACAGAGTGATGCGCCGGCGAGCGGCGGCAATCCGCCTGCCCGCTCTTCCCCTTCGATGCCGATGAGCATCGGCACGGTGCTCATCGCCAACGGCACCGCCGACTACGCCGACTTCTCCATGCAGCCCAACTTCGCGACGGGCATCCAGGACCTGCACGGCACGATCAAAGGCCTCTCGTCCGATCCGAGCTCGCGTGCCGACGTCGACCTGCAGGGACAGGTGGATCGCTACGCCCCTGTCGAGATCAGCGGCGTGGTGAATCTGCTTTCCGCCGCGACCTACACGGACATCAAGATGAAGTTCCGCGGGCTCGAGCTGACGCGCATGACTCCCTATGCCGTGCGCTTCGCCGGTTACAAGATCGCCAGCGGCACGCTCGACGCCGATCTCCACTACAAAGTGGACCACGGCAAGCTCAACGCCGATCACACGTTGACCATCAACCAGCTGCAGCTCGGCGACCAGGTCGCGAGCCCGCACGCGACCAAACTGCCCTTGCGGCTCGCCATCGCGCTGCTCAAGGATCGCAACGGCGTCATCCGGCTCGGACTGCCGGTGACCGGCAGTCTCAACGACCCGCAGTTCAGCCTGGGACCGCTCATCGGCAAGGCTCTCCTCGCGGTGTTGAAGAAGGCCGTCATGGCCCCCTTCGCCATACTGGGGCGCCTGGTCGGCGGCGGGGCCGACATCAATCAGATCCAGTTCCCTCCGGGGAGCGCGACCCTGCTGCCCGCGGCGCAGGCCCAGGTGGCGGCGCTCGCCAAGGCGCTCGCGCAGCGTCCACAACTGAAATTGCAGGTCCCGGCCGTATACGCGGCCGATGTCGACAGGCCGGCGTTGGCGCAGCGGCAGCTGGAGCGCGAGCTGATCGCGCTCGCGCGCAGCGGGGCCGGGAGGCGCGACAAGCAGGGGAAGGCGAAACAGCAGGGTCCGGCTTCCGCGGCGGGTCGTGAGGTGCTGGAGCTTCCCGGAACGCACTACCGGTTGTTGCGCGCGGCCTATCAGAACGCATTCGGCGCCAAGGCGTCGCTACCCGGGGCGGCGCAGAAGGCGCCGCCTTACGACCCTGCCATCCTCGAGCTGCAATCGGCTTTGCTCGAGCACATTCAGGTCTCCGACGCCGACCTCCAGGATCTCGCCAACCGGCGTGCGCAGGCCGTCCGCTCGGCGATCCTTGCGGCCGGGGGCGTCGATGCCGCCCGGCTCGCGATCACCGCCGCCGGACCAGAACCCGCCACTGCCGGCAGGGTGGCGGTCAAGCTGGGTTTAAAATAGGTCGCTGCAGTCGGGCATGCGGCTGGCTTCCCAGGCAGCGTTCGGGGTTACGAAAGAGACGAGGAAGAGTGATGCATCGACGTGGATTTTTGCGCGCGGGCGGCTCCAGCATGGCGGCCTTCGCCCCTTGGCCGTGGGTGTTCAACCGCCACAAGGCGTCCGGGCCGCCCCCCAAGGGCGTGACGCTGCTGGGCAAGCCCGAGGCGTTCAGCTACGCCGATCTCAAGGGGGTCGCGCGCTCCATGGGCACCGCGCCGTACAACGAGACCTACAAGCCGCTGCCGCCGGCCCTGCAGCATCTCAGCTGGGATCAGTGGGAGTCGATCGTCTGCAGGCCCGAGCGTGCGCTCTGGTACGGTGATGATGATCTCCTCTTCCGCATCCGTCTCGATCACCTCGGCTTCAGCTTCTCCAAGCCCGTGCGGCTGCACGTCGTGGAGAGCGGCCAGGCGCGGGAGATCCTGTTCGATCCGACCCTGTTCGACTACGGCAGGTCGGGCCTCAAGCCCGCGGACCTGCCCAAGGATCTCGGCTTCGCCGGCTTCAACGTCCTGTTCCACACGGACTGGATGAGCGATCGGGCGGTGTTTCAGGGCGCATCCTACTTCCGCGCGGTGGATGGGGATGGGCAGTACGGCATGTCGCAGCGCGGCCTGGCGGTAAACACCGGTATGCCGCTGCCGGAGGAGTTTCCCGACTTCGTCGCCTTCTATCTGGAGAAGCCGCCCAAGGGCTCCTCGCTGCTCACCGTCTACGCGGTGCTCGACTCGCCGAGCGTCGCAGGCGCGTATCGGTTCATCATCGACGTCGCCAGCACTCTGGTGATGGATGTCGATGCGGCGCTCTATCCGCGCAACGAGATCCAGCGGTTAGGGATAGCCCCCTGCACCAGCATGTTCCTGGTCGGGGAGAACGATCATCGTGTCGCCGACGACTGGCGTCCGCAGATCCACGATTCCGACGGACTGCAGATGAACACCGGCGCGGACGAGTGGATCTGGCGTCCGCTGGTCAATCCGCCCGCGCTGCGGGTCAACACCTACGTCGACGAGAATCCGCGCGGCTTCGGCTTGATGCAGCGCGAGCGGCGATTCTCGCAGTATCAGGACGACGGCGTCTTCTACAACAAGCGTCCGGACTGCTGGGTGCAGCCGAAAGCGCCCTGGGGCAAGGGCGGAGTCATGCTCGTGGAGATCCCGACCGGCGACGAGACCATGGACAACATCGTCGCCTTCTGGAGCCCGGCGGACAAGACCGAGCCCGGGCGCGAGTACCTCTATGGCTACCGTCTGTACTGGTGCCGGGAGAATCCGTTCAAAATCCATCTCGCGCGCGTCGAGGCGACCCGCGACGGCATCGGCGGGGTGGTCGGCCAGAAGCGCACGCACTTCGCGTGGCGCTTCGTCATCGATTTCGCGGGCGGCGATCTCTCCATGCTCGGTCCCGATGCCAAGGTGACCCCCGTCATCAGCGCCTCCCGCGGGCAGGTCGAGATCACCTCGGCGCGGCCGTTGCTGCCCATCAATGCCTGGCGCGCGATGTTCGATCTGGTGCCTGACGATACCGAGCAGCCCATCGATCTGAGGCTCTATCTATCCCTCGACGGGCAGGCACTGACGGAGACCTGGATGTACCAGTACTCCCCGCCGCCGGCCGCGCAGCGGCAGCAGTATCTATAGCGGGTCAACGCGGAACCCGGCCGACGCGTTTATGTCAACAGCAAGTGAGGTTGCTCCAGCGAATCGGCTGGCTGCTGAAAGCGCCGCAGACGCTCTTTCAGCCAATTTACACACACGAGGTTGCCATGAGCGCCATATGCCTTCCCCGATGGGTCCCGCGATTGGCTTCCGTGGCGGCGGCGGCGACTCTTCTTGCCGCCGTACCCGCGTTGGCCGCGGCTCAGGACAGCGTCTCGGCGGTGTGGGTGCCGAAGCATGTCCAGTTCATCTACCAGGGCTTCACCACCCGCTATTCCTGCGATGGGCTGCGGGATCAGATCCGGGACATGCTGGGCAAGCTCGGCGCGAAGAATCTCAAAGTGCGGGAGATCGCCTGCACCTCGCCGCCGGGCGCGCCCAACCCGTTCCCGGGCGTCACGGTGAACATGAGCGTCCTCGTGCCGGCTTCGTCGGCGGAGGCTGCCAACGTCAAGAATCCGGGTCCCGCCCTGCAGGCGCAGTGGAAGAACGTGGTGCTGATGCCGGAAAACGCGTCCTACGACGAGCAGGGCCAATGCGAGCTGATCGAGCAGTTCAAGGAGACTTTCCTGCCGCTCTTCAGCACGCAGAACGTCAAGTACGGCTCGACCTGCATTCCGCACGAGCTCACGCTGGGGACGCACCTGAGCGCCCAGGTGCTGATGCCTGCGCCCAAGGTGGCCAGCAGCGACAACCCCTAGGCTCGAGCTTTGACGCGCCCGGTGGCGTCCATGTCGGGTAGCAGTCCCGCCAACAGGCCGATGATCGGCAGGAACGCGCAGATCTCGTAGACCAGGTTGATGCCGAAGGAGTCGGCGACCTTGCCGAGCACCGCGGCGCCGATGCCGCCCATGCCGAAGGCGAAGCCGAAGAAGAGTCCCGCCACGGTGCCGGTACGGCCGGGCAGCAACTCCTGCGCATAGACGATGATCGCCGGGAACGCGCTGGCGAGGATGACCCCGATGGGGACCGTCAGGAGCACCGTCCACAGCAAGTTGGCATGGGGCAGGATCAGGGTGAACGGCAGCACTCCGACGATGGAGCCCCAGATGACGTATTTGCGGCCGATGCGATCGCCCACGGGTCCGCCGAGAATCGTTCCCAGCGCCACCGAGCCCAGGAACACGAAGAGAAGGATCTGCGAGGTCTGCACCGACACGTGGAAGCGGCTGATGAGATAGAACGTGTAGTAGCTGGTGAGGCTGGCGAGATAGAAGTATTTGGAGAAGATGAGCGCCAGCAGCACGCTGATGGCGAGAACCACCTGGTTGCGGGTAGGCGCGGCGTGGGCACTGGCGCTCTTGCCGCGCGGCTTGAGGAGCGCCATCCCGTGCAGCTTGTACCAATGCCCCACGTGGAAGAGCACGAAGATGCCGAGCAGCGCCGCGCAGGAGAACCAGAGGACGCTCATCTGACCGTGCGGCAGCACGATGAACGCCGCCAGCAGCGGTCCGATCGCGGAGCCGAGATTACCGCCGACCTGGAACACCGACTGCGCCAAACCGTGCCGCCCCCCCGAAGCCATGCGCGCGACCCGCGAGGACTCCGGATGGAAGACTGAGGAGCCGGTGCCGATCATCGCCGCCGCGAGGAGCAGCAGCGGGTAGGTGCGCGCCGAGGCGAGCAGGGCGAGACCCGCCAGGGTGAAGCTCATGCCCGTGGCCAGCGAGTACGGCCGCGGCGTGCTGTCCGTGTAGCGGCCGATCAGCGGCTGCAGGAGCGAGGCGGTGATCTGATAGGTAAAGGTGAGGACTCCGATCTGACCGAAGGTCAGCGCGTACGAAGTCTTCAGCATCGGATACAGCGCCGGCAGCAGCGACTGCATCATGTCGTTCAGCAGGTGACAGAAGCTGATCGCGGCAAGCACCGAGAAGGCGGTGCGGCCGGCGGCGCTCGCCCGAGTCATGCTTGCGGCGGCTTCGTTCACGGGTTTCCTGCTGGGGGCCTGGGGCCGGCCGGGTGGCTTGGCACGACACTGTGCCGCATCGCGGCGAATAATCCCATCTCTCCTTTGGCGCAGCCCGAAAGGGCCCGCGGGGATGGGGGAATCAGGTTTCGGGCCTGACCCGCTCGTCGGCCGTCAGCTCGAGCAGGTCGATCTCCTCCTCGGCCACGTGGAAGGCATCGTCACCGATGACCGAGCGGGCGCGCAGCTCGAGCAGGGCGCGGCGCTGGGCGGCAACGGCCTGGCGCAGCGCCTCGGCCAGGGTGGCGCCGGTGTGCGCGGTCCTGGACCCTTCCGCCTGCTCCTCGCCGAGGCGGATACGGGCCTCATACTCGCGCCGCAGCGTTTCGAGCGAGGCGGAGTCGTCAAGTCCGGTGAGCGCCTTCAGGGCGGCGCGCGCGGTTTCCACCCGGGCGAGGCGCACCTCTCGGTCTACGGCGCCGTCGTCCTCGAGGCCGACCCATGCCATCAGGGGGCGGAGGGTCATGCCTTGAACGACCAGGGTCACCAGCACGACGGCGAAGGCACAGAAGAGGATCAGATCCCGGTAGGGGAAGGCCGTGGCGGTCGAGCCGTCCGGCAGTGCCATCGCAGCCGCAAGCGTCACGATCCCGCGCATGCCACACCACGAGATGACCAATCCGCCGCCGAGCGTTGGCATGGTCATGGGACGACCCTGCGGCTCGCCCGAGTGCGACCTGTGGGCGCCGCGCCTGCGCAGCCGCCACCGGGCGATCCTGTTGTGAGACAGCACCCATGCGATCCGCACCAGGATGACGGCTGCGCATACCGCTGCCGCGGACCAGAGGTACACGCGCCACTGCGATTCAGGCACGCGCGTCCGGATGGCTCGCAGCTGAAGTCCGATCAGCACGAAGGCCAGCACATTCAACACGAATACGGCCACGTCCCACACGGCGTAGGAGGAAATGCGCCGCCGCGCATCGACCCGTCCCGGCACGCGCCGCGCGATCGTCATCGCGTACGCGATCATGGTGATGATGGACGACAACCCGGCCGCGCTGGCAAACAACCAGACGCCGAAGGTGCCGATGAATTGCAGCAGGACCGAGATGGGAATGTCCCGCACGCGCTGCGTCGCCCACAGGTAGAGGCGCGCCAGAACGATTCCCGCGACCACTCCGCCGCCGCAGGTGAGCAGGAACAGGGGTACGACGCTCCAGCCCGCGATGACACCCGTCATTGCGGCTGTGGCTGCGACCCGATAGGCAAGGAGAGCGCTCGCATCGTTGAAGAGGCTCTCGCCTTCGAGGATGACCACCATGCGGTGCGGAGGACGCAGGCGACGCAACACCGCCACCGCAGCGGACGCGTCCGGCGGCGCAACGATGGCCCCTAATGTCATGGCGACGGGCCAGCTCATCGCGGGCACCATGTAGTGGATGACGACGGCGACCGCGACAATGGTGGCCACGACGGCTGCGACGGCGAGGCTGCTCACCGCGACGAAGTTGCGCTTCAGATCACGGGGTGAGGCGTCGTAGGCGGCATCGAGGAGTATCGGCGCCACGAAGAGCGCCAGCGCGAGCTGCGGATCGAGAACGACCTGCGGCGTGCCGGGGATCAGCGCGAGAGCGACCCCGGCGAGAGCAAGCAGCGCGGGGTAGGGGACGCCCAGCCGGTCGGCCCAGAGAGAGAGGACCGCTCCGACGAGGAGCAGCGCGATGACGATCTCGAACAGCGCCATGTGGAGATTGTGACTGGTGAGGCGGCCATGGCAACCGCCTCACCAGGAAATTGCGTTTAGTTCGGGTTGGGGTTGCTGCCCGGATTGCTGTCCTGCAGCGGGAAGGCCTGGGCTGCCGGGCCGTTCGGCCGGGCGGGGACGGCCGGTTGAGCGCTGCTGGCCGGCGCCGCGGAGCTCGTCATCGAGGAGGCCGGCTGCAGGCCGGTGCCTTCCGATACTGCGGTCAGGAAGCGCCGGGCGGCGTCGTCATCGGTGCGCACTGAGCCCGAGATGATGTCGGAAGCCAGCAGACCCGGGCGCCGATAGAGGTCGGCATTCGAGGAATCATCGATGGTCAGCGCGGCGCCGGAGAGCGCCAGGCCCGCGAAGATGCCGCGGGTGTGCGAGTACGAATACACGCCGGCGTTGAAGGCCTGGTCAGTTGCCGCGGACGCCTGGCGACCGACCGGACCGGCCGCCACAGAGACGTCACCGCCGAGCGTGAGCTTGCCGCCGGTGATGCCTTCGATGCCTTTCCTGGAGGTGAACACCAGCACGAGGTCCGTCTTCTGCACGCCCCACTGGAAGCCGAAGCTGCCGCCCGTCAGGGTGATGAAGATGGGACCGGAGAAGTGGCCGCTGGCGTCCCGCACCACGAGCACACCGTGACCGCGCGAGCCGCCGAGGAAAAAGGCGACTTTGGTGTACTCCGGAATGACCGCGATGCCGTAGGCGCGCTCGAGCAGTCGGTCGGGAATGCCCTGATCGCGGGCGTCGCGGATGTCGTTGAGCACCTGTGTGGCGAGGAGGAGGCGTCCTTCCTCCATCGCCTGCGCGTGCGCGGCAATTGCCGTGAACGCGAGCGCGACGCCAGCGAGAGTGGTCAATAAGCGAGTACGGGTACGCATGCCTGAAGTCCTCATTGCCGTCACCGGGGACCGACAAGCCGGAGCCGGCGGCAGCGAATGCCGGAAGCTTACCGCAGATCGCGGAGCTGGAGGGAGTTTGCGCCGATGAACGGACGATTCAGCCGCCGTTCAGAACCAGAGCGAGAAGTACAGCTGATATATGCTGGCATCCAGCGTGTAGAGCGGCTCCGCGCCGCCTTTGACCGCGCCGGGATCGAACTTCGAGTACAGCGCGTCGCGGTAATCGAGGTAGTTGACCATCATGCGATCATAGCTGACCGTCGCGCTGCTCTTCTGTATCCAGGGGAGGTGCGGGATCGAGAAGGCATAGGACGCCTCGAAGCCCAGAGTGACGCTGTGGAAGGCCGCGAGCTCCCGATCGCGCGCCATGTAGTTGGAATAGTTGGCGTAGGGGAAGAGGTCGCTGAAGAAGCTGGCTGCGCCCTGGCGGTAATAGCGGATACTGCCATCGAGCGTCCAGTGATGCCTCACGGGCTGCAAGTAATCGACCTGCAGCGTATGCGCGACGATACCCCAGGAGTCCGTGAAGAAGCGGTATTTGCCGGTCAGTGCGGCGCGGTAGGGAAGGTAGTACTTCAGCGAGACCGATAGAGCGTCCATGGTCCGCGTGCCCGGATAGATCTGCGGCGCGAGCGCGTAACCCAGCGGGTCGTTCGGATCGACGAAACGGATTTCCCGGTAGGGGTTGGCGAGATAGCCCTGGTCGCTGGAGAACTGGTAGTTGAACGTGCCGATGAGGCTGCGGGTGAGGATCTGGCTGATGTTCAGCCCGTAGACGCGATGATCGGCCCGCTGGTGGAAGGTCGGATCATTGATGATCACGCCGTTCTGCTTGATGTCGCGGAATATCTGGTCCCAGCCGCGGCTGTAGCTGAGGCTGACCGTGGTGAGGTCGCCGAACATGTCCTGGCTGACCGAGTAGTACGCGGTGTTCGCCTTGTAGTCCGGCTCGACGCTGTTGATGAATCCCGCGCTGTAGGTCGTCTTGCCGTGCAGGTACTCCGCGCCGACGCTCTTCTGAGTACGTTTCTCCTTGTAGGGACTGGCGGACAGCAGGACGTCGATCGACGCACTCGAGATCATGTCCTCATAGTAGTTGGCGTTGACGGCGAAGTGATCGCCGATCCTCTTCTGCACGAGAATCGAGGGTCCCTGGACGGTGATGCCGCCGCCCTGGTAACGATGATAGAGCGCGTCAGCGCGGTCTTCCGGCAGCACGCCGGCCAAAGCGGGCACCGCCGCGAGGCATAGCGCCGCCAACGCGCGTGCACACCACCCGCGCGACCGCCGTCTGCGAAGTGCCCGCCTCAATTGCATCCGCAGCCGCCGCCGACGGCCCCCGTGGCACCCCGCGCGCCCTCACGTGTCTCGAACACGTGGTCGAGGTAGGTGCTCGAGATCGGGTTCCTATCGAGCCCCATGATCGCATCGGCGAGATGCTCGCGCTCGTACGGCTTCACCCACGGCTCGATCGGCGAGCACGCGCAGGTAGAGCCGAGCAGCACCATGGCGAGAACCGCCGTCCGAAAGCAAGTGAGTGAGCGGCCCAGGGCCGCTCCCTGGGCCGCGAGGTCGAGGGCGGTCACATGGCCGCGCTCGCTCACAAAATCGTCAGGAACGATTTTGGACGGCGCAAGCCGGCCCCGAAGGGGCGAGGTCCAGGATGGGCCGAGCAACGCGCCGCAGGCGTCTTTGAGCCAATGGAAGATACCGCTGTGCATGAGTGTCTACTGGACGATCAGGGACCTGACGCTGTTCATGTACTGGTTCTCGTCGCCCGGCAGATAGCCGTTGTGCACGAACCGCACTATGCCCTGGCGGTCGACGATCACCGTGGTGGGCATGGCCTGCACCTGATAGAGCTGGCTCACCTGGCTCTTGGGATCGTACAGAACAGGATAGCTCACGGGCGTCTTCTGCAGCCACGCGTCGGCGTTGTGCGCGTCGGGCTCGACATTCACGCCGATCAGGACGAAGCCCATGTCCTTGTACTGTTTGTAGATACTGTCGAGCAGCGGCATCTCCTGCCGGCACGGCCCGCACCAGCTCGCCCAGAAATTGATCATGACCACGTCGCCCTTGAACTGCGACAGGCTGACCGTCTTGCCGTCGACGGATTGCAGCGTGAAAGCGGGCGCCTGCACGTCGGCGGCGCCGGCCCAAGCGGGCAACGCCAGCATCAGGGTGGCGGCCAGCGCCGCTATTCTGTTCCTCATGTCGTATCCTCCGAGCCTCAAAAGAAGACGGTGGTGCCGAGACCCGCCTCGAGATTGTGCGTCAGCTTGTCGCGGCCCAGCAGAGCCGACTGAAACATGTGGTCCTCGAAGCCTACGTGCACCGCCAGCCAGTCGAACGGCAGCACCTGGTAGCCGCCGCCGACGGTCACGGTGAACTTTTTGTCACCGGCAAACTGAGTCCATCCCGCCCCGCCGATGACGTAGAAGGAGCTCGTCATGGCGCGGCTGCGGCCGAAGAAGGCTTCGCCCGGAAGGAAGTTGTAGCCCAGTCCGAGATCGTAATACGTGAACCTCCTCTCACCTTCGGTCAGCAGGCGGATGTTGCCGCCGAGCGTCTCGAAGCTGGTGAGCCCGCCCGTCGAGCGGCCGACTTCCGCCCGGACGAACAGATCTTCCGTGACGTGGTACGCGAGGTCGAAGCCGTACGCGGGATGCGAACCGAAGTCCTCGATCGACATCACGCCGTAGTGCGCGCCGAGCTCGACGTTGGAGCTGCGGATCTTCGGCACTTCGGCCGGGTGCCGCTCCACCCGCGGTTGGACGGCGCCGGGTGGCACGGTGTCGCTGCCCTCCGACGCGTTCCCCTGCGCAGCCTCGGCGCGCGCCTCTTCCTTGGCCGCGCGCACCTCGGCACGGTGCTCGCGCCAGCGATGCACGGTGGCGCACCCTGGCAACGCCGGCAGCGTCAGCAGCGCCGCTATCAGAAGAAGACCGCGAACCCGAGTTTCCATTCGTCCTCCACTTGATTTCGATTCTGCGAGGTGATCACGACATGAGTCTTGTATTCGGCGCGCAGGAAGAAGCTGCGGCCGATGTAATAGCGGAGCCCGCCCCCGACGTACGCCGTCTGCTCGGTACGGTTCGCGGGTTGGACCAGAGTGGCTTTCGGCTCGACGTGCAGCACCCCGATGCCGAGCATCAGGAAGGGGCTCAGCCGCCATTGCGGCATCGGCACGTGAGTGAGGCCGATGTCGGCGGTGATGCCGTTGGAGTACCTGCCGAGGAACTGGCCGACCGCCGCCTCGACGGCCATCTGCGAGTTGAGCGACAGCGACGTATACGCGGAGACGAGGTTCGCGCCGCCATAAACACCGGCGAAGGCTCCCACCTCGAAGCGGTGTGAAGTAAAGCCGGCGCGAGTGCCAATCTTCAACGGGAGAGGCTCACCGTCGGCGAGCACCGTCTCGAGCATGTCGTCTTCCGATGCCCAGCCCTCGGCACCGCGGCGGGTGCGGACTTTGAGCCATTGAGTACGACGGAAGAGCACGATGACGCTCTCGCCCCGCGGGACGACGTCGAATACCGGATAGCCTCGGCCGGGTCCCGTATGCAGCTCGAGATAAGGGGTCTTGACGAACACCTGCACGGGACGGCGCGCGTGGCGCGTAAAGAGGTGCGCACTGCACACGGCGGGAGCCATGAGTGCGGCGAGGAGCACAAGGAGGACTGTCGGGGCGCTGCGCAAACCTGGTCCTAGTTCTTCGGCACGTTAGGATCGAACGGGTTGTTGTAATTCTGGGCGCCGATGTCGAGCCACTCGGAGATCAGGCGCAGCTCATGCGGTGAGAGGATTCCCGCGTGGATGCTGTCACCGCTGCCGGGGGCGAAGAGCGCCAGCGAGGCGCTCGACAGCGGGCCGTCGGCGGCGCCGGCATCGAGGTACGGCCCGACGGAGATGGTGGTCGGATTGCCGTTGGCATCGGGCGGCCCAGGGATATTGTGCGCGAACAGCAGATCCACGTACGACACGAGCTCCTCCGGGGCGGAGTTCGAGGCGGTGTTCGACAGATCGAGGTTGCCGGCCGGCTGCGCGGGCGCCCCGGCGGCGTTCGTCGGACTGTGGCAGCCGCCCTGCGTACAGGTGTGGTCGGCCGTGACGTTGCCCGAGGAGTCGGTCACCTTCCGCGGCTGGTCCCAGAGCTGCTGGATGGTCTGCGGATAGTTGATGACGACGCGGCAGTTGGAAGCCCAGGTACCCTCGCAGCCGGGGGTGGCCGCGGGGATGGGCGCCGCCTCGCCGGTCGGCAACGCGGAATACTGATAGGAGATGGACGGGTTCGCCGTCAGACCCCGCGAGGTATCCGTCCAGACGTCCGTGTAGAAAACGTCGATGCTCGGGGTCATGCTGCACTGCGCTGTGGATAGGGCACTGCCTACGCAGGTCACGGCTGCGCGCGTCTCAGCCATGGTCTGACCGGGTTGCGGCGTATAGGTGGAGACGCTGTCCGGAAACGGTGCGCCGCCTGCCGCCCCGGAGTAGGCAGCGGGGAACAGGCCGGTCCGGCCGTGGGAGTAGGGCTTCGCGGTGGTCGGCGGCGCGTGGCAGCCGTTGCACGCCAACACTTCGCCGGCCCGCACTTGCAGCCAGTCGCTGTGCTCGGGGAAGCCGGGGAGCCGGCGCGCGTTGGCATCCAGGATCTCGATCTCGAAGGCCACGTCGGCCGGCACCTTGATTTTCACCGAGCCGTCCGGCTCGACCGGGGCATAGCCCATGATCTCGCGCATGTAGTCCGTGGCGCCGAACGCCTCCTGCGCGAGGTTGACGACGGTCCGGTCCGGGATCGAGACCGCCTTCACCAGGCGGACGAAGCGGGCCGGACGGTCACTGGCCGGTGTCTTGCCGTCGGAGAGGGTGACGATGCCGCCGGGGGAGGCGTCCACCCCGTCAAAGTCATAGACGCTCTTGATGTCCACCTCGCCCACGCCTTCGCCCTGCAGCTCGGCATCCGGCGTGATGGGCGGAATGATGGTCGGAATCGTCCGCGGCTGGGCGGCGGCGACATCCGTGACCATCGTCCCCTCGGTCGGCTGAATGATCGGGGTGAAGGTGTTCTGGGCGGGAGCGAACATCCACAGGCTGTAGAGCGGCGGTGCCGCCTGGGCATTCGGGTTCTGCAGCGCCTGGGCCGTGCAGGGCACGATGGCAGGCGGATTCTGCGTGTTGTCGAGCAGCCGGCACTCGGTCCAGCTCACCAGGATGCGTCCCGTCCCATCCCACAGCGGCCATGCGGAATTGAATCTGCCGCCTGCAGACGGGCCGGGGACGGTGCTGACCTGGTTCGTCGTCGCCGGCGACTGGGCGGGCCCGGTGAGCGTGGGGTAGGCGAGCAGCGGCTGCGTGTTCTCGACGTAGTGAGTGCCGTCGATGATCTCCAGCTGGCCGCCGAAGTCGACGTTCGTATATTGCCGCGCGATGACGAGAATGTTGCCGCTTTGCATCTCGCGCGGATGGGAGAACTCGATGACGCTGCCGTTGGTGCCCGTCATGTGGCTCTGGGCACCGTAGTAGAGCTCCAGGTCCGTGCCGTCCGGATTGATGGTGTAGAGATCCATCTGGTCCTTGCCCGGGGCGTGGTTCCAGCGGGTGAAGAGGATGCGCCCGCTCGAGAGCACGGTGGCATCACGGTCATGGCTCTGATTGAAGGAGATCTGGTCGACCTTGGTGCGGTCGGGGCTGATCACGTGCAGGTCGAAGATCGGCTCGGTGCGAGCCTCGTCCTGCGCGCTGAACTCCGGCTTGCCTTCGTTGATCAGGATCGCCTCCGAGTTCCTCTGACGCGTCGAGGAGAAGACGATGCTGCCGTCCGGCAGATAGTGCGGCGAGACATCGTTCACAGTGTCGGGGGCCGTGTCCGCCGACGGGGGGATCATCGGCGCCAGCGTATTGGTCGCGATCGTGTACTCGTAGATTCGCCAGGAAGGGGCCTTCGCCGGATCCATGTTCGCGGTAACCGGGCCCCGCATCGCGAACGCGACCTTGGTACCATCCGGCGACACGTCCACATCCTTTACGTCGTAGGTGGACCCGGAGGTGATGCGCGCGGTGATGTTCGTCTCCGGCGCATCCGGTGAAGCGGCAGAGCGCATGTACAGGTCCGCCGACGGCGCGGTCACACGCATCATGCGCAGGTCGTCGGACGTTTTGGGAATCGTCCGCTTGACGTAGAAGATGGGGAAGTCGACGGTGCCGGGATCCGGCGCCTGACTGTTGGCGAGATTGACGCTGCCCCCGCCGCCTCCGCCGCAGCCGCCGAGGATCAGGGCGAGGCAAAGAAAGAGCGCCGCCGCGGCGCGGCCGCCCGGTGTCCGGTCCTGCGGTTTTTCTGAGAACGGCGTCACGATTTCACGCTGCAAGCTCATGCGAATCACTCCGGAGGAGCCCTTCGCGGCCGATTCCGGCGAGGGGCGAACGTAACATAACCTGAGCAATCGCCGCGACAGTTCTTGCGGCCGTGTCGATCCGGTCACGGTTCGGCCGGTCCGCGATTTCGAGCCACGGTAGTAGGCCCTCTTACGTTCGTGCGCCGCCGTGAACGAACTCGCACTTTGGCGGCCATCGGCCGGACCAACAGCGCGGACGGCGACAGTGATGGACCGATATTGTTTGAAAGTGACATCAAACAGCGCGGATGTCGGCGTCCTGCGACGTTGGTTTCCGCTGATTGCAGCCGGTATAGTGCAGCCCGAGCATCGGCATTTGGGAGTGAACGGGTGCCATGAAACACCGATCGAAAAATCGCCGCCGCGCAGGTCTCGCGCCGCGCGCCGCCACCTGCGGCGCGGTCGCCTTCGCGCTGTTGGCGGCGCAGGCCGCCCTGCCCGCGCACGCGGGCTACGCCGAGCAGGCGCGGCGCATCTATACCCGCCTCACCGGCGTGCCGCCCTCGCCGCAGGTGCTCTCGCAGATGACTCTGCTCATCCAGAACGCCGCCGGCAGTCAGTCGGGGCTCATCGCCGCCGCGGCCGTCGCCACCGATCCGACGACGGCGCCGAATTTCTACGACGCGACGCTCAAGGAATTCATCAATCCCTGGACCAATCGCAATCAGTCGGCGTTCGTGCCGTTCAACGACTACACGGCGACCGTGATCGGCATGATCCGCGACGACGTGTCGTTCAATACGGTGCTGTCGGCTAACATTCTCTATACGGTCGGCGGCTCGGGCCTGCCGCCGCCTTCCCCGGCCAACAACGACCACTACGCGACCGCCGAGGCCAACGGCGTCGACTTCGCGAGCGCGCTGCAGCAGACCACTCAGACGGCGGCGTATGGCACGCCGGCCCAGGCGGTCGCGGGCGTGTGGACCACGCGGGCAGGCGCCGCAGCGTACTTCGTACTGGGCACGAACCGCGCGCAATTCCGCTTCACGATGCTCAACTACCTCTGCCACGACATGCAGACGGTCATGGACAATACGCGGCCGACCGACCGGATCCGCCAGGACGTGGCGCGCTCTCCGGGCGGTGACAGCCGGGTATTCCTCAACAACTGCGCCGGCTGCCACAGCGGCATGGATCCCATGGCGCAGGCGTTCGCCTACTACGATTTCAGCACCACCACCAATCAGCTCGTGTACACGCCCGGGCAGGTGCAGCCGAAGTACCTGAAGAATCCCCTGAACTTTCCCTGGGGCTTCATCACGCCCGACGATACCTGGTCGAACCGCTGGCGCTCGGGACCGAACGCCGACCTCGGCTGGGACACGAGCCGGCCCAGCAGCGGCGAGGGTGCCGCGTCTCTCGGCACGGAGCTCGAAAACACCGAGGCATTCGCAAACTGCCAGGTCGTCAAGGTCTTCCAGCAGGTGTGCCTGCGCGCACCGGTGAGCCAGACCGACCAGACGACCGTCGCGACGATCGAACAGGACTTCAAGTCCAGCGGCTACCACCTGAAGCAGGTCTTTCAGGAGTCGGCCGCCGCGTGTGCCGGGTCCTGAGCCCGCGTGGTCAGGGGGGTAAGTCAATGAGCCGCCTGCTGCCTGCTTTCATGACTGCGCGTCCGCTCGCCGCGGCCGCCGGTCTCTGCATTCTCGCGACGCTGAGCGCCTGCGGACCGAGCGGTCCCGCGACTCAGGTCAATCAGCCGACGGCAACGGCTCCACAGAGCAATTACACCGGTCCTTCGCCGTCGAGCAAAGACGTGCAGGCGTTCGAGGTCAGCCTGTGGAACAACGTCCGCTCCTCGGACCGCTGCGGCGGGTGCCATTACGCGGGCGGACAGTCACCGCAGTTTGCCCGCTCCGATGACGTGAACCTCGCCTATCAGGCGGCCCTGCCGCTGGTGAATACCTCACAGCCCGGCCAGTCGACGCTCGTGCTGCAGGTCGGCGGCGGACACAACTGCTGGGTCGCCTCGCCGCAGGCGTGCGCCGATACGATGCTCACCTGGATCCAGAACTGGATCGGCGGCGGCGCCGGCGCCTCGGTGAAGGTGCAACTGGTGCCCCCGCCGGCGCAGTCGGTCAGCGGAACGAAGACCTTCCCGAACGATGCAGCCGGCCTCGGCAACTTCGAGACGATGGTCTGGACGCCGATGCTGCGGCAGTTCTGCTGGAAGTGCCACGACCCCAATTCCGCGACACCGCAGGCGCCGTATTTCGCCAGCTCTGATCCGAGTCAGGCCTATCTCGAGGCGCAGTCGAAGATCAATCTCGATGATCCGGCGGCGTCGCGCTTCGTCGAGCGGCTGGCCAACGAGTCGCACCACTGCTGGCCGACCACCGCCGGCGGTACGCCGGATTGCCCGGGCAGCGCGGCCCAGATGCTGGCGGCCATCACGAATTTCGCCAACACCATCCCGGCGACCAGCGTGCCTTCCTCGTGGGTGATCTCGCAGGCGCTGATGCTGCAGCAGGGCATCATCGCCTCCGGCGGCAGCCGGTATGACGCCGACACCATCGCCAAATACGAGTTCAAGGAGGGCACGGGCAGCATCGCGTACGACACGAGCGGCGTCAGTCCCGAGGCGGATCTGACCGTCTCCGGCAACGTGACGTGGGATCAGGCCTGGGGAGTCATCTTCGGCCAGGGAAGCCGGGGGCAGGCGCTCACCACGACCAGCCAGAAGATCGCCAATCTCATTCAGACGACCGGCGAGTACTCGATCGAGGTATGGGCCTCGCCGGCGAACGTGACCCAGACGAAGGCGAACATCGTCAGCTATTCCGGCAGCGACTCGGCGCGCGATGTCACCCTGGGTCAGGACGCCGCGCAATACCAGGCCCAGACGCGCAGCGACAAGACGGATACGAACGGCGACCCGCCGCTGCTGACCTCCGAGAGCGGCAGCTTCGCGCAGGCGGCGCTGCAGCACATCGTGCTCACCTACGACCCCGTCAACGGACAAAGACTCTACGTCAACGGCCAATTCACCGGCGACGTCGACCCGAGCGGCGGCGGCTCTCTCGCCAACTGGGATAACACGTTCGCCCTGGTGCTCGGCAACGAGACCACCGGCGACAAGCAGTGGCTGGGCGAGATCAGGTTCCTCGCCATTCACGATTCCGCGCTCACCCCCGCGCAGGTGACGCAGAACTTCAACGCCAGCGTCGGGCAGAAGTACTTCCTGCTGTTCGATGTGAGCAACATCGTGGGGATTCCGCAGTCTTACATCATGATGACGGCGGCCCAGTACGACAATTACAGCTATCTCTTCTACGATCCGACGTTCATCAGCCTCACCGCCAATGCGGCGCCGCAGAACATTCCGCTGGCGGGCATGCGGATCGGCATCAACGGCCAGATCCCGACGGTGGGCCAGTCGTTCTCGACCCTCAATACCACCATTGGGGGCTCGGGCTACACGGCCGCGAGCGGGCAGCTGCTTTCGAGCGTCGGTGCGGTGATCGGTGTCGACGAGGGCGTGACCAGCGACATGTTCTTCCTGTCGTTCGATCAGCTCGGCAATCAGAGCAACGTCTACGTCGAGCCGACGGTCCCGCCGAATCCGACGGTGTTCGACAATACGGAGCAGCCCGACCTCGGAGTGCATACGTTCGCCGAGGTCAACGCCGCGATGTCGGTGGTGACCGGCGTGCCGGTCAATGATTCGGCCGTCGCCACTACCTATGCCGCCGTCGAGCAGTCGCTGCCGGCCGTGCCGCAGATCAGCGCATTCACGGCTTCGGAGCAGACCGCCATCTCGCAGCTCGCGGGGGCCTACTGCAGCGAGCTCGTGAGCAATGCTTCGTACCGCGACAAGCTGTTCGGCGGCGGCCTCGATACCGCCATAGCGAACAATGAGACATCGGCTGCGTTCTTCGGTACCAATGGCCCCAATTCCAGCCAGGATCTGGTCATCAATCCGCTGGTGACCGCGCTGGCCGTCGGCTCGACGGTCGATCCGACCTATGCCACCGCGCTGCAGACCGAGCTCACCGATCTCTTCAACCGCATCCCGAGCCTGAGTCTGACCTACACGGCCACGGTTTCCGTCGCCACTCAGGCAGCCTGCCAGGCGGCGCTCGGCAGCGCCGCTCTCACCTTGAAGTAGCCGGGCACGAGGAGATCAAACCCATGCTCATCCGAAAAAAGCCTCCCCGTCCGCACGCGCCGCACGAGCCGCTCCTGCATGAGAACCACAAGCGTCCGGTTACGCGCCGCGAGCTGCTCGGCGCCGGCTTCATGGGCGCCTCGGGCCTGATCGTGGCGCCGGCATGGCTCGGCGCTTTGCTGAAGCCGGGAACTGCGCGTGCGGACGTGCCGCTCGACGCTGACATCGGGGGCCTCGCCACTGACCCGAAACATTGCAACGTATCGACTGGCGCCGGCCTCGTACCGTTCATCTGCTTCGATCTTGCCGGTGGCGCGAACCTGGTGGGGTCCGAGGTCATCGTAGGTGTCCAGGGGGGGCAGGCGAATTTCCTCTCGACCGCCGGGTACGGCAAGATGGGTGTTCCAGGCAACATGGTGCCGACCGCGGCCGGCTTCGTGAGCAATGCGCTCGGCCTCTTGTGGCATTCGGACGGGGCAATCCTGCGCGGCATCCTGTCGAAGGCCACGAGCCCCGCCACGGCCGCCGGCACCAACGGGGCGGTGTTCCCGGCGCTGTCTGAAAACGATACCAACATCAATCCGCACAATCCCATGTACGGCATCGCGCACGCCGGTGCCAACGGAAAGCTGCTGACGCTCGTGGGCACAGAGCCCACGGTCTCCGGCGGCAATTCCATGGCGCCGCCGGTTCTCGGCGGCGTTCCGATCGACTCCGCTCTACAGCCCAGCACCATCGATCGGCCGAGCGATGCCGTCGGCCTGGTGGCCGCGGGTACCACGAGCGCCGATGCGCTCTCGGTCGCGGTTCAGGAGTCCCAGGTGCGCATCAGCGGCGGAAGCACCTACACACCCAACGTCACCAGTACGGATGCGGACTTCACGGGCGTGCTCACGCAGCCGAACAGCCCCACCCCTGGAGTTCAGCTCTACAGCGACGCGACCGCAGATGCGACGCTCAAGAATCAAGTGCGCTGCAGCTACGTGCAGGCGGCCTATAACTCGGCCAGCTTCAGTCCCTCGGACCTCGATCCCAGACAGGATGCGAACATCACGGGCGGCGGGACGCCGATCTTCACTGCCTCAAATTTCAGCGATTCCGACATCGCCATGACGGCGACGGTCATGAAGCTCGTGATCAACGGCTTCGCGGGGGCGGGCACGATCTCCATGGGCGGGTTCGACTATCACGACAACACGCGCGCAACCGGCGAGACGCGCAATTTCAAAGCGGGTCAGATGATCGGTGCGGTGCTGGAGTACGCCCAGCGTGTCGGCAAGCCCGTGATGATCTACGTGTTCAGCGATGGCTCGCTCACCTCGAGCAGCATGGTCGACACGACCCCGGCGGGCCGCGACAAGCTCGCGTGGCAGGGTGATTCCTCGGCGGTCGCTTCGACGTTCTTCCTGCTCTACAATCCGAGCGGCCGGACCGCGCCGCTCAACGGCGCTGCCAGCCAGCAGATCGGCTATTTCAGCTCCGATGGCTCGGTCGTCAGCACTTCGAGCCCGGGAGCCAATTCGGTGGAGCAGCTCGTCGAGATGGTGGTTCTCAATTACCTGTCGTTGCACACGAGCCGCCTGGGCACCTTCGGCACCAAATTTCCGGGGCAGGGGTTGGGCTCGGCCAGCCAGCAGCAGGCGCTCATCGCCTTCCCGCCGATCGCCGCCTGAGACATGCGGGGCCAGCGACAAGGGGGTCCGTGCCGCCTGCGCCCACTGATCGCCGCGCTGGCAATCCTCTGGACCCTGCCGGCGCTCGCCGCCCGGTTTCATGCCTCACCGGGTGTTCCGGCGCCGGATTTCGCCCTGCGGGCCCTTGCCGGCCCGAACGTGCGCCTCTCCGAGCACATCGGCCAGGTGGTGGTGATCTCGTTCTGGGGCGTCGGCTGCGATGCCTGCCGAGGACAGCTCGAATCCCTGCAGCAGGATTTCAGCCGTTACCGCGGCCAAGGCCTGCGCGTCTACGGGGTGGAGGTAGCCGACGATCAGGCGGAGGCGCTGCGCTTCGCCCGCGGGACGCCGGTCACATTTCCGCTGCTGCTCGATCCGGGCAAGACCGTCGCCCGGCTCTATGACGTCGACAACCTGCCGCTCACTGTGTTGATCGATCGCGATGGAAAAATTCGTCAGGTAGTGCGCGACTTCAATGAAACGAGCCGCCGGGCCTGCGAGGATGAGCTGCGCACGCTCCTAGCCGAATGAACGGATCGCAACCATGCCCGAAGTTCCGTCGCCTCTCGCACGCCGGCCGGCAGGCAGGTGTCTGACCGCCAGACTCGCTCTGCTCGCCGGGATTACCCTGGCGGCGGCTCCCGCCACCTTTGCTCAGAGCGCCCCGGCCGCAGCCCCGGCGTCCGCCGCCGCACCTGCAGCGGCCACATCGCAACCCGCCGCCGCGCCGGGCGGCTCGGTGGATGAGCAGGTGCAGTCGCTGAAAAGCGACGTACTCGACCTGAACCGCGATCTCTTCGTGCTCGAGCAGGAGCTGCTCTACCCGGCCAACACACAGGTGGCCGTGTTCGTCTCCATCGATGCGGGCACCTTCTTCGCGCTCGACTCGGTGCAACTCAAGATAGACGGCAAGGAGGTCGCCGACTATCTCTATACCCCGAGGGAGGTCCACTCCCTGGTGCAGGGCGGCGTGCAGCGGCTCTACGTCGGCAACCTGAAAGTCGGCAAGCACGAGCTCGTGGCCTTCCTCACCGGCAAGGGGCCGCACAATCTCGACTACACCCGGGGCGCCACTCTGGACTTCCACAAGGACATCGGCGCCAAGTACCTCGAGCTGACGATCACCGACGATCAACGCAAGCTGCAGCCGCAGTTCCGGATCAAGGACTCGGAGTAACGCTTGGCCCGCCTGGCGTGCCTGTGCGTCCTCGCCGCCGTGGCGCTGCTCGCCGCGACGGCGCCCGCCGCGGCACGCCTGCGCGATCCGGAAGCGCTTCCCGAAGTGCGCATCCACGACCTGCCGTATGGCGATGTCCTCTTCTATTACTACCAGGGCAAAGACTTCGAGGCCGCTACGCGGCTGCTGGCTTACGAGCACTGGCGCTCGCTGCCCGATCACGAGGCTGACGGGCACCTGCTGCTCGGGGGACTGTATCTCTCGCTCGGCATGTACGACCGGGCGAACCGGTCGTTCGAAGAGCTGCTGACCAGCGAAGTACCCAGCGGCGTGCGCGATCGCGCCTGGCTCTACCTCGGCCAGGCGCTCTATGCCCGCGGGCAGTATGCGGATGCGGAGCGGGATCTGACCCGCATCAGCGAGCGCCTGTCGCCGCAGCTCGAGTCGCAGAAGGAGCTGCTGCTCGCCAACGTGTGGATGCATGAGGGTCGGTTCGACCAGGCCGCAGAGCTGCTGCAGAAGTGGCGCGGATCGCAGCAGGGGTGGACGGCCTATGCCCGGCTCAACCTGGGAATCGCGCTGGTGCGCGCGGGCAGGTTGGCGGAGGCGGCGCCGGTTCTCAGCTCGGTGGGCACCATGTACGCACTCGCCCCCGAGATGCTGGCCCTCAAGGATCGCGCCAATCTGGCGCTGGGTCTCGCCTATCTGCAGGCCAAGCAGCCTGCGCAGGCGAGAGAGGCGCTCGATCGTGTTCGCCTCGATGGGCCTTTCTCCAGTGAAGCCCTGCTCGCCGCCGGCTGGGCGGAGGCGGCGGACGGCAACTACCGCGCCGCACTCACGCCGTGGCTGGCGCTTCGCGCCCGCAGTGAGTTCGATCCATCGGTACAGGAGGCCGATCTCACTGTGCCGTATGCCTTCTTCGAGCTGAAAGCGCCGGGGCAGGCCGCTCAGTACTACCGTACCGCGCTGCGCACGTACGACGATGAATCGGCGCGGATCGACGGAGCCGTTGCCCGCATCCGCGGCGGCAGTCTTCTCGCGCAGCTGCTGGCCCACGAAAGCGATTCCGTCGCCTCCGGCGCTGTCGGCAACGACCCGCTGGATGATGACGCGCTGCCGGACCGGCTGAGTTACGGCTGGTTCTGGCAGCTCGCCACTGTCCCCGACGACCCGGAGTCCCATTACCTCTACGGGGTGTTTGCCGGATTCGACTTCCAGGAGGGACTGAGGAACTACCGCGACCTGAAGCTCATGGGCCGCATGCTGGGAGCGTGGTCGAGCAGCATGGACGCCTTCCAGGAGATGATTGCGACGCGCCACAGCGCCTACGCGGAGCGGGTGCCCAAGGTGGATGCGCTGCTGACCTCCCGTCAGCTCGACACTCTGCTGCAGCGCCGCGCCGCGCTTGCCGGGCGGCTGGCGCAGGTGGCTCGCACTCGCGACGTGACCGCGCTCGCGACGCCCGACCAGGCGGCACAGTGGACGCGCGTGCTGCGCGACCAGGCGATGCTCGCCCACGATCCCGACACGCCGGCCTACCGGAAGCTGCGCGAGCGCCTGGCTCTGGTCAGGGGAGTCCTGCTCTATCGGATGGACCGGCAGTTCGCGGCGCGCCTGTGGAGCGAGCACAAGGGGCTGCTCAGTCTCGATCTGGCGTTTGCACAGGCGCAACAGCGTTGGACTCAGCTGCAGAGCGGACGACAGGCGCTCCCGATCCAGACGGGCGATTTCGCTGGACGGGTGAGCGCGCTGCAGCAGCGCATCGGCGCTCTGCAGGTCCGGCTGACGACGGCGGAGCAGGCGCAGAGCCGTGCGCTCGCCGAGCTGGCCGTTCATGACCTCGAGCAGCAGAAGAAGCGTCTGCAGGGCTACGGGGTGCAGGCGCAGTTCGCGCTCGCCACGATCTACGACCAGGCGACTCATGCCGCTGCTCCGAGCAAGGTGGGAGTGCCGCAGCCGTGAAGCGCATGCGCCTGGTGCTGGCGTTGCTCGGGGTGATGACCGCCTGCCTGGCGCTGTGCCCGATCGCCGAGCCGCGGGGGAACGATCCCAACGGCGCGCCGACCATCAAGGACCTCGAGTCCCACCCTGAGCAGTTGCTGACGGGCGCAGACGTCAACGTCGGCGCCAGCGATTCGACCGCGATGGCGAGCTACCGGAAATTCCTCGCGCTGCAGACGACCAACCCGAAGCTGCGGGCGGAGGCGCTGCGCCGGCTGGGCGACCTCAACCTCGACGCCGGGGACCTGCAGCGCATGCAGAGCGAGCTCTCCTCGATCGACCTCCATGGGGCCGAGGCCATCAAGCTCTACACGACCCTGCTCGCGCTCTACCCGGA
>CAVQJH010000012.1:0-313204 GCA_963712795.1 uncultured Pseudomonadota bacterium
TGTCAGCGCCAATGGTGCAGAACAATCCTGCGCCCCCGGTCGATCACCTCCGCCGAACCCGGAGCTGCTCCCGGCGCTTTGCGCCGGGAGTCTCCCTCGCGTTAGAGACTTGAAATGAAGATCGGAGCCAGGAATGGACCAGGCCTTGGTAACAGTATTTATGACGCAACGGGTAACAAAATTACGTGAGGCAATACGAGGGCCGTCGCCGAGGAGGCGATGCTGGCTCTTTACGCGAGGCGCGCCGAGTTCAGCGGCGGACAGGATATTTCGAGCTCGGTTGCGGCTGGGGATCACTCACCATGTATCCGTTCGAGACGTCGGGAGGCGACAACTGGCTGGGCCGGCATTTCTTCACGGGCGGCCTGATGCCCTCCGCCGATGCGCTGCTGCATTTTCAGCAGGACATGCGTATCGAGGATCGTTGGCTGCTCGACGGCACGCATTACCGCAATACGACGAACGGCTGGCTCGAGCGCCAGGACCGCCGCCGAGAGCCGGTGATGGCGGTTCTGCGGCAGACCTATGGCGAGAGCGCGCCGCTCTGGTTTCATCGTTGGCGTCTTTTCTGGATGGCATGCGCGGAGCTCTTCGGTTATGCGAATGGGCAGGAATGGTTCGCCTTTTCTGGGTGCTGCGCGAGCAGTACATCGTGGTCTGGCTGGCACGGGGCGACAGCGCGGTCATCGTCGGCTCGATGCGCGCGACTACATGTGGTTGATGGCACGCACACCGCAGATCCCTGCGGGAAAGTACCGCAACCTGCTGGCACGGGTGCAGGCGATGGGCTACGACCTGTCGAAGGTGCGGAAAGCACCCCGACGCTGGTCAGAAGCGGACGCCACGCATTCATCGTTCGGAGAGTCCTGCCCGGCTTCCTCGCCGGCCAGATGATGGCCGGAATCTCCGAGCGCACGAGCAGCAATGCGCCCGTGGGGGTCGTGATATCAGGATGATGCGCGCCGGCATGGGCGAGATGGAAATCCCCCTTCCGCAGCCGCTGCGTGCCGATGAGCACCTCGCTCTCGAGCACCATGCATTCCTCCTCCTTGATATGAGCGTGTCCCGGAACGCGGCCGCCCGGCGCCATACGCAAGACGATGACCTGCAGGTCGAGGGAAACATCATGGCGCAGCACCTTCACCCAGACGCATTCCCACGCCGTCTCCCACGGCACGCTTGGGCCGCGGACGGTTTGGGTGAGTGCGGGCGCGGATTTCACTGCAGCAGCGAGCACTCTCTCGCGCAATGATTGCCGCCGCGAATCGGTGAGCGCCGGCAGTGCGAGCCGCTTCGACCGGCGCCTCGAGCAGTACCGCGTCCAGATTGCCGTCAATCGGACCGCGCTCCGCTCCCCCGCTCGCCGAGCGCCGAGCGAAGGTTCGTCAGCGCGCGCCGGATATGCGACTTGACCGTTCCCACAGGGAGGCAAGTCTCCCCGGCAATCTCCTCGTGCGTCAAACCCTGAAAGAAGGCCAAGGCGAGCAAGCGCCGCCGCAGGGGCGACAGCCTCGCCATCGCGCGAAAGACGGCGCTGTCCCGCTCGAGCGCCTGCAGGAGATCGTCCGGTGCGAGTTCGTCCGGGTCTTCGGAGACCACTCCTTCTGCAGCTCCACCCAGGCGCCCCGCCCGATTGCGACGCCAGCGATCGACCGCTCGGGAGCGACAGATGGTCAACATCCAGCCGAGAGCAGAGCCGCGCGCGCAGTCGTACCGGTTCACGTTGCTCCAGATCTGCACAAAAGCATCGCACACGACCTCCTCGGCATCCTGGGAATTGCACACGATGGAACTCGCCAGGCCGTAAAGCTTGGCCGCCGTGAGATCATAGACCTCGGCAAGCGCGGCGTCCTCCCCGGAAGCTACCCGCGCAAGCAACACCGAAAGCCTGTCCGCCAGCGCCGCATCGGGCGGCGCCTGCTGGCCGCCGAGCGGCAGAGGATTCGTCGACATCTCGGCCATCACCTCTTTTCGCCGCTGCGCGAGGGTATCGAGGCGAGCAGCCGCTGCGCATCCGGTGGAAAAGCTTTGCATCGGCTCACGGCGCGCATGTTGAAGCAAGACTTGGGCCCCGACCCGAAAAGGCCCGGCAGTTCAACGCTATTGGAATCGGTAATCCAAAGGTGGGCGACTTGGGCGCATCCGCCTGTGGGCTTCATAGCTAACGTATGTTCCCCCCATCAACTTGAGAATCGTCGATCTGCCGAGCCCGGGCAGCAATGGCTGGCTGGACGCTACCGCCTCGCGGAAAGCATTCGGCCGACAGTCGCATCCATCCGGAGAGATGTTACGTAATGCCAATGCGTACCTCTATCCTCGAGCGTCCAAGGAGTCTTCCATGAACCGCCCAGCCAAATTTCTGCTTGCGCTGTCCGTAGCGACGCTGCCCACGCTCAGCTTCGCGTCCAGCCATCGTGAGGCCCCGTTCGTCGCCGGCCTGCCACGGATCGACGGCACGGACTTCTACATGTTCGATAGTTACGAGCCTGGACGGAGCGGATATGTCACACTGATCGCGAACTACATCCCGTTCGAGAACCCTGCGGGCGGACCGAATTTCTACCCGCTCGATCCCCACGCCATCTATGCCATCAACATTGACAACAGCGGCAGCGGCAACGCGGCCATGTCTTTCCAGTTTCGCTTCACCACGATGACCAAGAACCTCACCGTGCAGGCCGGCAACCAGAGCGTGGCGATCCCGCTCATCAATAACGGCCCGGTGGACACGACCGGCAAGACGCTGAACGTACAGCAGAGCTATACGTTGACGGTCTATAGGAACGACAAGGGAGCATTCAAGGGATCGCCCGCGACGAACATGACGACAGGCAACACGACATTCTACAAGCCTGTAGATAACATCGGCAACAAATCGATCCCCGACTACGCGAGCTATGCGAACAACTTTATCTACGATGTCACGATTCCCGGCTGCCCGGAGCCGGGGCGCGTGTTCGTCGGGCAACGCAAGGACGGCTTCGTGGCCAACCTCGGCGGCCTCTTCGACCTGGTGAATACCAACCCCGTCGGTCCGCGCGACGCCGAGCCCAATACGCTCTCTGGCTTCAACGTTACCTCGATCGCGCTCGAGGTGCCGATCAGCTGCCTCACCAATGGTAGTGATCCCGTCATCGGCGCCTGGACCACCTCGTACCTGCCGCCTCAGCTCACCGTGCCGACGCAGTGGAACAGCCAGGGCCAAGCGGTGAATTCGCAACCTTCCGGCGAGCAGAACGACATCGAAGTCTCGCGGCTCGGCATGCCGCTCGTCAATGAGGTGGTGATCGGGCTTCCCGACAAGGATCGCTGGAATGACACCGTGCCTGCGGGCGATGCGCAGTTCCTCAAGTACGTCACCAATCCGAGTCTGCCCGTGCTCCTCAACACCTTGTTCGGCAATGCGGCCATGGTGCCTGCGACACCCCGTAACGACCTCGTCGCGGTGTTCCTGACCGGCATCAAGGGATTCAATCAGCCGGTCAACGTCCATCCGGCGGAGATGCTGCGCCTCAACACTTCGATCGCACCGACGCCAGCCGCGTCGCAGAACGACTTGGGTGTGCTGGGCGGCGACAAGGCGGGCTTCCCCAACGGCCGCCGGCCGGTCGATGACGTGGTGACGATTACCCTGCGGGCTGCGGAAGGTGCTCTGTGCGGCGTCGCCGGCAGCTGCGGCTCGGAAACCTCAGACCCGAACCATGGGGCGCCGTACACGGACGGCACGCGCGCTGCCGGCCCGGACGCTGCGTCCGAAGTGGTCACGGGCGCTGTCAATCCGTTGGATACGTATCTTGATGCGTTCCCCTACCTCTACACGCCGCGCCCCGGCTCGCCCAATGGCGCCAACGGTATCGCGACGACGCCGCCGTCGAGCACAACCACGCCTTACTGAGTGCTTGGCATTTGAAGCCGCTGCGTAGCTCGCGGCTCCTCGAGTCGCAGCGCCCGGCGAGCCTGCATCCGCCCGGACGCAGGCTCGCCGGCCTGCTGCTCGGGGTCATTGCACTCTTTTCTGGCGAAGCGGCAGCCGCTGCTACTCATTTTCATCCATACGTGCCCGCCTCGCCGGATGTGGTCCTGCAGCGAGTGCCGTCGATGACAGACCCGCGTGTCCGCATCTTCGACTCGTTGCGCAATCGACTCGACGGCGATCCGCATGACATGGACTTCGCGGTGCAGCTCGCCGATGCCTACATCGACTACGGGCGCTCGACGGGCGATGCGCGCTATGTGGGGCGCGGCATGGCGGTCGTGGAGCCTTGGCTGCAAGAGGCGCCCATTCCGATTCCCGCGCTGCTCGTCAGCGCCACAGTCCTCCAGAACCGTCATTATTTCCAGGAGTCGCGCGCGACGCTGGCGGCGCTGCTCGCCCGCGACCCGCGCAACCTGCAGGCGTGGCTGACGATGGCCACGGTCGAGATGGTGCAGGCCGACTATGGTGCCGCGAATGAGGCCTGCGTTCAGGTGGCGCAGATCGGCGGGGACTTCATGGGCACGCTGTGCACCGCGCAGTTGCGGTCGCTCACGGGGCGCGCGCAGCAGGCTTATGGCCTGCTGCGGCTGATCGAATACCCAGGTCCCATTGCGCCGCCCGCCATCAAGGGCTACGTCGAAGGACTGCTCGCGGATGCGGCGGTGCGGCTCGGAGAAAGCGCCGCGGCGGATCGGCATTTCCGAGCAGCACTGCAGTGGACGCCAGGAGACAACTTCCTGCTCGCCGATTATGCTGACTTCCTCCTCGACCAGCACAGGCCGGCGGCCGTCGAGACGCTGCTCGAGGGCTACGGATCCTCCGACACCTCCTTCCTGCGCGCGGTCTTCGCAGAATGCGCCCTGCACGATCCACGTGCGTCGGCGGACGCCGCCACGATGCAGGCCCGCTTTGCGGCCATGGATCAGCGCGGCAGCCGCCTCTACCAGCGTGAGCACGCCGAGTTCGTCCTCTATGTCGAACACGACCCCGGACGCGCCCTTGTGCTCGCGCGAGAGAACTGGACCGTGCAGCGCTCGCCGCAGGACATGCGCATCCTGCTGGGGGCCGCGCTGGCAGCAGGGGAGCCGCAGGCAGCGCAACCGGTGCTGGCACTGCTCGCCCGCAGCCATCTTCAGGACCCGGCGATCGCCCGCCTGAGCGTGCAGATCCAGACCGCCATGCGAGGCGCGCACGAGGTGGCGGCGCGCAGGGGGCCTTCACCATGAAATCTCCGCGCTGGTGCCGGATCGCGCTGCTGCTCGCGCTCGCGCTCAACTCCCTGCCCGTTTTTGCCCACAAGGAGAGCGATGCCTACCTGACACTGCGCACCGATCGCGCCGACTCGCACGTGCTCGAGGGGCAATGGGACATCGCGTTGCGTGATTTAGACTTCGCGCTCGGTATCGACAGCAACCACGATGGAAAGATAACCTGGGGCGAGGTCCGCGCCCACCGCACGGCAATCGAAAGCTATGCGCTACCGCGGCTTGCGATCAAGGGCGATGGCCTCACCTGCGCAATGCGTCCGACCAATCAGGAAATCGACGACCACACCGATGGCGCATACGACGTCATCGACTTCCGCGCGATCTGCGACAAGGATATCCCTGCGAAGTTCGCGGTCGTCTATCGCCTCTTCGAGGATGTCGATCCATACCATCGGGGCATCGTGACCATACATGCCAACGGGATCACGACCGGGGCCGTGCTCGGTCCGGAGAATCCGGTAACGACCATCGATCTACGCCAGCCCGAGCGCTGGCAGGAGTTTCGCAGCTTCGTGGTCGATGGCATGTGGCATATCTGGACGGGGATCGACCACCTGCTGTTCATCATGTCCCTGCTGCTACCGGCGGTGATGATGCGCCGCCGCAGGGACGATCCACCCGGCGCTGGAGGCGGCTGGTCCGGCGGGGGCGGCGCTCTGATCGCGACCGCCGGCGGCGGCGCAACTGCGTTGCTCGCTACACGCGCCCGCGTCCGCTACGAGTGGGTGCCGGTCGCCAACTGGTGGCCCGCTTTCATCGATGTCATCAAGGTGATCTCCGGCTTCACACTCTCGCATTCGGTGACGCTCACTCTCGCAACCTTGGGCATCGTCGATCTGCCGAGCCGACTGGTGGAATCGGGAATCGCGATCTCGGTCATCGTCGCGGCGGCGAACAATCTCTATCCGATCATCAAACAGCGAATATGGCTGATCGCCTTCGCCTTCGGCTTCGTGCATGGGCTCGGGTTCGCAAGCGCCCTGTCCGGCCTGCAACTGCCACCCCTTTCCATGGCCGCATCCTTAGGTGGCTTCAATGTCGGTGTGGAAATCGGGCAGGAGGCGATCGTGCTTCTCATCATGCCGCTCGCCTTCCTGGTAAGGCGCACGCGTTTCTACCGCGACGGCGTGCTGAAGTGGGGCTCGGTGATCATCGTCGCGCTGGCGACGGGCTGGCTGATCCAGCGCGCCTTCGACGTGTTAATTCCCGGATTCAGTGCCATCGTTCCGGCCTAGGCGGTCCTAAACTAAGACGGCTCCCAGATAAGAGCGCCAGGCGTCGAATAAGCCATCAACGAAACGGCTGCTGACGGTAAGCGGCTAGCGAACTCACCTTCCGGCTGACGCCGAGAGACAAGAGCATACGTGTCCACTTATCTGAGGAAGTGGACACGTGAACACTATCGTAGTCGAACGACGCCGGCGGCGTGGGTACAGCGCTGAGTTCAAAGCAGAGGCGGTCGCCGCCTGCCGGCAGCCCGGGGTCTCGATGGCTGCCGTGGCGATGTCTCGGTCGCTGAATGCGAACCTGCTACGCCGGTGGGTTGTGGAAGCGGAGCTAGCGGAGCGTGCGGCCGATGCGCCTCGGGGGAACCCGCCACCCAAAGCACTGCCGCCGCCGATCGACGCGCAGCGGTTCATACCCGTCGCGATCGAGAGGTCGGCAAATTCCGATCCGCGGATCCGCGTCGAGATCCGCCGAGGCTCGACGGTGGTGAGCGTGGAGTGGCCACCTTCTGCGGCGCGTGAGTGCGCTAAGTGGCTGAGGGGCTTCCTGAAGTGATTCGGATCGATGCCGCCTGGTTCGCCGTCGAGCCGCTGGACATGCGCGCCGGGGTGGACACGGCGCTCGCACGGGTGGTCAGTGTTTTCGGAGAGGCACGTGCGCACCACGCGTACTTTTTTATGAACCGCCGGACGAGCCGCATGATCCCGCCGCATTCGCAATGCGAAGGTCGAGGGTTCGATCCCCTTCCGCTCCACCACCTTCCAGCGAGTTCCAGTAAGCTCCATCCTCGTATCCTCCCTGACGATAAATCCCTGGAAATCACGGGGTTTAGCGTCCAGGGAGGTCTACTGAGGCTCCTTGACAGCGCCTCCTTCGTGGGGGCATTTTTCGGGGGCCTCTTAGAAATCACGGCATAGGAGGCCCCCAATGCTCACCGATGTCGGCGTCCGGAACGCAAGGCCACGCGAGAAGGCATTCAAGCTCAGTGACGAGAAGGTTTTGTACTAGTTGGTTGAGCCGTCGGGCTCGAAGCTCTGGCGTCTCAAGTACAGGTTTGCTGATAAAGAGAAGAAGCTCGCGCTGGGCATCTATCCGGAGGGTGACGCTGGCGCAAGCGCGACGTGATCTCACTGGATTCTGGCGCCTGGCCGAAGTAAGGTTTGACCCGAGAATTAGCAACACGCATCGTCTCGGCCGCTGTTTTTTATCTACCTTTGTCTCAGCTCAAATCCAACCATCGCAGCTGCGCAGCCGGCATGATATGGTATTGAGCGCTCACGGAGCAGCAACTGGATGCGCTAAAGTTCTGAACGAAGCACCTTAGCCAAGGCGTCAGGTTCGATAGGCTTCGTGAGGTGATGGTTGAAGCCCGCTGCAACGGCTCGCGCCTTGTCCGAAGCCTGGCCCCAACCGGTCAATGCAACAAGGGTGATTGAGTTACCCAGCGGACCCTCCCTCACCCGTCGCGCGACCTCATATCCATTCAACTCCGGCATGGCGATGTCGAGTAATGCAATCTCTGGTCGGAAAGACTCGATCTTGGCGACAGCTTGCTTTCCATCGTGGACTACGGCGACGTCATGCCCATCTATTCGCAGGAGCATTGCGAGGCTGTCCGCGGCGTCGCGATTATCGTCGGCGATAAGTACGCACCTGCGGACTGACGGTCCAGATGCAACGGCGAGTCCCCCGGTAGCAACGCTCAATATTCGTCGCGGAAGCTTCACGATGAACTCGCTTCCACTGCCAATCCCCTCGCTACGGGCTTCCAGCGTGCCGTCATGTAGATGAACAAGCCCCCTTGCCAAGGCAAGTCCGATGCCGAGTCCGTCTTCAGATCGATCCTGAGCGGACTTTACCTGTGAAAACATCGCGAAAATTTGTTCCAGCGCATTCTGCGGGATGCCGATGCCGTTATCGGCGATGCTGAGCATAATGGTGTCAGCGCTGCACATCGCTCGCACGCGGATTTCCCCTCCGGGATCGGTATACTTTGCGGCGTTAGTCAAAATGTTAGACAGCGCCTGAGCGAGCCGCAGTGGGTCCGCTGCGAAGCGAACAGCCCCGTCGGGGACTTCAACCTTCAACATGTGTTGCTTTGCTTCAATCAATGGCTGCGCTGTTTCGGTGGCCCTCGCAATGATCGTTGTGAGATCGGTCATTTGCGGTCGCAGCTCGAGCGTACCCCGTGTGACGCGCGAGATATCGAGCAGGTCGTCCAGGAGGAGAGCCATATGGCGTACCTGCCGCTCGATGACGCCGTGACTCCATCGCTTCTGCTCTTCGGTTGCAGCCGCGGCCCTGGAGATGGCGGAAGCTTGGCGAATTGGCGCGAGTGGGTTGCGCAGCTCGTGTGCGAGAGTCGCGAGAAACTCGTCTTTGCGGCGATCGAGCTCCCGAAGCGCCTCTTCAGCTTGTTCGCGGCTCTTGATCTCCCTTTGAGCAGACTCATACAACTCGTCAACTGACTCATACAGCTTACGGAATCGCGCTTCGCTTTGTACCAGCGCTTGTTCGGCTTGCTTGCGCTTGCTTATGTCTCGAAACGACACAATGACGAGAGCATGTCCGTCGCGAACCAGGGGGCGGGCATCGAGCAGGATGGTACGGCGACCGGCGCTTGGAAAGTCCCGCTCGAGCTCGATCGTCTCGAACTCATGGTTGTGAGAGAGCATCTCTTTCAGAGAAGGCCACAAACGCGACGCTCTCCATTCGTCGTCTCCCAGATTGCTGAGGGGAACGCCATGGGTTTGATCGCGCGATGCGCCGAACCACTCGTAAAATGCGCGATTGGCCGTCTGTATTCGCAGGCTGTCATCGAGCACGACAAGCGGGTCGATCATCGCATTCAAAATGTTTTTCGTGTATTCCCGCTCGTAAATGGCTTGTGCGAGACATGCACGGAAAGCGGTGAAATTGGTGAACGTCAGTACCGCGCCGCATACAGCCGCGCCGGTTCCGATGTAGGGCGCGATGCGAACAAGAAACCACCTGTCCCCAGCGCTCATTTCAAGCCGCGACGGCAATTCATCGGCCATTACCTGCAGGCACATCCGTTCGAGTTCAGGAGCGCCCGCCAGTGCTTGCATCTCGCAGGCCGGACGGTCTACGTCTGCGCAAGTGACGCCCAGCGTCTCTGCCGCGGCGCGATTAAAACGAGACACCTTGCACGAATGCCCGACTACGACGACAGGGATATCGATCGCGTCCAGGATCCCCATTGTGTGGGTGCTTATGGAATCCGTACCGTCGCCTTTTACGACCGGCTGGCGAGTCCCGTCTTGGGCACGGAAGGTTCGGTCACTAAGCAGACTCTTGCGATCCATGATAAAGGGCACGGCTGCGTTTCAAGACGGATTCCCCGACGTCCGGAAGACTCTCACGTAACGCGAGGAGCAGAGCCTGAGAGCGCGGCATCTGCAGGGCCGGCGAATAGGTCGAGAGAAGCTGCTGCTCGAGGACCCGAGCGTCGTCCGCACCCACGGTCTGTCGCAGGGCGTCGGACACGGCGCGCTCGAGTCGGGCATAGTCCTCCACCGGAATCAGGTGAGAATGATTCTGCCCAAGCCGCGGCAGAAGACGCGAGTGCACCTCGCTGTTGAAGTTGTCCATGACGAAGGAGCAGAAGATGGCAATGTCGTGATGCTTCGCGAGGTGATCGAACTGATCCTCAAGGCTCATGCTGGCCGCTACGTTTCCCTGCTCCCAGAGCACATTGACCATCTCGCCCCACCAGCGGACTTTGGGAAACCGGGCCTCCCTGCGCGCTTTGGCGATAACGTCTCCCGCTAGACCGAGGAATACGGGCGCATCAGGCATGGCGTCTTTCATGAAGCGAGGCAGAAGCTCGTCCGCATCGACAACCATGAGCTGTCCGCTGCCTTGCGCGTCCTTCACATTCATTCCCTCGGATTCCAGGCGGGGGCGGAATGCCTCCCAGTGGGCGGCCGTAGGCACGAGGATCACACCTTCCCCATTGGCAATGGCGCCAGCGGCGAAGCGACAAACGGCTCGATTAAGAAACTGCTGATCCTGGTAAAGCTGCACGATGTGATCGCGAGGTCCAGCGGCGGCAAGGAGGCCCTCCCATGGCGCTTGCGCGTCGAGGGCGTCGTCCGAGTCACAGTGAGGGACGATGTCCATTAAATTGCTCCGCGTAACTTTAAGCTAAAGCGCTATCGATCAAGCGCAACAGTACAGGCGATCTACGCCGGCACCCTTAATTATGGCGCATGGCTGCGGCTGGTGCTCGACTGAACCACTGCTACCTTGAGCAGAGCGTTGGGCTTGTACCGCGATCTACCTATTGTCTAAGTCCCTGGACGTGGGGCCCTGGCTCAAATTGGAACTGCGCCTGGAACCAATGGTGCATTCCGAAGGCCCTGGCGGCCCCACGCCCTCTTTGTCGGCGAGAGCCTGCAATCCTTCGAGCTGTAGGTACCGCCGCTGCAGTTGCCATTCGTCGTTCTGCTCCAGGAGCAGGGCGGCAACCAAGCGCGTTGTGGCGGCTTCGTTCGGGTAGTGCAACTGGTTTCGCGCTCTTTCGGGTCGGTGCCTCGATCCGGTTCTGTCTTCATCCGTGCCTCTGTCACGTCAGGCAACCGAAATTCTGAGGGGATCCAAACGGAAGAGCGTATAACCGCACCGCGTTTCTCAAGGGGCGAGCGAAGATGATGCAGGGATGGCCCGATTTCTTGGACGAACTAAGGTCGGAGAATAGCCCTTTGTCCCGCGAGGCTGCCTGAGGACTGTCGGCGACGCCGGCGACGGCCGCAAGTTTGTGGTGGGTTCCTGCATGATCACGACGGGCGCAGGCTGTTGGGATTTGACAATGCACACGGCGTACCGGGTACGGAGACCTACGATCACCGGCACCGCTTCCGGCGCACGAAGGGCACCCGCAAGCCGCAAGGGGCCGCGTCATCATAGGACCTGCAAGAGCGCATCGGTCAAGCTAGTGCGCGAGGAAACCATGTCGTGGCTCAGAGGCCATCCCGAAGAGGCCGAGGCCATCGCCGAGCTGCTGACCCCACAGGTGCCGGCATGAGCCTTCTCAGCGAGGTCATCAAGTACGGCAAGGACATCGTTCTGCTCGGCGAACGAGTCGACGCGCTCGTCGCAGAGCGCAAGGAAGCGTCCAAGCGGCTGGAAGATCACGAGCGGCGCCTCATTCGCATCGAGACGTTGATTGAATTCAGCCAGGCGCGGCGTCGAGAGCTGCCGAAGAGCTAGCGAATCGCCTTGCTTCTCAGTCGTAGGAGAAGGTTGGCTGATCACCCGAGGATCTCCCGGACCGGTAGCTGACCAGAAGGTGGCGACCCGGTGCTGGTTCCCCGTAACGGGTGGCTCGCCGGATCCGGTCAGACCCGTTCGGCGGAGACTTGACGCAGGGCCTTCCTCTGACCGGCCGGATCAAGGCCCGCGGTCGCAGCGAAGAACGCCCGGATACTGTGGGCAGTGATGGCCAAGAGGGAGCGCTTCACGCCACAGCCCGCGTGAGGTGACTGCGATCGAGAGGCGTTGATACTTGTCAGGACCTGCGAGACAGATTCAATGAGTTTACTGGTCAGACCGGCGTTCGGTGCGCCTGATTAATGCTGGGGCCGTCAAAGGCCGAATCTGGTATGAGGCCCGAACGCGCGGCTTTCATGGTGGCCCGAGCACGTGATTGTGCTCACACAGAGGCCGGTTGTAGTGCCGCAGTCTGACGCTTGAGATATCGGTAGCAACGCTGAGGAGACAAAGACGAGCAAGAGATAAGAGCCACTTCGATTGACGCGGCAGGAGGCATCCTTGTAGTGCGTTAACGGACGATCGGTAACTTCCAAAGTCTCCGGGATATTCTTACCCGAGAGCGCTTGATCCCACAGTTGCTTGAGGGAGAGCGCGCGCCCCTGGCTCTCATACGGTACTGAAAACTGGTGCTTACGGATTCGATGGGCCAGCTCAATCCCCGAAAACGTGACGGCCGCGGTGCGGAACGACTTGAGTCCCAGCATCGGCGCGCAGCGTCCCTTGATCGCGCGGTGATCCTGCTCAACGATGTTGTTGAGGTATCGGCGCGCTCGGACCTTCACAGACTGCCACCGCGAACCTCCTCCCCCAGCAACCGGAGCCCGCAATGGGACGCAGCGTTTCCGTCGAGGTTGACCTTCTCCCGCCATCGTGACCCTAATGCCTTGACCGCTTGCCGAAAGAACTCCTGGGCTGAGCCTATAGTTCGGTCCTCGCAAAGCAGCGAGTGGATGGACTTCCCGTCCCGGTCGACCGCCCGATACAGGTACGGCCACTGTCCTCGAACCCGTACTGCGGTTTCGTCCACCCGCCAGGACGAATTGGTCGGCTTGGAAAAGTGTGCCCACCGGCGCTCAAACTCCGGCACATAGTGCTGCACCGAGCGCATGATGGTCGTGTGGCTCACGGCGACATCGCGCTCGGCCATCATGGCGGACAGATCCCGATAGCTCAGCCGGTACGTCAGGTACCAGCGGACGCACAGCTCGATGACTTCTGGGGTGTAACGACGCCGATGATAAATGGGGTCGCGGGAAGCGGCTCGGGGCATTCGGGGTCTCCATTAGAGACCCCCGATGATAGGATCTGCCGTTAATGCAGAGCCCGGCGCTACCCCCTGCATCTGCTGCTGGCCACCCCGTTTCCCGCTCCAATACGCAGCCGCAACCCAGCCCTTGGGCGGAGCCTTGCTCCAATCCGCACGCGCAATTGCTTGAATTGCCAAAGCTTTATCCATCTGTCTTCCCCACTCGCGGCCTGCCTTGCCCCTCACAGGCTTCCCCGCCAGTGCACCAGCACACCCGCAACCGCCTCTCCTCCCGTCTCTAGACGGAGCTGCCCAAGGTGTATCGTTGCACCCGTGAGCTCGCCATTCCCCAACCCCGAGAGCGCAACCGCCCCCGAGCCCGACGAAACGCCAGAGCCGGAGAGCGACACTGGCTGGCTGCTGGTCGGCAAGCTGGCGCCACCAGAGCAGCGCGTGACCGTCGCCGCGCGGGAGACTCTGCTCAAGCGCCTGGACGATGGGCTGACGCGTCCCCTCTCGGTCATCGTGTCACCGCCCGGTTTCGGCAAGACCACGCTCCTCACCCAGTGGTGGCGGAGTCTGAAAGTCAGACCGGACCTGCACGCCTGCTGGCTGACGCTGGACGAGATCGACACGGAGGTCAGCCGATTCATGGCCGGGCTCATCATGTCCGTCGCCAGCGCCGGCGTCGACGTCGGGGCTCTCGAAGTCGCGGCGCGCCAGCAATCCATCGACACCTACGTGCGCCCGATCATCCTGGCGCTGCTCGATGCAATCTATCGCTCGGGCAACCGCACAGTCCTGATCCTCGATGATTTCCATCGTGCGCGGGCCCGCGCCGTGGACGAGGTGATCGAGATGCTGATCGAGCATGGCCGCGGTCGCCTGCATCTCGTAGTCAGCGGCCGGTCGCGCCCGCACCTGCATGTTTCCGCACTGCTCGCCCGCGGCATGGCGACCGTGCTCCAGGCAAGCGACCTCGCTTTATCGCTCGAGCAGGCGGCGCAGATCATCGGTCCTGAGGTGTCGCCGGCCGACTTGGCCCTGCTGCATGCCCGCACCGAAGGATGGGCGGTGGCGCTGCAACTCGCGAGACTCTGGATCGAGCGCGGGCGTCACCGCCCCGATGCCCTGAAGGAGTTCTCGGGCCGCACGATCGAGATGACCGACTACCTCGCCGAGCAGATCGTCGGCGACCTGCCCGAGGACCTGCGCGATTTCCTGCTCGAGACCGCCATTCTCGAGCGCTTCGATGCCGCCCTTGCCAACCAGGTGCGCGACCACCTCGACAGCGAGGTGTTGCTGGAGCGCTTACAGAGCTTTGACGCGCTGCTCGTACCGCTCGACGATGCGCGCGAGTGGTATCGATATCACCCATTGTTCGCCGATTTCTTGAGCCAGCGACTGAAGCGAGATCCGGCGCAGCGCTTCACGACTCTGCATCGGCGCGCCGCGCGCGCGCTCGCTGCCTTGGGCGATCTGCCGGAAGCGGTGCAGCATGCCAAGGGCGCGGACGATACGATGCTGGCCGTGACCCTCACGCAGGAGGCCGGCGGCTGGGAGTTGATCCTGCGCAAAGGGATCGGCTACGTGCGCAGCGTGCTGAAGCTCTTCGATGTCGGGACCATCCGCTCGCATCCCACGCTACAGGTTACCCAGGCCTATCTCGACATCAAGCTCGGCCGATTCGAGGCGGCTCGCGAGCTTCTGGCGCTCGCCGCCGAGACTGCCGACGGGGTGACCGCCCGCAATCGCCGCGATTTCACCATCCTGAAATCGCTGTGGGATGTGTACATCGATGATGTGACGGACAAGGGTTGGCTCGCGGAGATCGAGCGGCGCTACGAGTCGCTCGATCCAGCGGATCACCTGGGCAGGGGGACATTGAGCTGCGGGCTCGCCGTCTCGGCGCTGTGCTGGGGAAACACCGTGCAAGCGGAAGCGGCGAGCCGTCGCGGCATACGCGAGATGCGCAATGCCGGCAGCATACTCGGCGTAAATTACGCCTTCCTGCATTTCGCCCACAGTCAGCTCCTGCGCGGGCAACTGCGCGAAGCGGAGACGCTCTTCCGCGAGGCGCTGGTGATGGCGGAGGAGAACTTCGGCGCGGACTCCGGCCTGAAGGCCCTTTGCAGCGCCTTTGTCGGCTATTGCCTCTACCTCAAAGGCGACCAGGCGGCATCCCATCCGCTGATCGAGTCGCTCGCGAAAACGACCGATGGTTGGGTCGACCTGTTCGCCACGGCTTATGAAGTACAGGCGCGTGAGGCGCTCGCGCGCAGCGGCCTGCCAGAGGCGCTCGATGTCCTCTCCCGTGCGGCCGCGCTCGCGGCGGAGCGACAGCTCACACGTCTTACCCGGATGGTGGCGGCCTGGCGCGTCGAGTTTCTGGCCCTCACCGGCCGCAGCGCGGAAGCGAGATCGGAGGCGACGGCGAATGGCGTCTTCATCGCATCCGCCGAGCGGGGCCGCCCGGATTGTCAGTGGCGGGTGCGTCTGGCGTCGACCATGGCGGTGGGCCGCCTGCAGGCGGCCGCCGGGACCACCGCGCAGGCATTGCAACTGCTGGAGAGCGCCGCCGCGGAATTCCGCGCCAGCGGCTTGCTGTTGCCCAGCTATCGACTCGATGCGCTCACCATCGTGCTTCTCAAGCAGCGTGGCGCCCAGGAGGAGGCGCTGTCGCGGCTGCAGCAATTGCTCGAGTACGTCGCCGCCGAGGGCGCGATAGGCATCCTCCTCGAACAGGGACGCGATCTCGAGCACCTGATGTTGCTGGCGCAGCGGCGCAACCGGGAGTTGATACTGTCCGGCGCGCAACGTGATCTCATCACCCGGGCGCTCGGCCTGATGCAGCGCGAGCGCCCGGCGGAGAAATACGGCTTCAGCGCGCGCGAGCTGGCCGTGCTGCGCGAGCTCTGCAACGGCCGCTCGAACAAGTCGATCGGCGAAGCCCTGGATCTCTCCGAGAATACCGTCAAGTTCCATCTCAAGCGCATCTTCAAGAAACTCGGCGCGGACTCGCGCGCCGGCGCCGTCAATGCGGCACTCCAAAAGCGCCTGGTGACCCCGGACGACACCTACCCGGCCGGGTAGGCGACACCCGCGCCCCCTTCCGAGTCCACCCCCCGCTCTCGTTGACCCTGGACGGCGCGCCGGCCTAAGGTCGCGCGCAACCCAACACAGCGAGAGCCGCATGACCTCGAGATCGATCACCCGGGTCGCCACCGACGTGGGGGGTACATTCACCGACCTCGTGTATTTCCGGCTCGACCGTGAGACCGGCGCCCAGACCCTCGTCACCGCCAAGACCGACACGACCCCGCCGGAGTTCGAGCGTGGCGTGCTCGATGTCATGGCGAAAGCGGGCATACCAGTCGACACCGTCGATTTCGTGGCTCACGGCACGACCGTCGTGATCAACGCGCTCACCGAGCGCAAGGGCGCCAAGGTTGCATTGATCACCACCGCAGGGTTTCGCGACTCGCTGGAGATTGCGCGCGGCAACCGCCCGGATTTCTTCAATCTCGGCTATCGCAAGCCACCGCCCTTCGTGCCGCGCTATCTGCGGCGAGAGCTTCCCGGGCGCATGACCTATCTCGGCGCGGAGCGCGAGCTGCTCGATCTCACACCCCTGCCGCTCATTCTCGCAGACTTCCGGCGCGAATCCGTCGCGGCGATCGCCATCTGCCTGCTGCATGCTTACGCCAATCCCGATCACGAGGAGCGCGTGCTGCGCGCGGTGCGCCAGGCCTGGCCGGAAATCCCCGTCGTCGCCTCGCACCAGATCACGCGCGAATGGCGCGAGTACGAGCGCGCCAACACGACCGTGCTCTCCGCCTACGTGCAACCGCTCGCGGCGCGTTACCTCGACCGACTGCAGCGCGGCCTGCAATCGCGCGGCTTCGCGGGACAACTCTACGTCATGCAGTCCAATTGCGGCGTCGACTCGCTGGCGCACTCGAGCGCCGTGCCGATCACCATGGTCGAGTCCGGCCCCGCGAGCGGATTCTGGGGCGCCGCCGAGCTCGGACGGCTGCTCGGCATCCCCAACATCCTCGCGCTCGACATCGGCGGCACGACCGCCAAGTGCAGCCTGATCGAGCAAGGCCGGGTCCGCATCCTGACCGACTACTGGATCGAGCGCAGTCCGATCGGCGCCGGCTACCCGATCATGGTGCCGGTGGTCGATCTCGTCGAGATCGGCAATGGCGGCGGCAGCATCGCCTGGCGCGACGAGTTCGGCAAGCTCCGTGTCGGCCCACACTCGGCCGGGGCCGCGCCCGGACCGGCAGCGTACGGGCGCGGTGGCCAGGAGGCGACGACGACCGACGCCAACCTCGCTCTCGGACGCATCAACCCGGACTTCTTCTGCGGGGGCGCAATCCAGGCCGACATGGGCGCCGCGGGAGACGCGCTCGACCGGCTCGCCAATCGCTCGGGCCTGTCGCGCCGCGACCTCGCCTGCGGGATCATCCGGATCGCCAACAGCAACATGGTGAACGCGCTCAAGCTCGTATCCATCAACCGCGGCCACGACCCGCGGGAGTTCACGTTGGTGGCCTTCGGCGGCGGCGGTCCCATGCATGCCGCCGCACTGGCGGCGGAGCTCGGTATCACGCACGTCGTGGTACCCCGGCAGGCGGACGTATTCAGCGCTTGGGGCATGCTGATGAGCGAATTGCGGCGCGATTACTTCGCGACCCGCCTGCTGCGCTTCCATCCCGACGAGGTGCCCGCGATCGCCGCGCTCCTCGCCGAGATCGCCGAGTCCGCGCGCGGCCAGTTTCGCGAGGAGGGGATCGATCCGCAGGGCGTCTCGCTGCAGGCATTCGCCAAATTGCGCTACGAGAATCAGGAGCACCACGTCGAGGTCGAGATGCCGGCGCGCCCCATCGACGCCGCCGCCGTCGATGCGATCAGCTCGGCTTTCCATACGGCGTACCAGCGGGAGTACACCTACCGGCTGGACGCGCCAATAGAGCTGGTGGGTCTGCATTTGGTAGCGCGGGCGGACGTTGGCAAGCTACAGCTGCAGAAGCTGCCGGCAACGGGCCATCCCTTGGAAGCGGCGCTCAAGGGGCGCCGCGACGTCGATTACGCGCTCGAGGGCATTCATCGCGCGGACATCTACGACGGCGGCCTCCTGGAGCCTGGCATGGTCTTCCGGGGACCGGCCGTGATCGAGACTTCCGGGATGACGGTGCTCGTGCATCCGGCAAGCCGCGTCAGCGTCGACGATTACGGCAACTTCCACATCCATCTACCGGCAGCAACCGAGGCGAGACCCTCCCCATGACCGCCGAGCACGATCCCGTCACTTTGCAGATCATCCAAAGCGCCTTGCAGGCGGCCGCCGACGAAATGTTCGCAGCGCTGCGCAAGACGGCGATGAGCGCGATCATCTACGAGGTGCTGGATGCGGGCACCGGAGTGACCGACGCCAGCGGCAATCTCGCCTCGAGCGGTGCTGGCGTCCCCGGCTTCGTCGGCATCCTCGACAAATCGGTGAAGCGCCTGCTCGAGCTGCATGCGCGGCCCGGCGACATCGAGCCCGGCGACGTGTTCATCACCAACGATCCGTACTACGGCGGCGTCACGCACCTCAACGATCACGTGTTACTGATGCCGGTATTCGTCGCCGGCCGGCTACTCGCCTGGACCGCGAACATCGCCCACTGGAACGACATCGGCGGCATGGCCCCCGGCTCGATCTCCATGGCCGCCACCGAGATCTTCCAGGAAGGGCTGCGGCTGCCGGCGGTGAAGCTCATCGCGCGCGGCGAGCCGATCCGATCCGTCATCGACATCATGACCGCAAGCTCACGGCTACCGCAATTCCTGCTCGGGGATCTCTGGGCGGGCGTCGCCGCCGTGCGCGTCGGCGCGAAGCGAATCGAGGAGGTGGCGAGGAAGTACGGCAGCGAGACGTTCGCCGTGGCGATGAGCCGCTTCATGGATTACGGCGAGCAAGTCGCGCTCAAAGGTCTCGCCGCGCTACCCAAGGGTCGCTTCAGCATCGCCGAGGAGCAGGACTCCGGGGCAATCTATCGGGCGACGGTCGAGATCACCGACCGTGAGTTCAGCGTCGACCTGCGCGATAACCCGCCGCAGGATCCGGGACCCAACAACGGCAGTCGCGATGTCTGCCTCGGCGCGCTGCAGATGATCTTCAAGAACATCGCCGATCCGCACGGTGTCGCCAACGGCGGCACCTTCCGTCCGATCCGCATGCTGACCACGCCAGGCACTGTCTTCGATCCGCATGAGCCCGCCGCAATGGGCGTCTACTACGAGGTGATGATCCGCCTGTACGACCTGCTGTGGCGGTGTCTTGCCCCGCATCTCGGCGAGCGCCTGCCGAGCGGCCATTTTGCCAGCATCTGCGGCACGCTGATCGGCGGCACTCATCCGGATACTCGTCAGCGCTTCACCATCATCGAGCCCGAAGTCGGTGGCTGGGGAGGCTCGCAGCACGCGGACGGCAATCATGCGATGTTCTCCGCTCTGCACGGCGAGACCTTCAACTGCCCCGCGGAGATCGCCGAAGCGCGCTACGGCCTCTATGTCGATCGCCTCGAGTTGAGCAGCGCTCCGTCAGGCGCTGGACGACACCGCGGTGGGCGCGGCATCGTGCTCGAATACCAGGTGCGCAGCGATGGATGCTTTCTCACCGCATCGTACTCACGCAACAAGCATAGACCCTGGGCCCTGAATGGCGGCGAGGAGGGCTCGGCTAACCAAGTCGAGGTCTTGCGTCGTGACGGACGCCGCGAGACGTATGCCATCGTGAGCGGCTTGATCGTCAACAGCGGTGACGTGATCCGAATCACCACCGCGAACGGCGGCGGCTATGGCGACCCGCGCCAGCGCGACCCCGCGGGCGTCGCTGCGGACCTGCGCGATGGCTACCTGACGCCGCAGCAGGCGCTGCACCTATATGGGATCGAGCTGAGCGGGCATCCGAGCGCCGCCTGAGCGACGCACCGTGATTGCGCACTACTACTCGTTCGGGTAGTGCCACAGCGCCCGAGTCCCAGGCTCACCCGCCGGCCGCGTTGACCCCCGTATGGCGCGCCTCTAACGTCCGAAGGCGTGCCGATTGCCGCGCAATCCCAGCAACGAGAACAAAGAGGTACACCGAGATGCAGGTTCCACCCGTAGCCGCCCGATCCGTCGCACAGGCTGTCTCGGTCGGACTTCATGGCGGCCTCGCCGCGGCGCTCGTCCCCTATCGCCGGGCGCTGCTGCTGTCCCTGCTAATGGCCGCAGCGCCAGTTGCGAGCGCGCAGACTCTCCACGCGAGCGCGGCCTGCACGGCAAACCGAGCGGCCAGTAGTCACGCGCAGCAGCCCGCCACCCAGTGCGCGAAGCGAGCCCTGCGGCTCGCGCAGGCCACTTCCGGCTCACGGGACACCAGCACGGCATCACCACCCGACCCCGCCCCGGACGTCTCGAGCGCAGGCGCGCAACCTGCGCCCGCGCTCGCCGAGGTCATCGTGACCGCCCACGGCTTCGCGGTGCAGAACTTCCAGCTCCCGGCCGTCGATACCGCATTCACCGCCCAGGAGCTCGCCGATCTGCGCAGTCCGAACGTCGAGGGGCTGATGGATCTGGTGCCCGGCATGGCGTTCACCCAGTCGCAGCAGGCGGGCTTGAGCCTCATCTCGATCCGCGGCATCTCGCAGAATCGCAATACCACCTCACCCGTGGTCACCCGGCTCGACGGCGTCAATGAGATCGACCCGGAGCAGTTCAACCAGGCAATGTACGACCTTGCCAGCATGCAGGTGATCAAGGGGCCCGAGGGCGCCTTGTACGGCCCGGACGCCGTCGCCGGCGCCATCATCATCAATACGGCCGACCCGACCAACCACTACACCGGCTACGCGGACGTCAACGAAGGAGACTACGGCCAATACGGCGGCTCCTTCGGTGTCGGCGGCCCGATCGTCAAGGACGTGCTGCAGTTCCGCCTGGCGGGCATGTACTCGAACAACAGCGGCTTCTTCACGAACGTGACGCTACCGGGCTATGGCGAGAACCCCGAGGAGCGCTGGGGCGCGCGGCTCAAGCTGCGTCTGCTGGCGACCGACAACCTCCAGTTCGATCTGAACAGCTCCTTCCAGCGCACCCTCGCGACCGCGAACTTCTATCACTACGAGCCCGCCCTGGTCACCCCCACCGGACAGCTCGCCCCGGGTCCCTTTCCGTTCGACTTCTCGCTGGTGAACGCCAACACCGTGAGCGACACCTTCTACAACAACTATCCCGGCCTCGACGACTACCAGCTCGATCAGCAGTCTTTCCAGGCCACCTACAGCGGGCTGTCGTTTGCCCGCCTCACCTCGACCACCTCGTACACCTATCTCACCGAGCTCACCGAGGCCAAGGCATTTCCCTATCTTGGCAGCATCTCGGCCAGTACCGCGATCGGCAACGTCGACGGCGCCCAGACCCAGTACTTCAACATCCACGGCTGGACCGAGGAGGTGCGCATGACATCCAAGAGATCGGCCACCGAGCCTGGGCTGCACTGGCTCGCCGGTCTCTATTACTCCGGCGTCAACCGCTTCCTCTCCTCGACCACCAGCCAGGACTTGGGTCTCGGCATCATTCCGGTCTACTACGTCCCGCAGACCAGCAGTGCCATCAATCCGACCACCACGTTCTTCGCCGACGACAATCACAATTCCACCCGGTCCGTTCTCGGCAGCGTCGGGTATGAGCTGCCTTATCACGTCGGGATCGACCTCGCGGACCGCTGGGACGAAGTGGAGAAGAACCAGTTCGTCTCACCCCTGCAGCTCGGCGGTGGCGTTCCCGGCGCGGTGAATAGCGCGCGCTTCGTGCGTAACAGCCCCCGGGTCACGCTGCAATGGTTGCCTACCGAGGATTTGAGCCTCTACGCGACCTGGGGCGAGGGCATGCGGGCCGGGGGCTTCAACCAGAACGGCACGGGGGCGACAGCCGTGGCGCTCGGCCTGACTGGCGTCGGCGATCGCATCAAGGCGGAGATCACCCGCACCACCGAGCTCGGCTTCAAGTCGCGCTGGCTCGGCGATCGCCTGGAGATCAATGGTGACGCCTATGCCATCCGCGACTCCAATCAGCCGTTCTTCGTCTTCGTCGGGCAGGTCGGCGCCCAGATTCTCATCAACATAGATGAGGCGCGGATGTACGGCGGCGATCTCGAGGCCCGGGGCGTGGTCTTCTCCAGCCCCGCGCTCGGCCGGCTCACCGCATACGCGAACGCAAGCTATAACCACAATTTCATCACCGCGTACTCCCTGAATCCCGCGGCCGTCGACAACATGTTGCCGCAGGCGCCAAGGTGGCTGTGGCATGCCGGCTTCGATTACGAGCGCCATGCCTTCGATGTGAATGACGACCTCGTGGGCCCCGTGAGCTTCTTCACCCGCTGGGATCTCGCCGGCCGCACCACGGAGGCCTGGGACGCCGACAATTCCAGCTTCCAGGGAGGCTACAGCACGCTCAACGTGCGATTCGGCTTGCGGGGACAGCGGCTCTCGCTCACGGCAAGCCTCCTGAATGCGACCAACAAACAGTACAACGAGGAGTTCGTCGAGGGAGGATTCACCGAGCCGGCGCTGCCGCGTACGGCGATGGTGACGCTGAGCATGAGGTTCGGCCAATGAGACCCGCGCGGATTCTGCCGCGCCGCGCGCAGCGCAGTCCGGCGATCTCTGCAGCATGGTGAGACCTATGCGAGTCATCAAAACCGATTTTGGCGGTACGGACCTCGCGCTGCGCTCTCTGCTCAAGCTGGCCCTGCCGGCCGCGGCTGCCCTCGAGTTCGGGACCGTGGTCATCCCATGCGGTACCCGCCAGCCGCCGCAGGGCGTCTCGCGCCATGACGGGGAGGAAATCTCACTGATCCTCGAGGGGCGTGCCGTGATCGAGTGGCAGGGCGGTCGGACCGAGGTTCGCGCCGGCGACGTGGTCCACATCCCGGCCGGCGAGGCCCACGCGACCGAGGCCCTCGAGCGGTGCCTCGTGTACTTCGTGCTGGCCGGGGACGCACTCGCCGCGGCGCTCCCCGAAACGACGCCGGCCTGATCCGGCGAAGACGGATGGGATGACGATGAGTGGCAGCAAGATGAGCAGAAGCACGCTGCGGGTGGCGAGCGATATCGGCGGCACCTTCACGGACGTGGTCTGCTATGAAATCGATGCGGATACGGGTGAGCTACGGGCGATCAGGACGGAGAAGGCTCATACCACAGCGCCTCATTTCGAGGACGGGGTGCTGAGCGCGCTCACCAAAGCGGCAATCGACGTCCGCGACGTCGATGAGTTCTTTGCCAACGGCACGACAGTGGTCATCAACGCGATCACCGAGCGGCGCGGCGTCAAGACGGCACTGATCACCACGCGGGGCTTCCGCGACATTCTCGAGATCGCCCGCGGCGACCGGCCGGATTTCTTCAACATCCGCTACCACAAGCCGCCGCCTTTCGTGCCGCGGCATCTGCGCCTGGAGATCAGCGAGCGCATCGATCACCTGGGCAACGTGCTCGTGCCGCTCGCGCTGGGCGAGCTGCCCGCTCTCGTGAGCCGACTCAAGGAGGAGGGTGTCGAGGCGGTCGCGGTGTGCCTCCTCAACTCCTACTCGAACCCCGCACACGAGCAGGCGCTGGTGGCGGCCCTGGAGCGCGCCTCGCCGGAGGTCATCGTGGTGGCCTCCCACCAGGTCACCCGGATGTGGCGCGAGTACGAGCGCACGAACACCACCGTGCTAAGCGCCTACGTGCGTCCCATCGCGCAGCGCTATCTGGACGGCCTGCAATCCAAGCTGCGCCAGCGCGGCCTGCGCGGCAGCCTCTACATCATGAAGTCGAACGGCGGCATCGACACCCTCGAAGCCGCCCGCGCGACGCCCATCACCATCATCGAGTCCGGCCCCGCGAGCGGCGTGCTGGCGGCGGCCGCCCTCGGGCGACTGATCGGCGAGCGCAATGTCATCGCGCTCGACATCGGCGGCACGACCGCCAAATGCTCGCTGGTCGATGACGGCCGGGTGCAGGTGGTCAACACCTACCACATCGACCGCAGCCGGCTGTCGAGCGGCTACCCGCTGCTGGTGTCGGTCGTCGACATCGTCGAGATCGGTAACGGCGGCGGCAGCATCGCCTGGCTCGACGCGCAGGCGAAGCTGCACGTGGGCCCGAGGAGTGCCGGCGCCGTGCCGGGGCCCGTCGCCTATGGGAAGGGCGGCACCGAGCCCACCACGACTGACGCCAATCTGCTCACGGGGCGCATCAATCAGGCCAGCTTCTGCGGCGGCGAGCTCGACGCGGACATGGCGGGGGTGCGGACGGTGTTCTCGCGGCTCGGCGAGCAGCTCGGGCTCTCGGCGCAGGAGGCGGCACGCGGCGTCATCCGCATCGCCAACAACAACATGGTGAACGCCCTGCGCTTGGTGTCGATCAACCGCGGCTACGATCCGCGCGACTTCGTGCTGTTCGCCTTCGGGGGCGGCGGCGCGCTGCACGCGGTGACCCTGGCCCGCGAGCTCAACATTCCCAAGGTCGTGATACCGCCGCACTCCGCGGTCTTCTCGGCATGGGGCATGCTCATGTCCGACCTGCGCAGGGACTGGGTGCTCACGCAGCCGACGTCCCTGACGGCGGCGCAGATGGCCACCGTGAATCGCAACATCCTCGATCTCGAGCGCCTCGCCGCGGAGGCGTTCGCGACCTCCGGCTACCAGGCCGCGCAGCTGCGTTTCGAGCGTATGGCCGACATGCGCTACGAGGGGCAGGAGCACACGGTGCGCGTTGCGCTGCCATCCGGGTCGCTGGATGAGACCACCTATGCGGCGATCGCCGACGCATTTCATGCGCACTACGAGCGCCAATACACCTATCGGCTCGAGAGTCCCATCGAGCTGGTGAGCTACCATCTGGCCGCCTTCGCGCCGGTCCACCAGCGCCGGCCGCCGGTCCTCGCGTCCGGCCGCGGCGAGGAGGAGAGGGCGCTCAAGGGCAGGCGACAGGTCGACTACGACGAGGAGGGCCTGGTGGAGGCGGCGGTGTACGACCGGGCGAAGCTCGGCGCGGGAGCGCAGGTGATGGGGCCCGCGATCATCGAGGAGATCGCCAGCTCCGCGGTGATCCCCCCGGGCTTGCGGGCGCACGTCGATGACTACGGCAACCTGCACATCGAGACTCGCCCTCGAGACGAGGCCTCCTCCGACACGAGGGAGCACGCGGCATGAGCGATCAGCCCCTTTACGACCCCGTGACGATCGAGCTCATCCAGAGCTCCCTCGATGCGATCTCGGACGAGATGTTCGCCACCATGCGCAAAACGGCCGTGAGCTCGATCATCTACGAGGTGCTCGATTTCGGCGTGGCGATCACCGACCGCGACGGCTTCCTGGCGAGCTCCGGGGCCGGCATACCGGCCTTCGTCGGCATGCTCGACTACGGTGTGCGCGCCATCGTCAAGAAGTTCTCCCCCAAGGCAGACATCCATCCGGGCGACATCTTCGCGGCCAACATCCCGCATTTCGCCGGTGTCAGCCACATGAACGACGTCATGCTCATCCTGCCGGTGTTCGCCGGCGCCGAGCTGATCGCCTGGGTGGCGAACAAGGCGCACTGGGCGGATGTCGGCGGCATGGCGCCGAGCAGCATCCATCCCGACGCGACGGAAATCTTCCAAGAGGGACTGCAGCTGCCGGAGATCAAGCTGTTCGAGCGCGGCGTGCCCATCGCCTCGGTGATGGACATCATCATGGCCAACAGCCGCATGCCGGAGACGGCGCGCGGCGATCTCTGGGCCGGCGTCGCCTCGATGAAGGCGGGGGAGCGGCGTATCCAGGAGCTCGCCACGAAATACGGCATCGCCACGGTCGTGCATGCCATCGAGCGCTTTCTCGATTACGGCGAGGCGGTTGCCCGCCAGGCGCTGCGGCGCCTGCCGAAAGGCACCTTCGAGGCCGAGGACCGGCTCGATGACGGCCGGGTGCTGCGCGCCAAAGTCACGATCACGGATGATGAGTTCATTGTCGACATGCGCGGCAATCCGCCCCAGGACCGCGGCCCCCTCAACTGCTCCTTCGCCTCCACGGAGGTCGATGCCAAGGTACTCTTCAAGGCGGTCACGAGCCCGGGCACGCCGGCCAACGCGGGGTCGTTCCGGCCGCTGAAGCTGATCTGTGACGAGCGGTCGCTGTTCAACGCGCAGTACCCCGCGGCGATGGGCCTCTACTATGAAGTGGGCATCCGCGCGCTCGACATCATCTGGAAGGCGTTGGCTGCGCACCTGCCCGATCGCCTCACGGCCGGCCACTACGCTTCTGTCTGCGGCACATTTGTCGGCGGTACCCATCCGGACACCGGGAAGCGCCACGTATTCATCGAGCCGCAGCTCGGCGGCTGGGGCGCTGCGGACGGAGAGGACGGTGACAGCGCGCAGTACACCGCGAGCCACGGCGATACGTTCAATTGCGCTGTCGAGGTGACCGAGGCGCGCAACGGCGTGCGCATCGATCGCCTGGAGCTCAACGACGAGCCCGGAGGTGAGGGCGAGTACCGCGGCGGCAAGGGGATCCGACTCGACTATCGCATCCGCGGCGAGGATTTCTGGATCACCGCCATGTACTCGCGCAGCAAGGTGGCGCCATGGGGCCTGAGCGGCGGCCAGGATGGCTCGCTCAATTACATCCGCCTCCTGCGCCGGGACGGCAGCGAGGCCACGTATTCGACCTGTGCCGTGCTGCCTTTGAAGCGTGATGACGTGGTGCGGATTGTCACGGCGAACGGCGGCGGCTACGGCGATCCGCGGCGGCGACCGCGCGAGCTCGTGCTCGCCGACATCAAGGACGGCTACATCAGCCCACAAGTCGCGTGCGAAATCTATGGCGTCGAAATCGATGGAGCCTGACAGGCTCGGCCGCGGCTCCGATCCCGCAGCGCTGATCCTGCTGCGTCATGCGCGCATCGTCGACGGCTCCGGGCCCGAGCCCGGCCCCGAGTGCGACGTGCTGATCGAAGGCGGCCGCATCAGGGAGATCGCCGACACGGCGCTCCAATCCCGCTCGGCGCGCGTGATCGATCTCGGCGGCCGGACTCTGATGCCCGGCCTGATCGACTGCCATGCGCATCCGTGTCTGACCCAGATGCGGATCTCTGCCCTGGAAGACATCCCTGTCACGCTGATGGCGGCGCAGGCGGCCAAGGTGCTCGAGGGCATGTTGGCGCGCGGCTTCACCACCATCCGCGATGCCGGCGGCAGCGACTGGGGACTGCGAGCCGCCGTCGAGCAAGGCCTGATCGCCGGACCCCGCCTCTTCATCTCGGGCCGCCCGCTCAGTCAGACAGGCGGGCACGGCGACTTCCGCCGGCGCACGGACGAGCGCCAGAGCTGCGGCTGCGGGGAGGCGCTCGGCTTCGTTGCCCGCATCGCGGACGGCGTTGACCAAGTGCGCCTGGCGGCGCGAGACGAGCTACGCAAGGGCGCCGACCAGCTCAAAGTGATGGTCTCGGGCGGCGTGGCCTCGCCGCACGATCCGCTCGAGAGCCGTCAGTACTCCACGGAGGAGCTGCGGACGATGGTCGAGGAGGCCTCTGCAAGGGGCACCTACGTGATGGCTCACGCGTACACCGGCGAGGCCATCCGACGCGCGGTGGAGTGTGGTGTGCGCACCATCGAGCACGCGAATCTGATCGATGAAGACGCCGCTGCCCAAGTGGCCGCGAAGCAAGCCTTCGTCGTTCCAACCCTCGTCACCTACGATGCGCTCGAGCGGCTCGGCGCCGACGCCGGCCTGGGTTCAGTCGTGCTCGAGAAGCTGGCGCGGGTGCGTGAGGCCGGCCTGCGCGCGATCGAGATCTGCAAGCGCGCCGGCGTCCGGCTCGGCTTTGGCACCGATCTGCTCGGGATCGCGCACGGCGAGCAGAGCCGGGAGTTGCGCCTGCGCAGCGAGGTCGAGCCGCTGCACGAGGTGATCGCCGCCGCCACGCGCGTCAACGCGCAGATCCTCGGGCGCGACGATCTCGGTGTCATCCGCCCCGGCGCCGTCGCGGACCTGATCGTGGTCGACGGCAACCCGCTTGCCGATGTGTCCCTGCTCGAGAGCCAGGGCAGGCATCTCACGCTGATCATGAAAGCCGGCGTGATTCACAAGCTCACCGCATCGGAATGAGCCCGTGACCCGCGAGGCCATCCGCCGGCCGGCACGCTCCGCAGATGATCCGCGGGCGCTCACCGCGATGGCGGGTCTCGGCGTCATCGGCGCCCTGGGCACCTTCTCCTTCCTGCCGCTCGTCGTCAGCCAGGCCATCGCCGGCTTGGGGCTGAGCCCGCGGGCCGCGGGCCTGCTGGCCACCGCCGAGATGGCGGCCGGCGGCGTGGCGACTTTCCTCGCCTCCTTCGTCGTCCACCGGCTCGACCGGCGGCGCCTCGCGCTCTTGGGCCTCATCCTGATCGTCGCCGGCTCGGCGATCTCGGAGGGAGTGGGTCATTTTGCCGTGATGGCATTCGGCCGCGTGGTGACCGGCGCTGGCGAGGGCGGCCTCATCGCCGCCGTGATCGCCTCGATGGCGGGCACCCGTCTGCCGGAGCGCAACTTTGGTCTCTGGACCATCGCCAACATGATCGCGGCGAGCCTGCTGCTCTATGCCCTCATGCCGGCGGTGATCGCCTCCTGGGGAATCGCCGGGGTCTTCGGCGCCTATTTGTGCCTGACGCTGCCGGGATTTGCGCTCCTCGCCTGGTACCCGGACGACACCCCCGCGCCGCGCGCGGCTGCGGCACCCGCGGGCCATCTCGGAGCGGGCGTCGTTCTGTGCCTGACGGCGATTCTCCTGTCGCACCTGGCCCACGGCGGGATCTGGGCCTACATGCAGCGGTTTGGAGCGGCATCCGGCATCTCCGCCGCGGTCACGGCGCGGGCCCTGGGCTACGCAGCCTTCGCGGGCCTGCTGGGCGGTGTGCTAGTGACTCTGTTGGGTACGCGATGGGGCAGGGTACTGCCCAACGCGGCCGCGCTGGTACTCTCCGCGGCGAGCGCGCTGTTGGTGGCGGCCGGCCACACCCCGCGCGTATTTGTCACGGCGGCCATGTGCTTCTACCTTGCGTGGGTATTCGGACTGCCGTACCTGATGGGCATCATCGCGGCGCTCGACAGCCGAGGGCGCGCAGCAACGCTCGCCATCGTCATGCAGAACGTTGGTCTCGCCGCCGGGCCGGCTGGCGCCGGCGCTCTGGCTGCCGGCGGTCTGCAATACCGGGCCGTGGCGCAGGTCGGCTTCGGGCTCTACCTCCTCGCGCTGCTCATCGCAGTGCCGCTCGCGTATCGCGTGGACCGCGGTCGGCGCATGTCAGCGCATCAAGGCCCCGCACGCGCCTGATGGCCGCCCTGCCGCCGCGGCGGCACTCAGCTCTTCGAGAACTCCAGTGACGATATCAGCGTCTGGAGGTAACTGTTGCCCGGTGCCGTCGACTGCGACTGCAGCTCGAGCATTGTCAGGACACCGCTGCCGAGGTCGAGCGTTCCGGACAACGAGATCGCGGGCCCGCCCTGGTCGCTGGGCAGGGCAACAATGGACACCGCCTGCTTCGTCAGGCCACCGCTCTGAGCATTGATGTCCGTCACGCCATAGAGCAACGATGGGCCGCCGTTCCAGATGAACTTACCGAACACCCAGCCAAAGGCATTCCCCGGGTAGGGAACCACGGAGGAAATGAGCAGCGCCGTGCCGTCGAGCGCGAACCAGCTGCCGACCAGCGGATCGGCCGCGGCAGCGGGCGCTCCCGCCCCCGGAGCGGGAGCAGGCTCTTGTGTCGGTGTCGTCGAAACCCGCTGATAGATCAGCTTGTCGATGTAGGTGCCGGCCGCGGCCAGCCCGGGAAACTCGATCGAGGCCACCAGGGAGTGCGCGAGAACGAGCTGCTCGGCGCCATCCTGGATGCTGAGCTGACCACTGAGACCCGAGACCCAGTGCCAGCTGTTGTCCGGCGGCCCGGCGACGACCGAGTGCCAGTCGATCGCGAGCGCGGCCGCCTGGCCGGCCGCCGAGGTGGGGTCAGCGCTCGTCTGATACCCGGTGACCTCATAAGTCCCGGTCGAGCCCGTGGATGACTGGTAAGTGCCCGTGATCAGATTGGTATTCACCAGGCTCAGCGACATCGTCGACCCGTACGCATTCTTCCACACACCTGCGAGTGACATGGCAGTCTCCTGAATCGTCGAGGTTGGTCTACACCGCCGGCCGGGCGGCGCTCAAGTGAACCGTGTCGGTGCAATCGATTGCGGCAGCCGCAGATTGGCGGACGGCGTCGTGATGATCTTCGGTCCGCCAGGCTTGTTGAAGGCGTACATCCCGACCGGCGACAGCGAAATCGCCCCCGACGGGTTGACCACGACGCGGTAGTTGAAGATCGTGTAGCAGTACTCCATCAGCACGGAGCCCACCAGCACGAGGTTCGTCAGCCCGAGCGGCACGAATTGCGGAATGACCTTGCCCTGATCCGGCCCGGCCTCGATCAGCACATTGTAAAGATCCGAGGTGACGGTCATCTCCCCGCCATTGATGCCGAGCGTCAGCGGCGGGTTGCCGAGCTTGGTCAGCAGGAAGAGCGTGGTATTCATGATGTAGTCGTCGCCTTTGAACTGCGACGAGCCGGAATCGAGCGCGAACAGCAAATTGCTGCCGAGCGCCTGGAAACCCACCTTGTAGCTCTGCAGCGGCGTGGTCCAGATGTACTCCACCCCCTTGAACTGCGTGTAAGGCACCCAAGGCATGTAGATGCCCTCGGCCGCGATGTACTTCGCCGGATCGAAGCCGCCGATCTCACAGCTGCCCGCACGGGCGACCGGATCCCAATCGAAGGACACGTACGGTAATGCAGGAGAGATCGTGCCGTTATTCATCAGGTCCTGAACGATGAAGCTGTTGCCCTGCTGCACATAGGCGCTACCGGAAGGAATCCCGATACCCCCGTCCCAATCGATCTGCGCGAACTGCGACCCGGAATACTCGGCCGAGAGATAGAAGCTGATCGGCAGCGCGGCGCTCCCCGGCACGCCGAGGACATCGCTTCCGGTCTCGACGGTCATGGTTCCCCAAGGCCCGAAGCTGTAGGGGATCTGGTTCCTGTCGACCCAGGTGAAGCTCGAGGATTTCTCCCAGATGAAGCGTCCGCCGCCATAGTGCTGGCAACTCGTCGGGGCGCAGAGCGAGGATGTCGACCAGAGTATGTTCGTGCCGGTGTCGATCGCGAATTTGAGCGATTGCGCCGGCGTGCCCAACGAGGTGGTGGTGTACCAGGGACTCGCGCCGTTGTTCTGGAACGGCCCCTTCGTCATCGGGAAAAACACCGGCTGCGGTGCGGCGGCAGGCTTGGACATGGTCGCGCTCCTTGGTGGCTGGAGGGTTCCGGTCTCTCAGCAGGTTCGCAGTGATGAATCGTGCCGAGTCTGTGCCACCGGTCGCGACCCAAGCAAACGTTGTAGAGAGTAGTGCCGGACGTCGGCCGCCGGGCAGCTACCCGTTCGGGTGGGCACGGGGCTTTCTGGCGCGCAGCACGTCCCGGGTTCGACTAGAATATCGATAAGTACCTGAGCAGAAAGGCGGCTCTCAGTACCGCTAACAGCTCACCGAGTTCCTTTCCCTGCGCGTTGAAAATTCTCAGAGCCGCTCTTTCTATCGATCAGAGCCAGGCGCGGATGCCGGCGACGAAGCGAACCTCGCCGATTGAAATACCCGCGGCGCGGGCCATGTTAGCGGACGCGCCGTATTTCGCTTCGTACATGACGCCAATGTACGGGGCGAACTGCCGCTGCAGCTCATATCGCAGGCGCAGCCCAAAATTCCCATCCGTCAATCCAGTCCCGATCATTGCGGCCTGATCGGGGCGGGAATATGCATTGATCTCAAATCGCGGCCGCAGTACCAGGCGTTGTGTGAGGTAGAGGTCGTAGGAGCCCTCAAACCGCGCGCCGAGGTGGCCACCGCTACTTACGATGACCGACGGACGCGCAACACTTCAACCCGGAAGAATCGCCCGAAGGCGCTCCAGAGAACCAATAATCCGGTTGCAAATGCCGGGTCGCGTGCTCAGTGCACCCCTGCGCGCCAAGCCCGTACCCAACGCCGGCGGTACAGACGAGCATGGCTGGCATTCCGAGCGCAAGTTGGATGACCCATAGGTACCGCAGCGAACGCAAAGGATTGCCAAGCATCCGCGCGAGTCTATAACCCGACGTTTCCCATAACCAGAGAATTCCGTTGCGCCGCGATCAGGAAAGCATAGCGATATGCATTCATGCACAGCATCGATCCAGCCATACATGTCTATACTGGCGCCAATCTGCGGGAGTGACGATGCGCAAGACGAACATGGCAGCAACAGGCCCGACTATGGGGAAGTTGGGACCTTATACGCAGGTGGCGATCGCGGTCGGCGGCATACTTTCCACGTCCTTGGCAATGGCCGGGACCGCGGATGCGGTAGGAAACGCGGACAGCTCCTCTCCGACTGTGCTGAAAGAAGTCGTGGTGACCGCGACGAAGAGAACTGAGTCCATCCAGAACGTCCCGGTCAGCATTTCCGCGTTGGACGACAGATCGCTTTCTCGGCTCGACATTCATAGCTTCGATGATTTCGCAGCACAATTTCCGAGTGTCTCCTTCACCAATACCGCGCCTGGGTTCGACAAGGTTTACATGCGTGGGGTTGCTACCGGTCTCGAGGGCGATCATTCCGGTTCCCAACCGGCTGTCGGAGTCTACCTGGACGAGCAGCCGATCACGACCATTACGGGGCCTCTGGATGTCCATATCTACGATGTGGCCAGGGTCGAGGTGTTGGCCGGTCCGCAAGGTACGCTCTTTGGCGCCGCCAGCGAGGCGGGTACCATAAGAATCATCACCAATAAGCCAGATCCCAAAGAGACCTCCTCAGGCTATGAGATAGAGGCCAATCACGTCGAACACGGTGATTTCGGGGGGACGGTAGAAGGTTTCGTGAATCTCCCCCTTGGCGAGAAGGCGGCCGTGCGCTTGGTCGGTTGGGACGAGCACGACGCGGGTTTTATCGACAATGTCCCTGGAACTCTGACTTATCCAGTGCCCTCGCCGGATGGGATCACCATCAATAACTCCGCTGTCGCGGCAAGGCACTACAACACGGTTGATACGGTCGGCGGTCGAGCGGCGCTGAAGATTCTGCTCGGCGACAATTGGACGGTCACCCCTGGTATCATGGGCCAGCGGCAGAAAACCCGCGGCAGCTTTGGGTACGACCCCGGCATAGGCTACCTGGATATCGAGCATTTCGAACCAGAGTCCAACGCCGATGACTGGTACCAGGCGGCACTGACGGTGGAGGGGCGCATATTCAATTTCGACCTGGTCTACGCGGGATCCTACCTCCACCGGCATGTCGACAACCATTTGGATTACACGGATTATTCGACTGCGTACGACGCGATGTACGGTCAGTATTTTACCAATGACAACGGACAGATCATCGACCCGTCACAGCGCATCGACAACGTGGGCGAGTACAGAATGCAAAGCCATGAGCTGAGACTGCTGTCGCCAAAGCGATGGCCGGTACGGTTCGTCGGCGGGTTGTTCTACGAGCAGAACACCCATGACATCCTGCAAAACTATACGGTCGCTGATCTGGCTACCAGCATTTCCGTGACGGGATGGCCGCGCACATGGTGGCTCACGGATCAGACCAGAACGGATAGTGATCGAGCGGCGTTCGGAGAGTTGTCTGCGGATCTCACGCATCGCCTGACAGCTACTGCGGGAATTCGGGTTTTTCGCTCGTCGGAGGAGCTCGTGGGCTTCTACGGCTTCGGTGCCGGCAACGCGTTTGCGCCCAACGGACCCGGAGAGAACGCGATTGATCCTGGTACTGGCGAGCGTATTTGCAATTATGCTATCCGATATCATGGCGCGCCCTGCGAGAACTTGTCGGCAGGTACCTCGACGTCGGGTAGTACGTACAGAGGGAATCTGTCTTACAAACTTGCTGACGGGAAAATGATCTATGGCACCGTCTCCCGTGGTTTTCGGCCGGGCGGAATCAATCGTGGTGGTGATCAACTCGTGTACCAACCCGATTATCTGACCAACTATGAGGTCGGCTGGAAGACCACGTGGCGCGCCGGCCGCCTTCGCTGGAACGGGGCGGTGTACTACGACCCGTGGAGGAACTTCCAGGCGCCGCTGCCTGTGCAATTCGGATTGAGCCAGATCGTGAACCTCAGCCAGGCGGTTGCGAAGGGGGTCGAGACTGACTTTGATTGGATTGCCGTGCCCGGATTGACCCTCTCGCTTGCCTATGCGTACACGGACGCCTACCTGACGAAGGATTTCCAGGGGCTCACGTCCGAGGTGCTGGCGCCTTCGGGTGAGCAGCTGCCGATCACTCCGAAGGAGAAGGGCAGCGCGACGGTGCGATACGAGCATTCCTTGGGTTATGCGCTCGCCTATGTGCAGGGAAATGTTGTGGCGCAAGACCGCTCCTGGACCGATATCCGCGCGCTCGAGCGTTCTGAGATCGGCCCCCAGCCAGGCTATGCGCTCTTCAATTTCCGCCTCGGCTTCACTTTGGGATCATCCAATGTGGAACTGTTCGTGGACAATGCGTTCGACAGGCACGCGCAGCTCACGCGCGACACGGAGTGCGATCCGGGTACGTGTCAGCGGATCTACATCGTCCCGGCTCGACCGCGAACGGTCGGCATGCGGCTATCGCAGGAGTTTTGAGGTCCGGGGCGGGGCTCCGGGCTCAATGGCCTCATCGGCGTCAGATCGACCGTTAACTCTGTTAAATCAATAGCTTGGCTCGCGACGATAGGTCCAATTCTATCGTCCGCCGAGAGGCTCCGCCCATTCCCGAGTCGCCTCGTTATGCAGTTTTTGCAGTATTCCTGTCTATACTGCCAAATACAGACACTGACTGGCGAGCAAGGGGCAGGCAGGTGCTTTCAAAGCTGGACTCCGACGATGTTCGCATCTTTCTGGCGGTCGCGAGGTCTGGCTCGCTGTCCATGGCGGCGCGCTTGGTCGGGGCGAGCCAGCCGACACTCGGGCGCAGACTGGCCCGATTGGAGCGGAATTTCGGCCTAGTTCTCTTTCAGAAGAGCCGCGCAGGCTACAGTCTGACCCCGAGCGGCCGCAAGCTTCTGGCGGCGGCCGAGAGCGTGATGTCGGCCGAGACGGCGTTCATGCGCCAATTGGAGGCGGAGAAGGACGGCGCCGTCCCAGTGATCCGCATCTGGACCGGGGTGTGGCTGAGCAAGCTAATCGTGTGCAGGATGGCGGCTCTGCAGGCCGTCGCGCCTTGCGGCAGGCTGGTGCTGTACACCGAGCCCCATGTCGACGAGAGTCAGATAGGGGTAAATGACATAGTCATCAAACATGGGCGGTTCAAGGCAGATAACTTCGTCGTGCGCCGCTTGGGTTGCTCCGCCTACGCGGCGTTCGGTTCCCAGGGCTATGTCGATAATCATCCTGAGGCATCTTCCAGCCTGCGGTGCGAGACAGGAAGTTGGATCCTCGTTCACCGCGTCGAGGAACAGAATCTTGAGCTGCGCGCCGTCCCCGAGTCAGGTTATCCCAAGGTGGGCGGGGACGCCAAGGTGTGGCTGTGTACCTCGGCGCAGACGGTGCTGGACGTGGTTTGCGGCGGAGACGCGCTCGGATTTCTTCCCATTGGCATTGGTGCCCGATCGGGCCTCGCCCAACTGTCCAAAGAATGCGCTGAGCTCGAGCACGAATATTGGCTCGCGTACCGGGAAGAATCTCGTCGACTTCCCTACGTGACGGCCGTCGCCAAAGAGCTCGCCTACCAGCTCACGCACTGCAATCTCTAGGCTCTTCCTCAATCCGGATGATGTCCGGGGAGGTGCCGTGGCGCCGGGTCGTTATGCAGAAATGCATTGACCCAATCGTTATCGTCCAGTGCGCGCTGAGCATAGGACAGTCTATGCTCTGCCCATGCACCATTCGACGGCGCCCGGCAACGCGAATACCCACCAATACACCTGGTCCGAGCGGGTCCCGTTCGCGATGCGCGAAGCGCAGCAATCGATGGACGTTCGTGTGCTCAGGGCCCGTAACGATGGCGTCGCCATTGACGCGGAAGGTCCGACAACCCTATTGACTCACGGACCTGGCGGCCGACTGTACGTCATTGAGCTCGATAAGTGCTCGGGGTGATTTACGGTGCGAAGCGTCCGACGAATTCGTAGCGCGAGGCCGGGTAGTAGAGCCTCGCACACGAGGCGACCGTTCCGCCCGTCCAGGTGCGACGCAGAAGCAGCAGGCACGGCTCACCGGTCTGCATATGCAGAAGCTTGGCGACATTCGCCTTCGGCATCGCCGCGCGAAGAGTGTGCTCGGCCTTCTGCAGCGGGGCGACCCGCATGAGGTATTCGTTGGGCGTGTGCTCTTCGAAGTTTACGCTCAGGTATCGCGGCGCCACCGCCGGATTCACATATCTGTCTTCCAATTGTATGGGTGCGTCGTTCTCATGGTGCATCACCAGGGAGTGGAATAGTTGCGCCCGAACCGGCAGCTCGAATTCCGAGGCCAGCCGTATATCGGCCGACACCGCCTCCTTCTTCAGCACGACGGCCTTGTGTTTGTGCCCTCGTCCGCGAATTTCGTCCGCAATGTTGTGGATCTCCAAGGGATGTGTGTGCACGGGCCGCTCCGCGACGAACGTGCCAACCCCGGGCGTGCGGACCAGAATGCCTTCGCTCGTCAGTTCGTTGAGAGCGCGATTGACCGTCATGCGCGATACACCGAGCTCGCGGACCAGCTCGTTTTCCGAGGGCACGCGGCCAAATACGTGCAGCTCACCGGAGGCGATTCGCTCGAGAACGTGCGCTTTGACGCGCAGATACAGAGGCATGGCAGAGGCGGAGGTGCTTTCCATGGTCGTGCCTTTAATTAGATATGGCTGTATAGGCAAGTCTATGAGTGTACAGTTGTTTAGGCCGGCTTTCCATAGCGCCCCGAGCGGTCGATCGCATCATGGCAGTTTCCGATCGCATCCAATGATGTCGACGCGACCCGAAGGTTGCGTCCAACAGGTTGTAGCGCGGGTCGTCAGCGGCACGGTAGGGACCTCGAGGGCAGCATTGTTGGTCATTTCGGAGTGCTTGCATGTCCAATTTTAGCCAAGACCGGCGTGTGATGCTCAAGAGCCTGGCGCTCGCAGGCGGCGCTATCCTGGCGGAGCGGGCCATTTCGCCGCCGGCGCTGGCAGCGCCGGAGTCAGGCGAGGCGGAGTGGGTGCGAATCAAACAGGCATATCCGGAATGTAAGCCGCATTTGAACCTGAACAACGCCGCTCTGAGCCCCCAGCCGCGCGTAGTGGAAGAGACTGTATTCAAGGCATATCGCTTCGCGGACCACGAGCCCGATGTGAACATGTGGGATGGCCTGGATAACGCTCGAGCCGAGACGAAGCGCAGGCTGGCCACGATGGCCGATTGCGATCCATCGGAGCTGGGGCTCAATAGGAACTCCACGGAGGGTCTTTGCACGTTCATATTCGGCATCGACCTCAAGCCCGGAGACGAGGTACTCCTGGCGGAATGGGATTATCCCAGCATGCGACACGCCTGGGAGCAGCGCAGGCGCCGGAACGGTATCGTCATCAAATGGGTGCATTTTGACCTGATGGACGCGGACGAGGCGATCATCGACGCGTACAGGAAGGCGATCACGCCGCGCACCAAGGTCATGCATCTCACGCACCTCCTGCATTACACCGGCCGGGTGCTTCCGGTCCAACAGCTCTGTGCGATCGCCAACGCACACGGCATCCAGACCATCGTGGACGCCGCGCAGAGCTTTGCTCAGATGCCGATAAGCTTCCGACAGATGGATTGCGATTACCTGGCGGTCAGCCTGCACAAGTGGCTGTGTGCCCCGTTTGGTACGGGCATGATCATCGTGAAAGCCTCGCGGCTCGACAGCCTCTGGCCCCTGATCGCACCGTTTGACGACGATCCGAAGGGCATCGAGCGTTTCGAGCATTGGAGCCTCGGGACCTATTCGTCTCCCTCGGAATTTGCGATTCAGTCCGCCATCGACTTTCACAATTCGATCGGGACCGCAAAAATCCATGCGCGCCTACAGGAGCTGAGCCGATACTGGGTACAGGCGGCGTCGGACATCGAGGGATTCAAGATGCACACCCCGATGGATACGCCGAACCTCAATGCTGTAACGGCATTTTCAATCGCCGGCCTGAGCGTCGAAACGATCGAGAAGCGTCTCTCAGCCGAGCACAACATCCAGGTGAAACTCCGGAGGCAACACAGCCTCGCGTGCGTGCGCGTCTCTCCTCAAATCTACATTCTGAAATCCGAGCTCGACCGATTCGTAGGCGCCCTCCGGCAAGTGGCTCGGGCAGCCTGACCACTTTTTATCCGCACTTGTATAGGCAGCCCTATGCCACTGCCTGTTATTACCGAACAGAGCACGAATCATTACAAACGGGGAGTCAACGAAATGTCACGCAAACTGTCGTTACCATGCGTCCTGATCGCATCGACCGTGGCCACGGGCGGCGCGTTCGGAAACGAGAATCAGGCCACAACGGCCCCCGACCAGGCCGCGGGCGTTCTTGCCGAAGTAACCGTCACCGCCGCGAAAGTGCGCTCCCTCGACGTGCGCACACCCACAGCCAGCCGGCTCGGCCTTACAGTGCGGGAAACGCCGGCGACGATAGACACCATTGATTCCGACGAGATGATCGGCCGCGGGCTCGAAAGCGTCGAAATGGTGATCGATGAGATGCCGGGAGTCGTCTCCGGCGGCTCGCCGGGCGACCCGGCCGAGCTCTCGATGCGCGGGTTCACCGGGAACCAGATCACCGTTCTGCACAACGGCATCTACGTCGGTCCGTCGAATTTCGTCAATCGGCCAGGGAACAGTTTCAATCTCGAGCGGGTGGAGATCCTGAAGGGGCCGGCGTCCGTCCTCTACGGGCAGGGCGCAATCGGCGGCGTCGTGAATATGGTCAACAAAAGGCCAGGTTGGAATGGCACGGAGGGAACCTACCTTGCATCACTCGGCAGTTACGGTTCGACCGATGTTGGCGGCGATTACACGACTCAATTGAGCGACACGGTTGCAGTCCGCGCCGACGTGAGTCGGACAGGGTCCGAGGGGTACGTCCACAACGCGCGAACCGATTCACTCAACGGCACCGCTGAAATGGAATGGCGGCCCAACGATTCTCTGGACGTAGAGCTGTTGGTGGACTATCTCAACGACGACCCGTCGAATTATTTCGGCACACCGTTCGTCCCATCGAGCTTCGCAAGTCGGCCGCTGACCGGTGTGATCGACACGGCCGCATCCGGGGGGCTGGCGCTGGATGAAAGGATGCGGTACGTGAATTACAACGTCTCCGACAGCAGAATACATTCCAATCAGATATGGCCTCAACTGCGGGTAAAGTGGTCCCCCAATGCGGACCTGACGTTGGAGAACAACTTTTACTACTACCATGCGTCGAGGGAATGGTGGGACTCCGAGACGTACAGTTTTGATCCCGCGACGGGGCTGGTGGATCGGGATCGATTCTCGGTTCTGCACAACCAGACGATGATCGGCGATCAGGGGAGCGCAACGCTCAAGTCCGTGCTCTTCGGGTTGACGAACACGCTCGTGATAGGGGTCGACTATAGTCACCTGAGGTTCATTCGGCCGAGCTCGGGGATCGGCGGCGATTCCGTGGATCCGTTAAATCCGGACCCGGGGCTCTACGGTCCAAGCTCCTTCTCGACCAGGAAGACCTACTGGAATGACATTGCGGGATTCATGGAGGATGCGCTTGATGTCACGAAGTCCCTGAAGCTCGTCACGGGTCTCCGCTATGACAATCTTGCTGTGACGCGGCAGAACTTCAATAGTACCGGCGCATATGTGGCCAGTACGAGCTTCAGTCCGACTTATCGGCCGGCCACGTGGCGGGTCGGCCTGGTGTACAACCTGTCCAAGTACCTGACGCCGTATGCATCGTGGACCACGGGGGAGGACCCTCCGGGCTCGGCGCTCTTCACCGTAAACGCAAGTCAGAGCTTTGGGCTGAGCAAGTCCTACCAGGGCGAAGTAGGGGTCAAAGGCGACACGGCGCGGCAAAGGATGGACTACACCTTTTCCGTATACGACATCAAGCGGAGCAACATCTTCCTGGACGGTGGCCAGAACGTGATCATCCCCATCGGGTATGAGCTCTCGAGAGGTGTGGAGCTGGCGACCGACTTCAGGCCGATCGCGCATTGGACCGTAAGTGCGAATACGGCCTACACGGATGCCTATCTGAAGCCGAGCCCCGGTGTGGCGACGGCCTATGAGCCGCCCAACGTTCCGCGCTGGACCGCGAACTTGTGGACCAGCATCACTCGGGTGGGTAACGTTCCGCTCGACTTCGGCGCCGGATTACGGTTCATCGGCAGCCGTGAGGCGGGGCTGCCGAACAACGTCAAATTGGAGTCTTACAAGATAGTCGACCTGTATGCGTCTTACGAGCTAAGCCCGCGGACGCTGATCACAGGCCGAGTGAACAATGCCCTCGACAAGGCCTACGCCAACTGGGCGGACATCTTCTACCCGTCGGAAGTGATGCTCGGCCCGCCGCGAACCTTCGAGGTGTCGATTGTCGGCAGGTTCTAAAAAGGGGGCCTGGGCCGCAGTACAGCCGTGGCTCATCTGGTTCCACCGCTGGAGCGGGATATTCGTCTGCCTGCTCTTTGCGATGTGGTTCGCAAGCGGCGCGATACTCATCTTCGTACCGTTTCCGTCCCTCTCGGTGGGGGAACTGCACCGCAGGGCCGAGAGCATCGAGCTGAGTCGCGTGCGAGTCCTCCCCTCGCAGGTGGTTGGCATGGTTCCTGGAGCATCCCGGCTCAAGCTCGTGTCTGTTCTCGGGGAGCCCGTCTATCTGGCGGGCTTGCCTCAGCCCATGCACATGAATGCCCGCCGGACCGTGGTACCCCTTGCGCCCAAGGCGATCTCGGGGGAGACCGGCCGTGCTTTCGGGCCCATAACGGCAACGCAGGCCAAAAGGGTCGCGGAGGAATTCGTTGGCTCCACGGCGATCGGGGTAAATGGGCCGCTGCGATACGACCAATGGGTCGTATCGGACATGTACGACCGCTACCGACCGTTCTTCAAGGTGACGTTGAGCGATGCGAGGCAGGCGGAGGTCTACGTCTCCGCCGCCACCGGTCAGCCGGTCCAGATCACAACTCGTGGCCAGCGATTCTGGGCGTGGACCGGCGCGGTTCTGCATTGGATCTACTTTCCGCCGGTCAGGCGCAGCTTCGCGTTCTGGGACGGTCTGGTCTGGTGGGTGTCGCTCTTTGCGCTCGTTTCGGCTTCAGCCGGTGTGTGGTTGGGCATCTATCGCTCGATGCAAAGTGTTGCGAAGATGAGGCGCATCTCGTACTTCCGCGGTTGGCTCAAGTGGCATCACATCATCGGTGTGTTCGCTTTTCTTTTCGTGCTGAGCTGGATCTTCAGCGGCTGGCTCTCCATGGACCACGGATATTGGTTCTCGCAAGGAGCGGCCACGGAATCCCAGAGCGCCGCGTTCCGTGGTAGTTCGCTATCTGAGATCGCTTCCAGCGTTTCTTTCTCCGACATGCGAGCCGCGGCGCCCGCCTCGGAGATCGATTTCGAGGCCGTGGACGATCACCCGTTCCTGCTGGCTGTTGGGGCGGGAGAGGGCTTCAGGATCCGTTGGACTACGCTCCACAGGATTAGTGTGCGGCTTCCGGAGAGTGAAATGGCGCTGGGGGTCGCATCCGCCTGGCCGGGAGTACCGATTACATACAGAGGTCCCGTATCCACCGGTAGCATCTACTACGGTTCCGAGGACCTATATCCTGGCACGGTTCAGTTCTACCTCGGCGCTCCGCGGAATACCTCGGTGTACGTCGACTCCATCAGTGGCAACATAGTCGCCGTGGTGGACGGAAGCCGTCGTGCGTATGCGTGGCTTTTCTATGGGCTGCACACGCTGAAGGTTCCCGGTCTCATTTCCCATCCCCTGCTCAGGAAATCCATCGAGCTGTCCCTTCTCGCGTCGGGATTTGCGCTGAGTATCACCGGTATATATCTCGGCTACCGGCGGCTCCGCCGGGATCTGACGGACAATCTGCATCGACAACGAGCAGGTATGGCTCAGTGAGCACGCGATCGTGCGCCGACGCGCTCCGGCCGGGACTCCTGGCTCGCATCATAGGCACAGGAGTACTCGTTGCCGCCCTGGCATCTACTCAGGTGGCATACGCATCGAGGCATTCGGACGGAGGCTCCCACGAGGGAACATGCCGCATCGAGAAGGAGGTAAACGTCCCTGCGAAGATGCGGGACGGCACCGTCCTGTATGCGGACGTGTATCGTCCACTCAGCTCGAAGAAGTTGCCGGTCATCCTCATGCGCACGCAATATGGAAAGTCCAGTGCGCAGATGAGTCCATCGCGTTACCGGTCGCCGGCTTGGTACGCCGCGCACTGTTATCTCGTCGTCATTCAGGATACCCGGGGAACGGGCGCGTCGAGGGGCGAGTTCCATGAATACGCGCAAGACAGAGAGGACGGATACGATACGGTTCAGTGGGCTGCAAACCTGCCGGGTGCCGACGGCAAGGTCGGGATGTACGGCTCATCCTACGACGGCGCGACCCAGTGGCTCGCGGCAACCGCTGCGCCTCCGGCGCTGAAGGCCATTGTCCCGTCCAACACCGCTTCGGATTACTACGACGGATGGACCTATGAGGACGGCGCGTTTCGCCTGCACTTCATTGAGAACTGGATGGTGGTCGACCTGGCCTGGGATGCGGCAACCAGCCGCGGAGACTGGAAGACGGCTGATCGGCTGACGCGGGAGTTCAAGTCCATTACCCGATGGATGGACTACCGCCCTTACATCGACTTCCCACCCTTCCGACCGGCGGGCAGGGATATCGCCCCCTACTTCTTCGACGCGATTCGCCATCCCGCATACGACGATTATTGGAGGAAGTTCAGCATCCAGTCCCGTTACGGCCGGGTTAAAGTACCAGTGCTCGCGTTCGAGGGATGGTACGACACGTTTCTGAACGGAGGACTGAGGAATTTCGCTGGGATGCGCAAATCGGGCGGGAGTGCCGCCGCCCGGCGGGATCAGCGCATAGTCATCGGGCCGTGGGATCACATCGGCTGGGGGCGGCCGGGCAGCGTGGAATCGCCCCGCCTCAAAGCCATAGGCAAGGTGGCCGACAGCACCATCAACGAGCTGACCATCAAGTGGTTCAATCACTTCCTGAAGGGCGTGAGCAACGGGGTAGACACCGGGCCACGAGTGGATTATTTCACACTCGGCGAGAACCGTTGGCATACAGCGAGCGCTTGGCCGCTGCCACAAACCCGCTACGAGACATGGTACCTGGCGAGCGGCGGCCATGCGGCCTCACTCTTTGGAGACGGTGTGCTGATGAGATCAGCGACAGCGACGAAGCGCGCATCGCAGTCTGCTGCGGATACCTTTCTCTACGAACCGTGGAACCCGGTGCCGAGCGTCGGTGGACATTCCTGCTGCGACTGGCGACGGGGAGCGATGGGTCAGTTCGACCAGTCGCAGAAGGAGATACGGCCGGACATCCTCATCTATACGTCAGCAAGGGTGACCGAGCCGCTGGAGGTCACGGGGCCCATCTCCGTGTCCCTCTACGCGAGCTCCTCAGCGACGGACACCGATTTCACTGCGGAGCTGATCGACGTATATCCGGATGGCACGGCTGTCAACCTGAATAATGGAGTTCTGGACGTGCGCTATCGGGAGTCGCTCACTGATCCGACCCCCATCGTGCCGGGGAAGCTCTACAAGTATACGATCCAGATTTGGCCGACCAGCAATCTGTTTGCGGTCGGCCATCGTATCCGGCTCGAGATATCTTCGAGCGACTTCCCGCAGTTCGCGCCGAACCCGAATACCAGCGATGTCTTCGGGACGAGTGCGCGCTGGCGCAGCGCTGAGCAGACGATTTACCACGACGCCGCGCATCGGTCCGCGCTGGTCTTACCCGTAATTCCACCCCCTGCAGCCGCCTCGGGAAGCGATCACGCGCCGGTGCGCTGATCTCGAGTCGCAGTCGCTGCGACCGACCGGCGTTAAGAATTCGTAGCAAGAGACTCGAGGTCACGATCATATGCTTCGTCACGCAATCCACGCTGCCAATGCGCCTCAGGCCATCGGCACCTATTCTCAGGCCGTGCGAGCCGCGAATCTACTCTTCATTTCAGGGCAGATTGCGCTCGACCCGCAGAGCATGGAGCTCGTCAAAGGCGACATCGAGACGGAGCTCACTCGCGTGTTTGACAATCTCAGGGCAGTGGCCGAGGCGGCGGGCGGGAGCCTCAATCAGGCCGTTCAAGTCGTGATTTTCCTGACGGACCTCTCGCACTTTCCCAAGGTCAACGAGGTGATGGCCAGGCACTTCTCTGAGCCATACCCGTCGCGAGCCGCGGTTGGCGTCCGGGAGCTGCCCCGGGGCGCGCACGTGGAAATTCAATGCATTCTGCACCTCGAGTGAGGAAGGGAAGGAGCGGATGATGTGGCGCGTCAAGTCATTGGACGGAATCCTCGCGACCGCCGAGGGGAGGGCATTGCACCGCTCTCTGGGGCCGCTGCAGCTGACCATGCTCGGTATCGGTGGTGTGATTGGAACGGGCATTTTCGTTCTGACTGCCGAGGCCGCGCAGAAGGCCGGGCCCGGCATGCTCGTCTCGTTCATCATTGCCGGATCGGTCTGCGTCGGCACGGCTTTGTGTTATGCGGAGCTCGCGGCGATGGTTCCGGTTGCGGGATCCGCGTACACCTATTCTTATGCGGTGCTCGGCGAGCTGGTGGCCTGGTTGGTGGGGTGGGCACTGATCCTCGAATATGCGGTTGCTGCAAGCGCGGTGGCCGTCGGGTGGTCAGGATACGTCGTCGGGTTGCTGGCGCATCTGAGCAAGCCTGTCGTTCTGCCTGCCGCGCTCACGGCAGGCCCATATGCCGGCGGTGTGATCAATCTACCCGCCGTACTGATTTCGCTTGCCGTCACGGGGCTGCTGGTTGTCGGCACAAAGGAAAGTGCAACCGTAAATTCGGTGCTGGTGATGGTGAAATTGGCCGCCCTCTCGGCCTTCGTCTGGTTCGCCGTTCCCGCGGCGAAGATGACGAACTTCCACCCGTTTGCACCGTTCGGGACCCCCGGGATAATCGGCGCCGGTGCATCGATATTCTTCGCGTACATTGGATTCGACGCCGTCTCCACTGCGGCTGAGGAGACGCGGAACCCGCAACGGAACATTCCGATCGGCCTGATGGCATCGCTTGGCATCTGTACCGCGCTGTATCTGTTGGTCGCGGCCGGTGCAATAGGCTCTTTCGGGGCGCAGCCCGTATATGGCCCTCACGGCGAGGCACTCGAGCCGGGATCGCTCGAGCTCGCGACGCGGTGTCAGAGCCTCGGAGCCGCGGGTCGGACGCCTCTCGTTTGCTCGCGCGAGGCCTTGGCACACGTGCTCCGCGCCATAGGACATCCGGCTGTCGGCAACCTGCTGGGTCTGGCGGCCGGGTTTGCCTTACCGTCAGTCATCCTGATGATGATGTACGGGCAGACCCGGATCTTCTTCGTAATGTCGCGTGATGGACTCTTGCCGAGGGTACTAAGCACGGTGCATCCGAGGTTCCGAACTCCGCACATCGTTACCGTGATCACCGGGGTGGCGGTAGCGGCGGCCGCCGCTTTCTTTCCCGTAGGACAGCTCGCCGATGTCTCGAACTCCGGCACGCTGTTCGGCTTTCTGGTCGTAGCGATCGCGGTCATGGCGCTACGGATCAGCGCGCCGCGGCGCCATAGGCCGTTCCGCACGCCGGCCGTGTGGATCATCGCACCCTTGGCTGCCACCGGCTGTCTCGCGCTGTTCCTGTTCCTGCCCGCCAAGGCGCAGTTGCTGTTCCCCATATGGGCAGGCATCGGCCTGACCGTCTACTTTCTATACGGATTCCGCCATAGCAACGTAGGGCGAGCGACCTCGCCCATCAAGGAGGCGAGCCCGCTATCTTCATGAAAGGCAGGTCGAGTCCGTGTTCTTCCGCGCACGCGATCGCTTCGGGGTAGCCGGCATCGGTATGGCGCATGACTCCGGTGGCCGGGTCGTTCCATAGGACGCGCGCGATTCGCTTCGCCGCAGGTGTGGTGCCATCGCAGACGATCACGAAACCGGCGTGCTGGGCGAAACCCATGCCGACGCCGCCGCCGTGATGGATCGAAACCCAGGTGGCGCCGGAGGCGGTGTTGAGGAGCGCATTGAGAAACGCCCAATCGGATACCGCGTCGGATCCGTCCCGCATCGCTTCCGTTTCCCGGTTCGGTGAGGCGACGGAGCCCGAGTCGAGGTGATCCCGCCCAATGACCACGGGCGCCTTGAGCTCGCCGCGGGCCACCATTTCGTTGAACGCGAGCCCCAATCGATGCCGATCGCCCAAGCCTACCCAACAGATGCGCGCCGGAAGACCCTGAAATTTGATGCGCGCCCGCGCCATGTCGAGCCATTGATGCAGATGCGTGTCGTGCGGAAGCAGTTCCTTTACCCGAGCATCGGTCTTGTAGATGTCCTCCGGATCTCCTGAGAGCGCTGCCCATCGGAACGGCCCCTTCCCTCGGCAGAACAGGGGGCGGATATACGCGGGGACGAACCCAGGGAACGCGAAGGCGTCCTTGACGCCCTCTTCGAGCGCCACTTGCCGGATATTGTTTCCATAGTCGACGGTCGGTACCCCGGCGTTCTGAAAGGCGAGCATGGCGCGCACGTGCACCGCCATCGAGGCTTTGGCCGCTGGCGCGACTGAGGCGGGGTCGCTCTTCCTCGCGCTAATCCACTGCTCGACCGTCCAACCGATTGGTAGATAGCCGTTCACGGGGTCGTGGGCCGAGGTCTGGTCCGTCAGCAGATCGGGTCGCACCCCACGCTCGAACAGCTCCGGCAGAATCTCGGCAGCGTTGCCGAGCAGTCCCACTGAAACGGGTTTCCTCTCCGCGCACGACCGGCTCACGATCTCGAGCGCCTCATGGAGGCTCTCTGTGGCGTGATCCAGATATCCCGAGCGCAGCCGCATGTCGATTCGCGAGCGTTGGCACTCCACCGCAAGGCAGGACGCCCCAGCCATGACGGCGGCCAGCGGTTGCGCTCCGCCCATGCCGCCCAGTCCCGCCGTCAACAGCCAGCGTCCGGCGAGGCTGCCGCCGTAGTGCCTGCGGCCCATCTCCACAAAGGTCTCGTATGTGCCCTGCACGATGCCCTGTGAGCCGATGTAGATCCACGACCCGGCCGTCATCTGCCCGAACATCATGAGTCCCTTGCGGTCGAGCTCATTGAAGTGCTCCCAGGTGGCCCAGCGGGGAACCAGATTGGAGTTGGCGATCAGGACCCGGGGGGTGTCCACATGTGTCGTGAAGACCCCAACCGGCTTGCCCGATTGGATCAACAACGTCTGATCGGCTTCGAGGCGCCTCAGAGTATCGACAATGATGTCGTAGCTCTCCCAATTCCGCGCGGCGCGGCCGATACCGCCGTACACGATGAGCTCCGCCGGATTCTCGGCAACCGCGGGATCTAGGTTGTTCATCAGCATCCGTAGCGGCGCCTCGGTCAGCCAGCTCTTCGCCGAGCGCTTGGTCCCGGTGGGGGCGTGGATCACGCGTTGAGCATCGAATCGATTCATCGTTGTCTCCGGGATAGTCTCTTGGCGAAATCGATGCATGCGAGCAGTGCCCGGGCGAGCACGCTGCGTGCTTCGCTTGCTCGTGCGGAATCCAATTCCGGGGGCCAGTTGTCCGGCGTCAGCTCGCCCTCGGGCTCTTCCAAATAGCTGCGACAGGCGAGCTCCATCTGAACGCAATGCACGCCGCGCGCCGGACAGCCGTAGTGTCGGGTCGTCCAGCCGCCGCGGAATCGGCCGTTTGTGAGCGGTGCATCCCCACGATGAACTTCGAGCCAGGAGTTCATGCGAATGCCATGGCGGTTGGAAGTGCGATGCCGCGCGCGGCCTCTATCACGGCCCCGCTGCGAACCATCGACATGGCGCGGTTCATGTCGGCATGCAGGTAGCGGTCGTCCTCGAGACGCGCGATTTCGGAGCGCACGAGTGCCCGCACGGCTTCCAGGACTGCGCTCGACTTGAGCCCGGTATGAAAATCGCAAGCCTGCGCCGCAGTAATCAATTCGATGCCGATCACCGCGATTGCGTTCTCCACCATGCGCAGCAGGCGGCGTGCGCCATGCGCAGCCATCGAGACGTGGTCCTCCTGGTTGGCCGAGGTGGGGATCGAGTCGATGCTGGCCGGATGCGCGCACTGCTTGTTCTCGGCGACGAGCGCTGCCGCCGTGACTTGCGGGATCATCAGGCCCGAGTGCAGCCCGGCCTTTGGAGTGAGAAAGGGCGGTAATCCCGACAATGCCGGGTCGACGAGCATTGCGATGCGTCTTTCGGCGAGCGAGCCAATCTCGCAGATGACCAGCGCCATGGCGTCCGCCGCGAAGGCGACCGGCTCCGCGTGAAAATTCCCTCCCGACAGCGCCTCGTCGGTGTCGGGGAAAATGAGCGGGTTGTCCGACACTCCGTTTGCCTCGCGCGCGAGCGTCGTGGCCGCATAACGAAGGAGATCGAGAGCTGCGCCCATGACCTGCGGTTGACAGCGCAGGCAATACGGGTCCTGAACACGCGGATCGGAGGTGAGATGAGATGCGCGTATCGCGGAGCCAGCCATCAGCTCTCGAAGTGCTGCCGCCGCCTCGACCTGCCCCTGCTGCCGCCGCAGCGCGTGGATGCGGGGATCGAAAGGGGTGTCCGAGCCCTTGGCTGCTTCCGTCGAGAGCGCTCCGGTGATGAGCGCTGTCTGGAAGAGCGTTTCCGTCTTGAAAAGGCCACTCAGCGCGTAGGCCGTGGAGAATTGCGTGCCGTTCAAGAGCCCCAGACCTTCTTTGGGCCCGAGAGTGACCGGCGTGAGGCCGGCCGCTTGCAGCGCGGCAGCCGCCGGCATCCGTTCGCCGCGCATGTCGACCTCGCCGATTCCGATCAGCGCGCCGCTCAGATGCGCGAGCGGCGCCAGATCACCGGAAGCGCCTACCGACCCCTGGGAAGGAACGATGGGCGTGATGCCTTCGGCGAGGAACGTTCCGAGCAGTTGCACGGTTTCGAGGCGGACACCGGAGGCTCCCTGGGCGAGGCTGGCTAACTTCAATGCCATCATCAAGCGCACGACCGCAAAAGGCATTGGCTCGCCAACTCCCGCGCAGTGGGAAAGGACGATATTGCGCTGCAGCGCTGCCGTATCAGCGGTGTCTATGCGTGTTGTTGCCAGCTTTCCGAACCCTGTGTTGATGCCGTAGACAGGCTGTCCCAGGGCGAGAATCCGCTCGACGGCGGCGGCTCCTGCCGTAATCCGTGCCGCTGAGCTCTCATCGAGAGCGATGCCGGCTCCTTCATAGACCGTGCGCCACTGCGGGAGCGTCACGCTGCCAGGCGTGAGAATGACGCTGCCTCTTGCCTGGATTCCGGTCATTTTCCCCTCCAAATGCGCGCATGCAGCGGGCTGCGCCCCAGCCAAGCCCAGGCGTGACGAGGCGTCCGTGGAGATCGATCTCCTCCGCCGCCCTGCAGCAGATCCGATTCGGGCCCGGCATAAGCGATACGATGCTGCGAGACGGCAATGGCGCCGTTCTCAATCAAGCCCAGGCCGGGCCGCTCGGGTGCAAGAGTAATGAGTCGAGCACCGCGCCAGAGGGGGTCGAACAGCATTTCGCTGATTCCTATGTCTAGTCAATTAATGATAATATGCCTAGCCATATAATCAAATACCCCAAACGCAAATGGTCTGCGGTAGGCGATGAGCGGCTCCTTCTTTTTCTCGACCGCGCTGCTGCCCGGCGGCTGGAGCCGGAACGTTCGCGTGGAGGTTCGCGAGAAGCTGATCCATAGCGTGACGGCGGGTGCAGAGCCTCGGCCGGAGGACGAGCGCGCCGGCATCGGAGTGCCGGGGCTTCCAAATGTGCATAGTCACGCGTTTCAGAGAGCCATGGCGGGGCTCGCGGAGCGCCGCGGTCCCGGCGCCACCGACAGTTTCTGGTCCTGGCGCGAGGTGATGTACCATTTTCTCGCCCGACTCGATGCTGAGGACGTGGAGGCGATTGCCGCCTACGCATATGCCGACATGCTGGAGGGCGGATTCACGAGCGTCGCCGAATTCCATTATCTGCACCGCGATCCCAGTGGGCAGCTCCCTGCCGACCCGGCGGAGTTCGCGCTACGCCACGTTTACGCGGCCGACAGGACTGGAATAGGGCTGACGCTCCTGCCGGTGCTATATCGAGCGAGCGACTTCGGGGGCGCACCACCGACCCCAAGGCAAAGTCGCTTCGTCACCGATCTGGACACCTTCGCGGTGATAGTCGAACGGGTCGCCACGTCAGTGGCTGCCAGACCCGGTCAGAATATGGGCATTGCCCCGCATTCGCTGCGAGCCGTGCCTCCAGATCAACTTCGCGCGCTCCTCGGCCTCTACCCGCGTCGTCCCGTTCACATGCACGTATCGGAGCAGCTCAAGGAGGTCACTGATTGCCTCGCCTGGTCAGGACTTCGGCCGGTCGAGTGGCTGTTTGCGAACGTCAGCGTCGACTCGCGGTGGTGCTTAGTGCATGCGACGCACGTGACGGAAGCGGAAATCACCGCGATCGGACGGTCTGGCGCGGTCGTGGGTCTCTGCCCGATTACCGAGGCCAATCTCGGTGACGGTACATTCCCCGCGGCTGGTTTCCTGGCGGCCGAAGGGGCGTGGGCAATAGGCACGGATTCGAACGTCTGCGTCGACGCCGCCGGGGAGCTGCGACAGCTCGAGTATGCGCAGCGCTCACATCTCAAAGCCCGCAATGTGCTGGCCGCGCCGCATCAGCCATCGACCGGTGGCCGCCTGCTTCGCGCGGCCCTCAAAGGCGGTGCGCGAGCTCTCGGGCAAAGCGTTGGCGCCATTGCTGCGGGGCTCCGGGCCGATATTCTGCTGTTGGACGATCGACACCCGGATCTCGAAGGGCGCAACGGGGACGCCGTGCTCGATACGTGGATATTTTCGACGGGACGATCACTGGTCCGGGACGTGATCGTGGGCGGAAGGAAAGTGGTACAGAACCGCCGTCACTACCGCCGCGAAGAGATCGACCGCGATTACCGGCGTGCGATCGCTCGACTCATGCATGCTCCCGGCGGCGATTGCTGAATCACCATGAGAACCGACCAGACCGCGACTCCCAGATATCGTGAGATACATGATGCTCTGCGGCAACGGATAGTCTCAGGGATATGGGCGCCCGGGCACAAACTGCCCCCCGAGCCGGAGTTGGCGCGTACGTTTGGCTGCGCACGCATGACCATCAGCAAAGCGATCGGGGCGCTCGCTGAACGCGGCTTTGTCGTGCGCAGGCGGCGCGCCGGTACCGTCGTGAGCGTGCCGAGAATGCAGGAGTCGGTGCTCGAGATTCACGACATCGAAGCGGAAATAATCGCGGCGGGGCATGAATATCGCTTCGAGCGCATCGTGCTGCAGAGGCGCCGCGCGACCAAGCGCGATGCGGCGGCGCTCAAGGTGGGGGCAAATACCCAGGTTATTGCGGTCACGGGGGTTCACCGTGCCGGTGGAATCGCCCACGCGCTCGAAGAGCGACTGATCAACCTGGACTGCGTGCCTGATGCCGCTCGTGAGCGCTTCACTGAAATTTCGCCTGGACGATGGCTCCTCACGCGCATGCCATGGACGGACGCGGAGCATCTGATTTCCGCAATGAACGCGGATCTCGTAACGGCGCGAAGGCTCGAGATCGCGGACAATAAGGCCTGCTTGTGCATCGAGCGGCGCACCTGGCTTGACGACCGACGGATCACGTATGTCCGCTTGGTATATCCATGTGACCAGCATCGTCTCATCGGACGCTTTCAGCGAGGATGATGAGCGGCCAGTACACCGCCATCAAAACTCGTACGCGATGCGTAGGCCGATGATCAGAGCGTCCTGAATGGGTGACTGCCCGCCGTTGGCGTCGGTCCGAATTCCCGGGCGCAACACGTATTGCATGTCGGGCTGCAACGTCCAGGCATCCTGCATCCTTACGCTGTAGGTCAGTTCCAGATCCATTTGCCGCCGCCGACTCTGCCGGGGATCGAACTGGCTGACCTTCGTGCCCGGAATTGCCAGCGCTAGTGCGGCCCCGAGCATGTCCTGATGCTGGGCCGAAAGTAATCCGACGAGCTCGATTCCAGCGTCGAAAAATCGCGATACTGCGCTTCCGCGACCTGCAAGAAAGGCGCGCGAATAGGCGGACACGGCCATGTGGCCCGGTTGCGCCAGCGTCCTGTCGATCATGAAGTAGTACCCGGATTGTCTGCGTTGCGAGGCTGTTCCTTGCGCAGTGGAATTGGTAATGTCTCGATTTCCGCGGTCGTGCCAGTAGCCCATGCTCAATGAGGCAGGAAGCGAGTTTACGGTGAGGGAACACCGGCCTTCTACCAAGATCAGGGCGCCGGTGCCGAGCGGAAACGTCGTGCCCTGTGGATCCCGAACATTGCTGTAGACTCCTGTTGCAAATGCAAACTGTGCCGATGGCAGCCAGGCCACTCGAGCAGCCGGAGAGGCGAGCGGATATGCGGGACCGCCCCCCGGCAGGTCGGCGGCGAGCAGGGCCGGCCAGCCGTGGCTCCCGTTGAGGAACGCCGCCGAAAGACCGCCGACGGCGAACTCCGCATCGGCGGCCATTTGTCCCACCCGGATCGATATGGTGCGATGCAGAAGGAGCTGCTCGAGCCACAGCTCGTGCAGCCTCGTGTCCGGCTCAGCCTCGATATTGCTCACCGTCAGCAGATTCGAGCCGAGAGCCGCGCCCGAGATGCCGCGCCCGCGTACCAGGAACGCGGAGGCATGAACTAGCGCATGTGGCCAGCCGGCAGCGGGACCCAGCTCGAGATTTCCCTCGAGTGCAAACAGGTCATCGCTGAACGTTGCCGTGTCCGCTCCTCCGTGGACATCGGCAAACACTTCCGCGATGTTGATTCCCGCGATGCTCGCACCCCATTGATCGAGATCCATGCTGGCAGCAGCCAGTTTGCCGCCGCGGCCCTCGCTCCATATCCAGCCCGTCGAGTCGTTGTTGCCCAAGGCCCGGGACTGTCCCACTCTGAGACTGAGGATGGCTGTGAGGCTCGCGAGAAGTAGTCTACGCATCGGTATCCGCCATATTGTCCGACAGGCACGCAATGCAAGACACTCTTGTCAAAGAGACTCTCGATGAGTCTTGACGTCAATGAACGGCGATGATCAAGGGTGTGCATTTTCGTATATGTTCATTGAATCCACCCGTCGCGTATGCTGACCGACTGAACGATAGTACTGGAGTAGATTGTCATGCGACGCGGTACAACTGTGGGTTTCCTGCCAGGCTTGTCGATCTATACAGTGATCGCGCTTCTAGGCGCCGTGTCTCGCGCTTCGGCACACGACATCTGGGTCACTACCGAAAGACAGCACGGCGGACAGTCCATCGCGATCATCAAATATGGCGATGTGGCCGACCGGGATGTACCGGATCCCAAAAAGGTCGTCTCGCTGACGGTGTTCGGCGGGAAGCATCTGCTCACTCTCAGGTGGACCCTGGCACCTGGCCAGCGCGATGGGCAGCCGGTTCTGGTCAGTGCGCCGTTCGATGCCTCATCGGCTTCCATGATTTTCGTTACCTACGATAACGGCTATTGGACGACCAGCCCGGACGATAACCCCAAACATCACGAGGCCAATACCAGCAAACTCCTCATCCCGAACGGCAAACCGAGCTATTGGGTGCCGAAATTCAGCAAGACGCTGCTCCGTCCGGGTGCCTACCAACTGGTTACCCATACGGAGCTGGAAGTGGTGCCGTTGAAGGATCCGTTCGCCCTACCTCTGGGGAGCAGTCTGCCCGTCCGTCTGATCTTCCGGGGCAAGCCGATCAAAGGTGTCGCCATCACGTATGGCGATGGGTTGGCACCGATTCCCGATGACAAAATGCCGACAGTGATAACCGACTCGAACGGTGTTGCTCTCGTTCCTCTCGAGCGAAAGGGCCCGTATCTCCTCACGGCCGCCTACGACGGGGCTCCGGTCGAGCCGAACCTTTCAGATAAGGATGAGCCGTATGCCTCTCTTGCATTCGATCTGAGTGGCGGTAGCCAGCAGGCTAATGGAATGTCGAAGATGCAAGGCATGCACGGGATGAAGGGGATGCCGGACATGTGAATGCGCGATTTCGAGGAGACGCCTGTGGGCTTCGTGCCGGCGATTCAACCTCGCAGCACGAGCTAGGGTGCCTTTTGAGGCAGAACGCTGAAACCGGTAAGCTGGCGGCGGAGAGGTACCGGGGGCGGGAGTGGTACAGCCGGAGGTAGAACCGACCTCCGCGCCTACGGGCATTGCGACCGCGCCCGACGCATCTGAGGCCGGAGCCCGACCTCAGGTTCCGTGTGGCTAGGGGCACCAGGCATAATGGAGAGGCGCCGTGAAGCTGTCTCCTAGCCTGGTATTCTTTGCCCATTGAGAAATGCGCGAACGAGCGGGTGGCCTCAGAAATAGCGCATGGCCGCTCCCCCTGGCTCCTCGCACGGAGACCGAATCCGCTCACCGACCAGGGTACGATCCTGAAGAAACTCGAGCGCCCGGTAGACCGTCTGCGAGGCCGGATTGCCACCATACTTCGCGAGCTCGGCGAGAATATCGTAGGCGCCGATCGGTTCGTGCTGCCGCCATACAATCTCGAGGACTCGCCTGCGAATTGGCGTGAGATTGAAGCGCCTGGCGGCTCAGACTCTCTCAGCTGCCGCGACGGCGCGCTGGCCATCATCGGCGGGGATCTCCAAGAGAAGTTTTCATATTTGTAAAGACAAAATTATCTTGCAAGGATCGTGCGTTTTTTCCGAATACAATCAGCCGATTAGCCCCTGCGATGAGTGAGATGGACTCCTCCGTCAGTGCGGCACCCAGCAGCAGGGCAAGAGGCCAATCCCGAGAGGCCGGTCGACCGGTCGACTAGCGGTCTTAGCAGCCGATTACGGCCTTAAAAGTCGTCCCACAGGCCTTCAGCGGTGCGCGGTAGAAGCCGCCGCACCAACGCGGTGCCGCCCGCCCATTTTCTGCTGCATGTTGATGCATCGGTTGGCGTTCGCCACCCGATTTTCGGCGTCTGCTTGACAACGTCGTTTCGCTGGGGGATTCTCAAAATGGTCTATACAAATAGACGACGACGGGGAGACAGTCGATGCCCAAGAATTCCTACCCGCCACTCCCAACCGGTGCTGGTGGCACTGCCGCACCGCAGCGCGCGTTCGCTCCCATACTGAGGCTTCAGAGCCGGAACGCTCTCGCACGCCGCCTGATGCCGGCGGCGGCCCTCTTCCTGGCCCTCGCCCCGGCGGGCGCTTCGGCGGACGGCACCCAGGGCTCCGATCAGCAGCTCGAGGAGATCACCATCACGGCGGCGAAGGTGCGCGCGCTCGATCAGTTCACTCCGACGGGCAGCCGGCTGGGGCTGTCCGCGCAGGAATTGCCGGCCACGCTGGACGTGATCGGCTCAGGGGAGATGCTGGGGCGCGGCTTCATCAACGTGGAGCAGGCCGCCGACAGCCAGGCGGGCGTGATATCGGGCGGCTCGCCCGGCGATCAGTCTCAGTTCTCGATGCGCGGCTTCACCGGCAACCAGATCACCGTGCTGCAAAACGGCCTGTATATCGGTCCCGCGAACATGACGACGCGGGACCAGAACGCCTTCAACGTCGGCAGCGTCGAAATCCTGAAGGGTCCGGCATCGGTTCTCTACGGTCAAGGAGCCGTGGCCGGAGTCGTCAATGTGGTGGACAAGGCGCCGAGCTTCACCCAATCCGAGGTCGAGATGCTCGCGGCCGTGGGCCGATTCGGCTCGACCGATATCGGTATCGGCGGCACGACGCACGTCGGGGACACGTTCGCCGTCCGCGCCGACTTCAGCCGCACCGCCACCGAAGGTTACATCGAGCGCGACCCATCGAGTACGACCGAGGGAACCATAACCGCGCAGTGGCGGCCCAGCTCGACCCTCGAGCTTCAGCTCACCGTGGATCTGCTCCAGGATAGCCCTTCCACGTATTTCGGCACGCCACTGGTGCCTGCCTCTTTCGCCACCGATCCGCTGAGCGGGGTGATCAGCTCCTCGACCGGTCTCGCGCTCGACAAGCGCATGGAGTTCATCAACTACAACGTGGCCGACGCCCGCATTCACGATATGCAGGAATGGCCACAGGTGCTCGTCAAGTGGACGCCGAACGATCACTTGACGCTGGAAAACTTCGCCTACTATTTCCACGCCAAGCGCGAGTGGCTCGATGCCGAGAACTATGTATTCGACCCGGCGACGCACCTGATCGATCGGGACAGGTTCTACGTGATGCACACGCAGAATCTCCTGGGTGACGAGGGGAGTGCGACCTACAAGAGCAGTCTCTTCGGCCTCGCGAACACCGCTGTCGTCGGGTTCGACTACAGCCACCTGAATTACGATCGCGTGCGCGGCTTTCCGTGTGGTGAGGGCATCTACGGTGGGGCAGCCAACGGCTGCTTCCCGGACAACGATCCGGGTCCCGGCGTCAACCCATTCAATCCCTCGCCGGGCCTCTTCGGGCCGTACCTGCAGGACGGTGATCTGGTTCCGCGGCGCAGCCCGACTTATTGGAACGACTACGCGGGGTTCTTCGAGGATGTCATCGACCTCGCTTCTCCGTTGAAGCTCGTCACGGGCGGTCGCTATGACCGGCTGGACCTCATCCGTCAGAATTTCAATACCCAAGGGGTCGAGTTATCGAATGGGTTCTCGGAGAGCTATACCTCGACGAACTGGCGTGTGGGGCTGGTCTATAACGTGAACCCTTACCTCACCCCGTACGTATCCTGGACCACGGGCAAGGATCCTCCAGGCACGAACAATATCTTCCTGGTCAATGCCCCGGAGGGCCTCTATGCCTTGAGCAGCTCGACCCAGGTAGAGGCGGGCGTGAAGGCGCGATCGCCGGACCACCGTGGTGACGTGACCGCGTCGGTGTACGACATCAAGAAGTCGAACATGCTCGTGCAGGTCACCCAGGAGCAACAGGCGACGGCGAGCCAGACCTCCAAAGGCGCGGAGGTAAGCGGGGACTATAAGGTAACCCCGACCTGGACTGTGAGCGCCAACGCGGCGTACACGGATTCACGCTACACGTCCTTCACGGACCCGGTCAGCGGGTCGACGTACAGCGACGTCCAGCCCGCGGACATTCCGCGATGGACGGGCAATCTCTGGACCGGTGTCCGCCAGGTTGGGGGCGTGCCCCTCGAGCTGGGAGGTGGCGTCCGCTATATAGGGAGCCGACCTGGTAATGTCGCGAACACCCTTACGCTCGACAGCTACGCTCTGGTCGATCTATACGCTTCCTACGAGGTAGAGCCGGGTGTCCTGCTGACGGCTCGCGTCAATAACCTGTTCGACAAGGCGTATGTACAGTGGGCGGATATCTATTACCCGAATCAGGTGATGCTGGGTGAGCCGCGGTATTTCGAGCTGTCCGTGTACATGAAATTCTGACCGCATGAGACCCCTCTGGCCCCGCGTGAATCGCTGGCTCACCTGGTTTCATCGCTGGGCCGGAGTGGTTCTGGCTCTACTTTTTGCAGCGTGGTTCGCCAGCGGTGCCGTCCTGCACTTCGTCGGCTTCCCGTCGCTGCCGGCGGCGGATCGATTTGCCCACAGCGAAGCCATCGATCTGCAGCGGCTCGGCGTCGCGCCGGCGGTCGCCCTCGCGCGGGCGGAGGCGGTCACCGGGATGCGGCCAGTGGATGGCATGCGGCTCATCAGCGTCGCGGGGACGCCTACGTACATCGTAAGTATCGCGGGGACGCCGAAGTACATCATGGCTTCGGGCGAGCACCAGATCGCCGTCGCAGGCGATACGGGGCAGGTGATTCGCGGATTCTCGGCTACAACTGCCGGCATCGTCGCGGCGCGATTTGGGCACGCGGCAGTCACCGGAATAGCGGGTCCGCTGAACTACGATCAGTGGATCGTTCATCAGCAGTTCGATCCCGACCGCCCGCTATTCCGCCTGCGCCTGGACGATCCGCAGCGCACAGACCTTTACGTATCTGCCCGCACGGGTGAGGTCGTACAGCGCACCACCGCGCGCGAGCGATTCTGGAACTGGTGTGGCGCGGTGCTGCACTGGATCTACTTCACGCCAGTACGGAAGGACTGGTCGCTGTGGAATCAGCTCGTGTGGTGGATATCGCTCGTGGCACTGCTCACGAGCATCGCGGGGACGTGGCTCGGGGTGCACCGTTATCTCAAAAATCGTGCACACGGCCGAAGGAGTCTGTCGCCCTATCGAGGCTGGATGCGGTGGCACCATGTGATCGGCCTTTTCGCGGCCATCGTGGTCCTCGGCTGGATGTTCAGCGGTTGGCTTTCCATGGATCACGGGCGCTTCTTCTCGCGACCAGGCGCAAGCGCTGCTGAGTCTGCTCGCATGCGCGGAATGTCATTCGCCGCCATCGCCGGGGCAGCCCCGCTCGATGTGCTCAGATCGATTGGCCCGGCCTCCATGATCGAGTTCCACGCCGTTGGCGGCCGGCCGCTGCTGACGATCCGCGGCGGCGGGGAAGGCGGATCGCGGATACTATGGCTCGACACACGCCAGTTGTCGGAGGCACCGATACCCCAAGCGCTGCTCCTCTCTGCTCTGAAGGCCGTATGGCCCCGGGACGCCTCAACCCCAATTGAGGCGTCTTCCTCGACCGATGATATGTATCGGGAGGCCGAATCCGTTCCCGCGGATGCACTGGCAATCCGAACGGGCAGCGGCGGACGCATTCGCGCTTACGTCGGTCGATCCTCCGGCTTGCTCCTGGCCGTCATGAACCCCAGTCGGCGCGCGTACGCATGGGTCTACTTCTGCGTGCACACGCTCAATTTCCCCGGCCTGATCGACCATCCTGCCGCACGGGTCGCTCTGGAAATGCTGCTGTTACTGTTGGGCTTCGGATCGTGCGTAACCGGCATCGTGCTGGGCATGCGGCGTCTGAAGATCGAACTTTCTTGATCAACCCGGTATTGCTGTAAGCGAGGATATGTATGGCTGTGAACGACCAGCTTTATCTGCTGCGCCCAGGATTCATGAACGCCGGAATCGGACCGCTATATTGCTCGGATTCAGCCCCGGTGGAAGGAGTGTTGAGCTTCTTCCCGAATCTGCGTAAGTTGATCGACGTGCACTACATAGAGTTTGCACGTCCGCGGTCCGTGCTGGTGGAAGCGCTCGGAGATGAGCATCAGTCGATGCCGGTACTGATTCTGGCGCCTGCACGCACTCTGAGAAAGGATATGCCGGAGGCGAAGAGTGCGCGCGGGCGATCCTTCTTCAACGACGAAAAGAGCATTCGCCAGTACTTGTCGCTCCAGTATGGGCTTCCGACGCCTGGTTGAATCGTCGAGGCGAGACGAAAGTCTCGTTCTCCGAGACGTCAGCGCGACGGTTTGAAGTGCCCGACGAGATTGTGACTTGTCCCAGGATGCCATAGACGAGCATGGGTCACCGGCGCCCCATGGTTCCACGTGCGCCGGTCGACCACCAGGCACGCGGCATGGGGCCGCACCTGCAGCTGCGAGGCAATTTCATCGGGCGCTTCGCGTGCGGAAATCTTGTGCTCGGCGTCCGTCCACGGCACGTGCGCGAGCAGCCACCTGCCGGGCCCCTGTGCGTCCAGGGGTTGACACGTGATGCCGGGAGCAGCGTCCATATTGATGAGCCGTTCTTCGAGTTGGAACGGCTTCTCGTCACAAAGGTGCAGACAGCGCATCCACAGCGCCGGCGTGCGGGAGGAAACGCCGAGCATCTCCCGGCGCTCCGGATCATCCTCCAGCTTGCGGCACTCGAGTAGCCGGTACTGGTAGGCGCCGCCGTTGCGAGCGATGAGGTCCGCGATGTCCCAGATCTCGAAGACCGGTCGCTCCAGCGCGCGCTCGGCCACAACCGTACCCACCTTGCGTCGGCGGTGGACGAGGCCGTCAATAGCGAGGCTCTGGATTGCCTTTCCAACGGTCATGCGCGAGGTACGGAACGTTCGGGTGAGCGAGGCCTCGGTCGGAACGCGTGTGCCTGGAGGCCATACCCCGCTCACGATAGGGTGTGCGAGTGCTCGCCTGATCTGCTGCCATATGGGACCCTGGCCGTCCAGAGCGGGGACCGTCGGGGCTCGCGACGTGCGTCGGCGCGACCTGGACGACTCCGTAACGGTGCTTGGCACGGTACTGCTGGGACTCAAGATATTTCCACCTCGCCACTCATCGCGCGGCGCAGATTGGCAATAAAACCGCGTCACAGGTCGCCACGTCCGGCACCTGTAGCTTCAACGGCGGTCCACCTCTCCGCTTGTGCGCTGGAACTCGGTGACTGCAGGAATTGTCGCGGTCGGGAGGCATACTGCGCAGGTTCGGCTCTGCCGCTTGGGGCATCGTAGCACAGTTTTGTAATTACAAATAAAGGGCCATACGTTCTGCAAGCCGCGCAAACGACTCAGCGCTTACGATCTCCATCCTAAAGGGAGCGGGGGCATGTGCATTTGAGCCCTGATCGCGGAAACAGCGTTGCTGACAGCGGCTGTACGATGGCCTTATCCGCCTATACAATACCCCCCTACTGTATGGGTCGAGACCGATGAGCCACACCGCGCGCGAGAAGTCGAAGCTCCTGTCCAGAGTTCGCCGCATTCGGGGGCAAGTCGAGGCGCTGGAGCGGGCGCTCGAGGCTGAACAGGGTTGCGCAGAGATCCTGCAGCAGATCGCGGCCGTGCGAGGCGCCGTCAACGGGCTGATGATAGAGGTGATGGAAGACCATATCGAAACACACCTCGCCAATCCGCAGATCAGGAGCGACGCCAAGCGCCGCGAGGGCGCCGACGAGCTGATCGAGGTAGTGCGCGCATACCTGAGGTAGGCGTCACGAGAGCTGCCAAAGGTCCTTTCAATGAGCAAACAGCCAGATCGAGCGATCGCGCCTGGGTTGGCTGACCAAGCGACGGTCAGAACCATGGCTCCTGCTGCCCACGCGGACACGCTTCCGAGGGAAGCCGCCGGGCGTCCCGCCGAGGGCCACCGTGAACATGCGCACGGCGACGAACATGAGCACGAGTTCTCGTGGACCGAGGGCGCGCGCATTGTCTTGATCGCGCTGGCGGCCGTCGCGGTGTGGTTTCGAGTTTGGGAGCCGCTGCGGTCCGTCAGCGTAATTGGGCTGCTTGGCCTTGCAATCGGCGGCTGGCCGATCTTCAGCGAGGCGTTCGAGAATCTTCTGGCACGGCGGATGACGATGGAGCTCTCGATGTCCATCGCCATCGTGGCGGCAGCGGCCATCTCGCAGTTCTTCACCGCTCTCGTCATCACGCTTTTCGTTCTGGTCGCAGAGGTTTTGGAGGGTATGACCGTCTCGCGCGGCCGGCGCGCGATCCGTGATCTGCTCGACTTCCTTCCGAGGGCTATTTCGGTTCGCCGCTCAGGCGGTGTGTCGGAGGTCGACGCGGAGAAGCTCGCTCCCGGTGATGCCGTGCTCGTCAATCCCGGCGGCCGGATCCCGGTGGACGGCACCGTGATCGCCGGGAATTCGTTCGTCGATCAGTCCCGCATCACGGGAGAGTCCCTTCCCCTGGAGAAGACGACGGGTAGCACTGTATTCGCCGGATCGATCAACCAGTCCGGTGCGCTCGAGATTCGCGCCGAGCGCATTGGTCGTGACACGAGCTACGGCAAGATCATTGAAGCGGTGGAGCAAGCCGAGCGTTCCCGGGCTCCTGTGCAGCGCTTGGCCGACCGGTTGGCCGGCTATCTTGTCTACTTCGCTCTCGGGGCGGCGCTTCTCACGTACCTGCTGACCCACAATATCCGCTCCACGATCTCGGTCATCATCGTCGCGGGCGCTTGCGGGATCGCGGCCGGCACGCCGCTCGCAATCCTTGGGGCGATCGGCCGCGCGGCTCGCAGCGGCGCCATCGTCAAGGGTGGGCTCTATCTCGAGCAGCTAGGCCGCGTCGACACGGTCGTGCTGGACAAGACCGGCACGCTCACTTTCGGACGACCGGAGATCCGTGCGTTGCACCCGATCGAGGGTGTCGATCCGATGGCGCTGCTCGATGCCGCCGCGGCGGCTGAGATGCGCTCGGAGCATCCGTTGGGGAAGACCATCGTCGAGCACGCGCGCCGTCTCGGGCGCGCCCCTCGCGAGCCTCAGCGCTTTGGCTACCAGCCGGGGCGCGGCATCGACGCCACGGTCTATGGTGACGGAGTTCTCGTGGGCAATCTCGCCTTCATGCGCGAGCAAGGCATCGCGGTTCCGGATGAATTGATCGATGCGCTCCGAGGGTCGCCGGAAGTCTACGTCGCGCGCGCCGGCAGGCTTCTCGGTGCGATCGACATTGCGGATCGCGTGCGTCCCGAAGCGCGCGCGGCCATGAGCGCCATTCGAGCGATGGGCCTACGAACCCTACTCTTGACCGGGGACGCGAAAGCCGTTGCGGACGCTGTGGCCCTGGAACTCGGCATTACGGAGGTTGCCGCGGACCTGCTGCCGGAGGACAAGCGGCTCCACGTTCAGCGCCTGGTCAGCGAGCGCCGCATCGTTGCGATGGTCGGTGACGGGATCAATGACGCCCCGGCGCTTGTCGAGGCGCAGGTGGGCGTCGCCATGGGCTCAGGCACCGACGTGGCGCGGGAAAGCGCGGATGTAGTGCTGCTGGGAAACGACCTGGAGAAGCTCGCCGAGACGCTGGCCATCGCTCGCCGCACGCGGCGCATAATCTGGGCGAACTTTGCCGGGACGATCGGCGTGGACACGTTGGGGATCATTCTGGCAGCCATGGGGCTCCTCAACCCGCTGTTGGCCGCGTTCATTCATGTGGCCTCCGAGCTCACGTTCATCTTGAATTCCGCGCGGCTCCTGCCGGGCCGACATTCGGGCGCCGCAAACGCTCGGCAACCTATCGCCTGCCGTGCGTGAGCGAACCGTGAATGCTGGCCCCTATTCGGGGTTGTCCCTGGCCGGTTTCATCCGCGCGCAAGGTGGAGTAGTTCTGGGAGCGATGGTATTGACGGGAAAGCCGTATTCGGCAGAATCAAACACTCAGCCCTCCGTGCTGATCAAGCGGAACGAAAGATTACTCGATTATCTGCACCGGCAGGTGCCGGTGACCGCGCCGTACCCGATACGTCTGGAAGTCATCGCGGTCCACCGTAAACACCTTGCATGTCTTGAGTTCCTCGGCAGCGACGATGAGCGATGCGTCGGCGAGATCCATCGGCCGGTCCGCATAGGTTTCCATCAGCTCGAAAGCGCGCAGTAGCGAGCCACGATCGAAGTCCCAAACCGAAGCGCCTCTTTGGGCGATAAAGTCGCGCAAGCGACTGGAGCCCACGCTCTGGGGCTCGAGAATGTGGAATGCTTCCGCCAAGACCGGGACGGTGGTGGAAAGTGATTCCTTTATTCCGCCAAGCGCCTCCCTGCAGCGCGAATGATGTTCATCCTTCGGGTCGAACAGCGCCACCCAGGGGCCGGTATCGACCAGAATCATCGCCCATGCTTTCGCTTCAGCGCCATTCGTACGCCCGCTCGCGTGTCGCTCGAGGAGGTGATTGCGTAGCCTCCTGGCCCAAGGTCGAGCTCTTTGTACACATCGAATGGCAGGCGCGCGGGCCTGTTCCTCACCCGAGCGCGTAGAGCCTTGACGCCACGCTTCAATACCTCAGATATTGGCCAGCCAGTGGCTGCGCGAACCTCATCCAAGGCTCTCTCAGTATCGTCATCGAATCGCACGGTGCGTGTCGTCATGGCATCCTCCGTATTACGTGTTGTAATACGGTGCTCGTTGAGCGTCAAGAAGCCCGCCGCCGCGCCATCGTGCTCTTGGTGATCCTTGGTATTCTGATCCGGAGCGGACTACGATCCGCCGGCGTGCATCCTGCGCTATCGGGTGTGATCGTCGGCATGCTGACGCCAATCGCGGAAGCGCGTCAGGCCGTTTCGAAAATTCCCATGAAGCCGAAGTCCATGTGCAGCTGCATGTGACAGTGGAAGAGAGTGAGGCCGGGCTGATCGGCGGTGAAATCAACGGCCATCGTCTGGTAGCCGCCCAGCAGGGCAACGTCCTTCCGAACCCCCGCTGTCGGCACCCCGGCGATACGTGTCAATTCGAATGTGTGGCGGTGCAGGTGCATCGGATGGATGTCATCGCTCGCATTCCGCATGCGCAGCCGATACCTGTGGCCGCGCTGCAAGCGCCAGGAGACGGGCATGGTATTCATGTCGAACGCGGTGCCGTTGATCGTCCAGCGGTTAAAGCCGTGGTCGGCGGCGTTGTCCTTGGCAAATATCATGTCGATCGTCTCATCGGGCGCCGACGGCTGACGGTGAGGGTCGCCAAAGAGCCGATAATCCCATCGCGCAGGTGCGGGTGCGCGCCATACAGGCTTGCCTTTTGAGCCCCCGTATTCCACTACGATGCCCATCCCGCGTCCGCGGTCATCGTCATCCAGGTCACCCAATACCCATACGCCTGGGTAGTTCATCTCGATGATGGCGCTCACGCGCTCGGCGGTGCCGATCCAAAGCACTGGCACTTCGGCCGGGCGCGGTACCGGGTTCCCGTCGAGCGCGACCACTTTGAACCGATGGCCGGGTAGGGCGAGACTGCGGATCTCGGTGGCGCTGCCGTTGAGTACGTGAAAGAGCACGCGTTCGCCGCGCTTGACGCGCACCGGCTCCCCAAAACCGAGCTGGCGGCCGTTGATCGTAAAGATGCGGTAGCCGACCTCGAAGCCTTTTTTCATGCCTCGAGCAAGTGAGGCGCGCATCGCGGCCTCACCCTGCGCCTTCAGCTGCGGGTCTACCGCGGAGGGGGAGAGGAAATCGAGCGGCATATCCCCTCCCTGACTGAAGAATGGCTCGAATTCCTTGAGGGTCAGAAACACTTCCCGGTCGTAGGTACCAGGCTCGTGCGCGGGCTCAACGTAGACAGTTCCTACCTCACCGCCGTATTGACCGAGATCGAGATTGCTGCCGGCGCGGACATGCGTGTGGTAGAACCGAAAGCCCGAGGGCCCCGGGAGGAGGATCTCGCGCCGCATCCCGTGCGGCGGAATCCACGGTGTGCGCTCCTCAGCCGCACCGTCGACCGAATCCGGTACGCCCTGCCCATGCCAGTGAAGCTGTTCCGGTGTGTCGCTGTCGTTGTAGATATCTACGATGGTGCGCCGGCCTTCCTTGAACCGGAGCAGCGGTCCCGGAAACTGCCCATTATAGGCAGTCATCGATAAGAATCGCTGCGGCCCCACCTCGATCAGCGCGGTGCCGACGCGGATCGTATAGTCCGCCGGTCGTGGACCCATGGCCGGTGCTGTTCTGGCGATGGGCAGCTGCGAGGAGAGGGCGGTGAGACTCGCAGCTTTGAGAAACTGTCGTCGGTCCATGGGCTTACCTCACCTTGCCAAGTCTCCGCCTATCGGAAGCCGATAATCGATGATCAACGTCGGCAGCGCCCCTGTCCAGCCGGAGATTGCAGCCGGAAGAGGTCGAATTGCAACCACGCAGGCGCACGCCCAAGCGGCGCTGAGGAGGCGGAACTCGCGCTGCCTACTGGACAGCGCGGGCGACGTTCGTGATTTGCAACCGAGGCGCCACTCAGAAGACCAACAGGCGGTCGCCCTCTGCGATCCACCTCGATAGCTCCGCGAGCGAGGCGGGGCTTACGCCCTCAATGAGTTCGCCGGCGCAGCCGTCCTGTTCGTCGTCGCACCTCTCGCAGATCCTCACTTCACCGCCGCGAGAAGCATCGCCGCGACGCTCTCGGCGCCCGGAAACCAGCCGGCCTGTATCGCCGGCCTGGGTATTGCGCTGCTGCCGCAATTGATAGTTGAGCCCATCATCGCGCAAGGGAAACTGGTGCGCGTGCTGCCGACCTATCGCCGTTCGAGCACCGAGCTCGGCCTGCAGCTCGTTTACACGAGCCGCCCGCCGATGCCGCCTGCGGTAACAGTTTTCGCCGAATTTCTTTTGCAGAAATTGCGCGACGCGCTGCCCCAGGCAACTCCTGGTCCATCCGCAACTCGTTGATTTCGATGGTTTGATGCCGGCGATTTTTTAGCTGTCACGTCGCCGTGCGCTCGTGGTAGCAGATGGATACCACGGCGTTTGCGCCATTTGCTACTACGACGAAGATGCCCCCGTCAGATGTCGTGTCGTTAAGGCATGATCCGGCCGTCGCGAGCTGTCGACTGGACCGCGATAGACTTGGACTCGGCCGGTGAGCTCACCGGAAATTCTCCGCAGACCCCCCGCTACAGACGTGGGCCGCGGCGACCGCGATAGCCGTTCAGCAACCACGCAACGATAAGGATGAGTACGATGAGCCCGATCGGGCCGATTCCCCAGCCCACACCGAAGCCCCAATACAAGCCACCGCCGCCGCCGAATAGCAGCAGCAGGATGATCAGAATGAGTAGGAGGTCCATATGTTATATGCTCCCAATCTGGACAGTCGCTCGGTAGCCGCAAGAGCTGTGCCTTCAGGCGCGAAGACGCTGCCTTACAGGGGACGTCCCGTCGCTTGCTGGATGGCAGGACGTGAAGGACTTCGGAGTAGGCCTCGTGACCCACGATGAATGTCAGGCTGGCCATATGGCCAAGGTGGCCGAGCTGATTTGGAACATCCGTGTCGCGCTGCTGACGACGGTAGATCTCGAGGGCCGCTTCCACACGAGGCCCGTCCAGACTCTGCAGGTCGAGCGCGGGGTGGCCGTCTGGTTCTTCACCGGCTGGGGCAGTCAAAAAGTCGATGAGCTGCTTCATGATCGCCGCGTGGGTCTCGGGTACGCGGACCCGAACAGGCATGTGTACCTGGCGGTGAGTGGTGTAGCGAGCCTGCTGCGAGACGCAAAGAAGGCCCGGGAGCTGTGGACAGCGGAGCAGAGGGCCTACTACCCGGATGGCCCCGACGATGGGCGGCTGGCGCTTTTACGGGTGCGGCTCGAGCAGGTGGAATACTGGATCGCGCCGAGGCGTGTGTCTTACCTGATTGCGGCTGTAAAAGCGACTGTCACGGGAAGACCAGTCGACGTGATCGGGGAGAATCACAAGGTCCGGTGAGTTAGACGCTGCCGAACCGAACAGCCGAAACGGCCGTTGTGGTCCCTACTGGTCTTTGCCCCAGCACAATGACACTGGCGTCGTGGCGCGCCCACGCGCTCGCGGGTTCCCGCGAGCGCGGTATTGCTTCGCAGACGCGTGATTACTGGACGCTCAACCCGTTATGTACCCCCAACACTCCCTTGACCTTCTCGGCGTCCTTTTCGGCGAGCTCTTTCTCGGCAGCCGAAGCCACCGTTCCGTCCAGCATGACCACGCCGTCCTTGGTCGTGACGTGAATGTGAGTGGCGCTGGTTCCTCTGTCCTTGGCGAGTTCCGCCTTCACCTTGGTCGTGATGTACGAATCCTTGACTGGTTGATCACTCTTCATGCCGTCCGCCAAGGCATTCCCCATGCCCAGGGCGAGTGTAGCGGCAGCGAGTAGAATCGACACGTACTTGGTTTGCATGGCTTGAGAGCTCCTGAATGGGGTCTGATTGCGGAAGGAGTTACGCGGTCGCCTCAGCCAAGCTGAGCGGGTACCGAACCGGCTATGGCGGCTCCACGGCATCCCCTCTGTTTGACGCTGGCGACCAGGAGTTTCTGGCAGGTTTAGTTCTGGCTGGAAGAGTAACGCCCGGATCTGGAGCGGACCATCGGAGAGTCGGCCGACCACGTGTAGGACAACGCGCCGTGAGCAGACAGCTGTGGCGCGTTGCGCGCCGTCATATTTTGCGAAGAGATCGCCACCGAGAAAGCCGCAGGAATTGACGGAACACAACTGCGTCAATATGAGGCTGCCGACGTATGGCGGCCTATACGCATGGGAGCTGGAAAAGGGGAAACGCGAGCTGCACGTGCTCGAGGACTAGTGTCCGCCCTTTCCTGGGTATCACCTGTACTACCCGAGCCGTCGCCAGTCTTCGCCAGCCTTTGCGCTTCTCGTAGAAGCGCTGCGGCATCGAGGTGATGCTCGGTAGGCGATCTCCTCCCGAGACGCTGTGCTCGTCAATCCCGGTGGCCGGATCCCCGTGGACGGGGGCGGATCGATCAGCGCTCAGTACGCGATGGCGACCCGAGTGCCGTCAGCGTTCGCGAACTCGATATTACGCGCAACTGGAGGGATCTTGGACCCTTTGCACTCAATCGTTGCCGTCACCGGCGTGCCCTGCGCGCGCAGTTGATTGAGCTTCTCGGCGGTCAGCTGGTACTTGCTCGTGCCCAACCACCGATGCATGGTCGCGGCGGGACTACCGCGCCCCGGCAGATTGATTGCCAACGTGGTGGAAGGGTTCGCGGCTTCCGAGAGCACGACAGTGTTCTCGTAAGCCTGGCTCACTTGTCCGGTGACGATGGCGGTATCACCACTGCGGCAGCCATCATTGACGACTTTGGACAGCGATTCCTGGGTGGCCGGACGATAGGTCATGTTGGCACAGCCGCCGGCTACAAGCGTTCCGGTGACAGCGAGAGCGATGATTTTCAAGACTGGTTACCTCGACCTGTTGCGGAAGCGACACATTGGCAAACTCCCCACTCTGTCGCCGAATGGCAGCACGCGATGTGCCTGCGCTCCTCGGCGGTGAATCACCCGATGTCGAGCTCTGCTTGTCCCTGGCAGGACCTGTGGATGTGATGCGTGTGGCCGTTGCGCAAATGCAACGGGAGCGCCGGCGCACTGGCTTACGTTTGTGCGGGCCTTGGAGATATTGCCAAGGCGCTCGACGGGCAAGCGGGAACGTGGCGTAGGGACCCTTTCGTCCGCGGGTCCGGCGGGTCGTTGGTTGATTGATCGTCTCAGCGAAAGCAGGCGCTCTGCGGCCGTGGAGTATGCGTCGAGCCAGCGATTGCGAACGATCTCCGGCTGGAAAGCGGTGATCAACATACCTGACGTGGAGCTCTTCGACACTCCCCCGAGCGGAGCGCTCTAGAAGCTGGCGCGCGCACCGATGTACGCCGAGCGCCCGTAGGTGCCGTACTGATAAGCGACTTCGTAGTGACGGTCGGTCAGGTTCTCGAGGCGAGCATAGAGCTCCAGGTGATCGTTGATCGGCAGCGACGTGCGGAAATCCAGCAGCACATAGCCCCCGAGCCTGATCTGGTTGGCGGCGTCGTCGAAGGTCGGACCGGAATAGCGGAGGGCGAGGTCGGTGCTGAGCTGGAAGGGCCACACGTAGCTCACCGTCGCGTTACCGGCGTCCGCGGGCCGGCGCGGCAGCTCGTTCCCATAGGCTGGCGATCCCGGTGAAACGTCCTCGGTGTTCGTCCAGGTGTAGTTGGCCGTGACCGACAGCTGGTCGGTAGCCTGGAACGAGCCGGCGAGCTCGATGCCATGCGCGAATGAGCGCGCGATGTTCGCGTAGTAGCCGAAGGGCTCGGTCGCGCACAGCGGGCTGGGGGTGGAGCAGTCGAAGAAATTGATGAGGTCGCGGCTGCTGCGGTGAAAATAGGTGGCGGAGGCGACCAAGCGGTCCTGCAGCGCATGGTGCTCGATGCCCGCATCCCAGCTGTTTGCAGTTTCAGGCTGCAGTGCCCGATTGCCGTAGTTGCTGTAGAGCTGGTAGAGGGCAGGCGCCTTGAAGCCCTGGCCGAAGCTCGCGCGCAGAACCGTGTTCTGATCCGGCATCACCCAGGCCGCCGCAAACTGGCCGGTACCGTGCCCACCGTACGCATTGTGATGATCGTAGCGGCCGCCGGCGGTCAGGGTGAGTCCTTTCAAGACCTCGTAGTGCGCCTGCACGTAGCCGCTATCCATGATCGCTCCGGCACCGAGGAAGGGCGAGAAGGGGCTGACGGTGTTGATGGTGGAGTGCTCGTTCTGGGCGCCGAAGACGACCTGTCCGGCGTCGGAGAATATCCAGGTACCCTGATATTCCTCGCGGACGTTGCGCCCGAAACTGTAAAACGTCTCCGCCGTGGGATTGCCGTAATTCGCCGGTCCGTTCGGATCGTAATTGCGGGTCTCGGAGCCGGTGTACTGAACCGAGAGCCGGTTCGAGAACGAATGGTCGGGCGACCACCAGGTGAGTCCCGCATAGCCGATGCCCTGTTGCGTCTTGCCGTATTCGCTGTCATCGCCCAGCGTGAAGGTCGGGGTGTCGTAACCGTCGAAATCGGTGCGCGCCGAGACGAGGTATCCGCGCAAGTCCAGTTGCAAGTCCGGGGTCAGGTCATAGCGTATCTGTCCGGCGCCAGTGCCGATCTGGCTTGCGCAATCACGCCGGCCGCCGAGGTACTGATCGAAACACGGGATGCCGCTGGTGCCGTAGTAACTGCCCGCGGCGCGCCACATGAGCGTGTCCGACACGCCGCCGACGTTAACGGTGCCGTCGCCGGTGCCGTGCGATCCGCCCTCGAGGCTGGCGCTGCCCGCGGCTTTCTGCGTCGGGTCCGCAGTGACGATGTCGATGACACCGCCGATGGCATCGCTGCCATACAGCGTCGATTGGGCGCCGCGCAGGATCTCGATGCGCGAGATGTCGCCGATCAGCAGGTCCTCGAAGTCGAAGCCGCCGCCCGGCTGTGCCGGGTCGGTCATCTTGACGCCATCGATGACGACCACTGTCTGATCACTCTCCGCGCCGCGGATGAACACTGATGTCGGTTGCCCGACGCCGCCGGTGCGCGCCACCGTGATGCCGGGCGTCTGCTCGAGGAGATCAGCGGTGGTGATTGCCTGGCTTGCCTGGATGTCCTGATCGTCGAGTACGGTGACCGAGTTGCCGACCGTCGACAGCGGCGCGGGAGCGCGGTTCGCAACCACGACCACTTCGCCCAGCGAGGCAACCGTGCTGTCGGGAGCCGGATCCGCGGAGGCTTGTGCTGCGAAAAGGACTAGCGGGATGGTGGCGGGCAGGAACGCAATTCTTCGTTTCAAGGCAGAACTCCCAAGTCGCGCATATCCGGGCGGATCGCGCGGGAGGACGCCGGCCGATTCAGCTCTCGCGAATGCGACCTTGCACCACGTCCTGCCACGCGGTCCGTGTCGCCACTCGGTTGGTTCCGCTCGCGCAGCGCACCCCGGCTGCTCGATTGGGCGACCGCGACAAGCAGGTCTCCTGGCTTGCGGCTGGATTCCTCGCATCACCTTCCCGGACTCTCATCCAGTGGTCTTTGATGCGTGGCATACCGCTTACAGTTGCGGGGGCAGCCCGGGCTTTGACCCGAGTTCCCGTTTTAATCCCCTTTGCGGGGAACTTGTCGCGCGGGGCGAAAGGTGCCTGAACGGCCGCGCTGAGTCAATATCTCGTGACTGCGGGCCACCTCGAGGAGCGCTGGCTCGCCGGCCATGTGCTCCGACGGCTCAGCCGAGGAGAAGCCTGCTTCGGCGGAGGCGGAATTCTCTAAACAGAGTCCAGGAGTGATGGCGGGGCCTGCCCTCATCCTGGCCGACCAGGACCACGCTGAAGTTGGGCGGCTTCCTCTGCGGCCGGTCAGCTCGATACACGCTCGGCCGACCGGCGGTTCCGGCTCTTCCGTCGCTCTCGCGGGGTTGGCGATCGAGTGGCCGCGGACGGTCGGGATAGCCCGCATGCAGGCAACCCATTTGCACACGCCACTCGCCGTCTTCCTCTGCCGAAGCGGCCGCTGGCTCATCGGGAAAAGTTTCCGCCCGATGACCGAACTCCTCCGCGTAGCCGCCCGCCAGATACGAATTCCGGTCTGTCTCGTGCAGGCTTCCCCTCCCGGCGGGTCGATCCGCCCACTCGGGGAAGTAACAGTGCTCGACCGAATCGGAATCTGACACGCCCTGCACAGTCAACATCGGCTTCGAGTCGTCCGCCGCTCCGTGTGGCCGCATCGTGATCATCTATCGGCGCGCCCGCGCGCTTCGGCCGCTGCACCGTCTTCGCGGGCGATCTCCTCGAGCAGATCGTGAAGAATCCTGCGCGATGGCAACAGGCCGGGAGAGGCGAGGCGAACATCGTCGAAGCGCAACCGCGTTCGCGCCACCGTGGCGGCGCTCGCGCCGGAGATCCTCAAGGAGACGACCGTCGCTCCGTCGCTGGCGAGCCAATGATCGCTGTGCAGCGGGGAGTCCCATTTACGCCCGAAGAACGGCTTGTGGAGCAGAGTTCCTACGAGCCCGGGTAATGGAACGCTCGCGAGGAGCTTGGCGAGCGCAGCGTCGTCGTTCAGTTGCACCTGGATCTCCTCGATGCAAACCACGCGGACGCAGAGTCCGCCGGGCGGAACGCTGGGTTGCGAGCCGCTGCCGGTCTCGCTCGCGCCCTGTGGCGAAGTCGGCGAGGGAAATATGAATACCGAGCCGGAGCTGCGCAAGGAGGCGAACAACAACCCCTGCGACCGTCGCCTATCAGCGACATCGGAAGATTTTGCATAGTCAGCGTTTGCAGTAACCGACTTGCCGAGGAGGTCGGTGACGGCATCGAGGCTGGGGTATCCGATCGGCAGGCACACGTAGTCGCAGCGGACTTCGAGATTGGCGTCTGTGTCGTGCTCTGCGGTGCTCATGGCGATCCTGCCGCCAAGAGCAATGGGCATTCCCGACATCATGTCCGCGAGCCTGGACGAGGGCTTCGCGCGCAGCCGGCTCAGCGGCCACGGCTGCGGCTCGCAGATCAATGCATCCGCACGATTGGAAGCTCGACGTAGCTGGCGCGGCCCGGCGCGTGGTAGACGTGTTGGGTGGCTTTGACATAGTCGCTCGGCTTGGCGAGGAAGATGTTGGCCACGTAGGTCTGTGGGTTCCTGTCATACAGCGGAAACCAACTGGACTGCACCTGCACCATGATGCGGTGGCCGGGCAGGAACACGTGATTCACCGTAGGCAGGTCGAACTGGTACGGAAGCGGCTCGTTCGGCGTCAATGGTCGCGGGTCGGAGAAACTGGTGCGGTAGCGGCCGCGGAGGATGTCCATGGCGATGCCGAGCTGATAGCCGCCGAGTTGCGGCTCGTCGGCGACCTGGTCGGGGTAAACATCGATCAGCTTGACCACCCAGTCGCAATCGGTGCCGCTGGTGGCCGCGATCAGGTGAGCCTGCGGCTGTCCGGCCACCGTGACAGGTTGGGTCAGCACGGGAGATTCGAAGGTGAGCACGTCAGTGCGGCTGGAAAAGGGACGCTGATCATCGACCAGCCAGCGTGGCCAGGTCTGGTCGCCGCTGTAGCCGACCGGCTGGTCGGGGCGGATGCGGAAAGGCACCGGCTTGGCAGGGTCCGAGACGTAGCTGCTGTCAGGAGATTCCGCGGCTGTCGGCGGCGTGAAGCCCGCGTTGCCGTCGGCATGCAGGTAAAACGGCGTAGGCTCGATGCTGCAGCCGCTGGCGCAGCCTTCCGGCCAGGAGTCGAGCCGCTCCCAGCGATTGGCGCCGGTGAGGTAGGCGGTGACGGGAGCGACTGGATTGGGTGGTGCGTCGGTCTTCAGGTAGTGGGCGAGGAAGGGAGCGACGATGCGCTCCTGGAAGTAGGTGCCGGTGTCACCGCCGAAGCGAATGGGGCCCAGGTGACTCGCGGGCTTTATTTCCTGCGCGTGATGCCATGGACCTATCACGAGGTAGACCATGTCGTTGTGGACGTCCTTGGGTTTGATCGCCTGGTACACGGCCATGGCGCCGTAGATGTCTTCCTGGTCCCAGAGGCTGTCGACCAGCATGACCGGCACTTTCAGCGGCTGCGCGGCGACTAGCCTGTCCATCGCCTGCTGCTGCCAGAACCGGTCATAGGCGGGGTGTGCGACCAACTTCTCCCAGAAGCCGATCTGGTCCATGCCGTAGGCCTTGCCCATGGCGCCAGCCGAGCCGTAGTGCATGTAGAGAGCGTAGTCGTCGTAGTAGTTGCTCCACCACTTGGCGCTGTTGTTGCGGGTGGCTTCCTGCTCGTATATGTACGGCATGTTCTGCTCGCGGAAGGCGCCGTGGTGGAACCAGTCATCGCCCATCCAGCCATCGACCATGGGATTCATCGGCACTACGACCTTGAGGGCAGGGTGTGGGTTGACCATGGCCGTCAGCGGCTCGTAGCCATCGTAGGAGATGCCCAGGATACCCACCCTGCCGTTACTCTCCGGCACGTGCTTTACCAGCCAGTCGATGGTGTCGTAGGTGTCTGTCGACTCGTCCACGGGTGTGTGGTTGAGCGGCCCTCGCATGGGCCGATTCATCACGTAGTCGCCTTGGGAGCCGTATTTGCCGCGCACGTCCTGGATGACGCGGATATAGCCTCCGTTGACGATCACCGGGACGGCGTTGTCATAGCCTTGCAATGCCGTACCCATGTTGCCGCTGAGCTGGCCGTGCTCAGTCTCCGTGACCATGCCGGTGGCGTCGTAGGGAGTGCGTGTGAGCAGCATCGGCGCCTCGTGCGCACCCTTGGGAATCATGACCACGGTGTGCAGCTCGATCCCATCCCGCATCGGGATCATCACGTCGCGGATGGTGTAGCCGAAGCTGGAATGATCGGGCGTGAAGTGGGCCGGCGTCTCGCTGGGCAATGCGGGGTATTGCGGATACCGCGCAGCCTCGGCGGCGCAGGCGGCGGCGGTGGCGGCGAGGAGGGTCAGCAAGACGTGCAGGCGACGGACCGAGAGTGTCATGAGGGGACTCCCAATCGACTGTTACGGGCCTGCGAGATGGCAGGCCAGCCCTGGGGAATCGTCCAATGATACATGCCACCCCGGACCGTTGCGCCGACCGCTCGCGTGGAGCATTCTGAGGGACGGGCGCAGACGCGGCCCTACTCGAGTCTGGATGAACCTTCATCTTTTTGCCGCCTATTGCCTGGCGGTTGCAATTCTCGCCACTGCGGCCGGACTCGTTGGCGTCGGCTGCGGCTTGCTGGTCGCGCGGCGGGGAAGCTGAGCATCTCAGGCAGCGAGCCATCCGTGAAACCTCGTCCGGAATCGTCCGGTTGGACCCAGGCGACACCCGCCGCTCGTCCTCTGCGGGCTGTGACGGGTATCGAGGTCCGCAAGCGTCTCGAGGCGGCGATGGCGAGCGGCGACGGGCTCGCCGGGGCGCACTGCATCCATGAGCTCTGGATGCGCGCGGAGCTCGGCGTCGACATCGACTCGGCCCTCGAGCGGCTCTGGAAAAGCGCCGCGAGCTCGATTCCGGAATGGCTGCCGATGACCCAGGTCGACTGGCTGCCGGAAGCCTACGAGATCGCGGGCCGCTTTCGCGCCGCGCACAAAGGGCGATCGAACATCTACCTGATACTTCTCGACTATCGCGATCGTAAAGAGGGTCCGTATGGTGTGTATGTCGGCATGAGCCACTACACTCCCGCGCAGCGCTTCGATCAGCACAAGGCCGGCATCCGCGCGTCCGGCAGCGTCCTCAAGCGTGGCCTTGAAGTGCTCACCGGCCCGACGCTCCACCTGCAACGCATCGCTCGGCCCGAAGCCGAGGAAATCGAGGCTGGCCTCGCTGCGGCGCTCGGCGAAGCCCGCCTTCTGGTCCAGGGTGGTCACTGACGCCTGCAGCCTGGGACGACTCAGAGACCGAGATCGGACAACCCCGGATGGTCGTCTGGCCGCCGGCCGAGCGGCCAGTGGTACTTGCGCTCGGCTTCGGTGATCGGTACGTCGTTGATGCTGGCATGACGGCGGCGCATGAGCCCGCGCTCGTCGAATTCCCAATTCTCATTGCCGTAGGAGCGGAACCACGAGCCGCAGTCGTCATGCCACTCATATGCGAAGCGGACCGCGATGCGATTGCCGGTGAACGCCCAGACCTCCTTGATCAGGCGATAGTCGAGCTCGCGCGCCCACTTGCGCTCGAGGAAGGCGACGATGTCCGCGCGTCCGTTGATGAACTGCGCACGGTTTCGCCAGCGGCTGTCCTCGGTGTAGGCGAGGGCGACGCGCTCGGGGTCGCGCGTATTCCACGCGTCCTCGGCCCCACGTGCCTTCTGGGCGGCCGTCTCGGCGGTAAAGGGCGGCAGGGGCGGGCGGCTCGACATCGGAAACCTCCGGCGCATGCGCTCGGCGGATGTGCTCGATGGTAAGGTAGGACCGAACCCGCATGACGTCAAGAACGCGCCGGCCGCCACGCCTGAGTGTATCCTGACGGCAATCACGGCCTGTGTCAGGTCGCGCGAGAATAAAAGAGCATGGCCTTTGCGATCAAAGCCGAGATCAACGACCCGCGGGCAAAGAAGCTGGCATTCACGGCGCAGAAGACGATGTACGGTGGGAAGCTCATCGCCGAGGGCGATGCGATTTTCCTGTTCGCCAGCGAGAACGAAGGCGGCCAGGGACTGATTGCACGCGGCGTGGTCACGCTTGCGCAACCGATCGTCAAAAAGCCCGGCAAGGCCCGGCAAACACCGCGCGTAAGCATAGCCGCCCGACTCACCGCGCTCGCCAAGCGGCCGCTCGGGCGTCGAGAGCTCAAGCGCCATGCCGACTGGGATGACGGCCGGCCGGAGACCGAGCTCAATTTCAAGCTCTATCGTCAGGCGACCAACAAGATCGTCGGCATCGAGGACGAAACGGCGGCGTTTCTCGCGACATTCTTTTAGCCTCAGCAGCATGGGCCGTAATCCGAAGAAAGACCGATCATGATTGACTCGCAGCTGCTGCCCATCGTCCTCGTTCCTGGCCTGCTGGCTTCGCCGCGCCTCTATGCGGAGCAGATTCCCGAGCTTTGGCGCGTGGGTCCGGTGACGGTGGCGGTCCATGCGCGGGATGACAGCATGGCCGGCATTGCCAAGCGCATTCTTGCGAGCGCGCCGCCGCGTTTTGCGCTTGCGGGCCTGTCGATGGGCGGCTACATCTGCTTCGAGGTCCTGCGTCAGGCCCCGAAGCGCGTCGCCAGGCTGGTGCTGCTCGACACCAGTGCGCACCCCGACGCGCCGGAGCAGAGCGAGCAGCGGCGCTCGCAGATCGACATGGCCCGCAGCGGGCGGCTCGGCGAGATGGTGGACATGCTCTTCCCGAGAATGGTGCACGCACGCCGCTGGGGAGATGAGTCGCTGCGCCGCATCTGGCGCACGATGGCGCAGGAGGTCGGCGCCGAAGGCTTCGTCAACCAGCAGACCGCCATCATGGGCCGGCCGGACTCACGGCCCGGGTTGGCCGCGATCCGCTGTCCGACGCTGGTGATCGTGGGTGACGGGGATGTGCTCACACCGCCGGAGCGGGCGGAGGAGATCGCGAACGGGATAGCGGGTGCGTGCCTCACCGTGATCCGGGACTCGGGTCACCTCTCGACGCTCGAGCAGCCTGTCGCGGTGGCAAAAAGCATGGCGCAATTCCTGCTCACGGACGCCTGAGCTCGGCCACATTGACCTCCACGCTCAGCACGAATCCCAGACGCTCGTAAAGCGAGATCGCCGCGCGGTTGGATTTCCACGCGTGCAAAAAAGCCTGATCGCCTCGGGCCTGAATGCGCTGGGCGACTGCTGCCGATAGACGATGGGCGAAGCCGCGGCCGCGGAAATCGGGGTGGGTGCAGACGCCGCTGACCTCCGTGTAGCCGGGAAACCGCATGCGCTCGCCGGCCATGGCCGCCAATCGTCCGCCGATGCGGATTCCGATGAACGACCCCATGACATGCGTGCGCGGCAGGAATGGTCCGGGCTCCGTGAGCCGCGCCAGAGCCAACATCTCCGGCGCGTCGGAATCGCCCAGCGGCGCGACGTCGTCGCCGGCGGAATCGAAGGGCGTCCCGCGGGGAGCGACCATCTGCACCCCCTTGGCCTCCCGGGCGGCAACGAGGCCGGGCGGAATTGCGATCGGCGGGGCCTGCAGCAGGAGCACGCTCTCGCCTGGGTGCACCAGAGCAGCGAGCGCCGCCAGCGCTTCCGGGCTGTCGTCCCGCGGCGAGGCGAAAAGATTGACGTCGCGCACGAACCGCCGAGCCAGAGCATCCCCTTCCGCCAGGCCGGCGTGGTGAGTGACGAGGCTCGCCCATACGGGACGGTCAATCCAGTCCATTCGCCTTAACCTCTCGCGCGTAACGCCCGGCCGCGGCCGAGCCTCGGCGGTATAGTGTATCCCGCCCGAAGGCCCCGGCGGAGGAGACAACGTGACCGCTCATTATCTGCTCAAGACAGAACCCTCGGAATATTCGTTTGCCCACCTGACGCGCGACAAGGAGACGGTCTGGGATGGAGTGTCGAATCCGGTGGCGCTGCGGAACCTGCGCGGCATGAAGGCCGGCGACAGGCTCGTGATCTACGAGACAGGGGATGTGAAGAGCGCGGTGGGAGCGGCGAGCGTCGTCTCGGTGCAGAGCCCGGATGGCAAGGAGCCCAGGGTGAAAATCAAAGCCGGGAAGCTGTTGCCCAGAGCGGTCCCGCTCGCGCAGATCAAGGTGACCGACCTCTTTGCCGATTCACCGCTGGTGCGCCAGGGACGACTGAGCGTCGTCCCGCTCAGCGAGGAGCAGTACCGCTACATGACCGGCGAATAGGAGCGGGACATTCCGCTTGCCCGCGGCCGGGGCACCCCCTACGCTTGGCGCAATCGTCAAAGCGTCAAGGAAATCCGATGTCGGTAGTCTTGCTGGAGCGGCCCGCCCCGGGCGTCGCATTGCTGCGGCTCAACCGTCCGGACCATCTGAACGCGCTCAATATGGCGGTGCGCGAGAGCCTGGCCGCGCACTTCACGGAGTTGGCTTCGGACGACGCCGTGAAATGCGTCGTGATCACCGGTGATGAGAAGGCGTTTGCAGCAGGCGCCGACGTCGCAGAGCTCGCGGAGCGCACCCCCACGGATGCGGCGTTCGGGAAATCCCGCGCCGCGTGGGCGGCGATGGAGCGCTATCGCCGGCCCATCATCGCGGCGGTGAACGGGTTCGCCCTCGGCGGCGGCTGTGAGCTCGCGATGCATTGCGACATCATCATTGCGGGGGAGGGGGCCAAGCTCGGGCAGCCGGAGGTCAAGCTCGGAATCATGCCCGGCGCCGGGGGCACGCAACGGCTGGTGCGCGCCGTGGGCAAGGTTGCCGCCATGCGCTGGCTGCTCACCGGTGATCTGTTGAGTGCGGCCGCTGCGCATGGCCTGGGCCTCGTGTCGGAAGTCGTGCCGGACGGCCGGGTCCTGCCGCACGCGCTGGAGATCGCAACACGCATCGCGGCACTGCCGCCGCTCGCAGTGGCTGCCATCAAGGATGCGGTGCTCGCCGGCGCAGACCTGCCGCTCGAGGCGGCTCTGCGCCTCGAAGGCCAGAGTTTTCAGATGCTCTTCGCCACCGAAGACCGCGCCGAGGGCATGCGCGCCTTCATCGAGAAGCGCAAGCCTGAGTTCAAGGGGCGTTAGATGTCAGATCATGCGAAGACGCTCGACACCATAGGTGTCATCGGCGCGGGCGCGATGGGGGCGGGCATCGCCCAATCGGCGCTGACGGCGGGACTCGAGGTGATCCTGCACGACTCGAACGCGGCGGCCCTCGCCAAGGCGCGCGGCGAGGTATGCTCGCGAATCGCGAGACTGGCGGAAAAGGGGCAGATCACCGCCGCCGCGGCCGCCGCGGCCGAGGGGCGCCTGAGGCTCGCGGAGCGGCTGCAGGAGCTCGCGCCGGCGCAGATCATGATCGAGGCCATCATCGAGCAGCTGGAGCCGAAGCAGCGGCTGTTCACGGCGCTCGAGGACATCGTGCCCGCCGATACCGTGCTCGCCACCAACACCTCGTCGCTGCCGGTCGCCGCGATCGCGCGCGTCTGCCGGCAGCGCGACCGCGTTTGCGGCCTCCACTTCTTCAATCCCGTGCCGCTCATGCGGCTGGTCGAGGTGATTCGCGCGGCGGACACCTCGGAGCGCACCATGCGGCGCGCGCTCGAGCTCGCGCAGCGCCTCGGCAAGACCGCGGTAAGCGTGAAGGACGCGCCGGGGTTCCTCGTCAATCTCCTCGGACGTGCCTACCTCACGGAGGCGTTGCACATCCAACACGAGGGCGTCGCCCCAGTGGCGACGATAGACCGGATCATGCGCGAGGCGGCGGGCTTTCGCATGGGGCCGTTCGAGCTGATGGACCTCACCGGTATCGATGTCAACTTTCCGGCCACGCGGGTCGTCTATGAGGGCTTCCAGCACGATCCGCGTCTGAAGACCACCGTGCTCCATGAGGCGCTGTTCATGGCGGGCCAGCTCGGACGCAAGACCGGCCGAGGCTTCCACAGTTACAGCGAGGGGAAGGCTGCAACACCTGCGGCTGACAGCGATGTGGGCGCGGGATCCGCGGCGGGAGCGCCGGTAACGGCCGCGATTGCCGGCGAGAATCCGCAGCTCGCAGCGCTCTGCGAGCGGGGTCTGAGGCTGGTTGCCGCCGACCAGGCCGAAGTGATTCTCGTAACTCCGGCGGCGGGGGAGGATGCAGCGAGCACCGCGGCGAGGCTGCGACTCGATCCCGCGCGAGTGGTCGCCGCGGACTTCCTCGGAATGGAGAAGGGGTTTCTGACGCTGATGGCGCCCGTCGGCGGCGGTGGAGCGGCGCGCAAGCTCGCGGCGCTTCTGCGCGGCACGGGCCTCTCCGTGGCCGTGATCAGCGACTCGCCGGGCTTCGTGGCGCCGCGAATTCTCGCCATGGTCGTCAACCTCGCCTGTGAGACCGCGCAGATCGGCATCGGCACTCCGGAGGACATCGACGTGGCGATGCGCCTCGCGCAGAACTACCCGCGCGGTCCCTTCGAGTGGGGCGAGTGGCTCGGCGCGCAGCGGGTTCATGACACGCTGCGGCAGATGCAGGAGATCACCGGCTCGGACCGCTATCGTCCGAGCCTCTGGCTGCGGCGGCGCGCGCTGCTCGCGCTGCCGTTGAAAACCCGGGACTGATGCCGGCCGCAACTTGACAACCCCGCCCCCGGCGCGCAGCATGAAGAAACCGGTTTCAGACCGATGATTCCGCGGGTTCCGGGGCGCTTCGGCGGTTCCAACAAGACGCACAGCAGATGTCGGCCACTCCACGCAGCATCCGTATTGCGCTCGTAGCTGCACTTGGCGGTTTCCTGCTCGGTTTCGACGCGACCGTCATCTCCGGGGCCGTGCCGTTCATCCGCGACTACTTCGGGCTCGGCGGCGCCGCCGGGAGTCTCGCGCTCGGATGGGCGGTGAGCAGCCTCGGTTGGGGCGCCATGGCCGGCAATCTCGGCACGGGCGTGCTGAGCGACCGCTACGGCCGCCGATCGGTGCTGCTGCTGACGGCGGTGCTCTTCCTGGGATCCTCGCTCCTTGCCGCGACCGCGCATTCATACGCGAGCTTCATCATCGCCCGCGTCCTGGGCGGCCTCGCGGTCGGCGCGGCCATCCTCATCGCGCCGATGTACATCGCCGAGATCGCGCCGGCGGATCGCCGTGGCCTGCTGGTTTCCATCAACCAGCTGATGATCGTCATCGGCATCTCCGCATCCTTCTTCTCCAATGATCTGATACTGACCACGGGCGCCGGGAGCTGGCGCTGGATGCTCGGGGTGGAGGCTATCCCAGCGCTGCTGTTCCTGGCTCTGCTCACGACCGTGCCGGAGAGCCCGCGCTGGCTGCTCGCGCGCGGACGCCGTCAAGAGGCGCTCGAAGTCATGCGGGCCATTCGCGGCCGCGATGCGGACGGAGAGATCGAGAAGATTCAGGCGGCCAGCGCTGCGGGCCGCGCCGGCTCCTGGTCGGCCCTGTTCGGCAGGCGCTTGCGCTTCGTCATGGTGTTTGCCGCCGGGCTCGCGTTCTTTCAGCAGATCACCGGCATCAACGCGGTGCTCTACTACTTGCCCACGATATTCGCCCAGGCCGGCGTCGGCCTCGCGAGCGCGTTCCGTCAGGCCGCCGTGGTTGGCGCGGTGAACCTCGGCATGACGCTGGTGGCGATGCGCTGGATAGACAGGCTGGGCCGCAAGCCTCTGTTGATCGCGGGCACGAGCGGCATGGCGGCGGCACTGCTCGCCATCGGCTGGGCATTTCGCGCCGGAGTCGGCGCTGCAGCGCCGGCAGCGCATCCTGGGATGGTACTGGCCGCGGTCGTCGTCTTCGTTGCTTCCTTCGCGATCTCGCTGGGCCCGGTCACCTGGGTGATGGTTGCCGAGATATTCCCCACCGAGCAGCGGGCGCTCGCAATCTCCATCGTCGGTTTCTGGAACTCGCTGGTGAGCGCGACCGTGACGCTGGTGTTCCCGTGGGAGCTCGCGCACTGGGGAGCCTCCGGCACCTTCCTGGGGTACGGCCTGCTTGCCGTTGCGGCGCTGGCGTTCGTCCTGCTCCTCGGCCCGGAGACTCGCGGCAAGACGCTGGAGGAGATCGAGCGCGCGTTCCTCGGCAGGCGTCTCTGGCGCGCGCGGCGGCAGGCCGTCGGACATGAAGCGAGATCGGGTGAGGGTCGCGCGGGGACGCCGGGGTCCGCTCGATGAGCGCTCATCGCAGGCCGGGAAAAAGGGGCCCGCGACCCCGACGCGCCGTGACTCTCAGGGTGATCGCGCGCGAGGCCGGCGTATCGGCGAGCACGGTGTCGCGCATCATCAACGGCACAGTGAAGGTCAGTGAGGAGCTGAAGTCCGCCGTCGAGGCCGCGATCACTCGGCATGACTTCCGTCCCGACGCGGCCGCTCGCGGACTCGCACTCGGACGCACGCTCACCATCGGCGTGTTGAGCCAGTCCATCGACAGCCCGTTCTACGCGGAGGGCCTGCGCGGCGTCGAGCTGCGGCTGTTGCAGGCGGGGTATGCGGCGCTTTTCATGAGCGGCAACTGGAATGAGGTGGACGAAGAGCGCTGCATGCGCCAGTTCATCGACCGAGGTGTGGACGGCATCATCATGTTCTCGGGGCGCCTCGGCGATGCGGCAGTGAAGGAATTCGCCAAGAGGGTCCCCATCGTCGTGACCGGCCGGAGTCTGAAAACACCAGGCGTATGCAGCCTGCCGATCGATGACCGGCACGGCGCGCTGCTCGCCATGCGCCATCTCGTCGGACTGGGACATCGCCGCATCGCCTTCATCGCCGGATCGGAGAACCATCCGGATGCGCTGCAACGCCTTGCGGGCTACAAAGAGGGTCTGCACGAGGCGAAGATCCAGTTCGATCCGGGCCTGGTCGTGCCCGGCGACTGGCACGAGGGGGGCGGCCTGCGGGCCACGACGGAGCTGGTCGAATCGGGACGCCAGTTCACCGCGATCTTCTGCGTCAACGATCAGACGGCACATGGCGCCTATCTGGCGCTATTCCGCAAGGGCCTCTGCGTTCCGAAGGATATCTCCGTCGTCGGTTTCGATGACCTGCCGTCGTCCTCCTACGTGCTGCCACCGCTCACCAGCGTCCGCCAATCCGTCGGCCTGCTGGGCGAGCGCTCGGTGGAGGGCATACTTGCGCTGATCGCCGGACAGCGGCCGCGCGTCCAGTCGCCGGCCGTCGAAATCGTATTACGCGACTCGACACGCCAACTCTGACTCCGATCGGAATGGAAGACATGCGGCGCACGCCGCGAGGTGATCTTTGCGCATGAGTGATTCACAGGCCACGGCCCTGGCGCGGCGTTTTCCGGCGGGCTTCGCCTGGGGAGTCTCGACCAGCGCCTACCAGATCGAAGGCGCGGTGACGGCCGATGGACGCGGCCCCTCCATATGGGACGATTTTTGCCGCTTGCCGGGCGTCATTGCCGACGGGTCGAGCGGGGAGGTCGCCTGCGACCACTATCATCGGCTGCAGTCCGATCTCGACTTGATGCAGGACCTCGGGATACCGGCGTATCGCTTCTCGATCTCCTGGCCGCGGGTGCGTCCCGATGGCGACGGTGCCAACAACGAGAGGGGACTGGAGTTCTACGATCGACTGGTCGACGGGCTGCTGTCGCGCCGGATCCAACCGTTTGCGACTCTTTATCACTGGGACCTCCCTTCGCGGTTGCAGCGCGAGTCCGGCGGCTGGGCGGACCGCGGCACCGCGGATGCATTTGCCGACTATGCCGCAACCGTGGCGGCGCGCCTGGGAGATCGCGTCAAGTCGTTCACGACGCACAACGAGCCCTGGGTGACCGCCACGCTGGGACACGAGACGGGGGTGTTCGCGCCCGGCATCAGGAGCCGCGCCACGGCCATGCAGGTCTCGCATCATTGCCTGGTCAGTCACGGTCTCGCGTCACAGGCGATACGCGCCGCGCGAGCTGACGTTTCAGTGGGAATCGTGCTGAACCTCTCGCCCATTTACCCGATGAGCGATGCGCCGCAGGACACGCTGCAGGCGAGGCGCGACGATGGCATGCTGGTGAGGTGGTACCTCGATGCACTGTTGCTCGGGCGCTATCCCGCTGACGTGCTCGAGTATCTTGGGCCGGACGCGCCGCACCTACGCTCCGGCGAAGATCGGCTCATTGCGGCACGGCTCGATTTCCTCGGCATCAACTTCTACAACCCGATGTTTGCGAGCGCCGGTCGGCGCTGGGTTCCGGCCCGGGAAGGCGCGCCGGTGACCGCCATGGGATGGGAGGTCTCACCGCGGGATTTCACGCGGCTCCTGCTGCGGTTGAATCGCGACTACCGCCTGCCGCCGCTCTACATCGCCGAGAACGGCGCGGCGTACGAGGATCGGCTGGTGAACGGGGAAGTGGACGACGAGCCGCGGCGCGCCTACGTGGAGTCCCACCTGCATGCAGTCGCGGATGCGATCGAGCAGGGCGTCGACCTGCGCGGCTACTTCATCTGGTCGCTGCTCGACAACTTCGAGTGGTCGCATGGCTACGCCAAGCGGTTCGGCATCGTGCGGGTCGATTACGCGACTCAGGAGCGCCGGCCCAAGCGCAGCGCGCTCTGGTACAGGCGGCTGCTCAGTGCCGTCCGTGACGAGGAAGCGGCGCGGGCGGTCGCCGCAAGGACGCCGGACTGCGTGACCCGTTGACTCAGGGGACGATGCGCGCGACGGAAGCCCGCCACAGCACATCGGAGGGAATGTCCCGCCGCACCGGCAGCGCGGTGCCGTAACAGAGGTTGAGCAGATGGTGCAGCGCGTTGGTTGCGACTTCGCGCCACGGAATCATCACCGTCGTAAGGGGCGGCACCGTCAGCGCCGATAGGTCGATGCCGTCATACCCCATGATGGAGCACCCGCCGGGCACGTCCACGCCAGCCTCGCGCAGGTACGAGATGGCGCCAATCGCCGTCTCGTCATTGGCACAGAAGACTGCAGTGAAGGGCTTGCCGCGCTCGAGCAGCTCGCGCGCACCGGCTCGCCCGCCTTCCGGCGAGAAGTCCCCGCGCACGCGCGGAATCCGCTCGGTATCGATACCGTATCTGCGCAGCGTTTCCTGGAAGCCGCGCATTCTGAGTGTGTTGTCGTGGGCGGTCTTCGGCCCCTCGATGACCGCCAGGCGCCGATGGCCCGCCTCGTACAGGGTGCGGGCCGCGGCGGCCCCGGCGGCAACGTGGTCCGGGTTGAAACAGTGTTCCCGAAGCCCTGGCATGCTGCGATTGAGCAGCACGAATCGCGGCTGCCGCTCCGCGATCCTGTCGATGTCGGCCGGTCTGAGCGCCGTACCCATCATGATCAGCCCGTCGCAGCCCCGGTCGGCGAGGAACTCCGCGCCGGCCAGGGCATCCTGACGCTCGCTCTCCGGCGACTGGCCGAAATCGACGACCATCTGGCGACCGGAAGCGCGCAGGGCGGTATAGATGGCGTGCAGGATGGGCGTGTAGAAGGAGCCGGCGATGAGGGGCACGAAAACACCGATCGTCTGCGACTGTCCCTTCTGCAGCGCGCGCGCGGCGTGGGAGGGACGGAACTTCAGCTCTTCTATGGCTTTGCGGACGCGCCGTATCGCGGCTTCGGACACCGGCCCGTTGCCTGCAATGACGCGCGATGCGGTGCCGAGCCCGACTCCAGCGCGTTTCGCCACGTCCTTTATCGTTGCCATCAACTCACCCTACCAGAATCCCGCCGTATACGCGCCGCAACACGCGCAACCGCAACCCGAAGATTTGACAGCACCATGGCCGTGCAGCATAGTGGATTGAGTGGAATCGTTTCCACTGGCACATGGAAACGCTTCCGCTTCGGGGCATCCCGGGTTCTTGACATCTCGCGAACGCGCGAGCAGACTCGATTGCAACCGGTTTCAGAAACCGCTTGCAAGCGTTGCGCGCAGGCAACATTGACAACCAGTCCGAGGGGGACACCGCGTGATCCAGAACCAAAAGACTCGGTCCGTGAATTCCTTGCAGAGGGGAGGCGTTCGATGAGCCGCAAGACATCGCGTAATGCGTTCAAGAATGGGTCGAAGAAGAACGCGCAGGTGAGCGACGCAGGTCGCGCCGCTCGTTCCAATATCGGTTTCTCAGGCCTGGCGCTCGGGTCGCTCGCCTTCGGTGTCACGGGCGGCCTGCACGCCCAAAACGCCTCGCAGGCGCAGGATCAGAACAGCGTGCCGCAGCCGACCACAGGCGCGGCGCAGCTGCAGGAGATTGTGGTCACGGGCATCCGCGGTTCGCTGGAGAGATCCCTGCAGATCAAGAAGATGTCTCTCGGAGTGGTGGACGCCGTCTCCGCCGAGAGCATCGGTCACTTCCCATCCAGTAGTCTCGGTGACGCCATGGAGCACGTCCCGGGCGTGACAGTGCAGCGCTCGACGTCGAACTTAATGGATACCCAGGTCAATTCCACGGGCAGCGCCTCCAGCATCACCATCGATGGCCTGGGCGGCGACTTCGTCGAGACGCTGGTCGACGGCCGGCCGCAGGCGACCGTCGAAAATCAGAGCCGACAATTTAACTTCGCTTCCCTGGGCGCGGATTACGTCGGCGAGGTCGACGTGGAGAAGAGCCCCGATTTCAGTCTCTCTTCGGGAGACGCGGGTGGCACGGTCAACATCAAGCTGCCGAAGCCCTTCGACCACCCCGGACTGCAGCTGCATGCCCTCGGCTCGGCGAGCGACAACGAGCGCGCCGGCCAGCCAACCCCCGATGTTGGCGCACTGATCAGCGATACCTTCGCCGATAACCGCTTCGGCATCCTGATCGAGGGGGAATACAGCGACAAGAAGACCCTCTCGCATCAGCTCGACACTCAGGGGTGGGAAGGGACGTACCTCAACACCTGCCAGTACGCCGGCGGGCCGACCTGCGTCAGCGCTGACGGGACCCCGCTCCCGCTCGGCTCCGACGTGAGCGGCTCCGCCACGCCGACCAGCACGAAGCCGGCCTGGTACATCCAGAACTACTCGCTGTTCGTGAACCGCACCGATGACCGCAGCAAGAACGGCCGCGCCGTCTTTCAGTGGCATCCCGCCGATGCGGTGCTGATCACCCTCGACACGAACTACTCCGACGACCGGGTGCTGGGCGATCGTGCGCACTTCAGCAATTGGTTCAATGGTACCCAGCTCTATGACGTGCAGACCGACGCCAACGGGACGATCACGAATTTCGACTATGGGCCGGCGCCGACCGACCTGCAGGCGGACTGGGACGGCAGTTACGTCAAGAATATGGACTACGGTCTCAACGTACTCTGGGACCTCAATGATGCGTGGACGGCGGAGCTCGATGCCGATCAGTCGACTGCGTACCTGAATCCGAACGGCCAGCTCGAACAGGTGGATGCGGACGTGGGTTATGGCCCTTCGATTCCGAACAACACCACGAACGGCTACGTCGGCGGCATCGCCGTGCCCGGCGGCAACGGCGTGCCCTATCAGACGGCGCCGGGCCCGAACAGCGACGCCGCCAACTTCCTCGGCTTGAATCCATTCGTCATCGGATCGCACGTGATGCCGCTGGAGCAGCCCATCGACACCGACTACGTCAACCAGGCCAAGCTGGATGCCACCTGGCAGAGCGGGTCCACGAAGGTTAACTTTGGCCTGCAGTTCGTCGAGAACACGCTCAACGATCGCACCTACAACGACTTCCAGAACAACGGCTGGCAGCTGTTCTCCGGCTATGGCCCGCTTTCCGGCAACACACCCAACGCCGGGGTGGCGCTGCCGCCGTCGCTCTTCTCGGGCGGCCTCAGCACCGCCAACTTCCTCCCCGGGTGGAGCGGCAACGGCAACCTGGCGCCGGCCATACCGTATTTCAACCCGTTTGCCGTCTACAATTACCTCGGGAGCCTGGGCCCGAGCGCCGCGAATCCGAATACCATCACCGCGGGCTATCCGCCCTATACGGGGGGCTTCATCCCGCTGGCGCTGAGCGTAAGCTCGGTGTTCTCCACCCAGGAGAAGACCTACTCGCCCTATATCAGCGCCGTCCATGAATTCGACTTGGACGACATGCCACTGAACGTGCGCCTCGGGTTGCGTTACGATCACACCAGCGTGGACACGGGCGGCCTCGGGCAGCAGTTGCAGTCGCTTACGGTGGAGTCGGCTGATCACACGGCGTTCGTCTTCAATTTTGCGAACAACAACGCGGCCACGCCGGTGGCCGTTACGAGCGACTACCATTACCTGCTGCCGGGCCTGGACCTCAACCTGATGGTCCGTCCGGACTTGAAGGTCCGCTTCGATGCGTCGCGCACGCTCACCAAGCCGCCGCTGGCTGACCTCAGTCCCACGGTCAATGTCGGCGGCCGCGTCGGCGCTCTCACGGCGACGGGCGGCAATCCCCGACTGCTGCCGCTGCTGTCGACGAACGTGAATTTGGGCGCGGAGTGGTACTACGCCCCGAACGACTATCTGGCCGTGGAGGGGTATTTCAAGCGTGTCAGCCAGTTTGCCCAGCTGGAGACAGTCTTCACGACGATCAATGGAGTGACGGACCCCACGACCGGGAAGGTGGCGCAGTTTGCGGATACCACGTTCGTGAACGGACCGAGCGCGAACGTACATGGCGTGGAAGTCACCTGGCAGCAGATGCTGCCCCTCGACTTCGGTTACACGATCAACGCGAATATCATCGGTACGAACAAGCCCTACAATCCGTACATCTACACCAATCAGTTCGCGTTGCCCGGCATCGGCGATTCCGTGAACCTCGTCGGCTTCTACGAGGCGCACGGATTCCAGGCTCGGGTGAGCTTCAACTGGCAGGCGACCGAGTTTTTGTTCTTCGGCCAGACGCAGAATAATTCGCACGCGGGCACCGAGCCGACGTTCCTCGAGGCGTCGAAGACGGTGGACTTCACTACGAGCTACGACATCAACAGGAACGTCAACGTTTTCTTCGAGGCGTTGAACCTCAACGACGGACAGTATGTCACTCGCGGACGTTTCGATAATCAGATCCTGGACATCATCGACTATGGACGCACATTTACGCTGGGAGCACGGCTGAACTTCTGACCGCGTCATGCAGCCTGTACGAGCGGTGGTCATCGTCGGCGGGGGAACCGCCGGTTGGCTCGCCGCAGGCATCATCGCCGCCCGCCATCAAGCTCGGATGAAGGCGGGCGGCTTCTCAGTGACGCTGATCGAGTCTCCGGACATCAAGATCGTCGGCGTCGGGGAGGGAACGTGGCCGACGATGCGCTCCTCCCTTGAAAGGATGGGCGTATCGGAGACCGCGCTCTTCCGGGAGTGCGATGCCGCCTTCAAGCAGGGAGGAAAGTTCGCCGGCTGGACAACTGGAACGGAGCATGACGCCTACTACCATCCCCTGATGGTTCCGCAAGGCTTCTCCCAGGTGAACCTCGTGCCGCACTGGGTGCGCGGAGCCAGCGGGCGAAGCTTCTGCGATTTCGTGACTCCCCAGGGAAGGCTCTGCGACCGGGGGCTGGCGCCGAAGACCATTACCCAGGGAGAGTATCGGGGGCTTGCCAACTATTCCTACCATCTGGATGCGGGCAAGTTCGCTCCCTTCCTCGCGAAGCATTGCACCGGGAAGCTGGGCGTCCGTCACGTCCTGGCGGACGTGGTGCAGGTCAATCAGCACGAGTCCGGCGACATCGAGAGCGTGCTGACCCGGCAGGCGGGGGAGATCTTCGGCGATCTGTTCATCGACTGCAGCGGCTTTGCCGCGCTGCTCATCGGCAAGACGCTCGGTGTCGGATTCAAGGAGTGCGGCGATGTTCTCTTCTGCGACACCGCGCTTGCGGTACAGGTGCCGTTCGATTCTCCCGATGCGCCGATGGCCTCCCAGACCGTCTCGACGGCACAGGAGGCTGGATGGACCTGGGACATCTGCCTGCCCACCCGACGGGGCGTGGGCTATGTCTACTCGAGCCGCCACCAGAGCGAGGAAGCGGCGCGCGAGACCCTGCGCAGGTATATCGGGCCCGGCCGCGAAGACCTGCAGGTCCGCAAAATCCCGGTCCGCGCCGGCCATCGCGCGACCTTCTGGAAGCGGAACTGTGTGGCGGTGGGGCTCGCCGGCGGCTTCCTCGAGCCGCTCGAGTCATCGGCCATCGTGCTGGTCGAGCTTTCCGCGAAGCTCATCGCCGAGCAGATGCCGGCGTGCCGCGAGGTGATGGACATCATCGCGAAGCGCTTCAACGAAGTGACGATGTATCGCTTCGGGCGGATCGTCGACTTCCTGAAGCTGCATTACGTGCTCACCAAACGCACCGATACCGCCTTCTGGCGCGACAACGGCGATCCGGCGACGGTGCCGGAGCGGCTGCGGGAGCTGCTCACGCTGTGGAAGTACCAGTCGCCGTGGTTCTTCGACGAGTTCGACCGGCTGGAGGAGGTCTTCCCCGCGGCGAGCTACCAGTACGTGCTCTACGGGATGGGCTTCGAGACCCGGGTAGCGCCGGCGGATACCGCCGAAACCGAGTTGCTCGCGGCGCGGCTGGTTCGGGAGAACGAGCAGGTCACCAATGAAATGTGCGCGCGGCTGCCGCAGAACCGCGAGCTCCTGACGAAGATCCATGAGTACGGACTGCAGTCCGTTTGAGGCTCGAGGAGCGCCCCCATGACCCAGATAGTTCCGCTCAACAAAGAGGCGCATCGGACGCTCAAGGTCGACGGCCGGGCCTCGGCCGCGTACGGTGACAACCAGCACTTCGCGCAGGTGATCGTCAACGAGTTCGCCCAGCTCGTGGTCCACTATCCGATCCTCTTCGCCAAGAACGCCAACACGGGGCAGTTCTACTGCGGCGCGATGTTGGGTTTCGACGAGGACGAGAATCTGTTCCTCGAGGAATGGCAGGAGCGCGAGACCTACAGGCCGCTCGCGCTGCAGCGCATGCCCTTCTACGCCCGCGGGCCCGAGATTGCCATCGACCTCGATCACCCGCGCGTCGGTGCCGAGGCTGGCCAACCGCTCTTCGATCAGTCCGGGCGGCCGAGCCGCTACCTGCAGGGCATCATCTGGGCTTTCCAGGACCTGAAGCCGGGCATCGAGACGACCAAGGTGTTCATCGCGCGGCTGCTCGAGTTGCGGCTCATCGAGCCGATCGACATCGAGGTGGAGCTCGATGATGGCATGACGCACCAGTGCGCCGGCCTTTACACCATCAACCAGGACGTGCTGTCCAAGCTTCCCGACCCGGTGGTGGTGGAGCTCTTCCGGCGGGGCTACCTGACGCTCATCCATCTGATGATCGCGTCCCTGAAGCAGCTCCCGGTGATGGCGCGCCGCAAGAATTCGCGGCTTCTCGAGCGCACGGCGGATATCGCCGGACTACGGCTGCCGACCACCGCCTGACCATGCCATCTGCATGGCGCCGCGTTCCTTCTCGGCGCCGCGCCGCGTTCGTGATTCGCCGGAGACTGAACCTGATGTCCCTAGCCAGAGGGCTTGTCGTTGTCCTGATCGTTCTGCTCACCGCGATCCCGGGGCGGGCCGCTGCGGCCAACCGCCCCTGGCTCGACCCGGGGCTGTCGCCGGATGCGCGCGCGCAGCTGGTCCTGAAGGCGATGACGACGAAAGAGAAGCTCTCCTTGGTCTTCGACTATTTCGGGTCCATGAAACCCGACGTGTCATACAGTCCGCCGCGGGGGGCGCGCATGGGCTCGGCGGGATATGTCCCGGGTATTCCCCGCCTCGGCATTCCTCCGCAGTGGGTCACCGATGCCGGGCTCGGTGTCGCTACTCAAAGGGAGTCCACCGACGCCTATCGAGAGCGAACGGCGTTGCCGTCCGGGCTGGCCACTGCGGCGACGTGGAACCCGCTGCTGGCGCGCCGTGGCGGCGCGATGATCGGGGCCGAGGCCCATGCGTCCGGATTCAACGTGTTGTTGGGTCCCGGCGCGAATCTCGTGCGCGAGCCGCGCGGCGGGCGGAATTTCGAATACGCCGGCGAGGATCCTTTGCTCGCAGGCACCATCGCCGGGGCGGAGATCCGCGGCATCCAGTCGCAGCATGTCATCGCGGCGCTGAAGCATTTCGCCGTCAATGACCAGGAGACCGGTCGCCAGGTCGTGAGCTCCGACATCGATCGGGGACAGGCACGCCAGTCGGATCTGCTGGCCTTCGAGCTGGCGATAGAGCAGGGCGAGCCCGGCTCGGTGATGTGCGCCTACAACCGGGTCAACGGCGTCTATGCCTGCGAGAACCCGTGGCTGCTGCAGCGGGTGCTCGAGGACGACTGGGGCTTTGCCGGTTACGTCATGTCCGACTGGGGCGCGACACACAGCAGCACGAGCGCCGCGCTCGCGGGGCTCGACCAGCAGTCGGGCTGGATCTTCGATCCCGAGCCGTATTTCGGCGCGCCGCTGCAGGCTGCGGTCGCGGCGGGCAAAGTGCCGCCGCGGCGCCTCGATGACATGGCGCGGCGGATCCTGCGCTCGCTGTTCGCCATCGGAGTAGTGCAGCATCCGGTCAGCGATTCACCCGCACCCATTGATTTTCACGCCGACGAGCAGGTCGCCGAAGCCGACGAGGCGCAGGGCATCGTCCTGCTGAAGAATGAATCGTCGGGAGCGATTTCTGGCGAGCGCACGCGGTCGAGCAGCGCCGGCGCAATCCTGCCGCTCGCGCGCACCATGAAGCGCCTGCTGATCATTGGCGGCCACGCGGATCGCGGCGTGATATCCGGTGGAGGCTCATCCACGGTGTCCCCGCGGGGCGGCAATGTGGTACCTGGTCTTGGGCCATCGGGTTTTCCTGGACCCGTTGTGTATCTGCCGTCTTCCCCCCTGGCAGCGCTCATGGGGCAGATCCCGGTGGCCCGAGTCCGCTATCTATCCGGCGACGACATCGATGCGGCGGTGCGCGCGGCCAAGTGGGCCGAGCGGGTGATCGTGTTCGCGACTCAGTGGGAGGCGGAAGGCGAGGACGTATCTCTTACTCTTCCTGATGATCAAGACAGGCTGATTGCCGCGGTCGCCGCGGCCAATCCGCATACCATCGTCGTACTGGAAACCGGTGGGCCCGTGCTCATGCCGTGGCTGTCGCAAGTGGCAGGAGTGTTGGAGACATGGTATCCGGGCAGCGGCGGTGGGGAGGCGATAGCGGCAGTGCTGTCTGGCACAGTCGATCCCTCGGGTCACCTGCCAGTGAGCTTCCCGGAGTCCCTCAATCAACTGCCAAACGTCAAGCTCCCAGGAGAAGGGCTGCCGGCGGGCCAGCCATTCGACGCCAAATACGCCGCGGGCGCGGCAGTCGGCTACAAGTGGTATGACCAGCGTGGGCTGAAGCCGCTGTTTCCCTTCGGGTACGGCCTCTCGTACACGCGCTTCGATTACAGCGGATTGCGGCCGCGCGTGGAGAATGGGCGGCTGGTGGTGTCGTTTGTAGTGAAAAACGTCGGCAACCGTGGCGGGGCTGCCGTGCCGCAGGTGTATGTGGGGCCGAAGGGCGGCGGCTGGGAGGCGCCGAAACGGTTGGCAGGCTGGTCGAAGGTGACTCTCGCGCCGGGTGCCTCGGCCACGCTGTCTATCACCGTGGACCCACGGGTGCTCGCGACTTTCGACGAGGCCGGCGCAAGCTGGCGCACCGCGCCGGGTACCTATCAGGTATGGCTCGGAGAGTCTGCCGCGGATACGAAGCTATCCGCCGAGTTGCAGCTGTCGGCTTGGAGGCACGCGGCCCGATGGCCGGCCGGCAGCGCCCGCGCGGGCGGCGGCCACGAAGCGCCTTCTTACTACCATGTGGAGCCTTCCGGCTGACCGACTCTCATTCCCACCGGGTGGCATTCTTCGGGAAGCCGGGTCGCTGGGCCCGCACGATACAAAAGCGCTGGCCTGTGGGCGCTTGCATGACCACCCAGCGCTCCAGGCGGTCCACGACCTTCGCGCCCAGAGTCTCCAGGCGCATCACCTCGGCAGGGATGTCGTCGGTCTCGATATCGATGTGTACGCGGCTTTCGTGGCTCACGCGCTGGATCTGCACGATGGGCTCATCGGGCGGGGTCGTCAGCATCAGATAATTGCCGCGGCTGCCCGGGTGGCTCGGGTCCACCGGCCGCCCGAGCGCCTCGGCCCAGAAGCGGGCCGCCTCGCCCAAGTCGGTGGTGTTGCAGTCGATGAGGATGGCGCAGAGGCGGGAGTAGTGCATGCCCGGTTCTCCTTCGCAGATCGGTCACCTGATCCCGTGACGCCGCAGCATACCCCCGCGCGAACGCAGGGGGTACTCGGCGCACGCAGGATTCAAGCTGTCGCGGCGGCTCCGAACCAGGTTGTCAGAGCATCAGCGAGCCCTGGCGTCGCCGGATCGTCCACCCCGACACGCTCAGCCATGCAGCGGGCTGGGCATTTTCGCGCGGTATATACTCCGCCGCGATCCACGATGAATCCGGGAGGGGCGGTGGAATCCAGACGTGTCGCATTGGTCACGGGCGCAGCGCAGGGCATCGGACGTTGCATTGCCCAGACGCTGGGGGCCCGCGGATATGCGGTTGCGCTGAATGACGTACGCTCTCCGACGGGTACGCTAACTTCCTTGCGCGAAGCGGGATGCGAGACGATGGAGCTCGTTGGAGACATCGTCGATGAGCATGTGATGGAGGAGGGCGTCAAACAGATCGTATCCCGCTGGGGGCGATTGGACGTTCTCGTGAACAATGCGGGAGTGAGCTGCATCCGGCGCGCACAGGACACCACTGCGGAGCAGTTCCGCCGTGTTCTGGATGTCAACCTGCTTGGTGCGTTCATTGCCGCGCGGGCGGCCGGCACGGTCATGCTGACCCAGCGCTCCGGAAGCATCATCAACATCGCCTCCATCGCCGGCCTGGTCGGCATCGCCGATCGGGTGGCATACAACGCCTCCAAGCACGGCCTCATTGGCATGACGCGTACTCTGGCGGCCGAGTGGGGCGGCTACGGCGTGCGTTGCAATGCCGTATGCCCCGGCTGGGTGAAGACGGAGATGGACGTGGCGGATCAGGCGGGCGGCAGCTACACGGATGCGGACATCACGGATCGTGTCCCAATGGGCCGTTTCGCCTCTCCGGACGACATCGCCAACGCGGTCGGCTTTCTCGCAGATCCCGCCGCGAGCGCCTTCATCAACGGTCAGGCCATCGCCGTGGATGGTGGCTGGACGGCCGATGGCTCCTGGCAGAGTTTGCGTCTGCAGCGCCGGTAGTACGAGGAGTGTTGGATGCGAAAAGGCGCCGTGCATCACAGTTGCCGCAAAACAATGGAAGGAATAAGTAAAGTCGGGTTCGCAAACGTCAACGACATGCGATGACCGTCAAGGTCCGGCCCACTGCGATTTGTCACGATGATGTCAAGAGGAAGTGAGGGCATCGTCATGATCAGAAATCTGCGTCATCAGGAGATCAGCGATCCTCAGTCGTCGGGATTCAGCGATCAGTATTTGCTCGATCGGCTGATGGCCGCGGGCATCGGATGTCTCGATGACTGGTGCGCGCTCTCGCCGCGGGCGAGACGCAACATCTTCGGCATTACTTCCGGCATGGCGCGGGCCATCGACCAGATGGCGAAAGCGCGGCAGAAGTGACCACGCATGGCCGACCGGTACGGTCGGCCTACGCGGCGTTCTGCTAACACGTTTGCCGGCGGGCGCAGCGAGCGGAGCGAGAGCGACGGCCGGAACCGGAGGGTCGGGCCAGGCCGCCTCGTCACGCCCACGTTCCGCAAGTGCGAGATAGCCTGATAAGATCCGGCCGCATGGCCGCTATCACAGAAAGCGTCGGTGCCCGCTCCTGGCTCTTCGCGCCCGGAGACAGCGAGCGGAAGATGGAGAAAGCCGTCGGGGGGCCCGCGGACATCGTGCTCTTCGACCTGGAGGATGCCGTCGCCGAGGCGGAGAAGCCCAAGGCCCGGGAGCAGATTGCCGCCTTTCTCGCCGCACAGCCGCCGGACCGCGCGCGGCTCTGGGTACGCATCAACCCGGTGCAGGGGCCGCACGCGCTCGCCGATCTCGCTGCGGTGATCTCGCACCGTCCCGGCGGCATCATGCTGCCCAAAGCGCGTGGGCGGGCGGATGTCGAGTGTCTGGATCATTACCTGTCCGCGCTGGAGGTCGCCGCCGGCATCGGGCAGGGTGCCATCAAGGTGATCGCGCTGGTCACGGAGACGGCGGAAGCCATGTTCACTACCGGAACCTACGCCGGTGCGCCGCGACTGGTCGCGCTGACGTGGGGGGCGGAAGATCTGGCGGACGCCGTAGGGCGCGGCCGACAACCGCAACGCAGATGGCAGTTATGCCTTCACGTACGAGATGGCCCGCAGCTTCTGCCTCCTCGGGGCCGCGGCGGCCGGTCTTGCAGCCGTCGAGACGATCCACGGCGACTTTCGCGACGAGGCGGGCCTTCGCCGGCGTGCGCAGCAGGCGCGCCGCGGCGGTTTTCGCGGCATGCTCGCCATCCACCCGGCGCAGGTGGATGTGATCAACGACGCCTTTACTCCGAGCGCCGAGGAGCTGCAGGAGGCGCAGGAAGTCGTCGACCTCTTCGCCGCCAACCCGTCCGCCGGCACCGTGGGGCACAAGGGCGCGATGCTCGATCGCCCGCACCTGGCGCGCGCGCAAGCCCTGCTCAGGCTGGCCGCACGCCCGCCACGCCAACACTCCATCAAGAAGGGGGATTGAATGGCAGGTCGCTGGTTCGAAGAATGGCAGGTGGGCGACCGCATTGCTCATGAGATTCGGCGCACGGTGACGGAGACGGACAATCTCCTGTTCTCGACGATGACGCACAATGCACAGCCGTTGCACATCGATGTCGAGGCGGCGAAGGCGAGCGAGTTCGGTCAGATACTGGTCAATGGCACGTTTACCTTCGCGCTGATGATCGGGCTCAGCGTGGGCGACACCACGGTGGGCACGCTCGTCGCCAATCTCGGCTACGACCAGGTGGTGATGCCCAAACCCGTGTTCATCGGCGACACGATACGCGCGGAAACGGAAGTGGTGAGTCTGAGGGAGAGCCGCTCACGTCCCAATGCGGGGATCGTCACCTTCCAGCATCGGGCGGTCAACCAGAGGCAGGAGGTCGTCTGCCAGTGCGTGCGATCGGCCCTCATCAAGCGAAAGCCGGCCTGAAGCCGCCAACGCCGCCGGTCAGCGAGCTGTCGGCATCGCGAACTCGGCGCCCTCGCGCGCGCTGGCAGGCCAGCGCTGCATGATCGACTTCTGGCGCGTATAGAAGCGCACTCCCTCCTCGCCGTAGGCATGCATGTCGCCGAAGAGGCTGCTCTTCCAGCCGCCGAACCCATGCCAGGCCATCGGCACCGGGATGGGAACATTGATGCCGACCATGCCCACCTCGATGCGCCTGGCGAATTCGCGCGCCATTGCGCCGTTGCGCGTGTAGCAGGCAACGCCGTTGGCGAGCTCGTGGGCGTTGACCAGCCGCACAGCCTCGTCGAGATCCTCGACCCGCACGCAGCTCAGCACCGGTCCGAAGATCTCCTCCTTGTATATGGTCATCTCCGGTCTGACGTGATCGAAGAGGGTACCGCCGAGGAAAAAGCCGCCCTCGCATCCTGGTACCTGCAGCCTCCGGCCGTCCGTCAGCAGCTGCGCTCCTTCGCGCACGCCGGCGTCGATGTAGCCCGAAATGCGATCGAGCGCCTGGCGGGTCACTACCGGGCCCATTTCCACGCCCGCGTCCATGCCGTTGCCGACCCGCAACGCCTTGGCGCGCTGCGCAAGCCGCGGGACGATCTGATCCGCGGCGCTGCCCACCAACACCGCGACACTGATCGCCATGCAGCGCTCGCCGGCTGACCCGTAAGCCGCCCCGATCAGTCCGTCGACCGCCTGCTCGAGATCGGCGTCCGGCATGACGACCAGGTGATTCTTCGCGCCGCCGAGCGCCTGCACACGTTTGCCCAGCTCCGCGCCGCGCGCGTAGAGTCGCCGCGCGATCGGAGTCGAGCCGACGAAGCTGAGGGCCTTGACCTGGGGGTGCTCGAGCAGCGCATCGACTGCGACTCTGTCGCCTTGCACGACGTTGAAGACGCCGTCGGGCAGCCCGGCCTGCTCGAGAAGCTGTGCCATGGCGAGAGAGGCGGATGGATCGCGCTCGCTGGGCTTGAGCACGAAAGTGTTACCGGCGGCAATGGCCACGGGGAACATCCAACAGGGGACCATGCAGGGGAAGTTGAAGGGGGTGACGCCCGCGACCACCCCGAGCGGCTGGCGCAGCGTCCAGTTGTCCATGCCGGTCGAGACCTGGTCGGTGAAATCGCCCTTGAGGAGCTGCGGGATGCCGCAGGCGAATTCCACCACGTCGATGCCGCGCATCACTTCGCCCTGCGCGTCGGAGAACACTTTTCCGTGCTCCGCGGTGATGAGGCCGGCGATCTCGTCGCGATGCTCGTTGAGCAGTGTGAGAAAGCGGTTGAGCACCCGGGCGCGGCGGATCGGCGGCATTTCCGCCCAGGCGGGCCAGGCTGCCGCCGCGCTCGCGACGGCGTGGTCCACCGTCCCCGCGTCCGCCAGACCGACGCGGCGCGCGACTTTCCCGGTGGCGGGATTGAAGACATCCTGGGCGCGGGCGCCGTCGGCGGGCACTGCCTGGCCACCGATCCAGTGACCGACCAGTGAGCCATCGGAGGCGAAAGCGAGGGGTGCGGTTGCCATGGGAATGAGCTCCGAGGAAGCCTGGGCTGCAGTCTAGGATCGCCGCCGCCGGTTGAGAACCACCGCGGCTCGATTACAATGTTCAATAAATTGAACAATCGAGGCGTAGCAGTCGATGAGCACCCGGGACTTCGAGGCGGCGCTGCCGGACCTCCACATGCTGACCGTGATCGCCGAGACGCGCAGTCTCACTCAGACCGCGCGCCGCCTCGGAGTAGCGAAATCTTCCGTCAGCATGCGCCTGAAGGACCTCGAGCGCACCATCGGCGTGCCGCTGGTCCGCCGCACCACCCGATCTATCACGCTGACACCTGCGGGAGAGCAGCTGGTCGAGGAGACACGCGCCTCCTTCGTGCACATTGAGCGCGGCATCGCCGGAGTAAAGGACCTCGCGGGCGTACCGCGCGGACTCGTGCGGCTGACGGCGCCCGTGGCTTTGGGGCGTCAGCACATCGCGCCGGCGATTCCGACGCTGCTGGAGCGCTATCCGGAGCTGCGACTGGAGCTCGATCTCAGCGACAGGTTCGTCAACCTGACTCAGGAGGGGTTCGACCTCGCGGTGCGGCACGCCAGCCGGGTCCCCGACTCACATGTCGCGACCGTGCTGTGCGAGACCCGCTCGTTGCTCCTGGCAAGCCCGAGATATCTTGCCCGGCGGGGTGTGCCGCAGCACCCGAGCGAGCTGGCGCAGCACGAGTGTCTGCTCTATCTGCGCGACGGCGGCTCCCCCAGCTGGTCCTTCGAGCGGCGTGAGCGACGGGCAAGAGCACCCGAGCGGCTGAGCGTGCCGGTAAGGGGGCCGCTGCGGGCCAACAACAGCGAGGTGCTGCGGGAGGCGGCAGCCGCCGGCATGGGCGTGGGCATGCTGCCGGATTTCACCGCCTGGAGCGGCGCGGAATCCCGCGACCTCGTGCCGGTATTGCCGCAATGGCGGCCGGTCGGCTTCTTCGGCGAGCGGTTGCAGGCGATCCGCCCATGGTCGCCGCGGACGCCGCGTGCCGTGCAGTGTGTCGTCGATCACTTGCGTGAGGTGTTCTCGGGGGGTTTCAAATATCATGCAGCGGCGGCTACCGCTCTGCTGGAGTGACCACCCATGGCCTCGAGCTCCCCACGTGCACGCTCCGTCGTCGTCACCGGCGCATTCGGCAATCTCGGCACTGCAGTCGCGCGCCACTTTCGCGAGCAGGGTGCGATGCTCGCGCTCCTCGACCGCGGGCTGCCGCCGGCGCGGGTCGGGGCGGAATTCCCGGCACCGCATTGCGTGTTGGGTGGGGTCGACCTGACGCACGCCGCCAGCGCGGGTACCGCAATGGAGACGGTGCGGGCTACGCTGGGCTGCATCGATGTCCTGGTCAACATTGCCGGCGGGTTTCGCTGGCAGACCCTGGAGCAGGGCGATGCGGAGGTCTGGGATGAGATGTTCGCGATCAACCTAAAGACCGCTGTCCTGAGCGCCAAGGCTGCGTTGCCGCAACTGCTCGCGAGCCCGGCCGGCCGCATCATCAATGTGGGCGCTGGCGCCGCGGCACGGCCGGCAGGCGCCGGCATGGGCGCCTATACGGCGTCCAAAGCTGGCGTCCATAAGCTGACGGAAAGTCTGGCGGCAGAGCTGAAGGATCGCGCAATTACAGTCAACGCGGTGCTCCCGGGCACCATAGATACGCCCCGCAATCGAGCGGACATGCCGAATGCGGACTTCTCACGCTGGGTGCAGCCTGAGGCGATCGCAGCGGTGATCGGCTTCCTCGCCTCGGAGCAGGCGGCGGCGGTAACCGGGGCGCTCCTGCCCGTGTACGGCCGGGGTTGAGAGCGCACAGCGCCATCACTGCATCCCTGCCACGCCCGCGGCGAGCCAGTTTGCCCGCTGGAGCTGCCTACTGCCGCCGAGCACCATGTCACCATTCTCGATGCGGCGCTGCTAGACTCGCCTCCCGCCATGGAATCGAATCCAGAATCGGGCGGTCACCGCCGGCGCCACGGACCGAAGCTCCGTCTGCCGCTCAAGATCACCACCATTTCCTGGTGGGATCTCGCCCATACCCTGGGTCCCATCCTGCTCGTGAGCGCCGCCGCCATCTGGCTGGGGCTGCACTTCGTGCGGCCTGCGCCGCCGCGTACGCTCACCATGAGCAGTGGACCCAAGGGCAGCTCGTTCGAGACCGACGCCGAGCGGTACGCCGCCGTCCTCGCCGAGAACGGCATCCGCCTCGAGATCGTCCCGTCGGCAGGCTCTCTGCAGAACCTCGATCGGCTGAGTGACCCGCACTCGCAGGTCGACATCGCTCTGGTGCAGGCAGGCATCACAGAGACTGAGACGGCGCGGCAAGGGGTCAACACCGAGAACCTCGTGTCTCTCGGCACCATGTTCTATCAGCCGCTCACGGTCTTCTACCGCGGCCGGCGGCGGATCTCGCGGCTGTCGCAGCTCATGGGCAAGCGCATCGCGATCGGCAAGGAAGGCAGCGGCACGCGGCTTCTGGCCCAGGCGCTGCTGCGGGCCAACGGCATCGGCCCGCAAGGCCCGACCCAACTGCTCCCCCTCGATGGCGAGGCCTCACGTCAGGCGCTCGTCGCCGATCGCGCGGATGCGATCTTCCTCACGGGCGATTCCGCTCCGCCCGCGACGATTCGCGCGATGCTGCATACGCGCGGCGTGCGCATGTTCACCTTTCCCCAGGCGAACGCCTACATCAGGCGTTTTCCCTACCTCCACAGGCTCGACATCCCGGCAGGCGCTTTCGACCTCGGGGCAAATCTGCCGACCAAGCCGCTCATGCTGCTCGCCCCGGGGGTGGAGCTGATCGCGCACTCCGATCTGCACCCGGCGCTATGCGACCTGCTGATCGAGGCGGCCCAGCAGGTGCACGGCCGCGCCAACCTGTTGCAGGACGCGCACGAGTTCCCGAACACCTATACCTACACCTTCCCGTTGGCTTCGGAGGCGGAGCGCTACTACAAGTCCGGCGACCGGAGTGTCGCCTACCGGTACCTGCCTTTCTGGCTGGCGAGCCTGGTGAGCCGCATCGCGGTGGTGCTCTTGCCCATCATCGTGATCCTGATCCCCGGCCTGCGTTATCTGCCTAACCTCTACACGTGGCGAGTGAACAGCCGCATTCACCGCCGTTACGGCGAGCTCATGGCGCTCGAGCGCGAGTCTCTCGAGAGGCTGACGCCGGAGCGGCGCACCGCACTGCTGGAGCGTCTGGATGAGATCGAGCGCTCGGTGATCCTGCGCAAGATTCCCGGCTCGCATGCGGAGCAGATCTTCCAGCTGCGCGAGCACATCCGCTTCGTGCGCCGCAACCTCACCCGCTCGGGGGGGCGCGTATCCCAGGAGCCGGCGGTGAGTTGAACGGCGCGGCCGGCGGGAAAGGATGGCCGTTCAGGGTGAGCCTGCCCCTGGAGTAGTCGAGGTGCGTCGTGACGGCGGTCGACCCGGCGGTCAGGTAGCCCTGTTGCTCGAATGAGGTGAGCTGGGCACCGATCTTCGCGTTCGCGCCACCCATCGCCACGAGCTTCTGCAGCAGCCCGTTGTCGATGCGCAGGTCCGCCGTGACCTCGGCGTGGGTTTTCAGCGCCAGAATGACCGCCGGCCACTGCAGGTCGGCGCGCGCCAGCCCCGGCGCGCTGATTCTGGCCGAGAGGAGGAAGCTGCCCTCGGGCATGGCGAAGCTGACCTGGCGGATGTCGATCACCGGATCGCGCAACAGCAGCTCCGTGCCATATTGGCGCATGGCCTCCCGCAGGCCTGCCTGCAGCTGCGTCCGGTTGGCGGCCTGACGCTGCGCTTCGCGGATTGCCTTCGTCATCGCGACGAGCGCCGGCCCGTCGATGTGTTCGAGCCTTTCCGAGTACACGACGTTCTTCAGCTGCACTGCAGCGATGCTCGCGGCATCCATTGCTGCATCGAGCTGCAGGTCGAAGAACTCGCCGTTGGGTTTCGAGTTGCCGGTGAGCGAAATGCGCTGCAGCGAGTAGTTACCGGACCGCGGACTGCTGCCGGCGAGCCCCTCGATGGTGAACGTGCTGCTTCCGAGGTAGAGCCCGTCGAACACTTTCTCGTGCGAGCCAGAGTACTCCATGCCCGTGAGCTCGATCCGTCCCTGCGCGCTCGCGAAGGCGAGCCGCGGCGCGCTCAGCTGACCCTGCCAGTGGGTCTGGTTGCGGCTGGTCGTGCCGGAGGCCGTCAGCCCTCCCCACGTGAGGGTCGAGCCGTTGGGCAGCCGCAGGCTGAAGGCGGGGCTGGTCACGTTGCCGCTCGCTCCGCCGAAGAGCCCGATCGAGGTATGGATCCGCAACAGCGGCTTGGAGCCGAGTGCCGCCGACAGCTCCTGCTGCAATGCAGGCGGACCGCTGATGGTCGAATCGACGATGGCGAGCGCCGGCGCGTGCAGCCCGGGGAAAGGCCCGTGCCGGATGTTGCTGCTGATGGTGATCGTGGCCGCAGGGGGAGGGGCGGCAGCGCCCGCGGACTTCATGGCCGGCGCCACGGGAATGCGCAAGCCGTAGGTTGTGATCTCGGTGGAACGGTAGACACCGCGGTCGTACTCGCGCTTGACCAGCGTGAGGTATGGCACCTGATCGAGTCCCTGCTGCTCGGCGTGTTGCATCCGACTCTCGACCACGATGCCGGTCACCCAGGCGATGCCCGGATAAGACAGCACGATGACGCCCCCGACGGCGAGCAGGATCTTCGTCGTTCTGTTCACTGTTGCCCCCTGGAGGCGTCGCTGCCTGCCGCGAAGATACCGGAGTCAGGGCAGGGGTGCCATCCTGACCGTGTGCTCTAACCTCCGATTCCGGTAATTTCCGCCGACAGCTGCCACAACCGCCGCGCGTCGGTGTCGCTGTGTGCCGCGCGCGACGGTTCGGCCGGCGCGCACCGCTCGTAGTAGCCGCCGCTGCGGCCGGCCACCTCGGGTGAGCTTGCCAGGTACACCAGGGTTTGCGCGCCGTTTTCCGGCGACAGGCCGAAGAGCCGCTTCGCGATGGCGAGACCGATCCGCACGGCGCCTCCGGCGTCGTCACCGAACCGGGTCGCGACGAAGCCCGGATGGAGACAGTTGGCCGTCACGCCGCTGCCGGCGATGCGCCGTGCGAGCTCGCGCGTGAAGAGAATGTTGCAGAGCTTGGTCGTGCCGTAGCCGACCGAGCCCTTCTGCTCCTGCAGCCGCTCGAAGTCGAGCTTCCCGCGCCGATGGGCGTCGGATGCGGTCGCGACGATCCGGGCGCCGGCGGTGGCCCGCAGCCGCTCGAGAAGCAGGTTGCTGAGCACGAAATACGCCAGGTGATTGGTGGCGAACATCAGCTCCAGGCCGTCCTCGGTCTTCTGATTCCGCGCGGCGATGAGGCCGGCGTTGTTCATCAGCACGTCGATTTTCGGCTCCGCGGCGGCGATCTCGGCCGCCACCCGCTTCATTTCGCGCAGACGCGACAGGTCGGCATAGAAGGCGGCGTGGGCCTGTCCGGGGCCCGCGGCCCGCAACTCGCGCAACGTTTCCTGCGCGCGCTGCCTGTCGCGCGCGACGATCACGATGCGCGCGCCTTGCCCGGCGAGCTGCCGGGCGGCGACGGCGCCGATGCCGGAGGTTGCGCCAGTGATGATTACAGTCTTGTCTTGCATGGTCGGCACCGGCCGAAAGAGTGAGCCGGTATCGCGATTCCATTCGCCGGGCCCAGATCCAGTCTAAGCGCCGCGCCGGTGGCGGGCAACGAGCTGCGCAGGCTGCGGGCCCGCGCGTGGTCAATCCGGCGCCGACCAAGTAAGCTCGCGGGCGATGATGGAAAAGCACGACCTGCGCGCCGCCGTTTCGCTGGCGGCGGTGTTCTCCGTGCGGATGCTGGGTCTTTTCATGGTGTACCCGGTCTTCGCCGCCTTCGCCCGCCACCTGGCCGGCGCGACTCCTTATAAGATCGGGGTCGCGCTCGGCATCTATGGCCTCAGTCAGGGTGCGCTGCAGATGCCCTTCGGGGCGCTCTCCGATCGGATCGGCCGCAAGGTGATGATCGTCATCGGCCTGATCGTCTTCGGCATCGGCAGCGTCGTGGCCGCGAGCGCGAGCACCATCGACGGAATGATCATCGGACGGCTGCTGCAGGGGGCCGGCGCCATTGGCTCGGTGGTCCTCGCTCTCATCGCCGATCTCACCGCGGAGAAGAACCGCACCAAGGCGATGGCGCTCGTCGGCATGACCATCGGCTTTTCTTTCCTGCTCGCCATCGTCACCGGGCCGGTCATTGCCGGCTGGATCGGGGTCGGCGGCATTTTCTGGCTCACCGCGGCGCTCGCGCTCGCGGGCATCGCGATCACCGCACTGCTCGTGCCTGCGCCGCCGCGGCCGCATGCGCGGCCCGAGGCGGGAACGGTTACGGCACTGATCGGGGCCAGCCTGCGCAACCCGGAACTGCTGCGCCTGAATTTCGGCATCTTCGCGCTGCACGCCATGCTCACGGCGAGCTTCCTCGTGATGCCGGCGCTGCTGCGTGGCACCCTCGCCATGAGCAGCCGCGAGCAGTGGCAGGTGTATCTGCCGGTGCTGTTGGTTTCGGTGGCCGTGATGGTGCCCGCGATCCTCGTGGCGGAGCGCTACCGGCGCATGAAGAGCGTGTTGGTGGGTTCGGTGGCGGCGCTGGCGGCGAGTCAGCTGATGCTGGCTGTGGGCGGCCAGGACACGTATGTCCTGCTCGCCGGCCTCGTCGTGTTCTTCTCCGGCTTCAACGTCATGGAGGCCAGCTTGCCGTCGCTCGTCACCAAGACCGCGCCGGCGGGCGCGACGGGCACGGCGACGGGAATCTATTCGAGCTCGCAGTTCCTCGGCATCTTCGTCGGCGGCGTCTTCGGCGGATGGGTGGATCAGGCGGCCGGCACGACGGCGGTATTCCTGTTTGCGAGCGCCGTGGCCATCGTCTGGCTGTTGGTCGTCGCGACCATGCGCGCGCCGGCCCTGGGCTATCATGGCGCCCAAGTCCCGCTCACGGCTCGAAGGAGCCCGGAACGATGACAGCCGCCGCGTACCGCGAGCAGCGTTGCACCTCGGCAGAGGGTCTCGAGCTCTACTGCCGTATCTACGAACGGCAGAGTCCGCGCCAGATCTCCTCCGCCGCCGGGGCGCGCGCGCCCCAGGCGCTCACCGTGTTGTGTCTGCCCGGCCTGACGCGCAACAGCCGCGACTTCGAGGCGCTGGCGCCGCATCTCGCGGCCCGCTACCGCGTGGTCTGCCCGGATCTGCGCGGGCGCGGCTTCTCGGCGCGCGACCCGCAATGGCAGAACTATCACCCCGGCATCTACCTGGCGGACCTGCAGCGGCTGCTGCAGGCGCTCGATCTCGAGCGCGTGGCGATCATCGGCACTTCCCTCGGCGGACTGCTCGGCATGATGCTCGGCGCCACTGCCCCTGAGTGTGTGGCGGGGCTCGTGCTCAACGATATCGGGCCGGAAATCGACCCCAAAGGCATCGAGCGCATCAAGAGCTACACGGGGACGCTGCCTCCCGTGCGGACGTGGGACGATGCCGTCAAGCAGCTACGCGCCGTCCATGGCAATGCCTGGCTCGGGCTTTCGGATGAGACCTGGTGCGCCCTCGCGCGACGCAGCTATCGGGCGGATTCCTCGGGAGCGCCCGTGCTCGATTGCGATCCGCGCATCGGCGATGCGCTGCGCGCGGCACCGGCGATGCCGGGAGGACTCTGGCCGCTGTTCGCGCGGCTGCACTCCTTTCCGATGTTGGTGATTCATGGGGCGCTCTCGGACATCCTCAGTGGCGGCACGCTCGAGCGCATGCAGCGCGAGAAGCCTGATCTCGAGCGCCTGACCGTCGGCAATCGCGGACATGTGCCCCTGCTCGATGAGCCCGAAGCGCTCACGGCTATCGATCACTTTCTCGCCCGGCTGCGGCCGTAAGATAGGCGGATGCGACTGCTTCGTCTGACGGCTCTCGCCGCCCTCCTGGCCTCGTCGGCTGCGCTGCCGGCGCCCGCGCCCGCGGGCGTGGCGCCCTTCGATCTCGCCGGTCCCGATCTGCAGGTGACCGTCGGTCGCGGGCACGAGACTCTGCCGATCGCGCAGGTGCCGAATCTCGCGGCCGGCGACCGCCTCTGGGTCCGCGCCGATCTGCCGCCGACCCAGTCGCAGCGCTACCTGCTCGTCATCGCCTTTTTGCGCGGTGCCACCAATCCGCCGCCGCGCGACTGGTTTCAGGCCTGCGATACGTGGAAGCATGGGTGCGCGCAGGACGGCCTCAAGCTCACCGTGCCCGACGGCGCCGCGCAGGTGCTGGTATTTCTCGCACCGCAGGCTTCCGGGGATCTGAAGACGCTGATGGGCGCCGTGCAAGGGCGGCCGGGCGCCTTCGTGCGCACGTCTCAGGACCTCAATCAGGCGACGCTCGACAGCTCGCGGCTCGATGCCTACCTCAGGGCCGTCCATGCGCTCGATGAGGGCGCGCCCGGGCAGCTCAAGGAGGCGGCGCCGCTCTTGGGGCGCAGCCTCGCGATCAAGGTGAAAGCAAGCTGCCTCGATCGCATTCCGGAGCTGCAGGCGTCCTGTCTCATGCAGGGTCAGGATGCGCTGATCCTCAACGATGGCCACAGCACCTCGATCGTCGAGGCGCTGACCTCGGGGCCGGCGAGCGATCTGGCGATGGAAGCGAGCTACACGCCGCAGCTGAGCTATGGCTACTACAGCCCGTACATCGCCTCCGTCCTCGACATCGCGCGGATCTTCGGCTCCTTCACGACCGCGCATTATCAGTACATCCCCGCGCTCGCGACCCAGCGCGGCGAGGTGCTGGCGCTCACCCTCAACACCCCGCCGTCATTCCACGATCCGAAATCGGTGCTCGTGACCGCGCTGCCGGCTGTCGAGGCGCCGCAGCCGCCGCCGCTGCATGCCGTCGATCCCGAAGAGATCTACTGCGCGCGCAAGAGCTCGCTCATCCTGCCGGTGGAGGGAGCGCCGCTCGTCTTCTCGACGGGATACGCGCACGACCTGCACCTCACCCTGACGGGCAGCGACGGCAAGACGTTCGATTTGCCGGCAAAAGCCGATCCGGAGCAGGGCGGCTTCGTGGTGGATACCTCCGGTGTCGGAGCCGCCAGTCTCGGCAACATCGTGCACGGTGCGCTGAAGGGATACTGGGGCTTCGAGCCTTTCGACGGGCCGCCGTTCCAGCTGGTCAACGCGCACGAGGAATCCTGGCAGCTCGCTGCCGATGAGAGCGCGGCGATCGTCGGCCGGGAGGACACCATTCACCTGCAGGCGAACAGCGTCAGCTGCATCGATCGCATCATGGTGCGCGACCCGGCAGGCAAGGAGCTGCGGGCCGAATGGAAGGCGGTGCGTCCCAACGAGGTGGAGGTGAAGCTGCCGCTCAAGGAAGCGCAGCCCGGGGAGCTGACTCTGCTGGTCAAGCAGTACGGCTCGAGTCCGCCGCAGCCGGTGCCGCTGCAAGCTTTCGCCGAGGCCGCCCATCTCGACAGCTTCACGCTGCACGCCGGTGACAGTCAGGGCGTCCTCACGGGCAGCCGGTTGGATGAGGTTGCCGGGCTTGCCGTGGCCGGAGTGGCGTTCGCTCCCGGGGCGCTCGCGAGCAGCCAGGGAGTCGATCAGCTCACCATGACGGCGCAGGGGGCCACCGCAGCGGCCGCACTGAAGCCGGGCGATGCCGGGCTGGCGAAAGTCAGATTGAAGGACGGCAGGGTACTCGACCTCGAGGCGCTGATCGCCGCGCCGCGCCCGAGCGTCGTCCTCATCGGCAAGAGCGTGCAGCCCTCGGCCTCGAATACCGGCACTCACATTCAACTGGCGAACGACGACGAGCTGCCGCAGCGCGCGCGACTCACGTTCTCCGTGCGGGCAAAATCGCCGGCGGCTTTCGACCGCGACGAAATGCTGGAGATAGCGACGGCGGACGGCTCGTACGCGACCACGCTCAGCCTCGCCAACGGCGGCATCACGCTCGAGAACCGCTCCGTGGCGATTGCCAGCCTCGATCCCGCCCAGGCGTTCGGCCCCTCGGCTTTCGGGCCGCTGCAGTTCCGCGTGGTCGACGGCGGCGTCACCGGTGACTGGCAGCCACTTGCGACGCTGGTGCGCCTGCCGAAGCTGCATGAGCTCGTGTGTCCGGCGACACCGGAGCTGGCATGCAAGCTCTCCGGCAGCAATCTCTTTCTGGTCGACTCGATCGCCACCGATGCCGCCTTCGCGCATCCCGTGCAGGTCCCGGATGGCTTTCCTGGCTATGCGTTGCCCGTGCCGCATCCGAAGGACGGGCAGCTCTTCGTGAAGCTGCGCGATGATCCCGGAGTCGTCAATCTGGCGTCGGTCGACACGCGCAAGCTCCCATCCACGCCGCAGGAGTCCGAGCGCGCCAGCGCGCGGCACGCCGCCGCCAGCCCACCCACGAGCGAGCCGCCGCCGAAGAGCGAGCCGCCGAAGCCAACACCGGCGCCGCCGGATCTGAGCTAACAACTCGGCCGCGCAAATTTATGCGGTCGGCTCTTGACATTCGTGTCGCGAGCCAAAAGAATTCGCGCCCAGCTCAGTCACCCCGGAACCGTATGGACCCTAGCCCTAGTAGCCGCTTCATCGCCGCCTGAGCGGCGAGACGTCATAGGGTCGCGGTCCTGTAAATCCGCCTCCTCATCGTCTCGCCATCCGACGCGGGACGACGCATGCCGCACCACCACGGTCGCGGCACGGAAGCCGAACCGGCTTCCTCGCATCTTCGATGAAGGGCTCTCGCCGAAGCAGCGCGTGCCGCGCACGCCTGCCTGCAGGCTTGCTACGACGCCTCACCGCGAAGCATGTTTTTCGAGGATTTGCCCATGTCTTACTCTGATGCTTTCACTGCGGCCGCGGATGCCGTTCTGGACGACGCCCACAGCGGGGACATCCACGGCGCCTTCGGCACGATTCGCCGCCACGATGTCGGACCGCGCAGCGGTTGGGGCGCGCGGCTACGGACGCTGCTCGCCATTCTGGGCCCAGGGCTCATCGTCATGGTCGGCGACAACGATGCGGGAGCGTTCGGGACGTATGCGCAGGCGGGCCAGAACTACGGCACGACGCTGCTGTGGACGCTGCTCTTGCTCGTGCCTGTGCTCTATGTGAACCAGGAGATGGTGCTGCGCCTCGGCGCGGTGGCGCGCGTCGGGCATGCGCGGCTCATCCTCAAGCGTTACGGCAAGTTCTGGGGCGCCTTCAGCGTGATCGATCTGTTCCTGCTCAACGCGCTCACCATCGTCACCGAGTTCATCGGTATCAGCCTGGCGCTCTCCTACCTCGGCGTCTCACGTCCGCTCGGCGTGCTCGCCGCGGCCGCCGTCGTGGTGGGCGCCGCCGGCACCGGCGACTTTCGTCGCTTCGAGCGGTTCTCGATGTTCCTCGTGCTGGGCAGCCTGCTGCTCGTTCCGCTGCTCCTGTGGGTGCATCCGCCCGTGGGGCAGCTGGCGCACGACTTCGTGGTGCCGCATCTGCCGCAGGGCAAGCTCAGCGAGATCATGCTGCTCATCATCGCCATCGTCGGCACGACGGTCGCGCCGTGGCAGCTCTTCTTCCAGCAGAGCTACGTCATCGACAAGCGGATCACGCCGCGCTTCATACGCTACGAGCGGGTCGATCTCTGCCTCGGTATCGCCCTCGTCGTCCTCGGCGCCGTTGCCATGATCGGATTCACGGCGGCCACCTTCGCGGGGCGCCCGGAGCTCGGCGCCTTTCAGGACGCGGGCGCGGTGGCGGCGGGTCTCGGCAAGTATGTCGGACACGCTGCGGGCGTGTGCTTTGCGGTGGCCTTGATCGATGCGAGCGTGATCGGCGCCATGTCCGTCTCGCTCTCTACGGCCTACGCCATCGGCGATGTGCTGTCGCTGCGGCATTCACTGCACAATCGTCCCAAGGATGCCAAGACCTTCTACGCCGTGTATGGCGGCCTCATCGCGCTTGCGGCGGCACTCGTGCTGACGCCGGGCACGCCCCTCGGCCTGCTCACCAACGCGGTGCAGACGCTGGCGGGCGTGTTGCTGCCGAGCGCGACGGTGTTTCTGCTGCTGCTGTGCAATGACGAGGAAGTGCTCGGACCCTGGGTGAACGGCCCCTGGCTCAATCTCTTCACCGGCATGGTCATCGGAGTGCTGCTGCTGCTGTCCGTGATCCTGACCGCCGCCGTGCTGTTCCCCGGGCTCGGCGCGGGCGCCATGCTCGCGATCCTCGGCGGCGGCACGGGCGTCGGGCTCATTGCCGCGGTGCCGCCCTTCGTCAAAACGCTGCGCTCGCCCGCGTGGCGCATCGACCCGCGGCTGCGCGATTCCTGGCGCATGCCGGCGCTCAGCACACTGGGAGCCGCACAGATCACGCCGCTCACCCGCCTGTCGATGCTGGCGTTGCGCGCCTATCTGGTGATCGCCGGCGGACTCGTCATCCTGAGAATAGTGGAGTTGGCCGGCGTGCATCTCTGAGCCGGCCATGCGCAGATGCTCCGCTTGGCTGTTGCTCGCCGCGGCCATCCCGATATTCGCCTGCGCTGCGGCCGCTGACTTCGACGTCCGCCCGGAGCAAGCCGTGCTCGTTCGCCTGCTGCCTCACCAGGCGCAGCAGTTCGAGCTCGGCACGCTCCCCGCGGCCGACGGCCGCGAGCGCTTCCGTATTGCGAGCGCGCATGACCGCATCAGGGTCGAAGGCAGCACCCCGAGCGCATTGCTCTTCGGGGTGAACTGGTACCTCAAGTACGTCGCGCACGTGCAGATCTCGCCGGACGGCGATCGAGTGGGCACCGCGCCGTTCCCGCTGCCTCGCACCGTGATCGAGCGAAGTACGCCGTATGCGTATCGCTACGCCTTGAACGAGAATGTGGACGGCTACACAGCGCCATACTGGAGCTGGCCGCGGTGGCAGCGTCAGATCGACGTGCTCGCGCTGTCCGGCATCAATGCCGTGCTCGTCGAGCGCGGCACCGACAGCGTCCTCTACCGTACTTTCCGCGACGTCGGTTATTCCGATTCCGAGATCCGCCGCTGGCTCGCCGCGCCGGCGCATCAGAACTGGCAGCTGATGGGCAATCTCTGCTGCTTCGCCGGGCCGATCAGCCGCGAGCTGCTGCGCAAGCGCCTGCTCTGCGCGCAGAAGATAGTGGCGCGCCTGCGCGAGCTCGGGATCACGCCGGTGCTGCCCGGCTTCTACGGCATCGTGCCGGCCGATTTCCCGCGGCGCTTCCCCCGGTCGCACGTGGTGCCCCAGGGGAGTTGGGCGGGATTCACGCGGCCGGGCTGGCTCGACCCGCGCGATCCGCTGTTCGCGCAGCTGGCGGCCGCCTTTTACCGCCACCAGCGCGAGCTCTTCGGCGACAGCCGGATCTACGACATGGAGATCTTCCAGGAAGGCGGTGACTCCGGCGACGTTCCGGTGGCGCAAGGCGCGCGGGCCGTGCAGGCGGCGCTGCTGGCCGCCCATCCGGGCGCCAGCTGGATGATGCTCGCCTGGCAAGGCAATCCGCGGCAAGAGCTGCTCGCCGGCGTCGACCGGCGGCGCCTGTTGATCATCGACATCGATCACTCGCGGGTGCCGCGCGTCAATCGGGCGAGGGATTTCCGTGAGGCGCCATTCCTCTTCGGCGGCCTGTGGGAATTCGGTGGACGCACGACTCTCGGCGCCGACGTCCGCGGCCTCACCGACCGGCTGCAACGGGTCGCCCGCACGAACGGCAACATGGCCGGCACCGCCGTGTTCACCGAAGGCATGGGTACCAATCCGTTCATGTTCGATCTGTTCACGGAGATGGCGTGGCGCGGCGAGCCGGTGAACATTCCGGCATGGACCGGCGATTATGTCCTGCGGCGCTACGGTGCGGCCGATCCGCATGCGCTTGCCGCATGGGAGGTGTTGATACACACGGTGTACGACATCCGCATCGACCAGGTAGTGTTCAACAGCGAGCGCGACGCGGCGCAGGAGTCCTTGTTCGATGCGCAACCCGCTCTGACGGTCGATCGCGCATCAAACTGGTCGCCTGAGGGCATGCGGTACAGCGCCGCGGAATTCGAGCAGGCGTTGCCGCAGATGCTGCAGGTGGCGCCTGCGCTGCGCGGCAGCGACACCTATCGATATGATCTCGTGGACATCGCGCGCCAGACACTCGCCAACGAGAGCCGCGCGCTGCTGCCGCGGATCCAGGCTGCGTATCGGCATCGGGACCGGCCGCGCTTCGCGGCGCTATCGCGCTGCTGGCTCGGACTGATGGACCTGCAGGACCGGTTGCTCGCCAGCGACCGTTTCTTTCTGCTCGGCAGCTGGCTGAGCCAGCTGCGGCCCTGGGCGTCCTCGCCCGCGGAGCTCGCCCGGTTGGACTTCGATGCCCGCGCCATCCTCACCGTCTGGGGCGATCGGCAGGCCAGCGAAGCGGCGGCTCTGCATGACTACGGCAACAAGGATTGGGCCGGACTGACCCGTGACTATTACCGCCTGCGCTGGCGGAGGTACTTCGAGACGCTCGATGAGTCGTTGCGCACTGGCGTACCGCCAAAGCCGATCGACTGGTTCTCGGTGGGCGAGGAGTGGAGTCGCGGTGCGCAGCGCTATTCCGACCGGCCCACGGGTGATGCCTATGCGCTCGCCGCTCGAGTGGCGGGTGTGGTGCAGCGGGGCGGGTGCCCTTAGCCCGCCGTCGCCGTGCTCAGGTGCATGGTCCGCCGAGGAGCCCCGCCCGCAGCTCCGGGCTGGGAGGCGAGGAGCCGAGCCAGATCGCGAGGAATGCCATTGCGAAGTCGTCCCCCGGGATCGTGCCCCGGACGGCGCCGTCGAGGGAGTACTGGATGCCAACACCGGGAATGCGCACGAACGACATCCTCTGGCCGGAGCCGACGGCGCTCATCCAGCCCTGCAGCTGCCCGATCCGGCTTTGAAACTGCGCCAGCTTACCGGGGGCGCTCTTCTCGAAGCCCTCCTGCCAGGCGCTGCGCAGCTGACCGGCGGTCGCGTGAAAGACGAACGCGAGGTCGATCTCGGCCGGGTCCCTCGAGCTCAGGATGGCGTTGGCGTCGGCCGTTGGACGCGTCAGATACAGCGCGCCGACGTATACCTTGATGCTGAAGATCGTTGCCTTGCGCAGGCCGAGGCCGTTGAGTGTCAGCGTTTCGCCCCGGACCTGGACATGCTCCGGGAATGAGACGCCGTCGCATTCGCCGGCCATGGCAGTGCCGGCGGGGGCTGCACAGAAGTAGAGGAGCAGAGCGGCCGAGGCGATGATGGGCAGCGGGGCGATCGGCGCACGGGTGCTCATTGACCCCTCCAGCCGCGGCATTGTGTCAGTTGTGCGGCGCGGCTGAAGCCTAGCACGACCGCATGCTACCGGGACCCGCTCTGCGGTCCGCGATACTCGCAACCGCTCGTGCAGGTCTCGTGGATGACGATCCGGCTCAAGGCCGGCAGGCGCGGCGCGAGGTGCTCCCAGAGCCATGCCGCCAGCCGCTCGCTGGTCGGGTTCTCGAGGCCCGGAATCTCATTGAGATATCGGTGATCGAGCGCCTCGTGAAGCGGCGCGAAGGCGGCCGAGAGCTCGGCGAAATCGCATACCCAGCCGAGGTGCGGATCGAGCGGGCCGGAGACATGCACGGCCACCCTGAAGGAGTGCCCATGAAGGCGCGCGCACTTGTGGCCGGGCGGAACATTGGGCAGCCGGTGTGCCGCCTCGATACGGAATTCCTTGAAGATGTCCATCCGTGGCAATGTACCAAACCTCGTGAAGCGCACAATCGCCGGGTATCACCGCGACGACGAGGGTCACTGGGTGGCCGAGCTCGACTGCGGGCACAATCAGCACGTGCGGCACGATCCACCGTGGGTGATGCGACCTTGGGTCACGACGCCGCAGGGGAGGGAGGGGATGCTGGGGACGGAGCTCGATTGCAAGAAGTGCGATCGGGGGGAGGGGGCGGATAGGGCTGACCAGGATTGAGAGATGGGCGGGGCCACTGGCCATCCATGGCGGCAGGCGCCCCGGCCCGGCCATCCGTGGCCGGGCGTTCGCCGGAGCGAGGACACGTTAAGTGTCCTCGCTGAAAGGCACCGGCTTACCCACGTCGCGCCAGCTTGTGCGAGTACACGGCAGCGAGCTTCGCGCTGCCGATCTGGTGAATCGCACGCGCTACGGCCTGCCGCTGGCACTCCCGGCTGTCGGCAAACGCGCCGAGGTCCCGCGAGTCAAACCTCGGGCAGACGTCCCGCGCGGCGCTCACGATGCGCTGATAGACCGTGCGGGTGCCCTGGTCGGTCGCGAGCTCACCGAAGCTGTAGTAGACGGTCGTTTGCGGTGCAGCAGCGGCCGGCTGGGCGGCTGCCGCGATGTTGGGCTGCGCCAGCAAGGCTGCCGCCGCGAGGACGCCGCAGGCGCTCAGGGCAGTGAGGGTGCGCGAGCGGGAGTTGATGTGCGAAGCGATGCGACTCATGGCGATGTCTCCTGTCAGGTGTTTGTTCGAGCACGTTTACTTGGACGCGCATATGAGACACCTGGTTTGAACGCCGGGTAAGCCGGCCGCCGACGTATTGGTCCCTCCCGGCGACGGATCCAGCACAGTTTCCGTTTCCCAGTCACCTTTAGTTCTTCGCGCCTGCGGATCTCTTCCCCTTTCTCTGCCCCCACCTACAACGAACTCGTCCCCGCAGCCGGCGGGTTCGTCCCCTCAGCGGCCTGCTTTGCTCTCGCTACCGTTCGGCTTGGCGTAATCTATGCGCATGGCCTCGCGCATCCGCCCCCCGCTGCTGATCGTCACGGCTTTCTGGGCCTATGTCGCCGCCTCGAACGTCCTTTATGCGAACAGCATGCAGGCGAATCTCAACGCTTTGCATGTCGCGCATTTCTTCGCCGGCTGGCCGGCGCGGCTGCTGCAACACCTTTTCCTCTATCCGGTGCTGCTCGCCTGCATCTGGGGGTCGTTGCGCATCGGCTGGCAGCCGCTGGTCCGACGGCTGCCGCTGCAGATGCTGCTGGCGCTGGGGTTTGCGATCTGTGCAACCCCGGCTCTCGGGCTCGGGGAGCTCATCGCCGGCGATGACGTGGAGATGCACTCCGGCGCCTGGTCTGGAATGGGACATGGCATGGGACATGGCATGGGACATGGAATGGGCTCCGAGTGGCTGACCTGGCTGGCGAGTGCCACGATCTTTCTGCTCACTTACGGCTTCGCGCTCGCCCTGGTCAGCGGCTTCGACTTCTATCGCCGCATGCGCGATTCGCAGATCCGTTCCGCGGCCCTGGAGCGGGCGCTCACGGCCGCCCATCTGGCATCGCTGCGCATGCAGCTCTCGCCGCACTCGCTCTTCAACCTGCTGCACACCATTCGCGGCCAGATCGACTGGGACCCGGCGGCGGCCCGCACCATGATCGTGCAGCTCGGCGATCTGCTGCGCCGCCTGCTCAACGCCGGCGAGCGGGAATATTCCCGCCTGAGCGATGAGATGCAGTTCGTGCGCCTGTACCTCGAGCTGCAGCAGCGGCGCTTCGCGGACCGTCTCACCGTCGAAGTGCCGCAATCAACGGAGCTGCCGTCCGCCTGGGTTCCGAGTCTCATCCTGCAGCCGCTGGTCGAGAATGCGGTCGTGCACGGGCTGGCCGGCCACCAGGGCCCGGTGGCCGTGCGTGTCTCGGCCGCCAGCTCGCGCGGCATGCTCACCCTGCGAGTCATCAACACGGTGGCCGCGGAGCGTGCGAGCCGCGACGGCGGGATCGGACTCAGGAACGTGCGCGACCGTCTCGCGATTCAGTTCGGCGAGCGCGCCTCTTTTCACGCCGCGCCCGATGAGAGCGGCCAGTGGGTCGCCGAGATCCGCATGCCGCTTCTCACCGACGTCCTCGAAAACGCACCCGTGGGCGCTTCCGCGGCGCCGTTCTGATGCTGGAGGTGGTGATCGTCGATGATGAGCTCGCGGGGCGGCGCACGCTGCGGGAGTGTTGCGCGCGCGAGCCCGATCTGCAGGTGGTGGGCGAGTACGGCGACAGCCATGTCGCTCTGGAGGCGATCCGCGCACGGCCGCCGCATCTGCTCTTCCTCGACATCCAGATGGACCTGCTCGATGGCGTATCGCTGGCCCGCTCGCTCGATCCGCGGACCCTGCCTTTGATCGTCTTTGTCACCGCTTACGACCAATACGCGCTCGACGCCTTCGACGTCAGCGCGGTGGATTACCTGCTGAAGCCATTCGACGACGAGCGCTTTCGTCGCACGCTCGAGCGGGTGCGGCATCGCCGGGAGGCCGAAACCGCCGCGCAACGACAGGATGCGCTCGCGGCGGTTCTTGACCGTATCGAGCGCGGGGTAGCGCCGGTCGACGTCCGGCCGCGCGTCCTGGCCGAGATCGGCAGCCGCATGCACATGCTCGACGTGGCGCAGATCGAGGTGGCCGAGTCGGACCGCAACTACGTCAAGCTCGTCGTCGGCCGCGATACCTTCCAGGCACGCAGCACTTTGCAACAGGCCGAAAAGACTCTACAGTCGCAGCCCATGCTGCGCATCAGCCGCTCCTGTCTCGTGAACATGAACCATGTACGGGAGATCAGCCGTACGCCCCGCGGTGACTTCATCCTGGTGCTCGCCGGGGGGACCACCGTGACGAGCAGCGAGGGCTTCCGCGACGCGGTGCGCCAGCATCTGGAACGGTTGAAAGTTCACCCGGGCTGAAGGCGGCCGAAGCCGTGTCACCAGCGCTCACGGGCGGCGGGCGAGGCTCTGAGAGCGGCCTCGGCGAGCGCGGCAGGCGCACGGGAATCCTGGCGCTCACCATCCTCGCCGGGATCAATCTGCTCAACTATCTCGACCGCTACGTGGTTGCGGCGCTGCTGCCGGAATTCAAGCGCGCGCCGATGCACCTCAACGATTTCGAGCTCGGCACGCTGATGAGCGGCTTTCTCATCGTCTACATGCTGGCGGCGCCGGTGTTCGGGCGGCTCGGCGATCGCGGCTCGCGGCCGCGCCCCATCGCCATCGGCGTCTTCCTCTGGAGTCTGGCGACCGGCCTCTCGGGACTGGCACGCAGTTACGCCCAGCTCCTGGCTGCGCGGGCGGTGGTGGGGATCGGTGAGGCGGCTTACGCTACCATCGCCCCCTCGCTGCTCGCCGATTTCTTCGCTCGCCGCACGCGCGGACGCGCTTTCGCCATCTTCAACATGGCCATTCCGGTGGGCGCGGCGCTCGGCTACATCGTCGGCGGCGTCATGCGCCAGCGCTTCAGTTGGCACGCGGCGTTCTACGTCGCCGGTATCCCCGGCATCCTCCTCGCGGTGTGGATTCTACGGCTGCCGGATCCTCCGCGCGGTGCGCAAGACGGTGGTGACAGGCCGGAAGACGCGAGCCGCGCGGCGTCGCACGCGCCGCAAGCCGGCTCCTGGGCCGTTTACCTGCGCCTGCTGCGGCAGCGGACGTACGTCATCACCGTGCTCGGATATGCCGCCTACACGTTCGCGCTCGGAGGCCTGGCGTTCTGGATGCCGACCTTCCTGGAGCAGGTGCGCGGCATACCGGCCGTGAAGGCCTCGGCGGGATTCGGTGAGATCGTCGTCCTGACGGGTTTCATCGGCACGTTCGTCGGCGGCTGGCTGGGAGACTACTGGCTGCGCTTCTCGAAGCAGGCGTACCTGCGGATGTCAGGTTGGATAACGCTGCTCGCGGTGCCGGCCGTCTACCTGGCTCTCGGGGCCGGTGCGCCGGCGGTTTTCTATCCCGCGCTGGTCGTCGCGGAGTTGCTCCTCTTCATGTCCACCGGGCCGATCAACACGGTGATCGTCAACCTCGTCAGTCCGGCGGAGCGCGCCTCGGCGGTAGCGCTCAGCATCCTCACCATCCATCTGCTCGGCGACGTCCTGTCGCCGTCCATCATCGGGGCGCTCTCGGTTCTGTCCTCGCTCGGGATCGCGGTGATGATCGTGCCCGGCGCCGTCGCGCTCTGCGCGGCACTCTGGCTCTGGGCCGCTCGCGCCGACGCCGCGTCAGCCGCCGATACAACCTAAAAATTCGTTAACCAACGGTTTACAGCGGCGCTCGGCGCGCCGATGTGCGACCATGCGCGCGCAATCCACGCAAAGGGGAATCGATGGTGCGACGCTGGACGGGCTGCCGCAGCGGAGGCGTGCGCGCGCTGTTATGCGCCGCGGTGCTGCTCTTCGCGGCCTGCGGGCCCGCGTTCGCGCAGACCGACGAGATCCAGGTCTATGACGCCACGATCGCAGCGCCGGGTGTCTTCAACCTGACGGTGCACAATAACTTCACCCCGAACGGGGGAGCGGTGCCCGCATTTCCGGGTGCCATCGTGCCGCAGCACTCGCTCAACGGCGTGCCGGAGTGGGCGTACGGCGTGACCGACTGGATGGAGGCGGGGTTGTACCTGCCGCTCTACAGCGTGACGGCCGACGGCGCGGTGTTGGTGAACGGCTTCAAGCTGCGAGCGCTCTTCGTGAGCCCGCACGCGGCCGAGCGGCCGTTCTTTTACGGTATCAATTTCGAGTTCAGCTATAACGCGCCGCACTGGGACCCGCACCGCTATACCCAGGAGATCCGGCCCATCGTCGGCTGGCACATCGGACGGATCGACTTCATCGTCAATCCCATCCTGGACAACGACTGGGAAGGCTTCGGCCGGCTCGACTTCGCGCCGGAGTCACGCCTCGCGTGGCATGCATCGAAGACCTGGGCGGCGGCGGCGGAGGAGTACGACGATTTTGGCGCCGTCGATCATTTCCATGGGTCAGCTACTCAGCAGCACCAGCTTTTCGCAGTGGTCGATTACGACGGGCCGGTCTCGGTGGAAGCGGGGCTCGGGTTCGGGCTCACGGCCGTCACCGATCACCGCATCGTGAAGCTCATCATCTCCAGGGATCTCAACTGAGGCCCGAGGTCGCCGGACCTCAGCGTGAGACGAAAGCTCTCTCGATCACGTAATCGCCCGGCTCGCCGATGCCCGCCGAGATCTCGAACCCGCGGCCATCGAGCAGCGTGCATGTGTCCGTGAGCATGGCGGGGCTGCCGCAGACCATCACCCGGTCGTTGGCCGCATCGAGCGGCGGGAGCCCGAGGTCATAAGAGAGGCGTCCGGACTCGATGAGGGTCGTCAACCGCCCGCGGTTGGCATGCGGCTCACGCGTGACCGTCGGATAGTAGAGCAGCTTCTCCCGCACCCATTCGCCGAGAAGCTCGTGCGTCTTCAGGCTCTCGATGCGATGCTTGATCACGGCTGTTTCCCGCGCCCAGCGCACGCCGTGCACGAAGATCACCTGCTCGAAGCGCTCGTAGACCTCGGGGTCCTTGACGAGGCCCATGAAAGGCGCCGCCCCGGTCCCCGTCGACAGCATGTACAGTCTCTTGCCCGGCTTGAGGTCGTGCAGCACCAGGGTGCCGGTGGGCTTGCGGCTGACCAGGACCTCGTCGCCCTCCCGAATGTGCTGCAGGCGGGAGGTGAGGGGGCCGTCCGGCACCTTGATGCTCAGGAACTCGAGGTGCTCCTCGTGATTGGCGCTGGCGATGCTGTAGGCGCGCAGCAGCGGCCGGCTGTCGATATGCAGGCCGACCATGACGAACTGACCGTTTTCGAAGCGCAGCCCCGAGTCCCTCGTGGTCGTGAAAGTGAATTGCGTATCCGTCCAGTGCCGTACCGAGAGAACGCGCTCGCTGCCTATGGCCGCCAAGAGAGTCACCTGCCTTTTCGGCTGTTCCGGCCGGGTATTCCGGTACGCTTATCTTAGCGGCCGGGGTGGCCGCGGTGGCGCCAATGAGCTATGCCATCATAATCGTGCGTTATCAGAGGGCCCGCAGAGGCCGAGGGGGAAGCCATGACCGACCCGAATGCGCTCACGGCGCTGGAGAACCGCGTCACGGAGCTCGCGCGCCAGGTGGCGCGCCTGGAAGACACCCACGCCGTCAAATGCCTGCAGTACAAGTACGGCTATTACATCGACAAATGTCTCTATGACGAGGCGGTGACGCTCTTCGCCGACAACGGTGAGGTCCGCTTCCTCAACGGCGTCTACCGGGGCAAGGCCGGTATCAGGCGGCTCTACTGCAACTGGTTCCGGAAGTACTTCACCGGCGGTGTGAATGGACCGCTACGCGGGCTCCTGCTCGACCATCTGATGCTGCAGGACGTCGTCGACGTCGCCGAGGACGGCAGCAGCGCCAAGGGCAGGTTCCGCTGCGTGCTGCAGGGCGGCTGCCACGAGAGCATGCCCGAGCCGATCCCGAACTTCCCCCGCCAGTTCTGGGAGGCGGGCATCTACGAGAACACCTACCTCAAGGAGGACGGGGCCTGGAAGATCAAGTGCTTGCATTACAACATGCTGTGGCGGGCCGACTATCATCAGGGCTGGGCCAACAGCGACGTGCATCTGACTCCCATCACCCGCGCTTATCCGGACGATCCCAACGGTCCGGACGAACTCCTGTCCGAAGCGCCCAAGCCCTGGCCCGAGACGCGAGTCGTGCCTTTTCACTACCCGCATCCTGTGACGGGCAAGCGGTGGGAATAGCCGTAGGCGCCCGCGCGCAGTGCGCGGCGTTCCGCGATTGCACCACAATTGGTCCTGGGATCCGGCTCGACCCCAGCTTGCGGGCGGTCGGCGGCTGGCATGCCCTTTGCTTTGATACTCGCGGCGGTGCGCTTCATTCGCTGCGGGGACCCTCCGGCTCCGCAGGTTGAGTGAAAGCTCGTTCGCGGTGGCGATGACCCCCTCATTCGCCGCCGCGTTGCCACTACCGGTGGAGCCGGGATCCCCCTCACGGCTCCACCGGTTTTTTACGGCTCTATTTCAAAGTTGCTGAGTCAGGTGATGCGGCAGTCCGGCGCGATGCCGGCGAGCTCGTAGCCTTTCCTGAAGTCGCGGATGTGCTTGACCATCCAGCCGTGCGCGGCGTCGGCGTCGCGCTTGGCGATGGCCTCGAGGATGCGCCGCTGTGCCGCGGCGATGCGTGAGCGTGCCTGCGGAACCTTGTCGATCATGACACGCAGCGACGGCTCGAGCAGGTCGAGGAGCGGCTCCTGCACGAGGCCCAGCACCTGGTTGTGTGTCGCCCGCGTGATGGCGCGGAAAACTTCGGCCGTGTGATGGACCGCCTTCTCCGTGTCCGCATTGTCCTGCGCGAAGCGCTGGCAGGCCGCCGAGAGGCTCTCGAGGTCCGCCGGCGTGCGGTTGCCGGCGGCGATCTCGGCGAAGGGCGGCTCGAACCGAGTCAGCGCCTCCCAGACTTCGAGAAAGGTGACATCGTGCAGGGCGAGAGCGCGGCTGACATCCTTCGCGACTGCGCGATGCCGCGGCCGGCTGACAGTCATGAGCTTCGAGCCCGGACGGCGCTCCAGCAACCCGCCGCTCTCGAGCTCCCGCAACGCCTCGCGCACCGTCGAGCGGTTGACGCCAAACTGACGGGCGAGCTCCGTCTCCGGCGGCAGGCGCTCGCCTTCGCGCAGCTCTCGGCTCAGGATGCGCTCCGTGATGGCCGCGGCCACCCTGCGGTAGCCCGGCACCAGCAGGATCTGATCGAACTCGACGCTCATGCCGCGCTTTCGTAGAGCTCGCGGCCGATCAGCATGCGGCGGATCTCCTGCGTGCCGGCGCCGATCTCGTAGAGCTTGGCGTCGCGCAGCAGCCTCCCCGCCGGATAATCGTTGATGTAGCCGTTGCCGCCGAGCGCCTGGATGGCTTCCAGCGCGACCTTCGTCGCATTCTCCGCAGCGAAGAGGATGCAGGCCGCGGCATCCCGGCGCCTGACTGTCTCCGCATCGCATGCGGCTGCCACGGAGTAGACGTAGGCGCGGGATGCGCCGAGCGCCGTATACATGTCAGCGACTTTCGCCTGCATCAGCTCGAACGTGCCGATCGGCTGGCCGAACTGCTTGCGCTCGTGCACGTAGGGCAGCACGAGATCGAGCGCGGCCGCCATGAGGCCGAGCGGGCCGCCGGCGAGCACCACCCGCTCGTAATCGAGGCCGCTCATCAACACCCGCGCGCCGCCGTTCTCGGACCCCAGCCGCTGCCCGGCGGGCACGGCGCAGTCGTCGAACACTAGCTCGCAGGTGCCGGAGCCGCGCATGCCGAGCTTGTCGAGCTTCTGCGCGGTGCTGAAGCCGCGCGCGCCGCGCTCCACGATGAAAGCCGTGATGCCGCGGGCGCCCGCCGCCGGATCGGTCTTCCCGTAGACGACGAAAACGTCGGCGTCGGGTCCATTCGTGATCCACATCTTGCGGCCGTTGAGCACGTAAACATCGCCGCGCCGCTCCGCGCGCAGCTGCATCGAGACTACGTCCGAGCCTGCCTGCGGCTCCGACATGGCCAGCGCCCCGACGTGCTCGCCGCTGACGAGCTTCGGCAGATACCGGTCGCACTGCGCGTCGGTGCCGTTCAGGCGCAGCTGATTGACGCACAGGTTGGAATGCGCGCCGTAAGAGAGCCCGATGGCGCCCGAGGCGCGGGAGATCTCCTCCATGGCCACGGCGTGGGCGAGGTAGCCGAGGCCGGCGCCGCCCCAGCGCTCCGGCACGGTGATGCCGAGCAGGCCGAGCTCACCCAGCGCCGGCCAGAGGTCGCGCGGAAACTGGTTGCTGCGGTCGATGTCGGCGGCGCGCGGCGCGATCCGCTGCGCCGCGAAGCGCCGGACCTGCTGGCGGATCTCCTCGATGCCCTCGCCGAGGCCGAAATCGCTGTCTACGGGTGAGTTCGCGGACATGAGCTTGTCATCCGTCGGGGTGAGATCGTATGATTGTCCGACAATCAGGCCATCGTGACAAGCCCATGCCCCGCATCGCGTCCCGGCTCGATCCCCGCTCGCAGGAATATCGCGACAATGAGGCGGCCATGCGTGGGCTCGCCGCCCGGCTCGAGGCTGAAGTGGGCCGCGCGGCCGAGGGTGGCTCGGCGCAGGCGGTGAGCCGTCATCGCGCCGCGGGCAAGCTCACCGCCCGCGAGCGCGTCCAGGTGCTGCTGGATACCGGCAGCCCTTTCCTCGAGCTGTCGCAACTCGCCGCCCACGGCATGTACGGCGGCGGCATCGCTTGCGCGGGCATCGTCACCGGCATCGGCCGAGTCAGCGGCCGCGAGTGCGTCATCGTCGCCAACGATCCCACCGTCAAGGGCGGCACTTACTATCCGATCACCGTCAAGAAGCACCTGCGCGCGCAGGAGATCGCGCGCGAGAACCGGCTGCCGTGCGTGTATCTCGTGGAGAGCGGCGGCGCGTTCCTGCCGGCGCAGGACGACGTGTTTCCTGACCGCGAGCATTTCGGCCGGATCTTCTACAACCAGGCGACGCTTTCGGCCGCGGGCGTGGCCCAGATCGCGGTGGTTCATGGCTCATGCACCGCTGGCGGCGCCTACGTGCCCGCAATGTCGGATGAGAACGTCATCGTGCGCGGGCAGGGGAGGGTGTTCCTCGGCGGCCCGCCGCTCGTCAAGGCCGCGACGGGCGAGGACGTCGACGCCGAGTCGCTGGGCGGCGCCGAAGTCCACTGCCGCGAGTCAGGTGTATGCGATCACTACGCGGAGAATGATACTCACGCGTTGGCCATCGCCCGCAGGATCGTGGCGCGTTTGCGCCCGCCCCCCGGCACCTCGCCGCCGCAGGCGCCGCGGGAGCCGCATTATGACCCGCGCGAGCTCTATGGCGCGGTGCCCGCCAGCCTGCGCCGGCCCTACGACGTGCGCGAGGTGATCGCGAGGTTGGTGGACGGCTCGGAGCTCGACGAATTCAAGCAGCTCTACGCCACGACTCTGGTCTGCGGCTTCGCGCACCTCGCCGGCTACCCGGTCGGCATTCTCGCCAACAATGGCATCCTCTTCTCCGAGAGCGCGCTGAAGGGCGCGCACTTCATCGAGCTGTGCGCGCGCGAGCGCATCCCGCTGCTCTTCCTGCAGAACATCACCGGCTTCATGGTCGGCCGGCGCGCCGAGGCCGGCGGCATCGCCAAGGACGGCGCCAAGCTCGTCACCGCGGTGGCCTGTGCGCAGGTCCCGAAGCTCACCGTCATCATCGGGGGCAGCTACGGCGCCGGCAACTACGCGATGTGCGGCCGCGCGTACTCGCCGCGGTTGCTCTTTCAATGGCCGAACTCACGCATCTCGGTGATGGGCGGTGAACAGGCCGCGAGCGTGCTCGCGACCGTCAAGCGCGGACAGCTGGAGTCTTCCGGCGCCGGTTGGGCGGCCGCGGAGGAGGAGGCCTTCAAGCAACCGATCCGCGAGCAGTACGAGCGCCAGGGCCATCCGTACTACGCCTCCGCGCGGCTCTGGGACGATGGCGTGATCGATCCGCTCGAGACGCGCCGCATCCTGGCGCTCAGTCTCGCGGCCGTCCGAAACGCGCCCGACGAGGACACGCGCTTCGGACTCTTCCGGATGTGACCGACCGACGGCCTGACGCTCGAGCGACCCGCATGGTGCCAACATGATCCGCAGCCTCCTCGTGGCCAACCGCGGCGAGATCGCCTGCCGCATCTTCCGCACTGCCCGCAGGATGGGCATACGGACGATCGCTGTGTACTCCGACGCGGACGCAGCCGCGCGTCATGTGCGGGAGGCCGACGAGGCCGTCCGCATCGGTCCGCCGCCGGCGGCCGAGAGTTATCTCGACATCGACGCGATCATCCGCGCCGCGCGGACATCGCACGCCCAAGCAATCCATCCGGGTTACGGTTTTCTATCGGAGAACGTGCACTTCGCCCAGGCCTGTCTCGATGCCGGGCTCGTCTTCGTGGGGCCGCCTCCGGCCGCGATCGCCGCCATGGGCTCGAAGAGCCTGGCGAAGGCGAGCGTGCGGGCGGCGGGAGTACCGGTGCTGCCCGGCTATGACGGCGAGCGGCAGGATGTCGATTACCTGGAGTCGCGCGCGCTCGAGGCAGGCCTGCCGCTGATCGTCAAGCCGGCGGCCGGCGGCGGCGGCAAGGGCATGCGCGTGGTGCACGCGAAGGATGAGGTGCGTGCCGCCCTGACTGCGGCGCGCCGCCTGGCGGAGAGCGCCTTCGGCGATGGAACCCTGCTCATCGAGCGCTATCTGCCGGAGCCGCGGCACATCGAGGTGCAGGTGTTCGCCGACGCGCACGGCAACTGTGTGCATCTCGGCGACCGCGACTGCTCGGTGCAGCGGCGGCACCAGAAACTGCTCGAGGAGGCACCGGCCCCCGGGCTGCCGGAGCCGCTGCGCGAGTCGCTGCGCGCCGCGGCGGTGCTGGTGGCGCGCAACATCGGCTACCGCAGCGCGGGCACGGTGGAGTTTCTCTTCGACGGGCGCGAGTTCTATTTCCTCGAGATGAATACCCGGCTGCAGGTGGAGCACACCGTCACGGAGGCCGTCACGGGGCTGGATCTCGTCGAGTGGCAGTTGCGCGTGGCCGCGGGCGAGCCGTTGCCGCTCGCGCAATCACAGATCCGTCTCGACGGGCATGCCATCGAGGCGCGCGTGTGCGCGGAGGACCCGTGGCGCGATTTCCTGCCGAGCGCGGGCACGCTGCAGCTCGCGGACTGGCCGCGCGGTGAGTCGCTGCGGGTCGATGCCGGCTTCGAGAGCGGGGATGCGGTGCCCTCCGTATACGACTCGCTGCTCGCCAAGGTCATTGCCTGGGCGCCGGCGCGCGAGCAGGCGGCGCTGCGGCTCGCGGATGCGCTCGAGCACACCTACCTCGCCGGCATTCACACCAACGAACGCTGGCTCGCCCGGATCCTGCGCTCCAGCGTGTTCCTCGACGTGCGTCACAGCGTGGCGCTGCTCGACCGGGGCGCGGCGGAATTCTCGGGCCCGCTGCAAGTGACGCCCGCGGCGCTCGCGTTGGGCGCGCTCGCGGCTCGCCAGCCTCCCCAGGATGCGCTCGCGGCCGCGGCCCGCGCCCCGGCAAGTCCGTGGGACCTCGGCGATGGCTTCCAACCCAACCTGCCGGCGCGCATCGAGCTGAGCCTGTCCTCGAGCGGACGGACGCATCGGGTGCGACTGACGCTCGAGGACGGCCACCCGCGCGAAGCGCTGCTTCTCGCCGCGGACGATTCCTCGCCGCAACGGAGCGGCACTCGGCTCGAGGTCGCCGAGGCGGCGGTGACGGAGAGCGCTGTCACGGCGGCGCTCGACGGGGAGCGCCATGGCGCCCGCTGGCTGCGGCGCGGCGCGCAGCTGCATGTCTGGAGTGGTGATGCGCATCACGAATTCCAGCTCGAGGACCCGCGCACGCAGGAGTTCACCGCGAGCGCCTCGTCTGGCGGACTCACGACGCCGCTTCCCGGCGTCGTATCGGCGGTGAGCGTGCAGGAAGGACAGGCGGTCGCCGCCGGCGAGGTGCTGATGGTGATCGAGGCGATGAAGATGGAGCACAGCATCACGGCTCCGTATGACGGTGTCGTGCGCGCGATCCACTTCTCTCGCGGAGATCGCGTGCCGGAGGGCAGCGACCTGCTCGCGCTGTCGCGAGCCGGCGACAAGGCGAGTTAGTTTCCGTTCAGCCAAGCTCGCTTACAATCGCCGCCGTTCGCACGAAGGAGGCGATGACAATGAACAAGTCTCTATTGATCGGCCTGGCGGCCGGCACGGCGGTGGCCGTCGGCGCGGGAGCCGTGGCCGGTCTGAAGGTCATGAGCAAGGGTCCGCAGTACGCTCAGGTCGTGCAGGTCACTCCGCTCAGCAGGACCGTCCGCACGCCGAGACACGACTGCCACGACGAAACGCTCGTGCACCAGCGTCCGGCGCGTGATTCCCACCAGGTTTTCGGCACGGTCGCCGGCGCGGTGGTCGGCGGGTTGCTCGGGCACTATGTGGGCGGCGGCACGGGGCGCGATCTTGCGACCGCGGCGGGCGCCGCGGCGGGCGGCTATGCGGGTAACCGCATCGAGAACCGGGTGCAGCGCGGCAACACCTACACGACGACCGAGCGCAAATGTGCGACGGTGTACGACCGGACCGTCGAGCCCGAGGGCTATGAAGTGCGCTATCGGCTGGGCGACAAGCAAGGCACCGTGCGCATGGATCACGATCCCGGCCAGCGCATCCCCGTCGATCACGGCCAGCTAGTCCTTGGCGATGAGGCCGCGCAGACGAGCTGACACGGTCGATACATAACCCGAGTCCTGGTCGTAGAAGCGCCACGGACGGCGCGCCCACTCGCCGGCGTAGTCGACTCCGATCCGCTCGGCAGTGGCGATGCGCGCCGGCCGGCGGCTCGCGCCGGGCGACCTCTCCAGCCAGAGGGCATCGCCGCAGAGGTCAGCGCCGTTCAATGTCCTGTCGATGTGCATCGCCCGGCAGAGCAGGCCGGGTCCCCAGGTCTTGTCGTCGATCCCGGTCACAGGCTCGAGCGCGCGCAGCAGCACGGCATGCGGCACCCCCTCAGGCTCGGTCACGATGTTCAGGCAATACCAGAAGCCATATATGAAATAGACGTAGGCGTGCCCTGGAGGCCCGAACATGACCTCCGTCCGCTGCGTACGGCCCCGCGATGAATGCGCGGCCCGGTCCTCGGGGCCCTGGTAGGCCTCGGTCTCGACTATGCGGCCGACGCGCAGCCTGCCGCCCTGCGCGCGCACCAGCCGCATGCCGATCAGCTCGCGGGCGACGGTGAGCGTGTCCCGTGCGTAGAACTCACGAGTTATTTTCCGAGTCGGCGGCATGCCCCATGCATGTTACAATAGGCATAGCGCCCGACCGGGCGAGGGTTTGCGGGAACCGGACTGATGCGAAGGCTGAATCGTCGAAGGTATGGCTCGAGCTGGGCGGCAACCGGCATATTGCTGGCGGCAGGTGCGCTGACTTTCTCGCTGGCCCCGCGCAGCCAGGCGGCCGTCTTCACGCTGCCGCCGGAGGCGGCCTCGCTGATCGGCCAGGATCAGCAGATCCAGTCGCAGAAATCCGATACGCTGCTCGACCTCGCGCGCAAGTACAGCGTCGGCTACTGGGAGATCCAGGAAGCCAATCCCAAAGTCGACCTGTGGCTGCCGGGTCAGGGCACCAACATCACCATTCCCGGCCGCTTCATCGTGCCGCCGGTGGAGCACAAGGGCATCGTCATCAATCTGCCGCAGCATCGGCTCTTCTACTTCCCGAAGGCGCGCAGACACGAGCAGCCGATCGTGATCACCTACCCGGCGAGCCCCGGTGAAGGCGAGTTCCCGACTCCCGTCGGCGTGACCAAGGTTATCCGCAAGGTGCCGCATCCCGTCTGGATTCCGACCGCGCACATCCTGAAGGCGCATGCGCTGGCCGGCGATCCGATCCCCAGGATCTGGCCGGCCGGCCCCGACAACCCCATGGGCGAGTGGGCCCTGGAGACGACGCTGAGTCGCGGCGAGATCTATATCCACGGCACCAACAACCCGATGGCGATCGGCATGTCGGTCACTCATGGCTGCGTGCGTCTGTATCCCGAGGACATCGCCGCGCTCTTTCCGGTGGTGCGCGTGGGCACTCCGGTGACTATCGTCGACCAGCCGGTGCTCGCGAGCCTGCAGGACGGCGAGCTCTATCTCGAGGTTCACCCGCCGAGCACCAGCACCGACCACACGCCTGCGCCGCCCGACTTCGACAAGATTTCGCAGATCATCGATGCGGCGATCGGCAAGAACGTCGTCGCCATCGACTGGGACGAGGTGCGCCAGGTCGCGACGCAGGCCAACGGCATCCCGCAGCTCATTGGTGTCCAGGCCGATTACAACCCGCCCGGCGTCCAGCCCGGGGCTCCGCAGACGCACCCGGCTCAGCAGACGACGCTCAGCGCGCCGCACCACTCAGCGAACGAATCTGCCGGAGCAACCTGACGACAGCAGTGGCCCTGGAGAGCAGTGCCACACCGGCGCTCACCTTGCCGATCCAGCCGACCACGCGCCGCTCGCGCATCATGACGAGCAGCGTCGCGAGCGACACCAGCCACTTGAAAGGATGAGTCGCGGCTGAGCTCGGGGCGCGGCGGGTCCAGTTGGAGAGCTGCGCCGCGGGACTCAGCTTCGCGATCCGATAGGCGATCTCGAGCCGCTGCTGCTCGCAGCGGGCGATCAGGCTGCGGCGGCGCGCCTCGAGCTCGTGCAATCGCCTCATGGCGCCTCTCCTTCGGTGCCGCCCGCGCGGCGCTGGTCGTGCTCGAACTGTGCGAGCGTTCCGGCGAGAAGCGGCGGGCGTCCGCGGAAGATGCGCGCGCCGATCACGCCGCAGATGACGGCCAGCACCAGGAGGACGACCATGCTGCCGACCAGGCCCGCCATGCGGTGTGTGGTCCAGACCGCTATGATCACCGCCGTCAGCGCGAACACGATGGCGAGCAGCGCGCAGGCGATTGCCGCGAATCCCCACAACAGCAGTTGCGCGACGTAGACGAGATAGATCTCCGCTTCGACGGCGGCGAGATCGAGGCGCGTCTTGACGGAGTCGAGGACCGCCGCCAGGAGCCCACGGAAGAGACCCGGCCCGCGCGCTGCGCGGGCGTCGTGCTCGGACTCCTCAGTGGGGGGCGCGAGCTCGTCCATCAACGGCGGCCCATCAGCAGACCGACGAGCAGTGCCACGCCTCCGGCGATCGCCACCGCGCTCCATGGGTTGTCGTGCACGTAGCCATCGAGGACCTGCGCGCGTCCCTTGAGGTCGTGCTCGATCTCGCTGAGCTGGCCGCGCAGGGCATGGAGTGATTCCTGGGCGCGGTGCCGCGCATCCTCGGTCAGCTCCTCCGCGTTCTCGGCGCTGGCGCGCAACAGCGCCTCGGCGTCCCGCACCAGTGTCTTGATGTCTTCCGCGAGCTTTCCGGCATCGAATTGTGGGCTCATGGGAGCGTCCTCGAGGTGATTTCTGGACCCAGTTTAGCCAGCGTCAGCGCGGCACGCACCATGAGCAGCTCCTCATCGACGGGTACCACCCAAACGCTCACCCGGCTTCTCGCCGCACTGATGCGGGACTCGCTGCCGCGCGCGGTCTGATTGGCTGCAGGGGCGAGCTCGATACCGGCCCACTCGAGCCCGGCGAGGATCCTCGCCCGCACCTCCGGCACGTGCTCACCCACGCCGCCCCCGAAGGCGACACCGTCGCAGCCGCCTAGCACAGCAAGATAGGAGCCGAGGTACTTGCGCGCACGGTAGCAGTAGAGCTCGAGCGCGAGCCGGCCCCGCTCAGCCCCTTCATCCAGGAGCTTCTGCGGATCGGCGGGGCTGCCGGCGACCCCGGCGAGGCCGGCGCGCTCGTTCAATAACTCCACCACCTGCTCGCCGCTCACCCCGAGCCGGTGCTCGAGGTACGGCACGATGGCGGCATCGACATCGCCCGAGCGGGTGGCCATGACCAGCCCTTCGAGCGGTGAGAATCCCATGGAAGTGTCGCGCGGCCGCCCCTGGTCGAGGGCCGCCATGGAGCAGCCCCCGCCCAGCTGCAGGGTGATCAGCCTGCCGCCGCCGGGAAGTGTCGGCTGCAGCTGGCACCAGCGCCGCCACATCGCCTCATGCGCCAGCCCGTGGAAACCGTAGCGCCGAATGCCAAGCTCGATCCCGAGCTCGGGCGGCAGCGCATATTCGGTGGCCACGCGGGGCAGGGCGGCGAAGAACGCCGTATCGAACGTCGCCACGTGGGCAACGCCAGCCCCGCAGGCCTCGCGAGCGGCATCGATCCACCGGAGCGCCACCGGGTTGTGCAGGGGCGCCAGCTCCGAGAGGGCGGCTATTGCCTCTCGCGCAGCGTCGTCGAGCAGCGTGGGCGCAGTGAAGCGGGTGCCGCCATGGACCACTCGGTGGGCAACCGCTGCGGGTGGCGCGTCCAGCTGACGCAGAAACTCCCGCAGGGTGGCCAGTGGATCGAGCGCGGCGCCGGTGAGGTGCTGCGCCGCGACCCGTCGCGGCGGCGGTCCGGCTTCCCCGCTCCCGGGGTCGGCCCGATAGGCCGCGAGTTTGACGGAGGTACTGCCGGTGTTGACGGTCAACACGATCATGACGGGTTTATATTACGCACTAGCATTGCTCCTGCATCCGCCGGGAGGCTCCAGTGGACATTCAAGCGATACGCGCACGCCTGCTCAAGCGCCGGGAGGAGCTGCAGACGCGGGCGAGCAGAGCGAGCGCGGATTTGAGGCACGAATCAGATCCCCTGAGCCCGGATTTCGCCGAGCAGGTGACTCAGCGAGAGTCCGACGACGTCCTCGGGGCCATTTCCCAGTCCGCGCAGCAGGAGTTGCGCCTGCTGCAGGCGGCGCTGCGGCGGCTCGAAGAGGGGCGGTACACCACCTGCGCGGTCTGCGGCGAGCCCATCGAGGAGGAAAGGCTGCAGGCCGTACCCTACACTGACCGCTGCCGCACGTGCGCGGAAGGCGCGCGCCGCTCGCCCGGCTCCGCTCCACCGCGCAAGGGTTGAGACCTTAACGTCTTCTCCGTCCTGAATGACGGAGATTTCCGCCCATGAGAACCGAGACACCTAGAATCAGGCAGTTGACGTTCCAACTGGAACACGCTCAGTGTGTCCTTACCCGACGCGCGCTCGCAGCCGCAGCCACCGTGCCGTCGCACCCGCTTCCAGCGGGCCGCTCAAGCGGCGTAACCGCCGAGAAGGCCGACAGAAAGAACTGTAGTCCTGTGTTTTTGTCCAGTCAACAGAAGGAGCGGCGCTTCCTCCCCGGCCCCAGGTCCGGGGTTTCCGCGCCGGAGATGTGAGTCCTTCCGGCGTCATCACCATCACGACCGACTTCGGGCACCAGGGCCCGTTCGTCGGTGTCATGAAGGGCCGCATCCTCGACCGCCTGCCGACGGCGCGGATCATCGACCTCACCCACGAGATCATGGTCCATTGGCCCGCCGAGGCCGGGTTCTGGCTGGCCAGGGCCTTCGGGTACTTTCCTGGGGGAACCGTGCACGTCGCGGTCGTGGACCCCGGAGTAGGGACCTCGCGCGACATCGTCGTCGTGAGCGCCGGGGAGCATTTCTTCGTCGCGCCGGACAACGGACTGCTGGCCCCGCTGGTCGCCCGGCATCCGCGGGCCGGCATCGTGCGCCTGCGCCCGCAGGGACTGGCGCGCATCGGCGTCCATCACGCCAGCGCCACCTTTCACGGGCGGGACATCTTCGCGCCCGTGGGGGCGGAGCTGGCGGCGGGCCGCTGCAGCCCCGCTGAATTGGGCGAGGCCGCGACCGCCACTTCCCTGGTTCCGTCCTGGGTCGATGAGCCTGCGGTGGCGCACGCGAGCGTCTCCGGGGTCATCATCACCATCGATCACTTCGGCAATCTCATCAGCAACATCGATGCGCCCCTGATCGAGCGTTTCCGGCTGCCGCTGGTGCATGCGGGCAATCACGCCTTTCCGCTGCTGCGCACCTATGGGGATACGCGCCCGGGGGAGTACCTGGCGCTGATCAATTCCTTCGGCGTGGTGGAGATCGCCCGTGCCGAGCAGAGCGCGGCCGAGGGCTTGGGCCTCAGCCGGGGGGCGCCGGTAACCGTACGCGACAGGACCGAGTAAAAGGGCTTTCCGCGGATCCCTCGGCAGACATATTGCTCTCGTATACGAATCCGCTATAGTTCGCTGCCTTGCTCTGTGCCCATTGCGCACTTACTCATTGATTTAACTCAGGATTTGCATCGCTAGATGTCGGAACGAGACAACGAGAGCTTCGATCTCGACGAGGAATTCTTGGGCGGGGCCACCGAGGACAGCACCGATTATGACCGGCTGCTCGACCGGGTAGACAAGCGCGCCCGCAACCAGGTGAAGCGCGGCAAGGCCGCGTGGAGCCGGCTGGAAGAGGTTCTCGCGGACAAGAAACTCGAGAAAGCCCTCAAAGACTTCGACGAAGAGCTGTAGAGCGCCTCGGGGGACTGCTGCAGCTACCGGCCTCCATGAGGCCTCATCCGGCGACCCACCCCCTGGCGCCGCTTGCCTGCGGAAAATTCTCGTGACTCGCACCGCGTCCGACTGGATCGTCCTCAAGTTCGGGGGGAGCAGCGTCTCCTCGCTCGCCACCTGGCGCAACATCGCCAAGGTCGCCGCCGCGCGCCTCGCCGACGGCGCCCGGGTGCTCATCGTGCACTCGGCGGTGACCGGCATAACGGACCGTCTGGAGAAGTTGCTGGCGGCCGCGCGCGGGGATGCGCAGGAGGAGGAGCTCAAGCTCATCCAGGAGCGGCACCAGCGGCTCGCCGCCGAGCTCGGTCTGCCGCTCGGCCCGGACTGCGAGCGCCAGCTCGGGGAGCTGCGGCAGATCGCGGCGGGCATCGCGCTCATCGGTGAGGTGAGCGATCGCACCCGCGCCCGTGTCATGTCGAGCGGCGAGCTCCTCGCGAGCGACCTCGGTGCCCGCTTTCTGCGTACTCAGGGGTTGCAGGTCGATTGGGCCGACGCGCGCACGATGCTCCTCGCCGAGGAGCGGGGCGCTTCCGCCAAGGCCGGCATGCTCAATGCCACCTGCAGCTTCACTCCTGACTCGGCGCTCGAGGAGCGGCTCGGGAGCCTCGCGCCCATCGTGATCACTCAGGGTTTCATCGCGCGCGACGGCGACGGCAACACGGTGCTCCTCGGCCGGGGCGGCTCCGACACCTCGGCGGCCTATCTCGCGGCGAAGCTGCGCGCGCGGCGGCTCGAGATCTGGACGGACGTGCCCGGCATGTTCAGCGCCAACCCGCGCTCGACGCCCACGGCGCGCCTGCTGCGCTCCCTGCATTACGATGAGGCGCAGGAGATCGCCACCAGCGGCGCCAAGGTCCTGCACCCGCGCTGCATTCTGCCGGCGCGCCAATATCGGATTCCGCTGCACGTCTATGCGACGCAGGCGCCCGACCTCGAGGGCACTGTGCTCAGCGCGGAAGGCAGCGACGGCACTGGGCAAGTGAAGGCCGTCTGCACCAAGAAGGGCATCACCCTCATCTCGCTCGAGAGCCCGGGCATGTGGCATCAGGTGGGATTCCTCGCCGATGCCTTCCAGGTCTTCAAGAGCCACGGCGTGTCGGTGGATCTGGTCTCGACGTCGGAAACCAACGTCACGGTGTCTCTCGATCCCGCGGCCAACACCCTGGATGAGAGCCTGCTCGGCGGTCTGGTCAGCGACCTGTCTCGCCTCTGCCGCGTGCAAGTGATTGGTCCCTGCGCGTCGGTGAGTCTCGTCGGACGCAACATCCGCGCGATCCTGCACCAGCTGGGCGGCGCGCTCGAGTTCTTCGAAGAGCAGAAGATCTATCTCGTCAGCCAGGCGGCCAACGATCTCAACTTCACGTTCGTCGTCGACGAGCGCCAGGGTGACCGCCTGGTCGACCAGCTCCACGAGTTGCTCATCCGGCCGGTGCCGGGCGATCGCGTCCTCGGGCCCACGTGGCAGGAGCTTTTCGCCAAGCCGCAGGATGGCGCGGCAAGAGCGACGCCGTGGTGGCGGGAGAAGCGCACGCAGGTGCTGGCCGCACTCGGTGACCGCGATGCCGCGTACATCTACCACCTCGATACCGTGCGCACCGCTGCGCGCGCACTGCGCGGCATGGTCTCGGTATCGCGGGTCCACTATTCCATGAAGGCCAACCCGCATCCGGCGCTGCTTGCGGCGGTGCGGGAAGAGGGGATAGAGCTCGAATGCGTCGCCCGCCCGGAGGCGGAGCGGGCCCTGGGACTCTTCCCCGATCTCGATCCGCGGCGCGTGCTCTATACACCCAACTTCGCTTCGCGCGCGGAATATGCCTGGGCTCTCGAGCGCGGTGTGCAGGTAACCGTCGATAGCCTTTACGCGCTGACGGAGTGGGGCAGCCTCTTCCGCAACCACGAGATCTTCGTGCGGATCGATACCGGCGTGGGCGCCGGCCACCATCATCACGTGCGCACCGCGGGCGCCCATGCCAAGTTTGGCGTGCCCGTCGCCGACCTCGAGCGGCTGGCGCAGGAAGCGCGCAAGGTGGGAGCGCGCGTCGTGGGCCTGCAGGCCCATGTCGGCAGCGGCATCTTCGATGTCACCACCTGGCAGCGCACGGCGCGGCAGCTGGCGGGCCTCACGCAGCGGTTCGAGAGCGTGCGGGCCATCGACATCGGCGGCGGCCTGGGAGTGCCGGAGCACAGCGAGCAGCCCGGGCTCGATCTCGGGAAGCTCGACACCCTGCTCGCGGCCGTCCATGCGGAGCATCCGCAGCTGGAATTCTGGCTGGAGCCCGGGCGCTATCTGGCCGCTTCCGCCGGCGTGCTGCTCGCCCGTGTGACCCAGCTGAAGAGCAAGGGCGACGTCCGCTATGTCGGCGTCGCAACCGGCATGAACTCCCTGATACGTCCGGCACTCTATGGTGCATACCATGAGATCGCCAATCTCACGCGCCTGGCGGAGCCGGCCACCGAGCTCGTGAACATCGTGGGTCCGATCTGCGAGAGCGCCGACGTCCTCGGCCACGACCGCCTGCTGCCGCGCACCAGGGAGGGTGACGTCATTCTCATCGCGAACGCGGGCGCCTACGGCCACTGCATGAGCTCGCACTACAATCTGCGCGAACCCGCGGAGGAGCTCGTTCTCTGAATCGCCCGGCGCGAGGCAAGTCCTCGAAAAAGTCGCAGCGCCCGTCGCACCGCCTGCGGATCGGCGGCGCGCTCCTCGCTGTCCTCGCAGTGGCGGGGCTGGTCTGCGGCGCGTACATGCTCTATCTCGACAGGCTGGTCACGAGCCGGTTCGAAGGGTTGCGCTGGACGCTTCCCGCGCACGTGTATGCGGCTCCCATGGACCTCTACGCCGGGCTCGACCTCTCGCAGCCGCAGCTCGAGCACGAATTGCAGCGCCTCTCCTACCATCGGGTGGCGGATCTCGAGCAGCCCGGCACTTATCGGGTGACCGGCAATCGCATGGACGTCGCGCTGCGCGCCGTGCAGTTCGCCGACGGCGACCGGCCGGCGACGGTCCTGTCGGTCACCTTCGGTTCCACGGGCATCCAGGATCTGCGCGACAGCGCGGGCCGGGAGGTGCCGGTGACGCGGCTCGACCCGCTCCTCATCGGCAGCCTGTTTCCGGTCGATGGAGTGGACCGGATCGTCGTCACGCCGCAGGAGGTGCCGCCGCTGCTGCCGGCCGCCCTGAAGGCCGTGGAGGATCGCAGCTTCGATACCAACCGCGGCGTCGACCCGCTGGCCATCCTGCGGGCGGTCTGGGTCGATCTGCGCTCGCGCCGGATCGCGGAGGGCGGCAGCACGCTGACCCAGCAGCTCGTCAAGAGCTACTTCCTCACCAACCGCCAGACGTTCGGGCGCAAGGCGCGCGAGGCCATCATGGCGGTCTCGCTCGCCTCGCACTTCAGCAAGGCGGATCTCATGAACGCCTACATCAATGAGATCTTCCTCGGCCAGGACGGCAACCGCTCGATTCACGGCTTCGGCCTCGCCAGCGAGTTCTATTTCGGCAAGCCGCTCGCGGAGCTCGACCTGCCGCAGATCGCGACGCTGGTGGCGATCGTGCGCGGACCCACTTACTACGATCCTCGCCTGCACGCCCAGCGGACATTGGCGCGGCGCAACCTGGTGCTGCAGATCCTCGCGCAGCAGGGCGTGATCAAGCAGGACGAGGCGCTGACTGCCGAGCGCCAGCCGCTTGGCGTAACCGTCGGTGCCTCCGGCGCCTACTATCCGGCGTACCTCGACCTCGTGCGCCGCACGCTGCAGCGCGACTATCCGGAAAAGGAGCTGACGGAAGCCGGTCTGCGGATCTACACCAGCCTGCAGCCGCGCGCGCAAGAGCTGGCGGAACAGTCGCTCGATGCGCAGCTGCGGGCGCTCGACAAGCGGCACCACCGCCGCAATGCGAAGCTGGAGGGAGCGGTCGTCGTCACCTCGCCACAGAGCGGCGATGTGCTGGCGATCGTGGGCGCACGCGACGTTGATTTCGACGGCTTCAATCGTGCGTTGGATGCACACCGCTCCATCGGCTCGCTGGTGAAGCCTTTCATCTATCTGACGGCGCTCGAGACCGGCCGCTACAACGCGGCCACGGTCATCCAGGACCAGCCCGTGAGCATCAAGCTCACGAGCGGGCGCTACTGGCGCCCGGAGAACTTCACGCGCCGCACTTACGGGCCGGTGCCGGTGGTGCGCGCGCTCGCGGAGTCGCTGAATCTGGCGACGGTTGGCGTCGGGATGGACATCGGGCTCGACAAGGTTTCCGACACGCTGCAGCGCTTCGGGCTGGAGCAGGCGCCGCAGCAGGTGCCGGCGATGTTGCTGGGGGCCATCGACATCTCGCCGCTCGAGGTGGCGCAGCTCTACAACGGTCTTGCGGACGGGGGATTCCGCACGCCGTTGCGGGCCGTGCAGGCGGTGGTCAGCGCGGACGGCAAGGCGCTCAAGGCGTTTCCGCTGCGGGTGACCCAGGTCGCCGCTTCAGCTGACGTTTATGAAGTCGAGAGCATGATGGAACAGGTCATGACTCACGGCACCGGGCTGCCGGCTTTGCGCATCCTGCCGCCAGGGCTCGTGACCGCCGGGAAGTCAGGCACGTCCTCGCAGGACCGCGACAGCTGGTTTGCCGGGTTCTCGGGAGGCACGCTCGCGGTGGTCTGGGTGGGATACGATCACTACCAGCCCACGGGGCTGACGGGCTCGGAGGGCGCGCTGCCGGTCTGGGCGCACCTGATGGCCTCGCTCGGCACGCCGCCGCTCGAAATGGCCGCGCCCGAGGGAGTGACGGAGACCTGGATCGACTACATGACCGGCATGGGCGCGCAACCCGGCTGCGCGGGCGCGGTGCCGGTGCAGGTGGCCTTGCCCACGGGTGCGCAGGTGCCGCCGATGCCGGGGTGCGCGATGGGCACCACGGCAGGGACGCTGTTGGATCGGGCCGGGCAGCTGCTGCACCGGCTGGTGCATTGAGGTAGTTTGAACCCATGAAGCTGATGTTCGCTGCGCTCGCACTCGGTGGACTGCTCACGGGCTGCGCGTTGCTCGATGCGCCGCAAGCGGAAACCACGGGAAACCCGGCTGGATATCGGCAGACGCCGCAGCGGCAAGCGCCGCCACCCGCGACGTCCGGCACGCAGCCTGCGCCGTTCGCGGGTGCGCCTGCGCCCACGCAACCTGAGCAACAGGGGCCGCAGCAGCGGACGTTCACGCTCGGGGCAGCCGCCGGATCGCTCGTCGGCGCGGCGCACGCGCAGGAGCAGAGTCGGAACTTCGGGCTCGCGGCCGAGACGCTGGAGCGAGCCTTGAGCATCGAGCCGCGCAACCCCCTGGTGTGGATCGAGCTCGGCAGGGAGAACATTCTGGCCGGCACTCCGGCGCAGGCCTATGGGATGGGGCGCAAGGCGGTCTATCTCGCGGGCGGTGATCCGCGCGCGCAGTCGGCCGCCTGGGAGCTCATTGCGGCGTCGCTGCGCGCGCAGGGGCGCAACGACGAGGCGTACGCGGCGGAAGAGAAAGCAGTGAGCCTGTCCCAGGGCAACTGAGCTCCGCGGCTGCCGGGCTCACAACAGCTGCTGCCACAGTCGCCAGAACCAGCCCTGCATCCGCTGCAGGGTGCCCTGCCGGCGCACGGTCTGCCAATCGATCTGCTTGCCGTGCCCGATGTCGACCAGCATGGTCTTGCGCAGCTGATCCGCCGTGGGTTTGCCGAGCACTACGACATCCACTTCGTCGTTGAAAAGGATGCTGCGCTGGTCGAAGTTGGATGAGCCGACCAGCGACCAGACATCGTCGATGACCATGCTCTTGGAATGCACGATGCCGTCGCTGCGCTCGTAGACCTTGATTCCGGCCGCCAGCAGTTGCGGATAATAAGAGCGTTGCACCGCCAGCGTTGCGCCGACGTCGCTGTGCGACGGCAAGAGTATGCGTACGTCTACGCCCCGACGAGCCGCTGCTCTCAATGCTCGCAACTCCTGGCGTGTTGGAACGAAATAGGCGGCGGTCATCCAGATGCTGCTCTGCGCTGAGTGAATGGCCGTCAGAACGGATACGTAGTAGCGCGTGGCGAGCTTGACCGCGCTGCTGCCGATCACGCGTACGACCTCTTTACCCTGGGGCGGGCCGCTGAATGCCGTTTCGGGCGGCAGCGGCGGGCCTTTTTGCTCGCGCCAATGCTGCCCAAAGAGGCGTGAGAGCTGGCGCACCGCGGGACCCCGAATCTGCAGGTCGACATCGTGCCAGACGGGGTGGGGGGCCTGCGGAGACTCCTTTTTGCCGCCGAGGGCGTGAGCCAGCGGCGGCGCGCTCTCGTACGTCGTGCTCAGATTCACGCCGCCGACGATGGCCACTTCGTCGTCGGCGATCAGAATCTTGCGGTGATCACGCTGGTTCAGCGACAAGGGCGCCTTCAGGGGGTTGATCGGGTTGTATTGCACGAACTGCACGCCGGCGGCGTGCAGGCCCGAGAAGAATGCTGCGGGAGTGCCGAGCGAGCCGACCGCATCGTAAATCACCCCGACGCGGACTCCGGCACGCGCCTTCGCCGCGAGCACATCGCTCAGCTTCTGCTTGCCGCTCTGCACGTCCTGCAGAGTGTAGTACTCGAGATACAGAAATCGCCGTGCTCCCTGCATGACGGCGAACATCGCCGGAAAGGTCTGCACGCCGTCCTGCAGAACCCGAACGCTGTTGCCCGCGTACAGCGGGCTTTCGGCGATGACCTGCTCGATGGCGAGCTGGCGGTCGAAGGCACCGGCATCGGGTGCCTGGGCGGAGACTCGGGCGATCACCCGCCTTGCCTGGCGGACGGACAGCGGACCCCTCGTACCGTAGACCCGGATCTGCTGCGAGCCAGAGGCCTCCTGCCGCAGCTCATGCTCGCTGACGGTCGGTATGTGCGCACAGGCGCTGAGACCGGCCACTGTGGCGGCCGCGAGCAGGGCGAGAGTGCGCATGAGAGAGCGGCAACTCCTCGGAACGGTACCCGGAGCCAGGCAAGATTCGCTCCCGAGCGACAGCTCTGCCTTCAGGGTAGCGTGGCCGCATGCCTGGACTGCAGCTCGGCGATCACCTGCTCGAGCCGCAGCCCGCGGCTCTTGAGCAGAATCAACAGGTGATAGAGGAGGTCGGCGGACTCGGCTACGAGCTTATCGTCCGTCTCCGCCACGGCCGCGAGGGCGACTTCCAACCCCTCCTCGCCAACCTTCTGCGCGATGCGCTTCGGCCCTTCGGCGAGCAGTCGCGCGGTGTAGCTGCCTTCGGGGCGATAGGCCATGCGCTGTGCGATCACGCCTTCGAGGGCACCGAGAAAGGCGAGGCGGCCGGCGGCGGTGGGTGCGTCATCGCCGAAGCAGGTGGCGGTTCCAAGATGGCAGACGGGACCTGCGGGAATGGCGGTGACCAACAGGGTGTCGCGGTCGCAGTCGGTGCGTACGGCCGCGAGCTCCAGCGTGTGGCCGGATGTCTCGCCTTTCTCCCACAGTCGCTGGCGACTGCGGCTGTAGAAGACGACGCGCCGGCGCGTGAGCGTCTCGCGCAGCGCCTCGCGGTTCATGTAACCCAGCATCAGTACGGCGCCGCTCTCGGCGTGCTGCACAACGGCCGGCAGCAGGCCGTCGGTCTTGTCGAAGTCGAGGGTGGCGATGTCCGCGAGAGCGACGGGAGCGCCGGGCGCGGTTGTCTGGCTCATATGCGTACTTCGATTCCGGCGGCACGCAGCGTCCGCTTCAAGTCCGGAATGGAGATGGCGCCGGTGTGGAAGACGCTGGCGGCAAGTGCGGCGTCGGTGCCGGCATCGCGGAATACAGCGGTGAAATGCTCCGGCGCGCCCGCGCCGCCGGAGGCCACGAGCGGCACCTGGCAGATCTCGCGCACCGCCCGCAGCTGCTCGACGTCATATCCGCGGCGCACGCCGTCACTGCCCATGCAGTTGAGCACGATCTCGCCCGCGCCGCGCTCCTGCACCTCGCGCACCCAGGGGAGTACGTCGCGGCCGGACTCGCGCGTGTGCTGCGGATCGCCGGTGAACTGGAAGGCGCGATAACCGTCGCTCGTCAGCTGGCTGTCGATGCCGACGACGACGCACTGGGAGCCGAAGCGGCCGCTCAGCCGCCCGATGAGGTCGGGATCGGCCAGGGCCGGGGAGTTGATGGATACCTTTTCGGCGCCCGCATTGAGCACCTCCTCGGCGTCGGCCACCGAGCGGATGCCGCCCGCGACGCAGAACGGAATGTCCAACACCTGAGCCACCCGCCGCACCCAGCCGCGGTCCACGGAGCGCCGCTCGGGGCTCGCGGTGATGTCGTAGAAGACGAGCTCGTCGGCGCCCTCGTCCCGGTAGCGCGCGGCGAGCTCCATGATGTCGCCCACGACCCGGTGGTCGCGGAAGCGAACACCCTTTACGACCTGTCCGTCGCGGACGTCGAGGCAGGGAATGATGCGTCGGGCAAGAATGGTCGCAGCTCCTCGGGTTTGATGCGCTCCTCGAGCAGGGCCTTGCCGCTCACCGCCGCGGCGGCGCCGATGCGGGCGAGCGCGGCGAGATCGGCGGCGTCCCGCACTCCGCCCGAAGCCTGCCAGGCGATGCGCGGGAAGCGCTCGACGGCCTCGCGATAGAGGTCGAGGTTGGGTCCGGTGAGCGCGCCGTCGCGCTCGATGTCGGTACAGAGAACATGGCGCACCGCCGCCGCCGGATAGGGCGCGAGCGCGTCCCAGAGCGAGATTGCGGTGCCCGACTTCCAGCCGCGGGTGCGCACCTGCGGCTGCCCGTGCTGGTCGTGGCGGACATCGAGCGCCAGGCAGATGCGATCCGCGCCGAACCGGCTGGCCCAGCCGATGGCATCGTCCGGCCGCTCCACCGCGGCGCTGCCGACGACCACCCGCTCGACCCCGCTCGAGATCAGGTCCTCGATGATCTCCGGCGAGCGGATGCCGCCGCCCACTTGCAGCCGGAGTCCCCGCTGCGCAGCGAGATCGAGGATGACGTCGCGATTGGCCAGCACGCCATCGCGCGCCCCGTCGAGATCCACCACGTGGACCCAGGACGCGCCCAGTGCCCGATACTTCTCCAGCAGCTCCCGCGGTGAGTACTCATAGCGAGTCTCCGCCGCGAAATCCCCCTGATACAGGCGGACACAGCGCCCGCCGCGCAAGTCGATGGCAGGAATCAACAACATCGGCCGGGTCCTCTGCGCTCGCTCAAGTCAGTTTGAGAAAGTTGCCGAGCAGCCGCGCTCCGGCCGACGCCGACCTCTCCGGGTGAAACTGCGTCCCCCAGAAGTTATCGCGCCTGACTACAGCCGAGAATGCGTCCCCATAGTCCGTGCCGGCAAGCGTCGCCTCCGACGTCGGCACTGCATAGCTGTGCACGAAATAGAAGTAGTCGCCCGGCTCGATTCCCGCGAGCAGCGGGTCCTGCCGCGATCGAGTCAGCTGATTCCATCCCATGTGCGGCACCGGCCGCCCGCGGGCCGCCTCGAGCCGCTGCACGGTCCCCGGAAGGATACCGAGGCACTCGGTCATCCCTTCCGCCGAGCGCTCGAAGAGCAGCTGCATGCCGAGGCAGATACCGAGCACGGGCTGGCGCAATGTCGGCAGCAGCTGCGCGAGACCCGAGCGGCGCAATCTCTGCATCGCGTCCGCCGCCGAGCCCACACCCGGCAGCACGACTCGCGCCGCCGCCGCGATCTCGCGCGCATCCGAAGTCACGCCGGCGCGCGCGCCCAGCCGCTCGAGCGCGAATTGCAGCGAGGCGAGGTTGGCGCCGCCGCTGTCGATGATCACCGCCTCCACTACAAGACTCCCTTGGTGCTCGGCAGCTCGTGGCTCTCCCGCCGCAGGGCCTGGCGCAGCGCGCGGCCGACGCCCTTGAAGCAGGCCTCGATCATGTGATGGCTGTTCTCGCCGGTGACGCTCACGTGCACCGCCGCGCCGAGAGATTCCGCCAGCGAACGGAAGAAGTGCGGCACCAGCTCCGTCGGCAGCCCGCCCACCGTCTCGCGGTTGAAGCGCCCGGAAAACTGCGCGCACGCCCGTCCCGAAAGGTCGATCGCAACCTGCGCCTGCGCCTCGTCCATGGGCAGCAGGAATCCATAGCGCGCAATGCCAACCTTCGATCCGAGGGCGCGGCGCAGCGCTTCGCCGAGCGCGAGCGCGCAGTCCTCCACGGTGTGATGCTCATCGATCTCGAGGTCGCCCTTGCAGGTGAGATCGAGCGCGAAGCCGCCATGCTTGGCGAGTTGCTCCAGCATGTGATCGAAGAAGCCGATGCCCGTGGCGATGCAGATGGGCGCGGGGTCGTCGAGGTTCACGCGCACGTCGATGTTGGTCTCGCGCGTGCGCCGGGCGACCTGGGCACGGCGCGCCGTGAGCGTGCGCACGGCCGCGGCCCAATCCTCGTCCGCCGCTCCATGCCGGCGCACCCGCACGCCGCGTACGCCGAGATTCACCGCGAACTGCAGGTCGGTGTCGCGATCACCCACGACCGCGCTGGCGCAGAGATCGACGCCGCTGCTGCGGATGTACTCCGCCACCAGCCCTGTGTTGGGCTTGCGGCAGCCGCAGCCGTCGCTCTTGAAATGCGGGCAGACGAACACCGCGTCGAACTCGATTCCCTGGGAGCGCAGCGTCTCGAGAATGAACTGCTGCGGCTGCTCGAAGGCTGCCCGCGGGAAGGAGTCGGTGCCGAGCCCGTCCTGATTGGTGACCAGGACCAGGCGATAGCCGTGGCGCTGGAGGTCCGCCAGAGCGGCGAACACGCCGGGCATGAAGCGCACTTTCTCCAGGGTGTCGACCTGCTCGTCGGGCGGCTCCTCCACCAGCGTGCCGTCGCGATCGATGAAGAGCGTGGCTGGACGGGTCATCCCCACGCCTCCAGCAGGCGACCGTTCTGCTCCGGCGCGCCGACTGTGATACGCAGAGAGCGCCCGAGGCCCGGGTAGCCGCGCGCATCGCGCACCAGCAGGCGCGCTTCGCGGGCGCGCGCCATGGCCGCGCCGGCATCGGCGAATTCCGCCAGCACGAAGTTGGCAGCGCTCGGCCAGATGCGCGTGACTCCCGCCAGCCGCGGGAGCGCGCGCAGGAGCCGTTCGCGCTCGGCGAGCAGCACCGCGAGAGCGGCCCGGGACTGCGCGCGCGCCGCGGGTGTCAGGCGCTCGAGCACCGCCTCCAGAGTCAACTGCGGGATGGCATACGGCGGGATGATCTTGCGCAGCAGGGCGATGATCTCCGGATCGGCGATGAGCACACCGCAGCGCGCCCCCGCGAGGCCGTGAGCCTTGGAGAGCGTGCGCAGAATCGCAAGGTTGGGCAGGTCCGTGACGAGCCGCGCGAGGCTCGGGCGTGCGGCGAACTCGATGTACGCCTCATCGACGACCACCAGGGCGCGGCCCGCCAGCCGCCGCGCGCTGCGCACGATCGCCGCCTCATCGAGCAGGTTGCCGGTCGGGTTGTTGGGCGAGCAGAGAAAGATCAGCTTCACGGCGGCGGTGCAACGCGCGAGCAGAGCCTGCTCATCGAGCGCGAAGCCGTCCGCCGCGAGGAGCGGCACCTGCAGGACCTCCGCGCCCTGAATCCGCGCGCTGACGGAGTACATGCCGAAAGTGGGCGGACATATCAGCACCGCGTCGTGGCCGGCGCGGCAGAACGCACGCGTCAGAAGATCGATCGCCTCATCGCTTCCGCGGCCCACGAGGACTGATGCGGGAGCAACAGCATAGAGCTCCGCCAGGCCCGCGACGAGCGCACGCGGCTGCGGCTCCGGATAACGGTTGAGACCGGCGCCGGAGTCGTCGTCCACCGGGCGCCAGGGCAGCTCGTTGGCGTGCAGCCGCTCGAGGCTGGGCTCCCAGGAGGCATGCTCGTAGGGCTCGAGCGCCACGATGTCGGGCCGCGCGAGCTCCTGAACCCAGCTCACGGGGCAACCCCGGCCGCGGGCGCATCCTCGGCGGCGAGCGCGGCGAGCCGGCGTGTCACGGCGCCGGCGTGCGCATCGAGTCCCTCGAGACGAGCCAGGCAGACGGCAACCGGACCCAGGGAGCGCAGGCCCGCGGGCGAGAGCTCCTGTACGGTGATGCGCTTGACGAAATCGAGCACCGAGAGGCCGCTGTAGGCGCGCGCGTAGCCATAGGTCGGCAGCACATGGTTGGTGCCCGAGCAGTAATCGCCCATGGGCTCCGGCGACCAGGCGCCGAGAAACACCGAGCCCGCGCTCGCAACCTTCTCCAGCCAGCGGCGCGGCTCGCGCACCTCGAGGATGAGGTGCTCAGCGGCATACTCGTTGGCAACCTCGAGGGCGCTCTCCAGGTGCCGCACCACGATGCAGCGGCTGCTCGCGAGCGACTGCTCCAGGATCGCACGGCGGGAGAGGGTGCGGGCCTGGCGCGCAACCTCGTCCACGACAGCTTCCGCGAGTGGGCGGCTCGGCGTGAGCAGAATCGCCTGCGCCTGCGTGTCGTGCTCCGCCTGCGCGAGAAGATCGGCGGCGACGAAATCGGCGCGCGCGCTGTCGTCGGCGATCACGAGCACTTCCGAGGGACCGGCCGGCAGGTCGCATGCCGCACCGGCCGGATCGGCCGCCACCGCCTGCTTGGCGGCGGTCACCCAGGCGTTGCCAGGCCCGAATATCTTGTCGACCTTGGGAATCGTCTCGGTGCCATAGGCCATCGCGGCGATGGCCTGCGCGCCGCCCACCTTGTATACGGACTCGATGCCGCACAGTCTGGCCGCGACGAGCACCGCCGGATTGGCTCGCCCGTCGCGGCGTGGCGGCGTACAAAGCGCCCGGCTGGGGCAGCCGGCGATGCGCGCCGGCACGGCCAACATGATCACGGCGGAGGGGAGGGGGGCGGAGCCGGCGGGCACGTAGAGACCGACCGCACAGATGGGCCGGGTGATCCGCTCGCAACGCACCCCGGGCATCGTCTCCAGGGTCAGAGCTTCGGGCCGCTGCGCGCGATGGAATCGCTCGACGTTGTCCATCGCGCGCTCGAGGGCCGAGCGCTGTTCCGCTGTCAGGGTCCGCTCCGCCTGAGCGAATTCCTCGGCGGTGACCGCGAGAGTCTCCGGTTCCGCCCCATCGAAACGCCGGCTGTAGGCGCGCACTGCCTCATCCCCGCCCGCGCGCACGACCGAGATCACTTCGCGCACGAGCGTCTCCACATCATCGCGTGCGGCCTGTGCAGGGCGTGCGAGCGCCGCGCGGCGCTCTGCGGCGCAGAGCGATTCCCAGTCGAGGATGCGCATGCTCAGGCCAGCATCTTCTCGACCGGCAGCACGAGAAGCGCGCTGGCGCCGGCCTTCTTCAGGCTCTCCAGGGTTTCCCAGAACACGTTCTCGCGGCAAACCGCATGGATGGCTACCCGATCGGGATGACCCTCGAGCGGAATGATGGTCGGCGACTCGCTTCCGGGCAGGAGCTTGCGGATCTCGGCGAGGGCGGAGCGCGGCGCGTGCAGCATGATGTACTTGCTCTCGCGCACCTGCTGCACGCCGTCGATGCGCATGAGCAGCCGCTGCACCCATTCGTCCTTCACCGGCGGCAGATCGAGCGGGGTGCGGATGAGCACGGCGTGACTCTCGAGCACGGTCTCCACCTCGCGCAGGTGGTTGGCCTGCAGCGTCGATCCGGTGGAGACGAGATCGCAGATGAGATCCGCCCGCCTGAGGCGCGGTGCGATCTCCACCGCGCCGGAAAGCGTGACGATCTCCGCCGAGATGTCGCGCTCGCGCAGGTACTTTTCCAGGAGGTAGGGGTAGGTCGTCGCGATGCGCTTGCCGCGCAGGGTAGGCGGCCCTTCGAAGGAGGTGCCTTCCGGCACGGCGAGGCAGAGACGGCAGCGGCCGAAGTCCAGGGTGCGCACCTGCTGGAAGCGCGCCGAGTGGCCGCGCGCGGCGAGCTCCAGGCGCTTCTCCTCCAGCACATTGAGGCCCACCAGCCCGAGGTCGCAGACATCCTCCTGCACGAGATCGGGGATGTCATCGTCGCGCACGAAGAGCACGTCGAGCGGCATGTTCTCGCCGTAAGCCATCAGCTGATCCTTGCCGCGCGAGACCTTCAGGCCGCAGCGCACCAGCAGGTCGAGCGACGGCTCCGTCAGCCGCCCCGACTTCTGGATGGCGAGCTTCAGGCGCAGCTCATCCATGGCGCGGCGCCTCCGTCTGCGGACGGGGCTTCTCCAGCCTGGAGGCGGCGAGCGCGTAGCCGCCGTTGCCCGCGGCAAGGAAGCGCGCCACGCGGCCGATGGTCGTGACACTGACGCCGGTGAGGCGGTGGATCTCGCGGTAGGGCAGTCCCCGGCCGAGATAGTCCACCACGGCCCAGCGGTCCGCCATGGCCTGCAGTTCCGCGGGCGTGCACAGATCGCGCAGGAATGCGCGGACTTCCTCCGGGCTGCGCAGACTCGCGATGGCGGCGTAGAGGTTGCGCTCGGCGAGAGCTTCCTGGCGGGGCGTGAGGCTGCGGTGGTTCTTCATGGCGTCATAATGTAATAGCGTGATAGTACGTTAGCACAAGAGGAAGCCCTGGCGCCAGCCCGCCCCGCGGGGCACCGCGGGGCCCAGCGTGAGCTGCGTCTCGGGATAGTCACTTGACGTGTTGCGCATCCGCACCCTAAACTTCCTGGTACTCATCGAGACCGGCTGAGGGATTAGGCCCTTAGACGCCGGGGCAACCGCCAGGACTAACCATCCTGGAAAGGTGCCAACTCCTGCGATCCGAGCCGCACGGGCGGTCGGACGATAGATGAGCGGTTCGCGTAGCCCTGGTCGCTGCCACGTTGGCGCGACGGGGATGGACGCAACAACCCGCCAGATTCCTGGTGGGCGCTCCGCAGGAGGACCGGTGAGACCGGGCCAAAGAATTGCGGAGCTTCCGATGAACGCCATTGCCGAGCCGGTCGTTATCCCTCCAGGGATACATGCGCCCGTGCTTCTGCCCGCCGAGCCGGCGGTTCGCGAGGGGATACTCGAGATCCCCGGCGAGATGGCCCTCTACCACGGTGGCCGCCTGACCGGGGTGCGCCTCGCCTGGCGCATGGTCGGGCCGGCGAATGCTCCCGTCGTCTGCGCTCTGGGCGGCATTTCCGCCAGTCGGCACGTATGCCTGGGCGAGGACCCGCGACGCCACTGCAGCTCCCACACCGCGCACCGCGAGCGTGACCGTACCGGGTGGTGGGCCGAGATCGCGGGGCCGGATCGGCCGCTCGATACGCATCGCTACCGCATCCTCAGCTTCGATTACCTCGGCGGCAGCGGCGAGACGACCGGGCCGCGGACCTCGGAGTCATTTCCCAGCGTCTCCACCTATGACCAGGCTGAGCTGCTGCTGCGCCTGCTCAATCACCTCGGCATCAAGGCGCTGCGCGCGATTGCGGGCGGCTCCTACGGCGGCATGGTGGCGCTTGCCTTCGGCGAGCGTTATCCGGAGCGGGCAGGGCGGTTGCTCGTGCTCTGCGCGGCCGACAAGCCGCATCCGCTCGCCACTGCCTGGCGCAGTGTGCAGCGTGAGATCGTTCGCCTCACGAGCGAGAGCGGCCGCGCCGCCGACGGACTGAAGCTGGCGCGCGCGCTCGCGATGTCGACTTACCGCAGCAGCGAGGAGCTCGGGGCGCGCTTCGCCGGGCCGCCCGCCCTCGAGTCGGATCGGTTCGTCTTCCCGGTCGAGCGTTATCTTCTGGCCCGCGGCAGCGATTTTGCGGAACGCCACCGGCCGGAGTCCTTTCTCTGCCTGTCGGAATCGATCGACCTGCATCGCGTCGATGCGAGCGGCATCTTCGTGCCGACGGTCGCGATCGGCGTCCGCGAGGACCAGCTCGTCCCGGTCGCGGACGTGCGTGGCATGGTGGCGCGCCTCGGCGCCGGCCGCTTCCACGAGATTTCCTCCATTTACGGGCACGACGCCTTCCTAAAGGAATCACAGCAGCTACGCGGCGCTTTCACCGCGGCGTTGGAGATCAACTGAGCCTCTATGAGCAAGCTGACACGCCGCCATACTCCCGATCAGGTCACACAGACGGTCCGCGCGGGCCTCGAATGCGACGATGCCACCGGCGCGGTGGTGCCGCCGATCCATCTGACGTCGACGTTCGCCTTCCGCGGCTTCGGCGAGAAGCGCCGTTACGACTACACGCGCTCCGGTAACCCTACGCGCGATCTGCTCGGCGAGGCGATCGCGGAACTCGAGCTGGGTGTCGGCGCCGTCGTGACCGCGACCGGCATGGCCGCCGTGACCCTGGTGGGTTACGTCATCCCGGCTGGAGCGCGCATCGTGGCGCCCCATGACTGTTATGGCGGCACATACCGGTTGTTCGACGCGTGGCGACGCCGTGGCGAGCGGGACGTGGAGTTCGTCGACTTCGGCGACCTCGCGGCGGTCAAAGCCGCTCTGTCCAGGCCCACAGCGCTCCTCTGGATCGAGACGCCGAGCAATCCGCTTTTGCGCATCACGGATATCGAGCATTTTGCGGAGCTCGGACACGCGGCCGGTGCGCTGGTCGCGGTCGACAACACATTCCTCTCGCCCGCTTGGCAGCAGCCGCTCACTCTGGGCGCGGACCTCGTCGTCCATTCGACGACGAAGTACCTGAACGGCCATAGCGATGTGGTGGGCGGTGCCGTGGTGGCCCGCAGCAAGGAAATGCACGAGCAGCTCACCTGGTGGGCCAACTGTCTGGGGATCACGGGCGCTCCTTTCGACAGCTATCTGACACTCAGGGGCCTGCGTACCCTGCATGCTCGTCTCGAGCATCACGGCCGCAATGCCAACGGCCTGGCGCAGTGGCTGGCCGTGCAGCCCGGCGTGCGGCGCGTCTACTACCCTGGTCTGGCGACTCATCCCGGCCACGAGGTCGCGCGCCGCCAGCAGCGCGGCTACGGCGCCATCATCAGCGTGGAGCTCGAGGGAGGACACGAAGCCGTCAGGGCATTCTGCTCCGATCTGAGCTGCTTCTCGCTGGCGGAGTCGCTCGGCGGGGTCGAGAGTCTGGTTGCCCACCCGGCCACCATGACTCATGCCGCCATGGATCCGGCCGCGCGCCTGAAAGCAGGCCTGGCGGACGGCCTCATTCGCCTCTCCATCGGCATCGAGGCTTTCGAGGATCTCCGGGACGACATCGCAGCCGGCCTCGAGCGCGCGGCCCGGGCCTGTCCGGAGCAGACGGAGGCGCTCGCCGCCGCCTGCTGAGCGCTTTCCCTGTGACGGTCGGCCGGCGCGTCGCTTTACTCGGGCCGGTCAGCTACCGCTGTTTGGAGCGATCGCGTCGAATCTCGTCGCAGAACAGCGTCCCCGACTTGTTCGGTAGTTGATACCTTTTGGCGGTCGGAGGCGATGTCCGGAGTGCGTACCCCGCGCTCGATGGCCTGCGAAACGGCCCGCTCGAGGGCCTCCGCCTCCGCCTCGAGCCGCAGGGAGTGCCTCAGGAGGACGGCGACACTCAGGATCATCCCGCAGGGATTTGCGATCCCCTTGCCCGCAATGTCCGGCGCGGAGCCATGGATCGGCTCGTAGAGCCCGCGGCTACCGTCACCCAGCGAGGCCGAGGGCAGGAGCCCCAGCGATCCCGCCAACATCGATGCCTCGTCCGTGAGGATGTCGCCGAACATGTTCTCCGTCACCAGCACGTCGAAATCGCGTGGGCGGCGGATGAGGTGCATCGCAGCGGAGTCGACCAGCATGTGCTCGAGCGAGACATCCGGAAATTCCGCCTTCATCAGCCGCGTAGTTACTTCCCGCCACAGGCGAGAAGTCTCGAGCACGTTCGATTTGTCGATGGAGACCAGCTTGCGCCGCCGCTGGCGGGCCAGCCGCGCGGCCACCCTCACGATGCGCTCCACTTCGTCTACCGTGTAAGTGCAGACGTCCGTGGCCGAATGCGCATCTCGACGCTTTTCACCGAAGTAGATTCCGCCGGTGAGCTCCCGTACGAACACGAGGTCTACACCCTCAAGAATTTCCGGCTTCAAGGTAGAAGATGAGAGCAGGGCGGGGTGCACCTTCACCGGCCGCAGATTGGCATAAACCCCCAGTGCCTTGCGCAGTCCGAGGAGCCCTTGCTCAGGCCGTACTTTCGCTTCGGGTGCCGACCACTTGGGTCCACCGATGGCACCGAGAAGAACGGCATCCGCCTCCAGACAGGCATTCAGCGTCGCTTCGGGCAGCGGGTTGCCGCAGAGATCGATGGCGGCCCCGCCGAACGGCAGCTCCGTCAGCTCGAACTGGTGCCCGTGAGCCTCGGCTATGGCGCGCAAGCACCGCAGTCCCTGCGCCATGACTTCCGGCCCAATCCCATCACCCGGCAGAACAGCAATCTTGGCCTTCATCTCCAAATCCCGAACTACGCCAGCCGGCGCTGCTCGTAACCCAGAATCTCCTTCTCCTGCCCGAGCAGAAATCCCAGCTCATCGACTCCATTCATCAGGCAATACCGCGCAAACGGCTCGAGCGGGAAGCGCACCGCCTGTCCGCTCGGCAGCGTGAGGCTGGTGCTCTCGAGATCGATGGTGAGGTCCGCCCCCGGATGCCCCATCAGCCAGCCATGCGTCGCCTGATCCACGATCACCGGCAGCAGCCCGTTCTTCAGCGAGTTGCTGCGAAAGATATCCGCGATCTGGGTGCTGACCACCGCGCGAAAGCCATAGTCGGTGAGCGCCCAAGGCGCATGCTCGCGCGAGGACCCGCAGCCGAAGTTATTGCCGGCGACCAGGATCGTGCAACCCTTCGCCTCCGGCCGGTTCAGCACGAAATCCGTCTTCGGCGCGCCGTCGCTCCCATAGCGCCAGTCCGCGAAGAGATTGGCGCCCAGCCCCGAGCGTGTGGTCGTGGTCAGGAACCGCGCCGGGATGATCTGGTCGGTATCGATGTCGCTCACCGGGAGCACCACGGTCCGCGAGCGGAGAGTCTTGATCGGATCCACTGCCGCCTCCTACATCAGCTCGCGTGGGTCGGTGATGCGTCCGCGCACGGCGGAGGCCGCGGCAGTCAGCGGGCTTGCGAGCAGCGTGCGCGCTCCCACACCCTGGCGGCCTTCGAAATTGCGATTGCTGGTGCTGACGGCGTAGTGGCCCTTCGGCACCAGGTCCCCGTTCATCCCCAGGCACATCGAGCAGCCGGCCTCGCGCCACTCCGCGCCGGCCTCGAGAAATACTTTGTGCAGGCCCTCGGCCTCGGCCTCGCGCTTGACCTCCTGCGAGCCCGGCACCACCAGCATCTGCACACCCGCAGCCACCTTGCGCCCGCGCAGGAGAGAGGCCGCATCGCGCAGATCCGACAGCCGCCCGTTGGTGCAGCTGCCGACGAAGACGACATTGACCGGCTGCTGCGCGATCGGACGGCCCTGCTCGAAGCCCATGTAGGCGAGGGACTTCGCGAACGCCGCATCGCCGGGGCGCTGCGGGATCGTCCCCGATATCGGAATGACCATGCCCGGGTTGGTGCCGTAGGTGACCATCGGCTCCAGAGCCGAGGCGTCGATGTCGATCTCCTTGTCGAAGCGCGCGCCGGCATCGGTCGGCAGCTGGCGCCACTGCGCGACCGCCTTCTCCCAGGCCTCGCCCTGCGGCGCGCGCGGCCGGCCGGCGAGATAGGCGTAGGTCGTTTCATCGGGGGCGATCATGCCGGCGCGCGCGCCGCCCTCGATCGACATGTTGCAGACCGTCATGCGCTCGTCCATGTCGAGGGCGGCTATGGTGTCGCCGCGATATTCGAGGACGTAGCCAGTGCCGCCCGCGACTCCGATCTCGCCGATGATGGCGAGAATCAGGTCCTTCGCGGTGACGCCGGCCGCGAGCTTGCCGTGGACGTTGATGGCCAGCGTGCGTGGCTTTCTTTGCAGCAGGCACTGCGTGGCGAGTACGTGGCCCACCTCCGTCGTGCCGATGCCGAATGCCAGTGCGCCGAGCGCTCCGTGCGTGCTCGTGTGGCTGTCGCCGCAGACCACGGTCTTGCCTGGCTGGGTCAGACCGAGCTCCGGTCCGATGACATGCACTATGCCGCGGCGGGCGTGGCGCAGCCCGAGAAGCTCCACGCCGAAGGCGGCGCAGTTGACCTCGAGCTCACGGACCTGGCGGGCGGCCGCTTCGATGGCGATGGGCGCGCCGCCGAAGACCTGCTCCGTGCGGGTGGGCGTGGAGTGGTCCATGGTGGCGAACGTCAGCTGCGGGCGCCGCACTCCGAGCCCCCGCTCGCGCAGCACGGTGAAAGCCTGCGGCGAGGTGACCTCGTGAATCAGGTGCAGATCGATGTAAAGGATGGCGGGTGTGTCGGCCGTTTCCGCCACCACTTCGTGGCGGCGCCACAGCTTCTCGAAAAGCGTTTGCGGAGGGGAAGCCATTGCGAGTCTGCTCCTATACCGCCGCCTGGGCTGCGCGTGCCGCGCCGGCGCGCTCCTCGCGCGAGCGCGTGCCGGCCTGTGCCAGCTCGATGCGATTGATGACCTCGAGGAATGCCCTCGTGCTCGACTCCACGATGTTGGTGCTCACGCTCGAGCCGCGGTAGGTGCGTTGGTTGTATTCCACGTAGACCACCGCTTCGCCCTGCGCATCCTCACCCTCCGTGACGCCGCGGATCTCGAACTTCCGCAGCATCACGCCGATGCCGGTTGCGGCTTCGATCGCCTTGAATGCCGCATCGACAGGACCGTCGCCGGAGGCCTTGCGCTCCACCGTGCGGCCATCCGAATGTCGTAACTGCACCATCGCAGTGGCGGGAGCGTTGCTCGCCGCCATGGTGTCGAGGCTGGTCAGGTTCCAGGGACCGGCCGCGGAGCCTTCCGCGCGCAGGACCAGCGCCTCGATGTCGCCGTCGAACAGCTCCTTTTTCTTGTCGGCCAGCGCCTTGAACTCCTCGAATACCCGGTTGAGCTCAGCCTCATCCAGCTCGAACCCGAGGGCCTTCACGCGGTCGCGGAAGGCGTGGCGGCCGCTGTGCTTGCCCAGCACCAGATTGCTGCGTGCGAGGCCCACGTCCTCGGGACGCAGGATCTCGTACGTCGAGTGGTGGCGTAGCACACCGTGCTGATGGATTCCTGCCTCATGAGCGAACGCGTTCTCACCGACGACGGCCTTGTTGCGCGGTACCGGCATGCCGGTGATGCTCGACACCAGTCTCGACGTCGGGTAGAGGCGGTTGGTCTGGATACCGGTCGTGACGTTGAAGAACGCCGCGCGTGTCTTCAGGGCCATGACCACTTCCTCGAGCGAACAGTTGCCCGCGCGCTCGCCGATGCCGTTGATGGTGCACTCTACCTGGCGCGCGCCCGCCACTACGGCGGTCAGGCTGTTGGCGACGGCCATCCCGAGATCGTCGTGGCAATGGACGGAGAGGCGTATGCCCTGGATGCCGCGCACGTTCTTGCGCAGGTAACGGAAGAGCTCCGCGAACTCATCCGGCACCGTGTACCCGACGGTATCGGGAATGTTGACGGTGCTCGCGCCGGCCTCGATGGCCGCCTCGACCACCTGCGCCAGGAACTCCAGCTCCGTGCGCGAGGCGTCCTCGGGAGAGAACTCCACGTCCTCGCAGAGCTCTCTGGCGAGCTTCACCCCTTCGATCGCCGTGCGCAGGATCTCCTCCTGCGCCATGTTGAGCTTGTACTGGCGGTGAATGGCGCTGGTCGCGAGGAACACGTGGATCCGCCGCCGGGGCGCATCCGCGAGCGCGCGGGCGGCGAGCTCGATGTCCTCGCGATTGCAGCGGGCGAGGCCGGCGATGATGGGACCTTGGACCTCACGGGCAACCGCCTGCACGCTTTCCCAATCTCCCTTCGAGGCGGCGGGGAAGCCCGCCTCGATGACATCGACCCCCAGCTCCGCCAGCGCGCGTGCCACGCGCAGCTTCTCCGGGCGCGTCATGCTGCAGCCCGGGGATTGCTCCCCGTCGCGCAGCGTGGTATCGAAAATCAGCACTCGATCAGGTTGGGGAGCCATGAGATGTCTCCTAGGAATCGTGGCGCCTGGTCTCAGGCACGCTTGTCGTCGAGCCAGGGCATGCGGGCGCGTAACGCCTCGCCGACTTTCTCGATCTGATGGTTGATGTCGTTGTTCAGGAGCTTCTGATAGCCCTTGCGCCCGCTGGCGTTCTCCTCGATCCACTGGCGGGCGAACTTGCCGGTCTGCACTTCCTTCAACACCTTGCGCATCTCGTTCTTCACACGGTCGTTGACGATGCGCGGACCGCGGGTGAGATCGCCGTACTTCGCGGTCTCGCTGATGAACTGGTGCATCTTGCGCAGACCGCCCTCGTGCAGCAGATCGACGATGAGCTTCAGCTCATGCAGGCACTCGTAGTAGGCGACTTCGGGCTGATAGCCGGCTTCGACCAGCGTCTCGAAGCCCTTGACGACGAGCTCCGTCGCCCCGCCGCAGAGCACCGCCTGCTCGCCGAACAGGTCGGTCTCGGTCTCCTCGGCGAAGGTCGTCTCGAGCACCCCGCCGCGGGTGCCGCCGATGCCGTGGGCGTAGGCCAGGGCCTTGGCGTGCGCTTTGCGCGAACCGTCCTGTGCGACAGCGATCAGGCAGGGCACACCCCGGCCTTGCTGGTATTGCCGGCGGACGAGGTCGCCGGGTCCCTTGGGGGCGATCAGCACCACGTCCAGATCCTTACGCGGCTTGATCTGCTTGAAGTGAATGTTGAACCCGTGTGCGAAGAGCAGCGTTGCGCCTGATTCCAGCGCCGGCTCTATGCTGTCGTAGAGCGATTTCTGGGCGAGGTCCGGCACCAGCATGGCAACCAGGTCGGCGCCCCGTGCGGCAGCTACCGGCTCGGCAACCTCCAGGCCGTCCTTCTTTGCCTTCTTCCAGCCCGTCCCGCCCTTACGCACGCCGACGACGACATCGAAGCCGCTGTCTTTCAAATTGAGCGCATGCGCGCGCCCCTGGCTTCCGTAGCCGAGTACGGCGATGCGGGCGCCGCGCAGGGCTTTCTTGTCGACGTCTTTCTGCGAATACAGCTTCATCATCTAGCTCCAAGTCAAAAAAGAGAGTCGCAAACAGAAAACCCCGCATCGGCTGGTGGCCGGTGCGGGGTTTGGTCTTTCTCACTCTGCCTGAGCTGCCCTCAGGTATGCGCGAGTTCCCCGCACCGGCTGCCCGCAAGGAGCAGCTTTCCAATGGGCAGGGCCAGCAGCAGAGGACGCAGCGACGGGCGCAGCGCTCTGGGCGCTGTGCAGCTCACGTCGATCTCCGCTTCGAATGCCACGGCTGGGGTGCCTGCGGGTTGAATGCCAAAAAGGGGCAGATGATTGGACGATGTCAGCACATCCGCCGCGACTTTGTCAACGTGATGGCACGTCCGCTATGCTCGCCCGGTGTCCCAAGAGATGTTGCTGAGCGTCGATCCGGCCGAAAGCCGGCCGCTGTGGATCGTGACCGAAGGGGAGCTGCAGAGCTGGCTCGCCAGCCAGCCTGTTTCCGTGGCCGCCTGGGTGAGGGCCCACGGCTTCCAGGGGGAGCGGCATCGCGCTCTCAGTCTGCCGTCGGCGGAGGGCGGCATCGGTGGTGCGGTGGTGGGCCTGGGGACGCTCACGTCCGCGGGCGACCTCACTCTCTGGCATGCCGCCGGACTCGCCGACAGGCTCCCCGCGCAGTCGTGGCACCTTGCAACCCCGCTGTCCCCGACTGCCGCCACCCGGTTCCTCCTCGGATGGCTGATGGGCGCGTATCGGATGAGCCGCTATCGGCTCGACGGCCCGCAGTCGCCGCGCGCTGCCCTGGTACCGCCGGCCGGAGCCGATCTCGAATATGCCGATGCGGCGGCGCGTGCCACCGCACTGGCGCGGGACCTCATCAACGCTCCCGCCAATGACATGGGGCCCGAGGAGCTGGCCGAGGCCGCGCTGGATCTGGCCAGGAGCGGCGGGGCGCGATGTCACGTCCTGATGGGCGGTGAGCTCGCGGGCTACCCGATGCTGCGCGCCGTGGGCGCTGCGAGCCCGCGCGAGCCGCGGCTGATCGACCTGCGTTGGGGCGACCGTGATGCCCCGCGCGTGACCCTTGTCGGCAAGGGCGTCTGTTTCGACTCCGGGGGACTCGATCTCAAGCCCTCGGCGGGCATGCTGCTCATGAAGAAGGACATGGGCGGCGCCGCATGCGCTCTTGGACTCGCTGACATGATCATGCGGCTTCAGGTCCCCGTGCAGCTTCGGGTACTGATTCCAGCGGTCGAGAACAGCGTCGGGGGTTCTGCGTACCGCCCCGGTGATGTGTTGCGCTCGCGCAAGGGCTTGACCGTGGAGATAGGCAATACCGATGCCGAGGGCCGCCTGGTGCTGGCGGATGCGCTCGCCGAGGCCGATGTCGAGCGGCCGGATCTTCTGGTGGATTTGGCAACCCTGACCGGCGCCGCGCGCACCGCGCTCGGCCCGGAGCTGCCTGCCGCCTATTCGCCGGAGCCGTCGCTGCTCGAGTCGCTGCGCAAGCACGGCGAAGATGAGAGTGATCCGGTCTGGCCGCTGCCGCTGTGGCCGGGATATGACGAGGAGCTCACGAGCAAAGTCGCCGACCTCGGCAACGTAGCCGCGACGCCGTTTGCGGGCTCCATCATCGCCGCGCTCTTCCTGCAGCGGTTCGTCACCGAGACACGCAATTGGTTACATCTCGATCTCTATGCGTGGAACGCCAAGGAGCGCCCCGGCCGGCCGGTGGGCGCCGAGGCGCAGTGTGTGCGTGGCCTATTTCAGCTGATACGGTCACGCTACCGGTGCTAAGCTAATCGGCTCCGCATGAAGAAAACCGATCCGCGCGAGTATTCCCGGCTGGTGGTCGACGGCGTCAAGCAGACGCCCTCGCGCGCCATGCTGCGCGCTGTCGGGTTCAAGGACGAGGATTTCGCCAAGCCGCAGATCGGTATCGCCTCGACCTGGGCCAACGTAACACCCTGCAACATGCACATCGGCGAGCTTGCCCGTGAAGCGCTCGCCGGTGCCGACACCGCCGGGGGTAAGGGCGTCCTCTTCAATACCATCACCGTTTCCGACGGCATCGCCATGGGCTCCCCGGGCATGCGTTACTCGCTCGTCTCGCGGGAGGTCATTGCCGATTCGATCGAGACGGTGGTCGGGGCCGAGGGGTTCGACGGGTTCGTCGCCTTGGGTGGATGCGACAAAAATATGCCTGGATGCGCCATGGCCATGGCGCGGCTGAACCGCCCCGCCGTGTTTGTCTACGGCGGCACGATCCGCCCCGGAGCCGCCCGGCGCGACATCGTCGCGGTCTTCGAGGCGGTGGGGGCCCGCGCCGCCGGCAAGATCACCGACGAGCAGCTCGCGGAAGTCGAGCGTACGGCCATTCCGGGCCCGGGAAGCTGCGGCGGCATGTACACCGCCAACACCATGGCCTCGGCCATCGAGGCGCTCGGCCTGTCGCTGCCCGGCAGCTCCGCCCAGGAGGCCGTGAGCGGGGAGAAACGCGCCGACTGCCGCCGCGCGGGCGAGGCCGTCGTGTCGCTGGTGCAGCAGGGCATCCGGCCGCGCGACATCCTGACTCGCAAGGCGTTCGAGAACGCGATCACCGTGGTGATCGCCCTCGGCGGCTCGACCAACGCAGTGCTGCATCTGCTGGCGATCGCGTACGACGCCGGCGTGAAACTTCAGCTCGATGATTTCACTCGAATAGGCAGAAGAGTTCCGGTGCTCGCCGACCTGAAGCCGAGCGGGCGGTACCTGATGTCCGAGCTGGTGGCCATCGGCGGCATCCAGCCGCTCATGAAAATGTTGCTCGAGGGCGGGCTGCTGCACGGCGACTGCCTGACGGTGACGGGGCGGACGCTGGCGGAAAATCTCGCGGAAACAGGCATGTATATTGCTGGGCAAGGCATCGTGCGGCCGCTGTCGCAGCCGCTCAGGAAGCAGAGCCACCTCGTCATTTTGTACGGGAACGTGGCTCCCGAAGGGGCGGTTGCCAAGATCACCGGCAAAGAGGGCGAGGTCTTCAGCGGCACCGCCCGGGTGTTCGAGGGCGAAGAGCAGGCGACCGCGGCCATTCTTTCCGGGCGTGTGCGTGCGGGAGATGTCGTCGTCATCCGCAACGAAGGTCCAGTCGGCGGTCCGGGCATGCGCGAAATGCTGAGTCCGACGGGTGCGATTGTTGGCCGTGGCCTGGCGGACAAGGTCGCGCTGATCACCGACGGGCGCTTTTCCGGCGGCAGCCACGGGTTCGTGGTCGGACATATTGCGCCGGAGGCGGCCGTGGGCGGGCCCATCGGACTGCTCCGAAATGGGGACACTATTACGATCGATGCGGTGCGGCGGGAGATCCGCGCGGATCTTTCGGCGGCGGAGCTGCGCCGGCGCCATGCGGCGTGGAAGCCGCGCAAACCCTTCGCGACCACGGGCGTGCTGGCCAAGTACGCCCACCTGGTCGGCAGTGCCTCCACCGGTGCGGTAACCGGACCGGGACTTGCGGCAGGCCGGGCGAAGGCGCGGTAGATTAAATCCGGTTCAGGCATCGAAGCGTCATGCAGTTGTCACGTCGCGGAGCACCGGTTAGAGTTCGCCTACGCATCCACCGATGCAGGCGACGCGTGCCGACGGCTTCGTGCCCTCGAGGCGGCGCGACACTGAATCACGCAGGGGGAACGAGTCATACGTGCGCGTCGGCCCGGGGAAGGGCACACGCGCGTATCCACGGTATGCACGAGTCGGCGGACCGCACCGCCGGCGAGGTCGGATCTGGATGGACGGCTTGCGGGCAGATAGAAAGACGGTTACTTTGCACCGCTTACGTTTCGATCCAGCAATTGCGGACTTGCAACAGCGACGGCTGACCAGTCACTCATGAGCGCTTACGTACAAGACACACAGATACTCACACGACGCACGGTCGTTCTCTTCGCCATCATCGCCCTGCACATATTCCTGATATGGGTGCTGGCGACGGGATTGGCGAGCCGGGCCATTCAAATGGTCGCCCCGCCCATCAAGACAACGATCGTTCAGCAGACCAAGCAGCAGCTGAAGCCGCCGCCGCCGCCGCCACCGCAGCTGCAGCAGCAGCAGGTGGAAGTGCCGCCGCCGGTCGTCAACATCAACATCCCGCAGGCCTCGCAGACTCACGCCATCACGGTGGTGAAGAGGGTGGTGCGCGCCGCGCCGCCGCCGGCTCCCGTGTCGGTGACGCCGCTGCGGGCGATTGCCAACGGCTTTCCGCCGACGGACGACTACTACCCTGATGCTTCCCGACGCCTGGGCGAGCAGGGCACGGCGCTCGTCAAGCTCTGTATCGGAGCGGGCGGCCGCGTCATCGGCGATCCGGCGATCCAGAGGAGCTCCGGCAGCTCGCGTCTGGACCAGGCCGCCATCAGGTATGCCAGGGCGACCTCCGGCCACTTCTCGCCGGAGACGCGCAATGGCCAGGCGGTGACCGTGTGCACGGCGCTGCCGATCAAGTTCCAGCTGACCGATTCGTTCTGATCTCCCTGACTCTCCCTATGTCTCTGACTTTCGCAGCCGCAACTTCCATCGCGGCCCTTTCGTGATTCGAGGAATTTATGGGTAATAATGCAGTCTCAACCGTCAATAACCCGTACGGCCTGACCGGTATCCTGAACTCGGGCGACATAGTCGCCCAGGGCGTCGTCGCCCTGCTGCTGCTCATGTCACTGATGTCCTGGTACATCATCCTGACGAAGCTGTGGGATCAGCGCCGGCTGAAGCAGTCCGCACGCGCCGCCGAGAAACAGTTCTGGTCCGCGCCCTCCGTCAAGGACGGCGTGGAGCGCCTGAAGAAGGGCGACAACTTCCGCGCCGTCGCCGAGGATGGGTTGCGCGCCGTATCGCACCATGAAGGCCGTCTCACCGACCGCATCGACATGCACGAGTGGATCACCATGTCGCTGCAGCGCTCGGTCGATCAGGTCAACAGCAACATGACGAAGGGCCTGGGCTTCCTCGCCACCGTGGGCTCCTCGGCTCCGTTCGTCGGCCTCTTCGGTACGGTGTGGGGCGTCATGAACGCCCTCATCGCGATCGGCCTCGCCGGCCAGGCCAGCATCGACAAGGTCGCAGGCCCTGTCGGTGGCGCGCTCATCATGACCGCGCTCGGCCTCTTCGTCGCGGTGCCCGCGGTCTGGGGCTACAACTGGCTGCTCGGCCGCAACAAGGTGCTGCAGGATGCGCTGCGGAATTTCGCGGGCGACCTGCACGCTTACCTCGTCAGCGGTGCGCGTGTCAGTGGCGGCGCCGAGGTCGGCGGCGCACGTCCGGCGGCCGCTCCCGCCGCCGCCGTCCGTAAGTGAGAGACGAGTCGAAATCACGAGAGTGCCGCAACCGGCTGCGCGCGTGGCGCGCAGCCGGCCTTCGGGCCGGCTTGGTTACTCGGGCCGATTTGACTGATTCGGTCACCCCGCGCTTGGCGCGGCGCGTGAGGAGCTTTTCGTTATGTCGATGAATGTCCAAGACTCGGGCGAAGAGCCCGGCGTGATGGCATCGATCAACACGACGCCGCTCGTCGACGTCATGCTGGTGCTGCTCATCATCTTTCTCATCACGATCCCCGTGATCACCAAGACGGTAAACGTCAAGCTGCCGAATGCGAACAACATTCCGACGCAGACCAAGCCCCAGGACATCACCATCGCGGTGGACCAGGCGGGCAACGTCTACTGGAACGACAAGATGATCCCGGACAGCAACCAGCTGCTGACCATGATCGAGCAGCAGGCGGTGCGAGTGCCGCAGCCGGAGATCCACATCCGCGGCGACCTGAACGCCAGCTACAAGTCCATCGGCCGCGTCCTCTACCAGCTGCAGCGCGGCGGGATGGTCAAGGTGGCCTTCATCACCGAGCCCGATCTCAGCGCGATCGGGGTGCATTGAGGAGTTCTGAATCATGGCCATTAGTCTCGGAGGCTCGAGCTCGGGCCCGATGTGCGACATCAACACGACGCCGCTCATCGACGTCCTGCTGGTGTTGCTGGTGACGCTCATCATCACGCTGCCGATCATGACGCACGCGGTGAAGCTCGATCTGCCGCAGCAGAATCAGCCGCCGCCGCAGAACGTGCAGCCGGAAGTGATCGATCTGGATATCGACTTCGATGGCACGATCGTCTGGAACGGCACGCCGGTGAACATGCAGCAGCTCGACGGCTATTTCGCGACTGAGTCGGTGAAGGATCCGCAGCCGGAGATCCACCTGAATCCGGACGGCATGGCCAAGTACGACGTCGTCGCCAAGGTCCTGGCGTCGGCTCAGCGGAACCGGATGACCAAGATCGGCTTTGTTAATACCTCCGAATTCGCCCAATAGGGGCTCGAGATCAGTGAATCACCCCATGCGAGACGATGTCATGAAGGTCAAAGGTAAGCTGGTTGCGGCGGCTGCTATCGGTGCCGCGATGGCGTTCGGCGCCAGTCTCGCCGGGATTACCCCGGCGCAGGCCGCCGCATCATCCAAGAATACCGTCAGCCGCGAGGTCGGCAAGCCGCTCAAGGCGGCGCAGGATGACCTGCAGAAGAGCGACTACAGCGGTGCCTTGGCGAAGCTGCAGGAAGCGGACGGGATGCCGAAGAAGAGCCCGTACGAGCAGCACCTGATCCACGAGATGGAAGGCTACGCCTACGTACGCAGCCATCAGTACCCGCAGGCCGCCAAGGCGCTCGAGCCGGGCCTGACAGACGGATTCCTCGACCCGCAGCAGATTCCGCAGCGCACGGTTGCGCTCGCGCAGCTCAACTATCAGATCAAGAACTACGACAAGGCGATCCAGTACGGCACCCAGGCGATCGACAAGGGTTACGCCGACGCGCAGATGCCGACGCTGGTCGGGCAGGCCTACTACCTGAAGAACGACTGGAAAGGCGTGCAGCATTTCGAGAGGCAGCAGGTCGCCAACGAGGAGAAGAAGGGCCAGACGCCCACCAATGAGGCGCTGCAGCTGCTCCTCAGCTCCTGCCTGAAGCTGAGCGACGAGAACTGCACCGACAACGCCCTGCAGGAGCTCGTCGTCTATCACCCGAAGCCGGAATACTGGCAGCAGCTGCTCTATTCCATGTTCAAGACGGTCAAGAGCGACCGCAATCTCCTGCAGACGTATCGACTTGCCGAGGAAGTCAACGTCCTGAAGCGCCCCGAGGATTTCACGGACTTCGCGCAGCTTGCCATCGAGGCCGGCTCGCCCGGTGAGGCGCAGCAGGCGATCCAGAAGGGGATGCAGGACAACATTTTCCCCGACTCGCGGACCAAGGGTAAGGCGCAGCGCCTCCTGGCCGACGCTCAGCGGGCGTCCAAGCGAGATCAGCAGACGCTGGACAAGAACGCGCGGGAAGCCGCAGCGGCGAGCAACGGTCAGCAGGACGTCGGCCTCGGGCTGGCGTACATCGGCTATCAGCAGTACGACAAGGCGATCCAGGCCCTGACGCAGGGCATCTCCAAGGGCGGCCTCAAGAGTGCCGGAGAGGCGCACCTGCTGCTCGGCATCGCGCAGTTCAAGGCGGGCAACAAGGACGCGGCCCTCAAGTCCTTCAAGTCGGTGAAGGGTGATCCCACCCTCGAGCGTATCGCGACTCTGTGGAGCCTGCGCGCGCGCCAGGGCGTGGCCTGATTCCGCAAACCCGGGAGAGAATCTGATGGCGATCAAGGTGGGCGACCGCATGCCTTCGGGCACGCTGAAGATGATGACCAAGGACGGACCGAAGGATGTCTCGTCCGATGATCTGTTCAAGGGCAAGAAGGTCGTATTGTTCTCCGTGCCGGGGGCGTTCACGCCGACTTGTGACGCCAAACATCTGCCGGGATTCGTGCAGCTCGCCGATCAGATCCGTGCCAAGGGCATCGACACCATCGCCTGCATGTCGGTCAACGACGTATTCGTGATGAATGCCTGGGGCAAGGCCTCCAGCGTCGGCGACAAAGTGACGATGCTGGCCGACGGCAACGGCGACTATGCGAAGGCGCTCGGCCTGGAGCTGGACGCCCGCAAATTCGGCATGGGGACGCGCGGCCAGCGGTTTGCGCTGGTCGTCGACGACGGCGTGCTGAAGAGCGTGAACATCGAGGAGCCGGGCCAGTTCAAGGTATCCGCGGCCGAGCACGTCCTCGGCCAGCTCGGCTGATGGGTGCCGGGCCGCGCGTGGCGGCTCGGGCGACCCAGGTGATTTGACCCGCTAGCCGCGGCTCCCGCGGAACTTTTTGCCGCCTGACCCTGCCGATCAGGATGCGCTCACGTTGAGCGTGTCCGATCGGATGCGGGGGGCGGCTGTGAATATTTCGCGACCGTTCGTTACGCGGCCGGTCGCGACGACGCTGCTCTCCTGCGGGCTGCTGCTCGCCGGAATCATCGCCTACTTCCTGCTGCCGGTCGCCTCCCTGCCGGAAGTCGACTCCCCGGTCCGCACGTCCGTGCGCGACGTGGACATCACCCTGCTCTTTGCTTTCCTGTTTCGGGCGGCTCGCGGAAAGCGAGTGCAACGGCACGGTGGTTTCGACTGCGAGTGTGCGTTGGGTAAGGGTGCATGGTTGCTTCCGGGCTAGAACGTTAGCCTCCTGATTCTGGAGATCCCCTCCCTTGAGGGAAGACGTTAATTATCTCCTCGGCTTCAGCCTGAACATTCTCTCGCTCATGGCCTTGACGGTGGCGACCGGCTTCGTGGTCGATGACGCCATCGTCGTGATCGAGAACATCTCCCGCCATATGGCCTGATGACGACCCTGGCAGCCATGCTGGGCGCCGTGCCCCTCGCCGTCATGACGGGGGAGGGGTCGGAGATGCGCCGCCCGCTCGGCATCGCAATCGTCGGCGGGCTCTTCATCAGCCAGATCCTGACGCTCTACACCACTCCCGTCGTCTACATCTATCTCGATCGCCTGCGCTCTTGGGTCATGAAAAAAGCGACTCGCCGGCAATGGTATGCTCGCAGCCGTGAAGCGTGGCCGAACTCCTAGCAATCGCGCGCGGGAGCGAAGCCCGCCCCAAGGGGCACGCGGTATGTTTTGCTGGCGCCGGAGCTCCCGGCGCGGCGAGGGCTGACGAATGTCGATCGCGGAGAAGATGGGGGCGCTGCTCGCCCAGCGGCGGCGCGGGTTCTCGCTTCCTCAGGGTCTCTACGTGGATCCCGAGGCGCACGGGTTCGATCGCCGCGCCATTTTCGAGCGGCACTGGCTCCAGGCGGGGCTGGTCTCGCAGATCTCCCGGCCCGGGGATTACCTCACCTTCGAGGCCGGCGGCACTTCCGTCATCGTCCTGCGTAACGAGGACGGCGGGATCGGAGCGTTCTTCAATACCTGCCGCCATCGCGGCGCGCGGATCTGCCGCGAAAAGACCGGGCGCATGGGGCGCCGTCTGGTGTGCCCCTACCATCACTGGTCGTACGATCTTCAGGGGCACCTCTCGCAGGCGCCGCGCATGCACCCGGAGTTCGCGCGCGACGGTATCCGGCTCGCTCCGGTGCGGGTCGAGACCGTGGCGGGCCTGATATTCGTGTGCCTGAGCGAGCACGCGCCGGACTTCGCGCCGTTCCGCGCGGTCCTCGAGCCCATGCTCGAGCCCCATGAGCTGATCCACGCCAAGGTGGCCCATACGGTCACGCTGGTCGAGCGGGCCGACTGGAAGCTCGTCATGGAGAACGCGCGCGAGTGCTACCACTGTCGCGCGGGACACCCGGAGCTCATGCGCTCGTTCAGCGATTTCACCGCCTCGGATGTCTCGGGCCGGACCGAGGAGTGGATTGCCGCCTACGAGGCGCGTTGTGAGGCAAGAGGGCTGAAGACCGGCTCGATCATCGGTCCGTGGTACGAGATCGAGCGCTTCCCGCTGAACGAAGGCGCGTTGTCCTACACCATGGATGGCCGGCCGGCGGTCACGAAGCGGCTCGGCCGCGTCGGTGACGGCGATGTCGGAGTCATGTGGTGGGGCGTGCAGCCGAACGGATTCAACCACGTCACGAGCGACTACGGCTTCTTCTTCCAGGCACTGCCGACAGGACCGCTGGAGACCACCGTCACCGGAACGTGGATAGTTCATGAGGATGCGGTGGAGGGCGTCGATTACGATCTGGCGCAGCTCATCCAGGTGTGGACCGCCACCAACGATCAGGATCGGGCGCTGTCGGAGAACAACCAGCGCGGCGTCGAGTCGCTCGCCTATGCGCCGGGCCCGTATTCGCAGACCAGCGAGGAGCTGGTGCTGCGGTTCGCCGATTGGTATTGCGACGCTGCCGAGCGCTATCTCGCCACCCTTGCCAACACCTCGGGTCGATGATTCGCGAGGTCGAGAACGCCTGGATACCGATGGCCGACGGTTGTCGGCTGGCAGCGCGCCTCTGGATACCCGAGGGGGCCGAGGCCGCGCCCGTACCAGCCATCCTCGAGTACCTGCCGTACCGCAAGCGCGACTTCACCCGGCGGCGCGATGAGACGATGCACCCGTGGTTCGCAGCCCGCGGGTATGCGTGCGTGCGCGTCGACATGCGCGGCTCAGGCGACTCGGACGGCATCCTGCACGACGAGTACCTCACCCAGGAGCAGGACGACGCCCTGGAGGTGATCGCCTGGATCGCCCGTCAGCCCTGGTGCGCGGGCCGGGTCGGGATGATGGGCAAGTCCTGGGGCGCTTACAACTCGCTGCAGGTGGCCGCGCGGCGCCCACCGGCGCTCGCCGCGATCGTTGCCGTCATGGGCACCGACGACCGTTTCGCCGAGTGCATCCACTACTCGGGCGGGGCCCTGCTCAACGACAACTTCTGGTGGGGCTGCATCATGCAGCTGTTCAATGCGCGGCCGCCGGACCCGCAAATCGTGGGCGAGCGCTGGCGCGGGATGTGGCGCGATCGGCTCGAGGCCGAGCGGTTCTGGCCGGAAATCTGGCTGCGCCATCAGCGGCTCGACGACTACTGGAAGCACGCCTCGGTCTGCTTCGACTATGCCGCCATCCCATGTCCGGTCTGGTTCTGGGGCGGCTGGGCGGATCTGTACCGGGACACGCCGTTTCGCCTGGCGCAGCACCTTGCGGTGCCGCACAAAGTGACGGTCGGCCCCTGGGCGCATCTGTATCCGCACGAGGCCGAGCCGAAGCCCGCGGTCGGCTTCCTGCAGGAGTCGCTGCGCTGGTGGGACCGCTGGCTCAAGAACGAGGACAACGGCGTCGATCGCGAGCAACCGATCCGCCTCTACATGATGGAGAGCGTGCCGCCGGTGCCGCATCTCGAGGAGCGCGCCGGCCGCTGGATCGAGGAGGCGGCGTGGCCCAGCCCGCACGTCACGACCCGCACGCTGGCGCTCGATCGCGGCCGCCTCGAGACTGATCCCAGCGCCGTCGAGCCGGCCGCACTCGCGGTGGCTTCGCCCCAGTCGACGGGGCTCGCCGCCGGCGACTGGGCCAGTTTCGCGGTGGCCGGCGACCTGCCGGGCGATCAGTCTTTGGACGCCTTCGGCTCGCTCGAATTCGACGGCGAGCCGCTCACGCAGCGTCTCGAGCTGCTGGGCCATGCCCGCGCCACGCTCGACGTCGCCGTCGACCGGCCGATGGCCATCGTGACCGCCAGGCTGATCGATGTGGCGCCGGACGGTCGCGCGACGCTCGTGGCTCGGGGCTTTCTCAACCTCTCGCAGCGTGAGAGCCGTGAGAAGCCGTCAGTCGTCGTGCCGGGGGAGCGTTACCGCATCAGCGTCCAGATGACGGGGACAGCCTATGCGTTTCCTCCCGGCCATCGGTTGCGGCTGGCCCTCTCGACGGCCTACTGGCCTGTCATCTGGCCTTCGCCCGAGCCAGTCACCCTCTGCGTGTTCACCGGCGCCTCCGCTTTGGAGCTGCCAGTGCGGCAACCCCAGGCCGCCGATGCGCGTGTAGCGCCCCTGCCGCTGCCCGAGGCAGCGCCGGCCTCGGCCGCCACTGTGGTGCGTCCGGGACGGCTCGAGCGCTCGGTGACGCTCGATCAGCTCAGCGGCGAAGTGACACACCGGCTCTTCATCGATGGCGGCACCTTCGGTCCCTGGGGAAAGCTGCGTCTCGAGGGCCCCGGCATCGAGATGAGCCATGTCTGCGAGCGCCTCTATGCCATTCGACCCGAGGACCCGCTGTCGGCGCGCGCCGTGATGATCCAGAGCGCCGAGCTCGGACGCGGCTCCTGGCAAGTGAGGATCGACACCCGCGCCGAGATGAGATCGACAGGGCAGACCTTCGAGCTCGACGCCTGGGTCGAGGCGCGTGAGGGCTCCGCAGTCTTGTGCCGAAGGGAGTGGAAAGCGAGCATCCCGCGCACCGATGTCTAGGGAGAAAGACGGCTGGGCGGGCAGTCAGGGGCTGTTCCGCGCGATCCTCGCCGGACCCGGACATTCGCTTGCGGATGCCTTTGCGAGCCTCGAGCGCACCCCACACGTGGAGCGCATCCTGCGCCACCCGACGCGGGATCTGTTCGGAGCGCGCGTCAGCCTGCCGCCCGAGGAGGGTGAAGGCTACTGGGAGTTCACGCGCATCCACGGCGAGATCTACGTCGTCGTGGCCAATTTCACCTACAAGGATCCCAGGGTCGAGCTGGTGCCGGGCGACGGGCTCGTGCAGTTCAACTTCAAGATCTCGGGCGACATGGCGCTCGCGGTGAGCCGTACGGAGGTGCGCTGGAACCGGCCGTCGCTGCTCGTGTGGGCGCAACCCAAGGGGCTCGACATCAGCGAATGGATCGCGCCGCGCGCGCGCGAGCAGTTCATCATCGTCAGCATGCGGCCGGAGTTTCTTGCGCAGACCTTCCTGCCCTCCGGCGCGGAGATGCCCGAGCCTCTCAAGGGGTTCGCCTCGGCGAGCGGCGAGCAGGTCAACTACTGCCAGCATCCGCTCTCGGCGCAGGCTTTCGAGGCGGCCACGCGCCTCATCAACAACCCGCACACCGGACCGCTCGGGCTCGTCTACACCGAAGCGCTGACACTGCAGCTCATCTGCAACGCGGTCGCGACTCTCTCGTCGCTGACGGGAGCCCCCGCCGAGGAGTACAGCGACCGGGAGCTGCGCTGCCTGCATGCGGCGCGGGCCATTCTCATGCGCCAGTTCGCTCCCGCGCCGACGATCAGCACGCTCGCCCGCTCGGTCGGCATGTCGAAGTCGACCCTTACCAAGGGCTTCAAGGCCGTCTTCGGCGAGACGATCTTCGACTTCAGCCTGCGCTGCCGCATGCGCCATGCGCTGACGCTGATGCGCGACCAGGGACGCTCCGTCGAGCAGGCCGGAGAGGCGATCGGCTATGCGCATCCGACCTCCTTCACCACGGCGTTCCGCCGCCATTTCGGCATGCGCCCCATCGATGTGCGGCGGGCGAAGTCGCGCTAGGCACCGGGAGGCGCGGCCGAACTCCTAGCAAATCCGCTGCGGGCGCGAAGGCTGATCGCCGGGCTCGCGCGTATCGTCCGTCCGTAGTCCACACATAGAAGGGCGGGGGCGACCCAATGACAAACACCGGCTCGAGGTACGGCGCCAGGCAGGCCGTGCTGGCGCAACGGCGGGTGCTCACGGCGGTGGGTGCGGCGGTATGCATCGCCCTCTATGGGGCAGCGAATCCGGCACGCGCCGACGATCCCGGGCCGGCGACCGTCGACACATCCATACCGACCCTGCAGGAAATCACGGTCACCGCGAGCCGCAGGGCGCAAACCGCGGAGTCCACTCCCTACAGCCTGACCGTCATCAGCCCGCAGCAGCTCGAGAACGCCAACGTCACCGACATCTCATCGCTCACGAGTCAGGTACCGGGCCTGAGCATGTACGATTTCGGGGCGCGGTTCGCCGGCGCCACGGTGCCGATCATCCGCGGCATCAACGCCACCGGCGAGCCCCGCGGATTTCGCTCCTTCGAGCAGAGCCCCGTCGGAGTCTATGTCGGCAACTCGCCGATGGACGACTACATCGGGCTCATCGACCTGCAGCGCGTCGAAGTGCTGCGCGGTCCGCAGGGCACCCTCTACGGCGCCGGGGCGCTCGGCGGGGCCATCCGGCTGCTGCCGAACGACCCGCAGCTCGATACGGTGTCGGGCCAGGTGGCAGTGGGCGGCGACCGGATCGCGCACTCGAGCGGCACGGGCTACACCCTCGATGGGGTCATCAACCTGCCGATAGGACACGAGCTCGCGTTCCGCGCGGCGGCCAAGTACGACGACCAGCCGGGCTGGATCGATGTCTACGGGCTCCTCGCCCGCAGCAACTCCAGGGTGAGCGGCCTGCCCGAGCTCGCCAATCCCGCCGACCCGGTCGGCAGCCCCGCCATTTACAGCAACCGGCCCGACTGGAACGACCAGAAGACCTTCACCGGGCGCGCGGCGCTGCTCTGGCAGCCGCTCGCGAGCTTCAAGGCCGTGCTCGCCCTGCTGCACACCGGCCTGCGCGGCGATGGCGGGCCGCAGGTGAACCGCGACTTCCCCGGCGGAGCCTCGCCGATAGATCCCAGCGTCACCCTGCCGCCCGGCGGACCCTACCAGGAGTTCTCGCAGGTCGATCAACCCTTCTCGCGTTACACCAACCTGACCAGCCTCGACTTGAGCTACGACGCCGGGTTCGCGACGCTGTCCGCGACGACCTCTTATCGCACCACCACGGGGCAATTCCTGGAAGACGACACTTACAACATCGGCGGCGTCGACGGCGGCGCGTACCTGCCGTACTACGCCGGCAACCCCGTCAATCCGCGATTCGTCTACGACTACCAGTTCAACGACACCGAGCGCACGTTCGCGCAGGAAGTGCGGCTGGTGTCGAAGACCCCGCTCTGGCATCAGTTCGACTACGTGGTCGGGGCGTACTACGAGAAACAGACCCGCAACGGCGCCTGGAACATCGCCAATCCCGGCACGCCGGAGCGCTCGCTCGCGCAGGGATGCACCGGCGCGGTTTACTACGGCTCCGCCTATCCGGACTGCCTGGTGACGGCAGGACCGGGCGATCTCGATTTCACGCAGGCCGATACCCAGCGCTTCCAGGACAAGTCGGTGTACGGCGATCTGATCTGGCACCTCACCAAGCAGTTGAGCCTCACCGGCGGAGTGCGCCATTTCCAGCAGCAATTCACGGATGCGCAGCTCTATCTGGACTACACGTTCCCCACCCTGGTGCCGGCGACGCCGCACAGCGCGCCGGCCTCGACCAACATCGGCAAGGCGGACGTGTCCTACGAGTATGCGCACGACCAGTACGTCTACGTCCTCTGGTCGCAGGGCTTCCGCCGCGGCGGCGCCAATTCCGTGCCGCTGGTCGGTCCGTTCAAGGAGAGCCCGCTGCTCGCCAGCTACGCGCCCGACAGCACCGACAACTATGAGGCGGGCCTCAAGGGCCGGTTCGCGAACGGCCTGAGCTATGCCTTCGATATATTCGACGTCAAGTGGAGCAAGCCGCAGATCTCAGCGAGCCTGCCGTCGGGCAATCTCGCGGTTTACAACGGCAATAGCGCCGAATCGAAAGGATTCGAGTTCGAGTCGATGGGCCCGCTGCTGCTGCCGGGCCTCGCCTACAACGTGGGCGTGTCTTATGCCGACGCCAAGCTCACCAGCGACTTCTCGTTGCCGGCAAACAACGGCACGGGTGTCATCGTTCCGGGCCTGATCTCCGGCAAGGCCGGCGAGCAGCTTCCCGGCAGTCCGAAGACCAGTATCACGGCGGCCCTCGACTACCAGCGGCTGCTCGTCCCGGGCTACTCGCTGTCGCTATCGCTCAACGGGACCTATCACAGCCTGATCAAGCTCGGGCTCGCGGCGGCGGAAAGCAATACGCCGGTGCAGCAGTCCTCGACCTACCTCATCATGAACCTCTCGGCGGCGCTCACCCACGATTCCTGGCGCACGACGCTGTACGTGACCAATCTGGCTGACAAGCAGGAGATCCTCGTGCCGCCGTATAACCCGAACGCGTTCGACGACCTGACCAACGATTACATCGTCAACGAGCCGCGGGTCATCGGGGTGCGCGTGGCGTACATGTTCTGACGGTCATGAGTTGTTCGTGTCTGCGTCGGATCCTGTTGGCGGCGAGCGGCATCCTGGTCGCGGCATCAGCCGCGGCTGCGACGCCCGCCGCGCTGACGGACGCGGACTATGCTCGCGCCGAGAAGCTCATGCCCTACAACACCGAGCCCCTGGTGTTGCGCTCCGTGAGCGATGTGACATGGCTGGATGACGGGCGGCTCTCGTACCGGGCGAGGACGGCGGGCGGTAGCGAGCTCATTCTCGTCGACCCCGCGAGGGGCACGCGCCGCAGGGCCGCCGGCCAGGCCTCGGCTGCCCCCGCGCAATCACCCGCAGCGCTGACCGGTGCGAGCGACGCACGCTCACCGGATGGGCAATGGGCGGCGTTCATCCGGGAGGACAACCTGTGGGTGCGGCATGTCTCGACCGGGCAAGCCATCCAGCTGACCTTCGACGGGGCGCGGGACTTCGGCTACGCGACCGACAACTCGGGTTGGCACCACTCCAACCGGGCGGTGGTCAGCTGGTCACCCGACTCCCGGCGGATCGCCACCTACCAGCAGGATCAGCGCGGTGTCGCCGACATGTATGTGGTGAGAGCCGGCGTCGGCCACCCGGTGCTCGAGCAGTGGAAGTACGCCATGCCCGGGGACAAGGTGGTCCCGACCATCCAGCGGGTGGTGATCGACGTCGCCGCACGCAAGGTGGTCCGCCTGCAAATGCCTCCGGACCAGCGTCGTACGGCGCACTGCTATGACCTCAACTGCGGACCGGACGGGTCGATGACCGACGTGCAGTGGAGTCCGGATGGCAGTCACCTGGCGTTCGTGTCGGTGTCGCGGGACCACAAGGTGGCGTGGCTGCGGATCGCCGACGCTGCGACGGGCGCCGTGCGCGACGTGATTCGGGAGCAGGTCGCGACGTTCTACGAGTCGGCGAGCGGCTGGGCGCAGGACGCGGTGAACTGGCGCTACCTGCCCGAGAGCCATGAGGTGATCTGGTTCTCGCAGCGCGACGACTGGGGGCATCTGTATCTTTATGACGCCCGCGGCGGCCGGCTCGAGAACCGGATGACCACTGGAGATTGGAACGTCATCGCGCTGCTCAAGGTCGACCCCAGGCGCCGCGTGCTCTATTTCCTCGGCGCGGGCCGCGAGCCGGGCAGCAACCCGTATTTCTGCTATCTCTACAGAGTGGACTTCGACGGCCGCCACCTCGAGCTCCTGACTCCGGAGCGGGCGAATCACCTGGTCCTGATGGCTCCCTCGGGCCACTTTTTTCTGGACAGCTACTCGACGCCGGATACACCGCCGGTGACCGTCCTCAGGGACAGCAGCGGCCGGCTGATCCGCACCCTCGAGAGGGCCGACGTCTCGCGGCTACGCGCCGGTGGATGGCAGCCACCCATACCCATCACCGTGAAGGCGCGCGACGGGGTGACCGACCTTTACGGGCTGCTCTACCGGCCGACGGATTTCGATCCAGGCAAGAAGTATCCCGTCATCGATAGGATCTACCCCGGGCCGCAGATCGGCAGTGTGGGCGCGTTCGGCTTCCAGGCGGCGCGCGGTGACTCGCAATCCATGGCGGAGCTCGGCTTCGTCGTGGTCGCCATCGATGGCATGGGCACATCACTGCGGTCGAAGCGCTTTCAGGACGCCTACGGCGGCAATCTGCGCGATGACACGCTGCCCGACCAGGTGGCCGGTATCCGTGAGCTCGCGCATCGCTACCCGTGGATCGATAGCAGCCGCGTCGGCATCTACGGGCACTCGGGCGGCGCTTACGCGGCAGTGGGCGCGATGCTGCGCTACCCCGAATTCTTCAAGGTGGGCGTGGCGGAGTCCGGCAACTACGACCAGCGCGGCTACGAGGGCGACTGGGGCGAGCAGTACATTGGACTGCTCGAGCCCGGTCCCGGCGGGACTTCCAACTACGACAGTCAGGACGATGTGCGGCTGGCGGGCAATCTCCAGGGACATCTGCTCCTCATGGACGGTACGACGGACGACAACGTGCCGCCTTACCTCACGACCCTGCTCGTGCAAGGATTGATCGCTGCCAACAGGGATTTCGACCTGGTGATGCTGCCCAATCAGAGGCACATGTATCGCGACGCGGCGCGGCTCTATGCCGCGCGGCGCCGTTGGGACTATTACGTACGTTACCTGCTCGGGACGCAGCCACCCCGCGAGTACGCGCTGCATCCGCCCGCCGGCGCGCCGCTCGGATACGACTGGTGAGCGCGAATGCCTCAGTCGAGCTCCGCGAGCGGCACGCTCTCGCGCCGCAGCGCCGCGATCAACGGCTGCAGCTGCGCGCGATAATGGCGCCACCGGCCCGTGGAGGAGCGGTAGATCGGCCTGCGGACCTGGGCGGCGCTCGCGGTGTAGGAGACGGCGGCATTCTTCTCGACCGCGACGGCGGAATCGCTCCAGTCGAGGCCGCAGGCGTGCGCCAGCGCCGCGCCGGTGCGCGGCGGATCGCCGACCAGCTCTTCGTAGCGGACCTCGTGAATCGAGTCGCCGAGAGTGTCGCGCCAATGCGCGATGAGGCGCGAGTACGCCGCGTAATAGCGTGCCAGGTCCTCGAAGTCGTAGCTGAACGGATAGGCTTCGCCGAACAGGGTGCGGTACATCGCGAAGCAACCGTCGAGCGGCGAGCGGCTGAGCAGCACGAGACGAGCGCGGGGCAGGGCCCGATGGATGGCGCCGAGGTAGAGATAGTTCATCGGCAGCTTCTCGACGATGGTCTCGTGGGCGCCGGCGCTGCCGGCGCGCTGCGTGTAGCCGGCGGCGACGGCACTCCAGTCGGCGCTCGCCGCACGTGCGAAGACGTCCGCGGCACTGGAGTCCGCTGCGGGCGGTGGCTGCGGCGAGGCCGCGAGGAGGGCGTTCGCGAAGTGATCGGTCTCGCCGTTCGAGCGCACTCCGGCAAGGCCAGTCAGAATGCGCTCCGTCAGTGTCGTGCCCGACCGCGGCAGACCGACGATGAAGACGTAGCGGCTCGACTCGTCAGCGGCGCTCGCCACCTCGCTGCAAGGACCCCGGAATACCTCGGCGATGCGTCGCAGCTTGCGCTCATCGACCGCCACATCGTAGGCCAGATGGCGCCGGCGGGTGCCCGCCGCTGCCGCGAAGGCTTTGAAAGCGTCCGCGTACTGCCCGAGGTCATCGAGCTCCTTGCCGAGGGCATAGCCGAGAAATACGCGCCCGCGATCCTCGAGGCCCGGGCGGCCGAGCTCGCGCCGCAATTGCTCGATGTGGTTGCCCGCACCGGTCTGTACCCGCAGCTCCGAGCGCAGCAGGTAGCTCGGATACGCCGCGGCATCGGCCGCGATAGCGCGGTCGCAGGCGGCCTCGGCCTGCTCCAGCCTGCCGAGACTGCGCTCGCTGGAGGCAAGGTTGTACCAGTGCCGCGGCACACCGGGCGCCAGCTCCGCGGCGCGGCGGTAGAGCGCATTCGCGCGCTCATCACGTCCGAGAGCGAGCGACACGTATGCAAGGCCGTCATACGCGTCAGCAACGCCGGGTGCGCTCTTGATCGCACTCTCGACGAGGGCATCGGCGTCTGCACGCCTGCCCAGCCCGAGCAGGATCGTTGCCAACAGACCGTGCGACTGGGAGCAGACCTTCTCGCCGGCAACGGCTCGCTCGGCGAACACCAGCGCCTCCGCCAGCCTGCCGGCGCGCATCAGGCGGAAGGCCTCGACTTCGGGAGAGGCGGACTGGGCGGTCATGCGAGGATGATACGATGACCGATCCGCTGCTGCAGCCTTACCAGCTGCGACATCTCACGCTGCGCAATCGTCTGATGACGACCGCGCACGAGCCGGCGTATCCGGAGGAGGGCATGCCGAAGGCGCGCTATCGCGCCTATCACGTCGAGCGCGCCAAGGGCGGCATCGCGTTGACCATGACCGCGGGGTCCGCGGCGGTCTCGCGCGACAGCCCGCCCGCTTTCAACAACATCCTGCTCTACAAGGATGAGGTCGTCGGCTGGATGAAGGATCTGGCCGACGCCTGTCACGAGCACGGCACCGCCGTCATGATCCAGATCACGCACCTCGGCCGGCGCACGCGCTGGGACCGCGGCTACTGGCTGCCGGTTCTGTCCGCCTCGCACCGCAAGGAGGCCACCCACCGCGCCTTCCCGAAGAAGATCGAGGACTGGGACATCCGCCGGATCGTCGCGGACTACGTGGATGCGGCCGAGCGCATGCGTGCTGCGGGACTCGACGGCATCGAGCTCGAGGCGTACGGGCATCTGATGGACCAGTTCTGGTCGCCGCTCACCAACGACCTCGATGGCCCTTACGGCGGCACGCTCGACAACCGCCTCCGCTTTGCGTTCGAAGTGCTCTCGGCGGTCCGGCAGCGTGTTGGGCCGGAGCTGATCGTCGGTGTCCGCTTCAGCGTCGATGAGCTCCTCCCGGGCGGGCTGACACGCGACGCGGGACTCGAGATCGCACGGCGGCTCAAGGCGAGCGGCATGGTCGATTTCATCAACGTCATCCGCGGGCACATCGACACCGACGCGGGCCTGACGGACGTCATCCCCATCCAGGGTATGCCGAGCGCTCCGCATCTGGACTTTGCGGGCGAGATCCGCGCCGCAATCGGCCTGCCGACCTTCCATGCGGCGCGCATCCAGGACGTGGCGACCGCTCGACACGCCATCGCAGCAGGCAAGCTCGACATGGTGGGGATGACGCGGGCGCACATGACCGACCCGCACATCGTGCGCAAGATCCGCGAGGGGCGCGAGGAAGACATCCGCCCCTGCGTGGGCGCTAACTATTGCCTCGACCGGATCTATCAGGGCGGGGCGGCGTACTGCATCCACAACCCCGCGACGGGACGTGAGCTCTTCATGCCCCACGAAGTCCCGCGGGCGCCACGGCCACGTAAGGTCGTCGTCATCGGCGCTGGACCCGGCGGGCTCGAGGCGGCCCGGGTCGCTGCCGAGCGCGGGCACGAGGTGCTGGTGCTCGAGGCCGCCGCCGAGCCCGGCGGGCAGATCCGCCTCACCGCGCGCAGCCGCCGCCGCCGCGAGATGCTGGGCATCATCGACTGGCGCATGGCGCAGTGCACCGCGCGCGGTGTCAGGTTCCGCTTCGAGACCTGGGCCGAGGCGCAGGACGTCATCGCCGAGGCTCCGGAAGTCGTCATCGTCGCCACGGGAGGACTGCCGCACGTGGAGGTGCTCGAGTCGGGTAACGATCTCGTGGTCTCGAGCTGGGACATCATTTCCGGCAGCGTGGCGCCGCGATCCGAAGTGCTGCTGTTCGATGACGCGGGCGATCACGTCGGTCTGCAGGCGGCCGAGATCCTCGCAGCCGCGGGCGCGAAGCTCGAGGTCATGACGCCCGAGCGGAGCCTGGCGCCGGAAGTGATGAGCATGAACCTCGTGCCCTACATGCGCACGCTGCAGAAGCTCGATGTCACTTTCACGGTCACTTACCGGCTGACGCGCGTGAGCCGCGACGGCGGCCGCCTGCTCGCCCTAGTCGGCAGCGACTATGACAGCGTGCGCAGCGAGCGGCGCATCGACCAGGTCGTGGTCAATGACGGGACGGTGCCCAACGAGGAGCTGTACTTCGCGCTCAAGCCGCTGTCGGCGAACCTGGGAGAGGTCGATCACGATCGCCTGTTCGCGGGGCAGCCGCAGAGCCTCTGCAGAAATCCGCAGGGCACGTTCCAGCTCTTCCGCATCGGCGACGCGGTGGCCTGCCGCAACACCCATGCGGCGATCTATGATGCGCTGCGGCTCATCAAAGATCTGTAGAGGCGCTACCGACGGTGCAAGAGGCCATCCCGAGCGAGATTCCCGCCCCTGAGCGCACGCTGGCGGTGGCGGCCATCGGGTTGGCGCTGGTCGTGCTCGGCGCGGGCATGTACAACATTCTGCCGCTGCTCACGGCGGGCGCGGCGGACAAGCTCGGCTTCTCGGCGCCGCAAGCCGGCGTGATGTCATCGGTGCTCACTGCCGCCTCGGGGATCAGCGCCCTGTTGGCCGGCGCCTGGGTGCGCTCGCTGAGCTGGTCGCGCGGGGCGGCGATCGCTCTCGGCGGCATGTGTGTGGCGGCCCTGGCCGCCATGCTGACGCACGGCTACTGGCCGTTCGTGCTGCTGCAGGGATTGGCCGCTTTCTTCGGCAGCGCCGCCTTCTCGCTCGGCATGACGATCCTGTCCGACGGGCGCGAGTCGGCTCGGAGTTTCGGCGTCGCCATTTCCACGCAGGCGGCGTACCAGATTGCAGCCCTGTGGGCAGGACCCTCGCTGCTGCAGCTTTCGGGCCTCGACGGCGTGCTGGCCCTGCTGGCGATCCCTGCAGGGTTGGGTGTCGCGCTGGCACCGTTGCTGCCCGCGGCCGGACGCCCGGTCAAGACCCACGGCGCGGCCAAGGGGCTGCTCAGCCCGGCGACGCTGATCGCGTTCACCGGCTTTACGGCTTTCTTCATAGGCGCGGGAGCGTATTGGACGTACCTCGAGCTCATGGGCGAGGCGCAAGGCATGACGGCGCAGCAGGTGGCCAATTGGGCCGCGATCGCCGTGGCCGCGGGCATACCCGGAGGGGTCCTCGCCTCGCTGCAGGGCAGGCGCCTCGGGAATCTGCGTCCGTTGGTTTTCTCGGCCGTCCTCATCCTGATCGCGGCGGCTCTGTTGACGGGCTCGCGCGGCGCGACGGCATTCGGCGTCGCTGGCGCGATCTACTACTTTGCGTGGTGTTACGGTGTTGCCTACCAGTACGCTCTGGTGAACGCCGTCGACCCGACGGGCCGCGCGATAGCGATCACCGGAGGATGTGCGTTCTTCGGCTCAGCAGGCGGCGCGGCGTTGGCGGCGCTCTTCGTAACTCCGCGCGACTACAGTGCCGTGGTCTGGATAGTCGCCGTCGGCGTGTGCGTCAGCACCGCGATGTTTGCGCTCGCGGCGGCGATGCACAACAGGCGCTGGCGGCCGTCAGGATAGAAGCCGCTCCAGCTCCGGCACGATCTGGAAGAGGTCGCCGACCAGGCCGATGTCCGCGACCTCGAAGATCGGCGCTTCCGAGTCCTTGTTGATGGCGACGATGGTGCGGGCGTCCTTGATGCCCGTCAGGTGCTGGATCGCGCCGCTGATCCCGATGGCCATGTAGAGCTCGGGTGCGATGATCTTGCCGGTCTGGCCGACCTGCAGCTCGTTGGGCGCGTAGCCGGCATCCACCGCGGCGCGCGAAGCGCCGACCGCGGCGCCCAGTTTGTCGGCCAGCTGGTAGAGAATCTTGAAGGCGTCCGCGCTGCCGAGAGCGCGTCCGCCGGAGACCACCTTCGAAGCCGTCTGCAGGTCCGGGCGGTCGCTCTTGGCCGCGGAGACGGATACGAAGCGCGTGTGCGCGGGGATTTCCGCGTTCACCGCGGTCTTCTCCACCGCAGCGGAGCCTCCGTCCGGCGCGGGCTGGAAGGAGGCCGCGCGCACCGTGCCGACGACTTTCGCGCCTGGCTCCACCTCCACGGTCACGATCGCATTGCCGGCGTAAATGGGACGCCGGAAGCGCGTAGCGCCCTCGACCGCCATGATGTCGCTGATTTGCGCGCAGTCGAGCAATGCCGCGATGCGCGGCATCACATCCTTGCCGAAGGTGGTCGAGGGACCCAACACGTGGCTGAAGGAGCCAGCAAGCGCCGCGATCTGCGGCGCCACCGCCGCGGCCAGCGGGTGAGCGTTGACGGGATGATCCACTGCGAGCACACGCGCGACGCCCTTGAGGGCGGCCGCCTGGGAGGCGACAGCGCTGGCGTCGGCAGCACACACCGCGATGGTAATCTCCGCGTCCGGGACACCCGTTGCACAGGTAACGCACTTGGCAGTGCTCGGATTGAGTCGCGCGCCGTCGTGCTCGGCGACGATGAGAATGCGATTGCTCACAGGATACCCTTGCTCTTCAGCGCAGCGACCAGCTCGGCGGCGTCCTTCACTTTGACGCCTTTCTGGCGCTGCGGCGGCGGCTCGAAGCGGGTGAGTTTCAGGCGTTGACGCTGCTCCACGCCGAGCGCGGCGAGCGTCAGCGTCTCCAGCGGCTTCTTCTTCGCCTTCATGATGTCCGGCAGTTTCACGTAACGGGGCTCGTTCAAGCGCAAGTCCGTCGTGATCACCGCCGGCAGATCGACCTCGAGCGTCTCGAGCCCGGCATCGACCTCGCGGGTGACACGCGCCTTCTCGCCATCGAGCTCCACCTTCGAGGCGAAGGTGGCCTGCGGCCGCTGCCACAGCGCCGCGAGCATCTGGCCCGTCTGGCTGTTGTCGTCATCGATCGCCTGCTTGCCGAGGATGACGAGGAAGGGCTGCTCCTTTTCGGTGAGCTTCAGCAGCGCGCGAGCCGCCACCAGCGGCTCGATGACGCCGTCGGCCTGCACGTGCAGCGCGCGGTCCGCGCCCATCGCGAGGCAGGTCCGCAGCTGCGGCTGGCAGTCCGCCGGCCCGACGGTCGCCACGACGACTTCCTCGGCCGCGCCGCGCTCTTTGATGCGCAACGCCTCTTCGAGCGCGATCTCGTCGAAGGGGTTGACGCTCATCTTCACCCCTTCGGTGATCACACCGCTGGCATCCGGCTTGACGCGGATGCGCACGTTGTAATCCACCACCCGCTTGATGCCGACGAGGATCCGCTTCATCAGATTTTTCCGCGCCGGAAACCGCGCTGTTCAGGGCGAGGAGGCGCGCTCTCGGTCGGGCAAGAGGTATTACTGAAGGCGCCGCACATGCACGTGACTTGATACATGGGTTTACCTCCGATGCTGTGGACGAGATGTAAGGCGTATAAATGCACAGGAAAATTCGAGGTGGACGAGCGATTTTCCACGCAGGTCTGTTCCGCGTGCGGTGCACGCAGCGGCCCACAAGGTCGAGAAGGCCTCGTAGTAAGAGAGTGGATTTGGAACGGATGTGGTGCTCGGCATGACCGGGACATCAACTCTGCGATCAATCTCCTCGTCTCGGGCCGGAACGTCGGCCTCCGGCAGACGGAAATCCCCTCCCTTCAGGCAGGGGAAGACGTTAATGATGTCCCCACTATAGCAGACGTTCGCGCTAGAATCGGCCACTGGCGCGGCGCGCAGAGTGCAACGGGGTTCGCAGCAAAAGTATGCTTGGGTACGCGGTCCGCCGCATTGCCGGAACCGTCCCGACCTTGCTGATTCTCGTCACGCTCTCCTTTTTCGTGATCCGCCTGGCCCCCGGGGGCCCCTTCGATCAGGAGCGCGTCCTGACGCCGCAGGTACGCGCCAACCTGGATCATCTCTACGGCCTCGACCGGCCGCTCGGCGTGCAGTATCTGCATTATCTCGAAGGCCTGGCGCACGGTGACTTCGGCCTCTCATACAAGCTGCGCGACGAGAGCGTCGCGGGGCTCATCGCGCAGGGGCTGCCCGTCAGCGTGACGGTCGGCTTTGCCGCGCTCGTGCTTGCCACGCTCTGCGGCGTGCCGCTCGGCATCTGCGCCGCACTGCGCCGGGGAGGCGCTGTCGATTACGCCGTCACCGGACTTGCCACGCTCGCCATCGCTCTGCCGACCTTCGTCACCGGCCCGCTGCTCGCGCTGCTGTTCGGACTGGCGCTGCGCTGGCTGCCCGTGGCCGGGTGGCAGCAGGGCGAGCCTCACTATCTGATCCTCCCGGCCGTCACGCTCGCTCTGCCGGTGTGCGCCGCGATCGCGCGCATGATGCGCGGCAGTCTGCTCGAGACACTGAGCGCGAGCTTCGTGCGCACGGCGCGAGCGCGCGGCTTGGGTCGCTGGCGCGTGCTGTTGCGCCATGCTCTGCGCCCGGCCTTGCTGCCGGTCGTGAGTTATCTCGGGCCTGCGGCGACGTATGTCTTCACCGGCTCGCTGGTGGTCGAGACGGTATTCGCGCTCCCCGGCACGGGGCGGTATCTGGTGGAGGGGGCCCTCGATCGCGATTACACGCTCGTCATGGGGATGATCATTCTCTACGGCGCGCTGACGCTCCTGCTCAATCTGGCCGCGGATCTCGCGTACGGCTGGCTCGATCCGCGGGTGCGGCATGACTGAGGCGCAGGCGCTCGACCCCGCCGCGCCGCGCACGCGGCCGGCCGCGCGCCGGCTGCGGCAGAACCGTGCGGCGGTTGCCGCCGTGACGGTCATCGCGGCGCTGGTGTTGCTCGCGATTTTCGGTCCCTGGCTGAGTCCCTACTCCTACGATGCGCTCGACTGGCAGCACCTCGCCGTGCCGCCGGGGCTCAGCGCCGCCCACTGGCTCGGAACGGATCCGCTCGGGCGCGACGTCTACGTGCGCACGCTCTACGGACTGCGGCTGTCGCTGCTCATCGGCGTGCTCGCAACCGCCGTGAGCGTTGGGATCGGCGTCGCATGGGGCGCGGTTGCAGGTTATGTCGGCGGTCGAACGGACTCGTGGATGATGCGGGCGGTGGATGTGTTGTATGCGCTGCCTTACCTGTTCGTCGTCATCATCCTGGCCACGGTGTTCGGGCGCGGCAGCGTCGCGATGCTGCTCATCGCCATCGGCGCCGTGGGCTGGCTCACGATGGCGCGTGTCGTGCGCGGCCAGACGCTGTCGCTGAAGCGGCGTGAATTCATCGAGGCGGCGCGCGCGACGGGGCTCGGCACGCCGGCGATCCTCGTGCGGCACATCGTGCCCAACCTCGCCGGCACGGTGGCGGTCTATGCCACTCTCACCATCCCGGAGCTGATCACTTACGAGAGCTTCCTCAGCTTTCTCGGACTCGGAGTGCAGGAGCCGCTCGCGAGCCTCGGGAGTCTCATCAATGAGGGCGCGCGGCAGATGTTGACGGCGCCGTGGATGCTGCTCGTGCCCGCGGGATTCCTCATCGCGCTGCTCCTTTGTTTCAACCTCCTCGGCGACGGCCTGCGTGATGCGCTCGATCCCGCCGCGCGCTGAGGGAGAGAAGGGCGGCGGCGCGGTGCTGGGGATCGAGGGGCTCAGCGTCACGTTTGCCACGGCGCAGGGTGACGTCGCCGCTGTCCAGGACGTATCGCTCAGCGTGCGGCGGGGGGAGTGCGTCGGGGTTGTCGGTGAGTCCGGCGCCGGCAAGACGCAGCTTTTCCTCGCGGTGCTGGGCCTGCTGCCTGCGGCGGCGCGGGTGACGGGCAGCGCCAGCCTCGGCGGCGAGCCGCTCATCGGCCGCCCGCAAAGGGAGCTCGACCGCGTCCGCGGCGCGCAGGTCGGTCTGGTTTTCCAGGATCCGATGACCTCGCTGACGCCGCACCTGCGTATCGGCGAGCAGATCGCGGAGCCCATCGTCAGGCATCGCGGTGCGACCTGGCGGCAGGCGCGACGGCAGGCGCTTGCGTTGCTCGAGCGCGTTCACGTGCCGGAAGCTGGCCGGCGGATGCGTCAGTACCCGCACGAGCTCTCGGGGGGGCTGCGCCAGAGAGCCATGATCGCCATCGCGCTCGCGTGCGCGCCGCAGCTGCTGATCGCCGACGAGCCGACGACCGCGCTCGATGTCACCATTCAGGCGCAGATTCTGGCGCTGCTGCTGGAATTGAAGCGCGAGAGCGGCATGGCGATGGTGTTGATCACGCACGACTTTGGCGCGGTGGCAGGCGTTGCGGATCGGGTCGCCGTCATGCAGTCCGGACGAATCCTCGAGTTGGACACCGCGGCCGCGGTGCTCAAGTCGCCGCGCCACGAGTACACGCAGTCGCTCCTCGGCCAGGTACTCACGCTGGATACGGCAGCGGCGCCCCGATCCATCGCTGCGCCGCAATCCGCCGCTACAGCGGAATCAGCCGCGCCGGCCGCCGCTCGCACGGCGGCGCTCGGCATCTCCGGGCTCGCGGTGAAGTACCCATCGCGGGTCTCGTGGGATGGCGGCGGCCGCGCGCTCCACGCGCTCGACGATGTCAGCCTGGAGCTGCGCCCGGGGGAGGCGCTGGGCGTGGTAGGAGAGTCCGGCTCCGGCAAGTCGACGCTCGTGCGCGCGGCGCTGCAGCTCATCCCGCCGCACGCCGGCTGCGTAACCTGGATGGGCCGGAATCTCGCGGCGCTGCCCGCGCGGGAGCTCAAGCATCTGCGCCGCGACCTGCAGATCGTCTTCCAGGATCCGCTCGCCAGCCTGGATCCGCGGATGATGATCGGCGCGATCGTCGCCGAGCCCCTCGAGATCCATGAGCCGCAGCTCGCTGCCGCGGCGCGGGAGCGCCGGGTGGCGCAGATGCTGGCGCGTGTTGGTTTGGAAGCGGGCATGGCGGCCCGTTACCCGCACGAGCTCTCCGGCGGCCAGTGCCAGCGCGTCGGCATTGCGCGGGCAATGATCCTCGGCCCGCGCCTCCTGGTCTGCGACGAGCCGGTGAGCGCGCTCGATGTCTCGGTGCAGGCGCAGATCCTCGATCTGCTCGCCGGCCTGAAGAGCGAGCACGGCATGTCGATCCTGCTCGTGAGCCACAATCTCGCGGTCGTGAGGCGGCTCTGCGATCGGGTCCTGGTCCTCTACCGTGGACGCATGATGGAGCTCGCCGACTCGAGCATTCTCTTCTCACGGCCGCTGCATCCGTACACCCGTGAGCTGCTGGACGCCGTGCCGGTCGTGGACCCGGACGTGCAGCCTCGCAGACTGGCACTGACGCGGGTTCGGGAAGCGCCGCGAACGCAGGGAGAGGATGGGCCCGCCGGGTGCGTATTCCGAGGACGTTGCCCGCACGCCATTGCCGAATGCGCCGCGCGGGTGCCGCCCTGGGAGGCGGCGCCGGGTGGCGGCCGGGTGGCGTGTCACCGCTTCCGGGAAGTGCTCGATGGTATGCTTGATCTCGATATCCAGGAAGCCCAATGAAACCCGACGCCAGCATTCGCCCGAGCGACAGCCTCCGCAACGTCCGTTACGAGATCCGCGGTCGTCTCGCGCGGCGCGCGCACGAGCTCGAGCGGCAGGGATACGAGATCGTCTCCCTCAACATCGGCAACCCGAAGGCGTTCGGGTTCCGCACCCCCGAGACCATGCGCCTCGCGATGATCGAGAATCTCGCGGAGGCCGAGGGCTACTGCCACCAGAAGGGCATCTTTCCGGCGCGCGAAGCCGTGGTGATGCAGCAGCAGGCGAGGGGAGTCACCGGGGTCACGGCCGAGGAGGTGTTCATCGGCAACGGCGTGAGCGAGCTCATCGACCTCGTGCTGCGCGCGCTCCTCAACGGCGGCGATGAAGTGCTGGTGCCTAGTCCGGACTATCCCCTGTGGACGGCGGCCGTCACGCTGAACGGCGGGCGGCCCGTGCACTACCCCTGCCGGCCGGAGAACGGCTTCGTGCCCGATCCCGAGGAGCTCGCGCGCCTCGTGACACCGCGCACGCGCGCCATCGTCATCATCAATCCCAACAACCCGACCGGCGCGGTCTATCCCCGGCCGGTGCTCGAGGCGCTGGCGCGGCTCGCGGAGCGCTCCGGGCTCATCGTCTTCAGCGACGAGATATACGACCAGATGGTCTATGACGACGCCGAGTTCGTGCCCATGGCGACACTCGTGCGCGACACGCTCTGCGCCACGCTCTCGGGACTCTCGAAGGTTTACAGGGCGTGCGGCTACCGGGTGGGGTGGGCGGCCTTCTCCGGCCGCACCCGCGCCGCGGCGGATTACCTGAGCGCGCTCGAGCTGCTGAGCTCGCTGCGCCTTTGCAGCAACGTGCTCTCGCAGTGGGCGGTGCAGACGGCCCTCGGCGGCCATCAGAGCGTGAAGGACCTGATCACCCCCGGCGGGCGGCTGTATGAGTCGCGGCGCACCATCCTCGGCGCGGCCGACAGCAGCCGCTTTCTCGAGCTGGCGCCGCCGCGAGGCGCCATGTATGCCTTCGTCGGCGTCGACACCCGCGAGCTGCCGGCGTTCGATGATCAGAAATTCGCGCTCGATCTGCTGGAGCAGAAGCACGTGCTCGTGGCGCCGGGCGTGAGCTTCAACGTGCCGTACCGGAATCATTTCCGGGTGACCACGCTCCCGGACCCGGCGACGCTGCGGGAGGTGTTCGCGCGCATCGAGGAGCTGCTGCAGACCTACGCGAACGGCGGCTCCGCCGCTGACGCCGAGTCCGGCAGCAACGTGGTCGAGGCCACTTCGCGATTCAAGTAAAAGCGCAAGAAAGTGCGCTAACTTCTTGTATTGCTGAATCTTACTGATCATATCCGATCGACCTTCGAGCGCGGGGGCACGGTCGTCGTGCCCTCGCGCCAGCGGGCTCATGCGCTGCGGCTGGCGCATGCCGCCGCGCAGCTCGCCCGCGGCAAAAGGGCTTGGTCGAGCCCGGATGCATTGCCGCTCGAAGGCTGGCTCATGCGGGAGATCGAGCGTTACGCCGCCAACGGCGCCAACACCGACGGCAGCCCGTGCATGGTGCCGCGGCTGCTCTCGCCGGCTGAGGAGTGGCTGCTCTGGCGGCAATGCACGGCCGAGATCGCCGCCGGCCTCGAGCTGGTCAATCACGCCTCGCTGGCGGAGTCGCTGCGGCGCGCGAGCGGCCTTGCCGCAGAGCTGCGCTTCGATCTGCGCGCCATTCGGGAGCCTGCTACGACCGAGGCGGGCCTGCTGGCCGCCGTCCATCTCGCCGTCATGGAGCGCTGTGAGGCTCTGGGCGCTGCGCCGTTAGCGGCCGCTCTCTCGCGCCCGCCCTGGCTGGGAGACGATCGTCCGCTCGTTTTCGCCGGCTTTCTCGCGCCCACGCCACGTCTCGAGTCCATGGTCGGCGCGCGGGCGCAACGCGGCTTGGATGTTTCGTACCCGCCGGTCAACGATCCCGCCCTGTTGGCGCCGCCGCGGGTCGTGAGACCGGCCGACGAGCATGATGAGCTCGAGCAGATTGCCGAATGGTGCCAACGGCGTCTCACCGCGCAAGCGGACGCCCGTCTGCTCATCCTCTTGCCGGGATCCGCGGGGCGGCGCGAGCGGCTGGCGGCGCTCGTGAGCGGCGCGGTGGCGGGAGCCGGGGACAGCCCGGCACTCATCGCTCTGGAAGGGGGGCAGCCGCTTGCACGCTCACCGATGATCGCACAGGCGCTCGCGAGTCTCGCGCTGCTCGCCGGCGAGGGGTTGGGCATCGAGAGCCTGCTCGAATGGCTGCGCGCGCCCTGGTGGGCGGAGCCGAGTCCGGCGGCTCGCGCCGGGATCGACCTCTGGCTGCGCGAGCGGCGCCGGCTGCGGCTCGATCGCGGAGCGCTGTTGACGCTGCTGCGCCGCGCGCCGGCACCGATCGCCGCGCCGGCGGCGGTGATCGTGGGCCGGCTCGAACAGGCCGGCGCCGCAGTGCGCGCGAGCGCCGGCACCCCGCGGGAGTGGTCGGAGAGGTTCCGGGCGGCATTGGACGTGTTGGGATGGCCCGGAGCCGGCACGCGCGGCAGCGCCGAGCAGCAGACACTGCTGCGCTTTCACGAGCTGCTCGATGAGCTGGGCCAGCTTTCGGTGGCTGCCCGGACGATGACTCTCGATGTGGCCGTGCAGTGGCTCACGGAGTTGGCATCTCGAACGCCATACCGGCCTTCCGATGATGACGCTGCGGTGACTGTCTCCCCAACCTACGTGGACCCGGTGGTGCGGTATGACGGCGTGTGGGTTGCCGGGCTTGACTCCGAGAGCTTCCCGCAGCCGGTCGCGCCCGATCCGTTTCTGCCGCTGCCGGCGCAAATCGCGGCGGGATGGCCCGCCGCCACCGCGGGCGGGCGGCTGGAGGAAGCGCGGGCGCAAGTAATGGCCTGGCGTGCGGCGGCGGGGGAGTTGCTGCTCAGCGCCCCGGCGCGCGCCGAGGATATCGAGCTGATGCCGAGCCCGTTGCTCCAGGAGTGGCGCGCCGCGGCGCAGTCAGCCGCGACGCCACGCGCCGCGATATGGCTTCCCGCGCGGCTTCACCGGCCGGGGCTGCTGGCGGATTGGCGGGACGATGTCGGTGTCGCGTGGGATTCGCAACAACCGCTGCCGTCCGGGACACGCAGTCTCGAGCTGCAAAATCAGTGTCCCTTCCGCGCTTACGCGGAGCTGCGCCTGGGGAGCCTCGATCTGCGGGTGCCGGAGCCGGGCATTGCGCCCGATGTACGCGGACAACTGCTGCACGCGGCTCTGCAGCAACTCTGGGAGCGGCTCGGCGACTCGCGCGCGCTGGCGGCGCTGTCGCCGCAGATGCTGGAGGAGTCGATCGCCGGGTGCATCGAGGATGCCGCCGCGGCGCTCGCGGGCGCCAACGAGAGCCCGATAGCCCAGCCGGTGCTGCAGCGCGAATGCCGCCGCACCGCGCGACTGATCCGCAAGCTGCTCGCGATCGAGCGGGGACGCGCGCCGTTTCGTGTGCGGCACACGGAGCACGCCACACGCCTGCGTCTGGCGGGCCAGGAGCTGCGCCTGCGCATCGATCGGCTCGATGCGCTCGCGAGCGGCGGGCTCGCGATTCTCGATTACAAGAGTGGCGGGCGGGTGAGCCCCGACTGGTACGGCGATCGGCCGTCGCATCCGCAGCTGCTCGCCTATCTCGCGGCCGTGGGGGAGGCAGTCGTCGCGATGGCGACGGTCAATGTTACGGCGCGGGAGGTCAGGTTCGACGGCATCGCTGCGAGCGAGGAGTTGCTCCCCAAGGTGGCGGGAGTCAAGGCGGCGGACGGAAAGTCACAGGATGCGTGGCGATCGCGGGTGCAGGAATGGCGTCAGCTGGTGGAGCGCTTGGCCGTTGCCTTCGCCGCGGGGCAGGCGGCGGTCGACCCGAAGCCCCGGGCTTGCGATTACTGCCGTGTGGCCAGCGTCTGTCGCATCAGTGATGACCTGATCACCGTCGACGATGAGGCGCAGGACGGCTCGGGGGGAGTGGATGAGGAGTAGCGCCTCGACCCCGGAAGCGGCTGCCGCGGCCCAGGCCGACGATCTGGCGCGCGAGCGTGCGATCGACCCCGATCTCTCGGTCATCCTGCAGGCGCCGGCAGGATCCGGCAAGACCACTGTCCTCACGCAGAGACTGTTGCGACTGCTCGCCGTGGTCGATGAGCCGGAGGAGATCCTGGCCATCACCTTCACCCGGCGCGCGGCGGCGGAGATGCGCGCTCGCGTTCTGCGGGCGTTGCGCGGGGAGATCGCCGACGATGCGCAAGGTGAGCGCCTGCGCTGCCTGGCAGCTGCGGCGCTGCAGCGCTCGCAGGCGCGCGGCTGGCGCCTCGCACAGGACCCCGGCCGGCTGCGCATCCAAACCATCGATTCGTTCAACTTCCGGCTCGCGAGTCAGCTGCCGGTCACGGCGCGTGCCGGCAGCGACCTCGTCGTCAGCTCCCGCCCGGAGGAGCTCTATCTGCTCGCGGCCCGCGAGACGCTGCTCGCGGGGGAAGAGGACGCCGAGCTGTCCGCTGACCTGGAGCTGCTGTTCGAGCGGCTCGACAACCGCTGGGGCCACGTCGAGCGGCTGCTCGCGGACATGCTGCGCCAGCGCGCCCACTGGCTGCGCTACGTGTTGGGTCACGAGCCGGAGGTCCTGTGCCGGCGCGTGGCCGCGAGTCTCGCGCAGATAGTGGCGGATCGCTTGGCGTGCGCCCGGCAGTGCCTGGGTGCGGATGTCTGCGCCGATGCGGCGCGGCTGCCCGGCGTGGGGCCCCTCGACTCGCAGGCGCGCTGTCTCGCGGCGTGGAAGGCTTTGGCGCGGCTCGTCCTCACCAAGGACGGTGACTGGCGCAAAGCGATCGACCGCAGGCTCGGAGCGGAATTTGGCAGCGACAGCGGCAAAGAGGCGCTGCGGGCCTGGATCGAGCGCCTGGGTGCGCTGCCCTCGGCGCGGGAGACGCTGCTCGATGTGGCGCGGCTCCCGAGCCCCGAGCTCGGGGCCGAGGACTCGGCGGCGCTCGCCGCCCTGTCGCGCGTCCTGCGCTCGGCGGCGGCGCAGCTGCAGGCGCTCTTCGCAGTCGATGGCCGCGTGGACCATACCTACATTGCCGGCGCGGCGCGCGCGGCGCTGGCGGAGGCGGGCCTGCCGACCGACCTCGCCCTGCGCACCGGACTCTCCCTGCGCCACATCCTGATCGACGAGTTCCAGGACACCTCCGTGGCGCAACTCGAGCTCCTCGAGGCGCTCATCGCCGGTTGGGAGCCGGGTGACGGCCGCACGCTGTTCGTGGTCGGCGATCCGATGCAATCGATCTACCTGTTTCGCGAAGCGGAGGTCGGCTGTTTCCTGCGCGCGCGCGATGCCGGCATCGGCTCGCTGCGGCTGACACCGCTGCGCCTGCTGCGCAATTTCCGCGCGACGCCGGCGCTCATCCAATGGACCAACGAGACCTTCGGCGGGCTCTTTCCGCAGGCCGACGATCTGCGCGCGAGCGCGGTGGCGTTCACGCCGAGCCTCGCGGGCAAAACGGGCCAGGCGCAGGACGGTAAACCCGTCGAGTTGCGCCTTCTCGCGGACGGCGAGCGCGACGCGGAAACCGAGGCCATCGTGACGAGAGTCAGGGACCTGAAGACGGACGATGCCGGAGCGAAGATTGCGATCCTGGTGGCAGCGCGCTCGCATGCGTGGGACATCGTCACGGGGCTCGGCGACCGCGGCATCGATGCGATCGGAGTCGAGCTGGTGCCGCTCGCCGAGGTGCCGATCGTGCGCGATCTCGTGGCGCTCACGCGCGCGCTGTGCCACCTGGGCGACCGCACCGCCTGGCTCGCGGTGCTCAGGGCGCCATGGTGCGGGGTGTCGCTCGCCACCCTGACGCGGCTCTCTGCCCGCAACGACTCGCGACTCGTCTGCGAGGCCTTGCGCGAGCCGGATCGGCTCGAGGACTGTGCGGCGCATGAGCGCGCTCGCATCGAGCGCCTCAGCCGTGTGCTCGAAGAGGGCATATCGCGGCGCGACAGTGCGCCGATGGCTGATTGGCTGGAGCAGGTCTGGATGGCGCTCGGTGCTCCGGACGCGTATCCGCTCGAGGAGTTGCGCCACGCGCGCGCGTTCTTCGATGCGTTGAGTGAGCGTACCTCCTCGGGAGAGTGGCGCGGCCTCGGCACGCTGGATTCGGTGTTGGCAAACCTCTATGCGCAGCCACAGGCGCGCACGGACTCACCGGTGCAGGTGCTGACGATTCACGGCGCCAAAGGGCTCGAGTTCGATCACGTGCTGGTGCCGAGCCTCGACCGGGAGCGCAATCGGGGCCGCGAGCCGCTGCTGCGCTGGCTCGATCTGCCGCGCGCGGACGATGGCAGTGATCTCATCATGGCGCCGGCGCCGGTGATCGGCGATCAGGACCCCGGGGAAGTCACGGCGTTTCTCAAGCGCCTCATGGCAGTTCGCGCCGCGAACGAGCAGGTGAGGTTGCTGTACGTCGCGGCGACCCGCGCCAAGCGCTCGCTGCACTTGTATGCGGCTCCCAAGCCGCGCGCCGACGGGCTTGCGGCACCGCGCCAGAGGACGCTGCTCGCTTCTCTCTGGCCGGCTCTCGCAGACGCCTTTCAGACTCCCGCGAAGGAGGCCGCGGCCGCGGTTGCCGGCGACGTGCAGCTCGAGCTCTTCGCCGGCTCGCAGACGCGCCGCGTGTTGCGGAGGCTCCGCTCTGACTGGACTGCACCGGTGCTTCCTTCCGCCCCAGAGCTGACGCGGCTGCCGCTGGCGCAGCGCTCGCTCGAGACGCTGGAGTTCAGTTGGGTGGGCGAAACGCGACGCCACATCGGCACTGTCGTCCATGCGGCGCTACAGGCATTCGGCGCCGCTGCCGAGCTGCCTGCGCCCGGCTGGCTCGAGGCCCGGGCCGAGCTGTATCGCGAGCAACTGCGCCGCCACGGCGTGCCGGAGCAGGATCTCGAGCGGGCGGCGGCGGAAGTCGTCGAAGCGTTGACTCGGACGGTCGCGGACGAAAGAGGGCGTTGGATTCTCGCGCCGCGGCACCGGCAGGCGGGCAGCGAGCTCGCTCTCACGGGGGTGGCGGGCGGGACGCTGACGAGCGTGGTGATCGATCGCTCCTTCATCGACGAGGACGGGACCCGCTGGGTCATCGACTTCAAGACCAGCCGACACGAGGGTGGCCGGCTCGAGGAGTTCATCGGCCAGGAGCTCGAGCGCTATCGGGGGCAGCTCGAGGTCTATGCGGCGCTCGCTCGCGGCCTGGGTCCCGAGCCGGTGCGGGCGGCGCTCTACTTCCCGCTGCTCGGCGTATTTCGCGAGCTTCAGTAGGTCCCTTGCAGGGCGAACTGGCGCCGTCCCTGCGCATCGGGCGAGCCGAGAATCTCGATGGCGTTGATGAGGGCCTGATTCGCGCTCGCGCGCGGCGTCACGTAGCCTGACAGCTCGTATCCAGGCTCCGGCGTGAGAACGACCTTGCCCGAGACGGCCAGCGGGCCGCCGAGGTCCTGCACGTCACCTGTCGGCTGCGGCGTTCCGCCGGGGAAGCTCACAGAGAAGCTGCCGAGCGGGGTGACGTAGCCGCTGCGGTCGATGATATCGTCCGCCTCGATATGGCCTTGGAGCTTCCTGACGACGCCCTTGCTCGTGATCTGGGCAAGTGCAAGGTCGAGGTGCAACGTGCCGCTCAGCGTCGGCGGTACACCTGGAAGCAGCGTCGGATCGAGGGGCAGTGCGGCTGTCAGGTTCCGCGCAACGACAGTACCGCCGAGGCCGACCTCGACATCTCCCTGCGCTGAGGTGGTCGGCGGGTGCTCGAGGTCGATGTGCGCGGCGAGCTTCCCCAGCAGAAGCCGCGCCGGCCGCAGCTGCCAGGCGAGATCCCCGAGCGCCGCGCCCTGCACCCTGAGTCCGCTGCAGTAGCCGCTCCAGATGGAACCGTCGATGCTCGCACAGCTGAAATTGGCGCCGCCATTCGGCAACAGCCAACTCGCGGGCAGGCGCGCGAGCACGATCGCGGCGAAAGCCACGACACCGAAGACGATGACGCCTATGGTCCGCTTCATGCGCCAGAGCAGCTCAGGGGCTCTTCAGGACCAGGGTTGCGTTGACCGTGCCGGGGCTGCCGGCGGTGTCGATGGTGGCGCTCTCGATCTGCACGCCATTCTGCTGACTCAGACGCGCGAGCCAACCGACCAAGGCGTCGAACGACGCCTTCTCCAGCTGGACGTTGAGGCCGCCGGCGCCGCTCGGCTGACTGCCCGCGAGCGAGGTGCCGAGCCCGGCCTCGCGCGCCGACTGATCGACGATCACGATCAGGGATTCGCCCGAGCTCCCGTGTATCGGTCCCGCCGCTGCAATTTCCGGCGCCGCGGTGCGCATCCAGACGAGATCTGCCTGCTTCGTTGCCACCTGCGCGTGCAGGTGTGAGACGCTGTGGTCGAGCGGCAGGATGACCGCGAGCACGAACAGGATCGCGGCGATCAGGCCCCCGACGATGAGGATGCGGCGGTCACGAGGCGACAGCGACCGTAGGGAGGAGAGGCCCAGTGCTCGCGCCATCTCAGGTTCCCGGCGACATCTGGATGCGGCCCTCGTACGCGGAGCCGGAGGGGTTGCCTGAGACCAGGTGCGCCTGCCATCCCTCTTGATGGAGCTGACGGCTCAAGCGATCGAGCGACTCGACGCTCGGCGCCGACGCCTTGAGCTCGAGCGCGCCGTCGCGAAAGGTCAGCGCTTCGAGCACCGCTTCGGGCGCGGCACGATGCGCCGCGACGAGTGCCTGCAGAGCCGACAGGAACCCGCCGGAAGCCTGAGTCGCACGCACCGCGGCGAGCCGCTCCTCCATCTGGCGCCGCGCCTCGTACGTGTCCGGCTGTCCTGGCATTGCCGCGCGAAAGACCTGCTCGATGGAGGCGTCGAGTTTGTGGTCGGCATGCTTGAGGACGCTGAGCTCGGCGGCTTTCCCCACGACGTGCAGGGCGATGAAGCCCGCGAGCAGGATGGCCGCCACCCGCCAGGCGTTCCAGCCGACCGGATGGGAGGTCGCCGGAGTGTACGGGCCCTGCAGCAGGTTGGTGGGCGCGGCCGTCGGCAACTGCTGCGCGAACAGGCCGAGCGGTCCGCCCGTGAGCAGCTGAATCTGGATGCCCTCGAAGCGCTCGCGGGCCGCCTCCACGGTGGCCGAATGCCGGTGCCACTCCGCCGCGCCGGTGTAGAGGATGAGGCCTCGACCGCCCGGCGTGCCGGGCTCCATGCCGGCGAGGGCGATCTCGAGCGCCTCGTCCAGGGCGTCGGCGGGCAGCGTCGCTACGGTCCCCGACGGTGGCCGCACGATCACCGAGTCCTCCTCCAGGAGGGCTATCGCCTGACCGGGGTTCTGCGGCAGCAGCTCACTGACGGCGTACAGAGCCTCGGGCTCGATGCCGCTGGATTTGAGCAGCGTGGTCCACTCGTCCATGAGCTTGCGCGCCACCACCGCGACCGGTACGCGCGTCGAGTCTTCCTGCCGCCGGCCGACGGCGAAATGCAGCTCCTCGATGTCCTCGGCGAGCTGCTCCTCGAGCGCATAGGGCACGAGCTGCTGCAGCTTGGCTCCGGTCTTGGCCTGCGGCAGCTCCGGCTGCGCCAACAGGACGTCCGTGGCCGGGACCAGCACCACGACGTGCCGCCCGGCCGCGCGCGGCGCCGCGAGCGCGAGCGGGCCGCCCTGGGGCGGGCCGACGGCGGCCCCGCGCGGGTCGGCCACGAGCCAGCTAGCCTGCTCTTGGGGCGTGCGCGGGAGCCTGATGAGAAGCCAGTCGGCCATGGTCGCGAATACTAGCAGCGGCAGGCTCAGTCCGGCGTGAAGCTGCGCATGACCGGGCGAACCGTGCCCGTCTGTTCCTGGTAGAGCACCGTATAGACCGAGAATTGGGTCGACCCCAGGGTCACGAAGCTGGTCAGGCGGAACCAGGCGGACTTCTCGGTGAGCAGGCTGGCGAGAGTCTGCGAGGTGTTATTGGGGTTGGGGGTGGGGCTGGGGGTGGCGCTGGGGGTTGTCGGCGAGTTGCCGGCGGCTTGCTCCACCTCCGAATTGGTCGGGAAGCAGCCGCCTTGAGCCTGCCGGTCCTTCGCGAACTGCTGCGGATCGGCGCTGAACTGCACGTGCCCCGTCAGCGCATCGAGCACCCACGGATCGGCGGAGCAGGTATTGATCGCCTGGCCCAGGGGAAGAGCGACGATGTGCGGCGCGAGCTTGTCGAAGTCCGCGCGCGTGAAGCCCGGCAGCGCCATGAGCTCGCTGGTACTGGTGATCGGCAGGTTGGGGGTGCGATAGGGCGGGTCCATCTCCATGTAGACGCTATCCTCCGCGCCGTCCGGGAACATGGGCGTCGAGTCCTTGTCGATCCAGTCGACGATGTAGTTGGCCCATTTGGGATCCATGTTCAGCATTTGCAGCAGGTGCGTGAACGCCGTGATCGCGACCGTGTTCGGTGACTCGCCATCCGTCTGCACGAGGTTGTTGATGTTGAATCGGCCCTGCATGTCCTCGAGTGAAGCCTCCAGCATCACGCCAGGGGTTACTTCGGTGGGGGGCAGGGGCTGGGCCCAGGCCTGATCGGGCGAGGTGTAGGGCTGGTTCTGCTTCTGCTGCTGCTGCAGGCCATAGGCCGCAAGCGCCTCGGCGCCCTCGGAAACGAGCAGCGCCTGATCGAAGGCGAAGGTCGCCGCCGCCCGGCGCGCCGTCATCGCGTTGTTATAGGCCATCGTCGCCGCCACGATGGTGCCGAGGGCGACGAGCAGAATCGCGACCAGGAGCGCGACCCCGCGCTGACCATGGCGCGATGCCATGCGGCCCTCGAGGCGGCGGTGCCGTGCGATTCCTGGCTGCGGGTGCGTCATGTATCAGTTGTTGCTGTTGGCAACCTCGAAAATGCGCGTGATCTTGCCCCACTGCTTCGTGTACAGCGTGACCTCCACCGCCTCGGGCCGCATGCGATAGAACGAGTCCGTGGCATTCGCGCTGCTCCCGGCCGTCGGCCACGTATCGACCCACGAATGCGTCAGCGGCACCATGTAGCGGAATGTCACGCTGCGAAGATGCTTCAGGAGGTTGCGCTTGAAGGGCGTGCTCGAGAGCGTGGCGTCGAGCACGTTCCAGTGCTCCCTGGTCAGGGTGCCGTTGTCGAGAACGTATGCGACTCTTTCGAGCTCCGAACGCTGAATCCCCGTGGGATTGCTCCAGCCGCTGCGCGTCAGAACGACCAGTGGAGCGGATGTGTCTGAGGCATCCGAGTCATCGGAAGTGCTGGAGCTGTCGGCGGAGCCCAGGGCATCGGAGGTGGCTCCCCCCTGGAGGCACGACAGATAGTTGCTGCCGTCCGGTGAGCGCACCGGGCGCGGAGCAAGCTGTACGAAATCCTGCTCGATGATCCGCATGGTCGTCTCGAGCTGCACCAGGTCCTCCTGGTGCCGGCGTATGGAGCCGCGAGTCGTCAGCGCCTGGTTGATCGCACCGTAGCCCATGGCGAACATCACGGCGGCGATGAAAAGCGCCACCAGAAGCTCGATGAGGGTGAATCCGCGCGAGGCTCGGCGGGGTCGCGCGCGCGGCCGGCTCTCGTGGCTCATTGCGTGCCTGCGCCCGAATTGCCGGGGGTCTGACCGCCGGCGCCGGTCGCGGGCAAGCCGACGATCGGCTCCATCGACCATGCTGGCGGCGGCGGGTCGGTCGGTGGCGCGATGGCATTGCCCATGAAGCCCGTCGCGCTCGCGTACCAGCCGCGCTCATCCGATGCGTTGCTGCTGGCGGGCCGCACGTCGATTTCGATCTGCACCATGCCCTGGATGCGGGTGGTGGTGACTTTCTCCTGCCACTGCCAGCTGCGGCCGGCGTAGTCGACGTCGTCATTGCTGGTGCCCGCGGCGGGAACGGAGCCCGACAGCCTGACGGTCTCGATGCGGTTCAACGCCACCCACTCGGCGAAGGTCTTGTCCTGCAGATACACGGCGGTATTCGCCGAGGAGGTCAGCGCCTCCAGGACAGCCGCCATGCCGATGGCCACGATGGCGAGCGCCACCAGCACCTCGATCAGGGTGAATCCTCGCGAGCTATTCACGTGCCGCCGCCCGCGACCATCGGCTTTTCGACAATGTCGCCGTCCTGATTCTCGTTCAGCGTGATGCTGCGGCCGGCGCTCGCGCGCTCCAGCGTGATGCTGAAGGAGGACAGGTCGCCGCTCGAGAAGATCATCACCTGCGGCGCGAAGGCCTTCCCCGAATCCGAATCGGAGTCGGAAGCGGAATCCGAGTTGGAGTCGGAGTCCGGGCTGGAGCTCGCGCTCTGCGGCGCGCCTTCGCCCGGATGCGGCTGAGAGCCCGCCGCCGGCTTGGACGACGGCACGGTCATGTCGTCGCTCAACACGATCGGCCGCGCGTCGACCACCAGCTTGAATTCGAGGCCGCTCGACAGCGCCCGCTCGCGCAGCGCGTCGTCCTCGAATACCTGGCGCCATGCTCCCGTGCGCACGTCATACACCACGAATTCGTAGCCGTGCTCGCCGAACAAGATGCCGTAATCGCGTGTCTGCAGCTCCGACTGCTCCCGCGCGTAGTCCATCAGGGAAAGCAGCCGCTTGCTGTCGGTCTCGAGGTCCGTGTCTTTGCCGGCGAAGCTCATCGAGAGCAGCATTCCCGCCGTCACCACCCCGATGATGAGGACGACGATGAGTATCTCGAGCAGCGTGAAGCCGGCGACGCGCGCTGCACGCCTTCCAGGATGCATGCCTGCGGCGACCGGCCCCACCACGAGGTCAATCGGCGAGGTTCCAGTTGCCGATGTCCGCGTTGACACCGTCGCCGCCGGGCTGGTTATCGGCTCCCAGCGTGAAAAGGTCATAGGGCTGTCCATGGGTGCCGGGGTAGGCGTACTGGTATGAATGGCCCCACGGATCTTTGGACAGCCGCTGAATGTACGGGCCGTGCCAATGCGTGATCGCCGGGTCGTTCGGCTGCTTGATGAGCGCATCGAGGCCGTCGTCCGACGACGGATACTCGGAGTTGTCGAGGCGGTATTCGGTGAGAGCGGTCTCCAGGGCCTGGATGTCCTCCTTCGCCTTGGCGACACGCGCCTCGTCGACCTTGCTGACGACCTGCGGCACGATGACGGCCGCGAGCAGGCCGATGATGATCACGACCACCATGATCTCGATCAGGGTGAAGCCGCGCGCTTCGCGCCGGGCCTGCCGCACCCGCGGCTTGCCGCGGTCGCTGCCGGGGTGCTCTGTGTTCATGCAGGCGGATCTCGCGGGGTGGCGTCGATGGTTCATGATGGGCTGTGCTTTCCTGCGGCGGCGGATGCGCCTTGGGGCGCGACGCGGAATCATAACCGCGCGCGCGGGTAGGTGTGTTTGCGCCGTTCGACAGTCCCGCGCAGAGCCGGTTCCGGGCTGCGTGGCTATAATCGCAGGATTTTTCGACCACGTGAGGGTGTATGACGTTTGGCTGCGTATTTCCCGGGCAAGGCTCGCAGTCGGTCGGCATGCTGGGCGCGCTGGCTCCGGCGGCCGGTGCCGAGTCGGCGCTGCGCGACACTTTTGCCGAAGCTTCGGCGGTGCTCGGATACGACCTCTGGCAGCTCGTGGCGGCAGGCCCGGCCGAGCGCCTGAACAGCACCGAGTGCACTCAGCCGGCGATGCTCGCGGCCTCGATCGCGACCTGGCGGCTCTGGCGCAGTCGCGGCGGCGGCGAGCCGCAGGTGGTCTGCGGGCACAGCCTGGGGGAGTTCTCGGCGCTCGTCGCGGCGGATGCGCTCGATTTTGGCGCGGCCATCGACCTCGTGCGCTTCCGGGGCCGTGTCATGCAGGAGGCGGTGCCGGCGGGAAGCGGCGCCATGGCGGCGATCCTCGGCCTCGAGGACTCGCAGGTGATCGCGGCCTGCCGCGAGGCCGCCCAGGGCGGCGTGGTGGAGGCCGTCAACTTCAACGCCCCCGGACAGGTGGTCATCGCCGGTGCCCGCGAGCCCGTGGAGCGTGCGATCGAGGCGGCAAAACGCCTGGGCGCCAAGCGCGCCATCGCGCTCCCGGTGAGCGTTCCTTCCCACAGCAGCCTGATGCGGTCGGCCGCACTGCGCCTGCAGGAGCGGCTGGCGACGGTGGCCTTGCGGGCTCCCCGCATCCGTTTCGTGAGCGCGGTCGACGCATCCGCTCACGAGGACCCGGCTGACCTGCGCCAGCTCCTCGTATGTCAGCTCTCGAGCCCCGTGCGCTGGTCGGAGACGGTGCGGGCTCTCGCGGCGAGCGGCATCGGCGCACTGATCGAATGCGGCCCGGGCAAGGTGCTCACGGCGCTCAACCGCCGCATCGAACGCGGCCTGCAGGCGATGGCGCTCGAGGATGCGGAGTCGCTGCAGGCTACGCTGGCCGCGGTACAGGCTTGAATCGAGGTAGACATACGATGCTCGAGAATGACGTCGCGCTCGTTACGGGCGCTTCCCGCGGAATCGGGCGGGCGATCGCGCTGGCCCTCGCTGAGGCCGGCGCCAAGGTAATCGGTACGGCGACCACCGCGGAGGGGGCAGGGTCCCTGACGGCGGCTCTGGCGTCGCATGGATACAACGGTCGGGGCGCGCGGCTGGACGTGTCCGATGCCGCCTCGATCGATGCCCTGCTGGGCGAGCTGGACGGCGCCGGGGAGATGCCCACCATCCTCGTCAACAACGCCGCGATCACGCGCGACACGCTCCTCCTGCGGATGAAGCCGGAGGACTGGGACCGGGTGATTGCGACCGACCTGACCTCGGTGTTCCGCCTGTCGAAGGCGTCCCTGCGCCGGATGATGAAGGAGCGCCGCGGCCGGATCATCAATCTGACTTCCGTGGTCGGTGTCACCGGCAACGCCGGGCAAACCAACTACGCCGCCGCCAAAGCAGGCATTCTCGGGTTTACCAAGTCACTCGCACGGGAAGTCGCCTCGCGCGGCATCACCGTCAACGCGGTTGCGCCCGGGTTCATCGATACCGACATGACGCGCTCGCTGACCGAGGAGCAGCGCTCCGGGCTGCTCACGCAGATCCCGGTCGGTCGGCTGGGGGCGGCCGCGGACGTGGCCGCCGCGGTGCTCTTCCTGGCATCGCCGCAGGCGAGCTACATCACGGGCGAGACCCTGCACGTCAACGGCGGAATGTACATGCCGTGAGGCTCCCGCGGCTCGCGCGCCCGGGCAGGGGAGGCGTGGCTGGCGGCCAGCCTGCAAACGTTGGTTCGGCGCAACAGCGGGGCGCCGCGCCGGCGGCCTTTCCGGCTCCCTTCCGGGCCAGGCCCTGGCGGCGTTTCCTCAGCAAAAACAATCACTCAGCGTGAACCAATGGCGAGTGGCAGCCCCAGGGGTGTTCCCCTACAATACCGCGCCCGCGCCGCCGGCCTCGGCCATGGCGGCATGGGAACGTATTTCCGCAATTCAATTTCTATAACATAAGGACCATCCGCTAATGAGCACAGTTGAGCAGCAGGTCAAAGCCATCGTGGCCGAGCAGCTTGGCGTCAAGCAGGAGCAGGTGACGAATGACGCCTCCTTCGTGGACGATCTGGGAGCCGACTCGCTCGACACGGTCGAGCTCGTGATGGCTCTCGAGGAGGAGTTCGAGATCGAGATTCCGGACGAGGATGCCGAGAAGATCACCACGGTCCACCAGGCGATCGAGTACATCAACGAACGCCGCAACAAGGCCTGAGCAAAAGCCTCATGGCGCGCTAGTGCGCCGCGCGGCGACCAGGCGCGGCGCCGGCAAATCGCCGGGAGCGATTTACAACGCCAAGCGCTTTGTGCGTGGCGGCCCCGAAGGGGCGAGGCCCAGCGCGGGCCGGGTAACTGCGCCGCAAGAATCCCCAGGAACTTCCAGAGACGGGTAGCGTGTGAGCAAGCGTCGTGTAGTCGTGACGGGTATGGGAATCATCTCGCCCGTGGGTTGCGCCGTAGAGACGGCGTGGCGGGCCATTCTCGCCGGCGAAAGCGGTATCGGACCGCTCACTCGGTTCGACGTGTCCAATTTCCCCGTCCGTTTTGGCGGGCAGGTGCAGGGCTTCGAGCCGAGCCGCTTCTTCAACACCAAGGAGCTGCGGCGCATGGACGAGTTCATGCACTACGGCGTCGCCGCGGGCATCCTGGCCGTCGAGGACTCCGGGATCGATTTCTCGAAGGCGGACGCGACGCGCTGCGGCGCGATCTGCGGCGCCGGCATCGGCGGGCTCGGCACGATCGAGGCGGAGTACCACGAGTACGTGAAGACCGGCAACCCGCGCAAGATCTCGCCGTTCTTCGTGCCTGCCACGATCATCAACATGATCTCCGGGCACCTGTCCATCAAGTACGGCCTCCGGGGCCCGAACCTCGGTGTCGTGACCGCCTGCACCACCTCGACCCACGCGATCGGCATCGGGCTGCGCACCATCCAGTACGGTGATGCCGACGTCATCGTCGCCGGCGGCGGTGAGATGGCGACCACCGTCTGCGGCCTCGCGAGCTTCGCGCAGGCGAAGGCCCTCTCGACACGCAACGAGGCTCCGAAGGAAGCCAGCCGCCCCTGGGATCTGGACCGCGACGGCTTCGTGTTGAGTGACGGCGGCGGCGCTCTCATCCTCGAGGAGCTCGAGCATGCGCGCCAGCGCGGCGCCCGCATCTACGCGGAGCTCATCGGCTTCGGCATGAGCGGCGATGCCTACCACATCACGCTGCCGCCCGAGGACGGCGAAGGCGCTCGCCTGTCGATGGCGAATGCGCTCAAGGACGCCGCGATCAATGCCGCCGACGTGCAGTACGTCAACGCGCACGCGACTTCGACGGCGGCCGGGGACAAGGCGGAGACGCTCGCCATGAAGCGTGCGTTCGGCGATCACGCGAGCCGACTGGCCGTCAGCTCGACCAAATCCATGACCGGGCACCTGCTCGGCGCCGCGGGCGTGGTGGAGGCCATCTTCTCCATTCTCGCGATCCGCGATCAGGTTGCGCCGCCCACCATCAACTACCACACGCCGGATCCCGACTGCGATCTCGACTACGTGCCGAACACCGCGCGGCAGATGAAGATCGATGTCGCCCTGTCGAATTCCTTCGGCTTCGGCGGCACCAACGGCTCGGTAATTTTCAGGCGATTCACCGGCTGAGGGCCGAGCCGGCGGGTCGCACGGGCCCCATGACTTGATCATCCGCGAGCTCGACGTTCCGCCCGGCGTACTCAGGCAGCTCGCGGCGAGCCGTCCGGAGCGCTATCCCGTACTGTTCGACAGCGCGGCCGAAGGGCCGCTCGGCCGCAGGAGCGTGCTCGTGGCGCTGCCGACGGGCGCGCTGTGGCTCGATCCGCAGGGGCGCGTGCAGGCGGAGGGGGCTGTTCCGCGGGGTGTCATCGTGCCGGGAGAGGGGTTCCTGCGCGCCTTCGAGCGGTGGATCGCCGGCGACCCGACGAGTGTGGAAATCGCCGGGCAAGCGGCCGGCCTGCCGTTCTGCGGCGGCTGGGCAGTCTTCCTCGGCTACGAGCTCGCCGCCGAAATCGAGCCGCGTCTCGTCCTGCCACGACCCGCCGCCACGCATGCCTGGCAGGCCTTCGCGCTGCGCGTGCCCTGCGCCCTCGTTCACGACAAGCTCTCCGGGAAAATTCAGGCCCTCGCCGAGGACGAGGCCGCGGATGCGCTCGATGCAATCGCGAGCGACGCCCGCGAGTTGGCGCGCGCCGGCGCCAGTCCCGCCGGGCCGGCGGCGCCGCTCGCGGTGGCGCGCGTCATGGAGGAGGAAGCGGCTGCTTATCTCGAGCGCGTGCGGCGCGGCAAGGAGTACATCCGCGCCGGCGACATCTATCAAACCAACCTGTCGCGTCCCTGGCGAGTCGAGCTGTGCGGCGAGGCGGATGTCGGCCGTCTCTACGAGCGGTTGCGGACCGCCAATCCCGGGCCGTTCGCGGCGCTCGCGCAGTGGCGCGGCGGGGCGGTGCTCAGCTCCTCGCCGGAGCGGCTGGCACGCATCGCGGGCCGGCTCATCGAGACCCGCCCGATCGCGGGCACCCGGCCGCGCAGCCAGCGGCCTGGCGAGGACGCGCGCGAGATGGCGGCTCTGGTGGCGCATCCCAAGGAGCGGGCGGAGCACATCATGCTCATCGACCTCGAGCGCAACGACCTCGGGCGGGTGTGCGAGGCTGGGACGGTGCGCGTCGAGGAATTGATGTCCATCGAGTCATACGCGCATGTGCACCACATCGTCTCCAGCGTGACGGGGACACTGCGGGCGGATGTCACGGCCATCGATGCCCTGCGCGCGGTATTTCCCGGAGGAACCATCACCGGCTGCCCGAAGCATCGCTGCATGCAGATCATCGCGGAGCTGGAAGGGGAGGGACGCGGCGCCTACAGCGGCTCGCTCGGCCTCCTCGGGCGCGACGGCAGCATGGATTTCAACATTCTGATCCGCACGATGACGGTCGCCGGGCGGCAGATCGAGTTTCGCGCCGGCGCCGGCATCGTGGCCGACTCCGATCCCGAGCGCGAGCTGGAGGAGTGTCGCGCCAAGGCGCGCGGGCTCCTCGCCGTGTTCGGTGAGACGCCGCGCGCGGGAGCGGCTGCGTGACCCCTGAGGCGCCGCCGGGGTCCGATGCAACGGTATCCGTCCTGATAGACGGCATCGCCGCCGCCGGTATTTCGCCGCTCGACCGCGGGCTGCATTTCGGTGACGGCGTCTTCGAGACGATCGCCTGTCTGCGCGGCCGGCCACGTTTTCTCGCCTTGCACCTCGAGCGCCTGGCGCACGGCTGCGGCAGACTGGGTTGGCCGCCGCCCGCGGCCGCGCTGCTGCGCGCGGAGATCGAGCGCCTCGCCGGCGCGCAGGAGCGCTCGATAGTCAAGCTGATCGTCACCCGGGGTGAGGCCATCGTGCGCGGGTACGCAGTCAGCGGCCGTGAGCGGGCAACACGCGTTGTGATTCGTTATCCTTGGCCCGTGGAAGACCCCGCCTTGCAGCAGCAGGGGGTGAGCGTGCGCGTGGCGGCGACGCGCCTGGGCGAGAATCCCGCGCTGGCAGGCCTCAAGCATTGCAACCGCCTGGAGCAGATTCTCGCGCGCAGCGAGCCTGAAGCCGCCGCAGCCGCGGAGTCCCTGATGCTCAGCCGATCCGGAAACCTGGTGTCGGGCACCATGACCAACGTATTCCTCGTCGATGGCCCACCGCAGTCGCCGCGTTTGCGCACACCGGCCGTCGATCTTTGCGGCGTCGCCGGCGTCATGCGGCGCGTCGTGCTGCGAGAGGCGGCCCGTGCCGGGATCACCGCAACGGAATGCGCCCTGTCGCCCGCCGATCTGACAGCGGCGACGGAGGTGTTCCTCACGAATGCCCGCGTGGGTATCTGGCCGGTGGCTCGGCTAAAGGAGAGGACGTTGCCGCCGGGTCTGGTGACGCGGCGCATACAGGGCCTGCTGTGGCCCTTGCTCGAGGAACCGGCCGATGGCTGAGACGGCCCGGCGCCGCGGCAGCGCGGCCGGCATCGTACTGTTGGTACTCGTCATTCTTGCGGCGGCTGCGGGCTACGCGCTCCTGCGTCAAGGTTTCCAGGCTCCGGGCCCCGCGGCGACGGCTGTCGAGCTGAAGGTGTCGGCGGGCGAGAGCACCCGCGCCGTGCTCGCGCGCCTGGCGGGACTCGGCGCCCTGGCTCACCCGCGGGAGGTCGAGCTGTACCTGCGGCTGCATCACCGCATTCCGCGCATCGAGGTCGGCACCTATGAGGTGCCCGCGCACGCCAGCCCCGCCGACATCACCCGGATGTTCGAGCAAGGCAGGGTGGTGTTGGACCAGATGACGGTGGTCGAGGGGGCGAGGTTCGCCGACTTCCGGCACGAGCTCGACGCGCAGCAGGACGTCGCGCACACGCTGCGCGGCAAGAGCGATGCCGAGGTCATGAGCGCACTCGGCCGCCCTGGCGAGAGTCCCGAGGGCCGCTTCTTCCCCGATACCTATCGCTTCGCGCCGGGCACCAGCGATATCACCATCCTGGCGATGGCCTATGAGCGGATGGCCGCCGTGCTGGCGAAGGCGTGGGAGGAAAGGACCACCGATCTGCCGTTCGACACTCCCTACCAGGCGCTGATCCTCGCCTCGATCGTGGAGAAGGAGACCGGTGTCGCCGATGAGCGCGCGCTCATCGCCGGCGTCTTCGTCAACCGCCTGCGCCACGGGATGCGCCTGCAGTCGGACCCGACGGTGATCTACGGGCTCGGCAACCAGTATGATGGGACGATCCATACGCGAGACCTGACGACGGATACGCCATACAACTCCTACACCCGCTCGGGCCTGCCGCCGACGCCCATCTCACTGCCAGGCCTGGACGCGTTGCTCGCCGTCGTCCATCCCGACCAGACGGATGACCTCTATTTCGTCGCGACGGGGCAGGGCGGCCATCATTTCTCGAAGACGCTTGCGCAGCATGATGCGGCGCTACGGGCCTACCTCGCGCGCCTGCGCGAGCAGCAGCAGGCGGCGGCGCGCCGGCAGGCGGGGGGAAACTGATGGCCCGCGGACTCTTCATCACCCTGGAGGGAATCGAGGGCGCGGGCAAATCTACCGCCGCGCGCGCCGTCTGCGACTGGCTCGCCCGACAGTCGATCCGCGCGACGCTCACCCGGGAACCCGGCGGCACGGCGCTCGCCGAGCGGGTTCGCCAGATCGTGCTGGAGCGGGGAGCGGAGCGGCTGTCCGCCGTGACGGAGACGCTGCTCATGTTCGCCGCACGGGGAATCCACCTGGAGAACCTCATTCGGCCCGCCCTGGAGCGCGGCGACTGGATCGTTTGCGACCGTTTCACCGACGCCACGCGCGCTTACCAGGGAGGCGGCCGGGGGGTCGATGCGGCGTGGATCGAGTCCCTGGCGAGCCAGGTGCAAGGCGGCCTGCAGCCCGATTGCACGCTGCTGCTCGACCTGCCGGTGCCAGTGGGCCTCGCGCGTGCCAGGAGCCGTCAGGCGGGCGCCACCGACCGGTTCGAGGCGGAGGCCCAGGCATTCTTCGAGCGGGTGCGCGCGGCCTATCTCGAGCTGGCACGCTTGGAGCCGCAGCGCATTCATGTCATCGACGCTTCCCTGCCGCTCGCGGACGTGGAGCGGCAGGTCAGCGCGGTACTCGCGCGGCTGGCGGATGTTTCCAGGGGCTCGATATGAGCCCGACCTGGCTCGGGCCGGAGATCGCGCGGCTGCAGGGCGCGTTTGCCGCCGGAAGGCTGCCACACGCCCTGCTCATCCACGAGGCGCCTGGCGCCGGGGGCGAGTGGCTGGCTGCCTGGACCGCGCGCATGGTCCTCTGCTCGAGCGCGCGGGAGGCGGCTCCCTGCGGGCGTTGCACGGCGTGCCAGCGCGCAGCGCAGGAGCAGCATCCAGACCTCGCCGTCATCCGTCCGATCGAGGCCTCGACTCAGATCCGCATCGAGCAGGTCCGGGAGCTTGCGGCGGAGCTCGCCCTGACCGCCCATCAAGGCGGCTACAAGGTCGGCATCCTGTCCCCGGCCGACAGCATGAACCGCTTTGCAGCCAATGCCTTGCTGAAGACTCTCGAGGAGCCGCCTGGAGGGACGCTGCTCATCCTCGTGGCCAGCCAGCCGTCGCGCCTGCCGGCCACCATCCTCAGCCGCTGCCAGCGGGTGCGGGTGCGCGCCCCGGAGCGGGCCGTGGCCGTAGCGTGGCTCGAGGCGACCCGTGGGCCGGGCGATTGGGACAGAGTCCTCGGCGTCCTGGGCGTGGCGCCCATGGCGGCGGCGGCGGCCGATCCCGCGGCGGTGGTGGCAATCGCCGCCGAAGTCCGCGGCGGCCTGGAGGAGGCTGCCGGGGGTGGGGGCGATCCGGCGGCGACCGCCGAGCGCTGGGCACGCTCCGAGCTATCGCTGCGGCTCGCTTGCGTTGAGAATTGGCTCACGGAACGGATTCGCGGCCGCCTCGGCGGCCCTGCCGTCTTTACAGAAGTGCGGCCTGGCGCGCACTCGCGTGGGCATATGGAAAGCTTAGACTTGCGCCAGCTTTTCGGGCTTCTGGACTCGGTCCGGGAGCTCAAGTCATCCTTCGAGGCGCCGCTCAACCGGGGACTGGCGCTCGAGAGCCTGCTGCGCTCCCTCGAGACGCGCGGCGCGTAACCTGAGCCGAGGGTCGTGAATTTGAGAGCGGGTGGGAACAAGCCGGGCCTGTTGACGCTCACCATCAAGGACAAGAGCGCGCTGTATCTCGCCTACATGCCGTTCGTGAAGAACGGCGGCCTGTTCATTCCGACCAACAGCAATTACCGGCTGGGGGATGAAGTGTTCATGCTGCTCAACCTCATGGGCGAGGACGAGAAGCTGCCGGTCGCGGGCCGGGTGATCTGGGTGACGCCCAAGGGTGCCCAGGGCAAGCGCACGGCCGGCATCGGCGTGCAGTTCAGCGAGCAGGACCACGGGCAGACGCAGAAGAAAATCGAGACCTATCTCGCCGGCGCGCTGGCCGGCGATAAAGCCACGCACACGATGTAGGGTTGCGGCCGGTCAGGCCGAGCGCCGCAGCGCGATCCCGCTGTGTGTCAGCCCGCCTGTCAGCACGTACGCATCGAAGCCACGCTCCACCAGGATGTACGCGGCCGCGGAGCTGCGCCGGCCGGTGTCGCAATAGACGACGTACTGTACCTTGGGGTCGAGCGTCGATAACTTCAGGCGGATGAAGTAGAGCGGAATGTTGAGCGAGCCCTCGATGGACAGGTTCTGGTGCTCGCTCGGCAGGCGCACGTCGAGCCAGCGTCCGCCGCGCGCGATGATTTCCTGCGCCCGCTCATAGCTCACCCACTGCAGCAGCGGCTCATTCATGAGCTCGCGGAAGTCCTGCTTGTTGAGGCGCATCAGTACACCGTCGCTGAGCATGGCAATGGTGGCGTTGCGCTTGGCCTCCGCGATCAGGGCCTCTTCACCAAAGGTATCGCCGACGCCGAGCTCGGCGAGCTTGATGCCTTCCTTGTTGAGCGGCGTCTCGCGTGTCACGACGCACTTGCCGCTCACGATCACATAAAAGAAATCGCCTTCATCGCCCTGCTTGATCACGACGTCGCCCGCGCGGTACGGCACGCGTTGCAGGCGCATGAAGATCGCCTGGATGTTGGCGGGCGGGATGCGGTGAAAGGCCTTGGTGGAAAGCAGCGTGGTCATCCAGTCATCGCCGCCCGTGCCGGCGAGCTGCCCCTGCAGCTCGGCAACCTCGTAGGTGCCCGTCTGATCCCACGTGATCATGACATCGAGCAGCTCGCTGTCGATCGACAGATAGCTGATCTCGTCGACGGCGCGCGCGGTAACCTGGCGGGGAAGCTGCGGGTACAGTGGCGTGCGCGCCTCCGGCGAGCCGCCGCGGATCATGGCTATGGTGCGCTCGCCTTCCTTCATCTCCAGCATGCCGCCCACCAGCCACATCGTGCGCTTGTCGGTGTCGCCTTCCTTGAAGAGGGCGCGTCCGGCAGGCAAGGTGCGTACGACGACTTTCTTCGCGAGGGCCGCGAGATTGTCCCGCTTCAGCCCGTCGAGCGGCGCGAAGGTCTTGAGCAGTTGAACGCTTGCTTCGCGTTCTTCGAGCATCTTGGTTGGTGCCTGGTCGTGTCTAGGTCCGAAGGCGCCTTGTCTGGCACGGCTCGTCCCGTGAAATTATGTCGGATGGTAGCACAGGGCCCCCGGGCCACCGGGGAGCCGTTCACGGTTTTGGCTTCCCGGCGCCGGTCACCATGGACCAGCCTGAATCCGGCTGAAAGCGAGGGCCATAGCGAGCGGCAAGCTCCTCCAGGCGCTCGACGACCGCGGCCACCCCGCGGCTGCGGGCGTAGGCGAGGGGACCGCCGCGGAAGGGTGCAAACCCGGTGCCGAAGATAACGGCGGCATCGATGAAGTCGGCCTCGTCGACGATGCGCTCGCGCAGACAGGCGGCGCATTCATTGACGAGCACCAGGATGAGCCGGTCGATGAGATCGGGCGGCGGCGGCTCCGCCGAGGCGGCCGGCTTCACCGGCTTGCCGTCCCTCCACAGATAAAACCCCGCGCCGCTCTTGCGGCCGAGCTTGCCGAGGGCGACGAGCTCTCGCAGGCGCGACAGGTTCGGGGTAGGGCGCCCGAGATCGGCGGCGATGATCTCCCCGACATGCGCGGCCACATCGAGGCCGACCACATCGGCGAGCTCGATCGGGCCCATCGGCATGCCAAAGGCCACGGCGGCCTCATCGATCGCGGCGATGGGCACGCCCTGCTGGGCGGCATACATGGCCTCGTGCAGGTACGGCATCAGTACCCTGTTGACGATGAATCCCGGCGCGCTGCGGCAAGGCACCGGCAGCTTGTCCAACTTGCGCGTGAAGGCGATGGCCGTCTGCAGGACGGCGGCATCGGTGGTCGCGGTATGGATGATCTCGACGAGCGGCATCTGCGGCACCGGATTGAAGAAGTGCAGTCCCGCGAGCCGCCTGGGATCCGCGAGGCGCTCGGCAAGGTGCTCGAGCACGATGCTCGAGGTGTTGGTCGCGAGGATGGCGCCGGGCTTCATGCGCGGCTCGAGTGCGGCGTAGAGCTCGCGCTTGGCGTCCAGACTCTCGAAGATGGCCTCGATCACGACGTCAGCCTGCGCTACGCCATCTCCTGCCACATCCGCCGTCAGCCGGCCTGATGCCTCGGCGACCCGCGCGGGATCGCGCAGCCGCTTCTCGAAAAGCTCGCGGGCGCGCGCGAGCGCCGGCTCGATGTAACGGAGCTCCCGATCCTGCAGCGTCACTTTGAAGCCGCGCAGCGCCGACCAGGCGGCGATGTCACCGCCCATGACGCCGGCGCCCACCACGTGCACGCGCTCCAGGGGCGTCGCGGCCTTGCCGCCCAGGGCCTTGAGGCGGTCCTGCAACAGGAAGACGCGGATCAGGTTGCGGGCCGTCTCCGTGGGGAAGAGCTGCGCGATGGAGCGTGCCTCTGCTTCGAAAGCGACGGCTCCGTGCGCCCCGTACCGCGCCCAGAGGTCGATCATGGCGTACGGTGCGGGATAGTGTTCCCGCCGGGCTTTCTGCGCGACCTGCCCGAGGAGCGAGCGCTGCACGATGAAGCGGACGAGCGGCCAGCTCAAAGCCCGCTCGGTGAGGCTCGGCCGGTGCGGCGGCGGTGAATCGAGGATGAGCTGACGCGCGGCCGCGCGCAGGTCGGCTTCGGGCACCAGCTTGTCCACGAGGCCGATGCGCAGCGCCTTTTCGGCGCGCACGGCCTTGCCCGTCAGCATCATCTCCATCGCCGGCCGTACGCCGAGCAATCTGACGCTGCGCACGGTGCCGCCGAATCCCGGATGGATGCCGAGCTGCACTTCCGGGAAGCCCAGCGACAGCCGCTCATCGCCCACCGCGACGCGGTAGCGGCAGGCGAGGGCGAGCTCCAGTCCGCCGCCGAGCGCGAAGCCCTGGAGGGCGGCAACGGTCGGACAGAGCAGCGCTTCCAGGCGGTCCAATACCTGCTGGCCGGCATGAATGAGGCGATAGCCGGTCTCGGCGCTGGTGATGCCGGTGAATTCCTTGATGTCGGCCCCGGCGATGAAGCCGCTCTTCTTGGCCGAGACCACCACGACGCCGCGGGGCGGCGGCGATGCGATCCGATCGAGGAGGGCGTCGAGCTCGCGCAGGACCTGGCTCGAGAGCACGTTGGTGGAGGTGCCCGGCTTGTCGACGGTCAGCCAGACGATACCGTCGTCGTCGCGCTCCATGCGCCAGGCGGAGCCTGGGTCGGTCATTCAGGCCACCGCCGAGCTCTGCTCGGAGGTGCTCGCGCGCACGTGGAAATCGCAGACGAGTGGACGATGATCCGAAAAGCGTACGTCCGGGACGCGGAAATCAGTCACTTCGATTCCCTCGCTCACCAGGATGAAGTCGAGCTCGATGCGCGGCACCCGTACGGGGAACGACGGCAGGCCCGCGGAGTTCGCGCTGCGCAGCCCCGCCGCGCGCATGAAGAGATAGATCTCGTGCGTGCCCCAGAACGTGTTGAAGTCGCCTGCCACGATGACGGGCTTCTTCGACTTGACGATGAGGTCGTGGAGCGAGCGCAGCTGGTACTGGCGGTGGCGGAACTTCAGCGACAGGTGCACCAGGAAGACACAGACGTTCTCGAGCTCGAGCTCGATGATGAGCCGCTTGATGCCGGCGTCGAAGTAGTGGAAGCGCTCTCCGTGCACGTGCGGCGCGGAGAGGAAGGCGTTGCCCTGCTTGCGCACGATGGGCATCAGGTGATTGATCGAGCTGGCGCCGTACTTGCACTGGAAGGTCGAGTAGTGGCCGAGCTCCGCGGCGATGGCTTCCGCCTGGTTCACCATGCGCGTACGGATCGAGCCCGTGTCGACCTCGACCAGCCCGACGACATCCGGGTGTTCGGCGCGCAGGAATTCCGTGATGCCCGCCAGGACCTTGCGGTTGCTGCGCAGATACCCGGCGCCGGGTACCGGGAGGTGAAATGCCGGGCCGGTGCCCGTGGCGTAGCGGATGTTATAGACGAGCAGACGCAATGTGCGGCAGTCCTGCGCGGCGGCAAGCCAGAGGCGTGAGATTGTATTGCATATCGGCCGGGCCCGCCGGGCGGGGGACCCGGCCGGGGGCGCCCGGTTCGCGCAGGCTTCGCGCCAGGCGGCTCTTTGTGCGAAACTTGACCTCATGTCCCAGGCCAATCCCGTCCGGCTCTTCGTTGCGCACGCCTGGGAGCCGAGCGATGACTACCTGCGGGTATTCGAGTACCTCGAGAGCTCGCGGAACTTCTTCTACCGCAACTTCAGCGCGCCGGAGAAGCGCCCGGGAGGGGACAAGGAGGCTGCCCGGGAGGAACTGCGCCGCCAGATAGCTCCGGTCGAGGCCGTCATCGGCCTCTCCAGCCTCTTCGAGGGCAACCAGGACCTCGCGACCTTCCAGCTCCTCTATGCCCAGGCGAGTCAGAAGGCGGTGGTGCTGCTGAAGCCCTTCGGCACTCAGAAGCCGGTGCCGAAGGCGCTCGCCGACCTCGCCGATGAGGTCGTCGATTGGGACGAGCGCGCCCTGGTCGACGCCATCAAGCGACAGGCGCGCCACGAGGAAACGACGCGCTGGGATACGATCGAGTTCAAGCTCGACTGATCGCCGCCGGAGCCTTCCGACGGGGGGCGCCGCCAGCCACGACTACCAGCAGTTCGTGGTGTTGTCCGCGTTTCCCGAGTCGTAGGCCTTCTGCAGGCCGGTGTTGTCCACCGTGAACGAATTGCACGTGGTGTCGCTGGTCTGCACGCCGGTCGCCGTTGCGGTGAGAAGAAAGCCGGGCGGAGTGGCGACTGCGGTCGTCACGGTGACATTGTAGTAGCCGCTGCCGACGCTAACGGATGCGGGACTTGTGCCCGCCGCCGAATATCCGAGGTTCCCGAAGGATGCCGTGAACGAGTTCTGCACGCTGAAGTAGCGTTGCTCGCGGGCCGCGAGGTCAAGGAGGGCGGTCTTGGCGTCCGTCCGGCGCGACTTCCGGATCTGCGACTGGTAGGCAGGGATCGCAACCGAGACAAGAATGGCCGCGATCACCAATACGATCATCAGCTCCACCAGTGTGAAGCCGGTAGAGCGCGCTCCCGAAGAGGTTGCCATCATGATTTGATCCGCCTTCCGTCAACGTTTCTCGATCCAGGTCAAGCGCTTGCCCGATGCGCCGTGATACGCGATCCGCGTCTCGCATACTTTGGTGTTGCCCGCCGTGCAGGTAAACGGACCGCTCGCTGCGCCGCCGGCTCCATTGGTCGAAGCGGTCGACTGCGTCATCACGTAGGCATAGCCTGCAGCCAGGACCACGAACGGCGAGCCGGAAGGATCGGTCAGCTGCCCGGCCGCATTGGCATCCGAATAGTCGGGGAACAGAGATTTCACGACGCCGCCGGTCGTCGCGGAGATCGCGATCGTATCGCCTGTCTCGGCCGAGGTCTTGCAATCGGTCGGTTTGCTATCCGGAGGTATAGTGGTGTTGACGTAAAGCGTTCCCTGGTAGAGGAGCGGGTTGAAGATGACCTGCTCCGAAGTGTTTGGAAGGGCCATGTACCAGCCGTACTGCGGGGCCGAGGAGCAGCTGGTCCCGTCGGCCCAACAGACCGTGTTGCTCGTATCGTCATAGACGCCCGACTGCGAAGCCGCTGACAGCTGCTGCACCTGCAGGTTGCTCGTCGTGATGGTGCCGGGGGGGGTGGTAAGATCGGCGTATTTCACCGACGATATGGCATTCCAGGAGGCCACATTCCAATCCCAGATGCCGTACAGGTACTGTGCTGCCGCTTGATAAGTCGGAGCGGAGTTGACGCTCAGCGGGATCTTGCGCCCCGTGGCGAAGTCGACCATCACCCGCGACATCCCTTGGGCGATGATCGTCGCGCCCACCGTCACCTTGGTGGTGATCGGATGGCCGTACGGATCGGTGAACACCGGCGTCGCGGTCGCCGCCCAGTTCCCGGGATTGCTGCTCGTCAGGTCGAACCTCCAGACATGTCCGTTCAGATCGCCGGCGTACACGTAGTCAGCGACGTTGTCTCCGTCGAAATCCGCCGGCGACGGATACGCGATGCCGTCGTTCGTCCCCGCCTGCCCGGTGCTGAGATAGTAGAAGGTGGTCGAGCCGCTCGAGGGATCGACGGTCATGACGTAGATGCCGGCGTCCCCTGTCGAGCTCCCGTAGCCATTGCCGAAGATCACGCCCCACATTCCGTTGTGCAGCCGCCTGACGACCGGCACCCCATACGTGTTCCCCATGTTCTGGCCGCAATTCGCAACGTTAGTGCAGGTGATGGTCGCAGGCGTCCACTCTCCGATGACCAGGCTGGATGCGTTCGATTCGCTGAAGTTCGCGGGATTGCTGACATTAAGAGCATAGAACGCGCTGCCGCCCGCCCCCAGGCCGCCGACCAGCCATGTATGCCAATTGCCGGCGTAGAAAAGATCGTCGGAATCGGGCGTCGCATCGACGAAGAAGTTGTGGGCGTATTGCGCGCTGGAGTAGTCGAGCGTTGAATCGGTGGCGTTGTGAATCATCTGAAACACCGCGCCCGGCATGTAAGCGAAGACTTCCTGTCCGTCGTTGGGTGTCGTCGAATTGTTCAGGAAATTGTGGCTCGCGTCGAACGCGCCGGCTCTGAAGCCGTGGAGGAATCCATCGTTCGAGCCAACGTACACCACGTTGGTCCGGGTCTGCTCGTTGGTGACGTATTGCGCGTAGCCGTTGGTGCCGTTCTCCGGCGGGGCATTGTTCGGGTACAGGTGGTCCTTCCAAACGCCCGTGTACGGCGCGTCCGGGTAACCGACCCAGGTGGGGCTCGAGTCGATGATGTCGCCTAGAACGCTGGTGCGGGCGCGGTACAGACCCACGCCAGAGAGGTTGATTTCGTTCGTCCGGTCGCCGCGCAGATAGCTCAGGCGTTTGCCGTTGTAGGGCGTGGTATCGCCCTGATCGAGCGTAGTCTGCTCCGCCGTGCTCAGCGAGCTCCACTCGAAGGGAATGCCCTGGCTTCCGTTCCAGGTAAGCATGACACGGCTCGTGGGCGACTGCGCGGTGACCGTCCCGGTCGCTCCCGTCGCGGCGCAGCCAGTCGTGCTGCCCGTGAGATTGCAGGTGGCGTCCCAGTTCGCGGTCGGGAGCACGCTCACGAGCTTAGTGGCTGGGTCGTACTGCAGGCTGTTGGCGGTGAGATCTCCGGACCAGCTCGACGGATAGTAGAAGGCGAGGAACGCCTGCGTGCCGCTCGCGATCTTCGTGGCCTCCTTCTGGTTCACTCCGACCGAGGTATCGGCCTGCTGAGTCGGGTTGACCTGGAAGCAAAGGATCTCGTGGACGTTCGTGCTGCCGCCGGTCGATCCGGCAAAGCCGAATCGTACGCTCGCGGGCAACGCCAGATTGTTGTTGGTGATGTACTGAGGCGAGAGAACGGGCTGGTAAGCTCCGCCGTTGATGCTGTAGGAGAGGCTCAAAACACCGTTCTGGGTGATGTTCAGGTCGTACGTGATGGGCGTCGCGCCGCTGCGCTTCGTTGCGCTTTCATTGGCGATCTGCACGCCGCTCAAGATCTTGTAGGCGTTCGGAATGGCATCATAATCCTCGTCGAGGGCCGCGAGGTTGACTTTCTGGCCGGAGACCGTGAGCTGGGTGCCGTTGTAGTCCTCGAGGTAACCGCTCTTGCAGGTGTTCTGCACCGCGGTCGCCTGCTGGCTCGCAGTCCAGGTGTTCGGGAACTTGGTCGGGTAGGTGGCATGCAGCCAATCCCAGCTGACGCTGCCGGCGCCGCGCAGTCCGATGCGCCCCGCCTGCAGGCCGGGGCCCGTCGAGGTGTTGTCGCCGGGGTTGAGGAAGTTCCCGTACTCGTCGATTCCGAGTCCGAGGTACGCGCCGACGAGGCCGTCGTAGTGTCGGGTCGTCGCGTCCGGATGGGGCTTCGGGTCGTTATTGCTATCCGAGCACGTGTATCCGAGACTGCCGCCGAAGGCTCCGACGTCATAGACCCCGCCGAAGGGAGAGGCGACGGTCCCATTCAGCAGGAAGAAGCTCATGCCGTCCGCTCCGTCGTGCTCATCGATACCGGTACCGCCGCCGTTGCCGCCCGAGTTACCTTCGTAGGTGTAGGTGGTGAACGTAATCTGGAGGCCAGAACCGGTGGGATAGGTGGTGTTGGAGATGATTCCGCCCGCTTGGTTGTAGCCGTTGTTGAAGCTGCCGCCGCAGCCCGAGCCCTTGCACCCGTTGGTCAGGCGCAGGGCGCCATAACCGTTCGAGTCGGGGAGGGTTCCGGTGTTGCCGCCGACCCATGCCTGACTGGTGGTGTAGTAGGAGTTACCTACGCACGCGGGAATGCTCCCGGTCCCGTCGCCGGCCGTGAGGCAGGCGCCGTCGATGGCGGTCCAGCTGTTCGATGCCGAGTTTCCAGTGAAGTTGTCCTGGAAGGTGGTGGCTTGGGCTCTGGCGAGGAGAGGCGCAAGCAGTGCGATGGCGGCGAGAGCCGCTAGGAGGGGGGTCTTGCTGGTCATTTGGAGATGTCCAGTTGGCGCTGGCCATATTGGCTTGAGACGAGGTAGGTACTCTCCACTTCCGCCACGGCGTTCGATGTGCCGCCGTAACCGTAGGAGTCGATCTGGTAGAGCGTGCCGGAATCCCCGGCTGAATCGGTCGCGTTTCCCATGTCGGTGATGTAGTAGACCGGTGTGGCGTAATAGGAGCCCTGCGAGGCCTGGCCAGTGGAGCCGGTGATCGTCTGCGTCTGTGCGAACGGCGTATATGTCACGCCGATGCTCCAGGGGAGGGTGCTGAAGTCGGCAAGAGGGTTACTGCACACCTGGCCGGTGTCGGAGCTGACCAGGGCGGCGCACGTCGAATCGGGAGGAACCGTGCCGTTGATCAGCCACCATTCCGCGTACTGCTGCGCGCTGACGGCTGAATTCACGGCGCGTTGCTTCTCGCGGGTATTGCCGGCGATCTGCTCCTCGCTGCCGAACCCGCTGAACATGCTCACCGCCAGGACCGTCAGGACGAGCAGCAGCAGCAGGCCGGTGATGAGGGCCATGCCGCGCTGGGCGAAGGCCGCGCTCCGGTTCCTCGAAGGGGTTCGCGGCCTCACGTGTTAGCTCCTGCCTGGTTCATCACTGCTATCGTCCGGGTGAACTGCACGGTGGGCGCGCTCCCGTCCGGGGGCGGCAGAGGATTCACGAAGTTGAGTGTCACCTGCACGGAGCAGACGTTTCCCCAGTCACCGTTTGCGGTAACCTGCGTCGCGGTCATATATGTGTCGAGGCAGGTGCCGCCGATGGCACTGCCGGTGTTCACGCCGTAAAGAATCTTAATCCCGAGCGGCTGTCCGGCCGCTCCGTTGGTCAGTCCCGTCACGAGGACTATCCCGGTCTGGGTCGCGTTGCTGCTCTGACTCCAGAAAGTGCAGGTCAGCTCTCCTTTGGCGTCTACTTGGAACGTGTTCTCCCACGTATCGTAGGGGGCTACGGCGTTCGTTCCCCCCATGCAGTTGTACATGTCGCCGCTCGAGTCCGGCGCATAGCGGGCGGTGATGATGTCTCCCTGGGCGTTGCTGCCGCCGATCAGCGCGGGGCTGCCGGCGCTGGTGAAGCTCGGGGAAACGGGGAGGGCGGTGCTGGCCTGGTACAGGGCGGGATCCGGAAAATAGCCGGCCGACTGGATCACGTCCGTGATGAGGCTCATCGCCAGGCGCTCATTGTCCTGCAGCCGCGACAACGCCACCTGCTGAACATAGGTGGAGCGCACATTCTGCATGACGATCATCATGCCGCCGATCAGGAACAGCGCGATCACCAAGGCGATCATGAGCTCGATGAGCGCGAAGCCGCGCGCGATCGCCGGGATCCTATGGTCTGGAGTTGATCTAGGGAGTTTCATGGCTCTACGTAGAGCGTGTACGTGGGGTTCTGGATGGCGGTGGCGGTGCCGGCCGTCTCGGAGGCAGCGGTGCTCGCTGCCTGCGCCTGGGCGTTGTTCATGCCAACGGCCTGCTCGCTCCACTGGATCTGGATCGAGCATTCGATCGGCGTGCTGTTGTTGCACTGGACTGTGGCCTGATAGGCCGGCAGCAGCTTGTTCACGGCCGTCGCCCATTGCTGCAGATCGTATGCCGCAAGTCCCGCGGACGTGCAGGGAGCGCCATTTCCGAAGGTGCAGGTCGGGATCGGACTCGCCGGAGGATTCGTCACGGTCGATCCGCTGAGCGTGATGTTGGCAGCGGCGGCGCCCGCGGCCCAATAACCGCGGTTCACGTGCATGGCGTCGGCCAGACTGGCAGCCTCGATCGCGGCGAGCGCACGGCGGCTGGAGACCGCGGTGCTGGACAGCGCCAGCGCTTCCATCTTCGCGATTCCCAGCAACCCGACCGACAGAACTATCAAGGCGACGAGAACCTCGATCAGGCTGAAGCCCTGCGTGGCGAACACGGATCTCATGCCCGATCTCATGTGCATGGGGCACCGTAACTCATCGTGGACAGCGCACCGACCAGGGTGACTTGAACGCAGCGCGTCCAGACGGAGTTGTTCGTGGAATCGTGCAGCTGGAAGAGAGCTCCTCCGGGCAAGCTGACTGCGAAGCCGTCGCGGCTGAACTGCACGGCGCTCGTGGTGCCATCCGCGGGCGTGAATGTGTCACCAGCCGTGAATGCGCTGTGAACCCGCAGGATCGGCTCGCCGGCTTCCCAGAGACCGTCGCGATTCTGATCGGAGAACACGATCCAACCCGTCTGCCAGGTCGCCGCGCCGGAGCAACTGGCGCCGCCGTTGGAGCTGCAGACCACTACGTTGGAGCCCTCTTTGATTGCTTCCGCGCGGGCAAACTGCATGTCTCCGAGCAAGGCATTGACTTCGCCCGACATGCGGTTGGAATTGGTGATGTATTTGAATGACGGGATCGCGATCCCGAGGAGAATTGCGGCTATCCCCATGGTCACGATCAGCTCGAGAAGCGTGATGCCTCTTTGCCGAAGCCCTGGAGCCCGTATGGTTGATGTCTGCTTTCGCACCGACTGAGGTTCCGCACCAAACTCGTTGCGGCGGACTCTACTTGATCGGAAGCGCTGCCGACCGAGACATGCGACAGTAATGGGCGCCTGTCCGACCGGCGGCGGTTTCAGGCAGATGGACGGAAATGGCGCTCGGGATGGGGATGCCCGTCCTTGACTCTTGGGCCGCCGATATGATTCGGTGCAATCCCGTCTGGTGCATTGCGTCACAGGCGCGCGGGTCATCCCTAGGTAGGCTCTCGGAATGTGCGAGCGATATGTCATGCCGGAGCAGGGGCTCGCCGAGCGGGAGCTCGCGCCCGAGCGCGCTTGGTGGCGATTCTCGGCGAGCTTCAACGTCGCGCCGGAGCGCTACGTGCCCGCCGTCCGCCTTCACGATGGGCACACCGAGGCCGTGATGCTGCGCTGGGGGCTCATTCCCGCCTGGGCAAAGGCAGATGCGGCCGCCGGGCAGTGGCTGCGCCTGTCTTCCGGCGCCCTGGAGCGCAGTGCGCTCTTCCGCGGGCCATGGCTGAGTGGCCAGCGCTGCATCCTGCCGTTCGCCGGCTTCTATACCTGGCGGCTGACCCCGGCGGGCTACCGCCAGCCTTACTTCGTGCAGGCCAACGGCCGGCAAGTGTTCGCCGTCGCGGCGCTCTGGGATCGCACCGAGAGCGACGAGGACGATGTGATCGAAGGTTGCGCGATGTTCACGGTGCCCGCGAACCCGCTGCTGGCGTCGATTCAGACAGCCACGGGAGAGATGCCGGCGATTTTACGCCCCGAGGACTGCGACGCGTGGCTTCGAGGTACGCCCGTCGAGGCACGGCAGCTTCTGCGCACCGCGCCCAGCGACCTGCTGACCGGTCACGCGGTGAGCCCGCGGATCAACTCTCTGAGCTGCGACGATGCGGGACTCGTGCGGTCGGTGGGCAAGCCGGTGCAAGCTCGAGGATGAAGTAGGGCAGGTACGCGGGCGGCATCGCACCCGGGATTACAAGGAGTTCTCATATGAGACTATAATGAGTCTCAAGTGAGACCAGGAGGGCTTATGTTCGAATTGCGCGAAGCTGCGGCACTCCTGGGCGTGAACGTTGCCGCTATTGCTCACGCCTCGGATCTTGGTTACCTGCGGTTGATTGAGAAAGGGCTACCAGTAAGCGCCCTCGAGCGAATGGCCGGGCTCGTTGCACCGAGCGATGCCAAGTTCAAGTTTCGCATCGTTCCAAAGGCAAGCTTGGCTCGGGTGACCAGGCACCGTTTGAACTCCAACCAGAGCGTGCTCCTTGCGCGCATCGCGACAGTGTGGGCCCAGGCCCTGCGCGTGTGGAAGTCCGACGATGCGGTGCGGGAGTTCCTGTTTCGTCCACACCCTAGCCTCGAGGGCCGCCCTCCAATCGACCTCATCCTCGAGAACGAGATCGGGGCGAGCCTCGTGCGCGGGGTGCTCGGGCGGCTCGAGGTTGGAAGCGCCGTGTAGCCTGAATGAGCGCACAGACGCTCAATCGGGTCCTCAAATGCTATCGGATCGCGGATCCCCAGGGCAGCTCTCCCATCTTTGATGCGAAGGGCTCAACGCTCTATCCCGGACGCTGGAATACCCCGTCCAGCCCGATGCTCTACACCAGTGAGCACTACTCGACCGCCATGCTCGAGAAACTCGTGCACGGCAGCGGACAGCTTCCGCCCAATCAGCACTATATAGAGATGACCATTCCAAATGGCCTGAGCTATGAGGTCTTCAACACGGGAGCTGTGCCAGACTGGTACCTGCCTTCGGGTGCATCGAGCAAGGCGTACGGAGAGGCTTGGCAGCAGCAGCACCGATCGGTTTTGTTGGTCGTGCCGAGCGTCGTCGCACGACTCGAGCAGAATTTCCTGCTGAATCCCACTCACTCGGAATTTGCGCAGGTTACGGCGAGCTTGCATCAGCCGGTGTGGTGGGACAGCCGGCTCTTCGTGCCATAGCTGGGAACGGGGGAGGGCATGAAGGCACATGGGGCCGTCGCAAATTTTCAGCGACTGAGGATGCAGCCGATGTGCGGACTGATCATTGATGTCACCGGGCTGCCCGGATATATAACCGAACAACTCACGTTCGATTTCATGCGGTAATTAGTCATGGGCAGACTCGCTGATTTCTTCCGTGAGCAGAGCATCGCGCTTGCTGGTCAACAGAAGGTGAAGATGCTCTCTCTGGATCGTGAGTTTGAAGATATGGCAGCGGAGCGAGACGCGCTCAAGACGGAGAACTTGCACCTCAAGGCAGAGGTGAATCCACTTAAGCGCGACATCGAACGGATGCAGAATGAGGTACAGCGCGCGAAGGCGGCTGCGGCGGCTAGGGATGAAAAGTTGCAAGCGCTCGATCCTCAATGCCGGGCATTCCATGCGGGCGTGGGCGGCTACACGGTTGTTCTGATCTGCACAGTCGCCACTTGTAAGGCCACAATGGATACTGGCGCGCTGTCCATGTCCAGAGCCAAGTACGCCGGGGACTTCGCCGAACAAATAGCTCGCCGGCGCTGCCCGATACCGGGAGCGTCGCGTTCGCGGCGCGATAGTTGGGGTGCGGACGACTGGTACGTCAGGTATATAATCGCCCATGTACTTCGCATAATATATATTATGTAATATTACGGGTATTTGACGAGGGGTTCAGGCTGCTCCTCGGCCTCCTGCGAAAAGCGAACGGTGTAGGCCACACATCAGCTCTTGCGTGCGCGCCGCTGCGCCAGGTGCTCGCGTACCTGCGCACTCGTCAGCGCTCGGTCTGGGTCAGCCTTCAGGGCACGGGCCGCTGGCACAACCTGCTCGCGCAGCCACTTCTCGATCGCCTTGTCGCGGGCTGCCAAGGTCCGCAAACCGTCGCGGATCACCTCACTTTCCGAGGCGTACTCGCCAGAAGCTACTTTCGCCTTTACCACCTCAGCGAGCTCGTTGGGCAGTGTGCTGCTCATCTGTTGGGTTGTCCGCATGGCTGGCCGTCGGCGACGGACGTTGAAGTCGCCCCTCATTTACGGCCGCTTTGCAACAACCTTCCCGTTTTCCCAGACGTAGATTGGCGTCCCGAACCGGCGCGCGGTTCGCCGGGCCTCGGCGGCCGCGCGAATGAGCGCGCGCTCGACGCGCTTGGCGAATCGAGGGTCGCGTGGTTTGGCTTTCGTCATGGTTTCATGGGTCCCTGGTCGATCAGCACCGGCTTCACCCCTGAATTCTCGTACATAGCCCAGGTATTCGCCAGAGGACGGTACAGGCTCGTGAAATTCTTCCAGCCACGCTCAAAGCGCCGCAGCACGTCGGCTTTTGGCACCCCATGGCCGCCCTGGCGTACCCGGGCTGCGATGCGCTTGAGCGCAAGGCGTGGCGAGGCTACGCGCAGAAACACAATCTCGAGATGGTAGCCGCGGGCCTTCAACTGCTTGAGGCGAGAGAGATAGGCCCTCCCACTCAGTGTGCTCTCGAAGGCGAAGTCAACTTTGGCCGCGGCCAGGCGGTCGATCTCAGCCAACATCAGGCGCCCGGCGCTCAGAGCGGCGCGCTCGGGCGCAAGCGGCGAGAGACCCGCGGCGATCAGGTCCGCGTTGATGAAGTGGATGACATGCGCATCGCGTGCCAGATATTCGCGGGCAAAGCTCGTCTTGCCGGCGCCGTTTGGACCCGCAATGACGATGCAGCGAGGAGTGGCGCGGACCTTCGTGTGCCGCCTCCTCGCCATACTCACCTCCCCCGACCCGGATCGGCTCGACAGACGGGCGTCACTGGCAGAGTGGCTTTCATGGAATCACCTCAGCACTCAGCGGCGGTGCTTCGGCGGCCGCGCACGGGCGTGACGTGGCGCAACCTGACGTCGAGCGGAGGGAGGATGCAGTTGATGACACAGATGTCGAGCATGAAGTTCATGCGGCGATTCTCGCACGGCGAGGGTCCGTGCGTCGTCGTGGCTGTGGTGCCTGGCTTGAGCGGCATTCTGCCGGAATGCCTGCCACTCTGCTTTCGGCCGTCTCGGGCGAATTTGAAGCGGCTCAAGCCCTCCTCGGGCCGGGCAAGCGGGCAAGCGTCGCCGCGACGCCGCGACCGGTTGTTCACGCAATACGGTCACGATGCATCGCACCGGTGATCCGAGTCACCCCCTGCCCCAATCCCGCACTTGCGCTCAGTGACCACCGAGTACGTGCGCGGATCCGGCGGGCTGTCAATTGCTGTCACTTTCGGTTGTCCGGGCGACCGAATTCGGATTTCCTGCCAATAGCCGCATTCCGGTCGAGAATTCATGTCACCATATTCTCCCGCAAGTTCAGCGGCTTACGAATGATCCAGGCACAGTGACATCAATGATCAGTCCGCACACAACGAGATTCCGGTAACCCCTGCCGAGATTCCGGTAACTCGGGGCTGGTCTAGGACTTGTACCCGGTCCGGTGAGAGGACGATGTTATCTCGCGTGCAACTCGACGATATCACCGTCCGCAACGAGATGCTCGGGACCGACCTGCTGGCCTTCGAACGTGCCACTACCCCAGATTCGCGCGAATTTGAGCGTGCTTGCCAAGTCTTGATGGACCAGTCGCGCGACATCGAGGACGGTAGCGCCGCGGCGCACCGTGAAGGGTCTGGTCTTTTCGGACGGCTTGCCGGGAGCTTTGGTGTACACACGCACGATACACAAGGCATCGAACAGGAAGGGAGCAAGCAGGCCAATCCCCGCTCCTGTCATTGCTGAAGCCGCCACTGCGGGAAAGCGCACGCCGGTCAGCTCTTCCAGTACGCTGATTTCATCGGGATCCGGATCCAGATCGCTCTTGTTAGCTACCAACAGTGTGGGCAGCTCCACGGCGAAGGGGTCCAGCGTGGGCTCCTTCTTGATCGCCGCTAGCGGGGCGACACCCGCGTGAAGGGGATCTCCGCGGCCGGGCCACCGGTCACTGAGAGTGATACCGCGCTGTCTAAGCTGCGTGCAAAGCGTCAACAACTGCTCTGAGCAGCCAGGATCGGCCACGTCGAGCACCAACCACACCGCATCCGTCGCCTGCAGGAACCCGGCTTGCTCCGGTTCGATTCGTTCGGCAGAGATCGGCGGCAGATCGATCAGCTGGAACGCGACATCCTCGAAAGACAGCAGCCCGGGCAAAGGCTGTCTCGTGGTGTAGGGGAACGGAGCGATTTCAGCTTTTGACCCGGTCAACAGCGAATGCAGACTCGACTTCCCCGCGTTCGGCGGCCCGACTAGACAGATCTGCGCCACTCCCTCGCGACTGATGGTGTGTCCGGCGCCCGCGCGCGCAGGGCCTCTATGTGGGAGGCTCAACTCCCGGGTCAGTTCCCGGATGCGAGATTTGATGTCGGCCTGAATGTGCTCAGTGCCTTTGTGCTTTGGGATGGTGCGCAACATCTCCTTCAGACATTCGAGCCGCTCGCGGGGGTCATGCGCCGAGCGGAAGGCCAGCTCGGCCTGGCGGTATTCCGGGGAGAGATTGGCTGGCATGGTACGTCAGTGAACAGTCCTTACAGCGCAGCTATCGGTCCGGAGACCATAGCGGCCGGGTGAGCGTTTCGGTGAATTGCGAGAATATGATGTTGAAGCTGATGCTGATCCGCTCCTCCCCGCTCGAATTGCCGTCGACGGAATGTTCCAGGTAGGAGGGAAAGAGCAGCAGCGTGCCGTCCCGTACCCGTACCACGACCTGATCGGTGTTCTCTGCGGTCAACTCCGTCACGGGCGGCCGGATTATCCCGGCCTGACTCCTCGGGTCGTGAAAGTTGATCGTGTCCGCTCCCGGCTGGGTGCGGAGATAGTACACGCCACTCAGGTAGTTGTTCGGATGCGAGTGGATCCTGTGCTCCGCGCCCGGCGCCAGTATCGTCGCCCAGCAGGCCGTGATTTCGAAGGCTGTGTAGCCTATTCGGAGGAAGCGAAGCGCTGCGGCCGCGGCGCGGTTCGCGCAGGACACGAGATCACTGCGCTGTGGAGATCCTGGACGGACTGCCACCCGCGGCCGGCTGGCAGCGGCGGCGAACCCATCCGCAGGCGGGTGATAAACGGAAGGACGCTCGAGTCGATCGCAGCGCGCACCGCCGGCTGGAGCTGGACTTTCCAGACGAGCGTGGGGAACATCGGAATGACTGCCGAATGCTCTGCCGCTGGGGCTGTCCTGTCGGGCATGCGTCGCCTCGACCGGCATACTGCCGCGGGTAGCGACTCGCTGAATGGCCGGCACCACTCTCCGCCAAGTCGGCTTGACCGTCAAATCCCGAAGTCTTGAGCCGAGGCGTAACGGCGTCTCCGCGGGGAGCGCGTTACGGACTTGACGTGCTACCGGGCGGCGGATGTGCGTGAGGAGGATCTGCTGCCGACTCCTTCATCTGAGCCCGGAGGAGCCGCTCATCTCCGGCAACACGAGCACCGCAATTGCGCTTCCGATGACGATCAGGTTGTATGCCGCGTGAACCCGGGCAAGCTTACGCATGGATGCCGCCTGGCCAAGACGGGTACATGCTGCATACTTTGGCCTGGCTCTCGCGCTGTTCAGCCACCAGCGCCCGGATCTGCGGCCAGCGCTTGGAGAGGAAGTCCTCGTTCGTGAATAGCTCAACAGGGACGGCGGAAAGCACATCGAATCCGTATTCGTAGTAGACGCGCCCGAGTTTCTTGTTGAGCGCGATCCGACGGACCTCCTCGACGAAGGGAACGACATCGCGCTCTGGTAGGGTGCTATGCGCCCGGGAAATGAAGGCTCGAACGACAGTGATGGCAAGCCGTCCCTGCGCCACGCCTTGCGCATCACGTTTCTCAGGTATGTCGGCCAGGTTGTGTAGCCTACTCGCCAGCAAGTCGAGCGGATGGATGATCTTCACGCCCCTTGAGAGGCCAGGCAGCCTCATCTCAACAGCGCGAGTTTTCACCTGATCAGTATTGACACCTACGATGGCCCACAGGAAGTCGATTTCCTTGTAGCCCTCGTCTTTCAGCGTGAGGCTCAATTTCGCCGTCTGCGGCGTGGCATCACCCGGGTCAACTTCGTGCAGCTTCCAGCGGCCGCCGCTCCTGTTGAGTGCCTGTCCCACTCCTTTCGCTGCGCTCACGGAGCCGATGAAATCAATGTCGGCGCTGATTCCCCCCGAGAGCTCATTGGGTGGCAGTACGTGGTAGATCTGGCTCCAGAGGGCAAGGGCCTGGCCTCCGACCAGCACCGCATCCTCGCTCGAGTTTTCTAGAATCTGCCGTACTTCATCGCTGGAGAGCGGAAGCTGAACGTTCTTCCACGTCATCGTCGTTCTCCAGCGCCGAGAAGCCACCCTTCGGCCACTTGAACTCAGCGCCGCGCAACTGCTTCGCACCGAATGCAAACAGCGCACTTTGCGGGATCTCGCCGCTCACCACGCGACTGTGGGAGGCAGCCTGCCGCGCCCGCTTCTCGTTCCAGAACTCTTCCGCGGAAACTCTCTCCACAGGCAGGATGGCTCGACGCACGCGCTGAGGCAAGCGCTGCACCTCGCCCTTCAGCCCCTCGAAATCTTTGGCCGCATCCATCACCGAGGCCAACTCCTGCGCGCAGCCGATCGCCGCGGCCACGCGAGCGAGCACCCCGAGAGATACCCCAGGGTCTCCGCTCTCCAGCCGGCGCAGCGTGTCTTGGCTACACCCGGCGGCCTGCGCCAGATCCACGATGCGCAGTCCGCGGCGCTTGCGCGCGATACGCAGGTTCTCGCCGAGCTTCACGATAGGCTGGAATGCGGCTTCCGGAATCATAAAGACTTGTATACCAGTTGTTAAATTAAATAGCAACTAATATAGCCAATATTAACGACCACGGAATGCCCGGAGAGAGGGAATGGGCTCGTCCGCTTTTGAGCGCCGCTGGTTACCGGATCCGTTCAGCGACACAGTGAAGGCGCGATCGCCAGCGGCAACCTGTACTCCCTCTTGAGAGCGCGAAGGCGAACGGCATCGAGCCGCGCGCGTATCTCTCGGTGCTCTTCGAGACGCTTCCCCATGCCAGGAGCCTTGAGGACTTCGAGGAACTCCTTCCGTGGAATATTGTGAGCAGACAAGCCCGGTGCCCCGCATGATCTGCCAGCCTTTTCTCTGCGTGCGCCCACGAGCTTCACTCGACCGTGTAGCCGCGTGCCTCCAAGCAAGCGCCTTCCGCACGCTGATAGTTTTGCCACTGCTGCGCGGTGGCGGGCGTGTTGGCGTTCGCGGCAGCGCCTCCCTGACCAGGCTTTGCGTTGCTCTCATTTGCATTGCCGGGCGCGATCTGCGCAGTTGCCGCCGCATCGGCCGCCGGATTGAGGCCCGTCTGGGCGCTGGCCCAGCTGCTGCACTCGCGCTTGTCGGTTGCCTGCTGCTGTGCCGTCTGGCCTTTCTTCGGGTAGGCGTACAACTGCGGTGGTGCTTCAGACACCTGGCCGTTCTGCTCCTGCTGGCCGTTCTGCGCCTGCTCAGCTACCTGTGGTGGCGGCTGCACCTGCTCGTACTCGTCTGCGTCCGGATCCCATAGGTAGTAGTCGTTCTCGACGTAGTAGTACGGTACACCACCCCACCAGAAGGTCGTGTAGTACCAGGGCAGCACCGGTAAATACAGCCCCAGCCCTAGACCCCAACCCGAACCGTAGGATCCCCGGTAGCCATAAAAGCCATGGCCACCGCGGAATCCGCCACCATGAAAGCCGCCGCCGTGGAAACCACCACCGTTGAAGCCACCACCATGGAAGCCACCACCGTGGAAGCCACCACCATGGAAGCCACCACCATGGAAGCCACCACCATGGAAGCCACCACCGTGGAAGCCACCACTATGCTGCGCAAATGCCCTACTTCCACTGCCAAGCATCAGCAGTGATGCCACAGTGACCAGGGCAATACTCTCCAAGCGCTTTATGAACGCGACTCTTTCCATACTCACCACCTACCAAGTCTGACCTTCGGCGAGGAGCCAGGTTCCGCCTGTCGGGCGTGATCGGCGTGCGGTTTTGACCCGGTTACCGGAATCGCTACGGGCAAGCAGACATAAATTATAGAATGAATCTATTCAGTGGTTTACGAAAAGATCAGAGAATTACCCTGAGGTCAGCAAAGTCCTTGATCCGCCCAGCATTGCATGTGTGCCTGGTATTCGAAAGCATTGCTCGCGATCGTTTGTGCCGCGCTGCTTGGCGCCCATTGGCGCACGGTCGGTCACTGCGCGCCACCCTACTGCACCTGTCCGACGCTGGCGAGCCAGTCCGCCAGCGGCGCGGCATCCGGCAGCTCGGCGCGCCAGATGACGTGCAGCGGCTTGCGCAGCGCCGGGGCGAGAGGCCTGACTGCGAGTCCGGTCGCGCGGCCTGTCAGATGCTCCGCCACCGAAAGCTGCAGGACCAGGGAGATGCCGAGCCCTGCGGCGACTGCCCGTTTCACCGCCTCAGTGCTGCCGAGAGTCATCGTGACCTGTAACGATTGGTCTGCGCTGAGCGCAGTGCGCAGCAGCCGACCTGTGCCGGTGCCAGCCTCTCCCCCGAGCAGGTCCTCCCCGCGCAGCGCGGCGAGGCTGATCGTCTGGTGCCGCGCGAGGGGATGATGCGGCGGTACGATCGCGACGACCGGCTCTTCCCGCCACACTCGAGTGGTGAGGCCGGGCCGGTCCGTCCACCATTCCATGAGGGCAACATCGATTTCCCCGGCTAGGAGACGCCGCGCGATCTCTGGGTTATCGGCAATCGCGACCTGAGGCAGTGTCCGACCCTGCCTACGCAAGTCCGTCAGCAGTTCCGGCAGCAGGTAGATCCCGATGTTGCTGCACACACCGAGCCGCAGCGGTTCCCGCTCCTCGGGCGCGAGGAGCTGCCGGTCGAGCGACAGGAGGCTGCGGGCGAGCGGCAGCAGCCGTTGTCCTTCCATGGTGAGCGTCAGCCTGCTTGGCCCGCGCGTCAGCAGAGGCTGGCGCAGCTGCGCCTCGAGCCGCGTTAGATGCTGCGACACGGTGGGTTGGGAGCAGCCGAGCTGCCGTGCCGCGGTGGTGACGGCACCGAGCTCCGCCACGGCGACAAAGCTTTCCAGACAGTCCAGGCTGACGTGTGCGCGCCGCCGCGCTGGCGTCCTCATCCGACGGCTGCTTTCGTGCGGACCGAGTTGACAGCATCGCGCGGAGTCCGCCCGCAAAGTGCGTCCGCAACGTTCTCAGCCGCCCGACGCTCGATCGCGCGGCGCACCTCGATCACGGCTGAGCCCAGATGCGGAGTGAAGAGCGTCCGTGGATGGCGCCGCAACTCAGCCAAGACGGTGCGCGGCCGATCCGAGCGCGCCCAATCCTCCAGCTCGAACACGTCCGCGGCGTAGCCGCCGAGCCGGCCGTCTTCGAGCGCGGCCAACACAGCGGACTCATTGACCAGCGAGCCGCGCGACGGATTTATGAGCAGGCAACCCGGCCGGATCGCCCGCAGGGCTTTCGCATCGACGATGTGCGTCGTTGCCGGCGTGAGCGGCGCCGCGAGCACCAGGTAGTCGCTCCAACTGAGGAGTGCGGCGGGGTCGCGAGCCGGGCTGAGCCCGAGCTCGCGCGCCAGTGGCTCCGCCAGCGGCCGCGGGTCGCAATAGCGCTGCTCGACATCGAAAGCCCTCAGCCGCGCTGCCACCGCCTGACCGATCACGCCCATGCCGATCAGGCCCACTCTACTGCCCGCGAGTCCTCGCCCGTACAAGCTGGGGCGCCAGCCACGATACCGGCCCGACCGCACCCGGCGGTCGCCTTCGAGAAGGTGCCGGCCGAGCCCGATCATCAGCGCGATGGTCAGCTCGGCGGTTGGTGTGGTCAGCAGGTCCGGCACTACGCTGAGCCAGATGCCGCGGCGTGTGCACGCTTCCACATCGAAGTTGTCGCATCCCTTCAGAGCGCCCGCGATGATTCGCAGATGGGGGCATTGTCGGAGCAGTCGCTCGTCCGCGGAATCAGGCATGAAGGCCATCCAGGCATCCGCACGCGCCAACTCCCGGAGCAGCCGCGCCGGGGGCAGAGTGTCCCGTCCGACAGGCGCAATGACATCGCCGCAGGCGGTCAGCTGCTCGAGCGTCTCGTCGAATATCCGATGACCAACAACGATCCGCGGCCGGGTCACAGCGGCACCACGGTGAGCTTGAAGTGGCGCCGGGTGGCCTCGCTGACACGATCGAAGACCGCCACGAGCACCCATGTAACGAAAATGTAGGCCGTCATTTGTCGGTAGAAGAAGAGCTGCTGAGCGTCATACAAGGCCTGGCCAATGCCGCCGGCGCCGATCAGGCCCAGCACCGTCGCCATCCGCAGGTTCCATTCGAGACGAAAGAGTGAATGAACGGCAATCGGGCCCAGTGCGAGCGGGGTGGTCGCATAGGCCGCAACGGCGAGCGTCGAGGCTCCGGTGGCCGCTATGGCCAACTGAGGTTCGGGCGGCGCATTCTCGAGGGACTCCGCGAAGAGCTTCGCCAGGCAGCCGGCGGAATGCACACCGAGAGCGACCGCCCCGGCGACCGGACCCACGCCGATGAACGTGATGAGGAGCAGCCCCCAGACCACCTCCGGCACGGATCGCAGCACCTCCATCAGACGCCTCATGGGCCAGCCGATCCACGCCGGGGTCAGATTGCGCGCGGTCAGAGCGCCGGCCATGGCGGCTACGAGCACCGCGCCCGCGGTTCCGACCACCGCCATCCAAAGAGTTTCCCAGAGCTGCCGGCCGAGGTCGGACCACTCCGCCGGGGTGAGCTCGGGGGGCAGCATGGTGCCAAACACGTGCACGGAATGCCTGATCGCGACCAGGTGCGGGCAATACAGGATAAATGCATATAAGCCGACCGGTGCCAGCGCGACGAGCCAGCGCGGATGACGCCTGAGCCAGGCGGTACCGCGATCGAGGATCGCGACGGTAAGCACCAGCAGGACGATCAGTGTCGTGACACGGCGGAAATCGAGCGCGGCGAGCGAACCGACCAGCTCGCTGCCAAGACCCCCGCCGCCGACGGCCCCGACGATGATGGACGCGCGTAGCGCGCTCTCGAGCTCATACGACCCGTAAGTCAGAAGGTCGGCTCGCTTCAGCGGCAACAGCGCGTAGAGCGCGATCTGCAGTCGGGAAGCCCCAATGGCGCGAAGCGACTCCTGCGGCCCGCGCGGGGCGGTTCGCAGAACGTCCGCGAAGATCTTCGCGACCACTGCCGTGTAGTAGATCGCCAGCGCGAGCAGACCAGCTCCCGGTCCCACGCCGAATAGGATCACGCACAGGATGGCCATCGTCAGGTCTGGAATCGCGCGCAGTGCCGCGAGCCCCCCGAGCAGCGCCCGGGTGCCAGGGAGCTCCAGGCCCGCGGCGATCCCCAGTGGCAGGCTGATCGAAAAGGCGACGAACATGGACCCCGCCGTCACCGCCAGCGTCTGCAGCAGTACCGGCACGAGTGCGAGCAGATATGACGGCGTGAGGACCGGCGGAAAAAAGAGGTCAGGAGACATTGCCGAAAGCTGCCCCGTGAGCGTGTTTCAAGTGGTTTCCTGACGGACGCCGGTGCTCACCGCACGGAGCTGCGCCTGACCGCGCGCGCCCTCGCCGCAGACGATCGCGCCGCCGGAAACCTCCACGACGCGGTCGAAGTAACGCTGGGCGAGTTCCGGCTGATGAAGTGAGCACAGCAATGCCATGCCGCGCTCCACCGCCAGGCGCGTCAGCAGCTCGAGGATCTGCCGCGCATTCCACGGATCGAGCGACGCCACCGGCTCATCAGCCAGCAACAGGCGCGGTGACTGGATCAGGGCTCGTGCGATCGCCACGCGCTGCTGCTCGCCGCCCGACAGTGCGGCGGTGGGCTTCATCAGCTTTTGCTCGAGCCCCACGGCTGTCAGCGCGCCGCGAGCTGCGGTCAGCTCCGCTTCCATGGGCAAGACCAGGTAACGCAGTGCCCTTGCCGTGCTCCACCGACCGAGCGCGCCGGCCGTAACGTTCTGATGAACCCGCAGGGGTTCCACCAGATCGAGCTTCTGCGCGACGTAGCCAATCTGGTGACGCATCACGCGCAGAGCCCTACCCTTCAGCGTCGTGATATCGGAGCCGGCAAGCATGATCGTCCCTGCGCGAGGCTCGATCTGCCTGCCGATGGTCTTCAGCAGTGTGGTCTTGCCGGCCCCGCTCGCTCCGACGAGTGCCACGCACTCGCCAGACTCGACTGCGAGGTCGATGCCCCGAACTACTGGGTCGCGTGCGTCCGGGGGTGCGACGGCCAGATCGGTGAGCCGCAACAGCGGCTCGGCGCGAGCGGACATGGCGCGTAGCGATCTACATCAATCCGAGTTGCTGGGCGACCTGCCGGACCTGTCGGTACTCGTCGGTGTTTGCTCTCACGAAGTGCTCGCCGCGCAGAACGTCCAGTATCGCGCCATCATGCCCCGGCTCGAGCCTCAGAAAGGCCGCCGTCAGCTTCTCACGAACAGCCGGCGGCAGGTTGCGGCGTGCAGCCCAGACGTAGTCGGCAAACGCAGGGGTCGTGTAGAAAACCTGCATCTGGCTCGCGGGAATCTTTCCTGTGTCGATCAGAGAGTGATACACCGTTTCATCGAGCGAGCCGGCGTCACAAACGCCTGCTGCCACTGCCTGGGCCGTGGCGACGTGACTACCGGTGTAGCGGAACGACTTCAGCTCGCCGAATACCCCCGCCCGCTTCATCGCGAGGTACGGAAACAAGTGTCCACTGGTGGAATTGATGTCGCCGAAGCAGAAGGTCTTCCCCTTCAGATCCTCCAGAGTCCTGATGCCGGCGCTCTGGCGGGCAATGAACAAGGCGTGGAATCGCGTATCGACCTGCCGCTGCACCAGGGGCACGGCGCCGTAGAGCTCGTGCGCCTTCACATAGGTCAGTCCGCCGAGATAGGCGACATCCAGAGAGTCGTTACCCAGACCCTCGACGGTGGCGTTGTAGCTGGTCGGGATGATGAGCTGCACCGGCATGCCCATCTGCTGCTCGAGGTATCGCTGCAGGGGAGCCTTCTGCTCGATCGACACCTGAGTGGCGCCCGCGTCCGGCACCATGCCGACGCGCAGCGCCTCGGCTGCGCAAGCTGGGTGGGCGGTGAGTACCGCGAGCAGGCAGCCCAGCGCCCATGCGGCCGCGCGTTGCGGCCCGGTCAATTTCATCAGCATACAGGATCTCCTCGTCATGCCCGCGGCGATCCCATTGCGAACGGCAATGCTATCGGCCGAGGTATTGCGCTTCGTGATGAGGGGAACCCTATCGCGCAGAGATGACGTCTGCGTGACAGTGCGGCGCGCCGTAGCCGCGAGGGCGGATGGCTCAGAGCCAGCCTTGGAGCAATGCGGGATTGCTGCTCAACCGCCTTGGCTATGACCCGAACAGCGGTCGTGCAGTGAGAGGCAGGTCTTTAGCCCCGCCTGAGATCGTCCGTGGCTAGCATGGCGTCACCGGATCGGAGCTGCCGAAGAGTTGTAGGCGGCGAGCCATCTCGACGCCTCTTCGTACGCCACCGGGGCGGCGAAGAGGTATCCCTGCACCTCGTCGCACCCGTTCGTGCGCAGGAATGTGAGCTGGTCGTCATTCTCAACGCCTTCGGCCACGATGCTCATGCGCAGAGCCTTGCCAAGCAGGAGCACAGCTCGGGCGATCGCCGTGGCCCGCTCACTCTTGGGTAGTCCGGCGACGAAGCTTCGATCGATTTTTAGGCACGTGAGCGGGAATATCTGCAGGTAGCCGAGCGAGGAGTATCCAGTGCCGAAGTCGTCCAGCGCGAGGCCGACACCCATCGCCGCCAGCTCGCTCAGTATCGCGCACGATGCGTCCGGATCTGCCATGACCGTGGTCTCGGTGATCTCGAGCCGAAGATTCGCCGGCTCCAGGCCGGAAATCTGCAACGCCCGCGAGACCTTCATGACGAGGCCGGCGCGATCGAACTGGCGCGCGGAAAGGTTTACCGCAACTCGGATCGGGCACCCGATCGCCGCCCGCAGGCGCATGGCGTCCTCGCAAGCGCGATGCAGCACCCAGTCCCCGAGCTCGACTATCGCGCCGGATTCCTCCGCGACTGAGATGAACTCGGCTGGCATCAACAGCCCACGTTCCGGATGGCGCCAGCGCACCAGCGCCTCCACGCTCCGGGCTCGGCCGCCGGCGAGATCGATAATGGGCTGATAGAAGACAGCAAATTGGCCGGTCCGGATTGCCGCGGCGATTTCGCTCCGTAGGCTCAGCTCCGGGGCGCCGTTGGGACCCAGGCGAGGCTCGTAGCCTCGGATGGAGTTTGGGCCGTTCTTCTTGGCTTCGCGCAGCGCGACGGTGGCAGCGCGCAGCAGTTCCTCGTACCCCTCACCGTCACCAGGATAGCAGCTGAAGCCGATGCTCGCGGTCATCGACAGCACGCCGTGCTCCGTGGTGACGGCGGCTCTCATCTGCTCGCAGATTCTGGCGGCGTAGGCCTGTGCCATCGGCGCATCCGGCAATCCCACCAACATGACCGCAAACTCGTCAGCCCCTAACCTCGCTGTCAGATCGCCGGGTGGCACTGCCATCCGAAGCCGTGATGCCGCCTCCTGCAGGAAGGCGTCCGCACGCGTGTATCCGAGAGAGTCATTGAGGATCCGGAAACTGTCAATGTCGACCAACATCAATGCGCACACGCCTGGACGATCCACCGCACTGTCGAGCGCCTGACGCGTGAAGCTCTCGAAGGCCGAGCGGTTGACGAGACCCGTGAGGCCGTCGTGCCGAGCGGCATGGTCGAGCCGGTGCTGGTACGCGCTCTCGGCCGACTCGGCAGCTTTGCTCAGTCGCCGCAAGGCGCGCACGGCGAAGTGCGCCTTCTCGTCCGCCAGATGCCGCTCGGTGACGTTTACGTGCATGACTACCGCTCCGACCGCCAAGTGCGAGCGGAAGTAATTGGCATGCAGTCGAAACCAGCGGCGCACCGGTCCATGGCAGGGATATTCCACCTCGAACGCTGCCCGCGAGCCGCTGAGCACCTCTTCGAGTCCCGCGAGCGCCGCCGCCGCCTCGGGGGAGTCGGCCGCGGCGGATCTACACACGGCGAGGTAATCCTCGCCAATGCAGAAGGCAGGATCGTCGAGACCGTTCTCGCGGCCAAATCGCCGCCAAGCCTCGTTCACGGCGGTGATCCGCCCGACCGAATCGAGCAGGGCCACGTGGGCGGGCAGAGAGTCGAGCGCCGCAGCCTGCAGCTGCAGGGTCCGCTCCGCGAGTGCGAGCTGATCCTGCGCAAAGCTGATTCTTTCACCGATGGTGCGCAGTATCAGAAATACACCGATCCCCACCGGCTCCGCGGGTGCAAGCGTGGCTATCGTGCCGATTTCGGGTCGCCCGGGCAACGCGAGCAGCAACGCGAAATCCTGTACGCGCTCGAGCCGGGTTGCGCGGGCGAGCGCAAGGTGCAAGCGCTCCGAGTCCTCAGACGCGACCAGGTCCAGCATCCGCAGTCCGATCGCCCGACCCTGCTCCAAATCGAGCAACCGGTCCATGCCGAAGTTTGTCTCGCGGACGGTGCCGTCGGGGGCGATCAGCGCGGCCGGGTACGGATGGTGCGCAAACATCGAGGCCCGCGACTCGGCGGCGGTCCCGGTGTGTTCCTCACTCGCACGACCATTCCCCTTGTCCATGATTTGCGCGAAGGCGGCGAAGGCGGTAGGCGCGTTCAGGGCGCGTGTTCCGGGGTAGTTCGAATCAGTCGCCGCCTGCTGCCGCGCGCCCGACGGGTACGCGGACGGCGACCTTCTCGGCGAGCAGCCCCGGCCCGAAGTTGCGAATGCGTTCGGCGAAACGTTCCGTCACCTCGTATCCACGCGCGATCAGCAGCGTTCCGAGCTCCGTGCGCACATCCTGCAGGATAGTCATGCCCGGCCTCACCAGCCGTAGCGGAATCTCAATGACCTGAGTATCCCCGCTGCTCGTGCCGAGATGAGTGGCGAAGTCCTTCACCAGCTTCACGCCATACCGTTCACCGCGCTGCAGCAGCAGCTGCACCGCGGTATCGGGCGAGTTCCCTTGTGAAACGAGCGCGTCGTAGTCGATCACCAGCGACAGAATGCGGGCTGCACTGCCCGTGCTCCCCTCCGGCAGTCCTGCGAGCTGCTCGTTCGAATAGGAGAGCGCTTCGAGCAGTTGCAGCACCGGCTCGAGGCGCGGAATGCGGCCGAGAAGTCGTGTGGCGGTCTCCGGTACGCCCTGGGCCAGGACACGTTCCTCCGGCGTAAGATTCTCGCCGTAGTAGATTCTCTCCACCGTCTCGGCGGGCAGCGCCACATAACCGATTTGCGACAGCATTGCCGCCGCTTCGAGCGGCCAGCAGTCCTTCGTGTGGCCGAGATATTCGGCAAACGCCGTTGACTGCTGCCGCAGCCGGCTGGCGCGGCCGAAGGCGGCAGGGTTGGTCAGGGCGAGTACATCGATGAGCGCGCGGATCGAGCCCATGAGCGTCTGCTGCAGCAAGACGCGCTCTGCAGTGATCAGACGGTGCTGACCCACGGCAGCCTCGATGCAGGCATGGATGTCTTCCGCGGGACACGGCTTGGTCAGAAACCGAAAGATCTGACCTTTGTTGACGGCAGACACGACGGCGTCGCGTCCCGGCTCGCCGGTCAGGAGGACACGAATGGTGTCGGGGTGGAGATTGCGAACTTTGGCGAGGAGCGTCGCCCCGTCCATGCCGGGCATGCGCATATCGGACACGATCACCGCGACGGGTCCCGTGGTCCGCAACCGCTCGAGCGCTTCTTCGCCGCCAAGTGCCGTGAGCACCTCGTAGCCGCGACGTAGGTGAACCGCAAGGGCCTGAACGACCCGCGGCTCATCGTCCACGCACAAGATTCGCGGCAAGTCCTGATCAGGCATCGGGTTGGTCCTCGTGAGAGCGAACGCGCCGCACTGCCTCCGCCCAGTCGAAAGGTGCGTGGACAGCTGCAAGGTAAGCCGCATCGACAGCCGACGTCGCAGCGCTTTGTGCGCTCGGAGGATGCCTCCCTTCCGCGGTGGTCGTTATCGCCTCCGACACGGCGACGGCGGCGAGCAGATCGAACTCGCTCTGTGGGGCGTGCGAAGGATTGTGGTGGAGGGCGACGGCCTCGATCATTGGGTAAGGAAGGCCCCAGAGCCCGAGCAGATACGCCCCGACCTCCGCGTGCGTCGCGTCCATCACGGCCCGCTCGGCCTCTTCAAGGGGTAATGAGCGCGCCTTCGCGACTGCGATGCTCTCTGCGATCTCCTGGGGACACTGCTGCAGCAATATCAAGTAGCCGATGTCGTGCAACAGCCCCGCGAGCAGCGCTTCGTCCGCCCACGGCCGGCCGGTGGCGAGGGCGTAAGCCCCGGCCGCAACGCTGCGGGCATGCTCCTGGAGCCGCTCCGGCTCGAATCCTGCGGGGGCGGCGCCGCCGCGGGGCCAAGCGCAGAAGACCTCTGCCGATAGCGTCAGGTTGCGAATCGCGCTGAAGCCCAGGTGGACCACGGCCTGCTCGATGCGGGTGATGGGCCGTGCGAGCCGGAAGAATGCCGAGTTGACGACGTGGAGAACCTTCGCCGTAACCGCGCTGTCGCTCGTGATGACTTCGGCGACCTCCGAGGCGGTTGCGTCCTCGCGCAAGATGAGCTCGCGCAGCCGGGCATACACCCGCGGCAGAGTCGGCAGCTGGCGGAGGCGCCCCACGATGGCCCGGATGCGCGGCTCGCGCAGCAGCTCCTGCAGCCGAAGGCAGCGCTCGATCACCTCTTCGAGCCGCTCCGGCTCGCAGGGCTTGGAAACGTATCGATGCGCAAGCGGCACGAGCCGCATCACCTGCCGCTCTTCGGCGTAGCCCGAAAGCACGATACGGATGGTCTCGGGCGATCGCGTGCTCGCGATCTCCAGCAGCTCTGCGCCGTCCATCCGGGCCATGCGCATGTCCGTAACGATGACATCATAGTGAAAAGCTTCCAACTGCTCGATCGCAAGCGCTGCATTGCAGACGAACGTCATCTCCCACTTCGACGCGGCGCGATAGAAACGGCGCCTGAGGCCCTCGAGGAGCGCCGGATCGTCGTCGACGAAGAGTATCCGCTTCAAGGCCTGTTGCGTCCTGCAAAACTCTCGTGGAGGGGCAATCGCAGCGTCATGCGAGTCCCAACCCCGACGGTGCTTTCGACATCGATGCTGCCGCCATGCTTCTCAACGATGATCGATCGCGCGATCGCGAGGCCCTGCCCCGTCCCCTTGCCGACCTCCTTGGTCGTGAAGAATGGATCGAAAATCCGCTCGAGATTCTCCTGGGCAATGCCACAGCCGTTGTCCTCGAACACAATCCGCACCCATTTGTCGTCCGGCTGCGTGCTGATGCGGATGATGCCGGTGTCCGAATCGCGCCCGGCGGACTCGATGGCGTGCGCCGCATTGACGATGAGATTGAGAAAGACCTGGTTGAGCTCGCCCACATTGCACATCACGGGGGGCAGCTCCGCGAGCTCGGTCTGCACGTTCGCGCTGTACTTGTATTCGTTTCGGGCCACGAGCAACGTCGTCTCGATGGCGCGGTTGATGTCGGCGGGGCTCTGCTCCTGCGCATCGGGATGCGCGAATTCCTTCATGGCGCGCACGATGGCGGCGACACGCTCGATACCTTCGCGAGTGCGCTCGAATGCGGCGGGGATTTCCTCATCCAGGAATGTCGTGTTGAAGGCCGCCTCGGTTTCCTTGAGACGGGCGAGGATCGGTCCGGCGGCCGCGCCGGCGGCCAGCGAATCTACGGCGCCGCGGTACACGATGGCCAGCTGCTGCAGGTCCGCCACGGCAGATCTGAGGAAATAGACACCGTCGCCGACGAACTGCGTCGGCGTATTGATCTCATGAGCGATGCCCGCGGCGAGCCGCCCCACGGACTCGAGCTTTTGCGCAAGGCGCAGCTCAATCGCAATGCGCTCGCGCTCGCGCATCTCGGCATAGAGCTGTTCCTGCAGCTCCTGCCGCTTGCGTTGCGCTTCAATCAGGGGCGAGATGTCTCGCCCGGAGCACACCAGATACGCGACTTCACCCTGTGGATCGGGTAGCGGGGCAAAGGTCATGCCGGCGATGAATCGCGAGCCGTCACTGCGCAGCACGGAAAGCTCGGTGCGCAAATCACCGCTGCCACCGCCGCGGATCACCTGATTCAAGCGCTCCATGGCGCCCGCCGCGTTGACAGGATCAATGAAGGTGGAGAACGGACGTCCGAACATGTCGGACCACTCGTAGCCGTAGTCCCGCAAAGTTGCGCGATTCGCGAAGACGACCGGGCAGCCGGAGCGGTGCGCATCCAGAATCAGGACGTGTCCTGGAATCGCGTCGAGGGCCTCGTAGTGGAACCGGCTGTCGACGCGGCGGAAGATCCCGGTGGCACTCAGGCGACTGTGACCTGAACTGTCCGGGCCCTGTGACCCATCGGCCACTTCCGTGGGTCCGGCAATGTCCTGCGGAACGATTGATCGCATTACGACTTCCGTCACCATGCATCCCGGCGGTTTCTCTCGCTGACACAGGGTCAACGGCGAACACCGCCGGTGGCGGATTCACACGAGCTCCAGCTATGTGCGAAATTTAAACCCCAATGCCGTCGCAAGGCAGCGACGCAGTGCTCAATTCTCGCGTGCTGGCTGTCTTAATCTTGCGCCCAGGCGGGCATGCAACGGAGCGACATAGGCGCGGCAGGGTTGCCACTGGCGGCTCTAGATCGATTCATGGCAGGGGAAACCCCGACCGCGCCGACCGGCTCATCAGCCACCTACAGGGTCTCCTCGTCATGCCCGCGGCGGATCGCCGTTCCGCTGAAGTGACAGCATTTTCCGCATCAGAGATAAATTACAGACCGTTCATTTGTTGTCAATTTCGCCCTGACCGTCGGGATAGAACACCGCGATTTCCTTCAACGCCTCAATGATTGCGTTGGCTTGCTCCCTTGTGTTCACCCAAAATGAAAGCCACACCATAGCATCGTTCCCTTGGCGAACGCATTGCATTCCGTTCTTGCAGTCAAAGCCGACCAGTAAGCATCCCGGATCGTGATCGTCAATGTGTGGATTATTGAGGTCGAGGTTGGCAATCGCCACGCCATACGACGGGTTTGCCCCCATGCTGTCGGAGGACGTAAAACTAACGATCCCATGATCGTCCATGTCGAACCGCGAAGACACTCGATTCATTCCCGCGCCGGTATCTCTGCATAGCTGAAAGGAATTCATAACATCCTTGATTTGCTCGAAGTACTTTGCCACCGGCTCGTTGCTGGGAGAATATTGCGCCTTTGGAAGCAACGGAGGCAGTCCTGTCTTTTCGCTGACCAGATTGTGAGGCAGGGCGGCCCCGTTCGCGTAAGTCCACCGGCTGCCGTCAAACTGTACCGGGTCGCCAAAAATCAGGCGGGCCGTTGTGCCCGCACGAGTACCCACCACGTCGCTTTCGCGGTCGTCTCTGCGTGGAAAGAGCGTGTACTCAACGCGCCCATAGTTGTCCGAGTCCAGTCCCGCGTACAGGGAAAACTCCAGCGGCTGGAAGCCCGCCTGGCAGCCCCCAGCAACCCCCTTCGTCTTCGTCTTGTAGTCGAATACTTGTCCTATGGCGACGCAAAAGTTTTCGGATATGGCCTTGAATAAGTTGTCCTGCCCGCCGCTGGGCGTGCTGACGTACTTCCTGAGATTCTGATCCGAGCCCAGAAAGCTGAAGCCGAAGTAAACGTCTTGCGGATCCTCGGCGCTGTAGACAACCGCACATTTGTCCGGTTCGATCGCATACCAGCCGGTGACGTCGTAACTGTCGCCCAACCATATCGATTTGCTGTACACCGCTGTCGCTACGTTCAAAGACGCATCGCCCTGGTTGCAGATGCTTACAACCGAGGCATTCGCTCGAAATGAAATAAACGGCGCCACAGCGCCAAGTACGAGAAGCAGTACTCGAACACGCATTGCGTCTCTCCTGCTATCTATGCTTGCATGAGGTTGCTGTTTGCCCGGCAGGATAGTCAGTTAATGTCGCCTTTACCGTCCGGATAGTAAGGAGCGATGGTGCGCAGAGCGTCGAGAACGATGTCGACCTGTTCCCTGTTGTTCATATAGAACGCCCAGCCGCTGTCGCTGGCGTTTCCGCGCCGCACGCAAGATCCATTTCTGCACGCCAACCGGACGCTCAGACAGTTCGGCCCCTGTTCAACGATCGCCGGCTGATCGAGGTAAAGCTCCATGGCCTTGGCATAGTCCTGCGTTACCCCTTGGCCCTTCTCATAGAGAAATCCAAGACTCCGCGCAGCCGCCGCATTGTTTTTCTCCACCGCTTTCGCATACCACTGCGCGGCCAGGGAGTCGTTCTTCGGCACTCCCAGACCCTCCATGTACATGTTTCCCAGACTAACCAGGCTGGTCACGTTGCCCTTTTCGGCCGCTTTTTGCGAGAGGTCAAGAGCCTTGGCGTAATCCTGCGTCACGCCCTCGCCCGCCGCGTACATCTGCGCAAGATCCTCCTCGGCAGCTTCGTTTCCCCCGGCGGCGGCCTTCTGGTACCAGTCCGCAGCAGCAGCATAGTCTTGCGTCACGCCCTTGCCGTTCCGATACATGGTTCCCAGACTCAGTTGGGCGTCAGACACGTTCTGGGCCGCTCCTTTTTCGAACCACGCGAGCGCTTTGGCCAGGTCCACGTCGGTGCCCATGCCCATTTCGTACATAAAACCAAGATTGGTTTCCGCTCCGGCGATTCCCGCTTCGGCCGCTTTCTGGTACCAAGCCACTGCCTTCGGATAATCCTTGGCAAAGCCCCAGCCGCCGGTCTCATACATCAAGCCGAGCGTGTATTGCGCGTCGTGTTGTCCCGCGGTTCCCGCCTTCTCATACCAGTCGACCGCCCTGGCGTAGTCTTTTTGCACGCCCCTGCCGTCGTCATAGATCGTGGCGAGGTTGTACCCTGCGTCGGCGTCCCCCGCGGAAAAGGACTTCTCATACCAGTCGATGGCCTTGGCCGGATCCTTCGCAACGCCCTTGCCATCCTGATACATCGTCGCGAGGTTGTACTCCGCCGTCGAATTCCCTGCCAACGCCGCCTTCTGATACCAGGCCAGCGCTTGCACGCAATCCACCGGCACGCCCTTACCAGACTGGTACATATATCCAATATTGTTTTCGGCCTGGGAATTGTTGCCGTCGGCGGCTTTCTGTGTCCAGAGGAAGGCGTGCGCGTAATCCTTGAGGCCGTAGTAGTAGTCGGCGAGCTTGCCCTCAGCAGCCACCTCGCCGCGCTGCGCTGCGCTCACCAACGCCGCGTCCTGCGCCCAGACGCGTGTCGCGCCCAGGAACCCCAGCATGACCGTTAATGCAACGCCCTTTCGCATCGACATGAGAGCCCCCTCCATCTTCTTGCGGTGGCTCCGCGGGCCGCGCGCTATTGGTTCGCTTGCTGCGGCTGGGAATTGTTGGCGACAGTGAAGAGGTTGTCGGAACCTACACTAGGAGCAGCTACGGTAGCGCCCCGCCGATCATGGGCATCGGCCTCCCGAGATTGCCCGTGGTAGTCTTGAGCTTGATGCCGGGATCTGCTCGAGGCCCCCCCTTGCGGCCGCTTTATTGGCACAATCCCGAACTCGTACGCGACGTGCCGAGGAAACGAGGACTGCACAAAATGAACTGGGCACAAAAAGCCATTACAGGCGTCTCTTTATCAGTTGCGCTGATGACGCCTACCATCACCTCTGCTGCGGCCGCTGGCGCCTCCAACAGATCCGCCGGCAACCCCATGATCATCCGTAACCCTGACGGGACGTTCACAATCCAAAAGAAGCCTCTGAATAGGACCTCCAAAGACTCCAAAGCCGTGAGCGGCCTGGTGATACCTCCCCAAGTCGTGGTGCCATTAGTCCCAGCCACCGGGAAGAAACCCTGAGGTCGCGGAGACGCAGGAGGCCCTGCCATCGGCGGACAGCGGCGGCCGGCTCCATGGCCAGGTTCGCCGGCCTCTTCCGCTATTCCTGTGCGGGCTGCTCCTTCGCGTCACTCTCGTCTTGGGCGCCCTCCTCCGCCGTCGCTTCGTGAATCTCACGCTCCGCGCGTTCGAGACTCGCGAGGAGCATGGCGGATGTCGTGTTTTGGCCACGGCGGCTATCGATGGCTTTCAAGGCACGTTCCTGGGCCAGTGAAAGTCTGCCCGGAAGCCGGCTGCTCGTGCCATCCACAAAGGCGTGAACGACGGCGTTCTCGACGTACGCGTACGATTCCGGAAAGGCCGTCCAGACTTCCAACAGGGTGATCGCCTGATCCGGGAAAGCCCGATCATTCTTTCGATGAACGAGAAATTCGGTGAACGCTTGCAGTGCAGCGTCCGTGGGGTGCGCGCCGATGGCTCGAGCCAGCGCGCTGACCCGGGTGTCATCGAGTGAGCAGAGCTCGGCGAGCCCGAGCGCACCGACGGATCCGAGCCGCGGTTCGTGGCTCATCCAGGCAAGAAAGGTCTCGGCCCACTGCGCCGCGGCCGGAGAGTCCGCGATCAACCGCATGATTTCCCGCAGGCGGGCCACGGTCAGGGGCGACTCGTCGTTCCATTTGGCTCCCGCGGCCGTAGGTTGGCTCCAGTCCCGCCGCATCCACTCCTGCATCCTTCGAGGAGAAAGCACGGCGATGATGGCCAACGCCTTGACCAGCTGGCGGGTGTGCCGCTGGAACCCCCAACGCAAGTGCGATGCGTGCGATCGCAACAAGGCTAGCAACTCTTCGGCGGCGACCGCCATTTCCGCCGTGGGCGCGCTCGTCAGCGGCGGCAGAACCGGTTCGGCCCAGTTCACGAAGTGTTGGATCGCCAGCTCCCAGAGCGGGCTGTCGGTCGGCCGACGCGCGATCACGTCAAAGATGCGTCGAAATGCGGTGGACCGGTCGTCGCCGGCCGGTGTCAGCAGCGCGTCGGCCGTCCGGTAGACGGTATCCGGGTCCGGCGACTCGAGCCCGCGGGCCAGCAGCGCGCGCTCCGGCTCGTTGAAGTCCGATGTAAACGAAAGCGCGCGCAACCAAGCCTCCTCCAGGCGGGTGCCGCGAGGAACGTTGAGAGCCTCTCGCGAGCGCCGCTCGCGATCCTGCTTGCCCAGCTCGGCCAAGAGGAACGGGAGCAACGCAAAGAGGGATCCCTCCGCGTCCGCCGCGTTGACGAACGACCACGCGGCCTCGGGGTGTCGCCGCGCAAACTCCCCGACGACGACATCGGCACGGCGGTGAAGCGGCATTCGCGGCGACTGCTCCAGGACGAGGAGCCACAGAGCACGCCAGGCGCCGCTGTCCGTGCACCGGCCATCGAGCGTGTCGAACAATTGGCGCGCCTGCTCGACCCTGTCTTCATCGCGAACCGAGGAGAATGCTTGTACCTGCTCCCGCCGATCCTGCGGTTGCTGGGGAGTGGGCTCGGGAAGTGTCGTGCGCAATGGGAGCTGCAGCCCATGCAGCAATTTCCATAGCCGATAGGCATCCGTTTCCGGAATGGACTGGAGAAATGCCAGTCCGCCGCGATACAGGAAGTCCTGCTCCTGAGCCCACCACTGCCAGCCCTGTAGCTCGGCCGCCGCCAGGACGGGTAGAGAGGCGGTTTCCGTCGCGAGTCTGAGGAGAGCCGCGGAGAGCCGCTCGACTTCGCGCGTGAGCTGCGGCAACCACCGATCCGACCAGGCCCGGTCCGCCGCTCCTTCCTGATCGTTGTAGCGCTCGAGGGAGCCGATGGCGAAGCATTGGACAGTCGCGCTGCCATGCGCCATGCCACGCGCAAGGGTGTCTATGACCACATCACGTACGGCCCAGACCTCGGGGACCGGACTCAGCGGCGATCGCAACGAGTTTGCGGTATCTCCCTCGAGATGCCGGCGCTGCACTTCGAGCGGCAGAAATTGCGCGCTCAACGAAGCCGAGAGCACCGCCGTCTCGGCATCCGACTCGCTGCTCCAGGCGTGCAAGGCATTGGCGACCGCGTGTGCGTGCGCAAGGCTCCGGCCGATCTCGAACCTGCAGTAGGAGTTGAGCTGCTCGAGAACGTGCTCCCGGCTCCGCGCATCCTCTCGCGAGGCGGCATACAGGTCGCGACCGAGCCCGAGCGCCACCGGAACGCCTGTCGGGTCCGCCTCTCCTGCGCTCATCAGCAGCGCGCACGTGCGCATCTCGATGCCGTCCTTGCGGGACAACCGGGCTGCGGAAGGGTTGCGGCGCAGGATACCCCGCTCCTCCAGGACCCCGGCCAGCTCGACCGCGATCGCGGGCCAGCGCTCAGCGAGTGGCTCTGCCGCCCGCAGCAGCTCGAGCACGTCCCCCTGGTTCTCCACCGTGGTCCGCGCGCGCTCGAGAACGAGTTTGCTGAGCAGGTCGACTTCCTCGGCTGTTGCGAACAGCTGGCCGATTTCGGCGCAGTTGGCCGCGGCGGCAAGCGGTTCCGCGTCGAGCAATTCTTCCAGCAGCTGGGTGCTGAAAGGGGTCGCCTTGCCTTGCGCGTCCAGACACGCTTCCTCGAGAATCAAATCGCCCCGCAGATCGGGTGTCGGTCGTAACAGGGCCTGACCGTACTCTTGCAAGAGATCGGCCTTGAGCGCGCGGTCGATCAAAGTCTCCACCGCGGGCGGCGTGAGTCCGGTCAACCGAGCGGCCCAGTCGCGCACTTCCGCACTGGCCTTCGGCACCGGCGCGACCGCGGCATAGACCGCGAGAGCGCGCAACGCTGTTTCCATCGGGCACACACTGTCTGCCGCATCTCGCAGCGCTTCATGGCAGATTCGATCGCGAAGATCGTTTCGCTGAAAGGACTGGGGAAGCTTGGCCTCACGGCGCAGCATGCCGCATACCAGGACGGCCCCGAAATAGGACTGGCGCACGAACCGCGCGATGGTCTCACGATGAAGCGGCGAGGACTGCGGCAACAGCTGGTCGATCAGGGTCCGCACGAGCTGCGGGGATGGGCGGCCGAGATCGATCTCCCGGATCGAAACGGTTGGAAATGCGCTATTGAGCGCACGACTCACTTGAGCGCGGCGCGTTGATCGCGTCAGGCATACGAGATACGGCGACCCTGTCGCAGAGGTCTGCGCACATGCGTCTGCGAGTAGCTTGACGAGCGCCGGGTACTCGTGCGCATCGTCCACGATGAAGACGACGCGTTTCAATTGCATCAACTCATGCAGCTCTTGCCGCACCACCGCTTCGTCGTGGCGGACGAATACCACCTGCCACCGACCGCTCTCCTGCTCGATTCGCTGCGCGAGCTCGAGCGCGAAGCGGCTCTTGCCGCAGCCGGGGGGTGCGTACACGATGGTCGGGCCCCGCCCCGCGTTCATCCCATCGAGCAACTCGATCTGGTGATCGGGACCGCCGACGTAGGGTCCGCCGTGGTGGATCAAAGCGTGACTGGCAGCTGTACCCAGGTAGGCCGAGTAATAGGTCTGCCAGCTGACGAAGGCATTCCACGACGGCTGCCCGACGGATTTAGATCGCATCCAACGCAAAATCGGACGCAGTGGGTTGAAGGCATTCAGATCGAACTTGCGGTCGGGCGAGCGCTTCTCGGCCGGCTGAGCCTTTTTTCTCTGCTTTGCGAGTACGACTCTCATTAGTTGCGGCTTTGCGCTTCGAGGAAGTCGAGCCAGGGGTGCGTGGCCTGCATGCTGTGTAGGGATTCTCGCAACCATTTCTTAGCGGGCGCGTCCAGCTGGGGGGCGACGCGAGCGAAGTCGTCCTGGTCCTGTGGTCTCGGAGTGCGCGCTTTGTACAGGAGCTGGATCTCGGGGGCGAGGTGCGGAAGCCCCCGAGTGGTTCGGCGAATGATCTCAGTCAACGGGCGCTGGATCTCAGGCTGGCGACGGAACAGCCAGAGGCTGCCCCCGCCGGCATCCAAGAGGATCTCCAGGGCCCACGACGTGGCTCCCGCCGGGCGGCACCACAAGGAATTTACTTCGTCCCGCGGCGCCGAAGCTGCAGGCAGCCTGGAGAGCACCCCATTGCGGGCTTCGAAAATCTCCCAGCCACGCAAAGCGGCGAGCAGCCGAGCGCAGTCGTGTCGCAGGACGGCAACGTCGAGGTCCCGGTGCTCGCGGGTCTGGCGACCGAGGAAGAGGTCCAGCGCCCAGCCGCCTGCGATCCACCATGGGACACTTGCGGCCAGGAAATAGGGGGCGACCTCTTCGGGTCGCACCGTCGCCCAGTGATCGGGTACTGAGCAGTCAATCATCCGAGTGCTTATGAGCATCGTGGTGGCTAGACTACCAATTACTGTCCCTCGGGACTCCCGAGGACTTCGAAGACCGTACCAATTGCTTAGCTCACGCTCTCGCAATGGATTGAGCGTGCACTCGGCTGAGGCGCCGAGCAATCGGCGGAGATTACGAAACTGCCGGCAGCCGGTCCCAGTCGATGCTCACACCCGGGATCGCGCTGATTGCCGTCCGCCCTTGCAGCTCGACGATGACGGGGCGTCCGTAGCGGCCCCCTTCGAGCCGATAGATGGTGACGGTCCGATCGGCGGGATGGACGAGCCACACTTCCGGGACTCCAGCGCGCTCATAGATCGGCAGTTTGACGATCTGGTCGTGGCTGGCGCTCGTGGGCGAGAGAATTTCCGCGATCCAGTCGGGAGCGCCGCGCATCCCGTGGTCGTCGAGTTTATCGAGGTCACGGACGGCGAGGACGTCTGGCTGCACTACGGTATCGATACGATCGTCGGCTTCCCCGCACTTCGGCAGGCGGACATCGAAGGGAGCGACATAGACGCGGCAGGACTTGCCTTCGAGGGCCAGCTTGATCTGGAAGTACAGCTCCCCTACCAGCTCCTGATGGAATCGCGAGGGAGCTGGCGGCTCCCTGACATACGCGGCACCATCGATCAATTCATCGCGCTCACCATCGGACCAGGTGAGATAGTCGGCATACGTGTGGTGCAGCGCGTCGCGCCGGGGAAGTGCCATGGGCCCCTACTCCGTTTCCTGCCAAGCATTAAGGATAGTAGGCGCCCTACCCCCGCGTCGCAACGGTTGCAAATGAAGCCACCGGCTTCCGCATCTACAGGGTCAGCGAGGAGCCGCCCGGTGACTCGTGATCTGGCAAGTTTCGGTAGATCTCGGCGAGCGTAACGGACGGGACGCCGTCCGGCAGCGCCCGGCGTATCAACGCATCAGACACCTCACCGCCGCAGAGCCGCCTCATGAGACTCACCGCTTCCCCGCGACTGAGCGCTCGCGTCCACACATTTCTGAAGCAGCGTCCCGGCCGCAGCAGTGCATCGTCAATGTCATGGACGTTGGGAAGATTCGTTGTGAACAGGATCTTTCGGCCCTGCGCACGCACGACTCCGTCCGCAACCGCGAGGAATCGATGCACGTCCTCGTTGCCGCTGGAGCGGGATGTGAGGATGTGATCGGCGTCCTCGATGACGAATGCGTCATGCTCCCCAGTAATGAACTGCAGAAAAATCCGATCGCTCTCGAGCGCACGCCGGTCGGCGGTATACAGCACCTTTGCGCTCGCGCCCTTGCGTCGGGAAATTGCCGCAAGGATGGCTCTGACGAGGCGGGTCTTGCCGGTTCCTGGCGGCCCCTGCAGGATCAGGATGGACTCGCGCGCAGCGAGATAGCGCTCGATGAACTGAGCGACGGGCTCGCCAAGTGCCGGATATGCTTCATCGAGCAGGGCGGGATCTGCAAGCTCCTCGAAAGAAGCTCCCGTCGTGTAACCATGTCCTCCCGAGAAGCGCCAGTCCATCGTGAAAGTGTCCTCCTTCATGCGCCGGTCGCCGACGATCTCCAACAGGAGTTGCTCGAGCTCGAGGGCGCGGTCCGGAGTATCGGTCCACAATGTGAACGTGCACGAGGTGTAGCGGGCGTTCGGGCGGCCATTGAGTGTGGCGAATACGCCGGGTCCATCGAGCAACAGTGCGCCAGCGTCGAAGCGCTGCGCAGCCAGGCCGGTGCGCAGCGCCAGATCGTCGAAGAGATCTGACGCGCTGCCGGATGCGGCGCAGCGCACAACCCGGTGAATGGGATACCGGGCCGGTGCGCGGTCGAAGGCCCGCAGGGCGCGCACATTCAAAAGAGTGCCCGCTAGATCGTCGAGTTCTGCGTGTACCATCAGGCGCATCGGCTTCTGCCGGTCCGCTGATTCACCGTATTCTGCTTCTGAACACTCGGCGTCGAAATCGATGTTCATGTGCTTTGGGTAACCGTCGGGTTGAATGGTCTGATGGAATACCAAACAGACAACTCGCTGAGGGGAGCCGCGCAGGATACTTGTCGCACAACGGTTGTCAACACAAAGAAATCGTCATTACAACGAAAGAGAAGCGTCAGCTGAGTACGACGTCTAAGACGCAAGTGAGCGACGGATGAATCTGACGTCAATGTCCTCGAGCGCGAGTGCCGTCCGACACTGACGATTTGCAGACGTGTTAGTCTTGCACTACGCCATAGGGGGAGAACCCGCCTCCATTCAGGTGCTGGCGGCTACGATGGCGGAGCGCGGCGTACCAGGAATCGGTCAGTACGTGGGGTGGATTCAAGACCGCAGTCCTGCCGCTGCGCGCCCCACACCGGAAGCGCTCTCGCCGCAGGATATTTCGTATTTATTACGTAATATCAGTGTGTTACATCATATTACCGATAAATGACATGAACACTAGGTTTCAAGCGCGAGAGTATCTTTGGGGATGCGATCACACGTGCGCAGTACCTCGCCTATTTTGCGCATCCGGTCTCCCGGTTCACGGACGTGTTCGTCTGGCGCGATGGGCGATGGCAGGCCGTCACGGGGCAGGAAACGCACTTCGCTCGGGCCACAGGTTAGCCTGCTCAGGCTCGAGCTTGCGCCCGACGCTGCGCTGCCGCAGCAGAAACTCTCCGCGGCCGCGTCGATCGGGCGTATAAGGCTCGTGTCTCCAAGGCAGCCGGCTCGCGCAGCTGCTGAGTCTATCCCGCAACCCCGTCAGGGGAGTCACAACAATGCTCAGCGAACAAATCTACACCGGTCAGGGCAAGCGCACTGCACGGCGTGTACTCGACACACAACCTTTCACCGTGGAGGTTTCCTTCGAAGACAAGGGAACGCTCTTGGGACTCCAGGGCGCGAATATCGGCACCTATAGCTCGAGTCCCAGACTCGACGGCACCCTGGTCGGTGAAGGCCAAGGCATATTCGCGTCAGTAGATGGCGAGGTGCTCACTTGGAAGGGTATCGGTACGGGCAGGCTCAAACCCGGAGGCGCGCTCAGCTACCGCGGCGCACTGACATTCAACGCCACTTCGCAGAGATTCTCGCGCCTCAACGCCATCGCAGGGGTCTTCGAGTTCGAGGTGGACGAGGCCGGAAATACCTCCAGCCAGATATGGGAGTGGAAGTAGCCAGCTCGGCCGGCTGATCCGTCCTGGTCAGGGCGGGTCACCGGCCACCCTGCAAAGGCCCCGGCACTCAACGATGTATGTACCGATAGGCGGCATAGACCAGTGGATTCAGATGGGTGGCGCGCCGGGTACCCCGGTCCTCCTCTATCTGCATGGCGGACCCGGAGGAACCTCTGTGCCGGTCGCCGAGGCTTGGAGGCCGTGGGAGGAGCACTTCACTGTGGTGCACTGGGATCAGCGCGGCGCGGGACGCACGTTCGCCAGGAACGGAGAGGCTGGATGTGGGCGGCTCACCATCGAGCGCATGGTCGCGGACGCTCTCGAAGTAGTGCAGTTTCTAACTGCCAGGCTGGGCCGGCAGAAAATCCTGATGGTCGGGCATTCCTGGGGCGCGGTCCTCGGCGTTTACCTCATCAAGCGGCGACCGGACCTCTTGTCGGCCTACGTGGGGACCGGACAGCTCGTCAACAAGCGCCGCAACGAGGAGTTGAACTACCGTCGTGAGGTGGCGCAGGCGGAAAGGTCCGGCAACGAAGCGGCGCTGTCTGCGCTGCGTGCAATCGGGCCGCCGCCCTTTGCCGATCGTGAAGCGCTGAAGACGCTGCGCCAGTGGGCCGACGTGCTGGCCGAGGGCGACGGCGATTCGGTACAACCGCGTCCCACTCCGATCGCGTCGGACTACTCACGGGATGAAGTCCCCAGCCTGATGAAGGGGGCGGAATTCTCGCGCAGCGAGCTTTACGATGAGCTGGAGACGGTCGACCTGCCGTCTCTCGGAACGGCGTTCGACATTCCCTTCTTCCTTTTTCACGGGGCCTGCGACCCGGCGACACCCATCGAGCTGGCGGAGGAGTACTTTGCGGCCATCGAGGCGCCGCACAAGGAGTTCGTGCGGTTCGAGGGGTGCCACCATTTCGTCGTCATGAACCGCCCGCATGACATTCTCCGAGAGCTCGTCGCTCGGGTGATCCCTCACCTGTAGTCAGGCGAGCGCGGCGCCCTGATACTATGGCGTCCTCTGCCCGCAGCGGCGGCATTTCGGGAGGCTCGTACCATGGCACGTGCCGACGGCGTAACCCGCACCCTCGAGGGCCGTACGCTCTTCGTCACAGGCGCGAGCAGGGGCATTGGGCTTGCCATTGCGGTCCGGGCCGCGAGAGACGGCGCCAACGTGGCCATCGCGGCCAAGACTGCGGAGCCGCACCCGAAGTTGCCGGGAACGATCTTCACCGCCGCGGCCGAGATCGAAGCGGCCGGCGGCTGCGCGTTGCCGCTGGCGACCGACATTCGCGAGGAGGAGCAGGTGGCGCGTGCGGTGGCGCGCACCGTGCAGGAGTTCGGCGGCATCGACATTCTGGTCAACAACGCCAGCGCGATCAGCCTGACGGGCACGGCGGCCACGGAAATGCGGCGCTTCGATCTCATGCACGACATCAACACCCGCGGCACCTTCCTCTGCTCCAAGCTGTGTCTGCCGCATCTGGAGCGCGCCGCGAATCCTCACATACTGATGCTCTCCCCTCCCCTCAACTTCGAGGAGCGCTGGTTCGCGCCGCATGTGGCTTACTCGCTGGCGAAGTTCGGGATGAGCCTGTGCGTGCTCGGGATGGCGGGCGAGCTGCGCACCCGCGGGATCGCAGTGAATGCGCTATGGCCCCGCACGGTGATCGGCACGGCAGCCCTGAAGATAGCGATGCAGGGAGCGGGCACTGATGAGCTGCGCCGCGTCCGCTCGCCGGAAATCCTGGCTGATGCCGCTCATGCCATTCTCACCCGGGACAGCCGCAGTTTCTCGGGGCACTTCTGCATCGACGACGAGGTACTGCGCGAGGAAGGTATGACGGACTTCGCGCGCTACAGGGCGGCGGATGTGCGTGAGGAAGATCTGCTGCCGGACTTCTTCCTCTAAAGCAGCGGCGCCGCGGATCGTTACGGGACGCGCGACTTCAGCTCCTCGAGCTCGGCCCGCAGCAGTCCCAATTCCGTCTCGAGTCTGGTTACCCGGCCCGCAAGTGTCTCGCCCGCGGGCATTTGGGCTGCATCTTCCGCCGCGACACCCTCCGCCGCCGCTTCCGCGACGACCTCGCCGCCAAAGAGCTGCATGTAGCGCGACTCGCGTCGTCCCGGCTCACGCGCCAGCCGTGCGACCAGCGGCCCCGACTCCCGCTGCTGCAATGCCTGCAGCGCCCCCTCGACTTCCGCGACGTCACCGAACGGTGCCATGCGGCTGGCCCGTGAGCGCAGCTCGCCCGGTGTCTGTGGGCCGCGCAGCAGCAGCTCGCAAACGATCGCGAGCTCCTGGGGGGAGAACTTCAGGCTGCCGAACTCGGTATTGCAGAAGAGGTGCTGGTATTTCGGCACGCGGCTGCCGAAGCCCGAGCGCTCGAGCACCAGATGCTTGCGCGAGAGAGCATTCAGGGTGCCTTGCACCGTGGGCTCATCCAGGCTCATCACGGGTTCGCGATTGCTCTTCTGGTTACAGGCGGCCAGGAGCGAATTGAGCGACAGCGGATACTGATCGGGCGTCGTGACCTGCTTCTCGATGAGGCAGCCGATGACGCGCGCTTCCAGAGAATCGAGCTCGATACGCAAGCTTACCTCCCGGTCTGTACGAGGATTCGGAGCCTATACCGCGCAAGGGCTCGACGGGCATGGTTGTCACGAAACTGAAATTCGCCGCCGGTAGGCTCGGTCCGGTGCGATGCCGTCCATCGCGGGAGGACTCAAACTGTGCCCAAAGCCATGCTACCGGCGATTGCCGCTCATGTCGCCGTGATTCTCGGAGCCGTCGGGTCTGCAAGCCTCGCGGCGGCGGCGACCCCACAGGCGGCCTCCCCATACACTCTCAGCGTCTTTGCCGCCGCACCTTCCGGCCTCAGCGCACCTGATTCGGTCGTCGCGTTCGACGGCCACGTGTTCGTCGGTTATGGCGACGGACACAAGCCTGATGGCTCTGACGGCCTGAACAGTCAGGTGGTCGAATTCGGCACGGACGGCAGTCTGGTGCATACCTTCACGGTCCCCGGCCACAACGATGGCCTCAAGGTCGACCCCTACACTCACCAGCTCTGGGCGCTGCAGAACGAGGACGCGAATGCGAACCTCGTGATCATCGACCCCAGGAGCGGCAGGCAGCGTGAATACCTGTTCGGCGCTACCGCGCATGGCGGCGGCTATGACGACCTGGTGTTTCGCAATTGCAAGACCTACCTCAGCGCCTCGAATCCGGCCAACAATCCCAACACCGCGCCCGCGATCGTCAGCGTGCGGATCGACGGCGACATGGTCAATGCCGAGCCGCTGCTCATGGCCAACGCCGCGGCGATCGATCTTCCGACCGGGCAGAGCGTCACGCTGAACCTGCAGGACCCCGACTCCATGACGCTCAATCCGCTCGGCGACATCGTGCTCGACAGTCAGGCCGACCAGATGCTGATCATCGTCACTCATCCGGGCACGCGTCAGCAGCAGGCCTTGCGCCTGCCCCTCACCTACCAGACCCCGAACGGCCTCACTCCAGTCGAGACCGACGACACCGCGTTCGTCACCTCCGCACAGGGTTATATCCTTTTCGCCGACAAAGGCTTGAACGAGGTGTTCAAGCTCAGCAGCGCGGCGTTCTCACCCGGTCAGGCTTATACGGCCGCCGACGGCGGACCGTTCGTAGCCGCGCTCGACATCACGAGCGGGTTGGTAACGCCGGTCGTGACAGGCCTAAGTGGTCCTGGAGGCATGCAGTTCGTCGATACCTCCGCTCATCCGGACGGTGATCGGCACGATTGGCGGGACGAGCAGTGCGGTGGGGGTGAGGACGGCGACTGAGCAATGCGGCTATCATCTGTCGGTATCGATGCGAGCACATCCGATACTGACAGGTGATCAATGGCTGAACCCGCGGACCTCGCCCGCTACCGCGCGAATCTGCGCTCAGAGCTCGACGGAGCCGCCCTCTATCGCGCCATCGCGGAGGCAGAGCCTGATCCAGGGCGGCGTGCCGTACTCATGGAGCTGTCAGGCGCCGAGAGCCGGCATGCGGCGCTCTGGCGAGACAAGCTGCGCGCCGCGGGCGCGCCGGAACCGAGCTTCTCACCGAGCTGGCGGACACGGCTGCTGGTGGTGCTCGCCCGCCGCTTCGGGCCGCATTTCGTCATGCCGAGCCTGGCGGCGGCGGAGTACGCGGACCGCGACAAGTACGCCGCCCAGGCTGATGCGGCAGCGCTCTCGGCTGACGAGCGGGGGCATGCCTCCGTCGTGAGCGCGCTGGCGGGCAGCGGGAATCGGCCGGCGGCCTCTATCGGACCGGATATCGCGCGCGCGGAGCCCTGGCATCGGGGCGCCTCGGGCAACGATCTGCGTGCCGCGGTTCTCGGCGCGAACGACGGGCTGGTCTCGAATTTCTGCCTCATCATCGGGATCGCGGGCGCCGGCGTTGCGCCCCGCGCCGTGGTGCTCACCGGGATCGCGGGCCTGGTGGCCGGGGCGTGCTCCATGGGCTTGGGCGAGTGGCTCTCGGTGACCAACGCGCGCGAGCTCGCCCGCACGCAGATCGCGCAGGAAGCGGAGGAGATCGAGCAGACGCCCCAGGCCGAGCAGCACGAGCTGGCGCTGATCTATCAGGCGAAGGGGCTGCCACAGGCCGAAGCCCAGCGCGTCGCGGCGGATCTCATGCGCAACAAGCAGGGAGCGCTCGATGCACTGACGCGCGAGGAGCTCGGCATCGACCCGGCGGAGCTCGGCGGCAACCCGTGGAGCGCCGCGGCGACGTCTCTCCTGTTGTTCTCCGCGGGCGCCTGCATCCCGCTGCTGCCCTTCACCTGGATGCGCGGCCCGCGTGTGCTCTGGGCGTGCGTTGCACTGAGCGCGGCCGCCCTCGCGACCATCGGCGGCCTGACATCGCTGTTCAATGGCAGGAGCCCGGCGTTCTCCGCTGCCCGCCAGGTGGTGTTCGGGTGCGCCGCCGCTGCAGTGACCTACGGCGTCGGCCGGCTGCTCGGCGTCACGCTGTCCTAGGATTTCGTATTGCCGAGACTCGGCCGTGCGCCGGTGTCGCCGTCCGGCGGCACAATCGAACGGTTTTGAGGTAAATTCCTAGTCCGCGACTTCGAAGCCGCGGCCGGCGGCGCTGCCGCTGTCGGGCCGCGTCCTTGCAGCTTCAACCTCGAGCGGCCGGCGACCTGTACCGGAGGCGGGCGCGTCGCCGCGGAGCGAGCCGTCATGGCGAAAGGTTTTCGGGTGGACAGACAGGATCGGGCCATCGGCCCGCGCAGCTTCTGGCATGGCGGGGGGCCGGCGCTCGATGCCGAGGAAATGCTCGCGGCAGCGCTCAAGCACGCGCGACGGGACGCATTCGACGACACGGCGTTCGTGCTGCCGCTGCGGCGGCTGATCGCCTCGTGCAACGCGGAGAGCGATCTCAACAGGCTCGGGCGCAATGCTGTCAAGTTCGAGATCCGGCGCAGCCTGCACAATCTGCTCGAGTTCGAGCGCCGCGAGCGCGCGAATCCCGCCTTGCTGCGCCGCCCCATCGAGCGCCCGATCTTCATTACGGGCATGCCGCGCAGCGGCTCGACTTTCCTGCACCGGCTGTTGGTGCGTGACCCGGCGGTCGCAGCGCTCACGTCCTGGCGCCTGGTTCATCCCCATCCCTCCGCAGCCGGGCGGCTCGGGGAGAGCCTCAACCGCGCCAGGGTGCAGGCGCAGTTCTACCTGATGCGCCTGCTCGCACCCGAGCTCAACTCCCTGCACGAAGTGGCGGCGGGCGAGCCGGAGGAATGCACCGACATCACCGCACAGGTATTCCAGAGCCTGCGCTACGACAGCGTCTATCGTGTGCCGAGCTACCAGAGCTGGCTGCAGCACCACGGTCACGTGGAGGCGTATCGATTCCACAAGCGCTTCCTGCGGCACCTGGATGCCCAGGCGCCGGGGCGGCGCTGGATCCTCAAGTCCCCTGATCACGTATTTGCGCTGGATGACATCCACGCCGTCTATCCGGACGCCGCTTGGGTGTTCATCCATCGGGACCCTGTCGCGGTGCTGGCTTCCGTCGCCCGGCTGACGGAGGTCCTGCGGCGCCCGTTCGCGCACAGTGTCGATCTCGCCGAGATCGGGCAACAGGTCTGCGCGTCCTGGCTCGACGGTGCGCAGCGGATGATGCGTGCGGCCGCCTCATCGGACTCCATCCTGCACCTTCACTACCGCGAGATCATCGCGGATCCGCCAAAGGCCGCGGACCGCCTCTTCCGCCACGGCGGTCACGCCGCGAGCGGCGATGCCGCGCAGCGGATGCGCAAGTGGCTCGGCAACCGCTCGAACCGCGGACACCGGCAACGCCGTTACAACCTGGGCAGCTTCGGTCTCGATCCCGAAGCGCTGCGCGCGCAGTTCAAGCCATACACGGATATGTTCAACATCGATCTCGAGTGGCCGCCCCAGGCGCGCTCGGCACGCGGCGGCGGGAACTGACCGCATGAAGTGGCGCGCGGCCGTCGGCCTCCTTCTCGGCGCGGCGGTCCTCGCCGCCATCCTGCTCTACGCCGGTGCCGGCGCCGTCGCGCGCACGCTGGAGGGGCTGCGCCTCACGGGACTGCTCCTCATCGTGCTCGTGCACCTGCCCATCGAGGGGCTCATGGGGACCGCGTGGCGCCTGGCCGCCGGCAGCGCGCCCACCGCATCACCGCGCAGGTACATGTGGGCGCGCCTCGTGCGTGATGCCGCGGCGGAGACGCTGCCTTTCTCGCAGATCGGCGGCTTCGTGCTCGGCGTGCGCGCGCTGCACCTCGGCGGCGGGGCCGCGCTCAGAGCCATGCTGTCGATGACCGTGGACCTCGTCGTCGAGCTTGCGGCGAAGCTTCCCTATGTCGTCGCGGGCCTGCTGGCGCTGCTCAGCCTGGCGCCGGGATCCGGGCTCATGAAGCCGATCGCCATCGGTCTCGTGCTGACCGCGGCGGCCGTCGCGTTGCCAGTGCTCGGGAGGCGTCGTCTGGGCGATGTGTTGCAGCGCGCGATCCGCAAGATCGCGCAGCGATGGCCGGCTCTCAGCGCGCTGCGCAGCGAGCACGCGCAGGGCGACAGCAACACCGTGCTCGCAGACATTCTCAGCCACCGCGCGCGCCTGGCCTCGGGTTTCGCGCTGCACCTGCTCTGTTGGTTCCTCGGCGCGGCGGAGCTGTGGCTGATCTTCCATCTGCTCGGCAAGCCGGTGAGCGCGGCCCGCGCCCTCGTGATCGACGGCGTGGTGTCGGGCCTCAGAACCTTCGTCTTCATGGTGCCGGCGGCGGCCGGCGTGCAGGAAGCGAGCTACGTGCTCGCCTGCGCGGCGGTCGGGATCGCGCCGGCCCAGGCGGTCGCCGCTTCGCTCGCGCGCCGCGCGCGCGATCTGACATTGGGTGCAGCGACCGTCGCCGTCGCAGTCGGCACGGACCGCGCCGTCATTCGCGGCCGAGCAGAGACCTCCTGCGGGTCGTGATCTGCCACCAGAGCACCCAGTCTCCCGCCAGGCTGTACCAGGGCTGCCGGAAGGTGGCGGGCCGGTTGCGCTCGAAAAAGAAATGTCCGACCCAGGCGAAGCCGTACCCCACGAGGGGTGCCGCGATGAGCACGAGCGGCCGCCGGGTCACGATCGCCGCCAGCACCACGGCGATCACCAGCCAGCTACCGAGGAAATGCAGCAGCCGGCAGGTGGGATTGCGGTGCTCGCCGAGGTAGTACTCGTAGAAGCGCGGGAACGGACGAATGCGGGCAGCGCTCATGGGCCGGCCTGGCAGATGTCACGACTGCAGCGAGGCGCCGAGCGAATCGAGCAGATGGGCGGTGCCGCGCTCGCGGGAGCCGGGATCGTCGTAGCCGTCGAGAAAGGCGCCCTGCTCCGCCACCTCGAGGCGCGTGCCCTGCCCGGCCGGAGCGAGCTGCAGCGTTGCGAGAGACACGGAGATCTTCCTCTCGTCGAGAAACATCTGGTAACAGTACACCAGCCGCTCGTTCGGCACGACGTCCTGATAGACGGCATCGAAGGTGGTGACGACGCCGCTATCCCAACGGCCGCGGAGCCGCTCGCGTCCGCCGACCCGCACGTCCATTTGCCTCTCCAGCAGCGTCCAGCTGCCGGGTGTGCCGGCGAACCATCTGGCCTTGGCTTCGGGCTGGGTGAGCGCCTGCCAAACGCGCGCCACCGGCGAATCGTAGACCCGTTCCAGGTGAAATTCCGCGTGCACCACCGACCTCGCGCCAGTCTGCGGCGGCTGCCGCGCCTCGCACTTTTTGGAGTCAGTGAGGGAGTCATTTCGAGCCATGGCGATCACCTCCGCGCTCCACAGTCTTGAGAAATTCATCCAGCCGGTCCAGGCGGCCTTCCCATTCCCGCCGCCTGGACGTGATCCACTGTTCCGCCCGGCTCATGGCCTGCGGCTCGATCGCGCAGGTGCGCGTGCGGCCCACCTTCTGCGTGCGGATGAGCCCTGCCGCCTGCAGCACCCCGAGATGTTGCATTGCGGCTGGCAATGACATCGGCAGCGGCTTGGCGAGCTCGCTCACCGGCGCCGGCCCGCGGCCGAGGCGCTCCAGGATGGCGCGCCGCGCCGGGTCGGACAGGGCGTGGAACAGCCGGTCGAGGTCTTGCGAACGGTTAAGCATCTCGCTAAGTATGGGCGCGGCTGACACTAAAGTAAATAGTTTAGTGTATCGCGCTACAATGCGCGCACACGGTCGCGCACGAACGAGGGGCTTCCCATGGCGGATCTGATCATCGCCTGCGCCTACTTCCTGCTGATCCATTTCGGGGTGTCCGGGACGCGGCTGCGCGATGCCCTCACCGGCAAGCTCGGCGAGCGGCCCTATCGGGGGCTCTTCTCGCTCGCCTCGCTCATCGGCATCGCCTGGGTCAGCTACGCGTACCGCCGCGCCCCGCTCATCCTCACCTGGGGATTTCTCCCGGGATTCAGGCCGGCGGCCTATGTGTTGGTTTTCATCGCGTTCCTGTTCGCGGTGATCGGACTCATGACACCGAGCCCGACTATGGTGGGCATGGAGTCGAAGCTCGACCCGGCGATGGCCCGCGGCATGTTGCGCATCACCCGCCACCCGTTTCTCTGGGGGGTGGGTCTCTGGGCGGTGACGCACCTGATAGCCAATGGGGATGTCGCCTCGCTGATCCTCTTCGGCACCTTTCTCGTGCTGGCGATCGGCGGCACGGCCTCGATCGATGCCAAGCGACGGCGCAAGTTTCCCGTAGCATGGCAAGGATTTGCCAAGGTGACCTCCAGCGTGCCCTTCGCCGCCGTCGCGCGCGGCGGCAACCGGCTGGTACCCGCCCTGGCTGAGATCGGGCCATGGCGCATCCTTGCCGCCCTGGTGCTGTACGCCGTGGCGTTCTATCTACATAGTCGGGTCGGTCCGCCGCTCGTATGAGCTGTGCCCCGCCCGCCAAGCGGGCGGGGCCCCTTCCAGCCGGGCCATGGGCATGGCATTTGCTGTTCAGCCCGAGAAATGCCCATCCGCATCGCCCAAGTCTACCCGCACGCCGACATCCCGCTGCCCCATACCCAGCTCTACGACGCAGTCACGATCGTCAATTACGAGATCGGCCGCCGACTGGCGCGGCGGCACGAGGTCGTCACCTACCCCAAATGGGTCCCGGGCGAGCGCGAGGTCGAGAGTTACGAAGGCGTCACTTACCGGCGCATCCCCGAGGGCATCGACCGGGCGCTGAACGGCCTCAAGATCCTCGATGCCGCGCGGCTCTTCAACCGCGGACGCCCCTTCAGGCTGAGTCCGGTCTACTACGCCCACTACGCGCGCGAAGTGGCTCGTGACATCCGCGAGCGCCACTGCGACCTCGTTCACCTGCACACGGTTTCCAACTTCATCGGGCCGATTCGCCGCGCCAACCCGCACGCGCGGATCGTCCTGCACGTGCACGATCACTCCCTCGCCGACTTCGATCCGGCAGTCATCGGGCCGCGGCTGGAGGAGGCGGCGCTGATTCTCGGCTGCAGCCGGTTCGTCGCGGACGGCATCCGCCGCCTCCACCCTGCTGTAAGCGCGCGCTGTCACGAGCTCTACAACGGAGTCGATGAGCGGTTCCTCGAGATCGCCGCGGACCCGGCCGCCTCGCGCACCGTGCTCTTCGTCGGGCGGCTCTGCCCCGAGAAGGGCGTGCATCTGCTGCTGTCCGCGATGAGCGCTGTGTTGCGGTCGCATCCGCAGGCGAGCCTCAGTCTGGTCGGGCCTCTGGACCTGTCGCCGAAGGAGTTCGTGGACCCGCACGGCCGCGATCCGGTTTTCAACGGCCTCACCCGCTATTACACCAATCCAACCGCTTATTACGATCTCATTACCCGCGGCGTGAGCGAGCTCGGCGGACGCGGCTTCCTGCATGGCCGCATCGCCAACTCCGAGATCTGCTCCCACTACGCACGCGCGGGGATTTTCGTCTTCCCCTCGCTCTGGCACGAGCCTTTCGGCATTCCGGTGATCGAGGCGATGGCCGCGGGACTGCCCGTGGTGGCTACGCGTGGCGGCGCGTTCCCCGAGGTCGTGGTGGACGGTGAGACGGGCATCCTCGTCGAGCGCGGCGACAGCGAGGGACTCGCGGCGGCGATTGCCAAACTGCTGGCGGACCCGCATCTGCGCCAGCGAATGGGCGCCGCCGGCCGCAAGCGCGTCCGGCAGCTCTTCACCTGGGACCGCAGCGTCGCCCGATTGGAGGAGTTGTACGACGGCGTGCTCGCGGGCACCGCGCTCAAGGGCGCCGCGCCCGAGCTCGCTGTTGACACGCAACAAGCGGCGCGCACCCCGCAAGCCGTACGCGGCCTGACCGCTCAGGGCGCAGGACGATAAACCCGCCTCACGCCCCAGCTGGCGCCTCCCGCTGCAGCAGAGGAGCGCATAATGCGCACACACCACCTTTATCGGGGGAGTGACGGTCATGGAGCATCGATGGGGTGAGCGCGTCGTAGCACGTGAGACCGTGCAACTGGCCTGCGGCTCCTCGCTGCCGGTTGCTGGCCGGTTGGAGAACGTAAGCTCGAGCGGAGCATTCGTGCGCACGTCGGGGCGGGGGCCGCCGCGCGGCCCGGTGGAGGTCATCCTGCAGGACGGCGGCTTCGGCCGCAGACACTCAGTGCGGCTGCCGGCGTACGTGGTGCGGGCGACCGCGACGGGTGTCGGTGTCGAGTGGTGCGAATTCGCGCCGCGACCCATCCGCGAGCTCATGAGCCGCGACCGCAGCGCGGCCGGCAGCCGCGGGCGGGCCCGGGCACAACCTTCGGGGCGTTACTCCGCGCGCGAGCCAAACACGGCCACGCAGCCGCGCGGGCAGTCGCCGGCCGAGCCAGCCGCGATCGGCACGAACACCTTGCCCGTCGCCGGGTCGGCCGCGACCGAATGGGCGCATTCCTGACCAAGTCCTGACGCTCGCCAACACGCTGCGTGCGCTCGGTGTCGAGGTCGACATCCGGCCCGCGCTGTGGCACCGTCGCGCTCGCCATGGAGTCCCTGTTCCCGTGAATGCCGCCCAATGGGGTGGCGCCAGCGCCATCTTCCTCGCCTCCGCGGTCGAGTGGGTGGAGGCGTTCACCATCGTGCTGGCGGTGGCACTGACCATCGGCTGGCGGCGGGCGGCGGGTGCGGCGCTCGCGGGCCTCGGCCTCGTCGCCGTCCTCATTGCGATCACCGGCGCCGGCATCGAGGCGGCGCAGGCCTACTTCGGCCTGATCAGGGCGGCGATCGGCATCTTCCTGTTGCTCTTCGGCCTGCGTTGGTACGTCAAGGCCATCCGCCGCTATTCCGGCCGCACCGCCCTGCACGATGAGGCGAGGGAGTTCGCCGAGACACGCGAGCATCTGGAGCGCGCGGAGGGGCGTGCCGCGTGGGTGGTGGCGTTCAAGGGCGTGCTGCTCGAGGGGCTCGAGGTGTGGCTCCTCGTGGTCGCGCTCGGTCATACGCTCTCCTACTTCGCCGCCGCGGGCAGCGCGGCAGCTTCCCTGGTCGTGGTGATCGTGGCGGGCCTGGCGCTGCGCGCGCCGCTGACCCGCGTGCCGGAGAACACCCTGAAGTACCTGGTGGCCTGCGCCATCCTTTCCTTCGGCAGCTTCTGGTCGATCGGCGGACTCGCGGGCGAGCACGCGGTATGGCCGCTCGGCGATGGCACTCTCCTGCTGCTCTTCGCCGCATTCGCCGTGGCAGGAAGGATCATCGCCTGGAGCTCGCGTACGCCCGGCTCCGCGGCAGCTGGAGCGCAGGCATGAGGAAGCTGCTGCAGCTCATCTTCGGCGATCTGCGCAATGTCACTTCGGTGGCGGTGGCGCTGCTCGCCGCTTTTGGGGTCTCGCGGCTCGCCCCGGGCGCCGCGGGCGCGGCGCTCGCCCTCCTCCTCATCGCCGCCGCGGCTCTGCAGGCCATCTAGAGCTCCCGGGCCCCGAACGAAGGGACGATTGCGCGGTCGAACCGGCAGCGAGACCAGCTCGAGCACACAGGTGATCGTATCGTGGACTATCAGACCGCCGAGAATCAGGCCGTTCAGCTGCAGCAGCAGGCAGACCAGGTGGGCCAGGGCATCAAGGCCCTTGCCGAGAAGCTGCAAACGAAGATCAGCGACCCGACGCTGTCGCGGGAGCTGATCCTCGACCTCAAGGAAGCAGCGCTGGCCATCCAGCGGCAGAACCAGTCGGCCGTGATGCTCATCCAGCAGATGGCCGAGTACATCCATTCACTCGAGACGCACGTCAACTCGCTGCCGCAGCCGACCTATCCGACACGTGGCTGGGCCGCCCAGCCCTACGCCGGCACGGGCGGCGGCTTCATGGGCAATGTGATGTCGGGTCTCGGCATGGGCGCCGGCTTCGGCCTCGCGAGCGACCTGGTGAGCAGCATCTTCAGAGCGTGGTGAGCTAGAAATAATACTTCAGCTGGCCCTGCACTTCGCGGCCGAAGATCGGCCGCGCCATCTCGAATCCCGTGGAGATTCCGGCGGTCAGGGAGCGCGAGTTGCCCTCGGTCAGGCCGAGCGTGTCGGTGAGGTTCGTTCCCTGCAGGCGCACCTCCAGGTGCTCGCCGAAGTCGCCCACCACACCGGCATCCAGGGTCGTGTAGGCGGGCAGGACCTGGGTGTTCTCCGGATCCGAATAGCGCAGATCGATGTAGCTCACGGTGGCGAACACCTTGAGCTTCCCCCAGGATATCGGCACCTCGTACTCCGGCATGAAGCGCAACTGCAGACTCGGCTGGCGCTGCAGAATGTTGCCGTCGTTGTCGAAGGCCCCCGTGCCGCCGAGTCCGCCAAACCCGCTGAAGTGCGAATAGAAGGAGTGCTGCCAGTCGCCGGTGAGGCCGAGGCTCAGGCGCTCGAGAGGAAACCAGTCGGCCTGAAAATCCACGCCCCAGGAGCGCGCGCCATAGGGGACTACCGCCTGAGTCCCGTCGGCGAGGTATGCCTGGAAGGGCACGCCATAGAAGAGGCGGTGGAAAATGTCCACTGAGGCGTACAGCGAGCTCGTCTGCGCCTTGTACCCGAGCTGATAATTCTCGATCTGCTGCGAGTCCGGTACGCCGACCCGCACATCGTCGAAGCTCGGAAAGTGCACGCCTTCATTGATACGCCCGTAGACGCTCATGTGGGAGTTGAGCTCGTAGTTCGCGCCCGCGCTCCAGGCACCGAGCGTATGGTCGTAGGTGGAGGGCAGCCATTGACCGGTGACTACGTTCGTGCCGTTGTTGTAGAGAGTCAGCGGGTCGTTGTCGAGGTCCACGGATGCGGTCGCTGCCACCCTGCCGTCGATTCTTTCATTCTCGGTCCGATACTCCGCGTCGAGAAGCCAGGACCCTGTGTGCCACTGATCGGAGACGAAGAGCGCGGCGTTGCGGCCGTCGTAGTGGTCGACCAGCGCGGTGGTCGCGCCGTCCAGGATGCCGTTCCGGGTCACTTGTGCAATCGGGCCCGCCATCGCTGCGGCCGTGAGGAGCGACAGGTTGATGAGCTGCGCATTCGGCGTTGCCGTCAACAGCTCGTTGTTGCCCAGGTACCAGCTGTCATCGGAGGAGTAGTCGGCGAAATAGCCGCCCACCGTTGCCACATCGCCCGCGAACAGCGTCCGGCTGAAGCGCAGATCGTCAGTGAACGCCTGGATTCTCTTGTCGACTATCCAGAATCCGAGTGATGCGACATCCGTGGCCGGGCTGACCGCGCCGCCGCCTGCCACGAGGGTGGGATTGCCCGACACGAACCGGGCGCCGCCCGTGGCGGCCATCACGGCAGGGTCGCTGTTGGCGCTGGCGATGACGCCGGCGATGACACTCCCCAGCGTTTCCGGGGGAGAGGTGTTGAAGAGCGCATTGGTGGGCATGTGACCCGCGGTGAAGCCCATCTTGTTGCTGATGGACCAGAGACCCAGCGCGATGTCCAGATCCGCCCCCATCATCCGGATATCCGACCCTCTGCCATCGGCGAGGTCGGCGCTGACCGTCCCGGGAGAGCACCCCGGAGCGCCGCACGGGAACTCCTCCACCGTGATGTGGCGTGTCGCATTGCCGGCGAAGGTGCCGGTGTACGGGTCGAATCCGGGGAATGGCGCGACTGTCCGCCCGTCAGCGCTCACCGCGACCGGAATGTCGGTTATGAAGAGGTTCTTGTCCCGCAGCGTGCGTGCCCAGAGCAGCAGGTCGCCGCTCGACATGGGGTGGTAGAGCGTCGCCGTGAGCTGTCCGCCGCTGTCGGCGGGGTACTGGGGGCTGCGCACGCCGTTGGAGACGCGGTAGAAGCCTCCGAGACTCACGAACCAGTCGCGCGCCAGTGGACCGCCGTAGAAGCCGTCGAGCCGATACATGCCCTCACTGCCGAATGCCAGCGCGAGCTCGCCGTGGGGCGTGGGGGTTCCGTGACGGAGGATGAAGTTGGCGGTGGCGCCGATCTGTCCGTTCGAATACACCACCGACGGACCGCCCTGCACCACCTCCGCCCGCTCGATGGTGTCGTCGAGACGAAACATCGAGGAGTTATCCATGAAATACAGCGTCGCGGCCGGATAGACCGGCGAGCCTTCGATCTGATACGTCACGTAGGGGGCATCGCCCCCGCCCGGGAAGCCCGCGACCTCGATGTTGGCGCCGGTCACACCGCCGCTCGACTCGGCCCACAGGCCGGGCACGACCTTCAACAGATCCGCCGCGCTCGCGGGCAGTGCCAGGTGGATCTGCTGCAGAGTGATGGCTCTGATGGGAAAGCTGGCATCGAGAAGCCTGACGCCGCTCACCTCGGGCGTGCCGGTCACCACCACCTCCTGCAGGCTGTTGTAGCCCGGTGCGCCCTGCGGGTCGGCCGGCGCCGCCGGGCCGGCGCGGGTGAGGAATCCGGCGATTCGATGCAACACGCCGCCCTGCCGGCCGCTCGCGGGAGCTGCCGCGGCTGCGGAGCCGGCGCTGCCGCCGCCCGCGGAGCCTGCCGCAGGCGCCTGGCTCGCCGCTACGGCCTCAGGGCTCGGGGACTCGACGATCGCGATCGCAGAGGAGCTCACCTGGCGGAAGCTCAGCCCCGTACCGCCGAGAAGGCGGCCGAGCGCAGCCGTGACGGCGAGCTCGCCCTGCACGCCGCCGGTGCTCGTGTGAGCGACGAGCGTGGAAGAGAAAAGCAGCGTCACGTCCGCCTGGCGCGCGAATTCGTCGAGCGCCGGGCCGAGCTGTTCCGCCGGAATGTTGAAATGCCGCGGGACGCCGGCAGCCTGGGCCGGCGCAGATGCGAGCCCGAAGACCAGAGTGCCAAGCAGGAGGACAGCCGCGGGCGAGCCGCGTAGGACCGTGCTCAGGGTGCCCATGACTGGGCGCTAAAAATACGCTAGTCCGCGCCGCGACGTGAGCCTTCCGCGTGGTGTGCGCACACACCTGTGGCGGAAGCGCAACGGGGGGAGTCGGGCGCTGGCCCAGCTTCGCCCTGGCACTAGCGAGGTGCGATGTACACGACCCCCGGCTCGGGCCGGCTCACCCGTACCGGGAGCGCCGCCTGCAGGGCCTGAAAGAAGCCGGATACGTCGTTCGTCCTGAAGCGTCCGCTGATCGGGAGAGAGCCCACCCTGGGGCTCAGGAGCACGATGCGCGAGCGAGTGTAGCGGCCGACCTCGACCAGCGCTTGCGCAAGCGGCTCGCCCTGGAAGACCAGGGCGCCGTCGCGCCAGGCGAGATCATCGGCGACCTGCTGCGGGCTCACCGACATGACCTGCAGGCGCGGCCCGGCGATGAGGAGTTGCTCGCCGGCGCTCAGCGCCTGCACCCAGTCGGCGCTCTGGCCGTTGCCGCCGCCGGAGCTGGCAGCTCCCGCTGCGGTCGAGGATCCCCGCACTTCCACCTGCCCTTCGTCGACGAGAACGTCGACGGCGTGGTCCGTGTGCAGCCGTACCTCGAATTGCGTGCCGACATCGCGGATCACTGCATCGCCCGCGTGCACGAAGAACGGCCGCGCCGCGTCGTGCACCACGTCAAAGTGTGCCTCGCCCCGGCGCAGATAAATGACGCGGCGTTGCGCAGTGAGCCTCACCGCGAGCAGCGTGTTGGTGTTGAAGTGTGGGCTCGGAACCGTCGGCGAGCCGGAAGTGGCGTTGCTGACCGACGGCGGTCGACATGACCTGCACGCCGGGCCGCCGCATCATCCACAGAGTCGCCCCGATCGTGACCATGAGCACCGCCGCCGCGGCCGCTTCCCAGTACGCCTTGCGCAGGGAGCGCCGGCGCCGCTCCGGGGGCGCGAACGCGGGGATCTTCTCCTCGCGCGCACGCTCCACCAGGCGATCGAGCGCGTTCCAGGTGAGGCTCAGCTCCCCGAGCGTGCGGCGATGGCGGACATCCAGGCGCAGCCAGGCCTCGAGCTCGCCCCGCTCGGCGGGCGTGAGCCCGCCGGAATCGAGGCGCCAGGTCCACACCGCCGCCTCATTGTCGATCTGCGTCTGCGTCTTCAGTCTGACGATTTCGCTCATCTTGACTCCCCGTCCTTGACCCGTCGCCGCGGCTCCGACTCATCAGCGGCGACTTCCAACCCTTCGAGCAGCCCCAGGCTGCGCAGCCGATCGCGGCAGCGCAGCAGCCCCTTGGCGACGTGCTTCTCGATCGTACTGTGCGACAGCCCGAGCACCTGGGCGATCTCGGCATGGGACAGCTGATACACCTTGCGCAGCACGAACACGCGCCGGCAGAGCGGCGGCAGGCTGTCCACGGCGGCACAGAATGACTCGAAGCGCCGGCGCAGGTCCACCTGCTCATCCGGCTCGGCCTCCTCAGAAGAGACGTTCAGCGGCTCGAAATCCGCTACGTCATCGGTGGCGCGCGCAACCTTCTGCCGCGCCCGGTCCACCGCGAGGTTGCGGGCGATGCGAAAGAGCAACGCCCGCGGCGATTCCACGACCTGTCCGTCGGGCAAAGCGCACACGCGCACGTAGGCCTCTTGCACCAGATCCTCGACGTCTTCCGCGCCTGCGGTGAACTTCCGCAGGTACTTCTGCAGCGCGGCTCGATGACTGAATATCTGGCTCAACAGCCGTTTGCGACGCTCGTCGGCCATTTGTTACCCGGCCCCCTCCCGGCGCATCTGAACGACGTTCCGCGCGTAGTGTACGCGCAACGCAGGCGCGCGTCCCTCGACGGCAACGCCTCGCAGGCTATATCTTGGGCGGCATCATGCCTGTCTTCACAATCGTATCGGCTGTGATCACGGTGGTCGCTCTGAGCGGCTACGCGAACTACAAGCTCGTCCATCTGCCGGACACGATCGGAATCACGGCGGTGGCGCTCCTCATCTCGGTAGCCACCGTGGCCGTGGGACAGGTGGTGCCGCAGGTCACGGCCTGGGGCCAGCTGGCGGTGCGCGGCCTCGACTTTCCCGACCTGGTGTTCCACGGCCTGCTCGGACTGCTGCTCTTCGCCGGCAGCCTCCATGTCGATGTGGCCGATCTGGCGCGCGCACGCTGGCTGCTGGTCATACTGGCCACCGCCGGGGTCGTGCTCTCGACGGTGCTGGTGGGGCTCGCGTTCTTCTACGTGGCGCGGTTTCTCGGCACGCCGCTGACGCTGCTCGAAAGCTTCCTCTTCGGGGCACTCATCTCCCCGACCGACCCGATCGCGGCGATGGGGCTCCTCAGCAAAGCAGGCGTCCCGCCGTCACTCCTCACCAAGATCACGGGCGAGGCGCTCTTCAATGACGGTACCGGCGTCGTCGTGTTCGTGGTGCTGCTCGGCCTCGCAGGTGGCGCACACGGTCTGAGTCCGGCGCTGCACGGGACCAGTCCCAACGGATCATTGCCACACGCGTCCGCGGTTGCCGTGATGTTCGGGCAGCAAGTCCTCGGGGGCGCCGCATTCGGGCTCGGAATCGGCTATGTCGGCATTCTGCTGCTGCGCGGCGTGGACAGTCATCCGGTCGAGACCCTGATCACTCTCGCCATGGCGACGGGCGGCTACGCAGCCGCGGACAGCCTGCATGTCTCCGCGCCCATCGCCACTGTCGTGATGGGCCTGGTCGTCGGCAGCGGGCGCGAATACGCGATGTCGCAGCTGACACGCGAGCGGCTCTTCATGTTCTGGGAGCTGGCGGACGATCTGCTCAACCTCATCCTGTTCGGCATGGTGGGGCTGGAGCTCACCGCCTTGGCCGGCACCGTGCGCGGGTATCTGCTGCCAGCGGCGGCGGCCGTGCCGATCGTGCTGGTCGCGCGTTATGTCAGTGTGGGTGCGCCGGTCGCGCTGCTGCGCCGCTTCCAGCGGTTCGAGCCGCACATGGTGAAGCTGATGACGTGGGGAGGATTGCGTGGCGCGCTATCGATAGCGCTCGCTCTCTCCCTGGCGGAAGGTCCGCCGAAGGAGCTGATCGTCACCGCGACTTACATGATCGCGATTTTCAGCATCCTGGTGCAGGCGCCGACCGTCGAGCCGCTGGCGCGGCGTTGGCTCAAGAAAGCCTAGAGCTTACGTCCAACCGCCGCCGTCACCGCCGCCACCGCCGTCGTCCCAACCTCCGCCACCACTGCCGTCATCCCAGGAGCCGGGATCGCTGAGGCCGAAGTCGTTGCCACCCATGTCGGCGTTGGGGTCCGGTACGGGCTCCGCCTGCGCGGGGGGCACGACGCCGCCGCCGCCGGAGCCGCCGCCCATCATGTGCTGCACCAGCTCCTCGCCGGCCGCCACACCCGCGCCGAGGGCGAGGCCGGAAGCGACGCTGCCCATGATTCCGGAGCCGCCGCCCGGCATGTAGCCGCCGGGGGGGTAGCCGCCCTGGCCGTACCCGCCGGGGCCGTAGCCGCCGGGAGGCACGCTACCCGGGTACTGGCCGGGATACTGCTGGTATCCCATGGCCGCGGCACGGCGCCGCAGGAACATCCAGAGCACCACGGCGGCGCCGATGAGCAAGAGCAGGAGGCCGAGCCGCGACGGGTGGCGCGCGCGCACCGTCTGTAGCGGCAGAATGCCGGAAGCAACGGGAGCCTCGCCGAGCTGCATCTGCAGCTGCCGCACCGAGGCGGCATTGACGAAAGGCAGTCCCGGCTCCAGGGACTGGGCGGTCTGCAGCTCCTGGCGCGCGCGGGTGTAGTCGCCGCCGCGCGCATCGATCTGCGCCGCCACGTAGTGCGCCTCGCCGCTGCGCGGATGATCGCGCAGCACTTGGGCGATCATCTGCTGGGCCGCGGCGAGATTACCGCTACGGGCCGCCTGATAGACCTGCGCGGGGCTCGGATCCGCTGCCAGTGCCGGCAGCGCGCAGGCGAGAACCAGCAGAGCACACAGCGCTGGGGTGATTCGCTTGAGCATAGACGGTGCAACTCCATTCGGGACCTGCATGCAGGTCCGGGCCATTGGACATCCCGCCCCTGAGACCCGCCTTCGCGGTGGAAGTGCCTCAGGAAACCGCCGGGGGTCCCTTTGGCTGAATTCTGGGGACGCGGAGCGCAGCTACAAGGCTGGGCCGATTGATTATCCCTCCGGGCCAGCTCCGACCGCCAGCGGGGTAACCCGGGTGGCTTCCCTGATCGGCCATGGGGGCCATCAGGCCGCTACCGATGCCGGCTCGGGCTCCGGGCGCCGGGATCTCGGCAGGTAGACCCGCACGGTCGTCCCCTTCCCTGGCTCGCTCGAGATCCGTATGTGGCCCCCGGACCGCTGCGCAAAGCCTGCAACCTGGGAGAGCCCCAGGCCCGTGCCCTGGCCCGGCTCCTTGGTGGTAAAGAACGGCTCGCACGCGCGGGCGGCAACGTCCGGGGTCATTCCGGTTCCGGTGTCGGAGACCGCGATCATCACGTAGGGGTCCGAGGCGCGCGCGCTCCGTGCGGCCGCGAGCGACTCATCGAGGGTGGCATTGGCCGTCTCTATGGTGAGCAGGCCTGCCTGCGGCATCGCATCGCGCGCGTTGATCGCGAGATTGAGGAGAGCGGTCTCGAGCTGCCCGGCATCGGCGGCGACGTTCCAGATGCCGCGCGCGAGGACCGTCTCGATGGTGACCCGCTCTCCGAGCGAATGACGCAGCAGCTCCGCCACCTGCCCGACGAGGTCGTTGGGATCGATCGGCAGCATCTCGACCGGTTGGCGCCGCGAGAACGCCAGCAGTTGGCCGGTGAGCGCCGCGGCGCGGTCGCCGCTGCGGCGGATGATCTCGAGATAGCGCGCGGTCTCGGCTTCGGGGCCCTGCCGTTGCAGGACCTCGACGGAATTGCGGATGATGTGCAGCAGGTTGTTGAAGTCGTGCGCGACACCCCCTGCCAGGACGCCCAGCGTCTCCATCTTCTGGGAATGCGCCACGGCGGCCTCCTCTTCCGCGCTGCGGATGCGCGGGATCGCCGCCGGGCTGCGCGTAGAGTCACTGGCGTCCCTGCGCTTGGCCAGTACGGACGCCGCGGTCAGCACCCCGCCGGCTACGCAGATCAGCGCGCTGCCGGCGATTGCGGCGAGCCCGGCGGTGGTGAGCTGGAATTCGGGATTCAGCGCCAGCCACAATCCCGTGCCCAGGAGCGCCAGTGATGCGGACAAGGTCAGCGCCAGACCAACATATAACCCACGCCGCGAATTGCGAGTGCTTCCGTTAATCGTCTTCATGACGCCTCCACCCGCTTGGCCGGCAACGCCGGCTGATGACATATCTCAACGCAAATGTGACCCAAGTCGCAAGCTGTCGGCCTTTGGCGTCATGCGCGCGTCACCATTATGTAACACGCGACAGGTGCTATGCGCCAGCAGCCGCGCCTGGCCGCTCTCCACGTGCAGCAGCGCGCATTGCGAGCCGCGCCGCAGCAGCCGGAAGTGCTGCGGCCGTGCCAGCTCGCGGCCGTTCAGCGGCAACCCGCCGATGCCGCGCGCCTGCGCGCGCCCGACGATCAGCCGCGTGCTGCGCGTCAGGGCATCGCTGGCGAGTCGCACAGGAGCGCCGCCGAGCGCTTGCGACACCGCGCGCTCGAGGTCCGCGCGGCTGGCGGCCGTGGGATGGGTGATGACCGCGGGAGCGCCCGCAACCTGGGACCACGCGGGGCAGACCGGCAACGCCGCCAGCATCAATGCCAACAGCGTCCATTTGCGGCCCATGGGCAGGCTCACCTGCGCAGGACGCGCATCTGCCTGAGCGGCGAGCGGGCGAAAATCCGCTGCATGAGCTCGCGTTGCGTCAGCACCTTCGGCCCCGCGTTGCCAGTGGGCGGTGAGGGACAGGTGGCAGCCTGCGGATTGGCGAGGTACGCCAGCGCGGTCGCGAGACGGCCTTCGCTCGGGTCGCCGAGCGCATGGCCGAAGTCGTCCGCGACCGAGCAGCCCGGCACCACGCTGCCGACCGATGGCGTGGTGTTCTGCGGGGAGAACCCGTCGCCGTAGCCGCCGAAGCCCTGGGCGTTGACGCCCTGGAACTGGATCGAGAAGTAGGTGGTGCCGCAGTTGTCCTGCGGATAGAAGCCATACGGCTTGCCGCAGGTGGTCGCGCCGATCTGATAGACGGTGAAGCCGACTCCCTGCAGGCTGTTGATGATGGACTCGCTCGCCGAGCACGTATCCTGGCCCGTGATCACGGCGACCCGTGTCAGGTTGAGACTGGGCAACGGCTGGCCGGCGGTGGTCGAGAAGCCCTGGGTCGTGTCGTGGAACGGCGTCGGCGTGATGGCCTGCCCGGTCAGCGGATTCGTGGTGGGATACTGATTGTTGAATTGCTGCAGCTCGAACGTCTCGCCGGCGGTCTGGTTGGGCCCGGCGATCATGTAGGCGAGCTCGCTCGCGATGTCGAGATAGCCGCCGCCGTCGTAGCGCAGATCGAGGACCAGGTCGGTCACGCCATCCGTCCTGAGCTGGTTGATCGCAGCGATCAACTCGGATTCCGCGGTGGCGATCTGGTCGTTGTAGAGGATATAGCCCACCTTGTTGCCGCCCGGGCCGGTGACGGTCGTCACGATGAGAACGGGGGTCGAGGTGGTGTTCGCGGCCTGCAACTGCACCGTGCGCGGGGTGCTCGAGCCGGGATCGAGGACTTCGAAGGTATAGGTCTCTTCCGCCACCATGGCGGGGGCGAGACCGGCATTGATGGTGTTGATACTGGTCTGATCCGTGGCATTGACGACGTCGGCGCCGTCGACCTGCAGCACCTGGTCGCCACGAACGAAATTCGCGGCGACCGTCTTAGAAGGTGAAGGCGCCTGGCAGGCCGCCCGCACTCGGATTGGGAAGCGTTGGATCCATCGTGGAAACGTTGCCGTGCGCGTCCGACCTGGGCAGCTGAATGTCGTAGCGCAGGCCAAGGTTGAGTGTCGGTCGGAGGCAATGTTCCAGTCGTCCTGGCCAAACATCCCGAACTGCCAAAACCGATAGGCAGACTCAATCGGGTAACTGATGTTGACGAAATCCGTGCCGCCGAACAGGAAGCTCGCCGCGGCATTGCCGGTGCCGGCCGGATCGTGACTGCCTGGCCGCCGGCAAATCCGGTACCGTTCAATGCGGTTTCTGTCGGCTCGAAGGTGATACCGCCAGCCGGTAAGCCGCCTTCATTCTGCTGAAGGTAGCGGACCTCGCCACCGACGGTAATCGTGTGGTGATTGCGGATCATCGTCAGGTTGTCGTTCACGATATAGCGGTTCGCCGCGCTGAACGACGCGCTTCCCGAACCAATGCTGTTCTGTACTGTGCCAATGCCGATCTGGGGATACGGGCTGTCTGCTTTGAAGGGGGGCAGACCCTGCAAACCGAGGGCCGCAAGACCTGGACCCGGCTGCAGAGGGCCGTCGAATCCGGTATCGCGAATGAACCCGATGTTCACGTTATTAATCAGTGTCGGGGAATGTGTGTAGTTGTAGGTGAAGCGGATCTGGGTGGTCGGGGCGGTTCAGGTTGAGGAATCCAGCAGGTTCAGCCCGCCGTTATTGGAGTTGGAGTAGCCGCCGGTGAACACGCTGCCTGAGAAGGCGTTCTTGTCGTTGAGGTGCTCATCAATCTTCACGACCAGACGGTGCTCATCGATCTTGGAGGTCTGCTGCCGGTAGAAGTTATCGAACAGAGCGTTGTTGCTCGGCGTCGGGAAGCTCTGCATGATGTTCTGCGATACCTTGCTGAGCTCGGGGAAACCGGTAGGGATAATGTTTCCGGGAAACGGATCACGCACCAGATAGCTGTTGCCGTCAGGACCCACCACGGTGTGCACCGAGAAGGGATTGTAGATTTCCCCGTCATATACGGGTCTTCCGGCCGGATCGAAGACCGGGTTTCCGTTCACCGTCAGCTGCGGTCCCAGAGCCTGCGAAAAATTGCCGGTCCGATACTCGGCGGGAAGCGTCGTGAGCGTGGCGTTGTTGGAGCTGGGACGGTACTTGAATCCGGTGTAGTCAACGAAGAAAAAGGTCTTGTCGCGTCCGTTATAAAGCCAGGGCAGTCGAACCGGACCGCCGAACGTGCCGCCGAATTCGTTTTGCTTAAGCGGCGCCTTCTTGTATGTCTGGGCGCAGCCTGTACCCCCGCCAGCCTCGCAGTAGGCGATTTCACGGTTCGTAACGTAGCCGGCCGCATTCAGCGCATCGTTCTGCAGAAAATCAAAGGCCGTTCCGTGATAGTCGTTGGTGCCCGACTTGAAGGCGAAAGAGACGATACCGCTGGACAGCCCATACTCTGCGCTCTGATTGTTGTTGATGAGCTTGAACTGGCTGATTGCATCGATGGGCGGGTGATTCTCGCTGACATCTCCGGCGAGGTTGGTGTTCATGATCGGTACCCCGTCCACGTAGACCTCGTCCGCGTAGCTGACCGATCCGCTGATGTGCAGCCTGTAGTCAGGCGTCGCTCCTGGGGTGGAACCGCTCACGCCCGGCGTCAGCGTGACGAAATTCAGAGGATTCCGCATGTCGCCGCTGAGGGAGACAGGCAGATCTTTCATCTCCTGCGGTGAGATGGTCGTCCCAATGTCCGATGTTTCCGTTTCGAGCGCGGCGGCGTTCGCCTTCACCGTTACGGTCTGCTGCACCTGGCCGGGCTGGAGTGCGATATTGACGACCAGCGTGCTGCCAGTGCGGACTGCGATGTCCTGGTGGACGGAGGTATTGAATCCGGAAGCGACCGTAGTCAGCGTATAGGTTCCGGGGGCAAGCTCCAGGAACTGATACTCCCCAGACTCCCCTGAGACCGAGGTCAGGGTCACCCCGGTTGTGTCATTCTGCAGGGTGAGTTTGGCTCCTGTAATAGCCGCCTGCTGCGCGTCCTGAACTTCACCTTTTACTGACCCGAGATTCAGCTGCGCCCAACCACTCTCCGGGGAAATGAGCGCCGCACATAAGGTCAGAAACCACAGCGTGTGGAACCACCGCTTGAAAGATTGCATTGCCGGTCTCCTGTGAAACTGGTTAAACCTTTAACCATTAGCCGTCTGCGATTCAACCATGAGCACAATTCGACTGTCAAGAAGTGTTTTTTACCTTGCGCGCAGCCGTCAGGGCCGTTGCACTGTCGCGCGCCGGCGCGCGCCGCCTCGCCCGGTGACCGCCCCCGGCAACATCGCCGAAGACTCGCGAAGGACAAGGGTTGGAACGATGCGGAGCGAGTTCGGCGGCCCTGTCATCTTCCCCTCAATGCGATCCATGAGGATCGTCGCAGCCCGCGCGCCCATCTCATAGCCCGGCTGCACCACGGCTGTCAGGTGGGGGTGAAACGTCCGGTCGATGGTCAGATCGTCAAAGGTCGCGAGCGAGAGATCCTCCGGACAGCGGACCCCTTCCATCTCCATCGCCTTCAGCAGACCCAGGGTCATGACGCCGTTGCAGACAAAGACTGCGGTCGCGCTCGTCGGCCGCTCCAGAAGCTGCCGGCCGAGCTGATAGCCCGACTCTTCACGGAAATCGCCTTCGAAAATCAGCTTGCCGGCAACCGGAATATCCGCTTCGCGAAGCGCTTCCTCGTAGCCCTGCAGGCGTTCCTGAGCGGTCTGCGTTTTGAGGTGACCGGTGATGATCGCTATGCTGCGATGCCCAAACTGAATGAGATGGCGCACGCATTCCCGCGCCCCGCGCACGTTATCCAGCAGCACCGCGTCGGTGGGCACTCCCGGAACATGACGGTCGAGGCACACCACGGAAACTCCGGAGGCGATGAGCCGCAGAATATGACTGGCGTCGTTGCTGGGCGCGGATGCCAGAAGCATGCCCGCTACCCGATACGAACGCAGCGCCGCTACAATCCGGCGCTCCCGCCCGATCTGTTCGTCGGTATTCGCGGTCACCAGGAGTATCCACGCTCGAAAGCGGTGTCCTCGGCGCCGCGGATGATCTCCGGGAAGAAGGGATTGGTAATGTCGGGGAAGAACCATTCCCAGCATTCGAGTCTGCGCCACTTTCAGGCTGCGAGCGATCTCGTTGGGGAAGAATCCAGCTCGCGAATGGCGGTGCGAACGCGCTCCTCGACATCCCGGGTCACTCGCTTGGTCCCGCGAATCACATGGGAAACGGTCGCAATGGAGACGCCGGCACGCTTGGCCACTTCGACGATCGTTGGCATCAGCAGTCCAGTTTGGAATACCCACAGGCGGGAGTTGGACAGTGATCTGTGACTCGATAAAAACCCACGCTTCTGGAAATTCAGAATACCAGTCAGCGAAAGCGTCTGGAGGTCTGATGAGACGAGTTGCGTGAATTGCCGGTCCAACCGCTCGGTTAAACGCTTTACCACGTCACTTGAAACAGGCGTCCCGGCCGCGCACAAGAAAATGGGCGCGCCAGCCGCGCGCCCGAAGCAGGGACGGCAGTGTCAAAAATCCTCGATACGCGCCCCGAGCTGCCCCTGGCGTGGAATTTGCGTGCTGGTGGAGGTGCCGAACGACGAGCCGCTGGCCGCGTCGATATTGACGCCGTTCAGATTGACGCGATTGAAGAGATTGAAATAGTCGATGCGGAGCTCGAACTTAACCGCTCCGTAATGTCGGTGGTCTTCTTCAGCGAGGCATCGGTTTCGGCAAATCCCGGATTGCGGAACTGGTTCACCTGCTCATTGCCTTCCTGTCCGACGGCGGGAAGCTGAAGGGTCCGCAGCTGTCGAGGTTGGTGCCGGAGCAGTGCGGGAAGACACCCGGTGATGTAGCTCCGCGGCTCCGCGACATGTGATAGCTGGTCACATTGGGGAAGTCGTTGTTATCACCATCGGCGTTGAAGTCGCCGCTGTCAGGACGGAAGACGACGGCGCCGCTCGGTGTCCTGGCAACGTCGAAAGCAGCGCTGCTGGCCGCGGTAAAGGGCAGGCCCGACTGCAGGATCGTGGTGGAAGCGGCCTCCCACCCGGAGGCGACTCGCCCAGAAAGCCGTGGCCGTTGTTGACGCTCGGCAGGAGATAACTCCAGGCGAGCGAGAAGCGGTTGGGAGCATCCCACGCGGAGGGCCCATAAAAGCGACTCAGCGAATACTCAATCGGATAGTTGCCGATGGGGAGTGCGCCGGAGTCGTCTTTTGACACCGCGCGGGTGTACGAGGCGTCCACAAAGCCACGACGTGCGAAGCGACCCTGCAGAGCCAGGATCAACCCGGTGATAGTTAGACCAGGCCCGTTGAACGTGTAGTCATGGCTCCGAAGCTGGTATTCAGGCGGGTCTGGGTTCCGGTGCAGGAGCTGCCTGCCCCTGGCGGGTCGGTGTACAGGTGAGGTGTTGCAGCAGGTCTCCCGCATAGACATTTACATCGCCTGAAAAGGAGTTGCCGAAGGAGCTGCCGCCGCCATACTGCAGGTCGCCGGAATGCTGGCCGACATAACTGGCGCTGGCTACCATTCTGGTGCGTCAGCTGATGCACGACGGCGACCGACCAGGTTTCTGTGTAGGGACTTCAGATTGCCGTCGACCCGCCGACGCCAATTTGCTGGCCGGGCAGGCCGCCTTTGGCATCAAGGGGCGCACCCTGGAAGGCCGGATAAGGAAATCCAAAGGGATAAGTATTACTGGTGCCGTAGCCGAAGATAGGCGCGGCCGTCGAGCCGTTGTTGTAGAAGGTGGGCAGAACAAATCCCGGAGGATTGCCCTTGAGGTTGTTCTCGGCATTGCCCAGCGTTACCCAGTCGCGATAGATACCGTAACCGCCGCGCAACACCCAGTTACCGTTGCCGGTGATATCCCAGGCCCTCCGCCGCGCGGACTGAAGATCGAGTTCATCGTACTGGTTGTAGACCTGAGTTGCTGGCGATTCACGCCATTGGTGACCTGCTCGGCCATCGTGGAACCGGTGCCAAGATGAAATTGGCCAGCGGTGTGTTCCGGATGGATAGGGATTGCCGAAGTTGTCGTAACGCAGCCCGTAGTTCACGGTGACGCGCCGGGTGCGCTCCATGTATCCTGCGCGAAAACACCATGCGTGATTTCCGCATATGGCGTATTGGCCCGGCATCGGCTGACCGGTGACTGGATTGTAGGAGAGACTGCTCTCCGAATAGGGTTTGTTGTTGATCAGGTCGATCATGTTGTTGTAACTGGAAGCTGGGCTGCGCGTAGCTGGGCGCGAAGAGAGCCAGATCGTCGCCCTGCCATCCTTCATAGCCGATGCTGATGGCGTGCGACCATGAAGCGGTCAGACGTCGCGCCAGTGGTAGTTGTGCTCGGCAATACTGGCCGTCGGCGAACCCAATGCCCCAGCCGACTCCCAGATTGTTCATGTTCACTACTGGAACGGAAAGCGTCCAGTTGCGCGGCGGTGGCCTGCAGGTAGTTGTAGCCAAAGAAGCCTGATTGAGAGTATTCTGAGGAGAAGGTGTGAGTTTCGCTGCCCTGCATCGCAATCACTGAAGACGGATTGGTGGTGTTAAATGCGGGCCGAACCGAAGGACCCCCGGCGTTGTCGTGTCCCGGAAGAGAGTGCCATAAACGCGATCTTTGGTGAAGTATTTATCGATGCGAATGTTGTACTGCTTGAATTGTTGAAGCTGGAAGAGTTGAAGTTACCGTTATCGAAGACCGGCGTGCCACACGGGATGTTATCCGTGCTGGGCGTCGCGCAGCCGCTGTTGCCGGCGAGGTCCTGCGGGCCGAAGGTGTCCAGCGCCGTAGCGGCCACATTGGTCGTAGTAGCTCCGCTGGGCGGATACTTGGCCATTAGCTGGACTTCAGGAGAGTTCGGCTGCACCTGCTGAGCAAAGGCGACGAAGGCGGATCCTCGTAAGTCTGAACCGCATTGCCATTGGACGTGAGCGCGAGATACGGCTCAATGCCGAAGAAGAAGAAGAACTGGTGGTGCGGGATCACGGGACCGCCTACGCCGAAGGACAAGTTCGTAGTGTGGAACGGGCAATCCGCACCGATGGCGGAGGACCGAACTCGCCGCGGGCATTCAGTCCCTGGTAGGTGTAATAGAGGCCGCCGAAGCCATGATAGGTATCGGTACCGGATTTTGTAGTCATCACCGTCTGCATGGAGCTGGTCTTGCCGTAATCGACGGTGTAGGTGTTGGTCTGGACGGACATCTCGGAGAGCGCATCCGCGTTGGGCACCAGGGTGAGGACGCCGGGGTTGACATCAATATTGATATCGAGCCCGTCGAGGACATACTGATTGCCGTTGTTGCCGCGCCCGTTGGCGCTGTAGTCGGCGTTCTCAGTGAAGAAATTGGTATAGCCCGCGGAGCCGAGACCTGTGACTCCGGGGGCCAGACCAATTAACGACGTTGGGTTTCTCGCAGCTAAGGGAAGGGACTGTACAGCCTGGGAATCGATCGTCAGCTGGTTACGACTGTCTGACGTATCGAGGAGCGGACTCTGCGCACTGACAGAGACCGTCGAGGCGACCTGGCCGACGGCCAGGGTTATGGGAACATCGCGATTCTCCGCAGTACTCAGGACAAAGTCCACTTTGGAGGTCGCGAATCCGGTTGAGGAAGCCGAGATCTGGTAATGATCCGGCGCAAGGCTGACAAAGAGAAAGTTCCCTGAAGGGTCCGATGTCTTTGTCTGCGTGACATTCGTATCCGTATTGACCAAAGTGACAGCGGCGCCGGAAACAGCGCTGCCATGCGGATCGAGAACTGTGCCCTGGACGCTCGAGGAGAACTGGGCGAGTGCCGGCAATGCGCAGCATAGGCTGGCGAGCACGAGGGGAGTTAGGACTTTCCTGAAGTGCATGTCGTCGGTCTCCGGAATGCGGAAGGGCCTGGAACGCAGCGATCGTTTCTGATTGCAGGGGAAACCCCTGGTGTATCAACGAGCGTCCTGCAGTGTGAAGCGAAGGTAATTGTTTAAGCGGGCTTGCGCATGAACCAGGGTGACCACAGAGGGATAGTACAAATGGACTCTCCCCAATCAGCGGGCAGACGACTCTGCCAGCGCAATCGTATAGAGGCCAAAATTGGTTAGTTCTACCTCCGCGGCGGAGCCGTTGCGATGGATGGGCAGCGCTGGCTGCTGCCCGCTGGAAACCCCGCGGACGCCGAGCGGACCGCTGCCGGAGATGGCGGCCTGGATGCGGGACTCATCGAGAAAGCGGATGTGAATGGAGAGAGAATGCCCGTGCCAGGGAATTCGCTCCAGAGCGTATTCGCTGCCCGGCGCAGCCATCGAAGCGGGAAAGCCGGGAGCGAGGATCGCGTGCTGCGGATCGTCGGTTTCGCGCAGCCCCACCAGGTTGCGAATGATGTGGGCGGGCATCACGGCGCCCCAGCCGTAGACTTCTCCGCCAAACGCGCCGTGGGCGCCCCACACTTCGCAACTGACGCCCGGCCAGCCGAGTCGTGAATGATCAGCATTCGCGGGGGTCACGGATCGGCGGTCGATGGAGGGATAGATCCGATTACAGATGGTCTCCACGAGAGCCGAGGCCAACTGACGATCGCCGGAAGCCCATGCGGATTCGAGGAAGGGCAGGACAAACGAGGACCAGTCGAGCTGATTGTCGGCGCTGGATTTTGGATCGCCGGCCTGTGCGAGCAGGCTCTCGTACATCTTGTGCAGCGTGGAGGTCAGCAGTTTCTTCTGATCCTCCGTTGCGATGCCGCAGAAGGCGGGAGAGGCCTGCGAGGGATCGCGGTCGGCGTTGATGACCAGCTTCATGGTGCGGGTATCGAAATCGTGGAACCAGTCGTCCTTCCACAGCTGCTGGGTCTTTCCGGCGTAGGTCTTCTCGACGCCGCGCCACTCAGAGACGCTGGCGCTGTCTCCGGCCAGCGGCGCAAAACGCGCCAGGATCGCCCCGGCCTGGGATGCGGCAGCCTGCAATTCGACCAGAGGCAAAAACTCGACGAGCTCGCCGCCGGTGGGCTGCTGGATCTGGAATCTGCGCGACGTGTCCATGCCGGTTTCCCAGCTGCATTTGCCAACGACAAAACCCTGCGCATCGGTGCGATTCTTGAGCGTCCAGCGCAGCAGAGCCGCGAGTCCGGGGTAAAGACGGCGCAGCCACGGCAGGTCGCGCGTGCGGTCGAAGATAGACGCGGCACAAAAGAAGGGAAAGCACCACGAGATGGACGTGCCGCACTCCGATCCATCAGTGGCCACCATGTTCATGACGCCGTCTTCGCGCATGCAGGGGATGTTCGGTTCCACAGCATCCAGAAACTGACCGACGAAGACGCCTTTGGCCATCTCCGGGTTCGCATAGCTGAGCGCCCACATGTCGATCGAGGTTTCGGCAAGCACATTGCGCGGCGCCTGGATCTGCATCGCGTCCCATGGGTGCCGATAGAGGCCGATCGGCTGGCGAACCATAGTGCGGAGGGTCTCAAAGTCGTAGACCCAGCCTCGCTTCCAGGTCTCCGGCCAGTCGCCGCTGAGTACAGGAGCCGAACTCCAGAAGACAGTATCTTCAGCCAGGCGGCGGTCGAGTTCATGCTGCGCCTCGGCCAGAGAAGCGCGGACGTTGCGGCGCAGAGAGCCGAGGTTGGGCGCGCGCTGCATGATCACGATGGCTTCGGTGCGAGAATGCGGCGCAACGCCGAGGCGATAGCGCACGCCTCCGTGCAGAGGGTCGGTGCCATACGCGGCCTGGGCTCCGGATTTCGGCTCCGCGGTCAGCCATGTGGCGCGGTCGGCGTCCTTGTCGGAAAGAATATGTGGCGCACCGGCGACGCTGGCGGTGATTCCAAAAACCGTTCCGGCGGCGAAGCCGTGAGTCCAAAGCAGGTCGTGCTCGGCGTCGAACCCTCCCGTGATGCCATCGCCGCCCCACCACTGGCTGCCTCCCAGAACATAGGTGTGCGCGGCCAGCCACTCGACAGACTGGGTGCGTCCGGCCTTCTCCTCGAACTGGACTTTGGCGGCAATGCAGTCCTCGTTCAGCTGATAGAAGCTGCTGGTGACGAGCAGGCCGCTCTCCTCGAAGGCGTAAACCAGAAGCATTCTTCGAATGGTGCGGGGAGGAAAGCTGGCCGTCAGCGAAATCGCTGGGCGAGAACAGGGTACGGTCGCCGATGCGGAAGCCGAGCGCGAGCTCGGCGGTATAGATGTTGTTGCGATGAAAGTCGAAATAGCCGCCCGGACCCGCGGGATAGTAGAGCGCGAACCCGATGCCGGCACGCCGAGCACACCGCTGGGATGGAGGTTCCGGTGTGCCAGGGATTGTCGAGGTAGCCAACGGCGTGTAGTTACCGCGCGGGAAGGCCGTTTCTCCCAGCCGAGCTGCGGACGGGTGCGGCACCGGGGCAGCGGAGTGAGTGCGGGGAGCGCCGAGAGCACGCGGAGTGTGGACAGCGGCGGAGGTGGCCGCGAGCATGGAAATAAAATCCCGGCGATTCACTGATCTCCTTGTCGAGCGAGGGGCCCTGTCAGCGGGCGCAGAACAACCGCGCGGCCGCGACCGATGCAGCCGGGATTGATGCGACGACGTCGCGACTGCGGGAATTATAATGAGCCGTTGCCGCGTCCGAATGGAACGCGTGGATCATGCGCGGGTAGTAGAGATGTACCATGCGCCGCACCCACCGCGTGGTGCTGAATCTAAGAGAGCCAGGTTACAGACAGGACGCAAACGTTGCGACACAGCGTCCGCCGCAGCGCGATCGCCGGACAGGACAGACCAGAATTGGAAATGGTGTTTGGGAAGAGCGGTGCCGGGCGGAAGCATCCACCGGTGCGAAGCCGCGCCCGCCACCTCGCATGGGCAGCAGCAGGTCTTTTGCTGGGACTGTTGCCAGGGTGCCGCTCCGATCCACCGACCATCGCCGTCATTCCCCGCACCACCGGGATCTCCCTTTGGGAGCCCGAGCATGCGGGGGCGGAAGACGCGGCCCGCAGAGATGGATTCCGAATTTACTGGAATGCACCCACTCGCGAGGACGACGTGCAGGGGCAGATCGCGCTGGTGGAACGGATTATCGACCAGAGATATGCCGGACTCGTGCTCGCTCCCGATCAAACCCTCGCGCTCATGACCCCGGTGCGCAGGGCGCTCTCGAAGAACATTCCAGTAGTGATCGTTGGATCGCCGCTGCCGCTGCAGCCGGGAGGCAAGCTGACTTATATCCTCAGCGACGACGCCGCAGCCGGACGCATGGCCGCCGAGCGCATGGGCACCATCCTGCACGGGAGGGGAACGGTGGCCATCCTCGGAATCGATCCGGATATTGCCGGAGTGCTCGAACGCGTGCGTTCTTTTGAAAAGACGCTGGCCGTGGAGTACCCGGGGATTGAAATCGAAGAGAAACGGCCCGGCCTTTTCAGTGTTCCCTACGAGCAGCAGACCGCCGAAGAGGTGTTGGGGGATCATCCGCATCTGGACGCGATTTTTGCGGTGACGACAGATGCAACCCGCGGCGCGTACTCCGCGCTGGTCGAGGCGCACCGGGCCGGAAAAGTGAAGCTGGTGGGCTGCGATCAGGACCTGCTGATGCCGCTCATGACCGGAGAAATGGATTCGGTGGTCGCCGAGGATACCTACCAGATGGGCCATCACGCCATCGAGGTGCTGTCTGACGAGCGGGCCGGTAAGCCGGTTCCGAATCTCATCCGCTGCCCGCCCCGCCTGGTGACCAAGGAGAACCTCGAGACACCGGAGATCCGCCGGATTCTGGGACTGGTGGGGAGATAGAAGCCTGTGGCCGCGCGCAACAAAGTTCGACGGCTCGTCTTGCCTCTTCTGGCCGTGTGCTGATTCGCAGGACTCGGAGCGACGGCGGCCCTGCTCTACCTGCACAGCTCTGCGCGCGGGCTGCCCTACCACGACTCCTTTGCCGAAGGTAAGGCCGACGAATGGAAGGCCTTCGGCGGCACGTGGGCGATCTACGACGGCGGCATGCGCAACGACTCCGACGAGCGCGGAGCCAAGCTGATGAGCGGATCGGCCCGGTGGACCAACTATGTGCTGGAGGCGGACGTCAAGCTGCTGGGCGAGGACGGCGATGCCGGCCTCGTGATCCGGGCCAGCGATGCGGAGGTAGGTGTTGACTCCTACAGCGGCTACTATGCCGGCCTGCGCACCCGCGACAACCGGCTCACGCTCGGGCTGGCCGGCCATGGCTGGCAGGAGTACGAGGACACCCCTGTTCCGCATGGAGTGCAGCCCTTCCGCTGGTATCGCCTGAAGCTGCTGGCCTACGGCTGCGACGTTGTGGCTTCGGCAACCTTCCCGCTGCAGGGCGGAGACACGACCACGGCCGCGGTGCGCGATCGCGACTGTCTGAAGGCGGGCGGGATTGGCCTGCGGTCCTATTCCTCGGGAGGCATTTGGCGCAACGTGCGCGTGCGCGCCGCAACCGCCGGAGATCTGCAGACCATGCTGGCAGGACAAACCGTTCGCGACATCACCAGCAACCAGCCTTACTGGAACGGCACGTCGATCTTCGGTTCAGGATCGCTCCCCTCCCACGTGAATCCGGAACCGACTCCGGCGGGCGTGACCGTGCAGCCCATCAGCAGCCTGCGGACGGCGATCAGCTCACGGCCGGTGGTCGCCACGGTGCGCGGCGTGGTTACGCTGGCTTCTCCTGCGCTCTACGTCCAGGATTCGACCGGAGGCGTCGCAGTGGTCGCCGGTTCCAGTCCTCTCCTTAAAGTGGGCGATGAAGCTCTGGTGACCGGCGAGGTGAAAGCGCGGGACTACAGCGCCACCCTGGATCGCGCCACGGTGCATCTGCTCTGGACGCGCACCCCGGTCGCGCCTATCTCGCTCACTCCGGAGCAGGCGGCCACCGGATCGTTCGCCGCAATGTTTATCGAGCTGGAAGGAACCTTTACCAGCGCTGCGCAGACGCCGCAGGGCGCGCCGGTGCTGAACCTGGCCGCGGGGCGGCAAGCCTTCCGTGCCGTAGTGGAGAATTCACGAGGCAGCGTTTTGGTGGACAAGCTGAAACGCGGAAGCCTGCTTCGTCTGCGCGGGATCTGCGTAGTCGATCCCGCGGACACGCATAACCTCACGCCCTTTGTTCTGCTGCTGCCCTCGGCTGACGATGTGGATGTGGTTGCGGGGCCGCCCTGGTGGAACACGCGCCATATCGTAATCATCGGGTTCTCCATCCTGCTGCTGGCCTTCATCGGACTCCTGATCTACAGCACGGTGGAGAAGTGGCGGCTGAAGGCCGTTGCAGAAGAGCGCGAGCTGCTGGCCCACGAAATGCACGATACGCTGGCGCAAAGCTTTGCCGGCCTCGGTTTTCAGCTGCAGGCCATCCGCAACCGCATGCCGGTGAACATGCCGATGGTGCAGGAACAGCTGGACCTGGCGTGCGACCTGGTGCGGCACAGCCACGAAGAAGCGCGGCGGCAGATCATGATGCTCCGCGCGGAATCACCCGAACGCGCCGGGCTGGCGCCTCTGCTGGAGACCTGCGCGCGGCACATGCTGGAGGGTGGCGATGTGGAGGTGGAGGCGGCGCAGGAAGGGGATCCCGAGGCCATCCCTCTGCGGGTGAAAGATACGCTGTTTCGCATCGGCCAGGAAGCGCTGGCCAATGCGGTACGACACGCGCGCCCCTCGCGCATTCGGATTCTGGCGCGCTGCAGCGACGATTCGGTCGAGCTGACCATTGAGGACGACGGTCGCGGCTACGAGCCAACCGGCGAGTTGAAAGGCTTCGGCGTGCGTGGCATGCGCCGCAGGGCAGCGAGCATCGGAGCGACCATGGCGATTACCGCATCGCCGGGCCAGGGCACCCGAGTCGTGGTCACCGCCCACCTGGCCCGCCGCGGTACGCTGAGCATCTGGACAACCCTGCTGTGGAAACGGCTGCGAGGCCGCAACATTTATGAACAGACCGGATAAACGAGTTACGCGAATCCTGATTGTCGACGATCACCCGGTCATCCAGGCCGGGTTAGTGAGCATGCTGGCCACTCATCCCGAAGTAAAAGTAATGGGCTCGGCTTCCAGTGGCGAAGAGGCCCTGGCCCGCATGGAGGAGGACATGCCCGACATCGTGCTGCTGGATCTGCGCATGCCGGGAATGACGGGCATCGACGTGCTCCATGCGATGCGCCAGAGGAAGGCCAGCGCACGAGCCATCATCCTGACCAGCTTCGAAACCGATGAGAACATCTACCGCGCCATCCAGGTGGGCGCGCAGGGTTATCTGCTCAAAGACACCTCGCAGCGCGAGATGCTGCAGGCGATTGCGACCGTCCATGCAGGAAGGAAATATATTCCCGCCCAGATTGCGGCGCGGCTCGCAGAGCGGATGATGCGGTCCAGCCTGACCGCGCGGGAACTGGAGATCCTGAATATGCTGTCCAAAGGGCTGACCAACAAACAAACCGGGAAAGCGCTGAAGATCAGCGAAAACACGGTGCGCAATCATGTGAACAGCATCCTGGAAAAGCTGGAAGTGGCCGATCGTACTGAAGCGGTAACCGTTGCCATTCAGCAGGGAATCATTCAGGTGGCCGGCTAGCTCCCCACTCTCCCGCAGCACGGAGCAAATAGAAAGTATTCTCATATCCAGATAGAACATCTGGACTATGTGGCGCCGGGCTGGAGTGAGTAGCATCAGGCAATCAGGAACGGGAGACTGCCTGGCGCGTGAACCTGCCCTCGCTCGACGTGTTGGAAGAATCCTGCCCGACCAGGCGCGCAGGAAGAATGCTTTCCGGATGGGTTGCGCTTCTCTGCGTTCTATTGGCCGTCCCGAGCGCTCGCGCACAGGACACGGCGTATCCCCCACAGGATGCGCAGATCCCAGGCCCTCCCACAAAAGTAGACTTCTCCGCCTGGCTGGCCGATGTGCAGCACTGGCGCCGCGAGCGCCTGATGCGCATGGGCTATGGCGACACGAACTACACCCGCCCCGAGATGCAGTGGACGCAGCGCAACTTCATCTGCGTGCAGATGATGATCGAGGAGCGCACGTTTTACGACGCTGACAAGGGCGCGTACACAGTGGACGCGTATCTCGACCAGCTGAAGCAGGAGTTTGGCGGCGTCGACAGCGTTCTTATCTGGGATACCTACCCGGACCTCGGGGTCGATGACCGCAACCAGTTCGATCGTCTTCGCGATATGCCGGGAAGTATTGAAGGCGTCCGGCAGATGGTGGCCGCTTTTCATCGGCGCGGCGTTCACGTGTTCTTTCCTGAGACGCCGTGGGACATGGGCACCCGCGACGAGGGCGTTCCCGACTGGACGGCGCAGGCGCAACTGATGAAGGCCGTCGGCGCCGATGGGCTCATGGGCGACACGCTGGACGGCATGCCGGCGGCCTATCTGAAAGCCTCCGACGCCATCGAGCATCCACTGGCTCTGCATCCTGAGGGCATTCCGCCGGATGAAACGCTGGCCTGGAATGAGATGACCTGGGGCTACTGGAGCTACCCTTTTGTCCCCATGATCAGCCGCTACAAATGGCTCGAGAGCCGCCATATGCCGATGCTGGTCAGCGGCGGCCGCCATCACCTTCCCGAAATTCAGGCGGGCTTCTTCAACGGCGTGGGCGTCTCCGACCAGGAAGATGTCATCGGCATCCACAACGAGTTCACCGCCCGCGAAGCGGAGGCTCTTCGGCGCACCACGCGCATCAAACGCGTCTTCGCCGATGCAATGGTGAGCGCCAGCTGGGAACCGCACACGCCCACACTCCAGATATGGCGTCTTCGCCAGCCAGTTCCCCGAAAAAGATGAGACGGTGTGGACCTTCATCAACCACAACCCCTACGCGGTGGAAGGGCGCCAGATCGAAGTCCCTTACAGCTCCGGCATGCGCTACTACGACCTGTGGCACGGCGAGGAACTGAAGGCGGAGATCGATGGCTCGACCGCCGCTCTCAGCTTTGGCATGGGGCCGGATGGATTTGGCGCAGTGCTGGCTACAAATTCCGCAACCCTGCCGCAGCCGGTGCAGGACCTGCTGGGAGAGATGCACGCGTCGGCGGCAAAACCCCTGGCCGCCTACTCCGATGAGTGGCAGCCGCTCCAACAGCACATGATCCCTATCGCACCGGCGAAGGCCGACGATGAAGCCCGTAAAGATATGGTGCGGATTCCGGGCGGCACCTTCCACTTCCTCGTGCACGGGATTGAAGTGAACGTGAAGGATGATGCCGGTCTGGATGTGCAGGATCCCTGGGAAGACGTCCCGCGGCGCTTTCACGATCACGTGATAACCATGCCTGCGTTCTACATCGATCGCTATCCAGTGACCAATGCGCAGTACAAGGCCTTCGTCGATGCGAGCCACTATCATCCGCGCGACGACCACAACTTTCTTCGCGACTGGCGCGACGGAACCTATCCAGAGGGCTGGGGGCAGCGCCCGGTGACGTGGGTTTCCCTGAAGATGCACGCGCCTATGCCCGTTGGGCGGGCAAGCGTCTGCCACACGAGTGGGAGTGGCAGTTCGCCGCGCAGGGCACCGACGGACGCATCTACCCCTGGGGCAATCAGTGGAACCCGGCAGCGGTTCCGGTTCCCGACAAGGAGCGCAGGCTGACCGGCCGGCCCGAGGTGACCGCGCATCCGCAGGGCGCGAGCTCCGCCGGTGTCATGGACCTGGTGGGGAACGTGTGGCAGTGGACCGACGAGTTTAAAGACGCGCACACGCGGTCCGCAATCGTGCGTGGCGGCAGCTACTACCAGCCGCAGGGTTCGATGTGGTATTTCCCGCAGGCTTACAGGCTGGATGAACACGGCAAATATCTGCTGATGGCGCCCAGCCTGGACCGGTCCGGGACAATCGGGTTCCGCTGTGCGGCGGACGCTGACTAAAGAGAGATTCGGTGCAGTGAGACGTCGCTCTGGGGTGCAGAAAGTGGATTCGGTGAATCTGAAATCGAGGCGGAGATTTCTCAAGGGCATGCTGGCGCTGCCGGCGGCGGGAAGGCTGTCAGGTTTTGGCATGTGGGCCTCCGTAAGCTCGGCGCGCAGTCCACTGGCAGCGCAGCACCCTGAGCATGGACGAATCGAGAATCTGTATGTGAAGTTCCTTCCCGGCGAGCGTGAGTCGCTGCAGCAGACTCCGCGGCTGACGGCGATTCACTCCGACGGTGTCACAGGCGAATTCAGCGGCTCGCAGCGCAGTCTCGCCGTCGGCGAGTCCAGCGATGGGTGGTTCCTCGCTGCGATCATCCCCAGGCTGAATGGAGCGGCGACAGCTGTGCTGGAAAAGCACGTGACGCATCGCGGCGTGCTGGTCTATCTCACCATGGAGGGCGAGATTGCGCGCATCCCCAAGTTTGTCGGAGACCTGTCGCAGATTCGCCCCCGCCCCATCAATCCGCCGACGGGGGTGAAGTTCGAGCGGCCCGCGCAATACGTTCCCGGACCCGATGTCCTCGCCCGCGCAGTGCTCGACAGCAACTCCGACCCCGAGTACGAGAATGTCGCCGCGTTGGGCGAAGAGTTCATCGGCTGGACGCTGGTGGCAAACGAAGAAGGCGGACCGGAGCACTCACTGTGGCTCGAAGCTGACGGCCTCTCGCGTGAGTTAGGAACCGATGCGGCGTCGCTGTGGGCTCCGGACATGACCGGACGCCTCTTTGATCCGCAACGTTTGCTTCCCTCGGGATACCTCTACGATTACGTGCACGGTTACAGTAAGCGGACCATGCTGGGCGGTTATCTCCCTGCGGCGGATATCGGCGTCTGGAATCCGAGTACAAAACCGGTTACGAAGTCATGATGGTTCTTCCGCCGGGTGCGGACGCGCGGCCGATCGCCCGCGTCCGCGCCATGGTGCCTGACTCCGGCGGCGACGCTCTGATTCCCGACGGCGATACGGGCGCACCCCAAAAGCCGCCGGCCGGCGAATCGGTCGACCGTTACTGGAACGGATCCGCCGCGGATTTCTTCAGCGCGGCGGTCAGTGTGTGGAACCGCTGGCATCCCTTCTTCGACGATCGCATGCAGGTGGAGATTCCCGACGAGTGGCTGCTGCAGGCGGCGCGCGGCGGTATCGCCCTCTCGCGGTCCAGCTATCGCGGGCTCCTGCCGACATATCAGGTGGGCGAGGGCGCCTATACAAAAATTCCGGAGCGCAGCCACGCCCTCTTTCCTGTCGCCCACTATGAATTTGTCTGGGCGCATCAGCTGTGGAATCTGACAGCGGAAGCGGAACCGTATTTCCAGTTCTATCTCGACCGCTACATTCTTCCCGACGGCAACTTTCTCTACAACACGCAGGATCAGGTCGAGGCGCCCCTGAACGCCGGAGTGTTCCTCGAGACATCCGCGCGCGCATGGGATTATGCACGCGATCTCCATGCTCTGAAAAAACGCATGCCGGCTTTGCGGCGAATGGCAGAGTACGTCCGCGGCCGCATCGCGTATTCAAAAGGCCAGTTCCCGCCCTCCGATCCGCGCCACGGCCTCATCTGGGGCTCGCCGGAAGCGGAACTCGGCGATCCGAAGAACGATCATCCGGAATCGCATCCTTACTACTACCAGAACGCTTCGTGGACCTGGCGAGGCTTTCGCGAGCACGCGCGCGCGCTGGCATCCGCGGCCGCAGCCCATCCCGATCCCGCGCTTCTTCAGGAGTCGCGGACCTACGCAGCCTGGGCGACAGAACTGCGCGCCGACGTTGAGGCCTCTCTCGGCATGACGCTGGCCGCGCGCGTTCCTGCGATGAAGCAGGCAGGCATCACGCCCTTCACTCCCTTTGACACGCAGCGGAAGCCGACCGACCTGTCGAGCTATGAAAATCACCGTTTCATGGAAGACTGGTGGCTGAGCGACTGGGGCGATCCGGACCTCGACCTGGGCCATTTCCGCCATCGGGAAATTGCCGGCCTGCAAATTCTCGGCATGAATATCGATGGCGCATATCCCCGCACGTCGAATTTTATGTCCCATGGAACGCTCGCCGGGCGCATCCGCCAGGACGACTACCGGCCGTTTCTGCTTACCTTATATGCGCTGTGCTGCTACACCATGGATTCCGGCAGCCGCTATTCTCCCGAAGATGCCATGCTGCCCGGCGGCTATCCCGGCGACGGCATCCCCTTTGGATGGTCGGCGGTGGTCAACAGTGAGTTGCAGGCGGCGCTGGGTCTGCGCTGGCTCCTCTGTATGAGGAGCACGACCGCGACATCGTTCATCTGCAGAAGGCCGCGCCCAGGTCATGGTTTCAGCCCGGCGAACGGATTCACGTGCAGAACTGCCCCACACGCTTCGGGCCAATCTCCTGGACGACGATTACCGGAAACCATGGCGGCTGGAAAGTGAGCCTCGCGCTGGAGCAACCGTTTGCTGCCGATCTGCAGGTCCACATTCATCCGCCCAAGGGCCGTCCGCTGCGGAGCGCTTCCCTGGGGAAAGTCGAAAAGGCCCGGGTCGTACTGCCTTCGGAGCTGCTCGCCGGTCGCACGACGCTGGAGATTGATATCTCCTGAAGTCTGCTTTCCGGTCCCGCCAGCAGGTCCATTCAGCTGTACCGGTGCAACCGGTTACTGCGGTATCCGCCCCTCGCGTGTAAATCCCGCCAGCAGTAGCGACGGAATTTCCCAGTCCGCGGGAACAATTTTCACAATCAGGAAAAAGGTTGCCCGCGATCCACACAAAAGTACCAAATTGCCTGCAATAGGGGATTTACACCTCTCCACCCTTCGGTAAGGATACCGCCAGCAACCACCCATCTTCTCCTCCTCTCCCCTGACCGGGACAGGGAAGACCTGAGCGGTACAGACCTGCTCTGGCCTTACGACCAGAGTGTGTTGATGACTCCTCCGAAAGTGGACTACGGCCCACGCACGACTCGGAACTGACCCGAGATCCTGTGGAATCTGCCCGTTGCAGCGAGCGGTTTCCGACAGTCTCGAAGCGAAGATCCTGAGCACCTGCCAAGGTTGTTGCGTGCGGCGCATACCTTCCGGCCCGTAGCTCGAACGGAACCACTCCACCGCCGAAGGAAAGTCCATGAAGATCGCTCACAAGCTCTCACTTATCAGCTCACTGCTCACCCTCACGGCGGTTCCCGCCTTCGCCAATCCCACCATCAGCAGCCCCGGCAACGGCGCCAGCGTTTCCTCGCCGTTCACCCTGTCCGCGGACGCTTCCACCTGTTCGTCGCAGCCGATTTCGTCGATGGGCTATTCGCTCGACAACAGCAGCGACACCACCATCATCCACAGCAGCTCGATCGACGCCCAGGTTTCAGCTTCATCCGGCTCGCATACCGTTACGTCAAGTCGTGGGGCAACAAGGGCGCGGTTTGCGTCTCGGATGTCACCGTGACCGTGAGCGGCAGCGGCACCGGCAGCACTGGAGCCTCAAGCGCGCTGACCGTCCCCTCAGGCGCTGAGGTTGTGAGCAGCCTCGAAGCCCTCACCAGCTGGCAAGCCACCCACGATACCGGCACCAACGGCACTTCCAGCGGCTCAACCACTCTTGTCACCTCGCCCTCGCACAGCGGAGCATCGCGCAAGTTCCAGACCAGCTTCACCAGTAACGGCGGCGAACGATACTGGGTTTCCTTTGGCGACGATGTGAACGCCACCAATTTCGTCTACGACGCCTGGGTCTACATCGGCGGAAGCTCCGCGCATCTCGCCAACATTGAGATGGACATGAACCAGGTCATCCCCAACGGCGATACCGTCATTTACGGCTTCCAGTGCGACGGGTGGCACGGCACCTGGGACTACACCGAGAATGCCGGCTCCCCCTCGAAGCCGGTGGACAAGTGGTTGTACAGCACCCAGCCCTGCAATCCGCGCGACTGGAGCGTGAACACCTGGCATCACGTGCAGGTCGCCTACTCGCGCGACAACTCCGGCAATGTGACCTACAAATCTGTGGCTCTCGATGGCAAGGAGCAGACGATCAACAAGACCGTGAACTCCGCCTTCGCGTCCGGCTGGGCGCCCACCCTGCTGACCAACCTGCAGATCGACGGCTACGGCAGCGGCTCCGCAACGGTGTATCTCGACGAGGTGACCGTCTCCCGCTGGTAGTTGCATCACTGCACCCGCAAATCCCCGCTTCCTCAGGAGGCGGGGATTTTTTCTTTGCGTCTCACTCCGCGCGCAGGGCCTGGCTGGGATCGACGTCCGCGGCCCGGCTCGCCGGCATCCAGCTCGCCGCCAGAGTCACCAGCACCAGCAGCCCGGCGGTGGACGCCAGCGTGAGAGGATCCCAGGCGCGCAGGCCATACAGCTGGCTGGCGATCAGCCGCCCCAGCGCGAGCGCGGCGGCCAACCCGGCGGCAATGCCGAACGCGGTCATCCAGACGGCTTCGCCAAGCACCATGCGCAGCACCTGCTCTTTGCGCGCGCCCAGCGCCATGCGGATACCGATCTCGTTGGTGCGCCGCGCTACCGAATAGGCCATCAGCCCGTAGACGCCGATGCAGGCCAGCACCAGCGCCAGCACGCCGAACCCGCTGGTGAGATTGGCGAAGATGCGTTCGGTCATCAGCAGCTGGTCGATCTGCTCCTGCTGCGTGCGGACATCCACCAGCGGCAGATTCCGGTCCACCGTCTGTACCGCCTTTCGCAGCGAAGGCGTGATGGCAGCGCGCGCGGTGCGAGTGCGCACTGCGAAGCTCAGGCCCCAGTCGATCTCCGGCGCCTGACGGTAGTCGAGGTAGAAAATTGGCGGCGGATCCTCACGCAGGCTGCCGTAGCGCGTGTCCGCGCAGACGCCCACGATCTGATAGGTGAGCTTTTCATTCTTTGCTCCTGAGGTGACGAAGCTCTTCCCAATCGGGTTCTGGTTGGGGAAATACTCCCGTACCAGTGCCTGGTTCACGACCGCGACTCGAGGCGCTGTCTCCGTATCAGTGGGCGCGAAGCCGCGGCCCACCAGAATGGGAATGCGGAACGTGGAGAAGTAGGCATCGCCCACCGTGCTGTTATCGACGGAGGAGTCATTCCCCGGAGTCGCCTTCGCACCCACCGGGGTAAAGTCATCGCTCTCATAGTTGTGCGAAAGAGGCGCTACGCTGGTCGGCGTCACTGACTGGACTCCGGGCACGGCGGTGAGCTGCTCGGTGAGTTGCCGGAACAGCGCAATCTGCTTCACGCCCGAATACTCCGCGATCGGCGGACGCATTTCGAAAAGAATAATGTTTCTCGGATCGAATCCAGGATCGACGTGGTTCAGATTGACGAGTGTGCGCAGAAAAACCCCCGCCATGACTACCAGCAGCGTGGAAAGAGCCACCTGGAAGGCCACCAGCGAGCGGCCGGCGAAGCCGCGCCTCCGCGTCGTCGTATGCGCGGAATCCTTCAGCGTGCTGCTCACCTGGGCGCGCGTTGACTGCCACGCCGGGCCGAGTCCGAACAACAGACCGGTGGCAATCGACAGCGCCGCGTTGAACCCGAAAACGCCCCAGTCGAATCCGCCCGGCAGTTCCATCGGATCGGCCGGCCCGGCAAACATCCGCAGCAGCGCCGTCCGGCCGACATAGCCGATCAGCAGTCCGGCCACGCCGCCCAACACGGAGAGCAGCAGGCTTTCCGTGAGCACCTGGCGCAGAATGCGCGCACGGCCCGCACCCAGAGCCATGCGCACGCTCATCTCCTTTTGCCGCGCCGCTGAACGCGCCAGCAGCAGGTTGGCCAGATTCGCGCAGGCCAACAGCACTACCAGACCCACCAGTCCCATCAGGACCAGCAGCGGCTGCTTCATCTGCCGGCTCGCCTCATTCTGTCCGCGGCTGCCGTCGGTAAGGACCAGATCCGGCACCGACTCGTCGGGCTTAACGGTCATCGTCGCCCGCACCGCCGCCTGCAGCGCCACATCCAGCGCCGCCTGCGCCTTCGCTTCGTCCACGCCCGGCTTCGTCCGCGCCATGATCTGGATCCACCACACGCGATCACTGGTCAGGAGCGAAGGGGTGCCGTGGTAGGGAGAGACGAGCGGCTGCAGAGCAAAGGGCATGAAGATCTCCGGCGAACTCTGCACGCTCTTCGCTCCCGTAAAGCCCGGCGCATTCACGCCGATGATGGTGACGTTCACCAGATTGACGAGAATGGTCCTGCCGATCACGTCCGGCGAACGATTGAATCGCCGCATCCAGTAGCCATCGCTGATCACCGCCACCGGCGAGGCGCCGTTCTTATCGTCCGCGGGGCCGATCGCCCGGCCCAGCTGGGGCTGCACTTCCATCTGTTCGTAGAAATTTCCGCTGACGAGGTCGGCCTGCACCACCTCCGCTTCGCCTTCCGCGGTCGCATTCACAAGGCCGACGTTCTTGAAGGCGAACAAGTCAGCGAGCTGGTGATTCTCCTTCCGCAGCAGCTGGTACACCGGATAAGAAAACGAGGTGCTGGTCATGCCGGAGGCCGTCTTGTCCCAGTCGCCCCAGGAGCTGTGCACCGCAACGTTTCGCCCGGAACGCCACGCGAACAGACGCAGCTCCTGCGGATGCGGCACGTGCAGCCGGTCCAGCAACACCTGTTTGGCGATGGAGAAGATCGCGGTATTCGCGCCGATCCCCAGCGCCAGCGATCCAATCGCGATCGCCGTAAAACCAGGGCTCTTCCTGAGCATGCGCACGGCGTACCCCATATCGCGCCGCACATTCTCGACAACCGGCAAGCCCTCGCGCAAACGGACGGTCTCCCGCACCTGGGTCACGCCGCCAAATTGCCGCAGCGCCGCCCGCCACGCCTCATCGGCGCTCATCCCCCGCCGCTGATTCTCCTCCGCCGCCATCCCCAGATGCGCGCGCAGCTCGTCGTCCAGCTCCCGATCCAGCTGCCGCCGCTGGAACAACGCCGCGCAGCGGCTCGATCATCGTTCGGATTCCGCTCATGCCCCCTCCTTACTCCGCTCTCAGCGCTTCCACGGGATTCACCGATGCCGCCTTCCATGCCGGACGCAGCGTTGCTGCAATTACCGGCACCAGCAGTGCCAGCACCGACGCCGCATAGACCATGGGATCATCCGCCTTCACGCCGTAGAGCTGGCTGGCGATCAGCCTTGTCAGCACCAGTGCCGCGGCCGTTCCCCGGTCAGCCCCAGGGCCGCCGTCGTCAGCGCCCGCCGCACAAACATCAGCGCGATCTCCCGCCGCGACGCGCCCAGAGCCATGCGGACGCCGATCTCCAGCGTTCGCTGCGCCACAAAGAAAGCCACCACGCCATAAATTCCCACGCACGCCAGCACCAGAGCGATCAGCGCGAAGGCGACCACCACAGCCATGTTCAGGCGCGGCTGCGCCACCGCCTTGTCGAGGAGTTCATCCATCGTCGTGACATGGCCGATCCCTTGCGTTGGATCGACGCCGTGTACTACTTCGCGCACTGCACGAATCGTCAGTTCCGGCGGCGTAGTTGTGCGCAGGACAAAGTACCGTTGGGTCACGCCGCCGTGCCATTCCGAAGGCCAATACACCTCCGGTCCGGGAGTGGCTGCCAGCGATCCCGCTGTTCCACGCACGTTGCCCAGAACGCCGACGATCTCGTGCGCTTCGCTTCCCAAAAGAAGATGCCGCCCCACCGGATTTCCCTGCGGCAGATAACGCCGGACCAGGGCGTCATTCACAGACCAGGGGAGCCACTTTCTACTCCATGTCCGCGCTGTCGAAAGCCCGCCCCGCCAGCAGCGGAATCCGCATCGCGCCCGCATAATTCCCGCCAATACTGCGGATCTCCGCGTTGATCGCCGGCTGTCCGACCGTGCGCGGCAACCAGTCCGCGTCATAATTGCTTCGCAGGTGCCAATCCACGGTCGGTGGAGCGTCAATCTGCCCCACCGCAGTCACGCCGGGCAGTGCCTCGAGCCCGTCCTGCACTCCCACGATAGAAATCGCTTTGTCGCGCTGGCGCTCGCGTTCCAGGGCAGGCTTACGGAAAACATCAAAAGGTGATCCGGCTCGAAGCCGAGCTGACGATTCACCAGCCGCCATAACGACGTTCCCAACAGCGTTGCTCCACCAGCAGGACCAGCGACAGGCCCACCTGCATCGCGACCAGCACGCCGCGCAACCTGTTTCCTCCGGTCCCACCCATTCGCGCTTCACCCCTTTTCATCGCTGTGTTGAGTTCCACACGGCTGCCCTCCCACGCCGGGGCCAGTCCGAAGGCGACCCCTGTGCCTACCCCAACGGCCAGAGAAATCAGAGCCACCGGCCAGTTCATCGCCACGACCCCTGGTGGCCCCAGCCTTCCCGGCAATCTTGTCGCCACGCCACGCACCAGAGCAAAGGCTGCAGCCACACCCGCTGTTCCACCCAGCAGACCCAGCACCGCGCTCTCCGTCACAAACTGCGCCGCCAGCCGACCCGCAGAGGCTCCCAGCGCCCTCCGCAGCGCCACCTCCCGCTGCCGGGCGGTGGCTCGCGACAGCAAAAGATTCGCCACATTGATGCACGCGATCAGCAGCAGCAGAGCCGAAGCCATCAGCAAAACCATCAAAGCCGGGCGCAGATTCCCGTAACGTTCCTAGCGCAGCGAGTCGCTGGAGAATCGCCACACCCCGTCGGTCCCGGGATATTCGCTCCTCAGTTGCTCCCCGATCGTTCCGCAGGTCATTCTGCGCCTCGGTGACTGGTTACCCCGGACCGCAGCCGGCCATACACATTCATGAACCGCGTTCCTTCCCCGCGATACGTAGTCCAGTTACCCGGGACAAAGTGTGCCGGCCGCCAAAGATCGATGCCGGACGGCACTGCGAAGCTCTGCGGCATCACCCCCACCACGGTCGCCGCTTTCTGTTCCAGCGTTACCTGCCGCCCCACCGCACGCGGATCGCCGGCAAAGAATTTTTGCCAGCCCGCATAGCTCAACACAACAGCGTCCGGGACGTTCGGCGCATCGTCCCGTTCGTCGAACGTCCGGCCAAGCAGCGGCCGAACCCCAAAAACCTTCCAGAAATCGGCGTTCGCCCCCACGGCCTGCACGGCAACCGGCAGCTGCTTCCCCACAATCAGGGTCGGGTGATCGAAATAAAACAATCCCAAAGCCGCAAACGATCGGCTCCTCGCCCGCAGATCGAAAAACCGCGGCACCCCTGTCAACCCGCCCGTGGACTGCCCTTCGAGACGGGCATCGTGCAGCGCCAGAATCCGGTCCGCCTGTGGATAGGGAAGCGGCCGCAGCAAGGTTGAGTACACCAGCGTAAAAATCGCCGTCGTCGCTCCGATGCCCAGCGCCAGCGTCAGCACCACGACGGAGGTGAAGCCCGGCGCCTTCCGCATCTGCCGGAAGGCATAGCTCACATCCCGTCGAAGATTCTCGATCGGCGGCCACCCCTCGCGCAGCCGCACCGTCTCCCGCACCTGAGTCACGCCGCCGAACTCTCGCAGTGCCGCGCGCCGTGCCTCATCGGAGCTCATCCCGCGCCGCTGATTCTCCTCCGCAGCCATTTCCAGATGCGCCCGCAGTTCGTCATCCAGCTCGCGGTCCAGTTTCCCGCGCCGAAACAACGCCGCGCACCGGCTCGTCCAGACCCGCATTGCGCTCCACCCCTGCCGCATTGCATCCCCACTGACCGTTTCAATGCTGACCGCTTTTTCGCTGGCCGCCCCACAGCTGTGACCCGCCTATTGCGCCGGTTTCAAAAACCGCGCCATCGTCGCCGCTACCCGTTCCCAGCTCTCCGTTTCTTTCTCGATCTGCGCCTTGCCGGTCCGGGTCAGCTCGTAATACCGCGCCCGGCGGCCGTTGTCTGACGTCCCCCACTCCGCCCGGATCCAGCCCCGCTGCCGCAGCCGCAGCAGCGCCGGATAAATCGTTCCCTGATTCAGGTGCAGAGTCTGTTCGCTGATCTGCTCGATCCGTCGCGCGATCCCGTACCCGTGCTGCGGCCCCATCGCCTCCAGCGTTTTCAGCACCATCAGATCCAGCGTCCCCTGCAGAACGTCCGACCTCTCCTCGCCCACGCATGCCTCCTGTTGGAGTTCTACAGATACATCGATCTCCAGTAGAATGTCAACAGGGAAACCGGAAAATTCGGAGCGATCACCATTTCGCACAAAAAGTGTCCCTTGTCGATGCGTCTCCAAACGGAAGCGCCACAAATGCCGCATTCCGGCGCATCTTGACGCGGGGACTCGGTCCCCTCGGCTCACCCCTTTATGGAATCTTTACCCCGGTTTCCTGTAATCTGTTGATTGCCCAGCATGGGTCGTTTGGAGGTGTAATTCCTTTGGCAGAGGTTCGCGTTCAGGAAGGCGAGCCGCTTGAAAATGCATTGCGCCGGTTCAAACGCAAGGTCCAGCAGGAAGACATTATTAAGGAAGTGAAACGTCATTCCTTCTACCTGAAGCCGGGCGAGAAACGCCGGGTGAAAGAAGCGCTGGCGAGAAAGCGGAATCGTAAGAAAGCACGTAAGGAGCAGGACTAGTTAACTCAGGCCGGTCTGTCGCAGATCCCCAGATCCTCAGCAGACCGTCTTCCCACTCCGCCCGGCGTTGCGGGCGATAGTCGGGGCACCCACCGGAGCGGTTCTAGCCCGGCAAGGGTATACAGGTTTCCGGAAGCGCCCTGCTCGCGCTTCTGGAAGGGCAACTGGGACTCTCGGTTCGGACGCGCCGTCCGGGTTGGGGCCAAAGGCCGGTCCGGCAACTTTTCTCTCAACCGCCCTCGCGGCGGATTTCCGGCCAGGTGCCGGGTTGTTTTTACGCCGCATTTCAGCCGCGGCTGGGTTGTTGCCGAGAAGGAATTGGTACCGGTACCTCAGGGAGCCAGAATGCCCGGACTTCTCCACAATCGCCCATTGGGCCCCTATGCAAAACAGGAGTACCACAGTCGGCGGTTTCGGCTGTGTCGCAGCAAGCCGGCTCAGGCCTCCACGGGTCTGGCCGATGCGATCCGAACGCGCTGAGGGAAGTGGCGCTGCACGGCGGGTGCTTCGGGCGAAGGCGAGGGAAGCGGATGGAGTTCGTCGACAAAATTCTGAAATGTGCCGATTGCGGAAGCGATTTCGTCTTCACCGCCGGCGAGCAGTTATTCTTCTTCGATAAACAGTTCAAAAACGACCCCAAGCGCTGCAAAGGGTGCAAGGCCAAACGCGCCTCCGGCTCGGCTTCAGTGCGACCGGAAACCCGCACCGTCTGCTCGGAATGCGGCACAGAGACTACCGTCCCCTTCAAGCCTACTCAGGGGCGCCGGTTCTCTGTCGCAGCTGTTTCCAGCAGAAGCGAACGGTCGCGCAGCAGGCCAGTTAGCTTCGTCTGCGCGTCCCGCCGATCTCCACCCATACCGGTCCTGCGTGCGGACCTGATCCTGCTTTGCCGCCCGTCGCGCCAGCACCTGGATCAAGGGAGATCCCTAGTAAACCCCAAGCTCCCAGGTGCGTACCTTCATGCGCAGCAGTACGGTCAGCACCACCACCGTGGGCACCAAATCGGCAAACCAGCGCAGGTCGGGGACGACGGCTGGTTGACTGCGTAACTGAGACCCTCCAGAGCGGTCAGCGTCAGGTACAGGAGCGCCCCGGCGCGCGGCATCGCAGCAGCCCAATCATCACTGCACAGCCAAACAAGTCGCCAGGCAGGATCACCGCCAGCCAGGGGTTGAGCGCGCGGCTTGCCGCGAACTCCAGCGCCGTCGGCAGAAGATACAGAGCCAGAACCGTCAGCAGGATCAGCACCCAAGCGTGCATCCGCAGGGCATCGCGCAGCAACTGAGCTTCGCTCCGCATCATTTCCATCCTCCCGGGTTCGGCTGGGGAGGGCGTTCCCTGAATCTGAAATGCACACACATGAACCGCCTCCATTTCCTCCAGAGACTGCCGGTCCCAGGCCGTACCCAGCGTCTGAAAGCATTGCATGCAAATTACCTTGCAGCGTCCGTCCGGGTCGTACCGACGATAGAAATGGGTCGCACTCATGGAGGTGAATCGTACGACGATGGCCCTGGAATTTGTTGACCAACCAGTATATAGAGACGAGTCCCCGCCGGAAGAAGACTCACGATGAGCCTGGACCGCCGCCCGAGCAGAGGACCGTCATCCGCAAAGTGCGGGGCAAGCCGCGCTGGTTGTTTTCCTGAGTGAAAATCCACGGAGTCGCGGCGTCCGGCCTACGCCGCGCGCGGCTCTCGGCCAGCTTGCGCGGCTTCCTCCCGAAGCCTGGGCCGCCGAAAGCGCCTCAAGCTTCTTATCGTTCGCCAGCCGCTTCTTGTCCTCGTGCGAAACCAGCATCGCCTCAATCTGCCGCAGCAGATCCTGCGTGTTCATCGGCTTCACCAGAACTTTGTCCGTCGTGCCCGTAGCCGTCCAGTCCGCATCCGCCGGGGGATACGCCGTCAGCATCGCCACCGCAGGACGATTCGGCGCCTTCTTGGCCGCCGCCGCCACTTCCTCTCCTGCCGTCTCGCTTTCCATTCGCAGGTCCGTGATCACCATGTGGTATTCGTTCGACTTCAGCCGTTGCTTCGCCTCACGCGCGGAGGCCGCGGTCTCCACTTCAAATCCGCTGATCTCCAATACTGCTTTCAGAGTCAGCAAAATGGCCACATCGTCGTCGACAAGAAGAATGCGTCGTTTCATATAAACTCCAGAGCCGTATCGGGATCGTACAACAAATTCCCGGCGTTGCGCTTGTACCCGGGGATCGAGCCGCCCGATGCTGGTTTTTCTCCCGTTGGTACACTGAGCAACGTGGCAGGATATCACGTTGAAAACTTCGGCTGCCGCGCCAGCCGTTCCGACGGCGAGGCGATCGCGGGCCAACCTGCGCCACAGCGGACTCGCGCCCGCAACGCCTGATTCTGCGCATGTTGTCATAGTAAATACCTGCAGCGTCACCGCGGAAGCCGACCGCCAGGCCCGCGCCTATATGCGCCGCGTGCGCCGCCAGATCCCGGGGCCGGCTGTCGTCACCGGCTGCTATGCCCAGCGCGCGCCCGGCGAACTCGCTGCCCTGCCTGAGGTGGACGCCGTCGTCGGTAACAGCCACAAGTCAAAAGTGGCGGAAGTCGCCCTCGGTCTCGCCGCCTGATCGTCCAATCATCGCGCCGATCAGTCGACCTTCGTTCCCCTCAGTGCGCTCGCGGCGAAGGTCCTCCACGATGACGCCTTCGCCCACTCCGAGCTGGCCACTCTGCCCTTCGCCTTTGACTCGCTTCAGACCCGGCCAAACCTGAAAGTGCAGGACGGCTGCGGCAATCGCTGCTCCTTCTGCATCATTCCCACCACGCGCGGGCACTCGCGCTCCGTTCCACTCTCCACGTCTCTCGACAACGTGCGCCGCTTTGTCGATCAGGGCGGCAGGGAACTCGTCCTTTCCGGCATCAATCTCGGCCGCTGGGGCCGCGACCTCAAACCCACGCAGCGCTTTGAGGATCTCGTCGCGGCGATCCTCGGCAATACCGCGCTTCCCCGCCTCCGCCTCAGCTCCATCGAGCCCATGGACTGGTCCCCGGACCTGCTCGCGCTCTATCGCGAGTACGCCGCTTATCAGGACCTGTCCGCTGTCCGCTATCCGTTATCCGCCGCTCTTCACCCTCGCTTAGCCCGCCACACCCACCTGCCGCTGCAGTCCGGATCGGACACCATCCTGCGCCGCATGTACCGCCGCTATCGCCCCTGGCACTATGCCGAGCGGCTCGCTTCCATCCGCGCCCTGCTGCCCGACGCGGCCATCGGCGCCGACGTCATGATCGGCTTTCCCGGCGAGACGGATTCGCTCTTCCAGGAAAGCTACGCCTTCATCGCCGCGCAGCCCTTGACCTACCTCCACCTCTTCCCGTTCTCCGCTCGCCCGAGCACCCCTGCCTGGGAGCTGCACCGCCAGCAACCGGTCCCGGCCCGCGCCGTGCAGGAACGCATGGCTGCCCTGCGCGCCCTCATTGGCGAGAAATCCCTCGCCTTCCGCACTCGGTTTCTCGGCCGCACCCTCTCTGCCGTCACCATGGAAACCGATCCCGACGGAACAACCGATGCCATGTCTGACAATTTCCTCAAGCTGACCCTGACCCCGACCGACGGCAAGCCCATCCCCGGCAATCAGCTCGTCGCCGCGCACATTACAGCGCTTACTCAGGATGGCCTCGCGGGCACGCTCGCTCTCGCCCCTTCGATCCAGTAACTCTGTCCGAAATCAGGCCAGCGCCGCCCCCATCGGCACGCACCATCCCCCGGAAAGCATCAGCGCGTCGATGGCCGACGCCTCCATCGGTCGCGCAAAATAGTAGCCCTGCCCGCACGGACAGCCCATCGTCTTCAGCTCTTCCAGTTGCTCCGCGTCTTCGATTCCCTCCGCGACCACGTCCATGCCAAAGCTACGCGCCAGTTCCAGAATTGTGCTCACGATCAGCCTCGATTCGTCATCGCACACAATCCCTTCCACAAACGAGCGATCGATCTTCAGCGTGTCGAATGGGTACCGCTGCAGATAATCAAACGAGCTGTAGCCGGTCCCGAAATCGTCGATGTGCAGCCCCACCCCCAGACGGCCCAGCGCCCGCATTGTCTCCAGCGCCGTCGTCCCATCGGACAACACACTGCTCTCCGTCAGTTCCAGACGCAGACACGCCGCCGGCAGGCCCGTCTCCTCCAGCACCTGACTCACGCGCTCCACCAGCTCCGCCTGATCGAACTGCCGCGCGGAAAGATTCACGCTCATCCGCGCGTCCTGCATGGACTCATGCCCCGTTCTCCGCCACGCCACCATCTGCCGGCACGCCTCTTCCAGCCCCCAGTCGCCCAGCGGCAGAATCAGACCCGTCTCCTCGGCTACCGGGATGAACTCCCCTGGCGGCAACAGGCCGCGCCGCGCATGCTGCCAGCGCACCAGCGCCTCGAACCCGACAATCCTCCCCGTCCGCAGATCCACTTCCGGCTGATAGTGCATGCGCAGCTCGCCGCCCTGGATTGCCCGCTCCAGATCCGCCTCCAGTTCCAGCCGAGCCAGCTCCTTTTCGCGCATGCCATTGGCGTAGCACACCACTCCCGGCGGCTCCTGGCGGCGCGCATGCGCCAGGGCGCTGCGCGCATCGCTCACCAGTTCCTCAGGATGCGCATGCCAGGGTGTCGCGTGAGCGACACCCACCGCCAGCTGCGGCGCCACACGATGGCCCTGCCACACGAAGGGCTTGCGGAAAGCCTCCACCAGCTCCTCCGCCAGCAGCGCTCCGTCGCTCCGCGTGCGGGCTCCTTCCAGGCACACCAGAAAGTCCGCTCCGGGAATCCGCGCCGCCAGCGACTCGCCCGGCAGCAGACCCTGCAGGCGCCATGCCGTCTCCATCAGCAATCGATCTCCGCCGCCGGTGCCCAGGGTTTCATGCATGCGCTCAAAGCCGTCCAGGGCCAGCGCCAGCACCGCAAAGTCCCACTCCGAGCTCTGCCGCGCCCGCTCCAGCCGCTGCTCCAGATGATCCGCAAAGAAGTCGCCATTCGGCAGCCCCGTCAGCGCGTCGGTCAGACGGAATTCGGTGTTGTCCGTCAGCGACCCGGCCACGTGGGTCACGCGCCCCTCCGCATCGCGGGCCGCAATCCCCCTGCGCCTCCACCCAGCGCCACTCCCCGTTGTCCTGCCGGATGCGGTGCTCGTTCTTCACCTCGCGCGACTTGCCCGCCCGCAGCGCGCGCAGCTCGGCCTCAAACCGCGGCTTGTCCTGGATGCTACCCGCTCCATCCACGCATCCAGGCTCGCCCACACCTCGCTCAGCCCCAGGATCGCCTTCCAGCGCCGCGATCCAAACAGCCGCCCCGCGATCAAATCCCAGTCCCAGAACCCCTCCTGCGAGGCCTCCAGCGCCAGCGCGTACCGGTTCCATTCTTCCCCGCTCTCCCGATTTCCCTGCGGCATGCGCACTCATTTCCCGGGATGGATCAGGCGGATTTCTGCCCGCATAGGTGGCTTATCGGCGCGACGGGAAAAGCCTTCAGTGACTTTCGCCTGCACCCTCCATCCAGTACTCCGTTCGCGCACGTACCACCAGATCCGGACGGCCCTTCACCTCCACATGCAGCGCATGCAGCCCCGCCGTGGGCGCGGTCGGACGGAAGCTCAGCACATACGCATTCGGCACATCGTTCGACACCGCGATCAGCCCCGTCCGCAGATCCTTCGCGCCTTTGAAGTGAACATACTGGCCGCCCGTCAGCCTGGCCACCGACTCCGCAGTGTTCTTCCGCAATCCGTCCCGCGCCGCTACAAACGCCATCGTCGCCAAACGCAGCGGCGGCGCCAGCTGGCTGATGCAGTCCAGCACCTGCTTGCTATAGTGGCCCCCCTTTTTCGGGTCGTACTCGGCACCGGCGCCCTCGCGGCCGAAGCATCCGTGCACCGGACCCGGCTCACTCTGATCGAACTTCTCCAGCTCATGCGTGGCCGCCGCCCGCGTGCTCGAATACGCAAAGCTGTACATCGCCGTGTTCGTGTCGCTGATCTGCCGCAGCGCCTCGGTCAGCGTGGTTTTGCTGCCCTGATCGATCGACTCGCTCAGCAGCAGAATCGCCCGCCGGTACTCCGCCGGCTCGGCTCGCAGCTCGTCCACTGCAAAGGCCAGCGCATCCAGGATTCCCGCCTTCTGGTCGCCGTCGGGGAGATGACCCAGCTCCTGTGCCGCCTCCTCTGTGTCGGTCGTGAACGGCACCAGCACCTGCGGCGTGCTGTCGAACCCAATCACCGCCACCCTGTGCTCGACCCCGCCCACCAGCGCTTCGAGAATCGCACCCAGCCTCTGATAGTCGTCGCGGTGGCTCACCCCCACCCCACCCGTCTCCACCACAACGGCCAGCGCCAGCGGCTGCGAATCGGTGTCTGCCTCCACGCGCACCGCCTGCGCCGCTCCATCGTCAGTCAGGACGAAGTCCTTCGCCGCGAGCCCAAACACCACGTCGCCCTTCTTCGTCGTCACCAGCGTCGGCACTTCCACCAGGTTCGTTTGCACGGTAAGCGTCGGCGGCCGATTCGGGCTCGACTGCCCCACACACGTCGCACTCCCCACCCCGGCAAGAACCGTCAGAGCCCAGATCCCTCGTCTCACGTCCCGTCGTCTCCCGCCTTCATCCCGTTCGGCCACAGCAATCGCAGCTTTTTCTCTGACGTTTGAACTACGGTAAAGCTGGCGCCCAGCACCTCGCCATCCGCCTCCACCAAAAGCGGCTTCGCGTACGCGTTCCCGTTCAGCGGACGACAGATCATCCTCTTCACTGTGACATATTGCGGATACGGCAGCCGTCCCCACCCCGACTCGATTTGCGTCTTTCCCGTCGCCAGCGCGTGAAAGCTCGCGTGCGCCAGCCCCACCCGTCCGCGTCGGCGGCACCCACGCAACCTTGAGCCAGTCCGCCATCGGATCGCCGCCCGCGCGCCACCGGTTGATCTCCGGCACATGCACCGCGATTGCTTCGCAGGCTGTCTCCGTCTTCCGGCTGCCGTCCGGCAGTTCCATCTCGATGGTGAACGCCTGCACCGGATGCTCCACCAGCAGCCGAAATCCGCCAACGAAATACGCCAGCCGTCCGCCTCGCCGTTTGCCCTGTCCGGTGGGCGCCAGATTCATCAGCGCCGCATGCACGCCCATCCCTGCGGCGATGAAGAAGTACCAGCTCCGCATGCGCTTGTGTCCCAGAGGATTCAGCAGGACCTCCCCGAGGCTCACGTCGCGCACCTTCGCATCCAGCAGCATCCGCGCCGCCGTCATGGGATCCCGCGAGAGCCGCAGGTTCTGCGCAATCACGTTGCCGGTCCCGAACGGCAGCACACCCAGCGCCGCCTCTGATCCGGCCAGCCCCTGCATCACCTGAAAGATGGTGCCGTCGCCGCCGCACACCAGAAATGTGTCAAAGCCGGCCGCCACTGCCTCGGCCGCCTGCTGCCCCGCCGAGTGCGCCGACAGCGTCTCCTGCAAATGCACATCGCTGCCATACCCGCTCAGCAGTTCCGCAATCTGCTCCACCGCGGCCCGCCGCTTTGCGTTGTGAATCAGCAGCGGATTCAGAAACATCATCACCCGGCGCATCATTTCAGCCTGCCAGCTTTGTCCATCGTTTCATGTAAACAGTCCGTGAGATGCATCCCGCCCGCATCCGTTTCATCAACCGGTCCCCGGCGTCCCTGAAGGTGCGGTACTTTAGGGAAGACTCCCTGCAGGGCGCGCACACTTCTCTGTCCTCTCTGTGTACTCTGTGGTGGACCGCCGGATAGCAGGCAAGCCCCATGCAAACGCTTCTGCGTAACGCGCTTCTAGTCGACGCCACCACACCCGAGCCGCGTCCCGCTCACCTTCTCATCGAGGATGGCATCATTCGCGATGTCAACGCGCGCGAAACCGGCGCCGACTGCCTCACCATCGATGTCGCGGACCGCACCGTGATCCCCGGCCTCATCGACTGCCACGTCCACGTCGTGGCCAGCATGATGGACCTTGCCGCCAACGCGCAGCTGCCCGCGCCCATCGCCGTGCTCCGCTCGCTGCCCATCCTGCGCGGCATGCTCGAGCGCGGCTTCACCACCGTCCGCGATACCGGCGGCGCACCGCCCTCGCTCTCCGCGGCCATCGCTCAGGGGCTCGCGCCCGGACCCCGCCTCTTTACCTGCGGCAAAGCGCTTTCCAAGACCGGCGGCCACTCTGACGCCCGCGCCCGCTACGACGTCCACGACCCCAACCGCTGGGCAGGAAACGTCGGCGCGCTTGGCCGCATCGCCGACGGTGTCGACGAAGTCCGCCTCGCCTGCCGCCAGATGCTCCGCGAAGGCGCATCCTTTATTAAGGTGATGGGCAACGGTGGCGTCGCCAGCCCGACCGACCCCGTCAACTGGCTCGGCTACTCGCTTGCCGAAATGAATGCCATCGTCGATGAAGCGCTCGACGCGAAGACCTACGTCGCCGCCCACGTGTACACCGCCGAAGGCATCACCCGCGCCGTCGAGTGCGGCGTCCATTCCCTCGAGCACTGCAACCTCGTCGATGCCGCCGCCGCGCGCCTTGCCGCTCAGGCCGAAGCTGTCGCCGTCCCCACCCTCGTCACCTATGAAGCTCTCGCCCAGGACGGTCCCTCGCTCGGTCTGCCCCCGGCGTCTGTCGCGAAGATTGAAAGTGTCCGCCAGTCCGGCCTCGAGAGCCTCGCCATTCTTCGGGAGGCAGGCGTCACCATGGCATTTGGCACCGATTTACTCGGCCCCACGCACGTCCGCCAGAACGAAGAGTTCGCCATCCGCGCCCGCGTCCTGCCCGCCCAGGAAATCCTCGCCAGCGCCACCATCGTCGGCGCAAAACTCCTCGGCATGGAAGGCCTGATCGGCATCCTCGCCCCCGGCGCCGTCGCCGATCTCATTGTTGTCGACGGCAATCCTCTCGCCGACATCACCGTCCTCGCCCACCCCGAGCGAAATTTCCGCCTCGTGATGAAGGAAGGCCACATCGTCCACCGCCGCGATTTCTAGGTTGTCATCCCGAGCGAAGCCGAGGGCCCCCCGACCAGCGGGAGGGGCTGAGCCGCGAAGCGGCGCCCGCACTTTTTCTTCAGCGCCGTGATCCCCCTACTTCGCCAGCACCGCCTGCCCGGTGTGGAACGACACATGATTCGTCCGGCTCAGCACCACCGCCAGCCGATTCCGCGTTGGATCCTTCACAAATTCTTCCTCGGAAACCTGCGTGTGCCGCGCCAGCCACTCCGCCGGAGTAAATTTCTCAAAGGCCGCCGTCAGCTTCGCGTTCACCTCGCTCCACGCCTTGCGCAGCTCCGCCGCCGGCAGCGGATCCGCCAGCGTCCCGTCGGGATTCGTGATGAACGCCTCGTCCAGCTCGGGATGCAGCCGCGGACCAACATCCAGCAGCGCGAACAGCCGATCGTGCACCGCCGTCAGGTGGCCGACGATGTAATAGAGGCGGTTCCGCCCGGGAGCCACCCGCTTCTGCAGTTGTTCATCGCTCAGCTCAGCCAGAGCTTTATCGAAACGCCCGACCACCTGCTTCCACGAGTGAAGCGCCGCATGGCTAAGAGAATTCTCGTTCGTCATCAATGACCTGCTTGTTTTGGGAAATAGCCGCGATTGCCTCTTTTAGATGTCCATCGAATCGTCCCGCTTCGCAAAATTCCGCCTCGCCGGCGACAGGGCAGCGGGACCATCCATCCCGCCGCCCCAGTTCTCCTGGCTCACATAACCGGAGCAACCACCGCTGCGCCGTTCGATCGCACAGCCCGTGCCGGCCACCGCAGCGCCTGCGCCACGCAAACAATATGCAGCATCAGCAGCAGCGGCACTGCGAACGTCGGAATCAGGCTCAGGGAAGAAGCGTCATCGCACTCGTCCCAACCCCATGCGGATCGAGCACTCCTGCCAGCGTGCCCAGCGATACCGCTGTCACCAGGTCCAGCATCCCCAGCGCCTGCCACGCCAGGAAGCCTCCTCGGTGCGCAGGCTTCGCCAGCAGCACAGCCAGCGGCGCCGTCACTCCAATCGTGATGTCGCCCCACCCGGCTGGCAGCGCGAACACCTTCGGCAGAATCCCGTAAGTCGCCAAAATCAAAAAGGTCAATCCCTCCACTCGCCACGACTGAACCGCCGTCAGCACCCGCGGGTTCAGCGACAGCAGGAACGCCCGCCACCCCGCCGAAGTGGCGAATCCCACCAGAAACATCACCAGAGGAATCCCCGCCGCCAATCCCAGTGCCAGCGGAGGCCGGTTCGGCCCCGATTCGATGATGTGCAGGGCGGACAGCGTGAGGGCCAGTACAAACCACGCGCCAATCAGCCAGGAAGTCAGCTTTGCATACCGTGTCATACCTGTCTCCTTATTCGATTGCGGCCGCGGTCACTTCCTGCGTCAGCTGCAGAAGCGCCCGCCACCGTTCATGGCCTAGTTGGCGCTGCAGCCGGTCCTGCACCTTCTGCCAGGCCGGCAGCGCCGCGTTGAATTGTGTTCGCCCGGCCGGAGTCAGACGCAGCCATCGTTCGCGCCGATCCTTCCCCATGCGTTTCCCGATCCACCCCCGCCGCCCCAGAATCTCCAGCGTCCGCGTCAGCGTCGTGCTGTCCATCGCGAGAATCTCCCCCAGGTCGCCCTGGGTGATCTCCCCGTCAGCGACAGCGCCTGGAGAATCGTGAACTGCGTGCCCCGCAACCCCGTTGGCCGCATCGCCTCGTCATACAGCTGCGTCAAAGCCCGCGACGACCGCCGAAAACTCGCGCACAGACACGGCAGCGGAGGAAGTGCTTTCCTGTTCATGGACAAATAGATGTATATGCATGTATCCGAGATTCGAAAAGAATTTCCAGATGCGCCCGGCAACGCCCTGATTCTCAGTGCAGCTGCGCGTACTCGTCTTTGGCCTGACGATAGACAGGGATATCCGGGTCCGCGTCCTTCCACAGCGTCAGGAAGTCCTTGTAGGCGGCCAGCGCCCGCACCCGCGCCGCGTCGGCATCCGCGCCGCTCGCGTTCTTCGCCTCCAGCGCATTCGCCCGCCCCAGCCCGAGATGCGCCAGTGCGCCTGTCCAGGAGTTCCACACCAGGCCCTGATGATCAGGATCTTCTGGAACTCCGCTGCTGCCTGTGGCCCCTGTCCCGCCGCCAGGTAGGCTTTCCCGCGAACATACGCGGTGTACAGGCTGTTGATGTTCGCCATCCACGCCACCTGTCCGTACTCCAGCGGCGGCAGCGCCGGCTGCAGGTCGCTGATGGCGGCCGCCGCGTCCTTTCGGTTCAGGGCCAGCTGCGCCTGGACCGCCGGCAGCCACAGACCCTGCATTTGCGTGTCCTGCGGAAAACGCTTGTTGAGATCCTGCGCCAGTGTCTGCGCCGCTGCATCGTCGCCAATCATGGCGTCGGTCAGCGCTGCTTCGGCGGCGACGCCCTCGCTGGCTGGAACCATCTTCAGCCCCGTGGCCGCGGACTTCCGCGCTTCCGCCATCTCGCCGAATGCGGCTTCGCGCAGCGCGTCGTTCTCCCACCAGATGGCTCCATTCTCCCGGCTGTCGTTCGCAACCGCCGAATCGGCTGCCTGCTGCGTCAGGCTCCGAGCCTTCTCCAGATGCCCTGCGTACGCTTCAGTGTCCGACTCCAGCGACAGCCCAAAATTCGCAACACTCGGATGCGCTGTGAACCATTGCGCCTGCGCCGTCATTCCCGCCGCGTCGCTCCTCTGGAACGCAAGATCGTAAAGAGCGTTGTGCAGCAGGAAGTCGTCCAGCCCACGGCTGGCCGCCTGCTGAAGGGTTTGCTGCGCGGCATCGAACTGCCCCAGGGCTATCTGATAATTGGCTATGTTGCCTAGCCGCCCACAAAATCCGGAAGGATCCCTGCGCCTGGCGCAGCATCGGAACCGCCTTGTCGTACTCGCCCAGTGAGGCGTACACCAGCGCGGCATCGTTGAGCATCCGCCCGTCCCGCGGATAATCGGTCAGCAGTTCCTGATAGGTTTCCCCGGCCTTGTTCAGATCGCCCGTGACCCCGGTGTAGTAATTGGCGCTGATGATCAGCCGTTCGCGCTCGCTGGCATGCTCGCGCAGCGCGAAGGCTTTGGTCAGGTACTCACTGGACCGTGCCAGCTCCCCCAGGTTGCCGTAATCGTTGCCCACCAACTCGTATCCCATCGCGAAGTTCGGATCCAGCTGGATGGCCCGCTGGTGATAGGGCAGAGCCGCCTCTGTTCCCTTCGCGGCAAATGCCTTCTCAGCCTCGCTGTACGCCTGCAGCGCCTCCAGCGAAGAGGTCGTCGCCTGCTCCAGCGGCACATCCAGCTTTTTGACGGTACTGATGTTCTCGCCCAGCTCGCCGCGCAGCTTCGCCGCCGCGTTCCCTACGGCGTTGAGCACTTTCTCTTTGCTTTCCGCCGTCACCTGCTCCTGTACAAGCGGTTCGCCGCTCTGGCAGTTCACCGCCTTCAGACCGATGACGTACTCATGGTCCAGGCTGGCGATGGATTCCGCCGATGGTCGCCCTGGCCCCCGCCCGTTCGCACAGCTCCCGCGCCACATCGGCAGTCAGCCGCGCACTCGGCAGCAACGCATCAGCTTCAGCGTCGCCTGCACCTGCGTGTCCGAAAGCACGTTGAGAAACGGCGACTGGTCAGCGCCACCGTCAGCGCTGTCTTCAGCGTGTCGTCAAAGACCGCATCGCCTGTGCTGTTGTCAAAATCCGCTACGACAACCGTGTCCTTTGCGGTCAGGTGATGGCTCGGCCTCGCCAGAAGGTAAATCCCTCCTGCGGCCAGCAGCGCAACCGCCAGCAAGGCGGCCGCCATCAGCCCCCACGGCCGTCTTGATTTGACCAGCAGGCGCCACCACCGAACTCGCCGCCGCGCTTACGCTCGCGCTGTGCGTCGTCGCGCTGTGCCGTCCGCTGTCCGAGTCGCGCTTCAGCCGCTGCAGATCGGCGCTCATCTCAGAAGCATGCTGGTACCGCGAGTGCGGTCCTTCTCCAGTGCTTTCCGGATCACCGGGTCCAGTCCGGGCAGCGCATCCCGCTTTGCCTCCAGCAGCGGTTCCGGCTGCTGGTACAAAATCGCCCCACAAATATCGCCGGGGCTGCTTCCGTCAGAAGGCCATCCTGCCCGGTGGCCATCTCGTAGAGCACCGCTCCAAACGAAAACGAATCGGTCCGTCCGTCCAGATTCCAGCGCCCGCACCTGCTCCGGCGACATGTAGGCTACGGTGCCCAGCATTGCCCCAGGGCTGGTCAGGTGCGCCGCGTCCGACGCGACCGTGGGCGAGAATCCGATCCCGCGCCGTCCCCCGGCTGACTTGACCGGCACCTTGGCCAGCCCGAAGTCCAGCACCTTGGCGTTCCCGCGCTGCGTCACGAAGACGTTCGCCGGCTTGATGTCCCGGTGCACGATCCCCTGCCGATGCGCCGCATCCAGTGCATCGGCAATTTCAAGCGCCCAGCGACAGATATCTCGCCGGAATCCATCGGCCGGCCGGCGATGCGGTTTTCAGCGTCATCCCGTCCAGAACCCCATGACGATAAAAACCCGCCCGTCTTCCTCGCCGATGTCATAGATCGTGCAGATGTTCGGGTTGGTTCAGCGCCGATGCCGCGCGCGCCTCGCGGCGGAACCGTTCCAACGCCGCGTGGTCGCGGGCCAGAACTTCCGGCAGAAATTTCAGCGCAACGAATCGCCCCAGGCGGGTGTCTTCCGCCTTATAGACAATACCCATTCCGCCGCCGCCCAGTTTGGCCACGATCCGGTAGTGAGAAATTGTCGAGTCGATCATTTGGGTGCTGTTCGGGGAGCCTGGA
>CAVQJH010000013.1:0-905000 GCA_963712795.1 uncultured Pseudomonadota bacterium
TGCTCGGCGTCACCTTCTTCGGTCTACTGCTGACGCCGGTATTTTACGTCCTCATCCGAAGAGGCCCCGCTCGCGGCACGGAGCCCGCGGCATCAGTCTCGGGCGGACGCCTCCGCAGGAACGTCTCATGCGTAAATTCATCACACCCGTTCTTCTTACTGCGGCGCTGTCTGCCTGCGCCGTCGGCCCGAACTATCATCGGCCCACGACCAAGGTGGCGGAGCAGTTCCGACGACCGCGGCAACGCAAGTGGCCCCGCAAGAATCGCCTGCGCCCGGCGACATCTACTCGCACGCCCCCACGCAGACGGAGTTCTGGAAGCAGTTCAACGACCCTGTGCTCAACAGCATGGTCGGCGACGCGCTGACAGCGAACTACGATCTGCGCATCGCGCTCGGCCGGCTCGTGCAGGCGCGCGCGCTGCGCAACGAGTCGCTGTTCGACCTCGCCCCGACGGTCACCGCCTCCGGTGGCTTCACCAAGCAGCGGACTCCGGGCGTGGAGGACCCGTTCGGTGGCCCCTACACCACGAAGCTCTACGATGCCGGCTTCGATGCCACCTGGGAGCTCGACTTCTTCGGCGGCGTACGCCGCGGGATCCAGGCGCGCAATGCTCAGCTCGAAGGCGAGGCGGCCAACCTGCATGACGCGCAGGTCTCCGTGATCGCCGAGGTCGCGCGCAACTACTTCGAGCTGCGCGGCGAGCAGACCCAGCTGGCCGTCGCGCGCGCCAACGTCAAAAACCAACAGCAGGTCCTCGGCCTGGCACAGGCGGAGCTCGAGGCGGGCAGCGGCACCGATCTCGACGTGGCCCGGGCGCAGTCACAGCTCAGTACCACGTTGTCCACCATCGGGCCGCTCGAAGCCGCGGTCTCCCGCTCCATTCATCGCCTGAGCGTGCTGACCGGTCGGGATCCTGATGCTCTGACGGGCGTCTTGAGTGCCCCACACGATCTGCCGCCGCTACCCGCCATCGTGCCGGTTGGTACCCCCGACGAGCTTCTGCGTCGCCGCGCCGACATCCGTGCTGCTGAGCGCAATCTGGCGTCATCCACCGCACTCGTCGGCGTGGCAGTTTCGAATCTCTTCCCCAAGGTTACCTTCACGGGCAACTTCGGCTATGCCGCGGCCGAGCCGGCCTACATGGGCTCGAGCGCCTCGCGAGGTTACATAATCGGCCCGGGCATCACCTGGGCGGCCTTCGACCTGGGACGGGTGCGGGCGCAGATCGCCGGCGCACGTGCAGGGGCCGTCATCGCCCTCGATCAGTACCACCAGACAGTCCTCGGCGCGCTCGAGGACACCGAGGATTCGCTGGTGACGCACGCCAGGGACCGCGACCAGCTGCAGCACGCCCAGGACGCGGCGAGCGCCAGCGCCACGGCCGCCAAGCTTGCCGAGATCCGCTACAAGGGTGGCATGGTCGACTTCCTCTCGGTCCTGGATGCGGAGCGGACGGAGCTGCAGACCGAGGACGCACTGGCCCAGAGCCGCACGGAGGCGGCCACCAGCCTGATCGCGGTTTACAAAGCGCTGGGCGGTGGTTGGGAGACCGCCCCCCTGCCGAGGTACACTGACGCCGCGACTCCCCGATAGCGAGCGATCTCCCATGAGCGTTTCCGTGGTCGACCCGGCCCTTGCCCTCCTGGAACCCCTGAAGGGGCCGAGCCCGTGCAAGGAGGAGCTGAGCCAGATCAGCGAGTCTCTGCGGCGCCGGGAAGCGCTGCTCGTGGCCTCCGCCAAGGCGAGCCGGATGCTGCTGGAAGCCCCGGACGTGCGCGGCGCCGTCCCGGAGGTGCTGCGCCTCATCGGCGATGCGGCGCACGTGGACCGCGTCAACATCATGATGGCGCGGCGCGGCCCGGAAGGCGAGCCGCTGCTGGTCGTGGTGAACGAGTGGACGGGGGAAGGCGTCCCGCCGCACATCGACGACCCGTCGGTGTGTACCTGCGATGAGCGGCAGTTTTCGGCAGTATCCGCAGAGCTGCGCTCCGGACGCAGCGTCTGCCTCAACAAGAGTGAATCGCCGGTCACCTACGCCGGGGTCACGGGATTCGAAGGCATCGGCACCAAGACCAAGGCCATCGTACCGATCTTCGTCGCCAGCGACTTCATCGGCGTCGTGGGTTTCGACAATACCCGCCAGCGCCGCGCGATCGACGCTGCGGAGCTCGCCGCGCTCGAGACGGCCGCCGGCGTCATCGGCGCGGCACTGCACCGGCAGCGGCTCATCGACGACATGCGGCGGGAGCGCGAGCGTGCCGCGGAGGAGCGCGTCGCGGAGCTGGCAAAAGCCAACGCCGTCATCCGCGGCAACCTCGAGCGGCTGGCGAGCGAACCGGACCTGCATGGCTTCCTCGGCCACGTGCTGTTGGAAGCGACCCGTCAGTTCGATGCGGCCTCGGGCGCCGTGGTCGTCTCGAAGGACAGCCTGCAGCAGTGGCGCATCGCCGCGCACGTGCGCGACGGCCGGCTCGAGGAGCCGCCCTACCCGATCAGCGTGCCGATGAACGGCTCGTCCTTCGGCGACCGCTTCACCCAGCCCACCGAGCCCATGTATCTCGATGTCGAGCAGCAGTCCGAGGAATTCTGGCCGGGCATGCTCGCCTTCAACCGCCAGGAGGGATACAACGGCAGCGTCGTGTACCCGCTCGTGTTCGGCTCCCGCAACGTCGGCTTCCTCATCCTGCGCTTCCGCCGCAACGCGGCCGACGTCCAGCGCAGCGAGCTGCTGGTGGCGCTCGCGCAGCAGGCCACGCTCGCCGTGCAGCTCACCCGCCTCGCCTATCAGGCGAAGGAGGCGGCGGTGCTGGTGGAGCGTGCGCGCATCGGCCAGGAGATCCACGACGGCCTGGCGCAGGCATTCACCGGAATCCTGATGCAGCTCGGGGCGGTGGAGGAATTCCCGTCCTGCAAGAAGAAGAACTCGGGCTTGGCGATCACGCACACGCGCATCCGCGACCTGGCGCGCGAAGGGTTGGCCGAGGCGCGCCGCTCGGTCATGGCCCTCAGGCTCGATCAGACCCGGCGGGCGGGGCTGGAGCTCGCGCTGCGCCAGCTGGCCGAGCGCTCGACGGTACCGGGCGGGGTGACGTCCAACTTCGAGGGCGGCGGCATCGCGACGGGTCTCAAGCCCGAGCACGAGCATGAGCTGCTGCGCATCGCCCAGGAAGCGGTGAGCAACGCGATGCGGCACGCGCGGCCGAAACTGATCCGCATCACCATGACGGATGAGGACACGCATTGGGTGCTGGCGGTGGAAGATGACGGGCGCGGCATGGAGCAGCGGCCGGAGCTGTATGCGCGCGAGGGATTCGGCCTCACGAGCATGCGGCAGCGCGCGGGCGCGATCGGCGGGGAGTGGCAGATGAGAGCCAACCTGGCGCCGGCACGCGGGTGAGCGTGCGGATGCCGAAGCGCAAGGCGGCTGCCTGATGGTCGCGGTCCTGACGAGAAAGAAGATCCGGGTGATCCTGGCGGACGATCACCCGGTGGTGAGAGACGGGCTGGCGGCGATGGTGAATCAGCAGGCGGACATGGAGGTAGTCGCGGAAGCCGGCGACGGGGATGAGGCGATCGCGCTCTTTGAGCAGCATCAACCGGACGTGATGGTGCTCGACCTGCGGATGCCGAAACGCGATGGCGTGGCCGTGGTGCAGCGGGTGCTGGAGATCAACCCCAAGGCCCGGCTCCTCATCATGACCACCTACGACGGGGACGAGGACATCTTCCAGTGCCTGAGCCAGGGGGCCAAGGGATACCTGCTCAAGGATGCGCCGCGGACGGAAATCCTGTCGGCGATCCGGGCGGTGAGCGAGGACCGGCCCTATACCTCATCCTCGGTGGCAGCGAAGGCGCTGCAGAGAATGGGCAAGCCCAGCCTGACGCAGAGGGAGTTGGATGTATTGGAGCTGGTCGCGCAGGGAAGAAGCAACAAGGACATCGCTCGGCGGCTTTCCATCACCGAGGGAACGGCGAAAACTCATGTCAAGTCGATACTCACCAAGCTCGATGCGATCAGCCGCACCGAGGCCGTGGCTGTCGCTCACAAGCGCGGACTGATCCGACTTTAGAGGATCATGCGGCGCCCACCGTAGGCGCCGCGCGAAAACCTCAGTTCAGCTTCTGCAGCTCCCGGGCGTCGACGGCGGCCGGGAGCGGCAAGCACTGGTCCCTGCCACCAGAGACTGGCCCTGGCGGCGAGGTCGAAGCGCAGGAACTCCTTCACAGGGGACTAGGTGCCCGGGCTTGCGGTTGACGTAGAGATAGAGATAGCGCTGCAAGGGGAGCGGCGGGTCGCGAATTCGGAGAAGAGAACGGGCTCAGCACACCGTTCACCGACAGGCCCAGCGGCTCCACCTGGTCCGTCATGTACGAGGCGTTGCCGAATGAGATGCCGTGCGGGTCTTGCGCCAGGGCGGACATGATCGCGGCGGCCACCCTGGGGGTGCTGCGCGACATGTCGCCGCCGGGAACCTCATAGCTCGATTTGAAGGGCGCATCGAGCATGACGAGCTTGCGGAAGTAATCCGTGACGTCGTCACGCCAGTAGAAGCCGTAGATGTGGATCGGCTCGTCGGCCCATTGGCCGGTGAGCCCGAGCTGACCCCAGGTGGTGATGGCGGCCGGGTAGCCGCGGCGACGCTCGGCGGAGAAGACGGCATCCAGTTTGCGCAGCGAAATGGCGCTCAGAGGGTTGCCTTTGTTGACGTACACGCCGATCGCCGAGACGTGGCTCTTGAGGATGTAGGCGGCGCCGCAGACCTTGACGCGGAATGGCTCGTAGCCATAGGCATTCGCGTATGCGAGATCGGTGGGATGGAACACTTCCATCGTGTCGGGTCCGAGGGCGATCCGGTCCTCGGGCGCGAGACCGTCCTTCTGGACGACCGAGAAGTGTGCGTTGGGATGAAACTTGCGGAACGCGGCGTTCCACGCGGCCATCATCCGCTCGACCGTATCCATGCCGCTGTAGCCGACCACCTGGCCGGCGACCTGTTGATGCGGCACATAGTCCGGCAACGACGGATCGACGGCGACCTGCTGGGCCGCCGTCGGTGCGGAGAGCCCGAGACTCAGGGTGAGGACGGAGGCCAAAGCGGCCAAAGAGAAGGAGCGCAAGCGAATCCCCTTTCGATGATCGGTCAACTGCGAAACTAACGAAATTGGGATCAGTTCTGGCGGCCTCAGCCCCCCGCTGCACCTTGTAGCGCAGGACCGCTCCGGCCGGCGGCTTGTTGTACTGCGGCGAGACCGCGACGAAGAACTCGTTGAGCGCCGGCACGTAAAGATCCGACTTGCCGCCGGGAGCCGAGGGCACGCGGGCGATCTGGCTGTAGTGATCGGGATCGAGCTCCTGATACACGCCGATCTGACCGACTGCGCCGGGAACGTAGATGCGCTTGCGCGCGGCGTCGAACGCGATGCCGTCGTTGATGTCCGGCACGTCGATCGTCGCCACAGTCCTGCCGTCATTCGTGTCCAGCGCAAACATCCTGGTCGGCTTACGCGTCACGACGAACAGGCGGTGATCGGGCTCATCGAGGGCCAGGGCGAGGTTGACCGTGGCGCCGCTGATGGGCCAGTGCCCGACGACCGTCAGCGACTTCTTGTCGACGACGTCGACCTCGTTCTTGTCGGCGATGTTGACGAAGATTCGCCCGCCGTGCTGCTCGGCCTGCACCGCCTCGACGTGATCGGAGTCGAACTTCAGCTGCCGCAGCACCTTGCCCGTCCAGGGGTCGATCTCGTTCAGCCAGCAGTTCTTGAGATTGACGTCACCGCCGCCCGAGACGATGTAGAGATGCTTCGTCGAAGCGTCGTAGTACTCGGTGTCGGCGCCGGGAGCGAGATCGATACGGCCAACGATCCGGTAGTTGCGGTCGTCCATGATGCGGGTGCCGCTGTCATCGGTGATGATCAGACGGTGCGTGCCGGGAACCAGGAAGAAGGCGTGCGGCGTCTTGAACGTCGTCAGTGTCTTCAGATGCTGCAGCGTCTTGAGATCGAATACCTCCACGGTGCCGTGATCCTCGGCGGCAACGAAGAGCTTGTTCTCGCCGATGTCGGCGAAGAGATGGTCGAAGTCGCCGTCATAGCCCGGCAGATTGGCGCGTCCGAAGGGGACGAGCGGCTGCCGGGACGGGGCTGCGACCGCGGCGGCCGCGGACACGACGCCCGCCAGAGCGAGGCTCGAGAGGATGAGGAATCGCCGTAAGTTCATCTTGCTGCTTCCCTTTTGCGGTAATTGGGCCGGCCGATCAGGTCGCGGGCTCGACCAGCTTCGCGGGCGTGGCTATCTGGCGCGCGATCTCGTCGCGGATGCGGATCGCTTCCGCATGCCGTGCCTTCTGATCGGTGTGCGCAGTCAGCGGGAAAACCACGCCCAGGGCGCCGATCCGCTGGCCGGACGCCTCGTTCAGGGGCAGCTCCACCTCGTAGCGCATCAGGTCCTTGTTGACCTCGAGGTTGGTCTTGCCGTCGCGAACCACGCGCATGTCGTCGTCGTCGGCCTTCTTGCCGATGCGGCCGATGTTGGACGCCAGGATCTCCGGATCGGAGTTCTTCGGCGTCGTGGCATGGATCGCGAGGATCATGACATCGCGGTGCTTCGCCAGCTCCTCATTGACGATGTGCTGGGCGTAGGAGTCGAGCGGGACGTTGGGATCGTCGACCGCCTGTTGCGTGAGGTTCGCCGCATAGGACGTGTCGCGCGCAAGCTGGTTGCGGACCACCAATGCCTCTCTCTCGAGGGAGCTGCGGCTCTTGCCGTGCAGCGTCAGGGTCATGACACCGGCCTTCTTGTGCGACATGTCGAGCATCGGCACAGCGGCATCGAGCCGGCCGGAGGATTTGTCGTAGGCGAAGCTCGGCTTCCAGCTCTGCAGCGCCTGCGACGCGGCGGCGGGCGGCGGGCTGCCCGTATGCCCGTCGCTAGCGGCGATCGCCTCGGGGGCGGCGGCGCCCGGCAGCGTGATATAGAGCGTCATCGCGGCGATATCCGGATGCGCGGCCATGAACTGGGTGACCAACTGCTGGCCATAGCTGCCCTGCCCGATGACCGGAGGAGGAGCGGTGTCTGCCAGGGCGCTGCCAGCGACGAACGGCGCGGCGGCCAGCGCGGCCAGCACACCTGCGCGGACCTGTACTTAAGTGTCTTCACTTGACCCTCTATGGAAATCTTCGATTGCATTGCGGCCACGGACCGGCCCGGCGAGGCCGAGCGCGCAGAGGCTAGCGGTTTAACCTGACGAATGTCTATCAGCTTCCTAAAAGCGCATTCAGAAAGCGCCGAGCCGGCGCCCGCGGCGCGCGCCGGAACTTTCCGCGCGCGCTGCCGTTGACGGGAACAGCAAGTGATTGAGCCGAGGGCTGCTTTTTGCCGAGGGAAGCGAAGGTGGCCGCAGGGGCGGCCGGTGTACGTACCGCGGGCGACTCGCAGTCAATAGACACATCGCACTAGGAGGTTCGAGCATGAATCCGAGCTTCACTACCACAACCGGTGACAATATTACGAATGAGGCCTCGCGCCAGGCGGAGCGCATGGCGGACGCCGCGAGCGACACGGCCGCGCGGGCGGCCGGTACAGCGCGCGACCGAGCTGATCAGGCGCAACGGTGGGCGAAGTCGCGTTGGAGCGACCTGCAGCGCAGCGTCGAGGCGCAGCCGTACCAGTCGAGCGCGTGGGCGCTCGGGATCGGCTTCGCGGCGGGACTGCTCGTCATGGGGCTGCTGCTCGGGCGCAGATGAAGTCAGGTCGCGCCTGCGCGGCCCATTCGCCGGCCGCAAGGGCGCCGTGATGGTTCTGTGACACATGGGGCCGGGTGCCGTGGTCTGCTTGGGCCATGCACCAGGTCGGCGTCGTGGGTCTGTCGTACCGGCATGCCGGTATCGATGATGTCGCACGGCTCTCCATCCCCAAGACCGATCTCGAGGCCCGCCTGCCCGCACTGCGCGCGACGCTGGGTGTCTCCGAGCTGCTTTACCTCGGCACGTGCAACCGTGTCGAGCTCTTGTTTGCCACGCATGAGGAGCCCGCAGGCGACCTGCGCGATGCCGCCCTCGAGCAGCTGAGCGGAAGGCGCTCCCCACCCGGACAGGCTGCGCGCCTGCTGCGGGCCTGGGCCGGCGAATCGGCCCTGGAGCACGTGCTGCTGCTAGCCTGCGGGCTCGATTCCGCGCAAGCGGGCGAGCGGGAGATCGGCGCGCAGCTGCGAGCGGCCTGGGAGGCTGCCCGCGCCGCCGGAACGAGCGGCCCGATGCTCGATCGACTGCTGGGCGAGGCGCTCGGCACCGCCAACCGGGTACGCAAGCTGCAGAGCGCGGCGCAGGCCCCCTCTCTCGCCGATCTGGCCGCGGCCCGTGTGCTCGAGCACCTGCGCGGCAGCCCCAACGCGGTCGCCCTCGTCGGGGTATCACCCATGACCCGCCGCTGTGGCCTGGCGCTACATCGTGCCGGCGTGCCGCTCCTCATCGTGAATCGATCGCTGGCGCCCGCGGCGGAGCTGGCGGCAAGCGTCTCCGGGCGCGCGGTTTCTCTCGAGCAATTTCGCGAGCAGCCTGAAGCGGTTGCGGCGCTGGTACTGGCCGCCGGTGGCGGCGAGCCGGTGCTCGATGGGCGCTCATTGCGATTGCTGGGTCTCGGCGCCGGAACGCAGCCGGGCAACGCGCCACTGGCTATCGATTTCGGCGTCCCCCCGAACGTCGCTCCCGAGGAAGCGCGCGCCGCCGGAATCGTCAGAATCGGGATGGGCGAGCTCGTGCAGGAGGTGCAGGAGCGCCGCGTGACCGAGTTGCTGCGCCTGGCGCCGGTCCGGGCCGCCATCGACGAGCGGCTGGCGCGCCTGTGCGCGGAGATGGCCACGCGCGCCATCGGACCCAGGCTCGCGGAGCTGCGCGGCTCCTTCGAGCGCATCGCCAGCGACGAGCTCGATCGGGCATTGGCGCAGGAGCTGCGCAGTCTGACGGCCGAACAGCGCGGCGCCATGCGAGATCTGACGTCACGGCTGGCACACCGGCTTGCGCACATACCCATCGTCGGACTGCGCGCCGCGGCGGCGCACGCCAGCCCTGAGGTCATCGACGCATTTTTCCGGGAGGCGCGCCTGCACCGCACGGCCCGCACGGAGAGCACCCCCGCCGGCGCGACCGAAGCACCGGCTCCCGCAGAGCCACTACCATAGGAACTCTGTTAACGCCCCCCCGCAGACATGACGAGTCATTCACACACGCACGATCCGATTCAGGCGCCTCCCCGTTCGGCACTCCTCTACGAGCGCGCCTGCCGTGTCATTCCCGGCGGCGTCAACTCGCCCGTGCGGGCGTTCCGCGCGGTCGGCGGCACGCCGCTGTTCTTCGTGAGCGGCAGCGGAGCCCAGCTGACCGACGCCGACGGCCGCAGTTATCTCGACCTCGTCTGCTCCTGGGGCCCGTTGATTCTGGGTCACGCGCATCCGGCGGTGGTCGAGGCGGTCGCACGGGCGTGCCATCAGGGAACGACGTTCGGTGCGCCCTGTCCCGCGGAAGTCGAGCTGGCAGAGCGCGTGGTCGCCTCCTATCCCGGCATCGAGCAGGTGCGTTTGGTGTCGTCCGGCACGGAAGCCGTGATGAGCGCTATACGCCTGGCGCGCGCATTCACTGGCCGCGACCTCATCGTCAAGTTCTCCGGCTGCTACCACGGGCATGCGGATCATCTGCTGGTTGCCGCCGGCTCCGGCCTGGCGACTTTCGGCCGGCCCTCCTCCGCGGGGGTCCCGGAAGCTTTCACGGCCTGCACACTGGTGCTGCCTCTCGATGACGAAGCAGCGGTGGAGGCGCTGTTCGCACGGCACGCACAGCAGATCGCGGCGGTCATCATCGAGCCGCTGCCTGCCAACCACGGGCTGCTGCCGCAGCGGCGGGAATTCCTCGAGCGGGTGCGCACGCTGACGCGCGAGCGCGGCGCACTGCTCATCTTCGATGAGGTGATCTCCGGCTTTCGCCTCGCCCGCGGCGGCGCCGCCGAGCGGCTCGGCATCGTCCCGGACCTCGCCACCTTCGGCAAGGTGATCGGCGGCGGCATGCCGGTGGGAGCGTTCGCAGGCCCGCGGCGGATCATGGCGCGGCTCGCGCCCGACGGCGACACCTATCAGGCGGGCACCCTCTCGGGCAATCCCGTCGCGATGGCGAGCGGCATCGCCACCCTGGACGTGTTGGCCGCCGAGAACGGCTGGGAGAAGCTCGAGACACTGGGCGCGCAGCTGGAGCAGCTGCTGCAGCCGGTGCTGCAGGAGGCGCCCTTCCCCGTGCACCTGGTGCGCGCCGGCTCGCTTTTCTGGCTGTCGCTGCACGAGAGCGGCGCGCCGCGCACGGCCGCGACCCTTTCGCGGCAGGCAGTGGCGCGCTACGCGGCGCTTTTCCACGCCATGCTGGCCGAGGGCATCTACCTGCCGCCGTCCGCCTATGAGGCCTGTTTCCTGTCGCTGGCCCACACGGCGGCGGACCTCGAGCGCCTGGCACGGGGTCTGCGCAGCGCGCTCGGCACTCTGCGGTGACGGTCCACCCATGAAGGCACCGCGAGTATTCCAGCTCACCGCGCTCGCCCTGGTGCTGGTGTCCGCCGTGGAAGTCGGATGGTGGCTGCTCGATCAGCATCGTTTCGCCGTCGACAAGGTCCGGGAGATGCACCAGGTCTATGCGCAGCAGGTGGTTGCCGCGCAAGCGCTGCTCGTTGCGGGCACACCCGCCGCGCGCGTGCATGCACTGTTGCCGGATGTCATCGTGTTGAAGAGCCGATACGCCGCGCTGTCCCCCGACGTCGACAGGCAGCTCCTCGCGGAGGAGCGCCGACACATCGCCCAATACGCGTGGGAGGGATCGTTCTTCATCATTGCGCTGGCCGCGTGCATCGCGGTGATCGCGCGTGCGTTGCGGGCGGAAGCGTATGTCATCCAGGAGCAAGAGAGCTTCCTCGCGTTGGTCTCGCATCAATTCAAGACGCCGCTCGCGAGCCTGCAGCTGTCCCTCGAGACCATGGCGATGCGGCCGCTGTCGCCCGAGCATCTGCGTGCCCTGATCGACCGCATGCTTGCCGACACCGGCCGCATGGAGGGCATGGTGACGCAGATCCTGGAGAGCATGCGGCTGGATCGCGGCCGGATCGATCTGCGGCCCGAGCCGGTGGAGCTCGGCGGCGCGGTCGCCCGAGTGATCACGGGCTTCGAGGAGCGGGCCGCCAGGTATCGCGTCACCGTCAGCGCCGACATCGGGCCCGACCTGCAGGTGATGGCCGACCCGCTGGCGCTCGATGTCGTCCTGCGAAACATCCTCGAGAACGCACTCGCGGCGGTCGCGCCGGTGGGCGGCGGCAACATCGTCTTCAGCGGTCGCAGGGCGGCCGGCGAGGTCGAGCTCACCGTGCGGGACAGCGGCGTCGGCTTCCGGCCGGCCGACGCGGCGCGGCTCTTCCAGAAATTCACCCGTCTGCACCCCGGCGGCGGCGGCAGTCATTTCGGCACGGGCCTCGGCCTCTACATCGTGCGGCGGCTGATGCAGCTCGCGGGCGGCCGTGTGAGCGCACAGAGCGCGGGTGTCGGGCAGGGCGCAGCCTTCGTGCTGACCTGGCCCGCGGGCGAGCCGCGCCAGGCACTCTCGTCCGCCGCCGGCCGCGAGCCGCTCGCGAGTCAGCCCGTGCGGCGGGAGCAGTCGTGACCGTCCCGCCGGAGCACACGCGCCGCATCTTCGTGGTGGAAGACGATCCGCATCTGGCCGCCGGCGTCGTCGAGAACCTGCGCGCGGAAGGCTACGAAGTCGACTCCGTCACCGATGGGCGGCGGGCGCTGGAATGGCTGGAGGGAAACTCCTGCGGGCTCGTGCTGTTGGATGTCATGTTGCCAGAGGTCGATGGGTTCACCGTCTGTCGCACGCTGCGCGAGCGCGGAGACAACACCCCGGTGCTCTTCCTCACGGCGCGGGGCGATCCCGCCGACCGCGTGCGCGGCCTCGAGGCGGGCGGCGACGACTATCTCGCGAAGCCCTTCCACCTGCGGGAGCTGTTGCTGCGGGTGCGGGCCATCCTGCGCCGCTGGGACTGGTATCAGAGCGCCTCCGCCGCCGACGGCGCCGTGCTGCGCTTCGGCGGCAACGAGATCGATTTTCGCGCGTTCCGCGCCCGCTCCTGGAGCGGCCTCGCGCAGGAGCTCACCGAGAAGGAGGCGATGATCCTGAAGGTTTTGGCGGAGCGGCCGGGGGAGATCGTCTCGCGCGAGGACCTCCTCGAGCGCGTTTGGGGCTACGACGTCTTTCCCTCGACGCGCACCGTGGACAACTTCATCCTGCGCCTGCGCAAGCGCTTCGAGCGCGATCCGGCCGATCCGCGGCACTTCCTCACCGTCTGGGGCGTCGGCTACCGCTTCATCGCGGAGCGTGAGCCGTGAGCGGCTCGCAGACGGCGCGAACGCTCCGGATCGGCACACGCGCTTCGGCGCTCGCCCTGTGGCAGGCCCGTCATGTCGAGAGCCTGATCCGCGCGCTGCCGGGCGCCCCGCCGGTGGAGTTGGTTCCGATCGCCACCACGGGGGACTTGCGCACGGACGTGCCGCTGTGGGCGGTGCGTGGCCGCGCCTTCTTCACGAAGGAGATCGACCGCGCGCTGCTCGACGACAGGATCGACATCGCGGTGCACAGCCTGAAGGACCTGCCGACCGCGATGGAGCCGGGGCTCGCGCTCGCGGCAGTCCTGCTGCGCGAGGATCCGCGTGACGCGCTGGTCAGCCGCAGCGGCGCCCCATTACCGCAGCTGCCCCGCGGCGCGCGTATCGGCACGAGCAGCCTGCGGCGGCGCGCATTCCTGGCCCGCGCCCGCGGCGACCTGACACTGCTCGAGTTGCGCGGCAACGTTCCGACACGGCTCGAGCGCCTCGACCGTGGCGACTACGATGCGATAATCCTGGCGGCGGCCGGCCTGAAGCGTCTCGGGCTGGACCACAGGATCACGCAACATCTTCCTGCGCAGGAGTTTCCGCCGGCCGTGTCGCAGGGAGCGATCGGCATCTGCACGCGGGCGGACGATCGGCATTCCTCCCGCTGGACGCAGCCACTCGATGATCCGCAGACGCGACTCGCCACGACGGCGGAGCGTGCGCTGTTGGAGCGAGTGGAAGGCGGGTGTCAGGTGCCACTCGGCGCGCTCGCCACCGCCACCGCAACGCGCATTCACTTGCACGCGGCCGTCTGCGCCCTCGATGGCTCGCAACTGCTGGCTGCGAGCGGCGACGCCGAGCCGACGGAGACCGGGGCGGCAGAGCTCGGCTCGCGACTCGCGATGGAGTTGATCGCGAAAGGCGCGGCCGGCCTCATCGCCGCGCAGCGCGCGGTACAGGGCCGCGCGGAGGCGCCATGACGGAACTCAAGCCTGTGGTCGTGACCCGCCCGGAGGAGAACGACGGCCCCCTGTCCACGGAGCTCAAGAGCCTGGGACTTCCGGTGTTGGTCTGGGCGGCCGTCCGTGTGTTGCCTGCCGACACCGTGCAACTGGATGAGGCCCTGGGGCGCGCGGACTCGTTCGACTGGCTGGTGTTCACCAGCCGGCACGCGGTTGCCGCCGTGACCGCCCGCCTGCCGGCGCCGCCGGCGGGCGTGCGGGCGGCCGCCGTCGGACGTGCGACCGCCAGCGTGTTGCAGCAGCACGGCTGGCCGGTAGACATGCTCCCGGGCGAGCACAGCGCCGCGGGACTGGTTGCCGCGTTCGCTGCATCCGGCTCGGCTCGCGGGGCACGCATCCTCTACCCCGCCAGCTCGCGCGCACTGCCAACACTTGCCGCCGGCCTGAGGCAGCTCGGTGCCGAGGTCACGACGGTCGAGGCTTACCGCACCGTGTCCGGCAACGCCCTCGATGTGGAGGATTGCCGTTCCTGGATCGCGCGCCGGGGCGTGGGCGCAGTCACCTTCGCCAGTCCGTCCGCGGTCGCGGAGCTCGAGAGCGCCCTCGGCACCGACGACTTCTCGCGACTGCTGGGCGCAGCGCCCGCCGTCGCGATCGGCCCCACTACCGCGCGCGCGCTCACGGAGCGCGGCTACACCCCGGCGCTGGCCGAGTCGGCCACCTTGCGGGGACTGGCACGCACGAGCCTGCAGGCGGTTCGCGCAGGTCGCGCCTCCGCGAGGCGGCGTCGCCCGCGCCGATGAAGCACCGTATTGGTTTCTGAGGTAGCTATGAGTCATCCAGCAGTGAGACCGCGCCGGACGCGGCAATCGGATGTGTGGCGGCGGATGGTGCGAGAAACCAGGCTCGCGCCCGATACCTTCATTTACCCGTTGTTCGCCGTTCCCGGCCGGGGCGTGCGCCACCCCGTGTCGAGTATGCCGGGGGTATCCCAGCTGTCGGTGGACGAGCTGGCAAAGGACGCCAAGGCTGTGGCCGCGGCGGGCGTTCCGGCGGTACTGCTGTTTGCGGCTCCGGCGGAGAAAGATCCCCGCGCAAGCGCCGCCCTCGACCCGAAGGGACTGGCGGCGCAGGCCATCACTGCCGTCAAGGATGCCTGCCCCGACCTATTGGTCTGGGCCGACGTCTGCCTCTGCGGCGCGACGGATCACGGGCACTGCGGGCACGTGCTGCCAGGCGGCGCGATCGACAACGACACCTCGGTCGAGACGCTCGCGCAGGTAGCACTGAATTACGCACGCGCCGGGGCCGATGCGGTGGCTCCGAGCGACATGATGGACGGACGGGTGCAGGCCATGCGGCGCCTCCTGGATCGGGAAGGGTACGCAATGACGCCGATTGTTTCATATGCGGCCAAATACGCCTCTTCGTTCTATGGACCGTTTCGAGAAGCCGCTGAATCAGCTCCTGCCTTCGGCGACCGCCGCTCCTACCAGATGGATCCGGCCAACTCGCGGGAGGCGGTGCGCGAGGTGCTGCTCGACGTCGAGGAGGGAGCGGACCTGGTCATGGTGAAGCCGGCGGGACCCTACCTGGATGTGATCCGCCAGGTGCGCGACGCCGTCACGGTGCCCGTCGTGGCCTACCAAGTGAGCGGCGAGTACAGTCTCATCAAGGCCGCCGCGGAGCGCGGCTGGATCAACGAGCGGGCGGCGGTGCTCGAGACGCTCACGGGCATCCAGCGCGCGGGAGCGGATCTCATCATTACCTACTATGCGCCCGAGGTGGCGGGTTGGCTGGCCGGGGCATGAGCGCTCCCGTCGACGAACCGCCGTTCCTTGGCGCCTGCCGGCGTCTGCCGGTGCCGCACACTCCCATCTGGATCATGCGCCAGGCCGGCCGCTACCTGCCGGAGTACCGGCGCGTGCGCTCGCAGGTGGAGTTCGCGACCCTGCTGCGCAGCCCGGAGCTCGCCGCGGAGGTAACCCTGCAGCCGCTGCGCCGCTTCCCGCTGGATGCCGCCATCCTCTTCAGCGACATCATGACGCCGCTGCAGGGCATGGGCGTGGATCTCTCGTTCGAGCCCGGCCCGGTGGTGCGCGAGCCGATTCGCAGCGATGCCGCCATCGATGCGCTGGCGCAGCTCGTCCCGGAGCGCGACGTGCCCTTCGTGCTCGAGTCGATCCGGCTGGTGCGCGCCGGCCTGCCGCGCGGCGTGCCGCTCATCGCCTTCGCCGGCGGGCCGTTCACGCTGCTCTGCTATCTCGTCTGCGGGCGGCCCTCGAAGGAATTCGGGGCCGCGCGCTCGTTCCTCTACTCGAGCCCCGGATCGGCGGAGCGCCTCCTCGACCGGCTGGCGGACGCCATGGCCGTGTACCTGCGCGCCCAGGTCGGTGCGGGAGCGCAGGCGCTGATGCTGTTCGAGTCGTGGGCGGGATTGCTGGCGCCGCCGGAGTTCGAGCGGTTCGCGCTGCGGGCTGTGCGGCGCACCGTGGCGACGCTCCAGGATGCCGGCGTGCCGCTCATTTACTACGTGAATCAAGGCTCCGCGCTCATGCAGTGCGTTGCCGACCTCGATGTCGATGTGATCGGTGTCGACTGGCGCTCGCCGCTCGGCGCCGTGCGGCGGAAGTTGGGTTCCGGCAAGGCCGTGCAGGGCAACCTCGACCCGGCGGCGCTCTTCGCCGCGCCGGAGGACCTGCGCCGGCATGCGGGCCGGGTGCTCGAGGAAGCCGGGAGCGCGCCGGGCCACATCTTCAACCTGGGACATGGCATCTGGCCGGAGACGGATCCGGACGCAGTGGCGCGGCTCATCGACTATGTGCACGAGCGCTCCGCGCGGCGGACCGGCGCCGAGGCGAGCGCATGACGGGAACGATTTTGGACGGCGGCCTCGAGCAGACCGCGGCCTCGTTCCGTGATCTGCAGGCGCGCATCTGCGCCGCCTTCGAAGCCTTCGAGCCGCAATGCCGCTTCGAGGCTCGCACCTGGAGACGGCCGGAGGGGCACCGGCTGCAGGGAGGCGGCGAGTCCCGGCTGCTGCGCGGTGCTGTCTTCGAGAAGGTCGGGGTCAACGTCAGCCACGTCTGGGGCGTCCTCGGCGAGCAGGCGCGCAGCCAGGTCGCCGGTGCCGCACAGTCCGACGGCCACTTCGTCGCCTGTGGCATCTCGTTGGTGGCGCACATGTGGAACCCCTATGTCCCCGCCGCGCACATGAACCTGCGGCACCTGAGTACGAGCTCCTCATGGTTCGGCGGGGGCTCGGATCTGACGCCGACCTATCCCTTCGAGGAGGATACGCAGGATTTCCACGCTGCGCTGCGGGCGGCCTGCGACACCTACCGGCCCGACGCATACCGCGAGTTCAAGGAGTGGTGCGACCGGTACTTTTACCTGCCACATCGCCGCGAGCCGCGTGGCGTTGGAGGTATATTCTTCGACGATCTCGCGAGCGGCGACAGCGACGCGGATTTCGCGTTCGTGCGGCGAGTGGGAGAGGCCTTTCTCGACGTCTACCCGCGGATAGTCTCGCGCCGCAAGGACACCCCTTTCGACGAGGCTGCCCGGGAGCGGCTACTCGTGAAGCGCGGACGATACGTCGAGTTCAACCTCGTCTATGATCGGGGGACGAAATTCGGTTTTCAGACCGACGCGGATCCGGAGGCCTACCTCATGAGCCTGCCGCCGCTCGTCAGATGGTGAGCTCGAATGTCGAGGATGGGAATGCGGCTTGCAGCCCGCAAATCTAAAGTGCGCCCATGATCAGGATCTTCCTGCCGCTCATTCTGGCGGCGCTGGGCCTCGCGGCAGCCTCCTGCAGCCAGTCGGAGGCGCCGTTCGCGCCGGAGGCCTCTCCCGCCTCAGCGCAGCCGACCCCGCATGGCACCGCATCCGCGGCCATGGCGAGCGCGGCTGATTCACAGCAGGCATCGTCGTCCCAGGACCCGTCGACACTGTCCGGCCCGCCCGCGCCGCCCTCACCCGCACCCTCCCCCCAGGCATCCTCCTCACAGGCACCGTCCGCGCACGATCCGGGCTCGCAATCCGCCGTGGACACGAGCGCGAACGCCGATGCGTCCATGCCGGCTGAGCGGCGCGCCTCGACGCTGATCGGCATGCCAGTGGTAGCGGCGAACGGCAACCCGGTGGGCGCAGTGAAGGACGTCATCTTCGATCGACAGGGCCGGGCCACGCACATGGTGATCGCGTACGGCACCGAGCTCACTGCGATGCCGTGGGATGCCGCCCTCGCCAGCATCAAGGGCGGCCGGCTGGTGTTGGATGGCGCAAAACTGCAGGGCGCACCGAGCTTCACGCCGGATGCGTGGCCGAACCTGGATGATCCGAGTTGGAGCGCCGCCACCGACGCCTACTGGCGCAAGGCCGTGCGCGCGGCAATCGCCGCGCATCCTGGCAATCCGATCGACTCCACCACGAGGCAGCGCGGGCGCCGCGCACGTGACAGCGACGGCGACGGCAACTAGGTGACCGTCCGATCGCGCACGAACGTCGACGGCTTCGGCGCCGCCCTCATCGACTGGCATGCCCGCCATGGCCGGCATGATCTCCCATGGCAGCGCCGCCGCAACGCCTATCGGGTCTGGGTGTCGGAGATCATGCTGCAGCAGACGCAGGTCGCCACTGTCATTCCCTACTACGAAAGGTTCATGCAGCACTTCCCCCACGTCCGGACGCTCGCGGCGGCGCCGCTGGACGATGTGCTGCATCTCTGGTCGGGATTGGGTTACTACGCCCGGGCTCGCAACCTCCACCGCGCCGCCGTGTGCATCGTGGATGAGCACGGCGGACGCTTCCCGAAAAGCTTCGAGGTCGTGGCCGGCTTGCCGGGCATCGGACGCTCCACCGCGGGAGCCATCCTGGCGCTGAGCCGCGGCGAGCGGTACCCCATTCTCGACGGCAATGTTCGCCGCGTGCTGTCGCGTCATTTCGGGGTGGAAGGGATCTCGTCCGAGCGCGCAACGCTCGAGAAGCTGTGGCGTCTGTCTGACGAGTGCACGCCCACGGAAAATGTCGACACCTACACACAGGCAGTGATGGACCTGGGAGCGACTGTCTGCGTGCGTCGCAACCCCGCATGCACCGGCTGTCCAGTGTCCGCAACCTGTATCGCACACCGCACCGCGCGCCAGCACGAGTTGCCTTCGCCGAAGCAAGCGCGAGCACGGCGCCTGCGGCAGGTGTTCATGCTGGCCGCGGTGCGTGCAGATGGGGACGTTCTCCTCGAGCGGCGCCCGGAACGCGGCGTATGGGGCGGCCTCTGGTGCCTGCCGGAGTTCACGAGCGCCACGGAGGCCGCCGAGTATGCCGGGCGGGTTCTGCAGGGGGCGTCCGCCCCGCCGGTGCCTCTGGCGACCGTCGAGCACGCGTTCACGCACTTCGACCTTGTCATCACGCCGCTGCTGGCCCATTGTTCAGGCAGCGCGAGCGCGCCCGACCCCGCGTGCAGCCAGTGGTACCGCGCGCGCGCGCCGGCGAAGCTCGGCCTGCCTGCCCCCATCCGGCTGCTGCTCGAGAAGCTCACGGGCGCGGCGGGATTGCAGGCGCAACTGTTCGATTGATCGACTGGAGAATGATCGTGGCCCGAATGGTCCAATGTGTGCTGCTCAAGCGAGAAGCGCCCGGTTTCGACCGGCCGCCCTATCCCGGCGATCTCGGCCGGCGCATCTACGACAGCGTCTCGCGGGACGCGTGGGCGCGCTGGCTGCAGCATCAGACCATGCTGATCAACGAGTATCGCCTGACCCCCATGGAGCCGAAGGCCCGCAAGTTCCTCGAGGCGGAGATGGAGAAGTTCTTCTTCGGCGGCGGCTCGAGCAAGCCCGAGGGCTACAAGTCCCGCGAAGACGAGGGATGAGATCCGACATGTCCGGGACGACGACCCGTTCCCTCAATCCCCGCGTGCGCGAAGTCACCGAACGCATCCGCGAGCGCAGCCGCGAGCCTCGTGCCGCGTACCTGGCGCGCATGAGTGCCCAAGCCGGGAACGAGCCGGCGCGCAAGCGCCTCTCCTGCACCAACCTGGCGCACGGATTCGCGGCATCCGCGTCCCCTGACAAGCAGGCGTTGAAGGATCTGCGCTGGCCCAATCTCGCGATCGTCACCGCGTACAACGACATGCTGTCGGCGCACCAGCCCTACGAGCGCTTTCCCGGCCTGATCCGCGCAGCGGCGCGCGACTCCGGCGCCACCGCGCAGGTCGCGGGTGGCGTGCCCGCGATGTGCGACGGGGTGACGCAGGGGCAAGCCGGCATGGAGCTCTCGCTCTTCAGCCGCGACGTCATCGCGATGTCGACCGGCGTCGCTCTATCGCACGGCATGTTCGATGCCGCGCTCTGCCTGGGCGTCTGCGACAAGATCGTGCCGGGCCTCCTCATCGGCGCGCTCTCCTTCGGTCAGCTGCCGGCGGTGTTCGTGCCGGCCGGCCCGATGCCCTCGGGTATGCCCAACAAGGAGAAGGCGCGCATCCGCCAGCTCTTCGCCGAGGGCAAGGTCGGGCGCGATGCGCTGCTCGAGTCGGAAGCCGGAAGCTATCACTCCGCCGGCACGTGCACCTTCTACGGCACCGCCAACAGCAACCAGATGCTGATGGAAGTGATGGGCCTGCACCTGCCCGGCAGCGCCTTCGTCCCGCCCAACACGCCGCTGCGCGATGCGCTCACGGCCGCCGCCGCGCGCCGCGCGGCGCAGATCACCGCCCTCGGGCAGGAATACCTGCCGCTCGCAAAGGTGCTCGACGAGCACAGCATCGTCAACGCGATCGTCGGCCTGCTGGCCACCGGCGGCTCGACCAACCACACTCTGCACCTCGTCGCCATCGCCCGCGCCGCGGGCATCCTCATCGACTGGGACGACTTCAGCGGCCTGTCCGACGTCGTGCCGCTGCTCGCGCGCATCTATCCGAACGGCGGCGCCGACGTAAACCATTTCCACGCTGCCGGAGGCATGGGGTTTCTCATCAGGGAGCTGCTGCAGGCGGGGCTCATGCACCAGGACGTGCAGACCATCTCCGGGACCGGCCTCGGCGCCTCGGCGCTCGAGCCCTGGCTCTCCGCCGATGGCCTGGCCTGGCGCGAAGCTCCGGCGGCGAGCGCCGACACCGCCGTTCTGCGTCCTGCCGCCGATCCGTTCAGCGCCGACGGCGGCCTCAAGCTGCTGCGCGGCAACCTCGGGCGCTCGGTCATCAAGGTGTCCGCCGTCGGCTCGCACCACCGGGTCATCGAGGCACCCGCCCGGGTCTTCGACAGCCAGGAGGCGGTGTTGGAAAGCTTCCAGCGCGGCGAGCTGGTGCGTGACGTGGTGGTCGTCGTCCGGTTCCAGGGACCGCGAGCCAACGGCATGCCGGAGCTGCACGGCCTCACCCCCGCCCTGGCGTCGCTGCAGAGCAAGGGCCATCGAGTGGCGTTGGTTACCGACGGAAGAATGTCAGGCGCATCGGGCACCGTACCCGCGGCGATTCACCTGACGCCGGAAGTCGCTAGCGGCGGCCCGCTCGGTAAAGTGCGCGACGGTGACGTCATCCGGCTCGACAGCGTCAACGGAACGCTGCAGGCGCTCGTGTCCGAGGAAACCTGGAGCCGCCGTCCAATCGCCACCGCGGACCTGACCGCCAACGCTTTCGGGATGGGACGCGAGCTGTTCCGCGCCTTTCGTATGAATGCCGCCCCCGCCGAGGAAGGCGGCGGCATTTGTTGAGATCGAATTCAGACCGACTAGGGCGGCGCGGCCTTCAGCTGCTCGAAGCGCTCGATATCCGACTGGAATTGCGCCCGCACCTGCGCCTCCTGTTCGAAACGCAACCGAATCGCCTGATCCTGCACGCGGACTTCGTTCAGCGTCTGCACCAGCTCCTGTGCGAGGTCGTCGGGCATGCGCGGCGCGTTGGGCCGTGAGCTATAGGGCCTGAACCGTTGCGCGCTGCTCTGCAGCGAATCGAGGCGTGAATGCAGGCTCTGTACGTATTGTTGCGCCGCGGTCTGCTGCGCCTGCAGCTGCGAGAGGCGCTCGTCGCGTAACGACTCGATGTCCTTCACCGAGGTATAGGTGCTGAGGAGAAAGTAGTCGTGCTGCTGCTGCGCGACGCGGCGCGCCCGCGCATGTGCCTCGGCCGCGGCCTGCGCAGGCGTCTTCGTGGCATCGACATGCCCGATCTCCACTCCCTGGCTGTTGATGACCTGCCGGCTGTCGCCCGCATACTTCGGCGGAACGGAGTCGCCGTAGTGAACGCCACCGTGCTCGTCCACCCAGCGGTAGGCGACGGCACCGCCTTTGTCGCTGTTCTGTGCCCAGACCGCTCCGGCGGCGCAGCTGAGCGCCAGGGCCAGAGCGATGGCTCGATGCCGTATCCACATAGGTACGGCTATTCTGACCTGTCGCCGCGCGGAGGCAAGTCTCAGGAGACCCCGTAACGCTCCCGATAGGCCTCGAGCAGTGTGAGCTGGTCGTCAGAAATCGCAGCTCGTCCGTCCTGCGGGCGCGACAGCGCCTCGATGAGGTCGGCGAGTGTGACGACGCTCACGCATGGAATACCGTGCTCGCGCTCGATCTCCTGAGTGGCGCTGAGGGCTCCTTGGCCGCGCTCCTGCCGGTCGAGCGCGAAGACGACACCGGCCGGCTGAGCGCCCTGCTGCCGGATGAGAGCGAGCGACTCCCGGACCGCCGTGCCGGCGGTGACCACATCGTCGATGACGAGCACCCGTCCGCGAAGGGGCGCACCGATGACATTGCCGCCCTCGCCATGGTCCTTGGCCTCCTTACGGTTGAACGCATAGGGAACGTTGCGTCCATGATGCTCGAACAGCGCGGCGGCCGTGGCGGCGACCAGCGGAATGCCTTTGTAGGCCGGCCCGAAGAGCACGTCGAACGCCGGCGCCGAGCGCACGATGGCCGCGGCGTAGCAGCGGCCCAGCACCGCGATGGCCTCGCCGTCGCTGAACAGACCGGCGTTGAAGAAGTAGGGGCTCTCGCGGCCGGACTTGAGGGTGAAGCGGCCGAAGCGCAGCGCCTGGCGCGACAGCGCGAGGTCGATGAAGGTGAGCTGATAGTCCTGCATGCCGCTATCATTGCGCGATGCCCATGGACCGAGTCAATGCCCCACGCCCCGGTGGACAAGGGTGGCTGCAGGCGCTCGCCGTCTATCGCGAGCCCCGGACCGTGGCGATGCTCTTCCTCGGATTCTCGAGCGGACTGCCCTTCTATCCCGCCTTCCAGACCATGACCATCTGGCTGCGCGAGTCCGGCATCGCGCTGCCGCTCATCGGCATGGTGGCATGGGCCACCATCCCGTACTCACTCAAGTTCCTGTGGGCGCCCGTCGTCGATCGGATGCCGCTGCCTTTCCTCACCAGGCTGCTGGGCCGCCGGCGCGCCTGGCTGCTCCTGGCGCAGTGCTGCATTGCATTCGGCCTCCTGCAGCTCGCGGGGAGCGATCCGGCGGCAGGCATGCGGCGCATCGTGGTCTGGGATCTGTTCCTGACTTTCTTCGCGGCGACCCAGGACATCGCGATGGACGCGTGGCGGATCGAGTCCGCTCCGACCTCCAGGCAGGGCGCGATGGCGGCCGCATATCAGGTCGGGTTTCGGATAGCGCTGATTGCCGGCAGCGCCGGCGCGCTCACCATCGCCCAGGCATTCAACTGGCACGTGAGTTATCTCGGCATCGCGTTGCTCACCTCCGTGGGGATGGTGACGACACTTTTGGTTCGCGAGCCGCAGCCCCCGGCCTCGCGCGAGGCCACGGAGCGGGAGGCGCGCACGGTGGAATGGCTCGAACGGCGTGCCCACTGGCCCAAGCCGCTGCAGAATGCCGGGGCATGGTTCATCGGCGCCGTGGTGTATCCGCTGGTCGACTTCTTCGCGCGCTACAGTGGCCTGATCGCGATCGTCATCGTGGCGTTCATCGGCGCCTATCGACTGACCGATTACGCCGAGGGCGCCATGACGCTGCCCTTCTTCCACGATCACGGCTATTCCAACGAGCAGATCGCCTGGGTGGTGAAGATCGTCGGATTGACTCTGTCCGTGTTCGGCGTGTTCATCGGGGGGCTGCTGGTCGCGAAATGGGGAATCCTGCGAACGCTGGTGGTGGGAAGCATCCTCATGATGTTTTCCAGCTCCGGTTTCGCGGTGCTTGCCACGACTCACACGCCCACGCTGCTCGGACTCGGCCTCGCCAACGGGCTCGACAACCTGGCGATCGCCATCCAGGGCACGGTGTTCATCGCATATCTCTCGAGCCTCACCAGCCAGAAGTACACGGCGACCCAGTACGCGCTCTTCTCGTCGCTCTACGCGCTCACGGGCAAGACGATGGAGGGCTTGTCGGGTTTCGTATCGCACGCGGCGGGCTATCCGCTCTTTTTCATCTACACGGCTTCGCTCAGCATCCCGGGTCTCCTGCTGCTCCTCTGGCTCTGGCATCGCAGCAGCGCTGGCGCGGGCCTGCCGGCGCCCGCACTGGCGGATGCCGGCGGCAACGCTCGTGCCGGCGGCGGCTGAGCTCGACCTCGAGCGGGTGATCTGCCGCCTGGCGGATCTCGCGGAGCACGGCTCGCGCGGATTCACGATGGGCGGCGGCGATTGGCCTCTGCGCGGCTTCGTAGTGCGTTGCGGCAGCGAGGTCCGGGGCTACGTAAACCACTGCCCGCACGCGGGGCATCCGCTCGACCTGCGGCCGCATCGATTCCTGACAGCGGATCGGGCGATGATTCTCTGCTCCTCGCACGGCGCGTTGTTCGAGAAGGATGCCGGCCGCTGCCTCGCGGGGCCGTGCGCCGGCGAGCGGCTGCGCCCGGTGCCGCTCGAGCTGATCGGCGATGTCGTGCTGATTGCCGCGGATGCCGACCTGGCGGCGCTCGCCGCGGGCGCCTGAGCGCGGCGCTCAGTCGAATTCGAAAAGATCGATGCCGTCGAGCGCGCCCGCCCGCAGAGTGGGGTCCTCGTTGATATTGTCCGAGCCGCGACCTTCCTCGTCGCCCGCCTCCACGTCCACCGAGCCGCTCCAATCCTCCGGCGCCTGCGCCGCCTCGAGCGCGCCGTCCTCCCACTGCGCCTCCCAGTCCTCGCGGTCCATCTCCTCCACGGTGCCGTCGAAGTACTGGATGTCTATCGTGCCCTCGTCGTCGTCGATCGCCACGACCTCGAACAGCTCGCCGCCGTTCAGGCGATACCAGTCACCGATACCAGGTTGAGGAACCGCCATTTGGAACCTCCAGCTGTTATCCTCCGGCCGCCGCGCGGGGGACGGCTACGATGTTGCGCCTCGCGTATGCCGCTTTCAAGCAGCGAATGACGTTCCGCGAGGGCCCATGCTCGAGCAGCCGTTGAAATTCTTCGTCGTCTTCTTCGTAGTGGTCGAGCCGATCTCGCTGATCCCGCTCTTCAGCGGCCTGACGCGCGGCGCCACCCGGGAGTACCAGCGGCGCATGGCGGTCAAGGCGGTGTGGGTTGCCGCGCTCATTCTCGTGCTCTTTGCCTTGGGCGGAGCGCCTTTTCTCGCCGTGATGGGCATCAGCCTCGCAGCCTTCCGCATCTTCGGCGGCGTACTGCTCTTTCTGCTGGCGCTCGAGATGGTGTTCGCGCGCGAGTCGGGCAGCCGCACCTCCAGCGACGAGCGGGCGGAAAGCCGTCGGCGCGCGGACATCTCCGTGTTTCCAGTGGCTTTTCCGTTCATTGCCGGCCCGGGAGCGCTGGCCACCGTGCTCCTCTGGTTCGGGCCGGTGCACATTGCCCGTCAGCCGATGACGTTCCTCGTGCTGCTCGCAGCCGTGGCCGCGGTGCTCGCCATCACTCTCGTCCTGATGCTGCTTGCGGAGCCGCTCATGCGCCTCATGGGCGTGACGGGCGTGAACGTCACGGGCCGGCTCCTGGGCGTGGTGCTCGGCGCGCTGGCGGTACAGTTCGTGATCGATGGGCTGCGCGCGGCGTTCCTGGTCAAGCCCGGTTGAGCGGCGGACCCAGCTAGGCGCGCCGGAACTCCAGGTCCCACACTTGGTGTCCCAGACGCTCGCCGCGACGCTCGAAGCGGGTCGGCGATCGTTCTGCCGGCCGCGGTATGAAACCGCCCTCCGGATCCAGATTGCGCAGTCGCGGTTCCGCCGCCAGCGTCGCCAGCATCTCCGCGGCGTACGGCTCCCAATCGGTGGCGAGGCGCAGAGCGCCGCCGCCCCGGAGGCGCTCCGCCAGGAGGGTCACGAAGGGCGGCTGAATGAGCCGCCGTTTGTGGTGGCGCTTCTTCGGCCAGGGGTCGGGGAAGAGGATCAGGATCTCGTCCAGACAGGGCCCGCCGAGGTGACGCTCCAGCACTTCGACCGCATCGCGGCAGACCACCCGAACATTGCCGAGCGCGCGCTCCTGCAGCTGCAGCATCAGCCGCCCGACGCCGGGCCGATGCACCTCGATACCGAGGAAATCTTCCGCCGGCCGTGCAGCCGCGAGCGCGAGCAGATTGTCGCCGTTGCCGAAGCCGATCTCGGCGACCCGCCGAGCGCGCCGGCCGAAGAGCGCATCGAGATCCAGAGGCACCGCGCCCGGCTCCACGCCGTACTTCGGCCACAACTCCTGCAGCGCGCGCTCCTGCGCGGGGGTGATGCGGCCGCTGCGGGTGACGAACGAGCGGATCGCGCGGGAGTGATCGGAATCGCTCAAGCGGGGCGTGCGCCGACCCGCACGGTCGGTAGGCCCCGAGCCTTCCACTCCGAGATGCCCCCGGCCATGTGCGCTGCCTCCTGCCCGCCTGCCTTGCGCATCCGCGCCGCCGTGAGCGAGCGACCGCCCGCGGCACAATGGAAGACCACGGCGCGCGGGCCTTCCGGCGGCAAATGCACGGCATCGAACGTCGACAGGGGATACAGCAACGCTCCGGAGATGCGCTCCGCCGCGAACTCCATCGGCTCCCTGACGTCGACCAGCAGAACGCGGCCCTGCTCGAGCAGCGCCTCGACTTCCTCAGGCTCGTATTCGGTGATCCCGTCGGGTGTGGTTTGGCTCATGGCGGGATTGTAACGCGCCGCCGCCCCGCAAGCGCTTGTCAGTGCGCAGTCTGCGCGGCCGCGGTGTCGCTTGGGCAGCCGGGCGCGGCTCGTCAACGCTCGACGATCCACCCGCTGCGCCGTGCCGCCTCGAGAAACGCCTGCACGTCTGCGGCAAGCGACGGGTCTGCGGCGCCGGCTACGCGGCTGACTATTTCCCCGCGTGTGGAGGTGCCGTCACACAGACCGAGAATGGCCGCCGCCGTTGCGTTGAGTCGCACGCGCCCGGATCGCGTGACGAGAGCGGGCCCGCCTCCCGCCGGCGGCCTCAGGAGCCGGTGCGCCGGTGCGAGCCGGACTTTCGCCCGCCGCGTTGAGCTCTTTGCCCTCATGTTGTTGCCGGCCCGCGCGCGGGCGGCTTCTGCCGGGGTGCAAGCGGCGGGCCAACTCGACAACGATGGGCGCGAGTGCGCCGAGTCAGGTGCGCCGGACCGGCGCGATACCGTGGCGTTTGATCTTGCGGTAAAGGGTATTGCGGCTGACGCCGAGCTCGGCCGCCACGCGGCTCATGTTGCCGTGGAGCTCCTCGATGGCGCGCAGCAGGGCGGCGCGCTCGGCCGCCTGCAGACGATTGTGCGGCGGCAAGGTCCCGGACACCACGTCGGCGCCGGAGGCCGCCAGCGACACCTGAAAGCGCCCGGACAACCCCTCCGGCCGCTCGCCGCCCGGCGGCTCGCCATCGCGAATCTCCCGCGGCAAGTCCAACGCGCGCACGACGCCTCCCTCGCAAATCGCGAGCGCCGTACGAATGACGTTGCGCAGCTCGCGGATGTTGCCCGGCCAGGCATAGGCGAGCAGGCTCTGCAACGCGTCGCGCTCGATGGCCGCGGGGCGGCCGTTGCCCGTCTCGGCCGCGAGCGCGTGTTGGACCAGTCGCTCCTTGTCCGTCCGCTCGCGCAGCGCCGGCAGCTCGAGGGTAATGCCGTTCAGGCGATAATAGAGATCCTCGCGGAAAGCGCCGCGCGCGATCATCTCCCGCAGATTGCGGTGGGACGCGGCCAGCACGTGCAGATCCACGGCGATGGCGCTCTCGCTGCCAAGCGGCACGACCTCGCGCTCCTCGAGTACGCGCAACAACCGACTCTGCAGGGCGAGCGGCATGTCGCCGATCTCATCGAGAAACAGCGTTCCGCCCGAGGACTGCACGATCCTGCCGCGCAGCCCTTCGCGCCGCGCGCCGGTGAACGCGCCGGGCTTGTATCCGAACAGCTCGCTCTCGATCAACGTCTCGGGGATGGCGGCGCAGTTGACGGCGACGAAGGGACGGCCGGCGCGCCGGCTGGCGAGATGGATGGCATGGGCGAACGCTTCCTTGCCCGAGCCCGTCGGGCCCTGGACGAGAACCGACACGTTGCTGTCGGCAATCCGGTGCGCGCAGCGGATGTTGCGCAGCATCTGCGGGTCCTCGCCCGCGAGCTCCTCGAGTGTTTGGGGAAGCGAGCGCGCCGGCACGGGGCCGTCGACCTCGGCCGCGGTGAAATCATCGACCGAGGAAGCGTGCCAGCCGCGCGTTGCGTTCGTCATACGAGCCTCCCGGTCATCGTGTGGGGAGTGCGTCAAGGATGCCACGCCCCACCGTGACACTGTCACGCTAGGGAAACACGCCCGCACGGCGACTGCAAGCTCGGCAATGGCTGAACTACCGTGTTTTTCGGGGTCCGCGGCATGTGTGTTTGCCTGCGCGCACAACGTGCACGCACGGCGTTCCATGAGCGTGACAGCTCTGTATCGTTCCGTACCGCAAAATGGAACAGGATTGAGCGCCGGAGAACGTTGTGTCGTCCGCGCAACAAGTAGCGTCGCTCGCGCGGGGATCTGGCACGCGCGTTGCACCCCGTCAGCCTCATAGGAGGGGCTCTCATGAACAACCAACGAACCGGCCTTCTCGCTGCCGCTGTGTTGGCGGCGCTCGCTGCGCCCTCGGCACGCGCAATCGACGTGACCGCAGGCGCGTGGACGCTGTCATTTGATGGCAACGTCAACGCCAACTACATCTATTCGAACTGCAAGGACCATAACGACGTCGCGGGCGGCCTCGCGTGCGTTTCGGACACGACGTCAGACAACTCCTCCTCGGTCAGCAACGGGCTGTTGCCCGCGGCGCTCACCGTGAGCGGCGCGACGACGCAGAACGGCATCAACCTCGGATTCACCTTCGGGCTCTACCCGGGCATCAGCACCAACGACGGCGGCAGCCCGAACCTGCAGGACATCGCGGCCACGGACCTGGGCCATACCGCCCTCGGCACCGCCGGCCTGGACATCCGCCAGGTATTCCTGACGGCGGGCGGCAGTTGGGGCACGATCATGGCCGGCCGCAACATCGGCCTCTTCGGGGCGGACGCGATCCTGAACGACATGACGCTGCTCGGCGTCGGCGCCGGCAACGGCAACTACGCCGCTCCGGCCAACACCTCGCTGGGATCGATCGGCCTCGGCTATATCTATACGGACTGGCTGTCGCAGATCAATTACACCACGCCCGACATGAGCGGCGCCAAGGTCACCGTCGGAATCTTCGATCCGCTCAACACGCTCGGCCAGGTGCCGGTCAACCATAGCACGCCAGGCATCCAGGCGAAGATCGCTTACACCATGGGGCCGCTGTACCTGTCGGCGAGCGGCCTCTACCAGCAGCAGCGCGTGCTGTGCTCCAACCTCGGCGGCGGCGCGTGCGCAGGCGCGGCCCCGACCGGGTCCTACGTGTCCTACGGCAGCTCGGCCTTCGACCTCGGCGGCAAGTATGACATCGGCGGGCTCGAGGTGGCGGGTTGGTACTATTACGGCAAGGGTGTCGGTACGACGGGCCTGTTCGTAAATTCCAACGACGCGGTGGGCGCGCCGCGCAACTCCGCCGGGTTCCTCGCGCAGGTCACATACAAGATGGGAGCCACCAAGGTCGGCGTGAACTATGGAGTGAGCAACCTCGATGGAACGGGGCTCGATCTCGCGACGGTCTGCCAGACCGCGGTCGGTCCGGTCCCCGGCTGTCTGGTGAGGCGCAACGACAAGTGGTCACTGGGCCTCTATCAGAGCGTGACGACGAATCTGCTCTTCGTCGCGGAATTCAGCCGGCTCGAATCGAAGAACGACGGCGATCAGACGAACTCGAGCTGGAACTTGAACGCAGGCTTGTTCCTGAAGTTCTAGGATCCGGGCGGGTCGGGCCGACGTCCGACCCGCCCTTTTACCGGCTCTCACTCTGTGACGCAGAGTACTTGACGCGATCGAGGGGTCTGCTACATTTCCAAATAACGCCTCAGGGTCGGTGTACCGATGCGATCGAACAATACCGTCGCGATGGATAGGCATGCGCTCGGGACGCTCAACTACATTCGTGCCTCGATCGACGCGGCCGGCGCCTTTGCCGTGCCGGGCACGGCGGGTACCGCCATGGGCGCCGTCGGGCTCGTGGCCGCGGGAGTGGCTTCCGTGCCGGCGCTGTCCGGGCATTGGCTGCTCATCTGGCTGGCGGCGGCCGCGGTCGGGGCCGGACTCGGCGTGGTTCTGGTCGCCCGGCACCGCTCGGGCGTGGGCCTGCCGCTTTACCGAGGGCCCGCCCGGCGTTTCGTCCTCTGTCTGTGCCCGGCCCTGCTGGCAGGCGGCGTGTTGACCGCAGTGCTTTGCCAGGCGGGTGACGCGCGGCTCCTTCCGGGCGTTTGGCTGCTGCTGTACGGCTGCGCGGTGCTTTCCGCGACGCTCATGACTGCGCCGGCCATGATGCGGCTGCTCGGCGCCATGGGAGCGCTCTTCGTCGTGTGCGGGGCGGTGGCCTTCGAGGTCTCCCCGCGCTGGCACAACGTGATCCTGGGCGGCGGCTTCGGCCTGCTGCACGTGGTCTTCGGATTTCTCATCGGACGCATCGAAGATGTGGAGCGCTCGCCAACATGAAGACGGTCGCGCGGAGGCGTGAGACGGTGATGCGCTCACCCGAAACGAGCAAGCCGGAGCCGGTGCCGGCGCGCCGCGGCGGCGGCGGCGAGGACTCGAAATTCGACCGCCTGGTCTACGAGCGCGTCCGACTCGGCATCATGAGCGCGCTCGCCGTCAACGCGCAGCTCACGTTCAACGAGCTCAAGGCATTGTTCGACGTCAGCGACGGCAACCTGAGCGCGCATGCGCGCAAGCTCGAGGAGGCCGGCTACATCGAGTGCTCGAAATCCTTCGCCGGACGGCGGCCGAAATCGGAGTACCGGCTGACGCCCACCGGCCGCCAGGCGCTCTACCGTTACCTCGAGCACATCGAGGCGGTCATCAAAGCGACGCGGCGATCATGAGCGGCGCGATGAGTCTGCATGTCGCGATCATCATGGACGGCAACGGCCGTTGGGCGCAGCGCCGAGGGATGCCGCGCAGTACCGGTCATGTCCATGGCGCCAAGGCAGTCAACGGTATCGTCGAAGCGGCCGCCCATGCCGGCGTACGCACTCTGACGCTGTACGCGTTCTCTTCCGACAACTGGGGTCGCCCGGGCCTGGAGGTCGACGCGCTGATGCGCCTGCTGCAGCGGTATCTGACGACGGAGACCCGCCAGTGCATCGAGCGGGCCATCCGAATCAACGTCATCGGTCGCCGCGACCGGCTGCGGCCGAGCCTGGTGCGGGCCATCGAGCACAGCGAGCGGCTGACGGCGGAATGCTCCCGCATGCAGCTGCGGATCGCGATCGACTATTCCTCGCAACACAGCATCCTCGAGGCCGCGCGCCGCGCCCCGCGCGACGGCGGCCTGAACATGGAGGCGTTCGAGCGCCTGCTCGCGGACGTCGACCATTCGGTGGCGGATAGCGGCGCGGTCGATCTTCTGATCCGCACGGGCGGCGAGCAGCGGCTGTCGGATTTCCTCCTCTGGGACTGCGCCTATGCCGAGCTCTACTTCACCGACCGGCTGTGGCCGGATTTCGGCGAGGCGGAGCTCAGGGCGGCGCTCGCCGACTACGGCCGCCGTCACCGGCGCTTCGGCAAGGTGCTGGCCGCGGCGGAGACCGGCTAGCCCTGGGCGCCGCCGGCGGCGCTCTCTCTAACGGGAGATGGCAGAGGCGCTGCTGCCGCGCCAAGAATCGACGATTCCAACGGGCGGGCGGCTCATCACCGGAGGTATCCCATGAGCATACGGCTCAACGTCAACGGCCAGGCTCGGGAGCTCGACGTGGACCCCGAAATGCCGCTTCTATGGGCACTGCGCGACCACCTCGCGTTGACGGGCACCAAGTTCGGCTGCGGTATGTCGCTCTGTGGCGCATGCACCGTGCACATCGATGGGCGGCCGACGCGCTCCTGCATAACGCCGGTGGCCGCCGCTACCGGACGCCAGATCACCACCATCGAAGGACTATCCACGCCGGCCGGACGGGCCGTCCAGGCAGCCTGGGTGGACCTCGACGTGCCGCAGTGCGGTTACTGCCAGTCGGGCCAGATCATGTCCGCGGCCGGGCTGCTCGCGAGCAACCCACACCCCACGGATGCGGACATCGACGGCGCCATGGCCGGCAACATCTGCCGGTGCGCCACGTACGTGCGCATCCGCAACGCCATCCACAAGGCGGCCGACAGTCTCGCGGCCACTCCCCAATAACGGCACGGAGGTACATCGCATGCACTTCCGTGGCATAGAAAACTCCCCCGCCTTTCGGCCCGGCACGCCCGCAGAGCTGACCCGGCGGCAATTCGTCAGCCTCACCGCGCTCGCAGGATCCGGACTGACGCTGGGGCTGATCCTGCCGGGCTGCTCGAGGCCCGCCGCGACCGGAGGAGCCGCCTCCGGCGGCACGGCGGAAACCTTCAGCATGCCTTTCGTGCACGTTGCGCCCGACAGCACCGTCACCGTGCTCTCGAAGCACCTGGAGGCCGGCCAGGGGGTCTGGACCGGCCTGCCGGCCATCGTGGCGGAAGAGCTGGATGCCAGCTGGAGGCAGATGCGCGTCGCGAGCGCGCCTGCCCAGGTCCCCCTGTACGGCAACCTGGCGTTCGACCCCAAGGGCCGCATGCAGGGCACGGGCGGCTCGACTTCGGTGGCGAATTCCTGGATGCAGCTGCGACGCGCCGGCGCGACCGCGCGTGCCATGCTCGTGCGGGCCGCCGCCGCCAAGTGGGGCGTCTCGGCAAACGAAGTCACAGTGAGCGAGGGCATCGTGGCACACGCGTCCTCGAAGCGTCAGGCGTCCTTCGGTGAGCTCGCGTCCGACGCCGCGCGGCTGCCAGTACCCACTGAGGTGACGCTCAAGGATCCATCGCGGTTCACGCTGATCGGCAAGGGACATCTGCCCCGCCTCGATAGCCGCGACAAATCTTTCGGCCGGGAACGGTATGCCATCGATGTCATGTTGCCGGGGATGATGACGGCGGTGGTGATGAGGCCGCCGCGCTTCGGCGGGAAGGTGGCCTCGTTCGATGCAACGCAGGCAAAGGCAGTTCCCGGAGTGGTGGACGTGGTCGAGATACCGCGCGGCGTCGCGGTCGTCGGCCGCGACCTCTGGTCGGCGAAGAAAGGCCGCGAGGCGCTGAAAGTCACCTGGGACGAATCGGCGGCCGAGAAGCGCGGCACGGCCGAGCTGCTGGCCCATTACCGGCAACTTGCAGGGAGCAAAGAGGCGCTGACCGCGGCGCAGCACGGCGATGCGGATGCGGCTCTGGCCCGCGCGCGCAGCAAGATTCACGCGGATTTCGAGTTTCCGTATCTGGCGCATGCGCCCATGGAGCCGCTGACCGCGGTCTGCCGCTTATCCGCGGACCGTTGCGAGATCTGGGCCGGGTGTCAGTTCCAGACGGTCGATCAGATGAATGCGGCCAAGATGACCGGGCTCGAGCCGCAGCAAGTGACGATCAACACGCTCGCCGCGGGCGGCAGCTTCGGCCGCCGCGCCAACTTCGAGTCGGATTACATCGCGGAGGTGGCTTCCATTGCGAAAGCAACGGCTGGCCGTTATCCGGTGCGCCTCATCTGGACTCGCGAGGATGACATCACCGGCGGCCGCTATCGACCCCTCAACCTGCACCGCATCGAGGCCGGTATCGGACACGACGGCAAGGTCGCTTACCGTCAGCGGGTAGTGGGGCAGTCGATCATGGAGGGCTCGCCGCTCGGCGGCAAAGGCGTCGACTCGACGGCCGTCGAGGGCAATGCCGCCGAAGAGTACGACCTGGAGGACGTCAGCATCACGTGGAGCAAGCCGGAGGTCGGCATTCCGGTGCTCTGGTGGCGCTCGGTCGGGCACACGCACATGGCCTTCTCCAAGGAAGTCGTCATCGACGAGCTCGCGCAAGCGGCGGGAGCGGACCCCGTAGCCTTCCGGCTGCGGCTGCTCGGCAAGCACCCGCGGCACTCGGCAGTGTTGCGTCTCGTCGCGGAGAAGGCGGGATGGGATCAACCCTTCGCCGGCGGCAAGGGGCGCGGGCGCGGGGTCGCCGTCCACGAGTCATTCGGCTCCGTCGTCGCCCAGATTGCCGAGGTCACCGTTTCGGGAGACGACATCCGCGTCGACCGTGTCGTATGTGCAGTCGATTGCGGCATCGCCGTTACGCCGGACGTGGTGGTGGCGCAAATGCAGAGCGGTATCGGCTATGGCCTGTCGGCGGCGCTGTGGGGCGGGATCACCCTCACCGGCGGCCGGGTCGACCAGAGCAACTTCGACGGCTATCGCGTGATGCGCATCAACGAGATGCCGAAGGTCGTCGAGGTCCACATTCTGCCGTCGACGAGCTCCCCGTCAGGTGTTGGGGAGCCGGGAACTCCGCCCATCGCACCCGCCGTCGCCAATGCGGTGCGCATGGCGAGCGGAATCAGCCTCCGGCGCCTGCCTTTCGACCTCGCCGCGGCACGGAAAGAACGGAAGGCATAGTTCGCGGAGGGTAAGCCGACTCATGGGGCGAGCGCCCACGCCGGGGGCCGCTATATCGCGGCGAAGCTACGGAACTCGGCCGACCAGGCCGGCGCGCGCTCGAGAGCTTCCGGCACCTCTTCAGGCCGGGCGACGACCTGCCACATGAGCGCGTGGCGGTCGTCCATGAAGCGCTCCTCGACGGCGCGGGCGAGCCCCTGCAGCAGCGGCTGAAAGTATCCCCTGGTGTTGACCAGGACGATCGGCCCGAGGAAGAGGCCCAGGCGCTTGAGCGTGATCGCCTCGAGCAGTTCCTCGAGCGTGCCGCAGCCGCCGGGTAGCGCGATCGCCGCCTGCGCGCCGGCGAGCATCAGGTGCTTGCGGGTGCGCATGTCCTCGACGAGCTGGAGCTCCGAGAGTCCCCGGTGACCCCACTCCAGCTCGTCCATGAAGCGCGGCAGGACCCCGACCACGCGGCCGCCCTTGCTGAGCGCACCGTCGGCGAGAGCCCCCATCGAGCCCTTCGCGCCGCCGCCGTAGATCACCGCGATCCCGCGTCGGGCCAGGACCTCGCCCAGTCTGAACGCCGCCTCGCGGTATTCGGGGTGCGCCGTGCGGCTGGACGCGCAGTACACGCACACCGCGCGACCAGCAGCCGCTGCTGGCTCGATGCTCATGCGCTGCACCATGACAGCAATTCATTTTGCTGTCGAGATGCCTGCCGATCCCCAATTGCGAGCCGAGACCGGTCTCTCGTAGAATCACGGCAACGCGGGTGTAGCTCAATGGTAGAGCTCTTGGTTCCCAACCAAGTGACGAGGGTTCGATTCCCTTCACCCGCTCCACCCGCCACCCTGCGATGCAGGGTCATTTGCGGCGGATAACCCTCCCCGCGCAGGAAATATAGCGCGTCCGCATTTCCCGCCGGCGAAAGGCCGAACTGCACGAAGCCGTGACCGAGGAAACGATAGCGCCAGGTTACCCTGAAGGTGTCGTGGTTCCAGGGCTGCAGATCACCGGTGAATTCGCGGCCCCGCTGCAACGTGAGGTGTCCGCTGGAAAGCGACACGGTCGCCTGGCCGTACAGGGGATCGGAATAAGTGCCGGCGTAGTCCTCGAGCGGCAGCGAGGGCCCGGGATGCGGCTGGCGCGATATCCGGTGTTGCGCTTGCGACTTTTCGTCCTGCGCCCGCACCCTCGCCATCAGCGCCAGCAGACGCGCACCCCAATCGATGTGCGGCGGGCCGATGTAGTCGTTGAAAAGCACGTCCATCAGAGCGATAGGCAGGTTCGTGTCGTCCTCGTTGGCCAGGATCACGACCCCTAGATGGCGCGACGGGATCAGCCCGACCACGGATCCCATTCCATCGATCGACCCGGCGTGCCAGTCGATGCGCACGCCGCGAAAGTCCTCGGTGCGCAGCGTGAGGCCGTAAGCAGGCGACAGTGCCGTCGGGAACGAATTGATGATCTCGCCGGCGCCGTTCTCGAGGCTGGACGGGATCACGACCTGCGGGGATTCCATTTCCTGGATCACCGCTCCACTGACGACCCGGCGGCCGTCATAGGTACCGTCGTTCAGCAGCATCTCGATCCAGTGGGCCATGTCGTGGGCATTGGAGTTGATCGAGGCCGCCGGTCCGATGTTGTCGACATTGGCCCAGTGGATCGGCGTAATTTCGCCGTCGATGTCGGCATGTGGCGTGGCGATGTCGCCATTGGGCTTGAACGCCGTGATCGACGTGTTGCTCTCCGTCATGTCGAGCGGCTTGAAGATGTTCTGCTCGACGAACGGGCCCCACTGAACGCCGGTGATGGCAGGGATGATTTGGCCGGCCGCCATCACCATGTTGTTGCTGTAGCAGTACTGCCGCCGGAAGCCATACCGCGGCTTCAGCAAGCGCAGCTTGCGAATGATATCGGCGCGGGTGTTGGCGCTGCCGTACCACAGAAAATCGGCGCCGCAGTCCCCGGTCTGGTGGGTGAGCAGGTCGCGGATCGTGACCTCGCGGGTCGGATAGGATTCATAAAGCTGGAATCCTTCCAGGAAACGCGTCACGCGGTCGTCCCAGTCGAGCTTGCCCCGGTCTTTCAGGATGCCGAGTGCGACCGTGGTGAATGCCTTGCTGTCGGAGGCAATCGCGAACAGCGTATGTCCGTCGACTTTCTCCGGCGAGCCGACGGTCCGGACGCCGAAGCCCTTCTCCATTATGACGCGGTCACCATCGACGATGGCGATCGCCAGACCCGGCACGCGCCAGACCTTCATTGCGTGTCGGACGTAGGCCTCGAAGCCGTGCAATGGCGCCGGTTCCGGGGCACTCGCGCACCCCGGTAGCGGCGCAAGCCCCAGTGTTGCGATCAGGGCGCGCAACCAAATCCTCTTCATAATCGGTCTCTCGGGCGTGGTGTCCTGTGGATGGGCGTCCGGCAACAGATTGGATCGTTGATATGCACCGGAATGCGTGCAAAGCTCCACGGGTCGAGGCGACCCATGGGGAGGAGAGCGTGTCGGTCTACAAGATCCAAATCCGCTTGATGGGCGCCGCAGAGCGTGTATCGCATCTGTGTGCCGCGGCGTCGATCCTGTTGCTGGTGGTGCTGCTGGCGGTAGCGGGACCGGCATCCGCCGCGCCCGCCACGGGCGCGGGCAACGGTGAATTGCCGACGATCGTCGAGCTCATCACCGCCGGTCAATTCCGTGAGGCGGGTACCCGCATCGATGCAGCGCTGCAGCAGCCTGGATTGGCTGCGCCGACACGCAAGGCGCTGGAACTCCAGCGCGCGCGCATGCAGCGCATGCGCGAGGACTTCAGCCTCACCGCCGGTGAGGTCGCGGCCCGTGTGCGCAAGCAGATCCCCGATCTCACCGACGCCGAATTCGAGAGCTGGGACGCCCATGGGCTGTTCGAGCACATGTACATCGACGGCAACCGGATGTACTTTGGCCGCTCGCCTTCCAACCTGTTCCACCTGAGCGCGGAGGCGCGGGCCCGGTCGACGGTGCCGATACCGTTTGCCGACAGCGGCCTGTCGAAGCAATTCACCGAACAGATCACCGACTACGACCGCGACGTAATCCGGCGCGCGCGGGCCACCGGCCGTTCGAGCGTGCTGCCGCAGCGGGTGCGGGTGACGCAATCCGTGACCGTGGATGCCGACGCCGTGCCGGCGGGCAAGACCATTCACGCATGGATTCCTTATCCGCGCTACATCCCCGGGCAACAGGAAGACATCCGCTTCGTGACAAGCCAGCCGAGCGGCCATCGCATCGCACCCCGGTCGGCCCTGCAACGCACGGTATACCTCGAAGAGGCCGCGCAGCCCCACCAGCCCACAGTATTTTCGGTGACCTACGAGGTCACCCTCTATGCGCAGTATCACGCGATCGACCCGAGCAAGGTGGTGCCGGCAAAGATCACGGCGGAGTTGGCGCCCTACGTGGCCGAACGTGCGCCGCACATCGTGTTCACCGAGCCGCTGCGGGTGTTTTCGCAGCAGGTAGTGGGGGATGCCACCAATCCGTACCGCATCGCGCAGAAGATTTTTGCGGCGGTGGACGAGATTCCGTGGGCCGGCGCGCGCGAATACTCCACCATTGCCGATTTGAGCGCCTACACGCTGCATGCAGGCCATGGCGATTGTGGCGAGCAGACCATGCTGCTGATGACGCTGCTGCGCATGAACGGCATCCCGGCGCGCTGGCAATCGGGCTGGACCTTCAGCCGCGGCGGCGACAACGATATCCACGACTGGGCCCAGGTCTATCTGGCTCCGTACGGGTGGATGCCGATCGATGTCACGTACGGCCGGCTCCAGTCCGGCGATCCGTCGCTGAAATGGTTCTATGTCGGCGGGCTGGACAACTTCCGCATCGCCTTCAACGACGACTTCTCGCGGACATTCGTGCCGCCCAAGCAGTTCTTCCGCTCCGACGACGTCGATTCGCAGCGCGGTGAGGTCGAATCGGACGGCAACCTCTACTACGACAAATGGAGCTATCACTTCGACTGGAAGATCCTGTCGTCGAAGTAACATGCACAGAACGCGGGCGGCTGACGAAAGCTGGCTTCGGCAGCGTCACCGGCCCTTCCCGGAGGGTTTTGGCGCAAGTATCTCCTCGAGGTAGTCGGTCTTGCCCGGGGTGCCCACCAGGTGTGGATACCTCAGTCCGCCGGCGTAACGAACCGTGTACAGCTCGACGACGCCATCATTCTGTGCCTGTATTCGCAATGGCTCGCCGCTCTTCTGCGCGCGGATGATCTCGCCCCGCAGTACCTGTGTGCTGTATGGCTGTCCATCGATGGAGGTCAGCTTCATGCCCGGCGCGATTCCGGCCTTGAAAGCCGGGCCGTCCCACAACACGTCCTCGACCTTGCCGGCGCTGTCGAGGAACAGGCCTACCGAGAACATTTCGTCGACTCCCTTTCCTTCGAGCTCTCCCTCGCCGACATTTTCGAGGGCGTTCTGATACCGGCTGGGCTTGTCGGTGTACACGAGCTGCCACCCGCTGGCCTCGATACCGGACAGCAGCGGCACCTGCCGGCCGACACCGTCCAGCCAGGTATGCAGGAATCCGGCCCAATCATACGGTTGCACCGCGTTGAGCGCGTTCGCGACGTCGTTGAACGTGTAGGTCCGGGTCACGAAACTGCCGTCGCCGACGCCGAAGAAACGTTGCGCAAAGTCGTCTATGGAACGCCGATCGTGGCTCAGCGTGCGGATTTTCATGTCGACGGCCAGCCAGAGCAGCTGCCCTTCACGATAAAAGTCGGTTTGCCGCCGCCAGTTCGACCAGCGCATGGGCGAGCCGTAGACCAATTGCGCGGCGACGGTGGTGTCGATCAGCGGCCGCCAATCGCGGCCCCGTCGGTGGTCCATGGCCGCCGCGCGATAGGCCACCACGTCACGCCAGGTGTCCGGCGACCATAAGCCGCTGCGCGCGGTCAGCATGTCACCGAGATAGACCGTGAGGCCCTCATATACCCACAGCCCCCAGCCGTGCTCCGGGCGCTCGAAGTCGGGCTGCCACAGCTGCGCCGGGCGCATGAATTTGCCGTTCCACGAGTGCGTGTATTCGTGCGGCAGCAGAGAGGCATCGAGCATGAAGTGATCGGCGTCCGCGAACATCTTCGCGCCGCTGCGTGCCCGGTCGTCACTCGATCGGTGGTGCTCGAGGCCGCCTTTCGACGTGTAGTCGCTAAGTGTCAGCAGGAAGTGATAGTCGTCGTAGTGATGCGAGTGGAACAGCGCCTGTTCCTGCTCGACCAGACGGCGATAGGCAGCGATCTGCACGTCCGAAATATCGACGGCCGCGGCATCATCACCCACCATGTCCAGATAACGATGCACAGCCGACCCCGGCGGAGTGACATCGATTTCCCGGAAGTATTCCCCGCCGATCACGGGTGAGTCGACCAAGGTATTGAACGGGACAGGCTCGAATGTGATGCGCCCGCCGCTGCGCGTTTGCGTCTTCAACGCGCTTGCGTAGCGCCATTCGGCAGGGATCACCAGCGTCGGTCGATATATCTCCGTCCGGGTCGGATAGCCGGCGTAGTACAGCGCGACGGTATTCCACTCGAGGCCCAGCAGATGCGGCGTGATCCGATCGCTTGCCGGGAACTGGAAGCGGACGTCGATCCGATCCGCGCCCGCCGGCACCGTCAAGTGAAATGCGAACATGTCCACTTCATCACGGTGCCATGCGATCCGCTTGCCGCCGGCCGTGATCTCCAGGCCCATCATGTCCTCGATGGGGCCATCCGGTGCGTGATCGCCGGGAATCCACTTCGGATAGAGCAGCGTCAACGAGCCCGGCCTGACCGGCATCACTTCGTGCACATCGAAGATCTGCTGGCCGGGACGAGGCAACCGGACGGTCAGCGCAACAGCACCGGGTGGCGCGGAGACGTTTTCGCTGGCCACGCAGGCCGCGGACCCCACGAGCGCGACAGTGGCAATAAGCAAGGTCAGTCGTGTCATACCGCCCCCCGATTGAATTGATGGCCGCATGGCTTTTGCCTCGAAGTTCAAGACGTCACGTGCAGGTATCCTCGGCCGCACGTGAGCTCCGCTACAGCATAGTGATGCCGGTGAGATTGCCGGCCGCGGCTGCAATCGGGGATGGAACGCGAAAGATTCCGCTGCCGATGATCACCCCAACCACGACCGCCATGCCGGTGACGAGTCCGAGCTTGCGGGGCAATTCGCGCGGTGCGATCGCTGAGGATTCGGCCATGGCCGCGCATCGTACATGGTCACCGCCACCCTGTAGAGGCGGTTCGTGCCCGACGAGCCATGCCCGCGGCCGCTCTATCAGTCGCAGTGAGCGCCGTCAGTCACACTGAATTGCGCTGGGGATAGCGGTTCCGGGAGGCGTTTCAGGCTCCCATGCGGGCAAGATAACCATAACCCGCAGCTATGCCGAATATCGGTCTTTTCATTGGTGGTTTCCGCTGACGGGTGCGTATCCTCGGTACCATGGTGCGTTTGGTTTGTGCGCACCACGCATGGCCATCGGGTCGCTTATTGTGCCGACGCGACAAAAACAAGCAGCGGCTGCACTTTGCCGCTCACCCACAATTGGGGAGTACGTAGCATGAAGAGAGCGTCTTTGCGTCGATTGCATCGCAACAGCGTGCTGCAGCGCAAGGCGGTGGCGCTCGCCGTCAGCTCAGCCCTCATGGGCCTCTCGGGTACCGCCTGGGGGCAGGCGGTCACCGGCACGATCGAGGGTACGGTTCCGGCGGCTTCCGGCGAAACCATCCGGATCACCGGTGGCTCCGGCTTCGACCGTACCATCAACGTGGACCCTTCCGGTAGATACTCGACCACCGTTCCAGTCGGTACCTACACGGTATCCCTGCAGCAGAACGGCAAGGTCGTGCAGTCCAAGACGGACGTTAGTCCCGTTGCCGCGGGCGCAGTGACGGTGATCTTTTCCAGTGCGACCGCCACGACGACCGCGACAGCCCTGAACACCATCGTCATCTCCGCCAGGGCGATCCCCGCGATCGACGTGTCCACCACCAATCAGGTCACCACGGTGACGGCCCAGGACCTGCAGCGCCTGCCCTTACAGCGTGACGCCGCCGATATCGCGGCGCTGGCGCCGGGCGTCGGCATGGGCTCGCCCCAACTGAGCAGCGGTCCGCTGGGCAACCCGATCAATGTGTTCGGCGGCGCTTCGACAGCCGAGAATGCCTACTACATCGACGGCATGAATGTCACCGATGCGCTAACGGCACAGGGCGGTCTAGAGCTGCCGTATGGCGCCATAGAGGAACAACAGACCCTCATCAGCGGTTACGGCGCCAAATATGGCCGGTCCGTCGGCGGCGTGATCAACCAGATCGGCAAGAGCGGCACCAACGACTGGCACTTTGGCGTGCGCGCCCTGGTGCAGCCGTCCTCTTTGCAAGCCCGCTTCAAGAATTCCTATTACGCCAATCCGCTGGCGGCCGCGAAGGGGTATCCTCCGGGCCTGCTGCACAGCTACAACACGCCCGAGGATTCCCAAGAGACGACCTACGACGCCTACGTCAGCGGCCCGATCATCAAGAACAGGTTGTTTTTCTTCCTGGCCGCCGAAGAGGACAACACGGGACAAACCACCAACGACCTGAGCCTGGGCAACGCGGGCACGTTCGAAAATCCGTACATCGCCCACGATCGCACGGATGCGCCCAAGTACTACGCCAAGATAAATTGGAACATCAACGACAACAATCTGCTCACCCTGACCGGGCTCCAGAGCGCGAACAAGACCTGGCAGTCGCAATACAATGTCAACTACGCCCCACCGAGCCTCGGGACTTTCTCGGGTTTCGGTCAAACGGAAAAGACTACCTTCAGGATGGGGGTGGCGAATTTCACCTCCTACCTCACCGACCAGCTGACCCTGGATGCGATGTTCGGCAAAACTCACGGCGACTATTTATTGGAGCAGCCCGAGGGCCCGGGGTTCAATGCCTCATTGCCCAACATCCAGAGCGCATCCAATCAGGATCCGCGGTTTGCGCCGCCTGGCGGCATCACCAACGCCAACACAAACTCGACGCAAGCCGACCCGAGGCACCACGTCAACGTCACCTCTTACCGCGTGAGCCTCGATTATAAGTGGCGGACCCACGATATCTCGGTTGGCATCGACAACATCAACTCCTGGGACATAGACGATGGCAGCGAGAACACCGGACCCGGCTATTCCTGGATCTACGGCGGCAGCGGGCCTGGTCAGCCGCTTCTTGTCGGCACCACTCCCAATGTGGCGCCCTACGTCGGCCCGTCGGATCAATGCTTCAACGGGACTTGCTACTATGTCCAGCAGTCCTTTTCCAGATCATCGGCGTCCGTGAAGGTCGAGCAGCGCGCACAGTACATCGAGGATAACTGGCACGTCGCTCAAAACCTGCTGCTGTCCCTGGGGTTGCGCAACGACCAGTTCACCAACTTCGATGGGTCCGGCGTTCCCTACATCAAGCTGACCTCGCCCCAGTGGGCACCCCGCCTCGGCTTCAGCTGGGATGTGCACGGCGACTCCTCTTTCAAGGTATTCGGCAATGCCGGCCGCTATTACCTGGCGCTCCCGTTGACCACCGCCCTCTCGATCGCGGCACCCGTGGTTAACTATTCCCTCTATGGGACCTACACGGGCATCGATCCGGCGACCGGCGCGCCCATCGGCTTCAAGCCCCTGTACCAGCTTCCGTCGACGGGCGCGGGGATCGACAGCGAATACGGCCAGGCGAAGGATCCGAGGATATCGGCTTCCCAGAACATCAAGGCCGAGTATTCGGACGACTTCGTGCTCGGTCTGCAGCACGAGTTCCAGATGTTGGACGAGAAGTGGGTGGCCGGGGCAACGGGCACGTACCAGAAGATGCCGCGGATCATCGACGATTTCGACGACGAGCAAAGAGAGTGTGCAACGGGGCTGGCACAGGGCTATACCTGGATGACGCCTGACACCTGCGGCCAGTGGGCACAAAGCCTCATCCTGATCAACCCGGGCGTGACCAACCACATCCTGATGAAAGCGCCGGATGGAAGCCTCGTGCCGGTCAACCTGACACCGGCGGCTCAGGGCTTCCCGAGGGGAGTTCTGCGTCAATACTACTCGCTGGACCTCTCACTGACGCACGTATGGAACGGCAGGTGGTCGGCGAAATTCGACTACGTCTTCTCCAAGACGTGGGGCAACACGGAAGGGCCTGTCAGCACCTTTTCGCAGCAGAGCGGGTCGTATGAATCGATCACGACCGCGTGGGATTTCCCCGAGAGGATGCAGAATTCGTACGGCGTTCAGCCGAACGACCGCAGGCACCAGTTCAAGATCTTCGGAGCTTACGGAATCACGCGGGAACTGACGGTGGGCGCCAACCTCTACGCCGCCTCCGGCACCCCCCGGATGTGCCGTGGTGGATACGGGCCGGACCAGATTGCTCTGCACGGCTCCCATACGTACTACTGGTGCGGCGGCGTGCCGGTTCCTCCGGGCTCGCTGGGCCGCTTGCCATGGACCACCCGGCTGGACCTCAGCCTGGATTACAAACCGACGTTGAAGTACGTTGACCACGGGCTCGACTTCAACGTTGCGGTGTTCAACGTGTTCAACCAGCAGCAACCGCTGTTCATCAACGACTTCTTTGGGACGACCAGCAATCCCAATTCTGAATACGGGAATGTCGAGAATTTCACGCCGCCGCGTAGTGTCCGGCTCTCGGTTGCCTATGACTATTGAGTGACGCAGGCAGCCCGCCTCACCGCCGGGCCGACGCCCGGCGGTTTCTTGCGCAGCGGGCTGCGAGCGGCGTAGCATGACGAATTGCTGCCAACTCCATGATGACGTGACCTCCCCTACAGAGCCGCAGTCCGCGCAGGGCGGCGTGCGACGGCCGCTTTCATCGGTGGCCGCCCGCCTGCTGGCCAGGGCACGCGGGGAGTGGGAGCACCAGCAGTTCGAAGCCGCGCAACAGTCGCTGATCGCCGTGCTGGCGCTGGCCCCGGACGAGCCGGACGCCGTCCGGTTGCTGGGTATGGCGGCCCAACGCCTCGGCAATCACGCCAAGGCGATCGACTGCTTCCGCCGGGTCCTTGCCATGGGGCCTGACGATGCCGATCTGCGGATCGGGCTCGGCATCTCCCTGTTCGAGCGTGGCGAGGCCGATGAAGCCCTGGCGCACTTTCGGCGAGCCTGCAAGCTGGAACCAGCCTCCACGTCGGCGTGGTTCAACCTCGGCGAGGCGCTCGGACGCCAGGCGCACACGGAGCAAGCCGTCGCCGCGTTGCAGCGCGCGCTCGAGCTCGAGCCCACACACCTATCCGCCCGGCTCTCACTGGCCCGGACCCATGCCAACCTGGGCCAGGTCGACGCCGCGGTGGCCGAGTTTCGCGAAGTGCTGCGACGCGAGCCTGCCAATGCCGAAGGCTGGTTCGGCTTGTCGAATCTCAATGTGGTCCGCTTCGATGTCGCGGACGCCGCTTCGCTGCAGCGCTCATTGAAGCGAGAAGATTTGTCGCACCGTGATCGCGAGCTCCTAGGTTTCGCTTTGGCGAAGGCGCTGGAGAACCAGGGAGACTACGCGCAGGCCTTCGAAGAGTTCCGCGCCGCCAATGCTTCGCGACGGCGCAGGGTGAAGTGGGACGCGCCGGGGGAGCACAAACGCGTCGACGCGATCCTGCGCGTATTTGCGGGCGAAATGCCTGCGCCAATCGATGCCCGGCTCGGCAATGAAGTCATCCTGATCGTCAGTATCCCCCGCTCCGGCTCGACGCTGGTCGAGCAGATCCTGGCTTCGCATCCGGAGGTGGAGGGAGCGAACGAGATCAAGGACATGACGCAAGTCATCGATGCGGAGACCGCTCGCCGCAAATCGGCATTTCCACTGTGGGTCCCCGACGCCACGGCCGAAGATTGGCAACGCCTCGGCCGCGAATATCTTGGGCGAACCGCGCGTTGGCGGCAGACCAAGCCGCGATTCACCGACAAGAGCCTCGTCACGTGGTATGCGGTGGGCGCGGCGTTGGCGATGTTGCCGGCTGCGCGCGTGATCGTCGTTCGGCGCGATCCGGTGGAGACCTGCCTGGGCTGCTTCCGCCAGTGCTTCAGCGAGAACAGCGGCTTCGCCTGCGACCTCGACGAGATGGCCGACTATTGCGGCGACTTCCTGCGCCTGACACGCTTCTGGCTGCAGAAGTATCCGAATCAGGTGCTCGATCTCCAGTACGAAGCGCTGGTCGCCGAGCCGGAGCCCGTGATCCGTCGCCTGCTGGACTTCTGCAATCTCTCATTCGCCCGCGAGTGCCTGGAGTTTCACAAGACGGCGCGCACCGTGCAGAGTCTGCCCAGTGCCGCCCTGGTGCGGCAACCCTTGCGCAGCGACACCGCGCGCAGCGCGCTTTTCGGCAACAAGCTCGACCCCTTGCGCCAGCGCTTGCGGGATGCGGGCGTCAAAGTGCAATGACGGCTTGCCCGTAACGACACCACGAAGCTGACCTCAACGTCATGGCCGATGCTCTTCCCACCTGCCTGCTCGACGGCGCCCTGGTGCCCACCACCGCGGCCCGAATCTCGCCGCTCGATCGCGGATTCCTCTTCGGCGACGGCATATACGAGGTCGTGCCCTGTTACAGCGGCAGGCCGTTCCGCCTGCAGGCGCATTTCGACCGGTTTCAGGCGGGTCTCGACGCGCTCGGGATCCCCAACCCCTACTCTCGCGCTCGCTGGACTGAGCTCATGCAGGCGCTCATAGCCGCCAACGGCGGCGGCGATATGGGCATATATCTCCAGGTCACGCGGGGGACCGAGCCGGGTCGCGACTTTCTGCCGCAGACCGGCACTCATCCGACAGCTTTCGGCTTCTGCTGGCGGCTGGCAGCCGGGCGGTTCGAGCAACTCGCGGGGGGCATCACGGCCGTCACATTGGAAGACATCCGATGGCTGCGCTGCGACATCAAGTCCATCGCCCTGCTTGCACCCGTGATGCTGCGAATGGAAGCCAAACGTCGCGGTGCGGACGAGGCGATCCTGGTACGCGACGGGCGCCTCGCCGAGGGAAGCTCCAGCGCCGTGTTCGTAGTCGACGGCGGGCGCATCAGCACGCCGCCGGCGAGCCACGAGCGTCTTCCGAGCATTACCCGTCTCGTCGTCGGCGACGTGCTTGCCGCGCTCGGCGTGGCGTTGGAGGTGCGTGAAATCCTTCGGGAAGAGCTCTACACGGCCGATGAGATCTGGGTCGCGAGCTCGACCCGCGAGGTGATGCCGGTCACACACCTCGACGGCCGCGCCCTGGGCACGGGGAGAGCCGGTCCGATATGGCGCCGTGTCTTCGATGAATACCAGACGATCAAGAAACGCGAAGCGACATGACCCGCCGTTCCGTGAGTGCGCTTCCGGTCAGCCCGCCCGTAGCCGCTAATGTTTGGCCAGCATTCCCTGGGCGAGTTGCCGCACGACCTGGAGGCAGCGCTTCTGTACCGGATTCAGGGGGCTGTCGGGCCTATGCATCGCATAGAGCACGACCTCGAGAAACGGCTTCAGCGGACGCATTTGCACGGTGTTCGCATCGCCACAGCGCGCCGTGAAAGGATCCACCAGCGCCAAGCCTTCGCCCTTGGCGACGAGTGATCGGGCCAGCTGATACGTCTGCACCGCGACCGCGGTTTTCGGTGCCGGATCGACCTTTGCGAGGTGGCTTTGCAGCATGCTGCCCAAGGCGTCGCGCACGGTGATACCGATCATGGACTGGCTGGCCAACGCACTGATCGGCAATGGCTGCGTCAATTCCATCGAGGACCATCGGTCAGGTGGAGCGATCACCATCACCTGTCCGCGGCAGAGCACTCTTTGGCGCAGGTTCTGGTGGCCGGTGTCCTGCAATGTGAGCCCGATGTCCGTTTCACGGAGCGTCAAAGACTCGCACATCGCCGCGGAATGCTCCGTGGACAGCTCGACCGTCAGATCCGGGAAAGCCTTGCGCAACAATACGGTCGCGGAGGGAAGCAGCACCTGTGCCAGTGTCGGCGTGCAAGTCACACGCAACGGGTAGCTGCCCGGCTGACTCATGTTTGTCGTCAGGCGCTCCAGGTCCTGGACCTCCTGAATGATATTCTCGATCCGCTCGCGCAACAGCTGGGCCTGCTGGGTCGGCTGTACGCGTCCGCGCACACGACTGAATAAGGCAAAGCCCAGCTGATTTTCCGCGTGCTGCAACGCCTTGCTGGCCGCGGGTTGCGAGATGTCCAGCAGCTTTGCCGCCCCCGTGATGCTGCCGGAAGTCAAGATGGCATGAAACAATTCAATGTATCGCAACCGCATAGCGCCCCTGCCCACCCGTTTTTCGTCAAGCGATGGCATCGCGGAGTTCAGCACAAGTTGCTGCTGACAGGCAAACGGCGCCGTAACGCAGCGCCCGTTCCCGGACCGGAAAAAGCCCCACAACCCTGAGTTATGCCATGTCCCCGTCTTTTCATTGGTGGCCTGCGCCGGCCATGGTTATGCTTCTTCGGCCTTTTTACGCAGAAGGGAATCAGTTGGAGCGCGGATTTCATGTCTAAAAGCGGCGATGCGGCCGACCACGGCCATTGGGGCCCGCCCTTTCTGCTGTATCTCGGTCGAGCACCGGACGATTTGGCAATCAAGACCGCCAGGGGACTCGCCTACTGGCGGCCTGAGTGGTGTATCGGGCAGTACCGGAGTCCCGACTGCCACCTGACGCTCGGCTTGCCAGATATGAAACCGGCGCAGGCCAGGGCCGCAGGTGCAAACACGATGGTGATCGGCACCGCAAGTGCTGGCGGCGTGATGCCGCGCGAGACCGTCGCGGACATCATCACTGCGCTGGACGCCAGCCTCAATGTGATTTCCGGCCTGCACGAGAAGCTGCGCGGAAATGCGGACATCGTGGCTGCCGCCAGGCGCAATGGCCGCACGTTGTTCGATGCCCGCGAATACACTCAGAGGATCCCCGTCGGCACGGGCCGCAAGCGCTCCGGGCAGCGCCTGTTGACCGTGGGCACTGATTGCTCGGTCGGCAAGATGTACACCACGCTCGCGCTCGAGCGGAGCATGCGCAAACGTGGGCTCAAGGCGGATTTCCGCGCGACCGGACAGACCGGCATCTTCATCGCGGGTAGCGGCATACCTGTGGATGCCGTGATTGCCGATTTCATCTCCGGAGCGGTCGAAGTGATCTCGCCCGCCCGTGACGATGGCGGATGGGATCTCATCGAAGGCCAAGGGTCGTTATTCCATCCGTCGTACGCCGGCGTGTCGCTGGGCTTGCTCCACGGTGCCCAACCGGACGCCCTCGTGTTGTGCCACGAGCTGACGCGACGGCACATGCGCGGACTCACCGGCTTCCCGCTCCCCGAGCTCGAGCGATGCCTGGAGGCCAACCTCGTCGCTGCCCGCCTGACCAATCCCGCGGTGAAGGCAGTCGGCGTCGCCCTCAACACGTCGAACGTATCCGAACAGGAGGCGCGCGCGGCTTGCCGGGAGATCGCCGGGCGATTGGACCTGCCCTGCGAGGACCCGGTCACCATGGGCGTCGAATCCATCGTAGACAATTTACTCTCGTGCTGCGCACACTGAACATCCGGCACCGCACGTTGCCCCTGCGGTCACCGTTTCGCATCTCACGCGGAATCAAGCTTGCAGCGGACGTGGTGACCGTCGAGCTCGACCAGACGGGCTCCGTTGGGCGTGGCGAGTCCGTTCCCTACGCTCGCTACGGTGAGTCCGTGGCGTCCGTGATGAATGAAATCGAGACGTTGCGAAACGCTCTGTGTGCCGGCATGGGCAGGGACGAGCTGCAGGCGCGCCTCCCCGCGGGGGCGGCGCGCAATGCAGTGGACGCGGCATTGTGGGACCTGGAATCCCGACTCAGCCATGTGCCCGTGTGGCAGCAGCTGGCGCGGACGCCCCATTCACCTCTCGCGAGTGCGCTGACGATCAGCATCGACACGCCGCAGGAGATGCGCGAGGCGGCGTCCCGTATCGCTAATCCCAAGCTGATCAAGATCAAGGTCGATGCTCACGACCCGGTCGGGCGAATCGAAGCCGTGCGGCAGGCGGCGCCCTCGGCCAAACTCATTGTCGACCCCAACGAAAGCTGGACGATCGGCATTCTCCGCGACACCCAACCGGTGCTGGAGCGCGCATCCGTGAGCCTGCTGGAGCAACCGCTTCCGGCCGACGCAGACGATGCCCTGGTGGAGTTTTCGAGCCGAATCCCGATCTGCGCCGATGAGGCCTGCCACACTACGTCGGACCTGCCGTCATTGCTCACTCGTTATCAGGCCGTCAATATCAAGCTGGACAAGACCGGGGGCCTGACCGAGGCCTGGCGCCTGCTGCGCGCAGCAAGAGCCTGTGGACTCACCGTCATGGTCGGCTGCATGATTTGTTCATCGCTCAGCATCGCGCCGGCGTTGGAAGTCGCACGCGAAGCGGACTTCGTCGACCTGGATGGACCGCTCTGGCTGGAAAGCGACCACCCGGGTGGCGTCACCCTGCAAGACGGCCTGCTGGTGCCACCGTCACCGGGATTCTGGGGCGGGCAATGACGGCCACCCCATCGGTACGGCACCGCGGCGTCGGATCATCTCAGGCGGTACTGGCCCTGGCAATCGCCGCATTCAGTACGACGGCCGGGGCGAGTGACAGCGTTCGTGTACGGACGCTCTCCACAATCACCAACGCGCCTCCCGCCACTCGCGCGGCGCTGGCCAACGCCAAGCCGGTGATCGCGCAGCATGGCATGGTAGTCAGCGCTCAGCATCTGGCGACCATGGCCGGAGTGGAGATGCTCGAGCGAGGAGGCAACGCAATCGACGCCGCCGTGGCCGTCGGGTACGCGGAGGCCGTCGTCCATCCGTGCTGCGGCAACATCGGCGGCGGCGGGTTCATGCTGATTCATCTCGAGGGTGGCCGGAACCTGTTCCTCAATTTCCGCGAGAAAGCCCCGCTGAAAGCCACACCGACCATGTTCCAGGATGCGGATGGCAACGTAGTGCCGAATCGCAGCACCGACTCCTACCTGGGAGTAGGCGTGCCCGGCACCGTCATGGGCCTCGATACGGCGCTCGCGAAATACGGCACCCTGTCGTTGAAGGAGGTGATGGCGCCGGCCATCAAGCTGGCCCGCGACGGTTATGTGCTGCGGCAGGGCGACGTGAATATCCTCGACTACAGCGCGCAGGACTTCGCCAAGCACCCCAATGTTGCGGCCATTTTCCTGAATCGGGGCAAGCCTTACGTGGCCGGCCAGCGTCTGGTTCAGAAACAACTGGCGCAAACGCTCGAGCAGATCGCTGATGGGGGCACCGACGCGTTCTACCGGGGCCCCATCGCCCGCACCGTGGCCGAGGCCAGCCAGGCCAACGGCGGCATCCTGTCGGTGCAGGACTTCGCCAGCTACACCGTGCAATGGGAAGAGCCGATCCAATGCAGCTACCGCGGCTACACCATTCTTTCCGCGCCCCCGCCCAGCTCGGGCGGCACGACACTGTGCGAGATCCTGCAGATCATCAAGCCGTACCCGTTCGCCACATGGGGTTACGGTTCAGTCAACGCCGTGCATTATCTGGCCGAGGCCGAGCGGCGCGCCTTCGCGGACCGCAACACCTACCTGGGCGACCCCGCTTTCGTCCACAATCCGATCGATGAGCTGCTTGCAACCGCTCATGCGGAAAAGCTGCGGTCCACGATTCTGCCGGACAAAGCCACGCCTTCAGCCGCGATCCGGGGCGATCTCGGCGCCACGGAAGGCAACCACACCACGCATTATTCGGTGGCTGACAAGTATGGCAACGCGGTTGCCGTAACGTATACCGTGAATTTCCTGTTCGGCATCCGGCAGATTGCCGGCGGCACCGGCTTCTTCCTCAACGACGAGATGGATGACTTCACGTCCAAGCCAGGCGTGCCGAACGCGGCAGGCCTGGTCCAAGGCAGGGTCAACCAAGTCGAGCCGGGAAAGCGTCCCTTGAGCTCGATGACGCCGACCATCGTCATGCGCGACGGCAAACCGCTCCTGCTGACAGGCAGCCCCGGTGACGCAACCATCATCTCGACCACGCTGCAGAGTATCCTCAACGTGGTGGACTACGGCATGAACGTGCAGCAGGCCGTGAGTGCGCCGCGCATGCACCAGCAGTGGTATCCACAGCAAGTGTGGATCGAGGGCGGAATGCTCTCGTCGGAGTCGCAACAGAAGCTCGAAAAGATGGGCTACCGGTTCAGAACGATCCACGCCATGGGCGCCGATGAAGCCATCCTGATCGACCCGAAGACCGGCGCGTTCGAGGGCGCCAACGATCCGCGTCGTCCGGCCGGCCTCGCGGCGGGTTACTGATTCCGTGTGCGCTGACGGCGCACGACTGGACGGCGTGGATCTGCAGGTATTGGCGCAGCGGCTGGGTACGCCGCTCCATGTCTATTCCGCCGCCGCCATCAGGCAACGCATCTCTGCGCTGCAAACGGCTCTGCAAGGGCTCGATACGCTGGTTTGCTACGCGGTCAAGGCCAATGCCAACCTCGCTATTTTGCAGTTGATGGCCGATGCCGGACTGGGCGCCGACATCGTGTCGGCCGGGGAATTGCAGCGCAGTCTGCGTGCAGGCATTCCCGCAAACCGCATCGTATTTTCCGGGGTTGCCAAGAGCGCCAAAGAGATCGGCGATGCGCTGGCCGCCGGCATCAGCCGCTTCAACGTGGAATCGAGAGACGAGCTGGACCTGTTGCAGGACTCGGCGGCGGGGAACGCGATTGCACGCGCCTCGGTACGTGTCAATCCCGACGTGGATGCCCTCACGCACGCCAAGATTTCCACCGGCAAAGCGGAGAACAAGTTCGGCGTCGGTTTCGACGAGGCACGCGCGTGGTTTGCCGATAGCGATCGGCTGACGCATGTGCGCTTGGATGGCCTGCACGTGCACATCGGCTCGCAAATGCTGTGCTTGGACCCGATCCGGCTGGCGTTACAACGCGTGGCCGCGTTCTGGCGTGAACTGGCCTCTACCGGACATGCGATCAGCAGTATCGATGTCGGTGGCGGCCTCGGCGTGTGCTATCGCGAAGGCCAGGATCAGCCTGTTTCCGTAAAAGGTTACGCGGAGGTGATTCGGAAAGCGCTGGACGGCTTCGGCGGCCGCATCCTGCTCGAACCGGGCCGCTGGCTCGTGGCCGAGGCCGGGATGCTGCTGACACGTGTGCTGCGCATCAAGCAGGGGCGGCAGCGGCGGTTCCTGGTGGTCGACGCGGGCATGACCGAGCTTGTGCGCCCCAGCCTCTATGATGCCTGGCACGAGATCGTGCCGACGCAGCACCGACAAGGCTCGCCGCAAATCTACGACGTCGTCGGACCGGTCTGCGAGACCAGTGACACTTTTGCCGTTGATCGCCAGCTGCCGCCGTGCGAGCGGGGCGATCTGCTGGTGATCAAGACGACAGGGGCCTACGGCGCCGCAATGGCATCGAACTACAACTCGCGGCCCTTGGCCGCGGAGGTGCTGCTCGACCACGGTCGTTACGCGGTCGTGCGGCGGCGTCAGACGTTCGAGGAAATGATCGCCGGCGAGCAGCCGGCACGGGACTGGGACAGCACATGAAGCGGCTCGGTCGATCCTCCTTGATGTCGTTGGTGCTGGTCCTGTGCGGGACGCAAGTCCAAGCCGCGGCGTCGAAGACCGGATCGCCGTCCGACTACGACCGCCTGGTCGATGCCGTGGTGGCGCAATACCACCTTCCGGGCATTGCTGTCGGTGTCATCGACGAGGGCAAGGTGGTCTACACGCGCACAGTAGGGGATCTGGAATCAGGTAAGCCGATCGACACCAATACCCTGTTCAAGATTGCGTCCAACAGCAAGGCCATGACCGTGACGCTGCTCGCTCGCCTGGTTGAAGAAGGCAAGTTGCATTGGGACGACCCGGTTACGAAGTACCTGCCGTCATTCCGGATGTACGACCCATGGGTCACCGCGAATATGCAGGTCGGCGATTTGCTGGTGCATCACAGTGGCCTGCCTGAAGGCGGCGGTGATCTGATGCTGTGGCCGGAGCCCAATGACTTCACGCCCCAGGACGTGGTGCTGGGCCTGCGCTACCTGAAGCCGGCATACAGCTTTCGCGCGGGCTACGGCTACGACAACACGCTCTACATCGTGGCCGGTCTGGTCGCAGCCGCCGCCGGTGGCGTGCCGTATCCGACGCTCCTGCGCCGGGAAGTATTCCAGCCGCTCGGCATGAGCCGCTGCCAGATCGGCACCTGGAACCGCGACGAGGTCGGCAACGTGGCGCGCCCGCACATTTGGAGCGACGGCCGTTACGTCGAAGTGCCCGCCAGTGGTTCCGTCGTGCATGCTCCCACCATGGACGCGGCAGGCGGCGTGCGCTGCAGCTTGAACGACATGCTCACCTGGGCCATGAACTGGCTGGCGCCGACGCCGAAGCAACTAGCCTGGTTGTCGCCGGAACAGCGGCAGAGGGAATGGACCGGCTATACGCCCATGCCGATATCCGCACGCCAGCATGCCTGGGATGGAACCCTCTTTTACAGCTATGGTTATGGCTGGCGCATTGCCGATGTGGACGGACAGATGACGGTGTCCCATACCGGCACGCTGTCGGGCATGTACTCGGCCGTCACGTTGCTGCCGTTCCGGAAAAGCGGCTATGTCTTTCTCATCGACGCCGATGCCGAGAATGCGCGCCTCGTGCTCAACGAGGTGCTCACCAAGCGTTTCACCGCCCCGGAGAGCGCTCGCAGTGTGGCCAGCTACGCCGACGAACTGGATCGCGACGACCGGCAGCAACGCATCTCGCGCGTTCCCGATACGTCCTCGCGTCGGCCTGCCACACCCACGGATCTCAAGGGTCAACTCGGTGTGTGGCGCGATCCGTGGTTCGGCGAGGCGCGGATTTGCGCGCTGGGGGGTGCCGTATTCTTCGCCTCGCGGAAATCGCCCGCGCTGGCCGGACAGGTCATGCGCGTCGGAGAGCACTATCTGGTGCACTGGGGGAGCGGCAACTCCGAGGCATGGCTGCTTTTTCCCAAGCAGGCCGGCGACGCGCTGCACATGGCCAAGGTCGACCCCGACGCGGACTTCAGCGACGACTACGAGGACCTGGCCTTCAAACGAGAGCATGCTTGTGAATAGACGGGCGTAATGGCTATCGAGGCGGAGGTATGATCGTGACGCGCAAACGACTGGCTCTGTCGGCGCTGATGTGGCTGACGACGACAATCTGCGTACATGCGCAATCCGCGGAGCAGCCGGGGCGCGCCGAAATCGACGGCCTGATGAGCCGTTACACCGGCGAGGTGGCGGGCGCCTCCCTGCTGGTCGTCCGGGACGGCAAGGCCATCGTGAGACGCGGCTATGGCTACGCGAATCTGGAGGAGCACGTCAAGGCCAGTCCTGAGACCAACTATCGCCTGGCATCGGTCACAAAGCAGTTCACTGCGGCCTGTATCCTGCTGCTGAAACAGGATGGCAAACTGCGGCTGCAAGACCGGGTGCGCAAATGGCTGCCACAACTTCCGGCCAGCGATGACGGGATCACCATTTACGACCTGCTGACCCACAGCAGCGGGCTGATCGACTACGAAGACCTGATTCCATCCAACCGGACCACGCAGCTGGACGATGCTGACGTTCTGAGCATGATCGCTTCCCAGCACCGGCTTTACTTCGAGCCTGGCAGCGCGCACCGCTACAGCAACGGCGGTTATGTGCTTCTGGGCCTGATCGTCGAGCGCGCGTCGGGCTTGGATCTGGCGGATTTCATGAAGAAGCGCATCTTTCATCCGCTCGGCATGGAACACACACTGATGTACGAGCACAACCGCGGACCCCAGGTAAGGGATCGCGCCTATGGCTACAGTGACATCGACGGTAAGTGGACGAGGACCGACCAGGACACCACGAGCGCCACTCGCGGCGACGGCGGCATCTACTCCTCCGTCGACGACCTGGCCAAGTGGGATGCGGCGCTGTACGCCGATAAACTGCTGAACGCGGACTCGCGGCGCATGGTCTTCACCGCGCACGAACCGACCGACGATCCGGACGTCAGCTACGGATTCGGCTGGCGGGTCTCCGGCGATACCGTGTGGCACTCCGGGGAAAGCATCGGCTTCCGCAACGTGATCGTGCGCTGGCCCAAGCAGCACCTCACCGTGATCATCCTCAGCAATCGCAACCAGTTCCAGCCTTATCCCCTGGCAGTCACAATCGGGCAGTCGTTTCTGCATCGGTGACGGCGGCCGTCGCGACAAATCAAGTGAATGCCAACACGAACCTCGCCGGCTACGCAGTCGGCTATGACATCCCCGCTCTGCCCGGCATGGGCGAGGCGGACATCCAGACCCCCTGCCTGATCCTCGATCTGGATGCGCTGGAGCGCAATATCAGGAAGATGGGTGAGTACGCGAAAGCGCACGGCATGCGCCACCGCAGTCACGGGAAGATGCACAAGTCGGTCGACGTGCAGAAGCTGCAGGAAACCTTGGGCGGCGCGGTTGGCGTTTGCTGCCAGAAGGTTTCCGAGGCCGAGGTCTTCGCCCGCGGCGGCATCAAGGATATCCTCGTGTCCAACGAGGTGCGCGATCCGGTCAAGATCGATCGCCTCGCGCACCTGCCGAGACATGGCGCGCGAATCATCGTCTGCGTCGATGATCTGGCGAACGTGGCAGAGCTCTCGGCTGCCGCACAACGACACCACACGACGCTGGAGTGCCTGGTCGAAATCGACTGCGGCGCAGGCCGCTGCGGCGTCAAGAGCGCCGGCGCCGCAATGGATATTGCGAAGGCCATCGATGCCGCGCCGGCACTGAAATTCAGCGGCATACAGGCCTATCAGGCATCCATGCAGCACCTCGAGAGCTACGAGGACCGCAAGGCCAAGCTCGACGAGGCCATCGTCCTGGTGAAGGCGGTCGCCGCAGCGCTGCAAGCGGTTGGGCTGAAACCGGAGCTCGTCTCGGGCGGCGGTACGGGCTCCTATTACTTCGAGTCGAACTCCGGCGTCTTCAACGAGCTGCAATGCGGCAGTTATGCGTTCATGGATGCAGACTATGGACGCATCAGGGACAAGGACGGCAACCGCATCGACCATGGCGAATGGGAGAACGCGCTCTTCGTCCTGACCTCGGTGATGAGCCATGCCAAGCCCGATCAAGCGGTCTGCGACGCAGGACTCAAGGCGCAGTCGCTCGACAGCGGCCTTCCCGTCATCCATGGCCGCAACGACGTGAAATTCATCAGGACTTCGGACGAGCACGGCGTGATCGAGGACAAGCGCGGCGTTCTCCGCATCAATCAAAAACTGAAGCTCGTCCCGGGGCATTGCGACCCGACCTGCAATTTGCACGACTGGTATGTCGGTGTGCGCAACGGCAAAGTCGAGGCGGTCTGGCCGGTCTCCGCCCGCGGGAAGTGCTATTGAAGCTGGTCCATGGGCGCTGAGTCGAACGCCTACGCCGGCACCTTGCGCCTGCGGACCGCCGGCGTGGCCCACACAACCGCGCAGGCCAGGGGATGCAGAAGACCCATCATGAGAAATACGCGATCGTACGAGCCGTGACTCGCCAGATATCCGATCAGCTGGGTCGAGAATATTCCACCCAAGCTGCTGCCCGCCGCGATGATGCCGAAGACCGTCGAAACGGTTCGCTGCGGGTAGTGATCGACGATGAGCGTGCCCATATTGACCTGAAATACGAGATGGGCGAACGTAACGACCGCAGCCAGCGCCAGCGTGAGCCCGATCCCAACACCCGCCGCGATGAGCACCCCGACCGGAGCCAGCGCGGCCGCGATCGTCATTGCTATCATCCGACTGCGGACCGGCGCGCGGCCGCGGCGGATCAGCCACCCCGAGAACCACCCTCCCCCGACACTGCCGATGTCGGACGCGAGATAGACCACCCAGGCGAGCTGCGCGATCGCCAGCAGGCTCATGCCCCTGGCATCGGCCAGATACTTAGGGAACCAGAAGAGATAGAAATACCAGACCGGATCGGCGATCAGGCGGGCTGTTGCCAGGCCCCAGACCGTGGGGTCACGTAAGATCGGCCCCCAATCGATGGCGTCCGCCGTGCTGGCGGCCGATACACCGACGGACGGCCGGCGATAGACCGCCAGCCAGGCCACCACGACCCCGAATCCTGCGGCGCCGGTCACCACGAATGCGGCGCGCCAGCCGTAGGCGATCGCCAGCCCACCTATCAGAGGAGGCGCGAGGGTCGCGCCGATCATCGCGCCTGCGGTGAAGAGGCCGAACGCAAAGCCGCGCCGCTCCGGCTCGAAATGCTCCCCAATCGCCTTGGGCGCCACCGTGTAGAGTCCCGACTCGCCCAAGCCGAGCAGGGTGCGTCCGGCACCGAGGGAAATCGCACCGCGCACGAGGCCAGTCGCGATGTTTGCGGCGGACCACCAGGCCAGACACAGCGCCAGCGTGAGCCTCGTGCCGAGCTTATCGGTGACCCAGCCGGCCACGATGTACGAGGCGCAGTAGGCGAGCAGGAAACACTGCACGATGTGGGCGTAGCCGAGATCGTCCAGCCCCAGGTCCCGCTGTATGCGCGGCGCGAGGATCGACAGGGCCTGCCGGTCGACATAGTTCAGGACGCCGGCAAGGAAGAGCAGAGCCAGAATGGCCCAGCGCGCCCAGTTTGCCGGCGCCCCTCTCCTCAAGGTCAGCCGCCGATCTCCACCGCGGCGGCCTGGAGCGCTTCGACGATGGGCGGAGTCGCCGCTTCGGGGATCCAGCCCGACACTGCGACGCCGGCATGGGCCGGATCGCCGGTCGATACCGCGATGACATGATGATCGCGCTCATCCGCTACATGGACACGCGCATAACCCAGCCGTCGCACCTCGGCGAGCTTCGCGAGCAAGTGCTCGATGCCCCCCGGGAACTGGGGAATATCCGCGCCTTCGTACAGCTCACGCACCTCCTGATCCTCATGTTCGGACAGCAGCACCATGCCGATGCCGCTGGTCGTGGCCGGCAGCAGCCCGATGCGGCCCAGTCCATGCGAGGCCTCGATCCCGGGAGGCGCGTGGAACAAGTAACTCACGTTTCTTTCCCACAACACGCCCAGGGCGACCGTGTGCCCGAACCGGCGCAGCGCCTCCAACGCGGGCAGGGCGCGGCGGATCAGCCCCGAGGCGAACAGGCTCTGCGCCGCGAGCACGTGCATCCCGGGCCCGGGGGCGTATTTGCGATCGGCGGTCTGCCGGGCGATGCCGAGATAGGCCAGCGTCTTCAGCAGCCGGTTGACTTTCGTCGGATCGATACCGAGCCGGCGCGCCAGCTCGCGGCAGCCCGCCGGCTCGGAAGAGGTCGCCAGCGCCTGCAGGGTGGCAATGCCGTCGATGAGGCTTTGATTCGGCTGTGAGTTGAGTTTGGGACGCATGGCATCCGGCTAGCAGCCGCCCACGCGCCGCGCCTCGGTCCGACTGCTCACTCGACTTTCTCCGCGTAGCTCCAGAAGGCCCCGCCGGGAGCTACCCCCAGGCCGGCGCCGTTCGGCAGGACGTACGCATTGTCATCGTAGCCCATGCCACCTTCGAGCAGCGCCACGCTGCGCGTGAATATCGTATGTTGCCACTCGTGCTTCCACAGATTGGACAGGGTGGCCGACACCTGCAGGCTCGCAGCGAGGAAAATGCCGGTGCCGATCGTCGCATGGGGGGCGATCCGTGTCGCGTGAGCCGCGGCGAGCGCGGCGATGCGCCGGAACTGGGTGACGCCCGTGTGTCCCATTTCCGGCTGGATGAAGGCGAGCGGGCCCGCGGCAAGGCGGTTGGCGACTTCGTAGGCGGTGTACCATTCCTCGCCTGCGGCAACCGGAACGACGCTCTCGCGCCCGACACGGGCGAGACCGCCGACATCTTCGGGTTTCACGGGCGCCTCGATGAAGCCGGGACGATAGGAGGCCAGCGCCCGCGCCAGCGCCAGGGCCTCATCCGCGGGGAATTTCCAGTGGAGATCGATCAGCAGCTCGGCCTCATCGCCCAGCGCGCCGCGCAACGCCGCAGCCTCCTCTACGATCCCTTCACGGCTGACGACGGCAGCTATCTTGAACGAGCGATGGCCTGCGCGATGCATCGCGACCGCCAGCGCCACGCGTTCCGGCAGTGTCGCGGCAGGCAGCCCCGACACATATCCCGGCAGTGTCTTGTTGACCGTCGCGCCGATGAGGTCGCGCAGCGGCACGCCGGCGGCCCGGCCGCGCAGATCCCACAGCGCGATATCCACGCCCGCGATGGCATCGACGTGAAAGCCGCCGACACAACCGCGCACTCGCATGAGCCCGTAGAGCTGGTCCCAGATTTCCTCGACGTCGTCGGGGTCGGCGCCGATCACGACCGGCGCGAGCAGATCGTTGATGATTTCGCAGGTCGCACGCGGAGCGCAGATGCCGTAGGTCTCGCCCCAGCCGATCAACCCGTCATCCGTGGTGACTCGCACGACGACGGAGCGGTCCGTCGTCGGGTAAATGGCGCCATTTCCGCGCCGTACGACATAGCCGCGCCTGTTGACCGATTCACCCGGTGCCAGGGGCCCCAGGTAGGGTATATCGCGCGGGACTGTGACGATGAACGTATCGACCGAAGCGACACGCCGGCTCATGCAGGCACGCTATCGAAGGCGTCCAGATCGGCCATCCGCGCCAGGAGCTTGTCCATTTCGGCGCAGTCGAAGCGGTCGAGCTCGGGCCCGGGCGCACGCGTGAAGCAGTTGTCGATCAGCCCACGCCGGTGCAGCACCGCCTTGGTCAGCCGCCAGCGGAACACAGCCTGCATGTTGAGCAAGGGCAACGTCCGCTCGAACACGTTGCGCGCGCCGGTCTCGTCGCCACGGCGGAAGAGATCGAGCATCGCGACGTGCAATCCCGTGATCTCGCAGGCCGGCATCGTGCCCTTGGCGCCGCGCGTCAGCTCGTCGATCACGTGGCGCGCCCCGCCGCCGCCGAACACCGCACGCAGCGAGCCCCGCGCGAGCTCGCTGAGCTGCATGATGCGCTGGCCCGAAGGCGGAGTCTCTTCCTTCACGTAGACGATGCCGTCGACCGCTCGCGCAAGGGACGCCACCTTTTGCAGCGGCAGGCCGATTCCCATCGGGGCCGGCGCATTCTGCAGCATGACGTCGATACCTGATCCCTCGTGTGCGGCGCGGAAGAACCCCGCCATCGCGTCCATATCGTTGGCGAACGACGCAGGCGTCAGGATCATCGCGGCGGATGCGCCGGCCCGCGCGCCCGCGGCAGCGTACGCTATCGCATCCTCCGGCGATGCCGCGCTCGCGCCGACCACAAAAGGCACACGCCCGCCGATCCGCTCTCCGACCAGCCGAGTCATTTGCAGCCGCTCGTCGCGGCTGAGGCGGTCGTATTCGCTCGCCAGTCCGGGATAGACGATACCGTGCGCGCCCGCGCCGATGATGTATTCGATGACGCGATGCATGCCCCGCTCATCGATTGCGCCCTGCGCATCGAAGATCGTGGGCAGGACGGGCACTACGCCGCTCAACCCCGCCATCTTTACCTCATTGTCCACGCCACCTCCATCTTTTGTGTTGCTATATTTGCACACATTGCCGCGGACCATCAATGGTCACAGCCTCCCGTCTGCGCCGCGGTTGAGCATAAATTGGGTTAATTACGCCACGGAATGCTTTCCTGGCACCACTTGCGCCCTGGGCCTGCTTGCTTTCTTGTTGCTTTTATAGATACAATCTGGGTCGATCTAGGGGGTGCATATGAAGAAGCTGTTCATGCGAGGCCTCATGGCGTCGCCGATTCTCATCGCGGCGCCGGTACTGGCGCAGAACGCAGCGGTCGCCAGTGGACCGGCCTCACCCGAGACGTCCCAGGCGACCGCGACGGCGGGTCAGCTGCAGGAGGTCGTCGTCACCGGCATCCGACACAGTCTCGAGGCCGCGCGCGACATCAAGCGCGACTCCACGCAATTCGTCGATGCCATCGTCGCGGAGGACATCGGCAAGCTTCCCGACCGGAACGTCGCCGAATCGCTCGCCCGCGTCTCCGGCGTACAGGTCGATCGCGGCATCGCGGAGGGCACCAATGTCTCGATTCGCGGCCTCCGCCAGAACGTATTCCTGTTCAACGGACGGCAGGTCTTCGACGCCACCGGCCGCGGCGGCCAGGGCCTCGACCAGCTCGGAACCTCGACCTACGGCCTGCTCGCGCTGGTGCCGTCCGACCTGATCTCACGGCTGGAGGTGACCAAGCTGGCGGGGGCGGATCAAATTGCCGGCGCGCTCGGCGGAATCGTCGACATAGAGACCCGGATGCCGCTCGAGGGTCCCAACCAGGCGGTACTCAAGGCCGGCGGCAGCTACTCCGAGCAGGCCCGCAAGGGTGGGCCCGAGGTCTTCGGCCTGGTGTCGCGCAAATTCGCGGACGACACTCTGGGCGTGATGCTCTCCGGCTCCTACGAGCGCCGCAATCTGTCCCAGCAGGGCCTCGACACCTTCTCCGGCTACAGCCGCTATACGGACAGCACGGGCACGGTGCGCTACGGCAATTCGGATGCCCGGCCCGAGGACATCCAGGAGCTGCGGCAGAATGTGGGCTTGGACGGCGCGATACAGTGGCGGCCGACGGATAGGGTCGAGATCACGGCCGACAGCTTCTATTCCGACCTGAAGTCGAATCGCGGCCGATGGTGGCTGTCGTTCAATCCAACTTCAGGCCTCAGTAATGCCACTTATTCGCCCAACGACATCCTGCTCTCGGGAACCGCCACGGGCCCGGTGTTGACCAACACCGAGTTCGCGAATACCAAGGCCGCTGTCTGGTCGTCGGCGCTGAGGGGCAAATTCGCGATCACCGACCGCCTGCACAGCAGCGCCGAGGTGTCCTACGACCGCTCGACCTCGACCTATCATCAGAATTATTTCCGGCTGCAGCCGATCGCCAGCATCACGCCCAGCGTCAACTTCGACTTCACCCAGGGCGACCTCGGCAGCTACCGGGTCAACGGCATCGATCTCAGCGACCCGTCCCAGCTGCGCTTCACGATCCTCTTCGACAATCTGTACCGGGCAGCGACGGACGCAACCGCGGTGCGCAACGACTGGACCTACGACATCGACTCCGGCCCCCTCAAGTCCTTCCAGGCCGGCGTGCGTTATGACGATCAGGACTCGACCCAGAACCCGCTGCGGGCCGACATCCGCCCGACCGGAGGCATCCCCGCCAGCGAGATGAGCCAATACCTGACGACCTACTCCAACAGCAACTTCGCGCCGGGAGATTTCGCGGGCCTGCCCCGCAGCTATCTGGCGGAGTCGGGCGACTTCCAGTACTGCGGCCAGTTCACGGCCTTCCCGTCCATCTCGCAGAACTCGCAGTGCCTCGATCCCGTCGACAACACCAACGCCTTGTCCAGCACCTTCGAAATCAAGGAACGGTTCACCGAGGGCTACGGGAAAGCCAACTTCGCGCTGCCGCTCGGATCGATGGCGCTCTCCGGCAACGTCGGCCTGCGCTATGTCCATCGCAACCTGATATCGATCGGCAACCTGATCGCCGCCAGCGGCAAAGCAACACCGACCGCCTATCGGCGGAAAGACAACGAATGGCTCCCCTCGTTCGTCAGCAAGCTCGATGTCACGAACAATCTCCTGTTGCGCCTGGGCGCCGCGAAGGTAGTCGCCTTCCCCAACACGGTGGACATGAACAACGGCGTCACGCTCTTCAACAACGCGGTCTTCGTAAACGGCGTACAGACGACGCTCGGCACCGGCAACGGCGGCGCTCCGGGCCTCGACCCCTTCAAGGCCACGCAGGTGGACCTCTCGACCGAATACTATTTCGGCCGGCAGGGCCTCTTCTCCGTCGGCCTGTTCTACAAGGATATATCCAGTTTCATCATCCAGAGGCAGGACCCCGAGAGTTACGGCGGCGTCAACTACCTGATCAACCGCGAGGTCAATGGCGCAGGCGCCACGGTCGATGGCGTCGAGACCCTGCTCCAGCTGCCCTTCTATTTCCTGCCGGAGCCGTTCAACAGCTTCGGGACCATGGCGACGTTCAGCTATATCGACTCGACCACGCCGATCAAGGACGTCGTCGGCCGCACTCTGCCGTTCCCGGGCTTGTCCAAGGACAACGTCAACCTGATCGGCTACTACGAGAAAGGGCCGTTCGGTGTGCGCGTCGCGTATAATTGGCGGTCTGCCTATCTGGTCAGCCTCTCGGGCGCGGCCACCGGCATTTACAATGACACCTACGCCGACCTCTCGACGACGCTGCATTACGACATCTCAAGCAATGTCGCCCTGGACTTCGAAGCTAACAACCTCCTCAATGAGAAGCAGCGCACGTACGATGGCTCGGAAGAAGGCCTGCGAACCGACGTTTTCTTCGGCCGCATCTACAAGGCCAGCATTACCGCCAAGTTCTGATGCCTGGAGGCGGAAGGCTGCGGCCAGTGGGTGATCTCGAGAGAAGCGTGGCGCTGGTGACGGGCGCCGCGAGCGGCATCGGCGCGGCGATCGTCACCCGCTTCCGCGCCGCCGGCGCACGCGTCGCCGGGCTCGATGTGCAGAAGGGGTCGGCGAGCGATTGCGACCTGATCGCCGATCTGCGCTCGGACGCGGCGCTCGCCGAGGCCTTTGCGGTCATGAAGGCCGCGCTCGGCGCCCCCGACATTCTCGTGCACGCCGCGGCGGCCAGCTTCCCCGGGGGCACGATCGACACGGAGACGCGGGTGTATGCCGACATCTATGACGTCAACGTGATCGGCGCCGTCCGCCTGCTCAAGTGGTGCATACCGGAGATGAAGGCCAAGGGCGGCGGATCGGTGATCCTCCTGTCCTCGATCAATGCCGAGTTCGCGACGCCGCAGCTGGCGGCGTACGCGGCTTCCAAGGCGGCGCTCAACAATCTGATGCAGAGCGCCGCGCTCGAATTCGCACCCGGCAACATAAGAGTCAACGCGATCGCACCCGCCAGTATCGACACGCCGGCCTTGCGCGCTTCCTATGCGCGCAATCGCGACCCGGAGCGGGCGCGCGCGGATAATGTCACCCGACACCCGCTCGCACGGATCGGCACACCCGAGGAAGTGGCCGAGCTGGCGCTTTTCCTGGCGTCCCCATGCGCCGCCTGGATCACCGGATCGCTGTATCCGATCGACGGAGGCGCACGTGTCACCCGACGCTAGGCAGGATGAGATCGTCGGGATCAACTGGGGCAGCAGCAACTTCAGGGCTTATCGCATTGCCGCCGATGGCGGCCTGATCGATGAGTACGCCGAAGCCGCGGGCATCGCCGCGCTCGATCGCGCAGGCATGGCCTCGATGATGCGTAAGCTGGCGGCGCGCTGGCCTGCCGGCATGCCGGTCTATGCATCCGGCATGATCGGATCGAACATCGGCTGGGCGGATGTACCTTATGCCGAGGCACCCGCCGGGCGCACCGAGTTGTTGCAGGGACTGACGCGAGCGGACATCGGCGGCGTCGACGTGCACATCGTGCCGGGCGTCGCCTGCCGCCGCGCCTTCGACGGCGCTCCGGATGTTTTGCGCGGCGAAGAGATCGAATTGCTCGGGCTCGGCCATTCCGACGGCCTGGCGGCCCTGCCCGGCACGCACACCAAATGGGTCCGTCTGCATCGCGGCAGGGTGGTCGACTTCTTCACGGCCATGTCGGGAGAGATATTCGATCGGCTGACCGCCCAGGGTCTCCTCGCCTCGATCATCGAGGGTGAAGCCACCGATGGCGCCGCTTTCCTCGATGGCGTGGCGACCGGCAAGGCGCGCAAGCTGGGGCTGGCTAGCCTGCTGTTCGGTGCGCGGGCGCGTGTGGTCCGCGGGGCGCTCTGGCGGGCCGATGCGAGCTCCTACATTCGCGGCCTGCTGATCGGATCAGAGATCGCGGACGCCCTCGCCGCCTATCCCGATCTTGCCCAAGCAAACGTACCCCTGACCGGCAGCGGCCCGCTATCGCGTCTCTATGCGGCCGCGCTCGCTGCCAATGGCATCGGCAGCCGTATCGTCGATTCGCGAGAGGCCTGTCGGCGAGGCTTTCGCGCCCTGCACGAAGCGCGGCATCGCTGACATGCGCCAATCCGTCGCGCACCTCGTCTGCGATGCCGGCGCGATGATCGGCGAGTCACCGCTCTGGTCGCGCGGCCAGCTGCTCTGGACCGATCCGCTCGCGCCGAGCCTGCTCCTGTATTCGAATGAGGCATTGCGGCTCGTATCGACCGCGAAGCCTGTTTGGTCGCTGGCATGCCTTCCCGGAGGAGGCGTTTGCGGTACGCTCGACGACGCTTTCTGCGTGGTCGACACTACGGGCTCGGTGCGGGCAGGCGCCAGCGCATCGATGGATGCGGGCTCCCGCTTCAACGACATGGCTCTGGATCCGAGTGGCGGCCTCTGGGCCGGCGTGATGCACCGCGGAGTGCTCGCCACGCGAGGGGCGATCTTCCATGCGACCTCTCTCGATGAGCCGCCGCGCGCCGCGGCTACGGGCCTTGGCGTACCCAACGGGATGAAATTCTCGCGTGACGGATCGAAGCTGTACGTGGTCGATACGTTGATGCGTACACTGCTGGCATACCCCGCACGCGGCGCCAAGCTGGGCGAGCCCGCGATCGTCAGTGACTTTCTCGGTGTTCCCGGCAAGCCCGACGGCATGACGCTCGGGGCCGACGGGACCTTCTGGGTAGCAATGTGGGGTGGAGGCTGCGTCGTGCAGCTCGCGCACGACGGCGCGATTCTGCAACAGATCAGCGTGCCCGCGCCGCATGTCAGCAGCCTCTGCTTCATGACGCCCGATAGACTGTTCGTCACGACATCGCGGATGAGACTCAGCCCCCAGGCGCTGGCGGAAAATCCAGGGTCGGGCGCGCTGTTCGAGATCGACTTGTGATCGAGCGTCTTCGCGCCGCCGTCGATGTCACGATGCGCTGGAACTACCGCGTCTGGGGTTTCGGCGAGGCGATCGCGTTGCGGGGCCTGTTGCGCGCGGGTGATGCGCTGGGTGACGCCGCACCCATCGGCTTCGTGCACGGAATTCTGCGAAGCTGGCTCGGCCGCGGCGTGGCGCGCAGCAACGAGGACCATGTTGGCGCGGGCCGCGAATTGCTCGATTTGCACCGCCGCACCGGCGATGGGCAGTTCCTCGAGGCCGCCCGGCGGCTCGCCGCGCTCAATGCCGGCTTCCCCAAGGGCCCCCGCGGCGCGCGCTATCATCGCGCCGACACGCCGGGCTGGCGCTGGCAGATCTGGGTGGACTGCACGGATGTCGACGGCCCCTTCCTCGCGGCACTGGCGCGGGCCACGGGCGAGGCCGCTTACTTCGACCAGGCGGCCGAGGAGCTGCTCGGCTACGCGCGCACGCTGCAAAGCGACGGCGGCCTGCTGTTCCATGGGTTCGAGCGCGATTGCGGCCGGAACGGGCAGCTTTGGGCCCGCGGCCAGGGTTGGGCGCTCATGGGGCTGATCGACACCCTCATCGTGCTGCCGCGAGACCACCCGGGCTGGTCCGAGCTGCATCAGCGACTGGTTGCGCTCGTCGACGCGCTCGGTGCCGTCCAAAACCAGAGCGGCCTGTGGCATACCGTGGTGGACCGGCCCGATACGTATCTCGAGTCCAGCTTGGCGACGATGGCGGCTTACGCGCTGCGGGAAGGATTTGCGCATCGCGTGCTCGATGCGGGCGCCCACGGCCGGATCGAGGCCAGGGCACGCGCGGCGATGCATCGTGAGATCGCGCCGGACGGCACCCTCCAACGGATCAGCGATGCGACCCCCATCGGCGCGCTCGCCAATTACGCCAGCCGTCCGTTCGGCGTTTTCCCATGGGGGCAAGGGCCCCTTCTGCTGGCGCTGTGTCAGGAGCGTGCATGAAGATCGTCAAAGTCGAGGCGTTTGCCATCCAGGCGCAGCCGATCGACAGCCGGCCTTACTGGGGCAGCCGCGCCTGGGGCAGCGAGCGCGCGCCCGGCAGCGCGGAGCTCTCCACGGAATATCCGTTGCCGTTGCGTCGGCGGTTCATCTACTCCCGAACGATAGACACGGTCGTAGTACGCATCGAGACCGATGGCGGCCTGGTGGGCTGGGGCGAGGCGAAGGCACCGGTAGCCCCGCAGGCGACGGCGCAGATCGTCGAGCTGCTCCTGGCCCCGATCGTGCTCGGCGCCGACCCACGCGACGTGTTGGTGTTGTGGGAGCGCATGTATGCCGGGATGCGCGTGCGCGGCCATCGCGCGGGCTTCTACATCGAAGCGATCGCGGGCGTGGACATCGCGCTCTGGGATCTGGCCGGCCAGGCCGCGGGTGCGCCAGTCTTCACCCTGCTCGGCGGCAGGATGCGTGAGAGCGTGCGCGTCTATGCTTCCGGGATTCCATCCCTGCCGCTGGAAGCGCCGGATGAGGCAATCCAAGCCGTGGTGGCGGAGGCCAGGTCGATTGCGGCGGCCGGCTATACCGGCGTAAAGATGGCCATCGGGCGCGGGGTCGCCGGCGATCTGCGCACCATTAGTGCGATCCGCGAGGCCATGGGCGCTGGCTTCACGATCTACGCCGACGCTGCCGGCGTATATTCACGCGCCGATGCGATGCGGCTGGGCCGCGCGCTCGAGGAACTGGGCGTCGGTTTCTTCGAGATGCCGATCGCACCCGAAGATGTCGAGGGCTACGCCGAGCTGGCGCAGGCCCTCACGATTCCCATCGCGCTCGACTCCATCATGACCCGGCACGAGACGGTCGAGCTGATCCGCAACCGCGCGATAGACATCGTCCAGCCCGATGTCTGCCGCGCAGGCGGCATCACCGAATGCCGGCGGATCGCGGAGCTCGCCGACTGCTTCGGCCTGGCCTTCCAGCCGCACGTCAGCATCGGCTCCGCGATCCACGTCGCCGCGAGTGCACACCTTGCAGTGGCGATGCCAAACAGTCTCGTATGCGAGTACTGGATCGGCAAGAATCCGATCGGCGCCGCCGTCGCGCGCCACCCCGCCGTAGTGCGTGACGGCTACCTCTTCCCGCCGGATGCGCCGGGGTTGGGCATTGGCCTCGATGCCGATGCCCTCTTGGCGCATAGGGCGGAATCAGCTATTGCCGGACGAACTTCACCATGCTAGCACGAGCGTTCCCCGTTCCTGAGTAACCCATGGTCACGTTTCCGCTCGAGTCCGCCGCAAAGTTATACGTTCCGAGGTCAACCCAACCGCTGCTGCCCGTAGTAAAGTTGACCGTCGTGGTGTAGGACCCGCCACTGTAGTTGACTGTAAAAGGGGCCGCGGGATCGGAAGAGGAGTATTGCACCTTCCAGACTTTCACGTCGTAGCTCCCAGCGGCCAGGATGGTCGGGGTCCATTGCGCAATCGCGTTGGTCGAACCACTGTAACGCGTGGGCAGACCGGAAAAGCCGGTAAGTGTGCTATTCGTCCAACCGGAACCATACTCCGCGTAGCCCGGTTCGAGGGCGTTCACATAGTAATCCCGCACATAGTAGGATACGTCGGCAAAGCTATTGGGGGACGGATTTTCAGCTACCGAGATATCGGAGGTGTAACCGATGGAGGTAAGCCAGATATTCACCGGGTCGTGGGTCCAACTCGACGCCGGATACGACTGCGTGCAGACTTGCGTGCCGTCGATGTAATACGTGATGCCGGATTCGGTCCATTCAATACCATAGTAGTGGTAGCCAGCCGCCGTGCTGAATCCCGGATTGTAGTTGCTGTTACAGCGCGTTCCTCCCACGCTCGAGCCATTGTTCCACTCGATGTAACCCATTGAGATCGAGCTTGGATTGTCGGTGTTGATCTCAAAGCCATCGATCTCCGTCTTTGCGGCAGGATTGTATGTGGTGGTGCCGTTGCCGGCGAAGACCCAGAACGATGTATGCCAGCCGGGATTCGCCGTAATCTTGGCTTTCACCTGGTAGTACCCGTAGCGAAAGCTGTCCTTGCTCACGAGTCCGCCCCCGGTCCAGGAAAAGCCGGCAAAATTTTGCTGCGCAACGTTGATATCGGCGTAGCCGCCATTCTCAACCACATTGGCCGGAAGCTGGGCGCTGAGCGCTTTGGCATCGGTGCGATAGTTCCATTTTGACTGGTCCAGAACGCTCGAGCTCAGACTGTCGCTGAAGGCGAGAGTGTAATTTGGCGGCGCAGTCTGGGCATGCGAGCTGAGGCTTACGAGCAAGAGGAACGCTGCTGTGGAAATACGAATGGCGCGATTCATGGAAACCTCCAGGCCGGTTTACCGGAAGTGAATGGAAGCAACCTCATTGGAATTCCGCAAAGTCGGACCGCCTCAGGGCGGAATCAGCACGAAGTAGGCGGCGTCCGCCCGCGTATTGAGGTTCGACGACGTCAGTTTGACCTGTCCGCTCGTTCCCGCGTCAAAGTCGAAGATCCCCAGCGAACGCCACTTACCGGCGTATTTCGTTTGATCGACGACGACGTTGCTCGAGCCGTCGGCCGAAGTCACGGTGTAGGTCGCTGCCGTATCGCTGTTGGAGCTTGCCGGAAACCACACGTAGACCGCGTAACGGCCGGTAGTCGAGAGTGTGGGCGTCCAGGTGGCGGTGGCGCCGCCGCCAGTGGCATAGAGGGTCGACGACTGGTTGAATCCCGTCAGCGTGCTGTTGTTCCAGGTACCCGTCTTCGCGAAGCCGGCGTCGGTGTTGTCCACGACGATCGCGGGCTCGAACTTGACTGCGTCCGCACGGGTGATTCCCGCCGAGGTGACCGTCACGCTGCCGAGGCTGCCGGCAGCGAAGGGATAGGTGCCCAGGGAGCGCCAGATACCCGCGAGCCCGGTCTGGTCGACCGAGAAACTCTGGCTGCCTCCCGAGTACTGCACGGTGTAATTCGCGGCAAGCGCGCTATTGTCGTCGTAGGGGTATCGCACATACACGGTGTAGTACCCGGCGCTCGCCAGCGCGGGCGTCCAGGTTGCCGTACTGCCGTCGGTGTGACTGTAGAGCGTCGGCCCTCCATTGAAGCCCGTCAGGGTGCTGCTGCTCCACGTCCCGGTGGTCGAGAATCCCGTGTCTTCCACGGTCACGACGCCGTCCGTCGACTCCGGATGCGACAACTCCGTCGCCGAGAACGTGATCGGATCTACGTAGGCGTTGGTGGTCACCTGGGAGGACGACAGGATCTGGTGCCCGCCCAGGGTGACGTCCTCGACGCTGACGCCGGACACCCGGTGCGTCGAATCGTAGCCGAGTATCGAGAAGCCGGTGCTGCTCGCGCCCGTCGCGGTGATGTCGCGCAGGTAGAGACCGTCGAGGGTTCCTGGGACGTAGCCGCTGACGGGATTGGTGTATTGCGTCTTCGCCAGCGCGACCTGGATCACGGTCGGGAGATTGGGCGTCAGCACCCAGTTCTCCAGCGTCACGTTGCGAATGTTGGCGTAGTCCGAGATATCGCCCTCGAAGGCGGCTTCATACCAGTGCAGGCCGTATATGTTGCTCAGCGTGAGGTCGCGGACGTAGTCGGTCTCGAATGAGGCCCCGAGGCGAAAGACATTGCCGCCGACGTCGTTGTAGATGACCACGTTGTCGGCCAGGACGCGCGCCATCGGGAAATTCGGCACGGTCCCAATGGGATCGTTGCCGGACCCCAGGGCATGCCAGCCGAAACTGTCGTCGCCCGAGTAGATGATCGAGTTGCGGATCGTCACGTCCTCGGCGCCGTCGAGATCGATCCCGTCGCGGTTGACGACAATGCCACCCAGCATGTTGACGTATGACACGGCTATGTGATCCGAGTTGTAGTAGTGCGACTGCACGCCGTTGGCGTTCCGCACTCCGATCCCCTGCACTTTGACGCCGGACGCGTCGTTGGCGTAGATCACGGGCTGAGTGAATACGCTACCGCTATATGTGGCACCATCGATCAGGCCACGTCCGATGATGCGCACATCGTGCACACCGAACATGTTGAACACGCCTTCCACGAGCGCGCCGGGGGCCAAATAGTACGTCGTGTTGCTGGTACAACTGATGACGCCTGCGTCGTGTATGCCGGGGCCGAAGTAGACGACGTTCGGACCGCTCGCCGTGTACGTCTCCGTCTCGGCAGGCGTGGCGATCAGGAGGAGATCCGGCTGACTGTTGATGTGGATCACCAGATTGACCGGGCCCGGCAGTGACACGCTCAGCTCGGAGCCGCTCGCCGAGGCCGTCACCCCCGTCAGGGTCGGCGAGACCGAATAGGAAGTGATCGTCCCGGACGCGGTGATCACCGCCGTGGTGGGCGCCGACACGGTGAGCTTGGCGATGTCGTAAACGCGCGAGCTGGGAGTGTAGTGGAGGGTCTCGCTTTTCACGGGAACGGCAACGCCGTCGGCGGTCATGCTGGCGGTGGTGCTCGTGGGCGCGGCGGGATTGCCGGGATCCGCCACGACGACCGCCCCCCGGGCGGTGGAGGCCAGCAGGGCTGTCAGACAGAGGGCGGACCACTGGGCGAGCCGGCGATGGGGCACGGACTCTCGGCGGAAGGAGGCGCTGCTCATGTTGGCTCTCCAATTCGTTGCTATTATTGCAATAACTGTAGACGCGTGTGCCCGAGCAATCTCCGAGATTTCTGCGCGAAATAGCTTCCTCTTCGCGATCCCCGCAAGCGATTTATGTTGCTATATTAGCTATAATATATCCGAACCCGGCGCTTGTCCACGCACCGCCCGGCCGGGATAACCCCGATAACGGCGGTGGGGGTGCGGGGAGGGGAGATTAGCGGCTGCCGAGAGGCTTACCGCGCGGCGGGCTGATCAGATTGCTTCGCGCTGATCGGGCAGCGGAACCTGGTCAACGTGATTTTCGGGGGCTACCCCGTCGATCTGCGCCGCAGCGGCGTGCAGCGCGCTGACGATCGTCTTGGTATTGGCCTTCGGAATCCAGCCAGACACGCCGATCGCACTGTGGGCGGGATCACCCACCGGCACGGCGATGGTGTGATAGCGCTGCTCTGGATCCACCAGAACGCGCGCGTAGCCCTTGGCGCGGATCTCTTTCAGCTCCATGAGCAGCGGCTGCACGCCCTGCGGAAATCGTGGAATTTCCGCGACATTCGCGTACAGGCGCCTGACTTCTTCTTCGGGCAGCAGCGCCAGGAGCGCCATTCCGATCCCGCCCCGCGTAGCCGGATACAAGCCGATGCGGCCGAGCGCCTCGGAGACCTCGGTTCCCTGCGGCGCATGGAACAGGTAGCTGACGTTGTCGCGCCAGAGCACACCGAGCGCCACCGTCAATCCGAAGCGGCGAAGTTGATTCAAGGGCGGCAGGGCACGGCGGATCAGCCCGGAGGCAAACAGGCTCTGTGCCGCCAGCACATGCATTCCCGGACCGGAGGTGTATTTGCGATCGGCCGTCTGGCGCGCGATCCCCAGATACGCGAGCGTGCGCAGCAGCCGATTGACGCGCGTTACTTCGAAGCCGAGCCGGCGCGCCAGCTCGCGGGTGCCGACCGGCTCCGTCGAGGTTGCAAGTGCCTGCAGAGTGGCGATGCCGTCTATCAGGCTCTGGTTCGGCTGGGCATTCGGCTTTGGCAGCATGGGTCTAGCGGCGCGGGACAGAGCCGCGCACCATATAGCCTGACTAGTTGATCTGCAAGGAGCAAGGTAACGTTGCTGGACGTGCACGCACCCTACGGATCGGTTCGCCACACTGCCATGAGCAGACTGCAGCAGGTCACGGCTCCCTCAGCCTTTTCCGTCTCGGACATCTCCACGGCGTGCACCCGGATCCCATGCCGTCGCAGGACCTCGGCGGTGCGGGGATGCGAGCTCGAATAGATCACGTCGGAGCCCAGCAGGAGCGCGTTGGCGCCGAACGGCTCCGATTCGTCGACTTCAATGAAGCGCATTCCCGGAAACTGCGTCTGCTCGACATGCCGGGAGTTGATCAGCAACAGGCCCGCCGCCACCTGCGTGACGGCGGACTTGAGATGAAGACAACCTCGCACCGCCACAGGCACTACCCGATAGCCGAAAGGTAGAAGCAGCGCGCCGAGCTGTTCGATGCCGCTCGTGTTGCTGCGGCTGGAGGTCCCTACATAGAGCGAGCGATCCACACGCAGCACGTCACCACCATCCAGGGTGCCGGGACTCTCGATCCGGAGCAGGTCGCGATATTTTCCGAGCGCTGCGGCTATCGACGCCGTTTCCGCTCTGCGTGACGGCGCACCGGGACGGGTGATGACCGCCACTTCGTCGAGAACGATGGCGGCGTCCTCCACGAACACGGAATCGGCAAGCCCGGGCTCCTCCGCGAGGGTCTCGATGCGGCAGCCGAGAGCGCGCAGCATCTGCTCGTAAGCATGATGCTGCTCTCGCGCCAGGCCGACATCGATGGGTCTGCGCTGCACATGAGTGAGCTCGCAGCGCGCCATGGCAGGGCTGACCTTGCGCGTCACGGCCATGAGCGCATACTTCGGCGGCGGCAGGGAAGCACCGGGAGTCGCATTCATATGACCGGGAGCATATCAGCAGCGTGAGCGTCTCGGATTCCGCCGTCCCGAAACTCGGAGGCGCCCGCATACGCTCCGCCGGCGAACCGCGCCGCAGCCTGGGTCTCCCCGCGACCACCTCGATCGTGATCGGGAACATGATCGGTTCGGGGGTATTCCTGCTGCCTGCATCGCTGGCGGCGTACGGCGTCTACAGTCTTTGGGGATGGGTCGTGAGTACCGCGGGCGCGCTGCTTCTCGCCCGGGTATTCAGCAGGCTTTCGCGACGGGCGCCCCTGGCGGGCGGCCCCTACGCTTATCCGCGCGAAGTGTTAGTGTTCGGCGACTTTGCGGGTTTCCTGCTCGTGTGGATGTATTGGATAAGCATTGCTGCCGCGGTCGCGGCCATCGCCGTGGCTTTCGCAAGCTATCTGGCGACTTTCATACCGTTGCTCGGCACCCGTCCGCACGCCGGTGCGGTCGCCGCGCTCGCCGCAACCTGGCTGCTGACCGGGGTGAACATACTGGGCGTGCGAACTGCCGGACGCCTGCAGCTCATAACCGTGATTCTGAAGATCTCTCCCCTCCTCGTCTTTGCCCTGTGGGGAATCTTCTACTTCAATCCTCACATGCTCTTCGCCGGCGCGACCGTCCAGTCGGGGCCTGCGGCCCTCGACGCGAGCGCCGCTCTGACGATGTGGGCCTTCCTGGGCCTCGAATGCGCCACGATTCCGGCTGATCACGTCAAGGATCCGGACCGGACCATCCCCCGTGCGACCCTGTATGGCACCGTGATTGCAGCCGTGTTCTATATCCTCTGCACCACCGCGGTGATGGGAATCATCCCCGCCGGGTCGCTGATGCATTCCAATGCGCCGTTTGCCGACGCAGCGCAGCATTTGTGGGGCGGATGGGCGGGTAGCATCATCGCCGCAGCCGCGATCGTCTCCTGCTTCGGCGCGCTCAACGGCTGGATACTGATGTCGGGCCAGTTCCCGCAGGCAGCGGCACGGGACCATTTGTTTCCGAAGCTGTTTGCGCGGGAATCGGGCCGCGGCACGCCGGCTTTGGGCCTGGTCTTCTCCAGCGGCATTGCCACTCTGGTGATCCTGATGAACTACAGTCGCGGGTTGGTGGACACCTTCAACGTCCTGATACTGATCGCGACATTCTTCACCCTGGTGCCCTACATGCTGTGTGCCTTGGCCGAGCTGTTGCTCGGTCGCGATGACAAGGCGCGCGGCCGCAACATCGCATTGGCCTCGCTGGCCTTCGCATTCTCGTTATGGGCCACCGCGGGCGCCGGCAGGGACACGCTGTACTGGGGCACGCTGTTGCTGCTGGCGGGCCTGCCTCTTTATGCCTGGCAGAAATGGGGTCAGGCCGACAGGGTACGGGCGTGAAGGAGCATCACCGCCGAATCTGAGCAGCGGCAGAAGAGGGTTTCATTGGCTCAATCATCGAGATGACCCCCAGGGATTTCATTGTGTTTTTCTCCAAAATTCCCCGCGACTATCGTAGCAAACAGGCGTCAGTCCGGCGATTCACTCTCCTCGACGACGCGCCCCTCGAGAGCCTGAGTAGGCCGCGCGTCGTCCGGGTAGAGCGTGGCGAAGGCCTTGGCCTGAGCCGCCGAGATCTCGACGGGAGTCTTCAGAACGATCCAGCGGACGCCCTCCGTGCACGGCGGCGCGGTCACCGAGCCCATGTACATGTAGTAAGCGGTATCGCGGGGTAACATGGCAGCCGGGTCGATCTCGATTCCTGGGACCGCCACTTGCCCCTCGGCGGCCGGCATGTGATCCAAGACGCGCTGAATCGTCGGGTTCGCGCGACCGGTCTTTAGAAACACCGCGACTCCGACAACCTCTCCATCGCTGCTTTTGTGCATCAGGTGCAGGACCATCTCGTAGCGCCTGCCGTTGACAGACTCCTCGCTGGGGTGGTGAAAGTGGAATTGAGTCAGCTGGTAACGGCGATTTCCCATCATGAGAAAGCTGCCGGTGCCCGGAGCGTCGTGGTAATTCACGCGGATCGTAGCGCCGTTGTTGATCACATATTTTATGGGTCCGCGTTTGTATTCGAATCTCAGAAGTGGCAGGTGCGCCTTCCGGGGGTTGCGGATATCGATTGGAGACTGCGCCTTGCCGGTATTGCAGATCGCATATTCCGGGTCGAGCGCACTCCAATGTTGCGCACCCCGCGGGCCTCGGTAGTCCCAGGGGGTCTTCCACGGAGACACGTAGTGCGAGAAATCATTACTCTGCGCCTGCGAGCCCACAGGCGCAGCGATTGCAGCAGCGAACAGCGGGAGAATTGCAGTCAGCCTCGAAATCGCTCTCATCTCGCTGCTCCGCTTCTGGATTGGCGCGCCCAGAATGCTAGCACTGGCGCGCAGGGGAATGGTTCGCTTGCGGTCGAAGCAGTTCGCGCGGCGGCTCCGCATCGGGGCCGCCAACCGCGCATTGCTCAACGAGCCTGGGAGAGTTATGGTTTGCGGCAGATTCCTGCAGCCTGCCCACGCAGGGTACAGAGGGCAAAGACATGCGCGCTGAGCGGCGAGGCTTGAATCGATCAAGAGGCGCCTTCAAGGCGGTCGCCTGGACATGGGTGCTGATGGGCGGATTGGCGCTCTCTGCCGCTGTGGCAATCGCCGACAGCTACACCGACACGGTCACCCGCTTCAGAGAGGCCGGCCCGAGCGCGGGCTTCTTCAGGTCGAGCTACGGCTACGCCGTGTTCCCCACGATTGCCAAGGGCGGGTTCGTCGTCGGCGGGGCGCGCGGGAAGGGCAGGGTGTACCGGCGAGGCCGCCACATTGGCGATACGACCATGACCCAGGTGAGTGTCGGGCTTCAGGCCGGAGGCCAGGCATACAGCGAGATCGTCTTTTTCCAGACGCCGCTCGACCTGAAGCGTTTCGAGTCGGGGAAGTTCGCTCTCGGCGCACAGGCAAGCGCCATCGCGATCACGGCAGGCGCCTCGGCAAGCGTCAGTACTGCGGGCTCGGGCGCGAGCGCAAGCGGAACGGAGACGAACGCCACGACCATCGGCCGCTATCAGGACGGCATGGCGGTGTTCACGATTGCGCGGGGCGGCCTCATGTACGAGGTCGCCGTTGCCGGGCAGAAGTTCTCTTTCGAGGCGCGAAGATAGCGCCCTACGGCCCCATTCCCGGGTCGAACATCGGTCGTACCTCCGCTTCCCCCTCGAATTCGGGCCAGTGCCTGTGGTGCAGCTCCATGAACTCCCGGGCGATTCGCAGCGCCTCGGCCTTCGAGTCCGCGTTGAGGATGGCCCAGCCACCGATGACCTCCTTGGTTTCGATGAACGGACCGTCCGTCATCGAGATGGCACCCCTGGCGAGACGTATGCGAAAACCATCTTTGCTCGGCAGCAAGCCGCCGGTGTCGACCAGCGATCCGTCCTCGAGAGATTTCTGTACGAACTGCCCCATGGCCTCGAGCAGTGCCGGCGGCGGCCCCGCTTCGCGATACGACTCGGCATGACGGATGAAAGCTAGGTATTTCACGAGGTTCTCCGGGCAGTGCATCAGGTTGCCTGACTGGTAGTCGAAGCGCGCCGGCGGAGATCGACACGCCAGGGAAAATATCCATGCGGGCAGCGGCCGGTATGCACCCCGGGGAGCTATTCGGCCCGGCCGGCTTTCCCGTAAATTAGCGCATCCGATGCAGACACGCAGAGGCGGTCGCAATGTCTGTCGAAGCTCATGCGTCCTGGAGCCTCCCTGAGACCTTCCTATTCGAAGGGCAGGCAGTCCGCTTTGGCGCCCTCGGTCGCGCAGACAGCCCACCGCTCGTGCTCGTGCACGGGACGCCGTTCTCGTCGGTCGTGTGGCGTCGCATTGCCCCCCACCTGACTCAGTATCGGCAGGTGCTCTATTACGATCTCCTTGGCTATGGCCGCTCCGAAATGCGCTCCAACCAGGATGTCTCGCTGGCAGTCCAGGGTCGATTGATCGCGGCGTTGCTGAGCCACTGGGGCCTCTCGAAGCCCGATGTCATTGCGCACGACTTCGGCGGGTGCACGGCGCTGCGGGCACACCTGCTTCATGGGTGTGAGTTCGGTTCCCTGACCCTGATCGATCCCGTGGCGCTGTCTCCGTGGGGATCACCTTTCGTGCGCCACGTCCGTGAACATGAAGCGGCCTTCGCCGGGCTGCCGCCGTATATCCACGCCGCCATCTTGCCCGCCTACATCGGTGGCGCCGCATTCCGCCCGTTGTCGGGGCCAACGCTGCAACTCTATATCGACCCCTGGCTCGGCGCGTCCGGGCAAGCGGCCTTCTACCGGCAGATCGCACAGATGGATCAGTGCTACACCGATGACATCGAGTCACGGTATGGGGAGATGCGCTGCCCGGTCAAAATCATCTGGGGTGAGCAGGACAGCTGGATCCCGATCGAGCGCGGATGGGAATTGGCCCGGCGCATCGCCGGATCGAGCTTGCGTGTCGTGCCGGAGGCCGGACATCTCGTTCAGGAGGATGCACCGGAAGAGATCGTCGCGGCCCTCCTGGGTGATCTTGCGCTGCCAGGGTAGCGGGCACACTCAGACCTCGTGTCAGCTTCGCAATGAATCACGCCCCTGGCTGAGCCATCGAGCCGACGACAACCCCATAGGAATCCAGGGCGATTCCCCACGAAGCGGTGCCGCGCTCGAATCGCACGAGGTACTGGTCCCAGCCGTTGGAATCCACGCCGCGGAAATCGATGGAACGCAGGGCGCCAAAGGGCTTGATGGTCGCCTGCAGCCTGGGAAGCAGGGCGCGCGTGCCCGCCGCAAGCTGCGGACTCAATTCGCCATAGTCGGGGTTTCCGGACTCGATGCCGAGAATCAATTGGCGCAGCGCCGCTTCGCTGCCGCGCGTCGCGGCCTGAGCACGTACACGCTTGGCGATCGCATCACCGATGGCATGGGCTATGGCCGCAGGGCGCGCTCGAGACTCCATGCCGCGGCGCTCATGATCGCGGAGACGACCAGCAGGTACGCGAGCCAAACCAGCATCAGGAGCGGTCCTCGTCAATGACATCCTGCAGAAGCCCGCGCAGGCGTTTCGCCTGGTCGGGCGACAGCTTCTGATCCGACACGAGATGAGTGAACAGCAGCTCCGAGGAGCCGCGAAAAAACTTGCTGACCAAATGGCGCACCGCGCTCTGTCGCGCGGCCTTTTCCGGCACGAGGGCGAAGTACCGATGCCCTCGCCCATCGGCTTGCCGCCGTACGTACCCCTTCTCCTCCAGAATGCCGAGCATCGTCAGGACCGTGTTGTGCGCAAGCGGGTCTTTGAGATTGCGCCGGACGTCGCTCACGCGGCAGGGACCCTGGTCCCAGAGCACCCGCATGATGTCCGATTCACGGTCTGTAAGTGTTTTCGCCATGCTGGAATTCCTAATGATTTAGGAGACTATACCGCGCGCTGAGCGCTGTCAACTAATGTCTTAGGAGATGGAATCGGCCCGGCGCGAAACCCCGGCCTCGCGCCGCGGCGGATCGGCGGTGGAGCGGCAGATTGCCGGTCTCGAGGCCGGACTATCTCGGACGCGTCATCAACAGTCCCCCGCGGACGAGCCGCGTCAATTGGCCCCGCCGGCCCCTGCCACGAGCGGAAAGATGTTGTCGCGGATCAGCGTCTGGTCGAATTGAGGCAGGTCCTGCTGCATCAATGTGTGGTACTGCGCCTTGGCGGCGCGCAACTTGCCGTCGAGGAGGTCGACGACCTGGGTCGTCGCGTCGGTCGGCGGATAGCCCGGGTCACCGTACACATCGCCCGCGCCGGTGCCCAGCTCACCGTTCAGCCACATCAGGTCGAGGTACAGACCGTAGGGGGCCAGGTAGCTCTTTTCATCGCTGTTGGCCAGGGCCGGTGACAGCAGCTGGTTTTCCAGTTCCTGGATCTTCCCGTCCATGTCCTTGATCGCCTGCAGCGTGTTGCCGTGGCCGGGTTTTTTGTCGGCTTTCAGCATTGCCTCGACCGTCTGCAGTTGCTTCCGCAGCCACTCCGCCTGGTTGACCATGGCGGACACACTGGAAATGTCATTGCGGAGGTGGAGCAGCATCTTGATTCTGGCCGCGGTCTGCGCGGGCGCTTCCGGCGCATTGGGACTGGCAAGCACGGTGATCGATCGGGTATAGGTCTTGCCGCCGGCCGTCACACGCGCAGTGTACGTGCCCGGCGCAACCAATGGACCGACTTCCGCCTCCTTGATGCCCCAGTGGGTGATCGGCCGCGACTCCTTGCCGAGAAAGCGCAGATCGTTCCAGACATGCCGATTCGTCGACGGCGTCGTCCGCAGCTGGATCAGCTTCGGCGGCGCATAACGGAGATCCCAGTAGACGCGATTGATTCCGGCATGTACGTGTGCATCGGCGTCGTGGGCCCAGTGCCCATTCTTGTACTCGTCCTCGTACTTCGGATTGAGCCCCGGCTTTTTCTCCGGCAGCAGATCTAGCTTGCGTACCAACTGTCCATCGGAGTCCAGGATTGCAACCTTGATGCCGGCCGTCTTCTCCTTCTTCTCTTGCTTGCTCTCCTCATCCTTGTCAGCGGCATCTTTGTCATTCCCGTCCTCGGACCCCTGATCCTTGTCGTCCTTGGCCTCGGGGGCTCCCTGTACGTTGGGTACCGACTGGAGCCAGAAGTCGACGAAGGCATGCGCGTCGCGGAAGAAGCGATACGTCGGCCGCGACTCGAAAACCTGCACAGGTGTATCGGTGCTGCCGCTTGCCAGCTGTTCCAGTGGTGTGATGTCCTCCAGCACGTAGATGCCGCGCCCGTACGTCGACACCACCAGGTCGTGGAATTGCTTCTGCACCGTCTCCCAGGAGACCGGCGCATGCGGCATCCCCGCCTGCAGTGGAATCCAGTCTCCACCGGCGTCGAAGGAAACATAGAGCGCGTTGCCGGTGCCGGCGAAAAGCAGATTGCCGGTGAAGGGGTCCTCGGCCACCGAGCTCACGTTGCTCGTGGGGCTGACCGTGATGCCGTGCACGATGAGCTTCCAGCTGCGGCCGAAGTTCGTGGTCTTATAGATGTAGGGCTTGGTATCGCCCGTCAGGGCAAGGTCCACGGTGAGATAAGCCGTCGCGGCGTCGAAGTGCGAGGGCTCTATGCGGGTGACCACTCCCAGAGGCGGGAGGCCGGCAACGTGCTTGGTGACATTGGTCCATTGCTCGCCGCCGTTGCGCGTCAGCCAGGCCTGTCCATCGTTCGTGCCTGCCCAGATCAGGCCCTGCTGCGCCGGCGACGGTGCAATGGCGAATACCAGCTCGCCGTAGAACTGCCCCAGGTTATCCTGCCGGCGGGTATTCCCGTCCCGGGGGATTCCGCCGGACGGGACGAGATATGTCGGGTTCTGCGTCGAAAGATCGGGGCTGATCACTTTCCAGCTCTGGCCGCCATCCGTCGTTTTGAAGATCACCTGACAGCCGTAATACACGGTGTTGTGATCGAACGGATCGATTGCCATGGGCGGCGTCCAATGGCAGCGATACTTCAGGTCTTCCGGAGGGGAATCGAGCGAATGCAACGGCCACGGGCTCACCGCCCGCGGATATCCCACCTTGGTGTCGAGGCGCGTGATCTCGTCCCCGTAACAGGTGCTCCAGATGATGTCCGCATCGGTCGGGTCGGGATATATGAAGCCGGACTCACAACCGCCGAGCGGTTCCTGCCAGCCGGCATTGGGCTCGCCGATGCCGCCGAGCAGGGGCGTCGATTGCGGGTATGCCGGACCGCGCTCGGCGTCGTCATCCTGCATGTTCGTATAGACCCAATACGGGACTCGGCTGTCGACCGACACGTGATACATCTGACCTATGGCCAGCACGACGTGGTGCCATTCCTGGCCGCCCGTCGTGCTGATTTCCGCCCCGCCGTCGTCGCTGATCATGATCCGCTTCGGATTGGCCGGATCGATCCAGACGTCGTGGTTGTCACCTCCCCAGTGCACCTCCCGGAATGTCTTGCCGCCATCGCCTGACAGATAGAAGGAGTTGCCGGCGACGTAGACCTTGTCCTCGTCGGTCGGAGAGACGGCGAGGCGCACGGTATAGCCGGCGCGCTCCGTCAGCAGGCGGCTGTAGCTCTCGACATTCCAATGTTTGCCGCCATCGTCGGAACGCCACAGTGATCCCTCCTGCGCGGTCTCGATCAGGGCGTACACACGCTCGGGGGCGGACGGCGCCGTCGCCACGTCGATCTTGCCCAGCGGAGGGTGGGGCAGGCCGTGGCCCTTGATCTCGTTCCACGTGTCGCCGCCGTCGTGCGAGACATACACACCGCTGGACGGTCCGCCGCCGGTCATCGCCCACGGACGAATTTTCCATTCCCAAATACCGGCGAAGAGAATGTGCGGGTCTTGCGTATCCATCGCCAGGCCGGAGCAGCCGGCGTCACCGTTGACGAAGAGGACGTGCTTCCAGGTCTTGCCGCCGTCTTCGGTACGCCACACGCCGCGTGATTTCTCGGCCCGCGTTCCCGTGCCCAGCGCGCAGACGAAGACGTTTTGCGAATCATGGGGATTGACCACGATGCGGGCAATCAGCCCCGTATCGGCCAAGCCCATGTGAGTCCAGGTTCGGCCGGCATCGGTGGACTTGTAGACGCCATCGCCCGGCGTGATGCCGTTGCGGATCACCCAGGATTCGCCCGTGCCGGCCCAGATGACATCATGGTTGCCGGGATCCACCGCCAGGGAACCGATCGACTGTACCGGCTCCTTGTCGAAAACCGGCTTGAACTTCTGCCCGCCATCGGTCGATTTCCAAACACCGCCGGCGGCGGCGCCGATGTAGTAGACGTTCGGGTCTCCGGGAACACCGACGACGGCGCTGGCGCGGTTGCCGCGGTCCGGACCCACGAAGCGGAACCGCATGGACTGCAGGTCTTTGGGCGCGATGTCATTGGCCGCGGCGGCAGCCATGGAAGCCATCGCCAGCAAGGAAAGTGCGGCGAACCACCCGGTGGAAATCGTGGCGCTCATTCGGTCCGTCACCTCTCGCCAATGTACGGATCAGCAAGGCGCCGGCATCATTGTTGCCCCCGTCGGGCCTTGTCAACGCACGAAGCGACGGACCGTGTTACTGCTGCCTATCAGCTCACCACCGCGGGCGTACGCGGATTGCCCGTCAACGCCGGCCGGCCGTGCCGCCCGTCGTCTCGGTCGGGTTTTGCATCGACTTCGGCGCGGGACCGCGCTCACCCGCTCCGTGCTCCAACCTGGCGGCGATTTCGGCCACGTGCCGCCCCTGGAAGCGCGCACCCTCGAGCTCGTTCTCACTCGGCTGCCGCGAGCCGTCCGCTCTTGCCAGTGTCGTTGCGCCGTAGGGGGTGCCGCCGCTGATCTCATCCATTTGTGTCAGGCCGGCGAAGGAGTATGGCAGGCCCACGATGATCATCCCGTGGTGCAGCAGCGTGTTGTGGAAACTGGTGATGGTGGTCTCCTGCCCACCGTGCTGGGTTGCCGTCGACGCGAACACACTGCCGACCTTGCCGACCAGCGCGCCCTTCACCCACAGACCGCCCGTCTGGTCGAGGAAGTTGCGCATCTGCGCCGTCATGTTGCCGAATCGAGTCGGTGTCCCGAAAATGATGGCGTCGTAACCGGAGAGCTCCTCGACCGCCGCAATCGGGGCCTTCTGCTCGAGCTTCATGCCCGCCGTGCGGGCGGTCTCCTCAGGGACCAGCTCGGGCACGCGCTTGACGGTTACCTCCGCTCCCGATACGGAGCGCGCGCCCTCCGCGACCGCTTGCGCCATTCGCTCGACGTGTCCATATGCGGAGTAGTACAGGACGAGGACTTTGGCCATGAGAATACCTCGGCGCGGAAGTGCGGCCCTTAAACGCCGCGCGGCCTGCCGGGTTCCCCGGGGAGTCGCTCCGGGGTGAGTCAGGTATTCGCGTCGAGGAACGCGTGCAGCTGCGATCGGCTGAGGCTGCCGACGTGCGTCGCCACAGGGTGGCCGTCCTTGAAGATCATCAGCGTCGGAATCCCACGAACGCTGTAGCGGGTGGGTGTCGCGGGGTTCTCGTCCACGTTCAGCTTCGCAATGGTCAGACGGTCCGCGTACTCCGTTGCGGACTCCTCGACGAGTGGACCGATCATCCGGCAGGGACCGCACCATTCGGCCCAGTAATCCACCAGCACGGGCTTCGCAGCATGCAGCACTTCCGCCTGGAAGGTCTGGTCGGTCACGGTCTTGGTCGCTTGGCTCATCGTCTGAGGTCTCCTTGCTTACAGGTTGAGGAACCCAAGCTATTGACTATTGGAACGGAAATAAAGCGTGCTATTCTGAAATGATTATTCATATTTCGGAATAATAATGGACAAGCTCCAAGCCATGGCGCTGTTCGTCCGGGTAGTCGAGACCGGCGGGATCGCCCGCGCCGCCGAGGGCCTGGGAATTCCAAAGGCCACGGCGACGACCCTGATCCAGAAGCTGGAAGCAACGCTGGGCGTGAAGCTCCTCAATCGCACCACCCGACGGGTCACAGTGACGCCCGACGGTGCTGCCTACTATCCCCGCGCAGCCGCCATCCTGGCGGAAGTGCGCGAGGCAGAGGAGGCGCTGTCCCAACGCACCGCGGCGCCGCACGGCCGGGTGCGCGTCGATGCGCCGACACTCATCGCCCGCTCGGTGATCGTGCCCGCACTGCCGCGCTTCTTCGGCCGATACCCCGACATCGAGCTGGCGTTGGCCTGCAACGAGCGGCATTTCGACCTGGTCGCCGAAGGAATCGATTGCGCGCTGTGGATCGGAGACGCGGACGGCCCGAACCTGGTGGCGCGCAGAGTGGGATTCCTCTACTTCGCCACCTGCGCCGCGCCCGCCTACATCGCGGCACATGGTCTGCCGACTCACCCCAGTGAGCTCGCACGGCATCGCTGTCTCAATCACTTCGCGCCGGCCACGGGGCAGATCGTGGAGTGGGTCTTCTCGAAGGACGGCGAGCGCGTGCAGGCCCTGTTTCCGGGACACCTGGCGCTGGAGGACGAGAACAGCTACGTGAGCGCCGCCGAAGCCGGCCTCGGCATCGCACAGATGCCGGCGTTCGTGGTCAAGGACGCCATGGAGCGCGGCGCGCTCGATCTCGTGCTCGCGGACTGGCTTCCCGAGCCGTCACCGTTGCACGTCGTCTATCCGCAGAGCCGCCATCTGTCGCGCCGGGTGCGTGTGTTCGTCGAGTGGCTGACGGCGTTGATCGGCGAGCACGACGGCATCCAGCTGCGCTCGACACTGCCCAGGCCGACGTGACTCGAGGCAGAGTCGCAGCGCGGTCCGGGCGCTCACCTCAATGTTCAATGAATACCGGGTAGAGCGAGGCGAGCAGCAGCGCGGCCATCACGATGTTGAAGACGCGCACCGAGCGGGCGGAACTGCGGACCGGCCGCAGAGCGCTGCCAAAGAGTGCCCACGCGGCGGTAGACGCCGTTCCCACCGCGAGGCTGATGGCCGTCTGGATTGCGATATTCCACGGAAAATGTGCGATGGCGGCATACGCCGTGATGGTGCCGATGACGATGATCCACCCCTTGCCGTTGACCCACTGGAACATCGCGGCGCCCCAGAAGCTCATCGGCCCGCGGCGCTCCGTCTGCTCGGGCGTCGGCGGGCCGGACATCGCGATCACGACGGCGAGATAGACCAGATAAAGGGCGCCGGCGTATTTCAGCAGCGTCTCCAGCACCGGATAGGCGATGAAGACCGTCCCCAACCCGACACCCACAGAGGCGATCATGAAGGCGAAGCCCAACGTGACGCCGGCCATGTGAGGCAGCGTGCGGCGAAAGCCGTATGTCAGACCCGACGACATCAACATGATGTTGTTCGGGCCGGGGGTGAAGAACATCACGAAGACGAACGCAACGAAAGCCAGGAGCAGCCGCTGGGAGAGAGACATCATGGGCCTGCCGGGCTAGCGCGCGCTGTTATTCCGGATCCAGCGCTCGAAGGCCGCCATCACACCGCGGCAGAAATCGCGCGTGGCGGGATTGGTGAAGCCCCCCTGCTCGTCCACCGCCTTGTCGACGCCGCCGATGTATGCCTCGGGCTGCTGCATGCACGGCATGTTGAGAAAAACGAGACATTGGCGCAGGTGATGATTGGCGCCGAAGGCTCCCTGCGCGCCCGGCGAGCAGCTGACGATGGCGCACGGCTTGCCGCTCCACGCGCTGTGGCCGTACGGGCGCGAGCCCACATCGATGGCGTTCTTCAGCGCTCCCGGGATGGAGCGGTTGTATTCCGGAGTGACGAACAGAACCGCATCCGCGCGCCGCACCCGGTCGCGGAATTCCCGCCAGGGCGCCGGCGGCGGATCGACTTCCTCATCCTGGTTGTAGAGCGGCAGGCCGCCGATCGGCGTCAGATCGATCTCGAGCGCGCCCGGCGCCACCGAAGCGAGCGCCAGGGCGAGCCGGCGGGAGAACGACTGGCGCCGCAGGCTGCCCACTATCCCGACCACGTCGATGCTGTCAGTCATCGTTCATCTCCCGGGTGAATACGCAGGAATGCGCCGCAGCCAGCCGGAGAGTCGCCGGGATGCGACGCCGAATCAAGAGCGGCGCGCTCCCGATCCGCAGCGCCGGGCCTGCGGCACCCATTCTCGGGCATGGCCCTTGCGGGGTAAGGTGCGGCAAAGCAGTCAGCAGGTTTCCCATGTCAGCCATCAGATTCATCGCCCGGGGCAGCTGTCTGGTCACTCTGATCGCACTCCTCGCGGGCTGCATCATCGCCCCCGGTCCGCGCGAAGGTTATCGCGACGGTTATTACGACCGTCCGCACCATCGTTACTGGCACGATCACGGGTGGCACGAGTGCCATGATCGCGACGCATACTGCCACTGATGAGGAGGCGGGCCGCGCCCGGTCACTCTCTGCCCGAATGACCGAAGCCGCCCGCGCCGCGCGCACTGTCCTCGAAGGACTCGACTACTTCCAGGGCCACCTGCACGACGGGCACCACGACGAGCTGCGCGATGCGGTCGCCCGGGCGGATGGTGAAGGGCTCGCGCCCGCGGTTCCAGCACGACACCATGAGCTGGCCCTGGTAGTCGGAGTCGATCAGCCCAACCAGATTGCCCAACACGACGCCATGCTTATGGCCCAGGCCTGAACGCGGCAGGATCACCGCGGCCAGCGCCGCATCGTCCAGATGGATGGCCATCCCGGTGGGAATGAGCTCGGCCTTGCCGGGCTCCAGCGCGAGCGGCGCATCGAGGCAAGCGCGCAGATCCATGCCCGCCGAGCCGGCAGTGGCGTAGGCCGGCAGCGGAAACTCGGTGCCGACGCGCCGGTCGAGGATCTTGATCCTGAGGCGCCGCCGCACGGCGTCCGGTGCAGTGCTCATGCCTGCGCCGAGTCGCGTTGTGTCGTCCCGGCGAGGGACGCCGCATACGACTCCGCGATGAGGCGAACCAGCTCGCGAGCCAGGGAAAGCTTCGTGCCGTGGCCGAGGTCGCGGCGCGCGTTGCGCCACAGGACGATGAGGTGATTGTCCTCGCACTCGAAGACCTTGTTGTCACCCACCTCGTTGGCCGCGATCATGTCGAGATTCTTCTTGAGTAGCTTGGCGCGTGCGTTCTGTTCGACCGATTCCGTCTCCGCCGCGAAGCCCACCACGAACGGCCGGCTGGGGCGCGCCGCCACGGTCGCCAACACGTCGGGCGTGCGCTCCATGTTCAGATCGAGCGTGTTGGCGGTCTTCTTGATCTTCTGGTCCTGCGGATTCGCGGGCCGGTAATCGGCGACCGCCGCCGTCGAGACGAAGATGTCGGCCCCCGGCACTTCCCGCAACACGGCCGTCAGCATGCTTTCGGCGTTCTCGACGTCGACCCGGCGCACGCCGGAAGGTGTCGCTATGTTGACCGGGCCGGCGACGAGGACCACTTCGGCCCCCGCTTCGCGCGCGGCCTGAGCGACCGCGAAGCCCATTTTCCCGGAGCTGCGGTTGCTGATGAAGCGCACCGGGTCGATACGCTCGCGCGTGGGACCCGCGGTGATCAGCACCCGCCGGCCCTGGAGCGGTCCGCTGCGCGGCAGCAGCATGTCGATGCGGTCGGCGATCTCGAGAGGCTCCAGCATCCGGCCTTCGCCGACTTCGCCGCAGGCCTGCTCGCCCTCCGCGGGACCGAGCACCTGCACACCTCGCTGCCGCAGGGTTGCAACGTTCGCCACCGTCGCGGCATTGGCCCACATGATGCGATTCATGGCGGGCGCGACCGCTATCGGCGCCTGCGTCGCCAGGCAGAGCGTGGCGAGCAGGTCGTTCGCGTGCCCGCCCGCCAGGCGTGCCAGAAAGTCAGCGCTGGCCGGAGCCACCAGGACCAGCTCCGCCCAGCGTGCGAGCTCGATGTGTCCCATGGCGGCCTCGGCCGCGGCATCCCAGAGCTCCGCGCGCACGGGGCGGCCGGAAAGTGCCTGGAAAGTGAGCGGCCCGACGAATTCGCGGGCCGCGGCCGTCATGACGACCTGCACCTCGGCGCCGCGCTCGCGCAGACGTCGCACCAGATCCGCGGCCTTGTAGGCCGCGATGCCCCCGGTCACGCCGAGCAGGATGCGTTTGCCTTGCATGTGGGGATTATCAGGCGCGATGCACTGGCCGTCCATGGCGGCAGGCCGCCCGGCCCGCCCGGTCCCGGGCGTGCGTTCGCCGGTTTGCGGCTCACCCCAGTGGCGCAAACGAACCCGCTGTAAATGCGGCGTTTCTCCGCAAAACACCGCCATAGACCCCCTCGCCCGCCGGCCTCCCCGACGCCCATCATGGCCATCGGGTCGGCGGGTATCGAGGAACCACCATGGAACACAGCGCAGCGAGCACCGCGAACGAGTCCCCCATTTTGAGCGGGGGCGCTCTCACCATCCGGGAATGGCCGGAAGCGGAGCGCCCGCGCGAGAAGCTGCTGCAGCGGGGGCCGCACGCCCTCTCGGATGCCGAGCTACTGGCCCTTCTCCTGGGGTCCGGCATCCCCGGCTGCTCTGCGGTCGAGATGGCGCGGTCGCTGCTCAAGGACTTCGGCTGCCTGCGCGCCCTGCTCAGCGCGCGCCTGGCCAGCTGGCGTCGCAAAGGCATAGCGGAGGCCCGCTACGCCGCCGTGCAGGCGGCCGTGGAGCTGGCCAAACGGCACCTGCACGAGGAGATGCAGATCGCCTCGCCGCTATCGACCCCGCAAGCGACCTACCGCTACCTCCAGGCGCGGCTGCGCGACCGGCCTTACGAGATCTTCTGCTGCATCTACCTGGACAACCGCCATCGTCCGGTCGCCTTCGAGGAGCTCTTTCGCGGCACGGTCGATTGCGCGCAAGTGCACCCCCGCGAGGTGCTGCGTCAGGCATTGCTGCACAACGCCACGGCCCTCATCGTCGCGCACAACCATCCCTCCGGCGCTCTCGAGCCCAGCCCGGCCGATGACTTCATCACTCGCCGGCTCAAGGACCTCCTGGCCCTCATGGACGTACGGCTCGTCGATCACATCATCGTCGGGGACACCCGATGCTATTCGTTCGCCGAGCACGGGCTCTTGTAAAGTAGCGATCCATGAACGCGACCCTCGATTGCGCCTTCGTCCGGGCGCAATTCCCTGCCTTCGCCGAGTCCTCGCTCGCCGGCCAGGCTTTCTTCGAGAATGCCGGCGGCTCCTATGCCTGCGGCCAGGTCATCGCGCGGCTCGGGGAGTACTACCGCCGCCTCAAAGTGCAGCCCTATTACGTCTTCTCCGCCTCGCACGAGGCGGGCGAGTGGATGGATCTCGCACGTACCCGCCTGGCCGAATACCTGGGGGTGAGCAGCGAGGAGGTGCATTTTGGCCCCTCGACGTCGCAGAACACGTACGTGCTCGCACAGGCCGTGCGGCCGCTGCTGGCGCCGGGCGATGAGATCATCGTCACCAATCAGGATCACGAGGCCAACAGCGGCGCGTGGCGCCGGCTCGCCGCCGCCGGCATGGTGATCAAGGAATGGCGGGTGCATGCGCAGTCGGGCACCCTGGATCCGCGCGATCTCGATGCACTCCTGAGCCGGCGCACGCGGCTGCTCGCTTTTCCGCATGCCTCCAACATCGTGGCGCACGAGAACCCGGTCGCCTCCATCTGCGCGCGGGCGCGCGCCGCCGGCGTGATCACGGTTGTCGACGGGGTATCCTGGGCCCCTCACGGGCTGCCCGATGTTCCCGCGCTCAACGCGGACGTCTACCTCTTCTCCCTTTACAAGACCTACGGTCCGCACCAGGGCCTGATGGTCGTACGCCAGGGCCTGATCGAGCGCCTCGCCAACGAGGGTCATTACTTCAACGCCCAGGAAGCGCACAAGCGGCTCGTCCCCGCCGGCCCCGATCACGCGCAGATCGCCGCCTCGCGCGGCATTGCCGACTACTTCGACGCCCTCGACGCGCACCACCACCCGCGCGCACCTGCCGCCGGGCGCCCGGAGAGGGTGCGCGCGCTGCTGCGCTCGGCGGAGAAGCCACTGCTCGCGCCCTTGCTCGAGTTCCTACGGGGCCGTCCGGACGTTCGCCTGCTCGGACCCGAGGATGCCGAGGTGCGGGCACCGACGGTCGCGTTCGTGCCCGAAAGGCTCGCGCCGGGCGAACTCGGTCGCCGGCTCGCGGAGCGCGGCTTCATGGCGGGGTACGGCAATTTCTATGCGGTGCGGCTGCTCGAGGCGCTCGGCGTCGACTCGGGGCAGGGAGCGGTGCGCGCCTCGTTCGTGCACTACACCACGGCGGACGAAGTGACCGGCCTCATCGAGGCCTTGGCGGCAACGCTCGCGCCATAAGTGGCCGCCGGTAGTGCCTCAGTTTGAATTCTAGCGCCCTTGACTCTGGGCGCCTATGGCTGAATGCTTAGCGGTAGGCACGTTGTAGTGTCGACGAAACGCCGCGCATCCGCTTAGCTCACAGCCCGCAGGAGGACATCATGTCTGACGCCCAAGCTAATATTCTTCTTCACGATGTGCACCTGGGATTGATCTTGGTGCTCATCTTGCTCGCCTTTATCGCGCTCGTCCTTGTGATAAGGGGAGCCACTCTCGTAGAGGCCCTTCGTCAGATAGGGCGCGCACAAAAAGAGCTCTACAGATTGATCTCTGAGTCCAATGAAAGCCTGAAAGCTAGCGTCAATCATTCTGGGCAAAGATGTGTTGAGGCTTCTGCCGAACTGAAAGGGGCCATACAGTCTACTACTACGGCAATCATGAACGCGTCACGGCGGTAGTGGGCGCGGAATAGGAGACGAGCCATGCCCAGAGGACCCAAAGGGGAAAAGCGCCCGGCCGACGTCATCGGCGCGGCCGTCCAGATCGCCAAGATCGCCACGGGGGAGATTGAGGAGGACTTGGGCACGACCGACGACGGCAAGGACAGGGCGGCGGTGGCGCTCGGGCGCAAGGGTGGTACGGCCCGGGCTAAGACGCTATCGCAGCGTCGTCGCAAGGAGATTGCGCGTGCAGCCGCAAAGAAAAGATGGAAAAAAGATCGGTGAACTACGGCCGAATCTGCTGTAAGTCTCTGACTGGCAGCACTTTTTAGTTTCTCAAAAAAAACTTTTCGGGTCCTTGACGGCTTAAGCGGCCGTCAGTATTATTCTTTTCACCCCAGATGTGGAAACGCCCCGCCGAAGGGCCGGGGCGTTTCCTAGTACAACACTTCTGGCAACAGTTCAGGCGACTACATTGGCGTACATTGGGAACGCCCTAAGGGCATTCGATGCTTAATATAGAAAGCTTGATCCGCTTTGTCAACGGGCAAAGGGATCGCATAAATAAGATCATCACGGATCATCCTGCGGATGACCGGTCCAAGCATACCCTCCCCATCGTTGCCCGTCGCTACGATGAGGTCATCCATGTCCTTCAGCGTTCGCACCAGGATCAATTGGAGCTGGAAGACCTCAGGAAGCAGAATGCAGACCTTCAGGCGGAGCTGAGCAAGCGCAAATCCGCTCTCGAAAACCTGGAAGTTACGCCTAAGGACCTCGACGGGCTCCCGCCAGAACTTATAGCCCAGCTCTCAATATCCGAGAGCGACCGGGAAGAATTCCAGATTCTCAACATCCTGCAGGAGCATGGCGGAGCCATGTCCCTTGACCAGTTGCTGATCGCGATCTACCGCAATTCCAAAGAGATTCTCGACCGCACGAAACTCAACCAGCGGCTCTATCGCATGGCTTCAAAAGACCTACTTTTTCCGGTGCCGGGCCGAAAAGGGGTGTACAGCATCTACGAATCAGAACAGACGTAAAAATGAAGCCCGCCGAAGCGGGCTTCTACGGTTTGGTGGCTAGGTGGCGGAGTGGTTAACGCACTCCCCTTGCACGGGAAGGTCCGCGCTCTAATGGTGACAGCCTCAGCGCGCGGCGTCAGTTCGATCCTGACCCTAGCCTCCATTTTGTGCCGATGTGGCGAAATCGGTAGACGCAGCGGACTTTAAAACCGCCGCCTTGGCGGGCATGTCGGTTCGATCCCGACCATCGGCACCATTTTTATTCTACACAATTGACGTATGACGCAGTTAACGGGTTAACCCCCATTATTGGTGGCATCGCACAGATAGGCAAGAGACAGGATATTGAAATGAATTAAATACTTGACGCTAAGCATAGAAGTTCATATACTTTGGGCATGAACAAGCTGTCCGTCGAAAAGCGCGTCCAAATCCTCTCAATGCTGGTTGAGGGGTCCTCGATGCGCTCGATCTCCCGCGTGGCTGGCGTCTCGATCAATACGGTGGACAAGCTCCTGCGGGATGCCGGGGAAGCCTGCGCGGCCTTCCACGACCGCACCGTGCGCGGCGTGAAGGCTTCCAAGGTCCAGTGCGATGAGATTTGGTCCTTCTGCTATGCCAAGGCCCGCAACGTCCCGACCGCTGCAGCGGCTCCCGATGGCGCTGGCGACGTGTGGACCTGGACGGGAATCGACAGCGATTCGAAGCTCATCATTTCGTGGCTGGTCGGTGGTCGGGATGCGGGCTACGCGACGGACTTCATAGCGGACCTCAAGGCGCGGATCGTCAGCCGCATCCAGCTCACCACGGACGGCCATAAAGCCTACCTGGAAGCCGTAGAAGCGGCCTTCGGCTCGGATGTCGATTACGCGATGCTGGTGAAGCTCTATGGCGAAGGTCCGACCGGCCCGGAGCGCAAGTACAGCCCTTCAATCTGCTTGGGCGCCCGCAAGGATGTCGTGACTGGCGATCCCGACCTCGATCACATCTCGACGTCGCACGTCGAGCGCCAGAACCTCACGATGCGGATGAGCATGCGCCGGTTCACCCGGCTCACGAATGCGTTCTCGAAGAAGCTGGAGAACCACTGCCATGCGCTGGCGCTGTACTTCGTCCACTACAATTTCGCGCGCATCCACAAGAGCCTGCGCGTCACCCCGGCGATGGCGGCAGGGATCACGGACAAGCTGATGAGCATGGAGGACGTCGTGGCGCTGATCGATGCAGGGACTTCGGCTCCCGGCCCGCGCGGCCCGTACAAGAAACGAGCCGCTTAGCACTATCCCTTATAGCGGCCAAGGCTTAGACTGTGGCAAAAGGAGGGGAGGATAAATGGGGGGTGCATGGGCGCGACCAAAGCGAACGCATCTATGGTCTTTTGGGCTGCTAATCGCCCACGTTGCCGCTAGCGCAATAGTATTCGTATGCGTATTTACCATAGGGTGGCTGGTTTCGGTGGCCTTAGGCTACCTTGATTCCGTTCACAAATTCCCCACACAGGTATATAAGCTAGTCACGCTCTTTGAGGTCTGGCTGTTCTATATTGATTGTGCCGTGACCGGCATTATTCTTGCGGCGAGTCTGGTCAAGTTCGTGCGCGATACCTTGGAGAACGACTGAAATGTGGAAGATCACAGTAGAGCTTGTCACTCAAGGCTTTAGCGACGTCCTAAAGCTGTGGGGCGCGCTACTGGCTGCGCCGTTCCATGTGCTCGCGGATTTCATCCGACAAGACGAACATGGGAATGGCTCGCACCGCCACCATACGAACGCTGGCGCTCACTGAGTCCAATTACAACCGATCCCCAAAGGCCGCGCCCAGTCGCGGCCTTTTTTATTGGAGGAATTCAAACTGAGACACTACCTGGCCGCCTGACGGCTTGTCCGAAGCCCCCGGGGCTGGTATAAAGCTCGGCTCCCGCGGGGTGGTCGTAGCCATCTCGCATCCAAGTAGCTGAATTTCAAGGTCGACTCATATGTCGCGCGTCTGCGAGATCACGGGCAAGCGCCCGGCCGTCGGAAACCGCGTCTCTCACGCGAACAACAAGAAGCGCCGCCGCTTCCTGCCGAACCTGCATACCCAGCGGTTCTGGCTGGAGACCGAGAAGCGCTGGGTCTCGCTGCGCGTGTCGACCAATGGCATGCGCACGATCGAGAAGAAGGGCATCGACAAAGTCGTTGCCGAGCTTCGTGCCCAGGGCTTGAAGATCTGAAGGAGCTTCCATGCGCGAGAAGATCAAGCTGCTCTCCTCGGCCGGCACCGGCCACTTCTACGTGACGACGAAGAACAAGCGCCTGCACCCCGACAAGCTCGAGGTGCGCAAATTCGATCCCGTGGCGCGCAAGCACGTCGCCTACAAAGAATCCAAGATCAAGTAGGTCTCAGGCGCGCGGCTCGATGCTGCGCAGATGCCGTTGGGCGGAAATCCACGCCCCGAGCCAGCCGAGCACCACCCCGCCGCCGAACAGCGCGCCCAGCACCGGTCCCGAGGGACCCGCCAGCGCGTAGTTGCTGCCATACAGCTGCGCGAGAGTCGCCACGGGTTGATCGAGCACCAGCACCGCGGCCTCGAGAATCACCCAGCCGAGCGCCGCTCCGCCGACCCCGTACAGCAGGCCCGTGTAGAGAAACGGCCGGCGCACGAAGGCGTTGGAGCCGCCGACCAGCTTGGTCACCTCGATCTCCGCGCGGCGATTGAGGATCTCCAGGCGAATGGTGTTACCGACCACGGCGAGCACCCCAGCGCCGAGCAGCGCCGCGGCAATGAGCACGAGCCGCCGCAACACCGCGAGAATGGCATTGAAGCGCAGCACCCACTCGGTATCGAGCTGCACCACATCCACCTCCGGCCACGCGGCGAAATAACGGCGCAGCGATTCGAGCTCCGCCGCGCCGGTGGCGTCGGGTCTTGGCACGACGTGCAGCACGTTGGGCAACGGGTTGGATTTGAGCGCATCGAGCGCGGCCCCGAAGCCCGAGTACTTGCGAAAATCAGCCAGTCCCTCGTCCGCCGGAATCACGGTCACCTGCGCGACGTCCGGACGCTGCCGCGTGGCATCCGCCAGCTGCTGCGCCTTGGCGAGCGGCACATCGGACTTCAGGTACACGGACATGTCCACCGCGTGGCCGAAGCCGCCCGTGGCCGACTGAGCGTTGGTGATGAAGAGCCCGAGAGCCGCAGGCAGCGCGAGCGCGAGCCCGATGACCAGCAGCGTGAGGACGGTGGCGAGCGGATTGCGCTGCAGCCGCCCCAGGGAGCCGAGCAGGGCCTGGGCGTGGCGGGTGCCGTAGACCTCGAGCCTCACTTGTTCGCCACCAGGTGCGGCAGCGCATCGGCGCCGTCACCGCGAATCTCGCCACTGGCGAGCACGATCTCACGCTTGGCGAGATCGCGCACGATGTGCTGGTCGTGGGTCGCGACGAGCACGGTGACTCCGACATCGCTGAAGCGCCGCAGCAGTTGCATCACCTCGAGCGAGAGGTCGGGATCGAGGTTACCGGTGGGCTCGTCGGCGATGATGAGCGGCGGCTTGCTGACCACCGCGCGCGCGATGCCGACCCGCTGCTGCTCGCCGACGGAGAGCTCCGCGGGGAGCATCCGCTCCTTGCCGAGGAGGCCCACCTGATCGAGCGCGGCGCGCACACGCTTGTCGACCTCGTTGAGCGGCGCACCCGCGACGACGAGCGGCAGGGCCACGTTGTCGAAGACCGGCCGGTCGGCGAGCAGCTTGTGGTCCTGGAAGACGACGCCGATCTGGCGGCGGAAGGCCGGAATGTGGCGCGCCTTCAACGCGCCCGTGCTCTTGCCGTTGACCGTCACCGTGCCGCGCGTCGGCCGCTCCAGGAGGGCGACAAGCTTCAGAACCGTGCTCTTGCCGGCGCCGGAACGGCCCGTGAGAAACACCATCTCGCCGCTGTCGATCCTGAAGCTGACATTCGTCAGGGCTTCCCGCCCGTTGGGATAGCGCTTGCTGACGCGCTCGAAGAGGATCATCGCGTCGCGGGCTCGCGCGGCCCCTCGACCAGCGCGGTGGCGAATGCGCGGGCGTCGAACTCGCCGAAATCCTGCGGCTGCTCGCCGATGCCGATGAAGCGGATCGGCAGCCCGAGGCGGCGCGCGATGGCGATCACGATGCCGCCCTTGGCGGTGCCGTCGAGCTTGGTGAGCGCAATACCGGTCACGCCGATCGCCTCGTGGAACTGGATGGCCTGCGAGAGCGCATTCTGACCCTGGTTGGCGTCGAGGACCAGCAGCACTTCGTGCGGGGCGGAGGGGTCGACGCGCTGCACCACGCGTTTCACCTTCTTCAGCTCCTCCATCAGATGCGACTGGCTGTGCAGACGCCCCGCGGTGTCGGCCAACAGCACGTGCGAGCCGCGCGAGCGCGCCGACTGCAGCGCATCGAAGACCACCGCGCCGGGATCGGCGCCCGCGCGCTGCGCGATGAACGCGGCATCGGAACGTTCCGCCCAGATCTGCAGCTGCTCGATCGCGGCCGCGCGGAAAGTATCGCCCGCGGCGAGCGCGACGCTGCGCCCCTCGTCGGTGAATCGGCGGGCCAGCTTGCCGATGGTGGTGGTTTTCCCGGAGCCGTTGACACCCACGACCAGGATCACGAAGGGCTTGCGGCTCTCGTCGATCTCGAGGGGCCTGGCGCAGGGCTCGAGGATGGCCACGATGGCATCACGCAGCGCATTGATCAGCGCCTCGACGTCACTTAGCTCCTTGCGCGCCACACGCTTGCGAAGACTGTCAAGGATGTCCTCGGTGGCCTCGACGCCGACATCGGCAGTGAGTAGCCGCGTCTCCAGCTCCTCCAGTATCTCGGCATCGATCTGCCGGCCTTTGAAGAGGTTGGCCAGATCGTACGTCAGCCAGGAGTTGCCGCGGTTCAGCCGGCCGCGCAGCCGCTTGAGGAAGCCCTGGCGCTCCTCGGCCTCCGCGGCAGTGTTTTTGGGTTTGAGTCCGAACATGGGTATGTCTTCCGGTAGTGTATCGTAGCGGGGCGTGAGAGCAGTCCCGTGAGCCATCCGCCACCCTCAGCCCGCCGCGGCGCCTCCGCCCGGACGCTGCGGATCATTGGCGGCGCGTGGCGCGGGCGGCGCCTGCGCTTTCCGCCCTCGCCGGAGATCCGCCCGACGCCGGATCGCGTTCGTGAGACGCTCTTCAACTGGCTCGCAGCCCGCGTGCCGGGCGCGCGCTGCCTCGACCTCTTCGCCGGCAGCGGCGTACTCGGCCTCGAGGCGCTGTCCCGAGGCGCCGCGCACGTGACCTTCGTGGAGTGTGATCTCGCCGCCGGCCGCGAGATCGCCGCACGGCTGGCGGAATGGGGCGCTCATGCGGCGAGCGTCGAGCATGCCGATGCCCGCAGGTTTCTCCAGCGGACACCCGCGGCTCCCTTCGACATCGTGTTCCTCGATCCGCCTTTCGCCTCGACGCTGCTCGATGAGGCTGCGGCGCGCCTGGAGCAAGGCGCCTGGCTCAGCGACGGCGCGCTCATTTACGTCGAATGCGCGGCCGATGCGAGTGCGGGAACGCACGCGGGCGCTGCGAAGGCACACGCCGCCACGGTGCAGGGCGTACCGGCCGGCTGGACGCCTCTCAAGACAAAGCGGGCCGGCGAGGTCGGGTATCATCTCTACTCGCGAGCCGCGAGGGGGACCAGCAGCGAATGAGCCGCAACGCACTCTATCCGGGCACCTTCGACCCGATTACCAACGGTCACCACGACCTGGTACGCCGCGCGGCAGGCGTCTTCGACCGCGTGATCGTGGCCATCGCGTCCAATCCAAACAAGGCGCCCATGTTCCCGCTCGACGCGCGCATCGACCTGGCGCGGCGCGTCCTCAATGACGTGCCGAACGTCGAGGTGTTGGGCTACTCCGAGCTGACCGTCGAATTCGCGAGACGGCACCGCGCCACCGTGATCATCCGCGGCCTGCGCGCCATCTCCGACTTCGAGTTCGAATTCCAGCTCGCCAACATGAACCGCCACCTCGACCGCGACATCGAGACGGTTTTCCTGACGCCGCAGGAGCAGTTCACCTTCATCTCATCGTCGCTGGTACGGGAGATCGCGGTGCTGGGCGGTGATGTGCGCGAGTTCGTCCACCCGATAGTGGAAGCGGAGCTGAAGAAGCATCGCAAGCCGAAATAGGCGCTCGAGCGCCTATCTCTGACAGATCGGACAGTAGTAGCTGGACCTTCCCTGTTGGGTCAGTTGCCGGATCGCCGAGCCGCACACCCTGCACTCCTTGCGCTCGTAGACGTACAGCTTCTGCCTGAAGTATCCCGGCTCTCCATCCGCCCCCACGTAATCCCGCAACGTGGTGCCGCCGACCTTGATGGCATGGGAGAGCACCGCCCGCACCTGCTTTACCAGCCGCGCCGCTTCGTCCCGCGTCAGGCTCTGCGCCCGGCGCCGTGGTCTGATGCGCGCCCGAAAGAGCGTTTCGCTCGCGTAGATGTTCCCGACCCCCACGACCAGCCGGCTGTTCATCAGCACCTGCTTGATCGACGCCTGCCGCCGGCGTGTGATCCGCCACAGGTAGTCGGAGTCGAACGCCGCGTCGAAGGGCTCCGGCGCGAGGCGCGCGAGCAGCGGATGCTGGCTCGGATCGCCGCTCGTGTAGTGCAGACTGCCGAAGCGGCGCGGGTCGTTGAATCGCAGAATCCTGCCCGAGTCAAGCAGCAGGTCGTAGTGATCGTGCGCAAGCAGTGGCGTATCGGCAGGCAGGACCCGCAGCGACCCGGACATGCCGAGGTGCACGATGAGGGTGCCCGACTCCAGGACGATCAGCAGGTACTTTGCCCGGCGCGCAGCACCGGTGATCCGCTGGCCGGCCAGCTTGGCCGGCAGATCATCCGGCACGCGCCAGCGCAGCCGCGGTTCGCGCACCGTCAGCGCCACGATCCGCCGGCCGGTGACGTGCGGCTCCAGCCCGCGCCGCGTCGTCTCGACCTCCGGCAACTCGGGCATGGTCGTCGCTTACGGCAGCATCCTGCGGAGCACTGTGTCGCGCAGCAGGTAGTGATGCACCAAGGCCGCGGCGGCGTGCAGGCCCGCCACGATCAGTACCACGTCCGCGAAGTCGCCGTGCAGGTCCTCGAGAGTTCGCTTGAGCGCGAGATCGCCGGGGACCAGCTTCGGTATGGTGAAGAGGTTGAAGACGATATCGCCGCGCTGCCACGCGTTGAGGATGCCGAGCACCACGGTGGCGCCGACCAGCGCGTAGAGACCGTAGTGCATGGCCTTGGCCGCGACCCCGACCCAACCCGCGTCGGCAAGAGGCAGACTCCGGCCGGAGGTAGCACGCCACCACACGCGGATGAGCAGGACAATGCCGAGCGTCACTCCAAGGAGGAAATGGGTCGAGCGGGCGTCGATTTTCGGTGCGCCCTTCGGAAAGAAGTCGATCGTCTGGCCCAGCGTCCACAGGATCACCACGAGAGCAGCGGTGATCCAATGCAAGAAAATACTGGGACCGTCGTAGCGTGCGGGCGTCCCGATCGCCGCCGTGGCCTGCTCGATCGTCTCGGTGGTCTCTGGTTTCATTAGCAAGGGCTCCACCTGCAACTGTACCGGGTCGCGCATTCCAGGGAAATGGGGCTGCCGAGGCCCAGGTACAGCCAGAGCACCGCCACGCCCCGGGCGAGGTGGTCCTCCAGATGGGGTGAAAGCCCCCTCGGAAGGGGGATGCCCGCCGCGGCCGCACAGGCGCAAGCTTCTGTGCCACAAGGGGAAAAGGCTACGGCCCAGGTAGCGGGCCAGGGAACTTTCCGGCGCTCTTAGCACTCCAATGGCGTGACTGCTAAAATGCCTGGCCAAAAGACTTCTGGAGACTGCATGACCGTAAATACCGCATTGATCGCCCGCCCTGGTGATCTGGCGCTCGCCGGTCCGCTCGGGAGCCTGGACGCGTACCTCGATCGCGTGAGTCGCATCCCGGTGCTGACCCGGGAGGATGAGCGCGACCTCGCGGAACGCTTCCGCTTCCACGACGACCTCGACGCCGCCCGCAAGCTGGTGCTGTCACACCTGCGCTTCGTGGTGCACATCGCGCGTGGCTACAGCGGTTACGGCCTGCCGGTCGGGGACCTGATCCAGGAAGGCAACGTCGGCCTGATGAAGGCCGTGAAGCGCTTCGACCCGGCGCTCAACGTGCGCCTGGTGTCCTTCGCCGTGCACTGGATCCGCGCCGAGATCCACGAATACGTGCTGCGCAACTGGCGGCTGGTCAAGATCGCCACCACCAAGGCGCAGCGCAAGCTCTTCTTCAACCTGCGCCGGCTCAAGAAGAACCTGACATGGCTCTCCGCCGAGGAGACGGCGGCGGTTGCTCGCGATCTCGGCGTCACGCCGACTGAAGTGACGGAGATGGAGAAACGTCTGGCCGCGCGCGACATGTCGTTCGATCCGACCCCCGAGGCGGACGAAGAGGAGATCTACAGTCCGGCGGCCTACCTGCCGGCGCCGAACGCGGATCCGGCGGAGCGTGTGGAGAGCGCGGAATGGGAAGACGACTCATCCGCGCGTCTGCGCGATGCGCTCGAGCAGCTGGATGACCGCAGCCGCGACATCGTCCACAGCCGCTGGATGAGCGAGGACAAGGCGACCCTGCACGAGCTGGCCGACAAGTACGGCGTGTCCGCGGAGCGGATCCGTCAGATCGAGTCGAACGCCCTCGGCAAGCTCAAGGGCTTCATGGGGCCGGAGTCCGTCGCGGCGTAAGCCTGCCGCCGCAGCCAGCCTAACCTGCCGCGGCGGCCTGCTGCACCGCGGCCGCAACCCGCTGGTGCATGGATTTGTCGAGCGGGTTCGGCACCAGGGCATCATCGCCCGCCTGCTCGGCAATCGTGCGGGCGGCGGCCATCAGCATCGCATCCGTGAAGCAAGGGGCGCGCGCGGCCAGCGCGCCCTTGAAGAGTCCCGGGAAGGCCAGCACGTTGTTGATCCCCTTGCCGTCCGCCGCGAAGGCCGCGCCGCGCTCTCGCGCCACGAGCGGCTCGATCTCCGGGTCGGGATTGGATAGCGCCAGGATCACCTGACCCGGCCGTACCCACTCGGGATTGATCAGCCCTTTGACGCCTGTGGTCGCGATTACGATGTCGGCGCGCTGCATGATGGATTCCACAGTCGCGCCCTCGCCACCGAGCGCCACCAGCCGCGCGACGGCATCCGGGTTGCGGTCCGCCCCGAGCACGCGCTTCGCGCCGCCTGCGCGCAGCAACCGCACGATGCCGAGCCCGGCGGCGCCGAGCCCGATCTGCCCGATCACGCTCTCCTCCCAGCTCTTGCCTGCGCGGCGCGCTGCGTTGGTCAGCGCCGCCAGCGCCACCACCGCGGTGCCGTGCTGGTCATCGTGCAGCACCGGCTTGTGCAACCGCTCGCGCAGCAACCGCTCGATCTCGAAGCACTCCGGCGCGGCGAAGTCCTCGAGCTGAATGGCGCCGAAGGAAAGGTGAATGCGGGCGACGATGTCGGCCACTTGGTCGGGCCGCCGCTCCTCGAGCAGGATCGGCACCGCCGACAGGCCGACGAGGTCCGCGAACAGCGCGGCCTTGCCCTCCATGACCGGCAGCCCCGCGAGCGGGCCGATGTTGCCGAGCCCGAGCACCGCCGTGCCGTTCGTCACGACGGCCACGGTGCGATCGATGCTGGTGAACTCGCGCGCGGCCTGTGGATCCTTCTGGATCGCGAGACACACTCTGGCAACGCCAGGCGTGTAGATGTCCCGAAGCACCTGCAGCGTGTTGATCGGCAGACTTGCCACGGTGCGGATCTTGCCGCCGCGGTGGCGGTTGAAGACACGGTCCGACTTGCCCATGAAGCGGGCGGTAGGCAGCCGGTCGATGCGCTCGTAGAGGCTCCGATCCGTCTCCTCGTCCATCTCCAGCGTGATCTCCCAGAGGGTGCAGCCCTGGTCGCGGCGCAGCGCGGTCAGGTGCTCGATGGTGAGGCCGGCTTCGGCGATCACCTGCAGGACCTTGGCGAGGCTTCCCGGCTGGTGGACGGTCTCGACGATGAGGATCTCGGGTATTTTCATAAGCGGCGGCACAATACCAGCGGACCCGGACCCCGGCCACGGCCGGAAATGATTAGGCCCCCTATAATCCCCGCCATGAAGCGCCTCATTGCGATCGTGGAAGACGAGCCGGCCATCCGCGACAACTATGCCGCGGCGTTCACGCGCGAGGGCTACGTCGTGCGCACCTACGGCAATCGCTCGCAGGCGATGGCGGCGTTTGCCGCCCGCCTGCCGGATCTCGCCGTGATCGACATCTCACTCGAGGACGAGCCGGAAGGCGGCTTCGAGCTCTGCCGGCAGCTGCGGGCCTTGTCGGCGGAGCTGCCGATCATCTTTCTCACCGCGCGCGACTCGGAGCTCGACGCGGTATCGGGACTGCGCCTCGGGGCGGACGACTTCCTGACCAAGGATCTGAGCCTCGCGCACCTCATCGCGCGGGTGAATGCCCTCTTCCGCCGGGTCGATGCGCTGCGCAAGCCGCCCGATGAGCAGGAGCAGAGACTCCGCCGTGGTCCGCTCGCGTTGGATGTCGAGCGCATGCGCGCGGAATGGGATGGCAAGGTGGTGCTCCTCTCGCTCACGGAGTTCTGGATCGTGCATGCGCTGGCCCGTCATCCGGGCCACGTAAAGAACCGCCAGCAGCTGATGGACGCGGCCAACGTCGTGCTCGACGACAACACGATCACGTCGCACGTGAAGCGGATTCGGCGCAAGTTCCAAAGCCTCGATCCGGCATTCGATGGCTTGCAGACCGTCTACGGGATGGGTTACCGCTGGGTCGAGTGAGGCGGCGATGTCGCTGCGACTGAAGCTACTGCTGCTCGGACTTGCAACGCTCGTCCTGCCCTGGGACGGCATTCGCTATGCGCGGGAGATGGAAGCGGCGCTGCGGGAGAGCGAGCAGCACGCCCTGCAGGCGGTATCGGAGACGATCGCCTCCTCGCTGCAGGGACGGATGGACCTGCTCTACCGCAACCCGGGGGAGCCGGCGCCCGCCGACACAGGTCCGTACGATCTCACTCCGCTCGTTCTGACAGCGCCGCCGTACATCGATGGCTATCCGGACGATTGGCCTCGTGACCCGAGAGCGTGGCGGTACTACGGCACGGGCCCACATCGATTCGGCGTTCTGACGGGCGTCTACGACAGGATGCTTTACGTGCTGCTCCAGGTGCGGGATCCGCATCTCGTGTTCGACACACCCGGCGCCAGTCCACTCGACTCCTCTGCGCTGGGCGACCGCGTGTGGATCGGCTACGAGGATCCGCAGGGCGCGCAGCAGCAGGTGTTTCTGGCCCTGACCGGGCCGGGGCCCATCATCGCGCGGCGCATCGAGGCCGGAGAGTATGGCGAGGAGACCGCCGTGGAGGATCCGCGCATCGTGGGAGCGCTGCAGCCGGGCACCGGCGGGTATGACGTGGAGGTCGCCATGCCGCTGTCCATGGTGGGCGGGCATTTCGGGGTATTGCTCGACGATCGCGACCAGCGTGGCGCCGACCCGCTGAGCTACGGAACACTGCGCAGCAATGACCTGCACACGCTGGGACAGCTGACCGTCGCCTCCTCGTCGCTGACCCCGTATCTCGCACAGTTCATGCAGCCGGGGATGAGGCTGTCGGTGACCACGCGAGGCGGCTCCGTCCTGGCGCAGTCGGACGAGCTGGCGGTGCCGGGCGCGCTGGCGCCCGAGCCTGGCATCCTGACTCAGGTCTACCGGCGGTTCGTGGATCGACGGGGCGAGCCACAGTTCATTGCGTCCGCGGCTCCGATCTACGACTCCGGCCACCACGCCGTGATCGGCGAGCTGGAGGTGAAGCAGGCCGCGAACCGCTGGGAAGGACTGCGGGATCGCGCACTTACACGCATGCTGGACCTGACACTGGTCACGAGCGCGATCGCGGTTATTGTCACATTCGTATTCGCGGCCCATCTGGCGGTGCGGCTGTCGCGCCTGCGCCGGGCGAGCGAGTCCGCATTGACCCGGGAGGGGCTCGTGACGCAGTTCCCGGAAACGTCGGCGCCGGATGAGCTGGGTGACGTGGCGCGCAGCTTCTCCCGCCTGCTGGGACGCCTCAACGAGTACACGGGTTATCTGCGCTCGCTCGCCGGCAAGCTGGCTCACGAGATCCGCACTCCGCTGACGATCGTGCGCTCCTCCCTCGAGAACCTCGAGTCGGAGGAAGTGTCAGCGGCAGCGCGGCAGTACCTCGAGCGGGCGAGCCAGGGCAGCGAGCGTCTGAGTGCCATTCTGCTGGCAATGGGAGCCGCCACGCGCGTGGAGGAGGCCATCGGCAACGCCGAGCGCTCGCGGTTCGACCTGGCGCCAGTGATCGCCTCCGCGGTAAGTGCGTACCGCGTCGCGTTTCCGGAACGGCGTTTCGCGGCCGAGCTGGCATCGGAACCGATCGAGATCGACGGCGCGCCCGACCTGATCGTGCAGCTTCTCGACAAGCTCATCGAGAATGCCGTCGACTTCAGTCCGGCCGGCGCCACGATCACCGTGCGTCTGCGCCGCGAACCAGCGGTCGCCGTGCTCGAAGTCGACAACCCGGGGCCGCCGCTCGCACCCGAAGCGCGCGGGCGGCTGTTCGAGTCGCTCTGGCAATCACGCAGCGGCAGCGACAGCCGGCCGCATTTCGGACTCGGCCTCTACATCGTGCGGTTGATCACGGAATACCACCGCGGCGGGGTCGCGGCAGCCGATCTGCCGGGTGGCGACGGCGCGCGTTTCGGCGTGCGGCTACCGCTCGTGGACACCCCGTTGTTGCCCAATTACAACGATAAAGTCAAGCTGGAATCGGTATGATTTCCCGCGAGAGAGCAGCGGGTGATGCGCACGCGCCAATATCAGCGGAGGCTAACGAAGCAGAAATCCGGAGTCGACGCGGGCACGGGTGATGGCAGCCGCAACTTTTGCAGCGGTTGTCGGAACGATCCAACGCGTGGATTGACACGCGGGCCTCGAGATTGGGCCGGGGCGCAGGCTCCAGCGTTTCAGCCGAATGAAATAGATGTCCGTGACGCAAGCTGACAGCGATCTACCGGGACAGGCTCAACCAAAAAATCGGCCCGCCGAGTTTTCCTTGGCGGGCCTTTTTTTATTGGCGCAAATCGCTCCCGGCGATTTGCGCGACAAAATCGCCGGGAGCGATTTTGGACAGCGCGAAGCGCTGGGCCCGAAGGGCCGAGGCCCAGGATGGGCCGAGCAACGCGGCCATTGCACAGGATTCACCTTAGTGACTTGCTGTTGACGTGGACTCACTCGCAGAGACTTTCCAGATAGCCCTGCGCCACCGGGGACAGCCGCTTCAAGGCCAGCGCCCGTGCCTTCGGCGCGTCGACGATGTATTCGAGCGGCCCGGAGACCAGCATCTGCCGGATGCGCGGATGGCGGGCCGAGGCGCGCGCCATCTTGTTGAGCACGGTGAAGCCGCGGTTGATCTTGTCCCGGGAGGACCGGTTCTGCTCGATGGAGCGGGCCAGGTACTGGCCGAAGCGTGCGTACAGGAAATAGTCGTCATCCCCGACCTGGAAGCGCGCTTCGGCGAAGAAGTCGGGAAAATTCTTCTCGAGATACGAATTGACGCTGCGAAGAGAGGGCCCAGGGTCGCTATCAGTCGACGCATGTCTCGTCTTCATTTAGCTCGTCACACCTCCTAAAGGGTCCGGACGGCCATCGCTGGACGCAGCGGGCGGCACCACACCCCGCTGCGCGGCGCGGATGTTGCGGCAGTGTGCCGCGCAATGCAATACCCCAGGTCGCAATTCGACCGCTTTCCAACAGGAATATAATCGTGTGATGGACGAGGCCCTCGAAGTGCGCCGGTTCTGGTTCGGCAGGTTGCCGCTGAAGTCCGAGGGCGTGACCGAGCGGCTCGCGTTGTGGTTCGGGAGCGGCGCCGACGAGCAGCAGGCCGATGAGCTGGTGCGCTCGCGTTTCGGCGCGCTGGTCGAGCGCGCGGCCGCCGGCGGCCTCGCCGCCTGGGCCGACAGCCCGCGGCGCCGCCTGTCGCTCATCCTGCTGTTGGATCAATTCACGCGCCACGTCTACCGCGGCACGCAGCGCGCCTTCGCCACGGACCGGGAAGCGCTGGCGCTGACGCTTTCGGGAATGCAATCGGCGGCGGATGCGGCGCTGACTCCGGTGGAGAGGATCTTCTTCTACATGCCGCTGCAGCACGCGGAGCTGAGCGATGCGCAGGAAGAGTCGGTGGCAGCCTACCGCAGATTGCTCAACGAGGCGCCGGAGGAGCTCAAGGCGGCGATCTTCGCGAGCGCGCTCGAGTCCGCGGAGCTGCATCGCTCCATCGTGGCGCGTTTCGGGCGCTTTCCCCATCGCAATCGGGTACTGGGCCGTCCCAACACAGCCGAGGAAGAGGCGTATCTGGGCCAGGGCGGCCACAGCTTCGGCCAATGACGTTGGCTAGCCGTGCACCAGCCGCTCGAGGTGGCGGACCTGCCGCTCGAGAGTGCGCTGCGCTTCCAACAACTCCACCGCCAGAGCCGCGCCGCTGACGTTGATTCCGAGGTCGCGCATGAGCCGGCCCGCCATCGCCAGCCGCGGCAGCGCCGCCGCCGGAAGCTGCCACTCCTGCGGAGAGTAGCCGCGGGGCGAGACCAGGCCGAGATCGGCGAGCTCGATCACCGCGTCCAGATCGAGGCGGCACAGCCGGCAGAACTCGGCCGCGGCGATCCAATCGGATTCGCCTACGAGGCGGACTTCACGCACTTCCACGAGATCGCTCACACCGTCACCTGCCGAGATCGGCGCGCGGATCGAATCCGGCGAGCTGCGCACGCATCTCCTCGTACAACGTGCGCGCCTCGGGGGAGTTTGCCGGCGGTAGAACGACTTTCAGCTGCACGTAGGCGTCACCCGGCGGCTGACCGGGCAGGCCGCGGCTCCGCAGCCGCAGCTTCTGTCCGGATTGCGCGCCGGGCGGAACCTGCATGTCGACTGGACCGCCCAGCGTCGGCACCGTGACCGTCGCCCCGAGCGCCGCCTCCCATGGGGCTACCGGCAGTGTCAGGGTGACGTCGCGTCCCTCCACCTGATACAACCGATGCGGGCGAATGTGCACCTCGAGGTAAAGGTCGCCGGCGCGGCCGCCGCCTGGCGCCGGCTCGCCCTGGCCGGCGAGCCGGATGAGCTGTCCATCCGTCACTCCCGCGGGAATGGCGACGCGCACCGTGTGCGAACGCAGCTCCAGCGCGCCATCCGCCTTGAGCTCCGGCCGCTTCAGATCGAGCGTACGCGTGCCGCCGCCGAAGGCCTCCTCGAGGTCGACGTCGATGCGGGCATGATGATCGCGGCCCGGCTGCTGCTGCCGCCGGCCGGGGGCGCCAAAGGGACTCGCGCCGCCGAAGAGCTGCGAGAAGAAGTCGCTGAAGCCTTCCTCCTCGAATACGTGCGCGCCGCCGGCGCCGCGCGGGCGAGCGCCGCCGCTGAACTCGAAGCCGCTCGCCCAGTCCGGCGGGGGCCGAAACTGCTGGCCGGACTTCCAATCGCTGCCAAGCTGGTCGTAGGCAGCGCGCTTCTCCGGGTCCTTGAGCACCTCGTAGGCTTCCTGCACTTCCTTGAACTTCTGCTCGGCGTCTTTCTCCTTGCTGACGTCAGGATGGTATTTGCGCGCCAGCCGGCGGTAGGACTTCTTGATTTCCTCGGCCGTCGCCGTGCGGGTGACGCCCAGAATCTTGTAGTAATCCCGGTATTCCATCAGCCGCCACATGGGGGCGCCGGCGCGGAAGCCAAGTCCTCGCCGCTTGAATCGCGCGGGGGGCGAGCTCGCCCGCCAGTCCGGCGCGGTGGATGCTGCAAGTCTCTCGCGCTAGCTGGACCGCTCCCTGGCCTGAGCGCGCCTTTCCGACGTCGTAGCTACATGACACTCGGCTGACGGGTGCGCCGCGCCGGTGCGAGCGCTACCATCCAGCGCCCATCATGATGCAGCGCCGCCGCCCCACCGGCCGTCAAACATGACGGACTGCCCGAATCCCGCGCGTGCGGCACCGGGCATGGTTCTTGCAAAACCTCGCGCGTACCTGACACCCGGACCGCCGACCGCATGATGCGCCTATCCCGCCCCCCGCCGACCAGAAACCTGCGGGTGTTCTGTGTCGCCGCCCGCCACCGCAGCTTCAAGCTCGCCGCCGACGAGTTGTTCCTCACTCCGTCGGCGGTGAGCCACCAGATGAAGGAGCTGGAGGAGTCGCTCGGCGTGCGGCTGTTCGTGCGCAAGCAGCGCTCTCTCGAGCTCACCGCGGCGGGCGCCACGCTGCTCGAAGCGACAGAGCCACTGCTGGCCGCGCTCGATCGCACTCTCGCGCAGGTCGCGCGCCGCAGCGGCAGGCGGACTCTGCGCATCCTGTTGCCGCCGTTCTTCGCAAGCGAGCTGTTCATTCCGCGACTGACGGGCTTCTGCGCCGAGCATCGCGAGATCGACATTCAGATCGATACCCGCGATCCGCGGCCTTCGCTCCATCCTCCAACGGCCGACGTCTCGATCCTCCTCGCGGACACGGAGCCGCAGGGAGTGCAGGCGTCGCGCCTGTTCACGCTATCGCTGACTGCCGTCTGCGCCCCGGAACATACTGTCGCAGTGGCGCGCCTGGGCAGTGCGGTGCTGCGGGAGATGCCGCTCATCGTGCACAGGCCGCGACCCTACGCGTGGGCGAACTGGGCAGAGCAGGTCGGCTTGGAAGCCCCGGAGTCCAAGAATGTCATCGAGCTCGACACCATGTATGCCGTCGTCAGGGCCGCCGAGCGCGGCGTCGGTGTCGCACTCGTGCCCTTCCGGCTCTGCGAGGCATGGTTCCGCTCCGGCTCGCTGGTGAGCATCTTCGCCACGGAGCTCGACACCGCGGATGCCTACTTCCTGGTGAGCCGTCAGAAAGATGCCGACAAGCCCGAGATCCGCGCACTCACCGAGTGGGCGTTATTGCAGTTCCGCGATGTTGCCGAGATCGCGCGCCGCGGTGTCGGCGCGGTCTGCGGATGAGCCAAGGTCATCCGTCGGCGCAATTCTTTTCGTTTGTCGCCGCATGGCGCCCTGCATACCCTGACAGTGTCAGATTCGGAACCGGTCAGGAGATCGCAGTCATGTCGTCATTCAGCCGTAACAGCCACCGTGCAAACTCTCCCCTGCGCCCGCGCTCGCTCGCCGCTGCGCTCGCACTCGCGATGGCGAGCGGAACCGCTCTCGCCGACAGCGCGCATCGGTTCGTCTTCACGGCGTACACCGATGCAGCCGGCGGTGCAGCAGTCGTCGCCGGGCGCTATCGCACCGCCCTCGAGGAGCTGAAGAGCCATCCCGATGCCGTGGATCTCGATCCGTCGGCCACCAACACCAACCGTTGCGTGGCGTACTCCATGACGCTGCAGTGGCGCGAGGCCCGCACGACATGCGACGCGGCGGTGCGCGAGGCGAGCGAGCAGCGAATCAGCGTGCCCACATGGTTGGGTTGGACACGGGAATCCGAGGACGAATGCCTGGCGCTCGCCTATGCCAATCGCGCCGTGATGCACTGGATATCGCGTGATCAGGCGGCCGCGCAGAGCGACATCGCGAAGGCGCGGGAGCTGGCGCCGCAGGCAGACTTCGTGGCTCGGAACGTCGCCGCGCTCGAGACGCACGTCACGGTGGCGCAGGTCGCTGCGGCGGCGCCGCAGAGCTAGCTTGCGAGAAAAGTGGGCCCGGGAGACGGGACTGCCCTTGCCCCCTCAGGGGCGGATTTCGTCTCCCGGCGCCCACGGCAGCGAGAATTCCGGGTCGGTCAGCGCCATCTGCGACACCGGCCCGTATTCGCTCACTGCGCCCCTGATCCGCGCCGCGTCCCCGATCGCCACGATGGCCACCGAGTCGGAGCGCGGGAAAGCCTCTTCGATCACGGCCTGCGCCTCCGCGACGCCCACCGCGGCCAGCTGCGCCGGATAGTCGTCGACGTAGCTGCGGCCGAGCCCGTAAAGCTCGATCTCCGCCAGCATTCCGGCCCAGTCGGCCGCCGTTTCCAGGCCGAGCGGGTATTGCCCGAGCGTGTATGCGCGCGCGGAATCGAGCATTTCCCGGGTCATTCCCACGTGGCGCAGACGCTCGAGCGTGCGTAGCGCGAGGTCGAGCGCCCTGCCCGTGTTCTCCGTCTGCGCGAAGGAGTGGAGCGAGAACTCGCCGGGCACGCTGCCGCGCGCGAAGCTGGAGCGCGCCCCGTACGACAGTCCGGATTTGATGCGCAGCTCGGAGTTGAGCAGGGAGGTGAAGCGGCCGCCGAAGAGCGTGTTGACCAGATCGAGCGCCGCGCGCCGCGGGTAGCGCTTGTCGACACCTACATTGCCGATCCAGAAGTAGGTCTGCGCCGACCCGGGAGAGTCGACCAGCAGCACGCGCCTGCCGGCGCGGGCACGCGGTCGCGCCAGTGCCGGCGGCGGCGCGGGCGTGCGCGGCCAGCGTGAAAAGCTATCCGCGGCCATCCGCGCGAGCAGATCGGCATCGATGTCTCCCGCCAGGACGAGGATCAGCCGCTCGGCGCCGAACTGCCCCTCGTAGTAACGCAGCACGTCCTCCCGATCGATGGCGGTGAGCGCGGCCTCGCTGCCGAACACCGGCCGCCCATAAGGATGGTCTCCGAAGAGGAACGCGCGGCCGTAGGTGCCGATGAGCTCCGCCGGATCGGAGTCCTTGGCGGCCTTGATGAGCTCGATGTGCCGCGCCGCCAGCTCCTCGAGCTCGTCCGCATCCAACATGGGCCGCAGCAGCGCGTCCGCCAGCAACTCCAGCATCAGCTGCTGGTCACGGGCGAGGAACTGTCCGCGCACGGTGATCGCCTCCGGGCCGGCGCCGGCACCGAAGCTGCCGCCTACGCCCTCGACGACATCCGCGAATGCATAGGCATTGCGCTCCCCGGCTCCTTTTTCCAACAGGCCGGCCACCAGGGAAGCCACGCCGGGCCGTGAGGACGGGTCCCCCAGGCCGCCGCCGCGCAGGACCGCGTCAAATGCCACCAGCGGAACGTCCCGGCGCGGCATCAGAATCAGAGCGACGCCATTGGCGAGCGAGAGCCGCTCGTGCCCAGGTACGCGCACGTTCATGGGGAGGGCACCAGGATTCCGAGCGTGCGCCGTCGCTCATCGAGTATTTCGCGAGCGACGGCGCGCAGCTCGTCCGCGGAAACGTCCGCGATGCGCGCCGGTGCGTCGAAGAGCTGCTCCCAGTCGCCGTGAAACACCTCATACTCGCCGAGCAGCTGCGCCTTGCCGTCGATCGTGGCGAGCTTCTTCCACAGGCCCACCGTGGCCAGGTTGCGCGCCCGCTCGAGCTCCGCCTCCGTGACACCGTCCGCAGCCACCGCCGCCAGCTCCGCATCGAGCGCCTCGCGCGCCTCCTCGGGGTCGGCACCCTGCGGCAGCATCAGCGAGAGCCACAGCAGCCCGGGATCGAATCCCTCCTGCCAGTGCCCGCCCACCTCGATCGCGAGCTGCCGGTCCTCCACCAGTATGCGGTGCAGCCGCGACGCGTCACCTTCCACCAGAGCCGAGAGCAGCAGGCTGACGGCGGGCGCGCGCGGATCGGCAGCGGCGGGCGCCTTGTAGGCGCATTGCAGCAGCGGTGTCTGCGCTTTGCGCCGGATCAACACGCGCCGCTCAGACAGCTGCTCGGGCTCCACGGCGCGCACGGGCGGCGGCGGCGCCTGCGCGGGAATGGGCTCGAAGAAACGGCGGACGAGCGCGATCGCCCGCTCCGGCTCCACGTCTCCCGCCAGCGCGAGTGTCAGATTGTTGGGAGCGTAGTAGGTCCGGTAGAACGCCTGCAAGTCCTCCAGCCGCCACGACTGGATGTCCGCCGGCCAGCCTATCGTCGGGAAGCGGTACGGGTGGGCGACGAAGGCGCTCGCCTGCACCTGCTCGGCGAGCAGGCCATGGCTGTTGTCCTCCACCCGCAGCCGCCGCTCGGAAGCGACCACGCCGCGCTCGCTCTCGATCACCTCGGGCGTGAAGGCGAGGTGCGCCACACGGTCCGACTCCAGATCGAGCACCAGCTCGAGAGAGCTCGCCGGGAGCCAGTCCTGATACACCGTGACATCGTCGCTGGTGAAGGCGTTGTTGGAGCTACCCTCGGCTTCCATCAGCCGGTCGAACTCTCCCGGCCGATGGCGGCTGGTGCCGTTGAACATCATGTGCTCGAAGAAGTGCGCGAGCCCGGTGGCGCCGGGTGCCTCGTTGCGGCTGCCGGCGCGCACCCAGTTGTAGAGCGCGACGTTCGGGATGTTGTGCACCGGCCAGACGATCACGCGCATTCCGTTGGCCAGCGTCGCGGCGCGCACGTGCTCGCGTCCTGACATCGCGGCGAGGCTTGGGCGCCCGGGATCCGGGGGGTTTCCCGGGGCACTCAAGCTCGCCATGGCGGGTCTCAGAGGTTTAGTCATGAGGTGAAAAAATGGGTATGTGTTTCGCTCGGGAGCCGTCCATCGTAGCCTGCCCCTCGAGCTGTACCGTCCGCATTATGACGCGGGAAGGTACCTCATGTTCCTTGGGCTCACCGCAGCGCTGCCGCTCAAGGTACAGGCCAAGGTCACGGTGGTCGCGGGGATGGGCGCCGAACCCGCGTGATCGCATTGATTCGCGCTCGATTCCGCAGGTAGCTGGCGTCGGTGGAGAGCCTAAACACGGCCGCAACCGAGTTCTACGGCTCGGTGCCCCGAGCTCGGCCTGTACGCGCTGGCCGAGCATGCGGAGTCGATCGCACGGATGTTGAGTCAGGACGCCTTCTTCAGCGGGCGGGACGTGGCGATGCTGACCTGACTTCGCGGGTCACGACGAAAAAACATGCGCCGCGCGCGGGGGAAGACGCGCGCGGCGCACAAGTCAAAGCGAACACCGGGGAAGTTGTTCGCAGTCCAACGGCGCCGCATCGCAAAAGGCGGCGCCCGCGGGTGTTGGAGCAAAGGCCGTGCCAGACGACCATTCACCTTATAAAACAATGACTTATGATCTGCCGTCGCGCCGCAACGGGGTGACGCGAATTGTCAGGTTGTGACCGTCGCCCGCCGCTTACGGCAGCGGCAGGCAGACCTGGGAGCGCTGTTGGAGTTGACGGCAGACCGTGCGGGCCGCGGACTGACTGGCGACGCGCGCTTGCAGCCTGTACAGCCGCCGCCCTGACGACACGACGGGAATGACTTGCGGAGTCAGGCCCCGAAGCTCCGACCGGAACTTCGAGGAGAGTTGCCTCCATGCCGCGCCGGCGTTCGCGGCGCTGCTGAAGGCGCCGAGCTGCACCGCGGCGCGTCCGCCGCGGTCACGCGCTGGCATGACAGGGCCGGCGGGAGCATCGTTCGCGGTCGACTCCGCGCCGCCCGTAGGATCGGTGGCGTTGGATCGACCGGGCCCCGTGCCTGCCGTGCCCGCAGTCGCGGACTGCGCGGCACCCGGGGGAGTGGAACCAGCGCCCTGCGGCGCCTGCGCCAGCGACCTGCTCTCCATCCTGATGCGGGCGTCCTGCGACCAGGAGCCGTTGGGATATTTGGCCAGGTAGTCCTGATAGGCTACCGCGGTGTTCGCGCGGGTCGCCTGCTGCCACGCCGCTTCCTCCGTGAGCTGTGCGATCCGCTGCCGCGCGACGGCTGCAAGCTCACTATCGGAGTGCCGCGCGACGAAGACCTCATAAGCCCGGGGTGTTCCCGCCTGCTGCGCCGCTCGCCAGTCCTGCTGCGCACGGCTGCAGCCGGCAAGCAGAGTCAAGATGGCCGCGGCTGCAATCGGACCTGCCGCACGGTACGAGAATCTCATCGACACCCCCGGTGAAACTTCACCCTATTATGGTCAAATCATGAGCGAAACGCCCAAGCGACGGCTGCTGGACCGGATCGGGGGCTCGCCGACCTTCGTCGCGGCGGGCTGCCGACTCACCGGCGATGTCGAGACTGAAGGGCCGCTGCTCCTCTGCGGGGCGATCCGCGGCGACGGCCGCGTGGGCGGTGCGCTCAGCCTGACGGCAGAGGCGCACTGGGAAGGCGAAGTGCACGCCGCGGCGGCGATCATTTCCGGGCGCTTCACGGGACGCCTGGTGATCGAAGGGAAGCTGGAGATCAGCGCATCAGCCGTGATCCACGCCGACATCGTGGCGCACGCCGTTGCGATTGCACGCGGCGCGATCGTCGACGGCGATATAAACGTGACGGGCGGACAGCCGGTCGTGCACTTCGACGAGAAGCGCCATCACGGCCATGGAAGGGCGGCCCGCTAGGCGCCGCTGAGGACCGGATCGAGGGCCTCGCGCTCCTCATCGGCGTCGAGCTCGGCGAGGACGCGCCGCTCCACCCAGGTGGGACCGGTGAGCCGGTCGAGAAATCCGCAGTGTCCGCCGAATCGCGTCACGACGATGCGCAGTGACGGCTGCTGCGCCAGCCGCTCGAGCCCCCCGGCAGGAATGATGGGATCGTCGCGCGAGGTGATGATGGTCGTCGGCACCGCAAGACCGGCCAGACGCCGGCCGGTGATCGAGTAGCCGTCGAGGTACTCCTCCAGACTGCCGAATTGCGTGAAACGGCGGATCAGCTCCGCCGTCATGCTGCGCAGGTCGCGCAGGCGCCGCAGCTCGGCGAAGTCGTAATGCGCCGGCCACGCCGCCTGCTTCTTGAGGAGCGAGCGCCACCATTTGCGCACGAAGTAGAGCGGGTAGCCGACGAAGCCGCCCTCGAGTGCGCGCAGCGTGTCGCCCGGATCCAGCACGGGCGAGACCGCGATGACTCGCGTGAGATCGAGACCCGCCGGGCCGGCCTCGGCGCCGACTCGCAACATGAAGTTGCCCCCGAGCGAGAAGCCGACGAGCCGCAGCGCGCGGCCCACGTCCGCCTGCAGCGCGCGGATCGCGCCGATCACCTCCGGCAGCAGACAGGAGTGGAACAGCTCCCGGTTGAGGTGATGCGTGTCGCCGTGATCGCGCAGGTTGAGCCGCAGTACCTCGAAGCCGCGCTCGAACAGCAGCTGGCCCAGCGAGAGGACGTACAGCGACTCCGCACTGCCCTCCCAGCCGTGAACCAGCACCACGGGCGTTCGGTGCCCCTGGGCAGGCGAGGACCGGAAGCATTGCAGTCGCACGCCGTCGCCGCAGTCGAGCAGCATCTCGCGCTGGACGGCCAGCAGCGGCGCGGCACGGCGCGCTATGGGGCGACGCCTCGCGCTGGTGCTGGCCAGCATGGACTGCAGATGGCGGCTGCGCAGCCATGGCGGCGGACGGAAATCATCGTCGGGCAGAGCCGACCATGCGCCGACTGCCGGGTCCGATTCACTCACTGCGGCGTTCAGCGCACCAGGATCTCGACTCGATTGTTGACCTTGCCGGCTCGGTTCCATTCGCCTGCCGTGAGCTCGTCGGTAACCGTGGGGTATGGTGTTCTAAGCGTCGCAGGATCGCCCACGGAGGTCTCAACGTCCAGCGCGCCGTGGGTCGAGTCGCGGATCCCGTCGATCAGGTTGGCCAGCGGCAGCGGCATGCGCTGCGCCGGCGGGAGCGCGTCATCCGCGGGATTGCCCACGACGTCGCACTGCGCAAACGGGGTCTTCTGCGGGGCCGGCGCGTAGCCGTTCACCGGGTCGCCCTTGAGGCAGAATTTGCCGGCGAAAGTGCGGATCTGCACGACGCCGCTGACATGATCCGCCACCAGCCGATCCAGCATCCGTCTGATGACATCGAGCCGCGAGCCGCCCAGCTCATCGGCGCCGTACGGAACCTGGAGCACGAGCGGCTCCAGCGTGACCTGTGGCGTAGCGCTTTGCGCCGCGGCAGCTGCGGCCATCGAGCTCGGCTCCGCCGGCGGCACGGCAACGGAGCGCGCGGCGACGGCCTGCTGCAGCACGGTCAGTTCCGCCGTCACCGCCTGCAACCGCGAGCGATCGGACCACCAGAAACCGATCGCCACGAGGGCAGCGGCGCACGCCACGACGGCTACGACGGCAAGCCAACCCTGGCCGCGCTGGGGCAGCCGCTCGCGAAACTCGCCGGTGATGCGATCCGTCTGCACCTCGAGAGTGACCTGCAGCCAGCGGCGCAGTCCAGGCAGCGAGTCCGGCGATTCAACCTCCCCGCCGGCCGGGGTGGGGGATGCGGTGCCATGCTGATGGGGCCGCGGTGGCGACTCACCGGCGGGAGCCCGCACCTGTCGCGATGCGGAAACAGCGCCGGCGCCCGCCTCCCTGCCAGCGCCTTCTCTCGCCGCATTCGGCATGATCGCCTCCAGCGGCTTGAAGCTCGTCTGCTGGTCACTGCGGCGGTCGGCGATCAGATGCAGCTGATAGAGCACCTTCGAGACATCGGCGTGCTTGATCTGCTTCGGCATCACGCCGACGGCGCCCAGCGCGCGCGCCTGGCCCAGGTAGACCTCTCCTTCCTGGGACGTGTACATCATGATGGGAATGGTGGCCGTGCGCGGGTCGTTCTTGATGGCCCGCACCGCCTGGAAGCCGTCCATGCCCGGCATCATGTGGTCCATGAAGATGACGTCGGGGCACCTGCTTGCCAGATAGCCGATCGCGGCCTCCGCGCTCTCGACACTGTCGACCTCGATGTCGTGCTTCTCGAGGATGCGCGCGAGAAACAGACGCGCCGACCTCGAGTCATCGACGATCAGGGCCCGCTTCTGCGCCATGCGCGAGAGTCTTACATGCGCTGTGCGCAGGATTCAACCGGATTCGCTGAAGAGGACGCTCTTACCGGCGCGCAGCGCCGCATAAGGGACGGGGTTGGCCCGCAGGGCGGACCTCGTCAAGACCTGCGTGCAGCGCGTGATAAAGCTCAGCGAGGCGGCCCGCCATGGCGGCGGAGGACCAGCTGCGGGCATATGGCCGTCCCTGCTGCGACAGGGCGCTCGCCAGGCCCGGCTCCGTCAGGACACGGATCACCGCGGCGGCGAACGGCCCGGTCCTCTCCTCGACGACGAGAGCCCCGCAGCCCGGGACGAGGATCGAGCGCGTGCCGAGCTCCGCGGTGGAGACGATCGGCGCCCCTTGCGCCATCGCCTCGAGCAGCACCAGCCCCTGAGTCTCGGTGCGCGAGGCGAATACGAACACCGCCGCGGCCGCGTAGCAGTCGAGAAGCGTGGTGTCGCGGTCGAGGTAACCGGCAAAGTGAACATCGCGCTCGAGGCCGAGACCCGCCACGAGCCGCCGCAGCGACTCGCGGGCCGGTCCCTCGCCCGCGATGACCAGCATTGCGCGCGGGACCGTCGCGCGCGCGGTGACGAACATTCGCACCAGAAACTCGATGTTCTTCTCGTGCGCGACGCGGCCGACATAAGTCACCAGCGGCCGGTCGGGAGGCAATCCCGCGTGCTCGCGGAAGCGGCGCCCGTCACCCGGCGTGAACCGATCGGCCGGCAATCCTGTTGGAATGACATGCACCGGCGTTCTGACGCCATATTCCAGCAGCGATTGCCGCAGCGGCTCCGAGGGGGCGATCAGGGCCTGCACGTCACGGCATTGCGAGCGAGTCACCGCGCGCGCAAACGCCCGTCCCGCAACGCGCGGCAGCGCGGGGACGTAGTGGTGCACATACTCCTCGAAGAACGTGTGGTATGTCTCGATGCACGGTATGCCCGATCGCCTGGCGAACCGCGTGCCGGCATAGTGCGCCACGAAGGGCGTCTGGATATGGACGAGGTCGAAGTCCGTCGCCTGCAGGGTCTCGAGCGCACGCCGGAGCGCGCTCCACCGCAACCTACGGTCCTCCGGATCCTTGGGAACGCGTCCGGCGGACACTCGAACCACTCCGTGCTCGCCGGGTTGAGGTTGGTCGTCATATTCGGGAGCGACCAGCAGTGTCTCGACTCCGACGCGCGTCAGATCCTCTCGGAAGGTTCTTATGGAGGTGGAGACGCCGTTGACCCTTGGAAAATAGACGTCAGAGATGAAAAGTACGCGCACGCGGTATCGGGCGTATCAGCTCAGCGACAGTCCCAGTGCGCCGAGCGAAGCTCCCAGGACTGCTCCGGCCAGAACATCTGTCGGATAGTGGAGGCCCAGCACGACTCGCGAGGCTGCTATGGTCAAGGCCAGCGGGATGAGCACCCAGGCCAGCTGCGGAAAGTGCATGCTCGCCTGCAGAGCGAACGATACCGCGTGCAGCGTATGTCCGGACGGAAAGCTGTAGCGGTCGAGGGGCGGCATGGCAAGGTCGATAGCCGCATGGGTGATGAAAGGCCGCTCGCGGACGAAGGCGCGCTTGAGCACCTTGTAGACCACCAGGCCGAGCGCGCCGGTGAGCGCCATCACCACGGCCGGCCACAGCGACTGGCGTCCGTAAACGCAGGGCAGCGCCAGGATGAGCACATACCAGATGATGCCGTCGCCGAGTCGGCTGGCAACCTGGAAGATCCGCCGCGGAATGGGGAAAGCGGCGCCGTGGTTCAGCCTGCGGCAGATCCGGTATTCCGCGGCATCCACCCGTGCGAACCAGACACCCAGCGAAGTAGTCGGCGTTCCCGGCATAGTTCTCTCCGGGAGGATACATTGCCCGACCAAAGCGTCAGGGTGATGACGGGAATGTTAATGTTTTGTTACAGCAAGCCCGCGTCAATCGGCCGCGGCCCGGCGGCACAGCCGGGCGAGCCGCTGGGCGGCGCCGGGGGCATGCGCGAAGAAAAGCGACGGCTCCGTGAGCTCCAGCTCCAGCAGGCAGGCTTTGCCGTCCGTGAACCGTATCAGGTCCACGCGCGCATAGAGAGGCGCGGCGAACGGTAGCGCCGCCAACACGCGGTCCGCGACCTGCAACTCCTCGTCGGCCGGAGCGCGCGGCGTGATGTGCTCCAGCGCAAACAGCCCGTCGGTTGGGGCACTGCCGCGCTGCAGCAGCGGCCCCTTGCGGATCGCATGACTGAAGCGGCCGGCGAAGTAGATGAGGGCCGTCTCCCCGTGCAGGTCGACCAGATCGAGATACGGTTGCAACAGCACGCTGCGCCCGGCGCCGAGAAGCCGCTCGATGTGATCGGTGGCCGCCCGCTCTTCGCCCCGCGCGTAACGCGCGACATCTCTGGATCCCGCGCCGACCGCGGGCTTCACCACCCATTCCGCGGTCGCCTGCTCCCGCAGAAACCGCTGCAACGCCTCGGCCGCGCGCTCGGCCGGCTCGACGAATTGCGTCGGCACGGCGGGCACGCCGGCCCGTGCCAGATCGCGAAGATAGTGCTTGTCGGTGTTCCAGCGAATGACCGGCGGTGGATTCACGAGCGCGGTGAGCTGCGCAGTCCGGTCGGCCCAGGCGAGGAACTGCGCAATCCGCTCGGCGTAATCCCAGGTCGAGCGCAGCAGCGCCAGCCGGTAGCCCGCCCAGTCGACCTGCGGGTCGTCCCACTCCGCCACGTCCGCGTCCAGGCCCGCCTCGGCGAGCGCGGCGAGAAGCGGCGGCAGATCCTCATCGAGGTGGCGCGCGGCGCGCGCGCTCACCAGCGCAATCCGCCCTTTCACTCCCGGATTCCGGAGCCGCGCTCCATGAGCGCGATCGCGATGATGAAGAGCGCGACCGCGGCGCCGGCCATGATCGCGAACGCGCCGGCCACGCTGACATCCGACACGCCGAGGAACCCGTAGCGGAAGGCGTTGATCATGTAGAGGATTGGATTGAAATAGGAGATGGCCCGCGCCCAATGCGGCAGCATCGTTACCGAGTAGAAAACGCCGCCGAAATAATTCAGCGGCGTGAGCACGAAGGTCGGGATGATGTTGACCTGATCGAAGTTCTTGGCGAAGAGCGCATTGAGGAAGCCGCCGAGGGCGAAAGTGATCGAGGTGAGCAGCACCGCCCCCAGGATGATGAGCGGGTGATGCACATGAAGATTCGTGAACAGGAGCGACACACCCGTCACCGCCACGCCGACCAGCAGACCACGCACCAGTCCGCCGGTCACGTATCCCGAGACGATCAGCCAGCTGGGAAGCGGCGAGACCAGGAGCTCCTCCACGTGCTTGCCCCATTTCGCGCCGTAGAAGGAGGAGACGACGTTGGAGTAGGAGTTGATGTTGACGGCCATCATGATCAGCCCGGGGGCGATGTACTGCATGTAGCCGAAGCCGCCCATCGGCCCCACGCGGCTGCCGAGCAGGCCGCCGAAGATCGCGAAGTACAGCGCCTGCGTCACCGCCGACGGCAGGACGGTCTGCGTCCAGATGCGGATTATCCGCTGGTACTCGCGGTGGACGATGGTCCTGAAGCCTATCCAGCGGACGAGCCCGAGATGCAATGGTTCCGCCGCGGCGCTCTCGACCAGGGTGGTCATGCTGCGGCTCCCTTGTCCACCAGGCGCATGAATATCTCCTCCAGGCGATTCACCTTGTTGCGCATGCTCACCACTTCGACGCCGAGCTGCGAGAGACGCCCGAAGAGATCGTTGAGGTTCTGCTCGTTGGAGACCTCGACCTCCAGGGTGTGGTCGTCGGTGAGCCGCACCGGATACCCATCGAGCCGGGGCGCGGCCGCGAGGGGCGCGTTGACATTGAGCACGAACGTCTCGGTATGCAGGCGCCGCAGCAGGCTGCTCATGCGGTCGCGCTCGACGATTCGTCCACCGTCGATGATGGCTATGTTGCGGCAAAGCGTCTCGGCTTCCTCGAGATAGTGCGTCGTCAGGATGATCGTCGTACCGCGCCGGTTGATGTCCCGCAGGAAGTCCCACATCGAGCGGCGGATCTCGATGTCGACCCCGGCGGTGGGCTCATCGAGGATGAGAAGCCGCGGCTCGTGCATCAGGGCGCGCGCGATCATCAGGCGGCGCTTCATGCCGCCGGAGAGGCTGCGGGACGCCTTGTCGCGCTTGTCCCAGAGCTGCAGCTGCTTCAGATACCGTTCCGCCCGCCGCCGGGCCTCCGCCCGGGGAATGCCGTAGAAGCCCGCCTGATTGACCACGATGGTCTCGGGCGACTCGAACATGTTGAAGTTGAGTTCCTGCGGCACGACGCCGATGCAGGCTTTGGCCGCCTCGAGCTCCCGATCGATGTCGTGGCCGAAGACCACGACATCGCCCGCGGTCTTGGTGACGAGGGAGGTCATGATGCCGATCAGGGTGGTCTTGCCGGCGCCGTTGGGCCCCAGGAGCGCGAAGAAATCGCCCCGCTCGACCTCCAGGTCGATGCCTTTGAGGGCCTGCACCCCGTTCTTGTACGTCTTCGTCAGTGCGCGGACCGAGAGTGCGTTCATGACCTCCAAGAATCCTTGAGGCGCCGGGATGCCGCAATGCCCATTTCGGGGGAGTTTCCCAGTCAGCCTGCCGATGTCTCAATCCTTGAAATACCTGGCCAGGAATTCATCGAAGGTACCCTGGTCCGCGGCCTCGATGGCGCGCTGCCGGGCGAGCGACTCCTCGGCCTCCGCGGCGAACTCGCCCAGGCGCGCCTCGTTCGGCGGATACAGATCGAGACAGTATCCCCTGTGGGTGGCGGACATGCGCAGCGCCAGGTCGAAGAAGGGCTCGCCGGTATCGGTGAGCTCCTTCATCATCCGGGCCGAAGGCGTGAGCTGCACGTCCTCCACCTTGGCCGCCTGGACGGCGAGTGCTGCCGAGTAAGGCCGGGTGGCATCGTCCCGGTCGAGGATCTCGCAGATGCCGGTGAGCGAGTCGATCAGCTCCCGGGCCCAGTCCCGCATCGGCACGTTGCGCCCGTCCCGCCACAGGGTGAGCCCCGGCTCCCGGCCGCGGCGGGCGACGGTGAGATGGTTCTCATCGAGGGAGCGCTGCTCCTCGGCACTGATCGGCGGGCTCTCCTTGAGGAGGCACAGGGCGAGGAACGCCTCCAGGAAGCGCAGCTTGTTCTGATTCACACCCACCGGGTCGAACGCGCTGACATCGAGCGCGCGCACTTCGACGTATTCGACACCCGCCCGCCGGAGAGCTTTGGTCGGCCGCTCGCCGGAGCGGGCCACGCGCTTCGGACGGATGAAGCTGTAGTACTCGTTCTCGATCTGCAGGATGTTGGCATTCAGCTGGCGGTATTCGCCGTCCAGCTTGACACCAAGGGCCGCATACGGCGGATGCGGCGTCGTAATGGCACGAGTCAGGTCACGAACGTATTCGTCGAGGCTGTTGACCGAGACGGTGAGGTCCGCCTGATTGCGATTGCGGTAGCCGATATCGCTCATCCGCAGGCTGGTGCCATACGGCTCGTAAGCGGTCCCCGCCGTGAAATCGCGGAGCCCGTGATCGCGCCCCTTGAGGAAGGACTTGCAGACGACCGGCGAGACGCCGAAGAGATATAACACCAGCCAGCCGTGCCGCCGGTAATTGCGCAGCAGATCGAAGTAGCGCGCCGAGACGAAGGCGGCGTCGCGGTCACGCGACTTCTCCAGGTCCGCGTAGGCGGCCCAGAAGGGCAGCGGGAAGGAGTAATTGAAATGCACCCCGGAGATGGCCTGCATCATGCGGCCATAACGCAGCCCGAGGCCGCGGCGGTACACCGTCTTCATGCAGCCGATGTGCGAGCGGCCGTACTCCGCGATCGGGATGTCCTCATCCCGGGAGATGGCCCCGGGCATGCTGGTCGCCCACAGGAGCTCGCTGCCCAGATGGCGGTAGACGAACTGGTGCAGGTCCAGCAGGTACTGCAGCAGCTCCCAGGTGGCGGTGAAGGTGGGAGTGACGAGCTCGATCAGCGCCTCGGAGTAATCGGTGGTGATGTGCTCGCTGGTGAGCGCCGAGCCGAGGGCGTGGGGATGGGACGTCTGGGCGAGACGCCCCTCAGGCGTGACGCGCAGGGACTCCTTCTCCAGGCCCTTGCGGCCGCCCTGGAGGATCTGGGGCTGTCCGCTGTTGATGAGGGCGGACAGACGCCGCTCGAAGGCGATATCGAGGCCGGGGCTGCTCATGGAGTAACTGCTTTTGCCGCTTCACTGTGGGGTGGGCGCGAACCCCTAAGCCTACCGCGAGGGCTGCGCATCTGGCATCTTGCCGCCTCGCGGGGCGCCCGCGCAACGGAGACACCCATATGATCGGCATCATCGGCGGCACCGGTCTCTACCGGATGGAGGGCCTGGAAGTCACTCGCTCGGAGGATATCGACACGCCCTTCGGCCAGCCCTCAGGCCCCGTCATGCTGGGTCGGCTGGCGGGACGGGACATCGCGTTTCTGCCTCGGCATGGCCTGCATCACGACCTGCTGCCCAGCGAGATCAACTTCCGGGCGAACGTCTGGGCACTTAAGACCGTGGGGGTGCGGACGATCATAGGCGTATCGGCCGTGGGAAGCCTGCGGGAGGAGATCCGTCCGGGCGACCTGGCGCTGCCCACGCAATATCTCGATTTCACCAAAGGCCTGCGCGCGGCGAGCTTCTTCGGCAAGGGGCTGGTCGCGCACGTGTCCACGGCCCACCCGACCTGCGCGCATACGGCTGCGCTGATCGCACGGGTCGCGGAGGCGATCGGGCAGCCGATTCATCGCGACAAAACTTACGCCTGCGTCGAGGGGCCGCGTCTGGGCACCCGGGCGGAGAGCTTTTGGCTGCGGGGGGCCGGGGCGGACCTGGTGGGGATGACCAACGTGCCGGAGGCATTCCTGGCGCTCGAGGCGCAGGTGGGGTACTGCGTCATCACGGTGGCGACGGACTACGACTGCTGGCTGGATGACGCCTCGCAGCACGTGTCGGCCGAGCAGGTGATCGGGCAGTTCAAGGAGAGCCTGGGCAGGGTGCAAAGACTCATCGCCCGGGCGGTGGCGGAGTATGTCGAGAATGAGTCGCGGCCCTGTCGCCAGGCACTCAAGGCGGCCGTGGTGACGCCGCGCGCGCAGCTGACTCCCGAGCAGAAGCAGCTGCTGGATTTCCTGGCCAGCTGACGCCGTGCTCCTCGGGACCGCGCTCGTGGCGCGCGACAGTAACCGGCATGGATGTTGGATTGGCCGGCGAGGATGAGGTGCGCTACCTGTCCCTACTCGGCGAAATAGGCCTCGATGCGATAGCCGTCGGGGTCGACGAGGTACCCGGCGTAGTAGCCGGCGCCGTAGTCGGCTCGCAACCCGGGAGCACCGTTGTCGCGGCCCCCGGTGGTCAGACCGGCGGCATGGAAGGCGTCGACCGACTTGCGGTTTGGCGCGCAGAAGCAGAAGTGCAGGCCTGAACGGCTATCCGGGGCCAGCGGCTGGTCCGTCGCGCTGATCCAGAGCGCAGGGGCCTTGGCGCCGTAGCCCAGAGACCCCGGCGATTCACTGAGGCACTTGTATCCGAGGGGCTGCAGAGCGGCGTCGTAGAAGCGCTTGCTTGCCGCGACATTTCGCACCCCTATCGAAATATGGTCGATCATTGACGGGTCTCCGGTCGTGAGCGGGAATGGACAGTGTCCGTGGGGGGCAAGGTAAGGCCGCCCGACGGTCAGCCTCTTGGGAAAAATTGCTATCCTTGGCCGATGTCGCTCGCCGCAAAACTGCTGGCTTCGGGAACCGGTTGGCGCGTGAGCGACATGGTGTGTACGTCCGGCCCGCGTGACCCCCGCTTCGTGGAGCAACACGGCGCTTACAGCATCGCGCTGGTCACGGACGGCAACTTCCATTACCGCACCGCCCAAGGCTCGGCGCTGATGACGCCCGGATCACTGCTGCTCGGCAACGAGGGCGCCTGTTTCGAATGCGGCCACCAGCACACCAGCGGCGACCGCTGCCTCGCGTTTCATTTCTCGCCGGAGCTCTTCGAGTCGGTCGCTGCCGCGATCCCAGGTACGAGGCGCTTGACGCTGGCAGCGCCTCGCCTGCCGCCCGTGCCCTCGGTGCTTGCCGTCCTGGCGGCCGCTCAGGCCCTGCGCGACCAAGGCGGCGAGCCGGAGCAGTTCAGGGAAGTGGCGCTGCGCCTGGCAGGAGCGGTCTATGGCGCGCTCACGGACGGCATCTCGCCCTCACGACGATCGCCGACGGCTCGGGATGAGCGCAGGGTCGCCGCTGCGCTGCACCGCATCGAGGCGCAACAGGGAGCGCAACTCTCGGTCGACGAGCTGGCGGCCGAAGCGGCGAGCAGCCCTTTCCATTTTCTTCGCACGTTCACGCAGGTCGTCGGCGTCACCCCGGGCCAGTACATGCTGCGCATGCGCCTGCGGCACGCCGCGGTGCGACTGCACAGCTGCGACGAAACCATCGCAGCCGTCGCGTTGGATTGCGGCTTCGACGACCTCTCGACCTTCAACCGTCAATTCCGGTGCGCGACAGGGCTGACACCCAGCGCTTACCGGGCGCAGCGCGCTTCCCTTCGCTGAGGCTCGGTACCGCAGCGATGGCTGACGCGGATTTCAAGCGGCGGATCGAGAGTGTCTATCAGAGCGAGTCCCGGGCCGTCCTCGCGACCCTGATCCGGCTGCTTGGCGATTTCGACCGGGCCGAGGAAGCGCTGCACGACGCATTTCGCGCTGCGCTCGAGAAGTGGCCGGAGCAAGGCATGCCGGAGAACCCCCGCGCGTGGCTGGTATCGGCGGGACGCTTTCGCAGCATCGATCAGCTGCGCCGGCAGAGTCGGTTCGACTCCTTCGATCCACAGGCCCATGACATCGCCGCAGAGAACGCGGCGGCTCCCGACGAGGACGACCCCACCGTTACGGACGATCGCCTGCGGCTGATCTTTACGTGCTGCCATCCCGCGATCGCGCCCGATGCGCAGATCGCATTGACTCTACGGGAAGTCTGCGGCCTGACGACGGAACAGATCGCGCAGGCGTTCCTGACACCCGTCCCCACCCTGGCGCAGCGGATCGTGCGCGCCAAAGGGAAGATCCGCGACGCCCGGATCCCCTATGAAGTCCCCGCCCCAGGGGAGCTGGCAGGGCGCCTCGAGACCGTCCTGCGGGTGATCTACCTCGTTTTCAACGAAGGTTACACGGCGAGCAGCGGCTCGGAGCTGATGCGCCTCGACCTTGCGAGCGAGGCCATCCGCCTCGGGCGGCTGCTGGTCGAGATGCTGCCGCAGACGGACACGATCGGCCTGCTGGCGCTGATGCTGCTGCACGATTCCCGCCGCGCCGCGCGCGCTTCCGCCGCCGGCGACCTGATCGTGCTCGAGGAGCAGGATCGCTCGCTGTGGAATCGCGCGCAGATCGATGAGGGATCGGCGCTGGTGGAGCGGGCGCTGTCGTCCCGCCGCTTCGGGCCCTACTCGCTGCAGGCCGCGATCGCCGCGCTGCATTGTGAGGCCCCGCGTGCCGCCGATACCGACTGGAACGAGATCGTCTACCTCTACGATCTGCTGCTGCGCATCGAGCCGACGCCGATCGTGGAGCTCAATCGCGCGGTCGCGGTGGCCATGCGCGACGGGCCGGACGCTGGGCTCGCACTGGTTGACGATCTGCTGGCGAGGGGTGACCTGGCGGGATATCGGCTGGCGCATGCCGCTCGCGCGGACCTCTGCCGGCGGCTGGGCAGGTCTGCGGAGGCCCGTGAAGCTTACCTGCGGGCGCTGGCGATGACACAGCTCGAGCCCGAGCGGCAGTTCCTGCGGCGCCGGCTGGCAGAGCTGGCCGGCGCTGAGCCGCGATGAAGATTCGTCGCGCGCCGATGTCGATCCTGGGCGTCCTGGCTCGACTATCCGCAGGGCGGTGCTTCCGCGAGAGCTTTTGCGTCCCGGGAAGTCGCATCGTCCCGCCGCCTACCGGAGAAAATCTCAAATGAATGCTGCGCCCAAAGCCCCCTACCCCCGCCCGGAAGTCCTGGGTGGACCCGTCCCTTGCCTCATGGTCGAAGGCGCGTTGCGCGCGTCCGAGCTCTATCAGCGTGCCTTCGGGGCCCTCGAGGCCGGGCACATCCCGCCCGACGACAAGGGCCGCACCATGCACGTGCATCTGTACGTCAATGGCGGCTCGCTGATGCTCTCGGATTCCTACCCGGAGCACGGCTGTGCGTTCAAGCCGCATCAGGGCTACTCGCTGCACCTCCAGGTCGATGACGTCAAAGCCTGGTGGACCCGCGCGGTGGCCGCCGGCCTCGAGATCGTGACGCCACTGCAGGTGATGTTCTGGGGCGACCGCTGGGGACAGCTGCGCGACCCCTTCGGCGTAGTCTGGTCCATGGGCGCCCCCGCGGAGTGACGGCGATGAAATACCTCTGTCTCGTGTACGGCGAGGAGCAGAAGATCGGCGAGATGGACGACCGCAAGTGCCTGGCGTGCGACGAAGAGCTGCGCGCGCGGGGACAATGCATTGCCTCCGAAGCGTTGGAGCCGGTCGACACCGCGACGACCGTGCGCATCCGGAACGGCCGCCTGGCGGTGACCGACGGCCCGTTCGCCGAGACCAAGGAGCAGCTCGCCGGCTTCTATCTGATCGAGGCCCGCGACCTCAATGAGGCCATCCAGATCGCGGCGAAGATCCCGCCGGCCGAGGTAGGCTGTGTGGAGGTCCGACCCATCCGCCCGATTCGCGAGCAACCGCGAACCGGACGGCCGCACGATTGAGAGGAAGCTCTCCCCGGGAGCGGACGGCACTCCGGGATCGGCTCAACGTACGAGCTCTATCAGGGCCAGTGCGTGCGGACGAAGCCGCAGCATGAGCCGCGGATTGGCCGGCGCCAGCGTCTCGATGCGGGCAGCCGACAGCGCGGCGGCCTGCAGCAAAATCCGGCGCTGCGCGAAAGTCGGGAATCTCGGCTCGCCCATTGCCTTCCAGGCCGTGAGCGCGGAGCCGTGGTCGCGATCGACCAGCCATATGTAAGCGCGCCGCGCGCCCGGCGCATTGCGGAATGCAAGCTGATAGGTTCTCGTGGCGCCGCCGGTGGGACCGGGCGGCGCGTAGTTCCACACAGCAACCGCCAGCGTGCCGTCAGCGCGGCGCGTGACCAGCGCCGAGTCGGAGGAGTCCGCCAGCCGCTCGTCACCGAGCATGTGCAGCAATCTGAGATCGTTGAAGGAGGCCTTCGGAATGCCGCCCGCCGCGATCAGCCCGAAGCCGCCATGGAACGGGCTCTTCGCGACCCCGCCCTCCTCGAACACATCGGAAAACGTCCAGTACGACAGCGAGTCCACCAGCCCGTCGCAGGCCCGGATGGTGTTGGCGAGCCACGGCCCGATGTAGGGCGAATCGGTCACGTCGACTTCCGTGCCGGTGTAGGTCGCGTTGAATTCGCTGAAGATGATCGGTAGTGCAGGCATCGACGACGCCTCGACCTCCCGGTGGACCTTCTGTACCGCGCGGATGACCATGTCGCGCCGGGTTATCTTCTCATGCGTACCGAAGACGTTGTCGGCCGTGTCATCGCCATAGACGTGGGTGGAAACGAAGTCGACCGGGACATGGTGAGTTGCGCAATAGCGGATGAACTGGGGCACCCAGGCCGCCTGCGCAGTAGCCGGACCGCCCACGCGCAATCGCGGACTGACACCCCGCAACGCGCGCGCCGTCAGGTCGTAAAGCTGGAAGTAGGTCGCCCGCCGCGGATCGCCGCCCCAGAAGGTCCCGTTCGGCTCGTTCCAGACCTCGAAATACCACTGCGCGACCTCGTCGATTCCGTACCGCGCCACGAGGTGCTGGGCGAAACGCCGGATCAGATCGCTCCACCGCGCCCAATCCTTGGGCGGCGCCACGATCGGGTCGTACCAGAAGCCCATGCTCTGCTGGCGTGATGCCATGTCAGGCGGCATGAAGCTCAGCTCCACGAACGGGCGGACGCCCTGCTGCAGCAAACCGTCGTAGATCTGATCGATGTACGTGAAGTTGTAATCCGGCCTGCCTTGCCCGTCGACCGTGTAGACACCGACGTCCCGATCGAGGATGCCGTGGAAACGCACGTACCGGAAGTCGGTCACGCCTTTGACCTCGCGCATGTCATGGCGGTAGCTGGCACGCAATGAGAGCGCTGCGCGTCCCGAGCCGAACATCTGCTCCCAGAAATGCGGAAACGGGTGCGCGGGAGCGCTGCCATCGATGACGATGCGAACGGGAGACGGCGCGGGCGACTGCGCTGCGGCGCCATCCATCGCAGGGGCGAGCAGAACGAGCGTGACCGACAGGGCCGTCACCTTCCAGCACGAGCGCATCATCATCGGATCTGTCCTCCCGCTGGCCGTCGTCACGAGTGTGGGATAGCATGATACATCGACGCAACGAGGAAGCTGTCATGCTGACGCTGTTTCATGCTCCCAAGTCCAGATCCGGCAGCATCGTCTGGCTGCTCGAGGAGCTGGGCGTTCCCTACGAAACGAAGGTGGTCAACATCCGCCGCGGCGATGGCAGCGGTACGCGCGACTCCACAAATCCCCACCCGCACGGCAAGGTGCCGTGCCTGCAACATGACGGGCAGGTCGTATTCGAAATCGCCGCCATCTCGCTCTATTTGACCGACCTCTTCCCGGAAAAAAAGCTCGGCCCGCGCGTGGGCGAGCCGCAGCGCGGCGAGTATCTTTCCTGGCTCGCTTATCGGCCGGGCGTGATCGAGCCTGCGATGATGATGCGACGCCTCAACGTCAAGCATGTGCAGGGCGCGATGGGCTGGGCGGAGGCGGGTGAGGTGGAGGCGACTCTGAACTCGGTGCTTTCCGGGCGCCAGTACCTGCTGGGCGATGAATTCTCCGCGGCGGACATTTCGGTCGGCGGCACGATCAACTTCATGATGATGTTCAAGTTGATGAGCGAGACGCAGGTCCTCAAGGATTACACCGCCAGGATCACCGACCGCCCCGCCTTCAGGCGGATGATGGAGAGAGACGCCGCCCAGTGAGCGTGGCGCGCGCGTCCTGCGCGGGCGTCGATCTCGCCGTCGAGTGTTGGTATTGGATCGCGCGACGGGCTCTCGGGCCCAGACGTGCCGAGCGCAACGGCGAGCGCGAGCTCGCCATCTGGAAGACTGGAGTGACTCTTTGAATCGGAACGGGTCGGGATCCGACGGCGAGGCGGCAGGTGCCGCGCGCCTCAGCGAGCGCACCCTGGAGCGCGCCTCGCCGCAGCTCATTCGGCCCGCCTATCGCAGATCGCAGACACGGGTCGGCGTGGTGCATTTCGGGCCGGGGGCATTCCACCGGGCGCACCAGGCGTTCTATTTCGATCGCCTGCTCGAGAAGGACGCGACGCGCGCCATTTGCGCGGTCTCGCTCAAGACGGCCTCGCTGCGCGACGCGCTGGCTCCGCAGGACGGCCTGTATACGCTGATCGAGCTGGACGAGTCGCCGACGCTGCGCGCCCTCGGCGCCATCCGCGAGGTGCTGGTTGCGGCGGAGAGCCCGGCCAAGGTCGCTGACCGCCTCTGTCATCCTGACACCTCCATCGTGACGATGACGGTGACGGAGAAGGGCTACTGCCTCGACGGCGCCGGCGGGCTGGACTTCGCTCATCCGGACATCGTCCATGACCTGAGCCAAGGAGAGGCGCCGCATAGCCTGATCGGCTGGCTGGTGCGCGGCCTCGAGCTGCGGCGCGAGCGCGGGTTGGCGCCCTATCTCGTCGTTTCCTGCGACAACCTGTCCGGCAACGGACCCACCCTGCGGCGCGCGGTGTTGTCTTTTGCGGCGCGGCGCGGCGCGAGCCTCGCCACCTGGATCGAACGGACGGCGCGCTTCCCGCGCACCATGGTCGACAGCATCACGCCCGCCACCGACCAGGCCCTGCGGGAGCGAGTCGCAAAGGCGACCGCTCTCGAGGACGCCTGGCCGGTGCAGCGCGAGCGATTCGTCCAGTGGGTGATCGAGGAGGTCGACTTCGCGGCGCAGCCCGACTGGGAGTCGGTCGGCGTGACGGTCAGCCGCGACGTGACGGCTTATGAGCGGGCGAAACTCCGACTGTTGAACGGCGCGCACTCCACCCTGGCCTACGTGGGCCTGCTGGCAGGGCTGCAGACCGTCGCGCAAGCCATGGCCCAGCCGGCGCTGCGGACATTCATGGAGCGCATGATGGTCGAGGACATCGAGCCGACGCTCGCCGTGCCGCGACCCGGAGCCCTCGCCGCTTATCGGCAGTCCATCCTGCAGCGCTTCGAGAACCCGGCCATGCGGCACCAGCTCGCGCAAATCGCCTGGGACGGCTCGCAGAAGCTGCCCATCCGGATCCTCGGCACCATCGCGGATGCACTGCAGGCTGGGCGCTCCATCGTGCGCCTGACGGTGCCGATCGCCGCCTGGATGCACTTCATTCGTGCGCGGGCCCGCGACGGTATTGATATCGTCGATCCTCTCACTGCGCAACTGACAGCGCTGGGCCGGGAGGTCACCGGCGAGGCGGCTCACGACCTGCCGCTGTTCTTCGGCTTGCCCGGTGTCTTTCCTGTCCCCCTGACGCAGGAGCCGCGATTCACGCGCGCGCTCGCCGAGGCCTACGGGGTCATCGCCGCCAAGGGTGCTCTCACCGCCGTCACCGCGGCGGCCTCCGCAGCAGGCACGGCGCGATGAGCGCGACGCCGGCGGCATCCGCCGACGTGGCAGCCGAGCGGGTCGGTCGGTTCCGCTGGGTCATTTGCGCCCTGCTTTTCGCCGCCACCGCCCTCAACTATGTCGACCGCCAGATCATCGGCATTCTGCAGCCGATGCTGGCGCAGAAGTTCCACTGGAGTGAGATCGATTACAGCAACCTCGTCTTCGCCTTCCAGCTCGCCTATGCCATCGGCTACATCGTCTTCGGCAAGCTGATCGACCGGATTGGCGCGCGCGCCGGCTATGCCATCGCGGTGGCGATCTGGACCGTGGCACACGTGGCACACGCCTGGGCCGGCTCGCTGACCGATTTCATCGTGGCGCGCTTCGCCATCGGCCTCGGGGAGTCGGGCAACTTCCCGGCGGGCCTCAAGGCTGTAGCCGAATGGTTCCCGAAACGCGAACGCGCGCTGGCGACGGGGATCTTCAACGCGGGCGCCAACGTCGGCGCCATAGTCACTCCACTCATCGTCCCGGTCATAACACTGACGCTGGGCTGGCGGGCGGCCTTCCTGATCACGGGCAGCTTCACCGTGATATGGCTGGTCGTATGGCTGGCCGTGTACCGCCCGCCGCGGCAGCACGCACGACTCACCACGGCCGAGCTCGCACTCATCGAGAGCGATCCGCCGGACCCGGTGGTATCGATCTCCTGGACGAGGCTGCTGACCGTGCGCGAGACATGGGCATACGCGCTCGGCAAATTCCTCATCGATCCGGTCTGGTGGATGTGGCTCTTCTGGCTGCCCGACTTCCTGGTCAAGCGCCATCACCTCGACTTGAAAACATTTGGTCCGCCGCTCGTCGCCGTTTATGTCGTGTCGGACCTGGGCAGCATCGCCGGCGGCTGGATGTCGTCACGGCTGCTGCAGGCGGGCTTCTCGCTCAACGCGGCGCGCAAGTACGCCATGCTTCTCTGCGCCGTGTTGGTCCTGCCGGTCTTCGGCGTAGCCTATGTCGACAGCCTCTGGGGAGCGGTGGCCATCGTCGGCCTTGCAGCCGCAGCGCACCAGGGCTTCTCCTGCAACCTCTTTACCCTCCCCTCCGACGTCTTCCCACGCCGGGCGGTAGGCTCGCTCGTCGGCATCGGCGGCACCGCCGGCGCGATCGGCGGCATGCTGCTCGCCAAGTATGCAGGTTGGGTGCTCGACCGCCTGGGTACCTTCAAGCCCATATTCGCCTTCGCCGGCTGCGCCTACCTGCTGGCGCTCCTCGTCGTCCACCTGCTCTCGCCACGCCTCGCACCGGCACGCATCGACTGAGGCGACCGCGCCTTGAACAACGGGCCTCGCGCTGACCGCGACGGGGCTCACCCCAGGTGCATGACATGCAACGCAATGGTGATGGCGGTGCCCAAGAGCGTGGCCACGCCCGCAAGCGTGGTACCGGTCATCCAGTACAACACGCGCATGTCACCTCGCAATCTGCTGGTCTTCCCATCCACGGCTCGGATCGCCGCCTCCAGCTCCTCTTTGGTGGCCCGGATCGCCGCCTCCAGCTCCTCTTTGGTGGCCCGGATCGCCGCTTCCAGCTCCTCTTTGGTGGCCCGGATGACCGCTTCCAGCTCCCCTTTGGTAACGAGGAGGTCTTCCCGGATGACGAGTAGGTCTTCCCGGGTAGCGACGTTTCCACTGGCGTTTTCAGCGAAAATACGGGCCATGGCCCTGGCGCGCGCAGCGTCGAAACCGGCCTCGTGTTCCAGTTGTTCCGCCAGCTTCAGCGTATCGTAAATCATTGCGATGGCCATCGGACCGTGCCTCTCCATTGTAACGCTGAGCGCACGCCAAAGAACCCTGTACGTGTCATCCAGCGTAGCCAACGGACGGTACGAAGCCCACACGGTTTGCGTGTGCGTTTATTCATAAATGCGGCGTACGAGCCGGGATGGCTGCGTCAGGGCTCCGGTCAGTTCGATTCAGATCCGCAGAGCCCGCCTCCCACCGGCTCGCATCGACTGAGGCGACCGTGTCTACTCGTCGGCCCCACCGCACTTGCGCAGTGGCGAGCTGGCCGGCAACTCTTCCAACCTGGTGACCGCATATTCGTAACCCGCCTGAATGGCGCGGTCGAAAGCGTCCCAGTTGAGCATGTCGACCTCCGCGAGCGGGGGCTGGAGGATCACGTCCGACTGCGCGCGGTGGGCAATGGTGCTCGCGGCGCTGTTGACCATGCCGGCGCGCCAGAGGATCTGGAAGATGGTGGGAGACTGGCGCCGCACCTTGGCCCAGCGCAGCAACTGCCAGGGCAAGGGCACGTCGATCTCCTCGCTGCGGGCGGTGAAGGCCCTGTCCGCCCCGACATCGCAGCCGATCACCGGGCCGCGGCCGAGGTCACGCATGACATCGACCGGCAGGTTGTTCATCGCGCCGCCGTCGACCAGTACCTCTCCCCGATGAAAGACGGGCGGCAGGACCCCGGGAACCGCGACTGAAGCGCGCAGCCAGCGCCACAACGTGCCGCGGCGATGCACCATCGTCTGGCCGCTGGTGAGGTTGGATGACACGCAGAAGAAATCGAGCGGCAGGTCCTCGATGGCGAGGTCACCGAACGCATCATACAGCCGTGTGCTCACCTTGCGGCCTGCAACGAGCGACACGAAAGGCAACGTGTAGTCGCGAAGCGGCCTGGAATCCACGAAGGCGCGCCGGAACCGCTCCGTCAGCTCATCGATACTCCACCGCAACGCAACGCCGGCGCCGAGGATGGCCCCCATGCTGGTGCCGCCCACGAGATCGACGGGGATGCCGGCCTCGCGCAGCGCCTTGACGATGCCGATGTGTGCGAACCCGCGAGCGCCGCCGCCCGACAGCACCAACCCCACCCCCCGACCCGTCAACACGCGCGCGAGGCGCGAGTAGTCGCCGGGGTACTGCACGTGATGATGCGGCACGTCCGGCAGGTCCGCGAGCCAGCGCGCCGCGGCGCCGGTCTCGAGCGTGCTGTCGTGCAGGAGCACGAGCTCCGAGCGCTGCGGCGCCATGCTGTGATCGTGCGGCCAGCGCAGCGCGCCCCAGCTGCCCGCGGGGCTCTCCGCCCGCGCGAGCAGCAGCAGCGCATCCGCCTGGCGCACGCACAGCTTGGTCCAGCGGTCCGGCGTTGGGTCGGCGACGTAGACGACGAAGTCGTTGGCCGCCTCGATATTGTTGAACCACTGGCTGGTGTGGGTTTTCGCGCGGACGCTCCAGACGAGCTCGGCCCTGCCGAACTCAGCCAGCGCCTTGACGAGCCTGCTCGCGAAGCCGCCGAAATCGACTTCCATGCTCTGCGGCAGAATGGTGAAGGTACACGCGCCGCGGCCGTGGGCCGCGGCCAGGGGAGATTGCGAGTGCGCCAGGCGGTCGACCGTGAGGCGCGCGATGCGCAGCATCGCTTCCGGCTGAGCACGCAGCACATCGTTGAAAGCCTTGGCGGAGATCCGGGCGAGCTCCGTATCGCGCAGCGCGACGACATCCGCGCTGCGCGGCCGGCCGGAGATCAGCCCCATCTCCCCAACCATGTCGCCGGCCGCTATGCGGGCAAGGAAGCGCCGCTTCGTGGGATCGGCGGAGATGGCGCCGAGACAACCGCTGATCACGACATAGAGCGCATCGGGCGGATCGCCGGCCGAGAAGAGCTTCGCGCCGCCGGGCAGGGACAGCCATTCGGCGACCGACACGATCTCGCGCAGCAACGCCGGGTCGAGGCCGCTGAAGATCGGCATCTCACCGAGCAGCGCCCCCACGTCGGAGCGCAGTGTCGCGGTCTCTTCGAAGGGATTGCCGTCCACTCGCTGATTTCTCTGTCGGCCGCGCCGCTCAGCCGCGCACGGTCACTATTGCAGATACTTGCGCAAGAAGCTTTCCGTATCCTCCAACACCTCGACCCGCGTTTCCGCTCGCGATAGCCAGTGATCCTCGCCAGGAAGCTTCACGAAGGTAACCGGCTTGCCGAGGCGCTCAAGAGCGCTCGCCATCTCTTCCGATTGTTGAACCGGGACGACCGTGTCATCCGTGGCGTGCAGCAGCAATATCGGCGCGTTCACATGGTCGGCGGCATTCACCGGGGAGTGATCTATCACCGTCTGCTCTGACGGCGTGCCGATCTCGTGGTTCCAATACGCCACGGCATCGGATTCCGGACCGTAGTGCCGCTGCTCGTACATCAGCATGCCCGGGAGATCCGACACACCATTGACGCTGACCGCGCATGCGTACAGATTCGGAGTAAAGGCCGCTCCTGCCAGCGCCGCGTACCCGCCGTAGCTGCCGCCGACGATGCAGATGCGGCGGGGATCAGCGATGCCCTGTTGGACCATCGCCTTCACTCCATCGGTCACGTCATTCTGCATCAGCCCGCCCCATTGCCGCTCGCCCGCGCGCTCGAACGCCGCACCAAAACCGGTCGAGCCCCGGAACTGCGGCTGCAGCACCGCGTAGCCCCTGGTGGCGAGAAACTGCGCCAGCCAGTCGAACTCGGGCTCATCGCGCGCTTCAGGCCCCCCGTGCGGCAGCACGACCATGGGCAATCCCTGCGGCTCCTTGCCGGGAGGCAGTGTCAGGTAAGCGGGTATGGCCGTCCCATCTTGGGCCTGAAAGGTGATGCTGCGCACCGCACCGAGAGTAACATTGTCGAGGCCTGGATATGCTTCTTCAACAATGTCCGCCCGGTGACTGCCGAAGTCGACGAGGTAATAGACCGGAGGTTGCGATGGCCCCTCGACTTCCGCGATCACGCGACTGCCGTCCTCGGCGCGGCTGTAGACGTCAACCTCGCGCCCGGAGAAAGCATGTGCGACGGAGTCGTGGCGGATCCTGGCCGTATCATCGAGCCATACCGTCTTGGACTCAGGTCCACCGAGTTGCGCGGCGACCGGCGCACCGGAGAATCGATCACGAATCACCCCTTCCACATCGGCGTCGGCATGCGGCAGGAGGTCCTTGGATCCCGAGCCGTCGAGAGCGATGCCCCACAGCTTGATCCGCCCTTGATCGCCCGGCCCGGTAGCGATCACGGACTTCCCGTCGGAGCTGACGCCGTCGAGCGACATCTGAGTGCCGTCGTGGCGCTCGAGGACGGTTCGCCAACCGAGCCCCTCCTTTGCCTCGATCAGGTAACGATGCTCCGACGGCCGCCATTCAGCGCGCGCGACCGGCGCGCCCTGTGCATCCGTTACCCATTGCACGGTAAAGGCATCGCCCTGATCGATCATCGTTCCCTTGCCTGTGCGGGTGTCGACGTCGAACAGCTCCGCCACCCAACCCGAATCCGCGCGTGCGTCGACCAGACGGCTACCGGTCTCCTGTCGGTGTGCGCCGAGAGCGAAACCCAAAGTTTCCATCACGACGGTATCCGATTTCGTGGCGTGCCATGACAACAGGAGGGCGCCTGTCACTGACGCGCTCGCTCCCTGCCCCATCAGCAACATCCGGCTCGCGCCGGTATCAACGCTCACGGCGAGCGTGCGGAACATCTCGTAGGACTCGGCGTGAACCCAAGGGGGCGTGTCGGTGTCACTCACGTTTACCAGCAACGTATCGTTGCCGGACCACAGCAGCGAGCGCAGCTTCATTGCCGGGTCGATATCAAGTGTCCGCCGGTACGCCTTGGCTGCCAGATCGAAGATCACGACCTTGGCCGGGACGCCGCTCTGATCGCACCATGCGAGCAGGTGACCGTCGGGACTCAGCTCGACGTCCGTAACCTGCGGGAGCGTCCCGAAAGCCGCCGCAGGAGGCTCCGGAGAAGCGGAGGTGGAGGGACCCTCGGCAGCGGCCGCAGCACCGGCGCAGTAGGCTGCAGGAATGACCGCAAGTGACGCAGTGCCCAGCACCGCGAACAGCACGCGCGCTGCGCACTTCGACGATTCGACTCTCCGCACGACCTCCCTCCCGCGTGCTCGCGCACGTCTATATATTTCTCTGTCGCACACCGCTCCGCGGCGTACGCCCTGATTCTGCTCGAGTATAGCCCCGCGCGGCGCAGGCAGTCCTCAGCGCTCCACGATGGCCGTGACGCCCATCCCACCCGCGGTACACACCGAGATCAACCCCCGCTTCGCGGCAGGGTCGCCGGCGAGGAGCTTCGCCAGGGTGGCGACGATCCGGGTGCCGGTCGCGGCGAAGGGGTGGCCCATGGCGACACTGCCGCCCTTGACGTTGAGACGGGCGCGGTCGATGGGGCCGAGCGGCGCTTCGAGGCCCAGCGCCTCGCGGCAGAAGTCGCGCGACTGCCAGGCGGCCAGGGTGCAGAGCACCTGCGCGGCAAACGCCTCGTGGATCTCGTAGTAGTCGAAATCCTGCAGCGTGATCCCGGCATCGCGCAGCATCGCCGGCACGGCGTAGGCGGGCGCCATGAGCAGGCCCTCCTTGCCGGTCGCGTAATCGACGGCCCACACCTTGCCGTAGCGCAGCCAGGCGAGCACCGGAAGATTGCGGCGCGCCGCCCACTCCTCCGAACCCAACAGCACCGCGCTCGCGCCGTCCGTCAGCGGCGTGCTGTTGCCGGCGGTGAGAGTGCCGTCGCGCGGATCGAAGCTGGCGCGCAGCCGCGCGAGCTTCTCGAGCGAGGTGTCGGCCCGGATGTTGTTGTCGCTCTCGAGGCCGAGGTAAGGCACGACGAGGTCGCCGTAGAAACCCTCGCGCCATGCGGCGGCCGCCTTCGTGTGGCTCTCGTAGGCGAGCCGATCCTGCTCCTCGCGCGCGATGCCCCAGCGATGCGCCATGAGCTCCGTGCTCTCTCCCATGGAAAGGCCGGTGCGCGGCTCGACGACCGCGGGCAGAACAGGCTTGAAATGGCGCGGCCGCAGACCGCGCCAGGGCGCCAGGCGCTGGCCGAGGGTCTTGCCGCGCGCGCTCGCGAGCAGCAGCTGTTGGTAAGCGCGCGGGTACACCACCGGCGGGTCGCTGATGGTGTCGACGCCGCCGGCGATCCCGCAGTCGATCTGACCGAGCGCGATTTTGTTGGCGATCGCGATGGCGGCCTCGAGGCTGGTGCCGCAGGCGCGCTGCAGATCCAGTCCGGGCGTCTGCGGGTCGAGACCGGAGGACAGGACGCACTCGCGCGTGAGGTTGTAATCGCGCGAGTGCTTGATGACGGCGCCGGCGGCAACATCGCCCAGCCGCGCGCCGGCCAGGCCGAAGCGCTCCACCACTGCGCGCAATACCGCCGTGAGCATCTCCTGGTTGCCGACCGTGGCATATGCCGTATGCGCCCTCGCGAATGGAATGCGCACACCGCCCACGATGGCGACGCGCCGCGCAGTTGTGCCGACGAGCATGAAACCTCCAGTGGACACGCGCCTCCCGGAGCCCGGGAGGGCCGCCCGAGTGCCTACGCTACCATTGCTCAGCCCATCCTGGGCCTCGGCCCTTCGGGCCCGGCGCTTCGCGCCGTCCAAAATCGCTCCAGACGATTTTGTGCTCAGCCCATCCTGGGCCTCGGCCCTTCGGGCCCGGCGCTTCGCGCCGTCCAAAATCGCTCCAGGCGATTTTGTGGTCGGCCGGCCAAGGCCAAGCGCCGCTGGGCAAAGGGACAGTGGCAGGGGCGGGTCCGTGGGCGGTATTCTGCTCGACCCGATCCGCACCACCCCAAAAGGGTCGCAGCACATGGGTGACTTCACCACCCTCATGGCCCGCGACGGCCATGAGTTCCAGGCCTATCTCGCCGCCCCGCCGGGACGCCCCCGTGGCGCCGTCGTGGTGGTCCAGGAGATCTTCGGCATCAATCAGCACATTCGGTCGGTGACCGACGGCTTCGCGGCCGAGGGTTACACCGCCATCGCGCCGGCGCTGTTCGATCGCATACGCCGCGGCATCCAGCTCGGCTACAGCGACGCCGACCGCGACGAGGGCCGGGGCTATATGCAGCAGTTGAAGCCGGAGGATACGCTCAAGGATGTGGCCGCGGCCGCGGCCGTTGTCAAGCACTCCGGCCGGGTAGGCACGGTGGGTTATTGCTGGGGCGGGGCGGTCTCCTATCGCGCGGCGTGCGAGCTGCCCATCGCCTGCGCCGTCGTCTACTACGGCAACCCCCGCGACACCGGCAAGACGCCCAAGTGTCCGGTCATGTATCACTTCGGCTCCGCCGACAAGAGCATCCCGCCGGAGCAGATCGAGCGGCTGAAAGCCGCGCACCCGCAGGGCATCTTCTACGTCTATGAAGGTGCGGGCCACGGCTTCAACTGCGATCTGCGGCCGAGCTACGACCCGGCCGCCGCCGCCCTCGCCCGCCGGCGCACGCTCGAGTTTCTCGCGCGCCGACTGGCCGGCGAGCAGCAGGCGCGGGCGGCCGGGGACCAGGAGAGCGACTGATGTTGCAATTGAAAGATCGCACGCTGCTTCGGCAGCAGGCGTACGTCGACGGAACCTGGGTGGATGCCGACGGCAACGCCACGCGCGAGGTCATCAACCCGGCGACGGGCGAGCGCCTCGGCGCCGTTCCCGACATGGCGGCCACCGAGACCCGCCGCGCCATCGAGGCGGCGAGCAAGGCGTTGCCGCTCTGGGCCGCGAAGAGCGCGAAGGAGCGCGCCACGGTGCTGCGGCGCTGGTACGACCTGATGATGGCGAATCAGGACGATCTCGCCACGCTCATGACCGCGGAACAGGGCAAGCCCCTCGCCGAATCGAAGGGCGAGATCGCCTACGCGGCCGCCTTCATCGAGTGGTTCGCGGAGGAGGGCAAGCGGCTCTACGGTGACGTCATTCCGGGCCATCAGAGCGACAAGCGCATCCTCGTGCTGCGCCAGCCCGTCGGGGTGGTGGCGGCGATCACGCCGTGGAACTTCCCCGCGGCCATGATCACCCGCAAGGCCGGGCCCGCGCTCGCGGCCGGCTGCACCTTCGTCTGCAAGCCCGCGCTGCAGACCCCCTACTCCGCGCTCGCGATGGCGGAGCTCGGCGCGCGCGCCGGCCTTCCGGCCGGCGTTCTCAATATCGTGACCGGCCACAATGCCGCCGCGATCGGCGGCGAGATGACTTCCAACCCGGTGGTGCGCAAGCTCACCTTCACCGGCTCCACGCAGGTCGGCAAGCGCCTGATGGCGCAGTGCGCGGGCACGCTTAAGAAGCTGTCCCTGGAGCTCGGAGGCAATGCGCCCTTCATCGTGTTCGACGATGCCGACCTCGATGCGGCGGTGGCCGGCGCCCTGGCGAGCAAGTACCGCAATACCGGGCAGACGTGCGTGTGCGCCAATCGGCTGCTGGTGCAGAGCGGCGTGTACGAAACGTTCACGCGCAAGCTGGTGGAGGCCGTCGGCAAGCTGCGCATCGGCAACGGGCTCGAGGGTCCGACCGACCAGGGGCCGCTGATCGACCGCAACGCGCTCGCCAAGGTCGAGCAGCACATCGCCGATGCGGTGCAGAAGGGCGCGCGAGTCGTGCACGGCGGCGAGCGCCACGCTCTCGGCGGCACGTTTTTCCAGCCGACGGTGATCACCGACGTCACCGCGGAGATGTTGGTCGCGCGGGAGGAGACCTTCGGCCCCGTGGCGCCACTCTTTCGCTTTGCGACCGAGGGCGAGGCGATCCGGATGGCGAATGCCACGGAATTCGGCCTCGCCGCATATTTCTACACGCGCGATCTCGCTCGCTCCTGGCGGGTGGCTGAAGCCCTGGAATACGGTATCGTCGGACTCAACACGGGCATTATTTCCACCGAGGTCGCGCCTTTCGGCGGCATCAAGGAGTCGGGCATGGGCCGCGAGGGCTCGAAGTACGGCATACTCGATTACACCGAGATGAAGTACCTGTGCACGGGACTCTAGGCGAGGTATAAGGCCCCGGACCCGCATGCGTTACGCCAGCTCCCCCGACTTCCACCGCGACTCCGCCGAGCGGATCGGCATCCTGCTGGTCAACTCCGGCACGCCGGAGGCGCCGGAGCCGTGGGCCGTACGGCGGTTTCTCGCGCGCATGCTGTCCGATCCGCGGATAGTTGAGCTGCCCCGGGCGCTTTGGCTGCCGATCCTCCATGGGATCATCCTGCCGTTCCGGCCGGCGCGCGTCGCGCGCAAGTATCGCAAGATCTGGTCGCCGTCCGGCTCTCCCCTGCTCGACCTGTCGGAGCAGCTGCGCACCCAGCTCATGGGGACGCTGGCGCAGCGGATGCTGGCGCCCTTCTCGGCGGAGCTCGCCATGCTTTATGGGGAGCCGGGAGTGCCGCAGGCGCTCGCCCGCCTGCGCGAGTCCGGGGCGCAGCGCATCCTGGTGCTGCCGCTCTTTCCACAGTATTGCGGCGCGACGACGGGCGCGGTGTACGATCGGGTGACCGCCGAGCTCAGGCGCTGGCGCTGGCTGCCGGAGCTGCGCTTCATAGCGGAGTACCACGATCAGCCGGAATACATCGAGGCCCTGCGCGCGAGCGTGCTCGAGCACTGGCGGACGTTCGGCCGCACGCGCCACCTGTTGGTTTCCTTCCATGGCATACCGGAGCGCAACTTCCACCGCGGCGACCCGTATTTCTGCAAGTGTCAGAAGACAGCGCGGCTGCTCGCCGAAGAGCTGATGCTGCGCGATGGCGAGTGGAGCGTCAGCTTCCAGTCGCGCTTCGGGCCGGCCGGGTGGCTCAAGCCCTACACCAGCGAGGTCCTCGCGCAACTGCCCGGACGGGGCGTGCGCGACGTGACGGTGATCTGCCCCGGGTTCGCGGTCGATTGCCTGGAGACGCTGGAGGAAATCGCCATCGAGAACCGCGACACCTTCCTGCGGGCCGGCGGGCAGCGCTTCGAGTACGTGCCCGCGCTCAACGCGCGTCCCGAGCACGCGCGCTTTCTCGCGACTCACATCGCACGACACTGCCAGGGATGGACGCAGGTGGAGCTGGGGCTGCGGCCGACAGGTGCCGCGCGAGGCACATCCGCCTGAATCTGCTCGGCCGGTTTCTCGAGATCGGGATCCAGACGCCGGACATCCGCGCCTCGGTGGAGTTCTACGAACGCCTGGGATTCACGCAAGCGCAGACGGGAGACACCTGGCCTCATCCCTATGGTGTACTGACTGACGGCCGGGTGTACCTCGGGCTGCACCAGGCGCGCATCGACTCTCCGGCGCTGACTTTCGTGCGCCCGGAGGTCGCCGGTCATCTGGCCGCGCTCGAGCGCGCGGGCGTCGAGCCCGCGACAGTCAACATTGGCGCCGAGACGTTCAATGAGGTCGGCTTTCGCGATCCCGCGGGGCAGCCGGTGCGATTGCTCGAGGCACGCACCTACTCGCCCGTGTCGCAGGCGGCCGGCGGGACGTCCCGGTGCGGCGAGTTCGACTGCCTCAGCGTGCCCGCAGTGGACTTCGAGCGCGTCAGCCGGTTCTGGCAGGCGCTCGGGCTCACCGCCGGGGAGGAAGAGGCGCAACCGTACCCTCGTCTGCCCCTCGGCAGCGAGGGCATTCGCCTCGCCCTGCACCGCCCGCGATTCTTCGCGGAGCCACTGCTCGTGTTCCGCGACGCCGCCATGCCCGCGCGGCTAGCGCGCTTGCGGGAGCTCGAGATCGGCACCCTGCGGCCGCCGCCCGGTCTCGCCACGAAGGCCAATGCGGCCCTGACCGCGCCCGAGGGCACCAGGCTGCTGCTGCTCGCGGACCCCGGCGCGGCCTGACCGCCGCGCCGTGCGCCGCCAGTGCGGTAATCGCTCGTGCGCGACGCGGCCTCTATTTGCAACCCCGCGCCGCCCGCTTAAGCTTTCGGAATGGTCATCCGAAACACTCGCGAGCGCTGGGGTTCGCTTGCACAGCTGCTGCACTGGCTCATCGTCGCGCTGATCGCCCTGCAGGCTGCGCTCGGCCTCACCGGGCTCACGCTGCCGCTCGGCATGCAGAAGCTGACGGTGCTGGCGCGGCATAAGTCGATCGGCATCACGATCCTCGGGCTCGCCGTGCTGCGCCTGCTCTGGCGCTGGTTGAACCCCACTCCACCGCTGCCGGCCAACCTGAAGCCCCATGAGCGCTTCCTCGCGCAGTTCACGCACGCCGCCCTGTATGTGCTGCTCTTCGCGATGCCGCTCACCGGCTGGATCATGTCTTCCGCGCGCGGCTTTCCGGTCAGCTGGTTCCACGTCTTCCAACTTCCCGATCTCGTGCGCAAGAGCGAGAGGCTCTATGACGCAATGGTGACGACTCACGCAACGCTGGCGATCGCGCTGGGACTGACGGTGCTGCTGCACATCGCGGGTGCAATCAAGCATCACTTCGTACTCAAGGACGACACATTGCGGCGGATGCTGCCGTTCGGCCGGACGACACTCGCAGTGCTTGCAGGGGCGATGCTTGCGGCTCCGCCCGCGCGCGCGGCCGGCTCGACCTACACGCTGCTGGCCGCACAGAGCTCGTTGACTTACACGTTCACCCAGGCCGGCGCCGCGAATGAGGGTCGATTCAAGTCCTTCGCAGTCAGCTTCGATCCAATCGCCGGCCGGCTCGACGTCCTGATCGACATGAAGTCCTTCAACACCGGAGACCAACAGCGCAATGGCATCCTCGGAGGTAGTGATTTCTTCGCAGTCGCGCAATATCCGCAGTCGCGCTTCACCGCGAGCCGGATCGAGAAGACGGCTGCGGGTTACGTGGCCACGGGCTCTCTCACCCTTCGCGGCGTGACGCGCAGCATCACCATCCCGTTCACGTGGCGCACCGCTACCGCGCAAGGACGATCAGTCGGATACCTCTCGGGCCAGACGACGCTGCAGCGTCTGGACTTCGGCGTCGGCCAGGGACAGTGGCGATCGACGGATCAGGTGGACAACGAGGTCATGGTCCGCTATTCGCTGACGTTAGCAGCAAGCAAGTGAGCGGGCCAGGGCCGATCTAAGACGGTCTGGCATGCAGCTTGGACGTGCAGAGGTCGTAGATCGATGCCATCAGCACCTGCACGGAATGAGTCATGGCGATCTCGATGCCCTTGAGAGCCGCCTCCTTGATGGCCCCGGTCAGCAGGTCGAGCTGCTCGACCGATAGGTTCTCCGGCAGCTTGGTGGTGATCTGCACGGTCGGCACTTCCTCGACGATCTGACGCAGAATCTGGTAGACACAGTCCGCCTTGGCCCGCATCAGGGCCTCATCGTCGCCGAACAGCGAGCCTATGGCGACCAGACCATCGACCGTCTTGGCACGGGTCTGCTCCCACTCCCGCTCCGTGCCAAAGGCCACATGTATGACCTCACCCATTGACTGTCTCTCTCACTCTTTTCCGGCAGCAGAGCCGCCGCAAGTTCCGTGCCGACCCACCGGCTGCAGCACCAGCCGCATGCCCATGGCCTTGAGCAGGGCGATGGCGCTCCGCAGCTCCGGATTGCCGCGCCGACATAACGTGCGGTAGAGCGAATCCGCGCTGAGCTCCACTTTCTCCGCCAACTTGGGGCCGCCGGAGGCGTACGCGATGCGGCCCAGCGCGGCCGCCAACTCCTCCGGCGCGGCATCTTCCAGCATGGCGTTCAAATAGGCCACCGCGAACTCATAGCGCGCCTGCGGCGACATCGGTGCGGCCGAGCGGATCTTCTTGCGAGCCATCTGCGACACTCCTCGAGTAGCGAGCAAGTGCAGCCTAGCGCCGCGCCTGCCGCCGGACCAGAGGCCGTTTGGCACGCGTTCGCACAGATTTGCGGAGTTTGCGCGCGTCCGCGCTTGCGGATGCAGGCCCTTCCACGGCCGCGGGCGCCGCAGTTACCTCGGGGAGTATACTTGCCGCCGACGGCCGGGTCGGCCATACGCTAGGGTGGAAGATGCCATGCTGGTCGTCACGACAGAGAACGTGCCGGGTTATCGCGTCAGAGACGTCAAGGGTCAGGTGTTCGGTGTCGTGGTACGCAGCCGCGGACTCGGAGGCAACATCATGGCGGGGCTGCGGTCGCTGGCCGGCGGCGAGATCACCGAGTACACGCAACTTCTCGAGGAGGCGCGACGTCATGCTGTCGACCGCATGGTCAAGAATGCGACGTTGATGCAGGCCAACGCCATCGTCATGATGCGCTTCGACTCCGCGGAGATCGGGCAGACCATGAGTGAGATCGTCGCGTACGGGACGGCCGTGGTGCTGGAGAAGGCGAACGGCTGATGTTGCGAGCGATAGTCCTGGCGCTAGGTGTCATCGCCGTCGCGGCGGGCGCATTCCTCTTGCGGGCGGCGCCGCTCGGACCGCGCATTTATCTGATCTGCGGCGGAGCGGCCATCATTCTGGGAACGGCGTTCGAGCGTTGGCGCTATCGCAACGCGGCCCCGGCCGGCGCCCGCTGGGAGCAAACCGGCGAGCGCTTCCAGGACCCCGCGACAGGTGAGACCATGGAGGTCCAATACGATCGCGCAAGCGGAGAGCGGCGCTACGTCCGCACGGGCGAGAGTGATGTCGGCCGCCAACCCTGAAGATTCCCCATCCCCGCGACCGACGGTCTTCCTGAGCTACGCCTCCGAGGATCGGCGCGCGGCACAGCTCATCCGCGATGCTCTTCCGGGCTTCGGAATGGAGGTCTGGTACGACGAGAGCGACCTCGTCGGCGGCGACGCATGGGATCAGAAGATCCGCCGGCAAATACGCGAATGCGACTACTTCATGCCCGTCATCTCGGCCCATACCGAGGCGCGCCATGAGGGCTACTTCCGGCGGGAGTGGCGCTTCGCCGTCGAGCGGACGCTCGACATGGCCGATGACCACGTGTTTCTGCTGCCTGTGGTCATCGACCAGACGGTCGAGGCCGGCGCACGCGTTCCGGACAAGTTTCGGGCGGTGCAGTGGCTGCGGCTTCCGGACGGGCAGCCGACGGCGGCGCTCGAGGCGGTCTGCCGCCGGCTGGTGAGCGGTGCGGCCCCGCCGCCCGCACGCGGCGAGCGCCCGCGCATGCCGCGTGGTCCCGCCGAGTCCCGCATCGACGAAGGCGGAAGCGGCGCCGGAAACCGGACCCCGTCGCCAGGAGAAGCCGCAGGCACGGCTTCCCAGGGATTACCGCCATTCCCCCGCGAGGAGCCCGGACAGCGGGTTCGCTTCTGGTTTCAGATCATCGGGTGGGCGCTGCAGTCCGGGTGGGTGGCTTTCAAGCGCCTCCCCAGGTGGGTGCGGGTCGTCGCATATGCCTGGCTGCTGATCGTGCTCGTATCGCGCGGCTGCAGCACCCCGTCGCACGACCATCACACCCCGAAAATGTCGGCGACGCAGGAGCACCAGCTCGAGGGCATCGGAGCCAGCCATCCCGGCTCCTGGACCGCCGCCGATACCGTGCGGCTCATGGCCCAGGTCGCCAAAGAAATCCCGGCCGAGGCCGGCAACGACTCGGCCACCCATGCTCCGGTGCTCGCCGTTCCCTTCGCCGCGCCTGCGGCCGATCCCGCCGCGCAAAAGCTCGCGGGGTCTGTCTTCGCGCAAGTCTATGGCCGCCTCGCCATCAGCCGGCATGGCCGGGTGGCGCTCGCCGACCAGCCGCTGCCCACCCTGGACGCGCCGGCCGCCGTGGCGCAGGGGCGCGCTCACGGCTCGACCTACATCGTCTGCGGCGCCGTAGCCGGCAGCGGCGCCGATCAGCGGCTCGCCGTCAAAATCATCGCAGTGGACGACGGCTCGGTGTCATGGTCGAAATCGTATCCCGTGGCGGGAGCCGATCCCGCCGGCATCGCCGCGGAAGTAAGCGCGAGCGTGCCCCGGGACGACGACAACTGACCCGGCCCGCAGCCCCTCCAGCGTGTTCGAGAAGATCGGCGCCAGAAGCCAGACGGCGCTGGCTCTCGAGCTGCAGGCGTTCGCGATCAATGAGTGAGCTTACTTGTGGCGTGCCGCCTTGGACTTCGCCGCGCGCCTCATCGGAGCACGACGCGCCGCGGACTTCGAGCGTGCCGCTGCACCCCTGGCGCCGCGCGCACTGGTCGCGGATTTGCCCTTTTTCGGGCGCGCCTTCGGCTTGGATTTTCCGGCCGCGGCTTTAGCGACAGCGCGCCCGCGCGACGCGGCTCGGGCACGGCCCTGGGCGGCCACTCTGGCGCCGGTGCTCTTGCCCTTGCCCCTGGCGGAAGCGGCCGCCTCATCGGGTCGCGAGGCCGCGGGCTTGGCCGCGGCGGCAGGCGCATCCGCGCCGCGCAGCTGATCGAGAATCGCGGGGTTCTCCAGCGTCGAGACGTCCTGCGCGATTTCCTCCCCGCGCGCGATCGCCCGCAGCAGCCGCCGCATGATCTTGCCGGAACGGGTCTTCGGCAGGTTGTCGGCGAAGCGGATCTCATCGGGCTTGGCGATGGCGCCCAGATGCTCACCGACCCACGCGCGCAGCTCGTTGACGAGCGCACTGGTGTCGCCTGTCGGGCGCTGTCCGCGGCAGACGACGTAGGCGAAGACCGACTCGCCCTTGATCTCGTGCGGCTTGCCGACCACGGCGGCTTCGGCGACCCGCGGGTTGGAGACCAGCGCGGACTCGATCTCCATGGTGCCGAGCCGATGGCCGGCGACGTTGAGCACATCGTCGATGCGGCCCATGATCCAGAAATAGCCGTCCTTGTCGCGGTGGGCACTGTCGCCCGCCACGTAGAGGCGTCCGTTGAATTTCTCCCAATAGGCGGCGAGGTAGCGCGCGTTGTTGCCCCAGATGGTGCGCAGCATGGCCGGCCAGGGCTTCTTGATGACGAGATAACCGCCGGCATCGGGCCGCGTGACGGACGCGCCGCGCTCATCGACGATGTCGGCCTCCACGCCCGGCAGCGGCAGCGTGCACGAGCCCGGCTTGGTGGCCGTGACTCCGGGCAGCGGCGAGATGAGGATCACGCCGGTCTCCGTCTGCCACCACGTGTCGACGATCGGGCAGCGGCCGCGGCCGATCACCCGCTGATACCACATCCAGGCCTCGGGATTGATCGGCTCGCCGACGCTGCCGAGCAGGCGCAGGCGCGACAGGTCATAGCGCCCCGGTATCTCGTCGCCGAGCTTCATCAACGCGCGTATCGCCGTCGGCGCGGTATAGAAGACAGTGACACCGTGGTCCTGACAGATCTTCCAGAAACGTCCGGCATCCGGCGTCGTCGGCCCTCCTTCGTACAGCATCACGGTGGCGCCCGCGGCGAGCGGCCCGTAGGCGACGTAGCTGTGGCCGGTCACCCAGCCGACATCCGCGGTGCACCAGAAGACATCGTCGTCGCGCAGATCGAACACCCACTGGGTGGTCATCTTCGCGCCGAGGAGATAGCCGCCGCTCGAATGTTGTATTCCCTTGGGCTTGCCGGTCGATCCGGACGTGTAGAGCAGATACAGCGGGTGCTCCGCCTCGACCCACTCCGGCTCGCAGACCGGCGCCTCGCCCGCGAGCACCTCGTGCCACCAGAAATCGCGCCCGCGGCGCATGGCTACCGGCCGGCCGGTGCGCTTCAGCACGATGACGCGCTCGATGGTCTTGCAGCCATTCGCCAGCGCCTTGTCCGCCGCCGCCTTGAGCTCGATCGCGTTGCCGCCGCGCCAGCCGCCGTCGGCGGTGATCAGCACTTTGGCGCCGGTGTCTTCGATACGGTCCTTCAGCGCGGGTGCGGAGAAACCGCCGAACACCACCGAGTGAATGGCCCCGATCCGGTTGCAGGCGTGCATCGCGACGATGGCCTCGGGCACGAGCGGCATGTAGATCGCCACCCGGTCGCCCTTGCGCAGACCCTGAGCCCGCAGCGCATTGGCGAACCGGCAGACCTCGGCGTGCAGCTCGCGGTAGGAGAGCCTGCGGGTGTCGCCCGGCTCGCCCTCGAAGATGATCGCGGACTTCTCGCCATGCTTCTCGAGGTGCACGTCCAGACAGTTGAAGGAGACGTTCAGCCGCCCGTCCGTGAACCAGCGGTAGTTCGGGGCGTCGGCATCATCGAGGGTTACGGTGAAGGGTGTTTGCCAGGCGATCTCTTCGCGGGCGAGCCGAGCCCAGAACCCGCTGGGATCCGCGGCCGCTTCCCGACGCATCCGCTCGAGATCCCCACTCTTGACGTGCGCCCGGGCGGCGAATTCTGCGGCAGGGGCGAACGTCCGCTCCTCCTGAAGGACGGACACGATGTTCTTGCTCGCCATGAGTGAGTCCCTCGCAGATACGGCAGCGGTGGGGACGCGAGCATAGCCGAATCCCGCGCGATCCTGGGGGCCTGCGCGCTACCCTCTGACCTCGGCCAGGAGGCGGCCGATGCTCACGCGCGCCTGGCGCGCATAGCCGCCGCCAAACAGGTTGGCGTGATTCAACACGTGATAGAGGTTGTAGAGCTCCGCGCGCACGGCGTGCCCGGCGGGCAGCGGCGCCGCGTCCTGGTATGCGTCGTAGAAGGCACGGCCGAAGCCGCCGAACAGGCGGGTCATGGCGAGGTCCGCCTCGCGATCGCCGTAGTAAACCGCCGGATCGAAGATCACCGGCTCCTGCCGGGTGTCCGTGAGCCAGTTGCCGGCCCACAGGTCACCATGCAGGAGGGAGGCCTGCGGCCGGTGCCCCGCGAGCAGCGCGGCGACCGACTCGAGCAGTTGCGCGCCGGGAATCTCGAGGAGCGCCGCGAAGCCGTTCTGCGCCGCAAGGACGAGCTGATGGCGCAGGCGCCGGTCGCGGAAGAACTCCATCCAGTCGGGGAGCCAGCCGTTTGGCTGCGGCGTCCGGCCGATGAAGTTGTCAGCCTCGAAGCCGTACTGCTCCGCCGTCACCCGGTGCTGCGCCGCAAGCTGCTCGCCCAGCCTGCGCTCCGCCGCGCGGCCCGCGGGACGGGACTCGATCCACTCGAGGGCGAGAAACGCGGCAGCTCCAGCGCGGCCGCGAGCCAGCACGCGCGGCACGCGGGCGGCCCGTGCATCCGCAAGTGCCTGCAGGCCCGCAGCTTCCGCGTCCAGTCCGGCGCCGCCGTCGTGATCGGCCACTTTGACGAAGAGCGTCGTCTCACCGCACACCCAGCGATAGCTGCGATTAATGCTGCCGCCCGAGACGCCGCTCTGCGGCTCCGGCGCGCAGTCGGCGCCCAATTGGGCAGCGATCTCACGCGCGACGGCCTCGAATCCGCCGTCCTCGCTCACATCCTCGCCCGCGTCCTCGCTCAAAAATACACTCTCCGGGTCTGACGCTCAGCTTGCGACGGCCAGGGCGTCCACGCTCCGCTGCTCGGCGAGCCGCTCGCCCTGGCGGCGCAGCAGCGGTCCGAAGCCGAGACGATCGTACAGCGTCCCCAGAGCCGCAAGATCCGGAGCCCTCGGCCGCAGGTCCGAGGCAGAAACGCCGAGCGGCATGTCGCAGACGATACGCGTGAGCTGCCGCGCCAGGAACACCGACTCGCGATGCGCGGCCAGGCGCTCGCCGAGAGCGCCGCCGCCGCGCAGTCCGAGGGTGGCGACCCGGCCGATATTGGCGTAAAGCTCATCGAGCGAGCCGAATTTGCGCATCAGTGTGGCCGCGATCTTCGGCCCGATGCCGGGTACCCCCGGAATGTTGTCGCAGCTGTCGCCGGTGAGGGCGAGGAAGTCGGCGAACCCTTCGGGCGCAACGCCGAAGTAGCGCTGGACGTCGCGGTAGCCAATCTGGGTACGCGCGCCGAAGTCCCAGAGCAGATCGCCGTCGCGTACGAGCTGCGCGAGATCCTTGTCGCGGGTGATGAAGGCCGAGCGGATGCCCTCGGCGCGCATGAGGCAGGAGAGCGTGCCGATGATGTCGTCGGCCTCGAAGTCCGGATCGACGAACGCCGACACACCGAGATGGCGGCAGAGCTCCCGGCAATACTCGAACTGCCGCGGTAGGCCGGCTGGCGCGGGCTCACGGTTGGCCTTGTAGGCGGGGTAGATCCTGTTGCGGTAGGAGGTCGCCAGGCGCTTATCGAAGGCGACGCCGATGTAGCGCGGGCGGATGCGCTCCATCAGATCGCCCAGAAAGCGCGCGAAACCGAAGACGGCGTGCACCGGATTGCCGTCGCCGTCCACCATGTCCGGCAACTGCGAGTGGTATGCACGGAAGACGTAGACCGACGCGTCGACGAGGAAAATCAAGACGTGCGCATCCGGTGCGTCATCGGCCGCCTCAGGAGAGCCAGCGCTGGATGCGGTCGTGCAGCGGGCTCGAGCGCGGAAAGTGCGCCAGCAGATATTGCATCTGGTCCGCGAGCACGCGCCGACCCTTGAGGAAGATGTATTCCGCGTAGGTCGGGGTGAACGGCACCGCGATGAGCTGCATCTTCGCCTGTTCCGGCGTGCGCGACGCCTTGTGGTTGTTGCAGCGCCGGCAAGCGGTCACGACATTGGTCCACACATCGACCCCACCCTGACTGAAGGGCCTGATGTGGTCGCGCGAGAGCTCGCGCGACGGGAAGCGCAGGCCGCAGTACATGCAGAGATACGCGTCCCGGCGGAACAGCGTCTGGTTGTTGAGCGGGGGCACGTAATCGTGACGCGTATTGCCCGGATTACCCGTGTGCCCGACGGTGGCGACGATGGAATTGATCTCCAGCATCGTACGCCGGCCGCTCAGCGCGTTCACGCCGCCGTAGAGCTCGAAGAGCGGCGAGCCGCAGGTATAGGCCACCTGCTCCTGGTGGTAGAGGCGGGCTGCCTCCTTGTAATCGATCCACTCGAGCGGCATGCCGGCGACATCGGTCCGCAGCACGAGTTGAGAGAGCCCGCGCGCGGTCCCGGTCGGGACGATCCGCAGATCGTCCCCGAAACCGCGGTCGGCCCGTTCGAGGTCTATGCCCATCATGACGGGTGTAAGATACGGCAATTTTATGCGAATATTCAACATCTCACGCCCAGGTACCCCCGAAGAGAGCCGTAGATGCCAGTAATCATAGGCGCGCTCCGCGAGAGCACGCCCCGCGAGACTCGTGTCAGTTTGGTTCCCGAGGTGGCCGAGAAGCTGGTCCGGAGCGGCGCGCGAGTGCTGCTCGAGCACGCCGCCGGCGTGAGCGCCCACTTTCCCGATGCGGCATACCGCGAGGTGGAATGGGCCGATTCGGCCGCCGCCGTGCTCGAGCAGTCACAGGTGGTGCTGACGGTCCAGCCGCTGTCCGTCGAGCAGATCCAGGCGCTGCAGCCTGGGACCGTGCTCGTCGGCTTTCTGCAGCCCTATGCGCGGCGCGAGGAGGTGAGGGCGCTCAAGGAGCGGCGCATCACGAGCTTCGCGATGGAGCTGGTGCCGCGCATCTCGCGCGCGCAATCGATGGACGCCCTATCGTCGCAAGCGGCCATCGCGGGGTACAAAGCGGTGCTGATCGCCGCCAATCACCTGCCGAAGTTTCTTCCAATGCTCACCACGGCGGCCGGGACGATCCGCCCCGCGCAGGTGCTCGTCATCGGTGCAGGGGTCGCGGGACTACAGGCGATCGCGACGGCGAAGCGCCTCGGAGCTGTCGTGGAGGCGTATGACGTTCGTAGCGCGACGCGCGAGCAAGTGAAGTCGCTCGGCGCAAAGTTCGTTGAGACCGGCGTCAGCGCCGAAGGCGCGGGCGGCTACGCGCGCGAGCTCACCGAAGAGGAAAAGCGCAAGCAGCAGGAGGTGCTCGACTCCCGCATCGCTGCGGCCGATTCCGTGGTAACGACGGCGTCCGTTCCCGGACGGCCTGCCCCGAAGATCATTCAGCGCGGCGCCGTGGAACGAATGCGCCCGGGATCGGTGATCGTCGACATCGCCGCGGAGCAGGGCGGCAATTGCGAGCTCACCCGCCCCGGCGAGGTGGTGACACACCAGGGGGTCAAGGTGATCGGCGCGGTGGGGCTCGCGGGCGAGCTCGCGTACAACGCGAGCGAGATGTATGCCCGCAACCTGCTCAATTTCCTGAAGCCCGCGATCCAGAAAGGCGAGCTCGCCATCGACTGGAACGACGAGGTTTTCGCCCAAGCCTGCCTCACCCATGCGGGTGAGATCAAACACGAGCCCACACGCAAGGCAATCGAGGGTTGACCCGATGACCGGAATCGTAGCGCTCTACATCTTCATGCTCGCGGCCTTCACCGGCTATGAGGTCATCGCGCGCGTGCCGGTGATCCTGCACACCCCGCTCATGTCGGGCTCCAACTTCGTGCACGGCATCGTGCTGGTCGGCGCCATGGTGGCGCTCGGCAACGCGCACAGCCCCCTGGAAAAAACCATCGGCTTCATCGGCGTGCTGCTCGCGGCCGGCAATGCGATGGGCGGCTACGTCGTCACCGAGCGGATGCTGGAGATGTTCAAGTCGAGCAGGGCGGCCCGCGCGCGCCCGGGAGCGCACTAGATGTCGGCCGCGGCAACGGGCGCGTTGCTGGGCACGGACACCCTCATCCAGGCGAGCTACTTCGTCACGGCGGTCCTCTTCATCATCGGACTGAAGCGCATGAGCTCGCCGGTCACGGCGCGCAGCGGCATCCTCTGGGCCGGCGCCGGGATGCTCGTCGCGACGCTCGTCACCTTCGCCTACCCGGGAATGAGCAACTACCCGCTGATCGGCGCGGCTATCGTCGTCGGCGCGGCCCTGGCCTGGTGGAGCGGCAAGCGCGTCGCCATGACCAACATGCCGCAGATGATCGCCCTCTACAACGGCATGGGCGGCGGCGCCGCGGCCGCCATCGCCGCCGTGGAGCTCTATCGGGGCGGTGCGCAGGGCTACGGCGCGGCGACCCTCGCCGTGATCGGCGGCCTGATCGGCGCGGTCTCCTTCAGCGGCAGCGCGATCGCCTTCGGCAAGCTCCAGGGGCTCATCAAGCGCAGCTTCCGATTCCGCGGGCAACAGGCGCTCAACATCCTGATTCTGGCCGCGGCCCTGGCGAGCGCCGCGCTCCTCGCGGGACACTTCAACGTCTCGGCGCACGTCGTCACCGCGCTCTTCGTCCTCGCGCTGATCCTCGGCGTCACCATGACGTTGCCGATCGGCGGCGCCGATATGCCGGTGGTGATCTCTCTCTACAACGCCCTCACCGGCCTTGCGGTGGGTCTCGACGGTTTCGTGATGCACAACGCCGCGATGATCGTCGCCGGAACCGTCGTGGGCGCGGCCGGCACGCTGCTCACGCAGCTCATGGCGAAGGCGATGAACCGTTCGCTCGGCAACGTGCTCTTCTCCGGCTTCGGGGATACCGGCGCGGGCCCGGCCGGCACCGTGACCGGAAGCCTGAAGCCCATCGAGGCTGCGGACGTCGGCGTCATGTTGGCTTTCGCGCAGAAGGTGATCGTGGTGCCGGGCTACGGCATGGCGGTCGCCCAGGCGCAGCACAAGATCTGGGAGCTCTGTCAGCTCCTCATCGATCGCGGCGTGACGGTGCGGTTCGCGATCCATCCGGTCGCCGGCCGCATGCCGGGGCACATGAACGTCCTGCTCGCCGAAGCCGGCGTTCCGTACGACCTAATCGCCGATCTCGATGAGATCAATGCGGAGTTCGAGACCGCGGACGCGGCGCTCATCATCGGCGCCAACGACGTCGTCAATCCCGTGGCGCGGACGGACAAATCGAGTCCGATCTACGGCATGCCGATCCTGAACGCCGACCGCGCGAAGAACGTCATCGTCATCAAGCGAGGCACCGGCGCGGGCTTCTCGGGCATCGAGAATGCGCTCTTCTACCTCGACAATACGCGGATGCTCTACGGTGATGCGCAGAAGGCCGGCGCGGAGCTGATCCAGGCGGTCAAGGCGGTCGGCTGAGACGGAGGTACCCGTGAGGAATGTGCTCGGAATCGGCTTGGCCCTGGCGGCCCTGGCGGCGCTCCCCTGCCATGGTCAGGACTCGGCCGACAACACGCCGCCTTCCGTGCAGGCGCTGCATGCTCATCCGGGCTCGACACCCGGCTCGATGCTGGAGCGCGCGCCCGCGTCCGCGTGGCGCGCGCTCGACCCCGACGACACTCTTTACGTGAACCTGCCGCAGGGACGCGTGGTGATCGAGCTGGCGCCGCAATTCGCGCCCCGATACGTCGCCAATATCAAGAAACTGGTGCGGCAGGGCTTCTTCAACGGGCTGCCCATCTTCCGAGTGCAGGACGACGCCGTGGTGGAATGGGGCGACCCCACCGGCCGCAGGTCGGTGGGCACGGCGCGGCGCATGGTGCCCGCAGAGTTCGAGCGGCCGGCGCGCGACCTGCCGTTCACCGCACTCCCCGACCCCGACACGTATGCCTCGCAGGTCGGGCTCGTGGACGGCTTTCCCGCGGCCCGCGACCCTGTGTTCGGCCGGGCGTGGTTGGTCAATTGCTACGGCATGGTGGGCGCCGCCCGCGGCAACAACGTCGACAGCGGCGGCGGCACCGCGCTCTATACGGTGATCGGCGGACCGCAGCGACAGTGGGATCGCAATACCACGATGGTCGGGCGCGTCGTGGCGGGCATGCCGCTGCTCTCGACGCTGCCCCGAGGCAAGGGCCCGCTGGGCATACACCTGGATCGCCACCGCTGGGTCCACGTCGAGTCGATCCAGATCGCGGCCGACCTGCCGCCCGCGAAGCGGACGCCGCTCGAGGTCCTGCGCACCGATACGCCGACTTTCACTCAGTACGTGGAATCGCTGCGCAACCGCCGGGAGCCGTGGTTCAAGGTGCCGGCCGGCCGCGTGAGCGTCTGCGCGATCCCGATCCCCGTCAGATCGAAAGCAACTGATTGAGCAGCCCCGGGCCGCTCAAACCTCAACGAGGCCGGCGCGGCGCGCGCATCATCGGGAAGCGCCGCATCGGCATCATTTGACGCTGGCGGCGCATCTGCCAGGCGCGCTGGATCATCTGCTGCCGCTGCGCGGGCGTCGCCCTCTGCCACTGCTGGCGCAGCATGCGCCGCCGCCAGGGCGGCAGCCGCTGGAACTGGCGGTAGCCCTGGCGGATCGCCTGCTGCTGCTGCGGCGGCAGCGATTTGAACTTCTGCCAGCGGGTGCGCAGCATCTGGCGCTGCTGCGGGCTGAGCTGCCGCCACTGCTGGAAGCGCTGGCGCGCCATGGTGCGCTGCTGCGGACTCATGTTGAGCCAGCGCGCGCTGCCGCGCGCGAGCGCCTGCTGGCGCGCCGGCGGCAGCGACCCCCAGTTGCCCGCCACCGATCCGAGCAGCTGCTGCTGCCGGGGTGAGAGGCTCGACCAGGGGACGGGTGTGGGACTGGCCGCGCCAGCGGCGACCTGCGCCTGGGGGCCTGGCGCGGGCGGCTGCTGCGCCAGGGCGCACGCCGGCGCCGCCGCCAGCAGCAGCGCGATCATCAGCGCCTTGCGCCCGTTGCTCATCGTCTCGAACACCTTACCCATTCGGCTTGTCGCCACCGGCCGTCGAGCTCGCCGGCTTCGGCTGTGCCGGCGCCTGCGGCGCCTGTGAAGCCTTGGCTACCTTGCCGATGTTGACCTGCGACAGATACGCCACCCAGCTACCGTCGTCCGGCTGACTCGAGTCCGTCGTCGGATCGCCGCTGCCCAGAAACTCCAGCAGACCCAGATTCACCGGCGGGTCCACCTTCTGCGGTGACGGATCGTCGGCATGCCCGACAGCACCCCCGACGGCGAGCGCCACCGTCATGGCCGCGATCCCGATACGGTGCGCGATGCGCATCTCAGCCGGTGTTTTGATCCGTGTCCGGCCCGGCGCTCTGGCCGTGGGCCTTGCCCTGACCTGCCGGCGCGGCACCCGCGGGCTGCCCGCCCTGGTCGCTCTGCGCCATCGCCCATTCGTAGAACTGCCCGTCGCCGCTTTGCATGATGTCCATCCCATCGCGATCGGCCATGAGGTCGAGATCCTCCACCGAAGTCTGGTTTGCTTCGACCGGGGGAAATCCCTGCGGCGCATGCGGCCAGAGCACGAACGCCACCAACACCGCGGCGGCCACGGCGCCGCCCGCGGGCATCCACAACAGGTGCATCCGGATCCACGCTGCCGCGCGCAGATGCACGCTCCAGCGGCTGCGCGCCGCCTCGGCAAGCGCCGCGTGCCGTGCCTGGTTCAACCGCGAGCGCGCGCGCCCGCCGACGCCCCGCACGCTCTCCTCCAGCAGAGCCTGCAGCTGGCGCTCGAAATCGGCGGTGCCGTTCAGGTCCCGGCTCATGCGTAGAGCTCCCCGAGCTGCGCGCGCAGAGTCTGCAGCGCGCGAAAGTAATGTGTCTTGACGCTGCCCTCCGAGCAGCCCATGGCCCGAGCCGTTTGCGCGACATCGAGCCCTTCCATGGTGCGCAGCAGAAATGCCTGCTGCTGCCGCCTGGGCAGTGCCTCGAGCGCCTTCTGCAGCGCCGACATCGCCTCATCGATCTCCAGCCGCCGCATCGGCAACGGCTCGTCGCTCGCCGCCTGCGCGATCGGATCGGGCTCTTCCTCGTCAGGATCCGAGCGGAAGGGCAACCAGGACATGACCCGGTTGCGCACCGTTCGCCTGCGCTGCAGGTCCCGGATACGGTTCTCCAGGATGCGATAGAAGAGCGGCTTCCACTCCTCCTGGGGCCGATCCGAGTATGCGCGCGCCAGCTGCAGCATGGCATCCTGCACGGCATCAAGGGCATCGTCCTCGTGCCGTAGCGCCGCTTGAGCGATCTTGAACGCACGCACCTCGACGCCTGCCAGAAACTGGCTGAGCGCTTTGCACCGTGCGTTGCTGGAAGAGTCCGACAGGTCTACGTCGCCGTGAGAGGCAGCCGGCATGCTATAAGGCGGCGCGAGCGTAGCAAACTCTGGCATGACAGGTACAACGCGGCTGCGACGGATATGGTTGACGGGCTCGCCTGCGCGCGTAAGCCTCTGATTTACCTGCCTCAATGAACTCCGTCCCCGTGGTCCGCGTGGCGCTGCCCACGCCGCTCAGGCGCTTGTTCGACTACCGCGTGGACTCGCCAGGCCTCGCGGCCGGCGTCATCGAGCCCGGCAGGCGCGTCCGGGTGCCCTTCGGGCGGCAGCGCCTCATCGGGGTCGCTGTGGAGATGGCGGCCGGCTCGGAGCTTCCCGAGGAGCGCCTGAAGCCCGTGCTGCAGGTCCTGGACCAGCGCCCGATCTTCGATGCGGCCGCCCTCGCCCTGCTCAGCTGGGCAGCGGACTATTACCATCATCCCATCGGCGAAGTGCTCGCGGCCGCCCTGCCCAAGGCACTGCGGCTGGGCGCGGCGGCCGATTCCACCGAAGAGCGCTGGCGTCTCAGGCCGGAAGGTCGCGAGGCCTGGGCGGCGGGCGAGCCGCGGCGTGCGCCTCGCCAGAGGCAGGTGCTGGCTGCGCTCGCCGAGCGAGCTGCCGGCGACTCGCCTGGCCTCACACCCGCCGAGCTCGATGCAGCGTTGGGCTCGTGGCGTGAAGCGGCACGCGCTCTCGTGCAGCGCGGTTGGGTGGTGGCCGTCGAGACGACCGCAGCGATGGACCCGGGGCCGTCTTCCGACCCCATCGCCGTGAGCCAGGGGCCCGATCCCAATGAAGAGCAGCGTCTCGCGATCGAGAGAGTCTGCGGGTCGCTGAACGCCTTCGGGGGCTTCGTGCTGCATGGGGTGACCGGCAGCGGCAAGACCGAGGTCTACCTGCAAGTGGTGGAGCGCGCGCTACGGCTCGGCCGCGCAGCCCTCGTACTCGTGCCGGAGATCGGACTCACGCCGCAGCTCGTGGGCCGGTTTCGGCAGCGATTCGCGCTCCCCATGAGCGTCCTGCACTCAGCTCTGAGCGACCACGAGCGGCTGCTCGCCTGGCGAGAGGCCTTCAGCGGGCGCGCGCGTATCGTTCTGGGTACCCGCTCCGCGGTGTTCGCCCCCGCGCAGGACCTGGGCGTGATCATCGTCGATGAAGAGCACGACACCTCCTTCAAGCAGCATGAAGGCGGCTTCCACTATTCCGCGCGCGACCTCGCGGTCGTGCGCGCGCAGCGGGCCGGCGTCCCCGTGGTGTTGGGATCTGCAACACCGGCGCTCGAGACACTGCAGAACGTCACCGCCGGACGCTACACGCGCCTGGTGTTGAGTCGAAGGGCCGCCGCGGCGGTGCCGCCGCGGCTGGCGCTGATCGACCTCAGAGCGAGCGCCGTACGCGCCGGAATATCCACGCCCGCGGTCCAGGCCATCGAGCGACACCTGCAGGCCGGAGGCCAGGTGCTCGTATTCCTCAACCGGCGCGGCTACGCGCCAACACTGCTCTGCACGGCCTGCGGCTGGATCGCGCCCTGCCGCGACTGCGATGCGCGACTGACGGTGCATCTGGGCGCGGCACGGCTGCGCTGCCATCACTGCGGGGCCGACGCCGCGCTGCCAGAGCGCTGTCCGCAGTGCGGGTTCGCGGTCAAGGCCGTGGGGCAAGGCACGGAAAGGATCGAGGAGACGCTGGCAACGCTTTTCCCCGGCATCCCCTGCATCCGGTTGGATCGTGACGTGGTGCGGCGCCGCGGCGACATGGAGGAAGCGATGCGCCGGATGGCTTCGGGTGAGGCTCGCATCCTGGTCGGCACGCAAATGGTGACGAAGGGACACGACTTCCCCAACGTAACACTGGTCGTCGTGCTGAATGCGGACCAGGGCTTCTTCAGCACCGACTTTCGTGCGCCCGAGCGCCTCGCCCAAACCATCGTGCAGGTCGCGGGCCGTGCCGGCCGTGGCGAGAAGGCCGGCGAGGTGCTCATCCAGACCGAGTTTCCGGACCACCCTCTGCTCCTCAGCCTGCTGGCCGACGGCTACGAGGGCTTCGCCCGCGCGGCGCTGACGGAGCGCAGCCAGGCGTCCTGGCCGCCCTTCAGCCGGCTCGCCGCCGTGCGTGATTCGGCGCCGACCGCGGAGGCCGCGCTAGCGTTCCTCACGCAGGCGCGGCAAGCAGCCGAAGAGCTGCGCGCCGGCCGAGGCGGCTCCGCCGGCAGCACGTCCGGGCGGGCAGTCCGACTCCTCGGCCCCGCTCCGGCGGCGATGGCGAAGCGCGCCGGGCGGTATCACGCACAGCTGCTGCTGGAGAGCACGGATCGCGCGGCGCTGCATCGCTTCCTCGACGCGTGGCTACCCGCACTCGAGGCCCTGCCGAGCGCGCGCCGCGTGCGCTGGGCACTGGACGTAGATCCCATCGATGTCTTCTGATTGGCGCAAACCGCTTCGAGCGAGAGCCGTCGTTCGGTTAAGATTTCTCGTTCAACCCACCACGGACCCGCGATCTCTTGAAGCAGGAAATCGAGCAGCTCCTCGTGAGCGCAGTCACTTCGCTCGTCGGCAGCACACTGCCGGAGCCGCCGCTGCGCGGAGCGCTGACCATCGAGCGCGCGCGTGATTCGCAGCACGGGGATTTCGCGACCAACGCGGCGCTGCGCCTGGCGAAGGCGGCCGGCTGCAAGCCGCGCGAGCTGGCGCAGAAGATCATCGCCGCCTTGCCGCCGAGCCCGCTGGTCGCGCGCACGGAGGTCGCCGGGGCCGGGTTCATCAATTTTTTCCTGACTCCGGCGGCCTACGGCCAGGAGCTGGCCGCGATACACGAGCGCGGCGATCGCTATGGCAGCAGCGAGGGCGACGGCAGCCTCGGCCGGGGCGAGCGGGTGCTGCTCGAGTTCGTATCCGCCAATCCCACGGGACCGCTGCACGTCGGGCATGGACGTCAAGCTGCGTACGGAGCCACGCTTGCCAACATCCTGGCTGCAGTCGGTTTCCAAGTATCTCGCGAGTACTACATCAATGACGCGGGACGGCAGGTCGACATCCTCGCGGTGAGCGCGTGGATACGGTATCTGGAGACCTGCGGGGAGAGCCTGCCCTTTCCGGAGAATGGCTATCGCGGCGACTACGTGCGCGCGCTGGCACAGAAGCTCTTCGCGGCCGAAGGAGATGCCCTGAGGCGTCCGTCGGCAGTCGTTCTCGCCGGCCTGCCGCCAGACGCGCCGACAGGAGACAAAGAGGTCTACATCGACGCGTTGATAGCGCGCGCGCGCGACCTAATCGCAGTGGACGGCTTCCGCGGGGTGGTCGAGCTCTCGCTGGCGGAAATGCTGGCGGACATCCGTGACGATCTCGGCCAGTTCGGCGTGACCTTCGACCGCTGGTACTCGGAGCACACGCTGGAGAAGAGCGGCGCGATCGACCGCGCGCTGGCGCGGCTCGAGGGCGAGTCGCGGCTCTACGTCAGGGACGGCGCGACCTGGTTCCGCGCCACGGAGTTCGGCGACGAGAAGGATCGCGTGGTGGTGCGCGAGAACGGGCAGAAAACCTACTTCGCCTCCGATATCGCCTACCACCTGGAAAAGCGCGAGCGTGGCTTCCGGCGCCTGATCGACGTGCTCGGCGCGGATCACCACGGCTACGTGGCGCGTGTCCGGGCCGGATTGACGGCCATGGGAGAGCCCGGCGACTGCCTCGAGGTCAACCTGATTCAATTCGTGAGTCTGTTCCGGGGCGGCGAGAGAGTGCCGATGGGCAAGCGCGAGGCGCAGTTCGTGACGCTGCGCCAGCTGCGCGAGGAGGTCGGCAATGACGCCTGCCGGCTCTTCTACCTGATGCGCAGCCACGACCAGCCGCTCGATTTCGATCTCGAGCTCGCCAAGTCGCGCACCAACGAGAATCCCGTGTACTACATCCAGTACGCGCACGCCCGCGTCGCCAGCGTCATGAAGCAGCTTGCCGCCCGCGGCCTGTCTTTCGACCGCGCCGAAGGCCTCGGCAGCGTGTCGCTCCTCACCGGCTCGCAGGAGCAGGCGGTCCTCGGCGCTCTGGTGCGCTATCCGGAGGTGCTGGAGCAGGCGGCGCTGAATCGCGCGCCGCATGCCATCGTGCACTACCTGCGCGACCTGGCCAACACCCTGCATACCTACTACAACGCCGAGCAGTTCATCGTCGGCGACTCCGGGACGCGCAACGCGCGCCTCGCGCTGGTGCTCGGTGTCCAACAGGTCATCCGCAACGGCCTCACGTTGCTCGGCGTCTCCGCGCCGGACAGCATGTAGGTCTCGCAGCATGCCCCGGCTGACCACACGCGACTACAAACGGACATCCCGCGCCTCGGGCGCCGCGAAGCTGAAGGAGTTCGGCCTCGGCGTCGTCGTCGGCGCCGTGCTCGCCAGCGCCGCGTTTTTGATCGCCGGCGCGCACGCGCGTCATCGTGCCGCCGCGTCTTCTGCGCATACGCACGCGGGCCCAGACTCAGAGGATGCGCCGCCGCACGCGCCCGCGCCCGACGATTCCTCTTCCAACGGCTCTGCTGCCGCGGCAGCCACATCGGCCGGTGCGCAGACCCCGCACTACGACTTCTACCGGATGCTGCCGAGCTTCAAGGTTCCCGTCCACCGCGACGACGACCGCGCAAGCCGGCCACCTCCGCCCCCGGTCAATGATCCAACGGCAGCGGCACCTCCCCGTCCCGCATATCTCCTGCAGGTGGGCTCTTACCGCAGCACGGCCGAAGCCGACCAGGTCCGCGGCCGCCTGGCCCGTGCAGGCATCTCCGCGCAGGTGCAACACGTCGTCGACGGCTCGAGGATCTGGAACAGGGTGCGGATCGGTCCGCTGAGCGACGCCGAGCTGGAGAAAGTCCGCGAGCAGCTGCGGACGGCCAACATCCACGCCCTTCTGATCCGGGCGGACCGCTAACTCTGCTTCCGCAGCAGGCTCTCGAACTGCTCGACGGGCACGGGCCGGGAGTGCAGGTAGCCCTGTGACTGATCGCACCCCATCCCGCGAAGCGCCTCGAGCTGTCCCTCGGTCTCCACTCCCTCCGCCACGACCTTGAGGCCGAAGGCCGATGCCAGCCCGATCACGCTCGACACCAGGGTAACGCTCGCCTTGTCATCCGGCAGCCCGGTGATGAACGAGCGGTCGATCTTCACCAGGTCCACCGGCAGCTTCGACAGCAACCCGAGCGACGAATAGCCGGTGCCGAAGTCATCGAGCGCAACCCGCAGCCCCGCGGCCCGCAGCTCGCGCAGTTTGCGGCTCGCCCCTTCGACGTCGTGCAGCAACCCCGTCTCCGTGATCTCCAGATCGAGACCGGAGCCCTCGCCGAGGCACGACTGCGCCGCGGCGAGCACCTGCTCCACGAATGTGCGGCGCCGGATCTGCTGCGCCGAAACGTTCACCGCGACCCGCAGGTGCGCCAGCCCCGTGCGGCGCCAGCGCAGGCAATCCTCCGCCGCCTGACGCAGCACCCACTCCCCGGCCGACACGATCATGCCCGAGGACTCGAGCACCGGCAGGAACTGGCCGGGGAAGACCAGCCCGCGCTCCGGGTCCTGCCAGCGCAGCAGCGCCTCGACTCCCTCCACGCGGCCGGTGGCGATGCTCACCTGCGGCTGGTAATGCAGCACGAACTGCCGCTCATCGAGCGCGGTGCGCAGGCGATGCTCGAGCGCGAGCCGCTCGGCGATGTCGCTGTGCATCTCGATCTGGTAATGCAGGTACTGCTCGCCGGCCTCCTTGGCCCGCTTGAGCGCCGCTTCCGCCCGTTCCGCGAGGGTGTTGCCATCCTTGCCGTCGGCGGGAGAGCGCGCGATGCCGGACCGGAAGGAGGTGCGCAGCACCCTGCCCTCGATGCGGAACGGCTCGCGGAACACGGTGTTCTCGAGCAGGGTCGTGACATTCTCCGCCGAAGTCTCCTCCTGCGGCAGCACCAACACGAACGTACCGCCGCCCAGGTATCCGATGCGGTCATCGTCCGCGATGTGATACTTGAGCCGTTTGGCGACCGCTTGCAGCAGCAGGTCGCCGGCGTGCCGCCCGAAGCTGTCGTTGACCTTGCTGAGATGCATGACGTCGAATGCAACCACGGTCGGCGCACTCTCGAGGGCTGCCCGGTTGCGCAGGCGCTGATCGACCCGCTGGCAGAACAACGCCCGCTTGGCGAGGCCGGTCAGCGGGTCGAAGGAGGCGAGATACAGCGCCGCATTCTCCTGTTGCCTGTAACGCAGCGCGAATGACAGGTTGGCAGTCACGTCCTGCAGCAGTCGCAGCTCTTCGTCGCCCACCACGTGCGCCTCGCGGGACGCGAGCATCAATGCGGCGACCGGCGCGCCCTCGACGATGAGCGGCAAGACCACGAGGGATCGAAGCCCGGCGCGCAACAGCTTCTCGCGCAGCGCGACCGGCGGCTCCGACTGGGCGAGGTCCGCGCACAGGGCGATCTCACCCGTCCGCAGGGCCCGCCCCGTCAGGCTCGCATCCGGCTCAGTGCCATCGCCGATGCTCAGCACGGAAGGAACGCTGCCTCCCGAGTCTTCCACGCCCAACGTGTACCAGGGGGCGACGGTGCGCCCGTCGCTGGCTACGCGAAACACGATGGAGCGATCGTAAGCCCCCACCTCGTATGCGAGCCGGCCGGCTTCGCGCAGCAACTCGTCCCGGTCGCGGATGTGGATCACCGCGCTGTTGATGCCGCTCTGCATCTTCAGCCTGCGAGTCAGGCGCGCGATCTCCCGCTCCGCGGCGCGGCGCCGCGCGCGCTCCTCCACCTCGCGCAGCGCGCGGCGAACGGCGGGCACGAGGCGCGCCGGGTTGGTTTTCAAGACATAATCCACGGCGCCGCGGCGCAACGCTTCGATGGCGCGCTCCTCGCCGAGGGTGCCGGAGAGAAATATGAAGGGAACGTCCGGCGCCGTCTCACGGGCGATGTCGAGGGCGGCGAGCCCGTCGAAGGCGGGCAGCGTGAAGTCCGAGAGAATGACGTGCGGGCGAAACAGCTCGAGAGCCGCGCGGAACTGCTGCTCGTCGACAACGGTGCGCGACACGCAGGAAATGCCGCCGGAACTGAGGTGGCGGACCGCAAGCTCGGCCTCCGCGGCCACGTCCTCCACGATGAGGACCCGCAATCCCCTGCGGGCGGTAACGGCCTCCCGTGCCGCAGATGGCGCGGATCCGTTCCGCACTCGCGCGGGTTCCCCCTTCCTCTTGCCTTCTCCGGCGGCTGTCAGTTGTCAATCTCCGACAACGTTGTCTCTGACAGGATACAACAATCCCATTCCCGGGGCACTCGCCCCGTCGCCGATCAGTGGCGGCTCATCCCGGGTCGCTCCGGCAACGGAGCATAATGCGGCCGGCCAGTTGGGGCCACTTAGACTCAGTCTTCCCCGATCGAGCGAAAATCCAGACCCAGCGACCTGAGCTTACGGTAGAGGTGAGTGCGCTCCATGCCGACGCGCTTGGCGAGCTGACCCACCTTACCGTTGCAGAGCAAGAGCTGCTGCTGCAGATATGCCCGCTCGAACTGCTCGCGGGCCTCGCGCAGCGGCAGCGCAAGCAGGTCCTGCTTGACGAGCGGCTCGCCCGCCGGCGCCTGAACCGCGAGCTCGCGCTCGATCTCGTCCAGGCCGATCTCCTCGCCTCCGCCTTGAATCAACAGGCGGTGGACCAGATTCTTCAGCTCCCGCACGTTGTCGGGCCAGGGATAGTTGCGCAGGCGGTTCTGCGCGGCGACGCTGAAACGGCGGAACGGCAAGCCCTCGGTGTCGACGATGCGATCCACCTGTTGGCGCAGCAACTCCGGAACGTCCTCGGCGTATTCGCGCAGCGGCGGCACCCGGACGATGAGAGTGTTGAGATGCGCGAGCAGGTCACGCCGCAGCCCTTCGGCCCCCGCTCTGCTCTCCAGCCCGGGCTGCGCGGAGGAGACCACGCGCGCGCGCAGCTCGACCGGCTCCCCGCCGCCGATGGGCACGAAGCGCCCGGACTCGAGCGCGCCGACCAGCAAGCGCTGCGCGCCGGCCGGCAGATCCTCGATCTCCTGAATGAAAAGCGTGCCGGCGGACGCCTGCTCGATGAGCCCGGGATGGCGGTTTCCGCCCTCCACCCGGCCGAAAAGCCTGCTCTCCGCTTCCGCCTCGCGCAGGCTGCTGGCGACCAGGGTGACGAAGGGCGAGCCTGCGCGCGGGCCGCGCTCGTGCAGGTATCTGGCGAAGGCCTCGCGACCAGAGCCCGGCTCGCCGATGAGCAGTACGGAGGAGGAATGGCCGGCGATCTGCTGCAGCTCGGTGCGCAGCTGTTGCATCAGCTTGCTCTTGCCCGCCGGCATCATCAGCGCGGGCACGAGCAGCTTGCCCGACTGGCGTCGGCGCCTGCCGGCATCGAGCGCCCGTTCCACGGTGCGCAGCAGCTTCGCGAGCGACAACGGCTTTTCGACGAAATCGAACGCGCCGAGACGCGTCGCCTCGACGGCCGTCTCCACCGTTCCGTGACCCGACATCATGACTACGGGACAGCCGTCGGCCACCGAGGCAGACCATTCGCGCAGCAGAGTGATGCCGTCGACATCCGGCATCCAGATGTCGAGCAGCACGAGATCGGGTATCTGCCGCGCGCGCGAGGCGCGTGCCTGGGCCGCGTTGGCGGCGACATCGACTTCGTAGCCTTCCTCGGAGAGGATCTCCTTCAGCAGGCCGCGGATGTCCGCCTCATCATCGACCACCAGAATGTGTGGAGCGTTGCGAGGCCCCGTCCCTGCGCCCTCTGAGCCCCGTGTTCGCGAGTCGATACTCATCGGGAAACCCCTTCGGGCCGGCTGTCGCCGTCCAAAATCGTTCCAGACGATTTAGTCATGCCCTCTCTCTCCGCAATTGTTCTCTTCGCTCACGCGCGCCGCCCGCCGTCCGCGTGCTGTCGACGACGGGCAACAGCACTCTGACCCGGGCCCCGCCTTCCGGACGGTTGTCGGCATCGATCCGGCCGCCATGCTCCTCGACGATCTTCTTCACGATCGCGAGACCGAGTCCCGTGCCCTTGGGCTTGCTCGTGACGTACGGGTCGAAGACGCGGCTCAGGAGCTCGCGCTGGAACCCGGGCCCATTGTCACACACCACCACCGCGGCGTACTGGTCCTCGTACTGGCCCTCCGCGGCGGCCTCGAGCCGGGTCGCGATCTCGAGCCGCGGCTGCGGCGCGCTCTCCAGGGCCTCGAGCGCGTTGGTGACGAGATTGTTGAGGATCTGGCGCACCCGGCCGCGGTCGGCTTCGATGTCCTCGAGCCGCTGGTCCAGGCTCAGGTGGATGGCCGCGCGCGGGTCCTGCGAGCGATAGAGCTCGGCCACCTCGGTCACCAGCTGATTGAGGCTGAAGCGACTGACCCGCATCTCGGGCGCACGCGCGTACTCGCTGAAGGCGTTCACCATTTGCTGCATGCTCTCGACCTGCTGCACGATGGTGTGCGTGGCCCTCTCGAGGATCTCCGCGTCGCGCGGCGCCATGCCGGCGAGCAGCCGCCGCCGCAGCCGCTCGGCGGAGAGTTGGATCGGCGTGAGGGGATTCTTGATCTCGTGCGCCAGTCGGCGGGCGACCTCGCCCCAGGCGGCGTCACGCTGGGCCTGGAGGAGCGTCGTGATGTCATCGAACACGATAACATAACCCATGTCGCCGCCCTCCCCCGGCAGCGGCGTGCAGGCGCACATGAGGTTGCGCCGCCCATGCGAGCCGTGCGTCGGCCCGCCTTCGAGATCGAGCTGCTCGCGCCATTCCTCCCGGCCGCGCGCGAAACGCACGGCGAGCGCCGCGACGAACTGTCCGAGGCGTTCGTTGCCGGCGGACAGCTCCGGCAGCGAGCGCCCGGTCGCCGCCGAGAGCTCGGTGCCGAGAATGGCGCCGGCCGCCTCGTTGGCGATGCGCACGGTGAGCATACGGTCCACCGCGAGCACGCCGGTCGAGAGCCGCGCAAGGATGATCGCCAGACGCTCGCGCTCGCGCTCGACCGCCTGCTGGCTGCGGGTCGCCTCCTCGTGCGCGCGCCGCAGGCGTTTGGTCATGTCGTTGAAGGAGTGGACCAGGAATCCCATCTCATCGCGCGAGGGCAGCGGCAGACGCGTGTCGAAGTCGCCCTTGCCGACGGCGCGTGTGCCGGCGATGAGGTCCTGGACCGGACGGACGAGCCGTTGAGCGGAGAAGATCGCGCCGTAGAGCGCCGCCAGCATCGCGAGCAGCAGGACCAGCGACAATGTCAGACTGAAGCTGTATTTCAGGGGCTCGCGCAAGGCAGCAAGGTTGCCGTATTGCGAGTACGAGCGCTGCACGGCGTCGGAGAGGCCCGCAAGCTGCGTCGGCACCGGATAGAGCGCCATGAGGTAGCGGTCCTCCGGGCTTCCCGGGGACTCGCTGAGCGGGGCGCCGATCCGGATGAGGTACTGTCCGTTCGACTGCGGCTCGAGGCTGACGTAGGGCCGATGCTCGCTCACGCGGCGGACGAGGTCCGCGGGCGGCGCGAGCGGCACGCTGGCGAGCGGATTCTCGAGACTTGCCGCGAGGATGTGCTCGTCGCCGCCGAACAGGAAGATCTCCGAGGCGCCGGCCGCGCGCCGCTCCTCGTCGAGCCGGGTCTGGATCTCCACGCCCGTGCGCGAGCCCAGGGAGCGGGCGAGCAGCTCCGTGCGGCGCGAGCATTCCTCCACCCGCAGGTCGAGCGCGGCGCGCGAGAGAACCAGTGCGTCCTTCAGGCCCTGACGCACCTCCACCCTGAACCAACTATCGATGCCGCGGTTCAGGAACTCGAGCGATGACAGGTAGACGATGAGGAGCGGCGCAACCACCAGGGCGCCGAAGATGATCACGGTGCGCGCCGTCAGGCGCGAGCCCGGCACGTGGTTGCGGTAGTCGCGCACCAGCTGCCAGAGCTTGCGTACCAGCAGCACCGTCAGAGTGAGCACGCCCGCGAAATTGAGCAGCAGGATCCACGGCTGCAGCCGGCCGAACTCGGACGAGTTCTGCACGCTCTTGGCGAGCAGGAGCAGCAGGGCGCCGAGGCCGACGACGCCCCACAGGGCCAGGGACCAGGCGCGGCGGCGGCGGGCGCGCAGCCGCTGCGCCGCCTCGCGATCGTCGCTTACACCGGCAGGGACCACGAGTACCACTTGCTCACGCGTTGCCAGTCATCCGTCCAGAAGAGCAGCGCGCGCAGGGAGGCGGGGAGTTTGCCGCGCCGCACGCCCGCGCGCACGCTGATGATATAGCGGCCTCCATCGAGCTGCGGTTCCACGAGAATGGGCCAGTTGTCGACCTTGCCGAGGTAGGCCAGCGCCTCCTTCAGGGTATCGAAGCTTTTCTGGTCGCCGGTGCGCACGTCACGCACCACGTAGCGATCGGTGACGACGTGGTAGGCAAGCTCCCGCCGTAGCGTGAGGTCGGTGACGTTCGAGTCGAACCAGAGGTGCCGCACGCGGTCGACTCTTGCCTCGACATCGAACGTCAGCGTGACCCCATCCTGTAGCGCTTCACTGATCGCCGGATTCAGCGGGTACTGGACGCGCGCGTAGAGCTGGATGACGCCTTGGTCGAAGTTGACGTAAGCGGAGCTGACTTCCAGCACGCCATCCAGGGCGTCGGCCAGGGCCAGCGTTGCCGAGAGCGCGAGCAGCAGCGCCCCCGCGAGGGCGATCAGGCTCGGCCAGCCCCCCTTGCGAGAGTGCGCGAGGGGCCGCTCCAGTGCTGGGAACCGTCGTGGCATGAATGCAACGGCAAATGCTTGAATGTCTCGGACCTCAACGCAGGGGTCATGTTCCGCGCGTTGTCTTTTCGAGACAAGCATAATAGAACCCGTCGCTTTCCGCCGCTCCTCCGCAAAGCAGCTGGGTGCCGACGGGGCGCGAGAGTCCACCGGGAGCTAAGGCTTCACCGCAAGGCATCGACGCCGCTCGAGCCTGCGGCTCCTCTTGCAGGAATTCGGCGGCGACGGCCTCGTTCTCGGCCGGCAGGACCGAGCAGGTCACGTACACCAGCCGGCCGCCGGGCGCGAGCATGGCGAAGGCCGCGCGCAGGATCTCGAGCTGGGTCCGGGCGAACGCCGCAACGTCCTCTGCGCGGCGCAACAGCTTGATGTCGGGGTGGCGGCGAATCACTCCCGTGCCGGAGCACGGGGCATCGACCAGGATCCGGTCGAAGGGTTTACCGTCCCAGAAGGATGTGGGCTCGCGCACGTCCGCCGCCACCAGGCGCGCCGCGAGCCCGAGGCGCCGCAGGTTCTCCTCGACGCGGCCGAGTCGTCCCGCATCGATGTCCACGGCCGTCAGGTCGATCGGCCCCGAGACGCTCTCGAGCAGATGACTGGCTTTGGTGCCGGGAGCGGCGCAGGCATCGAGAACCCGCATCCCGGGCGCCGCGTCGAGCAGCCGCGGCGCGAGCTGTGCGCCGGCATCCTGCACCGACACCCAACCCTCCGCGAAGCCCGGGAGCGCCGTCACCGAGACTGGCCGCTCGAGCGCCACCGCGACGGAGCCCGCCTGGGTGCCCGCGGTCCACTCCAGCAGGGACCCGGCCAGCGCGGCCGCCGCCAGATCACCCAGGTACTCGGGGGCGGGGCGGCGACGCGTATTCAGCCGCAGCACCATGGGCGGATGCGCATTGTTGGCCTGCAGAATCCGCTCGCAGTGGTCGGGCCAGGCGTCGCTGAGCGCAGCGACCAGCCAGGCCGGGTGCGCAGCGCGGACGGCTCGGTCGGCGTCGGCCCGCGCAAGAAGTACCTGTCGCTCCCGCAGAAATCGGCGCAGGACGGCATTGACGAGCCCTGCGGCACGCGGCTGACCCAGCACTCGGGTGGCATCCACGGCGAGACTGACGACGAGCGCCGGGGCGTCGCGTGAATACTCGATCTGAAAGGCGGCGGTGACGAGCAGCGCGTGGACTTCGCGGGCCAGCTGTCCCGGCCGGGTGAGCAGCGCATCGATGGCGGCGTGCAGGCGCAAGTACCAGCGCATCGTGCCGAGCGCCACTGCCCGAACAGCCGGGCGCCGGGGGCTCGCCTCCGAGGCGGCCAGCGCCTCATCGGCCGAGCGGCCACGGATTACGGCGGCGACGGCGCGCGCGGCCTCGGCAAGAGTCTGCGCACCGGGCTTCCCGGGGGCGCCACTCAAGCCGATTCGCCCAGCACCATGGACCGCTCGAGCGCTCGAGCCCCCCGGGTGAACAGCGACGCCGGCTGGCGCTGCCCTCCGGGACGTTGCAAGGCGAGCAGGTCCAGGCAACCCTCTCCGCATTGCACGCGGATGTAGCCCCCCTCATGACGTCCGTCCGTCTCGACGATGGAGCCGGGCGGAGCCGCAGCGGTTGCCCGCCCCCCCGGCGCAATTCTGGCGGCATGGACGAGCAGGCGCTCCGCCGTAGCGGCCGGCGGGACGGCTCGCGTGGTCTGCGCCACCGGCCAAGGCTGCAGCGCGCGCACCTGGCGCTCGATCTCGACGGCCGGCCGGCGCCAATCGATGGGCGCCTCGCCCTTTTGCAGCTTCCGCGCGTAGGTAGCGCCTGCGGCCGGTTGCGGACGGGCATGCAGGGTGCCGTCGGCAAGTCCCTGCAGCGCTGCGAGCAGCAGCGGCCCACCCACGTCCGCGAGCTTGCCGCGCAGGCTCGCACCGGTGTCGTGCGGCTCGATCGCTGCCGACTGCTGCAGCAGAATCGGCCCGGTATCGAGCCCTTCATCCATGAGCATGATCGTCACCCCCGTGGTCTCGTCGCCGGCAAGGAGCGCGCGCTCGACCGGCGCCGCACCCCGCCACCGCGGCAGGATAGAGGCATGGACGTTCACACAGCCGAGCCGCGGGATCGCGAGAACCGCCTTCGGCAGGATGAGCCCATACGCGACGACGACCAGCACATCCGGCTGCCAGGCAGCCAGCGGGGCCCGGTCCTCCGGAGATTTGAGGGTCGCGGGCTGAGCCACAGGTACCGAGGCGTCGACGGCGGCCTTTACGGGTGAGGGGCTCAGGTGCTGGCCGCGACCGCGCGGCCGGTCGGGTTGCGTCAATACGCCGACCAGCTGGTGCGGCGAGCTCATGAGCGAGAGGAGCGTCGGCACCGCGAATGCCGGCGTGCCCGCGAACGCAACGCGCAACCGCGTCATGACCGATGCGCTGAGCGGGTCGCGCAGTTACAGGGCGCGGCGACGCCGCTCAGGGGCGGATGCTCGGGCCGCGCGCTCCTTGCGCTCCTTTTCCAGTCTCTTGCGTACCCGCTCGCGCTTGAGGTTGGACAGATAGTCGACGAAGAGCTTACCGTCGATGTGATCCATCTCATGCTGCACGCAGACAGCGAGAATCTCCTCGCAATCGCGCTCGAAGACGTTGCCCTCGCGGTCGCGGGCGCGGACACGGATTTTCGACGCCCGTTTCACCTCATCGAAATAGCCGGGAACGGAGAGGCAACCCTCCTCCGTCGCTATCTCCCCTTCGCGAGCCAGGATTTCCGGGTTGATGAGGACCAGGGGGTCGTTGCGATCGGCCGAGATGTCGATGACGACCAGCCGCTGATGTACGTCGACCTGCGTAGCGGCGAGGCCGATTCCCGGCGCGGCGTACATCGTCTCCAGCATGTCCTCGATGACCCGATGCAGCTCCGCATCGAACCGAGTGACCGGCTGCGCCCGCGTGCGCAGCCGGGGATCAGGGAATTCGAGAATGCTTCTAATTGCCATGGGGCTTGGATTGCGCCTGCAAGTGCGGGTTCAAGGGGACGCGGCCCGTGACCGAGCGCACAACTTGACATTAAGCCACCCTGCGCCCGATAGCGGCATGCGATTATAGCCCGCCCATTCAAGCTGGTCGCTGTGGGCCGATATGTGAAGGGGTGGAGGATGGTCTCGAATCAAGCTTTCCGGGCCCGCCTGGCCGCAGGTCTCGCCCTGTCAGTCTCACTGGCTGGCTGCTCGTTGCTGCATGGCCGCCACGCGGCGCCGCCGAGTGCACCCGAGAACACCGCCCCGCCTGCCGCCCAGGCGTCAGCCGCGGACGACAACCAGACCGCTACCCAGGCAGCGGTCACCTCGGCCGTGGCCCCTGAGCCTCAGGCGTCGGCGGCGCCGGTTCCGCAGCTCAATCCGAACGCGCCGCTCAACTACACGGTGAAGCGCGGCGATACCCTCTGGGGTATCGCTTCGATGTACCTGCGCGACCCTTGGGATTGGCCGGAGGTCTGGTACATCAATCCGCACATCAGGAATCCCCACCTGATCTATCCGGGCGACAAGCTGGCGCTGGGCTATGACAGCCACGGCCGGCCGCAGGTCCGGCTGGTCGAGGCGAGCGCCCTGCGGCTGGAGCCGCGGCTGCGCAGCACGCCGATCACGGCCGCGATACCGACGATCCCGTATGCCGCCATCGCTGCGTTTCTCTCGCGGCCGACGGTGCTGACCAGTCAGGAAGTCAGTGACGCGCCGCATGTCATCGCATTCCGCAATGATCATGTGATCGCCGGCTCCAGCAACATCGCTTACATACGCGGCCTCGGGCTCGATGAGCATTCGCGCTACAGCATCATCCACGTCAGCGATCGTCTGCGCGATCCGGAGAACGGACACGTGCTGGGCTATCTCGGCATTTACACGGCCACCGCCGTGATCACCCAGCCGGCCACCACACCGGCGCGCGCGGAGCTCATCGATACTGAGCGCGAGACGCTGCGAGGAGACAAGCTGGTGTCGACGGACGTCCAGGTGCCCCTGAACCTGGAGCCGCGCGCCCCCGCTACCGAGATCAACGGCAATATTGCCTGGATCGCGGGGGATACGGGGATCAGCGATCTCGCGGGACAGTACGACATCGTGGTGCTCAACCGCGGGTCGGACGCCGGCCTCGAGGTCGGCAACGTGTTGCAGGTCGACCAGGCCGGAGAAGTGGTGCACGACACCTACGGCGCGCACGGCGGGATGCTGCGCCACTTCGGCTCCATGGGCGAATCACTCGCGCCGCGAGTGCGGCTGCCCAATGAGCGCGCGGGGACACTGCTCGTCTTCAAGACTTATCCGCAGCTCAGCTTCGGGCTGGTCGTCGGCGCTTCCGACACCATCAAGGTCGGAGACATCATCCACAATCCCTGATGATGAGCGACCTGCGGCGGCGGCGCACCTCCCGTGCGTGATTTGAGAACGCCGCGAGTTATTTGACGGTGCGGGTGCGGGCCGCCGCCGCCTTGTGGCCTGTCTTGCGCGCGACGGCCTTGCTTTTCACGGGTTTCTTTGCGGCGGCGCGCCGTTTGCCGCCGTCTGCGGCGGATCCGTTGCTTCGTTCGGCGGAAGGCCTGGCATGACGGGGTGCGGCCGCGTGAGCGGCTTCCGGTCTGTGGCCGGTGGCCGGTGAGCGAGCGCGTGACGGCGCCGCACGAGCCGGCGAGCGGGAGGCGCTCGCAGGCGCGCCCGTTGCGGTCGTTGGCGCGGTGGATCCCTTCGCGGCCGGGGCATTCTTGCCCGGCATGGCCGCGGCGCCGCGCCTGCCGCGCCCGAATCTTCCCTTGCCGCGCTCCGGCGCCTGGGCCAGCAGCGTGCGGCATTCCTCCAGAGTCAGCGATTTCGGCTCCCGGTCCTTCGGTACCTTGGCGTTTTTCTTGCCGTCGGTGATGTACGGGCCGTAGCGGCCGTTCAGCACCTGGATGTTGTCCACGCCGAAGTCGGCGATGATGCGATTGGCGTCTGCCTCCTGCTTCAGTCGGATGACCTCGAGCGCCCTCTCCAAAGTCACCGTGTAAGGATCATCGTCCTTCAGCGATACGTACTTGCTGCCGTACTTCACGTACGGACCGAAGCGCCCGATGTTGGTGACGATCGCCTCGCCTGCGGCGGTTTGGCCGAGCGTGCGCGGCAGCTTGAAGAGCTCCATCGCATCGGCGAGCGTGATGGCGTCCATCTTCTGCCCCGGCCGCAATCCGGCGAAGCGCGGCTTCTCGACATCGTCCTTGGTGCCGATCTGCACGAACGGGCCATAGCGTCCCATCCGCACGGTCACCGGTTTGCCGGTCGGCGGGTCCTTGCCGAGCTCGCGCGCCTGCGCCACTTCCTCGCGGGAGACGGTCTTCTCGATCTGCTCCACCTGGCGGATGAAAGGCTTCCAGAACTTGTCGAGCGGCTGCGTCCACTCTTCCTCGCCGCGCGAAATCGCATCCAGCTCATCCTCCATCGCCGCGGTGAAGCCGTACTCCACGTAGCGATGGAAGTGCTCCGTCAGGAAGCGGTTGACGATCTTGCCGATGTCGGTCGGCACGAAGCGGCGGTTGTCCATCTCGGCGTACTCGCGATCCTGGAGGGTCGAGATGATGGTTGCATAGGTCGAGGGACGGCCGATGCCGTGTTCCTCGAGCGCCTTCACCAGAGAGGCCTCGCTGAAGCGCGGCGGCGGCTCCGTGAAGTGCTGATCCGCGTGCAGCTTGACGAGATCGACTAGATCGCCCTCCTGCAGCGGCGGCAACACGTGGTCGTCTTCGTCCGATTTAACGTCATCGGCCCCTTCCTGGTACACCGCGATGAATCCCGGTTTCACCAGTGTCGAGCCGTTGGCGCGCAGCACGTGGCGCTCGGGACGGTCCGGCCCGGCGAGCATGTCGACGGCGACGGTATCGAAGACAGCCTGCGCCATCTGCGAGGCGACCGCGCGCTTCCAGATGAGCGAGTAGAGCCTGTAGAGATCGCCGTCGATCTTGCCCTCGACATCGCTCGGGGTAATGGCGGCCGATGTCGGCCGGATCGCCTCGTGGGCTTCCTGCGCGTTCTTCGACTTCGTCTTGTAGATGCGCGGCTCTTCGGCAACCTCGCCGTTGCCATACAGCCGCCCGGCGACCTCGCGAATCTCGCGCACCGCCTCGGCCGCGAGCGAGACGGAGTCGGTACGCATGTAGGTGATGAGGCCGACGTTGCCCTCACCGAGGTCGACGCCCTCGTAAAGTTGCTGCGCGACGCGCATCGTGCGCCGGGCATTGAAGCCGAGCTTGCGCGCCGCCTCCTGCTGGATGGTCGAGGTCGTGAAGGGTGGCGCCGGCGTGCGCCGCCGCTGCTTGCGATCGACCGCGATGACGCGCAACTGGCCGAGCCGGTCGGGCGCGACGGTGCCTTCCGGCGACACGGACTGCCGTGCCGCCTCCAGGATGGCGCGCTCGACTTCCCGGGCCTGTGTCCCGTTGGTAAAGGAGAACTGCTCGACTTTCTTGCCGGCGTACTCAGTGAGCTTCAGCGGGAAGGGCGGCGACTGGCGCGTACCTTCGCCCTCGAGGGTCCAGTATTCCTGCGCGACGAAAGCGGCGATCTCCGCCTCGCGCTCGCAAATCATGCGCAGCGCGGGGCTCTGCACGCGCCCTGCCGACAGCCCGCGCCGCACCTTCTTCCAAAGGAGCGGCGACAGGTTGAAGCCGACCAGGTAGTCGAGCGCGCGGCGCGCCTGCTGCGCATTGACGAGGTCGAGCGACAGGTCGCGCGGCTGGGCCACCGCCTCACGGACGGCGTTGCGCGTGATCTCGTAGAAGACCACCCGATGGACCGCCTTGCCGTCGAGCTTCCCGCGCGAGTCGAGGATCTCCTTCAGGTGCCAGGCAATCGCCTCGCCCTCGCGATCGGGATCGGTGGCGAGGAAGAGCTTCTTCGACTTGGCGAGGCCACGCACGATGCTCTCGATGTGGCGCTCGTTTTTCTCCAGCACCTGGTAGCGCATCGCGTAGCCATGCTCGGGATCGACAGCGCCTTCCTTCGGTACGAGATCGCGAACGTGGCCGTAGGAGGCCAGCACCTCGAAGTCCTTACCGAGGTATTTCTTGATGGTCTTCGCCTTGGCGGGCGACTCGACCACGACCAGATTGTCAGCCATGTGGCAGCGGTCCCTCGGCTCGATCAGTGCCGGACAGTGCCGGCGGCCGCCGACATGACGCTCTCGAAGCGGGCAAAAGCCAGTTCCTGTCCCGGGTGGCTGGAGAGGACGAGGAGCACCACCCACTTCAGCTGCTCGACGTCGATCTCGTCGACGTCCAGCGCAAGCGCACGCTCGATGACGAGCTCCCGCTGCTGCGCCGTGAGGACGTGCTGGCGGTCCAGCAGCATGAGGAAGGCGCGACAATCGGCCGACAGACGGGACAGTTCGCCGTCGGCGAAGATGCGCAATGCCGCGCTATCGGGCTCCGTAGCGGCGGACCCGGGCGACGCACGCTGATCCCCCACCAGCGCCGACAGCCATTCCATCGCGTGCACGACCTCGCTCACCGAGAAGCCCCGCTTCTGCAGGTCCTGCAGCATGTGGTGCCGCTCCGGGACACCCCCGGGATCGGCCAGCATGTAGTGGTCGTAAACGTAAATCAGCACTTTCAGAACGTTGCCGGTGGTCATTTGGATAGTCGGCCGTACAGGCCGCCGGGATACGGCGCGATGCGCCCTTCAAGCTCGAGAATCAGCAACATCGAGGCGATCGACTCGCCGGACAAGCCTGAGCGGGCCATGAGCGTATCGATGGTCGCGGGTTCGAAACCGAGCGCATCTAACAGCATTTCATACTCCTTGTCCAATGGGACACCCTGACAAACAGAGCCAAGTGATTGAAATGTATAATTAAATTTCAGGCCTGCGAGGACGTCGGAGGGCCCGGCAACGAGGTGCGCCCCCTCGCGCAGCAGCTTGTGGCAACCCCAGGACAAGGGACTGCGGATCGAGCCGGGAACCGCAAAGACCTCTCTGCCCTGGTGTGCCGCACGCTCGGCGGTGATGAGCGACCCGCTGTCCCGTGCGGCCTCGACCACCAGGGTCCCGAGCGCGAGCCCGCTGATGATGCGGTTGCGGCGGGGAAAGTTCTGCGGCAGCGGTTTAGTCCGCGGCGGAAATTCCGAGACCAAGGCACCGGCGGCCGGGATGCGCGCCGCCAGGCCGGCATTCTCGGCCGGGTAGATCAGATCGAGTCCGGTGCCGAGCACTGCCACGGTGCGTCCGCCTGCACGCAGTGCGCCTTCGTGGCTTGCGGCATCGATTCCAGCCGCCAGGCCGCTGGTTATCGTCAGGCCCGCCTGCGTCAATGCACCGGCCAGTTCCCGGGCGATTGCGCGACCCAATGGCGATGCCCTGCGCGCCCCGACCATCGCGAGCTGGGGTGTATTCAGTGCCGCAACGTGCCCGGCCACGTAGAGCGCGGCCGGTGCGCTCCCGATTGCCGCGAGCGGCTGCGGGTACTCCTTCTCCCCCCACAACAGGAGCCGCGCGCCGCTGGCGCGCAGCCAATCGAGATCGGCCGCCAGAGCCGCCGCGTCAGGCTTGCGCAAGAACTCTGCGGCAGCGGCAGGCAAAGCGACGCGCGCGAGGACTTCCGGCTCGCAGATCCGCTCCAGGTCCCCTTCAGCCGCGGCGAGCAGGATTCGAACATGGTCCCCGGTGAGTCCCGGGCTGCGCACCAGTTTCGCGGCAACTATCGCAATGCTCATGCGTCAGGAGCATATCGGCGCCTCCCCGGCTTCGGTCCCCTGAGAATCGACGGTGATCGTGCAGAAAGACCGGCTAGCGGGAATATGCAGGCGCCGGCTCTTGGACCGAGTCCCGGAACGGATTACGGACGCGCACACGACCGTACAAACGACCGTCCTCGAAATCCTCGGACCATATGGGGTCGAGCCCACGCTCATCGGCGTAAGCCCAGAGGTGCGCATCGAACCACGAGAGCTTGTAAAGGGCGGCACCGCGCAGCGCGGTTCGCAACGTGATCTCCGTTGGATACACCACCGGAAATTGCGTGAGGAGGTCCTCTGCCTCGCGATGCGCATCCTCGATCGCGAGGAGCGGCGCTTGACCTGCGATCGGGCGGGTTACCGCCGCCACAAATTCCACCACCGCCTGATGGGGCAGAACCAGCGAGCGATCCGCGATGCCGCTTCTCAGCAATTCCGCCGCGCGCGCCTGCTTGCGCGGAAAGCGCGGATCGTAGCGATAAACCAGGATGTTGGTATCAACGAGAGCGGCCACGGGTGTAGAGCTCTTCCCGGCCCCAGCCGCGATCAGCCGCCGCGCCACGTTGCTGCTCTTCGCGCTGCCGCGCTTCCTGGCGCCGGGTGGCCTGATCGAAATGGCGCAGACGCTCTTCCGGCGACAGAAGTGGCGTCAGCTTCCGAGCAGGAATGATCGCAATCGATTCGCCCGCGGCGACGATCTCGACGTCATCGCCAACATGGATGCCGTAGCTGTCGGCAAGACGCTTGGGCAACGTGATCTGGAATTTACCGGTGACGCGGGCCATGCAGTCATGATGCACATCATCAAGGATATCGTCAAGGATGATTCCTTGACGACTGCGACTCTTGCCCCCTATTGCGCGGCCGCCTCGAGGGTCGCGGCGACCTCGAGCCATCGCTCTTCGAGAGTGGAGATTCCCCGCGCCAGCTCGCCGTGACGGGAGCTCAGGCGCCGCTGCTCGTCGGCAGGCGCGGCCGCGTAGGTCGCGGGGTCGGCGAGACGTGACTCGATCTCCCTCCGCTCGGCGACCAGCCGCTCGAGCTGACTCTCCAGCTTGCGCTGCTCGGCGCGCAGGGGTGTGAGCCGATTGCGGGCCTCGGCCTCGAGGCGGCGCTGCTCGCGGCGGGTGAGCGGGCTGCCTTTATCGAGGACACTTAACGTGTCCTCTAACCCCCCGGCCCGGGCACGGACGCGCGGGCCGGGGGGATCGCCGCCAGGGATCGCCAGTGGCACGGCCTCACCACGTGCCAGCCAAGCGGCATAGTCCTCGAGGTCGCCGTCGAACGCGGTGACGGCACCGTTGGCGACCAGGAGGAAACGGTCGCAGGCGCCACGCAACAGCGCGCGATCGTGGGAGACGATCACTACCGCGCCGGCGAAGTCCTGCAGCGCCACCAGCAATGCGTGGCGCATGTCGAGGTCCAGATGGTTGGTAGGCTCATCGAGCAGCAGCAGGTTGGGCTTGCGGGCAACGAGGATCGCAAGCGCCAGCCGTGCACGCTCGCCGCCCGAGAACTGCCGCGTCGGCTCGAAGACACGGTCGCCCCGGAAACCGAATCGACCGAGATGGTTGCGCCGCTCGAGGTCGCTCCATCGTGCCTGCTCCGGACCACCGCGGCGCTCGAGCTCGGCGAGCGCAATCCCGTCGGCATCCAGATGCTCGAGCTCGAGTTGCGCGAAGAAACCCGTAGCCACGTCGGGCGCCGTCTCCATGCCGCCCGCCGGCGGCCGCAACTGTCCGGCCAACACCCGCATCAGTGTCGACTTGCCGGCGCCGTTGCGGCCCAGGATGCCGATGCGATCACCGGGACTGACATCCAGCGACACGTCGCGCAACACCTGGCGATCGCCATAGCCGGCCGCCACGTGCTCCAGCGTCAGGAGGGGCCGGGGCAACTTCGCGGGTGCCGCGAATTCCCACTCGAAACCCTCCTCCAGATGCAGAGGCGCTATCGCGGGCAGGCGGGCGAGCCACTTCAAACGGCTCTGAACCTGACGCGCCTTGCTCGCCTGCGCCCGAAAGCGCGTGACGAAGCTCTCCACTCGCGCGCGCTCGCGCTGCTGACCCGCCAACATCGCCTGCGTGCGCTCGGCTTCCGCAGCGCGCTGCGTCTCGAACGCGCTGTAGTTACCGGTATAGCTGCGCAGCCGTTCGCCCTCGATGTGCAAGATGCGTCCGACTACGCCGTCAAGGAACTCGCGGTCGTGCGATACGAGCAGCAACGTTCCGGGATAGCCTTGCAACCAGCTCTCCAGCCACAGCACGGCATCGAGATCGAGGTGGTTGGTCGGCTCGTCGAGCAGCAGCACATCGGAACGGCGCATCAGCGCGCGGGCGAGGTTGGCTCGCATCTGCAGCCCGCCGGAGAACTGGCGCACCGGACGCTCCAGGTCATCCGTGGCGAACCCGAGCCCGGCAGCGAGCTGCGCCGCCCGGCTCCGCGCCGCATAGCCGCCCAGACGGTCGTACTCCGCATGCAGCGCCGCGATGCGCGCACCGGCGGCCAAGCCCTTCACCGCACTATCCGCGGCGTCCGCCTCCTCCATCTCTCCCTCGAGAGCGGTCAGCTCGAGGTCGCCGCTGCGGATGTATTCGACCAGCGTGGCGTCGGTCTCCGGCAGCTCCTGTGCGACCGAGGCGATGGCGAGGCCGGATGGCGCGCGGTATTCGCCGGCATCCGGCGCCAGCTCGCCGCGAATCAGTGCGAGGAGAGTGGATTTTCCGCAGCCGTTGCGGCCGACGATGCCGGCCTTGTCACCGCGAAAGATGCTGCAGGTTGCGCCGTCGATGAGAACCTGCGGTCCGCGCCGCAGGCGAACCTCGGAAAGCGTGAGCATGGAGCCGCCGTCAGCGAGTGCGCGCAGTCGTCATCGGGGGCGATTCAGTCGCCGATGGCGACCGCGGCGGAGTCCTGCGTATAGCGCCTGAAAGCCGGTCCCGACGCCGCCTGGCGTTGCAGCAACGCGAGCAGCTCCTCGGCCTTGAGCGGCTCACCGAACAGTCTTCCCTGCGCAAAGTGACAGCCGTTGTGGCGCAGGAATTCCAACTGGCTCACCGACTCGACGCCCTCGGCGATGACGTCGATCTCCAGGTTGCGGCCCATCTCTATGATGGTACGGACGAGGGTGGCGTTGCCGACGTTGTCGCCGACATCGCGGACGAAGGACTGGTCGATCTTGAGCGTGTCGATCGGGAACTGCTGCAGGGCGGAGAGAGACGAGTATCCGGTACCGAAGTCATCGATCGACAGGTGCAGGCCCATCGCGTAGAGCTCATCGAGCAGGCGCAGCGTCCGCTTGGCGTCCGCCATCAGTGTGGTCTCGGTGATCTCCAGCTCGAAGGCGGTCGGCGAGACATCGTGCCGGCGGAACACCGAGCGGCAGCGCAGGATGAAGCTCGCCTGGCGCAGCTGCTTCAGCGACAGGTTGAGCGAGATGCGGCCCGGGTCCCCGATCTCGGCCTGCATGTGCCGGTAATCCATGCAGACCCGATTCAAGACCCACTCGCCGATGTCGAGAATGAGGTTGGTCTCTTCCGCGAGCGGGATGAACTGCGAGGGCGGGATGTCGCCGTGTCCCGGCAGCCGCCAGCGCAGCAGCGCCTCGGCGCCGATGATGCGGCCGTTGGCGAGATCCACCTTGGGCTGGTAGCGGATCACGAGCTCGTCCCGCTCGAGCGCGCGGCGCAGCTTGCTCTTCAGGATCAGGCGCTCGACCGCCGCGGCATTCATCTCCGGCGAATAGAAGGCGAAGGTGTTGCCACCGTTCTGCTTCGAGTAGTACATCGCCGCATCGGCGTTGCGGATCAGGTCGATGACGTTCTCCGCATCACGCGGACAGAACGCGATGCCGATGCTGGCCGTGAGGAACACCTCGTGCTGATTCAGCTGGAACGCGCGGCTCACCTCCGTGAGCACGGCGCGCGCAAGGTGTGCAATCGGACCACGATTGTCGCCTTCCGCCGGCAGACCGTCGATGCACAAGGCGAACTCGTCGCCCGCGAGACGTCCGAGCAGCGCGCCCTTCGGCAGCGCCCCGGTCAGTCGCTCCGCCAGCACCTCGAGCACGCGATCGCCGGCCCCGTGGCCGAAGGTATCGTTGACCTCCTTGAAGCGATCCATGTCGAGGTAAAGGAGCGCCACCGCCTGCCCGCTGCGCAGACCGCGCGCGATGGTCTGCTGCAGCACGTGATGGAACTGCATGCGGTTGGGGACTTTGGTGAGCGCATCGTAGCGGGCGAGATAACGGATGCGCCGCTCCGCGCGCTTGCGGTCGGTGATGTTGCGCGCGACGAAGATATTGCCCTGGAACTGCGGGTCGGCGCTCTCGATCCGCGAGCCGGTGAGTGATACGGGGATGGTCTGGCCGCCCCGGGTGCGCACCACCGTCTCCCGGGTCTCCTGCGCCGCCTGCAGCAGGTCGAAGCCTTCGCGCTCGCGCTCATCGAGCATGGCGATGATGCCGCGTCCCAGGATCTCCTCCTCGCCGTAGCCGAGGAGCTTGCAGGCCGAGGAGTTGGCCACCTTCACCACCCCGTCGGGGGAGGTGACGAAAACGGCGTCCGTCATGCTGTTGAGGACGCTGTGCAGGTAATTCTTGTGGATGGTGGACTGGCGCAGCCGCCCGCGCATACGCTCGAGAGCCTGCTCCAGCTCGCCGATGATGTCGCTGCGGCGCACCTCGATCTGGCGGGTGTAATCGCCCTGCCCGACGCGGTCGGCGCTGCGGATGAGCGCCGCAGTCGAGAATTGGATGCCGCGCGCCGCCCGCCAGGCGACTACCGCCGCCGCAAGACTGCCCACCACCGCGAGCGCGCTGACCCCCTGGACGGTGAGCAGATCGGGCGGATGCCGCCAGACAAAGAAACAGATCACCGCCGCGGTCGCGAGCAGCACCACCGCAAACGCGGCGCTCGCGTACTTCAGCTTGAGGTTGGCGGCACTCACTCGGGGCGGATCGCTCGGTAGGCCCCCGATCTTAACCGGTTAAAACCCGGACCACACCTTCTTGATGTAGCCCACCATGAGGCCGCGCATGGTGGACATGGGGTCGGCGTCGGCGGCGAAAATCGGCGGCTTACGCCGCAGCAGCCGCCAGTTCTCGCTCCGCAGCACCTGGCGCAGGTAATCGACGTTGCGGTCGATGGCCTCCATGTAGGGATTTCTCCCCCCGTAGAGGATCTCGAGATACCGATAGGCGCCGTGGAACTCTCCGTCCAGGCGCTTCTCGCGCACCTCGGCCACGAAGTCCGGGGTCTGGCGCAGCAAGTCGAGGCCGGAGGCGTACTTCACCTGGCGGCCGCCATTGGCGACCATCGGCAGCGCGACGCCCCCGAGGACGAATTCCGCGTACAGCCGGTCGCGGCATTTCTCGAGATAGCAGCGGTCGGCCATCTGGGCGATCAGGTCGCCCGTGCCGAGGAGGTGTCCCACCCTGATGTCACGCGCATCGGGGACGCGCGCCTCGAGCTCGCCGAACGGCACCTCATAGCCCGTAAAATGGATGACCTCGCGCGCCACCGGCACCCAGGCAGCCAGACCGACCTGGGGCAGGAACTCCTCGAGGAAGCGGGCGCCCCGCGAGACATGGGTCCTGGTGAACTCGGCTCCGTTGCGTGAGTCGCGATCGTCGTTGCGCCGCAGATACCCGACATCGTGAAAGAGGCCGGTGATGAGACCCGCGACCGCGCGCTCCCCTCCCAGGCGCTGAGGCTCGTCCGCCTGGCGCTCGTACCCGACCAGCAGGCGCGCCAGCGCCAGGGTGATGTCGAGCGTGTGCTGGCGGTCGTGGTAGACGGTGTCCACGCCGTGAAAGCCGGGGACTTCGCCCGCGAACAGCCGCTCGAAATGCTGGAAGGAGAGCCGCAGGGGCTCCATGGGCGCATCGGTCCAGGTGGGCCGGAAAAGCGCTTCCACCGCCCGCAGCACCGCCTCCGGGGAGCTCACCTGAACGGAATTGGTTACATCGAAGTCACTGCGCCGGGCGCTGCTCATTCTCGTGGTCTGTCGCGCGGCCTCAGGCCGGCTCCCGGGAGCGAATTCGCCGCAGTCTAGGAGCCGTCCCCTCCCCGCCACTGCGACGCGCTGCTCAGTTTCGTCATGCAGCCTCGCCCGGGGCGGCGATGCCGTGCTGCAGCAGCAACGGCCGGATCTCGGGGCGGCGCCCGCGAAACTCGATGAAGGCCTCCAGGGCGTCCCGGCTACCTCCCCGGGAGAGGATGGAATCCAGGAACCGCCCGGCGGTGGCGCGATCGAAGACACCCTGCTCTTCGAAGGCCGAGAAGGCGTCCGCGGCGAGGACCTCGGCCCATTTATAGCTGTAATACCCCGCCGCGTAGCCGCCGGCGAAGATATGTCCAAAGCTGTTCGGAAAGCGGTTCCATTCCGGGGCCGGCACGACCGCCACCTGCTCGCGCGCTTCCCGCAGTACCTCGCGCACGCGGCCGCCGCGCTCCGGGGAGTACTCGGCGTGCAGCCGGAAATCGAACAGCGCGAACTCCAGCTGGCGCACCATCTGCAGCCCCGCGTGGAAGCTGCGGGTCGCGCGCAGCCGGTCCTGGGTCTGCGCCGGCAGCGGCGCCCCGGTCTGGTAATGGCTGGAAATGCGGCTGAGCACGTCCGGGTGCCACGCGTAGTTCTCCATGAACTGGCTCGGCAGCTCGACGGCATCCCAGGCGACACCGTTGATCCCGGCGACGCTCGGATAGTCGACCCGGGTGAGCAGATGATGCAGGCCGTGCCCGAACTCGTGGAAGAGTGTCAGCACGTCATCGTGCGTGAGGAGGGCCGGCCGGCCCTCGCCCGGAGGCAACACGTTACAGACGAGGTAGGCCGCCGGCAGCGCGGAGCCGGAGGCGAGGCGCTTGCGCCCGATGCACTCGTCCATCCAGGCGCCGCTGCGCTTGTGGGGCCGCGCGTAGGCATCGAGATAGAAGCTGCCGACCGGCCGCCCCGCGGCGTTCTCGATCTCGAAGAAGCGCACGTCCGGGTGCCACACGGGAGCGCCGGTGCGCTCCCTGATGCGCACGCCGAACAGCCTCTCGGCGACCTCGAACAATCCGGCGAGCACCCGTGGCAGCGGGAAATAGGGGCGCAGCTCCTCCTGCGAGACGGTGTAGCGCTCGCGCTGCAGGCGCTCCGCATGGAAGCCGACGTCCCATGCTTCGAGCTTGCGGCCGGCGAAAGCCTCGAGCTCCTCGAACTCCTTCACCGCCGCGGGCCTGGCCGAGCGCGCCAGCTCCTCGAGGAACTGCATGACTTCGGCAACGCTGTGCGCCATGCGCGTGGCGAGCGCGTACTGCGCATAGTTGCCGAAGCCGAGAATGCCCGCGGCCTGATGACGCTTGCGCAGAATCTGCTCCATGACTTCCGCGTTGTCCCACTTGCCGGCGCTGGGACCCTGATCGGAGGCGCGTGTGGTCCACGCCTCGTAGAAGGCACGGCGCAGGACGTCAGACTCCGCGTCGGTGACCACGGCGACGTAGGTCGGCTGGTCGAGCGTCAGAACCCAACCTTCGAGCCGTTGATCGTGAGCACGACGCCGGGCCTGGTCGACGAGCATCTCGTTGAGACCGTGCAGCAGCGCCCCGTCGGTGACGCGGTAGCTCCAGTCGTTGGTCGCATCGAGCACGTTCTCCTCGAACTTGGCCTGCAGTCCGGTGAGCTCCAGCATGACGTCCTTGAAGCGCTGCTTGTCGGCGGTGTCGAGACCGACGCCAGCCAAGCGGAAGTCCCGCAACGCGTGCTCGAGCACGCGGCGTTGCACCGGGTCGAGCGCCGCGCCTTCGCGCTCCTCGATAGCGCGGTAAGCCCGGTAGAGCGGCTCGCTCTGTGCGAGATCCGTCTGGTAAGCCGAGAGGAGCGGCAGACAGGTGTTGTAGGCGGTGCGCAGCGCCTCGGAGTTGAGCACGGCGTTCAGATGGCTGACGGGTGACCAGGTGCGCGCGACCCGGTGCTGCAGCTCTTCGAGCGGCGCGACGACGGTGGCGAAGGTCGGAGCATCGCGTGCGGCGATCTCTTCTATCCTCGCTCGCGCCCGGGACAGCACCTCCCGCACTCCCGGCTCGACGTGCTCCGGGCGGATGCGGGGAAACGGGGGCAGCGGCTCCCCGGCGAGCAGGGGATTGTCCATCACACGCACCTGATTTTGGCAGCTAGAATCCGATAATGAGTGAGTTCGACCTGATTGTCATCGGCGGCGGCAGCGGGGGTCTGGCCGCGGCGCAGCGTGCCGCAGAGTATGGCGCCAGGGTCGCCCTGGTGGAGTCGCACCGCCTCGGCGGCACCTGCGTGAACGTCGGGTGTGTGCCCAAGAAAGTCATGTGGAACGCGGCCGAGCTGGCCGCAGGCCTGCGCGACGCGCCGGACTACGGCTTCGCGCTCTCTCGCGGGGCGCACGACTGGACCCTCCTGAAGGAGAAGCGTGACGCCTACGTCCTGCGCCTGAACGGCATCTATGAGAGCAATCTCGCCAAGCGCGGCGTGACTTTGATCCGCGGCCGGGCGCAGTTCACCGGCGACTGCACGCTCGCGGCGGCGGGCTCCTCACTATCCGCCCCGCACATCGTCGTTGCCACCGGCGGCCGTCCGTTGCTGCCACCTATTCCGGGCGGCGAGCTCGGCATCACCTCCGACGGCTTCTTCGAGCTACCTGCCAGGCCTGAGCGGGTCGCGGTCGTCGGCAGCGGCTACATCGCCATCGAACTGACCGGCATCTTCGCAGCTCTCGGCTCCAAGGTGAGCCTGGTGCTGCGCGGCGAGACCATGTTGAAGCAGTTCGACTCCATGATCGGGGAGTCGATGCAGAGGATCCTGCGCGACGCTGGGGTCAGCCTCGTCACGCAGGCATGGCCTGCGGCGCTCCACCGCGGCAACGGCGGAAGTCTGGCGCTTGCATTACGCGACGGCAGACGGCTCGAGCCGTTCGACTGCGTGCTCTGGGCCGTAGGGCGCGCCCCCGCGGTGGAGGAGTTGGGGCTGGATCGCGCCGGCGTCGAGCTCGATGCTTACGGCTTCGTCGTTACGGACAAGTATCAAACCACGAGCGCCGCCGGCGTATACGCCATCGGCGATGTGACCGGCCGGGCGCAGCTCACGCCCGTGGCGATCGCCGCCGGCCGCCGGCTGAGCGACCGCCTGTTCGGCGGCAGGGGCGACCGGCATCTCGACTACCACAACATTCCGACAGTCATTTTCGGGCATCCGCCGATCGGCACCGTCGGGCTTTCCGAGCAGGCCGCTCGCGACGACTACGGCGACGAGGCCGTCACCGTCTTCAGGTCGAGCTTCATCCCGATGTACCACGCACTCACCACGGCCAAACCGCGCTGTGACATGAAGGTGGTAACGGTGGGCCCGACGCGGCGCGTAGTTGGCGTGCACGTCGTCGGCCCGGGAGCCGACGAAATGATTCAGGGCTTCGCGGTCGCCGTACGGATGGGCGCCACCAAGGAGGACTTCGACGACACGGTGGCCGTGCATCCCACCAGCGCCGAAGAGCTGGTCACGATGAGGTGAGCGCCGCGAGCACCGGGCCGGTGAGGGGCCGCACACCGCGCCAGAGTCGGAAGGATTCCGCCGCCTGCTCGACGAGCATTCCCCAGCCCGATGCCGCCGCCCGGCAGCCGAGTTCCATGCACCAGCTGACGAAGGGCGTGTCACCCTTACCGTACGCCATGTCATAACAGAACGTCTCCGGCCCGATGACGGCGACCGGCACATCGGGAATTTCGCCCGTGAGGCTCGCGGAGGTGGCGTTGATCACGAGGTCGTAAGGACCGCCCGCGATGTAGCGAAAGCCGACGCCCTGCACGTCACCCATCTGCGCGAATGCCGCCGCGAGCGCCTTGGCGCGGTCCGCCGTGCGATTGGCGATGACGACCACTTCCGGCGCCAGCGCGAAGAGCGGCGCGAGCACCCCGCGGACGGCGCCGCCCGCGCCGATGATCAGAACGCGCCGGCGGGTGACCACCACGTGCTGATTGACGCAAAGATCCTGGGTGAGCCCAACACCATCGGTGTTGTCGCCGAGTATGGTGCCGTCCTTGCGCATCGCCAGAGTGTTGACGGCACCCGCGTGCTGGGCCCGGCTGGTGAGCTCGTCGGCGCGCTCCACGGCGGCCATCTTGTAGGGCAGAGTGATGTTGAGCCCGCGCCCTCCTTCGGCAAAGAAGGCCGCAATCCGCTCCTGGAGCGCCTCCGGCCCGAAGTCGAAGAGGCGGTAGCTCAGCGACTGCCCCGTCTGGCGCGCGAACATCGCATGGATGAAGGGCGAGAGGCTGTGGGCCACGGGGTGGCCCACTACTCCGTACTGATCAGGTCCGCTCATTGCGCGGATTGTGCTCTCACGCCGCGCCGCCGTCACGGCCCCGGCCGGGCTCCGGCGAGGTGGCGCACGCTGCTGCCGCCGCCATGTCCCGAATCGAGACAGTCGTACAGCTGCGGCAGCCAGGTCTCCATGCGCTCGGCGAGCTGATACGGAGGGTTCAGGATGAGCATGCCGGAGCCGTTGAGGGCCACGCGGGAGTCGGGCGGGTAGAGTGACAGCTCGGCCGCGAGCAGCTCGCAATCGAGCTCGCCGGCGAGCGCCGCATGCCAGGCCGAAGTGTCGCGCTCGTCCTTGATCGGATACCAGATGGCCACCAGACCGGTGTGAAAGCGCCGCAGCGCCTCCGCGGCCGCATGCCGGGCACGCTCGAAGTCGTGACGGCTCTCTTCGTACGGAGGATCGATGAAGGTCAATCCGCGCCGCTCTTGCGGCGGCAGCCAGGCACGCAGGCGTTCGAAGCCGTCACCGGTCTCGACGCGGACCCGCGGCGCGGCCGCACCAGACTGCGACAATGCCCTCTCGAGCGCTCGCGCCTCGGGCGCCAGCCGCTCGATGAGCACCGCGCGGTCCTGCGCGCGCAGCTCGCTGGCGGCAAGCAGCGGCGAGCCTGGATAGAGCCGCGGCTGCCGGCTCTCACGGCGCAGCAGCGCGACTCGCGCCAGGTAATGGCGAATCTCCTCGGCGGCCGGCGCGCCCGCGGACTGCGCGAGACGCCGCGCCTCCAGCCTGCCGATACCGGAGGCGGACTCGCCAGGGGGGCCGGACAAGTCGTAGGCGCCGCGGCCGGCATGCGTCTCGAGATAGAGAAAGCCCTTGTCCTTGCGCTGCAGAGCGGCGAGCAGCGCCAGCAGCGTCACATGCTTGTGGACGTCCGCGAAGTTGCCGGCGTGGTACTCGTGGCGGTATTTCAAGTGCTCAGTGGCCCGGGCGCATCGCCGCCGCCGCCTGTTGCGACAGCGACGCCATCGCCGCATCGGTGGCCTGTTGGAAAGCGGCGACGACGTCGCCCAGGCGGTTGGCGCTCGCGCCGGCGGATCCGCTCGCCACGAAAGTCGCAACGATGTCGCGGCCGTCCTCCTTGCCCAGCGTGCAGTCGAGTGTCACCCGCACGGTGGGAGCGGCATCGGTGCCGCCAGAGTAGTCGGCGTCGAAGCGGCGGATGGAGATCTGCAGGAGATAGTCTGAGGGGAACGGGCTCTCCGCGTCCTCGACCGCGCGCCAGTGACCCGACCCGCGCAGGGTCTCGACAGCCAGCGACTCGAGGAGCGCGGGCGCATCGGCCGCCCAGGCGCTGGCCGCGTAAACGTTCAGGCGGTGATCGGGCTGCAGCAGCACGATCTGAGACGTCCCGAGACCGGGGCCGGCGAACGGCTGGGCAACGCGCAGCGATGCATCGCCGGCCGCAGAGGGCTCAGTGCCACTCTCCGCCGGCGCGGACACGGCCCGCAGCGTGTAGACCTTGACCGGCGGTGCGTCGCTGTGCAGCAGGCCGGAGCATCCCGCAAGCCCCAGGACCAGCAGAACCGGCGCGATGCGCCCCAGACCCTTGCAACATGTCATGGCGGAATCTCCACCCCCGCCGGGGCCGGCTGGTAAAGGAGCTGCGACGGATTCTGGCGCAGGCTCTGGGATAGCTGGCGGATGTCCTGGGCGGCCGCCCTGCCCTCGCGCACAAAGCTCGCGATTTCCGGCAGGCTGGAGCGCGTGAACGAGCGGACGTCGCTGCGATTCTCCGCGATGATCTTGTCCAGCTGATCGCTGGCCTGCGACAGATTGTCGGCCACCGTCTGCAGGCGCCGCATCGTCGCGACGATCTGCGGACCCGCGGTATCCATCACTTTGTGAGCGCTGCCAGCCGTGGCGGTCAGCTCTCCAGTCGCGACGCGAAGCTGGACGAGTAGCGCGTTGACGCTACGCACCGTCTGCGGCAGCGAGCTGCTCGCCTGCGCGAGGTTGTCAAGGCTGCTGGAGACGTTCTCGATGTTACGGTCGCTTAGTAGGCGATTCAGACGCTGGATCACGCCTCCCGCGGCAGCGGACAAACGGGGAAGCTGCGCCAGGAAGACGTCGAACTGTGACGGCGCGGCGCGAATAACCGGGTACTGGAGACTGGGCACCGACGGCGATGCCGGCCGCGCGGACTGCTGGAGGTCGATGTAGAGCAGGCCGGTCACGCCCTGAAGGTCGAGCTCCGCGATGGTGCGGGCGGAAATCGGGGTGGTCGACTGGATCGCCGCGATCACCTCCACGCGCCCGGCGTCACGGGGATCGATGCGCATCTCCACGACCCGCCCGACCCGCACGCCGAGATAGCGTACGGCGGCGCCTTGCTCCAGGCCGCTGACGCTGCCGTTGAAATAGATTTCGTAGCGCTCGTACGTCCGGTGAACGCGCGTGCCGGAGTACCAGTAGACGAACAGCGCCGCCACCAGCGCCACGCCCAGTACGAAAGCTCCGACCGCGGCATAGTTTGCTTCACGCTCCATGAGCCACCTTCAGGTGAATGCTGGCACGCCGCCCGTGGAAGTAGGCCTGTATCCACGGGTTGGGGTGATCGACGATGCGCTCGAGTGTGTCCGTCTCCATGCGATGGTCCACGATCACCCCGACCCGATTGCAGGTGCGGAAGATGGAGTCGAGATCGTGCGTGATCATCACCACGGTCAGGCGCAATTGCTTCTGCAGGTACAACATCAGCTCGTCGAATTCCGCAGCGCCGATCGGGTCGAGCCCGGAAGTCGGCTCGTCGAGGAACAGCAGCCGGGGGTCGAGCGCCAGTGCCCGCGCCAGGGCGGCCCGCTTGACCATGCCCCCGGAGAGCTCTGCAGGATATTTGCGCGCAGCGTCGGCGGGAAGACCCACGAGGCGGATTTTGAGCATTGCCAGCTCGTCGCGCGCCGCCGGGGAGAGGGACTGCATGTACTCGACCATGGGCAGCTGCACGTTCTGCAGCACGTTGAGCGAGGAGTACAGCGCGCCCTGCTGGAAGGTCACGCCGTATCGGGCCTTCACGGCGCGCAGCGCGACGCCGGAGAGCTGGGTGACGTCATGCCCCTCGATGCGGATCGAGCCGGCTTGCGGCCGTTGCAGGCCGAGGACGCTCCTGAGCAGCACCGATTTGCCGGTGCCGGAGCCGCCGACGATGCCGAACACCTCGTCCTCGCGCACCTCCATGTCGAGGCCGTCGTGGACCATTTGCGCGCCGAAGCGGTTGACCAGGCCATGCACTTCCAGGACCGGATAGATCAAAAGCCGATCTCCATGAAGAGCACGGCAAAGAGCGCATCGGCCAGTATGACCAGGAATATGGCCTGGACCACGGCGACGGTGGTGAGCCGGCCGAGCTCCCGGGAGGAGCCGAGGACCTGCATGCCCCTGTGAGTGCCCGCCATCGCGATGAGCACGGCGAACACTGGAGCCTTGATGATGCCGACCCAGAACGTGCTCGGGGAAATCGCCTGGCTGACACGGTTGACGTACTGGTCGAGCGGCATGTGCAGCAAAGAAGCGCACAGGACGGCGCCGCCGACGAGACCAATCAGGTCCGCGACGACCGTAAGGAGCGGCAGTGAGATGACGAGTCCGAGCACGCGGGGCAGCACCAACGCCTCGAAGGGATCGACGCCGGTCGCCTGCAGCGCATCGACCTCCTCGTTGAGCTTCATGGAACCGATCTCGGCCGCGAAGGCGCTGCCGGAGCGGCCTGCCACGATGATGGCGGTGAGCAGTACGCCGAGCTCGCGCAGCACGCCGATGGTGACGAGGTCGACCACGAAGATCTCCGCGCCGAAGCCGCGCAGCTGTTGCGCGCTCATGTAGGCGATGATCACGCTGATGAGGAAGGCGATCAGCGCCACGATCGGGATGGCGGTGATGCCGGTGTCGTACACGTGCCGCGCGATCGAGATCGGGCGCAGGGCCCGCGGCTGCGGCAGGGCGAGCACCGCCGTGCTGCTCAACCTGCCGAGGAAGGCGAGCGCACCGATCATGTCCCGCCAGAGGGTCACCGCGCGGCGGCCGATGAAGGTGAGCGTCGCAACCTCGGCCTCGACGGGCAGCTCTCGCAGCTCCTCGCCCAGACTCTTCATGGCGTGGGGCGCGGCTGCCGCGGCCTCGATCGGCCGCAAGGTCTCGTCCACCAGGCGCAGCTGGTCCGGCGGGGTTGCGGCGAAGGAGACCTCCGCACCCAGGTGCCGCGCCTGCTGCACGAATTCCCGCAGGCGCCAGGCGCCCGTCAGATCGAGCGCGGTGAGCCGGTCGGTGGCGATCTCGATGTGGCGCGCCCCGGTAAGATCCACCGCGGCGAGCGCGGTATCGAGCTCCCGGTAGGCGAGCGCCCGCCACTCGCCTGTCAGATCGAGGGTGAGGCCGCTCTCGGTTCGATGGACTTCAACGACCATAAGTCCGAATCATAAGGGTCGCGGCACTCAGGCGCAGCCGTGGGTTATTTGCGATTCTTTGAGCCGCCAGGGAGCCAGCGGGTAGAATCGCGGTCCTTTTCCCCCCTCGCCAGCCGAGAAGTACGCCATGAAGCCAGCCTTGAACGTCGCGATCACCGGGGCCGCCGGCCAGATCGGCTACGCCCTCGCCTTCCGAGTCGCCTCCGGCCAGCTGCTCGGGCCGGAGCAGCCGGTCAACCTGCATCTGCTCGAGATCACCCCGGCGCTGCAGGCGCTGAACGGCGTCGTGATGGAGCTGGCGGATTGCGCTTTCCCGCAGCTCAACAGGATCGTGGGTACCGACGACTCGAAGGTCGCATTCCGCGATTGCCACGTGGCCCTGCTCGTCGGCGCGCGGCCGCGCGGTCCCGGGATGGAGCGCAAGGACCTGCTGCTCGCCAACGCACAGATCTTCTCGGCCCAAGGCAAGGCCCTCAACGAGGCGGCCGACCGCAACGTCAAGGTGCTGGTGGTCGGCAATCCCGCCAACACCAACGCGCTCATCGCGCGCTCCAATGCCAAGGACCTCAGCCCGCGCAACTTCACCGCGATGATGCGGCTCGATCACAATCGCGCGCTGTCGCAGCTCGCCGAGAAGACCGGCGCGCACGTTACCGAGATCCGGCGCATGACGGTGTGGGGCAATCACTCGGCCACCCAGTACCCGGACATCAGCCATACCCTGATCAAGGGCAAGCCGGCGCGCTCGCTCGTGGACGCCGCCTGGGTAGAGCAGAGCTTCATTCCGGTCGTGCAGCAGCGTGGCGCCGCCATCATCAAAGCGCGGGGCGCCTCCTCGGCCGCATCGGCCGCCTCCGCCGCCATCGATCATGTGCATACCTGGATCCACGGCACCGCGGAGGGCGACTGGGCGAGCATGGCCGTCCCCGCGGACGGCAGCTACGGGATCCCGGAGGGAGTGATCTACTCCTACCCGGTGACCACCCGCAACGGCGAGTACCAGATCGTCGGGGGGCTCTCGGTCGACGAGTTCAGCCGCAAGCGGATGGACGCCACCCTGGCGGAGCTGAAGGAGGAGCGGGAAGGGGTGAAGAGCCTCCTCTGAAGCGTTTCATGCTTTGAGATCGCGCTGGAGTAGACTCCCGACTTGATGGGAGTTTTCATTACTTTGGTGTTCGTGGCGGCGGTGCTCTTCCTCGCGTACCGCCGGCTGTCGCTGCTCGCGTTCACCGCGACTTTCACCGCGCTGCTCGTCGCCTACACCCTTCTCGGCGCCTCCTCCATGCCGGCGGGGGCATGGAAGGGATTTCTCTGGCTGCTGCTCGCCGGGTTGTGGCTGCTCAACCTGCGGCCGCTGCGCAAGGCGATCATCACCCGGCCGTTCATGAAGGCCTACCTGAAGCTCCTGCCGCCGATGTCGCAGACGGAGCGGGAGGCGCTCGAGGCTGGGACGGTCTGGTGGGACGGGGAGCTGTTCACAGGCGCGCCCGACTGGTCGAAGCTCCTCTCGGCGCGCGTGCCGCGCCTGAGCATCGAGGAGCAGGCCTTCCTCGACGGGCCGTGCGAAGAGCTCTGCCGGATGCTCGATGACTGGGTCATCACCCACCAGCTGGGTGACATGCCACCGCAGGTGTGGGACTTCCTCAAATCGCGCGGCTTCTTCGCAATGATCATCCCCAAGCGCTACGGCGGCCTCGAGTTCTCCGCCTACGCGCACTCCTGTGTGCTGGCCAAGCTTGCCAGCCGCAGCGCCACCTGCGCCTCCACGGTCGCGGTGCCCAACTCCCTCGGCCCGGCGGAGCTGCTCAACCACTACGGCACCGAGGAGCAGAAGAGCCACTATCTGCCACGCCTCGCGCGCGGCGAGGAAGTGCCCTGCTTTGCGCTCACCGGCCCGCGGGCAGGCTCCGATGCGGCCTCCCTCCCGGACACCGGCATGGTCTGCCGGGGCATGTGGCAGGGCCGAGAGATCGTCGGCATCCGCCTCAACTTCACCAAGCGCTACATCACCCTCGCGCCCATCGCGACGGTGATCGGACTCGCCTTCCGGATGTTCGATCCGGAGAAGCTTATCGGCGAGAAGGTCGACATCGGCATCACCTGCGCCCTGATTCCGCGGAACACCGCCGGCATCAGCATCGGCAGGCGGCATTTCCCGATCAATATCCCGTTCCAGAACGGGCCCATCGAGGGCCACGATGTCTTCGTGCCGCTCGATTACATCATCGGCGGCACCCGCATGGCCGGCGCGGGCTGGCGCATGCTGGTCGAGCAACTGTCGGTCGGACGCTGCATCTCCCTGCCGTCGAACGCCACCGGCGGCGCCAAGGGGGCCGTATGGGCCACCGGCGCATACGCGCGGATCCGCCGGCAATTCAACATGCCGGTGGCGCGGTTTGAAGGTGTCGAGGCCGTCCTCGCCAGGATGGTGGGGCTGACGTACACCATGGATGCGGCGCGCTCCGTTACCGCAGGCGCTATCGACGGTGGAGAAAAGCCGTCAGTGCCATCGGCGATGCTCAAGTATCACGTTACGGAGATGAGCCGTCAGGTAGCCAACGATGCGATGGATGTGCACGGCGGGAAGGGCATCTGCCTGGGTCCCCACAATTACCTGGCGCGCGGCTACGAGTCGGTGCCGATCACCATCACCGTCGAGGGTGCGAACCTCCTCACGCGCAATCTGATCATCTTCGGCCAGGGCGCGGTGCGCTGCCATCCATTCGTACTACGGGAGATGACCGCGGCACGCGACCCGGATCGTGCCCGCGGTGTCCGTGACTTCGACCGGGCGCTCTTCTCGCATATCGGATTCACCATCTCCAACGCCGTGCGCTCGCTCGTCATGGCGCTCACGCACGCGCGCTTCACCCGTGCCCCCGTATCGGGCCCCATCGGCCGTTACTACCAACACATCATACGATTCAGCGCCTCGTTCGCCTTCACCGTGGATGTGGCGATGTTGACGCTCGGCGGCTACCTGAAGAAGAAGGAGAGCCTGTCGGCGCGGCTCGGCGACGTGCTGTCGGCGATGTACCTCGCCTCGATGGTGCTCAAGCATCACGACAACCAGGGCCGGCCGGCGGAGGACCTGCCGATCGTCGAATGGGCGTGCCGCAATCTTCTTTACCACGCCCAGGAGCAGCTGCATGGTTTCCTGCGCAACTTCCCCAACCGACTGCTCGCGGGCGTGATGCGCGCCATCGTCTTCCCCCGCGGGCGCGCCTATTCCGCGCCGTCGGATCGGCTGGGACGGAGAGTCGCGGAGCTCGTGACCCGCGCCGGCGACTCGCGCGAGCGGCTCTGCCAGTACGTCTACTGGACGCTCGAGCCCGGCAATCCGCTGGGATTGCTCGAGGAAGCCCTGCGGCTGGCGGAGACGCTGGAGCCGATCGAGAAGCGCATCCGCGTGGAGGGCGTCAAGACCGGGCGCGTGACGGCGCTCGATCTGCCCGGACAGATCACTCAGGCGCAGGCGGCGGGAATCATCTCGGAGGTGGAAGCCACCGCGCTGCGCGACTATGACCGCAAGGTGATGAGCCTGGTGCACGTGGACGACTTCGCGCCGCACGAGCTGGGAGTGCAGTCGCGCGGCGAGGCCGATGCGCACAGCGCGCCGCGGGCCGAGGCCGACGCGCGGCAGCCGGGGACGGCGCGGGAGACTGACGCAAGGGCCACCGCCCGGGCCGTGTGAGCGCGGCATGAGCGGGCGCGCCATCCTGCACGTTGACATGGACGCGTTCTACGCATCGGTGGAGCAGCGTGACAACCCGGAGCTCGTCGGCAAGCCGGTCATCGTCGGATGGCCCGGCGGGCGCGGAGTGGTCGCGGCGGCAAACTACGAAGTCCGCAAATTCGGCGTGCGCTCTGCCATGCCGATGCACGTGGCACTGCGGCTCTGTCCGCCTGCGATCTGTATCCCGCCGCGGATGCAGCGCTACCGCGAGGTCTCGGGGAAGGTCTTCGGGGTGTTTCACGAGATCACTCCTCTCGTTCAGGGCCTCTCGCTGGACGAGGCTTACCTCGATATCACCGCCAGCCAGGCGCTGCTCGGCGAGCCCGCCGCGATCGCGCGGCGGATCAAGGACACGATCAGGGCTCGGACGGGATTGACCGCCTCCGTGGGTGTCGCCAGCAACAAGCTGGTGGCCAAGATCGCCTCGGATCTCGACAAGCCCGATGGACTGACAGTCGTGCCGGAAGAGCGTGTCCGCGCGATGCTGGATCCGCTATCGGTGCGCCGCCTGCCGGGGCTCGGGCGCAAGCTCGGCGAGCGGGTGGAAGCCGCGGGGCTGCGCACCCTGGGCGAGCTGCGGGCGGCGACGGATGCCGTCCTTTGGCCGCTATTCGGCCGCGACACGCCCAGGATGCGCGAGCGCGCGGCCGGCGTGGACGATCGTCCCGTACAGCCTGATCTCGAAGAGAAATCGCTGAGCGCCGAGGATACCTTCGCGCAGGACGTCGCCGATCCGCACCGGCTCGATGCGCAGCTCTGCCGGCTGGCGGACCTCGCCTGCGAGCGCCTGCGGGCCCGGGGGCTGATGGCCGGACGGGTGGGCGTGAAGATCCGCCGTCATGATTTTGCGACATTCAGCCGGCAACGCGCGATCGCGCCGCCCACCCACGAGGGCCTCACGGTGCGCAATGTCGCCCGGGAGCTGCTCTCGCGCTGGCTCACCGAGCACTCAGGTGCGAAACTTCGGCTCCTGGGGGTGGTCTTGACCGACTTGAGTCCGGCATCGCAGCTCGGCCTTTTCGATGTGCGCCGAGATCCGCGCCCAGCCGGTGAAGGCGGCCGCGACCCGCGCCTCGATTCCACGCTGGACGAGGTGCGTGCCCGGTTTGGCCGCGATGCGCTGCGGCGCGGCAATACGATCGAGTAGTTTCATCCGTCCATGTATCTCGCGTTCTTCGGCCTCAACGAAAAGCCGTTCTCCATCACCCCGGACCCGCGCTACCTGTATCTCAGCGAGCGGCACGCGGAGGCGATGGCGCACCTGCTCTACGGCGTCAACGAAGCCGGCGGTTTCGTGCAGCTCACCGGCGAGGTCGGGACGGGCAAGACGACGATCGTGCGCTCGCTGCTCGCGCAGGCGCCGAAGAACGCCGAGATCGCCCTCATCCTCAACCCGAGGATGACCGCGCCGGAGTTCCTGCTGACCATCTGCGAGGAGCTCGGCATCGGCGTGCCGGACTCGGCGACGCAGAGCCTGAAGGACCTGGTCGACATTCTCAGCCAGTACCTGCTGCGCGCCCACGCGCTCGGGCGGCGCGTGGTGGTGGTGGTCGATGAGGCACAGAACCTCGCGCCCGAGGTGCTCGAGCAGGTGCGCCTGCTCACCAACCTGGAAACCAACACGCAGAAGCTGCTGCAGATCATCCTCATCGGCCAGCCGGAGCTGCGCGAACTGCTCGGGCGCAACGAGCTGCGCCAGCTCGCGCAGCGCATCACCGGAAGGTATCACCTGAACCCGTTGAGTACGGAGGAGACCACGGCCTATGTGCGGCACCGCCTGCGCGTCGCGGGCGCGACCGCCGACATCTTCAATCGCTTCGCGCTGGAGGAGATCTACCGGCTCTCGGGCGGCGTGCCGCGGGTGATCAACGTCATCTGCGACCGGGCGCTGCTCGGCGGCTACTCGCTGGATCGACACCGCATCACCGGACCTCTGGTGCGCAATGCCGCCACGGAAGTGTTCGGCAAGCGCTTCACGCCCCCGTGGCTGCCATGGTTTGGAACGGCGGCGGTTGCGGCCATCCTGGCTGTCGGCAGCTTCGCGCTCTGGCGCCTGCACCCCTGGAGCTGGACTCATCCACCGGCGCTGACGCCGGCGCATGCAGCGCCGTCCAGGCCCCATGCGGCGCCATCCGCGGCGCAATCCGCGACCGAGTCCAGCCCCACAGCGGGGGCCGCGCCCCTGGCCACCTCCGGACCGGGAGCCGCGGTCGCCTCGGCCGGCGCGCCAACGATCGAGACTCTGCCCACGCTGCTCGCCAAGTACCCGAATGACACGACCACGGATGCCGCCTTCAGCAGCCTCTTCGGCCTCTGGGGGATCCATTACGCCGTGGACGGCACTGACCCGTGCACACAGGCGAGCCAACACGGGCTTGCATGCCTCACGGAGCGCGGCTCTCTCGGGCAGCTGCGCCTGTACAACCGCCCGGCGATCCTGATGTTGACCGACGCGGCCGGCGGCAGCCATGAAGTGGTGTTGACACGTCTCGACGGCGAGCACGCCAGCATCGATCTCGGTAAATCGATGCACCAGGTCGGCGACGGCGAGCTGTCGACCTACTGGATGGGCGATTACGTCATGCTGTGGCGGCCGGCAGGGAGCCCGGTGCAGACGCTGTCCGCGGGCATGAGCGGCACCGGCGTACGCTGGCTGCGGAGCAGCCTGGAGAAGCTCACTGGCGTAACCGATCATGGCCCGGCGAGCGATGTATACGATGCCGGCCTCGCGAGTCTGGTGCGCCAGTTCCAACGCAGTCACCGGCTCACCGTCGACGGTATCGCAGGTGTCAGAACACAGATCGCGCTGGCCGGCGCGCTGGCCAGTCCCGGGTCTCCTCTCCTGACCGCGGCGCACGAGTAGCCATCATGTCGTTCATTCTGGATGCGTTAAAAAAATCCGAGAGCGACCGGCAGCGCCAGAGCGGGCCGTCGCTGTTCGAGGTCAAGGTTGCCCCGCCCCGGCGGACGCTGCCGATCTGGGCCATCGCGATCGCGGTGCTCCTCGGGATCAATATCATCGTGGTCTCCTGGATGTTGCTGCGGCGTCCGGCGGCGCAACAGCCGGCGGCGGTCGGCAATGCGCCTGCCGCGGCACCGGCGCCCGCGCCGGCGGCAAACTCTGGAGCAGCGCCATCGGCCGCCCCCGGCGGCCACGCTTCCGGCGCGGACGTGATGTCCGGGCGCTCGCTTCCTGAGTCGGCCCGGCCACCGGTGAGGCCCGGTGGAACCGCCCCGACCGGTCCGGCGCCCTCGGCGGCTGCGGCGGGCGCCGGATCAGGGGGACCCCTAGCTGCCGGGCCCCCACTGTCGAGCCGCGCCGCGAGCCCGGATCAGGCCCCAGCGACGGCTCCCGCGGCCGCCGCCACCGGCCGGAACGCCGATCAGAACGCCGACCAGCCCCCCGCCGGCGGGAATTCGAGCGATTACGCGCCGGCGGTGCAGCCAGCCGCGGGCTCCGGGGGATCGGGGGGCGCGACCGGCGACCTGCCGATCTACCAGCAGATCGCCTCGAGCGCCGGCCTGCCGGACCTGCACCTGGACCTGCATGTATTCGCCGATCGCCCGCGGGACCGCTTCGTGATGATCAATATGCACCGCCTCGGGGAAGGGGGCTCCCTGCCGAACGGCGTGCAGGTGGTCGCCATCCGGCCGGATGGGGTGGTGCTCACCTACCGGGGCAGCCGCTTCCTGCTGCCGCGTAATTGATCGGCCCAGAGTCGGCTTCGCCGCTTCGGGCGACCAGGTGCTTGACTCATTCGACCCCGCGGCCGTTTGCCGGGGCCTCTCAGGGGAGCGGCCCTGGGCCGCTCGATTACTTGCTTTCGGTCACAGTCCTGGACGGGCGGCTGACGGGGTTCACAGAATGGCCCGGCGCCTGGCGACAACGGAGCCCTGGCTGGTCCATCGTTTTCTGCTGAGAAAACGCGCTTTCCCGAGCCGCAGGTGGAAACGAGACGGACAAGCTCCCCGGCACGCATGCTGGTGGTCGATCGCGATATGAAGTATCGCGAGTGGCTACGGCTGCACCTGGGTATTTTGTGCCCGGAGGCCACCGTCGGCGCGATCGACCTGGCCGAGTTCGAGCCTTGGAGCTCCCTGTTGACCGGCCGGGAATGCGACGTGATCCTTCTTGCCGCCAGCTTCGGCAGCAGTCCCGAGGACCCCGAGGCGCTCGGTCTCGACGTGCTGCGCAAGCTGCGGGCGAGGAATATCTCATCCGCGGTCATTGCCCTGGCCGAGGATGGTAACGAGCTCACCGCCGTGCGCGCGCTGCAGCTCGGCGCCGCGGACTACCTGCCGAAGCGCCTGCTCACTCCGGACCGGCTGAAGACAGCGGTGCGCGTGGCCCTGCGCCGCATCGAGCAGCGCGTCGCGCGCCGGCTCGCGGACCTCGGGCAGACGGCTCAGGTCATTGCGCTCGATGCGCCCGCGCAGCAGCCCGCGGAGCCGGGCGAAGCCGCCGCCGCGCCGCGCGAGCTCGACGCCGAGACCGTCCCCGTCATCCCCGGATACTCCATCGCGAAGAAGATCGGCGAGTCGGAGAAAGCGGTCGTCTATCTCGCCGCGAGCACCGCGCTCGGCACGGATGTCGCGTTGAAAGTCAGCAAAATCGCCCGCGACGCGAGCGCGGAGCGCCAGGTGCTCGAGCGCGAATACAAGGCCATTCTCGCCATCGATCATCCGGCGGTGGTCAGGATCCACGACTATGGCGTCGAGAAGGGGCTCGAGTATCTCGCCATGGAATACTTCCCGCGCGGCGACCTCAAGGCGCGGATGTACTTCGGCGTGACGGAGGCGGAAACGCTGCGCTACCTGGAGCAGATCGCCGCGGCGCTGGGCGTGGTTCACGGCGCCGGCCTGTTGCATCGCGATCTGAAGCCGCCCAACGTCATGCTGCGCGAGAGCGACGATGTGGTGCTGATCGACTTCGGACTGGCCCGCACGCTGGATGGCAGCTCGCACAGCACCCGAACCGGTGTGCTGCGCGGTTCGCCATACTACATGAGCCCGGAGCAGGCGCTCGGCGAAGAGTTGGACGCGCGCTCGGACCTCTACGGCCTCGGCGTCATCTACCACGAGATGTTGACCGGCAAGAAGCCGTTCACGGGCGGCTCGGCGATGGAGGTATTGCAACAGCACGTGAACGCGCCCCCGCCTCTCCTGCCGCTGTCACTCTCCCGTCATACGCCGCTGCTCGCGCGGCTGCTCGCCAAGCGGCGCGAGGATCGGTTCAACACGGCAACTGAGGTGATCGAGGCCGCAGCCGCGCTGCGCAGTCGCACCGTCCCCCAGGCACAGCCGACGGCGGCCTGAAAAACAGCCTGCGCGCGCCGCGCGCCTTGACAACTCCGGTCCCGGACAGGTGCAATGCCGGTAAGCCGCTTGCTGGAGCAACTTCCGGCGTGAACGACCGCCCGCATCTCGTCGATACGACGCTTTTTTACTCGCCGACGAGCGGCGGAGTCAAACGCTACCTCAACGCCAAGCACGCCTGGCTGTCGGCGCACAGCCGCTGGCAGCACACCCTGGTCGTGCCGGGAGTGCGCGACAGGACGGAGCGTGGCGGCGTATGCACGCTCGCCGGCTACCCGGTGCCGGGCAGTTTCAACTATCGCCTGCCGCTCGATCCGCGCCGCTGGCTGCGGCTGCTCGATGCTCTGCAGCCGGATCTGATCGAGGCGGGCGACGCCTTCCATCCGGCGTGGGCCGCTTGGCGGCTGGCGCGTCGCCGGGGCATTCCGCTCGCCGCGTTCTATCATTCCAATCTGCCGCAGATCATCAGCCGCCGCGTGGGCGGATGCCTTGCGGAGCGGATGCTCGGGCGCTACGTGAGCTGGCTCTACGAGCGCTTCGACGTGGTGTTTGCGCCGAGCCGGCTGATGCGCGATCTGCTCCACGACCTTGGCGTGCAGCATGCGGTGCATCAGCCGCTCGGAGTCGACGCGGAGGTGTTCCAGCCGCAGCGGCGGGGCGACTGGCTGCGGCAACGGCTGGGACTCGCGCCGACGGCGCGGGTGCTGGTGTATGCGGGACGGTTCGCCGGCGAGAAGAACCTGCCGGTGCTGTTGGAGGCATTCGCGAAACTGGGCTCGCCGTATCACCTGCTGCTCATCGGCGGCGACCGGAAGGCGCGGCCCGCAGCAAACGTCACGACGCTGCCGTACCGGCGAGACAGCATCGAGCTGGCCGAGTGGCTGGCGTCCGCCGATGCGCTGGTGCATGCGGGGACGAAGGAGACCTTCGGGTTGGTGCTCCTGGAGGCGATGGCCTGTGGGCGCCCGGTGGTGGCGGCGCGCGCCGGGGCCATTCCGGAGTTCGTGGACGAGGGAGTGGGGCTGTTGGCGGAGCCCGGAAGCGGCGCCAGGATGGCGGAGGCCGTCGCAGCGCTCTACGAGCGGGATCTCGAGGCGCTGGGCGCGAACGCGAGGGCGCGGGTCCTGCGCACGTTCACCTGGAATCGGGCGTTTCAGTCACAGATGGCGACTTACAACGCGCTGCTCGGCAGGGCTAGAGTCGCGGTGCCGGGCAGGGAAATCGTGGAGCCGGGTTAGGTCCGGCGGCGAACCCACAGCAGAAGACGCTTTCCCGCGCGGGTACCGGCGACCGCCAGCAGCACGCGCCACAAGAGGCGCTTCGCGAGCGGCGTGGGGCGCGGGGGCACCGCGCGGTAAAACGCAGTGCCGATGTCGCGGTGGACATGGGCCGCAGCGGCCGCGACGATCCAGTCCCGGGATGCGGAGGTGATGCCGTAGCGCTGCCCGCCCAGCGCGCGTATGGTCGCCGCCGTCAGGTGCTCCGGGAGGTCGGGAACCGTGGGCGCGATGAAGGTCAGGATCAGGATGTCGTCCGCGGAATCGGCGGCGGAACCGGTCAGAATCAGCGCGTTGTAGGCGCGGCGACAGGTGACCGATCCCTGGAAGGCGGCCAGGGGCGGCGGCGGGGAATCGGTTTCGGTCACGGATGTTCCTGGATCAGAACTGGGACTCGAGCTCCCAGACGGTGAGCGGGGCGCCGCGGCGCAGCCAGAAGCCGGCGCCGACCTCGCGGAAATTCCGCTGCAGGCGCCGCCGGTACCACTGCGCGGAGCGCCGGTGCACGTTGGAATCGGTTCTCGCCGGATCGCAGTTCCACTCCCAGTCGCGCCGGGTCAGGGCGCTGAAATACAGCACTCCGCGGCACAGCCGGCCGAAGTTGCTCACGGCACGCGCGGCGGCGCGGGAATCGAGATATTGCAGCACGTCATAGCAGATCACGAGATCGAAGGCCGGGGTGCTGCGGAAATCTTCGATCCGGCCGTGCGACCAGCCGTAGCGGCTGCAGAGGTAGGCGCTCGTCTCCAGACAGACATATTCGGCCTTCGGCAGGAGGCGCTTGAGCGGTTTGCGCAGCAGGCCGGTGCCGCAGCCGGCGTCGAGCAGTCTGCGTACCGGCAGGCCGACGTGCTCGGTGAAAGCCGCGATGAGACGGGCGCGGGCGTGCATTTCCCCGCGGGTCGTCACTGCCGTGCGCGGGTCGTAGTAGTAGCGCCGGTAGTACTCGCGGTCGAATCGCACCGCGGGCTTCTCGAGTCCCATGCCCCCCCCTTGTGATGAGGCCCCGGATACTAGCTCGTCGGCGCCTGAGGCTGGTCGAGGCCGGTGAGCCGGGCGCTGACTTCCGCAAGCCGCCGCCGGGCCTGCGGGTCATATGCCTGGTCGTTCGCGCGTGCGACGCGCAGGCCATCGAAGTACTCGCCCGTGCGGCCCGCGAGCTCCCGGGAGACGGCGAGATTCATCACGGCCGCGGCTCCCTCAGCGACGGTGCTCGCCGGCTCGACGCCGGCGGCACGCACCATCGTGGTGTCCATGTAGGTCGCCGGGTGCAGGCAATTGACGGTCACGCCGTAGTCGCGCAGCTCCGCCGCGAGATCGATCGTCAGCATTACTTGCGCCAACTTGCTTTGCGCGTACGCGCGCATGCCGCTGTAGGCGCGCGCCAGCATCAGATTGTCGAAATCGAGCGGGTACTGGCCGACGGAAGCGACGTTGACGATGCGCGCCGGGGCGGTGCGCACCAGCATGGGCAGCAGGAGACGCGTCAACAGGTAGCCGGCGAGATAGTTGACCGCGAATCGCAGCTCGTATCCGTCAATGCTCGTCTGGCGCGGCGCAGGCCGGCCGCCCTCGCCGGTGCCGATGCCGGCGTTGTTGATCAGCAGGTCGAGGCGCTCGTGCTGGTGCCGGACGGTGTCCGCGAGAGCGCGCACCGCCGCCAGGGATGCGAAGTCGGCGCAGTGGCAGCGGGCTGTGCCGCCCGCCGCGGAAATCTCGCGCACCAGCGCCTCACCGCGTTGCGAGTCGCGGCCGTGGAGCAGGACCATGAACCCTGAGGCGGCAAGCGAGCGGGCCACGGCGCGGCCGAGACCGTCCGTGGAGCCCGTGATCAAGGCGACTTTCGGCGGCTGGGAGGTTGTCATGGGCCGCAGTTTGCCGGATGGCGCCGTGCGCTGCACACTCCATCATCCACGGGCTGCGAGAGGTCGCGGGCCATGCGGCGAGGAGTGCTGATCGGCGATCGGCGGGTCGTGCTCGCGCTTGCGGCGGCGCTCGTCACTTCGGGCTTCGCGCTGCGCAGCCCTGATATCGCTCCGGGAGGAGCGATCACCCGCAACTACGTCTACAACCAGTCCGGCTGTCACGGCGGCAATACCTCACCCGCGCTCTCCTGGGACCATCCTCCCGCGGGCACCCGCAGCTTCGCCGTATTGATGTTCGATCCGGACGCGCCCGGAGGGGGCTGGTGGCACTGGGCGGTGTTCGACATCCCGGCGGCAGTGAGCTCGCTGCAGGCGGGTGCGGGCGATCCGGCGAAGCACCTCCTGCCCCGGGGCGCCATCCAGGTGCGCAACGACTTCGGCCCCTTGGGCTACGGTGGACCCTGCCCGCCGCCCGGGCCGCCGCATCATTACCGGCTCACGCTTTATGCGCTGGGGGTGGCCACGCTCGGGCTCGACGCCCGCTCCAGCCCAGCGCAGGTTGCGGCCAAGGCGCGGGCCAGCGCGATCGCGGCGGCGGAAATCGTGGGGATCTACGGCCGCTAGGGGCCGATGAGCAGTGCCGCTATTGCGGCCGCAAGGGCCGGCAGGTAGGCTTCGCGCCCCCGATGCCCAGCCCGTCCCGAACAGCGCGGCGCCGCGCCCAACCGCGTGAGCGCATTCCGAGAATCGGCTTCGTCAGCCTGGGCTGTCCCAAGGCGCTGGTCGACTCCGAGCGCATTCTGACGACGCTACGGGCCGAGGGATACGAGGTATCCCCCACCTACGAGCAGGCGGACCTCGTAGTCGTCAACACCTGCGGCTTCATCGATGCGGCCATCGACGAGTCGCTGCAGACCATCGGCGAGGCTCTGGAGCGCAATGGCAAGGTGATCGTGACCGGATGCCTCGGCGCCCGGCCGGAGCGAATCCTCGAGCGGCACCCGCGCGTGCTCAAGGTGACCGGGCCGCAGACCTACGGTGAGGTCATGTCGGCCGTGCACGAGCATTTGCCGCCGCAGCACGATCCCTTCCTCGACCTCGTGCCGCCGCAGGGCGTGCGGCTGACGCCCCGTCACTACGCTTACCTCAAGATTTCGGAAGGCTGCAACAACAAGTGCAGCTTCTGCATCATTCCGGCGCTGCGCGGCCGGCTCGCGAGCCGCCGCATCGACGAGGTGCTGCGCGAAGCGGAGCGCCTGGCCGCCGCCGGGGTGCGCGAGCTGCTGGTGATCTCCCAGGACACCAGCGCCTACGGAGCGGACATTCGCTACGGGCCCGCCACGTGGCGCAGCGAAGAGTATCGCACGCGATTCATCGATCTCGCGCGCGGCCTCGGAACTCTCGGGATCTGGATCCGGCTGCACTATGTCTATCCGTATCCGCACGTCGACGAAGTCATCCCGCTGATGGCGCAGCGGCGCGTCCTGCCCTACCTCGACATCCCTTTCCAACACGGCAGCCCCTCGGTGCTGAAGCGCATGCGCCGTCCGGCCCACTCCGAGGATGTGCTGCGGCGCATCGCGGGCTGGCGCAGGCAGTGCCCGGACCTGACGCTACGCAGCACTTTCATCGTGGGGTTCCCCGGCGAGACCGAGCGCGAGTTCGAAGAGCTGCTCGAATGGCTGCAGGAGGCTCAGCTCGACCGGGTCGGCTGCTTCAAGTACTCGCCGGTCGAAGGCGCCGCCGCGAACTCCCTCGAGGGACACGTGCCGGCCGAGGTGCAGGCAGAGCGGTACGCGCGCTTCATGGAGCGCGCCGCAGCCATCAGCGCGGGGCGCCTGGAGCGGCGCGTCGGCGCGAGGATGCGGGTGTTGGTGGACACGGTTGCCGACGGCGAGGCGATCGCCCGTAGCGAGGCGGATGCGCCGGACATCGACGGCGTGGTACGGATCGCATCCGCGAGCGGACTTCGGCCGGGCGACTGGGCAGATGTGGAGATAACCTCCAGCGATACCTACGACTTACATGCGCGGGTGGCTGCCGCCGCGGTGGCGACGTCACGCAAGTAGTTCTTGCACACGTTGCGGACCGTCCGTTGCGGCAGCGGCTCAGGTCCCGGCCTTCGGCCCTCGTCCCGAAGGCCAGGGGACCTGCGGCTTGGCGTCGAGGATGGAGTCGGCGTCGGCATGCCGAGGCAGCCAGGCGCCCCCCTGGATTTCGGCCTGCAGCTGTCCCGGTGCCCAGCCCGCGTGGCCGATGAAAATCCGCAGGCCTTCCATCGGCCGCGGGCGGCCGAGCAGCTTGCGCAGCAGTTTGCCGTCCGAGCTCACGTAGACGTCGTCGCACACGCGGATCGTAGTCGCGCTCGCAGGCGCGGCATTAGCGCGAAACAGAAACCAGACCTCGTCGAACTCGACTGGGCCGCCGAAATACACTTTGTCCTGCACGTGCGCAAGGGCCTTCATCTGCGGAAAGAACTTTGCGACCGTCAGCGGCGTCGGCCTGTTTACGATGATGCCGACCGGGGCCGGGCCGAGGTTGTTCATCACGAGCACGATCGAGCGGCCGAAGTTGGGATCGGACACATTGTCCTGGGCAACGATGAGTAGCGACGTCAGGGAGCTCTTGGGAGCCGCCGTATCCCCGGAGCCGGACCTGGCGGTCGTGGCGAGGGCGGCCGACATGGTGCGCGGCGAAGCCGGCAGGAGCAGTACCGCGACGAGCACGGCCGCCAGGCAACGCTGCACGGAGAGCTGCATGGAGAATGTCTTTTTCACACTCGCCTCCCTCGAGCCCGTGCCACACGGGTCCAAGCGGTCGATCGCAATTCTACGCCGTTCACCCTGGCGGAAGCTGCAGGAGCGCGGCGTCGAGCTGAGGTGCAGGAGCCCCGGCTCCTCTTGGAACTCTCTTCCCCGGCAGGGATTGCATCGGACATGGCAACGAACACATCGCGGCGGCGGCCGCGGGCGGGCAGGAGCCACGCGGGCAGAGCCGAGCGCGTGGCGGCCACGAGCGCCAGGCGATGGTCCGGCCGCGTGATGCAGACCAGCAACGCGCTCGATCTCGAGGCGGGGGTATTCAGCAAACGCAGCCCGCGCGCCATCGCCCTGTCGCTCAAGCGGTCAGCGGAATCCAGCCGGCGGCGCAAGTCCGAGCCGTACCGCTCGGCCATGTCGATGCTGACCTTCCACATCAATCGGGCGGGCAAGAGCCTGAGCCCGGAGCGGCGCCGGGTCTTGAATCAGGCGAAGCAAGAGCTTCGTGCGGCTTTCGGCCGCCGCTGAGGCTGCAGGCTAAGGCAGGCCAGCCTTCCAGGCGAAGCTTGCTCCCGAGGCGACGATGATCCGGGCATCGTGCAGAGCGGTCAGGCTGAGGGCACCACCTGAAAGGATCGGGCCGCCGGCGCGACCGGCGCGAACTTCGCGCCAGCGCGGGCGCCACTGCAGGCTCCGAGACCGAACAGCAGGGCAGCAAGCAGTGTCGCGATGCGCATGGGGGGCCATCCTAGCCGGGGCCGGCGGCCACATCCACCCCGCCCCGGTCAGAGGGGTATCAGCCGGCTTTCCACGGGGAACAATGTGGCCGCCGGGTTTTTCGCGTGAGAGCTCCTATCAGCCAAAGATGCCGGTGGGCGCGGGGAGCCCCTCCCACAGCACGCGCCGGCGTAGGCGACCAGCAGGACGGCGGCCCTATCGGGAACTCCAGCGGGGCTCAATGGGTTATCCTGCGACCCGCGCGGATTCAATTGGAGGCTTGGCCATGCACCGACGCCCTCTCATCCCTTCGCTCGGAGTGCTGCTGCTGGGCGCATTCGGCATCGCGAGCGCGCAGAACGCATACACCTCGAAACCCATGAACGTGCGCGCGGGACCCGACCGGACGTACCCGCTGGTTGCGCAGGTTGGGCCTGGCGCACCGCTCGATGTGCACGGCTGCCTGAGCGATTGGAGCTGGTGCGATGTGTCGTTCGACGACAATAGAGGATGGGTGTACGCCGGCAGCCTGTCTTTCGTGTATCAGGGCGAAAGAGTCCCGCTTTACTCCTACGGGCCCAGCCTCGGTCTGCCGATCGTCACCTTCACGCTCGGGGCGTACTGGGACGACTACTACCGCGGCCGCCCCTGGTATGCGCAGCGCAGCTCATGGGCACATCGCCGTCTGCCGCCCCACATGGGGCCGCCTGGACGGCCCCATGCAGGTCCACCGCCGATGCCGAGTGGACACCGGGCTGTTGGCGGCCACCCTGAGGGGACAGAGCACGGGCGCGCCACCCCGCCCGGGCGCAGCGAACATGCCGCGCCGCCGCAGCGGACTATGCAAGCCCGGCCGCCCGAGCGCGGCGGCCGCGCCATGCCGTCCGGGCCAACCAGGCAAACCAGGCCAGCCGAGCAAAATGCGCACGGCGCGCAGCGCGGACATGCCCCGGAGCAGAAGCGCCCACCGCCCTCCCACGGAAGCTCGGATCACGGTGACCACCGCCCGCCTGGCGACGGAAATGGGTAGGCACGGCTGGTTTGGTCGAAGGTGCTCGAGGTCCACGCGCTGTAGCGGGATCCGCACCTCAGTGCGACCCTGGAGCCTTGCAGAAGCCGTCCTCCGGCGCGTAGACGGACAGGGGCTTATCCATGTTCATCTCCACCAGCGTTTCGTCCCAATGATCCACGGTCAATGCCCAACGCTCCCGCTCAGCGGCTACGTAGGCCTTGAGGTCCGGATAGAGCTTGCGAATGAGGTCAGGCCGGCTGATTGCCCCCACGGGGTCCTTGGGGGGAAGGACGATGATGATGGCAAAATCCCACGGCATTCCCGGCGAATGAGCGCCCGTCTCAAAGAGCTTGTCGCTGATCGCCATTCCGTGCGCAATTTCGTACAGCATCAGTCGCCGGTGCCACTTCTGGTATAGGGCGAGCCACTCGTCCTGCCGACCCGGCTTGATCTTGTAGTAACTGACGAGAACCCGGTCAGCGCAGCCTCCATTGCCATTCGCCGCCTGGGCGAACGCAGATGGGGCAAACGCAAGGCAAGCGAGCAGGATCGAAATGCCCTTGAGCAGTGTCTTCATGGTTCAAGCACCCCTTGTCGGAACTCTGGCCAGCCGCGCCCCAGCTCGCAGGCTCTGCGCCGACCAGACCTCGTTTACTGGAATTTGTAGCTGATTGAAAGGCCAAATGTGCGCGGTTGAATTATCGCAGCCGCGAGCGGCGGCGAGAAAGCGTCTATGGTTTCGCCATAGAGACGCGCCAGGCCATAAGAGTCAGTCACGTTTTTGACGTAGATCTCGGCTGTCAGGTCACCGTAATTCATGCCCGTACGCAGATTGAGCGTATGGTACGCGGGGATGACCGCGCGATTCATGTCCGCAGGCAAGTCGGCGACAAAATCAGAAACTCGGGATCCCATATACATGAGGTTGCCGCCCACGAAGCCGTTGACCAGACTCGTCACGGGGAAGTCGTAATCGACAGCCGTATTCGCGGAAAACTGGGGCACATCCGGCAGGTCGTCGCCGGCCCTACCGCCGATACCGGGCGCATCGGTGGTCAGGTAGGCATGGGTATAGGCGGCATTCGCCGACCAGTTGAGTCCGGCGAGCGGCTTCCACGTCCAGGCGAGCTCGAGCCCGTTGCTACGCGCGGTGGCTCCGTTGCCGGTGATGATGAAACCTTGGATCTCCGACAGTACCTGGATCTTCTTCCACTCGATGTCGAAGGCGGATACATCGACGGTCATCCGCTGCTTGGGAAAGCCGGCTTTGTAGCCCAGCTCGTAATTGGTAAGCGTGTCGGGGCCGTAGGTCGTCGGGGCGCCGGCGTACACGCTGGTAGTCGTCAGACCCGTGGGGCCACCCGGCCTGAAGCCCGACGCGATCCGCACGTAAACCATCTGATTGCCGTTGAAGCTGTAGCTAGGGGAGAAGAGATACGTCGTCGATCGGCTGGACGTGCTCGTGATGGCGATGGCCGGCGGGCCGTTGAATAGACCGGAAAACGGAGTGACGTTGTCCTCGGAATCGCTCGTGACCCGGATCCCCGCCAGAACCTGCGCTTTCGACGTGAAGTGGTAGGTGAGATCCCCGTAACCGGCGTATTCCTTGTAGGAATCATGGTTCGGGTCGACGAACAGCGGTCCCAATCCCGGCACCGGGAGCGCGTTTGGAAGCGTAAAGCCCGTCATGACTTCAGGCTGCACGCTCTTCTCGTGTGTGAAGAACAATCCGGCCAACCACTCGAGCCTGGCGGTGGCGGGCGAAGCAAGTCTGACCTCTTGGGTGATCTTGTGTTCGTTCAAGGATACATGGTCGACCACGCCCAGATCCGGCACACCGATTATGCTCGAGAGCAGAGGGCCGAATCGAGGGGTGAAATCCAAACCTTGCCTGGCTGTTTCCTTCTGGTAGCTGCTGATGGAGGTAAGGGTAGCCCAGCCGAAATCATATTTGGCGCGAAGGCTGTAGAGCGCGCTGTCGAAATCCCAGTTCTGAGTCGCGTATCGGAGCTGCTGATAATTGCCGTAAATCGGCGTCAGGTTGGAATTGACGTCTACGTCCGACGTGGCATCGGCGGAGCTGTTCTGCACCAGAGCGGAGAATTCCGCGGAGAAGCGCTCTACGGGCTGCCATAAGGCAGCCAGGCGCCCGCCCGCAACATGCAAGCTGTTGACGTTCTTGTGATTGCCGTTAGGGTCGTCGATGTAACCCGGGTCGCGCCGATCGAAGGCATTGACGGTGATCCCAAGCTTGCCGGGCACGAGCGGGCCATCCCACATTCCGCGCACCCCGTAGCCCTGACCGCCGCCATCGACGGAGCTGCCATCCAGCTCCGCGCGCCCGCGATAGCTCGTCAAGCTCGGTGGAATGGTGATGTACTTGATCAAGCCGCCCATGGCGCTGGCGCCGTACAGCGTCCCTTGTGGACCCCGCAGAACCTCGACGCTCTGCAGCGTCGCCGGATCGAGGTCAACCGTCGTCAAGGATCCGAGCGCGTTGGCCGTCGACGACCCGAAAGGCGAATCATCGATATACGTGCTGGTCGTGGCCGCAATCGCAGCACCGTAACCGGTGGTGATGCCCCGGATGACGATGGCGGTCTCGCCAGGCTCCGAGGAAATCAGATTCAATCCCGGCACGGAGGCGGCGTAGTCGGCAAGCCGAAAATCCCCCTGGCGCGCGAGGTCAGTCGCTTGCAATGCGGTTACCGGAGCCGCGACTTGGAGCAAGCGCTCCGATCGCCTTTGGGCCGTCACGATGACGTCGACAAGCTGGCCTTGGTCCTGGCCGGATGTTTCCGAGCTCGCCTTCGCCGGTGCTGCGCTGCTGATCTTTTGAATGACGATCGTGCCATCGGCATTCTGCGTGAAGGTCAGGCCCGACCCGGTCAGGAGCCGCCCGAGCGCATCGGTCCAGGCAAGGTCGCCGCGAAGGGCGGGAGCGTTCTTGCCCGTGGTCAGCGTCGTCGGGGCGATCACCGTCAGTCCAGACTGCGCGCCGAATTCCATGAGCGCTTCCGCAAGCGGCTCGGCCTTGATCTCGAAATGTTTGGATGAGTCGTTGGCCGCCATCGCGATCGGCCCGGTACACAGCACGAGGGCGGCGCAGACGGCCATGAGCGCGCGGTTGATCAGCGCAACGTAAATACGTGTCATCAGTCCCCTCCGCCAAACCACTGCGTTTCAGTTAAGACGGACGGCACGTTGCAATCGACACCTTCGCGAGGAAACGTGTTGCGTACTGGATGACACCACACCTCCCGTGAGCCCGGCCTCCGTCACTTCTTCTTGGGAGAATCGAGCGGGTAGTACACGGACAGAGGGTCGCGCGTCATGTCGATCTTCACCAGGTCACCTTCCTGACACACCAGAGTCAGCGCCCAGCGCGCACGCTCGCCGCGAACGTAGTCCTGGATGTCGGGGAACAGTTTCCTGATCTCCTCCGCGCGTGTGATGTGGAGCTTCGGTCCCTGTCCCTCCGGCGGCGTGATGGTGATGATGATGAAGTCCCAGGACTTCTCACCGTCGTGGTACCTGGGCGCGTACACCGTATCGCTGATGACCAGACCTTCCTTGATTTCCAGGTCCATGATGGGCTTGTGATACTTCTTGTAGAGCGACAGCCATTCGTCCTGACGGCCGGGGGGCGTTTTGTAGTACGCCACGTGGACGCCATTCTCGCCGAGGTCGCGGCCCGCCATCGCCTGCGCATGTGCCAGGTTGCCGGCCAGAGCCATCATCGCGGCAGCGACGCATAGCGTCGCCGTCAGGGGTCTGATCGATCTCATGATCAGTTATGACGGACGAGCCGGCGCAATCGACACTTTGGTCGCCGCGGCAGCCGCGAATCAATCGCCCGGTTTGCCTGCCGCCAGCAGGATGCCTCCCCCTTCACGTCGCTCGACCTTGAGCGAGAGGCTGTGTGCCAGAGCCGACACCATCTGCTCGATCTGGTCACTGGGATACGTGACTGAGACCCTGATATTCGCCACGCTCGCATCCTCGATCTCGATCGGCTCGCGGGAGTAGCGATTGGCGTCGGCAATGATGTCCTTGAGCGGCGTATCCACATAGACCAGTCGCCCGTAGCGCCAGGCCGCCGGCTCCACACTCGGCATGACCTGCGGATCCGGAATCACCCCGTTGGCCCCTATGGTGACCTCTCGACCGGCCGTCAGAATGCGCGCCCCGGACGATCCATTCGCTGTGAGGAGAATCGGGGCAATGGGCGCCCGATTGCGAATCATGATACTCGACACCGGCGTGATACGCGGGAGGCGTACGCTGTGCCGAGCACCACCACCTTTCTCGGTTGCGCGCTTCGGCACCGGCATCACTTCGACCGTACCTTCCAGCACGGCGACCCGCATACCGGTCGGCTCGCGCCGCACCTCGAATTGGGTACCCACATCCCGGACTTCCTCATCACCGACCAGCACGATGAAGGGACGTAACGGATTCTTCACTACTGAAAAGAACGCGACGCCGGATTCGAGGGTGACGCGCCGCTCGTGATGGCGGAAGGCCACGGCGAGCGAGGAGTTGGCGCCCAGAATGATGTCAGTCCCGTCGGACAGATGGATGTCGCGCACCTCGGCGATTCCCGTGGCGTAATGGGTGGGCGTAAGCAGACTCCAGAGTCCGAGAGCCGCAATCGCGGCCGTCAGACTCGCGCTCGCCGCCCAGCGCAGCGGACGTATCGCGAGGCTCGCGCGCAGTCGTCGCCACCAGGGATTCCGAGCTGACGGCACCCTGGCCAGCGGCTCGAGCTCCTCGAGCAGCGCGGCACCCTGCCAGATCGATTCGAAGCGTCGGTATGCGGCCGCGTGGCGCGGATCCTGCGCGCACCAAGCAGCAAATTGCGCCCGCTCCTCCGCCGTCGGAGACTCGAGCGACAGGCGCAATAGCCAGTGGCGCGCCGCAGTCTTGATTTCGTCCTCGTTGTCCATGGTCGTCATGCTGAATCACTCGATCCCATCCGTTCCGCAGCCGACAGCGCGGCCTCGAGATCCATGAGCGCCACGTCGATGTGCTTCTTGACCGCCGACTCGGAATATCCCGTCATCCGCGCGATCGCCGCACAGGAAAGGCCCTGCAGCCGATTGAGCAGGAACGAGCGGCGCCGCGCTGCAGGCATCGCGCGCAAAGACCGCGTCAGAATCTCCAGCTGCTCCTGCCCTACTAAGACGCGCTCGGGCGTCCGATCGTCACTAGCGGGCCGCGCTTCGGTGTCGGCCGGGCTCGCACCGCGCAGGGCCAGGCGCCGATGCTCATCGACCAGGACATTGTGGGCCGTTCGAAACAGGTACGCACGCGGGTTGTCGATAGCGTGGCGGTTCTCGATCGCCACGAACCTCATGAACGCATCTTGCGCAACATCTTCCGGGTCGGGGGGGCCTGGGCCAAAGTGCTTCTTGATGTAGTGGCACAGCTCACCCCAGTGGCGAGCATAGAGCACATCCATCGCGGCGTCGCGCCGCACCAGCGTGGGCGTGCCTTTGTCTAATGCCATAGATGTTGCGATGTCGTTCACGCGCCAAAAAAAAGAATATAAACGGCCGCCGGGATTCCCTCAGAGCTCGCTCCGCTCCCCTCCGTGGCCTGCCCCCCGATTGGCGGCGACGAGATGACGAGATGATTACCCGGCGGCCGTCCGTTTGACAACCCTTGCGGGCATTTCGGGACAGCCGGTGTCGATTCCGGGATCACAGCCGTCTCAGTACCTATGGCATGTAAATTGGCAGCGCTGATATGAGCCACCTCACCGACCGCACCGAACACGCCGGCTTGGGCATCCGCCTGCTCGCCGCGACAGCCGTATTGCTCGCGTGTCTCTTGTTACCCGGAGCTGTGCGAGCAGCTGCCGCCGACGGTCCCCTCGTGCTGGAAGGATCGATGACGATACCGGGTGTTCCACCGGGACCGTATTCAGACTACCTGTTCATCGATTTGACCGGCAGACGGCTGTTCGCCACGCCCCAGGCTGCCAAGGCGGTTGCCGTTCTCGACCTGAAGGACGGGCGCGTGCTCAAGATGATAACCGGCATCGGTAATCCACACGGAGTCTTCTATAGCCCAAGCTTGCAGCGACTGTTCGTGGCCGACGGCGCGAGTGGCGATGTCAAGGTCTTCAGCGGCAAAGACTACTCGCTGGTGAAAACAATCCCTCTCGCGCGGGGAGCCGATGGGCTGGTCTACGATCCGCACTCGAAATTCATCTATGTGAACAATGGCGGCGAAGATGCTGGAATGAGCCACTCGCTCATTTCCGCCGTGGACACGGTTCGAATGCGGAAGGTGGCGGATATTGCAATTGCAACCCCCGGTCTCGAGGCGTCGACGGTCGACCCGGGAAAGCAATTGCTCTATGTCAATCTCGTCGATGACGCCGCCGTAGCTGTCGTTGATTTGAGAGCGCGACGGACAGTGAGCACCTGGAAATTGCCCGCAGGCGTACGCAACAATATAGCCATGGCGCTCGACACCGCGCACGCTCGGCTCTATGTGGGATCGCGCGACTCCGAGATGCACGGATCACTCATCGTGCTGGATACCACCAACGGGCGCGCGGTCGCAACGCTGCCGATTGGCGGCTGGGCTGATGGGATCTCCATCGACCGGAAGCGGCAGCGTATTTATGTATCCACAGGAGTGGGCCACGTCGATACCTACGCCATCGGGCCCCACGACACCTATCGTCGGCAGCCGGCAGTCGACACGGCCGTATTGGCCAAGACGAGCCTGTATTCGAGCGAGCTCGATCGGCTTTACGTATCGGTACCCCACCTGGGCGATACAATGGCCCGAATATTGATCTTTAAGCCGTCGCCATAGCGAGGTAGGCAGCCGCGGCCCCCGCGACTCTGGCATCGTGCAGGTCTATGGCAAGTAGTGGTAACGCTGGTAACGGCATGAGTACGTCCCCGGGTGGACGCGTGCACCCCCGTCTCTGGTGGCGTCTTCTGCTGGCGGTGCCCGTGATCGCCACTCTGTGGGTGCCCTGGTACGCGCGCGCCACGCCTGAGCTGCTGGGCGTGCCATTCTTCTATTGGTACCTCATGATCTGGGTACCTCTCAGCGCGGTGTGCTCCGGAGTGGTGTACCTCATGACCCGCGATCTGGTCTGAGGGCGGCGACATGCAGGCCTCGGCGCTGGTCGTGTTCCTGCTCCTGTTCGGCCTGGTCACCGTCGTCGGCTTCATCGCCGCACGCTGGCGCAAAGCCGACCTCAACCAGCTGCACGAATGGGGACTGGGCGGACGCCGCTTCGGCGGTTGGGTGACCTGGTTCCTGCTGGGCGGTGACCTGTACACGGCCTACACCTTTATCGCGGTTCCAGCGCTCGTCTTCGGGGCCGGCGCCATCGGATTCTTCGCGATGCCCTACACTATCATCGCCTATCCGCTGGTGTTCGCCGTGCTGCCGAGACTGTGGCGCGTTGCGCGCCGACACGACTACGTGACGGGCGCGGATTTCGTCTGCGGCCGCTACGGCAGCCGGCTCCTCGGCCTACTCGTCGCGATCACCGGGATCCTCGCCACGATGCCGTATATCGCCCTGCAGCTCGTCGGCATCGAAGTAGTGATCGCCGCGCTCGGCTTTCCAACCCGCGGGTGGGTGGGTGACCTGCCGCTCATCATCGCCTTCGCGGTGTTGGCCGCATACACCTATACCAGCGGCTTACGCGCACCAGCGTTGATCGCGGTCGTGAAGGACCTGCTGATCTACGTCACCGTCATCACGGCGGTGATCGTCATTCCTCTCGAGCTCGGCGGCTTCGGCAAGATCTTTCATGCCGTGCCGGTATCCAAGCTGCTGCTCACCACCCCGCCCCCGGGCAGCCTCGGCAGCTACAGCGCCTTCGCCACTCTGGCGCTTGGCTCGGCACTCGCGCTCTTCGTGTATCCGCACTCGCTGACCGGCACACTCGCGGCGGACAACCCGCGTACCCTGGCCCGCAACATGGCCTTCATGCCGGCCTACAGCCTCGCGCTCGGGTTGATCGCGCTCCTCGGCTTCATGGCCGTTGCAGCGGGCGTGGACAAGGTGCCGCAATTTGCCGACTACTTCCACCAGTACTCGAGCAACTTCGCCGTGCCGGCCCTGTTCATACGCAGCTTCCCGGGCTGGTTCGTCGGGATGGCCTTCGCGGCCGTCGCCATCGGCGCCCTGGTGCCCGCGGCGATCATGTCGATCGCGGCAGCGAACCTGTGGACGCGCAGCGTTTACCGCGCGTATATCCGGCCGGGCTGCAGCGACGCCGACGAGGCGCGCCAGGCCAAACTGGCCTCATTGTTGGTCAAGTTCGGCGCGCTGGTGTTCGTGCTGAGCCTCCCGGCAACCTACGCGATCAACCTGCAGCTCCTCGGCGGCATCTGGATCATCCAGACGGTCCCTGCGATGGTCTTCGGGCTCTACACGCGATGGTTCCACCGATGGGCGCTCGCCCTGGGATGGCTCACCGGCATGACGATGGGTACCTGGCTCGAGATCGGCCTCGAGTTCAAGGGCGCCGTATACCCACTGCACGTGCTCGGTACGATCGTCCCAACCTACATCGCGCTGCTGACGCTGGTCGTGAATATCGCTCTGGCCTTCGTGCTGACCGTGGTGTTCCGCACGCTGGGCGTCGCCGACGGAATTGATGAAACGGCAGGAGCGGAGCAACGCGCCGCCGCGTGAGGTCCCCACCCGCGCGCACAACATCGCTGCCCGCAATCCTTAGGATGGGTAGCGAATGTAGCCCAGGCCGACACGCATGTCGTGCAATACGGCCTCCGGGATGCTGATCGCCAGGCAAAGCGCGACGAGCGCGTGCGCGACGGCGAGCAGGTAGAGCGTCCGGTTGCGGCGAAACACTTCGCTCAGTATCAAACCGCCGACGAGCGTCACCGGAAGCAGCACCGGGTTGGGAATGTGGGCGCTCGAGAACAGGAGCGCCGTCGCAATCACCGCGCGCCGGCCGCTGTGCAGCAGATGTTCCAGGTGGAGGAAGAAGAAGGATTGGGTGAGAAACTGCTGCGCGAACGCCCAGATCAGACTGAGCGCGACATTCACCCAGATCACCATACTCCCAGCCGGTAGGCGCAGGGTGTGCCATCGCCACGCGGCGAGCAGGATGAGCCCGGCGACGGCGGCGCCAATCGGTGCAATCCACCAGCCGCGCCGGATCGAGGCTGGGTTGAGCCCCAGATCCGGCGACGGGCGTCGCTCGGAGAAGGTCCAAACGATGGTGAGCGCGACGGTCAGTCCGATGAAGAGGCCCTGCACTACGCCCGCTGTCCAGAGAGCGGCTTCGAGTGAACCGTATACGCACAGCACCTGTCGCCACAGCGCTCGGGTTTCGGTTTTTTGGCTCAATGGGCAAGGAACCACGTGACCCACACCGTGTCGACCAAGGTGTGACAGATGGCCGATGCGCCTATGCGTCTCTCGCTCCGCCACGCACGGCCGTAGAACGAGCCCGCAATCGCGGCAAGGATCACATAGCGCCAGTTGAAGACTGCCCCGTGTATGTAGTGGGACAGTCCGAAAATCGCCGCAGCCAGCGCGAGCGCATACCCGCGCGACATACGGGTCTCCAACAGGTTCTGCAGCAAGCCGCGGAAGAACAACTCCTCCGGCAGCGCCACGAAAACGAAGGTCACCAGGGCCGTGCCCACGAATGTGGCGGCCACGGGCAGACGCTCGTGGAAGCGCAGGAAGCCGAGTGCAAGGCCCAACCCGATACCTATGGGTACAAACAGCGCCCACTCGCGCAGGCCGATACCTGCATCGCGCCAGCGCAATCGGAGGTCGAAGCCTATGCCGGGCAGGCGGCGTTGGACGAAGTACAGGTAGAGCGCGACATCGGTCAGCAGGAATTTCGGCAGATTGCCCAAGCCGGGTTGGCGCAGGCTTCCCTGCAGCCAGCCGTACTCGACGGCGCAGCCGAGCGCCGCCAACACGCTTACGTCTTGCCAGCCGAGCTTCGCACTCGGTGGGCGGAATTCGAGCAAACCAGCCAGTACCGTGGGGAAGGCGAAAAACAGCAGGAGAGACCCCGCCGAGAATTCGTCGAGCGGGACGGCGAGCAGCAGGTATATGCCCGCGGCGAACAACCCCGGCGTCACGACGCGAACGATCGAGAGTGCGACGAGGCGCCGCGTCGAGCTGCGAGCACTCCGGGGCACCGCTGGGCTCGACATCCAACTCGCGAGCGGCTCGCCCGCTCCCCACCCAAATGACCAGAGCACGCCGAGCATCAGCGCCACTGCGATGAACGGCCCGATGAAATGGCCGTGCAGGTTTCGTGGGACACCAAATGTGTGCGCCGCGATCCAGAGTCCCCACACGATTAGCGCATACAGGCCCAGCCCGAGCCCGCTGCCCAGGGCGTGGGTCGATGCGGGAGAGCGCGATTTCGGCAATGACCCTGCATCCATGCGTGGGATGGGAGAACACGCCGCAGGGAAATGCAAGCAGGGAGCAGTAGGGCGTTTTTGGCTGCGCTTGAGGTTGCGCTCCGTAAGTTGGGCTCCAATCTCCGCACGGCTCGGCTCGCTCGTAACCTTAAGCTCGAGCAGGTCGCCGAGAAGATCGGGCCCGGCAGACGCGCTGTAGCGGGTGCCGAGAAGGGCCGCCCAGGGACTGGGTCGCGGTCTACCTGGCCCTGGTGTCAGTGAGCGCGACTGCGAGCGGATCGCCGGCGCCTTCGCCTACCCCGCCTTCCGATACATCTGACACGCGGCCCTCACTCCACCGTCACGCTCTTCGCGAGATTCCGCGGCTGATCGACGTCCGTGCCCTTGAGACCCCAACGGCCTGAGTCAGCCGCTTGAGGCTGCGATGGAGCATGACGCGGGCGGATACCGCGGTCACGCCTCGTTTTCGCGCCGCTTCCTCGACCGATAATCCCTGTAGCTTCACGTCCTCGATCAGCACGCGCTGCCGGACCGGGAGGCGCTCGAGCAGCCTGCCGAGATCGCTGCGCACCGTGCTCTCCTCGGTGCTCTCCAAGGCCAGCAAATCTCCCGCGTCCTCGAGCGGAACGCGGGTTGAATGATTGCGGCGGAAGTGGTTCACCAGCTTGTAGCGCGCAACGGCGTAAGCCCACGGCGTGAACGGCAACGCCCGATTGTAGGTGTGACGCTTCAAATGCACTGCCAAGAGCGTCTCTTGCACCAGATCCTCGACCTCCGAGTCGCCGATCCGCCGCGCGAAGTAGCCGCGCAAGTAACGGCTGAGCTCGCCGAGAAGCTGACGATATGCACGAGGATCTCCGTCCAGGCTGCGGACCATCAGCAGGCGGAAACGCTCTTCGCGCCCTTCCCGCTGGTGCGCCGCCCGCGTCTCTCCCGGCACTCTCATCTCCCGGTCAGGGCTGGAGGAGCGCGGTCGCCGCGCGCGCCACGCCTTCGAGGAGCGCCCGTTGGGGGCGGGTCCGCGCCAGAACCCGCATGCCGAGCATCGCACCGAGGAGAAGCCTGGCGAGATCGTCGGCCGGCTGGGCTCGCGTCACCGATCCGTCCGCCTGCCCGCGCAGAACGCAATCGCGGAACATGCGCTCGAGCCGGCGAAAGACTGCGGCGACGATCGTCTGGAACTCCGGGTCGTGCGGAGCCGTCTCCAGCCCGGCGTTGACGACCAGGCAGCCCTTTCTGTCCGAATCGGCAGCGGTGTCCGAGGCCAGCGCGAAAAAGAACGCCTGAAGCGCCTCCAAACCGGGTTTGTCGCCAGCCAACGACTCGCCGCACCAGCCGAGGGCGCCCTTTGCGTACTTTTGCAGAACCTGTCGATAGAGGGCGCGCTTGTCGCCGTAGGCGTTGTACAGACTCGCCGTCTTCAGGCCCATCCGATCCGCCAGCTCGCGAATCGACACCGCCTCGAACCCCCGTGCCCAAAAGAGCTGGGTCGCGGCGTCCAAGACCGCGGTCTCGTCGAATTCACGTGGCCGCCCCATACCGCCTTGGAAAGCTAAAAACGCCTGTGTGCAATCCGTCTCCATCATTTTAGATCAATTGTTCTAAAATGCCAGCGGAGTCTTGGAGTGCGCTGTGACTTTCCTCATGATCGGTCCGCGAATCGCGGCACTGGCCGGGGCTCACTGGCTCAGGTTCTCAACTGTTTGTCATTGGCATAGGCGTTCGCTGCGTATTCGACGAACAGCCGGATCCGCGCGGGCACATAACGCCGCGCCAGATAAAGCGCGTGGATCGGTAGTCCGGGGACCGGCCAATCCTTGAGGATCTCCCGCAAGTCACCGGCGGCCAGCGCCTCGGTGAAGAGGAAATGCGGCGCCATGGCGATACCGAGCCCACTCTGTGCCATGGTGGTGACGACCTCGGGCGAATTGCCGCGCACTCGCCCTGTCACTTTGACCGACATGCCGTCGAACGGCCAGGTCGCACCCGTCGCCAGCAGCGTATAGAGGATGCAGTTGTGGGCACGCAGGTCGGCTGGGGACTTCGGCGTACCATACTCCTTCAGATAGCGCGGGGATGCGACGCAAATGCGGCGTGCAGTCCCGATGCATCTGGCGTGCAGCCCCGTATCGGCGAGTTCCCCGATGCGGATAGCCACGTCGATGCCGTCCTCCACCAAGTCGACGAACCGATCATGCACCGAGAACTCTAGCGTCAGCTGCGGGTACTGTTGCATGAACGAGGCCGCGAGCGGCAGGAGCTTGAGCCGCGCGAAGACCGGCGGGCAGGCGATGCGCAGGGTGCCCTGTGGCTCGCCGGCTCCCTTGAGCTGTGATTCGACTTCGCTGACTTCCTCGACGATGCGGCGGGCTTCGACGTAAAGCCGTTCGCCTTCCTCCGTCATCGAGAGCTTGCGGGTCGATCGGCGGATCAGGCGCACCCCCAGCTGAGATTCGAGCGCGGCGATCTGCTTGCTCACCCGCGGCTGAGACGTCCCGAGCTCGCGCGCGACCGCCGAGAAACTGCCGGTTTCGATCACCCGGACATAGGTCCGCCAGAGGGTCAGTCTGTCGATACTCATTCCAATTCAGGCATGGATGATATGCGAAGGGATGATCTTATCGGGTGAGAAGGGAATAGGCATTGTAGGCCACGCAGACGGCGATGCCACCACCGGAGCTTTGGAGGAGATGAGCCTTAAGCAGCAGCTGTCCCGCGAGCGCGATCACTGGGCCTCGGTCCTCGACCTGCCCACCGTCGCGCTGATGAACCGGGCCACCGATGCCCTGCGTGCGCCCGAGATCCTCGGCCAAGTCCTGCAGGAAGGCGCTCAGGCGCCGAACTTCCGGCTGCGGAATGCGCAGGGCGGCTCCATCGAGCTCAACGCAAGTGGAACGGCGAGGGCGGGTGGTCGCTGCCGATTCCGGCGACCTACTTGATTGGCCAGGACGCTCGGATCGCGTTGGCGCACGTCGATCCCGACTACCGTGACCGGCTGGAGCCGGAAGCGGTGCTGGCACGGCTGCACACGTTGGGTGTGCGGCGGCCCTGATTTCCTATCAACGCAGAGTAGCGGAGATCCATCATGCAACTGAAGAACAAGGTAGCGGTCATCACCGGCGGCAGCAGCGGCATTGGCCTGGCGACGGCCAAACGCTTCGTCGAGGAAGGCGCCTACGTCTACATCACGGGCCGGCGCCAGTCCGAGCTCGACAAGGCCAAGGCGGTAATCGGAAGGAATGTGACGACTGTCAAAGGTGACGTTGCCAACCTCGCCGATCTGGACCGCTTGTATCAGATCATCGCGGCAGAAAAGGGCGTCGTCGATATCGTTTTTGCCAACGCCGGCTTCGTCGAGCACCGCACGGTCGAGCAGATCACGCCGGAGCACTACGACAAGACCTTCAACATCAACGTCCGCGGTGTCATATTCACAGTGCAGAAGGCCCTGCCCCTGATGAGGAACGGCGGCTCGATCATCCTCAACGCCTCGATCGTCGCTGACAAGGGCCTGCCGGCACACGGCACCTACGGCGCCACCAAGGCCGCCCTGCGCTCACTCGCCAAGACCTGGACCGTGGAGCTGACGAGCCGCAGCATCCGCATCAATACGCTGAGCCCCGGCGCCACGGATACGCCGATCATCGACGGCCAGTTCACCAGCAAGGAGCAGGCGGACAGCGCAAAAGAGGTGTTCTCCAGCAAAACTCCGCTCGGCCGCCTCGGGCGCCCGGAAGAGCTGGCGGCCGCGGCTTTGTTCCTGGCATCGGATAGCAGCAGCTACATCACGGGCATCGACCTGCCGGTCGATGGCGGCTTTGCGCAGGTCTAGCCCGGCGCTGCGCTTCAACGACTCACCGACCTATGCCACGCTGTGGGGCATCGCCGAGAACACCAGCTTCACACGGTCGAGCGTAACGTCGCCTACCTGTCCATCTTTACGAGAACGAGTGCGTCTACTGCATGGCCGGCCACACCAATCTGTCGCGGATGGCCAAAGTCAGCGACGACGGCAGTAATGACCTCAAAATCCCTCTAGGGGAGGCCTCGCAGCTCGCCCAATACCGGCCGAGTGCGTTGCGCGCCACTCGCGACTTGATCATCGGCAATTCTTAGGCGCGACCTATGGCGAGGGATGCAGGTACTTGGCCAGAAATTCAAAGGTCCGCCGCTCGGCATCACGAGCCTCGGGCGAATCCACCTCGGCGAAGACATGGCCGCCCGGCGCATGGTCATAGATCTTGGATTCGAAGACCTTGTTGTGCGCCTTCAGCAGCTCGATCAGCCGGCCGCCTTGAAGTTGCACGGGCGCCGTCCTGTCGCCAGTCGTGTTCAAAACAAGAATCGGTGTCTTGATGTCCGCGACATGGTTCAGCGGCGATACATCGATATAGGGACCCGCATCCTGGGCGATGCTCTTGCCGCCAAAGCGCGGTTGCTTGGCGACATCGGCGCGGCGAAATTCCGGTTTGTAGGCCATATAAGCCACCATGTCGACGATTCCCACAACGTCTACCGCGGCGACGAAGCGGTCTGGAAAACGTTCGATGGCCAGAGCAGCGATCATGCCGCCCTTGCTGCGGCCATAGATTGCGATGTTGTTCTTCTTGACCGGATGGGTGAGAGCCAAGTAATCCGCCGCCGCGACGGCGTCATCCACTTCCTTGCCGCCAAAATCAATCGCGTCATACTGCTCCTGGCCGTAGCCTCGCGAGCCGCGATACTCGGGGAAAATGACGATATAGCCGTGGTCGACGGCCGCCGCGATCAATCCAAAGATGGCAGGATCGAGCGCGCCGTGATAACTGCCATGCACAATGACAAGACCAGGATAATTCGCACCCTGCTTCAGGACGCGCGGACTGAAGACATAAGCAGGCTCGACGCCAGCATCAACGGTGGGGATGGTGACGCGCTCGGCGGCGATCCGCGCCCCATATTGCTGATTGAACAGGACGAGATAGAGACATTCCTCGGTCACATACTGTTCCTGTTCCAGCGCCTTTAGGCGGACGCCCATGTCGGCGGCTTCGGTGTCAATGGAGGCGTCCAGCGCCCCCGCATGGCTCTTGGCCGTCATGGCCTTGGGGGCAGCAATCGCCGGCGACAGCAATGTCAGCGCGAACAGCGTCGCGCAGGCCAGTCTTGGCACAACGGAAAAACGCATCTATTTCTCCTATTTGTATTTTGTTACTTAATGATACAATAACATAACGCCTTTTGCAGTCAATCCTCTAGCCGGCATCTGACTCGCGGTTGTGCGCGATGGCCAGAACACGACGATCGACGCCCAGAAGGTGTTGGTCACCACCGGGCGCACCCCAAACATCGAAAGCCTTGGGCTCGCGGAGCACGGGATTGCCCTTTTTTTGAACGGCGGTAATCTGCGCTACGACAACAGCTCCATGCCGCCACTGGGTTCGCCGATCCGCAGTTATCGAGCGTTAGCGGATGTGAAACGCCTGCTGCCACTCATATCGCGTCACGGCCGAGTTTCGTGCCGGCGCATGCAGAATCCAGTGGCGAGTTCGTCCTGTGCGCAGCGAGCGCATGACGATGCCGTTGAGCATGTGTACTACGCGCACGATGACTTGGCCTCTAGTCAGATGCGGTGCGCGCAGCGGCAGATGTTGCGGTCCATATCCGCTGCCACTCCTGGAACTCGGAGGGCTTTATCTGATAACGCGCGAAATTTCCTTCGTGAAGGCCCAGCAGTTCGTCCTCGACCACTTCCCTGAAACGCTCACGATCGGCAGGATCGATTTTCTCCTGCGTCCATCTGGCGACATGGGCGGCGGCCGACTTCCTGTCCATGTGCCCACGGATGACCTCGCCAACGATTTCGCGCAGCGCGGCGCGATGGCGCAATCTTAAAGGATCGGGTTCGCCGAGCGACTGCCTCACGGCGGCATAGCGGTCGGCGGAGCGCGCATAGGCCCAGATGAATACGTCCTTCAGCAAATCGGTCTTGTTAAGCTCGTACACGCCGAGAATGGCGTCGGTATAGGTGGAGCGCGGGACATCGGTGAATGACAGAGGCGAGAGATTGCCCTTGATAAGGGGAATGTTCGCGGCAAGGCGCGAGACGCGTTTGTTCACGTCGTCAAACGGTTGCAAGTAGGGGAGTTGCACCATCACGAAGAAGGACTGCTCAAACGGATCGGTGATGGCGCCTGCGGTCGCCAGAATCTGATCGAAACACTCCTCGATGAGCTGCGGGATTTCAAGCGGGTGAAAGGCGGAACGCTCGATGCCGACGGCAATGTGCCGAAGTCTTCCCGACGCCATCGGGTCCGCCAGCAGGTTGTTCGCCAGCAGCGCATGGAGGTTGAGGATGGTGTAGCGGTTGAAGCTGATGTCCTCCGCCGAACCGACAAGAAACTCGATGGCGTCCTTGTGGTTGAGAATCATCTGGGCGTCGAGTTGCTCCTTGCCTTGCGCCTCATGGCCGAACTCGATGAGACGTTTGGTGTCGAGAAGCGAATAGGTATTGCCCTCGAGGCGGCTTGAGTTCCACGACAGATCGATGAGAAGGCGGTTCAGAATCTGCTTTGCGTAGGTCCCGGCCGGCTGGTCCCCGGCCATCGGCTTGCCGGCTTTCTGGAGACGTGCCCGCTCCTCGGGAGAAAGGTAAGAGCTGACATTGGGCCGATAGGAATTCAGGAAGTCCCGATTGTATCCGGCCGGCTTCCGGGCCTGGACCGGCTGACGGAGATACTTCTGGATTTCGGCTCCGGCGCGGGAGACCGGGATCGGCTGTTCGCCTGCGACAACGGCCGGCGCGGCGTCCGGCGCCACAGGGATACGATACTTCGCCCAGCGCCCCGAGCTTTCCTGAACCAGCCGTTTCTCGCCAACTAGGTGCTTCAGGCGATACTGGAGGGTGCGCAGAGGAATGGAAGGTTTCAGAGCCTGGGCGATCTGCTGGGCGGTGACGCCCTCCGTATAGGGACGTGCGGCCTCTTCGATTGCCCTTAGCCCTTCCTCGGGTATCCGCTTTGCCACTTCCGCTCCTATATTGCGTGTAAGCTTCTATACATCATTAAAGCACGTATATGCGCAATAAATGAGCCATTCTAGCCGATTTAACTTGCGTATATACATAAATATTGCGTATAGAACTCTATACGCTATTATCTGCTCTATGCGCAATATACGTCATTCTACGGGCGGAATCGGCGTCTGACCTGAGCTGCTGGGCACATACCTACCGGTCGCCGGACCGGCGAACTCGCCCGCGTCGAGTGCTGGCCCCAGTCGTAAGGACTTTAATTCCGGCGCACAAATCCACGCGCAGTAGGCGGGCGGGTCACTCCACCGTCACGCTCTTGGCCAGATTGCGCGGCTGGTCGACATCCGTGCCTTTGAGAATGGCGACGTGATAGGCGAGGAGCTGTAGGGGAATGGTGTAGACCGCCGGGGCCTGGAAATAGGTCACGTGCTTCGGCATCTCGATGACGGTGACGCCGTCGCTCGGCTGAATGCCCGCTTCGGGGTCGGCGAACACGATGAGCTCGCCGCCGCGCGCACGGACTTCCATCAGGTTGGATTTCAGCTTCTCGAGAAGATCGTTGTTGGGCGCCACGGCGATGACGGGCATGTCGGCATCGACCAGGGCCAGGGGTCCGTGCTTGAGCTCACCGGCGGGGTAGCTCTCGGCGTGGATGTAGGATATCTCCTTGAGCTTCAGCGCGCCCTCCATGGCGATCGGGTAGAGGGCGCCGCGGCCCAGGAAGAGAGTATGGTGCTTGTCGGCGAAGCGCTCGGCGAGACGATGGATGACGGGATCGAGCGCGAGTGTCTTCTCGATGATCGACGGCAACTCCACCAGGCGCGTCACGAGGCCGTGCTCGCGCTCCGCGTTCGCCCCATGGTTACGAGCGAGGGCAATGACCAGCATGGAGAGCGCCGCAAGTTGCGTGGTGAACGCCTTGGTGGAGGCGACACCGATCTCCGGGCCGGCGCGCGTCAGCATGACGAGCTCCGACTCCCGCACCAGCGAGCTTTCCGGGACGTTGCAGATGGAGAGCGTCGACAAATAACCCGACTCTTTCGCCAGCCGCAGCGCCGCCAGGGTATCGGCGGTCTCGCCCGATTGGCTGATGGTGACGAAGAGCGAGCCGGGCGGGACCAGGGGATTGCGATAGCGGTATTCGCTCGCGATGTCCACCGCACACGGCATGCGGCAAATCTGCTCGATGAAGTAGCGTACGGTCGCGGCGGCGTGGTAGCTCGTGCCGCAGGCCACGATATGCACGCCCGCCGTGCGCTTGAATATCTCGGCCGCGGCGGGGCCGAAGGCGGCCTCGAGCAGGCGGCCGTTGGCGACGCGCTCCTGCAGAGTATCGGCAATGGCGCGCGGCTGCTCGTGGATTTCCTTCAACATGAAGTGGCGGTACTGCCCCTTCTCCGCCGCATCGGCGTTGAGCTCGCTCTCGCGCACGGGACGCTCGACCGTGTTGCCGTTGGCGTCGATGACGCGCACCGACTTGCGCCGAATCTCGGCGACGTCGCCCTCCTCCAGGAACATGAAGCGGCGAGTCACCGGCAGCAGCGCGGAGACATCCGAGGCGACGAAGTTTTCCTCTACGCCCAACCCGATGACGACCGGACAACCCTGACGCGCAGCGACCACGCGCTCCGGGTCTTTCTCACTGACGACCGCCAGTGCGTAAGCGCCTTCCAGCTCCGCCACCGTAGCCCGCACTGCCTTGAACAGGTCGCCGAGCGTCTCGAGGTGGTGGTGGATCCGGTGCGCGACGACCTCTGTGTCCGTCTCCGAGGAGAACTTGTATCCGCGGCGCTCCAGCTCTTCGCGCAGCTCCTCATGGTTCTCGATAATGCCGTTGTGGACGATTGCCAGGCCGCCGAGTGAGACGTGCGGGTGCGCGTTGCGCTCGCTGGGTACACCGTGGGTTGCCCATCGGGTGTGGGCTATGCCCAGCGTGCCGGTAGCCGGGGTCCGTTCGAGCGCCTCCTGCAGCACTCGGACTTTGCCGACCGTGCGCAGGCGAGCCAGCTCGCCGCTGCCATTGAGGACGGCTATGCCCGCCGAGTCGTAGCCGCGGTACTCGAGGCGCCGCAGGCCCTCCATGAGGATGGGGACGATATTGCGCTCAGCGATGGCGCCGACGATTCCGCACATGATGACCAAGCCCTGGGTTCTAGGAGTGCCAGTTTGCCTGATTTCCGGCCGATTCGGGCTCGCAACGCGGTGGGAGCGTAAGCCTGGACCAGGGCACGACCGGATCCGTTAGCCGACGCGCCCCTGCTTGACCGCCGGAGCCCCGACCGGCGCTGCCATGCCGGATACGTCGAGCAGTATGGCCCCGGCGAGACCTCCCAGTGCACCGTAGAGGTGTGCATCCACGATGACCGGCATATCGCCCGCGAACGGCATGGCCCCGTTGGTCTGCTCATAGGCGAGCTTCGCGAGCAGCAGCCCCAGGAGCAGCCATCCTTCGAGGTCGCGTCGGCGGAGGCGGACGAAGGCGGCAGCCGCGAGTACGCCGTGCAGCACCCCAGAGATTCCGAGATACCACATCACCCCCGGATCCCGGAACCAGAGGCCGCAATCGATCGCGGCGGCGGTAATCAGGAGGACCACCGCCCATGCCCGAGGGCTGAGGTCGCGTGCGAACAATACCCACAGGAGAGCGAGCCCGCCCAGGTCGAGCGCGGCATGGCGGGAATCGAGATGGACCAGATGCGCCGTCAGCAGGCGCCACCATCCTCCCGCGGCGATCGCCCAGCGGTCATATTGCAGAAGGTGGATGGCGGCCGTGCCGAGCAACTGCAAGCCAAGCACGACTCCACAAACGGCCAGGAGCGCCGCGCCATATCGTCCGTCGCAGTTGAGAGCTCGGAGCCGAACCGGGATCCCGAAGTGAGTCGCCATGCTGCCGCCAAGCTGCGTTATGTTATCTGGTGCGAAGACACCGCCGCAGAAGGGAGAAAGGGTGGATTGGGCGGATGGGCGGCGTCAACCCCGTCGGGCACGCGGGGTGCTAGGACCTCAATGCGCAACGAAAACCCAAAAGGCGCCGCTATGAGCTTCTTCGTCTGGCTTGTGGTCCTGGGCGTGGTCATCGGCTACATCGGCAGCCTGATCATGCGCTGCCGGGCCGATCGGGGTGCTGTGGTGAGCACTGCAGCGGGCATTCTCGGCGCGCTGCTCGCCGGGTGGCTACTGACACCACTCGTGGCTGGATCACCGGGCCGCGGCTACTTCAGCGCGACCGCGGTTGCCGTCTCCCTCCTCGGGGCAATCCTCCTCATCGGTTTGGTCAACTTCCTGCGCTACCGACAGGTCCGCTGACTTTCAGCGATTCCGTGCGCGCTGCAGCATCAGGCCCGCGAAACCGAGGAGACCGGTGAGGAGAAGCGGGAAGGAAGGCGGCAGCGGAACCGGCGAGAGATTGAGGGTGCCGGTATAGCTGCCGCCTGCGGAGCCGGAGCTGGTGCCGGAGATCTGCAGCCCGTAAGAGCCCGCGGCGAGCGTCACGGGGTTGATCTGTACGAGCGTCGCTGGACCGCTCTCCATGATGCCCCCGTAATACACAGTGCCGGCGGGCTGGTCCAGGACCAGCCCGTCCGGATTGGCCGAGAGGCTGTAGAGCGTTGCGAAGAGATTGCTGACCGCGAACGTTCCGTTGCTGATCGTCGCGGACACCGCGTCGGCGCTCGCCGGCGATATCTGGAAGAAGTAGTCGTCGATGAAGCCAGCGGCGCCGAGGTTGCCGTTAGCGGGGCCGCCATAGATGTCCGAGCCGGAAACCTTGCCGCTGCCCGTCGACCCCGAGAAACTGTCGACGTAGTTGTATTGGCCGGGCACCGAGTACATCGGTGCTGTCGCCGGGCAGCTCGTACCGCCGCCCGGCGACAGCAGCTGGCATGTCAGGGTGAGGGTGCCGGCCGTTGCCGCGCCCGCGAAACTGAGAAGCGCACAGGCGCCGAGCGCGCCGGTGGCGAGAATTCTTCTTGCGATCATCAGACCGACTCCCCGAAGAGATGGCTGCGGATGGCGCCGTGGTGGCGATTCGCTTCCCTGGAGCTGCGGCGCCGTAGCGCCGCAGCTTCATTTCCCTCCCGACTTACCGCAAGCTTCGCATTGAGTTATTGCAGGGATGAGACATAACCTTGACGTTTCGCCACCCCGCGGCACCCGTTTATTGGCGGGTGAAGACGTCCCGCCCGAAGGGGCGCAGGCCTCGCTCCGCCGCATAGCCAAGATGGCCGACGCCGAAGACATCCTCGACGGTGCGCAGCAACGAGTAGTGGTTGTACGGCACGGCAGACACGGTGCCCGGCCGGATATACCGTGACAGCAACACCGCTCCAATCCTCCCGCCGCCCGGTCCCCGCAAGCCCGGCTGGTTGGGAGACCCCGGCAGCGGCTTCTCGTCGCAGCAGGCATCGAAGGCATCGGATGCCACTCCGTCGGACTCGTCGAACGTGATGATGAGGAGGCCGTCTTTGCGGAACGCCGGGGAGCGAGTGATCGCAGGCACCCATTTCTGCAGAAATCGGTTGATACCCGCGAGCCCACCGGTCCCGCCGTCGATGCAGCGCTGGTCGTGGCCGTCGTTGCAGAGATTGGGAGTGATGAACGAGTAGTTGGGCGTCGTGGCGGTCCGCCGCAAATCGATCCGCAGCTCATTCAGGTTGACGATATGCGCCGCGCAGCGGGTGGGGTTGTCCAGAATGGTGTGAAAATAGACGAAAGGATCGTGCTTGGCGGCGTATTGGTCGCCCATGGCCGCGCGCTCGGTTTCATCCGGGGTTTGCCCGATCCGGCCCGCGGTGCAGGTCTGAGGGTCGTCGCGAGTCGGGTTGCGATCCAGGTCTTCCATGTAGCCCTTCCACGTGAATCCAGCCGGCTCCAGCTGATCCGGCAGCGTCTTCACGATCGCCGGATAGACGCAGCCCACTCCCGGCAACTGGCCGTTGCCGTCGAGACGCGCGCTGCTCGGCTGAAACTCGACCGGTTGCGGGCAGTCGCCCTGGGTCGCGGCGTTCGGCGCCTGCCCGCTCACCAGGGCGATGTAGTTGTCGAGACTCCAGTGTCCGGTCGAATAGTACTGCGTCAGCAGCGCGCCGCGGGCGGGCAGAGTCTTGGCGAGGTAGGGGGCGACCGAGCCAGGTCCGAAGGCCGCATCGAAGGACTTGTTCTCCAGGACGATGAGGAATACGTGGCGGATCGGCGGCAAGGTGCCAGTGTGCAGATCCTCGGCGGCCGCCGTACCCGCCGCGACGAGGCAGAGAAGCGCTGTTGCGAGCACGCCGGAGAACTGGCGAACGAGTCGAGCGATGTCTTTGGGCATGTCAATCGGGGGAACGACTTCTGCGGCAACGGCGCCGGCGGCCGCACTGTAGCGCCGATCCGCGGCACGCGCACGGCTCTACCGCCGCGAGAAGATGTCCGGCCCGAAGGAGCGCAGACCACCCTCCCCCGCATAGCCGAGATGCCCGAGACCGAAGATGTCCTCGACCGTCCGCAGGAGCGCATAGTGGTTGTACGGAACGGACGATACGGTTCCCGGACGGATGAAGGGCGAGAGCGCCACCGCGCCGACTCTGCCGCCACCGGGTCCCCGGAAACCGGGCTTGATTGGATCGCTGGACAGAGGCTGCTCCCCACAGCACGCGTCATAGCCGTCCGGCGCCACGCCATCGGATTGCGCGAAGGTCACGATCAGGAGGCCATCCTTGCGAAAAGCCGGCGAGGCGGTGATGACCGGCACCCATTTGCGCAGGAAGCTTTCCATTCCCGCGGCTCCGCCCGGCGTGCCGTCCTCGCAGTGCTCATCCTGACCATCGTGGCAGAGGTTGGGAACGATGAAGGCGTAGCTCGGGGTAGTCGCGACACTGCGAAGATCCTGCGTCAGCTGATCGAGATTGTCGACGTGCGCACCGCATCGCTTCTGATCGTCCAGAATCGAATGGAAGTAGAGAAACGGATCGTGCGCGGCATCGTAACCGTCGGGGTCCGACTTGGAAAAGAACCCGGTGAGGTCCCTTTGGCCGATCCGCTGCTGTGTGCAGCTGCCATACTTGTCGCGCAGAGAATCCTCGCCGAAGTCCTCCATGTAGCCCTTCCAGCTGAGGCCCGCCTTCTCGAGCTGGTCCGGCAAGGTCTTGACGACCGTCGGGTATACACAACCGACCCCCAGCGCCTCGCCGTGCGCATCGAGAGCGGGCTTGAACAGCCGGAAATCGTTGACATCGAGGCAATCGCGCTGGGTGGCCGGGTTGGGACCCTGCCCGCTCACCATCGCGATGTAGTTCACCAGACTCCAGTGCCCGATGGCGTAATAGTCCTCGAGCAGAGCCCCGCGCGCGGGCAACGCCTTGGCGAGATAGGGCGCGGGCGACCGCTGCCCGAATGCCGCGGTGAAGGATTTGTTCTCGAGCACGATGAGGAACACGTGGCGGATCGGCGGTAATGCGCCGGTATGCGCCATGGCCGCACGCATCTGACCTGCCGCGGCGGCGCAGAGCAATGACAGCATGGCGAGCACCCGAAGCAAGCGAGCGGGAGGATTCATGCCTGGGCCTCGGTTCGAGAGCTAGTTGGGTGGGATGGCGCCGGCCGGCGGGGCGTAGCGCTGCTCGTCGGCACGCGCTCGGCTCTCATCGCCGTAGTTCTCGAGCCGGACCCTCTCGATCCGGGTGAACGGCTCGTCGGAGGCAAGGCGCGCCAGGAAGCCCTGCCTCTCGAAGTGCGTCAGCACGTCATTGTCGATCTTGTACAGCGCATGGTTGCGGTCTGTGCAGGTCCGCAGGTCCTGCTGCCGCATCGCGAGGGTCTGCTTGGTCTGCGCCTCTTCGATCTCCGTCTTGCGCAGCGTGTCGACGATCTCGCGGAATTTCGCGATGAGCTGCTGCGTCTGGCCCTGCAGCGCGGTGAGCTTCTGCTGCGTGCTGGTCTGCTGCGCATTGCTGCGCGCGAGCTCGGCTGCGCTCGACCTGGCGCGCAGATCCGTGGCGCGCTCACCTTTCTGCAGCTGATCGCGCTCGGCGGTGACCGCCGCAAGCTGCTTCTTCAAGTGCTCGTTCTCGGTTTTGAGAGCGGTCCGTTCGGCGCCCAGCTGCTGCAGCTCGGCGACCATCCGAGCGCTCACCGCGCCGCCACCACCGCGCGCTTCCTGGGCATGCGCGGCAATCGGCACGAGCATCGCGGACGCGATCGTCAGAAGAACGCCCACAGTGGCACGCATGTTCATCAGGCAAACTCCTCTCGTCGTCTATGTGCGCGGTCGCGTTGCTCAGCTATGCGACACGATGCGCAGGGTGATCGGCTCCGGCATATCCGCCGGGGGCGGCTGCGACAGCCTTCCCAAGCGCACGAGCGCCGACTCGATCGAGTGGTCGCGCTGCGGGTCGCCGCTCGACTGGGCGATCTGTACGCGCCGGACGGTGCCGTCATCGCCGACCCAGACACTGACGACCACGGTGTAGGACGCGGAGCGTGCGTCGGACTGTGCTTCGAGTTGGTTGAGGATCTGATCCTTGAGAAGGCCGGCGTACCAAGTGAAGGCGCTGCCGCCCTCGCCGATGATGTCCTGGCCGCCCGGCCTGGCGGCGAGACCAAACGCGTCGCTGCCCGCACCCCCTTTGGCATCGAGCCCCAGTTGCTGGCTGGGAGGCGGATGGTCAGGGGTGGGCTGCGGTGCCTTCTGAGGAGTGGCAATGTGAACCTTCTCCTCGGGAGGCGGTGGTGGTGGGGGCGGCAGGTTCGGCGGCGGCGGTGGCCGGATCAGCTGAATCTGCTGCACGACCTGCTGCGGGTGCGGCGAGCCGCCCTGCAGAAAGCTGCGCAGCAGCGCAAAGGCACCTGTGCCGATCAGCGTCACCATGAGCCCGAGCGCGAGGATCGGAAGGTTACGGTGAATCCAGGATTTTCGCTTCATGACACGTGCCGGGTTCGGAAGCGCCGGCGGCTGCGAGCGGGTCCGGCTCTACTTGACGATCTTCTGGGTGACGAGCCCGAGATGGGTGATGTCGAGCCTGCCGAGGAGATCGAGCACATCCACGACCTTCTGATACTGAATGGTCGAGTCCGCCTTGATGATGACCGGCAGGTCCGGCGTCTGCGCTCTGTACTGGCGCAGCAGGCTCTCGAGCTGCGGCATGGTCACCGGGAAGGTGTCGAGATAAATCGTGCCATCACCGGTGATCGTGATGGCCTTCGTCTTGTTCTGCGCCAGACTCGGTTGCGAGCTCGCCTTGGGCAGATTCACCTTGATGCCCTGCACCGTCGCCGTCGTCAAGATGATGAAGATGATGAGCAGCACGTAGGCGAGATCGAGCATGGGAGTGACGTTGATCTCGTCGTATGCGTCTTTTTCTCCTCCGACCTGTGCGGACATGTGACTCTGCTCCTCAGGAGTATGTCTCGGCGATGCGCGTCACCAGCTCGTCGACGAACACGCGCATATCCGCGACGATCTCTTTCATCCGGGTGTTGAGATAGTTGTAGCCGAAAAGACAGGGGATGGCGACGCCGAGGCCGGCTACGGTGGCGACCAGCGCCGCGGCGGTGCCCGGGGCGATGGCATTGACGTTGACATCGCCGGAGGCCGCGATCGCAGCGAAGGTGATCATGACCCCAATGACGGTTCCCAGGAGGCCAAGAAAGGGGCCGCCCGAGATGGCCACCGTCAGCCACACCATCTGGCTGTTCAACTGCTGCGTCATTCTGGTGAGCGAGGCATCGAGCGTCGCCCGAATGGCCTCGATCGACTGGGGCGAGAGCGTCCGGACCCGGTCGGCACCGGCCGGCTGGCCTGCCAGACGCTTCATGGTCTCGCGCATGCCGTGGTGATAGAGCCGCCAGAGCGTCGAGGTACCAAACCCCGAGGCATCGCCCTCGAAGGCCGACATGAGCTGCGAGCCGGTGCCCTCCTCGAAGGCCGATTCCGCCTCCTCGTCCGATCCGGGCTTGGCTCCCAAGCGCTTCTCGAGTGCCGCCGGGTCGTCGGTCATCTTGCGGAATTCCGCGAGGAATTTTGCATTGCCGCGTGCCACGCGGCTGAAGAAGAACGCCTTGCTTGCCATGATCCCGACCGCCGCGAGGAACATCACGCCCAGAATCGTGATGATCACCCAGCCATCCGCCGTGACGTTGCGCAGGGTCGTCGCGAAGTAGGAGGGACTGCTGCTGCCGCTATCCTTCTGCGCGTCCGCGCCGTAGACCACGAGTGGCGCCATCATGCCCTGACTCCTCGCGGCAGCCTTGATCCAGTCGGCGCTGCGGGCAATATCGGATACCTCGAGCTCATCCATGTCGCCGGTGAAATAGCCGTTGCCGTCGGCCGAGCCACCAATGGTCAGCGTACCTGCAATGTCGGCGGCCTGGGCCGGCGCCTGGCCCGCCTGCGCGCCGTCGACATAGAGCGTGAGCTGCCCGCCACCGAGGGTCAGGGCGAGATGGTGCCAGTCACCGGTCGTCAGCTGCCCCGTCTGCTGCAGCGAAACGGGCGCCCCCGAGCCATCCTGATAACGGGCGAACGCCTGGGTCCCGGAAATCCCCAGGATCAGCTGTTTGCCCGAGCCCGCAAGCTGCGCCACGTCCGCGGAGGACTCCGATGCGTTGAAACGCACCCATGCCGAGACGGTGAATCCCTGCGCCGCGGTGAGGTGAAGCGCGCCGGTCGCGGGAACCGTGATCGTCTGTGAGCCGGAGAAGCTCGCGCCGGCACCGATGAGCGAGGCGGGATTGACCGTCGCATTGAACGCGGTCGGCTCACTCTTGTAGTGGGTCGAGTCCTGCGGCGAGCCTTTGGCCGGTCCGAAGTGGTAGACGAGGACCTGGTGGCTGTCGTAAGTGCCGGCAGGATTGGAGGCGGTCGCGGCGTTGGTGTTGCCGTAATAAAGATAGAAATTCGTCTTTCCGCCCCCGTTCAGCTTCGGCAGCAGCACCCAGATGAGGGCGATCTGGGCCTGCGGGTCGAAGCGCTCGATGTGGAACTTGAGGGGCGTCGAGTCGTCATCGGCGACGGCGCGCAGATCCGATCCATCCGGCTTCAGATTGTTGAAGTACTGGAAGTTCGCAAGACTCAGCCGAACGAGGACGGGCACGTTGTCCGCGGAGCCCGCGATGTTCGCCGCGGCTGCGCTGGCATCGAGCGTGATCTCCTTGCGGTACGGCCAGTCGCCGTTCCACCACGCCTTCTCCTGTCCCCACGCCGTCGTCAGGAGACACAGGCTCATCATCAACAGTGCGCCGAGGCGCTTCGTGGTAGACATTTCAGAACCGTGCATTGAGATCGAGCTGGATGACATCGACGCGATAACGCGGACCGTCGATCTCCCGGCCGCTGAGATAGCGGAACCGCGTCCAGACGTTGTCCGCCAGTCCGAGGTCGGTGCGCAGGAAATAGCCCTGCGCATCGGTGCCGCCCTCGTGGAAATCCGGATCGGTGAGCGCATCGAGCACGGCGTCCCTCTGCACGTAGCGATAGCCGACCGTGGCTCGCCATTTCCAGGCCTGGAACACCGTGGGGTCGCCGAATGCGAGGTCGCCCACGTAGCCGTTCACTCGCGGCTGGACATCGTAGCCGAAGATATTCGCGATCTCGGAGCGCTTGAAGCCGATGTTCCTGGCCCCCTCCGCATCCATCGAGAAGCTGTACCGCCCCAGCGGCAGAACGTATCCCGCCGAAATATCGGCGATGTGGTACTGCGCGCAGAGCGCAAACAGCGCGACCGTCTGGTCGGTGGAGTTGGAGATGTCACACATCGTATTGCCGTGCGTGACATACAGAGGAATCGTGTAGTTGCTCAGCGTGCTGTCGTAGCTGTTCGGGATTCCATTCATGTGAACGAAGTCGTAGTACCCGGCCGCGACGGTGAGGTGCTGATCGTCGCCGAAGCGCAGGAAGGTGCCGACCTGGCCGCCCACCATCCACTTGTCGCTCCTGCTGACCAGCTCGATCTCCTGGATCGGGAAGCCGCCGAGGGTGAGGAACGCGTGCGACTGCCCCGCGCTGCCGTCGCCGAAGCCCAGCCTGCCGGTGAGCGCCACGCCGTCGAAATCGAGAATCTCGGCGTAGACGAGCTCGGTCGGCGCGAAGAAGGGGTCGGCGAACTTGCCGCCGATCGCGGTCAGGTAGGGGAATCCGCTCGATGTCTTGCCCAGCCAGCGAATGTTGATGCGATCGAAACCGGCGGTGTACCGGCCGAACTCACTGCCGAGCGTCTGTGTTTCAGAGGACGGGACGGTGAGCGAGCCGGTGGCGAGGCGGATTTCGGCGTCGAAGGAGTCACTGAGAGCGACGTCCACGCCGAGGCGCGCGCGGGCGCGAAACCGCTCGCGATCCTGGTTGATGTTGAGGAAGGCGTTCACCCCAGCCTGTTGGATGCCGCCGGCGGCGTTGATGGAATTGAAGTCGAGGATCGTGCAGTTGCCGTACGGCGTTCCGGCCGGGCAGCCCGCGTCATTGCCCCTGCCATAGAGGTCGTCCTGACCGCGGAGCGTGATGTCGCCCGTGACCCGTACCTTGCGGATCCAGTCCGGCAGCGCGCCAGGCACGCCCCAACCTTCCTTCTTCGCTTCCTTCAGCACGTCCGAGGTCACGGCCGGCTGCACCTGCGCGGCGACCTGGTTTGCGATCTTCTGCTGGATGATCTGCGGCACGTAGGGCACCTTGACCGCGCCCTGTTCTTCCTTCTCCTCCTGCGCCTGGCTGGCCTGCTGGGCCGCCAGATCGGCGTTGGCCTTGTCCTGCGCGCGCTTCACCATGTCCTCGGCCTGCTGCCGGGTGATCACGCCCTGCTGCACGAGCGCCTGCAGCAGGTTGATGACAGTGTCCCGCAACACTTCGACGGATTGCTTGTCCTGCTGACCAGAGGCGGCCTCGACCGGGCGCGCGCAAAGCGAGCCGAGCAGGACGACGCAGCCCGCCGCGGCCACACTGGCCAGCCGCACTGAGCTCTGCGAGCCTCGGCTGGCTGGCGCTGACGTTTTTTTCTTTATCATCCCCCGTTTCCTTCGCGTCCGTCAGTTCGGGATGGACTTCGATGCCGCCAGGGGTCCCGGGCTCACCGGCAGTGATGCCTGCGCCATCAGGCGCTCGAGCTGTGTGGTCGGGATCACCCCCCCGATCCGCTTGCCGTTCTCGAGAAAGAACGTCGGAGTCGCATGAATGTGCAGGGAGTCGGCGAGCGCGTGGATCTTCTGGATGGGGTCGTCGGCGCACGAGCCACCGCCGGGAATCACCGTCCGGTCGAGCATCCAATGCGTCCAGGCGGAAGCGCGATCGGGCGAGCACCAGATCGCCTTGGAGTCCACCATGGCGTGCGGGTGCACCTGCTCGAGCGGGAACAGGAAGAGGTACACCGTAGTGTTCGTCATCGCGCGCATGTTCTGCTCGAGCTGCCGGCAGTACGGGCAGTCGGGATCGGCAAAGAGCGCGATCTTGCGCTCGCCGTTGCCCTTCACGATCTTGATCGCCTCGCTGAAGGGAAGCGTCTTGAAATCGACGGAGTAATAGCTGTCGAGCGCATCCGCCGACAGGTCGTGCTTGGTTTGCGTATCCATCATCCTGCCGACGATCATGTGAGCGCCGCTCGCATCGCTGTAGGCAACCTGGTCCCCGGCGATCACCTGATAGAGTCCAGCGATGGGCGACGGCTCGATGCCCTCGATCCGGACCGTCGGAAAGCGCTGCTGCAGAGTCTGTCTCAATTTGACGGTGCCGTCGGCCGACGCGTAGGCGTGAGACGCCCACAGGGCCCCCGATCCGCAGAGCGCGATTGCAAGCAGGCAACCCTTGATGAAGCGTCTCACTGGTATCTCCTCGACATCGGGGCGAGCCGGCAACGTTAGCTGGGTAATATGACAATTGTGTGTTACGCGCCGGCCATCGGCCGGTCGGGCACGGCGAAGGGAATGGGCGCCAGATGATTCTCCGCGCGCTGCCACATGAGGGTGTAGGCCGCCTCGAGGCCGCGCCGATAGCGCTCGCAGTCAGAGAGGGGACAGGCCTGACGCTGGGCGGCGAGGCCGAGCGCAAGCACCTCATATTCCTCGAGATTCCCGGCAACCAGCTCGGGGAGCCCGGCGGCTTCGAGCACACTCGCCGCGGCTCGCCCGGCGAACGTTGTCCCGAGGCACGTGAGCACCGGTACTCCGCACCAGAGCGCATCGCTCGCGGTCGTGTGGGCATTGCACGGCAGTGTGTCCAGGAAAAGGTCGGCCAGCGGGTAGCGCGCCAAGTGGGCGGCGGGGGGCACCCGCGGCGCAAACACCAGCGGTCCGGCTCGACCTGCCGCGCAGCGGCCTCGTGGCGCAGATTGCGCGTGGCTGCCTCGTTGTCGTCGAGCAGCCAGAGAACGCTCCCGGGCAGCACGCGCAATAGCCGCATCCAGAGGCCGAACACCTCGGGGGTGATCTTGTAGCTGCCGTTGAATGAGCAGAACACGAATCCCCCCGCGGGCAACGACGCTTGCGCGCGCGAGAGGACGACGGGCGCCACCTCTCTTCCCGAGCCGTTCGGCTGGTAGCAGTGCGCCAGCTGGACCACTTTCTCGCTGTAGTACGCGGAGTGCTCCCTCGGGATCACCCGTCGATCCGCGATGAGGTAATCCATGCAAGGCGAGCCCAGCGCGCCGGCCGCGACGAAGTGATCGAACGCGCGCTCCAGCCGGCTGCGCATTGGACTACCGTCGTTGGGTCCCAGGGAGATCGCGGTCCACTCGAAGGACCGGCGGTCATGCCGCGCAAAGAGCTGCGCGGCGAGAAATGCCGTGGCGTGATCGCGAAGGTCGGCAGATACGTATGCCACACGTATGCGGTCATGCCGGTAGGGCCGTCCCCTCCAGAGTGGCTCGGCCACCGCCGGAAACTTGTCCGCGGCGTAGGTCCGGGCGCACTGGAGCTGTGCGGCCGCGGAGTCGCTGGTTGCGAGAAAGGCGAACGCGACCTGCGTCCGCTGCCCGCGCGAGACTGCTTCGGCGATCCGGGCACGCAGCGCCGGGAAGTCCTCTCCCCAGTCGCAGCAGCGGGCCCGGGCGTCGAGGAGATTCCCGAGCGTGTAAGGCCGCTCCGGCGAGGCGGCCGTGAGCGCCGCAAAGCAGCGCGCCGCCTCATCGAAGCGCGCGAGGTCGTGATAGGTGTTGCCGAGGTTCTCGAGCGCCCCCTCGTAACCCGGTTGCAGGCGCAGCGCCTGCTCGAACGCGCCGATGGCCTCCGCCTGGCGCTTGAGGCAGAGGAGCGCCGCGCCGCGATTGTTGTGCGACGCGGCAAAATCGGGCGCGAGCGCAACCACCCGCTCGAAGCTCGCGAGCGCTTGCGCATAGCGGCGCAGCTCCATGAGGGCGCTGCCGAGGTTGTACCAGGCGAGGACGAAGCTCGGATCCGCTCGCACCGCGACATCGAAATCCGTGAGCGCCTCGGCGTAGCGCCCGAGCGCAAGGAGCGCGTTGCCGCGCGCCAGGTGAACCATCGCGGTGGCGGCCCCGCTGGCTGCGAGACGGCCGAAACATTCGAGCGCCTCCGTAGCGCGTTGGCTCCTGAGCAACAGGCTGCCGCGATTGAAGAGCGCCGGCGTGCACTGCGGGTCGAGCGCCAGGGCACGCTCGTACTCGTGCAGAGCCTGCTCCAGCCCGCCGCGAAGGGCATGCGCATGGGCCGCCTCACAAAAGGTGATGACTTCGTCCTGGATCTCGGGGAGGCTCAAGCTGCAGTCTCTCAGACCTTGAATGGATGGACGCGGAAGCTCGCCGGCGGCTTGCCGTCGCGGTGCGTCCGCCACATTTGCCGGTAAGCCTCCTCGAGGTGGCCGCAGAAGCGCGGCGTATCAAAGAGCGGCAGCCGCTCGCGCCCCTGGGCGAGATGTTGGCGCAGTGCAGCGAGGCGCTCCCGATCCCGTGCGAGGCGGAGCGCGAGCGCCTCGTACTGCGCGAGCGAGTCGGTCACGAGCTCCTGCAGCCCGACGGCATGCAGAAGGCTAGCGGCAACCCTTGCCGGGAAGGAGCGCCCGGCGCAGGTCACGATGGGCACCCCGCTCCAGAGCGCATCGCTCGCCGTCGTGTGAGCGTTGCAGGGCAGCGTGTCGAGAAAGAGATCCGCCAGGCGATGCCGCGCGAGGTGCCTGTCGTTGGCGATGCGCCCGGCGAACACCAGCCGCTCGGGTGCGACCCCGCGCCGGAGCGCTTCGCCGCGCAGATTCTCGCTCGCCCAGCGATTGTCCCCGAGCAGCCAGAGCGCGCTGCCGTCCACGCCTTGCAGAATCCGCACCCAGGCATCGAACACCGGCGGCGTGATCTTCCAGTTGTTGTTGAAGCAGCAGAAGACGAATCCCTCTGCCGGCAGTCCCACCTCGCCCCGCGAGGGCGTCACGTCCGCAACCACGCGCCTGCGGTCATTGGCCTGGTAGGAGTCCGGCAGGTAGGCGATTTTCTCGGCATAGAACGCCTCGCTTCCCTTTGGGATGAGGACTTCATCGGCGATCAGGTAATCGATGAACGGCGCCCCGAGCGTTCCGGGATGGCCGAGGTAGTTGACCTGGATGGGCGCCGGCCGCAGCGCGAAGATGCCGGGGCGCGCAAATCCTGTGTAGCCCTTGAGGTCGACCGCGACATCCACCTCCTGCTCTCGCAGCCATGACGCGATCGCCTGATCGGAGGCATCGCGCATCTCGACGAAGCGGTCACAGGCACCCGCGATGCGCCTTCTGATCGCGCTACCGTCGTCGCCTCCGAAGGAGACGGCGATCACCTCGAAGTCACTGCGATCGTGCAACTCGAACAGCTCGGCCATGAGGAAGGCCGTTGCATGCGCATAGAAATCCCGCGACACGTAGGCTATGCGAATCCTGTCGTGGTCGTATCGCGGCGGTGGAGGCAGCTTTACCATGCCGCCCGCCGTGCGCGCGGCCTGGCTGCGCGCGACCCGAGCCTGATGCGCCGGGTCGTCGGAAATCGCCATCAGGATGGAGGGCTCGATGCTTTCCAGCGCGCCGGGCACCCGTCGCATCCGATCGAGCATGCGCCCGACGCCTGTCCAATCGCATGTCCACGCGTAGGAGAACAGCGTCTCGACCAGGGTCTGCGGGAAATCGGGCTGAAGACGCAGCGCCGTCTCGAGGCTCGCGATCGCCTCGTCCAGCCGATCGCATTGCCTGAGTGCCCAGCCTCGCAGCAGATGCGCCCGAAACTGGCTGGGCGCGAGCGCGAGTGCCTCATCGTAGCTTCCCACGGCAGCTGCCGGATTACCCAGCAGCGTGAGCACCGTGCCGACGCACAAGTGCGCTTCCGCGCACCCCCGATCGGCGCCGGCGGCTCGCCGGAACGAGTCCAGGGCTTCCGTGTATTGCCCGCGCTGCAGCAACAGTTGCCCCCAGAGAACGAGCGGGATCGCGAAGTCCGGCTGCAGCGCGAGCGCACGCTGCAGATGAGCCGAGCCGCGATGAATGTCGCCCGCGAGGATGAGCGAGCGGCCGGCGGCGTACTCGGCCTGCGCGGTCTGCGGGCCAGCTGTCTCGGCGCGACGCATTCCGTCGGCGGCTGAGTTGGTATGCGGATTCATGAGGCGAGCATCCCGGGGGCGCCTGCGCACGGCACGGACTCAGCCTAGCATCCAAACTTTGCAAAGCTGTGAAACGCTCTCTTGCGTCACGATCCGACCTGCGAACCGGCATACGAACGTATGACACGTGTCGGGTGTCACCGTCCTGCCATCGGCCTGCGATAGACTCAACCCATTCCTATGACTGCCCTGTCCACACCCCTCTCGGAGCCTGACCTGACGCGCCGCATGCAGGATGCGGTCGTGGCCTACCAGCGCGGCAACGCCGGCGAGGCTGAGACGTTGTGCAGAACCTTGCTGCGCACGCGGGCGACATATGCGCCGGCACTCGGGCTGGTGGGCGTCATCACTGCGCAGCGCGGGCGACTCGAAGAGGCCGAGGACTATCTGCGCCGCGCGCTGGAGCAGCGGCCCGGAGATACCAACGGGCTGTTCCACTATGCCGGCGTGGCGCTGCGCCTGAAGGTGCCGGCGAAAGCGCTGGCCGCATACGACCGTGCGGTGGCGATTCGTCCGGATGACCCACAGCTGCACATGGATCATGCCAACCTGCTCGGCGCGGTCGGTGCGCTCGAGCGAGCGCTCGAGAGCTACCGAATCGCCGCGCGGCTGCGGCCGGAGGACGCGCGTTTCCGTCATGGGATGGGACTCGTGTTGTATTCGTTCAAGCGCATGGCCGAGGCGGCGCAATACCACGCGGAGGCCATCCGCCTGCGGCCGGACTATGTCGAGGCGCTGAACGATCGCGGGATCGCCGTGCATGCCCTCGGACGCTTCGCGGAAGCCGTCACCAGCTACGACTCTGCGATCCGGCTGCGATCCGACTACGCGGAAGCCCACTACAATCGGGCCAACGCGCTCTGTGAGCTGGGTCGCTACGAGGAGGCGGTGGCGAGCTATCGCGAGGCGATCGACCGCGGGTTGCAACGCCCCCAGACATACAACAACATGGGCGCGGCGCTACAGCAGCTCGGCCGCATGGCCGAGGCGCTCGAGTACCTGCGGCTCGCGCTCACGATGAGCCCCGGATATGCCGAGGCGTGGTACAACCAGGGCCTCGCCTTCGGCAAGCTGCAACGCTACGAGGAAGCGCTCGCGAGCCACGAGCGGGCCTTTGCTCTCAAGCCCGGTTATCTCGAGGCGCTCGTATCGCGCGGAACGACGCTCATGGAGCTGCGCCGTCCGGCAGAGGCCCGTCCGCTGCTCGAGCAGGCCCTCAAAATGGACCCCAAATTCCCCTGGCTGCGCGGCGGCTGGCTGTATGCGCGTCTCTACCTTTGCGAGTGGAGCGGCTGGGAAGAAGAGATCCGCCACCTCGCCGACGAAGTGGGGGCAGGCCTCCCGGCAGCCATGCCGCTCATCGTGGTCAACCTCCTGGACTCGACCGAGCTGCAGCTTCGCGGCGCACAGACCTGGGTCGAGGCCACGATCCCGAAGCTCGCTGAGCCGCCGCAGATCGAGGCCGCGGCCCCCGGTCCCAGGATCAGGGTCGGATATTTCTCCGCGGATTTCCACTCGCATCCGGTCGGCATCCTGACCGCCGGAATGCTCGAGCACCACGATCGCGAGCGCTTCGAGGTGTTCGCCTTCTCGTTCGGGCCGGAGACGGGGGACCCTGTCCGCGAGCGCCTGCGGTCAGCCGTCGAGCACTTCCTCGACGTCAACGCGAGCTCGGAGGAGCAGATCGTGGAGCGCGCGCGCGCTCTCGGTCTCGACATCGCCGTGGACCTTCAAGGCTTTACCGCCCGGCACCGCGCGGGGATCTTCGCGCGGCGGGCGGCTCCCGTGCAGGTGTCGTACCTCGGCTATGCGGGCACCCTGGGCGCAACGTTCATGGACTACCTGATCGCCGATCGGGTGATCGTCTCGCCGGAGCGCCGCGGGCACTACACGGAGAAGATCGTTTATCTGCCGCACTGCTTTCAGGCGAATGACCGCACGCGTCAGATTTCCGACCACGCTTTCACGCGCGCCGAGCTCGACCTGCCCCAGGACGCGTTCGTCTTCTGTTGCTTCAACAATGTCTACAAGATCCAACCGGCGATCTTCGGCCGCTGGATGCGGATCCTCCGCCGAGTGCCCGGCAGTGTGCTCTGGCTGACGCACCTCTGCGAGCCCGCGCGCGCCAATCTGCGCGCCGAGGCGGAGCGGCACGGAGTCGATCCGCGCCGTCTGATCTTCGCCGCCAGGATGCCGCGGATGGCGGACCATCTGGCGCGGCACCGGGCCGCGGATCTGTTCCTCGACACTCTGCCGTTCAATGCCCACACGACCGCGAGCGATGCGCTCTGGGCAGGGCTGCCGCTTCTCAGCATCGCGGGTGAGTCGATCGCCGGGCGCGTGGCGGCGAGCCTGCTGGCCACGCTCGGCCTTCACGAGCTGATCGCGGCATCGGCTGAGCAGTACGAGGAGCTCGCGGTGACGCTCGCACAGGACCCTGCCCGCCTCGCGGCCCTGAGGTCGAAGCTGGCCGAGGCGCGGCTTGCCTCACCGCTCTTCGACACCGAGGGCTTCACGCGGCGCATCGAGTCGGCCTACGAGGTGATGGTCGAGCGCTGCCGCCGCAGTCTGCCGCTCGAGCATCTCGAGATCGACGCCGGGTGAGGCGGCATGCTCGCGACCTTGCGCACTCGATGGCGTCATTTGACCGCTCGGGAGAGATCGGGCGGGAGCGGACGGCACGATCAGGGCGTATGGGTGGCGCGTGCGCCGCTCATCGCGAGCATTGCGTTGGGTGTTGCCGTCGCCGCGCAGGCAGCCGACATCACGGTCTGTCTGCTCGGCGATTTCACACCCGCCTTCACGGCGGGGCCTGACGGTGTCCGAGGCGCGCATTCTTCCGGACAGCGCACGTCCGCGCTCGCGGCGCTTAGCACACTCACCTCTGCGCACCTCTTCGGCGTCGCCGCGATACAGTCGGCTGCCACGTCGGTCCGCGCGAGCCGCGCTCCGCTAGTGCTCACCGGGATCATAGCTACGGGCGACCCCACCGACGGATTTGCGATTCTCGGCACGAGCGCGGAGGCCACTCACGTGTTTCATGCCGGCTCCCAGACAGCGCCGGGGACTACTCTGGCGGAGGTGTACCCGCAGCGAGTGGTGCTGCTGCGGGGCGCAGAGCGTTTGATCCTCACGCTGCCAAAGGCGAGCGCGGGCGCTCAGTTCAGCGGCCAGGGCGCGGGCATCCGGGCCGCTCCATCCGAGCCGGAGCCCGAGGTCGCGAGCGCCGGCGAGGACGGCGTGGCGGAAGAGCCGCCACCGGGAAGCTTCAGGCCGCCGCCGATGTCCGATGCCAGCGCCCTCATGCGCGCATTCAGCATGCGCCCGGTGTCGATCGGCGGGCAGCGGGGCGTGCGCATCATGGGAACGGGGATGAACTCCAAAACGCTCGCGGCGCTCGGTCTCGCACCCGGCGACGTCATCCTGCAGGTCAACGGAGTACCCATCGGCAGCAAGCACACGCCCGACTTGGCCGAGGCCCTGAAATCGGGAAGCGCCACCCTCGTCGTCGATCGGGACGGCGATGCGACCTCCGTGACCATCGACCCCAGCGCCGCCGCGAGTGCCGCGCAGGACTACCGGCAAGCGGCCCCGGATCTTTGAAGGCCGTCGCCGCTCAGGGTTTGATCCCCCTTGATTGGCGCTCGACTCGAAACGTCTCGGGCGAGCGGCCCTGCTCGTGCAATCCCCACATGCGCCGGTACGCCGCCTCGAGATGCCGGCAGAAGGCCGGGGTATCGAACAGGGGGAGCGACTGCCGATTCCGCAGCCGCTCGCGCAGCGGCTCGAGGCTCTGCGGATGGAGCGCCAGCTCGAGCGCTACTCGCGCGTACTCTTCGACGGATGTTGTGATCAGCTCCGCCAGGCCGGCGGCGTGCAGGAGGCTACCGGCCACTCGGGACGCGAAGGTCCGTCCGCAGCATGTCAGTAGCGGAAGACCCGTCCAAAGCGCATCGCTCGCGGTCGTGTGGGCGTTGTAGGGAAACGTGTCGAGGAAGAGATCGGCGAGGCGGTGGCGGGCCAGGTGATCCTCGCTGCGCGCACGCGAGGAGAAGACCAGCCGCTCGGAGGCGATGCCGAGCGTGCCCGCGCGGCGGTGCAAGCTCGCGACGGCCCAGGGGTTGTCCTCGAGCAGCCAGAGGACGCTCCCGGGAACACGGGCGAGAAGCCGCATCCAGACGTCGAAAACAGGTGCCGTGATCTTCCAGTTGTTGTTGAAGCAGCAGAAGACGAAGCCACTCTCGGGAAGACCCACGTCGGCCCGGGTGGGCACGCGCTCTGCAACTTGCCGGCGCCGATCGTTGGGCTGATAGGAATCCGGCAGGTAGGCGAGCTTTTCCGTGTAGAAGGCCTGCTCGGTCTCGGGTATCACGAACGCGTCGGCGATGATGTAATCGATGAACGGCGCCGCCAGGGTGCCCGGATACCCGAGGTAGCTCACCTGTAGGCGTGCCGGGCGGTAGGCGAAGATCCCGGGACGGGAGAAGGCGGTGTAACCCTTCAGGTCCACGGCGATGTCGATCTCGCGCTCCCGCAGCCAGACTGCGATCTCGGCATCCGACTTCTCCCTTGCCTCGAGGCACTCGTCGAAGGCGCCGAGCACGCGGCGCCTGAGCGGACTGCGATCGTCCGGCCCGAAGGACACCCCGAATACCTCGAAGTCGGCGCGGTCATGCAACTCGAGCAGCTCCGCCACGAGGAAGGAGGTCGCATGCGTGTGGAAGTCCCCTGACACGTACGCCACACGCATCTTCGTCTGCGTACGCTTTCCCGAGCCCGAGAGCGGAGCGCGGTCCCGCGCGACGGCCACAGCCCGCGTGCGCGCCGCCTCCAGAAGCTCCTCGGGGGCATCGCAGATGCCCATGAGCACGAAGGGTGCCACTCGAGCCGTTCCGCCGGGGGCGTTTCGGAGGCGCCGCAGGCTCGCCTCGAGGCGCTCCCAGTCGCACATTCTCAGGCTGCAGTTGAGATGCTCGGCAAGCGCCTCGGGATCGTCGGGACGGCGCTCCAGCACCCCCTCGAGCACGGCCAGAGCTTCCGGAAGCCTCTGCAGCAAAATGAGTGAGATCGCGAGAGGCGGGTATGCCTCGAGCAGGGCCGGCTTCAGCGTCAAGGCACGGTGGAGGCTGTCGGCCGCCGCCCAGGCGTCCCCCGCGTCGAGGAGCGCGCGGCCGAGGCCGTGATGCGCCTCCGCCAGGGCGCCATCGAGCGCAATGGCGCGGCGCAGATGTTGGATTGCTTGTGACCGTCGGCCCAAGTCGGTGAGGACGAACCCGAGGTTGGTCAGCGCCGTCGGGCTGTCCGGCGAAAGCGTGCGCGCACGCTCGAGGCTCGCAAGCGCCTCCGACGACTTTCCCTGAAGCCTGAGCACTCTGCCAAGATTGACGAGCGGACGCACATACTCCGGATCCAGCAGGTGCGCGCGGCGGAAGCATTCGACCGCCTGGGCCAGCTGTCCCGCCCGATCGAGCGCCGTGCCGAGGTTGTTGTGAATCTCAGGGGAGTGAGGGCTGAGTAACAGGCAACGACGGTAGTTGTCGATGGCAGCTGGAATCCGCTCCGCCCTCTGCTGAGCGACGGCGAGAGCATAGAGCTGCGCCACGTCCTGCGGCGTGATATTTCCCGTCATTTCCGTCATCGTGGAGTCGCGCCCGTGAGTCGATCCACGGCGAACGTCGCGGGCGCCCTTCCCTCCTGGTGGCGCAGCGACATGTGACGGTAGGCCGCTTCGAGGTGCCGGCAGAAGGTGGGGGTATCGAACAGCGGCAGCGCCTCCCGATCTCGCGTGAGCCTCTCTCGAAGTGACGCGAGTTGCTGCGGGTCGCGCGCCAGCGCCAGGGCTAGCGCTTCATACTCCTCGAGCGACGCCGTGATCAGCTCGGGTACCCCCGCCGCGCGCAGCAGGCTCCCCGCGACCCGCGAGGCGAACGTGCGGCCGGCGCACGTCACAACGGGAAGCCCGGTCCACAGGGCATCGCTCGCCGTCGTGTGAGCGTTGCAGGGGAACGTGTCCAGGAAGAGATCGGCGAGGCGATGCCGCGCGAGATGATTCGCGTTGTCGGCGCGCGCGCAGAAGATCAGCCGCTCGGGCGCGATGCCGCGTGCGGCCGCCTCCCGGCGCAGATTCCGCGCTGCCCAGGCGTTGTCCTCGAGCAGCCACAGGACGCTCCCCGGAACGCTCGCGAGCAGTCGCATCCACACGTCGAAGACGGGCGAGCTGATCTTCCAGCTGACATTGAAGGAGCAGAAGACGAAACCCTCCTCCGGCAGAGCCGCCTCGGCCCGGGTGGGTATGTGCTCTCCGATTCGCCGCCGTCGATCGTTGACCTGGTAGGAGTCCGGAAGATACGCGATCGACTCGGTGTAGGAGGGTTGCTCCGCCTCGGGAATCAGGAAGGGATCGGCGATGAGGTAGTCGATGAAGGGTGCCCCCAGGGTTCCCGGGTAGCCGAGATAGCTCACCTGAACGGGCGCGGGGCGATGGGCGAATATCCCGGGCCGGGCGAAGGCGGTGTAGCCCTTGAGGTCCACCGCGACGTCGATGCCGCGCTGCGCGAGCCAGCTCGCCGCCTCCGCATCCGATTTGTCTCTCGCCTCCAGGCACTCGTCGAAGGCGCCGAGCACCCGTTGCCGCAGCGGGCTCTCATCGTCGGGGCCGAAGGATACGCCGAAGACCTCGAAAGCCGCACGGTCGTGCAACTCGAGGAGCTCCGCTATCAGAAACGAGGTGGCGTGCGCGTGGAAGTCGCCCGAGATGTACGCCACGCGAATCCTCTCGTTGGGCTTGGCAGACATGCGCGCTGGCGCGACCACTCCGGCGGCAGCCGTCTCGGCACGACGGCGTGCGGCGCGAAGCTGCTCCTCAGGGTCATCGGAGACGGCGAGCAGCAGAAAGGGCTGAGTGCGCGACGTGCCGCCGTCGAGGGCCCGAATGCGCCTCAGGGTACTCTCGACCCTGCCCCAATCGCACATCTTGAGGCTGCAGTTCAACGCTGCAGCCAGGGCGTCCGCATGATCGGGCGCAGTCTTGAGGACACGATCGATGACCGCGAGCGCATCCGGAAACCTTTTCGACACCAGGAGTGCGCTCGCAAGAAGCAGGCTCGCATCGAGGAGCGCCGGCTTCAGTGTCACCGCGCGCTCGAGGCTCGCCACCGCCCCCGCCACATCGCCCGAATCGAGGAGAACGCGGCCGAGGCCGTGATGCGCCTCGGCGAGCCCCGGCTCGAGCGCAATCGCGCGGCGCAGTGGCCGGATCGCCTCCGACCGCCGCCCGAGATCCGCGAGCGCGAAGCCGAGATTGGTGAGCGCCGCGGGACTGTCGGGTGACAGCGCGAGCGCGCGCTCGAGACAGGCCGCAGCCTCGGCGGGCTTCCCCTGGAGGCGCAGGACCCTGCCGAGGTTGACGAGCGGGCGCGCGTAGGCGGGATCCAACGCGAGCGCCCTGCGAAAGGACTCCACGGCCTCCGTCAGCCGCCCCGCCTGATCGAGCGCAGTGCCGAGATTGTTGTGGATCTCCGGGGAATTGGGGCTGAGCGACAGGCAGCGGCGATACGTCTCTATCGCCGACCCGGTCGCTCCTTCCCTCTGCTGCGCAACGCCGAGCGCATAGAGCTGTGCCAGCCACTCTGCGGAGTTCGTCGTCTGTGTCCCGCTCGGCACTCCCACGGGCGGTCGTATTGAGCGCAGCCGCCCCGACATCAATGTGCCGGCTGCTTCTGGCGCTTCAGGCACGCCAGGTCGTTCGCGCTACAAGTCTCCTCGCCGAAACCGAGCACGAACACATCGAGCCAGCGAAGCGCGGCCGTCGCCTGCGGCGCTTCCTTCTCCGCCTGCTGACTCGCCTGCGCGAGGCCCGACTGCGCCGCGTTGGTCGCGCCCGCGGCAGACGTCGAGCCCGCGAGGGCCTGAGTGCCGAGACCCGTCACAGCGACCGGCATACCCACCTCGACGCCGGAGGCAGAGATGTTGTTCGCGCCGAGAACGGCAGTGGCAGCGATCGTGAGATTGCCGGCAACGATGCCCGCGTCGTTGGCGTTCACCACGCCGTGGGGCGCGAAGAGGTCCACGGAGCCGGGGCTCACGCCCGGGGTATCTGCGAGCGCCTGGATACCGCTGCCGGTCGTCGGCGGGAAATAGGTGATTGAGGGAAAGCCGTTGATGTCGTAGTTGGCGGTCGGCGCCGCGGCCGACAGCGAGGTCTTCGAGCCGCGCCCCGCATCGATATTCCCCTCCGTGCTCCAGACTAGGATATTGCCGCCGTCCGCGGAGAAGACGCGTGACTCATTGACCTGGAAGTCGCTGTAGGAGAAGGAATTCATGTCGCCTGTCTGCGCGACTACAATGCCCAGCTGCTGCGGGCTCTTGTTGAGCCCGTAGCTGACGGGCGCGAGCGCGAGCCCGGCGTTGACCTCGCCGCCCGGAGCCAGCAGCGAGATATCGCCGCCGGTCTCCGTGGAGATGCGGCTAAAGTAGAGAGAGATGCTGCCGCTGTATGGATCGGTCTCACCCTTCGAAAGATCCGGATTGGCTCCCGGGAAGAGCTGCTGGATGGCGGCATAGGCGCCGGCGAACTCGGCATTGTTGCCCGATTTTGCGGCGTCCTCACCATAGGTCTTGAGCAGCGAGAAGAACAGCTGCTCAACGAAGGCGCGTTGCTCCTGGGCCGGCAGCGCGTCAAACAGCTGCTCGGCCTCGCTGCTCGTGAGTTCGTTCTGCCCGGTGACCTGCTCCACGTAGGCGATGAGCTGCTGGTCGAACTGCGTGCTGCCGGCAATATACTGATGGATGAAATCGGTGTACGTAGGCGCCGCGTACCCGATTCCCGCTTCCACGCTCACGCCGGCCCCGCCGGACGACAGGGCCGTGTTCTGTTGACTGCCGATGGTCGTGATGCCGTTGGAAGTGCCGAGGTCCACGTTGCGCCCGGCGGCCACCTGCAGCTCGCCCGGCCCGGCGACCACGAGGCCGTTGTCGTCGGCCTCGATCACACCGCCCGTGGAGCGGCCCTGCGGATAGATGACGTCGCGTCCGGCGCTCACCGCCGTAACGTCGCCCGGCGTGAGGTTTTGTGCCACGAGGTTGAAATCGACGACGTCCTGCCCAGCGCTGACGATAACCGGCTTACCGGACCATACACCGGACTGTCCCAGGAGATCGGTGACAGAAATGTCGCCCGTTGCGGTGACGAGCGTCACAGGGTTCTGGTCGAAGGCCGACACCGATTGGTAGAGCGGGCTCGATCCGTGTTGAATGGAATAGCCGGTGCTGAAGGGTGTCGCGATCTCCGCCAATGACGCGAGAACCCCGCTGGCGCCGCTGCCGAAGATCGGCGTGGCGACGGTCGGCATCGTGGCGGGGTCCGCATCCGGCACCACGACCTGCACGCTCCCGGTGCTCGCGCCAGAAGTCACGCCGATGGTGATATCTTGGGCGGCGAGGACCTGAAGATCGGCGCGGGAAGAGGGGAAGAGCGTCACGTCCCGATTGATGTTGGCGTCACCGCTCAGCGCCTCGATGCCGAGGACCGGAGGCAGAAAGACTTCGGCCGCAGAGCTGTCACCGGTCGCGTCCGCAGTATCGGTGGGGCCCAACTGGCCGCCGACGAAGGACGCACCGTACTGGGCGCCGATGGCGCTGAACTCATCGGGCAAGTTCACGCTGCCACCGACAGAGACCAGGCTCGCAGAAGACGCGCTCCCATAGGTGGAAAAGTAGTAGGGATTGAAGGCAGATTGGGATGCGCCGAGCGAGAGCAACGTCGGGCTGACGATGTCCGCCACCGTGATGTCACCATCAGCCGTGATGCTCACCGACGCGTCGCCGAGACCGATGAGCGGCGCGACGCTCGTGTTTGCGCTCGGCTCGACGCTTCCGCCCGCGGAAAGTGTGGCTCTGCCCAACCCGATATAATAACTTCCGCCTGAGATATTGCCGCCCGCAGACACTGTAAGCTCTCCGCCACCCTCGACATCGAGTGAACCGCCCTGCGGCATGCCCATGCTCGCAATGGATGCCGAGAAATCGGCGATATCGCCGCCGGCACGCACAGTCACGTTCCCGCCGCCGAGCGCCGCCACTCCCTGCTGGAAGTTGTCGAAGCTGACGCTCCAGGCGAGAGTCGGCTCTCCGCCGGACGAAGGTAATCCGCCACGCCACAACCAAGCGTTGACGAATTGATTCGCCCCCGCGGCGCCGACGATGTCGCCCCCAGCATCAATGCTGATAGTGCCGCCGCCGAGGGAATAATCCGGCAGATTGTGATGAGTGCGTCCGTTACTACTGGATATCGTGAGTGAGGGACCGGCGTCACTTCCGGCCGTGTAGAGCACCGAGCTCGCATTGCCCAGGATGAAGTTCCCGGAAGCCGCAACATCGATGAATCCCGTGCCGGCCCTCACCAGGACGCCGTCCGGGCTGGAGCTGCCGATCGTGACGTCAGCCGGAGTCGCGGTCACCGCGAGCGGATCGGCCGCGGTCATGTCAGCCCCGGCGACGATCCGGTAGGACCAGGAATTCTGATTCATGAGAGTCCCCGCCGAGGCCCCCTGGCTGTAGCTGGTGAAGCCATCCGACAGCGAATCGTTGAAGGTCACCCCCCCGCCCGCTCGCAGCGTCAGTATGCCGGGTATGTCGCTCATACCGTTCGCTTCGGAAGAGCGCCAGGAAGACAGATCCCAGGTAGCATTCACGGTGATGCTGCCGGTCGCATCCACCTCGATGCCAGGCTCCAGCGTGAAACCCCAGCCGCCCGCGTTGAGTGCGTCGACCGCTGCCACTTCGGGCGAGTCCGGGCTCCTGCTCATGATGCTCTGCGCCATCGCCTGGTAGCCGGAGATCGCAGTTGCGTCGATCGAGAGATCGCCCTGGGTGCTCACCGTCTGATAGTCCTCGAGCACTGCGCTGGAGGCGCCGCGGATTCCGGTCCCCGCAAAGCCCTGAAGTCCCGCTGCGACCGTGGTGACGGCCGCGTCGGGAACCCGCAGCAAAACACTCCCCCCGATGCCGGGCAGAATCGCCTCGGCGCCCGGACCGGCCCCCGTTTCGCTGGACCCTCCGCCAGACACGTCGATTCCGCCGCCAGCGCCCCAGTTGCTCCCGAGCGCAAGCCGTGCCCCCGGGCCCGTCAGATCGAGCTCCACGGTGCCGCCGTTGCCTCCCGGCGAGGTCGCGCTGGCATCGATGAGCCCATTCAGGGTGAGCGTCCCGGCGGTGGCGAGCGTCACTTGGCCGCCGCTCGTACCCGAGGCATCGACGTTCCCCTCGATGTCCACGTTTCCGCTGTCGGACTCGAGCAGCACGTCGTGCGCGGTGATGGCTTGGCCGCTCGCGAGGACGAGATCGGTTGGACCGCCGGCGGCGCCACCGCGGAGGCGGTAGCTCTGCGCGCCGGTGAATCCGCCCGCGTTGACTTCGGCGCCGAGCGCGCCGAAGTCGAAGCTCTGTGCATCGACGCTGAAGGAGCCACCCTGCTGCGCCCCGGTGCCCGCCAGCGCGCCCTGCGCGAGGACCGACCCCATGGGAGCCGACAGCGACAATGAGCCGCCCACACCCCCACTACCGGCGCTCACATCCACCGAGCTGCCGCTCGCAAGGTCGATGGTGCCGGATTGGGAGCTCAAGGCGACCGAGCTCCCGGGGGTCGCCACAGTTTGTGTGGCGTACTGTTGCACCACGCCGGCGACATTGATGGCGCCGCCCGAGTCGACGGTGATGTCTCCGCCGGACCCGGTCGCACTGAGTGTGACGTTGCCTGATGGTAGAGCGAGCTGCGTCGCCAGTTCAACGGTCGCGCCGGCGATGTTGAGCCGTCCTCCGAAGGCGGTTGCCGCAGCCAGCGTCGAGGGACTCGACGGCGATAGCATCGCGAGCGCACCGGCAGCCGTGACGGAGGCGCTGACGCCGGCGGCAGTTGTGATGCGCGATGCGCTGATCGTGAGAGCGCTGTCCGTCGAGAAGCCGATGTTGCTCTGGGCGGTCACTGTCTTCTGCGCGTCGAGCGCCACCGAGCTGAATCCGTCGATCCCGAATGTCGGGGCGGGAGCGCCGCTTGCGGCTGCCGTGCTATTGCCCAGGTCGATATCCGAAGCGCTCAAGGTGAAGGAGCCGACATTCTGTCCAGTCCCGCTGATCGACGTAGCTTGCGAATTGCCCAGGGTGAGCGTATCCGTCGCGCTGAGCGAAGCGGACTGGCCGTCCGTGAGCTGACTCGCGAGCCCGGGTGCGTCGATGGTGATGTTCTGCGCGCTGATGTCCGTCCCGCCGTAGACCTCTATCCCAGAGGAGGATGGTGGATTGCTCAGGATGAGCGTCAGGTTGGCCAGCTCGCCGGTCCCCAGGATATTCTGCCCGATCGCCGCTCCGCCGTAGCCGCTGGGTGCGTTGCCGAGGGCGATCTGCGGGGCCTGGATGGCGAGATTGCCACCCGAGAGGGCAATGCTCCCGTTCGTGTTGATTCCGCCGGTCGCGTCGAGATACACGGAGCCCGTGCCCGCGGTCAGGCTGGAGCCGGTGGCAAGATCCAGGACACCTTGGTTGATATCCGTGGGGCCCGTGCGCGTAACGGTGATTTGCGGCCCGGCACTGACACTGAGAAAGGCGCCGCCGTCGGACTGAGCCCCCTGGTCCGACAGGGAATAGCTCGCCCCTGTCGCGGGAGCGGAGCCCGTTGGCGCAAGCGAAGCGCCGCTCTGTATCGAAATCTGATTCTGTGCCGTGAGCAAAATCTGCGGCGCGCTGAGCGAGGCGCCTCCGAGAACCGTGAGGGTCTGTGCCGTGGTGGTGATAGTGCCGTTACCATCGCTCCCGCCAATCAGCAGGGTCTGGGCACCGAGCTGGTTCAGGCTGGCGGCCGTGAGCACCAGCGCTCCGGGCTGGCTCGCTGCACCCGTATCGCCCGCCACGACGATGTCCGGGTTGGAGATGTCGACCTCTGCCCCGCGGGCGCCGCTTTGGGCAGTGGTGCGCAGCGTGCCATCGAGGGTGAGGGAGCTGCCGGCAATCAGCTCCAGCACGCCCGCATCCTGCGGCAAGCGCATGGCGCTCACCGCGGTGTTGGCCGCGGCCGCATTCGCAGCGGTCTCCTGGGCGGAGAAGAACTGATTGCCGCTCGTCACGGTGTACTGCGCCTCGTTCATGAAGATCGAGGGCGGCGTCACGTCGAAGCCGTTCCAGCGCGAGCTCGCGTAGGAAAGCCCCATGGTCGTCTGGTAACCGGCGACGATCGTGCCGCCGTCGTTCCCCGTGAGAGTCTGACCGGGCTGCATGTCCTGGTAGGCCGTGCCGGACATCGGGGTGACCAGGTAGGCTCCGGGAAGCAGCGCATAGCGCGCAGGCAGGAGCACATAGGTCCCCGCGGGAACGCCCGAGCCGCCGGCGAGATATACCGCTTCCCCTGCCTGAAGGGGGGAGCCCGCGGACATCGACGGATCATAGGGCGCCACGTTGGTTCTCAGGCTCGGCACGATGGCGAAGGACTGGGTTCCTCCCAGCACGTCCTGCGTGCCTCCAGGACCCGGGACCCACTCGTAAGCCTGGAGGTCGCCGCCTCCCGAGATGTCGATCACAGCCCCGCTCGCCACGTCGATGTTGGTGCCGTTCAGCGCAACATTCTGCGCGGGCGGTGCCGCTGTTCCGTCGGTGCCATAGACCGTGAAGAGATTGCTTCCGAGCGGGTACACCCAGTCGAGGCCTCCCTGAGTAGTGCCGAAGGGAATCGTGAGACCGTCCGCCGACGTCGAAGTGAGGCTGCCGGCGCCCAGGGTCAGCGAGATCGCATCGAGCGTGAGGGTCCCAAAAGGTGCCCGCAGCACCCCATCCTGGGTGATGGACGCGGCACTCAAAGTCAGTGCGCCCGCAGCCGAGAGCACGTCCTGAGCTCTACCGGGCGAGCCCTTGATCACGATCGCGCCGCTCGTGGGCTGCGGTGGGTTGGTGACGCTCGAGGGATCGGCGGAGATGGTGAACTGCGTGAGGGTGGTCGGATAGATCTGCTGCGCTGTGAGGTCGATCGTGCCGGAGGCGTAGAGCGCCCCAGTTATGATGCCCGTCGGGTCATCGGTCACATCGCCCAGAAGCCCCCGCACTCGTAGGTCCCCGGTGGAATTGAAGCTCGCCGTACCGATCCCCTGGAGGGAGGAAGTGCCGTAAAGCTCGATGAATCCCCCGGAGACATCGAGCACCCCAGTGCCGCCCGTGGCGGCGGGAGGACCCGCCCACGGAGTCGACGTGCTGCCGAGCTCCACGTACGGTGCCTCGACCGTACCCGTGGTACCAGGATCGACGCTGTAGGTCTGCGAGTCGAGGGAAACCTCCGTGGTTGCGCTAAGGGTCGCGCCGCCGGAGAGGTCGATGTTCCCCAGGTATGACTTCAGGGCGACTACGCTGAAGCCCCCCTGTTGAATGACGCTCGCCGGCAGCAGAGCCTGGTTGAAGAGAGCGCTGGGAACCGCTGCCCCGGGAGCTATCACCGTCGGCGCAAGCGTCGGAGACACCGTGATGACGTCGGATTTGGGCGCGCCGGCCAAGTTGGCCAGGTGGGGATCCACCGTGAGCGAAAGCGTACCCCCCGCCGGCTGGTTTGCGCCTGAGCCCGCCACTCCGGCGGCCGCCTTGAGCGTTCCGCCGATCACGGCACCGTCGGCGGCGAAGAGGTCGATGACTCCACCCGCGGACGCGATCTGCTGTGACTGCGTGAGGCCGCCGCCGACGGGTGTGAGGTCGAGCGTGCCGGAGCCGCCGCTCACGTCGATAAGCGAGCCCGGAAGGAGCTCGAGATAGCCAATGCCCGCGTCGACGCTCACGGTGCCACCTGGAAGCACCATGCCAGTCGGGTTGCCGATGCTGTTCGGAAAGACCTTCGCGACGCCGCTCGCATCGAGCAGCGCATTCGATCCGAGCCAGATCCCCTGTGACGGATCGTACTGCAGCTCCTGCCCGTTCAGCGTGAGCGAGATCGCGCCGCCCGGCGCACGCAGCGCCCCCTCCACGTCCAGTCGAGTGTTACTGCTCAGGGATAGAGAGCCGCCCGGGTCCGTGCTGATGACGGTATCTTGAGGTATGGTGAGCGTCGGGGTGTTGCTCGTGAGCTGAACGACATCAGTGACGGTTGTGCCCCCGATATCGGTGTTGTCGGGATACTCCAGCGCAAGACTCAAGTTGACAGGCTGTCGCACCTGCATCGGCAGCTGCACCGGTGCGGCCATACCGATCAGCGTGGCAGCATCCGGCAGCCTCGTATAACCCGCCGGCAGGGCCAGATTCTGCTGGGTGAGATCGAGTACTGTGCCGGGGGTGATATCCAGGCCGCCCTGGTCCCCGGTGAGCGCGTAGCTGCTGAAGCCGCCCGAGCCGAAGAATCCGGGGGTGAGCCAGAGCACGGAGTGAGTCCCGCCGCTGCAGTCACTGGCCGCGATGCAGATACCGGGAACACTGATGGACAGACTCCCTCCCTCGTACAGGCCGTACCCGCGCAGAGTTGCGCCGAGGACTACCTGCGGCGGCGGAAGAGGACTCGAGATCGCCAGCCCCGAGACTGGCGCGGTGCCCGCGTTGATGGTGATCGATCCGCCGCCGCCCGCATTGAGCTTGTTCGAGCTCGCGAGTTGCGCGCCGCCCGAGACGTCGATGAGACTGCCTGGGTCGAGCTGCATGACGGCGCTAGTGAACGTAAGCCCGGGGTCCGCGGCGGTGAGCGAGATGCTCCCGCCCTTGATGTAAAGGGGCGCTGAATTTCCGTTTGGATAGAGCGCCGGGCTGTCGTTGATCCACTGCCCCGTCGCAGTGAGGGAAGCAGCGGCTCCGAGCGTCAGCGAGGTCTCCGGATTCGTGCCGTCCGCAAAGGTCGGCTCCGCCGTCAGGCTGATCGTTCCCGACGGAACGTCGATGCCGCCCTCGATGTCGATACTGGCCGCCTGCGCGCTGAAGCTGCCGCCGGCCGAGAGCGACAGGTCGGTGCCGGGCGGGAGCACCAGATTGCCGTTGGTGTAGATCGAGACGTGATCGAACTCGTTGACGAGGGCCGGCTGCAGCGAGGAGGTCGTGAGGCTCTGGGGCAGTGGATCGGTGAGCGGGTCGAACGCGCTGCCATCCGCATTCTGCAGTCCTGGCAGCACCTCGCCGGCGCTCAGCGTGACGTTGTTGACGAGAAGGTCCGCCGCAGCGCCGCCGGGTGTGCCGATCTGCAGCGTCGCACCGTTCGGCACTTCATCATAAGGACGGTAGAGGCTCCCCGGCACCCAGGTGGAGGAATTGGGTGCCGTGGTAGGCTGGGTCTGGTACACACCCGCCGGGGTGCTCGCGTTCACCGTGCCATCCATGATGAACGCGGTCGCCGACAGGTCGAGGGCACCCGCGTCCTTCCCCTCTACGTAGCCCGGGGAATAGTAGCTGGGGGTCGCCTGGTAGGTCTGTTTCACCCCCCACTTCGCATCTGTCGTGGTGCTGCTGTTGACGACACCGGCATACGGGATGTCGGGATTCGCGGAACCGATCGGTACGGTCTGCCCCCACAGCGTCAGCAACTGCGAGGTGTCGATGTAGCCGCCGGTGTACTGGATGTAACCGCCCGAGACGTTGATGCTCGATCCCGGAGCCAGGATGACATCGCCCTGGGACCGGATGTTAACCGTGCCGCCGGTGAGATTGCGCTCAACGACATTGCGGGTGATCGCCTGAATCTCTCCCGTCAGGTTCGCGACCGGCGTGCCCCACCAGGTCGTGCCGTCGGCATTGGTACCATGCGTGCGGATGTCGACGTTGACGGTCCGGCCATGCAGCGGTCCGTTGCGCTGTAATGGACTGTTCTCGAGCTCGGTGGCTTCGAGCTGCGCCGACATCAGGTTGTCGCTCACGGGCAGCGTGATGCTTGCTCCGGAGACATCGAGCACCGCGTCCGGGGCCATATAGAAGCGGCTGCCGTCCGAAGTTACCGAGGATGCCGTTACGCCCAGGTTCTCTGCGGTGGTGACGTCGATTACTCCAGATGTCGCGCGCGCCACGCTGCCCTGCAGCATCTGGATCGTTGCGCCGGAGAGCTGAATCGTCGATTTCGGCTGCGCCACGCTGTCGACAGTCTGTGTCGAGTCGGAAGTGTCGAGGCTGACCTCCGTATCACTGTTCTGGCCAAGCACCAGAGTGCCGCCGACCCCCGGGGAGAGAACGTTGGCGCTGATCTGGCCGTTCTGCGCCTCGAGATAGATCGAGCCGTTCTCATTCACACTGGTGTTGGCGCTTACCCGGCCATACTGATTGACGGCGAGCGCAGCAAGGCTGATGTTGCCGTGCTCGGCAATCACCTGACCGACGAGCTGCTGGGGCGAGCCCGCGTTCGCATTCGAGGCGAGCCCGTTGGTCACCATGCCGCTGCCCTCGACCTCGACCAGCACTCCGCGGAGGTCCGAGCTATTGCTCTGGGCGAGATATACGGAGCTGCCTGCCGCGAGGATCGTCTGGCCGTCGGGCGTGTGGATCGTGCCCAGATTGGTCACGTGAGAGGCGAACATGTAGATCTCGCCGCCATCGGCGGCCTGGATCGTCGCACTCTGCTGTACTGTGATGTCCTTGCTCAGGATGCTTCCGTTGGCGTCGGTAGCAGCCTCGAAGGCCGGCATGTCCGACTGTCCGGGTAGCGCCAGGCCATGGTACCCCGTGTTATTTCCGCTCGTCGTGGCGGCGAGCGGCGAGAGGTTGAGCGTCGAGGCTACGAGACCCCCGACGTTCACCTGTGCCCCCTGACCGAAGATGATGCCGTTCTGATTGATCAGGAACACCCTGCCGTTGGCATCGAGCGCGCCGAAGATCTGCGTCGGATTGGAGTCGAAGATCTCGTTCAGCGCGACCGAGCTCGCGCTCGGCTGCACGAACTGCACGATGCCGTCGGCGGAGATGTTGAAGCTCTGCCAGTTGAGAATCGCATCGGCGCTCGTCTGATTGATCGTGAGCTTCGAGCCCGCCTGCGCCACGCTCGCCGCCCCGTACGTTACAAAGCTGGAGACTCCGGGCCCGCACGCACCGCTGGTGCAAGGGATCGGCAGCGTGGCGGCATGGGCCGCCAGGAGCGGCGAGGTCGAGAGCAGCGCAACCCTTACGGCCGCCGCAATCTTCGATGACTTTACCGGAGGAGTCATTATCAGGTGCTCGGTCAGAAGCCAAAGTGAATCGAGAAATCGATTCGCTCATGGTGCTTGTGCGTGCGGATGCCGCTCTCCTGCGGAATGGCGTAATCGAGCGAGCCATCGAGGCCCGCCGGCCCGGCGAGGGCTAGCCCCACGCCGGTGCTCCACAGGCTCGTGTGATATGCCTGGCCGGGCAGAGGATTGAGCAGCGTCGCAACTCCCCCATCCACGAAGCCGAAGACATACAGCTGCGTCAGCACAGGCTTCATGAAGCGCCCGAAGTCGGGGCTGTGAAGCTCCAGGGCGCCGGCCATTCCGGAGTCACCGAGAGTCTCGGCCTCAAGATATCCGCGCACGGTGTCCTCGCCGCCGAGTGAGAACTGCTCGTTGTTCACGAGCGGACTGTCGGCCCACTGGCCCGAGACGCGCCCGAGCACAGCGAAGCCCGCCGGGAGACGCTGGATGACTCCGCCGGACAATCGCAGGTAGAGATAGTCAGGCGAGGCGTTATAGCGCGCATTGTTGAAAACATCGCTCTTGTTGACGATGCCGCTGACTCCGAAATTCACCCCCAGGCTGGTGGTAACGGTGCGGGTCGGCAGATGCCAGGCGCTCGAGTACGTCGCCGACCAGTTGACGTAGTTGACCGGCGCTGTGACGGGAGTGCTGCTCGCCGAAGAAGTGCTGGAGCCAGTACCGGAAGCGGCGTCTGGGAAGACCTCCGTGCGCACCGACTTGTAGTCGGCGCCGGCGTCGAGGCTTTGTGTCAGAACTGTCGTCGACGGGAGCGGCTGCAGCCAGTGCAACCCGTAGATATCCCCATTCCCGAGCACGCCCAGCGTGCCGAGCGCGAGCACGTCACTGCTGGTGTGAGTATAGGAGAAGGCCGCAAGACCGGTGACGTCCGGGACATGGGCGAGGTAAGTGGCCGACTCCACGGTAGCATTCTTCCTGTTCGCCGGCGCCGTCTGATACAGAAAAGAGAGGCTGTCGAGACGTTGCCAGAGGTTATTGTACGAAACCGATACGGTCAAACGGTTCGGGGTCGTGTCCGCCGTATGACGATTGTCATACGCGATCGAGGCATGCAGAGGCACCTTGTCTTTGACATCGAGGTCGACGTCCACGGTGCCAGGCCTCGAGCCTGCCTTCAGCACCGGAGTGACGGTGCGGTCCGCCGTCTGCGAATTGAGCTTGGAAAGCTGTGCCTGCAGCGCAGTGAGGAGCGGGGTTTGGCCCGTACTCAAAGCGGGCAGCGCCGCGCGGATTGCTCGGTCGGAGAAGTAGCGCGCACCATGCACGTGCACGCTCTCGACTTTCCCTTCCGTTACGCGCAGACGCACGACTCCGTTGGCCACCTCTTGGGGCGGTACGTCCACGAACACGGCGCCGTACCCGGCATGTTTATAGGCCTCCTCCAGCGCGGCGGCGGCCTGATTCACGGTGTCGAGGTCCCGGTTCGGACCAAGAAAGGGGTACACGACTGCCTCGATCTTCGTCTGCGGCAGCACGTGGTTGCCAATAACCAGGAATTCCCAGATGTCGAATCCATTGGCCGCGCCCTGCGAGGCAGGCGTCGTCCCTGCATGAGCGCCACCAGATCCAAGCAGCAGTGCGCAACCAGCGAGCGCCAGGGCGAGCTGCTTCGACCTCCCAGGCCGCCGGCGTATCGCCAGATCTATTCTTCTCATATCACTCGCGCGACAAACAAAAAGAAGCGAGCCATCGAACCCGATGGCCCGCTCGAGTCTCGATCCCGCCGCGGATGCGCCGCAGAGGCGCATCCGCGGCTTGTCTCGATTATAGTCTTGCGCGAGGCTCCTTACTGGTTGACGTTCTTCGAGCCGATCAGCACACCCTCCGGCGCGGTGTTCTGGCTCAGACCTCCATTGATGTTTCCGTACAGCACCGGCGTGTCGCAGTTGTTCACCGCACCGTTTGAAGAGGCTTTGGTCCAGAGGTTGATCGGATTGGCCTCCACCGCCGCAGTGTTGTACGGCGGGTTCCCGGTATAGCCAGCGCCAGCGCTGGTCGCGAAGAGGCTCGCCGGCGAGAGATCGCCGCCGCTGCCCCACGGCCTACCCGTGTAGTTGGCGTCCGCCGCCTTCGTCGGGATCGGATGGCCGATGTCGCCCTGGATAGCCTTGAACGCGGCCAGCGGGTCGCCCGAGGGCTGGTTCTGGCCGGCCTTGACCGTGTACCACGCGTCCGTCGAGAAGTAGGGATAGTAGCCGTTCACGACGTTGGCGAGCGTCGGCAGCACACCGTCGATCGCGACCAGCCGGAAGGCATCGCCATGACCCGAAAGATCCGTGGACTTGAGCTCCGTGCTGGTGAGTCCGATCGCCCACTGATTGCCGGCGGGCGTGAAAGCCGGATATGAGGTGCCGAAATCCTGATTGTACGGCGTGATTTTGACGCCGCCCGCATCGAAGGCCTGCAGGCAGGTAAGCACATTGCCGCCACTCGCAGATTCGATGACGAACTGGCCGTCCTGGGTCGCCATTGACTCATCCGAGCTGCTGCAGCGGGCCCCGAGGAAGTAGGCCTCGAAGGAAGCCTCCGTGCCGGACCCGACGTCGCGGCGGCAGACGTAGACGTTGTTGTCGCCACCCGCCGTGTTGTTGAGGCCGATGATCTGGTTCCAGGTCAGCAGATTGCCGTTGTTGTTGTTTGCCCCGAGGAGAAGCGATGCTATCTGCTCCTTGCTGAGCGAGGGCACGCAGGCCGGGCTGTCGTTATTGGAGGTCGAGCAGGCGGCAACCGCGGTGCCGCCCTGACCGAGACCTTCCGCTTGCTGGAGGGCGTAGAAGAGATTCTTGGTGACGGCGACGCCCCATATCACGTCGAGGCCCGGAGCGCCTGAGAGATATGTGTTGATGTCGGAGCCCGAGAGCGTTCCACCGCCCGGCACCGTGCGAAGCAGGTTCGCCTCCACGTCGGCCACCCCGCCGGTCGGTACCACGTTCTGTAGGAAGTCGCCCGCAGTGCAGCCCGCGTCCGTACCACCGCTACCCGCGTTGCCGCACGTGCCCGCCTGGACTTCCGGACCCTGCGGATTGAGGTAGGTGAGGGCCGAAGCCTGCCCCTTCGCCACCTGGATCAGCGGCTGGGCACCGTGGATCGACCCCGCGGTGGACTCCTTGAACACGGCCAGGAACTTGGTAGTCGAGACGCCGGAGGACGTGCCCGCCTGGCAATAGTAGATGTACTCCTTCGCTCCGCCGATCGGATTGCCGCTGGTGTCCAGGACCTTATTGGCGTCCGTGTATGCGGTGAGGGTGCCGGGGGCGCAGATGTTGAGGGATGCGGTCAGCTCGGACGCGATCGTGTTGTCGACAGCAGTCGAGCCGCTGATGTACACGTTGACGTTGAGGCCGGCGTTCTGATTGGCCGTGTAGCTCGTGATAGGTGTCGCATTGGCCGCGGTGGCCGCTGCCGCCGCAATGGCGGTGGCGACGGCGCATCGTACGAGTGAATTGCTCATTATCAAAGCTCCAAGTTGAAGATGTCGTTCAGTGCCTCAGGCAGCGGCCCCGAAGCCCGTCTGGCGGCGGCGGCCGATCGCGACCAGGCCGAGGAGGCCCGAGGCGAAGAGCCATACGGCCGGCGGCAGCGGCACCGAGGAGGGCGCGACCAGATTCCAGGTCAGCTGGCCGGTATCGGACAGGAAAAAGAACCCCTGCTGCCCGTTGTACGAGTACGTGTTGGTTACCGTCGGGTTGCGGCTCGAGGTTTTCGCCCAGTTGTAGAAGCCCGCGGCGGTTCCCACGTTGACCGCGAAATTGTATCCCGTATCGTTCTCCGTGCCGTCGCAGAGTGTGGCCGAGCACGCGCCGGTGACCACATTGAAGGCGGCCGTGCCCGCGGTGTCGGCCGCGGGACCGGACGGCTGCGCGCCGTACCAGGACGCGGAGTCACCGTGGATCGAACCTGCCTGGTTGGCCAGGGCCGCCGGGTTCACCGTTCCCAGAGCGCCGGAAGACACCACGCCGAGGCTTGTGGTATTCGCGGCGACTATTGCGTAGTTCGTCGTCGAGCTGACCGTGGGAAAAACCGACGAAAAATTCGACACGCTACCGAGATTCAGCTGATCGACCGAGCTGTGGCCGTCGAAGTTGCTGACCGCCGCCCAACCGTTCGACCCAACGGTCGGCGTGGTCAGGATACTGGTGCCAGTGTTCGTGGGCCCGTAGGCGACATCGCTGTAGAGCGAGGTGAGAGAGATCATATCCGTATGTTTACTGCCGTCGTCCCAGATTGCGAGGTAGAGACCGTCGTTGGCACCGCTGTCGTATGCCGTGCCAGTGCTGATGCTCGGCAGCGTCTGCGCCTGCGCGATCGCCGCGCCGAGCGCCATGGTCACCGCGAGGGCGACCGGTTTGATGGAAAGCTTCATAAAGCGAGAGCTCCTCTGCGAAATTTCTGCGGTTAGAGTTATGTCACGACCACCCTTCCGGACGGACCGCGCATCCACTCCCCTGAATGGAAAACCGGGTTCACGTCACGCTCGCCCGCTTACATCTGTGACGTGCGCACGTGACAGGGCGCAAGCATCGCGGCGTTCCGTTACGATTACGTTAAAGAAGCTTGAAATCTGAGCCAATCGGCAGGAGATGCCGCGTGCCACTCGTCTGCGGGGTGAGTGACGGATGTATGACAATGGCTCGCGCCATGGCCGCGGATGACGCTGCCGGCCGAACGCCAGGATGCGTGCGAGGAGTCTCGGAAGTGGGAGCGCTACGCCAGTTCAGGTAGACGGCCGCGGCGGGTTCGCGGCAGGCCGTCAGCCGGTGCCGCTCTTCAGGCTGGCGAGCTTCAGACGCGCGTCCGCCATTCCGGGAAATGCGGGTGAGCCTGAGAGCGCGGCTCTGAGGTTCGCCTGCGCCTGCGCGCGCTCGCCGGCCTGAAGCTCCGCGACCGCGATGTGGTAGCGAATGAGGCCGGAGGTTGGGTCTTGCGCCGCCGCGCGCTGCAGCTCCGGAAGGGCATGCTGCAGGTCTCCGGATTTGAGGAGCACCCATCCATTGGTGTCGAGCAAGGCGCCAACCTTGGATGCGGCGAATTGAGCGCTGAGCTGGCGCGCGCGATCCAGACTCTGGCGGTCGGTCTTGTAGGTCGCGAGAAGCAGGGCCAGGTTGCTGGCGACATCAGCCGACTGCGGCTCGCGGCGGTTGAGTACCTCATACAGCGAGATCGCATCGTCCGGCTGGTTCTGACGCACGTAATACGAGGCGAGCTCCGCGACCAGCTCAGGCTGGTCCGGCGCCGCCTTGATGCCGGCCTGATAGGTGGCAATAGCACCCGCCGTGTCGCCGCTCGCGGCCTTCGCCACCGCGAGATTGCGATAGGCGAGCCAAAGGGAAGGCGCTGCTTCCACCGCGCGCGACAGCATTTCGATCGCCTGCGGATAGGACTTTCGCGACAGGTCGAGCTCACCCAGCTGCTCCAGGGCCAGTCCGTTCTGCGGATCGGTCTGCACCATGCTCTGCAGTCGCGCGAGGGCTTTGGCGTCTTCGTGGCGGCTGAGCTCGAGACGTGTCAGGTCGAGGAGCGGCGCCATCGCCCTCGGCTGTCTCACGAGCGCGTCCGCGAAATCCGACTCCGCCGGGGCGTAATGCTTCTGCGCCAGCGCAATCAGCCCCTCGAGATAAGGGCCGGCTCCGGAATGAGGCAACGCAGCGGTGATGCTGTCGGCCTCCGTGGTGGCTGAACGGAAGTCTCCCTTCGCGATGTATGCTTTCACCAGAGCCTCGCGCAGCGGCCCATCGGTCGGCAGCTGCTGCACACTCTGCTCGAGCACGGTCACTGCACGATCCAGGTCGTGCGCTTGGGTATAGGTTTGCGCGAGCTCCAGCCGCGTTTCGGCATCATCCGGCGCGATCTGGATCGAGGTCTGGAGCTGATCTTCCGCGAGCGCAGTGTCGCCGCTGGCGAGCAGCGCGTGAGCGAGCAGATCATGCACCGCGACGAGGCCAGGCTCGTCACGCAAGACTGCGCGGAAATCGGTCACGGCGGCCGTCGGGTGGCCAGCGGTGAGCTCGAGGTTGCCGCGGATCATGAGCGCCGCGTCGTTACCCGGGTCCTTGCTCAGTACCTTCGCCACCTCGTCAGCCGCGTCGTCATTTCGCCCCTGCGACACGTCGATTGCGGCTACGCGATCTCGCGCGATGAGCGCGTCCGGTACATCATCGCCGTCGCGCCGCACGACCTCTTCATAGGTCTGCAACGCCTCTTGTGCGGCCCCATTGCGCTCGAACAGGTCGCCGAGCGCCAAGCGCAGGCGCGAATTGTCGGGATCGGCGCCGATGAAGGACTGGAGCGCCGCTTCCGCCGTTGCAGGGGAGCGATGGGTGGCTATGAAATCGGCCAAGGCGAGCTTCGCCTCATCACTTTGCGGTGCCGCCTTCACGGCCGCGCGGAGCGCGTCTTCCGCCGGGTCGAGCCGACCCTCATGCGCGTAGAGCTGGGCCAGCTGGGCGCGATATTGAAGGTTTGCCGGCTTGGCGGCGATCAGCTGATCGAGCTGCGCTTCGGCTCTGACATCATCACCACTCTGCTGATAGATGCTGGCCAACACCTCACGAAGCTCGGTGGAGTGCGGCAGCTTCTGCAAAGTCGCGCTCACGAGCGAGGCGGCCTCGGCGTTCTCGCCCTGTTGCCTGTAGAGCCCCGCGAGGAGGCCCACCGCCTGCTCGTACGTCGGGTCCGCTTGCACGGCGCGCTTTGCGTCGGCGAGCGCGCCGGCATAGTCTTTCAACTGCGACCGCGCCAATCCTCTCACGGTCAACAGGCCGGCGTCATTCGGGTGCTTGGCCAGCGCCGGCTGGATCAGCTTCAGGGCGCGCTGGGGCACGCCGCCGAAGTCGAAGATCTGCCCGAGATCGACACGCGCCTGCACGTTGTCTGGGTTCGATTCCACGACCGATTGAAAGAGACCTGCCGCGTCGCGATAGCGCTGCAGGCGCTCAGCAGTTTCCCCAGCCAGGAGGCGCGCCTGCGGGTCCTTGGGTGAGACTTGCATGGCGTTGCGAAATTCGATACTCGCTCGGGCGTAGTCGCCCTGGGCGAAGTACGCCTGGCCGCGCTCGATGTAACTCTGGCGGCGTGCCTCCGCGCCAGTGCAGCCGGTGAGCAGCGTCGTACCTAGGATCAGGACGGAGAGGGCGACGACGCGAACCGTGAGCATGGGTCGAACCTGTCGGAGGGCAGCGTTTCTAATATAGGCGCGCGACGGCGTCGGCCGGTGTGGTCACTTCTAGTGTCGGGATGCGTGACACGCAAGGCCGCGGCTCGAGCGAAAGAGCATCCTAATCGCGTTTTGTGACCGAACTGTGACACTTCGCAGCTGCGACCGGGTCGTATAGCATGTCGCCCCTTGCCCCGACCCAGCCGGGTCCGACGGAAACCCACAACCATGAAATGCATGAATTCGCCACGCGTAGCCGCCTGGATGCTCACGGTCACAGCGGTAGTCTTCTGCTCCGCGACACCGGCGTCCAAAGCTGCAGACGCCGACTTGGTAGTCGCACGCGGAGGATCGATCCAGATCGACGTGAGCGATGTACGTACGCTCGTAACAAGCCTTCCCGACGGGACGCGCCAAGCCGTACTCGCCAAACCGGGCTCTCTCGAGCAGCTAGTCCGGCAGGATATCCTGCAGCGCTCGCTTCTCAAGGACGCGCAAGCGGCGACCTTCGCCACCGACCCGTCCACGGCCAGCGCTCTGCAGCGTGTTCACGACGAAGCGCTCACGCGGCTCTGGCTCCTCCGCAGGTCCGCCGTTCCGGCCGGCTTCCCGAGCGAGTCGCAGGTGCAGTCGGCGTACGACCTGCTGCAGAAGAATGCGCCCTACGAGTACCACCTCGAGCAGATCTTCATAGCCGCTCCCGACGGCGGCGATCCGCAAACACTCGCGAACGCACTTCGCAAGGCGGTGGATGTGCAAAAGCTCATAGCGACGGGCAGCTTCGAGCAGATAGCCCGCCAGGACTCCGAGGATACCGACAGCGCCTCGAAAGGCGGCGACCTGGGATTTCTGCCGGGAGCCAAACTGATGCCCGACATCCGCGCCGCCGTCGAGTCGATGACGCCCGGGGAAACCGTGGGACCGATCAAGACCTCGGCGGGAGTGCACTTCCTCAAGCTCGTCGAGCGGCGGCGCATCGCCATTCCGCCGCTGGCGACGGTGCACGCCAAAGTCGTCGCCGCGCTGCGCGCGCAGCGCGCCCAGGAGCTCGAGCAAGCCTACCTGCAACAGGTCGCGGCGAGGCTCGATATCACCGTCGATCAGATCGAGCTCGCGAAGCTGCAAAGCGCACTCAATCAGTAGATGGAGCCTATACCAGCGCGGCGCGCACGCTCTCGAACACCGCAGGCCAATCTCCCGGGCGTGGCTGTCGGAAGAGGCGTATCGCGGGGTACCAGGAGGAGCCGTCGCGTCCCAGGATCCTCGGCCGAGAGCTCGCGGCTCTGCATCGCGGCTGCTGCGTCAGCGAGCCGATCGGGAAGCCCGCCAGCGCAGCGCGCCCAGTGCCGCCAACGCCAGCAGGGTCTCGAAATCGAACGCGCCGCCGCCGCCACCCTTGCCGCTGCCCGATGGGGCGCTGACACCGACCGTCGCGGTGCCGCTTGCGGTTCCGCCGCTGCCCGTGCAGGCCAGAGTGAAAGTCGTAGCAGCCGTGATTGGCGATGTCGTCACTGGACCGCCGCTCGTACTCTCGCTGCCGGCCCACGCGGAATTGGTCGGACTCGCTGACGCCGTGCAGGTCGTGGCGTTCTCGGAGCTCCAGGTCAGAGTGATAGTGCCACCGGACGTCACACTCGTACTGCTGGGGGTCAACGTTACGGTCGGCGCCGGCTCGACGCTCATCGCGTACGTTCCCGCGGCTTCCTGTTGCGTGCTGCCCGTGGAAGCCGGCTGCGCGAGGACGTTGACGTCGTAGGTCGTATTGGCGGAGGTCTGGAAGGTGAAATTCCCCGAGCTGCCCGCGGAGGTGATATTGCCGACCAGGCCCGTGCCGCTGGTCACCGCGAGATTGAGATTCGCGAGTGCCGTTGGAAACTTGAGATCCGCCACGTTCGCCTGCACCGACTCCGCGCTCTGAGCGGTGAAGGTCGTCGAGCTGAAGCCGGTACCGATACCTTCGGTGACATCGAACACCGGCACGCCCCCGGTTGCGGGAGTGAGATCCAATCCCAGGAGCCCTCCCGACGAGCCCTCTGCGCCGAAAGCAAGAAGCGTTACGGGTCCCTGCGAGAGGGATGCGGTGAAATTACCCGCCGCATTGATACTCTTGACGAGCTGTCCGTCCTGCACGGCCGCGAATGCGGCCGCCGTCAGGCTGGCGGGAAATTTGAAATCGGTCAGCGTGAAGACATAGGAGCCGGCGACGGGCGCGCTGGTATCGAAGCTGAAGGCCTGCATGGTGCCGCCGGTCGAGCTCACCGCCTGAGCTTCGACAAACGGGAAAGCCGTGCCCTGCTGCACGGCCACCGCGTAGCTGCCCTCGTTCGCCGTCGAGTCCGGGACGGCATAGGCATACACTTCATAGCTGTCCGAGGCGCTCGGAGGCGTGAAGTTCTGCGCCCCGGTGCCCTTGACGCCGGCGGCAGGCGAGGACCCGGGCGGCGGCACGGTCTGCCCCGTGGTAGCGTCCACGACCACTGCTCCCGCCGAGGTCAGCGGGACGGTCGGGAATGAAAGATCGGTGAGCGAGAGGGTCGCCTGACTCGTGCCCAGCTTGAAGGAGCTCTGCGCCTGACCTGACGCGGAGGTCTGCAGCAGCTTCATGACACCGATCGGCACCACCGCTCTGTAAACGGCCGCGCCGCTTGCCGGAGTCACCTCGACGCTGAAAAGGCCACCCACCTGACCGGAGCCCTCCACGCCATAAGCGATGATCTGATACGCATCGCCGGCATTCAGTGTCACGGCATCCTGGAACGAGTTGCTCGGCGGATTCTGCAGGACGACGCTGGTCTGCGTGGTGTTGTCGGCCAGGAGCAGGGCCGCGGCCGTAAGAGGAGCGGGGAATGCCAGGTCGGTGAGCGCTACGGTGTACGAGCCGCCGGTTTGCACGCTGAGGTTGGTCGCGACGATCCCCACGGTGCTCGGCTGCTGCGACGCCGTCGCCAGGCTGTCGATCGAGCTGAAGACTTTGTTACCGCTCGAGTCGGTGACGTCTTCCTCGATCGGCCCGGACTCCGGCTGTGTGCCCGGCAGACCCGTGACATGGATTGTGTACGTGGTGTTCGCCATGGCATTGAATGTAATGGGAGTACCGGGCGCGGTTACCGGTGTCCCGACGATGCTGGCCCCCTGCGTGACCAACATGGAAACCGACGCAAGCGGCGCTGGAGTGAGGGGGCTCGTCAGCTTGCTCCCGAGGTCGGTCAGCGTGACCGAATAGCTGCCCGCATTCGTGACCATGAAATCGTGCTCCACGGCGGGCGGCTGGCCCTGGCCCACGACGGTGTGGGTCGTCGCCACCAGCGCGGTCTGCGCCAGCACGTTGGAGCCGGAGGCGAGCCCGAGGATCGCCGTAAGAAGGCCTTGAATGGCGCACAGCGAGAGCGCCCTTGAGTGTCGTCTCATGTCTTCTCCCCTGTGTTGATCTCAGCCTGAGCGGCGCGGCAGCTTGAGACTCGCCAGCGTCGAGCGGGCCTCGTCCGCGCCTGTGAAGCTCGCCGAGCCTGCGAGCGCTGCTTCCAGGTCGTCGCGGGCGCGCGCGCGCTCGCCGAGGGAGAGCTCGGTCATGCCGAGATGGAAGCGGATGATGTTCGATTGCGGCGCTTGTGCCACAGCGCGCTGCAACGCCGGCAGCGCGGCGCTGTAATGCGCGCATCGGTAGCGCACCCAGCCGTAGGTATCGAGCAGTGAAGCGATCTGCGACGTCGCAAAACCGGACGTAAGCCGGCGAGCCCGCTCCAGACTTGCGCGATCTTTGCGATAGGTCACGAGCAGCATCGCGAGATTGTTGGCTGCAAGCTCCCGCGCCGCGGGCGGAGCGGAAGCGGACTCGTAGAGCGCCTGGTAATGCCCGATCGCCTCACCGACGCGACCCTCCTTCTCCTCGAAAGCGGCGACCTCCACGGCCAGTTGCGGCTGCGACGGAGCGAGCTGCGATGCTTCGTCATATGCCGCGAGCGCATCCGGGGCATCCCCTCGTCCCGCATCCAGCCGGGCGAGCGCGACGAGAGGCCGGGGATCGTTCGGCACCTGGCGCGCAGTCGCCTGCAGGAGGGCGGCTGCCTGGTCGGGACGTTGCGTCTTCTCCAGGAGACCCGCGAGATCCAGGCGCGTGGGAACGTCGGTCGTGTGCGCGCTCATCGCCGAGCGCAGGGTCGCCTCGGCGAGCGCCATGTCGCCCTTCGCCGCGTATGCCCGCGTCAGCAGCCGCTCCAGCGGCAGTGAGTCCGGCTCGTCCCGCAGCACGGCGCGCAGATCCTGGATGGCGGTAGCCGGATCGTGTTGGCGGAGCGCGATATCGGCGCGCACGACGAGCGCATTGTCGTCGGTCGGGCTCACCGCGAGAATCTCCTTGACGGTCTGCAGCGCGAGCGGATATTGGCCTTGGGAGGCCTCGATGGCCGCAATCCGCTCACGGGCCCCGAGAGCTTTCGCCCCGGATCTTTCGCGGCGGACGATCTGCTGATAGGTCGCGACCGCCTCGGCCGGCGATCCGGCGCGCTCCTCCAGAGTCGCGAGCCCGAAGCGCAGCGTGTCGTCGTCAGGCCTCGCTGTCAGGAACCCGACGAGAATCTGCCGACCCTCGTCGCTCGAGCGGCTGGCCGCCACGAAGTCCGCCAACGCCAGTTTGGCGTCATCGTCATCGGGAAACGCCTTCACCGCCGCTTCCAGCGCGCGCTGCGCCGCCGTCGGATCTCCCGCTTTCAGATAGAGATTCGCGAGCCCGAGGCGCAGCGGCAGATCGCCGGGACGCAGCGCAATGAGTGCCGCCATCTGCGCCTCCGCCGGCGCAACCTGGCCGGATGCGACATAGAGGCTTGCGAGGAGCTTGCGCAGGTTGACGGAGCCGGGGGACCGCCCGACCGCCTGACTCGCCAGCGCGAGCGCCTGATCGAGATGCCCGTCCTGCTTCTCGAGCATCGCCAGCAGGGCGACGGCGCTCTCGTTGGTTGGAGCCAGCCGCACTGCGCGCTCGGCGTCCGCCATCGCGAGCCCCTGCTCCTTCAGCCCGCGCTCGGCCGCCGCGCGAACCGTGAGGAGGTCGGGATCATCCGGACGCCGGACCAGCGCCGGCGAGACGATCGCGAGAGCCTGACGCGAAGCGCCGGCGATCACGTAGATCGTGCCGAGGTCGACCCGCGCCTTCGTATCCTGCGGCTGCGTATCGATTGCCGCTTGAAAGAGCCCGGCGGCGCGCCGAAAGTCTCCTTGTTCCTCCAGGACCCGGCCGAGGTCGTACATCGCCGCGGCGGATTTCGGCTCGATCTGCAGGGCGTTGCGCAGCTCGACGCCGGCGGCGGGCAGATTACCTTGCGCGAGGAACTGCTCTCCCCGCCCGAGATAATCCTGGTACCGGCCCTGCGCGCTGCCGCACCCACCCAGGGCGAGCGCAGCGACGACCAGTCCTACCGGCATTCGCAGCCGCAAGCCATAACCGCAAGACATTCGCCAGGCTCAAAGTTAGTTGTCTATTCCCAGCGGGAGGGCCCCAGCGGGAGGGGGAACGACTGTATGCCCGGCAAATGACACCCGCGTGACACGGAGCCTACGGCACCAGGGGCATCAGACCACGGAGCGTCACTGCGGCAAGCAGCATTGCCAGCAGCGTCCGCGGAACCAATCTGCGCGTTCCGGCACCCTCGGTCATCTCGACCACGTAGAGGAGCACGACGGCTTTCAGGATCCCTCCCGGCAAGTCCGGCGGCAAAGAAACGAATCCCGGCAGGTTGGGCACGACCACCGCGACGAAGGCGACCAGGACATCGAGCGCGGTCACCTCGAAACGGCGAGTCTCCGACAGGAACACCCGCACCAGGGCGCCCGCGGCGGTGAGCATAATGGCGCCCCAGGCGAAGGATGTCAGCAGCGGCGTCTTTGCGACCGCCGTCTGGTCGAGATATACGAGCGTGATGACGCCGACGTACGCTGCAAGTCGCTCGAGCCACGTCAGGGAGCTGAGGAATCCGAAGTAACTCAATGCCACGACGACGAGGAGAAGCGAGGCGCTGAGGATGCCGATGTCGCCAGCGACATGCCGTCGCGCCAGGATCACCATCGCGGCGTAGGCGACGAAGCCGCAGCCCATGAGCCAGGCGGCGGCGCGGGAGATGAGCCGCGCCGAGGCGGGCTGCCGCAACCTGGCCATGAGCGCGCTCGCGATCGGGAGCGCGTTGCCCGGGTGGACGTGCCACCGCCGTCGGATGGCGAGCCGCATGGCTCCCAACACCGCGGCCGAGAAGAGGCCGTACACGGCCAGAATCGACAGGTCGGACTCGAAGCGCAGAAAGTACGCGAGCAGGAACAGCCCGAGCTGCACGCAGTAGATCAATGCCACAGCCTCATGGTGCGCGAACCCGAGATCAAGCAGGCGGTGGTGCACATGACTGCGGTCGCCGGCGAAGGGCGACCGCCCGGAGAGCGCGCGCCGCAACATCACCGCCACGGTGTCCAGGATCGGCAGCCCGAGCAAAAGGAGAGGCAGCGCGGCGCTCAGCGCGGAGCGGTCGCCCTGGGTCGCCAGGATCGACAGCGCGCCGATCGAGAGCCCTAGCACCTGGCTGCCGCCATCGCCCATGAACACCTGCGCCGGATGGGTGTTGAAGCGCAGAAAGCCGAGGATGGCGCCGGACTCTATCAGCGCCAGCGCCATGACCGCATGGTTACCGCAGATCGCGGCGAAGACGGCGATCGCACAGAGACAAAGCAGCGCCAGGCCCCCGGCGAGCCCATCCAGGCCGTCCGCGAGGTTCATGGCGTTCGTCACGCCCACCAGGAAGCCGAAGGTCAGCAGGGACGAGACCGCCTGCGGCAGCTCCACCGGATGGTCCAGGGTGAGCTCCGCGATGCGCACGTGGCCGACCGCGATGACCAGCGCGACCGCGAGAAACTGCCCGAAGAACTTCAGCCGGTAATCGAGGTCACAACAGTCGTCCCAGAGACCGAAGACGAGCAATACCAACAGGCCGCCGAGAAAGCCCAGCATCCCGCTATTGAGCGGCACGGCCATCAGGGCGGTGATGAGGATGCCCGCGGCCATCGCGATGCCGCCGACGCGCGGTACGGGCGCGGAGTGCACCTTGCGGACGCCGGGTCGGTCGGTCAGTCCGACCCGCAGCGCCCACTGCCGCAGCCCGGGCATGCATGCGGTCGTGATGGAGAGAGCGATGAGCGAGGTTAGCAGCAGCGACATGGCGGCACCTACACCGGCAATCCGGCCGCCCGCCGCCGCAGCTCGAGCGCCTTGCAGTCGATGAAGTACTCGTAGCAGGCCCGCAGCAAGCTGAAGGTCAAGCCGGCGCGGCCCTCGAGCATTCCGCCCTTGATGAAGTAGAGTCCCGCGAAGACCACCAGCGGCCGCGCCGGCATGCTGTAGAGCCAGGCCTTCTGAGCCTGACGGCGGCGCATGGGATCGGCCGCAAAGAGATCGCGCCAGACCATGTCATATTCCGGATTGTCGGTGCGCAGCGCCGCCTCCATGGTGGAGTAGCGGTCGTGCTTGGTGATCCAGGCCGCGAACCCCTTGTTGAAGGGGTAGTGGTCGAGATGTCCGGCGAGATTGACGACCTCCCCCTCGGCATGGAACTCCTCGTTGTAGGGGCGTTCGACCCAGGCGCGGCCGATGCGGACCAGCCGTCCGAACCAGGTCGGATAGCCGCTGCTGCGGCGAATCCAGCGCCCGAAGAGATAGTCCTTGCGGCGCATGCGGAACATCGCGGTCGCCTCGGGCGCGGCGCGCACGGCGCGCAGCATCTCCTCCTGCAGATCCGCCGGTACGCGCTCGTCCGCATCGAGCATCAGCACCCAGGGGTGTCGGTACGGGATCTCCCGCAGCCCGAAGTTCCGCTGGCCCGCATAGTTGTCGAATCGGCGTTGGATGAGCCTCGCGCCGCGGGCGCGCGCGATCTCCGGCGTGCCATCGCGGCTCAAGGAGTCGAGGACAACCACATCGTCGCTCCAGGCGGCCACGGAATCGAGGCAACTGCCGAGATTCACCTCTTCATCGAGCGTCAGGATGAGCACCGAGATCGACATGCTGCGGGCGTCAGCGCAGGTCTCTGCGCCGCATCGCCGGACGCTCGCCGATGACTCGCGCCGGATGGCCTGCGACGATCGTGCGGGGCTCGACATCCTTGACCACCACCGCGCGGGCACCGACCATGGCGCCCGTGCCGATCGTCACGCCGGGGCCGATGAACGCCTCCGTCCCCACCCACGCGTCATCGCAGATGGTGACCGGGGGTTTGATCAGCGGCATCGTCGGGTCGGTGAAGTCGTGGCTGCCGGCGCAGACGTGACCGCGGTAGGAGATGGTAGCGCGGCGCCCGATCCGTACCTTCCCCAAGCTGTAGACGAACACGCCGGGACCAATGGCCGCCCACTCCCCGATCTCCAGATTCCAGGGCATGAAGACGTGCGCCGAGGCGGCGATCCGCGCCTGCGCGCCGACTTTGGCGCCGAAGAGCCGCAGCACGCGCCGCCGCCAGGCATGACACGGATGCGGGCTGAGATGAATCAGCCAACGGCCGAAACTCCAGGCGACGCGCAGCGCCTGCTCGCGCCGCGAATATTTGCGCGCCGCCCGATTGGCGGCAATGTCGAGCTCGGTCGCCTCGATCGGCGCGCCTGCGGATGAGGACGGGGTGCTCACAGGGTTTTGTGCTTATTGCGGCCCGCGTGAGCCGCCACCTTATGGCGTGAACGTGACAATTCCATGACTGCGGCCGGATTGGCGACGGACGCCCGCATGAAGCGGGTTCTCGGGGTCCCTCAGCGAGTCGCGGCTTTCACCGCAAGGCGCTTGGCGAAGTAGAAGGGTCCCGGCAGGTACGATTCGATGAGCAGCGTCATGCGATTGCGCAGCAGTGCCTGGCTCTTCGGGCAGTGCACCTGGATGCCGTCGTGCTCGTGGAGTCGCAGCGGCTTGAAGCGGCTTTGCAGCTGCAGGAACTTGTGCGACTTCGGGATGTAATGCGCCGTCAGGGACTGCCGGGTCCGCTCGGTCTGCAAGGTGCCGAGCGAGCCGTGGACGGTCTTCGCCGACCAGAGGAGGACGTCTCCCGCCTCCAATGCCGGTGCGCGCAATTCCAGGCCGTTGCGCTCGATGATCTCGACGATCAGAGCCTTGTAGCGCTCGTGGTGGAACGCGATGTCGAAGTCGCCGCCGTTCTTGCGCACGTCGATGAGGTGGCTGCGCGGGTAGACGAAGAACCGGCCGGCGCCCGGGTGGATGTCTTCGAGGGCAAACCAGGCCGCAATCATCGACCCGATGTGCTCGCTGTCCAGATAATAGGTGTCCTGGTGCGCCCAGGTGGCGGAATTGCCCTCGAAGTACATGGTCTGCACCAGCTTCGGATCTTCGCCGAATTGCTGGCGCAGGGCAGCGGTGACCGCGGGTGCGGTGAACGCCTCGAGGCTCCGCCGCCGCAGCCGCGGGAAGCGCTCCGGATCGAGGTCCTGCAGGTTCAGGAGCGGATTCATCACGTGGCCGAGCGCGTTGAAGCGGTTGCGCTCCGCGCGCGCCGTCGTCTGACGATAGAGGAATCCGTTGTAGGTCTTGACTTCGAGCTCGAAAGCCTCGCGGATCGCGGCGCAGACCGTGGGATCGAGCAGCTTGCGCACCACTACATAGCCCTCTTCGGCGAGATACTCCTTCGCCGCGGCATCGAGCGCGGTGAAGTACTCGCGATCCTCGCGCGCGAACTCCGGGATGTGAACGGCTCCTCCGGTCGGAGCGGGAATGGCAAACATATGAAGACCCAGGACGACGCGCAGTCGTGACGGCGCTTATGACTCGTTTTGACTATTATCCGGCTGCAGTTTTCAGGACGGTGAACGTTCTGTGACAAGTCGTCGGCTGCGGCGCCGCACGAGTGTGATCGCAAAGGCGAGGCGGCCCCGCCGTCGGGGCCGCCTTGCGCTCTCCCGCAACCCGGGAGTTTGCGGCCTCAGTGGTCGAGGCCGAGATCGGGCAGTACCGGCGTACCCTCCTTGCGGACGCCATCGAGGCTGCGCGGATCCAGACCGAGCGTCGCCAGGATGGTCGGAGCGACCTGCGCCGTCGCCACCGGGCTCGTCACCGTGCGCGCGTCCATGGACGGGCTCGACACCAGCAGCATGACATTCGTATCGTCGAGCGCGAAGCCACCATGCTCCGACTGTTTGGCCAGGCTCCCGGTGTACACGACCCCAACGTTGGGAGCTACGATGATGTCGGGCGTCCGGGGGTCGCCGCCATCCGCGGGAAGCCCGGGCTTGTTGAACATCATTGCAAGCTGCGGCCCGTAGATGATCTGTCCGAGACCGATCGCAGTGGCATTGCTCTCGAGCAGGCCCACCGCATCCGTCGCGCTCGCACCTGGCTTCAGCCACAGCAGCGAGACGTCATCCTCGGTCGGACCGATCTGGTTGAGCTCCGAGTCCGGCAGGTAGTCCGGGCCGAGCACGCTCGAGGGCGGCGTACCGTTGGCGCCGGAGTGCCCCGGGATCGGCAAGAACCGGTTCGGATCGATCGGCGACTGGCCGTGCTTGGCCGTGATGATGATCGTCGTCGAGCCGTAGAGGTGGCGGCTCTTGAGGGCCTGAACGAACTGGCCGATGGCGCCGTCCACGAACTCGATCTCGCCCTTGAGCTCATCGCTCGGGGTCGCCGTTGCGTCGAGATAGCCGCCCTTGACGGTCTGTCCATTGATGGTCTCGATCAGCTTCTGGCCGACACTGACCGCCTGGAAGTTCATGCCGAAGATATTCGGCACCGGGGCGCTGGCAGTGCCCAGGTGATTCTGGCCGTCGATCCAGTGGAGCACGGCGTTCACCTTGAGCTGGTCGTAACACTTGATGTCGTCGAAGTCGGTGGTGTAGTCGCTGCCGTCATTGTTGGGAATGGTCGAGCAATCGACTCCCCCGGCGGTCTTCACTCCCGGCAGGTTGATCACGTTGGAGTTGATCTCCGGACCATAGAAGTCGTTCAGGTTGCTCGGTACGCTCGTCCCGGTCGGGCCGGATACGGCGGCATAGACCGGATGCTTGTCCGACCAGGCGGTATAACCGCCGGCGGCGTGTATCACCCCGAAGATCGTGTTTGCGCGCACGAAGTTCCAGGGATAGACGGGCGCGCAGTTCTGATAAGGATCGCGCACCAGCTTTTGCGGATCGATCGCCTGGATAGTGCCGTCGTAGCGGCCATAGGTGGCGGTGCCGCCATTGACCCCGTTGAGGAACGTCTGGTTGTACTCGTCGCCCTCCTCGTACTCCGTGCGGGTCCCGTTGGGCTGACCCGCGACACAGTTGCCGTGCAACAGGCCGTTGCCGGTGTCCACGGCTGGCGGCGCGAGCACGCGGTCATACGCCACGTCGTAGTAGATGCCCATGAGCTTCGGCGAGGCGCCGGTGACGATGGACATGAGGCCGGGGAAGGAATCCGAAGGCTTCGAGGTCGAGGCGCTCGTATAGGTCACTCCCGTCCGCCCGAGCGCGGCAAGGTTGGGACAGGTGCCCGCGCTCGCGCAGTTCTCGAAGTCCACGGCATGCATGCCGTCGATGCTGATGAGCAGCACGTGGCGGCCGTGAAGATCCTGGCCGCCTCCGTTCCCGTTGGAGTCACCGGCGCCCTGCGCGAGCGCCACCGTAGCAATGCAGGTTGCGGCAGCAAGCGCTACCGTCCGCGAGATCGACGTGATCGACATGCGACACCTCAACTTGGGGATTTCCTGGTTGGAGAATCCGCAGGATAGGAGCCGCATATGACAGCCTTGTGACGGCGTAAATCGTCGCTAGCGCACGACGTGTCTCGAGCGTCAACGGAGCCGATCTCGCCAGGGGCCAGTGCAGTCACCTCAGCGCTCGTACACCATTCTGCTCAGCCGGTGATAGACCTCTCTGACGGCTCTTTTCAGGGGTCGTTCAGTACCCGACTTGCCCGTCGAGCCGGAAATTCCCACGACATGGGGAAACATGGGAAACGGGCGCCACATCATCCTGCTGGCGACCGCGCTCGCCGCCGCGCAGGCGAGCGCGTGCTCGACGTTCACCCGACGCCTGTCGTCGATCATCTCGATTCTGGTGAGCAGGTGCTCGCGGATGCAGGCAGGTGTTGCCGCAAAGATCCGGCTGTCCGCCACGGAGAGTCCCCGAGCCAGCGGGCACATGATGTCGAAATTGGCCGCGGCGATCGCGTTGAAGAGTGGAACCGCGTTACGGACCGTGAGCCGGCCGGTGCACTTGAAGACGACCTCGCTGCCGCCGAGAAGGGTCGATGCATGCATCGCGTGCTCGATCAGCCTGAGCTCCGAATAACCTTTGCCGCGCACCGCACCGGCATCATTGCCGTGAAAGGAGATGAATTCCACCGTGCAGTCGCGATGCCGCTCCGCCAGACGGACGAGCGGGGACAGATCGAAACCCGAGTTCTCGCAAAACACCACTCGTCGAGTGGCCGCGCAGGACAGCCACGCCTCGAGCGCGGACAGGTAGTCGTTCAGCCGCGTCTGCGGGTCGCGTCTCTCGACGAAGAGCGTCGCGCCGGGATCTATCGTCGCCGTGAGGAACAGAGTGATCGAGCGGTGGCCTGTACTCATGTATCCAAGCGTCACGCGATAGCTTTTCAATAATGTGAAAGTTACGTTACAAACATGCCGCGATTGGACAAGCGGCGTGGCGGCCGGGTAGTGTAGTGCCATGAATGGGCGGCAACTCGACGCGTTGACCGGCGCGCGCTTTCTGGCCGCTTTTGCGATATTCAACATCCACTATTTTCGGCCGTGGGCGTGGGGGTACTCCATACCGCCGTTCGTGCAGTCCATGATCGGTTCCGGGGCGGCCGGCGTAGCATTCTTCTTCATGTTGTCGGGCTTCGTATTGGCTTACGCCAACGACGATTGGACGCCGTCCAGGGATTCGACGCTGAGATTCTGGAGCAGCCGGCTGGCCCGAATCTATCCGGCCTACTTGTTGGCGCTCATCTGGTTCGCACCGTTCATTCTCGTCCATCGATTCTCGGCCGAGCCGTTCCATCTGGCTGCGGAAAAGGCGGCGGCCGCGTTCGTTCCGGCCGCTCTTTTGCTGCAAAGCTGGTTTTACCCACGATTCGCGCTTGCCTGGAACGGCCCGGGATGGACCCTTTCGGTGGAGCTGGCCTTCTATCTCATTTTTCCGCTGATCGCCTTCACGATTCGGTCTCTGCCGAATTGGCAGAAGCTGTCGCTATGCCTCGCATGTTGGCTGCTGTCCTCCGTCCTGTCGCTCATCGATCCGTTGCTGCTGGCCCCGTCGTTGGAGCGGGACCTGTTCGTCACCGTCAACCCGATATTCCATCTGCCGACCTTCATTTCCGGCGTGGCGCTGGGTTATCACTTCGCGCAGCGGGTGCGGTCCCCTGCGGGAACGGTACTGTCGATCGCCGGGATACTGCTGATCTGCGCGCTATCCCCGGTCGCCTATCGGATGCCCGCCCTGTTCGTCCACAACTCGGCATTCCTGCCGGCTTTCGGCCTTCTCCTGTACGGGCTGGCCCTGAACGGATGGCCGGCAAGGCTGCTGTCCACGCCGGCGATGGTCGCTCTCGGAGAAGCCAGTTATTCGCTGTACATCCTTCAATTCAGCATCGGGCTTTCGCTGATGCTGGCCGAACAGCGCTTCGTCTTTCGCGACTTCATCCAATTCGGACGGCAGGCGCCGGTTCTCTCGGAAGTGCAGTTCTACGTGCTCGCTGCCCTCGTATCGATTGCGATTTCCCTGTTCGTATGCAGATTCTACGAGCGGCCGCTGCGGGCACGCATCCGCGGGCGCCTGTTCCGGCTGATCGATGCGCCGCGGCGAGTTTCTCCGGCCGGGCGAGCGGCCCTGTCACGGTGATGTCACAGTCCGCTGCTGAGATGCTGGCGTGAGCCCAAACGACGAAAAGCCATTGCTGCGCGTGGTCTGGATGGACAACGTGGCCGAGCGGGAGTGGCTCGAGTATCTGCTCGCGGATTTTCGGATCGAGCACGTCGTACCGGAGAGATATCCGATTCCGCTGACGGACCAGACGATCTACGTGGTCAGCAGCAACGTGATCCCGCTCGCCGAGGTTCCACACCGCCTTCAGGGCCTCGGCGCCCGCACCCGCTCGGCCGTGGGCGTCGGCCTGATTCACCTGTCGGACGAGTGGTACGGCCAGGATTATCGCTACTACTCGCGCTTCGACTTCGTCCTGAAGAACCATTTTTCGAGAAGCCTCGAAAAGCCGGGCATACTGCAATTCCCGCTCGGGCTTCCCCGGATCGCGCCGGCGCCGCGACCGATCGTGCCGCAGACGTCCCGGCGTTATACCTGGTCCTTCTGCGGAAATCGTGTGGCGAGCCGCTTCGAGATGCTGTCCGCCTTCGACGGTCTCGCGCCGGCCTACGTCCTGCCTCAGGGCAAGCGGATACCGCGGCATGAATTCCACGACGTACTGATGCAGTCGAAATTCGTGCCCTGCCCCATGGGCAACGTCATGCTCGAGACCTGGCGCGCCTACGAAGCCCTCGAGGCAGGGTGCATCCCGCTGCTGGAGCGCCGGCCCACGATGGACTATTACCGCAATCTCCTGGGCGATCATCCGATCCCCACATTCGCCAGCTGGAGGGAGGCGCGTCGTTTCGTCTGTCGGCGGTTGCAAACGCCGGACGACCTCGACAGGCACCAGATCCAGTTGTTGCAATGGTGGAGCGGAGCCAAAGAGGCCTGGCGGCGGCGTGTAGCCGAGTTCGTCCGCGGCGGCATTGCCGGGGAGCATCGGCAAGACCTCGCGAATTTCGCCTTCCTTCCGGGCCCGGTGCGGCGTATCTGGCAGTACTCGGAATTGGCGCGCCATCACACCTCCAGAGCGCTCCTGCGCCGCGCGGGCCTGATGCTCGGCAGGCCCTTTGCGGGCCGCTCGCGGGCCGCTCGCGGGAATTAGCGATGTTTACGACTGACACGATCAGAGAGTTCACTCGGGCACCCATGCCTGCGACCCGGCGCAGCGCCTCCGGTCTGCGGTTCTCCATCGTCATGCCATCCTTCAGGCACGCCCGCTTCATCGAGCGGAGTCTCAACTCGGTGCTCAATCAGGAATACGAGGCAACCGAGCTCGTCGTGATGGACGGCGGCTCCGACGACGGCACGCGTGAAATCCTTGCGAGGTATTCGCGGCACATCGCCGTCTGGCGCAGCGAGCCGGACGCGGGCCAGAGTGATGCCCTCAACAAGGGTTTCGCGTACGTGACCGGCGATATCGTCGGCTGGCTCAACAGCGACGACCTCTACCTGCCGGGCGCGATGCATCACGCCGCGCACATTTTCGCGGCGTATCCGCAGTTCGACGTCGTCTACGGCGACTGGCTCACGCTCGATCTGACGGACCGGGTCGTCGATCGCTTTCCGGCGCTCGCGCCGTCCCGCGGGCGGCTGGTCACCGAGGGCTTCTTCTGCAACGCGCAGGCGATGTTCTGGCGCCGCTCACTGCACGAGCGGCTCGGGGAGTTCGACCCGCAGCTCCACTACACGATGGATTACGACCTGATGCTGCGGATGATCAGCACGGCCGGGGCGCAGGCATTCTTTCGGACCGATCGCCCGCTCGGCTGCTTCCGCATCTACCGGGGCCAGAAGACCGGCTCGCCCGACAGCCCGGTGCCCCAGGAGCATCGCTGGATCGCGGCGCAGCGGGGTACCTCGTGGAAGTACGACCTGAGCGGTCGGCTGCTGCGGATGTTCTACCGCATCACGCGTTGCGCCGAATACCTGGCGCGGGGAAGGCCCGACTACCTGCTGAGTCGGGTGAAGAGCCATTTCGCCTCCACCGGAGCGAACGAGGCGAGCTGAAGCCTGAAAAGAGGCCTGGTCTTGGGGATCACGGCCATCATCAGCATCACCGACGCGAACTGTCCGGCGAAGCTCGCAATCGCGGCGCCGACGATGCCCAGCCTGGGGATCAGGGCCAGGTTCAGCGCGATGTTCACCGCCGCGCCGCCCAGCGTTTGATACATGTTGCAGTGGAAATAACCCTGGTCGAGGAGCCACTGGTTGCCACAGTAGTTGAGGGTCACCAGCACGTAGATCCACGCGTGGATGGACAGCACGACCGCCGCGGGCGCGTAAGCCGGCCCATACAGCTTCACGATGATGAAGTGCGAAAAGCCGGAGAAGATCACGGCGACCGCGAGCCCGAGCCGCACCAGAATGCGCATCACCCGCAGCATCTGCCGCTCGTACTCCGCGCGCGAGCGCCGATGGACGGCAGTCATCGCCGGCGCCACGGTGGCGGTCGCGGCCGCCGGAATGAAGTAGAGCGCTTCGGAAATCTTGATGGCGGCCGAGAACAGGCCCACGCCGGCATCGCCCATCATGCTGGCGAGCATGATCTGGTCGATGCGCATGTACACGACCATGGAAAGCCCGGCGATCACCAGCGGCCAGGTCGTCACCACCAGCTCGCGCAGCTCCCGGCGGTTGGCCGACAGCAATCCCACGGTCAGGCCGTCCACGCGCCAGCGGCGAATCAAGAGTATCGAGGCGAGCACCTGCTCTGCGGTGATCGCGAAAGCGAAGGCTTCGAGCGGCGCATGCACCAGCACCAGCAACACTCTCAGAGCCGCAAACGCCACGAAGCCCGCGTTGCGGGCGATCACCACGGGCCCTGCCTGGATGCGCGCCTGATAGTCGTAGTCGACGACGTCCCATGCTCGCGGCAGCGCGACGGCGGCGACGATGAGGACGACGACAACCGCCCGATGGTCACCGGGCCGCAACAGCGCGGTGGCCCCCAGCGCGAGCAATATCGAAACCGCGCCGGAGACCAGGCGAAGCACCAGAGCACTGCCCAGGATGGCTGCCCGGTCCTGGGGGCGGCGGATCAGGTCCCGTACGACCACCGTCTGCATGCCGAATTGCGCGATCGCGGTGACCAGGGTGGCCATGGCGGACGCGAAACTGATGAGCCCGAAGCCGGTCGGATGCAGGTAGCGGGCAACGTAGACGCTCACCAGAAGCCCGAAGCCCATGCGGAAGACGTTGTCGCCTACGCGCCAGACGCCGTTGCCGAGCAGCCGGCGCAGCGTCGGTCGGGCGCGAATGAGACGGCTCAGGCCTCGAGCCGGGCGAAATAGGTCGTCGTGCGGGCGAAGCACTCGTAGTCTTCTGTGTAGGCGCCGATCGGTATGAGCCGCCCCGCGGGTGTCACGCGGAAGAGGGCGAAGCCGCTGCCGGCGAGCAGCTCGTAGATTTCCCGGAAGAAGACCCGCGCATTCACGTTGGAGGTCCCGAATTCGAATGACAAGGCGCGAATCCTGCGGCTCCTGAGGCACTCCGTCGCACCTTTCAGGGCCTGGTGCTCGGCACCCTCCAGGTCCATTTTCAGGAAATCGATCCGCTCGATGCCGCGCATCTGCACGAAATCGTCGATGCGGACCACCGCGACTTCGAAGCTGTCGCAGGTGCGCCCGCGGCCGTAGGTATCGCGCCGGTCGAAGAGCGAGCCCAAGGTGTCGAGCGGTCCGCTGCTGTAGAAAGTGGCCCTGCCCGGGTGCTCGCCCAGCGCCAATTCGAGAACCTCGCAGCCTTTCAGGTTCAACGCGCGAATCCTGGCGGCCGCGGCGGGCTGCGGCTCCAGCGCATAGATCGTGCCCTTGCGATCCGCCGCATGCTTCTGGAAGAGCGATGTCCAGCTGCCGATGTTTGCTCCGGCGTCGATCACCGCGTATTCACGACCGCGCGCAATCCAGGCCGCAGCGTTCCTGGCTTCCAATTCCAGGCTTGGAGACCACCCCAGTCCGCAGATTGCGTTCATGTAGGCGGCGGCTCCCGCGAGCAGCACTTCGGTAGCCGGCAGCGCGAACAGCTGCGAACAGGCACGAATGGACGATTGAGCCAGGCGCTTGGCGGCGGAACTGCTGCCAATGGGCATGATCGAAATCCCTCCGACGCCGCCATCGGCATTTCTTCTGCGTATCTGCCCGCATCATCGCGCCGCGGAAATTCGTACTCATTACGCAACTGTGACAACTCGATGTCCGTTGTGTTTTGACTCCGTTACATCTGCAGAGCGCTGCCTTCCGGCTTCTTCTGCAGGCTCGGTTTGGGAGTACACTGCGAGCGAGCGGATCAACCCTGACGCACCGTCCCGAAGAGACGGCGAGTGTCCAATGAAGTTCACCATCCTGAGTCATGCTGGCTTGTTGGTCGAGCACGCAGGCGTGCGTGTGGTCTGCGACCCGTGGCTGGTGGGGTCGTGCTACTGGCGCAGCTGGTGGAATTTCCCCGAGCCGGATCCCGAGCTGATTGCCGACCTGCGCGCCGACTTCGTGTACCTCACTCACCTGCACTGGGACCACTTCCACGGTCCATCGCTGCGGCGGCTGTTCGGCCCGAAGACGCGCGTGCTGGTGCCGCAGGTGCCGACGCGCAGAATGGTCGACGACCTCCGTTACCTCGGCTTCGAGGATGTCGTGGAGATCCCGCACGGCGGCGCAGCCGCGCTGGCAGCGGATTTCACGCTGCGCTCCTATCAATTCGGGCTCGGCGTCGACAGCGCCGCGGTGCTCGCCGGCGGCGGCGTGACGCTGTTCAACTGCAACGACGCGAAATTCTTCGGCCTGCCGCTCAAGCAGATTCTCGGTGACTTCCCGCGAATCGACTTTCTGCTGCGCAGCCATTCGAGCGCTGGTCCGATCCCATTCTGCGTGGAGAATTACGAGCAGCTGCCGCGCGAGATGCTCGCGCAGAGCGACTCGGCCGACCAGTTCGTCCGGTGCGCGCTGCACGTGGGCGCGCGCTACGCGATTCCCTTCGCCAGCAACCACTGTTTCCTGCACCGGGAAACCATCGCCTTCAACGGAACGGCCACGACACCGGAGGAGGTGCGCGGGCACCATCGGGAAGTCGCCGCGAGCGTCGGCAGCCGCACGGAATGTATCGTGATGCCTCCCGGCAGCAGCTGGAGCGACCGGGAAGGCTTTCGGATCCAGGCGTTCGACTTCGCCGCACGCGGGGCTTACATCGACTCCCTGCTGGCCCGACATGGCGAGAAGCTCGCGGCCAGCTATGCGCAGGAGGATCGTGTCAGCGCCGATTTCGATTCTTTCCGCGCTTACTTCGAGCGGATGATGACGGTCATCCCGCGCCTCATCCGCCGCCGTGCCCTGTCACCTCTCGTGTTCGAGGTGCGGGACGCCTGCGGCAAGCGCTTCTGGCGCCTCGACCCGGCACTGCCGGCCGTGCAGGAGCTGCCGGCGCCGCCCGCCGGCGAGGTGGTCTTCGAGGTACATGCCGCGGTGCTGCGCGACTGCACCCGCAACAGGATGTTCTCGGTGTGGAGCGCCTCGAAGCGCCTGCGGATCAGGCTGCCGGCACCTGCGGCTCTCGCGGCCGCCACCCGCTGGCTCACCTTCCTCGACCTGTACGAGCTCGACACCTTCCCGCTGGCGCGCAATTTCTCGCCGCGCGCGCTGGCGATCCGGCTGCGCCGCTGGCGCGAGCCGGTGGAGCTCGCGGCGCTGCTGCTGCGGCGCGCGCTGCGGCGCGCCCCGACCACCATCGCCTCTCTCTATCCGGTGAAGGCGACCTGACATGGCGGCGGCCAGGCTCGCAACGCGTCGGCCCGCGGAGCTCGTCTCCTGGCGCCTGGCCGTGGCCTTCACGATCGGAGTCGCGGCTCTGGCCGCCTCACCCGCGGTCGGGACGGTCGTTCTGGGGGGCTGCATCGCCGCAGCCCTCATCGGCCCGGTGCAGGCGATCCAGGCGCTCATGGTGGCAACGCTCGTCGCATACGGCAATCCGCTCATCATCAAGCCTGCGCCCTTGGAAGGCGTGCTCCTGCGGTTGGTTCTCCTCGCGGCAATCGTCCGGCTGGTACCGACCATGCGCGGTTCGGACCTGCGTCTGGTGTGGCCGGTGTGGCTGTTCGCGATCGCGGAGGCTTTTTCCTCGATCCAGGACAGTCCGGCGGTGCTCATCTCGCTGATGAAGGTAGCGGAGCTCTTCTGCGGCGTCACGACGGTGCTGATCGCCTACAACCATGTCAGGCCGACACAGCTCGCGAAACTTCACCGGTGGCTGATCACACTCGGCCTCACGGTGATCGGACTGTCGGGTCTGACGCTGCTGCGGCCGGGAATTGCACTGGGCGGCGACGGCGGCCTTCAGGGGCTGCTCAACCAGCCGCAGGCGCTCGGCATCTTCATGGCTCCCTTTGCAGCCTGGGCGGTCACGGGAGTGCTGCTGATGCGACAGCGCGCGAGTCGCCTCGAGCTGTGGATCGCACTGTTGATCGGCGCCCTCATCGTTCTCTCCAAGGCACGCACGGCCGGCTTCGGCGCCGGAGCAGGCGTCATGATCGTGATGTTGATCCGGGTGGCCGGCCGCCGCCGCCACGGCCAGGCCCGGCTGGGCAAACCGATCGTGGTCACCACGCTGGCGTGCGGCGTGCTCGCGGTACTGGCGGCGACGACCGGTCAGGTGTCGAAGATCTTCACCGACTACGCCTACAAGGGCTCCGCGGGAAAGGCGCAGAGCCTGGACCAGGCCTTCTACGCCTCGCGCGGCGGCGGCGCCGTGGGCGAGTGGGACGACTTCCTGCAAAAGCCGCTGCTGGGCAACGGCTTCGGTGTTTATCCCGACGGCCAGTTCCCCGCCGGGGTGACATACTTCGACGGCATCCCGATCTCCGCACCCATCGAGAAAGGCTTTCTGCCGACGGCGATCCTCCAGGAGGGCGGCGCGCTCGGCGGCGGGCTGCTCACTCTGGTCATTGCCTTGCTCACGCGCCGCGCCTGGCGCAACACCGACCTCAGATGGCGCGCGATGTTCGTCGCCTGCCTGGCGATCAACGCCGGAGAGTGTGTGTTCATGTCGCCGGGAGGAATCGGGATGTTCGACTGGCTGCTGCTGAGCCTCGCCATGTTCTCCTACCGGACGAATCCGGCGCCGGTAACGCTCGGGCCTCTCTCGAGCCACGCGGTGGCTTCCGACCCCCGGTTCGACCACGCGTCCGTGCTCCATCCGAGCACATAGGCCGCCCGATGTCCTCGCTGCGCGTGCTGCACGTCATCTCCTCGCTGAGCCGCTTGCGCGGCGGCCCGAGCGTGGTCGTGCACAACATGCTGCAGGCTCTCGAGCGCAGAGGGGTCGCCGCCGAGGCCGTGGCGACCGATGACGACGGCGGCGCGGCCCGGCTCGATGTCTGTCTCGATCGCTTCGTCGAATTCCAGGGTCAGCGCGTGCGATTTTTCCCCCGCCAGACGCTGAAGTATGCCTTCTCGGCGCCGATGCAGCGCTGGCTGCACGCCAACATTCGCGCGTACGACATCATCCACACGCACGAGCTCTTCACCTTCGCTCCCGTCGCCGCCGCTCATATCGCCAGGGCCGCGCGGATTCCGTACGTGATGACGCCGCATGGCGCGCTCGACACATGGGGCATGCGAAACAAGAGCCGGCTCGTCAAAGCGGCCTCGGTACGCCTGGTGGAAGGCCCGCTGCTCGCCTCCGCGGCGGCAGTCAACTTCATGACGGCACTCGAGCAGTCGCGCGCGGCCAGGCATCATCTGTCATTTCGGCCCATGGTGCTTCCCGTCGGCATCGTCGATCCCGACCTGCCGCAAGCGGACACGCCGCAGCCCATCGATGCGCTCGCCGGGTCGAGCGCGCGGCGCATGATCCTTTTCCTCGCGCGCATTCATCCGATCAAGTGCGCGGATGTGCTGCTGCGAGCCTTCGCCGGCCTCGAGGATCGCGACTCCATCCTGGTCGTCGCCGGCGGCGGCGAGCCGTCGCTGCTCGACTCCCTGCGGCGCCTCGCCGGAGAGCTCGGCGTCGAGGAGCGGGTCAGGTGGCTCGGCTTCATCGGCGAAGCGGCCAAGCGCTGGCTGCTCTCGCGGGCAACGGTCTTCGCTCTGCCGTCGGCGTCGGAGAACTACGGCATCGCGGCGGTAGAGGCGATGCAGGCGGGGCTTCCCGTGATCGTGACCGCGGGCTGCGGACTGGCGGACTTCGTGAGCCGCCACGGCGCCGGCATCGTGACCGACGGCTCCGTCGCCGCACTGCGCTCGGCTCTCGCCACGCTGCTGACCAGTAATCAGCTGGCGCGCGCGATGGGAGACGCTGGACGTCGCGCGGCGCGCCAGGAGCTGTCGCTCACTGCGTTCGGCGAGCGGCTGGAGAGCTCGTATCGGCGGCTCCTCGAAGGCGACGCGTCGCCGGTCTACGCCGCCTCGCAGGCAGTCTGAAAGATGACCTCCCGATTCGACGCCGACAGCTCAACCGCCACACTGCGAGTGCTGCACGTCATCTCCTCGGTGAGCCGGCTGCGCGGCGGACCGAGCGTGTCAGTGCACAACATGCTCGAGGCTCTGCGCCGCCGCGGGATCGCCGTGGACCTCGTGGCGACGGATGATGACGGCGGCAGCGCGCGGCTCGACGTTGCGCTGGACCACTTCGTGCAGATCGAGGGCCAAAACGTGCGGTTCTTCCCGCGACAGACGGTCAAGTACGCATTTTCGGCGCCGATGCTGCGCTGGTTGCGCCGCCACGTCCACGAGTATGACCTCGTCCATACGCATGGACTCTTCGGCTGGCCGCCGCTCGCCGCCGCCTGGTGCGCACGGGCCGCCTGCGTTCCATACGTGATGCGACCCGCCGGAGTGTTGGATACCTGGGGCATGCGAAACAAGAGCCGGCTCGTCAAAGCCCTGTCGGTCCGCTTGGTCGACGGCCCGCTGTTGCAGTCGGCGGCCGCGGTGCACTTCACGACGCCCCTCGAGCAGGCGCGTGCCGCGGAGCTCAGGCTGCGGATTTGCTCCGTCGTGCTGCCGATCGGTGTCGACACCGACACTACGCCGGATGGAGGCCCCGAGCCCGCGAACGCGCCCACCCTGGGCGGCAGCCGCATGATCCTCTACCTGGCGCGGATCCACCCGATCAAGCGCGTCGATGCGCTCTTGCAGGCGTACGCAGCCCTGGAAAGCAGACGGGCCACGACTCTGGTCATCGCCGGCGACGGCGATGCGGCGCTGGTCGCGCGCCTGAAGCAAATGGCCGGCGATCTCGGTCTCGGGAGCGACGTTCACTGGGTCGGATTCGCCCACGGCGCGCTCAAGCGCTGGCTGCTCGCGCGCGCCTCGCTGTTTGTGCTTCCTTCCGACTCGGAGAATTTCGGCATTGCGGTGGTCGAAGCCATGAATGCCAGCCTGCCGGTGATCGTGACCCAAGGCTGCGGGCTGGCGGACTTCGTGCGGCAGCACGGCGCGGGAACCGTTACGGACGGCACGGTCGGCGGGCTGCGGGCCGCCCTCGGCGGCCTGCTCGCCAACGCGGAGCAACGGCAGGCGATGGGTAAGGCCGGCCGCGAGGCCGCGCAGCGGGAGCTGTCGCTCGATGCCTTCGGAGCGCGCCTCGAGAATCTCTACAGATCCGTGATCGCCGGCAGCGCCGCGCCCGCGCGGACGATGGTTCCGGTCGAGCCCTGAGCATGCTTCCGCGAGTGCTCATCTGGACGCGGATCCCGACCCACCATCAGTCGGCCTTTTTCGAGGCCCTGCGTTCCCGCGGCGTCGACCTCGTGGTTCATTATCTGCAGCACGTCGATGCGAGCCGCCTCAGTCTGGGTTGGCACGCCCACCCGGAGCTGCCTGCCGGCGAATTCTACACGGGCATGTCGCTGCGAGCGCTGGGGCTCTGTGCGGACTGGCGGGAGCGCATCCACATCATTCCGGGCTACAGCCCGCCCTTCCTGTTGCAACTCGTGGGGTTCCTGTCGCGGCGGCGCGTACCGTGGGTTCACTGGAGCGAGCATTCCTGGCCCCGCCGTCGAGCTCACTTCACCTTCACCGTCAAGTGGGTCTATGGACACCTGGCCCGCTATCGCGCGCTCGGCGCGCTCGCCATCGGCGATCTGGCGCGTGAGGAGTTCATTCGCTGGGGCATTCCGCCGGATCGCATTCGCTTCCTGCCTTATGCGGTGCCGCGCGTTGCCGTGCCTGCCGGGCCCGAGCCGCCCGAGATTCCTCTGGAAGGCCCGCGGTTCCTCTTCCTGGGTCAGCTCTGCCCGCGCAAGGGGATCGACCTGCTGCTGCGCGCGATGCGCGATGTGATCGCGGCCCATCCCAACGCGCGGCTGGAGCTCGCCGGCAAGGATCAGCCCGGCGGCGTGTACGAGAGAATGGCGGAGCGCCTGGAGATCACTCACGCGGTGCGATTTTCCGGTGTCGTGGAAGCAGCGCACATCGGCGACGTTTTGCAGCGCTGCGACGTTCTGATCCTGCCGTCGCGCCACGACGGCTGGGGAGTTGTACTCAACGAGGGGGCTTCCCTCGGCAAGGCAATCATCGCGAGCGACGCCTGCGGCGCCGCGCACCACCTCGTCGCGCCCGAAGTCAACGGGTATCGATTCCCGACCGGCGACCGCTCCGCTCTGGCCAGTGCGATGCTCGCGTACTGCCGCAATCCGAGTCTGGCGCGTCGGCATGGCGCGGAGTCGCTGCGGATATTCGAGGACTTCACACCGGCGCGCAACGCCATGCGGCTCGAGGAAGCGCTGCTCTCGCTGCATTCCGCCGCATCCCCCATGCGGCCGGCGAAGGTCGCCTGAGGCGCGGAGTCGATTCAGGCGCTCAGCGCCGTGGCTGGAGAGATCGATGATCGAGAGCCGGCGATAGTTGAACAGGGCGCAGCGTTGCCGTGTGTTGCGCGAATCAGCGAAAAAGCCTGCTGCGGTCAGTTTGGAACGTAGCGCGGCAGGGCCGGGACGAACCTGCGTACGAAGTCCGTCAGCTGCCGGTCTCCTGCGGCAGCGCTCGCGCCCCGCGGCAGCGGCACGATGAGCCGCACCAACGCCCCGTCCGTGCGGTCGCGGGTGATCGCATCCCACAGGAGATCCCACTTGAGCAGGTAATCGCTCGTGATGTCGCGTCCGCGCTGCGGGAACCAGTAGTACATGAGCTCGCGCTCGTCTCCATGCACGATCACGGCGCGGTTGACGGTCAGGCGGCCGCCGCCAGAGTCCAGCGTGTACCGACCAAGCGTCCGGAACTGCCAGCCGCCACCCGGCAGGCAGGATGCCGGCGAATGGGTCGAATCTCCCTTGCGTTGCGAGTCGTAGTACGCCACCCAGACATTGACGGGCAGACCGGCCGGATGCTGATAAGTAGCGTACAGGTAGTCGCTCAGCTTCAACTGGTCGAGATACACCGCGCCCATTGCCGAGCGTTGGCCCCGCCAGCCGCCGAGCTGCAGCGGAAAGTCGCCGAACGCAGCGCGCGGCGGCTGGATCTCGGTCCGCTGGTGAACCTGTGTGGCAAGCACCGCCGCGACGGTGGCGAACGCCGTTGCGGCAAGAAATGGCATCGGCAGAGTCCGCGCCCGGTGCGTCCGGGATGTGCGGGCAGCGGGACCCATATCCAACACCATGGCATCCCGCAGCCGCATCGGCTGCCGGCCGAGCCTGACCAGGACGGCCGCGAGGACGAGCAGCAATCCCGTGCTGATCATGAACACGACCCACCCCTCGAAGTAATGGAGCACGCCCTCGGCCATCTTCCGGCCCCAGTATGCAACACTGACGCCAATCAGCCCGATGCGCAGGCTGTTCATCAGGATTGCGACGGGCACGCTCGCCAGAAAAAGCGCCGCCCGCTGCCAGAGCGGGGCGCGGAAAAAATACGCGACGATGAAGGCGAGCGTCATCAGCGGAAACAGATAGCGCAGGCCACTGCAGGCCTCGGCCACCTGGAGCTGATAAACGCCGAGATCGATGACATTGCCGTCGAGATACACGGGGATGTCGAAGAGGCGGATGACGTCGACGCCGAGCGCCGAAGACAGCAGCTCGAGGTGCAGCGACAGCGAATTCCAGAAGAATATCGGCAGGGGAATGGTGAACAGCAGAATGAGCATCGCCATCCACAACCGCCGGAATACCCGCGGTCCGACGAGAGCGAGCGTCAGGCCGTAGAGCACCACGAGGAACGCATACTGCTCGAGGACCCAGATGGTGCTGAGCTCCGCGATTCCCCAGAGTCCTGCTCCGGCGAGAAGCACCGCAATCCCGAGCCACGAGCCCTCGAACGGCATGCGCGTCAGGAGCGCGCGCTCCCGAAAGATCAGAAACCCGGAGATCACGGGAATCAGCAGGCAGTGGCTGTACTCGGGATCGGATGTCCACATGCCGATGAGCTGATTGAGCACGCGCGCAAACGGCACGACTGCCACGCCAAGCGCGAACAGGATCGCCGCCCAGTCGAGAAGAGAGAAGCGCCACGAGTCGCAGCCCGCGGAATCCTCTGGTCCCACGGAATGAGTCGAGGCTTGCGTTGTCATTCTTCCGGCCCCCGAAAGCCTCGGCCGCGACCAACGGCCGCCGGGAGGCTGTGACAAGACTGTAACCTGAACAGCGTATCGTATCGGCCGGATGCGACAGTCCGGTGACAGATGCGCGCGCGATCGGCCCCGCTGATCGCAGCGCTGCTCGCCCTCCTTCCCGGCGGAGTCGGGAGCGCGCACGCCGCGGACGCGACGGCGGAAGCGCGCGCCATCGCGGCGATCCTGCGTGACTCCAACCCGCGAGTTCCCGGTGCCGAGCACCCATTGCCCCTCGCCGCAAGCTGGAGTACGGGGCTATCCCCGCTCGGATTCTCGCCGGCCTGGCAGGTCGAGCAGATTCGCCGCGGCCGCTACCTGTTGCCCTGGTTCTGGATGGAAGTGCCGCCGGTCCGACCGCCGGAGGATCCCGGCTATTCGGATGTTTTCGACGCAATCTACTATGGATCTGCGATCGGCTATCTCGCGCAGCACCGTTTGCCGCTGGCGTTCGACATGCCGCCGTGGGAGATTCTCCTGTCCCGAGTGTCGCCGGCCTATGCGAAACACACCGACTCCGGTGGCCACCCGATCCTGATTTCTCCCTTCGGCCCGATCTCACCGTGGTATGAGGCCGGCCGCGCGTGGGCACGCGACCCGTCGCTGCTGCAGCTGCAGCAGCTCTACCCGGACCCGCCGCTCGTGCTTTTCATCTCCGATAACGAGTCCAGCAAACTCACGGCCGATGACCTGCACGCACCGTACAGCGTGCATCCCTCGCGGCAGATCATCGCGCGCCGGCATGCTATCGGGGATGCGTGGATAGCGCGCTACAAGGCGATGATCCGTGGCTTTCGCGACGGCCTCGAGGCGGCAGGCTGGCACAACCACGCGCTGTTTGTCGGCTACGACGCGTTCGTAACGTCGGCCATGGGAAGATGGGGCGGATGGGGGTCATATTCCCTTTACGTTCCAGGCCGCACTGAGCCCTGGCCCTATTCCTGGGACGGCGCCAGCGTTTCCTACTACGTGCACAACTGGACGCCGGACTCGGACTACACCGTCTTGAGCCCGGAGATCGAGGCGATGAACTACGTGCCCGCATTGGCCGAAGTGCGGCGCACGGAGCCCGATTTCTGGTTCGAGATCTCGACCTGGGACGGGCAGGAGCCGGGACAGCCGAGCGACAAGCTGCTCTTCTACGCCAGCAGAGGGCAGACCTACCCACCCGACCGCTACGGTGGGATGGTGCAATTCGGCATGTGGCTGCTGCGGCCCCGCGTCGTGCGCGACTTCCGCGGCTCGCTGGACGACGAGAGAATTCGCTTCGGGCCCTACTTCGACCGTGTCCTGGACGCGGTCGGCCGCGTGCATCGCGATCCGGTGCTGCGTGATTTCTGGCGGCACGGCCGGCTGGTCCCGAATCCGGTCGGTGGACATCCGTACGAGGCGGCCCTGACCCCGGAGCTCGCCTCCCGGCCGCGTTGGTTTCTGCTCGACTCACCCGCCAACCCCCCGCGGCCCTGGCAGTTGACCACGCCGCTCGCCGTGTACTCGCTGGCGCTCGTCCGCGGGCGTGCGCCGCACCGCGAGTGGCTGGTCTATGCCTTCTCTCCGCTCGAGCAGTCGGGCACGGTGTCGGTGCGCATACCGGATGGCCCGGAAGTCATGGTGCAAACCGCACTGCGGGGCGCATTCACGCTGATCGAGGAAGGCAACCCGCTTCCTGTCTGGCGCGAGGCGGTCGGCGTTCGAGACAGGCTGCCGACCGCCCGCTGAGAATCGCGCCCGCGGCGGGCGCCCCCTTCTCCTCTGCCACTCACCGCCGGCGCCGGCTCCCACCCCGGGTCGGCCCGGGTTCGGCCGCTGGCACCCCCGCTGACGAATCCACCCCTCCCCGCGATACGTACGGCGGTCGGACCACTGTCGCAATGTCATGAACTCAACATATGACTGAAATACTTCCCGCCTACTTTGTAGCGCGAAGCCGCTGGCACACACACCACGGCCCAACGACAAGGGGAGACCACAACGTGATCGAAAGCCGAAAACAGGCTGTCAGCATCCGGATGAGCCCCGCGGACCTGCGCAAGGTCAAAGACCTGGCGCGACGCCTGAGCGCCCGCGACTCCGACGTCATCCGGTTCGCGGTGAAGGCGATGCTCGGTCGCCTCGCGCCGCTCTTCGACCCGCACTCTCGCGGCCGTGCGCTGATACCGGCGCTGGTCGAGGCCGGAGCCGAGTTCCTGCGCTTCTTCGAGCTCGACTCCAATCGGCTCGATGCGCTCATCAACGAGGAGATCAGCGACCCGGAGAAGCGGGTCTTGATGGAAGACCTGGCGCTGCTCGCCCTGGCGGGCGTGAAGGAGCCCTATGCGGCGCTGAAGCTGAGCGAGCTCAACCAGATGGACGAGCGGCTGCTGCATTCCAAGGATCTGGCGAGCTCCATCCGCCAGTACCTCTACGAGAAGTACGTCTACCGCGTCAGCGTCGAGCCCGATCAGTCGGGCGCGCCGCTGCGCTTCGCCCTGCGAGGAACCCAGTCATGAGCTCAGTCATGCTTGCGGCGGACAGCACCGCCATCGAAGGTCGTAATACCCGAACGGCGACGCAACGGGCGCTGCCGGCAAAGGAAGGCGTGCCCCTGCTGCGCCGGGCTCAGGGACTCACCGCGGGACTGCTCTTCCTGGCGTTGCGCGTGCCCGCCTACCTCGGCATCCTGCTGTTTGGCGTACTGATCTCGCTGCTGGGGGTAGTGCTGTACGCGATTCGGGCCATCGCCGTCCGGCTCGCCCGGCCGGCGGGCGCAGTGGCGGCGAGCGCACTGGCGCTGGTCTCTCTGGCAGGTCCGCAACGAGCCCAGGCCGACACGATCACCGACGCGGCGCTGTTGCAGCAAACCACGCTGGTCTTCAGTCAGCAGACGAATCTCTACTCCTTCGATGCTCCAGGCGCCGGGACGCTGGCGATCAGCCTCAAGGACTGGGGATTTCCCGTGCCGCTACAGCAACTTACGGCATCGATCCTGTCCCAGGACCAGGTACTCGGATCCTTGAACCCGGCGCGGAGCTCGGACTGGCAGTTCGATGTGCCGATTCAGAGCGGCGGCGCTTTCGACGCCTTTATCGCCGCGCAGGCGGGTGCGTTCGACGGCATCCAGTTCGGGGCCTACTCGATGAGCATCACCTACGAGCCGACACCCGTGCCGCTGCCGCCGGCCTTGGACCTGCTGCTCGGCGGCGTGGGGCTGCTCGGCGCGGTGACCCTGGTCGAGAGGCTCTCACGGCGCCGCAATAGAGATGTCATGTCCGTCGCATAGGATGACATCTGTCGAACGAAACGAAGCGCGCAGTACGTCGCGCCCCAGTCCAACGAAGTCCGAGAGGTTGAATACCGCGCCATGAGCGGCTGGCATCTATCGCTCTTGGCCGCCCTGGCGGCCGCCGCAGGCTTTCCCGCCTGCGCTGCAGCCGGATCCCCGCCGGCTGCAGCGCGGGTTGCCGTCGCCGAGCCCGCTGCGGCCCAGAGCGCGCAGCTCGACTACCGGCTGCAGCCCGGCGACACGGTCAGCATCTCGGTCTGGAAGGAAAAGGACCTCGAGACCGATGCCCTGGTGCGGCCGGACGGCGGACTGTCCTTTCCTCTGGTGGGCGATGTCGACGCCGCGGGGCATACGTTGCGGCAGGTGCGCGAAGTCCTGACACAACGTCTGAAGCCCTATATCCCGGACCCTGTCGTAACGGTGGCGATCAAGGAGATCGGCGGCGACCATGTCTACGTCCTCGGGAGGGTGAACCGGCCGGGCGAATATCCCTTCAGCCAGCCGGTCGACGTCATGCAGGCGCTGAGCCTGGCCGGCGGCACCACGCCGTTCGCATCGCTCAACCGCATCGTCATCCTGCATCGCGACAGCGGCGGTGAGCAGCACGCATTGCGCTTCCGTTATGCCGACGTCGCGCATGGGAAAGATCTGTCCCAGAACGTGTTGCTACATAGCGGCGACACTGTCGTAGTCCCCTGACGGTAGCCGCCGTCAGCAGACGATGGGGAGGGCAACCGCCGGGGCGCTCGGACTCGCAGTCGCCGTGGCGGCTATCGCGTCCCCGGCTACGTCGGCAGCGGATTGGAACGTAGCGCCCACGTTGAATGTAAGTATAGACAACGACACGAATCGCCTGCTGACCAGTCCGGCGATTCCGAGCAGAGGTCTTTCGATGAGCTTGGACACGCACTTCGAGCGCGACACAGAGCGGCTGAAACTGGTATTGCGGCCATACGGCCAGGTCGAGCGCTATACCGACGCCCGCCTGAACCACACCGACGACGAGGGGATCGACGCCACGGCAACCTGGCTCGAGACCGAGCGCTCGTCGCTCAGCCTCCATACACTGATGCAGGACGCCAGCACCCTGTATTCCGACCTGACCAGCACGGGCATCATCCACGTGGGGCAGCGCCGCCGGGACGAAGATGTCGGCGCGACTTGGGCGTATCAGCAGACGGAGCGTTGGACGTTCCAGCTCGGGGGGACCTATTCCGGCTCCAATTACCACGGCGCGGGAGCCACCACACTCTCCAACTATCGGCAGGCGCTCGGCACAGCGAGTGAGAGTTTCGCGTACACCGAGCGGCTCACCTTCCTGCTCACCGGGTCGGCGGGTGATGCACACACCACGGGCGCAGAGCAAGCGACTCGCTTCGAGAGCCTGGGCGCCGGATTCCAGTGGCGGCCGAGCGAGCGCGTCAGCGTGCAGGGCAACGGCGGCGCCAGCAGGCAGACGACCGGCACTCTCACCAGCACGAGCGTCATCGGCACGCTCTCGGCCTCGTACAGCACCGAGCTCAGCAGCGTTGCCCTGAGCGCGCAGCGCCAGGTGCAACCTTCGGGCTTCGGAATCTTCGCCCAGGTCGACCAGGCGGGTCTCACCGCGAGCCGTAATATCGCCCCGCAGCTGTCACTCGGCTCGGAGTTCGAGATCTACCGCGATACCAGCGCGTTCCGCTCTCCCTTCATCTCTTTCACTTTCGCCGATCGTACGTACGCGGAGGCGCATTTACGTCTTTCCTGGCAGCGTACTCCTGCATGGGCCCTGGCTCTGCAACTCCTCTACGACCGGGCTGACTCTCCCCGAAGCTACCTCATTCCGGCGGGACTGCATGCTCGGGGCTGGCAGGTGAGCCTGCAGTCCGTGTGGGCGCCGCTCGGGGCAAGCCTCTCCCGCTAGGAGCGCATCATGTCGACTATCGCCGCAGAGATCGAGTCGGAAGGGCTGTCGCTGCCGGAGTACCTCGGGATCGCGCGGCGGCGGACGCGCCCCATGGCGATAGCGTTCGCCACGGGACTCCTGGTCAGCATGGCGCTGGCCGTGCTCTGGCCGCCGACGTACCGGTCCACCGCGACCATCCTGATCGAGCAGCAGGAGCTGCCCGCGGACCTGGTCCGCTCCACCGTGACCTCCTACGCTGACGAGCGGGTGCAGATGATCAGTCAGCGCGTCATGACGACGGAGACGCTGCTCGGCATCATCCGCCGCTACGATCTTTATCCGAAGGAGAGAAGCCGCGAGACGCGCGACCAGATCATCAAGCGAATGCGCAGCGACGTCGAGGTCAAGATGATCAGCGCAGACGTGGTAGATCCACGCAGCGGCGCGCCCACGAAGGCAACGATCGCCTTCACGGTCGCCTTCGCCGATCGCTCGCCGGACCAGGCGGCGAAGGTTGCCAACGAGCTGACGACGCTGTTCCTCAATGACAACGTCGAGACCCGCACCCAGCTGGCCGACGGCGCGGCCAGCTTCCTGAAAGCCCAGGTTACCCAGGTGAGTCAACACCTCGGCAAGGTGGAGTCGCAGCTGTCCGCGTTCGAAGGCAAGCATTTCGACTCGCTGCCGGATCTCACGCAGCTGAACATGGGGCTCATCGACCGCACGGAGCAGGAGCTGCAGGAGACCGAGTCGCGCGAGGGCTCTCTCGAGGATCAGGAGGTTTTCCTGCAGGCACAGCTGGCGCAGCTCAAGCCGGACTCCGCCGTCTACTCCGATTCCGGGGAGCGGATACTCTCGACTTCCGACCGGCTGAAGATGCTCCGCTCGCAGCTCGCGGCCGACCGTGCGCAGTACGGACCGGAGTATCCCGACATCGCGCGGCTGTCGCGGCAGGTCGCCGGCCTCGAGGCCACGGCCAGGGACCCGGCCGACATCAACGACCTGCGGCGCAGCCTCGACGATGCGAAATCGCAGCTCGCCGCCGCGCAGAAGCGCTACGGACCGGACTATCCGGATCGCGTGCGGCTCGAACGCGAGGTCAGGTCGTATGAGCAGGACCTGGCCACGGCCGCCAAGTCCGCCGCCGCGCAAGGCGCACCCGCAGCCGCGGATCCCGCAATTCAGGACGCCGACAATCCGGCCTACGTGCAGATGCGCGCCCAGCTCAACGCAACCCGCGATGACCTGACCGCAACGAAGGCGCGCGAGGCCAAACTGCAGAGCGACCTCGACCACTACCAGCATCGCGTGCTGGAGACCCCGCTGATCCAGAAGCAATATCAGGAGCTGACGCAGGACTACGAGGTCACCAAGACCACTTATGCAAACGTCAGGGCAAGGCTGGCTGAAGCGGAGATCGGCAAGAACCTCGAGATCGACCGAAAGGGGGAGCGCTTCACGCTCATCGAGCCGCCGCTCGTCCCCGACGAGCCCGCGAGTCCCAACCGCCCCCTGGTCGTAATCCTCGGCATAGTGTTGAGTCTGCTCCTCGCGGTGGGAGTCGCCGCCCTCCTCGAGGCGCTGGACGGTACCGTGCGCGGCCGGCGCGACCTCGTGGCGCTGGTCGCCGGTGTCGCGCCGCTTGCGATCATTCCCGATATCGAGCTCGAGCGCTCGGCCGCGCAGGTATGGATGCGGCGAGCCGCCGTGGCGGGGGCTGGTCTCGCGGTGATGGTCGGCGGGGCGTTGGCAGTGAACTTCTTCTACGAGCCGCTGGACGTCCTGTGGTTCGTCATCTTGCGCCACCTCGGGCTGGGCTAGGAGATCGTCCGTGGAGAGAATTCAACGCGCGCTCGAGCTCGCTCATGTCCGCCGGGCGGTGGAGACCGAATCGCCGCTCGCCGGCCACAGCTCCCTCGAGGAGCGGACGATGCTGCGCGCGGCGGCGCAGCCTGCGGAAGTCGCGGAGCTGCCTCGGCTTGCGATCGACCGCGCCAGGCTGCGGGCGCGCAAAGTCGTGTTTCCGGAGGATTCGACCGCTGCCGCTCGCGCCTATCGGATGCTGCGTGCGCAGCTGCTGCAGCGCGCACGGTCCAGCGGGCTAGGCGTGATAGGCATCGTCAGCAGCGCGAGCGGCGAGGGCAAGACTCTGACCGCGGTGAATCTCGCATTGAGTCTGGCGGCCGATCCCAATCACAGCGTGACGCTGGTCGACCTGGATTTGCGGCGCCCGTCGGTGGCGGAGACGTTGGGGATAGCGGCGCCGCTCGGTCTCGAGACGTGGCTTGCCGAAGAGCATCCCCTGGCGAGCGTTCTCTACGGTCTCGAGGGGGTCGAGAGGCTCTCGGTGGTACCCACCCTGGCGCCGCTCGTGCCCGGATCGGAGGCGCTCGCCGGCAGCAGGACCCGCGCTCTCATCGAGGCGCTACGCGCCATGGACGGCCGGCGACTGCTGATCGTCGACCTCCCGCCCGCTCTGCTGAGCGATCATGTGCTGACCGTCTCGCCTCTGCTCGATGGTTTCGTTCTGCTGGTCATGGAGGGAAAGACACGCCGCGACGACCTCGAGAGAGTCTTCGAGCTGCTCGGACGCGAGCGCATCGTGGGCACGGTGCTCAATCGCTCCTCGGACTCGGAGCAGCGGGCTTACTGAGTCGCAGCGGTGTACGAAAAATTCTACCGCCTGCTCGGCAACCCGTTCGCGCTCACGCCGGACCCGGCGTACTTCTTTTTGGGCAGACAGCATCAGCGCGCGCTGACCCTGCTCGAATATGCGCTGCACCAGGGTACCTGCTTTGCGCTGATCTCGGGTGAGATCGGCAGCGGCAAGACTACCGTAGTCAATTATCTGCTGCGCAGGGTGCAGCGGGGTCTGCGGATCGGGTTGATGACGAACACTCATCCCGGCCTCGGCTCCCTGTTGCCCTGGGTCATGCAGAGCCTCTCGGTGACCGCGCCGCGGGGCGCCGCCGGCCCGAGCGACCTCTACGCCGCGTTCGCGCAGTTCCTCGAGCGTGAGCGGCGGGCGCGTCGGCGGGCGGTGCTGATCATCGACGAGGCGCAGAACCTCACCGCGGACGCGCTCGAAGAGTTGCGCGTGCTCTCGAACCTCAACACCGGCGACGGGCTGGCGCTGCAGACCATCCTGGTCGGACAGCCGGAAGTGCGCGAGACGCTGCGTGGCGCGGGCATGCGCCAGTTCGCACAGCGAATCGCGGTCGACTGCCATATCGCGCCGCTGACTCGCGAGCAGACGCACCACTACATCGCGCACCGCCTGGGTGTCGCGGGCGGCAGCCCCGGCATCATCAGCTTCGAGGCGTGTGAGCGGGTCCACGCCAGCACCGGCGGCGTGCCGAGACTGATCAACCAGGTCTGCGACACGGCGCTGGTGTACGGCTTCGCCGAGCAGCGCAATCCCATCGATCCGCAGATCATCGAGCTCGTGCTGCGGGATCGCGGCGAAGGCGGCCTGCTGCCGCTGGTGGAGCCGGCGTCGCTCGGTCCGTCGGCCGCGGCAGGCGGCGCCGCGGCCGCGGTCGATTGAGGCGGCAACCGGCAATTCCGCCGCGGCCGGTCATTGATCGTAGTCGATTCGTAGTACGTGCGTGTGCAGGGAGGCGGTGGCTTCGTAACAGAACTTTCATGCTGCTGAAAATCTCCCGCGGGAATCTAACTGGTGTAGTCACGTAGGAGTGCGGCATGAGCGCAGTCGATACCCCGGTCTCCCTGGACGGCCTGAGTCGAATGCCGCTGCGACGGCCCGCTGCCGCTGAGCAGATCGGCTGGTCTCCGGGAGGTAAGCGTCGGTTGCGGCATCAAGCGGCGGCCACGCCGCGAGTGGTCTTCGTCAATCGCTTCTACGCCCCTGACGAGTCGGCGACCAGCCAGATGCTCACCGACCTCGCCGAGGCGCTCGTGCGCTCGGGGGTGAAGGTCGAGGTGTTCTGCAGCCGGCAATTGTACGGAGATGCCGCCGCCAACCTTGCTGCGACCGAGGTGCTGCACGGTGTGGCCGTGCGCCGGCTGGCCACGACGCGCTTCGGGCGGGACTCGCTCTTCGGCCGCGCCATCGACTACATGACCTTCTATCTGCGCGCGTCATTCTGCATGCTGACCCGCGTGAACCGCGGCGACGTGTTGGTCGTCAAAACCGACCCGCCGCTGCTCTCGCTGGCCGGATGGCTGGCCGCGCTGTGCAGGGGGGCCATCCTGGTCAACTGGCTGCAGGACCTCTATCCGGAGGTGGCTTCGCGGCTGGCTCTCTCCCCAGTCCCCCGCCTGCTGGAGGGTCTGATCCGCGCCGCCCGGGACCGTTCGCTTGCGACCGCGCGGATCAACGTCGTACTCGGAACGCGGATGCGGGACTACCTGGTGGGGCGGGGCATTGCGGCTGCACGAATCAGCGTCTGTGAGAACTGGGCCGACGAGAGAAAGCTGCGCCCGCTCGCCGCCTCGCGGAGCGAGCTGCGCGGAAAGTTGAGGCTCGACAGCGGCTTCGTTGTGGCGTACTCCGGTAATCTCGGTCGCGCCCACGACGGGGCCACGGTCCTGGAAGCCGCCTGCGCGCTCGAAAACGACGCGGATATCGTGTTTCTCATGATCGGCGGCGGCGCCGGCATGCGCTCGCTCGAGACGCAGGCGCACGCCCGCAGCCTGGCGAACTTCCGGTTCGCGCCCTATCAGCCGCGGGAGGCGTTGTCGGACAGCCTGGCCGCGGGCGACGTGCATCTGATGTCCCTGCGGCCGGAGCTGGAAGGCCTGATCGTGCCGAGCAAGCTGTATGGCATTCTCGCGGCCGGCCGGCCGGTGGTCTTCATCGGTGACCCCGACGGGGAGCTGGCTCGGCTCATCACGAGCGAGGGCGTCGGCCTCAGTGTCCGCAGCGGAGACTCGGCCGGGCTGTCCCGCGCCCTACGGGCGCTACGGGACGATGAACCGGGCCGGATGCGCATGGGCAAGCGGGCCCGCGAGGTCTTCGAGGAGCGCTATACGCTCGCGGCGGCGGTCACACGCTGGCGCGAATTGCTGAGCGCAGCGAGCGCCTGACCTGAAGTGCGCCGCCGCGCGAAAACGAGAGGCGACGAAAATCCCTCACGCCGCGCGGTCGCCATCCCCCTTGCGGCCATGGATGCGGTGCTTCTGCTGAAATCTCGCCCAGGCCGACTCGCTCATGTATTTGCGCAGCACCCGCGGCTCGGTCTTGCGCAGATCGACGAGCATCAGGCAGTCGAGCGTGTTGCCGAACTCGGGATCGATGCTGAATCCCAGGACCCGGCCGCCGAGGCGCAGGTACTGGCGCAGCAGCACCGGCGCGCCCTTGCCGTCCGGCTCGAGTCCCGCAACGAGGCTGGAGAGCTCGTCGATGTCCGCCGGCCAAAGCGGCTCGAGACCCACTGAGCGCAGCGACAGCCGCCTGCGGAACGCGCGCCTCGGACGCACGCTCGCCATGAGCGGGTCGAGCAGGCGACTGCGCAGGAAGGCCACCTGCAGCTCGAGGGAGAGCGGCCTATATTCGTTGCTGATGCTGACGGGTCCGATCAGACGGCAGTAGTGCGGGTTGCGGCCAACGTACTCGGCGATGCCCTTCCAGAGCAGCATGAGCGCACCGAAGCTACGCTGGTACTCGACGCGCACGAAGGAGCGCCCCAGCTCGAGCGCCGGGCCGAGCAGGCCGAGAAAGAGGTCGCCGTAGTCGAACAGCGTGGAGGTATAGAGTCCGCGCCGGCCGAAACGGCGGCAGATGACGTCGGTGCGGCCGAGGCGATAGCCGCCCGCGATCCGGCGCGCGTCGGCGTCCCAGAGCACCAGGTGCTCGTAATAGTCGTCGAACAGATCGATGTCAGAGCCGCGGCCCGTGCCCTCGCCGACGGCGCGGAAGGTGAGCTCGCGCAGGCGACCGAGCTCCTGCAGGGTCCACGGAATCTCTCGCGCCGAGGCGAGTTGCACCCGCAGATTGCCAGCCGTCGCCAGCAGACGCGCTTGCGGCAGCGCCTCGATCTCGCTGGCCACACGCTCCGGCTGCACCTCGGCGGCGACCGGCGCGACTACGACAGCGCGTCCCGCCGCCGCTGACTCGTTCGAGCCGGCAGACATTTCGGCTTTCAGTCCGTAAGTCCGCAGACGCAGATAGGCGGCCAAATGTTCGTCGGATTCGATCCGACGGTACCGTGCCGGCACAATGGCACCGCCGATGCGGACGCGCACACGCGCTCCGGTCTTGTTGGCCAACTCTGCTGGCAGCAGCAATGTCCGCAATCGCGGATGCACGAGGCCCGCGATCTGAAACAGCACGCTGTTTGCACCCGCAATGTACAGGGGGACTACAGGCGCCTGCGCCAGACGGACGAGCCGCACGGCGGTCGCGCTCCAGGGAGGATCGGTGATCGAAGCACTTCGCAGGTGCAGATGTGACACCTCGCCCGCGGGGAACACGAGCAGCGCGCCTCCGCCCGCGACCCAGCGCAGCGCCTGCCGCAGCCCGGCCACATTGGCGCGCGCCGCATTTGGCCCCCCGAACGGATCCACCGGGATGATGAGCGCACGCAGCTCGGCGATACGCGCCAGCTCCGCGTTGGCGAGGATGCGCAGATCCCGCCGGCGGCGCCCGATTGCGGCGATGGCCAGCAGTCCGTCGAGACCGCCGAAAGGGTGGTTGGCCGTGATCACCACGCCGCCCTCGCCGGGGATGCCGTCCACGTCAGCGGCGCTCAGCTGCATATCCACCTGCAGCTCGCGCAACGCATATTCCGCAACTTCGAACGGGTCCTCGAGCCGGCGGACCTCGTCACGAATCCGGTGCAACCTGGCGAGCGCCGGCAGGACGCGCAATGCCAGCCGCTGCAGGCGTGTCGGTACACCGGATACGGGAATGCCGAGGCGACCGTGTTCTGTCACCTCGTGGCGCCCGGCGGCCTGCTCTCTCATGTGACCTCCGCTTTGTGCGGAGCGAGCCTAGGCCATGGATGTGACGACAGCCTTGCAAACCGGTGTGACGCCCGTCTCCATCTCAAGCGGCGGCGGTAGCGGTTTGCCGCCGCGCGACCTGATCACGGTACCAGTCGTACGTGGCCGCGATGCCGGCCTCGAGATCGATCGTGGCGTGCCAGCCGAGCGCATCGAGCCGCGAAACGTCCAGCACCTTGCGCGGCGTGCCGTCGGGCTTCGAGCCATCGAACTCGAAGAGGCCCTCGAAGCCGATCACCCGGGCGAGGGTGTGCGCGAGCTCGCGGATGCTCAGGTCCTTCCCGCAGCCGACATTGATGGGCTCGGAGCCGTCATAGTGCTGCATGAGGAACAGGCACGCGTCGGCCAGATCGTCGACGTGCATGAACTCCCGCCGCGGGGCGCCGCTGCCCCAGACAGTCATGTGACTGGCGCCGGCGACGCGCGCCTCGTGAACCCTGCGCATGAGCGCCGGCAGGACGTGCGAGGTCTCGAGATCGAAGTTGTCGCCGGGCCCGTAGAGGTTGGTGGGGAGCAGGGAGATTGCGTTGAACCCGTACTGGCGCCGGTACGCCTGGCACATCTTCAGGCCCGCGAGCTTCGCCATCGCGTACCACTGGTTTGTGGGCTCGAGCGCCCCCGTCAGCAGGTACTCTTCCCGCAGCGGCTGCGGGGCCAGTTTCGGGTAGATGCAGCTCGATCCCAGGAACAACAGCTTCCTGGCCTTGTTGCGCCAGGCGGCGTCGAGCACATTGATCGCCATCTGCAGATTGTCGCGAATGAAGTCCACCGGCATGGAGTCGTTCGCGTGAATCCCGCCCACGATGCCGGCGGCGTGGAACACGTATTCCGGCCGCTCCGCGGCGAAAAAGGCGTTGACCGCCACCTGGTCGCGCAAATCGAGCTCGGCACGGGGGCGAACGACGATGTGACGAAAGCCCTGGAGCTCGCACCGTTGCTCGATCGCCGATCCGACGAGTCCGCGATGACCGGTAATGAATATCCTGCTGCCCTGATCGAAGGTGTTCATGGCTGTGGAATGCTCACTCGTAGGGGTGCACGGCCTGGTAACCCTCGCGCGCCATCAAGGCGTCGCGCCGGGCGAGATTTTGATCCGCCGCCACCATCTCGGCGACGAGGTCATCGAAGCTGCCGGTCGGCGACCAACCGAGCTCGCGCTTGGCCTTCGATGCGTCGCCGAGGAGCGTGTCGACCTCCGCGGGTCTGAAGTACCGCGAGTCGATGCGTACGACGGTGTGTCCGCTCTTGCGGTCGACGCCCACCTCCTCGAGTCCCTGACCGCGCCACTCCAAGCGCATGCCGACGGTCGCAGCGACCTTCTCGGTAAACTCCCGCACCGAGTGCTGCGTCCCGGTCGCAATGACGAAGTCCTGCGGCGCTTCCTGCTGCAGCATCAGCCACTGCGCCGCCACGTAATCGCGCGCATGACCCCAGTCCCGGCGCGCGTCGAGGTTGCCGAGATAGATGCAGCCCTGCAGGCCCTCCGCGACTCGGGTCAATCCTCGCGTGATCTTGCGGGAGACGAAGGTCTCGCCTCGTATTGGGGACTCGTGATTGAAGAGAATGCCGCTGCAGGCGTAGAGCCCGTACGCCTCGCGGTAATTGATGGTGATCCAGTGCGCGTAGAGCTTCGCGACGCCATAGGGAGAGCGCGGGTAGAACGGCGTGCGCTCGCTTTGCGGCGTTTCCTGCACCTTCCCGAACATCTCGGAAGTCGATGCCTGATAGAAGCGCGTCTGCTTCTCCAGGCGCAGGATGCGGATGGCTTCCAGTATCCGCAGTGTCCCGAGCGCATCGGCGTTGGCGGTATACTCCGGCGTCTCGAAAGACACCTGCACGTGGCTCTGGGCCGCGAGGTTGTATATCTCGTGCGGCTGGACCTGCTGTATGACACGCATCACGTTGGTCGCGTCCGTCAGGTCGCCGTAGTGCAGAAAGAGGCGCACGCCGGCCGCATGCGGGTCCTCGTAGAGATGATCGATGCGGTCGGTGTTGAACAGCGAGGCGCGGCGCTTCATGCCGTGGACCTCGTAGCCCTTGGCCAACAGCAGCTCGGCGAGGTAAGCGCCGTCCTGACCGGTGATGCCGGTGATCAATGCCCGATTTTTTTGCACGTTGTCACTCTCGTTTCCCGGCAGCGACGCCTGTCTGCGCCGCGAGCCGCTGCCGGCAGAACTCGGCGAGCTGGTGCACGGCGGCGCGGTATTCCTGGTCGAGCCAGGAGAACTCCAGCCAGAACTCCCGCTGCGCCGGCGTCGTCGTGGCGTGCCGGCTCGCGATGAAGAGCCGCAGCGCCTCGTTGCGCTGCGCGGCCAGCTTGCACACGCTCGCTTGCAGCAACCCGAGCCGTGCCCGCGCGCGGCGCGATAATGGAACCATTGCTTGCCCGCGACCGAACCTCAGCCCGTGGCGGTGCGCAGGTGCTCGAGCGCGGCGGTGGTCTCGTCGAGCTCGGCAATCACCTCGCAGTAGTCCCGCCAGGCAGTGCGCAGTTCGTCGGCCTCCTCGGGCGTCACCTGGTCGAGCCGTCGCCTCGCCGTATCGTGCTCCCTCTGCAGTTGGCGATGGCGGCCCTCGAGCCGCTTGAGATCGTCCCAAAGCGGGGAACCGAGCCAGTCGGCTTGAGGATCTGCGGACGCACTCATAAACCTCACCTTGGCGCGTTCTTCTGATCTGGGTCGGGCACAAACTAGCGCATGAGTGCTACGGCTTCGTTGCAGACGGAAAGGCAGGGTCGTGGCGTCGCAACGGCGGCGCACACCCCGTCATGAGCAGAGAAATTCCGCGGTGGCACATCGGGTTTACAGACGTAAGACATTTGCATGCCAAACGCGCGGCCCGGCGCTCGGGCGCGGCGGCACCGTAGCCCGGGAGGCTACTTCTTGGGCTTCGTCGGGCGCTTCCAGCCTTCGATCGTGGTCTGGCGAGCGCGTGCAATGGTGAGTTTGTCCGCGGGCACCTGATTCGCGACCGTCGATCCGGCAGCAACCGTTGCGCCGGCGCCGACGGTGATCGGTGCGACGAGGACGCTGTTGGAGCCGGTGTGCACGTCATCCTCGATCACGGTGCGATGCTTATTTGCGCCGTCGTAGTTGGCGATGATCGTTCCGGCCCCGATGTTGACTCTCGCGCCGACCTGGGCATCGCCGACATACGACAGGTGGTTGGCCTTCGACTCATTCGCCATGGTCGAGTTCTTGACCTCGACGAAGTTGCCGACGTGCACACTACCCGACAGCCGTGATGTCGGCCGGAACCGCGAAAACGGCCCGATGTTGCAATTGGGACCGATCACCGCACCCTCGATGACGCAATGCGCGAAGACCTGCGTGTCTGCGCCGATCTCCGCGTCACGGACGACGCACCCGGGCCCGATGCGCACCCGATCTCCGAGCTTCACCGTTCCTTCAAACACGACATTGACGTCGATGAACACGTCCTGGCCATGGGTCACTCGTCCCCGCACGTCGATCCTTGCCGGGTCCGCGATGGTCACCCCCGCGAGCATCAGCTGCCGCGCTGCCCGCTGCCGGCACTCCGATTCGAGCATTGCGAGCTGCACCTTGTCATTGACGCCCAGTGCCTCGATGGCGCTCGCGCACTGCAATGGATTGACCGCCACCGCGTCCTTCACCGCCATCGCGATGATGTCAGTGAGGTAGTACTCGCGCTGTGAATTGTCGGCCTTCAGGCCTTCCAGCCAGCCCCGCAGGAGCTTCGCCGGCGCCGCGATCACTCCCGTATTGCATTCCCGGATGCTCCGCTCCTCGGCCGACGCATCCTTTTGCTCCACGATGCGCTCTACCTTCCCTTGCCCATTGCGCACGATCCGGCCATACCCCGTCGGATCATCGACAGTCATCGTGAGCAGCGCTACCTGTCCTGGGCCGGCGAGCGCGACCAGCTGCGCGAGGGTCTGCCGGCTGAGAAGCGGCACATCCCCATAAAGAATGAGTGCCACGTGGTCATCCGGCACCTTCGGGATGGCCTGCAGCACGGCGTGCCCCGTCCCCAGTTGCTGTGCCTGCAGCGCCCATTCCAGGCGCTGCGCCGCGAGGACCTCGCGTACGCGCTCACCGCCATGCCCGTACACGACGTGTATGGCCGCCGGCTCGAGCGATCGCGCGGTGTCGATGACGTGAGCCAGGAGTGGCCGCCCCGCAAGCGGCTGCAGAACCTTCGGCAGCGCGGACTTCATCCGCTTGCCTTCGCCTGCCGCGAGGATGATTACCGACAGGGGAGAAGCAGTCCCGGAGCTTGAATCAGCCATGTTGCACCCGTAAGGGGAGCATCGATTGCAAAGGGCTTCGCCGCGGGCTCCCTGCCCGAATTCTCAAAGCAGTCCTCTCAAGACCGCAGCTTGCGCAACCGCTCCAGTAGCTTCAACTGCGCCGCGGCCCGCGCCAGTTCCGCCAGCGCCTCCGCCTGTGTGATGTGTCCCGACCGATCCCTCAGGGCTTCCTCCGCCCGCTGCTTCGCCGCCAGCGCCGCCGCCTCGTCGATATCCTTCGCCCGCAGCGCCGTATCCGCCAGCACCGTCACCTTGGAAGGCTGAACCTCGATCGCTCCGCCCCCGACGAAGAAGTGATGCTCCTGCCCATCCGGCGTCTGCACCCGCACCTCCCCCGGCTTGAGCAGCGAAAGGAGCGGCGCATGCCGCGGCGCCACCCCGATATCCCCTTCGGACGCCGGCGCGAACACCATCGTCGCGTCGCCCGAGAAGATCTCTCCCTCGGCGCTGACGATATCCACCTTGATGGTGTGCTGCTCGGCCATGGCTCGATCTCCTTACTGCAGCGTCTTCGCCTTGGCGACGGCCTCATCGATGGAGCCGACCATGTAGAAGGCCTGCTCCGGCAGCGAGTCGAACTCGCCGCTGATGATGCCCTTGAAGCCGCGGATCGTCTCGTTGAGCGGCACGATCTTGCCATCCTGGCCGGTGAACACCTTGGCGACGTTGAACGGCTGCGACAGGAAGCGCTGCACCTTGCGCGCGCGATACACCGTCAGCTTGTCGTCCTCCGACAGCTCGTCCATGCCGAGGATGGCGATGATGTCCTGCAGCTCCTTGTAGCGCTGCAGCACCGCCTGCACCCCGCGCGCGGTGTTGTAGTGCTCCTCGCCGACCACCAGCGGATCGAGCTGCCGGCTGGTCGAGTCGAGGGGATCCACCGCCGGGTAGATGCCGAGCGAGGCGATCTGGCGGGACAGCACCACGGTCGCATCGAGGTGCGCGAAGGTCGTGGCGGGGGACGGGTCCGTCAGGTCGTCCGCGGGCACGTACACCGCCTGGATGGAGGTGATGGACCCGGTCTTCGTGGAGGTGATGCGCTCCTGCAGCACGCCCATCTCCTCGGCGAGCGTCGGCTGGTAACCGACCGCCGACGGCATGCGGCCGAGCAGCGCCGAGACTTCCGTGCCGGCGAGCGTGTAACGATAGATGTTGTCGATGAAGAAGAGCACGTCACGGCCCTTGCCGCCGTCCTCGCGCGCCTCGTCGCGGAAGTACTCCGCCATGGTGAGGCCCGTGAGCGCCACACGCAGGCGGTTGCCCGGCGGCTCGTTCATCTGGCCGTAGACCATCGCCACCTTCGAGTTCGACAGCGTCTTCGGGTCGATGACGCCCGACTCGATCATCTCGTGATAGAAGTCGTTGCCCTCGCGCGTGCGCTCGCCGACGCCCGCGAATACCGACAGGCCGCTGTACTGCTTGGCGATGTTGTTGATCAGCTCCAGCATGTTGACGGTCTTGCCGACGCCGGCGCCGCCGAAGAGGCCCACCTTGCCGCCCTTGGCGAACGGCACCAGCAGGTCGATGACCTTGATGCCGGTGACCAGCAGGTCCTGGCCGCCCGCCTGCTCCTCGAAGGACGGCGGCGCACGGTGGATGGGCAGCTGGTCCGGCGATTGCACCGGGCCGCGGTTGTCCTGCGGGTGGCCCAGCACGTCCATGATGCGGCCCAGGGTGGGCTTGCCCACGGGCACGGTTATCGGCGCCCCGGTGGCGACGACGGACAGTCCGCGCCGCAGGCCCTCGGAGGGACCCATCGCGATCGTGCGCACGATGCCGTCACCGAGCTCCTGCTGCACTTCGAGCGTCAGGTCGGAGTCCTTCAGCTTCAGCGCCTCGTAGACGTGCGGGATGGCATTGCGCGGGAACTCGACGTCGATGACGGCGCCGATGATCTGGGTAATGGTGCCTTCGGCCGTATTAGCCATGGAGTTTCCTCAATAGAAAATCATACCGCAGCAGCTCCCCCTACTATCTCGGAGAGCTCCTTGGTGATCGCGGCCTGGCGGGCCTTGTTGTAGATGAGTTGCAGCTCGCTGATGAGCTTGCCGGCGTTGTCTGAGGCGGCCTTCATCGCCACCATCCGCGCCGCCATCTCGGAAGCGACGTTCTCGACCGCCGCGCGGTAGACCTGCGACTCGATGTAACGCATCAGCAGGCCGTCGAGGATATACGCGGCTTCCGGCTCGTAGATGTAATCCCAATGCTCCTGCAGCCCCTCGGTGTCCATGGCCTCGATGGGCAGCAGCTGCTCGAACACCGGCTTCTGCGTCATGGTGTTGATGAACTGGGCATTAACCAGGAACAGCCGGTCGATCTTCCCGTCCCGATACGAGTCCAGCATCACTTTGACGGTGCCGATGAGATCCTTCACGTGCGGCCGGTCGCCCAGATGCGAGACATTGGCGAGAACGGCTAAGCCGAGGCGGCGGAAGAAGGCGAGCCCCTTGGCGCCGATGAGGCAGAGATTGACTGTCGCGCCCTTCCCCTGCCACTCGCGCATCAGATGCAGGGTCTGCTTGAACACGTTGGCATTCAGCGCGCCCGCGAGGCCGCGGTCCGTGGAGACCACGATGATCCCGACACCCTTGACCTCGTCGCGCGGCTGCAGGAACGGATGGCGGTAGTCCGGGTTGGCCTCGGTGAGGTGCCCGATGACGTTGCGCATCTTTTCCGCGTAGGGGCGCGCCTGGCGCATGCGATCCTGCGCGCGGCGCATCTTGCTCGTGGCCACCATCTGCATGGCCTTGGTGATCTTCTGAGTGTTCTTCACACTCGAGATCTTGGAGCGGATTTCCTTGGTGCCTGGCATGACTGCTTACGCGGCTGTTCGGAGCGTTAGTAAGTTCCGGTCTTGTGGAAGTCCTCGACGCACTTCTTCAGCTCCGCCTCGTTGTCCTTGAGCTTCGGCTCTTTGTTGATGCGCTCGAGCATCGGCTGGTAGCTGGTGTGGGCGAAGGCCTGCAGCGCGGCCTCGAAGGCGACCACCTTCTTCAGCTCCACCTTGTCCATGTAGCCGTTGTTGACGGCATAGATGGAGAGCGCCATCTCTGCCACCGACATCGGCGCGTACTGCTTCTGCTTCATGACCTCGGTCACGCGCTGGCCGCGCTCGAGCTGGCGGCGGGTAGCTTCGTCGAGGTCGGAAGCGAACTGCGAGAAGGCCGCGAGCTCGCGGTACTGCGCGAGGGCGAGACGGATGCCGCCGCCCAGCTTCTTGATGATGTCGGTTTGCGCGGCGCCGCCGACGCGCGACACCGAGATGCCAGCGTTCATCGCAGGGCGAATGCCGGCGTTGAAGAGGTCCGTCTCGAGGAAGATCTGACCGTCAGTAATGGAGATGACGTTGGTCGGGACGAACGCCGTGACGTCGCCCGCCTGCGTCTCGATGATCGGCAGGCCGGTGAGCGAGCCGGTCTTGCCCTTCACGGCACCCTTGCTGACCTGCTCGACGTACTCCTCGTTGACGCGTGCGCTGCGCTCCAGCAGGCGGGAGTGCAGGTAGAACACATCGCCCGGAAACGCTTCGCGTCCTGGCGGGCGACGCAGCAGCAGCGAGATCTGCCGGTAGGCGACCGCCTGCTTCGACAGGTCGTCGTATACGATGAGGGCATCCTCACCGTTGTCCATGAAGAACTCGCCCATCGTGCAGCCCGAGTAGGCTGAGATGTACTGCAGGGCGGCAGCCGTCGAGGCCGAGGCGGCGACGACGATTGTGTGCTTCAACGCATCGTGCTCCTCCAGCTTGCGCACGACGTTGGCGATGGTCGACTGCTTCTGACCGATCGCGACGTAGATGCACTTCACCCCGGAGGACTTCTGGTTGATGATCGTGTCGACCGCGAGCGCGGTCTTGCCGGTCTGGCGGTCGCCGATGATCAGCTCGCGCTGGCCGCGGCCGATGGGCACCATGGAGTCGATCGCTTTGTAGCCGGTCTGCACCGGCTGGCTGACCGACTTGCGGTAGATGACGCCCGGCGCCACGCGCTCGATGGGCGCCGTGCGTGCGGCGTTGATCGGACCCTTGCCATCGATCGGCCGGCCGAGCGGATCGACGACGCGACCGAGGAGCTCGCGGCCCACGGGCACTTCCAGAACGCGGCCGGTGGTCTTGACCTGATCGCCTTCGCGCAGATGCGTGTACTCACCGAGCACCACCGCGCCGACCGAGTCCTGCTCCAGATTCAGCGCCAGCCCGAAGGTGTTGCCCGGAAATTCCAGCATCTCGCCGTAGCGCGCGTCGGCCAGGCCGTGGATGCGCGTGATACCGTCGGTGACCGACATGATCGTGCCGACGTTGCGCGCCTCCGTGACGGACTTGAAGCCTTCGATCCGCTGCTTGATGAGATCGCTGATTTCGCTTGCCTTGATGGCCATGAGAGTGTTTCCCCGGAAAATTGCTTTAGGCGGTCAGCTCGTAAGCGATGCGCTCGAGCCGGCCGCGGAGCGAGCCGTCAATCACCAGATCCCCGGCGCGCAGCACGGCGCCGCCGATTAGCGCCGGATCCGTCGCACATTGCAGGCGCACGGAGCGACCCAGCCGCCGCTCGAGGGCCCCGGTGAGCTTGCCGCGCTGCGAGTCGTCGAGCGGGGCGGCGGAAGTCACCGTAACGTCGACTACTCCCTCAGCCCCGTTCTTGAGCTCGTCGAAGCGCGCTGAGATTTCAGGCAGCAGAGCGAGACGTCGATTATCGGCGAGCGTGCGCACGAAGTTGCGGCCCTGCTCGTCGAGCTCCGGGCCCCCGATCCCGATGACGAGCGCGGCAAGCTCCTCGGGCGTGACCCGCGGATTGCCCAGCAGCGCCTCGACCCTCGAGTCGCCGACCACGGCGGCGGCGGTCCGCAAAGCCTCTGACCAGGGGCCGAGCCGCCCGCGGTCGCGCGCTTCCCCGAAAGCCGCCTTCGCGTAAGGCCGTGCAATGGTGCTCTTGTCAGCCATCCGATAATCGCTCCGTCAGATCTGCGCCGCGAGCTTGCTGATGAGATCCTGATGCGCGCTCGGATCGATCTCGCGCTCGAGGAGCTTCGACGCCGCGGCGACGACGATCCCGCCGACTTCGCGCCGCAGGCTCTCACGCGCGCGCGATGCCTCGAGGCCGATCTGCTGCTGCGCCGATGCCACGAGGCGCTGACCCTCCTGGTTGGCGCTAGTCCGGGCCTGCTCCACGATGTCGTTCGCGCGGTGCTGCGCCTGGTCGATGATCTGGCCGGCGCGCTCGCGCGCCTCGCGCAGGATCGCCTCGGCGCCCTGACGCGCCTGCTGCAGCTCCTGCTCACCGCGGTCGGCGGCGGCCAGTCCCTGCGCGATCTTCTTCTGCCGCTCCTCCACCGCGCGCATGAGCGGCGGCCAGATGAAGCTCATCGTGAAGAAGACGAGCAGGAGGAAGACGATCATCTGGATGATGAGCGTCAGATTGATGTTCACTCTGGTCTCCCGTTGCGAGTGCTGCGAAGCGCGTCAGGCGAGCCCGCCGCGCCGTGCGTCCCGGGTCTGCCTGGGTCCGCCGATCAGTGCCCGGCGACCGTGTGCAAGGCCGTGAGGAAAGGATTCGCGAACATGAAGAACAGCGCGAAGCCGATGCCGATCATCGAGACCGCATCGAGCAGGCCCGCGACGATGAACATCCTGACGAGCAGCGCGGGTGCGAGCTCCGGCTGGCGCGCCATGCCTTCGAGGAAGCGACCCCCGAGAATGCCGAAGCCGATGGCCGTGCCGAGCGCGCCCATGCCGAAGATGAGACCGACGGCGATTGCGGTCATGGCCTGAACTTGTGCGATACCTTCCACTTTTGAGCCTCCGGATGAAAACGTAACTCTCGACGTTGGTGGTTCTAACCGTCCGACTAATGATGCTCGTACGCCTGCGAGAGATAGACGACGGTGAGCATCATGAAGATGAACGCCTGCAGCAGCCCGATGACCAGGTCGAATATGGTCCAGAGCAGTCCGAGGACGAACTGCAGAACGACGAGCGCCCAGCCGCCGACGCTCGCGAGCGCGTGGTAGCCGCCGGTCAGAGTGAGCAGCGCGATCAGGACGAACACCATCTCGCCGGCATAGAGGTTGCCGTAAAGACGCAGCGCGAGGGAGATCGGCCGCGCGAAGAACATCACCGACTCGAGCAGCAGGTTGACCGGCACGAACAGCGCCTGCACCAGCCAGTTCCTGCTGGAGAAGGGGTGCAGGGTGAACTCGCCGATGAAGCCGCCGAGCCCCTTCATGACGATGCTGTAGTAGATGATGAGCACGAACACCGTCAGCGAGAGGCCGAACACGATGTTGAGATCCGTGCTCGGCACGTCCTTCAGGTGCGCCAGACCCACGCTGTGCGCCACGTCCGGCAGCAGGTCCACCGGAACCAGGTCCATGAAATTGAACAGGAACACCCAGCAGAAGATGGTGAGCGCGAGCGGCGCGATCAGCCTGCTGGTGCCTTGGAACGTATCCTTCACCTGGGAATCGACGAACCCCAGGACGATCTCGATGAATCCCTGGAACTTGCCCGGAACGCCGGTCGTGGCGCGCCGCGCCGCGAAAAAGAACACCGCGCCGAAGAGGACGGCGAGCGCGACCGAGAAGAAGACGCTGTCGAAGTTCACCACCGAGAAATCGATCAGCCCCACCGGCTGCCTGTTGGTGAGGAAGGTGATGTGATGGACGATGTACTCCGTGAGGCTCGGAGTCTCGGCCGTGAGGAGCTGCGGCAGCATCATGATGAGGATGATTCCTTGGGCTGTCTCGTCAGGCCCGGCAACGCCATGCGCGCCAGCACGATCCAGTAGACCACGAACGTCGCCATGTAGGCGGCGAACATCGGCAGCGGCGAGGCGCGCGTCAGCTTCAATACCAGGATGAAGGACACGATCGCGAGCACCACCTTCACGACTTCTCCGCCGTAGAACGTGCCGAGAATCCGGGCCGGATTGCTCGGCTCCATCGCCGCGCCGAGCCCTTCGGGCCGGCTGCCGCCGACCAAAATCGCTCCGGGCGATTTTGTGGAAGCCGACTTGCCGCCGAACGCCATCAGCGCCATGCCGAGGCTGGCGACGGTACCGATGGCACCGCCGAACCCGGCGGACAGCGCGACGTGCGGGCCGCCGAGCGCAAAGCCCACGAGCGCCGCGGCCGCGGTCACCACCGCCTGTCCACGCACGACTCCGAAGGCCAGCCGCTTCGCAGCCGGCAGATCGATGACGATTGCCACCCTCTCAACCCCGCCAACTGTTGACGACACGTCCGCACCCCTGCCCTCACGCTCGAGCGTGTCACTCAGTCACGTGGGGTTCGATCGGGGCGCGCGGGCGTCCCGGAAACTGCAGCACCGGTCTGCAGGTTTTGCCTTACCCTACAGGCACTTGCGTCTACCCGGAGGGCAAAGTCGCGGAATTATAGTGATCCGGCAGGGAAAAGGCTATACGCGGACCATGCTGAGCTGCGGCGGGGCCGGGGTGTTCGGGGATGGCACAGCCCAGAGGCCCAGGATGGGCCGCGGCACACGCGGCGGGCGCGCCGCCGCTAGGTGATGTGCGCCAGGATTCCGTCGAGCTCGTCGAGGCTGTTGTAGCTCACCACGAGCTTGCCCTTGCCGTTCTGCGTGTGTTGGATCAGCACCTTCGCCCCGAGCTTGTCGGCGAGCTCCTGCTGCAGCCGGCGAACGTCCGGATCGCCGCCGGGGCTCTCATCCGCCGATGCGCCCTCGGCCTCCCGGCCGCGCTGCTGCATGCGCCGCACCAGTGCCTCGGTGTCGCGCACCGACAGGCTCTTCTTCGCCACGATCGCCGCCACTTCCGCCTGCTGGCGCCGGCCGGAGAGCGCGAGCAGCGCCCGGGCGTGCCCCATCTCCAGCTCACGCCGCTCGACCAGCGTGCCGACTTCCGGAGCAAGCTCCAGCAGACGCAGCAGATTGCTGACGGCGGCGCGCGAGCGGCCGACGGCCTCGGCGGCCTGTGCGTGGGTGAGCTCGAACTCGGTGATGAGGCGCTCGAGCGCGCGCGCCTCTTCCAGGGGATTCAGGCTCTCGCGCTGGATGTTCTCGATCAGCGCGACGGCGATGGCCGCCTCGTCGGGAATGCGGCGGATGACCGCGGGAATGCGGGCCAGGCCCGCGATCTGCGCGGCACGCCAGCGGCGCTCGCCGGCGATGATCTCGTAGCGCTGCGATTCTCCGGCGGCGGGGGCGGCGACCGGCCGCACGACGATCGGCTGCACCACGCCCTGCGCCCTGATGGAGGCAGCCAACTCCTCGAGAGTCTCGGGCCGCATGTCGATGCGCGGCTGATATCGTCCGCGCTGCAGCACATCGAGCGGCAGGTGCGCCAATTCCTCGCCCGGCGGCGCAGCCGCAGAAGCGGCAGGAGCGGCGGCCTGCGGGTCGCCCGCGGGCGGTAGCGGGCGCGGCGGGCTCATCTGGCCGAGAAGATCCGCCAGACCGCGGCCCAGGGTCGGCTTTTTCTGGATCATGATGCGCTGCCTCCGGCCGCAACGTCGCTCTCCTGCGTCGGGTCGGACTGGCGTTCAGCTCCCTGCTCAACGGCGGCACCGGGACCGGCGGCGCTGGCTGCGGCCGGGCCCGCGCCCTCGGGCACTACGGCGGCCGCGCGCGGCGGTTGCCGCCCTTCCTCCTCTTCCCGCCGAATCATCTCGCCCGCGAGGGCGAGGTAGGCCAGCGCGCCACGCGACTCTTTGTCGTGAAACAACACCGGCCGCCCGAAGGACGGCGCCTCCGCGAGGCGGATGTTCCGGGGAATGACCGTGCGAAACACCTTGTCGCCGAAATGCATGAGGAGCTGCGCGCTGACCTCGTTGGCGAGATTGTTCCGCGGGTCGAACATGGTGCGCAGAATACCCTCGATCTCGAGCGGCGGGTTGACCGCGACCCGGATCTGCTCGATCGTGGCCAGCAGGGCCGACAGGCCCTCGAGCGCGTAGTACTCGCACTGCATGGGAATGAGCACGCTGTCGGCCGCGACCAGCGCGTTCACCGTGAGCATGTTGAGAGCCGGCGGGCAGTCGACGAGGATCACATCGTAGGCGGCGCGCACCGGCTCGAGCGCGCGCCGCAGGCGTGTCTCGCGGCCGACTGTCTGGGTGAGGAGCCGTACCTCCGCGGATGTCAGATCTTGGTTGGCGGGCAGCAGCGCATAGCCGCCGTGTTCGACGGTGCAGAGCGCCGAGGCGAGCTCCGCCTCCCCGAGCAGCACCTCGAGCGTACCGCGCGCGAGCTGCGACTTGTCGATGCCGCTGCCCATTGTCGCATTGCCCTGCGGATCGAGGTCCATGAGCAGGACCCGGCGCCGGGTGGCCGCGAGCGAGGCGGCCAGGTTGACGGCGGTGGTGGTCTTACCGACGCCGCCCTTCTGGTTCGCGACCGCAATGACGCGCTTCATGGCGTGAAGTGTACTTCACCGCCACGCAAGCTTGCGGGAAGCGGGCGAGCCGGTGCCTTTCAGCGACACAGCGAAATGCGCGGGCGTTTCCTGGTGCCTTGCGGCCTCGCGTATGCGGGTCTCAGGGGGGGCCCGGCCGCCATGGATGGCCAGTGGCACGGCCCAGCAAGGCGATCAGGCGACCATGCGCCGCGCCCCCTGCGCCAGCCGCTCACGTGCCATCTGGTCGGCGATCGTGCTCGTAGCCTTGGCCTCGCGGCGGGCGCGCTCGAAGATCTCGGTGAGGCGCACCGGAATCTTGTCGATCTCCGCCTTCACCTGGGCCCAGCCGGCGCCGCCCCGATACTCGTGAGAGACGCTGATGATGCCACCGGCATTGATCACATAGTCGGGGGCGTAGAGGATCCCCGCCCGCAGCAGCGCTTCCCCGTCTTCGTCGCAGGCCAGCTGATTGTTCGCGGCGCCCGCCACGACGCGCGCCCGCAGGGTCGGGACCGAGCGCGAGTCGAGTATCGCGCCCAGAGCGCATGGAGCGAGCACGTCCACGTCCTGCGCGAGAATCGATGCCGTGGGCACTTCCAGCGCACCGAGCTCCGCGCAAACCCGCTGAGCCGCGCCGGGCCGCGAGTCCGCTACGATGAGCGCTGCGCCTTCCGCCGCAAGCAGCCGGCATAGCGGGTAGCCGACGCCGCCCAATCCCTGGACGGCGACCTTCAGTCCCTCGAGGCTCGCGCGCCCGAGCCGGAACCGTACGGCAGCCTTCAGACCGAGAAAAACGCCGAGCGCCGTCTTTGGACCCGGATCGCCGTCGACGGACATGGCGGAGCTTGCAGCGTGCCCTGAATCACGCTCGAGCCCGCTCACGTAGCGGGTCGCGCGCGCGACCTGCCCCATGTCTGTCGTAGTGGTTCCAACGTCCTCGGCGGTGATGTAGCGGCCGCCGAGGGAGTCCACGAGCCTTCCGAACGCCTCCATCCGCTGCGACGTCTTCTCCCGCGCATCGCCGACGATTACGGCCTTGCCGCCCCCAAAGGGGAGCTCCGCCATTGCGTTCTTGTAGCTCATGCCGCGCGAAAGGCGGAGCGCATCTGAGACGGCGTCCGCAAGGGCGGCATAGGGCCACATGCGGCAACCACCCGCCGCGGGACCCAAGGCGGTGGAATGGATCGCGATGATGGCGCGCAGCCCCGAAGCCGCGTCGCAGCCGAAGGTCACCTGCTCGTGGGCATCGAAATCCCGCATCTGAAAGAGATCCATCGCACTCGCTCCGCCACCCGGGGAGCGTTCACGATACCTGCCAAGCCCCGCACTACGCGTGACAAAGGTTGCCCTTTGGCACGCCACGGTGAATCATTCATTGCACCATTGGCTTCTCGGGCGAGATGGGCGATGCAGGCAGACCTCGACCGCGGCGACGCGCGGATCCTCGATCTGATCCAGGAGCACGGCGATCTTTCCGCGGCCGAGATCGCGGAGCGGCTGGGCATGACGGCCTCGACGTGCTGGCGGAGGGTGAGCCGGCTCGAGGAGCTGGGGGTCATCCGCAAGCGGGTGGCGCTGCTCGATCGGGAGAAGGTGGGGCTGAACGTGCTGGTGTTCTCGCACGTGAAGCTCGCCGGCCACGGGCGCGATGCGCTGCTGAAGTTCGAGCAGGCCGTGCGCCAGCATCCCGAGATCCTCGAGTGCTACACGCTGATGGGCGAGACCGATTTCCTGCTGCGCATCGTCTGCCGCGACATCAAGGAGTACGAGGCGTTCTTCCTCGACCACCTGTCACGCTTCCCGGGCGTGCAGTCGGTCCATTCCTCCATCGCGCTATCCGTCATCAAGGAGACGACGGCTTTGCCGCTGCAGCCCAAAGGCGCCTAGCCACGTGCGCAAGCAAGTCAATGCGCGGCACCTGACATGAGAACGATGAGGCAGCGGGCCTCCGCGAGCCCGGGCACTGCGAGGTGGTGCGAGTCGGCCACCTGCCACAGCGGCGGCAGGGCGTCGAGCTCGGCCTGCGGCCACTTGCCCTTCATGGCGAGTACCTGCGTCTCCTTGCCGCAGAGCGGCGCCACGCTTTCCAGCAGCTGCGGCAAGGAGGCGAACGCGCGCGCCAGCACCGTGTCGAACGGCCGCTCGGGACGCAGCGTCTCCACGCGCGCCTGCAACGGCTCCACGTTCATGAGGCCGAGAGTCCGCACCGCGTGCGACACGAAGCGTATTTTTTTGCCGTTCGAGTCGACGAGGGTGAAGCGCCGCTCCGGATTCACCAGTGCGAGAGGCAATCCGGGGAATCCCGCGCCGGTGCCGGCATCGACGATGGCAGCGCCGTGCAGGTAGCGGTGAACGGCCAGGCTGTCGAGCACATGATGAGTGATCATGCCCTGGAGATCCTCGATGCCGGTGAGATTGAACCGGCTGTTCCAATGCGCCAGCTCCTCGAGGAGCAGGCGCAGCCGCGCGGCGTCGTGCTCCGTCAGCGCCACGCCCAGAGCGGCGGCATCGTGTACGAGACGCTGCAGCATCGCGTCATCATATTCCCATCGCCATGAGACTGCTGCTGGTAGAAGACGACTCCATGATCGGCGAGGCGATACGCGCGGGCCTCAAGCGCGAAGGCTTCACCGTGGACTGGGTGCACGACGGCGAATCCGCAGCGCACGTGCTGCGGACCGAAGCCTTCGATCTGCTCCTGCTCGATCTCGGCCTGCCGCGCAAGGGCGGTCTCGAGGTCCTGACCGCCGCGCGCGCGCGCGGCGACGAGCTGCCCGTCCTCATCATCACGGCACGCGATGCCGTCTCCGACCGGGTGCAGGGCCTCGATGCCGGCGCCGACGATTATCTGGTCAAGCCGTTCGATCTGGACGAGCTCGCGGCGCGCATTCGCGCGCTGCTGCGCCGCAAATCCGGACGCACGGCGCCGGCTGTCGAGCATCTGGGTGTCGTCCTCAATCCCGCCACGCACAGTGTGACGCGTGACGGCCGGGAGATCGCCCTCTCACCGAAGGAATTCGCGCTGCTGCAGCTGTTGATGGAGCGGCCCGGGACGATCCTCTCGCGCGCGCGGATCGAGGAGCGGCTCTATGGCTGGAGCGAGGAAATCGAAAGCAACGCGGTCGAGGTGCACATCCACGGGCTGCGCCGCAAGCTGGGTGCGGACTATGTTCTCAACGTGCGCGGCGTCGGATACAGAGTGCGGCCCTCATGAGAATGAGGCCAGTGCGGGGCAGCCTGCGTACGAGGCTGCTCGTGTGGCTGCTCGGCGGTGTGCTGCTCGTCGGCGTGGCCGGCGGGCTGGTGGTCTATCGCAATGCGCTCGCGGAGGCGGACGCCTTCTTCGATTATCACCTCAAGGAGACCGCGCTCTTCCTGCGCGATCAGCCCGTCGAGTATCAGTTTCCGACACCCATTCCGCCCAGCGATGTGGCCTACGACTTCGTCGTCCAGATCTGGACGATCGACGGCCGCCGGATTTACATAGGGCCGGCGCAGGCGGTGCTGCCCAACTCCACGACTATCGGATACTCCACGGTCAACACCAGCGCCGGCCAATGGCGGGTGTACGGCACGGCGTCGCCCACCAAGGTCGTGCAGGTGGCGCAGCCGATGAGCGTGCGCCGCCAGGAGGCGGCGCAGCTCGCACTGCGCACGCTGGCGCCTTTCGGACTGCTGATGCCGATCCTGGGGCTTCTCGTCTGGCTCGCAGTGGGCCGCGCGCTGCAACCGCTGCAGCGGTTGGCCAAGGCGGTGAAGGCGCGCCGGGTGAATGCGCTCGAGCCGCTCGCGGACGAGAGGCTGCCGGAGGAGGTGCAGCCGCTCGTCGGGTCGCTCAACGACCTCTTGGGGCGCCTGACCGCGGCGCACGACCGGGAGCGGGCTTTCATGGCGGATGCGGCGCATGAGCTGCGCACGCCGCTCACGGCGCTGCACCTGCAGCTTGGAGCGCTGGCCCGCGCGGCAACGGAGTCGGAGCGCGGGGAGGCCATGGGGAAGCTGTCCGAGGGGGTTCAGAGGGCGATCCGGCTGGTGGAGCAGATGCTGGCGCTGGCCCGGCAGGAGCCGCGGGCGGAGCCGCTGCGCACGCGGTTCGCCCTCGATGAGTTGGGCAGGGAAGTGGTGGCCGAGCTGGTGCCGCTCGCGGATGCGCGCCGGATCGATCTAGGCATCTCGCATGCACAGACGGCATTCGTCCGAGGAGAGCGAGACGCGGTCGCCACACTCATCCGCAACCTGGTGGACAACGCCGTCCGCTACACGCCGCCGGGCGGGCGCGTGGATGTCTCGGTGGAGCGCTCAACCGAGGCACCGCCGCGAGCGGTGCTGAAGGTCGTTGACGACGGACCCGGAATTGCGCCGGAGGAACGGGTCCGAGTGTTCGACCGCTTCTACCGCCGGCCGGGAATGGCGGCGCCGGGAAGCGGGCTCGGGATGGCGATCGTCAAGGCGATCGCGCAGACGCACGGTGCAGCCGTGACGTTGGATTCAGGAGACGCGGGGCGCGGGCTCGCCGTCACGGTATCTTTTCCGGCCGAAGACGCATAAAGAGCCCCTTGCTCACGCACGCCGAGCGAAGTGCGAACTGGCGCTCGCCGGCCCGCAGACGGAATCGCGATTGGGGCTCATTTCGCCAACATCTCGAGAAACTGCGCGGCGGTGTCGAGATAGGCCTGCCGGTCGGCAGGCGTGGTGAAATCGTTGCCCGCATCGGTGGCGCTGAGGAACCAGGCCTGGTTGCCCTCCGAGCGCAGGCGCCAGACGAGCTGCTGGGAGTCGGCGGCGCGCGCGCCGGGCGCATCGGCGCCCTGGACGATGAGAACGGGGCGGTGGATCAGGGCGACGTTGTCCAGCGGCGAGATGCGATCGAGGAAGGCGCGCATGTCGGTGTCCTGAACGTCGCCGAATTCCGCGACGCGCTGGGCGCGCTCGGCGGCCGGCGAGCGGCCGACGAAGTCGACCAGACTGGAGATGCCGGCGACGTCGATGGCTCCCTTCAGGTGATCGCCGTACATCGCCAGCGAAGCGAGCGCGAGAAAGCCGCCATAGGCATGGCCCATGACCGCCACGCGGTGCGAGTCGAGACCGGGCTGCAGGCCGATCCAGACGAGGAGCGCGCCGACGTCGCGCACGGCGTCGTCGCGAAGCCTGCCGCCGTCCAGCGCGCGGAATGCCTTGCCGTAGCCGGATGAGCCGCGGACGTTGGGAGCGATCACCGCGTAGCCGAGATCATTGACGACGAATTGGATGAACGAATTCCAGTCCGGTCGCGACTCGGCATGCAGGCCCTGGCCGCCGGGGAGCGCGATCAGGACGGGGCACGGCGATGGCCCGCGGGGCAGGTAGACATATGCGGAGAGCGTCCGCCGCCCCATGCCGAGACGGTCCCAGGTCGGATAATGAATGAGCTGCGCCGTCGCGAGATCGGCGGGATCGAGCGGACCGACTTCGCTGTGGGTCCAGCGCTGCACGCCTGCCTGGGCGACGTCGTAGACGTAGACATCGCGGGGAGACCGCGCCGACTCGTAGGAGAAAGCGAGCTTCTGGCCGGAATCGTCGAAGCGGATGTCAGCGATCCGGCCGTCCTGCAGGCCGGGCGGCTTGAATTCCAGGTTGCGCAGAGTGTCGAGGACGGCCAGATGGCTCTGGCCGTCGTCATTCACGACGTAGGCAACGTAGTGCCCTCCCGCGCTGACCGCGAATGCCTCCACATCCCAGGGCACCTCGGCGGAAACGCGGCGAGTGTCATCCGTGATCGGGTTGTAATAGAGGAGCTGCTCGAATTCGCTCTGCGCGTCGCAGATGAGGTAGAAGCCGACGCCGTCGGGAGCGAATCTCGCGGCGGTGATGCGTGACTGCGCAATTGCCACCGGCGTGAGCGCCCCCGTCGCAACTTCGGCGACGAAGAGGGCGCTCTTCTGCGCCGAGGTCGTATTCAAGAGCAGCAGCTTGCTGTCATCCTGCGACCAGTCGAGCGGACGCCAGCTGCCCGCCGAGCCGGCGACAACGAGTTGGGGGCGAGTCCCCGCCGCAACGTCGACGACGTAAATGTCGTCATTCACCCCGGTACGATCGGTTCCGTAAAAGGCGACGCGCTTGCCATCGTGTGACCAGACCGGGCTGCCGTGCAGGTAGTTGCCTTGCGTGATCTGGCGAGCCTGCCCGACACCCGGGTAGTCGAAAAGCTGCGGGTAGCCGTCGGTCTGCCTCAGGAAGACGAAGCCGGCCCCGCTCTGCGGCGCCCGCGCTTCGATCACGGAGCCGTCGCCGAAGGTGAGCTGCTCGCGCATGCCGAGAGGTGTTGCGATGCGGTGCACTTGGCTCTCTGCGCCGAAACGCGTGGCGACGAGCATGCTGCCATCGGGCAGCCAGTCCAGGAAGGTGGCTTGCCGCCATTGCGCGTAGCGTCGCACTTGCGCTGCGAGGCCAGTATCGAGCGGCGGAATACCATCGAAGATCAGGGTGCCATCGACGCGGTGCCGCGGGACGGTGAAAGGCTGCGCCTGAGCCACGAGGCCAAGGGAGAGGAGGAATGCCGCGACAGCCGGGATGAGAGCCGCCCGGCGCGAGAGGAAGAATTGAATCATGTGCTCAAGCTTGCCTGAATTCGGCGATTCGTAGGAGTGCTCTGCGGCTCACCTTGCTACCCTAGCGGGCATGACCGAACGCAGACCCGCTCCCCTGGCTCCGCGATTGTTCCGTCATCCGGACGGCATCACGGCCGTCGATGCGGAGTACCTGCATCCGGGACATGCGGCGGCGCATATCGTTCAACACGGCGGCCGCGCGGCCTTCGTGGACGTCGGCACCAATGACTCCGTGCCTTACCTGCTCGCCGGTCTGGATGCGCTCGGGATCGCACGGGAAGCGGTAGATTACCTGCTGCTGACGCACGTCCACCTCGACCACGCCGGCGGCGCCGGCATGCTGATGCGCGAGTTGCCCAATGCCACCGCGGTGCTGCATCCCCGCGGCGCGCCGCACATGATCGATCCGGCGAAGCTCGTCGCGGGATCGCAAGTCGTGTACGGCAAAGAGCGCTTCGGGCGGCTGTATGGCGACATCCTGCCCATTCCGGCGGCGCGGGTACGAGTGACTCGGGACGGCGACACGTTGAGTCTCGCGGGGCGCGAGCTCGAGATCCTGCACACGCCCGGACACGCGCTGCATCATCAGGTGTTCTTCGATCGGGCGCACGCCTGCATGTTCACCGGCGATACCTTCGGTCTCTCCTATCGGGAGCTCGACTCTCCGCAGGGCCCCTTCATAGTCCCGACGACGACGCCGACGCAGTTCGACCCGGAGCAACTGATCGCCTCGATCGACCGGCTGCTCTCGTACTCGCCCGAGGCGATGTACCTGATGCACTTCAGCCGGGTGACGGACCTGCCGCCGCTGGCAGAGTCGCTGAAGATGCAAATCCGGGAGCTGACGCGCATCGCGCAGCGCAGCGCGGCGGCGCCGGACCCCGCCGCGGCGATTCGGGCAGGCATAAGCGGGCTATGGCGGGAGCTGGCCATCCGCCACGGCTGCCCGCTGCCGCCGGAGCGCGTCCTGGCCCTTCTCGAGGGGGACATCGGGCTCAATACCCAGGGACTCGTCGTCTGGCTCGAGAGGCGCCGCCACGCTTGACCTGCGCACCCTTAAGCGTCATTTAAGGGTTCCACGCCTATCCTGCGGACGCACATCCGGACAATTCCGTGGGAGTGAGTCATGACAGTGAGGACCGCAGTTCGCAATCCATTGGTCGCAGGCGTGCTCGGCGTCGTGCTGGGCGCCGCGCCGCTGGCCGCTCTTTATACCGTCGCGGCGCCGAGCACGGCGCACGCGCAAGGATCCCCGCCGCCCGCGGCGGTGACCTCGGCCCAGCCGCGCGGCGGCACGGCCGTGCTGCTGCCGGACTTCACGACACTGGTGAAGAGATTCGGGCCGGCGGTCGTCAACATCCGCGTCCTCGAGAAGGCTCCGGAACAGGAAGGCAACGACAACCCCTTCGGGCCCAACAGTCCGTTCGCGCCGTTCTTCCGCGGCTTCCCCTTCCAGGCCCCGCCGCAGGAGCAGCCCATTCGCGGCGAAGGCTCGGGCTTCGTCATCCAGCCTGACGGCCTCATTCTCACCAACGCCCACGTGGTGGAGGGCGCGACCCGCGTGACGGTACAGCTGACCGACCGGCGCGAGTACTCCGCCAAAGTCATCGGCGTCGACAAGACCGCGGACGTCGCCGTCATCAAGATCGCCGCGAGCAACCTGCCGACCGTCAACCTGGGCAATTCCAACTCGCTGGTGGTCGGGCAATGGGTGCTCGCCATCGGCGCGCCGTTCGGCTTCGAGAACAGCGCCACCGCCGGCATCGTCAGCGCCAAGGGCCGCACGCTGCCGGATTCCGGCTACGTGCCGTTCATCCAGACCGACGTGCCGATCAATCCCGGCAACTCCGGCGGCCCGCTCTTCAACATGCAGGGTCAGGTGATCGGCATCAACTCGCAGATCTACAGCCGCACGGGCGGCTACATGGGCGTGTCCTTCTCCATTCCGATCAATGTCGCGATGGAGGTGGCGCATCAGCTGATGACCACCGGCCACGTGGAGCGCGGCAAGCTCGGGGTCGTCATCCAGAACGTCGACCAGGGCCTCGCTGATTCCTTCGGCCTGCCGCAGCCCGAGGGCGCGCTGGTCTCCAGCGTCGAGGACAACGGGCCGGGGGCGCGGGCGGGCGTCAAGGCGGGGGACGTGATCCTCGCGCTCAACGGGCAGACCATTCAGACCTCGAGCCAGCTGCCGGTGCGCATCGCGAGCCTGATGCCCGGTACCACGGTGCATCTCACGCTGTGGCGCAATCACAGCAGGCAGGACGTCAGCGTGAAGCTCGGCTCCATGGGCAACGAGGCTACGGCCTCGGCGCAGAGTCCGCAGCATGAGGGCGGAAGTCTCGGCCTTGCCGCGCGGCCGCTCACCGGTGACGAGCAGCACCAGGCGCACACGCACGGCGGCCTGCTGGTCGAAGGCGTCAGCGGCCCCTCGGAGGATGCCGGGATTCAGCCGGGCGACGTCGTGCTGGCGGCCAATGGCCAGCGGGTCTCATCGGTCGAGCAGCTGCGTTCCGCGGTGGAGAAGTCGCGCGGCCACGTGGCCCTGCTGATCCAGCGCGGCGACACGCGGATCTTCGTGCCCGTGCAGGTGAAGTGAAGTTGCTGAGTGAGCGGCCCTGGGCCGCTCACTCACTTGCTTTTCGCGGAATGATCAGTCCAGCGGAAATAAGGCCGGGACTCCGTGTGGAGTCCCGGCTTCAGGCTGCTGAAGTAGTCGACGATGGCCGTGATGTCCGCGGGCTTCAGGGAAGCGACCATGCCGTTCATGATCGGATTCTTGCGATAGCCCGTCTGATATTCCTGGATGGCGCGCGCGAGATAGCTGGCGTGCTGCCCGGCCAGTGACGGATACATCGGCGTCACACCGATCCCAGCCCTGCCGTGGCAGGAGGTACAGACGACCGCGGGCTGCGGCACCTGCGGCGCGCTGGCGCTGCTGGCAGCGGCTGCGAGCGGCTTGCCGCCGAGGTACGCGGCGACGTCGGCGATATCCTGATCCGAGAGCGACATCGCCTGCAGATGCATGGTGGGATACTGGCGCGCGTCGCTCTTGTACTCCTCCAGAGCGCTGGCGAGATACTGCGCCTGCTGACCGGACAGGCGCGGCACCGCATAATCCGGATAGGCGTTGCGGTAGCCCTCGATGCCGTGGCATCCCAGGCAGGTGGACGCCAGGGTGGCCCCCCGCTGCAAACTGCCCGTAGGCTGCGGCTGCTGCGCGAAAGCCGTCGCAGCCACGAGCCATCCGAGGCCGACGCCTAAGCCGACTTTGAGGGCTGTCATGGCAACCCGCACACTAGAACTCACCTGTGAACGCAACCAACGTCCCGCCATCGTGATCTCCGGCCTGGTGCGCAAAACCGCGGCGCATCTTATAGGAGCCACCGTATCGGATGCCAGTCAACCGAAGCGGGCGCCCCGCAGGGTGCCCGGCGGTGCATCCCGGCGGAGCACTCCGTGATCGGCCTGATCCAACGCGTCGCGCGCGCCTCCGTCAGCACCGGCGGGCGGCTCCTGGGACAGATCGGCCCGGGAACGCTGGCACTGATCGGCGTGCGGCCGGCGGATGACCCTGCGGCGGCGGATCGGCTCCTCGAGCGGCTGCTGACGTATCGGATCTTTCCCGACGGGGAGGGCCGGATGAACGTGTCGCTGCAGGCGAGCGGCGGGGGATTGCTGCTGGTGCCGCAGTTCACGCTGGCGGCCGAGACCCGCAAGGGCACCCGGCCCGGGTTCAGCACCGCAGCCGCACCCGAAGCGGCGCGGGAGCTCTTCGCCTATCTGCTCGAGCGGGCGCTGAGCGCGCACTCGCCGGTGGCGGCGGGGAAGTTCGGCGCCCCCATGCAGGTGGAGCTGGTGAATGACGGGCCGGTCACCTTCTGGCTGGAAACCTGAGCCACGGCCCGACAGGCAGCAAGTACGCAAATTTGCGAATTATCTCGGCCGAAGACGGTCGGTTATCCTATGATTCCTTCTCTTTATGTTCTCTCACGCGTAAGCGGAGCGGAGTCGAAGCTTTATGGAAATGAAGGAGCTGCTGATCATCCTGGTCGTGGTGCTCGTCGTTTTCGGTGCCAAGAAGCTCCGGAGTGTCGGTGAGGATCTGGGCCACGCCGTGCGCGGCTTCAAGAAGGCGATGAGCGATGGCGAGCAGGAGGACACCGCCGCCGCATCGCCCCGCCGGCAAATCCGCGCGGACGCCCCCGATGCCGAGTTTCCGGAGGCGAAAGCCGCCCCCAAGGCGGAGGCGAGCGTCAAGACCGAGCGGAGCGCCTGAGCCGACCGTGACGGTGGCCAGAGGGTCCGACGCGGCCGCGAAGGCCGCGAGAGCACCCGTGTGGGCCGGCGATACCGGCCGTTACCCCGATTTTCCGCGCTGAAACCAGCATGTTCGACATCGGATTCTCCGAGATCCTGGTCATCTTCATCCTGGCGCTCATCGTGCTGGGACCGGAGAAGCTCCCCCGGGTCGTGCGCGAGGTGGGCCGCTGGGTGGGCCGGGCGCGTGCCATGGCGCGGCAGTTCCAGGAGCAGCTCGAGGACGAAGTCGACCTCGATCGCCCGCGGACGATCCGCTCGGAGCCCGTCCGGCCCGTGGGCGGCGCGCCGCCGGCAAGCTCATCGCCGCTGCCCCCCGAGCACACCGAGCCGGTATCGAGCGCCGCCGCCCCGTGGCAGACTGCCGCCGATCCGCTACCTGAAGCGGCCACCTCGAGTGGTGAGCAGCCACCCGAGTCCCTCACCCCGGGCAGTCATGAGCGAGGAACCTGAGAAGCTCGCCGAAGGCACTCTGATCTCACACCTGCTGGAGCTGCGCGACCGGTTGATCCGCGCGCTGGTGGTGGTGGGGATCGTGTTCCTGCCGTGCGCGTTCTACGCCAATCCGCTCTTCACCCTCGCCTCGCAACCGCTCATCCAGAGGCTGCCGAAGGGCACGACGCTGATCGCGACCAGCGTCGCGGCGCCCTTCACGACACCCTTCAAGCTGTCCTTCTTCGTCGCGCTCTTCCTCGCGATGCCCTATGTGCTCTACCAGCTGTGGGCGTTCGTCGCGCCGGGCCTCTACCGTCACGAGAAGCGCTTCGCGCTGCCGCTGCTCGTCTCCTCCATCCTGCTCTTCTATGGCGGGATGGCGTTCGCCTACTTCTTTGTCTTCCCGGCGATGTTTCATTTCTTCGCCAGCACCACGCCGAAGGGCGTGACGATGATGACCGACATCTCGCAGTACCTCAATTTCGTGCTGCTGATGTTCTTCGGGTTCGGCGCGGCCTTCGAGCTGCCCGTGGCCGTGGTGCTGGTGGTGCTCACCGGCCTGGTGGACCTCAACAAGCTGAAGAGTTACCGCGGCTACGTGCTCCTGGGCGTCTTCATTGTCGCGGCATTCCTGACGCCTCCGGACGCAGTATCGCAGTCGTTGCTGGCCATCCCCATGTACCTCCTCTTCGAAGGCGGTCTCATCATGGCGCGCATTCTGCAGCGCTCCAAACGCCAGGACGCGGAACAGCCCCAGGCATCCTGATGCAATGCTCTGCGGCATGAGCCCGGTCGTCGAAACCGGCACGGCTGTGGCACCCGATGCGGGAGCATCACTGGCAGCTGAAGGCGCCGCTAAGGCGGGATCTAGTGTCTTTGGCCATCCGCGCGGCCTCGCGACCCTCTTCTTCACGGAGATGTGGGAGCGGTTCACCTTTTATGGCATTCAATCGATACTGATCCTGTTCCTGGTCGCGGCAAGCGACCGCGGCGGCCTGGGATTGCGTGACGAGAGCGCCAGCGCCATCTGGGGGCTGTACCTGGGCGGCACCTATCTGCTCTCGCTCCTTGGCGGCTGGGTGGCGGACCGGCTGGTCGGCGGTCGGCTGGCGATAGCCTCGGGAGGGGTGCTGATCACGGCCGGCAACGCCTTGCTCGCCGCGGGCGGGACGCGCCTCTTCTTCCTCGGGCTGATCTGCAACGTGCTCGGAGTCGGCCTTCTCAAGCCCAATGTGAGCACCACGGTCGGCGAGCTCTATCCCGAAGGCGGCTCGCGACGCGATGCCGGCTTCTCGATCTTCTACATCGGCATCAACGTCGGCTCACTCTTCGGCCCGATGTTCGTGCCCGTCGTGGCAGAGCGCTACGGCTGGCATGCCGGCTTCGCGTTGCCGGCCGTCGGCATGCTGTTCGGCGTGGCGCAGTTTCTGCTCACTCGCCGCTACTTGGGTACCGCCGGCGCCGCTCCGGTGAGCACCCGGCCGCGCTCCTGGCTCGCCTTGTGGATCATCGTGGCCGCGATCGGCGCGCTCACGGCGTTGATGCTGAGCGGCGCTCTGACTGCCAATCCGGTGGCGCTCGCCGCCCGCGTGTCATGGGCGGTGGGCCTGCTGATGGCGGGGTATCTGCTGTACATGGCTTTCTTCGGCGGGCTCACCCGCGAGGAGCGCGGCCGCGTCTTCGCCATGATGACGCTGTTCGCCGCGTCCACCGTCTTCTGGACGGCCTACATGCAGATATTCGGCTCTTTGACCCTGTTCGCGCAGCGCTATACCGATCTCGACATCCTCGGTTGGAGGATGCCGGCGGGCGACATGCAGACTATCGACCCGATCTTCATCATCCTGCTGGCGCCGGTCTTCGCGGCCCTGTGGGTATGGCTCGGGAAGCGCGGCCGAGATCTGTCCTCGCCGGCGAAGTTCGCCTGGGGACTGCTGCTGATGGCGGCCGGCATGCTCGTCATGTACATCGCGGCGCTGCGTGTGCTGCATGGGGAGAAGGTCTCGCCGCTGTGGCTGACGGCCTGCTATTTCCTGAACACATGCGGCGAGCTCTGCCTCTCGCCGGTGGGCCTCTCTTCCACCACCAAGTTGGCGCCGGCGCGCTTCGGCGGCCAGACCATGGGCCTGTGGTTCCTCACCCTCGCGTTGGGGAGTTTCCTGGCGGGCCTGCTGTCCAGCGGCTACGACGCCAGCCATCCCGCGACGCTCCCTGCGCTATACCTGAAGCTGTTCTGGTGGGGTGCCATCGCCGGAGCCGTCATGCTGCTGATCACGCCGCCGGTGAAGCGGCTGATGGCGAACGTTCGCTAGGCGCGGCACGCGGAGTGCTGCACGGCGCCCCGTACGCTCGTCCCTGGAGGTGATGCTCATGATCGCGCACACGACTCTTCCTGTCAGCGACTACCGCAAATCCAAGGCCTTCTACGGCAAGGCGCTCGCGCCGCTCGGCTACGAGAGCAACATGGAGTACGGCGAGTCGGCGGGATTCAACGACGGCAAGAACACGGATTTCTGGATCAGCCGTGAAGAAACCTTCGCGCCGACACATCTCGCGTTCGAGGCCCGCAGCGAAGCCCAGGTCAAGGCGTTCCACGCCGCCGCGCTCGCGGCCGGCGCCAAGGACAACGGCGGTCCGGGTTACCGCGACTACTGGCCCGGGTATTACGCCGCGTTCGTCCACGATCCGGACGGACACAACATCGAAGCGGTGTGGTACGACTACAGCAAAGCGAAGTGAGGCAACATCCGCCTGTTTGAAGCTGACGGGCGCGCGCTCAGGTCGGCGGCCTCATGCGAGCCGCCGCTCCGCATCGCCGCGGAGGCCAGGCCGCAGCCCGAGTGAGAATCCGAGCTCCGCGGTGAGAAAGAGCGGCGCCACGAATATCTGAGCGAGATTCGTCAGGAGCGCCGGCCGGTTCCCTTCCAGGCGGTGCCCCAGCAGCTGCAACGCCCAGCCGAGAACGAACACCGTGGCCGGCTACGGCCAGCGCCGGAGCGGAACCGCGCGCAAGTCGCCTCCGCGGCCGCGGCAAGCAGCAGCCTTCCGCCGGGCGTCGCGCCACGGTATTTTTGCCATTCGTTATGTTTGGCGGTATATATCGCACCCCGGCGGCGAGTGCCCCACAGCCGGCCCGTGCAACCGAGTACTCGAGCCATGTCAACCAAGATTCGTGCTGCCCTCATCGTGATGCTGCTTTCAGCGCCGTGCCTGGCGGCCGCCGGCTCCGTGAATGTGCTTTATGCCGGCTCCCTGGTGAACGTCATGGAGCATGGCGTCGGGCCGGCGTTCCAGAGTGCGACCGGCCAGCGGTTCAGAGGTTATGCCGGCGGCTCGAAGCTGCTCGCCAACCAGATCAAGGCGAGGCTGCGCCATGCGGACGTCTTCGTGAGTGCCAACCCGAAGGTGAACGAGCAGCTCATGGGGGCGGCCGATGGCAATCGGGTCGCCTGGTATGTGTCGTTCGCCGAGTCTCCGCTGGTCATCGGCTGCTCTCCCCGAAGCCGGTTCAGCGCAGATTTCAAATCCCGGCCGTGGTATCAGGTGCTCGAGGAGCCGGGCATCCGTATCGGACGGACCGACCCTAACCTCGACCCCAAGGGCGCCTTGACCGTCAAACTGATGCAGAGCGCCGAGGCGTTCTATCGGCAACCCGGACTCGCGCAGCGCATTCTCGGGTCCGCCGACAATGCCGGGCAGGTCTTTCCGGAGGAGGCGTTGCTGGGACGGCTGCAATCCGGGCAGCTCGATTGCGGGTTCTTCTACTCCACGGAGACTGCCGACGCGCGGATCCCGGCCGTGAGCCTTCCCAAGGACATCGCGCCGAAGGCGGTCTACACGATCGCCATTCTCGACGATGCGCCGGACCGGAGGGCGGCAAGTGAGTTTGCGGCGTTCCTCCTGGGCGCCTCCGGGCGGAAGATCCTGAGTGAGCATGGTCTATCGGTGCGGACGCTGAAGCTCGTGGGCAACCCCGCGGCCGTGCCGCCCGGCGTGCGCTCCCTCCTCCAGTAGGCGGTGTGGCTCGCAGAGCCCCCGGCCCGGTTGTCTTCCTTGCGGGCCTGCTCGCGGTCTACCTGGTTGCGCCGCTTGTCGCCGGCGTACACGAAGCCCAACTTGCCCGCTTCGGCGCGGTCGACGTCACGGAGCTGCTGCGGGCGTGCGCGGTGTCGGTCGCCAGCGCTACCGTCGCGAGCGTCCTCCTGGCGCTGGGAGGGATACCGCTCGGCTATCTTCTCGCGCGGGTGCAGGGCCGGGGCATGGCGGCGCTCGGATTCCTGGTGCAGCTGCCGCTCGCCCTGCCGCCTCTCGCGAGCGGCGTGCTGCTCCTCTTCCTGCTCGGCTACGACACGCCGCTCGGCCGCCTCGCGGCGAATGCGCTGACGGATTCCTTCGCCGGCATCGTGCTGGCAGAGACGTTCGTTGCGGCGCCCTTCATGATCATCGCCGCGCGCTCCGCCTTCGCCGCAATCGACCCGGAGCTCGAGGAGGTCGCCGCGACGCTCGGCCGGCGGCCTCTCGAAGTGTTCCTGCGGGTGAGCCTGCCCATTGCCGGGCCGGCGCTGCTGTCGGGATGGCTGCTCGCGTGGCTGCGCGCCTTCGGTGAGTTCGGCGCCACGGTGATGGTGGCCTACCATCCTTACTCGCTCCCCGTCTACACGTACGTGACCTTCGGCGGCGAAGGCTTGCCTGCCATGTTGCCGGTGTTGGTACCGACACTGCTCATCGCGCTGCTCGTAATGCTTGCGAGCGGCCTGTTTGGACGTCGCCGCCCTGGTGGCGAAAGCGTGCAGCAGAACCTGCTGCAGGCTCCCGCACCGCTTGCCCCCGCCGTCATGCGCGGCAACGGGTCGGCGCGACCGGCGGCCCTCGCGTTGAGCCTGCAGAAGCGGTTGGGCGAGTTTGAGCTGAAGATCGCCTGGGCACCGCGGGCAAGCCGGCTCGCGATCCTGGGTCCGTCGGGCTCCGGGAAGTCCCTGACGCTCAAGCTCATCGCCGGCATCGAGCGCTGCGACGGCGGGATGCTGATCGCCGGTGACCGCAATCTCTGGCAACTCGCGCCGGCGGCGCGCTCGCTCGCCTACGTGCCGCAGAGCTACGGCCTGTTTCCGCATCTCGATGTGACCGGACAGCTGCGCTTTCCCGTAGGCGTGGATCCGGAGCGGCTCGCGTATTGGAGCGACCGCCTCGGCCTGCGCGGCCTGGAGAGACGGCTGCCCGCGCGCCTCTCTCTCGGGCAACAGCAGCGGGTCGCGCTGGCTCGGGCGTTGAGCCGGCGCGCGGATCTGCTGCTGCTCGATGAGCCTTTCTCGGCGCTCGATGCGCCCCTGCGCTCGCGCCTGCGCGAGGAGTTGCTGACATTGCAGCGCGAATTCTCCGGCACCACCATCGTGGTCACCCATGATCCGGCAGAGGCGGCACTGCTCGCCGACGAACTGCTCATTCTCGACAACGGCGGCGTTCTGCAGGCGGGCCGCACCGCAGACGTGTTCCGGCGTCCTGCCGGCGAGACGGTCGCGCGGCTGTTGGGCGCGCAGAATCCGGGCCGCGGTCTGGCGGTTGGAGTCAACCGTGTCGCGGTGGGCGGCGGCGTCGTGTTGGAAGTCGCAGGGCCCGCTCTCGAAAGCAACCGGCAGGTCGGCTGGAGCTTCTCCGCGGGCGAGGGCCGGCCGAGTGTCTCGGGCGCGTATCGGGGGACGGTATGCGGTGTCCTCGAAGTCGGCATGGAACAGCGCCTCGCCGTTCGCCTCGGCGATGCACAGATTCGTATAGCAACCGGCGGCAGGGCATGGATGCCCGGCGAACACTGCCGATTCGACATCGATCCGGCCGCGATACAAGTCTGGCCGCTGGAGTAGGCGCCGCGGCCGTCCTCGATGGACGTACTTGCCGCTATGCGTACTGCCGTTGTAATATTCTCGTAATATTCAGACGGATATAGCGGGTGCCCCTCGAGCGGTGGCGAACCCGATCGCCTCGAAACAATCGCCCAACGGGAGTCCCGCGTGAGCAAGAGACATATCGCATTGGCAGGCGCGATGGCCGCCCTCGCCGGCACGATGGCCGCCGGCACGGCGCGCGCCGATGTGCCGCCGCCCACGGTGGGCGGCACGATCTTCGCGGACTTCACCAATCTCGACATGGAGAATGACGGAGCCAAGACCGCCGCGAGCGGCACTGGCATCGACGTGACTCGCTTCTATCTCATTTTCAACGAGAAGTTCGACGACACCTGGTCGGCGAACATTACCACCGACGCCAGCTACAGCAGCAGCGGCGGCACCACGGAAGTGTTCATCAAGAAGGCATACGTGCAGGGCACTCTGTCGAAAGCCCTGTGGGGCCGGCTGGGATCCGCGGACCTGCCCTGGGTTCCAATGGTCGAGCGGCTATACGGTTATCGGTTCGTGGAGCACGAGTTGCTCGACCGACTGCATTTCGGCACCTCGGCCGACTGGGGTCTGCATGGCGGCGGTGATCTCGCCGACGAGCGCGTGAGCTACGCGGTATCGGTCGTCAACGGTAACGGCTTCAAGAATCCGACCCGTTCGAAAAGCATGGACACGGAGGCGCGCCTCGCGGTGATGCCCATCGAAGGTCTGACTGTCGCCATCGGCGGCTACAGCGGCAAGCTCGGCAAGGACGCGTACGGATCGAGCGCGCCGATCGCTTACCATACCGCCAGCCGCTTGGATGCGCTCATCGCCTACGTAGGCGGCGGGTTGCGCCTGGGCGGGGAGTATTTCTCCGCGAGCAACTGGAACAACGTGACTACCGCGGCCGCCGACAAGGCCGAGGGCAGCTCGCTCTGGGCCTCCTACCAGCTAACGCCGCTCTGGAGCGTATTTGGCCGTTGGGATGAGGCAAAGACCAGCCGCGATCTGGCTCCGAACCGCAAGGACGAGTACTTCAATGCCGGCGTTTCGGTGCAGCCGCTCAAGACTCTCGAGTTCGCACTCGCCTACAAGCACGAGAAGGTCAACGGCGGGGGCTTCGTCAACACCGCCTACGGGAATCTCGGCGGCACGGTCGACGGTACGGTCAACGAGGTCGGTCTCTGGGGCCTGGTGTCGCTCTAGGTAGAGCGCTTCAGCGACTTCGAGATGCTCCGCCGCGGCGCAATGCCGCCCGTCTCGGGTCGACCGGGCCGATTCGGCGCATGCGCCGCGATGCCGCGCAACTGCTCCGCCGCGAGGGTGGACAGCCGGCTCTCCAACTCGCGGTAAGCGCCGATGAGCTCCCGGCCGAAGGCCGTGAGCCTGGCGCCGCCGCCGCCGCTGCCGCCGACGGTCGCGCTGGTCACGGCAGTGTCGAACTCGGCGTTCATGCTGTCCATGAGCAGCCAGGCGCGCCGATAGCTCATATCCAGCTCGCGCGCGGCCTGCGAGAGGGAGCCGGTGCACTCGATCGCTTCCAACAGGCGGATCTTGCCGACTCCGACCGAGCACTGATCGTTGAAATCGACCCTGAAGCGTACCTCGAGAGAGCCAGTGGGATCCCGTCCGCGATTCCTGGCGGCGTCAACCGAAGACGGTGGCGAAGGTTGCTTCCTCGGACGCTTGGTCATCGCGGCGGTGCGACTGTCAGGTCAGGCGGCAGCAGGTGTGAAGCGGGTCTGCAGCAGGTAAACCGCGGCGCTGATGCCAACCAGCACGAGCAGGCCGAGTATTTCAGCGCGTGACGCGAGGGCGACCATCGCCAGCATGCTGGCGATTCCGACAGCCGCGGCAATGCCGAGCCAGCGGAAGTTGAGCGGCGTACCCGCGAGCGCCACTCCGGCACGCGCCAGGCGCCAGGTGGCAACGCACCCGAGTATGTACAAGGGCGCCATGGCGAGCGTCGCAAGCACGGCAAGCTCGGCAAAGGTTCCGGTCAGCGCAAGCGTGATGACCAGCACCGCGTAACCGAGAATGGCTACGTATGGCGCGTGGCTGCGCGGGTGCACCCGACCCAGTACGCGCGGGAGGAATCCGTCGCGCCCGAATGCGAACAGTATCCGCGGGCTGCTCAGAATGTCGCTGCCCATCCAGCCCAGCATCGACAGGCCGGCTCCCGCCAGCATGAGCGCCCGCAGCACCGGACTGATACGCCCCATTGCATCGGCCAGCGGCGAGGCCGACGTGGCAAGCGACGAGCCGAGGATCCCCTGGGCGACCACCTGAATCGCGAGATACAACAGGATCACCGTGATCAGGGCCAACGCGATCGCCCGCGGTATGGTGCGCGCCGGCTCCGCGACTTCCCCGCTCGCGCACAGCGAGCCTTCCATGCCGATCAACGCGAACATCGCCAGGATGAAGGCGCGCCCGGCATCGGCGGAGATGGCGCCCGGATGAAAGGCGAGGTTGCTCCCGCGGACGGCGCTCGCGCCCACGAGCACGAAAACGATCAGGGGAATCAGCTTCACCGCGGTTGCGGCGCTCATGAGCTGGACACCCCGGCGGAGGCCGCAGACGTTTACCAGTGCGATGGCGCCCACGAGGCCGACCATCGCGGCGGGGCGAACTATAGCCGTGAGCGATTGCGGCACGACGCTCGCGGCAATATCGGCGAACGCCACAGCGACACCGCCGCTGGCGAGAGCGTCACTGATCCAAAGCAGGGTGCCGCAGACATAGCCCGCAAGCGGCCCGAGCGATGCTTCGATGTATCCGTAAGCGCCGCCGCTCGTGGGGACGCGGCTCCCGCCTTCTGCGAAGCAGATGGCCACTGCGCCGATTGCAAGCCCGCAGGCCAGAAAGGCGCAGGGGGCATATGGGCCGACCGCCGCCGCAAGCGCACCCGGCACGGCGAAAATGCCGGCGCCTATGAGCATGCTGACGATGCTTGCCGCCAGGCCCCAGACACCGAGCCCACGGACCAGTCCGGCGTCGCGCTCGGCCACGTTCATGGGGGTAAGCCTACCGCGAAAACACCGAGCCGTGTGGCGCCGGCGGCCGGGTCAGCCGCCTTCGCGGCTCTTCACCAGGAGCCTTTGATTTCCGCAAGACAGCAGCCACAGTTGGTGCCGGCACCGAGCCTCAGGGAGCCCGGCGCCGAGGAGCCGCACAACGGGAGTGTAGCGCGGGTATGCTTACCGGCGATGACTGCCCTGCCCCTCTCCGGCCGCACCATCGCCGTTCCCGAGAGTCGCGAGATAGAGGTCTTCGCCGCGCTGCTCGAGCGGCGCGGCGCGCGTGTCATCCGCTGTCCGCTGGTGAGTATCCGCGATGCCCCCGATCCGGCGCCGGTGCTCGCGTGGAGCCGCCGCCTTGCCGCGGGCGAGCTCGACGATCTCATACTGCTGACGGGAGAGGGACTGAGGCGCATCCTCTCCTGCATCGGGCAGCACGAGCCTGAGTTGCGGGCGGACTTCGTCGCGTCCCTGGGACGGGTGCGCAAGGTCACACGCGGTCCGAAGCCCGCGAAAGCTCTGCGCGAGCTGGGCATGAAGCCGGAGATCGCCGCCGAGCGGCCGACGACGGCTGGAGTGATAGCGAGCCTGGGCAGCCTGGACCTGCGCCGACGTCGCGTGGGCGTACAGCTCTACGGCACCGAGCCCAATCGACCACTCACCGATTTCCTTTCGAGTGCGGGGGCAACTGTCGCGACGGTGGCGCCGTACGTTTACGCCGATGCCGCTGATGAGGACGCCGTCCGCACCCTCACGGATGAGCTGCGCGCGGGCAGAGTCGATGCCATCGCCTTCACCAGCTCCGCGCAGATCGAGCGGCTGATCGCCGTCGCTTCGGAGGAAGGTGCCAGAGGGGCACTCGCCAACACGGTGGTGGCGGCAATCGGGCCTGTGGTGGCCGACACGCTGCGCCGGCATGGCATCGCTGCGCGACTGATGCCGGAAGAATCCTTTTTCCTCAAGCCGCTGACGAGCGTGCTCGAAGAGGCGCTGAGTGAAACTCCCCGGTCCCCGTCGCCGTCATGAAGCTCCGACCCGCAGCGCCTGACGATGCGCTGGCGGTGGCCCGCGTTCACGTGCGTGCCTGGCAGGCGGCCTACCGCCGTCTCATGCCCGAGGACTATCTGGCGGGGCTGCGTCCCGAGGACCGGGCGCAGCGTTACGACTTCGCCAGTCGCGATCCGACCCGGCCGAGAACGCTGGTGGCCGTCGAAGCGGATACGATTCTCGGCTTCGCCACTGTCTCGCCCGCCCGCGACGAGGATGCAGCCGGCCACGGGGAGCTATGCGCGCTTTACGTCGAGCCTGACTGTTGGGGTCGTGGATTCGGACGGGCGCTGGCATCGGCGGCGCGCGCCGAGCTCCACATCCTGGGATTCAGGAGAGCGGTGCTCTGGGTGGTCGCCGGTAATTCCCGCGCGGAGCAGTTCTATCGGTCCGACGGATGGACGCTCGACGAATTGCGTCGGCCGCACAAGGTCTGGGACATCACCGTGGACACCGTGCGGTATAGCCGGGCCTTGATTCCCCTGCAGCACTATTCCGACGTATCGTCTTCGACCAGCGTTCCCTGATGGAACATTATCTTCCAGTCGTCGGCGGAGCGCCTCCAGACAGTCGCGCGACGCGTCCTGCGCTGGCCCTGGAGCAGGGTGTAGGTCAACAGGTAGGTGTCTCTTCCCAGCTCCCGGCAGGCGAAGTCCGACGCCTCCCACGCGTCCTCGAGCGCAAGATGACTTGCGACCTGATGGCGATCTTCCAACACGTCGAGAACGTGGCCTCGGCTGTAGCGGCGTCCGGATGCGCCGACTTCCCAGAAGCCTTCGTCGGTCATCCTTTCGAAGTCCGCCCGCGTGGAGCCGAGCTCCGGGCGATGAAATATCGGCTCACGACTGCGCAGCTCCTGCAGGATTTCCCCGAGTCCGGACTCTGTCCTCAGCCAGGATTTCACGTTCGCCACCTCGTCGTGTAGTGCCGCATGCGCGCGGCGCCCGATTATGCACCCGAGATGATAGAGTGGCGCTGGATTGCGGTTCACCCGTCCTGCGTGTGAGGACACCCCGTTCGATGACGAAGCGTTTCGTTTTGCAGGGTGCGTGGCCGCGCGCCTTCCCGCTCGCGCTGCTGATCGCAACGGCTCTCGCGCACGCGGCCAGCGCGCAAGCGAGCGAGCTGAAGGACTCCGCGCTGCTCGCCGCGCTCCGGCATGGCGGCTGCGTGATCCTGATGCGGCACGCCAGCTCCCCTGACGGTCGTCCGCCTGCCCGCGCCGCGGCGGCCGGAAATCCGAATCGCGAGCGTCAGCTCGATGGCGAGGGTCTCGCCGCGGCGCGCGCCATGGGCGCCGCCGTGAAGGGGCTGGGCATCCCGATTGGAGAAGTGTTGGCGAGTCCCACCTTCCGCGCGCGCGAGACGGTTGCCGCGGCGGGACTGGCAGCACCCAAAGTGGTCGGTCAGCTCGGCGATGCCGGTCGCAGCATGAGCCGGCCGGCGGTCGCAGGTTGGTCGGGCTGGCTGCGGCACGCCGTCGCGCGGCGGCCAGCCGCGGGATCGAACACTCTGATCGTGACGCAGATGCCCAACATCAGGGACGCGTACGGACGGGTCGCTTCCGCCCTGAAGGCAGGCGGCGCGCTGATTTTCCGCCCCGACGGTCACGGCAACGCGCAGCTGCTCGACACCATGCAGATCGGCGACTGGCCGCAGTTGGCGGCGCAATTCAAGCGATGAGGAGCGGACGCCGGCGATCTTCGCCGGTCACGGGGCCGTGTCCGGCGGCGCTCTTCGCCGCCGCAGGAGGCTCAGCACCACCGGGATCAGCGACACGACGATGATCAGGATCGTGACCAGCCCGAAGTTGCGCTTCACCACCGGCACGTTGCCGAAGAGATATCCGCCCCAGAGGAAGAGCAGCACCCAGGCGAAGCCGCCGAGGATGTTGTAGGCCTGGAAGCGCGCGTAGGGCATGCGGCCTACGCCGGCGACGAAGGGCATGCACGTGCGGATGATGGGCACGAAACGCGACAGCGCGATCGCCCGGCCGCCGTGGCGGACGAAGAATTCCTCCGTGCGCCGCAGGTATTCCAACTTGAGCAGCCGATAGCGGCCGCTGAAGGCCGGGGGCCCTATGAGCCGGCCGACGGAGTAGTTGACGGTGTTGCCGAGCACTGCGGCGAGGCCGAGCACGGCGAACATGATCGGCGCGCTGAGCGTCCCGCGGGTATCGATCGCGGCAAGAGCGCCGATGCCGAAGAGCAGCGAGTCGCCAGGCAGAAACGGCGTCACGACCAGGCCGGTCTCCGCGAAGATGACCGCGAAGAGGATGGGATAAATCCAAAGGTCGACGCGCGCCAGCAGCTCGACCAGATGCCGGTCGAGGTGCAACACGAGATCAATCAGCCATGACAGCACTTACCGGTAGCTCCACGCGCCGCGGGGCGCAAGAGACTAGCAAGGATCGCTGCTGCCGGCGGCCGAGCCGCGCGCCTAGGGGAGCAGATCGTCGGTTGCAAGCGGCGGCGGGGCGCTCCGCGCCACTGTCTTGACCAAGTGTCCCGAGCCGCTGCCGCCGCGCGCCTCGGTCTTCAAGGTGGTCAAGGCCAATTGCACCTCCGCATCGCGCGACTGGAGGGAGGGCGCATCCTTCGCCGTCATGACATCGGCAGGCTGGTGCTCCGGTCCGCCCTCGACGATGTCCGGCACGATTCCCTTGCCCTGCACGGAGCCGCCCGACGGCGTGAAGTACCGGGAGGTGGTCAGCTTCACGGCGCCGCCGTACTGCAGCGGGATGACGGTCTGCACCGTGCCCTTCCCATAGGTCCGGTGGCCGATCAGCAGCGCGCGGCCGTGATCCTTGAGTGCCGCCGAGACGATCTCCGCGGCCGAGGCGGTACCGCTGTTCACCAGCACCACGATGGGCGCGCCGTTCATCAGGTCACCCGGCGTCGCATCCATCTCGAACCGGGCATCCGCAGTACGCCCCTGAGCCGTGAGGATGACGCCGCTGTTGAGGAAGTCGTCGGCCACTGCGACACCGGACTCCAGGACGCCACCGGGATTGTCGCGCAAATCGAGCACCAGGCCCTGAAGTCCACCAAGATTGTCTCGCTGGAGCATCGATATCGCAGCATTCACCTCATCCGGGGTGGTGTCGCTGAATTCCTCGATCCGCACGTAACCATATCCGCGCGCCAGGCTCTGGTACGAAACGCTGTGCACTTCGACGTTTGCGCGCCGCAGCGCGAAGCTCATCAGGCCAGCCGTACCGGCACGATGGACAGTGAGGGTGACTGTGCTTCCCGAGACGCCGCGCATGTGCTCGATGGCGCCGGAAACATCGGCTCCGACTTCCTTGCCATCGATCGCGACGATCTCATCGCCGGCGCGCAGGCCCGCCTCCTCGGCCGGTGATCCCTGGATGGCATGGACGACCTTCACGACGGAGCCGTCCGCGGTCACCTCGATGCCGACACCAGGATAAGAGCCCATGGTGCTGAGACGGGTCTCCTCGAACTCCTCGCTGTCGAGATAGGCGGAATGCGGATCGAGTGCCGACACCATGCCGCGGACCGCCGAGTCCATCAGCTTGCGGTCGCTGATCTGATCGACGTAATCGCGCTTGATGTGCTCGTACACCTCGGCGAAGAGGCGCGCCTCCTGCCACGGGAGGGCGGCGGCATTGCCGGCCTGGCTGCCCTGGGCGCTCGGGCCCTCCGCCAGCACGCCGCCCGCAAGAGCGGCGGAAAAGCCGAGAATCGCCCCCGTGACGAGAGCGATCAGCGTGCGCGACCGCATCGACATGTGATGAATCCCCCCGTGGGATCAGTAATGGTGGAACGATGCTACGGCGTGCCCTGCCGGTCAATGGCCGCCCGACCACCGGCGGACATAATCCGACCAATATATTGCCAATCAGTGACGGGATTAATGGACGGGGCCGGCGGACCCAATCGCCCTGGCGGCGTCGCGCTCTCCGTCCGCAGTCAGCTCCGCCAGCAGCTCATCGAGCGGCAGCGGCCTCGCGATGGCGAATCCCTGCCCGTAGTCCACGCCGAGGGTGGCGATGCGGGCGTGGATCTCCGCCGTCTCCACGTATTCCGCCACCGTCGTGAGCGACATGGTGCGCGCGAGCTGCGCGATGGCGCGCACCATCAATTCGGCCCGCGGGTCGCGGACCACATCGCGCACGAAGCTGCCGTCGATCTTGAGCATGGTCACGGGCAGTTGTCGCAGATACGACAGTGAGGAGAGCCCCATACCGAAGTCATCGAGCGCGATGCCGCAGCCGAGCGTGCGCAGTTTCATCATCAGATCACGCGCGCGCGTAATGCTGGCGATGGCTGCGTTCTCCGTGAGCTCGAAGCAAAAGAGGTCGGGCGACAGGCCGCTCGCGCGGATCCGCTCGATCACGAAGTCACCGAAACTCTCATCGTTGAGCGACTGACCCGAGAAGTTGATGGCGAAGGAGAGCGGGCCGCCCGAGAACGTGCCGGCATGCGCCTTGAGGCGCTCGATGGCGGTCTCGATCACCCAGCGATCGATGCTCTGCATGAGCTGGTAACGCACCGCCGCGGACATGAAGCTGTCCGGATACGCGGCGGTGCCGTCCTCGTCGATCATGCGCACCAGAAGCTCGTAATGGGGCTTCAAGTGCGCAGTGCGGCCGAAAGGCAGGATGAGCTGCGCATCGAGCCGAAACCGCCCGGAGCTGATGGCGTCGTGCAGGCGACCGGCGATATTGATGTCCGCGAACCGCCGCACCAGGCTGACATCGTTGGCCCGGTAGACTTCCACGCGATTGCGGCCGCGGTCCTTGGCGGCCTTGCAGGCGGTCTCGGCCGCAGCGAGCGAGTGCATCAGCTCGCCCTCGCTGGAATCGAGCGCCGCCACGCCGATGCTGATCGAGACGCGCAGCCGCGAGTTGCCGTGCACATTGCCCAACTTCTCGGCTCCTTCCCGCAGCGATTCGCCGAAGCGCTCGGCGTCGTCGAGATTGCCGGGCAGCAGCGCCGCGAAGCGGTCGCCCGAGATCCTCGCCGCGAACGCGTCCGGCGGCATTCGGCCGCGCAGCAGCTCGCCGAGCTGGCCGAGCACGGTGTCGCCGACCCGCATGCCGAAATTGTCGTTGATGACGTGAAGCTGGTCGACGTTGATATAGAGAGAGCTCCAGCCGGGGGAGTTGTCGCCGCTCGCCACGGCGAGGCGGACGCGACTCTCGAACGCCGGCCGGGTGTAGAGACCAGTCAACGTATCGAAGCTGCCGACCGCCGCGCCGCGCCGCGTCTTGTCGAAGTCGGCCACGGTCCGCCTCAGCTTGCCGATGACGACGCGCGCAAGCAGGTCGCGGCGCATGCACTCCAACACGGGCCGGAGCAGTGCGTACACGAGCGAGAAGCTGCGAGCCTCGGGCTCCCGCTCATCCGGTGCGCAAACGATGGCGCAGGCCGCGAGCACGTTCCGCGAGTTGTCACGAATCCAACATACGTACGCCTGCGCGTTGCCCGGCAACATGTGGAGGTCGCCGGCGCTCTCCGGGGCGGAGCGGGCCCCGCCGAGAGCGCCGACGACGAGAGGGTTGAGGCCGGCGGCGGCGGCCGCATCGGTCGACCAGCGCACCGCGCCCCGGGCATCGAAAACGGCAATGCTGCGGACGCGCGGCAGCAGCGACCGGCAAAGCTGCGCGTACGGCTCGAAGCCGCTCCAGGGGTCCGCAGGCTTCCCCGAGCTCTCGGAGCCGCCCGGCCGGCTCTCTGAGGGCAGATTTTTGTCGTCCGGAGGTCGGCTCATGCCGAGGCAACCGTGGGCTGGTGAGGAAAATGGCCGCCACTGTCGCCTGGAAGTGACTCCGGAGCCTTGAGCGAGTTGGCGGTTCGGGCATCAGCCGCCCGCCGGGGCCTCAAAGCTTGACGCCGCTCACACGCTCAGTGTCGCAGCCATGGCCGCGGATCGAGCGGTTTGCCCTCTTTGCGGATCTCGAAATAGAGCTCCGGCCGGGCGCTGCCGCCGCTGTCGCCCGCCTGGGCGATGGTCTGGCCGGCGGCGACGTGCTGGCCGACGGATTCGTAGAGCCGCGCGTTGTGGCCGTAGAGGCTCATGTAGCCGTCGCCGTGATCGATGATGATGAGCAGCCCGAGCCCCGCCAGCCAGTCCGCATAGACCACCCTTCCCTGGGATACGGCGTGCACGGGCGCATTGCGCTCCGTCGCGAAGAGATCCCCCTGCCACTTGAGGCCGCCCGCGCGCACCTGTCCGTAGCCTGCGAGGATGCGGCCGCTAACCGGCCGGGATAGCTTGCCGCGGCGGCGGGCGAAGGGCGAGTTGCCGAGATCCTCCGGCGGGAGGCTGGCGGCCGCCTGGCGCAGCTGTGCCAGCAGTGACTCCAGGTCGCTCTGCTGCCGCCGCAGGCGGGCGAGCCGCTCGGCCCGGGTCTGGGTCTGCGCGGAAATGCTCGCCAGCACCTGCCTGCGCTGCGAGCGGGCCTGCTCCAGGGCCGAGACATGGGCCTGCTGGGCCTGCTGCAGGCCCGCGAGCTTCGCGTCCTGCGCCTGCAGCTGACCGTCGAGCTGGCCGATCCGCTGCAGGTCCGCCTCGATGGCCTGGATCTGAGCCGCCCGCGCGCGGCCGAAATAGCTGTAGTAGACGAACATCCTGCCGGCCTGGGCAGGATCCCCCTGATTCAGCAGCAGCTTCAGCGGCTCCTCCCGACCGGTGAGGTAGGCGGCCCGAAGCTGCCTGGCGAGCACGCTGCGGCTGGCGGCGAGATCGGTTTCGAGCCGCTGCTTTTGCGCCGCGAGCTGCGTCCGCTGCGAGGCACCGCTCTGCCGCTGCTGCCGCAGGTCTTCGAGTGCAGCCTGGGCCTTGCCGACCGAGTTTTCCGTGTCCCGCAACTGGCGGGTGAGACGGTCCCGCTCCGCCTGGCCGCGGCTCACCTGACGGGTGATGCGCGCGATCTGGTCGCGCAGCGCCTGCAGCTGCGCCCGCGCCTGGCCGGCATCCGTCTGCGAGCGCTCATGGGGGTGCCTGCCGGCGGCATCCGCCGGCGCGGCCGCCAGCGCATGCAGCAGGAACGGGGCGATCAGACCAAGGATGCGGAGCCGTCGCATATGAGCGCTATAATGCGCGCCCTTTTTACGGCCGGCGCGATCTCGCGGTGCCTTCTGCATGGACCGTCTCATCCCATACATCCAAGTGAATCACTGGCTCGTCGTCGCGACGGTAGTCGTGCTCGCGCTGGCAATCGTGTTCGAGGTACGCGCGCGCGCAGAAAGCTTCGCCGCTCTCTCCCCTCAGGACGCCATCCGCCTGATGAACCGCGGCGCGGTGGTCATCGACCTGCGTCCCGCGGAGCAGTATGCCGCAGGTCACCTCTCGGGAGCGCGCCGCATGGATGGCGAGCAGATCCTGAAAGCAGCCGATACGTTGAAGAAGCACAGGCAGAAGCCGCTCATCGTCTATGACGAGTCCGGCTCGCTCGGTACCACTGCCGCCCGGCAGCTGAAGGCTCAGGGCTTCGAGCAGGCCTTCAATCTGCGCGGCGGCCTGACGGCGTGGCGCGCGGATAATCTACCGCTCGAGAAGGGAGCGAAGGCAGGCGGATGACCCCCCCGAAGGCCGTGATGTACACCACGGGCTGGTGTCCGTACTGCGCGCGCGCGCGGGAGCTGCTCGAGCAGAAGGGAGTCGTGTTGGAGGAGATCGACGTCGAGGGGAGACCCGAGGCCCGCGAGGAGATGGTGTCCCGCTGCGGGCGGCACACGGTGCCGCAGATCTTTATCGGTGAGAGGCATGTCGGCGGGTGCGACGATCTCTACGATCTCGATGCCCGCGGGGGTCTCGACAAACTATTGCAAACTGGAGTGACAGATGACGAATGAAGCAGCCGGCATCGCGCCGGTGCCCGAGGCCGCCAATGGCCCGGTCCTCGCCCTGCAGAGCGTGTACCTGAAGGACTGCTCCTACGAGGCGCCGAACGGCCCGCGCGTGGACGGCAACTGGAATCCGCAGATCAATCTCGACCTGCACACAGGCGCCGCGACACTGGCCGCCGACGTGCGCGAGATCGTCCTGACGGTCACCGTCTCCGCCAAGCAGAACGACAACACGATTTTCCTGGTCGAGGTGAAGCAGGCCGGCATCTTCGTGATGCGCGGCCTGTCGGAAGACGACGCCAAGCGCGCCGTCGGCAGCGTCTGCCCCGGGGTGCTCTTCCCGTACGCTCGCGCGGCGGTATCGCACCTCGTGACTCAGGGCGGATTCCCGCAGTTCCTGCTGCCGCCCGTCAATTTCGACGCGCTGTACGCAGCGAACCAGAATCAGCCGCCTGGACAGACCAACTGAGGTTCAGGGCTGGGCCATGAGCGTCGTCGCGGGGAGCGACTCACCGGTCGCCGTGTTGGGCGCCGGCTCCTGGGGGACGGCGCTCGCCATTCAGTTCGCGCGCAGCGGCCGGCCGACGCGGCTCTGGGGGCGCGACCGCGCGCGCCTGGCGGCGATGGCGCGGGAGCGGCGCAATGACCGCTACCTCGCAGCAGGGACGTTTCCGCCGGCGCTGGCCGTCGAGCCGGAGCTGGCGGAGGCGTTGCGCGGCGCATGCGATGTGCTCGTCGCCGTGCCCAGCCACGCATTCAGGGTGGTGTTGAGTGAGATTGCGCCGTGCCTGACGCCCGAAATGCGGCTGGCGTGGGCGACCAAGGGATTCGAGCTTCCCACGGGGCTACTGCCCCATCAGGTTGCGCGTGAGGTATTGGGCCCCAAGCGAGCCGTAGCGGTGTTATCCGGGCCGACGTTCGCGCGCGAGGTGGGGGCGGGACTGCCAACGGCGATGACTATCGCATCGTCCGACGCGGCGTTCGCAAAGACCTTGGCGCAGGACCTTTCTTCCACGCAGTTTCGCGCTTACACGTCAACGGACATTGCCGGCGTCGAGGTTGGCGGAGCCGTGAAGAACGTGCTGGCCGTGGGAGCCGGTCTATCGGATGGCCTCGGCTTTGGAGCCAACACGCGGGTGGCGCTCATCACCCGCGGCCTGGTGGAGATGATGCGGCTCGGAGTCGCCCTCGGTGCGCAGCGCGATACTTTCATGGGACTCGCCGGCTTGGGAGACCTGGTGCTCACCTGCACGGACGATCAGTCCCGCAACCGGCGGTTCGGGCTGGAGCTGGCGGCTGGTAAGACGGCCGAAAAGGCTCTGGCGGATATAGGTCAGGTGGTGGAGGGATACCCGGCCGCCAAGGCGCTGCACGACGTCGCCGCTCGCGCTGGGGTGGAGATGCCGCTCTGCGAAGGCGTTTACCGGGTGCTCTATGAGCAGGTGCCAGCGCAGGATGCGGTGCGGACACTCATGACGCGTCCGATCAAGTCCGAGACGGACTAGGCGTCAGATGCTGCGAATGACGCCCGCGGCGGCGCCGACCAGCGCGCCGATCACCAGCACGGCGACCGGACCGGCGGATAACCCGAACCCCAGCGATCGCTTCTTCGGATCCTTCACGTAGGAGAAGAAGTAGATGACGCGCCCTATGATGTAGAGAGCGCCGAGCCCCGCCGCAATATTCGCGCTTATATAGAAGCCGAACATCCAAATGGCCGGGACGAACATGACGAGCAGTTCCAGCGTATTCATCTGCACGCGGAAGTAGCGCTCGAACACCTCATTGCCCGTCGTAGCCGGTGCGGCGACGTTATATCGCTCCCTGGCTACCCCGACAGCCGTAGCGAAGGCGAAAAACTGCAGCAGGGCGAGGGCGACGGTCAGGTTTACGAGGGCCATTACAGGATTTTACCGAATCGGGCAGCCCGGCGTAACCGTGGCCCGGGCCTTGGTTCCGAGAGCGGCGCCGGTGTGCGGCAGCAACGCGAGCCGGGGCCGTCTAATGGCACAATTGCACCCCATGAAGGACAAGACTCGGGGCTATGCCCACCGGATCGACCTCTCCGTGGACGTGCAGACGGTCTGGCGGGCGTTGACCGATCCGGCGGTACTCGTTACCTGGTGCTCGCCCAAGGCCGAGATCCGCGCGCGGGCGGGAGGCCTCTTTCGGGCGTGCGTGGACCGGGTCACGGAGCTCGAGGCGCATATCGACGTCTACGAGCCCGGGCGGCGGCTGCGGCTCATCTATCTGCCTAGCGCCGCCCTGCCGGCAGCGGACACCGCTCTCATAGACGATTTCATCCTGGAGCCGGTGAAAGCCGGCGGCACGATCCTGCGGCTCCTGGGGTCCGGAATACCGGGAACGCCGGAGTGGGATCCGCAGTACCTGCGGTTGCGCACCGGCTGGCAGGCCGCCATGACGCGGTTGAAGGCGCTGATCGAGGGTGCCGCCCGGCGGGAGGGCAAGTGACGGGCTTCATCCTCCGTGCTCTCATCAGCGCCATGGGGCTCTGGATCGCTACCCGCTGGGTGCACGGGATCCGGATCGACAATGCCGGCACGCTGGTGCTCGCGGGCCTGCTCCTGGGCGTGGTCAACGCAATCGTGCGGCCGATATTGGTGCTGCTGACCCTGCCGATCACCATTCTCAGCCTGGGCCTCTTCCTGCTGGTCGTGAACACGGCGATGGTGGCGCTGGTGGCGTTGATGCTGCCGGGCTTCCGCATCTACGGCGGCTTCTGGTCGGCATTCGCGACCGCGCTCGTCGTCTGGATCACGAGCTGGCTGGCCTCCTGGCTGATCGGGCCGCGCGGCAAAATAGACGTTCAAGTACGCAGGCTCTGAGGTGCGACCATGACTCCCGACAGCAACGCCCCGCCGGACGCGCTCCGGCTGAAATTCTGTGGCATGGACTTCGCCTCCCCGATCGTGCTGCTCTCGGGCTGCGTCGGCTTTGGCGAGGAGTACACGCGCATCGAGGGGTTCTCGAACCGGGATGCGGGCGCGGTGGTGCTGAAGGGGACGACGCTTAGCTCCCGCCTCGGCAATCCGCCTCACCGTGTGTACGAGACGCCGGCCGGGATGCTGAACGCGATCGGGCTGCAGAACCCGGGCGCGGAGCATGTCGTGCGCCGGATCCTGCCGGAGCTGGATTTCGCCGACACGCGGTTCATCGCCAACGTATCGGGCTCCACCGTCGAGGAATACGCCGAGGTCACACGCCTGTTCGATCAGTCGCCCATAGACGCCATCGAGATCAACATCTCCTGTCCCAACGTGAAGGAAGGCGGCGTCGCATTCGGCAACTATCCGGACATGTCGGCGCAAGTGGTCGAGGCGTGCCGCCGGGTGACGAAGAAGCCGCTCATCACCAAGCTCTCGCCCAACCAGACGGACATCCGCGAGAACGCTCGACGCTGCATCGAGGCCGGGACGGATGCGCTGTCGGTCATCAACACGATGATGGGCATGGCGATCGACGCGCGCACGCGCCGCCCGGTCATCGGCAACATCCAGGGCGGACTCTCGGGTCCGGCGATCAAGCCGATCGCGCTGCTCAAGGTTCACCAGGTCTACGAAGTGGCGAAGCCGCACGGCATCCCCATCATCGGCCAGGGCGGCATCACGACCGCGACGGATGCGGTGGAATTCCTGATCGCCGGAGCGACGGCGGTCGGTATCGGCACGGCGCTGTTCTATGATCCCTTCGTCTGCAAGAAGGTGAACGACGGGATGGCCGAGTACCTGCGGGAGAACGGGCTCGGGAGCGTCTCGGAGCTCGTCGGCGCGCTGCGCACGGGAAAAGAGGTTCAGGACGCCCCTGTATCGGGCTGAGTGGGCATCGGCGCCATGCCGCAGCTAGTCGTCGGCAGCGGCCTCTTCCGGCGGCCCCTCGATCTCTCCTTCCGCCATCGCCAGCTCCTTCAGCTTGCGTGTGAGCGTGTTGCGGCCCCAGCCGAGAAGCTTCGCGGCGTCCTGACGGTGGCCTTGCGTGCGCTTGAGGGCGGCGCGGATGAGGATGCGCTCCATCGCTGGCAGAGCCAACTCCAGGAGCGGACGCTTGCCGCCCATGGCCTGGCGGTCGGCCCAGCCGGCGAGCGCCTTCTGCCAGTCTGCATCGCCGTCGGTTGCGCCAGCGGTGGCGAGAATCTCGGGCGGCAGGTCTTCCACACGGACCTCGCTGCCCGGGGCGAGGACCGAGAGACGGCGGCAGAGGTTCACCAACTCGCGGACGTTTCCGGGCCAGCCGTATGCCGACAGCTTCGCCTCCGCCTCCTTGGCGAGCGCTTTGCGCTCGACGCCGAGGTCGCGAGCGGCCACCAGCAGGTAGTGCGCGAGCAGGTCCGGAATGTCTTCCGAGCGGGCACGCAGCGGCGGCAGCTCCAGGCGGATGACATTGAGGCGATGGTAGAGGTCCTCGCGAAACTGGCCGCGAGCCACTCGGTCCTGCAGGTTCTGATGCGTCGCGGCGATGACGCGCACATCCACACGGATCGGGGTTTGGCCGCCTACCCGATAAAACTCTCCTTCCGCCAGGACACGCAGTAAGCGTGTCTGCAGCGGCGTCGACATGTCGCCGATCTCATCGAGGAACAGCGTGCCGCCGTCGCTCTGCTCGAAGCGGCCGCGGCGCAGAGTGTCGGCGCCGGTGAACGAGCCCTTCTCGTGGCCGAAGAGCTCCGATTCGAGCAGGTCGGCGGGGATGGCGGACGTGTTGAGTGCGATGAAGGGCTTGGCCGCGCGCGGACTATGGTCGTGCAGCGCGCGGGCCACCAGCTCCTTGCCGGTGCCGGACTCTCCGGTGATGAGGACGGTGACACTGGAGCGCGACAGACGTCCGATGCCGCGGAACACCTGCTGCATGGCGGGAGCGGTGCCCAGGAGCTCCGGGATGCGAGGGGTGGCGGCCGTATCGGCGCTGCCCTGAGTGATGGCGCTCGCGGCGCGCCGCACGAGCGCGACCGCCTGATCGATATCGAACGGTTTCGGCAGATACTCGAAGGCCCCGCCCTCGTAGGCCGACACGGCGCTGCCGAGGTCCGAGTGCGCCGTCATGACGATCACAGGCAGCGCGGGACGAGTGTCGCGAATGCGCCGCAGCAGCGACAGACCCGATTGGCCCGGCATACGGATGTCGGTGATCAGCACGTCCGGAGCTTCCCGCCGCAACGCCTCCAGTGCGGGCTCCGCCGCCTCGAACGCACGCGGCGTCATGCCGCCGTTGCGCAACGCGCGCTCCAACACCCAGCGGATGGACGCGTCGTCATCGACGAGCCAGACACGCAACGCATCCACGTTGCGAGGCTCCGTCCCTGCGCCTCGCCCTTCGGGCTGGCTGTCGCCGTCCAAAATCGTTCCGAACGATTTTGTCATGTCTCCCCCAACGGCAAGAGCAGTGTGAATACGGTGCGTCCCGACTCGCTCTCGAATTCGATGAGGCCGCCGTTGCGGGACACCAGCTCCTGCGCCACCGCGAGCCCGAGGCCGCTGCCGTCGGGACGGCCGGTGACCAGGGGATAGAAGATGCTCGAGCGCAGCTCCTGCGAAACGCCCGGACCGTCGTCCTCCACCTGCACGCTGGCCACGAGACGATGGCGCGCCGACCCGATGCTCACGTTGGAAAGTGCGCGGGTACGCAGCAAGATCCGGCCGCGCGCGCCCAGCGCCTGCATGGCGTTGCGGGCCACATTGAGCAGCGCCTGAATGATCTGGTTACGGTCGAGGGTCGCGTTCGGCAGGCTCGGATCGTAGTCGCGCTCGATACTGATTGCGGGCCCAGCCTCGGCCCGCAGCAGGTGATAAACGTGCTCGCAGACCTCGTGCACGTTGAGCAGCGACTTCCGCGGCACCCGCTTCGGGCCCGCCATGGAGTCGACCAGGGCGGCCAACCGGTCCGCCTCGCCGATGATGACTTGGGTGTATTCCTTCAACGCCGCGCCCTGCAGCTCGCGCTCGAGCAGCTGGGCGGCGCCGCGCAGGCCGCCGAGCGGGTTTTTGATCTCGTGGGCGAGCTGCCGGATCATGAGCCGGCTGCCGTCGAGGCGCGCGATCAGGTCGTTCTCGCGCGAGATGCGTTGCCGCTGAGTCGTGTCGGCAAGCTCGAGGAGCAGGTGAGTGCCGGTGACCTGACCCTCGAGCGGGGTGATGGTGACATCCAGCGTGCGGGATTCACGCGGGGCGCCGACCGGGCGGACCGTGAGCTCACGATCGGCGATGCCTTCACCGCCTGCGAGCGCCCGCCGCAGGATGGCGGTCAGCCCGTTGGCGTCGAGCAGGAAATCCGGGAACGGTCGGCCGCGCGCCTTGTTGAGACTGAAGGCCAGCAGGTCCTGCGCCGCGACGTTGGCGTAGATGGCGCAGAGCTGCGCGTCGAGGATGAGGATGCCGGTCGCGAGCGCGTCGAGGAGGTCGGCGGGGTCGAAGTGTGACAGCGCCGACGGGATGTTGAACTCAGCGGCCACGGAGCCCTCCGGCCCGCGGCCGGCTTTCTAGTGCGGGTGAACCGGGTTGTGCGGGTTCTGGACCGAGGGCTGGTGCACGAAGAAGGTGACGCTGTTCGTCTCGCAGACGATCTGGCCGGTACTGTCCTGAATCACGGCCTGCACGGAGTGCTGGCCGCGGTTGATCGTGAACGTGACGGAAGTGCCGGAGCCCGGCATCTGCTTGCCGTCGACGAAGATGTGGACCGCATCGCCGGAGCGCAGTGCGGGTGACGTCTGCACCACGGCGGTGGCCTGGTAGACGTTCATCAGCATCTGCTGATCGGCGGGCTGCGCGATGGCGCAGCTGTCGTAAGCCGCCGCGGAGGAGGACTGTGTCTGCGCCGGCTCCGCCTCGGAAGGAGTCGGCGCGGCCGGCAGGGCTGAGAAAGTCTGGGCGCCGCGGATTTCCAACTTCTGCGCGTTGGGGTGCGGCTGATCGCTGTAGTGGACGACGCCCTGGGCATCGACCCACCTGTAGACCGTCGTGGCACCGCCATTGTCCGCCAGCGCGCTGAGCGACAGGAGGCCGAGGCACGCGAGGCCCGTCAGACCTGCCACGATCGGGCGGCGAGCCGGCCGGATTAAGGTAAATGGAATATGGCGCATAGGGCCCGAGCATAGCCCGATGCGGTGCCGCGGACAAAGGACGGCCGTCGCACTGGCCGCCCGTGGCGGCAGGGCCCTGCTCACTCCCTTCCGGGGAGCCTTCCCTGCTGCACTGCAGGGAGGCTCCGGAAGCGGATGAGAGGGTGCCTCTGATCACGATTTTCTCATCAGCAGCTGTAGTACAGCTCCATCTCCACAGGGTGGGTCGCCATGCGGAACCGCGTCATCTCCTGCATTTTCAGGCCGATGTAAGCGTCGATCACGTCATTGGTGAATACGCCGCCGCGGGTGAGGAACTCGCGGTCCTTGTCGAGATAGTCGACCGCCATGTCGAGCGAGTGGCAGACCGTCGGGATGTGCTTGGCCTCCTCCGGCTCCAGGTCATAGAGATCCTTGTCGGCGGGGTCGCCGGGGTGGATCTTGTTCTGGATGCCGTCGAGGCCCGCCATCATCATGGCCGCGAAGGCGAAGTAGGGGTTCGCGCTGGAATCCGGGAAGCGCACCTCGATGCGGCGGGCCTTCGGATTGGACACCCACGGAATGCGGATCGACGCCGAGCGGTTGCGCGCGGAGTACGCGAGCATCACGGGCGCCTCGAACCCGGGCACCAGGCGCTTGTAGCTGTTGGTACCGGCGTTGGTGAAGGCGTTGAGCGCGCGCGCGTGCTTGATGATGCCGCCGATGTAATACAGGGCGATGTCCGAAAGGCCGCCGTACTTGTCGCCCGCGAAGAGCGCCTTGCCTTCCTTCTGCAGCGACTGGTGAACGTGCATGCCGCTGCCGTTGTCGCCGACGAGCGGCTTCGGCATGAAGGTAGCGGTCTTGCCGTAGCGTTGCGCCACGTTCAGGACCGCGTACTTCAGGATCTGCACCTGGTCGGCCTTCTGCACCAGGGTGCCGGCGCCGACGCCGATCTCACTCTGGCCGCCGGTCGCGACTTCGTGGTGGTGCACTTCGACCTTCAGGCCCATCTCCTCGAGGGCCAGACACATCGCCGAACGGATGTCCTGGAAGGCATCGACCGGCGGTACCGGGAAGTAGCCTCCCTTGACGACGGGACGGTGGCCGCGATTGCCGTCGGCGTACTCCGTGCCCGAGTTCCATGCGCCCTGCGCGGAGTCGATGGAGTAGAAGCAGCCGCGCATGTCGTTGCCGAAGCGCACGCTGTCGAAGATGAAGAACTCGTTCTCCGGACCGAAGAGCGCGTAATCCGCGATGCCGGTGGACCTGAGGTACGCCTCGGCACGCTTCGCGAGCGAGCGCGGATCGCGCTCGTAGCCTTGCATGGTGGCCGGCTCGATGACATCGCAACGGATGTTGATCGTCGCGTCCTCGAAGAACGGATCGAGGACGGCGCTGTTGGCCTCCGGCATGAGGATCATGTCCGACTCGTTGATGCCCTTCCATCCGGCGATGGAGGAGCCGTCGAACATCTTGCCGTCGCGGAACAGATCCTCGTCGACCAGACGCGCCGGAATGGTCACGTGCTGCTCCTTGCCGCGCGTGTCGGTGAATCTCAGGTCCGCGAACTTGATGTCTTTTTCTTTGATCAGCTTGAGCACGTCGGTCGGTGTCATATCTCCTCCGGAAGAAAGTAGTGCCCGCCGGGCGGAGTCACACCACGCGGTAGCGGTGCGGACTCACGCTGTGCGACGCATGTACGCAGGGCAAGGTCACCCTAGGCACGTGGCGGAGCGCTGTGGCAGTGCAGGCGCTGTGCCAGCTTCAGCCGCCAGACGGATCAAGGACTTAGCGGCGCGCAGACTGTCCACTTGCACCGCCATGGTGCGCCGCGAGGCATTCTCGCACCAATATAGTGCAAACACCACCGTCGGCCGTTTGCAAAGGCCAGCCAGCCAGCCAGCGGCGCCTCGTTTTGGTGCACCCCGCCACGGCGCCGCTGCGGGGATTCGACGGGCTATACTCGCCGGCTCTTTTGCATTCAACCGCGATCCATGAGAACCGGCACGGCGCCCCGTACCTTCCAGGAGCTGATCTTCGCGTTGCAGCGCTACTGGTCAGAGCGCGGCTGTGTCGTCCTGCAACCCTATGACATGCAGGTGGGGGCCGGCACTTTTCACACGGCTACTTTCCTCAGATCCATCGGGCCGGAGCCGTGGAGCGCCGCCTACGTCCAGCCGTCGCGCCGGCCGGCTGACGGCCGGTACGGCGAGAACCCCTTCCGGCTGCAGCACTATTACCAGTTCCAGGTCGTCATCAAGCCCTCGCCGCTCGACATCCTGGACCTGTACCTGGGAAGCCTGTGCGCGCTCGGCTTCGATCCCCTGGTGCACGACGTGCGCTTCGTCGAGGACAACTGGGAGTCGCCGACACTGGGCGCGTGGGGCCTCGGCTGGGAGGTGTGGCTGAACGGCATGGAGATCACCCAATTCACCTACTTCCAACAGGTCGGCGGCCTCGACTGCCGCCCGGTGACCGGCGAGATCACCTACGGCCTCGAGCGGCTCGCGATGTACCTGCAGGGGGTCGAGAGCATCTATGACATCGTCTGGACGGACGGACCGCTGGGCCGCGTGACCTACGGCGACGTGTTCCACCAGAACGAGGTCGAGCAGTCGCGATACAACTTCGAGCACGCCGACGTCGCGACCCTGTTCCGCCACTTCGATGATCACGAGCGCGCCTGCAAGGAGCTGCTCGAGGGGGGCCTGGCGCTGCCCGCCTACGAGCAGGTATTGCAGGCTTCCCACACGTTCAATCTGCTGGATGCCCGCCGCGCGATCTCGGTTACGGAGCGGCAGCGCTACATTCTGCGCATGCGCGCTCTCGCGAGCGGCGTGGCGCGGGCTTATTACGAGAGCCGGCGGGAGTTGGGATTTCCGCTGCTCGCCCGCCACGACTCGCCGCGAGCCGACGGTAGCGCGGCTGCCGCCAAGGCCGGCGCATGACAAAATCGTCTGGAACGATTTTGGACGGCGACAGCCGGCCAGAAGGGGTTTCCCGGTGAGCGTCAACTCGCGAATACGGGGCTCAGAGGGCGCATGGAGGGCGCCTCGCACCTCCGACAAGCGCGACTTCCTCGTCGAGATCGGCACCGAGGAGCTGCCGCCGAAAGCGCTGCGGGCACTGGCGCAGGCGTTTGCGGGCGCTCTGACGGCCGGTCTCGCCAAGGCCGGCCTGCGACACGGCGAGCTGAAATCCTTCGCGACGCCACGGCGGCTGGCGGTCCTCGTCCGCAAGCTGGCGGCGCACCAGCCGGATCAGAAGATCGAGCGGCGCGGGCCGCCGGCGAACGCCGCGTTCGACGCCGAGGGTCTTCCGACTCGAGCCGCCCAGGCTTTCGCCGCGAGCTGCAAGGCCTCAATCGAGGAGCTGCAGCGCCGGGAGGAGGCGAAGGGCACCTTCCTTTATTACGTCGGCGTCAAAGCGGGTTCCCCGGCGGTGGAGCTTTTGCCGGGCCTGGCGCGGGATGCGCTCGACGCTTTGCCCATCCCGCGGCGCATGCGCTGGGGCGCGGGCGAAGCGCAATTCGTCCGGCCCGTGCACTGGATTGCGATGCTCTACGGCCGGGAGGTCGTGCCGGCGACGCTGCTCGATACGGCTGCAGGCAATCTGACTCGCGGCCACCGGTTCCACGCGCCCAAACCGCTGCGCATTGCCAGCCCCTCCGCATACGAGAGAGCGCTGCGCGATCGCGGCTACGTGGTAGCCGACTTCGAGGCGCGCCGCTCACTGGTACGCGAGCGCGTTGCCGCCGAGGCGAGCGGCCTCGGCGGCCGGGCTCTCATGAGTGACGCTCTGCTCGATGAGGTGACCGCGCTCGTGGAATGGCCGGTGCCGCTCGCCGGCCGTTTCGAGGAGCGCTTCCTGTCGCTGCCGCGCGAGGTGCTGATCTCCACCCTGGAGGATCACCAGCGTTACTTCCCGGTCGAGGGCGCGGACGGGCGGCTGCTGCCATGCTTCATCGCAGTGGCCAACATAGAGAGCCGCGATCCGGTGAAGGTCGTCGAGGGCAACCAGCGCGTCGTACGGCCGAGGCTCGCCGACGCGGCCTTCTTCTGGGAGCAGGACCGCAAGTCCCCTCTCTCCGCGCGCGTCGAGGGGCTGGCGAAAGTCACCTTCCAGGCGAAGCTCGGATCGCTTGGCGACAAGGCCCGGCGCATCGGCACGCTGGCCGGGGAGATTGCGCGCGCAGGCGCCCGAGCCGAAGCCGACAGTCCCGACGTGGCGCGCGCGCAGCGCGCGGCGGAGCTCTGCAAGTGCGATCTCCTGAGCGCGATGGTCGGCGAGTTCCCGGAGCTCCAGGGCATCATGGGCACGCACTATGCCCGCGCTGACGGAGAAGACGCCGAGGTCGCCACGGCAATCCGCGAACATTACCGACCGCGCGGCGCCGGCGATGAGCTGCCGGCCACCGCGACCGGCACCGCGCTGGCGATCGCCGACAAGCTGGATACTCTCGCCGGCATATTCGCCATCGGCGAGAAGCCCACGGGCACCAAGGACCCCTTCGGGCTGCGCCGGGCCGCAATAGGTGTCGTCCGTATCCTGATCGAGAAGCGTCTCGAGCTGGACGTGGCCCGGCTGTTGGATCGTGCCGTGAGACTGGTGGGGGAGGACATCGCAAAGACCGCGGCGGCGGCCGGCAAGCCTGCTCCGGCGCTCGCGATCGAGAGCGTCGCGGCCGATGTCTACGACTACGTCCTCGAGCGGCTGCGAGCCTACTACCTGGAGGGAACAGGCGGCGCGCCGGACACCGCAGTGACCACGGAAATGTTCGATGCCGTACTGGCAACGCGGCCGGCCTCGCCGCTCGATTTCGACGCCAGGCTGCGCGCGCTCAGCGCGTTTCTCGAGATGCCCGGCGCGGCCAGTCTCGCGGCAGCCAACAAACGCGTCGCCAACATCCTGCGCAAAGCAGGCGAGAGTGCGCCGCCGAGCGTGGACGCCCAGACCCTGCAGGCGCCAGCGGAGCGGCAGCTTTTCGATGCGATGCATGAACGTCGCGAAGACGTCTCGGCTGCGACGGCGCGCAAGGACTACGCCCGCTCGCTGACACTGCTCGCACAGCTGCGGCCGGCGGTGGACGCGTTCTTCGATCAGGTGATGGTGATGGACGACAACCCGAAGCTGCGCGCCAATCGCCTGGCATTGCTCGCGCAGATGCGTGAGCTGTTCGCGGGCATCGCGGACCTGTCGCGACTGCCGGGCTGAGCGGCGGGCGGCCATGCAGCTCATCGGCTCGATCGTCTTCACGGCATTCTTCTTCGTGTGGACGTTCTGCTACTCCATTTTCTTCGTCCTCGCCTGTCTGCTGCTGCCGTTCCGGTATCGGTTCCTGTTGGCACGACTTTGGGCCTGGGTGCTGCTGCAGGCGCTCAAGTGGACTTGCAGGCTGGATTTCCGGGTGGAGGGCTCCGAGCGTCTGCCGGCAGGCAATCACATCGCGCTGTGGAAGCATTCCTCCTCTTGGGAGACGCTCGCGATGAACGTCGTCTTCCCGCGCCAGGTGTGGGTGCTGAAGCGGGAGCTGCTCTGGGTCCCCGTGGTCGGATGGGGCATCCGGCAGCTGCATGCCATCGCCATCGACCGCAAGTCGGGTCATTCAGCCGTGGGGCAGGTGATCGCTCAGGGTCGCGAGCGTCTCGCCGAAGGCGATTGGGTGATGGTGTTCCCCGAAGGTACTCGCATGCCGCCGGGAGAGACGCGTCGCTACGGCGTGAGCGGCACTCTGCTCGCGGCCGAGACCGGCAAGCTCATCGTTCCCGTCGCACACAACGCGGGCCGCTATTGGCCGCGCCGCGGCCTGCTCAAGAAGCCCGGCACGATCCGGGTCGTGATCGGCGAGCCCGTGAAGCCCGCCGGCCGCGACGTCCGCGAGGTCAATCGCGAGATCCAGGAGTGGGTCGAGGCTACGGTAGCCGCCCTGCAGAGCTAGCGGCGGGTGGAAATCCACGCGTAAGACGCTCCCGAAAGCTGCACGATGCCGCAAGGTGTGTGCAGGACGTTTCGATGAGTATCGAAGCTTCCGTCGCTTACGGGTGATACCTTAAAGCTGTGGCAGAACAAGGACATCCCGAGCTTCCCGGTTTCTCCGGCACCGCCTTCCTGCTGGCGGACCCGGCGCGCGCCGTGATGCTCACGGCTCTGCTCGGCGGACGCGCGCTGCCCGCCGGAGAGCTGGCCTATGCGGCGCGGGTCACCGCGCAGACCGCGAGCTCGCACCTGGCAAAGCTTCTGGCGGGCGGCCTGGTCGCGCTCGAGATCGAGGGCAGACATCGCTATTACCGGCTGGCCGGCTCGCACGTGGCGCAGGCCCTGGAGCACCTCGCCGCGATCCGGCCGGAGACCCAGGTCCGGCGCCGCGCGTTGAGTCCCGAAGCGCAGCGATTGCGCTTCTGCCGCAGCTGTTACGACCACCTCGCCGGCCAGGTCGGCGTGGCGCTGACGCGGGCGCTCGAGGACCGCCAGTACCTGCGGCCCGCGCAGGGCAAGCAGCTCGAGGTGACGCCCGCGGGGTCGGAGTGGCTGGCGCGCCTGGGTGTCGACCTGCGCGGCATCAAACCTTCACGCGGCGGGTTGGCGCGACAATGCCTCGATTGGACAGAGCGCCAGCACCACCTCGCCGGTCCGCTCGGCGTCGAGCTGATGGGCGCGCTCTGCACCTCGGGCTGGCTGCGGCGCGGCCGCGAGACGCGCGCCGTGGAGGTGTTGCCCAAGGGGCGGCAGGAGCTGCGCAGTCAGCTCGGAGTCGAGATCGATCACATCGCCTGAGGCGGCATGCGGTACGGCAGGATGGCCGCAAACGCGCCGCCATAGAGTGCCGCGGATGCCACGGTGAATGTGAGCAGGATTGCCGGCGTCGCCGGCTCCGGCAGCACCGAGCCGGCGGCGGCGTGCGCGCCGGCGGCAAGAAAGAGGCTCAGCACGAATCCCCCGACCGCGAAGCCGGTTTGCTGCACGAAGACGAAGATGCCGAAGATCGCGCCTTCGCGCCGCTCTCCCGTGCGCGCCTGGTCGAGGTCCGCGGTGTCGGGCGCCATGGCGTTCGGGAGCAGGCGGGCCCCGGTGTTGGAAAGCCCGTAGAGCAGCATGAAGGGATACATCAGCGCGGAATGCGCCGGGGTGATCCAGAAGGGCAGCAGGCAGCAGATGGCATTCAGCGCGAGGGCGGCGCGGCAGACCGGTATCTTCCCCAGGTGATTGGCGGCGCGCCACCAGAGCGGCGCAACCAGGATCCCGGTGATGGAGCTCACCGGATAGAGGATACCGATCGCGGACGGGCTCTCGCCGAGGATGCGCGTCAGGTAGTAGACGAGCGCTCCGCTGAACACGGCATCGCCGACGTTGACGAACAGAAAGCTCGCCGATAGCCAGGCGAGCGGCCGGTTGCCGGCCAACGTCGCAAGCTGTGCCCGCAGGCCATGATCGTGCCGGATCGCCGCATCCGGCTCGGCGCCGTCCGTGGTCGCAAAAAAAGCCACCAGTCCGCTGACGACGATGGCGGCCCCGAACACCACTCCGATGATGCCGAAGCCCCTGGCCTCGGAGGTATAGCGGCCGAGCAACCAGGGGCCGCTCGCCAGAGTCAGGAGGATCGCGCCGCGCGCCACGATTTCCCGGTAACCCGCCAGCCGCGTTCTCACGTGTTGGTCACGCGAGATCTCCGCGAGCATGGTGGCGTAAGGAACCTGGTAGAGCGACAGCCCCGTGTTGTTGAGGAGAAACACGGCACCGAACCACAGAATATCGAGCGCCGACGCCTGTCCGCGTGGCAGATTGAAGAGCGCGGCGAAGCAGATGCCCCAGAAGATCGCGCCCGCGAGCAGATACGGGCGCCGCCGGCCGAAGCGCGTGCGCGTCCGGTCGGAAACGATCCCGACGAGCGGGTCCGCGACGACATTCCAGACGCGGGGAACGAGCAGCGCCAGCCCAGCCCACACCGGCGGGATGCGCAGCACTTCCGTCGCGTAGAAAAGCAGATAGATGGTGGAGATGCCCGCATAGCAGGCGAGTCCGACCTCGCCGGTCGCCCAGCCGAGCCCGGACCAGTCCGGGCGGCTCGATTGCCGCGCGCCCACCGTCGCGCTCATCGCTGCGCGAGCGCCTCGACGAGCCGGTCGATCTCCGCCTCGGTGTTGTAGAGGTGCGGCGAGGCGCGCAGGATCGAGTCGCGGTCCTCGACGAAGATCGATTCCTGCGCCAGCCGCTCCACCTGCTCCCGCGAGTCATTGCGACGGATGGAGACGATTCCAGCGGTCGCCGCTCGCGGCGTCAACACCTCGAACCCGTCGGCGCGCAGACGCTCGGACAGCCGGCTCGAGAGCTGGGCCACGCGACTGAATATCGCGCCCCACCCGAGGGAGCCGAGGAACGCGAGTGAGGCGCCGAGGGCGTAGATGCCGGGATAGTCCATGTGCCCATACTGCGGATCGCGGCTCGGCCACTCGTTCGCATAGCCGCGAAAGGGTGGTGTCCACTCCCGGGCCAGCCGCTCGCTCAAGGTCATGAATCCCAGGCCGAAGCCGCCGAGCAGCCACTTGAACGAGGAGCCGCAGTACGCATCGGCCAGCCCGGCGCGCACCGGAATGGCGCCGACCGCCTGCACACCATCCACGATCAGCCACGCGCCGCTGGCGCGGCACGCCGCTCCGATCTGCTGCAGATCGACCGTCGTGCCAGTGCGCCAATGAACGTGGGACACGGCCACGGCCTGAACTCCGGCGGCCGCCTCCGCGATTGCAACACTGCGACCGGCCTCGCCGGGGATGTCGACGGGCGTGATGTCGACGCCCGACTTGCGCAGCGCGAGGCAGGCCTGCCAGACGGAGGGAAATTCATCGGCCGCAATCGCGATCCGGCTGCCGGGCGGCAGCGGCAGCCCGAGGCACGCCAGATTCAGCGCCTCCGTTGCGCTACCGGTGAAGGATACGGCGTCCTCCTGCACACCCAACAGTGCTGCGAGACTCGCACGCGCGCGCGCCGCTGTGGCAACCCATTCGCCGCGGCCGCAGATGCCGCGCAGCTTCGCCTCGTAGAATGCGGCTGATGCCCGGCCGAGTCCTCTCCATGCCAGGCCGGCGGTGGCGGTGTTGAGATACACCGCCTCGTCGACGAACGGGAAGGAGGCGCGGGCCGCTTCGAGACCTGACGCGGGCTCGGAAGCCATCACCTGTCCCCCGCTACGAAAGCGCGAATGGCCGTCATCACCTCGGGTTTCGGCTCGAGCATGTGGCCGCCATCGAAGTAGGCCATGGTGAGCCGCTCGCGCGCGATCTCCGTCTGGTCCAGGACATAGCGCGTGTCGGCCACTTGCGTTTGGGTGTCGTATCGTCCCTGCACCACCAGCAGCCGCAGGTGCGGGTCGTCCCGCATCTCCTCGGCGAGCGTGACCTCGAGAGACGGTGCCCCGCTGGTGCGGAAGTTCCAACCCTCGAACACCTGCATGTCGTTGGGAGTGATGATCTGGTAGCTACCCAGCCCCTGCACGCGCAAGTCAGCGCCGGCGTATCGGGCGATGCCCCTGGAGTACGCGATGTAGCCGTCTTTGCGCGGTTTTGCGCCCGCCGGATAGGTCCACAGTCCGTTGTTGCCGTCGAGCACCAGGCCCTCATCGTGCAGCAGCGCGGTGCCGAAATCTCCCGTCTCGATGGTGTGGTGCGCGACGAAGTAGCTCTCCGGGATGCCGCACAGCGCGGGCAGCCGCTCGATGATTCGCCGGCGCGTGGCCGCATCGAGCTGCTGTCCCAGCATCAGCGCGCCGACATACTGCGTGCGTGCAAATGCGGCGGCCTTGTCGACAGCCTGCTCCCAGGTCTGATGTTTGTTGTCGATCTTGCCGTAATGCCAGGCCATGGAGGCCGCGGTCGGCAGACGCAGGGCCTCCCAGATCGGGTCCGGAGTTCCATTACCGCGCCCGAAGGTAATCGCGAAGCCGCCGAGCATCAGGCCGGCTACCGCGACCCTGGGCTTGCTGCGGGCGAGATCGCGGACCACTGCCACGCCACGCATGCTGCCGTAGCTCTCGCCGTAGACGTACACGGGCGAGCCGAGGCGCCCATGCTTGCGCAGCCACAACACGATGAGTGCGGTCACTTCCTCGGAATCACCGTCGACGGAATGAAACTGCTCGGGTAAGACGCCGGGCAGCGTGTGGCTCCAGCCGGTGTCCGTGGGATCGATGAACACCAGGTCGGCCACGCCGAGCGGACTCTCCGGGTTGTCGATGAGCGGCGTCGCGGGATTCGAGGTGCCCACCGGAGTGCAATCGCGCAGGACCCTGGGCCCAAGCGAGCAGAGGTGCAGGAACACCGACGAGGCGCCCGGGCCGCCGTTGAAGATGAACATGACCGGGCGTGCCGCAGCGTTGCCGCTGCCCTCGGCAACGTAGCTGAAGGAATAGAGGTCGGCCGCCGGCACCGCGCCTGGATCTTCGATCAGCGTCTCGGCGACGGTGGCACGGTAGCGGACACGGTGACCGTCGAAGAGCCCGCTGTGCTCGGTGCTGAAGACATGCGTTCCATCCACTGCGGTCATTGCGAGGGGGGCCAATGGCGGCGGCGGAAACAGCTGCGCGGCTGTCTCGGCGCTGGCGGAGGCAAACGCGCCTCCCAGCATAGCCAGCATCAAAGTCATCGATCGAGACATCCGACGCATTTCCTTTCTCCCGGCGCGCTACCGCGCCTCCCCGACCAGCTTCAGCACATCGCGGCTGAGCTCGGCGCGTATCACCGGGCTGCCCAGGTACATCGCGTGGCCGCCCGCATAGCATTTGAAAGTGATGGCCCGATGCAGATCAGACGGTAAAGCATCCTCGGTCGCCTGACCGCGTGCGCATTGCTGGTACGGGTCATATATCCCTACCGCCACCAGCGCCTCGAGATGTGGGTTGAGCTGCAGCGCCTGCCGCATACCGGGCAGCGGGGGCCCCAGTTGCGGCGGCCCGGCGCCTGAGGCGACCGCCGCCGCGATGGCGGCCTTCACTTGCTCGGCGGTCATGGGCGCGGTGGCGTAGTTCCACTGCTCGCCGACGCTCTTGGGGTAAGTGCCCGATGGAGCGAAGCCCTGAGTCAGGCCCTCGAGATCGAGATAGGGCAGATCGGTGCGATAGCCCAGAGTCTCTCGCAGGTAATGCAGCATTTGCGGTGTGCCTGCATCGCTCGGCGGAGTCGTTCGGCGGCCGTCGAGCAGGTAGAGCACTTTGCCTTCGCTCTGCAGCAGCTGCGTGCGGAACTGGTGCGGTGTGATCACCAGCGTGCGACGGTCGATGGATGCGGGCGCGATGCCGGTGAAGAGCGCAAGCTGCTCGGCGATCCGATTTCGTTCCGTGCTCGACAGCTGTCCGAGGCGCGCGAGAGCGGGCGCGTAGGTGTCGCGCGCCCAGGCCTCGGCCGCGCGACGCACCACGCCCGGATCACTGCCCAAGCCGGGGGCGCTGCGGTGCCAGTAGAGCGCGGTGCTCGCCATGTCGACGACGCCGAGCGCCTGGAGCAGTGACGGGGAGCCATAGTGCCGATCGAGACCGAAGCCGCCGGAGATCAGAATCAGGCCGTTGACATTGATGCCCCGCTTTTCCAGGGCGTACGCGACATTCGCGGCCCGGCCGGCACCCCAGCTCTCCCCCGCGAGGAAGACGGGAGTGCCAACGGCGTCGTGCAGGATGAGCCAGCAGCGGATGAACTCCGTCACGGATGCGACATCGCCCAGCGTGCCGTAGAACTCGGGCTCATACGCAGCCCTGGCCGGGCGGCTGAATCCCGTGCCGATCGGATCGACCAGAACCAAGTCGGTCGCGGCGAGCCAGGTGTCGGAGTTGTCGATCAACTGCGTCCCCTGAAGCAACTTCGGGCCCGCAATATCGAAGTGCAGCCACGCGGACGGCGCTCCTGGCCCGCCGTCCCATATGAACATCATGGGGCGCTTGGCGTGAGCGCCTTGCTGTGTCGCGTCATGCGGAGCGGCGCGGTACGCCGTATAGAACATGTAACCGTGCGGCTCTCCGGTTGCGACATCCCGGATGGCGATGCGTCCAACCTCGGCCGTGTATTCCAACTCCTGACCGTCGACCCGCACGTCATGCCGGCTGACGATGGGCGCATCATCCGCAGGGTTTGCGGCGACTAGCGCCGGCGTTGACGCGAGCAGCGCCGCGGCCGGCCAGAGTGCACGCAGACCGGCCATTCCGCGGTAGCAATTGGGAGCCATGTCGCCTATCCCGGTCCACGGATGATACCGACGCCGTTCACGATCTGAATCCGCGTCCCGTACGGAGCCGACAGGGCCTGGATGCGCTCCAGGATCTGCCGCGCCTGCGCCGGATCGGCGGGCCGCGGGCGGCCGTCGGCAGCAGTGTGGCTCGACTCGATGGCCACGGGATAGAGCCGGATCTCGCGCACTTTGCCGTGCCGATAGGTCGTGACGGGCACGAAAGTCTGGAACCACGCGTCGGAGAAGCGGAGCAGCGGTCCGCCGGGCACCTTGTAGCTGCGAGTACCGCCGAACTCGAAGAAGAAGCTCCCCAGGCTGTAGAAGATCGGCTTGCCCTTGTAGATCTCGATCCCGCCGAGGACGTGCGGGCCGTTGCGAACGACCGCATCGGCTCCGGCATCGATGGCGGCGTGGAAGAGGATCGGCTCGAAGCTCGCCGGGCGCGCGCTGTCGTTGTCATCGCCCTGGGAGGGGTTCTCGTAAGGAGTGATCTCGTGCGCATGGATCGAGAAGAGCACGAAGTTGGCGTGCTGCCTGGCCTGGCGGACGCTGTCGATCACGGCGTGGACGTCTTGCGGATTCATCTCCCATGTGAGGCCATATGCCGGCGCGCCGCGAAAGACGGTGTCGCCTACCAGCAGATCCGTCGCGCCTTGGCCCACGCGGGCACTGTCGAGCTCGCCCGACCAGGACTGCTGCAGCGACGTGACCCTCAGCCCGCCGAGGAGGGTGCGCAGCCGATCGAACTGTGCGTACGACAGGAGATGAACCTCGCGGACGTGGAGCGCACTGATTCCGGGGCAACCGCGGGCATCAGGACCGTAGCGCGCGTTTGGCGGTGGGCACGCGACCGACATGGGCGGAAAGGTCGAGGCGGTGTCGACGAGAGCGGCAAGGCCGTGACGGGTCCGAAGATAGACCGGCGCCCTCGCCTGCGCCAGCGTCATGCCGGCGCCCGCTTCGGCGACACCCGCGGCTCGCAGCGACTCGAGAGTCGCCAGCAGCCCTTCAGTCCCCCAGTCAGTGCCATGATTGTTGGCTTTGGAGACGACGGTGATGCCGAGGGCTCTGAGATCTGCGGCCACCGCCGCCGGGGCGATCGGGTAACCACCGCCGTCCTCCGCCGCCTGCCATCCCTTGAAGCCCGCCAAGTCGAAGAGCGATCCCTCCATGTTGGCGAAGCCCAGGTCGGCCTGCTGGAAATGCCGTGCGACGGCCTCGAGCTTCGAATCCGGCGCTCCGAGCGCCTGGTTGGGCCCGATGAGATCGCCGCCGGCGGCAAAGCTGAACCCGTCCGCCACCTGCGGCGCCGCGACGACGGCCGAGACGCCCGCGGCGAGCGCCACCGCCAGCGCCCACACCTTCGCACCGCCTTTTCGATTCCGCTGTCGCGGCAACACCATCAGGTCACCTCACGCCAACGCTTCGAGCGGCATTTCCCCGGGCCATGGGGTCAGGATGACGACGGCTGACATCGCATTCCCTCTACGGAGCGACGAACTTGCGCAGCGCCGCGGCGAACATCGGCATGGTGTCGGGCGTCGTATAGGCGCTGTGCGGACCCGGCAGCACGAGCGCCGTCAGCCGATTGGCGGGGATGCCGTCCTGATCTATGGTGTAGCGGGCGAGATCGGCGGGGCAGGTCAGATCGTAGAGGCCCTGAACCCACATCAGGCGCAGACCGGGCTGTGCCTTCATCGCAGCGCTCACGGCGGCCACCGGGTCGAAGTCACGATCGTATTTCCACTGCGAGTTGGCAATGAAGTTGATGCTGTAGTACTGCTCAGTCGTCGGGAAATGCAGCTCCTGTTTCAGGTAGGCGCCGATCTTCGGGTTCTTGAGGATACCCATGCTGGCAGCCGTGAGGTGCTTGGCGCCGAGGAGTTTCTTCGGGAGCGCCCCGAGCGCGGGGTCGTCGATGGCGCCCTGCTCATTGGCGAGCAGCGGCCCGGTGACCCGCACGTCGAGCAGGCCGGTGCGCAGATGCTGAGCCCGCAGCAGGTTGAACATGTAGGTGTTCTTCTCGATGCGCAGGTCGTGCGCCTCTATCAGGCTGGCCGGCAGCCCGATGAGCTGCGACATGTGCTCGGCGACGCGCGCGCGATCCGCGGCGGGCAGGTCGCTGCCGCGATAGAGCGCCGTCAGGTATTCCGAGCGCGCGAACTGCGCGGCCGCATCGAACACCTGCTCGACCGTGCGACCGTCGCGGGGAATCCTGTTGTGGTACCAGGCGCCGGCCGCCATCGTGGGGATCGAGGTCACGTAGGGTATGAGACGGCCGTCTGCCGGTACGGAGAGCGCAATGAGCACCACTCCCTCGAAGCGCAGGCTTTTCTGTCTCGCCAGCATGCTGCCGACGCGATCGGTGCCGTAGCTCTCGCCGGCCAGGTATCGCGGCGAGCTCCATCGATGGTGCACGGTGAGCCAATGCTGGATGGCCTGCGTCACCGACGCGGCATCGGTAGCGTCCGAGTACCACTGCTTCGGATTCTCACCCGGGAATGCCCGGCTGAACCCCGTGCTCACCGGATCGATGAACACGAGATCGGCGACATCGAGGAGGCTGTCGGGGTTGTCCCGATAGGTCCCGGACTGCGGCAACCCCGGCCTGACTCCGGGCCCGCCTCCCGGGCTGCCGACGAGACGTACCGGCCCGATGCCGCTCAAGTTGAGCATCGAGCCCGCCGCACCGGGACCGCCGTTGAAGGCGAAGACCACGGGCCGGCGGCTCGGCTCGGCGACGCCATCACGCGTATATGCCACGGTGACGATCGAGGCGCCCGGCCGGCCATGCGAGTCGGCGACGAAATTGTCCGCGACCCAGGCCGTGTATCTCATCTGCGCGCCGTCGAATTGCCCGATGTGATGGGTTACGGCGGACCTCGGTGACGGCGCGTTACCGGCCCACGATGCGCCCGAGACCAATCCGAGCGCCAGCGCCAGCAACATCACCATCGGGATTCGCATCGCTATCCTTCCGTCGCGCATATCAAAAGTTCGCTGTCAGAGATATACCTGACGGTCCGCGGCGTGATGATCGTCGCCTGCAGGTCTCCATTGCCGCCGCCGCCCTCCGCCTGCAGGCTATTGATGCCGCGCTCATTGGTGAGATTGCGCAGGAAGAGATTCACCGAATAGCGGCCGTCGCTGATACCGGCGAGGAAGTCGACCGTGCTGTAGCGGGGAATGAAGACCTGCGGCTGCTGCGGAGACGGCGGCACGATGGAATTGAACGGGCCGTAGCGGTCACCGAAGTAATCGTAGATCACCTGCGCCGAGCCCTGCCATCGCGGCGTGATCGGGAAGCGCTTCTCGAGGCTGAAGCTGCCGCTCCACTTGTTGGCATAGGGCAGCGGCGCGCCGGCCACGGCGCCGGAGCTCGGCGGACCGGCCTGAATCATGGCGGCGTCCGCATACGTGAGGGAGAGTTGTGCGGAGAAGCCATCGCCGATCAGGTACTGGCCGCTGAGCTGCGCGCCCTGGCTTCTCGCCTTGTTGCCGTTGACCGTGAAGCCCTCGCTGTACTGGTTGAGCGCCTCGCAGCTGGATGTTGGTCCAGTCGATGTAGAACAGAGCCGTCTCGAGCTCGAGCCGCCGGTCGAGATACGCCGCCTTGTATCCGATCTCGTAATTGACCGTTTTGTCCGGCCCGTAGGTGGGTGGCACCCCGGGCAGCACGCCGTTGCTGCCGCCGGGACGGAATCCCGAAGCGACACGTACGTAGGCCATCTGGCTCTCCGAAACGTGGTATCGGGCTGAAGCGAGGAAGGTGGTCGCACTGTCCTTTTCACTGCTTGCGGGCGTCGGCGCGCCGGCAATGAGCCCGGTTGCGCTCGATTCGGGGACGTCAGTGGTCTCGCGGGTGTATCGGCCGCCTGCCTCGAGGTCGAACTTGGGTGTGAAGTGGTAAGTCAGCGTCAGATAGCCGGCGTAATCGTGGAAGTCCGTCGGGGGATTCAGCAGGGGCGCCGACAGCACGGGCGTCGGGAAGCCCGAGAAACCTGTGCCGGTCGTGGTATCGAAGGCCGTGAGGGTCTGAGCGAAGCTGGTCTGCTCACGCGTGTAATAGAGGCCGCCGATCCATTCGAGACGCTGGCCCGATGGCGAAGTCAGCCGGATTTCCTGACTGAACTTGTCGGTGTGGTCGGCCTGCAGCAGCGGGTAGAGCACGAAGGGCGGCGTTCCGAAGATCGGGCCGAAGACGTTGGTCAGGTCCAGGTTGGCCTGATAATCCGTGGTGTTGTAGCCGGACAGTGACAGCAGGTGTGCCCAGCCGAGATCGACGTCCAGAGTGCCGGTATAGAAGCGGTACTTGCTCTGGAAGCCGTTGAAGCCGGCCCGGCCGGTGCCTTTGAGATCTCCGTTGACCGACTGGTAGTCGAAGTTCAGGATTTCCTCCGGGTCGCCGTTGGCATTGCTGTCCTGGGCGAGCGCGTTCAGGCGCAGCGAGGTATTGCTCGCGATCTGCCAGAGCAGATCGATGCGCCCGCCTTTGGAGGAGGCGTCGTTCACGTTGTTGACGCCCGACTCCACGTCGTCGATGAAGCCCGGGTCGTGCCGCAGGAAGCCCGTGATCCGCATCGCGAGCGCGCCGTCGACGATCGGCAGGTTGATCATCGCCCGCTGCGCGCTGCCGAAACCTCCGCCGGAGACCTGCGAGCCGTCGGCCTCGACGCGGCCGGAAAAGCGCTCGAGGTCCGGCTTCACGGTCGTGAACTCCACCAATCCGCCCATCGCGTCATCACCGTAGAGAGTGCCCTGCGGACCGTAGAGCACCTGGATGTTCGCCATGTCGTTCGGGTCGACGTCGGGCTTGAGTGCCGCGTCACCCGCGGCATTGCTCGAACCGATCGGCACTCCGTCCATCTCGACGCCGACGGTCGGTGCGAGGAACGGCGAGGAGCCGATGCCGCGGATCGAGAAATCGATCTGCCCGAAGCCGTTGTTCTGCACGGAGACTCCCGGGATCTGCGCCAGGTAGTCGGCCATCGCGACCTCGTGTCGCTGGTCGAGCGTCTGCCCGGATACCACCGTGACCGACACCGGCGCTTCGAGCAGCGGCTGCCGTCGCTTCTCGGCGGTGACGATGACCTCCTGCAGCTGGGTCGGGCTCTGATCCGCCTGCTGGGAGCCGGACGTAGCGGCGCTCTGTGCGCCGGCTACAGCCGAGACACCGAGCAACAGCAGGGCGGCCGCCGGCGGTGATCCGCCACGCAGCAGCATTCGCACGATCGACCGTACGTTCATTTCAAGCTCCCCGGATCGTAATAGCGCCAGCTGTGATCACAGTAGCATCGCAGCATCGTGCCGCCAATGGACAAAGCAGCGCTCACTTGGACTTTTCGCGCGGCTTGAATCAGAGACCGCAATCGCGGTCCGCAACGCCGGGCCGCCGCTGCCATTGATAGGCGGGGACCGTGGCGCCGCGCGGCAGGTAGGTGATGGGGAAAGTCCTGCCGTTGCGCTCGATGAGCAATGTCAGCGTTGCTTTCTGATCCGCCTGGATGGCGTCCTGCGGCACCGGCTTGACGATCCGATCGCCGTCGTGCAGCCCTGCCCGCGCCGCCTCGGAGGCGGGAATGAGCCCGCGCACGATGCGCGCCGGCTCCATCAGCACCGCGCTGTCGAAGCCCAGCTCGTAACGGCGAAGGGGCGCGGTCGTACGCACGAAACAGCGGCCGAAAGCATCAGATGGCGGCAGGACGAGCTTGCCGCTCATCATGGCGCGGAACTGCGTCACGCCCCGCAGGCCGAGAGCATTGCGCACGAGCGCCACCCAGGCTTTCTCATCGACCGGCAGGCCCCGGCGGCGGCGAGCGATCATGCGCAGCACGAGATCGTCCAGAGACCGCCTTCCATGCGAGGACTGCCGGAGCTCCGCATCGAGCTGTGCAAAATAGAGCGAGCCGCGGTCGTAGGGGAGCACACGTACCCGCGTATCGGCCCAGAAGCGCGCCGGGATGTCGCTGTTGGGCGTGTCGTTCAGCAGGTCCGTGTAGTAACGGGCCGCGGTCTTGTTGAGATCGGCGAGGAAATCGCCGGTGGCGATGTGTCCCGCGCGCCAGGGCAGCACTCGCTCGTAATACACGGCGAGCCCCTCCGCGTACCACGAGGAAAGCAGGCCCTGCGGCTCGTCCAAGCCGCCGACGAAGGTATGCACCATCTCGTGCGCAAGCGTCAGCTTCAGGTCCTGGGCCTGAGTACTCCGGTCGAACGTGCCGACGAAGGAGCGGCCGACCTCGACTCCGCCGCCGGCGTTGACGAGATTGCGCCGCAGGAATACTTCGTAAGGCTGTCGCGGCGGCGCGCGGAAGAAACGGACATAGCTGCCATACAGCGACTGCGTCCATCTCATCAACATGTCGGCATCGAAGGGCGGCTGCCCCTGCCAGACGGACATGAATCCCACGCCGGACGGGGGAGACGGGTAGACATGCACGAGCCCGCCCATGAGGAAGAGCCCGCTGTCATACACGGCGTTCAGCTTTCGCTCCGTTTCCTCATCGTCCGCGCCGAAGCCGACATCGCCGGCACCGAGAGTCGACAGACCGACCGCCCCCGGCCCGAGCGCCGCGAAATTCCAACGGAGGGCGATACGGTAGGTGTCGCTGGAGTCGGGAAGCACCAGGAATGTGCTGGCGTCGCCGGAGAAGCCTCCGATCTTCGGTACGCAGCTCGAGCGGCGGTGCGGCGCCGCGGGGATTCAGGGCGTTGGTGATGGGGGCGCGATAACGGATGCTCATGGTTCCCGCGACGGCGCGATCCGCATACCAATGCCTCGAGTACATCAGCCCGGCTGGCTGATCGTCGCGCGTCGTGAGCCTGAGCGCGCCGCGGGAATCGGCGACACGCAGGTCCTGCAGACCCTCGGCCAGGGTGGCGACATTGCTCGAGACGAGGGGCAGGCGCAGCAGCGGCTTGCCCGCGGCAACGTGCATGTCAGGCGCGACGACCTGCACGTCGACATAGGGAATATTGCCGCCCGCGGCGGGCGCAGCCGGCGTCAGTGTTATCGTAAGTTGCGGTACCTTCGCCGCAACCGCCGGGCGCGCGGCAAAGGAGGCAGTCGCAACGAGAGCAAGGGCTGCCGCCGCGCCCGCTACGGCTCTGTCGAGGCGCGTCACAGATGCCTGTCGAAGTAGTTCCTGGTCGCCTCGAAGACGGTGTTCCAGGAGCTTTCTTTGAGGAGGAAGTGGACCTCATCCGGGATCATCAGCACGTCCACGGGTATCTTCTTTCTGCGCAGGACGGCGGCGAGCGCGGTGGTTTGCTGGATGTTCACGATCGGATCGGCATCGCCCAGCATGAGCAGAACCGGCGCACGCCATTTGTCCATGTGCGCCACGGGACCGGAGTCGTAGGCGAGCTTCACCGCCGCTTCATTGCCCGGCTGGGCGTCATTGACGTCGAATTCCGGCATGGTCACCCAGTCGTAGATGCCCGAATAGCTGGCTCCGGCGGCAAAGTATTGCGGCGCCTCCGCGAGCGCGAGCAGCGTCATCCTTCCCCCATAGCTGCCGCCCCACACGCCCAGACGTTTCGGATCGACGTCGGGGCGGGACTGCATGTATCTGGCGGCGCCGACGATGTCGTCGAGCTCAGATGCGCCACCGGCGCCGAACCGAGGCGGCTCGCGATATTCGAACCCGTACCCCGCGCCTCCACGGTAATTGACCGAGAGAACCACGTATCCGTGGTTGGCCAGGTACTGGCTCGACTCATACAGATGGCTGTGTGTCTCGAACGGATCCCACGCGGCGAACATCTGCCTGTCGGTGGGACCGCCGTGGAAGAAGAGCAGCGCCGGTCCCGGAGCCGTGCGGCCCCTGGGAATGAAGAGTTGCCCGTGAATCGGGACGCCGTCGGCCGCTTTGAGAGTGACGAGCTGCGGCACGACGAGATCGCCGGAAGGGAAGTCAGCCGGAATGGCGTCGGGCGCGAGGTCGATCATATCTTCATTCGTCGCCCGAACGGGACGCAGGGGCGTGCGCGCCTCGCCGCGCAGCGCGAAGATCCGGTTGTCGACCGAGATGACCGGCATATCCTCCACGCCGTCGTCGCGAGTGATTTGGCGCGGTTTCCCGTGCCGCACCGACAGTTCCCAGATATGGCGGCGGTCGAGGTCGCCCTCGTTGGACGAATAGACCAGGTGAGCGCGGTCGGCGCTGAGCTGCGCACCGAACGCTTCCGAGGCACCGGGCGTCAGCCACGCCGGCTCGCCGCCGTCGGCGGAAATCGAATAGAGGCGCACCCACCCCGTGACTTCCCAGGGGAACACCAACCGGTCGCCTGCGCCCCAGAAGATGCTGTCGCGGCTGTTGAAGAGGAGACGGAAGCGGCTGCCGACACCCTCCTTCGCGCGCCAGATCTTTCTACCCTGTCCCGTCGCAACGTCGGCCACCCAGATCTCCCAGGGCGTGCCTTCGCGATCCGAAGTAAAGGGGACGACCGGATCCGAGGGGGTACGCACGAACGCGATACGCTTGCCGTCCGGCGACCATATGGGGTCGAGGTCGTAGTCGATCCCGGGGGCGATCCACTGAAGCGACTTCGCCGCGAAATCATAGACTCCGACGATGCTGTGGGCAGGTCGGTCGCTCACGAAAGCCAGGCGAGTGCCGTCCGGGGACCAGACAAGAGAGCCCACCCGGCCCCGGTCGATGAAGAGCGGCTCCGGCTTGCCTGCGCCGTATGTCGAGCTCACCCACGGCTGTCCGCCATGGAGGAAGACCACGACATCGCCTTTGGGCGATGGCGCCGGCATCGCGCCGTCGCCGATCCGGCGCGGCGCACCTCCGTTCAGAGAGACCGCCCAGACGGAACCCGCTTTCGGGCCCGCCGGAAGACTCATCGGATTGACCGGTAGCTCTCCGTTCCACCACACGCCGCCGCGCGTATAGAAGAGTGTCTTCCCATCCCCATTCCACGCCAGGCTGGAGATGACGTTGCCGTCATCGGCCGTGTACGGCGTCAATCGTCTCGCGGAATACTTGCCGTGCGACCCGGGCTGGGCAACCCAGACATTGCGCGCGCCGCGCTCGTTGTAGACCCAGGCCACGGTCCCATCGACGGGAGATGCGGTCAGATCATAGGGAAAGGGCGCGCTCGCAATCTGCTCGATCGTGAGCGGCCGCGCCGCATGCACGGCCGCTGCCATCGCGCCCGTCGAGACCACGACGGAGAGCGCGCCTATCGCAATTGACTGAATGATGTTCACGGACACCCCTGTGGCTTTCGGCCGCTGCCAAGAGTAGCATGTCGTAATAGCAGCGGTTGTGATCACAGTAGCGTCCTGCGGCGCCGCGACCAATGGACGATTCGGAGCAGTGGCTTGGATTTTTCGCTGGCATCGAGCATTTCCTCGCTCATCCGGCAGCTGCGGCTGGCGGCAGCCAGCCGGCAGGAGGGCGCGGAGACCCGCGTCCAGACCCTCCTCGCCGAAGCGCTGAGTCTGCTCGACCAGGCTTTCCCGGAAGCCGGGCAACACGCGGCGAGCGACGACAACCGGCCGACCCGGCTCGTTACCGAGTTCATGCGGCTGGCCGAAGAGCACTGCCGCGACCGCTGGCGCCTGGCGGACTACGCCCGAGCCCTGCATGTTTCCGCTGGCCATCTGCGCGCGACCTGCGTCAGGATCACCGGTGCGCCGCCGATCCGCCTCGTCCACGAATGTCTGATCCGGCAAGCCAAGCGCCGCCTGATCGGCTCAGCGCGGCCGATCGCAGCCATCGCCTTCGAGCTCGGATTCGAGGACGCGGCGTATTTCTCACGCCTCTTCCATGCCAAGAGCGGCTTGTCGCCGCAACAGTATCGGCTCTCCTTCAGGCAGAATGCCGCAACCAACCTCACCACGACCAGAGTGGGATGAACGGAACGAACCCATGCCGCGCTCCTCTTCGACCGGTTCCGCCTCCATGGAGCTGAAGCCCTCTTCCCACTCTCTGCAGCCGGTCGCGCGCGATACGCTGCAGGAGCGGGTTTACCTGCGTATCCGCCAGGCCCTGATTCATTCCGAGTTCAAGCCGGGCCAGGTGCTGACGATCCGCGAGCTCGCGCAGAGGCTCGGCACCAGCATCATGCCGGTGCGCGAAGCCCTGCAGAAGCTGACCGTAGAGCGGGTGTTGGAGCTGCTGCCCACCCGGTCCGTGCGGGTGCCGGTGCTGGCGGCCGAGGAGTTCGCTGAAATCTGCGAGGCGCGCATGCTGCTCGAGGGCCACATGGCGCGTCTCGCCGCGGAGCGGGCGGATGCAGACGATCTCGAGCGGATCGAGCAGGCGAGCCGCGCTTTCCTTTCCGCCAAGGTCCCGAGCGCGCCGACGGTGATCCAGCAAAGGAACCGGGAATTCCACTTCGCGATCTACGAGGCAGCGCGGCAGCCGACGATGTTGGAGCTGATAGAGCCGCTCTGGGTGCGTTGCGGACCCTGTACCGTGGCGCTGTTCGTGGACCTCGGGGTGGAGAAGATCAAGCGCGGCGCCACGACCCACCACCAGCAGGCGCTCGAGGCGATTCGCGCACGCCGGCCGTCGGCTGCCGAGCAGGCGATAGTCGCCGACATCCGCGCCACCAGCGAGAGATATCAGAAGTACCGGCGCGAGCACGCCGAGTTCTTCGCCGAAAACCGCTCCGCGGGCGCCGCGGAGCGTTAGTCCGTCAATCCGCCTCGCCGGCCGCGACCGGCTACCCGGCTGACCGGCTCAGCGCGTCATCCATTTGCGCGAGCGGACCGTGGCCACGGCGTAGGGCATGATCCAGAAGAGCGCTATCGCCGAATAGTACGTATATAACATGCCGTACAGGAAGCTCATCGAGCGCTCGGTGCGCAGAAAGTAGAGCACGCTGAAGAGCGACATCGCCCCCATCGTGGCCATCATCGGCATGGTGATGGTCGGATCCCGCATCACCAGCAGCGGCAGCAGCCCCAGGCTGGAATAGGATGCCGGGTAGCGGAAGTTGGTCACGGAGCGATCGAACAGGGCCATGATGCGCGTCGGCCAGGGTCGCTTCCATACGATGCGCGTGAACCGGATCTCCTCGCGTACATAGGAGCGATCCCAGCGCAGCAGCATCTTGCAGAGCTTCACATACGAGATCGGCACGAGGGTGCGTACGACGGCGGTGCGCTGATAGACGGTGTCGTACCCGCTGTCGAGAAGATAATTGGTCATCGCGCGGTCCTCGCCGAAGGTGCAGCGGGAGCCGAGGAACTGTTGATTCTTCCAGCGCTCGAGCACCTTGCGGACGCCTGCCGCGCGCAGGCCGGTGAGCGCGCCCGGGCAGCAGTAGACGTTGCGATACACGGATTCCACGGCGCGCAGCATGTCGAACGAGAGCATGTAGCGGACGTGCAGCATGCGCGGGATGATGCCGTGAGCGCGGTTGTAGACCTCCACGCGTCCCGCCACCGCGCCGATCTTGGGATCGCGAAACGGACCCGCCAGAGCCAGCAGCGCGTTGCGCTCGATCACGCTGTCCGAATCGATGGTGACCAGGACCTCGCCGCGGGCGCGGCTGAAGCCGAGGGCGAGCGCTTCACGCTTGCCTTTGTTGCGCTCGTGACGCAGCGCGGTGACGAGGCTGGGATGGCGCGCCGCGGCCTGGGAGATATAGCTCCAGGTGTCGTCCTTGCTGCCGTCGTCGACCACCAGGATTTCCAACCGATCGTGCGGATAGTCGGCTTTGGCCACCGACTCGATCGACTGCAGGACCATCGCCCCCTCGTTGTACGCGGGGATGATCACGGTGAGGCTCGGTGCGCTCTCTCGTGTGGCCGCGGCCGCAGGCCTGTAGACGATCCAAAAAGCCGTCCGGATCACGACCAGGATAAAGCCGAGACCGAGCCAGAAGAGACCGAGATAGGCGAGCGTGCGCAGTCCGTGCTGCTTCTCTGCGAGCGCAAGAATGCGCAGCACGATGATGTGAAACTGGTAGTAGCCGACGATGACGCAGGCTACGGCGACCAGTCCATACACCAGATGCGTCCATAGCTGACCCGGTTCGCCGGAAGGCCCGGCCATGCTGGCGGGCGGTACGACGACCAAGGCTCCTGCCCCGGAGCCGGTTATCCTCGGTGGGCTTTGAAAGGTTCGCATCAGGGTCTTTTCCATTACTCGGGTCGCTCCAACGCAACGACGGTATTCAGAACGCCGATGCCAGCCCACCGATGACGGTAACGGCGACAACGGATGGCGATATTACGCGAAGGGCGGCGCACCTGAGCCGCGCCGCTTTGTGAAGATTCCTGAAGATCCCTCATGGGGAGCGACACACTTGTTGCACGGAGAATACATGCGCGCAGGAGACATGGTCCGCATGCTACGGAGCAAGGGTTGAACCGGTCATGAACCGGCGGCGCGCCTCCGGGCGATCAGCCGCCGCTCAGGTTTGCGCGAGCGGGAACTCAGATGCCCGTGATGGCCGCCACTTTGGCGCCGTCAGGGCTGCCCAAGCCAGTGCATGCGTCCCAGCCGGGCGAGGCGGCGAACCCGCCGTTGTTGCCTTGCGTGATGTCGCGCAGCGCCGAGGGCTGGCCGTAGAGCGCGGGATTCACGAAGCCCGCGGCGCGCCCGGACAGGGCATTGATGCGCGCCATGAGTCCTGCCCACAGCGGGGCGACCGCGCTCGTGCCGCCGTAGACTGCATTCGTTCCGTCCACCAGGACGGCATACCCGGTTTGCGGGTCGGCGTCCGCGGATACGTCGGGAACGCCGCGCTTTGCAAGGGGGGCACGGTTGCCTTCCGCATCGGTCGTGTCGAGACCCTGCTGCCAGGCCGGCAAGGCAAAAACGGTGCTGACGCCGCCGCCCCCGGCACCGCTGGCCGGATTGCCATCGTTCCAGACCACTTCGCTTACAACGGTCGTGCCGCTGGCTCGGAGGCTGGTCCCTCCACACGCGAGTACGCCGGAGCTGGACGCGGGGAAGTCCACATGATTGTTGCCATCGCTCACGCCGTCGGTCGAGCCGCCGTCCCCGGCAGCGACACATACTGTAATGCCCATTGCTGCCGCGGCCTGAAAGGCCTGGTCCATCGCCGACATCGCCTGTTGGGTCCAGGTGGACTCGGGACCGCCCCAGCTTATCGAGATCACCGAGGGCTTGCGCACATCATCGTGAATGGCCGTGGTGACGGCGTCCAGAAAGCCCGCGTCGGTGTTGGGTGCAAAGTACACCGCGATGGCCGCGGCGGGCGCGATCGCGCCGGCCACCTCGATATCCAACATCACCTCACCGTCCGGGCCGTTGGGATCGCCGGTGGGTTGATTCGCGCCCTGATCGACCGAAACCGCGGTGACCGCGGGAGCCGCGAGGCCGAGCCCGCTGAAGTACGTTTGGATGTCCTGCGGCTGGTAGCCGCCGCCCAGCTCGATGAGGCCGATGCATTCGCCCTTGCCGTCCCCCTGCGGGAAATCGTAGAGCGCGGCCAGCTGCACCGGGGTGAACGATACCGCCCCCGCCTGCGCCGGGCGCGCGCGCCGCTTGGCCTCGGGTCTCTTGATACGGAAGTGCGCTCTGGCCTGTGGACGGTTGTCCAGCCCCATGACCGCCTCGATGATGCCGTCGAGCTCGGCCGGGATCTGCAGGGTGCCGCTTCTGCCGCGGTAGGTCCCGCCCGGATGGGAGAAGTGCTGCATCTCCACCGCAAACGCGTCATTGAATTGCGCCACCGTGCCGCTCAGCACGATGGAGCGGCGGCCGGCATGCTCCTGCACGACGGCCAGCCCATGCGCTTCGGCGAATTCCCGCACCGCATCCAGGTCCGCGCGGCTGGCGCCGTGGCGCCGCGCGAAGTCGGCCCGGGAGAGATGTCCGGCGGAGCGTTCGCCTTGCGCGAGCTTCTGCAGCCGCTCCTGCAGACCTTGGCGGTCGGATCCGCGCAGCACGACGGTGACTTCCAGCCGCTCCGCGGGATCCGCGGGTCCCAATGCGCGGGAATTCGGCAGCGGGCTTCGCTCGCTTCCCTTGAGTGGACGTCTGGCCATGGCGCCTCCTCTTCGTCTGCGGGTGCAGGGTCCGCCGCTACCTTAGCTCCCCCGCGGGCGGTGGGCCAGAGCTGTCTCGGGGCGCAGACAAAAGTGCGCAGCCGCTACTTCGGCCGCTCGATCCCCATGAGGTCTTCCGCCCTGACCCGGAGCGAGCTCAGAAATCCTGCCCGAGCTTGATGCCTATCGTCCGCGGTTGCGTCGGCACCGCATAGGTCGCCGCGCAGCTTCCGCAGGAGACGTAGCGGAAGATCTGTCCGCGCCTGTCGAGCACGTTGGTGATGTAGAGCTCGGCGTGGGTGCTCCCGCGGTTGCCGCCGAAGGAGAGATCGACGGTGGCGAATGCCGGCTGGGCGCCGAGCTGCTGGCGCTGCTTGCTGCGCAGGTCCGCCCACTCCATGGACTGGTACATGAGCTCCCCGTCCATGAACCCGCGCCAGCTGCCGACCGGGAAGGTATAGCGGGCCGTCATGTTGCCCTTGAGCTTCGAGGTGCTCGGCAGCTGCTGGCCGTCCGGCGCCAGCGGCGCGTATGCAACCGGCGGCAGGCCGGCGGTGGCATTCGGCTTGTAGCACGGATTGGATGTCATCGGGCTGCCGTCGGCATTCAGACGATTACAATAATTTCCCTTCAGCTCCGGGTTCATGACGGTGAAGCCGGCGCTCAGCGTGAGGGCATGGGTCGCCGCCCACGCAAGCTCCGACTCGAGGCCGATGATTCGCGCGGCGCCGGCATTGGCGATGCGCGTCAGGCTGTTGGCGCCCAGGAACTGGAACTGAAAGTCGCGCCAGTCTTCGTGGAAGATCGCGCCATCCCACCTGAAGACATGGGCGAAGGTGAATTTCCAGCCGAGCTCGACGTTGGTCAGGTAGTCAGGCTTGTAGGGCGGCAGGTTGCCGGCGCGATTGACGCCGCCGGGCCGGAATCCGGTGGACCAGGTGACGTACACCAGCTTCGAAGCATCCAGCTTGTAATCGAGGTTCAGCTTGTACGTGTTGCCGGTGCCCGAGGTGCCCTGATCGAATGACACGCACGGCGCGCCGTACGCCCCCGGGGTGAGGCAGGTCGAGGCCTTCTGGCCGGGAGGGCCCAGGGGATTCGTCGCGCCGTAACCGGTGAAGCCCTCGAGCGTGTTCTCGTAGACGAAATGCCTGATGCCGCCGGTGAAGGTGAATCTCGAGCTCAGATCGTAGCTGACCTCGGTGTAGGCCGCCTGGTCCCGGTCGACCCGCATTTCGTCCGTCAGCCACCAGGTGTTCGGCCAGCCCGTCACGGTGTAGGCGGGATCGATGCCCGGAATGATGAAATCCGACTCGATCTGGTGCTGCTGTCGCTGGTAGAAGATGCCGCCGACGGCCCGCAACGGATATTGCGCCGGAGTGGCGAAGCGCACCTCGTTGCTCACCATCTCGTAGTGGCCGCGGTTGATCTCGCGCTGCGTCGGGTCGATCGTGGCGCCGCTCGGGCCGACCCAGAGCGAGGTGTAGCTCGGGGAGCCCTGGTACGCGAGCGTGTAGTCCGAATAGTCCGTGTGCACGTGTGTACTGCGCTTGAGGTAGGCGCCGGTATACGTGATGTCGAAGTCGTGCACTTTGCCTTCGACGGTGAGCGCGCTGTCGACGAACCGGTCGTCGGAGTCGTCCGGAGTGAACCGCGCGGTATTCAAGTCCCCAAGCGAGGGGATGTACCCGAACACGCCGTTGGTCTTCTCGTCCTGCGCGATCACGACGGGCAGCACCGTCCAGTTGTCGTCCAGGTCGACCTTCAGGGCGGCGCGGGCGCCGGTGACATCGACGTCGTTGTAGTGCTTACCCGCAACCGCTGCGTTGCTGATGGTGACGCCGTTGGCCGCGTAGGTACGGGTCGCGGGCACGTTGTCGATGTAACCGGCCCTGTGCTGCCTCCATGCGACCAGGCGCAGCGCCGAGGTGTGGCCGAGGGGCAGGTTCACGTAGCCTTCGGCGGTGCCGCCCGGGCCGCCGTGCGCGACGTAGCTGCCGTCGAGATCGTAGGCGGCGCTGAAGGCATTGAGCTGCGGCGCGTTGGTGATGATGCGGATCGTGCCGGCCTCGGAGCTCGCCCCGTAGAGGGTGCCCTGGGGCCCGGAGAGCTCCTCGATGCGCGCGATGTCATACAGGTGCAGATCGAGCGCGCCCTGGATCGTCGTGATGGGCTGATTGTCGAGATACATGCCGACGGTCGGCTGCGGGCCGGAGTGGTTGGCGTTGGAATCGCTCGAGACGCCGCGGATCAGCGGGTGCTCGAACCCCGGCGCCTGCGCCTGGAAGGAGACGCTCGGCAGGAGCTTCATGTAGTCGTCGAAGTCCTGCACGTGGAGCTGGTCGATCTTCGAGGAGTCGATGGCCGTCATCGCGATCGGCACCGACTGCAGCGATTCGGCGCGCTTGGTGGCGGTGACGATGATCTCCTTGAGCGCGCCGCCGGCCTGGGGTGCGGCCTGCTGCGCAAGCGCGGTCGAGAGAGCCGTGATCAAGGGTACGCCGGCCCATCTCGCGCGGGCACGTCGCAGTTTTCTTTTGCGGCTACGGGTCATGTTGGGATACCTGCTTGGGCGGTAACGGAATCGGGTCTGCCAGCGAATGGGGGCACCGACGGATAGCAGTCGAGCACCGGACCCAGCGCTTCCTTCAGCGGTCCGAGCCAGGGCTCGTAGCGTCGCCATTGCTCGAGGCCCTCGCGAAAGAGCGGGCGGCGCACCTGCTCGGAGCTCGCCGTCCGCACCGCGCGTGCGTTCTCGTAATAGCGCAGACAGCTCTCCTCGAACGGCAAGCCGCAATGCTGGAGGAGCCGGCGGATTTCGGTATCGACATCGGCGACCAGCGACTCGTAGTGAACTCGGTACATCCGTCCCGGGAGGGTTCCGTCGAAGTGCGCCATGAGCTCGACGTAGGCGGTGTAATAGCGGCCGAGTTCCTCGAGCGAATACGTGAAGTGCTGTCCACGCGCGAAATGTTGCTTGAACGCCGAGAGGCAGCAGCCGAGCGGATGGCGGCGTGCGTCGATGATGCGGGCATTCGGCAGGATGAGTTGGATCAGGCCGACGTACTGGAAGTTGTTCGGCATCTTGTCGATGAAGAACCGCGCCCCGGTGTGGCGCTGGACCCGCGTGCGCTCGAGATATTCCTCGCCGAGCGCGCGACAGTCGGCCGCCGTCAGGTCCGCGAGCACGCCCGGGTAGCTGGCGCTCGTATCGGCTGCCGCCGAGCGCATCAGCCGCGCGGCCATGTCCACGAGATCCGGCAGCTCCATCGTCCCCTCGACGGCCGAGTGGCTCGAGAGAATCTGCTCGAGGAGCGTCGAGCCCGCCCGCGGCAGCCCGACGATGAAGATCGGGTCCGGCGCCGGACAGCCGAAGCCGCGACGCGCGGCGAAGAATTCCGCGGTGAGCAGCGACTTCGAGCGCTGCACGCGGGCGCTCATCGGCTCGCAGCCCTGGCCGAGGCTCATACGGCGCAGCGCATTGCCCTGCGCATAGTGCGCGAAGGACTCCGCATATTCCGCCGCATCCTCCAGCGCCTTGCCGAGAGCAAACTGCAGGTGCATCCGGTCGTCCTCGCAGAGGTCCGTGCGCGCCAGCTGCCGGCGCATGGCGGCGCCGTCCGCCGGATCGAAGCGGAAGGTCTTGAGGTTGGCCAGGCTGTAGTACGCAACGCCGAGCCCCGGCTCGTGCTCGAGGCTCTTGCGGTAAGCCGCGATGCACTCTTCCTGGCGCCCGACGGTCTTCAGCGCATGGCCGTAGTTGAGCCACACTCGCGCCTGCCGCGGAAAGTCCGCCAGCACGCCCGCATAGAGCGCAAGAGCCTCCTCGTAGCGGCCGATGCCGCAGAGCGCGGCGGCCTCGAGGTTGCGCGCGCCGCTGTCGCGCGGGTCGTGCTCGAGCAGGATGCGCGCCTGCCGGAGCGCGTCCTCGTGCCGGTTCATCCGGTGCAGCACGAACCCATAATTGCGGCGCGCCGGCAGGAAAGCCGGGGCGAGCTCGAGGCAGCGCGCCAGGAGGTTGGCCGAATCCTGGTAGCGCTCGAGCCGCGCGGCGACTTCCGCGAACATGCGGATCGCCGCGACGTCTGTCGGCGCCTCTTTCAAGTGCTCGCGCAGCAACGCCTCGGCGACCGGGACGTCGTTGCGGTTGAGCGCCGCGGCGGCGTGCAGGAGCCTGGGATTGCGCGCGGCGGCGCGCAGCTGCCGCGCAAGGGCAGCGTCGGCCTCGGACAGGCCGGCAGCCAGCGCCGGCGCTTCGCTCCAAGACCCCCACCCCCATGCCGCCGGGCCGCTGTGCTGCGGATTAGAACCGGTCGTCATGCGTTATATGGTTATAAAACGCATCCAGCGCATAATGAGTTATATTGTAATGAAATGCAATATCCCCGAGTGGGGACGGGTACGGCCGCGGGGGCCTAGGGGGAGCCGCGGGCGATCGCGGCGGCAGCCGCGCCGGGTCCGTCGAAGCGAAACTCGAGGAGCCGCAGCACGACCAGCAGGACCCCGAGGGCCGCGAGGCCCAGTGCCGCGTCCGTCAGCAGCATCGCGGTGGTACCCAGCCGGTCGTGTACACGACCCTCCAGCATCGTGGGGAGCACCGCGCCGAAGTTGAACAGCGACCACATGATGGCTGCCTTGGTCGAAGCCGCGCCCCTGCCCACCGCCGTCATCACCAGGGCGAGGATCGCGGCATAACAGCCCCCGGTGAGGCTGCGGTAGAGGAGCTCGAGCCCGAGAAAGGCCGCGGGCACCCGCGGCGCCACGGCAAGAGCCGTGACGGCGGCGGCAGTTGCCCAGCCGAGCAGCAGATAGGCTCGCCAGGCGCCGATGCGCAGCGACAGCCAGCCCGCGAGCGCGGCGCCCGCGATCGTGCCGAAGGCGCTCGCGACGATCCAGGCGCCGAGCTCATTCGCGGTTACATGCCATTCATGGGCGAGGGCCCCGATGAGGCCCGCCGCGACGCCGGAGCCGAATGGCATGAGGCACAGCACCGCGGTCGCCGCGCCGCGTCGCGTGCAGAGGAACTGCCAGACATCCCGTAGGGTCGCGCGCAAAGCGGCAGCAAACTCGCCCAGGGGCAGGGGCTTCGCGGCTGAGGTCAGCGAGACGGCCAGCGCCGGAACCGCCGCCGCCGCGACGCTCAGAAGGGCCACGATCGGCCGGCTCGCCACGTGCGCCAGCATCCACAAGGTCGCCGCCGCGCCGGCCGCCTTGGCGAAATACCCGCCCGCGGTATAGAAGGCGCTCGCCTCCCCGAGACGCTGCTGCGGCACCTCGTAGGCCATCAGGCCCTTGATCGCCGCGGAGGCGAGCGCCGCGCCGGAGCAGCTGGCAAACGCGAGGGCCGTCAGCAGCGACATGGTGTCGGGACGCCACGGTGCGCTCAACAGGACCGCGAGACAGCCGCACATCAGGGCGGCACCGCCGATGTACCAGCGGCGGCGCGTCAGGGTGGCATCGACGAGCGGTGCCCAGAGAAACTCCAGCGAGAAAGCCAGCGTCGCCGCGGCGACCATTGCCGCGGTCTGGCGGACCGGAACGCCGGCCGCCGTGAGCCGATTGCCGACGACCAGCCCGATGATGCCGTAGGGCCAGCCCGTGCAAACGTGCAGAAAGGCGAACGTGTAGGGCTTAGCGCGCCTCGCGGGCGCCTCTGCGGCGGCCGCGCGGGTGCTCGCGGTCAAGCGCGCGGTCCGCTCATGGCGGGGCTAGGTGGGCCGCCGCGGCAGCAGCGCGCTCATCGAGGCAGTAGGTCGTGAAGTGAGCGCCGGCGGCAGGCAGCACCGCGGCTTCCATCATGCCGAGCGACGGCTGCATGACCAGGGTGACGACCGTTGCGGTCACCCCCCTTTCCCCGGGGCGCGGCGGCCGGCAGATCGACCAGGGCGACCCCCAGTCATCGAGCAGGACGGCCTTGATGTCCGCGACCGTCAGGCGGCCGGGCTTCGCCGCGAGCAGCTTGCGGACGCGCCGGTCACGGCAGAGGCTGTCGGGCGAGAAGCGGATGCCCTCCTCCCGCAGCTTCGCGCGGGCCGCGGGGCTGCACCAGTGGTTGGTGTGCACCAGCACGCCGTCCTGCGGCTCGACCTCGAACGTCTCGTCCGGCGCGCACTCGAAGTCGAACACCATGCCACCGCTGCTGTCGCTGACCGCGATGTTGTTGGAGCCCGACTTCGGTGTGACGTACACCGCGCGCAGAGCGGGGGCGAGATGCATCTGCTCCAGCACCTTGCGCCGGATCACCGCCAGCGGCACGCCGACCTGCCGGTAATCGCGGTCGGACTCGAGGTAGTTCGCGCTGATCGCGATCCCGCGCGAGTTGAATCCGAAGCGCGCCAGCGCTCCGGCCTCGGTGAATGTCAGGATGTCGGGGCCGTCCTCGCTGCGGATGCGCAGCACCACGGAAGCCTCCGCGCTCTCGACCTTCCAGTCCCAGTTGTGCGCGTGGATCAGCCGATCGGCGGCGGCGGCCTCGGGCTCGACCACGAGGGTCGTGCAGCCGTCCATGGGGACGATGCCGCGGAGCCGCCGCAACAGCTCGGGGTCGGCGGCGAGCTCGAGGAGCTCGGTGCGCGCATTGATCATGACGATCTGGTCGAACTCGACCGCGGCACCCGCGGCGATGCCGCGCATCTCCTCGACGAACCGCGGCTCGAAGTCCTCGATGGTGGGCACGTAGGTGGCGATGATCCGCGCGAGGTCCCGCGCCTCGATGCGGAAATCACGCAGCTGCGCCTCGTAATGCGCGATGGCGCGCCGGATCGCGGCGGCGGCCTGGCGCCCATACTGACGGCCGCGCTCACCGGGTGGCCCGGAGACCTCGATCAGCGGGCACGGTCCGGAACTGCTCATCTCACCCCTCGTTGGCATCGGTCGTCGACCGGGCTATCTTGCTCTTTGTTTGCTCAAAACACAACGACACCTGGGGCGGCCGCTGCAGGTGGTGTACCATGCCAGACAAGCCGCATGCGGCGGCGCCCCGTCCGCCATACCAACCCATGTCAATGAAACGTGCCTCCCGCAAGCCGAAGCGCACCCCGAGCAAGTTGCAGCGGCAGCTCGCGCAGCGGATTCTCAACTATATCCGCGACCGGGGTCTCGGCCAGGGAGATCACCTCACCGAGCTGGCGCTCGCCCAGGCGCTCGCGGTATCGCGGACACCGATTCACGGCGCGCTCGAGCATCTGACTTCCCTGGATGTCGTCGCGCCGAGCGGCCCGCGGCTCGGATTCCGCGTGCGCGCGCCGGCGGGCGTCATCGCGCGGCTCGCGGCGGAATCGGTGCCATCCGACGAGGAGTCCATCTACGTGCGCATCGCGGAAGACTACGTGCGCAAGGGGCTGGCCGAGGAGTTCTCCGAAGCCGACATGATGCGGCAATACGGGATCAGCCGCGGACTCCTGACGCGCGTGCTGCAGCGAATGAGGCGCGAGGGGGTCATCGAGCGCAAGCCCGGCTACGGATGGCGTTTCGCGCCGCTCCTGCGGCCCGCCGGCAAGGGCGATGAGCAGAGTTATCGCTTCCGGCTGGCGATCGAGCCGGCGGCCCTGCTCGAGCCCGGCTTCACACTCGATCGCGCGTGGGCGGCCCGCTGCCGGCGCGAGCACGAAGCAATCCTCGCCACCCGTCCCGAGCGCGTATCCATGATCAGATTCTTCGAGATGAACGCCGACTTTCACGAGATGCTTGCGGCCTGCTCCGGCAACTCCTTCTTCCACCAGGCCACCCAAGCGCAGAACCAGCTCAGGCGCTTTCTCACCTACAGCAGGGTATACCCCCTCGATCGGATCACCGCCTCCTGCGACGCACACCTGTCCATCCTGAGCGCCGTCGAGAGCGGGGACCAGGAGCTCGCGTCCGTGTTGATGCGGCTGCACCTACAGGTGGCGGCCAAGCAGTTGCCGGCCGGGGCCGCAAGCGCCGGAGAAGCCGCGGCGGACGGCTTCTTCGCGGGCACCGCGCAGCAGCGGCCATGAGCAAGGCGTCGTGGCTCGTGGTGCTGGCCGCGGGACTGGCGTGCGGCGCCGCGGATGTCGCGGGTGCGGCGATGCGCTGCGCGGACCTGCTGCGCCTCGAGCTGCCGCATGCGCGAGTCACCTCCGCCAACACGGTCGCTGCGGGCACTTTCCGCGAGCCCGGCGGCGGCTCGCCCCAGCACGATTACTCCGACCTGCCCGCGTTCTGCCGCGTGCACGGCTATTCGCATCCGGTGCCGGGCTCGCGCATCGGCTTCGAGGTTTGGCTGCCGCTCGGGCACTGGAGCGGGCGCCTGCACATGGTCGGCAATGGCGCGTATGGCTCGCAGATCTACTGGGCACAGATGGCCGATCGCATCCGTCAGAATGACGCCGGCGTGGCCACCGACACGGGCCATCGGGGCGACGACCTGACATTCGCGGTCGGCCATCCGGAGCGCATCATCGACTGGGGGCAACGAGCGGTCCACGAGTCCGTGCTCGCCGCGAAGCTCCTCACGCGAGCCTATTTCGGCGGTCCGGCGCGCTATGCGTACTTCAGCGGCTGCTCCACCGGCGGCGAGGAGGCTCTGTCGGAGGCCCAGCGCTACCCCGAGGATTTCAACGGCATCATCGCGGGCGACCCGGGCAATTACCGCACCTCTCTCAACATGGCCTTCTTGTGGCAGTTCGAGAAGAATCATCGCCCCGGCGAGGCGCTTCCGATCCTCAGCACCGCTGATCTGAGGCTGGTGCACGCCGCCGTGATCGCGGCCTGCGACGCCGCCGATGGTGTCAAGGATGGCGTGATCAACGACCCGCGCGCCTGCAAGTTCAACGTGAAATCACTGCTATGCAGGCGTGGAAGCACTTCGCGTTGCCTGTCGGCCGAGCAGGTCGCCGCCGTCCGTGCCATGTATGCGGGACCGAGCGACTCCGTAACCGGGGCGCAGATCTATCCGGGGTACACGCTCGGGAGCGAGGGCGTACAGACCGAGGGCGTGCAGCCCCTGCCCGGCTGGGCCGACTACTGGGCCAATCCACGGCGGCCCGACGAGCCGCAGCGGCTCGATTTCTTCCGCGACTGGGTGTTCGACAATCCGCGCTGGAACCCCTGGCGCTTCGACTGGCACACCGATCCCGGGATCGTGCGCGCGGCGATCGGCTCGAAGGTCGATGCCGCCGATCCTGATCTGCTCCCCTTTGCAGCTCACGGCGGCAAGCTGATCATGTTCATGGGCTGGGCGGACCCGGTGGGCTCGGCGCTCGCGGCGATCGAGTACTATCGCCAAGTGCAGGCCTTCACGGCCAACCATCTGAACCCCGAGGACGCCGGCGCCGCGACCCGGCGTTACTTCAGGCTCTACATGATTCCGGGCATGGCCCACTGCGCGGGCGGTCCCGGAGCAACCAACTTCTCGACGGCGACGCGCGATTCCACGCCACCGGTCCGCGATGCGGCTCATGACATGACGATCGCCCTGGAGGACTGGGTGGAGAAGGACGAGCCGCCGGGGACTCTGATAGGCACGCATTACACCGATGCAGTCCGAAAAAAAGGTCGCGTTCCAGCGTCCACTGTGCGTTTATCCCCAGGTTGCGCGCTACGTCGGCGGCGATGCGAGCCGGGCTGCCAGTTTCCGCTGCGCGGCGCCGTAAAGCGGCGCAGCGGCCAGCACCCGGCGCCCGGCGCCCGGCCGCCCGGCGGCCAGACTTCCTAGCGCGCGCCGCTCATCTGTCGGCCGGCCTGCGGATCGAAGCGCAGGTTGGCGAAGATCGAGCAGAGTGAGATGCCGGTCACCACCCAGAATGCGGCGGAGAAATCCACGAACCCGGGCACGGCGCGCCCGGCCAGCGTCGTCGAGACGTGCAGCGTGGCTGCGGCGGCGCAGATACCGAACGACAGCGTGAGCTGCTGAAAGGTCGAGTAGAAGCTGTTGGCGCTGCTCATGCGCTCGGGCTCGATCTCGTCGAAGGCGATGGTGTTGTAGGCCGTGAACTGGAACGACATCAGGAACCCCGAAGCGACGAGTACCGCAAAGATCAGGTAGAATGGCCAGCCGGGCCGGAAGAATCCGCAGACCGCGTAGGAGCAGGCGGCCAGCACGCCGATCAGCGTGAGGCTGGTGCGGAAGCCCACGCGGCGCAGGATCGGGGCGACGAGCCACTTCATGGTGAACGTCCCGAGAGCCGTTCCGAGGGTGATGAGGCCGCTCTGCGCGGCGTTCAGTCCGAAGGCGAGCTGCATCATGAGCGGCAACAGGAAGGGCTGGGCGCCCTGCGTGATGCGCGTCAGCGAGCCGCCGATGAACGAGAGGCGAAATGTCGGGATGGCGAGAAGCGACAGATCGAGGACGGGGTGCGCGGCGCGGGCCGCATGCCGCACGTACAGCAGACCGAACACGAGGGCCGTCGCCAGCAGAGGCCCCGCGACGCTGATCGGTAACCCATGACCCGAGGTCTCGAAGCCGAACAGTGCGGCGGACAAGGCGATTCCCGCGAGAGCAAAGCCCGTCCAGTCGAACGGGCGACGGACGGTCTCATGGACGTCGGGAACGAAACGGCCGACGAGAAAAAAACCGACGATGCCGATCGGCAGGTTGACCCGAAATATCCAGCGCCAGTGTAGATAAGTGACGATGAAGCCGCCGATGGGCGGCCCCGAGATCTGGCCGGCGAGCCCCGGTATGAGCATCCAGGAATAGGCAGCCAGCAGGTCCCGCTTGGATACGGAGCGCAGCAGCACCAGCCTGCCGACCGGAACCATCATGGCGCCGCCGATCCCCTGCGCGAAGCGCGACACGGCCATGACAGTCAGGTTGGGCGCGATGGCGCAGGCGAGCGACCCCGCCATGAAAACCCCAATGGCCGCGCGAAACACCTTCTTCGCGCCCCATCGATCGGCAACGTGCCCCGAGGCCGGAATGAAAAGAGCGAGCGCCAGCAGGTAGGCGGTGAGCGCTACGCTCATCTGCGGCGCCCGCACATGAAAATCCCGGGCCATGGTCGGGATCGCCGTGGTCAGCACCGTGGCGTCGAGCTGCTCCATGAAGAGCGCCGAGGCGATGATGAGGGCGATGAGGCGATAACTGGCCGGCGATGTGTCCTCGACCATGGCGGCGCGAGAGTCCTCGGTGCCCACGCGCGGCTAGCGGCCAGTTGCGGCTGCGTCGGCAACGCGCTCCGCAATCGCCAGGGACGCCGTCAGGCCGGGAGATTCGATGCCGTAGAGGTTGATCAGGCCGGGAACGCGGTGCGCCTCCGGCCCCTGAATGAGGAAATCCACCCCAGGGCCCCCCGGGTATCGCAGCTGCGGACGGATCCCGGCGTAACCCGGCTGCAGCGCGCCATCGGGCAGATCCGGCCAGTAGTTGCGGATCACGCCGTAGAACCGCTCCGCACGCGCGGGGTCGACGGTGTAATCCAACTTCTCGACCCATTCGACATCCGGGCCGAACCTCGCCTGGCCGGCGAGGTCGAGTGTCAGATGCACACCAAGGCCGCCCGGCACCGGGATCGGATAGATGAGACGCCGGAATGGCGACTTTCCCTGCAGTACGTAGTAGCAGCCCTTGGCGTAGACGGCGGCAGGGATGCTCGCCGCCGCAATACCCTGGATCCGCCGCGCCAATTCCTGGGCGTACAGGCCCGCGCTGTTGACGACGACCTGCGCCGAAATTTCGACGACTTCCTCGCTGCCGGCCTCGAGATGGATGGCGTCACGGTCGCGACGTCCCCGCCTCACGGGCGCTCGCAAGGCAACCGTGCCGCCCGCTTCCTCCAGGTCTCCTTGCATTGCCAGCATCAGGCCGTGGCTGTCGATGATGCCGGTGGAAGGTGACAACAGAGCGGCGACGCAGCTCAGCGCCGGCTCCATGGCCTTCGCGTCGGCCGCTGTCAGCCACTGCAAGTCATGGACGCCGTTGGCGCGGGCGGTCGCCTCGATCTTCTGCAGCGACTTCACCTGCTCCTGATCCGCGGCGACAATCAGCTTGCCGCATCGCCGATGCTCGACGCCGTGCGCCTCGCAGTAGGCATAAAGAAGATGCTTACCCGCGACGCAGAGATTCGCCTTGGCCGATCCGGGTGTGTAATAGATCCCTGCGTGAATGACCTCGCTGTTGCGGGAGCTGGTGCCGGTGCCGATCGCATCCTCGGCCTCCAGGACCAGCGTCTCGCGGCCGCGCATTGCGAGGGCCCGCGCGACTGCAAGGCCTACGACGCCGGCGCCGATGACGACGCAATCGACTTTCTCCGCCATCCTGCCGCCGGTGCGCCGCCCTAGGAACCCGTCGGACTTGCGACGCGCCAATGGCGGCACAGCGCAGCCGGCAAAAGTCGCGCCTTTTGCCGGCGGCAACGAAGGCACTGTCCGAAAAAGCGCCGCAGGAGGCTTTTTCCCATAGATTATGCCGCGATATAGGCCGTCTTCACGGTGGTGTAGAAGTCCATTGCGTAGCGGCCCTGCTCGCGAGGGCCGTAGCTGGATGATTTGCGGCCGCCGAAGGGGACGTGATAGTCGACGCCTGCCGTCGGTACGTTCACCATCACCATGCCGGCCTGTGAGCGGCGCCGGAAAGCGGCTGCGTGCCTGAGCGAGGTCGTCATGATGCCGGCGGAGAGGCCGAACGGCACTTGATTGGCAACCGCCAGCGCCTCGTCGAAATCGCGCACGCGAATGACGCTGGCCACCGGTCCGAAGATCTCCTCCTGATTGATCCGCATTCCGGGAGCGCTGTCGGTGAAGAGCGCGGGCTCCATGTAGTACCCGGGCGTCGGGCGCTCCAGGCGCCGCCCGCCGTAGGCGAGCGTCGCGCCCTCTTCGCGGCCTATGCCGATGTAACTCAAGTCCTGCTCGAGCTGCTTGTCGTCGACGACGGGCCCGATGTCGGTCGTGGGCTCGAGAGCGTGTCCCACCTTCAGCGCCTCGAGCTTCTTGCGCAGAGCCGCGACGAACCGATCGTGTATGTCTTGAGTCACGATGAGTCTGCTCGAAGCCGTGCAGCGCTGACCGGTGGAGAAGTAGGCGCCCTGCAGTGCCACGTTCGCCGCGAGCTCCAGGTCGGCATCGTCCAGGACGACGAGGGGGTTCTTGCCGCCCATCTCGACCTGGACCTTGGCGCCCCGCGCCGAGGCCTTCGCAACGATCCCCTGACCGGTCGCGACAGAGCCCGTAAAGCTGATGGCATTCACCGCGGGCGAGCTGACCAGCGCCTCGCCCACGATCGAGCCTTTGCCCATGACCAGGTTGAATACGCCGGGCGGAAGCCCCGCGCGCGAAATGATGTCGGTCAGCGCCCAGGCGCAGCCGGGGACCAGCTCCGCCGGCTTGAACACCACCGTATTGCCGTAGCAGAGGGCCGGGGCGATCTTCCATGCAGGAATGGCCATGGGGAAATTCCACGGCGTGATCATGCCGACGACGCCGACGGGTTCCCGCGTCACTTCGACGGTCACGCCCGGGCGCGTGGAGGCCAGAAGCTCCCCGGGGATGCGCAGGCACTCGCCGGCAAAGAACTTGAACACGCTGCCGGCGCGCGCCACCTCGCCGATGCCCTCCTTGAGAGTCTTGCCCTCTTCCCGGGAGAGCAGCTTGCCGAGCTCCTCCCGCCGCGCCAGCAACTCCGTGCCGATGCGGTCCAGCGCGTCGAACCGGTCCTGTATGGAGCCGAACTGCCAGCTCTCGAAGGCCTTCGCCGCGGCGCTGATTGCCTCCGCCGCCTCGGCGGAGCTGGCCTGCGCATAGCGGCCGACCACGTCGGACGTGTCAGAAGGATTGATGTTTGGACGCGCATCCGCGCCGTCGCGCCAGCTGCCGCCGATGAAATTGCGATGGGCGGTGTCCGTCATAGGTATTTGAAGGATACGCGCTTGGTGTTCAGGTAGCCATCGAGGCCCTCGTGGCCGCCCTCGCGTCCGTAACCGCTCTCTTTGACTCCGCCGGAAGGCGCTTCCACGAGGGAGCCGCCGACGTGGTTGATGGACATGATGCCCGCCTCGAGCCGGCGAGCCAACCTGTGGGCGCTCGCCGACGAGCGCGTGAAGCCATACGCGGCCAAGCCATAGGGCAAGCGATTGGCGATGGCGCTGGCCTCATCGAGATCCGCGAATGGCTCGGCGAGGTGCAGACCTGCCCCGCGTTGATGAACTTGCCGAGGACGGAGCCGCGGCCGGCTTGCTGGCGACGATCGGAAGATCGTTGCGGCGCACGACTTCCGCGGTCGCGAGCCCCTCGGGCTACCTGACCGATGAGCAACACCATCGGCGTCGAGTCCTGAAAGGCGGTGTGGACGCCTACGGAGGCGTGCGTCGCACCCGGCCCCCGCGTGACAAAACATACGCCAGGTCTGCCGGCCAGCTTGCCGTCAGCTTCCGCCATGTTGCCTGCGGCACCTTCATGGCGCGCACTGACGAGCGCTATTTTCGGTACGTCGTAGAGAGCATCCAGCACGGGAAGATAGTTAGTTTTGGTCGCATCCAGCGATTTCCGCTGTCGCACAGCGAATCCAGCCGCGCTCGCACGGCGAGCTCAAACGCCGAGAAACAGCAGGTCGAGCGCTGCGACGATCTCGTTGCGGTAGCCGGTCAAACTGTCTTTAGGCGCGCCGAGATCCACGGCTGCCACGGGCGTCATGCGCGGCACAATGAGGACATGATCAGCCCCGAGGACGGTGACTATCGGCATCAGCCGACCAACAGCACCCGCGAGGCGAGCGCGCGCAACCAGTGGAGCGACCAACCGATCGGATCCTGTATCGGCTAGATCGGATTGGAGAATGGCTATGAAGGGGAAAGCGCGCCGCGCCCGCGAGATCGGGTTATCGAATACGTCGTACTGGCTTGCGCTCACAGCGCATCATCGTCGGCCGACTGATAGTGCTCCCGGACCATCTCAGCGAACGAGCCGTGCTTGGCTTCATAAGCGTCCAACGCTTCCAGGTCTTTGCGGACCTCCTCCCGGAGGCGCTCGGCCTTGCGCCTCGCCACCTCGTGCGCAAGCGCATCCTCGGCAATCTGCGATGCATTGATCCCGCAGCGCTTCGCCTGGGCGTAAAGGTCGGAATTAATCGTGAGGCTGACCGTCTGTTTGGGCGCCTTGGAATCGTAGGCCGCGGATCGCATGGGAGCTTCCTTCGTAAATCACGGCCTGCGTATATTACCCGTGTCCATTGCATGTGTCCAGAACACGTGCCAGGAACTTGAGCTTGCGGGCCGGATTCGACACCCAGCGAGTTTGCCCTCGGAGGCGGGCACAATCGAGCCGTCTACTTCTTGAAGGTCTCGCGGACTTTCTCGATGGCGGCGTAGGAGCGTACCGGCGCCGACATCAGGATGCGGTACCCTTGCTCGAGCACGCTCTCCACATTCTTCGTGGTGACGTGAGGGTGGCCTACGGGGACGTTGCGCTTCTTGCAGGTTGCGACGATCTGCGCCATTGCCTCCTTGACGACCGGATGCTCGTACTGGCGGGGAAAGCCCAACTCCTGGCTGAGATCGCCCTCGCCGATTAGCACGCAGCCGACGCCTGGCACGCGCAGGATCTCATCGAGGTTGGAAATCCCTTCCTGATCCTCGATCATCAGGAACACCAGGATCTCCCCGAGCGGATTCAGCGGCCACACATCGGCCTTCGCGTAGTATTCCTGCTGGGAAACACCCCAGTACCTGCATGCCGCATGCGGTCCGTCGCCGCGCGCGCCGAACGGCTCGTAGAGCGGCGAATCCTTCTGACGGGGATACCGGCACGAGGCGACGGCGTTGTAGGCCTGCTCCGCGTCAGTGACGTGAGGCCACACGATGCCGTAAGCACCGCGATCGAGGGCCTGCTTGGCCAGCCATTGATTCTTCTCGCTGCCGTTCGGCGGAATCCGCACGATCGGCGTCACAGCGGGCGCCAGAGATCCCGCCTCATGAATCTGCCGGCGATTCAGCAGGTACTGCAACGCATCCTGCAGGGCGACAGCGTCCCATGGGTTGTGCTCCATCTCGAAGACGACGCTGTCATAGGGAGCGGCGCTGAATTCGATCGCGGACTGCCGGTCGGCGTTCGCGAAGGCCGAGGTCGCGGGGCGTCCCTGCTCCCAGGCGCGGATGATGCCGTTCAAGCGTTGAGTATCTGACATGAGAATCGTTCCAGTTACTTGCCGCGCGTGCCCAGGCGGGCATCGAGGCGTGGGTATACGCGGCGCACGTTGGCTTCGAATATCTTGTGGCGGTCAGCGTCAGAAAGATGCCGGCAGGCATCGACATAGCGCTTGGTGTCGTCGAAGTAATGCCCGGTCTGCGGATCGCGCCCACCGACAGCGCCTCTCGCGCCAGGCGCGCAGGCTCGCGCGAGCGGTGGTGAAATGCCCGTGGCAGTCGATGATCATCCGTCATTCCGTGGTGAGGTGGCGGCAATGGGGCAGCAGGCTAATGTACCCCTGGCCGGGACGGGCCATTGAATCTTGAGTGCCGACCATAAGACTTCGCGCGAGCCGATTGCGCCGCCGGAATCGATCCGGGCATTGTACTCGCCATCGCGAAAGACGCGGAGAAGGTCCCTTGGCTCGCAGTGTTCGTCTCAAGATAGCGGTGGCGGAATATCCGCATACTTCCGGCGCGCTGCTTTGACATCATGATGTCTTTACGATAGCATCATGATGCCATGCGTACCACACTCACTCTCGATGATGACGTTGCGGCTCGGCTGCAAGCCGAAGCGCGAAAGAGCGACCGTCCCTTCAAGGTCGTGGTAAACGAGTATCTGCGAGCCGGGCTCGCTCAGCGCCAGACGGCCAGGAGAGCCTCCCCGTTCAAGGTAGAGCCTTTCGATCTTGGCGGCCCGAGGAGCAGTCGCTCGTATGACGACATCGGAGCGCTTCTCGAGGAAGCAGAGGGACCTGCGCATCGATGAAAATGCTCGATGCCAACATTCTTCTGTACGCCTACGATCGCAGTTCCGCGCATCATGAGCCGTGTCGCGAGTGGCTTCAATCTGCCTTCAATGGCGAGGAGCAGGTCGCTCTTCCCTGGCAGACGCTGCTCGCATTCGTGCGGCTTTCCACCAACCCTCGCGTTGTCCCAAACCCGATTTCCGGAGAAGCTGCCTGCAACGTCGTGTCAAAGTGGCTTGCATACCCCAACGTCGTCGTACCAAACCCGGCCGATGAGTTCTGGGAGCGATTTTGCGCACAGATAACCGAGGCTCAAGTAAAAGGACCTTTGGTCACCGACGCGGCACTCGCCGCGCTCGCTTTGGAGCACGGCGCGATCCTCTGCACCACCGACAGGGATTTTCGGCGGTTCCGAGGACTTCGGGTGGAGAATCCCCTCGAACGCAACTCGGTTCATGGATGATGGGCCCAGGGCTGGCCGAGCCCTCGTCTCGGCGGCCCCAAAGAACGCATGCCTAGATATTTTTTGCTATACGGGGGGACGGGGACGATGGTTTACGCTTGGCGATTGCGGTGAGGCGTAGCTTCAGAGTCATCAGCGGTCTCTTGTGGGTTAGGTCACAGACAAACTAGACCCATCCGCCGCTGTAAAGAAAGGGGACTGACTGCGGTGACATCGAGCGAAGTCTGGAACGCAGAGCATCGTAACGTCGTGGTTGCGAGCTTTCTCGGTTGGATGCTGGATGCATTCGACTTCTTCCTGGTCGTGTTCGTGCTCGGGCACCTCGCGAGCGATTTCAAGACCGACATCACGGCCGTGACGCTGGGGATCAGCCTCACGCTGGCGATGCGGCCCGTGGGAGCTTTCCTCTTCGGGCGCTTCGGCGACCGCTACGGGCGTCGCCCGGCGCTCATGGCGAGCGTTCTGTTGTATTCGGCGATGGAGCTCGCCACCGCCTTCTCGAGCTCCCTGGCCGTATTCGTCACGCTGCGTGCCCTCTATGGCATCGCGATGGGCGGCGAATGGGGGATCGGCGCGTCGCTCGCGTTCGAGACCGTTCCGGTCCGCTCCCGCGGCCTGGTTTCCGGCATCCTCCAAGCCGGCTATCCTTGCGGCTACCTGCTCGCGGCCGTGGTCTTCGGGCTGCTGTTCGATCGCATCGGCTGGCGCGGAATGTTCGTGGTGGGCGCGGCACCTGCACTCCTGGTGCTTTACATCTTCAGCAAGGTGCCGGAATCGAAAATCTGGGAGGCGGGGCGCGCACAGCCGGTGAAGCGCGGTCTGCTCGCCGGTCTGCAGGGGCACTGGATGCTGGCTCTGTATGCGATCGTGCTGATGGCCTGCTTCAATTTCTTCAGTCACGGCACGCAGGATCTGTACCCGACCCTGCTTGGCGTTCAGCGGGGATTCTCCGCGCACACGATTTCCGCGATAGCCGTCGTCTACAACATCGGCGCGATCCTCGGGGGAATGCTGTTCGGCTCGTTGTCGAGCCGGATGGGCCGCCGGCGCGCCATCGCGCTGGCGGCGGCGCTGTCGTTGCTCGTACTGCCTTTCTGGGCGTACTCGACCACCGCGGTGACGCTGGCGAGCGCAGCCTTCGTGATGCAGTTCATGGTCCAAGGCGCCTGGGGTGTCGTGCCGGTGCATCTCAACGAGCTGTCACCCGAAGGCATGCGCGCGACGTTCCCGGGCGTCGTCTACCAGCTGGGCAATCTGCTTGCCTCTTTCAATGCCACACTGCAGGCGAGCGTTGCAACCACGCACCTCAGCCATGGGCGACCGGATTACGCGTTTGCGTTGACGTTGGTGTGCGGAGTGTTCGCGGGGGCACTGGTGCTGCTGGCGCTGCTGGGGCCCGAGCGGCGCGGGGTCGAATTCACGGCGTGAGCACGCTGGGCTCACGCGGCGATGGCGCCGGTACCGCGGCCGACCCCGTCAGCCTTCCCGCTCGATGGCGCCGAGCAGCGCGGAGAAGCCGGCCGAGATCATGACGATCACGGCCATCAGCGCCAGGCCGCTGTCGAACGAGCCGGTGAGGTCCTTGAGCCAACCCATCAGGAACGGGCCGAAGAATCCGCCCAGAGTGCCGACTGAGTTGATGAACGCCAGGCCGCCCGCAGCGGCGGTGCCGACCAGGAATCGGGGCGGTATCGCCCAGAAGATTGCTCTTGCGGACGTGGCGCCGACCAGCGCGATCGTCAACCCGGTGAGCCGCGGAACGAGTCCGGACCACAGAGCCGCGGCGATGAGGCCTGCCGCCGCGAGCGCACAGCTCACGGTGAGGTTGAGAATCCGCGCGTCGCTCCGGTCGGCGCTGCGCGCCCACAACAGCATCGCGATGCTGGCGGCGAGGTAAGGCGGCACCGACAGCAACCCTATCCGGAGGTTCGTCAGGTGATGTTGCTTCAATATCGATGGCAACCAGATGCCGATGCCATAGGTGCCGAGGGTGAATCCAAACTGAATCATCGTCAGGATGAGGACGCGCGCGTCCTTCATTGCGGCCACGAAGTGGTGCTGGACCCGGCTCCGGCGCTCGTTGGCCAGCGCCTCCAGCAGCGCCTGCCGCTCGTCCGGCGTCAGCCATTTCGCGTCCCGGGGATCATCGACCAGCAGACACCAGGTCAGGATCCCGAGAATGACCGCTGGAGCACCCTCCGCGATGTATATCCACTGCCAGCCCGCGAGATGCAGATACCCGTTCATTCCGAGCAGGAAGCCCGAGGCAGGTCCCCCGACCACTGAGGACAGCGGAATGCCGAGAAGAAACCAGGCGAAGACGCGCGTCCGGTAGTGGGCGGGAAACCAGGCGGACAGGTACATCAGGACGCCGGGGAAGAATCCGGCTTCGGCGGCGCCCAGAACCAGCCGCGAGAGTGACAGGCTGTACGGTCCGATCACCAGCGCCCCGGCGGCCGCCGCAATCCCCCAGGTGATCATGATGCGGCTCAGCCACAGGCGCGCTCCGACCTTCTGCATGAAGAGATTGCTCGGAATCTCCAGCAGAGCATAGCTGGCGACGGAGAGTCCCGCCGCCAGGCCGAACTGGCGGGAGGTCAGCCCCAGAGCCCTGTTCATGGTCAGCCCTGCAAAGGCGATGCTGTTGCGATCGAGGTAGTTGACGACGTACGCGATCACCAGGATGACCACGAGCCGCCATGCGTTCTTGCGATATGCGCTGGCGAGCAGCGCTTCCCCGGAGTCGCTCGCTGCGGCGCGCGAAATGGACGTACCGCCCGGTGAGCCGCTCATTTGCTCAGGTGGCTGCCTTGGATGCGTAACGGCCTACGACCTCTCCCCGCCGATAGGCGGCAAGGACCTTGAGCAGTCCGCGGTAGCGGGCCACCATCGTTTCCTCGGTGACGTAGCCTATGTGCGGTGTCATCACGACATTGGACAGGTGCTTGAGCGGGTGGTGATCGGGCAGCGGCTCCTCCCAGAACACGTCCAGCCCTGCCATTGCGATTTTGCGCGTCCGCAGGGCTTCCAGGAACGGCGTCTCCTCGATGATCGCGGCGCGCGCGGTGTTGATGACTATCACGCCGTCCTTCATCTGCGCGATCTGCTGCGCCCCGATCATACCCCGCGTCGCGGCGTTCAGCGGCAGGTGAATACTGATGACGTCAGAGGTTTTCAGAAGGGTGTCGAAGTCGGCCCGTGCCACCTTTTCGGCGCTCGCGTCCTCGTCGGTGAGGCTGCGCGAATGCACCAGAACGTGCATGCCGAGGGCCACCGCCACCCTCGCCACCGGCCTGCCGACGCTGCCGAATCCCAGGATCCCCAGAGTCTTGCCGCGCAGCGGCACCCCTGGCTGCGCGGCCCAGCCGCCCTGCCTGATCAGCGCGGTCAGCGGGCCTGTCTGCCAGGTGCACCCCATGAGCAACGCGATCGCGAGCTCGGATGGAGATTTGCCGCCCGGCTCGCTGCTGGGCACGTCGAACTTGGGATTCGAGTTGCAAACCGCTACTCCACGGGCGGCCGCCGCCTTGTCGTCGAGAGCTTCGTTCCTTCTGCCGCTGAAGACGATGACTTTCAGCCGCGGCAGCTGTTCGATTATTTCCCGTGTCAGCGGGACGCGCTCGTGCATCAGCGTAATGGCGTCGAAGTCGCGCAGCGCGAGGACGGTCTCACGCGCGGAAGCGAATGGCTCCGTGAACGCGACGGCCTCGGCATCCGCACCCAGCGCGCTCCACGCCACGGCCTTCATGGCGAGCCCCTCGAAATCGCCGGTCACGGCGACGCGAAACTTGGCTTTGTTGGTCATTCGTTCAATTCCCGTGGTCCTGCGCTACGGCGTGCCTCTTGGCCATATGGAGATGTGCAGCGGGTATTCGCCGGTTGGAATTTCAGCCACTTCCTTCACGGACGCGACGTCGATCGCCGACAGCAGATCGCGGCCGGGCCGCACCGCATAGACCGTCTTGCCGTCAGGAGAGATCGTGAGCCACGAGCCCTCGATGATGGGCCGGTAGGCGAGGCCGGCCTGATCGTCCAGGGCCAGCCGAGCCTCTCCCATGAACTTCAAGCCGGGTAGCGCGAACTCGCGCACCCAGCTTCCCTGCATGACCCAGTAGGTCTTCCCGTCAGGGCTGATCTCGCCGCCATGGAAGCCGAGATCCTTGCCGTTGCCGCTGGCCGGAGCCATTCCCTTGTACGGACCGGACGCCGGCACGGGGTAAGGAACCCGCTCCAGCTCCTTGCCGGTCCTGGCGGAGATCACCACGATCCCCGGATACCCGGCATAGGAGAAGAAGATCCGCGAGGTCGAGCCGTCGGGTCCGGCTTCCATGTTCATGGTCCCGATCTCGGCTTCGTGGCAGCAGATCCAGATCAGGCGATCGCTCCTGGTGTCGAATAGATCCATGTAGCGGCCTTCCGGAGACATCACCAGAAGCTCCTTGCCGTCCGGCGACATCCACGGATCGTGAACCCCGCCCTGCACTGGGATCGTCTTGACGACCTTCAGTCCAGCGGTATCGATCACCTGAACGTATCCGCGTCGGTTCTCCCGGCCGTCGAGCGGCCAGATGCCGGCGTACAGCTTCTTGCCGTCGCGCGAGATTACCGATGTGTTCGGGCGGGCAATGAGCGGGATCTTCGCTTCGATGGCGCCGGTTCTCGTGTCGATCACGGTAACGTCGTGCTCGACCCGATCAGGCACGTATGCCGTGTTCCCATCGGGGGAGAACTCCACGCGATCGGGCGAGCTGACACACTTGATCTGGCTCACGACCCTCCAGGTGACCGGGTCCACGATGTCGATGCTGCCGCCCATCATGTTCGACACCCAGATGTTGTAGGACCCCCTCCAGTCGCGGCGGAAGCCGCTGGAGCCTCTGGGCCACTGGCTGCGCGTGCAGGCCCTTTGCGCCACGTGCGTCTCGCCGAGCTGCCGCGCCTTGCGATTGGGCGGTGAGTCGGGCCCGAAGTGCTGCGCGAGATAGCTCACTACGACCGGGATCTCCTCCGGGGTCACCGGCGACCCGCGCCTGCGCATCGCCTCGATGACATCGTGCCATTGATCCTTGGGGCGGACGAATGCCACGATCCGCTGCGGGTCGTGACAGAGCGTGCACTTTTCCTCGACGATCGAGCGACCCGTCCCGCTCGGCCAGAACTGCGCCCAATACGGCGCGGCTGGCCGGGCTCGCGCCGTTTCAAATGCCGGTGATTGGGTGATCGGAGGGTGCGCTATCGGCTTGCCGGCGGCGGCACCAACGGCGTTCGAAGCCTGCGGCGCAACCGGCACCTGGAGGGAGAAATAGGCGGCGAGATCGCGGGCGTCCGCGCGCGAGATCCGCCGCGCCATGGGAGACATCAGCGAGTTATTGCGTCCGCCCTGCTTGAAGACGCGCAACTGCTGCAGCAGATACGCGTATTTCTGCCCGGCCAGGTTGGGCCAGGCGACAGCGCGGGCCGTCGTGGGGCTCATGCCCGTCAACCCGTGACACGCCGTGCACTGGGAGCTGATGCTGAAGCCCCGATCGACGCTGCTCTTCGCGATCCCGGACGCTCGCGCCGGCGCCGCGCCTTTTCGCGACGAAAAGTACGCGGCGAGATCACCGACATCCGCAATGGACAGCTGCTGCGCGACAGGCGTCATCACCGCATTCTTGCGGCTGCCGTCGCGAAAGGCCCGCAGCTGCTCCACCAGATACGCATATTTCTGACCCGCGAGATTGGGCCATTCGCCGTTGATGCTTGCGCCGGTGAGGCCGTGACAGGCGGCGCATTCACCGGCTTTGCTGCGGCCCGCCGCGGCGTCGCCCTTCGCGACGGCGGCGCCTTTGGCGAAGGTGCCTGCGGATGCAAGAAGCATCGCGGCAACCAGAACGGTAGCGGCTTTACTCATGGCTCTTCGAGTGCGACAGGCCCATTCCACTCAGAGGAGCCATCAGAAGTTCTTCATGAGCGTGATCCCGTAGGTCCGCGGCGCGGCATAAGTACCGTACCAGCCGTTGGAGCTCGAGATCAGGTTGGCGATGTAGTAGGAGTTCGTGAGATTCCGACCCCAGAGCCGAACACCAAACGGCTCATCGGCATTCGACCACCACTCCACCGAGGCATTCAGCAGGAAGTACTCGGGGGCTACGGGCTGCTCGGTGGGGCTGACCACGTAGTCGTCCTGATACGAGACACTCACTGAGCTCTTGAATTCACCCACCCGGGTCGGCAGGTCGTAATTGCCGCCCAGGGAACCGGAGAACCGCGGCGAATACGGCAGCATCCTGCCGGCCGCGTCGGCGAGCAGAATGGCTTTCCCGAGCGGCGTGAAGCCTTCGGCATCCGGATAGCTCACATAGTAGGCCTTGAGATAGCTGGCGCTGGCCGAAAGTGTCAGATGGTCCGTAGCCGCGAAATCGAGGTCGGCATCGGCACCGTAGTTGCGCGCGGAGGCGGCATTGGTGTCGATCTGCGCGCCGCCGCCCGGCACGACGGTTACCTGCAGATCCTTGAAGTTGTAATAGAAGGTCGCCACGTTCAAGCGCATCCGATGCTGCAGGAACTCCATCTTCAGTCCCGCCTGGTATGCATCCAATTGCTCCGGGTAGAACGGCGCGGCCGCGGGAGACGACAGGTTGAAGCCGCCGCCCTTGAAGCCATGGTCGTAGGAGATGTAGCCGAGCAGGTTGGACGTGAACTGGTGATCCAGGGCGGCCCGATACGTCCATGGCTTGGAGGTTATCTTGCCGTAGAACGGGCCGGAGTAGATCCTTCCCGCCGCAGTGGAGCTCCAGCTGTACCCATCGAGGGTCTCGTCGGTGTAGCGCAGGCCCAGCGTCAGGTGCGTGGCCGCGGTAATCTCCGCGGTCGCCTGGCCGAACAGGGAGCTCGATCGCGTCTTCTGGTTGCCGAAAGCCGCCTGGTAGCCGCCGTTGGCGACCTTGCTGCCTTCCGTCGCCTGCGGATCCAAGTGCGTATTGGCGCCGAAGAAGAACGCGCCGACCTGCCAGCGGATGCGGCCCGGATGGGCGTTCCTCAGCCGGAACTCCTGCGTCAGGTAATCGGCATCGTTCTTGTTCGCCGAGATGTTGTAGAACTCGGGCACGTTGGCGCTGTCGCTCGACCACTTGCCGCTCACGTTGCGGTACGAGGTGATGCTGACTCCCTCCAGCGAGCCGAACTGGTGGTCGATGTTGAGCGCGCCGCTGTACTGCTGCACGTCTCCCACGTTGGGTATGCAGAGACAGTTGTACTTGCCGGGGAAGGTGACCGTTTTATCCGATGGGGCGAACGAGCCCGGCAGGAGCTGATTGTTCGCGCCATCGGACGTGAAGTTGGTGAAATCGAAGGTGGTCGTGACCTTGGTCGCATCCGAAGGCTCGTACAGCCACTTCGAGCGCGCAGCCACATCGTGTTGCCAGTCGATTCGCCGGGCGAAGGGCGGGTCGTAGCCATATCCCCGCCCCTGGATGTTGTATACCACGCCGAGGTCGGCGGCGAGGTCGTGGGTGACGCCGCCGGTCACGTACGACTTCGCTTCCACCGTGTCGTAGTTGCCGTATCCCAGGCTCGCGTGGCCGCCGAACTGCTCCTGCGGGTCGGCGGTGGTGATCTGGATCACGCCGCCCGTGGTATTGCGGCCGAACAGGGTGCCCTGAGGACCCTTGAGCACCGAGATCTGGCTGATGTCGGTGAAAGCCATTCCCGCCAACGCGTACGACGAAGGCTCGTAGACGTCGTCGACATAAGTTGCGACTGCGGGCTCCACGTTGGGAGATGAGGAGTCGGTACCGACACCGCGGATGTACGAGTTCGCCCAGAACGTGCCCGGGGTAGTGATGGCCGGCACGGCGTCGGAGAGTGTCTTGAATGAGACCGCGCCGCTCACCTGCAGTTGGGTGGGCGTCACGGTCGTGATTGGGATCGGTACACGCTGGGAATTCTCCTGCACGTGCTGGGCGGTGACCGTAACCTCGGAGAGCATCGGCACCGCGACGTTCGCGGCCGGCTGCGGCCCGGCAGCGGCGCTCACCCGGGGCGAATCGGCGGCCACCGAGCGAGCGGCGGCCAAGGCCATCAGCACCGTACTGGAGACCGCCCCAAGCAGTCGCACGCCATTGGCGGCTTGCTTCGACTCACTATAACGTTTCATTGACACACGCCCCCATCATGATGTCTGCGTACCAACGCTACGCATTATTGGCGTCGATCCGCGGCGTGCGCCAATTGGAATTCATGTCCCGCCATAAGGGACTGCTATAGCGATCCCGGCGTTATGTCACTGCGTCTTGATGATGAGCGCCCGCAAGACCGCGCCCTTGGCGACGAGTACCTGCAGCCAATGATTCGCCGGCACGAACAGAACGTCTCCGGCCCCGACTCGATAGAGCTTGCCGCCGAGCAACTCCCGGCCGCGCTCCTCGTCCGGCGCAATCGTCTTTTGCCCGGTCACGCGGCCGCCGACCCTCACGTCTCCTGTGCCGCTCAGAACGACGAAGAAGTCATTCAGCTTCACGTGCAGCTCGGGACTGCCCGACACCGTACGGCGCAGGAGCAAGGCGCCGTATGCGTTGCCCTTGATGATCTGCATGTAAGGGAGGCCGCTCTGCTCGAGAGTCCGGTTCAGCGACTGCAGATCGGCCGCGGCCCACAGCTTCGCATCGGCCGGCTGCTGCGAGTCGGCCGTGGCGCACCCGCACGCCAACGCCATTGTCATCGCCAGGAGCGCCAATGTCGGGAATTTCACCGCTCAATCCCGAATCGGATGATCCCGCATCATTGCGGCCCGAACAGCCTGGTGGCTTGCGCAATCACGGCCGCGTTGATCTGCGCGATCGCACCCCGGCTGCCGACGGCGGCGCTGCCGAACGCGCCGACTATCCTGCCGTCCTTCACCAGCGGCAGTCCGCCGGGAGACGTCGTCATGTCTGCGAATGTGCCGCCGGCATAGGACGAGTTGGTCTTGCTGTCCACCGCTTTCAGGAAGGTCTCCGTGGGGCGGCGCCAAAGGGCGGAGGTCTTCGCTTTTCTGATGGCGAGATCGGGCCCGTCGGCGAGCACACCGTCGATGATTTCGAAATAGACGAGCGATCCCGCGTCGTCGACGACGGCGAAGGCACCGCTGCAATCGCCGGCCGGCGGTCGACACGCGGCCTTCTTGGCCGCCGCGACGATCTGCCTGGCGAGCGCGACGGTCATGGGCCTCACCTGGCCCAGAGGCAACCCGTGCGCGGCCGGGGACGGACGGGGTTGGTGCTGCGCGAGCGCCGGTGAGGACAGGAGAGCCAGCGCTGCCGCCGCCATAAGCGAGTACATGGTGCTCTTCACGGGAAGTCTCCGCATGTTGGTTCGAGTGCGCCTGGAGGATGATACAGGTGCGCGCGCCGCGGCGGCTCCACGACAAACTCCGCCACTCATATTATCGGCGCGGCGCTCAGGCCAGCGCCAATTGGAATTCACGCCCCGCCATAAGAAACTGCTATAGTGCCTCTTGCCAACCGATTCGGCGCCGGCCCCCGGGGCAGCGATGAAACTCAATCTCAGGCATCTGCACGCATTCCGTGAGGTGGCGCAGCTGGGCAGCATCAGCGCCGCGGCGCGCTCGGTACACCTGACACAGCCGGCCGTTACCCAGGCGATCGCGCAGATCGAAGCGCATTTCGGCGCGCGCCTGTTCGTGCGCAGCAGCACCGGGATGCAATTGACCGGCGCGGGGGAGATCTGTGCCGAGAGAATCGATCGCGCTTTGCTGGCGTTGAACGACGGCATCCTCGAGCTGCGCGGTGGCGCCGGCCGCGACCCCGACAAACTGATGCACATAGTGCACGGCATGCGTACCGCGCAACTGCGCGCGTTGACGGCCATTGCTCAGCATCGCAACTTCACGCTTGCAGCCCGCTCCAGCCACATGGCGCAGCCGACGATTCATCGTGCTGCGCGCGAGCTCGAGCGCCTGCTCGACGTCCCGCTCTTCGAGAAGACCAGTTACGGCATCGTACCGACGAGCGGCGCCGAGTACCTCGCGCGCCGCGCCGGTGTGGCGTTCGCGGAGCTCGAGCAGGCGCGCGCCGAGATCGCCGGCCTGAGCGGCAACGAGCAGGGCCGGACCGTCGCTGGAGCGTGCTCGATGGCGCAGCACCCGTTTCTCATCCCGGAGGCGTTCATCGAGTTCAGCCTCAGATGCCCGGAGCACGGCATTTCCATCCTCAACGGCACCTATGAGCACCTGGTCGCGTCGCTGCGGATCGGCGAGACGGATTTTCTGATCGGCCCCCTGCGCAGCGCGGATTTGCCGCACGATGTCGTACAGGAGCATCTTTTCGACGATCCGCTGGCGATCATCGTGCGGGCCGACCACCCGCTCGCGCGGCGCAAACGCCTGACTTCCGCCGACCTCCTGCGCTATCCCTGGATAGCGCCGCGCCGGGGAGCGCCGTTGCGCTCCGATTTCGAGACGCTCTTCCAACTGGCGGGAGTTCCCGCACCGGATCGCCCGCTCGAGTGCAACTCTCTGAGCTCCGCGCGCGCATTCCTGCTGGCAACGACCCGGATGATGCTCGTGTCACCGCATCATTTCCGCGATGATCTGCAGGTGGGCAGGTTTACGCTGCTTGCCCATCCTGCCGGCCCCGTCGTGCGACCGATGGGTTTGATCTCGCGCCGTGACTGGCGGCCCACCAGCACCCAGGCGAGCCTGTTGGAGGTGATCCGGCAGAGGTCGCGCATGGCGCAGGAATGGGCGGCAGGCGCGACGCAGGAAGCGGCTTGAGTCTGCCGCCGCTCGAGCAGCTCGGGCGCCCTGCGTTCAACCCTTTTCCTCATCCTCCCAAGGCCTGACCGGATTCCCCAGGATCTGCGCCAGGCTCTGCGGCTTCGTCCGGTATGCGACGCCGTTGTACTTGCCCATCTCGGCACGGTAGCTCATCTGCGGGCCGGGGTAGCCCAGCAGCTGCCAGCCGATGAGGCCGGCATTGCCGCCGTGCATCGGGTCGCAGAACATCCCCTCGATCGTGTGCTGCCGCAGCAGCTGAAAGAAATGTGACTTCTCGATGGCGGCGAGCCGCTCGTCCTGCCGCGCCCCATGGAGGGCCGCGAAGTCCGGCCCCAGCCCGCGAATGCCCGCTCGATAGGTCTGGCGCGGGGTCTCGCTGCCCTGGTAGCCGGGTGCCGGCGCCGACTCCGCGAACGGCGGCTTCGTGTAGCGATACTTGTCGCTGCCGTAGGGACCCGCGAGCTGCCGGTCGATATACACCATCGCACCAGCCTGGGTTGCGCCCGGACCGCTGTCGTCGGCCGGGAAGATGCGCTCGCAGGCCGCCAGGATCACCTTCGCTTCCTGCGCGGTGAAGAAACGCAACGGCACCCTGACCTTGCCTTCCCGCGCGCTCACTACGCTCGCACAGCCGGCGAGGCTGTAGACGAGAAGACCGCCCAGCGTGTTGGCCGACAGCTCGATGAACTCTCTGCGCTTCATGCCAACGGCCCCGGATGTTTCATATAGCGGTCGACGAATGCGTCCGCCGCGCGATAGGCGAGCGCCACGACGGTCAACGTCAGGTGCTCATTCCCCTGCGGCAGCGCCGACCCGCCCACGACCCACACGTTGGGCATTTTCCAGTGCTGCAGCCAGGTATTCACGACACTCGTTTCCGGCGACGTGCCCATGATGACTCCGCCATGGCTGTGTTGATCCACCATGAGCGGTGAGCCGCCGCTTGCCGCGCTGGGGTGGGGGTTGATGGCGAGAGCGCCCATGGCCTTGGCGATGCGAACTTCCTTCTCGAGCATGAACGCGGCCTGCTTGCGCTCCGCATCTGTCCAGTCCATGGTCACCCGCAGCAATGGATCGCCCCACCTGTCCGTATAGGTCGGGTCGAGGTCGAGGTAGTTCTGACGGTAGGCGAAGTGGTTGCCCGTGTTGAGAAAGATGCCGTACCGGTCGTTCCATTTCAGGGCCGCCTGCTTCCACTGCGAGCCCCAGTTCCGCTGCGCCGCCCCCTTCGGGATCTTGCCGAAAGCCGAAATCACCGGCGGATCGCCCTGCTGATACGCGAAGATGATACCGCCCTGGAAGGCGCCCCGCGCGGCACCCTCGTCCGCGAGATCGCCGCCGAAGTCTCCGATCCCCATCGCGAGGCCGCCGCTGCCCATGAAATCGTTCTGCGGCCGGTCGAGAAAATAGTCCAAGCCGACGTGCACGGCGTACGTGGGGTTCTTGCCCAGCGTGCCCCTGCCGGTTGCCGGATCGTATTGCTCGCCGAGCCCCGAGAGCATCAGCAGCCGCGCGTTGTTGAAGACCCACGCAGCCAACACCACGGTGTCCGCCGGCTGCATGAACTCCTTGCCGGAGGCATCGACATACGTGACCCCAACCGCCTTGCCGTCCCGATGCACGACCCGCCGCACCTGACAATGCGTGCGCGAGGTGAAGTTCTTCCTGTTCTCGAGCAGAGGCAGCAGAGTGAAGTTCGGACTGGCCTTGGCGCCCACCATGCAGCCGAACCCGGAGCAGTGGCCGCAGTACTGACAGCCTATGCGCCCGATCCCGTCCGGGTTCACGTAGTTGCGGCTCAAGGTCGAGGAAGGCATGGGGAAAGGGTGATAGCCCAGGTCCTTCGCCGCCTTCGCAAACAGCAGCGGACCGTACGGCATGGCGTGCGGCGGGTTCGGAAACTCGCGCGAGCGGGGCCCCTCGAAGACGTTGCCGCCCTCGATCTTCCTGCCGTTGAGGTTACCCGCCTTGCCGCATGTTCCCATCATCTCCTCGGCGCGCGTGTAATAGGGCTCGATCTGCTCCCAGGTGATGCCGAAATCCTGGATGGCGATGTCCGGCGGCAGCCTGGAGGCGCCGTATCGCTGCCGCAAATGAGTCGCGAGCTGCAACGACTCGGGCAGCAGCCGCGGCGAGGTCGCTCCCCAGTGGTCGCCGGAGCCGCCCATGCCCGTCCCCATCCACGGCAGCTCTCCATACTGCCGGATCGGGTTGGCGCGGTCATTGCGGCTGGCGCGGGTCGTGAAAGTCTCGTTGGCGAGGTTTTCGGCGTGGCGCTTGCGAATGTACGTGTCGACCTCGTCCATCTCCCCGGCATAGGAGCCGACGCCGCGGTACGGCCCGCCTCGCTCCAGCACCAGCACCGACACCGGCGTGCGGCTGGCGATCTGCTGGGCCATCACCATGCCGCTCCAACCGCCGCCCACGATCACTACATCGACCGGCGCAAGTGTCTTCAAGCAATCTCCTGACTCGATACGAGCTGTGCCGATCGATGCTGCATTCGTCGACGCGCACGCTCGATTATCCGCCGCGTTCGGCCGCGGCGCCAATCGCAAAACAGTCGCGGGTATAAGGGATTTTCGCAGCGGCAGGAAGCTTGCTTTCTGCTTTTTCGACCGATATGTTCCATCGCAGTTTCCACTCGCGGGGATTTTCGCCATGACGCGCCTGCTTGCGTTGGCTTCGTCCGTTTGCCTGCTTCTGGCCGCTGTTGGATTGCCGCAGGCGCACGGCGCCGACGCCCTGCAGGCGGCTTGCGCCGGGGAGGCGCTGTGTCAACAGCGCTTCGTCGCGATCGGCGGCATCGAGCAGTGGATCGGCATCGCCGGTGACAGCCCGGCCAACCCCGTGCTTCTGTTGGTGCACGGTGGTCCCGGCATACCGCAGTGGCCCGACGCGGCTCACTTCAAGCCCTGGGAGAAATACTTCACGGTCGTGCTCTGGGATCAGCGCGGAGCGGGCCACACGTTCGCCCGTTACGGCGCGGGCACGCCAGAGGTCACGCTGCAGCGGATCGCCGGCGATGGCGTGGAGCTATCGAGATATCTCTGCCGTACGCTCGGCAAGAGGAAGATCGTACTGCTCGGCCACTCGTGGGGAACCCTGGTGGCCGTGCACATGGTGCAGCAGGCGCCGCAGCTGTTTGCCGCCTATGTGGGGACCGGTCAGATGGCGGACTTCCACGCCGACGCGCTCATACAGTATCGATTGATCCTGGCGAAGGCGCGGCAGGAGCAGCATACTGCTGAACTGAAGGAGTTGCAGGCGCTGGGAGCCCCGGATCCTGCCAACGACCGGCAGTACTCCGCATACCGGAAATACCTGCCCACCATCCTCGCGACCACGGACCTGGCGTATCTCAAAGAGCAGCATGCGGGCGCTGCCGCACTCGTTGCCGCCTACCCAAAGGAAGGTCCGGCTGTCGCGGCGGGCGCGAAGTTCAGCCACGCCCGGCTGTGGCCCTATGTGGTGCAGGCAGACCTTCCCGAGACCGCCGACTCGCTCGACACGGCCTATTTTCTGATCCAGGGGCGGGACGACGTCATGGCTGCCACGCCTCAGGCCTTGCATTACTTCCACGTGGTGAAGGCGCCTTACAAGCGTCTCGTCGTCATACCGCATGCGGGGCATTTTGCACTCATGACGGCGCCGGATGCCTTCACGGAAGCGTTGCTCGAGAAGGTGCGGCCGGTGGCGATCGGCCGAGGCGCATGATCGACCTCCTTCTCATTCCCGGACTACGCTCCGTGGCGGCGATGTCCACGTCCCTCAGCGGCTGAGCTCAGCGGCGGGCCAGCACGCGCGGCGCGGTTTCGCGCAGAAAGAGACTGACGATGATTCCGATGGCGAGCCCGACGAGCGCCATTGTCAACGTCCGCTCTATGCCGAAGTGCTGGGCCACCGCCCCCGCAATCACCGGCGCAATGCCGCCGCCGAATATCTCTCCGGAGGCGACGATGATGCCGGTGGTCGATGAGACGAGCCCGCGGGGAGCTGCTTCCGCGGCAACGGCGCCGGTGAGCAGGCCAAGGAGGCCGAAGCAGCAGAAGCACGCCGCGAAGAGCAGCGCGAAAAGCGACGGTATGGTGCTGGCCTGCGAGAATGCGTAGACGAGCACGGTCCCGACCACGAAGCCGCCGATTGCAACAGGCTTGCGGCCGATCAGATCGGAGAGGGCCGGCAGCGCGAGTTGCCCGAGAAAGCCACCGAAGCCGATCGCGGAAGTGACGAATCCCATCTCGGCCGTGGTGAGCTTGAGGTAATCGACGAGGTAGCTCGGCACCATGGCGCTCAGGCTGAAGATGCCGCTCATGGCGCACAGCAGCGCCAGCATCCCGAGCGGTACGTTGCGGTGCTTCCAGACCTCGCGGGGCGGGGCGCGATGCTCGTGGGCCTGCGCGCCGATACTGGGCGGTTCACGCACGATGCGCGCGAGTAGCGCCGCCACGATCAGTCCCGGTACGCCGACGAGAACGAAGGCCCAGCGCCAGCTGGTCACCTGCAGCAGCTGGGTCGCGATGATGGGACCGAGCGCGAGACCGAACAGCGGGAACGCGCTCTGAGTGATACCCAGATTCATTCCGCGGCGGCTGGGCCGTGATGCTTCACTGACGGCCGCGAAGCTCACCGGACAGAACGCGCCTTCGTTGGCACCCATGATGATGCGGATGGCGAGGAGGCTCGTGAGTCCCATCGCCAGTCCACTGACACCGGAGAGGAGCGAGAAGCCCACGATCGCCGGAATCAGCACCCGCCGCCGTCCGAAGCGGTCGCTGAGTCCGCCGCCGATGATGGAGAACAAGCCCCACGCGATGCCGAGGGCGCCGATGAGGACGCCGAGCTCCTGGTAGTTGAGATTGAGATCGCGCGCCATCGCCGGAAAGAGCGCGGAGATGACCCAACGATCGAGGCCCACCAGACCGAACCCCAGCGTGAGCAGCGTCACGATCCGCCATTCGTATGCCGGATCGGCCCCCAGCTGAGCCGCTGCGCCGGCGGATGGCGTGGGTATCGGGGCCGCCTCTGCTGCATCTGGTGCCAAGTTCGCTGTCACCCTTGTGAATTGAGTTGCCGCTCGAGCTCGCCGAGGGTCCGATAGCAGGCCAGAACCTGGTGGACGCTGGCGTTGGGCTCGCGCCCGTCGCGGATCGCCGCGAAGAATTCCCGATCCTGCAGCTCGATCCCGTTCATCGACACGTCCACCCTCGAGACGTCGATCTTGTGGTCCTTGCCGTCGACGAGATCGTCATACCGCGCGATGTAGGTGCCGTTATCGCAGATGTAGCGGAAGAAGGTACCCAGCGGCCCGTCGTTGTTGAAAGAGAGCGACAGCGTGCAGATCGCGCCGGTGGCCGCTTGCAGCTGAATCGACATGTCCATCGCGATGCCGAGCTGCGGGTGGATCGGACCCTGTATGGCGTGTGCGATCGTGACGGGCGACCCGCTCTGATAGGCGAAAAGGTCCACCGTGTGCGCCGCGTGATGCCAAAGCAGATGGTCGGTCCATGAGCGCGGCTGCCCCAGCGCATTCATGTTCGTGCGGCGGAAGAAATAGGTCTGCACGTCCATCTGCTGGATGTTGAGCTCGCCCGCGCAGACGCGGCGATGTATCCACTGGTGGGAAGGATTGAAGCGGCGGGTATGGCCCACCATGCAGACGTGGCCGGTGTCGCGCTGCGCGCGTGCCACCGCTTCCGCATCGCGCCAGCTGTCCGCCAGAGGGATTTCCACCTGCACGTGCTTGCCGGCTTGGAGGCACTCGATCGCCTGGGCGGCGTGCAACTGTGTCGGCGTCGCAAGGATTGCCACCGTGACGCCGGGCCGGGCGAGCGCTTCGGTCAACGAGGTCGTGGCGTGGGCGATGCCGTATTTCCGGGCGACATCGCGCGTCGATGCGAGCTCGCGTCCGACGAGGGAGTCGACTTCGATGCCGCCGATCGCCTTGATCGCATCCAGGTGCTTCTGGCCGAAAGCTCCGGCGCCGGCGAGGATGACCTTGATCATGAATTCTCCAGGATGACGTGACCCACGGCGGTGTTGGACGCCGGCACGTGATAGAAGCGGTGCACCGCGCGCACCTTGGGGTCCAGGGCGCCGCGCATGATGAGCCACATCACGAGCTCCACTCCCTCGGAGCCGGCCTCCCGCAGGTACTCGATGTGCGGAATCCGTGCGACCGCCTCGGGATCATCGATCATTCCGTCGAGCCAGCGGTTGTCCCACTCCCTGTTGATGAGTCCGGCCCGCGGCCCCTGGAGCTGATGGCTCATGCCGCCGGTGCCCCAGATCTGCACGTTGAGATCCTCGTCGAACGTGTCTACGGCCCGGCGGATGGCTCTGCCGAGCTCGAAGCACCGCCGCCCCGAGGGCGGGGGGAAGAGCACCACGTTGACGGCCAGCGGAATGACCCGCACGGGCCAGCGCTCGGGCTGGCCGAACATCAGCGACATCGGCACGGTGAGGCCGTGATCGACGTCCATTTTGTTGATGATGGTGAGGTCGAAATCCTGCTGGATCACGCTCTGTGCGATGTGCGCGGCCAGCTCTGGATGGCCCGCGACCACGGGGACGGGCCTCGGGCCCCAGCCCTCGTCGGCAGGCTGAAACGAGGCGGCGCAGCCGATCGCGAACGTCGGCACGATATCGAGGCTGAACGCCGAGGCATGATCGTTGTAGATCAGAACGACCACATCGGGCTTTTGCCGCGCGATCCACTGCTTGGAGAAATCGTAGCCGGCGAACAGAGGCTTCCAGTAGGGCTCGCCCGAGCGTCCATTGTCGAGCGCCGCACCTATCGCGGGGACATGGGATGTGGCAACGCCTGCGGTGATTCGAGCCATTATTTGCCCTCCTCTCCCGAGTCTGCGGCGGCGGCCGGGGCTTCGCCGATGCGGCGATTGCCCTCCGGCGAGCGCCCACCTTGCAACATCATGGTCGCGTAAGCCTCCTGAGTCATCCCGGTCATCGAGGCTGCCGTGTACTGGAAGCTCTTGCCGTCCGTGGAGAAGAGCTTTGCAAGAAAGTAGATGTTGCCGCCGAGAGCGATCATCTGATTGAAATCGCGCGCCAGCACCGCTTGCTTCTGCTCCTCCGACATCGGCCACTCGTCGAGGTAGGCGCGCTCGTCGCGCTTGAAGCGCGTGCGATTGTCCGCCTTCATCAGCGACATGCAGAACTGGTTCAGGTGATAGCCCTTGCGCGCCTGATCCGCATCGAAGATCACGGTGCCGGGAATGTCTGAATAGGGCTTGTCGAGTGCCATGCGAATTGTGCCGTCAGCGATCGAAGTAGAGCCGGTTGGGATTGTCGACCATGAGCTTGTGCCGCAGAGCCGGCGTCGGCGCGATCTGCGGTACGTAGTCGAGCAGCCCGCCGTCGTCCGGCATGTGGCCCTTGAGGTTGGGGTGCGGCCAGTCCGTGCCCCAGAGGACCCGATCCGGAAAGGTCTCGACCAGCAGGCGGGCGAAGGGCGCGACGTCCTCGTACCCGGGCGGTCCGGCCTTCGACAGCCGCTCCGGACAGCTCACCTTCGACCACACGTTCGGATGCTCCCGCATGAGGCGTACGAACAGCGCGAATTCCGGCCCATCCACGGGCTTGGTCACGTCCGGCCGTCCCATGTGATCGACCACGACGGTCGCCGGCAGCGATGCGAAGAAGTCATAGAGCTGCGGCAGCTCCGCGGCCTCGAAGTAGATCACAATGTGCCAGCCGAGCGGCGCCACTCTGTTGGCGATCTCCTCGAGTACCTCGCGCGGTGTCGTGTCGACCAGGCGCTTGACGAAATTGAAGCGCACTCCGCGAACACCCGCGGCATCGAGTGCACGCAGCTGCGCGTCGGTCACGCTGCGCGCAACCGAAGCAACTCCTCGCGCACGCCCCTTGGATGCACGCAGTGCATCGACGAGTGCCCGGTTGTCGGCACCGTGGCAGGTCGCCTGCACGACGACATTGCGCTCGAGTCCGAGGAAGTCGCGCAGCGCCCAAAGGTGCTCCTTCGATGCATCGCACGGGGTGTATCTGCGCTCCGGCGCGTAGGGAAACTCCGCGCCGGGACCGAACACGTGGCAATGCGCATCGACGGCGCCCGGCGGCGGAGCGTAATTGGGCTTGGATGGCCGCGGATGATATGGCAGCCAGTCGCGGTCCATGGTGAATTCGCCGGAAGCGCCGCGGGCCGCCCATTCTGGTCCGCCGGGAATGAGGGCTGCGCTCATCTGCCCTTCGCCCGCAGAAGCGCATCGAGGCGCGGAAACACGCGGCGCGCGTTCTTTTCGAAAATCCGCACCTTGTCGGACTGCGGGATCGGGAGAGCATCGATGTACCGCTTGGTGTCGTCGAAGTGGAACCCCGTCTCGGGATCGATCCCGCGGACGGCGCCCACCATCTCGGAGCCGAAGAGAATGTTGTCGAGGTGGATCACGCGGAAAAGCAGATCGATGCCCGGCTGGTGATAGACGCAGGTGTCGAAATAGACATTCTTCATCACGTGCTCGCCCAAGGGCGGGCGCTTCAGCATGTCGGCGAGGCCTCGATAGCGGCCCCAGTGGTAGGGCACCGCGCCGCCGCCGTGCGGGATGATGAATCTCAGGGTTGGGAAGTCGCGGAACAGGTCGCCTTGGATGAATTGCATGAACGCCGTGGTATCGGCGTTGATGTAGTGGGCGCCGGTCGCATGAAAGCATGGGTTGCAGGACGCCGAGACGTGCACCATCGCCGGCACGTCGAGCTCGACCATCTTCTCGTAGAAGGGGTACCAGTGCCGGTCGGTGAGCGGTGGCGATTTCCAGTGACCGCCCGAGGGGTCCGGGTTCAGGTTGCAGCCGACGAAACCCAACTCCCGCACGCAGCGCTCGAGCTCCTGCACGGAATTCGCGATCGGGACTCCCGGGGATTGCGGCAGCTGACAGACGCCGGCGAAGTTATCCGGGTAGAGGTCGACGACCCGCTTGATGAGGTCGTTGCTGGCGCGTGTCCAGGCGGCCGATACCTCCTCATTACCGATGTGATGACCCATGCCCGATGCACGCGGGGAAAAGAGTGTGAGATCGCCGCCGCGCTCTTTCTGGAGCTTGAGCTGATTCGTCTCGACGGTCTCGCGGATCTCGTCATCGGAAATCCGCGCCGGCGTGGCGGCCGGGGCGCTCGCGTCCTTGAAATGCGCGATCTGCGCGTCGCGATATTGCTGCTGCGCCGGCGGCGCGGTCGTGTAGTGCCCGTGGCAGTCGATGATCATACAGCCTCCCGAGTCCGCGGCCGGCTCTCGGTGCCGAGCGAGGCAAGCACCGCATCCAGACGCTCCGTCAGCCCGCCAGGCTCGCTCCCGGCTCGATGAGCCGCCGCCCAGTCCTGCCGGGCCGCGCAGGCGAGGCTCATCAGCGGCTCGATGCCCGCCTCGCTGACGGCGAGCGCGGCCTCGCGCATCTCTTCCGCGCGCCGCCGGCCGTGCTGTTGCGCGCGGCCGATCATATAGTTGGCGATCTGCTGCCAGTCGGTGGCGGGCAGAAGGTCACGCAGGGACTCGAGTACCGTCGCTTCCACACCATGGTGTCGGGCCGCGAGCAATCCTTCGGTGAGCAACGCCTCCAGGCCTTTGACCACGACACTGCGGCACATCTTCGCGGCGGAGGCGCGTCCCACGCGCTCATCGAAGAGCTGAATTCCCGTGAACCCCATGGCGCGCGCGACAGGCTCGAAGCTGCGGGAGTGCTTGCCGCCGACCAGCATGGACGAGGCGATTCGCTTCGGTTCTATCGGCGACATCACCGCCGCCTCGATGTAGCGGCCGCCGGCAGCCTCGATGGCAGCGGCGGCCGCGCGCTTGGTTGCGGGCGCGACCGAGTTGAGATCGAAATAATATGCTCCCGGCGGCATGCTCACGGCCGCTTCGCGGGCGGCGGGAACGCAATTGGCCGCTGTGACCGCCGAGATGACGACGGTGCGCTCGAGCAACGCGTCGGCCAGCGACGGCGCGGCCCGGACATAGCCGGATGCGCGGGCCGCGCGGGTCGGCGCGCTGGTCGGTAGAGGAAAGAGACAGTCCCAGACCGAAATGTCGCGCATGCCGGCCGCGGCGAGATCCGCCGCAAGAATCTGAGCGACCTCGCCGTAGCCGATCAGCGAGATTGCCGGTGCTCCGGTGCTCACGCGGCGCCCCAGGCGGCTGCGGGCACGTAGACCTCGCCGCGCATCAGCTTGCGGGCGGTACGCAGCAGAGCGGAGCGGTTCACCCGCAGATCGCTGCCGCTGCCGGTCACATCCATTTCGACGGTGAAAAATCCGGTCGGATGCTCGATCTCGAGACGTCGCAGTCCGGCGGAAGCGGCACAACCCGCGATCCTTGCGGCCACGGTACCGGGCACGGCGCAGGCAGTCGCGACACTGACCGCCCCCAGCACCCCGATCGCCTCGTGCACGCGGTGGGGAATGAACGTGCGGGTGTTGAGCTGGCCGCCATGGCGCGCCGCTGAGACCAGGGTCATCTTCGGCACGGTCTTTTTCGCGACATCGGCGAGATTCATCCGCGGCCCGAGCTCGAGTCGGATCTTCTCCACCCGCTGCTTGAGGGCGGTATTCGCTTCGAGCGCTTCCGGCGCCTCGTCACCGCTCAGCCCGAAGTCGGCTGCATCGAGGATCACGGCCGGCATGCCGTTGTCGATACACGTGACCTCGACACCGTCGATGCGATCCGTCACGTTCCCGGTTGGAAAGAGCGCGCCGCAGGACGAGCCAGCAACATCCAGGAATTCCAAGCTGATGCCGGCTGCCGTCCCCGGGACGCCGTCGATCCGGGCGTCGCCCTCGTATTCCACCAGGCCCTTTGGCGTGGGGACGTGCGCCACGGCGATACTTGCGGTATTGACCATGTGGATTCGGACCGGAGTGGTCGCACCCGTCGGCTCGAGCAGGCCGTTCTCGATTGCCCAGGGTCCGACTCCCGCAAGGATGTTGCCGCAGTTCTGGGAGTCGCTGACCTCGGCCTTGTCGACCACCACCTGCAGGAAGAGATAATCGACGTCGGCATCCGGCTGCGTGGCGGGACCGATGACCGCCACTTTGCTCGTCAAAGGATGCGCCCCGCCCACGCCGTCGATCTGCCGGATGTCGGGCGAGCCCATCGCGGCCAACAGCACCCGGTCGCGCACGCTGCGCTCGCCAGGCAGATCGCGTACGTTGAAATAGAGGCCCTTCGAGGTGCCGCCACGCATCAGGGTCGCCGGGATGGCACGCAGCATGCGCCTACTCCTCGGAGGCGTCGCGGTAGACCAGACCCAAACTGGCGAGCTTTTCCCGCATCTTGTGGATGTCGAGACCCAGCTCGCCCGCCTTCAGGCGCTCGCGCGACTTCGCCTCCTTGGCCTCTCGAGCGGCGCTCGCATCCGCGACCTCGCCGGCCTTCAACCGCCGGACGACACATACTCCGTCATCGTCGGCAACGACGACGTCGCCAGGATGAACGAGAGCGCCGCCGCAGACGACAGGCACGTTGACGCTACCGAGGGTCTCCTTGACCGTTCCTTGGGCCGAGATGACCTTCGACCAGACCGGAAAGCCCATCGCGGTGAGATCGCGCACATCCCGTACGCCGGCATCGATCACCAGTCCTCTGACTCCACGAGCCTTCAGGGAGCAGCCCAGCAGCTCGCCAAAATAACCCGCGTCCGAGTAGGAGGTCGGCGCCACGACGAGCACGTCGCCCTCGCGGCACTGCTCGACGGCGACGTGAATCATCCAGTTGTCGCAGGGCGGCACACTGACGGTCACAGCTGTTCCGGCGATGCGGGCACCCGGATAGATCGGCCGTATGACCGGCGCGAGAAGACCCGACCTGCCCTGTGCCTCGTGCACGGTCGCGACGCCGAATTTCGCGAGGCGCTCGACCGCTTCCCGGTCCGCTCTGGGGATGTTGGTGCGTACGATGTTCATGGCTCTATCCGGGGTGGGACGCCGCCGGTCAATTGTCGGCCGCAGGGAGCCGCAGCGCCAATTGCAATTGGCAGCGCGGTATAAGAAATTACATACAGGTGACCCCGATCCCCAATCTTCGCCATCTGGCGGTCTTCTGCACGGTTGCGCGCCTGGGGAGCGTGAGCGCGGCGGCGCGCGCGGCCCACCTGAGCCAGCCGGCGGTCACTCAGGCGGTCGGCTCGCTGGAGGAGGACTTCGGCAGCGCCCTTTTTGCTCGCACGGTGCACGGCATGGAGCTGACCGAGGCGGGAAGGCTCTGCGCCGGGCGGGTGGCGAGCGCACTGGACCGGCTCGAAGCGGCCCTTGCCGTCGCGGCGCCGCAGCCTCAGCCGCGAAGCGGCGTGGGTGTGGTGCACGGTATAACCGCGAGGCAACTGCAGGCGCTCGTCGCCGCCATAGACGCGGGTGGCTTCGGGCCTGCGGCGCGACTCGTCGGCATGACGCGCGCGACGATTCAACGCGCGGCCAGAGAGCTCGAGCAGCGGCTCGGAGTCCCCCTGTTCGAGGCAACCAGCCATGGGCTACGCCCCACGCGTGAAGCGCTGCGGCTGGGACTGCAGGTACAGCTTGCGATCGCGGAGCTGGCGCAGGCCCGGGCGGAGGTCGCCGCAGCCGCGGGTGCTGAGAGCGGTCATACCGTGATCGGCGCGATGCCGCTCGGGCGCAGCTTCATCGTGCCCGAGACGGTGCTGCGCTTCGCCGCGCGCCGGCCGCAGCATCGGGTCTCGATTCTCGACGGACCGTATGAAAACCTGCTCGATGCGCTGCGGCGCGGTCGCACGGACGTGCTCGTGGGAGCGCTGCGGGAGCAGATTTCGCCGGATGTCCTGCAGGAGCACTTGTTCGAGGATCCGCTGGCGATAATCGTGCGCCGCGGCCACCCGCTCGAGAAGATGAGCAGTGGGGGGCGGCGCGCGCCACCCGCCGAAGCGCTGGTCGGATTCGCCTGGATCGCGCCGCGGTCAGGCTCGCCGCTGCGCCGGCATTTCGAGCGGCTGTTCGCCGGCGTGAGCGCGCAGCCGCCGGCCGCGGCGATCGAGTGCAACTCGCTGATCGCGGCCCGGGCGCTGCTGCTGCGCAGTGACCGCGCGATGCTGCTGTCGGAGCAGCAGGCCCGTCACGAGCTCGCAGCCGGCGAGCTGGTCGCCTTGCCGCATCCGGCGGGCAGGGTGGTGCGTGCCATCGGCCTGACGCTGCGGCGAGACTGGCAGCCCACCGCGGCGCAGGCGGAGCTGTTGGACATACTGCGCGCAGTGGCGCGATCCGGCCGTGCGCGTGATACTCGGTGATACGCGGCTGCCGCCTACGGCCGCTTCGGGTTCGCATTCGTCCGGGCGTCTCCACGGCGGAACGAGCGCGGTGACATGCCCATGCGGCGGGTAAAGAATCGGCTGAAATAAGCCGGGTCCTCGAAACCGAGGTGGTAGGCCACCTGCGTCACCGGCATGGACGTGTAGCGAAGCTGGCGCTCCGCCTCGAGGAGCAGCCGAAGATGCACGAGGTCGACGGGCGATTGCCCGGTCACGGCGAGGCAGGCGCGGCGCAGCCGACTCTCTGACGTCTGCAGCACTGCGGCATAGTCGGTGAGTGCAGAGCGCTGCCGAAAACGCTGCTCCACCTGCTCGCGAAAACGCGCAACGAGCTCGCGGTCGCGCGAGCTGACCGCCGCGGCGGCCTTCGAGGTGTCGGGCAGAAGCCGCTGCAGATTCGCGAGCAGCGCGGCGAGCGTTCCGCGCAGCGCGAGGCGCCGGCCGGGAGCTGAGCGGGCGAACTCGCGCAGCAGCATACCGGCAAGGGGGCGCAAGTCCGTTTGCCGCAGCGCCGCGCGGTCCAACACGATGGCGATGCAGCTCTCGAGGTGCTCGGAGAGGCCAGGACTCACGGTGCGCAGCTCGTCCGCCACGGTTACTGCGAAGGAGACTACGACCCCGACGGTCTCGGGTTGAAAGCGGAAGGAGTGAACGGCGCCGGGTGGGACCAGGATCACCGCAGGCGCGCGCAGCAGCGCGACACGCGCGTCCAGCCTCGCTTCCACCCGCCCACGCTCGATCAGCAGCACCTGATTGAGGTCCCTGTGGCGGTGTGGCCGAATGATCCAATCGTGCAGTCGGCTGCGGGCTGCGATCGTCTCGATGTGGATCAGCCGCTCGTCCGGGGGCTGCAGGGATTCGCCATATAAATAGAATGCCGGAACCGATGCCGGCCGGGACGAGGCCTCGCCTCTGGAAGATAGCTGCCCGCGACGCATGACGGAAAAGTACAAGTTCCGGAAGGCGCAGTCCATTCCTCGTAAGCCGGGGCCGGCGCACGCTGTACCCCTCTGCGGTACCGCTCGAGCAGGAGACATGCGCAAGACCCAGGTGGTGATCGTCGGCGGCGGCCCGTCCGGGCTGCTGCTCTCACGGCTGCTGGAGCGCCAGGGGGTGGCATGCATCGTCCTCGAGCGCCAGTCGCGTGATTACGTCGAGCGGCGAATTCGCGCCGGGCTACTGGAATGGACGACCGTGGAGCTCCTGAAGGAGGCTGGTCTCGGCGACAGGATGATGAAGGACGGGCTGGTACATGACGGTTTCCTACTGGCATTTGGCGGACGGAGGCACCGAATCGACCTCGAGGGACTATCCGGGCGGCACGTTCTGGTCTACGGGCAGACTGAGATCCAAAGAGACCTGGGCGAGGTGACGGCCGGCCGCGTAGTTTGGGAGGCTCGGGATGTCACCGTCTCTCACTTCGACAGCAATCGTCCGCGTGTCTCATACGCTCATGACAGTGTCTCGCATACCATCGAATGCGACTTCATCGCCGGCTGCGATGGTTATCACGGTGTATGTCGAGCATCGGTTCCTGCCGACAAGATCGCTCAATACGAGCGGGTCTATCCATTTGGATGGCTGGGTATTCTGGCCGACGTTGACCCCGTGAACGACGAGCTGATCTACGTCAATCACGAACACGGCTTCGCTCTTTGCAGCATGCGCTCGCGGACTCGCAGCCGGTACTACGTGCAATGCCCGTTGGACGACAAGGTCGAAGACTGGTCCGATGAGCGCTTCTGGACCGAGCTCCACGCTCGCCTGCCGGAGGAATTTGCCGCTCGCGTAGTCACCGGACCCTCGATCGAGAAGAGCATCGCGCCGCTGCGCAGCTTCGTCGCGGAACCGATGCGCTTCGGACGGCTGTTTCTGGCCGGAGATGCCGCGCACATCGTGCCGCCCACGGGCGCGAAGGGATTGAATCTGGCCGCGGCGGATGTGCGCGTTCTATCAGAGGCGCTCGTGGAGTACTACCACTCCGGCAGCGAGACGTTGCTCGGGGAGTATTCATCGCGTGCGCTCGCCCGCGTTTGGAAAGCCGCCAGGTTTTCCTGGTGGTTCACCACACTCATGCACAAACTCTCGGACGACCCACTCGCGCGCAGGCTGCAGATCGCTGAGCTCGAATATCTGTGCGAGTCCGAGGCAGCTTGCACTGCGGTCGCGGAGAACTACGCGGGATTGCCCTGGCCGACACGCTGAGCGCTCGACCCGACAACGCGCTTGAGCGGCGCGTTTGTACGGATATGGCGGATTCTTCCGCGCCAGGCACGGTTTTGGCGATTTTGTTGCTGCGTCAGGAAATTTGCGCCTCCGGCTCCGGCAGGGGCTCGATGCGGCCGAGCAGGAAGACGAACGCGGCGATGCCGGCGAGTAATACCAGACCGGCGACCAGGAAGGCGCCGATGAAGGAGTGCGTACGGCCGACGACGAAGCCGGTGACGATCGGCGCGACGACGCCCATCATGTTGTTCGAGAAGTTCATGACCCCACCCACGGAGCCGACTCCACCCCTCGGGGCGATCAGCGACGGCAGCGACCAGGCGACCGGCGCGGCGGCCGAGAGTCCCGTCAGTGCAATGGAGATCCAGACCAGTGCGACGCCCGGGCGGTCGGTGATCGTCGCACCGAGCACCGCAAGGCCCGTACACATCCCGATCACCAGCACGGCCTTGCGAACGCGCGTCTCGTCGCGCCCCCTGCGGATCAGGAAGTCGATGAGCCAGCCACCCACGAGCAGGTCCGCCACCGATGCGCAGGCCCACGGAATGGCTGCGAAACCGGCGGACGTGAGTATGCTCCGGTGCATGGTGCGCACGAGGTAGTCGGGCAGCCAGGTCAGGAATAGATTGAAGCTGTAGCCATATGCGCCGAATCCGATCACCAGGCCCCAGACCTTGCGCGTGCGCAGGAGGTAGGAAAGCATGCCGGCGGGATTTTCGGACGACTGCCCTTCGGGCTCCGCGCCGTGGGCGGCGATGTACTCTCGCTCCTCGCGTGTCAGCCTGGGGTGTTGGCTCGGGTCGCGATACATCCAGCAGAACACCACGAAGTAGACGAAACTCAGCGCGGCCACCACACCGAAGCCCCAGCGCCAGCCCAGGCGCACCACGGCCAGCGCGACGAGCGGTACACCGATGACGTTCGAGAACTTCGCCCCTACGTCGTAGATGGACGTCGACAAGGCTCGCTCGGTGCGCGGGAACCAATAGCCCGTGGCCTTGGAGCTCGCAGGGAAACTCGGTGCCTCGGCAATGCCGAGAAGCAGCCGCCCGGCAAAGATGCCGGCGAAGCCTCCAGCGCAGGCGGTGAGGGCCGAGGCAGTAGTCCAGAGGAAGGCGCTCCAGCGGCCGACGCGAGTGACGCCAAGGCTATCGACGACGAGCCCGATGGGGATCTGGAGGAGGGCGTAGCTCCAGAAGAAGGCGCTGAAGAGTACCCCCAGATCGACGGGAGTCAGATCAAACGAGCGCTCGAGCTGCGGCCCCGCGACCGAGATGCTGATGCGATCGAAATAGTTGATCAGCACCCCGGCGCCGATCAGCCCGGCGATACGCCAACGAAGGCGCGGAACGCGCCGGGTGCTCGCGGTGGTCAAGCAGGTATCTGACGCAGGTGGGGTTGCGAGAGCATAGCCCAGATGGACGACCGTGGGCGGGGACTGCCGGGCGACCCTCCGAGCCTCTGCGCAGCGCGCCGCCGCATTTTGCGTCACGCAATTTGCGGCACACGGATCTGGGTCATTTGCATCCTGGAAATGGCTGCAATTGGTGCTACGATACGTGCTGCAATCTGCGTGCCGCAAAATGCGGCAGACTGAGGCGGTCCGGCTTATGGCTAGAAGCGAGGTAAATCCCTTCCGTTACGGCCGCGAGGCCGACGTCCTGGTTGATCGGGAAGACGAGCTGCAGCGGGTCGTGCGCGTGGGCGCGAGTTGCGGCACGCTATTTCTCATAGGACCTCGACGCTTTGGCAAAACGTCCATTCTGAAGGCTGCCGAGGAACGGCTCGTTGCCCGGAGCCTCGTCGTGCTCCGCTACGATGCGGAAGCTTATGAGAATGTCGGGCTTCTGGCGGCGGCGCTTTTTTCCGGAGCCGTGCGCAAGTATGCATCGGCCCTCGATCGCGCCCAGGCGGTTGCGCGGAAATTCTTCGCTGCGCTGAAACCCTCGCTCTCCATTGAACCCATCGATGGAAAGCTCACTGTGAGCATGGGCCTGGAGCAGGGTACGCTTCGCGCTGAAGTGCCAGTGCTGACCGACGTGCTGAATGGCATCGAGCGGCTTGCAGCCGATGACGGCCGCAAAGCTCTCGTGATATTCGACGAATTCCAGCAGGTAGTCGCGGAGGCCGGCGAGAAGGCGGAGCGACAGATCCGCGCCGCCGTTCAAACCCATCGCCACGTGGGATACGTCTTCGCGGGTTCCGGCACACGCATGATGACCGAAATGATCGCAAGCTCGGCGCGCGCCTTCTGGCAGCTGGGCGACCCGCTATACCTCGGACCCATTCCCCGTGACGAATTCACCCCGTTTCTGCGCGATGGACTGGAGTCGACGGGCGCGCGCGTGGACGAAGCGGCGATCCTACGGATACTCGATCTCAGCGAGGATGTACCATACAACGTACAGCAGCTTGCAAGCGCGTGCTGGAACCGCCTTAGAGAGAGAGGTCGGAAGCACCTCGGTCCCGAAGCCGTCGACGAGGCGCTGGCCGATGTGATCTCGGTTCAGCACGTAGCCTATCTGCAACGGTGGCTGTCGCTCACGCTGGCGCAGAAGAGAACGTTGAAGATCGTGATAGGGGAGCCCGGCGGCGACTTTCAGCTCTCCGAGGTTGCCCGGCGCCATGGCTTACCTCGCTCGACGATGCAGCGCGCGCTCCAGGTGCTGGAGGCTCACCATTTCCTGAGACAGGATTTCTCCCGCACGGGCGCCAGCTGGCGCCTGGAGGATCCCTTCATGCGCACTTGGCTGATCGAGCTTCAGGCGCAGTGAGCTGCGGCAGCGGCCAACGCCGCTGCCTGTCTCGCCGAATCGGCATCCAGCCGCAGTCCGAAGGTCGAGACGAGAGCGTCCGCTATCCCATGCTCGTCGAGGAATTGCCGCTGCATGTCTCCTCCCGAGTGGCGCACGGTCAGTCTGTCATTCGTGAGAGTGGTGCGCCGGTCTGGCGCCGTCATCGCGACACGCAGCTCGCGACGAAATCCGGACTCCGGGTGAGTCGATGTGTACCAATTGGCCGCAATGTAGTCGGCCTCGAGCGCGGGCTCCGGCGAGATCATATAGAGCGGATGCCAGCCGTCGGGAAGTTGCGCTTCGAGGAGAGTCCACGCGTTCCGGCGTGATACGCGGAACGTTTCGTGCCGTGTCGATTGCTCCGCGCCGATGGCATCGAATCGGAGTGGTGCGCCGGCGACGCAGGCTCCGAAACCTACGTCCGCCAACCAACGCTCACCCTCAATCGTGACACGCAGGGCCATGTGGGTGAGCGGCATGGGTGGCGCGTCGGGGGGCATCATCCAGGATACGCGGGCGATCATCCCTTCCACCGCTAAGCCGACGGCTTCGAGCATGCGCTTCAGAAGGCCATTCTGTTCGAAGCAGTAGCCGCCGCGGCCGCCATCGACCAGTTTCGCCTGGATGGCCTCCGGACTGATGTCGATGGGCCGCCCCAGCAGAACGTCGACGCCTTCGAAGGGAATCGCGGCGGGATGCAGTTCCGTCAGGGCCCGCAGGGTGGCGAGGTCCGCTCGCGGCGTGCCGATGTAGCCGATGCGGGCGAGATAGCGGTCGAGGTCGATTGCATCCCCACGGGACGGTGGGCTCGCGGATTCTGGCATTGCGATGCTGGCCGTCTGCGGCGAGGCGATCCAGTCTAGCGGCTGGCGCTCGTGACGGCAAAGCAGGCGGATGCTATGGTGGGTGTTTTCCGGCTCGCCCTGACCGACTGGAGAGCGTATGTCGCGACGATATCTGCTGCTGGTGGCTGCTGCGGCTGTTGTGTTCGGGTTGCCGCCTAGCGCATTCGCGCGGCACGCCAGCTCTGCTGATTACCACCGCACGCGCGCCGTAGCGCTTGGCGCTCCCGAGCATTGGGACTACGTCGTCTATGACAGTCCATCGCACCGGGTATACGTGGCTCACGGCGATCATTTGACCGTCGTGGATGGGCGCAACGGCAGGATCATCGGCCAGGTCGAGGGCATGCCGGGCGGCACTCACGGCATCGCGATCTCGCATGCGGCCGGCCTCGGCTACACGGATGATGGCGAGGCGGGAGAAGGCGTGGCCTTCAGTCTGAAGACGCTGAAGGTGGTGAAGCACCTCGAGGCGGCACCGGACTCCGACGCGGTGACCATCGACCCCACGAGCGGACATGTCTTCGTGGTCGACGGCGATCCGGGCCTGCTCACGGTGATCGACCCGAAGACGGACCGCGTAGTGGCAACCGTGCACGTGGGCAGCAAGCTGGAGTACATAGTTGCCGGCGACAACGGCAAGGTGTACGTGAACGGCGTCGAGAAGCGGGAGATTTACCGCGTGGACACGGCGACGAACCAGGTCGATGCCACGTGGCCGATCCCGCAGTGCGAGGCGCCACACGGACTGGCAGTGGATACCGCGACACACCGGCTTTTCTCGAGCTGCGAGAATGAGCATCTGGTCGTCGTCAATGCCGATACCGGCGCGACCGTGGCGACGCTGCCGATTGGACGCGGTACGGACGGCGCGGCGTTCGACCCGACGCGGCAGCTGATCTTCAGCTCCAACGGCATGGATGGCACGCTGTCGATCATTCGCGAGGTCGACGCCAATACCTTCGTGCCGGCCGGGACGGTCAAGACCGCTCTGTCCGCGCGCACGATGAGCGTCGATCCGACCAGCGGCCGGCTCTTCCTGGCGGCAGCGGACACGACTGCCAAAGCCATGGCCGCGGCCCGGGCGGCCCGCCTGGCGGGAAAGCGCGGCGGACCCTCGCCGTTCGTCGGCGGCTCGCTGAAGCTGCTCTTCTTCGATCCGGGAAGATAGCCGCGGGAACGCCCAGGGAGCGGGGCGTTTCGCTGGATTGCGGTCAGCCCGGGAGGCGGTCGCGGTGCCATACGTGCAGCCGTCCTGCAGGTCTTCGGTCAATAGTACGGAACATGCCTGAAGCTGAGTGTCCCGCTCATGCAGCTCTTCGCGCGTGGGTCCGCAGAGTCTCCGCGACAAAGCGCGAAACACTCATGTTCTGCCTTGCCGCCTGAATACGAATTTCCTGTATTTTCATTCGACTTTCCGGCGCTGCTCCTGCGCGAACGCCGCGGGCAGCGGGAGATAGACTCCGAGCCGCGCCACGTCGGCCTGCCCCTGGCGGCTCAGGACATAGCGCATGAACTCCCTTACTTGCGGCTTGACCGGCTGGCCGGGCGCACGGTTCAGGAAGAAGAAGACGCTGCGGGTCAATGGATAGGTCCGGTTCTGAACGGTTTCCCGGGTCGGAAACACATAGGGCCCGCCCGCCTTGGCGGCGATCGCGATGGGTTTCACCTGGGGCACGTCGGCGGCGTGAGGAATGCCGGTCCACGCGATCCCGTATGGATCCTTGGCGAGCTCGTGAGTGAGCATGTACTTGATCGAGCCTGTTTCGCCGACCGGGCCGCTGGAAACCATCTTGGTGTCGTACTCGACATACTCGCGATAATTCGGGTTCCACTTGTCGCCGCCGTGGAATACCTTCAATTCGAAGAAGTTGGTCATGCCCGTGAAGGCATATCCATAGGTGTGGATCGGCTGGCTCGCCCACTTGCCGCTCAGCCCGAGCCCACCCCAGGCTCGGATGTTCTCGTCGGCTCCGCGCCCGTACTGCGGCATCCATTTGAACCCGTTGTACCCGCCGGTGCGCTCGGATCCAAAAATGCCGTCCAGCTGGCTCATCGTGAGCTGCGTCAGCGGATTGTCCTTGTTGACGTAGATGATGAGCGCCCATGTCTTGCCCTTCTTGTCATAGGCGCCGGTCGCCACGGCGACCTCGGTGGGATCGTAACCGAAGGTCTCGTTGAAAGAGAGATATTCGGTCAGCATGGGCTCGCGGCCGCTCGCGCCGATATCGGCTCCCGAGGCCTCCATGCCGGCCGACCAGCCGTCGCTGCTGGGAAAGCGGTTCTCGAACCGCACCCCGGGCTGCAGGCGGCTGAATCCTTTCTCCCATTCGGCGACCATCCCGCTCATGTCGCTGCCGTAGACCTTGATGACGCCGGGCGCCACTGGCTGAGGCTCGTACGCGGGCAGGGAGTCGGCTGCCTGCGCGCGCAGCGCCGGCAGCAGACCGAAAACGGCGAGTATCGCGCTCAATCGCAAGGCGAACGCTATTCGGCTCATGACATCCTCGAGGCTAATGGCACTGACTGGCCAGTTGTAAATTCCCGGATCGGATCTGCGCCCACGCACTCAAAAGCGGAACAGCCCGACCGGCGTATCCACCAATATCGTGTGCCGCTCCGCAGGATCGCCGATCCAGCTATCGAACTCTCGCTTGCAAAGCGTTCCCCGGCTGATCTCCTTCTCGAACTCCGGATGCGGCCAATCGCTGCCCCACAACAGGCGGCTGGGACCGAACGCATGGCGCAACAGCGGTATGGCTTCGCGGGCGATCCTGTCGCCGACGCCGCTGCCGCCGTTACGATATGCGCCGGAGAGCTTTACCCATACCTGGCGCGACTTCCCCGTCGACAATAGATACTTGAACCCAGGGTCCTCGACGCCGAGCCTGGGATCGGGGCGCCCGAAGTGGTCGACCACCACGTTCACGCCGGCATCCAGCAGCGCCGGGATCATCGCAGGCAGGTCCCGCGCCTCCTTGTGGACTTCCACCTGCCATTTCAGCCTGGCGATCCTGCGAAGCAACGTCCGCCAGACAGGGGACCGGAGGTCGGGCGGCGGGGATTCCACCATGTTCAAACGAATGCCGACGACGCCTGCTGCGGCCAGCGTTGCGAGCTTCCGCGCGCCAGCGGCGGTCTCCACCACCGCTATGCCTCGCAGCCGGGCGGGAAACCGCCGCAGTGCCGCCGTCAAATAGCTGTTGTCGGTGCCGAGAAAGCTCGGTTGGATCAACACACCATTGGAGATTCCATGGCTGTCGAGCAGCCGCAGATACTCATCGGGGGTGGCATCGTAGTCCGGAGCGTAGCGCCGCTTCTCGGCAAGCTTCAGGCTGCGGGCAAAGATGTGTGCGTGCGTATCCACGGCGGTTACCGAGTCCTTGAGGCGGGCGGAAGAGCGTGTCGTGAAGGTGCCGAGCGCGCCAAGCACGAGGATTGCCCGGTTGAAGTCGCGGCGATTCATACGCGCTCCCACGCTTGATGGAGGATTCCCGTGTCGACGGAGCGAAGAGCGGGGGAAGCGGGAGGCGTGGGGGGTATCCGGCTGCTTGGGGGTTGCTTCGCAGCGATCGCGGCCGGGCCTTGCCCGTCCATGCGCACGCCCCGGGTCTCCGGCAGCGCGAGGACGGCCGCGACCACCAGGCCATAGGCGCTGACGGCGGCGATGCCCATTGCCGCGCCCAGGGGCATCGAATCGCTCATGTAGCCGACGAGAAAGGGAAATGCCGCGGAGACGATCCGGCCCAGGTTATAGCACAGTCCGACGCCCGCGCCGCGGATTTCGGCAGGATACAACTCTGCAAACAGCGCGCCGAGCGTCGCGGGAATACCCGCCGCGAAGAAGCCCAACGGAAATTCCAACGCGAGCATCTGCAGATCGCTCAGCGGGACGAACAGGTACGCTGACACGGTCACTGCGCAGCAGCCCGCAAACAGCGCGATATTGGCACGGCGGCCGATGCGGTCCGAGAGATATGCGCTCACGGCGCAGCCACACCAGAAGGCGCCAATGATGACGGCCAGATACCCGCCGGTGTTCAGCACCGAGAGATGCCGCTCCACCCGCAGATATGTCGGCAGCCAGGTCATGAGAGCGTAGTATCCGCCGTGCGCACCGACACCGAGCAACGCACCCAATGACGTGACGCGCAGCGTTGGCGGCGAGAACAGGGCGAAGAGCCGTTGCGGAGCCGCCCATGGGCTTCCCCTTGCCGCCACCGCGGCCTCGGGCTCGTCCACCGTCCGGAGCATATGGAGCACGAACAGCCCCGGGACCGCGCCGACGAAGAACGCCGCGCGCCATGCCATGGCCGGCGGCAACCGGGAGAAGAGCGCGGTGTAGAGGAGGACCGCCGCGCCCCAGCCCAACGCCCAGGCGCTCTGTGTGAGGCCGATCGCCTTCCCGCGGTGCTGCGGACGAATTGCCTCCGCCAGCAATACCGCACCCGCCGCCCACTCGCCTCCGAACCCAAGCCCCTGCAACGCTTTCACCACGATCAGCTGATTGACGCTGAGTGCGGCGCTGCTCAATAGCGAAAAGGCGCAGAGCCAGATGATGGTCAATTGCAGCGTCCGAACCCGGCCGATTCGGTCCGAGAGAATTCCGGCTACGCAGCCGCCGACGCCCGATGCCACCAATGAGACCGCGCTGAGGAGTCCGGCTTCGCTCTTGTCGAAGGCGAAGGCGGCCATGAGCGCCGGAATGACCACGCTCAGCAACTGCGCGTCGAGAGCATCCACCGCCCAGCCCGCGAAGCACGCATGGAAGGTGCGCCGCTCCGGCCCCGATGCCTGCCTGTACCAGTCAAACATTACTCGACTCCAGATGCTTCCACTGCCCAACTCGACCGGTCGGCGGCAGGCTCGACGCGCCGCGCGCCGCCAGGCTCGCGCCCACTCAAAAGCTTGCGCGCAATGACAGGGTCACCGTGCGCTCGTCCCCGGGGGTCAGCGTGCCCGGCGGCGCGTAAGCTATGAACCGCCTGTCCAAGAGGTTGCGTATGTTGAGCGCGGCATCGTAGTTCCGGCCGATCTTGAAGTAGACCGAGCCATCGACGCGCGTCCACCCGGGAGTCAGGAAGTACTCGTCGGTCGTCGGATCGCCGGCCCACGCCGCGCCCTCGTATATGACGCCCATGCCGAAGCCCAATCCGGAGAAGATGCCCCTGGGCACGTTGTAGCGGGTCCAGAAGTTGCCGGAATTGCGGGGCGCATTGGCCAGATCCATGCCCACCGTGAACGGGTTGGTGACGGACCGCGCGATGACCGCCTTGTCGTAGGCGTAGCCGGCCTGGATCTGCCAGTTCGGGCGCGGCTGCCACTGCAGCTCCGTCTCGATGCCCCGGCTGATCTGCTTGCCGTCCAGCCGAAAGATGGGTTGGCCGGCGGCGGCGGCACCGGTGGGCACGAGAAAGCTCGTTCCGGTGGGCACCAGGACGTTGGTTCGATTGATCTGATAGTGAGCGACAGTCAAATTGAGATTTCTGCCGGCCGTCTCGAATTTCAGGCCCTCTTCGTACTGTACGCCGCCTTCCGGGGGAAAATTGGTGTTGCCGGCCCTGTCATAGGCGATGTCGGTATGGGGCTTGAGCGATTCGCTGTAGCTCGCGTACGCGGAGAGGAGCCGATCGATGTGCCACACGATGCCGGCCTGCTTGGTGAAGTGATCCAGCTCGTTGGCGAAGCGGGTCGTCGCGGGCCGAAGTAGGTCGATGCCGTGCGTCTTCTGCAGGTCATGCCGGACGCCGAGAGAGACGTCGAACCTGTCGCCTATCTTGATCGTATCGGAGATATATTCGCCGAGCGCGGTCTGATACGTCACCTGGTTGCTCGCCTTCTTGCCGTCGGCCGGATATACATACTGATTCTGATCGATCATCGGGTCGACGAGCGCAATGGCCTGGGCCGCGGTTGCGTCGGGCCCCTTTGCGAAGCGGTGATTGAAGAAGCCTTCACCGCCTCCGCCGATGCCGAGCAGAATCGTGTTCATGAAACTATCGCCGCCAAAGCTGCGGTATATGTTCCCATCGGCATAGTTGTAGCGGTGGCCGTTCTTGGTATGAAGGTACGTGCGCCGTATGAGCGAGGTCGGAACCGCATAGTCATCGGGCGTCGTATAGAGATCGTTGAGAGTGAAGCCCAGGGATTCATCTTCATGCCATACCGTCCGTGACTGAAGGCGCAGGGTCCAGTCGTCGAATTCGGTGGTGAAGAACGTCGAAACGGCGGATCCGTAATCGCGCATCCAATTGTTCGTGTTGTTGTAGAGCGTGTCGTAGGGTGCGGTATACCAGGTCGCTGTCGGGCCGTAGGCCAGCGTCGGTGTGGCCACGCCGCCGACCGGCACGATGACTGGAGTCGAGCCGTTGAAGATCGGGAGCAGGCCATCGTCAAAATTGCGTCGATCCTGAGCGTCTTCGACCTTGACCGTCAGGGACGTGATGTCGCTCCATCTGTAGGTGAGGGATGGATAGATCGACAGGCTGTGATCCTGGCCGCCGCGCCGCCAGCTCGGTTGCTTGGCGCCGTCGACGATCATCCGGTACAGCAGCTGGTGATTGCCGAACACGGGACCGGTCGCATCGAGCGAGACGTCCTGGGTCGTGGCGGGGCCCGAATTGAATGCGCCCGCGTAGACGCCCAGGGACGCGCGAGCGCTGTAGTGAGCGGTCGTCAAGGGGCTCTTCGTGACGATGTTGAGCATGCCGCCCGGATTCATCTGGCCGTAAAGGACGCTGTTTGGACCCTTGAGGAATTCGAGGCTCTCCACATTGGCCGCGGTGCTCGCGGCCTTTTTGAGGGTGGCGCCCATCAAGCCGTCGAACTCGATGTTCTGCGTATAGCTACCGGTATTCGGAAAGCCGCGGAACGAGAAGCCGTTGATGTTGCTCTGCGACTGCGAGATGCCCACCACGTACGGGAGCACGTCCGTCAGCGCTACCACATTGCGATCGCGAATGGCGCTGGCATTCATGATCGTGAGGGAGGAGGGCAGGTCCCTTACGTCCGTCGGGATTTTGCTGGCCATGGATGAAACCTGCTCGTGGTAGGTTCCGATGACCGCGCTGACCACGACTTCCTGGAGCCGCTGCGACTCGCCTGCGGATTCGCCAGGTTGGGTCGGCTGCCCGGCAGATTGTGTCGGCTGCCCGGCGGTTGTAGCCGCCGGGGCGGCGGTAGGCGCCGGCGTGGCGGCACTTTGTCCCCACGCGGTGGCTGCGAGCGCACCGCTCGCGGTTCCGAGGCAGATGGCGAGCAATCGGGAAACCTGTTTCTGAGCGTTCATTACCCCCCCAATGGAGCTGACCCGCGATCTGGCGCTCGAGAATTTTCCGGGGCGGCTGGCGCGCGCGCGGCTTTGCCGCGTTACCCCGCCTCACGCCTCCGGAGGCACCGGCGATGGCTGTTAGCGAATTTCCACGCGGTAGCGAAATTTGTCCGCGCGGCCGCGGGTACGTCGCAACTCGAGCGGGAAGTGATCGAAGCTGAAAGCCACCCGGTCGATGACGACGACGGGCGTTCCCTTTTTGATTCGCAGGAGCTGCGCATAGGCCGCGGCGACGGGCTCGGCGGTCATGGTTTCCTCCGCGGAGGCAACCACCTGGCCGCAGCGCTCCTCGTAGATCGGGTAGAGCAGGTCGCCGAAGTCGCTCGGATCGAGCCGCAGGAGCGCCGCAAACCGTTCCTTGGAGAGCCAGATCTCCTCCGCCAGAAAAGGCTCGTGATCCATCAGGCGGATGCGCGACATCTTGATCACCGGGGCACCCGGCGACAGCCGCAATGACTTGGCTACCTCGGGAGGCGCGGCCTCGACGCTTCGCGTCAGGATCCGGCTCTCCGGGATCAGCCGCTCGCCCGAGGCGCCTTCGAAGCGGAAGAAGCGAAAGAGAGAGGAGTCGAAGCTCGGCCGACGCACGAAGGTGCCCTTGCCCTGCATGCGATCCAGCAAGCCGTCGGCCACCAGCAGATCGATTGCCTTGCGCACGGTGCCGGCGGACGCGCCGTACGCCACGGTCAGCTCCGCTTCCGTGGGTATCGCCTGCCCGTGCAGCCATTGTCGTGCGGCGATCTTCTCCGCGAGGTCATCGCGGATCCGCTGATACACGGGCAGCCGTGCATCGTGCTTCGGGTTCTGCTTGAAGTTGCGCATGGATCGTTGAAACTCGCGCGGCGGCTGAGTTATATTGATATATAGTCCTCTATATGAATAGTAATCTAGTAGATTGGGCTTGGCAAGCGTGTCGGAGCGCAGGGGGAGTGATGAGAGCCTCGAGAGTCTGCAGAGTGCGGCCGAGAGTTCGTGCCCGGAGAGTTGCGGCCATGCGGCGCGCCCGCGGTGGCGCAAATCTGTTCCTGTCCGCGGTGCTGCTCGCGCTCCCGGCGCTCGGCTCGGCCGCGGCACACGGTGACCTCGGCGCGCTGCCCGCGTATCAACCGCACGCGCCTGTCAGCGGCACGCTTCGGCTGATCGGCACCGACTTCTCCGGGGTGGTCGCGATGTGGGAGGAGGCTTTTCGCAAATTCCAGCCGGAGGTCTCGTTCTCGAACGACCTGCCGAGCAGTGATGTGGCCCTGTCCGCCATGATCAGCGGCACTGCCGATGTCGCACCGGCCGGGCGCGAGCCGTCCCTCGATGAAGTGCTGGGATTCGACGAGAAATACGGCCATCCCGTGACGCCCATCATCGTCGGCACGGGCGCCTGGAAGGCCGCCCGCGGCAGCAGCTGGTCGCCCGTCGTTTTCGTGAGCGCGGACAACCCCCTTACCCGCCTCACGCTGCGGCAGCTCGATGGCATTTTCGGTGCCGAGCGTACCGGTGGCTACGAGATGAACAGCATCGTGTTCACGCCCAGCGCCGCGCGGGGGCCCGGGGCGAATATCCGCACTTGGGGCCAGCTCGGCCTCACCGGGGCATGGAAAGACAAATCAATCCGGACGTACGGTTATGCGGACACGGGGATGCGGCACTTCTTCGAGCTGCGTGTCTTCGACGGCGGCGACAAGTGGAATCCGGGCTACCGCGAGTATGTCGAGACCGGCACGAAGATGGTTGCTCCGGGAACGCTCGCCGGCAGCCATGACATGCTCGTGGCTCTGGCGCACGACAAGTACGGGATCGGCTGGAGCGGCCTCGGCCAGGCGGCAAGCGTGCCCGGTCTCAAGGCGATCTCCCTGGGGAAAGGCGACGGCCGCTACTTCGCGCCGAACGCGGCGAATTGCGGCAGTCACGACTACCCGCTCTCGCGAGAGATCTTCATGTACGTCAATCGGGTGCCCGGCCACGCGCTCGCTCCGGCTCTCCGGGAATTCCTGCTGTTCGTCCTGAGCCGACAGGGCCAGGAAATCCTCGCGCGGCACAGCCGCCACCTGCCCCTCCCGAGGGAAATCCTCGTAGCCCAAAGAAGGAAACTGCAATGAGAGTTCCGTCGCTTCGTCTCTGCCCATCGATTCTCGTGACCGCTGCGCTCGGCTGCGGCGCTGCCGCTTTTGCCGACACGCATCCCGTCACCTCGCCCGCGGCGCCGCCCAACATCGGACGCAGCATCTGGACGGGAAACGTCAGTGCGTTCCGCCAGCACCACGGCTCTATCGGCGGCTACAAGAAGCACTGGGACTTGAGCGACCTGCCGCACTATGTGCCGAAACGCCAGCTTTCCGGCACCCTGCGTGTCTGGGGACTCAGCTACCTCCAGGACGGTCCGCTCGGGCAATACTGGGCCGACGCCTTCAGGAAATATCAGCCGGGCCTGAAGATCGAGTACCACCTGCCCACCGGCGCAGTCGGAGTCCCAGCGCTCGCGACCGGCGTCGCCGACATCGGGGTCAACTACAAGGCGACGCTGACCGACCGCCTCGACTTCGAGCAGGTGTTCCATCACCCCGTCACCGCGATCACGGTGGCCACGGGGTCCTATGACGTCTACGGTTGGGCTCCGGCTGGAATCATCGTCGTCAACAAATCGAATCCGCTGACCCGGATCAGCATCAAGCAACTGGACGGCGTCTTCGGCACCGCCCGCAACGGCGGCTACGAGGGCGCGGTGTGGCACACCGAGTACCCTTACTCGCGCGGCCCCGAGGAGAACATCCGTACCTGGGGCCAGCTCGGCCTGACCGGCCAATGGGCCAATAAGCGGATCGACGTCTGCGGGCAGAACCTCCTGTCCGGCGCGATGTATCAGTTCTCCGACGAGGTCCTGGGCGGGAGCCTGCAGTTCGTCGAAGGCTTGAAGACCTACACGAATTACCTCACGACGGGCGGCAGGGTCTACAGCTGGAGCGAGCAGGTCCGGCAAGCGGTCGAGCAGGATCCCTACGCGATGTGCTATGCCTCGCCTCTCACCTTGTCGCCCGGCATGAGGGTGCTCGCCATTCAGCCCCGCAGCGGCGGTCCCTACGTTCCACGCACGCTGGAGACGGTGCGTGACAACACGTATCCACTCGTCCACCACGTGTTCTTCTTCTTCAACCGCGACGCGGGACGGCCGGTCGACCCGCGGATCGATGAGTTCGTGCGCTTCATCCTCAGCCAGGAAGGCCAGGCCTGCATCGAGCGCGAAGGCCGCTACCTGCCGCTGCCGGGGCCGATGGTGCGTGCGGAGCTGAAGAAACTCGAGTGATGCCGCCCATGTGAGCTCCCACGGGGCATCGAGCTCGGTGCCACCGTGGGCGCACTTGGGGAAGCGCTCCGGTTCCGCGAGACCGCTCGATCTGGTTTATCGAGCTATCGGCTCTATATGAGTGCAATCACGCGGTTTTTACGCCTGATTAGCGCAACAGTGGACCAATCTTGGTCCACGGAGCGCACACGCTCAGACGTCAAGGTTTGTCACGGATAGCGCGTTCTTCTCGATGAACTCACGCCGCGGCTCGACCTGATCGCCCATCAGAGTGGTGAAGATGTCGTCCGCCGCGACGGCGTCCTCGATCCTCACCTGCAGCAGGCGGCGAGTCTGGGGATTGATGGTGGTCTCCCAGAGCTGCTCCGGGTTCATCTCACCCAGGCCTTTATAGCGCTGGATCGTCTGACCCTTGCGCGCCTGGTCGAAAAGCCACTTCATGGCTTCCTTGAAGGAGCCGACGTCCTGGCGATCGTCCGCGCGGCTGACGAAGGCGCCTTCACCAATCAGGCCCGCGAGAGTGCGGGCGAGATCGGCGATCCGCTGGTACTCCGCTGAGTCGAAGAACTCGCGCGGCAGATACTTGTGACTCGCGGTGCCATGCTCCGTCTTGTGGATCATGATGCGCGCCGCATGCTCGCCCGAGGCACCGTGCAGCTCCACACGGAAGGCGCGCGTGGCGTCGTCGAGGGAGTTGAGGCGCTGATCGAGGTCCTGAGTCCAGCTGCGCAGCCAGTCGAGCCGGTCGAAGTCGGCAGGCTTGACCTCTGGCATGTAGATCAACTGCTCGAGCAGCCGGTCATCGTAGCGGCGCGACCAGCGCTTGATGATGGCCTGGACCTCCATGTACTTGCGCGACAGGGCCTCCAGACCCGGACCTTGCAACGGCGGTGCCGAGGCGTTGACGTGCAGCGTGGCACTCTCGATGGCGGTGTTGAGCAGGGCGGCATCGAGCTCCGGCTCGTCCCTGACATACAACTCCTGCTTGCCGCGCTTCACCTTGAAGAGCGGCGGCTGCGCGATGTAGATGTGCCCGTGTGCAATGAGGTCTGGGAGCTGACGGTAGAAGAACGTTAGAAGCAGCGTTCGTATGTGGCTGCCGTCGACGTCCGCGTCGGTCAAGAGGACCACGCGGTGGTAACGCAGCTTGGTGATATCGAAGTCGTCCTTGCCGATGCCGCATCCCAACGCCGTGATCAGCGTGCCGACTTCCACCGATGACAACATTTTGTCGAAGCGTGCCTTCTCCACGTTCAGGATCTTGCCTTTGAGCGGCAGAATCGCCTGTGTTCGGCGATCGCGGCCCTGCTTGGCGGAGCCGCCGGCGGAGTCGCCCTCGACGATGAATATCTCGGACAGCGCCGGATCCTTCTCCTGGCAGTCGGCGAGCTTGCCGGGCAGACCCGCTACATCCAACGCACCCTTGCGACGCGTCATCTCACGCGCGCGACGCGCGGCCTCGCGGGCGCGCGCAGCCTCGATGATTTTCGCGACGATGCCCTTGGCTTCCTGCGGGTGCTCGAGCAGGAACTCCTGCAGCTTGCCGGCAACCGCCGCCTCCACGACACCCTTGACCTCGGAGGAGACCAGTTTGTCCTTGGTCTGTGAGGAGAACTTCGGATCCGGTAGCTTCACCGACAGAATCGCGGTGAGCCCCTCGCGGGAGTCATCGCCGGTGGTCGGCAACTTGTCCTTCTTTGCGGACAACTCCTTCTCGATGTAATCGTTGAGCGTGCGCGTGAGCGCGCTCCGGAAACCCGCGAGGTGCGTGCCGCCGTCCTTCTGCGGAATGTTGTTGGTATAGCAGAACATGCTCTCCTGGTAGGAGTCATTCCACTGCATGGCAACTTCGACCGATACCGGTCCGTCCTGGGTCTTGAACCAGAAAACCGCGTCGTGAATGGGCGTGCGGGTGCGGTTGAGGTACTTCACGAAGGCCTTGAGGCCGCCGTCGTGCTGGAAGACATCGGACTTGTTCTCGCGCTCGTCCACGAGCTCGATGCGGACACCCGAATTGAGAAAGGACAGCTCCCGCAGTCGTTTCGCCAGAATGTCGTAATTGAACTGGATGTTCGTGAAGATCTGCGAGCTGGGCCTGAAGCGAACGACCGTGCCACGCTCGGGCGTGTCCCCCACCACGGCGAGCGGCGCGGCGGGATCGCCAAGGTGATATTCCTGGCGATGCACCTTCCCGTCGCGGTAAACGGTGAGAAGCAGATAGTCCGATAGCGCATTCACGACGGACACACCGACCCCGTGAAGCCCGCCCGAGACCTTGTAGGAGCTGTCGTCGAACTTTCCGCCGGCATGCAGGACGGTCATGATGACTTCCGCCGCGGATCGCCCCTCCTCCTGGTGCATATCTACGGGCATACCGCGGCCATTGTCGGAGACCGTCACCGATTCGTCGGCATGGATGGTCACTACGATATTGTCGCAGTGCCCGGCCAGCGCCTCATCAATCGAGTTGTCGACGACCTCGAAAACCATGTGGTGTAAACCGGTGCCGTCATCCGTGTCACCGATGTACATCCCCGGGCGCTTGCGCACCGCGTCGAGGCCCTTTAAAACTTTGATTTTACTGGAATCGTAGACGTCTTCGGCAGCCATGAAACAGTCCGGTCTCAAGATGGGACATTATACCGGCCCACCCTCCCCTGTTCCACGTGAAACACTCTATCCGGCGCACCGAAAGCCGGCGTTTCTGGCTGCAAGGACGTGATGATCAACTGGCATCCAAGTGGCGCGATCTGGCGGACAAAATGCCCCAAGCGGGCTGAATCCAGCTCGGCCGCAGGATCGTCCAAAAGCAGCGTCGGCGTAGTCCCGGATGCCGCCTTCAACAGCCGCAATTGCGCCAGCGTCAACGCAACCGCCACGAGCTTCTGCTGCCCTCGCGAGAGCACCTCTCGCGCGGGCCTTCCCTCCACCCGAAGCAGGACGTCCGCCCGATGCGGCCCCGCATGCGTCAGTCCCCGGAGCTCATCCCGCGGCCGCGAGGCCTCGAGCGCCTCCGCCAGCGAATGCTGCGCGCCCCATCCCCGAGAGTACTGCAGCTCCGAAGCCGGGCAGTCCAGCCCGCCGATCATTTCCCGCCAGTAAGGCTGCATCTGCTCCACCACATGCCGGCGGGCTTGCGAGATCTTCTCCCCTAGTGCCGCCACTTCCACGTCCCAAGGCTTGGTGCGTCCGCCGCGCTCCCTGAGTGCCGCGTTCCTCTGGCGAACCGCTCGCCCGTACCGAACCCACCAGTCCGCGAACTGAGGTTCCACGTGGAACACTGACCAATCGAGCCAGCGCCTTCTTCTCCTTCCACCCTCCTCGATGAGCTTGTGAATCTCCGGATCAATAACCTGCACAGGGAAAACGCGCGAGAGGTCGGCGAGCGAGTTGACAGCCGCGGCATCGACCCGCGCGCGTGTACCGTCCCTCCGATGAACCTCCACTCCCACGGCGTGCACCAATCCGGCGGAATCCAAGCTCGAGCCTTCCGTTCTGCCAAACGCCACCAGGCGATCCTGGCCGTGCCGAATGAGCCGCTCTGAATTTCGCGTCCGGAATGATCGCCCTCGGCCCAGCAGGAAGATCCCCTCGAGCAGGGAGGTCTTGCCGGACCCATTACCACCCCAGATGAGATTTCGTCCGGGATGCAGGGAGAGCTCTACCTGCTCGATGCAGCGGAGGTCGCGAACGGTGAGCTCGCTGAGAATCATTGAGCTATTGTGACACTCGGAGGCCGGGGTCTCACTTGTAAAGGGACCTGCCGGGGGACGCCGTGAATCCCGTTGCGCGGGCTGACCGTCCGCTCACTGATCCCTGGAGGCTCCGTTCCGTCATCCCTGACCCCACAGGCCCCCGCCAGGTCCCTTTACAAGCGAGGCCCCGCCGCGTGATTGAAGAAATGGGCTCCGCCGCTCCGAGCAGAAGAAATGACCGCTTCGCTCAACCGAATTCTCCCAGCCCGAAGCGGATCACCGTCGCTGTGAATGTTCGGGGGGTGAGGTGCGCAATAATTTGCGGGGGCCTCTGGACGCAGAACGCTGGAAGGGAGCCTCCATGGATCAGTGAGCGGGCGGTCAGCCCGCGCAACCGGATTGCTCGGGCCCGTCCTGGGCCAATTTTCCGTTCTTCAGCCGAAACGGTCAAAGCCGCATGGGCATGACCACGTACCGCGTTTGCGTCAACCCAGGCGCATGGATGAGACAGCTGCTGTTGGAATCAGTGAGCCCGATCTCCACCTTATCGCTCTCGATCGCGCTCAAAGCATCCAGCAAGTAGTTCACATTGAATCCGATCTCTACTTCATCTCCCGCATAGACCACCTCCACCTGATCCTCCGCCTCCTCCTGCTCCGGATTGTGCGCCTGGATGATCAGCAGATCGGTCTTCACCGCCAGCCGGATCCCGCGATATTTCTCGTTGGAGAGAATCGCCGTCCGCTGCAGCGCATGCCGCAAAAGCTCGCGATCCGCCTGCACCAGCTTCGCCGGGCTGCTCGGAATGACCCGTCCGTACTCCGGGAATCTACCGTCGATCAGCTTTGAAGTGAAGCGAATGTCGCCGATCTGGGCGCGAACGTGATTGCTGCCAATCGCCAGCTCCACCTCGCCTTCGGTGCCCAGAATCCGCTGCAGCTCCAGCACACCTTTACGCGGCAGGATGACCTGTCCGGTCTTGCCCGGCGAGGAGAGCGCCATCTCGCAGAGCGCCAGGCGATGCCCATCCGTCGCGACGGCCCGCAGCATGGTCTCCTGGGTCTCCAGGAGGAGCCCATTGAGGTAGTAGCGCACGTCCTGCTGCGCCATGGAGAAATGCGTCTTGTCGATGAGCCGCCGGAACTCCCCTTGCGGCAAGGAGAGCGTCTGGCTGGCGTTGATCTCCTCGACGACGGGAAATTCCGCGGCCGGCAGAGTCGACAGCGTGAAGCGGCTGCGCCCCGCACGCACGCTCATACGCTCGCCTTCCGTGCTCAGCGTGACACTCACGCCTTCCGGCAGGGCACGCAGAATGTCGAGCAGCTTGCGGCCCGGAACCGTGATGTCGCCCGGCTGCTCCAATCCCACCTTGGTGGCGGCCACCAGCTCGACCTCGAGATCCGTCCCGGTGACCGCCAGGCGGCTATCACGCGCCGACAGCAGCACGTTCGCGAGTACCGGCATCGTCTGCCGCCGCTCGACTACACCGATCACGCTTTGCAAGGGAGCGAGAAGATCCTCGCGCGTCGCTGTCAGCTTCATAAATCTAATCTTTCTTGAGAATCTTAGAATTCAGATTGTAGTAGTGATTAGGCCTGGGGATAGTGGGAGTAACATTTTTCTGCCCGCAGGATCAACAGCTTGACCCGTCCACGGACGCGAAGCTCTGCTGTACGACCTGCGTGCGGGCTGTGGGCGCCCTGTGTGTAACCTTATCCCCTCCTGCGTCCACAGAAAATCCACAGGCCTGCCCCCATCAACCCGTCAGGGTTCTCAACAGGTTCGAGTAGTCCTCGCTCATGCGCACCTCGGAAGTGCGCAGCTCCTTGATGCGCTTGCAGGCATGCAGCACCGTCGTGTGGTCGCGGCCGCCGAAGGCATCGCCGATCTCCGGCAGGCTGTGGCTGGTGAGCTCCTTCGCGAGCGCCATGGCGACTTGCCGCGGCCGGGCGACCGAGCGGCTGCGGCGCTTTGAGAGAAGATCCGCCATCCGAACTTTGTAGTAGTCGGCCACGGTCTTCTGAATGTTCTCGATGGTGACCAGCTTCGCCTGCAGGGAAAGCAGATCCTTGAGCGCTTCGCGGGTAAAGTCCAGCGTGATCGGGTGGCCGGTGAAGCGGGAGTTGGCTATCACCCGCCGCAAAGCGCCTTCCAGCTCGCGCACGTTGGAACGGATCCGCTTGGCGATGAAGAACGCGACCTCCTCGGGCAGGAGGACACTGGCGTGCTGCGCCTTGGTCATGAGGATGGCCACGCAGGTCTCGAGCTCCGGCGGCTCGATGGCTACCGTCAACCCCCAGCCGAAACGGGATTTCAGGCGCTCTTCCAGCCCTTCGACCTCCTTCGGATAGCGGTCGCAGCTCAGGATGACCTGATGCTGGCCCTCGAGCAGCTCGTTGAAGGTATGGAAGAACTCTTCCTGCGAGCGCTCCTTGCCCGCGAAGAACTGGATGTCGTCGATGAGCAGCGCGTCCAGCGAGCGGTACGCGGTCTTGAACTCGTTCATGGAGTTGTGCTGCAGCGCACGCACCATGTCGCCTACGAACCGCTCGGAGTGCACATAGGCGATCCGCGCTTCGCCGTCACGTTCCTTGATCAGGTGGGCAACTGCGTGCATGAGGTGCGTCTTGCCGAGGCCTACGCCGCCGTAGAGGAACAGCGGGTTATAGGCTCGGCCCGGATTCTCCGCCACCTGCCGGGAAGCGGCCTTGGCGAGCTGGTTACTTTTGCCCTCGACGAAAGTGCCGAAGCTGAAATCCGCATTGAGCCGCGCACCGACGACCAGGCCCTCGGCCCGACGCGCGCGCTGTGGCGGCAGGCCACTGGCCGCGGGCAGCGCTGCGGGCGCCACGGCGGCGCGCATGGGCGAGCTGCGTGAGCCCACCTCCACGGTGACGATGGGCGCGTCTCCGGTGCTCTCATCGCGCAGCAGCTCCCCGATCCGCGGCAGGAGATTCTCGTTGATCCACTCGACCGCGAAGCGATTGGGCGCGAGGAGCTTGAGCGCGCCGGCGCCTTCCAGCGCCTGCAGCGGCCGCACCCAGGTATTGAACTGCTGCTCCGGGAGCTCGGCCTCCAAGGCACATTTGCACCGAGCCCAAAGCGACGCTTCCACGCGGTTTGCCTCCGCGACCACTTCGACGGGGAAAGGGCTGCGGAGTCTATACCCTTGAGCGCCGCGGCTGAAGATTCCGTGAAAGCTAAAAGTGTTGACACCTTGGCGCTCAACGGCTTAGCCTTGCCGCCCCTTTTTGGAACCCCAGCGCCCGCATCGAGCATGGCGGGGGCTTGTACCTGAAGTGATTGCCGTTCGCATGAGGAGTCTATGAAGCGTACCTATCAGCCTAGCAAGCTGCGCCGCAAGCGCACGCACGGGTTTCGGGCACGCATGGCGACCCAGAACGGCCGTAAGGTGCTGGCTCGCCGTCGTGCGAAGGGTCGACGGAAGCTGATCCCTTAGGGCTCCGAAAGAGGCTCCGAGTTCCAAGACTACCACCCGCGCCGTACGCTCGCGTAATGGCCGGCGGAGGTCCGCTGAAACGGCCCTGCGGGCCGCTTCAGCTCATAGACTATGCACCGGCACACTTTCCCGGCGCACAAGCGTCTGCGGCGCAAGTCGGAGTTCGACGCCGCGTATGCGCGCGGCCGGCGCTTTGGCAACGGATTCTTCGCGGTGACAGCAAGCAGCAACGACAAGCACGGTGCGCGCCTCGGCATGGCAGTTGCCGTGCGTACTGCCGGCAACTCCGTGGAGCGTAACCGCATCCGCCGCATCATCCGCGAATCATTCCGGCTGCATCAGCATGCCCTGCCGGCCTTCGATCTCGTCGTGAATGCGCGCCCCAAGGCACGCGCAGCGCCGGGTGCGGAGCTGCATGCAAGCCTGGAGGCCCTCTGGAAGCAGGTGATCGAGCGATGCGCCTCCTCGTGATCTGCCTGATCCGCTGTTATCAGTGGACGATCAGCCCATTCCTCGGCCCCTGCTGCCGATTCCAACCCTCATGCTCGCAATACACCCTCGAGGCCATCGGCCGCTTCGGCCTGCTGCGCGGCGGCTGGCTCGGCGTGCGGCGCATTGCGCGCTGCCACCCCTGGCACCCCGGCGGATTCGACCCGGTGCCCGCCGGCGCTGTCCCGACCTGTTCTCGCCATCCTCATGAATAACAATCCGCGCTTCTACCTCTGGCTGGCGGTTGCCTTCCTCCTGTACTACAACTACACAACCTGGCAACACGATTTCCCGCAACATGCCGCCACCGCGCTAGCTGCGCCGAGCCAGACGGCGCCCTCCAAACAGCCGAGCTCACTGGCCAACAGCGTTCCCGAGACGCAGCAGTCGGGTTCCCAACCCGGTGCCCCTGCGGCGGCTACAACGCCGCCAGCGCCCCCTCCGCCGCCGATGTCTGCCGCCGCGGGCATTCCTGCCGTGAGGCCTGGCGCCCCGGCAAACGCACCGCTCATTCACGTCCATACGGACGTTTATGACATCGACATCAGCACTCTCGGCGGCACTCTCGAGCAGGCCCGCCTGCTCAAATACGCGGAGGTCAAAGGGAAAGCGGCTCGCGTGCAGCTCGAGAACGACGCCAGCCCGCAGACGGTGTATCTGCTGCAGAGCGGCCTGACAGGGCCGGGAGACACCCGGTACCCGAACCACACCGCGCTCTTCAGCGCGCCGCAGCAGAGCTATGACATCGACGGCACGCAGCAGGTGCGTGTCCCGCTGACGTGGAGCAGCGGTGGCGTCACGGTCACGAAGACGTACGTGTTCACCAAAGGCTCGTACGGCATCGGGCTCGACTACACCATCCAGAACCATGGCGCCGCGTCGTGGCAGGCGACGCCGTACGCGCAGATCTACCGCGACGACCCGCGCACCAAGAGCAGCTACTTCAATCCCAACAGCTACGCCTACCACGGCCCCGCGGTCTGGACCGGCAGCAAATACCAGCCGCTCGATCCTTCCAGGCCGGAGTACCAGCATTTCTCGCAGATGGCGACCGACGGCTGGATCGCCGCAACGCAGGACGATTTCGTCAGTGCGGTAGTGCTGCCGAAGGGTGCGCCGTACCGCTTCAGCTCCAAGGTTTCGGGACCCGAGTACCTGCTGACGGCGGTGGGCCCTGAGCAGACGATCGCGGCCGGTGCGACGGCGACGATTCATCAGACGCTCTACGTCGGGCCGACGCTGCACGCGCAGCTGGGGAAGATCGATCCGAGCCTGAAGTACGTCGTCAATTACCGGTATCTGACCATCATCGCCGGTCCGCTCTTCTGGCTGCTGAGCGAGGTGCACGCCATCACCGGCAATTGGGGCGTGGCGATCGTCCTGGTCACGTTCCTCTTGAAGCTCGCGCTCTATCCGCTCTCCGAGGCGAGCGGCCGCTCCATGGGCAAGATGAAAGCGCTCGGCCCGCGCATCAAGAATCTCCAGGAGACCTACAAGGACGACAAGGAGAAGCTCGGGCGCACGATGATGGAGCTCTACAAGCGCGAGAAGGTGAATCCGGTCTCGGGCTGCCTGCCCATGGTCGTGCAGATCCCGGTGTTCATCGCCTTCTACTGGGTGCTGCTCTACAGCGCGGAAATGCGCCAGGCGCCGTTCGCCTTCTGGATCCAGGACCTGTCGGCGCGCGATCCCTATTTCATCCTGCCGGCCATCATGGCGGTCGCCATGTTCGTGCAGTACAAGCTCAACCCCACCTCGCCGGATCCCGCGCAAGCGAAGGTCATGATGATCATGCCGATCGCCATGTCGGCCATGTTCGCGTTCTTCCCTGCGGGACTGGTGCTCTACTACGTCACGAATACCATTCTCTCGATCGCGCAGCAGTGGAATATCAACCGCCGATTGGGCGTCAGTACCCTGACCCAGAAGGCGTGAAGAGCCTCATGCCCGTGACGCGTCTGCTCCATCGGCGGAACGGTTGAGCGGCTTGCGGCAGAGTCGACGCCGCGCGCGACGAGTCGCTCTTCAACCCGCGCGCGAGCGGCGGTAGCCTCACTGGCATGAGCCGCACCGATACCATCGTGGCGGCGGCCACCCCGCCCGGAAGGGGCGGGATCGGGATCGTACGGGTCTCGGGTCCTCGGGTTCCCGAGATCGCCGCCGTGCTGCTCGGCGAGTTGCCGCTGCCCCGCCGCGCCGGATTCGCCCGCTTCCTCGATGCCGCGCAGGAGCCGATCGATGCCGGCCTCGCGCTGTTCTTTCCCGGGCCGCACTCCTACACCGGTGAGCACGTCGTCGAGTTGCACGGCCACGGTGGACCCCTGGTGCTGGAGGCACTGGTGACCCGGGTCATGGAGCTCGGCGCCCGTCGCGCGCTGCCGGGAGAATTCACCCAGCGGGCCTTCCTCAACGGCAAGCTGGACCTCGCGCAGGCGGAGGCGATCGCGGACCTCATCGACGCCGGCTCGCGGGAGGCGGCGCGCGCGGCCATGCGCTCGCTCCAGGGGGAGTTCTCCGCCATGGTGCGCGGTCTCACCGAGGCGGTGATCGACCTGCGGACTTATGTCGAGGCAGCCATCGACTTCCCCGAGGAGGAGATCGACTTCCTGGCCGACCGGGAGCTCGAGGACCGCTTCCAGACCGTGCACGATCACTTCAAGGCGGTCGAGCAGAGCGCGCGGCAGGGGAGGCTGCTGCGCGAGGGGATGACGATCGTGATCGCCGGCCGACCCAATGCGGGCAAGTCGAGCCTGCTCAACCGGCTGGCCGGATATGACGCGGCCATCGTGACACCCATTCCGGGGACGACTCGCGACATCGTCCGTGAGCGGATCGACATCGATGGCATGCCCCTCCATATCCTGGACACGGCGGGTCTGCGTGAGGATGCGGATGTAGTCGAAGCAGAGGGTATCCGGCGGGCCCACGCCGAAATGCGGCGCGCGGATCGGGTGCTCTTCGTCATCGATGCCGCCGCCGATCACGATGCAGTCGCCTACCGCGAGGAGAAGGGCCGATTGCCGGTCGATGTGCCCGTCACGCTGGTGCTCAACAAATGCGACCTCGCGACCGGCATCCCGGTTGCCGATACCATGACGGGCCCGCCACGGATCGCCCTCTCCGCCCTGACGGGCGAGGGACTGGGCACCCTGCGTGCGCACCTGAAGACCTGCATGGGATATCAGACGCTGGACGCCGGAACGGTCTCCGCTCGGCAGCGGCATCTGGATGCGCTCGACCGCGCCCGGCGGCAGGTGACTGAGGCGGAGCGGCGGCTGCGCGACAGCCGCGCCGGCGAGCTGGTCGCCGAGGAGCTGCGCGGCGCGCAGCAGGCGCTCAACGAGATCACCGGAGAGTTCACAAGCGAGGACCTGCTCGGCCGGATCTTCGGTAGCTTCTGCATCGGCAAGTGACGGTATCCTAGCGCCGGGGCACATCCATTGCGGCGCCCGGCTCGTAGCGCGCCGCTGGAGCTTGCCCGTCACGCCTGCAAGTCCAAGAAAGGCATAACGGTGTACCAGCGAATTCTCCTGGCCTACGACGGCACGATCGAGGGCCGCACCGCGCTGCGCGAGGGGGCGCTGTTGGCGCGACGCTTTGGCGCCCAGGTGTTCGTGCTTTCGGTGATCCGGGAGGCCGCGGGCACCAAGCTTGGCGAGGGAGTCGGCGGCGGCGGCGTAGCCCAGCAGCGAGACGACTATGAGCGTGTGCTGCAGGAGGGCATGTCGCGCCTGGCCGCGCTCGGCTTCCAGGCTGCGGGCAAGCTCGTCATCGGCGAGCCAGCGCGGGAGATCGCCGCCTACGCCGAGCAGGTGAAGGCCGACCTGGTCGTGGTCGGACATCGGCGCCAGACCGCGATCGGGCGCTGGTGGTCGGGGCCGAGCGGCGCCTATCTCAGCGATCACATCAGATGCAGCCTGCTGGTCTGCAAGAACGTCATCGACGAGCAGCAGTTCGCGGCGCTCCTGGCACAGGGTGCCGTACCGGCTGCCACGCTGGCGAGCTTGGGAGCTGCCGAGGAAGAGGGCGCCCGCCGGGCACACGAGCGGGCGGCCGAGCCCGCGGCCGGCGAGCGTCAGGGCCCAGTGGCGCACGCGCCGTCCCCGACACCTGCACCGGCGCACACGCCACCATCGGCCATGCGCCGGCGGCTGCGTGTCGTGTTGTTTCTGCTGTTGCCGCTCGCTCTGATCATCGCGCTGATCGCCTACGCCTTGGGCGGCGGCACGATCTCGACCGACGATGCGTATGTGGAGGCCAACACCGTCGGTGTCTCGGCCGACGTATCCGGTATCGTCGCGCAGGTGTACGTGAAGGAGAACCAGGCCGTCACGCGCGGACAGATCCTCTATACGCTGCGCAATCTGCAGTACCGGTACGCGCTGGCTCGCGCCAACGCGCAGCTCGCGGCGACGCGCGACAGCCTGCTCGCCCTGCAGGCGAGCTATCGCGAGATGCAGGCGAAGATCGCGCAGGCGCAGTACGACCTGGGCTACAGCCGCGTGCAATTCAACCGCGCGCGCAATCTCGCCAGGGTTCAGATCGTCTCGAAGACAGGCTACGACACGGCGCACCGCGACCTCTCCAGCGCGCAACAGGCGCTCGCCTCACTCGACGAGCAGCTCGCGGGGATCGCCGCCAACCTGAACGGCCATCCGACCGCACAGGTGGAGCAGTACCCGCAATACCTGAGCGCCCTCGCCGCCCGCAACGAGGCGGCGCGCCAGCTGGCCCATACCGTCGTTCGCGCTCCGTTTGACGGCATCGTGACCAGCGTGCCTTCCATCCAGCCGGGCCGCTATCTTGCAGCCTCCATCACCGCGTTCTACCTGGTGGATACGGGCCACGTGTGGGTGCATGCCAATCCGAAGGAGACCGAGCTGACCTACGTGCGTCCCGGACAGTCGGTCACCGTCTCGGTCGATACTTATCCGGGCGAGACCTGGCATGGCACCGTCGCGAGCATCAGCCCGGCGGCCGCGGAGCAGTTCTCGCTGCTGCCCGCGCAGAACACCAGCGGCAACTGGGTGAAGGTCGTGCAGCGGATCCCGCTGCGGGTGGCCGTCGACACCGGCGACCGTAATCTGCCGCCGCTGCGCGCCGGGATGAGTGTCGAGGTCAGCATCCATACCGGCCACGCGCGCGGCTGGTCCATTCTCTGACGAGGGAACGGGGATGGCTGAAGAGCTGAGCCCGAGCACGCCCCATCGCGGCGGCATCACTCTCTGCGTGATGCTGGCGACCCTCATGCAGTCGCTGGATACGACTATCGCCAACGTGGCCCTGCCGCACATGCAGGGGAGCCTGTCGGCGAGCCAGGACCAGATCGACTGGGTGCTGACCTCCTACATCGTGGCTGCGGCCATCGCGACCCCACTCACCGGATTCCTGACGGCACGGTTCGGCCTCAAGCGCCTCTTCATCATATCGGTGGTGGGCTTCACCATCGCCTCCATGCTCTGCGGCATGGCGCAGTCGGTGACCGAGATCGTGCTCTTCCGCTGGCTGCAGGGGCTGTTCGGCGCCGCGCTGGTGCCGCTCTCGCAGACGGTGCTGCTCAACATCAATCCGCCCGAGCGTCACGGCTCGGCGATGGCGGCCTGGGGCATGGCGGTCATGGCGGCACCGATACTCGGGCCCGTGCTCGGCGGCTGGTTGACGGAGGATTACAGCTGGCGCTGGGTGTTCTACATCAACCTGCCGATCGGGATACTGGCCTTCATCGGCATGACGATGTTCCTGCCGCAGGCGCCGCGCCGGGCTGCGCGGCTCGACTGGACCGGCTTCGTGAGCCTGAGCATAGCGATCGCGGCTCTGCAGGTGATGCTCGATCGCGGCCAGGAGCTCGACTGGCTCGGCTCGAAGGAAATCGTCGCCGAGGCCATCGTGGCCGGCTCGGCTTTCTATATCTTCCTGGTGCACATCTTCACCGCACGCGAGCCATTCCTGCGGCCGGCACTCTTTCGCGACCGCAACTTCACCGCCGGCGTGCTGTTCGTCGCCATCGTCGGCCTGACCTTCTACGCTTCGCTCGCGCTGCAGCCGCCTTACCTGCAGGACCTGATGGATTACCCCGTCATCACCGCCGGCTTCGTCATGGGTCCCCGCGGCATCGGCACCATGGGCGCGATGATGATCGTCGGCAAGCTGATGGGACGGACCGACACGCGGCTGCTGCTCGGCCTGGGGCTCGGCCTCTCGGCATGGACCTTCTATCTGATGACCGGGTGGACGCCGGACGTGTCGAGCTGGACGGTGATCTGGGTGGGCGTGGTCCAGGGAGTGGGGCTGGGATTCCTGTTCACCCCGCTCAGCGTGGTATCGCTGCAGACTTTGCCCCCCCGTGTGCGGCCCGAGGGCGCCGGTTTCTACAATCTGGCGCGCAACGTGGGCTCGAGCATCGGCATCTCGATCGTCGGCGCGCTGTTGACGCGCACCACGCAGGCCAATCACGCGGACATCGCGCAGTACGTCACCGCGGTCAATCACCAGTTCAGCAATCCGGTCGTCGCCCAGACGTTGAGTCCCTTCACGGCCTCGGGGCGCGCCGCGCTCGATGCGCTGATCACGCAACAGGCGCAGGTCATCGCCTATGTCGATGACTACAAGTTCCTGATGATCGCCACCCTGGCGGTGATCCCGCTGCTCATCGTGTTCACGGGTAGAGCCGGCGCCCCGAGCGCAGAGCATTCCACCGTGGCGGAAATGTGAGCCGGCGGCGGGCCATTCATACAGCCGTCATCTCGTCGCTGTAAGCTCGCTGCGGCGCCGGGCCAGGCAGGATCGAGGAGAGTCACCGTGTCGAATCAACTTGGGAAGATCGAGCACATCGTGCAGGTGATGCTGGAAAACCGCTCCTGCGACCACATGCTCGGATATCTCTACGCGGACAGCGGCAACGTCTCTCCCGCCGGCCAGCCGTTCGACGGCCTGACGGGCGAGGAGTGGAATCCCGACGACACCGGCCGCAAGGTCGGCGCGTACTCCATTCAGGCGACGGACCCGCATCCGTATCTCATGCCGGGTGCGGATCCGGGCGAGGGATTTCTCAACACCAACTACCAGCTCTTCTCGACGGACGATCCCGCCCCGGGCGCCGCGCCGGGCAACATGGGATTCGTCGTCAACTTCAAGTCCGCCATAGCATCGGATCTCGCGAAACATTACGGCGACACCCTGCCTGGCACGCAACCGTCGCAGATCATGGGCATGTACACGCCGCAGCTGCTGCCGGTGCTCAGCGGACTGGCGCGCGGCTTTGCGGTCTGCGACCGCTGGTTCGCCTCCGTGCCGACGATGACCATGCCCAACCGCGCCTTCGCGGCCGCGGCGACCTCGCAGGGGCACCTGGACGACACGCCGAAGGTCTACACCTGCCCCAGCATATTCGGCAGGCTCTCCGACAAGGGGCTCGACTGGGCGATCTACGGCTACAACAGTGAGCCGCTCACGCGGCAGGACTTTCCCGACACGAAGGCGGCGGACGACAGCCATTTCGGCCACTTCCGCGACTTCCAGCAGCGCGCGGCGGCGGGCACGTTGCCGGCATACACATTCCTCGAGCCGAGCTGGGATGCCGCCGGCAACAGCCAGCACCCGAACTACGATGTCTCCAAGGGCGAGCAGTTCCTCCACGACATCTACGTCGCGCTGCGCAACGGCAAGGCGTGGAATTCCACTCTGCTCATCATCACTTACGACGAGCACGGCGGTAATTACGATCACGTCGCGCCACCCGCGAACGCCACCCCGCCCGGGGATGGGACCGTGGGAGAGCACGGATTCGACTTCAGCCGCTTCGGCCTGCGGGTGCCGGCCGTGTTGGTGTCACCGCTGATTGCCGCCGGAACCGTCTTCAGGGGCGCCGGCCCCATCGACCACACTTCCGTCCTGAGCACGATCTCGGAGCGTTGGGGCACGGAGCCGCTGACGGCCCGGGACCGGGCGGCCGCTTCTCTGGGCGACGTCGTCACGCTCGCCAAGCCGCGAACCGACGATCCGCTGAGTGGCGTGCTGGCGCCTGTCTCCGCCGTCGCGCATCCCAACTCCTCCAAGCCGACGAAGCTGCAGAGGATTCATGCCGCGTTGGTGGCCGCGCTGCCCATCCGCAATCAGCAGGGGCATTACCCGGAAGACACGCCCGTCCCTACTTTTGCCTCCAGCTCCGACCTGAGCGAGTTCGTACGCGATCGCACGGCGGCCTGGAAGGAGCACGTGCAGCGCCAGAAACGGCGGCGAGCCGAGCGGGCAGCTTCCCAGAGGCCGGCATCGGCCGAGCCGAAGCAACCAAAGATGCGCCGACCGGGCCCACGCCGATGAATCAGCTATGGATGTAGCTCTCCAACTGCTCGATCGTCTGCTGCTGCTCCTCGATGACGGCCTTCACCAGGTCGCCGATCGAGATCATGCCGAGCACGCGGCCGCCTTCCACCACGGGCAGATGGCGGATGCGGCGCTCGGTCATGAGGCGCATGCAGTCCTGCACGGAGGTGTCGAGTGAGATGGTGACCACCGGTGATGACATGATCTGCCACACCGGTGTCTCGGCGGAGGAGCGGCCGAGCAGGACGACTTTGCGGGCGTAGTCGCGCTCCGACACGATGCCCGCGAGCTCGGTGCCTCGCATCACGAGGAGCGCGCCGACGTGGCGGTCGGCCATCATGCGGATCGCCTCGAGGACGGGGTCCTCAGGCTCGATGCTGAAGAGAGCCCGACCCTTGCCATCGAGCAGGTGACGCACGGCAGTCATGGTCCACCTCCGAATTTGCGGCCCAGGAGCCGCACCCGGTCCCGGACAGACTAGCGTGCCGCGGGGGCAACTTCCACTGTCAGCGTGACGGTGGCGCTGACGTCGATGGTGCCGGCCGCAACCGGGGTGGCAGGGGCGACCGCTGCCTTGGCCGCAAATAGCGCCCGCGGGTAGATCGGTACGACGGCGGGGCTCTGCTCGCTCACCGACCGCACTCGCACGACCTTGAGGCCAAGGGCGTCCGCCAGGGCATCGGCATCCAGGCGCGCATTCAGAGCAGCTTCACGCAGAGCCTGGCCTCGGAGAGCCTCCTCGTCGCGCAGGGCGAAGCGGATGTTCTGCACGTTATTGGACCCGGCCTGGGTCGCGGCGTCGATTACCGGGCCTATCTTGCGCAGGTCATCCAGCCTGACCTGAACCACGTTGCTGACGGTATATCCCGCGACGGTGGGGGTACCGCCGTTGCGGGGATAATTGTAGTCGGGGCTGATGGAATACTCGGTCGTCGTGAGTTGCGCGCCGGACCCGGCCGCCCGCTGCAGCGCCGCGATCACCGCCGAGAGCCGGCTGGCATTCCGCGCAGCGGCGGCCTCGGACTCCTGCGCCTGGGTGGTCACGCCGACGTCGATGTAGACTCGATCGGGGGTCTCCGACACCTTGGCCTGGCCCGTCACCTCGATGGTGGCCGGCCGCGGCGGCGGGACCGGCGCAGAACCCGCAGGCGGCTGCGCCATTGCCCAGGAGGAGGCGCCCGCCAGCGCGAAGGCTACGAGTAGTCGCATGCAGTTATTCTACACGTGAGCACCGTGAAGATTGGACGCAACGCAGCCCTCCCGAGTTCCCTCCTCACGGCCCTGGAAGCCGTGCTCGGCGAGTCCGTATCCCACGTGCGCGTCATCGAGCACTCGCTCTACGTGCGGCTGCATCGCCGTGCCGTCGCCACGACCCGCCGCCGGCGCATTTACCTGCGCGGCTCGGCGGCGGACTTCTTCGATGATCCCTGGCTCATGTTGCACGAGTACTGTCACGTGCTGAAGCAGTGGGAAACGCGCGACCTGACCATCGCGCGCTACTGCCTGGAGTGCCTGCGGCGCGGCTACTGGAACAACCGCTTCGAGGTCGAGGCGCGCGCTTTTGCCGACAGATATGTACACGCTCTACGCACGGCTCACCCCAGCAGGGCCTCGCGACGATAGAGACGGCCGGCGGTGAAGACCAACACTGCACCCAACGCCAGCGTCGAGCACACGGAAAGCGCCACGTACGCCGCCGGCAGCGGCTGCATTCTGACGAGGCTCAGGATGATGAAATGCTGGCCGAGCGAGGGTATTGCCATCAACGCCGCACGCGGCCGCACCCCGAGGACCGCGGCGAACACCAGCGGCAGCGTCGGAATGAGGAGAACCAGCCCGACATAGGTCTGGGCTTCGCGGTAACTGCGCGTGTAGGCGGCCACCAGCGTCATGAGAGCTGCGCCCAGCGGTACGAGCGGCAGGCACGCGAGCACGATGCCCACCGCGACCTGGGGGCCGAAGTCCGCGCTCATCCCGAAACGCTCGAGCCCGGCGAACCGCAGCACGACGGCGAAAGCGGTCACCGTCAGTGCCAGCGACAGCGTCATGTAGGCGCACGCTGCCAGCATCTTGCCGTAGATCAGATGCTCGCGCCGTACCGGCACCGTCAGCAGCGGCTCGAGGGAGCCGCGCTCGCGCTCGCCCGCCGTGGCGTCGATCGCGAGATACATGCCACCCATGAGCATGGTGAGCAGCACCAGATAACTCAGGGCGCCGAGCGCCAGCGCCGAGCGGGCGGCCGGTGTCGATATGTCGATGGGATGCAGCACTATGGGCACGGTGAGCAGCGGGTCCAGGCCGCGCGCGACCAAACGCAGGCGCGCGATCGTGGCGCCATACTGATTGACGATGCCGGCGATCCGCTGGACAGTCGCCGCGCTGCGGGTCTCGGATTCGTCGGCGAGCAACAGCAACGGCGACGGCTGGCCGGCTTCGAGCCTCGATCCGAACTCCTCCGGCACGAGCAGTACTTCCTCGCCGCGATGCGCCGCCACCTCGCGCCGGGCCGCCGCCTCGTCTTCCGTGACCGTTTTTATCCTGACGTTGTACTGGCGCAGATACGCCACCAGATCCGGTGCGCGTTCCGCGTGCGACACCGTCAGGTGCAGCGGGCGATCGCTCTGCGCAGTCGCGCCGCGGAAACTCAGCGAGAGCGCGCTGGCGAACATGATCGGGCCGAAAAGCGGGCCGAAGACCAGAGCCGAGACCAGCGTGCGCCGGTCGCGCAGATTCTCGCGGACCTCCTTGAGAAATACGCACCAGATGGCCCTCATCGCTGTGCTCCCTCGTGCTCGGGAGCGGCGGCGGCCGCGCCGACCAGACGGACGAAGGCCTCCTCCAGTGACTCGGTCCCCGCCCGCTCGCGTAACTGCGCGGGCGTGCCCTGGGCGGCCACCCGGCCGTGGGCGATGACGACCACCTCGTCGCACAGCGCCGCCACCTCCTGCATCACGTGGCTGGAGAAAAGGATGCAATGGCCCTGCTCGCGCAGCTGCTGCAGCAGGCTCCGCAGAGATCGCACCGCCATGACATCGAGGCCGTTCGTCGGCTCATCGAGCAGGACGTTCCGCGGCCGATGGATCAGCGCGCGCGCCAGGGCCGTCTTGATCCGCTGCCCCTGGGAGAAGCCCCGGGCCGGCCGGTCCGCGAATTCCTCCATCTCCAGCTGCCGGATCAGCTCCGCCGCGCGGCTGCGCCGTTCGGCGGAGGAAAGTCCGTGCAGCGCACCGAAGTAGAGCACGTTCTCGCGTGCGGTGAGATTGGGGTACAGGCCTGCACCGTGGGGAAGAACGCCCATGCGCCGGCGCGCCGAGAGCGGGTCGCCAACAACACTGACGCCGTCGATCCGCGCGTCGCCGGAATCCGGCGGCAACACCGTGTAGAGGATGCGGAGCGTCGTCGATTTTCCGGCGCCATTCGGCCCGAGAAGTCCGGTGATGCGCCCGTCGAGCGCGCGCAGACCTACGCTGCTGACCGCTGCGACCGTGCCGAATCGCTTGCTGAGTCCCTCGGCTTCGATCAAGGCGTCGGTCCGTTCCGTGTCAGAAAGAATGGCATCGGGGACAGATTGCGCGTGCAAGACGTGTCGAGTCCGGAGACCGACGCGCGGCGCACGAACTGCGCCATCACACCCGCCATGCAAGGATCGGTGAGCTGGCCGTGTCCGAAGCCCCGGATCACCAGGCTCAGACCGTGGGTGAACCCGCGCAAGGCCTGCGCGGCATAGCGCGGCGGAGTGATCGGATCATTGCCACCCGAGAGGAGTAGCGCCGGGACGTCCGAGTGCAGCGGCCGGTGTAAGTCGGGATCGACCGGCCCGCGCGGCCACACGCCGCAGACCGCCTCCAGCCCATCCAGTTGCGATGTGCCCAGGAAGGTCTTGGCGATCTCCGCCCGTTCCTCTGCGTTGACGCTGTAGAACGGAACGTCCTCCGAGCAGACCACGGAATTGTTCATGCCTTCGGCGATGGCGTCCCCGTACACGCGATCGATCAGCAGAAACTGCCCCGCGAGCGGCCCGAAGTTGCCGGATGCGCCGGCCTCGTGCAGGTCGAGCGGCAGGAGGGCCGCGAGCTCCGGTGTGTAACTCGCGAGACGCAGCACCATGGCGAGGTGAAAGCCCGTGAACTGCAGCCGGTACGGCTCACCGCTCGTCGGGTCGGTCAGATCGACCCAAACGGGATGACCGGCGAGCTCGTCGCGGACCTGCCGGTACGCGGCCGCGGGGTCGCCGAAGTGCGCATGACAGGCGGGCTGCCGAACGCAGCGGGAAAAGATGCTGGATAGAGCGGTCTGCGCATCCAGCGCGCTGGTGGCTCCGAGCGCCAGTCGGGGCGGCACTACGCCGTCGAGGATGACACTGCGGGCCCTGTCGGGAAACCGGCGGACATACTGCTGCGCCACTATGGTGCCGTACGATGACCCGTAGAGATCGATCCGGTCATAGTCCAGCGCCGCGCGCACCCGGTCCAGATCCTGTACGGCGAGGCTCGTGGTGTAGAACCGTACGTCGGCACGCGCGCCCAACATTCTCAGGCAGCGCTGGGCTGCGGCGACGATGTCCGCGGTGGTGCTCTGATAGAGATCCTCGTCACTCGACTCACAGTCGAGGGCGTTGGAGCCCCCGGTGCCGCGCTGGTCGACGAGGACGATGTCGCGGTCCCGGTGGATCAGCGCGAACACCGGGGAGACACTCGCATAGAAGGAGGTCGCGGCCATGCCCGGGCCGCCGGCGAGGACGAAGAGCGGATCGGGGCGCTTGCGCGTGCTGATGGCAGGCACCACCGCGATCCGCAACTCGATCTGCCGTCCGTGCGGCGCGGCGGGGTTTTCCGGCACGGCCAGACGGCCGCACTCAGCTTGAACGAGCGTCAGGTCGAGCGCCTGATGCAGCTCGCATCCTGACAGGGCCAGTCGCGGCGCGGCCGCGGCATGGCAGTCCCCGGGCGCGAGGGCTCCGGCGGGGATAGCGGTAGCCAGATAGAGAAGCAGCAGTGCGGTGCGCGGGGTCATTTGAACGAGAGGATAAAGCATAGGCAGTGCTATTGGCCGTCCTTGGCGGCAGGGCCCCCGGCCCGGCCCATCCGGGGCCGGGCGTTCGCGCGGATCGAGGACACATTGAGTGTCCTCGATGAATACGCCGCGCTCACCCTCTACAATGTTCGGGATGCGCTTCTCCCAACCCTTCGACGTGATCGTCATCGGCGGCGGCCATGCCGGCACCGAGGCCGCCCTGGCCGCGGCGCGCATGGGCGCCCGCACGTTGCTTCTGACCCAGAGCATCGAGACCCTGGGTCAGATGAGCTGCAACCCTGCGGTGGGCGGCATCGGCAAGGGCCATCTCGTGCGGGAGATCGACGCCCTTGGGGGTGCCATGGCGCGTGCGACCGACCGCGCGGGCATCCAGTTTCGGACGCTGAACGGCAGCAAGGGCCCCGCGGTGCGGGCCACCCGTGCCCAGGCGGATCGCCAGCTCTACAAGAAGTCCATCCGCTCGCTGCTCGAGAGCGAGCCGGGCCTGTCGATATTCCAGCAGGAGGCCGCGGATCTGCTGATCGACGGGGAGACGGTGAAGGGTGTGGTGACGGTAGCCGGCATCAGCTTCGAGGCACCCGCCGTGGTACTCACCGTGGGTACCTTCCTCGGCGGCCGCATTCACGTGGGACTCGACAATTACCAGGGTGGAAGAGCGGGCGATCCGCCATCGAACCGCCTGGCCAGCCGGTTGCGGGAGCTGCCGCTGCGGGTCGGGCGGCTCAAGACGGGGACGCCGCCGCGGCTGGACGGCCGCACGCTCGACTTCGCGGCCATGATCCGGCAGGCCAGCGATAAGCCGTTACCCGTATTCTCGTTTCTCGGGCGGGCCGAAGATCATCCAAAACAGATTGATTGTTTCATTACTCATACGACGGAGAGAACCCACGAGATCATCCGCGGGGCGCTGGACCGCTCGCCGATGTTCACCGGTGTCATCGAAGGCGTAGGTCCCCGCTACTGCCCATCGGTCGAGGACAAGATCTTCCGTTTCGCCGACAAGGCTTCGCATCAGATCTTCGTGGAGCCGGAAGGACTCGAGACGCACGAGATCTACCCGAATGGCATCTCGACCAGCCTGCCGTACGACGTCCAGTACGAGCTCGTCCGCTCCATCCCGGGATTCGAGCGCGCGCACCTGACCAGGCCCGGCTATGCGATCGAGTACGACTACTTCGATCCACGGGATCTGCGCCCCTCTCTCGAGACGCGCGTCTTGCGCGGCCTCTTTTTCGCCGGGCAGATCAACGGCACTACGGGATACGAGGAGGCCGCGGCTCAGGGCATCCTCGCCGGGATGAACGCGGCGCTCGCCTTCCGCCAGCGTGAGGCCTGGGTGCCGAAGCGCAGCGATGCCTACCTCGGCGTGCTCGTCGATGACCTGATCACCAGGGGGGCTCCGGAGCCCTACCGCATGTTCACCAGCCGCGCCGAGCATCGCCTGTTGCTGCGTGAGGACAACGCCGACCTGCGCCTCACCCCCATCGGTCGCGAGCTGGGCCTGGTGGACGATGAGCGCTGGCGGCTCTTAGAGGCGAAGCAGCGCCTGACGGATGAGGAGACGGCCAGATTGCAGAGCGTGCGTGTGCACCCCGGGAACGTACCCGAGGAGTGGTCGCGGCGGGTGCTCAAGGGCCCGCTCAACCGGGATGTGTCAGCGTTCGAGCTGCTTCGCCGCCCGGAGGTCAGCTACGAAGCGCTGCTCGACGTTATAGAGAGTCCGAGTTGCCTCGCCGAGCCGCCCGATGACCGGATTCCCCCGCAGATACGCGTGCAGGTCGAGGCCCGCGCGAAGTACGCCGGCTACATAGAGCGGCAGCGCGAGGAGATCGACCGTCAGCGCCGCAATGAGGAGACGAAGCTGCCCGACGACATCGACTACAACCAGGTGCCTGGACTGTCGCACGAGGTGCGCAGCCGCTTGGCCGAGTACCGCCCGGCCACCGTCGGTCAGGCAGGCCGGGTTCCGGGCGTGACACCCGCGGCGGTGACGCTGCTGCTGGTCCACCTCAAGAAGCGCAGCCTGGAAGCGGATCGGACGCGGGTCGCATGACCGCCTTCCTCGCCCAACTGGCTGCCTGCTGGCAGCGCAGCGACTCGCTGGTCTGCGTAGGACTCGATCCCGAGATCGAGCGCTTCCCCGGGCACGTTGCCGACCACGCCTCGCCGATCTTCCACTTCAACAAGGCCATCATCGACGCCACGGCCGACCTGGTCTGCGCATACAAACCGCAGTTCGCCCACTACGCGGCCTACGAGGCGGAGGACCAGCTCGAGCGCACCATCGAGTACATCCACCGCACCTACCCCGGCGTCCCGGTCATTCTCGATTCCAAGCGCGGCGACATCGGCAGCACCGCGGAGCGCTACGCCATCGAGGCCTTCGAGCGCTACGGAGCCGACGCGGTCACGGTGAACCCCTATCTCGGCGGCGACTCGCTCGAGCCTTTCCTGCGGCGGGAGGACCGCGGCGTCGTGGTGCTCTGCAGGACCTCCAATGCGGGGGCGCGCGACCTGCAGGACCTGATGCTTGCCGAAGGTGGCCGGCGGCTCTACCACGTCGTGGCGGAGCTGGCGACGTCCCGCTGGAACACGCGGGGCAACTGTCTGCTGGTGGTCGGCGCCACCTATCCACAGGAGCTCGCGGAGATCCGGCGAATCGTCGGCGATATGCCGATCCTGGTGCCAGGCATCGGTGCGCAGGGCGGCGATGTCGCCCAGGTCGTGCGCAACGGGCAGACCACCGCCGGGACCGGGCTCCTCGTCAGCTCCTCACGTGGCATTCTCTACGCTTCCTCCGGAGACGATTTCGCCTCCGCGGCCAGGGCCGCCGCGCTCTCGCTGCGGGACCAGATCAATGTGCATCGCGTGCGGCGTGCGTAGCCCGTCCTAATGCGCAGCGCTGCCCGCGCGCTCGTCATCCCCCTGCTGGCGCTCACGGCGCTATGCGGCTGCTCGCGTTCGCCCAGCAAGAGCCCCGCGGCTGGCGCGCCCGGCCAGGCAATCCTGCTGCGCGGTCTCGGCGCAGAGCCTGACTCCCTCGACCCGCAGAAGGCGCGGGCGGACGAAGCGCAGCGAGTCCTGCGTGACATCTGCGAGGGACTCACCACCCTCGACGAGTCGGGCGGCGTAGCTCCCGGTATCGCGCAGAAGTGGCAGGTCAGTCCCGACGGCAAGACTTACACGTTTTCCCTGCGACATGGCGCCAAGTGGTCGAACGGCCAGCCCGTGGTCGGCGCCGACTTCGTGGCCGGCCTGCGCCGTCTCGTCGATCCCAACACCGCCTCGCAGTACGCGGAAGTCGTCGACGTCATCGACAACGCCAGCGACATCGTCACCGGACGCAAGCCGCCGGAGAGTCTGGGCGTTTCCGCTCCCGATGCGTTCACGGTCATAGTGCAGCTGCGCACCCCTGCGCCCTATCTCCCCGCACTGCTTTCGCATCCGAGCACCTGCCCGGTGGACCCTGTCGCTCTGGCCAACGACAAAGATGCTTACGCTCGCCCAGGCAATCTGCCGTCGGATGGAGCGTTCGTCCTGTCCCAATGGGTTCACGGCTCATACATCCAGCTCACCCGCAATCGCTACTACTGGAACGACGCCGCGACCCGGCTCGACGGGGTGAAGTACCTGATCACCACCGATGAGAACGCCGAGCTGACACTCTATCGCGCGGATCAACTCGACGTAACCGACGTCATCCCGCGCAGCCAGTACGGCTGGATCCGCTCGCACCTCGGGGATCAGCTGCATATTGCGCCGGAGCTTGGTGTCTACTTCTACGGGTTCAACCTGCAGCGCGCGCCGTTTGCCGGCGACGCGAGAGTTCGCCGTGCACTCGCCATGGTCATCGACCGAGAGGCACTCGCGCAGCTCGTGCTGCGCTCGGGCGAGCTGCCCGCCTATGGCTGGATACCGCCGGGGGTGGCCGACTACACGCAGCAGTCGCCCGATTACCGCCCCCTTCCCATGGCGCAGCGCATCGCCGCGGCCCGCAAGCTCTACGCCGCGGCCGGTTACTCCGCGGCGAGACCGCTGCGCTTCGAGCTGCGCTACAACACGGAGGAGATACACACGGAGCTTGCCATCGCCATCGCCTCCATGTGGCAGAAGGCTCTCGGCGCGCAGGTGACTCTGCGGGCGGAGGAGTTCCGCTCACTGATGCAGGACATCGATCGCGGCGACGTGCAGATGTTCCGCTCCAGCTGGATCGGCGATTACAACGACGCCTATACCTTCGCCCAGTACTTCAAGAGCGACTTTGGCGTCAACCTGACCCACTATCACGACCCCGCGTATGACGACCTGCTCGACCGCGCGGCTGCGCAGATCGATCCCACGAAGCGCGGCGCGCTCCTCGAGCAGGCGGAGCAGGTCATGCTGCGCGATCAGCCGGTGATCCCGCTCTACTTCTACGTGAGCAAGCACCTCGTCAAGCCGCGGGTCACCGGGTGGTACAGCGACATCATGAATGTCACGTACAGCAAGGATCTGGGTTTGCGGGGCGTGGCTCCGTAGCGCTACTTCCGCCAGTACGTCCGCGTAAACAGCACGATCACGCTGAAGATCTCCAGGCGGCCGAGGAGCATCGCCGCCGTGCAGATCCAGGTCTGCACCGGCGTCAGCGCATGCAGGTTCCAGGCGCCCTGGCCGGGCAGGCCGAAGGCCGTGTTGTTGATGGAGGCGACCACGACACGGAAGGCCCAGTCGAAGCTCATCCCCGTGAGGAGCATCGCGAAGGTGAGCAGCGAGACCATCATGAAGTAGAGGAAGATGAACGCCAGCACCGCGTCCGCGGCGCGCTCCGGCACGGGTCTGCCGCCGACGCGCACCGGCGCCATGGCGCTCGGATGGACGAGGAGCTTCAGCTCCCGCCCCGCCTGGCGCGCCAGCACGAGCGTGCGGAACATCTTGATGCCGCTGCCGGTGGAACCCGAGTTGCAGATGATGCCGGAGAGAAAGAGCATCCAGATGGGCGCGAAGACCGGCCATGTGGTGAAGCCCGCGGGACCAACCGTCACCCAGCCGGTAGTGGTCGCCAGCGACACCACGTTGAATGCGGCATAACGCAGCGAAGTGCCGAACGTCGGATACACGCCATGCCACGTCAGCAGCCCCGCGACGAACACCACGCTGGCCGCCAGGAGTATGGCGGCCGTCTTGATCTCCGGATCGTGACGATAGGGCTTCAGCGACAACCGGCGCAGCGCCGCGAAGTGCCGCGCGAAGTTGAGCGCGGAGATCAGCATCATCACGATCAGCACGAGCTCGATGGCCGGTGACTGGAAGTAGCCGACGCTGGCGTCGTGAGTCGAGAATCCGCCGAGAGCCACCGCGGAGAACGCATGGCAGATAGCATCGAGCCACGTCATCCCGCAGATCCGCAGGGCCAGAACGCCGCTCAGCGTGAGCAGCGCGTATACCAGCCAGAGCGAGCGGGCGGTTTCCGTGATGCGCGGCGCCAGCTTCTCGTCCTTCACCGGGCCCGGCGCCCCCGCCTTCGAGAGTTGCATGCCGCCGACGCCGAGAAGGGGCATCACCGCGACCGCCAACACGATGACCGCGAGGCCGCCCAGCCAGATGAGCGAATGGCGCCAGAACAGGATCGAGGGCGCGAGCGAATCGAGTCCGTCGAGGACGGTCGAGCCGGTGGTGGTGAGCCCCGACATCGTCTCGAAGAATGCGCGGGTGAAAGTCAGCCCCGGCAGCGAGAAGAGAAGCGGCAGCGTGGCGGAAGCGGCAAGCAGGATCCAGCCGAGGGTCACCAGGAGGAAGCTGTCCCGCGGCTTCAGCTCCCGGCGATGCCGGAACGTGGCCGCGGCCAGTGCCGCGCCGACGGCGACCGTGATTCCGGCGGCGATGAGGAACCGCGTCCACAGTCCATCGCCGGTGGCAAGCGAGCAGCCGACCGGCAGGATGTAGGCGAGGCCGAAGGCGGCGAGGATCAGGCCGAGGAGGTGCGCGATGCCGAGCAACGTCGAGCCCTCAGTCCGAGCTCACGGCCGCATGGCGCGCGTGAAGAGGCGCTCCACAGCCTCGATGTGGCGGCGATCGGAGAGGAACAGGATCAGGTGGTCGCCCGACTGCACGAAGGTGTCGTGGTGCGCCATGATCACCTGCTCGCCGCGGACTATCGCCCCGATGGACGAGCCCTCCGGCAGCGGGATCTCACCCACCGGCTTGCCGACGACGCGTGAGCAGTGCTCATCGCCCTGCGCGATGGCCTCGATGGCTTCGGCTGCGCCGCGGCGCAGGGAGTGCACGCGCACCACCTCGCCGCGGCGCACGTGCGCCAGCAGCGAGCCGATGGTTATGCTCTGCGGCGAGATGGCCACATCGATGCTGCCGCTCTCGATGAGGTCGGCGTAGGACGGCTTGTTGATCAGCGCCATCACCTTGTGCGCGCCGAGGCGCTTGGCGAGCATCGCCGACAGGATGTTGGCCTCCTCGGAGTTGGTGAGCGCCACGAACACGTCGGTGCTGTCGATATTTTCCTCGATCAGCAGCTCCTCGTCCGCGGCATCGCCGGCGAGCACGATGGTGTTCTCGAGCTGCTCCGACACCCGCCGCGCGCGGCGCGTGTCGCGCTCGATCAGCTTCACCTGGCTCGTCTTCTCGAGCGAGCGGGCGAGGCGAAAGCCGATGTTGCCGCCGCCCGCGATCACTACGCGGCGCACGCGGGGATTTTCCTTGCGCAGCTCGCCGATCACCCGGCGGATGTCGTCGCTCGCCGCAAGGAAGAAGACCTCGTCGCCTTCCTCGATGATGGTCGAGCCTTCCGTCGCTATGCTGCGGCCGCGGCGGTAGATGGCGACCACCCGTGTCTCCATGCGGGACAGATGCGCGGGCAGCTCGCGCAGGCAATGGCCCACGAGAAGGCCGCCGCTCACGGCGCGCACGCCGACCAGGCGCACCTTGCCGGCGGCGAAATCGAGGACCTGCAGCGCGCCGGGATGGCGGATCAGCCGCTCGATGTATTCCGTGACCAGCTGCTCCGGGCTGATGAACACATCGACGGCGATCGCCTGCTCGCTGAAGAGCTCCGGCCGCTGGGTGTACTCGGCCGAGCGGATGCGGGCGATCTTGGTTGGCGTGCGGAACAGGGTGAACGCCACCTCGCACGCCATCATGTTGACCTCGTCGCTGTTGGTCAGGGCGACGACGATCTCCGCCTCGGCCGCGCCGGCCGCTTCGAGAACCGGCGGGTAGGCGGCATTGCCGACGACGGTATGGATATCGAGGCGATCCTGCAGGTCGCGCAGCACGTCCTCGTTGACGTCGACCACGGTGACCTCGTTGGCTTCCTCCCGCGAGAGGTGCCGGGCGACGGTGCTGCCGACCTGCCCGGCGCCGAGGATGAGGATCTTCATTGCCGCTTCTCAGGCCTCAGACGGGCTCGAGGTTGGCGTATTGCGCCATGAGCCACTTGGTCCCCTGTTGCTCGAAGCTCACCTGCACCCGCGCATGCGGGCCGCTGCCTTCGACATTCAACACCACGCCCTCGCCAAACTTGCCGTGTCGCACCCGGGCGCCGAGTCGCATCCCGGGCGGCGGCGGATCCTCGGTCCGGAATCTGATGGGAGGCGGCGCGGGCTGCTCGCGCCGCGCCCGCGCGGCGGTGATGGCCCGGCTCACCTGCAGGCGCGGCCGCACCTCGGCGACGATATCGCCCGGCACTTCCTTGATGAAGCGCGACGGCGCGGGATGAGTGTCCATGCCGTGCAGACGGCGCTGCTCGGCGTAGGTGAGGTATAGATGCTTCATCGCGCGAGTCATGCCGACGTAGCAGAGGCGCCGCTCCTCCTCCAGCGCCTCCAGATCCGTCATGCAGCGCTGGTGAGGGAAGAGCCCCTCCTCCATGCCGCAGAGGAACACGAACATGAACTCCAGGCCTTTGGCCATGTGCAGCGTCATCATCTGCACGCTGTCCTCTCCCGCGTCGGATTGCCTCTCGCCCGACTCGAGGGCCGCGTGGGCCAGGAAAGCCTCGAGCGGCGGCATTTCGAGCTCGGCGCTCTCCGCGGCGAAGCTGCGGGCGGCGCTCACGAGCTCCGCGAGGTTCTCCAGCCGCGCCTCGCTGCGCGCCCCCTCGCCGCGCGCCGCGTCCTGACTCGACTTCTCACGGCCGTGATGCTCGATGAGCCCGCTCTCCTTGAGCAGGTGATCGATCTGCTCGTGCAGCGCGAGTCCCTGAGTCTCCGCGGCCAGGCGGTCGACCAGCTCCTGGAAGGCGCGCAGCGCGTTGGCGCTCCTGCCACCCTGCTGCGCCTCGCTGCGCGCGGCCGCCGCCTTCCACAGCGAGATACCGGCGCTCTTCGCCTCCTCGCGCAGGGCTTCGACGGTCCGATCGCCGACGCCGCGCGTCGGAACGTTCACGACCCGCTCGTAGGCGGCATCATCGTCCCGGTTCAGCAGCAGCCGCAGATAGGCGAGCGCGTCCTTGATCTCGGCGCGCTCGAAGAACTTCAGTCCGCCATAGACCTTGTACGGTATGCGCCCGGCGATGAACGCTTCCTCGAATGCACGCGACTGGGCGTTGGAGCGGTACAGCACCGCGATATCGCTGCGCCGGTTGCCGGCGGCGACATAGTCGGCGACGCGCCGCGCGACGAATTCCGCCTCGTCGCGCTCGTTGAAAGCCGAATAGACTTGGATGGGCAGCCCGGGCTCCCCGTTCGTCCACAGCCTCTTGCCGAGGCGGCCGGAGTTGTGCTCGATGAGCGCGTTGGCGGCGGCGAGGATCGCGGCGGTGGAGCGATAGTTCTGCTCCAGCCGGTACAGCTTCGCGCGCGCGTAATCGCGGCGGAACTGCTGCAGATTCTCCACGCGCGCGCCGCGCCAGCGGTAGATCGACTGATCGTCATCGCCGACCACGAACGGATGGCCGTCGGGGCCCGCGATGAGGCTCAGCCACTTGTACTGGATGGAGTTGGTGTCCTGGAACTCGTCCACCAGCACGTGCCGGAAGCGCTGGCGGTAATGCGCGAGCAGGTCGGGACGATCGCGCCAGAGCTCGTAGGCGCGCAGCAGCAGCTCCGCGAAGTCGACCACGCCCGCGCGCGCGCAGGCCTCCTCGTACAGGCCGTAGAGCCGGATCATCTGCGTACGGGTCGGGTCGCTGCCGGCCTTCAGATCCTTCGGCCGGCGGCCCTCGTCCTTGTTCGAATTGATGAACCACGTGACTTCGCGCGGCTCCCAGCGGGACTCGTCGAGGTCATTGGCCTTGATGATCCGCCTGACCAGGCGTTGCTGGTCGTCCGAATCGAGGATCTGGAAGCCCTGCGTGAGCCCGGCGTCGCGCCAGTGCAGCCGCAGCAGCCGGTGGGCGATGCCATGGAAGGTCCCTATCCAGAGCACCCCGGGCGGGGCGCCGAGGATCTGCTCGACCCGGCCGCGCATCTCCCCGGCCGCCTTGTTGGTGAAGGTGACCGCCAGGACGGAGTACGGCGACGCGTGCTCCACCTGGATGAGCCAGGCGATGCGGTGCGTGAGCACGCGGGTCTTGCCGCTGCCGGCTCCCGCCAGCACCAGGACCGGAATGAGCGGCGCCGAGACCGCCGCGCGCTGCGCCTCATTCAGAGGGTTCAGGATGGCATCGAGGTACATGAGGGGCGCATTTTACGGTATGGCAGCGCCCCGCACCTCGGTCGTGAACCTGACCAGGGCCACCACGAAGCTGAGCAGCACCGGCCCGATGACCAGCCCCAGCACGCCGAAGGCCGAAACGCCTCCGACCGCACCCAGGAACACGGCCAGGGTGGAGACGTGTGCGCGGTGCGCGGTGAGAAGCGGGCGCGCGACGTTCTCCACTACCGCGAGGAGGCCGGTCCAGACGGCCAGGAAGACCGCCCCGAACCAGTGACCACCCACCGCCAGGTAGAGCACCGCCGGCACGAGGACGATGGCCGCGCCGGCGGGCAGGAGGGCCGCGATCGTCGCCAGTACGCCGAAGACGACCGGCGACGGCAGTCCGACCAGCGCAAATCCCACCCCGACGAAGATGCCCTGGATGAGCGCGGTCGCTGCCGATCCGAACACCACCGCGCGCGTCACCCGCGCCAGGTAATCGAGCAGCCGCTCGCGGCGCGACGCCTCGAGCGGAATCAGCCGTGTCAGGTGATCGAGGATCATGCGCCCGTCCCGCAACAGGAAGAAAAGCAGGAAGAGCATCATGAAGAAGCCGACCACCGTGCCGAAGACGCCGAGCGCGAGACTGCCGCTCACGGTGGCCGCCGACTTGAGCACGGACTGCATCTCGCCGGTGATCCACCCCCGGACCTGGGTGGCGCTCACCGGGAAGTTCGCGCTCGACCAGCGCAGCAGGTTGCCGAGCAGCGGATAGCTTTCCAGCCGGGCGAGCAGCTGTGGATAGGCGAAGCTCTGGCCGCGCAGATACCCGACCAGGCTGGCAACCTGGCCGGCGAACACCACGCCGAGAACCGAGAGCGGCGCGAGCACGAGAAAGGGTGTGAGGCCCGTGATGATGCCCGCGGAGAGCACGCTGCGGCCCTTGAGGCGGCGCGACAGGCGCTCGTGCAGCGGATGCAGCAGGAAAGCGAGCACGACCGCCCAGCCGAGCGCGCCCTTGAGGGGCGCCAGCACGGCTAGCAGCAGGTAGGCCAGGATCGCGGCCGTCGCGACGAGGAAACTGCGACGGTAGAAGCCTGAGTAGACCACGGGGCGCCGTCAGGATTGCAGGTCGTGCAGCAGCCCGCTCACCAGCTGGGCCATCTCGGCCACCTTGGCCGGCTTCTGGATCACCCTGCGCACGCCGACGGCCGCGGCGCGCTTTGCCTCGGCTGGCTCGATGCATCCGCTCGCGATGACGACTGCGGCGTCCGGCCGGATCGCGAGCACCGCCTGCGCCAGATCGAGGCCGCTCATGCTTCCGGGCATGGTGAGATCCGTCAGAACGAGGGTGAAGGCCTGAGGCTCCCGTCCGAACGCCGTGAGCGCCTCGTCCGCGCTCGCGAAGCCTTGGGAGGCGATGCCGAGCTTCTCGAGCGCGCGCGTGATCAGAAACACCAGCGCGGGCTCGTCATCGACGTAGAGGACGCGTTGGGACACCGCAACTACCACTTGTTCCTCAGCTCCCGCAGCTTCAGGAACACCGTGCGCGCGTCCGGCCGCTCGCCGATTTCCGGGAACGCCTCACGCAGACGCGCGATGACCGTCGGGTTCTGCAGGCGGAAGAACGTGTTGATTCGCTTTTCCTCTCCCAAGGTCGTGACCGTCATCGAAGCCGGGGTCAGCTCGCGCGCGTGCTCCAGCCGGTTGCGCGCCGCGGCGTTGTCGGGCTCCCGATCGAGCGTGAACTCCAGATTGCGCGCCAGGTACTCGTGTCCCGGGAATACTCGCGTCTCCTCCGGCAGGCGCGCGAGCTGGGTCACGAAAGTCTCGTAGAGCTCCTGCGGATGGCCGCCGTTGTGGCAATTGCCCGCCCCGGCGTTGAACAGCGTATCGCCGCAGAATAGCGCCGGTTGCTCGCCTGTGGCGAGCAGACAGATGTGTGCCATCGTGTGACCCGGCGTATCGAGGCATTGGAGCTCCACGGTCCGCCCCACACGAATGACATCGCCCTTGCCGAGGCCGTGGTCGACGCCGCCGATGCGGTTTGCGGCTGCCGCATGCGCCAGGACCCTGGCTCCCGTGGCTCCCACGAGACCCGCGTTGCCGCCGGTATGGTCGCGGTGCTCATGAGTGTTCAGGATCTGGGTGATCTGCCAGCCCTTGGCCCGGGCCGCATCGAGGCACAGCCGCCACTCCAGGGGATCGACCGCCAGCGCCTCGCCTGTCTCGGGGCAGGCGATGAGATAGTGGAAGTTACGGTACGGGTTGCCTGACCAGATGCGCTCGATGAGCATCCGGCGAGCATACCGGAAGCGCCTGCCGGGGGCCCTGTCGCCATGGGCGGTCAGTGGGACGGCGCAGGCTCGGGCTCGGCAACCCGCAAGGTGCAGAGCCCGCCGATCAGCATGCTGGCGCCTCCCAGCACCAGGCCGTAGGCCGGCCGATCGCCGAATAGCGCATGCACCAGCCCGCCGAGCACGCTTGCTGCCAGCATCTGGGGAATGACGATGAAGAAGTTGAAGATGCCCATGTAGACGCCCATTTTCTCCGCCGGCAGATTATCCGAGAGGAGCGTGTAGGGCAGGGACTGGATGGATGCGGAGGCGAAGCCAACCCCTGCCATGGAGAGCAGCAGCCAGTCGGGACTGCGGACCCAGGCGAAGGAGGCGAGGCCCAGGGCGCCGGCGGCCAGATTCAGCAGATGGCTCCAGCGCAGTCCGAGCAGCCGCACCATGAGCGGAATGACCACGGCGCCCGCGATGAGAAAGCAGTTGCTGGCGGCAAAGAGTACCCCGACCCAGTTGGCGCCCGTGTTATAGGCGAGCGATCTCGGATCACTGCTGCCGAACTGCACCGAGGTCACGGCCGGCGTGGTGTAGATCCACATGGCGAAGAGCGCGAACCAGGAGAAGAACTGCACCCAGGCCAGGCGGCGCATCGGACCCGGCATGCCGTACAGGTCGCCCATCACCTGGCGCACCATGCCGCGGCTCGCCGTCGCGCTGAGCCATGCGAACAGCGCCCCGAACAGGATCAGCCCGCCGGCCAGAAGGTACAGCTCTTCCGCGAGCGCAAACCGTCGGATTGCCACGACCCCCAATCCGCCCGCCACCAACATGACGAGACCCAGTCGCCACGCCCGCGAGACGTCGGTGAGCGGGAGGCCGAGACTCTTACGGGCGAAGCTCAGCAGGCGCTCCGGCGGGTATTCGCGAGTGCTCACCACAGTCCACAGCACCGCGCAGAAGAGCACTGCGGCGCCAACGTGGAAGGCGACGCGCACGGTGGCCGGAATCTCTCCGGCCGGGGCCACGTTCGGAACGCCCCATTTCGCCAACGCCCACGGCAGCATCGAGGCGAGCACGGCGCCGACGCCGATGAAGAAGCCCTGCAGGGCAAACCCCAGCGGCCGTTGCGACTCGGGCAGCTGGTCGCCGACGAAAGCACGGAAGGGCTCCATGGTGACGTTGATGGAGGCATCCATCAGCCACAACATCAGCGCCGCCACCCACAGCATCGATGCGTCTGGCATCCAGACCAGCGCCAGGGTGGTGAGCAGCGCGCCGCCGAGAAAATAGGGCCGGCGCCGGCCGAGGCGCGTCCACGTGTGGTCGGAGGCGTAGCCGATGATGGGCTGCACGATGAGACCGGAGAGCGGCGCCGCCACCCATAGGATCGGGATTTCCCGCAGGTCCGCGCCGAGCGTCTGGAAAATCCTGCTGACGTCGGCGTTCTGCAGCGCGAAGGCAAACTGGATGCCGAGAAAGCCGACGCACATGTTCCAGACCTGCCGGAACGAGAGCGCAGGTTTCGCGGTCATGGAGCTCTGCTCGCCGCCGCGAGGGGCGCGATCCGCAGTGCGCCGATCCGTGCGCTGTCGAGCGGGCCCGTGACGCCGCCATTGGCGAATGCTCGCGGTCGCACCGGCCGCCCGGCGACTGACTTTTGGTGCGCTGCGGTCGGGGCTTTCGCCGTCGCCCCTGGTGTGGGCGGGGGCGGCGCGCCGGTGTAGTGCGCGAACTGCGCCAGGTCACTCATGTTGAAGCCCTGCAGCAGGGAGAATGCGCAGGATGCGCCGGAGTCGGCCGCGAAACGAACCGTCGTGGAGGCTTGCCAACCTTCGCTGTGGGGCATGACCACGGGCAGCAGCTGACGGGGGCTGCCGGCGCAGCGAACTTCCAGCCGCTTGACCGCCGCCGTGATGCCGGTGTTGATCGGGCCATGGCGGTTGGAGTAATGGAGCCAGGCGACATACCCGCCGCGGCGCGATGCGGTCCAGTGTCGCGGCCACGGGCCGTCTATCCGGGCCGCCGGTCCGGCGCCCGAGGCAGTGGCGCGCGGCGGCGCGGGTATGGCCGCGGCCGTATACAGCGGCGCGCTCATGGGCGGTGGACCCGCTCCGGCTCGGGTGGCGATGAGCTGCACTTCGGTCGCAGCGCCCTGCTGCCTGCTGCCGGCGGCAACCAACAGCGTGCCGTCGAGACTTCCGGGGCGATCGAGCACAATGGTGCGCCCATCCAGGTGTAGGCTGATCTGACGGCGGGAGCCGAACAGCATCGGTACCAGCGATACCGGCAGCTGCGGTGCGATGCGGCCGTCGTCCTCCAGCCCGAACACGCCGCGCACCACCATGTCCAGGTATCCCGCGACGGACCAGAGCTGCCGCGGCGAATCGACCACGGGTCCGCCGAGGTTGCCGGGCACGTGCGTCGACTGCGAGAGCAGCGAATAATTCTCCATGTTGGATGCATTGAGCGCCGCCCCGCGCATCAGGGAGCGCACCTCGAGCGCGATCAGGGACGGATCGCGTACCCGCCGCGCCGCGCGCAGAGTGTACTCGCTCACGAACGGCCAGATCGCCCGGTTGTGGTAGATCGGCTGCTCGCGCCGCTCCGGCCAGATCACGGGGCTGCCCGCCGGCCAGGCGGGATAGTGCTCCAGAGACTGCACCGCCCGCCGCGAGTCTGCGACGCCGCTGGTAATCGCCAGATCCAGCCCGAGGAGGTCGTATGCATCGAAGGGCTCCGGATCGACGGGTCCGCCGATATAGCTCATGTAGAGGCCCCGGTCAGGCCGCCAGAAGCGAGCGTTGATCGCCTGCTTCAGAGACTCGGCCTGAAGCGTGTAGCGCGTTGCGGCGGCCGCCTGCCCGCGCTGCCGTGCCATCGCTGCCGCGAGCTGCAGCGCCTGGTAGTGCAGGACATTGGTCGAGAGCGCGAACGATTGCGCGATGAAAACGACATCGTGCGCGGTCCATGCGGGGTAGGTCTGCTCGCGCCAGTCGAGGAATGACGTCTCCCCACGGTACAGTCCGATCCGCGGATCGAAGACGTAGCGCCGGTCCTGGGCGAGGGTGTCGGCCAGGGTCTGATATACGGTGTCCGCGAAGGCACCGTCGTCGAGCAAGTGGCTGGCGCCGAGGAACCAGACCACCCGGTCGGTGCTGATCGGCCAACTGCCGCCGGAGCCCGTATCCTGCATGACATACAGACCCCTTGGCGCAGGGCCGGCACGCGGCGGCGAGATCTTGAAGAGCAGGGATGCGCGCGCGCGCGCCGGGTCGAGGCGCCACAGGCCGAGGTCGATGGAGTAGGAGACGTCGCGTGTCCATACGAATGGCCACTTCTTGCCCGCAATGAAACATCGGCACGGAATGGGTCGACCGTGGTCAAACGCGGCGTCGGTGATGGCGTCCACCGAATCCCTGTTCAGATCCTCCTGCGCCATCGCAAAAAGAGCGTCGAAGAGCGGGCTCGCGGTCCGCGTGCGCCAGCGCTGGGTTGCCATTACCCGCTCGCCGAGCGGCGAATGGAGCACGTACTTCCCGTCGAGCCGCACGCTTACACGCGCTTCCTGGCCGCGCCAGCTGAGGCTATCGTGCCACGTCGATGCGGCTGGCTGGGGGCTCTCCGAGACCCGCCCTGACGAAGATGGAACGTGCGCTGGGAAACGAACGCCGCCGCCACGGCTGGCGAGTCGCGCGGCTTCGACCGAAGTCCCCGCGCCAAGCAGAGCGCAAAGCACGGCCGCCCCGATCATGCGACCGAGGCGGCCGTTGCGGTGAGTGAGTGTTGGTCTCACTCTCCCCTATTGCTCGAGAATCGCGCCGTAGTGTCCCTGGACGGTCACGGTGAGATTGCCGCTGATGACCTGATAGGTCGTGGTCGTGAGCAGGTCCGTCACCCACGATCCATTGACCATGCTCAACTGCCACGCGGGAATCGTCACTGTCTCCGTGTTGGAGGTATTATTGAGCACCACCGCGATCCGGTGATTGGCATCCCACCGTCCGAACGCGTAGATGTGATTGGTCGTGTCGACCAACAGGGTCTTGATCGAGCCCGTCCGCAGCTGCGGATACTGGTTGCGGATCGAGACCAGCTTCTGCGTCAGCGCCACGGCTGCGTTGCCGGTATTCGCCTGCGTCCAGTCGAAGGTGCGGCGGTTGTCCGGGTCGTTGCCGCCCTGCTCGCCGTACTCGTCTCCATAGTAAATGGTGGGCGTGCCGATGTAGGTGAACTGGAAGATGAGCCCGAGGTAAGTATCCCATATGTTACCGCCGCAGCGCGTCGCGAACCGCTCCGTGTCGTGCGAACCGAGCTCATTGGTCCAGGTCTCCTGCACGTTGACCGGGACGTCCGCGCGGGTGCCGAGCAGCCAGCTATCGAGCGAGCTCTCGTTGATCGATGCGCTGTTGCCATGATAGTCCACGCCGCACATCCACTCCGACACCGGCTGGGTGAAGCCGTTGTAGTTCATGACGTTGTCCCACTCGGTGCCGTCATCGAGCCAGGGCGAGGCGTCACCCCAGTACTCGCCGAGTATGTCGGCAGTGGAGTTGACGGATTTCACCGCCGAGCGCAACTCCTGGGTGATCTGATGGTTGGTGGCATCGCTGCCGCCGTTGCCGCCGGAATCGAGCGCCTGCGGAAAATCCAGACGCCAGCCGTCGATGTCGTAGGGAGAGGAAAGGTAGGTCTTCACGACCGAAGAGGAGCTGCCGTAGATCTGGTTGCGCACCGCCGAGCCGCTCGCGCCGTAATCCAGCTTGGGCATGCCGCCGAAGCCGAAGAAGTCGGAGTACGAGCCGGGCCATGACTGGAAGGTGTAGTAACCGTAATATGGGCTCGACTGCGACTGGTAGGCGCCCTGATAGGAGCAGGTGATGCTGTCATAGAGCTGCTTCTGGAACCAGCAGTTGCTGTCGCCGGAGTGATTGAATACACCGTCGAGGATGATGTAGCCCTTCGGGCCGTTGCTGCTGCTATGAATGTCGCCGATCAGCGTCTCCAGGGTCGAGGTGGTGCCGAAGGCGGGATCGACCTCATAGTAGTTTTGTGTATCGTACTTGTGGACCGTGGGGGAGTTGAAGATGGGATTGAGGTAGATGATGTCCGCCCCCAATGTCTGCTTGATGTAGCTCAGCTTCTGGTCGATGCCCGCGAGGTCACCGCCGAAGAATACCTCGCTGTTGCAGTTCGTCGGGTCGGCGGTGGATAAGACGCTGGCGCCCCATGCGTGCTGCTCGGTCGCGCAGCCGCCGTACGTGTACTCGCCGTTGGTGACGTCGTTGGATGTGTTTCCGTCATAGAAGCGGTCGGGGAAGATCTGGTACACCACCCCGTTCTTCATCCAATCCGGCGTCTTGAAGCCCGGGATGACGAAGAAGTCGCCCGAGGAAGGCTCACTGGATGTGATGCCGGCGGCATTGAGCCAGGCGGTGGCCGTGCCGTCGTTGATCTGCAAGCGGTAGTACTTCTCGGAGCTGCTGGCCGGAATGGTGCCCGACCAGTAGTCGAACGTGCCCGTAGGATCGTTGGATACCCAGACCATCGATACCCAATGGAACTGGCCGTCCGCCGTGTCGTAGTACTTGATGTTCGCGCTGGTGGCGTCTTCCTTGCAGGTGCGCAGTGTGACGGTTACCGAGCTCGTTGCGGTCGGCTCCGGATTGCTGTCGAACATCGGTCCCTGGTCGGAGAACAGGTAGTTCCACTCCACGTTGTTGTCGTGCGAGCAGGCCTGCGCGCGGCCCCAGCCGCACAACAGCGTCGCGGCGAACAGGGCATACATGAGAAGGGGCACTCGACGCAGCCGTTGGCTGCTTTGATGGCCGCGCTGACGCGCGTCATGGATTGTTCCCGACGATTCATTCATGGTTGCTATCTCCGTCTTGCCTTCCTTCGGCTCTCCCGCCCGGTCATCATGGTTGGGCACAGGCCGCTCTATCCGGCGGCTCATCTCCGGTGGAACCGGATGTCTTCCTCGCGTGCATGCCCGGCCCGGGCCCCCGGGACGGTCGCATACACGCTTTAATCGTGGCTGCGGCTGTGGGGGTTGCGCTCCTCCATCGCGAATACGCGATCCCAACACACACGGCTTCTTCGTCCGGCCATTGACAGGCTCCCGAAGAGTGAATTGGCGTCCGCCCGGCAATCCTCGCGCGACCGTCTCGCGCTGTATGCGGCCGTGCGGCGCATCGGACTCTCAGCTCAGAATGCGACTCGCCTCGCCGTCTTTGCAACAGTCCGCATACGTATTCATGGTGGCGGCAGCCGGCCGTTGGGAGGGGCAGCGGGTTGCTACTGCTCGAGAATCGCGCCGTAGCGTCCCCGAACGCTCACCGTGAGATTGCCGTGGGTGACCTGATAGGTGTCGCCCGTGAGCAGATCCGTAACCCGCGATCCATTGGTCATGCTCAACTGATATGCGGGGATGGTCACCGTCTGCGTGTTGCTGGCGCTGTTGAGCACCACCGCAATCCGGTTAGCCGCATCGAACCGGCCAAACGCGTAGACATGGAGTGCATCGTCCAGCAGCAGCGTCATATACGAGCCCGTGCGCAGCGCCGGATAGCGATCACGGATCGAGGCCAGCTCGTGCGTGAGCGCCACAGCCGGGTTGCCGGTATTTGCCCGCGACCAGTCGAACGTGCGCCGGTCGTCCGGGTCGGGCCCGCCCTGCATGCCGTACTCATCTCCATAGTAAATGGCCGGCGTGCCGACGTAGGTGAACTGGAAGATGAGTCCCAGATGGGTCGCGCGGATATCGCCGCCACAGCGCGTCGCCAAACGCGGCGTGTCGTGCGTCCCCAGCTCGTTGGTCATGGTCTCCTGCACGTCGACCGGAAGCTCGGCGCGACTGGCACGAAGCCAGTGGTCGAGCGTGCTCTCGTTGATCGAAACGCTCTTACCCTGCTCGTCCTTGCGGCAGATCCACTCCGAGACCGGCCGGGTGAAGCCGTTGTAGTTCATGGCGCCGTCCCATTCCTTGCCATCGTCGAGCCACGGCGAGGCATCGCCCCAGTACTCGCCCAGAATTTCAGCGTCGGGGTTTACGGACAGCACCGCGGCGCGCAGCTCCCGCATGATCTGATGATTGGTGTCATCGCTACCATCTTTGCCGCCGGCGTCGAGACCCTGCGCCACATCGAGCCGCCACCCATCTATGTGATACGGCGCTCGCAGATAGGTCTGCACGACGGAGGCCCTTCCGCCGTAGATCTGCTCGCGCACCAGCGAGCCGCTCTCTCCGTAATCCAGCTTCGGCATGCTCGGCACGTTCCCCGCGAACGTCGAATACGAGCTGGGCCAGGATTGGAACGTGTAGTAGCTGTGATAGGGGCTCGACCGCGACTGGTAGGCTCCCCGCGCGGAGCAGGAGATGGATCCGTAGGTGTGCCTGCCGAACCAGCAGCTGCTGTCGCCGCTGTGATTGAATACGCCGTCGAGGATGATGTAGCCAGGCGGGCCTTTGGAGGCGCCGTGGATGTCGCCGATGAGGTGCCGCAGGGTCGCGGCGGTGCCGAAGGCAGGATCCACCTGGTAATAGTCCTGGGTGTCGTACTTGTGGTTGGTGGGTGACCTGAAGATGGGATTGAGATAGATGATGTCGGCGCCCAGCGTGCGCTTGATGTAGCTCAGCTTCCGGTCGACGCCTGTCAGGTCGCCGCCAAAAAACACCTCGCTGTTGCAGTCCCTGGCCTTGGCGAAGACGCTCGTACCCCATGCGTGCCGCTCAGTCGCGCAGCCGCCGTACGTGTACTGGCCGGTCTTGACGTCGTTGGACGCGTCTCCGTCATAGAAGCGGTCCGGGAATATCTGATACATCACGCCGTTCTTCATCCAATCCGGCGTCTTGAACCCAGGGATGATGAAGAAGTCGCCGAACGAAGGCTCGCTCGAGGTGATGCCGGCCGCGTTGAGCCATGCTGTGGCCGAGCCGTCGCTGATCCGGAAGCGGTAGTACTTGGCCGAGCTGCTGGCGGGAACCGTCCCCCGCCAATACTCGAAAGTGCCGGTCGGATCATTCGACAGCCAGTGCATCGCGATCCGGTGGAACGAGCTGTCCGCGGTGTCGTAGTACTTGATTTGGGCCCCGGTGATGTCTCCCTTGCAGGTTCGCAACGTCAGGGTCACCGGGCTCGTCGCGGCAGGCTCCGGAGTGCTGTCATACATTGTCCCCTGATCCGAGAACAGGTATTTCCATTCCACGCTGCCGTCGTGCGTGCAGGCCTGGGCCCGGCCGGCACCGCCCAGCAGCGCTCCGGCCAGGAGAACGTACGCGAGTAAGGGAAGGCGGCGCATTTGCTCCTCACTTCATCTGCACACGAGCGGCGATGCCTGCCGGCAGCTTGACGTAAGTCACGCCCCCGTAGCGGTCGCCGCCGACGGTCCAGCAAGCATTTTCGCACGCCTGCAGCGCGGCGCGACCGGCGACACGAGTGAGCGGCATATTGTCGCGCGTAACCTGCGTTGCCAACGTCCGTTGCACGGCAAAGACATAGTGAGTGAGTGCGGGCCTGTAGTTACCGCTCGCCGTTGCCGCAGTCAGGCTGACCACACCCGAGGCCGCCTGTGCGCTCAGGCGCTGCAGGAAGTAATCGCCATGCTCGTATCGATAGGTCTTGCCGTCATCGTCGTAGTAGTCGAAGTCCGTCTGCTTGACGTCTGGAAAGACGTCAACCTGGACCGCCGTGACGGGACGCTCGCCGACGTAGTCCCCGGCGGGCTGGGTCGGGATGATCGCCCCTTGGCGGATGAAGAGCGGAATATCGCGCCAGGTCTTGCTGTCGACGGCGAGAGTGATGGTGCGGCCGCCGAGATAGACCCTGCCGCTCGACCAGTCCGTCCAGATGCCGGCGGGAAGGTAGAGCTGCTTCTCGGTCTGGCCCTGTGCCACCACCGGAGAGACCAGCAGGTACTGCCCGAAGAGCCAGGCGCTGGAGTCGCTTCGGACCTGCGGATCCTGCGGCCAACCGAAGGTAAGGGGTCTCACGAGTCCCACCCCCGCCACGTGATCGTGCCAGGCGTAGGAATACATATAGGGCAGCAACCGGTAGCGCAGCCGCATGGCGTGCGTGGCTGCCCGCTCGGCGATCGGCCCATAGCGCCACGGCTGTCGCTTCTGCTGGAACGTCCCATGCACACGGAAAATGGGCGTGAAAGCGCCGAATTCGATCCAGCGGGCGTAGTTCTCGTCCGAGGGGTGGCCCTGGAAACCGCCGCCGTCCATGCTCCACCACGCCTGTCCTACGTCGATGGCGCTCAGCATGCGCGATCGCTGCCTGGCCATGGTGGCGAATCCTGTCTGGATGTCTCCCGACCAGAGACCGTAGGCATAACGCTGGGCGCCCAGCCAGAAGTTGCGGTTGAGGGAGAAGACTCGCGTATCGGACCGGGCGCGCTGCCCGTCGTACAAGGCACGCTCCATGTTCAGAAACTGGGTGTCACCCCCCGCTTCATCGGCCTCATCGTTCCACCAGCCGACGATTCCGGTCTCGAAGCTCTTCCGCAGCGTGGGATTGAAGAACCAGGCGCGGGTCGCCGGGTTGTCGAAGTCCAGGTCTTCGACGGGCTTGTGCGAGAAGTAATCCGGGCTCGGCTTCTCGCCGGGGATCCAGAGGCGATGCGCGGTCGCGTAGCGGCCCTCCGCGGTATCGACGTGGATGCGCGGCTTCATGATGCCGATGAGGTGCACCCCTGAAGTCGCGAGCTGCTCCGCCAGCTTGCCGCTCGGGCCATCGGGGAACGTCTGTTGGTTCCAGCGAAACTCCCCGTATCCATCCTGGCCCCACGCCTTCCAATCGAAGTCGAGCTCGAAGGCATCGAGCGGGATGTGCTTGGCGCGGTAAGTGCCTACGATCCCCAGCAGCTCCTTCTCATCGATCCCCCACTGGCTGTTGATGAAGCCCAGGGACCATTTGGGGAAGAGCGGCGAGTGGCCGCTCAAGCTCGCGACGGCGGCGAATATGGCTGTGGGCTCGCCCGCGATCAGGTAGAGGTCGGCATCGGGCCGCGAGAGCCTGGAGACTCGAAGGCTGCCCGGCGCCAGATCGAACGTGGCTCCGTTGCTGTCGATGAGTACTGCGAATCCCGCGGTGCTCCACACGAGTGGCGCGCCGGCATTGCCCTGCGCGCCGGCTTTGGCGACCTGCCTGCCGCGGGCCAGAAGCTTCGCAGGAGTCTTCGCGAAAGCATCCGTACCGCCGACTCCATAGAGCGCCGCGTTCTTGGCAAAGCGCAGTACGAACGTGCCGCGGGCAACACTGGCAAAGTGCGGCACCCGTAAGAGCGGCTGCGCTGCGCCGGTGGCGAAAATGGCAAGAGCGCCGGAACGCCGGCCGAGCGCAATGCGCAGCTGTCCCTCGCGGAGCATGAGATCGCTGCCGTGCCGGCTCGCAACGACGGATGCCTTGGAGGAGGCACGAATTGCCTCCGGCGCCATCACCAGGGTCGGCGGAGTCGCTCCTGCGCGGGGAATGAAGTGCACGTGCAGCACGTTGCCGCCGATCAGGCGCAGCGACAACGTGCCGCCTGACAGACGGACGTCCGCCCCGCCATCTCGCAGTTGCACGCCCGCCTCTATGCTTGCCGCTGCCGCGCTTGTCCGAGCCTGCCAGGCAGTTGCCAGCAACAACGCACCCAGCAGGCCCAGCCGCATCCTATCTCCTGTCATTTTGACCCTGTGTCCCGTGGAGCTTCGAGAGCCGCGACGGCGCTATTGCAGGATCGCGGTGGAGTAACCCGGCATCGCAAGATCGTGACCGACCAGGCGGATGCCGGGACGTGTGCGCCGGATGACCGTGTGGAAGCTCGCATCCGGCAGACTGACGCTCCGGGGAGTGCCGGAGAGATTGTGGATCACCAGCAGCCGCTGTGCGTGATCGGCGCGGGTGTAGGCGCTGATCGCGCCGCCGTCGGCCGGATACGGCGCAATCCCGCCATCACGCAGGGCCGGCAGATCGATGCGCCAATGAATCAGGCTGCGATAGAAATGCAGCAGCGACTGCGGACGGGCGCGCTCGGCGGCCACCGATAGACCAGGCGAATCATTGTCGGGGGCGGGCTCCCACCAGGTCTCGTCGGCCTGATGGAGTTTGCGGTCCCAACGCATGGGCTCGCGAATCGTCTCGTCCGGCTTCACCCCATGCATCCCGATTTCCTCGCCGTAATAGACGAAGGGATCTCCCGGCATCGTCAACAGCATGGCCGCGGCCATCCGCACGTGGCTCTTGTTGCCGTGGAGCTGGTCGAGCACCCGGTTTCGATCGTGATTGCCGATGAACGGCGAGTCGACGATCGGTCCCCGGGCGTTCTGCCGGAAACCGGCCCAGGCCTTCGCCACATAGTTGCCGAGGTTCGGGCTGGTCTCGCTGGCGGCGGCCGCGATCATGATCTTCGCCAGCGGGAAATCGAACACCGAATTCAGTCCGCCATAGTAGGGGGCCGCCTGCGCTTCGCTGTCAGCGGGCACTTCTCCGAGCAGGAACACACTCGGGTCGGTCGCGCGCAATGCAGCGTGGTACTGCTGCCACCATGCGATGTTCCTGTGGATCGCGCGCGGGCTGCCGATGTCGGACCTGAAGTCGATGTAGATCTGGGTGGTGGCATCGAGTCTGAACCCGTCGACTCCCTCAGCCAGCCAGAACCGTCCAACCTTGATCATCTCCCGGCGAACGGCGGGATTGTCGTAGTTGAGGTCCGGCATCCCGTCGCTGAAGTCGCCGAGATAGTACTGCCCGTCACGTTGGTGCCAGGCAGGGATTCCCACGGAGCTCTGCGCCGCGAGATCGGCTCCTTTGCCGGCCCAGGTGTACCAGTCGTGATAGGGGCTCTGCGGATCTAGCGCGTGCTCGAACCACGGACTACGGTTGCTGGTGTGGTTGAGCACCATGTCGATCAGCACCCTGATGCCGCGGGCATGGGCCTCCCGCAGGAGGCGATGAAAATCCGCCATGGTGCCGAACTGCGGATTGACGGCGAAATAGTTGGTGACGTCGTAGCCGTGGTAAGAGGGCGAAGGATAGATCGGCGTCAGCCACAGGCCGCTTACCCCGAGCCATTTCAGATAGTCGAGCTTGGCCGTAATGCCGTTGAGATCACCGACGCCGTCGCCGTCGGAATCGGCGAACGAGCGGACGAAGACCTCGTAATAGACCCCGGAAGCGGCGTGCCGCGAGAGAGTTGCGGCACCGGCCGGTGCGGCTGTGAGTAAAGTGAATACCGCACCGACGAGTGCCGCGGTGTGCCTGCGATGGCGCCGAGCGCTCGAGCGACGGGGGATCATTGAGCGAAGAATGCGGTGTGCCGGCACGAATTTGCAACGTGCCGCATACGTATTCACCAGGAGAGCTCACCCGCCGCCGGCCGGGTTGTGGAACACTGCAGCCTTCGCCGCTGTCTCAGGGCCTCATCAGGTGGACCATCGAGGGCGAAGCGTGCCTCGCGATGCGAAGACGGTCATGCCCGAAGCGTTGTTCATAATGACGACGTTGGGTGCCGCGGCGGGCTGGATCGCCCTCGGGGTGTGGCTGCCCTGGTGGCTCATCGGCGTGGCGGTGGTCGCTGCGGCGACCTGGATGGTCGCCACCCCCGCGGGGCGGCGGACCGGCTCGATCACCGCGGCGGGCGTCGCGACCTTGCCGCAGCGCCTGGGCGGGGCCTCGGTGGCGTTGGTTGGCATCGCCGGCGTGGCTGGCGTGCTGGTTGCCCTGCTGGCCATGGGCAATGGATTCCAGACCACCCTGCAGGCGACCGGAAACGACGATACAGCCATCGTGCTCGACTCGAGCGCCCAGAGCGAGGTCAGCTCGGCGCTCGATCAGACTTCGGTGAGGCTGATCGGCAATGAGCCGCAGGTACTGCGCGATCCCCAGGGACGGCCGATTGCCTCCCCGGAGCTGCTGTCGGCAGTGTCGCTACCGAATGAAAGCAACGGACTCGTGGACTATGCGTCGCTGCGTGGTGTGGGACCTGAAGTCTGGGCGTTGCGACCCAACGTAAAGATCATCGCTGGCCGGCGGTTCCACACCGGCCTGCGGGAGCTGATGGTTGGCAAGGACGCGACGCGGGAGTTCGCGCATACATCTGTCGGGTCGACGCTCGACCTCGACGGCGAGCCGTGGCGGGTAGTCGGCGAATTCAATTCCGGTGATGCGCACAACTCGGAGCTATGGGCCGACAGCAGCGTGGTTGCCACGACCTTCCATCGCGGCAACAGCGCCAATGCCGTCACGGTGAGACTGAGGAGCGCGCAGCAGTTCGACACCTTCGAGGCGGCTCTGGCCTCTAATCCGCAGCTCAGTGTGCGGACTGATACCACCCGCGTCTATTACGCCGACCAGGCGAAGGGCCTGACCAAGCTCATCCGCGTCCTGGGCTCGATTGTCGCCGCCATCATGGGCGTCGGCGCGCTTGCCGGCGCGCTCAACAGCATGTATTCAGCTGTAGCAGCGCGGACACGCGAAATCGCGACTTTACGCGCAATCGGTTTCAGAGGCGGTCCGGTGGTGGTCTCCGTGATGGTCGAGACCATGCTGCTCGCGCTCGTTGGCGGGGCGGTAGGGGCCGGCGTCGTCTGGCTCTTGTTCAACAACTACACCGCCTCCACTGTCGGTGCGGACTACAACGAAATGATGTTCCAGTTTCGTGTGAGCCCGGCGCTCATCGGCACCGGGCTGCGCGTGGCGCTCGTCATAGGGTTCCTCGGTGGGCTTTTTCCGGCGCTGCGCGCCGCGCGCATGCCGGTGGCGGATGCCCTGAGAAAGCTGTAGCTGATCGAGACGGCGAGTGAGATATCTGCACCTTGTCTGGGCGGCACTCCGGCGGCGCACACTACGCACGGCGCTCACCTTGCTGTCCGTGGCGATGGCCTTTCTGCTCTTTGGCTTGCTGACCTCGGTGCGTTACGCGTTTCTGCGGGTCGGCCAGGATGTGGCCGCGGCCCATCGGCTGGTCACGATCTCCAGGACCAGCTACATGATCGGGCTGCCTCTGAGCCTATACGCACAGATCAATGCCGTGCCCGGAGTGGAGGCGGCGACCTATTTCAGCACCTTCGGCGGTATTTACCAGGATCCCAAGAACCCCGTCGGAGGCCCCGCGACGGTGCGCAGTTACTTCAAGATATTTCCGCAGTACAAGGTTCCCCCGCGCAATGGCGCGACTATGAAAATACCCGCACGGGCATGCTGGTGGGCGCGAGCCTCGCCGCGCGTTATCACTGGAAGGTTGGCGACCTCATACCGATCGAGGCGCAGCGCTTTCCCCGCCGCAACGGCTCGACCGTCTGGAGATTCGTCGTATCCGGGATCTACACCTCCGATCCCGAGTACATGGAAAACTCATTCATATGGCACTGGGACTATTTCGATTCGGCGCGAACATCGCAGAAAGGCACTGTCGCAGTGTATCTCGAGAAAATCGCCGATCCGCGCGAGGCGAACCGTATTGCCCTGGCGATCGACACTCTCTCGGCCAATTCCGACCACGAGACCATCACGCAAACCTCGAGCGCCATTGCGGCGGCACAAGTCAGGCAACTGGGAAACATCAGCCTCATCGTTCACGCCATCATGGGCGCCGTGGCCTTCACGCTGATCCTGCTGACCGGCAACACCATCTCGCAGGGGGTGCGCGAGCGCATTCCCGAGCTCGCGGTCCTGAAGACGATCGGCTTCTCGGGCCGCAACATCCTCCTGCTCGTGTTGGCCGAATCGATACTGCTGCTGGCACTCGGCGGCATCGCCGGCCTTGCGCTGGCGGACGCCGTGGTCGGCATCGTGCACACGTTGAAAGGACCGCATCTGCCCATGGCCCCGATCGCTTGGGCGATCTGGCTGCGCGGCCTCGGGCTGATGGCGCTCGTCGGACTCGTAGTCGGCGTGCTGCCAGCTCTGCGCGCCATGCGCCTGCGTGTGGTCGATGCGCTGGCTGGGTGGTGACCGCTGCGAGCAGACGCGGTCAACATCGTCGTTGGCTCTCTACGTTTGGCGGGCGAAATGCGGCGTATGAGCTAGACGCTGTTAGTAACGTCGAACTACTCGACAAATTCCGTCGAAATGCCATCTTCCACACGGATTGTTGGCGGCGTAGGCTGGCGCTCGGATCGTCACGACGGGGTCAGCCAAAATGAACACGATTGCGGAACTCAAGCAGGCGTTGTGCTGCCTTTCGGCAGCAGATCTCGAGAGCATTGCAGATTGGCTCGAGGCACAAGTTGAGGAGTCGCGCTATCGGACCCACCACGTTCGCGAGGCTCAGCCAGATTACCTTCCCGAAGAAGAGCCGCTCTTCATGACTTGGGAAGAGTATCTGGCCTTCGAGGAGCAGAGTCCGTACCGGCACGAATACCTGAACGGCACGGTCTACGCGATGAGCGGCGCTAGCCTTGCGCACAATCGGATCGTGCAGCAGCTAATCGTGGCGTTCCGAACACATCTGCGCGGCGGCCCCTGCGAACCCTTCTTCTTGGAGGCTAAACTGGAAATTCGGACGGGACGTGACCAGATCATGTACTACCCCGACGCGATGGTGTCCTGCCGTCCGGAAGACCGGACCGACCAAATTGTTCGCAACCCGAAGCTCGTCGCGGAGATCCTGTCGAAGTCGACGCAGCAGATCGACCGGCGTGAGAAGGCGCTAACCTATCAGCGCGTCGAGGCAATCGAGGAATATGCGCTGATCGCACAGAACCGGCCCCGGGTCATCGTCCACCGCAGGGCGGAAGATTGGCGTCCGGTGCTCTACTCGGGCCTGGGCGCGCACGTGGAGCTGCGCTCGATAGGGTTACGCCTTGCGCTAGCCCAGCTTTACGAGGACACCTTGGCCGAGTGATTGATTTCGCAGACGTCGTCTGCAAAATGGAGGTTCGTGTGATTCGCCAGACGCTGTCTGGCGAATTGCCAGAGGATGATGTCGGTTCCGTTACGTGCGCCGCGCCGCGCAGTGCTCGGCGACGAAGCGCTCGTGACTGCTCATTTGATCGACTGCACCGCGGATCAGGGTCTGGATGCCGCCGAGGAATTCCTCGAGCTTCTCCCGCGGCAGATTGTCGGCGAGCGGATGATGGCGCCGGGGCAGGATTCCCTGGCCCACCATCACCTGCAGCCAAGAGTGATCGGTGAAGAGCTCCTCGCCGTCGCGGAAGATCTGGCCCGTGGCAGCGAAGATCTCCATCTTGTGGCGCAGTCCGTCCGGTGGTGGCAGGGCGGCGCAGCGGCGCCAGAAGGGCGTGTCACGCCGCTCGGTGGTGCGGTAGTGCAGCACCAGGAAGTCGCGCACCTGCTCGTAGTCCCGGCGCGTGTTGCGATTGTATTCGTCGATCACGGCCTGATCGAAGCCGCGATCGGGGAAGAGCGACAGCAGCCGGCTGATCCCGGATTGGATCAAGTGGATCGCTGTCGATTCCAGCGGCTCGAGAAAGCCGGCCGCGAGGCCGATGGCCACACAATTGCGCGACCAGATCTGCCGCCGCACGCCGGAGGTGAAGCGGAGCGGCCGCGGATCTCCCAGCGGCTCACCATCCAGAGACCCGAGTAGGATTGCAGCAGCCTCGTCGTCACTCATGAGCTCGCTGCAGTACACGTGGCCGTTGCCGGTGCGGTGCTGCAGCGGAATCCGCCACTGCCAGCCCGCCGGCCGCGCGTTGGCCTGAGTGTAGGGGCGCATCGGCGAGGCCGGTGCGCTGCCGACCGCGAATGCGCGATCGCAGGCCAGCCAATCCCGCCAATCCTCGAAGCCGCTCTTCAGCGCACACTCGATCAGCAGGCCGCGAAAGCCGGAGCAGTCGATGAAGAGATCGCCTTCGAGCCGCGCGCCGCTCTCCAGCACCACGGTCTCGATGAAACCGTCCTCGCCGCGCAACCGCACATCGACGATCTTCCCCTCGGTTCGCTTCACTCCCCGCCGCTCGGCATAGGCGCGCAGCATGCTGCCATAGAGCGTGGCGTCGAACTGGAACGCGTACTTGATGCCGGCCATCGGGCTGCCGCCGACCTTCTCGAGCCGGCCCATGCGGCAGGATTCCGCGGCGCTCGCGTTGAGCGAATACGTCGCGAGATCCTCCGCGCCGGATTCCGCCCGCCGACGCAACCAGTACTGCTGGAACGGCAGCGGGCCCATGGGCAAGCCCACATCGCCGAACGCGTGCAGGTAGCTGTGCCCCGGCCGCACCCAATCGTTGTACTGGATGGCGAGCTTGAAGGTGCCGTTGGTGGCTCTGAGCATCGCGTCCTCATCGATGCCGAGAAAGTGGTTGACGTTGCGGATCTGCGGAATCGTGGACTCACCGACGCCGACGGTGCCGATGGCGTCCGACTCCACAACGTGGATGTCGAGGCTCTCGCCCATGGCACGGCTGAAGACTGCCGCGCTCATCCACCCCGCAGTGCCGCCGCCTACGATCACCACACGCCTGATGCGTGAGTCGCCCATGTCCGCACCGTATCACACCGGCCAAAGAAAAAGCCCCGCCAGCTAGCGCCGGCAGGGCCTAAGGGCGGCCTAAGGGGGATTGTGGTATCCGGACTTAGTGGAAACCGTACGAGAACCCGATCGTGTAGAGCCGGTCGTACTGCTCCCAGGTCAGCACCTGGCGGGGATCAGGCAGCGCATAGGTCTGGACACCCTGATTGGTCAGGTTCGAGCCGGTCGCGATCAGTGTGAGGCCCTGCAGCATGCCGCTGCTGAAGGCGTAGCTGATCTGCGCGTCCACGTAGGCCGTCCCCTTGAACTGCTGCTCGATGCGGGTTGCGCTCAACCCGAATACCTCGCCGAGGAAGCTCGAGCGGATATTGTCGTTCACCTCCACCTGGAGCCCGCCGTGCTGGTAATACAGCGTGTAGTTCTCGACCCACTTCGACAGGCCGGGAACGGTCACCTGGGCGGTGTTGCTCGCATAATAAACCGAGCTCAGCGTGCGATCGACGCTCGCCAGGATACCGAAACCGTTCAACCATCGCGTGAAGGCCCCGAGGGGCAGGTTGGTCGCGAACTGCTCGCCCTCGATGTGGCCAGCCCCGTCGTTCTGCGGAATGGTCATGATGCCGTATACGGTGCCGAGCTGCTGCTGTTGCTGTGGGGTCAGATACCCGGACACGTACGGCGTGAAATTGAAGAGCGTCGCGGCGCCCGGATTGATGAAGTCAGTGAGCCTGATGTAGTACCCCGAGAGCTGAAAGTAGCCCTCACCGCCCGAGGTGCAGAGCGAAGACGTTTTGTCCTGGGTGCCGGAGCAGCTGTACCCATTTGAGCCGAGCGAGAAGTAGTGCTCGACGCTGGCGTTGTAGGTTGTCGCCATGGTCGGCAGCAGCTGCGGGTTGCCGCCCTGGCCACTGAAGAAGCCCTTGTTTGGGTCGCTGAGCGACAGATTGCCGTTATTGGTGCCGATGCCGATGCTGGCGCTCATCTGGTCCATACGCGGCCGAGCCATCGTGCGCGCGGCGCTGAGCCGCACGTCGTTGTCGGCCGGCAGCGAAAACACGAGGTTCAGGCTGGGCAGGTAGCGTGTGAAGCTGGTGCCGCCCGCGGTCGGCAGCAGCACGACCGCTGTCGAGCCGCCCGCGGTCGAGCCCGGCGCAATGCGCGAGCCTTGGGACGTCTGACCCGTATGGGCCGCCTGCAGGCCTATGTTGCCCCGCAGGCCGACGCTCGGACCGAGATCGGTATGGATGTTGAGCTGCAGGTACCCAGTCGTATCGTTCTCGTTGACCACCCAGTCCGGTGGCATCGAGGTCGACGACACAGCCGTCGGGTATGGCACCAGGGCTCCGCTCTCGATCAGCGCGAAGGGGTTGTACATCACCTGAGGTCCGATGCCCATGAAGCCGAGCGCATCTGTGGTCGGCTCGAGCGCGCTGGCCGGAATCGGCTCGGTCTGCGTAGCCCCCTGGTTGAGAAGCAGCGACGGGCCGCCGCCCAGCACCAGGAAGTCCTGATTGATGATGTAGTTCTTGTGACGCCGCTGCCGGTCGACACCGAACTCGAGACTCTCGAACGGTCCACTCTCGAAGAAGCGCGTTGCGCTCAGGGTCGCATGGCCGATGTAATCCTCGGTGTGCGGCTCGTTGATGAAGCCCGACTGCACCAGATTCGAGCCCGAGCCCCAGCCCTGTGGGTCCGTGAGCACGACGTTGCTGGCATTGAGGCTCTGCGAGGGATAGAGGTACAGCTCGCCGTTGCCGCCTTCGTTGAACGCAACGCTGGTCGGCGGTACTGAGGTGCCCGTGGGGGGATTCGGACCGTCATAGCCGAAGCCCGAATAGGCCTCGAGGAAGGTATCGTCGCTCTCGGCGCGGCTCAAGCCGCCGTTGAGATTCGCGGTCCAGTCGTTGCCGAGCTTCAGCGTGTTGTGCCAGAGGACGTTGTACACCCTGTCCTGATAATAGGTGTAATCGTTGCGGATGACCGGATACACGTTGTTGAACGTGCCGGTCTGATCGAAGCCGTTCACCGTGGTAATGGAGTTCTTGAATATGGACTCGTTGCTGCCGTAGGCGAGCGGGAACTCGGCGCCCTTGTCCTGCTGCGTTTCCTTGGCTTCCTCGTAGGTCAGATCGAGCGTGCTGTCGAAAGCGCTCGAAGGGCTGAACTGGAAGGTGGCGAGATAGCCATCACGATTCAGCAAGTCCGAAATGTTGTAGTTCTTGGAGCCGCCGATGAGGAAGTTGCCATCCGGGTCGGTCGCGTAGCCCCAGGGCGCCTGATGCAGGATGTGGGTCGGGTTGGCCTCGAGGTCGACCCCGAGCGTGACGCCGAACGTATGGTCGAAGAACTGATCGGCGAAGATGCCGTCGATCTCGTGACCGCGATTGCTGACGCCCGGTCCCGGCATCACCTGGCCGGGCTCGAGCAACTGGTAGTTGGCATTGAGGTGTGCGACCGGGCCCTGCTGCGAGAGCGGCCGCATGGTCTGCATGTCTATGGTGCCCGCGATGCCCTGGTTGACCAGGCTTGCGTTCGGGCTCATGTGGACATCGATGGTGTTGAACCAGCTCGCCGGGTATTGATTCAGCTCCACGTCGCGGTTGTTCGAGGTGCTCGGCTGAATCATGCCGTCGACATCGGTGACGTCGAAGTCGGCGCTGAGACCATGAATGTTGATCTGCTGCGGGCGGCCGTTGAACATCTGCACGGCAAGGCCCGGGAGACGCCCCAGCGCGTCGGCGATGCTGGTGCCGGGCAGCTGACCGATCTCCTGCGCGGAGACCACCTCGTCGATCGAGTCCGAGTTCTTCTGCAGCACGATCGAATTCTGCAGGCTGCTGACGAAGCCGTTGACTATCACGGGTTGCAGCAGATTCTCGTTGGCCACCTGCTCCTTGCTCGTCGTCGTCTGGTCCTGGTCGGAGGCCTCGGTGGTCTGGGATGCCGCCTGAGTGTCGTTGTTCGCGGCGGCGCTCGCGGGCTGCGCGGCCTGCGACGCGGGCATCGCGGCGACCGCACAGGCGCCGAAGATTGCCGCGGCGACCGCCATCTCGAGGACGTTGCGCTTGCGTCTGATCACTGGAAAATCCCCCCTCGGATCTGTAGTCTGAGCATCGAACGACGGATCATTCGCGGGGGAGTGAGGTGAATGCAAGGAATCGCATACGTATTCAGGCTCGCATACGTATGCGGCGCTGCGACCGCCGGCGGCCCTCTGTGTCAGAGTAAATGGAACGGCGGGGCGGGAACCTTGACAGCATGAGCGCATTTCCCTGGTGGCGCGGCGCGGTGATCTACCAGATCTATCCGCGCAGCTTCCTCGATAGCAACGGTGACGGCATCGGCGACCTCAGGGGGATCGCCGAGCGGCTCGATTATGTCGCAGCTCTGGGCGTCGACGCAGTGTGGGTATCGCCGTTCTTCAAGTCGCCGATGGCGGACTTCGGCTATGACATCGCTGATTTCCGCGCGGTCGATCCGCTTTTCGGCGATCTCGCGGACTTCGACCGCCTGGTCGCGGAAGCGCATGCGCGCGGGCTCAAGGTCATGATCGACCAAGTGCTGAGCCACACGTCCTCGCAACATCCCTGGTTCATCGAGAGCCGTGCCGGCCGCGACAATCCCAAGTCCGACTGGTACGTCTGGGCGGACCCGGCGGCCGACGGTAGCCCGCCCAACAACTGGCAGGCGATCTTCGGCGGCCCCGCCTGGCGCTGGGAGCCGCGCCGCCGCCAGTACTACCTGCACAACTTCCTCGACTCGCAGCCGGACCTCAACTTCCACAACCCGGAGGTGCCGGCGGCGATGCTGGCGAATCTCGAGTTCTGGCTGGACCGGGGCGTCGACGGCCTGCGGCTCGATGCGATCAACTTCTGCTATCACGACCGGCTGCTGCGCAACAACCCGCCGAAGCCCGCGGAGCAGCGCAACGGCCGCGGGTTCAGCGCGGACAATCCGTACGCGTATCAATATCACTGGTACAACAACACCCAGCCGGAGAACCTGGGGTTCCTGACGAAGCTGCGCCGGCTGCTCGATCGCTATCCCGGCGCCGTCGGGCTCGGCGAGATCTCGGCGGAGGACTCGCTCGCGACGATGGCGGAGTACATCGGCGAGACGCGGCTGCACATGGCCTACAGCTTCGAGCTGCTGACCGAGGACTACCGGGCCGGCCACATCCGCAACACGGTCGAGAGCCTGGAGCGGCAGATGCCGCACGGCTGGCCGTGCTGGACGATCTCCAACCACGACGTGGCTCGCGTGATGACCCGCTGGGGCGGCGCCGCCGCCTCGCCGGCGATGTCGAGCATGCTCAGCGCGATGGTGTGCTCGCTGCGCGGCTCCGTCTGCGTCTATCAGGGGGAGGAGCTCGGCCTGCCCGAGGCGGGCCTGCCCTTCGAGGCGCTGCGCGATCCCTACGGGATTGCCTTCTGGCCCAACTTCAAGGGCCGCGACGGCTGCCGCACACCCATGCCCTGGCGCGATACGCCGGATGCAGGCTTCACCACGGGTGCGCCGTGGCTGCCCGTGCCCCCGGAGCATCTGCCGCTGGCGGTGTCCCGGCAGGAGGCCGATCCGGCCTCGCCGCTCAATGCGTTCCGCCGCTTTCTGCGCTGGCGCGGCGGTGAGCCCGCTCTCTGCCAGGGCGACATCCGCTTCATCGAAGTGCCCGAGCCGCTGCTGGCGTTCACGCGCACGCTCGATTCCGAATCCATTCTCGCGGCCTTCAACCTGTCGGACCGTCCGCAGACGGCTGCCCTGCCGGCGCTCGGGTCCATCGCCCCCCTCGATGATCACGGCCTGAGCGCCGGCAGGGTGTCCGGCCGCACGCTCGAGCTGCCGGCACACGGTGTCTTCTTCGCCCATGTTGCACACGAGCAACGGCCGGGGCTTGGGTAAACCCCGGACCTTGGCTTAGACTAGGGGGCGCCACACGACTACACAGATCGAGGGGGTGGCTCCGGTCATGCGCGACCAGCGACGCAGGCCCAATTCATTGGACATCGCGCATTTGGCCGGTGTCTCGCAATCGACCGTGTCGCGCGCCCTGCGCGCCGACCCGATGGTCAGCGCGTGCACGCGTGAGCGCGTGCTCGAGGTTGCGCGCCAGCTCAATTACCATGTCGACAAGAACGCCTCCAACCTGCGCCGGCGTCACTCCGGCACGCTGGCGCTCCTTTTCTTCGAGGACCCGACCGCCGACGATTCGGCGATCAATCCGTTCTTCCACTCGATGCTGGGCTCGATCATTCGCGCCTGCTCACGGCAGGGCTACGACCTCCTGGTCTCGTTCCAGGACCTGCTGCGCGACTGGCACGCCGACTATGAAGATAGCCACAAGGCTGACGGCATCATCCTGCTCGGCTACGGCGACTACGTCGTTCATCGCAGCCGGCTGCAGCCGCTGATCGAGCGGGGTGCGCACCTGGTTCGCTGGGGCCCGGTGGTTTCCGATCAGCCGGGCGTCTCCATCGGCTGCGACAACGTGTACGGCGGCCGGATGGCCGCGGAGCACCTGCTGGCGCTCGGGCGCCGCCGGATCGCATTTTTGGGCGAGATCGTGCCCTCTTCGCCGGAGATGGCCGAACGATATCGCGGCTATCGGGCTGCCTTGGCCGATAAGGGCGTCGCGGCCGATCCACGGCTTCAGGTCGGCGCCATTTCCACCGAGGCCTCCGGCTACGAGGCCATGCAGGCGCTGCTCGAGCGTCGGGTCGCATTCGATGCGGTATTCGGCGCCAGCGATCTGATAGCGATTGGCGCGATGACCGCGCTGGCTGCAGCCGGCCGCCGGATTCCCGAGGACGTCGCAGTGGTGGGTTTCGACGGTATCCCGATGGGTGCCTTCACCGGGCCCGCCCTGACTACCGTGGCGCAGGACACCAAGCGGGCTGGCGGTCTGCTGGTACAGACCCTGATTCAGCTGATCGGGGGACAGCCAGCGGAATGTGTAACTTTGCCGCCACGGCTGATCGTCCGTGGCTCCTGCGGCACATCTTCGATGGGCAGTTTTACATAACGGATTGCATCAACTGTTGCCCTGACGCAACGTGCGGTCCGGCTCCGGGCGAGGGATAATCACCCGGTCACGTCCACGGCGCGGGAAGTCTATCGATGTCCCACACGTACCTCTTCCAACCGGCCCTCTGGACCGGCAACGGGACATTCTGGTGCGCTGATGGTCAGCCGCTGCCGGCGGAGTGCCGCACGGAGGTGGCGCACCGCACCGAGTGTTGGCTGCTCTCCGGATCTCTGAAGGTGCTGGGGTCGCCGCCGGTGGAGTTCGTGAACGCCTACTGGATCGAGCCGCCGGGCCGCAACGGTGCCGCGCTCAAGTGGAGCTCGGACAACGCCACTCTCGGCAAGCTCCACGGAACGTTCTCGATCATCGGCAGCTCGATTCTCTCGGTCTACCGCTCCGAGTCCGCGGGCTATCACGGGGCGGACCATCTGCGCCGCATAGACGACAACAGCTACGAGTCGACGGGGATGCTGCTGCTCGAGGAGCGGCCCCTCTCGTCCTGGCAGGTTCTGCTGAGACGAGCGTCAGCCTAGCCTCAGGAGCTGTGTGGTGGGCAGGTAGTGATCTACCAGCAGCGCCGCGAACAGCCACATCAGGTACGTCACGGAGTAGCGGAACACGCGCATCGGCAGCTCCTGCCGCGCGGTGAGTTTCAGGGCCAGCGCGTAGTAGAGGAAACGCGTGTTGAGCACCAGTGCCGCGAGCAGGTAGATCATGCCGCTCATGCGCGTCAGGAACGGCATTATCGTCACTACGAACAGAAGCACCGTGTAGAGGAGTACCTGCAGCCGCGTGTGCTCCACGCCGTGGGTAACCGGCAGCATGGGGATGCCGGCGCGTGCGTACTCGTCCTTGCGCGCGATCGCCAAGGCCCAGAAATGCGGCGGCGTCCACGCGAAGATGATGAGGAAGAGGAGCAGCGCGTTGGGATCGATGTGGTTGGTGACGGCGGCCCAGCCGAGGACCGGAGGCGCGGCTCCCGCCGCCCCGCCGATCACGATGTTCTGCGAGGTGGCGTGTTTCAGCCACACGGTGTAGATCACCGCGTAACCGATCAGCGATGCGAAAGTCAGCGCCGCCGTCAGTAGATTTACCAGAAACGCTAGAATCGTCATCGCGACGATGCCGAGCACCGCGGCGAAGATGAGCGCGCGCCGTTCCGTGAGCTGGCGAGTTGGCAGCGGCCGCGACTGGGTACGCGCCATCTGTTCGTCGAAGCGCCGGTCGAGTACGTGGTTGATGGCAGCGGCGCACCCGGATGCGAGAGCGATGCCGAGCGTGCCCCAGATGAGCGCCCTGAGCGGCGGCCAGCCGGGGCTTGCGAGCAGCGTGCCGACGATCGCGGTGAAGGTGATGAGGGCCACCACCCGCGGTTTCGTCAGCTCGTAATACCGGCGCCACGTTGCAGGGGCGATCGCGGTGCATTCAGAAGTTGTTGCCACCGTGAGCCTCGTCCGTCAGGCCGCGCGCACCGCACGCAGAACGTGCAGCTTGGCTGTCAGCGCGAGGATGGCCATGAGAAGCAGTGCCGCTCCGGCGGTGTGGGCAGTCGTCAGCCAGAGCGGAAATGTCCACACGACCATGGAAATGCCGATCGCAAGCTGCAGGCCCAGCGCAGCCAGAACGAGGTAGGCACGCGACCGCGCCCCGGTGAGAGACGGGCGGCTGATGACAAACAGTGATGTCACGAGGAACGTCAGCGTCACCGTCAATGCACCAAGACGATGAGCGAAATGGATCGCGACGCGCGCCGGGTTGGCGAGAATGCCGCCCTGGTAGTTGACCCAGAGTCCCCGCCACAGAACGAAAGCATGGCGGAAGTCGGCCTGCGGCCACCAGGCGCCCTGACAGGTCGGAAAGTCGGGGCAGGCGATCGCGGCGTAGTTGGCACTGGTCCAGCCGCCGAGGAAGAACTGCGCGGCAAGCACGACGACAGAAAGTATGGCGAGCCCGTATGCGATCCGCACCGCCCGCAATCCGTTGGACCATCCGGCCCGGCCCTCCGCGACCCGCTCCACGAAGACCGAAGCGTTCCTGGGAAACGGACGTTGCAGCGATCTCAGCCATACCCACCAGAGAAGCGCGAGCGTGGTCATGCCGAAGATCAAATGCAGGGTCACGATCAGCGGCTTCAACAGCCATGTCACGGTGAACATGCCGAGCACGGCCTGCACGATCACGGTGGCGAAGAGCAGCAGCCCCAACCCTGCGCCCACGACCTTGGGTTTGCGCGCGGTGATCGCGAGGGCCGCGATGACAATGATGACGCAGCCGAGCGTTCCCGCGGCATAGCGGTGGATCATCTCGTGCCAGGCCTTGCCGGGCTCCAGCGGCCTGTCCGGGAACTGCGCCAGGCTGGCTGGACTGTCCTGCGCACCGACCGGACTGACGTGCCCGTAGCATCCCGGCCAGTCCGGGCAGCCCAACCCGGCGTCAGTGAGCCGCACGTACGCGCCGAGCACGACGACGCCGAAGCACAGCAGCACGCCGAAGAGTGCGAGGCCGCGCAGCCAGCGGTCGATGGGCATCTGGGACAAGAATTCTCCTAAGGTGCGGGTCGGGAGCTGCCTCAGCCGATCTGCGACAGCTCGAGCAGTCTCCTCAGATCCACCAGGAGGCCGCGCGGCTCCCGCCGGACATCGTAGCGCATCATCAGATTACCGAGGGGGTCGATGATGAACAGCGTGTGCGCCCGGTCCCCTGCCGGAAAACGGCTGAGCAGCTGCGCGCCGGCGGCGCCAGAGGCATCGAGCACCGTGATTCCGGCGTGCTCGCGCGCGAGGTAATCCTTTGCACAGCAATTTGCGGTGACCAGGAACACGCGCGCGAGTCGCGTCATGTCCGTGCCCAGCGCGAGCCGTGTCTGCCGCATGACGTAGAGAGTCGCGCGGCACGAGGCATCGCAGGCCCCGTCCCCGACGTAGACCAGCGTCCACTTGCCGCGCAGAGTCGGATCGGAGGCAGTAAGCTCCCTCGCGGTCTGTCCGGTCGCCTCCCCGGCGAGTGCGATGCGCGGCAACTCGACCCGCGGCAGCGGCCGCGGCGGCTGGATCAGCTCGCCGTGATTCACGTGACCGCCGGGCGTCCAGCTCATGCCGTAATACAGCCAGGCGGAGACGAGAAGCGGCAGGAAGAAAAGCGCGGCCAACGCAGCCAGCGTGCGCAGATTGCGGGAGCGAAGGCCGCTTGCGTCGACGGGGCGAGGCTCCGTCCCGGCGCTGGGAGGCCCCGTCCCTGCGCCTCGCCCGGAGGGCCGGCTGCCGCCGTCCAAAATCGTTCCCGACGATTTTGTCACGCGTCCTCCTTCGGTTTCTGGCTGCTGAGGACCACCCATATCACCAGCGCCGCCACCGCGAAGCACCACCACTCGAAGGCATAGGCGAAGTTCTGCATGGCTGGAATTCCGGGCGGATGCCAGTCGCGCACATAGCCATCCGGCACCTGCGGATCCAGCAGGATGACGCGTGCCTCGAGCGGTCGTCCGAGTACGGAGCTCAGCTGCGCGATCGTCGGAAAGCTCGTCACCCGGGGCCAGGGGCCGTGATCGGGCGGCGGCGACCGGCCGCTGGCCAATCCGGCGGCGGGCAGTTTGCCGACTCGCCCACTGATGGTCACCGCTCCCGCGCTCTTGATTGAAACGTCCGGCAGGTCGGCCCGGCTGCCGAGGAAGGGCACCCAGCCCCGGTCGACCAGCACTACCTGTCCGCCCGGGCGCGCGAGCGCCGTCAACACATGGTAGCCATCCAGGTCGCGATAGCTCATGTTGTCGAGGAGAAACTGGTGCGCCGGATCGTATGTGCCCGTGATGCTCACCCGCTGATCTTCGGGTACTTGCGCGAGCGGTCGCGAGCCGAGCGCCAGCGCCTCCCGGGCGCCGCGCTCGAAGCTGGCATGCTCCGCCGCGTGCAGGTTGCCGCGTCGCCACTGCCATCGGCCGAGCGCGATGAAAAGGACACACAGCACCAGCATCAGGATGGTGAGGCCCGGCGAGGGCGAGAAGCGGCGGCGGCCGAAGCTCAGGCGCATGGGGTACGGGGGTTGCTTTCCGGTTAGACTGGACGCTGTCATGCCAGAGCTCTTCCGAGTCGTAGTTCTAATTGTCTTGGCCGCCATCGTGGTGAGCCTGGGCTCGGCGCTCTATCACCTCGCGCGCGGCACCCAGAAGGATTCCGCCAAGATGGCGCGCGCGCTGACCGTGCGCATCGTGCTGTCGATTGCCTTGTTCGCGCTGATCATGCTCGCGTGGTACGCGGGTCTGATCACGCCGCACGGCATAATCCCCAGCCGATAGTTACGCGCTGCGCGCGGGTCTTAACGGGGTTCGCCCTTTGGCGAACCCCGTCCGTCAAAGCCAGTAGACGAAGATAAACAGCCCCAACCACACCACGTCGACGAAGTGCCAGTACCAGGATACGGCCTCGAATGCGAAGTGCTGCCGCGGCGTGAAATGCCCGCGCATCACCCGCAGCCACACCACGACCAGCATGATCGCGCCGATGGTGACGTGCAGGCCATGGAAGCCAGTGAGCATGAAGAAAGTCGAGCCGTAGATGCCCGTCGTCAGGCGCAGATTGAGCTTGGTGTAGGCGTCGTAGTACTCGTGGCCTTGCAGCGCGACGAAGCAGAAGCCGAGGATGAAGGTGAACGCCAGAAAGAGCTTGAGCCGCCCGCGGTTGCCCGAGCGCAAGGCGTGATGGGCGATGGTGACGGTTAGGCCGCTCGTCAGCAGGATCAGCGTGTTGATTGCCGCGATGCCGTAAGCGCTCATCGCCTCGAAGGTGTCACCGCCGACGTGTCCCGGGCCGTTGGTAGGCCAAGCGGCTTCGAATTTGGGCCAGAGGACCAGGTTGGTGAGGGCCCTGGCGCCGGCGCCGCCGAGCCACGGCACTGCGAGCACGCGTGCGTAGAAGAGGGCACCGAAGAAGGCGGCGAAGAACATCACCTCGGAGAAGATGAACCACAGCATTCCCATGCGGAAGGACCGGTCCACCTGGGTGTTGTAGATTCCCTGCTGGTTCTCGCCGATGACGGTGTGGAACCAGCCGCCGAACATGAACAGCAGCAGCACCGGCCCCGGCAGGAACACCCAGGCGCCCCCCCAGTTGTCGAGGTAGGCGACCGCGCCCCACATCAGGGTGAAGAGCGCGATCGCGGCGACGATAGGCCAGGGACTACCGTGCGGAACGTAGTAGTGCTGGCTGTCCGGGGCGTGTGCGTTTGATGCCATGTCGTAACCTTCGTGACTGCGTAGTGATTACTGCCCGTGGGTTGCGCGGTACAGCATCATCGCGATGAAGCCGAAGTAAAACGCGAGCACGACGAGTGTCACCACTATAGTGGTCCGTCGAACTCGCTTGCGCCGCCCAGCGTCATCCTGGCGCGTCAAGAGCGGCTGCTCCGATGAGGTCATTACTCGCATCCGCGAAAGGGCGCTCAGTGCTCCGCGCCGCGGGCGATCATCGCCTCAGTCGGCGGTATCGTCCAGGAATGGTACGGCGCGGGTGAGGGCAGCTCCCACTCGAGACCGCGTGCTCCCTCCCACGCCCGCGTGCCCTCTACGCGCTGCCCGGAGCGGACGCACTTCCAGATGATGTACGGGAAGAGGAGCTGCGACAGCCCGAAGGCGAAGCCGCCGATGGAGGACACCATGTTCCAGTCGGCGAACTGCACGGCATAGTCCGGGATGCGGCGCGGCATGCCGGCGAGCCCGAGGAAGTGCTGCGGGAAGAACAGCACGTTGAAGAAGATCGCCGACAGCCAGAAGTGCCACGTGGCGAGGCGCATGTCGTACATGCGGCCGACCCACTTGGGAAGCCAGTAGTAGACGCCGGCCATGATGGCGAAGGCGGAGCCTGAGACCAGCACGTAGTGGAAGTGCGCCACCACGAAGTACGTGTCCTGGTATTGGAAGTCGGCCGGCACCATGGCGAGCATGAGCCCGGAGAAGCCGCCGATGGTGAAGAGGAAGAGGAAGGCGATCGCGAACAGCATCGGCGGCTCGAAGGTGAGTGAGCCGCGCCACATCGTGGCCGTCCAGTTGAAGACCTTCACACCCGTCGGCACCGCGATCAGCATCGTCGCGAACATGAAGAATAGCAGCGCCGAGAGGGGCAGCCCCACGGTGAACATGTGGTGCGCCCAGACGATGAACGACAGGAAGGCGATCGAGGCCGTGGCGTACACCATCGCCTCGTAGCCGAACAGGGGCTTCCTCGAGAACGCCGGGATGATCTCCGAGACCACGCCGAAGCCCGGCAGGATCATGATGTAGACCTCGGGATGCCCGAAGAACCAGAAGATGTGCTGAAACATCACCGGGTCGCCGCCGCCGGCGGCGTTGAAGAAGCTGGTGCCGAAGAAATGATCGGTGAGCATCATGGTCACCGCGCCGGCGAGCACCGGCATCACCGCGACCAGCAGGAACGAGGTGATGAGCCAGGTCCAGACGAAGAGCGGCATGCGCAGCAGCGTCATCCCCGGGGCGCGCAGGTTCATGATGGTGACGATCACATTGATGGCCCCCAGGATGGAGGAGATGCCCATCATATGGATCGCGAAGATCAGCATCGGGAAGGAGGCGCCGAACTGCAGGGTGAGCGGCGGGTACATGGTCCAGCCGCCGGCCGGCGCGCTGCCGGGCACCAGCCAGGAGGAGAGCAGCAGTACGAAGGCGAAGGGCAGGATCCAGAAGCTCAGGTTGTTGAGCCGCGGCAGCGCCATGTCGGGCGCCCCGATCTGAATCGGGATCATCCAGTTGGCGAGTCCCACCCAGGCCGGCATGATGGCGCCGAAGATCATCACCAGGCCGTGCATGGTCGTCAGGGAGTTGAACACTCCGGCATCGACGATCTGCAGCCCGGGCTTGAAGAGCTCCGCGCGGATCAGCATCGCGAAGGCGCCGCCGGTGAAGAACATGAGGCACGAGAACACGAGGTACATCGTGCCGATGTCCTTGTGATTCGTCGCGAAGACCCAGCGGCGCCAGCCGTGCGGCTTGTGATCGTGATCGTGCTCGGCGTGCGCGTGGGCTTCGGTGTGCGGCGTCTCGGCCATGGGCTCTCTCCCCCTTTTCGGGAAATGGGTTCCAGTCTCTACGGTTGGGGCGTTGCGACTTCCGTGGATCAGCTCGAAGCGGCGCCGCTGGCTGGCGTACCCGCGGTTGCGGCCTTCTCCGTCGACGCTTCACGCTTCAGCCACGCCTGGAAGTCGGCCTTGGAGACGGCATCGACCACTATCGGCATGTAGCCGTGGCCCCGTCCGCAGAGCTCGGCGCACTGTCCGCGATAGACGCCGGGCTTGTTGGCGTCGATCTCGAACCATGAAGTATTGATGTAGCCGGGAATCGCATCCTTCTTGATGCCGATGTCCGGCACCCACCAGGAGTGGATCACGTCGACCGCGGTGATGAGCAGGCGCACCTTGGTGCCGACCGGCACGACGAGCGGGTGATCGACGTTGCGCAGGTAGTGCGGCACGTCGTAGGGGTTGATCCCGGAGTCGAGCTCGCTCGCCGCCATGCTCGCCGGGTCGAGCTTGGAGATGAGGCTCACTCCCTTGCCGACGTACTCGTACTGCCAGCCCCACTGGAAGCCGGTGACCTTGATGTCGAGCTGCGAGTGGGCGTCATCGTTGATCAGCACCAGGCCGTGCGCAGCCGGAATCGCCATACCGATCAGGATGAGCACGGGGATCGTGGTCCAGACGATCTCGACCTTGGTGTTGTGCACGAGGGTGACGTCGGCGACCGCGCCGCGCGATCTGCGGTGGAAGAGGATCGACCAGATCATCACCCCGAATACCAGGACGCCGATCCAGACGCAGACCCAGAAGGCCATCATGTGGATGCTGTAGACGTCCCTGCTGATGCTGGTGACCCCCACCGGCAGGTTGAGGAGTCGCCAGCCGGAGGAGCCCGGATTATCGGCATCGAGCGCCATGGCGGGCGATGCCGTCCAGGCCGCGACGAGCAGCGTCGCGATGCTGAGCCATATCCCGGGCCGTATTCCGAGTCTTGCGCGATACATCGTTGTCGTGCCTTTCTCGCGCGGTCCCTTATGGTGAAGGCCCCCCGCGCGATTCGCTAACCGAACCAGAACCCGTTGCGCCCTCTACTTCGGCCTCGAGGCCAGGGAGGGCGACTCGTTGATAGGGCCTATGAGGCGCTGCAGCCGCAGCGCCAGGCCGTACCGTTCCTCGTCCGTGAGGAAGCTTCCCAGCTCGCACTGCCGACCGTGCGACTCAATGGTGAGCCGGCTCGGGTGCAGCCGCGAGACAGGACGGCGCAGTTTAACCTGAGCCCAGTGCCGCTGGAACACGGTCAGCTCGGAGCTTGCGCGATCGCGTGACTCGACGCTCACGTCGGCGTCCGTGAGTGTAATGATTTCGGAACGATATCGCCGGGCGAGGCTCGCATGCAGCGCCCAGCCGACGAGGATCATTTCCGCTCCGGCGAACGGCAGGACGGGCCACATGCCAAGGAGCGTGAGCACGCCGGCGAGCGTGAAGCAGAACAGGCACAGGCCGCCGAAGAACAGCGCGGCCCCTCGCAGGGTGAGCGAGCAGTTCGGGCAGATCACGATACGCACAGGCTGCCGGGTCTGCTGCGGGGCCTCCATGAGTCGCCGGTCGCGCGGCGCGAGGCCGCCGAGCCGCCTCCTGATGTAAAGAGAGATCGATGGTAGAGCGGCCGCAGGAGCGGTTCAAGCGCACAGCTTGCCAGCGGCTTCGAGCAGATCGGGCGCGCCGCGGCCGGGCTCGAGAAAGGGAATGCGGGCGATGGGCGGCTCGCCCAGACGTGCCGTGAGGGTCGCGAGATTCTCGGCGGTCCGGTCGAAATGCGCATCGACGCCATTGGCGATCCAGCCGGCGAAGGCCACGCCGCGAGCGGCCAGGGACTCGCGGGTGAGGAGCGCGTGGTTGAGGCAGCCGAGACGCAGGCCCACCACCAGGAGCACGGCCAGGGAGAGCGAGGCGGCGAGCTCGGCCATGGTGGCGCTGTCGCTGATGGGGGCGAGCCAGCCGCCGGCTCCTTCGACGATCACGCAGTCGGCGTTGCGGGCCAGGGAGTCGAAGCGAGAGCGCAGGAGTCCGAGATCGATGGCGACGCCGGCGTCGTGGGCGGCTATGTGCGGGGAGATGGGAGGCAGGAAGCAGTAGGGGTTCACCGCTTCATAAGGAGCCGGCACGTTGGCAGCCTCCATCAGCGCGAGAGCGTCGGAATTTCGCGGCCCCTGGGGTGTTGGATCGGAGCCGGAGGCTATCGGCTTCATCACGGCGACGCGCAGACCGCGGGCGACGAGCGCACGGGTCAGAGCGGCCGAGACTACGGTCTTGCCCACGCCGGTGTCGGTGCCGGTGACGAAGAAGCTTTTATGTCTCATCGGCGGCACTTCATCATTTTCTGCGCCGGATGTCGGCGGGAGGGATTCTGACTTCACCGGCGTGCGCGGATGCTGCCGGTTTCCCTGCACTGCCCCACGCCGCGCCGTGGACTACCTCGTACGTCGCGGGGAGCCTGCCGTCTTTGCGAAAAGCTTCGTAGGCGGTGAGGACGCGCTGCAGGCGCTCGCGGCCGAGGAGCGAACGCGGGCGGCCGGCGGTGGCGTTGCGCGCACCAATGGATTTCAGGTCGCGCATCAGCGCCATGCCGTCCTGGTAGGTGAGTTGCGTGCGATCGATGTCGAGCACCGGTTCCTGCAGGCCGGCGCGCACCAATGCATCGCCGACATCGTGCATGTCTAGGAAGCGGTTGACGTGGCTGTGGGCGTCGGCTTCGGCCCAGGCGCTGCGCAGCTCTTTCAGGGTGTCAGGGCCGAAGGTGGTGAAGGCGAAGAAGCCTTGCGGCTTGAGGACGCGGCGGACCTCGGAGAATACATCGTCGAGCTCGCACCATTGCAGCATCAGGTTGCTGAAGACGATGTCGACGCTGGCGGACTCGAGGGGAATGTGGGCGGCGTCGGCGCATACGCGCTCGAAGCGGCGAAAGAAGCTTTGATGGCGCTCGGCTTGATGGAGCATGCCGGGAGCAAGGTCGAGAGCGATCACCAGGGACCGGCGGTAGCGGCGTTTGAGGTCCGCGGTGGCGCGGCCGGTCCCGGCGCCGAGGTCGAGGATGATCTGGGGGCGCAAGTCGAAGGGCTCGAGACGGCTGATGAGCTCGTCGGCCACCCGGGACTGCAGGATGGCGGCGGCCTCGTAGGTTGCGCTGGCGCGATCGAAGGCCGCGCGCACGCCCGCCTTGTCGAGTTGGAAAGCGTTCATATCTGCAGTAGAAAGCCGCAGACCAGAGCGTCGAGCTCCGGCAGATGCGAGAGGAATGGGGCGTGAGCGGCGCGGCGGATTTCGACGTAGCGAGCGTTGGCAAGCCTGTCGGCGAGCGCGTGCGAGGCGGCGGGGTGGGTGACCCGATCGTACTGGCCGGCGATCACGAGAGTCGGCAGGCTGATGCGGGGCAGCAGCGGACGCAGGTCATTGTCACGCAGCAGCTCCAAGTCGCGAGCGAGCGCTTCCAGGTGTGGGCCCGCGGCGCCCGGCTGCCCGTGCGGGTCAGTCTGAGTCGTGCCGTCGCCCGTTGCGGGCGCGGCCGCAAGACCGTGAGCGAAGAGCGCGGCGCGTAGCTGCTCGAGAGCTTCGGCGCCGCCTGCGCTGCCGCGGACCTGCAGCTCGAGGAAATCGCTCACCGTGCGCCGGTAGTCCGTGCGCAGGCTGGCTGCCTGCGCCGCGAGCCGTTCGGGCGGTGCGCCATGGGGCCAGTCGGGGCCGCTGACGAACCGCGGAGTGGTCGCTATCAACACCAGACGGTCCACGGCTGCGGCAAAGCGCCGGTCGCGGGCGCCGAAGTCACCCGCAGCGGCCACGAGTTGCAAAGCGATCTGACCGCCGAGCGACCAGCCGAGGAGCGAATATTTGGTCGCGATCGCGGCCACTGTGTCGCGGACCTGGGCGACCTGCTCGGCGAGTGATGAGCGCTCCGGCAGCCAGTCGCTGCGGCCATGGCCGGGCAGGTCGACTGCGATGATCCGGAAGCGATCGCAGAGCGCGGCGGCGAGCCCATCCCAGACCCGCACGTTGAGTCCCCAGCCGTGAAGGAGCACGAGCGCCGGACCGCGGCCGCGGACCTCGGTGTAGAGGTGGCTCACGGGGTGGGCCTCGATGCGCAGAAACGCCTCAAGGCAGCAACCAGACTGTCGACGTGACTCTCGTGATGTCCGGCGGTGAGCGTGATGCGCAGCCGCTCCGCGCCGGCGGCCACCGTGGGCGAGCGGATGGCGACCACCCAGAAGCCGGCCGCGCGCAGCGCCTGCTGGGCGGCGAGCGCGGCCTGAGCGCTGCCGAGCGGAATGGGCTGGATCGGGGTCGCCGACTCGGCGAGCGGCACGCCCGCTTCCCGCGCGGCCGTGCGAAAGCGGTCGGTCAGCGCCAACACGCGCTCCCGCCGCCAGGTCTCCTCCCGCGCGATCCGCAGCGCCGCGCGGGTTGCCGCGGCGACGGGTTGCGGCAGAGCCGTCGTATAGATGTAGGAGCGAGCGCGCTGCACCAGCAGCTCAATGAGCTCCGCGGAGCCGGCGACGAAGGCGCCGAAGGATCCGAGTGCCTTACCGAGGGTGCCCACGAGTACGGGCACCGCGTCACTATCCAGGCCCGCAACCTCCAGTGCGCCGCGGCCGTTCGCACCCAAAACTCCGATTCCGTGCGCGTCATCGACCACCAGCCACGCATCATGCGCGCGAGCGGCCTCCGACAGCGCCGTGAGCGGTGCGATATCACCGTCCATGCTGAACACACCGTCGGTTGCCAGCACAGTCGTCTGCGGTGTGCTCTCGGTCAGCAGCCGCCGCGCCGCGCCGGCATCGCAATGCGGATAACGCCGGAATCGCGCGCCGGACAGGAGGCCGGCGTCGATGAGCGATGCATGACTCAGGCGGTCGAGCAGCACGGACTCGCCGCGGCCCGCGAGCGCGGTCACGACACCGAGATTGGCCATGTATCCGGTCGAAAAGAGGAGCGCGCGGTCGCGGCCCACGAAGGCGGCGAGCTCCTCCTCGAGCGCGGCGTGCTCACGTCCATGACCGCTGATGAGATGCGAGGCGCCGCTGCCCGCGCCACAGCGCGCCGCCGAGTCCGCCATCGCCGCGGCGAGCGCCGGGTGCCCCGCCAGCCCGAGGTAATCATTGCTGCTGAAGTCGACGAGCAGATTGCCGTCGACAATCACTTCCGTGTGGCTGCCGTTGCGCGGGTGCGCCTCTACCGTCGCGCGGCGGCGCCGCAGATGCAGTCGCTCGATCTCGGCGAGCGCCGGCTCAAGCGGCTGTCTCTTCATTGCGCACGCCGGGCGAGCGGCACCGCTCCTGGAGCCCCGCCGGCGAAGCCGGAACCTGCTCGGGGGGACTCTCGGGCCTGAGGCCGAGCCGTGCGAGGAGGCTGCGATCCCGCTCGACGTCCGGGTTGCCCGTGGTCAGCAGCTTCTCGCCGTAGAAGATCGAGTTGGCGCCGGCAAGGAAGCAAAGCGTCTGCAGCTCATCGCTCATTCCCTGTCGTCCGGCCGAAAGGCGCACGTGCGCGCGCGGCATCATCAGGCGCGCGGCTGCAATCGTGCGCACGAAATCGAGCGGATCGACGGGCGCCGTGCCTTCGAGCGGTGTGCCCGGCACCTGTACCAGCTGGTTGATGGGCACGCTCTCCGGCTGCTGCGGAAGGTTGGCGAGCGTCATGAGGAGCTTGGCGCGATCGCCGGCCGACTCGCCCATGCCGAGAATGCCGCCGCAGCAGACCTTGATGTCCGCGCTACGGACCGCCTCCAGGGTGTCCAGGCGGTCCTGGTACGTGCGGGTCGTGATGATCTCTCCGTAGAACTCCGGCGACGTGTCCAGGTTGTGGTTGTAGTAGTCCAGGCCGGCGTCCTTCAGCTCCCGTGCCTGCTCCGGCGTCAGCATGCCGAGGGTGGCGCAGGTTTCCAGGCCGAGCGCGCTGACCTCGCGGACCATCTGGGCGATGACCCGCAGATCCTTCGCCTTCGGCGAGCGATAGGCCGCGCCCATGCAGAACCGGGTCGCGCCGGCCTCCTTGGCGCGCTGCGCCCGCTCGCGCACGGCGGCGACCTCCATCAGCTCTTCGCGCTGCAGTCCGGTGTCATAGCGGACACTCTGCGGGCAGTAGGCGCAGTCCTCGGGGCAGGCGCCGGTCTTGATCGACAGCAGCGTGCTCATCTGCACCGTGTTGGGCTCGTGATTCTCCCGGTGCACGCGCTGCGCCTGATAGAGAAGGTCCATGAGCGGCAGGGTCAGGAGGCTCATGACCTCGGGCAGCGTCCAATCCTGGCGAACGGTACCGAGGGCGGTCGGGGTCATGGCGGTTCCGGTGGTCGCGGTGGCGGGGATGTTCGCGGGCGGCGAGCCGAATGTCAACGCGGCGCCTGGCGTTGAGTCTACATTAGATCACTTTTTGATCATCGAAGCAGCAGGTGCACGGCGAGTGCGACGGCCACCGCGAGCGCGCCCACCACGGAGACGAACACAGCCGCCGCGGCGCAGTCCTTGACCACCCGGATCCGCGGGTGAAACTCCGGACTGAGATGGTCGGCGAGCGCCTCGATCGCCGTATTGAGCAGCTCCGCCGCGAGCACGCCGGAGCTTGCGAGCGCCGCGGCTGCCCACCACACCGGACCGGGGCGAAGCACCGCGAGCGCGACCAGGACCAGCACCAAGACGACTACTTCGAACCGCACGCTGCGCTCCGTACGCAGCGCGTGCATGAGACCCGCGAGGGCGAAACCCATGCGGCGCCAAAGCGGTTGATTCTTTTGCGGGGTCAACGCCTGTACACGTATTGCAGCAGCACACCGATGAAGATGACCATCCCGACGTAGTTATTGTTGAGAAACGCGCGCAGGCACGCCGCCGGCGCGCGTGCCCGGATCAGCCACTGTTGATGGAGAAAGAGCAGTCCTGCCGCCGCGAGCCCCGCGTCATACCAGGCGCCGAATCTCATGTCGCGGCCGGCCAGCACCAGCGCGAGGAGCATCATCGCCTGCAGGACGCCGATCAGGAATCGGTCCATGTCCGCGAACAGGATGGCGCTCGACTTGATGCCGATCGTGATGTCGTCCTCGCGGTCGACCATGGCGTAGATCGTGTCGTACATCGCCGCCCAGATGACCGCGGCGATGTAGAGCACCCAGGCGATGCGCGGCAGCGAATCGCGCTGCGCGGCAAACGCCATCGGCACGCTCCAGCCGCCGAAGGAGATGCCGAGGTAGAGCTGCGGCAGGGGAAAGAAGCGCTTCACGAAGGGGTACGACACGGTGAGGGCCGCGCCGATGACGGCGAGCTTCACCGTCAAGGGGTTGAGCCGGGTGACCAGCCAGAGGGCGATCGCGCCGAGAACGACGAAGAGCACCAGGGCCTCGGCCGGGGAGACACGGCGCGCGGCAAGCGGCCGCTCGCGAGTGCGCTTCACGTGCGGATCGATGTTGCGGTCGGCGAAGTCGTTGATGACGCAGCCGGCGGCGCGCATGACGATCACGCCCGAGACGAAGACGATCAACACTTTCTGGTTGGGTCTGCCGGCGCCCGCGATCCACAGCGCCCAGAGCGCCGGCCAGAGCAGCAGCCACGTCCCGATCGGACGATCGAAGCGCGCGAGCCGCCCGTACTCCTCGATGCGGCGGGCGAGGCGATGGTAGAGGGGGGCCTCTTTCGCCTTGCCGGCGATGACTAGATCGGTTGTGGTCGTGGTGCTATTCATCTGCTTTCACATTCGATACGGGAAGGGGCGTACCACTGGCCATCCCTGGCGGCAGGGCACCCGGCCCACGCATCCTGCGTGGGCGCTCGTCCGGTGAGCGCGGATCGAGGACACTTTAAGTGTCCTCGATTGAAGGCACCGCGCTCATCCGACTCGCCCATATTGTTCCCCTGACCCGATCCACCGGGCTGCGAGCGCGGCAATATTATCCGGGTACTGTGCGATCAGCAGCTCCGCGGCCTCCTGCACGCGTGGCAGCAAGTCCGCATCGCGCGTCAGATCCGCCACGCGAAGTTGCGCCAGCCCGGTCTGGCGCGTGCCGAGCAGCTCGCCGGCTCCCCGCAGCTCCAGATCGCGGCGGGCGATCTCGAAGCCGTCATTGGTCTCCCGGATGACTTTGAGGCGCTGGCGCGCCAGCGGCGAGAGCGGCGCGCGGTAGAGGAGCACGCACGTGCTGGCCTCGGTTCCGCGGCCCACCCGGCCGCGCAGCTGGTGCAGCTGCGCCAGCCCCATGCGCTCGGCGTTCTCGATGACCATCAAAGTGGCGTTGGGAACATCGACCCCAACTTCGATCACCGTGGTCGCGACCAACAGTTGGATCTTTCCCGCCTTGAACGCGAGCATCGCCGCGTCCTTCTTGGCGGGCGGCATCCGTCCGTGTACGAGTCCGACCTGCACCCCGGGCAACGCCTCCGCAAGCGCCGCGGCGCTCTCCTCCGCGGCTTGCGAGCGCAGCTCTTCCGATTCTTCGATGAGCGGGCAGACCCAATAGACCTGACGGCGGCCGCGGCAAGCTTGCTCGACGCGCGCTACCACCTCATGCCGCCGCTCCTCCGACACGACCACCGTCCGCACCGGTGTGCGGCCCGGCGGCAATGCGTCGATCACGGATATGTCGAGATCGGCGTAGGCCGTCATGGCGAGCGTGCGCGGGATCGGCGTCGCCGTCATGATGAGCTGGTGCGGGAAGCGGCCGAGCTTGCTGCCCTTCTCCTTCAGGCGCAGCCGCTGCTGCACGCCGAAGCGGTGCTGCTCGTCGACGATCACCAGCGCGAGGCGCGAGAACTCGATGGCTTCCTGAAAGAGTGCGTGGGTCCCGACGACGACCCGCACCTCGCCCGAGGCAATCGCCTCGAGTGCGCTGCGGCGCGCGCGGGCCGGCTGCCCGCTGGTGAGCAGAGCCACCGGCAGGCCGAGCGGGTGCAGCCACTCGCTGAGGCTGCGCCAGTGCTGCTCCGCCAGCAGCTCCGTCGGTGCCATGAGCGCTGCCTGCAGACCGGTTCCGGCGGCTCGAGCCGCTGCGAGCGCGGCAACGACGGTCTTGCCGCAGCCGACATCGCCCTGGATGAGGCGCACCATCGGCGCACTGGAGCGCAGGTCCGCCTCGACTTCAGCCAGCGCGCGCGCCTGCGCCGAGGTGAGCGTAAAGGGCAAAGCGGCGGCGAGCCGCGCCGCCATCGCTTCCGGGTCGTCCAGCGGCCACGCCGGGTCGGTCCGGGCGGCGCGCTTCAGCAGCCGCAGGCTCGCCTGGTGGGCGAGCAATTCCTCGAAGGCGAGCCGCCGCTGTGCCGGATGGCGGCCCACAGCGAGCTCGCTGAGCTGTGCCTCACGCGGCGGACGATGGACGTACTGCAGCGCTTCACGCAGTGACGGCAGACCGAGGGACGCCAGCACCTGCGCCGGAATCCAATCCCGTACCGCCGCGGTGTCGAGCTCGCGCAGCGCCTGCGCGATGAGCGCACGCAGGCGCCCTTGCGGGACGCCTTCCGTCAGCGGATAGATGGGCGTCAGCGTCTCCTCCGGCGGCGCCTCCCCGCCGCTCACGCGACGGTACTCCGGGTGGACCATCTCCAGGCCCTGGGGACCGCGGCGCACCTCGCCGAAGCAACGCAGCCGCATGCCGCGCGCGAGCCCCTGCTGCTGGGCTGCCGAGAAATGGAAGAAGCGCAGTGTCAGGAATCCGGACCCGTCGGACAGGCTGCACTGCAGCTGCCGCCGCCTGCGGTAGGCGACCTGGGCCAGCTGGATCTCGCCCTCCACGACCGCCCGCATGCCGGGCAGCAGCGAGCCGATTCTGACGACGGTGGTCCGATCCTCGTAGCGCAGAGGCAAGACGAAGAGCAGGTCCTGCACCTGCGCGACGCCGAGCTTGGCGAGGCGTTGCGCCAAAGCGTCGCCGACGCCGCGCAGCGCGGTGATCGGCCGCTGCTCCAAAGGCGAGCGCGCGCCCGGCTCGGACTGAGCTCCGCCAGGCACCCTAGGGCCCCGACCAGACGGAGTCGTGGCCGTGGCCCGGACCCGTGCAGTCTCAGCCAAGGTAGAGGACGCACTCGGCTTCGACGCGCGCACCGCGGGGCAGCTGTGCCACGCCGACGGCCGCCCGTGCCGGATAGGGCTGCGGAAAGTAGAGCGCCATGATCTCGTTGACCTTGGCGAAATGCGCCAGGTCGGTGAGATACACGTTGACCTTCACCGCCTGCGCGAGGGTTCCGCCCGCGGCCTCCGCGACCGCCTTGAGGTTCTCGAACACGCGGCGGACCTCCGCCTCGATGTCGCCGCTGATCAGCTCCTTGGTGGCCGGATCGAACGGGATCTGACCGGAGAGGTAGACGGTATCGCCCGCGCGCACCGCCTGGGAGTAGGTGCCGATCGCCTGCGGGGCGCGCTCGGTATGAATGGCTTTGCGGCTCATGTGCTCTGTCACCCGTTGTCGGTGTTGGAATCCTGCTCGTCAGTGTCGTCCATCACTTCGATGTCGGCGTCCATTCGCCCGCTGCGTGCGCGCGCGGCGATGCTGCGGTTGACCCGCGTCACATCCGGCATGCGGCGGATGACGCGCATCACGCGCGCCAGGTGCTTGCGATCAAGCACCTTGAGCTCGAAGGTGAGGATGGAGGCGTCGCCCTCCTGCTCCTCGATGGAGACGTGATGAATGTTGGTTTCCGTGCTGGCGATGGCCGCGGCCACGGCCGCCAGCACGCCGGTGCGGTTGACCACGTTGATGCGGATCTCGGAGTTGAAGAGCCGGTCCGGCACCGGCCGCCAGCTGACCGGGAGCCACTTCTCCGGGTGCTTGCGATAATCCTCGACATTGACGCAGCGCTCGCGGTGGATCACCACGCCGCGGCCCGCCGAGAGGAATGCGAACACCGGGTCGTGAGGCAGCGGGAAGCAGCAGCGTGCGTAGGAGACGAGCAATCCCTCCGTCCCCGCGATGGCGAGCGGCACCGGTGCGTGCACGCCTGCCCCATCGGCGGGCTGGGCGGGCAGGAGGCGGCGCGCGACGAGGGGCGCCAGGCGCTCGCCGAGGCCGATCTTCTCGTAGAGATCGTCGAGATCCTTCATGCCGAACTCCCCGAGCACTGCCTGCTGCCCCTCGGGGCTGACATCATCGAGCGCCAGGCGGAACTCGCCCAGCGCCTGGTTGAGAAGCCGCTGACCGAGCGCGATGGCTTCCGTGCGGCGCAGGCTCTTCAGGTAATGCCGGATGGCATTGCGGGCCTTGGCGGTGACGACGAAGTTGACCCAGGAGGGATTGGGCATGGCGCCCTTGGCGGTGATGATCTCCACCGTCTGGCCATTGCGCAGTACCGTGCGCAGCGGCGTCAATCGCCGGTCTACTTTGGCCGCGACACAGCGGTTCCCGATGTCGGTGTGCACCGCGTACGCGAAGTCCACCACGGTGGCGCCGCTCGGCAGGCGCAGGATCGTGCCTTTCGGCGTGAAGACGTACACCTTGTCCGGAAACAGGTCGACCTTGACGCTCTCGAGGAACTCCTCGGAGGTGCCGGCCTCCTGCAGCTCGACCAGGCTCGAAAGCCATTCGCGCGTCCGCTCCCGCTGCATGGAGTCGGCATCGCCGCCGCTCTTGTACTTCCAGTGGGCCGCGATGCCGGCCTCGGCGACGCGGTGCATGTCCTCGGTGCGGATCTGTGCCTCGATCGGCACGCCGTTGGGACCGAAGAGCGTCGTGTGCAGCGATTGGTAGCCGTTGACCCGCGGGATGGCGATGTAGTCCTTGAAGCGACCCGGCATGGGCTTGAACGCGGAGTGCACGACGCCGAGCGCGCGATAGCAGGTGTCGGGCTTGTCGGCGATGAGGCGCAGGCCATACACGTCGACGATCTCCGCCAGCGACGCACGCTTGCGCGTCATCTTCTTGTAGATGCTGTAGAGGTGCTTCTCGCGCGTTTCCACCCGGGCGTGGATCTCGTTCTTCACCAGCGCGCCGGTCAGCTGCTGCTCGAGCTTCTTCAGGAATTCCTTCTGGTTGCCGCGCGCCTTGCGCAGCGCGCGCTCGAGCACCTGATAGCGGTGCGGGTAGAGCGCCTCGAAGCCGAGGTCCTCCAGCTCGAGCTTCATGTTGTAAAGGCCGAGGCGCTCCGCGATGGGCGCGTAGATCTCCAGCGTCTCGCGGGCGACGGCGCGCCGCCTCGGCAGCGGCATGGCCCGGATGGTGCGCATGTTGTGGGTGCGGTCGGCGAGCTTGACCAGGATCACCCTCAGGTCGCGGACCATGGCGAGAAGCATCTTGCGGAAGGACTCCGCCTGCGCTTCCTCGCGGCTCTTGAATTGGATCGCGTCGAGCTTGGTGACGCCGTCGACGAGCTCCGCAACGTCGGCGCCGAAGCGCGCCGCCAGCTGGTCCTTCGGCGTCGGGGTGTCCTCGATGACGTCGTGCAGGATCGCCGCGATCAGCGTATCGGCATCGAGATAAAGGTCGGCGAGGATGGCGGCCGCCGCGACCGGATGGGCGATGAAAGGCTCACCGGAGAGGCGCTTCTGTCCCTTGTGCGCGGAGGCGCCGAACTCGGCCGCCTCCTCGATGCGCGCCACCTGCTCAGCCGGCAGGTATTTGCCGACTGCGGCCAGCAGCTCCTTGAGTCCCGGGGTGCGCCTTCCGCCGGGGAGCAGTCCCAGGAGTGAAGACGCATAGTCCATGGGAAGGGGCTGGGAGGCTCAGTCCCCCAGGCCGAACTGCGGAGCGCGGAAGGTGGATTGAGCCTCGAGCTCTGGGATCGCAGGCTCTGCCGGGGGCTCGGGCTCGCGAAGCATTTCGAGCGTGACATTGCCCGCGGCAATCTCGCGCAGCGCGACCACGGTCGGCTTGTCGTTCTCCCAGCCGACGGTGGGCTCCGCGCCGTTGGCGAGCCGCCGCGCACGCTGCGCCGCCAGGATGACGAGCTGAAAGAGGTTATCGACGTTCTGCAGGCAGTCTTCGACGGTAATACGGGCCATGGTAGGGGTACGTAAAGATAGAGTGAGCGCCGAAAGGCGCGGGGGACTGTCTACTATAAGCCCATTTACGGTGCTCAGGCCAGCAGGCGATCCAGGAGAGGTGCCAGCTCGGGACGGCCGGCCGCCAGCTTTTGTGCGCCGCCGCGGGCGCCGTTGCTTGCGGAGACTGTCGCAGGGCCGCCGCCCGCAGCCCCGGCTATCCGCTCACCATGGGCCGCGACGATGGCCAGCAGGTCCGCAACCGCCTTCTCGAAGTCGTCGTTCACGACGACATAGTCGAATTCCCGCCAGTGCGACATGTCGCTCACGGCGTCGCGCAGGCGTCGGGCGATCACTTCCTGAGAGTCGGTTGCGCGGCTCTGCAGGCGATTCTCCAACGCCTCGCGGGTGGGCGGCAGGATGAAGATCGTGACGCAGTCGGGCATCGCCGCCCGCACCTGCCGGGCGCCCTGCCAATCGATCTCCAGGACGATGTCGCCGCCCTCTGCGAGACGCGCCTCGACAGGTGCGCGTGCCGTACCGTAGAGGTTGTCGAAGACGCGGGCGTGCTCCAGGAATTGGCGATCGTCGACCATGCGATTGAATTCAGGCACGGTGATGAAGTAATACTCCCGACCGTGCTCCTCCTTCGGACGTTGAGGCCGCGTCGTGTGGGACACTGACATCTGCAGCCCGGGCGTGCGCTCGAGCAGCGCCTTTACCAGCGACGTCTTCCCGGCGCCAGAGGGTGCCGCCAGTACGAACAGTGTGCCCCGCGTGGCCGGCGTCGTGCGCGCCGTTGCGGGATCGAGCTCTTCGCGCGCGGCCACCAGCCAGGCGCGTAACGCCTGAGCGCGGTGGCTGATTTCATTCTTTGCCGCCGGGTCGAGCTCCGCCGCGGTGCCGGGCGCATCAGCGGGAAGGAATATCGGGTCGTAACCGAATCCGCGCGAGCCCCGCGCCTCGAGCGCGATGCGCCCTTCCCACGTACCGTGCGTGATGATCGGCCGCTGATCGTCGTGCCGGCGCACGAAGGCGATCACGCAGTGATAGCGCGCCTGACGGAACTCCATCGGCACGTCGTGCAGCTCCGCAAGCAGCTTGTGGAGATTGTCAGCATCGCTCGCTCCCTCGCCCGCGAACCGCGCCGAGCGTACGCCCGGCCGGCCGTCGAGCGCATCGACCTCGATGCCGGAGTCATCCGCCAGCGCAGGCAGGCCCGAGGCGCGTGCCGCGTGCCGGGCCTTGATGAGCGCGTTCTCGAGGAAGGTGGTGCCGGTCTCGGGCGGCGACTCGATGCCGAGCGCGCTCTGCGCGATGAGCTCGAGGCCGAGAGGAGAGAGGATCGCCGTCAGCTCCTCGAGCTTGCCGGCATTGCCGCTCGCGAGCACGGTCTTCATGCGCCGCTGTCCGTCAGGGCCTTCGTTTGCAGCGAGAACAATTGCTCGATTCCATCCGCAGCGAGCGCGAGCATGGCATCGAGCTCGTGCCGGCGGAAGGCATGTCCTTCCGCGGTGCCCTGCAGCTCGATGAAAGCGCCGCCGCTGCGCATCACGACGTTCATGTCCGTCTCCGCCTGCGAGTCCTCGGCGTAGTCGAGATCCAACACCGGCCGGCCGCCGACGATGCCGACGGAAACCGCCGCGACCTGCCCGTGCAGCGGGTTGGCCGGGAGCGCACGCTGCGCGACCAGTTTCTCGCAGGCCCGCGCGAGCGCCACGTAGCCGCCGGTGATGGAGGCGGTGCGCGTGCCACCGTCCGCCTGCAGCACGTCGCAGTCGATCGTGATCGTGCGCGGGCCGAGCGCCTTCGGATCGATGACCGCGCGCAGCGATCGGCCGATGAGGCGTTGGATCTCCTGCGTGCGGCCGCTCTGTTTGCCGCGCGCGGCTTCGCGCGCGGAGCGCGTGTGGGTGGCGCGCGGCAGCATGCCGTATTCCGCCGTGACCCAGCCCTGATCCTTGCCGCGCAGAAAGGCGGGCACGGTATCCTCCACGCTGGCGGTACATAACACCTGGGTGTCGCCGACCTCGATCAGCACCGCGCCCTCGGCGTGCTTGGCGAACCGGCGCGTGAAGCTCACCGGGCGCATCTCATCGGGCGCCCGCCCGCTCGGGCGGGTCATGACAGCCAGCGCAGCGCGGCCACGGAAGTGTTGTCGCTGGCCGCGGCGGTGCGTGTCACGGCCCTCTGGCCGAGCTCGAGCAGCTTCTCGCGCAGCGGCACGCCCGAGTTGGCGGGCGCCGAGAGCTCCGCGGCGATCTCCGCGTCCTTGAGGCCGCTCCACAGGCCGTCGGTGCATACCATGAGCACGTCTCCGGGCTGCAGCGGGCGGCGCCGCGCGATCGCCATGTCGGGAAGAATGGGATCGCCGCCGAGACAGCATTCGACATAGTTGCGCATCGGATGGGCCTGGGCCTGATCCGCGGTGATCAGGCCCTCGCGCAGCAGCACCTCGACGTGGCTGTGATCGCGGCTGCGGCCGACGAGCGCGCCGCCGCGCAAATGATAGATGCGGCTGTCGCCGACGTGCGCCCACCACGAGGCGCCCTGCTGTACCAGGCAGAGCGCGCAGGTGGCACGCGGCCGCTGCTCGAGCGGCAGCGGCGCGCCGAGCTTGACCACTTCCTCGTGCGCGCGGCCGAGGATCAGATGGAGGAATCCCATGGCATCGAACAACGGATGCGGCGTGTGTCCGAAGGCGTCGAGCACGATCTCGCGGGTGATCTCTGCGGCGCGCGCGCCGTTGGCGTGGCCGCCCATGCCGTCGGCCACGACGAGCAACGCCGCGTGGTCCGTCACCGCGACGGCGACCCGGTCCTGGTTCTCCTCGCGCCCGCCCAGGAGGCTGACGTCGGCGTACTCAACCTGCAAGAATAAGTCCGTGCATCTGTTAGACTTTGGGTCCACCTTTATAGCATTCCGCCACGCCAGGAGCTAAGCGTTTAACTGATGATCGCCAGCATGACGGGCTTCGCGCGGCGGGAGATCTCCGGGCCCTGGGGAACGCTCGTTTGCGAGCTGCGCAGTGTCAACCACCGCTTTCTCGAGGCGGGCTTTCGCCTGCCGGACGAGCTGCGCTCTGCGGAGAGCGAGCTGCGCCAGCATCTCGCGCGCGAGGTGCGCCGCGGCAAGGTCGATTGCACTCTCACCTATCGCCGCGCTCAGGTCTCCGAGGCCGGGCTCGAGGTCGACGGCCAGGCGCTCGAGCGGCTGCTCGCGCGCCTGAAGGAAGTCGGCCGCTCCTTCCCGACGCACAGCGTCAACCTCATCGACATACTGCGCTGGCCCGGCGTCCTCAAGGAAGATACCTCCGCCGGCGAGGAACTGATGGTCGCCGCCAAGGCGCTCTTCGGCAGCACGCTCGAGGATCTGGTGGCTGCGCGGGCGCGCGAGGGGCTGCGGCTGAAGGAGATACTGGAGCTGCGCTGCGCCAGCCTGGAGGATCATGTACGGCAGGTGCGGGACCGCCTGCCGGAAGTCCAGACCCGGATGCGGGCGCGGCTCGATGAGCGGCTGAAGGAGCTCACCGCCAGCGTCGATCAGGAGCGGCTGGAGCAGGAGCTCGCGCTGCTGCTGCAGCGGCTGGACGTCGACGAGGAGATCGACCGGCTCTCCGGCCACATTCAGGAGATCCGCCGCGTGCTCGCCGCGAACGAGCCCGCGGGGCGGCGGCTCGACTTCCTGATGCAGGAGCTCAACCGCGAGGCGAACACGCTGTCATCGAAGTCTCAGGACCTCGACACGACCCGCAGCGCGGTGGACATGAAGGTCATCATCGAGCAGATGCGCGAGCAGGTACAGAACGCAGAATAGGGTCCAGGGGTGTCGAGGCGCATCCAGCGCCGTCCTGAATACCCTGTATTTCTAGTGATTTTGGCCATAAATGGCCACTTCCATCCAACCCCATATCGGCTATCCTGTAGCTAGGACGGTAGCTGACTTGTAGCTAAGTCCGTGGCTGCTATTCGACGATCAGGGGCGGCTTGCGAGGCGCCGAAACCCTTCGCAAACCACCCAGATCGAGAGCCACCGGATCGAATCCTTGCGGATGGAGGGGTGGGATGGAGCGCGCGAAACTCACTACGCTCGCGGTTGAGCGGGCGCACCGATCGGGCGAGCGGATGCTGCTCAGCGACGGCGATGGGCTGTATCTGCGCAAGCAGACTCGCGATGGCGCCTCGTGGACGCTGCGCTATCACTTCGCCGGCCGCGAGCACTGGCTGACCGTCGGCCACTACCCGGCGATGTCGCTTGCACAGGCCCGCATCGAGGCGAGGGAGGCCCGCGTGCTGCTCGAGAAGCAGCAGGACCCCTTGAGCGTGCGCCGCGCCACTCGAGCCGCGCAGCGCCAGCGCGGCTCGTTTCGAGAGTTGTGCGAAGAGTGGTACCGGAACGAGATCATCGGCCGTGGGATCAAGCATCCGAGCGTTCCACGCCGGCATCTCGACAAATACCTGCTGCCCAAGCTCGGCCGCACGGCGGCGGCGGAGGTCACCGCCGCGGACATCGCCCGTGTGATCGACGAGGTCAAGGGACGAGCACCGACTTCGGCAAACGACCTGCTGCGCTTCGCCCATCGCATCTTTGCCTTCGGCGTGCGTCGGCGCATGGTCCCTGCCAATCCGGCCTCCGGTTTATCACCGCGCCTCGATGGAGGCGGCACCGAGAGGCCCCGCAGCCGCGCCCTGAGCCTCGATGAGCTGGCGCAGCTTTTCGAGAAGGTCCGCGAAACGCCGAGCTTCGGCGCCGCTGAAGCACTTGCCCTGAAACTACTGCTCGCACTCTGCGTCCGCAAGGGCGAACTGCTGGGCGCCCGGTGGCAGGAGTTTGATCTCGACGGCAACACGCTTTCGGGTGCGGTCTGGCACCTTCCGGCCTCGCGCACCAAGACCGCGGCAGCGCTCGACATCCCGCTGGTGTCGCAGGTGGTCGGGTGGCTGCGTGAGCTCAAATCGCTCGAGGCCGGCAGCGAGCATCTCTTCCCGAAGCGCCGGCGCGATCGCCGCGAGCGCGTACCGCACATGGGGCTCGATACGCTGAATGTCGCTTTGCAGCGTGTGGAGCATGGACTCGCGCCCTTCACCCTCCACGACCTTCGGCGCACAGCGCGTACCCAGCTCGCCGCCCTCGGCGTCCGCCGCGAGGTGGCCGAGCGCTGCCTTGGCCACGCGATCCGCGGCGTCGAGGGCACCTATGATCGACACGATTACTTCAAGGAGCGCCGCGCGGCGCTCGAGCAGTGGGCCGCGCTGTTGATCGAGGCCGAGCTGGGTGCGAGCAAGATCGTCGCGATACGCCATGCGCCGAGCGCGCGCGTTTCGCAACGCTGAGCGGTTCCCGGAGGATTTCATGTTTCAACTGACCGCTGAGGAAGCGGCAGGTTTGAGGTCGCGTACCTTCACGGAGCACTGTGCCCCAGGCGGCGCCCTGTAGGGCCGCAGCTCTCAACAGTCGTCAGCGCCGGCGCGCCTTTGCGCCCTTCCAGTCGCGATTGATTCGATTCAGATCGAACCCCTTCGGGTCGAACACGCCGCCGATCCAGCGCATCATGTCCCCGTGCTGCTCATGCTGACGGTCACCGAGGATCTCCAGGAACAGGGCGTAGCCATGAGGGCCACCGACGTCCTCCGGCGGGCAGGCATTCTCGCCGGCGACACAGACCGGTAGGGACAGATCGCCGAGCCTCGAGGCCGGCGCGGACTCGATGACGATCCGATGCTCCCAGCCGTCCCCCATGTCGTAGCGGTACTCGAATTCGCCACGCGGTCCGAGCCCCGAAACCACGGCGGCGACCGAGACTCGCCGCTCGTCGCGATAGCGACTGGCTTCCTCATCCGAGCCGGCTTCCCGGATCCACCAATCCGGCGCCACCAGACCAGCACTCACCTCGAATTCGTGCGCGTGGGTGTCCGTCCAACCCATCACCCACTGCAGATAATGGTGCAGGCTCGCCAGCGTCCACTGATCGGGGACGAGCACCCGCCGCCAGACCAGGGGGGCCACTTCCAGCAGCTCGATGCGCAGCGCCACGGCTTTGGGCGTCGGTGGCTTTGTCATTCGCTCAAGTCTGAGTAACGACGGTCGGCGGTGCAACAGATTCGTCCAAGCGCGTCCACGGTATCGACTCGGGCGCGAAACGCCAGCTCACGAGATACAGATCTTGTCTGCAGCAAACGCGGACGTTTCGCTATCCTGCACCACCACCACCACCACCACCACCACGCACGCACTGCAATACATACCAGAACTTCGCATTCCGGCGTCCGTTGAATTCTCACCCATCGCGCTCGCCCTTCGAAACCCCGCGCGCCATGCGCAGCACGTTCTCGCGATGGAACTCCAGGTACTGCCGCTGACCCCGTGAGAATGCGCCGACGTTCACTCGCGCGTCGCGGTCGATCCCCATGCGCTTCAGAGAAACCGGGTCCGCGACCGGCGACACGATGACATGGCCCGTGTTCTCGAAGGAGATGAAGCCCTTGTCGAAGAGGTGATCCACTGTCGGGGTCAAGAGCAGACCGTTCTCACCATCGAGCCGCTGGTCGTTACTGCTATCGCGCCAGGGCTGGATGTGGCTCGCGATCAGGTGCTCCGGAAGCGCCACTCGGGTGATACGGCACGCGCGTTCGATCGAGCGTACGTTGTCCCGGAAGACTCCCTGACCACGACGCGCCTGGACGAGTGCGGTTCTCTCGGTCTGCGGGATCGCCGCATCGGAATTGATGCCAGCCTCCACGCGTCGCTCCCATTCCTCGATATCGCGCTCGGGCGCCGGTGAGTCGCGCTCGACCCGCGAGACCTCCTGACCGACATCCGCGACCTGCTGAGCCTCCGCACCGACCAACGCGAACAGCGCCCAAGCGAGCCCCCGGTTGATCTCGGTCAGATAGACGCTCTGCAGACCATTGCCTTCGGGCGTCAATGGTGCGTATTTGCTCGCCAGATGAGGACGCAGCCGCGCAATGTGATCCTTGGGACGCATTGGATTGGAGAGACGCTGCCAGCGAACGCCTACCCGCCAGCCGATCTGGCTCCAGTTGGTACCAGCGGTGCCAAATTCCTCCGGCTTCGGGCTCTCCCGGCAATAGCCACTGACGATGCCGAGGGCCGCGATGCGCGTATCGCAGAATGACAGGACGATGTCGCCGGGCGCAACCTCGCGCATGAACTCGTAGAAGGGATTCCGGTGTCCGTTCTTGTTGCGCTTGGGCGACCAGAGATAACCGCCCTCAATCTCCTGGCGGAATGTCTGATTCTGGTTGACCCACCAATAGCGCACGCGTCAGCCCATCATTGTTTCGTGCCGCTACGCGCTTCCCCTGCCGTCAGCACCGTATCAGTTGCTATCTGATCGCTTCCGTACAACATGGGGTGCAGAGGGTTTGGCGGCACGGAGGATCTTCTCGATGCCCTTCGTGGGGATATAGGAGCGGCTGAGGCGACTCCGGACGTAGCGCTCGAGAGGGCCGTCCGTGAAGTACACATAGCATCCCTTCATTCCACGAGTCATCAGAGTGCGGTAGGTATTCTTGATGATCAGTTCGGCTCTTCGCGATGCCTTCTCCGGATCGATCTCGAGCAGACGCTTGTATCCATTCAGTGATTTATCGTGCTTGGAGCGCATCGCGGGTTGAGCGACTACGCGATTGTCTCGGAAGACGAGATCGGGTCCCACGATCACTCCGATGTAATCCACCTCCAGCCCCTGGCAGGTGTGGATACAGCCGATTTCGCTTGCGGACTCCGGCGCCACCATCCACAAGCCACCGTCTTTCGTCAGGTTCCAGCGCATTGCGAAATGATGCTCGGGAATCACGACGTCCTGAGCCGTGGGATTCTTCTTGCTTCGCCAATCCCAGCAGTATCCGGCGACCATGCGCGCCTTGTTACGGATTTTGTTCCGCTCCATGATTTCGCGGCGCAGTTGTTCCGGTGAACTGAATACCCGAAAGTCGAACTCGGCGACGTCCAGCTTGTCATTGGCGGTGGGACGGATATCGAGGGTATGGTCAAGCCACGCCAGAAACCCGTCCGAACCATTACACCGGAATTGCGACGTCAGGGTGAGCGTAGTGACGGGCGCGCCAGCTTGCCGCGCAAACCGCTCAATCTCTGCTCTCTCCCCGATGTCCTTGAAAGTGACGCGCTGATCCTCGTCGAGAAAAAAGATGGAGCACTTTGCTGACCCGATGAGCTCCTGGATCTGGTTGGTGCCGAGATTGCCGTAGATCCCCGATTTTTCGTTCAGACGATGAGCCTCGTCCACAATCAGTGCGTCGAAGGTATTGGCATACGTATCCGTGAACGACCCCGATCCGGTGAAGAGGTTCGAGATCTGCGACCTTCGGTGGGTTCCGGCCAATACGCTCTCGAATACAGCGCGCGGAGCGGCGTTCTTCGTGACGTACTTCGCCACCAGGCGGCGCCCGGTCAACGCCACAAGGAGATTGACTGCGACGACCGACTTCCCGGTTCCCGGGCCGCCCTCGACGATAACGACCCGTTTTGACTGCTCGCTGGCCGCAGCAGCCCGCGATAACGCGCTTTCGTAAACCACCTTCTGGTCGTCAACCAGGACGAACTCGGATCTGCCGGCGAGCATGCCAGCGAGACTCTCGACCAGGCTCTTGGACGGACGGATTCGGCCGTTCTCGATCCGATAGAGCATGGATCGTCCATCACCGTATCGGACATGCTGTTTGATGAAGTGGCGCAGCTTTTCCCGCTCCGCCTCCCCCTTCAGAAAGAGTGGCGCGAGGGTCACATAGTGTTCGTAGAAGCTGTCCGTGAGCACACCGTCGTCGACGTAGTTGTGCAAGTAAGCACAGGGCTGTAGGGCAATGTCGTCCTCGTAGACCGCTTCATTGAAGTTTCTGAGGAGCGACGCATACGACCAGGCCTGGTAGGACGGGTGGCTTACTTCGCGCTCACCGTGGGAGAATCGGGTAGTCACGACGGCATCGCGGTCCGTTTTTCGGGCACTCTGCCACTGCTTGAGCTCGATGATGATCAGCTGTTCGGCCCCCCCGCTGTCTTGCCCTGACAGAATGAAATCGATCCGCTTCGCCGTCTGCGGAATTCCGTATTCGATGGCAACGCCGCAGTCTCCGGGAATGCCCTCGTCGTTGAGGACCTTCGCCAACGCCACGAGGGACTCCTTCCAGGAAAGCACTTCCGAGATTGCCACGGCTCTGCCGGTGCGGACTTTGAATGCCCGAAGAATGATGTCCTCAATGTCCTTGGCGAAGGCATCTTTCAGAAATCCCGTCTTGTCATTCTGATAGATGATCACGACGGCCGCTCAGAGGTCCGTGTACTTCTTACTGGTGCCGCGCGCTTTGTGTACAGGATATTTCCTAGCATTGACTGCCATCTTGTCGAAGGCGGCGGCGGCCAGGTCAATGTCGAGCTTGTCCGCTAGGCGGATGAGATACAGAAGTACGTCCGCAAGCTCTTCTCGGATCTTGGCGCGGGTCTCAGCGGGAGGCGCGGCCGATTCGACGTCCGGAAGCCATTGGAAGTGCTCGAGGAGCTCAGCGGCCTCGACGCTGAGCGCGATTGCCAGGTTTTTTGGAAAATGGAACTGATCCCAGTCGCGTTCCGCTGCGAATCGGCGCAACGCGTCCCGCAGTTCCTCAAGGGAGGGTTTGGAAGCTTCTCCCTCACTGGAGCCTGATCCCCGCTGTCGTTGCGTCATATACAGCATCCTGCTGCACCGCAATAGGGGTTGAGCGGCGAAAGGTCGATCTCTCGGCGGGCAGCGGACTTGGGAGTCATGGTACGGACTTCCTTGCCGAATGCCACCAGACGGCGTCGCCCGGCGCTTGGAAGCCGGCCAGCGCGGCGTATTCGAGGATGGATTCGGAAGGCTGGCTCAAGCGGTTGGCTCCGCGAGCATGTTCATCACAAGCCGTATCATCACCTCCTTGTCCTTGGGCGCGGATTCGGCTACCAACAGCGCCAGCGCCGCGAGTCCTACGTCGTTGATGACCGGCTCGCCCCGGCGCATCAAGCGGCCGTTGCGGTGCAGGAACTCGATGAAGAGGAAGGAGCCGATGCGCTTGTTGCCGTCGGAGAAGGGATGATTCTTGATCACGAAATACAGCAGGTGAGCGGCCTTCGATTCGACCGTCGGATAGGCCGGCTGCCCGAACACGGTCTGATCGAGGTTGCCGAGCAAGGCGGCAAGCCCGTCTTCACGCTCACGGCCAAAAAGCTCGGTCGCCTCGTGCCGTGCGATCAAGTCGGCCCTGAGCTCACCAATCGCGCGACGCGCTTCCGCCACGTAAGGCAAGTTGCCACCCGCCACCCCCTGCGGCTCGACCAGCAGCCCGCTGTCATAGCGCTGCAGCAGCAGGAACGTCTGCGTGTACCTCGCGATGATGTCCACAAGGCCGCGGCCCTGGTCCCCGGTCAGCGCCTCCCCGGCGGCCGCCTTACGTACCAGCTCCAGCGCTGACTCCAGCTCGCGAGCGTTCTGCTCCAGGCGCTGACGGTTCAGGGTGTAGCCGCGAACCAGGTGCTCGCGCAGGGTGCTGGTCGCCCATTGGCGGAAGCGTACCCCGCGATGAGAATTGACGCGGTATCCCACCGAGATGATCGCGTCGAGGTTGTAGTGCTTGACCCGGCGGCGGACGCTGCGACCGCCCTCGGATTGAACTACCGAGAAATCCTCGGTAGTTGCCGCCTCCTTCAACTCGTTGTCGGAAAAGATGTTTTTCAGGTGCAGGCCGACATTGTCCGTCGAAGACTCAAATAGCTCGGCCATCTGCCGCTGCGTCAGCCAGACCGTGTCCTGTTCGAGCCGCACGTCCACCCGCACGGAGCCGTCCGCCGCTTCGTAGACCAGGACCTCGCCGTTTTTGGATTTCTCTGCCCGTGCCATCTCAACCCTCGAAAGCATCCAACAGCCTTAGTTTTTTGCCAGCATTGGGATACCGGCCGACTCAGGAATTCTTCCACTGAAATCCCGTCCCCACCCACGAGCAGCGCGCGCATTCAGCTTGAATGCGGCGGCAAAAGCAGCCGTGCCCGGATGCGCCTGCGGCGCGCGGCCGCTCTTCACTTCGATGGCGGTGACCCCTGAGCGCCTCGTCGAAATCCGCTCCTATCTCGTATTCCCGCTTGGTTCGCGGACGAGCAGCGCTGGGGGAATATTTGCCAGAAGCTCCAGGCGAGCGCCGTCGGTCGATTCCGGCACCGGGTCCTTCTCGGCCAGCCGCCCAACCTCTTCGAGCGCTTTTTGATACTGCTCGTCAGTCTTGATGATTCGAATGTCCATTGCGTTCTGGATGTCAGCGCTTGCGTTTCTCTCGTCATACTCGGAATGCGTGCCAATCCATTTTACAACCACGACGCTGGTCTGGTAGGCACAGGTAGCCTCCAATCTGTCTCGTTGCCTTTCACATTGAAGATGAAAGTATTGCCAGCCAGAAAGCTGGCGGAGGAATACCGATCCTTGATGTCCTGGGGTTTTTGCCCATGTCGCCGTGCGCACGGGGTTGTCCATCAGGAGCTGGTCTGCAGATCGCGCCGCCTGAGACGTCGTACGGCCACGAACGAGTCGGAAGCGGCTCGGAAGCTGATCGCTTCCGAGTCGATGTCGAGCATGGCTCGCTCGTCAAAGGCGTCGCCACGCGCAAAGCGCTGCATCGCGGCGATCAGCCTTCCGAGTTCGATGGCCGAACGTCGGTCTACGGTTTACTCAGCGCCTTGCCTGAAGCCCATGACGAGATGCGCGCTGCCCGCTCCACCCAGCGCTTTGCGCCTGTAGCTGGATATGTAGCTATCGGTGGCACCTGATGGACATATGTCTTGATATTCAATTACTTAGGATCGATCCGCGCGACCAGGTGCCGAACGCGGAATAGAGCTGCCGCGCTCTGCGAACGCCGGTCCCGCAGTGGAACCGTTACTTGGCGGGCGTGACGCTGCCGTACTTCTTGCGGAACTTGTCGACGCGACCGGCGGTATCGACGATCTTCTGCTTGCCGGTGTAGAACGGATGGCAGCTGGAGCACACCTCCACCTGCAGGTCGTGTCCGAGCGTCGAGCTCGTCTTGAACGAGTTGCCGCAGGAGCAGGTAACCGTGATCTCTTTGTAAGCAGGATGGATTTCGGGCTTCATGGCACGCTTCAGTCGGTGGCTGTCCGACCCTGGATGGGGACGGGCGCGTTCAGTTCAAAGGGCCGGCGAGTTTAGCCGCCGATCCCGGCCGCGACAAGCGTCTCGAAACTCCGGGCGGGCTCAGGGTCGCGCCGCTCGGACGCGGCGCCGGTCACCGGCCGAGCTCCAGGTCTCCTTATCCACAGAAGCTGTGGATAACTCTGTGGGTGAGCATCCCACCCTAGGTAAAATTTCCCGGCTATATTGCATATTTATTGCAATGGCTAAAAAATGACCAGCCATTTTTGTGCTGTTTTATCAATGGCTTACGAGCACATCATCGACCCACATGGTGGGTATGGCGGCTAATTTGCTCATTTTACGTTCCCACCATCCTCGCCTGTGAATAAAGCGCTTCCAGTCAGCGCTGACGGAGACCGCAGAGCGGTTGACAATTCGGATTGACCGGTGCTTTTCGGGATTTCCGTCACAAACCGTAGCAGTACGTCGTTGAGGAACCTGAGGCCGCGCGGACTCGCGCGGTAGCATGTCCCTGCGGCGACGATCAAGCCCTCGGCGACGAGATCGGTCATCGTTGCGGCGACGGCTTGCCAGGATAACCCGGTCCGGCCGGTGAAGTTCCGGGCCTCGAATCCGTCCAGCAGGCGCAGCGCATTCAGCATGAATTCGAACGGCAGCTCCCGCGCGGGAACCGGCGTGCGTGTGAACGTCCCTCGTCCCGCCGCTGACAGGTAGCGGCGCGGCTCCCGTACCTGAGTAGTGCGGACCACCTGCCCGGCGCCCGGCAAGGTCAGCTTCCCGTGCGCCCCGGCGCCGATACCGAGATAGTCGCCAAACGACCAGTAGTTGAGGTTGTGCCGGCAGCGCCTGCCGGCGGCGGCATAGGCCGACACCTCGTATTGTGCGTACCCCATCGATTCCAGACGCTCCCGGCAGGCGTCCAGCATCGCGTCTGACGCATCATCATCGGGCAGAGCCGGCGGTCGGCCGGCGTAGACCGTGCCCGCCTCGATCGTGAGCTGGTAATGGGAGAGGTGGGCCGGGCGCAGCGCCAGTGCCTCCTCGGCGTCGCGCCGCGCCGCGCCAACGTCCTGGCCGGGCAGGCCGTACATCAGGTCGATGTTGAAATTGCCCAGGCCGGCTGCGTGCAGCTCCGCCGCGGCGCGTCGCGTCTCCTCCGCGCTGTGGATGCGGCCCAAAGTCTCGAGGCGGGCATCGTCGAAGGACTGCGCTCCGAGCGATACCCGATTGACGCCCGCCGCGCGGTATTCGGCGAACCGGCCGCGCTCGATGGTTCCGGGATTCGCCTCCAGGGTCACCTCGAGGTCGAGTGCGAGCGCGAGCTGTCCGCGCGCCGAATCGAGCAGACGCCCGATACCGTCCGGCGAAAACAGGCTCGGCGTGCCGCCGCCGAGGAAGATGCTGCTCACCTCGCGTCCCGCGGCCTCCGGCGCCTGCGCCGCGAGGTCGCGCTGCAGCGCCTCGATGTAGCGCTGCTCCTCGAGCTCTCCATGCAGGGTGTACGAGTTGAAATCGCAGTACGGGCACTTGCGTACGCACCAGGGGAAATGCACGTAGAGCGCAAGCGGCGGAGTGTCCAGCACCGGGGTATTCTACCCGCCGGTAGGCTGGGCGGCGCAATTGTGCCTTGATTCGGAACGCGGACCGTGTAAACCTTCGGTTTCTCCCCCGCTGGCGCCGACGGCCCTTTTACGCAGAGCGTCCTCCGAATGACAGAGAAGACATTCGAGCTCGTCGATCGAGCCTCCGACCAAAAGGTCACGCTTCCCGTGCGACCGGGCACCATCGGACCCTCCGTCGTCGACGTTGCGGCGCTCAACAAGGACCTCGGGGTCTTCACCTACGATCCCGGATTCGGCGTGACCGCTGCCTGCGAGAGCCGGATCACCTACATCGACGGGGATGCGGGCGTGCTGCTCTATCGCGGTTATCCGGTGGAGCAGCTCGCGGAGAAGAGCTCGTTCATGGAGGTGTCGTACCTGCTGCTGCACGGGAATCTCCCGACCCGCAAGCAGCTCGAGGAGTTCGAGAGCAGCATCCGTCATCACACGATGATCAACGAGTCGCTGCTGCGCTTCTTTCACGGATTCCATTACGACGCGCACCCGATGGCGATGGTCTCCGCGGTCGTGGCGTCGCTGTCCGCGTTCTATCACGACACGATGGACATTTATAACCCGCGGCAGCGGGAGATCTTCGCTCACCGGATCATCGCCAAGATCCCGACCATCGCCGCCGCCGCTCACAAGCACGCCCTCGGGCAGCCTTACATCTATCCGCGCAACGACCTCGACTACTGCAGCAACCTGCTGCACATGCTCTATGCGGTGCCCTGCGAGCCGTACCATCTCGACCCGGTCGCCGCGCAGGCTCTCGACCTGCTCTTCATCCTCCACGCCGATCACGAGCAGAACGCCAGCACCTCGACGGTGCGGCTCGCTGGCAGCACCGGCGCCAATCCCTACGCCGCGATCTCCGCGGGCGTGTCCGCGCTGTGGGGTCCGGCGCACGGCGGTGCGAACGAGGCGGTCCTCTCGATGCTCGAGCAGATTGGCACCGCCGACAACATTCCGAAGTTTCTGGCGATGGCCAAGGACAAATCGAGCCATTTCCGGCTGATGGGCTTCGGCCACCGCGTCTACAAGAACTTCGATCCGCGCGCCAAGATCATCCGCGAGATGTGCCACAAGGTGCTGGCGCGCCTCGGCCGCTCCGACAATCCGCTCTTCGAGCTGGCGCTGCGTCTCGAGGAGATCGCGCTCAAGGACAGCTACTTCGTCGAGCGCAAGCTCTACCCGAACGTGGATTTCTATTCCGGCATCATCTACAGCGCCATCGGCATCCCGCGCTCCATGTTCACGGTGATGTTCGCGATCGCGCGCACGGTGGGCTGGGTGGCGCACTGGCAGGAGATGATCGCCGACCCGGCGATGCGCATCGGCCGCCCGCGGCAGCTCTACACCGGACCGACACGCCGGGACTACATGGAGATCGGCAAGCGCACCTGACAAAGTCGCCGGGGGCGATTTTGCACGCCGCGCGGCTCATTCCTCGAGCAGCGCTTCCACCTCGATCGCGTTCGCCCGCCGCATCGGCCGGCCGTCGACCGGGCTCACCGGCGCCTGGCGGATCCCATCCGTGGGGAACACCGTGACGTCGATCGCCTGATCCGCGACCTCGAAGCGCAGTCCCGGGAAGGCGAGCACCCGCTCCGCGCTCATCCGCACCCGCCGCTCTGTCACCTCGTGGGCGATGCCGTGGTCGATGAGCTTCAGCGCGACCGATTCGGCGCAGTCGGCAAAGAGGTGCAGCTGGACCTCTGAGTGCTCCGTCGCGGTGCCGCTGAGCACCGGGCCGACGAGCCGCGGCTCGAACTCGCGCAGCTGCTGCATGGCGGCGAGCGCCGCGCGGCGCTGCGCCTGCAGCGATTCCTCATGCGACTCGCGGCCGAAGAGGCGCTGGTACTCCGCGAGCGCCGTCTCGATCTCCGTGTTCTTCGGCAGCACCGCGGCGCCGTCATTGAGGCCGAGCCTCTCCGCCGCCTTGCGCTTGGCGACGAAGAAGTCGCGGATGCCATGCTCCGCCATGATGCGCGCCGCCTCCTGCGCGAGCGCGCGCCGCAGGTTGTCGCCGCGGGGTGTCGGGTGTCGTCTGGCCATCGTCGTCAGAATATCGAATCCGCGCCGGTTTGGGCCTGTGCGCCCGGCACCGCCGATCCCGGCCCGGCAGGGGCCGCAGTTGGCAGGTGGCTGGCCATGAAGACCTCCGGAATGCCGTCGGGGTTCTCGTCGCTCACCAACGCGCCAGTCTGGGGAGAGACCCGCAAGGTGACTATGCCCGTCGGCATGGGACGCTGCCACTGTGGAACGCCCTCGAGTGCGTAACGCATGAAGTGCAACCAGATCGGCAGCGCCGTATGCGCGCCTTCATCGCCCGCCCCCAGAGGACGGTTGTCGTCATATCCAACCCAAACAGTGGCCTCGAGTTCCGGCGTGTACCCGTTGAACCATGCGTCGCGATAGTCGTTGCTCGTCCCCGTCTTGCCGGCGATGTCGTCGCGATTCAGCGATAGCGCCCGCACCGCGGTGCCGTATTTGATGACGTCCTTCATCATGGAGGTCATCAGGTAGTCGTTCTGCGGACTGATGACCTGCGGCGCGAGCCGGTCCGGCGGCAACGGGCCCGCGCCGCCCCGAAGCGCATCTGCCTCGGCAAGGAGCGCCGCCCCGGTGGCCGCGGGCTTCAAGTCGCTGAGCGAGGCCGGGGTGGCACAGAGCGCGCAGGCGATGCGCGGCGCAGCCTGCCAGACAGCCTTGCCCGAGGCATCCTCGATCCGGTCGATATAGTACGGCTCCACCTTGAAGCCGCCGTTGGCGAAGACCGAGTACGCGGTCGCCATCTGCAGCGGTGTCGCCCGCAGCGTGCCCAGAGCCAGAGTCAGGTTCTGTGGCAGAGTCTTCGGGTCGAAGCCGAAGCGGCCGACATACCGGCTGACGTACGGCAGGCCGAGATTGCGCAGCAGGCGGATCGACACCAGGTTGAGCGAATGCGCCAGAGCCACCCGCAGGCGCACGGGCCCGCTGAATGAGCGCGTGTCGTTCTCCGGCCGCCAGGTGGCTTCCAGACCCTCTCCTCCGACCACGACCGGCGCGTTGAGCAGCGTGCTCGCGGGCGTGAAGCCGTCCTCCATCGCCGCGGAGTAGTAGAAGGGCTTGAACCCCGAGCCCGGGAGCCTCTCCGCCTGTACCGCACGGTCGAACTTGTTGGAGAAGTAATCGAAGCCGCCGACCAGCGCGGCAATCGCCCCGTCATTGGGATCGATCGCGACGAACGCGCTCTGCGCCTGCGGTACCTGCGCGAGCTGCGCATGGCCTTCCTTGTCCGCCACGACGTACACGACGTCCCCATATGCCACCACGTCCGCCGCGGTCTTCGGCAGGGAACCCACCGCTTCCTCGCTCAGCGACTTGCGCGCCCATGAGAGCCCGTTCCAGTCGATGTCAGCGAAGCCGCGCGACCTGACATAGATCTGCGCGTCCTGCTGCCCGACCTTCACCACCACAGCGGGCGAGAGCATGCCGATCGGGGTGTACTCGTCCACCAGCTGCTCGAGCTGCGCCGGAGTGGCGCCGGCCGCGAGCACCGTGTGGCCGATCGGGCCGCGCCAGCCACGCGTGCGGTCATACTCGATGAGCCCGAGCTGCACGGCCCGGTTGGCGAGAGCCTGGAGCCGGCCATCGACGGTCGTATACACGCGGTAACCGGCTGTCTCGGCCGCCGGGCCATACCACTGCTCCATCTGCTGACGCACCATCTCCGCTACGTAGGGTGCGTTGACATCGACGTGCGGAGCGTGCGCGCGTGCGTCTACCGGCGCGTGGTTGGCAGCTTCCGCGGTTGCGGCATTGATGTAGCCGAGATCGAGCATTCTCTGCAACACGTATGAGCGGCGTGCGGCGGCGAGATGCGGATGAATGATAGGGTTGTAGAGCGAGGGCGCCTGGGGCATGCCGGCGAGCGTGGCCGCCTCCGCCACCGTCAGCTGATCGAGGGTCTTGCCGTAGTAAGTCTGCGCCGCGGCCGCAACTCCGTAGGAGCGCTGGCCGAAGAAGATGACGTTGAGATAGAGCTGAAAGATCTCCTGCTTGGTGAACTCGCGGTCCATTTCGAAAGTGACGAAGGTTTCCTGCAGTTTGCGCCGCCAGGTCTTGTCGAGCGTCAGGAACACGTTGCGGGCCGCCTGCTGCGTAATCGTGCTGCCGCCCTGCACCTTGCGGCCCGCGATCAGGTCGACCAGAGCCGAGCGTGCGATACCGATGTAACTGATGCCGCTCTCCTGGAAGAAGCGGTGATCCTCCGCCGCGAGAAACGCCTGCTGCACGAGCTGCGGGATCTGGTCGTAACGCACCGGAGTGCGCTGCTGCTCACCGATCTGCGCGATGAGATCGCCCGTCGACGTGTAGATCCGCAAAGGGACTTTCAACGCCACGTTGCGCATCTGTGCGCTGGTCGGAAGCGAGGGCTGCAGGTACACATAGCTGCAGGCAAACATGTAAACCCCGAGAAGTGTGACCAACATCACACCGCCCAGGACGGTGACGGGAACGCGAACCTGTTTCCATTTCACAGAAAATGACTCTCTCTGCTTGCGCTCCCTTCGGGGGCTATGCATAGTAGCGGCCGTTTCAGGGCAAACTCACCGAAAGGTGGGGACGCAAAGCCTCCGGTCTACGGGACGCATGTACCTATGACAGCGGGGTTGCCGGTCGGTTTCCAGACCGTTCCTCGCATCGTGCATGCCGATGTCGGCCCGAAGGCGCGTCTCCAGAATGCTTGGGTACGGCACGGGCAACTCTATCTGTTCTCTACCGGCTAAAGGTCGCCTGCGGCGCTTTTGGCGAGACTCTTCACATTTGCGCGCAAAGGGAACGGCCCTTTGCCCGCCATGAGGGGGGAGGCACTTTGCGTGCCCGTTTCCCAGGATCCTTCGGGGCGCGAAGGGGGGTCTCAGGGGGCCTCCGGCGGGTAATCGCCGTGATCCGTGAGGCGGCTCACGTTCAATTTAACTTTGCGCTGATATATAGTGCGCCGGGCATTCATGCGGGGCGGTCGTTTTCAGGCCTAAGTTCCTGAAAAGGAAATAAAATGTTCCTCCTTCAGCGCAAGCACCGGCCAGTCCTGGGACTTGACATAACCACGTCCTCGATCAAGCTGATCGAGCTTACCATGTCCGGGGGGCAGTACCGGGTCGAGGCTTATGCGGCCGAGCCGACGCCGCAGAACGCCATCAATGAGAAGGCCATCGTCGATGCCGAGGCCGTCGGAGAGGCCGTCCGCCGGGCGGTCAAGCGCTCCGGGGCGAGGAGCACCGAGGTCGCGGTGGCAATCAGCGGTGATGCCGCCATCACCAAGGTCATCCAGATGCCGCGGGCGCTGCGCAGCCACGACCTGGAATCGCAGGTGGAAATGCAGGCCGACCAGTACATCCCCTTCCCGATGGATGAGGTCAGCTACGACTTCGAGGTGCTCGGCCCTTCCGAGAAGGACCCCGAGAGCAACGACGTGCTGCTCGTGGCCACTCGCACGGAGAACGTCGAGCAGCGGCAGGCGGCGGTCAAGGCGGCCGGGCTGTCCGCGAAGATCGTCGATGTCGAGGCGTTCGCGCTCGAGAACGCCTGCAAGCTGATGACACACCAGATGCCGGACGGGGGGATCGACCGGACCATCGCCGTGGTGGACTTCGGCGCGAGCAGCACCACCTTCAGCGTGCTGCGCAACCTCAAAGTGGTCTACACGCGCGACTTCGCCTTCGGCGGCCAGCAGCTCACCGAGGAGATCATGCGTACCTACGGGCTTTCCATGGAGGAGGCCGGACGGGCGAAGAAGGAGGGCGGCCTCCCTGGCAACTACCAGGCCGAGGTGCTCGACCCGTTCACCGATGACATGACCCAACAGGTCAGCCGCTCGCTGCAGTTCTACCTCGCTTCCGGGTCCGGGCGCGAGCAGCCGGAGAAGATCCTGGTCTGCGGTGGCTGCGCCAACATCCCCGGCGTCGCGGAAGTGATCGCGAGCCGTGTCGGCATCGCCGCAGAAAAGGGCGAGCCGCTCGGACAGATGAAACTATCCTCGCGCGCCAAAGCGCAGGCGGTGCAGCGTGATGCGACCGCCCTGCTGACGGCGTGCGGGCTGGCCCTGCGGAGCTTTGACTGACATGCCGCGCATCAACCTACTTCCCTGGCGAGAGGCGCAGCGCAAGGAGCGCAAGCTCAAGTTCATGGTGGCCTTGGGCGGTGCCGCAGCCTGCGCCTGCGTAGTGACGGGTGCCGTGTACCTGCTCTACAACGCGATGATCGACGCGCAGGTCGCGCGCAACGAGCTGTTGAAGCAGCAGATCACGGTCCTCGACAGGGATATCGAGGAAATCAACGACCTGGAGCAGACGAAGAAGCAGTTCATCGCCCGCATGGAGATCATCGAGAAGCTGCAGCGCTCGCGTCCCGAGATCGTGCATCTGTTCGACCAGATCGTTAAGACGCTGCCGGACGGCGTGTATCTCACCGGCGTTACGCAGAGCGGCGATCACTTGAAGTTCAGCGGCGTCGCGCAGTCGAGCACCCGCGTGTCGGCGTTCATGCGCAACATCGATTCGTCACCGTGGATGAAGAATCCGACCCTCGAAGTGATCCAGTCCACGGCGGGGGCATTCGGCTCGAGCTTCACGCTGGATGCCGAGCAGCCCGCGGTCGACGCCGACGGCGACGACTCGGCGCATGGTCCGGCGAGCCGGCGCATCATGGCGCGCGCGGGGGGGCACTAGATGAATCTCAGTTTTCTGGAGGAACTGCGTGACCTCGATCCCCGCGATCCGGGGCGCTGGCCGCTGACAGCCCTGGCGGGCGCCGTGGGCGCAACCTTCCTCATCATCACGCTGCTGCTGATTTATCTCACCGTCTGGCAGAGCGTGCGGCCCGAGCTCCAACAGAAGGAGAATGAGGAGCAGTCGCTGCGCCTGGAGTTCCAGCACAAGCATTCGCAGGCGGTCAACCTGTCCGTGTACAAGCAGCAGCTGAAAGACCTGCAGCGCTCCTTCGGCGCGCTTCTGCGGCAGCTGCCCGGCAGGACCGAGGTGCCGAACCTCCTGGTCGACATCTCGCAGACGGCGCTCGCGGCCGGACTACAGCAGAAGCTCTTCCAGCCCGAGTCCGAGCAGGCGAAGGACTTCTACGCCGAGCTGCCGATCAAGATGGTACTCAGCGGCAACTATCATCAGTTCGGCGAGTTCGTGAGCGGCATCGCGGCCCTGCCGCGCATCGTGACACTGCACGACATCGAGATCAAACCGACCGGCGCCACCAGCAACGGTGCTGGCGGCGGCTACGATGATCTGACCCTGACCCTGACCGCCAAGACCTACCGCTATCTCGATCCGGACGAGATCGCCGCCACGGCGCAGCACAGCAAGACGAAATTCGCCCATCCTCCGGGCCACGGATCGGGCGGCTAAGGGGCACAGCGGGGTGGCTATTCACATGCGACAGTACAGTCTCGTCAGTACCTGCGCCGTTCGCGCCTACGTTCTCGCGCTCGCCGCCGTCATCGGTCTCGCCGGCTGCACGGGCGCCGACAGCGACCTGCAGCAGTTCATCAAGCAGACCGAGCAGCAGCCGGGCGGCCACGTCGATCCGCTGCCCGACATCAAGCCCTACCAGACCTTCGTCTACGACGATCAGAGCCTGCGCTCGCCCTTCACGCCGAGTCAGGCGAGCTCCTTCAACTCCGTGCGCCCGGACTCGAAGCGCCCGCGCGAGTTCCTGGAGCAGTTCTCCCTCGATACGCTGAAGATGGTGGGCACCATCCGGATCGCGGGCGCGATGTACGGCCTGGTGCAAACGAAGGATGGCATCGTCCACCGCGTGACAGTCGGCAACTACATGGGCCAGAACGACGGCCGCATATCCGACATCGCACCCTCGAAGATCGACCTCACCGAGATCGTCCCCGACGGCCTCGGTGGCTACATGAAACGGCCTGCGGCCCTGGGCCTGAGCCAGTAGGGAGTCTCGAACAATGAAATCCCTTTCCCCGATGTGTCGGATCCTGAGCGCGGCCGCCTGGATGGTGGCGCTAACCGCGTTCGCGACGCTGCCGAGCCGCATGGCCCGGGCCGCGGACGGCGCCAGTCTGCAATCGATCGACGTGCAGCCGCTCTCCAACGAGCGCACGCAGCTCACGCTCCACCTCACGGGCTCGGTGCCGCAGCCTCTTTCCTTCACCATCGACAACCCGGCGCGCATCGCGATCGATCTGCCGAACACCACGCTCGCGCTGCCTTCGCGGCGCATCGACGTCCAGTCGGGCGGCCTCGACTCCATTCTCGCGGCGGAGGGCAAGAGCCGCTCGCGGCTCGTGCTCAGCCTCGACAGGATGATGCCCTATGACGTCGTGCGTGAGGGCAATGACATCGTCGTGACTGTAGGCGCGTCTTCGGCCACGAATGCGCAGCAACCTGCGCAGGCCGCGAGCGAGGCCACGGCCACCGGCAGCGGTGCGGCCGTGACCGCATCCGAAGCGGTCCCCGGCGCAGGCTGGCTGATCCGCAGCATCGACTTCCGTCGCGGGTCCGACGGGTCCGGGCGGGTGATCGTGCACCTCTCCGACCCGCACATTCCGATCAACCTGCAGCAGGTCGGGAACCAGATCGTGGTGGACTTCACCAATGCGGTGGTACCCTCCGACCTGGTCCGCCGCTATGACGCGACCGATTTCGGCACGCCGGTCACCGGCTTCGATGTCACCAACAGCAGCACTGGCTCGCGCATCGCCATCGACGCCACGGGCGAGTACGACCAGCTGGCCTACCAGTCCGACAACGAATACGTGATCGAGCTGCAGCCGCTCAAGAAAGGCGAGGCGGCGGCCCAGAAGGCGAAGTACACCGGTGAGCGCCTGACCCTGAACTTCCAGGACATCGCCGTGCGCGCGGTGCTGCAGTTGCTCGCCGACGCCAGCGGCCAGAACATCGTGGTCAGCGATTCCGTCAACGGCAGCGTCACGTTGCGCCTGCAGAACGTGCCGTGGGATCAGGCCCTCGCAATCATTCTGCAGACCAAGGGGCTCGGCGACCGCAAGGAGGGCAACGTCATCCTCGTGGCGCCGCAGGCGGAGCTCGCCGCGCGCGAGAAGGCGGACCTCGCCGCGCAGAACTCCGTGCAGCTGCTCGAGCCGCTGCGCTCGGAGTACCTGCAGATCAACTACGCCAAGGCGGCCGATCTCGCCTCTCTCATCAAGACGCAGAACAACTCGCTGCTTTCCAAGCGGGGCAACGTCGCGGTCGACGATCGCACCAATACCCTGCTCCTGCAGGATACCCCGGAGAACCTGGACCAGATCAACCGCCTGGTGGCGCGGCTCGACGTGCCGGTTCGGCAGGTGGAGATCGAGGCGCGGGTGGTGCTGGTCAACGATGACTTCGAGCGGCAGCTCGGCGCCCGTCTCGGGCTCACCAGCGCCTTTGCCAACGGCAGCAATGGAGTCGTGACGACCACCGGCACCGCCGCCGGCGAAGACACCATGATGAGCTCGGTGATAAACAATCTGTCGACCACCGGCAAGGTCGGGCCCGTCGGGATTCCGACCGGCTCCAGCGGGTTCCCGCAGCGTTACAACGTCAACCTGCCCGTGGGCACCCCCGACGGCTCGCTGGCGGTCGGCATACTGAGCGGCGCGCATCTCGTGGATCTCGAGCTCTCCGCCGCAGAAGCCGAGACGGAAGCCAAGAACATTTCGTCCCCGCGCGTGATCACCGCCAACCAGAAGCAGGCGACGATCATGCAGGGCGTGGAGATTCCGTATCAGCAGTCGGCCTCGAGCGGCGCCACATCGATCTCGTTCAAGAACGCGGTCCTGCAGCTGCAGGTGACACCGCAGATCACCCCGGACAATCGCATCATCCTCGATCTCGACGTCCGCGATGACGAAGTCGGACAGGTCGTGGTCGAGTCAGGAGGCGTGAACGTGCCGGCCATCGACACTCGCGAGGTGACGACGCAGGTGCTGGTCAATGATGGGCAGACGGTGGTTCTCGGCGGCATCCTGACGACCAACCAGAGCAACGTCTCGAACAAGGTTCCGTGGCTCGGCGACATTCCGGTGCTCGGCAATCTCTTCAAGAACACGGACCGCGCAAACAAGAAGGACGAGCTGCTGATCTTCGTGACGCCGAAGATCGTTCACCAGGGCGTAAATGTTTACTAATCGGTCAATCGGCGGGTCGCGCCGTAACACGCGGCATTCAGGGTGGAACGTAATATGAAGAAGCTCCTATCAATGATGATGGTTGCCGCGGCGACGCTCGCGCTCGTGAGCTGCGGAGGAGGAGGCAGCGACCTGCTGACGGGGAGCGGCTCATCCGGCGGTGCAACGACGCCATCGGTGAAGAGCATGACGCTGACGACCAGCCTGCCACAGATTCCATCGGATGGATCCAAGAGCGCGACGATCAGCGCACTGCTGCGGGACGCGAATAACAATGTTATGTCCGGCGTCGCGGTCTCATTCCAATCCTCGTCTGGTGCCTTGACGGTTACGCAGGCGACGACTGGAGCGGATGGCACGGCCACCGCCACCCTGAGTTCGGCGGGTGATCCAAGCAATCGCACGATTACCGTAACCGGGGCGGCGGGGTCTACCACCTCAACGGTGCCAGTCGATGTGGTCGGAACCAAGCTCAGCCTGAGTGGACCGACGAGCCTTGTATTGAGCAGCAGCGGGACCTATACCGCGGCTCTGCAAGATTCCAGCGGCAACGGTATTGCGGGTCAAATGACGAGTGTTGCCTCCGCGAACGACAACACTATCAACCCCGCTACGTTCACGACCGACGCGAATGGGCAGGGGAGCTTCACGGTAACCGCAGCTAATAGCGGCACAGATACGATCACCGCATCGGCGGCAGGACTTAAGGCGACGGAGAGCATCTCGGTAAGTAGCGATGCGTTTGCCTTCACCTCGCCGGCCGCGAACGCGAATATCAATATCGGCACGACCGCAACTGTAACCGTCGTCTGGAAGAACTCGGGGAATCCGGTTGCCAGCACCCCCGTGACGTTCGCCGCGACTCGCGGTACGCTTAGTGCGACCACGGTGAATACCGATGCGAACGGAGCGGCGTCGGTCACCATCAGCTCGACTACAGCCGGGCCTTCCGCGATCTCCGCGTCGGGTAGCGGAGTCTCCGCGCAACTTTCGGTTGATTTCATTGCGACGACGCCGAGCATGATGGATGTGCAGGCAAGTCCCGACACGGTCTCGACTCAGGGACAGAGCACAATCACTGCGACTGTGCGTGATGCGAACAATAATCTTGTCCAGGGGCAAACGGTGGATTTTGCGATCACGCAGGATTCAACGGGAGGTTCCCTGTCGGCGGCGTCCGCCGTGACGAACGCTCAGGGTGAGGCGACCACGGTTTACACCGCCAGCACTACCACGAGCGCCTCGAATGGCGTCGTGATTGGAGCGAGCATCCCTGGAACATCGGTATCCGGATCGACTTCCCTGACCGTCGGAGGTGCGACGGTATCTTTGTCGCTTGGCACCGGGAACACGATCTCCGCGCTGAATTCCACACAATATGAGCTGCCGTATACCGTTCAGGCGGTGGACTCGGCTGGCAATCCGGTGAGCGGAGTCAAGATTACTTTTACTGTGGACTCACTTGGGTACATCAAAGGGTGTCGGCTCTGGAATGGGCTGACGAGTTGCGCTCCGTTTTCTAGTGCCGCCAGTGGTACCGGGGCGTGGATTGCGACGCCAACGACGGCAGCGAGCGACCCGGAGGTGTTCACCCTTGACGGCGTAAGCGGGTGTGTAACGGAGGACACCGACAATGATGGCATCGAGGACAACAATTACAACAATGACGACAACCTCATTTTCCCCGGAGAGGTGGTCTCGACCGACCTCACTTCCGCCACGACCGATACCAGCGGCACGGCGACCGTAAATTTGATCTACCCCAAAGATCACGCGAGCTACGTGGCCGTCGAGTTGACTGCGACCGCTACTGTCCAAGGAACCCAGAGCAGTACGTCCGTCAAGTTCTGGCTCCCTGTGCTCGCCGCCGACGTGCAATCGCCGACCAGTGCGCCTCCGGGGCCGTACAGCCCTTATGGTACGGCGGCGACCTGCGCGAGCCCAAACTGAGGATCTGCACAAGGATCCGTGGACTGCGGCCGCCCTCGGGCGGCCGCATCGTTTGGCGGCCTCGCACGCGGGCTTGATATGCTCCCGGCTCCCTATGCGCGGTGCGCCCAATATCATCCTCGTCGGCCCGATGGGCTCCGGCAAGACCGCGGTCGGCCGCAGCCTCGCCCGGCATCTCGGCAAGCCCTTCTATGACAGCGACACGGAAATCGTGCGTCGCACCGGGGTGGACATCCCCTACATTTTCGAGAGAGAGGGCGAGCCCGGATTCCGGGAGCGCGAGCGGGAAGCCCTAGAAGCACTCCTCGGGCTCAAGGGGGTAGTCCTCGCGACGGGCGGCGGTGCGGTCGTGCTGCCGGAGAACCGGCACCTGCTCGCGCAGCGAGGCTGCGTGGTCTACCTGCAGACCTCGGTTCGGCAGCAGGCAGAGCGGGTGCAGCAGGGGCGGAACCGCCCTCTTCTCAGCAATGTCGATCCGGCCACCCGCCTCGAGGAGCTGATGGCGGTGAGGGATCCGCTCTACCGCTCGATCGCCGATATCACCGTTAGCACCGATGGGCGGCGGGTCAGGTCCGTTGCCGAGGACATCGTGCGGATGATTCGCTAGATTGGAGACCCATGGAGACCCTCCGCGTCGAGCTCGGCAGCCGCAGCTACCCGATTCTCATCGGAGAGAGGCTGCTGGGCGAGCGTTCACCGTTCGAGCAGCATCTGCGGGCGCGCGACCTTCTGATCGTCAGCAATACCGTCGTGGCGCCGCTCTATCTTCATGTACTCGAGACCAGCCTCGAGCCCCGGCGCGTGGTCGCCACCATCCTTCCGGACGGTGAGTCCCACAAGACGCTGGCCAACGTCGGGCGCATTCTGGATGTGCTGGTAGCCAATCGGTTCGGACGCGATTGCGCCGTCGTGGCCCTTGGCGGCGGCGTGGTGGGTGACATGGCCGGGTTTGCGGCGGCCACTTATCAGCGGGGTGTGGCCTTCGTGCAGGCGCCGACGACGCTGCTGGCCCAGGTGGACTCGTCCGTGGGCGGCAAGACCGGCGTCAATCACCCCGGCGGCAAGAATCTGATCGGGGCGTTCCATCAGCCGGTCGTGGTCGTGGCGGATACGCGCACATTGGCGACCCTGCCGCAGCGCGAGCTGCGGGCGGGGCTGGCTGAGGTCATCAAGTACGGTCTGATCTGCGACGCCGGCTTTTTCGCCTGGCTCGAAACGCATATCGACGCCCTGCTGGCGGGCGATCCGGCGGCGCTGGCGACCGTGATCCGCCGGTCATGCGAGATCAAGGCGGAGATCGTGGGACGCGACGAGCGGGAGCATGGCGACCGCGCGCTGCTCAACCTCGGGCATACCTTCGGACACGCCGTGGAGTCGGCCACGGGCTACACCGAGTGGCTCCACGGCGAGGCGATCGGCGCCGGATTGGTGATGGCGGCTCGCATGTCGCACGAGTCCGGCCATCTCACCTCAGAGGAGCTGGAACGGGTAATGAATCTGGTCGCACGCGCGGGGCTGCCGACGCACGTTTCCAACGTGAAGCCGGACGTCGCCCTGGAGCACATGCGAATCGACAAAAAGGTCCAGGCGGGAAGGATCCGGCTGGTGCTGCTGCGCGGGATCGGCAGCGCGTTCGTGACGGCGGACTACGCAGAGCCCGCGCTGCACCGCACGCTGGCAACGCATCTGGGTCGGCCATGAGCGATTCGGTTCCAAGCGGGGAGATGCTGGCGCCGTATGCCGCGCGCGACGACCGCTCGCGCGGGCGGCGCTATCCGGAGCCCAGCCCCGAGTACCGCACCGAATACCAGCGGGACCGCGATCGCATCATCCACTCCAATGCCTTCCGGCGTCTCGTGTACAAGACGCAGGTATTCGTGAATCACGAGGGCGATCTCTACCGCACCCGGGTTACCCACTCCATCGAAGTGGCGCAGATCGCGCGCTCGGTGGCGCGGGCGCTGGGCGTCAACGAGGCGCTCACCGAGGCGATCTGCCTGGCGCATGACCTGGGTCACACGCCTTTCGGCCATGCCGGCCAGGATGCCCTGAACGAGTGCATGCGGCCCTATGGCGGCTTCGAGCACAACCTGCAGTCCCTGCGGGTGGTGGACGAGCTGGAGGAGCGCTACGCCGAATTCCCTGGCCTCAATCTGACGTTCGAGTGCCGCGAGGGCATCCTGAAGCACTGCTCCGCGCGGGCTGCTCGCGACCTGGGCGACCTGGGCGAGCGGTTCCTGAAGCGCACCCAGCCCGGCCTCGAGGCACAGATCGCCAACGTGGCCGACGAGATCGCCTACAACAACCACGACGTCGACGATGGTATCCGGGCGCAGCTGGTCGACCCCGAGGAGCTGCGCGAAACGCGGCTCTTCCGCCGCCAGCTGGAGATCGTGACGGCGAAGTACCCCGCCCTGGGCGAGCGGCGCCTGATCCATGAGGTCATCCGCCGGATGATCAACCACATCGTCGTCGACCTGATCCGCACCAGCCAAATGCGGCTCGAGGAGGCCCGCCCGGCTTCCATCGACGAAGTCCGCAGCCAGCCCCGGCCTCTGATCGCCCTCAGCGACGCAGCCCGGGAGGAGCATGCCGAGCTGATGCAGTTCCTGCGGGAGCGGCTCTACCGCCATTACAAGGTCCTGCGCATGACCGCCAAGGCGCGCCGCGTGCTCAAGGAGCTCTTCGAGGCGTTCCTGACCGACATCCAGCTGATGCCCCCGGAGCATCGCGAGGCGGCCGCCCGAGGAGAGGGTGGCGCCGGGCGCGCGCGTGCCGTGGCAGACTACATTGCGGGCATGACTGATCGATACGCGATCCTGGAACACCGGCGGCTCTTCGACCCGGCGGAGCGGACCTGAGCAAGCGAATGCGACCCGATGCCCTCCAGCGAAGCCCGTAAGCAGCTGCTCTACGCCCTGCGACGCTTCCTGCGACCGATTGTCCGAATCTTGGTCCGCACCGGCATTCGTTTCGATGAATTCGCCGAGCTTACCCGCGGCGTCTATATCGAGAGCGCCATTCGCGCCGGGATCGAAAACGCGGATGCTCCAATCCGGGAGCGCGTTGCGCTCGCTGCGGGGGTGACTCGGCAGCAGGTGGACTACTACATTGAGGACGAGCGAGCGCTGCCAGTGGCCAAGCCGACACTGCGCCGCGTAGTTACCGAAGTTCTGCACAAGTGGCACACGCACCCTCGTTACTTAGGTCCCTACGGCGTTCCTCTCGAACTAGAGTTCGATGCACCTTCCAGTCGCAGCTTCAGCAACCTCGTATGCATGGTTGATCCAAACGCGAACGCCGGTGTGGTCCTGGACGAGCTGTTGAAAGCGGGATCAGCTGTGCATTCTGGTGAGAAACACATTCGTGCCGCATCCCGTGCATTCATCAACCCGGATGGCATGTCACCATCCAGAATCGAAGACTTCGGATCTACCTTGATGCGATTCGTGCAGACACTGGAGCACAACTTTAACCCAGCAAACTCGGAGACCAAGCGACTAGAGCGCTTCGTGGGCGCTGATAAGGGACTTCCTCGCGAGCTCTTGCCGGCTTTTGAGGCTCATGCCCGAGATCGCACTCAGCATTTCCTTGCAGAGCTCGATGGCTGGCTTGCCCAGTATGCTGAGATTGGGTCAAGTGAGACCGGTCCGAGGGCAGAGACTGGTGTGAACGTTTTCTTCTACGTTGATTTGCCCTCAGAAGGCGATCCTCTTTCCGCTTTGGTGCAACCGTCGAGGAGGCTTCGCTCCGAATGAAGACTGGGCCTTTCGGTCTCACGGTGACGCTCGCGGCGCCATTTGACCCACCCGCATGTCGCTGAAGTCGATGCGAGCCTGAGATTTTCCTGGCTCGTGGCACTCGCGATTAGTTTTATGCATGATATGGCAGCGTCATTTTAATCAGCAGTCGCATGCCCGAAGCTAGTCCCGAACGAAGCGTTCGCAATAGTGCACAATGCAAGTAGGGAGCAGAACCTGCCTTGGCATGCTTACCGTCCTGGTCTGGCTAACGATGGTCGCTCAGTCCCATGACTTCACTCGAGGCACGTAAGCAACTCCTCTACGCTCTTCGGCGCGTGCTGCGACCCATTGTGCGCCTACTGATTCGGGCGGGTGTACGCTTCGATGAGTTCGCTGATCTCGCGCGCGGCGTTTACGTTGAGAGCGCAATTCGCGACAGCAATCCTCTATTTGGCACCCCTACGCGCGAACGCATCGCGGTGGTTGCAGGTGTAACGCGGCAGCAAGTCGATTACTACATCGATAATGAGGGCGCCCTGCCCTCGGCAGATCCGACCATGGCGGCGGTGCTACTTGAGGTCCTGCAAAAATGGCATACAGACCCGCAGTATGTCGGTCCCTACAGTATTCCTCTTGAACTTGAGTTTGATGCTCCCTCGGGGCGTTGCGTTCGTAGCCTAGTTGGAATGGTAGACCCGAAGGCTAACCCAGGGCTGCTACTCGAGGAGCTGATCCGCGTAGGGTCCGTCATATATTCGGGGGAAAAACACTTTCGTGCCGTATCACGTGCCTTTATGATGCCCGAGTCCATGTCTCCGCAGCAGATCGAGTACTTCGGGAACGCGCTCACGCGATTGGCGACCACGCTTGAGCACAACATGGACCCCAAGAACACAGATAAGCGGCTTGAGAGGTTCGTGGTCGCGGACCGTGGTCTGCCGATGGAAGCAATTTCCGCCTTTGAGGAATTTGCGCGAGCAAAGGCTGCGGATTTCTTGGTCGACCTCGACAACTGGCTGATTCCGTACTCATCTAGTGATTCCGCTTCGGACGAGCGAGTATCGACCGGCTTAAACGTATTTTTGTACGTGGAGCTGCCGAAAAATGACGAACCATTGGGGTCACTTATACGCAAGGTCGAGGGGCGAGGCGCCTCTCGATAGGTATTGGTCAGCGCCCCCGCGTACGGGCGGTGATGGGTCTATTGACCTCTAAACGATCGCTTCGATTCCCGAGCGCTTCTGTAAGTCTCGGGGGTTTCGTTTTATCTTCAATGACTTAGTTGATTGGCGACCATGTCGCTAGCGCGAGTCTTGCTGGCCCAGGGCTCTTCCGCGGAGCCTTCCGAGGCCCCCCTACCGCTCCGTGTCCCAGACGTGGTCCACAAAACCACAAAGCCGTACTTGTCATAATGCAAACCGCGGCAAATCTTTGACGTGCATCACGTTTTTTCGGTATTCTACGTTACATAAGACCAAGCAACCTCGCTTCGTCATGAAGCGACGTAGGTCACGGGGAGTTTTGACATGGCGATGTCTCGACGCGGGTTGGTAGGCCTTGCTTCCGCTTCTGCGATCGCAATTTCTCTTGGTAGTGGTGCCCAAGCTGGTGAGTTGGCCTTTGGTCCAGTTCAGCAAGTAAATCTAAAGGCATCCACGATTGTTGTATTGGGCCAAACCTTTCATATTGGCTCAACCACTCTGGTCTCCAGTCAAGCGACCTATCCCGCGCGGCTTTCTCTCAAGTCCATTTCGATTGGGACTCTCGTCTCGGTGAATGGAGCTGAATCGGCAGCAGGAAAAGCGCAAGTCCAGAATGTCATAGTTTCTCCGAACATTAACGTTCCTGGAGCAACGCAGCTCTTCGTTGCGGGTGTGGTTAGCAGCGTCAGTCGGGTTGGCCAAATTCGAGTCGGCAACCTGACGGTTGATGTCAACCAGACGCTTAATACCGATGGGGCTCTGCCCGCGCTCGGCAGCTTTGTAAGCGCAGTTGGCACGCAGCCGACACTAAACGGGCTCTTCCTCGCTAGCAGTGCGGTACGGTCTCAAGGGATCGGTGGCACCGGATCAGCGGGCATTGGCGGCACGGGCTCCGCTGGTATCGGCGGCACCGGCTCAGCCGGAATTGGTGGCACGGGCTCCGCGGGCATCGGCGGCACCGGCTCAGCCGGAATCGGCGGGACTGGCTCCGCGGGCATTGGCGGCACCGGCTCAGCCGGAATCGGCGGGACTGGCTCCGCGGGCATTGGCGGCACCGGCTCAGCCGGAATCGGCGGGACGGGCTCCGCGGGCATCGGCGGCACCGGCTCGGCCGGCATCGGTGGGACTGGCTCCGCTGGCATTGGTGGCACGGGCTCAGCGGGCATTGGCGGCACCGGCTCAGCCGGAATTGGTGGCACGGGCTCCGCGGGCATCGGCGGTACCGGGTCGGCCGGAATTGGTGGCACGGGCTCCGCGGGCATTGGCGGCACCGGCTCAGCCGGAATTGGTGGCACGGGCTCCGCCGGCATTGGCGGTACCGGGTCGGCCGGAATTGGTGGCACGGGCTCCGCGGGCATCGGCGGCACCGGCTCAGCCGGAATTGGTGGCACGGGCTCCGCGGGCATTGGCGGCACCGGCTCAGCCGGAATTGGTGGCACGGGCTCCGCGGGCATTGGCGGCACCGGCTCAGCCGGAATTGGTGGCACGGGCTCCGCGGGCATCGGCGGCACCGGCTCAGCCGGAATTGGTGGCACGGGCTCCGCGGGCATTGGCGGCACCGGCTCAGCCGGAATCGGCGGGACTGGCTCCGCCGGCATTGGTGGCACCGGCTCCGCGGGCATTGGTGGCACCGGGTCAGCCGGAATTGGTGGCACGGGCTCCGCGGGCATCGGCGGCACCGGGTCGAATTGAGCAATTGGGCTCCGGCAGACCGAGCGACTGACTCAACCGAGGTGACCCGAGGCCGGCCAAGAGGCCGACGGCACCTCGGGTTTCACTACTTCAATCTGACTTCTCCTATCAGCTGACTAGGCTGAACTCGCCGAGCTATATCCGGCGCAAACCCCTGCGCAGCGTGAGCGACCTTTGCGATTTGGTCGTATCCTGTTGACCATCCCGAGGCGCCCTCGGAATGTGATTAGGTACGGACGTGAAGTTCACCTACCGGATGCCAGCCAAGCAACTAAAGCGCAGATTCGGTCCCGCACGTCCGCGGAACGTCACGAGCTATGGAGCAAGGGGTCATGAACACGCGGGCACGGCAGGCAAACACAATAATTGACCGCCATCAGGCGATTTCCCTCCTTTACCCAATCGCGGCTTTCTTTAGCAGTGGCGGAATGAGCCGAGCGCAGTCGCTAGCTGCATTTACCGCGGCAATTGATAATGTCCGCCGGTCGGAAGGAAAGCGGGAGTTGGAGCATATCGGCGCTCCAACCTGTTACGCAGACTTGATAGCGACTTGGAGTCGTGACCGTAAGTTTCTGGATTCGCGCGGTCGACCCCGGGCGCTATCATTGTCCGGCGCAAACGGCTTCCCTGCGCTTGTGAAATGCGCTTGCGTTGGGCGGGATCCAAAAGAACTGCTTGGCGTACTTATTCGCTACCGGAACGTGCGACGACTGAGGAACGGTAAGGTCCAACTGGTTAGTCCCCTTTTTCGTACGAGTGCGGGGTCGAGAATGGCTTTCGAGCCGATCACGTACTTCCTTGCCGATGCGGCATCGACGCTGACACACACGCTGAGAGACGAAAGTGCATCTGCCGGGCCCGATCTGTTCTGGCGAACCGTAGAGAGCGTTCAGCTTTCGAGGGTGAATGCAAAGAACTTTGGGGAATTCGCCAAAGAACGCAGCCTCCTCTTTTTGGAACAGATGGACGATTGGCTGCAGGCTCATGCAAGGACCAGGGCTCGTGGGAGCAAGAAACGATTGCGCGTAGGCCTCGGGTTATTCTCAATCTATTCGCAGGGAGCGCAGGCATCGCCACGGCAATAGCCCAAGTTCTAAATATTTCTGCGATTACCTCATTTGCCATTGAGACCGACGAAGACTGATCAGCGAATAGAAGACTCGCTTCCGGACATCCTCCTGCCAATCGCCCAACTACTGGTGCGTGGTGGTACCGGAATTGACGAGTTAGTGCGCGCGGCGAAACGAGCATACCTTCGGGCAGCAATGCAGGTCGTTATTCGCCAGGACGGCCGAGCGAATATCTCGCGGCTCGCTGTCGCGACGGGGATGACACGCAAGGAGGTAGCCGCTCTCTTGAGTGACTCACAGAAGAATAGGCGTAATGCGGCAAAGAGGAGTGGGGAACAGCGAGCTTTGAGGGTCCTCAGAGGATGGATGACTGATCCGCGATTCCGGAATCGCAGAGGTCGTCCCGACGAACTCGCCTATCGGGGGCAGAAGAAATCGTTCGCTTCGCTTGTGAAGATCTACGCAGGAGATGTAACGCCAAAGGCCGTATTGCGGGAGCTGGAAAGAATAGAAGCGGTGGATACGACGCAAACAGGGACCCTTCGTTTGCGTACACCAAGAAATCGCAAAAACGTTGAAGCTCACTATCAGCTGTCCGGCCTTGCGCGGTTGTTCGAAGATTTCGCTTACGCGATTACGCGCTCAGAACCTAAATCCGAAGAGCGCTCATTCTTCGTATTCAAAGACTCCGCGGTACCTTCGGAGGGCGATGCGGCCTACTTTATGAGGAGATTTTCGGGACGCGCCACCGCGCTTCTCGAGGACTTTGAGCAATGGTCGGCCGGGCGTAAGTCCCACGCAGAAGCCTCGCACCAAGAACGCGTAGCCTTGGGAGTCTATTTGCTGCGGTCCAATCGGCCATCCGCCGATCGTGGAAGCGGAAAATCTGCCGTCCGTGGCGGGAAGAAGGAAGAGCGTTGATTGATCGCTCAGGCACCGTCGGTGGTGTCCATGCCGCCGCCATCAACACCCAGGCGGCAATGATGATCAGAGCCCTGTTGACGATATTCCGTGCTGCCGCCATGAGGCAAACCGGCGCGGAGCTATCGAGCCGGCTGGCGCAGCTCCTTCCTCAATATCTTCCCCACATTGCTCTTCGGGAGCTCCTTGCGGAAGTACACGTGCCTGGGAACCTTGTAGCCGGCGAGGGATTTGCGGCAGTACTCGATGATGTCGCGCTCGGTGAGCTTCGGGTCCTTCAGGACGACGTAGAGGGCGACGACCTCGCCGGAGTGCTCGTCCGGTTGGGCGACGGCGGCGCATTCGAGGATGCCGGGGTGGGTCGCGGCGACGGCTTCGACTTCGTTGGGGTAGACGTTGAAACCTGAGACCAGGATCATGTCTTTTTTGCGGTCCTGAATGAAGACATAGCCGCGCTCGTCCATGTAGCCGACGTCGCCGGTGCGCAGCCAGCCGCCGGGGAGCATGACTTTGGCGGTCTCATCGGGCTGGTTCCAATATCCGCGCATGACGTGAGGGCCGCGGACGCAGATCTCGCCTGTCTGGCCGAGGGGAAGGTCCTGGCCCTGGTCGTCCTTGATGGCGATTTCGCTGGACGGGATGGGCAGGCCGACCGAGCCGTTGAAGTCCTCGTCCGTGGGATTGATTGCCGCCGCGGGCGAGGTCTCGGTGAGGCCCCAGGCCTGGGTGAGGACGTTGCCGGTGACCTCCTTCCAGCGCTTGGCCACCGTTTCCTGCACCGCCATGCCGCCTCCCAGCGTGACCAGGAGGTGGCTGAAGTCGGTGGAAGCGAATCCGGGCGCGTTGAGCAGTGCGTTGAACAGCGTATTGACGCCGGTGAAGAATGCGAACGGCTGTTTCCCCAGCTCCTTCAGCAGCGCCGGGCAGTCGCGCGGGTTGATGATGAGCACGTTCTTCCAGCCAAGGTGCGCGCAGAGCAGACAGTTGGCCGTGAGCGCGAACACGTGGTAAAGCGGAATCGCCGTGATCACCACGCCGGGTTCGTGCGAGAAGCGGCCGGCGAGCCACGCCTCTGCCTGCAGGACGTTGGAGCTGACGTTCCCATGGGTAAGCATGGCGCCCTTCGCCACACCGGTCGTGCCGCCGGTGTACTGCAGAAATGCGATGTCCTCGGGCCCCACATCGACCGGATTGACCGGCAGGCCGCGGCCGGCGCGCAGCGCTGCGCGAAAATCCATGGCATCGGGGATGTGCCACACGGGCACTTGCTTGCGGCGATGGCGCACGACGTAGTTGACGATCCATGATTTCGGCAAGCCGAGGAAGTCCCCCGCCGCCGTCACCAGCACCTTCTTCAGGCGGGTGTGCGCGGCCACCTCCTGCACCACATGGGCGAAGTTTTCCAGCACCAGGATCGCCGTCGCGCCCGAGTCCTCGAGCTGGTGCTGCAGCTCCCGCGCGGTGTAAAGCGGATTGGTGTTGACGACGATGACGCCTACCCGCAGCGCACCGAAGAGCGCGATGGGATACTGCAGGGTGTTGGGCAGCATGATTGCCAGCCGGTCGCCCTTCACCATGCCGACCGACTGCAACCAGGCCGCGAAATCGCGGCTGAGCTCATCGAGCTGCCCGAACGTGATGGCGCGGCCCATCTGCTCGAACGCCGGGCGGTCCCGGTAGTCGCTGCAGGCCTGGCGCAGCAGTTCCGCGACGGACGTCAGCCGGGCGTGGTCGATCTCCGCCGGCACGCCCGGTGGATAGGATTTCAGCCAGAATCGGTTCATCGGGCTCCCCCTCGACGGCTCTTTTTCAACATCGGCTTCAGATGGGGCCACAGGGTATTCAGCACCAGCGGCTCCCCCCGCGCATTCGGATGCAGGCCGTCCTGCTGCATCAGCTGCGGATTCAGGGCCACGCCCTGCAACAGGAAGGGTACCAGGGTTGTATGGAATTGCCGCGCCAGGGCTGGGTACATGGCCGCGAACTGCTTGGTATATCGCGGCCCGTAATTCGGCGGGATGAGAATTCCGGCGAGCAGCACCCGCGCCCCCGCGGTCTCGGCCAGCTGGATCATGTCGGCGAGCCGCTGCTGCGCGAGGCCGAGCGGCAGGCCCTGCAGGCCGTCGTTGGCCCCCAGCTCCAGGATGAGAATACTGGGCTGGGTGAGGCGCAGCTCCCGGGGGAGGCGAGCGAGGCCGCCCGTGGTGGTCTCGCCGCTCACACTGGCGTTGATCACCTGGTACTCGTAACCTTGAGTCCTCAGGCGCGCGATTAGCAGCGCCACCCAACCCTGCTCCGGCCTGAGGCCGTGGGCGGCGCTCAAGCTGTCGCCGAGCACGAGAATCGTATGGTCGGAAGCCACCGCGGTCTGGAGCGCGATGAACATCAACCCGATGCCGAGCGCCCAGGCGCCGGCGGTCCGCAGCAGCGTTCTCAAGGCCGAGCACCTCACCAAGCAGGTCGAAAGTCCCGAAGGCCTGTTGACTATTGTGCACGACGTCTCGCTCGACATCGCCTCGGGTGAGTCGGTCGCGGTCGTCGGGCCCTCGGGGGCCGGCAAGTCCACCCTGCTCGCGCTCCTCGCCGGTCTCGACCTGCCGAGCTCGGGAAGAGTGCTCCTGGAAGGCCGCGACCTCACCCGCCTCGACGAGGACGGCCGGGCGCTGGTGCGGGCGCAGCGGGTGGGCTTCGTCTTCCAGTCGTTTCACCTCATTCCGTCGCTCACCGCGCTTGAGAACGTGATGCTGCCCCTGGAGCTCGCGGGCCACGGACAGGCGCGCGAGGCGGCGCTCGAGACGCTGCGCCAGGTGGGACTCGAGGAGCGTGCGCGCCACTACCCGCGCCTCCTCTCGGGCGGCGAGCAGCAGCGCGTGGCGCTCGCACGGGCCTTCGTCACGCAGCCGGCGGTCCTGTTCGCGGACGAGCCGACCGGCAATCTCGATGCGGCGACGGGCGCCAGGATCGGCCAATTGCTTTTCGAGATGAATGCGAGCTCCCGCACCACGCTGGTGCTGGTGACCCACGACCGCGATCTCGCCACGCGCTGCGAGCGAATCGTGCACATGGAAGCCGGCGGGCTGAGATAGCCGGCATGCGCACCATCCCGCTCGCGATGCGTATGCTGTCCCGGGAGTGGCGCTCCGGCGAGCTCGGCGTACTGCTGCTCGCGCTGGCCATCGCCGTCGCGGCTCTCACAGGCGTGGGCTTTCTGGTGAGCCGGATCGGCGCCGCCGTGGCAATGCAGGCGAGCCAGGTGCTGGCCGCCGACATCCGATTGCAGTCACCGCAGCCCATCGACGAAGCGGACATGCTGGCGGCGCATCAGGCCGGCCTGCGGAGTGCGCGCGCCACGAGCCTGCTCAGCGTGGTGTTCGCGGGCGATCAGAGTCAGCTCACAGACGTCGATGCCGTAACAGCCGGCTATCCGCTGCGCGGAACGGTGCTGGTGGCGGATCAGCCGTTCGCCGCGGGTCGCGCGGCAGCGGGGATTCCGCTGCCGGGGGAGGTATGGCCGGACTCGAGGCTGCTCGCGGCGCTCGGCGGTCAGGTCGGCTCCCGGCTGACCATCGGCGCCGCCGAGTTTCGCGTGAGCCGTGTGCTCATCTCCAGGCCTGATGAGGGCGGTACGTTCACCGGGCTCGTGCCGAATCTGCTGATGAACGCGGCCGACCTGCCGCGAACGCAGCTCATCCAGCCGGGTAGCCGCGTGAGTTACGACGCCCTCTTCGCCGGGGCGCCCGAACGCGTCGTGGCCTTCAAACAATGGCTCGGGACCCACAAGCATGCCGGAGAGCGGCTGCGGGACATCTCGAGCGCCAGTCCGCAGATCAAGAGCGCCGTGGACCGCGCCGGAAGATTCCTCAGTCTCGCGAGCCTCGTGGCGGTGCTCCTTTGCGCCACCGCAGTGGCCATGTCGGCGCGGCGTTATGTGGCCCGGCATCTGGACTCCGTGGCTCTGCTGAAGACCCTCGGGGCAACAAGGAGATTCACCATCTGGCTGACGACCCTGCAGCTGCTCGCTGTGGCGCTGCTCGCCGCCGTGATCGGGTCCGCGGTCGGGTATGTGGCCCAGGCATGGCTGGTGTACGCGCTGCGCGGATTGCTTGCCAGCACGGCGCTGCCGCCGGCGAGCCTCGAGCCGGTGGGCATGGGTTTCCTGACCGCCGTCGCGCTGCTGGCGGGCTTTGCGCTGCCGCCCTTGCTGCAGCTGTCCCGCGTGCCCGCGATCCGAGTGCTGCGGCGCGACATCGGGCCGCCGCGGCCCCTGGTGCTGCTCGCCTTCGGGCCGGCCGTGGCGGTCGTTGTCCTGCTCATCTACTGGGTCGTGCTCGACTGGAAGCTCTTTCTCGACTTCACGGCGGGGCTCGCAGCCTTCATTGCCTTGCTCGTCGTGACCGGCGCTCTGCTCGTCATGGCGGCTGGGCGGCTGCGGGGCCGTGCCGGCATCGCGTGGCGCTATGGTGTAGCGCGCCTGAGCCGGCGCCGGGCGGACAGCATCGTGCAGGTCGTCGCCTTCGGCACCGGCATCATGGCGCTGCTGCTCCTCGGCATCATCCGCAACGATCTCGACGGCGACTGGCGCCAGAGCCTGCCGGCCGATCTGCCGAACTACTTTTTCATCAACATCCCCGCACAGAGCCGCGAGATCTTCATCGCCTATCTGCACTCACACGGTGCCAGCACCTCGCGTGTGCTGCCGATGATCCGCGGCAGGTTGACGGCGATCGATGGCCGGCCCGTGGGAGACATGCGCTTCGCCGATCATCGCGGCGAGGAGTTTGCCAATCGCGAGCAGAACCTCACCTGGTCCGCGGCGCTCGGGGCCGACAACCGGGTGGTCGCCGGCCGCTGGTGGACAGCGGCGGACGAGGGGCAGCCGCTCGTGTCTATTTCGACGGAGTTCGAGCAGTGGCTCGGCTTGCGCCTCGGCGATCGACTCACCTTCGACATCGCGGGCGAGGCGTTCACCGTGCGTGTGGCGAGTATCCGCAAAGTGAAGTGGGACAGCTTCAGGCCCAACTTCTTCATCATGTTCGCGCCGGGGCTGCTCGACAAGGTCGCCGGCACCTACCTCACGAGCGCCTATCTCGCCCCGGGCGCCGCCCGGTCACTGGCGGGGCTCGCGCACCGGTTCCCCAGCGTCTCCATATTCGATATCGACGATCTGCTCGCGGACGTACGGTCCACGCTCGACAAGGCGGTGTTGGCCGTGCAGAGCGTATTCGCATTCACGCTGCTCGCGGGATTGACGGTACTGCTCGCTGCCGTGCAGTCGAGCCGCGACGAGCGGCGCTACGAAAGTGCGGTGCTGCGCACGCTGGGGGCGAGCCGCCGCACGGTGGCCAAAGGCGTGCTGGCCGAGTTTGCGGCGCTCGGCGTCCTGTCCGGGCTCATCGCGGCGGCCGGCGCCTCTGCCGCGGCTTACTTCCTCACGACACGCGTCCTCGATCTCAAATATGTCTTCAGTCCGTGGGCGTGCGTGGTCGGACTGCTCGGCGGGGCACTCATCGTGGTGGCGAGCGGCTGGTTGGCCACCCGCTCCGTCGCGCGGCAGCCGCCGCTGACCACCTTGCGCGCGGACGTTTGATGGTCCGGCCAGTGTGCGGCAACTCACGGACGATCCGGCCGTGCCGCCGGTATCCTCCCCGCGTTTCAACTCGAGCGCCTGAAGGCGTCGCCGACTGCCGGCGGCGCGGGATCGGACGGAATTACGTCAAGCGGGAAACGTTGAGGACCAGAGACATGGAAAAATCACCGCACGAGGGCGGCGCCGCGCGTGAGCTGGCCGCCGACGATCCGACGGTCGAGCTCGACATGCTGGAGCAGACGATCTCGATCGAGGGTGCCCGCGTGCTGCGCCACGATGCGCACGGCCTCGTCCCAGCCCCCATCCCGCAGTCGTGGATCCTCGAAGGCAACCCCGTCGCGCGCAACAAGCTTCTCGCCGGCAGCAGCGATCAGCTGGCCAGCACTTACATGTGGGACTGCACGGCCGGCCGGTTCAATTGGTTCTACGACCGGGATGAAGTGATCCACGTGTTGGAAGGCTCCGTCGTCATCGAAGATGCCGCGGGAGTGCGCCGGCGGCTGCAGGCGGGCGAGACTTATCTCTTCCCGGCAGGGTCGCGGTATCACTGGACGGTCACCGGTTACATTCGCAAGATCGCCTTCCTGCACTCGCCGCTGTCGCGCGAGATGCAGGTGGTCCGCGGAATCCTCCGGCGCCTGACCGTCCCGTTCCGGCGCAAGGCGGCCGGCTCCGCGGCCTGGGAGAACTGATCCCTTGGGGGTATACGGCGCCGGGACGGCGAGGTAGCCTCTGGAGATGGTCCCCCTGGCCCGCTTGCCCGCAATCACCGCGGCACTCGCGGCGGCGCTGCTCTTCGGCGTCAGCACGCCGCTCGCCAAGCAACTCCTGCGGGAAACGCCCCCGCTGCTTCTTGCCGGCCTGCTCTACCTCGGAAGCGGCCTCGGGCTTGGCGCTGCGCGCCTTTTGCGAGATCGGGAATGGCGCACGCCCGCGCTCGCTCGCGCCGAATGGCTCTGGCTGCTCCTCGCAATCGGCTTCGGCGGCGCGCTCGGCCCGCTGCTGTTGATGACGGGGCTGGCGCGCACGCCGGCGGGATCCGCGTCGTTACTGTTGAATCTCGAGGCGGTGCTGAGCGCGCTACTGGCGTGGATCGTATTCCGCGAGAACACCGACCGGCGGGTGGTGCTCGGTATGGCGCTGATAGTGGCCGGCGCTGCGCTGCTCGCCGCTCGGGGCGCTTCGCACGGGACGGGGCTCGGCTTTGGCGCACTTCTGATCGCGCTCGCGTGCCTCTGCTGGGCGCTCGACAACAACTTCACCCGCAAGGTCTCGGCTTCGGATGCAATGTTCATCGCGGCACTGAAGGGACTCGTCGCCGGCGTGACCAATACCGGGATGGCGCTGATGCTGGGCGATCGCCTGCCGCCCGCTGCCGGGATCGCCGCTGCAATGCTGGTGGGGCTGCTCGGGTACGGCATCAGCCTGGTGTTTTTCGTCCTGGCCCTGCGCGGGCTCGGTGCCGCGCGCACGGGCGCCTACTTCTCCACGGCGCCCTTCGTGGGCGCGGCCGTCTCGATCCTGGCCTTTGGCGAGCACCCTTCACCGCTATTCTGGCTGGCGGTGGTCCTGATGGGGACCGGCGTGTGGTTGCATCTGCAGGAGCGGCACGAGCATTTGCACACCCATCGGTCTGTTTTACACGCGCACCGCCACGTCCATGACGTGGACCACCAGCACCCCCACGATATCGGCTGGGACGGGCGAGAGCCGCATGCGCATGAGCACAGCCACGCGCTCATGACACACAGCCATCCGCATTATCCGGACATTCACCACCAGCACGAGCACGGTGGCGACGGGCGGGCGGCAGAGAGCAACCGGCGGCTCTGAAGGGACGCGCCGGCGCGCCAACGCCGGCGCAGAGCTTGGTCCGTGTTCCACATAAAAGAATGGTTTTTTGCTATGCAGAACATGTTTATACTGCCTCAATAATCCCCAGACAGCGGCGGCGGTCGCGTGCGGATTCCCCTGGAGGCTGCAACATGTCGAAACTGCGCTTGAGCTTCGCCTGCGGCCCGTACGACCGCATGGAGGCGCTGCAATACGACCGACTGCAAGTCGAAGGGATCGATCTCAACTTCGTGGAGATCCAGGCGCCCCGGGAGATCTTCGACCGCATGGTGGGGACACGGGCATTCGATGTCTCGGAGCTCTCCCTGGCCGAACATGTGGCGATGACGGCACGAGGCAACAGCCCTTTCGTCGCCATTCCGGTCTTTCCCTCGAAAGCCTTCCGCCATAGCTTCGTCTGCATCAACCGCGACGCGGGGATCAGGGGACCCAAGGACCTGGCGGGCAAGCGCATCGGCGTGCCCCTTTACACCATGACTGCCGCGATCTGGAACCGTGGCGATCTGCAGAATGTCTACGGCGTGGATCTCTCCCGAGTCGAATGGGTGCAGGGCGCGATGGAAAAGGCCGGTACCCACGGCAAGCCGCCGGCGCCTCCCAAACTCCTGAAGCCCGTCAACCTCCGCGCCAACACCTCGAACAAATCCCTCTCGGACATGCTGGCCGACGGCGAGATCGACGCCACCATCGGCTCGCGCATGCCCGATTCGGTGCGTACCCGGCCTGATAAGGTCGCGCATCTCTTCCCGAATTTCCGCGAGGAGGAAAAACGCTACTACCGGGAAACCGCGATACACCCCATCATGCATACGGTGGCCATCCGTCGCGAAGTCTACGAAGCCAACCCGTGGATCGCGGCCAGCCTGTACAAGTGCTTCCTCGATGCCCGGGAGTGGGCCATGAAGCGCATGTACTTCTCCGCCGCCCAGCGCTACATGCTGCCGTGGCTCTTCGACGATCTCCGGGAGATCGACGAGGTGTTCGGCGAATTCGGCCGCGACCTATGGGCCTATGGCGTGGAGAAGAACCGCGCCGCCATGGAGACATTCGTCAAGTACATGGTGCAGCAGCACCTCATTGCCGAGCCGGTTCCGCTGGCGGACCTGTTCGTGCCCATTCACGGCCGGATCGAATAACCCAGGAATGCAACCCGGATGTGTCGTTCATTTCCTGCCTGGCGGCTTCGTCATCAAGTGACCGCATCCGCACTTGTTCGCCCAGTATTCCCACGCCCGCCAGGTGGCGGTGGAGTAGGGGCTGTAGGCCTCCTGATTCCGTGCCGCGATTTCGCCTTCCGAGAGAAACTTGATGTCCCCGCCCACCAGCCGGGCGCTGAGCAGGGCGCGGGCATTGCGCGGCAGGTACACCGACATGCGCACCACGTCTATGAGGGAGCGGGCGGCGGCGGCGAAGCCGTGGCCGCGCATCAGGGCGACGCTGTGGCCGGCCAGCGTTTTCGCGAGGTCGCGGCCCTGCGCGACGCTCGAGACCAGCAGGTTGGTGTCGCCGAAGCGGTCAGCGATGTCCCAGACGGGCACATGAGCGCCGATGAAGCTGCCGGAGTGAATCACGGGCCTGAGCGGCGTGCCGTGCGCGATCCCGAAGGGCAGGACAGCCTCGGCGTGGGCGTGGACGACGGCGGCGACATCGGGCCGTGCCTCGTAAATGCCGCCGTGAATGAAGCGCTCGAGATAAAGCGGTCGACTGTCGCCCCCAACCGGGTTGCCTTCCAGGTCCAGCTCCACGATATCCTCCGCAGTCACGAGCTCCGGAGCGAGGGAGCGCGCGATGAAGAACGTGTGCGGATCGTCGGGGTTGCGCACGCTGACGTGACCGTAGGCGTCGGCGACTTCTTCGCGGGCAAGAATGCGGTTGGCGATGACCAGGTCGTTCTTGAGGCGCTCGAACTCTTTCATGACGCACCTGCGGTCGTTGACGCGGCGAGTGGACAGCGTAAGGAAACGCGAGCAGCAATACAATCATTCCGCGAACTGAGTTGAGACAACAGCGTGGCCGCACTGAAGCTCTCCCATGGCGTCACCGTTTCCTACCACGACAGCGGGTCCGGTGCCCCGATCCTGTTTCTGCACAGTTTCGGGCACAACAAGAACCTGTGGTTTCCGCAGCTCACGCACTTCCTGGAAAGAGGTTTCCGCGTGCTGGCGACGGACATGCCGGGGCACGGAGAGTCGTCCTACGATCCCGCCCGCCACGGAGTGGACGAGATGGCGCAGTGCTACATCGAGCTGCTCGACTCGCTCGAAGTCAGAAGAATCCTCCTCGCCGGCATCTCCATGGGCGGCTACATTGCGCTGCGCATGTGGGCGCGGCGGCCCGATCTCATCGCCGGCATGGTCTTGAGCAACACCAAGGCCGAAAATGATTCCGACGAGATCGTCGCCAGGCGGCGCGCGCAGATCGCGAACATCCAGCAGCACGGGCTCGAGCATTTCGTGACCACCGGCGCCCCGAAGCGCCTGTCGCCGGTGACTCTGCAACGGAGGCCGTGGGTGTTGGATACCATCAAGATGCTCAACTACACGGTGCCTGCCGAAGTGAACGCCGCCACGCTCGAGGCGATGGCGGTGAAGAAGGACGATACCAACGTGCTGCCCACCATCGACGTGCCGGTCCTGGTCACATCGGGCAGCGACGACATCTTCATCCCCAAGGATTCGCCCGGCAACCTGCACCGAGGCATCAAAGGCTCGAGATTCCACGAGATCGCCGGCACCGGACACGTCAGCAGCCTGGAGGCGCCGACCGAGTACAACCGGGTCATGTCGGAGTTTCTGCAAGGCGCCGGCTTCCCGTGATGATCCGCACCTCCGCGACCGGAAGGGTTCCATCTTGAAACTGCTGACTTTCTCTAAAGACGCTACTTGCTCATCCCGCCTCGGCGCCTGTATCGGCGCCGACACGATCATCGACATGCCCCTGGCTCATGAGCAGTGCTGGGGCGCGCGGCCGCCGGACTGGTTTCGCTCCGTCGCCGACCTGCTGAAGGGCGGGGACAGGGCCATGGATCTTGCGCGCGAGCTGCTGGCGCAGGTCGCAGCGACGCCAGGCCGGTACGGCGCCTGCTCGCTGCGCCCGGACACGATCCTATTCCGTTCCCCAGCCGCGCCCGACGCCAAGATCCTTTGCGTCACCATGAACTATCTCTCACACGCGAACGCCAGCAACAGCAAGCCCGCCGAGGAGCCGTACTTCTTCGTCAAGATGCCGCAGCTCATGACACCGCACCGCGCATCGATCCTGCTTTCCAGGACCTCGCGCAAATGCGACAGCGAGATCGAGCTGGGGGTCATCATCGGCAAGCGCGGCAAGTACATCTCGCAGGAGAACGCCTTCGAGCATGTCGCCGGCTACACCATCTGCAACGATTTCAGCTTCCGTGACCGCCGAACCCTGAAGTCCGATCCCAATGCGGCGCGGCTCCACTGGCTGACCCTCAAGAACCTGGACACCGCAGCGCCCATCGGGCCCTGGCTCGTGACCCGCGACGAGATTTCCGATGTCTATGACCTGGAAATCTCGCTCACGCTCGAGAACGACCCGCAGGAGCGCCAGAGCGGCTCGACCAGGACCATGATGCACAAGATCCCGATGCTGATCGAGCGTGCATCCGATGGCCTCACGCTGGAGCCCGGGGACGTGATCTGCACCGGCACCCCGCATGCCGTGGCATTCGGTCACGAGCGCTATCTCGAGGAGGGCGATGTGTTGCGCGCCGAGATCCAGGGGATCGGTGCGCTGGTCAATCCGGTGGTACGGGAGAGTTGACAATGAGCGAGGCAGTGAAGATCGGGCGCGGCCGCGAGGCTTTCATCGAAGACCTGCTGGCCAACAACTACAGCACGTACTTCGTCGCCACCCACCCGAAGTACGCCAAAGGCAAGGGCGCGTTCCGCTTCACCTCGAGCCCCGTCAGTGCCGCGGATCCCTGCCACTGGAGCTATGCCGACACCCGCCGGCGGCTGTTCGAGCTGAGCGGCCTCCTGACGACCGAGGAGGCGGAGCGGCGCAACATCAATTTCGTCAATCCCGGGCTCAGGGACTTCATGCCGGCGGCCACGCTGCCGACGCTGCGGGGCGGCATTCAGATGCTGCTGCCCGGCGAGAAGGCCTACACTCACCGCCACAGCGCCAACGCCTTCCGCACCATCCTGGAGGCGCCGGCCGAAGGTGCCTACACGGTCGTCGAGGGCACCCGCATTCCCATGCGCCCCGGCGATCTGGTGCTCACTCCGAACTGGACCTGGCACGATCACCACAACGAAGGCGATTCCCACGCGATCTGGTACGACGGCCTGGACGTGCTCATGGCCTATTGGATCGGCGGCACGTTCTTCCAGGAATACGAGGAGGTCTCGGGGCAGGCTTACCATCCGGTCCAGGGAGACGTGGATGCCCTGAGCAGCACCTACGGCGCCGGTCTGGTCAACCGCGACGCCATGCTGCCGGACCACATCCCGTCCTCCGACAACACTCTGCTGTACTATCCTTACAGCAAGGCCCGCAAGCTCCTGCAGGGTCTCTCCGCGGCCGGTTCCGGCAATCCGCGCGACGGCATCCTGTTGGAGTACGTCAATCCGCTCACCGGCGGCCCAGCCTTTCCGTCCATGAGCAACAGCGTCCGTCTCGTCAACGGCAGGACTTCCCTGGAGGCCTGGCACCGGACGGAGAACGTCATCTTCATCACGCTGGAGGGATCGGTGACCTTCACGCTACCCGGTAAAGTGAAGTACGTGACCGAGCTCCACGACGTGGTGGCCATTCCCTCCTGGGTGCCGTACACGATCAGCAACAGCGACGAGGCACCGGCGGTGCTGTTCTCGCAGTCCGACCGGCCGCTGTTCGAGAAGCTGGCGTTCTACCGGGAGAAGCCGGCGAAGTAGGGCGCCGCCCGACACGCAAGTCAGTCGCGGATGTTCTGCAGGAACCACTCGGTCGGAATGACCCGACCCTTGCCCGCCTGGAGCGCCTGCGCGTAGACCCATCCGCCGACCGAGGAAAACTGCAGGCCCTGATTACCGACGTTCCGGTAGAACGTGACCTGATCGCGGCTCGTGCGGCCCTGGCATCTGCCCGTGATCAGGTCCGCAAAGTCCGGCTTGTCGCCGCCGCGGCCCCGATCCATGAATTCCGGGCTGTCGCCTCCGAGGCCCGGGTGCGCGTTCTTCGCTGGAATCCGCTGCATCTGCTCGGCGGTGCCGCCGATGAAGGCGGCGGGCGAGTGACCGCGTTCCGCCTGAAACCGCTCGGTCTGCCTCATCTGCAAGCCCGCAGTGCCCTGGCGTACGACCACATCGAACCTGTCGAGCGCCGCGTCGGACACCTCCCGCCGTCCGAGATTGGTTACATGCATGCCTTTCTCGACCCATTCGGCGTCATAAACGGGCCGCATGCTGTCGGTGCAGCTGGAGAGGAGGTCGACTCCGCGCACCGCCTCACGCGCGCTGTCGACCGCCCGCACCTCGATGCCGAGGCGGTGCGACATTTCAGCGGCGTAGGCTTCCCGGCGCTGCGAATTCGGGCTGTAGACCTTGCACAGGCGGACGTCGTGCACACACTTGAAGGCTTCGAGGAAAGCACGGGCCATGCCGCCCGATCCGAGCATTCCGACCACGTGAGTGTCTTCCCGTGCCAGATACCTTGCGCCGATGGCGGCGCCGCCGCCGACGCGCATGTGCTGCAGGATGCCGTCGTGGATGAACGCGAGCGGCTCGCCGTTGCGCGTCGAGAGGAGGAAAATGATCCCGCAGTAAGTGCCCGGCTCCCGGCAGTACTTCTCCTCCGTCCAGTTGCCGTCCGCGCCCTTCGGCCAGGTGACGACGTCGGACTTCATGCGGATCGCGAAGTAGCCGTCGTTGGCGCCCTCCATCGTTCCCCAGCGGTAATAACCGTCCTCGCGCTCGCAGGGGAAGTACACGTCGATGCGCGGCCGATGGATCGCACCGCCGGCCGGCAGCTTGCGGAATGCCGCCTCCTGCACGCGAATGCAGTCCTGCATCGTCAGCAGCTGCGAGACGGTCTCATTGTCGATGATCAGCATGGGATGAGAGGTTCCTCTACTTCGTGTTGTACTCGAGAATCGCGGCGCTCGGCCCTGCCGCCTGGCGACGCGCGGCCACGAAGAGCTTCCCCCACTGCGGCACGAACATTCCGGTCTGGGCGCCGAATCCTGTCGCGGATGTCGCGATCATCCGGTAGTGGCCGGGATCCGCCTGCTGGATCACGTCGATGATGCCGGGTCCTGCGACATGGGGGCTCTTCCCGTGCACCAATATCCTCGCGAGCACGTACAGCCGGCTCTTGCTCGGGTCCCAAAACATGTCATCCGAGCTCGCCCCCGGTGTGGCTCGCACCGCAGCCACTCTCCTGCCGCTGCCGGTATCGAACACGGCCACGTACCCGCCGTTGCGGCAGAAGATGAAGAGCCGATGGTGGACCTCGTCGAGCGCCATGGGGTAGTTCTCGCAGCCTGCCTTCCAGCGGGCCAGCACTTCGTAGCTCGAAAGGTCTGCGACCACGATCTCGTGCTTGTCCGGATCATTGATGAAGACGCGCTCTCCGCTCTTCTGCTCCAGCTGCAGCGCCTCGGGATGACCGCCGACATGAATGCGGCCGACGATGTTGCCGTTCAGGTCCATCACGGCCACGGCGCCATCCTTCTCGCCGGTCCGCGCGGACACCGCGCCGAAGAGGTACTTCTCCCCGCCATAGTCGACGAGGATGTGCTTGCGAGCCGCGTCGTAGCGCATGTTGTCGGCATCGGAGGATAGCTGCACCGTGCGCGCGAGAGCGAACGTGCTGCCAGCGAAAATCTTCACTGTTCCATCGCCGCTCGAAGCCACGAAAAGACGGTTGACGGAAGGCACGAAGTAGGATTGTTGCGGCTCGTCGAGCCGGAGACTCCGCACCTGCCTGCCGGCCGCGAGGTCGATGACCTCGAGAGTGTGATTGTCGTAGGCGGCTGCGAACAAGCGCCGGCCCGGCACATCGACGCTGACGTGATCCATCCTCCCCTGGACATGAGCAAGTGGGATGCTGCCCGTGAATTTCAAGGCGACGGACGCCTCGGGGGAAGGTACTGCCGTCCGCACCGCGGCCAGCGCAAGCAGTTGGAACATCGCGGCGATTGCGGGTCGTGTTCTCATGCTCTTCACCTTGGTTCTTGCTCGGCTTCGGGCGCGCCGGCCCGCGCGGGCAATGGTCCGTGGGGTTGGCGGAATCGTCCGAAGGAGTGAGACAGACGATCGAACCACAGATAGATGACCGGAGTCGCATAGAGCGTCAGCACCTGCGAGGCGAGGAGGCCCCCAACCACCGCGATGCCGAGCGGGCGGCGCAGCTCCGCGCCCACACCTGTGCCGAGGGCGATGGGCAGGGCGCCGAAGATGGCAGCCATCGAGGTCATCATGATGGGCCGGAAGCGCAGCAGGCAGCCGCGGCGAATGGCCTCGAGCGGGCTGAGGCCCTGGGCGCGCTCGGCGGAGAGGGCGAAATCGATCATCATGATTGCATTCTTCTTCACGATGCCGATGAGGAGCAGGATTCCGATCAGGCCCATGATCGACAGGTCCTCGCCACAGAGCTCGAGGGCGAGCAGCGCGCCGACGCCGGCCGACGGAAGCGTGGAGATGATGGTCAGAGGGTGGATGGCGCTCTCATACAGCACCCCCAGCACGATGTAGACCACGAACAGCGCGGTGAAGATGAGTCGCGGTTGGTTGCGCAGCGACTCCTGGAAGGCGCGTGCCGTGCCCTGAAACGAGCCTATGAGCGATGCGGGCTTGCCGGAGGCTCGCTCGGTGGCATGAATCGCATCGACCGCCTGCCCGAGACTGTAACCGGAGGCGAGATTGAAGGAGAGCGTTATGGCAGGAAAGAGCCCCTGGTGATTGATCGTGATCGGAGCGAGCCCATTCTTCAGGGCGGTGACCTCGCTCAGGGGCACGAGCGCCCCGGTCAGCGTGGAGCGCACATAGAGGTGTTGCAGATCATCGGTCGAGAGCCGGTAATCCGGGGAGACCTCCTCGATCACGTGGTATTGATTCAGCTCGGTGAAGAGCGTGGCGATCTGCCGCTGTCCGAAGGCATCGTAGAGCGTGTCGTCGATCGCCTGCGCGGTAACTCCGAGCCGGGCGGCGGCATCGCGGTTGATCTGCACGGTCGCTTGAGTGGCGAGCGCCTGCGTGTCGGAGGTCACGTCGCGCAGCTCGGGAAGGCCGCGGAACCGCTTTTCGAGCACGTTGGTCCACTTCACGAGCTCGGCGACGTTGCCGTCCTGAAGCGTGTACTGGTAGAGGCCTGCCGTAAGGTGCCCTCCGACCGTAATGTCCTGACGGATCTGCATGAAGAGGCGAATCCCCGGCACCCGGGCGACCTCTTGCGCGAGCCGCGCCTGGACCTGAGCTGCGCTCGGGCGCTGTCCGGCCGGTTTTAGATAGATGTAGAACCGCCCCTGGCTCACCGAAGGATCGCTGCCAAACCAGTAGTCCACTGTGCTCACCGCTTGGTCCGCCGCCACGATGCGCCCCAGAGCCTCCATGTGTGCGGTCATTGCGTCGAACGAGACGTCGGGCGAAGCCTTCGCGGTGCCGAGAAGGACCCCGCTGTCCACCTGCGGGAAGAAGCCCTTCGGCGCGACGATGTAAAGGAAGATCGAAAGCCCGAGCACCGCCAGGGTCGCGAGCAGCGTTCCTGTCGGATGCCGCAACACCACATCGAGCGTCCGCTCATAGAACGCCGCCAGAGCGGCGAACTGTCGCTCGGACCAGCGATACAGGCGGCCGTGCTGCTCGGAGCCGCGCTCGCGCACGAGCCAAGCGCAGAGCGCCGGGGTGATGGTGAGGGAGATGACTCCGGACATCAGCACCACGATGGCCACGGTGACGGCGAACTCGCGCAGCAGCCGCCCGACGATGCCGCCCATGAAAAGTACGGGAATGAACACCGCTACGAGCGACAGCGTCATGGAGACGATGGTAAAACTGACCTCGCGCGAGCCCTCGATCGCCGCCTGCAGACGCGACTCGCCGCTGTCGATGTGGCGCACGATGTTCTCGATGACGACGATGGCGTCATCGACCACGAATCCGACGGCGATCGTCATCCCGACCAGGGAGACGTTGTCGAGGCTGTAGCCGAGCACGTACATGGCCGCGAACGCGCCGAAGAGCGACAGCGGAATGGAGATGCTCGGAATGATGGTCGCCCAGGCGTTACGCACGAAGAAGAAGATCACCAGGACGACCAGGACAATCGTCACCAGCATCGTCAGCTGCACATCGCGCACCGCGGCCACGATCGTCTGGGTGCGATCGCCGACGAGCGAGAGATGCACCGTCGCGGGGAGCAGGGCCGTGAGCCTCGGCAGCTCTTCCTTGATCCTTTGAATGGTGTCCACCACGTTGTAGCCGGGCTGCTTGTGGACGTCGATGATGATTGCGGGTTTGTTCTGCAGCCGGGCGGCGTCCATGTCATCCTCCGGGCCGCTGATCACGGCGCCGAGCTCGCCGATGCGCACGGGCGCGCCGTGCCGGTAGGCGACTACCATCGAACGGTAACCCGCGGGGTCGAGCACCTGATCGCTTGCCGACAGCACCACCGAGCGCGCAGGACCGGAGACGCTGCCCTTCGGGGCATTGAGCGTCTGCTGTGCGACCATGCTGCGCACATCCTCGAGCGTGAGGCCGATCGAGCTCACCTTGTCCGGATTCAGACGGATGCGCACGGCCGGCCGCGCCTGGCCGTGGAAATCGACCAGACCCACCCCGGAGACCTGCGAGATCTGCTGTGCGAGGAAGTCCTCGGCGTAGCGATCGACCTCCGTGAGCGGCAGAGTATCGGAGGTCAGGGCAAGCTCGAGGACCGTGTAATCAGCCGGATTCTCCTTGTGGTAGGTCGGCGGGGTCGGCAGGTCCTTGGGCAGCACTCCCGTAGCGCTGTTGATCGCCGTCTGTACGTCCTGAGCGGCCGCATCGATGGAGCGGCTCAAGTCGAACTGCAGCACGATCTGTGTCCTGCCGAGGGAGCTGCTGGAGGTCATCTCCGACACGCCGGGAATGTTGGCCAGCGACCGCTCGAGAGGTGTCGCGACGGATGTGGCCATGGTCTCGGCGCTCGCTCCGGGAAGGCTCGCCTCGACCTCGATCGTCGGGAAGTCGATCTCGGGCAGAGGCGCTACGGGAAGCGCAAAGTAGGCATTCAGCCCGATGAAGAGGAGTGCGAGAGCCAGGAGGACAGTGGCCGTCCTGCGTCGGATGAAGATCTCGGACACCTGCGCTCCGCAGGAAGGGTAGACGTGACGATGCTACATCGAGCAGCGTCCTCGGGCTTCCCTTACTGCCACGGCAGCAGGGAGACGTGGATGACGTCCTTCGCGCCTTCGTTACCGACCGACTTGATGGCGTACCCAGCGTCCTGCAATCCGAAAGTGTGCGTCGTCACCAGCTCCAGTGGGAACCGATGCGAGGCGAGCTGCTGCAGCGCGAGCTCGCAGGCCTTGAAGCTGTGACCGCGCGCGCTCTTGATGGTGATGTATTTCACCGTCACCTTCCCGAGCGGAAAATTCGGAAATTCCGCCATCTCTCCCTGGACCAGCAGAATGCCGCCCTTGCGCTTCAGCGCCTCGACTCCGAGCAGCACCGGCGCCGTGCCCGCGCCGGCGGCGCAGTCGAGTACCACATCGACACCCTGGCCGCCGGTGATGTCCATGATCCGCGTCAGAGGGTCTTCCTGCTGGACGTCGATGACGTGATCGGCCCCGAGTTTCCTGGCGACCTCCAGCCGCTTGGCATCCTTGCTCGTGCCTGTGATGATGATCAGATCGGCCCCGGCCTGCCTGCAGGCCACGACCTGGGAAAGACCTTGTTGCCCGGGCCCCTGAATCAGCACTCGCGACCCATAGCCCACGTGGCAGTCGAACAGCGCCCACTCGATGCCGTTCGACATCGGCGTCACGATTCCCGCGAGCTCCGGCGTCACGCCCGCAGGCACCTTGTGCACCACCGCATTCCAGGGGAGATAGGTGTATTGCGCGAACCCGCCCCAAAGGTGGTACGGATTGTCGGACGTCGTGTAGCCGTAGCGTCGGCTATCCGGATTGCCGCGCCAGTCGGTGGCGGCGCAGTGGCGATATTCCCCGAGATGACACCACTCGCACTTGAAGCAGGGGACGTAGTGCTCGACGAAGACCAGATCGCCTTCCTTGACGCCCTTGCGCTCCATGAACTTAGCTCCCGCCTTGGCGATGTAGCCGATGTTCTCGTGGCCCATGATCACGGGGCCGCCGGAGAGCGGCTGCTTGAACATCTTCACGTCGGTGCCGCAGATGCCTGCGACAGCCATTTTCATGATGGCGCTCTCATCGTCGATCTGCGGCATCGGGAATTCGCGCAGCTCCAACTTGCCGGCGCCAATCTTCACCGAGGCAAGGACTTTTTCCATGCTCGTGTACCTCTGGTCGGCTTCAGGTGAGATAAAAGAGAAGCAGGTAGATGGAGGCGACGGCGCCCACCGTGGCATTCGTGCCGATCCGGGTGGTGCTCTGTAGCAGGCAGACCGCGCCGGCCGTCGCCAGCGCGAGGGCCCCGGCGTTTGCCGCTCTGAGGACCGTGATGGCCCCCGCGAACACGAGTCCGACCGCGATTGGCGCGAGTCCCCGCTCGATGGCGCGGCGGATGGGCGAGTCCTGCCGCCGATGCCACCAGGCGCCCACCGCATACATGAGGAGCGAGGAGGGCACGAACATCCCGAGTGTCGCCGCCACCGCGCCCCAGAAGCCGAAGACGTGCCAGCCGATCAGCGCCGCGATCAGCGAGCTCGGTCCCGGCGCGGCCCGCGAGATGGCGAAGAGATCCGCGAACTCGCCGTTGGTCAGCCAACCGTGGACCACCACGGCCTGGTGCTGCATCTCCGGGATGGTGGCCTGGCCGCCGCCGATTGACAGGATCGAGAGCGGGCCGAAGACCAGAAGCAGCGCGAGCACGCTACGACCCATGGCGTGGCTTCCTTTCCGCGAGGAGCGCCAGACCGACGCTGATCGGAATCAGTCCCAGCACGACGGGAATCATCGGCAGCCGTAATACGCCCACGAGGGCGAAAACAGCCACTGCGGTCAGTGAAGTTCGGAGATCGCGCGGCAGACGCCGTCCCACCTTGATGCCCATCGTGAGTGTGGCGCCGACGCCCGCAGCCGCAAGTCCAGCGAGAACGAAGTGCACGGGGGCGAGGTGACCGAACCTGCGATACAGATACCCGAGGCAGAGAATCACACAGAAAGCGGGCACGACCATGCCGAGCACGGCGGCGGCGGCACCGAGCGCGCCGCGCAGCTTGAAACCGATGTAGAGCGCCACGTTGACCCCGTTGGCGCCCGGCACGACCCGTGCCACGGTCATGCCCGAGAGGAAAGTATCCTCATCCACCCAGCCGAGCCGATCCACGATCTCCCGGTGGATCCACGACTGCAGGCCGCCGCCGAACGTCACGGTCCCGAGGCGAACGAATGCCGCGAGCAGGCTCGGCAAGCCGACCGCAGGCCGCATCGCACGACTCGCCTCAGCCGCGGCGCTGCCCTCAGCTGCCATGGCGCGGCGGTGGCAGCTCGGCAAGCTCGTTCCGATACGCCTCGTCCATGTGCGGCGTCATGCCGGCCTTGCGCAGCGCTTCGCTGAACATCTGGCGAATGACCGGCTTTTCGTCGGCGTAGTCGATCTGATCGCCGCCCAGGCGCCGGCTGATCCACGCTTTCGGCACGCCCTGCGCGTTGCGGATCGCGACCCCTTCGTGCTTGAAGGCGAGATACCTGCCGGGGGTGGTGCCGGTATTGAAGTGTTGGTGGAACCACATGTTCGGCGGAACGATCATCGCGCCTTCCTGCCATTCGTAGCGCGTCGGCTCCTCACCCTCCGGCCACATCAGGGTGTAGCCCTCTCCGTGCAGCACGATCACGTGCGCGCCGGGCCCGTGGCAGTGAGCCTTCTTGTACGTCGCCACCGGGAATTGGGAGATGTGGCTGTTCATCGAGCCCTTCGCCATGTTGAAGCGGATGTGGCCGCCGCCGGCGCCACGCTCCTTGGCGGTAATGAGCGGCAGATTGATCGCATCCGCGACGAAGTTGGTCTCGAGCAGAAAGCCCTTCTGCTCACCCTTGTTGGCGAAGTACTCCGGATCGCCGCTGAAGCGGTTCTCGAAGTCGTACTTCGTGTCGAACACGAAATCGATGTCGCCATAGAGGTTCATGACCGCGGGGCCGTTGGTCACGGCGACGTAGCGCGCCACCTCCCGGCCCTGGCCATTGAAGTGCTGATGCCAGCAGTTGAGCGGGATGGCGAACAGCGATCCTTTGTTCCATTCGAAGGAGATCTTCTGGCCGGCATCGTTCCACACGGTAGTCGAGCCGCGCCCGTCCAGCACGTAGAGCATCTCCTCGAAGAGCTGCCGCTGTGGCGCGAGCTTGCCGCCGGCCGGAATCTCGCAGACGTAGCAATCGTTCGAGGTTCTCGAAGCGTCGTGGTTGATGTAGACGCCGCGACCGCCTCGGCGCTCCCACCGCTTGAGCTCCACCGTATGGAGGTTCGGGACGTAGAGTGCGCTGATGATGTCGAGCCCCTCCTTGCCCACCCAATCCGTGTAGGGAGTGGCTTTCTCGGTGGCGAATTTCTGCGCCATTTCTTTCGAAACGATAGCTTCCTTGGTCATGGAGCCGTTCTCCCGTGAATTCTCGAAGTGGAGGTTGAGTCGCGCCGGCAGGTCACGTGAGCGCCCGGCCGCCGGCCATGTCGTTGAAGAGCAGCGATTTCACCGTCACCGGCAGCGTGTATGACGGCAGCCGGATCCTGCCCAGGTCGACGTAATCGAAATCCACCAGCATGATGCCATCGATCACGAGTACCTCGGACTTGACGCCGAGCTCGTTACGCAGCACCGCGCCCAACGTCTGCGCCACGTCGCGGTCGAGGATGATGTACAACGGGCGGCCGAGCTCGATCCGGCGCGAGAGCGCGGCGACGATGCCGCGCGCGAAGGCTGACACCCGCTCATAGGAGGGATCTCCCAGCCACTGCACCGCGAGGGCGAAGTCCTGCTCCTGGGCATCCAGGTCGAACAGGCTCAGATGCCGCTTGATCGCTTGCGCGACGCGCTCGGGATCGATGATCTCGGCGAGCTCGCACGGTGGCTTGACGACCTGGAGATTGCGCCGCGGCAGCAGTGCGCCGCGGTGCGAGACATAGATCGTGTTGCCGGTGACCTGCACCGAATACTCCGAGGCGCCCACGGCAGTGGCGCGAATGCACTCGTCGGCGGGCAGCAGCGGCCACGGCAATGCGCCCGCCTCGAGCCGGCGACGCAACACTCCGCCCAAGCGGCGGCCGAGGTCGCCGAAGTCGCGGCTCTCCCTGCCGTAGATATATTCCGCGACGCCGCCGGAGAACATGACACCATCGAGGCTCCCGAGCCCGCCCAGGCGCTCGGTCAGGTAGAGGCCGGCCACGTCCGCCGGCGGATCGCTCTCGCGCACGGCCCAGAGCACCGCCGCGGCCATGCTTTCGGCGAGCGCATCGAGCGCCGCGGGCTCGGCCACATCGCCGAGCTCCCAGGAGAACCCAGCGCGCTTTGCCAGGCGCTGCCCGCCCGGATCGAGCCGCACGATGCGCCGGCCGGCGTCGATCACCTGCAATCGCCCGCCGACGTGCAACGCGGCGGTGCCGACCACCCGGCCCGCCTCGATGAGCGCCAGCTTCGTGGTGCCTCCGCCAATGTCGATGTTGAGCAGGCGCTTGCCGGTCTCGGCGGACGCGCGCACGGCGCCGGACCCGAAGGCGGCCAGCATCGCCTCCATGTGATGGCCGGCCGTTGCGCAGACGAAGTCGCCGGCGTGCTCGGCGACGATCGCCGCGATGGTTGCGGCGTTCTCCCGCCGCAGCGCCTCCCCGGTGAGAATGATGGCTCCGACATCCACGCCCTCGGGTCCGATGCCCGCCGAGTTGTAGGCGTCATCGATGATCGCCCCCAGCGCGATCTGGTCGATCCGCTGCTCGTTCAGGTACGGCGTCAGCGCCACCGGCGATTCAAACAGCGCCTCGCGCGAGACCACTACGTAGCGGCTGGTCAGATCCTCGCCGGGTCGGCGCAGATTTAACCGCGAGAAGATCACCTGCGTGCCGGAGGAGCCGATGTCGATCCCGACACTGGTCAGCGTGACGTGGTCCTGGATCCAGATCGGATTCTGCTCGATCGGGCCATGCGACTCGAAGTCGTCGTGGTCATGGTCGTATTCGACGCCGGGCAGATGAGCATGCGTCAGCTCCCGTCCGAACGAGTGATCCTCGAGCGCATGGGAAGTCTGCCTGGCCGCTTTGTCGTCGGCCATCATGGGCTCCTGCTCTGCCGCCCGGACGGCAAGCCCGCGCCAGACATGTATGTTTCTCTATGCGGAACTGCTTTCCTGTATGTAGAACGAATGCTAGCAATTTGCAGGAAAGTTGTCAATCCGCGAGCCGGCTCACGTCGGCGGTGGGTCGACAGACAACTCGCGCGCCGCGCGTCGACACGGCGCGAGTCATGGCGATGGCAGAGGCGCGCCGCGACCATCATGGCCTCGCGCTCGCCGCCGCGAGGAATTCCACAATGCGGGCGCTGGTGCGCGCCTCCGTCTGCTCAGCGACCGCCGAATCCCAGTACTCGGCGCGCGGCAGACACTCTTCGAGATATCGCGCGGCGGAGGTCGCGTGCGAGCGGTCGTGGCCGGGAATGATGAGCGCCGGGATATCGAGGCGCAGCAGATCCTCGGGCTCGGCTCCGGGCGTGGTGTCGCGATCGAAGAGGCTCCGCTCCGTGCCGATGACGATGAGCTTGTAGGCTTCCACGTCCTGCGCGGCGTAACGGGCGGCGAATTGCGGATCATTGCGAATCACGGCGGCCCACGGGCCGACTCGCGGGTCCGTGCCGAAGGGCTTGCCGCTCGCGCACGCCAGCGCCACGACCGCCTCCAACCCTTCCCGGTGCACGAAGGCCAGGTGCTCCGCGAAACGCTGCCGGCTGCTCAAGCGGTATTTCGGGCCACCGGCCGGCCAGTACAGCACCAATCCGCTGACGGCCTCGGGGTATGCGGCGGCGAAAGCAATCACCGGGGAGCACCCCATGCAACCGCCCATCAGGTGCGCTCGCTCGATCGCGAGGTGTTCGAGCAGACCCTTGCCCTGGGCTACATAGTGGCCCCAGGTGATGCGCTCGACCCGTCCGCCCGAGCTGCCGCTCTCACGCCGGTCGAATACGATGCACGTGTAGCTTCGGCTCAGGTGCTCGAGCGGCTTCGTCTGCGCGTAGGCGCCGCGCGCGGCCCAAGCCTCGATGGTCGCGTCGAATCCGCCCGGAGAGAACATCAGCAGCGGCGGTCCCGAGCCCAGGATCTCGTATCGTGTTGGAATCCCGTCGATGCTCGTGATCGGCATGGCGCGCTCTCTTCAGCCCGAAATCGGCCAGCCGCCCTTGATCTGACGCGCCGCGCGTACGTCGCTCGCGTATTGCTCGAGCGCGTCGAGGGCCACGCGGGCGACATTCGCGTAGGTCTCGGGCGGTGAATCGATGCAGGCTGCGGCATAGCCGATCGCGGCATGCGCCATGCGCATGCGGCCATCGAGCCAGGGACCGCCGCCGAACCCCCCCAGGACCGGAATGGCGACCGCCTCGACGACGGCCGGACCGGCGATGGGACCGGAATTGGTGAAATCGAGCAGACTCGCGCCGGCGCTCTCGAGGCGCTTCGCCTCCGCGATCAGGCGCGGCAGCATCTCCTGCGGCACCTGTGCATCGCGCCCGGATGCCGCCCCGTAGGGAATGCCGTAGTGGAGCGCCGTCTGCGGTGTAATGCCGAACTGCGCGAACACCGGGATGCCCGCCCGGACCAGCGCCTCTACCGCCTCCGGAAACTGCGCGGCGCCATCGAGTTTGATGAGATCGGCGCCCGCTTCCTTGACGAGGCGGATCGCGGCGCGCAGCGCCCGCGCGCCGCCCTGCTGCAGCGGGCCGTAGGGCAAGTCGCAACTCAGGAGCGCGCGCCTGACGCCGCGCCGCACCGCCTTGCAGACGACGAGCATTTCCGCGAGCGTGATCTCCAGGGGACTCGAATGGCCCCAGAGATTCACTCCCACCGTATCGCCGACCGAGACGATGTCCACCCCAGCGCGATCCGCAATCTGCGCGATCTGGCAGTCCCACGCGACCACGCCGGCGATTTTGCGCGCGTCCGCTTTCATTTGCCGCAGCGCGGGCAGGGTAATGACCATCTTTTCCGACATGTGCGCTGTCCTCAGGCAACCAGGCGCGTAGTCTCCGGCGCGAACAGTTCCTCCATGGCATGGGAGCGAGGCAGAATCCGTTGCTCGCGCGCGTAGCCCAGCAGCGTCTCGAGCATCGCGCGGTTGGGCTCGATGCCGTAGGGCAGGGGATCGCCGCCCGTGATCTCCAGCACGCGTGCATACATCCGGTCCGTCGCGGTTGGCGCGCAGATCAGTCCATTGCGCAGGCGGTCGAGATACTGCCGCTTTGCGGCGCCGAATGCCTCGAACAGCTCCACCGCGAGGCGCGGATGCTCAGCCAGCACCGCATCCTTCACCACCACGAGGTGATTGATCGGATAGTAGGAATCGCTCGCCAACCGGCGCAATGCGTGCGCGACCGCATCGGGGATCAAAGGGGCGACGTCCGGATGCTCGACCTTGACGCCGATGGCCGCAGCGAGATCTCCGGAGATGAGCGCTGCCTCGAGCGTCTTGCCTTGCTCGAGGGACTCGACGTTGGATGGCGGACGAAATTCCGTCACGTGCTCATCGCCCGAGAGCACCCAGGTGACCTTGTCGAGATCCACGCCGTACTCGTGCTGCAAGATGCCACGCGCCCACACCCCCGTCGTGACGGTATAGCCCCGGCTTACCCCTACCCTGCGCCCCTCGAGATCCTTCGGGCCGCCGATCCCCAGCTTGGTGTTGTAGAGAATGGCGCCGTGGTGGAATCGGCGCTCCGGGAAAATCGGCAGCGCCGTGAAGGGCTTGTGAAAGGCGCGAGCGGTCAGGTACGTGGTCAGAGCCATTTCGCTCACGTCGAATTCGAGGCCGCGCACCATGCGCCTGAACGCCTGGATGATGTGCGGCACCTCGATGAACTCGAGCTCGAAACCGGGCAGCCGTACTGTTCCGTCCCGCAGGGCGGCGGTATGTCCGAGCGTCTGCAGAGCGGTAACCAGTTTGGGTCGCGTCATGACAGTCATCCTGCAGTGTCGCCGTCGCCCTCAGACGGAGGCGTGCGGCGCGCCGGGCTGCGCCGTCAGGGCATCCTTGGCCGCCTGGCTGAAGGGCGCATCGGGCGGAAGTATCACGGCGGCGGAGCGCACGCGATGGTGCGCCGGATCGACTCCGGGGGGAGTCTCGCCCTTTTCCGCGAGCGCTCGTGCGGCTTTGAGCAAGCGCATGCGCGCCATGACGATGCCGTTATCGGTCGAAGTCAGATTCTCCTTGGTCCGATCCGCGATGGGACCCATGCTCTCCTGCAGCGATGCGTCCTGCATGCCGATACCCTCTATGCCGCTGTACGCCAGCCCTTCTTTCTGCGCGGTGCGGTCCATCAGATAATCGTTCCGCCTGTTGGCGCGGGGCAGGTAGGTGCCGGGAACGGTGGCGACATGAACCCCCTTCCCCGCGCGCATCGCCTGCCGCTCCGCCGCCGTCAGCGCGCGTACCGGGTGATAGTCGAAGGTCCAGGCCCAGCAATGTTCGTCATCGCTCGGAATCCAGAAGTGGCCGTGCACGGGGTGATCGCCCCGCGGCGGCACCAGCGTGAAGCACGGCATGACCCACGGCGTGATGCGCCAATAATAATTACCGTTCTCGGCATTGCGCCGGGCGCCGATGAGGAGTCCTCCGGCCGACTCGACGACATCGAACACGGGTCTGGGGTCCTTGAGGTTGTATTCGTTGCCCTTGGCGCCCTTGAAGAGCGGATCGGAGTCGAGGTTGGCCCGGTGCAGCCACGACACATGGCTCGAATCGATGCCGCCTTCCATGGCCTGCAGCCAATTGCATTCCTGCCAGCGCTTGGAGGTGTAGCTTTGCCCGGCGGGCACGAGCGAGAATTCGAATTCGGGCAGCGGCGGGCGCCTCTCCGGCGCACCCATATGGGTCCACAGGACCTCGCCCTGCTTGACGAGGGGATAGGCGCGCAGCTTGATTCGCCGGCAGAAGCCGTTCTCGGCCGGCTCCGATGGCACATCGATGCATTGGCCGGTGACGTCGTACTTCCACCCGTGATAGGCGCAGCGGATACCGCCTTCCTCGTTGCGCCCGAACCAGAGCGAGACACCCCTGTGGGCGCAGTACTCGCTGATGAGCCCGTAGCGGCCCGTGGCGTCGCGAAAGGCCAGCAGATCCTCCGACAGCAGCCGCACGCGCACCGGAGCGCAGTCGTTCTCCGGCAACTCCTCCGATAACAGCGCGGGGATCCAGTAACTGCGGAACATGGCGCCCATGGGCGTGCCCGGGCCGGTCTGCGTCAACAGGTCGTTCTGCTCTTTGCGAAGCATGGGTTCTCTCGGCGTCCGTCAGATCTTGAAGCTCTCGAGGGTCGAAGGATGGAACAATTCCTCCACATTCAGCCGGCGTTGGGAAAGGCCCTGCGCGTGATGATGGTGAAGGAATTTATCGAGCACGTGGTGGTTGGGCGCCACTCCGTAGGACCAGAAGTCGGGCCCCATCAGCTCACGCGCAGCGCGCAGCTGCTCCTCCACGAAAGGCAAAGTCACCTTGGTGGCTGATGTGTCGGTGAGTCGCGCCAGGGCGATGTCCTTGGCGGCCGCGAATGCCTTGTAGAGTGCAATCGGCAGCCACGGGTGCTGATGAGCCAGCTGGCGGCGGATCCCGAGGATGTGCATGATGGGGAAGATCCGAGTCCGGCGGAAATAATCGGCCGCGGCGCGTGTGGGGTCGGCAAAGAGCCAGCGGACTTGGCTGTGGCCGCGCTCGAAGCAGGAGGGCGCCCGCGGTCCGACGAGCCCGTCGATGTCGCCCCGCTCGAGCATTTGCGACAGGGTGAGGTCGTCGGGCGCCTCCTCGATGCGGATTTCGGGCGGCAGCTGCAACGCGATCTTCTCCCGCCTGCCGGGATGCTCCATGCCGCCGCGAACCCAAATGACATCCGACGGCGCCACCCCGTACTCGTCCTGCAGGATGGCGCGCGCCCAGATGTTGGCCGTCAGTTGGTATTCCGGCGTGCCGAGCCGCCGCCCCTTGAGGTCGACCGGGCCATCGATGCCGCGGTCGTTCCGTACATGGATCGATGTATGGCGGAACGCGCGCGACGGGAACACCGGGATACCCACATAAGGGTTGCTGCCGTCGGCCGTCTTCAGCGCAAAGCTGCTCAATGAGAGCTCGCTCACGTCGAACGCCACATCGCGGAACGAGCGGAAGAACATCTCTTCCGGAGAGAGCAGCATGTAGATGGGGTCCGTGCCATCGATCTGCACCTCGCCATCCACGAGCGCCCGCGTACGATCGTAGTTGCCCATCGCGATCGAGAGTCTGAGCTTCGACATCGCTCGCGCGCTCCCGGTCAGGCTGCTCGCGAAGAGCGTCTGAGGTCGGCGAGGATCGGCGCCAGGCTCATGGACTCATCGGCGAGGCGGGCAGCATCCACGGCGCCGCCCATGGCGGTGATTTCCTGGGCGATTCTAAGCTCACGGGGACAGTTGAGACCGATGGCGGCGGCGAGTCTGCCCTGCCGCAGGTGCAGGAACAGCACCGGGCCGGCGCCGGATCGTCCGCGGCGGATGACCTCATCGTCCGGCTCGGGAAGGCCGGCCATCTGCAGGTTCACGTCGAACTGATCGCTCCAGAACCACGGCAGTTGCGCGTAGGGCCGCGCCGCGCCGAGCACGTTGCGCGCGACTGCTATCGCCTGGTTCTGGGCGTTCTGCCACGACTCCAGACGCAGCCGGCGGCCGAGCAGCGGATTGAAATGGCGGGTGACATCGCCGGCCGCATAGATGCGGGGGTCGCTGGTTCGACCGCACTCATCCACGACGACGCCGTCGTCGATCTCGAGTCCCGCCGAGCGGGCCAGCTCGACGTTGGGAATGATGCCGATGCCCACCACCACGGCATCCGCGGGCGGCACCTCGCCGCCGCGGGTATGGACCACCGCGCGCCCGTTCCTGTCGCTGATGCCGACCACGTGAGTGGACGTGCGCAGAGCGACTCCGTGAGCCCGGTGCAGCTCCGCGTAATGCCGGCCGAGGAACGGCGGAATGCAGCGCGTCAGAGGGAGGTCGGCCATCTCCAGTACCGTCACCGCGCAGCCGCGCAAGCGCGCCGCGGCGGCCACCTCCAGGCCGATGAAGCCCGCGCCGATCACGACGATATGAGCGCCCGCAAGGAGTTGCTGCTGCAACCGGCGGCTGTCCGCGACAGTGCGTAGATAACTCACGAGGGGGTGGTCCACGCCATCGACCGCGAGAGGCCGCGCGCGCGCACCGGTCGTCAGGATGAGCGTCTCATATTCGGCTTGGGAGCCATCGTCGAGCGCGACCCTGCAGTGCTCGCGGTCGATGGCGACGGCTCTCCTTCCCCGAAACAGCGTCACCCCATTGGCCTCATACCAGGTGGCGGGCCGTACCCAGGCGATCCGATCGAGATTGCCGTCGCGCAGGAAATCCTTCGACAGCGCCGGCCGCTCGTAGGGCGGATGAACCTCCTCACCGATCAGCGTGATCGGGCCGGTATGTCCGGCGGCACGCAACCCCTCGGCCGCGCGGCCGCCCGCCTGACCGGCTCCGATGATCAATATGGGACCGGCCATCCGCTCACCGCTCCACGGGTCGCCGTTCCGCAGGGTCGATGAAGAGGCGCCCATCGATCTCGTGTACCGTCCAGGTCCGCAGACCCTCCGTGCACGGCGCCCCGGTCGCGCGGCCCGTGCGGATGTCGAAGCGTCCCTGATGGAAAGGACACTCGACCTCGCAGCCGAGAAGGAAGCCCTCTGACAATGATCCGGGACCGTGGGTGCATTGATCCTGCGTGACGTAAATGCGGTCCTCGCAGCGGAAAACCGCGTAAGCCACATCGTCGTGCACGACGCGCACCGGCATATCCATCGTGACATCCTCCGCGGCGCACAAGGCGACGAGTTGGCGCTCCTGCGCCGGCATCGCGACGCTCATGCGTTGTTGAATCGGCGCATGCGCCGCCAGAGCGTGGTTACGCTGATGCCGAGCTCGGCGGCGGTCTTGCCGCGGTGCCCGCTGTTGCGGCGCAGGGCATCGCGGATGGAGGCTTCCTCGGCATCGGCGAGCCGCTGGCAGAGCTGCCTGCCGGGAAGCGGCTCGGGGGCTCGGGAGGGCTGCACGGGCAGCTCCTCCGTATGCTCGAGATGGCGTGGCAGGAGGATGTCGCCTTCGGCAAGGCTGACAGCGCGCTCGAGCACGTTGCGCAGCTCGCGCACGTTGCCCGGCCAGGGCTGCTCGATCAGCCACTGCAGCGCCTCGGGATGCAGCGTGTAGGGGGAGTGCCCCGCGGCGCGAGTGAGGCCCTCGATCAGGCGTGCGGCGATCGGCGGGATGTCCTCCCGGCGATCGCGCAGCGCCGGCAAATGAATGTCGAGGACGTTCAGGCGATAGTAGAGGTCCTCGCGAAAACGACCTTCGCGCACCTGCCGCTGCAGATCGCGGTTGGAGGTGACGACGATGCGGGTATCGAGCGGGATCGGCTTGACCGAGCCGATGCGGCAGACCTCGCGCTCCTGCAGCACGCGCAGGAGCTTGCCCTGCAGATCGACGCTCATCTCCGTGATCTCATCGAGCAGCAGCGTGCCGCCATTGGCCTGCTCGAACACCCCGGGACGGCCGCCCTTGCTCGCCCCGGTGAACGTGCCGTCGATGTAGCCGAAGAAGGTGCTGTCCACCAGCGTCTCGGGCAGCGCCGAGCAGTTGATGGCGATGAAGGGTCCGCGGTGGCGCGCCGAGTCGTTGTGGATCGCCTGCGCGAACAGCTCCTTGCCGGTGCCGCTCTCGCCCACGAGAAACACCGGCGCATTGCACCGCGCCGCCGCCTTGCCGCGCGCGACCGCCCGGGCGATCGCCGGGCCTGCCCCGATGATGTCCTCCCAGCGGTATCGGGCGCCCAGGGCACCGCAGCCCCGTGCCCCCTCCGTCTCCTTCTCGCCCGCGAATGCCGGCCGCTCGAGGCCACGAACCAACTCCGAGACCGTCCCCAGGCGCACCGCCCGCTCCAGGCTCTTCGGGCGCAGGCACCCCACGATTTCCACCGTCCAGTCTCCCACCGGAAAGGCCACCCGCAGCTCCCCTGAGCTCTCGTCCTCTTCCCACTGCGGCCGGCGCGTGCGCGCTACCGCACGAACCAACCCGCTGCCGTGCACCTCGCGCAGCGGCACCACTCCGCCATCGCGATCCACGCGATGCCGGTAGCGCCCCTCCGCATCGGCAAGGCACGCCGTCCCGCCGCACAGGCGGGCGAGAGTCGGCAACACCGCCAACATGCTGCCCTGCAGCGCTTCTTCCGCCAGGACAATGGCTTCCAAGACGCCGTCACGATTAGCGACCAATGGATGCTCCCCCTCTGCTCAGGACCACCAGCATCGCCATGCGCCCGCCCCGGCTTCATTCGATCGCGCATCCCACGCGGTCATCCACCGATTACGGGCTACCGCATCTTCTCCCCGCGCACTGCGGAGCCGGAAGGCGTTCTCCTATACGGAAACGCTTTCCGCCATGATGAAACAAGTTGTAGCAGCGGCCCGGATGCTTGTCAATCGCGCGGGGTTTCGGTCCACACGCGGGCGCGTCCGATCGGCAGCGGCGAATGCGCAGCGGCACGGCCCGACGTCGATGCCGCCGGACGCGCGCCGCATAGCCGGTAAAGGCGACTCGCGCTCAGGTGATCGGCCAGCGAAGGTCAGGCTCGGGGGGCGATCTCGGCCCGGCGGCGCCGCGCGGCATCCCTTTGGGCGCAGGTCCGCGACGCCGGGATCAGCGTGGCTTCGGCCTGGCTCCGAGCCGCAGCGAAATCGACTTCGCCGCAGCATCGACGTGCCTCCCGATGATCGCCAGCCGATTCTTGCTCAGGCGTTGCGCCGGACCGGTGACACCGACCGCGGCGACTGAACTGCCGGTGTCGTCTCTCACAGGCGCAGCGATGCTGCGGACACCCACCTCGTATTCTTCGTCGTCGATGGCATAGCCGCGCGCGCGGACCTTGGCGAGCTCCTCCCGTAGCGCCTGCGGGTCCGTCAACGTGCGGGGAGTACGCCGCTCATGCGCCGCAGCCACGATCCGGTCGATCACCTGTGGAGGCTGAAACGCGATCAATACCTTGCCTTCCGCCGTGCAATGCACGGGCTTACGCAAACCGATTCCGGAGCTGATGCGGTTGACCTTCTGGCTCTCCAGGAAATTGACGCAGACCACGCCGTCATGATCGAGGATCGACAGGTCGACGGTCTCCCCGGTTTGTTCCCGCAGCGTCATCAGCCATGGCTTGGCTTCGAACGACAGGTCGAGCTTGCGGCGCACCAGCGAGCCGAGCTCGAATACCGCGAGCCCGAGGCGGTATTGTCCGATGGCATTCTGCTCGAGCATGCCAGCCTCGACCAACGTCGAGGCGAGCCGATGCACCGTGCTCTTCGCCAGATGCAGGCGTTCCGCCAGCGTGCTGATGCCGAGCTCACTGTGCTCATCCGAGAACGCTTTCAGCAGAAGTATCGCGTTGGCAACGGAGGAAAGCTTCGTTCGTCCCTTGGGCGACTTTCTTGCTCGCTCTGCCATTTCCGCCATCGACTCCCCAAGTGTATAACTGCGCATTATGCACCCAAGCTTGTCAATTGGCCCGCTTCAACGGATCCCGAGCAAGGGCCAGTACAAGGGAACGAGCAGCATCAGCACGAGGAACTCGAGCAGCGTCAGCCATGCGCCCATCTTGATCAGGTCGCGCGCCTCGAAATAGCCGTAGGAATAGCCCACGATCAGGACGCCCGACTGGTACGCAAAGAGCTTCCCGCCGGCAGCGAACGTCCAGATCAGCCCGAGCTGCAGAGGATTCAACGCGTGGACCTTCGCATATTCCACGACCAGCGGGATGGAAGTCGCGAGCATCGAGATCTCGCTCGCGAGCAGGAAGTGATAGAAGAATGCCGTCCAGTAGAGCGCCGCGGTGGTGCTGTAGATGTTCGTCAGCGCCGGCTGAATCCAGTGAAACACGCCGCTGGTGAGCACGCCCAGCCCGTGGGTCGCCTCGAGCACGCCGGCCATGCTCACTGCCTCGGCGACGAAGAACACGGGCATGTAATTCACGTGACGCATGTCATCGGCCTCGAGCACGCCGACGCGAGGCAGCAGAGCAAACAGTCCGATGCCGAGCGCCACCATGGTGGGCGGTATGTGATGCAGGGAGTCCGTCATCCACAGCGCCATGGCGCAGCCGATCAGCATGGCAGCCTTGGTTTGCGCGGCCGACCACGGTCCCATCCTGGCGAGCTCGCGCTTGAAGTACTCCTTGTCCGGCGCGAACGTGGTGCGCTCGGGCGGATAGAGCCGCAATGTCAGCCACCAGGCGAAGAGCACGGTCGCAATGCTGCAGGGCAGGAAGGCGAGCAGCCACTCTCCCCACAGCACCCTGATGCCGCTCGTCCTCTGGATGAGGCCTGCGGCCGTGATGGACCCGGCGCCCGCGAGCAGCATCTTGTCGAAGATGTTCCCCGTATACGTGAGCACCAGAAACATGCCCCTGGCGATGTTGCTCCCGCGCCGCGCCTGGAACGCCTCGAGCAGGGCGAGCGCGATCGCGGCGAGGATGACCACGCGCGCGAGGCCGGATGGCACGATGAAGGTCAGCAGAAAGCTGGTAATGACCAGGCCGAGAAGGATGCGCGGGTAGGAAATCCCGACACGCTCCATGACCGTGTAGGCGAGCCGCCGCGCCAGGCCCGACCGGTCCGCGATCAATCCGATCAGCATCGCTCCAAAGAGGAACCAGGCGGTGTGGTCCGCAAAGCCTGAGAAGGCGACATTGAAAGGTGCGACCCCGAGGGCCCAGAACAGGAAGCAGCCGATGAAGCCCGCCAGCGCGAATTCCGCGGCCTGGGTGATCCAGGCGATGATCATGAACGCGCCAATGGCGAACATGTGCCTGGTGCGCGGCTCGAGCTGCAGCGGTGAGAACCAGATCAGAACGGGCACGAGCAGGCAGAGGATCTGTCCGGCCAGGACGAGGGCCGAGCTCTGCTGGCGTTGGATGGGCGCAACGGCGCTGGTCGCGGCATCGTCGTTCGTCATGGGCTCTCGCTCGAGCATGGATTCGTGCTTCGCCATTGGAGTCTATGCCAAAACCGACAGCGCGCGGCCGCCGCTCGCAGCCTCATTCTCCCAGACGGAACCGAGTTGGGACGGGCAGGCCGTGCGTGCTAGCCTTGCTTCCACCCGTTTCCCACAACGAGGAGGCGCATGGTGAGCAACTTACCACCCGCGGATCCGGCGCTCATCGACGAGCTCGTCACCGGCAATCGGATCCTCCACCACCGGGCGATCGTCGATGCGTTCGGGCATCTGAGCGTCCGTCACGACAAAGACCCGGCGAAATATCTGATGTCGAGACACCTGGCGCCGGGGCTCGTGACCGGCGCGGACATCGTGACATTCGATCTCGACAGCGTGCCGGTGCGTGATATCGGCAAGCGCTACTACAGCGAGCGCTTCATCCACGGCGAAGTCTACAAGGCGCGCCCGGACGTCATGGCCGTCGTGCATTGCCACGCACCGCAGCTCATTCCGTTCGGCGCTACCAAGGTCCCCCTGCGACCGATCTATCACATGAGCGCATTCCTCGGCGCCGGTGTGCCTATCTTCGAGATCCGCGAGGCCGGCGGAGTGACCGACATGCTGGTTCGCACGCCGGCCCTCGGCGGCGCCCTTGCCGAGAGGCTCGCTGACAAGCCGATGATCCTGATGCGCGGTCATGGCGCCACCATGGTGGGTGTCTCGATCAGGCATGTCGTGTACCGCGCGATCTATGCGGCCATGAACGCGGCATTGCAGATGGAGGCCCTGCGCCTCGGCGAGCCGACATTCCTCTCGCCGGAAGAGGCGGTTCTGGCCGCCGAGCGCAACGACAAGGCCGTGGATCGAGCCTGGGAGCTGTGGCGGCGCGAGGCGCTCGGCGACCTTGGAGATTCTCCGGCCCCCAATGCCGGCTAATAGTCCGGCGCATGCTCCAGCTGATCGAGCCAGTTGAAACCCATCGCCTTGACGATGCGGTTGCTGATCACGATCAGCCGGGCCTCCGCGTCGCCGTCGTTGTGATGCTGATGGATGGAGAACGGCGGGACATAGACGAAGTCCCCGCGCTGCCACTCGAATCTCTTCGGGACCGGCTCCCATTGATACTCGAACTTGTCGATGCAGTCGAACTTGAGGTCCCAGTGCAGATCGTGGCCGCTGCCCTCGAGCACGAATAGCACTTCCTCCCACATGTGCCGGTGCCGGCCCGAGCGGCCATGCGGCGGCAGAAACTGCATGTACGCTTCGACACAGCATTCCTTGCTCGCCATGCGCTCGTTGACCAGGTGCTTGATCAGCCCGTCGGGCGAGTTCTCGAAGGGCATCTGATCCGCGCTGATGACGTTGGCCGCCTCCTCGTAGCGCTGCCGTGCCTGCGCGGAAGTCTCGATGGCTTCGCTGCGGAAGCTGCACCGGCTTTCCCCGAGATGGGCCACATCACGTTCGAGCGGAGAGCTCATGAGCGAAATTCCTTCAGGTGAGACGGATCACAGATCCGTCGGCGGCTTGAAATCTTCGTGACCGACCGGCGGCGTCGTCGGCGGATAGCTCACGATCTTCTGAAAGAGCAGGTGCATGAACAGGAACAGCGGCTTCGCCTTGAACACCAGCAGGTGAGCGTCGTTCTCGGGATCGTCGTTGAAGTGCTCGTGCACGCAGCCGTTCTCGACCAGCATGAGATCGCCCGCCTTCCAGTCGAATCGCTTGCCGTCGTGGATGTCGTGGCCGCGACCCTTGAGCACGTAGAACACGGCGCTGTTCATGTGGCCATGCTTCTGTCCGTGAGCGCCCGGTGCGTAGATCTCGATGTGTGTCTCGATCGACTGGGCGACTGCGGCCGTATGCGGGCTGATCACGTGCTTGCCGTAGACCTGCGGGCCGCCCTTCCACGGCATGTTGCGCGAAGAGTAGACGCGCGGCTGGTTGAGCAGGGAATTGGTGAGGTCGCTGTACGTGCCCTCGAGCGCGCGCACGAACGTGCGCTTCTTCTGCCAGCGCTCCCAGGTGACGTCCTGGGGGCCCTGCTCATGCCCATGCTCGTGGCGGTCCGGATGCTCGGGCAACGAGGGCTCGGCGTGGGCTGCGGAGGGAGGATCTCCAGGTCTGCGATCGTACAAGCCCGTCATCGGCACTCCTGCGGCATCGATTGCCCGCTACCACCTTAGCGCACCCGGCAGGCGCGGACAACGCCGCCCTCGGGCCTCGGGCGGCGTCCGCCGCCGCGCTCGCGCCGCCGTAGGGTCTCGCAACTCGAGACGCCCGTATGACGGTCGCGATGCCTTTCCCGTCGATCCCTCAAACATGAACACCCTTCAATGCAAACTTGAAAAGGGATTGCATCCGCGGACGTTGTGCGATGGCAACGAGGCGATGCCAGCCGGCAGCGTGCGTCAGCCCGCCGCCGAGGTGCCTCAGGGTCATCCTGAGACGGGCGCTCGGACGGGAACAACATCCTGATGCGAGTCTGGGGCCTTACTGCAGCATTTGGGCAACGGTCAAGCCGCGGCCCGCGGGCGGCGGCATCGCAGGTCCGCGTTTCAACATTGCATAACCGCCCGGTGGGGTTGCAGTTCTGAACGGTTCCGTTGGGCTGGGCCAGCCGCTGGCACGTTCGATGCACGCGCTCGCAAGACGCGGTCCATTGAAACGTCAATTGAACCGCGGGCGGCGCAAACTTTTCAACAGAGCTGCTGGGGGACCCATATGTCGATGACGAAGCGGTACTGCATGGGCGTGCTCGGCGCGCTGGCGTTGCTCGGGACTCATCCCGCGGCCGTCCGGGCCAATGACAAAGCCCCCCCTCGGGATCCTCCGACGCAGGCGGTTCCGGCCCCGCAGAAGGATCCGCCGCCGCAGCCCCAGCTGCAAATGATCGAGATCACCGGCACGCGCATCCGCGAGCCCAACATGACGAGTCAGAGCCCGATAACGGCCGTCTCGAGTGTGGAAATCCAGCAGGAGGGGGCGACCAATATCTCGAACGTGGTCAATTCGCTGCCGCAGTTGCATACGGCCCAGAGCGATACCACGTCGAACAACGGGACGGGCGTCGCCAGCGTCAACCTGCGAGGCCTGGGACCGACCCGCACCCTGGTGCTGATCGACGGCCGCCGTCTCGGCCCCGGTGATCCCCAGGGTCCGGAGGGCGCCGCGGCGGACATCAACTTCATTCCGGCCGCGCTGGTGAGCGGCGTCGATGTCCTGACGGGGGGTGCTTCGGCTGCGTACGGCTCGGACGCGATCGCCGGCGTCGTCAATTTTCATCTGATCCGCAATTTCCAGGGAGTGAAGATCACGCAGACCCTCAACGCCGCCCAGCACACGCAGGGAGGTCCGTGGAATGGGGTCCTGACGTCCGCGCCCTATCCGACGGAAACCCCTCCCGGCGACCAATTCGGGGGCCTCGTCAGCAATACCACGGTCCTTCTCGGGACCAATCTCGATGACGGGCGCGGCAATGTCACCCTGTATCTCGACTACCACCACTCGAACCCGATTCTGGACGGGTCGCGGAATTTCCTCGGCTGCGAGTTCGGCTTGAACGCGGCGAATAACGCACTCATATGCAAGGGCAGCTCGAGCGGGATATACGGCCCGTTTCAAGCCAACAGCGGCAAGTCGTACGGGCTGAATCCCGACGGCTCCGCCACGCTGGTGAAATTCAACAAGACTACGATGGGATACAACACGGCGCCGACCAATTACCTGCAGCGCGCCGATGAGCGCAAGAGCGTGGGCGCCCTCGGCCATTTCCGCTTCAATCAGTGGGTGGACGTGTACGCCGAAGGCATGCTGATGGATGATTTCACCACGGCACAGGTGGCCGCCGGCGGGCTGACCGAGGGTCAGGGCCCGACGGGACTGCTGCAGGTCCCCTGCAACAATCAGTTCCTGTCCGCCCAAGAGGAGCCCCTCATCTGTCAGGACGCGTCCGGCGCCGCGTTGCCGCCCTTGCAGGCAAATGGCCAGCCGAACGTGGCCACCATCCTGATGCCTTCTCTGCGCCTGCCGCAGGACATTCGCGCGGACAATCTGCGGCACACCGACTACCGGGCGGTACTGGGCGTGCGCGGCGCCATCGGCCAGAGCGATTGGACCTACGACGCCTCGGGGACATATTGGACCTCGTTGCTCTCGGAGAATTACGCGAACGACATATCGGACGCGAAGCTCGAGGAATCTCTCTTCGGGTGCCCCCCGACTTCGAGTGCGGCTGCCGGTTGCGTGCCGGTCAACATCTTCCAGCTCGGCGGGATCACTCCGACGATGTTGAGCTATCTCCAGACGCCGGGCATGAAGACCGGAACCTCGACCGAGTCGAATCTCGATGCGAACATCTCCGGAGATTTCGGCACGTGGGGCGGCAAAAGTCCGTGGGCCACCGATCCCATCGCGGCATCGTTCGGCATCAGCAGCCGGCGTGACACCCTCAATTTTTTGCCTGACTACGAGATGCAGACCAACGATCTCATCGGCCAGGGTCAGGTTTTCTCGCCGGTGTCGGGCTCGGAAAGCGTGACCGAGGAGTACGCCGAAGTCCACGTTCCCCTGATCGAAAGCAAGCCGTTCGCCGACGCGCTCAACCTGGACGTGGCGGGCCGCCACTCCTCCTACACGATAAGTGGCTCGCACTCGGGCTTCAATACCAACACCTTCAAGATCGGGGTCGATTACGCGCCGACGAGCGATGTCCGCTTCCGGGCGAGCTTCAACCGCGCCGCGCGAGCACCGAACATCTACGAGCTCTTCTTCCCCCAGTCGCTGAACAGCGACGCCGGCTATCAGGACCCGTGCTCCGGCGCCACACCGGTGGCCAGCCTCGCTGCCTGCGGCAAGACCGGTGTCACCGCGGCGCAATACGGCAACATCCTGGAATGCCGGTCCAGCGATTGCGGCGGTCTCTTCGGCGGCAATCCGGCCTTGCAGCCGGAGACGGCGAACACCTGGACGTACGGCTTCGTGCTGACGCCGCGCTTCGCGCCGAACCTCGAGCTCTCCGTCGATTACTGGTCCGTACGGGTCGACAGCTTCATCACCCATCTGGCGGGTGCGGAGATCGTCAACGGCTGCCTGCTGCAAGGCATTGGCAGTCTCTGTCCGCTGATCCAGCGCGGCGCCGGCGGGGTCATCTTCGGCAGCTCCGGCTGGGTGACCGAAACCAATGAGAACATCGGCTTCCTCAGAAACCGGGGCGTCGATCTGGATCTCAACTATCGCGAGGATCTGGACAATCTCGGGCTGCATCATCTCGGCGCGGTGGCCTTCAATATGACCGGCAGCTACCTGCTGGAGCAGACGAATGCCAATGCGGTCGCGCGCTACAACTGTGCCGGTCTCTACGGCCCGACCTGCAGCGCGGGCGACATCAACGGACCGGACTTCACCTGGCGCCACGAGGCCCGCCTGACCTGGCTCACCCCGTGGAAGCTCGATGCCTCGGTCCGCTGGCGCTACTTCTCTTCGGTGAAGCTCGACTCCAACAGCTCGCAGCCCGCATTGAACGGTGGTCCCGGCAGTTACGATTACGCCGATGCCGTGATGCCCGCCGTCAATTACCTGGACCTGTCTCTCAGCTTGCACCGATGGAGCCACGTCACGGTGCAGGCCGGCGTCAACAACGTCATGGACAAGGATCCGCCCGCCCTCAACCACAGCGATGTCTATCGCGTCAACGGCGGCGGCAACGAGGATGTCTACTCCGTCTACGACGTGCTGGGCCGGGAGCTGTTCCTCACCATCACCGCCAAATTCTGAGTGCTTCGCCCGGATCAAGTGGGGGCCTGTATGTCCATCACGAAGCGGTGCTGCATGGGTCTGCTGGGTGCCGTGGTGCTGCTCGCGGCGGATCCGGCGGCCCTCCAGGCCAAGGATCCCTCCCCGAGCTCCGCGAGTCAGCGGGTTCCGGCGCCGCGCAAGGACCCCCCGCCGAAGCTGCAGACGGTCGAGATCACCGGGACGCGAATTCGGGCGCCGAACCTCACCAGCCAAAGTCCCATCACGACGGTTTCGAACGTGGAGATCCTCGACGAGGGTGCCACCAACATCGAGAACGTGGTGAACGAGCTGCCGCAGGTACACTCACCCGCGCAGAACGACAGCATGGCGAACAACGCGACCGGCGTCGCGAACATCGCCCTGCGCGGTCTCGGCCCGACCCGCACATTGATCCTCATCGACGGCCGCCGTCTCGGCCCGGGTGACCCGCAGAGTCCGGACGGCGCCGCCGCCGATGTCAACTTCATCCCCGCTGCACTGGTGAGCGGCGTGGATGTCCTGACAGGCGGCGCATCGGCCGTGTACGGATCGGATGCCGTCGCCGGCGTGGTCAACTTCCATCTGCTCAGGAACTTCCAGGGAGTGAAGGTCGTGCAGACCTTCAATGCCGCGCAGCACACTCAAGGCGGACCGTCGGATGCGGTGTTGGAGGCGGCGCCGTACCCGGTGAAGCCCACGATACCCGGCGATCAGTTCGGCGGCCTGGTCAGCGATACCTCGATCATTCTCGGAACCAATCTCGATCAGGACCGCGGCAACGTCACGATGTACCTGGAGTATCGCTCGACCGCCAAAGTGCTGCTTTCGACCCGCAATTTCGAGGGTTGCGAGACGACTCTGAACAGCGCCGGGACCGGAAATCGCTGCAATGGCAGCTCCAACAGCGCCTACGGCAATTTCCTCACCAACGCAGGCGACCAGCTTGCGCTGAATCCGGACGGCTCCGCCACGTTCGTGCCCTTCACGCGCGCACTGAAGTTCAACTCGACCCCACAATACGATATGCAGCGGCCGGATCAGCGCAAGACGCTGGGCGCCCTCGGTCATTTCCGGCTCAATCAGGGGCTGGACATATACGGGGAGGCGATGTTCATGGACGACTACTCGCCGGCGCAGACCGCCGCGAGCGGCCTCTTCCAGGGCCAGGGGCCGACCGGCAACCTGCAGATTCCTTGCAACAACCCGTATCTGTCGGACGCCCAGGAGCCCTATATCTGCCAGGACGCCAACGGCAACCCTCTGCCGCGCTACCAGGCGAACGGGCAGCCGAACGTGGCCACCATACTGATGCCGGGGCTGCGGATGGCGCAGTTTCCGCGCATCGACAACCTGCGCCACACGGATTACCGCGGCGTCCTGGGCGCCCGCGGCGCGATAGGTAACAGCGACTGGACCTACGACCTCTCGGGGACATACTGGCAGTCGCTGTTCTCGGAGTCCTTCCTGAACGACGTGTCGTTCACGAACGTGCAGAACGCGCTCAACGGCTGCACGGGGCCGGGAAGCGCGGCTCAGGGTTGCGTACCGCTCGACATCTTCAATTACGGCGGCATAACCCCGGCGATGTTCAACTACATCTCGAAGCCGGGAGAGAAAAGTGGAACGGTGATCGAGAGCAACCTCGACGCCAACGTGAGCGGCGACTTCGGCGCGTGGGGAGTCAAGAGCCCCTGGGCTACCGATCCGGTGGCCGCCTCGTTCGGTGTCGGCGACCGCCGCGACACGTTGAGCTTCCTGCCGAGCTACAACCTGCAGGTCAACGATCTCATCGGCCAGGGGCAGTTCTTTCCGCCAATTTCGGGCAGGGAGAGCGTGACCGACGAGTACACCGAGATCCGAGTGCCGGTCATCGAGGCCAAGCCGTTCGTCAAAGCCCTGAATGTGGACGTGGCGGGGCGCCATTCGTCCTATTCGATCGGCTCGGCCAGCGGATTCTCTACAAACACCTTCAAGATTGGCGCCGACTACGCGCCCACCGGCGACGTCCGATTCCGTGGCAGCTACAACAGAGCGGCACGCGCCCCGAACCTTTACGAGCTGTTCTTTCCGACAACGGAAGTGCCCGACACCGGATATGATGATCCGTGCTCCGGCGCGACGCCGGCAGCAAGCCTCGCGGCATGCGAGCAGACCGGCGTTACGCCGGCGCAGTACGGCAAGATTCCGGGCTGTCCCACACTGAATTGCAGCGCGCTGCTCGGCGGCAACGAGCACCTGCGGCCCGAGACGGCCAATACCTGGACTTTCGGCTTCGTTCTTACCCCGCGCTTCCTTGCCAATTTCGAGCTTGCCGTCGACTATTGGGCGATACGGATCGACGACTACGTGACGACGCTGCCTGGGGCGACGATCGTTGACGGCTGCCTGCTGCAGGGCAATTCGAGCTTGTGCGGTCTCATCCACCGCGGCAACAGCGGGGTCATCTTCGGCAGCACGGGCTCGGTCATGGAGACCAATGCGAACATCGGCTTCCTGCGCAACCGCGGTGTCGACGTCGACATGAACTATCGACTCGATCTCGACAGCCTCGGTTTCCATCACATGGGCTCGCTGCTCTTCAACCTGACCGGCAGCTACCTCCTCGAGCAGACGGTCGCCGCCGCGACGAAGTACGACTGCGCGGGTCTATACGGCTCGATCTGCAGCGCCGGGGAGGATACGGGTCCGAACTTCACCTGGCGTCATAGCGCCCGCCTGACCTGGCTGACGCCATGGGAGCACCTCGGTCTCTCGGCTCGCTGGCGCTACCTGTCCGCCGTTCATCTCGACACCAACACCTCGCAGCCGGCTCTCAACAACGGCTTCTACGATGCATACGACAACGCGATACCGGCATATAACTACCTGGATCTGTCGGCATCCTGGCAGTTTGCGGATCATTTCACGCTGCGTGCCGGCTGCAATAACGTCTTCGACAAGGACCCGCCGTTCCTGAACGACACTGTCATCTACGGCGTGGTCGGCGGCGCCAATCAGAACACCTACACGGTCTATGATTTCATGGGACGGGAGCTCTTCCTCACCGCCAGCGCTCAGTTTTGAAGCGCTGGATCCGGGCATCGCGCTGCGCGGTCCCTGTTCCGCGCAAGCCCGGGGTGGCCATCCAGGGCCACCCGTGCGACGCATGCGTCGCACCCTGCCCGGCCCAGCGCGGCGGCGGGCAAAAGCGCGGTTTTTGCCCGCCGCCTCCGCCACCTGCGGCGGCGGGGCACGTCCCTGTGCCGGGACGGCGGCCTCGCGCCGCTTCATGTTTCGGGGTCGACAGGTGTCGATGGGCAACTGGTATGGCTCTGCCCCAGTCGGCCCCACTTCCAGATCGCCAGCGAGACTCCCCAGGCGAGCGCGAACAGCGCGACGATGCCGTATCCGAGCGCGCTCAAATCGAGACGCCGGACGCCCCCGAGAAGGGTCGCGTGCGCATGCAGTGTGCCGGCCAGAAGCTGCAGCAGCTCGAGGCCGCCAACGAGCAGCGCCACGGCGGCCGAGAGGCCGGTGATCCCGATGTTGTAGAGCATCTTGCGAAGTGGGTTGACGAAGGCCCAATCGTAGGCCCTCCACATCAGCACCCCATCCGTCGTGTCGACCGCACACATCGCGGCGGTGAACAGAATCGGCAGGGACAGCGCGGCAGCGGCGGGGAGATTGCCGGCCGCGGCGCCGGCGGTCATCGCCAGGACGGCGACTTCCGAGGCCGTGTCGAACCCTAAGCCGAAAAGCAGGCCGAGCGGGTACATCTGCCAGCTGTGGGCGACGAACCTGCGCAGCCGCGCTCCGAACAGACGATTGATGAGGCCGCGCCGCGCGAGAAGCTCCTCGAGATGCGCGTGCGCATGAGCCGTGATCCGGGCACGGCTCCAGACCTTGAGGAGGTCGAGCACCACCAGCAGATTCAGGATGCCGATCAAGAGGAGGAAGAGTGCCGAGACGCCGCCGCCGATCACAGCCCCGAAGCTCTTCAGCCACGGAAGATCGTGCCTCACGGCCGCTGCGGACGCGATCAGGCAGGCGGAAAGAAGGAAGACGACCGTCGAATGGCCGAGCGAGAAGAAAAAGCCGAGCCCGAGCGGCCGCTTGCCCTGCTGCAGCAGATACCGAGTGGTGTCATCGACGGCCGATATGTGATCGGCATCGAATCCATGGCGAAGGCCGAGCAGATATGCGGCGAGCCCGAGGCCGAGGAGCGCCGGAAAGCGCGCTGAATAATAGAGGTAGAGCGCGCACCCGCAGAGATGCAACAGCACGATCACGGCGTAGAGCGACCTCAGGCGCCGCCACTCCGCTCGGGTAAAGCCGAGGCGCGCGCCTACGCCGGGTGCGCCAGCGGCATCGCCGCCGGGTATTGCCGTACCTTGATCGCCGCCTTTGCGTTGTGTTTGAGCCACCCGCCGCTCTTCTATTTACTGCTGTCGAGTAAGGCCGCGCGGAGCCACGGTAAATGCGCTCCCTTGGTCGCGGGAATTCCGCCGGCACCCCGGCGCGGCATTATTGCAGCATCCGGGCAACGATCAACCCTCCATCCACGAACCACCGGGCCTTGGCCCTTTGGCGTCTCAGCATTGCATTGCCGCCCCCGGGGACGTTTCAAATGTGAAAGACGCGGACCCTGCGGCGAGTGCGCCGGCAGAGCGGCAACCGCCGGCTTGTCTTGCGGGCCGCCCGCGACGAGCCTCTGGTTGCCGAGATTTCCGCAGATGCAGTTGACGGGCCAGCGGCCACAGCTTTCCTGGCACGGTCGATGCATCCATCTTCCCGATTACGCTACCTTGAAAAGTTAGGGGGCCCGCGGTGGCGACAGTGGTTCACGATACCGGCAGAGGCATCATGTCCAGCACCAGGGGGCGCTGCATCGGACTGCTCATGGTGGCGATCGGACTCTCGGGCAGGGCCGCGGTGCTGCAGGCACAGAATGCCGTTGCCGATCCGCAGTCTGCGCCGCAACTGCAGCAGCTGCAGACGGTCGTGGTCACGGGCACCCTGATTCGGGCGCCGAACCTCGTAAGCGTCAGCCCGATACAGACGGTCTCGAGCGAGGAAATCCAGGCCCAGGGTGCGACCAACATCGAAGACGTGCTGAATTCGCTCCCGCAGGTGTATACCGCCCAGACCGACACGACGTCGAACAACGGCACGGGCGTCGCCAACCTCAACTTGCGCGCCCTCGGCGCGAGCCGAACCCTGGTCCTGCTCGACGACCTCCGCCTCGGCCCCGGCGACCCGCAAAACCAGTTCGGCTCGGCCGCGGACGTCAACTTCATTCCCGCCGCGCTCGTGAGCAGTGTCAACGTATTGACCGGCGGCGCCTCCACGACATACGGCTCGGACGCTGTCGCCGGCGTGGTGAACTTCCATCTGCGGGACAATTTCACCGGTGTGGAGATCACCGAGACCGGCGACATCTACCAACATGCGCAGAGCGCTTCGGTCAACGGCATGCTTGCCTCGGCGAATCAGCTGGTCGAGCCGACCATTCCCGGGAGCCAATTGGACGGCGGCACGAGTGACACGACACTGATCATCGGGTCCAACCTGGACGGTCACCGCGGCCACGTCACCATGTACCTGGACTACCGGCAGACTTCCGCGGTCCTGAACGGGACGCGGAATTTCCTGGGCTGCGAGACACACCTGAACGCCGCGGCGACCGGACTCATCTGCGGCGGCAGCTCGAGCGGCGCTTTCGGGCTCTTCAAGACGAACAGCGGCCAAAACCTGATGCTGAATCCGGACGGCACGACGACCTTCGTGAAGGCCAACAAGGACGCGGACTTCGATACGTCCAACACGAACTGGCTGCAGCGGCCCGACAAGCGCGTGTTGGGGGGCGCGTACGGTCATGATGAGATCAGCCAATGGACGGACGTGTATGCCTCTGCGATGTTCATGTCCGATGACACCTCGGCCCAACAGGCGCAGGGCGGGCTGCTCCAGGCCCATGGACCGACCGGGCTGTTGCAGGTTCCCTGCAACAATCCGTTCCTGTCGGCTGCCGAGGAGCCGTCCATCTGCCAGGACGCGGCAGGTAACCCGCTGCCGGTCTACCAGGCGAACGGCCAGCCGAATGTCGCCACGATCGAGTTTCCGGCCCTGCGCGACTACAGCTACCCGCGCTCCGCCGACATACGCCACACCGATTACTATGGCGTATTGGGCCTGCGGGGCCACATTGGCCAAAGCAACTGGACATACGACGTGGGGGGAACGTATTGGCAGTCGCTGTTGACGTGGAATTTGCAGAACGACGTCTCCTTCACCAAGATACAGGACGCGATGGGGTCGGCGGCTTATCCGACACCGTGCTCGGCCCCGGAGAATGGCGGCTGTGTACCACTCAACATCTTCCAGTACTTCGGCCCCGGCCAGGCCGAGCCGGCTTCATCGGGCGATATCAACAATCCCGCGGTATTTGCCGGCATCACGGAGCCGGGCCTGGAGCAGGGAGACACGAGCGAGTCGAATGTGCAGGCAAAGGTGTCCGGAAACCTCGGCCAGTGGGGCATCAGGAGCCCCTGGTCGGCCCATCCGGTGTCGGCAGGGCTCGGCGTCAGCGAGCGCAAGGATACGATGTCCTTGACGCCGAGCAACGCAATGCAAAGTGCCGACCTGGTTGGAACGGGTCAGGCCTTTCCGCCGGTGTCGGGCTCCGAGAGTGTGCTCGAGGAATACGCCGAGTTCTGGATTCCCCTTGCCGACGGCGAGCGGTTCGCGCACGCGCTCGACCTCGATGTGGCGGGACGCCATTCGGGCTATTCGATCAGCGCCGGCCACCCCGGCTTCTCGGCCAACACCTTCAAGCTGGGACTCGTTTATGCGCCGAGTACCGCTGTCCAATTTCGAGGGAGTTTCAATCGCGCCGTGCGGGCGCCCAATGCGTTTGAGCTGTTCTACCCGGTGTCGTTGAACACCGCGGAAGGCCTCACCGACCCGTGCGCCGGCACCTCCCCGGCCGCGAGTCTCGCCGCCTGCGGGAAGACCGGAGTGACCGCTGCGCAATATGGGACGATCGACCAGTGCCCGGCGGAGCATTGCTCGATCGACTCGGGTGGCAATCCGGCGCTGCAGCCGGAGACGGCGAGTACCTACACGGTCGGCTTCGAATTCACGCCGGGCTTCCTGCCTGGATTCAGGGCCTCCGTCGATTACTGGGACGTGAAGGTCGACAACTACGTCACCACCGTATCGGCAGCCTCGATCCTCGACGGCTGCCTGGTAGCGGGCCAGACCAATCTATGCGGTCTGATCCATCGCGGTCTGGGCGGCATCATCTTCGGCAGCACCGGCTTCATATCGGAGGCCAATACCAACATCGGGCTGCTGAAAAACCGCGGCATCGATGTGCAGCTCGACTATCGCCACGACCTGGGGAGGATGGGCGGGCTGCTTCTCGATTTCACCGGGTCGGACATGCTGGAGCAGACCGTCTCGTCGCCCCAGGATACCTACAACTGCGTGGGTCTGTACGGCCCGACCTGCAGCTCGGGAGCGACCAATGGCCCGAACTTCTCCTGGCGTCACAATGTGCGCCTGACCTGGCTGACCCCATGGGATCATCTCGGCGTGTCGGCGCGCTGGCGTTACCTGGGCTCGGTAAAGCTCGACAGCAACCAGGCGTCGCAGCCGGCACTGTACGCTGGAAGTCATGATGCATATGACGCCGCTATCCCGGCTTTCAACTACCTCGACCTGTCGGCGATCTGGCGGGCGGGAAAGCACCTGACTGTGACCGGCGGCATCAACAACGTCCTCGACAGGGACCCGCCGTTGCTCAGTCATAGTGTCATTTTTGATAATTTCGGCGGCGGCAATGAGAACATCTACACGGCCTATGATACGTTGGGCCGCGAGTTCTTCCTGACCCTGACCGCTAAATTCTGAGGCTGCGCGCGGCGATGGCCGCTCTATTGCTGATAGGAGCAAGACATGAGAGGCGTGAGGTGTTGGGGACGGCGGATGGCGTGGTTCGCGGCGGCGGCGCTGGCCGGTGCGGCGGTGCCGCTTGCGCAGGCGGGGAACATCATAGATGAGTGGTCGCAGGTCAAGGCGCCGGCGCCGCCGGCATTGCAGGCGGCGCGGGTCGATCCCGCGGCGACCGCGCTCATCGTGATGGACATCAGCACGAAGACCTGCTCGAGCGCCCACCGTCCCAGATGTGTCGAAACTCTGCCGGCGATCGCAAGGTTGGTGCGGGAAGCGCGGGCGAGCAACGTTCTCGTCCTCTACTCGCTGATCGGGCACGATACGAGGGGCGACATTCCCAAGGCTTTCGCTGCGCGCGCCTCCGATACGGTCCTGACGGGCGCGGGGCCGGACAAGTTCGTCGGTACCGATCTCGAGGCGATTCTCAAGGCAAAGCGCATCAAGACGCTCATTACGGTGGGCACTTCGGCGGAGGGAGCGGTGCTGAATACCGCATCCGGGGCGGCCTTCCGCGGCTTCGAGGTCGTGGTTCCGGTCGATGGAATGTCCTCGGGCACGCTCTACGGCGAGCAGGCCACCGCGTGGTTTCTGGCGTTCGCACCGCGCGTCTCTCAGCACACGACGCTGACTGCGGCCGACAGGATCAGATTCTAGAGGTCTCGAGTTCAGGCGCAGAGGCTCGTGCGCTTCCGGCCGTTGCCGGGGCGGCTGGCATCGAAAGGTGGAGGTTCGGCAATGGTGAGAGAACCGCGGATGAAATGTTCCGACTCCCGTCGCACGCTCGCTACGGCGGCGGCGCTGGTGCTGACAGGAGCCCTGCCGCTCGCCCACGCGGCGGCGCCGCGCGCGGCGCTGTCCGGCGAGGTCACCTCGCCGCAGGGAGCCCCGATGGAGGGCGTGGTCGTCGGTGCCACCCGCGCCGGCTCGACGATCACCACTGAGGTTGTCAGTAACCACGCGGGTGATTACGACTTCCCCGCGTCCCGGCTCGGTCCGGGTGGGTATCGCCTCGAGATCCGTGCCATCGGCTACGCACTCGCGGGGCCGGGCGATGTCACCGTGCGGCGCGGGAGCACGACGACCGCGAACCTGAGCCTGCGGACGGTCGATGACATCGACGACCAGATGACCAACGCCGACTGGCTCCTCAGCATGCCCGGCAACCTGAAGCAAAAGGATCTGCTGCTCAACTGCACGACCTGCCACACCGTCGAGCGCATCGTCACCTCGCGCTTCAGCGCGCAGGACTTCAAGGGCGTGATGCAGGTGATGGCCGGCTTCGCCAACCAGGCTTCGGATCTCGAGCCCCAGCGCAAGCTGAAGATCCCGGAGAGCATTGCCGCCAGCTGGGGCGGGGGAAGGACGACGCTCACCGAATTCATGGCGAGCATCAACGAGAGCGCGACCGGCAAGTTGGTCTACCCGCGGAAGACCCTGTCACGCCCGACCGGGCGAGGAACGGATGTCATTTACACCGTGTACGCCCTGCCGCGCGCCTCGATCCAGCCGCACGACGTGGTCGTCGACCGCTCGGGCAGGGTATGGTTCAGCGAGTTCGGCGACGATTATCTTGGACAGCTGGATCCCGGGACCGGCAAGGTGCAGGAGTACCCGATCCCGACGGTACGCCCGCAGGAGCCGAAGGGCAGCCTCGATCTGGAATTCGACGAGCAGGGGAACCTCTGGATCGCGAGAATGAACCAGGGCGGCGTCGCGGAATTCAACTACAGGACCCACGAGTTCAAGACCTACGAGGTCGCGAAGCCCTATATCAAGATCACCACGCAGCAGCCGATGGTTGCGCCGGAGCATTGGGAGGTGGACGGCAAGGTGTGGATGAGCGCCGAGGCGATCCCGGGGCTCTACGCGGTGGACATCAGGACCGGCAAATGGCAGATCTTCAAGCCCTACGGGGACATGAAGGGTGGCGGCGGCGGGGAGTACGCCTTCGGCCGGCCGCACTCGGTGTACGGTGTCTACAGCGACAAGCACAACAACGCCTTCTTCTGCGATTTCTCCGGGGAGAACATCGGCGAGATCGACGCCAAGACGGGCAAGATCACCCTGTATCCGACGCCCACGCCGCATTCGAGGCCGAGACGCGGCGATATGGACGCTGATGGGCGCCTGTGGTTCGCCGAATGGCGAGCCAACAAGCTGGGCGAGTTCGACACCAGGACGCACCAGTTCAAGGAATGGCCGATCCCGGTTCCCTACTTCGCGCCCTATCAGGTGGTGCGGGACAAGCACGGGGATCTGTGGGCGGGGGGCATGAGCTCCGATCGGATCGTGAGGCTGAATCCGGGTACCGGCAAGGTGACCGTCTATCTGCTGCCAGGCGAGACCAACATCCGCCACATGTTCGTGGATGATTCCGGGTCGCGATCAGTTGTCTGGATCGGCAGCAATCATGGCGGCTCGATCATCAAGATGCAGCCCCTCGATTGATCCACGCACGTGGGCGCCTGCGGTCGGGGCCTGACCGGGCCGACCGGCATGCCGCTCATCCTGGAGACGCGAAAACCATCGTGAAAGCCTACATCCTCCGGACATGTGCCTGTGCCGCCGCCGCCGCTCTCTGCGCGGGGCCAGCGCTGTCGGCGGCCGCGACGGCGGCGAGTTCCTCCCATGCGGCTCACTACCGAATAACGCTGCGGGTGCGGCTGGGAGCCCCCGACCGGTGGGATTACGTGGTTTACGACTCGCCGTCCCATCGTGTGTACGTCGCTCACGGCGATCGCGTCACAGTCGTTGATGGGCGCAGCGGGAGGATCGTGGGTCAGATCAATACCATCCCGGGCGGCACACACGGCATCGCGATCTCGCACGCCGCGGGGCTCGGATACACGGTCGACGGCGACGCGAGCATGGCCGTGGCCTTCGACCTCAAGACGCTGAAGATCGTAAAGCGCCTGAAGGCGAATGCGGACGCCGACGCCGCTACCATCGACCCGACGAGCGGTCATGTGCTCGTCGTGGATGGCGACCCGGGTACGCTGACCGTGATCGACCCGAAAGCCGACCGCGTGGTCGCGACGGTTCGCATCGGCAGCAAGCTGGAGTACGCGGTCGCCGGGGATAACGGCAAGGTCTATGTCAATGGCGAGGAAAAGAGAGTGATCTTCCGCATCGACACCGCGACCGACCGCCTCGATGCGACCTGGCCGATTCCGCAGTGCGATTCGCCGCACGGACTTGCGATCGACATCTCGACCCATCGGCTCTTCTCGAGCTGCAGAAACCGCCGTCTGGTCACCGTCAATGCCGATACCGGAGCAGTCGTCGCCGTGATGCCTATCGGTCCGGGCACCGATGCCGCGGCGTTTGATCCGGTGCGCAAGCGCGTGTTCAGCTCGAATGGCCTCGATGGCACTCTGTCGGTCATTCGCGAAGTCGATGCGAACACCTTGGTCCCCGCCGCGACGGTGAGAACCGCGCTGTCGGCTCGCACGATGAGCGTCGATCCGCAAACCGGGCGCCTCTATTTGGCGGCGGCCGAGCCGACCCCGCGGGCGAGAACGGTGGCGGCCTACCAGGCCGCGCGGGCGGCGGGCCGGCATCCCTTCGTGCACGGATCGCTCGAGCTGCTCTTTCTCGATCCCGCGCCATGACATTTCACGAGTGAACGTGGGCCGCCGCAAAAAGGAGCGCAGCCATGCACGCGGGCGGGCGCCAGCGAATGCGGACCAACGGCCAATAGAATGGAACGCTGGGAGCCGGTCCCGAAGCGATACGAATGCCGCCCTGACGAGGGCGGCCTCTGTAGTGGGTACGCACGCTGGATGCCCAGGTAGCGGGAGCAGTTACCGCGGTCGAGCGAGCAGCCATTTGATATTAGACGGACGGCCTCAGTCGAAACCTCACCTCTTGACTCACCATCGGCGCGCCGCCACCGGCGGAACTTGCGCATCCGGCGGGACGATGGCATTCATGGCGTCCTTCGGCTATGGACTGGCTCCTGCCACAGTCTAGTCGGCTCGAGAAGCTCCTGCGCCGCCGCGGAAATACCCACGAAGAGGCGGAGGACCTGATTCAGGAGGCGCTCCTGCGGGTTAAGGTCTATTGTGATGAAGGCGGTGAGGTTCGGGAGCCGGAAGCATTCCTTGTGCGAACTGTGCTCAATTTGGCACGGGACGCGAGAGCGCGTGAGCACCGAGAGCTGTATGCCGAAAAGCCGGTCGAGACATTCGACATCCCGGATTGCGCGCCGACACCAGATGAGGTTCTGTCTCTCCAGGAACGTCTGAAGGAATTGACACTGATCTTGGATGCGGTCAGTCCGCGTACCAGGGAAGTACTGTTCATGCACCGGCTCGACGGGTTGAGTTATGGCCAAATCGCTGATCACTTCGATGTGAGCGTGAGTGCGGTGGAGAAGCACATTGCCAAGGGAATGGCGGCGCTGGGCCGAAAGTTGCTAAAGCCATGAGCGTGAAGTCATCCAACTCGGAAGTGGGATATACCGCGGCCGAGAGCGACGAAGCGGCGGTGTGGATTGCCCGCCTGCATGCGCCCGATCGAACGACAGGTATCGAACGAGGCTTCCGTCGCTGGCTGACCGAGAGCCCGAGTCACGCGGCAGCATTCGAAGCCATATCGAGCACGTGGGAGCTGATCGGTGCCATTGAGCGACGTCCGTTCCCAAAGCTCACCCGATGGCAGCGAAAGGGGTACCGAGAGGGGTTCCTGCGCTCCGCGGCCGCGGTATGCATCGCGGTCGCGCTCGTGCTCGTGGGCGCACTTCTGTACCTTCGTCCCGAGACCGTGGCTACCGGCGTCGGCGAGCAGCGCACGGTTGCGCTCGAGGATGGCTCGGAGGTGACCTTGAATGCCTCGAGCCGCATCGTCGTCAGATATAACTCGCGACAGCGTCAAGTAGACCTCCAGGCCGGTGAGGCGATATTTCGGGTCGCCAAGCGCGGCCCGACATGGCCATTCGTCGTGATCGCGCGCGGCACGACCGTGACGGCGTGGGGCACGGAATTCGACGTCCGGGAAGATCCCCAGCGGCTGTCGATCACATTGATCGAAGGCAAGGTCGTGGTGGCGCCCGCTGGCCAGGAGCCCGCGCCTGAACCGTCGGACATATTGACCCTGGCTCCCGGGCAGCGGGTCACGTTCGTCAGGGCGGCCCAGGCCAAGATAGATCGACCCGCACTGCGGGCCATTACGGCGTGGGGGCACAGGCAGCTGGAATTCAAGGACATCCCTCTGTCCGAGGCGGCAGCGGAGATGAACCAGAACAGCACCCTGAAGCTCAGCGTCGAGCGCCCTTCGACGGCAGAGCTGCGCGTGAACGGCATCTTCCGTGCCGGAGATACCGCGAGTTTTGCCGAGGCCGTGGCGCAGTCCTACGGGCTCGGGGCCGCGCGCGGAACGCACACCATCGTGCTGACCGGACTGCCAGTCCGGCGCCCAACCGCTTCCCCGCAATCACGGTGATCGCAAAGTCCAAGTCGGCAGACGCGCGCCATCGCGCGCTCAGCCAGTGAGGTTTCCGCGCCGCCGATCCGTCTAGATCCCGACCGAATCAAAGAATCAGCGCAAGCGACGCGCGAGGGGGTCTTGATATGAGAGATCGATACTGCATGCCCGGCGCCCTCCTCCTGATCGTGGTCGGCTATCTGGGGAACGTCACCATCGCCGATGCACAGGCGCGCATGCGATTCGACCTCCCCGCACAGCCGCTGGAGATATCGCTTCGCTCCGTAGCCCGAAGCACGGACATCAACATCCTCATGGACCGGAAGCTCGTCGCGGGACTCGCGGCACCAGCGGTCAATGGCGAATTGACGATCGCACAAGTCATGCGACGTTTGTTGACCGGCTCGAGATTAGCGTACCGATTCGTGAATGACCATACCATTGTGCTGGGTATGGACGCAGTGAGCGCGGGCTCAAACTCGAAACCCACGGCGAAGCAGCTTCCGGCAGAGCCTGGCGGGGCGGCCGAGACCGTCAGCGATCCCCCCGCAGCCGAAAGTCAGGGCAGCATTCTGAAGATGGTCGAAGTCACCGGGACGCGCATCCTCGCGCCGAACTTGACCAGCGAGAGTCCCATTACGGTGGTAAACGCCAACCAGATCCTGGATGAGGGCACCACCGATGTTGAGACCCTGCTCAATCGGCTGCCGCAATTTCACGCCGGTCAGAGCACGGCGACCTCCGATAACGCCACCGGGGCCGACAATCTTAATTTGCGCGGTCTCGGCCCGACCCGCACCCTGGTGCTCATCGACGGCTTTCGCCTCGGCCCAGGCGACGTCCAGGACGCCAACGGCGCCGCCGCCGATGTCAACTTCATTCCAGCCGCCCTCGTGAGCAGCGTGGATGTGCTGACCGGCGGCGCCTCCGCCGTATACGGCTCGGACGCCATCGCGGGAGTGGTGAATTTCCATCTGATCCGCGACTTCCAGGGTCTCCAGATCACCGAAACCGCCAGTGGCGATCAGCACAGCCAGAGCGGCACGCTCGATCCGCTGCTCAGAAGCGCCGGTTACGTCAATCCCGTGCCGATCCCGGGCAATCAATTCGACGGCTTCGTTTCCGATACCACCATTCTGATGGGTACTGACACACCCGATCACCGCGGCAACATCACCATGTACGTCGAATATCGCGACACGACTCCGGTACTGAATGGGACGCGCGATTTCCAGGGCTGCTCGCTCACGATCAATGCAGCCATGAACGCGTCTGTCTGCGGCGGCAACCCGAACAGTATCTACGGCAATTTCACGACCAACAGCGGTCAGGATCTGGCCTTAAACCCCAATGGAACCGCCACGTTTGTGCCCTTTACCAACGCCTACCTGTACAGCAACAGCCCGGTCCTCGGTCTGCAACGCGAGGATACCCGCACGTCGCTCGGCGCCATCGGCCATGAGCAGTTCAATCGCTGGGTCGATGTCTACGGCAAAGTCATGTACATGAAGGATGAGACCACTGCCGAGTCTTCACCGAGCGGATTGACCATCGGCGGCGGCCCGACGACCGGGGACATTCAGGTGCCCTGCAACAATCAGTTTCTGTCGGACGCCGAGGAGCCCTACATCTGCCAGGACGCTGCCGGCAACCCACTGCCGCGCTACCAGGCCGACGGGCAGCCCAACGTCGCGACCATTCTCATGCCGGGCCTAAGACTTGCCGGATATCCGATCCCCCTCGATCTGCAGCATAACGATGATTTCATCGTCCTGGGTGCGCGCGGCCAGATCAACTCCGCGTGGAGCTACGATGTCTCCGGAACGTATTGGAGAACGCTCTTCTCCGACAGCATCCAGAACGACATCGACGTCGGCAAGGTGCAGAACGCCATCAACGGCTGCACAGCGCCCGTGAATCCTGGAACTGCTCCGTGCGTGCCCCTCAACATCTTTCAATACGGCGCCATCACCCCGGCTCAGTTCAATTACATCAGCACGCAGGGACTGGAGACCGGCAACGCGACGCAATCCACGATCAACGCCGGTCTCTCCGGCAATTTCGGGCCATATGGCGGCACCAGCCCCTGGGCCAAGCATCCTGCGGCGGTCGCGCTTGGCGTCCAGGACAGCCGAGACACGCTGAAGTTCCTGCCCGACTACGAGGTGCAAACGGGTCAGTTGATCAATACGGGTTTCTCCCCCCCGGTTTCAGGCTCGGAGTCCATACTGGAGGAATATCTGGAAGTACGGGTACCCCTCATCGAGAACAAGCCTTTCGTTCAGTCCCTCAGTGTGGACGTGGCAGGTCGTCATTCCACGTACCATTTCAGCGCCGGGGGCCAGGGCGTCTCAGCGAACACGTTCAAGCTCGGGGCGGGCTACGCCCCGTCTGACGACGTGCGCTTTCGCGCCAGTTTCAACCGAGCCGTGCGCGCACCCAACCTCTACGAATTGTTCCTGCCGAGGACGACGCAGGGGGAGAGCGGCATCGGCGACCCCTGCGGCGGCGCCACCCCGGCGGCGGGTCTCGCAAATTGCGAGAAGACCGGAGTCACTCCGGGCGAATATGGCAACATAATCCAGTGCCCGGCGCTCAACTGCCAAGGTCTCTTTGGAGGCAATCCGGACCTGAAGCCCGAGGCCGCCACTACCGTGACCGTTGGTCTGATTGCCACGCCGCGCTTCCTACCCGAATTCATGGCCTCGGTCGACTATTGGGACATCGATATCAGGGACTACGTCACCAACCTCTCCTACGCCTCGATCGTCCAGGGCTGTCTGCTGAACGGCAACGATGCGCTGTGCCCCCTGATCCATCGCGGCAACATCGGCCAGCTCTTCGGCGCCACCGGATATGCGGTCGAGACGAACACGAATTTCGGCGAGCTGCACAACCGGGGAATCGATCTCAACCTGAGTTACCTGAAGCCGCTACCCCGGGGGTGGGGATCGATCGGCCTCAGTGTGACCGGCAGCTACCTGCTCCAGCAATCGGATTCGACGACGATATCCTACGATTGCGTGGGCCTTTACGGCCCAGTCTGCAGCGCGGGCGGCGATCCGGGTCCGGATTTCCGGTGGCGTCACGAGGCACGCATCACCTGGCTCACGCCCTGGAACCTCGATCTTTCCCTCAACTGGCGCTATCTATCCTCGGCGAGCCTCGACCTGAACAGCTCGCAGCCGGCCCTCTTTGCCGGCAGCTATGACACGTACCCAACAGATGCACAAATACCGGCCTATAATTATTTCGATGTCTCCGCCGCATGGAAAGTCCTCAAATGGTTGACACTGCGTTTCGGCGTCAACAATTTGCTCGACAAGGACCCCCCGATCAATACCGATTATGCGATATACGACAACAATGGTGGCGCTGTCTCAAATGTCTACACCGGCACCTATGACTCGCTGGGGCGGGAGATCTTCCTCACGCTGAGCGCGAAACTGTGAGGCGGAGTGGCGTGATGCGGCCATGCGTCAGAAGCGAGGTGAAGTGAACGATGAATTCCACTAGGGGTGACATGCCGCGCAGCGCCGCGGTTGCTGGCGTGCTGGCGACGCTGTGCCTGGCGATCGGGCCGGCGTGCGCGAGAAATATCGTCGAGGAGTGGTCGCAGGTGAAAGCACCGCCGCCTCCGGCATTGAAGGCGGTCCGAATCGCGCCGGCTTCGACCGCCTTGATCGTCATGGACATCAGCACGAATACCTGCTCGAGTGCCCGATGGCCACGATGCGTCCCGACACTACCGTCAGTCGCGAGGCTGGTGCGGGAAGCGCGGGCGAGCGGGGCTCTGGTCCTCTACTCGCTGATCGGGCACGACAAAAGGAGCGATATTCCCAAGGCCTTCGCGGCTCGGCCATCCGAGACCGTGCTGACAGGCGCGGGACCTGACAAATTCCTCGGCACCGATCTCGCAGTGATCCTCGAGGCCAAGCACATCAAGACTCTGATTGCGGTGGGCACTTCGGCCGAGGGAGCGGTGCTCAACACCGCGTCCGCGGCAGCTTTCCGCGGCTTCGAGGTCATCGTTCCGGTCGATGGAATGTCCTCGGACACGCTCTACGGCGAGCAGTCCACCGCCTGGTATCTCGCGCACGCACCGCGTGTCTCTCAGCACACGACGCTGACTGCAGTGGACAGGATGAGATTCTAACGAGGCTTCGGACGCAGAGACTTGTATGCTTGCGGCTGTTGCCGGGGCGGCTGGTAGCGAGAGGTGGAGGTGCGGCAATGGTGAGAGAACCGCGGATGAAATGTTCCGACTCCGACTGACAGCCGCAGGGGTCGACAGGTGTCGATGGGCAGCTAGGTGCGCTCGAGGAGCGCCGCCTTGACCCGCTGCGCGCTCAACGGCGCCTGACGGAAGCGCAGGCCCGTTGCATCGAACACCGCGTTTGCGATCGCGGCGGCGACCGGGCGGCTCGCGGGCTCGCCGGCGCCCAGCGGCAGCTCGTCCTCGTGATCGATGAGGACGATGTCGATTTCCTCGGGTGCGTCCCTCGTCTCGAGTATCGGGTAGGTGATCCAGTCGACGCTCCTGACCCGCCCGCGGTCGAAGCGCACTTCCTCGAAGAGCGCCCGGCTGGTCGCGTGGAGGATGTTGCCCTCGATCACCAGGCGCAGGTTGTCGGGGTTCACGATCAGGCCGCAGTCGTGCGCGACCGTCCAGCGGCGGGGCCAGACGCGTCCCGTGCGGCGGTTCACCTCGACTTCGACGATCGCCGCGACATGAGTGTTCCTGCGCCGCGCGTAAGCGATGCCGCGGCCCGAGACCGACTCGCCTGCCGGCCGTGCCGAGGCGGCGGCGCGAGGCGTCCAGCCTGCGCGCTTGGCCGCGGCCTCGATCACGGCGATGCCGCGCTCGTCCGCGAGGTACGCGAGGCGGAATGCGACGGGGTCCGTGTGAGTCGCGAACGCGAGCTCGTCGATGAAGCTTTCGCTTGCAAAGTTGAGCTGCGGGCCGAGGGGATCGCGCAAGTGAGACGTGCGCAGGGGCGAGGCGCGCGCCAGCAGCGCCGGCAAGACCTCCCAGGACAGCTTGCGGCTCGGGAAGCGGTACTGCTCCTCCGGTACGCCGAAATCATACTTCGTCGTTACGGGAAGCCCCGTCAGCTGGCCTGTCAGGCTCTGCGTCGGATCATCCGGGTGGGACGCGATGTTCTCGCGTGAGAAGGCCCTGCTGTGGTAGCGAAGAGCGATGACTCGACCTGAGGCATCGAGTCCCGCGCGCAGGTGGTGTACGGACGCCGGCGATTTCGGATCCCAGGCCGTGCCCTCGGCGCGGCTGCCCTGCACACGCACCGGCTTGCCGACTGCTCTCGATAGATAGGCTGCATCGAGCGCGGCATCTCCGCCGTCGTTGCGGCCGTAGGAGCCCGGCCCGCGCAGCCAGATCCCATGCACCTGTCGGGGTGACAGGCCGAGCAGCGCGGCCACGCCGTCGCGGACGTAATGGGGCTTCTGGTCCGCGGTCCAGATCGTCGCACGGTTGGTCCGTACATCAGCCAGCGCGCACGCCGGCCCCATGCTGGCATGCGATTGGAAGGGCCAGTAGTAGGTTGCGGCGACGGTCGTGGTGGCGGCGCGCAACGCCTGCTCAACATCCCCGACCGGCTCCGCGCCACCGTGGGCTGCCGGAGCGGCGGCTTCGATCGCCGCGTAGAGCGCGCTCTGCGGCGGGAAGGGCTCCGGGGGTGAGGACCATTCGACGCGCAGATCCCTCGCCGCCTTGACGGCGGTCCACTCCTTCGCCGCGACTACGCCGAGCAATCCCTCGTGCCACACGATTTGCACGTCGCGCAGGTGCGCGATCGATGTCTCATCGACCTTGGTCGGCACTGCGCCGGCCAACAGCGGCCGGATCATCCGGCCGTGCATCATGCCCGGAACCTTGACGTCCGTGACATAGATCTCCCGGCCAAAGAGCTTGTCGGGCAAATCCGCTCGCCTAATGGATTTACCGACCACCCGGTAATCCGCGTGGCGCTTGAGCGGTGCCGAGCCCGTCACCTGCAAGCGATTGCCGAGGTTGCCGTTCCAGTGGAGGTGAATATGGAAGCAGCGACCTCCGATCAGCTCACCGTATCGGACCGCGAGCCTTTCGTCGCCGCGCACCGCGACCACGCCGTCGGTCACCTCCAGCGTCTCCAACGGACTCTTGAGCCTTCGCGCCGCGAGGGTGAGCAAGGCGCTGCGCGCGCGGGCGGCGACGTTGCGCATCGTGAGGCCGCCGAGCTCGAGGCCCGTGCTGCCGCTCGCGCCGCCCTGGTTGATCGTCTTTGCCGTATCGCCCATGACGACGCGGACCTGATCGCAGGCGACGTCCAGTTCCTCTGCGACGATCTGGGCGATCGCCACCTGAATCGCGAGCCCGACGTCGACCTTGCCGAAATAGGCGACGACCGAGCTGTCGGGCAGCACGGCAAGCCAGGAATCGAGCTCGGTCGGCGCGAGCGGCGGCCGCTGCGCAGCGCCTGCGGACGAATATGAGTCGGGCTCCGTCGCCGCGGCTGCGAGACTGACCACCAGGGCGCCGCCGGCCAGGAGCACCTGCCGCCGATCGAGGAGCCACTCGCCTCGATGGGATCTCATCGTGCGGTCCCGGTCAGCCGCCTGACTGCGCGCAGGATGGAAAGGTGCGAGCCGCAGCGGCATTTCAGGCCTGCAAAGGCCCGGCGCAACTGCGCCTCGGTCGCGTGCGGCTGGTCTCTGACGAGCGCGACGGCCGTCATCACCCAGCCGTTCAGACAATAGCCGCAGAAGAACGCTTGCTCGTCGATGAGGGCCTGCTGCACCGGATGAGGATTCTCGGGAGTGCCCAATCCTTCCAGCGTAGTGATTTCCGCGTGCCGGACGGCCGAGATGGGCACGGCGCAGGATCGAGCGGGGGCGCCATCGATGTGCACGGTGCACGCCCCGCACTGGCCGAGCCCGCAGCCGAAGCGCGGGTTCTTGAGCTCGAGCTCATCGCGCAGCACGTAGAGCAGCGGCGTGTCTTCGTCATCGACCGTGACGACGACGGATCTTGCGTTTACGCGCAGCGGCACTTCCATCATCGGGAGATCTTCAACCCTGCCGCTCGCGTCGGCAAGCCGGCAATACCGGCGTTTGCGCGCCGTGGCAAACTTGACCGGCCGAGCCGACATGGCTACAGTCTGTTTACTATGTAGGAATTGGGTTCCGCATACAAGAACACGGAAGCAGGCGCGGAACGGACGCCCGATGTATTGACGGTTCAGAGCTCCAAGTGGACCCGCACCTCATTCTCGCGACCCTCGTGCACCTCATTGTCACGCCGAAGCTGCTCGGCTTGATGTTGTTGGCGGTGCCGCTCGGAATTTTCTTCGGCTGCGTACCCGGGCTCGGCGGCAAGCTCGGCATCGTGCTGTTGATTCCGTTCGTGTACGGCATGAATCCGCTGGCCGGCGCCGTGTTTCTGCTCTCGATGCATTCGATCGTACACACGGGCGGGGTGGTGCCGAGCATCCTGCTCGGAGTCCCGACCAACGGTCCGGAGGCGCCGCTGCTCGTCGACGGCTATCCCATGGCGCGAAACGGTCAGGCGGGTCGAGCGCTCGGCGCCTCGCTCGGCGCGGCCGGGATCGGCGGCATGATCGGGGTCGTGTGTCTGGCGCTCATCCTGCCGGTGATCCAGCCATTCGTGCTCTCCTTCGGGCCCGTCGATTTCTTCTGGCTCGCCATCATCGGCATCACTCTGGTCTCGGCGGTGTCCGGCGACATGCTCGTGCAGGGCCTGATCGTCGGCTTGTTCGGCTGGCTGGTGGGCATGATCGGTCTCGATCCGGTGACCGGCGTGCAACGCTATACGTTCCACCAACTTTTCCTGTGGGACGGCTTCGACGTCATCAGCGGTGTCCTCGCGCTCTATGCCCTGCCGGAGATGTTGCAGCTCGGCAGGCGCTCGCGCGGCGCGGCCCCGGTGCCGGCTCCCGTCGTCAAATACACCTTTGCCGAGGTCTGGAGCGGCGTCGTCGAAAACCTGCGGCATTGGGTCCTCACCGTCACCACGGCGGTCATGGGCACCTTCATCGGCATGATCCCAGGCCTCGGGGGCGAGGCCGCCGGTTGGATGTGCTACGGCTTTGCCGCATCGCGGTACGGCGACCGCAAGGATTTCGGCAAGGGTGCGATCGAGGGCGTGATCGCGCCGTCGACCGGCATGAATGCCAAGGAGGGCGGCGGCCTGCTGCCGACGCTGTTCTTCGGCGTCCCGGCCGGCTCGGGCATGGCCATCATGCTCGGTGCGCTGATCATGCTCGGCATACAGCCGGGGCCGATGATCGTCGTGAAGCACCTGCCACTGGTGTGGTCCCTCATCTGGGCGATCGCGCTCTCGAATCTCCTCTGCACGACGGTCCTGGTGTTCATCAGCAGGCACATGAGCGCCATCACCCAGGTCCGCACCGACGTGCTGGTGCCGATCGTGCTGGTGTTCGCGATGCTCGGAACTTACCTCGCCAATGATCACTGGCAGAGTCTGCTGGTCTTCGCCGGCATGGGCGCCATCGGCTACGTGATGCGCCGCAATCGCTGGCCGCGGCCGTGCTTCATCATCGGACTCGTGCTCGGTCCGACCGCGGAGGTCTCCTTCCACAAGGCGATGGCGCTCTACGGCGTGCAATTCCTGCTGCAGACCACGTCGATCGTGATGATGGTTATCGTCGCGCTGTCGCTGGCGTTCAATCTGAGCAGATCCTACCGCCTGAGCGCCAGCGATCGGCGCGGCGGGATCACCGGCAGCCCCTCGAGCGGCAGCGGAGTGAGCTGATGGGCGCAGCGTCGGAGCCTCGCAACGCGCAAGCCCCACCGGGACGTATGCGCCTGACCAGTACCGTCGCATTGTCGCTGACGTTCCTGGTCGTCTTCGCCAGCGCCGCAATCGTTGCCGCGGTCGACTATCCGCCGGCTGCCGCGGAGATGCCTCTCGTGGTCGGCGGTTTCGGCGCGCTCCTCAGTCTGCTGCAGCTCATCGTCGAGCTGCGCGCGAGCCGCGCGGGAGGCGAGGACGCCATCGATCTCGGCAAGGATGTGCCAATTTATCTTTGGGTCTGGGCGTTCGTGCTTGGGGTGGTCGCGCTGGGATTCATCGTGGCCGCGCCGGTCGTGCTCTTCGCCTATCTTTACTTCCGCTCGCGCGAGCCCTGGTGGCTGAGCCTGCTGCTGTCATTGTCGGTGGTGGCGTTCCTCTATGGCGTGTTTCAGGTCGGCATGGGGGTGCCGCTGTTCGAGGGTTTGCTGACGGCGCGGATCGACAGCGCGCTCACGTCCGCGACCGATACGGCAAACACAACAGTGGCCGCGGAAGGGAGTCAGACCTCCGCGCAGGCCTTCTTTCGCGGCAAGACGATCACGTACATCGTCGCGACGTCACCGGGCGGCGGTTACGACACTTACGGACGGTTGGTCGTGCGCTACATGGCCAAGTACCTGCCGGGCACCAAGATCATCGTGAGAAATCTGCCCGGCGCGGGCCACGTGATCGGCGCCGACACGATCTATGCCGCCAAGCCCGACGGTCTCACCATCGGCACGTTCAACACCGGGCTCATCTACATGCAGCTGCTGCAGGCCCCCGGTGTGCGCTTCGATCTCACCAAGATGAGCTGGATCGGCAAAGCCGCTTCGGATCCACGTGTGCTGGTGATGAGCAGGAAGTCGGGCATCAGCGACGTGCGGCAACTGCTCGATCCCTCCAAGCCGCCCACCATTCTGTTCGCCGCCGGCATGGGCTCGGCGGGATATCTCGACACGCGGCTCGCCGCCGTCGCGATCCATCTCAACGTGCGTCTCATCCCGGGCTATGGCGGCAGCGAGGGTACCATGAGCATGCTGCGCGGCGAGACGGAGGGCACCATCGGCTCGGAGTCCTCGTACGCGCAGTTCGTGCAGCAGGGTGCGGGCTCGTACCTGCTGCAATTCGGCGGCCCGCGCGGCGGCCGCATTCCGCACGCCATGCCATTGGCCGCCACGCCCGAGGCGCGGAAGTTGCTCTCGCTGATCGCCGCCGAATCCGAGGTCTCGCGTCTGACTGCAGGGCCGCCCGGGATCCCCGCCGATCGCCTCGAGCTGCTGCGGCGCGTTTATCTGGAGGCGCTTGCCGATCCCCGCTTCCAGGCGCAGGCGCGCAAGATGGATGCGCCGGTCGAGCCGATGGGCGGACGGCAGGTGCAGGAAGTGATCGAGCAGGCTCTGCAGCTGCCCCCGAGCAGCCTGCGGCTGCTGCGGCAGGCGGTCGGTACCGGGACTTGAGTATGTGTTCGAAAGCTGAGGAGGTCTGTCATGTCAAATGAAGAGCGATCCGCTTCCGGCGGCGCCGAGTGGGAGCGATGGACGAAGAAGCGCGTCTTCGTCCGCGCGCTCGAAGGCACCTACGGACAGCTGAAGGAGGAGCTTTTCAGCCAGCCGCGCGTGTATCACACCAAGGACTGGAAGTGGAAAGGCGGCCCGCAGAATTTCGGCAAGAAGATCATCAATCCGCAGTCGGTCAAGGTGGCACAGTCGATCGAGTGCCACATCGACGCCTACGCGCCCGGCGGCTATGGTCAGAAACACGGGCACATGAACAGTGCCGTGTTCTATGTCCTGAAGGGAAAAGGACACGACGTGCACGACGAGAAGCGGCACGACTGGGAAGCGGGTGATGCGCTGATCGTCGAGAACGGCTGCGTTCACCAGCACTTCAGCGACGACAAGGACGATGAGTGCATCATTCTGATCATGAAGGCGAAGCCGCTGTTCCTCTTCATGCACATGATTTTCCAGAAGGTCGTTGTCTACCCGCCGAAGGAGCCGTCGCCGGGCCACGAGGACTATCTTCCGCCGCCGGAGCTTTGAGCATCCAACCACCTTCGAACGATCGGGAGACCACCATGGGTATCGAGCGGATCATAGACCCCAAGGAGCGCGCCCGCGCCCACGCCGAGGTCGAGCATGTGGATTTTTATCGCGAGGCGCTCGAGCAATCGGAGCGGTTCCGCAAGGAGTACGACGGTTATCTCAACGTCGTTAAGTCGGCGCAGATGCCGGTGGAGCGCTCACCGGATGGGCTGCTCAAGCACATCATCCACGAGAAGATGAACACCAAGGAGATGTGCCTAGACATCTACATGCACTTCATCCCGGCGGGAAAGCGAAGCGGCAAGCACCGCCACTTGAGCGAGGAAGTGTTCTACGTGGTCGAGGGTAGCGGATATGACCTGCACTGGGACGTCAAATTCGATTGTAAAGAGACCATCGAGTTCGAGTGGGAGACGGAGCCGAAGAAGTTCGAGTGGGCGGTCGGCGATTTCGTCTACATCCCGCCGTACTGTGCCCATCAGCACTTCAATTCAGGGCAGGGCGAGGCACGGATCGTGGTGATGAACAGCCGCATCGTCAAGGCCATGGGATTCGACTGGTTCGAGCAGCTGGAGAACTGCGATTACTGAGGCCCGGCCGCGGCATTTGCCTGCGATGTCGGGGCGCGTGCAACGCCGAGGTGCATCATGTGCGGTGACTTAGAGGAACAGGATACCGAGTCCGAACGACTTTACGCCGCTTTTGCTCAGGCGGCTCATGAGGCCATCCACGAGGCAATCGACCATCGCGGCGGCTCGCGCAGATGCTTCGATGCTGAGGGGAGCGAGCCCAGCGGCCGTGTCTCCGATGCGTCGCTGCACCGATACATGGACGGACTTTTCGGCGACATCCTGAACGCCTGTATCAGGGATAGCCGACTTGCAGATGCACCTGACCGCTATCGCATGCTCGCATCCCAGTCGATCGTGCTTGCGCGCCTGGCGGGCTTCCTCGCAGGCCGGCTCGATCTGCGGGAGGATCCGCTGGCCAGCTCGATCGAAGCGCTGATGGCCGGATACGCTCGGCAAAGCTCGCCGCACAGCCACGATTGACGGATGTCGACGCCCTTGCCACCGACCAGGCCGTCATGGCGCGATGTAGGTGCCGCTCTGTCGCATAGGTAACGGGCTCTCGGAAGGAGCGTCATGGTCATTGTGCTGGAGCGTAAACTTCGATGCACCCGCCACACGGACCGGCTTTCGCGACCGTGGGCAGGTAAACACGATGGGTGTCGCCGCTGACGCCGACCGAATGAGATCCGGCCCAGGTTGCGACCGTCTGCACCGCTCCGAGGGTGTGAGCGTCAATCACTCTTAGGACCGGGCCGCCGGGATTCCTATTGGCCGCCGCATACAAATAATATCGGCCATCGACGCGATCGGCCGTCGTCTGGCCATCGCCGCCGAGACCCGCGGCGGCCGCGACGATCCTGCCAGTGGTCAAATCGACCGCAGCCAATTTGCCCTTGTTGCCCGCCGAATCCGACGAGCCGTAATTGCAGCGGATGAATGCACGACCGTCAGATAGGATCGCGATGCTGTGTGGATTGCAGTGACGGGTGCGCAGGATGGTGATGAGCTTTCCATGGCGGGGGTCGATCACCGCCAATCCCCCGGCCGTTCGCGCCGCGTCGAGGGACGGAACCGGTACATAGAACAGTCGCGCTCGCGGCGAATAGGCCGGCCGCTCGAGTCCTTCGGTCGCCTCGGCGAGGATGATCTTTGCGATGATGCGGTGGTCCGGCCTGGTCGAGATCAAAGTCACGAATTGCGGCTTGTCGCTCGGATTCGTCGCCAGCACGACCTTGTCACGTGCGTCATAAGCGAGTTCCCCGACGCGGTGTTTTCCCCCGGTGGAGATCGAATCGACGATCTTGCCGGCGGCGAGATCGATGACCTTGACCGTGCTGTCGCCGTCGCTCGCCCAGACCCGCGTCCCCTCATCGGTGGTGACGACCCCCTGTGGGCCCGACGTGCTTCCGCTGCCGGTGACGCCCACGAATCCGGTCACCCGCGAAAGGAATCTGTCTGCTTGCGTGTCGATGATGTCAATTGCTTTGTTGCTGCGATCGGTCAGGAATGCGCGATGGATCGTCGCGTCCACGAATATGGCACCGAAGGCATCCACGGGCACGCCTGGGACGGCAATCGTCGCGACCGGCTTCAGCTCTGCGGCGCTGCCCGGAGAGATGAGAAGGAAAAACAGTGTGGGAGCTGCGAGCAAACATGACAATCGCATGCGGGATCCTCCATCTCGGGGAATCTTCTTCGAGTTATCGGTCCTTTTGGCACCTTACGCCCGCTTGAGCCGGAGTGCAATCGCCTTTCTCCGCCTCATGCAGCCGCCAACCGCGCCCGCGCGACAGAGTTGCGCGGCATCATTGCAAAGATGCAAATAGATCGAGCAACTGTTTCAGCCGTGAACGATGCACGTCGTGAATTTAGTGGAGACACCACGGATGTCCATGCGCGCTCTCGCCCGCCGGTACTTTGGAGTCAGCCGAATTGCAGTAAGTTGTAACAAGTTGGCCGATGGCACCCAGTCCGGGCGCACTCCCCGGTAGTGCCGGGAGCAGTCCTGAATCGATCCGCCGCGCGTAGGTAGACATGGGTATACACTTTTCGGAGCCGGGCGCTCTTTAACTGTAGATGAGTGCGTGTCTCCAGGCAGCGAGCGTGAGCCTGAACCGTAAGCAGGCGTTCGTAGCGGATATCGAGAAGCAGCACGGGGCGCGGCTGAGGAGATTTCTTGCCTCGAGATTGCGCTACGGAGCGGCAGACGTTGCGGACTTGGTGCAGGAGGTGTTTTTACGTCTGCTGCGGATCAACCATCATGAGACGATCCGAAGCCCTGAGGCTTATCTCTACACCATCGCATTTCACGTACTCCATCAGCACAAGCTGCGGCAGTCGGCGATACCCGAAGCTGTCGAAATCACGGCCCTGATCGATGAAATGGAGGCCGCTCCCGAGGGTGATCCGGCCGGTCGGGCTGAGATCCGCCAGCGGCTCGAGGCGCTTCAGGCCGCGATGGCCCAGCTCTCGCCCAAGGCCCGCGCGGTGCTCCTGCTCCACCGGCGAGACGGGTACTCGCTCGAGGAGATCGGAGCACAACTCGGGATCTCGCGCGCGATGGCGGCGAAGTACCTCGGCCGGGCGCTCCTGCACTGTCGCCAACGACTGGGAACGGGAGAATGAGGCAATGCTGAAGGGACGGGAATCTGACAGGTTCAACACGCAGATCTACGAACAGGCTGCGGACTGGCTGGTCCGCGAGCGTGCCCGAATTCTCGAGAAAGCCGGCCGAAGAGACTTCGACGCGTGGTTGCGGGCATCGCCGGAACACGTGCGAGCCTTTTTCGAAATGTCAGCTATCTGGGAAGATTCCGGGAGCCTGGATGATCGCTCCGGCGTGCCGGCAGCGAAGCTCATCGAAAGCGCCCGCTGCGATGAGGTCGTCGTTCCCATCGCCGTCCGGGCGCCGTTCTCGTCCGTGGACTCGCCGGTAGTCGAGACGAAAAGGCCGACCCGGGACGGCTCGGGGTCGAAGACCGGGAGGGCACCGCGACCGCGGCTTCGAATTGCCGCCTCGGTCGCTGCACTGTGCCTCTCTGCGGGAGCACTGCTCTGGGCGACCCGGGAGCCGAGCTATTCGACCGGCATCGGACAACAGCGCTCGATCACGCTCTCCGATGGCTCGACCGTCCAGCTCAACGCACGCTCGGAGATTCGTGTCCACTTCATCAAGTACGATCGCGACGTGGATCTTGTTCGAGGCCAGGCGCTCTTCCACGTGGTCAAGAACGCGGCAAGGCCATTCATTGTCCGTGCAGGAAGGACGCAGGTGCAGGTGGTCGGGACCCAGTTCGACATCAACGAGTCTCACGCGGGCACCATCGTGACCGTCGTCGAGGGACGGGTGGCGGTTTTCGGTCCGAAATCGGCGCTGGCGAGCGGGATCGCGGCGAATCGCGACGCCATCCCATCTCATGGAGAAGACTCGGCGGACCTGCTGAAGGGGTTATCGCCGAACGTGCAGGCGATCTTCGTCAGCGCTGGTGAGCAGCTCACCGTTACGTCAAGGCGCCTGAAGGAGACAGTGCTCGCCAATGTCGCGAGCGCCATCGCCTGGACTCACCGCCGCTTCGTCTTTGATGACGCCCCTCTTGCGGAAGTGGTGGACGAGTTCAATCGGTATAACGTCCGCCAGCTCGTCATCAATGACCCGCAGCTGAGTCAACTGAGAATTAACGCCTTTTTCTCATCCAGCGATCCTTCCGTGTTGATCCGCTTTCTCCGAGCGCAGCCGGATGTCAAGGTGAGCACTTCGGGAGCGCAGATTCTGATCTCCGCAAGATAGTCGCCGATCGGGGTATTCACTTTTCCCTCGAAGCCGCCCTTTCCGGGTATGACCCGCTACCCAAGGCGGGATGAGCGCCTCGGATGCAGTGGGGGAGGGGTAATGCGTCGCGCGGTATCGGTAATGATCTTATGCCTTTTGGCCGGCGGCTCTACGCTCGCTGACAACGCAGGCGCGGTGAATTCGCTGCGGATCGACATTCCGGCGGAAGATCTGCGCCTCGCCCTGCAGACGCTGGCGAAAGCCCGGAACTTTCAAATAGTGTACCGCGCCGAACTGGTACAGGGGATCAGGACCCGGGGAGCTTACGGGATTCTGACGACCCAAGACGCGCTAGTACAGCTGTTGCGGGGAACGGGACTAACCTACAGCTATCTTGGCCGGCAAATGGTGACGCTCGGTCCGATACGGCGGGCGGGGCACAAGACAACTCAGACGCCGGATGCGCGTGACGGGAAGGTGAAGGCTGGGAGGTCCTTCCTGAGCCCGTTTGGAATGGCTCAGGTGGATGTTGGTGCGGCTGGAGGCTCTGGGACGATAGGGCAAGGGGCTTCTCCCTCAGAAAACAACGGTCAGGACAACCCGCCCGATCGGCCCGCGAGTCTCGAAGAGGTCCGGATCACCGGCACCCGCCTCAGGGCGCCGAACCTGACCGCCGAGAGTCCCGTCACCGTGGTATCGGCCGCCGCGATCAAGGATCAGGGTGCCACCAATATTGAAAACGTGCTGGACGAGCTGCCGCAATTTCATGCGGGCCAGGGCAACACCACGTCGAACAACTCGACCGGTGTCGCCAACCTGAATTTGCGCGGCCTGGGTCCGACGCGGACGCTGGTGTTGATCGATGGCCGTCGCTTGGGTCCCGGCGATCCCCAGGGAGCGCAGGGCGCTGCGGCCGACGTCAACTTCATTCCGGCGGCCCTGGTGAGCGGCGTGGACGTTCTTACCGGCGGTGCGTCGGCGGTTTACGGCTCGGACGCCATCGCCGGCGTCGTCAACTTTCATCTGATCCGGGATTTCGACGGCGTTCAGATCACCGAGACTGTGAATGAGGCCCAGCACACGCAGAGCGGTACGCTCGATCCGGTGCTGAAAGCCGCCAAGTATCCGATTCCCGTGGCCATTCCCGGCGATCAGTTGGACGGGTTCGTCAGCGACTCGACGTTGGTGGTGGGTAGCAATACCGCCGATGATCGCGGCAACGTTACCATGTACGTTGAATATCGCACCACGGCGCCGGTACTGGACGGGTCACGTGATTTCCAGGGGTGCGCCGCCTCCCTTAACGATGCGCAAACGGGGCTGTTCTGCAACGGCTCCTCTGACGGTCTCTACGGCAATTTTCAGACCAATAGCGGCGAGACCCTGGCCCTCAACCTCGACGGGTCGGCTACCTTCATTCCCTTCACCAAGAACCTGAAATTCAGCAACACTCCGACCCTCTACTTGCAGCGTGAAGATCAACGTGCCTCGCTGGGTGCCATCGGTCATCGGCAGATCAATCCTGCGATTGACGTGTACGCGGAAGCCATGTTCATGCAAGACAAGACCGCGGCCCAAACCTCCCCCGGCGGGTTGGGCGGTGGCGGAGGTCCGACCGGCTTCTTGCAGGTTCCCTGCAACAATCAGTTCCTTTCGGATGCCGAGGAGCCCTATATCTGCCAGGACGCAGCCGGCAACCCCCTGCCCCGCTACCAGGCCAACGGTCAGCCCAATGTGGCCACCATTTTGACACCGGGCTTGCGAATCGCCGGACATCCGCGCTCGGATGACATGGAGCATAGCGATTATCGCGCTGTCATCGGAGCGCGCGGCGACATCAGCTCCTCCTGGACCTACGATGTTTCCGCTACGTATTGGGATTCGCTCTTCTCTGAGCATTATCTCAACGACGTCTCCTTCTCGAAGGTGCAGAACGCCATCAACGGATGCACGGCTCCGGGCAATCCCGGTTGCGTGCCGCTGAACATCTTTCAGTACGGCGGGGTGACGCCGGCGATGTTCAACTACATCTCGACCCCCGGTGAAAAGACCGGCAGCTCGATCGAGAGCACCGTCGACGGCAATGTATCCGGTGACTTCGGCGCGTGGGGCGGCAAGAGCCCCTGGGCCGGGAATCCGGTGGCCGCCGCGTTCGGCGTCTCCTACCGCCACGATCAATTGAGCTTTCTGCCCGACTACGAGATGCAGATCAATGATCTCATCGGTCAAGGCACGTTCTTCCCGCCGGTCGCGGGCGCCGAGTCCGTGAGGGACGAGTATTTCGAGCTGCTTGTGCCCGTGATCGAGCGCAAGCCGCTCGTCAAAGCCATGAATCTGCATATCGCCGGTCGTCATTCTGATTACAGAATCGACGGAGTCAGCAATGGCGTCTCTACCAACACGTTCGAAATCGCGGCGGACTATTCGCCGACCGGTGATATCCGCTTCCGCGGCAGCTTCAATCGCGCCGCACGGGCGCCGAATCTGTATGAATTGTTTCTGCCGACCCAGCTCACGTCCGACACCGGCTACAGCGATCCGTGTTCCGGCGCCGCACCGGTGGCGAGTCTCGCGACCTGCGGCAAGACCGGCGTCACGGCTGCGCAGTATGGGACGATTCCGGATTGCCCGGCCAACAACTGCGGTGCCCTGTTGGGCGGCAATCCAGACCTCAAACCGGAGGTGGCCGACACCCTTTCCTTTGGCCTGAACTTCACGCCCGCGTTCCTCCTCGGCTTCAACGCGTCAGTCGATTATTGGGACGTGAAGGTCAAGAACTACGTGACCACCCTGTCGGGTGCCGAGATCGTCGACGGCTGTCTACTGCACGGCAATGACGGCCTGTGCAGCTTGATCCATCGCGGCCCCGGGATCGGGCAGCTCTTCGGCACCACCGGGTATGCCGTGGAGACAAACACAAATTTCGGCGAATTGCACAATCGCGGCGTCGATGCCGACGTGAATTTTCGTCAGTCCCTCGCCCGCTGGGGCGCGCTTACCCTCAATCTGACCGGCAGCTATCTGATAGAGCAGTCCGTGGCCACCGTGGTGTCCTACGATTGCGTTGGCCTTTACGGCCCGATCTGCAGCTCGGGCGACGATCCAGGCTTGAATTTTCGCTGGCGCCACAACGCCCGTCTGACGTGGGACACGCCCTGGGATCTCGCGGTGTCGCTCAACTGGCGCTATTTGTCCGCGGTCAAACTCGATTTCAATAGCTCGCAGCCGGCGCTCAACGGCGGCAGTTACGACGCCTACGATGCGGTGATCCCGGCGTATAGCTATCTTGATCTCTCGCTGGCATGGCGAGTCTTGAATAACTATATGTTTCGCGTCGGCGTCAACAACATATTCGACAAGGATCCTCCGATCAACAGCGATTTGGCGATCTATGGAGTCAACGGCGGTGCGAACGGCAACGTTTACACCGGCACCTACGACTCGCTGGGGCGGATACTCTTTGCCAGTCTCAGCGCCAGGTTCTAGGCAAGATGCCGATGAACTCTCCAGGGGTCGAGCAGTCCGCGGGACGAGCGACGCCCGACTGCCGCAACACAGCCGGTACCGCATTCAAACGGGAACAAACTATGAGACAAACGCGCAGCCCAGGATTGCAACCCAGCTCGGCGCGCCGAGGCGGCCTTTCAGGATCATGGCGGCCCGCGGTGGTCGCAATTGCAATGGTTCTCGCGCAGGGCGCGATCGCTCGAACCGCGGCAGCGGCTCCGGCTGCAACCGCGCTCACCGGCGAGGTGTCCTCGGCCGAAGAGGGGGCGATGCAAGGGGTGGTGGTCAGCGCCCGCGAGCGCGGCTCGACGATCACCGTCAGTGTGGTGAGTGACGCCACGGGACGTTTCGCCTTCCCGGCGGGCAAGCTCGAGCCGGGATATTACACGCTCCAGGTGCGGGCGGTCGGCTACGACCTGGAAGGCGCTCCGAGCGCGCAGGTTGCCGCAGGCCATAGGGCGAACGTCGACCTCGTGCTCCGAGAGACGAAGAACCTGTCGGCCGAGCTCAGCAATGCCGAATGGCTGCTCAGCATGCCCGGGACCAAGCAACAGAAGCGGTTCCTGCTCAACTGCATCACCTGCCATACGCTCGAGCGGATCGTGAAGTCGACCTACAACGCCGCCGAATTCGCCCAGGTCATCCAGCGGATGAGCGGGTATTACCCCGGCAGCATGCCGACCCACCCCCAGCGCCTCCATGGCGATTTCACGCGTAATGTCTCGCACGGCGCGGACATGCCGAAGATAACGGCCTGGCTGGCCAGCATCAATCTGAGCGGGCGATCGAACTGGCCGTGGCCGCTGCGGACGCTGCCCCGCCTGACCGGCAAATCCACCCGTGTGGTCGTCACCGAATACGCCCTGCCGGACGCGCTGATCGAGCCGCACGATGTCGTGCTCGATCACCGAGGAAACGTCTGGTTCTCCGATTTCGGTCAGATGCTTTTGGGCAAGCTGGATCCGACCACGGGCAAGGTGACGCTGTATCCGGTACCGGACAACAAGAGCAAGAAGGGATTCCCGGTCGGCTCGCTCGACCTCGAAGTCGATAGTCACGACAATCCGTGGGTCGCAATGCAGTATCAGGCCGAGATTGCCAGGCTCGATCACAAGACCGGTCAATTCCGCACGTGGCAAATTCCCGCGGAATGGGACAGTGAAGGCGCTCAGTTCGGGTTCCTCACGGTCGCCGGCACCGATGCCGACGGCAAGGTGTGGGTCAAGAATTCCCACGGCAGCAAGATCTATCGCCTCGATCCCGCCACGGGCAAGTGGGAGAATCTCGGTACCACCAGGGAGCCTGCGACCGGCAAGAAGATGGGCATCTATGGCCTGAGCGCTGACGCGCAGAATGATGTCTATTTGCTCAACTTCTCGGCCGGCGATATCGGCAGGATCGATGCCAGGACCAAGGTCCTGACAGTCTACCCGACTCCCACCCCCAATTCCCATCCGCGGCGTGGGTACTTCGATGCGGTAGGCCGGCTGTGGTTCGGCGAATATTTCGGCGATGCGATCGGCATGCTCGATCCGAAGAGCGGAACCATGAAAGAGTGGAGAGTGCCGACGCCGTGGAGCGCGCCCTATGACGCCGCCGCGGACCGCTATGGGCATGCATGGACCGGCGGCATGACGACCGATCGGGTGTCGCGGCTCGACATCGCCACGGGCCAATACACCGAATACCCGCTGCCCCGCTCGACCAATATCCGGCGGGTCTTCGTCGACGACACCCACAAGCCGTCGGTCCTCTGGATCGGCAACAATCACGGCGCTTCGATCATCAAAGTCGAGCCGCTCGATTAGCAATACGGAATTCGCGACCGGGGTGAACACACCGGGGAGCGACGATGTGTCGCGCGTGAGTTAGGCCGAGATAGAACAATAGCCGACGATCGGGGGAGAATCACCATGCTCAAGCACTTCTCGATAGCGTCGATCGGTGTTGGCGCGCTCATCGCAACTTGTCCCGCGTCGGTTTGGGCCGCCGATGCCCCGGCGGAGAGACCCGCGAGCCTTCAGGAGGTAGTCGTCACCGGAACCCTCATCAGGGGGCCGAACCTGGTCGCCGAGAGTCCTGTCACCGTGGTGTCGAGCGTCGCGATCAAGGATCAGGGTGCCACCAATATTGAAAATGTGCTGGACGAGCTACCGCAATTCCATACGGGCCAGAGTAACACCGCGTCGGCAAACGCGACCGGTGTCGCCAACCTGAATTTGCGCGGCCTGGGTCCGACGCGCACGCTGGTGCTGATCGACGGCCGTCGCTTGGGCCCTGGCGATCCCCAGGGCGCCCAGGGTGCCGCGGCCGACGTCAACTTCATTCCGGCGGCCCTGCTCAGCAGCGTGGACGTTCTGACCGGCGGCGCCTCGGCGGTTTACGGCTCGGACGCCATCGCCGGTGTCGTCAACTTTCATCTGCTCCGCAATTTCGACGGCGTTCAGATCACCGAGACCTTCAACGATGACCAGCACACGCAGAGTGGTACGCTGGACCCGGTACTGAAAGCCGCCACCTATCCGACTCCGATAACGATCCCCGGCGATCAATTCGCCGGCTTCACCGGCGACTCCACGCTGGTGGCGGGCACCAACACCGCCGACAATCGCGGCAATGTCACAATGTATGTCGAATACCGCAGCACCTCGCCCATATTGACCGGAACACGCGATTTCCAGGGCTGCACCACTTCGCTGAACAAAGCGGAAACCGGGCTGTTCTGCAATGGGTCCTCGAACGGCATTTACGGCAACTTTCATACCAACAGCGGGCTGAACCTGGCCCTCAATCCCAATGGCTCCGCGACCTTCGTGCCCTTTACGAAGAACCTGAAGTACAGCAACGCCCAGAGCCTCTACCTGCAGCGTGAAGATAAGCGAGCGTCGCTCGGCGCGATCGGTCATCAGCAGATAAGTCCTGCGATCGACGTGTATGCGGAAGCCATGTTCATGCAAGACAAGACGACGGCCCAAATCGCCCCCAGCGGGTTGGCAAGCGGGGCGGGGCCTACCGGTTTCCTGCAGATTCCCTGTAACAACCAATTTCTCTCGGCGACGGAAGAGCCTGCGATCTGCCAGGACGCCGCTGGCAACTCGCTGCCGGTCTATCAACCGAACGGTCAGCCCAATGTAGCGACCATTTTGATGCCGGGCCTGCGGATGTCGGGATATCCGCGGCTGGATAATCTGGAACATTCCGATTATCGTGCGGTCATCGGAGCGCGCGGCGCCATCAACTCCTCCTGGACCTACGATGTCTCGGGTACCTACTGGGACTCGTTGTTTTCCGAGGATTACCGCAACGACGTTTCTTTCTCGAAAGTGCAGAACGCCATCAACGGCTGCACGGCTCCGGGGAATCCGGGCTGTGTGCCCCTCAATATCTTTCAGTACGGCGGGATAACCCCCGCGATGTTCAACTACCTCTCGACGCCAGGATTGAAGACCGGCAGCTCGATCGAGAGCACCGTCGACGGCAATGTATCGGGCGACTTCGGTGCGTGGGGCGGAAAGAGCCCCTGGGCCGAGGATCCGGTGGCGGCCGCGTTCGGCGTCTCCTACCGTCATGATCAATTGAACTTCGTGCCCGACTATGAGATGCAGATCAATGATCTGATCGGTGAGGGCACGTTCTTTCCACCGGTTGCGGGCGGGGAGTCCGTGAAGGAAGAGTATCTCGAGTTGCGCATGCCGATCATCGAGGGCAAGCCGCTCGTCAAGGCCATCGACCTGGATCTCGCGGGACGGCACTCTGATTACGCCATCAGCGGCACCGGCAACGGCGTGTCGACCAACACGTTCAAGATCGCGGCGGACTACTCGCCGACTCGCGATATCCGTTTCCGTGGCAGCTATAACCGGGCCGCGCGGGCACCGAATCTCTACGAATTGTTCCTCCCTACTTCGCTGAACTCAGACACCGGCTACAGCGACCCCTGCTCCGGCGCCACGCCGGTGGCGAGCTTGGCGACTTGCGCCAAGACCGGCGTCACGGCCGCGCAATACGGCAAGATTCCGGACTGCCCTGGGAGCAATTGCAGTGCCCTTGTGGGCGGCAATCCCGACCTCAAACCGGAAGTGGCCGACACCTTGACTTTCGGCCTGATCTTCACGCCGACCTTCCTGCGCGGATTCAATGCGTCCGTCGACTATTGGGATGTGAAGATCAAGAACTATGTCACCAACCTATCGGGTGCCGCGATCGTCGACGGCTGTCTGCTGCACGGCAATGACAGCCTGTGCAGCTTGATTCATCGCGGCCCCGCCATCGGACAGCTCTTCGGCACGACCGGGTATGCCGTCGAAACCAACACCAATTTCGGCGAACTGCATAATCGAGGCGTCGATCTCGACCTGAATTACCTCAGGCCGCTGCCCGCGGGCTGGGGCTCGCTGGCCTTCAATCTGAGCGGCGGCTACCTGCTCGAACAGTCCGTCTCCACGGTAGTGTCCTACGACTGCGCGGGCCTGTATGGCGTGATCTGCAGCGCGGGCGGCGATCCGGGACCCAATTTCACATGGCGCCACAATGCCCGCCTGACATGGAATATGCCGTGGGATGTCGCTGTGTCGCTCAACTGGCGCTACCTGTCCGCAGTCAAAGTCGACCTCAATAGCCGGCAGCCGGCGCTCAACAGCGGCAGTTACGACGCGTATGATGCGGTGATTCCCGCGTATAGCTACCTTGATATGTCGGTGGCGTGGCGACTGTGGAATCATTATATGTTTCACGTCGGCGTCAATAACATTTTCGACAAAGATCCGCCGATTAGCAGCGATTCGGCGATCTATAACCACTTTGGCGGAGCGAACGGGAACTTCTATACGAGTTACGATTCGCTGGGCCGGATAATCTTCGCTAGTGTCAACGTCAAGTTCTGATATGGCCTGATCTGTCAAGCGTGGGCACGTATCATTCTCGCGAAATCACGAACAATGGTTGAGCTGGGATGAGCGTGCCCACCGAACGAGCAACGCGACGCGCGGGGCATCCGGCTGCATGGATTCCGAGTCTCGTCTCGGGCAAGCCATCGCCGCGATCACAGCAGCTGCACGTGGATGTTGCGGTATTTATCATCGTAGAACGCGAGCCTGTCCTTCAAGGACTGGTGCTCGTCGAAGGGCTCTTCGTAAGTCCAGACGGCGTCATCGAGCTTACCGCCGTTGCCGCGTTTTATCGAAAGGCTGAAGTAGTGCGAGGATCCGCTCGCGAGCTCGATCGAGGCGCTGATGGCCGGATATTCTCAGCGGGGCTCCCTGCACAGCCACGATTGAGCCTGGCTGCGAGCCCGCGGCACAGCCGGACCCCGCGCATCACTCCTCGGATGGCGGCTCGTGGGAGACGAGCCCGCTGCGTGCCAGTCCCTCCCGCATTTCCTGGATGTCCAGTCCGCGCACGCCTGAGCACACCCGCTCGCGCGTGCGCGCCTCGTGCGCCGCGCCGGGACCTGCGAAATGACAGCGGCCACGAGACAGCATCGACATGCGGATGGAATAGCGCAAAACGACGCGACGGCACGGCTCGTCGCTAGATTTGCACTACTGTCCCGCGACCGGAAGGTATTTATTAGAAAAAAAAACCAAGAAGCAGATGCTAAGCTCGTTTGCTGAAGCTGTTTCATAAGAAAGACAACGGACTGCCGCTGCGCGGAGCCTGCTTCCGCAGATGACGTTGCACGACCGCAACACGGAGAACGGGACGGAGACGGGCCGCGAATTGGCCAGTGTTTGTGAACGGGGAGACGCGAGCGTGGCAAAGATTCCTGCTACCGGTGCCCGACGATCAGCTGCAAAACCAGTTCTCTTCACCATTCTGCTGACACCGCCGCTCGCCATCCTCGCGGCCGCCCCCGCATCGGCGCAGGCCGCCGGTAGTGCTTCATCCGGGCCGCCGGCCGCAGCCGATACTACGGCGGCGCCAGCCCTGCCGGGCAACCAGCTCGCCGAAGTCGTCGTCACCGCGCTCAAACGCAGCACCAGCATTCAGCAAACGCCGCTGGCGATTTCGGCGGTCGATGCGCAATCGTTGAGCAACCAGGGCATCACCGATTCCACCCAGCTGTCCCGGGTGGTTCCTGATCTGGTCATCACCCAGGGCTCCAACGGCACCGATCGACTCACCATCCGCAACATCTACGCGACGGGTGAGCCCACCGTCGGCCTCTATTACGATGAAACGCCCGTAACCGGGTCGGTTGGCGTCAGCAGCGATGCCGGCGGCAGCACTCCCGACATCCAGCTGTTCGACGTCCAGCGCGTCGAAGTGCTGCGCGGCCCACAAGGCACTCTGTACGGCGCCGGCTCCATGGCCGGAACCGTGCGGCTGATCTTCAACAAGCCGGACCTGCACGCCTTCAGCGGCTCCACCACCGATCAGGTGGACTCCATGGAAGGGGGTGGCATGGGGTACAACACGGAGGGCGAGGCAAACATCCCGCTCGTCGACGGTCTGCTGGGCGCGCGCGTCGTCGGCTTCTACGGGCACCAGGGCGGCTGGCTCGACAACACCACGCTCGGCCTGCATCACTTCAATGACAGTAACAGCCGCGGCGGCCGCCTGCTCCTGCGCGCCCAGCCGACGAACAGCATCACCCTGGACGGTCTGGCGGTGATCCAGAGCATGCAGGGCTACAGCTCGGCGTGGAATTACCAGACATACGTCAACGGCGGCCCGAAATTCGATCAAATGCTCGAGACGCGGACTCCGGTGAACGACAAGCTGGAGCTCTATAGCGGCACGCTGAACTGGGACATGGGGTTCGCAACCCTGACCGGCGTCGGCTCCTACTCGGATCGGGAACTTTCGTATAGCTTCGACTATTCGCCCTACTTCACCGGTGCCGCGGCGGCGGCGACGCCGAAGACCTCCGGCTGCCTGGTCTACGCCGGCATCCCCAAGGGAGGCGCCTGCGATCCTGCCCAACTCCTGGGCTACCGGGCTCTTGCCGACTCGATGGCGCCCGTCACCGCACACCAGCCGCAGTACACCCACGAGTCCACCGAGGAGGTTCGCCTGGCGAACGACCGGCATCGCCTCAAGTGGACGCTCGGCGTCTTCCACTCCTATCGCACGAATTTCGTCGACAGCGAGCTCGACCTCTCGGATTCGACCACGGGCTTGCCGCTGGCGCCCACGGACACGACGTATCAGCGTACGGTACTCGACGTTCTCGAGCAGTACGCCGGCTTCGGGGAAGCGACCTTCGATGTGACCGACAAGCTCTCCCTGACGGCCGGCCTGCGTTACTTCGACTACAAGAAGACCGACACGGGGATAGTCCAGAAGGGCAACATTGTCGTGGGCAATTCCACACAGCCGCCCATTACCGCGAGCTCTTCCCAGACAGGCCTCGTCCGTAAATTCAACGCCAGCTACCAGTTCACCCCCGATCTCATGGCTTACGCCTCCGCATCGCAGGGCTTCCGGCCGGGCGGCGTGAACGAGTCGATCGGTCTGCCCGCCGCGCTGGGTCCCTACAAATCAGATAGCCTGTGGGATTACGAGGCCGGGCTGAAGTCAGAGTGGCTGCGGCACACCTTGATCGTGAACGCGGACGTCTTCCAGATCGACTGGAGCAATCTGCAGGTCTCCGCCACCGCCAACAACGGCGCCTTCGGCTTCATCACCAATGCGGGCAATGTCAAGGTGCGCGGCGTCGAGCTCGAGAGCACGATGCTGCCGATCGATCGGCTCACCCTGCAACTGTCGGGTTCGTTCACCAAGGCGGTGCTGCAGGGCAATGAGACGGCGCCTGCGGGCATAGTGATCTCCGGTGCCGGCGTAAATGGTGACTTCGTGCCGATGTCGCCGCAGGTGACCGTACAGGGGTCCGCGGATTACGTCATACCGATCAGCGACAACCTGCAGATTCTGACTCACGCGGATGCGAGCTACATGGGCACGTCATGGACGCAATTCGCGCGGGTCAACGCCTATCAGCACGAGCTGCCGGCCTACACTCTCACCGGGCTGCGCGTCGGCCTGGAGAACGCCGACAATCGTTGGGGTGTTTATCTCTTCGTGAACAACCTGCTCAATGTCACGGGCTTCGTCAGCAAGTCGGGCGGCGCTTCGACCGGCGGAGTCAACGACGTGCAGGTGGTGAGCGTGACGCCGAGGATGATCGGCGTCAACTTCCAGATGAAGTTCAAGTGAGCGCGCCGGGCGGCGCTCAACGCACGACGTGCGCGGAGCGGCGGATGACGGATTTCACCACGAAGGTGGAATGAATGCGGAACACGGCGCGAATGCGGGTGAGCTGGCTCACCACGGTTTGATAATGCTCCATGTCCCGTGCCAGCACGCGCACCAGATAGTCGGACTCGCCGGTGATCTGGAAGCAGTCGGTGACTTCCTTCACCTTGGCGATCTGCGCCTCGAAGCTGGCGATCTCCGGCTCGGACTGCTTGTTGAGCGCGATCGAGACCAGCGCCTCGATGGTTCCCGCCAGGCGGCGCTCGTTGAGCATGGCCGCGTAACCGACGATGTAACCGGCGTTCTCCAGGCGGCGCACCCGCCGCAGAGTCGGGGTCAGCGACAACCCGATCGCCTGGGCGAGATCGCGCCAGGAGATCCTGCCCTGGGCAGCCAGGATGCGCAGAATTTTCTGATCGAGGGAATCGGGTACATCGCCTTTGCTCACTGCTCGCTCCAACGCCGCCGGCCGAAATGTCCACTAATTTGAATTCGGGAGGAAATACATGCGCATGACGAACACCTTGGCGGCTTCGCTGCTCGCCACCGCCATGCTCGGGCTGCCCTGCGTGAATGCGGCGCAGCCTAGCACACCCGCGCGGATAGGCCCGGATGCGCCCTATGACTCAATCTTCGCGGGCATGAAATACCGCCTGGTCGGTCCGTTCCGCGGCGGCCGGGCGGACGGCGTCAGCGGGGTGGCGCAGCAGCCGAACGTCTTTTATTTCGGCTCGGCATCGGGAGGTCTGTGGAAGACCACGGACTCCGGCGCCGCCTGGAAGCCGCTCTGGGATCACTTTCCCGAGGCTTCACCTTCCGTCGGCGCCGTCGAGGTCGCACCGTCCGACCCGAACATCGTCTACGTCGGCACCGGTGAGGCGAACATCCGCGGCAACGTCGTGACCGGCAACGGAATCTACAAGTCCGCCGACGCCGGAAAGACCTGGCAATTCATCGGCCTGCGCGATTCAGAGGCGATCGGACGCCTGGCCGTCAATCCCACCGACCCCAATACCGTCCTGGTCGCGGCGCTGGGGCACCCCTTCGGCGCGAGCAGCGAGCGCGGCATTTATCGCACGCGCGACGGCGGGAAGACGTGGCAGCGCGTGCTCTATGTCAACGACAAGACCGGCGGCATAGACGTCCAGTATGACCCGGCGAACCCGAACATCGTTTACGCGGGAATGTGGCAGGTGATTCGCCACCCGTGGATATTCGAGAGCGGCGGTCCGGGCAGCGGCCTGTACCGCTCGACCGATGGCGGCAGCACCTGGCAGAAGCTGACCGGACACGGCTTGCCCACCGGAATATGGGGCAAGGTCGGTGTGGCGCCGACCCCGGACAGCAAGCGCATCTACGCGCTCATCGAGGCAAAGGACGGCGGCCTCTATCGCACCGACGACGGCGGCGCGAGCTGGAAGCTCATCAACGGCAGCGATCTCTATCGCCAGCGCGCCTGGTACTACACCGCGGTCTTCGCCGATCCGAAGGACTCGAACAAGGTGTACATCATGAACACCGGCGCGTACAAATCCAAGGATGGCGGCAAGACCTTCAAGAAGATGCCGACCTTCCACGGTGACAATCACTCGCTGTGGATCAATCCGAACAACACCAACTTGCTGGTGAACAGCAACGACGGCGGCGCCGACGTCTCCGTCGATGGCGGCGCGACCTGGACGTCGGAGATGAATCAGCCGACGGCGCAGTTCTATCATGTCGCGGTCGACAACCGGATTCCCTATCACATCTACGGTGCGCAACAGGACAACACGACCGTGGAAACCGCCAGCGCTGATACGCGCGGCCCGATCACGGAGCTGGACTGGCATTCCGTCGGCGGCGGTGAGAGCGGCTACGTGGTGCCGCAGCCGGGCAATCCCAACATCGTGATCGCCAACGGCTACGGCGGCAACGTCGATCGCTACGATACCCGGACCGGGGAAATCGACCCGATCAATCCGTGGGCGCGTCAGGTGATGGGCTGGGCTCCCAAGGATCTGCAGCACCGCTCGCAGTGGACCGAGCCGCTGGCCTTCTCGCCGCACGATCCCAACGTGCTCTACAACGCGGATGAAGTGTTGTTCGAGTCGACCGACCTCGGGCAGTCGTGGCGGACCATCTCGCCGGACCTCACCCGCAACGACAAGTCGAAGCAGCTCTCCTCGGGCGGCCCGATCACGAAGGACAACACCGACATCGAGACCTACGACACGATCTTCTCCGTGGTCGAGTCGCCGGTACAGAAGGGACTGATCTGGGCCGGTACCGATGACGGCCTGATCCAGCTGACCAGCGACGGCGGGGCGCACTGGCGGAACGTCACGCCGAAGGACATGCCGGCCTGGGGGACGGTCGACATGGTGGAGGCCGACCCGCACGAGGCGGGTGCCGCGTACATCGCGGTCGACTGCCATCGCCTGGACGACTTCCGGCCGCACGCGTTCCGCACCGATGACTTCGGCAAGACCTGGGTGTCCATCACCCAAGGCATTCCGGACGGCAGTTACGTTCACGCCATCCGAGTGGACCCCGCACGGGCCGGCCTGCTCTATGCCGCCACCGAGACCGGTATCTTCGTGTCCTTCGATGACGGCGCGCAGTGGCAGCCGCTGCAGCTCAATCTACCGCGGGTTCCGGTGCACGACATGATCGTGCACGACGGCGACCTCGCAGTGGCGACTCACGGCCGCGCCTTCTGGGTGCTCGACGATCTGAGCCCCATCCGACAGTGGTCGGACAGTACGCGGAACGAGAATCTCCACCTGTTCACACCGCGCACCACTCGCCGGATCCTCTACTCCGGTTTCGGCGACATGACCGGCAAGTTCAGCGGCGCCAACCCGCCGGCCGGCGTGGTAGTCGATTACTACCTGGCGAGCGGCACGGCCCCGAGCTCTGCTGACAAGGACGCTGACGACAAGGGCGATGCCGCAGACGGCCAATCGAGCAAACGCGTGAAGATCGAGATCCTCGATGCCGCCGGGCAGGTCATTCGCACGTTCCCCGATCCGTATGAGCCGAAGAAAGAAAAGGGTGGCGATGACGACTTCCGCGGACCGAAGCCGGTCGTGCTCACCGCCAACGCCGGCTTGAACCGGTTCGTCTGGGACATGCGGTACGCGGGCTCTCCGTCCATACCCAAGACCGCGATGTGGGCGGCTTCGCTGCAGGGACCGGTCGCGCTGCCGGGTCATTATGAGGTACGGGTAACGGTGGATGGCGGCAGCCAAACCCAGCCGTTCGAGATCACGCCCGATCCGCGCCTGCATGTGACCGAGGCCGAGCTGCAGCAGCAGTTCGCCCTCGACATGTCGATCCGCGGTGAGCTGCGGCAGGTGCAGGATGCGATCCTGCAGACCCGCGCGCTGAACGCCAGGCTGGCGGCGATCCGGAAGGCTGTCGCGGCGAACAAGATCGCGCACGGGTCGCGGATCCTGCGGGCGGCCAATGACCTCGAGCGCAAGTCCACCGCGGTGGCGGACAAGATGATCCAGGGCAAGTCGGTCGCGAGCGAAGACCCGCTGAACTTTCCCATACGGCTCAACAACATGGTCGCCTCCCTCAACGCCCTCGTGGAGCGCGGCTCGAGCCCGCCGACGCAGCCGGAGATGACCGACTTCGATCAGCTGAAGGCGATGGCTGCCGAGGATCTGAAGGAATGGGATCGGACCAAGCGGACCGACCTCGCGGCATTCAATGCGTTGCTCGACAAGAGCGGGCAGCCGGCCATCGAGCTGCACTGACCCGATAGAAGGACCGAAGCGCGGGCCTTGCCACCGCGAGGCCCGCGCCCGCTCGGCTGCCCGAGCGCAGCGACCCGACGAATCAGACCCGGCAACGCGTCAGGTCACGCGCACGTGGATGTTGCGGTACTTGTCGTCGTAAAAGGCTACCCTGTCCTTGAGAGACTGGTGCTCGTCGAAGGGCTCTTCGTAAGTCCAGACGGCGTCATCGAGCTTGCCGGCGTTACCGCTTTTCATCGAAACACTGAAGTAGTGGGCGGTCCCCTTGAAGGGGCACTGGCTGGTCGTGGCGGTGCGCTGGAGCTTGTCCATGGTGACGTCGCCGCGCGGAAAGTAATACCTGGCGGGGCTGCCGTCCTCATCCACGCGAATCACGTCGCGTGAGTCCGCAATGAGGGCCCCGTCGAGCTCTACCGTGACCCGCTCGCTGACCGGCGTCTCGCGCACCTTGTGCTCGGGCCACTTCTGATGGCCGGGTGAATTGCTCATGCTGGCCTCCTTCGTGACGGCTGATTCGGAATCAGCGCAAGGAGCAGTTCGCGTGCCTGCGCGCCGCGGAGTGCGCCCGGAGTGTAAGGGTCAGGCGGCGGCCAACAGTGCCCGCGACTGCTCGGCCCAGAATAGCGCGTCGACATAGGCGGCGCGAATCAGATGCGGCGCCAAGTCCGCATACACGGCGTGATCCCAGACGCCGCGCTCGTATGCGCGAGTGCACTGCAGCGCCGAGCCGAGCTCGCCCTCGCCCGCGATGAGGGCGCGAACGACCGCGGGCGCGAGCGGCAGTTCCTCCACGACCTTGCGGGTCGGAATCCCGAGCAGCGCGTTGAGCAGCGAGAAGAGGCCCGTGATGAAGAACGGCCCGGCGTCGCGGGCGCCGCTGAGCTTGCCGAGCTGCTCGCACATGCGGCCGCGGGTCATGGCTTGCACGATGAGGCTCGGCGGCCGGTCATCGAGCCCTTGCAGGCAAAGCAATCCGCAGAGCTGGCGCAGAGTATCCAGGCCCAGGATGATGATGGCCTGCCGGATGGAGTCGATTTTGCGCGGCAGGTTGTAGTAGCTCGAATTGATGCAGCGCAGCACCTTGTAGGAGAGCGACACGTCCTGGCTGAGGAGGCGCTCGACGTCGTCGAGCGAGTAGTCCTCGCTCTGGAGGGATGCCGCCAGCCGCAGCGCGGCGAGGCGGCTCCCCGGCACCCGGCGCGCGCTGAAGGTTTCGGGCTGGTGCAGGAAGTTGCCCTGGAAACCCTTGAATCCCAGCGTGACGCAGCGCTCGAAGTCTGCCCCGCTCTCGACGTTCTCCGCGATGAGCTCGAGGCCCGCGGCGCGCAGATCGCGCGCCTGGCGAGCGAGCTCGTCGGCGGGAGGATGGGTAATCTCCAGCTTCACGATGTCCGCCACTTCGAGCAGCCGCGGGTCGCTGCCCTGCGGCGAATAGTCATCGAGCGCGATGCGATGACCCCGTGTGCGCAGGGCGCGAATACCCTGCAGGACCTGCGGGGTGGCGCGCACGTCTTCCAGTACTTCGATGACCACGCGGTCTGCTTGAAGCGGCAGCTCAGGCGGCTTCGCCAACAGCTCCTGCGGGAAATTGATGTGCACCGGCAGCCCGCCCGCCAGGCGATCCAGGCCGATCTCCAGCGCAGCGCCGGTAATGACCTCCAGGGTGGCGCTGCCCGGGTCGCCGATCTGCGCGCTCCGGCTCGTAGGAGATGCGCGGTAGAGCAGCTCATACGCCACGACCGTCATGCAAGCGTCGTAGATAGGCTGCCGTGCCACGAAGACTTCGGGGCGTACGGGGCTCATGCGGCTCACTGTGCCGCCCGGATGCCTATCGTTACCCAGGAGTCTGCCTGTGGCGCCCCTTGCCAGTTGAGGCCCTCGATGGTCAGCTGGTAGTCGCCCGGGCCGAGCGCGCTGCTGTTGAGCGCGATCCTGAGATTGCCGTCGGAATCCTTGGCGAGATGATCGAAGATGCCGACACGCCCCTGGTTGATGCGATCGATGGTGATGCGGAACAGCCGATAGGGCGAGCGGGACTCGTCGATACGGAAGTCGGCGAGCTGCGCCTCGTTGCCGCCGCCGATGATGATGGCGGGCGAGTCCGAGGCCCCTTCGCGGCTGGGCAGCAGGTGAATATCGCGTGTACTGGTGGCCGGGTCGAGCGGACGCTCGGTTGCTTCCTGCCGCAGGGCGGCGATGTGCCGGGTTTTCTGCGCGCTGTTGCTGGCGACGATCGCCAGCGCCACCGCCAGCACCAGGACGGCGCCCAGCAGGCCGAGCAGGATCTCGAGCTTCTGCCAGAAGGCCTTCCGCGGCTCCGCCCAGGGCTCGGGCTTGCCGCTCGCCTCCAGCAGGCGCAGCGCGGCGTTCACGCGCTCCGGAATGCCGAGCTCATCGAGCAGCTCGGGATGATCACGGCAGAAGCGCTCGAAATCGGTCGCACCCTTGATGGGCAGCCGGCCGGAGAGATAGCGCTCGACCACCTGATTGCGGGCGATGAAGTCCCGGTCCATCAGCTCCGGACTGCGCGCGGCCGCAGGTGGCGCTGCGGGGGCCGGTGCAGCGATGGCGGGTGCAGCGATGGCGGGTGCAGCGATGGCGGGTGCAGCGATGGCGGGTGCAGCGATGGCGGGTGCAGCGATGGCGGGTGCAGCGATGGTCGGTGCAGCGATGGTCGGTGCAGCGTCCGGCGCGGGAGCGGCGGGCGTCGCAGCGGTCTGTGCGGCAGCGGATGGTGCAGCAGCGGATGGTGCAGCAGCGGATGGTGACGGCGCGTCCGGCGCTGCACCGGTGGGGATCGGGGCGACAACAGCAGCAATGGCAGGGCTTGCAGCCGATGGAGCCGCTATGGGCGACACTGAGGCCGGCGACTTGACGGCCCCGGAAGCGGCGCGGGACCGTGGCGGGACTCCCACGGGCTTCTTGGCGCCTTCTCTCTCGCGATCACGGCCCTGAGAGGGGGCGCTCGTGTGGGCAGGCTTCTGAGTCAGCAGCTGCTCGCCCGCGAGGAGGATCTTCTCCGGATCGATGAGGTCTTCGGATGGCGCAGCCTCCGCCGGCGCGGACGGCGCGCCGGCACGGCCTCCGGTTTGCGGCTCACTCGGCGCCAGCGCATCGAAGGGCGTTTCCACCGGCAGGTCGGCGAGCGCGGGCCCCGGGCTGCTGTCGCTCGGAGTGGCGGCTCTCACGGACGGAATCGGACGAGATCTGGGGTCCATCATGTACGAGTGCGACCTCCGGGAATCCAGACGGGGATCCTGCATCGAGCGCGCGGCCAAGCCAACCTGCCGCCTCACAGATCGGAACCCGCCCGTCCTGGATTCGTGACTCCGATCTCACTTCGGATGCGTGCGACCGCGATGCGGCACCGGTACTGCGTCACATTCCGCATGGGCCGCCTGCGCTACATTGCCCCCGCGATGAAGGTCCCCGAGCAGCTCGAGCACGAGAGCTTTCCGGATTCCGCGAGCGCGCAGGAGTTGCGCCGCAGTTTCCCGGGCCTGCGCTTCGCCCCCGATCTCGAGAGGGCCTTCCACGCTTTTCACTTGCGTCGCGCACGCATACGCGTGCAGTTGTTCGTGTTGGCGTTGGGCCTGCTCGCGGCTGCCGCCGCCGTCAAACTCACTGTGTTGGATGCCGTACCGTTGCGCGATGTGGCGTTCGGGTGGCTCGGACTGGTGATCCCCGCCTGCGCGGCGTTGGGGCTCGCTTCCCGGAGCGCCCTCTACGAGCGGCTGTATCTGCCCGCGGCGAGGCTCCTCCTTCCCGTCATCGCCGTCGCATCCGCGATCGGCATCGCGGATCAATCCGTCACCGGACATCCGGATCGGTTCTGCTTCCTCACGGCATTCAGCATCGCCAGCTTTTTCGGCGGCCAGCTTTTTCGCGAAGCCGTGCTGATCAACAGCCTGATGGTCGGAGCGCTCGGCCTCGCCCTGGCGCATGCCGGGTGGCCTGTGGCCGATGTCATCTACTATGCGGCGGAGCTGGCGATCACGAGTGCTGTCGGCGCTTGCATCTATCAGGGCGTCGAGCGGCAGTTGCGCACGTCGTTTCTCGAGCGCGGGCTGCTGAGCGAGATGGTGGCCCGCGACGGCCTCACCGGACTGAAGAACCGCGGCGCCTTCGACGACGACTACGCCCGCCTCTGGCAGCTGGCGATGCGTGATCGTCGCCCGCTGGCGCTCCTCCTCATGGACGTCGACCATTTCAAGGCCTACAACGACCGTTATGGCCATCAGGCCGGGGATGCGGCGCTGCAGCGCGTTGCCCAGGTAGTGCAGCGTTTCGCGCGGCGGCCGCTCGACATCGCCGCGCGCTACGGCGGGGAGGAGTTCCTGGTGGCCCTCTACGACCTGGGGGCGGAGCACGTGCGTGAGATCGCCGAGGAGCTGCGCGAGAGCGTGCAGGCGCTGAGCATCCAGCACGACGATTCGCCGGCGGCCGTCGTGACGGCGAGCATCGGGGTATCGCTCGTCAGCCCGCGGCCCGGCCGTAGTGCCGAGGGCGCGTTGCAGCTGGCGGACGAGGCGCTCTACGCCGCGAAGCGAGGCGGCCGCAACGAGATCCGCGTGGTCGATTGCTACGGCGTCAACTACTCGACCGGCGCGTTCCGCCGCAGCGCGTGACGCTCGAGGAAATGCTCGACCTTGTCACGATAGGTGCGTGACAGCTTGAGCTCCTGGCCGGCTTCCAAGGTCAGGAAGTACTCGCCGTTCATGTGGGCGCGCAGGCTTTTCACGAAGCGCAGGTTGACGATGGTCGAGCGGTGCACACGCTGGAAGAGCCGCGGATCGAGGATTTCCTCCAGCTCCTTCATCGTGCCCCTGAGGATGTGGGTGTCGCCCTCGGCGTGCACGCACATGTAGTCGCCCGCGGCATCGATCCACTGGATCGCGGGGATCGGTACGCGCACGGTCTTGCGGCCCTGGCGGATCGGCAGCACCTGGGGCTGGCGCACCCCGAGCGCCGCCGTGCCGCGCTCCAGCAGCTCCTCGAGCCCGATCTCGCCGGAGCCGGTGATCTCGGCCACGATCTCCATCAGCCGGTCGCGTTGATCGACGGCATCGCGCGCGAGCGCGGTCTGCCGCACCCGCTCGAGCGTCGCATCGAACCTGCTATCGTCGATGGGCTTGAGGAGATAATCGATTGCACGCGCCTCGAAAGCCCGCACCGCATACTGGTCGTAGGCGGTGACGAAGACGACGATCGGCAAGACGTCCCGCGGAAGGTGCGCCAGTACGTCGAATCCCGAAAGGCCGGGCATCTGGATGTCGAGAAACACCAGGTCGGGCTGCTCCCGCTGGAGCGTACCCACGGCCTCGCGGCCATTGCTGCACTCAGCCACGACTTCGAACTCCGGGGCCTCGTGCAGCCGCAGCGCAATGCCGCGGCGCGAGAGAACCTCGTCGTCGACGATCGCCGTGCGGATCCTCACGCGCTCGCGCCCTGCGGGATACGCACCGGGCGCGGGTAGCGTGGCTCGCTAGCGCGCGATGTCGTCTCCTCGCGAGCGGCCGTCTCCAAGGGCAGCGCCATCTCGACCCGCAGGCCGGGGCGGCTGTCGAGCACGGTGAAGCGGTAGTTGTCGCCGTAGAGCACAGCCAGGCGCTCACGCGTATTACGCAACCCTACGCCGCCGCGCCGCTCCGCGGGCCGTGAGCCGTCGTCGAGGCCAGGTCCATCGTCGATCACGCTGACTTCCAACATCGCGCCGCGCGTGCGGCCTTCGATGCGCACCGTGCCCCCCAGCTCGCGCGGAGACACGGCGTACTTCAGCGCGTTCTCGAGGATCGGCTGCAGCAGGAGACTGGGCACCAGTCCATCGAGCGCTGCTCCCTCGATTGCGTACTCCAGCCGCAGGCGCTCGCCGAAGCGCAGCCGCTCCGTGCCGAGATACAGATCCAGGGCCTCGATCTCCTGACGGAGCGTCACCCGCTTCATCGGGTCCTGGTCGAGCGTGTAGCGCAGGAATTCCGAGAGGCGCATGACCGCATGATTGGCGGTGCGGTTCTGATTGTCGAGGATCAGCGTCGAGATGGCGTTGAGCGTGTTGAACAGGAAGTGCGGGTTCAGCTGGTAGCGCAGCATCTTCAGCTGCGCCTCCTGCGCCAGGGTCACCGCCTTCAGCACCGCCTCCTGCTGCTGCTGCTTCGACTCGTAGTACTTGATGCCGAAGTAGAGTGCGCTCCAGCAAAGCAGCAGGTAAGTCGAGATGAGCGCCCCTTCGAAAAGATCGAACAGCGAGGCGAAGGGATGATGGTTGGATTCGATGAAGTGCTGGCACGCGATGTTGATCACGATGCGCAGCGCGAGTGCCGTGATGTACGAAGTGGCGAGCACGACGGGGATGACCCACCGCTCGCCGCGGCCCCAGACGCCGTGGTAGATGTAGCGCATGGGCATCGACAGGACGAACCCTGCCGCGGCCGCGATGGTGATCACCGGCCCGATCCCCGACGGCTGCTTGTAGAACAGGAAGCCGAAGTAGACCGTCAGCCCGTAGGCAAGCCATCCGGCAGCGTGCAAGGACCAGAAACGGACGTTGCGGCTGGACCGCAATTGCGAGAGCGTGAGCATGATTTACCGTGTTCCCCCACGGAGCATCATACTCAGTATGAATTCCGAGGGAAAATCAGCGATTTCAGGAGGCCGTTCCCAGGATCTGCTCCAGGGGCTGCTGCCGGGCCAGCATGGGGCCCTGGGCGAAGTCGCAGCCGACGGCGGTCAGCCATTGCAGCCCTGCCTGGGAGTCCACCTGCTGCGCCGCGCAGTGCATGCCCAGCACCTTGACGGCCTGGACCACGGCCACCACCATCGCCTGGGACAGCTTGTCGCGCAGGGCGCCGCCCGTCAGTCTGGCGTCGATTTTCACGAGTCGCAGCGCCTTGGAGCGCAGAAGCGGCACCACCGCGGAGTCGAACGAGAAATCGTCCAGGACGACGAAACAGCCGAGCTTGTCGCAGGCGGCCAGGAAGCGCTCCACCTGGGCACGCCGCTGGGTGCACAGCGGCTCGGCAATCTCAAAACCTACGGTATCGGGCGCAATGCCGTTGCTCTGCAGTCCGGCGGCGACTTGCTTGAGGAAGCCCTCATCCTCGAGCGTGGCAATGGAGAGGTTCAGGGTGAAGCTGGTGGGCTCCACGGTCCAGGCGGCCCGGTGGCTGCCGAGCCACGACAGCAGGCGCTGCATGGCCAAGGAATCGAGGACCGCCGGGTCGCGCAGCTCGCGCGCCGCGCCGGTCGGCAGCACTTCGAAGCGCCGCATGCGCCCACCGGAGCGCAGCTTAACGAACGGCAGCATCTCCAGCGTGACCAGGGCGGGGTCGAGTGAAACTGCGCGCGAGGAGCCGGTCGAGGCCGACACCGGGCCGGCGAGACTCCTCGAGTTGCCGGTATCCGCGGGCGAGCTCTGCTTCAGCACTCGGGCGCTGACCGTATCGGCCGGCGGGGGAGACTGCGGCACGCGCATGGAGCCCGTATCCGCGGGGACGCCCTCTCGGAGCATTTGCGACGCGCCTGAATCGGCCGGGGTCGCTTGCCGGAGCGTCTGCGACGCCCCTGAATCGGCCGGCGACGAATGGCCGTTCGTGCGCGAATGTCCGTTGGCTCCCGCCACCGGTTGCGCGGGGGCGGACGCCGCCTGGCGTGCCGCTACGAGGATCGGCGCATCCGTCAGCTCGAACTCCAGTATGTCGTTCACCGCTTTCGCGGACAGCTCATCGTGCGCCTTGCGCATGACGGGCGCTGCCGCGGCGGCAACCACTGCAGGCTGCGGCTCCGGCGCGGTGATGGGCGCGTCGGCGGGGGCAAGCGAGAGCACCAGCGCCGTCGGATCGGCGTCCGGTTTGCGCGAGCCCGCGGGTCGCAGAAGCACCGCGAGCTTCTGCATGACGGTGCGAGTGGGCGCCGACATGATGCGGTCCATCAGTCCCTCACCGCCGAGCTTGAGGTCCGCGAGGATCATGGCGAGTCCGACGAGATGGCCCTGCGGGGCGCGTACGGCGAGAAATGCCGCGATGCGACCGTCCTCCAGCCTGGTCTCGCTGCAGCTCTTGGCGGTCTCGGCGGCGAGCTTCTCCAAGGCATCCAGAACCAGCGAATGCTCATCGGGGCCGAGCGCCCCCTCACTCAACCAGAGGACGTTGCCCTGACTGTCATAAATCGATACGGAGTGCAGCCGCATCGGTGGCAGCGCGGAGCGCAGCTGCCAACCCAAGGCCTCCGCGGTGGCCGGCTCGGCGCTGGGCGCCGGACTGCCGGTGGGTGGACGGCCCGGGACTGCGTTCTGTGGCTGCAAGACCTTCCCCATCGAGGACTGCGTTTCGGTGTGCTTTTAGAGTGACAGCATACTCCCGGCGCCGCCGTGAAGTGTGTCTTGTTCGGGCGCTGCGCGGTGTGGTTTGCGCGCCGCGCGCGGACTACTACGGGGTTCGCCGAAAGCAGCGAACCCCGTACATATTGCAGCGCCTGCGGAGTGTCTGCGTTCAGGCGCTTTGACTAAATCCGGGACCGCTGCCGGTGAGGAAGTCGTTCTTGCCGATCTCGACGCCTGCGTGGCGCAGGATCGCGTAAGCGGCGGTGACGTGGAACAGCCCGTTTGGAATGACCCAGCGGACGAGGTAATCGATGCCCTTGAGCTCCAGGGCGCGCTCGCGGAGCGGTATCTTGATGACACGATCCTCGGAGCCCTCGAGCGCGCCGGCCGGTACACCCTTGATGAAGTCGATCGTGCGCGCGATGCGCGCACCGAGCTCCTCGAACGTCTGTTCCTTGTCCTCGAACTTCGGCGCTTCGACTCCGGCGAGGCGCGCTACGCCGAACTTGGCATTGTCGGATGCGATCTGGACTTGGCGGGTCAGCGGAAACATGTCGGGCGCGATGCGCGCGGCGAGGAGCAGCGCGGGATCGTACTTGCGGGCGACGGCGTGCGCGTGGCCCTTCTCGAGCAGATAGGAGAGATTCGCCAGGCTGTTGGCGAGCAGGTCGACGGACACGGCGTGGACGGAAATCTTCATGAGCTTCCCCCGGGAAGTGGCTTGGACTGGTGACCCTACATCTTAATCGCCGGAAACGCTGGCGTGCGTGCCCCTCGGGTGAAACAATAAGATCCCACTTTTGAGGGATTGCATCCGGCGTGAGTCAGCTCTGGGCACCCGCACACCTGGCCGTCCTGGCCAAGGTCGTGGACCTCAACGGCTTTTCTTCCGCGGCGCGCGCCCTCGGCGTGCCCAAGGCAGCGGTGAGCCGGGCGATCGCCGACCTCGAGCAGGCCCTCGGCGTCCGGCTCCTGGAGCGCACGACCCGGCGACTGTCGCTCACCGCGGCCGGACGGCTTCTCTATCCGCATGCGAAACGTGTGGTCGAGGAATGCGACGCCGCGCGCACGGCGATCGCGAGACTGCATGCGCCTGCGACCGGGCCGCTTCGCATCGTGTCCGATCCGATATACGGACGCCTGTTGCTGACGCCCCTCGTGCCTCGCTTTCTCGAGAGCTTCCCGGATATTCCGCTGGAGGTCGCACTGGATGGTGTTGGTGCGGAAGGTGGCTGGGATGTCGCGATCGGCGCGCGTCCTTCGGACGACCCTGCGATCGCGCATCGCACTCTCGGCTCCCCGCCTGCGATCCTCTGCGCTACGCCTGCGTACCTCGAGCGGCGCGGCACCCCGGTGAGACCGGAGGATTTGCGCAGTCACGATCTCCTGACGCCCGAGCCGACCGAGTTGCCGGAGTTCCGGCTGCTTCTGAGCCGAGGCGCACAGCGCGCCGAAGTGTCGGTATCGCCCAAGCTCGCGGTGGCCGACCCGGCGGTGGTGCACGCCGCGGCGGCAGCGGGCCTGGGCATCGGCCTGCTCCCCGGATTTCTCTGCCGCCAGGGACTTGCCACCGGGCGGCTGAAGGCGGTACTGCCGGAGTGGACGGCGCCGCCCGCCGCGGCTCTGCACGCTCTTTATCCGACGGCTCTGCAGGCCGATACGCGCGTGCAGCGCTTCCTCGATTTTCTCGCCGCGAGCGTCGTGCCGGCCCTGGCCGGACCCTGAAATCCTACCCGCCGGCAGACAAGTTACTGGCCAGTAGGATTGCGCCGTGGCGGCGGCTACACTAGTCCTCGTCGGGCCCTCACCGCCCTGCCGGAGACGACTCATGTATCGCGCGCCGCTCGAGGAACTGCGTTTCGTGCTCGAGGAGGTACTCGGCATCGGACAGCTCGCCGCCTGCCCTGCTCTCGCCGACTACAGCGATGAGGTTGGCGCGTCGATTCTGGAGGAGGGGGCTCGCCTCGCCGAGTCCGTTCTCGATCCGCTCAACCGCCCGGGCGATCGCGAAGGCGCGCACTGGACACCCGAGGGCGTGTCGACGCCGAAAGGGTTCAAGGAAGCGTACCGGCAGTTCATCGCCGGCGGCTGGCAGCAGCTCGGTTCCGATCCGCAGTTCGGCGGTCAACGGGTGCCGCAGTCGCTGAGCAGCGCCGTGCAGGAGCTGTGGGGCGCTGCGAACCTGTCTTTCGAGCTGTGTCCGATGCTGACCCACGGCGCGGTGCACGCGCTCGAGATCTGCGGGTCCGAGGCGCAGCAGCGGCTGTTCATGCCCAAGATGGTAAGCGGCGAGTGGACGGGCACCATGGTGCTGACGGAGCCGCAGGCAGGGTCCGATCTGGCGCAGGTGCGCACCCGCGCCGTGCCGGAGGGCGATCACTACAGGCTCTTCGGACAGAAGATCTTCATCACCTGGGGCGAGCACGACTACACCGACAACATCATCCACATGGTGCTGGGGCGGATCGAGGGCGCGCCGGCGGGCGTGAAGGGCATTTCGCTCTTCATAGTGCCAAAGGTGCTGGTCAATGCGGATGGCTCGCTCGGCGAGCGCAACGAAGTCCGCTGCGTATCCATCGAGCACAAGCTCGGCATCCATGCGAGCCCCACCTGCGTCATGCAGTTCGGCCACGACCGCGGCGCAACCGCCTACCTCGTGGGTGAGCCGAATCGCGGCCTCGAGTACATGTTCATCATGATGAACACGGCGCGTCTGGGGGTAGGCGTTCAGAGCTATGCCGTGGGCGAGCGCGCCTTCCAACAGGCGGCGGAGTACGCGCGCACGCGTCTGCAGGGGAAGCCCCCGCGCGCGGGCGGCGGGGATCGGCTGCCCATCATTCATCACCCGGACGTGAGGCGCATGCTGTTGACCATGAAGTCCTGCACGGAGGCTTCGCGGGCGCTCTCGTTCTACGCCGGGCAGCAGCTCGACCTCGCCGCGTACCACCCGGAAGCCGCGGGGCGCAACGCCGCCCAGGCCCGCGGCGATCTGTTGATCCCGATCGTCAAGGGCTGGAGCACCGAAACCGCCAATGAAGTTGCCGCCATCGGAGTCCAGGTTCACGGCGGCATGGGCTTCATCGAGGAGACCGGCGCGGCGCAGTACGTGCGCGATGTGCGCATCACCACCATCTACGAGGGAACCACCGGTATCCAGGCGAACGACCTCATCGGCAGGAAGATGGGGCGTGACCGCGGCGCCGCAATGGAGGCAATGATCGCCGATATGCGCCGCGAGCTGCAGGCGCTGGAGCCTGGCGGCGATGCGGCGCGGGAGACCCGCGATGCGGCGCTGCAGGGAGTCGGGCTTCTGGAGTCGGCGACCCGCTCTCTGGTCGGCAACATTGCCGCCGCGCCAGAGCGCGCGCTGGCGGTGTCGGTGCCCTATCTCAAGCTGTGCGGCCTGGTCCTTGGCGGTTGGCTGCTCGCCAAGTCCGCTGCCATTGCCGCCGCCGGCCGCGGTGCGGCGAGTAAGGACTTCTACCAGTCGAAGATCCGCTCGGCGCGCTTCTATGCGAAGCAGGTGTTGCCGCAGGCGATCGGACTGGCGAAGGTCGTCGAGGAGGGCGCGGCGAGCGTAGTGGAGGCGGAGCCGGAGAGGGTGTGATCGGCAAGCCGCCGCCGCCGTGAGGGGCGCGTTTCGCTGTTCACTGTCACCGCCCGAACAATCGGATCAACGTGCAAGGCCCCGAGCAACAGCGCAGACAGCACCGGCTCTCGGCGGGAGTCGTTGTCGTCCGCCGCGGACTCGATCAATGGTTGTTCCTGATGCTGCGGGCATACCGGAATTGGGATTTTCCCAAGGGCATGGTGGAGGCGGGCGAAGATCCATTGGCCGCTGCCCGTCGGGAAGTGCGCGAGGAGACGCTGATCGAAGACCTGGAATTCAGGTGGAGTGAGGTCTATCGGGAAACAGAGCCTTACGGCAATCGGAAGATCGCCAGGTATTATCTGGCTGCGACGCGCACGGAGAAGGTCAGTTTGCCGATCAATCCCGAGCTCGGACGGCCGGAGCACAGCGAGTGGCGCTGGGTTGATCGCGACACGGCGCTGTCCCTGGTCGCGGCGAGGCTGCAGCCTGTCCTTCGGTGGGCTGCGGAAACCGTGGGGATCATATGACTCCGCGGCACCACGCGAGTCGCATCGCGGCTTCACTCGTCCTGGTTGTACTTAGCTGCGCGTCCGTCACCGACGCTTTGTCGGCTGTTGTATCGAAACCTCCAGAAATCCGGCGATCCGGTGACACGGCTAATACCCGAGTCACCGTAACGGATGATTTCGGACGCGAAGTCACCGTCCGCCAACCACCTCTACGGATCGTGAGCCTGGCTCCCGGTCCGAGCGCAATGCTTCGCGCGGCCGGGGCAGGCAGCCAACTCATTGCAACCATCGAGTACTCCGGGCAGGCGGCCGCCGAGAGCAAGCTGCCCAAGATAGGCAGCGCCGATGCGATCGATATGGAGCGGTTGATCGCATTGAAGCCGGACGTGGTCGTCGTTTGGCCCGATGGAAACAACCCGGCACAGATCGCCACCATCGAGCGCCTGGGAATTCCCGTGTATCGCCAGGAGGCGGTTACCCTGGACGACATCGGGCCGTCCCTCCGCCGGCTGGGAAAGGTGACCGGGACGAGCAGGGTAGCGGACCGCGAAGCGAGCACGCTGGAGACCAAGCTTGCCTCGCTGAGGCGGGAATACTCGAGTCCGGGACAGCCTCCCACGGTGCTCCTGGAAGTCTGGGATCGGCCGCTGTACACGGTAGGCGGCAGAGAGCTGATGAGCGACGTGCTCCGGGTATGCGGCGCCCGTAACATATTTGCGGATCTGCCGCAGCGTGCTCCCGCCATCGGCATCGAGGCGGTGCTCGCCCGCAATCCGAACATAATCATCGCGGCGTCCCCGCCCGGAAGGGGCGCTTCGTGGTTGACGGAGTGGCGGCGTTTCCCGTCGCTGCAGGCGGTGAGGAACGGGCGGCTGATGGTCTTCGAGGATCAGCGGCTCAGTGAACTGGGCCCCGGCATCATTGAGGCAACGGCGGCAATGTGCAGGAAAATTGCCGAGCTACCGGGATCAAACTGAACGGAAACGAGCCGGCGGCGAGCAGGGATAGGATCAGGATCAGGCTCAGGCTCGGGCTGCGGCCCGGCAGTGCCGTCGAGGTCGAGATCATTCCCCCTATTTTGGACGCTTTCTAAGAGTCGTCTGCGGCAAAGGGCCGCGGAGCCCGTTCGGTCCTTCACGCCAATTTCGTGCTGCTCGTTGCGCACGATTGTGACGCTCTCGAGCATCACCCGGGCGTCCCACCGGCATCACGCGGGAACCCTGGTACCGGCCCCTGCGGCAAATGTAAGCAATACTTACTGACACGCGATCGAGGACTATCCGCCCCGGCTGGAGCTAATGGTCCCATGAGGCAAAGCGCGGCCTGGATGGCCGAGTGTGTGAGATTCTCACGCTTGCGACGCGGAGCAGTTGAATGTGACCCTTGCCGCTTAAATCGGGTACCGCCACGCTAGGCGCTCTGGTACAGTGCGGGTTAGACGGAAAACTATAAATTGCAATGACTTAGGGGCTGGAGACAGGGCGGCAGCGCATCGGAAGATGGAAAGGATTAGCTCGCTTGCTGTGCATACACTGCTGTATCTGTTGTATGCAGCGTCATTTTCTCTGTTGGTTGCGACAGACGCATGGGCCGACGATCCGGTCGCTCGTTTCGATCTTCCGTCCGAGCCTCTTGCTCAAGCCCTCATAGACTTCTATCACCAGTCCGGCATCTCGCCCGGATTTGCCGCCACCCCGCAGATGGACGAGGCGAAGAGCAGTCCTGTTTCCGGCGAGATGGCGAGCTCGATGGCATTGACTCTGCTGCTGAAAGGCACCGGCTTCACATTCCGCTTCGACACCGGCGACTCCGTCGATGTCATACCGGCCGAGGAACCCCCTGACGGGCAGGAGCCGTCCGTTCCGCCCGCTCGACCCGCCGGCCTGCCCTCAAATCAGACGGCGGCGGCCGCGCAAGATCGAGGACGGTTGGAGCAGGTCAACGTGACGGAAGCTTGATCCATGGGGTACAGGACGCCGTCGCTCCGCTCATCTATTTGAAGCAACAGCAGCTCGCGATGGCGAGCTTCGCGACCGTGGAGGATGCACTGTACTCGCTGCCCATAATGTCTCTGAATGGACCGCGAGAGGACCTCGGCATCGATGATAACTATCAGTACGGGGCCGGGCTCGATCTGCGCGGGTTAGGCGTCGGCGCGACACTGGTTCTGGTGAACGGGCAGCGGCAACCGCTCTCGGGGCTCAACGGGGACTTCGTAGATGTCTCGACGATACCCTGGAGCGCCGTGCAGCGCATCGAAGTTCTGCCGGACGGTGCCTCTGCACTCTATGGATCGGATGCCGTTGCCGGTGTCGTCAACATCATCATGCGGGACAACTTCGACGGTGCCGATTCGCAGATGAGGTACGGAACTGCGATCGGAGGGCGGCGGGAAGTGATGGCATCGCAGCTTCTCGGTACGCATTGGAATGGCGGCCACGCGATGCTGGCGTACCAGTATTCGGACACGACGCCGCTCGACGCCGCTAATCGTCCTTACGCGGCAAATGCGGATAAGGTCCCCTACGGCGGAGGTAACTACGACAGTTACTCTAGTAATCCAGGTAACTTTGTGAATCCCGCAAACCTGCAACCGACATACGGTATTCCGGCAGGCCAGGACGGGCAGGCGCTGACTCAGGCGGCGCTATCGTCGAATATCAATCTGGAGAATCAATTCGCGCATTATCAGATCTTCCCCGAGGTCCGCTCGCACGAGCTCTACGCCGCGGCGGCGGAAGACGTCAACGAGAATGCGCAGCTTTTCTTCAACGGCCGGTTGGCAGAGCGCGATACCCTGAGAAGCTCCTTTCCGAATACGCAGCTCCTGGTAGTCCCGCCATCCAATCCCTTCTACGTGAACCCCTTCGGCGGAACCCCATACGCACTCGTGGCGTATAGCTTCTCGCGCGATTATGGTCCCACGATATTCTCGGCGAGAAGCCAGGCCTACACGGGCGCGGCAGGAGCCAAGCTGCAATTCGGCGAAACCTGGCAAGCAACGGTGAGTGAATCGTACGGACGTCAATCCTTGAAGAGCGACGAATACGCCGTCCCGGGCCTGGATGCTTTGGCTGCCAGCCTGGCCGACTCCGACGCGGCTACGGCTTTCGACCCATTCGGCGACGGGTCAAACACCAATCCCGAAACGCTGCAGGCGATCAAGAGGAATTACCCCATCCACGCCGTATCGAGCATCGAGGCTACACGACTGGTGGCCGATGGGTCGTTGTTCCGCATGCCGGCCGGCGATGCCAAGGTCGCAGTTGGTGTGGAGAGGCGGGAGGAAATGCTTTCGCACGATGTGACAGATCAGCTGAATCCGCTCGGGCCTACGGCCTCCGAAAGCTACGACCGCCACGTGACCTCGCTTTTCTCGCAGCTCGCGCTGCCCTTAATCGGCGATCCTGCACATCCCCGGGCGGTTCCCCGCCTGGAGCTGATAGCCGCGGGACGCTACGAGCACTATAGCGACTTCGGCGGAACCTTTAATCCAACCGTCCGGATTCGATGGATTCCAACAGAGTCTTTCAAACTGCGGGCGAGTTGGGGCCGGTCGTTCCGCGCCCCGAAACTTGATGACCTCTACGACACGTCGAACAACATCGCAGGATCGCTGCTGCTTACCGATCCAAAGTCGCCTACCGGTAGCTCGCTGGTCCTGGTGGAGCAGGGCTCCAATCCCAGCTTGAAGCAGGAGACGGCCAAGACGTGGACCGCGGGATTCGACCTAGCGCCGGTCTTCCTACCGGGCTCTACTTTCTCGTTGACATATTACTCCATCGACTACGAGAACCGCATTGCGCAACCGGCCGCGGACGATCCCTTCGCAATCCTAGTGAATGAGAGCGAGTGGGCAGCCGTGATCGCGCGAAATCCGTCGCGTGCACAAATCGATGCTGTTTGCAACAATCCTGACTACCAAGGTTCGGTATCAGCGTGCCTCACGAGTTCGCCGGCAGCGATCGTTGACGCCAGATTGGCCAATCTGGCTTCGACCAAGACGACGGGCATAGACTTGCAAGCCGGAGACGCCTTCAGCGGTTCATGGGGGCGCCTCGATCTGGGAGCTGCCGGTAATTACGTCTTCAAGTTCGACCAGGGCGTAACCCGCACTACTCCCGCCGTCGACATCGTGAACACGGTCGGCAACCCGTTGGGCCTGCGGCTACGCGGAACGGTCGAATGGAACCGCGTCGGCCCTGGACTGCCGGGGCCGGGATTCAGTCTAGCGGTGAACTACACCGGCGGATACAAGAATCCCGGCAGCGCGCTTGCGCTGAACGTATCCCCTTGGACCACAGTGGATGCCCGCGCCGTTTATCGGTCCCGGGAAGACGACGGGTGGCTGAGCGGAATGGAGATTTCCCTGAACGCGGTGAACGTGCTGAACCACGACCCCCCATTTGTCGATGATTATAGTGGTTATGATGCGAACAACGTGCAAGCGCTCGGGCGGGTCGTAAGCGCCGACATCAGCAAGCGATGGTAACGCAGGGACGGCGGTTGGCGGCTAACCGCCGCCGTCCCATTTGATTTCGACAACTTGGAGGCGTCAGGTCCAAAGCCAAACCGTTGCCGCGTCCATGCTTTGGCGCCGAAAAATCCACCCTTCGTATCCGATACCTTGCCCAGTTCCACGAGCGTTGTGTCCACGTCCGCCTTGTCCTGACGAGCGGCTTCGACGTTCTCTTCTGCTCTGGCCAACAAAGTCTCCGAACCAATATTCATCGTTCACTCCCGTCAGCATTACGAGCCGCTGTCGACCGATCAGCAGCTTTCGTGTCGGGTCTGTTACGACAGCGCTGACTGCAGTTCAATGCTACAACAAAACAGCCCCGCAAGGCGACTCGCTCGCCGAGCGGGGCTGTCGGGCTGTCGACGGCTCCTTATGTCTGGTGCTGCTCTGGGCTACGCCGCTTGGGTCTCCGTGACGGCAGCCTGCCAGCCGATGTTGTCCAGTACTCGGGCCACCGCGTGTACTGTGGACGCAATCCGCACGGCGCTCTGCACGGCCTCGCGGGGAAGCCCGTGTTGGCGGACCTGGCGCTCGTGGGAGGCCACGCAGGTGCCGCAGCCGTTGATGGCCGAGACCGCCAGCGAGACGAGCTCGAAATCGACCTTGTCTATCCCAGGGTTACCGATGACGTTCATCCGCAGGCGCGCGGGCATACCGGCGTACTCGGGATCGTCCACCAGGTGCAGGAACCGATAGTAGACGTTGTTCATGCCCATGACGGCCGCAGCGGCCCGTGCGCCGGTCTGGTAGGCGGCATCGAGGTGCGCCGCCGAGAGCTCCCCGATGGCAGCGGCGAAGGCCGCGTTGCGGGAGGCTTCGGCTGCGCCCAGGGCCACCGCCCAGATCTGCCGCTCCGTGAGGCCCGGTGCTCCGGTCGTGGAGAGCACCGAGCCCAAGTTGAGCTTGAGGTCGCGCGCGTAGTCCGGCAGCGCGTCGCGAAGGGTATCCAAAGTCGTCATGGGCAATCCTCTGTTCGTTGCGGCTTGTCTGTGGCTTCGCCCGAAAGCGGCTTACGCCGCCTTCAGGGTCTCCTCGCCCTGCTTCCAGTTGCAGGGGCAGAGCTCGTCGGTCTGCAGCGCATCGAGCACGCGCAGCACTTCCTCGGGGCTGCGGCCCACGTTGAGGTCGGTGACGTACACGAAGCGGATCACGCCCTGCGGGTCCACGATGAACGTAGCGCGCTGCGCGACTCCTGCCTCCGGGTCGAGGATGCCCAGGCGGGTCGAGAGCTCCCGCTTGAGGTCCGAGAGCATGGGGAAAGGCAGATTCCTCAGCTCGTCCTTCTCGCGGCGCCAGGCCAGGTGGACGAACTCGCTGTCGATGCTGACGCCCAGTACCTGCGCGTCGCGGGCCTGGAACTCCTTCTCGAGCTTGCCGAAGGCCGCGATTTCCGTCGGGCATACGAAGGTGAAGTCCTTCGGCCAGAAGAACACGACCTGCCACTTGCCGGGGAAGCTGTCCTGGGAGAAAGGCTGGAAGCCGGCTTTGAGGTCGCTGGAGACCACGCCAGTGAGGGAGAAATCCGGAAAACGCTGACCAATGCCTAACATTTCGTGAGCTCCTTGAGTAATCGTCTGATCATCTTTTCCCGTTTGGGATGCCCCGAATCATGGATGGCGGGGGCCCATTTATCCAATAGATTGACTTTATAATTCCGATAGACGCCATATATCGGATGCCAGAATCCTTCCCGGGAAGCTCGCTATGGCTGACATCAAATTGAAAGATTTGCGCTATCTGGTCGCGGTGGCGGATACGCGGCATTTCGGCCGGGCGGCAGCGCGCTGCTTCGTCAGTCAGCCGACGCTCTCGGCACAGCTGAAGAAGCTGGAGCAGTACCTGGGCGCGCAGCTCGTCGAGCGGCAGCCGAACAACGTCTCCCTCACAGACGCCGGCGAGCAAATCGTCGCCCGGGCACGGCGGATCCTCGAAGCAAGCGATGAGGTGGTGACCCTGGCGCGAGCGCATCGGGACCCACTCGCCGGACGGTTACGCCTCGCTCTGCTGCCGACGATCGGGCCGTACCTCCTGCCGCGGATCTCGCAGGCGATTCGCCGCGCCCTGCCGCGGCTCGAGCTGCATCTTTACGAGTACCAGACCGGGCCGATGCTGGAGAAGCTCAAAGCCGGGGAGCTCGACATCGGCATCCTGGCGCTGCCGGTGGAGCTGGACGGACTCGAGGCGCGCGAGCTCTTCGCGGAGCCTTTCACCGTGGCCCTGCCGGAGCGGCATCGCCTGGCCAAGCGTGAGCGTGTCCAGCTCGCGGATCTCGAAGGGGAGACCCTGCTTCTCCTGGAGGAAGGCCATTGCCTGCGGGATCAGGCGCTGGAGGTCTGCAGCCGGGTCGGTGCGGGCGAGAGCCAGGATTTTCGCGCCACCAGCCTGGAGACGCTGCGCCAGATGGTCGCAACCGGCGCCGGGGTCACGCTCCTCCCGGAGCTCGCCACCAAGGGAGCCTATGGCGATGCGCGAGGAGTCGTCGTGTTGCCGTTTACGAAGCCGGCACCCGCGCGGCAGGTCGGCGCCGTGTGGCGCAAGACCACGGCCCGGCGGCCGGCGATCGATGCCGTCTGCAAGCTGATCGCCGAGCGGGCGGGCTGAGAGCGCCGCTCTGGCATAATCGATCCGCGTGAGCCGCCCGGGTACAACCGCACAGCACATCACTCCTTACGACCGGTTCGCCTGGAGCGACGTCGAGGTCGAGCGGATGTTGATGTCCGGCGAGCATCGGCAGGATCTGGCCGCGTACTTCGGCGAGACGGAGTATCTGGACCTGGTACGCCTGGCCCGCAAAGCGGCAAGCGTCGGGGTAAAGGGTGCTCACCCCCACATCTTCGTGATTCCGGGCATCCTCGGCTCGCAGCTCGGTATCTCCCGCCGGCCGCCGCTGCCCAACGACGTGCTGTGGCTCGACCCCATCGACATCCAGGTGGGGCGGCTCGGGCTCCTCGGGCTGGATGCCGGCGCGCCGATCGTACCGCTCGGCGTGGTGCTCTACTCCCACCTGAAGTTGCGGCTACGCCTGCGCGCGGCCGGCTTCGCCGTGACGCTGCACGACTATGACTGGCGGCTCGGCATCGAGGACTCGGGCGCGGCGCTGGCGGAACGGCTGCGCGAGCAGGGCTCCCGCCGCATGGCCATAGTGGCGCACAGCATGGGTGGATTGATCAGCCGCACCGCCCTGGCGTTGCCGGGAACGCGGCACGTGGAGCGCGTGGTGCTCCTTGGCACACCGAACCGCGGCTCGTTCGCCCCGGTCCAGGCCTTGCGGGGAACGTACGCGGTGGTCAGAAAGATCGCGCGGCTGGATGGCGCGACGACCGCGGAGCGCCTCACCGAAGAAGTGTTCAGCAGCTTTCCCAGCCTGTATCAGATGGTGCCGGTATCGAGCCGCAAGGGCGCGAGCGACCTGTTGGATCCGCGCGCATGGCCGGAGGCAGGACCGGCATTGCGGCCATCCCTTCTCGAGCGGGCTCGCCGCTTTCGTGAGGGTCTCCCGCCTGCCGATGAGCGCTTCGTTGCCATCGCAGGCGTGGGGCAGGAGACGGTCACGGCAGCGTCAAAGACTCGAGATGGATTTACATATACACTCACGCGGCGCGGAGATGGAACCGTCCCCGCCGACAGCGCGGCGTTGGACGGCGCGAATACGTACTTCGCGAATACGGCCCACAGCGACCTCACCCGGGACGCGCACGTTGCCTCCGCGATCGTCGAGCTGCTGCGCAAGGGCTCCACCAAGCGCCTGCCCGCCCGATGGAAGAGCCACAGCCGCGCCGAGGCCCGTGTCAGCGACCGCGAGTTGCGGCGCACTCACTCCGAGAAGGTCGACTGGGCGAGCCTCACGCCCGCGCAGCGGCGGGAATTCCTGCAGGACCTCAACGAGCCGCTGAAGTTGCGGCTGCGCGTCCCGGCGAGCCGTCGGCGTGCCTCACCGCGCGGTGCGCGCGCAACACGGAGTCGCGCTTGAGCCCGGTCATGCAAGAGCTGTCCAGCACCGTGCCCCACGCCAACCTGGTGGTGCGCGCGGCGCTGCGGCTCGTAACTGCCCTCATCGTCGGCACCGTCATTGGCCTGCAGCGCGAGCTGACTCACAAGCCCGCGGGGCTTCGAACCCACTTGCTCGTGGCCCTCGGCACGTCGCTCCTCGTCGTTGCCGCCGTGAATGCCAACATGAAGTCGGCGGACGTCTCCCGCGTCATCCAGGGCCTCATCACCGGCATCGGCTTTCTCGGCGGCGGCACGATTCTCAAGCTGACGCAGGAGCATGAGATCCGGGGCCTGACGACCGCCGCCGGCATCTGGCTCACCGCTGCGGCGAGTGTCGCCGCGGGCCTCGGTGAGTACGCGGACGCCTTCATTGGGGCGTTTTTCGCGCTCATCGTCCTGGCGGCGGTCGGCAAGTTAGGTGGACACTCGGTGGACCCGAACGAGAGCGAGTCGACCGATCGACACCGCCTGTGATCAGAGCCCTACGCTGCTTCCGCTTATCCGCGCACTGCGCGCTCTGGCAAGCGTCGTCCGCCCGGGGAGTCAGCCGGTGCAATCCGCGCTCGCGACGGAGACGGTCGCGAGCTCCCGGCCATCCGGGTCGCGATAGTGGAATCGAATGGTCGTGCCGGTACGCAGCATCGGTTTCAGGGCGGTACCGCGGCAGACTGCCTGGCGCACGTGGGCGGAGAGGCGCCAGCGGAGCGTCTCCAGTGTCGTCGCCGAGAGCCGTGCGGCGCGCAAGTTCGTCAGCGTGTATTCATAGACGAAGAGCGGCCCAGGTCCGACGTACGCGCCGTCGAGTCTGGTGACGGCATCGACCATCTGCGGGACCACCGCATTGACGCTGTTGGCCGCCTGAGTCAACTCCTGCTGCAGGATGGGTGCCGGAGTGCGCGCGGCGGTGTATCTCGAGTTGTCGTTCTGCGTGTGCAGGCCGAGCGCGAAAAGAGCGATCAACCCGACGACATAGACGCAGGCCGTGGCCCAGGTGCGCAGCTCCTCGCGGGAGAGCGCGTACACTCGTGAGCCGCAGAGCCCATCCCACCTCGATGTTTCCGCGTCCGCGGCGCGGCGGTAGCTCAGGACCAGAGTGAAGAGACTGACCAGGGGCACCCCGAGCCCCAGCCCGAAGACATACACGCCGAAGTTTCTGCCCAGATAGGCCGCCGCGCCCAACGGGCGGCGGCCGCCTTTCGCCAGGACTTTGACTCCGGCGATCGCCTTGCCGGGTGTATTCCCGAGCGCCCAATGGATCAGTGCGTCCATCGCCAGCGCCAATGGAAGCAGGATCAGCAGGACGCTCCACCTCTCAACCATCCCGGCACTCAGTTGACCGAGGAGACTGGGTCGAACCGCGCCGATCAACATGGCCACCAGGCAGGTGCTGATGGTCAGGTCGAGCGAGCGCGCCCAATAGCGACGCCAGGGGGTTGCCAGCTCGTGGGGGGCGTCATCGGCCTGCGATGATGCTGCAGTGGACTGGTTGAGCGCGGGTGCGACGGTGATCTCGGGCCGCGGGGCGGGAGCGCGGGGAGCGGTGGCCCTGGGGCCGAGCACACCGGGAAGCGCGAGGGCCGCGGTCCAACCCGACAGACCTTCACGCCAAAGCTGCGTGTCGGAAGTGATTTGCCCCGTGCCGACGAGCGCCCGCAGGGCGTCCTCTCCCAGTGGCCCGATCTCACGCTCGCCGCGGCGGACGTACCAGCTCATGAGTGACCTTGCAAAGCGCGCATGAAAGCTGCCCCGGTGGCCGGACTTTCGGTCACTGCCGCGTCGTACATGAGCAGCAAGCGGTCGCAGCCGATCTTGGGCTCGGCATCCGGCGCATCCGGCCGCGCGCTCGGGAACGACTGACCCACGATCTCTCGCACTTGCTGCAGAGCATCGAGGTCGGTAACCGGTCCGCCGGCGCGCGACGTCACCGGCGCATCGAGTATGCCAGCGAGCGCCGAACTGATTGCCGCCAGCGCGGCGGCCGAGCGGACCGGCGTAACGGCGAGCGATCCCAGTATGGCGGCACACTGGGCCGGATCCGAGGACTGGAACGGCCGCGCGGCGCCGCGCAGAGACATCGCAAACCGAAGCGCGCTCGAGTCGTCGATGACGGCCAGCCGCTGGCTCTCGATCCGGGCTGCGGCGTCCGCGACGTACCCGTTGAGCTCGGCTGCCGGCGCGCCGCGGCGGAATCCGAGTCTCACCGTCCGGTCGAGCTGCTCGAACCCCGACGGGTCGACTCGCCGCAACTCGCCGATGAAGGGATAACGCGCCTCGAAGCCTGATGCCTGCGATGCGAACCCCGCAAGCGACTCGCCGGATGAACTCAATCCGTCCGTGGAGATCCGGTCGATCAGATGTCCGGCGAGGAGTTGCCCCGGGTCCGGCATCCAGAGGTCGTTGGCCGGGGCAGACGTGGACATTGCCACCAAAGAAGGAGACACCCCGTAACGCAGCAACACTTTTTGATAGAGCTCGTTCCCCAACGTCGCGACCATGGGGTCGGCGTCGCGTCCGGAGGCGGAGTGCAGGCCGAGCCTGGCATCAGGATTCAGGACGCGAGGGCTGCCCGCCACGAACGCCAGCACGCACGCGCTGTAGCAACCGGTAGCGGTGTATGTGCCGAGCCGCTTCGCATGAATGATGCGCGCGAGGCGCTCGCCCTCGGTGACCCATCCTCCCGGACTGTTCAAATGAACCCAACGCACGCCGGGGTGGGCGCGCAACACCCTCTGCAGGCGGGCAGCGATGCCGGCTTCCAGCGTGCCGCGAATCTCGACCTCCCGGCCGCCCGGCAGCAGTTGGATGACGGCGCGCGGCAAGGGATCCGAGCCGATTGCGATGAGGAGGAGCGGGCGCGCGTTGAGGCAAGTGCTGATCGCACTCACCGGCAGTACGAGCGCACAAAGCCCCGCCAGGACGCGGATGCCGCCTCGCACCGGACTGTTCCGGCCCATCGCATCAGGCCGGGTGGCGCGCCAGAGGTGGGGAAGGACACCGAGGCCGGCCAGCAACAGCAACAGGGGTCCGGCGGTGTTCAGGCGTGCGACGAGCACTCCGTCGAGCACACTCGGCCACAGCTCGAAGCGCTCCGCGAAGAAGCCGACGGTGAGGGCGATCCACGCCAATCCCGCCGCGAACCAGAGCGGATGGATGCGCCGCTTCGTGTTGCCAATGGGATCGCCGCGCCGGGTGGCCGCCGGCTCGCGGATCAGTGGCGCGAGATCGGGAAGATCGCCGGCCCGCGACCAGTCTGCGAGCCCCATGCGCCACACACGGTCATCGGCGCCGAGCGCCCCGGCCTGCGCCAGCTCGACGATCACCGTCCAGGCGAACGGCCCGGCGCGGCGACCTGACGCCTCGAGATACCATCGCCGACTCTCGGCGGCGCTCTCCGCCCCCTGGGGATCTGCCGGCATGATTGGCTTGACCCATCTTTTTCTGACGCTACTAGAGCACACCGCCGGGCTCGAGGTCAACGCGGCCGGCGCCGACTCAGAGCACGAACGGGATCAGCATCTTGGTGCGCCGGCGGTAGGCGGGATAGGCGTCGGGGAATTGCGCGAGCATCATCTTCTCTTCGGTGCGCGCGCTGACGATGAAGTAGACGAAGTAGAGGACGAACAGCAGCAGCCAGAGCAGGCCCACCGCGAGAGCGGAGCCGATCATGGCGAGCATGATGCCGGTGTAGATCGGATGACGCACGTAGGCGTACGGGCCGGAGGTCACGAGCTCGTGACCCTGCCGCAGGGACATCGGCATGCCCCAGTTGCGGCCGAGGTATGCGCGTGCCCAGAAAGCGAAGCCGAACCCCGCCAGACACAACCCAACTCCCAGCCACTGTCCGGCAACGCCAGGATGGGCCGGCAGGGAACGGCCGATGGAGGCGAAGAAACCCGCAACGCCGTGCCGGCGGAACGGCATGACCACGAGCACACCTATGATGATGGCCAGGCGCAGCCCCCAGGTGGTCCGCCACGGCGTGCTCCTGCTCACCTTCTTGTTGAACTGCGCGAGGATCAGCCAGTAGACGACGAACGCGAGCCAGAGCCAGCCGATGACCGCGGGAGCCTGCAGCATGCGCGCGCCGGTGTCAGTCCCGGAAGTTGTTGAACTGCAGCGGCAGATCGAGCTTCGAGCCGCGCAGCAGCCTGATGGCCTCCTGCAGGTCGTCGCGCTGCTTGCCGGTCACCCGGACCTTCTCACCCTGGATGCCGGCCTGGACCCTGAGCTTCGAGTCCTTGATGAGGCGGGATATCTTCTTGCCCGTCTCGGCATCGATGCCCTGCTTCAGGAGGACCTGCTGGCGGGCCGCTGCGAGATTGATCTCGGGCTCCTTGACGTCCAGACAGGCCAGGTCGATGCCGCGCTTGCCCAGGCGCAACTTGAGGATCTCGAGCATCTGCTTGAGCTGAAAATCCACCTGCGCATGCAGCGTCACGGTGGATTCCTCGAGCTCGAAGCGCGCGCCGGTGTCCTTGAAATCGAAGCGCTGGGCGAGCTCCCGGTTCGCCTGGTCGACGCCGTTCGCCAGTTCGTGGGCGTTCAGCTCGGAAACTACGTCGAAAGATGGCACGGAGTCGGCCCTTTGAGGTGTCCGGAAAGAGGCGCGGCGCGGGTTGGCGGGGGGGCTATTGTAGCCCAGTGCCCGCCGGTGATACGCTCCGAGCCATGTCGCAGCAGCACACCCGTCCCCAGTGGTGGTGGCGCACTCCGCAACAGGAGTGGGCCCCTGGACGTGGACGCGGCTGCTAGTCTCTCGACACCCTACTAAACACGCAACGCCACCAGGACCCGCTCCGGAGAACACCGGAGCGGGTCCTTTGCTGTCATGAACAAGATTTTCGACATCCCTGGAGATCTCGACACGCCGGTCTCGGCGTTCATGAAGCTCGCCGCCTTCGCGCCGCGCTTCCTGCTCGAGAGCGTGGAGGGCGGCGAGCGCCTGGCGCGGTACTCCTTCATCGGCTTCGGCGAAGGTCTCGAGGTGCGGCTCGACCTGCGTGGATTCCATACCGGTGGTCAACGGCGGCCGGTTCCGGCGACGAAAGCGGAGCTGCTCGAGAGCCTCAGGAATGCGCTCGCGCGAGCGCCGAAGCCAGGGCCGCAGATCGCCGGCGTCCCTCTGGCGGGCGGCCTGGTGGGTTACGCGGCCTATGACACCGTTCGGTTCTTCGAGCGGCTGCCGTTGCCTTCCGGACGCGACAGCGGTGTGCCCGCCCTGCATTACATCGCTCCCCGCTCGCTGCTGGTTTTCGATCATCTCACCCGCGGCATCGCTCTGCTTCATGACGGGTCGGAGGAGGACCGTAGGAGCTTGCGGAAAGAGGTTGTTCGCGCATTGCGCGGGGGCCTGCCGAATGGCCCTCGTCCCGGCCGTTACGCACGCCCGGAGCCCGCGTTCAGCCGCAATGACTACCTCGCGGGGGTGAAGCGGACGCAGGAATACATTGCCGCTGGCGACGTCTATCAGCTAGTTCTCTCGACGCGCTTTCAGGGTCGTCATGAGCTCGACCCGTTCCAGGCCTATCGAGCCCTGCGTCTGATCAATCCCTCTCCCTACATGTACTACTGCGCATTGGGCGACGTGACCGTCGTTGGCTCGTCACCCGAGGCGCTGGTGCGCCTCAAAGAGGGAAAAGCGCAGCTTCGGCCCATCGCAGGCACGCGGCCGCGCGCTGACGATCCCGCCGTCGACATGGCGCGCGAGGCCGAGCTGCGCGCAGACCCCAAGGAGAATGCCGAGCACGTCATGCTGGTCGACCTGGCGCGCAATGACCTGGGGCGTGTCGCATCGCCGGGCAGTGTCGGCGTGGAGCCGTATCGCGCGATCGAGCGCTACAGCCACGTCATGCACATGGTCAGCGGCGTCAACGGGCGGCTGGCGCCGGGGCGCGATGCCTTCGATCTGTTCGCGGCAACCTTCCCGGCGGGCACGCTGGTCGGGGCGCCCAAGGTGCGCGCCATGCAGATCATCGATGAGCTGGAGCCGGTCAGCCGCGGCCTCTATGGCGGCACGGTCGGCTATTTCGGCGCGCGCGGTGACATGGACCACGCGATCACCATCCGCACGCTGGTCTTCAGGGGCGACGAATACAGCTATCAGGCCGGCGCCGGGATCGTGGCCGACAGCGTGCCGGCCACCGAGCACGACGAGGTTCTCGCCAAGAGCGGCGCCATGGCGCGCGCGCTCGAGCTGGCGGAGGAAGGGCTCTGATGCCGCGGCTGCTGTTGATCGACAACTACGATTCCTTCACCTACAACCTGGTGCAGGCCTTCCTCGTGCTGGGCGCCGAGGTGCTGGTGTACCGCAATGACGCCATTGCAGTGGAGGAAGCGCGCGCCCTGGCCCCCTCTCACCTCTGCATCTCCCCCGGTCCCGGCACCCCCTACGATGCCGGGGTCTCGATGGAAATGATCCGCGCTTTCGCGGGCCGCGTCCCGGTGTTGGGCGTATGCCTCGGACACCAATCGATCGTGGAGGTATTCGGCGGCAAGGTTGTGCGCGCCGGACGCCTGATGCATGGCAAGACTTCGCTCGTCGACCACGACGGGGCTGGCGTATTCGCCCAACTGCCCCAACCGTGTGAAGTCGGACGTTACCACTCACTGATCGCGGCGCCCGAGACCTTACCGCCGGAGTTGATCGTCACCGCGCGCACGCCGGAAGGCGAGATCATGGGTGTGCGCCACCGGGAGCTGGCGGTGGAGGGCGTTCAGTTCCACCCCGAGAGCATCCTCACGCCCGACGGGCCGCGGCTGCTCGGAAACTTCCTCGCCGCAGGAGCAGACGATGCCCGCGGCGCGTGAGCTCCTGGATCGCCTGCTCGAGCGGCGCGACCTCAGCCAACCCGAAGCCGAGGAGCTGCTCGGGGTGCTGGCCAACCCGGCAACTTCCCCCGCCTTTACCGGTGCCGTCCTCGCGGCGATGCGCTCCAAGGGCGTGGTCGCGGACGAAGTCCGCGGGTTCGCCCAGGCGATGCGACGGCTCGCGCGGCGGCCGTCGATTCCCGCCGGGCTGCCGGCCATCGACGTCGTCGGTACCGGGGGTGACTGCTCGGGCAGTCTCAACATCTCCACCGGCACGGCGCTCCTCACCGCCGCCTGCGGTGTGCCGGTGGTCAAGCACGGCAACCGGTCCATTTCCAGCCGCGCGGGCAGCGCCGACGTGTTGGAAGCGTTGGGTCTTGCGCTGCCGCTCGACGAGGAGCAGGCGGGCAAGTACCTGGCGGCCTGCAATTTCACCTTTCTGTTCGCGCCCCACTACCACCCGGCGACCAAGGCGGTCGCGGCCGTGCGGGCGGCACTCGGTGTGCGCACCGTATTCAACATCCTGGGTCCCCTCACCAACCCCGCGGAGCCGCCCTTTCACGTGATCGGGGCGTTCAGCCTCCAAGTGGCGGACCTCATCGCGCGCACGCTGGCCGGCATGCCGATGGAGCGGGCGTTCGTCGTGCACGGCGCGCAGGGCTGGGACGAGCCGACGCCGGTAGGCCCTTTCACTGTGTTTGACGTGCGCCCGGGGCGTACGGAGCGGCACACGCGTACGCCGGAGGACTATGGGCTGCGGCGCTGCCAGCCGGCGGAGCTCGCCGGCGGTGACGCCCAACACAATGCGCGAGCCCTGCGGGCCGTGCTGGAGGGTGAGGACAGAGGCCCGCATCGCGACTGTCTGCTGTTGGGTGCCGCGCTGGCGCTCGAGGTGGCAGGAGCGGCCTCGGCGCCGCGCGAAGCGATCGAGCGCGCGGCGGCAGCCATAGACAGCGGCGCCGCCGCGCGCGTCCTCGAGGCGCTGGCGGCTCCGCGGCTGGAGCCGGCATGACAGGGACGGAGCCTCGCACCGGTTTCCTCGAGCAGATGGCCGCCGCCAGCCGGGAGCGAGTCCTGGTGGCGCGCGCCGCCTGCGCGCCGGCGGAGCTGCTGGCAAGGGCGATGGATAGTCCGCCGCCTCCCCGGCTGCGGCTTCAGCCCCGCGGCTTCGATCTGATCGCGGAGCTGAAGCTCCGCTCGCCGGCGGTCGGGCGGCTCAGGGGGCAGGACGAGGACATTGTCGCGCGGGTAACGACGTATGCCCGCGCAGGTGCCGCCGCCGTATCCGTCTTGACGGAGCCCACGCGGTTCGACGGCAGTCTCGAGCATCTACGCACGGTGGCGCAGGCGCTGTTACCGCTGGGCTTGCCGGCCATGCGCAAGGATTTCCTGGTGGACGCCTACCAGGTGATCGAGGCGCGTCTCGCCGGGGCCGGCGGCGTGCTGGCGATTTTGCGGATGCTCTCCGAGCCGGAGCTCGAGGCACTGGTTGGACAGGCGCGGGCGCTGGAGCTTTTCGTGCTGCTCGAAGCCTTCGATGAACGGGACCTCGAGCGGCTGGAGGCGGTGCTCGGGCGGCTGGGCGCTGAGGGTCTCATGGCGGGCGTGAACTCGCGCGACCTGACGACCCTCCAGGTCGTGCCGAGCCGGCTCGGGCAGCTCGCGCGCTATCTGCCCACGGGCATTCCCCGTGTGGCCGAAAGCGGCGTCGGGTCCGCCGAGGATGCGCGCCGGGTGGCGGAAGCCGGCTATGATCTGGCTCTCGTCGGCAGCGCGCTCATGAGCGGTGACGAACCCGCAGCGCTGGCGAGCGCCATGCTGACCGCGGCGCGGGCTGCCCGTGCCGGCGCTGCCACCAGGTGAGCGGAATCATGTGGATCAAGATCTGTGGCATGACGACTCCCGAGGCCGTTGCGGCGGCGCTGGCCGTCCAGGTCGATGCGATCGGTTTCGTTTTTGCGGACTCGCCGCGGCAGCTCACACTCGAGGACGCGGTGGCGCTGGCTGCGCCTGCCCGCGGCCGCGTGCGCTGCGTTGCGGTGACACGCCAGCCGAGCCAGCGTCACCTCGACGACATCGTTGCGGTGTTCAATCCGGACGTGCTCCAGACCGATGCCGACGATCTTCGGCTGTTGCGCGTGCCCAAGCAGCTGGAGCTGCTCCCGGTCTTCCGCGGCTGGGATGGGTCGCAGAGCAAGCTTCCCCCGCTCCTGCTTTTCGAGGGTCTCACCAGCGGCAGCGGGACACCGTGCGACTGGACGACCGCGCAGCGGGTGGCGCGCCGGACGCAGCTCGTGCTGGCCGGCGGACTCGACCCTGACAACGTCGCGACGGCCATCAGCGCGGTTCGCCCCTTCGGCGTCGATGTCTCGAGCGGGGTGGAGGAGCGGCCCGGCGTCAAGAGCCCGGCCCAGGTGGCGCGGTTCGCCGCCGCGGCGCGCAGCGCCTTCGAGATGATCCAACGGGAGCAACAGTCGGCGTGACTAAATCCAACGATCCGGTCGCGGACCTGATCTCGGGCCGCTTCCCCGATGCGCGCGGCCGTTTCGGGCCGTTCGGTGGCCGTTACGTGCCGGAGACGCTGATTCCGGCGCTCGAGCGGTTGCAACAGGGCGTGCGCGAGCACCTGCAGACGGCGGCTTTCCAACAGGAGCTGACGCTGGAGCTGGCGAGCTGGGTGGGCCGCCCCACCGCGCTGACGTTCGCCGGCCGGCTGTCCGCGCGCTGGGGCGCGCGCATCTGGCTGAAGCGCGAGGATCTCGCGCACACCGGCGCGCACAAGATCAACAACGCCATCGGTCAGGCCCTCCTGGCCAGGCGGCTCGGCGCGCGGCGGGTCGTCGCCGAGACCGGCGCCGGCCAACACGGCGTCGCGAGCGCGGCGGCATGCGCCCGGCTGGGGCTGCCCTGCACGGTCTACATGGGCGCCATCGACATGGAGCGGCAGGCGCCCAACGTCGACCGGATGCGGCTCCTCGGCGCGACCGTAGTGGCCGTGACGAACGGTGATCGGACGCTGCGGGCGGCGATCGACGAGGCGCTGCGCGACTGGGTATCGGATCCGCTGGAAACCTACTATCTGCTGGGCTCGGCTCTCGGGCCGCATCCGTATCCCTACCTGGTCCGCGAGCTGCAGTCGGTCATCGGGCGCGAAGCGCGCGCGCAAATCGTGGAGAGGAACGGCGCCCTGCCCGATGCGGTGATCGCCTGCGTCGGCGGCGGCTCCAACTCCATCGGCGCCTTCCATCCCTTCGTGCCGGACCGCACGGTGGAGCTGCTCGGCATCGAGGCGGGCGGACGCGGCGCGGGTCTCGGCGACAACTCCGCGACCATCACTTTCGGCCGGCCCGGGGTGCTGCACGGCACTTACTCCATCCTGCTGCAGGACGAGAATGGCCAGATCCAGGAGACCCATTCCGTCTCGGCGGGCCTCGACTATCCCGGAGTTGGGCCGGAGCACGCGCTGCTCGCGTCCGCGGGCCGTGCCCGGTATGAGACGGCTACGGACGAGGAAGCGCTGGATGCCGTGCGCACGCTCTGCGAGTGCGAGGGCATCCTGCCGGCGCTGGAGAGCGCGCATGCGCTCGCCGGGGCGCGGCGCTGGGCCGCCAGCCACCCGGGACGGACGGTGCTCGTGTGTCTCTCGGGGCGCGGCGACAAGGACATGCCGACACTGCAGAAGACTCTGCTGTCGGTGAAGTCATGATGCCTCACGAGACCATCAGCGCCGCCATCCTGGCGGCGAAGTCGCGCGGCGAGCCGGCGCTGGTCGCGTACCTCACCGCGGGCTTTCCGAGCCGCGACAGCTTCAAGCAGGATCTGCAGGCCATCGCCGCAGCCGCCGATGTCGTCGAGATCGGGGTGCCCTTCACCGACCCCATGGCCGACGGCGTCACCATTCAACGCGCGAGCCACGAGGCGCTCGCCCAGGGCGTGAGCCTGCGCTGGATCCTGGCGCAGCTGGAAACGATGCCGCGCGGCAAGACGCCGCTGCTCCTCATGAGCTATCTCAACCCGCTGCTGGCGCTGGGGCTGGAAGCGTTGGCTTCGTCCGCCGCGCGGGCCGGCGTCGCGGGCTTCATCGTTCCGGATCTGCCGTTCGATGAAAGCGCCGAGCTGCGCGCGGCATTCCAGGCGCACGGCCTGGCGTTCGTACAGATGGTCACTCCGGTCACCCGCGCCAATCGTGTCGCGCAGATCTGCGCCAGCAGCCAGGGCTTCGTTTATGCGGTGACCATGACGGGCACCACGGGGAAGAATGTCGCGGTACCGGCAGAGGTCACGCGCTATCTGGACAATGTGCGTTCACAGTCTCCCGTGCCGGTCTGCGCGGGCTTCGGCATCCGCGGCCGCGAACAGCTCGAGCTGTTGCGCGACCATGTCGATGGCGTGGTGATCGGCTCCGCGCTCGTGGAGGTGCTGGAACGGGGCGGGGATCCGGGGCGCTGGCTGCGTGATCTTCGCGGGCGGTGAGCCCGCTCGTCATCGTTCTTACGCGCCGGGGCTGGGGTCGGCGGAGAGACCCGCCGGCAGCATGCGCGCGGAGCGCCAGCTGCCCAGCCTGTAGTAGAGCGCGGCGAGGACCGCGGCGAGCGCCGAGGAGATCGGGAAGCTCCACCAGACGGCGTCGGCGTGATAGCTCGGCATCAGCGCGTCTGCCAGCGGGAAGCGCACGAGCAGCAGGGCGACCGTCATGATGGCGAGCGGGAACATCACCGCGCCGGTCGAGCGCACGGTCGCGAACAGCGCGAGAGCTATCGCGAAGAACAGGTACGAAGGCGTCGCAATGTGGTTCAGATGCGCGGCGACCGCGAGTGCCGGCGAACCGGCGGGCAGGAACGGCGAGAACGCCGGTGCGCCGAGGAGCTCGAGGATCAGGATCACCGAACCGGTGATGGCGATGGCGAAGGCGACGCCGACCGCCGCGATCCTGTTGACCCGATCCCATTTGTGCGCGCCGACGTTCTGCGCGGCCATGGCGGATACGGCCTGGCTGACTGCGAAAGCGGGCATCTGGATGTAGTTCCAGATCTGCAGCGCGGCGCCGAACGCGGCCGCGGTATCGACCCCGAAGCGATTGACGAGCGAGATCATCAGCACGCCGCTCAGCGACATGACGCTGATCTGCCCGCTCATGGGAACGCCCTTGCGCAGCAGCGCGGCGCCCAGGCGCCAGTCGATGCGCAGGAATTTCAGCTCCTCGCCATGGAGGCAGAGGAAATGCCGGCGGCGGTAGAGGTGGCGCAGCATGGCCGTGAGACTGACGGTCTGCGCGATGAAGGTGGACAGGGCGGAGCCGGCGATGCCGAGCCGCGGCACCGGTCCCAGACCGAAGATGAAAACCGGATTCAGGCTGATGTCGAGGCCGACCGAGAGCAGCATGAAGTAGAACGGTGTCTTCGAGTCGCCGGCGGCGCGCAGTACCGACATCACGAAGGCATACATGTAGAGAGATGGCAGCGCGCAGAAGATCACGCGCATGTACGCGATCGCCAGCGGCAGCGACTGTGGCGGCGTCTTCATGGCCGTGAGCAGAGCCGGTGAGAGAGTCAACCCGGCAACCGCCATCAGCACGGACATGCCCGCGAAGAGGGTCGCGCTGGTGCCGACGGCACGCTTCGCGCCGCGGATGTCGTTGGCGCCGATGCTCTGGCCGACGAGGATGGTGGCCGCCATCGCGATGCCGAAGGCGATGCCGATCAGCAGAAACATCACGACGTTCGCGTTGGAGGTGGCTGTGAGCGCCGCCTCGCCTAGATATCTTCCCACCCAGACGGAGTTCACCGAAGCGTTGAGGGACTGCAGCACGTTGGCGTACAGGATGGGCAGGGCGAACTGCAACATCCCCCGGCTGATGGAGCCTTCCGTGAGCGAGCGCATCAGAACACCCGATAGACGAAGTACAGCCAGGCCGTCCCGAGCCCCGTCAGCGTCCACCCGGGCCATGCCGTGCGGCCAAGCGCCAGCCAGACGATGCCGCCGAGCAGCGCCACGGCCCCGAGGATGACCGCATCGCGCCGTCTGTGGCCACGGCGCAGCTCAGCGTGCAGCAGGTCGACAGCGGGCGTCTCGACCAGCATCCGCAGCATGCCGCCCTCGGCTCGCTGCAGGGCGCTCTTGAGGACGGCGGGTAGAACGCGCGCAGCCTCGATCAGCTCCGGCATCTGCGTGCGCATGCTGCGGAGGATCTGGCGCAAGCTCATGCGCTCGCGCATCCACTCGCGCAGGATGGGCGCCGCGGTATGCCAGACGTCGAGTTGCGGATACAGATCGCGGCCGAGCCCCTCGACATTGACCAGCGTCTTCTGCAGCAGGATGAGCTGCGGTTGCAGCTCCACATTGAAGCGGCGCGAGATCTCGAACAATCGCACCAGGAGAGTGGCGAAGGAGATGTCCTCGAGCGGCCGGTCGAATATCGGCTCGCAGACGGTGCGCACCGCAGATTCGATCTCGTCCACCCGCGTGCCTGCGGGCACCCACCCGGATTCGACATGCAGCTGCGCGACGCGGCGGTAGTCGCGATCGAACACCGCGAGGAAATTCGCGGCGAGATAGTGCTGATCGCGCGGATCGAGCGTGCCGACGATGCCGAAGTCGACCGCGGCGTAGCGGGGCTTCGCCGGATCGTCCACCATGACGAAGATGTTGCCCGGGTGCATGTCGGCGTGGAAGAAATTGTGCCGGAACACCTGGGTGAAGAAGATGCGCACGCCGTTCTCGGCGAGACACCTGATGTCCGTGCCGGCGGCGCGCAGCCTCTCCATGTCGGAGATCGGGATGCCGTGGATGCGCTCCATCACCATGACATCCAGACGGCAGTAATCCCAGTAGATTTCCGGAACATAGAGCAGATCGGACCCGGCGAAGTTGCGCTTCAGCTGCGAGGCGTTGGCCGCCTCCCGCATGAGGTCCAGCTCATCGAGGATGGTCTTCTCGTACTCGGCGACGATTTCCAGCGGCCGCAGGCGCCGGCCTTCACGCCAGTAAGTCTGTGCCAGCTGCGCCAGCGAGTAGAGCACCTCGAGGTCGCGCTCGATCGACTCCCGCATGTCCGGGCGCAGCACCTTCACGACGACTTCCTTGCCGTCCGGCAGCCGCGCGGCGTGTACTTGCGCGATCGACGCCGCGGCGAGCGGCGTCTCCTCGAATTCCGAAAACGCTTCCGCGACCGGGCGGCCGTAAGCCCTCTCGACGATGGCGCGCGCGATGGAGCCCGGGAACGGCGGCACACGGTCCTGGAGCTTGACGAGCTCGTCCGCGACATCGGTCGGCAGCAGATCGCGGCGTGTCGAGACCGCCTGGCCGAACTTCACGAAAATGGGGCCGAGCTCCTCCAGCGCGAGCCGCAGGCGCACGGCGGGCGGCGCGGTGCGGTGGGGATTCAGCCAGGTATCGGGCGAAAGATAGAAGAGAAACCGCAGCGGCGCGTACAGATGCGTCGCCCGCACGAAGTCGTGCATGCCGTACTTCAACAGCACCCGCTGGATCTGCAGGAGCCGCGCGAGGACGCGCAGCTTCATCACTTCGCCGCGAGCCGCTGCTTCAGCAGCTCGAGACGCGCATCGAGGCGGTCGACGTCCTCACGCAGCGCGTCGACGCCGCGCAGGAACTGCTCTCCCTCCTCGCGGGATACCAGATCGCCACGCTCGTGGCTGAAGTACTCGCCGACATCCTGCAGCAGGGTCGCGGCCGCATCGCGGGTCCAACCCAACGCGCCGCGCGCGAGCCGCCCGACGCGATGCGCCGCGACATCGCCGATGAGGATCGACAGCTCCTCCTCCGGGTCGGGGGCCAGGAGCCGCGCCAGCTCGCGAAATTTCTGCGCCAGCTCCGCATCGCCGCGCACTTCGACCTCGCGGTCGGACAGCGGCACCTCAGCGGTACTGCCGCCCAGCGCGAGCAGACTCAACGGGCCGCCGATCACCTCCGCGTCGGCCGGCAGGCTTCCGCGGGTGATCCGCAGGGAGTTGCCGGTGGACTCCACCACCAGGCGGGCCATCGCGGGCGCCTCGATGGCGATGCGGCGGCCGGCGAGCTCCGCGCAGAGCTGCTGCGCGCGGGGCGAGCGCGGCAGCCCGCGGTTGAGGAGATTCTGGATTGTGGCGCTGAGCATGGTGGTCCGTCAGTACTTGTACCCGCGGTGCACCGCGACGATGCCGCCCGAGAGATTGTGATAACGGCAGCCTTCGAGGCCGGCACCCTGCATCAGCGCGAGCAGCGCATCCTGGCTCGGGTGCATGCGGATCGACTCCGCGAGGTACCGATAGCTCGCCTCATCCCCCGCGACCAAGCGCCCGAGGAGCGGCAGGATGCGAAACGAATAGGCATCGTAGAGCGGCCCGAGACCCGGCGCCACGGGATGGGAGAATTCCAGCACCACGACCTGCCCGCCGGGCTTCAACACCCGCCGCATGGCGGCGAGCGCCGCGGGTTTGTCCGTGACGTTGCGCAGCCCGAAGCCTATGGTGACGCAGTCGAACGTGTCATCGGCGAAAGGCAGCCGTTCCGCGTTCGCCTGGACGTACTGCACGTTGCCGAGGACGCCGCGATCGGTGAGGCGGTCGCGTCCCCGGTGCAGCATCGCGGAATTGATATCGCTGAGCACGACCAGACCCCGCTCCCCCACCTGTCCGGCGAGTCCCGCCGCAAGGTCGCCCGTGCCGCCCGCCACATCGAGCGCCCGCTGTCCGGGCCGCAGCCCCGTGAGCGCCAGCGCGAAGCGCTTCCACAGCCGGTGCGCGCCCCCTGACATCAGGTCGTTCATCAGGTCGTAGTTACGGGCGACCGAGTCGAAGACGCCGCGCACCCGACGCGCCTTGTCACGCCAGGGAATGCGCTCGTAGCCAAAATCGGTGGATCGGGGGTCGGTCATTGCTCAGCCGGGTCGCGGGGAGGGGCGCATTGTAGCTGCTTGCTTTTTTGGCGACATGCTGCGCAGAATCCGGCCCCGGTAGGGGGTCTTGGAACGAAAAGGGCCGGGCGGTGTCGAAAACCGTTCGGCCCTTTTACTTTTGGGCCGCCGATTTGCGGGCCAGGTATCGGGCCCACTTCTCCTGCCGGTCGCGGCCGAGCTCATACAGGTATTTCCAGGTATAGAGGCCGGTATCGTGACCGTCGTCGAAGACGAGCTTCACGGCGTACTGGCCGACCGGCTCGATCGCGCGGACTCCCACCGCCTCCTTGCCGAGAACCAGAGTCTCCTGGCCCGGGCCGTGCCCCTTGACCTCCGCCGAGGGGGAATAGACGCGCAGGTACTCGAAAGGCAGCTCGAACCGGCTGCCGTCCTCGAAGGTGACGTCCAGCAGGCGGGCTGCGCGGCGCAGCTTGATTTCGAGCGGGTGGGGGTCGGATGTCGCCATGGGAGGTATAGGTGCCGGGGTCTCGCTTGCACTATTATGGACGTCCCTGCTCCAGCAGCGGTACATCGTGGAAGCTACAGATACCTCGCACCCCGACTACTATCATCGCGTGGTCGACTGTCAGTGGGCCTGTCCGGCCCACACCGATGTCCCCGAGTACATCCGGCTGATCGCCCAAGGCCGATTCACCGAAGCGTACCTGGTCAACCGGCACTCCAACGTCTTCCCCGGCATTCTCGGCCGGGTCTGCGACCGGCCGTGCGAGCCCGCCTGCCGCCGCGGCCGGGTCGAGGCCAAGCCGGTGGCGATCTGCCGCTTGAAGCGCGTGGCGGCCGATAATCGCGATGACATCAGCGGCAAGCTGCCGCCCATACCCAAGGTCAAGAACGGCAAGCGCATCGCCTGCATCGGCGCCGGCTGTGCCTCGCTCACGGTCGCGAACGACCTGATGCCGCTCGGCTACGAGGTCACGATCTTCGAGCAGTACGGCGAGCCGGGCGGCCTGATGCGCACCAACATTCCGTCCTTCCGCCTGCCGCAGACTGTGCTCGAGGAGGAGATCCGGATGATCGTGGACATGGGAGTGGACCTGAAGCTGGGTCATCCCATAGCCAGCATGAAAGAGCTGCTCGCGAGCGGCGGCTTCGATGCGGTGTTCGTGGGCTCGGGAGCACCCAAAGGCAAGAACCTGCAGCTGCCGGGCCGGGCGGAGGCGAGCGCCAACGTGCACATCGGCATCGCCTGGCTGGAGTCGGTGGCCTTCGGCCACATCGAGAAAATCGGCGAGCGCGTCCTCATCATCGGTGTCGGCAACACGGCCATGGACTGCTGCCGTACCAGCCTGCGGCTCGGTGCCAGGCAGGTGAAGGTCATGGCACGCAAACCGCGCGGCTTCTTCAAGGCCTCGGAATGGGAGCTCGAGGACGCCGAGGAGGAAAGCGTCGACATCGTGGTCAACCGCTCGCCGAAGGCCTTCGTCATGGAGGGCGGGCGCCTGGTTGGAATGACCTTCGAGTGCATGGAATACGAGCTCGACGGGCGCGGCCGCATCACCGCGGAGCGGGTGACGGGCGAGGAATTCATCGCCGCCGACGACGTCATTCTCGCGATCGGCCAGGAGAACGCCTTCCCCTGGATCGAGGCCGATCTCGGCATCGAGCTCGACAAGTGGCACGTGCCCAGGGTGGACCCGGTCACCTATCAGTCGACCCGGCCGGGTGTTTTCTTCGGCGGCGATGCGGCGTTCGGCCCGAAGAACATCATCTGGGCGGTGGAGCACGGCCACCAGGCCGCCATTTCCATCCACAGGCACTGTCAGGGCGAGCCCGTCGCCGAGCGTCTGTCGCCCGGTGTGAATCTGCAAAGCCGCAAGATGGGCATGCACGAGTGGTCGTACTCCAACGACTACGCCCCGGTGGAGAGGCGGCTGATGCCGCACGTCTCCCTCAAGGAGCGCTTCAAGAAGCTCAACATCGAAGTCGAGCTCGGCTTCACCGCGGAGCAGGCCGCGCAGGAGGTGCAGCGCTGCCTCAACTGCGACGTGCAGACGGTCTTCGTCGCCAAGCTCTGCATCGAGTGCGACGCGTGCCTCGACATCTGTCCCGTCGACTGCCTCACCATCACCGCCAACGGCCCGGAAGCGGAGCTGCGCGCGCGGCTGAAAGTCCCTGCGCGCAACCTTACGCAGCCGCTCTACGTGTCAGGGCCGCTGCCGCAAACGGCGCGCGTGATGGTCAAGGACGAGGACCTGTGTGTGCACTGCGGCCTCTGCGCCGAGCGGTGCCCGACGGCTGCCTGGGACATGCAGAAGTCCGACGTCCACTGGCCGCACGCCGAGGACGAGGCCGCGGCGTCGGAAGCCCGGAAGCCCAAAATCGCCTGAGAAAACCCAGAGAGGCGCTTGGATGCCAATCGCGATGAACCGAGTCAACGACTTCACCATCAAGATCGCCACGGTGAACGGCACCGGCTCGGCGAGCGCCAACACGCTGCTGATGAAGTCCATCTTCAGAAGCGGCATCCCCGTAATGGGGAAGAACTACTTCCCCTCCAACATCCAGGGGCTGCCCACCTGGTACGAGATCCGCGTCTCGCGGGAAGGCCATCTGGCCCGCGCGGGCGCCGTCGACCTCATGGTGGCGATGAACGCGGAGACGTACTCGCGGGATGTGAAAGAAGTCGCTCCCGGCGGTTACCTCGTCTACGACTCCACCTGGCCGCGGCCTGCGCTGCTCGGCAGATCCGACATCACCGTGCTCGGGGCCCCGCTCGCCAGGATGTGCAACGAGAGCTTCAACGGGGTGCGCACCCGCATCCTGATGAAGAACATCTGCTACGCGGGCGTCCTGGTGGCGCTGCTGGAGCTCGATCTCGAGCGCATCCGTGAGCTGCTCGCGGAAACGTACGCCAAGAAGCCGCAGCTCGTCGAAAGCAACATGAAGGCGATAGGGCTGGGCTACGACTGCGCGCGGCAGAATTTCCCCTGTCCGTTGCCGCTCAAGATCGAGAAGATGGACCGCACCGCCGGCCACATCATGATCGACGGCAACACCGCCGCGGCGCTCGGCTGCGTGTTCGCCGGCGCGACCGTGGCGGCGTGGTATCCGATCACGCCCTCGACTTCGCTGATGGATGCCTTCAAGGGCTTTTGCGATCGCACCCGCATCGATCCACAGACCGGCGCCAAGCGCTTCGCCTTCATCCAGGCGGAAGACGAGCTGGCTGCCATCGGCATGGTGATCGGCGCGTCCTGGAACGGTTGTCGGTCGTTCACGGCGACTTCGGGGCCCGGGATTTCGCTGATGAACGAGTTCCTGGGGCTGGCCTATTACGCCGAAGTGCCGGCGGTCGTATTCGACATTCAGCGCGTCGGGCCCTCGACGGGCATGCCGACGCGTACTCAGCAATGCGACGTCATGGCGTGTGCCTACGCCTCTCATGGCGACACGCGCCACGTCTGCCTCTATCCCGCAAATCCTGAAGAATGCTTCTACATGGCCGGCCAGGCCTTCGATCTGGCGGAGCGCCTGCAGACACCGGTGATGGTGCTGTCGGATCTCGACATCGGGATGAACGACTGGATGTGCCGTGATCTCAAATGGGACGACGCCTATCGGCCCGACCGCGGCAAGGTCCTGGACAAGGCCCAGATCGAGAAGCTGGAGAAGTTCCATCGCTTCCTCGACAAGGACGGCGACGGCATCCCGTACCGCACTCTGCCGGGCGTGCACCCCAAGGGCGCTTATTTCGCGCGCGGCTCGGGACACACGCAATACGGCGCGTATACGGAGGACTCCGCGGAATATCAGATCGTGCTCGACCGGCTGGTGAAGAAGTGGAACACGGCGAAGAAGCTGGTGCCGCGCGCCATCATCGACGCCAGGGCCGGCGGTGACGTCGGCATCGTCTCGCTGGGAAGCTGCGACAGCGCCATCCGCGAGGCAATGGCGATACTCGAGGCGCGGGGCGTTGGCGTGAACTACATGCGAGTGCGCTCCTTCCCCTTCAGTGAGGACGTGGAGCGCTTCCTCGCCGCGCACCGGCTGCTCTTCGTCGTGGAGCAGAACCGCGATGCGCAGTTCCGGTCGCTGCTGACGCTGGAGACCGCGGTGGAGAAGTCGAAGCTGCGCTCGCTCCTGCACTACAGCGGGCTGCCGATCTCATCGAGCTTCATCGTCGATGGCGTGATCGCCGAAGTACTGCCCAAGCCGGTGCCGCAGCAGACGGCCAGCGGCGCGGCCTGATCGGGACGGACAGACATGACTTTCATCGCGAAACCCAAAGTCGTCCATCCCTCCCTGCCGCGCAACGAGCTCGGCCTGGTGCGCCGCGATTACGAGGGCGCCCTGTCGACGCTGTGCGCCGGTTGCGGCCACGACTCGATCACCGCCGCCGTCGTCGAGGCCGCCTGGCGCCAGTCGCTGCAGCCGCAGAACGTGGTGAAGCTCTCGGGCATCGGCTGCTCCTCGAAGACCACGGCGTACTTCGTCAGCGGCGGGCATGGATTCAACTCCGTGCACGGCCGCATGCCTTCCATCGCGACCGGCGCCAATGCGGCCAACAGGCGGCTCACCTACATCGGTGTCTCGGGCGATGGCGACACGCTGTCGATCGGCCTCGGCCAGTTCTGCCATGCGATCCGCCGCAATCTCGACATGCTCTACATCATCGAGAACAACGGGGTGTACGGGCTGACCAAGGGACAGTTCTCCGCCTCGGCGGACGTCGGCAGCAAGGCGAAGAAGGGCGAGACCAACTTCCAGCCGCCCATCGACCCGGCGTTGCTCGCGATGACCCTGGGGGCCTCCTTCGTGGCGCGCAGCTTCTCCGGCGACAAGCTGCAGCTCGTGCCCCTCATCGAGGCCGGGCTCAGGCATCGCGGCTTCGCGCTCATCGACGTGCTCTCGCCCTGTGTCACCTTCAACGATCACGAGGGCTCGACGAAGAGCTACGCCTACACCCGCGAGCACTACGAGCCGGCCGTGCAGGCCGACTTCGTGCCGCCGGAACGGGAGATCACGGCCGAATACGGCGCCGGCGAGGCGCTGGCGGTCACGATGCACGACGGCAGCCGCATCGTGTTGCGCAAGCTCGATGCAGCTTATGATCCCACGGACAGGGCGGCGGCGCAGGCCAGGGTGCAGGAGCGCCTGAAGTCCGGGGAGTACCTCACCGGGCTGCTGTATGTCGATGCGGACGGGGGCGCGGCGGGGGCGCGGCGGGAGTTCCACCAGGTCAACGGCACGCCCGAGGAGCCGCTGAACAGCCTCCCCTACGAGCAGCTGTCACCTGGCTCCAAGGGCCTGGGCAAGATCCTGGACCGTTACCGCTAACGGCCCCGCAGCGGCTTTTACGCCAATAAACCGAGCTTTTTTTTCTTGTATCTTTCCCGGGTACTCGGTATCGTCATCTACTGGTACGTGACCTATTCCCTCTTCCTGCCGCCTGCCGCCCGCCTTGCACTCGGGACCGGCTTCCGAGTCTGCGAAAAGCCGAATCGTTCCCGACCAGGTCGTATCTGTTTCCTTGGAGTTTGATTGCATGACGAAGATCTACGTCGGAAACCTCCCGTTTTCGGCCACTGAGAGTGAAGTCCGTGACCTGTTTGCGCAGCACGGCACCGTCGAGTCCGTAAGCCTCATCACCGACCGGGACACCGGCCGGCCGCGCGGCTTTGGTTTCGTGGAAATGTCGCGTGCCGACGCTTCCCGAGCCATTCAGAACCTGAACGGCAAGGACCTCGGCGGACGCCCCTTGCGGGTGAACGAGGCGCAGGAGCGCACCGGCGGCGGCGGACGGGGCGGCGGCGCTCCGAAGCGCTGGTAAGCAGCCGATCCTGAAGGCCGGCCCTCCTAGGGCCGGCCTTTTTCATTTGGCCCGATGCCGCCTGCGGCGCGTCGGGCTGGCCGGCTACGTCAGTAAGGGCTCGAGCCCAGGGCGTAGCGGACGGCAAGCTGCGCCTGCGTATCCGTAACCGGGCCAGTCCGATTCAGGTCTTCGGACCAGCTATAGGAACTACTCGTCACCCGCAGCCATTCGAGGGTGATCGTCCAACCCTTTCCCGGATCGAACAGGTAGGCCGCGGTCCACGCGTGCCCGCTCTGCTGCCCGTCGGCTTCGGCGTTGCGGCTATCCACGTCGAAGCGGTCGTACCGAATGCTGAGCGCGTGCCGGCGCGCGATCCGCTTCGACAGCAATACGTACCGGGCATCGAACGGCCAGTCGAGCGCCCGTCCGCCGGGCGCGATCTCGGTATGCCCGGCCAGCCACTGCGCGACCACCGTCCAGCCCCCGCCGTATTCCATTCGCGCTCCGGCGCTGTTGAAACTCGTGCGCCATGCGAAGACATGGCTCACGGCATCGGATGCCGCGGGGTCTGCCCTGTTGTCGTATCGGAACGCCGTGATCAAGAGGCGTCCCGGATACTGTAGGTCCAGGCCGCCGTAATAGCCCGCATGCCCGTCGATCTGCCGGAATGGCTCGATGCGCGCGCCCGTCGGACCTTCGAGCTTGCCGACGCTGTCGAACACAGGTGTCTGGCGATCGTCCAGTATGAAGCCGCCGTTGGCGAGCGCCGCGCCGGCGACTTCGTTCCAGCCGAACACCCCCGCCACCGCGCCGATGTCGAACGGCAGACCGCTTCGCGTGCCGAGCCAGTCGACTTTCGTCTCCAGTCCCAGGGTGCGCAATTCCTCCGCGAGCCAACTGTCGAGGGCGGAGTAGGAGATGGTGTACGGCGAGGACCACCCGGCCGCGCCGTTCTCCAGCGAGATGGGCGCATAGAACGCTCCCATCCTCATCCGCACCCGCAGCATATTGTGCGGATAGGGACGGAACTGCAGGTACGCTTCCGTCAGCCCTACGGGATTGCTGTATGCGTTGCCCCACGCGGAGGCATCCAGGTGCAGCCTCCACACTTCGCCCAACGGCGTGTCGAGGGCCAGGCGCAAACGCCCGAGTTGCAATCCGGACTGATGCTCGCTGAATCGGGTAGGACTGTAGCCACCGTCCAGCACCGAGGTCGTCGCGTCGGAAGTCACGGCACGCAGATCGATGTCCAGCTCCCAGTCCGTTGCGTGAGCGGCCGCTGCGGCCAGCAGCGCCGCGGCGGCGAGAGCCAGTAATGTCGTGCGCGCGCGCATCAATAGCTCTCCCCCTGCCCCTCCATGGGTTGCTGGCGAAGAGGTTTCGTGAGTTGCAGCGTGAGGCTGGCGCGGTCTGCGGCGTCGATCGACAGCTCGCGGATGAGCGTCGGGCTCTGCTCGCGCATGCGGGGATGCCAAACGGTGATCTGATAGCGACCCGCCGGTAACTGGGCCGACCATGCGCCTCGTGCGTCGGTCGTGCCGTAGAAGGGCGCGTCGGTCACGTCGATGTAGCCGATCATCCAGTCATGGATGTTGCAACCCAGGATGACTATCCCCGCATGGTCGAACGGCACCGGCGGGTAGGGCTTGCCATGGTACAGAGGCAGTTGGAAGCGCTTGGCGGGCGAGAAGGAATAGATCTGGTGACTCACCGAGTCGCTGTTGGGGAAGGACACGCTCGACCCCACGGGTATCACCACCACTTCGGGCATGAACATGCGGTTCACCTGGTCCATCACCGAGTGGATGGGTGCCGGGGGCGGCAGCTTCTTCCCGAGCGGCTGCACGGTGACTACGGCATCGACCAGCGGTCGGCCGTCCGGCAGCTGTACCGAGATGGCGAGCGATGCCGCTGCCGCGGGCGCCATGCGCAACAGCAGGCCGAGCACCGCCGCCGCCGCAATGACAGCGCGACCTGGCTCGACTGATGCTCGGCTCGAACGTGCGGAAAGTCTCATTCCTCCCACCGGTTGCTCGCGCCGCCATCCTGCAGCGCCTACGATGCGGCGCATTCGAGCGGATCCCATGCGTAGTTTCCGCAAACGGCTTCTCGTGCTGATCATCGGTCTGGCGGTTCTAACCCAGACTGTGACCCTGTTTGCAGTACTGGCGAGCACTGCACGGGACGTGCGCGCGCGCGGCGCCGAGCAGCTGATCGCGGCCGGGTCGTTCGTGGACCAGCTCGTCCGCTACCGCGCCGAGCAGCTGGCGAGCGCCGTGGCGGTGCTCGCCCAGGATTTCGGCTTCCGTGAGGCGGTGGCGAGCGGGGACGGGCCGACGATGCTGTCCGCGGCCGGGAACAACGCCAGGAGAATAGGCGCCGACCTCGTGCTGCTCATGGATACCCGGGGACGGGTATTGGCCTCGAGCGCGCCATCCGATGCGCGTGTCGGGACTGCCGTCGGCGGGCTGCTCCTCGGAGGCTCGGGCGTGCGGCACGACCGGCCGCAGTTCATGGTCCTGGGCCGCAGGACATACCAGTTCTTCGTCGCCCCGGTGCGTACCCCCGAGATCATCGCCTGGGTCGCCATGGGCTTCACGGTGGACGATGCGTTTGCGCGCAAGATCCGCGATCTTGCCGGCGTGGAAGTCACTCTCGGCATAGGCGGACCGGCGGGTATCACACGCGTGGCGTCGAGCCTGCCGGAATCGGCGCAGAGCGCAGGGCGCCTCGAGGCAACGAGCCTGTCGGCGGCCGGCAGCGGCGCGCGCGAGACCCGGCTCGGGGACACCAGCTACCTCACCTTCGTGCAGCGGATCGATTCGCGCGGCGAGCCGGTCGCAGCCATCCTGCAGAAGTCCATGGCCGCCGTACTTGCGCCCTACCGGGAGTTGCGCAACTCGCTGTTGCTGATCGACGGCGTGACGATCCTCCTCGCGGCCGTGATAGGCATGGTCCTGGGGCGGAGCGCGACGCGTCCGCTAGGGGAGCTGGTGCGCGCGGCGCAGCGCATTCAACACGGCCGCTACGATACGGCGGTGATCGTGTCGGGCGGTGAGGAGTTCCGCAGCCTCGCGACCACATTCAACACCATGCAGCGCACGATCGCCGACCGCGAGGCTGACATCACGCGCCACGCATTCTACGATTCGCTCACGGGTCTTCCCAACCGCACGTTGGCCGAGCGTCGGTTGGAGGAGTTGCTGCGCGGCCGCGAGGCGCCGGCCGCTCTGGCGCTCATTCTGATCCTGGTACGGAGCGTGCGGGAAGTGAACGCCACCTTCGGGCACGAGGTCGGGGATGAGGTCGTGCAGGAGGCGGCGCGGCGCCTGAGCCGCAACGTGATGGCGGAGCATGTGATCGCGCGGCTGGGGGAGAGTCAGTTTCTCATCCTTGCGCCGGGATTCTCCGCCGAGCGCGCCCGCATCTACGTCGACCAGCTGGCCGGTGCGCTGCGAGGCGGGTTTCACCTCTCCGGCATGACGCTCGATCTCGGCGTGACGTGCGGCATTTGCGTGTATCCGGAGCACGGGCAGAGCGCGCACGACCTCCTGCGGCGGGTGCAGGTCGCCCTGGAGGACGCCGACGAGACCCGGTTGCGGGTGGCGAGCTACGAGCCCGGCCGTGACGAGCAGCATCGGCGCCGACTGACCCTCATCACCGGACTGCACGCCGCCATCGACCACGATGAGCTGACGCTCAAATACCAGCCCAAGGTGGATATCGCCACCCGCCAGGTGAAGAGCCTGGAGGCGCTGGTCCGCTGGCAACATGGGACACTGGGCGCGGTGTCGCCGGGAGAGTTCGTGCCGCTCGCGGAGAGCGCGGGTGCCTCCAGGGCATTGACCAACTGGGTTCTCGGGGCGGCGGTCCGCCAGTTGGCTGAGTGGCGCCGCGAGGGCTTGCGGGTACAGCTCGCCGTCAACCTGTCGGCGCCGGACATTCTCGATCCGGACCTCGGCGACGGCATCCTGCGGCTGCTGGCGGATCGCGGAGTCGAGCCGGCGGCGCTGCTGCTCGAGATCACCGAGAGCGCGGTGATGCGCGATCCGGAGCTCGCGGCGCGCCACATGCAGCCGCTGCGCGCGGCCGGGGTGCGCTTCGCGATCGATGACTTCGGCACCGGCCACTCGTCGCTGTCGCTGCTGAGCAGGCTGCCGGTGGACGAGTTGAAGATCGACCGCTCGTTCATTTCCCAGGCACTCTCGGGCCAGAGCGCAACGGCGATAGTCGCCGCGACCGTAGCGCTGGCTCACGGCATGGGCCTCGAGGTGGTTGCGGAGGGAGTCGAGAAGCCCGAGGCCTGGAACCTGCTGAAGCGCCTGCATTGCGATTACGCGCAGGGATATCTCATCAGCCCGCCGATTGCCGCGGCTGCCGTGGCGGACTTCGTGCGGCGGGCCAACGATCTGCTGCCTGCCTCGGACTCGACCGTCATGCAGATCCGTGCCCTCGAGAGCCTTGCCGGGACCGCCAAGGGATGAGACGGCACCGGCAGGTTGCCCTGCGGAGCCGGACGCTCTGCTAGACTGCGCGCCACTTTCAAACGGCAGATGGGGTTGCTTCGATGGGTAAGGGTGATCAGAGGTCCCGGCGGGGCAAGATCTACAGGGGCTCCTTCGGCAAGTCGCGCGCCAAGGATCCGGCGAAGAAAAAGAAGCGCGCCGCCGCCAAGAAGTAGCTCGGGATTCCGGCCAGGAGGAAACGAGGCTGGGATCGCCGCCAGGAAATAGCCAGAGCTCGCTGCGCCGGATCACCCGCGGGGGCACCGCGGCCTGAGGGGGAACAAGGCTTGCGACGCCGCGGCTCCGTCTGGCGACTTCCTTTGTGAGGTGATCCATATGAATCGCAGCCTGTTGTTGCTAAGTGTGGCCGCGCTCGCGCTTTCGGTGGGTGCGTGCTCGCACGGTTCGAACAGTGGGGGGGACAACGGCAGCGGGTCGGCGAGCTCTCCGCCGAGCGAGACCACGACGCCGAACACTCCACCCGCGAATCAGGCGACTCCGCCGGCTCCCAGCTCGCAGCCTGGCGGTGCGCCGGAGCAGAATCCGCCGCCGCCGCCGCCGAGCACCAACCCGAACCCCAACGGCCCGCCTCCGGCCAACGGTACGACGCCGCCGCCCCCGCCTCAGAACAACGGCAATCCGCCGCAGCTATAGCCTAGAATGGCTGGCCGGCGCTCGGACTGAGGCCGAGCTTCTTACCAGCATCGGCGCTGCCGCGTCGTCCACGGGCGACGCGGCAGCGCCGTGTCGATCAGGAAAAAAGAATCACAGATGAGCTCCGACTCGCCGCTCGGCTATGCCCGCTGGCGTCCGCATCCGTGGCACGGGCTCGAGCCCGGGCCCGAATGTCCGCGCGTGGTCAATGCTTTCATCGAGATCACGCCCTTCGACCTGATGAAATATGAGGTCGACAAGGCCACGGGCTATCTGCGGGTGGACCGACCGCAGCGCACCTCGTCCCATCCGCCGTCGCTCTACGGGTTCGTGCCGCAGACCTACTGCGGCGAGCGGGTGCGGCGCCTGGCGAAGGATTGCGACCATGGCGACGGCGACCCCCTCGACATCTGCGTCATCAGCGAGCGGCCGATCACCCACTCGGAGATCCTGCTGCGCGCGCGGGTTGTCGGCGGCCTGAAGATCATCGACAGGGGCGAGGCCGACGACAAGATCGTCGCGGTGTTGGACGGCGACTACATCTGGGGCGGCGCCAGCGATCTCACCGACGTGCCTGAGGCGCTGCTCGAGCGGTTGGAACATTACTTCTCGACATACAAGCTGGTGCCGGGCGAGCCTCCGAAGATCGCCGTGGTCGGCCGGTACGGTTACGAGGATGCCGCCCGGGTGATCACCGCCGCGATCGACGACTACCGCGAGATGATCGGCCGGATGAGCGCGGAGTTGAGCGGCCCCGGGGGCCGCTGATGCGAGGGGCGCCTTCGGAATGAAGCGCTCCGGCGAGTACCCGCCGATAGCGGATTACGCGCTGATCGGCGACTGTCACTCCGCGGCGCTCGTCTCCCGGCAGGGATCGATCGACTGGTGCTGCCTGCCGCGGTTCGATTCCGACAGCTGCTTCGGCCGGCTGCTCGACTGGAGCAACGGCGGCTACTTCCAGATCAGTCCGGCGGGGCGCTGCAGCTCGCGCCGCGAGTACCTCGAGAAGAGCCTGGTCCTGGTCACCACCTTCCGCGCGGGAAGCGGCGAGGCGCGGCTCATCGACTTCTTTGCCATGCGCCCGGGAGGCCGGCAGCGTCCGCGCCGCGAGATCGTGCGCATCATCGAGGGCGTCAGCGGCACGCTACAGTTGAATGTCAGATTCGTGCCGCGGCTCGACTTCGGCGAGGTCAAGCCCTGGGTACGCCCGAGTTCCGCCGGCGCCTACGTGGCGGTCGGCAGCAACGCGGGGCTGATGATCTTCGGGAATGTGCCGCTTCATCCCGGCAGCGACCACGATCTCGAGGGAACGCTCGAGGTCCACGCCGACTCGCGCTATCACATCGGCATGCAGTTCCTGCCGCCGGAAGAGTCAGAGCACGGGCATTCCGCCGAGAGGGAGGTCGCACACCTCGAGGAGCACTACGAGGAGACGCTGCGCTGGTGGCGGCAATGGTCGGCGAAGATCAGATGTCAGGATGGGCACCTGCCGCCGGGGAAGGCCAGTGGCACGGCCGTCGCGCGCTCGGCCATAGTGTTGAAGGCGCTCTGTTACGCCCCGACGGGCGCCATCATTGCGGCGCCGACCACCTCGTTGCCGGAGGAGAGCGGTGGCGAGCGCAACTGGGATTACCGCTTCTGCTGGTTGCGCGACTCCATCTTCACGGTGCATGCCTTGAGCAATCTCGGGCTGCAGGCCGAGGCGCAAGGGATGCGGCGCTTCATCCAGCGGACCGCTTCGGGCAACGCGGATGAGCTGCAGGTGCTCTACGCCGTCGACGGCAAGCGCCGCGTGCCGGAGATCGATCTGCCAAAGCTCGACGGCTGGCGCGCGTCACGTCCGGTGCGCATCGGCAACGGCGCGGCCGTGCAGTTCCAGGCGGACATGTATGGTCTCGTCGTGGAGCTCTCCTGGCGCTGGGCCGAGCGCGGCGAGCAGCCGGACGAGAACTACTGGAAATTTCTCATGGCGATCGTCGAGGTGGCCATCGCCCGGCGCCATCTTCCGGATCGGGGCATCTGGGAAATCCGCTCGCGGCCTTTGCATTTCGTGCACTCGAAGGTCATGTGCTGGGCGGCGGTCGACGGCGGCATCGCCCTCGCGAAGCGCTACGGGCTGCCTGCCCCGCTCGACCGCTGGCGCGAGGAGCTCGACGGCATGCGCAAGGATATCGAGAAGCGGGGCTATGACCGCAAGCGGGGCATTTTCGTGCGCAGCTACGGCAGCAAGGAGGTGGATGCGGCGTTGCTGCTGCTGCCCTGGGTCGATTTCGTGGCGTGGGATGACGAGCGAATGGTCCGCACCACGGATGCGATTCGCGCGGATCTGTCGCGCGACGGGCTGGTCATCCGGTACAAGGCCAAAGACGGCTTGCGAGGCAGGGAAGGAGTGTTCGTCGCCTGCACGTTCTGGCTGGCGGAGTGTCTCGCGCATCAGCACCGGCGCGCCGAGGCACGGCAGGCTTTTGAGCGCGCGTGCCGTTGCGCCAACGACCTGGGCCTGTTTGCGGAGGAGTTCGAGCCGAAGAAGGGCGAGATGCTGGGAAATTTTCCGCAGGGATTGACTCATCTGGCGCACGTGTCGGCCACGTTGGCGCTCGAGCAGATCGAGAAGAAGAAGCCGAGTCCGCGCTCGGGATAGGCGCCGAGGCACGACGGTTGCGCAATCGCCGCTATGCTCAGCATTCCGGCTTGGCTCGGCGGTTGCGCGCGCCAGATCTGGGCGTTGATCCAGGATGCGGGCAACGGCTGGAGCGAGCATCACGCATCCCGGATCGGAGCCGCGCTCGCTTTTTACACCGTATTCTCGCTCGGCCCCATCCTTCTGCTCGCCGTCGTAGTGGCGGGCTTTTTCTTCGGGCAGGGGAGTGCGCGCGGCGAGATTCATCAGCAGATCAGCGCGATGATCGGGCCGCAGGCGGCGGCCGAGGTACAGATGATCCTGACGCGCGCGCACCGGCCCACGGCGGGGGTGGTCGCGACGGCGATCAGTGTCGTGACTCTGCTTCTCAGCGCCGATACGGCGCTCGTCGAGTTGAAGTCGGGGCTCGATGAGATCTGGAGCGTGCCGGCCGCGAGCCGGCGGTGGTACTGGGACTATCTGCGCACCAGGCTGCTGTCGATCGCGGTCATCCTGGCGCTCGGCGGCCTGCTGCTCGCGTCCCTGCTGTTCGGTGCGGCGCTGGGAGCGCTCGAGACGCTGTCGCGCGGCATCTTCATCGTCGGTATGGTCCTGCGCTGGACGAGCTCCCTCATCTCCTTCGGCCTGGCGGTGCTGCTCTTTGCGACGGTCTACAAGGTGCTGCCGAGCGTGCGGCTGGCGTGGAAGGATGTTGCGGCCGGGGCGCTGATCACCGCGCTGCTGTTTATCGCGGGCAAGTACGCGATCGGGGTCTATCTGGGCAGCAGCACCGTAGCCTCGACGTACGGGGCGGCAGGCTCGGTGATCGTGGTGCTGCTCTGGGTGTACTACTCCGCGCAGGTGTTCCTGCTCGGGGCGGAGTTCACGCGGGGGTATGCCTGCCGCTTCGGCTCGCGGCGGGGCCTGGTGGCGCCGATGTGCCCGCAGTGAACACCCTTAGGCGAATTGGCGCGCCCGACTGGATTGCTCGGCCCATCCTGGGCCTCGGCCCTTCGGGCCCGGCGCTGCGCGCCGTCCAAAATCGCTCCAGGCGATTTTGTTGAACCAGCCGTTTCGCTCATCGGAAGAGCATGAATAATTGGCGCGCCCGACTGGATTCGAACCAGCGACCTGCAGCTTCGGAGGCTGCCACTCTATCCATCTGAGCTACGGGCGCGCCGCCCTAGCGGGATCGGAAATGATACGCGGACTATGGTTGCAGCGCTATTTGCGCGCCAGCGCCTCGGTCCGCGGCGCTCATGCGCCCGCGGCTAGCCTTTACGAAGGCTTCACCCAAACCGCTATACTGCGCGCTTCGTGTTCGCGAGTCCCGTGTGAGGCGTCGGTGAGTAAGCAGGACACCCATTTCATCAACATGTTCAGCCTGGTGATCGGCATACTCGTTGCCCTCGCCATCGTCTTCTTCGTCGTGGCGCGCTCGATCGGTGCCAGCGAGCTGGCCAAGCAGACGCAGAACGAGCCGGACTATTACCAGAGCGTCGCGGCGCGCATCGCGCCCATCGAGCAGGAGGCGGTCGCCGGGCAGGACAACGCCGCCCTGGCGATCAAGCCCCTGGCCGGCGCCACGGCGCAGGCCGGTGGCTCCTCGGGTACCGCCATGCCGACCAGCGGCAAGGATCTCTTCGACCAGACCTGCAGCGCCTGCCATGGCGCCGGCGTGGCCGGCGCGCCCAAGGCGGGTGACAAGGCGGCCTGGGCCTCGCACATCGCCAAGGGCCTGCCCACCCTCTACGACCACGCGCTGCACGGCTTCACCGGCACCACCGGCACCATGCCGGCCAAGGGCGGCCGCACCGACGTGCCGGATCCCATGGTCGAGCAGGCCGTGAACTACATGGTCTCCCTGGTGGCTCCAGGGATGGTCAGCGGCAAAAAGAAGTAGCCCGCTCCCGATCCAGACATCGCAGCATGACCGCCTCGCTGACGTGCGCGTCGGCGATGGTCTCGTGCCCGTCGAGATCCGCTATCGTGCGGGCGAGCTTGAGGATGCGTTGCCGGGTCCTGGCGGTGAAGCGCAGCTGCTTCATGGTGCGGTCGAGCAGCGCGCGGGCGCGGGGCTGTAAGGTACAACACTGGTCCACCTGAGCATCGGTCAGCCGGGCGTTGCAGCGGCCTTGGCGCGTAAGCTGCAATGATCGGGCAGCTGTCACGCGCGCCGCCGCTACCACGCTCGATTCCCCTCTGCCGATGCGATCGTCGAAGTCGCTGACCTCGATCCGCGGAACCTGCACGTGCATGTCGAGCCGATCCAGGAGAGGCCCTGAGATTCGAGCGCGGTAGCGTTGGGTTTGAGCGGGCGTACACCGGCAGTTTGCCGAAGGATCGCCCAGGTGGCCGCAGGGGCAGGGATTCATGGCAGCGATGAGTTGGAACTCTGCCGGGTAGTCGGCGTGGGCAGCGGCGCGAGCGATTCTCACCACGCCCGCCTCCAGCGGCTCACGCAACGCCTCCAGCACCTGCCGATCGAACTCCGGCAGCTCATCGAGAAAGAGGACGCCACGATGCGCCAGGCTGATCTCCCCTGGTCGCGCGTGCGCCCCGCCGCCGACCAGAGACGCCGCCGAAGCCGTGTGATGTGGTGAGCGGAACGGACGTCGTCCGAAGCTGCTCATGTTGAAACCGGCCGAGCTCACGGAAGCGATCGCGGCGCAGTCCAGTGCCTCACTCTCGGCGAGGGGCGGCAGGAGGCCCGGCAGGCGCTGCGCCAGCATGCTCTTGCCGCAGCCCGGTGGACCGATCATGAGGAGGCTATGCGAGCCCGCGGCGGCGATGAGCAGCGCCCGCTTGGCCTGGAACTGTCCCCTGACATCACTCAGGTCAGGCTCCGAGCGGTCCCGTGTCGCGAGCGGTGCGGCGCGCCGTGCGGCTGCGTGCAAGCACAGAGGCACTTCCCCGGCGAGGTGACGGTAGACCTCCTTCAGGTGTGACGCCGCCCGGACGGCGGTAGTGGTGGCGATGAGTGCCTCGTCCGCATTGGCGGCGGGCACGATCAGCTCATGTTCGTCGCGGCTGGCATGCGCGGCCGCGAGCACGATGCCGCGTACCGATTTGATCTCCCCTCCGAGGCCCAGCTCGCCATAGAGCTCGCAGGGCGGCGCCCCGCTGGCGGCCATTTGCCGCAGCTGTCCGGAGGCGATGAGAATTCCAAGGGCGATGGGCAGCTCGAAGCGGCCGCCTTCTTTGGGGATCTCCGCGGGCGCGAGATTCACGACGATGCGGCCGCTCGGGAATTCGAACTCCGAGGACAGGAGCGCGGAGCGCACGCGATCGCGGCTCTCCCGGACCACCGTCGCAGGCAGGCCGACCAGCTGGAACGCGGGCAACCCGCTCGTCACCGTTACTTCGACCTGCACCAGCGGCGCCTCGAGGCCTACCTGAGCGCGGCACAGGAGAATGGCGACCGGCTGCAACACGGCACCGTCCCTGGTCTGGGATCACGATTTCGTCAGTTACCGTGGGGCGAGTCAGGAGGGGCGGAGGACCCGGCGGCGGCCGTGGCGGCCGATGCGCCCTCCAACGCCAGCAGCCGCGCCTCGAGCTCCGCCAGCCTGGCGCGCGTCCGCTCCAGCACGCGGGTCTGGGTGTCGAACTCGTCGCGGGTGACGAGCTCGAGCTTGCCGAGGCTCGAGCGCAGCACGGCGCGGAAGTTGGTCTCGAGGTCCTTCTGCACCGTGCGCAGGGCCGGCGGGACGCTCTCGAGCATTCGGCGGGCGATCTCATCGATACGGAAGCTGTCCATCGTCTCTCCTCCAGGCGCGCTGCCCCTCGATGGGGCGAGTTCTCTGATCCGCGGCACCAAAAAAGTGCGCGCGGTGGTCTGCGGGCACGCAACTCGCGGATATCACGAGCAAATTGCGATGGCATGGATTCTGCACCCCGACTGCCCGCTTCACTAGCTTACGCGCGCGAAGACCGGTCGTGCAGCCGCCATTTCTGCCCCGATCGCCTCGAAACGCGCCCAAAGACTCGAGAACCGCCCGGGAGACCACATGCGCACCGCTCCGATCCTCTTCAAAGCGATCCGTCGAATGACGGGCGTCGCGGCCCTCGCGACCCTGGCACCAACGCTGGCGTGGGCGGCCGACGCGCCAGTGCCAACACCCGACAAGGGGGACATGGCCTGGATGCTGACCTCCACGGCCCTGGTGCTGCTGATGTCGGTACCGGCACTGGGCCTGTTCTACGGCGGCCTGGTCCGCACCAAGAACATGCTGTCGGTGCTGATGCAGGTGTTCGTGGGCTTCTCGCTCATCACCGTGCTGTGGTGCATCTACGGCTACTCGCTGGCCTTCACCGGGGGCAACGAGATCATCGGCGGCTTCAGCCGCCTGTTCCTGTCGGGAACCTTCAACCCGGCGACCGGCGCCTTTTCCAACATCGGAACCTTCGACAAGGGCGTCGTGCTGACCGAGCTGGTGTACGTCGGCTTCCAGGCCACGTTCGCTGCCATCACCTGTTGTCTCATCCTCGGATCGCTGGTCGAGCGCATCAAGTTCTCCGCCATCATGGTGTTCCTGGCGTTCTGGTTCACCTTCTGCTACTGCCCGGTGGCGCACATGGTGTGGTACGTGCCGGGCCTCGACGTCAACCCGGCCGAGCATCCCGTGGGCGGCCTCCTGGCGAACTGGGGCGCGCTCGACTTTGCCGGCGGCACTGTAGTGCACGTCAACTCCGGCGTCGCGGGCCTGGTGGGCGCAATGATCCTCGGCAAGCGCATCGGTCTCGGTAAGGAGCCGATGCCGCCGCACAGCCTCACCATGACCATGATCGGGGCCTCGCTGCTGTGGTTCGGGTGGTTCGGGTTCAACGCCGGCTCCGCCCTCGAGGCCAATGGCTCCGCCGCGCTCGCCTTCATGAACACCTACCTCGCCACTGCCTGCGCAGTGCTCACCTGGATGGGTACGGAGTGGCTGATCAAGGGCAAGCCCTCGATGCTGGGCGCGGCCTCGGGCGCGGTGGCGGGCCTCGTAGCCATCACGCCGGCGGCCGGGAACGTGGGTATCCCGGGCGCGTTCGTGATCGGTCTCGCGGTCGGCCCGGTGTGCTTCTGGGGTGTCACGGGCCTGAAGAAGATGATCCGCACCGACGATGCACTGGATGTGTTCGGGGTGCACGCGCTGGGAGGTACCTTCGGCGCGCTGACCACCGGCATCTTCAATGCCCCGGCCCTCGGCGGACCGGGTGGCAGCGCCTATCCCGGCATCTGGGCGCAATTGCTCATCCAGGCCAAGGCGGTGGGCGTGGTGATCGTATGGACCGCCGTGGTGGCCGCCATCGGCTTCTACCTGATCAAATTGGTCATGGGCCTGCGGGTCAGTGAGGACGAAGAGCGCGAGGGCCTGGACATCACCGTCCACGGCGAGCGTGCTTACGACATGTAATCGCTGCGGCGGGTAACGGAACCTGAAGCCCCGGGCTGCTCAGGCAGGCCGGGGCTTCTTGCTTATGGGATGCCTGTGCAGGGGGGCGCCGTCCCTTGTGTGACGGAGTTCAAAGGACGGACGCCGCCCAGGGTGGAGAATGGCAGTGCTCCGGGGAGTAAGGTCATGTCACGATCCATTGCCGTCCTGCTGGCCACGTCCATGGCTGCCCTTCTGGGGGTAGCGGGTATCGCTCGCGCCGACGTCGTCTACGAGTGGACCGATGCGCAAGGTCAGGTGCACTACACCGATCAGTGGGTGCCCGGCGCCAAGGTCATCACTACCACCACGGCCCGCGCGACGGCCTCGAGCGCCATGCAGGGTATCCAGAGCGAGAACAAGGCCGCGTCCGATCAGACCAGGGACCAGCAGGATACCCAGGCCGTGCAGCAGGACGAGTCCAAAGCCCGTGCCGCGCAATGCACCCAGGACAAGGCGGAATACCAGAAGCTGATCCAGTCGCGCCGCATCTTCACCGTGGACAAGAGCGGCGAGCGGCACTACCTCTCCGATGCCGATGCCGATGCCGCCCGGGTGAAGGCCCGCCAGGCGATGGAAGCGGACTGCGGTACCGGCAGCTCGCCGTAAGGCCTCGAAGCCCGATCGGATTCTGATCCGTTCCGTACGGGGCTCCTTCGCACTATAGTGGCGCTCCGCGGCCTCCCCGGCCGCGCGTCGTAGCGGGAGCGGCAAGCATGCGTGTGGGTTTTGTGGGACTCGGTGCCATGGGCATGCACATGGCGCGCAATCTCCATCGTGCCGGGCTGCTGACCGCAGTCTGGAACCGCACGGCGGAAAAAGCGCGCTCGCTGGCTGTCGAGCTAGGGGTGGCGGCGCCCGGGACGCCTGTGGAGCTGGCGGCCGCTGTCGATGCGATCGTTCTCTGCGTCTCGGCCGACAGTGACGTGCTCGAGGTCGTACGCGCCGTGGCACCGGGGCTGGCTTCCGGCAGCCTGGTGATCGATTGCTCGACGGTCGCAGCCGACACCGCGCGCAAGGCAGCCGAGATCCTGGGCAAACAGGGCGTCGAATTCCTCGACTGTCCGGTGAGCGGCGGGGTGGAAGGGGCGCGCGAGGGCACGCTCGCCATCATGGCCGGCGGCACCAGCCAGGGCTTCGATGGCGCCCGGCCGGTCCTCGAGGCCATGGGCCGGACGGTCGCCCATTTTGGCCCTACCGGCAGCGGCCAGGCGGCGAAGGCTACCAACCAGATCATGTGCGCCGGCATCATCGAGGCGGTATCCGAGGCGATGGCGTTCGCTCGCGCTCAAGGGCTGCCGCTCGACAAGCTGATCGACACCCTCGGCAAGGGCGCCGGCTCCAGCTGGTACTTCGTGCATCGCGCACCCAACATGGCGCGCGGCAGCTACCCGGCGGGATTTCGCGTGCGGCTGCACGCCAAGGACTTAGGGATATGCCGCGACATGGCGGCGCGCTTCGGAGTCGCACTGCCGGTGGTCGAGCGGATGTTGAGCGAGTACGCCGAGCTCATCTCCCGCGGCTATGGCGATGAGGACATCTCCGCCGCGTTCCGCCTGAAGGCGGAGCTGTTCGAGCCCGCACGAGGACGCGCTCCATCCGCCTGACCCGAAGCTCGCTGCTGCGGCAGGCGCTGCGCAGCGGCGCGGAGTCGCTCTACCTCCCGAATTTCTGCACCTCGCGGGCGGCGCTCGCGATCGTCCTCATCGCCGAGCTGACCGCCATCCTGCTGGCGCTCGCCCGTCAGGGCGGCGGCCGCGGCGCCGCGCCCGACTTCTGGGCGGACCTCGCGCGGGGTTCGCTCTTCCTGCTCTGGGTCGGTCTCGTTTGCGCGGCGCTCCTCTGCTGGACCCGCCGGCCGCTCGAGCGGCTCAGCGTCGCGCGCGGCTCGGCCGCGGTGCTGGCGCTGCTCACGGCCGCGATCGCGGCGATCTCGGCCGCGGCATACTTCCTCGGCCGCAGCCCGCTCGCCATCGGCGCGGGCACTGCCGGGTTTTTCCCAACGGCGGCCCGGCCATTCGTGCTGCGCAACGTCGGCATAGGCTTCGTCATCATCGCGGTCGCGCTGCGGTACTTCTACGTGACGCACCAGTGGCGGCGTAACATCGAGATGCGCGCCGCTGCCCGCGTGCATGCGCTGCAGGCGCGCATCCGGCCGCACTTCCTCTTCAACAGCATGAACACCATCGCCTCGCTCACGCGCTCGGACCCGGTGCTCGCCGAGCAGGCCGTCCAGGATCTGGCCGACCTCTTCCGCGCTTCCCTGAGCGATCAGCGCCAGACGATCACGCTGGAGGAGGAGCTCGAGGTGGCGCGCACCTATCAGCGCATCGAGGAGCTGCGCCTCGGCCCGCGGCTGCGCGTGAGCTGGGATGTCGAGCGGCTCCCGCGCGATGCGCGCGTGCCGGGCTTGCTGCTGCAGCCGTTGCTGGAGAATGCGATCTATCATGGCATCGAGCCACGGCCCGAGGGCGGCACGGTCGGCATCGTCGGCGAGCTCGCGGGCGAGCTGATAACCGTCGTCGTCCGCAACCCGGTGGCGGAACATCAGAGCGAGCGTGAGGGCAACCGGCTCGCCCTCGCCAACATCCGCGAGCGGCTCGCGCTGCTCTACGGCGAGCTCGCCCTCGTGAAGGCGGGGCGCTTCGGCGACGAGTACATCGTGACCCTGCGCTTCCCGCATGTGAGGGCGCGCGAGAAGGCGTGAAGGCCGCATGCTGAAGGTACTGATCGTGGATGATGAGCCGCCGGCGCGCGAGCGGCTGCGAAGCCTGCTCGCCGAGGTCGGTGACACCGAGGTCGTCGGTGAGGCCGGAACGGGCGCCGAAGCGCTGACCCAGGCCGCCTCGCTCTCTCCCGACGTGGTGCTGCTCGACGTGCGCATGCCCGGCATGGATGGCATCGAGGCGGCGAGACACCTCAGCACGCTGGAGGAGCCGCCCGCGGTGATCTTCACGACCGCGTACGACCAGTATGCCGTCAATGCTTTCGAGACGCGGGCCGTGGGATATCTCCTCAAGCCCATCCGCAAGGAGAAGCTGGCCGCCGCTCTCGCCCAGGCGGGGCGCCTCACGCGGCCGCAGCTGCAGCGCCTCGCGACCGCCGCGAGAGCCGAGCGGCGCACGCACATCGCCGCGCGCCATCGCGAGGGACTGCGCCTGATCCCCGTCGAGGAGGTGCAGTATTTCTTCGCCGAGCAGAAGTACACGACCGTGCGCCACCTGCGGGGCGAGGATCTGATCGAGGACTCGCTGCGCGCGCTCGAGGAGGAGCTCGCCCCCGACTTCGTGCGCATCCACCGCAACGCGTTGGTTGCCGTGCGCCACCTCGACCACATCGAGCGCAATGCCGACGGCCAGTACTTCGTGCGTCTGCGCGGCAGCGACGCGCCGCTCGCCGTCAGCCGCCGGATGGCGGGGGAGCTGCGTGAGCGGTTTCGATTATGAGTTATGATGTGTTCTCGTGATGCGCATCGACTTCACCAAGATGCACGGGCTCGGCAACGACTTCGCCGTGTTCGACGCCCCCGGCGCTTTGCCGCTCGACGGTACGCTCATCCGGCGCCTCTCCGACCGCCACACCGGCATCGGCTTCGACCAGGCCCTCGTCCTCGAGGCGCCCCGGCGCGCTGACACCGCGGTGTTCTACCGGATCTTCAATGCGGACGGCGTCGAGGTGGAGCAGTGCGGCAACGGTGCCCGGTGCATCGCGGCGCTTCTCGCGGCGCGCGGACGCGCGCGCTCTGGCGCGGTCACGATGGATAGTCCCGCCGGCCTGATTCGGGCGCGCACTCTGGAAGGCGGCCTGGTGTCCGTAGACATGGGACCGGTACGCTTCGACCCCGACGCGCTTCCCTTCGATGCGCAGCCGGAGGCGGAGCGCTACTTGCTCGAGGTGGGCGACGGCAGCGTCGAGATCGGCGCGGTGTCGATCGGCAACCCGCACGCCGTCCTCGCGGTGGAGTCGGTCGCTACGGCTCCCGTGGAGCGCCTCGGGCCGGCGATCGAGCATCACCCGCGCTTCCCCAAGCGAGTGAACGCGGGATTCATGCAGGTGATGGACCGCTCGCACATTCAGCTGCGGGTGTACGAGCGCGGCGCCGGCGAGACGCTGGCCTGCGGCACGGGCGCCTGCGCCGCCGTTGCCGTGGGGAGACGGTGGGGCGAGCTCGACCGTGAAGTGCACGTCAGCGTGCGCGGCGGCGAGTTGCGAGTAAACTGGAATGGTCCGGGAGAGCACATCTGGCTGACGGGACCGGCGGAGGTTTCCTTCGCCGGCCACGTAGAGGTTTGAAGACAATGACGACAAGAGACGCACGAGGGTTGGCCGCCAAGGAAAACGACGAAGACGCGATCGCCGCCTATCTGCAGCACAATCCCGATTTTTTCGAGCGTCACCAGACGCTGCTCACGCGCCTGCGTGTGCCGCATGCCCGCGGCGGCTCGACCATCTCGCTGGTGGAGCGGCAGATCGAGGTCCTGCGTGAGAAGCATGCCGCGCTCGAGAGCAAGCTCGCGGAGCTGGTGAGCGTCGCGCGCGGCAATGATGCGATCGCCGACAAGCTGCACCGCTTCACGCGCAGGCTGCTGCGCGCACGCTCGCGCGCCCAGGCCGTCACCTTGATCGAAGCCAGCCTGCGGGAAGACTTCGACGCCTTCCACGGCGGCGTGCTCGTGTTGATCGGCGAGTACCCTGATCTCGCGCCGCAGCGGTTCGTGCGCACCGTCGCGTCCGACGATGCGGGGCTGAAGTCCTTTGATACATTGTTTACCAGCGGCAAGCCACGCTGCGGCCAGGTGCGCGACACACAGCGCGAGTTTCTCTTCGGCCAGGACGCCAACGATATCGGCTCCGTCGCGCTGGTGCCGCTCCTGCCGCCGGCGAGCACGGCCGGTCCATCCGGCCTGACCGGCCCGCTCGGCGTGCTCGCGCTCGGCAGCACCGACCGCGACCGCTTCCATCCCGGAATGAGCACCGAGTTCCTGGGACGCATGGCGGATCTGATCGCCGATTCGCTGGGCGCGGACCCGGGCGAGTGATGCTCGCGGGGAGCGGCTCGAGACCCGAAGCCCTCCCCGTCCGCCACAGCGCGCGGGACCCCATGACTCCGGCAGCCATCGCCTGGATCGAGCACTTCCGGCGGTATCTCGCCGTGGAGAGGCGTTGCTCGCCGCACACCGTGGCCGCCTACTCCCGGGATCTGCAGGCGCTGGTGTCCTATTGCGAGAAGGAGGGACTCGAGAGCTGGACGAGGCTCGACAACGGCCACCTGCGATCCTTCGCCGCGCGGCAGCATTCCGCCGGTCTCGGGCCGCGCAGTATCCAACGGCGGCTCTCGGCCGTGCGCAGCTTCTACGAGTTTCTGCAGCGCGAGGCGCAGGTCTTGCGGGAGCGCGAGGCGCGGGGCTTGCGTGCGTACGCGGACAGTGCGGGTCCGGCCGGGGACGCTCCGAGCACGACCGGGCCTGTCGGCGGCGAGCGCGAGATCATGAAGCTGCGCAGCAATCCGGGTCGCGACGTGCGAGCGCCGAAGATGGCGCGAAACCTACCGCAGACCCTGGATGCCGACCAGATGGCACGGCTGCTGGAAATTCCTGCCGGAGAGCCCTTCGCCACCCGCGACCGGGCCATGATGGAGCTGCTCTATTCCTCCGGGTTGCGACTTGCCGAGATCGTCGCGCTCGACGTCGGCCATCTTGATGTGCCAGACCGCACGGTCCGCGTTCTAGGCAAGGGAGAAAAGGCGCGTGAGCTGCCCGTGGGTCGTGTGGCGCTGCGGGCGATCGAGCAATGGCTCAGCGAGCGCGCGGGCCTGGCGAAGCCCGGCGAGCCGGCGCTCTTCGTCGGCCGCTCCGGGCGGCGCCTCGGCCGGCGAGCGGTCGAGCTGCGGGTCGCGTATTGGGCGCGCCGCCAGGGCCTCGCCGCCCACGTCTATCCCCACCTCTTCCGGCATTCCTTCGCCTCGCATCTGCTCGAGTCCGGCGCCGAGCTGCGCGGGGTACAGGAGCTGCTGGGCCATGCGGACATCGCCACGACCCAGATCTACACCCACCTTGACTTCCAGCACCTCGCCCGCATTTACGACGCCACTCATCCCCGCGCGCGGCGGGCCAAGACGCCCGCCAAATAGCGTCAGCCGACGAGGATTTGATGACCGATTCGAAGCATTTCGACCCGCACGGTACGACCATTCTCGGCGTGCGGCGCAACGGCGCCGTGGCGCTGGCCGGCGACGGCCAGGTGACGCTCGGCAACACCGTCATGAAGGGCAACGCGCGCAAAGTGCGCAAGCTCTACAACGACAAGGTGCTCGCAGGCTTCGCCGGCGGCACGGCGGATGCGTTCACGCTGTTCGAGCGTTTCGAAGGCAAGCTCGAGAAGTATGGCAATCTGACCCGCGCGGCCATCGAGCTGGCGAAGGACTGGCGCTCGGACCGCTACCTGCGGCGTCTCGAGGCGCTGCTGCTCGTCGGCGACCCGGGCAAGCTCCTCGTGATCTCCGGCAACGGCGATGTCATAGAGCCGGATATCGACGCGGTTGCGATCGGCTCCGGCGGACCGTTCGCCCTCGCCGCCGCGCGGGCGATGCTCGAGACGACTCAGCTGGATGCCCGCAGCATCGCGGAGCGCGCACTCAACATCGCCGCCGACATCTGCATCTATACCAACCGGAATCTCACCGTCGAGGAGCTCGGTTCCTAACGCCATGTCATCACTGACACCCCGAGAGATCGTCCAGGAGCTGGACAAGCACATCATCGGCCAGGACGCCGCCAAGCGTGCCGTCGCCATCGCGCTGCGCAACCGCTGGCGCCGCATGCAGGTGGACGAGCCGCTGCGTCAGGAGATCACGCCGAAGAACATCCTCATGATCGGGCCCACGGGTGTCGGCAAGACGGAGATCGCGCGCCGGCTGGCGCGGCTCGCCAACGCCCCCTTCGTCAAGATCGAGGCCACCAAATTCACCGAGGTCGGATATGTCGGCCGCGACGTCGACTCCATCGTCAAGGAGCTGGCGGACGTCGCCGTCAAGATGACTCGTGAGCAGGAGGTGCAGAAGGTGCGCGAGCATGCCGCGGAGGCTGCGGAAGAGCGCGTGCTCGATGCGCTGCTGCCGAAGCCGCGCATGATGGGTTTCTCCACCGACGAGCCGGCGCAGCCGCGCGATGCGGAGACGCGCCAGAAGTTCCGCCGCATGCTGCGCGCCGGCGAGCTCGACGACCGCGAGATCGAGATCGAGATCCGCGCGCTGCCGATGGGCGTCGAGATCATGGCGCCCCCGGGCATGGAGGAGATGCAGCAGCAGCTGCAGTCCATGTTCCAGAACCTGGGCGGCAATCGCACCCGCACCCGCAAGGTGCGGGTGCGCGAGGCGCAGAAGCTGCTCGTCGAGGAGGAGGCCGCGAAGCTCATCAACGAGGATGAGCTCAAGGTCAAAGCGCTCGCCAACGCGGAGCAGAACGGCATCGTCTTCATCGACGAGATCGACAAGGTGACGCGCCGCCAGGAGACGATGGGCGCGGATGTCTCACGCGAAGGCGTGCAGCGGGACCTCCTGCCGCTGGTCGAAGGCTCTACCGTGGCCACCAAGTACGGACCGGTGAAGACCGATCACGTGCTCTTCATCGCCTCGGGCGCCTTCAGCCTGTCGAAGCCTTCCGACCTCATACCGGAGCTGCAGGGGCGCCTGCCGATCCGCGTCGAGCTCGACTCGCTGAAAGTGGGCGACTTCGTGCGCATCCTGACGGAGCCGGACGCATCGCTCACTTCGCAATACCAGGCGTTGATGGGCACGGAGGGTGTGGCAGTGCACTTTTCCGAGGACGGCGTGCGGCGCATCGCCGAGATCGCCTTCCAGGTGAACGAGCGCACCGAGAACATCGGCGCCCGCCGGCTGCATACGGTGATGGAACGGCTGCTCGAGTCGGTTTCCTACGAGGCGTCGGAGCAGGGCGGCACGCAGGTGACCATCGATGGGAAATACGTCGATGAGCACCTCGGCAACCTTGCCAAGGACGAGGATCTCAGCCGCTACATTCTCTAAGCGGTAACCAGGTCCCGTGCCGAGGCTCTGCCGCGGCGTCAGCCGGATCCCTGACTGTGGTCGTGTTCCCAGGTCGCGAGGAAGTTGATCAGTGAGATCAGCTTCTTCGGATCGTCGCCGGCCTTGCCGACGTCGGTGCTGAATTTGCCGTTCACCGCGATGAAGGGCACTCCCTGCACCTCATAGCTGCTGGTGATCTCATCAGCCTGCTGCAGCTGCGTGTTGACATAGAAGGAGTTGTAAGCCTTCGCGAACGCGTCGGCACTGATGCCGTTCTGCACGGCCCAGTTCTCCTGCAGCTTGAGGGTGTCCTGGTCGTTGTTGGCGACGAGCACGGACTCGCTGCCGGACTGGGTTTCCATGTCATGGATGTAGGCGAAGACCTTCTCCACCAGGTCATCGCGGCCCAGCGACTCCAGCGTGTAGAAGAGCTTCGCGTGGGCGCGATGCACGGGACCCCACATCACCGGTACCCGCACGTAATCGACATACGCGGGCTTCGTCTTCAGCCATGCGCGGATGTAAGGCTCCAGGGCGTAGCAGTGCGGGCAGCCCAGCCAGAAAACCTCCAGCACCTCGACTTTTCCTGGCCCGACGGTGGTCGCCTGTGCGGGCGATATCACGTTGTAGTTGACGTCGGGCTTCCACTCGCTGCTCGTGGGCAGCGCCGCACTGGCGGGCACGGCGGCCAAGTGCTCGAGCGAGCCGCTGTCGGCGTCGGCTGCCTGCGCGCTGCTCACCGGACCTGCCGACGCGGGAGGAGTGGTCTGCGCGGCGGCGGCAGCCTGGTTGCCAGCCGCGGCCGGCGCGGCAGTGTCACCGGTCTGAGCAGCCTGGGCGGGCTGGGCGGCCTGCTGCGGTGCCCGGCTGTGATGCCACCAGACGCCGAGGAGAACGGCTGCGGCGATGAGGACGGCGGCCAGTGAGAGCTTGCGGGTCATGGGGTGGTTTCCTTGCCTCAGCGCAGGCCCTGCACGTAGGAGGCGACGTCGCGGATCTCTTCCGGTGTCAGGCGCTTGGCGATGTCGAACATGATGACGCTGTTCGGCGTTGCGGTCGTGGCATTCGAGCCGCTGTAGCGCGTGCCGTTGGCATAGCTTTGCAGCTGCGACACCACGTAGACAGACTGCTGCGCCTCGAGTGCCGGATACCCGGCGGCCGGATTGCCCCGGCCTAACGGCCCGTGGCAGGCGACGCATCCTGGAACGCCGCTCGCGGAATCACCATGCAGGTACAGCGCCTGGCCAGCCTTCCAGTATGAGGGGTCGGCCTCGAGGCCCGTCGGGGTCTGGGCGGCGAAGAACACCGCGACATTGTCGATGTCCTGATCGGAGAGAGTCCCGGCCATGGGCTGCATCACCGGATTCTTGCGGATGTCGGCCTTGAAGAGGCGCAGCTGCTCCGCGATGTAGACGGCATTCTGCCCGGCGAGGCGCGGCCACGCGGGATTCTGGCTGTTGCCATTGGGGCCGTGACAGGAGAAGCAGACGGCGGCCTTGGTGGCGCCCGCCTGCGCGGAGCCGTCCGTGTAAGGGTCCGGCGTGACCGGCGGAGTTGCCGCCGTCGGGCTTCCCGTGGCTGTCGCCGGGCCTGCGGCGGCCTGGTTGGAATCTGCAGCATTTGCGGCCGGCGCCTGCTCGGCCGTTCCGGCGCGGGAGACGGCCGGGATGGTCAGCGCGGTGACCAGTGCGGTAGCCCCAGTGACGGACAACAATGCGGCGGCGGTGGTTGCCAGCGGTGCTCTTTTCGCCATCGTTTCGCTCTTTCCCCGGGTGTCGGCAGTGACGCGAAAGCGCGGGATTGTACACTACGGCCGTGGCCGCATTCCCGAACGCCAGGTTTCTCATCAGCGCCGCCGCCCCCGGGCAGTTTCCCGCCGACCGGGGCGCGGAAGTCGCCTTCGCCGGGCGCTCGAACGCCGGCAAGTCGAGCGCCATCAACGCGATCGTCGGCCGCCAGGGGCTGGCGCGCACCAGCAAGACGCCGGGCCGGACGCGGCTCATCAACTTCTTCGAGCTCTCGCCAAACGAGCGCATCGTGGACCTGCCGGGATACGGTTATGCGAGCGCGCCGGCGAGCGAGCGGCGCGAATGGCCGCGGCTCATCGAGGCGCTGCGCGCCCGCGATGCGCTCAAGGGCCTGTTCGTGATCGTCGACGTCCGCCGCGGGATCGGCGAGGGCGACGAGGGGCTGCTTGAGTGGACGCTGCCGCAGCAGAGGGTGCACGTCCTGCTGGCCAAAGCCGACAAATTGACCCGGAACGAGGGGCGGCAGGCGCTCGCGGCGGCGGCGCGGGCGCTGGGCGGGCGGGCGACAGTGCAGCTCTTCTCCGCGCATGCGCGCGCGGGCCTCGAGGAGGCGCAGGGGGTGCTCAGGGCCTGGCTGGCGGGGAAAGAAAAAACCCCGATGACCTCTGGTGAGGCCACCGGGGCAGACTAACCCGGCACAGGTCTCGTGTGAACCGGGTTGACCCGCTCAGGGAGGGAAGCGGGGAGTGCCGAAGCACTCGAGGGATTAGACGAGGGAGGGTGGGGGAAGTTCCGCCGCGCGGCCTGGAAAAAAAGCCCTTTTTGATCAGAGACCTGGCGCCACGGAATGCTGTAGACAGCGTCCAAGCTAGGGCTCGCCGGAGTCTGGTGCCGACTCCAGCCGCCACAGGTGAATCGTGAAGGTGGAGCCACGCCCCTCCCTCGCTCGCAGCCTCCACGCTGCCGCCGTGCATATCCACCAGCCGCTTGACGATCGCGAGCCCGATGCCGAGGCCGCCCCGGGAGTGCTCGAGCGTCTCCTCGCTCTGGACGAACGGCTCGAAGAGCTGGGGCAGGAGGGAGGCCGGAATCCCGGCGCCGTTGTCGCGGACGGCGATCGAGACCCTCGTGCCTGCAGCCGCGCAGCTCACCGCGATCCGACCGCCCGGCTTGGTGTACTTCGCCGCGTTTTGCAGCAGATTCGCGACGCACTGAATGAGTCTGGCGCGGTCGCCGAGCACGCAGACAGGCGCCCGCAGACGCTCCAAGGTGAGGCTGTGTTCCCTCTCGCGGATGAGGGGCTGCACGGTTTCCAGCGCATGCTCGAGCACCTCGCCGATCTCGACCGGCCCGCTCTCCAGAGTCAGACGGCCCTGCCGGATGCGGGAAATATCGAGCAGATCGTCGACGAGGCGCGTGAGCTGATCCGTCTGGCGCTTGAGGATGGCGAGCGGGCGGCGCACCGCCGGATGGTCCTGCAGGATCTGCGCGAGCACTTCGCCCACGTTGCGGATCGGAGCGAGCGGGTTGCGCAGCTCGTGCGCCAGCATGGCGAGAAAGTCGTTCTTCTCGCGGTCGGCCTGCTCGAGCGCCGCGACCCGCATGCGCAGGGCCGCCTCGCTGGCGAGCAGCGCCTTCACCGCCGAGGCACTCAGGACGGCCTGCGCATCCAGCGCGGCCGGGAGCTCTTCCGTCACGCCGACAAAATATCAGCTCGCGTCCGGCTGCGCATCCGGTGCGGCACGCGCAAACGCCGACAATGTCTCCACGTGCGCACAGATGGCCCTGAGCGTGGGGAACAGCTCCACATTGCACTTGAAGCGGCGGGCGTTGAACATTTGCGGTACCAGGCAGACGTCCGCGAGCGTCACCTGAGTACCAAACATGTGGCGGCCGTCGCCGCTCGCGCGTTTGGCTTCTTCCTCCAGGCCGTGGAAGCCCTGCGCGATCCAGTGCCGATACCACGTATCCACGGTCGCCTCGTCGTGGCCCAGCGGGGAGCGCAGATAATTCAACACCCGCAGGTTGTTGAGCGGGTGCATGTCGCAGGCGATGGCAAGCGCCATCGAGCGCACGCGCGCGCGATCCAGCGCTGCGCGCGGCAGCAGCGGCGGCTCCGGATGAGTCTCTTCCAGATACTCGATGGCGGCGAGGGACTGGCCGATGACGGCGCCGCCGTCCTCGAGCGCCGGGATGAGGCCCTGCGGATTGCGCGCCAGGTAGTCCGGCTGGCGGTGCGCGCCCGGCCGCAGGTCGATCGGCACGGACTCGAAGCCGATTCCCTTGAGCTCGAGCGCGATGCGCACCCGATACGCCGCGGAGCTGCGGAAATAGGTGTAGAGCTTCATGGTGGGTAGAATACCGCTATGGCTATCTGGCGCACCCAAGTCACCCCCGAGCAGCTCGCGCTGCTCTCGCGCGGCACCTTCGGCGAGCGCATCGGCATCCGCATCACCGAGGTCGGGCCCGATTATCTGCGTGCGACGATGCCCGTGACGCCCGAGGTTCATCAGCCCTATGGCGTGCTGCACGGCGGCGCCTCCGTAGCCCTGGCGGAGACCGTGGGCAGCGTCGCGGCGAATCTGTGCGTCGATCGGGACCGGCTGGATTGCTTCGGCCAGGAAATCAACGCCAATCATCTTCGCTCGGTATCGTCCGGCATCGTCACCGCCACGGCCCGTCCGTATCACCTCGGCAGCCGCAGCCACGTCTGGGGCATCGAGATCCGCGATGAGCGCGGCAGATTGGTGTGCGTCTCACGCCTGACCGTGGCCATCGTGCAGCGCCGGGAGGCGGCCTCATGAGGACGCGGATGGCTTGGGGTTGGATCGCGGTCGCCGGCCTCGCCTGCGGCGGCTGTGGGTTCAAGGGGCCGCTGTATCTGCCCGAGCGCAATGCCACCGTGGTCACTCATCCGCCGCGTTCCGCGCAGGGAGCGCCGCCCCCGGGACAGACGCAGACACCCGCAAGCAAGAATAAGGGCAAGAGCTCGCCACCTTCGAGCTCGCCTCACGCCTCGCCGCCGCAGAGCCCGCAGCCACCGCCACCAGCCGCGCAATAACGTCGCCTTTTGGCCCGATCCGGGCCGTTTCGCGAGCGAGCGCCCCGCTGTTGCCGTCGCTCGACTAGACTTGCGGCTCTCCGTGCCGAGGCGAAGGTTTCATGGACGTCGATGATGAAGCGAGCCGCATCCTGCGCGAGGTCTTCGGCTACCCGCAGTTCCGCGGCGAGCAGCGCGAGATCATCGGCCACCTGATTGCCGGCGGCGATGCGCTGGTGCTCATGCCCACCGGCGGCGGCAAGTCGCTCTGCTATCAGGTCCCGGCCCTCGCCCGCGATGGCATGGGTGTGGTCGTCTCGCCGCTCATCGCGCTGATGCACGATCAGGTCGCGGCGCTGTGGGAAGCCGGCGTGCGCGCGGCGGCCCTCAATTCCGCCATGAGCTGGCCGGAAGCGCAGGAGACGGAGCGCCAGGCGCGCGCCGGAGAGCTCGATCTGCTCTATGTCGCGCCGGAGCGCCTGCTCACCGAGCGCTGCCTGACCCTTCTCGATCGCTGTGCCGTGGCGCTCTTCGCCATCGACGAGGCGCATTGCGTCTCACAGTGGGGACACGACTTCCGGCCGGAATATCTGCAGCTGGCGGTGCTGGCGGAGCGCTATCGCAACGTGCCGCGCATCGCGCTCACAGCCACCGCGGACATCGCCACGCGCAAGGAGATGATCGAGCGGCTGCGCCTGCGCGAGCCGCGAGTGTTCATCGCCAGCTTCGACCGGCCCAACATCCGCTACCGCATCGCGGAGAAGGACAACCCCCGGCGGCAGCTCCTGCGGTTCATCCGCGAGGAGCATGCGGACGAATCCGGCATCGTCTATTGCCTGTCGCGCGCGTCGGTGGAGGACACAGCGGACTTTCTCGTTCGCCAGGGGATCGAGGCGCTTCCGTATCACGCCGGGCTCGACAGCGGCACGCGTGAGGACAACCAGCGCCGCTTCATCCGCGACGACGGCATCGTAATGACCGCGACCATCGCTTTCGGCATGGGCATCGACAAGCCCGACGTGCGCTTCGTCGCGCATCTGGATCTGCCCAAGAGCATCGAGGGCTATTACCAGGAGACCGGTCGTGCCGGCCGCGATGGCCTTCCCGCCGACGCGTGGATGGTCTATGGGCTGCAGGACGTCGTGCAGCAGCGGCGGATGATCGAGCAATCGGAGGCCAGCGCGGACTACAAGCGCGTCGCCAGCGCGAGGCTGGACGCGCTCCTCGGGCTCTGCGAGACCACGCAATGCCGGCGCGTCCGCCTGCTCGACTACCTCGGCGAGGCCGCGGCACCCTGCGGCAACTGTGACAACTGTCTGCAGAGGCCGGAGGAATGGGACGGCACCGTGGCGGCGCAGAAGCTCCTTTCCTGCATCGCGCGCTGCGAGTCGGCGACTGGATTCGGCTTCGGCGCCCAGCACATCATCGACATCCTGCGCGGCAACCGCACCGCGAAAGTCGAGCAGTTCGGGCACGAGCGCCTGAGCACGTTCGGGATCGGCGCCGACCTCGAAGTGGCGCAGTGGCGCGCCGTGCTGCGGCAACTCGTGATGCTGCGCCTGGTCGAGGTCGACACGGAGCGCTACAGCGTACTGCGCCTGACAGCCGCCTGCCGCGAGGTGCTGCGCGGCCAGCGCACGATCCGTTTGGGCCGCGCGATCGACCGTGGCGCCATCCGTAACGCCGGGCGCGGCTCGGTAGACCGCACGCGGGTAACGGCTGCCCAGGCTGCGCGCGTGCTGTCAGGAGGCTCCGCGCCCGTTGCCGACGGTGCCACGCACGTGGCTCTATTCCAGGCCCTGCGTGCGTGGCGGCTGGAGGTTGCGCGGGAGCATGGCGTACCGGCCTACACCGTGTTCCATGATGCGACGCTGGAGGAAATCGCGCGGCGGCGTCCGGGCTCGACCGAGGAGCTGCGGACGGTGAGCGGAGTAGGCGCGATCAAGCTGGAGCGCTATGGCGCCGCGGTGTTGGACGTGGTTCAGGGCGCACAGCCGGACGCTACGCGCGCAGCAGTCCCCTGAGCGGCCGAGCCTGGCTGCTTTGCGGGAATACCGAGCTCTCGAGCGCCCGCTCCGGCACGCCGAGGTGGTCCGCCAACAAGCCCTTCATGACGGCGCGCAGGTCCAGCGTCGGCTCGAGATCCCGATCCTGGTACAGTTTCCGCGATGAGAGTCCCGGCCAGTCCGCCACCACGCGGCCGCCTCTGACGGCGCCGCCGAGGAGGTATGCCGCGGTCGCCGTGCCGTGATCCGTGCCGCGCGTGCCGTTTTCCGCCACGGTGCGTCCGAACTCCGTCGCCAGCAACACCGCGGTGTCGCTCCACACTGGGCCCAGTCCCGCCTTGAGCGCGCCCAATGTCGCATCCAGCGTCGCGAGGCGCGCGGAGAGCTGGCCTTTCGCGCCGCCTTCGTTGAAGTGGGTGTCCCAACCCATGGTGTCGAACACGGCCACCTGCGGCCCGTCCTCCTGGCGCAGGAAGCGCGCCGCCGCATTGACCACCTCCGCGTACTGCGCTCCTGGCTTGCCGCGCTTGGCCAACAGTGGGCGCCTGCTGGCGCGATCTCCTCGGGTCGGGTCGCCCGACATCATCGGGTCGGATGCGCCGCCCTGATCGCTCATCATCGGGCCGCCTTCTGCAGACGCGGCATCCGGCGCCGCAGCACCGCCACCCATCGCGTCGGCTGCCGCAACCGTCCTCTCGTCGGCGATCGCTTCGGCGGCGAGTGCTTCCGCCAGCTTCTGTCCGAGCTGCGGGTCGCGTGAATACAAGTCCGATATGCGCTGCAGCGTATCGTCATCCAGTGGCGCCAGATGCGAAGGCGACCAGGACGTTACCGCCGCAGGTCCGCGCATCACGAGGGGCGCCGTTGGCGCGATGCTGACTCCGCGCTCCTTCTCCGGTGCGCGCGCGGCGGGTATCGCGGCCAGCGCCCTGTTCAACCAGCCTGTCTCCACCGCATGCGGCTGCGGATAGCCTGTCTCCAACACATTCTGGCCGTCGAAGTGCGATCGGTCGCGATAGGGGCTCGCCACCGCGTGAAACACGACGAGCTCACGCGCGGCGTAGGACTGTTGCATGAACGATAGCGCCGGATGCAGGCCGAAGAATCCGTCGAGCGCGAGCGCGCCGCCGTCCGTTCCCGGCCGTCCCAGCGCCAGGTCGCCGCGCAGCTCGGCATATCCCGGATCGCCGCATGCCGGTACCGCCGCCAGGCCATCGAGCGCGCCGCGCAAAATCACGAATACGAGCCGCGGCTTCCTGCCGTTGGCCGCGCCGGCGAACGTCACGCGCGAGCTCAGCAAGGCACCGCCTGCGGCCAGCGCCCCGACTGTCAGGAAGTCACGTCGCTTCATTCGACCTATCTCCTCATGAACTCGGGAGACGCCAACAGCAGCGCGATCGCCTGCGATGCGCTCTCGGCGTGCGCGATCGCTTCGCGCGTTGCGGCGCTGAGTACGCTCCCCAGCATCTGCGGCCCCAGCTCCATCGCGTTGCGCCGCGGGCCGACCCGCTGTCCCACTGCATCCGCCCATTCGATCCGCTTCAACAGCCCCGAGGCGCCGTCCCAGTCCGTGCTCTTGTCCGGCCAGCCCGCCGGGGATCCCGGCGCCCATATCCGCTGGCCCAGCAGTTGGAAGAGCCCCACGGGCGCCTTGTCCTGCGTCACGGGCAGCTCGAGACCGCGGAAGGACGACACGATGAAATCCGCCGGCGTCTTGTATTTGGCGACCGGCTGTTCCCAGGCCTCCGGCGAGTCGATGAGCGCCCGATAGACCGTCGGCAGGTCACCGCCGCTGTCCGCGAACGCCGCCGCCATCCGCTCCACGGCCGGCGCGGGCGGATCATCAGCGATGAAGTGACGCGCGAGCTTCGTGGCGATGAATCGAGCCGTCGCGGGGCGGCTCGCGAGGTCGCGCAGCACGGCCACGCCCTGGTCGTATCCCGTGTCAGGATAGCGCTTGCCCATGATGACCCTGGACCCGGGCTCGTGCATGGCCGCGCGAAACAGGAAGGTGCCGGGTTGCGCTCCAGTCCGCCAACCGTCGGGTCCCGCGACGGACCAGCCGGTCAGCACTTCGGAGAAGGTCGTGACGTCCGCTTGAGTGTAGCCGCCGTCGACGCCCACCGTGTGCAGCTCCATCGTCTCCCGCGCCAGGTTCTCGTTGATCCCGGTCTTGCGGTCGGGATTGCGGCGCGCGATGTTGCGCGCCGCGCGGGAGTCCGGCCCCATCGATATCTGGTTGTCGAGATAGAGCAGCATCGCCGGATGGCGCTCCGTGGCGAGCAGCATGTCGGTGAAGTTGCCGAGGACGTACGGCCGGATTGCCTCGCGCTCATAGCTGCCGGCCAGCCCGGCCAACATGGCCTTGTCGACGGAGACGGCGAAGTGGTTCGCCCAGAAGCAGGTCAGACGCTCGACGAACGGGCGGCCGGTCGCGACCGACTCGCAAAAGCGCGCGCCCGCCTCGGCGACATAGATGGGGCGGATGAGCTGTCCCTGCTTCTTGAACGCGCCGACGGCGACTGCGGCGTTCGCAGCGGTGTCTGGCCCGTCGTGGCCGCTTGCGGCGGAGCGCAGTCTTTCTGCGCGGAGGGTGCGGCGCAAATCATAAATTTGCGCGAGGATGCTCGCGGAGCTCTGTAGCCCGTCGCCGGCGATTTCCGGGGCGGGCCCGTCGAGCTGCGCCCGCAGCCAATCGGGCCCTGACCCCCCGATGGTGGCCAGCTCGCCCGATCGGGCGCCGAGCCCGAATCGATTGGCCGCAATGGCCGAGGTCAGCCCCTTGTCCATGAGCCCTCATAGCGCACGGGGCCGGTCGCCGGTTGACGGCACCCCCGTCCGATATACTTCGCTCATGTCCACTCCCGATTCCCCCGATCTCGTCCTCGTCGACGCGTCCTCTTACCTTTACCGCGCCTTCCACGCGCTCCCCGCCCTGAGCAATTCCCGCGGCGAGGCGACCGGCGCGGTCCTCGGCGTGCTGAACATGCTCGCCAAATTCCTCAAGGAATGCCGGGCGAAGCGCATCGCCCTGGTGTTCGATGCCCCCGGCAGGACTTTTCGCGACGATCTTTTCGCCGAGTACAAGGCTCATCGCACACCGATGTCGGACGATCTGCGCTCGCAGATCGAGCCGCTGCTCACCATCCTGCGCGCCCAGGGATTGCCCCTGCTGCGGGTGGAAGGCGTCGAGGCCGACGATGTCATCGGCACACTCGCCTGCCGCGCGGCGCGCGCCGGACAGACGGTGCTCATCTCGACCGGCGACAAGGACATGGCGCAGCTCGTCGACGGGTCGATCACGCTCATCAACACGATGAGCAACACGGTGCTCGATCGCGCCGGGGTCAAGGCGAAGTTCGATGTTTTCCCGGAGCAGATCATCGACTACCTCGCCCTCGTGGGCGACAGCTCCGACAACATCCCGGGCATCGACAAAGTCGGGCCAAAGACGGCCGCGAAGCTGCTCAATCAGTATGGCACCCTCGACAACCTCATCCGCAACGTGCAGGAAGTGAGCGGCAAGGTCGGCGACAACCTGCGCACCGGGCTCGAGACGCTCGAGCTGTCACGCAAGCTCGCCACCATCCACAGCGACCTGGAGCTGCCCGTCACGCTCGAGGAGCTGCTGCCGGCGCAGCCGGACACCGAGCGCCTGCGTGAGCTGTATACGAAATACGAGCTGCGCGCCTTTCTGCGGCAGCTCGACGGCGGCGGCGGCGGCGGCGGTGGCAGCGCCGAGCCGGCAGCGGCCGCATCGGCCGAGCGAGCGCAGCCGGCTGGCGTCGGCTCTGCCGCCCAATCCGGCAGCGCCGGCTCGCAGCCGCCCGTCGGCAGACCACCTGGCGACGTGGCTGCCCCAACACCGCACGCCGTGACCAGAAGCTACGAGACGCTGGTCACGTGGGAGGACCTCGAGCGTTGGCTCGCGAAGCTGCGTGCGGCGGAGCTGATCGCCCTCGACACGGAAACGACCAGCCTCGATTACATGAGCGCCGAGGTCGTCGGGGTCTCGTTCTGCGTCGAACCGGGCACCGCCGCCTACCTACCGCTGGGCCACGACTACGCGGGCGCGCCGCCGCAGATCGATCGTGCGCGTGCGTTCGAGGCGCTGCAGCCGATCCTGGAAGACCCCGAGAAGCCCAAGCTCGGCCACCACCTCAAGTATGACGCCCATGTGCTCCGTAACCACGGGATCCGACTGGCCGGAATGCGGTACGACACGATGTTGGAGTCCTACGTCTGGAATAGCGTAGGTACCCGGCATGATATGGACTCGACGGCACTCTGTTATCTCGGGGTGAGCACCATCACCTACGAGGATGTGGCCGGCAAAGGCGCGAAGCAGATCGCCTTCAGCCAGGTGCCGGTGGAGCGCGCCGCGGAGTATGCGGCCGAGGATGCCGACGTCACGCTGCGCCTGCATCGGGCGCTCTGGCCCAGGATCGAGAGCGTTCCGGAGCTGCAGGCGCTGTACGAGCAGATCGAGCAGCCGCTCGTGCCGGTGCTCGCGCGCATGGAGCGCCAGGGCGTGCTGGTCGATCGCGACCTCCTGAGGCAGCAGAGCTCCAGGTTCGCGACGCAGCTGCAGGATCTGTTGCAGCAGGCGCGGCGCGAGGCGGGATACGACATCAATGTCGACTCGCCGAAACAGCTGCAGCAGGTGCTCTTCGAGAAGCTCGGGCTGCCCGTATTGCGCAAGACTCCGACCGGGCAGCCGTCCACGGCGGAGGATGTGTTGGAAGAGCTCGCCGCTTCCTATGCGCTGCCGCGGATCGTGCTCGACTACCGGGCACTGGCCAAGCTCAAATCGACTTACACCGACAAGCTGCCGGAGCAGGTCAACCCGCGCACCGGCCGCATCCATACTTCCTATAACCAGGCGGTGGCGCAGACGGGCAGGCTCTCATCCGTCGATCCCAACCTGCAGAACATCCCGATCCGCCGCGCCGAGGGCCGGCGCATCCGCCAGGCGTTCATCGCGCCGCCGGGCCACGTTCTGCTGGCGGCGGACTACTCGCAGATCGAGCTGCGCATCATGGCGCATCTTTCCGGCGACGAAGGTTTGCTTGCCGCCTTCGCGGAAGACCGCGACGTCCATCAGGCGACCGCGGCGGAAGTCTTCGGGGTACCGCTCGCGGAGGTGAGCGCGGACCAGCGGCGGGCGGCGAAGACCATCAACTTCGGCCTCATCTACGGCATGTCGCCGTTCGGACTCGCGCGTCAGCTCGGCATCGAGCGCAGTGCGGCCAACAGCTACGTGGAGCGTTACTTCCAGCGCTACCCCGGCGTGCGGCGCTTCATGGACGAGACACGCAAGCAGGCGCGCGAGAGCGGTTTCGTGCAGACCGTGTATGGCCGGCGCCTGTACCTGCCGGACATCCGCTCCGGCAACGCTGCGACCCGGCAGTACGCGGAGCGCAGCGCGATCAATGCGCCCATGCAGGGCACCGCGGCCGACATCATCAAGCGCGCCATGATCGCGGTCGATGCGTGGTGCGCGCGCGAAGACGCGCCCGCGCGGCTCATCATGCAGGTGCATGACGAGCTCGTTCTCGAGGTGCGCAGCGACGCCGTGGAGCAGGTGGCGGACGCGGTCAGGGAAAGAATGACCGCCGCCGCGGAGCTGCGCGTGCCGCTGCGGGTCGATGTCGGCACCGGGGCGAATTGGGACGAGGCGCACTGACCCGGAGCGCGACTCTCTCCCGCCCCGAGTCACGGCGTGCTGCCCGGGAGTCTGCGAAGCCTGCCTGTTCGTCCGGCCGGCACTGGCTTGCATGCCGTTATCCGGCAGAATGCCTCCATCCGGCCCACATCCGGGGAGGCCCGGCGTAGGGGGAGGTATGCATACGAGGGCCACTTCCAAACGGCGCCGATCGCTAGTTCGTTGAATTCGGAGAAAGTGGTAGTTTTCTTCCCACTTTCTCCGAATTGAACGAACCTTCCGCCCGGCTCAAAAAATCAGTTTCTACCCTCACCCCTCCTGCCTCCAAGGGGGCAGCCAGGCCGCGGGCTCGGCTCAGCTAGACGGACCTGAGCCGAGAATCCAAACGAAGCCGTCCGGCCCGGCCGAGGCCCAGGCCAAGTCCGAGTCCGAGGCTGAGACTGAGGCTGAGTCCTAGTCCGAGGCCGAGGTCCCGCTCGAGCATGCAGCCTTCTTGGTCGATCAGGGCTTTTTGAATTTCGCGGCGATGCGGCGGTAGGCTTCGCGGAAGGGAATCCCCTCCGCGACGACCAGGCGGTTCGCTTCCTCGGCCGCATGAATGGCGGCGTCGAGGCGGATGCGCTCGGGCCGGAATCGCATCGCGTCGAGGGCCGCCGGGAAGATGTCGAGCGTCTGTTGGGCGATGTCGATGCCGCGAAACAGCGGGACCTTCAGTAGCTGCAGGTCGCGCTGATAGCCGGAGGGAATCTTGGCGCAGATGCCGAGCGCTTCAGTGAGACATGCCTGCGCCGTGGCGGAACGGCCGCGGATCAGCTCGAAAACGTCGGGATTGCGCTTCTGCGGCATGATCGAGGAGCCTGTGGTGAATGCATCGGGCAGCTCGAGGAAGCCGAACTCCTGGGTGTAGAAGAGCAACACGTCGGCGGCGAGACGGCCGAGATCCTGCATGAGGAGCGCGATCTCGAACAGCAGGCTCGATTCCGCTTTGCCGCGCGAGAGCTGCACCGCCGTCACCGGCTCGTGGACTTCAGCGAAGCCGAGTTTCTCTTGAGTCGACTCGCGGGCGAGCGGCAGTCCGGGCGTGCCGTATCCGGCCGCCGAGCCCAATGGTGACTTGTCGACCCGACGTTGGACCTGCCTCAACCCCTCCGCGTCGTCCCGGATCTCCGCCGCGAAGCCGCCCGCCCACAGCGGAACCGAGCTCGGCATCGCCTGCTGCATGTGGGTGTACCCGGGCAGCGCCGTTGTCTTTTCGCGCTCGGCCAGCCGCTCGAGCGCCTCGGCCGCCCCGCAAGCGCTGCCGCTCAACTCCTCCGTGGCGTCGCGCAGATATAGCCGCAGCGCCGTCAGGACCTGATCGTTGCGGGAGCGTCCCAGATGCACGCGCCCGCCCGCAGGCCCAATCCGCTCCGTCAGCCTGCGCTCCAGTGCCGTCTGGCCATCCTCGTCCGTCAGCTCGATGTGCCACTGGCCGCGAGCATGCTCGTCCGCGAGGGCCGCGAGACCGCTGCGGATCGCCTCGAGGTCGGCTGCCGACAGCAGCTTCTGCTCATAGAGCATTTCCGCATGCGCAATTGAGGCCCGTACGTCGTAGCGCACCAGCCGCTCATCGAGCGCGAAGTCTTCGCCTGCCGTGTAGCGCAGCACGCGGTCATCGAGAGGCGCTCCCTTGTCCCACAAACGTGTCATGACGGACCGGTACGGCGCTCAGCTCTGCGCGCCCTGCTGCTCCGCAGGCGTCAGCCCCTTGATGTCGGCGACGATCAGCGTGCCCGTGCCTTCGTTGGTGAAGACCTCGCCGAGGATGCCCTCAGGTGCCTGGTACGACACCACGTGGACACGCCGGACGCCGCCGCGGATTGCGTCCTCAATGGCCTTCGCCTTGGGCAGCATGCCGTCGGCGATGCGACCCTCCTCCCGCAAACGCTTCAGCCCCTGCAGATCGATGTAGGAGATGAGCGATCCCGGATCGGAAATATCGCCCAGAATTCCCGGCGCCCCGGTGCAGAGGATCAGCTTCTCCGCGCCGAGTGCCGCGCCCAAGGCCGCGGCGACCGTGTCGGCGTTGATGTTGAGCAGCACTCCGTTGTCGTCCGCCGAGAGCGGGCTCACCACCGGCATCAATCCGTTGTCGAGCAGCTTGCGCACGGCCGCCGGGTCCACCTCGTCGATGTCGCCGACGAAGCCGTAGTCCACCACCTCGCCGCTCGAGCCGATCTTCACGGGCGGCCGCTTGTGCGCGCGCACCAGGCCGGCATCGACGCCGCTGATCCCCACCGCCTCGATGTCGAGGTCGCGGCAAATGCCGAGTATGCGGGTGTTGATGAGGCCGTTCAGCACCATCGCGGAGACGTCGATCGACTTCTGGTCGGTGACCCGCCGGCCTTCCACCATGCGCGTCGGCACGCCGAGGGCCGCGGAAAGCTCCGTGAGCTGCGGGCCGCCGCCATGCACGAAGATCACCCGCACCCCGAAATAGTGCAGGATCGCGATCTGCTCGATGAGGACCCGCGTGGAGTCGGCGTCGGCGAACACGCCGCCACCCGCCTTCACGACGAAGGTCTTGCCCTTGTACATGCGGATGTACGGCGCGGCGTTCTTGAGCGCCCGGATCGCCAGGGCCTGATCGCCGGGATGCATGATCATTTCGGTGTATCCCTCAAGTGCTCTTCAACATGCGATAGAGAACCGCCATCTGCGCGGTGAGGCGATTGTAGGCCTCCCGCTGCACGATGCTGCGCGGGCTGTCGAGTACCTCGTCCGCTACCGCCACGTTGCGGCGTACGGGCAGGCAGTGCATCAGGCGGCAATCCGCCGCAGTATGCGCGAACCAGTCGTTGCGCACGCACCAGTGCTTGAGCTCGCCGCGCAGCCGGGCGTCGGCTGCCGCGTCGCCGTAGCAGGACGTCGCACCCCATTCCTTGGCGTAGATGATGTGCGCGCCGCTCACGGCCTCGTCGCGGTCTGCGGTCTCGTGCACCGAGCCGCCCGCGAGCGCCGCCGCGCGCCGCGCCTTGTCCATTACCTGCGGCGGCAGCGCGAACCCCTCCGGCCGCAGCACGATGACCTCCATGCCGCGAAGGGCGGCCATGTGGGCCGCCGTGGCCGGTACGGCCAGGGGCAGCGCGCGCGGGTGGTACGCCCACGAAAGAACGAACCGGCCGTTGCGCGGCACCCCGAGATCATCCATGGTCTTCCAGTCCGCAAGCGCCTGGCAGGGATGGCTGATGGCCGACTCCAGATTGATGAGCGGCTTGTCGACCAGGCTCGCCATGGCGCCGAAGGCCGTCTCCGCGAGATCGGCGGCGAGATCCTTGCCGTCCGCGAACGCCCGTACGCCCAGCGCGTCGCAGTACGAAGCCAGCACCGGAATCCCCTCGCGCACGTGCTCCGCCGCGGCGCCGCTCATCACGGCGCCGATCCGGGTCTCGAGCTGCCAGGTGCCCTGGCCAGGGGTGATGACGAAAGAGCTGCCGCCGAGGCGCGCCATGCCTGCCTGGAAGGAGGCGAGCGTGCGCAGCGACGGGTTGAGGAAAAGGAGTCCCAGGATCTTGCCCGCCAGCGCGTGCGGCTCCGGGCGCGTCTCCAGCCGCCGCGCCAGCTCCAGCAGCGCCAACACCTCGTCGCGCTCCAGGTCCCCCAGGTCGAGGAAGCGCTTCATGCCGGCAGGCTCGCGAGCGCATCGCGCAGCATGTCGACGTGCTCCTCCTGCAGGATGAAGGGCGGCAGCAGCCTGACGATGTGACTGTCGCTCGCGGTGCCGGCCAGGATGCCGCCTTCCAACAGCTCGGCCTGGATCTGCTTGGCGGGCCGACTGGTGCGCAGCCCGAGAAGAAAGCCTTCACCCTGGCTGGCCTGCACCGGTCCCACGATGCAGGTGCGGCGGATGTAATCCGACACACGCCGCACGTTCGCGAGCAGATCCTCGGACTCGATCGCCTTGATGACCGCTTCGATGGCGGCGCAGGCCATGGGCCCGCCGCCGTAGGTCGTGCCGAGAAGTCCCACACCCAGGCTGGCCGACACCTTGGCGGAGGTCAGCAGCGCCGCGCAGGGAAAGCCGTTGCCGAGGGCCTTCGCCGCGGTGATCATGTCGGGCATCACGCCGTAGAGGTTCGCCGCGAACGGATGCCCGACGCGGCCGAGGCCGCATTGGACCTCATCGAAGATGAGCTGCGCGCCGACGTCGTCGCAGCGGCGGCGCAGCGCTTCGAGGTAGGGTCTGCCGAGGTCGACCGCGCCCGCGAGACCCTGCACCGGCTCGACGATCACCGCGGCCGTGCGGTCGGTGACCTGTGCGGCGATGGCCGCGATGTCACCGCGCGGCATGAAGCTGACATCGAACGGCTTCCGTGGGAAGCCGTACCAGTTGTCGGAGCCCCAGGTGACCGCCCCCGACGCAGCCGTACGGCCGTGGAAAGCGCCCTCGACGGCGGCGACGTGCGGGCGGGAAGTCATGCGCAACGCCAGCCGCAGCGCGTTCTCGTTCGCCTCCGCGCCGCTGTTGACGAAGAAGACGCTGGTGAAATCCAGCTTCGAGAAGCGCACCAGGCGCTCCGCCGCGCGCACGCGGATGCGCATGGGAATGGCGTTCGTCTGGAAATTGCAGGAGCGGGCCTGGGCGGTGAGCGCTTCAGTCCAGCCCGCATGCGCATATCCGAGCGCCGCGACCGCATGTCCGCCATAGAGATCGAGCACCCGCTCGCCGCGGCTGTTCAACAGCCAGACACCCTCGGCGGAGGCGACTTCGAGGGGATACTGGGCGAATACCGGTGCGAGGAAGTCGCGAATGGGCGCATCCTGCGCTACTTTGCTTGCTGCAGAGCTCATGTCGCCTCACTCACGTCCAGCCGGGCGCGCAGGCCGTGAGGCCCGTCGTCTCCGGCAGATCGAACATCCGGTTCATCCACTGCACGGCGCCGCCGGCCGCGCCCTTGTTGAGGTTGTCGACCACGCACATCACCGCCACGCTGCGGCCGTTCGCCACGGCGGAGAGATGCGCGTAGTTGGTGGTTGCGACTTCCTTCACTCGCGGCGCGGAGTCGGTCACCCGCACGAAGGGTGACCCGGCATAGAACTCGCGCAGGGCGGCCAGCACTTTTGAAGTGTCGACCGCTGTTTTCAGGGGCGCTTGCACCGTGATGTGAATGCCGCGGGCGAACGGTCCCGAGTGCGGCACGAACGCAAACTCCGCCTCCACGCCGGTCGCTGCGCGCGCACATGCCGCCACTTCCGGCACATGCCGATGCGTCAGCGCGCTATAAGAATAGAGATCGCTCTGGCGCAGCGGATGATGAGTGCCTTCCACGGGCTTGCGTCCGGCGCCGGTACTGCCCGTGATCCCCGTCACGAACAACACGGGCGGGGTGAGTCCCAGGGAAAGGAGCGGCACGCTCGCGAGCAGCGTCGCCGTGGCGAAGCAGCCCGGATGCGCCACGTGCGGCGTGTCGAGCTTGCGCAGGTGCTCCGGCACCGCGCAGGTGAACTCGGACAAGCGCGCCGGCGCATCATGCGCGTGCTTGTAGACGGCTTCGTATTCACCCGCGGAGCGGAAACGGAAGTCGGCGGAGATATCGACCACTCTGGGGCGCGTCCCGGCCTGCGATGCGGCCTGCAGCAGGCTGTCGATCAATGCGGCCGAGACACCATGCGGCGCCGCGGAGAAGACGGCGCATTCCGGGGCGCCGGTTACCAATGCCTGCGCCTCGGCCTGCGACTTGAAGAGCGCGTCGCCGTATGCGGCTGCAAGATGTGGGAACGCCTTCGCCACCGGCTCCCCCGGCTGGCTGTCGGACATCACCGCCGCCAGCTCGAAGCGCGGGTGTCCGGCGAGCAGGCGCAGCAGCTCCCCGGCCACGTAGCCGGTGCCGCCGAGCACGATTGTCGGGATCGGCCGGGTCATGCGGCCGATTCCCGGGCGAGGCCCACGGCTTCCATGACGCGGTCGCCGAGCGCCGCGCCTGCGCTCATCGCGTTGAAGGCGGGCACGCCCATCTGGGTCGTGATGATCTCGACCCCCACCTGATTGTCCGTGGAGGGACCCGTGACCACGCAGGGCTCGATCCCGAAGCGATCGCGCAGCAGCTTCACACCGCCCCAGGCGGCGACCGGATCGTTGGCCGAGAGCACCACACCGGTCAACGCGGTGCGGATGTCGGGACACTCGAGGATGGCATCGACGCCGTAGGTGCCGAGGATGCCGTCACCGAGCTCGAACACGATCACGTCGGGTTTGCCGGCCGAGAGCTCGCTCAGCATGGTGCGGGTGAGCGCCGGGCCGTTGACGCGGGTGGTGGTGGTGACCCCGAGGTCGGTGAAGATGGCGGAACGGCGCGCACCGGCGTCTTCCATCGCCAGAATGTCCCGGCGCAGCGATACACCGGTCGCCTTGAAGGCATCGACCACCAGGCCGCGGTGGCGCATCCGGCTGATGATGGCGCAGGCTGCGGCGGTCTTGCCTGCCTCCATACAGGTCCCCGCCAGCGCTACCACCGGCACCTGCCGTGCGTCGAGCTTCGCCGCCAGATCGAGGCGGCGGAAGCCGACCCGCGCCGGCACGCCGATACGCTCCCCGAGATAGGGGAAATTGAGCGCCACGCCGAGCACGCGGCAGTCGAAGGGCTTGCCCTTGTCCGGGTTGATGGAGTCGCAGATCCCGAGCACCCCGCCGATGTTGAGCATCTGGATGACGTCGCCGGCCTGGAGCGACGGCGGCACGTGCCCCGAGTAGCCGAAGAGCGCCTTGCGGTGGCCGAGGGCGCCCACCACGATGTCGCCCTTGCCGACCTTGGCCATGCGGCCGCTGGTGAGCTCCAGGGTGTTGTAGGTCGACTTGTTGGTCAGCACCTCGACGACCACGACCACGCCCTCCTCGGAGGGGATGTCCATCGAGATGCGCACCTCGCGCGACAGGCCGCAGGCCTGCGCCACCGAGGCGATCTTGTCGACGACCAGGCTTCTCATGCCGCTCACCATGTCAGGTTTCCTTGGCGTGCTCGCCGGCACGCCGGTGAAAGACGCCCGTCAGGGCGACGATCTTGGAGAAGCCGAGCGCATCGGTGGGGGTCCACTCGCCAGCCGCTTCGCCGTACACGCCCTTGGAGGCGGCCATCAGCGAATAGGGCGACTCGACGCCTTCGATGAAGAGGTTGCCGGGGCGAAGCTGGACCCGCACCGTGCCCGTGACCCGCTCCTGCGAGGAGAGGAGCAGCGCCTCGATGTCACGGCAGACGGGATCGAGAAGCTGGCCCTCGTGTACGAGGTCGCCGTAGGGCTGCGCCACCGTTTCCTTGATGCGCTGCTGGCGGCCCGTGAGCACGAGCTTCTCGAGCTCCCTGTGGGCGGTGAGCAGCACCTCGGCGGCGGGCGCCTCGAATGCAACACGTCCCTTGGTGCCGATGATGGTATCGCCCAGGTGGATGCCGCGCCCGATGCCGAAGGGCGCGGCGAGCGCCTCCAGCGCCTCGATGAGCGCGACGGACGACACTGTCCGCCCGTCGAGCCCGACGGGGCGGCCCTGCTTGAACTCGATCACGTGAGACTCGGGGGCGCGTGGACGAGTGAACGCCTCGCGCGTCAGCACCCAGGCCTGATCAGGGATGCTGCCGGAGGAGGTCAGCGTCTCCTTGCCGCCGATGGTGACGCCCCAGAGTCCGCGATTGATCGAATAGGCGGCGCCGAAGGGCGGCACCGGCAGGCCGCGGCTCTGCAGGTAGTCGAGCTCCTCCTGCCGCTTGAACGCACGGTCGCGCACCGGCGCCAGCACTTCGAGCTCCGGCGCGAGCGTGCGCATCGCGACCTCGAAGCGGACCTGATCGTTGCCCGCCGCGGTGCAGCCGTGGGCGATCATGTTGGTGCCCAGCTTGCGCGCCATGTGCGCGATGGTCTGCGCCTGCATGACGCGCTCCGCGCCCACGCAGAGCGGGTACATCTGGCCGCGCTTCACGTTGCCCATGATGAGGAAACGCAGCACCTGCTCGAAGTAATCCGCGCGTGCATCGATCTGATGATGCGCCACCGCGCCGAGCGCTTTTGCGCGCTCCGCCAGCGTTCGCGCCGCGGACTGGTCGATTCCGCCGGTGTCGACGGTGACGGTGATGATGGGGCGGCCTTGGTTTTCCTTGAGCCACGGCACCAGGAAGGAGGTGTCGAGGCCGCCGGAATAAGCGAGAACGATGGGCTGATCGCCCTTCATGGGCACGGGATTGGGCATGCTCAGACTCGGAAGATGCCCTGCAGCCGCGCGACCAGGGTGTCCTGTGCGCGGGAGTGGGCGGTTGCGATGAAGATGGTGTCGTCGCCGGAGATGGTGCCGGCAACCTCGGGCCAGTCTGCCCGGTCGATGGCGACGGCGACGCTCTGCGCGGCGCCGATGGTGGTTCGCAGTATCGTGAGCGAGGGACCGGCGCGCTTCATCCCGCGCACGAACTGCGCGAGCATGGCGAAGTCGCCGTTGGTGCGCGAAACCTCGTCCGGAGGCAGCACGTAGCGGCCGCTCGCCTTGAGCACGCCGAGGTCCCGCAGATCGCGGCTGACCGACGACTGCGTCACTTCGTAGCCTTCGGTCTTCAACAGACGCGCCAGGTCTTCCTGCCGGCGCACGTGTCCGCCGCGCAGGATGCGCACGATGGCTTGGCGGCGCTCGAGCTGTTGGACGTCCATCGAGGGTCAGCGGCACTGGGGGCGGTGCATAAAGTTGCGAACATTGTGCATATTCATGCGTGAGTGTCAAGGGTAGCCGATACCACCGGCACTGTCGTCCGCCTATTTCTCCACGCTGAATACCAGGTCCGCCCCCCTGATCTGCCCCGCCATGGTGCGGATCGTCCAGTGATCGCCGAGGCTGTACCGAAGGCGGATATCGTTCAGCTGCTGTGTGATCCCGACGCCGTAGCTCACATAGAGCCGCGGCGAGAGGTACTTGCCGAGCACCAGGGAGGTCTCGTTGTTGAGATCGGTCTCCAGGCTGATGTCGGGCAGGCCGATGCGCGAGCCCAGCTGCTGCGCGAGGATCGCGCCGCCCTGAGTCAGCAGCTCGCTGGCGGCCGTGGCCTGCTGGCTCTGGGCGGTGGAGCCCCCTGCCTGCAGCATTTGCAACGAGCCGCCGCCGCCGCCGCCGGAGAGGATCAGGGAGACGATCTGCGATTGCGGCAGGGACGGTGTCGAGAAGAAGGAGATGCGCGGCTGCTTCAGGGTGCCGCGCACATTGATGCCGGCGGTGACATCGGGATAGCTCTTGATGGCGCGAATCTCGATCCCCGGATCGTCGATCGGGCCGCCTGTGAATATGAGCCGCCCGCTTTGAATGTCCAGCTTACGCGCGTAGGCGGCGTATTGTCCCTTCTGAACGAAGAGCTGCCCCGATGCACGTGTGATCGCATCGTAGCCGCTGCGCACCGTGATGCTGCCCGCCAGCTGGCCAGTAAGTCCCGTGGTGTCGATGCTGACGTTGGGTCCCAGCGTCATGGTGATCTGAGTCCTCACCTTGAATCGATCAGCCGGATTCCGCGATTCCTGGCCGATGATGACCTCGTCAGAGGAAGAGGTCACCGCCCCGGTGAGGTCGGTCGGCACGATCCTGGCGTAGGGGACGGCCACGGTGCCAGTGATATCGATCGTGCGCGCGGCCACCTTGAAGTCGAGATTCGGCGACGCATCGATCTGTGCTTCCGGGATGTCCACCACCCGCAGGTGGGTGCCTTGCAGGTGCAGCTCGCCGTAAGGCAGCGCCTCACGCCAGCGCAGCTGGCCTTTGGCATGGACCGATCCTTTGCCCGACTGTGCGGTGCCCTCGAACATCAGGCCGTCATCGGTCAGCTGCGCCGCCAGTCCGATCTGTCGCAAGTGCAGGTTGGTCTGGTAGAAGTCGACCTCACCGTCGGAGACGCTGATCGAGCCGCTCAACTGCGGCTGCCCGACGGTGCCCGCGACCCGGGCGCTCGCTGTCAGGTTGCCGCCCGCACGGTCGATGTCCGGGATATACAGCGAGACCAGGTCGAGCTTGGAGCTCTGAGCGCGCAGCTCGCCCGTCACGGGCATGTCCAGCCAGGACTGCGGACCGCGGGTGATCGCGAGGGTCCCTGCCAGCGTGCCGATCTCTCCCGAGGTCAGAGATGCATTCGCGGCGATCGCGTCCGTCGTCGCGGTCGCCGTGAGCACGCCGGATCCGATGGAGGTGCGCTCGATCCGTCCGCTCACCAGCCGCCGCGACAGCACCGCGTCATTCAGCTCGATGCGCAGCACTCCCTGTGCGGGGCTGTTCCCGCTGCCGAAGACACGAGCGCCGACGTTGATCGTGCCAATGTATTCGACGGCTGGCGTGCGTCCCGCGGTGAGTGTGCTCAGAGGTAACTGGCTGGCGGTCAACGTCATCGACCACGCCACCGGCGTCCAACTCGCCTCCGCGCAGAGATTGCCCGGAGTGCCGATGAGGCACAGCCGGTCGATGGTGCTCGCTGCGCGCGACAGCGACAGCGATACCGGCTGCTCCAGATGAAGTCGCAGCGACTCGGCACCCGTCAGGGTGAGCGATTCCAGCTTGCCGCCGAAGATGCCGCGGCTGATGGTGCCGCTCGCCATTGCGGTCATATGCAGTCCCGGCGCCTGCGCGTCCAGATGAGCCGTCGCCGCGGATGCCGGGCCATCGAGCGTGAAGTCCACGCTGCGCACGGTGCGGCGAGAGATGCGGAGCTGCCGCAGATGCGCCGCGATCGAGGAGCGCCGCCGCGAGCTCGGGTCGAAATCCACTTTCGCATCGAAACCGGCGAGTGACACTCCATCGTAGAGAATGTCGGCTCCCCTTGCGGTGGCGACGATGTCGGGTGCGTCGGCCGGCCCGCGGATCGTGCCGCTCGCCTCCAAGTGGCCGCGGCTGCCTGCCGACACCAGACTGAGATCCTCGGCGGTGACCCCGAATTGCAGGTCGAGCGCGCGATCGACCCGGCCGTCGAGCGCCAGGCGCGTGCGGCCGAGGACCACGCGAACCTGTTGGAACGTCCAGGTATCGCCCGCGTGCGTCAGCTTGCCGCCGCCGCTCGCCGCGACGCCCCGCAGCCGCCCGCTGAGCCCGTCGACACCTACGCTGAGCGGGTCATCCGGCTTGAAGCCGCGGCCGGCGATGGTCAGCCCGAAGTCGAGACTGCTGGGCAGGTCGGGCCGCAACTGACCCAGGTCGATGCCGGTGGCGCGGCCGCTGATGGTCCAGCGCTGCACGGGGGCCCAGGTCACCTCGCCGTGAACATCGGCGTGACCGCGGAAGAGATCGACCTGCGCGCGGCTGATGGCGACGCCCTTGTCACCCAACCTGCCGGCGACGTCGGCGGGAACCGGGGCGAGACTCGGCATGAGCTGCGGCACCTGGGCCAGTCCTTTGGCCCGGAAATCGTACGGGCGCAGGCCCGACAGCACGAAGCTTCCCTCGCTGCTGCGGAACGGTACGCTCCGTCCGGCCAGCGGCCAGCGAAAGTCTCGCCAGGACCCCTGCAGGTCGAGGCGCGGGCCGCCGGGGACGCTCGCGATCCCGATAGTGCCGGAGGCGATGGTTCGCGCGCCCGAGCCGATATGAGTGATGTCGATGCGCCGCGCGGTCAGCACCTGCCGTGAATACGACCCATCGAACTGCACGTTGAATGAGCCGGCCTTGAGCCCGCTCGGATCCAGCGTGCCGCGCGCGCTGAACTCCCGGCCGCCCCCGCTCAGCGCAAGATCGCCCCCGATGGCGCCGAGCGCGCCGGTGAGGTGCCAGGCGCGCAGGTCGAGATCGTGCACGACCGCCTCGCCCTGCCAGTGCCAGTGGTGAGTCAGATCGAGCATCTCGCCGCTGAGCTCACTGTGGAAGGGAGCCAGTATCCTGGCGCTGATCGGCAGCTTGTCGAGGTCGCCCGCGGCGTTGGCGGCGAGCCGCCACACCGGCTGGCCGCGCGGCTGCCACGTGATCTGACCATCCGCCGCAAGCCGCAGCGGATCGCTGGCGCGCAGGCTGCCGGCGACCGCGAAATGCAGCTCGCCCATCTGCAGCTCCGCCTGATAGAAGCGGATATCCCGGTGGCGCAGCACCGCGGAACCGGCGATCTCGGTGCCTATGATCCGCGTACCATCCGGTACGACCACGACGGCCCTACCGATGTTGACATGTCCGATGTGAATGGTCAGCCAGGGCGGCAGGAATTGCGGCGCATGGGGCGGGCCGGGCGGCCGCGTCGGGCGCTCGACCTCGACTTCGACACTGTCGGCCCGCGTGTCCGGCGCGACGATGGTCTGCCAGAGAAGCGGCTCCAGCCGCACTCGGGTGTGCATGCCACGGATCCGCAGGCGCACCCGGTCCTGATCGATCTCGACCAGCGCCGCGCTCGCCCCGTTCGCGATCGTGCCGCTGACATCCTCGATCCGCACCCCGACATTGCCGAACCGCTGCGGCATATGGCTCACGACGTAGCGCAATCCGCCCTGGGTATAGAGCACCGCGTAGAGCGCGGCGCAGGGCAGACCGATCGCGAGCAGGACGAACAGTGCGGTGGCGAGCAGTAGGAATCGGCGCATCGGCGGCTACCGCGCTGTCACAGCTTGGGCGAGAAGTTGATGTAGAGCCGCGGACTTCCCGACTGGGACAGCGGCTGGCCGATGTCGATGCCGAGCGTCAGGACCGGCAGGCGGACGCGGAATCCGATGCCGGCGCCGTACTGCAGCAGCGGCTGCCTGACCAGCCTGAATTGCTGGTCGGTGAAGACCTCCTGTTCCTGCGAGCCGAAGTGGTTGAAGGCGTTGCCGTAGTCGAAGAACACGGCGACACCGAAGTTCCGCGGCAGGTCGCGGTCGAACTCCACCGAGCCGGTGAACAGGTCCTTGCCGCCGGCCTTCTGGTTGAGGACGCACTCTTCGCGGGTGGTGCCTTGCGAGTACACGGGCTCGCAGAAGTTCTGCGCCGGCGAGAGGTCGTTGTAGGCGAATCCCCGCACGCTGCCCTCGCCGCCCGCGAAGAAGCGCATGACCGCGGGCATCTCGTCGAAATGCGAGGCAACGGTCGCGCCGAGCTCGTCGCGCAGCAGCAAGTGCCACTTCTGCGTCAGTTTGATGACCCGCTGCAGCTGGATGTGAATCTGCAGGAAGTTGGCCTTCGAGCCGAAGGCGCCCTGTGACCCGCGGAGCTCGGCGAAGAATCCGTGCTCGAACATCGGCTCCCCGAGATAGCCTTTGGGGACCGAGGCGATATCGACGCCGGGCACCAGCAGATCGTTGGTCGCCGTGCCCGCCGTGATGCTCGGGATCGGCTTTCCGGTCGGGTCCAGGCACTGAGCAAAGGGCGTCGCGCTGATTCCCGTCGGGCACTGCGGGGTGCCCTGAACCGTCCCCGTGGCATGCACCCCGTTCACGAACCACACGGTTTGCCATCGGCCCGTCACCCGGGTGACGCTCGGCCCGAGCGACATGGTGCGCGCGTCGACGTCGGCCAGCTGTTGCTGCTCGACGATGCCGGACAGGGTCAGATTCTCGACGGCCGGATCGCCGATGGGAATGATGTAGCGGCTCTGCAGGCTGTATTTGGTCACCTGGGCGGCCTCCAGGTCGACGCTCACCTTGTGGCCGTAGGAGTTGACTCGCCGATTCTGCCAGCTGAGGATGCCGCGCGCGCCGGTATCGGTCTCGTAGCCGGCCGCAATCGAATACACGTTGGGACGGTTGGGGTCGGCGTGGATGCTCACCGGCACGGTGTGATCGGTCCGGTCGGGTGTTCCGGTGAGCACCTCGAGGTTGCTGAAGTACTCGCTGTCGTCGAGCGCGAACTGGGTGCGCAGCACCTGAGTCAGGTCGAACGGCTGGCCCCGGCGGTAGCGCAGGAAGCGGCGCACGAGCTTCTCGCTCACGGCGTGCTGCTGGATGGTGGTGTCGCCGAAGCGGTAGCGCTCGCCGGTCTCGAGCTCGAGCGCGATGCTCGCGGTGTGGGTGGCAGGGTCCACCTTGAGCTCGTGCCGGGTCAGTTTCGCATCCAGGTAGCCGTAGGTGGCGGCGGTCTGCAGCAGGTCGCTTTTGACGGCGTCGTAAGCAGCCTCATTCAGTCGCGAGCCGGCGTGCAGGGGCAGCCTCGAGGTGATGCGCCGGAACCTCCTGCTCTTGGCGCCCGGGCCGAGGACTTGCACGCTGACGCTCTGCAGAATGACCGCCTGTCCGGGATCGATCGTGATCGCCACCTGCCAATTGCCCGGCCCGGAGGGGGTGACCTTCGAGTGCACCGTCGGCTGGAAGTAACCGAACGGGCGCAACGCCGATTGCACTTCCCGGCCGATGCGGCTCTCCAGTCTGTCGACGGTGTCGGGGGTCAGGTTCTTGCTGCGCTGGTAGCGCGCGAAGCTGAGGTACGCGAGCACGTTGCCGCGCAGCGGAGCGCCCACGCCGCTGATGGTGATCGTGACGCCGGCCCGTGCCGGCGGCCCGGCGAAGACCCATCCGAGGAGCAGCACGAGGGCGCCAGAGGCCCGCCATTGCGGCCGAGCCTCGCGTAACGAGTTGCGCTGCGCCATCGATTCGTGCGACCACCGGGCGGCGAATTAAACGCGAATTGTAGACGTGACCCCTGCGACAGGCGCGGGTTCCGTGCCCAAAAGCAAGTAAGTGCGCGGGGTCGAAGATGGTGAAGGGCTGGCCGCGCAAAGCGCCGCAGGCGACTTTACTCGGCGCAATCCCTGCGCCTCGGCCCTTCGGGCCCGCCTGGCTACGCCAGGCGTTCAAAATCGCTCCATGCGATTTTGTGCGCCAATTGACCTACAGCCACTCGCCGGGCGCGAGACGGTATTGGCTCTCACCGCTGCGGGCGCCGCCGGGCTCGAAGCGCCGCTCGGCGAGGAAACAGGCGCCCGAGGCCTCGATGGCCACTATGGTGGAGCAGCGAGTGCCGTATTTCTCGTGCAGGACGAACGGGGAGGACAGGATGCGCTCCCACTCGGGCGACAGCCCGGTGCTCGGCAGGACCTCTTCATCCGTGGCAGCCGTGCGGTCGGCCAGCAGCTCGAAAAGCTCACCGCCTTGCGCGCTGCCGCCGCCGCGAAGCCATTCCTCGAAGCCGCGCCGCACCCGCCGGAGCTTGGGCCACGGTGTGTCGAGCCGCTCGTTCGACAGCCCGTGGACGCCCGGCGACAGGGCGCGCGCGAACGGCTCGGAGCGGTTCGAGGCATACCAGAGCGACTCCGCGTCGGCCAACAGGAGATTGAAACCGCCGTAACCCGCGGCCTCGCTCTCCAGGGCGGCGAGGTAGTCGCCCGCGCCGCGCCCGCCGTCGAGATACCGCGGAATCAGCCCGCCGCGCGAGGGTGCCTGGGGCGCCGCCCGCGCGAGGTCGCGGAAGTTCGTGACGATACCGAAGCGGCGCCGACGATCGATTCCCAGCCAGGTGCCGCCGGCGCGCAGGTCCCTGCCGCCGAGAATGTCAGCGGGAGCGGGCCAGGGTGCGAGCGGTGCGGCCGGCCGGTCGTGGTACTCGTCGCGATTGGCCGCGACCACCAGCCGGTACCGCGGGTGCGTCTTCCATGCGAGCACGAGCAGGCACATGAGAGCGTCCTATTCCTCGAGCCATTTGACGATCAGGCGGCGCGAGATCGAATGCACGAATGGCAGCAGGGTGGCGCCGCCGGCCCGGATCTCCTGCCGCGTGAACCAGCGGGCGTCCTCCAGCTCGCCACTGAGGCGCACGGGGCTTTCGGGGCGTGCCCAGGCGCGAAAGCCGAGCATGATCGAGGCCGGGAAGGGCCAGGGCTGGGAGGAATCGTAGCGGGCGCCGGTGACCGGCACGCCCGTCTCCTCCATGACCTCGCGCGCGACGGCATCCTCCAGGCTCTCGCCCGGCTCCACGAAGCCGGCGATGGTCGAATAGCGTCCCGCCGGCCATGTCGCCTGCCGGCCGAGGAGTGCGCGCTCCCCATCGGTGACCAGCACGATGATGGCCGGGTCCAGTCGGGGGAAGAACTCCTGCGCGCAGCCCTCCCTGGAGCAGCGCATGCAGTGCCCCGCGCGCTGGGGAATCGTCGGGGCGCCGCACGCGCCGCAGTAGCGCTGGCGGGCCCGCCAGATCGACAGCGCCCGCGCGTACGCGAGCAGGCCGGCCTCTTCGCCGGCAAGGAGCGATGAGAGCGGGCGCAGCTCTTCGAAGGATGCCTGCCCCGGTAATTGCAGGGACGTCTCTTCCCCGACTTCCACCAGGACACAACGCCGCTCCCGGAACCAGCCGAGGAGCACGAGTCGACTCTTCTCGGCGGCCAGGGCGGTCGCCGCAGCGCCGTCGAGAAAAGCGATGCGCGGCTCCGGCTGGGTGTAGATCAGATGCCGTGTGCCGCTGACCAGAAGATAGAGTGTCCGCGCGTCCGCCAGCGCCTCCCGCGCCCAATCCGGATGCTCACGCTCCTCGGCGCGGCGATCGATGTAGGGACCTGAGAAATAGTTCGGCTGCTCCGCATTCATGGGAGCCATTTTATCAGCGGCGGCCGGTTAGCCCAGCCGCGCCGCGCTGGCACAGTGCTGGCAACGCTTCTCCCGGACGGGGAAGCGCTCCACGACGATCATGCCGCCACAGTCGCAGCACCTACCGAGCCGCAGCTGATCGCCCCGCGCCAGGCATTCTGCCAGGAAAACCGCGTACTCGAACGAGATCGCGGCCGCCGGGACCATGATGGCGTAGGTCTCGAAGGCGGTGCAGAGCGGGTTGCCGCGGGTGATGTCCGGAAGGGCGGCGCCCGCGGCCGCCGAGGGCGCCGCCGGCACCAGCCCCCCGAGAGCGAAAAAGCTCGCCAGGACGGCGGTTTCCTGTTGGATCCTCAGCGAGCGCGTGAAGTAGGCGGACTGGTGGGGCGACTTGCCCCGGTGGCGGGGGACATAACAGGCGGCGCGGCCGAGATAGGAGCGATAGAGCTTGCGGATGCGATCGTCGCTGAGCCCCGTCCAGACGCGGATCGTCTGGGTACGCGCCTCGTGTGTCAGGAAGCGCAAGGCCAGCTCGAGGCGCTGCCGATCGCGGTCGTAGCGGTCTTCCGAGATGCGCATGGTCGATTTCCCCTGCCGTCTGTGACATGCCCTATTGTGGGAAATATTTCCCAAAATACCACCAGTCTATTTTGGGCAAAAAATCCCAATTTCACCTGTTGCCTCCGGCGCGCACGCGCGTAACATGGGGGAGGGGTAGGGAAGGAGTGACCGTCATGCTGTCGCATAACCAGGCGTTCGCGGCGTTGGACGTTCGGGCGCTCCACCGGGCTTGCTGGCTGCGGCGGGAAATGCTCGAGGCGCTGGCGGACGTCAACCACCGCTGTCTCGGGTTGCTCGCGGAGCAGGCCCTCGCCATGGCGCCCCAGGCTCAGCCGGCGCTGCGGCAGCTGGGAGAGCTGTGGCGGGCGCTCGATGAGCGCTCCCGCTGGCAGGCGGCGGCCTGCCCCTATCTGCTGGTCGACGCCTGCTTCGGGGAGCCACAACACTGGCAATGGATCAGCGGCTCGCGCGCAGGCGAGCCGCCGCCCGTCCCATACGCCTCGTTCTTCACGGTGCCGCAGACTGCCGCGGTCGCACGCACGGTCTTCGTCTATGCCTGGTCGCTGGTCGTCAACTATTCGGCCGGGGCGCGCCTGATCCTGGGAATCCACCCGCATTGCGCGGGCCTGCTCGGCGCCTGCACGGTCTCGCAGGTGCACGAGCTGGCGGAGCGCGGCGCCGGCTGGCTGCGGCCGCGGTGGCTCAAGCGGATACGCCTGTGGCGGCAGATGCTGGTGGCTGCGGCCGAGGACGATGTGGTGACGCTGGAGCGCTCACGCATGCACGGCCTGCAGATGCTTGCGGCTGAAGTCTGGGCTGCCGGGACGCAGTAGCTGCCCAGCCGGGACTAATGCAGCTGCAGGGAGTCGATGAGGCTGCGCAGCGCGTCCGGCGCCACAGGCTTCACCAGGTGATGGTCGATCCCCGCCCGCTGGGAGCGCTCGCGATCGTCATCCTGTCCATAGCCCGTGATGGCGATCAGCACTGCATCCTTGGCCTGCGGCAGCGAGCGAAGGCGCTCCGCCACTTCGTAGCCGTCCATCCCCGGCAGCCCGATGTCCAGGAACACCGCCTGTGGCCGCCACTGCTCCGCGGTCTCGAGCGCGCTCGGGCCGTCATAGGCGAAGGCCACCTCGTGGCCCCACATCTCCAGCAGCATCGACATGCTCTCGGCGGCGTCCTTGTTGTCATCGACGACCAGCAGGCGCTTCGGTGCCGAAACCCCGGTAGTCTCTTGCCGCGCAAGTGCCATACGGTATCCCCTTGACTCAATAAATATCGATTTGCCGCAGTCCGCCCGAGTCGCGGGCGCCGCGAAACATGCCTTCGGTACTGAACTCCGTGACTATCCGTCCGGCGCGGTCGATGGCAATGATGCCGCCGCTGCCGCCCAGCTCACGGAGCCTCTGCTGCAGCAATTCGTGTACCGCCTCCCGCAGGCCGAGGCCGCGGTACTCCACGGCCGCGCAGATGTGGTGCGCGGCCACCACGCGGATGAAATATTCACCATTGCCGGTGGCGGAGACGGCACAAACGCCATTCTTGGCGTAGGTCCCGGCGCCAATGAGCGGCGAGTCGCCCACCCGCCCCTGGCGCTTGTTCGTCATCCCGCCGGTGGAGGTGGCCGCGGCGAGATCGCCCGCCGCATCGAGGGCGACCGCTCCGACGGTCCCCTGCGAGGAGGGGAACAGGTCCGAGACCGAGCGGCCGCTGCGCTCAGCTTCGAGCTGCGCGCGGCGCTCCTCGGTGCGGAAGTAGACATTCGGCACCAGCGCCAGCCCCTCCTCCAGGGCGAATTCCTCCGCACCCGCCCCGACCAGCAGCACGTGCCGCGACTTCTCCATCACCCGGCGCGCCAGCTCGATCGGATTCTTCACGTGCCTCACCGCCGCGACGGCGCCCGCCCGCTGTTGCCGGCCCTCCATGATCGCGGCATCGAGCTCCGCGGCCCCGTCGCGGGTGAGTGCCGCGCCGCGCCCGGCATTGAACAACGGGTTGTCCTCGAGCGCGCGCACGGCGGCGCTGACCGCATCCAGGCTCGAGCCGCCCCGCTCCAGAGTTGTGTATCCCAGATCGAGCGCGGCCGCGAGTCCGTCGCGGTAGTGCTGCTCGCGCTCGGCCGTCAGAGTGCTGCGCGGCACCGCGCCGGCGCCGCCGTGAATGGCAATCGAAAGCATGGAATTGTCCGTTATGATCCCCGGGGAATATTACCGGTAAAGGTTCTCATGCCGCAGCGGATCCGAAGCATTCTGGTGGCCAACCGTGGCGAGATCGCCATCCGCGTCATGCGGGCGGCGAGCGAGCTCGGCCTGCGCACCGTGGCCATCTACTCGCAGGAGGACCGCTTCTCGCTGCATCGCACCAAGGCGGATGAGAGCTATCTGGTCGGCCGCGGCAAGGGCCCGGTCGAGGCCTACCTCGACATCGAGGACATCCTGCGCATCGCGCGCGAGGCCAGGGCCGACGCCGTCCACCCCGGCTACGGCTTCCTCTCCGAGAACCCGGAATTCGCGCAGGCCTGCGCGGCCGCCGGGATCGTCTTCGTCGGCCCGAGGCCCGAGACCATGCGGACCCTGGGCAACAAGGTGGCGGCGCGCAATCTCGCGACCGCGGCCGGCGTACCGGTGATGCCGGCGACCCCGCCGCTGCCGGCCAGCCTGGAAGAGTGCCGGCGGCACGCACACGAGATCGGTTACCCGGTGATGCTCAAGGCGAGCTGGGGCGGCGGCGGCCGCGGCATGCGCGTCGTCGGCAGCGACGAGCAGCTCGCGGAGCTGCTGCCGGTTGCGCGCCGGGAGGCGAAGGCCGCGTTCGGCAACGACGAGGTCTATCTCGAGAAGCTGGTGCGCCGCGCGCGCCACGTCGAGGTGCAGATCCTGGGCGATGCGCATGGCGGGCTGGTGCACCTCTATGAGCGCGACTGCACGGTGCAGCGCCGCAACCAGAAGGTCGTGGAGCGCGCGCCCGCGGTGTTTCTGAGCGAGGCTCAGCGGGCGGAGCTGTGCCAGGCCGCGCTCACCATCGGCCGGGCATCGGGTTACCTCAACGCCGGCACGGTGGAGTTCCTGCAGGACGCCGAATCCGGCAGGTTCTACTTCATCGAGGTCAATCCGCGCATCCAGGTCGAGCATACGGTCACCGAGTGCGCGACCGGCATCGACATCGTGAAGGCGCAGATCCGCATCGCCGAGGGCGCGCGGCTCGGGACGGCGGAGAGCGGCGTGCCGCCGCAGGGGGAGATCCGGATCGGGGCGCACGCGCTGCAATGCCGTGTGACCACGGAAGACCCGGAAAACAACTTCATCCCGGATTACGGCAAGATCACCGCCTACCGCAGCCCCGCGGGCTTCGGTATCCGCCTGGACGCGGGCACGGCGTACACCGGGGCCATCATCACGCGATCCTATGACTCGCTGCTGGTGAAGGTGACCGCCTGGGCGCCGACGCCGGAGGAGACCAACGCCCGCATGCACCGGGCGCTGTGGGAGTTCCGCATCCGCGGCGTCGTCACCAACCTGCGCTTCCTCGATCAGGTCATCACTCACCCGCGGTTCGCGCGCGGCGAGTACACCACGAGATTCATCGACGAGACGCCGGAGCTCTTCCGCTGGCCGCCGAAGCGCGACCGGGCTACCCGCATCCTGACCTACATCGCCGAGACCATCGTCAACGGCAATCCGGAGACACGAGGCCGCCCGCGCCCGGTGCGGCTCGAGACGCCGAAGCTGCCGCAGACGGCCCTGGCCGATCCGCCGGCCGGCACCCGGCAGAAGCTCGAGGAGCTCGGGCCGGAGCGGTTCGCGCAATGGATGCTGGCGCAGGAGCGGGTGCTGCTCACGGACACGACTCTGCGCGATGCGCATCAGTCGCTGCTGGCGACGCGCATGCGCACCATCGACATGACCGCAATCGCCCCTTACTACGCCGGCCTGCTGCCGCAGCTCTTCTCGCTGGAGTGCTGGGGCGGGGCTACGTTCGATGTGGCGATGAGGTTCCTCAAGGAAGACCCCTGGCAACGGCTGACGATGCTGCGCGAGCGCGTGCCCAATCTGCTGCTGCAGATGCTGCTCCGCTCCGCAAACGCCGTGGGGTACGCCAACTATCCCGACAATGTCGTACGCTTCTTTATCGCCCGCGCCGCGGAGCGCGGCATCGACGTGTTCCGCATCTTCGACTCGCTCAACTGGGTCGAGAACATGCGCATGCCGATCGAGGCGGTGCTGGAGTCGGGCAAGCTCTGCGAGGCGGCGATCTGCTACACCGGCAACCTGAGCGACCCGCACGAGAAGAAATACACGCTCGATTACTACCTGAAGCTCGCGCGCCAGCTCAAGGACGCCGGCACGCACGTGCTCGGCATCAAGGACATGGCGGGATTGTGCCGCCCGCGCGCCGCCTACGCGCTGGTGAAGGCGCTGAAGGCGGAAATCGGGCTGCCGGTGCATTTCCATACTCACGACACGAGCGGCATCGCCGCCGCCAGCGTGCTCGCCGCGGTCGAGGCCGGCGCCGACGCGATCGACGGCGCGCTCGATGCGATGAGCGGCCTGACTTCGCAGCCCAACCTCGGCTCCATAGTGGAGGCGTTGCGCCACAGCCCGCGTGACTCCGGTGTCGATCCGGCGAAGCTGCGCCTGCTGTCTTCCTACTGGGAGCAGGTCCGCAGGCTCTACGCCGCGTTCGAGAGCGACATCCGCTCCGGCGCTTCTGAGGTTTACGTGCACGGCATGCCGGGCGGGCAGTACACCAACCTGCGCGAGCAGGCCCGCTCGCTGGGGATAGACGGCTCTCATTGGCCGGACGTCGCCCAGGCGTACGCCGATGTGAATGCCATGTTCGGCGACATCGTGAAGGTGACTCCGACGTCCAAGGTCGTTGGCGACCTGGCGCTCCTCATGGTGACCAGCGGCCTGACACCGAAGCAGGTGCTCGATCCGCAGGTGGATGTACCGTTCCCGGAATCCGTCGTACAACTCTTCCGTGGCGACCTCGGTCAGCCGTACGGCGGCTTTCCGGAGGCGCTGCAACGCAAGGTGTTGAAGGGTGCGGCGCCGGTCACCCGGCGTCCGGGTGCCGAGATGCCGCCGGTGGATCTTGCCGCGGAGCGCGCCAAGATCCAACAGAAGGTCACGCGTCCGGTCACGGACGATGACCTGGCCTCATATCTGATGTACCCGCGTGTATGGCTCGATTACGCTGCCGAGCGCGCGCAGTACGGCGATGTCGGCATCCTGCCGAGCGCCGTGTTCTTCTACGGAATGGAGCCAGGCCAGGAGGTGAGCGTGGAGCTGGAGCGCGGCAAGACGCTCATCGTGCGCTATGTTGCCTCCAGCGAGACTCATGAGGACGGTACCCGGACGGTCTTCTTCGAGCTCAACGGCCAGCCGCGCTCGGTGCGCGCGCCCGACCGCAGTCAGGTCGCCAAGCGCCCGCCGCAGCGCAAGGCGGAGCCCGGAAATCCCAAGCAGGTAGGCGCGCCGATGCCCGGCACCATCGCCACCGTCGCGGTGACGGCCGGCCGCAAGGTGGCACGCGGCGATCTGCTCGCTACGCTCGAGGCCATGAAGATGGAGACCGCCGTGCGCGCGGAAGCCGACGGCGAGGTGACGGAAGTGCTGGTCAGCCCGGGCCAGCAGGTGGATGCGAAGGACCTGCTGGTGGTGTTGAGCTGACGCGAATGAAATCCCAGTGCCGCGGCATGGCCGCGACACAGTCTCTCACCGAGGAGCGCAGCTCCTCGAGCCGGGATTGAATCTGCCGCGAATCGAGTCCATCGACCAGAGGATCGTAGCGGCGTGGCACGATGTTCTGACCGACCATGACGGACAGCCAGCGGAGCACGGGAAAGAGCTCGGTTTCCTCGCGCAGGCTTTCGGTCAGCGGGATAGCGCGGCAATGCCGCCTCGAGTCAGTAGGGACCGCTCAGGACCCCAGAAACATCCGATACGCCGGATTGTCCGTCTCCTCCGCGTAGGCGTAGTGCAGCTCGTTGATGTGCTGCAGGAAATCCGTGCGCTCACCGGCAGGCACCTGGATGCCGGCCAGCACACGGCCGTAGTCGGAGCCGTGGTTGCGGTAGTGGAACAGGCTGATGTTCCAGCGGCCGCCCACCGCGTGGAGGAACTTGAGCAGCGCGCCAGGGCGCTCCGGGAACTCGAAGCGGTAGAGCAGCTCGTCGCGGATGCCGCGTGCGCGGCCGCCCACCATGTACCGCACGTGCAGCTTCGCCATCTCGTTGTCGGTCATGTCGGTGACGGTGTACCCGGCCTCGCGCAGGGCGCGGATGACCGCATCCTTCTCGGTGCGGCCCTGGGCCAGCCCGAAGCTCACGAAGATCTGCGCGCCCTGCTCGCTCTCGAAGCGATAGTTGAACTCCGTGACATTGCGGTTGCCGAGGAATTCGCAGAACCGCAGGAAGCTGCCCGGCTGCTCCGGGATGGTGACCGCGAGCAGCGCCTCGCGCTCGCCGCCGAGATCGGCGCGCTCCGCCACGTGGCGCAGGCGGTCGAAGTTGATGTTGGCGCCGCTGTTGATCGCGACGACACGCTTGTCCCGCCAGCCCTCGCGGGCGACGAATTTCTTCAGCCCCGCCAGCGCCAGCGCGCCGGCGGGCTCCACGATGGAGCGGGTGTCCTCGAAGACATCCTGGATGGCGGCGCAGATCTCATCCGTGTCGAGCAGCATGATCTCGTCGACGTGGCCGCGGCACAGCGCGAACGTTTCCTCGCCCACCCGCTTGACCGCGACGCCGTCGGCGAAGATTCCGACCCGGTCCAGAGTGATCCGACGGCCGGCCTTCAGCGATTCGTACATGCTGGCGGCATCCTCCGGCTCCACCCCGATGATGCGGATGTTGGGGTAGAGGTACTTCACATAGACCGCGATGCCGGCAATGAGGCCGCCGCCGCCGACCGGCACGAAGATCGCATCGAGATGGCCGCCCGTCTGCCGCAGCAGCTCCACGCCGATCGTGCCCTGACCCGCGATGACGTCGGGATCGTCGAACGGATGCACGAATACGAGATTGCGCTCGCGCGCCAGCTCGAGCGCCCGCTCCAGCGCCGTGTCGTAGTCATCGCCGTGCAGCATCACCTCGCCGCCGAGATCGATGACCGCCTGCACTTTGATCTGCGGCGTCGTGCGCGGCATCACGATCGCGGCAGGGATACCCCGCCGCCGCGCCGCGAGCGCAACGCCCTGCGCATGATTGCCCGCGGAGGCGCAAACCACTCCGCGCTTCGCGGCGCCGTCCGACAGGTGCGCAATGCGGTTATAGGCGCCGCGCAGCTTGAAGGAGAACACCGGCTGCAGGTCTTCGCGCTTCAGCAGCACGTGATTGCCGAGCCGCCGCGAGAGGCGAGGCGCCTCCTCCAGAGGCGACTCGACCGCGACGTCATAGACGCGAGCCTTGAGAATCCGCTCGATGTAGGGACTGGCCATGTCGCCAGCTTAGCGAAATATCGTGAAAAGCGGGTGCCGCCCGCTGAAGGGCTCGCGCTGGCGGGCGAGCCCGTCAGTGCCGGTCGGGCTTTTCCGCGGGTCGTTCCACGAGCGGCGGCCGCTTGGCGGCCGCCTGCTGGCGCGCATTCGATAGCGCGGCCTCGGTCTCCGAAGGCGGCGCCTCCGGCAGCTCCACTACCCGGAACGGTGGTCGATCAGGGTACTTCTGCAGCAGGAGCGGCATGGCCACGTTGTACACCGGCGTACCCGCGCTCGTTCGCCCTTCAAGTGTGCCGTGATGGGCGTGTCCGTGAAAGACGACATCGACCGGATGCCGGTTGAGCGGCTCCTCGAGCCGGCTCGTGCCGAGGTACGGGAAAATCTCGAGCGGCTCCCCCTCGACCGTGCCGCGCACCGGCGAGTAGTGCAGCAGCGCGATCCGCTGTCGGGTGCGCAGCCGCGCCAGGGCGCCCTCGAGCTTCAACGCCTCGTCGATCGCTTCCTGTACGAAGCATTTCGTTGCCTGCTCGCCCCAGGCGCCGAGCGTCGCGCGGCCGAAGCCGCCGCAGAAGCCCTTCGCGCCCGCGATTCCGACGCCGCCGATCTCGTACGCCTCGCCGTCGAGGACCTTGACGCCGGCGTCCGTCAGGATCCGAGTCACTTCGTCCTGCAGGCCGGACTCGAAGTCATGGTTGCCGAGCACGGCCACGATGGGGATTCGAACGGCCGCATTGAGCTCTCTCGCCAGGATTGCCGCCTCCTCGCGCAAGCCGTAATCGGTGAGGTCGCCGCATAGGAGCAGCACGTCCGCATGGTCGTTGACCGGCGCAAGAAGCGGCTGTAGCGCCCCTTGCGAGGTCTTCTTCACGTGAAGGTCTCCAGTTGCTGCTAGGCGCATCGCTTGCTTCCACTCCTTCGTAGTTGGCCACGGAGCAATCAGCATGCCGCCGAGCGAGGAGCGTCAGGGAGAGCTCGACGAGGGCGCCCGCGCTTTCTATGTGCACACTCTGCGCCTGCTTTCCGACGCGGGCATCCCGTTTCTCGTGGGCGGCGCATACGCCCTCAATTACTACACCGGCATCGAGAGGAACACGAAGGATTTCGACGTCTTCGTGCGGCGGCCGCACTATGACGCTGTCGCGACGGCGCTCGGCGCCGCGGGTATCGCGACGGAGCTGACATTTCCGCACTGGCTCGGCAAGGCGAACTGCGAGCAAGGCTGCATAGATGTCATCTTCAGCTCCGGCAACGGCCTGGCGCAGGTCGACGATGCATGGTTCGAGCATGCCGCGGCCGGCCCGGTGCTCGGCGTGCAGGCGCGCATCTGTCCGCCGGAGGAGATGATCTGGTCGAAGGCTTTCATCACCGAGCGCGAGCGGTACGACGGCGCGGACATCATGCATCTGCTGCTCGCCTGCGCCGAGCGGCTCGATTGGCGGCGGCTCCTCGGCCGCTTCGATGGGCACTGGCGCGTGCTCCTGTCGTACCTGGGCCTGTTCGGGTTCGTATATCCGTCGGAGCGAGGCCGCATCCCTGTGTGGGTGCTGACAGGGCTCATCGAGCGGCTGACCCAGGAGCTGCATGCCCCACCGTCACCGCGGCGGGTCTGTCAGGGTACGCTGCTCTCGCGAGAGCAATACCTGACTGACGTCAGCCTGTGGGGATTCGAGGACGCGCGGCTGACCGTCACGGGATCGATGACGGTTGAAGAGGTCGCGCACTGGACGCGCGCCATCGAGCAAGGCAAACAGTAGGCTAACGAAGGAAGGTCTCCAGAGCCTGGGCGGCGGCCTCGGGCGCCGTCTCGAAGATGGAGCTGCCCTGCTCGGGCAGCTCGACGAGCCTGGCGCGCGCGGGCACCTCGCGCGCCTGTCCTTTGTTGGCTACAACTTCCTCGCGCAGACGCAGCAGGAGGAGCGGGACGGAGACCTGCGCCAGCCGGGCGTGCAGAGGATAACCCCGTGCCGCCGTCGCGGCTGCCACCGCCTGAGCGCCGTTGCGCAGTCGCTCCGCGGCGGCTGCGGTCACGGCCGCGACCGGCGCATCCCCCCCGCAATACGCCAGCGCCCGGCGCCATTCCTCGAGCAAGTGGCTGCCGTCCGCGGCCGGAGCCGGCGGTTGCGGGTCCGCGGTCTCCGCGGTGAGGGGCGGCGCGACCAGCACCAGTCGCCGCACGTGTCCCGGACGGGTCGCCGTCAGCTCGGCGGCAACGAGCGCACCGAATCCCTGACCCAGGAGATCGATCTGGCGCAGGCGCATGGTGTCGAGGAAGTCCCCGACGGCTGCGGCATGCTCGATGACGCCCGCGCCGGGCGGCGGTGGATCGGAATCCCCGAAGCCAGGCAGATCAGGGGCAAAAACCGACCGTCCGGTCCCAGCTGTCGCGAGGAACCGCTCGAAAAAGCGTCCGGAGTGGGGGCTTGGATGCAGACAGAGAAGGGGGGTGCCCTCCTCGAAGCCGCCTCCCGACGGGATTGCGTTTTGGATGTGCAACTGGCCATAGCGGCATTCGAAGTAGCCGCGACGGACGCGTGGCCGGGATTGCCCCGCGGGGCGGGAGGGGATCGCTTTGAGCATGGCAGGCGTGGATTGTGCCGCAGCGGCAGTTCGGGTTTAAGCTATTCGCATGATACGAACCCTGGCGAAGTCGCTGGCGCTGCCGGCCGCTCTCCTCACGCTCGCTGGCTGCGGCCTGGCCGAGACCGGCGCCACCGCGGCCGCGGGAGGCGCCTCCGCGGCGCAGCAGGCGAAGCAGGCGCAGCAAACAGAGGCGAAGATGCAGCAGCAGATCAACGCTGCATATCAGGATGATGCGGCGCGGCGCAAGGCGGCGGAGGCCGAAGCTCAGTAGACAGGTGTACCCATGCGCAACCTCGAGGTCAGGATCAGGCGGACACCGGCGGCAGCCGGGGACTTCGAGGTAGTGCCGGGCGGACTACCTCGTCTCACCAACGGCGGCATCCTCTGCCGCGCGCGCTGGCTCGCGGTCGATCCGTTTACCTGCGTACCTTCCAATGGCGCTACGCGCTCGAGCGCGAGCCCGCAGCCTGGCGATGTCGTTCCGGCATTGGGCGTCTGCGAAGTGCTGGAGTCCCGACACGATGTCTTCGCGATCGGACAACACGTCGTTCTCGAGTGCGGTATGCGCGAGATCTGTGTCTCCGACGGACAACATGCTTGCGCGCTGCACCCGGGCCAGGCGCCCGCGTCGACGGCGCTCGGACTGCTCGGCCCGTCGGGCATGGCGGCCTACTTCGGTCTGCTCGATCTCGCCAAGCTGCGCACGGGCGAAACGGTGCTGGTATCCGCCGCGGCGAACGTAGCCGGCGCCATGGCTGGCCAGGTCACCCGGATCAAGGGCGCGCGCGCGATCGGCATCGGCAGCTCACGCGAGAAGTGTGACTGGGCGACACGGCACGCGCGCTTTTCGGCGTGTGTCGATGATCATGCGGAGAATCTGAGCAGGCGCCTGCGGCAGCTTGCGCCGCGCGGGTTCGACATCTACTTCGACAATTCCGGGGGTGAGCTGCTGGAGGGCGTCCTCTCGGGCCACCATCTCGCTCCTGGCGGGCGTGTCGTCTTGAACAGTGTCCGTCACGACGATGCCGCCGAGCTGCTGCGCGGGGCCGGCTACGCGCCGGGTGACGTAACGGTCCTGCGATTGAACGCGGCCAGTTACGAGCACCGCCGCGGCGAGTTCCTCAAGGATGCGATCGCCTGGTACGGGGCGGATCGTCTGGTCTGCCGCGAGGACGTGGCGGAAGGGCTCGAGAATGCGCCCGCGCACCTCATCAAGGCGATGCGCGGCGAGAACTTCGGCCGGCCGCTGATAAAGCTTTGAGTCGACCCTGCGACCCGAGCGTGTGACCTCGGGTCGCAGGGCAACTTGCTTGCAGACTGACTCTATTTCTTGCGCGCCGGCCGCTTGGCCGACTTCTTTCCTGCGGCTTTGCGCGGCGCGGGCCGCTTGCCGGCGGTCTTTTTGGCCGGCGATTTCTTCGCGGCTCGCTTGGCGGCCGCGGGCCGCTTCCTCGCCTTGGCAGCCGCCTTTTTGGCAGGCCGCGGAGGTGCCTTTGCCGGTGAGGCGCGCTTTGCGGCGCTCTTGCGTGCCGGGGGCTGGCTCTTGGCTGGCGCGCGCTCTCGCCTGGCGGGCGATTTCGCCGCCGGTGCGCTCGCCGCCGCGGCTTGCTTGGCCGGCTCGTGCACCGCGAATGCGCCGCCCTGCGGATCGAGGATCTGCGCGATGCGGCTGCCTCCCGGTACTTCCATCGGTCCCTGCGTCACGCGGCCGCCGGCCGCTTTCGCCGCCGCGGCTGCCTTGTCGACGCTGCTGACCTGGATGTAGGTCAGCCAGTGCGGCGGCTTGGAAGCATCCATTGCTTTGAACATGCCGCCGATCTGCGTGCCGCCATGCTCGAAGAGCTGGTATGTGCCCGCGGGGCCCATGTCATGGGCCGGGCCGCGGCTCCAGCCAAAGAGCTCCGAGTAGAACGCCAGCGCCGCGCTGTGGTCGCCGGTGGCGAGCTCGTGCCAGGAAAAGTCGCTCGCTGGAGCGCCATTGCCGGGCGTGGGGCCCGGCGTAAAGACCGCAAACGCGGCGCCCTGCGGGTCGGCGAGCACGGCGAAGCGGCCCACATTGGGAATGTCGGCGGGGGCCTTCAGCACCTTGCCGCCCAGGCGCTCCGCGGCGGCCGCGGTGCCATCCACATCGGGAGTGCCGATGTAGACCAGCCAGCTCGGTGGGACACCGGCCTGACGCGCGGATTCCGGCTGGGCCATGAGCCCTCCGGCTTGCGTCTTTCCGGACACCCATAATGTGTATTCCGGCATGCCGGAAGGCTGGGTCTTCCACGGGAGGACTTTCGAGTAGAAGGCGCCCGCGGCCTGCGGGTCGGTCGTCATAAGCTCGTGCCAGACGAATCGCCCCCGAATCTCAGCGTTGCTCATGTGAGGTTGCCTCTTCTTGACGAGCGGCGTCGTTTCCAACTCCCTACATTCTGCACTCATGCGCGTTGCAGTTCCATGTCGTCGTGAGCCCACAGTGTCGTGAGCAACCGTCCACTGGTCGAAAATCAAGTGAGCGCGACGAAGTCCCCTTCGAAAGTGGCCATCCGCTGGGCGTCGTAGACCAGGTGCGCGGCGAGCGTGAGGCGGGCACGGCCCCGGCGGACGAGTGTGGCGCGGAATCGCTCCCAGGCGAACTCGTCCGAGAAGCGGCAGACCGCTTCGAAGTCCCCGGGGACGGGGCGCTCGTACTCCATGGTGCTGCGCTGTATCACGAGGCGCGCGTGCAGCTCCGCGCGCGCGAGCCGCACGTGCAGCAGGGTCCAGGCGGAAAGAGTGGCCAGCGCGGCGGCGCTGCCCCCGAAGACGGTCTCGTTGTGATTGACGTTGGGCGCGAGAGGGGCCGCGAGCTGTACCCGCTCCGGGCCGGCCATCCTCACCCGCACGCCCATCGCGGCGGAGAGCGGTATCTGCTCGTGCAGATAGCGCTCGAGGGCTTCGGTCTGCGGCCCTACCAGGCCCCGGTGTTCGGCATCGATGTCCACGGCTCCGCCGGTGGCAGCGCACCGCCGCGCTGCAGCAGCTCGATCGAGATCTGATCGGGCGAGCGCACGAACGCCATGCGCCCGTCCCGAGGCGGCCGGCTGATGGTCACCCCATGGTCTCTCAGGCGCTGGCAGGTGGCGTAGATATCGTCCACCTCGTAGGCGAGGTGGCCGAAATTGCGGCCGCCGGCGTACGCCTCAGGGTCCCAGTTGAACGTCAGCTCGATCTGCGCCGACTCATCGCCGGGCGCTGCCAGGAAAAGCAGGGTGTAGCGGCCTTGCGGGTAGTCTTTGCGGCGCAGCTCCACCAGCCCCAGCGCATCGCGATAGAAGCGCAGGGAGGCGTCGAGATCAGTCACCCGAACCATGGTGTGCAGGTACTTCATCACGCGCTCCCTCAAAACATTTCCGACGGACCCGGCGGCTTGATGCTCACCTTGTGGCGCGAGGCGATGAACTCGCCGGTGATCATTTCCTCGTAGCTCTGGCCGGGGCCGACCATCGGATAGACGCCCGCGTCCGGGTCGATCATGACCTCGAGGAACGCCGGTCCCTCGAAGCGGATGAACTCCGCGACGACCCGCGGCACGTCCTCCTTGCGGTCCAGCCGTACGGCATAGCGGAATCCGTCGGCCTGGGCGGTGCGGATGAAGTCCTTCTTGTGCAGCGACTTGTCGCTCGCCGACAGGCGGCCCTTGAAGAAGAGCTTCTGCCACTGCTTGACCATGCCGTCGCCGAAATTGTTGAGCACGACGACCTTGATGGGCAGGTCATAGGTGGTCACGGTCTCGAGCTCGCCGATGTTCATGCGGATGCTCGAATCGCCGTCGATGTCCACGACCAGACGGCGGGGATGCGCGAGCTGCGCCCCGATCGCCGCGGGAAGCCCGAAACCCATCGTTCCCATGCTGCCCGAGGTCAGCCAGAGCCTCGGCCGGCGGAAGTCGCAATATTGCGCCGCCCACATCTGGTGCTGGCCGACGCCGGTGGTGATGATCGCCTCGCCGTGCGTCAGCCTGTTGATTTCCTCGATCACGTAGTAGGGCTGAATCAGCGGGCTCTGGCGGTCGTAGCCCATGGCGTGGACGCGCTTGAGCTCCGCGAGCGCCGCGTGCCACTCGCCGTAGTCGAGCTTGAATCCGGTGCGGCGGCCGTGCTCCGTGAGCGCGTTCAGAGCCTCGCCGAGCAGGCCGACGTGGCTCCACTGGACGCGCTTGACCTTGTTGATTTCCGCGCGGTCGATGTCGAGGTGCGCGATCCGCTTCGCGCCGCGCGCGAACTTCGCGGGCACGCCGGCGACTCTGTCGTCGAACCTCGAGCCGGCGGCGATGAGGAAGTCGCAGTCATCGACGGCGTAGTTGGCGAAGGCCGTGCCGTGCATCCCGAGCATCCGCATCGACAGGCGGTGCGTGGTATCGATGGCGCCGATGCCCATCAGCGTGGTCACCACCGGAATGTCGAAGGCGGTGGCGAACTCGGTGAGCGCGCCGGCGGCGTCGGCGTTGATCACGCCCCCGCCGGCGTATATCAGCGGCCGGCGCGATTCGCCGAGCATCTCGAAAAACCGCTCGGCATCCCGGGAATCGACGACCTGATCGGTCAGCTCCTTCATGCGGCGGCGGTAGCCGGGCAGAGGCAGGGTGCCGGCGCCCTGGAAGACGCCCTCCCAGTTCTGCACGTCCTTCGGAATGTCGATGACCACAGGACCAGGCCGGCCGGTGCGGGCCAGCTCGAAAGCGGCGCGTACGGTCGCCTCGAGGCGTGCCGGATCGGTGACCAGGAAAACGTGCTTCGAGACGGAGCCCATCAGGGCCGCGACCGGCGCCTCCTGGAAGGCGTCCGTACCGATCGAGGCGCGCGCGACCTGGCCGCAGATCACCACGATGGGCACGGAGTCCGCCATGCAGTCGCGGATCGGCGTGACGGTATTGGTGGCGCCCGGCCCCGAGGTCACCAGGCAGACGCCCACCCGGCCCGTGGCGCGCGCGAAGCCGGCCGCCATGAAGCCCGCGCCTTGCTCGTTCGCGGGCACGATGAGCGGAATCTGGGCGCCGCCGCGCTGCGTCTGTTCCTCGTTGAAGAGGAACACAGCGTCGTAGGTCGGCAGAATGGCCCCGCCGCTATAGCCGAAGATGGCCTCCACGCCCTCATCGGCCAGCACCTGCACGATCATCCGCGCCCCGGACATGGTCTGGCCGGCGAGTGGGTGGCCGACGGGGCGGGGCTGGGTGACGGTGTCGCTCATGCGGAGCTCTCGGAAATCGGCGCTGTGGCGCGCGGAGGGTGGTCTCGGGAGACTAGCAGGTCGGTCCGCGGCACGAAAGACGGCTTCCCGGCGCCTTCGACGCGGGGCGCCCGATCCATTATTCTGCCGGATGTCCCCGCACCTCTTAGGCCCCATGCGTCATATCATCGCCATTCTGCTGCAGAACGAGGCCGGCGCCCTGAGCAGGGTCGCCGGGCTCTTCTCCACTCGCGGCTACAACATCGAATCGCTATCCGTCGCGCCGACGGACGATCCGACCGTCTCGCGCCTCACTCTCGTGACCACGGGCTCGGAGGCTGTGATCCAACAGATCGTCAATCAGCTCAACAAGCTGGTGGACGTGGTGAATGTCGAGGACATGACCACGGGCGAGCACCTCGAGCGCGAGCTCATCCTGCTGAAGCTGCGCGTGCGGCCGGCGGATACGGATGCCATCCGGGGCTATGTGGTGCGTACGGGGGGCCGGGTTCTCGATCCGGCCCCGGACGGATTCATCGTCGAGCTCACCGCGAGCGAGACGGAAATCGACAGCTTCACCGCCGATCTCGCGCGCGGCGCGGAGCTGCTCGAGGTCGTGCGCAGCGGCGCGCTTGGAATCGGGCGTAATGCGCGGCAGCTGCGCGTCGTGCGCTGATCGGGACAGACAAGGATCGGGGTGCCACCCATGAGCGATACGGAGCACGGCGCGCGGCGGGCTGCCGCCGCGGCGCCGCGCGCGCGCATCCTCATAGTCGATGACCTGCCGGAGAAGCGCCTCGCCTACGGAGCGATTCTCGAGGGAATCGGCGCCGAGATGGTGATGGCCGGCTCCGGGGAGGAGGCGCTGCGGCACGTGCTCGAGGGAGAGTTCGCCGTCATCCTGCTGGATGTCAACATGCCCGGGATGAACGGGCTCGAGACGGCCGAGCTTCTGCGCCAACACCGCAACGCGAGGCATACACCCATCATCCTGGTCACCGCATACGCCGACGACGTGCAGAGCGCGCGCGGCTACGAGCTTGGTGTGGTCGACTATATCCAGGTACCCATCGTCGCCCCCGTCATGCGAGCCAAGGTCGGGGTGTTCCTGGATCTGTTCCTGACACGGGCGGCGCTCGCGGGCGCGAACCAGGACCTGGAGACGCGGGTAGCGCAGCGTACGTCCGAGCTGTTGAGCAGCAACGAGCGGCTGCGGGCCGAGATCGAGGAGCGCCTGCACGCGGAGAACGAGCGCGAGGACCTGCTGGCGCGCGAGCGACTGCTGCGCGGGCAGGCCGAGGAGCTCAGCCGCCTCAAGGACGAGTTCCTGGCCACGATGTCACACGAGCTGCGCACGCCTCTCAATGCGATCTTCGGCTGGATCACGCTGCTGCGCACGCGCCGCCTGGATGAGGCGACTCAAGCCCGGGCGCTCGAGACCATCGAGCGCAATGCGCGCGCGCAGAAGCGTCTTGTCGAAGACCTGCTCGACGTGTCGCGCATCGTGACCGGCAAGATCGCCCTCGAGCTGGGTGACGTCGTGCCGCGGCGCGTCATCGAAGGGGCGATCGCTACCATGCAGCCGGCGGCACAGGCCAAGGAAGTCACCATCGTGTCGGTGCTGGGCGAGGTGACGGGTACGGTCCGAGGGGACCCCGCGCGCCTGCAGCAGGTCGTCTGCAACCTTCTCTCCAACGCCATCAAGTTCACCGCGCCGGGCGGGCGGATCGACGTGGATCTCGCTATGGGCGCCGAGCAGGTGCTGATCAGCGTCGCCGATACCGGCCAGGGCATCAAGCCGGAATTCCTGCCGCATGTCTTCGAGCGGTTCCGCCAGGAGGATGGCTCGATCAGCCGGCGGCACGGCGGCCTCGGGCTGGGACTCGCGATCGTCCGCCACCTGGTGGACCTGCATTCCGGAATGGTCGAGGCCTTCAGCGAAGGCGAGGGCTGCGGGTCGCGCTTCGTGGTGCGTTTGCCGATGCGTAGCTGAGACCTACGGCACCAACACCGTCGACCCGGTCGTGCGGCGGCCCTCGAGGTCGCGATGAGCCTGTGCGGCATCCGTGAGCGGATATGTTTGGCCGATCCTCACGCGCACGGCGCGGCTCTTGACGGCGGCGAAGAGCTCACGCGCCGCCGCATCCAATGCCTGACGGGTCGCGATGTAATTGAAGAGAGTGGGGCGTGTCAGGAAGAGGGAGCCGCGCTTGCTGAGCTCGAGCGGGCTCACCGGGGGAGGCGGGCCCGACGCGTTGCCGTAGGTGACCATCATGCCGAGCGGGCGCAGGCAGTCGAGAGAGTCCGTGAAGGTATCCTTGCCCACTGAGTCGTAAACGACGGCCACACCCTCTCCCTTGGTGAGCTTCCTGACTGCCGCCGCCAAGGGCTCGCGGCCGAGAATCAAAACGTGCTTGCAGCCGTTGCGGCGCGCCAGCTCCGCCTTGGGGTCGCTGCCGACCACGCCGATCACCTTCGCGCCGAGTGCCTTGGCCCACTGGCAGAGGAGCAGGCCCACGCCGCCCGCCGCCGCATGCACGAGAATGGTCTCGCCGCGCGCCACCCGATAGGTGCGGCGCAGCAGGTAGTGGGCGGTCAATCCCTTCAGCATCAGCGCGGCCGCCTCCTCGTCCGATATGCCGCGCGGCACTTTCACCAGTCGGTCCGTCGGTATGTTGCGGACCTCGCAGTAGGCTCCGGGCCGCGGATGCACGTAGGCGACGCGATCGCCCACCTTGAAGCCGCGGACCTTGCGGCCGAGCGCCGTGATGACGCCGGCGGCCTCGCGGCCGAGGCCGCTCGGCAGCTCTCCCGGATAGAGCCCCGTCCGGTCATAGACATCGATGTAGTTGAGCCCGATGGCGCTATGGCGCACCTGCGCCTCGCCGGGCTGCGGCTCACCCGGGTCGAGGTCCTCGATCCGCAGGACCTCTGGCCCACCGTGCTCGTGAAACCGGACCGCCTTCAAAGACTACAACGCAGCGTCGTCGGTTTCGCCGGTGCGGATGCGGATGACGCGCTGGATGTCCGTGATGAAGATCTTGCCGTCGCCCACCTTGCCGGTTTTCGCCGCCTTCAGGATGGCCTCCACGACCTGATCGACCAAGTCGGCGCGCACGGCCACCTCGATGCGCGTCTTGGGGACGAAGTCCACCACGTACTCCGCGCCGCGATACAACTCTGTGTGGCCGCGTTGCCGGCCGAACCCCTTGACCTCCGTCACCGTCATGCCCGAAACGCCGATGTCGGACAGCGCAGCGCGCACGTCGTCGAGCTTGAACGGTTTGATGATGGCGGTAACCAGTTTCATGTGCGAGCTCTCCGTCGAGTGTCTGTGCTTGTCTTTAAAGGGCAGGCGGCCTGGTTCGCGGCAGGTGCGATTTTGCAGCTTTCGTGCCACGCAGGGGAATACATATAAATGGCCGAGATCGCGCCCGCCTTGTGCGCGGACGCAAGCTCTGGCGCACCATTATGGCGCATTGGCACTCATCCGGCGCTGCCTGCTGGTGCAGGCGTGCAGGCCCGCGAGACGATAAGCTAAGCTGCGGATCGAATGTACAACCGAGTTGTCATCGTGGGCGGCGGCCAGGCCGCCGTCCAGGCTATCGACACCTTGCGCCGCAAGGGCTTCACCGGCGAGGTGGTGCTGATCGGCGATGAGCCGTGGCTGCCCTACCAGCGCCCGCCGCTCTCCAAGAAGTACCTGGCCGGAACGCTGGAGCGTGAGCGGCTGCTGCTGCGGCCGCAGCATTTCTATGAGTCCCATTCCGTCGAGGCCCGGCTGGGGCATCGCGTCGAGGAGATCTCGCGTCGCGAACAGCGTCTGCGGCTCGACGACGGGTCGGACGTCGCATACGACGCTCTGTTGATCGCGACGGGCAGTCGTCCGCGGCCGCTTGCCGCGCCCGGCGTTGACCTCGAGGGTGTCTACTTCCTGCGGACCATCGCCGACGTCGAGCGAATCCGTACCGAGTTCGGCCCGGGCAAGCGCCTGGTGATCGTCGGCGGCGGCTACATCGGGCTCGAGGTGGCCGCTACCGCCCGCGAGGCGGGGCTCGAGGTCACGGTGCTGGAGATGGCCGACCGAGTGATGAATCGCGTCGTCTGCCCCCAGCTTTCCGCCTTCTACCAGGCGGAGCATGCCCGGCATGGCGTGCGGATTCTCTGCAACTCGAAGGTCCGCGCGCTGGCGGCCGCGCCTGGGTCCGGGCGGGTCCGCTCCGTCGTGACCGAAGACGGCGAGGAGCATGCCGCCGACGTGGTGGTGGTGGGCTGCGGTGTTCTTCCGGCCGACGCGCTGGCCATCGCGGCGGGATTGGAGTGCGAGAACGGAGTGGTGGTCGACGATCGCTGCCGGACCTCTGATCCGGCGATCTATGCGGCCGGAGACTGCACCAGTCACCCGAGCCTGCACTATGGCCGCAGACTGCGACTGGAGTCGGTCGACAACGCCTTCGAGCAGGGGGCGAGCGCGGCGCTCAATATGCTGGGCATGGACACGGCCCATCACAAGGTGCCGTGGTTCTGGTCCGATCAGTACGACCTGAAGCTGATCATCATCGGTGTCTGCCAGGGATACGACACCGTGGTGATGCGCGGCGATCCCGCGAGCCATGCCTTCAGCGCGTGTTATCTGCGCGGCGGGGAGCTGATCGCGGTCGATACCGTCAATAGTGCAAAGGATCAGATGGCGGCGCGCAAGCTGATTGCGGCACGCGCGCGGCCGAATCCGGATCGGCTGGCCGATCACACGGTCCCGCTGAAGGACGCGGTATAGCGCTCAGTGCACCAGCCGGAGGGTGAAGCGGTGCCGGAACCGCTGGCCCTCGGACGCCCGGACCGCACCCATGATGGTGCCGATGAGCCATACGACGCCCAGCACCAGACCGAGCAGGATGCCGATACCGACGATGAACAGGACACCGCACGCGATTTCCGCCAGCAGCACCGTGATATTGAAATTGAGCGCTTCCAGCGACTGGTCGGCGACGAAGGCGGACTTCTCCCGCTGGGTGAGCCAGACGATCAGCGGCGCGATCACATTGCCGCCCGCCGGGAAGATCAGCCCGGCAAAGGCTGACAGGTGGGCGAACATGGCGAGATTGCGCTCGTCTTTGCTCGCGCTGCCGTCGTAGCTCATCGGCTGTCCTGATTCGCTCATCATCCCCTCCGCAGCTGCGGGTCGGGCCCGCCTTTTCACCCATTATCGCGCGATGCGCACTTTACCGCTTGACTGTATGGATGTACAGTATGCGGCATGGCCCCTCCGCGCGAAAGGAACCAGCCGCTCAAAGGTCGCGGCGCGCTCTCGAACCCCACGGGACGCTTCGAGCGGCAGCAGCGCGAGGCCGTCGATGACGGTTGGTATCAGGAGGAGGTCCCTGACTTCATCCCCACCTCCATCGAGCCGGATCGTGCCCGTTCAGTCATCGCGCGCAACGATTCTCCCGACATTCCCTTCGAGCAATCCATCAATCCTTACAGGGGATGCAGTCATTCGTGCATTTACTGCGTCCGGGGTGATACGCCAATACTGATGGGGGATGGAAGCGTCAGACCCATCGCGAAGGTGAACGTCGGAAGCGAGATTTACGGCACGACGCGGAAGGGCGCGTACAGGCGTTACGTCAAAACTAAGGTGCTCGCACATTGGAGTGTCATCAAGCCGGCGTACCGAGTCTCCCTGGAGGATGGCACTGAGATAGTTGCCGGCGCTGATCACCGGTTCCTGACTGAACGAGGCTGGAAGTTCGTCAGGGGTGCAATGGGAGGAGAGTTACAGCGGCCTTATCTGACGGAAAACAACAAGCTCATCGGCACGGGGAAGTTTGCCGAGGAGGTGGACAAGGATTCGGATTACAAACGAGGTTACCTCTGTGGCATGGTTCGCGGAGATGGGCACCTCGGTGCGTATCAGTACCAGCAAAGAAACGGCAAGGGGAACACGCTCTATCAGTTTCGCCTTGCTCTTTGCGACGACGAAGCGTTGTATCGCGCGCAGAGCTATCTACTCGATTTTTGTGTTACTGCGCGCGAGTTTGTCTTCCAGGCGGCGTTCGGAGCGCGCCGGGCGCTGTCCGCCATTCGCACCGCGGGACGTGCTAGCTTCGAGCAGATTTATCTTCTCATAGCATGGCCGCCTGCACCCTCGCGCTGCTGGCTCGCGGGATTCCTCGCCGGCATCTTCGATGCGGAGGGTTCGTTCAGCGGCGGAGTCCTGCGAATCAGCAATACGGATCAACAGATCCTAGACTGGATCTCCCGTTGTCTGAGGGAGTTCGGCTTCCGATTCGCGATCGAGGAGCCTGCCGGTATTCGCGACAAGCCGATCAAGGTGGTGCGGCTCCTCGGCGGGCTCCGGGAGCATCTGCGGTTCTTTCATCTGCTCGATCCGGCGATCAGCCGCAAGCTGAACATAGAAGGGCGGGCGGTCAAGAGCGAGGCGCCGCTGCGGGTCAAGTCCATCGAGCCCGTGGGAACCATGCGCCTCTATGACATCACCACGGGAACGGGCGATTTCATAGCCAACGGGGTGATCAGTCACAACTGTTATGCACGCCCCAGTCACGCCTACGTTGGTTTGTCGCCGGGTCTGGATTTTGAGACCAGGTTGTTCTACAAGAAGGACGCCGGCAAGGTGTTGGAAGAGGAGCTGGCGAAGCCGGGGTACGTCTGCAAGCCCATCACGATAGGGGCCAACACCGATCCGTACCAGCCGATAGAGCGGCAGATGCGCGTGACGCGCGAGATCCTCGAAGTATTGGTGCGTTGCCGGCATCCTGCCACGATCATCACCAAGGGCGCGCTGGTGTTGCGCGACCTCGATCTGTTGTCCGATCTCGCCAGGCATGGGCTCGTGGGGGTGGGGATCAGCGTCACTACCCTGGACGCGAGCCTCAAGCGTGCCATGGAGCCGCAGGCGGCTTCGCCGCGTGCCAGGCTTGAGGCTGTCAGACGGTTGAGCGAGGCGGGTGTTCCAACAGGTGTTTTGGTGGCGCCCGTCATTCCGGCGCTGACGGACCATGAGATGGAAGCCATCCTGGAAGCCGCCGCCGCGGCGGGCGCGCGTTGGGCGGGCTACGTGTTGCTGCGGCTTCCTTACGAGGTGAAGGATCTCTTTCGCGAATGGCTTGCGGCGCACCTTCCGGGCAGCGCCGATCACGTGATGTCGCTCGTGCGGCAGATGCGGGGCGGCAAGGACTACGACTCCAGCTTCGGCACGCGCATGCGCGGCACGGGGCCGCTCGCCGAGCTGCTGCGCAGCCGCTTTCAGATCGCCTGCCGGCGGCTGGGCCTCGGCACGGGAAGACAGCAGCAGCCGAACACCAGCCTCTTCCGCCCTCCGCAGCCGCCCAGCTCAGGCCCGCAACTCACGCTCGACCTCTAGCTCCGCCTGGCAGGAATCTTGCTCCCCAGCAGAGCGGCCGCTCCCGAGGCTGTGGTCAAGATGCGACAAAACGGGATCACTGGAGCGAGCCTTGCGACTTAGGGGTATGGTGGACCTCCCCCAGCGCAGCAACCGTTACCTGAAGGTGTACTGGGAGACCGATGGGGCACTGCTGCATGGTGCCCAGGTCTGAATACAGTACTCGCGAGACAGTCGAGCGAGACCAGCTAAGGTGGAGGTCATGCCACAGGTTCGTGCAGCCGCTCAGCCGACAACGCTCGGCCACTACACCCTGATCGAGCGTATCGGTACAGGAGGACAAGGTGAGGTATGGAAAGCTCACGATGAGTCGCGGGGCGTAGATGTCGCCCTGAAGGTGCTCGCGCCCGCCGCTGCCCGTGATCCGGCCGCCTGGGAGATGCTCGAGCGCGAGCACTCCATTTCCAGCCGCCTGGAGCATCCGGGGATTCTTCAGATCCTGCCCCCTGAGCGGGTCGACGACGTCGTGGTGCTGCCAATGGAGCTGGCGACGGGCGGCGATCTGCGTCGGCTTCGCGGCAGCGGCTATCTGGAGATCGTGCCGGTGCTGCTCGAGGTGGCCGAAGCCCTGGAATACGCCCACGCGCGCGGTGTGGTGCACCGGGACCTGAAGACCGGGAATGTGCTCTTCGACGGCCGCGGCCGTGTGAAGCTCGCCGACTTCGGCATTGCCGCGCTTCTGCCCGAGCCCGGTAGCGGCGCGGCGCCGTCAGGCGGAGCCGGCCATTCGCCCTTTACGGCAAGTCCCGCGCAGCTTCGCGGCGAGCCGCCGAGTCCCGCGGACGACATCTACAGCCTCGGCGCGCTCGCATACGAGCTGCTGTCGGGCCAGCCGCCGTACTATCCCAACTTCGACCTCAAGCGAGCGCTGACGCAACCCGTTCCGGAGCTCACTCCCACGCGGCAGATCCCACCGGAGCTCGGCGCGATCGTCATGCGCCTGCTCGCCAAGAGCGCGGCGGCGCGGCCCGCCACCATGCAACAGGTCATGGACGAGCTCGACACGACGCTGAACGCGACGTTGTCTTTTGCGCCGGATGGTGCGGAGAAGAGTGAGGCCGGCAGCCCGACGGCCGATGCGGTCCAGGCGCCCGCGCGCGAAACACCGGCGGCGCGAGCTCCGGCGCCCAAAGTCCCGGAGCCCCGAGCTCCGGAACCCCGAGCTCCGGAACCCCGAGCTCCGGAACCCCGAGCTCAGGGATCCCGCGCCGAGGAGCTTCGAGCAATTGAACTCCGAGCACAGGAGCTGCAGACGCCGGAGCGGCGAGGTGCCGCACCCCGAGCTGTGGAACCGCGAGCCGTGGAACCGCGAACCGTGGAACGCCGCGCTGCATCGCGGCCATTGATAGCGCCGTCGACAGGAGAGTTGGCGCGAACGCCGAGCTCCGAGTCGCGAAACTTCCCGCGATCGGAACCCACCCCGATCGCCTTCGGCGCCGAACACCGGCGCCACCGCAGCGAGCCCCGCTCGACGCCGGCGTCGCCGCGTCCGCCCATGGGAGAGAGCGGTTCCGGCATGGGAGCGGCAGCGGCCGCCCGCTCGCTTCCGGAGGCGGCGCCGCGAACCTGGACCGAGTTCGCCCTGCCGCAATCGCAACATCGGGCCCAACAGCCGGCCCGCAACTTCGCTCCACACCCCGGGACTGTCTCGCCGGACCCTGAGAGCCAACCCGGCGATTTCCTCGATATCGCGGCTGCCGAGCCGCGCCTGCGGGCAGTGCCTCACCCGGGGCGCCGGCAAGCACCGCCATGGTCCGGCGCCAGGCGGCCGCCGCGCTGGCCGTACCTGCTGTCGGGACTACTGTGCGGTGCGGTGCTGATCTGTGGTGCCACCGCGGCCGCGCTCTTCTGGCTCCCCCGCGAGGATATCGCGGGCCTGCAGGCACTGTTGGCGAGCATCGCTCCGCAGCTCGCTTCGCCCCAGGCGACTACAGCTCCGGCCGCCCCGCAGCCGCCCGTCGCTGCGCCGGTTGCGCCGCCGAAACCGCAGATCGATCAGGCGGCGCTCGACCAATTCAACACTCAGCGTGCGGACTACCAGAAGCGGGCCGCCGATCTCGCGGCGCGCGGCGCCGCCGCCTGGGATGGTCAGGATTTCTCGGCCGCCCAGATGCAGGCCGCCGAGTCGAGCGGCGCGGCCGCCGCGGGCGGCATTCCGATCGCGCTGCAGCACCTGAATCAGGCGCGTCAGTTCCTGACGAACGTCGAGAAGAAGGCGCCTCAGGCGCTGGCGTGGGAGCTCAAGACAGCCGACGCCGCGCTCGCGGCCGGACACCAGGAGCTGGCGAGTCAGGCATACGCTCTCGCGCGGCGCATCGATCCCAACAGTCAGCGCGCCGTCGACGGAACGCACCGCGCACGCATGCTGAATGGCGTGCTGCCACTGCTCGGCGATGCGCAGAAAGCAGAGGTGGCGCGCAACTACTCGCGCGCCGCGCAGGACTACAGTCAGGCGCTGGCGCTCGATCCGGGCAACGGCCTGGCGAAGGCCGGACTGGCCCGAGCCAATGCCGCCTTCGGTGACGACAACTACGCGCGGGCGGTGGGAGCGGGCTTCGCCGCACTCGGCGCCGGCCGGCTGACGGAAGCGCAGACCGACTTCCAACAGGCGCTCCAGTCCAGGCCGCAGGGCACGGAAGCCAGCGAGGGGCTGCTGCGGGTCAGCGCGGCGATGGATGCGGGCCGGACGGCGGCGCTGCGCCAGCAGGCCGCGAGCCTCGAGGAGCAGGAGCAGTGGCAGCAGGCCATAGCGGTTTATGACACCGCCCTGCGCGCGAATCCGTCGCTGGCGTTCGCCAGGCGGGGCAAGGCGCGCGACGAGGCACGCGTAGCGCTCGCCGCGTCTCTGCAGCAGATCATCGATCATCCGGACCGCCTGTCCTACCCCTCCGTGCGCGATGAGGCCGTGAACCTGCTGCAGGAAGCGCGCGAACAGACGCCCTCGGGCCCGGCGCTGCAAGCGCAGGTCGAGCGGCTCGCGGGATTGCTGCCGCAGCTGGAACGGCCGGTGTTGCTCAACATGATCTCCGATAACGCCACACAAGTGTCCATTCCGAGCATTGGTGTGTTCGGAAGCTTCGACCGCCGCGAGATACGGCTGAAGCCCGGAACCTACACTGTCATCGGCAAGCGGGACGGCTATCCCGCGGTGCAGCAGGAGTTCACGGTGGAACCCGGCCAGCAGACCGTGACGATCACGGTGAAGGCCGAGTAATCGCTCACAATTCCTGCGAACGGGGCGTGACCGCTCTCACGCCGTAAGAATGAGGCTCGGGCGGGAGCTTGTGCGCCGCCGGTCCGGGAGCTATTAAGCTCTCATGGCCGATATCCAACCCGTCGTGGCATTGCTTGCCGGCGCCAGCGGCTTCGTGGGCGCACACGTCCTCGACGCATTGCTGGACGCGCCCGAAGTTGCGCGCGTGCTCGCCGTCACGCGCCGCCCGTTGGGGCGGGAGCATCCCCGTCTCGCCAACCGGATCGTGCAGTTCGATCACCTGGAGCGGCAGCTGGCGGGACTGAAGTGTCAGGTTGCATTCTGTTGTCTCGGGGCGCGGCTCGGCGACCGGGAGGGCTGCGAAGAGGAGGCGGTTCGCCGCGTCGATCTGGGCTACACGCTGGCTTTCGCGCGCGCCGCGAAGGCTGCCGGAGCGACGCGCCTGGTGGTGATTTCCGCCGCCGGCGCGGATGTGGCGGCCAAGAGCGCCTGCCTGCGCATCAAGGGCGAGCTGGAGGAGAAGTTGACGGGTCTGGGCTTCGGCGCGCTCGATATCCTGCAGCCCGGGATCGTGCTCGGCTGGCCGCGCGAGATGGCGGTTGTCGACCTCGCGAGGCGGGCCGTGATGCCGCTCGTCAATCCGTTTCTGGTGGGTGCGCGCATGATGCATCGTGGCATCCCCGTCGGGACCGCTGCGGCTGCCATGCTGGGGACTCTGCGGTCCGGCCGCCGCGGCCCACAGCGATATACCTATGCGGGAATCTGCGCGCTGGCGGAGCTGAGGCCGCGAAGCAAGCCCGCGGCCCTGGCCTCGGCAACCCCGTAGCCGCCGCGCCCGCGCGCGCCCCGGACACTTCCGCGGGCAGTTTGTTGACACCTTCGTTACATATCACAGACAGCACGCGACATAAGCGGGGACGCGGCAATTCGCGCGCCCGCGAAGCGTGCTACTTGAGAGCCGCGCCACATTCGCGGGCCTTGACTCCGTTCGGCAGGACTTCGACACTTGACGACAGTGACAAGGGCAAACCCGTCGAAAGGCGGGGACGCAAAGCCACCGGTCTAAAGGACGGTTCCTATGACGGCGGGGCTGCCAGCGATCGCGCGTCCGTGCGATCGAACGCATTCCCGCTCGGCGTCTCGAGCCGTATCCGCGCGCCTGTGGCTGTTGGACTGTCCGGGGAATTTATGACACCGACGGCAAATCTCGTGTCCACCGAGGCGGATGCGGACCATCCGGCGGTCCCTGCCGCAGAGGCGGGACCGTATGTCCTCAATTTGTGCGCGTCGACCACGCCGATGGCGCTCGCGCAGACCGATCTGCCCGAGCTCAAGCGCTTCACCTTCTTCGTCAGCCGCCGTTTCGAAGAGGGACGCGAGCGCTTCCGCCTGCACATGGGCTTCTTTGCCAGCCAGGCGGAGGCCGAGGAATGGCTGGGCGTCGTGCGCGAGATCTATCCCGGCGCATGGGCCGGTGAGGCGCCCGGCAAGAAGCTGCGTGCTCGCGCGGCCGAGGCCGCGGCCGCTCAGGCGCGGCACGCCGCAGGTCCCCAGGCCGCTGGTCCCCAGAAGAGCGCACCACCCCCGGCGGCGGTCGTACCAACACCTCCGGCGCCGCCTGCGGCAAAACCCGTTGTCGCGAAGCCGCAGAGCTCACAGGCCCCGGTGCCGGCCAACATCCCGACGCTCCAGCCCCCGGCATCCCCGCCTGCGCGCAAACCGGCCCCCGCTGCGGCGGCCGTCGTAGCTCATCCGGCCAAGGGCACACCGCAAGCGAATCCGAGGCGCCCTCCGCCAGCTCCCGCCGCGTCACGTGCCGCGCCACCGGTGGCGGCGCGTGTCCCGACACAACCAAAGGCCATGCCGGCCGCACAGCCGCGCCTGGCCCGTACCGACACCGTACCCGCCGGCGCGCAGCGCCCGGCCGTCAACACACCCGGCAATAGGCCCGCGGCAAAGGCGCCAGCCGCCGCCGCCGCGCCGCGGAAGCCGGCACAGGTGCCAGCCGCCGCTGCCGCGCCGCCAAAGCCGGCAGCGGCGCCGAGCGCCGCCCGACCGCAGGCGCAGGCCGCCCCCCGAGCCGCGGAGCCGGCCGGTAAAAAGCCGATCTTCGCCGACTCCAACGTCAAGGAAGTGCTGGCGGCGCTCGATTCGCCCACGGACGGCACCGGTGAGAAGCGTCTCATGCAAGCGCCCTTCGCTCGCGCCGATGCAGCCGATGACCCCTCGCTGACCGATACTCAGGTTTTGCGGTTTCTCGAGATTCGGCGGGACGATGCCGAGACCGCGCCGCCGCAGGCGGCAGTGCAGGCCGATGCCGCCGCCGAATCGGGCATCTCGCTGCTCAAGCCCGACGACACCGGCACACGGCGCGCGCTGAAGGTAGCCGTCTCCCACAACGACCCGGTCGCCTTCGCGGTGCAGCTGCAATGGTCGGTCCAGCCCGTGCTGCTCGACAAGGTGCCGCCGCTCGCGATCTTCAGCGCCTACACGCTCTACTCCGTCGAGGGCAGCCGCGAGGGCCGCAAGTGGTACGGGCTGCGTCTCGGCTTCTTCAACGACGCCATCTCCGCCAAGCAGGTCGCCTACTACGTCCGCTCGGAGTTCAACTCGGTCGCCGTGGTTCCGGTGAGCCCGCAGGAGCGCGAGCGCGCCACCGAGAACAACCAACGATACTCCGGCGTCGGCGCGCCGCGCAAACGGCGCGAGAGCGAGGACAACGAGTTCAAGCTGATCGATTCCGACGAAGCGCCGCGGGCGGGATCGGTTGCGCCCCCAGCCGCGGCGAACTCTGTAGCTGCCGCTGCTTCCGCTCTCCGCGCTCCCGTTGCCGCAGTGGCTCGCGCACCGGCACCACGGGCTGCGCCGCAGCCTGCGCCTGCAGCGCGCAATACACGCAAGGGCGACGGCAAGGTTGGCGCCCGCGAACGCCGTACCCCGCAGACGCTGGAGGAGACACTCGAGATCCTCGGCGCCAACGACCTCGCTATCGACAATGGCAGTGGGGAGTCGCTGAATGACACCGGCGTGCGGCACTTGCGGGTCGAGGTGCAGAAGAACACCCCGTTCTCGCGACTGCTCGAGCGGCTGAGCGAGCGGGTCAGAAAAGCCTGATCGGCCTATTTCCCAAATAGCTTGTCGAGCTCGGTGCGTGCCCGATCCACCTCGACGGTGTTGGCTGCGGTGTAAGCGCCCGGACGGGGCTTGAAGAAATCGCAGAAGTTGGCGCGCGTCTTGTCGCGGACTTCCTCGGCCGTGGGCTCGCGGCAATGCTTGGCGACGCTGGTATCGTAATCGACGCACATCCGACAGACGTGCAGCTCAGACCTGCACTTCGGACATTCCTCGAGCCGGCGCAGAGGTAGCGTCAGCTCTGCGAGCGACGCGCCGCATTTCCAGCACACGAGATCTGCGGATCGCATGGCTGCGGATTATGCGCCGTTCACACGCCCCTTGAGAAAAGTCTCCAGCGCCCGGCCGGTATGGGACTCCCGCTTTCGCCGCGCGACTTCGGCGGGGGCACCCTGAGCGACCACGCGGCCGCCACCCTCGCCGGCCTCAGGTCCCATGTCCACGATCCAATCCGCCTCCGCCATGACGTCGAGGTTGTGCTCGACCACGACGGCCGTATTCCCTGCGGCGACCAGACGGTGCAGCACGTGGATGAGCTTCTCGACATCCGCCATGTGGAGGCCGACGGTGGGCTCGTCCAGGACGTATAGCGTGTGCTTGGGGCTGTGGCGCGGGCCGGGGGCACCGTCGCTGGCTTCGGCAACTTCCGTCCGCACCTTGGAGAGCTCCGCCACCAGCTTGATGCGCTGCGCCTCGCCGCCCGAGAGCGTCGGGCTTTGCTGGCCGAGGGTCAGGTAGCCGAGCCCCACGTCCTGGAGAAGCTTCAGGGCATGGTGAACGCGCGAGTGCGCGCGGAAGAATTCGGCCGCATCGTCCACGTCCATCGCGAGAACGTCGCCGATGCTCTTCTCACGCCAGAGAACCGACAGCGTCTCCGTGTTGAATCGCCTCCCGCCGCAGACGTCGCAGACAATCTTCACGTCCGGCAGGAAGCTCATCTCGATGGTCTTGACGCCCTGGCCCTCGCAGGCTTCGCAGCGGCCGCCGGCGGTATTGAACGAGAAGCGGCTGGCCGTGTAGCCGCGCAGGCGCGCCTCGGTGGTGGCGGCGAAGATGCGCCGGATGTCATCCCACAGGCCGATGTAGGTGGCGGGGCAGGAGCGCGGGGTCTTGCCGATCGGCGTCTGGTCGACCTCCAGCACCCGATCCACCTGTTCCAGCCCGCGCATGCCCTCGCAGCCGATGAGCTGCGGGCCGCCGCTGCGGCGGCGCCTGCCCGAGGACGGCGCCGGCCTGCCGGCGGCGGCATCGCCAAGCCGGCGGCGGAGGTTCGCATAGAGCACATCGCGCGCCACCGTCGATTTCCCGGAGCCGGAGACTCCAGTGATCACCACCAGTCTGCCGAGCGGAATGCGCACGTCGGCGCCGCGCACGTTGTGCAGGGAAACTCGCTCGAGCTTCAGGCATGGCGTCCGCCCGTTCACGGGCCTGTGGGGCTGCGCCGGGTGGCGCAGCGGCTGGCGCAGGAACCGTCCGGTGGTCGACCGTGAGTTGTCGATGAGATCCTGCACCGTGCCTTCGCCGACGACCTCGCCGCCGAGCACACCCGCGCCCGGGCCGAGATCGAGCACGTGGTCGGCGCGGCGAATGGTCTCCTCGTCGTGCTCCACCACCACCAGGGTGTTGCGGTGGCTCGAGAGCTCCGCGAGCGAGTCGAGCAGCACCGCGTTGTCACGCGGGTGCAGTCCGATGGTCGGCTCGTCGAGCACGTAACACACTCCCTGCAGGTTGGAGCCGAGCTGCGCGGCGAGCCGGATGCGCTGCGCCTCACCGCCGGAGAGCGTGGGCGCGGAGCGGTCGAGCTGCAGGTAGCCGAGCCCCACCCGGTCGAGGAATTTCAGGCGCGCGCGGATCTCCGCGAGCAGGTCGCGCGCGATCTGCTGTTCCCGCGGGGAGAGTTTCAGGCGCCGGAAGAATTCCGCCGCGTGCGCAACGGAGTCGGCCGCAAGATCGGCGATGGAGCGCTCGCGGAAGCGCACGTTCAGAGCGACCGGATTCAACCGCCTGCCGGCGCAGTCGGCGCAGACCTCGGGCGCCTCGTCATCCAGCCCGTTGCCTTGCGCCTCGCCGGCGGCGTGCGGGTCGCCTTCCGACGCGGGCACTTCCAGGCCGGTGCCGTAGCAGCTCTCGCACCAGCCGTGCTTGGAGTTGTAGGAGAAGAGGCGTGGGTCGAGCTCCGCGAAGCTGCGCCCGCAGGAGGGGCACGCGCGCTTCGTCGAGAAGACCGTCGGCCGATCCGATTTTGGCCCCAACACATGGACCAGGCCCTTGCCGAAGTCGAGCGCACGCGCGAGCGCCTGATGCAGGGCGGTGTCCGTCTTCGCTCCGACGTCGATCTCCGCGACGGGGAGCTCGATCGTATGCTCCTTGAAGCGCGACAGCCGCGGCCACTGCGCCGTGGAGAGACTGGCGCCGTCGACCCGCAGCGTCTTGAAGCCCTTCTTCGCGGCCCATTTGGCGAGGTCCGTGTAGTAGCCCTTGCGCGCCATCACCAGAGGAGCCAGCAGCGCGATGCGCTTGCCCTTGTATTCGCGCAGCAGCCGCGCGGCGATCGAGGCGGCGCTCTGCGACTCGATCGCGATATCGCAATCGGGACAGTACTGCGTGCCCAGCTTCACGCAGAGCAGCCGCAGGAAGTGATGGATCTCCGTCAACGTGGCGACGGTACTCTTGCGGCCGCCGCGGCTGGTGCGCTGCTCGATGGCGACCGTCGGCGGGATGCCGAATATCGCATCGACGTCGGGCCGGGCGGCGGGCTGGACGAACTGCCGCGCGTAAGCGTTGAGCGACTCGAGATATCGGCGCTGGCCTTCATTGAAGAGGATGTCGAAGGCGAGTGTCGATTTGCCGGAGCCCGACACGCCGGTGATGACTGTCAGCCGGTCCCTCGGGATCTGCACGTCGATGCTCTTCAGGTTGTGCTCGCGCGCGTTGTGAATGACGACCGCGTTGTGCGCGCGGCCGTTGCCTTTCTTGCCGCCCGCGTATGCCGCCCCGGGCTCGCTGACGGCTGCGGGCGGCGTCGATCTGGGCGCAGCCGGCTCGTCGGCTATGGCGCGCGCGTAATCCGCGAGAGCACGGCCGGTGTGCGAGTCCGCATGGGCGCGGACCTCCTCCGGGGTGCCGGTGCAGACGACGTGGCCGCCGCGCTCGCCGCCCTCGGGGCCGAGATCGATGATCCAGTCGGCGGCGCCGATCACATCGAGGTTGTGCTCGATGACCAGGAGCGAATGCCCCGCGGCGAGCAGCTTGCGGAACGCGGTGAGGAGCTGCGCGACGTCCTGGAAGTGCAGGCCGGTGGTCGGCTCGTCGAACAGGAAGAGCTTCCCCTTGTGCGTGGTGCTGGAGAGCACCGAGCCTGCCTCGGCGAGGTGTCCCGCCAGCTTCAGGCGCTGCGCCTCGCCGCCCGAGAGCGTTGGCACCGGCTGACCGAGCGTCACGTACTCCAGGCCCACGTCGGAAAGCGGCGCGAGACGCGCGGCAACCTCGCGCGAGTCGCGGAAGAAGTCGAGCGCCTCGGTGACGGTCATCGCCAGGACTTCGGCGATGCTGGCGCGGCGGCCGTTGGCGCCTTCACGCTTGATCTCGAGCACCTCGTCGCGATAGCGGCTGCCGTTGCAGTCGGGGCAGCGCAGGTAGACGTCCGAGAGGAACTGCATCTCGACGTGCTCGAAGCCATTGCCGCTGCAGGTAGGGCAGCGGCCGTTGCCGGAGTTGAAGCTGAACGTGCCGGCGGTGTACTTGCGCTCCTGCGCGGCCGGCTCCGCCGCGAACATGTTGCGGATGGCGTCGAAGGCGCCGACATAGCTTGCCGGGTTGGAGCGGGTGGTGCGGCCGATGGGGCTCTGGTCGACCATGACGACATCGTCGATGAGCTCCGCGCCCGTCAGGCCGGAGAACGGGCCGGGGGCTTCGGTCGGCTTGCCGTGATATTTGAGGAGGGCCGGGTAGAGCACGTCCTCGATGAGCGTGGATTTGCCGGAGCCGGACACGCCGGTGACGCAGACCAGGCGCTTCAGGGGTATCCGGACATCGACCTCCTTGAGGTTGTGTTGGCGGGCGCCGCGCAACTCGAGCCAGCGGTTGGAGCGGGCTTCGGCCACGACTTCAACGGCGGCGGCGCCGCCGGCAGCGGCGTCCCGCGGCGGCGAGGGAAGCGGCGCCGGGGAAGCTCGGCCGGCGTTGACCCGGCGCTTGCCGCTCAGGTACTGCCCGGTAAGCGAGCGGCCGTCGCGGCGGATCTCGCGCGGGCTGCCGAAGAAAACGATCTCGCCGCCGCGCTCGCCGGCACCCGGCCCCATGTCGAGGATGCGGTCGGCCTCGAGCATGATCTGCGGATCGTGCTCCACGACGAGCAGCGAGTTGCCGGCATCGCGCAGGCGCTTCATCACGGTGATGACGCGCTGCATGTCGCGCGGATGCAGGCCGATCGAGGGCTCATCCAGGACGAACAGCGTGTTGACGAGCGAGGTGCCGAGCGCGGTGGTCAGGTTGATACGCTGCACTTCGCCGCCGGAGAGCGTGCGCGACTGGCGGTCGAGCGTGAGGTAGCCGAGGCCGACGTCGGCGAGATAGCCGAAGCGCCCGCGGATCTCCCCGAGCAGCAGGTCCGTCGCCTCATCGAGCGGCCGCGGCAGTTCCATCCCGCGGAAGAACGCGCACGCGCGCTCCACTGGCAGCAGCATCACGTCGTGAATCGACAGGCCGGGCAGGTTGCGCACGGTCTCGTCGCTCCATTCGACCCCTCGCGGCCGGAACCGCGCGCCGTTCCCCAATGCCGCATCGGCGTGCGCGCGGTCGCCGACACGCCAGAGGACTCCCTGTGTCTTCAGGCGTGCGCCGCCGCAAGCCTCGCAGGGGGTATATGCGCGGTAGCGGGAAAGCAGCACCCGCACGTGCATTTTGTAGGATCGGCTCTCCAGCCAGGCGAAGAAGCGCTTGGCGCCGTACCAGACGCCCTTGCTCCAATCCCCTTCGCCCTCGATGACCCAGCGGCGGTGCTCGGCCTTGAGCTCGCGCCACGGGACATCGAGCGGTATGCCGCGTTTCTTGGCGAACTTCTCCATGTCCTGCTGGCATTCGGCGTAGGACTTGGTCTGCCAGGGCTTCACGGCGCCGCCGCGCAGGGATTTGGTCTCGTCCGGAATCACGAGCCCGTAGTCGATGCCGATGGTGCGTCCGAAGCCACGACAACCGTCGCACGCGCCGAGCGGCGAGTTGAACGAGAAGAGGCTGGGTGTCGGCTCCTGGTAGGAGCGGTCGCACTCCGCGCAGTGCAGCGCGCTCGAATAGCGCCACGCCGCAAGCGGGCGCGGCGGGTCGCTGTCATCGACGACCTGTACGTTGACGCGGCCGCGGCCGACACGCAACGCCGTTTCCAGCGATTCGAGAACACGGCCGCGCTCCGCCTGCCCGGCGCGGAACCGATCCTGCACCACGTGCAGTACGGTTGCGGTCCGCGGCGTCGAGCGCGTCGATTGGGCCCGCTTGGAGCGCGAGCCGGCGCCTGCCCGCTTCGCGGCAGTGGCCGTCGCGCCCGCAGAACTGCTGGCCGATGATGGCTGCCGGGCATCGGCTGCGGACGTTCCAGGTTGTTCGAAGTACCGCGTGTAGCCCTGCTTCTCCAGGAGCGCACGGACCTCACCCTCCTGAAAGCTGTCGGGCACGGCTACCGGGAAAGTGAGCAGCAGCCGGGGATCGGGCGCGTCATTCCGGTCCGCGCCCCACGACGCGGCGCGCTCCCGCAGATCGGCGTAGATGCTCTCGGCGGTGTCGCGCCGCACGGGACGGCCGCAGCACTCGCAATAGAGTGTCGCCGTGCGCGCGAACAAAAGCTTCAGATGGTCGTTGAGCTCCGTCATCGTGCCCACGGTCGAGCGTGACGTACGCACCGGGTTGGTTTGATCGATGGCGATGGCCGGGGGAATGCCCGCTATCGAATCCACCTGCGGCTTGTCCATGCGGTCGAGAAACTGCCGCGCGTAGGGAGAGAAGGTCTCGACGTAACGGCGCTGGCCCTCGGCGTACAGCGTGTCGAAGACGAGCGATGACTTGCCGGAGCCTGACACGCCCGTGACCACGATGAGCTCGCTCAGGGGAACGTCGAGGTCGAGATTCTTGAGATTGTTCTGGCGCGCGCCGCGCACGAGAATGGCATCACGAGGAGCGTCGGTCATTCCGTCACCGGGTGTCGGCATGGAGCCTCGAAAGGGGGGCCAGGAGGAGAATGGGGGCGAGCGGACCCGCTCGCAAGGATGCACCGATTTTAACGGAAATCCGCGACCCGCGGCGCCGCTCGAGCGCGCTCTCGCCGCCGTACAGCGGTGGCAGTCGATGGCCACTGGATAGCTGCGGGCGGCCGCGCCGGCTGGCGTACAATTCCCGCTTTCGGCACTCCGGCCCCGAGGAAAACCCATGTCGCCGCAGTCCTACAGCAATATCCTGCAGATGATCGGCCACACGCCGCTCGTCGCCGTCACGCGCCTCGACACCGGCCCGTGCCGGCTTTTTCTCAAGCTCGAGAACCAGAATCCCGGCGGCTCGATCAAGGACCGCATCGGCCTGTATCTCATCGAGGCGGCGGAGCGCGACGGCCGGCTGCCTCCCGGAGGCACGCTGATCGAGGCCACGGCGGGCAACACCGGGCTCGGCCTCGCGCTGGTGGCGGCGCAGAAGGGCTATCGGCTGCTGCTCGTCATTCCCGACAAGATGAGCCAGGAAAAGATCTTTCATCTCAAGGCCATGGGCGCGGAGGTGGTGCTCACCCGCTCCGACGTCACCAAGGGTCACCCGGAATACTACCGCGACCTCGCGGAGCGCCTGGCGCGCGAGACGCCCAACTCCTTCTACGTCAACCAGTTCGGCAATCCCGCCAATCCCCGGGCGCACGAGCAGACCACGGCGCCGGAGATCTGGGAGCAGATGGATCACAACCTCGATGCCGTGGTCTGCGGTGTCGGCACGGGCGGCACCATCACCGGAGTCTCGCGATACTTTGCGCGCGTGGCGCCGAACGTCGAAGTCGTGTTGGCCGATCCGGTGGGATCGGTGCTGGCCGAGTATGTCAGGACCGGCAAGATGCCGCAGGAGCACGCCACCTGGCTGGTCGAAGGCATCGGCGGCGACTACGTGCCGCCCGTCGCGGACCTCGGCCGCGTCAAGTCGGCCTATACCATCTCCGATGCGGACGCCTTCAAGACCTGCCGCGAGCTCCTGGGCAGGGAGGGCATCATGGCGGGGACCTCCACCGGCACGCTGGTGGCCGCGGCCGTGCGCTACTGCCGCGAGCAGAAGGAGCCGAAGCGCGTCGTCACGTTCGTGTGTGACAGCGGCAACAAGTACCTTTCCAAGGTCTACAACGACTACTGGATGTTGGATCAGGGGTTCCTCGAGCGGGAGCGGTTCGGCGATCTGCGGGACCTCATCGCGCGGCGCCACTGGGAGCACGCCGCGGTGACGGTGAACGCGACGGAGCCCGTGATGGCGGCGTACCGGCGCATGAAGCTGTACGACGTATCGCAGGTTCCCGTGATGAGCAACGGCCGCATCGTCGGCATCGTCGATGAGGAGGACATCCTTCTGGAAGTGTTCGCCAACCCCAATCACTTCAGCGAGCCGGTCACCGCTGCGATGGAGAGCCATCTGGTCACCGTGCCGGTGGACGCCCCCGTGCCGCAGCTCATGGAGATCTTCAAGCGCGGCATGGTGGCGATCGTGATGAATGGCAGCGAATTCCAGGGACTGGTCACCCGCATCGACCTGCTCAACTGGCTGCGCCGCAGAACCTGAGGGCCTGATGACCGAGAAGCAACTGCATTTCGCCACCCGCGCCATCCACGGGGGTCAGCATCCCGATCCGCTGACGGGCGCCGTGATGCCGCCGATCTACGCGACCTCGACCTACGTGCAGTCGAGCCCGGGAGTGCACAAAGGCTACGACTACACGCGCACGCGCAATCCGACGCGCGATGCGCTGCAGGCCGCGCTCTGCAACCTCGAGGGCGGCGGCGCGGCGTTCGCGTTCGCGAGCGGCATGGCGGCCAGCTCCACGGTGCTGGAGCTGCTGGACGCCGGCTCGCATATCATCGCGATGCACGACCTCTACGGCGGCAGCTACCGCCTGCTCGAGAACGTGCGCAAGCGCTCCGCCGGCCACCAGGTGTCCTTCGTCGACCTGACCCGGTCCGAAGCGCTGGAGGCGGCGATTCGGCCCGATACCCGCCTCGTCTGGGTGGAGACCCCCAGCAACCCACTGCTGCAGCTCGTCGATCTGACGGCGGTAGCTGCCATCGCACGCTCGAAAGGACTGATAAGCGTTTGCGACAACACGTTCGCCACGCCGTTCGTGCAGAGACCGCTCGAGCACGGCTTCGATATCGTCGTGCACTCCACCACCAAGTACTTGAATGGCCATTCCGACTCCCTGGGAGGCGCCGCGATCGTGCGCGCCGACAGTCCTCTGGCGGAGCGTCTCGGATACCTGCAGAACGCGCTCGGCGGCGTGCCGGGACCGTTCGACTCGTTTCTGACACTGCGCGGCATCAAGACGCTGGCGCTGCGGATGGAGCGGCACTGCGGCAACGCTCTCGCCGTCGCGCAGTTCCTCGCGAGCCATCCGAAGGTAGAGCGCGTGCACTATCCCGGCCTGCCGAGCCATCCCCAACACGCGCTGGCGCGCCGGCAGATGACGGGGGGCTACGGAGGGATCGTGACCGCCGTGCTGAAGGGATCTCTCGACGATGCGCGCCGGATGCTCGAGCGCTGTCATCTCTTCTCGCTGGCCGAGAGCCTGGGCGGCGTCGAGAGCCTGATCGAGCATCCGGGGCTCATGACGCACGCCTCGCTCCCGCCCGCCATGCGAGCCTCGCTCGGCATCGGCGATGGGCTCATCCGGCTGTCGGTCGGCGTCGAGGACGTGCAGGATCTGATCGGCGAGCTGCAGGAGGCGCTGACCTGAGGGGCGGTCAGGGCGGCGCGGTGGTCACGCTGCGTGTCACCTTGCGCGCCACATAGTCCGGGGTGCCATAGCTGCCCAGAGTGGCGGCGGCCGTCAGGGCGTAGACGGTGCCGATCGGATGCGTCGTCGCGGAGCAGGTGACGGTCACGACGAATCCGGCGAGGGCTGCCGGAGTCGGCCGCAAAGTCTTGCTGCCGGCGCATTTGGGGGAGCTCTGCAGCGCGCGGTTGGCTGCGTACTCGATGCCGGCCTCCGCGGCGGATTGGGCGCGCACGTCGAGCAGCGCGACGTTTGCGGTCTGATATTGCGTCATGGCGACCTGGACGGCGAAAGCGCCCAGCGCGGCGAGGACCACGATGAGGAAGACGGCCGCAACCAGCGAGAAGCCGGCCTCTCTTCCAGCATGCCGGCCGCGTGGCTTTCCCGCACGCAGGCTCATTGGCTGTACTCCATCGGCGCCTCGAGGAACACCTGCAGGGATTCGCCACCATTCGAGAGCGTCACTCTGAGGATGGCGAGCTCGCCGTATGGATAGCCCGCGGGAGCGGGCACGAAGGAAAGGGTGCACGCCGAGACATCATGAGCGATGAGCGCGCCGCTGCCGCCCGGCGCGACGCGCTGGGCGGGAGTGATGGCGTACCCCGAGTAGCGCATGAAGGTCCCCGCTCGCGGATTGCAGACATAGCTCACGGGACCGGATACGAGATAGGCGTCGTGCGCCGTCGGCGTCACCGGCGCCTGAAAAGTCATCGCGACGCTCAAGGTCACCAGATTCTCTCCCGGGTTGGCCCCCGCGGTGATCCGGGCGGTGCCGGGTGTCATGACTCTGTTACCGCGGCTATAGGCGCTGTACGCCGGAGCGATACCAAGGTTGCCGACCGAGAGGTGGCTCGCGGAGTAGGGAAGGGCCTGGGTGAGGAATGAATCGAGAGTGGCGAAGCTGGTCACCGGGGTGCCGACGGTCATGTCCGGGCCGGGGCTGTCGCTGCCGCTGTAGTAGCGTGCCGTCCCCTGCGTCGCGAGCAATTCCAGCGCCTGGGTGGTGCCGGCGGTGGCTACGCGTAGGCTGTTGGGCAGTGCCGTGCGGACGTCGCCCGTCACGGCAGCCGCAATGCGGTTCGCGGAGTCGACCAGGTCGGAGCGTCGGGTCTGGGCGAAATAGTCCTGGACCGGCGCCTCGAGAAAGAGCACGACGAACGAGGCCACGATCGCCGCGATGACGATGGACACGACGAGCTCGACGAGCGTGAATCCGGCGGCTCGTCTGCCTCGCGCACTCATCAGTAGAGCGTCCGGTAGCCGCTCAGCACCACTGCGGCCCCGTTGTGAGGCGTCACCGTCACGGTGATCAGCTCGGATTGCGCCGCGGGCACAGCGCCGAGCGCGCTGTTGGCGACACTCACCCGCACACCGTAGGCGCCGAGCCCCGCCACCGCGGTGCCGGTCTGGTCTCGAGCGCCGGCATCCGCGAGCCCATTGTAGTCGCCGACCTTGTTCATCTGCGTCCGCGTGCAGGTGGGCACGCAAGCATCGGTGCCGAAAGGCTTCGCAAGGATCTCGTTGAGATAGGATTGGGCCACCATGACGGCCTGGGTTTGAACCAGGTTGTCGGCGCTGCGCGCAGCAGTAGAGGAAACGATGGCCAACACTGCGGCGACCGCGGCGGTGACCACGACGATGGTCACGATCAGTTCCACCAGGGTGACGCCGCGGCAGCGTGCGGGCGTTGACATGACGGCCGCCCTACGGAACCGTGACGAATCCGCTGAGCGGATCGATCTGAAGCGTCAGCGGCTGCACGCGGCCCGACGGTGAGCCAACCACGGCGATGGTCGTGGGACCGACGACCGAGCCGTTGGCATCGAGAAGCAGCACGGTGGAGGTCGATACGTCAGCATTGGACGGCGGTATTCCGGCCAGCGCCGTTCCATCGCCCCGGGGCACCGGAACCGTGTAGCCGCCGGAGCACGTCGCTCCGGCGGCGGGTAGCTCGGCGTCGTAGCCCGTGGCGGGGGTTATCGTGAGCCGTACATTGCAACCGCTCGCGGCGGCGACGGCCTCAGAGGATCGGATGGCCGCTGCGAGCTCATCGGTGTAGCCGCGCTGATTGAAAGCCGGCGTGTCGAGGAACTTCGGGCCGGCGATCGCCGCGAGAACGCCGGCGATCACCAGTACGCTGCAGAGCTCTACCAGCGTGAAGCCCCGGATTGCACGCTTGCCTCGCATGGGCCCGACGCGCGTCCGGCGGCCGTCCGCCGCGAGGCTGCGCCTCTCAGCAGTCGGTCTGCAGAGCAGCCTGGATCTGCGCCGGAGTGTCGGTTGCGGGCAAGCCGGCGTAGACAAGAGTGTAGGTCGAGTTGGCGGCCGACTGATTGAACTGGACGTAGCAGTTCGCGTTCTTGGCGCCGTTGGGAGTGAAGCGGTTGCCGCCGGCGTTGATCGTGAAGCCGCTGGTGTCCTGCAGCAGATACTGGACGGTCCCATTGTTCGGGTAGCCGTTGGTGATGGTGATCGCAGTGGCGACTCCGGGGACGGTGATCGTGGCGGGAGTGCCGCTCGCTTCCCAGACACCGTGCGCCATCGTCGCGGCGCTGCGCAGGCTTCCCGCCATGGCGTTGACGGAAGCGACGCGCGCCTGATCTTCCAGGCCCATGAACCGGGGTACCGCGAACGCCGCGAGAATCCCGAGGATGACGATCACGACGACCAGCTCGATGAGCGTGAAGCCGCGCTGTGTGGTACGGATCATGGACTGTGACTCCGAGGCAGGAACCGAAACGGTCATATGCCTGTCATCTTAAGCGCCGCCGCCGCAACCTGTTGTAAACCCTCGATAAACTGTGACGCGGAGCGTGGCCGGCGGCGGCGGGTGTGATCTCTCTCACGGCGCGCGCCGGCAATCAGTGACCGGATGCCACTTTGGCGATCATGTTCCACATGGGCAGGAAGACGCCGAGGGCCAGGATCAGCACCATGCCGCCCACCAGCACGATCAGGATGGGCTCGACCGCCGCGCTCAGGGTGGCCAGGGCGAATTCCACTTCCCGCTCGTAGAAGCCGGCAACCTCGTCGAGGAGCTGCGGCAGCTCGCCGGTTTCCTCGCCCACCGCGATCATCTGCAGCACCAGCGGCGGAAACATGCCGACGGCGGCCGCCGCCCGGCTGAGAGGCTCGCCCCGCTCCACCCGGTCCCGCAGCCGCAGCATGCGCTCGGCCATGTAGTCATTGCCGCAGACCCGCGCAATGATGGCCAGCGTCTGCAGCATCGGCATGCCCGCCGTGATGGCGATCGACAGCGTGCGGCTCAGGCGCGCGAGAATTGCCTGGTGCGCCAGCGGGCCGACGACCGGCAGAGCGAGGAGGAGTCTGTGCCAACGCAACCGTCCATCGGGCGTGCGGACGTAGGCGCGTAATCCGCCGATGACGGCCGCACCGAGGGCCAGCACCCAATACCAGTCCCGGCGAGCGATCTCGGAAGCTCCCATGATGATGCGGGTCGGCAGCGGAATGTCGTTGCCGAGGACCCGGAAGAGCGGCGCAAAGCGCGGGATCACGAAGGTGGTGATGATGCCGACCGCCACCGCGATGGTCACCATGACGATGAGCGGATAGCGCAGCGCGCTCTTGACGCGGTCCTGCAGCTCCTGTTCCTGACGCAGGTATTCGCCGAGCCGCATGAACGCCGGCTCCATGGTTCCGGTGGCCTCGCCGACCGCGATGATGTTGAGATAGATTTCCGGAAAGAGCTCGGGATGGCGGCCGAAGCTCGTCGCCAGGTCGCGGCCGGCCTCGAGGCTGCGCAATATATCCTCGAGCGCATGCCGCAGCACGGTGTTGTGCGTGGAGCCCGCCAGCCCGCGCATGCCGCGCAGCAGCGGGATCCCCGACTTGACGATCGTGTACATCTGCCGCGTGAAGAGCACCAGGTCGGCGGTCGTCGGCTTACCCAGCCCCAGCCGCCGTGCAAGCTGTTGCACCGGCGCCGTGGAAGAGCCGGCGTCAGTGCTCGCGGCAATGCTGACCGGTATGACTCCATCCTGCTGCAGGCGTGCCGCAACCGCTTCTTCCGAGTCGCCGTCGAGGCTGCCGCGCACCGGCTCGCCACGGGGGGATCGTCCACTGTAGAGATACAGGCTCACGGCGGATCGCGTTGCAGGTGCGGCGCGGCGTTATTCGTTGCCGCCCATCAGGTCCGCCTGGAGCACTTCCTCCAGCAGCGGATCGGCAGGCTCCCGGGCGTCGGAGTCGGCGCCGCTCGCCACGCCCAGCGCTTCGGCAACGCTGGTGAGGCCGCGGACGGCGAGATCCAGGGCGCTGCGCGCCAGCGATACGAAGCCGGCGCGCGCGCGCGCAGCCTCCTCGAGCTTGCCGAGGTCGCTGCGCCGGATCGCGTCGGTGAGCGTTCGATCGATCTCCAGCAGCTCATAGACGGCGATGCGGCCGCGATAGCCAGTCAGGTTACAGTAGGTGCAGCCGGACCCCGCGCGGAATGAGGCGGCGGCCGCCTCGGGTCCGAATTGTGCCCGCAGGAGCGCCGCCTCGTGCGGGTTGGCCTGCACCGGTTGCGAGCAGTTGTCGCAGACGCGGCGCAACAAGCGCTGGGCGACGATTCCGTGAACCGCCGCGGCGATCATGTAACCCGGGGCCCCCATGTCGAGCAGCCGGTGCACGGTCGCGACCGCGCTCATGGTGTGCAGGGTGGAGAAAACCAGATGACCGGTTATGGCGGCGCGCAGCCCGATCTCGACCGTCTCGCGGTCACGCATCTCGCCGACCAGCACGATGTCGGGATCCTGCCGCAGCGTCGTGCGCAGCACACGGGCGAAGTCCAACCCGATCTTCGGGTTGACCTGGACCTGATTGACGCGGTCGAGGCGATACTCGACCGGGTCCTCGACCGTGATGATCTTGGTGTCCGCCTGGTTGAGGTGCTGCAGCGCCGAATAGAGAGTCGTCGTCTTGCCGCTGCCTGTGGGGCCCGTCACCAGCACCATGCCCGCGCTGCGCTCGATGAGCGCGTGAAAGCGCTCGAGCATCGGCGGGGGCATGCCGAGTGTCCCGAGGCTCATCAGGCTAGAGGACTGATCGAGCAGCCGCATCACCACGGACTCGCCGTGTTGGGTGGGCATCGTCGAGAGGCGTACGTCGATGGCTTTGCCGCCGATCTTCACGGAGAAGCGTCCGTCCTGCGGAAGGCGCTTCTCCGCGATGTCGAGCCCGCTCAGCAGCTTCAGCCGCGTCGTGAGCGCGCTGGCGACCCGGCGCCCGCCCTCGATCACTTGCTCTTGCAGATGGCCGTCGACACGCTGCCGCACACGCAGGGCGCTGTCACCGGGCTCGATATGCACGTCGGATGCGCCAACCTGCATGGCGTCGTGAAATACCGTCTGGATGAGGCGGATGATCGGCGCGTCCGGCGAGCCTTCCTCGGCCGCCAGCCGCTCGATATCGACATCCGTCTCGCGCAGCTCCTCGCCCACCTCCTGGGCGATCGAGGCGATCTCGTCGGTGCGCCGGTAGACGGCATCCATCGTCCTGAGCAGCTCCGCCTCCTTGACCAGCGCGAGACGGATCGGGCGCTTGAGGGTGGCGGCCAGCTCATCGTAGGCAAACAGATCGGTGGGATCGGCCATGGCGACGAGCGCGCCCGCCGCATCGGCCTTCAACACCAGGGCGCGGGAACGGCGAGCCTGCCCCTCCGGGAGCAAGCGCACCGCCTCCGGCGCAAGCTGCACCTGGCGAAGGTCCATGTAAGGAATCTGCAGGTGTTTCGCCAGCGCCTCGTGGAACGCCTGCTCGCTCACCATGCCGAGATCGGTCAGCACGCGGCCGAGGCGACGGCCGCTGCGTGCCTGCTCCGCAAGCGCGGTCTTGAGCTGCTGCTCGTTGATGAGCTTCTGCTCGAGGAGGAGCTCTCCCACCCGGACCCGTCTGCGGCGCGGCGAGTCGCTCACGGCGATTTGCCTTCGACTCCGGGTTGCTCGTCGATGAGCTTCGGCCAGTCGCCGCCGTTGACGACCAATGCGCGCAGCAGGATCACGAGCTCCACCTTGCTCTTCGTATCCTGCTCGCTGCGGAAGAGGCGGCCCACACCCGGGATGTCGCCGAGGAGCGGCGTCTTGTATTGCTGCTTGTTGACCGTCTCCTGCATCAGTCCGCCGATGACGATCACCTGGCCGCTGTGCGCCCGGACGATGCTGTCGGACTCGCGCACGGAGCTCTGCGCGAGGGGCAGGACGTCGGCGGTGCCTTGCACCTGAAGTGTTACCGTCTGATTGGTCACCACGCTCACGATGGGGTGGATGTGCAGCAGCACATCGCCGTCAGCGCTGACCTGCGGCGTCACATCGAGGGCCACCCCGGAGAAGAACGGTGTCAGGATCACGTTGTTCGACTGGGAGGTCGCGGTTCCCGTCACCGTGTTGCTCTCGATGCCGGTGACGTAGAACTGATCGGTGCCGGCCTTGATGATGGCCTTCTGGTTGTCGAGTGTGGATACACGTGGGCTCGACAACACGCGGGTGTTGCCTTCGGTGCTCAGCAGTTGGATGAAGGCATTGAAATCGGTGAAGTCGGCCGCCAGCGTGAAAGCGCCGCCGAGAGCGTTGGTCGTCAGGCTGCTGATCGGGTTCCCGGGTCCCACCGTTACCGGGGTATTGCTGGGCGTGAGGGCCGCGGCTGTCCCGAAGCCGTTTTGCGGGCTGCTCTGGCCGATGAAGTAGTGGCTGCCGCCGAGCTGCAGGACTTTGGTCCAGTCGATCCCGGCCTGGTAGGCGTGGTCCAGGTCCACCTCGACGATCTTCGCCTCGAGCAGCACCTGCCGGGTGACGGTGGCCTCGGTGCTTTGCAGGTAATCGCTGACTTCCTGCAGTTGTTCCGGCAGCGCACGCACCACGATGATTCCGGATTGCGGGTCGATGATGACTCGACGTCCCGAGCCGTTGCCAACCATGGCGTGCAGGTTCGCCTCGAGGTTGCCCCAGAAATCCGAATCGTCCCGCGTCACCACCGAGGTGCCTGACGTGTCAATGGTCGTCTTGTCACTCGGGCTGCCGACGGTGGCGGTGCTCGATGTCTGGGTGGTGGGAGAGGCGGTATTGCCGTACTCGGAGTTGTAATCGCCCTGGGTGACCTGGCCGGAGCTGATGCGGGTGTTCGACACTCCGTAGCGCCGCAGGTCCAGGTAGCTGATATGAAAGATACGGGTCTGGAGAGCCGCCGGCAGGATCAGGTAGCCGGCACCGGTGCGCCTATAGTCGAAGCCGTACATCTCTCGTACCGCATCGAGCGCCTGTTGCAACGTCACGTTCTTCAGCGACATCGTGATGCGGCCGGCAACGTCTGGACGCACAAGGACGTTGTATGGAGTGCCTTCGACGAGACCCTCGAGGAACACGCTCGCGGGCGCGCCGTCGACGTCGACTCCGAAGAGCGGCTGGGCGCCGGGCTGGGAGGCCGACCCTCTCCCCGTGCAGTCTTCGAGCTGCGGCTCCGGCGCGGCGGCGAACCGCTCATGCGCATGGCGGGAGTAGCGCACGCCCGCGGCCGAGATGCTGCGGATCAGTGCGCCATCGAGCCGATCGCCGGCATGGACGAGCCGGTCATTGACGATGCCCACGAATACTCCGGCGTGACACATGACGCCCTGCAGGTGCAGTCCGGTGATGTCCCGCGCGCGTGGGTTCGCCGTGGGCGGCTGCGTAGGGTCGGTCAGCGAGCCAGCGTGGCTGCGACCGATCGCGGCGCACGCCAGCAGGAATGCCATGATGATTGCGATTCTGCGGCTCACAGATCTATCCACTCCCGGCTCATGCTCACCGTGCCGAGCCTCACGGTCACTCGGGTCGTGGGATAGTGAGTCGCGTCGAGCTCCAGGCTCTGCCAGTAGAAGTGCCACGACAGGCCCTCGACGACCTGAAGGTATGCCAAGACATCCAGATAACGGCCCTGCAGGACCAGCTCCACGGAGTGGACGTAGGGACCATCGGAGGCGCTGCCGGGAGCCGGCGCGGGCGCCGGGGTCGCCTCCGCTCCGGGAGGCGAAGCGGAGCTCTCCTCGGGAGCGCCATCGAGCAGCGCATAGGGCGCGAGGCTGCGCAGGCTGACCAGCGTGACTCCCCGCTGCCGGCTCAGCACGTCGTGAATCACCTGTGTCATGCGTTGCGGGGGGATGAGTCCGGCGGATTGGGAGTGGAGCTCCGCGGTCGCCTGACTGAGGCTCACGACCAGCGAGGTCGTGCGCTGCAGGGTGGCGCCGGCATCCGTGCCATCCGTGTCGGTGCCATTGATGGCCGCGACGATCTCGGTCAACTGCTGCCCGAGTTGCTTTCTGCGCGCCTCCAGGCGTTGCAGCACGAGCGAATCGAACAGCGCGATCAGCACAGCGAGAATTGCAGCCGTCGTGAGGACGCGCTCGCGCAGGCTCAGCCGGTCGAAGCGGCCTGCCAGAGTCGTGACGGCGGCTTTCACCTTCATGACTGCGGCGCCTGGTTGGCTGCCAGCTGAGCAGCCGCGGCCGTGCCGTCGGCGTGGAATTTGAACGCGGCCGCTCGCCGCGGCGGGCGACCGGGCGTCGAACCGCCGGACTTGGCAGCGGCGGGTGCCGTCTCGGGCCGCTCGATCACCAGGCGATCGAACCGCAGGCCCGCGAGCACGGGCTCGACGGAGAGGACCTGCAGATAGCGCGGCACGGTGTCGGGAACCAGCACCTCGCCCGCGAGACTCATGGAGCCGGTCAGGTTGGAAACCGTGATCTGCCGCAGCCACAGGCCTGCCACCGGGTGGCGCGCCAGGGCGGCGAGCCGTGCCGAGAAGCCCTGTGTGCTGCCGGCCGCCCCGCTCTGCAGCAGCGCCAGCGCGCGCTCGCGTGCCGCGAGCTCGGCGCCGAGCTGCTGCACCCGCGCCTGCAGGTCCGCCGGGTTGGCACCGACGGTCTGCAGGGAGCCGAGCGCGCCCAGCGCGGTCTGCTGCGCGGCCTGTTGGCGCTGCAGCGCAGCGACCGACTGTTGCAGACGAGTCACCTGCCAGGTCCCGAACGCCCAGATGATGGCGAGGCAGCAGCCGACCGCGCCGCACGCCAGGGCGAGTGTCGCGGATCCGAACGGACGCCAGGCCGGCGCCGTGTTCTGGTAGAGATTGACTTGCTGGCGCGGCGGATTCACGCGCGGCTCCGCTCGCTGCGCAGCGCCGCACCCAGAGCCAGCAGTCCGGGCCAGCGCGTATCGGGCTCGATACCAGCGGCGATTTCGAACAGCTCTTCGATGTCGAGCAGGGAGACGGAATGGCCGGTCGCCGCGATCAAGCCGCCGAGCAGACGCTCCGCGCGCTCATCGCCGGAGGTGACCACGATGTCCGCGATCGCGGGACGGTCGTAGTGACTCTCGTAATAGTCTAGGGAGCGCTGCAGCTCGAGCGCCAGGGAGGCCACATCGAATTCCGCCGCGGCCGCGGCTGTCGGCGCTCCCACCCGGCGCCCGAGATCGATGCGGCGCGCGAGGTAAAGGACGCCCCGGCAGGTCAGTGTCAGTTGCACGAAAGTCTCGCCGAGCGCAATCAGAGCCACGCCCTGCTCGTCCTGCGGCAGGAGGGCGGCGATGTTGCGCAGGCACATCTCCGGGATGTCGATGACGTCGAAACCGCGGACGCGCGGCTTGATCAGGTCCACCACGCGCTGCACGGCATCGGCCCGCGCGGCAACCGCGTAGATCATCCGGGACTCGACGTAGCGGGCCTGCTCGGGAATCTCGAATACGTCGACGACCGCCTCGCTCGGGGGAAAGCTGATGATGTCCTTCAGCTTCCAACGAACGGCGCCGCGCAGCTCGTCCGGCTGGACGTCGGGGGCTTCGATCTGCACCAGCTGGTACTCGTCCGTGCTCAACACCGCGCTCACCGCCGCGCGCGACAGGTCGCGGCTGTTGGCGAGGGGCGCGAGCACGTGCTCGGCGCGGATCTCGACCGAGGGATGAATGGCACAGTGGCGCAGCAGCGGCCGCGCGGATCTCGAGGTGCGCACGATGGCGAGCGCGGTCTCGCGATCCGCCGGCATGACGCCTACCCGCCAACCGTTGGCCTGCGCTCGATGGAACAGCGACAAAGGACTTGCCCCCGGAAACGCACTGGGGTGCTCTATGCCCCCGCGCGTGATTGCCTGAGCGAGCCCCAGGCTCGCAACTAGGTGTTTTGTCTCATCGATAGCCGGGGCGCGGCCGTGCCAGACTTAACAGAATCATCAGGTTGGGGGACAGGTGTCCCCCGAAGTGAGCAATGGCTCACAGGCGCGGAGGCTGTCAGCCCTGGATGGTGAGCGGCCTTGTCCGCTCGCGCTCCAGGCGGGCGGTGTGGGCGCGGACGCGCAGCAGGTCGCGCCTCGCGACGAGGCCCGAGAGCTTGCCGGTGGCACGGTCGACGACCGGTACGCGGCCGACATCGGCAGACGCCATGCGGTCGGCAAGGTGACCTACCAGCTCGCCCGTGTAACCCACGAAGACCTCGCCGACGTCCGGCCTCTCTTCCAGGGTCTGACCTTCGGGCCAACCCTCCCGCGACCAGCGCAGCACGTCGGAGCGCGACACCATACTGACCACGCGGCCGGCATCGTCGACCACGGGGTAGCTCTTGTGGCGTTTGACACCGTTCTCGGTGTCAAAGAATGCGAGCGCATCCTCCGTCGACATGCGCGCCGGGAGCGTATGCACCGGATGGGTCATGATTTCGCTCACGCGCATCACGTCGAACGGGTCGACGGTGTATTCGTAGGTTAGATGCCGTCCGCGCCGCGCGAGCCGTTCCGTCAGGATGGAGCGTCGCATGAGCAGCACCGTTACCGCGAATGAAGCGACGCACGCGACGAGCACCGCCGGCATCACGTGCAGATCGCCGGTGAGCTCGATGGCGAAAATGGTAGACGTCAGCGGACAACGGAGCGTTCCGCCGAGCACCGCCGCCATCGCGACGAGCGCCCAGAACCCGGTGTCGCCGAAAGGCAGGATGTGTGCCTCCAGAGTGCCGACGGCGCCGCCCATCATGAGAAGCGGCGCCAGAGTGCCGCCCGAGGTGCCGGAGGCGAGTGCGATGACCCAGATGATGCCCTTGACGATGAGCAGCGCCACGGCGGCGTGAATCAACACCGTGCCGTTGATCAGCGCCTGGATGTTGTCATAGCCGACGCCGAGGGCCGCCGGGTCGATGAGGCCGCCGACGCCGACGACGATGCCGGCCAACGCAGGCCACCACATCCAGTGAAACGGCAGCTTCTCGAACAACTCCTCGACCCAGTAGAGGCCGCCGGTGGTGATGGCGGATTGCAGCCCCGCCACCACGCCGACTGCGGCGCAGAGGGCGAGCCCCCACCACGGCATCGCGGGAATGCCCATGTGCGGAAAGAGCGGCCACGCGCCGACCAGCCAGGGCCGCCAGGCCACCGCGACGATGGCGGAGACCACCACCGGCACGAAGCTGCGCGGCTTCCACTCGAAGAGCATCACTTCGATGGCGAGCAGGACTGCCGCCACCGGCGTGCCGAAGATCGCCGTCATGCCGGCGGCGGCGCCGGCGACCAGCAATGTCTTGCGCTCCGCCGAGCTCAGGTGGAAGAACTGTGCGAACAGCGATCCCAACGCGCCGCCCGTCATGATGATCGGGCCCTCGGCGCCGAACGGGCCGCCGGTGCCGATGGCGATCGCCGAGGACAGCGGCTTCAACAGGGCCACCTTCGGCTCTATCCGGCTCTGACCGATGAGGATGGCCTCGAGCGCCTCGGGAATGCCGTGCCCGCGGATCTTCGGCGAGCCGTAGCGGGCCATTAGCCCGACGATCAGTCCGCCGATGACCGGGATCAGGATGGAGACCGGTCCGAGCCTGGCGTGGCTCAGGTAGGTGGTCGCCGTCGAGTAGACGTGAAAGTAGGCGAGGTTGGTGACCAGGGCTATCAGCTTCAGGAGCACCCATGCCGCGCCGGCGCCGAAGCTGCCGGTGGCGACCGCCATTGCCGACAGCACGAGCAGGCGCCGGTCGGCGGTGAAGTCGCGCAGCGTGTCGTGCACCCCGAGGGTGGAAACAGAGCTCTTCATGGTTCTCCGGTGAGAGCGCCGAGAGCGCCGCGCCCAGGCCGGGACGCGCGCCATATATCGTAATACGATATTATTGTCCCTGAGAAACCCGATGTGCGCCACTCCCAAAAGGCAGAGCTCGCGGGATCCGTCACACGAGCTGGCGCCCCACGATTACGCAATCCTGGCGGAATTTCGCTATTTGTTGATGCGCTTCGCGGCATTCAGCGAGCAGGCCGCGCGTACGGTGGGTCTGGCGCCGCGCCAGCATCAGGCGCTGCTCGCCATCAAGGGCTTCCCGGGCGGCGCTGCGGTGACCATAGGCGATCTGGCGGCGCGGCTCGGCATTCGCCATCACAGCACCGTCGGGCTGGTCGATCGGCTGGCGGGCCGGGGATATCTCGTTCGGCGGGAGGATCCGCACGACCGGCGCCGCACCTTCCTGGCGCTCACCCCCTCCGGTGAGCAGGCGCTCGCGGGGCTCTCCGCCGCCCATAGGAAGGAGCTGCGGCGCGTCGCCCCACTGTTGAAATCGGTGCTCGGCCGTCTCGCGCTCGAGGAGCTGCACGACGAGGCGTGACCGGATCCGTCAGCGCCGGCCCCCGAGGTGCCGGCTGACCTCCAGCGCGGCCCGGGCTCCGCTGCGCAGGGCGCCGGTTACGGTGGTGGCCTCGCCGGTCGTGTCGGTCGCTTCGCCGGCGAAGAAGAGTGTGCCGCCCAGGGGTGTTGCCAACACCTCGCGCGCATTCCCGCCGCCCGCCGTCACATAACTGTATGCCCCGCGCGCGTAGGGGTCGCGAGCCCAGTTATGGACGTACCCCGCTTGCAGCTCCGGCGTCCCATTGCCGCCGGAGAAGACGCTGCTCACGCAATCCAACGCCTGCCTGATGATCTGCGCGTCGCTCAGCTCCGCCAGCCGCGCGGCCGAGGGGCCGCCGGTCCACGCGTTCAGCAGAGCCGCGCGCGCCGGCAAGGCCGTCCAGAAAGTCGGGAACGCCTTTCCGGGCGCATGGAAGAACGACGCATCCGCATAGCGGCAGCCGTCACGCTCTTCCCAGAAGGGACGGTGGAATTGCAACACGACCTTCATCACCGGGCCCGAGAGGAGTTGCGCCAGTGCGGTCCGCTTCGCTTCGAGTGGCGGCGTGAAGCTGATCGCACCGGACGCATCGGCGGGAGCCTGCAGGACGCCCAGCGGGACGGTGACGATCGCCTTGCGTGCCACGGTCCGGAAGGGTCGTCCGAGCCAGAGGCCCTCGATCTCCACGGACCGATCGCTCCAGCGGACCGCGGTGATCACGGTCTGCAGCTGCAGTCGCACACGGCTGCCGTCGAGCCACGCCGACAGCGCGAGCAGCGCCGCGCGATAACCGCCGAGCGGCCGCGACTGCGAGGAATCCAACATGCCGCCGGAGCGCCACTCCTCCGCGACGGAGTGCAGGCTGACGAGCTGCGGATCGGCGGCGTCGAAGCCCGAGACGAAGGCGCGGGCCGTCGCGCGGGCCGCCTCCGGCAGCGACAGGCCGGCATCACTCGCCAGGAAGGCCTCGAGCGACATGTCCGGCTTCGAGAGAACGTCTGCAGCGTCGAATGCGGCCCGCACCTTGCCCAGCAGGCTCTCGGTGCGACGCTGCAGCCGGCCGTCGATCAGCGACCAGCGCTCCCCCGACGTGTCGACCGCCGATGCGCCAACCTGGCGCAGGAGCTCCGAGGTCTCCGGCGAGTCGCCGTGGATGAATTCCGCGCCGAGCTCCACAGGGGCGGCGAGCGCCGGTTCGAGATGCGTCCAGATGCGTCCGCCGATGCGATCGCGAGCCTCCAGCACCAATACGGAGCGCCCGGCCCGGCCCAGGGCGGCGGCCGCGGCGAGGCCCGCGGCGCCCGCGCCGATCACGATGATGTCCTGCTGTTCCACGGTCGACATGCTGCAGAGTTACCAAGGATGATAATGCGCAGCAGCGGCGCTGGTCCCGCTGCCCCGTCAGCGCTTGGCGGATTCTGCCGCCGGAATGATGATGCGGGCGCCGCGCCGGTAGCTCCAATAGGCCTCGGCCCAGTCGATGAGCACGACCAGCCGGTTACGGAAGCCGATCAGGAAATAGACGTGCGCCGTCAGCCAGATCCACCAGGCCAGGGCTCCGGAGACGCGCAGGCGGCCGAAATCGGCGACCGCCGCCATGCGGCCGATGGTGGCGAGGGAGCCGAAGTGCCGGTAGTGGAACGGGGCGATCCGCCGGCCGGACAGCTTGGCAAGGATTGCCTCCGCAGCGTAGCGGCCCATCTGCTTCGCCGCCGGCGCGATCGCCGGCACCGGCCCGGTTCCGTCCGGCACGGCAGTCAGGTCGCCGACGACGAAGACTTCCGGATGCTCGGGCACGCTGAGCTGCCTGGTCACCGACACGCGGCCGGCGCGGTCAACTGCGGCACCCAACGTCGTCCCGAGCGGCGAGGCGGCTACACCGGCGGCCCATAACACCGTGCGCGCCGCGACTCGCTCCTCCCCGATGGAGACACCGTGCTCATCGACTGCCGTGACGGGGCGCCCCGTCAGGACCACGACGCCGAGCCGCTCGAGTTGGCGTTGCGCCTTCGCCGAGAGCGAAGGGGGAAATGCCGGCAGCACCCGCGGGCCCGCTTCGACCAGCAGAACCCGCGCCGTCGCCGGATCGATGCGCCGGAACTCGCGCTTGAGCGTATGGCGGGCGATCTCCGCCAGCGTGCCGGCCAGCTCGACGCCCGTGGCGCCCGCCCCGACGATCAGGAAAGTGAGCCACTCCCTCTGCTTCACGGGATCGCTTTCCGCTTCCGCGCGCTCGAACGCAGTGAGGATCCGCGCCCGGATGCGCAGGGCATCGTCGAGCGTCTTCAAGCCGGGCGCGTATGGCGCCCACTCATCGTGACCGAAATACGCATGGGTGCTTCCTGTAGCGACGATCAGGAAATCGTACGGGTGCAAAACGCCCTCGACAGCGACGATCCTGCCCGCGATGTCTATGCTGCGAGCCTCTCCGAGCAGCACTGTGGCGTTGCGCTGGCCGCGCAGAATGTGCCGCAGCGGAGCGGCGATCGATGGCGCGGCGAGGCCGGCCGTCGCTACCTGATAGAGCAGCGGCTGAAAGGTGTGATGATTGTCGCGATCGATCAGCAGGACGTCCACGGCCGCGGAGCCAAGGGCGCGCACGGCGGACAGCCCGCCGAACCCGCCCCCGATGACGATGACCCGTGGCCTTGTATGCATCGCGACGTCCGATCAGCGCGGGATGAACGCTTGGATCGAATATTAGCAGGCCGTGATGTCAAAATGATGCGCCTGCTCGGGGTCGATGACGCAAACGGTGAATTTCATGCTCGTGCATGCTGAAGCCTTGCTCCGGCTGCTGGTCGTGGCGCTGTACGTGCTCTGCGCGGTCTTCGCCGCCGTGCACGCTCTGCTGACCAAGCCCGACCCGCGCAGCGCCATGGGTTGGATCGCCACTTGCTGGCTGCTGCCTTTCGCCGGCACCATCCTGTATCTGCTCTTCGGCGTGAATCGGGTCCGTACCCGCGCCCGGCAACTGCGCGCCGGGTTGACCGCCGCCGGCGGCGGCGTCGGCAGCCGTCCGCCGGAGGATTTCGCCTCACAGCTGACACGGATCGGCGATACCGTCACCCAGCGGCCGCGACTGCCCGGCAATCAGGTGGTGGCGCTGGAGAACGGCGAGAATGCCTTTCCGCCAATGCTGGCGGCGATCCGCACGGCGCGGCACTCGGTCTGGCTCTCGACCTACATCTTCGAGACCGATGAGGTCGGGCGGGAATTCATCGCCGCGCTCGCCGACGCCGCCAAACGTGGAGTCGAGGTGCACGTGTTGGTGGATGGCATCGGAGAATGGTACAGCTGGCCGCACGCCGTGCGGCTGTTGCGCCATGCCGGCGTGCGCGCGGCGCGCTTCCTGCCGCCGCGCCTGGCGATGCCGATGTTCTCGCTCAACCTGCGCAACCACCGCAAGCTCCTCATCGCCGACGGCGACACCGGATTCATCGGCGGCATGAACATCGGCGGGCGTGAGGTCGGCAAAGCGCACCACCGGCGCATGGCCGATCTCCATTTCCGGGTGCAGGGGCCTGCGGTGTCGCAGCTCGCGGAGTGCTTCGCCGCCGACTGGCGGTTCGCGGCGGGCGCGACTCTGGCGCCGCCGCCGATGGCGCAGTCGGCGACGGGCGATTGCATCTGTCGGGTGATCACCGAGGGGCCGGATGAGGACAGCGACAAGCTGCTGTTCGTCATCCTCGGCGCCATTGCGGTCGCGCACCGCCAGGTGCTCATCATGACGCCATACTTCATCCCGCCTCCCGAGCTCACGGCGGCGCTGCAGACGGCGGCGCTGCGCGGCGTGGAGGTATGTCTCGTGCTGCCGGCGCGCAGCAATCTGCGCTACGTGGACTGGGCCACGCGCCGCTGGCTGCCGCCGCTGCTGGAGCGCGGCATACAGGTGTATCTGCAACCGCCGCCCTTCTCCCATACCAAGCTCATCGTCATCGACGGCTCATACGCGCAGATCGGGTCGGCCAACATCGACCCGCGAAGCCTGAGGTTGAACTTCGAGATCGCCATGGAGGTGTACGATCAGAAGGTATGCGCGCAGCTTGCGAAATACGTTCTCTCGGCACGCGATCATGCCGCGCGCGTACCGGTGGAGCCCGTTCCCGGGCGGCATCTCGCCGGCCGCGTCCGCGACAGTCTTTTCTGGCTTCTCTCGCCTTATCTGTAAGGCGCTGAGCGAGTGAGCGCGCCCGGCGGTCGCAACCCGGTCTTTACCATCGGCCATTCCACGCGCAACGATCATGGCATCACAAACATCGTCCAAGACGGCTGTCTACGCGGCGCTCGGCGGCAACGTGTTGGTTGCCGCCACGAAGCTGTTCGCGGCCGCCTGGACCGGCAGCTCCGCGATGATGAGCGAAGCCGTCCACTCGCTCGTCGATAGCGGCAACGAGGTCCTGCTCCTTTACGGGTTTCATCGGGCCGGCCGCCCCCCTGATGCGCAGCACCCCCTCGGCTACGGCCGCGAGCTCTATTTCTGGAGCTTCGTCGTCGCGCTCCTGATCTTCGCGCTCGGTGCGGGCGTGTCGATTTACGAGGGAATCGGGCACCTCCGTCATCCCGAGCCCATCAGCAATCCCGTCGTCAACTATGTCGTGCTGGCGTTGGCTTTTGCGTTCGAGGGCGGCTCCTGGGTGGTCTCATGGCGGCAATTCCGGGCCGCGAAGGGGCCGCTGGGGTACTACGAGGCCGTCCGCCGGAGCAAGGACCCGCCCTCCTTCATGGTGTTCTTCGAGGATAGTGCGGCGCTGGCCGGCATCCTCATCGCGGCTGGCGGCACGTTTGCGGCAGTGCAGCTTCATCAGCCGCTCTTCGACGGGCTGGCATCCATTCTCATCGGAGTGGTGCTCGCCGTCGTTGCCCTGCTGTTGGCCCGGGAGAGCAAGAGCCTGCTCATCGGCGAGCACGCCGACAGTAAGCTGAGCGATTCGATCCTGCGTGTCGCGGGCGCGGAAGAGTCGGTTACCCGCGCCAATGGGGTGCTGACGATGCAGCTCGCCCCGGATCAGATCGTCGCCGCCCTCAGTCTCGACTTCGAGGACCATCTGACCGCGGCTCAGATAGAGGACGCCGTGATCGATATCGAGCGCGAGATACGCAAGGCGCACCCGCAGGTGGTCGCGCTGTTCATCAAACCGCAGACCGACAAAAGCTATCGCCAGGCGATGGCCCGCGGTCAATTGTAGTCTGGAGTTCGAGATGAGCCATTCCAGAGCCGCGGCGGAAATCAGGATCAAACGCGCTTACGAGCCGCCGTCGCCGCGCGACGGCACCCGCGTTCTGGTCGATCGGCTGTGGCCTCGGGGCGTGAAAAAAGCGGACGCCGGCATCTCGCAATGGATGAAGGAGGTCGCGCCCAGCAGCGAGCTGCGCAAATGGTTCGGCCATGATCCGCAGCGCTGGCAGGAGTTCCGCCGCCGTTACAAGGCGGAGCTGGCGCAGAAGACCGAGCTGGTCGGCCAGTTGCGCGAGCTCGCCGAACAGGGTCCGCTGACACTCGTCTACTCCGCCCACGATGAAGCCCACAACCAGGCCGTCGTTCTGCGCGAGACATTGCTGCACTGAGTCACGCCGGTGCCGGTCGCTCCCGCCGTCAGGTTGCGGTCGCGGGAGGCTGATACAGAGCCGGCGCCCGCGGTTGCCTGGCCCGGTGCCGGGCGAGGCGGCGCGTCGTCGGGTCGTTGACGAGGTGCAGAACGCGGGAGAAGAACCCGCCCTTCGGGTCGGCGCGGCCGATGTAGATGAGGCCGGAGTGGGCGAGATCGCGAGTGAACATGTCCATCACCCGCTCACGCGTGCCGACGTCGATGGAGTCGAGAGCTTCGTCGATCAGCACCCAGCGCGGCGCGTGCAGCATCAGGCGCGCGAAAGCGATCGCCTGTTGCTCGTCTTCGTTCAATTCGTGGTCCCAACGGCGGACCTCATCCAACGACGGCGTCAGACGCTCCAGCCCCAGCCGGCGCAGCGCTCCCGCGTAGTCCTGCTGCTCGAACCGCTCGACGGCCGAAGGGTAGGACAGTACCTCCTTCAGCGCGCCGGCCGGCACATAGGGAGTCCTCGGCATGCAGTAGACGTCCTCTCCCCGAGGATGGAGGACGCGTCCGGCACCCCAGGGCCATAGCCCGGCGAGGGCGCGGAAGAGGATGGTCTTGCCGGCGCCGGGCTCGCCGATCACGAGTACGCGCTCACCGGGCTTGATCTCGATGCGGCCGCCCTCGAGGCTCGTGCACCCGGACGGCGAGGCGATCTCCAGCTGATCGATCACCAGCTTTTCAGCATCGCCGTTGCTAGCCGTCTCGCTCTCGCCAAACTCGATGCGCCGTTCATTGCGGTGCAGCACATGGGTCGTGACCACGGCGCGCCGGAACATCGCCACCCGCAGCAGCGTCGCGCGCCAGTCGGCGATGGTGCTGAAGTTGTCCACGAACCAGCGCAGCGAGGACTGCAGCTGCGTGAAGGCCGCGGCGGCCATCATCAGGCCGCCGAAGGAGAGGCTGCCCGAGAAATAGAGCGGCGCGGCGACCAGGATCGGCGCGACCTGCGTGACCCAGCCGTATCCGGCCGTCACCCAGGTCAGGCGCGTCAGATCGGTCACCAGCCAGCGCATGGCGGTGAGCACCGCCGCCAGATCGAGCTCGATGCGCCGCGCTTCGTCGGCCTCGCCGCCCGCGAGCGTGATGGCATCGATGTGCTCGTTGACGCGGACCAGCGTGTGGCGCAATTCGGCTTCGCGTGCGTAACGGGAGGCGTTGTCCGGAATGAGCCTGCGGCCCGTCCAGTACGTGAGCAGGGATGCCGACAGCGCATAGACCACCGCGGCCCATACCATGTAGCCCGGCAGAGCCAACGTGATGCCGCCGATCTTCAGCACGAACCCGCGGGAGAGCGACCACAGCACGCCGACGAAGCTCACCAGCAGGGCGGACGACTGCACGAGCCCGAGCGCAAGGTCGCTCGAGAGCTCGGTGAGATGGCGCGTGTCCTCGTGCATGCGCTGGTCTGGATTCACTCCGATCGGGCCGGCGCTTTCCAGTTGAAAGGCGCGGCGGGGCTGCATCCACCCCTGCACCAGATCATGCACCAGCCCTTCGCGCAGCTTCAGTTTCAACATCTCGCCGAGCCAGCGCTGGCCGACGTTGAGAAACAGCAGAGTGCCGCCGATGACGGTGAACACGAGCAGTTGAATCGCGAATTCGCCCATGTTGCGCCGCGACAGGGCGTCGTAAAAGGGCTGGTTCCAGCGGTTGAGGCGCACCTGGCCGTAGGCACTCGCCACGACGACGGCGACCGCCATCCCCGTGAGCCCGACCACGGCGGCGCGGGCCGGAGAAGCCCAGAGCGCTCGAATCATCATGTCGAGCTGCGAGAAGAGGCTCGCCTCCGTCGTGCTGCCGGTCTCTGCGGCCGCCGCGCTCTGTCCCCAGGGTTTTGCCATGCTCGATGCTCCGCAATCGCGATCCGCAAAGATATATTGTGGGGCAATGGAAAGGAGATCGCGGCGCTCGCGCAGCCGCAGAGTTTGCCTGGCGCTCGCGGCAGGGGTGCTCGCAGTCGCCGGGTGCGCCTCCGGTCCGCCGCGAGCGCGCGCACCCGCCCACGGATACTGCGTGCAGGGTCATGGCTGCTACCGGGTGCTCGCCTCGGGCGCCGGGTACCATGCGAGCGGCGTCGCTTCCTGGTATGGCCGCGGCGATGCGGGCAGGCCGACCGCGAGCGGCGCGCCCTTCGATCCCGGCGCGATGCGGATCGCCCACAAGACGCTGCCGTTCGGCACCTGGGTCAGGATCCGCAATCTGCGCAACGGCCGCGAGGCGGTTGCCATGGTGGACGATCGCGGACCCTTTCATGGCGATCGTGTCATCGACGCCACGCCTGCCGTCGCGCAGCAACTGGATTTCTACGGCGATGGCACTGCTCCCGTGCGAGTGACGGAGGTGCCGGTTGCGGAGCTCAGCGCAGTGCAGCGGGAGACTGCGCGCGCCGATGAGCAAAGCGCCATCAGTTATGCACGCCGCCATCCGCACGGAATACTCGCGGAGGCCGGACACGTGGCCATTCGCGGCGTGGTGGACATCACCACTACCGGGGTCAAGATCGTGGTGGGTGTGGTGCGCGGCGTGCTCGAGCTGGGTTGGCACGTCCTGAAAGCACTGTGAGCGGCGGCCGTTGCCGGCGGTTCGGGGTCCCTTAAGATGGGCCATGCGCGAGCCCCCATTCGCCTCTCTCCTGCCGCACCCGGATGTCCCGAGCAAAGGGGTGCGGGGCATCGCCGCCCGCGCCGGGCTCGCCGGCCCGCAGTCCGTGCGATTTCAGTACGTGCTCGAGGCTGATCCACTGCTCGTCCGTATCCCGCAGCCGGTCGCGGATGCCGGGCGGACGGACAGGCTGTGGGCACATACCTGCTTCGAGGCATTCATCGGCTTTCCGGACTCGACCCCTTATCTGGAGCTGAATTTCTCGCCGTCGGGCCAATGGGCGGCCTATCGCTTCGATTCCTACCGCCAGGGCATGGCGCCCGCCTCGAGGTCGGCGCCGCGGCTGACGCTGCGGCACGGCGGGGAAAGACTCGAGCTTGACGCTGAGGTGCAGCTTGGCGGGATCCTGCCCTCGCAGGGGCCCGGGCTCGAGCGGCTACGCATCGCATTGAGCGCGGTAGTAGAGGACCGGGACGGGAGCCTGTCATACTGGGCGCTGCGCCACCCGCCCGGGCGGCCCGATTTTCACCACCCGGAAAGCTTTTCGCTCGCGCTCGAGCTGCCCTCACCGCTGAATTCTCCATGAAATTCGGAATCGACCGCCTGCTCGAGGAGCCGCAGCTCCGTAAGCCGCTCAGCGGCAGGCGCGTGGCGCTGCTGGCCCACCCCGCCTCGGTCACACGCAATCTCGTGCATTCGCTGGACGCCCTGGCGGGGCTCGGTGACGTTCGCCTGAGTGCCGCCTTCGGGCCGCAGCACGGGCTGCGCGGCGACAAGCAGGACAATATGGTGGAGTCCGCCGACTTCATCGACCCGGTGCACGGAATTCCCGTGTTCAGCCTCTACGGCGAGGTGCGGCGGCCGACGCCGGCCATGATGGAAACCTTCGATGTGCTGCTGGTCGATCTGCAGGATGTCGGCTGCCGCATCTACACATTCGTGACGACGCTGCGCTACGTCTTGGAGGAAGCGGCGAAACGGCGCAAGACGGTGTGGGTGCTCGACCGCCCGAACCCCATCGGCCGCCCGGTCGAGGGGCTGTCACTGCGGCCCGGCTGCGAGAGCTTCGTCGGCCCCGGTCCCATGCCGATGCGCCACGGCCTGACGCTCGGCGAGCTGGCGCGCTGGTTCGTGTCGACGCTGAAGCTCGACGTCGACTGTCAGGTCATTGCGCTCGAGGACTGGGAGCCTCATGCCGCGCCGGGTTACGGCTGGCCTCTGGGGCGGCGCACCTGGGTCAACCCCAGCCCCAACGCGCCGACGCTGTGGATGGCGCGGTGCTATCCCGGCACGGTGATGTTGGAAGGAACGACCCTGTCGGAAGGGCGGGGTACCACTCGGCCGCTGGAGCTCTTCGGCGCGCCCGACCTCGATGTCCGGGCGCTGCTCGCCAGCATGCGCGAGCTGGCGCCGACCTGGATGCGCGGCTGCCGCGGTCGGCCCTGCTGGTTCGAGCCGACGTTCCACAAGCATGCGGGCAAGCTCTGTGCGGGTGTGCAGCTTCACGTCGAGGACGTCATCTACTACGAGCACGAGGCGTTCCGCCCGTGGAGGCTCATGGCGCTGGCCTTCAAGGCGCTGCGCCGCATCGCCCCCGAATATCCGCTGTGGCGTGATTTTCCCTACGAGTACGAGCGTGAGCGGATCGCGATCGATGTGATCAACGGCAGCGATCTCCTGCGGCGGTGGGTCGACGATCCGGCAGCCGCGCCTGGAGACCTCGAGGCACTCGCCGCCAGGGACGAGGCGGCGTGGTCCGCCGAGCGTCAGGCATATCTGTTGTACTGAGTCTGCATGCAGGCCGCCCGCGACATCACCGGCTACCGCAAGCACTGGGCCGAACGCTTCGGCACGGCGCCTTTCCTGCCCATGTCCCGCGCGGAGATGGAAGATCTCGGCTGGGACAGCTGCGACATCGTCATCGTGACCGGCGATGCCTATGTCGATCATCCGAGCTTCGGCATGGCGATCGTCGGGCGTGTGCTCGAAGCGCAAGGCTTCCGCGTCGGCATGATCGCGCAGCCCGACTGGCACAGCGCGGAGCCGTTTGCGGCCCTGGGCCGTCCCAACCTCTTCTTCGGCATCACCGCCGGCAACATGGACTCCATGGTCAACCGCTACACGGCCGATCGCCGGCTGCGCAGCGATGATGCCTACACGCCCGGAGGTGCCGGCGGCAAGCGGCCCGACCGCTCGGTGATCGTCTACGCGCAACGCGCACGGGAAGCGTTCAAGGACGTGCCGATCGTCGTCGGCGGCATCGAGGCGTCACTGCGCCGCATTGCACATTTCGACTACTGGTCGGAAAAAGTACGCCGCTCGGTGCTGCTCGATGCGAAGGCGGACCTGTTGATCTACGGCAATGGCGAGCGGCAGCTCTGCGAGGTCGCGCATCGTCTCGCCGCCGGAGAGTCGATCCGCGACATGACGGACGTGCGCGGCACCGCCTTGGCGCGCAAGTCCCTCCCCGAAGGGTGGATCGAGATCGACTCGACACATCTCGATGCGCCGGGACCGATCACCCCGCACCCGGATCCCTACGCCATGGAGCCCGAGCGCAGCGCCCCGGGCCGGACGGCTGAGGACGCATCGCCCGGCACGGAGTCGGACGGCGTCGTCCGAGGTACCGAGAAGGTCGTTCGCTTCGTGCGGCGCGTAAAGAACGCCGATCGCGGCCGCAGCGTCATCCGCATGCCTTCCCATGAGCAAGTGGCCTCGGACCCGGTGCTGTACGCGCATGCCAGCCGCATCCTGCATCTCGAGGCGAACCCGGGCAACGCCCGCGCGCTGGTGCAGCGTCACGGCGATACCGAGGTATGGCTGAACCCGCCGCCCATCCCGCTGACCACCGCGGAGATGGATTGGGTCTACGAGCGTCCCTATCGCCGCCGCCCGCATCCGAGCTACGGGAATGCCGACATTCCCGCCTACAAGATGATCCGCTTTTCGGTGGCCATTCAACGCGGCTGCTTCGGCGGCTGCACTTTCTGCTCCATCACCGAGCACGAGGGACGCATCATCCAGAGCCGCTCGGAGCGCTCCATCCTGCATGAGGTGGAGACGATCCGGGACGAGGTGCCGGGCTTCACCGGCGTCATCTCCGACCTCGGCGGTCCCACCGCCAACATGTACCGGCTCGCCTGCCGCAGCCGCGAGATCGAGAGCGCCTGCCGCCGGCCATCCTGCGTCTATCCCGGGATCTGTCCCAACCTCGACACCAATCACGCCCCGCTGGTCAGCCTCTACCGCAAGGTGCGCGAGCTGCCCGGCATCCGCAAGGTGCTGATCGCATCGGGCGTGCGTTACGACCTGGCCGTGGAATCGCCCGAGTACGTGAAGGAGCTGGCCCAGCATCACACGGGCGGCTACCTCAAGATCGCCCCGGAGGCGATCTCCGATGGGCCGCTGTCGATGATGATGAAGCCGGGGATCGGCGCCTACGACCGTTTCAAGGAGCTGTTCGACCGCTACTCGCGCGAGGCCGGCAAAGAGCAGTACCTCATCCCCTACTTCATCGCGGCCCATCCGGGCACGAGAGACGAGGACATGCTGGAGCTGGCCCTCTGGCTGAAAAGGAACGGCTTCCGCGCCGACCAGGTGCAGGCGTTCCTGCCCTCGCCCATGGCGACGGCGACCGCCATGTATCACTCGGGCAAGAATCCGCTGAAGCGGCTGAGCCGCACGGGCGGCGAGGTGCGGGTGCCCAAAGGGCTCAAGGTGCGCCGGCTGCACAAGGCGTTCCTCCGCTACCACGATCCCAACAACTGGCCGATGTTGCGGGAGGCGCTGCGGCGCATGGGCCGCGCCGATCTGATCGGCAACAGCAGGCAGCAGCTGGTCCCGGCCTATCAGCCGGCGGGAACCGGAGACTCGGCTGAGGGGCGAGCCGGTGCCTTTCAGCGAGGACACTCAACGTGTCCTCGCTCCGGCGAGCGCCCGCGCACGGATGCGCGGCCCGGGGGGCCGGCCGCCAAGGAAGGCCAGCGGCACGGCACCTTTAGGACCCAGCACACCGGCCTGCCGGGTAATCCGCGGGGAGCGCGGAGAAAGTAAGCGGAGTCTTCAATGAGGAGGCCGACATCGATTCGTGCCCCGATTGCAGCCGCCCTGGCGGCCCTGATGGCGTTGGGTGTTACGGTGTCGATTGGCCCCGCGCGTGCCGCGGCGGCGCCTGCCGGCGCGAAACCCGCCGCCGCGGTCGTCCCCAAGCCCGCGGCTGCGGCGCTGGGACTCGAGATTCGCGATGCGATCGGGCCTGCGACCGCGCTCTACGTCGAGCAGGGGCTGGACGCCGCGCAGCGGCGCGGCAGCCCGTTCGTCATCCTGGAGATCGATACCCCCGGCGGCCTCGCGAGCTCCATGCGCGCGATCATCAGCGCGATTTTGGCCTCGCCGGTGCCGGTGGTGGCCTATGTCGCTCCGCCCGGGGCGCGTGCCGCGAGCGCGGGCACCTACATTCTCTATGCCTGCCACTTCGCGGCGATGGCGCCGGCCACCAACCTCGGCGCCGCCACTCCGGTGTCGATCGGCGGCTCCGAGCCGGCACCGCCGGCGCAGCAGACCAAGCAGAGCAAGACGGTTCCCGCCTCCGAGCCCACTCCGCCGATGAGCGCCGAGGAGCGCAAGGTACTCAACGATTCCATCGCCTACATCCGCGGCCTCGCGCAGCTGCGCGGCCGTAATGCCGACTGGGCGGAAGAGGCGGTGCGCGGGGCGGCGAGCCTGCCGGCGGCGCAGGCGCTGCAGCAGCACGTCATCGACTTCATCGCGCCCGACGTGACGAGCCTGCTGACGCAGTTGAATGGCCGCGAGACGCGCATAGGCGATCGGACCGTGCGTCTCGATACCCGCGGAGTGCAGGTCGCGTGGCTGAAGCCCGACTGGCGCATGCGGCTGCTCGCCGTCATCACCAACCCGGAGATCGCGTACGGGCTGCTGCTGATCGGCATCTGGGGGTTGATCTTCGAGGGCTATCACCCCGGCGGGGTGTTGCCCGGCGTGGTCGGTGTCGTCTCGCTCCTCGTGGCGCTGTTCGCCTTCCAGCTCCTGCCGACCAACTTCGCCGGCCTGGCGCTGCTCGTCATCGGCGCCGGCATGATGGCCGCGGAATTCTTCTTTCCGGCCTACGGGTCTCTCGGCATCGGCGGCCTGATCGCCTTCATCGTCGGCTCACTCATCCTCTTCTCTGGTGCGCCGGGCGTGGAGGTGGCGTTGCCGCTCATCGGCGGCCTGGCGGCAGTCGGTGGGCTGGTCATTCTCGGGATCGTGTATCTTGCTACCCGCGCCGCGCGCAGCCCGGTCGTGACCGGCACGCAGGCGATGCTCGGCGCCGTGGTCGAGGCGGCGGAGGATTTCGCGGTGCGCGGGCGGGTCCGCCACGGAGGGGAGCTGTGGAACGCCTGTAGCCCGGCGCCACTGAAGGCCGGACAGGCGGCGCGCGTCGTGAAGGTGGAAGGTCTAACATTATGGGTTGAGCCGTTGCGCTGAACGGCCGGCTTCGCCCGGAGATACCCATGTCCTACGCTGCCGTCGTCATCATCGTCATCATCGCCTTGCTGGTGTTCAGCTCCATCCGAGTGCTGAACGAGTACGAGCGGGCCGTGATGTTCACGCTCGGGCGCTTCACCGGCATCCGCGGGCCGGGAGTCATCCTGCTCTGGCCGGTCATGCAGAGAATGAGCAAGGTGGACCTGCGGGTCATCGTGCTCAACGTGCCGAAGCAGGACGTGATCACCCGCGATAATGTCTCGGTCAAGGTGAACGCGGTCGTGTACTTCCGCGTCGTCGATCCCGGCCGGGCGATCATCCAGGTGGCCAACGTCTGGGAAGCGACCAGTCAGGTGGCGCAGACCACGCTGCGCTCGGTGCTCGGCCAGCACGAGATGGATGACCTGCTCTCCCAGCGCGACAAGCTGAACGGCGACATCCAGCGCATCCTCGATCAGAGCACGGAGGCCTGGGGCATCAAGGTCTCGAACGTCGAGATCAAGGACGTGGACCTGGACGAAAGCATGATCCGCGCGATGGCCCGACAGGCGGAGGCCGAGCGCAACCGGCGCGCGAAGGTGATCAACGCCGAGGGCGAGAAGCAGGCCGCCCAAACCCTGACCGAGGCGGCGCAGGTTCTGGGACAGCACGCGAGCGCGCTGCAGCTGCGGTATCTGCAGACCCTGGCCGATATCTCACATGACAAGTCGTCGCTGATCATCTTCCCCTTGCCCCTCGATCTCATCCGGCCGCTGATGGGGGCGCTCGAGCGCAGCGGGCAGTCGAGCTCCTAGGATCTGCACCCGCCGCATGCGGATCAGATACAGCTTCGTCATCGACGAGGATCCTCGCTTCATCGTCGAGAGTCAGGTATTTCTGCGCTCGATCCTGGCGGCCGGAGTGCTGCAGCGCGATATCGTGGCGCAAGTCACGGCCCGAAGCGGCGACGTCGGCAAGAGCCTCGCCGCTGGCTTTGGCGTCCGCGCGGTCGACCTGCCCCTCGGGCCGGATGGCGTGTACAGCAACAAGATCAACCAGCTCTTCACCCTGGACGACGATGACTTCGATGTCCTCGTGGCCTGTGACACGGACTTGGCGATCACCCGCCCCTTGAACGAGGTGGCGAAGATCGATTGCGTGCGCGCAAAGCGCGTGGACCAGGAGAATCCGCCACTGCCGGTGCTGGAGCAGATCCGCGAGTTCCTGGGCTTCCCGCAACAGCCGCCGCTGGCTGCCCCCGGAATCTCTCCCACGGCTACCACCTACGCCCTGAACTGCAACGGCGGAGTGTTGCTGATTCCGCGGCAGTTCATGCAGCCCCTGGGCGAGGCGTGGCTCGGGTACGCCAGGATCCTGACCGATCACCGCCACCTGTTGCAGCAATGGGTCAACCACATCGATCAGGTCAGCTGGGCGTTCGCAATGCTGAAACTGGCGCTGCCGTTCCAGGAGCTGCCGCTCGAGTACAACTTTCCCATCAATCTGGCGAAGAAGCTTCCACAGGGGACTTATGCCAAGCCGGTGGTCCTGCACTACCATCGCGCGCTCGACAGGAAGGGCCGGCTCCGCCTGAGCGGCATCCGACCGGTCGATGAATCCATAACGGAAGCCAACCGCCATCTCCAAGGTATCTCCATGTCCATGTACAGCTCCGGCCCGGGCAATGGTGCGATCAAGAGCTTCTACGGGCGATGGGTGCTGCCGGCCGCTGGGGGCCTGCTGGCGTTGGCGACCGGCGCGGGCGCATTGGGCGCGCACACGCTCGCGGGGCGGTGGAGTGCCGGCAAGCTGGGTATCTACGATACGGCGGTCAGGTATCAGTTCTACCAGTCACTCGGGCTGCTGGCCATGGGGCTGGTGCTCAGAGGACTGCACCCGGACGAGCTGACATCGGCCAGGAGGTTGCGGGCGCAGGGATTGGAAAGTGCGCCGCGGGTGCTGTTCGTGGGAATCGTGGCGTTCTGCGGCAGCCTGTACGCGCTCAGTCTGGGTGCGCCGCGCTGGGTCGGGGTCCTGACGCCCTTCGGCGGCGCGCTGCTCATCGTCGGCTGGCTGCTGTTCGCCTGTTACAGCTGGCGCTCGTGATGCGGCGCCCGGAGCGCGATGCGCTCGCCTGAGCATTCGGGACTGCCGATAGACGAGGCCCTGCCGGCGCTGCGGCGGGCGCTCGCGGAGCATTCGTCCGCCGTGCTGACTGCCCCTCCGGGAGCGGGCAAGAGCACCGTCGTGCCGCTGGTGTTGCTCGATGAGCCATGGGCGGCGGCCAAGCGCATTCTGATGCTGGAGCCGCGCCGGCTGGCCGCACGGGCGGTGGCGCTGCGCATGGCGCAGACGTTGACCGAGGGGGTTGGGGGCACCGTCGGCTATCGCATGCGCCTCGATACGCGGGTCTCGCGGGATACGCGCATCGAGGTCGTGACGGAAGGAGTGCTCACACGGATGCTGCAGACCGATCCGGCGCTCGAGGGCGTCGCGGCGGTCCTCTTCGACGAGTATCACGAGAGGAGTCTGCAGGCGGATCTGGGGCTGGCTCTCGTACTCGATGCGCGCGAGAGCGTGACGCCGGACCTCAAGATCCTCGTCATGTCGGCGACGCTGGAGGGCGCCGCCGTGTCGCGACTGTTGGGAGATGCGCCCGTGGTCGCCGCGCACGGCAGGTCCTTCCCGGTGGAGACCCGCTATGCCGGCAAGGGGCTGCCGCCGCTGCCGGAGACAGGCAGGGCGCGCGGCACGGAGGACACTCCGGAAACGCTCACGGCGAGAATCGTGCGCCGGGCTCTGGAGGAGGAGCTCGGCGACGTGCTCGTTTTTCTTCCAGGTGCGCGGGAGATTCATCGCGTGCGTGCTTTGCTCGAGGGCATCGGGCGGGTGCAGATCCTGCCGCTCTACGGGGAGTTGTCGAGTGATGAGCAGGATGCCGCGCTCACGCCTGCGCGAGCGTCGTCGCGCCGAGTCGTGCTCGCCACCAACATTGCCGAGACCAGCCTGACGATTCCGGGGGTACGGGTGGTCGTGGACTCGGGGCTCGTCCGCCGCTTGCGCTTCGATCCCGCGACGGGCATGAGCCGTCTCGAGACCGAGCGCATCTCGCGCGCTTCCGCGGAGCAGAGACAGGGCAGAGCGGGGCGGGTGGAGTCGGGGGTGTGCTACCGCGCCTGGAGCGAGGGTGCGCAGCGGAGTCTCGCTCCGTTCAGTCCCGCGGAGATCGTCGAGGCCGATCTGACGCCGCTGGCACTCGAGCTTGCCAGCTGGGGGGCGCGCGACGCCGCCGCGCTCAAGTGGCTCGATCCGCCGCCGGCCGCAATGCTGGCGAGCGCGCGCGACCTGCTCGGGCGCTTGGGCGCTCTGGACGCCGGCGGACGCATTACACCGCACGGCCGCGAGATGGCGCGGCTCGGCGTACATCCGCGGCTGGCGCACATGCTGCTGCGGGCGAGGCAGGCGGGCTCGCTGCCGCTGGCGGCGGATCTGGCGGCACTGCTATCGGAGCGGGACCTCCTGCGCGGGACCGCAGGCGCCCGCGACGCGGATGTTCGCGGCCGCATCGAGGCCCTGCGCGGGGAGAGCGACCTCGGCGGCATCGATCGCCCGGCCCTGCAGAGAGCGCGGCGCGCTGCGCGTGAGCTCCTGCGGCAGCTAAGTGCGCCAGCGGACTCTCATGCGAGTGAGCCGACGCGCGCCGCCTCGGTGGGAGGCTTGCTCGCGCTGGCGTTTCCGGACCGCATAGGACGCCAGCGTGCGGGCGGCGAGGGGCGCTTCACTCTGACCAACGGCCGCGGCGCGCACTTCGCCGAGCCGCAGAGCCTCTCGCGCCAGGAGCTCATCGTCGCGGTGGATCTCGATGACCGCGAGCGGGATGCGCGCATCCGCCTCGCCGCGCCGCTGAGCCGGAACGATATCGAAGAGCTGCTGGCCTCCCGTCTCGAGCGCGCCGATTCGGTCGCGTGGAACGCCCGCGAAGAGGCGGTGCTCGGCCGGCGCGTGCTGCGGCTGGACGGCCTGGTGCTCGAAGAGAGCGCCCTGCCCGAGGTGCCGCGCGAGGAAGCGCGCGCCGCCATGCTGGAGGGCATCCGCCAGCTCGGCATCGACTCCCTTCCCTGGAGCCGGGAGGCGCGCGACCTGCAGGCTCGCGTCGCTTTCGTGCGCGGACTGGGCGGCGGCTTCGAGAGATGGCCGGACCTTGCCGACGCGGCGCTTGGTGCTGCACTCGACGGCTGGCTCGCGCCGTGGCTCGACGGAGTCACCCGCCGCGCGCATCTCGCGCGCATTCCCCTGCTCGATGCGCTGCTCTCGCGGCTGAGTTGGGATGAGCGGCGCGAGCTCGATGCCCTGGCGCCGAGCCACCTCGCGGTGCCGTCCGGCTCGCGGGTGCGCATCGATTACCTCGGGGACCGCGCGCCCGCGGTCGCAGTGCGCCTGCAGGAGGTCTTCGGCCTCGAGGCGACGCCGCGGGTCGGCGGCGGCCGGGTGCCCATCACCTTCGAGCTGCTCTCGCCGGCGCAGCGGCCGGTGCAGGTGACGCGCGATCTGGCGAGCTTCTGGCGGGGGGCATACGCGGAAGTACGCAAGGATTTGCGGGGGCGTTATCCCAGGCACTACTGGCCGGAGAATCCGCTGCAAGCGGAGCCTGTCAGAGGCGTGCGGCGGCGAAAGTAAGCCGGTACACTGCGCGTCCATCCCGTAGAGCACTCGGCGCGCTGCACGCGCGGGGCGCTGCTTTGCCGGATGCGTGCGCAGTACAGATCAAGCAGAGCGTTCTGACGGATCGTCAATACCAATGATGACGAAGCCTGTGGATGCCGCCGCCGCACCAGCGCCGGCCATCGATATTCGGTTTGGGCAAGTGGGTCTCATCCAGGTGCGCATCCGCTCGACCGAGCCGGGCGCTATCCTCGATGAGCTGACCGGCCGCGTGGCCAGCGCGCCGCTTTTCTTCAAGCGCACCGGAGTGTGTCTCGATCTGACCGTGCTCGGCAGAGAGCCGCAGGTTGAGGAGATGCGCGCCGTGATGGACGCCGTGCGCCGCGCAGGCATGCTGCCGGTGGGGCTGGTCGGCGAGTCCGCTGCGATGGAGTCGTTGTCATCGACGCTCGAGCTGCCCGTGCTGGCCTCCTTCCGCGCGCAAGCCCAGTCGGCGCCCGTCGTCCAGGCGGCGGAGCGGCCCGAGACGGGCCTGCCGGCGCTGATGCAACATCAGCCGGTGCGCTCCGGGCAACGCCTGTATGCGCGCGGCCGCGACCTCGTGGTCACGGCCACGGTCGGCGCCGGGGCGGAAGTGATCGCGGACGGGTGCGTGCACGTCTACGGCTCGTTACGCGGGCGTGCCGTGGCCGGAGCGCGCGGCGAGACCACCGCGCGGGTGTTCTGTCAGGAATTCCGCGCCGAGCTGGTGTCCGTCGCGGGGGTGTTCCGGGTATTCGAGACTTTGCCGCCAGAGCTCGCGGGCAAGCCGGTGCAGGCGTGGCTGGATGGCGACGATTTGCGTTTCGCCCCAATTAGCGGTTGAAATGTCGGCCCGTCGACTGGCGCCATTCAACAGCGAGTCATTGAGCCGGCAAAGTCCGTCTTTGCCGGGGGGGTCGGGCGCAGCCAGTAGATGAGGAGACGAGATTGACTGAGATCATAGTGGTGACTTCGGGGAAGGGCGGCGTCGGCAAGACGACCACCTCGGCCAGTGTGGCGTGCGGCCTCGCTCGCCGCGGCAAGCGCGTGGTGGTGATCGACTTCGACATCGGATTGCGCAACCTCGACCTCATCATGGGCTGCGAGCGCCGGGTCGTGTACGACTTCGTGAACGTCATCCAGGGCGACTGCACGCTCAAGCAGGCGCTCATCAAGGACAAACGCTTCGAGACCCTGCACGTGCTTGCCGCCTCGCAGACGCGCGACAAGGATGCGCTGACCCCCGAGGGCGTGAGGAAGGTGCTCGATGACCTGATCGCGGACGGGTTCGACTACATCGTATGCGACTCTCCGGCCGGTATCGAGAAGGGCGCGCACCTCGCGATGTACTACGCCGATCGCGCTGTGGTGGTCGTGAATCCCGAAGTCTCCTCGGTCCGCGACTCCGACCGCATCCTGGGCCTTCTCGCCAGCAAGACCCAGCGCGCAGAGAAGGGTAACGGCGGCGTGAAGGAACATCTTCTGCTGACGCGATACAACCCAAAGCGGGTCGCGAGCGGAGAGATGATGAGCGTGGATGACGTGAAAGAGATCCTGGGGCTGGATGTGATAGGTGTGGTGCCGGAGTCTCCGGATGTCCTCGCGGCATCCAACGCCGGCGTTCCCGTGATTCTCAACGACGAGAGCGATGCCTCGCTCGCTTACGACGATGCGGTGGCGCGCCTGCTCGGTGAGACTCTGCCGCTGCGGTTCCTCGAGGAGCCGAAGAGGGGCTTCTTCGCCCGCATGTTCGGAGGTTGACGTGGGCCTGCTTGCTCTGTTTCGCAGGACGCCCTCCTCGGCCAGCGTCGCCAAGGAGCGGCTGCGCATCATCGTCGCACAGGAGCGCAGCGCGCGCGGCGGCCCGGATTACCTGCCGCTGCTGCGGCGGGAGATCCTGCAGGTAATCCAGAAATACCTCAACGTCGATCCGGACGCGGTCCAGATCAATCTCGGGCAGGACGAGGGTCACGAGGTGCTCGAGCTCAGCGTGGCGCTGCCGGAGAAGGCGCGGGCCTGAGCGCGCGCCCAGCCGAGATGCGCGGGCGACGGAGGAAGCCTGCGCCGCGACGCTTCGTGCTAGGTTCATCGGCTGCATGCCGCGAGTCGCGGCAGATCGATGGAGCCGGCGATGATCCGAACCACGCGAGCCACCCTTGTTTGCACCGTATTCGTGGCCGCCGGCGCGGCGGGTCTCCCGGCAAACGCCGTCGCGGCCACCGCTGCGACGCCCGCGAGCCCCGCGGCGGCCGCTCTCCACAATATGATGAAATCCGCGTGGCAGCGGGAGATGCGCGAAGACCCGCTCGAGGCTTCGGCGGACGGCTTCCACCAGTATGACGGCCGCTGGCCGGATGTGAGCCTCGCCGCGGTTGCCCGCAAGCAGCAGGAAGACATCCAGACGCTGAAAGACCTCGGGGCCATCGACCCGAGCAAGCTCACCGGCGAGGACCGGATCAGCTACGACCTCTTCAAGTACCGCTATCAGATGCGAGTGGAGGATTACGGGCTCAAGGACCCGCTGATGCCTGTCAATGAGCTGAGCGGTATCCAGACCCTGCGGACGCTGACGCAGTCGCTGCGCTTCGAGAACGAGGCCGACTACCGCAACTTCGTCCAGCGGCTGCAGACTTTCAAGCCCTACATGGACGAGACGATCGCGCTGCTGAAGCGGGGCGTCGTGGAGGGCATGACGGAGCCGCAGGTAGTGATGAAGCGCGTTCCGCACCAGATCACCGCCTACGTCGTGGCCGATCCGGCCGCGAGCCCGTTCTATGAGCCGTTCAAGAAGATGCCGGACATCGTCCCGGCGGCCGAGCAGGCGCGGCTGCGCGCCGCAGCAAAAGCGGCGATCGCCGGCGAGGTCACGCCCGCGTACCGCGCGTTCGAGCAGTACTTCGACCACGACTACCTGCCGCATTGCCGCAGCAGCATCGCCGCGGAGGCGCTGCCCAACGGCAAGGCCTACTACGCGTTCCAGGTGAAGGAATACACCACCACGGACCTGACGCCCGCGCAGATACACGCCATGGGGCTGCGCAAGGTCGCGCAGATCCACGCGCAGATGGAGCAGGTCTTCAGGCAGGTCGGCTTCAAGGGCAGCTACAAGGACTTCGTGCACTACCTGCGCACCGATCCCCGCTTCTACTACAAGGACCCGCAGCAGCTGCTCGAAGCCTACCGCAACGCCGCCAAGCGCGTGGATCCGCTGCTGGTGAACGAGTTCCCGGTCTGGATCCTGCCGCGAGTCCCTTACGGCATCCGTCCGATCCCCGCATCGCTCGCTCCTGACACCTATCCCGCCTACTCGGATCCGCCCGCCGGCGACGGCAGCGTTGCCGGTTACATGTCCGTCAACCTCTACAAGCCGGAAAGCCGGCCGAAGTATGAGATCCAGGTGCTCACCTGCCACGAGGGCCGTCCCGGCCACCAGCTGCAGATTCCGATCGAGATGGAGCTGACGGGTCTGCCGGACTTCCGCCGCTTCGACTATTACAGCTCCTTCGGCGAGGGCTGGGCACTCTATACGGAGACGCTCTGCGATCAGATGGGCCTCTATGGCGATCCCTATGCGAAGTTCGGATATCTGGACTTCCAGATGTGGCGCGCAGTGCGGCTCGTCGTCGACACGGGCATTCACTCCGAGGGATGGACGCGCGCGCAGGCCGTGAGCTACTTCGAGGACAACAGCGCGCTGGCCGAGCAGAACATCGACACCGAGGTCGACCGCTACATCGCCTGGCCGGGCCAGTCGCTTTCCTACATGATCGGCGAGATCGACATCCAGCGGCTGCGCAAGCAGGCGGAAGGCGCGCTGGGCACGCGATTCGACGTCAAGGACTTCCACGCCGCGGTGCTGCGGCACGGCGCCCTGCCGCTCACGGTGCTCGATCAGGTCATCGAGCGGTGGATACAGGATCAGCGCAGTGGCGCGGTCCGCGGGACGTCAGGCACGACGGCGGCGAATTAGGGCGGCCCATCATGAGCACGAGACTGGTAATCGCAGCGCTTCTGCTTTCTCATCGAGCCGGCGTTTGCCACGGCCGCGGGAATCGCGCTGGATGCGCCGTGGAAGGTCAAAATCCGTGACCTTGCCCGGCTTCCCGATGGGCAAGCTCGCGGCGGTGCAGGCGGCAGGCCGAATCGTTCGGCGGCAGCGCGATGTGACGAAAGGCGATGTGACGGGAAAATGAGCAGCGGCTGGCAGTTCTGGATCGATCGCGGCGGCACTTTCACGGATATCGTCGCGCGGGCGCCCGACGGCAGCCTGAGCACGCAGAAGCTGTTGTCCGAGAATCCGGGTCAGTATGCGGATGCGGCCGTCGAAGGTATCCGCCGCGTCCTCGGCCTGGACGCAGGTGCGCCGATTCCGTTGGGTGCGATTGCGGCGGTGAAGATGGGCACGACCGTCGCCACCAACGCGCTGTTGGAGCGCCGCGGCGTTCGTACGCTGCTCGCCATCACCGCCGGATTCCGCGACGCATTGCGGATCGGCTATCAGAATCGGCCGAAACTGTTCGACCGCCGGATCGTGCTGCCGGAGCTGCTGTACGAGCGCGTGCTCGAAGTGCAAGAGCGCCTGAGCGCCCAGGGTGAGGTGCTGACCGCCATCGACCTGGACGGGGCGCGCGGCGAGCTGGTACGGGCATTCGACGATGGCATCCGCGCGATCGCGATCGTCTTCATGCACGGATATCGCTTCCCGCGGCACGAGCGCGCTTTTGCGCAGCTCGCCCGCGAGATCGGCTTCACTCAGGTGTCGGTGAGTCACGAGGTCAGCCCCCTCATCAAGCTCGTGGGCCGCGGTGACACGACCGTGGTCGACGCATATCTCTCCCCGGTGCTGCGCAAATACGTGGATCAGGTGGCCGGTGAGCTGGGAGAGGGTGTGCAGCTGCTGTTCATGCAGTCCAACGGCGGCCTGGTGGAGGCGCGCAGGTTCCACGGCAAGGACGCGATTCTCTCCGGACCTGCCGGAGGCATCGTCGGCATGGTGCGCACAGCCACGGAGGCCGGCGCGGAGCGCGTCATCGGATTCGACATGGGCGGAACGTCGACCGATGTATCGCATTATGACGGTGAGCTCGAGCGCACCTTCGAGACTGTCGTCGCAGGCGTGCGGATTCGCGCGCCGATGATGCACATCCATACGGTCGCCGCGGGCGGCGGCTCGCTTTGTCGGTTCGATGGCATCCGGCTACGCGTCGGCCCGGAGTCCGCGGGGGCCGTTCCTGGTCCGGCATGCTATCGCCGCGGAGGACCGTTGACCGTCACGGACTGCAACGTCATGTTGGGGCGTCTGCAGGCCGACTTCTTTCCGCGCGTCTTCGGACCGAGCGGCGACGCCCCGATCGATGTCGACGCGGTGGCCGCTCGCTTCGGCGCAATGGCGGAGGAGGTCGCGCGAGCCGCGAGTGCGCGCAGATCGCCGCAGGAGCTGGCGCACGGATTCCTGCGCATCGCGGTCGCTAACATGGCGAATGCGATCAAGCAGATCTCCATCCAGCGCGGTCACGACGTCACGGCGTATACGCTGGCCTGCTTTGGCGGCGCGGGCGGACAGCATGCCTGCCTGGTGGCGGACGCCCTCGGCATGCGCCGGATCCTCATCCACCCACTGGCCGGTGTGCTGTCGGCATACGGCATGGGGCTCGCCGACCTGCGCGTCCTCAAGCAAAAGGCGGTCGAGGCGCCACTCAGCGATATGCTGCGGCCGGAATTGCAGCGCATGCTCGAGCAGCTCGAGCGCCAAGGTGTGGCGGAGATGACCGCGCAGGGTATGGCCGCGGGCAATATCACCGTCCTGCGGCATCTGCACCTGAAGTACAAGGGCACGGACCTGGCGCTGGTGATTCCCTTTGGTGAGACGCGTGTTGCCGCGGAGGCGTTCGCGGCCGCACACCGTGCACGATTCGGCTTCGACGTGCCCGGGGCAACGTTGATCGTCGAGGCCGTGTCCGTCGAAGTCGTCGGCGCGGGCGAGTCGCGAGCAGATCGCATGGAGCGATCTGCGACGGCAAGCGCGTCAGCGCTTGACGGCCCCGCAGGGGCGGAGCCCAGGACGGGCGGAGTAACCGACGAGCCCCCGCGCAGGATGCGCGGGCCCCCGACCCGCATTTGCGAGACGACAGGGGACTGGGAAACGGGCCTGCCGCCAGGGAAGGCCAGTGGCACATCGCCGCCGCGGGTGCACGCGAAGCGAGAGATCTGGTTCGGCGACTCCCCGGTCGCGACGCCGATCTACTCCCGTGACGACCTGCTCTTCGGGCAGGCGATCGAAGGGCCGGCGATCATCATCGAGGCGTCGGCAACCACCGTCGTGGAGCCCGGCTGGCGCGCTACCGTCGACAACCTGCGGAACCTGGTGCTGGAGCGCGTCGCGGCGCTGCCACGGCGCGCGGCGATCGGAACCGCTGCCGATCCCGTCATGCTGGAGGTGTTCGGCAATCTGTACATGTCGATCGCCGAGCAGATGGGCGTCGCGCTGCAGAGCACGTCGCGCTCGGTCAACATCAAGGAGCGGTTGGATTACTCCTGCGCCGTCTTCGACCTGAGCGGCGCTTTGATCGCCAATGCTCCGCACATGCCCATTCACCTGGGCTCGATGGGCGAGAGCGTCAAGGTCATCATCGCGGCGCGGCAACGCGCGGTGGACGGCCGTGGAATGCTTCCGGGAGACGTCTACGCCCTCAATGCCCCTTACAACGGCGGCACGCACCTTCCGGACATTACCGTCATCATGCCTGTCTTCGACAGCGGAGCCGCGTCCACTGTCGCGACGGAGCCGCTCTTCTTCGTCGCCTCCCGCGGGCACCACGCCGACATCGGCGGCATCACGCCGGGCTCGATGCCGCCCGGCAGCCGCACGATCACGGAGGAGGGTGTGCTGATCGATGACTTCCTGTTGGTCGATGCCGGCCGCTTTCGTGAGGACGAGACGCTGGCGCTGCTTCGCAGCGGACAGTATCCGTCGCGCAATCCCGACCAGAACATTGCCGATCTCAAGGCCCAGGTTGCGGCGTGCGCCAAGGGAGCGGAGGAGCTGCGGCGGATGGTCCGCCAGTTCGGGCTGCCGGTGGTGAATGCCTACATGCGGCACGTGCAGGATCACGCGGCGGAGGCCGTTCGCCGGGTGCTCGACGTCTTGCACGACGGAGAGTTCGCGTACGAGATGGATGACGGCTCCGTGATCCGGGCCGGAATCACCATCGATCGCGCAGCCCGGCGCGCGCGGATCGATTTCAACGGCACGAGCCCGCAGCGGCCCAACAACTTCAACGCGCCGCCGGCCATTTGCCGCGCGGCGGTCCTTTATGTCTTCCGCACTCTCGTCGATGACGACATCCCGATGAACGACGGCTGCCTGCTGCCGCTCGAGATCGTGATCCCGGAAGGCTGCATGCTGCGGCCGCGCTATCCGGCCGCCGTCGTGGCCGGCAATGTGGAGACCAGCCAGACCATCATCGATGCGCTCTACGGGGCTCTGGGTGTCCTTGCGGCGGCTCAGGGCACGATGAACAATTTCACCTTCGGCGACGGCGAGCACCAGTACTACGAGACCATCTGCGGCGGCTCCGGTGCGGGCCCCGATTTCGACGGGACGGATGCGGTCCATACTCATGCCACCAACAGCCTGATGACCGACCCCGAGGTACTGGAGTGGCGCTTCCCGGTGCTGCTGGAGCGGTTCGAGATCCGCAGGAGCTCGGGGGGCAGGGGCCGCCACCACGGCGGCGACGGCGTAATCCGTCACATCCGCTTCAGAACACCGATGACTGCGGCGATTCTCTCGAACCGTCGCCGCGTGCCACCCTTCGGGCTGCAGGGAGGTGAGGCGGCTCGGCTCGGCAGGAATGAGGTGCGGCGGGTGTCGGGAACGGTCGAGGTGCTCGCGGCCACTCAGGTCGTGGAGATGGTGGCGGGCGATGTGTTCATCATCGAGACGCCCGGCGGCGGCGGGTTCGGATCACGGGCTCAGGGGTAGAGCGGTGCCAGTCCGTCGCGCTGTTGCGCCGCCTTGATGGGTGCGGGCAGCTCGGTGAGCGCGGCGGTAAGTGGGTGGCCTTGCCACATGCCGCCGGCATAGCAGGCGCGGTCGAGGTCGCGCAGCAGCTCGGCAACAGCGGAGTCACCGATTTTTGCGGCTACGGCATTGATACCGGCCGGAGTCGTGCCCCAGAGAGCTCCAGCCCAGGCGAGCAGATGGGTTCTGGCCGCAGCGGCATCGTTTGCCTCACAGGCTGAACGAAACGCGGCGCGCTCTTTGGAGGCGTCTGCCGGCGTTCGCTGTGGATTGGGCGGCGTTGGCGTTGTCTGGCCACGTTTGGTCTTGCTGCGGGGGACGCGCCGCGCGGACCGTGAGCGGCGAGACCAGAGCCACGCGCCCAGCGTCAGGAGCCACGCGCTGGCGAGTCCAACACTGAGCCACTCCCATGCGGTGGGTGAGGCCGCTGGCGTCGGTCTCTGCGCGGCGGCCGGCGACGGGGTACGTGGGGAAGGGACATGTGGGGAAGCAGTCACGGCTGGTGCCGGCTGTGCGGCCCGCGTGGGCGGAGCCGAGGCGGCGGACGCTGCGTTGTCGGGCACTGTGCTGGGGGGTGCCGGCAGAATCATCAATGTGCGCGCCGGCAACGTCGCCGTGCGCGGGCGGTTGGTCTCCGTGTCCCACCAGGAGACGGTGAGTGCCGGTATCGTGTAATGACCAGGCGAGTCGGCCATCAGGGCAATCGTCTGATCCCGGCTGCCGACCAGCTGCCCGTTCTGGTTGGAGTCGATGAGTTTCGGCTGGTCCGGATAGGCCTTGAGCCCGGAGGGCACGCCCAACAGCGACGACAGATCGGGGAGTTGCGCCGCGGTGAGCCCGGTCGCCTGCAGATCGAGATCCAGGGTCACCGGATCGCCCGCGTGCGCGCTCAGCTGCGCCGGATTCCAGGCGGCGCTCAGCGTGACGTCATGGGCCGGCAGCCAATAGCTGCCGACCGCGCCCGCGGGGCGCGGGCGCACCGACAGCACGACCGGATTGCCGTGCAGCCGAACCGGACGGACCGTTCGCAGCATTCCGAACGAAGACCCGCCGAAGAAGCCGCCAAAAGGGCCGTTACCGAAGGGCGATTGAGGCTGGCTGACGGCCACCTCCGCGTCGAGCACCGGGCCCTGGACGGTGAGCTTGCCGCTGTGCAACGGAAAGAGCAGATACTGCCGGGTGACGACCTGATAGGTCCGGCCGTCGCGCTGCGCGTCGCTGTCCGCATCCGAGCCGACCTGTTTGACGACGAAATCGCTGCTCTCGGGCAACTCGAGGTCGGCGTGGTACAGCGTTTCTGCCGTGAAGAGCCGTACAGTCAGATGCACGGCGGCTTCAACGTAGGGCTGCTCCGGAGTTGCGGTGGCCTCCACGAATACCTTCGCCGCCGATGCCGCGCCGGGTGCGTCGGACTGCCCAGTGCCGCCCGCGCCGGTGACACTGAGTGAGAGCGGTCGGGTCTGCTCGCCATCCCACCAGAGCGCGGGTATCGTCAGCTGACCGGTGGTCTTCGGAGCCAGTGTCAGGACGACCTCCGTCTTCTCGGAGGTGCTGCCGTTGACGAGCTCGATGCTGGTGCTGCTGCTGGTGCCGAGGATGTCGAAGTCCTGCTCCAGCGGAGCGACGTCCGGCTGACCGCTGGTCCGGCCGTCGTGCTCCAAAGTCAACTGCACGGTATCGCCGGCGGCCATCTGAGACGTATCGAGCGAGGCGCTGATGTTCGCAAACGCCTGCGTTGCTGTCGCACAGCCGATGAGCAGCAGCATTCCGGCACAGCGCCCTCTCACTGACTGCCTCCCTGCGGCTCGTCGCTTTCCTGCTGCCTCATCATGTGCTCGATGAGAAACTTGCGCTGCAGCAGGCCGGCGGGACTGTCCGGGATCTGCCGCAGCCACTGGTCGAGCGCCAGCTGGCGCTCGCTCTCGGGCTGCTGCTTGGGAGTCTGTGTTCCTGGGGAAAGGGCGGATGTGCCGTTGCGCTGCGCGCCTTGCGACTGGCTCATGTTGCCGCCCGCGCCTCTTTGCTGCCGCTCACGCGCGAAGGCAGCCGCAACTGCGGCGTCCCGTTGCGCCTGGCCCGGTGCTTCTTTGGAATTGCCGGAGCCTGAGGCACCCGCCGCCTGCGGTCCACCGGCACCCGAGTGAATGCCGCCGCCCCCGGGCTGGCCGGAATTGCCCGCCTGATTGCCCCCGTTGCGAGACCCGTTGGAGGCCGCCTGGCCGCCGCGGGCGGACTGCGCGCCGGGGCCGCCCGATTGCTGTGATCCCGAACCGCTCCGCTGCCCGGCGCCGGCCTGCTGCTGCCGCTGCCCCGATGAGCCTGTGCCGTGACCGCCCTGCCGCCCATTACGAGACGACGACTGGGACGACTGTTGCTGCAGCGCCCGCGCCACCAGGTCGCGGTTGTGGCGAATGTCCTTGTCCGCCGGAGTCTGTTGCAACGCGGCATCGTACGACGCCAGCGCGGCTTGCAGCTGTCCGACCTCGGCGAGCGCATTGCCGCGGTTGTATTCGGACCGGGTATCCGTGAAGGCAGACAGCAGCTTCGCAGCGTCCTGGTAGCGGCCAGCCTCGAGGTCCGCGTAGGCGCGGCGCCGCGGATCATGGAAGCGCTCTGCCGCTCGAGCGGGTTGGCCGGCGTCGAGCAGGGCCTGGCCTTGCTGGTCCGGCGTGCGCCAGACATCGGACCACGCGGTCCGCGCATCCAGCGCGCGCGCCGTGCCGCTCGCGAGCAGCGCGCAGCAAAGTTGGCTCGACGCCAGCAGGGCAAGCCTGGAGGCCTTCATACCCAACCTCGGCGCGCGACGAGCGCGGCCAGGAGGAGCAGCGCCGGCAGCAGCCACACGCCGTCGTTGAGCCAACTCGCGAGCCGCACGTGCGGCGCGGCCATGCCCGAGCTCATCTCGCGCGATCCGGCGGCCTGCAGGTGCGCGACCAGCGCCGGCAGCGCGTTCAGGGGCACGAATCGCCCGCCGCCGGCCGTCGCGACCCGCTGCAGGAGATCGGTGTCGAGGCGCGTCAGGACGACCTGACCGTGCGCGTTGCGCACGAATCCGCCGTTGCCGTCAGGCTGGGGTGCGCCGCCGGCTGTGCCCACACCGATCAAATTGACTGCTATTCCCTGACGGTGCAATCGCGCAGCCGCGAGCAGGGCGCGCGCCGGATCGCTGAAGCCGTCGGTCAGCACGACGACCTGGCGATCTCTTCCAGGTGACGCATGCAGCAGACGCGCAGCCTCCTCCAACGCGGGCGCGAGGCGGTCGCCGGCTTCCGGCATCAGGTCCGGAGCCAATGGCAGCGCGAGATTGCGGACGGTGGCGACATCACTGGTCAGCGGCGCGACCGTGTAGGCCTCGCCGGCGAATGCGACGAGTCCCACGCGCGCATCGTGTGCCGCTGACAGCAGATCGTCTATACCCAAGCGCGCCCGCGCGATCCGGCTGGGCGGAACATCCCCGGCATCCATGGAGGGCGATACGTCGAGTGCCACGATCCAGGCGGCGGGCGCGCGATAGGCGGGCGTGATCTGGCGCTGCCAGGTTGGTCCGGCGAGGGCCACGACCGCCAGTGCCCAGATGAAGCCGATGAGGGGCCAGGGCGAGCGCCCCACGCCGCCTTCGCTCAGCCGCAACAGCGACAGCAACTCGCCGTCGAGCAGCCGCGTCCACGCGCCGTCGCGTCCGCGGCGGTGCGCCAGCCAGACGGCGAGCGCGAGCAGCGGCGGCAGGGCCAGGAGCCAGTAAGGATGGAGAAAGTGGAATGGGCTCATCGCATCACAGCCGCTCCGCCATCAGCCAGGCGGCGGGTACGCTGAGCAGCAGGGCGAGCGCCAGCGGCCAGGTGAACCATTCCGCCGCGGGCCGCAGCCACTGTTTGTTGCCCGCGGTCGGCTCGAGCTGGTTGATCCTGCGGTAGACCGCTTGCAGCGCCTGCGGGTTGGTGGCGCGGAAATACTCGCCGCCCGTGATGCCGGCGATCTTCTGCAGCAGGCCGACATCGAGGTCGGTGTTGCCGGTGGCGAGGCCGAACAGAGACTGCTCCTCGGCGGCGCCGACACCAATCGTGAAGATGCGCAGGCCCGTCTGGGCCGCGAGCCTCGCCGCTTCGAGCGGCGGTATCACGCCGGCGTCGTTACCGCCGTCCGTGAGCAGAATGAGCACCGACTTGTGCATGGGGATGCCGCTCGTGAGCTCACGCTGGCGCAGCTCCTTGATCGCAAGTCCGATGGCATCGCCGATCGCCGTCTGCGGGCCGGCGACCCCGACCACGGCCTCGTCCAGAAACTGGTGCACGGTCGGGATGTCCGTCGTCAGCGGCGCCTGCAGATAAGGACGGCTGCCGAAGAGAATCAGACCGATCTGATCGCCCTGCCGCCGGTCGATGAAGTGCCCGGCGACGACTTGCACGATTTCCAGGCGGCTCACGCCTCCCATGTCCTGGGAGGCCATGGAGCCAGAGCAGTCGATCGCCAACATGATCTGGCGGCCGTTGGTGGGCACCGGCAGCGGCTCGCCCAGCCATTGCGGGCGCATGCCGGCCAGCACGAGCAGCCCCCAGATCGCGGCCAACGCCGCCAGCAGGGCGCGCGGCAGCGTCGCAGTCGCGGTGGGCGCGGCGACCGCTGCCGCGAAGGGCAGGTACAGCGCCGAGCCGCCCGGCTCCGCGGCGCGGCGCGTCCTGAGCAGGATCCAGGGCAGCGGCAGCAGCAGCGCCATCCACGGCCAGGCAAGGTGGAACATCAGCGCTGCTCCGGGCGCGATGCCCGGCCCTGGCGGCGCGCGCCGCGCACGAATGCGTCCGCGCCCGAGATCCAACACTCGCGCTCGTCGCGCACGCGGCCGCCGAAGGCGGCGGCGAGCAGCGATCGTCCCGACTCTCCCGCGAGCGGGGTGCCACCCTGAGCGGCGACGAATGCCAGCCAGGCATCGCCGGTCAGGCGGGCGACCCGCGCGCTGCCGAACACTGCCAGGGCGAAGCGGCGCAACAGGCTCTCGATAGCGCGCGCGCTCGCGACGGGATCGGAGTCCGCGGCGCGGATCGCGCGCAGCTCGCGCAGTGCCGCGCGCCGGCTCCTGTGATACGGATCGCGCCACCACCACACACCGGCCGCCGCGGCAGCGACCAGCAGCGCGGCGAGCACCCACCAGCCCGGGGCGGGCGGCCACCAGCCCGGTGGCGGCGGCGCATGGGCGCCGGCAAGTTGCGAAGTCCAGCTCGGTGTCATGCCGCCGACAGCCGGGCCCGCAGCAGCGGCCGCAAGACACGCTCGACCGGCTCGTGCGTGTCGAGTCTCACGACCGGAGCCGCGGTGCTCTGCGACAGAGCGGCGATGCGGGCTTCACGCTCCCGCCAGGCCTGCCGCCAGCGGTCGCGTACGCGCGCGCCCTCCAGGATACGCAAGCGCCCCGGCAGGCCGGCGAGGAAGCGCCCATTCGGCAATCCCTCCGCCTCCAGCGGGTCGGTGACCCAGAAGAGCCGCAGGTCCGTATGCGCGGCGAGCGCCGTCCAGAGGCTGCCGGCTTCCTCCCGCAGGCCGGCGAAGTCGCTGATGGCGAGAATCTGGCTGCCGGGGCGTGCCAGCGGCAGCAGCGCGCGCAGCCCCTCTTCCAGCGCGAGCGGCGCGGGTTGCCCCGGGGCCCGCGGTTGCGACTGCAGCAGTGCGTCCAGCAATGGCAACACCCCCGTCTGGCGGCCACGGGCCGGCAGGATCCGGGTCCGCGCGGCGCCATGGGCGATCACCGCGCCCACGCGGTCGCCGCCGAGCGCCGCGACCCAGGCGAGCAGCGCCGCGGCCCGCGCCGCGAGGGCCGACTTCAACTGCAGCCGCGAGCCGAAGAACATACCCGGCTGCAGGTCGACGAGCAGCCAGACGGGCCGCTCCCGCTCCTCGCGGAACAGCTTGGTATGGGGCCGCCCGCGCCGTGCCGTGACCCGCCAGTCGATGTTGCGCGGATCATCGCCGGCGACGTAAGGGCGCACTTCCTGAAACTCCAACCCCCGTCCCCGCTGCCCGCTCGTATGCGCGCCGAGCAGCATGGCGCGCGTGCCCTTGCGGCCGTGCAGCGACAGGCCGTGGGCTGCGCCGCGCAGCGTCAACAGCTCCTCGAGGTCGGGAACGATCATGGCGCCGGGACCCGGCTCAACAGCTCCTCGATGCAGGCCTGCGCCGACACGCCGCGCGCCTGCGCCGTGTAGTCGAGCAACAAACGGTGCCGGAACGCATCGGGCGCGATGGCCTGCACGTCCTCCGGTGTCACGAACTCGCGCGCATCCAACCAGGCGAGAGCCCGGGCGCCGCGCTCGATCGCGATCGCCGCGCGCGGGCTCGCGCCCCAGCGCAGCCATTCACGCAGCTGCGCGCTGTAAGGCTCCGGCCGCCGCGTGGCATCCACGAGCGCGGCGATGTAGTCGGCGACCGGCTCCGACAGCGTGAGGCCGAGCACCTCGCGGCGCGCCGCGAACACGGTCTCCTGCGCGACGCGATGCTCGGGCGGCGGCAGCTCGCGCTGGCTAATCGCCTCGCGCCGCGCCAGCGCCATGATCTCGAGGGTGGTGGCGCGATCGGGGTAGTCGACGCGGGTATGCAGCATGAAGCGATCGAGCTGCGCCTCCGGCAGCGGATAGGTGCCTTCCTGCTCGATCGGGTTCTGAGTCGCCATCACGAGGAACAGCTGCGGCAGCGGGTAGGTAGCCGCCCCGACGCTGATCTGCCTCTCGGCCATGGACTCGAGCAGGGCCGATTGCACCTTGGCGGGCGCGCGGTTGACCTCGTCGGCCAGTATGAGGTTGTGAAAGAGCGGCCCGCGCTGGAAGCGGAAGACGCCTTCCTCCGGCCGGTAGATGTCCGAGCCTGTCAGGTCCGCGGGCAGCAGGTCGGGCGTGAATTGCAGGCGCTGGAAATCCGCATCGAGCGCGTGGGCGAGCGCCTTCACGGCGCGCGTCTTGGCGAGGCCGGGCGGCCCCTCCACGAGCAGATGGCCGTCGGCGAGAAGCGCGATGAGCAGCCGCTCGACCAGCGCCGCCTGCCCGATGATCTGGCTGCCCAGGTAGTCCCGCAACCGCAGGAAGGCGGCGTGGGCGGCGCTGCCCGTGCGGGCAGTCTTGGCGGCGAGGGGACTCAAGCCAGCAGTCATCGTCGGTTTCCTCACTCTGCTCTATGGAGCGGTAGCATGCCCGGGTCCGACCACGGGCCGGCGGCTCAGGTTCCGTCGACATTTTACCCGCCCGGGGTGCCCATTACCCCCATCGGAGAGGGCGGGCGTAAGATGCGGTAGAGACGAAGCACTCCCTGCACCGGTTCCGGTTCACCGTAAGGATGGAGAGACATGAGCGCAGTCCTGCTGGCGGTGTTCAATGACTTCGAGACGGCCGAGCGCGCCCGCCTGGCGCTGTTCCGTGACGGTTTCCCGACCGATCGCATCGAGCTCACTGCGAGCAGCGAGCGCGGCCGTGCCGCGGGCGACCCGGCCCTTTCCCTGCACGACCGGCTCGCAAGCTACTTCCGCTCGCTCTTCGCGCATGACGATGGGGCACAGCACGCCCATCGCCTGGCCGAGAGAATCGAGCACGGCGCCGCCGCGATCACGGTGCTGCCGCGTGGTGATATCGAGGTGCGCCGCGCGGCGGAGCTGCTCGGCTATTCCGCTCCGGACGAGTTGCTGGAGCGGGATCTGCACGATCAGTCCTGGGAGTTTGCCGCCGCACCGCGCGCGACGCCCTGGGTCCGCACTCTGTGGATCGAGTCGGGGCCGGACGCGCCGCATTGCGTGTACTGCCGGTTATTCCCCGGAAGCACTCACGACTCGCACTGAGCCGAGCACTGCGGCCGGGCGCGCGCAACGTAACGGCGGCGCTCAGGCGGCCAGGCGCCGCTCGGCCAAGCTCGCCAACAGCGCGGCGCCCGCCGGCAGCGCCTCGTCGTTGAAATCGAACGCGGGATGATGCAGCGAGGGGCTGCTGTCGCCTTTGCGGCTGCCCACCCAGATGTAGGCACCCGGCACCTGCTGCAGCATGAACGCGAAATCCTCCGCCGTCGCCGCCGGCGAATCCACCCGCAACGCCTGACCAAAGAGCGCGCTGGCCGCATCGAGAGCGTACTGGGCGCACGCAGGATCGTTGATGGTTGCGGGATAGATGCGGTTGTACTCGATGGCGGCGCTGCATCCAGCCGCCTTCGCGGTGAGCTCCACCCATTCGCGCAGGATGCCTTCGAGCTTGTCCTGGACCGCGGCATCGAAGGTCCGGACGGTGCCGTAAAGCTGTACCTCGGCCGGCAGCACGTTGTGTGAGGATCCTCCCTGAATGCGAGTGATCGACAGCACCGCCGTCGCCGTCGGATCGATGCGGCGCGCGATCAGCGTGTGGGCGCCGGTGACGATCTGCGCCGCACAGAGCACGGTATCCGCAGCCAGATGCGGCATGGCCGCGTGGCCGCCCGCACCGCGCACTTTGATCGTGAAGCGATCGGAGGCACCCATGATGGGGCCGCCGCGGGTCGCTATGGTGCCCGCCGGCAGTGTCGGCCAGTTGTGCAGGCCGTAGACCTCCGCGCAGGGAAACCTCTTGAACAGGCCATCCTCGATCATGGCCCGGGCGCCGGCCAGGCCTTCCTCCGCCGGTTGAAAGAGGAGGTGCACCCGGCCGTTGAATCGTCGGGTCTCCGCCAGGTAGCGTGCGGCACAAAGCAACATCGCGGTATGCCCGTCGTGCCCGCAGCTGTGGGCAACTCCCGCGTGCACGCTTGCGTGCGGCGCGCCGGAAGTCTCCTGGATCGGCAACGCATCCATGTCCGCGCGCAGGCCGATCGCCCTGCTGCCGAGGTCGCCGCCGGCAATGACACCGACCACGCCGGTCTTGCCGATTCCCTCGTGCACTTCGATGCCCCACTCCCGCAGCAGCTTCGCGACCACCGCCGCGGTCCGCTTCTCGCCATAGGCGAGCTCCGGATGCTGGTGCAGATCGCGGCGCACCGCGCGCATGTCGGCCGCCAGCTCGTTGATGCGGGCGAGGAGAGCGGCCGGCTGTGCCGGCGCGGGTTTGCGGGAGCTCATCCGAACGACTCTCGGCTATCGCCGGCCGGGAGTCAACCGACTGCCTGGGGCGGCGACTCAGGCTGCCGCATGGACGGCTCCGCGATCAGCACGCGGCTCAGCCGCGGGCCGATCCAGCGCTCGATGTCGTCGATCACGGTGAAGCCGGCCGGTACGACGATCAGAGTGAGTGCGGTGGAGGTGATGAGACCGCCGATCACGGCGATCGCCATGGGGGCGCGGAACGAGTCGCCGATCGCAGCCGCCACGGGCAACATCCCCGCAACCATCGCGACCGTGGTCATGACGATCGGGCGCGCGCGCTTGTGACCGGACTCGAGGAGCGCCGTCATCCGGTCCTTGCCGGCGCGCATCTCCTCGATCGCGAAGTCGACCAGCAGGATGGCGTTCTTTGCAACGATGCCCATCAGCATCAGGAAGCCGATCATCACTCCGAGAGACAGCGGGTTGTGGCTCAGCCACAGCGCGAGCACGGCGCCGCCGAGGGACAACGGCAGTGAGGAGAGGATGGTGAGCGGCTGCAGCACGCGCACGAAGAGCAGCACCAGAACCGCGAACACCATGAGCAGGCCGGTCATCATGGCGATGCCGAAGTCGGTGAAGAGCTCACTCATCAGTTGCGCGTTGCCCGTTTCGACCAGTCGCACGCCCTGAGGCAGGTGCTTCAGCAGCGGCAGGGCATAGATCTCTTTCAACGCCGTGCCGAGCTGGATGCCGTTCAAGTCGGCGTCGATGGCGACGCGAAGGCTCTGATCGTAGCTGTGGACCGTCGTCGGCCCCTCGCCGAAGCTGAAGTCGGCGACGGCCTTCAGAGGCACCGTGCCGCCGCTCGAGGTCGGCACCGGCAGATTCTCCAGAGCGTTGAGATCCTGACGGGCTGAGCGCTGCAGGCTGACGAGGATCGGTACCTGGCGATCGGGCAGGGTGAACTTGGCGTCGTTCTGCACCAGGTCGCCGAGCGTCGCGATGCGAATGGTGTCGCTCATGTTTGCCACGGTAACGCCGAGCCGCGCCGCGAGATCGAATCGCGGGTGGATCAGGATCTCGGGTTGCGGCAGGTCATCGTCGGAGCCGACGTCGACGATTCCCGGCAGCGAGCGCATCTGTTCCATGATCCCGCGGGCCGTACGGGAAAGCAGCGCGAGGTCGTCGCCGGTCAGGTCGACCGTAATGGCGTGACCGTCGGAATCGCCGTTTTGGGTCTCGAAATTCATCCGCGCGTCGGGAACCGCCTTCAACAGGTCGAGAATGCGGTTCTGCCAGTCCTGCTGGCTCACGTGGCGCTTGTTGTGCGGCACCAGCGTGATGTAGAGATTGGCAACATTCAGGGAGCCGTTGTCCCCGACCGACTCGTCCACGCTGGCCGTTTCGGGCTGCCGCGCGATTATGTGATAGACCTCGTCGGCGACCGTCCTCGTGTCGTTGAGCGACACGCCGGGCGGCAGCTCGATGTGCAGGGCGGTGTTGCTCGAATCCGAATCGGGAATGAAGGATTTCGGCATCAGCATCAGGCCGACGATGGACACGGCGAAAAACAGCGTGCCGCTGATGATCGTCTTCCAGCGATTGCGCACGCACCAGCGCAGCAGGCGGAGGTAACCGGACATGATCGGCCCGTCGCCGCCCTCGGCATGGCCGCGGTCCGACTTGAGCGCATAAGCGGCGATTACCGGAGTCAGCAGCCGCGCCACGAGAAGCGAAAAGAAGACGGCGGCGGCGACCGTGAGCCCGAACTGCCTGAAGTACTGGCCGATGATGCCTCCCATGAAGCTCACCGGCATGAAGACGGCGATGATGGTCGCCGAAGTCGCGATGACCGCCAGGCCGATCTGATCGGCGGCATCGAGCGCCGCCTGGAAGGCGGTCTTGCCCATGCGCTTGTGGCGCACGATGTTCTCGATCTCGACGATGGCATCGTCCACCAGCACACCGGAGACGAGCGACAGCGCGAGCAGGCTCACCTGGTTGAGCGAGAAGCCGATCCATTGCATGAACAGGAAGGTCGGGATGGCCGCGAGCGGGATGGCGAGCGCCGAGATGAGCGTGGCGCGCACATCGCGCAGGAACAGCCACACCATCAGCACCGCGAGGATGGAGCCCTCGATGAGCGCGCTCATGGCGGAGTGGTAGTTCCTCTCCGTGTAGGTCACGGTCGTGAAGGTCTGGTTGATCCTGACGGCCGGATACTGCTTGCGGATCGCGGCGAGCGCCTTCTGCACCCCATGCAGCACCGCGACATCCGAGACGTTCGGCGCCTGGGACACCGCGAATGAGATGGCCGAGCGGCCGTCGTAGAAGTCATAGCTGCGGATCTCGGCCGCGCCGTCGCGCACGTTGGCGATGTCGCCGAGCTTGGCGAACCGCCCGCCCGGCAGCACGATCTGCGTGTTGGCGAGCTGCCGCACGGTATCGGCGCCACCCAGCACGCGGATCAGCTGCTCGCCGTCACCCAGGTCCGCCTGGCCGCCGGGCATGTCGATGTTGAGATCGCGCAGCTGATCGTTGACCTGCGAAGCCGTGATGCCCAGCGCCTGCATGCGGGCCGGGTCGAGCTCCACGTTGATCTGACGATCGACGCCGCCGTAGCGCGAAACCTGCGCCACGCCCGGAACCTTCAGCAGGCCCTTGGTGATGGTGTTGTCGATGAACCAGGACACCGCCTGCGGCGTCATGCCGGAAGAGCTCACGTCGTAATAGACGACGGGGCCGCCACCGACCTTGATCTGCTGCACGATCGGCGGCTCGATGTCCTGCGGCAGGTCGACCTGCACCTGGCTCACTGCGTTGCGCACGTCGGCCACCGCGCGATCGATCGGCGTGCCGATGCGGAATTCGATGTCCGTTTCCGCCCCGCCTTCCTGGGCGACCGAGGTGATGTGGTTGATGTCGCTGACGCTGGCGACGGCGGCCTCGACCCGGCGCACGATCTGGGTTTCGACCTCCTCGGGGGCGGCGCCGGGCTGGCTGATGTGCACCGACACCATCGGGTACTGGATGGGCGGGTTGAGCGTGACCGGGAGTCTGATGAATGCCACCGTGCCCGCGAACAGCAGCACCGCGAACAGCACCATGGGCAATACCGGGTGCCGGATGGCCCAGGCGGAGAGGTTCTTCATGTCTGCGGCGCTCCCACAGACGTGACGGTCACCTTCTCGCCACTGTGCAGGAAGCCGCCGTCCATCGATACCACACGCTCCCGTCCCGACAAACCCTGCGTGATGACGACGCCGGTGGGAGTGACACTGCCCACGCTGACCGGGCGGCGCTGCACCTGGCCATCGCGGCCCACTACATATACGTATGACCCATCGTTGTCGGCCATGACGGCCGTCTGGGGCAGCACCGGCCGCTGCGCCTTAGCGAGCGTCACCTGGCTGCGCGCGAATGCGCCCGGCCGCAGCGCGGGATTGGGCGTCAGCGCGATGCGAACCTCGCCGAGGCGGCTCTGCGGGTCGATGACCGCGCCGAGCAGCCAGATGTGTCCCACGAATGGCTGCGGGTTGCCGATCAGGTAGACCGAGGCCGCCTGGCCCACTTGCAGATTCGCCATGTCCTGCTCCGCGACCTGGCCGATCATCTCGACCTCGCCGGAGTCCTCGAGCTCGAACAGCGGCGTGCCGCCGGAGCCCACGATCTGGCCCACCTCCGCGTTGCGCGTCAGCACGAGGCCGTCCACGGGCGCGACGATCCGGGTCAAGGCGAGCTTCGCGCGCATGACCGCGAGCTGCGCAGCAACTACCTTGATGTTGGCGGCATCCATGACGGAGGCGGCCTGCAGCTTCTCGATGTCCTGCGCCGACAGTCCGCCCGCCGGCCCGACCGCGACGCCGCGCCGGTATTCGGCGGCGGACAGTGCGGCCTGGGCGTGAGCCTGATCGAGTGCCGCGCTCAGCTGGGCTACCTGCGGTGCGAGCACCGAATCATCGAGCTGCGCGAGAGCCTGACCGCGCCTGACACGGTCGCCCACCTGGACATACACCGCGACGATGCGTCCGGTATCGCCGGAGTTGCCGATCGGCAGCTCGTGGCGCGCCTCTATCGTCCCGGTGAAGATCACCTCGCTTGCGACGGGCTGCACGCCTGGCATGACGATGCTCACCAGGGGAACGGAGGTGCTGGCCGCGAGAGTCGCGGCGGCCTTGGGCGATGACGCCTCGCTCATCCAGACGGCAGCCGCCACCGCCACGATCACGGCGATCCCCGCCGCCCCGAGTAGCCATTGCCGTCGCGATCGGTTCCGCGCCGGATCGAACGCCAGCACCCTGGGTTCGGTTTCTTCTTGCAGTTGCGCGCCCATGAGATCTCCTAGATCAGTCCTACACCCTTTGGAACCCGCACGACCACCGTGCCGGCGATCTTGTCGTGCCACGCCTGATGCTCATGATCGACGGCTATCCAGATGAAGCCGAGGCCGGCGACCACGAGAGAGAAAGCAGCCGAGGGCGCGGACGATGGCGGTCCCCCAGTCGAGCGGACCACCGCCGATGCGCACCACCTTCAGGTCGCAGACGATGCCGCCGACCGTCGTGCCCTTCAGCTTCCACATGATGGCGCCGTAGGTCGCGAGCAGCAGCAACATCCCGCGGCCGCCGTGATGGACCCAACTCAGTGCGACGCCGACCAGGATCAGATCGATCAGCAGCGCCAGCATCCGGATCCAGAATCCGGCGCGCGGCAGTGTTGCGATATCGAGCACGGCCGTCGCGTGGACTGAGGTTGCGCCGGGCGGAGGCGGGGGCGGCGGCCCGGCAGCCGCCGCGTTTTCGGCGGAGCTGTCGGATGCGGCGCTCGCCGCCCAAGAGGCTGTGGCTGCTGCGCCAGCGGTGCCGCCCGGGCGCTCGCCGTTGGCCGTGCCGCCGCTCACGCCCATCTGCGGTCCGCTCGCGACGGGCTTCGCCGGCGGTCGCATCGCGAGCAGCAGGGTGTAGATCACCGCGCCGAAGCCGAACACGCCCAGCAGCACGTAGAGGAAGAACCCGAAGATCGGAACCATGTAGAGCAACAGCACGATCAGGCCGCCGACGAGCACTTCGAGGATCACTCGTGCGGTGCCCGGCTGATGAGCGAGTCGCAGGCAGCGGCCGCCTATCCACCCGAGGGCGACCACTCGGCCGAAGAGGCCCGCGCAGATCAACGCGATCCACAGCAGGGGAATGACGGCGATCCCCACTACCGTGATCACGAGCGCCAGCAGTACGACCGGCAGGAGCAATACCAGGATGACAGTCGCGAGAATGGACGGGCCGGGATGCGCTTCGAGCGTCTGCACGCAGCGCCGCACGCCATCCTGGAAGATGGCCGCGATCAGGATGTAGAAGGCGAGGGTTAGGAGCGCCACCCACCAGGCCCAGGACACATCGAGCGTCGGTGCGAGCGGCCGGCCGAAGACGACGCAGTGGTCAATCCAGGCGTGAAACCCGTCTATGTTGCCGAACCAGCCGGAGAGGACGTTGACGGTGCCGCCCTGGACCACTGTCGTAGGGCTGCGTTCCACAGCTCCCAGTACCGCCGTTACCTGGCCGCTGATCACCGCCTGGGGTCCGAGCTTCACGTTGCCCAGCACTGCGACGACGTCGCCGTCGACCTTGCCATTGACGTAGACATCGCCAAGTACGGCTACCGCGCTGTCGCCGGCGCTTCCGTTCACTGTCAAGTTGCCCAGGACCGCGACGGCCGAGTCGGACACGTCGCCGTCGACCTTGGTGGAGCCCATGACTGAGACCACCTGCTGCGCGTTCTCGCCGGCCGGCAGGTAGGCGTTGTGTCCGACCGAGACGATCTGGCGATCGCTCTGGGACGCCGAGCTATCGCTGTCCTGCGCCTGCGCTTGCAGCACGCAGCCGCAGAGGCATGCGAGCAGCGCGCAGCTCAACAGCCGGCGAAGCGTGTTCTTCATATCAGGTGAGCCTTGGAATACTGAGGTCTGGGATAGAGCAGCGAGTAGCCGAGCGCAACCAGCGCGAAAAGGGCGGCGTACACGCTGGCGGTGGCGATGATTCCACCGACGACCCACTCGCGTGGGATGCTCTGGAAAATCTGAGTAATGGCTGCGCCCAGCGCTGCGAGCGTGTGACCGGCGCCGCGCAGCGAGGCGAGAGGGCCCGCAATGTGCGAGCGAGTCGTGGCAACCAGGCGGGCCGCCAGCCACAGCGACAGCACCCAAACGAGAGGCACGCAAACCGCGCAAGCCGTGATGACGGGCACACGCACCGCGGCAGGCCAGGACGTCACGCCGCGGCGCCACCATGGCAGCCGCGACCGGGCCGCGAGCTCTTCCAGCACACGGGCCTCGAGCGACGCCGGTGCCCGCCGCAGCGGCTGGTCCCGCAGCACCTGGCTGACCAGGCGCTCGAGCTTCTCGTCAGTCTGATCGCGTGAGCTCATGATGGTGTACCGCGCGTGGCAGGGGGGCGCGGGCGCCGGTCATCCGGCGCACCGATGCCGCTTTGGGCCAGGAGGCCGGCCATGGCGACTCTTCCGCGGAGAATGTCGGTCTTGACCTTGGCGAGGGAGATGCCGAGCCGGACCGCTATGTCCTGGTAGGGCATCTCCTCGTAATGATACAGCACCAACGGAATGCGCTGATGACCGGGCAGACGCTCCAGCGCCTGCTCCACCCGCTGTCGCCGCTCGTCTGCCTCCAACTCCACGAGCGCCGTGTCGAAGACGCCGGCGGCGGATTCGAGCTCTTCCTGGCGGCTGTCGTCGGAGAATATCTCCGAGAACAGGCGCCAGCGCTTGCGGTGGCGGGTGAGGTGGTTGAGCGTCAGATTGGTGGCGACGGTCTTCAGCCAGCCGCCGGCCTTGGGGCTCGAGCGCAGATTGTCGAAGCTCTCATAGGCGCGGAGGAACACTTCCTGGCTGATGTCCTCGGCCTGGGCGGGGTTGGCCGTCAGGCGGACGGCGGTCGAGAAAACCATGTCCTGATAGGAGCGCATGAACGCTGAGAACTCATTCGGATCGATGGGCCGGGGGCTTGCCAGGTGCACGGGTGTGTCATCGTTTGGGGCAAGAACACGGCGGGCGCCGAAAAGTTACAGCCGTGAGGCGCCGCCGCGGGGCTAGCCGCGGGACGCGAAAGGGTACCTCAGGGAGCGGGCCGGCGCCCTGCCGGGTTCCAGCCGGCCCGCTAGGGCGGCCCGGTCAGGCGCTCCGGGGCTCGCCCGGCAGGTCGGGCGCCCCCGACCTCGAACAGAGGCTCAGCGCTTCCCGCCACCATACACCATGTAGACGTCGCTGCGCTCGTAGTGGGACGGAGCCGGACGCGGCGTGTGTGCGAAGCCGGCGGTCTCGTAGAGGGTGATCGCGGGGGTGAGCTTGCTGTTGCTCTCCAGAAAGAGCTCACGCGCGCCGCGTGACAGGTACTCGGCGATGACGGTCTCGATGAGCTTGCGGCCGATGCCGAGTCCCTGGTGCCCGGCGGTGACGGCCATCTTCGAGAGCTCGAAGCGGCCCTCGCCGGCATTGAGCAGCGCGCAGGTGCCGACGATCGCGCCGCGGTAGCGGGCGAGGAAAATGGCGCCGCCGCTGCGCAGGATGCGTGCCGGCCGCGACAACACCTGTTCGTCGATGGGCTCGACGCGGAAATACTTCTCGAGCCACTCGATGTTGAGCCGCTTGAAGTCGGCGGCGTAACGGCGCTCGAACGGGATGACGTCCACCGCGCCCGCATTCTCGAGCCGCGCCCGGATCCGCGAAGCGAAACCGCGCGCCTCGAGCGCCCGGTCGACGGCCGTGAGATGTTGGGAAAGCGGATGGTCCGACTCGAGATCGGCCGCGGCGGCGGCGATCGCCTTCCAGAGCGGCTCCAGGCGCTGCATCACGCTGCGCCCGCGCGCGGAAAGCGACAGCAGCCGGCGCCTGTCGTCCTTCGGATCGGGCGATTCCGTCACCACGCGGTGCAGTAGAAGCTTGCGGCTCATCTGGCTGACCGCCGGATGGGTCTGGCCCAGCTTCACCGCCAGCTCCGAGATGCCGAGCTTGCCGTGGTCGCGCAGCAGGAAAAGGATGGGGAAGCAGCGTGACGGCAGGTCGACGCCGGCGCTGCGATACACCTCATCGACGCCCGCGTAGAGCGTCTCGCTCACTTTGCGCAGACGCGAGCCGAGAAGCAGCGAGCCGTAGTCGTGCAGCGATGTCATGCGGGCGAGGGCAACGGCGCGGGCGGGAGCGAGATGCAGCAGAAAGGGCGGACAGTTTATCCGTAAGTGCTTACGGATGGCAAGGCGGTCTAGAGCCCGCCCGAGACGTCGAGCACGGAACCGGTCACGTAAGAGGCGGCATCGCTCAGCAGCCACACGATGGCGGCGGCGATCTCCTCGGGCTTCCCGGGCCTGCCCAGCGGGGTCGCAGCGCCCAGCTTCCGTGCCCGGTCCGGATCGCCGGTGGTGGCGTGGATCTCGGTCTCGACCAGGCCGGGGCGCAGTGAATTGACACGAATGCCCTCGGGCCCGAGCTCCTTGCCGAGCCCGATGGCCAGCGTGTCGAGCGCGGCCTTGGATCCCGCGTAATCGACGTAGGTGCCGGGCGAGCCGAAGCGCGCCGCCCCGGACGATACGAGCACGATGGAGCCGCCCTCGCCGCCGCGGCTGCGCGACAGCGCGCGGGCCGCCTCGCGAGCGCAAAGATATGCGCCGAGGACATTGACCTGAAACATTCGCTGCAGGCGCTCCACGCTCATGTCCACGAGGCGCATGGCGGGGGCGGTGATGCCGGCGTTGATGACGACGCCCTGCAGCCGCCCAAGGTCGGCTTGCGCTTGCGCGAACATGGCGACGACGTCCGCCTCCACGGAAACGTCGCCCTGAACGGTGGTTGCGCGTGCGCCCCGCTTCCGCACTTCCGCGGCCGTTTCGGCGGCAGCTCCGGCGTCATTGTGGTAATTGACTGCGACGGACCACCCGCGGTCTGCCGCAAGGAGAGCCGTCGCGCGCCCGATCCCGCGCGACGCTCCGGTAATCAACACGGTGTTCATCTGCGTATCCTTCATGCGGCTGCCTCATGTCGACGCATCCGGATTTGCCGGCCGCGCCGCCTTGGCCCATGATGTGCGGTAAACAGTCTACGGGATGCCCACATGAGCGAACATCGTGGCAAATGTTTCTGCGGCGCGGTCGAGTTCGCGGTCGCGGGAGAGCCGGTGGCCATGGGCTACTGCCACTGCGAATCCTGCCGGCACTGGTCCGCCGGCCCGGTCAACGCATTCACCCTGTGGCAGCCGGACGCGCTGAAGGTTCTCGAGGGCGCCGAGCACATCGGCACCTTCCACAAGACCGCCAACAGCATGCGCAAATGGTGCACGAAGTGCGGCGGTCACCTGTTCACCGATCATCCGCCGATGAAGCTGGTCGACGTCTACGCCGCCGTGCTGCCTACTCTCGCTTTCAAGCCTGCCCTCCATGTCTCTTACGGAGAGAAGGTCGTCAGCATCAGAGACGGTCTCCCGAAGCTGAAGGATTTCCCGAAGGAGATGGGCGGCTCGGGAATCACTCTGGCGGAGTAGTCGCCCCGCTCTCTGACCGCTGTCCTGACCCCCGCCTCGCTTGCGGCGAACGACACGCCGCATGAGGCGAACGGTTCGGTCCGCCCCGAAACGTTCTTGCGCGGCGGATGCTAACGTAATCTGCTCTATGCAATCGCTCATCACACGTACGCCGGCCGGCCGGTTTTGCAGCTTCGTGCTGCAGGCGGCTCTCTATGCGATCGGCATTGGCGCGAGCGCCGTGGCGGGGGCGACGTCAGACACTGGCGCCACGACGCAGCAGTCGCTGGATGATGCCTGGTGGACGGGTCCGCTTCTCGCGGCCTCGCCAGGGACGCTGCCGCGGGGTCACTGGCTGGTAGAGCCCTACGTGTACGACGTGATGCCGTACGGTCGGTTCGATCAAAACGGAACGCTTCGAAGCACGGGCGCCGCGCACGACTTCGGGTCGCAGACATATATCGAGTACGGTCTGGTCAATGGATTCACGCTGGGCCTCATTCCGCGTCTCGGGTTGTACGAATCGAACGCTGGCCAGGATCCGTCGGGGTTCACCGTAGGAGACATCACCCTGCAGGGCGCGTATGGCCTGACGCAGTTTCAGCAAGGCAGCCACGTTCCCACGACGTCGCTCGTAATCGGGGAGACGTTTCCGACCGGTAAGTATGATCGCCTCGACGGCCGCACCGACGGAGCGCTCGGCAGCGGCGCGTACTCGACCACCGTGTCGCTCTACTCGCAGACCTACTTCTGGATGCCGAACGGCCGCATCCTGCGCACCAGGCTCGACATCTCGTATGCGGTGTCCCAGTGGGCCAAGGTGCACGGCGAGAGCGTTTACGGCACCTTCGGCGGCTTCTCCGGACGGGCTCATCCCGGCCCGAGTTTGTTTGCGGATCTGGCGTTCGAGTACAGCGCAACGCAAAGGTGGGTGCTCGCCACTGATTTCTGGTGGGAGCACGACGGCAATACGCGGGTGGAGGGGGGCTACGCGCCGGCCATCACTTCGGCCCTGCCTCCGTACCTGGTGCAGGACTCCGGGTCCGACGCCGTGCTCTATCTGGCGCCAGCAGTCGAATACAACTGGAGCTCGACGATGGGGGTGATCGCCGGAGCCCGAGTCGCCGCGATGGGACGCAACGTGGCGGCGACGGTCACACCCGTGGCGGCGATCAACATGGTGTTCTGACTCCGCGCGTCAGGCTTCCGCGGCCATTGCGGCCAGCTTCGCGACCGTGTTGATGTTGCGCGCCGTGCCGGTCCTGGCAGCAGGGATCACGAGCTTTGAGTGCGCCATGCCGTCACCGTACGCGACGTAGATCTCGCGTGTGCCGAGAGCCAACCGCTCGGAGCGCCGTCCTCTGACCTCCTCGATGGCGGCGGGGGGAAGCGCCTCGTCGAGGAAGATTGCGACCGTGCGGTTGGGTGGCGCGGTCCGGAAAGGATTTGCGGCCAGCACCGCCGCCATTTCCTCGGCGGTGCGGACGAGAACGCCGACCGGCTTGCCGGCATAATCGGCAAGGCAGTGCTCGAGGAGCGCCTTGACCTTTTGCTCCCGCAGTCTGCTGCTGAATACCGCGTTGCCAGAGGCAATGTAGGTGCGCACCTGCCCGAATCCGGATGACTCGCACATCTTCACGAGAGCGGTCATGGGCAGCTTGCCGGTCCCCCCGACGTTAACTGCGCGGAGCAAGGCGACGTATGTGGCCATGTTCCGCACATCGTACAATGACGGCTGCGACAGCACGACAGCTGGAAGGAATGCTGCAGATGGTGAGACCAATCGATCCGGCAGCGCGGGCCGCCTCCGGGAGCTTCCCGTCGGCGGCGGCTCTGGTGGAGGATCTGCGCTCACGCCGCATTTCGGCGGTCGAGGCGCTGGAGCAGGCGATAAGGAGGGTCGAGGCGAGAGACGGCGAGATCAACGCGGTCGTCGTGAGGGACTTCGAACGGGCGCGCTCGGCGGCCGCTGCCGCGGATATCGCATTGGCGCGCGGAGACCGGCGCCCGCTGCTCGGCGTGCCGATGACGGTCAAGGAGTCTTTCAACGTGGCAGGGCTGCCGACGACCTGGGGTATGCCGGGCGCGGATGGAACGCCGCCGCGGTACGATGCGGTCAGCGTGGCGCGCCTCAAAGCGAGCGGGGCCGTCATCATGGGCAAGACCAATGTCTCGACCCATCTGGCGGATTGGCAGAGCGTCAACGCCGTTTACGGGCGAACATGCAATCCATGGGATCTGGCGCGCACGCCGGGCGGCTCGTCGGGCGGGGCCGCCGCTGCGCTGGCAGCCGGGTTCGTTGCGCTCGAGCTGGGCTCGGATCTGTTTGGCTCCCTGCGTGTCCCCGCGCATTGCTGCGGAGTGTTTGCGCATAAGCCGACTCTTGGCCTGGTTCCAACGCGCGGCCATGCACCCCCAGGTATGCCGGAACTATCGGTCGCGGCCGATGCCGACATAGGAGTCGTCGGCCCCCTGGCGCGCTGCGCGGGTGACCTGATGCTGGCGCTGGAGGTTCTTGCGGGTCCGGACGATGCGCAGGCCGCGGGATATCGGCTCGCTCTACCGCCCGGCCGCCATGCGCGGCTCGCAGACTTCAGAGTGCTGGTGCTCGAGAGACATCCTTTGCTGCCGACCTCCAGCGAGGTCTCCGAGGCGCTACAACAATTCGCCGGCAAGCTGCGCGGCGCCGGAGCAACTGTCGGCGACTCGAGCCCGCTGCTGCCGGACCTCAGGCACGTCGCGGAGACCTTCGACTGGCTGCTGATGGCATTTCTCGGCGCCAACTTCCCCGATGCGGCCTATGTCGGCCGGCGGGACGCGGCGGCGCGGCTGGCGGCGGAAGACAAGAGCTTCGAGGCGATGCGGCAGCGGGCACTCGTCTCGAGCCATCGGGATTGGATTCGCGCCCACAGGGCTCGCTTGGCCGTCTCGCATCAATGGCGGCAGTTCTTCCGCGATTGGGACGTGGTGCTCTGCCCGGTGCTGCCGACGCCGGCTTTCCCGCACGATGATGCCGAAATCGATCGGCGCACCATCGACGTCGACGGCCAGCGGATTCCCTATGCCTACCAGGCGCTCTGGTCAGGCCCTGCTTCCCTGTCGGGTCTGCCGGCGACGACCATGCCCATCGGGCTCGGCCGGAGCGGGCTGCCGGTCGGGGTGCAGATCATCGGACCCTATCTCGAAGACCGCACGACTCTCGAACTTGCGCGGCTTGCGGAGCGGGAGTTCGGCGGCTTCCGGTCTCCACCCGGGTTCACCTGATTCCGTGAGAGCCCCGGCCGGGCCAACCGCTTGGCCAAGCCAATTGGTACAATGATCGCGCATTGGGCCTGTAGCACAGCGGTTAGTGCAGGGGACTCATCTGGAAAAGGTGCCTGTGCGTGGAAACGCGCACAGTGGACGGGATGAATTCAGGGGAACCTTCGAGCTGCCATCGCGTGGCAGCTCATGGCAATCCTGAGCCGAGCCGGCGGTACACCGCCGGAAGGTGCAGAGACTACCTGGGGGCTCGAGCGCCCTTAATCACAGGCAGGAGCATCCCGCACCCACACGGACGGAGTGCGTCGCCGACACCGGCGGCGCGCGGCGTTCACGGGTGAAGAGATAGTCCACTCCCGGCGGAAACGTCGGGGCAAAGTGAATCCCTTGGTCGTAGGTTCGAATCCTACCGGGCCCAATCCTCCCTCACGCAGCGCACCCGGCTTCTGTTATGTCGCCGCGCATGCCTTGACACATACCTACCAGTCGGTATGCTACGCGCGCAGTATGGCGCAGGCACCGCATGAATCCAAAACCAAGCTTCTCGATGCGACACTGAAGGTGGTGCGCATCAAGGGGTACAGCGCGACCCGGGTCGAGGACGTCTGCGCCGAAGCGGGGCTGACCAAGGGGAGCTTCTTTCATCACTTCAAGAGCAAAGAGGATCTGGCCCTGGCGGCGGTGGCGCGCTGGGATGCGCTCACGCTACAGACCTTCGCCGCGGCGCCCTATCACGATGCCGCCGGCCCGCTCAGCCGGCTCATCTCCTATATCGAGTTCCGCAAGGCGATCCTGGCGGGCGACCTGCCCGATTACACCTGCTTTGCGGGCACGATCGTCCAGGAAGCGTACCGAACCCATCCGGACGTGAGTGCCGCCTGCGCGCGCAACATCACCAGCCACGCCAAAATGCTGGAGGCAGATATCGCCGCGGCAATGCGCGACCACGGCATTCGCGGGACTTGGACGGCGGAAAGCCTGGCGCTGCACATCGTGGCGGTCATTCAAGGCGGCTTCATACTGGCGAAGGCACATGGAAACGCCGCAGCGGCAGCCGCAAATCTCGATCATCTGCGCCGGTACGTGGAATTGCTGTTCGAGCAGGGACGCAAGCGCCGAACCGGTCGCGCCCCTTCCCAAAAGCATTGACGACGAGCCGTCGAGGTAAACCAATGAAAAAGATCTTCAGGCGTCTACGAAACAGTCATGCGCTGGCCGTGACCGTGCTGGCGGTCATCGCGGCCGGTCCGCTATCGGTCGCATCCGCAGCCTCGCCCCAGCCCGCATCGGCTCGGATTCAGCCATACCTCATTGCAAGCAAACAGCAGGAGATCGCGCTCGCTCGCAGTGCGGCGCCGCCTTCGGTCTCCATGCATGCCACGGTCATGGTGCTCGGTGCCCGCGGCTACGTCACCGCGGTAAAAGGGAGCAACAGCTTCGTCTGTCTCGTTTCGCGGTCCTGGGACAACACCGTGAGCGTACAGAGCGCCACATTCTGGAATCCGAAGACCGTCGCCCCGTACTGCTTCAATGCGACAGGCGCGCAGTCGGTGCTCCCCAACTATCTGCTGAAGACCCAATGGGTGGTCGCCGGCGCATCCCAGGCCGAGATAGGCGAGCGGGAGAAAGCCGCTCGGGCTGCCGGCAAGATGCCGGACCCCGTCCCGGGCGCGATCTGCTACATGTTGTCCAAGCGCGGCTGGGGGGTGGGCGGGAACCCGGGACCCTGGCGCCCGCACATCATGTTTTATTTCCCCACCGCGCAGAAGCCTGATTGGGGTGACAACCTGGGACACAATCCCGTCTACTCCAGCTCCGCTGACGGTACCACCATCTTTTACGTGTTGGTGCCGGTCTGGTCGGACGGGTCACCGGCGCCGAGCCTCTGAGTCGCACTCGTCGGCCGTGCCCTTCACGCGCGTGTCGTCGGCGATCCAGTTCGTCTGCCAGGTCTTGCCGCCATCGTCCGAAATGGCCTGGGCGAAGTGCGCGGAGCTCTTCGTGACGTTGGACCAGATATTGCGGACCAGCACCGCACGGCCACCGATCGCCTCCTGATCGTAGAACGTGCCGATGCCATCGCGGAATCCGCCGATGGTCGGTGTGCTCATGACACCGACATCGGCGTTCGCGAAGTTGAGACTCCACTGATGTGACTGCGGATCGTAGAGCCGCAGATTGAGCGCCTCGAGGTGATGACCGTCGGGGCCGGTCACATCGAGCTCTACCATTTCGGCGCGGCAATCCCAGATCGGCACGACAGTGGACGTGCCCTGGTATATCACCCAGGTGGTGCTTCCGTCCGGTTGGTGCCTGAGCACTTGCAGATGTGTTCTCCAGAGGCCCACTTCCCAGTCGAAATCGTGTGACCCGTCGGGCAGTTGCGGTACCGCGTGGGCCGGCCGCAGGAGGAGGACGCTCGAGGAAGCAAGCGCGCAGGCGACTGCGGCGGCGCGCAGAGCAGCGCCGATTGGAGCTTTCATCATCTACTCCCCTGTTGCGTGGCCGGCGCACAGCGTCCAGGATTGACTGGCTCCGAGCAATGACCGGAATAGAGCGAAATCGTATGACCACTCGCAATCGCTTGCCGGAGGGGTTCATCCCCTCGGCGACGCTGGATCCCGCGGCTTCTCTGCCTCTGCGGCGCCAGCTCTACGACTGGTTTCGCGGCGCGATCGTCGAGGGTCGTCTCAGGCCCGGTCAGCGAATGCCCTCCACACGCCGGCTGGCCCGGGAGTTGAGCGTGTCGCGCATCACCATCCTCTGGGCGTACGAGCAGCTCCTCGCGGAGGGTTATCTGCAGAGCGTCCGGGGCAGCGGTACCGTGATCGCCGCGTCCATTCCAACGCCCGTTGGATCCGGCAGGATGCGGAAAGCCGGCGCTCCACGGCGCCAAAGAGGCAAAGTGCGGCTTGCGCGACAGACAGAGAGCCTGTTGCGCTTGCGTGAGGAGGATACGCTGTCGATCGCGGGCGCCTTCCGCAACACGCCGGCGCTCGAGCACTTCCCGCACCGCGCGTGGTCCCGCCTGGTCTCGCGGCATGTCCGCAGGGATCCGGCGCAGGATCTGGGTTACGGCGACCCGATGGGAGAGCGGGCTTTGCGCAGCGAGATTGCCGAGTACCTCGGGACCGTGCGGGGGGCTCGCTGTGACCTGTCGCAGGTCATGATCACCGCCGGCTCCCAACAGGGCCTGCACCTCACTCTGCGGGCGCTGCTCGACCCGGGCGACCGGGCATGGATGGAGGAGCCGGGATACCCGGGGGCCCATCGCGCGCTGCTCATGGCGGGCTGCGAGCCCGCGCCAGTCCCGGTGGACGAAGAGGGGTTGATCGTCGAGCGTGCATTGCAGACGTGCCCGTCCGCGCGCGCCGCCTACATTACACCCTCGCACCACTATCCGCTGGGGATGACTCTGAGCGCGGGCCGGCGCCTGCAACTGTTGAATTGGGCGCGGTCCACCGACGCGTGGATCATCGAGGACGACTACGACAGCGAGTACCGGTTCAGCGGTCAGCCCATCTCATCGCTTCAGGGTCTCGATGAGGACGCTCGCGTCATCTATATTGGTACCTTCAGCAAGGTCTGCTATCCGGCGCTGCGCATCGGATATCTGCTATTGCCGCGGGCTCTCGTGGCGGCGTTCCGCGCCGTGCGCGACGCGATCGACATATTCCCCCCGGTCCTGCAGCAGCGTGCTCTCGCCGACTTCATTCGCGAGGGGCACTTCGCCCGGCACATCCGCCGGATGCGCACGCTCTACGCCGAACGGCGAGAGCTCCTGATCCTCGCGCTCAGGCGGCACTTCGGCGACGCAATCGAGATCGTCAGCGCCACGGCCGGGATCCACCTGGTCATTCGTCTGCCTGCGGGGGTCGCTGACGAGTCCGCGGCGGCGCGCGCGCGAGCGGGCGGCATCGCGTGTATCGCTTTATCGGAGTGTTGCCTCGAGCGACCGCCGTGGAGCGGCCTGATCCTCGGCTATGGTGGCGTGGAAAGCGACGAGATCGACGAGGCTGTACGGCGACTCGCCAGGGTTACCCTGACAGAAATGCGACAGCGCAGCGCCTGAGTGTGGACGCTGTCGATCAACGGTCCCGGTGGTCCTATCGCCCTCGCAATCCCTGGATCTTTTCATGGAGCAGCGGCCGCCGCAGACTGAATGACCGTCTCTCGACCATAGGGCCGCAATACTCATGACCGATCGTAACCTCCCGCCCACAACCCGAACCCGGATTCGCCGAACGTCGGAGCGCGCCTGCTACGACGTCGAGACGCTCCACAAGATCATCGACGCGGCCTGGTTCTGCCACGTCGCATCTGCCGACGAGGACGGCGTGCACTGCATACCGATGGCCTGCTGGCGCGATGGCGGCTGGCTCTACGTGCACGGATCGAACGGCAGCCGCACCTTGCGTGCGCTCGCCGAGGGCGCCGAGCTGTGTGTTGCGATTACCCATCTCGACGGACTGGTCCTGGCGCGCAGCGCCTTCAATCATTCGATGAATTATCGTTCGGCTGTCATCTATGGCCGCTGCGAGCGGGTGCCCGAGGCGGACAAGGCCGCGGCACTCACGAGCCTCATGCGCCATATCGCCCCGGGCCGGGAAAGCGAAGCCCGGGCTGTGGACCGCAACGAGCTTGCCGCCACCTTGGTCGTCAGGCTTCCGCTCGCCGAGGCCGCGGCGAAAGTTCGCACGGGAGGGCCGGAGGACGATGCCGCGGATCTGCCGCTGCCGGTATGGGCCGGCGTGCTGCCGCTGCGGCTGCAACGCCTCCCCGCCGAGCGTGACCCCTCCTGCGCCGTCGATCCGCCGGGCTACGTGAGCGAATGGAGCGACTGATCGGTTCGCGGTAGCGCCGCGGCGGCTGGCACTCAGGCACGTTTGTGGCTAAGCGATCGGTCGCAGTTCGGCGTCGGGCGCTGGGCTTGCAGGATGCGTAACCGGCGCGGGAGCTGCTCCCGTCCGGTCGCGCTTATGAACAGGCAGGGCATGGCCAGCAGGAAACTCGCCACTTACCGCGCGAAACGCGATTTCAAGCATACCGCCGAGCCCGGGGGCAGCGAATCGGTAGTGCCGTCGAAGCACCTGCGTTTCGTGGTGCAGAAGCACGCTGCGCGGCGGTTGCACTACGACCTGCGTCTGGAGCTCGACGGAGTCTTCAAGTCGTGGGCGGTGACACGCGGGCCTTCGCTCGATCCAGCGGACAAACGCCTCGCGGTCGAGGTCGAGGACCATCCTCTGGAATACGGCGACTTCGAAGGGACTATTGCGCAGGGGCAGTATGGCGGCGGCAGCGTGCAAATCTGGGACCGGGGCTACTGGGAGCCGCAGGGGAAAGGTACCCCGGAGCAGGCGCTCGCGGCGGGGGAGCTGAAGCTGACACTGACCGGCGAGAAGCTGCGCGGCGGCTGGGTGCTGGTGCGGCTGCGAAACGCACGCTCTGGAAAGCGGCCGAGCTGGCTCCTGATCAAGCACCGCGACGAGTTCGCGCAAGCGGGCGGCGGCGCGCTGTTGGATGAGGACCGCTCGGTGGCTTCCGGCCGCGCGATGGAGGAGATCGCCGTGGGCCGTGGCCGCGGTCCGCGGCCGTTCATGACACGGGGCAGGCACGGCTCGGGCCGCCGATCAGCCCGCAGGTCAACCCGCGTGTCGCGACAGGCGACCCAGGCCGCCGGACCGATTCTGGGTGTCACGATTTCCAACCCTGACAAGGTGCTGTGGCCGGACGCCGGCGACGGCCGTCCGGTGACCAAGCGCGAATTCGCCGAATATCTCGGGGCCGCAGGCGAGTGGCTGCTGCCGCACATCGCGGGTAGGCCCTGCTCCCTGGTCCGCTGTCCCGACGGGATCGGCGGTCAGCGCTTCTTCCAGCGCCACGCCATGCCGGGCCTCTCCAGACTGATCAGCCTGGCGCGCGTGTCGGGCGACCGCCAGCCCTACGTCCAGGTCGACCGCATCGAAGGGCTGGCCGCCCTCGCGCAGATCGCCGCGCTGGAGTTGCATCCATGGAATTGCGCGCCGCAGCAGCCGGAGGTGCCCGGCCGGCTGGTGTTCGATCTCGATCCCGCCCCGGACGTCGAGCTCGAGGCCGTGATCGGGGCGGCGCGCGAGATGCGCGACCGGCTCGAGGGGCTGGGTCTCGAAAGCTTCCTGAAGACCACAGGCGGCAAGGGGCTTCATGTGGTGACGCCTTTCACGCAGCCGCGCAACGCGGTGCTCGACTGGCCACTGGTGAAATCCTTCGCGCGCGAGCTGTGCGCCCGGATGGCGGCGGACAGTCCGCGGCGGTACGTCCTCAACATGGCGAAGCGTGTCAGGACCGGCCGCATATTCCTCGACTATCTGCGCAACGACCGGACCGCGACGGCGGTGGCGCCTCTCTCGCCGCGCGCCCGCGCGGGAGCGCCGGTGTCGATGCCGCTCACCTGGGCGCAGGCGCGGGCCGGCCTAGATCCGAAGAAGTTCACGATCCGCACGGCGCGGGTGCTGCTGGACCGCAGCGACGCGTGGGAGGGCTACCCCGATAGCTCGCGGCCGCTGCTGCCTGCCATTGAGAAGGTGGTCGGCCGTGCGGCGCGGACCACCGTCGGCAAGCCTCGCTCGCGGGGCTCCGCCGGCGAGCATCGCGTATGAGCATTCTCGACACGGAGAGCGACGTCAGGTCTGCTTCGGAGGCTCGAATCAAACTCACAGCACAATTGCAGCAGAAGGCGCGCGCGCTCGAGTGGGAAGTGCAGCGGCGCACCATGGTGGAGCGCGCCTTGGCCGAGCGCGACCGCGAGCTCAGCGACCTCTTCGAGAATGCGCTCGAAGGCCTCCTCAAGGTCGGACCAGACGGTACGGTGTTCTCGGTCAACGGCGCCGCCCTCGCGCTGCTCGGGTGCGCCGAGGCGCACTGCATCGGCCGCCCGATCGAGGATTTTCATCTCAACCCGGGGGATGCGCGGGAATCGCTGCGGCGGCTGCTCGCGGGCGAGACGCTGCGCGACCACGCCACCGTGCTGCGCCGCAGCGATGGATCGAGTCGCCACGTGCGCATCGCCGCCAACGCACACTGGGATGCCGGCAAGCTGATCCACAGCCGCTGGTTCGTCCGTGACGTCACTCACGAGCAGCTGGCGGCGAGCGCCCGCGCGCATCTGGCCTCCATCGTGGAGTCTTCCGACGACGCCATCGTCAGCAAGACGCTCGAGGGCGTGATCCGCTCGTGGAACGGTGCGGCGCAGCGGCTCTTCGGCTACACCGCCGAGGAGGCGGTCGGGCAGCCGGTCACACTGATCATTCCGCCGGAACGTGTTCAGGAGGAACAGGAGATCCTGGCGAAGCTGCGCAGCGGCGAGCGCATCTCTCACTTTGAGACCGTGCGGGTCGCCAGGAGCGGCCGCCGCATCGACGTCTCGCTCACCATCTCTCCCATCCGCAATGCGAACGGCGTCATCGTCGGCGCATCGAAGATCGCCCGCGACATCAGCGAGCGCAAGGCGTCGGATCAGGCGCAGCAGCGCACCATCGGTGATCTGCGGCGCGCCGAGGAGGCGCTGCGCGAGGCGGACCGGCGCAAGGACGAGTTCCTCGCGGTGTTGGCGCACGAGCTGCGCAATCCCCTGGCGCCGATCCGGTATGCGGTCGCCATGGCGAGGAGAGAGGGCAGAAGCGACACCGAGCGGCGCCAGGCGCAGGCCATCATCGAGCGCCAGGTCGCGCACATGGGACGGCTGCTGGATGATCTCCTCGATGTCTCGCGCATCACGCGCGGCACGCTGATTCTGCGGCCCTCATCGGTCGATCTCGGCTCGGTGGTGGCGGCCGCGCAGGAGTCCGTGCGGCCGCTCATCGAGGACCGCGGTCATACCCTGGTGGTGAGACTGCCCGAGGAGCGGATCCGCCTGGTGGTCGACCCCATGCGGCTCTCGCAGGTGCTCGCCAACCTGCTCATCAACGCCGCCAAATACACCGACAACGGCGGCCGCATCGAGCTCGACGCCCGGCAGCGCCGCGGCGAGTTGGCCTTGTGCGTACGTGACAACGGCATCGGCATCTCCGCGGAGATGATGCCGAGGGTGTTCACCCTATTCGCGCAGGAGTCGCCGGCCATCGAGCGCTCCGAGGGCGGGCTGGGGATTGGTCTCGCGCTGGTGCGTGGATTGGTGGAGCTGCACGGCGGCACCGTGCACGCGTACAGCAGGGGCGTCGGGCGGGGCAGTCAGTTCGTGGTGCGGCTGCCGATCGGTAACGCCGTCGAGGACGACCGCGCGGATGCCGATGAGACGGCCGCGCCGGCGGGCGCGGAGGCGAAGGCGCTTCGATTACTGGTGGCGGATGACAATCGCGACAGCGCGGCGACCTGCGCCGCTCTCCTCGAGGCATCGGGTCATCAGGTCAGCGTCGCCCATACGGGACGCGAGGCGTTCGACCTGGCCTGCCGGCTCGAGCCCGAAGCGCTCCTGCTCGATATCGGGATGCCGGAGCTCAACGGCTATCAGCTGGCCCAGCGCATCCGCCGCACGGGCTGGGGGCGCCAGGCCATGCTGATCGCCATCACCGGCTGGGGGCAGGAGGAGGACAGGCGGCGGGCAATGGCGGCCGGGTTCGACTGGCATCTGACCAAGCCCATCGACCCGAACCGCCTCGAAGCACTGTTGCGGTGCGGCACGGCACGGCTACCGTCTCCGTCTGATGACCGCTAGAGCTGTGCCTGGGCTGGAAAAACTGGCCTTAGGGACGCGCAATGGCGCAAAATTAGCGCTACCGGCCAATCGATAGGATCCTGGGACCCGTATCCGCCAAGCCGGAGGCGGGACCCGAGAGTCCCCGTCGCAAACGAAAAACCAGCTGAGGAACGACATGGCTACCAAGCTCGAGAAGACCCTGAAGCGCGAGATCGACGTGGACGGCAAGGCCTACATGCTGGCCATCTCCCCTGAGGGTCTGAAGGTCACCGAGAAGGGCAGACGCAAGGGGCAGGAGCTCAGCTGGAAGGGCTTGCTCAACGGCCAGGCCGCGGGGCCGACGGCGCTCGCCGGTGGGATGGAAACGGAGACGGAGACGGCTACGGAAGAGTAACGCGGCGCGGGCCGCCTCAGCTATCGCAGGCAGCCGGTGAGAGGCGCGCGGGGCTTGATGGTCTTCATGCAGACTGTCGTCTCGAGCTTCTGCACTCCAGGCATGCGCCGGATCTCCATTCGCAGCAGCTGGTCGAGGTGCTCGATCTCCCCGACCAGCACGTGCATCAGGTAGTCCGCCTGACCTGCCGTGCTGAAGCACTGCAGCACGGCAGGGTGGCTCGAGGCGGCGGCTTCGAACTCGGCGTGCCGGGCCGCATTGATGGTCACATGCACGAACGCGTGGACCCGCAGTCCGAGGCGCTCCGCATCGAGCTCCGTGCGATAGCCGCGGATCAGTCCTCGCCGCTCGAGCGCTCGCACCCGTTGCCAGCAGGGAGTCTTCGACAGCCCCACCTGCTGCCCGAGCTCCGCGAAGGACATGCGCGCGTCCTCCTCCAGCAGGCGGACGATGTCGCGATCGATTTTGTCCAGCGGCCGAATCATTGGTGCTCTGTTCTGTCACTGAGCCGTTGGCCAGGCCACTGTTCTACCCGCTGCGGCTGGGATAGTCCACTGCTGGGGCCGAAGCGCCTATCGCCACGGGCGGCCAGTGGCACGGCGAGGAAGCGGACGACTACAATGCCCACATGACTGCGGCCGGCAATGAGTAAAGGGCGCGCCACTGACGAGAGGTTGCGCGAGTTGCTTGCGCGCGTGCGTGAGCGGCTGGGCCGCGCGAAATCGCTGGACCCGGACTCGCGCAAAGTGCTCAGCACGGTGGTGCACGACATCGACCAGGCACTTGGGCAAGAGGGCGGGCCGGGCGCCGCCGGCGCGGCGGGTATGCACGCGCCCAGGCTGGAATCCCTGGTGGTGCGCTTCGAGGCGGATCACCCCGGGCTTGCCGAGGTGATCCGCGAAGTCATCGACACCCTCGTCAGAGGGGGAATCTGAAGGCGCCTCAGTCCTCCATCAGGAAGCTACGCAGCTGCTCGCTGCGGCTCGGGTGGCGCAGCTTGCGCAGCGCCTTCGCCTCGATCTGACGGATCCGCTCGCGGGTGACATCGAACTGCTTGCCGACCTCCTCCAGAGTGTGGTCGGTATTCATGTCGATGCCGAAGCGCATGCGCAGCACCTTGGCTTCCCTCGGGGTGAGCTGCGCCAGCACCGCGTGCGTGGTCTCGCGGAGCGACTCCATCGTCGCCTGATCGATCGGCGAGGCCACCGAGGTGTCCTCGATGAAATCCCCGAGATGCGAGTCCTCGTCGTCGCCGATCGGGGTCTCCATGGAGATCGGCTCCTTGGCGATCTTCAGCACCTTGCGCACCTTGTCCTCGGGCATCTCCATGCGCACGGCCAGCTCCTCCGGCGTCGGCTCCCGGCCCATCTCCTGCAGCATCTGCCGCGAGATGCGGTTCAGCTTGTTGATGGTCTCGATCATGTGCACCGGGATGCGGATGGTGCGCGCCTGATCGGCGATCGAGCGGGTGATGGCCTGCCGGATCCACCACGTCGCGTAGGTGCTGAACTTGTAGCCGCGGCGGTATTCGAACTTGTCCACCGCCTTCATCAGGCCGATGTTGCCTTCCTGGATGAGGTCGAGGAACTGCAGGCCGCGGTTGGTGTACTTCTTGGCGATCGAGATGACGAGGCGCAGGTTGGCTTCGACCATCTCCTTCTTCGCGCGGCGGGCCTTGGCCTCGCCGATCGACACCTCGCGGTTGACCTCCTTGATCTCGTTGATGGTGAGATGGAAGTCGACTTCGAGCAGCTCGAGCTTCTTCTGCCGCCGCTCGATCTCGTCCTTGAACTTCGCGAGCGGCGCGGAGTACTTCTTGCCGGCCTTGACGTGCTTGGCGATCCAGCGCGGGCTGGTCTCGTTCTTCGGGAAGGTGGCGATGAAGTCCTTGCGCGGCATGCCGGCATCGCGCACCGAGATGATCATGATCTCCTTCTCGAGCTGACGGATTTCCGCGACGTGGGTGCGCAGATTCAGGATCAGCGCATCGAACATCCGCGGCGACAGCTTGAGCTCCATGAACTCGTCGGCGAGCTTCTTGCGCATCTTCATGGTCTTGGGATCGCGCGCGCCGCTCTTGTCGATTGCGGCGAGCACGTGCGCGTAGGACTTCGCCACGCTCGCGAAGCGCGCCGCGGCCTCCTGCGGATCCGGACCCGTGTCGATGGTCTCTTCCTCGCCCTCGACGCCGTCCTCGCCCTCCTCGTCGTCCTCCGCCTTCTCCTCTTCCGCGGCCAGATCCATCTTGGTCGGGTTCTGTGGCTGGGCGATGACGTCCGGCGCGTTGGGATCGACGAAGCCGACGATCACATCGACCAGGCGCGCCTGGCCGGCCTTCACCGGCTCATACGCCTTCAGGAGGAAATCATGAGTGGGCGGATACAGCGAGAGCGCCCGCCGCACGGCCTCGAGACCTTCCTCGATGCGCCGCGCGATGCGGATCTCGCCCTCGCGCGTGAGCAGCTCCACCGTGCCCATTTCCCGCATGTACATGCGCACCGGGTCGGTGGTGCGGCCGAGCTCCGCATCGAGCGCCGCCAGCGCGGCAGCGGCTTCCTCGATCGCCTCCTCGTCGGCGGGGGCGGAAGGCTCGCTCGCGAGCAACGACTCGGTGTCCGGTGCCTTCTCGTACACCGGAATTCCCATGTCGTTGATGGTGTTGACGATGTCCTCGATCTGCTCCGGATCGACGATCTCCGACGGCAGGTGATCGTTGACCTGCGCGTAGGTGAGATATCCCTGCTCCTTGCCGCGGGCAATGAGCAGCTTCAACTGGGACTGACGATCTTCAGGCATGACGGGCGCGCGGCGCTCGATACCAAGTGAGCGTTTCTCCGCGGTGGGAGCAGCATGAGTCGGACCATCCTTGTGCCCTTCCTTGGGGCCGGCGTGGCGCGGCGCCGCCTCGGTGGCGTGCGCGGGCGCACCGCCCGTCTTCCTGGGAGCCGCAACGGCTTTCGCGTGAGTCTTGTCTCGCGCGGCGGCGGCGGCGGGCACCGCCTTCTCGGCGGTTGTCCCCTTGACGGGCTTGGTCGCGTGCGCGGCCGGACGTTTCCTGCTGGCGGGAGCGGACTTCTGCTTTGCTTTCATGAGTTCCGGGGTTTTGGCGTAAGCGCTGTCGATCCCCTATTTGCTGGCGGCGAGGGGCCAACTCAAGGGGCGCCAAAGTAAAGCGTGCAATTCTATTGGACCGTTGCGGAAATACCAAATTCAGCCGCTGGACGTCCCACCGGGGGGAGTCTTACGGCCGCCTTTTTTCTGCATAAGGCTCTGAAATTCCTGAAGTTCCTGTGCGTCGAGACGCGTCGTGCGGCTCTTGGTCTCGAGCGCCTCTATGCGCCGCCCGAGGGCATGATCGGCGAGCTTCGCCACCGCCGCCTTGAGCTCCAGGGCCGCGGCGTGGGCGTCGCCCAGGATCTCCTCCTCATCCAGCAGGTTTCCCAGATGCTTACCTTCACTCCTGTCGGCCCAACGCTCCAAGACTTGAGCGGGGATTGAGAGCGGGCGCACACGCAAGTCATCCAACATCTCGCGCAGCACCTGTATTCCCTTCTCGGCGCATTCATCGAGGCCCGCGCGCTCCGTCTCGGTGATGGATGAGGCGATCGAGGGGAATCTCACCAGGCGCGCAATGGCCTGACGCACCAGACTTCCGCGTCCGGCGCTGAGATGGGCGCGGGGCTTCTCTGTTTCAGCAGCCGCGCGCGTGCCGCCATTGCCCGCATCCGGCGCCGGCGCTGTGGCACCCGGCACTCCGGCGGCCCAGATTGCCTGCAGCCGGTCGGCCGCGAGCCCCACGACCTGGGCAACTCTCGCGGTCAGAAGTTCCCGGTAGACGCCCTCGGGGACCTTGCTGACGAGGGGCCGCGCGCTCTCGGCGAAGCGGGCGCGGCCGTCGGCGTGGCCGAGCTCCGTCTGCTCGGACAATTCCCGGACCAGGTACTCGGAGAGCGGCAGGGTCGACTCCAGGCGCCGCTCGAATGCCTCGCGGCCTTCCTCTCCCACCAGAGTGTCCGGATCGTGTCCTTCGGGCAGGAAGAGAAAGCGGATCTCACGCCCTTCACGCGCCTCCGGCAGCGCATGCTGCAGGGCGCGCCACGCCGCCGCGCGGCCGGCGCGGTCGCCGTCGAAGGAGAACACCACTTCCCTCACCAGGCGGAAAATGCGGCGGAAATGCTCGGGCGTGGTCGCCGTGCCGAGGGTCGCGACCGCGTACGGAATACCAGCCTGATGCAGCCGGACCGCGTCCATGTAGCCTTCCACGACCAACAGGCGCTCCAGGCCCGCGCGCGAGCGCCGGGCCTCATTGAGCGCGTAGAGCTCGCGCCCCTTGTGGAAGAGGACGGTCTCGGGGGAGTTGAGGTACTTCGGCTCGCCGCGATCGATGATGCGGCCGCCGAAGGCGATCACGCGGCCGCGGACGTCCCGGATCGGGAACATGATCCGGTCGCGGAAGCGGTCGTAGTGCCGGTCGCCTTCACGGGACGCGCCGAGCGAGACCCGGGCCGTGTCGCGCTCGATGATGAGGCCGAGGTCGGCGAGCGTCCGGCGCTCCGCCTCGCCCGGACCGAAGCGCTTCAGCACTGCGTTCCAGGAGTCCGGCGCGTAGCCGATGCCGAACTGAGCGACGGTGTCGGAAGTCAGGCCGCGCCGCGTCAGATATTCGCGCGCGCGCTGGTCGCGCGACAGCGCTTCGGCGTAGAACTTCGCCACGCTGCCCATGAGGTCATACAGTTTCTCGGAATCGCGCGCGGCCGCGGGAGCGCCGCTGCCGGCCTCGCGCGGTATCTCGAGGCCCAGCCGGCTCGCCAGCTCCTCGACGGCCTCGGGGAAGGCCATGCGGTCGTGCTCCATCAGAAAGCGCAGCACGGTGCCGTGCGCGCCGCAGCCGAAGCAGTGATAGAACTGCTTCTCCGGGCTCACCCAGAAGGAGGCGGTCTTCTCGTTGTGGAACGGGCAGCAGGCCTTGTACTCGCGGCCGGCTTTCTTCAGCTGCACGCGCGAGCCGATCACCTCCACGATGTCCGCGCGGGCGATCAGCTCGTCGATGAAGCTCTGCGGGATGATGGGCGGTCAGCGGCCCGGGGTCTGGGCCAGCTTCTCCTTCACGCGAGCGCTGACCGTGCCCATGTCGGCGCGGCCCTGCGCCTGGGACTTCACCACCGCCATCACTTTGCCCATGTCCTTCGCGGAAGCCGCGCCGGTGGAGGTGATGGCGCCGGCAATCAGCGCATCGAGCTCCGCGTCGCTCATGCGAGCGGGCAGATACGCTTCGAGGACGGAAATTTCGGCGCTCTCCTTCGCGACCAGGTCGGCGCGGCCGCCGGCCTGGAACTGGATGATCGCTTCCTTGCGCTGCTTGATCATCTTTTCCAACACCGCGAGGATCTGGGCGTCATCGAGCGTAATGCGCTCGTCGACTTCGCGTTGCTTGATGGCGGCGAGCGCCAGACGGATGGTGCCGAGGCGTTCCTTCTCCCCTGCGCGCATGGCGCTCTTCATGTCCTCCGTGATGCGTTCCTTGAGGGTCATGCAGACAAGGTCAGCGGGAGGGGCGCATGCCCTCGCGCGAGATGCGCTTCATGTGGCGCTTGATGGCGGCCGCCTTCTTGCGTTTCCGCTCCTGGGTCGGCTTCTCGTAGAATTCGCGCCGACGCAGCTCGGTGAGAATGCCGGCCTTCTCGCAGGCGCGTTTGAAACGCCGCAAGGCGGCATCGAAGTATTCATTCTCACGGATACGGACGCTCGGCATCGAAACCTCAGGGCCTGGTAGAAAGCCTGGTAAAAGAGAGGGACCGGAAAAAGGGGCGCGCAATTCTAGTTGAGGCCCATGGCAAAGGCAAAAGAGTTTCCCGGGGGGTATCCCTGGGCACCTCCGCTCGCGGTGGCGGCTCTCAGAGGGGTGGGCGATCGGCAATGCGGGTAACAGGCAGTGCGGATAACAGGCAAAGCGGGTGACCAGATGAGTCTTCGCATCCTGGCGCTGGAGTCCTCGTGCGACGAAAGTGCGGCGGCCGTCCTGGACGAGTCCGAGGGCCTCCTGGCGCACGAGCTCTACAGCCAGGTAGAGCTGCACCGGGTCTACGGGGGCGTGGTCCCTGAGCTTGCCTCGCGGGATCACGTCCGCCGGCTTCTTCCCCTGGTGCGCCAGGCGCTCGAGCATGCCGGCACCGCTCCGCAGCGGCTGGCGGGGGTGGCCTTCACGGCCGGTCCGGGCCTGATCGGGGCCCTGCTCACCGGGGCGGCCCTGGCGCGCAGCCTGGCCTATGCCTGGCAGGTGCCCGCCGTGGGGGTGCACCACCTGGAAGGGCACCTGCTCGCCCCGCTGCTGGAGCCGGAGCCGCCTCCCTTCCCGCATCTGGCGCTGCTGGTCTCGGGCGGACACACGCAGCTCATCGAGGTCGCGGGCATAGGGAGCTACCGCACCCTGGGCGATACCCGGGATGATGCCGCCGGCGAAGCCTTCGACAAGACCGCGAAGCTCCTGGGGCTGCCTTACCCAGGCGGGCCGGAGCTGGCGCGGCTGGCGCAGGGCGGCACCCCGGGCGAGTTCCAATTTCCGCGGCCGATGCTCGATCGACCGGGTCTCGAGCTCAGCTTCTCCGGCCTGAAGACGGCCGTGCTGCACTCGCTCCGTGGGCGGGAGCTGACCCCGAAGCTGCGCGCGGATGTCGCCCGCGGCGTCGAGGATGCGATCGTCGGCACGCTCGCGGCCAAGGCCCTGCGGGCGCTCGATGCCACCGGCCTCGATGCGCTCGTGGTCTCGGGCGGTGTGAGCGCAAATCAACGACTGCGTGCGACCCTCGACGAGGCGGTCGGCCGCCGGGGAGGCCGCGTGTACTATCCGCGCATCGAGTTCTGCACCGACAATGCGGCGATGATCGCCATGGCGGGCCTCGCCCGCCTGCGCGCCGGGCAGCACGATGGCCTCGCGATCCAGCCGCGCGCCCAGTGGTCACTCGAGACACTCACCGCGGTACCGCATGACTAATCCCATCCAATCCGGCGACCGTATCTTCCTGCGCGGCCTCACGGCCGAATGCATCATCGGTTTCATCGACTGGGAGCGGCGCGTCAGGCAGACCGTCGTGGTCGACCTGGAGCTGCCCGTGGATTGCCGCCGCGCCTCGATCAGTGACGACGTCGCCGACACGGTGGACTACAAGAAAGTCGCCAAGCGCGTGCTCGCATACATCGAAGCCGCGGAGTTCAAGCTGGTCGAGACCCTGGCGCATCGTCTCGCCCTGCTGCTGCTCGAGGAGTTCGGGCTCGAATGGGTGCGCATCTCGCTCAACAAGCCGGGCGCGATCCGCAACTCCCGCGATGTCGGTGTCGTGGTCGAGCGCAGCCGCGCGGACCTCACCGCGGCGGCGGCCTCGCGCCTCTGATTGCAAACACCCATGCCCCAGGTCTACATCGGCGCCGGCAGCAACATCGATCCCGAGCGGCATCTGGACATGGCGGTGCGCGAGCTGCAGCGCCAGTTCCCGGACGTGCGCTTCTCGCCCTGGTATCGCAACGGGGCGGTGGGCTTCGAGGGCGAGGACTTCATCAACTTCGTCGCCGGTTTCGCGACGGAGCTTCCCGTTGCGGAGCTGCTGGCGCGCCTGCATGCCATCGAGGCGCTCTGCGGCCGGCCGCGCGAGGCGCCGCGCTGGGCGCCGCGGTCCATGGACCTGGACGTGCTTCTCTACGGCGATCTGGTATGTCAGGAGCCGCACCTGAAGCTCCCCCGTCCCGATCTGCTGAAGCGGGCCTACATGCTGGGTCCGCTGGCGGCGCTCGCGCCCGATCTCGTGCATCCGACGGAGAGGCAGACGATCGGGGAGCTATGGCAACGCTTCGATCAGGGCGCGCATGCGATGGTGCAAGTGCGTGCCGGCTGACTACCAGCCGATGCTCCGGCCGCCGTCCACCGCGAGGACCTGGCCGGTGACGAAGGGCGCATCGGCAGCGAAGAAGAGCACGGCGCGCGCGACGTCCTCCGCCGATCCGATGCGCTTCAGCGCGGTGCGGGCGATGATTTCATCCCGCAGGGCCGCATCGACACCGTCCTCGGGCCACATGACCGGCCCCGGCGCGATCGCGTTGACCCGCACCTGCGGCCCGAGCTCACGCGCCAGCGATTTCGTCAGCATGATGAGGCCGGCTTTCGCCACGCAATACACCGGGTGGTTGCGCAGCGGACGCACGCCGTGAATGTCGGCGAGATTGACGATGAGTCCGCTGCGCTCGCGCAGCGCCGGGGCAGCCGCCTGCGCCAGAAAGAGGGGTGCCTTGAGATTGGTGCCGATCAGGTCGTTCCAGTCGTGCTCCTCGATACTGCCGAAAGGCGTCGGATAGAACGACGAGGCGTTGTTGACCAGGATGTCGAGGCCGCCGAAGGCCGTTGCGGCGGTTTGCGCCAGCTCCTGCACGGCCGGGCCCTCGAGCAGGTCGCATTGGGCGAGGGCCGTCGAGCCCGGTCTGATGCCGTTCAGGTCGCGCGCCAACGCCTCCGCTTCTTCTGCGGAGCTGCGGTAGTGCAGCACCACGCTGGCGCCGGCGGCATGCAGCGCCTGTGCTATCGCGGCGCCGACGCGGCGTGCGGCGCCAGTGATCAGCGCGGCTTTGCCGGCAAGAGGAGCGGCGAGGGCGGTATCGGTCACGGTTGGCTCTGGCATGAGGTCCCTACATTATGATGCCGGCGCTCGCACCGGAAGAAGAAGCGCACTCCCGCGCCGTCGCGGCGCTGATCAGCGAGCGCATCCGGGCCGCGGGCGGCTGGATTCCGTTCGAGCAATACATGGAGCTCGCGCTCTACGCGCCGGGGCTCGGATATTACAGCGCGGGCAGCGTGAAGCTGGGCCCGGGCGGGGACTTCGTGACCGCCCCGGAAATGTCCGCTCTCTTCAGCCGCTGTGTGGCGCGCCAGTGCGCGCAGGTCCTGGCCGAGGGCGGGGAGATTCTGGAGCTGGGCGCCGGCAGCGGGCGCATGGCGGAGGAGATTCTGCGCAGCCTCGCGGCCGGCGGCAAGCTGCCGGCGCGTTACTCCATCCTGGAAGTCAGCGCCGATCTCGCGCAGCGGCAGAGGCAGCGGCTGGGCGCGCTGCCGCCTGAGATCCGCGAGCGGGTGGTGTGGCTCCAGCGCCTGCCGGAACGGCCCATCGATGGGGTGATCCTGGCGAACGAGGTGCTGGATGCGCTGCCGTGCCGGCGCTTCGTGCTGGCCGCAGGCGCGGTACGGGAGTTGGGAGTTGCGCTCGAGGTCGAGACCGCTGCGGAAGGGGGATCGGCGCCGCAGGCCCGGGGGCTGGCGGAGCGGGATGCGGCCCCGGATCCCGCGCTTGCGAGCGCCTGTGCCACACTGCTCGGCGAGCTGCCATGGCCGCTGCCGGCCGGCTATTCCTCCGAGATATGTCTGCGGGTCGCTCCATGGATCACAGGCGTGGCGGATTGTCTGCGGAGCGGGGTGATGCTCCTCTTCGACTACGGACTGCCTCGGGCGCACTACTATCATCCGCAACGGACGGCCGGCACCTTGCGCTGTCATTTCAAGCAGCGCGCGCATGACGATCCCTACGTCAACGTCGGCGTGCAGGACATCACCGCGTGGGTCGACTTCACGCGGGTTGCGGAGGCGGCGGTTGCGTGCGAGTTGGACGTCGCGGGGTTTTGCACTCAGGCGGCGTTTCTGCTGGCGACGGGCGTCGAGCAGTTCGTGGCCGAGTCGTCGGATGTGGTCGAGCATGCCCGGCTCGCGGGAGAGGCGCGCCGGCTGCTGTTGCCTGGCGAGATGGGCGAAGCCTTCAAGGTGATGGCGCTGACGCGTGAGTGCGACGCAGCGCTGGAGGGCTTTGCGCTGCAGGATCTGCGGCGGTCGCTGTGACATTGGAGCAGAGCTGCGCGTCTCTCGCCGGCTGCGGCTGGTGCGCTAGCTTGCGCGCCGCGTCATAGAATGCCGGCAGATCGTCATTTTGCTGCCGCAATAGACGCTCGAATCCCGGGACGCAGTCGTAATAAGTGCCCACTGAGGCCAGGTCCGCATTGTTGAGTCCTTCGGCGATCCACTCGTCGTAGAGCGGCGCGTGAACCGCGAGATGGCGCTCGAGCGCGCGAATGTCTGTCGCCAGATCCGCAAATATCCGACGCTTGCGCTGCAGCTTCGTCTGGCGTGGAACCGCCGACGCGTAGACCCGCGCCAACCGACCGCGGGTGCGCCGCAGCAGTACGATGAACTGCTGATCGTCGGCGCGCTGCTTCTGCAGCGCGTCGACGCGCGCTCCTTGCCCCCGGTATTCGAGCCACCGCTTCAGTCCCTCGTCCTCCACCGTGACCGCGAAGGCTTCATCGAATCTGGAGTCGCTCGGGATGTAGAGCAGCTGGTGGGCGAGCTCGTGGAAGATCATGGCGGCGAGCTCATCGCTGCCGTAGGGCATCATCGTGCTCATCACCGGGTCGGGAAGCTTGCCTAGGGTGGAGTATGCGGGTACGCCCTCGATCACGACGTCATATCCGCGTTGCTTCAGGCCTGCCGCGAAGGCTTGCGCGCGCGTCTCGCTGAAGTAGCCCCGATAGGCGACGCAGCCGGCGATGGGGAAGCACCATTCCTTCGGCGCCACCGAGAGCGCGGGTGTGGCGACCACATTCCATACGACATAGGGGCGGTCGATCCTGACATATGTGCGATAGCTGTCGTTGTCTGGGAGCTTCAGCACGTGTGATGCGAAGTCTCTAGCCTCGCGAACGTCCGCGAGCTCGCGGATCATCGGCTCCGGCGTCCGGGGATCGTCGATCACTTGCACGATGGGCTTGCGCGAGTGCATTACGTGCCATTCGCCACCGGCTGCCTGCAGCAGATACATCGTGGTGGTGCAGCCGGAGAGCATGGCGAGTATCACCGCGGCCAGCGCGAGCCGCGCAGGCACGCGGAGGGGCCCGCCGCCGCAGATGGCCAGCCTGCGGGCGGGGAGGGCCTGCTCATTAACCTTTTTGGTTAACATGTGCCCATTATGCAGGTGTACTTGGTCGGCGGTGCCGTGCGGGACCGGCTGCTCGGGCGTCCCGTAAAGGAGCGCGACTGGGTCGTGGTCGGCGCCTCGCCGGAGGAGCTCGAGCGGCAGGGGTTCGTGCCCGTCGGACGCGAGTTTCCGGTGTTCCTGCATCCGCAGACACACGAGGAGTACGCGCTCGCGCGTCTCGAACGGAAAGTGGCTCCGGGGTACCGCGGGTTCACTACCCAGTTCTCACCCGATGTGACTCTGGAGGACGATCTGCGCCGCCGCGATCTCACGATCAACGCCATGGCGGAGACTCCTGCGGGCGACATCGTCGATCCATACGGTGGGCGGCGCGACCTCGATGCGCGGCTGCTGCGGCACGTGTCGGACAGCTTCATCGAGGACCCCGTGCGGGTGCTGCGCGTGGCGCGCTTTGCCGCGCGGTACGCGCAGCTCGGGTTTCGGGTGGCGGCGGAAACCGTCGCGCTGATGCGCCGGATGACCGAATCCGGTGAGCTCGCGGCGCTCGTGCCGGAGCGTGTCTGGCAGGAGACCGAGCGTGCTCTCGGCGAGTCGCGCCCCGATGTGTTCTTTGCGACGCTGCGCGAGTGCGGCGCACTGCAGGTCATCTTTCCGGAGTTGGCGGCACTCTACGGCGTACCGCAGCCGCCCCGCTGGCATCCGGAAGTAGACACGGGAGTGCACGTCATGCTGGCGCTGCGCTATTCGGCGAGCGGCGGCACCTCCACGACGGTGCGGTTTGCCGTGCTCACGCACGATCTCGGCAAGGCGCTGACGTCTCCCGAGCGCTGGCCGAGCCACCGTGGGCACGAGGAGGCCGGCGTGCCCGTGATCGAGGCACTCTGCGCGCGCCTCAAGGTGCCGAACGGATTTCGGGATCTGGCGGTGCTGACCGCGCGGCATCACGCGGTGGTGCATCGTGCGGCGGAGCTGCGGCCGGCGACGGTGTTGAAACTCCTCGAGGCGACCGATGCGTTCCGCCGGCCGGAGCGGTTCGAGGAGATGCTGGCGGCGTGCGAGGCGGACGCGCGCGGACGCACCGGTCTCGAGGCGCAGCCTTACCCGCAGCGCGACTATCTGCGGCGGGCGCGCGTTGCGGCGGCGGCGGTGAGCCTGGACGAGAGTGAGCGTCAGGGACTGGCGGGGCCCGCGATCGGCGAAAAGATCCGCGAGAAGCGGCTGGCGGCGCTCAAAGCGCTCTGAAGCGACTCGCCAGGCCGCTCAGAAGTCCGTCTTGCGGGCGGCGTTGAGCTCGGTCGACGCGGTGAAAGGGCCCAGATAGAACGGCAGCTCCGCGATCATGCGGTGGGGCGGGATCCCGAGACGCGCGAGCCCGTCCTGCGTGCAGAGGCTGTCCACGCTGAGCGAGCGGAAGTTGTCGAGCGAGAACGGCTTGCCCGGCAGCAGCCCGAGGAGCGCCGCCTGCAGGAAGCCGAGCGCATCCGGCAGCCTCATGATGTGGCAGGGGAGCTGGGCCACCGCCGCGGTCATCCGCACCAGCTGCTCGAGTGTCAGGACGTCAGGGCCGCAGAGCTCGTAGGTTTCGCCGCAGCTTCCCCGGTCGTCCAGCACGCGCACGAATGCGTCCGCGACATCGCCGACATACACCGGCGCAAACCGTGCCTGCGAGCGTGCGAGCGGCAGAAGGCTTCCGGGCAGGCGCAGCAGGGCCGCGAAACGGTTGGTCAGCGAGTCGCGCGGGCCGAAGATCACCGACGGGCGGAAGATCGTAAAGTCGAGGTGCGCGGCGGCGGCACGGATGAGCGCTTCCGCCTCGCCCTTGGAACGCAGGTAACGGCTCGGGCCGTGCTCGCGGTCCGCGCCCGCCGCGCTCATCTGCAGCAGCTGCCGGACCTTGGCGTTGCGCGCGGCGGCAATGATCTTCGCGGCGAGATCGACGTGCGCCGACTGGAAGGTGGCGCGGCCGCCCTGGTTGAGAATGCCGATGAGATTGATCACCACGTCCATGCCGGCAAGGAGCTGGCCGAGGGCGCGTGAATTGTGGACGTTGGCGGTGACGAGCTCGACCGTCGAGAGGATCCTCAGGTGCTGCCCATGCCCGGGGCTGCGTGTGGGTATCCGCACCCAGTGCCCTTTGCGGACCAGGCGCGCGACCAGCTCCGAGCCGACGAAGCCGGTGCCGCCCAGCACGCAGATGTTCAGCGGACCTGCCACGTCAGTGCGGCACCCGGCCCGCGGTTATGCGATGGCCGGAGGGTGGAGCGGCGGGCAGGGTGTCGGCCAGCACTGCGTGAAGCCGCTGCCGCCGCCCGTCGCGCAGCAGATCGATGGTGACCTCGTCGCCGACGCGCAGGAGCCCGATCGCATCGCGCAGGTCGGTGTTGGACTCGATGCCGCGGCCGGCCACGGTGGTGACCACATCGCCCGTCCGGATACCGGCCTTCTCGGCCGGCGAGCCGGGAATCACCTGCGCGACGAGGCCGCCCTTGGCCTTGCCGAGCCCGAGCGAGCGCGCCACCTCCGGCGTAACGGCATACACGCTGAAGCCGAGCTGCCCGCGCGCCACCGCGCCGTACTCGATGAGCTGGCGCATTACGCGCTTCGCGGTGTTGACCGGGATGGCGAAGCCGATGCCGATGTTATCTCCGCTGCCGGAGAGGATGGCCGTGTTGATGCCGATCAGATCGCCCTGGAGATCGACGAGCGCCCCGCCGGAGTTGCCGGGATTGATGGACGCGTCGGTCTGGATGTAGTCCTCGAAGTCGTCCGGGCTGAACCCCGAGCGCTTCAGTCCGCTGACGATTCCCGAGGTCACGGAATGCGGCAGGCCGAACGGATTGCCGATCGCCACGACGAAATCGCCGACCGCCAGCCGGGCGGAATCGCCGAAGCGGATCTGCCTGAGTCCGTGGGCGGTGACTTTCACGATCGCGATGTCGGAAGGCGGATCGGTGCCGACGACTCTGGCTTTGAGGTTGCGCCCGTCCTGCAGGGTGACGGTGATGCTGGTGGCGTGATCCACCACGTGGGCGTTGGTGAGAACGTAGCCGCGCCGCGCATCGACGATCACACCGGAGCCGGCGGCCGCGAAAGGCTCCTGGTCGGCGCCTTGCCCGGATGGATTGTGGAAGAAGCGGTTGTAGAAAGGGTCGTCGCGCAACGCATCGCTTGCGTCGCTGTCTGGCATCAGGCCCTGCGTGGAGATGGTGACCACCGCGGGGGATACCCTGCGGATCATCGGCGCCAGCGAAGGAACACGCGTGCCGCCCACTGCGACGGGTATCGCGGCGGAAGCGGTCGCGAAAGGCAATCCTCCCACGGCCGCAGCGAGCAGCGCAGTACAGACGAGGTCCCGTGGGCGCATCAGATTTCCAAGCTATGGACCTGTGATTCTACAAGCCCTGGAGCCGGGGACGAAGCAAGACGGAGGCCCTGGACGCGAAGCGCGACGCAAGTCGCTGCTTTGCGGCGAAAACGGAACAGAGCGGCCGGCCGCCGCGCCTTACACGCGGCAGCCGGCGTTGGGGATCAGCCCCCGCGCTCGGGATCGGCTCCCGGGCAGTCTCAGGCCGCCGCAACCTCGATGCGCCGCGGCTGCAGCTTCGCCTGCTTCGGAATGGTCACCTCGAGCACGCCGTGCGTGTGCCTGGCACTGATCGAATCGAGGTTGGCGCTGTCCGGCAGGGTGAAGCGGCGCAGGAACTTGCCGCTGCGGCGCTCGAGCCGCCGGTAGGCGCTCGACTCTTCCTGCGTGTGCACGTGACGCTCGCCGCGGATCGTCAGAACGCCCTTCTCGGCGGTGATCTCGATGTCCTTCGGCTCCACGCCGGGGACGTCGACCAACACCGCGAAGCGCTCCGGCTCCTCGTGGACGTCGACCTGCGGAATCCACCACGCGCCGTCGGAATCGCCGGCGTCGGCGGGGAAAGCCTGATCGAGATGCCGATGCAGGCGGTTGACGAGCGACCAGGGCTCGTAGCTGAGAATAGTCATGTTGCAAACCTCCAATCGTGAAAAGGATGTCAGGCTTTCGGCCTCATCATGTCGTTGGAGGCGATCTGCGGGCGGGCGGAGAAGTTTCAAGTGTGGGTTTGATTCGAGTCTGAGAAGTTGGCGCCACGAGAATGGACGAGGGTGCGGGAGATCAGCAGGTGCTGGAGTGCCGGAGACGGCGGAGCGGTGTGGCGCCGGAGCGCTGACGGAATCGCGGCAGCGCTGGGGCCCTCCGGGCGCAGTGGCCTCGGGCTGTGGCTGAAGCGCGGCCGCAGCGCGTGCCCGAGCGCAGCCTCCATCGCGGCATGTGGGCATGCTGTGCAGAACGTGTGCGCTGCCTGGGCACAAGATATGGGGGCTGCCGGCACGCACTGAAGGGGCCGCCGGAAAAATATTATGGCGCGTCCATCGCGGCGCATTCCGTCGTAAGGTTATGTTTTTGCAATGATATTTTCGCATGAAGAAATATGTCCGATAATCTTGACGACCGCGGGAGTGCTCATTAGGCTCTTTACCCCGACACAAGATCTTGTGCCACCGCCAGGCGGCTCCACGAGATCACGCGTTCGGGGAGGTCAGGGGGCGCTCCGCGAAGTTCCGCGGCTGACGTTCTCCTGTGATCCGTAGGGCAGGCGTGCTAAAGACAAATCGGAGCGCCGCGGACACATGAATACCGTCGTGAAGATAGAGCCGAAGGACGTCGATGCGATTCCTTTCCAGGAAGCATCGCTGGACATCTGGGACAAGAAATACCGCCTGACCGCCAAAGACGGCACGCCCATCGACAAGACGATGGACGATACCTACAAGCGCGTCGCGCGCGCGCTCGCCGACGTCGAGCGTGAAGAACTCCGCGATCACTGGTATGAGCGGTTCCTGTGGGCGCTGCGCCGCGGCGCCATTCCCGCCGGGCGCGTGACTTCCAACGCCGGCGCGCTGGAGCACAAGCCGGCCACCTCCACGATCAACTGCACCGTGTCGGGAACGATCCGCGACTCCATGGATGACATCCTGCGGAAAGTCCACGAGGCAGGCCTGACGCTCAAGGCCGGCTGCGGCATCGGCTACGAGCATTCGACCCTGCGGCCGCGCGGCGCTTATGTGTCCGGCGCCGGCGCCTACACGTCGGGTCCGCTGTCCTTCATGGATATCTACGACAAGATGTGCTTCACCGTCTCCTCGGCGGGCGGCCGCCGCGGCGCGCAGATGGGCACCTTCGATGTCGGGCATCCCGATGCCATGGAATTCATCCGCGCCAAGCGCGAGAGCGGCCGGCTGCGGCAGTTCAATCTTTCGCTGCTGATCACCGACGAGTTCATGGCCGCGGTGCGCGAGAACCGGGAGTGGAAGCTCGCCTTCCCCGTCACCCGCGCGGAGATCGAGGACGACCATCCGGATCTCGCCGACAGCGCCAAGTTCGTCTGGCGCGAGTGGCCGGTGCACGACGGCTACGTCGTGAACGAGGAAGGCCTGGTCGCCTGCAAGATCTACAAGACCGTGCCGGCGCGGCGCATGTGGGACGTCATCATGACGTCGACCTACGACTTCGCCGAGCCCGGCTTCATCCTCATCGACCGCGTCAATGAGATGAACAACAACTGGTGGTGCGAGAACATCCGCGCCACCAATCCATGCGGGGAGCAACCGCTTCCGCCATATGGGTCGTGTTTGTTGGGTTCTGTCAACCTGACGCGGTTCGTCAGGGAGCCGTTCACCGATCGGGCGAAGTTCGACTGGAGCGAGTTCCGCGAAGTGGTCAAGGTCTTCACGCGCATGCTCGACGACGTGGTGGAGATCAACGGCCTGCCGCTCGAGAAGCAGCGCGATGAGATCATGCGCAAGCGCCGTCACGGCATGGGATACCTCGGGCTCGGCAGCACGATGACGCTGCTGCGCATGAAGTACGGCTCGCCGGACTCGATTCGCTTCACCGAGGACGTCTCGCGCGAGATGGCGCTCGCGGGCTGGGAGGCAGGTCTCGAGCTGGCGCGGGAGAAGGGACCCGCTCCGATCATGAACGAGGGATTCACGGTCACCCGGGAGATGCTGCGCAAGCGTCCGGAGATGACCCGCGACGGCTGGAAGGCCGGCGACAAGATACCCGGGCGCATCCTGCACGCGAAGTACAGCCGCTACATGCAGCGGGTCGCGGAGGTGGCGCCGAAGCTCGCCGAGGAGCTGGCGGAGAGCGGCTGCCGGTTCACTCATCACACCTCGATCGCGCCCACGGGCACGATCTCGCTGTCGCTGGCCAACAATGCGTCGAACGGCATCGAGCCTTCGTTCGCCCACTACTACTTCCGCAACGTGATCCGGGGCGGCAAGAAATCGAAGGAGAAGATCGACGTCTACTCCTTCGAGCTGCTGGCCTATCGCGAGCTGATGAACCCGAAGGCGAAGCCCGGCTCGACCGCGGAAGGCGAGAAGCTGCCGGACTACTTCATCGCGTCCGAGGACATCTCGCCGAAGGAGCACGTGGACGTGCAGGCCGCGGCGCAGAGGTGGGTGGACTCTTCGATTTCGAAGACCGCCAATGTGCCGACGAATTTCCCTTACGAGAAGTTCAAGGACATCTACCTTTACGCCCACGAGAAGGGCCTGAAGGGCTGCACCACATTCCGCTTCAATCCGGAAGCGTTCCAGGGCGTGCTGGTGAAAGAGCAGGACCTGAAGAACACGGTCTACAAGTTCACTCTCGATGATGGCTCGGTCGTGGAGGCGCGCGGCGACGAGGAGATCGAGTACGATGGGGAGCTGCACACCGCGGCGAACCTGTTTGACGCCATAAAGGACGGCTACTACGGGCGCTACTAAAGACGTTGAAACGCAACGTCTGCGGCTCCATATACCCAGGACTCGGATCATGACCATCAAGATCAACCGCAAAATCGTCAAGTACCAGGTCCAGAAGCCGGAGGACAAGACGCCCGCGGAGGCTGGGAAAATGGCCGCGGTGCCCGCCGAGGAAGTCTTTCGCGACAAGAACGGCCGCACGGCGAAAGTCATCCGGATGCACGAGAAGGTCGAGCGTCCGGAGGTCCTGATCGGCTCGACCTACAAGATCAAGACGCCGATCTCGGATCACGCGATGTACGTGACCATCAACGACATCGTGCTCAACGAGGGTACGGAGTACGAGCAGCGGCGGCCGTTCGAGATCTTCATCAACTCGAAGAACCTCGACCACTTCCAATGGATCGTGGCGCTGACGCGGATCATCTCCGCCGTGTTCCGCAAGGGCGGCGACGTCACGTTCCTGGTCGATGAGCTGAAGGCGGTCTTCGATCCCCGCGGCGGCTACTGGCAGCCGGGGGGCAAGTTCATGCCCTCCATCATTGCGGAGCTGGGCTACGTCATCGAGAAGCACCTGCAGACCATCGGCCTCATCCGCAAGCCGCAGCTCGACGAGCACCAGCAGAAGCTGGTGGACGAGAAGCGCGCGGAGTTCGAAGCGCGCGTGAAGCAGACGGACGCCTTCGCGAAGCCGCACTTCCCCGAGGGCGCGCAGCTCTGCGGCAAGTGCAGCACCGCCGCCGTCGTCATGATGGACGGCTGCATGACCTGTCTCAGCTGCGGCGACTCCAAGTGCGGCTAGCCTGACAGCGACTCCAGGGGATGTGAGTAACCCACGTGCCCGCGCTTCTGCGGCAAGCGGTTCGTAGCGACCTATCCGATTTGTTTCGGATCCGGCACGCTGTCTCGGAGAATCGCTGGTCTTCGCTGAACATTCCCGAAGACCAGGTCCTCGAGGCTCTGGAAACCACCGGCCGTGGCTGGGTGATCGAGCTCGACGGTGTGATAGTGGCGTTCGCGATCGGCAACGCCCTCACCGGCAGCATATGGGCGCTGTTCGTCGACCCGGCGCATCGCGGGCAGGGCTACGGACGGCGGCTGTACGACACGGTGGTGGAGTGGCTGTGGGCGCAGTGGCACGATCTCGCCTGATCCCGGAACAGTTACAGACACTGTATCTCTAAAGATACAAAATTGGCTGCTCCTCGCGCAACGAGCGGGCGACTCGGCTGTCGAGGTCGGGCGTGAGCTGGCGAAGCTCGCCGGCAGCGAGAAGCGCTGGCACAGCATCATCAAGAACATGCTCCATGCCTGGGATCGCGGCATTCAGGATGTTCGAAACCCCAGCTCGGCCGTGAGTTTGGCGCCCGTCATCGAGAAAGCTGGATTCTCCGATTACGACAAACCGGCGGCCGCTCCGCGCACCGGAGAGTCCCCGTTGCCGGCCAAACGGCGCAGCAGCCCTCGTGTGCGCAAGCGCAAAGAGGAATCAAACGGCCGAGGGTCTGGATTGCAGCGGCTCAGCTGCGTTCGACCACGACCTCACTGATCTGTATCACCGGCGCCAGGTCCGTGTACTTGGGGATGTCGCCCAGGATCTCGGTGGCGTGGGGACCGAAGCCCGCCTGAAACGCCTCGACCGAGTCGCAGAAGATGTGGCACATCGCGATGTAGCTAGGTGGCGCGCCCGGCTCGCCGCCGGCGAGACCCTTATCGACGGTGTAGTACCTGCACTTGTCGCCCATCCGGCTCTTCACCAGCGGCATGTGCCGGTCACGGTAATAGGCATGGTCGAACCGGGCCCCGGCCTTGTTCGGGTACATCACGCTGACTTTGATCATCGTGCTCTCCGAAGGAAGATCAGCGGCGTTGCGCTCGCCACCGGCATGCTACCACTCCCCCCGGAGAATGCCGGCGGTCAACTCGCGCGCGCCGGCGAACCTGCGGCATGGGTTCGCGAGTGTTCCATCTACGGTCCACGCGGCTTGACCGCGCGGCTCGAGGGGCCGTATACCGGACTCCTCCCCAGTCCGGGGTTTCCGCGCCGGAGATGTGATGAAATCGAGCACTGGCGAGCTGGTTCGCCGCTATCGCTGGGACGACATGCCCGCCGAGCAGCTGAAGCCGGGGTTGAGCCGGAAGCTGATCACCGGCGAGCGCATGATGATCGCGCACGTGTACTTCAAGAGCGGCGAGGAAGTCCCGCGGCATTCGCACGAGAACGAGCAGCTCACCTATATCCTCAGTGGGGCGCTGCGCTTCTGGTTCGGCCCGGGTGACGAGCAGGAACTCACCCTGCGCGCAGGCGAGGTGGTCGTGATCCCCTCGCACCTGCCGCATCGGGCAGTGGCGCTGGAGGACACCCTGGACGTCGATGTGTTCTGTCCCCCGCGCGAGGACTGGCTCGCCGGCACCGACGCTTATTTGCGGGGCTGAGCGCGCACAGCGAGCGGCAAGCCCGGCGACCCGACCGCCGGGCCGCCGGAACCGGCGCATCAGTGGCCGGGGATGTAACTCAAGTCCTTCTCGTAGCTCCAGGCATCAGACCACTCCTCGGCGAGACTGCCCACGAACTTGTCGTGATAGGCGCGAGCGCCCTTCTTGCCGTAAACGCTCTCCATCATCTGCTTCATCGACGGGGTGGGGTCCTGACCGATGTCCGCCCAGTTCTTGTTGGGCCAGAGGAGCGCGAAGTCCTCGGCTCCCTGGCCCGACCCTTCGATGTCATAGCCTGCGAAGTGCCCCGACCAGTGGGTCTTTGCGGCCGCCGCGGTGTACTTCTGCGCGGCGTCGTTGAAGGCATCCGTCTGTCCGGGTTTGATCCGGAAAGCGTCGACCCAGATCATGGGCGCGGGATCGGGATCGCCTCCGGGCATATACGACTCCTTGGCATTGAGCACCGCGATCTCGCTGAATGCCTGGCCGGAGTGTGGGATCACCTCGCTGACGAAGATGGTCGAGCACGCTTTGTTCGCGGGGTCGTGATTGTCCATGTCAGCCCAGCTGGCGTGGCTTTCGAGGAACATATAGCGATCGAGATCACCCGTTTGGGCGCTATACGCCATGGTTGCCTGCTTCGCGCCATGGCCATGCAGGCACTTCTGCCAATCCTTGATACCCTGGTTGAAGGCTTCGTCCTGCGCCGGTGGAACGACGACGACGTAGACTCGAGTGATGGTGTCCGCGCCCGCCGCCTGTGCCAGACCCAGCGCTGCGGCGAGCACCACTCCGAGCCCCGCAAGCCGGTGAAGCGATGGAACGAATGTACGGATTTTCATTTTCTTGTGACCTCGGTTGAGGCGGCGCAGCACCGAAGGAGCCCCCTGGAGCGAGCGCCGCTAGGCGGACATGAATACGCCCCGCCGCCGCCGGAAGCAATAAGTAATCAGCCCTCGAGGCCCCGGGGCCGCAGCTACCTGGCTACTGGTACCTGGCCACGGGCGGCATGCGAAAGCAAATAAATCAGCGGCCCACGGCCCCCCCGTCGCCCTTTCTCCTAGCGACGTGCGAGAGCAAGTGAGTAAGCGAGGCCGAAAAATCGCTTGCCCCGCGCTCGCGCAAAGCGGCAGGACGCCGCTCTTTGCGCCCATGAAAAAGAACCCCGCCAGGAGGCGGGGTGGTCTATCGGTCGCTTGCTTGTGGAGGAGTGTCGTTCTTGTTATTCAAGGGGACACAGTGCTGGAGTGCGCCATCCCGCGCTTTGCCCGGCCCGTGCTTTCTTCGTATTTCGCTAGCTGCTTCCTTCCAGGCCGCTCATCGGCCCTCGATGATGTGATACAAGCAACGCGCATGCCAGCGTGCCCACAAGCCGTACCGATGTGACATGTTGTATCTGCGACGCGGTTCAATTGTGACGCAGTGCGCGTTGTGAGAACTTATCGGGCATCCGGAAAGGCGCTCACCGCACCCCGGCCGATACCCTCGAAGGGGTGTCGTCCGGCCAAGTGTCAAGTTCCTCGACACTTATGCGGCAGTGATGGCGGCCCCAGCCGGGCACTCAATTCGTAACTCTCTGAATATCCAGACGATTCTTCGACGGGGCGGTGTGTAAATGAACTCGACACGGGGGGCGGGCGCCTCGCGGAGACGGTGGGGCTGGCTATGGGCGATCATCCTGATGCCACTGGCCATTGCGCGGGCACCTGCGGCCGATCAGGCCGTGCCCTATCCGCCGCCGCTGCAGCGGGATGTGGACTTCTGGGTGCAGGTGTACAGCCGGATCGACACCAACTCCGGCTACCTGCACGATCAATATAACCTCGCCGTCATCTACGACACGCTGCATTTCGGTCCCGACAGCTCGCCGCGGGCGCGGCAGCGCCTCGTGAACGACGCTCGCGATCACTACACCGCGGAGCTGCGCAAGATCGCCTCGGGGAAGGGTCCCCTGACGCCGGAGGACGAGCGCATCAAGGCGCTCTGGGGCGCGGAGGGCACTCCCGAGCGGCTGCTCGAGGCGACGGACGACATCCGCTTTCAGCTCGGGCAGTCGAACCGCTTCAAGGATGGCCTGATCCGCTCCGGCGCCTGGCACAAAGCCATCGCGGCAGCCCTGCGCGATGAGGGCCTGCCGCCCGAGCTGGCCGCCCTGCCGCTGGTCGAGTCCTCTTACAACCCGCGCGCCTACTCGAAGGTGGGGGCCGCCGGTCTCTGGCAGTTCATGCCCGCGACCGGCCGGCGCTTCATGCGCATCGACCGGGCGGTCGATGATCGCATGGATCCATTCCGCGCCACCGAGGCCGCGGCACAGCTTCTGGCGTACAACCATCGGATTCTCGGCACCTGGCCGCTCGCGCTCACCGCCTACAACCACGGGGTGGCGGGCATGCGGCGGGCGGTGGACACCTTGGGCACGACGAACATCGTCACCATCGTGCGTAACTATCAGAGCCGCACGTTCGGCTTCGCCTCGCGCAACTTCTACGTCTCGTTTCTCGCGGCCCTGAGGATCCTGAACGACCCGCAGAAGTACTTCGGCAGCATCGTGCCGCTGCAGGAGGCGCATTTCCGGGAAGTACGGATGCCCGCGTACGTCTCCATCGGACCGCTCGAGCGCGCGGTGAACGTCGATCCTGAGACGTTGCGCGATCTGAATCCGGCGCTGCGGCGGGCGGTATGGAGGGGAAGGCTCTCGGTGCCGCGGGGATACGAGCTGCGCCTCCCCGCCGGCGGTCCCACGCTGACGACCGCGATGCTCGTCAGGCGGTTGGGCTCGCAGGCGCTGCTGGCGAGTGCCGCCGAGTCGCGCGCGGCGAAGAGCGAATCCCGTCTGGCGGCGACGGGTGCACGGCTCGTCGCTGCAGTCATGAAGCCGGCGCGCGCGGCCACCGCGTCGCCGGCTTTCGCGTCGGCGCGCCCGGCCGCGCCACCGCCGGTCGTTGCCTCGGCGGCGCCCGTCTACTACTCGCGCGTGACGTTCGCCGCCTCTGCGGGCGCGTCGACTTCGATTGCGGCGAGCACTGCCGAGGGTGACGCGCTGCCCGATGCCGCTTCCAAGTTCGGCGTAGGCAGCCAGCGCCTGCTCGACTTCAATGGCTTCGGCAATACGGCATCCGGCGCAGGCAGTGCGCCCGGTTCCACGCTGACGAGCCCGCAAGGCGCGGCCGATGAGTCCGGCAGCGACGAAGGCGAGCAGCCGGTGTCCGCCGCGCAGGCGGATGCGTTCAGCCCGTCGTTGGGGCCCTCGGACGGCGCCAACCAGAGTGCCGATCCCACCGACTATTCCGTCGCGCCGAACGGCACGATTCAGGTCGCGGCCGCGGAGACGCTCGGGCATTACGCTGACTGGCTGGGTGTCAGAGCGTCCGACCTGCGGCGGATCAATCGCATGAGGTTCGGGCGGCCCGTGATCGTCGGACATCGCATCCGCCTCGACTTCCGCCGGGTGCCGCCGGGAGAGTTCGAGGCCAGGCGCCGCAACTACCATCAGGCGCTGGAGGCGAGCTACTTCGCCGCGCACCGCATCGTGGGCACCGAGCAGTACGTCGCGCAGCGCGGTGATTCGTTGTGGACTCTGACGCAGCGCTTCGCGCAATTGCCGCTGTGGCTGCTGCGCGAGTACAACCCGGATACCGATTTCGCGGACCTTCTCCCGGGCACGCAATTGGTGGTGCCGCGCATCGAGGACGTGTCCGCAAGCGGCGACTGAGAGACTGCCAAGCTTGAATCCGCGCCGAAGCCCCTATAATTCAGCCATGTCATTCTCGCGAGAGTTTTTTGCCATCATCGTGATCGGCTGCGGGCTGACCGCGGCCCGCGCCAGCACCCCGACGATCACGGCCGCCCCGTCGATTCCGGCCGCGCGCGATATGCCGAGCTCGGCTGCCGGCGCCCTGCAGCAGTCGCCGCGCGTCACGCTGCTCGCTTCGCCAGGGCTGCCGCAGATCGATCACCTGGTCGTGAGGAAGTCGCAGCGCCGCCTGTATCTGATGGACGGCGGCCGGGTCGTGCGCTCGTACAAAATTGCGCTCGGCCTCCAGCCCGTCGGGCCGAAGGAGCGCGACGGCGACTTTCGCACGCCGGAGGGCTGGTATCACCTGGCGCGGCGCAACCCGCGCAGCGATTATTTCCTCTCCATTCAGATCTCTTATCCGAACGCCGACGACCTGCAGCGGGCGCGGCTGCATCATTGGCAGACCGGCGGCTCGATCATGATCCACGGCCTGCCGAACCGCCTGAAGAACTCGCCCTGGTACTACCACCACAATGACTGGACGGACGGCTGCGTCGCGGTCTCTGACGCGGACATGGTGGAGATCTGGCTCCTGACTCGCGACGGCATGCCGATCGATATACTGCCGTAGCATGGAAAGCACAGTCGTCGTCCCAGAGTTCATCGACGCCCGGGTCGGTCCGCGCGGCAGTCTCGAGAACCTGTCGCAGGCCGAGATCGCGAAGCTCCTCGACTCCGGCCAGGGAGGGCTGTACGCCCTCTTTCGCAAATGCGCGCTCGCCGTGCTCAACAGCGGCGCCGATACCGACAATGCCAAGGAGATCTTCGACCGCTACCGCGACTTCCAGATCCGCCTCGTCCGCCACGCCTGGGGCATCAAGCTGGAAGTCCACAACGCGCCGGCCTCCGCGTTCGTCGACGGCCAGATGATCCACGGCATCAAGGAGCATCTCTTCGCGGTGCTGCGCGATGTGGTCTTCATCGCCAACGAGATCCTGTCCGGAGGCCGTTTCGATCTCACGAGCTCCGCCGACGTCACCAACGCCGTGTTCCACGTGCTGCGCAACTCGCGCGTGCTCGACTACAAGGCGCGGCCCAACCTGGTGGTGTGCTGGGGTGGCCACTCGATCGGCAACGAAGAGTACAAGTACAGCAAGCGCGTCGGCTACGAGCTCGGGCTGCGCGGCCTGGATGTCTGCACCGGCTGCGGACCGGGCGCCATGAAGGGCCCGATGAAGGGCGCGACCATCGGCCACGCCAAGCAGCGGATCGAGCACGGCCGCTACATCGGCATCACCGAGCCCGGCATCATCGCGGCCGAGCCGCCGAACCCCATCGTCAACCAGCTGGTCATCATGCCGGACATCGAGAAGCGCCTCGAAGCCTTCGTGCGCTTCGCGCACGGCATCGTGGTGTTCCCGGGCGGCGCCGGCACCGCCGAAGAGATCCTGTACCTCATGGGGATCCTTCTCGATCCGGCGAACCAGCAGCAGCCGTTGCCCGTCGTGCTGACCGGCCCGCGCGAGAGCGCCGCCTATTTCGAGCATATCGGCCGCTTCATCGCCGGCACGCTCGGCGAGGCGGCGGCACAGCGCCTCACGATCGTGGTCGACGACCCGGCTGAGGTCGGCCGCAGCATGCTGCGCGGCATCGAGTCGGTGCGCGAGTTCCGCCGCGCCCGCAGCGATTCCTACAACTTCAACTGGCTGCTCTCGATCCAACCGGAGTTCCAGCGGCCCTTCGAGGTGACGCACGAGTCGATGCGCGCGCTCGCGCTCGAGCGCGACCAGCCCGTGCACGAGCTCGCCGCCAACCTGCGCCGGGCCTTCTCCGGGATCGTGACGGGCAACGTCAAGGAGCACGGCATCAAGGCCATCGAGAGCCGCGGGCCGTACGAGCTCGCCGGCGACCGCGGCATCATGCAGCTGCTCGACGAGCTGCTCGCCGCGTTCGTGGCGCAGCGGCGCATGAAGCTGCCCGGCACCACGTACCGGCCCGTATACCGCCTGGTTGCCTAGCTCGGCCGCCGGATCGCGGCCTGTTCATGACATAACGAGCGCCGATCCTGAAACTGTAGGCAACGGGCGACATGATCGTGAACCAGTTCCCTGCGTAGCGCGGGCCAAAGCCGTACCCTGCGGAAAAGCTTAAGGTGATCCATGAGCTCAACCGACAGGGGGCGAGGCAACGCGCCCGGAAAACAGAAGGAGCCGCTCTCGAGCGGCTCGACGGCCGCGGATGCGGCCGAGCCCTTCCCGGAGTGGATGGACCGCGTGCAGCGCGCACGCGGCCGTCACGCCGCGATCACGCGCAATCTCAACACCTGGTCGAGCTACAAGAACTGGGCCGACCGCATGCGCGAGTCCTGGGAGGAAGAGGAGAAGCAGCCGGAAACCAACGGCCGCAATCCGGCCGCGGGCAAGCCCACCGGCCGCTAGCCGCGGGGCCCGGCTCAGCCCTGCAGTTCTTCCGCCGCACCCGCGGCGGGCGCCGCAGCCTTCTCCGCGGGCGGCGCGCCGAGGACGGGGTCCACCCACTCGATCAAGGGCCGCCATTCCTCGAGGTCGTCCCGCACGAGATAGGTCTTCATCTCGTGCACCCCGACTCCCTGCTCCGCGGCGCGCAGATAGTTCTGCGAGTCGCGCAGCGTCGCCACGATCGGAATCCCCAGCGTCTGCAGGAAGCGGATCAGCGACTGATAGGTGAGGGTGTTGCGGCGGATCCGGTTGGCCACCACGCCGATGCGGCCTTCGTCGCGGCGGATCTTCGCGACCAGCAGCAGGTCGCGGATGCAGCGCGAGCAGGCGTGGATGTCGATGTCGGAGGGCAGCACCGGCACGATGATCTTGCGCGCATCGCGCGTCAGCTCCGGCAGCGCTTGCGCCTCGACCGCCGCCGGCGTGTCGACGATGACGTGCGTCGAGAAGTCCGGCACGCGAAGCTGGAACGTGCGCGTCGTTCGCGGGTCTCTATCGAAGGCGTTGATGATGTGAATCGGCGGCAGCGCCGACGACTCGCGCTTGCGCGCCCAACGCAGCGAGGATCCCTGCGGATCGAAATCCATCAGGACTGGCTTTTGCTGCCGCGAAGCGAAGTAGGCCGCGAGGTTGGTCGCAATGGTCGTCTTGCCCGAGCCCCCTTTGGGGTTGAGGACGACGATGCGATTCATGGTGATCCTGTGTTCTGTGAACGCGAACTGAACGGGCCGGGTCAAGCCTACGCACCCGACTCCGGTCCCGCAAGACTCAGGCTCCGCAAGCTGGGCCGACTGTGAAATCACGCACGACAACAGCAGGCCGCGACGAGTAGAGTTGAATCGGATGGAATGCTTCCTTCATCTTTGGGACGAGCTGGACGATGCCGCGGGCGCTTGTCGCCACGTCGCGACGACCGCGCTCGCAGAGGCCGCGGCCCTGTCGACGCCGCTCCTCGCCTGGGGCTCTGCGCTCGGTGTCTGGCTGGTCGCGCCGGAGCTGCGCGTGAATGCCGCGCTCCTCGCCGGCAGCGTCACCTTCTTCGATCTCTACCGCCGACTGCTGCGCCTGCCGGGCTGACCCGGCCCCGTCCGCGGGACTCTTGAAAATCGGGCGTCCCCGCCCAAGATGTGCCCGCTCCGGCAAGACATAAGACCAGGATAGGAGCGCCGAGCATGTCGACTCCAGAGAACTCCGCCGCGGCCGACCGGCAGACACACGGCTTCCAGGCCGAAGTCCGCGAGCTGCTGCAGCTCATGATCCACTCCCTGTACAGCCACAGGGAGATCTTCCTGCGCGAGCTCATCTCGAACGCCTCGGATGCCAACGACCGGCTGCGCTTCGCGGCCATCGGCGAGCCGGGACTGCTGGCGACCGAGCCCGAGCTGGAAATCCGCGTGGATGCCGACCAGGCCGCGGGCACGGTCAGCATCACCGACAATGGCATCGGCATGACGCGGGAGGAGGCGGTGTCCAACCTTGGCACCATCGCGCGCTCCGGCACCGCCGAGTTCTTTCGCGGCCTCTCCGGCGATCAGCAGAAGGACTCGCAGCTCATCGGGCAGTTTGGCGTCGGCTTCTACTCGGCGTTCATCGTGGCCGATCGCGTCGAGGTGCTCTCGCGCAAGGCGGGCCTGCCCGCCGAAAGCGGCGTGCGCTGGGAATCGAGCGCCGACGGCGAGTTCACCGTCGCGACGGAGATTCGCCCGCAACGCGGCACGACCGTGAAGCTGCACCTGAAGGCGGACGCGCGGGAATTCGCCGATCCGTTCCGCCTGCGCGCCCTGATCCGCCGCTACTCCGACCACATCGCCTTCCCGGTGCGCATGCGCAAGGAAGGCGAAGCGTCCCTCGAGTACGAAGCCGTCAATCAGGCCAAGGCGCTGTGGACGCGGCCGCGCACCGAGATCACGGACGAGGAGTACGGCCAGTTCTATCAGCACCTGGCGCACGACTTCACCGACCCGATCGCCTGGAGCCACAACCGGGTCGAGGGCAAGCGCGAGTACACCAGCCTGCTCTACATCCCGGGCCGCGCGCCGTTCGATCTCTGGCAGCGGGACGCCGCTCACGGGCTGAAGCTGTACGTGCGGCGCGTCTTCATCATGGACGATGCGGAGCAGTTCCTGCCGCTCTACCTGCGCTTCGTCAAGGGCGTGGTCGACTCCAGCGACCTGCCCCTCAACGTCTCGCGCGAGCTGCTGCAGCAGGAGCCCGAGGTCGAGGCGATCCGCGGCAGCCTCACCAAGCGCGTCCTCGACCTGCTGGCGAAGCTCGCCAAGGACGAGCCGGAGAAATACGCGGCGTTCTGGAAGGAGTTCGGCAGCGTGCTGAAGGAAGGCGTGGCGCAGGACATGGCCAACCGCCCCGCGCTGCTGCAACTCCTCAGGTTCGCGAGCACCCACGAGTCCGGCGGCGAGCCCACGGTCAGCCTCGCGCAGTACGTGGAGAGGATGAAGCCCGGGCAGGACAAGATCTACTACATCATCGCCGAGAGCGTCGCGGCGGCCCGCGCCAGCCCCTACATCGAGCGGCTGACCCAACGGGGCCTGGAAGTGCTGCTGCTGGCGGAGCGCATCGACGAGTGGGTCATGGGCCAATTGACGGGCGAGGCCGGCGCCTTCGAAGGCAAGCGCTTCAAGGACGCCGCGCGCGGCGACCTCGAGCTCGGCACGCTCGAGAGCGAAGCGGACCGCAAGCACCACGACGACGAGCTGAAGGAGAGCAAGGGCCTGCTCAAGCGCGTGAAGGACGCCATCGGCGACCGTGTCCTGGAGGTGCGGGTCAGCAGCCGCCTCGCGGACTCACCGGCCTGTCTGGTCCTGGGCGAGCACGAACTCGGCGCCGGCATGCGCCGCGCGCTCGCGGCCGCGGGCCAGAAGGTGCCGGAATCGAAGCCGGTGCTCGAGCTCAATGTCGGGCATCCGCTGGTGAAGCATCTCGACGGGCTCGCGGATGGCGAGCGCTTCAGGGAGCTGTCGCTGCTCCTCTGCGAGCAGGCGGAGCTCGCCGAAGGAGGCCAGCTCGGCAACCCGGCCGAGTTCGTGCAGCGTCTCAACCGGCTGCTCGTGGAGCTTGCCGCCGCGCACTCCGGCTCATGAAGTGTTCTCCGGGGCACCTTCCTTCGGGTAGGCGGGCCTCATAGATGCGCGCGGAGCGCGTCAGGCTCGCGGGTCCCGCCGGGGAGATCGAGGCGCTGGTGGAGATACCGGCCGAGGACCGTGCCGACGACGGCGCGGCAACGCCGCGGTTCGGCGTGGTCTGCCACCCTCACCCCCTCTATGGCGGAACGCTCGACAACAAAGTCGTCTATACGCTGGCTCGGGCTTTCGTGGAGTTGGGCGTCCCGACCATACGCTTCAACTTCCGCGGCGTCGGAAGCAGCGCGGGACGTTACGACGAAGGTCGCGGGGAGACGGCGGATGCACTTGCCGCAGTCGCGTACGGCCGCGAGCGCTGGCCGGGCGCTTTGCCGTGGCTGGGCGGCTTTTCCTTTGGAGGCGCCGTTGCGGTGCGCGCGGCAGCGCAGGCTCAGCCCGAAACACTAGTCACCGTCGCCCCGGGAATTACCCGCGTCGCGATGGACGGCGTTGGCTCACCCGCATGCCCCTGGCTCATCGTTCAGGGCGATGCCGACGATGTGATCGAGCCGGCGGCGGTGCTCGAGTGGGGAAGGCGGCAATCTCCGGCGCCCACCGTACGCCTCCTCCCCGGGGCCGGGCACTTCTTCCACGGGCGCCTGCACGAGTTGCGCCAGATCGTGCTCGATTTCCTGAGCGACAAAAAATAAAGCCCGGAAGGCCGACAAACGCGGCGCTTCCGGGCCTTTGAATCCTAGCAAGCCTGCCTGATTACGAATTCACCATCGCCTTCAGGCTCTTCAGCGGCATCACGCGGACCTTCTTGCTGGCCGGCTTGGCCTTGAACATCATCTTCTCGCCGGTGAAGGGGTTGATTCCCTCGCGGGCCTTCGTCGCAGGCTTCTTCACGACCTTCATCTTCAGCAGGCCGGGCATGGTGAAGAGACCGTTGCTCTTCAGGCTCTTCTTGATCACCCCGTTGAGTGAGTCGAAGACACCGCCGATCTGCTTGCGCGACAGCCCCGTGTCTTTGGAGATCTGAGTCAGGACTTCCGACTTGGTCGGAGCGCCACCCTTTTTCGCCATATTGCGCTACTCCTCGATATTTAATGGTTGTGAGCGCGCTGTGCCGCAGTCGCGCTATTAATCGGCGCGAAAAATAGCACATGCGCGCGCCCGCGCAACAGCTTTTTTCGCTCGAACGTGCGCTGAAATGCCTTTTTTTTAAGGCTTTGCTGGACGGGGGCGAGCGCGGGCGAAGCTGCGACCCCGTTGCAGTGTCGTCGCTAAGAGCTTGGTTTCCAACGCGCGGCGCGCGCCTCAGCCGATGAGAATGAGGATTGCCTGGATGAGGATGCACGCCCAGAGGGGCGAGAGATCGATGCCGGCGATGGGTGGAATCACCCGGCGAAATGGCCGCAGCACCGGCTCGCACACGGTGGCGAGCACCGATTGCAGTGGCGAATAACCGCCCGGCGCCACCATGCTGAGCAGCGCATAGAGGATGATCGCATAGAAGTAAGTCCACAGCAGGGTGTGTGCGATCTCGAGCGCCGCGGCCTGCAGCCAGTAGATCGGGCTTACGAAGGTGATGCCGCGGATGGCGAAGACTATCGCCACTTCCACCACCGCGATGAGGACGACCGCCACCACGGACGCGGTGTCGACCTTGCCGATCGGCGGCAGCACGCGCCGCAGCGGCAGAATCAGCGGATTCGTGATGCGAACCACGGCCTGACAGACCGGGTTGCGGAAGTCGGCCCGCGTGAGCTGCAGCAGCAAACGTGCCAGCACGACGAAAAGCGCGAGCGACAGCAGGGTCTGGATGATGAAGATCAGGGCGCTCATGAGGTTTCCGGGAAAGTTCGGTTATCGGCTGGTGCCGCCGACTTGCTCGGCGAGCTCGCGGCTGCGCCGTGCCGCCGCCGCGACTGTGCGGGAGACGAGCTCGTTGAAATCCGCTGCCTGCAGGGTACGCACGGCCGCTTCCGTGGTGCCGCCCTTCGATGTCACTTCCGCGCGCAGCCGTGCAAGATCACCGTCGCTGCCCTGCGCGAGAAGGCCCGCGCCGTGCAACGTCGCTATCGAAAGACGTCGCGCCGTGTCCTCGGGAAGTCCGAGCTCGATGCCGGCCTTTAACATTGCCTCCGCGAGCAGGAAAAAGTAGGCGGGGCCGCTGCCGGAAAGAGCCGTCACGACATCTAGCGCATCCTCCGTTGCCACCCAGACGACTTCGCCGACGGACTGCATGATCTGTGCCGCCATAGCGCGGTGGGAGGCGTCGACGTCAGCGGGTGCGAATAGCCCGGTCACTCCGGCGCCGACGAACGCCGGCCTGTTGGGCATGGCGCGGATCACCGGCACACCGGCGCCGCAGCAGCTCTGCAGCGACTGGATCCGGATCCCCGCGGCCACCGAGAGCACGAGCGGCCGCCGTTGCTGCAGCTGCGCGGCGAGCGGCGCCAGCACGGCACCGGTTTGATGGGGCTTCACGGCCAGCACGATGAGATCGGCCTTGCTGACGGCGGCGGCGTTGTCCGCCGTCGCGGCGATGCCGAGTTCCCGAGAGAGCGTCGCGCGGGCGGGCTCGTAGCTGTCGCCGACGGCGATCTGCTCCGGACGCATGCCGTGGCGCAGCAGGCCGCCGATGAGCGCCCGCCCCATGTTGCCGGCGCCGAGGACTGTCAGCTCGAGGTGACTCATGATGGGGGGATTGTACCGGGTGGGGCGGCCGCGGCGCGCGGGCCGAACAGCGCGGTACCGATCCGCACGATGGTCGCGCCTTCGCGGATCGCCGCCTCGAAGTCCCGGCTCATGCCCATCGACAGCGTATCGAGGCCGAGCCCGCCCGCATTCAGGGTGTCCCGGAGCGACCTGAGCCCGGCGAACCACGCGAGTTGCCGCCCGGGATCGGCCTCCTCGGGGGGGATGCACATGAGACCGCGGAGCGCGAGGCGCGGCAGTGCGGCCACGGCGGCCGCAAGGGCGGGTACTTCCGCCGCCGGCACGCCCCCCTTGGTCGCCTCGCCCGCCAGGTTCACCTGGATGCAGACATTGAGCGGCGGCGAGTGATAAGGGCGTTGCGCGGCCAGCCGCTCGGCGATCTTCAGCCGCTCCACGCCGTGCACCCAGGCGAAGCGCTCCGCCACGTGGCGCGTCTTGTTGGCCTGCAGGCGGCCGATGAAGTGCCAGGTGAGGGCCAGGTCGGCCAGCGCCTCCATCTTGGCGAGGGCCTCGGCGAGGTAGCTTTCCCCGATGTCGGTCAGTCCCGCGGCAGCGGCCCGGCGGACCAGCTCCACGGGTTGGCCCTTGGAAACGGCGAGGAGTGTGACCGAGTCGACATTTCGGCCGGCGGCGGCGGCGGCGGCCGCCACGCGGGCGCGCAGCGAATCGATACGCTCCGGCAAATTCTGCGAGGACCTTAACATATGGACGCCCAAACCCCTCCGCTATACTGCCGCGAGCGCACAGGCCCGATTTCCTGAGGCGCTCGCACTCGTCGCATTAGGAAATCCCATGGCCGTCGACATCGCGCAATTGCTGGCATTCGCCGTCAAGAACAAGGCATCGGACCTGCACCTTTCCGCCGGCGTGCCGCCCATGATCCGTGTCGACGGCGACATGAAGCGGATCAACATGCCGCCGCTCTCACACAAGGAAGTGCACAGCATGGTGTACGACATCATGAACGACAAGCAGCGGAAGGCATACGAGGAATTCTTCGAGACCGATTTCTCCTTCGAGATTCCCAAGCTGGCGCGCTTTCGCGTCAACGCCTTCAACCAGAACCGCGGCGCCGGCGCGGTGTTCCGCAACATCCCCTCGGAAATCCTCTCGCTGGATGACCTGTCGGCGCCGAAGATCTTCCGCGACCTGTGCATGCTGCCGCGGGGACTCGTGCTGGTCACCGGGCCCACGGGCTCGGGCAAGTCGACGACGCTCGCCGGCATGGTCAACCACTGCAACGACAACCGGCCCGATCACATCATCACCATCGAGGATCCGATCGAGTTCGTGCACGAGTCGAAGCGCTGCCTGGTGAACCAGCGCGAGGTGCATCGCGACACGCTGGGCTTCAGCGAGGCGCTGCGCTCGGCGCTGCGCGAGGATCCGGACATCGTCCTGGTCGGTGAGATGCGCGACCTGGAGACCATCCGCCTGGCGCTGACGGCGGCCGAGACCGGCCACCTGGTCTTCGGCACGCTGCATACCAGCTCCGCCGCCAAGACCATCGATCGCGTGGTCGACGTGTTCCCGGCACAGGAAAAGGACATGGTGCGCTCCATGCTCTCGGAATCGCTGCGGGCGGTGATCTCACAGACTCTCCTGAAGCGCAACGGCGGCGGCCGCGTCGCCGCGCACGAGATCATGATCGGCACGCCGGCGATCCGCAATCTGATCCGCGAGGGCAAGATCGCCCAGATGTACTCGTCCATCCAGACCGGCCAGGCCTCGGGCATGCAGACTCTCGACCAGTGCCTGACCGAGCTCGTGACGAAGGGCATGGTCAGCAAGGAAGAGGCGCGTTACAAAGCCCAAAACAAGGACGCTTTGTGATGCGCTGTGCGCAGGTCTTGACGGGACTCGAAGCGAGCGCCGTCCACATAGCGGCGCGCTTCGCGCCGATGGGGTGTTGCCGTGGATCGTGACCAGGCTATCAAGCTGATGCAGGACCTCCTGCGTCGCATGGTGGAGAAGAAGGCCTCCGACCTCTTCGTCACGGCGGGTTTTCCCCCCGCCATCAAGATCGACGGCGACATCCGTCCGCAGAGCGAGCGCGCGCTGACCATCGAGCAGGCCTCGACCCTGGTGCGCGCCATCATGAACGACCGGCAGTCGCGCGAGTTCGACGCCACCAAGGAATGCAACTTCGCGATCGCGCCGCAGGGGATCGGGCGGTTCCGCGTCAGCGCCTTCGTGCAGCAGGGCGCCACGGGCTGCGTGGTCCGCATGATCAACGCCAAGATCCCGAGCTTCGAGGAGCTCGACCTGCCGCCCATCCTGAAGGAGGTCGTGCTGTCCAAGCGCGGCCTGGCCGTGGTGGTCGGCGGCACCGGCTCCGGCAAGTCGACGACGCTCGCGGCGATGATCGGCTTCCGCAACGAGAAGACGCGCGGCCACATCGTGACCATCGAGGATCCGCTGGAATACGTGCACCAGCACAAGGGCTGCGTCGTCACCCACCGCGAGATCGGCGTCGACACCGACTCGTGGCACGCCGCGCTCAAGAACACTCTTCGCCAGGCGCCGGATGTCATCCTGATCGGTGAGATCCGCGACCGCGAGACGATGGAGTACGGCATTCAGTTCTCCGAGACCGGGCACCTCGTGCTCGCGACACTGCACGCCAACAACGCCAACCAGGCGCTGGACCGCATCGTCAACTTCTTCCCCGACGAGCGCCGGGCGCAGCTGCTGATGGACCTGTCGCTCAACATCCGGGCGTTCGTCTCGCAGCGCCTGGTGCCGCGCGAGGGCGGCACCGGCCGCATCGCGGCCATGGAGATCATGCTGAACTCGCCGCTCATCCAGGACCTCATCTTCAAAGGCGAGGTGGCGAAGATCAAGGACGTCATGGCGCGCTCGACGCGGCTCGGCATGAAGACCTTCGATCAGTCGCTCTATGAGCTCTACGAGACGGGTTTCATCTCCTACGAGGACGCGATGCGCAACGCCGACTCGAAGAACGAGCTGCGGCTGCGCATCAAGCTCGAGAGCAAGCGTGAGAACAAGGCCATCGATGACGGTGGTGCGCTCAAGATCGTGGAAGAGGAAGACGGCCGGAACATATAAGATGCCGATCAAAGAAGCCCCGGAGCCAGCATTGAGCGCCGGCCCGCAGACCGATCTCGATGCCACCGGCACCTTTGCCGCGCCGACCGCGGCGGCCGCTGCGGCGAGCTCAGGCTCGCAGCCACAGCTCAACACCAAGCCCCTCTTCAAGCTGATGGTGGAGAAGAAGGCCTCGGACCTGTTCTTCACCTGCAACGCGCCCATCAAGATCAAGATCGAGGGACAGATCTTCCCGGTGAACAAGCAGGTGCTCTCGCCGGAGACGGTGCGCCAGACCGCCTTCGCCCTGATGACCGCCGAGCAGCGCGAGCGGTTCGTGAGCGACTTCGAGATCGACTTCGCCATCTCGGAGCCCGGGCTCGGGCGCTTCCGCGTGAACGTCTTCCTGCAGCGCGGCTATCCGGCGATGGTGCTGCGCTACATCACCGCGGACATGCCGCGGCTCGACTCCCTGGGGCTGCCGGAGGTGATCGGGGACCTGGCGCTGATGAAGCGCGGGCTCATCCTGGTGGTGGGCGCGACCGGCTCGGGCAAGTCGACGACGCTCGCGTCGATGATCAATCTGCGCAACGAGACCGCCTCCGACCACATCATCACCATCGAGGACCCGATCGAGTTCCTGCATACCAACAAGCGCTCGATCATCAACCAGCGCGAGGTCGGGCTCGATACGAAGTCCTACGCGCGGGCGCTGCGTGGGGCGATGCGCGCGGCGCCGGACGTGATCCTCATCGGCGAGGTGCGGGATCGGGAGAGCATGGAGGCGGCGATCAACCTCGCGGGCACGGGGCACCTGGTGCTCGCGACGCTGCACGCCAACAACTGCGCGGAGACGCTGGACCGCATCATCAACATGTTCACGCAGGAGCAGCACAAGCAGATCTTCCTCGATCTGTCACAGTACCTGCGGGCGATATTGGCGCAGCGGCTGGTGATGGGGAAGGACAATCGGCGGGTGGCGGCCATGGAAGTCATGCTCAATACGCCGCATATGTCGGAGCTGGTGAAGAAGGGGGATGTGATCGGGATCAAGGAGGCGATCTCGGCCAGCAGCGAGCGGGGGATTCAGAGCTTCGACATTGCGCTCCATGCGCTTTACAAGCAGGGGCGGGTGGAGATGGCGGAGGCCTTGGCTCACGCGGATTCGCGGGCCAATCTGGAAGCCAAGATCAATTTTGGGTGAGGGCGGTGCCTTCATCGACCGAACGCCCCGGCCCGGACGGCCCGGGCCGGGGGCCCCGCCGCCAAGGAAGGCCAGTGGCACGGCCCCTCAGAACACGGTTAGCGCGTCGAACACCGGCCCGTCCACACACACGCGTTTCATCGCCTGACCTTCGGGAGTGCGCACCAGGACGGTGCAGCCGGCGCATCCTCCGACGGCGCAGGCCATGAATTCCTCGAGAGAGGCCTGACAGGGGACGCCGTGGCGGCGTGCCATGGCGGCGACAGCAGCCAGCATTGGGGTTGGCCCACACGCAAACAGTTCCACCTCGGCCAGCTGAGGGGGGGCGAGGGTCTGCAGCCACTCGTCTGCCAGTTCGGTGACGAAACCTTCGTAGCAGCCGGGGAAGCCGGCGCGGCTGGCCAGGCGGCTGGCGATGCCCCATTCCTCGAGCATCGGCATGCAGGCGATGGTCGCGGTGGGGATGCCGGCCACTACGATGGCGGAGGGGCGGGTGCGGAAGGGGAAGGGGATTTCGGAGCCCATGAAGACCAGGGGCTTGTAGCGTCCGCTCCGGGACCCGCTTCCGCCAGCGTGAGTGCCCCGGGAAACGGGCTCGTTCCGCAGGCGGTCGGCTATGAAGACCATGGGGGGGATGCCGACGCCGCCGCCGATGAGAATGGGGCGGGGGCGCTCGGGATGGAGGGTGAAGGGTTTGCCGATCGGGCCGATCAGGCTGAGGGTGTCGCCTGGCTTGCGGGCGGCCAGGGCGTGCAGGCCGGGGCCGACCACCTTGTAGAGCACTTCGATCCAGCCTTGGGCGGGGTCGGCGCGCATGATGGAGAGCGGCCGCCGCATGGGGATCGTGGGGTCGCAGGTCAGGTGCACGAAGCTGCCGGGCTGCGCGCGGGCGGCGCAGGCGGGGGCTGCGAGACGGAGTACGAACTGCTCGCCGTCGTAGGCGGTCTGTTTGATTACGCGCGCGTCTTCGAGGTGCAGCGTACCGCGGGATTCGCTGGTCATGCCAACACTGCCTCGAGTACGGCCATGCGGACGGCGACCCCGTTGCGTACCTGATCGCGAATGACGGACTGAGTACCGTCGGCCACGTCGGAGGAGATCTCGATGCCGCGGTTCATGGGCTGCGGATGCATGACGATGGCGTCGGGGCGGCCGCCCGACAGGCGCTCTGGCGTGAGGCCGAATTTGGCGAAGTAGCGGTCCGCGTCGGGGAGATCGGCCTGGCCCATGCGCTCCTTCTGGATGCGCAGCATTATCACGACGTCCGCGTCCTTCAGGCCGGTCCTCAGGGAGGTGTGGCGGGAGCAGCCGGCGAACTCCTCGGCAGTGGGCATCAGTGCTTGCGGCGCAATGATCCGCACGTCCGTGCAGCCGAGGGCGCGGAACGCGTGGTAGTCGGAGCGCGCGACGCGCGAGTGCCGGATGTCGCCGACGATGGCGATGCTCAGGCCCTCGAGGCGCTTCTTGTGTTGCCGGATCGTCAATGCGTCCAGCAGGCCTTGTGTTGGATGGGATACATGCGCTTCGCCGGCGGAGAGCACGCTGACGTGGGGAGCCACGTTCGTAGCCACGGCGGCAGGTACTCCAGCTTCCGCGTCGCGGATGACCATTGCGTCGACGTGCAGCGACTGAAGCGTGTACACCGTGTCGAGCATGCTCTCGCCCTTCACGCGGGAGGAGAGCTGTACTTCGAGGTTGACCACGTCGGCGCCCAGACGCTTGGCGGCGAGCTCGAAGGAGACGCGAGTGCGGGTGGAGGGCTCGGTAAAGAGGTTGGCGACCGTGCGGCCGGCGAGCGATTGGCTGGCGGGCGGCCGTGCGCCGAGCGGCCTGACGAAGCCCTGGGCTCGCTCGAGCAGCCGCTCGATCATGTTCGGCGACAGGCTCTCGAGGGTCAACAGGTGCCGCAGGGTGCCGTCGGCGCGTAGTTGCTCTGTCACTTTCTAACTCTCTCCGCTTTCGCCCGCGAGCCAGCGCTCGAGAATCACCGCCGCCGCGGCGCTGTCGATATCCTCGCGCCGGATCCGCCGCCGTCCGCCGCCCGCGCGCCGGGCCTTGAGCGCGTCGCCCGCTTCCAGCGAGGACCAGCGCTCATCGACCATGCTGACGGGAAGCTTGAAGCGGCGCTCGAGCTCGTTGGCGAAGCGGCGGGCGGCCGGGGCGAGCGCTCCCGGGGTGCCGTCCACATTATACGGGGCGCCGACGACCAGACGACGCGGCTTGAGCGCCTCGACCTCGCGCGTGATCACCTGCCAGTCGGGGCCCGCCTGGGTAACGAATGCCGCGGGACGGGGCGCGGCGGTGGCGGTCAGTGTGTCCCCGGCCGCGATGCCGATACGTCTGCGTCCGAAGTCGAAAGCGAGAACGGCCTCGACCGGCTTCTCAGGCATGCCCGGCGACCAGGCTCACCCGGTCGACATCGATGCCGAGGAGCCGCCAGGCGCCGATCCAGCGGTCCTCGTAGGGCAGCTCGAAGACCACACGCGCATCGACGGGCATCGAGGTCCAGGCGTTCTCGCGCATCTCGCGCTCGAGCTGACCGGACTCCCAGCCCGCGTAGCCGAGAGCGATGAAGGCATCCGTCGGACCTTCACCACGCGCCATCGCCGCGAGCACGTCGCGCGAGGTCGTGACCTGAATCGTCTCTGACACCTTGTGTGTGTGGTCCCACTGGCCGCCGGGACGATGGAGCACGAAGCCGCGGTCGGTGTGGACGGGGCCGCCGCGCAGCACCGGCTTGGCGGCGATGTCCTCCGTCGAGGGCTCGAGCTTCATCTGCAACAGCACCTCGGAGAGGCGCATCGGCAGCGGCTTGTTGAGAACGATGCCGAGCGCGCCGCGGTCGGTGTGCTCGCAGACCAGCGCCACGGTCTGCGCGAAGTTCGGATCGAGAAGGGAGGGCATGGCGATCAGCAGGTGGTTGCTCAGGCCGCCGCCCTTCCACGGGCCACCGCCCGGTGTGCCCATGAGCGACTCGCCGTCGCCTGCCGCGCTCTCGCTGCTATGCTCGCTCATAAACTGGCAGTATGGGGATGGAAGCCCGAAGGCTCAAGGAACGGCGCTCACGGCGCCGCGGTCACCGCCCCGGTGGCCAGCCTGCCGCCGACGAACTGCCACTCGTAGACGAAGCGCAGCACCCGGTAGCGGTGCGCCAGCTCCGGCGGGAAGGGGTCGAAGGGGCTCGCCAGCCGCAGGATCGTGAGCGCCGCCTGATCGAGCTCCGGATCGCCGCTCGAGCGGCGGATGCTCGCCTGCTCGAGGTGTCCGTCGGCGTCGATGGCGACCTCGACGACCGGGCTCGCGTTGGTGCCGGCGTGCTGTGCCGCCGCGGGGAAGTTCAAGGTGCCGATGCGCTCCACCTTGGCCCGCCAGCCGACGAGGTATGGCGCGACGATGGATGCGCGCGTGTCCGGAGTGACCCAGAGCTCGTCGCGTTTCGGCCCGCGCAGGTTCACCGGTCCGGACTCGTCGTCGGGGCCCGGCTGGGTGGATGCCTGTTGATCGAGAAGTAGAGGCTGGTCCGCGGACGTGCCCGCGCCGCCTTCGTCCGTCATGTACTGCACGACGGTGCTCCAGCCGGAAGACGTGAGCACGCGCCGGTCGAGGGAGCCGGCCGCCTGGGCGTCCGCCGACAAGGTGTGCCCTTCGGGGGTCCCTTGCTGAGCCGGGAGAACCGGAGCCTGGGCGGGATTGCGGGGGGTGACATCGTCGCGGGTAGTGCCGGAGCCGAGCTGCGTCCGCTGCGCGAGGTAGGTGGCGTGGTCGTTGCGATCGGCCTCCGGGACTTCGTCAGAGACCAGCAGCACCTGCAGGCCCGGCGCGCCGTCGTTGCCGGCAATCGGCGACCTGAACGTCAGCCCCAGGATGACGACCCCATGCAGCAGCGCCACGAAGAAAAGCATGGCGAGCAGGCGGTCCCAGACAGGCGCTCTGCCTTCCCGGAGCATCAGTGCGCGCTTCGCCACCCAGCGCTACTCCGCCGCGAGCCGCCGCTCTATCGCGCTCATGAGCTGGCCGGCGATGTCGATATGAAACTGCTTCTCGAGCTCACGGATGCCGGTGGGGCTGGTGACGTTGATCTCCGTCACGAAGCCGCCGATTACATCCAGGCCCACGAAAAGCATGCCCTTGGCGGCGAGCGCCGGGCCGATCTGGCCCGCGAGCCAGCGGTCGCGCTCCTCGAGCGGGCGGCCCACTCCGCGCGCTCCCGCGGCGAGGTTGCCGCGGTTGTCGTGCGCCTGCGGGATGCGCGCCAGCGCGTAAGGCACCGGCTCGCCGTCGATGAGGAGCACGCGTGAGTCGCCTGACGCCACGATTTCCGGCAGATAGCGTTGGACGATGGCGAAGCGCCGGCCATAGTCGGTGAGCGTCTCGAACACCACGCTCATGTTCTTGTCGTGCAGCTCCAGCACGAAGATCGAGCGGCCGCCCATGCCGTCGAGCGGCTTGCAGACGATCTTGCCGTGCTCGCGCAGAAAGGCCTCCATGTCCGCCATGTCCCGGGTGATTAGCGTCGGCGCGCAGCATTGCGGGAACCACGCCGTGGAGACCTTCTCGTTGATGTCCCGCAGGCCCTGCGGGCGGTTGACGACGAGCGCGCCCTGCTCCGCGGCTCTTTCCAGCACGTAAGTGCTATAGATGTACTCGGTGTCGAAGGGCGGGTCCTTGCGCATCAGGATGCAATCCAGGTCGCCCAGGGGCTCGACGCGCGGCTCGCCGAGCTCGAACCAGCGCTGCGGCTCGGCCTTGACGCTCAGCGGCCGCAGCCGCCCGCGGGCGATGCCGTCGCGCAGGGAAAGGTCGCGCTGCTCCAGGTAGAAGAGCGTCCAGCCGCGCGCCTGGGCCGCGAGGAGCATGGCCAGCGTGGAGTCCTTGGCGTAGTGGATGGCTGCGATGGGGTCCATGACGACCCCGAGGCGGGCGGACTGGGACATGGGGAGATAATGCCAGGATCACTCCATTATGTCCGGCACGGTCCCGCGCGGGCGGAGAGTCTTTGAAAACGTGACGCGCACGGCATGGCGGGGGGTGGTCCGATATGTTAAAACCCGCTGCGCCTGCTTCCGGAGGCGATGGGGTCGATGGCGAACCGCGTGGCATTGCGTGTAGTCTCCGGCCCGCCAGACGCTGGCCGCCCTCGGCCTCGCCGGGCCCCATCGTGGGCCAGGGGTCTTCTCCGGGGCGGCGAGCCTAGTGCCTCAAGTCAAGTTGAAGGAGTTGCCTGACCGTGACCGGCAGCAACGCGAAGCTCCAGGGCCTGAAGGTCCTGGTGATCGACGATAGTAAAACGATTCGCCGCACGGCCGAGACCCTCCTCGCCAAGGAGGGGTGCGAGGTCTTCACGGCGATCGACGGTTTCGATGCGCTGGCGAAGATCGCCGACCATCAGCCCGACATCGTGTTCGTCGACATCATGATGCCGCGCCTGGACGGCTATCAGACATGCTCGCTCATCAAGCACAACAAGGTGTTTCGCTCCATTCCCGTGATCATGCTGTCTTCCAAGGACGGCCTGTTCGATCGCGCGCGGGGCCGCATCGTGGGCTCGGAGCACTACCTCACCAAGCCCTTCACCAAGGACGAGCTCCTGAGCGCGATCGAGACGCATATCGGGAGATGACGCTCATGCCGCTGATTCTCATCGTGGACGACTCGCCGACCGAAGTGCACGTGATGACGAAGGCACTGGAGAAACACGGCTACCGGACCGCGGCCGCCGCCGATGGCGCCGAGGGCGTGAGGCTCGCACGTGAGATGAGCCCGGACCTGATCTTCATGGACATCGTCATGCCGGGGATGAATGGCTATCAGGCGACGCGGCAGCTCGCCAACGATCCGCGCACGCGCACCATTCCGATCATCATGGTCACCTCCAAGGGACAGGAGACGGACCGTATCTGGGGCCTGCGCCAGGGAGCGGTGGACTACATGGTCAAGCCGGTCTCGCCCGACCAGCTGGTCGCCAAGGCCCAGGCGACTCTGTCGCCGTGAGCCGCGCGGCCCTGACATGAACGAGGAAGTCGCGCTCCGGTCTCTCAGGGATCGCCCCTTCGAGCTGTTGGCGGAGCTCGAGCGGCGCGGCCGGGCGGTGTCGGCGCAGGTGGCGCAGGAAGGCGCCGCCGGGCGCGAGTGGGTGGGAGTGGCATTGCGAATGGCGGGAGATCTCTATCTGGTCGCGCGTGAGGAAACGCGCGAAGTATTCGGTGTACCGGCAGGCATGACGCGAGTGCCGGGCGCCAAGCCTTGGATCAAGGGGCTCGCTAACGTGCGCGGCCAGCTGCTTCCGATCATCGACCTGCGCCAGTTCCTCGGCAGCGGCACGACGCCGATCACGCGCAACACACGCGTCATGGTGGTCAATCACCGCGACATCCCCGCCGGCCTGCTGGTGGACGAGGTGCTGGGCTTCCGGCGCTTCGCGGAGGGAGAGTTCAGCGGCGATGCGCCGCCGACCGTCGCCCGCTGCGAGCGCTACCTCGCCGGCGCGTTCCGGCGCGCGAGCGAGCAGTGGCCGGTGCTGAGTTTGCGCTCGGTGCTCGAGAGTCAGGCGTTCGCGGAAGCCGCGGCATGAGCGCCGCACGCCCCGCCACCGCCACGCGACCGGGCTCCGCCCTGACTGTGCTGCTCGCCGCCGCCGCGGCTGCCGCGCTGCTCGCGGCCGGCGGCTACTATTTTTTCGCCACGCACCCCGCGACCGCCGCGGCCTTGCCGTCCGCTGTCGTGACTTTCGGACCGGCGGCGCTCGGCGTGCTCGCCGCGCTCCTCCTCGCCGTCGGCGTGGTGATGGCAGCACGCCTGCATCGAACGGTCGCGGACCAGCGTCTCGCGGCCGAGACCCAGCGGCAGGAGAACGACCGCAATCAGCAGGCGATCCTGCGCCTCCTCGATGAGCTTTCGAGTCTCGCGGACGGAGACCTCACGGTGCAGGCGACCGTCACGGAGGACATTACCGGCGCGATCGCCGACTCCATCAACTACGCCGTCGATGCCCTGCGGGGCCTGGTGACGACCATCAACCAGTCGGCCATCCAACTCGACAGCGCCACGCGGCAGACGCAGGCGCTCTCGCAGCACCTCGCCAAGGCGAGCGGCGCGCAATCGAAGCAGATCTCCTCCGCGACGGAATACGCCGGCGGCATGGCGGGCTCCGTGGCCGAGGTCTCGGGTAACGCCGAGCGCGCCGCGGACGTCGCGCGCCACTCCGTCGAGGTCGCCCACAAGGGCGGCGATGCGGTCCGCCGCACCATCGACGGCATGAACACCATCCGCGAGACCATCCAGGAGACTTCCAAGCGCATCAAGCGCCTCGGCGAGAGCTCGCAGGAGATCGGCAACATCGTCGAGCTCATCAACGACATCGCCGAGCAGACCAACATCCTGGCGCTCAACGCCTCGATCCAGGCCTCCATGGCCGGCGAGGCCGGCCGCGGCTTCGCGGTGGTGGCCGATGAGGTGCAACGGCTCGCCGAGCGCGCGGCCAATGCCACCAAGCAGATCGAGGTGCTGGTGCGCACCATCCAGACCGACACCAACGAGGCGGTGGTCTCCATGGAGCGCAGCACCACCGACGTCGTCGGCGGGGCGCTGCTCGCGGAGAACGCCGGCGCCGCGCTCGAGGAGATCGAGCAGGTGTCGAACCAGATCGCGAGCCTGGTGCAGAACATCTCCGCCAGCTCGCGCCAGCAGACCAGCGGCGCGCAGAACATCGCCCGCAACATGCAGGTGCTGAAGGAAATCAGCGTGCAGACGGCCGATTCTACCAATGCCACCTCGGCGGCCATCGCGAAGCTCGCCGAGCTCTCCGCGGGACTGCGGCGCGCGGCGACGGGTTTTCGCCTGCCCGGCGCCGGCACGTCCGAGTCGGCCAGCGCCTCCGGCTCTTTCCGCAAGTCCCCCGCCGACGGCAAGAACGGCGGCTCGAGCCCTGCCGGTAATACCAACACCGTCCGACAGGTCTCCGCCCTGGGCGGCACCTGAGTTGAAAAGTTTCCGAGATCCCTGAATGCCGGAAGTCGCTTCCCAGACGCTGGACCTCGTCGGCCGCGAGCTCACCGCCGCGCTGGCCGAGGCCCGCACGGCCCTCGAGACCTATGTCGAGCAGCCTGACAACGTGTCGCTCCTCGAGCGCTGCAAGCAGGAGCTGCATCAGGTGCACGGAGTGCTGCGGGTGCTCGAGATCTACGGCGCGGCGCTGCTCGCCGAGGAAATGGAGCACGTCGCCGGCTACCTGCTCGCCACCGTAACGGAGCGCAAGGGACAGGCGGAGAGCCTGGATGCGCTGCTGCGCGCGATGGTGCAGCTGCCGAGCTATCTCGAGCGGGTGTTGGCGGGCGGCCGCGACCTCGCGCTCGTGCTGCTGCCGCTGCTCAACGATCTGCGGGCCGTTCGCGGCAGCGCGCTCCTCTCCGAGGGGACGCTGCTCCTGCTCAACCTGAAGTCGGACAAACAGGCGCAGCCCGTCGTCGGCCCGGCGGATGAGCCGCCGCTCAACATCGAGCAGTGGGGCCGCAGGCTCCGCTCCCGCTTTCAGATGGGCCTCATCGGCTGGATCCGCGGCGAGCGCATCGAGCAGAACCTGGAGACGCTCGCGGCCGTAGCGCAGAAGCTCGAGCAGACAGCCACGCGGCAGCCGGTCTTTCAGCTCTGGTGGGTGGTGGGAGCCGTCATCGAGGCGCTGCGCGAGAACGGGCTCGAGGGCGGCCAGTCGATCAAGCGCCTGCTCGGGCTCGCCGATCGCGAGATCCGCCGCCTCTACGAGCTCGGCGAGGCGCGCTACTGCCAGGGCCCTCCCGTCGAGCTGCTGAACAACCTCCTCTACTACGTGGGCCGCGCGGAGTGCAGCGGCGTGCGCGTCTCCGCGGTACGGGCTTCCTTCCGTCTGGCGGAGCTGCTGCCGGTCGACGAGAGCATCGAGCAGGAGCGTGAGAGCCTCTCGGCGCCGAGCGTCAAGCTCATGCAGACCGTCGCGGCGGCCATCCGCGAGGACCTCTCGAAGGTGAAGGACGTCCTCGACATCTTCGTGCGCCGCGGCGCCGGCCAGCCGCAGGAGCTCGGCCCGCAGGTCGAGCTGCTGCGCAAGATCGGCGATACGCTCGGCGTGCTCGGGCTCGGCGAGCTGCGCGCGACGGTGCAGGCGCAGACCGAGAAGCTGCAGAAGATCGTGTCGGGCGCGGTGCGCGCCGATGAGACGATGCTGGTCGAGATCGCCGCCGCGCTCATTGGTGTCGAGGACCGGCTGGATGACGGCCTGGTCGGCATGATCATGCCGAAGACGGGCACGGAGCCGGCGCAGGGCGAGGATCACGAATTCCAACAGGTGCAGTCCGCCGTGCTGCGCGAGTGCATCCTCAACCTGGCGCGCATCAAGGAGGCGGTCACGCAGAGCGTCGGCGGCACTCTGGATGCCGCCGGCCTGGACAGCTGGCAGGAGCTCATGCGCGGCCTCAAGGCGGCGCTGCTGATCCTCGGCAAGACGCGCGCGGTGGAAGTCATCGAAGCGATCACCACGCAGCTGAAGCGTGTCATGCAGCCGGGCGCTCCGGGGCTGCCTCCGGGCTTTCTCGACCGGTTGGCCGACGCCATCGTCAGCGTCGAGTACTACATGGAGACGCTGCAGGCCGGGCGCAGCGATCCGTGGTACATGCTCGACAACGCACAGGCCTGCGTGCAGGCGCTGGAGCAACAGCAGAGTGTGGGCGTGCCCACCGTGGCGCCTCTCGAGCCATCCGCGTTCGCAAAGACCGTACAGATTCCCCGGCCGTTGCCCATGGACGCGACGCACGTGGCGGACATGGGGGCCACTGCGCCGGATATCGGCGAGCAATCGCCTCCCGTTCTGACACATGCCACCACCGCGAAGCTCGCGGCGCTGGCGCAGAACGCCGACCCGGAGCTCGTGAAGCTCTTCATCGAGGAAGCGCGCGAAGAGCTGGTCAAGATCGAGCGCAGCTTCCCGGTCTGGGATCAGAACCCGCTCGAGCGCGAGGCACTGGTGACGATGCGCCGCTCGTTCCACACGCTGAAGGGCAGCGGCCGCATGGTCGGCGCCCGCGAGCTCGGCGAGCTCGCCTGGGCGGTGGAGAACCTCTTGAATCGGGTGCTCGACAACACCCTCACCCGCAGTCCGGCGATCCTGGACGTGCTGCGCGATGCGATCGCCGCGTTGCCGCAGATGATCGAGCAGCTGGAGAAGGGCAGCCCTGTGGCGGCCGACGTCGCGGGGATAGCGGCCCGCGCCCATGCTCTGGCATCGGGACGGCAGCCGCCCTCGGGCGCGCGCGCCGCGATCGCTGCCCGGGTGGAAGAGGCCGCGCGTGCGGCGGAATCCTCGCTGGTGATCCCCGAGGAAATAGCCGACAGCTTCAGTGTGATCGCGGAGCCCGCGGCGCCGTCCGCGCCGCCGCAGCCCGCAACGCAAGCCGCCGCTCCTGCGCCAGCGTCGGAGTCGGCGCGGCAAGCCCCACCGCCGGCGTCAATGGACGAGGCGCTGCGCGAGATTTACACGCGCGAGACCAGCGCGCACGTCGCCACCATCCGCCACTATCTGCAGCGTGAGATACAAGGCGCCGACCCGCACCTGCTTCCGGAGGACGTCTACCGCGCCTGCCATACGCTGGCGGGCAGCTCGAAAATGGCGCAGGCGCGCCACGGCGTGCGCATCGCCGAGCCCATCGATCACTGGCTGCGCCGCGCCTTCACCAGCGGCATCGGCCTGCGCTCCGCCGATCTGACATTGCTCGCCGATTGCATGGGAGCCATGGAGTCGGTGGCCGCGCATCTCGACGAGCCCACCGGATACTTCGTCAATCACTGGCAGCTCCTCGAGCGGCTGGGCGAGGCGGAGCGGGCACTCGATGCGCGCATCGCCGAGGCGTCGCGGATCGATGCGGGCTCCTCCAGCCCGGCACCAACAGAGGCGCGGGTGACGCCTGCCGCGACACCGGCGGCACCTTCGGCAGCGGAGATGGTGCAACCCTTCGAGGCTGAAGTGCAGCCCGAGGCAGCAGCGGACGAGCCGCCCGATTTCGATCCGGAGGTCGCCGCAATCTTCACCGAGGAGGCGCTCGAGCTCATCGACGCCTCCGAGCATGCCCTGAGCGATTGGCGCGGCAAGCCTGGAAGCCCGGAGAGCGCCACGGCGCTCAAGCGGCCGCTGCACACGCTGAAAGGCGGTGCGCGCATGGCGGGCATCATGGCCATGGGCGATCTGAGTCACGAGCTGGAGACGCTGGTGATTCACGCCGAAGGCGGCACGATCGCCGTCAACGACAACGTATTCGATGTCATCCAGGCGAGCCTCGATGAGCTGGCCCGGATGCGGGAGTCGGTCGCCAGCGGCCGTCGCGTCGCGCCCGCGCGCGCCATGATCGGGCGCATTCAGGCGCTGACCCGGACGGGGAGCCCTCCGGCGGTCGCGGCGCCGGCCGCTGCGCAAATCTCGACGCCGGAGCCGCCAGCGCCCGTTGCCGCGACGCCCGCCCCTGTGGCGCCGGAATTGGTGGCGCCTACCGCGCCCGCTGCTGCGCCTACCGTCCCTGTTGAGTCTGCCGCTCCTGTTACGCTGGCCAGCCTCGTTCCGGCGGCTGAGCCGCTCGATCTCGCAGTCCCGCCGCCGCAGACGGACGCGGGCGCGGACGTCCTGATTCTCACCGAGGATACGATCGAGTCAGCCGCGGAAACCGAGTTGGCGGAGCCGCCGCTGCTGGCACCTGCTGCCGAGCTCGAGCCGCCGCGGGAGCCGCAGCCCGAGCCGGAGGAAGCGACCGTGCGGGCATCGACCCTGTCCTCGGCGCCGGCGCCGATCGGGCAGGAGCCCGAGGCACCTCCGCCGGAGCCCGAGACACCTGCGGGGCAGCCGGAAGCTCTTGCGCAGGAGCCCGAGGCCCTTGCGCGGGAGCCCGAGGCGCCCGCGCTGGAGAGCGCGCCGCCTGAAACGAACGCCGCTGAAGCTGCCACGGACGACGTGCTGGCCGCGCCGCTGCCCGTACCACCCGGTCGCGAACCGGTCGCAGCCCCGGAGCGGCAGGAGATGGCCCGCGTCGACGCGGAGCTTCTCGACAAGCTGCTCAATATCTCGGGCGAGGCGAGTATCGCGCGCTCGCGCCTCGAGCAGCAGCTCGGCTCGATCGACTTCAACCTCGGCGAGCTGTCACGCACGGTGATTCGCCTGAAGGACCAGCTGCGCAGTCTCGAGATCGAGACCGAGGCGCAGATCCTGCACCGCCACGAGGACGAGGGCGGCCATCGCAGCGAGTTCGATCCGCTCGAGCTCGACCGCTATTCCTCCATCCAGCAGTTCTCGCGGGCGCTTGCCGAGACCGCCAACGACGTGGCGAGCATCCAGCAGCTGCTCGAGAACCTCGCCAAGGATGCGCAGAACCTCCTGGGGCAGCAGGCAAGAACCATCACGGAGCTGCAGAACGGCCTGATGCGCACGCGCATGGTGCCGTTCCAGCGGCACGTGCAGCGCCTCGCGCGCATCGTGCGCCAGGCCGCCGCCGACACCGGCAAGCGCGCCGAGCTCGTCGTCGAGGGCGCTTCCGGCGAGCTCGACCGACAGGTGCTGGAACGCATGCTGCCGCCGTTCGAGCACATGCTGCGTAACGCGGTGGTGCACGGCGTCGAGATGCCGGACGAGCGTACACGCCGCGGCAAGCCATCCGCCGGACGCATCCTCCTCGAGATACATCGTGAAGGCGCCGAGGTGATGGTGCGGCTCACCGACGACGGCGCCGGCATGAACCTCGAGGCGATCAGGGCCAAGGGTCGCGCCCTCGGGCTCGTCCCCCCGGGGCGCGCGCTGAGCGACGAAGACGCCATGCAGCTCATCCTCGAGCCTGGATTCTCCACCGCCGGCGCCCTGACCCAACAGGCCGGGCGCGGCGTGGGCATGGACGTGGTCGCCACGGAGATCAAGCGGCTGGGCGGCGCGCTGCACATGGAGACCAAGGCCGGCGAGGGCAGCGTATTCACCATCCGCCTGCCCTTCACGCTGGCGATCAGCCACGCGCTGGTGGTGCGCACGGGCGAGGAGTTCTACGCACTCCCGCTGCCGACCGTCGAGGGCGTGCTGCGCCTGTCCAAAGCGGAAGTCAGCGCCCACTTGGGGCGCGATGCCGCCATGTTCGATTACGGCGGCCAGAAGTACCGCTTCCAACACTTGGCGGTGTTCGTCGGTCTCGAGCCGTCGCCGCTTCCCGAGCAGGACGTGACCATCCCGGTGGTGCTGGTACGCGCGGGCGAGCATTCCACCGGCCTGGTCGCCGACGAGCTGGTCGGCAGCCGCGAGATCGTGGTGAAGTCGGTCGGACCGCAGATCTCCGGCATACGCGGCATCTCCGGCGCGACGATTCTCGGTGACGGGCGCATCGTCATCATTCTGGACATCGGTGCGCTGGTGCGCGCGGAGTGGCGCGGCCGTGGGCAGCTGCCGACGGTCTCGCGGGAGAAGGAGGACCGGAGGACGTTTGCGCTGGTCGTCGACGACTCCATCACCGTGCGCCGCGTGACGCAACGTCTGCTCGAGCGTAATGGCATGCGCGTGCTGACGGCGCGCGATGGCATGGATGCGGTCGGATTGCTGCAGGATCACGTCCCGGACGTCATCCTGCTCGATATCGAGATGCCGCGCATGGATGGTTACGAGGTCGCTGCGCACGTGCGCAACGATCCGCGGCTGAAGGATGTACCCATCATAATGATTACTTCGCGCGTCGGCGAGAAGCACCGCGCGCGGGCCATCGAGCTGGGCGTCGATGACTATCTGGGCAAGCCCTACCAGGAGGCCGAGCTGCTGGATGCCATCTCGCCGCTGGTGGAGCGGCGGCGGGCGGCGCAGGAGAGCGCCCTGCAGGACGTGCCGCGACAAGCCGAAGGCGGGTGAGCCATGTCCGAGCGCGTACAGGAAATCTACAGTCTGTTGGTTCCCCTCGCCGAGGGCCGGCTCATCGTGCCGCGCGCCTGTGTTGCCGAGGTGGTCGGTTTCCAGGTGCCGTCGGAAATGACTGGCGCGCCGCCCTGGTACATCGGCACGGTCCCGTGGAGTGGCAAGGCGGTGCCGCTCGTCTCCTTCGAAGGGGCGTGCGGGCAGCCCATTCCGGTGCCCTCGGGACGCACCCGCGTGGTGGTGTTCCATTGCCTGGGCGAGCGGCTCGACGGCGGCAACTTCGCCATCGTCTCGCAGGGCTTCCCGCAGCTGGTCAGGGTCAGCTCGGACGTGGTCCGGCCGGACAACTCGCGGGTGTTTGCGGAGCGGGCGCCGGTGATATGCCAGGTGCGCATGGTCAACGAGACGCCGCTGGTGCCCGATCTCGAGCGGCTGGAAGAGATGATCGCGGAGGAGACGCGGGTCGCGGCATAGCACCCGCCGCAGCCGCCCATCTGGTCGAGCCGTGAAGGGCTCGCGCCGTCAATAGCTGAGCGCTTCGGCCACCGCCGGGTGCAGGCTGCCGTTGGTCGCCAACACCGTCGTCGTGTCGAGCGTGACGTCTTTGCCTGCGAGGTCCGTGAAGGTGCCGCCGGCTTCGCGCACGATAACTGTCAGAGCGGCGATGTCGAGAATGTTGACGTCGGACTCGATGACGACGTCGAGGGAGCCGCGCGCCAGCAGGTGATAGTGGACGAAGTCGCCGTAGCCTCGGATGCGGCTGACGCGTCGGATCAGTGCACCCAGGCGGCCCCACTGTGCGGAGCTCGTCATGGTCTTCAGGTTGCCGGTGGACACGATGGCGGCTGAGAGATCCGCGGTGCTGCTCACCCGGATGCGACGGTCATTGAGGAAGGCGCCCGCGCCTTCTTCGGCCCAGGCGAGCTCGCCGTACGCGGGAGCGCTCGAGACGCCCAGCACCAGGCGGCCGCCGCGCATGAGCGCGATCTGCGTGGAGAAGAAAGGACACTCGCGCACGAAGGACTTGGTGCCGTCGATCGGGTCTACCAGCCAGACGCTCTGCGCGCCTTCCGCGTGCTTGCCGGTCTCCTCGCCGTAGAAGCCGTAACTCGGGAAGCGCTCGCTCAGCACCGCGCGGATGGTCTCTTCCGCCCGCACGTCGGCCTCGGTGACGGGCGACTGGTCCTCTTTGGTGCGCACGGCGAGGTTCTTCTGGTAGAGACCGCGGATCACCTCGGCCGCTGCCTGCGCGGCGTCGAGGGCGGCTTGCAGCTCTCGGGATGGCATGGTGGACCGGCCCTTCCTGGAAATTGGCGACGATTGGGGAGGCGCTTAGGGTTGCCGGTGCAGGAGGGCGCTGTCAAATCGGCCGCTCTGGCAGAATCACGCCTCGGCGATTGCACACTCCGGAGGCGGCCCCATGGGCAACAGGCTCAGCAAGATCTACACGCGGACTGGTGATGACGGCACGACCGGGCTCGGCGACGGCAGTCGGGTGCCGAAGGAAAGCGCTCGCGTAGAGGCATACGGCACGACGGATGAGCTGAACAGCGTGCTCGGCGTCCTGCTCGCGGTTCCGGGGCTGCCGGATGCGGTGACCGCACTGCTGACAGAGGTGCAGCATGAGCTGTTCGACCTCGGCGCGGAGCTCTGCATTCCGGGTCACACCGTCATCACGGCCGCTCACGTGACGAGGCTCGAGCAGGCGTTGGACGAGTTCAACGATCCTCTGCCGCCCCTGAAGGAATTCATTCTTCCGGGCGGCGGCCCTGCGGCGGCGGCCTGTCATCTGGGCCGCACGGTGGCGCGGCGCGCCGAGCGGCGGACCTGGACTCTCGCGCGGACCGAGACCGTCAATCCCGAGGTGCTGCGCTATCTCAACCGCCTCTCGGACCTGCTGTTCGTCCTGGCGCGGGTGTTGGCGCGCCACGAGCGCGGCAGCGAGGTCCTTTGGCGCCACGACCGCGGCAAGCGCGGCTGAGCGCCCGAGGGACGGGATGGTCGGCGAGGAGAGCCGGTCGCGGCTGCGCCGGGTCCTCGCGGCACTCATTCTCTGGGTGGTGGCGCTGGCGGCGTTCGCGCTCGCCGTCGCTTTCTTTCTCATCGGCCTGGCGGGGTTCGCCTTGCTCATTGCGGGCGTCTCGTCCTGGCTGCATCGCGTCGATGTGGCCGCCGCGTGGGCCCGCACCCTCGCCGGCATCGGGCTCATCGGCGGCAGCGCCGGATTCGCCGCGCTCGGATGGCTGGCGGCCGAGAGGCTGGCGGGTCCGCTGGGTCGGTTCGCGCGATTGCGCAATGGCGCTGGCCGCTCCGCGGCGGCCGGCGAGACCCGGCTGCAGCGCGCGCGTAAGTTCGTTGCCGCCATCGGAATTCTGCTGGCGCTCATCTGCCTGCCCTTTGCCGCGGCCATCCATGCGACCACGCATGGGCCGGGGCTCGGGTGGGGAGGCTAGGCCCGGCGGCGCATAATCCCCGGGCCGGGGAACCGGGCCGCGGCCGCGCGGTCTCCCGACCTGATTCAGCGAGGCGAAGGCAAGATCATGACCCTCATGCAAGCATTCAAGGTGTGGTGGAGCTACAGCTGGCGAGCGAGCATCCTGGTCATCCCGCTGTGGACCATCATCACGGTCTGGTCGCTCATCGGAATCGCGTCCGCCGTGACGAACATGCAGCTCTCGGGTCGCGGTTTGGACGACATGAACGTCGGCCAGCTGCTGCGCCTCGCTTCCGGGGGCTTCAGCCTGTCGATCCTTTCCATGGTGCTCACCGCCGCAATTCAGGTATTCGCGATGCGCTGGACGCTCAACTCCCGGTGGTCGGACTTTCGGCTGAAGGCCGTGCCGCCGGACGCGGGGATTGGGAGTGAGCCCGGCGCGGGAGATCCGACGGGAGGCCCGACGCGGCCGGCGAGGGTGTGACGACTGCTCTCGGCGCTGTGAGGAACCCTTGGCGCGCTCGCTTCAGTGCGCGCTAGCCTTTGCGACCAGAAATTTCACGAGGCTGATCACGTCGTCAGGCGAGGTCAATGACTCCATGACGATGCGGTACTTGCCGTCGACGATGATGCACGGCGTTCCCGGGATCTGCATGGACATGACTTGCGCGTCCGCCTCGCGCATCTGCGCGTCGACACCGAACGACTGCGCCGCCGCGAGAATCTTCTGCGCGCTCACGCCTGTGAGCTTTGAATAACAGCGGGCGGCGTCCTCGATCGACGGTAGCGGCCGCTTCAGCTGATTCGTGGACGGATCGACGATCGCGAGCTGTCCGGTTTTCCACACCGCGTCATACATAGCCTGATGCGTCCGATCCGCAATGCCCAATGACTGAGCCGCGAAGTACGCCCGCTGAAACATCGGCCAGTCCTCCGACGCATTGAACGCGGCCGGCAGGAATACCATCCGGGCATTGGACGGGAGAGTGCGCTCCAGCTCGTGGATGACCGGCTGGAACTTGTTGCAGAACGGACAGGCGTAGGAGAACACCTCCATGACCTCGACCTTGCCCGCGGGGACGGTCGTGGGTTGCGCCTGGTCGAGAACGACGTAGTGGGTGCCTTCGACCCAGTTTGCGGCGGTGGCTGCCCGAGCAGGCAGCACCGACGCGCAGACCAGCACCGCAATCAGTACCAAACCGAGCTTCTTCATAGTCGCTCCCATGACTGCGTCGCTTTGAGCTTGTTCCGCCACCGCTGCCAATCGAACGCCGGGCCCGGGTCGGTCTTGCGGCCGGGGGCGATGTCGCTATGTCCGGCGATCCGTTCCGCGGAGAGCGTGGGGTAGGTTGCGAGCAGGGCTCTGACGAGGGCGGCCAGGCTCTCGTACTGCTCATCGGTGTAGGGGATCACGTCGGTCCCCTCCAGCTCGATGCCGATCGAGAACTCGTTGCAGCCGCTGCGACCCTGATACTGGGACTGGCCGGCATGCCAGGCGCGCATGCCGAAGGGCACAAACTGGGTAATGGTGCCGTCACGGCGAATCACGGCGTGCGCGGAGACGCGCAGCGTAGCGGTCTCGCGGAAGGAGGGATGCGCGTCGGGCGACAAATCGCCGGCGAAGAGATGGTCGATCCAGGGGCCGCCGAACTCGCCGGCGGGAAGGCTGATGCCGTGCACGACGATGAGGTCCGGCGCGACGCCATTCGGGCGGGCGTCGAAGTTTGGCGAGAGGACCTGGCGGACGCGGGCCAGGAGGCCGGTGGCGGGCTCGATCTGCAGCGATTCAGTCATGCAGGTATTGCGAGAAACCGGCGTAGAGGACGGCCAGCAGCCCCGTGACGAAAATACCGTCGAACGTGCCCGCGCCGCCGATGGAGGCGACGGGGGCGCCGAGCGATTGGACCGCGCCCAGGTTGAGAAGATCCGCGCCGATGAGCGTCCCGAAGCTGCCGCTGATGTAGGCGAGGGGCGCCGCCCGGCGGCGCGTCAGCGCGACGGCGATGATGGCGGTTGCCACCGCCGGCACGAAGATCGGCAGGGCGATGCCGAAGCCGGGAACGGGCTGGGCGAGGAAGTGACAGACCACGGCGACGAAGGCGGTGCCGATCGCGCCGAGCAGGAACAGGCGGTGCTTGAACAGGAGATAGAGCGACAGGCACACCGGAATGATCGCGCCGCCGACATTGACCGCCAGAACGGTCGCGTGGGCCGGGCGCACCACGGGCACGATGTAGGTCATGCCAAAGAAGCTGATCGCGCCCGCCGTCACCGTCCGGTGCCCCGGAAGGTAGGCGACGGGGATGTTGATGTAGCTGCCGAGCAGAGACAACGCGAGGACCGTGATCAGCGCGCCCTCCGTGATGCCCATCGAGACAGAGGCGTACTTGAGCAGCCGCAGCACCGCCAGTCCGATCAGGACGATGATGAGGCCCCAGAAGATCAGCAGGAAGGGCAGGGAGACCGGAAAATACTGCAGTTGGGAGGCGTGCATGGCCGGCGCATCATGCCACAATGGGGCAATGACCAGCGGCAACGCCTCCTACTCCGCACGAGATCTCGCCCACGTCTGGCACCCCTGCACCCAGATGAAGGATCACGAGGACCTGCCCATGATCCCGGTCCGCCGCGGCTCCGGGGTGTGGCTGGAGGACTTCGAGGGCAAGCGTTACCTCGATGCGGTCAGCTCCTGGTGGGTGAACCTCTTCGGCCACTGCAACCCGCGCATCAATGCGGCGGTGCGTGAGCAGCTCGAGAAGCTGGAGCAGGTGATCCTGGCCGGGTTCACGCACGAGCCGGTGATTGCGCTCTCCGAGGCGCTGTGCGCCATCGCACCCGCGGGACTCAACCGCTGCTTCTACGCCGATAACGGCTCCTCGGCGGTGGAAGTTGCCGTCAAGATGAGCTTCCACTACTGGCGCAACGTCGGCAAGCCCGCCAAGCGGCGCTTCATCACCCTCTCCAACAGTTATCACGGCGAGACTCTCGGCGCGCTGGCGGTGGGCAACGTCGAGCTTTACAAGGAAATCTACGAGCCGCTGCTCATGGACGTCATCACCGTGCCGTCGCCGGACTGTTTCGAGCGCGAGCGCGGTGAGAGCTGGGCGGAGCATTCGCGGCGCAAGTTCGCCTACATGGAGGCCGCTCTCGCCCAGCACGCACACGAAACCGCAGCCGTCATCGTCGAGCCGCTGGTGCAGTGCGCCGGCTCCATGCGCATGTACGATCCGCTCTACCTCGCGCTCCTGCGCCAGGCATGCGACCGCTACGACGTGCATCTGATCGCGGACGAGATCGCCGTTGGATTCGGCCGGACGGGGACCCTGTTCGCCTGCGAGCAGGCGGGCATCCGACCCGACATGATGTGCCTGTCGAAAGGCCTGACCGCCGGCTACCTGCCGCTCTCCGCCGTCGTCACGACCGACGCCATCTACTCGGCCTTCTACGACGAGTACGTGAAGCTGACCGCCTTCCTCCATTCCCACAGCTTCACCGGCAACCCGCTCGCCTGCTCCGCGGCGCTGGCCAGTCTGGACATCTTCCGAACCGACGACGTACTCACCCGCAACCGTGTGCTCGCCGCGCACCTGGGCTCCCGGGTCCGCGAGCTCGAGGCGCACCCCCACGTCGCCGAGGTCCGCCAGCACGGGATGATCGCGGCGGTCGAGCTGGTGCGCGACAAGGCGAGTCGTGAGCCCTATCCCTGGCAGGAACGCCGCGGACTCAGGATCTACCGCCACGCTCTCAGCCGCGGCGTGCTCCTACGTCCGATCGGCACGGTCGTCTACTTCATGCCTCCCTACGTGATCACACCAGAGGAGATCGATCTGGCAGTGGAGGTTGCGTGCGAGGGCATCGAGCTCGCTACATGCGATTGACACGGGTCCATGTCACAGAGCCTGTGAGTGCCGGCCGGCGGCACACCATAGAAGGCGACGCCGCCAACCACATCATGCGTGTGTTGCGTCTCGGGCGCGGCGACCAGCTCACCGTGTTCGATGGCCGCGGCGGCGAGTATGCCGCCCGGATCGAGGAGTTCCGCAAGAGCTCTGTGATCGTGTCGGTTGGAGACCACTCGACGGCCGTCCGCGAGTCGACGCTTTCCCTCGCGTTGGCACAGGGAGTCTCCCGCGGCGAGCGTATGGACTGGGTCGTGCAGAAGGCGACCGAGCTCGGCGTGAGCCGCATCATCCCCGTGCTGACGGAGCGCACCGTCGTCAAGCTGGACGCGAAGCAAGCGGAGCGCAAGCGCCTTCATTGGCAAGGCATTGCAACCGCCGCCTGCGAGCAGAGCGGCCGCGATCGGATCCCCGCAATCGACGCGCCGGCGGCGCTGGCCGAGTTTCTTGGCAAAGTCGACCGCAACGCGACACGCGTGCTGCTCTCGCCGGCAGGCAGCTCGCGGATCGGCGACTTGCCGCGACCCGAGGCGGGCATCGTCGTGCTGATAGGTCCCGAGGGCGGACTCGCCGAGGCCGAGCAGCAGGCGGCGCTGACGGCGGGCTTCACCGCCGTACGCCTGGGTCCGCGCGTACTGCGTACCGAAACGGCGGCGGTGGCCGCCCTGACATTACTACAACATCAATTCGGTGACCTGTGACCCGATCTTCGCATGGGTATGACATGAGACCTGGCTATCCGTTCGAGCCGCCTCACGCGCTCACGAAGATCCGCCGTCCGTCCTTCTCGAATTCCAACATGGGCGACTGGTAGAGCTCGCTCAGCCGCGCGGCGGTGAGCAGCTCCCGCGCCGGTCCCGCCGCCCAGCGGCCATCGCCGAAGAGCAGCAGCGCTTTGTCGGCAAACCGGGCGGCGACGGTCGGATCGTGCAGCGTCGCGATCACCGTTTTTCCGGCGGTGCACAGCTCGCGAAACAGTCCCAGGATGCCCAGCTGATGCGCCGGATCCAGGTGATTGGAAGGCTCGTCGAGCAGAAAAACGGCCGGCTCCTGCGCCAGGAGCGCCGCCGCGGCCACCCGCCGCAGCTCGCCGCCCGACAACGTGTCGGTCCGCCGCTCCGCGAACTCCGTGAGATCGACGGCCGTCAGGGCCGCGCGCGCGAGCCGCTCGTCGGCGGCGGTTTCCCACTGCCACAGCTTGAGGTGCGGGTGCCTGCCCACCAGCACCGCCTCCAGTGCCGTGGTGACGAACGACTCCTCGAAGTCCTGCGCGAGCAGTCCCAGGCGCAGCGCCACGGCCCGCCGGCTGAGACTGTCCAGCGCGGCGCCGTCGAGATACACCGCGCCGGCTTGCGGCCGCCGCAGCCCGGCGAGCGTATGGAGCGTCAGAGTCTTGCCCGTGCCGTTCCTTCCCAGGATGGCCACGAACTCTCCGGCGCAGAATTCCAGCGACAGCCCCGCCACCAGCTGCCGGTCCCCAACGGCAACATCCATGTCACGGGCGGCCAGGATACTCAAGGCTGCAGGCGCGTGGCGGTCCAGGCTCCGGCGTCGAAAAAGCCGCTCGGCTGCTCCGTCAGCTTGCGCGTCCAGCGCGCACGGTCGTGCACCCGCGCCTCGCCTTCGACCCACAGCTCGACGCTCTCCGCCCAGAGGTGATAGCCGCCCCAGTGCGGCGGCCGCGGGATGACGATGGCGACCTCGCTCTCGATCCCGGGCTGGCCGGGCAAGGGGGTGCCGAAGCGTTCCGCCGTCGCCGCCACGGACTCGAGCAGCGCATCGCGCGAGCCGACCGGCTCGCTCTGCGCGCTGGCCCAGGCGCCCACGCGGCTGGGCCACGGCCGCGAGGCGAAGTAGGCATCGCTGTCCGCGGCCGGCGCCTGCAGCACCGGCCCCTCCACCCGCACCTGCCGGTGCATGGCGTCCCAGTGGATCACGGCCGCCGCCCGCGGGTTCTCCGCCAGCTGCCGGCCTTTGCGCGACAGGTAATTCGTATAGAAGACGAGGTAGCCCGGCAGGGGCACCACTTCCTTGCAGAGCACCACCCGGGCGGAGGGCCGCCCGTCCGCGGCGCAGGTGGCGAGCACCATGGAGTTCGGGTTCGGCTGGTAGCGGTGCTGCCAGGCCTCGGCCATCCAGCGGTTGAGGATGACCAGGGGCTCCGGCGGCAGAGGCTCGGGCAGCAGCTCGGTGTGTCGCATGATGTAGACATGTTAAGGGAAATCCAGCGGCCGCGGCGCACTTGCAGCGGCCGCGCCGGGCCGATAAAAGGATAATCCCACCCACAAGTTTCGGCTCCGGGAAGGTGCCCCTATGACGCGGGACAACGTGACCCTCGATGACTTGCGCCGCCGCCTGACCGAGATCGACCGGCACCTGCTCGCGCTCGTCGGGGAGCGCAAGGCATTGAGCGGCGAGGTGGCCCGGGTCAAGCGGGCGACCGGTTATCCGACCCGCGACTTCGAGCGTGAGCGCGAGGTGATCGAGGGCGCCCGCGCGGCGGCTCAGGAGGTCGGCGTTTCGCCGGCTCTCGCCGAGGAGCTGCTGCGCCTCCTCATCCGCTCCTCGCTCACCACCCAGGAGCAGGCCAGCGTCGCGGCGCGCGGCGCCGGCTCCGGCCGGCGCGTGCTCATCATCGGCGGCGGCGGCAAGATGGGCCGCTGGTTCGTCCAGTTCCTTGCCTCGCAGGGCTTCGGCGTGGAGGTCGCGGACCCGCAGGGCGGGCCGGACGGCGTACCGCGGGTCGCCGACTGGCGCACCACCGACCTCAAACACGACTACATCGTGCTCGCGACGCCGCTCGGGGTGACCGATGCCATCCTGCGCGACCTGGCGCTGCGCCGGCCCTGCGGAGTGATCTTCGATGTCGGGTCGCTGAAGTCGCCCTTGCGCGCCGGCCTGATGGCGCTCAAGTCCCACGGCTGCCGCGTCACCTCCATCCATCCGATGTTCGGACCCGACACGGAGCTGCTGTCGGGACGCCATGTCATCTTCGTCGACCTGGGCAACGCCGAGGCGCTGACCGAGGCGAAGGCGCTCTTCGCGCCCACCATGGCGGAGCAGGTGGTGATGAGCCTCGACGACCACGACCGGCTGATCGCCTACGTCCTCGGCCTCTCGCACGCGCTCAACATCGCCTTCTTCACCGCGCTGGCGGAGAGCGGCGAAGCGGCTCCGCGGCTGGCGCGGCTCTCGAGCACGACCTTCGACGCACAGCTCGACGTCGCGAGCCGCGTGGCGCAGGAAAGCCCTGACCTTTATTTCGAGATCCAGAGTCTCAACGATTACGGAGCGGAGTCGCTCGAGGCGCTGTCGAAAGCCGTGGAGCGCCTGCGGGCGGCGGTCCTGTCCCGCGACCAGGATGTCTTCGCGGAGCTGATGCGGCGAGGGCGCGATTATCTCGAGGACCGCCGCAGCGTCGCGGAGCGGCGCGCGTAGGCAGCGGGTGCGCGCCATGGAAACAGACCGGCAAAAGACGCTCGAGGAAGAAAACGAGCGGCTGCGGTCGCGGCTGAAGGAGCTGACCGAGGAGGTCAGCCGCAACGACTCGCTGTTTCGCAAGACCCATGAGCGGGAGCTGGAGCTGTTGCGGTCCGGGTCGCTGGCGCAGCTGCTCGATCGGCTGATCCACGGCCTGCGCGACTCGTATCAGCTGGACACCGTCACCCTGCTGCTGCATGACCCGCAGCACGAGATCCGCCACCTGCTCTCGGGCGATGGCTTCCTGCTCGAGGAGTTGCTGGGCGTCTACTTCGTCGATGCGCTGACCACCGCCGCGCCGCAGGTCGCCCACCTGGAGCGCCCCTGGCTGGGGCCCTTCCGCCTCGCCGACCACGAGCTGCTGCTGCCCGGTGTCAGGAACGGGGGCAGCCTCGCGCTGATTCCGCTGATGCGCCAGGAGCAGCTCGACGGCGTGTTGGTGTTCTTCAGCTCCGAGCCGCGGCGCTTCACCAGCGATCTCGCCAGCGATTTCCTGGCGCATCTCGGCGTAGTCTCGGCCATCTGCATCGAGAACGCGGTCAACCGCGCGCGGCTGGTGCGCAGTGGCCTGACGGATTTCCTGACGGGCTTCCACAACCGGCGCTACCTGCAATCGCGATTGCGTGAAGAGCTGGCGCGCGCGCAGCGCGCACGGCAACCCATCGCCTGCCTGATGATCGACGTCGATCACTTCAAGCGCATCAACGATCAGTACGGGCACCTTGCGGGCGATGCGGTACTGCGGGAAGTCGCGCAGCGGATCGACGCGGAGATGCGAGTCAGTGACGCCGGGGCGCGTTTTGGCGGTGACGAATTCGCCATCGTGCTGCCGCAAGGCGGCGTCGGCGAAGGCGAGCGGGTCGCCGCCCGCGTGTTGGATGCCGTGCGCAATCAGCCGGTGTCGATCGGCGGACACGCGGCGGAGACGGTGACTCTGTCGATCGGTGTTGCCGCCGCCGCGCCCGACCATGCCACGCGCGACTACAAAGTGATCGCCGACCGCCTTATCGCGGAAGCCGATGCGGCGCTCTACCGCGCCAAGAGCGCCGGCCGCAATCGCGTCGCGGTGTCGCAGAACATCGTCAAGTAAAGCGTCAGCCCCGCTGCCGCAGCAGCGCGATGAAGAGCGGGGCGCCAACGAGGGCCATGATCGCCCCCACGGGAAGCTGACGCGGAGCAACCACCGTCCGAGCCGCCACGTCGGCGCACGCCAGCAGAGTCCCGCCGAGCAGAGCCGACGCCGGTGCGACCACGCGATGATCGCTGGTGCGGAAGGCGAGCCGTACGATGTGCGGCGTGATGAGTCCGACGAAGCCCACCGTCCCGGCGCTGACCACGGCGATGGCAGTCAACGCAGCGCAGGCCACGAACACCAGGCTCCGCCACGCCTCCAGCTTCATACCGACGCTGCGCGCGCGGAGCTCGCCTGCCGCGAGCACATTGAGCGGCCGTGACAGGAGGATGGCGAAGATCACGGCAAAGAGGGCGCTGACCGCGCTGAGCCAGGGATTGACCGCCCATTCCAGGTCACCCGCCAGCCAGAACACCATGCCGCGCAGGCGCTCCACGTCGGCGACCGAAAGCAGCACGGTCACGGCCGCGCCGCAGGCGCTCGCCAGCACGACGCCCGTCAGGAGCAGGCGCGTGGTACCGCCGCTGCGCGCCAGCAGGTGGACGATCACGACGGCGATCACGGCGCCGGCCAAGGCCGACCCCTGGATCGTCAACATCGCGGCACCCGCGATCATGGCGAGCAGGGCGCCGACCGCCGCGCCTCCGGACACGCCGAGCACGAACGGATCGGCGAGCGGATTGCGGAACAGCGCCTGCAGCAGCACGCCGGCGAGGGCCAGCAGACTTCCGACTCCGAATGCCGCCAGGGTACGCGGCAGCCGCACCGCGAGCGCCACCTCGCGGGCCACACTGTCGCCGGAACCCAACAGTGCCGCCAGGATCCGCGCCGGCGAGAGCCGCACGCTGCCCACGAGGAGTGAGCCGACGAACACCGCGACCGCGAGCAGCAAGAGGCCGGCAAGGCCTTTCCAGGCGCCGCCGCTCACGCGATGGAATGTGGAGCTGAAGTTCACGTGCTCTGAGATGCGACTTCGTAGTGTGTCAAAGGCCCGGGAAACCGTTAGCCTACCAAGCTGGAGCTTGCCCAGTACAAGCCGCGCTTGATAAAAGCTCTCGCATGACCAGAGACGTAATCGACTCGGACGGCTTTCGCGCGAACGTCGGCATCGTCCTGATGCGCGACAGCGGCGAGGTTTTCCTGGGCCGACGCTCGGGGGGGCGCGGCTGGCAGTTCCCGCAGGGCGGGATGCGCGAGGGCGAGAGCCTCGAGGAGGCGGTTTTTCGCGAGCTCAACGAGGAAACCGGGCTCGTGCGGGCCGATGTCGAGCTCCTCGGGCACACGGCTCGCTGGCTGCGCTACCGGCTGCCTGCGCGCTACGTGCGCCGCAACCAGCAGCCGCTGTGCATCGGCCAGAAGCAGCGCTGGTTCCTACTGCGGCTGCGGCGCGAGCCGGTGGAGTTTGACTTGGGGCGCACGGACGAGCCGGAATTCGACGAGTGGCGATGGTCGAGCTTCTGGGACCCGGTTCAGGAGGTCATCTATTTCAAGCGTGGTGTCTATCAGCGCGCGCTGCAGGAGCTGGCGCCCGTTGCTTTCCCGCACGGACCGCCGCCGCTGCCGCACTGGTGGCACGAGGTCGCGCGCCGCCGGCCGCGGCGGGAAGCGGCGGCCGCCGAATGATCGGCATGATCATGAACGGTAAAGCTCTTTGAAAACCGGACACCCCGAGCTGGTGATCCGGCCGCATGCGCCGCTGCGGCGCACCATCCTGGCGGTCGCGCTCGCCATCGTCGGGCTGGCGGCGCTCGCCGCCGCTTACGAGTATGGGCAGTACCGGGCCGGGTACAACATCGCCACGGCCATACAGCAGCGGGCACAGCTCGAGGACTCCGTCAGGCACCTGCAGGAGACCAACGGCACCCTGCAGTCCCGGGTCATCCAGCTGGACACCGCGAACGCCGGCCACACGCGCGAGGACCAGGTCGTCGCCAGGACCATCGGCGATCTGCAGGCGCAGGTGGCTCGCCAGACGGAAGAGCTGGCGTTCTATCGCGCCGTGGTCGCGGAGGGGGCTCCGGCAATCGGTGTCCGGATCGGGACGGTGCGCCTCGCCGCCATCAAGCCCGCGGACCATTACACCGTGCATGTCTCTCTGGTCCGGGCCGGCAAAACGGACGGCAATACTACCGGGAGCGTCAGCTTGACAGTGGATGGCCAGGAAGCGACGGGCAAGCCTGCGACCCTCGACAGCCAGACGCTGGCGGCCGGGGGCGCGGCCGATGTGTCCTATGACTTTCGCTACTATGAGGAGCTGGATCAGACGGTGGCCTTGCCGCCAGGCTTCCGCCCCGAGCATCTGACGGTGCAGGTCGGCTCCAACCGCAAGGACATCGCCCCGCTGACGCAGACCTTCTCCTGGAGCGCGGTGGCGGTGCCGTAGCGCGCCGCAAAGGGCCCTATCGTGTTTAGCCGGGAATCCAAGGGTGTGCGCATCGACACGCTGATCGGCAGGTCGGTCAGGGTTCATGGCGACCTCGAGTTTGCCGGCGGCCTGCATCTGGACGGCCAGGTGGCCGGGGCCGTGCGCGCCGAGTCCAAGGCGCCGACCTCCTTGTCAGTCAGCGATACCGGCTCCATAGAGGGACCTGTGGAGGTCACCGACCTCATCCTGCACGGGATGGTCCGAGGTGACATAGTGGCTCGCGGGCGTGTGGTGCTGGGCGCCAGCGCGCGGGTGGAAGGAAGCGTGTATTACGGCGTGATTGAGATGACGCTTGGCGCCCAGATCACGGGCAAGCTGGTCCGCCTCGCGGACAGCGGGTCCGAGGCCGGCGCAGCGGCTGAAAACGGGTAGTAACGCCGCTGCCACTGGCTTCTAGTAGACTGGGCGCATGAATCGCGCGATCGACTTTTGAGGAGATCCGACCCGCAATGAGCACCGCAGAAGCCACGCTGGAAGCCCCCTCCCTGCTGTTCACCGACGCCGCCGCCCGCAAGGTGAGCGACCTCATCCAAGGCGAAGGCAATTCGAAGCTGATGCTGCGCGTCTTCGTGCAGGGCGGCGGCTGCTCCGGGCTGCAGTACGGCTTCGAGTTCGACGAGGAGATGCAGGACGGCGATACCTGCGTCGAGAACCTCGGGGTGAAGCTGCTGATCGACCCCATGAGCGTGCAGTACCTGATGGGCGCCGAGATCGACTATCGCGAGGGACTGGACGGCGCGCAGTTCGTCATCCGCAACCCCAACGCCTCGACCACCTGCGGCTGCGGCTCCTCCTTCTCCGCCTCCTGATCGCGGCACCGGTCGCGTGCGTCAGGGCAGCCCCGTCCGCGACAACCAGAGAGCCGACGCGCAGGCAGCCACCCGCCCGGTCCCCGACGTCCTGGCGGCGGTGGACCTCGGCTCCAACAGCTTCCACTTGGTCGTGGCGCGCTATTCGCACGGCCAGCTCGTCATCATCGATCGCCTGCGGGAGATGGTGCGCCTGGCCGCCGGCGTCGCCGAGAACGGCCGGATCGACAAGGAGGCGGCGGCGCGCGCGCTAGCTTGTCTGCAGCGTTTCGGCCAGCGGCTGCGCGACATGCGCGCCGACAGCGTGCGCGTCGTCGGCACCAACGCTCTGCGACTGGCCCATCGCAAGCAGGCCTTCCTCGAGCGCGCCCGCGAGGCGCTCGGGCACCCCATCGAGATCATCTCCGGCATGGAAGAGGCGCGGCTGATCTACGCCGGCGTGGCGCATACCATGCCGAGCGAGCCCGGCAGGCGCCTGGTCACGGACATCGGCGGCGGCAGCACCGAGCTCATCATCGGCGAGGGGCTCACCCCGCTCGAGCTCGAGAGCCTGCAGATGGGTTGTGTCAGCTTGAGCGAGCGGTTCTTCCGCGACGGCAAGATCTCCGCCAAACGCATGGCCGCCGCGCGCATGGCGGCGCGCCTCGAGCTCGAGCCGGTGCAGGCGGCCTTCCGCCGCCGCGGCTGGGAGCGGTCGGCGGGCAGCTCCGGCACGGTGCGCGCCATCGGCGAGGCCATCCGCGAGCTCGACAGCCAGGCGGTGGCGATCTCTCCCGCCGGCCTGGAGCGCACCATCGACTACATCGTGCGGGCGGGTCACGTCCGCGAGCTCAAGCTGGCGGCGCTGACCGAGGATCGCCGACCGGTCTTCCCCGGAGGCATCGCCATCCTCGCGGAGCTCGTCGCGGGGCTCGACATCAAGGAGATGCGCATCGCCGACGGCGCCATGCGCGAGGGACTGCTCTATGACATGGTGGGCCGCTACACGGACGAGGATGCGCGCGATCGCACCGTGCGCGGCATGCAGCAGAGGTATCACGTCGACTTCGCGCAAGCCGAACGGGTGGAGGCGACGGCGCTCGAGTTCCTGGCGCAGGCCCGCGAAGCCTGGAAAATCCCGGCCGACCTGGCCGCCGACCTCACGTTGAAATGGGCGACGCGGCTGCACGAGATCGGCCTCGACGTCTCCCACAGCGGCTATCACCGCCACGGCGCCTATCTGCTCGAGAACGCCGACATGCCCGGATTCTCGCGCGAGGACCAGCGGGTGCTGGCGTGCGTGGTGGGCGGCCATCGCCGCAAGCTCGCGCTCGAGGGCCTCGAGGAGCTGGTCCCCCCCTGGGACCGCAATGTCATCCATCTCATCGTCGTGCTGCGCCTCGCGGTGCTGCTGCATCGCGGCCGCAGCCCCACCGCACTGCCGCCGATCGCGATCACGGCCGGGTCGAAGTCGCTGGAGCTGCTCTTTCCGGCGCGCTGGCTGCGGGACCACCCGCTGACCTCGGCCGACCTGCAGCAGGAAGTGGATTACCTGCGTGCCACGGGCCTGCGGCTACGAGTGTTCAGCCGGCCCAGATAGCTCCGCCGAGGTCGCGGCGATGGGCATACCCGCCGCGTAACTCCCCAGCTGTTCCATCTGCGCGCTGCGCGTGCGCTCCTTGCCCGGCGACAGCCGCTCGTAGCGGCCGTCGGGAAGCAGGCGCCACGCCTGGGAGTTGTCCTCCAGGTAGCGTGTCAGGTCTTCCAGGATGCGCTGCCGATGCGACTCGCGTTGGATCGGGAACGCCACTTCCACGCGGCGGAAGAAGTTGCGCTCCATCCAGTCGGCGCTGGCGCAGTAGAGCTCCGGCTGGCCGCCGTTCTCGAAGTAGAAGGCGCGGGAGTGCTCGAGGAAGCGCCCGACGATGGAGCGCACGGTGATGTTCTCCGACACGCCGGGCACGCCCGGCCGCAAATCGCATACACCGCGCACGATGAGGTCGACCTTCACACCCGCGCAGGAAGCGCGGTAGAGCGCCTCGATCGACTGTTGCTCCACCAGGGCGTTCATCTTGGCGATGATCCGCGCCGGCCGGCCGGCGCGCGCGTGGTCGGCCTCGCGGTCCAGCTTGGCGACGAAGGTCTCGTGCATGCCGAACGGCGACTGGATCAGGCGATTGAGCTTCGGGATCTGTGTCAGGCTGGTCAGCTGCAGGAACAGCTCGTGGACGTCCTGGCCGACCTCGTCGTTGCTGGTGAAGAGGCTGTAGTCGGTGTACTGGCGGGCGGTGCGCGGATGATAGTTGCCGGTGCCGAGGTGGCAGTAGCGGCGGATGCCGCCCGGCTCGCGGCGCACCACCATGGCGAGCTTCGCATGGGTCTTGTAGCCGACGACGCCATACATGACGTGCGCGCCGGCTTCCTGCAGGCGGTTCGACAGCTCGATGTTGGCCTCCTCGTCGAAGCGGGCGCGCAGCTCGATGATGACCGTGACGTCCTTGCCGGCGCCGGCCGCGGTGACCAGCGCATCGACGATGGGTGAGTCGCTGCCCGCGCGGTAGAGAGTCTGCTTGATGGCGAGCACGTTGGGATCGTTCGCCGCCTGCCGCAGGAAATCCATCACCGGCGCGAAGCTCTGATAGGGATGGAGCAGCAGGACGTCTTTCTGCCGGATGGCGGCGAAGAGGTCGGGGTTGCCCGCGATGCGCCGCGGCACGCCGGGTGTGTACACCGGGTATTTCAGGTCCGGCCGCTGGACCAGGTCGTACACGGCCGTGAGGCGGTTGAGGTTGACCGGACCGGGCACGCTGTAGGTGTCGACCTCGCTCAGCGCGAACTGGCGCAGCAGGAACTGCACGATGTCGGCCGGGCAGTCATTGGATGTCTCGAGCCGCACCGCGGCGCCGTAGCGCCGGTGCGCGAGCTCGCCTTCGAGCGCGCGGCGCAGGTCGTCGATTTCCTCCTCGTCGACGAACAGGTCGCTGTTGCGCGTGACGCGGAACTGGTAACAGCCGACCACCTTGATGCCGGTGAAGAGCTTCTGCACGAAGGCCTGGACGATGCCGGTGAGGAGCACGAGCGTGCGGCGCGTGCCCTCGATGGGCACCGGCACGACGCGCGGCAGCGAGCGCGGTGCCTGCACGATGGCGAGCTCGCTGTCGCGGCCGAAAGCGTCCTTGCCCTCCAGGCGCACGATGAAGTTGAGGCTCTTGTTCTGGATGCGCGGAAAGGGGCGAGCCGGGTCGAGCCCGAGGGGGCTCAACACCGGCTCGACCTCGAGCTCGAAATACTGCTCCAGCCACTTCGTCGCTTCCGGGCTCCAGTCCTCGCGTCCCAGCAGGAGGATATCGCGGCGCGCCAGCGCCGGCATCAACACCTCGTTGAGACAGCGGTACTGCTCGGCGACGAGGCCGGCGGCGTGGTCGTGGATGGCGCGCAGCTGTTGATCGAACGACATCCCGTCGGCGGCGTACGGGCCCGAGCCCAGCTCGAGCAGTTGCTTGAGACCGGCCACGCGGATCTCGAAGAACTCATCGAGGTTGCTCGAGGAGATGCACAGGAAGCGCAGCCGCTCGAGCAGCGGCACCGATTCGTCGAATGCCTGCGCGAGCACCCGGCGGTTGAACTCGAGGAAGGAGAGCTCGCGGTTGAAGTAAAGGCTGGGTGACTTGAGATCGGGTGCGTCCATCCGCCAAGTACAGCAGACTACGGCGGCTTATGCACGGGTCGGGCGGCTTCGTCCGGCGTCTACAATTGTCTACGTTGGCTCGTCTACACTGCTGCCTGCACCGGGTCACCGGACACCCATAGGAAATCATGAACTTCGACGACCAGCTCGCCGAGCTCGAACGCGGCGCCCACGAGGTGTTGCTGCAGGCGGACCTGGCCCGCAAGGTGGCCCGGGGCCAGCCGCTGCGGGTCAAGGCGGGCTTCGACCCGACCGCCCCGGACCTGCACCTCGGTCACACCGTGCTGCTCAACAAGATGCGCCAGTTCCAGCAGCTCGGGCACGAGGTGATCTTCCTCATCGGGGACTTCACCGGCCTCATCGGCGACCCGAGCGGCCGCAACCAGACCCGTCCCGCGCTCACGCCCGAGGAGGTGCAGGCGAACGCGCGCACCTACGAGCGGCAGGTGTTCAAGATCCTCGACCCGGAGCGGACCCGGGTGGACTTCAATTCCCGCTGGCTCTCGCCGATGCAGGCCGCGGACTTCGTGCGCCTGGCCGCGCGCTACA
>CAVQJH010000013.1:912500-1481529 GCA_963712795.1 uncultured Pseudomonadota bacterium
ACCACCCGCACGGACGACATCGTGGTCCGCATGGGCGGCGACGAATTCATCGTGGTGCTCAAGACCGTCTCCACGGCGGAGCAGATCAACGAGACCGCTAGCCGCATCACCGAGGCGCTCGCCGCGCCGCTGCTGATCGACGGCCGGTCGCTGGTGACGACCGCGAGCATCGGCGTCAGCCTTTATCCGCGCGACGGCTCGAACATGGGCGAGCTGCTGCGGCAGTCGGATACGGCGATGTACCAGGCGAAGGATCGTGGCCGCAACAATTACCAGCTCTTCAGTCCCGTGATGGAGCGCCGGCTGAAGGAGCGCATCGCGATCGAGTCGAGCCTGCGCGCCGCCCTGCAGGGCAAGCAGCTCGATGTGCATTACCAGCCGATCGTCGACATCGAATCGCACCGGGTGGTGGCGGTCGAGACACTGCTGCGCTGGCGGCATCCCGCGCACGGGTTCGTGCCTCCCGAGCGCTTCGTCGCGGTGGCGGAGGAGACCGGGCTCATCGTGCCCATCGGGCAGTTCGTGCTGGAGCGGGCCATCGAGGATGCGGCGCGCTGGCGCGCGGCGGGATCCATGGTGGTGCCGATCGCGGTGAACATTTCCGCCGTGCAGCTGCAGCGCTCCGATCTCGCCGCGACGATCACGCGCCTCACGCGCATGCACGGCGTGAGCCCCAACATGCTGCAGCTCGAGCTCACAGAGAGCGCCGTGTTCGAGCACCGGGAAGGCCGCAACGGCGAGTCGACGCAGGACGCCATCGCGCGCCTGCGCGAGCTCGGCACGCGCATCGCCATCGACGACTTCGGTACCGGCTACTCCAGCCTGTCGTACCTCAAGCGCTGGCGGGTGGACTACCTCAAGATCGACCGCAGCTTCGTGCGTGACCTGGTCACCGACATGAGCGACCTGGCGATCGTGGAAGCCATCATCGCCATGGCGAAGCACCTCAACATCGAAGTGGTCGCCGAGGGCATCGAAGGCTGGCAGCAGCTCGAGAAACTCCGCCAGCTCGGCTGCCCGTATGCGCAGGGCTTCCTGCTGGCGCGGCCGGTGCCGTTCGATCTCTGCCGGCGCTACCTCACCGGTCAGCCGCTCGATCTCACCTGCCAGCCGGCCGGGCAGGAGCTCGAGGCCACCGGGAGCTGAGCTCTCCCGCGGGATCTTGCGTTCCGCATCCGACCCGGCCGAGCCCGGGATCATGCGACAATGCCGCGCCATGAGCAGTGATACTCCGGCTGCGGCTTCCACCGGCGAGCGTCCCACGCCGCGCCGGCAATGCGCCGAGGCGGTGCTGCTGGTCCGGCCCGCGAGCTTCGGCTACAACCCGGAGACGGCCGCGAGCAACAAATTCCAGCGGCAGCCCGCGGGTGCCGCGGGAGGCGAAGGGGCGGCCGCCCGCCGGGAGCTCGACGGGCTCGCCGGGGCGTTGATCAGCGAGGGGGTGCGGGTCTGTGTCGTGGAGGACACCGCCGAGCCACCCAAGCCGGACGCCGTGTTTCCGAACAACTGGGTGAGCTTCCACGAGGACGGTACCGTGGTGCTCTACCCGATGCAGGCGGAAAGCCGCCGCCGCGAGCGCTGCCAGGAAATCATCGACGAAGTCGCCGCTCGGGTCGGCTTCAAAGTCTCCCGGCTGCTCGACCTGACTTCCCACGAGGCGCATGGGCGGTATCTCGAAGGGACGGGGAGCCTCGTGCTGGACCATTTCGAGCGTACCGCCTACGCGTGCCTCTCCCCGCGTACTCATCCCGACGTGCTGGGGGAATGGGCGGCGGAGCTGGGGTACGAGCCGATAATCTTCAGCGCCGTTGATCGCGCGGGGGTGCCGCTCTACCACACCAATGTCGTCATGTGCATCGGCGAGAAGGTGGCGATCGTGGGAACGGCGGCGATCGTGCCGGCGGACCGCGAGCGTGTGATCGAGCGCCTGCGCGCCACCGGCCGCGAGGTCATCAAGCTCGACCACCGAGAGCTCGAGCACTTTGCGGGGAACATGCTGGAGCTGGGTACGTGGGATGAGGCGCTGGGGGACTACCGGGTGCTCGTCATGTCGGAATCTGCGAGACACGCGCTATCTCCCGAAGGTTTCGCACGTCTGTCGGCATGCACGGATGAGGTGCTGGCGGTGCCGGTCCCGACGATCGAGCGCCTCGGCGGCGGCAGCGTGCGCTGCATGTTGGCCGAGGTCTTCCTGCCGTCGTGACCGAGCTTCTAGTCAAGGCCGTGCTCAGCTGTCTGCTGGGCTCGATCGTCGGCAGCCTCCTGGTGGGCAGACTGCGGGGCGGTGTCGACATCCGGCGGCTGGGGAGCGGGAATGCCGGCGCCACCAATGCACTGCGCACGCAGAGCAAGGCGTTCGCTTTCTGGGTGCTGTTGATCGACATCGGCAAGGGGTGGATCGCCACGGGGCTTCTGGCCGGCGCGCGGATTCCGCGGACCGTTACGGCGCCTGGGCATTGGCACGCGTGGTGTGTGGCGGTGTGCGGCATCGCGGTGGTGTTGGGGCACGTCTATCCTGTGTGGCACGGATTTCGAGGGGGGAAGGGCGTGGCGACGGTGGTCGGCGCGGTGCTCGGCGCCGCGCCGGTGCTCCTCATTCCGATGCTGGTCATCTGGCTGCTGGCGGTCATCGTCTTCGGCTTCGTCGGGCTTGCCTCCATTCTCGGCGCGCTGACCTTCGTGGCGGCGGCAGCCGCGAGCGGCGTTGCGCCGCGAATGCCCCTGATGACTTTTGCGGTCCTCAGCGCCGTCCTGATCGCCTTCACTCACCGAGGGAACGTCGCGAGGATGCTGGGCGGTACGGAGCCGCGTGCGCGCCGGCTGTGGCTGCTCGGCGCGGCCAGGTCACGGTCCTGACATGCGGGGCGAGATCACATGACGAAAGCCAGCGCGCCGGGGGGGCCGCTCGCGGCGATGAGCAGCCGCTCATCGCAAGAGTCTTCGCCGAGCTCGCCGACGGCGAGTTCCATTCCGGAGAGCAGCTGGCCGAGAAGATCGGCGTCAGCCGCAGCGCCGTATGGAAGGCGGTCGAATCGCTGCGGGAGCTCGGCGCGACCTTGCAGGCCGTGCGCAACAAGGGCTATCGACTGCGGTCGGGCAGCGAAGCACTGGATTCCAAGCGGATCACGGGGCTTCTGCCGCCGGCGGTGCGAAATCATGTCCTGCACGTCGAGACGGCTTGGACCCTCGACTCGACCAACAGCGCTCTGCTCGCGCGGCAGAATCCGCCGTTCGGTGCCAGCGAGGTTCTGCTCGCGGAGTATCAGACGGCCGGCCGCGGTCGACGCGGGCGCGCATGGGTAGCACCGCCCGGTGGATCCATCTGCCTGTCACTGTCATGGGCCTTTCGGCAAGTGCCGCAGGACCTCAGTGCGCTGGGTCTGGTGATCGGCGTCTGCGCGCTCCGGGCGTTGCGGGAGTCTGGGCTCGAGGATGCCCGGCTCAAGTGGCCGAACGACCTCGTGATCGGGTTGGAGAAGCTCGGTGGCATCCTCATCGAGCTGCGGGCCGAGACAGATGGCCCGGCGTGCGTCGTCATCGGCATAGGCCTCAACGTGGCGCTCGGCACGAAGGTATTCGAGACCATCGTGGAGACGGGTGTGGCGGCCATCGACCTCGTCAGCGCGGGAATGAAGCAGCCCTCTCGCAATGTAGTGGCGGCGGCCCTCGTTACCCAGGTCGTTCGTGGGTTGCTCGTCTTCGAGAGCGACGGCCTGCGGCCCTTTGCCGAGGAGTGGCGCGCCGCCGATGCCCTTCGCGGACGCCAGATCGATGTGCACACGCTGGAGGGTGTCGCGCGGGGGTTGGCGCGCGGCATCGATCTCCATGGGGCGCTGGTGGTCGAGACGCCCAACGGTGTCAGGCGATTCATCTCAGGCGATGTGACAGTCAGGGCGGTGGCGTGAGGGTCCTGTTGGTCGACATCGGCAACAGCCGGATCAAGTGGGCGTGGCTGACGGACGGGGGTCTCGGGAAGGCGCAGGCGGCTGAGTATTCGGGGTGGAAGGCGCGGGACTTTGCGCGGCACGTCATCGGCTCGCGGCGGAATATCGAGCGCATCCTGATATCGAACGTTGCGGCGGATTCCGTCAGCGACGCTCTGGCTGCGGGAGCGCGCCTCGCGGGGGCGCCGGAGCCGGAATGGGTCACCACACAGCGGCAGGCATGCGGAGTGACCATAGGCTACGTCGATCCCTGGCGCCTGGGGGTCGACCGGATGCTGGCGATGATTGCAGCGCATCATCGTTTCGCTGGCCGTCCAATCTGTGCAGTTACCGTGGGTACTGCGATGACTTTGGACCTAGTGGGGCCAGAAGGTCGTCACTGGGGCGGAGCCATCATTCCGGCGCCATCCCTCATGGTGTCGAGCCTGCTCGACAGCACGAATGGAATTCGGCGCCGCGCACGAGGCGGTGCGGGTGAACGGGGGCGTGCTCTTTTCGGGCGCTCGACACGAGCGGCCATCGAGCAGGGTGCTCGCTACGCAGCGGCGGCGGCGGTCGATCGGGCGGTCCGCGAGGCCAAAGAGATGGTCGGACGCACGCCCAAGCTCGTGCTGACGGGAGGCGGTGCGCCGGACCTCCAAGCGTTGATTCGCAGCGCGAGCGTCCTGTTGCCGGATCTCGTGCTCGAGGGCCTCGCCTTCTGGTGCGCCGAGCGTTAGGACTCTCTCGCGCCGAGTCGGCATTTTTGCGGTCATCCGGCCATGGTGACCGATCGTCGGGGCAGTCAGCCCTCTGTCCGTTCCCGGCGACATGAGTGGTCTACAATCGCGCCGTGCGCGCCATCTTCTTCGCCCTGCTGCTGGCTAACCTGCTCTACATGGGCTGGGCGGAATGGATCGACGTCCCTGCGCCGCCGCCAGCGGACTCCATTGCGGGGCTGCCGCGTCTGACGCTGGCCAAGGATTTGACTCCGGACCAGCGCGCGGCCTTGGCCAAGAAGATGTCCCTCGAGACGGCGCCGCAGTGTGTCTCCGTGGGGCCCTTCGACGATGCCGTCCTCGCCGCCAAGGCAGCTGCGCTGCTCCAGACGAAGGGCTTCTCGCCGCAGCAGCGGGCCGTGGAGTCTCTGGCCGTCCTGCGCTTCTGGGTCTATCTGGATGGGTTCGCCAGTGACGCCGCAGTGACCAGCGCGCTGCATAAGTTGGAGCGGCGGGGCATCGATGATGCCGAGGCAATGCCCCCGGAGACCGGTGGCCGGCGGATCTCCCTCGGGCTCTTCACCGATCACGGTCTTGCCGATGTTCGCGCCAAGTTCGTGCGCGACATGGGATTCAAGCCGGCGCTCATGGAGCGGATGCTCCCGGGCAAGGTCTACTGGCTCGATCTGACACCGCCGAACGCATCGGCCCAAGTACCGCTGAAGGACGTGTCCGAGCTGGAGCCGAGCGGGGGCAACTCGCCGGTCAGCGTGGCGGCATGCCCGACGGGCGCGGCACCCACCACACCGCCCGCGGCCCCGTCGTCATCAGCCGTACGGGTGGTGCCCGCTGCGCAGAAGGGCTCCCCGGCAGCGCCGGTTTCAGCGACGATCCTGCCGAAATGCAAGCCAGGTGGCGGCGGACCGGTGCCCTGCATCGTGGTGAAAGAGGCCAAGCAGCCGTCAGTGCTCTGAGGCCGGCGGGACCGGTAGAATGCGCGGCTTCGAAACGCCTCGCGGCGGACTCTCTCGGCGCCGGCTTAGCTCAGTGGTAGAGCAGCGGTTTTGTAAACCGTTGGTCGGGGGTTCAAGTCCCTCAGCCGGCATCATGAAAACCTTATAAAACAGTAAGCTAATATCATACAAGCGTCGCGGTCTTTACCAGCTCCATGGATTCGGTGCACACTCCGTGCAGTTCGCTACTCCACGCTACACCGCGGATGGGCTGCACCACATGGCCTCCATTCAGCGCATCGTGTCGCCGCTCACGAAGCAGGTTTCCTATCGTGCGCAGGTACGAGTAACGGGCCGCCCGTCAGAGTCCGAGACGTTCCCGAGCCGCAAGGGCGCCCAAGCCTGGGCAGCCTCGATCGAGACCGCGATCCGCGAGGGCCGGCACTTCCCGCACGCCGCCGCGAAGCGCACGAGCTTTGATGCGCTCGCGAAGGACTACATCGAGACCGTGGTCGCCGAGTTCGGCGAGAAAGAGAGGGCGACCCGCACCCGGCAGCTTCAGTGGTGGGCGAAGCAGTTCTCCGGGCTCTCCCTGGCTGAGATCACCGCTGATGCGGTATCCAAGGGCCGCGATGTATGCGCGGCTGAAACCTTCACCCGGGGCAAGCCGCACAAGGACAAGAAAACCGGCGAGGTGATCGCACCGAAGGCATACCGGCGCAGCGGCGCCACCGTCAACCGCTATATCGGGACGCTCTCGCATGTGTTCTCCTTCGCGGTGAAAGAGCGCCGGCTCATTGATCGCAATCCCGTGAGCGACATCCGCCGCAAGAAGGAGCCGCGGGGCCGCACGCGGTTCCTCTCCGATGAGGAGCGCGCAGCGCTATTGGATGCCTGCGCCAGATCCGAATGGGCGCCCCTTCATGCCCTGGTCCTGCTCGCGATCACGACGGGGGCGCGTCGGGGCGAGCTCCTGTCGCTGAAATGGGCTGACGTGGATCTGAAGAAAGGCCGTGCGACTCTTCACGACACGAAGAACGGCGAGCAGCGGACGCTGCCGCTCGCCGGCAAGGCGCTCGAAGCGCTGCGCCAGCTCAAACTTCAGAACTCGGCGCGCACCGAGTACCTGTTCCCCTCGCCGACCGTGGTTCTCGACCCTAAGACGGCGGGCCGCAGCTCGATGCACCCTATGAGCATTTCGATGCGCACTGGTACGCCGCGCTCGAAGCCTCCGGCATCAAGGACTTTCGCTTTCACGATTTGCGGCACACGACCGCCTCGATGCTGGCGGCGCAAGGCGCATCGCTCCTCGAGATCGCGGACGTGTTAGGACACAAGACGTTGGCAATGGTGAAGAGATACAGCCACCTCGTGGTCGACCACAAGGCGAAGGTGATCGAGAAGATGATCACGGCAAAGGGGCTTTGAGAGCCCCGCTCTGCTGGAGTGGTTCGGGCTTGGATCGCTCGACGCGGCAGGAGCTACGCCCCGGGGTCGAATGCCCCCTGGGTCCGGAGCCGACCCTAAGCCGTCCTTCAGCGACATCAGGTTCGGTGGCTGGCATTGCATGAAGAGCAGTCATTCGGTACAAGGGCACGGTGCTCCCGGCAGCGTCCGTGCGTCAGGGATTTCTGCCCAGCTGTTGGCAGGAGAGAACATTGATAAAGTGCATATCGACTTCTGAGTAGGGGGGATTCGCATGCACTTGCACCGCAAGAATTGCGCGATATTGACTTCCGCCGCCCTGCTCGGTCTCTGCCTGCTTGGTGCTAACGCCAGCGCGGCCCCCGACTCGGCTGTAGCAGCTGTCAAGGCGAATAACGTCACGGCGCTCACAGTGCTGTCCAAATCAGGCCCAACAGCACAGCAAAGGAGCTTGGCGACGGGCGCTCTGTTGGCGCTGCATCATGAGGATGCCGACGCTATTGCGATGCTGCTGCCGGTCACCCGCTCAACCGCAAGCCGCATCGTGCGTGCCACGGCCTATCTCGTGCTCTCCGACGTTTATATTCGCGACCAGCGCTATCACGCTCGGTATTCTGCTATTCGCGCCGCCTGCAAGCTGTCTCCCAAATCGGTTGATCTGGGTTACCAGCAGTCCATGGCCTTCGCTCACGCGCTCGCGGGAGTGAAGCCCATGCGAGTGGTGCGCGAGTCGCCCGGTTCACTACCGATCACGGACGAGAAGGAGGACCTGATCCGTGTGCCAGTCAGAATAGACGGCCACAGGTTGGGGGCAATGATCGATACGGGTGCGAACATGTCGGCCGTCAGCGCATCCGTTGCGAAACGCGTCGGTATTCAGACGTTGGGTCAGTCGGTCAGTGTCGGTAGTGCGACCGAGCGCACGGTCGCGGTGCGGCTAGGTGTCGCTAGGCGGCTGCAGATCGGTAACGCGATGTTCGAGAATGTGGTTTTCATCGTGCTGTCCGATTCGGATTTGAGCCTCCCGCCCAGCTACCGAATCAGCGCCTTCATCGGGTTGCCGGTCTTGACGGCTCTGGGCCGACTCGAGTTCGTGAACTCCGGTTCGCCTAGATTGCTATACGACCTTTCACGCAGCAAGACTGCGAATGAAGCTGGGGCGCACCCGAACATGTTGCTCGCCGGCCTTGAACCGCTGCTTCTCGTGCGCGTGCCAGGAGCAGGGAATCCACTGCGCATGAAACTCGATACCGGTTCGGACCGCACCTACTTCACTCGTAATGCAACCCAGGACGCACCGTCGCTTTTTGCACGTGCCGAGCAATACGTATGGCACGTAGGGAGCGCGGGTGGAGTGGTGACCGAGCGGCGGGCTCTCCGGCTGCCGGAGGCGCCATTCACCATCGGAGAACAACGAATCGTACTGAAGAATGTGATCGTCAATTCACACGCAAGCTCGACCAGCGACGGGGTGATTGGCGAGGATTTGCTTGGTCAGTATGCGCGATGGACGATCGACTTCAAGAGTATGACGCTCGCGGTTGCGAAGTAGATTCCTGGACAGAAGCGGCCTTTCGAACGGCTGGTCTGGGAAAGCGGCGACGGGCGGCAAATGGCCGGCAGTGCGCACACAGCGGAACTGGAGCTCAGGAAAGAAACGGGTGCGGCGCCGTCGCGAGTCGGCGTACGGACATGCCGATCGCGCCCGCGATCCCGACGCCGAGCAGGACCGGGATGATCCATGCCCACCAAAACAAATGGAAGATTCTGGTGAAGGGAGGCGCAGCGTAGACCGGATAGATCGCGTAGACGCAGATGTAGAGCAGCATGAATTGGGAGATGAAACTCTGGCGTCTCGGCGGGAAAGACGTCAGTATCTGCAGAGCTAAGATTGCATAGGCCAGCCAGATGATGAAGATGCACAGCGCGAGCATGCCGACACTCGAGAGCGGCTCTCCTTTGAACAGGAGGCCAGCGGAACCGAGCGGCAGCAGGATGCCGAGCCACGGGAGCGGTGCTGAGAGGACGGCGCTGCATAGCGCTCCGCGCTGAGCGGCCGAAGCGCCGAGCCCAGGCATGAGAGCGAGCTCGGCGAGCTGCTCGCGCGTCAGCTTCGAGATCTGCCTGAGGAATCCAGCCGAGATCAACCCTGCCGCGGCGAGGACCAAAGCGCCGATCACCCAGCGCCCGCCACTCACGCCCAGCCACAGCAGGCCCATCGCGGTCGCAATGCAGAGGGCCAGGAGCATGGCGCCGAGGATCAGCTGCCGCGAAAGTTGCACGAACATACCGCCCAGGCAGGTTCGAACGACTTGCACAGGAGGCTGGCGGTCCCAAGAGCCGTGCCGGCTCAAGGCGGATGCGTGCCTGAGCGCCACTGTCTGGTCGATTCGAATGCAGATGGCTCGAAGTCGCTCTGCGAAACTCGGGGACCGCGGGCCGCGTCCCATCACCCGACGCCAGTTGACGGCCTGCAGCAGCGGCACAGCGGCAGCAAGGATCACGATCGCCGCGCCCAGGAGCACGGAATGCCACCCCTTGGCACGCTCGTGATCGCCCCGGTCACTTGCCGTCCAACAGGCTGTGAGCACGACCACCAGCAAAACTCCGCCGGCGGAAATGGGCCGGCGGGGCGCGAGCATTCCCGCCAGTGCGATGGCGAGCGCGAGCACCGGCGGGATCCAGGCCGGCCATACCGGGTTTCCGGCGAGCGCGGCAACGGTCAGCACGACTGTGGGAAGGAGCAACACTGTTGCGAGGACATATGCTCGTCGCTCAAGTCGCTGCGATCCGGGCAGGCACGAGCGCTTCGCATCCAAAACGAAGGCAAGCGCCCCTGAACCGAGCAAGTAGGCGAGAAAGAGCATCGACAGGGAGAATACGGTCGCGGCGCCAATGGCACCCGCGTAGCCGCCCTTGGTCGCCAGTGGATACGCAAGCGCGGCGGAACCCCAGCACACGAAAGTCGAGATAGCCGGGCGGCCTATCGAGCCGAACAGTGCTGAGAGGTCACCTTGGACCTGTCGCATCATCGCGCGACCTCGATGAACAGATCCTCGAGATTGAGCGCGTCGAGGCGTATCGCCGGTGCAGCAACAATCTCGGGCCAGTCTGCCCCCGGGTCGCGGGCAATCACTAGCGTGACCGAGCCGTCTGGCTGGCGGCGCCTCGAGACCTCACCCGGAACCTGGCTCGCCGAAAGCGCCAGCGAGTCCGCGGGAACCGTAACGCGCGCATGCGTTTCGGCGAGGTCATCGAGCGTGCCATCGACAACGATATGATGGTCGTGCAGGAATACGACGCGTGAAGCGATACGCTCGAGATCCGAGACGATGTGCGTCGAGAAGAGTACGGTCGTTCCGCGTTCGGCGGCGCGAGCGACGATCTCGCGAAGAAGATCGCGGCGCGCGACCGGATCGAGCGCCGATGCCGGCTCATCGAGCACCAGAAGCTCCGGGTCGAGCGCGAGAGCTCGAATGACTGCGACACGCTGCCGCTCACCGGGCGAGAGACTCGCGAGTCGCTGGTTCGCGGAGAGCTGCCAGCGTACGAGTGAGAGCTCGACGAAATTGCGATCCCAGTTCGGGTACTGCCGTCCGACAAATTCGAGCATTTCCCCGATGCGCATCCAGGCGAATGCATCCGGTTGCTGGGGGACGTAGCCAATGCGCTCCTTTGCCGTGTCGCTTAATCCCAGGGAAGCTTCGCCGAAAACAAAAGCCCGACCGAGATCGGGTTGCTCGAGACCGAGCGAAATGCGGATGAGCGTTGTTTTCCCCGCGCCATTGCGGCCGACAAGACCGAGCACGGTGCCACGCGCGACCTTGAGGGAAACGTTGCTCAGCACCGCTTGGCCGGTATAGCGCTTCGTGATCCGCTCGCAGCGGATATCATCATCGGGCGGCATCACTGCGGAAACGACGGCGCTCATTCGGAATCCTCCAGGAGTGATTTCAGGCGCTGTACGACGAGGCGCGCGGGGAGATTGAGCTCGCGCGCCTGGCGAGCGACCTCGGCAAGCTGGACTTGCAGACGTGCGAGCCGCTTTTCCGTGGGTAAGACCGCATGCGCGCCCTGGGCCACTACCATGCCTTTGCCCCGCAGCCGCGTGAGCAGGCCTTCCCCCTCCAGCTGGCAGTAGGCGCGTGAAACGGTCATCGGATTGATGGCGTGCTGAAGGGCCATGTCGCGGACGGAAGGGAGCACTTCACCTGGAGGCAACTGACCGCTTGCGATCAGGCGGCGCAACTGAGCGCCGATCTGCTGATAGATCGGTTCGGCCGCACCAGGAAATATTGTGAATCGGTCGGCGTTCATGTGTGTATCGGTACACTAATACACGCGGCGTTGCGGGTCAAGAGTTCTGCTGTGCTAGAAGGCTGAAGCCTAGATTCAGCTTGCACCCGAATCTGCTCTAGCGCCGCTTTCGGCGGGCGACGCTTCTGAGGTGGAATTCGAGCGTGGGGAGGAAGGGGCAGGATAGCCTTTCGGCTGCTCGTTGATCCAAACTCAACTTTGTACAGTATTGACACAAATTAGGCGCAATTAGGCTGCTGACTCAGGCGGCAAGTTGCGCGAAATTCGGGCGCATGGGAAGCGGCGAGACTTGCATCTCGACCTGGATCGGTTTGGACCAGAAACTGCGGTTCAGCCCCGGGGGCGCGGCTGAGGGCTCGCGTGACAGGGCGGCGCTTGCAAACCGACGCGCATCCGTCCCGATTGACGTCGACGCGCGGTTTTTTGGCGTGCGGCGCTACTTCAAACTGTCAACCTGTGTCTACGCGAATCCACGGGTCAATGTATTTGCGCCGCGTCATTTCTTGGCTTCAAATGTGCCCGATGACCGGTAACACGCACCTGTCGACTTGGGTCAGCAACGAGACGAAGAAGTGCTTCGCGACAGCGGCTGCGCGCCAGGGACTCTCGGAATCGGCGCTGCTCAAGCGCCTGATCGAACAGATGCTGGCGAGTGCTGAAATCCATACCGTTGCCGAGTCCGTTGCTCCACCTGATCCGCGGGATGCCCGTCTGACGGTCCGGCTGGTGCCCGAGGATCGCGCGCTGCTGCGCGGGCGGGCGGCCGCCCGGAGCATGCCCGCCGCGACCTATGTTTCGGTGCTCGTCCGCTCGCATCTGCGGCGGCTCGCGCCGCTGCCGGATCGGGAGCTTTTGAGCCTGCAGGCGGCCGTGAGGGAGCTCGTGGCGATCGGCCGAAATCTCAACACGATGGCCCGCCTGATGCACCAGGACGCCCGCCAAGCGGCGCCCGGGCGGCAGGAGGTGCTGGCCATGCTGCGGGTCTGCGAGGCGCTTCGCGACCATTTCCGTGCACTCATCAAAGCGAATCTCACCAGCTGGGATGTCGGACATGCCGGGCAGAGTCACTAGAGCCGGTCGCGAGGAACCGCTCCTGGACCTTCGGAGCTTTGCCCGTCTGGGACCGGGAGGCCGCGTTCGCTTCTCACCGGGCCAGGTCGAACAGATCGCGCGAACCGTCTCCCGTGCGCGCGAGGTCGTCGTCAAGGTCACAAGAGGCGCGACGAGCACAGCCGGTGCCATCGCCCACCTTCGCTACATCGATCGCAACGGCGAACTCGAGATCGAGACCGACGACGGTGAGCACCTCAAGACGGCGGCCTCAAGCCAAACCCGGGGAAGAAGAAGCTCCTCGACACTCGCCGCGAGGTGATCGCCGGCTGGCACGCCGCGGCTGATGCGCTCGTAGATGCTGGGCAGGGGGCGCTCGCCGAGAAGATCTGGCGTTTCATCGGTGGTATGCCCCGACCGCTCACCACCGATGAGCAGCTGGCCGCGAAGACCGAGGAGCGGACGCGCACCCGGGAGCGGCAACGGCAGGAGGAGCGTACTCGATGAGCCCACGAATCAACTCAAAGGCTTACGGGCCGGCACCTGTCCAAGCGGAGCTACCCATGATCGCTGTTCCGCCCCCTCTCCCGCCAATGACGGAACTCGTCACCAAAGCCCAGCTCGTGGCGAGGCACCCGCATTTACTCAGCGCCAATCGGGTCACCTGGGCGCTCCGATGCCGCGCGAGGAATGGCCTCTCGGCCGCTGTCTTCGATTCGCCGTGCGGAGAGCTGCTGATTCACGAACCGTCCTTCCTGGCTTGGTTTCTGGGCCTCGGCGGCCGCGCCAAGCCGCGCGCCGGGCGCAGGGGAGGGCGTCGGTCCGGCGGGTTGACCCACATCGAGAAGGATTCCGCGCGGCCCTGCTGACCGCCTCGATGCTCGCGGCGAAGGGACTGTGATGTCTATCTGTCCCGCATCCTGCACGGCTACAGTAGTCGTCACTAGAGGCCAATGGGCGCCGGACTGCGCAGACTAAAACAAGGCGATCGCCTTCCGTTCTTGCTAAACGTAGCCTATATTATGGCGCGAATTTGGCCCCATACAAAAGGCAGCCTTCAGGATGGCGACCCACGCCGAAGCCGCAAGCAGAGCGGGACGCTACATCACGCAGCCCGCCGGGTACCGGGCCTTCATGCCGGCGCCGCTGCCGCCGCAGCCTGCAATCGCCTTGGGCGGCGAGCTTCAGGGCCTGCTTTCCGCCGCCGACCGCGCACTGGGTCGCCTCGACGGCTCGGTGCTCACCCTGCCGAACCCGGATCTCTTCGTCTTCATGTATGTGCGCAAAGAGGCGGTGCTCTCGAGCCAAATCGAGGGCACGCAGAGCTCTCTGCAGGATGTTCTCGCTGCCGAGGCGCAGCTGTTCGAGCAGAGCTTGCCGCGCGACGTGGACGAGGTGATCAACTACGTACGCGCCATGAACCACGGACTGACTCGCCTCTCCGAGCTTCCGGTGTCGGTGAGGTTGATTCGCGAAATTCACGCCGAGCTGATGCGCGGCGTGCGCGGCGGAAAGCTGCAGCCAGGGGAACTACGCACCAGCCAGAACTGGATCGGCCCGGCGGGGTGCACGCTCAACACCGCGGCCTTCGTGCCTCCCCCGCACCCAGCGGTGCCTACGGCACTGGGAGACCTCGAGACGTTCCTGCATGCGTCCGACGAGCTGCCGCCGCTGGTGAAAATTGCGCTCGCGCACGTGCAGTTCGAAACCATCCACCCGTTCCTAGACGGCAACGGGCGGGTGGGACGACTGCTGATTACATTTCTCCTCACCGAGCGCGGCGTGCTGCACAAGCCGGTGCTGTATTTGTCGCACTACTTCAAGCAACACCGGCAGACGTACTACGAGCACCTGCAGGCGGTCCGCGACCGGGGCGCCTGGGAAGCGTGGCTCACGTTCTTCCTTCGCGGCGTTATTGAGGTGGCCGGTGAAGCGGCCGAGACGGCACGGCGGATCCTGCAACTGCGAGAGCAGCACCGTGGCGCGATCACGGCACAGCTCGGCCGTGCCGCCGGTAACGGCCACAAGGTGCTCGAATCGCTCTTCGACCGGCCGATCGTCGCCGTGAACGACGTGCAGCAGATGATCGGCACGACGTACGTTGCGGCCAATAGCCTGGTGTCGCGACTCGTGAAGCTTGGGGTCCTCAGCGAGATGACCGGTTACGCGCGGAACCGGCGCTTTCGTTACGCGCCGTATATCGCTCTGTTTAGCGAGGCGGAGCATGGAAACCCAGCATCCCAGGTTTCAACATGACATTTCGGCGCGCAAGAGCGAGTACCTGGCGGAGAGCTACGGAACCAAATCGTGATACGCGTCGGAATCACGGAATCGCGGCGAGCGCTGATGAGCTGATGCGGGAAATCGTCGAACACCGTTGGTCGCTCAGTGCAAATTCAGTGCAATGACTTACTCCTCGCGACCCTTCGGCACGCTTTTTGGCGCAGGGTTGGCAATCTCACGGCCGCGAGGAATCAACGGCTTACGATGCCAGCCCTAGCGTGGCGCTGAGCGCAAAAGTGTAGGGCGCTCGTTTTGTAAATCGTTGGTCGGGGGTTCAAGTCCCTCAGCCGGCACCATAACTCATTGAAAATAAATGAATTAATGCTTTGGGCTGCAGACGGGGAACGAGTATTCCAGGTGCAGGTACGCATGGCGGGATTTCCATCCCGCACGGCGAGCTTCCCGACGCGACGCATGGCGGAGCGATGGGGCAAGACCACCGAAGCGGAGATGATCGAGGGACGGCACTTCCGGTCAGTTGAGGCACGCCGCCGGACTCTGGGGGAGGCGATCAATCGCTACCTCGAACACGAAATGCCGAAACTACGCAACGGGAGCATGCATCGCACCGCCCTTCCGTGGTGGCGGGAGAAACTCGGGCACCTAAAGCTCTGTAACATCACTCCGGCGCTCATCGTGGAACACCGAGACAAGCTCGCCGCCGGGTCTTATGTGCGCGCCCGGCCAGGTGCTAAGGGATCCACGCTCAAGGCTGATGAGAAGCCGCGAGCGTTCAGGCGAAAACCGAATTGGTGCTGCCGTTGTCTACTACTTTGGCCTACGGCAGCGCGCCAAAGAACGGCATCTCAACTTCCTCGAACGGCAGCTCACAGAATTCTACGCGCCGCTCTCCGGACTGCGCAAGCAGATCCGCACCAAGAGCGAGCTGCGTGTCAAGGTGCAGGACGCATTCAGTGCGACGATGAACGGCAACTCAAGACGTTTGAGGCGGCCATCGAGTATCACAACAAGCAGTTCCTTGCCCCAGTACCGCCAGTTGCTCACGCTGTTCACTGACCGTTATCACCTGGCGGACGCAGATACGCGGCCTTCTATTCGGTTTTCCTCGAGTTCGTCGAGATCTGGAACATGGATCGAGTGTCTTGCGAACCGAAGCCCGGACTCCTTTCTGTCGGGCCGTAGTTGCGGAAGCCGGTACGATCTTCCCCACTCGTGAGCAATCGATGACCGGAGTGGAGCCGTTGCAGACGCCCGAGCTCGGGTTTCGGCCACCGATCTGTCGGCGTTGGAGACGGAGGACCGGGCAGGCTTCACGCGATTGACAGGGTCGAGGCGGGGGCGTAGAAGCTGCTCGTTTCCGCATCTCCTTCACAAAAACCAAGACGAGGGGATATCCCATGGCCAGATTTATCACTTTGGTCTGCGGCATCGTGCTCGCGGTCGCAGGGCTCGTCGCCTTCCCGACTCCGGTCCATGCTGCCCACATGGTCGCTACGCGCGACAAGGCCGCAATCGAGACGCTGGAAGCTCACTTTGCCGCCGCAGTCAACGCCAAGGATGTGAACGCGATCATGCGGGTCTACGAGCCGGGGCCGGACTTGTTCGTGTTCGACGTGAACCCTCCGCGCCAGCATGTGGGCTGGGCCGACTACAAGGCCGATTGGGAGGACACGCTCAAGACGACTCCGGGTCCGCTTCATTTCTCGATATCGGACTTGAGCGTCACGGTCGTGGGTCCGGTCGCCTATGGTCACAGCATTCAACGAGGCCAGTTCATTCGAGCGAACGGCTCGCCAGCGGACTTGGTTGTCAGGGTCAGCGACGTATATCGGAAGATACACGGCAAGTGGCTCATCGTGCAGGAGCACGTTTCGGTGCCCGTGGACCTCGATACCGGCAAGGCGGATCTGCTCTCCAAGCCGTAGACCCAAGCAGCGACTCGGGGTGCGCCATGATTGCCGAGAGGCCCAATGCGCCAATGAAATGCGCTGGTACGCAAATCGCCTAGCAGGTCACCGGCAAATCAAGCACTACAGTCTGGATGCCATCATCTCGGTCGGTGATCGGGTGAATTCTCGTCGCGCAGTGCAGTTTCGTCACTGGGCAACCGACCACTCTGCGCGATCACCTGGTTCAAGGCTAGAACTACCGCAGCCCGTACGAGAGCCGCAAGGCGATTTGTTGGAGTACATCGACCAGCATGTCGTCGTTGAGGGCGCGGTGAAATTGCGGTTCTTTGGGCAACGCTCCCTGCGCGCGCTCGTTGAGCACGATCGCGGGGGCGTGTCCGTCCATCGATGAGCCGTATTGGAAGCCTTGAACGTCTGGATAGGCTTCGTATAACTGCCGCGCCCAGGCGCGCGCACGGGAGCGCGGCCCGGAGTGAATTGCGGTGGAAGCGCCAATCCTCGTGGCGAAAGCGCCGCGCAGGTCAAGCAAGGTTACCGGCACTTGCAGGGCAAAGACCGCGAGGGCAGGCGCGTTGCGGATCCGGTCAATCCGACGGGTCGCCTGGAAGACTTCCGCCGCGCAGGTGTCCACTTGGGGCGCGCAGTAGAGCACGGCTCGGTCTTGCTCCGTCGGCTCACCGCTTGAAGTTGGTAGATGATGGTCCCAGCGCGCCGCGGTGGGCCCGACGTGACGGAATCGGGTCCAATGCGAAGGATACGGGCCGGCGGAGAAGTAGATGCGCGCCAAGGGCGTGCCGGCGGGCAGCTCGAGAGTCTCGGCCGCAATCTGGCATAGCGCCTCGACGCCGGGCGGCTCCGGGAACTTGCTCACCAGCGTCAGGCGCGCGTCAGGTCACGGGCGAGCCTCGCGACGGTCTCGATCGCCCGGCCCGAAAGCAGCCATTCGCGAGGGCTCAATGGAGAGGCATCGCTGTCGGACTGCAGTTCCGGATCGGGTAGCAGGAACCAATCGACCACATCCAATGGGAAGAGATCCGACGGGAGCGCTTTTAGGACCTTGGCGAGACCCGGGATGACGAGACGGCGTTCGAACTGAAAACGCGGCAGGCGCCAGCTTCCCTCGTATTCCAGGCCAAAGAGCGACCGCTCGCGCAGCCTCTGGCGCACTCGGCTCACGTCCACACGCAAGAGCTTGGCGGCCTCAGCCGCCGACAGGCTTTCCTCGAGCAGCGCCATGTACTGCGCTTGGCTACGTATGAGTGGGTCGTTATCGGCGCCGACGACGACATGATCCTTGAAGGCGCCGACGCTACGCAAAGCGTCAAGTTCGGCAGTCGCGAGCTCCGCGGCGTGGTGGCGTCCGGGAGGCGGGGTGGTCGCTGTGGTCAGAGGCCGATTGCGCGCCAGCGCAAGCTTCGCAGCGGCGTACCACTTGGCCAGCGAACGCTTCTCCGCCGCGCTGCCACTCAGCAGATAATCCAGGTCATCCGACGAGAGAGTCGCGGAATGCTCAGCCATATACTCCCCTCCATACCCGAAAGAGAATTCTCGGTAATATATTACCAGGAGAATGCAGGAGAGGCATCAACCTGTATCGAATGTTCGAATCAGATAGCCGGCACCAGCTTCTGCGTGTTTTCAAGTGCTTACCGCCTTCGATCGCGTGGCCTGACGGTCTGTCGCCGAGAAGGGAGCGACCATCGGTTCAGAATACCGTTGCTCGGCATTTGCCCAGTTGGCGATCACCGGCGAGGGTGTCGCCACGCCTACACCGGATCCCAAGTGAATACATCCCCGGATCGATGCAGGGGATAGAAATCATGTGCGAACATCGGCAGGACGCGCTCAATGACGGTCTCAGGAGTCCACCCATCGGAGCTGTGTGCCGTACGGAGTGGCCGGGGTTGAGAAAAGAGGTAAATCTCGTTATTGCGCACCCCGAAGATCTGGCCAGTCACATGGGAGGCCGCATCACTGCACAGCGCGACCACAAACGGCGCGATCTTCTCGGGCACGAGCTTTTTCAAGCTCTCGACGCGACGCTTCTGCTCTGGTGTCTCATCAGGTATGGAACCAACCATTCGGGTCCAGGCGAAGGGCGCGACCGCATTGGACCGAACGCCAAACTTCTGCATGTCAAGCGCGATCGCCTTCGAAAGACCCGCGATGCCAAGCTTCGCTGCGCAATAGTTGGCTTGCCCAAAGTTGCCGATGAGCCCAGATGTCGAAGTCATGTGCACGAATGTGCCCGAGCCTTGCTGCTTGAAGTGGGGTGCCGCGGCACGGCTGACGTTGAATGCGCCTTTTAAGTGTACGGCTACGACGGCGTCGAAATCCTCCTCCGTCATCCGGTGGAAAATCGTATCCCGCAGATTGCCGGCATTGTTGACGATGATATCGATGCGACCGAAACTCGCGAGCGCACCATCGATAATGGCTGCGGCAGCAGTAAAGCTTGCCACGTCGTGGCGGTCGTCGACGGCGCGACCCCCGAAAGCTTGGATTTCCTGGACGACGGATTTCGCGGGCGTCTCATCGGTGTCGGCCCCTGACAGCGACGAGCCGAGATCGTTGACCACAACCGCTGCGCCGGCGCGCGCGAGCTCGAGGGCAATTCCGCGTCCGACGCCGCGGCCAGCACCAGTCACAATCGCTACTCTGCCGGCAAGAAGCTGACTATTCGTCGCGACGCCCATGGAATCTTGCTCCGTTTTTGAGGACCTTGGTCAGCCTCTGAGGGCGGGCTCTCGCGAACTCGAGACACGTTAGGGTCGCCGAGCCGTCGATCAATTGTGTTCCGGCGCAGCTCACCGCCTCGAGCGCAAGGACCACCGTTTCGCTGTCGCGCGTTCGAAGGCGGGCGCGACACTGGATTGCCTCTCCCGCGCGAATGACGTGACGGAAACGCGCTCGAAAGGTCAGCAGGCGCAATTGGGGCAAGCCCTCAGTGATCAGGCGGCCAAGGAGAGCCATGCCGAGCATGCCATGGACGATCACATCATCGAATCCCGCTTGCCTGGCAAACTCCTGATTCAGGTGCAGGGGATTCATGTCCCCTGAGGCTTCTGCGTAGCGCTGCAGGTGCTCGCCCGTGATCGGTCCATAGGTGCGCTCGATGACTATCGCGCCGGACTCGAAGCTTTCCAGAGGCAAACTCATACCGATGCGTCTTGGGTTTCGCCGCGCACAAGGATCGTTTGCCGTGAATGACCCACTGACACGCCATCGCCATTGCGCAGGGTGGAATCCACGACCACGAATTCAAGGGCTCCGCCCTTTTTGGCGTATATGTCCGCGACTGTGCGCTCAACGATCACGCGATCGCCCGCGCGGATCGGAACGCCGTATTCGAACTCCTGCTCGACGTGCAGGATGCGTCGCAGGTCGATCTTCAGGGCGGAGACGATTGCCAGCGAGCTGTTGCCCTCGCCTTCGATGACCTTGATGTAGGTCGGCGGCGCAACACTGCAATCAATAATCGTGCCACCGATCGCGATCGCTTCGCCGAAGCGGTGCAACCGGTCCGCCGTCACCTCGACCGCGAAAGGCGGTAGTTCAAAACCAATATGTCGGCGGTCGATCGCCACTTCAGCCACTCACTTGCGCAATGCTCGCCAGCAGCCTGTCGAGTCCACGAGGTATGGCGAACAGATCGCCATACTTTGCTTGGGCCTTCTCTGCGCGCTGATATAGCTCAGCAGCGGTATGCTGGTTCAGATAGCTGAAAGGCCCGCCGGTGTAGGCCGGATGGAAGCCGGCAACGACCGCGGCCGTGTCCGCGAGCCCCGTATCCGGCACGAGGTCCGCCACCCAGGCGCCGATAGCGGCCAGCGCGACCGCGAAGAGCCGCTCTTCAGGGGGAGCAGATACGCGTAGACTTGAGATCTGGGCCTGCTCGAGCCGCTGTAACAGTGATCCACCCGGGGTGACCAACGGAGTCGCCCGCAAGGCGGAGGCGATCTCGAGGGTGGCTTCAGTCGCAAGGCGATCGTCGTTGCGAACGCAGACTTCGACTGCGCGTCCGTGGGAGGTAAGATCCGAGACCCAAACGCCGGTTGTGAGACGAAATGACGTCAGGGAGTATGGCGAGCCGCGCAGCCACGCGACTTCGCGAGCTCCGCTCGACGCCGAGGACGAATGGTATGAGGGCTTCGTCGTCAGGAGGAGCCCCGTCGTCGGGAGCCGTTCCGGCTCGACGATCGCAACACGCGCAGCGGAGAGCAGGGCTCGTGCAGCGTCGTCGCCTGGACCCTGGGTGGCGACTTCAAGTGACCCTGCCGGTCTTCCGCGCGGCAGGAGTTTGGCCGCACGCTGTCGGTCGAGAAAAAGCGTGCGCACCATGTTCCCAGCTACTCTATCCCGGATCAGGCGAACGAAGCAGTCCATTTCCCAGCGGCACGCCTGCTCGATGGGTTTCCTCCAGCCACCGATCACACTGTCCATGATCGCTCGGTACGCCGGGTAATGCGCCAGTTCCTCATCACTGAGTGCAACGTACTGGGCGATCGCACTTGAGGTCTCGGCAGAGTCAAAATCGAAGGGATTCTCGGGCAGCCGCCATTGCTTGCGGTCCCAGGGGGCGCAGGATGGCTGCAGCGCGAGCTCGCGAGCGCGCTCGCGGGCAGCCGCGAGAAGCTCAGGTGCCGGCACGATCATGCCGAGCACGCCGAGCTCCAAGGCACGCTGTGCCGAGACGGGCTCCCCTTTCAGGAGCAACTGGAAAGCCGCGGACGTGCCGATGAGCCGGGGCAGACGTTGAGTGCCGCCAGCGCCGGGCAGCAGACCGAGCTTGACTTCGGGTAACCCGAGTTGCGTGCTGCGGCTGTCGCCAGCCACCCGATCAGCACAAGCGAGAGCCAGCTCCAAGCCGCCCCCCAGCGCCAAGCCATCGATTGCCGCGACGAACGGCTTGCCAGTCTTCTCGAGCCGCCGAAACAGGCGGCCGAGCCGGCCGCACGTCAGATGTAACTCCTCGTCGGAGGCCCGCCTCGCGCGCTCGGTATACCCCCGGACCATCTCCAGGTCGGCACCCGCGAGAAAGGCCTGCTTCCCTGACGCTATCACGACGCCCCGGATCTCCGGGCGCGCGTCGACTTCATCCAGCAGTTGCTCGAGGGAATCCATCAAGCCGGCCGAGAAGACGTTCATCGACCTTCCCGGCATATCGATCGTCGCGAGCAGGATCCCGTCCGCGTCCAACGACGTGGTGATGTGGCTGGTTTCCACGGCGGCGGCAGCCCAGAAAGCGTGAATGTGCTCGCCGCTCAGAGATACTTCTTGAAGTCGGGCTTGCGCTTGTCATTGAACGCCCGCACGCCTTCTTTCGACTCCTCGCTCATGTAGAAATGCTTCACCGCCTGGATCCCCAGGAAGCTTATGCCGCGAATGTTCTCGCTGTCGGCGTTGAATGAGCGCTTCGCAATCGCGATCGCCGTCGGACTCAGCGCATTGATCTCGGCCGTCCAGCCATCGATCTCGGCGTCCAATTGCTCGGGCGAAACGACTCTGTTGACCAGGCCCATCTCGTAGGCCTGCTGGGCGCTGTACCGCCGGCACAGGAACCAGAACTCCCGTGCACGTTTCTCCCCGACGTGACGTGCGAGCAGGGCCGTCCCCCAGCCGGGATCCGCCGATCCGACCTTGGGTCCCATCTGCCCGAATATCGCTTTCTCCGATGCGATCGTGAGGTCACACAGCGTCGCGAACACATTGCCGCCCCCTATGGCGAATCCCTGGACCCGCGCAATGGAGACCTTGCGCAGATCGCGGATCGCGCTCTGCAGCTCCTCCATGGGCATGCCCACTGTGCCCCGCGGGCCGTAGAGGCCGTCGTCCGAGAGGTGCGACTTCTGATCGCCCCCGGTGCAAAACGCCTTCTCACCGGCACCCGCGAATACGACCGCGTTGACGGTCTGCTCCTCGTTCGCCTTCTGGAACGCGTGGATCAATTCTTCGACGGTCTGGAGCCGGAAGGCGTTCATAACCTCCGGCCGGTTGATGGTGACTCGGACGGCGTTCGCGCCGACCTCGTACAGAATATCTTTGTAAGCTGGCATGGACATCTCCGGGGAAGGCAGGGGCAACCTCAGCCATGCATGGTCAGGCCGCCTGAGACGCTGATGGTTTGACCGGTCATGAAGGCGGCGTCGTCGCTTGCGAGGAATGCAACGAGGCCGGGGTAGTCTGACGGCTCGCCGATCCGGCCGAGCGGTACCCCTCGCACCATGGAATCGCGGATCTTCTGGCCTTGCTCGCCGGTACCCACGAAGGAATCCATGGCGGGGGTGTTGGTCGGGCCCGGGCAGATGCAATTGAGGAGCACATTGTTTCGTGCCACTTCGCGCGCCAGCGCCTTCGCGAAGGCGATCGTTGCTCCCTTGCAGCCCGAGTACACGACCTCTCCCGAAGACCCGACGCGACCGGCGTCCGAGGCGATGAAGATCACGCGGCCGCCGTTGCGCTTGACCATGCGACCCACGACGGCGTGCGTGACATGGAGCGGCCCCATGTAGTTGATGGCTATCACCTTGGACCAAAACTCAGGCTCGGTCTTCAAGAAGGGGAGTGGTGAATCCCATCCGGCGTTGTTCACGAGTGTGTGGATGGGCCCAGCACGATTCTCGACGCTTGCCACCGCTTGCTGTACGGCACTGTAGTCACAGATGTCGCACGTCTCGGCGATCGCCATTCCGCCTGCTGCGATGATGCTCGCAACGCTCGCCGAAGCCGCCTGGGCGTTGAGGTCCAATACGCCCACCGTCATCCCCTCCTCCGCGAGGCGCAAGGCGATAGCGCGCCCGATGCCACTGCCACCGCCGGTCACCAGCGCCACTTTGCCCTTGAGTCCACGCACTGTAGATCCCCTGTTCAACCAATGACGGCCCTAGATACCATAGAAGATAGTATTATACAATACGACTTATGGCGATCGGAGCCGGGGCATAACCTGTGCACTGAACGCGTCTCGAGGGCTCCAGCGTCAATCCTCTTCGGTCGCGGATCCCGTGTCGATCTGCTGGAACAGCGCATGCTTGATGCAAGTCAGCGTCCGGATCATGGCGTCACGGTCCTGGGGGGGCACGTCGCGGAGGATCCGTTCGTTGAAATGGATCTCCTCCTGCGTCATTTGTTTCAGAAGCTGCCGGCCGGCCCGAGCCATATAGACTCGCTTCGCGCGCTTGTCGATCGGGTCATCGCGCCGCTCGATGAGCCCGCTCGCCTCGAGCCGCTCGAGGAAGTTACCGAGGCTCGCCTTCCCCACATCGAGCGCATCAGCCAGCTGCGTTTGCACCATTCCGTCATTACGCGAGAGGTGGGCCAGCACCCACCATTGCGCTCGGGTGACGCCCAAAGGCTTCATCAATTGGTCAAACGCGGTGCGCCGCATCCTGGAGACATCATGGATCAGGAAGCTCAGCCGGATGGCCTGACGGGCTACAGGCTCGGTTACTGGCGTCTCGCTCTCCTCGAGCAGGGCTTCGGCGTCAGCCATGCGGTTCGGGTTCGCTGACTTCTTGGTGACCCTGGGGAATCGTTTGCCTGTGAGGGTCTGTGCATTATCGGATCGAGACATGGAATCTCCGCCAGAGCATGGAACGATGCTGCGGCTACGTTGTATCAGCACCGCTTAAGAGTGGGCTCAGCCAACTCCGCCGGGCCCTGGCGGCGGCCTGGAACTCCACACGCATGGCCCGACGGATCACGATGGTATGCTAGCATACTGATAGATCAACATGGAGAGCCTCCATGCTCGGCTGTGCGGTATTCCCATGACGCCTCGAACGCGGGTCGATGAGCCGATCTGGAGTCCTGATCCGGCGCAGATGCGCGCGACCCGGATGTACCAATTTGTGCAATTTGTCGGCGCTCGCCCCGGGCTGCGTCTCGAGGGGTACGAGGCTCTCTGGCGGTGGTCGATCGACAATCGTGAGGACTTCTGGTCATCGATCTGGTCCTTTTGCGGCGTGCGCGGCCGCCAGGGCAGTAGGGTACTGGATGATGGCGATCGGATGCCCGGCGCTCGGTGGTTTACCGAGGCCCGCCTGAACTTCGCGCAGAACCTGCTCGGACGCGTCGCTCTGTCCGATGCTCCAGCAGTGGTGTTCTGGGGCGAAGACAAAATTTGCCGACAAATCAGCCACGCCGAATTACACGCGCAAGTGGCCGCCATGGCGGCCGCACTTCGCGCCCATGGCATCGCCGCCGGAGACCGAGTCGCGGCGTTCATGCCGAATATGCCGGAGACCCTGGTCGCGATGCTGGCGGCGGTCAGCATCGGTGCGGTATTCACGTCGACATCGCCGGACTTTGGGGTGCAAGGGGTGGTGGACCGTTTCGGCCAGACACAGCCGCGGATTCTCTTTGCGGTAGATGGTTACTGGTACAACGGAAAGGCGATTGACTGCACCGCGAAACTGGCCGAGATAATAGGACGCCTGCCGAGCGTAGAGCGTGTGATCTTGACGCGATATTTGCGTCCCGAAGGTCCGACCCCACAGCTTACGCGAACGGTGACGTGGGAAGAACTCGTGGCGCCCTATACCGTTGCTCGAGAAGTCGATTTCACACCGTTACCGTTCGACCATCCGCTCTACATCCTCTATTCGTCGGGTACGACGGGCATTCCCAAGGGCATCGTACACGGCGCCGGCGGCACACTGCTGCAGCATCTGAAAGAGCATCAGCTGCACTGTGACGTACGGCCGGGCGACCGCTACTTCTACTTCACCACGTGCGGTTGGACGATGTGGAACATCCTCGTCTCGGTGCTCGCCTCCGGAGCAACCGTGCTGATGTACGACGGATCTCCGTTCGTCCGCGAGGGCCGAATCCTATTTGATTTCGCCGAGGCGCATCGGATGACGCATTTCGGCACATCGGCGAAATTCATTGACGCAGTGGCCAAATCAGGCCTGCGCCCCGCGAAGACGCACGACTTATCCTCCCTTCGCGTATTGCTGTCGACCGGCAGTCCGCTCGTTCCCGAGAGCTACGATTACGTTTATGAAGGGATCAAGTCCGATATACAGCTGTCATCCATGTCGGGCGGCACAGACATCTGCTCGGCCTTCGTTATCGGAAGCCCCACGCTGCCCGTTTGGCGCGGCGAGATTCAGTGTCGGGGGCTCGGCATGGCCGTCGATGTGTACGACCCACGGGGAAAGTCCATGCGCGAGGGTAAAGGCGAGCTCGTCTGTACAAAGGCGTTCCCTTCGATGCCGATCGGCTTCTGGAATGATCCCCACGGCACGCGTTTGCGTGCCGCGTACTTTCAAAAGTTCCCGAACACATGGTGTCACGGTGACTTCTGTGAGATGACCTCCCACGGCGGCATGCTGATCCACGGCCGCTCGGATGCAATTCTGAACCCCGGTGGTGTGCGGATTGGCACGGCCGAGATTTACCGCGAAGTGGAAAAGCTGCCTGAAGTTCTCGAATCGATCGCGATTGCCCAGAAATGGGAGGGCGACGTACGCGTGCTGCTGTTCGTTCGACTTGCGGAGGGCGTCAGCCTCACAGAGGAACTGGCCGAGCGCATCCGGCGCGTCATTCGCGCGAATACCACGCCTCGGCACGTACCCGCTCGAATTCTGCAGGTGGCGGATATTCCACGCACGAAGAGCGGCAAGCTCGTCGAGCTCGCCGTCAGGAATGTCGTCCACGGCGAACCGGTGGACAACCGCGAAGCGCTCGCGAATCCCGAGGCACTCGAGCTATTCCGCGACCGACCGGAGCTGAATCAATGACGTCCGGCAGGTTGGCGGCCGGCACACGATATGGTATGATACTATCTCCTCCGGTGCCCCAGGAACCATCGTGGACTTCACCCTGACCGACGATCAGAAGGCCATTGCCGAGGCGGTCAGGAGGATTTGCGCCAACTTCACGGACGAATATTGGAGCCACAAGGATTCTTCGGCCGAGTTTCCACATGAGTTTCACGCGGCCATGGCTGCGGACGGGTGGCTGGGAATCACCATGCCCGAGGAGCTCGGCGGATCCAATCTCGGCGTGACCGAAGCGGCGATCATGATGAACACGGTGGCCTCGAGCGGCGGAGGCGCTGCGGCCATGTCGACGCTCCAAATCAACCTGTTTGCGCCTCATCCCATCGTCGTGCTCGGTACTCCCGAGCAGAAGCGACGCATGCTTGGGCCGCTGATTCGCGGCGCTGAAAAGACCTGTTTTGGTGTGACGGAGGCGAACGCAGGTCTGAATACGACTCAGATCAAGACTTTTGCCCGGAAGGTCGACGGGGGCTACCTCGTCAACGGCGCAAAGATTTGGACCTCGACCGCGCAGGAGGCGGACAACATCATGCTGCTGACGCGCACGACGCCGTTGGACGGCAGCGGCAAGCCGACTGACGGCATGACGATTTTCTTCACGAAGCTCGATCGGAAGAGGATCGAAGTGCGGCGAATTCCAAAGATGGGCCGCGCTGCGGTGGATTCGAATGCCATCTTCATCGAAGACCTGTTCGTGCCCGATGAGGATCGCATCGGTGAGGAAGGTAAGGGGTTCCATTACCTGCTTCACAGTCTCAATCCCGAGCGCATCATTGTTGCGGCCGGAGCGATCGGCATTGCACAGGATGCGCTGCGCCGAGCTGCGGCGTATGCGAGGGAGCGAGTGGTGTTCGACCGGCCCATTGGACAGAACCAATCCATCCAACACCCTCTGGCCCAGAACTGGTGCGCCATCGAGGCCGCGTGGCTGATGACGATGAAGGCAGCGACGCTGTATGACCGCAAGGAACCTTGCGGATCCTATGCGAACGCTGCCAAGTTCCTCGGCGGGAGAGCCGCATTCGACGCGGCGACCCAGGCGGTGCTGACCCACGGTGGCATGGGTTACGCCAAGGAATACCAAGTCGAGCGGCTGTTTCGAGAGGCCATCTTGCAGCGGCTCGCGCCCATCACCGAGCAGCTCATTCTGTCGTTCATCGCAGAGAAGGAACTTGGCATGCCGAAGTCGTATTGACGGCCGCGAGGACCCGCGCGCGCAATCCAGCCTGCGAAGTTACATGACACACGGCGGAATCAAATCTTACGGGGCATATGTACCGCGGCTGCGGATGGAGCGTGCAGCGATTTTCGCGGCGCACGCATGGGCGCTGCCTGCCCTCAAAGGCGCGGCGCGCGGGAATCGCGCCTTTGGCAATTGGGATGAGGACTCGATCACGATGAGTGTCGAAGCCGTGCGCGGCTGCCTGCGGGGCGGCCCAGCGGCTGCCGTGAGCTCCCTCACCGTCGCCTCTACGACACCGGTGTTCGCAGACCTGCAGAATGCGAGTCTGGTGGCGGCCGCGTGTGGGCTCAAGGGACAGCTCACGACCTTGGATGTGTCCGGCTCCCTTCGGGCTGGAACTTCTGCAATGATTCGCGCGTGCGAAGCGCCCGCGGGCGGGGATGCCGTAGTCGTCGCGGCCGACAATCGGCATGCGAAGCCCGGCAGTATTCAGGAAATGCGATATGGCGCGGGCAGCTTCGCCGCACGCGTCGGCACCGATCACATCCTGGCCCGGTACGTGGGCAGCGCTTCGAACGCCGAGGCCTTCGTCGACCACTTCCGTGCGGCCGGTCAAAGATACGACTACCAGTGGGAGGAGCGCTGGATTCGCGAGGAGGGCTACTTGGGGATCGTGTCGGAGACCGTTGAGCGAGCTTTAAAGAGTACGGGCACGGACCCGGGGGCGATCGATTTCTTCTGCTTGCCGGCGATGATCCCGGGCGTCGCCAGCGCCGTGGCGAAGCGGCTCAAGCTCAGGCCGGAGGCGATCGTCGACAACCTTGCCCTTAACTGCGGGGATACGGGCACAGCGCACCCTCTAATGATGCTCGGTCTCGCTCTCGAGTCGGCGCAACCCGGCCAGCGAATACTCGTCGTCGGCTTCGGCGCCGGCTGCGACGCGCTGCTGTTCGAGGCAACGGACGCCGTGACGACTTACAGGTCGGCCGCCACGGTCACTACAGCGCTTGCGCGAGGGGTTTCGGATGAGAGCTACGGCAAGCTACTGTGTTTCGGCGGCGAGCTGCAGCTCGATTGGGGCATGCGATCCGAAACCGATGTCAAGACAGCATTAAGCCAACTCTACCGCGCGCGTGACCAGGTGATGCAGTTTGTCGGCGGGCGATGTCCGAAATGCGGGGCAATCCAATTTCCGCGGATGCCGGCTTGCGTCCGCTGCGGCTCAACTGCTGCGATGGCACCCGTGCCGATGGCCGAGGAGCCCGCCAAGGTTGCCACCTATACTGCCGATTGGCTGATGTTCTATCCCTCACCACCGCTGTATGTAGGCTTGGTGCAGTTTGACAACGGCGCGCGTGTGCTGATGGAAATGGTTGACGTGGATCCCCAGAAATTCGCCGTGGGCACACCCTTGCGGATGGTGTATCGAATCAAAGAAGCGGATCCGGTGCGTCACTACAACCGCTATTTCTGGAAGGCAGCGCCGCTGAGCTGATCGCATGGCTACCGGCATCAAAGACAAGGTCGCCATCATCGGGATGGGCTGCTCGAAGTTCGGCGAACGCTGGGATTGCGGCACCGAGCATCTGCTGATGGAGGCGTTCCTCGAGGCGTTGCGGGACGCGCAGATCGATAAGGGCCAGATCGGCGCGGCGTGGTACGGATCCGCATTGGATCGCGTCAACGTCGGCAATTCTGCCATTCCCGCAGCGACCGCTCTGCGCCTGGACGGCATCCCGGTCACTCGTGTTGAAAACATGTGCGCGACGGGCACGGAGGCACTGCGAGGGGCGGCGTATGCCGTGGCGTCGGGTGCGGTGGATTTCGCGCTTGCGATCGGCGCTGAAAAGCTCAAAGACACGGGCTATGGCGGGCTGCCGGTGCAAACGAAAGGCACACTCAACGACCTGATCATGCCCTACAGCTCGGCGCCGGGCGGTTTCGCGCAGCTCGCGGCGGGATATCGTGCCAGATACGGTACCCAGAAAGAGGATCTCAAGCTCGCCATGGGCCGGGTGTCCTGGAAGAGCCATCGGAATGGCGCCAAGAACCCCAAAGCGCATCTGCGGCAGGAAGTCGACCTCCAAACGATCCTCAATGCGCCCATCATCGCCGACCCGCTGGGTTTGTACGATTGTTGTGGCGTCAGCGATGGTGCCGCCTGCGCGATCGTCACTACACCCGCGATTGCGCGCAACCTGGGCAAGTCCGACTTCGTGACCCTCAAGGCTTTGCAGCTCGCGGTGAGTTGCGGCAGGGAGATGGGCACTTCCGAGTGGGATGCAAGCGGCGTGCGCAACACACGCATCGCGGCGAGGAAAGCCTATGAAGAAGCGGGCATCCGCCATCCGCGCAAAGAGGTCAGCATGATGGAAGTGCACGACTGCTTCTCCATCACGGAGCTCGTCACCATGGAGGACCTTGGGATTTCCGAGGATGGTGGCGCGGTCAAGGACATCCTGGACGGCTTCTACGACGCCGATGGCCGCGTGCCCTGCCAGATCGATGGTGGCCTGAAGTGCTTCGGCCACCCGATCGGCGCCTCGGGCCTGCGCATGGCGTACGAGAACTACCTCCAATTGCTGGGGCGCGCAGGCAAGCGGCAACTGAAGAGCCCCGTATACGGGCTCAGCCACAATTTAGGCGGCGTTCCGTGGAATTCCGTCTGCGCCGTGTCCATCCTCGGCCTGCATGGCTGAGGCGGGCAACCCGAAGCGATCAGGAGCCCAGCCGTGGCCGGACTGTATTTCGAGGACTTCAGGGTGGGCCAAGTTTTTCGCCATGCGATTCGGCGTACGGTGACGGAGGCGGACAATGTGTTCTTTTCAGCCTTGACTCACAACCCGGCCGCACTGCATCTCGACGAGGAGTATTGCCGGACGCAGACCGAGTTTGGACAAAGGATCGTCAATAGCGCTTTCACGCTCGGTTTGATGGTAGGCATCTCGGTAGGCGATACGACGTTGGGCACAACTGTGGCCAATCTGGGTTGGGATGAGGTCCGATTCCCGAAGCCGCTGTTTCACGGCGATACGCTGCGCTGCGAATCGGAAGTGCTGGAGATTCGCGAAAGTCGCTCGCGGCCCCAAAACGGCATCGTGGTCTTCGTGCATCGTGGCTACAATCAGAAAGAGGTGCTTGTCGCGAGTTGCAAGCGCTCGGCGCTGATGCTGCGGAAGCCGCAATCATGAGTGCACGCTCCTTGCTCTTTGTACCGGGCGACAGCGACAGGAAACTTGCCAAGAGCGAGAGCTGCAGAGCCGACATTGTGGTTCTCGACCTCGAGGATTCCGTAGCCCCGGAGCAGAAGGCCATGGCCAGAGGCCGGGTGCGCGAATATCTTGCTGCGCATACGCGTCGTGAGATTTCGCGACTCTGGGTCCGCATCAATCCGCTCGGGACCCCGGAGGTCATTGCGGACCTTGCTGCCGTCGTGGGCGCGGCGCCCGATGGCATCCTGCAACCGAAGATTCGCTCACCCGAGGATGTAGTTCAACTCGGACATTACCTCGACGTGCTCGAGCGGCAAAATGACATGGAGCCGGGCAGTATCAGGATACTGCCCGTAGCGACCGAGACGCCGCGGGCCCTGTTTTCGCTGGGCGGCTTCACGAGCTGCGGCCGGAGGCTTTATGGCTTGACGTGGGGCGCCGAAGACCTGAGCGCCGCGATCGGAGCCACCGGCAACAAGGAAGTGAACGGGACGTGGACTCAGCCGTATCAGCTCGCGCGATCACTGTGCTTGTTCGCGGCCCATGCTGCCGCAGTGGAGGCCATCGATACCCTGTTTGCCGATTTCCGCGACTCGGCGGGCTTGGAGACGGTGTGCGCCGAGGCGAGGCGGGACGGCTTCAGCGGGAAGATTGCCATTCACCCTGATCAAGTCGCGGTCATCAACCGATGCTTCACGCCGAGCGCCGAGGAAATCGAGCATGCCACGCGCATCGTCGCGCTGTTTGGACAGAATCCCGGCGCGGCGGCACTGTCTCTGAACGGACAGATGGTCGATATTCCTCATCTGCGGCAAGCAGAGAAGACGCTCGCACGTCGGCGGCCAACATGAGCACTGCATCGAAAGCGGTCGCGACCAACCGACGCATCGTATTGATTAGCCGGCCGACCGGCGTGCCCGCGCCGGAGCACTTCGCACGCGACGACGCGGCAATCGAAATGCCCCGCGACGGGCAGTTCCTGGTCCGCAATCTCTATCTGTCCGTGGATCCCGCGCAGCGGGGCTGGGTGAATGCGAGCGCCAACTACTCAGACCCGGTCCGGATAGGCGGCGTGATGCGCTCGCTTGCGATCGGGATCGTGGAAGCGTCGCGCGCCCCGCGGATAGCGATCGGCGATCGGTTGTACGGATGGTTTGGGTGGCAAGACTACTGCGCAGCCACCGAGAGCCAAGTGATAGCGAGGGTGAATCCCGACAACGGACCCGACAGCGCGGCGCTCGGGATATTCGGGATCAACGGCGTCACAGCGTATCTCGCGTTGACTGAAATCGGCTGCCCGCAATCCGGCGAGACCGTGATGGTATCCACCGCGGCGGGTGCTGTGGGTGCTCTCGCCGGACAGATTGCGCACCATCTGGGCTGCCGCGTCGTGGGACTCACGGGCACTGACGAGAAGGTCTCGCAGTGTGTGCGCGAGTTCGGCTATCACGCGGCACTGAACTATCGCACTGCGACGAGTCACACGGATCTCGCGACGCTATGTCCGCGAGGAATCGACGTGTTCTTCGACAATACGTCCGGCGCCATAGCGGATACCGTATGGCCGCTGATAAACATTCGGGGACGAATCATCCAATGCGGAACCGCTGCCGTTGCAGCGTGGGACCCGCCACCCCTGGCTCCGCGGCGCGAGCGAGAGGTGCTCACCAAGCGGCTTCGCCATGAAGGTTTCATCATCTTTGATCACCTGTCGCGATTCCCTGCAGTAATCGACAAGCTTGCCGCGTGGGCGAAGGCCGGCATCCTGGTCTATCGTGAGGATATCGAAGACGGGCTCGACCGGGCGCCCTACGCACTCGCCGCGATCTATCGCGGTGAGAATCGAGGCAAGAAAATCATTCGACTGGAGAGGAGTGCGCGCTCGGCATTGGCTGCCCCCGTGCATGGGGCGTAAGGGCGGACTGGCCGGGAAACAGACGCATGCTCGCACATCGGCGCATTTACAACGAGGACCACGCCATCTTCCGTGACGCGGTGCGTCGTTTCATCGCAGAGGAAATCACGCCCAATTTCGCGCGCTGGGAAGAGCGGGGGATCGTCGATCGCGAGTACTGGGTGCAGGGCGGAAGGATGGGTCTCCTATGCCCTCAGGTGCCCCCGGAGTACGGTGGGCCGGGTTGCGACTTCAGGTATAACGCAATCCTCGGCGAGGAAATCTCGTATGCGGGGTACGCAGGGCCCCTGAGCGACTTCTCGGTGCACAGCGACGTGTGTGCGGGATACCTGCTGCACTTCGGCTCGCCGGAGCAGAAGCTGCGCTGGCTGCCGCGCATGGTGAGCGGTGAGACGGTCTGTGCCATCGCGATGACCGAACCGGGAACCGGCAGTGATCTGCAAGGGGTGCGCACCCGCGCTGTGCGCTCGGGCGAGGAGTTTGTCGTCACTGGTGCAAAGACATTTATCTCCAACGGGCAACACGCCGATCTTGTCATCGTCGTCGCACGCACGAGCGATGCGCCGGGCGCAAGAGGGATCAGCCTGATACTGGTCGAGAGCAGTCACGTCGGGTTTCGCCGCGGCCGCAAATTGGAGAAATTGGGCCACCTCTCGGCCGATACGTCAGAGCTGTTCTTCGATGACGTGCACGTGCCCGCCGCCAACCTGCTTGGCGCCGAGGGGACCGGCTTCTCCTCTCTGATGACGGAGCTCCCACAGGAGCGACTCACGCTCGCCGGGTCCTCATTGGGCGCGGCGCAGCGCGTACTGGACATCACCTGTGACTATGTGCGCTCGCGCCAGGCTTTCGGCCACAGCATCATGGAGTTTCAAAACACCCGGCATTCACTTGCGGACGTCAAGGCGGACCTGAGCGTCGGCTGGGCGTTCTTCGACCAGTGTCTCGAGCGTCACGTGCGCGGTGAGCTCACCGCCGTCGATGCCTCGATCGCGAAGCTTTGGTGTACCGAAATGCATGGGCGCACCGTGGATCGATGCTTACAGTTTTTCGGCGGCTACGGTTTCATGCGCGAATACGAGATTTGTCGTCTTTACGCGGACGCCCGGGTCCAGCGCATCTATGGGGGGACCTCGGAGATCATGCGCGAGCTCATCTCGCGCGCGCTTTAGTCCGCTCTGAGGCAGTCAAGATGGACATCGCCCCGCATGAAATTTCCGCACCAGCCGGGTTCGAACTGATCGATGTGGGCTCAGGGTTCGCCGAGCGCTTTGGTCCGCTTTATCTGAACAGACATGACAAACGCCTGGGATTTCGGGTTGCGGCGCATCATGTGAATCCCGTTGGCAGTTGCCACGGCGGTGCGTTGGCGACCTTCGCCGATATGCAGATCGTAGCGGTCCGGTCCGCACTTGGAAGCGTGCGGCATTTCCCGACGATCAGCATATCGGTCGACTACCTCGCGCCGACGCCTCCCAATGCCTGGGTCGAGGCAGCGGTAACGCTTGTAAAGACTACGGGAGCGTTGGTCTTCACACAGGCATTGATTACGGCCGACGGAGAAATCGTTGCGCGCTCGGCTGCCATCTACCGCCGTCGAGAGGCAGTCGGCCTCCCAGCCGATGCGCCATGACTGCGGGCTCGAGCAGGGGAATTGACACTGTGCCCACAAAGTCGTAAGTCCGATGACTATTATTCGAAGAGTTTGCAAATATGAAGGTTGGGCTCGACGTAGAAGTCAAAGATGGCGTGGCGCGACTGACGTTCACCGATGCCGAGAGGGGCAACCCGATTGACGGTCCGCTGTGTGCCGCTCTGTCCGAAGCCGCTATCGGGATCTCCGAAGATCGCGATGTCCGGTGTGTGCTCCTGGCTGCGGCGGGCAAGGTCTTCAGCTACGGAGGTGATGTCCGGGCCTTTGCGCATGAAATCGATAGCCTTGCGCACAACGTCAAGCGTTGGACCACGACCTTGCACAGCGCGATCGCGCGGTTTCAGCGCATGGACCCGCCGATCGTGGCCGCCGTGCAAGGCGTATGCGCAGGGGGCATGGCCGCGCTCGTCGCCGGCAGTGATCTGGTGATTGCCGCGGATAATGCGCGCTTCGTCGCTGCCTATGCCGGCATCGGTTTCAGCTGCGATGCGGGCTCATCCGTGATGCTCTCCCGACGCCTGGGTGTGGCTCGAGCGCGTCGCTTTTTGATCTTGAACGAGACTCTACTCGCGCCCGAGGCCCTCGCGGTGGGGCTCGTGGATGAAGTAGTCCCCGCGGATGAGCTGCAGGCCAGAGCTCAGGCGACAGCCGGTCGGCTGGCAGCGGGTCCCACACGCGCCTTCGGCGAGATTCGGCGTTTGCTCTTATCTGCGCAAGACCAGCCGCTCGAGACCCAGCTTGAATTGGAAGCGCAGGCGCTGGCCCGCATCGCAGCGACGAGCGATGCTCGAGCCGGGTTGATGGCGTTTGCACAAAAGCGCACGCCGGCTTTCCAAGGTCGTTGAGACGGGACGCAGTGCATGTGGATCTACCCGGAGATCAGAACGCTGGGCGATGTACCTGCCTACTACGCTCGCAGGGATCCGCAACGGATCGCGTTCAGGAGCCGTGGCAACGCAGTGAGGTTCGCGGCCTTCGAGCGCATCTGCCGCCAGGTCGCGCACTATTTGCTCGCGCGCGGTACAGCCCCGGGAAGCCTCGTCGGCTTTCTTGGGAAGAACAGTTTCGATTTCTACTTCGCGCTCTTCGGGTGCGCGAAGACCCAAGCCGCACTGGTGGTGTTGAACTGGCGCCTTTCCGCAGGCGAGCTCGCGGCACAAGTGGAGGACAGCCGGGCGAGGCTGGTTGTCGTCGAGCGAGAGCTGGAACCACTCTGGGTGCAGGCGTGCCAATCCCTCGGTGCTGCAGCCCCCGAAACATTGTGGATTGATGCCGATGACACCTTGCAGAAGCGAGTCGCCGCACAGCCGACGACGCAACCCGACGTGGCCGTATGCGAGGAAGACACGGCTTTCCAGCTGTACACCTCAGGCACGACCGGACGTCCGAAAGGGGTCATGCACTCCCACGGCAGCATCAACCGGATGCGGCTATGCGAGCACCTCGAGCCCAGCTATCAATGGCGGGAGGGCGATAGTTTCATCAACGCGCTGCCCAATTTCCACCTGTTGCACATAGGAATTGCCTTGCAGTGCCTGTACAACGGGGTAGCGATCGCGATCGTTCGACAGTTCGAGCCTGCCGGCATGCTGGCGGCCATCGCGGCCGAGCGACCTACGCTGCTGACATTGACGCCGACGATGCTGCAGCTGTTGCTCGAGCACCCCGATGCCGCGACGACCGATTTTTCCTCGCTGCGCTTGACGCTGTATGCCGGCTCGCCGATCTCCCTGGGCCTGATCAAACGCGCGATGGCCGCCATGCCGTGCCAGTTCATGCAGTTTTACGGCTCGACCGAATCGGGCGGGGCGGCATCGATCCTGAGGCCGCAGGAGCATGATTTGACCAGCGAGTCTCGTCTCCAGAGTTGCGGGCGTCCACTGCCGCTGATCGAGTTCAAGATAGTCGATGCCAAGGGGGACGCGGTCGCCGATGGCATGCCGGGCGAGCTCTTGATTCGGGCCCCCAGTATCACCAAGGGTTACTGGCGCCAGCCCGAGGCGACCGCAGCCGTCCTGCAGAATGGCTGGTATCGAACCGGTGATATCGCCCGCCGCGATCCGGATGGGCTCTACTACATCGTCGATCGCGCGAAAGACATGATCGTCAGTGGGGGGGAGAACATCTACTCAGTGGAGGTCGAGAACGTGCTATCCACTCATCCGGGTGTCGTCGCGGTGGCCGTGATCGGTGTCCCCGATGAGCGCTGGGGAGAAGCGGTCAAGGCGCTGGTGATCCGGCGGGAAGGTCACCACATGGATGAGGTCGCTTTGATCGGGTTCTGCCGTGGGCGCCTCGCAGCCTACAAGGTTCCCAAGTCGGTCGAGTTCGTCGAGCGCTTCCCGCTCGTGCCCTCCGGCAAAATATCGAAAAGGGAGCTGCGCGAGCGCTATTGGAAGGGGAGCGGCCGGGGCGTAGCCTGACTGCTCTCCGGGGTGTCGCACAAAGGCCGACGAGGAGCCAGGTCGTTCCTAGAAGTGCGCTAGCGCGGCGTCAGGCCCAGAGCGGCCCGGGCACGCGTGTAATCGCCGGCTAACCAGTCTACGTAGTCCTTGGCTGGACCCGAGCGCTTGACGGCTCCAATGCCTTGACCCGCGCTCCAAATGTCACGCCACGCCCGGTGGTCTGAACCGCCGCCGGCGATATTCACGCCGCTCCCCGCCGGCCGGGTGAGCATGACGGGATCGAGGCCGTTGGCCTCGATCGAGGGGCGCAGAAACGAGGCACTGACGCCCGTGAAGCAGTTGGTAATCACGATATCCTTGGCGCTGCATGCAACGATCATCTGTTTGAACTCGACCCGTGTGTTGGCTTCATCCGCGGCCAGGAACGGCGAGCCTACGTAGGCGAGGTCCGCGCCAAGTGACTCGGCGGCCAGGACGGCGCCCCCTGTGGCAATGCTGCCGGACAATATCAGCAGACCCCGCCACCACTCGCGGATCTCGGTCACCAGCGCAAAGGGAGACAGGTTGCCGGTGTGGCCACCTGCGCCCGCGGCTACAGCGATGAGGCCGTCGACGTTTGCCTGTGCGCATTTGCGCGCGTGATAGTCGCTGATGATGTCGTTGAACACCAGGCCGCCATAGTCGTGAACGGCATTCACGATCTCTGCACTGGCGGCGAGCGCCAGCACGACGATCGGCACCCTGTGCTTCAGGATGACCGCGAGATCCGCTTGCAGCCGGTCGTTGCTGCGGTGGGCGACGAGATTGATGGCGTACGGAATGGGGCATCCGGCCAGCGCGCCTTTGATCCGTTCGAGATCCGCGTCCAAAGCGGCCGTGGAGCGAGGATTCAAGGCCGGCATTGCTCCTATGATTCCCGCGCGGCACTGGGCAATCACCAGCTCGGCTGTCGATGCGATGAACATCGGTCCGGCCATGACCGGAATGCGCAATTTGGCCCGCAGTGCTGGAGCTAATTCGGGGTTCCCCAGCTGGAGGCTCATGTGGCGAGCGGCCCGATTTCGCTAACCATTGCGAGGCGACTTCCGGTACACTTGTAAACTACTTTATAATCTTATATCACGAGTCCGTCGCCCCGAGAAGGGGCTCATTGAAGGGGATTCGGTGTCATGGGCCAGGATGTATTCCGTTCCGATGTGCTGGCTGGCAAGTCGATTTTGGTCACGGGTGGCGGCAGCGGGCTGGGAAGGCAGATCAGCAAGGCACTGGCGGCGAAGGGCGCCGCGGTTCACATATGCGGTCGGCGAGCAAGTGTGCTCGAAGAGGCGGTTCGGGAGATCAGCACCGACGCCGGTCCAACCGTGCGCGCCCATGTCTGTGACATACGCGAGCCCGACGCGGTTGAAGAGATGATGGACGCCATCTGGGCAGGCGGTCCGCTCACCGGGCTCGTCAACAACGCCGCAGCGAATTTTATTGCTCCGTCCAAGACGCTGAGTCCGCGGGGCTTTCGTGCAATCACTTCGACGGTCATGGATGGGAGCTTTCACGTCACGCTTTCCGCCGGTAAGCGCTGGATCGCCCGAGGGCTCAAGGGCTCCGTGGTCAGCAACCTCGTAACATGGGTCTGGACCGGATCAGCCTTCGTGGTGCCTTCGGCTATGGCGAAGACGGCGCTCCACGCCATGACGATGTCTCTGGCCGTGGAGTGGGGGCCCTATGGCATTCGTCTGAATGCCGTGGCTCCGGGGCCGTTTCCGACCGAGGGAGCCTGGGAAAAACTCAATCCCATCCCGGACGCGGCCTCGAGCGCCACCAGTGCCGCCAGCGTACCGCTGCGGCGCTTCGGCGAGCTGGCCGAGTTGCAGAATCTCCTCGTGTTTCTGCTGTCGGATGGCTGCGATTACCTGACCGGTCAGACGATAGCAGTCGATGGTGGGCAGCATCTGGCAGGACCCGCAACCTTCGCCGATCTCACCCGGATGAGCGATGCCCAGTGGCAGGCCGCGCGCGACGCGATTGAGCAATCCTCGCAACGCGACAAGGCGAAGCGCTCGCAACGAGTCCCGCAATCATCAGCAGACAGGTGATCTTGTGATCGCACGCTCCCTATTTAGCGAAGAGCACGAGATATGGCGGGAGGCCGTCCGCCGCTTCGTTGCGAGCGAGATCGTTCCGTTTCACGCCCAGTGGGAACGCGACGGTATCGTACCGCGTGAGCTGTGGCTCAAGGCAGGTGCGCAAGGGCTACTATGCTGCACCGTGCCCGAAGCTTACGGAGGCCCAGGGCTCGACTATCTCTTCGATGTAGTCGTGTTCGAGGAACTGTGGCGCGTGGGTGCCAGCGGCCCGGGATTCCTGATCCATACGGATCTCGTCGCCACCTATATATTGTCGTTTGGCACTGAGGAGCAGAAAGCGCAGTGGCTTCCGAAGATGGTCAAGGGCGAGGCCATCGGATCACTGGGCATGACCGAGCCGCAAGCCGGAAGCGATCTGAAGGCGGTGCGTACGCAGGCGGTGCGCGACGGCGATGAGTTCGTGATCAATGGACAAAAGGTCTTTATCTCGAACGGTCAGCTATGCGATGTCGTCGTGCTTGCCACAAAGACCGACAGCGCCGCAGGCGCGCAAGGGGTAACGCTGTTCCTGGTCGAGTCCGAACGGCCCGGTTTCAAACGCGGCCGCAATCTGGAGAAGCTGGGGATGAAGGCGCAGGACACCTCCGAGCTGTTTTTCGACAACGTGCGGGTTCCCGCCGGCAACATGCTGGGGAAGGAAGGGCGCGGCTTCCCTCTGATGATGACCAAGCTGCCGCAGGAGAGGCTTGCGCAGGCCATCCGCTCCGCGACCGTGACCGAGGCGGTGATCGAGTGGACGGCAGACTATACCGCCGAGCGGCGGGCTTTCGGCAAGACCATCGCCGATTTTCAAAATACGCAATTCGTCTTGGCCGACCTCAAGGCGCGGTCCACCATGGCGCGAGTCTTCACCGACAAATGCATCGAGCTCTTCATGAAGGGGCAACTCGACCCGGTGGATGCCGCCATGGTGAAGATGGTGACCTCGGAGCTGCATTGTGAGACTGTCGATAAGTGCCTGCAGCTGTTCGGCGGCTGGGGTTATATGTGGGAATATCCCATCGCACGCGCCTATGCGGACGCGCGTGTCGTCAAAATCGCCGGAGGCTCGATCGAGATCATGAAAACCATCATTGCCCGGGATTTGTTCAAAAGCCGGCTCAAATGACGAAAGACCTCAACACCGGCCTGCGGTTCGGCTTCCTCATTCATGACGTATCGCGTCTGCGACGCATCGTCGTCGACCGCGCGCTCAAGCCGCTGGGCATCACGCGCTCGCAATGGTGGGTACTGGCATTCTTATCACGCCGCGATGGCATGAAGCAGACGGCCCTTGCCAGTGACCTGGACCTGACCCGGATGGCAATCGGAGGGCTGCTCGAGCGGCTGGAGGGCAGCGGCTTCATCGAGCGGCGCGCGGATGCGAGTGATGGCCGTGCGCGTCGGGTTTTTCTGACAAAAGCAGGCGCCAAGCTCGTCAACACCATTCGTGAGGCTGTCGAGCGCGTTGAGCTCGACATACTTGCCCGGATACCCGATAAGGATCTGCAGCAAGCGGCTGCAACGCTATTGACGCTGAAGGAAACGTTGCTCGAGAAAGTCGGCGGCGAAGCGGCGGGTGAGAGCGACTCCGAGGGAAGTGATGAGGTTGAGGCGACGGCGCGCGAGCGCGTGTAAAGCGCGAAGAAGCCGCGCTTGTGACGCGGGTGTGCGTCGGTTTACGTAAACAACTATCCAGAGCATTTCGGCCTCCATTCTCCTGGTAGAGACTTGCTTCTTTGTAGCGATTCTTAACCAATAATTATAAGGCCTTACGTGCAGATCAGGCCGTTGCGGAAGGCGCATCCGATAAAGCCAAGATCACGCTTTCCGGATTAAAATTAGTAAGCCGCTTGACAAGTTTGTAAATTAGCTTATTTTTATTGGAAGGACGAATCGGGAACGCCATTCGAGGGGACAGCGTGCCTTCGCCTGCTCCTTCGGGGTTGTGCGCCCGCGGCGCCCTGACGCGTACCCGGAAGCCTCGGTGTTTGGCCCCTTCGGCAGGGCCTTTCCACAGGCGCATTCCGCGTAACGGGGCAGTTCCTAGTTTGAGTAGGTCTGATTTCGCGCGCTGAGCCGTCGTCGATTACGAGATCCGGACGCAGCGTGTGGATAGGGGGAAATCAATGAAGAACTGTATCCTCGTCTTCGCCTGCTGCGCGATGATGCTTACCGTTGCCAAGGCAGGGAACGCGGCGGCTGAGCCCAACGAAGCCACCGTCGGCCAGCTTGCCGAGATCGTCGTCACAGCGCAGAAGCGCAAGGAAAACATCAACAGCGTCGGCATGTCGATTACCGCTGAAACGGGCGAGCAGCTGCAGCAGAAGGGCGTAACGACCGTTTCCGATCTCACCCGGATCGAGCCGAGCTTGCAGTTCTCCCAGACCCAGAGCGGTACGCCGGTCTACACTCTGCGTGGCGTAGGTTACTTCGAGCAGTCGCTTGCGGCATCGCCAACCGTGAGCATCTATCAGGATGAAGTCGCATTTCCGTTCCCGGTAATGGCTCGGGGGGTGATGCTCGATACGCAACGCGTGGAAATCCTCAAGGGCCCGCAGGGCACACTCTACGGCCAAAACGCCACCGGAGGTGCGGTCAATTTTGTCGCCAACAGGCCGACCGGCACTTTTAGCGCCGGAGCCGACGAGACCTTTGGGCGGTTCAATGACAACCTCTTCACCGGCTTCGTCAGCGGGCCGGTGACCTCAACGCTTCGCGCCCGGTTTTCCTTCAGTACCGAGAATGGCGGTGCCTGGCAGAAGAGCGAGACGCGAGATGCAACCCTGGGGAACAAGGACACTCAGATAGGCCGCTTGCTGCTCGAATGGGTGCCCACGGATCAGCTCACTGTCAATCTGAACGTGAACGGCTGGACGGATCACTCGGACACGCAGGCCCCACAAGTCGAAGGCTTCAGGCTGCAACAGCCTGGCAACGTAACGCCAGGCCTCGATCTATTCAATCCTGCATCGTACATACCGGCGCCGGCCGGTTCGGCTGCCTACGATGCCTACCCTGCGCCCATCAAGGCCGTCCTGGGTGAACCGATCGTGTCCAACGATCTGCGGGCTGCCGATTGGTATGACGGCGCCCATCCGAAGAATGCAGAGAATTTCTTTCAAACGAATCTTCGCCTCGACTATGCGCTCTCCGACGCCGTGGGGATTACCTCTCTGACGAGCTTCCAGCGATTCAGCGAAGCAAACGTCGTGGATCAGGCTGGGACGGGTGCTGCGGAAGAAACAACCCTCGTCCGCGGCGATGTCAAATCTTATTCGGAGGAGTTGCGGCTGCACGGCGTGTCTGAAGGCAAGAAGCTGAACTGGATGCTGGGCGGCAATTTCGAGAGGGATGAGAGCAACGAGAATGACTTCGTGAATCCGTTCGTTTCCACCGCTTCGTATTCACCGGCCGCATTGGGGTTGCCGCCTTTCTTCAATTTCGGCGCGCTGAATACCGACACCACGGTCACCAAGTCTGTATTTGGTAACGTCGAGTACCGGCTACTGCCTGCTTTCGCGATAGACGCCGGGGTGCGTTATACGAAATCAGACCAGAATATGAGCGGGTGCTCGTATAGCACCGACCCCTCGGTGACTATTCTTCAGGATGTGCTCAGTGGTCTCTTTGGCGGCCATGCTCCTGGCACCGCGGTACCCGGGGAATGCGTGACGTTGGGGCCTCCGCCCGACTTCACACCCGGGGCGGTGCGCAATACCCTCGATCAAAGCAACGTGCCGTGGCGGGTTGGGCTCGATTGGACCCCTGCCGCGAACGACTTGATCTACTTCACCGTGAGCAAGGGATACAAGGCGGGGTCCGCGCCGTCGCTCGGCGCCTCTCAGGCCGCGCAGCTGAAGCCCGTCACCCAGGAATCGCTGCTGGCGTACGAGCTTGGCTTGAAAGCGGAGCTATTGGACCACAGGCTGCAGGTGAACACCGCAGTCTTCCACTACGATTACACCAACAAGCAGGAATTGGGGCGGCTGTCTGATCCAACCTATGGTGCGCTGCAGGTATTGTTGAACATTCCGAAGTCCAAAGAAGATGGCGCGGAATTCTCTGCGATCTGGAATCCTGTGGGAGGGCTGGCGCTCAACGCTGCGGTCACCTACCTCGATTCCAGAGTCACCACCCACTTCTTCGATACCGGCCCGTACCCGCTGGGAATACCCGGTCAGGCAGTAAAGATCGATTTCAACGGCGAGCCCTTCCCCTTCACGCCCAAATGGTCCGGTCTGCTCGGCGCACGCTACGACTGGAGCCTGGGCGCCGGTCCGACGGCGTTTGTGAGCGCGGACTCGTCGTATCAGAGTCGCTCGACCACCGCATTCGGCGCCGACGAGGCTGTCGCGGACGGGGCCCCGCCACTGCAGATCAGCGCATACGGACTACTGAATCTATCCGCAGGTGTCGTTTCCGCGAACGACCGGTGGCACGTCGAAATCTGGGGAAGGAACGTGACGAATAAATACTACTGGAATTCGGTGAACTATATATCGGACACCGTGGTGAGGCTCACCGGAATGCCTGCTACCTACGGCGTTACAGTGGGCGTACGATATTGATACCCGGGCTTAGCAGGCGGACTCCTCGTGCCAAGCGGGCCCCGGGTCCTGATCGCGGTGGGCATCAGGTCTCATGAAGGGGACTATTGACTCAGGTGCTTACGTCGGGGGTGCCGGTACGGACCTGCTCCTGCTGCATTGCCTGGGTGGGACATGGCATATGTGGAGACCCGTGCTCTCGCGCTTGGAGAAGCATCACCGGGTCATTGCCCTAACCCTTCCGGGCCATGAAGGAGGAAGGAAGCTTCCGCCCGGCACTGAGCCGACAGTGGCCACGCTCGCGGACAATCTGCTGCTGGAGCTCGAGAGTCGCGGCATCACTACGGCGCACGTCGCCGGAAACTCTCTGGGCGGCTGGCTGGCATTGGAGCTCGCGCGCCGCGGCTTTGCTCGCTCGGTAGTGGCATTTGCGCCGGCCGGCGGGTGGGATAGCCCACAGGATTTCCAGGAGGTTGCCCGGCCGATGCGCAATTTCTTCGCGCTTGCCCCACTTGTCTATGCAACGACCCTGATGTTTCTCGGGAAAGCCTCCGTACGCCAGGCCCTGGCTCGCCAAACGATGGAGCACGGCGACCGGATCCCGGCGACTGATTTTCGTGAACTTTTGCGGGCATATATGCGGACTCAAATACTGCCCGGACTGCTGACGAGCATGGGGCGTAATGGACCCATGGAGCCCCTGATCGAGAATGTCACGCCAGTTCGCCTGGTGTGGAGTGACAACGATCGTGTGATCCCATTCGAACGGTATGGCCGGCCGCTGCTGGAACGCGTCCCTGGTGCCGATCTGGTGATGCTGCCCGGGGTTGGGCACATGCCCATCTACGACGATCCCGAAGCGGTCGGCGAGACGATACTGCAATTCATCGCACGACACGATCGGCGCGGTGGCTCGTTTGCCCGCTCCGGGACCTAGCTCGGATTATTTGTGAACGGCGCAATCATTCAGCGGGGACTTGATTCGAAAGGCATTTCCCGGGGCGTGAAAAACAGGATGTTTTTCCCGCAGCCTACATGGACGTATTCACGGCGGCCCGGGAAATGCCTTTCGAAGCGAGGCCCCGGGGGCTGGACTATGCCAGAGTTCGCGCACAATCCGGGCTAGTGGTAGTGACAAAGATGAACGAGAAGCGATTTGATCTACACGCGGACGACGGCACGCGCATTGCCGCGTACCGCTGGTCTGAGGGAAATCGCCCGAGGGCGATCATCGTTGTGGCGCACGGCATGGGCGAGCATGCACAACGGCATCGACCGGCTCTCGAGCCCATCATCCAGTCAGGCCTCGATGTTTATGCGCAGGATCACCGCGGCCACGGCGCAACCGCGGCTGGCGCTCATGAGCTGGGAGACTTCGGTCCGGGCGGCTTCTCGGCCGTCGTCGCAGACCTGGTCGCGCTGACCTGCCTTGCAAAACGCGAGAATCCTGGAGTTCCGGTGATTCTCCTGGGGCACAGCCTAGGGTCCATGGCCGCCCAGCTGTTTGCGATGGAGCATGGCGAGCTCATAGACGGCCTTGCGCTTTCGGGTACGGCGGCGGTGGATCACATCGCTGCTGCAGCGCGGAATCCAAAGGTCCTTGACGCTCTCAACGAGTCATTCGAGCCAGCGCGAACTCCGTTTGACTGGCTGAGCCGTAGCGAACGGGAGGTGGACGCCTATATCGCGGACCCGCTCTGCGGGTTCCCCCTGACACCGGGGTCCTTCGGATCGCTGCTGAGGCATGCATCGAGACTTGCAGACTCCGCCCGCCTCGCCGGGATCCGCAAGGATCTTCCAATTTATATATTTTCAGGTGGAGACGATCCGCTGAACAAGGATCTGCACGCACTGCAGCCTGTGATCGACCGATACCGTGCCGCAGGTTTGGCTGTGGAGGTCGCAATCTACCCAGGTGCGCGGCACGAGATCCTGAATGAGATGAATCGGGCGGAGGTGTTGAGAGCCCTGGTGGCTTGGCTGGACAAAACGATCGCCGCTCGGCGCGTTGGCGCTTGAGACCTCGAGCCGATGACGGTCACGACGGATGCCTCGCGGCTGGACCTGAGCCGCTTCCTCCGGCCCGGCGATCGCATCGTCTGGGGACATGCATGTGGTGAACCGACGACGCTCGTTGAAGCGCTGATCGCTCAGGCCGCAGGTATTGGCCCCCTGGCGGCGTTCGCGGCCACGAGCTTCTCGGGGCTTCTGGATGCTGCGGCCGGGGAAAAGATCACCATCTCCAGCGTGGGTGCGATGGGGTCTCTGCGCACGCTCGCCGACGCGCATCGGCTCGGCGTCGTGCCCGGTCATATAGGGCAAGTGGGGCCCATGATCGAGCAGGGACTCATCGGCTGCGATGTAGCGTTCGTGCAGGTGAGTCCGCCCGATGCCGCGGGCAATCACAGCTTCGGCCTGATCGGCGACTTCGTTGCCGCGGCCGTGAAGAAGGCGAGGGTGGTGATTGCGGAGGTAAACGAGCGCGTACCGTTCACGCTGGGCGATGCCGTGTTGCCTGCCGCTCGGATCGATTACGCCGTCCGCGTGGATCGCGATCCGGTCGAAGTGTTGCCGGCGAAGGTCGACGAGACCGACATTGCGATCGCAAAGATCGTAGCGGAGTACGTAGAGGACGGCGCCGTCATTCAGGTCGGAATCGGCGCCGTGCCGGATGCGATCCTGCGCCTTCTGCGTGATCGTCGCGACCTCGGTGTTCACTCGGGGATGATCGGGGACGGCCTCGTCGATCTGGTCGAGGCCGGCGTCATTACCAACGCGCGCAAGCCGATCGATCGCGGAGAGTCGATTACAGGTGCTTTCGTCGGAACCAAGCGCCTGTACGCGTTTGTCGATCGAAACCCGAGCATCGGGCTTCGCAATTCCGCCTACACGCACGATGCTTCGGTATTGTCTCGCCTACCGAAGTTCGTGACGATCAACTCCGCGGTCGAAGTGGACCTCACGGGGCAGGTGAACGCCGAGCAGAGCGGTTCGCACTATCTCGGCGGTACCGGCGGCCAGGTGGACTTCGTTCGCGCGGGCGCCCGCTCTGCGGGCGGCCGCTCCATCATCGCACTGCCTGCAACGGCGCGGGCCGGCAAGATCAGCCGGATTACTGCGGGTCTCTCGGGGCCGGTTACGACCGCCCGCAGTGATGTCGATGTGATCGTCACCGAGTTCGGCGCCGCGGAGCTCAAGGGTCAGACGCTCGCCGAGCGTACGCGGCGCCTCGTGGCCATCGCCCATCCGGACTTTAAGGAGGAACTGGACCGGGCGGCCCACGGAATCCGACAGAGAGGGTTCTGAGTGGCTGACTCCGTGTTTTTTTGAGACTCGCGATGAAGATCTCGGGTCCGTCACCCTCAACCGCCGCGAGTCTTGCGGGGCGATCGGTGCTGCGCATCGACTACGGTCCCGGCTACCGCGTGTATTACGCGCAGGACGGCTGGGCGCTCATCCTGCTCCGGTGTGTGGTGGCGACAAGCGAACCCAAGCGAAAGATATCGAGCAAGCACATGCGTACTGGAAAGACTACAAAACCCGCAAGCCCAAGCTGCCCGTTCCGAGCGGCGGAGCATCTGCGAAGCGAGGCCGAGGTCGCCGCCTACATTGAGGCGATGCTCGAAGACGGTGACCCGCGCGCGGTACCCATCGCCCTTCGAACTGTGGCGGAAGCCGTCGGCGGTATGGCAGCCCTTGCGCGCAAGACAGGGCTGTCCCGCGAAACCCTTTACCGGACCCTGTCCTCACGGGGTAATCCACGTCTCGATTCGCTCGCGGCGATCCTGGCGGCTTTCGGTCTGCGATTGACTGTGCTGCCGAAGGGTGGCCGCGCACGCGGCAACCATCCGTCACCGGCGCACACCTGACACAGGATACCCGCGCCATGGGCCTGCAGGCGGGTGTGCCCAGCTGATGCGCTGCTCGAGTAGCGCACAGATCTGGGGCGCCTCGGGTGGTTTGGTCGATAGGCTGGAGTGCGCGCAATGCGCTACGCCGGGCAGGATCGACTGGGCAGCTGCCTCCTTGACCCATCGCTCAAGATGCGAGAGAATGCGAGCGCAAAAGCATATTACTGTATTTATGCGAACCACGTTCGACCTGCCGGATGATCTCATGAAGCGCGCCAAGATCGCGGCGGTGAGGCGCGGCTCGACGCTGCGAGATCTCGTGGCCGAGGCCCTGCGGAAACTCCTGGCGGACCAGGGTCACCCGCGTCGCCGGCGCATGGATCAGGCTCCCATCAAGCTCCCGGCCGGGCACACGATCCCTGTTCGGTCCAATGCGGAAATCGCCCAGCTGTTCGAGCAGGAAGACGTGGCGCACCTGAATGACGTGTATCGCGGACGCTAACGTCCTATTCCCGCTCCTGGTCGAGGGACACGCGGCCCACGGGACGGCCACGGAATGGTGGCGGAATCAGCCCGACGGTGCCGTGGGCACTTGCCTGCTTACTCGCCTCGCAGTGCTGCGGCTGTTGAGCAATCGGGTCGCCATGAACGGCAATCCAGTCAAGCCTAAAGAAGCTCTCGCTGCCTGGCAGCAGTTTGCGGACGATCCGCGCTCGGTCCACATCGAGTCCGAGCCCCCCACCCACGAGGATCGTTTCACCGCGCTCGTCACAGGGCGTGAACCCACGGCCAATCTCTGGACGGACGCGTGGCTCGCGGCTCTGGCATTGTCGCTGGATTACGAGATGACGACGTTTGACCGTGGATTCAAGTCGTTCCGCGGTTTGCGGCTGAGGCTCCTTGCAGCGCCTGATCGGTAACGTGCGCGCCGCGGCAGGCGCTATCCGGAGACGATAGTTTCGTCATGGATGCGCTCGAGGAGGATGCGACAGTGGACCTGCGGACCAAGCCTTGATGTCATCCAAACCAACCAGCAGGCTATGGATCTTCGTTGTCTGGCTCGCGTGCTTTTACGGGACGTGGCTGTTTCTGGTGGCCTCAGGACACCACTGGCACACACTCAGAGACCATTGGGGCATCGCTGCCGCTATGGCCTTCGGGTCCTATGCCGCTGGCTCGACCCCGCTGGGCGGAGGCACTGTCGGGTTCCCCGTGCTGGTCCTTCTGTTCCATCAGCCGGCCACGCTCGGACGGGATTTCAGTTTCGCGATCCAGTCAATCGGCATGACCAGCGCCAGCATCTTCATCCTGTGCTGTCGCCAGCTGTTGGAGTGGGTGATCCTGCGCTGGACGTTGCTGGGTGCTCTCATCGGGACTCCGTTCGGAGTTCTGATGATAGCGCCGCATGTGCCGGCTATCGTGATCAAACTGACTTTTGCGGTGGTTTGGGCAAGCTTCGGCGTGTTGCACTTATATCGTACGGACGATATCTGTCGGAACGTGGGGGAGACTCCCGCGGCCCATCGTTTCGACCGCAAAGTCGGGTTTGCCGTAGGTCTCCTGGCTGGCGCGACCGTGGCGTCGATCACCGGCGTCGGCATAGACATGGTTCTTTATGCACTGATGGTCCTGCTCATGCGCGCAGATCTGAAAGTCGCCATTCCGACGACCGTCATTGTCATGGCTTTTACATCACTGGTGGGCATTGCGACCAAAAGCCTATTTGGCGGAGTGCAGCCGGGGGTCTATGAGAACTGGCTGGCGGCTGCGCCGGTGGTTGCGCTGGGTGCGCCCTTCGGCTCGTTCATTGTCAATCTCGCAGGCCGCAAAGCTACGCTTTATATCGTCGCATTCCTGTGTATCGCTCAGTTCTTCTGGACACTGCAGCAATCCCTTCCTGCGCTTGGGTCGCTGGGAGTTGCTGCAGCACTCCTCTCCGTGATGATGTTCAACATGGCCTTGGAATTTCTCTGGCGTTTTGGGGATAGGCTGGGGCGCCGCTCTCTGCGCACGGCTCCTGCGCGAGGAGCTGCGGCCTAGACTGTCGTGATGAAGCCGGATCTTCCTGTCAGCACCAGGAGGAGTATTCCGGCCGTCGCGGCCAGGCTGAGAAAGAACAGTCCGCCGCAGGCGGCGCGGACAAAAAAAGCGCGCAGGCCCGGTGCCCTCGGACTACCCACGATGGGCCGGTACAGCCGCAGCATCAGAAGCACAAGAAGGGGAATCTGCCCAAGCCAGATGATGGGGCGCAGCCAGATGCCTGCCGGGCCCAGGTACCTGGGATGAGCACCGTGCGCCAGCTATCTCCCATCGCATCGAGGCTCGTTGCCGCCATGTGTACGAGCACGAGCCCAATCGCCACCAGCGCCGCGTGTCTGTGCAGGGCCGGGTGGCGGTGACGATGACTTCCTCAGGATTAGTATCGGCTTGGGCAAGCAAAGAGGCGCAACCGAGAAGCAATATCGCGGCGTTGGCGAGCGGCTTGCAGTTGGGCATAGGTTCACGGCTCGACTGGCTCCCGGGGAATTCTGACGGCCGGCGTACGCCGGCGCGATTGGCGAAGGCCGGGCCATCGCTACGCTGCGGACTGGACATGGTGATTCCCAAAAGTCGAATGGCAAGCACGGATCCGTCTGCCGGCTTGTTGCTGGCGGAGGCATCCAGGGGGCGCTCGAATCCTCGAGCGCAGAACGGAGCGTCAGATGGGGGTGGGGGGGGGGCCGCGTGCCGACTGGCTGCGCGGCGCAACTTCCGGGCGAGCGACCTGCGAGTCCCACACGGGCGGCGGCATCCCGCGCTCAGTCGTCGTGGGAAAATCGACGAACATCGATTGCGCCGCCAGCGTCGCGCTGGCCGCGTAGGGGCAGCAACTGCGGTCTTGAGGGGAGTGCGGGGTGCCACCGGTTGACTTCGGCTCTCCCGGAGGATGGGAGTGTGACCGCGTCGGCGCAGCCATGCGCATCGGCATCGACACGGCCGCGCCCGGCGGTGCGACGGGCGCATAGGCCGCGCACAGCGACATTTGGATACTCATCCCGGGGCCGAACATCGGCATGAAGCCGATCGCGATCAGCGCGCGCAGCAGCAGACATGGCAGGAGAGCGACTGCCCAGCGGCGCATATTTTTTCGGCGCAGTCTCAGGGACCGTCTCCGTCGGGTGCGGCTGCATTCCGGGTATCGCGCGCAATCTCAATCTAAACGGTGTCGTGGCGCATTTATCCGTGATTACCGGCAGGAGCGGTGCGTAGTCTGCGAGACACCGGGCGTCGCAGCGGAGAGCTCATGCGGTATCGACGCCCGTAACGCGTGAATCCGCTCTCCTCGCCATCACGGGCGGCGGCCGCTGGATGGCCGGAGATACTGCGACTATCATCGGCGGGTAAATGCGACGAGCGCCGCGTCTTCTTCGCGAGTGCTGCGCCCACGAGCTACCGATAAAGTCCTTGGCTATGTTTGCATGAGGAGCACGATATGCGCAAAGCACTGATCATGGCGCTGCTGGCGATGACCACCTACACAGCGATAGCGAATGACGCCATGGTTTCCGTCACTCACGCGTGGATCCGCCTGCTGCCGGGCAACCTGCCGCTGGCAGGTTATTTCGATCTGAGGAACATGGGTGGGCACGCGCTATTGCTTGTGGGCGCGGAGAGCACTCAGTTCGGGCGGATCGAGCTGCATCGCAGCATGGAAATGCGGGGTATGGATCACATGATGTCGATCAAAGATGTCGAGGTGGCGGCAGGGGGGCGGGTGAGGTTCGCTCCCGGCGGCTATCACCTGATGCTCTTCAATCCACAACACCCGCTCAAGGTCGGTGAGCGCGTGACGATCGTACTGAGATTCGCGCGTGGGCAGTCGCAAGCGGTCGGTTTCGTCGTAAGACCTGCGGTTGCACAATGAGAAACACATCGAGGTTGAGAGTACTTTGTGGCGTTGGCCTCGCTTTGCTTGCGGCATGCAGTTCAAGTGAGCCGAAACATTGGGATTTGAACTACATCGCCGGCGATATGCCGCCGCTCCAGTTCACGCTCGTCGGGGAAAGCGGCAAGCCCATGACTGCGGCCACCTTCGTCGGCAAGGTGGTGGTTCTGTATTTCGGCTATACGCATTGCCCCGATGTATGCCCGACGACCCTCACCGATCTGGCGCAGGCGCTGCGCCTGTTAGGGTCCCAGGCCGGCAGCGTACGGATACTGTTCGTGTCGGTGGATCCCCAGCGCGACACGCCTGCCGTTCTCGAGAGTTATGCATCGGCGTTCGCGCCGCAGGTCGTGGGCTTGACCGGCGACGAAGCGGAGCTAAAGGCCCTGACCAAACGCTACCGCGTCACTTACAGCTTGGGGCGGCCGGATGCGCACGGAAATTATGTCGTTTACCACAGCAGCGCGGTTTTCATCTTCGATTCTCGTGGTCAGGTGCGGCTGATAGCCGACGATTCCGATCAGGCTCCAGCCATTGCGCACGACCTGAAGCAGCTGCTCGATATGATGGGGTCGAGATCTGCATGACGAGCCAGCAGAGGGTAGTGATCGCCCTGAAATCGGCCGTTTATTCAGCCGCCACAAGCCGGACCTGCTGGTAGCAGGAGCAGGCTGACGCCTCGAGGCCCTGCTGATCGAGTATCGTGATGGCGCCGCGTCGGTAGCGGATCAGTTTCTGTCGTTGCAGCGCGCTGGCCGCCAATGTCACTCCGACCCGGCGCACACCCAACATGTCGGCGAGAAACTCGTGCGTAAGATGGAATTCGTGGGACGGCACGCGCTCGCGTGTCATCAGCAGCCAACGTGCGAGCCGCGCCTCCACCACGTGGAAGCGGTTGCACGCGGCGTTTTGGGTGACTTGGAGCATCAACGCGTCGGTAAAGCGCAGCAGCGCTCGCTGTAGCCCTGGACTGCGCTGCAGTTCCCGCAGAAAGTGCGCCGACCCGATCCGTAATGCCGTCCCAGTCCCCTGCACCAGTGCGCGAACCGAAGAGGCTGTGAAACCGAGTGCCAGGCGGGTGCCGACCATGCCTTCGCGGCCAATCAGGCCGACCTCCAAAGCCCGACGGCCCTCGACGACCGTCAGCATCGATACCAGGCAGTCGCAGGGAAAATAGGCGTAGCGCATCTGTTCGCCGGGCTCATCGAGCACTTCGCCGTAGCTGAGCCTGACTGGCTCGAGACCGTCAAGCAGCCGCTCATACTCCTTGGCGGGCAGAGCGGCGAGCAGACGGTTTGGGCTGGTTGCGCGTGCGACGGCAGCGATTCTGCCGGCCTTCGTGCGCTTGGAGCTGGGCGATACACCGGCAGGTTTGAGCTCGCTGACCTTCCTGGGTGTGACATCGTGGGCGTCCAAAGCGAAGCGCGTCGAACGGCGCAGTGCTGCTTGTGCCGCGGGCAGGAGAATGGCGCTCTCCGTCGCGGGATCAAGGATGGCGTCGACTTGGCCTGCTTCCAGGGCCTTGAGCTCGGCGGCGCCTTTGACGAGGCGGTGGATCAGCTGTTTGAACGCGGCCTCTGCCTGCAGGTCGGACGGGCTCCGTTCCGCCGGGAGAGACTCGGAAGTCATTCCACCAAGTCCCCCGCCTGCAACCCGAGCGCCGCCAACACGCTATCCGTGTCGCTGAGATTGCCGATGACACTTGCGGCCGGCCCAGGGGACAGCTTCGCAAGGTTGGGCGTGACGATGACGCCATCGGATAACGCGCGCCGCGGATGTTCGCAGACATCGACGATCTCGAGCTTGTAGCCGTCATTCAGGTATCGCCGGCAGATCGCTCGCAGATTGGCGATGGCCTTGACGGAGTTGGGCGCCTTACCCGCGACGTAGAGGCGCATCACTATGACCGTAGTCACGGGTGGGCCGGCCGCAGGCGCCTTTTTTCGCTTACGGGCCACCTTGCGGCTCCTCTCCGCCGTTCGCGCGGGAATTCGGGGAAATGCGCGGGATACGGCCTTTGCGGGGCACGGGCGAAGCGGTAGCCGGCGAGTTTACGCTGCGCTTTCTGCGCAGCTCGCTCTCCCATTCGTCCGAGGACGCCTGGCGCGCCTCATCATCACGGGCGTAAAGGGCAAGCTCGGCCCGCTGCCTGTCGAGATCGACTTGCAGGGCCGTTATCCGGGCGGTGAGATCCGCTTCTGCCAACTGCAGCTCGCGACGTTTCTGACTGTATTGCGCATGCCGCTGCAGCTTTCGGGTTCTCTCCTCGGCCTCCTTTTCCCAACGCAGCGTGCCCATCAACACCTCGCCGCCGGCGGAGTAGACATCCACCAGCGCCGGACCTTTAGAGCTCAGCACGAGCTCGCGCACCTGGTTCGAGTGCGCCGTGCCGCGCGACTTGACGATGGTCAGCGCCCGATTGCGTTCGCCGCCACGGACCAGATACGACAGGTGGATCCAGGTATCCGCAATGGTCGAGATCTGCAACTCCGTCGCTTCGGCCTGCTGATCGTCGCCCTCGACGAGCGAGGTGATGAATGTGGTGATGTTGCAGTCGCGAATCTTGCAGATGAGGCGGTTGCCGGCGGCGCGGGCCGAGCTGAGCGCACCGGTTCGGGCAATGGCCGACAGTGGGTCGATGACCATGCAACGCGGTCGATGATCGAGAATCAACGCTGCGATTCTGCTCAGGTGCTCTTCCGGGTCGCCCGCATCGGTTGAGCCGGAATACATGCGCAGCAGACCGGACTGCACGTGCGCATCGAGGTGAATTCCGACGGAAGTGAGATTGCGCCGGATCCGCTCGCCGCCTTCGTCAAAACTCACGAATAGCGTTCGCTCGCCGCGTCGGCAGGCGCTCGCCGCGAATTGCCCCGCGAGAGTCGTTTTGGAGGTGCCGGGTGCACCCGTGACCAAGGTGGTGCTGCCGCGGAACAAGCCCCCGCCCAGCATGGAATCGAGGCCCCGGAAACCCGTGGACACTCGCTCGGCCGAGGCCTCGCGCCGGACGTCCACCGATGCCGGGGCCGCCACTTCCATGCCATGCGAACCAAAGCTGAGTGGGAACTCTCCGGCGGAGAAATCCGAGCCGCGGTATTTTGTAATCTCGAGACGGCGTACCGGGACCCCCTGCTCCAGGCGCCGGTCGAAGCGGATCGCACAATCGACCATGAACTGCATGAAGCCGTAGTTCATGGCCTGGGAAGAATCGCCGTCGAGCTTCGCGGTGACGATGGCGGTCAAACCGTTGTGCGCCAGCCAGTCACGCACACGGTAGATTTCGCGCATTTCCGCGCCCGGATTGCGCAGCAGCGACAGCAACACATCGATTCCGTCGAGCACGATCCAGGCCGCGCCGAGCTCCTTTTTCTTCGCCTCGAGAACGGCCAGCATGCCGGTCAGCTCGAACTCCCCGGACTGCACGACCGCGGGGGAGAGTCTGGCATCGAGGAAAAACACCCCGCTCCTGGCCAGCGCAGACAGGGGCCAGCCGAACGCGGCGGCATTCGCGAAGAGCTCGTTGGGCGCTTCCTCGAAGGCCACGAAGATGCCGGGCTGCTTTCGCTCCCGTGCGGCGCTCATGAGAGTTTGCAGCGCGAAGACGGTCTTACCCGTGCCCGGACCGCCCATGACCAGGGACGTCCGGTTCCGTGGCAGTCCGCCGCGGCTGAGCTGGTCAAACCCCTTGATGCCTGTCGCCAGCTTGGCTAAACGCGGGGCAGCGGTTTTTCTCGCAGTCACGCTTGCTCCTGATCGGATGCGCCACACGCTGCGCCGAAACCGCAGGCTCTTCTGTGCGGTACCGATCATAGGCGTCATCCCGGTGGAGCGAGACTGTCGGCGGCCAGGGCGGCCGCCGCAGTGCCAAGAGGTTACGGGCGGGCAGCCGGCGGCACGCCTATCCCTGCCAGCGGCCCCGCCCGGGCCAACACGGCCGCGGCGGTCCCTTCACGCCAGGGGGTTCGCTCGAGTGTACCGACGGAACACCGAAGCCGAATCAGCGGCAACGCGCATCGCTTTTGCCGCAGTCATGCCAGGCGCTTTGGTGGTAATACCGGTGGTGATCTCGATCATAGTAGCCCTCGCGCGGTGCAATGACGCAGGCCGACATAACCGCTATCATCGCCAGGAGGACGCTGATCGTAGCAATTCTTCGCATGTTCGTTTGCTCCTCAAAGGTAGCACCGAACCTACGCTCGGAGAGCTGGCTGGTCGGTTCCCCAGCGCACTTAGCTCGCCGATCGTGAAGCGCTACCGGGCCGGGTCTCGCCGAGATGCGTCAGGCCGGCCCCCGCAGTGGCGCGCACAAAGGTCTCGACGTTGATTTCGTCAGACTTCAGCGAAGGATCGTCGAATAGTGCGGCCTTCACCTTCGTTGTAATGGTGCTATCGTCGATGTACTGTCCCGTGCTATCGCGTGTTGTGGTTGCGGCACAGCCCACAGCAGTCAAGCAGAGGAGTTGGCCGGATCCAGACCGCTCGAGAACAAGGACGGCTCGTGCCGTTGCGGCAGCAGGCGATCGGTCTCCTTCTTGACCACGGCATAGCATTCACAACATATCCGTTCCAGCTGGTGCCGATCCAGCACCGTGATCCGTCCCCGGGCGTAACGGATGACACCGAGCTTCTGCAGCTTGCCGGCGGCTTCGGTGACCCCTTCACGGCGCACGCCCAGCATGTTCGCGATGAGCTCCTGGGTCATGGTCAATTGGTTGGAGGGCAGCCGGTCCAGAGACAGCAGCAGCCAGCGGCACAGCTGCTGGTCGACCGAGTGATGCCGGTTACACACCGCGGTCTGGGCCATCTGCGTGAGCAGCGCTTGCGTATAGCGCAGCAGCAGAAGCTGCATCGCCCCGTTACGATGAAACTCATCCTTGAGCCGCTGCCCCTTCAGCCGGTACGCATACCCGGCGCTCTGCACGATGGCCCGGCTCGGGGTCGTTTCACCGCCCATGAACAGGGCCACCCCGATCAGGCCCTCATTGCCCACGACCGAGATCTCCGCCGAGGCTCCGTCCGCCATCACGTACAGCAGCGATATGATGGAGTCGGTCGGAAAGTAAACGTGGCCCAGCATATCGCCGGACTCGTACAACACCTTGCCGAGCGCCATCGGCACCCGCTGCAGGTGCGGATAGATCCGCTCGCGCTCGGGTGCCGATAGTGCAGCCAGCAGGAGATTTCGCGATGGATCGTGGAGGGCGGGCATAGGATCAAACTCGTCGTCGGTGAACGGAGCCGAGTCTTGCCACCACCCATCCGCTTCGCCTCGGCTAAAGCCCCTACCCATTCCCGGCGGTTGCTCGCAGCATAGCATTACTTGCCTGCGTACGGTACCGGACACAGGGCCGGAAGCTCGGAAAGAACTCGATCTGACGATCGGCTTGCGGCATTAGGCATTCCCCGCCGGGCGGCGCGCGATCCGAGAGAGGCACTTCAGCGCTGCATGTGCACCCCTCCGAAGAACCACAGTACGAGGAGGATGAGCAGCGCCAAGCCAAGAGCCCCGCCGAGCCCCGATCCACCGTAACGCCTGTACCCGTAATAGCCACCGCCACCGCCGAGCAATAGAACGAGCACGACGACGATCAGGATTATTCCCATGTTGATACCCTTCTTGCCGACTCCGGACAGTGCCCACCACGGACCCGCGACCTGATCCGACACGGGCCGGCCATGAGCCGAGCACCATTGCAACGCATCTTCAATTTCAGATCATCAGGCTCTTGCCGGAGCCGCTCGCGGTAAACCGGTCACGCCGGCGCTTCCGCAGCCAGCGCCACCACCGCCGGGACCCCGGGCGGCGCTACCGCCTTGAGCGCCCCATTGGGTTTGAGCGCGTCATTTCCCGCCAGCGCGACTGCCAGCATCGCCGCGGACGGGTTCAGGCTGTCGACCATCGAGCTCGGCATGAGTATCGTCGCCCCTCTTTCCTTGGTGGTCTCGTAAATGATGTTCATGGCTCGAAGTTGCAGCGCCATGGGATGCCCGTTGTAGGTATCCGCCGCCGCGACAAAGGTGCTGGCGATCGCGGCCTCCGCGGAGCCCAGAATCACCCGTGCCTGCTTCTCGCGCTCGGCCTGGGCCTGACGAGACATCGCATCCTGCAGGGCCACCGGAATGGCGACATCGCGGATCTCCACCGAGCTCACCGAAATGCCCCATGGAGCGGTCTTCTGACCGATTTCGTCCTTCAGTTGCGCGTCAGCCTGTTTGCGATCGGATAGCAACGTGGCCAACATCGACGAGCCGATCATCTCGCGAAGGGACGTTTGGGCGACCCGGTCGATGGCCTCGCGGTAATTGGTAATGGCCAGGGCGGCCTTTTCGGCATCGTGCACGTGCCAGAAGATGATGGCATCGACGTTGACCGGTACTGTGTCCTTGGTCAGCGCCTGCTCGGCATTGAAAGCGGTGGTCTGGATACGCTCATCGATGATCGCAATCACCGCGTCAAGGACGGGGATGATCGCAAACAGACCCGCCCCTCTCACGCTCTGCAGCTTGCCGAGCCTCAGGATGACGAACTTCTGCCAAACGTTGGCCATTTTGAGCGACGAGGCGATCAGGACGGCGCCGGCAACGAGGGCGAGCGCAGCATACAGATTGACGAAGTAGCCGGCGGCGAAGGCCGCGGCAATGAATACGAACACCAGAAATGACGTGAGAGGATTCATGATCTTCGGTCCGCGCGTACAGGTACGATCACAGGAAGTTGCGCTTCGTCGACCGTGGTATCGGTACGCTGGCGCACGCACGACCTCGCGCCATGCCTTGCGCTGCCTACCGAGATTCCCCGTTCGGTCGTATCGCACCCGCTCCCCAGACCACCCGAGCTGCTGTACACCGTCGCTGGAGGCGGCGCCGTGATGTGCCAGGAAGCTACGCGGGTCACCGCACCGACGGGCGGCGGCGGGCCGGTCAAGCTGCACTCCTCTTGACCCTGTTCTTTGTCGCGCCGTCGTGACGCGGTGTCGGGCGGGCAAATTCAGAGAAACCGTGCGGTGATTGAAATGACACTCGCGACTGCGACTTCTGCCCTCGAATCCCGCTTTGACGCCTTTCTCTATGCTGCGGTTCGGGAAGATCCGGACGGCACGCCTCTGACGGTGCTATCGGTCCTCGCACGTCTGGACATCGACCCCTGGGAGGAGGCCGCCAAGCTCGCTCAGCTTCCGGGCGAGGCCGCCGCTCGGGCCTTGGCCGCAGTGATTTCCGCCTTACCCAAGGGCTCCGCGACGGACAGCGGGATGATCGCTGCTCGGCTGATCACTCTCTTGCCGCGCGATTCGGAGCGCGGGATTGCAGCCCAAAGGGTCTCATCCGGCGGAGCGCGCGTGATCCAGATCCCGAACCGGGCAACGATCGTCGCGCGAGCTGTCCTGTGTCTGATTGTTCTCGCTCTGCTACTCGTCAGCCAGTGGGTCGCGGTGAGCCATCTGGCGTCCCTGACCGCAAAGAAGGCGCTGGCGGCACCTGCCGCGGTGGTTCCAGCAGCGCGGTCGGACGCTCCGCCATGACGCTCGTACCAGCACGGCTGCGTCACTTGCGAGACAGCAAGCGCGGCAGCCTGTCCTGGAATTGTGCGTATTGGCGCCTGATGAACCGATAGCACTCACAGGACTTCTTCTCCAAGCCCCGCCGGTCGATGACGCTGATGCGGCCGCGCCGGTACCTCATCAAGCCTTGTGTCTGAAATTTGCCGGCCGCTCCGCTAATGCCGCTCCGGCGCACTCCCAGCAGGGCCGCGATCGACGCCTGCACCATCGGAAATTCGCGCGAGCCGGCGTAGTGGTTCAGTGTAAGCAGCAGGCGTGCCAGACGCTGCTCGATGTCGTGATGCTGGCTGCACGCGACCGACTGGCTGATCACGGCAAGAAACGTCCGTGCGTATGCCAGCAACAGCTGCTGCAGCGGGCCGCCGAAGCGCATTTCACTGCGCAGCTCGTTCGCGCTCATTCGTATCGCGCCGCCTGAAAATTGCACGATTGCCCTATCCGGGGTGAGGACGCCACCCAGGAATACGTTGATCCCCAGGATTCCTTCTCGGCCGATGATGCCGACTTCCACGGTTCGGGTATCCTCCATGGTGTCGATCATCGCCACGACGGCATCCTCGGGAAAGTACACGTCCTCGATTTCCTGATCCGCCCGATAGAGCACCTGGCCGGCCGTCAATGTCACGTGCTCGAGCTTCGGCAGAAGCTGCTTGTAGTCGGCGGCGAGGAGCCCAGCAAGGACGCTGTTCCTCAACGGAATCGCCGGCGGTCCGGCCTGTCGTCTGCCTTGCGGAGGCGCGCGACTCATGGCCATCGCCTTACGGCTTTTCGCCAGGTGCGACGCCGAGAGACTTGCATCCGGGAGCGGCCTACCGGCGGGGTGAATGCACAGCGGCCCGCTGGAACGGAAGCCCCCGGAAGCGCCTCATTGACGGACTGAATCAACTTCATAAATTGTCGGCACCCTTTTAGCGTCCCGATCTTCCGTGGTCTGTCCGATAGCCCACACAACTGCCCCCTGAGCCATACTGGAAGCCGAGGATGCTCGCGTTCCGTGTGCGCGAGCGTACAGACGGATCTTCGGCCAGCATTAACATCCCGTCTCGACGGGAGTTGGATCGCTGGTGTGACGGCTCCCTCAAAGAGATCTGCCGCCCCGCTTTTCATTATGGAAGCCTTCCATGAATCTCCATCTCACAATTGGGCCACTCGTGTCACTGGTTGCAGGCATCTTGATCCTCGCGGTGCCGCGACTGCTGAACTACATCGTCGCAATCTATCTGATCATTATCGGATTGCTGGGATTGTTTGGCAGCGGAACCCTTCATCTGCATTAGTTCGAGCGAGGGTCAGCCGCGCGCAGCCGAGCCGCATCCGCCGCGCGACCCGCTCGGTTCGATCGGGCATGGCGTAGATTCGATTCAGGCCGGCGCCCGGCGGCTGATAGATCATATGTGCGAAAGCGCACAGACGTGGGACTGCGCGGGCGCAAAAATTGCGCGCGGAACGCGCTCGAAAGCGAGATACCGCCCCACATGCGCGCTCCGTGCATCCGCGAACGCCGCAGCCGGCAACCAGAAGGACAGTCGTGACCGCTCCGCAACCCGTGCCTTCAGCCTCGACCGCCCCATCCCTCCCTGCTCACAAGCTGTTGTCCGGGCAGAAGGCGCTCGTCACCGGGGCGAACTCCGGCATCGGGCGCGGCGTGGCGGTCGGCCTCGCTCAGGCGGGGGCCGACGTGATGGTCAATTATGTGGCAGGCGACGATACAGCCGCGGCCGTCGTCGACGAGATCCGCCGCAACGGGGCGCACGGGGCCGCCTACAAGGCTGATGTCTCCTCGGAGGAGCAGGTTGTCGCCATGTTCCAGAGCATGCGCGAGCAGTTCGGCACCGTCGACATCCTGGTCGCGAACGCCGGCCTGCAGCGCGACGCACCCTTCCGGGACATGACGCTCGAGCGTTGGAATAAGGTGCTCAGCGTGAACCTGACCGGCCAGTTCCTGTGCGCGCGCGAAGCGGTGCGCGAGTTCCTGCGCCGCGGCGTGGTACGCGAGGTCTCCTGTGCCGCCGGCAAGATCATCTGCATGAGCTCGGTGCACCAGGAGATTCCCTGGGCGGGCCACGCCAACTACGCCACCTCCAAGGGAGGCATCAAGCTGATGATGGAGAGCATGGCGCAGGAGCTCGCGCCGCATCGGATCCGGGTCAATGGCATTGCTCCCGGCGCCATCCGCACCCCGATCAACACCGCGGCGTGGCAGACCCCGGAGGCGTACGCGCGCCTCATGACACTCGTGCCCTACGGGCGCATCGGCGAGCCCGAGGACATTGCGCGCGCCGCGGTGTGGCTTGCCTCGGATCACTCCGACTACGTAGTCGGCACGACGCTGTTCGTTGACGGCGGCATGACTCTCTATCCCGGCTTCGCAACCGGGGGTTAGCGACGGGTACGCGCAGATACAAGCGGCAGGGCGTGCGGGCGGCCAGCCACGACACATGCTGATACGAGCCGTCCGGCTCATCCGCCGTCTTACCTCTGGAGGTGACCCTTGGCTGCGGATCGTTACGACATCATCGTCATCGGCAGCGGACCGGGCGGCGCCTCGCTGGCCCAGCGCCTCGCCCCTACCGGCAAGCGCATCCTGATTCTCGAGCGCGGCGATTACCTCGAGCGCAGCGAGAAGAACTGGAGCGCGCAGGCGGTCTTCGTCGATGGTGACTACCAGGCCCAGGAGGCTTGGACTAACGCACGGGGAGAGACGTTCTCGCCAGCGCTCCATTACTACGTCGGCGGAAACTCGAAGGTCTATGGCGCGGCATTGTTCCGCCTTCGCGAGCGCGACTTCGCCGAGGTCGTGCATGCGGGCGGCGTCTCGCCCGCGTGGCCCGTCGGATATGATGTGTTCGAGCCTTACTATGCGGCAGCGGAGCGGCTGTTCCACGTACACGGGCTGCGCGGTGAGGATCCGCTGGAGCCCTGGGCGAGCGGGCCGTATCCGCATGCTCCAGTCAGCCACGAACCGAAGATTGGCGAGTTGGCGAAGGATCTGCAGGATGCCGGGCTCAGTCCATTCCACCTGCCGCTCGGCATCCTTCTCGATGAGAGGAACGGCAAGCCCGCGCCGACGAGCGTCTGCATGCGGTGCAGCTTCTTCGACGGGTTCCCGTGCCTGCTCAACGGCAAGGCGGACGCGCAGGTGATATGCGTCGATCCGATGCTGGCCAAGCATCCGAACGTGACGCTGCTGACCGGCGCCTATGTCTCGCGTCTGGACACCGATCCGTCGGGGCGGACGGTGGATACGGTCCGCGTCACTCGCGAGGGCCGCGAGGAGGCCTACTCGGCCGACATCGTGGTGGTGGCCTGCGGCGCGCTGTCATCGGCTCTTCTGCTGCTGAGGTCGTCGAACGACGCGCACCCGAACGGGCTTGCGAACGGATCCGGTCAGCTGGGACGCAATTACATGCGCCACAACATGAGCGTACTGATGGCAATCCTGCCGGAGGTCAACGACACGGTCTTTCAAAAGACGCTCGCGTTCAGCGACTTCTACTTCGGAGCGGATGACTGGGACCACCCCCTTGGGCTCGTGCAGATGTGCGCCAAGTCCCACCCGGAACAGATCCGGGCGGAATCTCTGCCCGAATGGCTCGAGTGGCTGCCCGACATGCCCTTCGAGGTAATGGCGCGTCGCTCGATGGACTTCTGGCTCCAGGCCGAGGATCTGCCGCATCCGGAGAATCGGGTTTACTACGGGGACGGCAAGGTGCACCTCGATCTCCACGAGACCAACCCGCAGGCGCTGAGCCACCTCAAGCGCAAATTGAAAGAGGTGCTGAGCCGCGCGGGCCGCAAAGCGGTGCTGCTCGAGCGCTCACTGTATCTAGGCAAAAATATCCCGCTCGGAGGCACGGCACACCAGGCCGGTACCGCGCGCTTCGGACGCGATCCCGCGACGTCCGTGCTCGATCTCGACTGCAAGGCGCACGAGCTCGACAATCTCTATCTGGCCGATGCGAGCTTCTTCCCCGCGATCGGTGCCGTGAACCCGACGCTCACCATCATCGCCAATGCCCTGCGCGTCGCCGACCGCATCATGGAGCGGCTCAAATGAGCAACGCGAGCATCATCGAGCTCGTCGTCCGCTGCGGACTGGTGATGCTGTTTCTGCCCTTCAGCGCGCTCGACAAGATTCTCGGCTTCGAGGGCGCGGTGAAGCAGGCGCAGGAGGTGTTCACGCGTCGTCGCGTTGCGGCCGTGGTGCTGATATGCGGGTTGGCGATCGAGATATTCATGTCGCTCGGGGTGGTCGCGGGAATCGCCGACCGCGCCTGCGCCTTGGGTCTCGCAGGCTATTGCGCGGCGACGGCCGTGCTTTACAAGCGGTTCTGGGCACAGGCGGACTTCTGGGCGGCGGGGGACAGCAAGGGCCGCGCGCTGTTCTGGGATTTTCTCAAGAATCTATCGCTGGGCGCGGGCTTCCTGCTGATCCTGGTCGGCACCAACGGGTCGGGCTTGAGGCCCTTCCTGACCCACCCGCTTGCCTCGAGCCACCCCTACTTGACCGTGAAGGAGCCACGATGAGCGACCCCGGACCCAAGCCCTCGATTCCATACTGGCACCTCTACGTGGATGAGGAGGGCGTGAGCCATCAGCGGCAATGCCGGCTGACCGGCTACCGGTTGCAGCACATCGGTGCTGCCGATCCGCAATGGAACGATGAGCAGGGCACGCACCCCTCCACGGTTGTCTTCACGGTGCAGCCGGTCGGGTGGGTGGGCGAATGGCACGAGAACCCGGCGCCGCAGTGGATCGTGGTGCTCTCCGGCCGATGGTTCATCGAGAGCATGGATGGCACTCGCATCGAGCAGGGGCCGGGCGAATTCTCGCTCGGCGAAGATCAGGGCTGCGCCGAGACGGACGGCAGGAAAGGGCACCGCTCCGGCACGATCGGCGATGCGCCGGCCGTGTTGATGACAGTGCGGCTGCACGTCGATCCGAGGCGCGAACCCTGTCACATCAAGTGAGGCGGCGATGGACGGTATCGTGATCTGCGACGAGCGGTTCCGGGCGATGGTGCTGCCCAACGCCCCGCTCGAGACACTGGGCGAAGGCTATCGCTGGCTCGAAGGTCCGGTATGGTTCGCCGATCATGGCTGCCTCTATGTCAGCGACCTTCCCAACGATCGCATCCTCCGCTGGACCGAGACGGGCGGTGTCTCAGTGTTTCGCAAGCCCTCCGGCTTCGCCAACGGTCATGCTCGTGACCGGCAGGGCCGCCTCATCGGCTGCTCGCATGGCGAACGCTGCATTACGCGCACCGAGCTCGATGGCACCGTGACGGTGCTCGTCAGCCACTATCGAGGCAAACGGCTCAATTCGCCCAACGACATCGTCTGCAAGTCCGACGGCTCGATCTGGTTCAGTGACCCGGACTATGGCATCAACACCGATTACGAGGGCGGCAAGCAGCGAGCGGAGCTGCCGCCAACGCTCTATCGGTTCGATGCCGACACCGGCGACCTGGCGGTTGCGGCGGATGATTTCGAGGGACCCAACGGCCTCGCTTTCTCGCCCGACGAGAGCATCCTCTACGTCGCGGAGAGCGGGCGGCAGTTCGATCCCGATCCGCGACAGTATATTCGCCGCTTCAATGTGGACGGCAACAGCCGTCTCAGCGCCGGCGCGCCTTTCCACAAAGTCGTGCCCGGGTTCGCCGACGGCTTTCGCGCCGACGAGCAGGGCAATCTCTGGTCGAGCGCGGCGGACGGCGTCCACTGCATCAGCCCGGACGGCGAGCTGCTCGGCAAGATCATTACGCCCTCGCCGGTCTCCAATCTGACCTTTGGCGGCCGGAACCGGTCCCGGCTGTTCATCTGCGCATCGCATGCGCTGATGGCCATCTATACCAACGTACGCGGTTGCGTCCGACCTTGAACGCGCGTCTTTCCGGAATCACGGCGTTTCGGCTCACGACCGCGATGCCACAGCGGCTGGCGCGATTCTACGAGTCCATCGGCTTTTCTGCGGGACAGGAGCTCCCGGTGCCCCCCGCGGACATGGCGCTTCTCGGATTGGCAGGTCGAGGTACCCGTACCGCACTGAAATTGGGCGACCAGCGGATCGAGCTCGAGGCCTTCGATCACCAGGGGCGTCCCTATCCCCAGAATGCCACCGCCGCGGACCTCTGCTTCCAGCACTTTGCACTGGTCACGAGGGATGCGGTGGCGGCGTGGGAGCGTGCCCGCGCGCACGGCGCGACCCCGATCTCCATCAGCGGTCCAGTGACGCTCACGGCATCGGCGGGAGGGCTGACGGCCGTCAAGTTCCGCGATCCAGAGGGGCACCCGCTCGAGTTCGTGCAATTTCCGCCCGAGGCCGCGAGCAGCCTGACATTCCAGCGGCTGCCGGGCATCGATCACTCTGCGATCAGCGTTGCCGATGTCGGCGTGAGCCGGCGTTTCTATGAGGCACTGGGCCTCAGGGGCGGCGAGCCGACGCTCAACCACGGTCCAACACAGGTCGCCCTCGATGGGCTGGATGAAGTGCGTGTCGATGTCGTGCCCCTGTGGCCGCAGATTGGCACGCCGCACCTGGAGCTGCTCAGCTACCGCAGTCCTGCCGGCCGCCCGGCCGGCCGGTTGAAGGCGAACGACGTGGCCGCAACCCGCATCGTCTGGCGCTCCGATCGCGACGCACTGCTGCGTGATCCCGACGGTCATCTGCACCTACTCACAGAATTTCCCGCTTGAGGATCCCCGCGCGATCCGATGATCGGCAAGGCTGCGGAAATTGTAGTAGGTCCGATGCAGAATATTCAGGCGGCGCATGGTGTCTGTTTGCGTGCCGTGGCGGTGCGTGGCCGTACCACGGCGGCACCAGCCCATCAGACCAGCTGCGAATTGTCCCGCCAGCCCGAGTGCCGGTCTGTTCGCTGCCGCACCGAAGCAGCGCGCCCGGAGCGTCGCATACATGGCCGCCACGCACGCGAAAGGGCGCGAATAACGTGAATTTACGGACGCTCGGGGCCTCCTGCCCCTGTTGCTATAAAGCGGCCGTACATGGCGGTGATCGGCTCGGTCCAGCAGCACATTATGTTCGCCGTCGCACAGAAGCGCGCGCCGGATCGGCGGAGCTTATGCCTGCAGGGAGCGCGTTCTCGGTCTGCGCAAGCGCCACCGACTACTGCCTTCCCGACCACTGCAACTCATCTGAACGCGGAACCTCCCATGCGCAATCCGATCACGTGGGCCTCGGAGACAGGCCGCCCGCTGGCGGAACCCACGGCGACAGGCCGTGAGCTCCCGGTCGCGGGGGCGAGCCACGCCTTGATCTCCGTCATCAACCGCATGCGGCTGTCGATCAATGGCAGGGCACCGCCCGCTCGCGTTCTCGCGGCGCCGCTCGCTTCGTTGAGCTGTCCAAGTCTATCCGTCGCCGAGGATGAGGCTCTCCTTACCAACGCCAAGGGCAGTGACATCATGCGGCATCACCGGGCATTGCGTCAGATGCAGCTGCGTGTGGAGGAGCTCGCATCGGCCAACCGCCGTAAGGATGAGTTTCTGGCGGCGCTCTCCCATGAGCTCCGCAGCCCTCTCTCATCGGTTCGCCACGCGGTCTACCTCCTCGGCAGTGAGATGAGTGACGCCCCCGCGCGGCAGCGAGCGCAGGCGCTGATCGAGCGCCAGGCGCGGCGAATGACGCGTCTCGTCGAGGACATCCTGGAGGTCTCGCGGATCACTACCGGCCGCATGCAGTTGCAACGCGAGCGCATCGATCTGCGCGTCATCGTGGGCGACGCCATCGAGACGCTCGAGCCGGAAATCCACCTGCGCCATCACCACCTGACCGTCACCTTGCCCGGCTCGCCGGTGTGGCTGCAAGGCGACCCCGGCAGGCTGGAGCAGGTGCTCGTGAACCTGCTCGGCAACGCCTCCAAGTACACCGACCCGGGCGGCGAGCTGGCCGTGCGGATGCACACCCAGGACGGTCACGCCATCGTGCATGTGCGAGACTCCGGGAGCGGCATCGCGGCAGACGCTCTACCGCACATATTCGACTTGTTCAAACAGGCAAACGAAGCCCAAGCCCGCTGCGGAGCGGGGCTCGGCATCGGTCTCGCATTGGTCCGGTCCCTCGTCGAGCTACACAGGGGGAGCGTAACTGCCTTCAGCGCCGGACCCGGACGGGGAAGCGAGTTTACCGTGCGCCTGCCCGTGGAGGATTGAAGACATTACCCTCGCCCCGAGCGGCGATGCGAACCATGAAGTCCGTGCCTTCCCAGCGATCGACCTCGGGCCAGTAGAACGTGAACTTGACCTGCGTACTCTCGGCAAGCTCTGCGGTTGGCAGATCGGTGGTATGCAGGCCGAGACCGACATCCTGTGTCGACACATCCTCGACGCTCCTCCATTCATCCGCGCTCCAGTGAATACGGGCGGGCGCCAGCGTCTCGATGCGCAGGATTTTGCCGGCAGGCAGCGAGCGAATCTTATGGTTGAACCGCCACACCATGCGCGGAGAGATGATATTGTCGATCAGGTAACGCTGCACGGTTTGCGGCGGCAAGTCGAAGAGCCGCCCGTCACGCAGCGAGCGTTGCAACTTCAGGTACTCGGCGTGCGCCCACACGAGCGGCATGGCTGATCCGGACGGACGGCCAAACTGCAGCTCGCGCTCCGGCATATCGGGCGAGTCCCAAACTTGCTCCGGGAGCAGACCGCCTTCGTTGGCGAAGGATTCCAACGTCGTCAGGAGTCGCTTGGCGTCCTCGATCCGACCTGCCGCCAGCTCGTAGTGTGCCCGCTCGCCGGTGAGCAGGGGCCATCCGCGGCCGAGTCCTGTGCCATCAAACGGCGCGCCATCCACATGTTCACCATAGCCATCGTCGTTGTAGCGGTGCCAGGTAGGGCCCGACGGCATCTCGACTTTGAGCAACGCATCGATCACGGTTGCCGTGTTGCGAATGCGCGGGTCACTGGCCGCACGTATGCCAAAGCGCACCAGGGCCAGGGCATCGGGGCTCACCAGATGACTCGCCACCCGGGTATCCTCGGCGGCCGGAACGTTCTTGACGTCCACCGCCTTTTGCAAGCTCGATCCGCTCATCCCCGTCCGCACGGGGGCAATCCGAACGTAATAGCCGCCGACGCCGAACTTCCCACACCAGTCCGTGCCGGACACATACATCCAGCGCTCAATGCAGGTGCTCCAGACATCGGCGATTTCACGCAGATACGTTGCAATGGACGCTTCGCGATTCAACTCGGCGAGGTCCGCGGCCGCCAGCAGTGCGGCGATCTCCGCCGCGACCGTGAACGGGGAATAGCCCGGATCCTCCTCCCAGCGATCCTGGGGACTGACCGGACCGTTACGAACCAGGTAGCCGGCTGCCTGCCGTACCATGGGCCAAAACCCGGCCTGATCCGCCTCGCTCAATGCCTGCTCGCGACGGGCCAGGTCCAGGAGCAGAATGGGCAACGCCGTCTCGTCCATCTGGATTCCGTTCCAGTAGGGCGAGCCGTCCAGCCACATGTTCTGCGACCAGTGGCCGTCCGGCTGCTGTGTGGCTCGCAAATAAGCGAGCACGCGGCGGACGTCCTGGTGCGCTCCAGCAGCGAGCAAGCCGCCTGCCGCCTCCACCATGTCGCGTGGCCAGACGAGATGGTAGCCGCCCAGATCGTTGTCACCCTTGCTGAACCCCCACGGGATGGCGAGACTCGCAATGAGACCGCCGGGCGCAAATTTCGACTCGTGGACGCGCAGAACGGCGAGGCTGACGTCGGAAAGATCGCCCGGACTGACTGCTCGCCTCTTCGGAGATGAGTGCCTCTTGGTCCAATCCTGCCAGCCGGCGATATAGTCCTGCCGCGCCTTGGCGAAACCGTCGCGCAGACTGCCGATGGCGTTTTGGGCTGCCGCTTGCGGATCCTTGCCGAAGCCCAGCGCCAGTACAAAGGCTCCCTGCGACTTCAGCAGATCGATCTGTCCGGTCAGAGCCACATTGCCGCTCTCGGCCCGTGTGTATTCCCAGGTCATCTGCTTGTGCGCCTTCAGGTCCCGCCAACCGTCGGAGGTGCCGACGTAACCGACCGAGCGCTTGATCCACGGTGCCGAGCAGGCGAGCGCCAGGGCGCTGCCGTCGCGCTGCGCCAACAGCAGGGGCGTTCCCTCGATCTCGTCCACCCAGGCAGTATTGTCGCCACCCTGATTTCCGAGGTGGGGCGCCAGCAGGACATGCAGGCGATAATCGGACAGCACCCCTTGTCGTGCGATGAATCGGATCTGTTGCAGGACCGTGTCACGATACGGATCGGTCAAGATCTGCTGCTCGGTCCGGTAGCGGCCGTCGCGGCTGGTATTGACCACTGCGAACGCCGGCACACCGTCGGCCAGCCAATGGACTTCGGAGGCGGCGTCGCGCTTCTCCTCGGAGAAAAGTGCCGCTCCGTCGGTGACGATCAAGCCCATGTCGCGCACACAGGCCTGGTCGATGCGGGGGTAATAAATCTCATTGAAGATACCGTGGCTCAGCGTGAACCAGACGCGGCTTTTGTCGCCGAGCGCCGTACCCACGCCGGTCTTGGCGCTGGACGTCCAGCGCGCCGGGCTTCCAGGCCCGCCCGGCGCGGCATGGGTTGAGCGATTCGCTGTAAGCATGCTGATCACCCGCTCGACAGCCCGAGGGCCGACAGGTTCGCGCATGTCGATGGGAATTCCGCTGCACCGTGCCGCAGCAGCAGGGTGAATTCGCTGGCACTCACGGGTCGGCTGAAGTAGTAGCCTTGACCCTCGGGACAGCCCTGCTTGCGGAGAAAGGTAAGCTGTTCCCGCGTTTCCACGCCTTCTGCAACGACCCGGATCTGCAGGCCTTTACCCATGCCGATCACGGCGCTGACGATGCTGGCATCATCCGCATCCGTCGCGAGATTGTGCACGAACGACTGATCGATCTTCAGGGTGTCGATCGGAAAGCGCTTCAGGTGACTCAAGCTCGAATAGCCCGTGCCGAAGTCATCGAGGGCGATACGCACGCCGAGGTTGCTCAAGGACCGAAGCACCGCCGCGGTCGAATTCGAATCGCGCATCAGGAAGGTCTCGGTCAGCTCGAGCTCCAGATCCCGCGGCACGAGGCCATTCTCCTCGAGAACGGCGCCGACACTTTCCACGAAACCCTTGTCGCGCAATTCCACCGTAGAGATGTTGATCGCGATGCGCAGCGGCGGCAGGCCTGCGGCCCGCCACGCCCGCGATTGGCGGCAGGCTTCGTGCAGAACCCACCGGCCGATCGCCGCGATGAACCCGGATTCCTCCGCTATCGGCACGAACTGTGCTGGAGGCACGAGCCCGCGCTGCGGGTGACGCCAGCGGATGAGAGCCTCGACGCCGATGAGCGCCCCCGAGTCCAGGCTCATGATCGGCTGATAGTGCAACACGAATTCGTGGCGCTCGATGGCGCGGTGCAATCCGCTTTCGAGGGATTGCCGATCGACCGTGTACCCGTTCATGTCCGGCTCGAAGAACCGATAGGTGTTGCGCCCACCGTCCTTGGCGCGGTACATCGCCAGATCCGCATGCTTCAGCAGCGTCTTGACGTCCGTGCCGTCATCGGGGTAGGTGACGACTCCGATGCTTGCGGCGAGATGCAGATCCTGCTGGTCGATGCGATGCGGCATGCTCAGGGCGAGGAGTATCTTCTCGGCGGTGACGGCCGCATCCGCCGGCTGAGTCACTTCGGAGAGCAGGATCACGAATTCATCGCCTCCCTGGCGGCTGACGGTGTCAGAGCTGCGTACGCAGGCGAGCAGCCGCTCTGCCACCGACTGCAGCAAACGGTCGCCGATGGCGTGACCGAGGGAATCGTTGATGCCCTTGAAGCGATCCAGGTCCAGGAATAGCAGCGCCAGCCTTTTTTGGTGACGGCGAGCCAGCGCCAGCGCCTGGGTCAGCCGGTCGTTCAACAGGACTCTATTGGGCAAATCGGTGAGGCTGTCGTGCCGCGCCAGATGGGCCATCTTGAGCGACAGCGCCCGCGCCATGCTCACGTCACGAAACACCATGACGGCGCCGGTCACGTGTCCCCGGCGGTCGTGGATGGGTGCGGCGGAGTCTTCGATGGCGGCTTCGGTGCCATCGCGCCGGATCAGTACGCAGTTCGACGTTAGACCTACGGTTTTGTTTTCCAGAATGGCCAGCGTCATGGGATTCTGCGCGGTCTCGCGGGTGGTGGCGTCGGCGATTCGGAACACCTCCTCGAGCGGACGGCCTGCCGCCTCCTCGAGCGACCAGCCGGTCATACTTTCGGCGGCGGCATTGAGATAGGTCACATGCCCGCCGACGTCGGTGCTGATGACGGCATCGCCGATGGAGTTGAGGGTGACCTGTGCGCGCTCTTTCTCCTCGAACAGCGCCTCCGCGTTCGCGGCACGCTCAACCATGCTGCGCAGCGTTTTCGGCAATAGGTAGCCGTCCAGGCGCGCTTTCAGGAGATAGTCCTGTGCCCCGCGCTTAACTGCGAGCTTCGCGACTTCCTCGTCCTGCGAAGCGCTGAGGACCAGGATCGGAATGTGGGGCGCGAGGCGAAAGAGGCGGTCGAAGGTCTCAATTCCGCGGCTGTCAGGCAGGAAGAGGTCTACGAGCACCGCCGCTATGGCATCCGCCGGTTGCCCTCCCGGCTTGACCTCCTCGGCGAGGCGCTGCAGGCCCTCGGCGCAGAGCCTCACCCATTCGACCTGGAAGGCGTCATCGCTCGAGCGGATGAGCGCCTCGCGAACGAAATGGGCGTCTCGGCGGTCATTCTGGATCAGAACTATGGTTTTCGGCACGACATACATTTTGAGCGGCAAATGCTCTCCGAATGCATTTGAGGGGACACCCCGCGCAGCCGTCTGTTCGGCAGCGTACATTGGAGAGTTGGTAAGCGAGGGCCCTCGTGGCGCTGCGCGGTAGGCTCGAAAGAACCGGTGACGCTGAAGCATTGCCTCTGCGCGGTAACGCACCGACGCGCAGCGTGCACGGGGCACAGTATCAGCGACCAACGAATCGCCGCCGCGCTTGCTGGAGTCGCGGCGCTGCGAGATGCCCCACCACGGGGCCTGAAGCGAGGACAACGTGCGGCCTTGATCGCCGGAAATTGGAGGAACTTCGGCTTCTACCTATGGAGCGGACTGCCGGTCCGGAGTCTAATCAACCGCACACCCTGACGCGCGTAGCCATTGGCGAGATTATTTTAACCGCGCGCCCTTCAGCGGTGCACCAAGCCACTGGCGCCGCTTGGCGCAACTGCCGGCGCTGGAATACCCGGAGACCTTCTCATGACAGCCAACACCCTCCCGCCCGAACTGCTGCACGGGATGGACGCCTATTGGCGTGCCGCCAATTACCTGTCGGTCGGTCAGATCTATCTCTACGACAATCCGCTGCTGAAAGAGCCACTCAAGCTCTCGCACGTGAAGCCGCTGGTGGTGGGGCACTGGGGCACGACACCCGGCCAGAACTTCATCTACGTGCATCTGAATCGGGTCATCAAGAAGTATGACCTCGACATGTTCTACATCGCCGGTCCCGGGCACGGCGGGCCGGCGATCGTGGGCAATGTGTATCTCGAGGGAACCTGGAGCGAGGTGTATCCGGATATCACTCAGGACGAAGCGGGGCTGAAGAAGCTGTTCAAGCAATTCTCGTTTCCCGGTGGCATCTCCAGCCATGTAGCGCCGACCACACCGGGATCGATTCACGAGGGCGGGGAGCTCGGCTACTCGCTCAGCCACGCGTTCGGAGCGGTGTTCGACAATCCCGATCTGATCGTGGCCTGCGTGGTCGGCGACGGGGAGGCGGAGACCGGACCCCTGGCGACCGCATGGCAGTCGACCAAGCTGCTCAACCCCGTGACCGACGGCGCCGTGCTGCCGATCCTGCACTTGAACGGCTACAAGATCAGCAACCCCACGGTGCTTGCCCGCATCGAGCACGAGGAGCTGGAGCAGTTCATCCGCGGCTGCGGGTGGATTCCTTATTTCGTCGAGGGCGATGACCCACGGACGGTGCACCAGTTGATGGCCGGCGCCTTGGACAAGGTGATCGAGGATATCCGGAGCATCCAAGCCCAGGCGCGCGGCCGGGCCGGCATGCCTCGAGCTCGCTGGCCGATGATCGTGCTGCGCTCGCCGAAGGGCTGGACAGGGCCCAAGGTGGTCGATGGGCTGCCGGTGGAGGGCACATTCCGGGCACACCAAGTGCCGCTGCTGGTGGATGCGGAGCATCCCGAGCACGTCCAACAGCTCGAGGCCTGGATGAAGAGCTACAAGCCCGAGGAGCTGTTCGATGAGCAGGGCCGGCTGAGGCCGGAGCTCGCCGAGCTGGTGCCCAAAGGCGAGCGGCGCATGGGTGCCAATCCCCACGCCAATGGCGGTGCTCTGCTGCGCGACCTGCGCATGCCGGACTTTCGCACCCACGCCGTGACTGTGCCGTCACCGGGCGCCGTCGACGCGCAGGATACGCTCGTGCTCGGCCAGTTCCTGCGCGACGTGGTCAAGCTCAACGGTGAGCAGCGCAATTTCCGCATCTTCGGTCCCGATGAGACGCTCTCGAATCTCCTGGGCGCGGTGTTCGAGGTCACGAACCGCCAGTGGGACGCCCGTGAGGTCGGAAACGACGAATTTCTCGCCCCCGGCGGGCGCGTAGTGGATTCCATGCTCAGCGAGCATCAGTGCGAGGGCTGGCTGGAAGGGTACCTGCTCACCGGACGGCACGGCCTCTTCAACAGCTACGAGGCTTTCATCCGCATCGTCGACTCGATGTTCAGCCAGCACGCCAAGTGGCTGAAAGTCACCTCGGAGCTGCCGTGGCGGCGCAAGATCGCCTCGCTGAACTATCTGCTGGCCTCTCACGTCTGGCAGCAGGATCACAACGGCTTCACGCACCAGGATCCGGGCTTCCTCGACCATGTCATCAACAAGAAGGCCGACATCGTGCGCGTCTACCTGCCGCCGGACGCCAACTGTCTGCTCTCGGTGTTCGATCACTGCCTGCGCAGCCGGCACTACGTGAACGTCGTGGTTGCCGGGAAGCACGCGTTGCCGCAGTGGCTGACCATCGAGGCGGCGGTCGTGCACTGCACCGAAGGCATCGGTATCTGGCAGTGGGCCAGCAACGACCAGGGCAGCGAGCCGGATGTGGTGATGGCCTGCTGCGGCGATACGCCGACACTCGAGATCCTGGCCGCGGTGTCCATCCTGCGCGAGCATCTTGCGGACCTCAAAATCCGGGTGGTCAACGTGGTGGACCTCATGAAGCTGCAGTCCAGCGCCGAGCATCCGCATGGGCTCAACGACTGGGATTACGACTCGCTCTTCACCCGCGACAAGCACATCGTCTTCGGCTTTCACGGCTACCCCTGGCTGGTGCACCGCCTGACTTACCGCCGCGCCAACCAGAACCTGCACGTCCGCGGCTACAAGGAGGAGGGCACGATCACGACCGCCTTCGACATGAGGGTGCAGAATGACCTCGACCGCTTTCACTTGGTGATCGATGTGATCGATCGACTGCCGGAGCTGGGGACCAAGGGCGCCTATCTGAAGCAACGCATGCGGGACAAGCTGATCGAGCACAAGCAGTATATCGACCGGCACGGCCAGGATCTGCCGGAAGTCCGCAACTGGAAGTGGAACCTGCCCGAACAAAATACGGCGTCCCCGCGCCGGGAGAAGTCAGCCGCGTAAATGAGGTTACCCGTCATGACATCACCCAGCACTCAGCCCAAAGCATCGGCGCCGAAGCCCGCGGCAAAGGACGAGCTGAAAACGCTGCCGATGCCGCAGCTCGAGAAGCGGCTGGGCTCATCGCCGAACGGGCTGACACAGGCGGAGGCGGCAAAGCGGCTGACTCAATACGGGCCCAACGAATTGGAGGAGAAAAAGACCAACCCACTGCTGAAATTCCTCTCCTATTTCTGGGGTCCCATACCCTGGATGATCGAGGCGGCGGTGATCCTGTCGGCCGTGGTCCGTCACTGGCCCGACTTCGGCATCATCTTTCTACTGCTCCTGGCCAATGCCATGGTCGGATTCTGGGAGGAACGCCAAGCCGGCAACGCGATCGCGGCGCTGAAGGCGAAACTCGCGATCAAGGCGCGGGTGCGGCGGGATGGAAAGTGGGTCAATCCACCGGCTCGCGAGCTGGTGCCGGGCGACGTCATCCGCATGCGCCTCGGCGACATCGTGCCGGCGGACGCGCGCCTTGTGGATGGCGACTCCGTCGAGGTGGATCAGTCCGCGCTGACCGGGGAGTCTCTGCCCGCCACGCGCCAATCGGGCGAGGCGGTGTTCTCCGGCTCGATCATCCGCCGCGGCGAGATCGGTGCGCTGGTCTATGCCACGGGCGGCAATACCTATTTCGGCAAAACGGCGCAGCTCGTGCAGGAAGCGCACACCGTCAGTCATTTTCAAAAAGCGGTGCTGAAGATCGGCAATTACCTGATCATGCTCGCCGGCGTCCTGGTGGCGGCCATCATTACCGTCGCGATCGTCCGTGGTGATCCGATTCTCACCACGCTGCAATTCGCCCTGGTGCTGACGGTGGCGGCGATTCCGGTGGCGATGCCGACGGTGCTGTCGGTGACCATGGCGGTTGGTGCGCGACTCCTCGCCAAGAAGAAGGCGATCGTCAGCAAGCTGGTGGCCATCGAGGAATTGGCGGGCGTGGACGTGCTGTGTGCGGACAAGACCGGCACGCTGACCCAGAACAAGCTGACGCTGGGCGATCCATTCTGCGTCGCCAATGTCTCGGCCGAGCAAGTCATCCTCGATGGCGCGCTCGCCTCGCGTGCGGACAATAACGACACCATCGATCTGGCCGTATTGGCCGGCGTCAAGAATGACCAGGACCTGAAGGGCTATCAAGTCCTGCACTTCCAGCCCTTCGATCCGGTGCACAAGCGCACCGAGGCGAGCGTCAAGGGCAAGGACGGTCAGACCATCAAGGTGGCGAAGGGCGCGCCGCAGGTGATCCTGCAGCTGTCGGCCAATGTCAGCGAGGTGAAAAGCGCGGTCGACAAAGCCGTGGACGACTTTGCGGCGCGCGGCTTTCGCGCGCTGGGTGTGGCGCGGGCCGAGGGCGAAGGCCCATGGCAGTTCGTCGGCGTGTTGCCCCTGTTCGATTCACCCCGCGAGGATGCCAAGTCGACCATCGCCACCGCACTGACGATGGGCGTCAAGATCAAGATGGTCACCGGCGATGCCCTGGCCATTGCCAAGGAGACCGCCAAAAAGCTCGGCATGGGGACCAATATCCTCGATGCGTCGAGCCTCGGAGATGCGAAGACGCAAGAGAGCGCAGAGGTGGCCGAGTCGATCGAGAAGGCTGACGGCTTCGCCCAGGTGTTCCCCGAGCACAAGTTCCACATCGTGGACGTCCTGCAAAAGCACGGGCACATGGTCGGCATGACGGGCGACGGGGTGAATGATGCCCCGGCGCTGAAGAAGGCCGACTGCGGTATTGCTGTCTCGGACGCGACCGATGCGGCGCGCGCGGCGGCTTCCATCGTGCTGACGACGCCGGGACTGTCGGTGATCATCGATGCGATCAAGGAGAGCCGCAAGATCTTCCAGCGCATGAACAGCTACGCGATCTACCGAATCGCCGAGACGCTGCGGGTGCTGCTGTTCATGACGACAGCGATCCTGGTGTTCAATTTCTATCCGTTGACGGCCGTGATGATCGTGATGTTGGCGCTGCTCAACGACGGTGCCATCCTCTCCATTGCCTACGACAACGTTCATTACAAGAATGCGCCTGAAGCGTGGAACATGCGTCTGGTGCTCGGGATCGCGACGGTGCTGGGGATCGTCGGCCCCATCGCCGCGTTTGGGCTGTTTTTCCTCACCGACCGCGTGTTTCACCTCGACCATCCGCATATCCAGACGATGATGTACCTGATGCTGTCGGTCGCCGGGCATCTGACGATTTTCCAGACGCGCACACGTGGCCCGTTCTGGTCCATCCGACCCGCGCGGATGCTATGGATGGCCGTGCTCGGCACACAGATGCTGGCAACGGCGATCGCGGTGTTCGGGGTGCTGGTGACCCCGATAGGCTGGCGCTGGGCGGCGTTCGTCTGGGGCTATGCCCTCGCCTGGTTCTTCCTGACTGATCCGGTGAAACTGCTCGCGTACCGGCTCTTCGATCCGGCCGGAGCCAAAGCAAACGCGAAGCGCGAGGCGCCGCACGAAGCCAAGGCCGGCACCAAACCAGCTAAAGCCGAAACCGAGGCAGAGCGGAAACCGCAGGCCGTGACGGAATCAAAACCAGAAGCAACGCCCAGGCCCGAGGCCAAGGACCGGACAGCAGCTGATCTGTCCGGGCAAATCGCGAAGCGGGCTTATGAGCTCTACGAGGAGGGAGGCCGCAAAGACGGTGCGGCAGTCAGGAACTGGGAGAAGGCCGAATCGGAGATCCGCAAAGGCCGCCAGTCCGAGTCTCGTCCAGTGGAACAAATCGTCTGAAATGGCAAACGCGATCCGTGGGCCCATGGACGAAAGCGCGGCATAAGTCATCAACTAACGCTGGAGCGGTTCCACGAACGTGATGCGCGGATCCTCGCAGCCACCACCCCCGTCAGATCGCAGTTCGTAATCCGGCTCGGGCTCGAGCGCAATGCCGAGCCGCTCGACGCCACACGGGTTGCCCGCCTGATTGAAGATCACGCGGGCAATGCCGATGCGCGAATAATTTCCCCGCGCGACAAGCCTTGGGAAGAGATAAAAGGTTACCATCCGGACCGCGTGCGGCGGCCGGATTCAGCACCCCTTCGATCTCCGGCGGATTGCCGGGCTGCGGCTCCATGACCTCGCCCAGGCGTTGCAGTTGAAAGCCGCTCAACGCCCTGTCCCCAGACAACCCAGGATGGCCTCGATCACCCGCTTCGTCTCATGAGGGTCTTTGATTTCGATCGAGAGCGCGCCGGCCTCTTTCGCCGGATAATCATTGCCGCCTGGAAATACCGCGTCTCCTATGAAAATCATGTCGTCAATCGGTATATGGAGGATGTCCCGGAGTTTTCGAATTCCGTAGCCCTTGTCGATACCGTGCTTGGTGACATCGACGGACGTCGCACCACCCATGCGCACGGAGAACTCAGGAATCAGCGTAGCAAGAGCTGTCGTGATCCTCTTTCGTTTGATGAAGTCAGGATCCCATTTCTTCTTCTCCTCGAGGGGAGCCTGCTGCCCGAGGGCGGAGAACGTGATCTGGCTCCCCCGGTCCTCAATCACCTCGCCCCAGATTTTTTCAACTCCGCAGTTCGCTGACGCAATTGCCTGCCGCAAGGAATCGACGATCGTGCTGCTTTCCGTCGCAGTGAAATCTTCAGAATAAAGCCGCTCCCAACTGCCACAATAGCGGTAGAACTTCGTTCCGCAGGTGGGGAGAAGCGAAAGATTCCTCAGCCATTCGTCGTGGCGAAGAGGGGCCACCACCTGCTTCTCGAATTGCGGCCACGCACCGCCGGATATGACACTCACCTTGACAACGGCAAGCAGAGAGTCGAGCAGAGTCTCGCCATCTCGCCATCGATGGATGATTTGCTTTCGGCCAGCGTGCCGTCCAGGTCAAAGACAATGAGACGTTTCATGAGGTCACGAACCGCTCGGGCAGCAATACTTCCAATAGGATGACGGCAGCCTGCGGCCGGCAGGAACATGCACCAACCACAGAAGGCAAGAGGAGCACGTCACCTTCGGGTAAAGAGGCGTCTCTTTCATGAAACCTGGTTCGCGACAAGCGCGGCGAGAGGGTTCGGCGGTTGATTGCTTTCCGCCTGCTCCCGTGAGCAACTTGACGTCATCGCAGCGGGGTCCAGGTGAGGTGCTCTCTGACTCGCCACGAGCAGAGTTCCCGGCAAGGCGACGTAAAACTACAAGTATCCGCCGGCGCCGTCTGTTCGCTAGGCGACAAAGCGGCATAATCGCCGCGAGGGCGCCCGGTCCTCAGCTTTTTTGGGCACGCGCCCTTGAAATCCGGTCTTAAGTCACCATTGAAGTTGAAGAATACATACTGAATCAAAAGGAGCGTGCAGTTATGAAGATTCGTCCTCTTCATGACCGCGTCATCGTGAAGCGCCTGGAAGAGGATCGTACCTCGCCTGGCGGCATCGTGATTCCCGATACGGCGGCCGAAAAACCCATCCAAGGCAAGATAGTAGCGGTCGGCAAGGGCAAGATCCTCGAGAACGGAAAAGTGACGCCCTGCGACATCAAGGTCGGCGACAAGATTCTCTTCGGCAAGTACAACGGCACCGAAGTGAAGGTGGACGGCGAAGAGCTCGTGGTCATGCGTGAAGAAGACGTCATGGCCGTCATCGAGTCGAATTAACTCACCCGAAGGACACGACAATGGCAGCAAAAGAAGTACGATTCAGCGACGACGCGCGCCAACGCATGTTCAAGGGCGCCAACGTCCTTGCCAATGCAGTGAAGGCGACACTCGGCCCGAAGGGCCGCAACGCTGTGCTGGAGAAGAGCTACGGCGCCCCGACCATCACGAAGGACGGTGTTTCGGTTGCGAAGGAGATCGAGCTCAAGGACAAATTCGAGAACATGGGCGCGCAGATGCTGAAGGAAGTCGCTTCCAACACCTCGGACGAAGCCGGCGACGGTACGACGACGGCGACGGTGCTTGCCCAGGCGATCATCCGCGAGGGCCTGAAGGCCGTCGCCGCCGGTCGCAACCCGATGGACATCAAACGCGGCATCGACAAGGCCGTGCTCGTCACGACGGACGAGTTGAAGCGCCTCTCAAAACCCTGTAAGGACCCCAAGGCCATCGCACAGGTCGGCACGATCTCTGCGAATTCTGATGAGTCCATCGGCAAGACCATTGCCGACGCAATGGAGAAAGTCGGCAAGGAAGGTGTGATCACCGTCGAAGAGGGCCAAGGACTTGACAATGAACTCGAGGTGGTCGATGGCATGCAGTTCGATCGCGGCTACCTTTCCCCATATTTCATCAACCAGCAGCAGAGTCAGACGGCCGAGTTCGAGAAGCCGTTGATTCTCCTCTGCGATAAGAAGATCTCGAATATCCGCGAGATGCTCCCGCTCCTGGAGGCGGTCGCGAAGGCGGGCCGTCCGCTGATCGTGGTGGCTGAGGACGTCGAGGGCGAGGCGCTCGCGACGCTGGTCGTCAACAACATCCGCGGCATCCTCAAGGTTGCAGCAGTGAAGAGCCCGGGCTTCGGCGATCGTCGCAAGGCGATGCTGCAGGACATCGCGACCTTGACCGGCGGCACCGTGATCTCTGAAGAGGTTGGCCTGTCGCTCGAGAAGGTTACCGTGAACGATCTGGGCGACGCGAAGAAGGTTGTGGTCGAGAAGGAGACCACGACCATCATCGACGGAGCCGGCAAGGCCACGGACATCAAGGCCCGCATCGCGTCGATCCGCCAGCAGGCCGAGGAAGCGACCAGCGACTACGACAAGGAGAAGCTCCAGGAGCGCGTGGCGAAGCTCTCCGGCGGTGTCGCACTGATCAAAGTCGGTGCCGCCACCGAAATTGAGATGAAGGAGAAGAAGGCACGCGTGGAGGACGCCCTGCACGCAACCCGTGCGGCCATCGAGGAAGGCGTGGTACCGGGCGGCGGTGTCGCCCTGATCCGCGCCCTCAAGGCGCTCGAGAAGCTGGAGGGTGCCAATGAGGATCAGACGGTCGGCATCCGTATTCTCGCTCGCTCGATCGAAGAGCCCCTGCGGAATATCGTTGAGAATGCCGGCGAGGATGCGGCGGTCGTCCTGAACCAGGTGAAAGCCGGCAAGGGTGCCTACGGCTACAACGCGGCGACCGGTGAGTTCGGCGACATGCTAGAAGAGGGCATTCTCGATCCGACGAAGGTTACGCGGCTTGCGCTGCAGAATGCGGCATCCGTCGCGGGCCTGTTGCTCACGACCGAGGTGATGGTTGCCGAGGCTCCGAAGGACGAAGAGCATGCCCATGGCGGCATGGGCGGCGGCGGAATGGGCGGAATGGATATGTAAAAGGGACGGAGCTCGGGTCATCTCGGCGGGAAGCACCTCGGTGCAAACACTCGCCAAGGCTCTCTCGGGCTCACGGAAAGCATTGCGAGGTGATCTCGGATGTACCGGTCGTATGGCGTTCTTCAACTGCAGGTCCGGAAAGTTAGTGGATACAGGCGCAAAATGAAGAGTTTGGTGTGTGGGACTTTTGTGGTAGCGCCAGGTCAAGCCTGGGATAGGAGGAAATCCGATGTAGCGGATGGAAACCTTTCGATGGAATCCAGAGGGTTCGACTCCCTCCCGGCAAGGGCTAGCCACCGGCCGCGAGCCTTGCAGGCGGTGCGGCAACGTACTGCTTGAGCGGGACCAGGCCCTGCGGTGCTCTCCGGCGCACGGGAGCGAACCGGGAGAGAGTCGGTCGGGACGGAGGGGCGAATCAATAAGCACCTCCGCATTCGGCGCAGGAAGTCGTAGTACCCTGATAGTACTGAGGACGCCGGGGAACGTGGCTCACATGGACCCGGTCGAGGGAAGCGGGGCACCGTGGTACAGAATCGCTTTTGAGAAACACCGAGGGCGCCTTGAAGCCTGAGAGCGTGTCAACGAAAGTACTTCGACAGCATCGATCACGCCAAGCTGCGCGAGTTGCTTGCCAGACGGGTCACGGACGGCGTAGTAAGAAGGATGATCGACAAGTGGCTGAAAGCGGGTGTGCTGGAGCAGGGACGACTGTCCTATCCGGGCAGCGGTACTCCTCAAGGCGGGGTGATCTCGCCGATCAGACCCGGCGACTGTGGCGCAAATGGGTGTCGCGGCGTTCGTGGAAGAGCTACGTCACGTGGGAGCAGTTCCTGCGGCTGGTTTCAGACCTACCCGCTGCCCGCGCCCCGGATCGTCCATCGCTACGCCTGATGTGGGCCAAGCTGTGCCATGAAGAACCGAATGCGTGAATGGTACGTGCCGATCACATCGGTAACGTTCTATACCGGTCGGAATATTCCGTAACCTATGTGCCCGAAAGCACACATGTTCTTGACGGACTCCTCGACGCGCTCGGCGAGCAAGGACGCAAACGGCTCGATGTCGAGATCGATACTCGCACTGTCCAACGCCCGCAGGTAGCGGACCCGATCCTCAACGCGCACGATCGTCCAAGGGTATCCGCCCGAGGCCAACATGGTGTTCATCAGAAAACGAGCCATTCGTCCATTGCCGTCCATATACGGGTGAATGTAGCCGAAGAGCCGGTGGCCGAGGACGGCTCGAACGGCCGGCTCCGTTTCCGATTCAAGAAGGTCAAAGAGTGCCGGCATCGCATCACGGACGGCTTCCCAGCGTGGCGGCACATAGCGCGATGTGCGCAGGAATACGAAATCGTTGCGATAGCCTGCGAGCGCCGCTGCGGGAATGATTCCCGCGGCAACCGACGGTTGGAACAATTCACGGTACCAGTCGCGGTGGGCGGATCGAACCACTCTGCCCGCGCTGGCGCCGCCTATGACCTCTTCCACACTGCGCTTGACTGCCTGAAACGCTTGCCAGTAACCCCGAGCCGCCAGAGCATCGCGATTCTGACGATCCGCCTCATTCGATTGCGGGTTCCAGTCCCCCGAGCGAACGCGCTCGATCAGCGCAGTTGTGACTTGATACCCCTCGATCGACAGCGAGTGGTAGGCGTCGGTCTGATAGATCTCGTCGACGAAGTGAAGGTAGGCCTGACGATCCGAAGGAGGTCCCGGCGCATCCGGGAAGGCTCGCAGCACCGTGCCGCGCATTGCTTCCCACATGCCGTGGATGCGGCCCACGATCGGCGCGACTGCTGGGGGCAGCTTGCCGAACTCGTGATCCGAAACAAAGGGATCCGTTTCACGTACGGCGTAGCCGGCACCAGTCATGGTGGTGCCGATTTCCGCTGCGACATCGGCGCGACCGACACGTCGAAAGGCGCCGACGAGCCTGCCGGCAACGATGGAGTTACCGCCTTCGAGGAGTCGGCGGAGCAAGCCGGAGGGCTCGCGTATCGAGGCCAGTGCGACTCGTGCTTCGATGGGTTTTGCGGCATAGAAGGCCTCGGGCACTTTGACGAGCGCCGCTTCGAGCGCGAACAGCCGCAGTCCGTCTCTCACGATCAGATCTTCTGGAGCTGGAGGACGGCTCTCCTTCAAGTCATAGAACGAGGTCCCAAAGAGAAGACTCGTCGAGTTGTTGGATCCTTTGGGGCTGTAGATGATGACTTGAGGAGGAGTGACAGTGTTCTCAGCCTGCAGGAGCAGCGATTGCTCGGCAGACAGATGCCAGTCGGCAGCGAATCGCTCCTCGCAATAGCGGGCGCAGAATTCCCAGAACGAGGCAAACCAGGGGGTACTGTCACCTGGGACGGTGTCTGGGCTCGAGGCGATCAGCCAGCCCCTCACCGCTTGCCGCAGGAAGCCCGCGCGGAGCAGTCGCTCGCGATGGGTGCGCGAGAGCTCGTCGGATCTGAATACTCGCTTGCCGCCCGTCTGGAGCTTCGCGAGCGCCGCCAGGGATTCGGCTAGTTTTTCGTGGGAGGCAGCCACTGTACAATCTCAAGTTTTTAATGTCACATTATATCAAGTTTTAGATGTTGTTCTAGGACAAGTCTAAGATGCCGAATGAGGACAAGTCTCTGGCGCTTTAAAATTTAGATAAGCTATTGATTCGAAAGGAGCGTCGGGCGCCCCTTGTGCCGCTCCTGCTCGATGCGACGCAGATGTTTGATAAGCGCGTAACCGTCTTCGTCCGGCATCCCGATATCCGCCACGATCACATCCGGGCGGCGAATCTCGAAGGCCTCGCGCGCACTCGCCGCCGAGCTCACCGCCCGCACGTGCGCCCCGTACTGCTCGAGGAGCCGCTCGCTCGCCTCGCGAGCCATCGACTCATCCTCGACCAGCAGCACATCGAGTCCGGTCAACTCACCGGCTTCGCGCCGAGCGATGGCCGGCTCGGCTTGTTGCGGGGCGGGGTAGCGCCTCTCGAGCGGCAGGTAAACGGTAAACGTGGCCCCGCGCCCCTCTCCGTTGCTGTGCGCTGTGATCGTACCCCCGTGCAGCTCGACCAGCTGCTTGGCGATCGCGAGCCCGAGGCCCAATCCCCCAAAGCGGCGCGCGGCGCCAGCGTCCCCCTGGCGGAATCGATCAAAGACTCAGGATCCACATGGACGCTCCCCACCTCGACGCGGAGCTCGCTCTGGAGTGCAATCTTGCGATTCTCGGCAGCGGGTCGTACTGCCTCGATCGCGGCCTCCACGGCGGGCGCCAATGGCGTGTCGCGTGGCGTCAGACGCAGCTGACCGCTCGCCATGCGCGAGACATCGAGCAGGTCCAGCTCCTCCTTGCCGGTCTCGAGCTCTTCGTTCGCGCTTTGGAGCTCCTCGTTGACCGAGGTGACCTCCTCGTTCGAGGCTTTGAGCTCCTCGGTCGAGGCCTCGAAGGCTTCCACGCTCGCTTGCAGCTCGGCTCGCACCTGGCGCAGCTCCTCCTCGAGGAGCGGGTCTCCCCGCGGGCTCATACCCCCCACGGCAATCCCCGGCGCCGAATATTCTGAAGCCGCCGCCTCCTTTGCCGAAGCCTGCACCAACATGCGCTGGAAGCTCACCCGGAAATGCTGGGTGGGATGGCGATGCTTCAACGGCGCGGCGGTGATTGCGACGTGGCTGCCGTCGTCCCCCGACTCGGTCTCCACCGTGATCGGACGCTTCTCCGCGACAGCCTGACGCAAGGCGCTGCGCGCGGCCGGCCGAAACGCGACGCGCACCAGCTCCAGCAGGTTTTGCGTGGCCTCGCCCGAGGGGTGCTGCAGGAACGGCGCGGTATCGCCTTGGAAATAGATGATGCGCTCGTTGGCATCGACCACGGCGGTTGGTGGAAGCTCTTCAAGCAACGCCGCCTGAATCAAAGTTGTCGTGGAAGGTCGCACGATCGGCGCAGCCGCCGCGCGCGCGGCGGGACGGACCTCGGGCATGCGCGCAGCGAGCGCCGGCAGCTCCGCGAAGCGTTGTGCTGGGCCGGTGCGGCGGTAGATGCGCCAGCGCTTGCTCACCACCTCGAAGAGGGTGTCCGCGTAGCCGAGCGTCTCGGCATTGCCGAGGAACAGATACCCTCCCTCACGCAGCGCGAAGTGCAGCAGCGTGAGTACGCGCCGCTGGGCCTCGGGCTCGAGGTAGATGAGAAGATTGCGGCAGGTCACGACGTCCAGGCGCGAGAACGGCGGATCGTTCAGCAGATTCTGCGGGGCGAAGACCACCTGCTCGCGCAGCGCCTTCTTGATCCGATAGGTGTGTTCTTCCTTCTCGAAGAACTTCATGGCACTTCGAGCCGCGCCCGGACACGGGGCGCCAAGCCCCCTGGCTTCACGGCGCCTCACGCAGGCTTCCCGGCACACCTTTCCAGTAAGCGGACCCCTGATTCGGGAGGAGCGAACGGAGAGCCGGCGAGCTCGGCACAGTACACAACGTTGGCGGGCAATCGGGAAGCGCTCGCCCTGCTTCAGCTCGCAGTGCCGTCACTGCTCGATGGACTCGATCACCGGCTTGCGATGGCTTACGGCGATGAATTCGAGCTCAACAACATTCGCCCGCATGATTATCAAGGTGAGGAGAAAGCTCTAGTCTCCAAAATCGCTGCGTATCGGTAGATGCGTGCTGACAGCGGCATGACGATCGGCGAGTTGTTCAACTCGTCGCATGTAGCGGATGGAACCCGCATTTATGATAGAAATCGTCAAATTTAGCGAACCGGGAACCGTTGCGCTCCCGGTCACACGCCTGACAATTCAGTTCAGTCCGACCTGGCCGGGCTGATTGTCACGGGTCATCGGCGTAATCGAGGGCTGCCGCAGCAGCGTCCACGCCGCGGCGGCGAAGACCAGCACATTGGCGGCGATCACCGGTCTTGCGGCGATCAGTACACCATAGAGGATCCACAGCGCCGAGCCGAGCATCTGAGTGCTGCGCAGTACGGCGGCCCGCCTGAAGAAATACGACCCGACGAACACCGCGGTGGCCACCCAGCCGAGGGCGTCGGCAGCGTGCCGGCTCATCATGGTCAACCTGCCACCGCCGCTTCAGGCGACGTTTCGCGAATCATCACGCGGTCGGTCCGCGCTCTCTCCCAACCATCGAGTGCGAGCCCGTGGGACTCGAGGAAGCGGCGGATCTCCGGCGTGCGGACGCCCAGCACCTGATCGAGAACCGGAATGAGAACACTGCAGGCGTTATCGCTGAGGACGGTGCAGCGAGCGATCCGCGCGAGCTGTCGGTTCTCCGATACCGCGATCGTAAAGCCCTCCCCGTTGTTGACGTGAAGCATGACGTGAACGTCCGAGCTCCCGTCCCCCACGTAGATGATCCGGTCCGAGGGCACTCCAGTTTCACGGCTGAGCTCGTCGATCACAGCGACCTTTCCGTAGCCGGCCACGACGCGGGCGATGGCGCTGACTTCGCCGGAAGCGGTGTCATACTCGAGCTCCGTCCCGTAGATATGCTCGGGAGGCACGATGCCCTCGAGCGCCGACACCACCACTTCCCGAGGCGCCGCCGAGGCCACGAAGAACGAGAAACGGCAGCCGGCGACGGCTCCCTCGAGAGCCTTCACCAGCGCCGCCAGCGCGCCCTTCAGATGCACGCGACGCCCTGCCTCCAACAGATGCTCACGCCTGACGCCGCGGAAGTCGGGGTCGTGTCGGATGAGATACGCGAGCTCGCCGCCCTGCTGCACCAGGTTGGTGCCGGCGAGGCCCGCGACCTTGCGCTCGAAGTCACCAACGCCGAGAAGCTCCGCCAGCACGTGGCCCGAGTCATGGAAGCTGAGGGTCTGATCGAAATCCGATACAAGCAGAAAATGTCTGGTCACGATAGTCCTCCTGCTCCGGTTCGCCGCCGGTTGCCTCACATCCCCTGGTTCGCGCCGCCGGCATCCGCGGCGCTGCCTGATGTACGGTACCAAATGCTGCGCCACAAGCAAGCGAACTGCATCACTCCAAAGGATGAGATATTTTCATCCGCAAGTTGGAAATCGTAACTCGCGCGTAACGAGCACATGGAAGAGGCCGCGCAACATTCAGCGGCTATTCAGGCGCGCGGGAGGCGGGTTGGTTTCCCCGAGGTGGTCCTGATATCCGCGGGAGGTCATCGGGCTCGGGAGACGGCGCCTCTCACCGCTCCAAGCCGCGCAGCCACGAGCGCCATAGCGACGCCGCCGCGCGTTCCAGAGCCTGTCCGTGCTGGCGGCCCTGCTCGCGCAGCGCCGGCACCGAGATGCCAGCCTGAGCAAGCTCCGCGGCGTGGCCGATATACCAGCGCTCCATTTGCGCGGCCTGTACCTCCGCGTGGAACTGCAGAGCGAGGCCGAAGTTGCCCACCGAGAACGCCTGATTCGGATAGCGGGAGCTGCCTGCCAGATGAGTGGCCTGCGCGGCCAGAGTAAATGTGTCGCCGTGCCATTGCAGCACGTGAACGCCGGAATCGAGCAGCGGGGCCAATGGGTTCGGCCGATGCGCCGGTATCCGTGGAACGAGAGGCGACCAGCCGATCTCCTTGCCCTGCTCGCCGGGAAACACTTCAGCCCCGAGGGCCGTCGCCATCAACTGGGCACCGAGGCAGATACCCAGCGTCGGGCGATGCAGCCCCAGACGCGCGCGGAGCAACGCAATCTCGTCCTCGAGGAATGGGTAGAACAGCTGCTCGTATACGCCTATCGGCCCACCGAGAACGATCAGGAGCTCGGGCGCGTCCCCCGTGAGGTGTGACAGGTCGGCAACCCCGGCCTGCAGAGTCTCTATGGCGAAGCCCGCGGCGCGCAGCGCCGGCTCGAGCGTGCCCAGATCCTCGAAGGCCACGTGTTGAATGACTACGGCGCGGCGCATCGCACTCATTTGAAGTAGCTGTCGGCGAGCAGCATGTCCTCGAAGAAGGCGCCGAAGCCACGCGCCGGATGACGGATGTGGATCTCGAGCACCCAGGCCATGGGGGAGGGCCGGAACGGCAGGGTCGCCATCGGTCCATCATAGATCGTGGCGTGGGGGAAGTCCGACAGACGATGTCCGGAAAGATCGAGGTTGAGCTCCCAGCCGAGCTCCCGGGCCTGCGCGGTCGCGTAGTCGTAGAGGTGCTGACCGGTCCAGCCATGCTGTGCCCACTGCGTCCGCACGCGGTGGAAGAGGTTCCGGGCATCGCTCGCGATGCGGGCCATGTCGGGATCGCCGCCGGTGACGAAGGTATCCCCGCCGTCGCCCTCCCATTCCTCGAACACCGGACCGATATCGATGAAGAAGACGTCGTCCGGTCCGAGGACGACGCCCGGATCGGAGGCGGCGCCGAAGGTCTTCATCGTGTTCGGACCGAAGCGCACGTAGACATCGTGCCAGCCGCGCAGCATGCCTCGCGTCGCCAATAGGCGCTTGGCCATCGCGACGGCCTCCTCCTCGACCATGCCTGGGCGCACCGCGGCGGCAATCTCGTGGATGACCGCGCGGGTCATCTCCCGCACTGCCAGCATCTTCTCTGGCGAGTAGGCGGAGCCCACGCGCTCCAGATCGACTTGCTTCATCACAGCATTCATGCAGACACTCCCCTTGATGATGACTTGACTTGGACACGAATCGTAAGCCCGTCCAGCTCCGCGGCGAGTCTGATCTGACACGAAAGGCGGTGGCCCTCGCGTCGACCAGGCAGCACCGCCAGCAGCTGCCGCTCGGTCTCGAGTGCCGGCGGCAGCTGCGCCCACCAGGCCGGCATGACCTGGATACGGCACGCACCGCAGGACGCGCGACCCCCGCAGACCGACAGCAGCGGTAGCCCTTCGCGCCGCAACGCAGTGTACAGGCTCTCACCGTCGTCGCCTTCGACCTGGCGCAGCTCCTCGCCGAGTAACGCTTCGATCCTCATTGCGGCGCAGCCGACTGCGTCACCAGCTCCTCGTCGGCGACGATCGCTGACTGGAATCGCCGGTGGGCTCGCTCCAGATCGCCGCGGATGCGCGAGCTCGCCGAGGGCGAGCGCTGATAGAACATGAGGATCCACGCCACGCCCAGCGCGAGGTAAGCGAGGAACGCATACGGGAAGTACATGACAGGTGCGGCGGGGATCGGATAGACGCTGCCGACGGCCGGCACGACGAGAAGCAGGATCGAGGCGCCGCAGCCGATCATGTCGCGTACGCGCAGCTCTCCCAGGCTCTTGAGATAGGCCGGCGCGGCGATCGTGATCAGGAAGTACGCCACCATGAAGCCGAACGCAGCGCACGTCCCGACGTCTCCGAACAAATCGAGCGTCGCAACCTTGTCGAGCGTGGCGATGGCCGGAATCGCAAAGGCAATGATCGCCATGAGCGTCACGCCGACGTGCGGCGTCTCGTTGCTCGGGTGTGCCTCCGCCGTAGCGGCGTGGAACAGTCCGTGACGCCCCATCGCATAGATGACGCGCGCTCCGGCGTTCAGGCACGACAGACACAGTGCAAAGAAGCTCACCATCGCGCCCAGCGACAGCGGTACCTGCAGCAGCGGCACGTGCGCGAGCACCGCCAGGGTGTTGAGCGGCGCATCCAGCTTGTCGAGCGTCGTCGAGTAGCCGCGGGTGCCGAGGACCATCACGTAGGTCACGAAGACGAAGAACGCGCCCGAGATGATCAAACTCATGGTCACGGCGCGTGGGATCGACTTGAGCGGATTACGGGCCTCGTCCCCGAACGCGGTGGCGCACTCGAAGCCAACCAGGCTGAAGATTGCGACGACGACCCCGAGGCCGATGTTGGACCACGGCACGGTATGCGGATCGAACTGAGCGGTGTCGAGCGCCAGGTGATGCTGCGACAGGACGATCACGCATAGCGCTGCGATGAGCAGCATCGACAGCCCTTCGAGCACCAGCATTAGAATGGCCGAGAGCTGCACGTTCTTCCATGCGCAGAACCAGGCAGCAGCGACGCAGACACCGAAGAGCAGTATCGGCGGCGCCGCGATACCCAGCATCGCCAGCAGCTTGCCGGCGAAGATCGTAAAGCCGGTGACGCCGGCCATGGCGATGCCGAGGTACGACCAGATGAGCGACCAGCCCCCCACGGCTCCGACCCGCAGTCCCAGGCCGCGGCAGATGTAGGCATACATCGAGCCGGACATGGTCGAGCGGCGCGCGAACTGGTTCAGGTTGAACGCGACGAAGAGGAGCATGACGGTGCCCAGCGCGTACGACAGCCAGCTCCAGTCGCCGGTGTTCGAGTACATCACCGGCACGATCAGAGCAGCCGTCATCGTCGGCGAGATGAGCGCTACGGCTTGCGCCAGCAGCTCCGTATAGGTCAGACAGTTGGGTTTTAATTGCGGCATGGCGGCGGGCCTCTCCTGCGGGGCGCGATGGGCTCATGCCGCAGGGGTGCAAAAATTGGCCCATGACACTCGGCCAGTTTTTGAATACTGGGGGGTCCAGTCGGAGCCGCTTGAAATTCAGGAAAAAAAGCTCGCGGGTGTAGCGACCGGAATTCGCGGTTGGCCGTGCCCGGCACCGCGCGGCGGCCGGCGGCCGCGGTCGTTCAGCACTCAAATGGCTCGCGGCCGCCTCAAATCGGGGCGTTGGCCGCGGATGCCGCGCCTAGCGCAGCTTCGAGAGCGCCGCGCGCAACCGCAGGGTCGCACGCTTGAGTTCGGCCGCGTCGAGGCTTGCAAAGCCCAGACGCGCGCCTTGCACCTGCTGCGGCGTCAACGCGAAGGCGGAGCCAGGCAGGAAGTGCAGGCGCTCGGCGCGCGCCAGCTCGGCGAGCCGCGGCAGATCGATCGTGTCGGCGAAGCGCACCCAGACCGCGAGGCCGCCGTCCGGCAAATCAAACTCGAGCTTTCCGACCAACTCCTCACGCAGCACGGAAGCCAGCACCGCCCGCCGCTCGCGATAAATTTTCAGCACCTTGCGTGTATGGCGATGGACCTCTCCGATCGCGATCAGCTCCGCCACCGCCTCCTCGATGGCCGGGTCCCCTTGGCGGTCGATCATCATGATTTCGGCGGCGGCTCGGTCGATGAAGCTCTTCGGCGCCGCGAGATAGCCGACGCGCAGGCTCGGGCTCAATAGTTTGGACATCGATCCGATATAGACGACCCGTCCCTCCGGATCCGCGCTGGCGAGCGGTAGCATCGGTTGATGCGCGAAATGAAATTCGTGGTCGTAGTCGTCCTCGATGATCGCGAAGCCGAACTGAGCCGCCAGCGCAAACAGCCGCAGACGGCGCGCCGGCGGCAGCAGGACCGTGGTCGGAAACTGATGGTGGGGTGTCACATAGACAGCACGTACGCGGCGCCGGCGGCAGATGCGCTCGAGCTCATCGACCCGCATGCCCTGCGGGTCCAAGCCCACGCCGACGACCTCCGCCCCGGCATGGCGGAAGGATTCGCGCGCCGGGGGATAGCTCAGCTCCTCCATGACCACCGTGTCGCCGCGTCCGACCAGAATACGCGCCGTCACATAAATCGCCATCTGGCTGCCGCGCGTCAGGCAGATATGATCCGGCGTGGTGGAGAGCCCGCGGTCCAGGTTGAGCATTGACGATACGGCGCTGCGCAGCATGAGGGTGCCGCGGGGGTCGGCGTAGGAGAGCGAGTTGCGGCGCGCACGGCGCGACAGCGCGTGGCGGTAGGCGCGCGCCAGCGAGTTGACGGGCACATGCCGCGTATCGGGCGCGCCGTCATCGAATAGCAGCACATTCGGGGCGGGTAATAGCAGCGGGATGCTGGGCGCCTCTGCGATCATTCGAAAATCGGGCGTATCCGGCATGTGCCCCCGCTGCGCGCCATCGGACCTCTCCGTCGGCGCGACGACGGGCAAATGCGAGCTGACGAAGGTGCCGCGCGTGCGCTCGCTCTGCACCCAGCCCTGGGTTTCCAGCTCGGCGTACGCCTGCACCACGGTTTTGCGATTGATCTGCAGGCCCTCCGCGAGCTCCCGCGTGCCCGGCAACGCCGCGCCGGAGCTCAGCCGGCCGCGGCGAATCTCATCGATCAGGGAATGCACGATCTGCAGATACAGCGGCGTCGTCGAATCTCGCCGGACCAGGATCTTGAAGTCCCAAGGTCGCAACACGCTGCAGGCCGCCCTCTTGATAACCAGTCGCTCGCGGCGGCGGACCCTCGGACGTCTCGCCGCGACGGGCGCCCCGCTCGGTGAAATTGTCCACCAGGCGCAGACGGCGCGCCACTCGTTGCTGATGACTGCCGACCGATGTGCCATGATGGTAGAACCAGTGCTTGCCCCGCCGCGTCCGTTACAAACTGCATCGAGGGCGCACCAAAATGGCTCATCCCCGCCCGTGCCTATCCTCAAAACCTTTGCGCTGTTCGCCGTCACGGCGGTTGCCGAGATCATGGGTTGCTACCTCCCCTATCTCTGGCTCAAGAGGAATGGATCGCCGTGGCTGCTGATTCCTGCGCTGCTGAGCCTGGTGCTGTTCGCCTGGCTTCTGACCTTGCATCCGACCGCCGCTGGTCGTGTGTACGCGGCGTACGGCGGTGTATACATCGGCATTGCCATCCTGTGGCTGTGGCTCGTCGAAGGCATTCGTCCGACCGTCTGGGATCTTGTCGGGGCGGCGATAGCCGCTACCGGCATGATGATCATCATGCTTGGGCCGCGTCGCGCGTGACCTTCGGCGCGCCACTCCGAGTCCGGAGAACGGCTCAGGTCGTCCGGCCCCCAAAGATACTATGTGAAGCACGAGTCCGAGCAACCGATGGAAATCACCTGGCGACTAGACCGGCCGCTACCGGGCGATCTGTTTGCGGCATTCGGTTTGTGGGGAGCCGGCGAGAAGAGCAGTTGGTCGTGGGGACTTTTGTGAGACCCACCCGGTTAATCGAAGGCGCCTATACGGTTGCGGCAGATCTCGAGCATCCCCGCAATCACGTTGTTGGGATCAACCGTTCGCGCGATCTTCTCAGGTAGAGCAACTCGCTCGACGGCGAGCCTCATGTCGTGGAGCATGCTGTCGGTGGCGGCATCTGCTTCGGCGACCGTCAATCCCGCATTCGCTGCCAGCGCCCGAATGTCAGCCCGGCGGAGGTTGTCATCCCTGCCGTTCAATTTCAGCGCCATCCGATCGTGTTTTAGGTTTGGGAATACTCGCGTCGTTACAGCGTCATAGAGCGGCGCCATGCGGACGCTGCGAAAGCTATGGTCACCGGCTTCCGCGATCTTGAGAAGCGCCATGTTCTTGAGATGCATATCGCCGTCGGCGATTAGCCACGCGAAGAGGGCACGTCTGATAACGGTGAGAATGTCGCTCTTCGAGTCGGTCGAGAGCGGCCGGACGGCACGCGCAACCTTCTCCATCGTTGCGTCGTACTTCGCGTTTGGCGACAGTGCTCGTCCTTATCGTCGAGCACCTCTTCGAGCCAGCCCTCGGGCAACAGTGAGACGATGAAGGGGGGCAATTTCCCAGGGGTCGTTTGTCGGATAAGCGGCGGTCCAGCGAAATCTGTGGGCTTCCACCGCCATTCGAAACCGTCATGGGTCAGGTGTCCGATCGGAGCGCCATGCCAGGCGACGATCAGTTCGAGCGCGGCCTCATTCTTCATCGTCGCCGCCACGGGCTGCTGCATTAGATAACGCTCGGCCGCTTCGCCTTCGCGGTACCACTGATTCTCGCGGGCCAGCGCCCAGCTCGCGTCAGCCGCACCACGAGGGCTTCCGTATTCCTCAACAAGGCGTGCGGCAATCGCTGCGCGCATGGTCGTGTCAATGGATGCCGCATGCTCGCTGCGCAAACGGAAGGCCTCGAGGAAGCGCTGGCGTATGGAGGAAACCGGAATCCGAATTTCACCCAGGCCGTCGTCAACCACGGCGTGCCCGACAGAGGGATGAGGCGGGGCTTCGTTCTGGATGATTTCCAGCGACCGCAGACGGGTGCGCTGGTTCCGGCGTCCACTGAGGTATAGCCGGCCGTCCGCAGTTGGCCCGAGTAGAGCAGCGCTGGCGGCGGAGAGGTACGCCTTCGGATACAAGTAATGGGCGATGCGGATGGCGTGCCTGCGAACGAGCTCGTCGGCGTTGGCGTCGGCATCCACGTAGATGCCCCGCATAAGCTGGAGGAGCTTGCCTGCCTCAGCCTGATAGTGAGCCTTGGCTTTATCTATGGTCTCGCCGACGAGGTGAAGGGGCATAGCCAGGACTTAACTTTCTCGCATCTCAGATGCGTAAAAGTTAAACAGAAGGGGCGGCAGATCGTCAAGATTTAACTTTCACGTATCTGAGATACGGGATAGTTCTGAATCGCCTTCGACGCTGGAAGACCTCGGCCAACGCATCCGGAATAAGCGCAAAGCTAGTGGCCTACGCATAGACGATGCCGCCGCACTCTGCAGCCCATGACCGTGCACTCGCTAAATGTCTTCGATGCAAGTGCGCGAGTCGGCACCGTCGAATACGAATCTCTGGACGACAGCTTCTCCTTATCATTATGACGAGAAGTGGGTGCAGACAGAAACCGCCTATTCAATCTCCCCGCACATCCTCATGCGCGGACAGCCCGCTTCGTCCGGCACGGTCCGCCGCTTCCTCGAGAATCTCTTGCCGGAGGGTCGCGCACTCGACATTGTTGCTACCACCTTCCAGGTGACAAAGAACAATCTCTACGGCTTGCTTCGGCAGCTTGGCCAGGAGACTGCTGGGGCTCTATCGTTTCTTACGGAAACGCCGCAATTGCGCCCGGCGACCCGCCGCGAAATTACGCCCGCGGAGCTCAAACAGCGCATCGAAGAGCGGGCCGAAGTTCCGTTCGCCGTCTGGGACGGGCGCGTGCCGATGTCGATCGCCGGAAATCAGGACAAACTCTCTGTCTACATGAACGACGCCCGTATGTATCTTGTGGAAGGCGAGCTTGCATCGACGCACATCCTGAAACCAGAGCCGGCAGACGGCAGGCTGCCAATGCTCGCTGCAAACGAGCACTGCTGCATGACCCTGGGCAAACGCCTTGGGCTGCCGGTAGCGCCCGTATCCATATTGCAGTGCCGGAACCAGTTCTCGTTGTCGAGCGGTTCGATCGTATGCGACAAGAGAGGTGCATGGCGGCGCCACGGTGTTCATCCCCGCGAACACCTGGATTTCGGTGACTAATATCGGGAACAAGGCCATTGGCGTCGTGTTTGTGTTCTCACCTCGACTAGGGCCTCATCCGGCCGGGGGTTTCGCTAGGGAACCCGGTATTGACGCGAGGTCGCCGAAGCGCGAGCATAAAATGCAGCATCGTCTTCGCGGTTCCGGTCTCATACAGACCGTAAGTCTTTGAATATACATAGTTCAGGGCGGGGACACGTGGAGGAAAAAACAATCTGGCAAAGGGTCGCCGGACTGGTCGGCGCAAGAAGTGAACGCGGCTTGAGAGAGCTGCGGACCCATACGCGCCGCTGTCCAGCCGGCCACCCCATGGCGGTGGACTGGAGCGACTGCCCTTATTGCCGGGCGCAGCGCAACGCAACCGAGCTCGGCCCGGTGGAGCCCGTGCCCGCCAGCGTGACCTCCAGGCTACCTGGCCAGGCGGCGGCAACGGCCCCCACCCTGGCTCGAGACAGGGAGATGTCCGCCCCGCCGCGGGGTGGGGTTGTGTTCCGGATTTTCTATGAGCCAGACACTGGTCGGTACCGGATCGCCGATGAGAGCGGCAGCGGCGGAGCCTTTCTGAACGGCGAGCCGATCGACTCGAAGGGGTTGGAGCTTCCGGACGAGGCGCAGATCCGAGCCGGCAACACCTCGTTCATCTTCAAGAAAGTGCGCCCTCCCGCACCGGGTGCCGAAAGCGCGGCGGTGCAAGAGCAACCCGTTCCGGCCAAAGCCGGAGAAAGTGCCTCGAGTTGAGGCCGCGGGAAAGGGGGGTGATATGAAGCTTCGAAGTCTCACCTGTTGTATTGTCGGATTGGTGGCCGCGGCGACGACGGGTTGCGCGACCACCACCGGGACGGCGGGACTGGAGTGCGGTCTCGGTGGCGCGGGCGCGAGCTACCTGGCCTGCAAGCTCGCGGGTGGGACCGATGCTCACTGCGCGGAAATCGGCGCCGCGGTTGGTGCCGGCGGAGCCCTCGCCTGTTCCCTTTATGCGCGCCACCTCGAGCAGCGGCGCAAGGAGCTCGCGGGCAAAGAGAGCGACCTCGACGCGCAGATCCGCTACGTCCAGGGACTGAATGCGGATACGCAACAACTCAATGCGGACCTCGCGCAACGTGTCGCATCCCTCACACAGTCCACGAACAAGGTCGTTGCGGAAATCCAGCAGCAGCAGATTTCCCAGGCCCAGATTGCCCAGGAGCGCAAGACCCGAGACGACACGCTGCGGACCTCTGAGGAGGAAGTGAAGCAGGGTACACAAGCGCTTCAGACCGCCAAAGAGCTGCGAGCGAAAGACAGTAATTCGTCGCCCGCCCTCGATGCAGCGATACGACAACAGGAGCAGCTGTTGGCGGAGGCGCAGCGGCAGGTGGGCCTGCTCGCTGCTCAGCGGGATCGCGTCTGATGCGCTCCCGGCGCGATTTCCTCGCCGAGCGTGGTCCGGGGCTCCGGATGGCGCGTCGGTCGCTTGCACTCGCGCTGGCCGCTCTGAGCGGCTGCACGATCGTGCAGATGCGAAGTGACTTGCAGGCGCGACAAACGCGGATCGACGCGAAGCAGCAACAGCTCCAGTCCCTGCGGGCGACGAATGCCGCGCTGGCCGCGGAGAGTGATCGGCTGCGGGGCGATCTGCAGCGGCGCGAGCTCGACGCAAACGAGCTGCATGCCCGCCTCGACCGACTCATCCAGTTGAATGAGGCCGCGCAGGCATCCTCGGCGCAGGAGCGGGCCGCGCAGCAGGAGCGCCGCCGCCAGTTGCAAACGGTCAGTCAGCAGGCGCAGGAGCTCGACCGGGATACCGGCCTGACCCCGGAAGAGAAACAACAGAAGCTGACGGCGCTCAGGGAGAAGACTCGCGATCTACTGAAAATTCTCCTCGCAGGATGAGATCGGCCTCTTCGGCCGCCCCACCATGAACGCCGACGCAGAGCAGGATGATGCCCTCGAGCCAGGCGCCCTGATCGGCGACCACTTCGTGATCCGCAGCCAGCTCGGCAGCGGAGGCATGGGGCACGTCTACCTTGCCGAGCACGCCACGCTTCCCGATATCAAGTGCGCGGTGAAGGTGTTGCGCCGCGAGCTGTCGGCCAACGAGTCGTTCGTCGGGATATTGCGGGCCGAGGCGCGCAAGCAGTCGCGTCTCGAGCACGACAACGTCGTACAGATCCATGATTTCTTCGAATGGAACGGACGCTACTGCCTGGTTCAGAGCTTCGTGAGAGGCGAGACCCTGAATCGACTCATTGCGAAGTCGCTCAAAGGACTGGACCTGCGCTTGGCGCTGCGCGTCATCTGCGACGTGCTGAGCGGACTCGACTACGCACACGAGCAGGGGATTCTGCACTGCGACATCAAGCCGTCGAACATCATCATTGATGAGAGCGGTCGGGCGAGAATTCTCGATTTCGGCATCGCGCGCGACCTCGGCGCAAGCTCCGCAGACAGCGACGTGCTGAGCGCCGGGACCCCGGACTACATGAGCCCCGAGCAGATCCTGCCGCCGTACGAAGTCGATCACCGCACCGACGTCTATTCGAGCGGCGTGACGCTCTTCCAGATGCTCTCCGGCCGCCTGCCGTTCGACCGCGCGCCTACGCAAGTGGACGGCGAAATGCCCCAGGTCCGTCTCGATCCGCCGGATGTACGCCGTTTCCGGCCCGATATCCCGGAGGTCGTGGCGAGGATCGTCGTGACGGCGACGCAGCGTGACCGGGACCGACGGTTTGCGGCCTGCGCCGACTTTCGCGAGGCGATCATCGCGTACCAGCGGCGCGAGCGCTGGCGCCGAACGTGGCTGCCGGCTATCGCGGCCTCATTTGTGATCGCAGCGGCCGTTGGATTCACGCTCTGGGAATGGAGCCTGCGTGTACAGCATAAGAATGTCCTGTCCGCCAGCGCGTCGATCGGCACCGCGGCGGAGTCATTGGGGCAGTTGTGTCGGGAGGCGGAGGAACGGGAACGCAAGAACGCGGGACTCACCCTGGCGCTGAAAATGCAGGATGCAGAGGGTCAGCGCCTCGTCGAGGGATTCAAGCATCAGCTGGCCGACATCGACACCAATATCGCGGGCATGGCCCGCAACTACCTCGGAGCCCTGAGCCAGTTGCGCACATTGCCCGCGATGGCTGTCGGGAAGGCGAGAACCCTGGCGTTGCAGTCAGCTGCCGGCGAAGAGAGGCAGTGGGCGACTGGTATCGTTGCCTCTGACTATGAGGCATTGCGGTCCGGTCGCGCGACGCCCCCTTCGAGCGAGGCACTCATCCAACGCTGCAGCCTCGCAAGCGGTGGGGCCTGGCGCGCGCAGTAGCCAACGATGAGATTCCGTCACGGAGGTGCACGGATCGGAATGTGCACCAAGTCTCAATGAGGGCTCGACGAGACCACACCTTCTTCGATCACGCTATGCGTCAGGCAACTGCTCCGCGGTCGTGACCGGCACCGGACTGAGCGAGAGTGCCACCGCCCCGAGTCCCGCGGCCAACACCGATCCCGCGAGAACACCGATCTTGGCGATGGAGGCGTATGGGCTGCCCCCGAACGCCTGATCGGCCATGAGCAAGGAGAACGGATCTCCGATTCCACACAACAAGGCCATTCCCAGGAATCCCAGAGGACCGGCATCGGTCGGTAGCGTCGCGATTCTCGCCTTCGTCGCGGCCCACGTCAGAGCGATGATGCCGATCGGCTTACCGACGGCCAGCCCCAGAGCCACGCCGAGGAAAACCGCCGGCGATTGCGGTGCGCCGAAGTCGGCGGCGAGCGAGACGCCCGCGGCGGTGAAGGCGAACACGGGGAGCACGAAGTAAGTCGACCAGGGCTCCACCGCGCATTCCACCTTCTCAGCGGGCGAGAGCAGCCGTTCGGCCGCCGCGGACAGATTCCGGCTCGCCCAGTCCCACACGGGCTCTTGCTCGAGGCGGCGCCGCGGGTCTGCGGCGCGCTTCAGCTCTTGCTCGGCATGCTCGAGCTCCGCGAGCGCCGTGGCAGCCTGTGCGAGCAGCGGACCTGCTCTCGGGGCGGGCCGCAGCGGCAGGAACGCGGCGAGCGCAATGCCGCTGAGCGCGCCGCTGACGCCCGCGAGATGAAGTGACAGCCAGAGAGCGATCGTCGCTGCGAGATACGGCCAGACGGCGTAGATGCGCCAGCGATTGAAGATCGCCATGGCGACGATGGCGCCGACACCGGCGAGCAGCCACGCGGCGTGCAGTGTATGTGGATAGAAGATGGCCAGGATGAGGATGGAGAGGACATCGTCGGCAACGGCATAGGTCGCCACGAACACCTTGAGGCCGGCAGAGGCTCTGGCGCCGAAGAGCGCCAGGATGCCGAGTGTGAACGCGACACCCGTGTCGGCCGGCACGGACCAGCCGACAGCCGTCGAGCCCGGGTTCAGCGCCAGATACAGGAATGCCGGCGCGGCGATCGAGCCGAGTGTGGCCACGACAGGCGCGGCTGCGGCTCTCCAGTCGGTGAGAGAGCCGCCAGTCATCTCGCGCCTGATCTCCAGCCCCAGGATGAGATAGAAAATCGCGAGCAGGCCCTCCGAGCACCACTCGGCGACGCTCAAGGAGAGCACGGCCGTGGACGGACCGACGCCGAACTGCGTACTGACGAAGCGCTGATAAAGAGGCGCCAACGCACTGTTGGCACTCAGGACGGCAGCGGCGGCCGCGATCAGTAGGACGAGTCCCGCCGAGGTGGGGAGGTTCGCGAAGGCGCGCGCCGTGCGCTTCACCTGCGCACCGAGCGGCCGCTCGAGCGCTTCGAGCAGGGAATGGAAATCCCAGGCGCCGTCATAGCGCACGCCGTCGATGAAGATCGTGGGAGTTCCCGTCACGCCATTGCGCCGGCCGTCGGCGAGGTCCTCCTCCACGCGCCGCCTGAGGCCGGGATCCGCGAGATCGCGGCGGAATTGCTCCATGTCGAGTCCGAGCGAGGAAGCCATCCCGTCAAGGATTCCCTCATCGAGGGGCAACTCGTGTCCGTAGATCGCATCGTGCATCTCCCAGAACCGACCCTGGCGGGCCGCCGCCTCGGACCCGATGGACATGAGCTCGGCCCCGGGGTGCGCGCGCTCGTTCGGGAAATGCCGGAACACATAGGCCATCCGCTCGCCGAGGGCACGGCGCAGCCGCTCGAGCACGTGCCGCAACCGCCGACAGTAGGGGCAGAGGTAATCGCCGTAGATGAGGATCGTCAGCCGGTGGTCGCGGTCATCGCCGCCCCGGGTGTGATCCCTCCGGCGATCGACCGGCCGAATCAGCCGGCGCTCGCTGGCCTGTGCGCTCATGAAGTGCCCTCAAAGTCCGGCAAAGGAGATGGCGGCGATGGTGGCTTTTCTCGCAAGCGAAGACGCCTGTCGTCGCGCAGGCGGCGCTCCTTGGGTCCGAGATTCCTGTTGGGGCAGCCCGAATCGGAGTAAAGTGCTGCCATCCAGAGGAGACCTCGTGCCCACACAGAACTACCGCCAAGCCAAGAAGCAGAAGGAGCAGAGCAGGAAGGCGCGCCAGCTCGAAAAGCAGCAGCGCCGGACGGCTCGCCTGAATGGTTCCGCAGAGGCTGCGGCGCCGTTGCAGGAGCCGGCGATCGCCCCTGGCGCCCCGACGTCGGGCAGGACATGAGGCTCGGCCAGGCCCGCGGGGCTCCCACGCGTCAGGATCGCTCCGCCCAGCTGCGCCGCGACCAGGAGGCTGCGCCCAAGCTGCGCGCCATGTTCCCCGCGGTAGAGCAATTGCGCATCGAGCTCAGTTTCGAGGGCGGCGGGTCCAGTACCCCGGTGCCGCAATCGCGCATCCTGCATCCTCCGGCCCGCGCGCACTTTAGCTTCCCCTGTCCGTACGGCGACTGCGATGGCCGGTTCGAGCTGGGCGCGGCTGTGCATGCGGCTGTCGAGGACCCGTCACATCGGATCGAAGGCGTGCTTGACTGTGCCGGCTTGCGCGCGAGCGACTTCGCGTCGAAGCCGCCGTGTCGGTTGCGCCTGCACTTTACCCTCACCGCGGTGTGCTCACCGCCTCACTGAGGGGCGCTATCTGCGACGGCCTGCCGTGAGCGCCAGACTCGCCGCTTGCGGTCGCGTGAAGTCGATGACGAAATGGTCGCCGTCGAATTCCACCACTTTACCTATCAGATCGGGGCGGACGTGATAGCCCCTGGTCTTGCCGGTTTTCTCGCGCTCCGGATAAGTGACCACCATCCGGACCGGGAGACTTCCTTCGCGCGCGCGCGTCAGGTGCTCACTCAATGTAGTGACGACGTTGGATTCGGCGTCCGCGGCGGAAAGCCTGGTCTCGTAACGCAGAACTCCGCGGGCAGGGTGGCCGAAATGCGCCGGCAGACAGTTGAGCACCATGGCACCGTCCGTCGCCATGGCGGAGAGGCTGCCCAGTCTGCTGGTGGGTTTGGCGCCGAACCGGCCGAAAGCATCGATCAGGGTAAGGTTCATCACTCTTTTCGGCTCCTGCGCCTGGCGCGTTAGGAGGGGGGCTGGCCCTGGCACTCGCACAGCCAGATCTCGAAGCATGCGCGATGCAATCTCACCGAGTGCGGCGTGACCCCCGGCTCGAAGTCCACCTCGTACGAGGCCTGGGCGGAAGTGATACGCTCGCCGCAGCCGTCGCACAAACATCCGCCAGCGTACTCGCCCTCACGCCGCCAGGGTTCATGGTGCGGCAGGAGGCGCTGCCGCAAGCGCTCGCGAATGACAAGCGTTGCCGCAATGCTGTTCATGTGGTCGCACCACTTTGCCGAGGCGGCATCTCGCGCAGAGCGCGCTGGATGAGCATGCGCGCCGCGCAGCGCCAGCGCAAGGGACGATGGCGGACCGGCCTGCGCCACCCCGGGGGGCACAAAAGTTCGCAGTCCGCCCCCGAATCCTGTAGTCTGGCAAGCGGCTCGTACCTTTTCGGTTTGTCTGCCTTGGTGCCAGGCGCCGCCTCCCGGCGCACCTTCCGGCCCAATGTCTGCCACCCTCGCAAAGCTTCGCGAACCAGGAGGCAGGAAGTACCTGCCGCCTCATACCGCTTTCCTTCACGAGTATTGCGCAGTGACGAAACTATACGTTGGAAATCTCCCCTTCACCGCCACCGAGGAGGGTGTACGCGCCCTGTTCTCGAAGCATGGCACTGTGGAGAAAGTCTCTTTGATCAATGACCGCGACACCGGTCGCCCGCGCGGCTTCGGTTTCGTGGAGATGTCGAACGCCGACGCCTCCCGGGCGATGCAGGCGCTGAACGGCGCCGACTTCGACGGCCGCTCCCTCAAGGTAAACGAGGCCCAGGATCGCGAGCGCGGCGGCGGCGGCGGCGGTAACCGCGGCGGCGGCGGCGGGCGCCGTTACTGACAGCTCATGTCACTTGCGCCGCTCTCCGCCCCGCAGGGCGGAGAGCGGCGAGCCACTGTCGCTATTGCCCCATCAGGCGCGATCATGCGCTCCCACGGACGGTTCCATGAGCGCGCATGAGTTCACGATAACCGCCACGCTCGGCATCCAGCCGTAGAGCACGTGGCGAACGGGCCAGCCGCGAGCTGACGCGCCGCTGAGAGCGCCACCGACCTCATCAGTATGGGTGAAACCCGAATTACCTCCGCGCAGGCGCTGGTCGCCGATTCCACCGCGCTTACGCTGCTGTTGGGCGAAGTACCGGATGCCGGCGAGATTTGTCTGGAGCTGTCGAAGCCGTACTTCACACGACGCTGGCGGCACTCGGATCAGCACTGCTTCTGGATCGCGAGCGACGGCACGACGGCCGTATGCCACACGCTTACCGGCCTCGAGCTCGATGAGGTGATTGCCCTCTGGCTCAGCTTCGACGATTACCGGCGGCTGCCCGGATTCACGCTGTCGGCCAGCTCGCTGTGCAAAATCATCGAGACGGAGCTGGGCCTGATAGTCGAGCTCGACGGGTGATCACGCTCACGTTTCGAGCGCTGAGCGGCGAATCGGTAGTTCTCGTCCGCGGGGCGTATTTCAGGATTTGCGCCGATGGGACGCTTCGCGGGCCCGACAACGCCGTCACGGCCAGCTACACCGAAGGGCTCTGGCAGCTCGGGCGAAAACAGCATCGGCTGCTGGAGTGTCGCGAAGCGGTATATCTGCGCGTGACGACCTCGGACGGCCAGCGCGAATCCATCGGGCCTTACGAGGGTCTCAAGGTGAGCGGGGGCGCGATCTTCTCGAACGACACGTATCTCGGTGCGCACGCGCGCGGGGACTCGTATTTGCCGGAGACCGACGTTTGGAGGGAAGTCGCCCTTCTGTCCGAGATATGAGCGAGGGTTCCAAGCCGACGGGCCCCGATCTCAGGCCGGGCATTCCCGAGAGTCAACTTGCCGACGGCGGCATGCTGGTCGGTCACCTGGACGATCACTCCGTGCTCATCGCACGACGGGGAGCGGAGGTGTTCGCCGTCGATGCGACCTGTACCCACTACGGTGGGCCGCTCGGCGAAGGGCTGATGGTCGGAGATACGGTACGCTGTCCCCGGCATCACGCCTGCTTCAGCCTCCGCACGGGTGAGGCGATCGCAGCGCCGGCGATCAACCCGATCCATTGCTGGCGTGTCGAGCGCGCGAATGGGCGACTGTATGTGCGTGATCGGCTGCAGACGGCCACCTCGCCGGAAGCGGCGGGAACGCAACGCACCCGGGGGCAGGCCGACGGCGCCTCGGAGCGCATAGTGATCGTTGGCGGCGGTGCGGCAGGATTTGCCGCGGCGGAGATGCTGCGGCGGGAAGGCTATGGTGGCGCGATCACGATCGTGAGCGCCGACGCCGATCCGCCCTACGACCGGCCGAATCTGTCGAAGGACTATCTTGCGGGCACGGCGCCGGAAGAGTGGATTCCGCTCAAGTCTCCAGACTTCTACGACGCGGTTGGCATCGAGCTCAAGCTCGGCACGGCAGCGGCTACGCTCGACCTTGCCGGGCGCCGCGTGATGCTCGTGAAGGGCGATGCGCTTCCCTATACGAAGCTCCTCATCGCAATGGGCTCGGAGCCGGTGCGGCTGCGAGTTCCCGGAGCGGACCTGCCACATGTGAGAACGCTCCGCTCCCTCGCCGATAGCCGCGAGATCATCCGCAGCCTCAAAACGGGCGGCCGGGTCGTGATCGTCGGCGCGAGCTTCATCGGGCTCGAGGGGGCGGCGGCGCTGCGACAGCGCGGGATGGAGGTGCATGTCGTCGCGCCGGACGACCAGCCCTTCGCGCGCACGCTGGGACCCGCGCTGGGCGGTTTCATTCGCTCCCTGCACGAGTCGCACGGCGTCAACTTCCATCTCGGCCACCACGTTCGCAGCATCGATTCGCAAAGCGTTCAGCTCGATGAGGGCGCGCGGCTCGAGGCGGACGTCGTGTTGGTCGGCATCGGTGTGCGGCCGCGCCTCGAGCTCGCCGAGCAGGCGGGTCTCGCGATCGATCACGGGATCCTCGTCAACGAGTACCTGGAGTCCAGCGCGCCAGGCGTATACGCCGCAGGCGATGTAGCGCGCTGGCCGGACCCGCATAGCGGCGAGCGGCTGCGCATCGAGCACTGGGTGGTAGCGGAGCGGCAGGGCCAGACTGCCGCACGGAACATGCTCGGTCGCCGCGAGCCTTTCACCATGGTGCCGTTCTTCTGGACGCAGCACTACGACGTCTCGATCGACTACGTCGGGCATGCGAGCAGCTGGGATCGCATCGAACAGAATGGCGATCTCGCATCGCGCGATGCCGCCTTCCGCTTCTACAAGGGAGACCGGACGCTCGCGGTGTCGACGATCTTCCGCGGGCGGGACAGCCTCGAGTCGGAGCTGGCGATGGAGAGAGACCACATAAGCCGTTGATTTAACCGGATAATGTCACCTCGCCGATCCCAGGTACGCGAGCGTACGTGAGGAGCTCGATCGACATGCAATTGAGCTCCTACCGCCATCCATTCCAAATATCGGAAGGCTCCTCGAAGTCCGGCGAGACGCGATAGAAGCAGTACGTACCTCGATCGGGACTCCCTTGTACGCGGAGAACGTGCGCTATCTTCAGCAGCTCAGAGAGGTGCTGGCCGACGTCACCTACTTCGCGCAGTTCGAGGCGATGCGGCAACGGCTGCTTCGAGACAGGATTTGGCTCACAGAGGCGAGTCTACTGTCGACGGGTGAGGCGGATTCACTGTCCAAGGAGCTTCAGTCGGAAATCATCAAGGGAACGGGCGACATTCTCGTCCACACCGCCGATCGTGTGGTGGACAGTCTCTTTCCACCTGAAGCGACTCCTCCTTCGGCCGCGCCGCCAATCAACATCACAGTATCCGGATGCTGTGCGCGCTGTCGGGTCACGACGACCGGACCCGGGAGACACCAGAAGCCGACAAAGCCCAAAAAGCCGGCGGTTGCCATCACGTGTCCAGCGCCTGCGCACCCGAAGAACGCTGGTCAGAGCACGCCAAGAGGCAATCCAGACCTGCGGCAACCGACTGTCCCGAACAGAGGTGCTGCCGGACCAGGGTAACGAGGCGTGATCGACGCCTTGCGGTCAGGGCTTGGTTCCGATGCTCGTCAACAGCGATGCGCCGCGCTGATCACGCGCCGGCAGCCCTCCGACCGGTTGGGGCCCGAGCCGCACGGGGACCTGTGCGCGCCGGTTGAGCTGCAGCTTCTCGAGCACATGGTGCACGTGATGCTTTACGGTGCCGAGGCTGAGGCACAGGTCGCGCGCGATTTCCTTGTTGGAGTAGCCCTGGCCGACCAGTTGTGCGACGTCGCGCTCTCGCCGAGTCAATCCTTCGAGCGATTCGCCCGGGCCCCCGCCCAAGTGCGGCGGAACTCGCCCTTGTGTCTGCTGAAACAGCGCGCGCAGCAGATGGCTGGCTATCTCTCCGGAACAGGAGAGACGGCCGGCCGTCGCGTTGCTCATCGCCTCGATCAGGGTGGTGATGGAGGCATCGCGCGCAACATACCCGGCAAATCCCGAGGTGCCGGCGCGAATGATGTGGCTCGCCTGCTCCGGCAGGCCGAGCGCAATGAACGCTGTTTGCGGATGTTGCCCGGCAAGCTCGCCGACGCTGCGAAAGTCGATCCCCTGTGTCACATCGAGGAGGACGACCTGGGCCGGTGCTTCCGTCAACGCCTTCCTGAGCTCCTCGAGGGTGGCGACGATTTTCGCGAGGACCACTCCCTGGCCGGCGCCAATACAATGCTCGAGAGCCTCTCCGAAGAGCCTCACCGATGTGACGAGCATTGCGTCAATGGGCGGCACGGTTGTCCCCAGCCCTCGGCCCCCAGCGGAGGCCCTCCGCGCTCTGTAAATTACTTCCAGCCGCCGTGCTTGCCTGAGCGATTCCGGCAGCCGGTGTGAGTATAACATTCTGTAGCCGTACGACATAATCATAATCGTATTCCGCCAGCGAAAGCCGACAGCCGCTCGCTGCCGGACCAACTCGCAGTTCCCGGCACATGCCAGGCCAATCCCAGGTAAATCAGCAACCTGCGGTTGTGAAAATTTGCAGTTTGCCCGCTCCTCTCTATCCATCGATCTAGATCCTCCGATCCCACGACGCGGGCGAGGCAGGCAGTAGCGGCATCGGTCCGAAGGCTGATCGGCGCATCCGTCACAGGATCGCCCGACCCTCCCGATCCAATTTGATGCTCCCGGCCCATGTCGACGGCCGCTTGCCGGTGCGATAACGCGCCCCATCGGCGGGAAGCGGCGGAAATTCCATTGACCCAGATCCGCGTGATCGTGGCGCACGCCCGGGAAGATGTGGTGGCCAGGGCGATGGTCGAGAGCGTGACCAACAGCCTCGATCTGTGCCTCGTGGACACCATCGACTCGCTGGCAGGCGAGCCAAAGACCGTGATTCGTGAGCCCGATGACTTCGACGCCATCATCCTGGTGGGCTCCCATCCGGAAGTCGAAGACTGGTCGCGCGCGCTTCTCGAGTGGTCGCGCGAGATCGTCGTCATTCGCGTCACGCTGGGCAGCGACATTGTGCAGTTCGCCCGCCGTGGAGTGGGATACGACGACTTGCTGGAGACGCTTCGGGCGCTGGCACGTGCTCCAGGTGCGGCACTGCGCGTCGCCGACTATGTGGCCGTGGGATCTGCAGAGGTCGCTACGGGCGTAACGCTCTTCGAAGCGTCGCCGCCAAAAGTCGGTAAGAGCATGACGCTGGTTCTGCGCTGGCTCGATGCGACACTGCTTCGCGCAATCGATGCCTGGCCCTCCAGCCACGGCGAGCTGAACCTCCATGCCGATGCGGTCAAGCGACTGTTGAGTCGCAGGGCTCGGGTGGCGGACCCCGACGCCCCCGCGGCCGAGACGTTGCATGAGCATGCGCTCGCGCTGCTATCCTACTTGGACGATTCGGCCGATCAGGACGACCGGCTGGTGCGCCTCGTGCGGCAGCTCGGAATGCGCATCACGGAGCTCGAGGCCTTCCTCCTGTGCCTGGCGCCGGACCTCGACCTGCGCTACGGCCGCATCTTCGGCTACCTGCAGGACGATGCCAGCCGGCGGTGGGCGACTCTGGATCTGGTCGCATCGCTTCTCGGCGATCCCCTGGATGTCCGCGCCGCACTGGGATATCCGCGAGCGCTCCTGGAGAGCCGCCTGCTCGCGCAGGATCCGGCGCGGCTGCCTTTTCCGGACGAGCCGCTGCGAGTCGATCCGGCCGTCACGGCGTGGCTGCTGAGCGGAGTGGCGACGCTGGTCGCCGACCGTGCCCTCGGGACCTGTGTGCGCCATGCACCGTGGCCGAGCGCCGAGCTCCTGACGCGTCCCAGCGATTACACGCAGATGAGCGCGCTGAGCCACCTGCTCGACCCGCGGGCAGGTCGACACCGCTGGCTGCTGCTCAGCGGAGACAGCGACAGCTGGCGCGCCCTCATGGAGGGGGCACAGCACGGCACCCTGCGGATTGCGCGCATAGATGCGGGAGTGCTCGGCGCTCTGGCGCCGGGAGAGCGCCAGGAGCTCGCGGCACGCCTTGCGCGCGACATCGCTCTTGACGACGTTGCCCCTGTAGTCGACGGCACGGGCCTGGTCGGTGCGACCGCGGCTCTCGAGACACTCGAAGTGCTCGCGGCGGCACTGGCGCGCACACGCCGGCCCTGCGCGTTGATCACGACGAGCCCCGACCGGTGGGTTGCCGCGCTGCCCCCACAGGGACTGCGTCAGCTTGCCCGCCCGCCGATCAATGCGGCGATGCGGGCGAGCTACTACAAGCAGGCCGCGAAGACCAGCGGGCTCGAGCTGGCGCTCTCCGATCAGCAGACCGCCGCGCTCGCATCCGTTTTCGCGCTGACACTGCCGCAGATCGAGCAGGCAGCACATCTCGCGACCGCATCCACCACGCGACAGTGCTCGGAGGCGGACCGTGTGCAGCACTTGCGCGAGGCGTGCCGGCGAGTTGCCGCGCCGGAGCTGCCGAAGGTTGCAACGCGCGTGCCCGCTGTCTTCACGCTCAACCAGGTCGTGCTCCCGCTCGCACAGAAAGCACAGCTCGAAGAGGTGGTCGCCAACGTACGCCTCTCATCGCAGGTGCTGGACCAATGGGGCCTTGGCGCGCAGCTCCCCTATGGGCGCGGCGTTACCGCGCTCTTCCATGGGCCGAGCGGCTGCGGCAAGACTGTCGCCGCTCAAGGAATCGCGCGCGAGCTTGGCGCGGATCTTTACGTCGTCGATCTGTCGCGTGTCATGAGTAAATGGGTCGGCGAGACCGAGAAGGGCCTCGATACGGCCTTCACCGAAGCGGAAAACGCCGGCGCCGTGCTTCTGTTCGACGAAGCGGACGCGCTGTTCTCACGCAGGATCGCCAGCGCCGGCGATTCATATGCGCGCCATTCGAACATCGAGATCGCGTTCCTGCTGCAGCGCATGGAATCGTTCACCGGGCTCGCAATCCTCACCACCAATCTGCGCCAGAACATGGATGAGGCGTTCCTGCGCCGCCTGCGTTTCGTGGTGGAGTTTCCCAAACCGGACGTCACGGCGCGCGAGAAGATCTGGCAGCAATGCTTCCACGGCGTCGCGCAGCTGTCCGATGCCGTCAATCTCGCCGACCTGGCGCGCCGGATACAGGTCTCGGGCGGCAGCATCCGGCAGATCGCGCTGCGCGCGGCCTTCGCCGCCGCGGCCGATCACGACAAGATCCTGACGCGGCATGTTCACGAGGCGGCGCGCGCCGAGCTCCTGAAGCTCGGCATGTCGAGCGCGGCGGGCGAGTTCATGACTCAGGCAGCCTGACATGCAGGCAGACGCCATCCAGAGGGTGAGCAACGGCATCCAGAGCGTACTGGCGAGTGCGCTGACCGCGGCCAACGTGCCGGGCGGGGTGTTCATCGGCCCGCTGGATGATCCCAACGCCGCCGGCGCTGCCCTCGTCATGTTCCTGTTCCGCATCGCGCCGACACCCGACCTGCGCAGCAGCGATCACGTGACGCTCTCCAATGATCCCGTGCCCGTGCCCGTGACGTACCGGGGCTCGCTGCCGGTCGATCTCTACTATCTCATCGCCGCCGGCGATCAGACTGTCGGCGGCGAGGCGGAATCCCTCTATTGGATCGGCCTGGCGCTGCAGACTCTGCAGGCCCAGTCGGAGCTGTCGGGAAGCGTCGTGGACGGTGAGACGGTGCGGCTCACCCTCGATCCGATCTCCAACGAGGAGATGGGCCGCGTATGGATGCTCTTCCCGACTGAGAACTATCGCACTTCCGTCATCTATATCGCCTCGCCCGTGTGGATCGATCCGGCCGCGGCGCTCGCGCCGGCGCCGCTCGTGAAGGTTCACCGCACAGCTCCGCCGCCGACCAACTGAGCCAGCCGCATGCTCGCCTCCCACTCATTCCCGCAGGCCGACACGATCGACCACACCGGTGTATTCGCGGTGGAGCTGCTCGATCCGGTCACTCTGCAGGTCGTCTCCGGCAGCGGCATCGCGGTGACCGCAGCGTTCCAGGTGAGCGGACTCTGGAACCAGCCGCTGAGCCGCGGCAGCCGCTTCGTGTGGGCGGTGGCTTCCGATCCCGATACGCCCGCCGCGGCCGCGGTACCCACTTCAATCACCGTCACACCGCCCGCAGGCAGCGGCTATGCGCCCTTTACCTACGCTGCCGCCGATATTGCGGCCGGCACGTCGAAGGATGCGGAAGAGTGGGGGCTGTGTCGTCTCTATCTGCGCACCGCCTCGACTTACCCCTTTCCGAGTGGAGTGACGCAGGTGAGCGGACTGCTGCGCGCGGTGCCGGACGTGGCCAACCAGCCGATACAGGGGCTGGCGGGTGCGCAAGTGTGGCTCCAGTGGCAGGACGCGAGCACCAACCCCGCGACTGCGCGTGCAGGGTCACGCTGTCTGAGCGGCGCGCGCGGCGATTTCGCCGCGAGCGTTCTCTTCCCCTCCAAGGCCTCGAAGTCCTACCCGGCCGCTGCCGCAGATGGGACGTTCACTCTGACGCTCTACGTTGCGCGGCTAGATCCGATCGCCGGATGGCAGCAGGCGCATCTGGTTCCCGATCCCGATAAGCCCAACCCACTCGCCGGCATGCGCTCGGGACAGGTCGTGCCGCTGCCGGCGCCCATCGCCTGGAGCAACCTGACCGCAGGCTAGAACCCCCGCGTCTCGGAGCAGAATCATGTCGTCTCCCTACGAAACCCTCTTTCCCGCGCCGACCTCCGGCGAGACCATCGCCGCGATCCGCCACCAGATGACGGTCTGCCTGGACCGCGTCAACGCCTTCGGGCTGGCGGACCTCAAGGCCGCTCTCGATACCGCCAGCTCGCAGAAGGAGGCGGTCGTGAAGGACTACCGCGCCAAGTACAAGGGCTTCCGCGAGCGCTGGTGGTGCGAGCAGCAGGTGATCGCGAAGCTCCATCAGGCACTGACCTGCACGTATGAGAAGGACGCCTGGCGGGAGATCGCGCAGAAGTGCGTGTGCCGCCTGCAGCGGCACATCTGGGAGCGTACTGAGGAGATCAACGCCAAGAACGACTGCAGCAAGGGCGAGCTCGAGCGCGAGGCCGCCCGCGCGCTGGCGGAACGCGACCGGGCCAAGGGGGAGAAGGACGCCTGGACGGGGGCCGCGGCCGCGATCGATCAGCAGCTCACGGCCAATGATGCGCTGGGCAAACAGGTACAAACGCTGATCGGCAACGGCGACCCGCAGGCCATCTATCAGTTCTGGTTCACGCTATTGCCCGCGCACCGTGCGCTGATGCCGGACGACGCGCCAGCCTCGGCGCGCGATCTGGGGCACGACGAGTCGCCTGCGGACATCTGCGAATTGCCGCATCACGGCCGGCGCGCACCGCCCTGGCTGATCGAGCCGGACCGGTTCGGGCGCGTGCTGGATGAGGCCTGGGAAGCCTATTGCAACGCGCAGATCCACTACTCGCGCGTCCAGGCAGCCTATCTGGAGAGAAAGGACGACCTCGCGACGCTCACCGCGGCGCGGGATGCGCTCCAGGCTGCACTGAACGCCAACATCGCCGCCTGCCTGAAAGAGCATGCCCCGCACGGGGTGTGCTGCACCGAGACCCCGGCCGCACCGGCTGCCCCGGCAGCGCCGGCCACCAAGAAATAGCGCGGAGGCCAGCCGATCATGCCGCAGTACTTCACACCTGGCGTCTACATCGAGGAAATCCAGCGCGGTCCGCAGCCCATCCAGGGCGTGCCCACGAACATCGCGGCGTTCCTCGGCGAGACCGAGCGCGGTCCCACTTACCCGCGCCTGGTCACCAGCTACAACGACTACGCACGATTCTTCGGCTCGGTGTATGACGACACCAAGTTCATGCCTTATGCGGTGCGGGGCTTCTTCGACAACGAAGGCACCACCGCCTACATCTGCCGCATCGTGCCGCGCGACGCGAAGCCCGCCTATCACGTCTACAACGGCTATCGGGTGACGGCGCTCGGCCCCGGCACCTGGGGCAAGCGCGTGTTCGTCAAATTCACCGGCAGCACGACCAAGCGCTACGGGCCGCCGGCGGCGGCGGGCGGGGCGCCCGTCGCGCAGCCCATCGGCATCCACATGCAGGTGGCCTACTGGGAAGCCACCTCGGGTCCGGCCTACGATCCGTGGAACCCGGGCGCCGCTCTGCCGGCGAACTCGCAGCCACCGGACTTCACGGAGGACTTCGACGACATCGTCCTCGACGATCCGGCCGATGCCAACTACTACACCAAGCGGCTCGGCATCGGACAGAACTCGAATTCGAGCTTCGTCATGTTCGCGGTCGATGCCGCGGCAGCGAACCCGCCCGCCTCGCCGAGCGGTACCTCGAGCGTCCTGGACCAGGACGGTACGGATCCCGCGGCGGCTCCGACCGTCGTCGACTACGAGGGCGACGGCGGCGGAGCGATCACGGATCCCTCACAATTCACCGCGCTGGCGGCGCTGCTGCTCGATGAGTTCCGCGACGTGTCGCTGGTCTACGCGCCCAATACGGGCGGCGCCGCGGACATCACCACCGCAATCGTCGATCACTGCCAGAATCAGAAGTATCGCTTCGCGGTCATCGACGCTGCGGAAGGACAGGCCAACGCGGCCAACCTCACCCCGCGCGCCAACAACGATACGTCCTACGCCGCCTACTATTACCCATGGATCTGGATCGCCGATCCCTTCACCGGCAAGCAGATCAAGGTGCCTCCCGGCGGGCACATGCTCGGCATCTTTGCGAGGACGGACGACGAGCGCGGCGTATTCAAGGCGCCCGCCAACGAGATCGTCGAAGGTGCTCTCGACCTCGAATACGACATCAGTGATGCGGCGCAGGGCGTGCTCAATCCGGCCGGCGTCAATGTCATTCGCAAGTTCCCCACGCGTGGCATCCGCATCTGGGGCGCTCGCACGCTGTCTTCGGACGCGTTGTGGAAGTACGTCAACGTGCGCCGCCTCTTCATATTCCTCGAGCGCAGCATCTACGAGGGCACTCAGTGGGTGGTGTTCGAGCCCAATGACCAGCGCCTCTGGGCGCGCGTGATCGATACGGTGCGCCTGTTCCTGCGCCAGCAGTGGCGGCAGGGCGCGCTGATGGGAGCCACGGAGGATCAGGCGTTCCAGATCGCCTGCGACCAATCGACCATGACTCAGGAGGACATCCTCAACGGCAGGCTGATCTGTCAGGTTGGAATCGCGCCCGTGCGTCCGGCGGAGTTCGTCATCTTTCAGATCTACCAAGACACTGCGGACGCGCAGTCGTAACCGGAGATCCGCATCATGCCCACCACCCGTGTCGATCCCTTACGCAACTTCCGGTTCCGGCTCGAGATCGACGGCATCACCCAGGCCGGCTTCAGCGACGTGGCGATCGGCGAGACGGCGACCGATGCCGTGGACTATCGCGAGGGCACGGATCCGACACACGTGCGCAAGCTCACCGGGCTCACCAAGTACGGCAACATCACCCTGAAGTGGGGCGTGACCACCTCGCTCGACCTCTACGACTGGTACAAGAACATCGTCGCCGGCCAGATCGCGAGCAACCGCAAGCAGGTCACCATCGTCGTGCTCGACGAGACCGGCAGCGACAAGGCGCGCTTCGTCGTCAGCGACTCCTGGCCGACCAAGTACCACCCGAGCGATCTCAACGCCAAGGGCAACGAGGTGTTCATCGAGACCCTCGAGCTCGTGAACGAAGGCGTCGAGCGCGTGCTGTAACCGCAAGAGCCCCCGGAGGTTCCCATGACCATCCGATCCAATCTCCCATTCCAGACCGAGATGGAGTTCGAGCTGCCCCGCGGCTATCTCGATGCCACCGGGGTTCTGCACCGGCGCGGCGTCATGCGCCTCGCGACGGCGGCGGACGAGATCGTGCCGCTGCGTGACCCGCGCGTGCAGCAGAACGCCGCCTATCTCTCGATCATCGTGCTGTCGCAGGTGGTCACGCGGCTAGGGGTGCTGACCGACATCGATCCGCGCGTCATCGAGGGGCTGTTCGCCTCCGACCTCGACTATCTGCAGCGACTCTACGAGCGCATCAATACGGTGGAGGAGATCGATTCGGCACCGGGCGCGGCGTCAGCCCCTCTGCCCGGCCGCACCGAGACACGGGGCCCGCGCGCCGTGGGGGAAGCATGAGGGTCTATCCTCGGACCCGGCTCTACGAGGAGATGGCCTTCATCGCGGCCCATTTTCATTGGAGCCGTGAGGAGGTCATGGCGCTCGAGCATCCGGAGCGCCGGCGCTGGTGCCGGGAGATCTCCAGCATCAACCGGGCGCTCGACGGCGCGCCGCCCAACCCTTTCGACGTCTGAGGCAGCCGCATGACGCAGACCGATCCCTATCGCGGCTTTCGCTTCCTCGTCGAGTTCGATGGGGTGCAGCGCGGAGGCTTCAGCCGCGTGAAGGGGCTGGTGCGGGAGACGCGCCACGAGTCCTATCGCGAGGGCGGCCTGAACGATTACGAGCACAAGCTCGCAACGCTCACGGCTTACGGCCCGCTCGTGCTGGAGCGCGGCCTCGCCGACACGACCCTGTGGGATTGGCATGACGACGTCGTGGGCGGCACGATCCAGCGCAAGAAGATCTCCATCATCCTCATGGACGACACGGGGGAGGAGGTATGGCGCTGGCACGCCGACGATGCTTTCCCCGTCAAGTGGTCGGTGAGCGACCTCGACGCCAGCGCGAGTCAGGTGAGTGTCGAGAGCGTCGAGTTCGCCCATCAGGGCCTGAGGCAGGGCTGATGTCGCTGCGCTCCCGAACACTGCGTGCGAGGCTGCTGCGGCTCAGTCGCCGTGCGATGCGGCTGACGGTTCACCCTGAGCTCGATGAGACGCGAGGCATTGCGTCGCGCACTCACTTCTCAAAACTGATCTGGCGGCGCCGTCGCACGCTGCGGCTGCCGCGTGAGACAGCCCTTGCGTTGCACCGGCACGAGAGTCACTTTTTCATCCGCCCCGACGTGCGCGTTTCCGTGCGGCTGCACCTGGCCGCATCGCGGGCCGCGCGCGCGGAGGGCGTTTGGCCGGGATCGATGCGGCATCGCTGGCGCGATGCGCCGCGGGCCGGTATCTCGGGGCGAACGCGTCGTGCGCCGTTCGTACCGGAGTCCTTGTCCAGTGGCCCGCGGATGCGGCGGCCCCCCGAGGCGTCGGCGCACGTGGTATCTGTCGGCCAGCGTGTTGTCACGCGAGTGCTCACGAGTTGGCTGCAGCGCGCAGTGGATGGGGCAGTCATGGCGCACCGCGCCGGCCCTACGCGGGCGGCGGCCCTTCTGCTCCCGGCGGTGCGACCCAGCATGCGAGGCGGGCCCCTGGAGAGCCGCTCCGAGCGCCGGCGTCTCATGCGGCGTGAATCCTCTGCCCTCCCGCACCTCACTCTCCACCGCCTCGCGGTTCGCAAGATGCGCGAGGCCCGGATGGGCGGCCTCCGCTCGCCCGCATTCTTGCCGGCTGCGCGACTGCGCCGGCGAGAGGCGGCTGCCGGAGCCGTGCCGGGCAACCGGCTTACCTGGCGGGAGGTTGCTCCTGTGACGCTGTACTACGTCCCTCCCAGGGCGATGGCCGCTCCGACCGTGCAGATCGAACACACTGCCGCCGCGCCGATCGTGTCGCACCCGGCGCGGTCGGCAGCGCAGTTCGCTCGCACTGCCGCAGCACCAATGCTCGATCGCGCCGCGACGGATCGCCTCGCGGACGAAGTCATCCGGCGCATCGAGCGTCGTGTGCGCATGGAGCGCGAGCGCCGCGGAATCTGACCATGGCGGCCAAGCTCGAAAAAGCATCCATCGAGGTTCTGGCGGGCTCCAAAGTGCCCCAGGTCTACTGGGTGCTGTTCAACCCGACCGAGTACTCGTTCGACCGCACCAATACCTTCAAGGCGACCGCGATCCCGGGTCTTGGCACGCCGCTCATCCAGTTCATCAACGGCGAATGCTCGCAGCTGTCCATGGACCTGTTCCTGGACGACTACACGGACGCGCCGGCGAGCTCGGCGCCGGGAGGCGCGAAGTCGGTGCAGGATCGCCTCGATGATCTGACCGGACTCCTCGACATCGATGCCCAACTGCACGCGCCGCCGCCCGTGCGATTCGCCTGGGGACCGCTGCAGTTCGACGGCATCATCGAGAAGATGACCCGGAAGGTGACGCTGTTCCGCCCGGACGGCACGCCTGCACGCGCCACGCTCAGCGTCTCCTTCAAGCAGTACCGTACGCTGGCCGACCAGGTGCAGCAGCCGCGCCGCGAGTCTTCCGACAAGAGCAAGCGCCGCATGGTGACCGGCCGCGACAGTCTCTGGACCATCGCCGCCCGCGAATACGGTGACCCGACGCAATGGCGCTTCATCGCCGAGCAGAATGACCTCGACGATCCGCGGGCAATCGAGGCGGGCGACTGGCTGCTCCTCCCGCCACTGGGGCAGGGCAATGGAACTGGTTGACCTCGCCAACGAATACGGCCAGTTCTACACACCGGCCTTCCGCATCGTGGTCTCCGGCCGCGATCTGATGCGCGACGACCTGGTGGCCGTGAGCCAGGTCGAGGCGGACCTGGTGCTCGGCGCTACGGGCAACTTCAGCTTCACCGTCGTCAACAGTTTCGACGACGATCAGCACGCCTTCAGCACCGGCACCGGCCAACCGTTGTTCGCGGTGCTCGCCATCGGCGCCGAGGTCGAGATCTACATGGGCTACGGCGACCTGCAGGCCAGCGATCCCGCGACTGCGACCCTCCGCGGCATGATCACCGAGGTGACCACGGGCTTCGCCGAAGGGGGAGCGCCCGAAGTCATCGTCACCGGACACGACACCGGCTTCCCGCTCACGGTGGGCAAGAACACCGGCAGCTGGCAGCAGAAGACCGACAGCGACGTCGTGTCTCTCATCGCCACGAGCGCCAATCTCGACAGCATCGTCGTGAGCACCACCGAGACGCGCGCGCAGATCGAGCAGAACCAGGAGAGCGACTTCGAGTTCCTGCAGAAGCTGGCGACGCGGAACTCGTTCCAGGTGTACGTGCGCAACAAGACGCTCTACTTCGGTCCGCCCGACGCACAGCGCGACGGGATCCTGACGCTCAACTGGGGGGAGAGCCTGCTCTCCTTCAAGCCGCAGATGAACGTCGCCTCCCAGGTCGCGGCGGTCGAAGTGCACGGTTGGGACATACAGAACAACCAGGCCATCGTCGGCCGCGCCAACGCCGGCGATGAGGACATGCGCGCTCCGAACGAGACGAGCGCCGGCCAGCTCTTGCAGCAGATCCTGCCGCGCAAGCCGACGCTCATCCTGCGCCAGCCGGTGTTCACGCAGGCCGAGGCCGACAGCCGCGCCAAGGGGGCGCTGAACGAGCTCGCGCAGAAGTTCGTCACCGGTGAAGGTGAGTGCATCGGCCTGCCCGAGCTGCTGCCGGATACCAACATCACGCTCGGTAAGCTCGGCGACCCCTTCTCGCGCACCTATTACGTCGAGAAGACCACGCACAAGGTCGACGGCAGCGGCTACAGGACGCGCTTCTCCATCAAGGCGACCACGATGCCCACGGTCAAGGGGCCCACCACATGAGCCTTGCGGACGTCGGAGCACCTCGTGAGACCGCCGTGGAGGCAGGCGGCTACGCCAAGGGAGTCGCTTACGGCGTCGTGCGCGACAACCAGGATCCGAACGGACTCGGCCGGGTACGGGTCAGCTACCCGTGGCATACGCAGACCGACCAGAGCTACTGGGCGCGCATCGCGGTGCCGATGGCCGGCAACGACCGCGGCTTCTACGCGCTGCCGGAGGTCGGCGACGAGGTGGCGCTGATCTTCGAGCGCGGCGACCTGCGCTTTCCGTGCGTCGTCGGCGCGGTCTGGAACGGCAAGAACACACCGCCGGCGAGCAACTCCGGCGGCAAGAACGACATGCGCGTCTTCAAGTCGCGGTCGGGTCACGTGTTTCAGTTCAACGACAGCTCGGATGCTCCCTCGGTGACCCTGTTGTTCAACGACCGGAAGAAGACGGTCGTGATCAACCGGAATGGGATTCAAGTCGACGACGGCGGCGGAAACTCGCTCACGATCTCGAGTCAGGACGGCAGCGTCACGCTCAGCGCGAGCGGAACACTGACTCTCAAGGGCAGCAGTATCTCCATCGATTCGACGGGGACGCTCTCGATCTCCGCCAACGCCGCGCTCACCGTGCGCGGTACCCCAGTCAACATCAACTAGGAGGCTTTGTGGGACAACCTGCGGCGCGCGTCGGTGACATGACGAGTCACGGTACTCCGCTCGGACTCGGACCGGGATGCCTCACGGTGCTCATCGGCGGCATGCCGGCGTGGCGAGCGGTCACCGACTTCCACATCTGCCCGCTGTTCAACGGCCCGCAGCCGCACGTGGGTGGCACCGTGGCGGTGGGGAGCGCGACGGTCCTGATCGGCGGTCTTCCTGCCGTACGACTGGGAGACACCATCGTGGAAGCAGGAGGCCCGAACGTCATCGTCGATGGCCTGGCCACCGTATTGATAGGCGGCTGAGGGTCCCGGGAGACGACGCATGGCGATGAACCCCAATCTGCAGAAGGCTTTCCTCGGAGTCGGCTGGGCCTATGGGGTGGGTATCGACCCGACGACGGGGTTGACGGCGATCGCCTCCTACGAAGACGACGTCCAGCAGTCGTTGATGATCATTCTGACGACCGCGCGCGGCGAGCGCGTGATGCGGCCGGATTTCGGCTGCGGCATCTATGACCTCGCGTTCGCCGTGATCGACACCGCGACGCTGACGCGCGTCGAGTCGGAGGTGCGAACCTCGATCACGAAGTACGAGGCGCGCGTCGAGCTCATCGATGTCATCGTCGATCCGAGTCAGGCGGCCGACGGCCTGTTGAACATCGAAATCGATTACCGCGTGCGCGCCACCAACCAGGTGGACAACCTGGTCTACCCGTTCTATTTCGCGGAAGGCGCGACCGCATGAACGGCGCGACGCCAGCACTGACCGATAGTCGCAGCGCCGCCGACGTCGAGCAGCAGCTGGTCGACCGCGCCCGCGCCCGGTTGCCCGAGTGGCAGTTCGACGAGATCCCCGGAGACTTCGGGCGCGCGCTCATCAGCATCGCCGCGCGCATGTACGGCCGCGTGATCGATGCGCTCGCCCGCACCCCGGAGAAGAACCAGCGCGGCCTGCTGTGGTGGCTCGGCATCCGGCCCGCGCCGCCGCAGGCCGCCTCGATGCCGGTGTTCTTCCAGCTCACGCCGCAAGCGGACGCCGTGACTGCGCCGCAGGGCACTCGGTTGGCGGCGGCCCTCGCCCAGCCGACCCTCTTCGAGACGTTGAACGACGTGCGGGTGGTGCCCGGCACCGTAGCCGCGGTGGTCGGCGCTGACCCCTCGGGCGACCAGTATTTCCTGCCGTCCGCGGGATTTCCGGCGAGCGGCCAGCCCGCGGCAGCACAGTCGCAATGGACGACGCTGGCGCCCGTCGCTTTCCCACCTACAGTGGTGCAGCTGTCCTCCGCGAACGGGCTTGCGGCGGGACAGATCCTCGTCATCGCCGGCCAGCAGTTCCGGATCACGGCTCTGCAGAGCAACGTCGTGACGCTCTCCGCGCCGGGGCCGGCGGATCCCAACGCGCCGGCCGCGCCGGCGAGCCTGCGCGCGGGGACAGTCGTCGAGCTGCTCGGCGTGTTTGCGCCATTCGCCGCCACGGCGCTCGGCACCCAGGAGCACAGTCTCATCCTGGGCGATGATGCGCTCCTCAATCTCACCGGGTCTGCCACGATCGACGTGTTGCTCGGGAGCGGCGCGCTTCCGGCGACGGTCGCCTGGAGTTACTGGGGCGGGCAGACGCCTGGCTGGCAGCCGCTCACGGCCAGCAGCACGACTGCCGGCGCTCTGACTTTGACCAAGACACCCGGGGTGGCCGCCCCAGCCAAGTTCGGGGGCATCTCGACCTACTGCCTGCGTGCGACGCTGCCGGGCGCGAGTTCCGGCACCGTGGAGCTGTCCGCCATCACGCTGCGCGTGCGCTCCGGCACCGGCGCCGTACCGACTCCCTGCGCGTCGGCGAGCCCCTGTCCGGACCCGTCAAAGAAGCCGGCGGACTTCCTCAAATACAACGCGATGTGGAACAACACGCCTATCGTCGTCAGTCCGGGCTTCCTGCCTCTCGGGCCGATGCCGCGTCTCTACGACACGTTCTATGTCGGCTGCGCCGAGGCCTTCGGCAAGGCAGGGGCGTTCGTGACGCTCTGCTTCGACGCCGCGAGTCCCAGCACGATAATGCTTGCGCCATGGCATTCGGCGGCGATGATGTTCGGTGTCGGCAAGGACGGTCAGTTGCAGCGCCTGCAGCTGGATTCCGCGGCGGGCACGGTGCACTTTCTGCGCGCGACGCAGCCCAAGGAGAGCGATGCCGCGCGGGGTCCGTCGACCAGCAATCCGATCCCGCTGCACGTCCTGCACACACCGCCGCCGGTCATCGAGTCATCTGCACACGCTGCGTCTGTGCTCGTGTGTTCCAGACATCGCGTATGGATGTGGACCGAGCGACATGGGAGCGACGGCTTCTGGACGCCGCTCGGGGAATCGATCGCGCCCATCGAAGGTCTGGTGGCGCTGCATGCCCCGCGCGGCGTTCGTGTCGTCGCCCTCGCCGAGGGGCGGCTGCGCTGGTTCGAGCTGCGGCCTGATCGTCCGCCGCTCGATGTGGTCTGGGAGGAACTGCCCGACGCCTTTGCGGAGGCGAAGCTGGAGTGTATCCGCGCCATCGCCCCGGTACGCACTGCGAGCGATGATTTCAGCGACGCGCTGGTGGCGGTCTCGGCGAGCGGGCGGCTGTGGCGCTTCGGCGGCGGAGTCTGGCACTCGGTCGACGCGTTCGCCGGTACCGTCGACCCTGCCGTGGCGCCGCTCGCGATGGCGCTGGGCAGGCAGATCGCTTACGTCGTGAAAACGAGGGGGCGCGATCAGCTCGCCGCGTGGCGCTCGGGACGCGATGCGCCGCTCGTGCATGTGCGCTGCGAGCTGCAATCCGGGCTCGACACGTTGCGCGCCGCCTCGGGTCCGCGAATGCGCGATGCTGAAGACGCGGCCGCGAATCTCACGGTAATGATGCTGGCAAGGTCCGCAGGCGAAGCGCCGCGTATCAGCTGGTGGCGACCCTTCAGCGACAGCGAGCGCGAGATCCTCTTCTCGCAGGATCCTCCCGCCGGGCCGCGGCCGCTCGCGGGCACACCTGCGGTGCTTGGGGACTTGCTCGTGACTGCGGGTGTCGACGCCGAGCTCTTCGTGAGCCGCCTACAGCCGGATGCGCATGGCACCGTACAGCCGCGCGACGTCAGTAGCGTCGCCCTCGTGCCGGCAGGCGGTCCCGAGTTGCGCCGCAACCAGGTGCTCGCTCGCGTGCCGCCCGACAGCTTACGCACTGCTTCGCGGGTTGAGGATATCGAGAGGCGGGACGACGGCAGCGTCATCTTGCGTCTGGACGGACGCTTGAGTCGTCCTGATGCGGTGAGGGGCTTCCGGCTGCTCAGCATCGGCGCTCCGAGCGCGGCGAAGCCGCAGAGCGGCAGCTCGCTCCTCGTCGAGATCGGCGGTGTCCCCATTCGGCGGGACGACACGGTCATGCTGGGCCGACTGCACGAGCACGTAGTCAGCGATGCCCGTCTCTACGACATCCGGCATATCGAGAAACGAGCCCACGGAGTCCATGTGACGCTCGATCGCCAGCCGCATCTGAGCGAGGACGTCCGAATCTGGGTGGTCACGGCGGGAGAGACGATTCCCGCTACCGTACGACCCGCCATCCTGCTCTCCGCTCTTCCTGCCTCTGTGGCGCACGCCGGTGCAATTCTCGATCACGGGGCGCTCTACGCCGCCGACAGCGACCCGGAGAGACTGGAGATCGCGTTCAGCGTCGCGGCGGCCGAGCCGTTCGCGGTGCTCGCCGCCAATTGGAAGCGCCTGCCCAAACAGAAGGTGGTGTTCGACTGGATCATTCACTGGCCGCCGCTACCGGTGTTGCGCCCGTTCAGGGACTCGCCGCAGCTGCAGTGGGAGTACTGGAATGGGTCGGGCTGGACTCCCATCCTGGGCATCGACGACGACGGGACCGATGAGCTCGTTCGCTCGGGCACCGTCACGTTCACCGTACCGTCCAACCTGACGACGACCACTGTGGCAGGGAAGCAGGATGCGTGGATCAGAGCGCGCCTCGTCTCCGGCAATTACGGGCTCGAGAAGTATCACGTTACGTCGACCACTTCCGGAAGCACCACGACGTACACGGCTGTTCCCGACGACAGCTCCGTCAAGCCCCCGGTACTGAACTCCATCGACATCTCGTACCGCATATGTGAGCCGCAGGCGCCCGCGTACGTGGTGAGTTACGACAACGGCAGTTATGACGATCAGAGTGATGCGAACCGCGCCGGAGCCAGTGCCGTCGTACGCGCCTTCGTGCCGCTTGCAGATGCATTCGATACCGCGACCGCTACCCCGTCGTCACCGACGGCCGCGACAGACACTGTTTGCGGCTGTGCCTGCGCGCAGCAATCGGCGAGCGTGGCATCGTCCAGCGCTACGGACGCCTCAACGACGGTGAGCACCAGCCCTGCGGCGATCTACGTCGGCTTCGATCAGCCGATCGAACCCGGCCCGATCAGTCTGCTGTGGGAAGTGGACGAAGAGGACTTCAGCGCGGTGTTGCCGCTCGAGGTGGCGGGCGTCGGTCCGGCCAGGCAGATGATTCCCTTTACCTCAGGCGACTACACGCGCGCGCTCGGAGAGACGCAGATACTCGACGTCGACATTTCCGTCGCACTGCCGCAGATCAATCTGTTCGGTCAGAGTCTCTACTGGCTGCGCCTGCAGCCGGCGCGCGCGGGTACGTGGTCGCCGCAGATCCTGGGGGTCTATCTGAACGGCGTCTGGACGGCGGCGCAGCAGACTCAGCAGATGGAGACCCTGGGCTCGTCTATCGGCGCGCCGGCGGCGCAGTTTTCGCTCCTCGCCGCACCGGTTCTCGACGGGACCCTCGAGCTGCGCGTCCGCGAGCCTCTTTCCGATGCCGACCTCGCGGCCCTCGTGCAGGGCAACTCCGACAATGTGCTGATCGCTCCGGGCAATCTCACCGGCGACTGGGTGCTGTGGCAGCAGGTACCCGACCTCGGCGCCTGCCAGCCGACCGACCGCGTGTACACGCTCGATGAGGTTGCGGGCGTCATCACCTTCGGCGATGGCGTCCATGGACTGGTGCCGCCGGTGGGTCAGAGCAACATCATCGCATTCGAATACAAGAGCGGCGGCGGCTCGGCGGCGAACGCATTCCAGCCCTGGGGCTCTTTGAGTCTCGTGAGTCCGGTGCAGGGCGTCTCCACCGTACTCGCGCCTGAGGCTGCCGCTGGCGGCTCGGACGCGACTCCCATTGCGGATCTGCTGGGCGCCGCGCCCGCCATGATCGCGCAGCGGGGCAGGGCGGTCACGCCGCGCGACCTCGAGCAACTGGCACTGCAGTCCTCGCCGGCGATCGCACAGGCGCGCTGCTGGCAGACGGGGGGCGGACTGAAGCTCGTCACTCTGGTGACCGGCGACGATGCCGCGCCCTCGCTCGCCCAGACGCGCGCGCTCAACGCGTACCTGGCAGCTCGCATGACGCCCGCGCTCACAGCGGCCCTCACCGTGGTTGCGCCGCGCCTGATCGCCACTCAAATCACTATTTCGGGGAACGTCACCTCATTCGACGCCGCGGCGCAGGTGAGCTCGGACGTCGAGAGTGCGCTCGCGGGACTCTTCGATGCGGAGACCGGCGGCGTCGATGGCATCGGCTGGCCGCTTGGGCGGGCGCCGATGAGCGATGACATCGTGGCGGTCCTCGATGACATCGAGAACCTCACGGCGATCGTGTCCATTACCCTCGAGCAGATCGACGCTCAGGGCAACGGCAGCCCGCTGCCGGCGAGCTTCGACCCTGACCAGTTTCCGGTGCTGGCGGCATCCGGCGTCCAATTCAACATCATGGCGGCCGCGGCATGAGCAGCGTGCTCCTCGATCTCGGCACGACGACCTTCCAGGACCTGGTCGACGACGCTCTAGCAGTCATCCCGCTGCGCGCGCCCAAGTGGACGGACTACAACGTCTCCGACCCTGGCATCATGCTGATCGAGCTGCTGGCGTGGAACACCGAAGCGCAGATCTATGCCTTGGGTCATGTGCGTCGCGATGAACGGACCGCCTACTCGGCTCTCGTGGGCGTGCGGGCTCGCGGGCCGCAGCCGGCTAGCGGACTGATCTGGCCCGTGCTCCCGCCTGGAGCACCGCCTCCCTGGGGCGGCGGCATGCTCCTCCCCGCACAGAGCCACGTCCACGCGCAGCGCGGCAATCTGCCGGATCTGTTCCTCTCTCGCACCCTCTGGCTCCATGGCGCGCCGCTGACGAGCGTCGTGGCGCTGAAGCGCGACGGTGCGCGGTTCGACTACACGCCCATCGATCAGCGCCGGAACGGTTCGTTCCCGGTCTTCGGACCGGCGCCGGTGCGCGGCGACTGTCTGCTGCTCGGGCTCGGTCCTTATCCGGTACCGAACCCTTCGCCGCCCGGCCCGCAGCTGATCGCCGTCGGCTTCCGCATCCGCAACGGCGCCGTGGGATTGGCTGCGCGCACCGTTGCCAGCGCACGCTTTCACGCCACGCTGCACATTGGCACCGCCGAACATACCGTCCGCGTACGCGATGACTCCACCCTCGGGCTCGCCCAGACAGGCGTGATGCTGATCGAGTGTCCGGTGGATGTGCTCGGCTCCGGTGCCGCCGCCACGCTCGTTCTGCGGCTCGCGGCCGGCGAGTTGTATCCCACGCCCCTCGCCGAGCGCATCGATCTCAACGTGCTGCCGGCCGTGCAGCAGCAAAAGCAACAGGACGAGTTCACGATGGGCGCGCCGTGGCCGGACCAGGAGTTCCCGCTCACCCAGTCCGGCGTGTGCTTCGGCGGTGAGCAGCCGCCCGTCGCCGTGAGCGTCGGAAGCGGTTCCGGAGCCGCAACGGGCTGGACGCAGATCGATCAGTTCACCGCCGCAGGCCCGGCCGACACCGTGTTCACGTTCGATCCGGTCGCGGCCGCGCTGCAGTTCGGCAATGGCATCAACGGCGCAATCCCGGCGAGCGGCGCGCGCATTTACGCGAGCTACGCCACCAGCCAGGGCTCGGCCTGCAACGTCGCCGGCGGCCTGGACTGGGAGGTGCCGGCCCTCGGAGGCGGCGTCTACGGAGTGAATCTCGACGCCATCACCGGCGGCGCCGATGCCGAGCAGCTCGCCGATCTCCAGGCCAGGGCGCGCAGTGTGTGCGCGCTGCAGCCGATCGTGACGGATTCGGATCTGCTTGCGGCCGCACGCGCCCTGACCGGATTGCGCCTCGTGCGCGCAGAGATGGCACCGGCGGGCACATCGCCGCCTAGCGTGCGTACGCTCGTGGCAATGCGCGAGCGCGACCCCGACGTTGCTGCGATCGGAACGGTGGAGACTCCCGCGTGGCTGGAGGCCGTGCGCCGCGCACTCTATACGCAGTTGACTCTCGGGCAGCGGCTGCGCGTGATCGCGCCGCGCTATGTATCGGTCGGTCTGCAGGCCGCGGTTACCGTCGGTTCAGACGCCGACCCGTCGGTCATCGCCGGGCAGATCGTGCTCCTTCTGCAGGCGCGATTCGCGCTCTCGGCGAGCGTCCCCGGCATCCCGCCATGGCCGCTGGGGGCCGCGGTGGCCGTGCAGGCGATCCGCGGCTGGATCCGGGCACTGCCGGGAGTGTTGGGCGTGACGAGCCTCCAGCTGACCTCGGGCAGCAGCACACTGACTTCCGGCGAGCTCAGCCTGCCACCCACCGGTCTGCCCCAGCTGAGCATCGCGGCGAGTGACGTGTTGGTCACGCGCACCGCGACGGGATCGCATCGATGAGCGTGCTCCCCAACGAGTACCGATTTCGCACCGAAGCCCAATGGAACACGGGGCTCGCGCGCCGCCTGGCATGGGTCGGAGACGGACTGCAGGTCACGCATGCCTGGGCCACTCGGGCGGAGCCGGTCGTCTCGGATGTACGCGCGGGTCCACTCGCAATCGCGCGCGACGGCGCTGTGTACTGGGTGGAGTACCCCCAGACGCTGCGTTGGCGGTATCGGCATCGCGAGGAATCGGGCGCGATCGAGGCCGCGTCCGCAATCGCTGCCGCCTCGCGGTTGGTCGCCGGACGCCGTTGGCTGTGGACGCACTCGGCGGAGCGCGCCGAGCTGCATCGCTTCACGCTCGACACGCTGACCGGCCCTGAAACCTTCCGATTGTGCGACATCCTGGTCCTGGATTCCCGCTGCGACAAGCTCGAAGTCATCGACATCGCGGCGGACGGCTGCGACGGGCTGTGGCTGCTCCTTTCCGTCAGCCGCAAGCCGGTGCAGTTGCTTCACGTCTCGGAGCGAGGCGCGCTGCGCTCGACAGGAGACCTGCCCTACTGCGATGGGGTCCCCACAGCGATCGCGGCCCTCACGGGAGAGGTCGCAGTGCTGCACGGGGATACACAGCGGCTGCTGTTCGTACGCACGAGCGACCTGTCCGCCATCGCGCAGATCGTGCTCACGACTCTGCGACCGGACTTTCAAAGCACCTGCCTGGGAGGAGATGGTGTCGGGCAGGTCGCCGTGGGCGGCACGATTGCCGGCCCCTCCGGCCGCACCACACAGATCGACGTGCTGCGGCGTACCGCAAGCGGCGTCGATCGGGTCGGCGCGCGCGAGTTGCCGGCGGCCGGATCCTCGGGTGCGCGCGCGGTTGCGCTCCGTCAGAACGAGCTTTCCCAGACCGAGCTGTGGGTGAGCACTGCGCAGGGCGTCCTGCGCTTCGGGCCAGCCTCTCAGGGCGACCCGGACGAGCCGCAGGCGCTTTTCCTCACCCCCGTGCTCACATCTTTCCCGACCGGCAGCGTGAGCGGCTGGTTGCGGGCGGACCTCGACGTGGATCTCCCGCTCGGGACTTCCGTGACCATGGGTTACGCCACCACTTCGGATCAACAGATCCACGACGCAGTCGTCGCGCTGGGCGGCCGCTCCGACCTGGCAGCCGACCAGCGCATCGCGCAGATCGATACCGCCCTCGGGAGCGCGCTGACGACCACCGCCATCAAGTTCGCTGGCGGCTCGAACGGGAGCACGCGCACCACCGTCAGTATTCCACTCAGCGTGCCGATGGGGAACGCCCCCGGAAACAACACGGACATCTGGCTCTGGGTGCTCATCAGCGTCTCGAGCGGCGCCGCGGGACCCTTGCCCGCGTTGCACGGCCTGCAGGTGCTGTATCCGTTTGCCTCCCTCATGGACCACCTGCCGGCGATCTTTCGCGGCCCGGGGCAGGTGCAGGGCTTCATGCTCGACCTCGTCGGCATCCTCGAGACCACCGCCCAGGGTCTCGACAGCGAGATCGGGAATCTGGCGCGCGTCCTCGACCCGCGCCACACACCGGCCAAGTGGCTCGACGTGCTGGCAGGCTGGCTCGGTCTGCCGTGGGACGTCGAGCTCGGCGAGCGCCAGAAGCGCGCCATTCTCGACGGTGCCGCGGAGCTGCTCGCCCGGCGCGGCACCCGGGCGGCGCTCATCGCATTCCTCCGCTGTCTTTTCCCCGCCGCGCACATCGACATCATCGATCAGGCGGCGGACATACAGCCGGCGCGAGTGGGCGATGCCGCTCGCACGTGCCTCGGCGCGCCGCTGCCCGCGATCCTCGCGGGTTGGCCGCGCGGCCTGGCCGTGCTCGGCGAGAAATCGATACTCAACTGCGCGCATCTCGCCTGCGAGCTCCCCGCAGAGGTCGCCGACGCACCGCCACCGAGCGTGTTGCGTATCGAGATCGCGGCCAGCTCCGCCGAGCAGAGCGCCACTCCGCTCGAAACCGTGCAGGGACTGCTTGCGTACCTCGTGCCCGCCGAAGCTCGGCTGCGGCTGCGCTGGCGACCTTTCGTCGGCGGAGAACCGAGGCTCGAGGCCGACGGCACGCTCGTGCTCGATGGTCCCGGCCCCGGCCGCGTGGGGCAGAGCGCGCAGATCGGCTATGCAGTGTTGGATGGTCACGATCGCGCGACGCTCGATGCTGCCGGGCTGTCGACCGATGAGAGATTGCAGTAGCGGCATTTTGCAGAGGGTCACGACCATGTCCGAAACGACTCATGAGCAGGCCAGGTCCTGCTTCGACCCGCAAGGCGGCAACGGCCGGCGCAACCGCTATTTCAAAGGGAAGCGCATGACCTTTCAGGCGTTCGCGCTGGAGCAGGACTACGTGCTGACGCGCCGGCGGCTGGTCAACCATGCGCTCTACGGCTGGGGCGTCGTCAGCGGATTTCGCATCGGCCCCAAGCGCGACGTCATCGGTCCCGGGCTCGCCCTCGACCGGAACGGACGCGAGCTCGTGCTGCCCGAGGCCTGCAAGCTCGACCCGCGCGACTGCTTCCACCCGGGCCCGGGAGAGGAGCCCCCTGCACCCGGGCGCTGGATACTGCGCGCGCACTACGCTGAGCGCCTCACCGGCGAGCAGCTCCTGCCCGCCGAGTGCGGCTGTGACGACGTGGAGTGGAACGAGGTCTGCGAGACCGTCGTGTTCTCCTTGAAGCGCCTCGAAGGTGAGGAGCATTGCCCGCCCGGTGAGCGTCCATGCCCGCCCTGTGAGTGCCGGCACGAGGGTGATTGCTGTCCACGACACGACGAGCATCACGGGGAGGGACATCACGGTCATGAGGACGAGCACGAGGACGAGCACGAGCACGAGCACCGGGAGCACGGACCTCATGAGCATCACGAGCACCACGAGCACGAGCATCACGACCACGAGCATGGCCATGGGCCTCACGAGCCCGAGCCCCACGGGCATGCCCGGCACTGCCATGCTTGCGAGTGCCAGTGGGCCGAATGGTCCGAGATCGAGACGGGAGGCGAGCTGTGCGAGTGGCGCAAACGCAAGGTGCGCTTCGCGCTCTGCGATCCCGTGCCGCTCGCGTGCCTGCGAATCGGCATCGACGACTGCGGCTGTCTCGTCATCGAAAGCATCGATGAATGCGCGCCACGCCGCCTCGTCAAGCGTAACGATGCACTGTTCGATCTCATTCGCGGCTGCGACCTGACGCGAATACGCGATGTGAGCTGGCGGCACTGGCACCGCCCCGGAGTGCTGGTGCCGTGGCACGAGTTCCGCGAGAAATTCCGCAACTCCGATGGCACGCCCGTTCCGCCATTGACACCCGACCAGGCCGGGGCGAGACCACGCCTCACCGACTTCAAGGTGTGGTTCACGCGTCCCGTGGAGGCGAGAACGGTACGTTGGGACTGCTTCGTTATCTCCGCGATCCTGCTCGACAAGGGCACTGGCTGGGGCCGAGTCAAGCGCATGCCGATCGTCGGAGTGGCTACGGAGCTGGACGCTGACGGCGCACCGGCCCGCTATACCCACTGGGCAACGCTCGTGATGGACCGGCGCTGGCTGGGGGACGAGGTGAGCGGCAGCTGGTCCGACTTCGACGACGGACCTACCACCGTCGAGATCGAAGTGCGCGGCGACTACATCCTGGATTGCCACGGCCAGGCCCTCTGCGGCGCCGCCCTCGGGCTGCACCCCTTCCCGAGCGGCAATGACACGCCCGGCGGGACGTTCGTCTCGCGGTTCAGGGTCTCCTCCAAACCGGATACCGAATGACGCGCCCGCGGCAACCCCTATCGAGGACTGCAACCATGAGCACCGCCAAAGAACTGATCGAAGCGAAGAGAGGCACATCGACCCTGGTCAGGCCGCGATTCAGTCCGGGCCTGCTGCTGCAGGACACGGATCTCAACTCCGCAGTCGACTACGGCCGAACCTTGCTGCAGCTCATGTTGCGCAACCTGTTCGGCTGCGGCGTCATCTGCGGCTACGAAGTGACCGGCTGCGTGGACAAGTGCAACGTCCTGCAGGTCACGGTAGGACGCGGCCTCGCGCTCGACTGCGTCGGAAATCCCATCGAGCTCACCGTCGCGCAGACCCTGAAGGTCGCCGGGAAGTGCGCTCCCGAGCTGCCCTGCGAGATCTGGGTGGTGATCCGCGGGCGCGAATGCAACTCCTCGCCGCGGGAAGTGAGCTGCACACCGGAGGACGGCGCCACGAGCACGGTGTGTACCCGTGTCTGCGATGGCTACGAAATACGGCTGCTGACGAAGCTTCCCGAGTGCGTTTGCGGCTGCATCGACAAGTGTCACGAGCCTCCGCCCGAGCGATGCGGCAGCGAGCCGCAGCCGAGGACACCCGAGCAGAAAGCGGATGTGGAGCGCCTGCAGAAACGCCAGACACGGTGGGAGGAATGCGACGAGGAGGAGAAGAAGGGCCGGTTCCGCGAAATGCAGGAAGGCGCGCGCCGCTGCGACCGCGATCATCGTTTAGGGATATGCAACTGCGCGTGCTGTTGTGAGTGGGTGGTGCTCGCCCGCCTGCTGTGTTGCGAAGAGCGCGATGAGAAGCGGGAGTACCGCGTGGATCACACCGTGCGCCGGTTCATCCGGCCGCTGCTGTCGTACGACTACATGGCTTACGGAGTCGGAGAATAGTTGGCTGACGAGCGTCGCGTTGGTTTCTCCTTCAGGGCCCCGCTGAGAGTCGCGCGCCAGCCCGCCATCGCGGCAAGGCGCGCGGCGACCACGCCGGTCTACGCTCCGCGTGCGCCGCCCGCATCCGTGGGTGCCCGCCTCGAGCAGCGCCTCGGTGCTGACGGGGCCCGATCCTTCCTGTCCCGCGCAGCAACCCAGGCGCCGGCCGCTGTGCCTGCCGCGCGCGCTGTCTCGCCTCCGAGTCCCACCCCGGCTCAGAGTAGTGCCGCGACCGTCGCAGCGCCTGCGCCTGCAGCGACGGTGCCTGCGATAGCCCCGGGGAGCGCAACGCCAGCAGCGGCCTCGGCTGCACCAGGTGGCCAGGCGCCTGCAGGACCTGCGGCAGGGATGAAGAAAGCCGCCGAGCGCGGCCCAGCGGGCGCGGAAGCGGCAGTGGAAGCGCCTGCAGCAACTCCGAATCTCGCTGCCACCGTGGCGCCGCTCGCACAGGCATTGCACCAACGGGCACGAACCGCCCGTCACCACAAGCTCGGGAAGCAAGAGAGCGTCCACGTCGCGCAGCGAGCGGCGATTGTGAAGGGTACGGAGCAAAGGAGCATCGCCGCGACCAAGACCGTCGCCCAACTGAGCGACGCGAGGAATACGACCAAGCCGTTCGACAGCAAGGCATTCAAGGATCGGCTGAGCAGTGTGATCAATGAGGACATGACTCGCGCCCGGACCAAGGAGGAAGCCGAGAAGGCCATGAACCAGGGCGCGGCCAACGCAAGCGCCACCCTGGGCCAGGGCCTCAAGCACGAAAGCGATGCGGCGGCCGGAGGCTTGCCGGCCGCCACGGACCAGAAGAACGACGCCTCTCCGGACAAACAGAACGTGCCAGACGCCCCGGCGCTGCAGCCGGAGGCCGCCGGTTCCGCGCCAGCGACGGTGGATTCCAAGCCGGCGGTGCCACCTCCGCTGCCGGGACAACAGCTGGACTTCTCGGCCGATCGCGGTCCCACCGACCAGGCGATGGCCCAGAACCAGGTCACCGCCGAACAGATGCAGGAAGGGAACGATCCTGCCTTTGGTCCGGTATTGAGCGAGCGTGCCAATGCCGAGCGGCACGAGGCCGAAGCCGCTGGCGGTTACCGCAAGGACGAGGCGAAGATCCGAGCGGATGCCACGGCGCGTGCGCAGGTCGCAGTGCGGACAGGCCTTTCAGGGATGCATGGCGTGCGCGAGCGCGAGCTCGGAAAGGTGGCGGGGCAGCAGCACGGCGTGCGCGCGACCGACACCCTCAGGCGTACGCAGATCATGACCCGGATCACGGAGATCAAGCGCCAGGCCCAGGCAGACGTCGAGGGAATTCTCGAGGAGATGGAGCGCGAGGCCTCGCGGATCTTTACCGCCGGGCTGCAGCGTGCGAGCGATAGGTACGAAGCAGAATTCTCGGATGTGAAGGGTGGCGCCAAGAACTGGCTCCTCAACTGGGGCGACGACTGGAAGGAGCTGATCGAGCGCGCGCTCGCCTCGGCACGCGGCATCTATCGCGTTCTGGTCACTATGACCATAGACGAGGTGGCAACCTACGTCGAGCGCCAGATCACGGCGGCCAAGAAACGGGCGACGCTCGGTGAGCAGCAGGCCAACGAGGTGGTGGATTCACTCGGGGGCGAGATGAGCGAGTTCGCCGCGCAGGCGCGCGAAGCAATAGCCACGGATTTCGGCGCGCTGCAGGGCCAGATCGATGAGCGCTGCGAGGCGCTGATCAACCGCCTGAGCCAGCAGCTCAAGGCTTCCTACGACAAGATGAAGGCGCGCGAGGAGGAGCTGCGCGAGGCGAACAAGTCGCTGTGGGAGCGGGTCTACGACGCCACCGTCGGGGCCATCAAGAAGATCATCGAGTTCAAGAACCTGCTGTTCAGCGTGCTGGCCAAAGCCGCGAGCGTCGTCCTGGACATCGTCGCACACCCGATCAGGTTCCTGGGCAATCTCGTGGACGCCGTGGGTCTGGGCCTCAGGAACTTCATGAAGAACATCGGCGCCCATCTCGAGAAGGGCCTGATGGACTGGCTGTTCGGCACGCTCTCGGGCGCCGGGCTGAAGCTCCCGGAGAAGTTCGACCTCGAGGGCATAGTCAGCATCGTCCTGCAAATCCTCGGTCTCACCTACGACAACTTCCGCGCCCGTGCCGTGAACATCCTCGGCGAGCCGATCGTCGCGGCCCTCGAAAAGGGCGCCGAAGTGTTCATGATCTTCATGCGGGAAGGCGTCGCCGGAATCTGGCGATTCATCAAGGAGAAGGTGAGCGACCTCAAGTCGATGGTGCTGGATGCGATCTGGGACTTCATCAAAGAGCAAGTGATCATCGCCGGCATCACCTGGATCATCGGCCTGCTGAATCCGGCGTCCGCCTTCTTCAAGGCCTGCAAGGCGATCTACGACATCATCGTCTTCATCGTCAATCGCGCCTCGCAGATCGTCACCCTCGTGAACGCCGTGATCGACTCGGTCGCCGCGATCGTGGCCGGCAACCTGGGGGCGGCGGCTGCGGCGGTGGAGGATGCGTTGGCGCGCGCGATCCCGGTGGCCATCGGCCTGCTGGCCAGTCTCCTGGGGTTGGGTGATCCGTCGAAGCCGGTCAAGGGGTTCATCGAGAAGGCGCAGTCACCGATCAACAAGGCGATCGACTGGGTGATCACGCAGGCGGCGAGGCTCGTCAAGGCGGCAGGTAAGGTCGTCAAGGGACTCCTCGGGAAGAAGGATCAGGGAAAGGAGGGTGACAAGTCATCTCGCGCGTCGGTGTACGACTCGATCACGGCAGTTCTGCGCGAGAGGCTCTCCCATGACCATACGCTCGAGGAAGCGCGCGGTGTCGTTACTACGGTTGCCAAAGAGTTCAAGCCGGTGGGTGTCTCGACCATTCTGGTCACACCCCCGGACGAGGAGGGCAATTCCGCAGTCGTCGTTGAGATGAGCCCTGGCAAGGAGATCTCCTACATGACGCCGAGCGGAAAGATCGGAAAGCCCTCGGTGCACTTCGACGTGGTGCTTACCCTCGCGCCGGGGATCGCCATGCCCGAGCTTGGAACCGTGTCGGGAGCGGTCAAGCCCGCAAAGGACAAGCGCGATTACAAATACCTGGGCGCGGTATTGCCGGACGAGGGTTCGACTCGGAAGGAGGTGCTCGTGTCGCAGTCCGGCGTCTACAAGAAATACGACACGAAGACGGTGGGCGGCATCATTTTCCCGGAAAAGGGCGGGCGCATCCGGCTCAGGACCTGGAATACCGACTCACAGGAGCTGCAGAAGCATGGCAACGAGACTCATGCGGAGCGGCAGTTCGTGCATTGGCTCACGCAGATGAGGGCCGACCCCTCCGGGGATGGACCTGCAGTGCTCAATCGGGTAACAGGCGTGGAAGCGCGTCTGGTGTCGCTCAGCCCGTGCTCCATCTGCGGGGATGTCTTCAAACAGATCAAGAACGAGGGGCTGTTACCGAGGGCCACGTCCCTGAGAATCTCCTGGAGCAGACTCTACGTAGGACCGGCAGGCCCGACGAGCAGGCAGACGGTGAGCGACATAGTCCACGCCGGTTGGACTATCGAGGCCCCTCCGGATGCCATGCCCGAGGGGACGCCGAGGGAACACTTTGTGGATCGGCCGCGCAAGAAATGACAGGCTCCTAAACCCGCAGCACCGCCATCAGATATAGCGCCGCGAGCCCCACGAGAAACAGGACCGCGAACAACGGCGCTATGAAACGCACCCACTCAGCGTAGCCCACTTTTGCAGCGGCCAGGAACGCGAACAGCAGGCCGTTGGTGGGCGAGATCATGTTGGTGAGGCCCGATCCCAGGAGCAGGGACGTCACCGTCACCTGGCCGCTGACTCCGGAGAGATGGGCGATGGGCGTCAGGATCGGCATGGTGACGGTGGCCAGCGCCGCCGTCGAATGGATGAGGAGATCGAAGACCGTTTCCACGCCCATCATGCAATCCGCCACCACTCCGCCCTGGTGGCCCTGAACCAGGCCGGCCAGGCCCTGGACGACGCTGTCCAGGATCTGGCTCGACTGCAGCATGATCTCTATCGCGCTGCCGAGGCCGATCATCACGCACGCGAGCAGCATGCCCTGCATGCCCACGAGGAAAGCATCGGCTGCGGTACCCGGCCGCAGTCCGCCCACCCACGCGAGCGCTAGGCCGAACGCGATGAAGAGGGCGGCATACTGGGCGATACCCCACGACCAAAGGATCGTGCCGACGACCATGACCGCCGCCTCCAACAAGAGAGTCACGAGCACGGCGATCTGGCGCGGTGACAGCGGGCTCGCTTCGGGCACGTGCTCGACTTTCGGCAGACGCCTGAGGTAGAGCAGAACGTAGGCGAGGCCCAGCGGCAGCATGACGGCGAAGAGCCCGAGCCTGGGAATGAAGCCGCTGAAGATGGGCACCCCGGCCAAGGGCTGGGCGACCGACAGCTGCACGGGATTGGTCACCGAAGCGGCATAGCCGATCATGCAGGACATCACGACGATGGCTGCGGAAAAGAGGTTCGGCAGTTGGAACCGCTGTCCCACGGCCAGAACCAGCGGGATGATGGCGATGTATTCCGAATAGAAGCCGAGAAAGGTGCTGCCGCACGACAGCACGAGCATCAGCCCGATCGTGAGCAGGTAGGCGTTTCCGGAAGTGAGATGCAGCAGGCGGTCGATCCCGGCGTCCACGGCGCCGGAGGCACGCAGAACACCAAACATGCCGCCGATGAACATCAGCATGAAGATCAGCATGGCTGACTTCGTCATACCCTGCGGAATGGCAGTGACCAGCGAGACCAGCCCGGCGGCCCGGGCGGGTGAGTCGCTTTCCGCGGGCGGCGTCGGCGACAGCAGCGCCGGCAGCCCATTCACCTTGGGTAGGCTATGGTAGGTGCCGGGAACCACCCGGTTGCCGTGACGGGTAAACCTGCCGGCGGGGACGACGTGGGTCAACGCGGCTGCCACCAGCATCACGACCAACATGATAAGGATGGGATGCAGTTGCGAATGCCGCTTCGCGGCAGCGGCAGGTGCCGTCATGCGCTGAAAATACTCGACCCGCGGTCCACGAATGAACGTGTCCGAATGCTTGCAGCCATCTCAGTGTGAAGGCTCTTGTACGCGGCGATGCTATGCGCGCATGATCCATTCGTCAAACGCCAAAATTTTCGTCGACTATTCCTGCAGGATATGGGATGCGCCCCATCAACCTCCGACAAATCGAAGCCTTCAAAGCCGTGATCGAAAACGGCACCATCAGCCGCGCCGCCCTGATGCTGCATATTTCGCAGCCGGCCATGAGCAAGCTCATCGCTCACATGGAAGCGGATACCGGCCTGCGGCTCTTCGACCGGCTGAAGGGCCGCGTGGCGCCTACCGAGCAGGCCATGAGGCTCTATGAGGAGGTGGATCGGATCTTCGCGGGAGTGCGCCAGGTGGCGAACGCGGTGGACGCAATCCGGCGTGAGGCGCAAGGGCGGCTTGCCGTGGGTGTCATGCCGGCTTTGGCCGGCTCCTTCATTCAACGCGCCACGTCGGGGTTCCTCCAGAGCCATCCGAACGTCTTCTGCCTGGTGCAATCGCTCAGCTCGCAATGGGTCGTCGACCGCATGGTCATGAAGAAGCTCGACTTCGGACTGGTGAGCGCCGGCATCGACAACCCCTACGTCGCCCTCGAGCCGCTGATGGAGCATCCGCTGGTGTGCATCATGCCGCTGGATCATCCTTTGACCGCCCGAAGCCACATCGAGCCGCCGGACCTCGACCAGGTTCCTTTCATCACTTTCCACCCGGATGCCTATGTCGGTCACGTCATCGAGCGCGTGTTCGATACTTACAAGGTGCGCGTCAAAAGCGTTCTCATCACCAATGTGGCGCCGACTCTGTGCGAGTTCGTGGCCGCGGGGCTCGGCGTATCACTGGTTCATCCCCTCATGTTGAGCGGGCTCGAGAACCGGCTCGCCGTGCGGCGATTCGAGCCTGAGATCCCCTTCAATTTTCAGCTCTGCCGCAGCATCGATAATCGCAATGCGCCCCTCGTCGAGGCCTTTGCACAGGAGTCGCGCACCGTGGCAGCGCAGGTTTCGCGCTCCTTCCTGGGCGCGTCCTGAAGCCGTTGCGCGGGCCGGCCGGCCCACGCGCTCATAACCGGCGCGAATAGGCCACGCCAGAATTCGACTTGGACCGGCGTCAAAAGGGCCCCTTAACATCCAGGGAGCCATGCGCCGCCTCTGCATCATCGAAAACCGTCCTGGCGAGCATGCCGAACGTGCCTGCTTGGGACGCGGTCCGCTCATCGCGGCAGTCGTCCTGCTCTCATTTGCCTCGTGGATCGCAACGACACGAGCGCTGGCTGCAGACGCGCCACTCATCCTGAAGCGATCCATCGTCATACCGGACGTTCCCATCGGGCCCTATTCGGACCACATGGACGTCGACTTGGCCGGCAAGCGGCTCTTCGCCACGCCGCAGGCGGCCAAGGCGATTGCAGTTCTCGATCTCGAGGACGGGCACGTGCTGAAGATGCTCGGCGGCTTCGGCAACCCACACAGTATCTTCTACAGCGCGAGCTCGAAGCGCATCTTCGTAACGGACGACACGAGCGGCGTGAAAGTATTCAACGGCGAGAATTACTCCCTGATTCAGACGATCCCGCTCGCGGCCGGTGCGGATGGGATGACCTACGATCCGCGCACACGATTTCTCTACGTGAACAACGGCGGCGAAGACGCCGGAATGAGCCACTCGGTCATTTCCGTCATCGACGTCGCTCGGATGCGGAAAGTGGCGGATATCCCGATCGCCAGCCCCGGTCTGGAGGCGGCGGTCGTCGATTCGGCCAGGCAACTGCTGTACGTCGACCTCGTCGATGAGTCCGCCGTCGCCGTGGTCGATCTGCGCAAGCGCCGCCTCATCACCAAATGGAAGCTGCCCGCGGGCGCCGGCCGCAATCTGGCCAGCGCACTCGACATCCCGCAGCGCCGGCTCTATGTGGCATGCCGCGAGGCGCCGATGCACGGCTCCCTGTTCGTACTGAATTCCACCGACGGGCGCTCGCTCGCGAGGCTGCCCATTGGCGGCTATCCGGATGGAATCTCCATCGATCAGAAGCGGCAGCGCATCTACGTATCGACGGGAGTCGGGCACGTCGAGACCTACACGATCGGGCCCGGCGATACCTACCGCCGGCAGCCGCGAGTCGACACTGCTGTCATGGCGAAGACGAGCCTGTATTCGCCGCAGCTCGACCGCCTGTTCGTGTCGGTACCGCATCTGACGACCGACGCGCAGATCATGATCTTCAAGCCTCGAGGCCACTGATCGCAGGCTGCGGCGGCGCGCCCGCCGTGCAGGGTTGCCTGAGGCGCGAATCCAACGCTCCGCCCGGGAGCGCAGCCTTCCTGCGCGCCGAGCACGGGCTCATTCGTGCTGCATACCTGCGCGTCGAATGCAGGTCATAACCCTGGTGAATACTCGTCGCGATTCTTGGTATTTGAATCATTGCATTCCGTCACCTACGCTCACTCCAGCTCGGGGGCAACCAAAATCCAACGACAGTCCGCGGCCACAAACATATGAAGCAGAATCGACTCTCGATGAACCGTCTGGCTCGGATGCTCATCACCACGGCGATCGGCTCAGCACTTGCTGCGGGCCAATATGCCGCCTTTGCGGATACACCAGCGACCCCTGCCGACGACACCAGCGACTCCAATCAGCTGGGTGAGGTGATCGTGACGGCCAACAAGCGGCCGGAAGAGCTGCTCAAAGTGCCGGCTTCGGTCACAGCGCTGCAGGCTGCCGACCTCACGCGTTGGGGAAATGCCAGTCTGAGCGACTACGCGGGCTCCGTGCCGGGACTCAACGTAACTGGCTCGGAAGCCGGAATGACCGTGGTCATCATGCGCGGAATAACCACTGGCTTCGGGTACGCGATTCCGGCAACGACGAGCACGTACATCGACGACGTGCCTTACGGGTCATCGACGGCAGCGGCCTATGGCTCCGTCGCTACGCTCGACGTCGACCCGGGCAGTCTGCAGCGAGTGGAAGTCCTTCGCGGCCCGCAAGGGACTCTCTATGGCGCCAGCTCATTGGGCGGCCTCATCAAGTACGTCACTAGTCCGCCGAGCCTGACGCACTACAGTGGTCGGGCCGAGCTGGACGGCACCGACGTCGATGGCGGCGGCGAGGGCTGGACGGTGCGAGCCATGTTCGATGGTCCGCTGATCGAGGACAAACTGGGCATGACCGTCAGTGCGTTCGATCGCCATGATCCGGGGTACATCTCCGATCCTTTCAGGAATCGGAAAAACGAGAACGCCTCGCGCAGCGACGGCGGCCGCATCGCGTTCCTGTGGCAGCCGACCGATCAGCTCTCCGTGAAATTGGCTGCCCTGGTGCAGAACACCCTGACGAACGGCACGTCGGCCGTGGATCTCAACTCCGATCTCACCCCGATCTACGGCAAGTACGAGCAGGTCCGCGATGGGAACGCGATCTGGGACTTTCGCAATAAGCTGTTCAGCCTGACGGTCAACTACGATCTCGGTTGGGCCACGCTCACCTCGATCACCGGCTACGCACAGCGAAACGCGATGCTGGACATAGACTTCACCAACAAGTTCGGCGGCCTGCTCTCGGGCATCCTCGGTGTCCCGAACCTGGCCGTGTACGACGACATCACGCTGAACAACGACAAGACGACGCAGGAAGTCAGGCTGGCTTCACCGAGCGGCGGGACCTTCGAATGGTTGGGCGGGGTATTCTATACGCACGAGCATAGCGTCAAGCCCGAGGCGTTCGCCAATCCATACAACTACCTCACGGGAGTCGTCACGCCGGTTCCAGACGGCATTTTCACGGATACTCTCTACGATTCGTACGCGGAAATCGCAGGGTACGCGGATGTGACTTACCATCCGACCGCGGATTTCAAGATCCTGACCGGCGTGCGCTATACGAACGACAGAGAGACATCCATAACGCCGTTCTACGGCATCCTGTTTGGACCGCCAACCACTGACATCGGTACCTCGTCCGACAACAGCGTGACCTACCTGGTGTCTCCCAGCTACAGCTTCAACAATGACAACATGGTCTATGTCCGGGTGGCATCGGGCTTCAGGCCGGGAGGGCCGACGGGTGTCAGTGCTTCGAATCTGATACAGGGAGCGCCGGAAACCTATGCGCCGGACAAGCTCACCAATTACGAGCTCGGCTACAAGGCGAGCTTCCCGCAGGAGCAGATGACTCTGGATATGTCCGCGTTCGACATCGAATGGAAGCACATCCAGCTGCTGCAGAACGTCAACGGCTTCGTGGTCACGGCGAACGGCTCCGATGCCCGCAGCACCGGCATGGAGCTCGCCTGGATGTGGCGGCCTATCACCGGATTCGATCTGTCAGCGACCGCCGACTATACCCATGCGTACCTCACCTCCGATGCGCCCGGGATCGGCGGGAAGGCCGGGGATGATCTGCCGGACACACCGCAGTTCTCGGCGAACGTCGCCGCCGATTACAATTTCCCGATCACGGCCGACATCGACGGATTTGCCGGGGTGGATTACCAATATGAGGGCGAGCGGCACATCGACTTCATTTCGGGCAAGCCGGCGGGATTCATTACCCCCATCATGCCCGGCTACAGCATGGTCGATCTGCGGGCGGGACTCAATCGCGGCAACTTCTCGATCGAGGCCTACGTCAAGAACGTCGGCAACGCATACGGCATGCTGCAGCTCGTCTCGCAGGTGCGTAACGGATACGGTCCGCCGCTGGCTGCCTCGGTGATTGCACCGCGGACGTTCGGTCTCTCCATCACTGCCCAATTCAAATAGGAACAGCGCTGGCGGCGAGCACCCGGGCGGTGGGCCCGGACCACCAAGCGCGGCTCATTCAGGGTAGAGCAAGTGAAAGTAGCAATTCTGGGTGCGGGTGGCGTGGGCCTCGGCATGGCGGCCGTAGTGTCCAGCAAAGGCATGGACGTTTGCCTCTGGGGGCCGAGCTCGAGCGGGATTGAAGCTTTGCTCGACGGGAAGCCGCTCGTGTCCAAAGGCGTCGTGGAAGGGGCGCTCCAGGTGTCGGCGACCCTCGAGATCGCGACGGCTGTGAGCGGTGCCGATGTGATCATCATCGCGGTGCCCGGCAACGGTCACAGGGCGCTGATGGATTTGCTCGCACCGCACGTCCGCGGCGATCAGGTGATTGCCATCAGCTCTCATGTGTCGCTGAGCGCGCTCTATCTCGATCGGCTGCTGAGTGCTCGTCGAATGGCTTGCCCGATATCCGCCTGGGCGACCACCGCGACGACCAGCACGAGACCCGGAACCGGCACGGTGCACGTGACGACCGTGCGCCAACACATCGTGGCCAGCACCCTGCGCCGTGAAGACTGGGCGCAGGCCATGGACCGGCTGACCGCCATTTTCGGTGACGTCTTCGTGCAGGCACAGGATCTCATGGCGGTCACTTTGACCAACGTCAACCCCGAGGTCCATCTCGCGGTGGCTCTCTGCAACCTCACTCGCATGGAATACGGTGAGAAATGGGGAACCTATCACGGCATCAGCGGCGCGGTCGGGCGGCTGATAGAGGCCTTGGACAAGGAGCGTCTCGGTCTGGCGGCCCGGTTTGGTCTCGCCGTACATACGGTGCAGGAGCACTTGCACGAGTCCTTTGGGCTTACCATCGGGTCCGTCGCCGAGATGGCCGCCGAGCAGCACGTGCGCCGCAAAGGGGCCTCGCCTGGGCCCGCGAAACTGGAGCATCGCTATGTCACTGAAGACGTGCCGTTCGGGATAGTACCGATCGTGAAATTCGGCAGGATCGCCGGCGTGGACATGTCGCTGCACGAGGCAGGGCTGGCACTCATCGACGCGCTCTACGGCCGCAGCTTCACGGCCGGGAATGACATTCTCCCGCGCCTCGACATCGACAGCTTGAGCGGCGAGGAGCTGCTTACGCTCTGCCGCACGGGATATCCCTTTGCCGGCTGATGGGCTCCCTTGCTACTACGCGTGGCTCGGCAGGATCCGGCGTCGGTGAGTCTCTAGCGGCCCTTCTCCGCGGGAGGGGTGAGAGCCTTGGTTACCCGATCACCGAATTCACGAGTGCCGATGGAGCCGCCGAGATCGCGGGTGCGGGAGGCGGGATCGGCCAGCACCAGATCGACTGCCGCCTCGATGGCCTGACCTGCGGCCTCGAGGGTCGGGAGCTTGCGCTGCTCGCCGAGCCAGCCGAGCAGCATCGCGGCCGAGAGGATCAGGGAAGTCGGGTTGGCGACGTTGCGGCCCTGGATGTCGGGCGCGGAGCCGTGCTGCGCCTGAGCGCAGACCAGTCCTTCCTCGGCATTGGCGTTGATCGATCCGGCGAGGCCGAGGCTGCCGGAGAGCTCGCTGGCGAGGTCGGAGAGAATGTCGGAGTAGAAGTTGGTGGAGACGATCACATCGTAGCGTGAAGGGTCGCGCACCAGTTGTGCGGCCATGGCATCGATGATCACGTCATCGAGCTTCACCTCCGGGAACTCGCTGTGGATCTTGCGAACCCTCTCGAGAAAGAAGCCGTCGGTGATGATGAAATTGTTCGCCTTGTGCACCGCGGTGACGTGTTTGCGCCGCTTCATGGCCAGCACGAAGGCGGCCCGAGCGATGCGCTCGCAGGCGTGGGCGGTGAGCTTGCGGACCGATAGGGCGACGTCGGGAGTCGGCATGAACTCGCCTATGCCCTTGAACATGTTGCGGTCCGGATAGAAGCCCTCGGTAGCCTCGCGCATGATGACCAGGTCCATGCTCTTCGCGCCGCGATCGAGGAAGGCTCGCGAGCGCGCCGGACGAACATTCGCGTAAAGGTCCAGTCCCACCCTGAAGCCCGCCGAGACGTTGCGGCCGCCCTGCTCGCGAGGAGGGTAGTCCATGTGCGATTGCGGGCCAAGGATGATGCCGTCGTAGCTGCGCGCCTTGGTCAGGGTCTCGTCACGCAGGGTCGTGCCGTATTTCTTCAGGCTCTCGAAGCCCACATCGTCGTAGTCGAAAGACAGATTGAGCTTGAACAGGCGATTCGCGGCCTCGAGCACCGCAATGGTGGCCTCACTGATCTCGGGACCAATGCCGTCCCCGGGCAATACGATGATCCGCATGAAGGGCGCTTTCCTGATGTCCGACGGAAACGGCGCTTATATTGGCTTTATGGCGTGCAAAAGCAAGAAGATCCAGGCAAGGTTGGGGCCGCACGCGTGCCCTGATCGTGTCATTGACCTGGAGAGATCCCATGGCGATCGATGCTGCCAAGCGAAAGGCTGTCGTCCTCAGACCCGGATCACTGCCCGCGCATGAGAGAGGTGGCGGCGCGCGCACGACTTCGCTGGTGAATCCTTCGGTCGGCGCAACCGCATTCATCAACGGCATCACCTCCTTCGATCCCGGCTGCGCGATCCCCTTCCACAGTCACAATTGCGAGGAGAGCGTGATGCTCCTGGAGGGCGATGCCATGCTCGACATCGACGGTCAGGAGATCCGGCTGCAGCCTCTGGACACGACCTGGATACCGCCGAACGTATCGCATCGGTTCCGCAACCTGTCGCAGACTCAGCCGATGAAGATCTTCTGGATCTATGGGCGCACCGATGCGACGCGAACGATCACGGAGACCGGGCAAACCAATTTAGTCTCCGCGGAGCGCGGAGCAGGATAAGTGAGCGTCTTCGCCGCTCGTGTCACCGCGGCGTTCACTGTCCAGGGGAGAGCGCAATGTCCAAGCTTCAGCAGGCCGCGCTGCAGGATCTGCATCCGACGCAGCTCTCTGTCGGCATGATCGTGGTCCATGACAAGCGGAAGCATCTGACCGAGATGAAGCCGGCGGACCGGCCAGACTTCATGAAGGAGCATCCCATGCCCGCCGTGGTCGGGCCGCAGGGAAAGCTCTACATCACCGACCATCATCACCTGGGGCGGGCGGCCCTCGACGCCGGGGTGCCCACGGGGTTTTTCCTCGTGGAGGCGGATCTATCCAAGTGCTCCATCGAGGCCTTCTGGAAGGAGATGAACGAAAACCTCTGGGTACATCCGCTGGACGAGAACGGGGTGCGACACAACTACTCGATGATTCCCGACAAGCTCGGCAAGCTGATCGATGACCTGTATCGCTCGCTGGCCGGGTATGTGCGCGATGCCGGCGGCTTCGACAAGACTCCGAGCGCATTCGCCGAGTTCATCTGGGCCGATTTCTTCCGGCGCAATATCGCGGTCGAGACTGTGCGGTCGGACTTCCAGACGGCGGTGCAGGCAGGCATCGCGCTTGCCCACAGCAAGTGGGCGAAGAACATACCGGGATATAAATAGACCTCTAGGAGCGTGGCCCCCCCGCCGTCGTGCCTCGCTCCGCGGAAAGTCCAGGCTGAGGAGTCTCACCTGCAATCGTGGCCGTAGGCTCAAGCTTTCCGCTTGCCAGGGTGCGGGCCCTTTGCGGGGGGCGCGGCGTCTTTGGATGGCACGCCCCAGCTCCACGGTTTTGGCGGCGCGCCTTCCCTTACCTGGTTGGTAGGCGCGATCGCCCCGTTCCGCCCGCGGGGGTGCGATACTCGCTGGCGTTGGCTATACTCCTGCCAAACATGGGGCAAGGGCGGCGGCAACGCTACTCCTAACAGAGCGGCGCGCACCACCCGAATCCTCCGGGGAGGTCTTCGTGAGACGCAAACCCGCTTTTCAGCAGCTGACTTTCGCTGTCGCTCTGCTGGCAACTCTCGGCAGCGTGATGGTCGCCGAGGTTCTGGCGGACCCGCAGACCGCCCCCGCGGCAGCGGCGGATGCGCCGGCTCCCTTGCAGGCCGGGCCGCTGCAAATCATCGGGCTGTGCAATGCAGCCGGGCAGCAGATGCCGTTGGATCACGCGTCCATCATCAGAACGGTTCGCCAGGCATTCGGAGTCAGACAAAGTCTGACGAGACGTGACGCCGCCGCGCCCAGTGTGCTGGCGGCGCTGAGCCTTGCCGGGCCCAACAATGATGGCCCGCCGAGTGTCCCGGTCGTGCTGGGTACGCCCACCCTGCCGCAGGTGACGGATCGGGCGCAGGCCGCGCCGAACGGCATGCAGGCGAGTCTTGCGGCCGCAGCCATGCATTTGCCCACAACCGCGCCGGCTTCAGACGCTGAGGTTCCCGCCTCGCAACCCCAGGCGGAGGTCGAATACCCGACCGTTGCCACGGCGCAAGCGGCAGCCGTCGCGCGCACGAATCAGTTTTTCGGGCTGACGGCCGCCGCATCTTGATGGGCTGTTGAGACTGAACGGAGGTAACGGAGATGGACGGCGAAAGGATTCCACGGCTCATCTATCTCGCCCGCACCCTCCGGCTATGCTTCTTCCCCGTTGCGACCGTAGTCGCCGGCGACTTCGTGCTGCTCTTCGTCCCGCAGGCGCAGGAGGCGCTCCGGGCGTTCGGCGACGGCTCCCGATTCGCCAGCCAAGTCATTTCACTCTGGGTCGCATATGTACTTTGGATGCTGGCGGCCTGGTATGTGGCTCGCCTGCTGTTGGGGCGACGATTCGACCCTGACCTCTTGGGTCTTTGCATATCGTCGCGCTTCGCACGGAAGGTCGCCAGCTGGTTGCCACGAACGCTGGCGGTACTCGCGGCTCTTCCCGTGCCCGTCGATCTGCTCCTTGACCCGGAGCTCCGTACCACGGGCGCCCTGCTCGTCGTCACCGGCGTTCTCGTTCTACTCGGTCTGGTCCTCAGGCGCCGCTGGGCCCGGGGGCGTTGTCACGAATGGGTCTCCCGTTGGCAAGTCAGGGAGCCGGAGAGCACCGAGAGCTTCGAGCGCCTGTCAGCCGGAGCCTGGGCGTTCATCGCAGTCCTGTTCGTGGTTTCCTATGGACTGTTGATAGCCCTTCCATTGGGCATGGAGACCGTGGCGCGTCCCATCGGCTCGCCCGCCATCCTGCTCTACGCGCTGATGTCGTGGGCGATCTTCGGCGGCTTCGTGCTGACCTATCTGCCGAAATCCCTGGGCTATCCGGCGATCACGTGGCTGTTGCTGGTCGCGCTCATCGTCTTTGCGCGCTGGAACGAGAACCACCTCGTCGCGCGCGGGACAGGCGCGGACAATGCGCCCCCGCAACCCGTTTCCAGAGTATTCGCGGACTGGCTTGCGCGGCGACCCGATCCGCAGGCTCCGGTCATCTTCATCGCGGCTGCGGGCGGGGCCTCGAGAGCGGCCTACTGGACGACCTCCGCCCTCGGACTCCTGGAAGACGACTCCAGATCCCACGCATATCCGCTATCCACGAGCACGTTTCTCATCAGCGGCGTGTCCGGAGGAAGTGTGGGCGCGGCGGCCTTCGTCGCTGCTGTCGACCTGACGCGACGCACGGGAGTGAGCACGCCTCGTTGCCGTAATGTTCGCAAGCTTGCGGATGCGCTCACGGGTCGCGACGACCTGGCGACCATCCTGGGTCTCTCCCTCTTCCCGGACATGTTTCAACGATTCCTGCCATTCCCCGTGAGAGCATGGGATCGCTCCCGCGGCCTCGAGGAGGTTTGGGGCCGCGACTGGGCCGCTACGGCTGCAGCGTGCACCGTCGGCGGCGAGCCGCCAAATCCGTGGACACGACCCCTGACGGCTTGGTATTCAGCGCCTTCGGGCCCTCCCGAGCTGCCGGTGTTGGCTCTCAACAGCACGGCGATGAATGCCGGGCTTCCCGTCCTGGAGTCGAATTTTCAGCTGTCCATAGCGGACGAGGTGCAGATCTTCTCGCCGCGGCTTGCGACACGGACGCTCACCCTGGCGGAGGCGGTTCACAACAGTGCCCGGTTTCCCTATGTGAGTCCGGCGGGGGTCGTGCTGATGACGCCGCCGCAGAGCTCGACCAGGGGCTCAAGCCCCGGCAAGCTCATGTACTGGGACCGGCTCGGGGACGGCGGCTACGTGGAGGCCAGCGGAACGTTCACGGTGGCGGAGGTCATTCGCGAGCTCTCGCGGGCGGGTCTGATTCGCGATGCGGCAAACCCCGGCCAGTGCGTCCGAGGAGACCCCAAGCTGATGCAGGATTGCTTCGTCACCCGGCAGCAGATTCACGTGCTGGTGTTGGACAATACTCCAACGCCCGGCGCCGCCTATCTTTGCGCGCCGGGCGAAGCGAAACCCAACGCCGTGCGCCAAGGGCTCCCGCAGAATTCGATCGTCCCGGGAAACGAAGCATGGCCACCTCTGGCGGATGCCACGTTCCCGATTCTCGGCGCTTTCCAGACTCAGGGCGGCCGCGGCAAAGCGGCTCAGCTGGATCTGCTCGGCCTGATCGGCGAGTGCACCGACCGGTTCGCCGAGCTGCGCATGCCGATGCCCACAGATGGGCAGGCGGAACCGTCAATGAATTGGATGCTCTCCGGGACGTCGCGGAAATTCATCTATCGGGTCCTGAGCAAGCCGGATGAGGCCAAGGGTGGCGCCTACGCCCAGCTGGCGCAAAACCTTCGGCGAGTGCGCAGTTGGTTCGGTCCCATCGCCCCGGCGCCGTCGCGCCAGATTGCGGACGCGGAACGCGGCCGGCGGTGAGAATTTCGATGTCCTGTACTTTCGCCTCAGCTCATGAGGTGACTTCCTGCGGTGGCTGAGTGGCACCCGCCGGCACGAGCCAGGCACCGAGCGCCACCAGGGGAGCAAGGGTGAGCAGGAAGGTCAGGTGATACCAGATCGGGAATCTGTGCCACAGCTGGATGTGCGCCGGCAGGAACAGCGCCAGCGTGATCAGCCCGACGATCCAGGGTGCCAGGCGGCTGGCAGGTGCGATCGCGCGAACGATCGCACCGGCGGCAAGTGACGTGACCGCCGCCATGATGAGGCGCGAGATCTTCATACCGAGCGTGAACACCATGGTGGGCTCTGCCTGCTTGTATCCCGGCAGCCAGAAGCGCAAGCCGATGTCTATAGCGGTTACGATGACGACCCAGGCCACGAGGCCGGTGATGACGCTCACGATGGTTCGGCGCATGTGAGATCTCCCCGTTTTTAGTTCAAATATAATAGTCTGATTAAACTATGAAGGCAAGGCTGCTCATATTGGGAGTGCTGCACCGCGGCGACTTCCATCCTTACGAGATCAAGCGCCGACTGCAGAACGCGATGGTCGAGTGCTACATCGATGTCGATGCGGGGACGCTCTATTACGCGATCAGGCGGCTGGAAAAGGAGGGTCTGATAGCGGCCGTAGCCCGCGAGCGGGTGGCTCGCGGCGGCATGCGCACGGTCTATAGGATCACACCCCAGGGAAAGGCCGAGTTCCAGGCGCTGCTGCATCGGCAATTCGAGGAAGAGGGGCCGGTATCGCAGACGCTGTACGGCGCCCTCCTATTTCTGCATCTCAGCGACCTTGCGGTTGTCGAGGATGTCATCCGCCGGCGAATCGCGCATCTCGACGAGCTCATCTCCAAGCTCGGGCCGATCCGGAAGGAGCTTGCGCCGGCGATTGCGACCGGCGGCGAGCATCTGTTGCGCCACATCGAGAAGCAGCGGCGCCTCGACCGCGAATGGCTGAAGGGGCTGCTCGCCGACGTCGCGGCGCGCCGCGTACGCGATGTCTCGAACCCCAAACTTCTCGAGAGCAGAGGCAGCTGAATACAATCAGAGGCGAGGAGACACGAATGGCGACCCTAACCACCGTAGACGGCATGACATACCTGTTCGATCCGAGTGCCATTACCGCCATTGCTGACGGGGATGGAACAGGCGGGGCCGGAACAGTGATCTACGGACTCGAGCAACCAGAGCCGAGAGTCAGTGAATCGGCTGCTGCGTTCGTTCAGCGGCTGAGCCTCACCTCAGCCTTCGCAAAATTCACCCGGCCCGATGGCTCGTCCGTTCTGATCAACGGCAAGTCAGTGAGCGTGGTGCGCCAGCCGGTGCCAGGGCAAGACCCGGCAGGGGTGCGTGCGGTGATTTTCTCGGGCTCCATCACCCAAAGAGTCCGTGAGCAACTGGATGAGGTCAGGCGGGCGATCAACCGCGTTGGCGGCAAGCTTTAAGACGTTAACTGTCGACCAGCTTCTGCAGATGCTCCGGGTAACGCTCGCCCTGCACCGTCACCTGTGACAGCACCCGCTCGATCTCGCGCAGATCATCCGCGCTCAACTCGACGTCGGCCGCGCCGAGGTTCTCGTCGAGACGATGCAGCTTGGTCGTGCCGGGAATCGGCACGATCCACGGCTTCTGCGCCAGCACCCAGGCAAGGGCGATCTGCGCACGCGTGACGCCCTTGTGGGTTGCGATCTGGCCGACGAGATCGACCACTTCCTGGTTGGCCTTCCTGCCTTCCGGCGAGAACCGCGGCAGGTTGTTGCGGAAGTCCGTGCTGTCGAACTTGGTGTTCTCGTCGATGGCTCCGGTGAGGAAGCCCCTGCCGAGCGGGCTGTAGGGAACGAAGCCGATGCCGAGCTCCTCGAGCAGCGGGAATATCCCGCTCTCGGGCTCGCGCCACCACAGGGAATACTCGTTCTGCAGCGCGGTGACCGGCTGCACGGCATGCGCACGGCGGATGTTCTGCGCGCCGGCCTCCGACAGGCCGAAGTGCTTCACCTTGCCTGCGCGGATCAGGTCCTGCACGGCGCCGGCGACCTCCTCGATCGGAACTTCCGGGTCGACGCGATGCTGGTAGAAGAGGTCGATCCGGTCGGTCCGCAGGCGCTCCAGGGAGGCTTCGGCCACTTCCCTGATGTGCTCGGGACGGCTGTTGAGTCCCCGCTGCTTGCGGGTCTCGGGATCGATACCGAAGCCGAACTTGGTCGCGATGACGACGCGGTCGCGTACTGGCGCCAGGGCTTCACCCACGAGCTCCTCGTTGGTGAAGGGACCATATATCTCGGCAGTATCGAACAAGGTAACTCCGCGGTCGACGGCGGCGCGGATCAGGGTGATGCCCTGCTGCTTCTCGACCGGCTGCCCATAGCCGTGACTGAGGCCCATGCAGCCGAGGCCGAGGGTCGACACCTCGAGAGTGCTTCTTCCGAGTCTGCGCATTTCCATGGGGGGCGATCTCGCGTAATGATCTCGGCAGCCATCGTGACTGCGAGCGCGGGGAGTTGCAACCGCGAACGGAGTCGGTGAGTTGCCGTCCATGGTTACCGCATCGGGAACGGCCTTTGCTCCCCCAACTTCAGGTGCTCTGCTTTGGGGAGGAGCAACATAATGGATCTGGTTCTCGTGCTGATCATCCTCTTGCTACTGCTCGGCGGCGGCGGCGGGCTGTGGTGGGGTTTCGGAGTCGGCTGGGGCATCGGCCCCATCGGGCTCATCATTCTCGTCATCATCGTAGCCGCGCTGCTGGGCGGATTCCGCGGCCGGAGGGGCCCGCCTCTGTAAGCCCCCGTCCGGAATCATTAACATCGTCGGTGAGCTATGCGACGTCGTCGATCTCGATGCGCCGATGCCCCTCGCCAGTGACCACACGTCTTCGGCGGTCTACCGGGACGTGCTTCTACGCCGCTGAAATCAGTGCCAGCCGCCGACCACAGCTGGCCGACAGGCGCGCTCGAAAGCGGCGCACGCACGTAAAACCAAGGCGTCCCGCCCAAGCCCACCCACGACCTGAAGCCCGACCGGCAAGCCGGCGGCCGTCAATCCGCAAGGGATCGACGCGGCGGGCTGACCCGTGAGATTGAACGGGAAGGTGAAGGGCGTCCAATCGATCCAATCGCGCTGACCGCGCTCCGCGGTCTGCTGACTTGCCGGAAATGCCGCAATCGGCTCGGCCGGCGTCAGCAGCAGATCGTAGCGCTCGTGGAATGCATTCATCCTCACGCCGAGAAGTGCCCGCGCGTATTCGGCTTCCAGGTACGACATGTGGCCCGCGGCCTCGCCGACTTGCGCGAGCGCGACCACTCCCGGATCCATCGCCGCCCGGGCAGCGCGAGGAAAGTCGCGCAGGATCAGAGCAAGGCCGCTGGCCCACAGCAGGCGGAAGGAGTCCGTGGGATCCTCCATGACCTGATCGACCTGCTCCACATGCCCGCCGAGTCCTTGGAAAACGTCCGCCGCGCGTGCGACGGTGTGGGCGATCTCCGGATCGACGTGCGCGAACCCGAGCGTCGGGCTGTACGCGATCCGAAGACCCGCGACGTCTCGCCGTAGCTCCGCAACGTAGTCGATGTTCTCTGCGGGCAGCGCACGCCAATCGCGCACGTCCGGTCGCGCCAGGGCACGCAACATGTAGGCGGCGTCCTCGGCAGTCCGGCACATGGGTCCGACGTGAGAGAGTGTCCCGAAATAGCTCGGCGGGTAGACCGGAACGCGGCCATAGGTGGGCTTGAGGCCGAAGACGCCGGTGAAAGCCGATGGAATGCGGATGGAGCCGCCGCCATCCGTGCCGAGGTGCAGCGTTCCGAGACCGAGCGCGGCGGCAGCTGCCGCTCCGCCGCTCGAGCCGCCCGTCGTGCGGGTGGGTTCCCATGGATTGAGCGTCGTGCCGTAGAGCGGATTATCCGTTACGCCCTTCCAGCCGAACTCGGGTGAGTTGGTCTTGCCGAGCAAGATCGCGCCTTGCTCCCGCAGCCGCGCAACACTCGGAGCGTCGTAGTCAGTCGTCGCATTGTCGGGCGTTGCTCGCGAGCAGCGTCGCAGCGGCCAGCGGCGTGCGGCGAGGAGCTCCTTTACCGTCGCCGGGACGCCATCCAGCGCGCCGAGCGGTTGGCCGCGCAGCCAGCGACCTTCGGAATCGCGCGCCGCCGCCAAGGCGCCCGCGGCGTCCACATACGTAAAAGCGTTCACGCGGGGATTGAGGCGCTCGATCCGCTCGAGCATCGCAGTCGTTACCTCGACCGGCGAGAAGGCCTTCGACCGGAAGCCCTCGAGCAACCGCGCGACGGGTATTGCACTGAAGTCGTCGCCCATGAGCGCGCTCGCCTGGTGCGATTCAGAGCTCGGCCAGAGCCTGGTCGAGATCCGCGATGAGGTCCGCGGCGTCCTCGATGCCGGCGGAGTAGCGGATCATATTTTCCGGAATGCCGGCACGCGCGCGTTCCTCCGCCGTCAATTCAACGTGGCTCGTGACCCGCGGCGGACCCGCGGTGGTCGCGACGCCGCCGAGGTGGGCGGCGCGTTGCGCCAGCTGCAGCCGATCGAGCACCGCGACGACCGCATCGAAGCCGCCACGCGGCATGAACGAGAGCACACCGCCGAAGCCGCGCATCTGTCGCCGGGCGATCTCGTGCCCGGGATGGCTGCGCAGCCCGGGATAGAGGACGCGTTCCACCTTCGGATGGCCGGCGAGATGCTCGGCCATCGCCTGGGCGTTGGCGTTGTGGCGCGCCATCCGCAGCGCAAGCGTCTTCATGCCGCGAAGAATGGCATAGGCGGCATCGGCATGGAGGCTCGCGCCGGCGATCTCGCGAAAATGATGTATGCGGCGCACCAGATCGGCACGGCCGGAGACCAGGCCCCCCAGGACATCGGAATGGCCGCCCAGGAACTTCGTGGCGCTGTGAATGACCAGATCGGCCCCGAGCGCAGCCGGGCTCTGGTTGATCGGCGTGGAAAACGTGTTGTCCACGGCCACGACCGCTCCGACGGCATGCGCCGCTCGCGCCAGCCGGGAGATGTCGACTACGTCGAGCTTGGGGTTGGTCGGGGTCTCCAGATAGACGAGGGCGCAGCCCTTCGCGATCTGCGCCTCGACCGCGGCCCCGTCGGTCGTGTCGCAAAGCGCGACCGATATCTGAAAGCGCGGCAGAAAGCTTTCGAACAGAGCGTTCGTTCCGCCGTAGGTGTCCTTGACGCTGACCACGCGGCTGCCGGCGGAAAGCAGGGCAAAGAGAGTGCTGCTCACCGCGGCCATGCCGGTCGAGAACGCAGTTGCGGCCTCGGTGCGATCGAGCGCGGCCATCTTCGCCTCGAGAACGGCCACGGTGGGATTGGAATTGCGCGAGTAGATGTGGCCGGCGGCTGCGCCGGTCGCAACCGCCTGCCAGGTCACGAGGTCCGGATAGGCGAACGTCGCCGCATTCACGATCGGCATGACTGCCGCCTCGAACGGAAACGGCCCTTCCTCGGCCGCCCATACCGCTGCCGTACCGTCGCCACGTTGATCAGCGGTCATTGCACGAGCCCTCACGTGTCGCAGCAACGAAGAAAAATAGTAGCCAATATAGGCGCACTAAACAAGCGAAATGCCGATTGCGGGACCTCCCGTCTGGCGACGATCCGCACCGCCTGATCGCCCTTCACATGCTGGCCTGCCAGAATTTCCGTTTCTGATCAGGCGCATACCTTCCGATTGGCCAGCTCCACGGTGATTGGATGCCCGGAAACGCCTGAGCGGTCCCCCTGCCGGGCCCACCTCATCAGCAGCCGAAAATAAGCAGCTTGATTTGGATGCTAAATTGGCTACTATATTGGTCGCTCCAATAACGCAGCATCGGGGGATGCCATGAGATATGCCATCGGAACGCCGATACGCGCATCGCTGAGACTCTCCGGCGCCCTGAGCGCGTACGCGGCGCTACTTTTGACAGCCTTGCCGGCATACGCCGGGAACGATGCGCAGCCGAGCGACCCGGGCGCGGGGCCCGCGACGCAGTCAGCCAGTGACGCACAGAGCGCGCCAGACCAGGCGCACTCAGCCGACACCTCGAAGAGTGAAGCTCTCGCCGAGGTGCTGGTGCGCGGCTCGCGTCTGCCGACTTCCCTCAAGACCATGCCGCAATCGGTGCAGATCGTGAACGCGACACAGCTCGCGCAGCAGGCGGCGATCACGACCGACGTGCAGACCATGCTCGCCAACACCGTGCCGGGCCTGTCGCAGAGCTCCTACAGCACCGGCGAGACCCTCCTCTCCCTGCGCGGCCGCAAGCCCGTCATCCTGATCGACGGCGTGCCGGTCACGTCCACCCTCAATGACACCGGCCGCGAGCTGTCGATGATCAGCTCGGAAGACGTATCCGAGGTCGAAGTCATCCGCGGCTCGTCCGCTCTCTACGGCCAGAGCGAGGGCGCCGGCTTCATCAACTTCCTCACCAAGGGCGGGACTCCGGGAACCGCGAACTTCCGTACGGAAGTCGGATCGGGCGTCTCGCTCACGAATACCAGCTCGGATTCTTTGATTCCCTATGTCAGCCAGAGCGCAGCGGGCACGGTGAACGACTTCGACTACCGCGCGGATGCCTCTTTCACGACCATCGACTCTCTCTATGATGCCAATGGGCACAGGCTGCCGCCGCCGGTGGGTGCCGCGATCCAGAACTCCCAGACGGCCTCGGCCTTCACCAAGGGCGGCTACAACTTCGGCGGCGATCAGCGTCTCGAGGCCTCGTTCTATTACGACAAGGAGGAAAGCTGGCACCGCTACGGCGAGATCAACGGCAACATCCTCACCGGGCAGCCCGCCGCTGCGATTCCGCAGGGAGGCGCGCCCGGCGAGGTGCCGCAGCTCAACGACGAGAGCCTGCTCAACCTGGTCTACGCCAAGTCGTCCCTCTTCGGCTCGTCGACCTCGCTGCGGGTGCAGTCCTACTACTACAAGTCCTTCAGCATCTTCCAATACACGCTGGACCGGTTCACGCTGCTTCCCCCCGGCCCGGACCAGAACGGCCAGTCGGAGAACGACACCCACAAGCTCGGCGCCCGGGCCGATTTCAATACCACGCTGGACTCTTTCCTGCCGTTCCGCGGCACATTGCTGTGGGGTGTCGATTGGATGCGCGATCGCACCGTCATTCCGCTGGTCGACGGCCGCGCATTCGGCATCCCGCAGACGCTCAAGAGCGTCGCTGGCTTCGTGCAGCTGCAAATCAGACCGTTCGACCCTCTGACCCTGACCGTGGGGGTGCGCAGGGAGCATGACACGCTCGACATCCCCAATTTCTTCTCGCTGTTCACCCTGGTCACGGTGACAGGCGGCAACCTGCCTTATGACGCGACGCCGGTGAATGCGGGCTTCGTCTTCAACCTGACCCCGTCGCTCGATCTCTTCGGCGGGTATTCGCAGGGCTTCAACATTCAGCAAACCAGCCAGACCTTCCGCTCCTGGCCGGTGAGCATCGATCTCGCCACCCAGAAGCCGCCGCCGAACGTCGTGGACAGCTTCGAAGGCGGTTTGCGCTGGCATGGCAATGGAGTGACGGCGTCGGCGACCGGCTTCTACAACAAGTCGAGCGACGCGATCGCGTACTCTTACAACCCCGCGTTCCCGCAGGACCCTTCGTCGTCGTTCACGCCCGACCGGGTCTGGGGCACGGAGATCGAAGCGCTGTACCGCTGGTCCGAGAACTGGGAAACCGGCCTGAGCTACGCCTGGATGAATGGCAAGGAACAGACCAAGGGCGTCTGGTTTCCCCTGCAGGATCGCTATATTCCGCCCTGGACGATCAACGCCCACGCGGAGTACGACTTCGCGACCAATTCCTACGTCCGGGTACAAGGGTTGTACTCCGGATCCCGCGACGCCTTCCCGACAGCGGCGCCCAACGTCTTCTATGAGGGTCAGTATCACTCCTATTTCCTCAGCGACCTGTCCGCTAAATACGATCTCTCGAACATCCACCGTCTCAGGATCCCGGGAGATATCACGGTGAGCATCAGCAACATGTTCAACAAGGCGTATTTCACGGCGTTCTCCCAGGGCTATAATACGAACGCGAACTACATCAGGGGACCTGGAGCGATGCTGACCATCCGTTACGGCATCAGCTACTGAAGGGGCCTCCGCCGGTCGTGGGCTCGGACGAGGAAGCCGGCCGGCGGGGCTGGCGGCGGCCCTTTACGCCGTAAAGGCAGTGGGCTTACCATCGGGATCGTGCACACGGATTACGAAGAGCGCGTCCCGCTCGCCGCTGGCGCGGCGGCTGTACGCCTAGGGAGCCTGTGACCCATGCTCCGTATTCTCATCATCGACGGCAACACCCCGGACACCAATGCGCGGCACATCGCCTGTGGGGGTGCCGCCACCGGCGATTATTACGCCCAGGTGCTGCGCCAGGTGTGGCCCGACGTCTCCACTGACATCATTCACCCCGCCGTGCGCGGGAGCACTCTCTACTCCGGTCTCGGCGACTTCGATGGCCTGATCTGGACCGGCTCCGCTTTGCATGCCTACCGCTTCGAGCCGGAGGTGCGATCGCAGATTGCGCTCGCGCGCGTGGCCTTCGAAACCAAAGTCCCGATGTTCGGCAGCTGCTGGGGGCTGCAGGTTGCGACCATTGCCGCCGGCGGCGAGGTGGGTCCCGCGCGCAACGGCCGCGAGATCGGCATCGCGCGCCAGATCGAGCTGACCGCGGAGGGACGCGCCCATCCGATGTTCAGCGGCAAGCCGGCGCGCTTCGATGCCATTACGGTACACCGCGATGAGGTCGTCATCCGGCCGGCCGCGATGCGCGTCCTGGCCGGGAACGCGCATTCGCCGGTGCAGGCGGCGGAAATCGCCCTGGGCGGCGGCTTCTGGGGTACACAGTATCACCCGGAGTACGACCTGCAGGAGATCGCGGTCGTCATGCGCCGTTACGGCGATCTCCTGCTCGAGGATATAACGTTTGGCTCTCCGGCCGCGCGCAATCGCACGATCAGCGAGCTGAGCGAGCTCGGCAGGGATCCCGGGCGGGAAGATCTGGCGAAGAGGTATCGTGTAGGCGCCGATGTGCTCGATGCCGGCATTCACCGCCGCGAAATCCACAACTGGCTGACCCTCAAGGTCATTCCGGCCGCCTCCGCTCGCGCGCGCGGCTGAGCGCGCTCACCGCCGGCCGACGACCAACACGGCAAAGCCGGGTATCGCGCGGCCGCCGAAATTCGTCGACGGTGCGCGACCGACGGGCAGATACACGCGCCCCGTCCTCGGGTCGAGGGCGCCCGTCGTGGCCCCCTGCGCGGTGACGACGGACGCGACAATCTTCGGCTGTGCGCTCCTGAGACTGATCACCGTGAGATGCCCCTCGCTGCAGGGAACGAACGCCAGCCGGCGCTTCACATCGACCATCACGGCGTCGGGCTCGATGCCGATGGGGAGGGTAGCAACGACAGCGCCCGTCTCAGCACTGACGACCTTGGCTACGTGACTGCCGCCGCACGCTGAAATCAACCAGTGTCTCTGCGGGTCATAGCCGAGCCCGGTCGGGTCGTCACAGTCTCCAAGCGGCCAACTCTCGATCAGCTTTCGGGCAGACATGTCCACTACGCCGATGGCGTGCTTGTCCTCGAGATTGACGTAGAGCCGCCCGTGACCATCCGCCGCGCCGCTCTCCAGGAGCGCACCCATCGGGATCCTGCCGGCCACGGTCTTCCGGGCGGGATCGATCAGTATGAGCTCCTCACTGGCGGCCATGACGGCCACCAGGCCGCTCGCAGGATCGAACGTCGCGATCTCGGGACCGCGTCCCGCCGGCAACTCCTTGACGACGGCGCCGGTACGGCCATTCATCAGCACCGCGCTATTGGAGTCATCCAGAGTCGCCACGACGAGGTCGCTTCCGGGGACGGGCGCGACCATCTGTACGCGGCGACCGCCGAGCGGCAGCGGTGTTACCTTCCGGTTCTCGAGGTCGACGGCGAGCAACCCATCGGTTCGCCCAACGTACAGGCGCCGGCTCGCTGGATCGATGGACGCGAAGGTCCAGGCACCGGGGGGGCCGTCGATCTGGTCGACCACGGCAAGTTTGCCAGCGGCGAGCGCAGGCGTGATGCACGCTGCGCTCAGGACGCTCAGCAGGACCCGCAGCAATCTTGTTCTCATTCTCAACCCCCGTTCACGTCGCGAGCGGCCGAGACGAACGGCCGATCATGTTGCAGACTGCGAATTCTTCCGCGGACCTCCGCGATGTGTCTCTCGTCGACGTCGGCGGTGATGATGCATTCATCGTCTGCTCCGGCATCCGCCAGCACTTCGCCCCACGGATCCACGATGAGCGAATGTCCGAAGCTGCGCTTCCCCGGCCGGGACTCGCCGCACTGCGCCGGCGCGAGCACATAGCAGCCGTTCTCGATCGCGCGGGCCCGCAGCAGCACGTGCCAGTGCGCCCGCCCGGTGGTCTCGAGGAAGTTCGAGGGAACGGCGAGCAGCTCCGCGCCCGCCTTGGCGAGGTCACGGTAGAGGTGTGGAAAGCGCAGGTCGTAGCAGATCGACAATCCGAGCCGGCCGGCGGAAGTCGGCGCCAGCACCGCGCGGTTGCCGGGAACGAAGATGTCGGACTCCTTCGAGGCATGGGTCCCGATCACACCCGTATCGAAGAGATGGATCTTGTCGTATTGCGCGCTGCAGGCTCCCCGGGGATCGAACAGCAGGCTGCGATTCGCGAGCATGCCGTTTTCCGCCCGCACGGTGAGCGAGCCTGCGAGGAGGAATACCCGCAGCTCGGCGGCTAGGCTCGCAAAGCGCTTTGCCGCGGGGTGCTCGGCGACAGGGCGCGCGTAGCGGCGGTAGGGCTCGACACCCTCGTCGCGGAAGTCCACGACCTCGGGCAGGGTGATCAGCTCGGCGCCGCGCGCATGCGCCTGTCGTATCAGGGCTTCCGTCCGCTCGAGATTCGCGGGAACGTCGGGTCCTGACCGGGTCTGTACACAGGCGACTTTGCTCATTTTTCGACCTCGAACGCGAATACGGTGCACGACTCGGCCTGCACTGCGAGCGTCACGTCGTTGCTCGCCAGATCCTCCGCCGCCTCGAAGCGCACCAGCCGGTCGGCGATCGATAGCGAATACTGGTAGCACGGGCCGAGGAATTCGCGCTGCACGATCCGACCGCGCAGCAGGTTGGCGGTGTGCCCTTCCGACCCCATGGCGCCCGCCGCTCCGCTCACGAGATGCATCGACTGGGGCCGGATCGAGACCGTGATTCGCTGGCCGCGCGCCAGCGCAGGTGAGGCCGCAACCGAGAGCATCTGCCCGTCCGGCAGAGAGACGTGCGCCTGGCCATCCACCAGCGCCTGCACCGTGCCTGTCAGAAAGTTGCTGCCCCCGATGAAGTCGGCGATGAACGGTGTCGCCGGGCCTCTGTAGATCTGCTGCGGCGTACCGATCTGCATGATGCGGCCGCCATCGAGAACGATGATGCGGTCGCTCAGCGACAGGGCCTCGGTCTGATCGTGGGTGACGAAGATCGTGGTCAGGCGCAGCCGCGACTGCAGCGCCTTGAGCCAGCCACGCGTGCGCTCGCGCAGCTTGGCGTCCAGGTTGGAGAGCGGCTCGTCCAGCAGCAGCAGGGCGGGCTGGTAGACGAGGGTGCGCGCCAGGGCGACACGCTGCTGCTGGCCGCCTGAGAGCTCGTGCGGGTGACGGTCCGCGAATTGAAGCATCTCCACCAGCTCGAGGACCTTGTCCACCTCGACCGCCGCCGCCCGTGTGCGCGCGCCGCGGATCTTGAGCGGAAAGGTCACGTTCTCGCGCACCGTCATGTGCGGCCAGAGCGCATACGACTGGAATACCAAGCCACAATTGCGGGCCTCGGGGGTGACGACGATGCCAGCCTCGCCGTCGAAGAACACGCGCTCACCGAGCGTGATGCGGCCGCCCGTCGGCCGATCTAGGCCGGCGATGGCGAAGAGGGTGGTGGATTTGCCGCAGCCGCTCGGGCCGAGGAGCGTGACCAGCTCCCCGTCCTCGACGTCGAAGGATATACCGTCGAGTGCGCGAACCTCACCGAACCGTTTGGTCAGGTTTTGGACGGAGAGTCTAGGCATGCAGCTTGACTCCGAGCCACCTCTGGGCGGCCAGGATGAACACGCATGTCAGCGCGAACTGGATGACACCGAGCGCGGCGGCCGGGCCCACCTCGCCGATGCCCCAGAACTCGAGCATCGAGATGCCGATGATCTCGCTGCCGTGGGCGTAGAGAAAGGTCGCCGCGGCGTATTCCTTGAAGAAGGCGAGGAACAGCAGCACGTAGGCCGAGAACAGGCCCGTCTTCGCGATCGGCAGCACGATCCGGCGGCAGGTCGTCCACCAGTCCGCGCCCACCGAGCGCGCGCTGCGATCGAGGTCCGCGTCGATCTGCAGCAGCACGGGCGAGAGGGCACCGTAACCCACCGGCAGGTCGAGCATGGTGAAGGCGATGATCAGAATCCAGATCGTGCCGAGAAGGGGCGACAGAAACGGAATCCACAGCACGGCCCACAGCACGCCGAGGCCCGCGATGATGCCGGGTATGGCGCGAGGGTAGAGCGCGACGAACTCGAGCTGCCGCCGCCAGCGGAAATCCGAGCGATGGATCACGACGGTCACGAGCGCGATCAGGACCGTCGCGATGGCGCCACCGAAGCCCGCGATCACGATGCTGTTCCTGATCGAGCGCACGTAGGTCGGGCTCGAGAAGATCAGGGTGAAGTTGTCCCAGGTCAGCAGCTGCCAGGGGGACATGAGTGGTGTCAGGAACTCGACGAAGGCCCTCAGGATCAGTCCCGCGATGGGCAGGCCGAAGGCCAGCAGCAGGCCGATGTGCACTGTGGCGGCAACGGGAAGCCGCCAGCGGCCGAGGTCGAACGGCTTGGGGCGGCTAGCTTTGCCGCGGATGGCCGTGAAGCGTGCGGCCTTGCGCAGCAGCATTCCCTGGATGATGACGAACACGGTGATGATGAGCAGGAAAAAGACGACCGCCGCGCCGATCAGACCGTAATCCGGCACCGTGCCCGTGCCGGCGAAGGAATACAGCAGGCTGGTGAAGAACTGCAGGCGCGCGGGGCGGCCGAAGATCAGCGGGATCGACAGCATCTCCAGTCCGCCGATGAAGTTGAGCATCACGCTGTAGACCAACGCCGGGCGGATGATGGGCAGGGTCACCGACCAGAGGATCCGCAGCGGACGCGCACCTACCGACCGCGCCGCGTCTTCCATTGACGGATCCAGGAGACGCAGGGACCCGATGCATAGAATGAAAGTGAGCGGCGCGGAGGAGATGCCTGCCAGGGCCGACATGCCCGACAGCGAGTAGAGGTTCCACGGCACGAATCCCAGCGCGCTCTGCATCAGCTCGGTGACGTATCCCGCCGGCCCGTAGATGATGAACCAGCCGACTGAGAGGATCAGATGCGACACGTAGAGCGGCAGCAGCATCGCGCCGGAGGCCATCCTGCGCCCGGGCATATTGGTGCGCGCCACCACTACGGCGAACAGAGCGCCGATGGCCGTGCCGACCAGTGTCGAGATGGTGGCGAGGATGAAGGAGTTGGCGATCGCCTGGTGGAGCTCCTGCGACTTCGCGAAGCGCAGGTAATTGCCCAGGGTGAAGTGCCGCGTCAGATCGTAGATGGGCGCGGCCAGCACGGATTGATACAGCACCGGCACGAGCGCCGTCGCGATCAACAGCACGACGATCGCCGCGAGGGAGAACTGAATCAGCCGATCGCGTGAGGGACGCCGGCCCGCTGCGCGCGTCGGCGAGGCCGACCCTTGGTCAGAAGCGCCGACGACCGCGTTCACATTCCATACACCTTCTTCCAGCGCGCGAGGAACGCGTTCTGCTCCGTCACCATGGCGCGATCATAGAGTATGGGCATGACGTTCTTGTCGCCGATCTGGGCGGCAATGCTCCCGTACGTCAGATAAGGCACTTCATTGGTCCTCACGTCGGGCCGGTACGGGGTGAGACCCGCCTGTCCGATCGTCACCTGCCCCTCGTGCGAGAGCGCGAACTCGAGGAACAGGCGCGCGGAGGCGGTGCTCACGGCGCGCTTCGGAATCCCGATGCCGCGTGCGAACACCAGCGTACCGTCTTTCATCAGGCTCCAGCCGATCAGCCTGTCGCGCGCGCTCTGCAGCGTGCGCACGAATGTCGAGGTGCCGGACACGAAGTATCCGGCCGAGTACTCACCCGTAGTGATCTTCTCGATCATGGAGCCGCTGGCGCTCTCCGGCCGCGTCGCCGGACCCAATACATCGAGCAGGCTCCAGCCGCGCAGGTGCGCGTATGTCCAATGGGCAGCGAGCGCAAACGGATGCATGGTGGCGTCGTAGGTCGTGATCCGATCGCGGAAACGCCCCGGGTCGGCCGCTACGAGCTGAGCGAGCTGCGCGAGAGACTGCGGTTGCTCATTCGGCGGCAGCATCAGCTTGTTGTAGACGAGGATCAGCGGATCGGTCGAAAAGGTGTACAGCCCGGGAAACGGCTTGCTCCAGGCGGGAAGCTGCGCCGCTTCGGCGGCCGCGACCGGCATGAGCTCACCCTTGCCGATGAAGCGCAGCCAGCTCGTAGGGGAGGCGGCCACGATGACATCGGCGCTGTGGTGGCCGGATGCGCTCTCCGCGTAGTAGCGCTCGAAGGCTTCCTCGGGACCGATGTCCAGCGCCTCGACGCGGATCCATGGATACTTCTGATTGAACGCCTTGACGATGATTTCCCAGTTGAGCGTGCCGACGTTCGAGTAGATCTCGAGCTGCGACTCCTTCTTGGAGCGCTCGATGTCGTCCGCGAGCTGTGATCCGGCAGCGCGAGCCGGCCGCGACGCATGCAGCACGAACGCGGCGGCGGCGGGAATGGTCATGCAGGCCTGCCGGCGGGTGATTCGGTGTGGCATGGTCGTGGACTTCCCCGGGCGCACTGGCTGGAAACCAAAAAAGTAGCCAATCCTGGTGCACACGTCAAGCGCTGTCTGGCTTCGAAGCCGTGGCTTGGCAGCTCGTGCTGGCCTTAAACCCTTGAACGGAAACGTATAGGGCTGAATTGGCGGCAGACTTGGCTTGCTTTCCGCGCCTGTCCGGCGTAGAAAATGGCGACTATTTTGGAGAAAATATGGAAGAACAACCGTCGCCCGACGGCCGGGGGGCCGCCGCTTTCCCTCTGACTGCTGGCGTCAGCCGGCTCGACGGCCGCTTCGGGTATCTCGCCTACGTCCCGCAGGACGCGGCCCGACCGCTGCAAGCCCTGGCCGTCATCCATGGCAGTGACTTCAAGCACGAAGTCATGTGCCGGTACTTCGCTGCGCTCGCGGAAGAGACGGGGTGCGTGGTGCTGGCGCCGCTGTTCGCGCCATCCGGCGTGGCCAACCCGGATCCGAACGGCTTCAAATTCCTGCGCTCGACCCATGCGGAATATGACCGCGTGCTGCTCGACATGGTGGATGAGGCCGGCGGGCGGTTCGGCTGTGCGCGGGAGCGGTTCTTTCTCTTCGGCTTTTCCGGGGGCGCGCAATTCGCGCATCGCTTCCTTTATGCACATCCGGCGCACCTGCACGCCGTCAGCATCGCCGCGCCGGGCATGGTCACACTGATCGATCCCGGCCGCCCGGCGTGGGTCGGGACTGAGGGACTGAGCGCCCTATGCGGCAGCGATCTCGTCCTGCCACAAGTGCAACGTGTCAGCGTACAGCTGCTGGTCGGCTCCAAGGACGCGAAGCCGCACGTGGGCGGAGCCGGTCAGGAGCTCTACGACTATGCGGGCGGGAACCGAGTCGAGCGCCTGCGCACGCTGCGGACCAACTATCAGCTGCACGGCATCCGAGTGGCTCACCACGAAGTTCCCGGCGCCGCCCATGAATTCGAGCCGCTCGCTGCCGTCGCGGTACCGTTCTTACGGCGGCAGATCGCCGCCTTGCGGTGAGGACGGCAGGCTCCTGCGGAAGAAGTCGAGCGCCGGTGCCAGCAGCAGCTGGTGAGCCACTCCGGGCACGACGAGGTGTTCGACACCGATACCTGCTTTCTGCCAGCTGTCACGCAAGGAGGCGAGGCGCTCCACTCGTGTCGAGCCGGATGCAGTGATGCCCTCCATCCAGAACGGCCAACCCGGTTGCACGTCGATCTCCCAAGTGGCGGTGTCATCGCCGCCGACGATGGTCTGCACCGCGACGGTCCGCATCGCCGCGACGTTCAGCTCCTTGGCGAAGACGCTGGAGAAGTTACGGACTCCGCACCACCAGTCGCGTTCGAAGTCGAGCAGCGTGACCACGCCCGGGGCATCGATGGCGAGCGCCCTGAGGCGCTCGGGGTGTACGTAGAAGAAGCGGTGCGCGAAGTGAGCGCCGCCCGAAAACCCGAACAGACAGAAGCGCCGCGTAGCGACCCGGTAGATGCGGCCGACTTCGCCGATCATGCTCAGCAGCAGCAGATCGAAGCGAATCCCTTTGAAGCTGAGGAACTTGTAGTTTTCCGTGCCGCGCGGCTCGGGAATTCCGCAGGGGAAGAGCGGGCAGAGCACCAGACAGTGGTGCTCGTCGGCGAAGGCCGCAGCCGCGTCCCGGTACGCGAACGGATTACGTCCCGTGCCGTGAACGAGCACCAGCAGTTCGAGCGGTCGTGTTCCCTGCGGTTGGTAGGACTGCGGAACGTACAGGCAGTAGCTGAATCTCTGATCCGCCTGACAGGCGAAGAGGGGTGTTGCTCCTGTCTCGTAAAAGCCCAGGCCCGTCGCATCGCTGCCGTTGGGTCCCACGGCTATTCCGGCAAGGGCTTGGAGAACTCCCGCCACCGGTTGAGGTGCCGGTAGACGATGTGCGAGAGCCCCTCGGCATCGCGCCGCTTCAGTGTCTCGAGCATCGAGAGATGGTCCTCGTTGCTCGCCTTGACGCCGGCCAGCGTGTCCCAGGTCCCGGAGCGGCCGGGAATGCCGCGCGCGCGCAGCTCCCGGATCTGGGTGGACAGCAGATCGTTGCCGCACATGGCGTACATGGCATCGTGCAGCTTGCCGTTGAGTTGCACCAGGCCCGAGAGATTGCCGAGCTGCACCTCGCGGTCGAACTCGCGCACCAGCTCCTCGAGCCGCTCCAGGTCGTCCGCCGTGGCGCGCACCGCGGCCGTTTTCGCCGCCGCGGTCTCGAGGAAGGTACGCACCTCGTACAGCTCCTCCCGCTCGCGGCTGTTGGGATTGGCGACGCGGTAGCCGCGATTCGGCGAGTGATCGAGCAGATGCCGGGCCGCGAGCTCCGAGAGCGCGATCCGCACCTCGAAGCGATTCACGCCATAGGTGGACTCGAGATCCACCTGCTTCAGCCACTCGCCCGGGCGATACTTGCCGTCCAGAAGATCGGCCTGAAGACGCTCTGCGAAGCTGGTTTCCCCGCCCGGATCCGTTGGTACCGCTTTCATGACGGGATAGTAGCCAATATTCGTAACCAAGCCCAGGGTATCTTTTTGTATCCTATTTTGGCTACTATACAGCCCAGCGCAGCCGTGGCAAGGTAATTGGCTGCTTCCTGGTTCCTACAGACGGGCGCCGCCGCCGGCCTGCGCGAAGCTGAGGAGACAACTTGCAACCGCGTGAAGTGAGAACGGCTGCCCAGGCGCGTCAGCTCATCGAAGCGAGCGGCGCAACTCACGTCAAGATCGGCGTATTCGATCTCGACGGTATCCTGCGGGGGAAGTACCTCTCCAAGGAGAAGTTCTTCTCCGGACTGGAGAAGGGACTCGGGTTCTGCGATGTCGTGCTGGGATGGGATTCCAACGATCAGCTGTACGACAACGTCACCATTACGGGCTGGCATACCGGATACCCGGATGCCCACGTGCGCATCCTGCCGGAGTCCTGCCGCGAGCTGCCGTTCGAGCCCGGCACCCATTTCTTCCTCTGCGAGTTCGCGCCGCCGGCGGATGCCGTTTGCCCGCGCGCTACCCTGCGCAGGGTGATCGAGCGCGCCCGCGGCATGGGCTTCCAGGCCTTCGCCGGGCTCGAGTACGAGTTCTTCGTGTTCGAGGAGACGCCGGCCTCGGTGCGCGAGAAGCATTACCGCAACCTCGTGCCGATCGCTCCGGGCTACTTCGGCTACTCCGTTCTGCGCAACAGCGTGCACAGCGAGTTGTATCGCGGGCTGCTCGCGCTCGCGCAGCAAATGGATTTTCCCATCGAAGGGCTGCACGAGGAGACCGGCGCCGGCGTGCTCGAGGCGGCGCTGTGCGTCGACTCGGCCGATGCCGCGGCGGACAAGGCCGCCCTGTTCAAGACCTTCACCAAGGTCTGGTGCCAGCACCACGGCCGCATGGCGACTTTCATGGCCAAATGGTCGCGCGACTGGCCCGGCCAGAGCGGGCACATTCATCTGTCTCTGCGCGGGCCGCGCGGCGAGTCGGCGTTCCACGATCCGAAGGAGCCGCACGCCATGAGCGCGACCATGCGCCACTTCATCGGCGGACAGCAGCGCCTGCTGCCCGAGCTGCTGGCCATGATCGCGCCAACGGTCAACTCCTATCGCCGGCTCATACCCGGCTTCTGGGCGCCGACCGTTTCGACCTGGGGCGTGGAGAACCGCACCTGCGCGCTGCGCTTCGTGCCCGGCAGCCCGAGCTCGCAGCGCATGGAGGTCAGGCTCGCCGCCGCCGACGCCAATCCGCATCTGGCGCTTGCCGCATCGCTCGCCGCGGGACTGCACGGGATCGAGCACCGGCTGGAGCCCGAGCCGCCGGTGAGCGGCAACGCGTACGAGCAGGCCGTGTCGCCCGAGCTAGCATTCTCGCCGACTCTGTGGGACGCGGCGCAGCGGCTGAAGCAATCGCAGATGGCGCGCGACTGGTTCGGCAACGCCTTCGTCGACCACTTTGCCGCCACCCGGGAGTGGGAGGAGCGGGAGTTCCGCAAGGCGATCACCGACTGGGAGCTGGCGCGCTACTTCGAGATCATCTGAGCGGACGCAACAGGGATTCATCATGTCGCAGCAGGTCACGGTCTCGCCCGTCGATGGCCGCATCTATGTCGAGCGCGCGTATGCCGGCCCGCAGGAGATCGACGACGCGGTCGAGCGCGCGGTTGCCGCCCAGCGCAGCTGGCGTCACGTGCCCGTCAATGAGCGCGCCGCGATCTGCGAGCGATTCGTCGCCGCCTTCGAGGGGCGCCGCAGCCTCGTCGCGGAGGAGATCTCCTGGCAGATCGGCAGGCCGATCAGCGCTGCGCCGGGGGAGGTGCGCGGCACCGTCGAGCGAGCCCGCTACATGATCGGTGCCGCCGCCGATGCCCTTGCGGACATGGACTGCGGTGAGGCGCCGGGCCTGCGCCGCTTCATTCGCCGCGAGCCGCATGGCGTGGTGCTCACCGTCGCCGCGTGGAACTATCCCTTCCTGATCGCCGTCAACAGCGTCGTGCCCGCGATCATGGCGGGCAACGCCGTGCTCCTCAAACATTCGGCGCAGACTCCTCTCGCCGCGGAACGCTTCGCCGAGTGCTTTGCGCACGCCGGCCTGCCGGCGGGAGTCTTCCAGGTGCTGCATCTGACCCATGCGGATACGGAGCAGCTGATCGGCGACCGCCGCGTCGGCTGCGTCGCATTCACAGGATCGGTCGCGGGCGGCACTGCGGTACAGCGGGCCGCCGCGAATCGCTTCATTCCGGTCGGCCTCGAGCTCGGCGGCAATGATCCGGCCTACGTGCGGGAGGACGCCAATCTCACCCATGCAGTCGAAAACCTGGTGGACGGCGCCTTCTTCAACTCCGGTCAGTCGTGCTGCGGCATCGGCCGGATCTATGTTCATCATTCCCTGTACGAGCCATTCGTCGACGCCTTCACTGCGCTCACCCTGCAGTATCGGCTGGGTGATCCGCTCGATGCGGCGACGACACTGGGCCCCGTCGTGCGGACCTCGGCCGCCGACGCGATTCGCCAGATGATCGCTCGCGCCTGCACGGCAGGGGCACGTCCTCTGATCAGCGAGCAGCGCTTTCCGCGCAGCCGGGCGGGCACGCCCTACCTCGCGCCGCAAGTGCTCGTCGACGTACGGCACGACATGGAGATAGTGCAGGAGGAGGTCTTCGGCCCCGTGGCATGCATCCTCCCTGTCGATGACGACGCGCAAGCCGTGCGGCTGATGAACGACAGCCGTTACGGGCTCACCGCATCCGTCTGGACGCGCGATGAGGCAGCCGCGGTGGCCATCGGAGACCGGATCGATACGGGCACCTGGTTCCTCAACCGTTGCGACTATCTCGACCCGGCGCTCGCCTGGGTGGGCGTGAAGGATTCGGGCCGCGGCTGCACTCTGTCGCGTGTCGGCTACGAATACCTCACCCGGCCGAAGTCGTTCCATCTTCGCACTCAGTGCTGAGCGGCACCTCGGGAGATCGCCATGTCCGTGCCAGCGAACTCGCAGTGGAATTATCCGACTTCGGTCCGATTCGGCCCCGGACGCATCACCGAGCTGCCGGCGATCTGCGGCGAGCTCGGGATCCGGCGCCCGCTGTTCGTGACCGACCCGCAGGTCGCGCAGCTGCCGGCGGCACGGGAGTGCGGTCGCAGTCTCGCAGCTGCGGGGCTCGCCTGTGAAGTGCATGCCAACATCCAGCCCAATCCCGTCGAGACCAATGTGGCCGAGGGCGTGGAGATCTACCGCGTCCGGGGTTGCGACGGCGTAATCGCCTTCGGCGGGGGCAGTGCGCTCGATGTCGGCAAGGCCGTGGCGCTCATGGTGGGACAGACGCGGCCGCTGTGGGATTTCGAGGACCGCGAGGATTGGTGGAAGAGGGTGGACACCGCGGGCATGGCTCGCGTGATAGCGGTGCCGACGACTGCGGGTACCGGGTCCGAGGTCGGACGCGCCTCTGTAATCACTGATGTGCGCGACCACGTCAAACGAATCATCTTCCATCCGCGGATGATGCCGGCGTGCGTCATTCTCGATCCCACTCTCACCATCGGCCTGCCGCCGCACGTCACCGCCGCAACGGGCATGGATGCGTTGTCGCATGCGCTCGAGGCCTTCTGTGCGCCGGGCTTTCATCCGCTGGCAGACGGCATAGCCGTCGAGGCAATGCGGCTCATTGCCGACGCACTGCCGCGCGCGTACCGTGATGGCGGGGATCTGGAAGCGCGAGCCAACATGCTGGTCGCCTCCTCGATGGGCGCGACCGCATTCCAGAAAGGACTGGGCGCCATGCACGCCATGAGTCACCCCTGCTCGGCGCGCTTCGGATCGCACCACGGGTTGACCAACGCGATCGTGATGCCGTATGTGCTCGCCCGCAACGAGCCCGTGATCGCGGACCGGCTCGCGCGGCTCGCCGCCTATCTCGGCCTCGAGGACCCGAGCTTCGGCGCCGTGTTGGACTGGGTGCTCGGGTTGCGCGAGCGGCTGCAGATTCCGCCCACGCTCGATGCCCTGGGGGTCCGGGCCGAGCACGTGGAGGCGCTCGCAAAACAGGCGTACGCCGATCCCTCCGCCGCAGGCAATCCGATCCAGCTCTCGGCCGAGGATTACGCGCGCCTGTTCCGCAGGGCGTTGACAGGCGACCTGTCCAGGAGCTGACAGCCTGTCTTCGAATCAGCCTCGATCAAAGTTCGCAGAGACAAATACCCTGCGTCGCGCTCCCCACGCCCAGCCCATGGGCGTTTCTGTCGCATATTTCCTGCGGATGCGGTCCCCTCGCAGGGAGGGACCGTCCAGCGCTCGGTATGCCGACGCCGCCCATTTCACCATGGTCATTTTTGCGCCGGAAAGTAGCTAGTATCGAGACACGTAAATAGCGGAACATGTACAATGCGCATACCTGGAGTAGACAAAGGCATCAGGCATGCGACAGACCGAATTGAGCTTGAGCAGGCAGGATCGTCGGATCGTGGATGAGTTTCGTTCCAAAGGCCTGCATAGGGCGCGGGAGTTCAACCGGGCGCACATCTTGGCTGCGCTCGATCGGAAGCTTCCCGAGCCGGTGATCATGCAGGTCTTGAGCGTCGGACGTACGGCGATCTGGCGCACGCGCGCGGCGTATCTGCAGGGTGGGCTGGGTTTCTCCCTGCACGATGAGGCGCGGCCGGGTAAGCCGAAGCGGTACGAGGCGGATGTCGAGGCGCAGGTGACGGCGCTGGCCTGCTCGGCCCCACCCGCAGGGGCAGAGCGTTGGACGATCGCGCTGCTGACCGAGGCGGCGCGGCGCCACCCCGGGATGAAGTCAATCAGCCGGGAGACGATCCGGCGGGTTCTAAAGAAAACCTCCTCAAGCCCTGGCGCAAGCTGATGTGGTGCATTGGCGAGATCACCGCGGAGTACCGCAAGCGCATGTACGAGGTGCTGGCGCTGTATGCTCGGCCGTACGATGCTTGCGAGCCGGTGATCTGTCTGGACGAGACGAGCAAGCAGTTGCTGCGCGAGACTCGTCGCCCCTTGCTCGCCAAGCCTGGCGGCACTCTGCTGCGGCAGGACTACGAGTACGAGCGCGCGGGGACCTGCAACATCTTCGTCGCCGTCGAGCCTCGCGGTAAACGGCGCCATGCCGAGGTCACTGACCGGCGCACCAAGGTCGATTTCGTCGGCTTCGTCTGCCGGATGTTGCGCCGCGGCTATTCTCGGGTGCGCAAGATGCACCTGGTCATGGATAACCTCAACACCCACCTGCGCAGCAGCTTCGAGGAGGTCCTCGGCGTCAAGGCCGCGGCGACCGTGCTGCGTCGAATCGAATTCCACTACACGCCCACTCATGCCAGTTGGCTGAACATGGCTGAGATCGAGATCGGCATCCTCGAGCGCCAGTGCCTGGCACGATGCGCCGCCAATCAATCCACCCTCGCCAGCGAGGTGGCGGCTTGGCAGAAACGACGCAACACCGCTCGATGCGGGATCGAGTGGACGTTTACCCGCCGGGACGCGGATCGGAAGCTCAGTCGTCACTATGTTTCGTAATTAACGTGTCGCAATACTAGGAGACACTGAAGCCGGGACCGCCCGGTGCCTATTGTGCGTTTCGTGCAGCGCAGGCCACTTTGCGAGCTCGAATGCCGCAGGACTGGTAAGAGAACCCAAGAAGGCGACGAGATCCGATCTCTCGCTGGGAGTAAGGATCAGCGGTCTCGTGGATCTCAACCCGTGATAGTAGACCTCAAAGTCTACGGCTTGCCGAAGCGTCGGGATGCTTCCATCGTGCATGTAGGGGGCCGTCAGGGCTACATTCCGCAGCGTCGGGGTACGGAAACTCCCGATTTCGCGCGGGTTCTTTGTAATTGCGAAGCGACCGAGGGCAGCAACCTGCGGATCGGAGGTAACGAGGTCATCTAATTGACCCGTTGGCGTCCGTGCAACACGAACGCTCGCCGTAGCCAGATAGGCGGCGATCCGGCCCGTGCCGACGCCTTCGTCGTGAAACCGGTTGTCGGTGAAGAGCGCATATTTGGTTGTGATTGTATGGCAGGCGGCGCAGCCAGCCCGCCCGCGAAAGAGCGACAACCCGCGGACAGCCGCCGGTGACATCGCATAAGGCTCATGTCCATAGAAGTACCGATCAAACGGCGAATCACCCGCGACCAGAGTCTCCTCAAAGGTCGCAATGGCACCTGCGACGTTCCTAATCGTGAGGGAGTCATTGTCGGAGCCAAATGCCTGACGGAACTCCCTTCGGCATTCCGGATCGCGTCCAATTGCGTCAAGCAACGCGCTGTCGCTAGGCAACCCCATTTCACGAGGGTCGAACAGGGGATCGAGCGCCTGCCTCAACAACGAGCTCCGTCGGCCGTCCCAGAAGAAGCTTGTCATGAGTGCAGCGTTCCACAAAGTTGGCGTATTGCGCGTGCCACTGACGCCGTTGATCCCTATCGCGTAGCGGCGACCGTCCGCAAATCCGCGGACGGGCATATGGCACGTTGCACAGCTCACCTTACCGTTAGCACTCAGGCGGCTGTCGAAGAACAAACGCATGCCGAGGGCGATCATCGGGGCAGAGTGATCCGCTCCCGTAAGGCGCGGGGGAAGTCCGAGGTAGCGGCTGTTGGTAGCGCGGCAGGCAGGGGCTGTCATGGCCAGAAGACTTACAGCTAACACGGCGGGAGTGAAAATACGCCGCGCAAACGCAACTTCACAGTGACGCTGGATTCGAAAGAACTGACCCAGGGGGGAGGTCATCGTCGCATTTGCCTCTTGACAGAATTACCTTGGGCGGTGCAATACTATCAGCGGAACGGAACGCGCACGAATAAGCACGAGACGACGGCGCAAGTCGCCTAGTCCAAGAGTTACAGGCATCGACGCGCATTGGGAGGCTGTGGAGGCGCGATGAATGGGGAACGGGTTGGGAAGGCCTGCCGAGCGGCCCGCGGCTGCATGCCGCTTCGATCCTTGACTGGCCTTCTTGCGAGGTCAGTAAGCCCCGGGCAAAAGACTTCTCTTCGCTGGACACCGCTGATACGCACCGGGTGCGCGCTGCTGCTCGGGCTCGCGTGCATCCAAGCTCGCGCCGACGTTCAATACATCCACGATCCTGCTGGACGTCTGATTCAGGTAGTCGCGCCCGACGGCAGTTCTGCCGTCTACGCGTACGATGCTGGGGGGAACATCCTCTCCATCTCGCGGCTTGCGTCCGGACAACTGGCGCTTACCACGACGAGTGCGACCTCTGGATCTGCCGGATCACAGATCACGATTGATGGCAGCGGCTTCAGTACGATACCGAGCGATGATGTCGTCAGCTTCGATGGTTTGGAAGCGACAGTCGTCTCAGCAACTGGGAATCAGCTGGTCGTCGATGTTCCAGCAGGTGCTTCGACTGGCGCGATTTCAGTGACGGTCAACGGAAATACCGTAACCACACCACAGCCATTCATCATAGCGGCGGCTCCGGGCATTTCGGACTTCTCTCCCGCTATCGCGAATACCGGAGAGACGATCACCGTTTCAGGGACGAATCTGGATCCACAGCCGAATGGAACGCTGGTGTCGGTCGGTGCGACGGGCGAGCAGCCGACGTCGGTTTCTGCAGATCAAGTGACCTTTTCAGCACAGCGCTCAGGCAAGATCACGATCAGTACTCCGAATGGCCGGGCCGTTAGCGCCACCGATCTCCTAACGCTTCCGACCTCCATCCCGACCGGCAGCATCGCTTCGTCGGCGGTCCTGACCGCAAATGGTTCGGCTGAGGGGCTGACGATAAGTCAATCGAACGGCTTTGCAGTCTATAGTTTCGATGCGAGCGGCGGGCTGTACCTCAGTCTGCAGGTCAATTCGCTGGTCACGACTCCGGGCGGAGCGGCGGTCAGCTACCAGGTTTATTCGCCGAGCGATCGCTTACTTAGTTCCGGCTCGGTCGGATCAACATTTCCGTCGATTTACCTGTCGAATTTGCCGACGGGTACATACGTCGTGGCATTTGATTCGGGTAACTCGACGTCCGCTCAGTTGAGCGCAAAGCTTGAAATAGACCCCGCTCTTACGATCAATGGTCCGGCTCTAGCCACCTCCGCATCGGCACCCGCCCAAAGTAAATGGTTCGAGTTTTCGGCGACGGCCGGTGAGAGTCTCGGGCTCGGCTTGACCAGTATGACGCTGTCGCCGAGCACGCCGAACACGTTCCTCTATCCGTACGTTTATGCGCCGAACGGGTCGATGATCGCCGACCCGAACTGCTACACGACCAATGCCGGTGACGCTTGCAATGTGACCTTGTACAACCTGCCGCAGACGGGCACTTACACCGTGAGGGTGGATTCTCCGCCAACGCAGGCGATGAGCTTTGGAATTGTAGGCACGCAGGCGGTCGCGGAGACGCTGGCCTTGAACACACCGCAGAGCGTGAGCCTCTCGACACCGGGACAGCCTGGGCTGCTGAGCTTCACGGCCACTGCGGGACAGAATGCAGCGATCGACGTCAGCTCGATCAGCACGAGTCCTGCGAACCAGTCGATCGCAGCCACGGTGTACGGTCCGAGCGGCACGTATGTTGGCGCTGGCAGCGGCTCGAGCCCCTTCACGATCAATCTCACCAATCTCGCGGCTGGAACTTACCAGGTGCTGATTGCACCGAGCTATGGAGCCACTGCGACGCTGCAGGCTGAATTGGGGGAGAGCACAACGCAAGCCGTGCCTCTCGACGGCACGACTACGAACTACAGTATCAGCGTGCCGGGAGAGAGCGTTTACTACACTTTCTCGGCTGCAGCAGGGCAAAGCATTGGCATTGGCCTGACGGGGCTGACGCTCTCGCCTGGTTCGCCGAACTATATAGGCACGAACCTCACCGGCCCCTCGGCTACGAGCATGGCTCAGCCGAACTGTTACACCTCTAACCCCGGTGCGAGCTGCGGCCTGTACGTGTTCAATGCCACGCAGGCGGGCACCTACACGCTGAAGCTCCAACCGGCGACACAGCAGACCGGCAGCTTCAGTCTCACCGCCTCGCAACCGGTGACCGCGACGTTGACCCCGAACACGCCGCAGAGCGTGAGCCTCTCGGCGCCGGGGCAGCCTGGGCTGCTGAGCTTCACGGCCACTGCGGGACAGAATGCAGCGATCGACGTCAGCTCGATCAGCACGAGTCCTGCGAACCAGTCGATCGCAGCCACGGTGTACGGTCCGAGCGGCACGTATGTTGGCGCTGGCAGCGGCTCGAGCCCCTTCACGATCAATCTCACCAATCTCGCGGCCGGAACTTACCAGGTGCTGATTGCACCGAGCTATGGAGCCACTGCGACGCTGCAGGCTGAATTGGGGGAGAGCACAACGCAAGCCGTGCCTCTCGACGGCACGACTACGAACTACAGTATCAGCGTGCCGGGAGAGAGCGTTTACTACACTTTCTCGGCTGCAGCAGGGCAAAGCATTGGCATTGGCCTGACGGGGCTGACGCTCTCGCCTGGTTCGCCGAACTATATAGGCACGAACCTCACCGGCCCCTCGGCTACGAGCATGGCTCAGCCGAACTGTTACACCTCTAACCCCGGTGCGAGCTGCGGCCTGTACGTGTTCAATGCCACGCAGGCGGGCACCTACACGCTGAAGCTCCAACCGGCGACACAGCAGACCGGCAGCTTCAGTCTCACCGCCTCGCAACCGGTGACCGCGACGTTGACCCCGAACACGCCGCAGAGCGTGAGCCTCTCGGCGCCGGGGCAGCTTGGGCTGCTGAGCTTCACGGCCACTGCGGGACAGAATGCAGCGATCGACGTCAGCTCGATCAGCACGAGTCCTGCGAACCAGTCGATCGCAGCCACGGTGTACGGTCCGAGCGGCACGTATGTTGGCGCTGGCAGCGGCTCGAGCCCCTTCACGATCAATCTCACCAATCTCGCGGCTGGAACTTACCAGGTGCTGATTGCACCGAGCTATGGAGCCACTGCGACGCTGCAGGCTGAATTGGGGGAGAGCACAACGCAAGCCGTGCCTCTCGACGGCACGACTACGAACTACAGTATCAGCGTGCCGGGAGAGAGCGTTTACTACACTTTCTCGGCTGCAGCAGGGCAAAGCATTGGCATTGGCCTGACGGGGCTGACGCTCTCGCCTGGTTCGCCGAACTATATAGGCACGAACCTCACCGGCCCCTCGGCTACGAGCATGGCTCAGCCGAACTGTTACACCTCTAACCCCGGTGCGAGCTGCGGCCTGTACGTGTTCAATGCCACGCAGGCGGGCACCTACACGCTGAAGCTCCAACCGGCGACACAGCAGACCGGCAGCTTCAGTCTCACCGCCTCGCAACCGGTGACCGCGACGTTGACCCCGAACACGCCGCAGAGCGTGAGCCTCTCGGCGCCGGGGCAGCTTGGGCTGCTGAGCTTCACGGCCACTGCGGGACAGAATGCAGCGATCGACGTCAGCTCGATCAGCACGAGTCCTGCGAACCAGTCGATCGCAGCCACGGTGTACGGTCCGAGCGGCACGTATGTTGGCGCTGGCAGCGGCTCGAGCCCCTTCACGATCAATCTCACCAATCTCGCGGCTGGAACTTACCAGCTGCTGATTGCACCGAGCTATGGAGCCACTGCGACGGCCACAGTCGACGTGAGCAACTGACATGAATCATCATTTCAGCCTCCCCAGAGTTGATAGCCTCCATAAGGTTCCACATGCGGCCCTTTTCATGGGCCTATGCGTCGGCTTGTTCCATCTAGCCTTTGCCGCACCCTCGTCAGTCCAAAGCTCTCCTCAATCGGCTCCGTCAACCCTGCCCGGACAATCCGCCACGCTGTTACCGGATGGTAATTGGCTACTACTTGGCGGCCATATCGGCAATCATCAGGTCACGGGCCAAGGTGTCTTGGTCAATGGAGTCTCCAGGCAGCGGCAGGCTCTATCCGAGAATCTGAACTTCCCTCGCGCCGGCCAGAGCGCGACAGTGCTGCCGGATGGTACGGTGCTCATTGTGGGTGGGATCGGCCCTACAGGCCAGCCCCTCTCCGAAGTCGAGCGCTATCATCCCGATACACTGCAGTTCGAGGACTTGGGCAGCATCGGATTACCGGCACTGAGTGGCGAAAGCGCGACCCTGCTTACGGATGGGCAGCTGTTGATCGCGGGTGGCACGGATGTGTCATCGCTCGTGCACAGCAGCTTAGACCTGGTCGATCCGACCACAATGACTCTTGCCTCGGGCGGGAAGCTAGCCGAGGCGCGCACCGGACAACACGCGGAGCTGCTTCCCAACGGGGACGTGCTGATCTGGGGCGGCGCGGACCAGAGCGGGCGGCCGGTCACCTCTCCGGAACTCTATGATCCAGCGAAGGAGCAGTCCACGGTTATTGATCAGGCGACGTTTGCTGCGCTGCTCGCGGAGGACGAGACCACTAGCGTTCCCGGTACCGAGGCGACATCGCCGAGGGCCGGGGGCATCGATGTGGCAGTCGATGCCAGGCTATCTATCCGCTTCTCCAAGCCCCTGAATCCAGCAACGGTGACGGACCGATCGGTCACTCTCTTCGGCCCTGCTGGCACCGTAGGGGTGAGAGTCGTGTCTGCAGAGCGCGGACGACTCGCTTTCGTCACGCCGAGCGAGGAACTCTTTCCAGGGAGCCAGTACACTCTATTCATCAAGGGCGCTGAGGATCGCGCGGGCCAATCCGTTCCCTTCACAGCGATTGGGTTCAAGACGGCGAGTCTGGTGCCGCCGGTTTCGGTCAAGCCGCTGGCACTGCAGATCAACCGCGCACCACCTGCCGTAGGACTGACGGACACCGGAATCTGGACTCCAGCGGGACGGAATCTCACCGGTGTGTGGCGCAGCGGGCAGGCGCATCTCTCGCGACAGCACATGCCTCAGCGAGCCAGCGTCGCGTGGGCAATCTATGGGACGACGGTCCACGGCGGACTCCCTGACGCCCCGTCTGGCGTTACTGCGGTGGCCGGTCAGGTGCTGCAGCTCAACGGCCTGCCACTGCGCAACGTCACTTTGTCCATCGGCCAAAGGAGCGTAAGGACCGACGGTAACGGCGAGTTCCTGTTGAGCGGAGTGCCTTCCGGAACCCAGGTGTTCGTCATTGACGGCTCCACCGCAGACCGGGGCCCGCTTCAATACGGACGGTATGAGTATCGCGCCGTACTCGAGGCCGGCAAGACGAATGCGCTGCCCTTCGTGGTCTGGATGACCAAGCTTGACACAGCGGATGCAGCGACTATTCCGTCTCCGACGACTGCGGAAACTGACGTCGTCAATCCGCGCATTCCTGGACTCGAGCTCAAGATTCCGGCGGGTACGGTGATTCGCGACAGCAGCGGCAATATCGTCACCCGAATCTCGATCACCGCGATTCCGGTCGATCAGCCGCCTTTTCCGCTGCCGAATCACTATGTGCCGGTGTATTTCACGATCCAGCCCGGCGGTGCCCGCCTCGAGAGCCTGAATTCAAAATCGGCGCAAGGTGCGCAGCTCATCTACCCCAACTTCCAGCACTCCCCGCCCGGTGCTCGAATCGACTTTTGGAATTACGACCCCACTCAGAAGGGCTGGTACGTCTACGGGCAGGGCACAGTCAGCGCCGAGGGCAGCCAGGTCATCCCCGATCCGGGCGTCGCGATTTATGAGTTCACGGGCGCGATGATCGCCCTCGAGAGCGATGCGCCCGCCAAAGGACCTGTCCCAGGAGGGTGTAACTCAGGGGCGAACGCGCCTGCAACGGCGGGTGATCCGGTTGACTGCTATAGCGGACTGTATGTCCAGACGCGCACCGATCTCTATGTGCGCGACGTGATACCGATCGAAGTACAGCGGGTTTATCGGCAAAGTGATCCCGCCTCTCGCGCTTTCGGCGTTGGTACGAATCTCTCCTACGACATTTTTCTGGTCGGTGATACGAATCCCTGGACGTACCAGGACCTGGTTCTCCCGGATGGGAGCAAAATCCACTTTCCAAGGACATCTCCCGGTACCAGCTATATCGGTGCGGTCTACCAAAGCCAGACTCCTGGGCCCTTCTTTGGCGCGACCATTCAGTGGACCGGCGCAACGGGCGCGTATTGGGTGCTTACGTTGCCCGATGGGACCGTACACGACTTCCCGGAATCAGAGGGATCGCCTATTGCCCGCTGTGCCGCAGAATACGGCATGCACGATCGCAACGGGAACGCGCTTACCTTCGTGCGCGACAGCAATTGCAATCTTACCTCTATTACCTCGCCCAACGGACGAAGCATTACCTTCACGTACGATTCGTCCAACCGCATCACGCAAGCTACGGACAGCTCTGGGCGGACCGTCACGTATCAGTACGATTCCGAAGGGGATCTGATCAAAGTGACTGATCCGATGGAAAACTCGGAGTCTTATACCTACGGGACGGGCCTGCTGACCGTCACGGACAAGCGCGGAAATCTCATACTGACCAACGTGTACGGCTACTACAACAATCCCGTGGAGGCAGTGACGCAGCAGACCTACGGCGATGGCTCATCGAGCTTCTTCGACTACGATCCATATCCAGACAACCCCTGCAACTGTATGACCTATACGGATCCTAGGGGGGCGGTGGAAGCCGTCAATTTTGCCTACGCGGGCGGCTATCCGTCATCTGTGGATCACAATTGCGTGGTGAGCTCGCAGTTGCAGTGCCAAGAAGCCATAACATATAGCAGAGATTTGACAACGCATCTCGCAACGTCTGTCTATGATTCCCTCGAGAGAAACACGACGTACCAATACAACGGTTATGGAAACGTAACGCAGGTTACGTATCTAGCGGGAACGGCAAACGCTGTCACATGGAACTACACATATACCTCTGACTTCGATGAGTTGGCGAGCGTCTCCGATCCGGAGGGGCACGTCACTGCGTACGGATACGACGCCCATGGGAATCTCATTACGATTACCGACCCCAATGGAAACGTGGTCGGCTACGGGTACAACTCGGCGGGGCAAGTAACGTCCATAACAAAAATCGTGGGCGGCAGCCCGCTCACGACCACGCTAAATTACGTTGGCGGAGACCTCGCGGGCATCACGGATCCGATGGGGCGTACGACGCAATTCTTCACGGATGAACTCGGTAGAACCATTGGCACAACTGATCCCCTGGGGAATACGACTCGGATCACATACGATGCGCTGGATCGCGTCACGCAGCGGATGGATCCGCTTGGGAACACAATCAATTACGGCTACGACCCTGACGGCAACCTCACGAGCGTTAAGGATGCGCGCGACAACATCACGTCATTTACCTATGACGTGATGAATCGCGTCGCTTCGATGACCAATCCTCTCAATCAGACGACTACTTACTCGTATGATGCTGATGGAAATCTCACTCAGATAATCGACCCGAAGGGGCAGGTCAGTGGGTTTACATATGACCTTCTTAATCGGAGAACCGGTGCGGGCTTTGGAGCGACGACATCGAGCCCGACCGCATATGCGAGCACGATTGCCTATACATGGGACCTGGGGAATCGGCTTACTCAGGCGGTGGATTCCACCTCTGGAACGATCACGCGGTCCTATGACGGTCTGAACGACCTGATAGAGGAGCAGAGTCAACAGGGCTCCGTCTCATACACGTATTATCCGAATAGCTTGCGCGAAACAATGGCGGTTCAAGGTCAGACGGCCGTGAGCTATTCGTACGACAACGCGAACCGGCTGACGCAGATCGTGCAGGGCAGCGCCGGGGTAATGATCGGCTACGACAGTGCCGATAGGCGCACGAGCGTGACGCTTCCGAATGGCGTGCAGATGCAGTATGGCTACGATAATGCGAACGAACTGACCGGAATCACCTATCAGAACGGAAGTACGAATCTGGGAAACCTTACGTACAGCTATGATGCTGACGGGGCGCGGGTGGGAGAAGGCGGGAGTCTCGCGCAGGTGAACTTGCCGTCTGCGGTCGCTTCGGCATCGTATGATGCAGGGAATCGATTGACATCTTGGGGCGGGGTAAGCCTTGGTTATGATGCTGACGGCAACCTGACGAGTTCCGGTTCGAGCACCTATAGCTGGAACGAGCGCAACCAACTCGTTGGCGCGAGTGACGGAAGCTCGAGTTTCGGGTACGACGTTTTTGGGCGACGGACGACCAAGACCGTGTCCGGGTCTACGACGACGTACTTGAACGATGGGGCGAATCCGGCACTGGTGAATAGCGCCTTTATGCTGGCCGGATTAGGGGTGGATGAATATTACGCGGAAGTATCTTCAGCAGCCACGTCGAGCCTCCTTACCGACGCAATTGGAAGCGTCATAGCCGCAACCGACGGCTCAGGGGCAATTACTGAGAGCCATGCATATGGTCCCTACGGAGCGACCTCTCAATCCGGCTCGGGCGGAACACCAGTTCAATTTACCGGACGGGAAAACGACGGCGCGGCGAACCTCTACTTCTACCGTGCACGATACTATTCGCCAGCACTCGGGAGATTCATCAGTCAGGATCCTACGGGTTTTGGCGGCGGTCCGAACTGGTATGCCTATGCGGATGGAGATCCGATCGACTACGTCGATCCGCTCGGTTTGTGGTGCTTTGGAGAGCCCATTCCCGATAAATGGTTCAACTTCTCCGTTGGGGTCGCGGACGGCATGAGTTACGACCTTGGTCGTGTCGCCCGATATGCCGTGTTTAACGGCGGTGGTGTAAATGGGAACTCGTCAGCCTACGAGGCAGGCCTCTACACAGGGTTGACGCCCCAAGCGCTAATTGGCGGCGCTGCTGCCGTGACTACCGCAGGCGTTCAATCATTCGTCCGGGCTGCGTATGTATCTGGGCAATTGATCGTGGGGAGTGCGAGCCTCACTGGAGCAAGCGATCTCCCGCCGGTTATTGAAGCGCTCTATCAGGCAGGTGAAGTTACGGGAGAGCAGCAAATAGAAAGCGCCCAACAGGCGATCGAGGCTGCATCGACATGGATGCGAACGCAAATCCTATGGTGAGGTGTTCTGACCGGAAATGCTAAAATCTGAAACGAAAAAGCTAATTGTCGTGCTGTCATTGGTTCTCACGCTATTAACTGGCGCTTTGCTGGTTGAGCAGAAACAGATAACGGATTCGGCCCTGCGGTCGGACATTACACGTATTACCAGTACATTCGGCGCGTTGATCGTTGTGGTGGTGGCGGTCCGCGGATTTATAATCATATCTCTGGCTAATATTAAGGCAAGCGCGCCTAGGCTATATGAAGATCTCAAAACCATTTCGAGATTGAGCGGCATTGCGTTGATGTCGTTAATAGGGTGCGGAGTCGCTCTCTTTAATATGTCGAATAATCTGGCGCAGTCGTGGGTGTGGCCTGCTGTTATAGCGGCAACTTTTGCTGGGACCGCTATATTTTGTCTGTGGCATATTTGGAAGAGCTGGAAGGTATGGAAGGTACATAAGCGGATGGACGCGGATCAACATAACATATAAGCCACGCCACGCATGGTTTTGCGTCATTGCAGAGAGATCTATGTATGTGGGCGGAGGTCAACGGATCACATTGACCCGCGCGGAGTCGGCTGCCAGAGGCACCGGCTCGCCGAAGTCGAAGCGCGATTCGATGGCGTGACGAACTTCGTCTGGGGACGTTGGTGACGAAACGGGCAGCGCGCCCACCTCGTTCAGGAAAGTCTCGACTTCCAGTCCCGCCTGTGCCCAGGCCCTATGCCAGCTGCTCATTGGAGGTACCGCGCGCGCATTCTCGGTGCGCATACCATGCCATGGAAAGACGCGCTACGCTTGTGCCAGCCGAGCACATTCAGGCCCGCGTGGGCGGCCGCGGTCAATCGTGGGTCTGGCCCGAAAGCGGGGTCGCGCGCATCGAGGGACGGGCTTGGAATTCATCCAGCCAACGGGACAACTTCGGGCGCCTGGCGCGAAATCCGGGAAGCTCCCGGAATTCGAGCCAGCTCAGGCAGGTGGCGAGCGCGATGTGGCCTACATGGATCGGCGCGGCGACATCGAGCTCGCGCTCCAGCCAGTCGTAGCCGCAAACGAGCTTTGCGGCGTAGCCGTCGCGAAGGGGCGCATGACGCAAGGCTTCCGGCCGTCGGACGGTCTCCCAGCGCAGCGCGATGCCGGCATCCGCCAGCCCTTGCGCCAGGGCTTGCTCGCGCAGCGCGCGCCATCGAGTCTCGCCCTCGGGCGGAATCAGCTTGCGACCCTCGTGCAGGCCATCGAGATAGGCGCATATCACATCGGAGTCGAAGATCGCCGGCAGCCCGGGCCGGACGAGCACCGGAACCTTGCCGAGCGGATTCTCGGCGAACACAACCTCGTTGCGCCGTGTCGGGCTGGTCTCCTGATGGATGACCTCGATGCGATCCGCGATCCCCGCTTCGTGTGCGAACACGAGCGCCTTGCGCGCAAACGGAGAGTGCGTCTGATACAGCAATCTCATGCCGCAGACTGTACCTCACCCCAGGATGCGCCGAATGCAAAATCATCCGTGATTTGGAATATAATGTCCTATATAAGACGTTACGGTGGTTTTGCCATGCGTCGGACACGCAAGCTCGAGGAGCTGTTCCGCCTGATTCAGGCAGGCGCCGGTCGGGAAGGCATATACGCCCTTGCGGCCGCAGCGGACCGCCCTTACAGGCGCGTCCACGCTCAGGTTCGGCGTCTCGCGGCGGAGGGTCTGGTGAAGCTCGTGACAGAGCACCGCGACTCCCGGGCCCGGATCCGGGTTATTCCCATGGAGAGCTCAGCGCCTCCCGCACTGCAATTCAATCGCGCCTGGAGCCGACCGTCTGGAGGACTCGACACCGATACGATCATCGCTCTCGTGCTCGCCCGCCCGACTTTTGATGATCTTCTTTCCTGCTGTATGGAATACGGGGTCGATCGGATACGAGCCGTCTTCCGCAGCATGATCGCCACCATGCAGCTGAATCCGAATGCTGCTGCAGAAAGCAGGCGAATGCTGAGCAACATCGAGATCGGTCAGGCACGTGCTTCCAGAGCGCACTGAAAACCTGCTGCGCGTGATCGACGGCTACCCGCGGGCGGAAGGCCTGCTCCTCGTTGGCGGCACAGCGCTGGCGTTGCGCATCCGCCACCGCAGGAGTGCAGATCTCGATTTTGCGTTTGCGTCCCAGCGCCTTCCCCGCCGCAATATCGATAGATTGCTGGACGAGTTGCGTGCTGAGCATGACGTGATTGCGATGGCGAATGTCGCTGCCGAACAGGACTTCCTCGATAGCGGGCTGGAGCTATCGGACTACCAGCGTGACTACTCGGTCGACGGCGTCAAGGTCACTTTTTTCACACCGGACCCATCGAGCATGGGTCGGGCGTTGCGGGGAGAGGCAGGGGTCCAGGGGCTGAAGCGTATTCGGGTCGCGGACCTCGATTCGCTGTTCCTGATGAAGGCGGTTGCGTTGAATTCCCGAATGATGGCCCGCGACCTTTTCGACGTCTACACGCTCATGCGCGACCACGGGTATGGGGAAGCGGACCTCTTCCAATACGCCCGGCAATTCGACTTCAGTCCAGACACGCTGAAAGCCCGGCTGCGGCACGCCAGCCGGCGCGTCGATGACCCCGGAATCGAGATCGCTGACGGCGTGCCTCCCGCTTTCGAGCAACTGCAAGCGTTCTTCGTCGATGCAATCGACAGGGTCGAGCAGGAGGCGGCAGAGCAGGCCCTACGGCAGCGCGCGCAGCCATCGAGTGAACCGAGTCCTCCTGCTTCAAAGCGGGGTAGCGCTCGTCGCAAGCGTGGAGCCAAGCGAAGGCCGGGCTAGGCGCCGACCTGGGCCCGCTCTGCGCGGGAGCCCGCTGGGCGCGCCGGGCCGCCAAGTCGAAATACCAGGTTGTCGATATTCGGCTTGCCCATTCGATTACCTGGCGAGGTGAGCCGCCACTGCCAAGAGGAACCTGTTATGAACGCTGAAATTACCACGACACTCCCGGGGCACCGTCCGCGCGGGAAGGCATACCGCATAGCCGGTTGGGCTCTGACCGGCCTCACCATAGCCTTCATGCTCTTCGACAGCCTGTCCAAGCTGGCCTTGAATTCGTATGTGGTCGCGGCCACGACCGCCATCGGCTATCCCGTCGCGGCCATTCGCCCGATTGGCATCATTCTGCTGGCCTTTACGATTCTGTACGCAATTCCTCGGACCGCCATCCTGGGCGCGATTCTGCTGACGGGATTCATGGGCGGGACGGTCGCCAGCAAGATCCGGATCGAGGACCCGCTGTTCAGCTCGATCCTGTTCGGCGTGTATTTCGGAATCATTCTGTGGGCGGGCCTCTATTTGCGGGACGGCCAATTGCGGGCGCTCATTCCCCTTCGCCGGACCGGACCCGACCAATAGTCGTTACCAGTGAACGTCTCGGCGCAGCCTGCTGCCCACGCCGGAGTTTTGCGGTACGCTGGTCGCGGCGGCAGACCGCGGAGTGGGTGAATCGTGGCCAATCATAGCTATCGGCTGCTGAATGTCTTCACGCGAGGCGCGGAAGTGCTCTCGGGCAACCCGCTCTGCGTCTTCGAGAAAGGGGACGCCTTCGACGACCGCACCATGCAGGCGCTCGCGCGGCAGTTCAACTTGTCCGAGACGACATTCATCCTGCCCTCCAGCCGGGCAAGCGCACGGGTGCGAATCTTCACCCCGTCCTATGAGATGCCGTTCGCCGGGCATCCCACGCTCGGCACCGCGCACGTTTGCCGTGCGCTCGGGCTCGGCGGAAACGAGCTGACGCTCGAGATGACCGCAGGCGTGATTCCGGTGTCCGCGAAGACGGACTGCTGGATGCTGCAGGCCAATGCGCCGCGCTGGCGGGAAGTGGCGGAGTCGCGCGAAACAATCGCGGCCATGCTCGCACTCGAGCCACGGGACATCGGCGATCGTCCGCTGTGGGTGAGCACCGGTCGTGAGCAGTTGATCATCCCACTTACGGGCGAGGACGCGGTTCGCCGTGCGCGGCCGCAGCCGGATGCGCTGAGTCGCATCGCGAGCAGAGGAGGGGGCGAGCATGGCGTATGTGTTCGCGCCGCGGAGGGACGCGGCGCCGACGAGCACATCGTCCACTGGTGCCTCAGGCTCGGCGCGAGCTTCTCCTGTCGCGTTTCTTCTTCCCGCAAGGACCGGCGGTACTGGAGGATCCCGCCACCGGCTCCGCCACCGCCAATCTCGGAGGCTGGTACATCGCGGTGGGTCAGGAACTGCCGCGTCGGATCGAGATCGCGCAAGGCGAGCAGACGGGTCGGCCGTCAGTTCTCTATTTGGACGTCGACTCCGACCGGAGGGTGCGCGTCAGCGGCGAAGTGCGTAGAGCTCGGACGGGGAACCGTTACGCTCTAGGATTCGTCTGGTCAGACGCCGTGCGGCGCTGCATCCGCCATCGCCACCGCTCCAATCGCGATGGCCGCCCAGATGATATTCAGCGCCGCCGATGGCCACGCGTCATGCCAGCCCGAATTCGCGGCCAGCAGCAGTCCACCCAGAATGTTGAGAGCCTGGTATACCCTGCCGCGAGCGTCGACCAGCCCGTACGACACCAATCCAAAGGCCGCAAGCAGGGTCGCTGCCCCTAACCAGCCGACGATCTCGATGAACATGGGGCTGCCGCTCATGGCTCCCTTTCAAGGTGTGGCGGATGACTCGGGGATTCTAGCCTGCTTTGACGCTGAGCTTGCCGCGTCCAATCGCGGCACACTTGTCCTGGATGTCCGTGGAGAAGTCGTATGCATTCGAAGGGCCCAAGGGCAAGGCAACCCTGCTCGACCTGTTCGAGGGCCGCCGGCAACTGATCGTTTATCGCGCCTTCTACGAGCCCGGCGTGTTCGGCTGGCCGGACCATGCCTGCCGCGGCTGCTCACTGGGCGCCGATCAGGTCGCCAACCTCGCCCACCTGAATGCTCGGGATACGACTCTCGTGTACGCCTCGCGGGCGCCGCAGGGTGACATCGCGCGCCTGAAGGCACGGATGGGCTGGGACATGCCCTGGTACACCATCACTGACAGCTTCGACGCCGACTTCGGTGTTGCCGAGTGGCATGGCCACAACGTGTTCTTCCGTGATGGCGACAAGGTGTTCCGCACCTATTTCACCAGCAGCCGCGGCGACGAGGCGATGGGCACCACCTGGAGCTATCTCGACGCCACGCCTCTCGGCCGGCAGGAGACATGGGAGGACTCGCCGAAGGGCTATCCGCAGAGCCCGCCGTATAAATGGTGGAACTGGCACGACAACTACGCAGCCGAGCCGTCGCCCGACCCGCGGTGGACCGACATTCTCACCGACCCCGTGGGCGCAGCCGCCCGACGGCGTGAGGCCGAGAAAAAAGAATGTGGCTGCGGATGAGCGTGTTGCGACCGCGGCGGGACTGCAGGCGCTTTAACGGAATTGTCACAATTCGTGCTTAGCATCGGCTGCCCCGGAGCGGTTTCGGCCGCTCGTCCCCGAGGGAAGGAGCTCCGTGAGGCAGCCAGGTGCCATTCTGATTCCGCTGCTGACCGGCTTCCTGCTGACCGTCGGCGTGGTGTCCTGGCGCTCCGGCTGGTGGCAGCAGCGCGACGCGGCAGCGGCGCCGCCAAGGGTCGAGGTGCGGCCGCCATACCTGCGGATCGTGCAGGTGAAGATCGCCGCCGCTGCGGCTGCGCGGAACCCGCTGGCCCCGGCGGCTTCCGCTCCAGCAGCGCCTGCGGCTTTGCCGCAGCCGTCTCCGGAGACATCGGAAGTGCCGCCCGTTCCTCGAGTCGACCCCGGCAACTCGCCCGAGCTGTTGGGGGCCCCTGAGCGGAAATTCGCGCGCGGCAGTCACTCGGGCGGCGACTGATGCCAGGACCCCGGAATGTTGCCCGAAAACGGCGTTGACGCGGCGAACGAGGCAGCTCGTCTTCTGGGTATGGCCGCAGGATCCCTGCGGGCGGGGCGGCCCGCCCAGGCGATCACACCCCTGCAGGCCGCCGCGCATCTGCTGCCCGGCGACGCGGCGATCCTCCACGACCTGGGCCTTGCGAACCTCGAATGCGGGCGCATCGGCGAGGCGATCGGCGCCCTGCGCAATGCCGTCGCGCTGGATGCGAGCTTCGGCGATGCGCATCTGCGCCTCGGAATTGCGCTCGAGGCGTCCGGTGAGCTGGGCCCGGCCCTCGAGGCCTACAGCAGCGCCGCGCAGTCGCCGCGGTCGGCCGCCGACGCAAGTTACCGGGCCGGAAACCTGTTGGACAGTCTGTGCCGCACGACAGACGCCATCGATGCATTCGGGCGGGCAGCCGCGGCGGCGCCCGGAACCGTGCTCGGCTGCATCGCCTCGGCGCGAGCACTGCTCGCCGGCGGCCGCGAGCCTGAAGCGGAGAGAATTCTGCGCATCGCGCTCGCGCAGGACCCGCACAACCCCGTTGCCCTCGATCTGCTCGGCAACACCCTTGCGGACGTCGGCCGCTTCGAGGAGGCACGCGCCTGTTTCCTGCGCGCGATCGAGCGCGCGCCATGGCTCTCGGGCAGCTATTACGACCTCGTGCGCTGCCGCCGCTTCGAGCCTCAGGACTTCGACCTCCTCGCGGGCATGCGCGCCGCGCTGGCCTTGCCCACCCTCGACCCGTCGCAGCGCTCGCGGGTGCATCTCGCTCTCGGCAAGGCCGCGGACGATCTCGGCGAGTACGAGCAGGCGATGCGGCAATTCGATGCGGCGGAGAGACTCCGCAGCGGACTGGTGCGATTCGATCTTGCCGCATTCGCGGCACGGGTGGCTCGTATGGTGCGGGTTTTCACCCCGGAAGCGGTCTCCCGCGCCACGGCCGCTGGCACCGATGATCCTGCTCCAATACTCATCGTCGGAATGCCCCGTTCCGGAACGACGCTCGTGGAGCAGATCCTGTCGGCCCACCATCAGGTCGGCGCAGGCGGGGAGCTGTCCTTCTGGAACGAGCGCGGCAGCGAATGGCAGGCGGCCGCCGGTGAGGGGCCGGGCGCCGACTTTCCGGGCGCATACGCCCGGGAGTATCTGCGCGCCCTGCGTCGCATCGCGCCGCTGTCCGTGCGTGTCACCGACAAGATGCCCCTCAATTTCCAGTGGGCCGGATTGATACACACGGTGTTGCCGCGGGCGACGATCATCCACTGCCGGCGCAGCCCGATCGATACCGCACTGTCGATTCATCGGACGCATTTCAGCCACCGCATGTCCTTCCCGACAGGCGGCACCGCCCTGGTCGGCTACATGCGCGAGTACGAGCGTCTCTGTGCCCACTGGCGGCGCGTGCTGCCGCGTGAGCGCTTCATCGAGATCGACTACGAGACGCTGGTCGCCGACCCCGAGCCGGTCATCCGCGGCATGGTCGCCGCGTGCGGCCTCGAGTGGGACGATGCCTGTCTGCGGCCGGATCGTAACGGGCGCGTCGTGCGAACCGCCAGCAAGTGGCAGGCCCGGCAGCCGATCTACCGCACGGCGGTTGCGCGCTGGCGTGACTACGAGCCGTGGCTCGGCGCACTGCGCGAGTTACTTGTCTGAGAATTGTCGCCGCCTGGCGTCACCAACATCTCTAGCTTCGCCGTAGGCCGCGCGCGCGTCATCGGTTCGTCACGGCGCCGTCAAACTAAGCGGAAACAATACGCCGCGAGCAGAACCCCGGCGGTGCGAAGCATGACTTTCCCGACCGGGCCGTGATGCGCCGATCATTTCTGGGAGAAAGAACCAATGGCTTCGAAATCCTCGCGCCTCGTCAGTCTACTCGTGCACAGCGCCATACTCGCCGCAAGCTCGGCGGCGCTGGCCGATCCTTCCATCCAGTTTCCAACGTACAATCCAGGCCCGCAGCCCGACGGGTCGTATGTCATGTCGACCGGTCAGGTCATCACGCCGGCCGGAACTGTGGTCAATCTCGGCTCCCCGGTGCGCGCCAAGGACGTCGTGCTGAACCCGACGAATCCAAACACTGCCGCGGTGTTGCTCATGGGCGCATCCTCCGCCGTGGATATCGTGGATGTCGTGAGCGGCGCGATCCTGCAGCAGTATTCCCCCGACTCGGACAGCACCGGCTCGTTCACGGGCATCGCCTACAGCCCCGACGGCAAGTCCCTGCTGTTCAGCCAGGACGACAGCTACGTCGCCATCGCGGAAGTCGATCCGAAAACCGGCCTCCTGAGCGGCGGCCAGCAGCTGAAGCTCGCGCCGTCGCAGGCCTACATCAACTGCAAAGGCATCACGGTCGGACTGAAGAGCGACCCGGTGACCACGCTCTGCGGCAACTTCTACAACGGTAACAGCTACACTTCAGATCCGGCCGGCATCGCGATCTCCGCCGACAACAAGACGGCGTACGTCCTTCTGAACCAGAACAACACCCTGCAGGCCGTCGACCTGACGACCACGCCGGCGACGACCGAAGGCGCTCAGGTACGCGTCGGCAACGCGCCGAACAGCATCGTGCTGCACGGCCGCCTGGCCTACGTGAGCAATGAGGGCGGCCGTATCGCCACCTCGAAGGACTTCACGAACAGCTCCAGCGGGACGCCGATCGTCGCCAGCAAGGTGAACGGCGGCTCGATCACGGGCACCATCTCGGTCGTCGACACGGTGACCGGTAAGCTCGTCGCGACCATCGACAGCGGCGGCCGGCACCCGACCGGATTGACAATCTCAGGCAACACGCTGTACGTGACCAATACCGGCAGCGACAACATCGGCGTCATCGACCTGTCATCGAACCGGCTGGTGCGCACCGTCAATGTGGCGCCGCAGCTCGGCGGCGGCAACCTCGGATTCGGTCCCGGCTACGGTGACGATGGCAATGCGCAGTACGGCTGGAAGACGCCTCCCCGGGTATTCGGCGCTCAGCCGACGAGCCTGGTGGCCGTGGGCAAGGTCGGGTACGTCACGCTCTACACCGCCAACGCCGTGGCCGTGGTCGACCTGAGCGGCTCCAGCCGGAATCCTCTCCTCGGGCTGATCCCAACCGCCTCCACGCCCGCCGAGATCGCCTACGACGCCAAGCACCATCAGCTCATCGTCTCCGACGACAAGGGGCTCGGCACTTGGGGCTCGCAGGCGACCGCGCATGGCGTCACGGCGTACAACTCGCACCAGGATACGGCGTCGCTCGACCTGATCCCGCTGCCGGACAGCCGCACGCTCGAGTCGCTGACCACGCAGGTGTACCAGGACAACCACTGGGACTTGCAGCAGAACATCGATGCGGCGTACGGCGGCGACCCGCACGCCGCTGCGGTCGCGATTCCGCTGCACATCGGCGATCCCTCGCTGATCAAGCACGTGTTCGTGATCGTGCGCGAGAACCGCACCTACGATCAGATCCTTGGCGATCTGCCGACCAGCCTCGGCGCACGGGGCGACCCGGCGCTCACGATCTGGGGCGCCGGCGTCACGCCGAACCTGCACAACTTGGTGACGCGCTTCCCGCTGCTCGACAACTATTACGACCCGTCCCGGCAGTCGGCCGACGGCCACAACTGGCTGGTGCAGAGCATCGCGCCCTACGAGGACGACATCCAGTCGCCCGACTGGATCCGCAGCTATCCGGCCAACGGCGAGGACTCGCTCGCCTATCAGCCGAAGGGCTTCCTCTGGGACGCGGCCGAGAAGAAGGGCCTGCACGTCAAGATCTACGGGGAGTACGTCGAGTACGCGGGCAACACCTACAGCAACCCCGACGGGACCACGAACGAGCCGAGCTGGGCGCAGTTCTACTCCGACGCCATGGCGTACGAGGGGGGCCAGGAGTCGCAGCTCAAGTACCTGACGACGATCAACACGATATCCGAGATCCCCTCGGTGCAGAATTACTCGATCGCTCACTTCCCCAACTTCGATCTCGGCATCCCGGACCAGTTCCGCGTTGACCTCTGGCAACCGGACTTCGAGAAGGACGTCGCCACGGGCACCGTGCCCAATCTCGAGACGCTGTGGATCATGTGCGACCACACGGGTGGACCGCCGACGCCGACTGCGGAGCAGGCCGACAACGATCTCGCCGTGGGACGGATCATCGACGTCATCAGCCACAGCGCGATCTGGAAGGACTCGGTGATTTTCGTGACCGAGGACGACGCCCAGGACGGCGTCGACCATATTGACGGTCACCGCAGCCCGGGCTATGTCGTGAGCCCATATACGGTACAGAATCTGGCGGACAAGCAAGCCAACCACACGATGTTTACCCAGATCAACTTCACGCGGACGATCGAGCAGATCCTCGGCCTGCCGCCGATGAACATGTTCGACCTGGTCGCCTCGCCGATGTACAACCTGTTCACGAACAGCCCGCCGCCGCAGAGCTTCGCTGCCTGGAGCCACGTGCCGGCGCTGGTGCCGCTCAATCAGGGTGTCACGGCTACGGCCAGCAACCGGCCGATGACCCCGATCGAGAAGGCCTGGGCGGAGGCGAAGGAGAAGATGTTCGCCGACAAGATGCACAAGCCCGATTCGGAGGATCCGGAAATCGTGAACCACTGGGTGTGGTACGCCTCGACCGGCTTCACGCGGCCGTATCCGGGTGAGAGCAAGGTGCGCTGGCCGAGCGACTTCGCGGCGGAATTCGCACACCCGAACGCGGATTACGACGACTAACGAGCTGCCTTCGACGTCCATTGGGCCGCCTCTCCTCCGCAAGGGGGAGAGGCCGCTTTTTCCATTGATGCCCTACGATTCCACCGATGTCGTTCAGCACTCTCTCTTTGAAGGGTGTGGTGCTCGCCACGCTCACGATCTCCGTGGTCACCAGAGTCGCTCTCGCGGACGATTCGAGCCAGCTGGTGGCCGGCGTCCTTTCGGACGTACGGGTGACCAGCACCAAGGAAGATCCGCCACCGAGCGAACCGGTCCCGGACGTCGGTTCACCGCAGTCCCTGGTCAGCAGCGAGGCCATCGAGCAGATCGTCTCCCCGGTCGGTGACTACGGCACCATCGCCGACCTCACCCCCAGCTACGTGAGCTCCGCGCCCAACGGGCCGGGGTTCGATGCGGCGAAGAACCAGAGCCTGCGGGGCTTCGTCGATGGACAGTTCAACGTGACCCTGGACGGCATCCCGTTTGCCGATCCGGACAACTTCCAGCATCACTCGACCTCGTATTTCCCGGCCTCCGAGCTCGATCATCTGATCGTCGACCGCAGTCCCGGCGGCGCGGAGAATCTCGGCTACGCCTCGTTCGGCGGCTCGGTCAACCTCTTCTCCGAGCCCCTTCCCGAGCGGGCCCATGCCACGGCCTTCGGAGGCTACGGCTCGTTCGATACCAGCCTGTACGGAGCGACGCTCAATACGGCTGCGCCGGAAGAATCCGGCCAGGCGGGCATTCTGGCGACGTTCCAGCAGACCCAGTCGCGCGGCGCGATGAATCTGAGCCACGGACACAAGGATGACTTCCTCGTGAAAGGGGTCGCCATGGTGGGCAGTGCGGTGCTCACCGCGATGTATGCCTACGACCGCTACGGCTTTTACAATCCCGGCGGCGTCGCGCCCGCCGACCTTGCGATCAGCTCTTCCTACGGCTACGACGACGATCCGTCCAGTCCCAACTACTTCCGTTACTCCGGCACGTACCGATCAGCGGACTTCGGTTATGTGCGGCTGCAGGTCCCGCTGGGCGAGCAGGCGCGCCTGCAGAACACGACCTACACATATTCCTACGGCAACAACGGCCTGAGCCTCAAAGGGGATCAGACCGCATCGCCGCTCGGGAAGGGGTTCTCCGGTTTCTCCCCCGCGGATATTGCGGGGCGCGACACGCGAGAGGCGTACCGAGTCTTCGGCGACGATCTGCGCTGGCGGTATAGGGTGCCCTTTGGCAGCCTGCTCCTGGGTCTCTGGGCGGAGGAGGGGTGGCAGACCGAGTCACGAGTGGGCCTCGATCTGACGACCGGAGCGCTCTACGACGTCAATCGCGCGATGGGCTCGCCGTTCTACTTCGATTTCGGTGCTCATCTGCATACGTATCAACCTTACGGAGAGCTCGCCTGGCAGGTCAGCGATCGCTGGAGAATGAGCTTCGGGATGAGGTGGCGAGACGTCACACGCGATTTCGACGCCGCCGTCATCCAGAATTATCTCCCGGGCAGCGCCGGCACCGTGTCACGCTCGGTATCGAGCAGCCTGCCGAGCTTCGATACGACCTATCGGGTCGCAACCGGCACCAACGTCTACTTCCAGCTGTCGCGCGGCTCTCTGGTCCCGAGCCAGTCATTCTTCTACACCGCGAATCCCGCGCTCGGCAACCAGGCCCAGCCCGAGAATGCCCTGGCGGCGCAGCTCGGTGTGGTGCACCGCGGCAAGCGGTATGAGGTCGCGCTCGACGCCTACCGCATCGATTTCGATAACTACGTGTCGACCATCACGGAAGGTGGCGACACCCTGTACGTGAATTCGGGTGGCGTGATCTACCGCGGAATCGAGGCCGAAGGTCACGTGCAACTCGGAGGTGGCCTGTCACTGGTGGCGAATGCCAGCCTCATGCGCGCGACGTTCCAGGATTCGTTCATGACATCATCGATCCAGCTCGCTGGCGCCACCATTCCCTTCGCGCCGCGCTATACGGGGCTCGCGGGACTTCTCTACGGGCGGGGCCGCTGGACGGCGAGCCTCCTCGCGAAGCTCGTGGGTACCGAGTACCAGGGGAAGAACGGCAGCGCCGACGGCGCAACCTATCGGGTGGGTGCCTACTCCTATACGAACATGAGCGTGACCCGATTCCTGACCGATCCGCAGAGCCCGCACCAGGTGCGCCTGATGCTGTCGCTGGACAATCTCTGGAACTCGGATGCCATCACCGACAACGCCGGACCTTCCGCGCTCGGTCCCGACCTGGTGAACGTACTGCCGCGGCGCAATTTCATGCTGTCGGTGGTCGCGCAGCTGTGACCGGTATATCCTGCCTCATTGCGTTGCCGGCCCGAGGACTGGCGGCGTAGAGCTCCGGCACGCGCGCTCGAATTCGACGATGTGCCGGGCCAGAGCCTCGGGCTGCTCATGGTGCACCATGTGCCCCGCGCCGGCGACGGCGGCGATCTCGAGATTGCGTATGTGTGCCCGCATGTCTTCGGAGGCGGCCCGCATGCTGTGCGACCGGCTGTCGTCGGCGTCTCCCCGCACCAACAGCACCGGAGCCGTCGTTCGCGCCCAGCAGGCCTCCGCCTCCTCGCGGCGATAGAGAATGGGATTGACGAGGCGGTGGCGCGGGTCGAACAGCAATTCCACCTCGGCAGGCTCTGAGGAAGACGGTGCGGGGCGTGTCCATGCGCCCGCAACGAACTCCGCCCGGTCGGGGAGGAGCCGCGCATTCTTCGAGCGCAGAAAGCCGGCGAGTTGCGCGGGCGAGCGATAGCGGCCCGCGCGCAGCGGCTGACGCAGCTCGTCGAGCCAGCGCGCGTAACGGGCCGGCGCATCGTGCGGGTCGCTGCGCGGCAATCCGAATCCCTCCACATTCACCAGCCAGGCCAGACGCTGCGGACGAACGCCGGCGTAGATCTGCGCGATGTTCGCTCCCATGCTGTGGCCGACGATGCGCGCGGGCGCATCGGGCGCCAACACATCCAACAGTGCCTCGATGTCCGCGAAGTAGTCGGGAAACCAGTATCCGCCGGGTGCCCGTTCGCTGTGACCGAAGCCGCGCCAGTCGGGTGCAGCGAGCGACCACTCCGGCGGCAGAGAGTCGGCCAGGAATTGCCACGTCGCGCCGCAGTCCTGGAAGCCGTGCAGCAGCACGACCGGCGTTCGTGTGCGCTCGCCCCACCAGGTCACCCGGTGGCGCAGTCCGCGCACCGTGAGATCCTCGGGGCGGGGCGGTCTGCGGGGTTCATAGGCCATGAGCTGTGATGTCCGTCACATTATTGTGCGCAATGAGTCAAGCCGCTGGGACGTCGAGAAAGCTTACAACGTCCATGGGAGGTTACCGGCACTTAGTGTGAACAGCGTCACAGTCCATGGGCGCTTTGCGCCGATGTGTGACTGTGGTCATGTCGGCGCGGCTTACAGTTCTTTGGGCGCGACCCGGCGCGCTTGCCGCCGTCCGGGTGCAACTCGCTGATTTCGTGGATATTCAAGCATGGGCACGGGTATTGCACCTTCAGTCCCACGCCGCTGCGCCTCCATGCAGTGCGGCGCTGGTTCATCTGCTTTCAGAGCACGCAGCCGATTACACAGTCGACCCTCGCTGCAAATTCGACGTTGAGTTACACCTTCTCGGTGGACTTGAGCGGATTCGTCCCGGCGGCAGCGGCCGATTATCAGGATGATTTCAAGATCAGCTGGGACGGCGACAAGAGCAAGAGCTACGACGGCAGCGATACGACCACGTCTCCGAGAATCTGGCACTGACGACGGCTCAGGCGCCGGAGATCGATCCCGGCAGCGCATCGGCCGCACTCACCCTCCTCGCTGGCGGGCTGGCCATGCTTCGCGGGCGACGCCGGAAGTCCTGAGAGCCATTGCAGCCTGTTCTGGGGCCCGGGCGGAGCGATTCGCCCGGGCCTCCTCTTTTCGGGAGTGTTAACCGCATGTGCACGGCGCCTCGGATGCCGCGTTCATCATGTAAAGGCGGCCGAGGGGGCCGCAGTCGTAAAAAATCTGTGACGAGGTTCACATGCCCAGAGTTGCTTTCCGCGTGCGTCAAATAGCAGTGATTCTCGGACTGTCGTTCGCAGTCGGAGGCTGCGTCGTCGCGCCGGCGCGTCCCTATTACGGTGGCGGATGGGTAGCCACCGCGCCGCCTGCTCCGCGCGTCGAGTATTACGGCGCGGCGCCGTATCCCGGCTATGTCTGGATGGGTGGCTACTGGCGTTGGGGTGCCGGCGCCTACGTCTGGGCTCCTGGTCACTGGGCCGCTCCGCGCCCCGGCTACCGCTGGGCTCCCAGGCACTGGGTACGTGGACCGCACGGTTGGCACGCGGCCGGCGGCCGTTGGGTCCGTCGCTGAGCTGATCAGTCGCGCCGCCCCTGCCGCTTGAGAGCGGAGGGCGGCGCGCCCAGCACCCGCAGGAAGCTGCGACGCATGCGCTCCGGATTGCCGAAACCGCACGCGACGGCCACCTGTTGGATGGAGGAGCCGCCGCTTTCCAGGGAAGAGCGTGCGGTGTCCACGCGCAGGCGCTCGACCGCCTTGGCGGGCGCCACGCCGACTTCCTCCATGAACACGCGCGAGAAGTTTCGCGGGCTCATGCAGCTCACCCGGGCGAGATCGCCGACGCCGAGCCGATCTCCCAGATGCGTCCTGACATGGTCCCATAGCTTGCCGAAGCGCCCGTCGGTGCGCTCCATCTCCAGCAGGGGAGAGAACTGCGACTGCCCACCCGGGCGGCGGTGATAGACGACGAGCTGTTGCGCCGTGCGCCGGGCGATGTCCTCCCCCAGATCCTCGCCAATCAACGCCAGCGCGAGATCGATGCCGGCCGTGATACCCGCCGAGCTCCACATCCTGCCGTCCCTGACATAGATCCGATCGGCTTCCAGCCGCACCTTGGGAAAGCGCCGGCTGAAATCCGACGTCACGCTCCAATGAGTCGTCGCGCGCCTGCCGTCGAGCAATCCGGCGGCGGCGAGCACGTAAGTGCCCGAGCAGACGCTCGCAACCCGGCGTGCCCGCGTCGCGCACGACAACACGAACCTGCGCGTCTTTTCGCACACGGCCGCCGCACGTGTGCCCTGGCCCCCGGCCACGATCAGCGTATCGATGGTGTCGGTGCGGCCGAGCGGCGACGCCTGCAGACAGGCACCCGATGAGCTGGCCACCGCGCCCGATGTCACCGCGATGAAACGCAGCGCGTATGTGCCCGGGCAGCAGCGTTCCGCGATCTCGAAGGCGGCAATCGGCCCGGTCGCATCGAGGATCTGGAATTGCGGGAAAACGAGGAACGCGATGTGGCGCGGCATGGCACGAAAGGTGGGAAGAACGTCGTTTACGCCAACAGCGTAGCGAGGCATCCTGGCACAGTCAAATCCCGGGATGAGCGCCCGCCCCGGGCGCCGGCCTGCGAAGGAGTTTCTGTATGAGTGTGAGTGCCGATTTCCCCGTCGTGTTCGCGCTGTACCCGAACATCACCCAACTCGACTTCACGGGTCCCTACGAAGTGTTCACGCGCGTGCCCGGAGCGCGGAGCATCCTGGCATCCGTCGCCGGAGGCACCATCCAGGCGGGCGGGGGGATGACATTCGCCGGCGTCGGCAAGCTCGAGGACATCGAGTCCTGCGCGCTGCTGTGCGTGCCTGGAGGCTATGGAACGATACAGGCCATGGACGATCGGCGATATCTGGCGGAGCTGCGGCGCCTCGCCGCCACGGCGCGCTACGTGACCTCGGTCTGCACCGGGTCGCTGTTGCTCGCGGCAGCGGGACTGCTCACCGGCAAGCGCGCGGCGTGCCATTGGGCCTGGCGGGATTCGCTGGCCGCATTCGGGGCAATCCCCGATCCCGCCCGCGTCGTACGCGCGGGCAACATCATCAGCGGCGGCGGTGTGACCGCCGGTATCGACATGGCGCTCACCGTGCTGGCGGAGATCGCCGGCGTGGACCACGCGCAGACCGTCCAGCTCGTGATCGAGTACGCACCCATGCCGCCTTTCGATTCCGGACGGCCGGAATGCGCTCGCCCGGAAATCGTCGCCGCGGCCAGGAAGCGCCTGGATTCCGTAAGAGAGGAGCGCGACGCTGCCGTACGGCGGGCGGCCGCCGCGCTCACCGCCGCCCGTTGAGCCAGCTCCGTGTCGGGTATTACCTGATGATACTTCCAGCCAAGGGGGATTGGGCCGCGCTCCACACCGAGCCGTGCGGAAAGCGGTGCTCCAGCAGAGTCTCGCTGCGCATCTCGGCGGAAAAGCCGGGCATGGACGGCGCCAGATACCGGCCGGCACGGAGACGCACCGGATCCAGGAAATGCTCGTGCAGGTGATCCACGAACTCGATCGCCCGATCCTCCATCGAGCCGCTGATCGCGACGTAATCCGCCATCGCGAGGTGCTGCACCAGCTCGCACAGGCCGACACCGCCCGCGTGGGGGAAAACTCTGACACCGAACTTGGCCGCCAGCAGCAGGATGGCGAGATTCTCGTTGACGCCGCCCACGCGGGCTGCATCGATCTGCAGCAGGTCGACGGCCTCGGCCTGGAGGAGCTGCTTGAAGATGATGCGGTTGTGGGTGTGCTCGCCTGTGGAGATCGGCATCGGCGCGACCGCCTGTCGAATCGCGGCGTGGCCCAGGATGTCGTCCGGGCTCGTCGGCTCCTCCGCCCAGGCGATATCGAAGTCTGTGAGCGCCCGCAGCCAGGTGATCGCGGCCGGGACATCCCAACGCTGGTTGGCGTCGATCGCCAGACCCACACCTGCACCGATCGCCTGCCGCGCGATCCGGCAGCGGCGCACGTCATCGGCGAGGTCGCGTCCGACTTTGATCTTGATCGTGCGAAAGCCCTCCGCGACGGCTTCCTTCGCCAGCCGCGCGAGCTTCTCGTCCGAGTAACCCAGCCAGCCGGGTGAGGTCGTGTAGGCCGGATATCCGCGCGCCAGCAGTTGTTCCATGCGAGCGGCTCTGCCGGGAGCGGCCGCCTGCAGCAGCGCCAGGGCCTCGGCCGGGGCCAGAGCATCGCTGATGTAGCGGAAGTCCACGAGAGCGACGATTTGCTGTGGGGTCATCTCCGCGATCAGCCGCCACACCGGCTTGCCGGCGCGGCGCGCAGCCATGTCCCAGGCGGCGTTGACGACGGCGCCGATCGCCATGTGAATCACGCCTTTCTCCGGACCCAGCCAACGCAGGTGCGAGTCGTTGGTGAGGCTGCGCGCGAAGCCGCCGAGGTCCGACAGCACCGACTCCACTTCCCGGCCCACGACGAGATGGTGCAGCGCGCCTATCGCGGCGGTCTGGACGTCGTTGCCGCGCCCGATCGTGAATACGAATCCGTGGCCGCAGAGGCCATGCGGGTCGCTCGTGCGCAGTGTTACGTAGGCGGCCGAGTAGTCGGGATCGGGGTTCATTGCATCCGACCCGTCGAGCTGCCGTGACGTTGGGAAGCGCACGTCGTGGGTATCGAGAGCGGTAATGACGTGCGTCATGGCGTAGGCGCACCGACAGTCAACAGTCCGGCCTCGCGCAGCTTGCGCCACAGCGAGGCGGGAATTGCCGCGCGGCTGCGGGCGAGTGCACTCGAGACTTCCGCGGGCGAGCGCATGCCCGCGACGACCGCTACGACGGCGGGGTGGGCGAGAGGGAATTGCAGCGCCGCGGCGCCGACGTCGACGGTCTCGGCCGCGCAGACGGCGTAGATTTCGCGCGCGCGCTGCAGAGTATTCTCGTCCGCGGGCCGGTAGTTGTAGGTTGTGCCGGGCGCCTCGGGGCTGGCCAGCAGCCCGGAGTTGAAAGGACCGCCGGCGAGGATGCCGACTCCGCGGCGCGCGGCCTCCGCCAGCACCGGCGCCGCCGTCTGCTGCTCGAGAAGCGTGTACCGGCCGGCGAGCAGAATGCAATCGAGATCGAAGCGCGGCATGACTTCCAGGCATACCTGCTGCTCGTTGACGCCGATACCGATGGCGCGGCAGGCGCCCGACGCTTTGAGCGCCGCCATTGCCGGCAGCGCTTCGTCGAGCGCGCGTTTCAACATGACTGTGTGCCGCTCGCCGTGCGTCTCACGGCCGACATCGTGCAGCAGCAGGATGTCGACCGAGCCCCGCCGCAAGCGCCGCAGGCTCGATTCGAACGAGCGCATGATGCCGCTGCGCGAGTAGTCGAATATGGCGCGCCGACCACTCACTGCGAAGCCATCATCGGGCAGCTTGCCCGCCGCCGGAACCACCAGGCGACCCACCTTCGTGGATATCACCGCATCATCGGCCTCGAGCGCGGCCAGTGCGTAGCCCAGGCGCTGCTCGCTGAGCCCATAGCCGTAATAAGGGGAGGTGTCGAAGAGGCGTATGCCGAGGCGGTACGCCGCCTCGACGGCAGCGCCCGCGGCTTCGTCGGTAAGGGCTGTGTAGAGGTTGCCGATCGCGGCGGCTCCGAAGCCCAGCGTCGGCACGGCGAGCGAGGCGCGGGGCAGCAGCCGCCGCGGTGCGCTGCCCGACTTGGCGTGGCCGGCCGCGCAAGGAGTTGCACTCTGGTCCATATGTGAAATACAGTTCCACCCATAAAAGAGCATACACGTGGTCAAGAAGCCGCGCTATCGGGCGGGAGGGCTGAGAGCATGAATGATAGCGGAGGCGCCACCGCTCGCAATTCCGCGGCTGCTGCGATCGTCCGCAACGGCGTTCTGCCGCTGGTGCTCGTGATCAGTCTCTTCTTCCTCTGGGGCGTCGCCAACAATCTCAACGACATCCTCATCCGCCAGTTCAAGAAGGCATTCGAGCTCACCGACCTCGAGTCCGGGCTGGTGCAGTCGGCCTTCTATCTGGGCTACTTCCTGTTCGCCATTCCCGCCGGTCTGCTCATGCGCCGCTACGGCTACAAGGCGGGAATCGTCGTCGGGCTCGCGCTCTACGCGCTGGGAGCGCTCCTCTTCTACCCGGCCGCGGACTTGCGCACCTATGGTTGCTTCCTCTTCGCCCTGTTCGTGATCGCCAGCGGGCTGTCGTTTCTCGAGACTTCCGCCAATCCCTTCGTCACCGTGCTGGGCCCGCCCGCAGACGCGGAGCGGCGTCTCAACTTCGCGCAGGCTTTCAATCCCCTCGGGTCGATCACGGGTGTCGTCATCGGCCGCTTCTTCATCTTCTCCGGCGCCGACGACCCGCCGACCCGGATCGCCGCAATGTCGCCGACCGCACGTGCAGCCTATGACGCTGCGCAGACCGGGGCGGTGCGTGCACCCTATGTGGCGATAGGGATCGTGGTGCTGGCGCTGGCCGTGCTCATTCTGCTGACCCGGTTTCCGGCCGCGCACGAATCGCACGCGCCGCAGGCGCGCGAGGCGGCGACGTGGCGCGAGCTTCGCGGGCGCTGGCGGTTCTTCTTCGCGGTCGCCGCGCAATTCTTCTATGTCGGCGCGCAGATAGGAGTGTGGAGTTACCTCATCCGGTACGCCGAGGGGACCGTGCCCGGCACCGCCGACCGGCGGGCCGCGGACTTCCTCATCGTCTCGCTGGTGCTCTTCATGCTGGGGCGATTCGCCGGCACTGCGCTCATGCGGCGCGTGGCGCCTGCCGTCCTGCTCGCCGTGTTCGCCGCCGTGAATGCGCTGCTCGCGGCCGTCGCGATCGTGATGCCGGGATACGCCGGGCTCTACGCGCTCATCGCGAGCAGCTTCTTCATGTCCATCATGTATCCGACCATCTTCGCGCTCGGCGTCAGCGGCATGGGCGAGGTTCGCAAGCTCGCTTCCTCCGTGCTCGTCATGGCGATCGTGGGCGGCGCGGTGTTGACTCCGGCGATGGGAGCGCTCTCCGGCCTCGCGGGCATCAACTGGTCCATGGCCGTCCCGTTCCTGTGCTTCGCCGTCGTCCTCGGCTTTGCGCTCAACGTCCGCCGCAAGAGGGGTCAGGATACCGGCAGCGCCAGCTCCGAGGTCTGGCCGACCAGGTCCTTGCCGAAGGAATGATGGCGCTCCTCATTCACCAGGCGAAATCCCGCGGCCTGGTAGATGCGGCGCGCGGAAACGAGAACATCGTTGGTCCACAGGCGAGGCGAATGCTGCAATCGATACGCCCGCCGCTCAGCCCTGGTATTCGTCGCGTATCTGCGGGTAGGAGCGCTCCCACTCCTGTCCATTGAAAGGCTCGACGGTCATCTCCGCCAGCGTGCCCGGGTCGAGGCAGCGGGCGTTGACGCTGAAGCCGTCGGGGTGGGAGCGGGGCACGTAGAACGACTTGACGCCGCAAACCGAGCAGAAGAGGTGCTTGGCGGTGCCCGTGTTGAACGTGTAGGTCGTGAGCGTATCGCTCCCCGAAAGGAGCTTGAAGTTCTCGCCCCGCACGATGAGATGCAGGTAACCCGACTTGCTGCACATCGAGCAGTTGCAGTCCGAGACCTGCACTCTCGCGGGAGCGAGCACCTCGAACCTGACCCTGCCGCAGTGACAGCCGCCGCGGTGCGTGACCAGTGTTTGCTCTGACATGATCACCGGCTCCTAGCGGTTGACCCGGTTGCCGAGCGCCTCCGCAGCCGCCCGGTCCTGCGCGATATTGTCCATGAAGAAGTTGGGATAGACGGGCGCGAGGGCGGTGGCCGCATCGAGCTCGGCGATCTCGGCGCCGGTGAGCATGACCGCAGCCGCCGCGAGGTTGTCCTCGAGCTGACTGAGCTTGGTCGAGCCGATGATGACGCTGCTCACCGCCTGCCGCGCAAGCAGCCACGCGATGGCGACTTGGGCGACGCTCGCCTGGCGTGCGCTCGCGATGGCGCGCATCCGTTCCACCAGCTTGAAGCCCTCTTCCTTGTCGAACGGCAGGATATCGAAGCCGGACAGGCGATTGTTCGGATCGGCCAGCGTCTGGCGGCTGTACTTGCCGCTGAGAAATCCGGATGCCAGGGGACTCCAGACCGTGAGCCCCAGCCCATAGCGCCGCATCATGGGGATGACATCGCGCTCGACGTCGCGGCCCACCAGCGAATAGTACATTTGCCCATGAGTGAAGGGCGCGAGGCCGTTGGCCTTCTGAATCTCCAGCGCCGCGGCCGCCTTCCAGGCCGACCAGTTGGAGAAGCCGAGATACCGCACCTTGCCGGCGCGCACGACGGCATCGAGCGCCGCGAGTGTCTCCTCGAGCGGAGTGTACGGGTCTTCGCGGTGCGCGATGTAGACATCGATCCAGTCGGTGCCGAGGCGCTTCAGGCTCTGATCAACCGACCACAGGATGTGCCTGCGCGACAGGCCTGCGTGGGTCAAAGCGGTGCCGGTGCGGAACCCGACTTTGGTGGCGATGACCACCCGGTCACGATGGGGCCCGAGCGCCGCGCCCAGCATCGCTTCCGACTCGCCTCCGGCATAGCCGTCGGCGGTATCGAAGAAGTTGATTCCCGCCGCGAGCGCGCGGCCCACGAGCTCGCCGGCCAAGTCAGCGCCCACCTTGTAGACGGCGCCGATGGCCTTGTTGCCCGCGGTGAAAGTCATGGCGCCGAACGCCAGGCGGGAGACGGTCAGACCGGTATTGCCGAGCAGCGCGTATTGCATGGCGGAACTCCTGGGCGGCGATCCGCCACCCCAGGCGCGCAACCATACCGCCTGGTGCGGCGCGCGAGAATCTATCGGAATGAGGATATGGTAAAGGCGGAGGTGTCGTTCAGCTGCGGCTCAGGTACGTTACGCCAGCCTTGGGGGCAGGTCTCTTGCCGAGCGTAACCTGGAGGGTACTCAACTATGAAACGAACGATCATGGCGGCCATGGTGCTGTCGCTGGCTGTAGGGTCTTTGGCGCTGGCCGATCCGCCGCAGGGTGGTGACCACGATCACGGCCAGTGGCAGGACCAGCATCACGATCACGATCGCGACCACGATCGCTCCGAGCATCACGATCGCGGCGAGCACCGCGGGCACGCGGATTTTGACTCTGGCAGATACGAGCGTCCGCATGGCTGGCGCGCGCATCGCTGGCACCGCGGCGAGCGACTGCCGTCTGGGTACCGCGGGCAGGCGTATGTGATTCCGGACCCGGTGGTCTATCGTCTTCGTCCGCCGCCGCCCGGCTACTATTGGGTACGCGTCGACAACAACGCGGTTCTCGCGGCTGTTGCCACCGGCGTAGTGCTGGACGTTTCCGTCAATCTGTTCCACTAGACTCGATTCATTCGGGGCCCCGGGAGTTCTTCCCGGGGCCGCGAAAGGCTGCCAGCGTGCCGTGGAACCGCTGAGCTGCCAGCTTCCATCACAATCGCCCATCGTCTCGCCACCCTTGCATCCGGCGTGAGGCGCGGATTGCGGCGCCCAATGCTCCCAGGTCCACCACCGGGAGCACGCCATGATCCGCTCGAACACGCCCGTACAGTGCGCGCCGCCGCACCATGGAATTCACGGCCGCGAGTGGCGGCGCAAGCTCCTCGCTCTCGCCAGGCCTCGGCTCATCTCAAATCTGTTGGCGCTCGTCGCGCTATTCTCGATCGGATTCGTCTAGATCGGCTAAAGTTACCGTCCTTTCGCTGCGGATTCTCGGAGGCTGCCGGTGCGAATGCGCGGTCTTGGATTGCTCGTGGTCGGATTGTGCGTGACGAGTCTGGTGTCCGCCGTGCAGCCCGCCGCAGCCCCGGGCGCGGCGGATCCTTCGGACTACCAGGCGCTGCATTGGCGCCTCATCGGCCCTTTCCGCGGCGGACGCGTGCTCGCGGTGACCGGCATCCCGGGCGACAACCGCCACTTCTACTTCGGCGCGGTCGACGGCGGGGTATGGAGGACGGAGGACGCCGGCAGGACGTGGCAGCCGATCTTTGATAGCGTGCCGGTGGGCTCGATCGGCGCCATCGCCATCGCGCCTTCACGCCCGGCAACCATCTACGTGGGCACCGGCGAAGCGGACATGCGCTCCGACATCGCCCAGGGCGATGGCATGTACAAGTCCACGGACGGCGGCGCGCACTGGACGCACATCGGCCTCGATGATTCGCGCCAGATCTCGCGCATTCTGGTCGACCCGCACGATCCCGATCTCGTGTATGTCGCCGTGCTCGGACATCCCTATGGTCCCAACGCGCAGCGTGGAGTCTTCCGCTCGCGCGACGGCGGCCGGCACTGGACCAAGGTCCTGTACGAGAATCCCAACACCGGCGCTGCCGATCTCGCCTTCAAGCCCGACGATCCGCACACCCTCTATGCCACTTTGTGGCAGACGCGCCGGCCGCCGTGGAGCGTTTACCCGCCCTCCAACGGTCCCGGCAGCGGGCTCTACGTTTCTCACGATGGGGGCGAGCACTGGAGCCGGATCGCAGGCCACGGTCTGCCCGCCGCTCCCGGCCGCATCGGCCTCGCGGTCTCGGCCGCCGCTCCGAATCGCGTCTACGCCCTGGCGGACGGCCCCTGGGGCCAGGGAGGCCTCTACCGCTCCGATGACGCCGGCGGCCAGTGGCGGCACATCTCCGCCGATCCACGCATCTGGGGCCGCGGCTGGTATTTCTGCGCGCTAACGGCCGACCCGGCGAACGCCGACCGGGTATGGGTCATGAATACCATCGTGCTCGAGTCACAGGACGGCGGCGCGCACTTCATCGCCAAGAAGGGCGACCAGACCGGGGATGACTTCCACGTGCTGTGGGTCGATCCGACGGACGACCAGCGGCAGATCCTCGGCAGCGACCAGGGCGCGCAGGTCACCCTGGACGGCGGCAAGACCTGGAGCAGCTGGTACAACCAGCCCACCGCGCAGATCTATCACGTCACCACCGACAATCGGTTCCCCTACCGGGTCTACGGGGCGCAGCAGGATTCCGGCGCGGCGTCGGTCCCGAGCCGCACCGGCAGCAGTGACGGCATCACCATGGAGCAATTCCACGAGGTCACCGCCGGCGGCGAGAGCGGCATGATCGCGACCGATCCTGACAACCCGCACATCGTCTACGGCGACGCCTCGGACAGCGGCGCGAGCGTCGACAGGCTCGACTGGTCGACGGAGCAGACTCGTGACGTCAATCCCATGCTCGGCTACCCATCGGACCACTACCGTACCGCATGGACGATGCCGCTCGTCTTCTCGAAGCGCGACCCGAAGACGCTTTACTTCGCCAACCAACGGCTCTTCAGCACAAGCGACGGCGGCCAGCACTGGCAGCCGATCAGCCCCGATCTGACGCGGCGCGACGCGGGAACCCCCTCGAATCTCGATCCAACGACCACGAGGGACGACTACCACCTCGGCAAGCGCCGTGGCGTCATCTACACCATTGCGCCGTCGCCGCTCGATGCCAAAGTCATCTGGGTCGGCACGGACGATGGCCTGGTCTGGCGCACGGCCGACGGCGGCGCTCATTGGCGGAACGTGACACCCGCGGCGCTGACACCGTGGTCGAAGGTCGGCGCCATCGACGTGTCGCATTTCCGGGCCGGCATCGCCTACCTGGCGATCGATCGGCATCGCCTGGACGACGACACCCCTTACATCTACGTCACGCGTGATGACGGCAAGAGCTGGCAGCGCGTGGATTCCGGAATTCCGCGCGGCAGGTTCGTCAACGTGGTGCGCGAGGATCCCGTACGGCCCGGGCTGCTCTACGCCGGGACGGAGTTCGGCATTTATGTGTCCTTCGACGACGGCGCGCAATGGCAGCCCCTGCAGCAGAATCTGCCGATGACATCGGTTCGCGACATTGATGTGCATGGTGACGATCTGGTGATCGCCACCCACGGCCGCGGCTTCTGGATCATGGATGACGTCGCGCCGCTGCGGCAGATGAGCGACGTGCGCTCCGGGGAGGTCACGTTGTTCAAGCCCGCGGATGCGATTCGCGTGCGCACCCCGGGCTTCACCGGCACACCCATGCCGAAGGACGAGCCGATGGCGGCCAACCCGCCTTACGGCGCGCTCATCGACTACGTGTTGCCGGGCACTGTGCAAGGTCCCGTGGTCGTCACCATACTCGACGCGCACAATCAGGTCGTACGCCGCTACAGCAGCGCCGAGCATGTGTCGCCCGTCAATCCGCGGACGCTGAAGCTCGCTCCGGAGTGGGTGAAACCGACGCCGATTCCAGCAGCCACGCCGGGGATGCAGCGCTTCGCGTGGGACTTCCGCTACGCCGCGGCCACCGCGCCCGGCGCCAAGGGTCCATCCACCGATGGAGTGTGGGCGCCTCCCGGCCGATACACCGTCGAGCTGACAGTGGACGGACGCGATTACCGCCAGCCTCTGCTGGTGAAGCCCGATCCGCGCGTCAACGTACCGGTGGCCGCCCTGGAGCGCGAGTTCGAGCTGGCGCGCAAGGTGGAGGCCGCACAGCTGCAGGCATCGGCTGCGCTCGATGAGGCGGTGAAGCTGTTGAACGCCCTCGATGCGCGGCTCGCGCAACACAGCGCGGCGCATGGGGAGATGGCGGCGCTGTTCGCAAAAGCGACCGACATCTCGGGAACCCGTCCGCATCCGGAGCGTGTGCCCTTCCCGGCGATCCCGCCGCTGCGTACCGACAGTCTGCAGGCTCTCTCGTCGAATCTCGGCGATCTGCAGTCGGCGGTGGACGCGGCGGATGCGGATCCCAGCCCGGACGCGCTGGCTTCCTACGCGCTGCTGTCCCGGCAGTTGACGGCGACGCTCGCGGAATGGGCGCACCTGCAAAAGGTAGCCGTGCCGAAGCTCGACGCGCGCTTGCGGGCCGCGGCAGAGAAACCGATCTGAGGCGGCCGCCGCCTCGGCGCGGCCGTCAAATCCTTCTGCCGTAGAACAACGCCGAGACGTGCGTCGCTTCCGCGAAGAACAGCCAGCGCTCGAGGAGGAGGCCGGGTGCGGCGCAGATCAGTGCGAAGGCCGTGATTTGCACCGGCGCGTGTCCCAGGCCCGCGAGGATGCTGAGCGCGAGCGGCAACGCGAAGCCGAAGACCAGTGCCAGCGAGCGCAAGCGCGCCGCGTGTCGGCGTGCGATGGCGAATCCCATCTCGCGCAGCACGTAGTTCTCGGTGAAATGCGGCGCATCGAGCGGCCGCACGTCCTGCCGCCGCGGCAGTCCGATCGCGGCTGCCAGCGTCGCCAGCGGTGTCTGGTGATCGATGTGACGCCAATAGGCGTGCTTGGCGAGGAGCGCGACGGCCACCGCCGCCGCGGCCGCCAGACTGGTGGCCGTTCCCGGCGCGCCGAGCACGATGGCGCGCAGCAGCGCGAAGAGCAGGGCGCCGGAGAAGATCGCGTACAGCACATAGTCCGGCGCCGTGTGCACGTTATGCCATTGCCGGATCGGCGTCAGACTGGCGTAGATCATGGCCGTGCAATACACGGTGCCCAGCGACCAGACGAGCGCGAGTGCGCCCAGCAGACGGCTCTGGACGACGTGCCCGTGCCACGCCGCGAAGCCGAAGGCCAGCGCCAGCGGATAGGCGAGCAGCGCGGCGACCGCCTCGCGTGACAGCCAGGAGGAGCGCCACTGGGTGAGCGCCCGCCAGGCGCGCGTCTTGCGGCCGAGGTGCAGCGTCGATGCGGCCAGGCCGCAGGAGGCGAGGACGAGCGCGAGCGCGATTCCCGATACCAGCAGCGTCGCGCCGCGCTGCGGCGGCAGCAGTCCGAGCGCCGTGTAGGCGCCGAGCCAGGCAAGCAGCCCGTAGCCGAACCCGGTCGTCGTGGTCAACAGCAGGATGGAGGCGGCCGGCTTCATCGGCTGAGCGCCCGGTCGAGGAGCTGCAGCAGCGCCGCGCCGAATCCTTTTCCGTCCCCGGGCTGCGGCGGCGCGTCGGTCGCGATCGTCGCCTGCCGCGGCGGCAGATACTTGTTGGTAGGACGAAACCCGAGCTCGGCCAGCAGGTCGACGCCGCCGCGCTCCGCAACCAGCCGCGAGACGTCGCTGGTCGGATCGGCGAGGTCGCCGAAATGGCGCGCGCGCGACGGGCACGCCGTCACGCACGCCGGCTCCCGCTCCGCCGGCGGCAGCCGCTGGTCATAGATGCGGTCGACGCACAGGGTGCATTTGCGCATCACGCCCGCATTCTCGTCGAACTCCCGCGCGCCATACGGACAGGCCCAGGAGCAGAGCTTGCAGCCGATGCACTTGTCGGGGTCGACGAGAACGATGCCGTCCTCAGCTCGCTTGTATGACGCTCCGGTCGGACAGACCGTGACGCAGAGGGCGTCATCGCAATGCAGACAGGAGCGCGGCAGATTCACGGTCCGCGAACATCCCGCTTCCTCGGTCTCGTACGAGTGGACACGGTTGAACCAAACGCCGTCCGGCTCCGCGCCGTAGCGGTCGTAGTCCGGCAGCGGGCCTGATACCCCGCCCGTGTTCCATTCCTTGCAACTCACCGCGCAGGCATGGCAGCCGACGCACGTGTCGAGGTCGATGACCAGGCCGAGTTTCTTTGCGCCCGCCGGCGTCTTCGGCAACATCGTCATGGTGCGCTCGCTGCCGCCGGCCGCATGCGCAGCGGGTTGGCGCCGAGACGCGGCTCGATTTCCGCAGCCGTGCCGGCATCGCAGCGCTCGATGCGTACGGTCACGTCGAACCACGCCGCCTGGCCGGTCACCGGATCGGAATTGGATTGGGGCATGGCGTCTCCGTCCCGAGGCAGATATTCCGAGATGACGTGGTTGAGCAGGAAGGCATGGCGGAACTCGGGCGCGTCCTGTTTGAGCGCCCACGCGCCGGCTCGCTTGCCGATCGCGTTCCAGGTCCACACCGTGTCGCGGTTGACGCCGCTCATGGTGCGGATCCGGCATTTCACGCTGCCGTTGCGCGAGCGGACCCATACCCAATCCTCGTCCGCCACGCCCAGCTCGGCGGCGAGATCGCGATGCACATACAGCCGGTTCTCGGACAGGATCTGCCGCAGCCAGGCGTTGTGCGAGCCCCAGGAGTGGTACATCGCCATGGGCCGCTGCGTGATGGCGTGCAGCGGATAGCGCGCGCGATCGGTCATCGCCTCCTCCAGAGGCACGTACCAGATGGGCAAAGGATCGAAGAATCTCGCGATGCGGGCGCGCAGCCGCGGCGGCGGCTGGCGCTCGCCGTGCCCTTGGGCCGCGAGCCGAAACCGCTGCAGCGTTTCGCAATACAACTGCAGGACCACCTGGCTGTCGTCGTCGATGAGCCCCATCGCTTTCGCGCCGGCGAGATAGGCGCGGTTGGCGTGCTTGAAATAGAGCTGCTCGGGGGGCAGGGTGTGGGTCCAGAAGCCGCCATTGCGCACGTAGTGCTCGAGCTGCCGCGGGTTGGGCGCTCCCGTGCCGATCGCGCGCCCGTCCTCGCCGCGAAATCCCGCCAAGGGCCCGACCCCGGGCTTGCGCTGGTGGCGCACGATGTAGTCGGCATAGGAGCCGTAGAGCGGCTTGCCGTGCTGGCCGGCGAAGTCCTTCAGGCCCAGGCGGCCGGCGAGCTCGATCAACACGTCCTGGAACGGCCGCACGTCCCGGTCGGGCTTGAGCACCGGTATGCGGATGGCGTCGGCCGGACCGTGCGCCGAGCCGATGGGACGGTCGAGCAGCGAGATGCAGTCGTAGCGCTCGAGATAGGTGGTGTCCGGCAGCACCAGGTCGGCATAGGCGACCGTCTCGGAGGCGAACGCATCGGCGACGATGACGAACGGAATGCGGTAGTTGCCCTCCTCGTCGCACTCCGCGAGCATCCGTGTCGACTCGACCGGGTTCATCGCGGAGTTCCACGCCATGTTCGCCATGAAGAGGAACAGCGTGTCGATCCGCGCCGGACCTGCCTCGAATGCGCGGGCGATCGCCATGTGCATCAGGCCGTGGATGGCAAGAGGCGCCTCCCACGAGAAGGCCCCATCGAGCCGCAGCGCCTCGCCGGCCTCATCGACCAGCAGATCCGCCGGGCTCAGCGGGAAGCCCAGCGGGCTGGCATCGAGGGCGCCGCGGGAGTCGACTGCGCGGCCGGGCGGCCGCCCACAGGGAATCGGCTTCGGGTGCGGAGATTTGTAACGCCAGGAGCCCGGTGTGTCGATGGCGCCGAGCAGCATCTGCAGCACGTGGATCGCCCGGCAGGTGTGGAAACCGTTGGAATGCGCGGAGATGCCGCGCATGGCATGCATCGCGACAGGCCGTCCCGTCATGGTTGCGTGGCGGCGGCCGGCGGTGTCGGTCCACGGTTGCTGTAGAACGACGGGCTGATGAAAGGCCACTTCGGCCAACTCCGCGGCGATGCGCCGGATCGTGCCGGCCGCGACGCCGCAGCGTCCGGCAACCGTCTCCGGCGCATACTCGGCGCTGGTGTAGCGCGCGGCGAGCGCGGCGAAGGCCGGGTGCGCCCGACGTCCGTCGGGCAACGTCACGGCACCGATCAGCGCCGGATCGATGCCGACACTCTGTGCGGCGCACACGTTGCCCGCGGCGCGATCGAAACAGAGCGGTTGGCCGGCCGCGTCCCGGGCGATCAATCCATGGTCGGGCGCGCCCGGTGCATCGATCACCAGATGATGAGCATTGGTGTAGCGGACCAGAAATTCCGTGTCGATGCGGCCCGCCTCGAGGAGGCAGTGGATGAGCGAGAGCACGAACAGGCCGTCGCTCCCGGGCCGTATCGCCACGAACTCGTCCGCGATCGCCGAATAGCCGGTGCGCACCGGATTGACGGAGATGATCTTGGCGCCGCGCGCCTTCAGCCTGCCGAGGCCCAGCTTGATGGGATTGGAGTCGTGGTCCTCGGCGACACCGAAGAGGAGAAAGAGCCGTGCGTGTTCCCAGTCCGGCTCGCCGAATTCCCAGAATGCGCCGCCGACCGAGTACAGCCCGGCGGCCGCCATGTTGACCGAGCAGAAGCCGCCGTGGGCCGCGAAGTTCATCGTGCCGAACATGCGCGCGAAGTGGCCGGTGAGCGCTTGCGACTGGTCGCGCCCGGTGTAGAGCGCGAGCAGGTTGGGGTCGCGCGCGCGCAGCGCGGCGAGCCGCCCGGTCACGATCGCCAGCGCCTCGTCCCAGGAGATGGGCTCGAAGCTGCCGGAGCCGCGTGGGCCGACGCGCTTCATCGGCTGTTTGAGCCGCGCCGGGGACACCGCCGTCATGATGCCGGCCGAACCCTTGGCGCAGAGCACGCCGCGGTTGACCGGGTGGTCGCGATTCCCTTCTATGTAGCGCAGCCTCCCATCCTCGAGGTGCACTTTGATGCCGCAGCGGCACGCGCACATGTAGCACGTGGTGCAGGCAATGGTTCGCTCGGGCATGATCTGCCGTTCGAAACGCTTCGAGACGCTCATCATGAGCGCTGCGGTGCTATACCTCTACTGCAAATAAGGCATCGTTGCTATATCATTGAGGCATATGAATCTCCACCACCTGTCCGTCTTTTTCGCCGTGGCCGAGACCGGCAGCCTCACCGCCAGCGCCGCGCGCTTGCACGTCTCCCAACCGGCGCTGTCGCGCGAGCTGCGCGCGCTCGAGGGTCGTCTCGGCGTACGGTTGTTCGAGCGGCACTCGCGCGGCATGCGGCTCACCCAGGCCGGAGAAGTGCTGAACGGTTACGCGGCGCGGCTCTTCGGGCTGGAGCGCGCGGCAGAGGCTGCCATGCGGGAGATCGCCGAGGCGCGCCGCGGCCGGCTGGTGATCGGCGCGAGCAACACCATCGGTACCTATGTGTTGCCGCCAGTGCTTGCGGCGCTGCGCCGCAAGCGCCCGGGGGTCCAGGTGAAGCTCTTCGTCGGCAACACCGAGCAGGTCTCCCAGGGAGTCGAGGACATGCGCTTCATGCTGGGCTTCATCGAGGGGCCGCTACATTTCGCCGGCCTGCGCACCACCGCCTTCCAGCAGGATGAGATGGTTCCGGTGGTGGCCCCGGATCACCCGCTGCTGCGCGCGCGGCGCCTGTCGGTCGCGGAGCTTTCCGGGCAGCCGTTGCTGATGCGCGAGAGCGGCTCGGGGACGCGCGAGATGGTCATGGACACCTTGAGCCAACAGCGCATCGTGCCCGGGGAAACCATGGAGTTCGGCAACACGGAGGCGCTGAAGCGCGCCGCCCTCCATGGCGGCGGCATCGCGTGGCTGCCGCGCATCAGCATGCTCGAGGAATTGCGCGCGGGCGCATTGCGCGAGCTGCCGCTGAAGCAGCTGACCATCCTGCGTCCGTTGATGCTGCTGCAGCGCGAGGACGCGCTGCTCGAGCCGGCGGCCGCGCTCTTCCTGCAGCTGCTGGGTCCCGAGCTGCCGCGGGCCGCGTCAGCGGAAGCCGCTCAGGCGCGCTCGCCGATCCAGGCGAAGCTTTCCTGAGGACCGGCCTCTTCCGCCCCCGCGCCTTCGAGCGCGAGCAGTTTGCGCTTGATGGGCAGGCCGCCGCCGAATCCCGTGAGGCTGCCGTCGGCGCCGATCACCCGGTGGCAAGGCACCACGATGGGCAGGGGATTCGCGCCGTTCGCCAGCCCGACGGCACGCGAGGCGCTCGGCTTGCCGATGAGGCGCGCCAGCTCGCCGTAGGAAATCGTTTTCCCGTAGGGAATGTCGCTGAGCGCGCGCCAGACGCGCCGCTGAAAGTCCGTGCCCCGCGGCGCGAGCGGCAGATCGAACCTGCGCCGGCGGCCGGCGAAGTATTCGTCGAGCTGCTCGATCGCCGCCCGGAACGGAGCGGCAGCCGCTACCCAACCGTCGCCCAGCTGCTGCGGCCGCGGGCCGGACTGGAAGCAAACCTGAATGAGGCTCGCGCCGTCGCCGGCCAGGAGAAGCCTGCCGACCGGCGAGTCGAACTCGTGCCAGTAAAGAGCTTCGCGTGTGGTATTCATCTCATCTCTCTCCACGATCGTTGCGGTCGCCGGCCGCACACCAGAGGTGCATGACGGCATAACCTCGCCAAGGCCGCCACGCCTCGGCGCGGCGATCCAACTCTTTCACCGTCAGCGGCGCACCGCCTCCGGCAGCCATGCGCCGCACGACGAGATCGGCGCTGAGAAACGCGTCGGGCTCGCCGAGCGCGCGCAGCGCAACGTACTGCGCCGTCCATTCGCCGAAACCCGGCAGCTCCATCAGGCTCGCAACGACAGCGTGCGCCGGCCTGTCGAAGGCGACGCGACCTGCTACTACTGCGGCCGCCAGCGATTTCACCGCGGCAATCCGGGCGCCCGTGAGCCCAACCCCGTCCAGATTGGCTGTCGCGAGCGCTTCTGGTGTCGGGAATAGACGCTCGAGTCCCGCGACCGGCGTCGTAACCGACACTCCGACCCGCGCCGCGACGCGTCCGGCCAACGTACGCGCGGCCGCCACGCTGACCTGTTGGCCCAACACCGCGCGCACAGCGCACTCGAACGCGTCCCAGGTGCCCGGTATGCGTATGCCGGGGCGGCGGCGCACCAGCGGGCGCAGCAACGGGTCCGCCTCGAGACTCTCGCCGAGCAGTGCCGGATCGGCAGAGAGGTCGAAGACGCGCCTTGCGGCCGTCGCGATCTGAAACAACGCCGCGGCCGGCGCGCCGCGCACCCGCAGCTGCAGCGCATTTCTGCCGGACAGCGGCCGCACCTCGATGATCGCGTGCCCCGTATCGGTACGGATGAGCCTGGCATAGCTGTCTTCCTCGACCCGCTCCACGCCCGGCGTGGCGCGCAGCGCGAGAAAGTCGCGCAGATGATTCCAGTCGTAAGGAGGACGGTAGGAGAGGGCGAGCGACACCTCATCGCCCGGGCTGCGGGCCGGAGGCTCGCGCCTGTCCTTGCGCAGCTCGCGCGGCGCGCGTTGATAAGCTCTTTGGAAGGCATCGTTGAAGCGCCGCAGACTGCCGAAGCCGGCGGCGAGCGCGATCTCGGTCATCGGCAGGTCGCTCTCGTCGATCAGCCGCTTGGCGAAATGCAGCCGGCGTGTCTGCGCGACCGCCAGCGGCGATGCGCCGACGTGCTGCAGGAACAAGCGATCGAGATGACGCGCCCCGACGCCGACACGGGAAGCGAACTCGCCGACGCTGGCGTCATCGAGCGCGCCCTCATTGATGAGGCGAAGTGCACGCCTCACGACCGCGGACGTACCGAGCCAGGCCGGCGTGCCTGGCGCGGCCTCCGGACGACATCGCAGGCAGGGCCTGAAGCCCGCCTCGGCCGCCGCCGCGGCCGACGTGAAGTAACGCACGTTGGCCCGCTTGGGGGACGGCGATGCGGGACAAATGGGACGGCAATAGATGCCGGTCGAAGTCACCGCAATGAAGAACTTGCCGTCGAAGCGGGGATCGCGGCTCAGGCGTGCCCGCTCCAGCATCGTCGAGTCGAAGAATAGAGTGTCTTGCATGGGGGCGACGATACGCCGCGCTGCCGCCCGCGACTAGCCATTTTCGGACATGAACCCGATCGGCCCGCCGCGGCGAAATTGCCGCGGACCGCTGGCAATGAGACGCAAATCACAATGTTGCCAGCCGCTGTGGAAGCCTGAGATAGTAGGATTTGAGCGCTTCGCCTGGGCTGTTTCGCGAAGCAGGGGATAGAAGGGGGGAACCTATGACGCTCTCTGCCTCGAGTCGCGGGTATGAGTCCGCAACCAGTGCGCTGTGTGCCGCGCTCGTCGTGGGCGTGCTGGCTGCGGCTTCGCCTGTGCTATGGGCGCAGCCAATGGAAGGCACGCAGGTCAACCAGCTCAAGCACCTCGACATCGAGCAGCTCGCCAACGTCACGGTGACTTCCGTCACCCGCAGCCCGGAGCCCCTCGCCCGCGCCGCCGCGGCCGTGGCCGTGGTGACGAGCAGGGAGATCACGAGCGTCGGCGCGATGAATGTTCCTGAGGCGCTTCGCTACGTTCCGGGCATTGACGTCGCCCAGGTGACCGCAAGCGAGTGGGCCGTCAGCTCGCGCGGCTTCGCCGCCGTCAACTCGCCCGATCTTCTGGTGTTGAGCGACGGGCGCAGCATCTACACGCCGCTTTATTCCGGCGTCTTCTGGGACGTGCAGGATTACGTCATGCAAGACATCGATCGGATCGAGGTCGTCCGCGGCCCCGGCGCCGCGCTATGGGGATCCAACGCCGTCAACGGAGTGATCAACATCATCACCAAGAGTACCGCCGATACGCAGGGCGCCTGGGTCGAGGCGGGCGGCGGCTCCGAGGAGCGGGCGTCGGTGGCGGCCCAATATGGCGGTGAGACGGGCGGTCAGGCTTACTATCGCGTGTTCGCCAAATACCAGAATCACGCCCCCGAGGACTATCCTGCCGGCGCGAGCTCGGACGGCTGGCATCTCGGCCACGTCGGGTTTCGCACGGACTGGAAGGCGGACTCGACAGATGCATTCACCTTCCAGGGTGATGCCTATGACGGCGGCATAGGAGCGGTAACTCCCGCGGTGGTCATCATCGGCCGGCCCGGCCCTGCTGGCCCGCTCGTGGTGGGCGTGAGCGGCGGCAACGTGCTCGGGCATTGGCAGCACACCACGAGCGACGACTCCGATTTCGAGGTGCGCGTCTACTACGACCATACCCATCGCAACGATCCCGCCTTCACCGATGATCTCGACACGCTCGATCTCGACTTCCAGGATCATCTGCCGCTCGGGCGCTCGCAGACGATCACCTGGGGATTGACCGGGCGGACCATGGACGACCGGAATCACGGCCGCGGCGTCTTCGCCCTGGATCCTCCTGACTCGCGCGACAATCTCAGCAGCGGCTTCGTGCAGGACGAGATAGCCCTGCCGCACTCGGTGCACCTCACGCTCGGCACGAAGCTCGAGCACAACGATTTCAGCGGCTTCGAGGTGCAGCCGAGCGTGCGCGCTGCCTGGGATCTCGCGGACACGCAGACGCTCTGGGCCGCAGTGTCCCGCGCGGTCAGGGTGCCGACACGCATCGAGCGCGATGTCGATACCGACGTGACCGATCCGACGGCGCCCGAGGTCGCCGTGCTGCTCGGCAATCGCAACTTCCACGCCGAGCAGGTGCTCTCCTTCGAGCTCGGGTATCGCTGGCGGCCGTTGCCCGACCTCTCGCTCGACCTCGCGACCTTCCGCAACCGCTACACCGGGCTTGCCTCCCTGGAGCTGGGTACGCCCTTCATCGACGCCGCTACCGGGCAGATCATCCTCCCGATCATCAACGAGAACCTCATCGACGGTCACTCCACCGGCTTCGAAGGACTGGTGATGTACTCGCCGGTGTCGTGGTGGCGGCTATCGGTCAACTACTCCTATCTCGCAATGAAGCTGACGGCGCTCGGCGCGGACCTCAACCGTGACCGCTTCTACGAAGGCGCCACGCCGCGCAACCAAGCCGGCGTACAGTCCTACTTCGACCTGCCGCACGGGATCGAGCTCTACGGCGGCCTGCGGATCCTCTCGGCCATCCGCACGCTGCCGGAGATCGTCAACGGCACGGGCGATCCCGGCTACCAGGAGCTCGACCTCAATGCGATCTGGCGCCTCACGCCGCGCCTCACGCTGGCGCTCGAGGGGCAGAGTCTGCTGCATTCCAGCCATGTCGAGACCGGCGACCCGCAGGAGCGCAGCGCCATCGAGCGCAGTGTCTTCGGCCGGCTCAAATGGCATTTCTGAGGACCCGCGCGCCGGCCGCGGTTGTGGCGCTGCTTCTTGCCGCGGGACTGCTCGGCGGCCGGCCCGCCGTCGCCGCGCCCACGGCGCCGCAGGTCGAGGCCGTGTTCCTCTTTTATTTCTCGCAGTTCGTCGACTGGCCGCGGGCCGCCTTTGCCGGCGACCGCTCGCCGATCGTGATCGGCGTCCTGGGCGATGATCCCTTCGACGGCTCGCTCGATCAGGCGGTCGCCGGAGAGCAGGTGAACGGACGGCCCATCGTGGTGCGGCGCCTGAAGAGCATCGCGGAGGCGGACGGCTGCCACATTCTCTACATCAGCGCGTCGGAGGCGGCCCAGCTGCCGCAGATCCTGAGCACGCTCAAGGGCCGCAACGTGCTCACCGTGAGCGATCTCGACAACTTCGTCGCGAGCGGCGGGATGATCCGCTTCGTGCTGGTCGATCAGCACGTGCGGCTGCGCATCAACCCCCAGGCGGCGCAGGCCGCCGGCCTCACGCTCAGCTCGAAGCTGCTGCGTGCCGCGGCGCCAGGGGGGGCCGGTTAGCCATGGCGCTGCGTGACATGCCCATCCGGCGCAAGCTCATGGCCATGCTGCTCGTGACCAGCGGCGCGGTGCTCGCGGTGGCCTGTGCGGCATTCATCGCGTATCAGTACACGGCGTATCGCGCCGCCGCCCGGCACACCGTTCAGACCCTGGGTGAAGTCATCGCGAGCAACAGCACCGCCGCAGTCGCCTTCGACAATGCGGCGGACGAGACCGACGTGCTCGCGGCCCTGCACGCGGAGCGGCGCATCGTCCTGGGCGCGGTGTATGACTCCAGCGGGGCGCTCTTTGCGCATTACCCGGCGAATGCGCCGGCGAGCTCCTTCCCGCCGCGTCTGAAACGCGACGGCTTGCGCTTCGACCAGGGCATGCTGATCGACTATCAGCCCATCCGCCAGGGTGGCAACACCCGCCTGGGCACGCTCTATCTGCGCTGGGATCTGGTCTCGCTGCATCAGGAGATCACCCTTTACGCGCTGATTGCCGCCGGCATGACCGCCTTCGCGATGTTGCTCGCGTATGTGCTCGGGCGCTCGCTGCAGCAGCAGATCTCGCGGCCCGTGCAGACGCTCGGGCGCGCGGCGCTCGCGGTCTCGGAACAGCGCGACTACTCCGTTCGTGCTCCGAAGTTCGACAACGACGAGCTCGGCGCGCTGACCGACGCCTTCAACCACATGCTGGATCAGCTCGCCGCCGACATCGCCGAGCGCAAGTCGGCCGAGGTGAAGCTGCAGCGGCAGCTGTCCCGCCTCGATCTCCTGCACCGGATCACGCGCGCGGTGGGCGAGCGTCAGGATCTGCGCAGCATTTTCCAGGTCGTCATTCGCCATCTCGAGGAGCAGGTGCCCCTCGACTTCGGCTGCATCTGTCTCTACGACCCCGAAGAGGATGTCCTGACCGTGACGAGCGTCGGCGCGGGCAGCCGCGAGACGGCGCTGGAGCTGGCGCTGACGGAGAAGGCGCGAGTGCCCGTCGACCGCAATGGCTTGAGCCGCTGCGTGCACGGTGAGTTGGTGTACGAGCCCGACATCGCCGCCAGCCCCTTCCCGTTCCCCGCCACCCTGGCGAAGGGCGGACTGCGCGCCCTGGTGTTCGCGCCCCTGCGCGCGGAGAGCAAGGTGTTCGGCATCCTGGTGGCCGCGCGCCGGCAGCCGGATGCCTTCAGCAGCGGCGACTGCGAGTTCCTGCGGCAATTGAGCGAGCACGTTGCCCTGGCGGCGCACCAGGCGCAGCTCTATGACGCGCTGCAGCGGGCCTACGAGGATCTGCGGCAGAGCCAGGAGAGCGTGGTGCAGCAGGAGCGGCTGCGCGCGCTGGGGCAGATGGCGAGCGGCGTCGCGCACGACATCAACAATGCGATTTCCCCGATCGCGCTCTACACCGAGTCGCTGCTCGAGCGGGAAACCGGCCTCAGCGACCGCGCTCGCACATATCTGACGACCATTCAGACGGCGATCCATGACGTAGCGCGGACCGTGAGCCGCATGCGCGAGTTTTATCGGCCGCAGGAAGGTCAGGCGGCGGTGGCGAGGACGGAGGTCGATAGGCTCATCCGCGGGGTGCTCGAGCTGACTCAGGCCCGCTGGCGCGATCTGCCGCAGGAGCGCGGCGCGGTCATCGAGCTGCGCACCGAGCTCGCGAGTCCACCGGCCGTCATCATGAGCGCCGAGAACGAGATCCGCGACGCCCTTACCAACCTCATCTTCAACGCCGCCGACGCGATGCCCGACGGCGGGACTCTCACCTTGCGGACGAAGAGGGTCGTGCGGCAGGCGAAACATGAGGCCGGCGGCACGGTCTCGGCGGGCGAGCCGCCGGCGGCGGAGGAGCCACCGCTCGAGACGGTGTGTCTGGAGGTTTCCGACACGGGCGTCGGCATGGACCCGGAGACCCGGCGGCGGTGTCTCGAGCCGTTCTTCACCACCAAGGGCGAGCGGGGCACCGGGATGGGGCTCGCCATGGTGTACGGCATGGCCCGGCGCCACGGCGCGCAGATCGAGATCGACAGCGCGCCGGGCCAGGGGACTACGATGCGGCTGCTGTTCCCCGCCGCGCCGCTCACGGCGGACGAGACCGGAAGACAGCTCGCGCTCGGCCTGCCGGTCCGGCCGCTGCGCATCCTCATCGTGGACGACGATCCGCTCATCATCGAGTCGCTGCGCGAGGCTCTGCGCGGCGACGGCCATCGCGTCACGGCGGCCGAGGGCGGCCAGGCAGGCCTCGACGCCTTCGAGGCGGCTCAAGCCTCCGGCGAGCCGTTCGAGCTGGTGATCACCGATCTCGGCATGCCCTACGTCGACGGCAGGCGAGTCGCCGCCGCGATCAAGGCGGCATCGCTGCACACGCCCGTGGTGCTCCTGACCGGCTGGGGACAGCGGCTCACCGCCGAGAACCAGGTCCCGCCGCACGTCGACCGCGTTCTCAACAAGCCGCCGCGGCTGCGCGAGCTGCGCGCGGCACTGGCGGAGCTCGCGCGCGCGCGCTGACCGTCAGGCGAACTTCTACAGCTCTCGTGGATTTCTGTCTGGAGGGCCCCGCGCCAGTGGGCTCCGACGCGCTTTGCGCTCGCGCTGCGGCGACTGCTTCGGTACGCTGCGGCTGCGAGCGCCGAGAGCTCTGCTCTCCGGAGGGTTTCCATGCTGCGCCCCGCTCCCATCCTGGCACCATCAGCCGCCGCGGCTCTGCTCGCGGCAACCACGATCGGACTCGTGGCCTGTCACGGAACGGTCACTGCCTCGTCCGCACCGCCACAGTCTGCGGCTCCGCTGCCGGGCCAGCTGCTGCAGAGCCCGCAGAAAACCGGGTCCTACTCGGTGTCCGATCTGCTCTCGGCGCTGAGCGGCAACAGCGATGCGGCGCAGCTGCTGAAGCTGGCCTTCTCGCCGCCGTGCTCGGTCGACGTGTATCACCTGCAATACGAGACCGTCGGCGGCCAGGGTGAGGCCACGACTGCCTCCGGCGCGTTGATGGTCCCAGGCGGAGCCAACCCATCCTGCAGCGGCGCGCGGCCGATCGTTCTCTACGCGCACGGCACCTCGACCGAGAAGTCCTACGACATCGCGCAGCTCTCGAGCTCGGACACGACCAACAGCGAAGGAGTGCTGCTCGCCCTGGTGTTCGCCGCCCAGGGTTACATCGTGATTGCGCCGAACTATGCCGGTTACGACACCTCGACGCTCTCCTATCATCCGTATCTGGTGGCCGATCAACAGTCGCAGGACATGATGAATGCGCTCGCCGCGGCGCGCAGCGCCTTCGGCTCACTGGGCGTGAGCGCTGGCGGCAAGCTGTTCGTCACGGGATACTCCCAGGGCGGATATGTGGCGCTCGCCACCGTGCGCGCCATGCAGGCCGCCGGGCAGAGCGTTACCGCGGCGGGTCCGATGTCGGGACCGTATGCCCTTTCGGCGTTCGCCGATGCGATCTTCATGGGGGAGGTGGACGGAGGGGCAACGATCAACTTCACGCTCGTCGCTTCTTCCTACCAGCACTCTTACGGCAACGTCTACAGCAATACGACGGATGTCTTCTCGCCCCCGTATGCCACCAACATCGCCTCGCTCCTGCCCAGCAACACCACCCGGTCCGACCTCTACGCGCAGGGATTGCTGCCGCAGTACGCGCTGTTCAGCAACACGCCACCGGCAGCGCAATACGCGGCGCTGACGCCCGCCACGAGCCCGGCGGCCCTCGCGCCGGCCTTCGCGCAGGGTTTCGGCCCGAGCCCGCTCGTCACCAACGCCTATCGGCTGAGCTATCTGCAGGACGAGCAGGCGAATCCCGACGGCGGCTTCCCGACCACGACCACGGACATGCCGCCCGCGAGCGCCGGAACCGGCCTGCGGCAGGACCTGGCGAAGAACGATCTGCGCAACTTCAACCCGTCCACTCCCCTGTTGCTCTGCGGCGGCGACAACGATCCGGAAGTGTTCTATTTCAATACCCGGCTCGAGCAGGGGTACTGGGCGGCGCATGCGCCGGGCGCGCAGATCACCGTGCTGGACGTCGATTCGGCCGTCGGCACCAACGACCCTTACGCTGACGTCAAGAACGCATTCGCCGGGGCGAAGGCGGCCGTCGAAGCGGCGGCGATCGCGGGAGGCGCCACCGACGGCGGCCAGAGCGCCGTGCTCGCCGACTACCACGCGGGACTCGTGCCGCCCTTCTGTCTCTACGCGGTAGCGAGGTTCTTCGGTGGATTCTGAGTGTTGGGAACGATAACAACAAAAAACGACCGCTAACGTACTGTCTCAGGGATGACACACTCGTGGCCGCCGAGCAGTGGGCTTCTGTTGCGCGCGCGCGACGTTTGCTGAAAACCCCAAGCTAATCGGGTATCTTCGCCGCCACAAATCGACGCCGCGAAGCGGACCGCATCGATCCCGTTTCGAGCGTCCGAATCAGCCACTCTTTCAGGGGTTTCCAATGAATCGGAACGTCCATCTGGTCTCACTGGCCGTCACGGCCGCGCTGGCGGCGGGTCTGGCCGGCACCGCCCGGGCCGATCAGCCCGCGACGGCGGTATCCTCGGATGAGCTCGCCACTGTCGTGGTCACCGCGACAAAGCGTCAGACGCTTGCGCAACAGACGCCGATCAGCATGACTGTGCTCACCGCGTCCGACATCGCGGATCGCGGACTGACTGACTTCAACACTCTGTCGCAGGGCGTCCCGGGTCTGGCCATGCGCACCTCGGGCCCCAATCAGACCGAGTACGAGATGCGCGGCCTGAATTCCTCGGGCGGCAACACGTCGATGGTCGGAGTGTACCTGGATGAAATCGCGCTCTCGGCTCCCGCCGCCGAGCAGCTCGGCAAGGTGATCATCGATCCCAACCTCTACGATCTGGCGCGAACCGAGGTTCTGCACGGGCCGCAGGGCGCCCTGTACGGGTCGAGCTCGATGGGCGGCACGGTCCGGCTCATTCCGGCCATGCCGGAGCTGGGAGCTTTCGACGCCTCCGGAGAGACGACCATTTCCGACACCGGCTCCGGCGGCAGCATCAACTTTACGCAGAACGGCATGGTGAACCTGCCGTTCGGATCGACTGCCGCTCTGCGGCTGGTCGGCTCGCACGAATCGCAAAGCGGCTGGCTCAACCGCTATGTGCTCGCCGACGGCGCAGTGACGACGGACGCCGGCTCGAATCCCACGAATTCCCGCCCCACCAATTTCTACACGGCGCCGCTCCTTACGACCGCGTCGGGCGTGAACTCTGCGACCACTGATTCATTCCGCGCGATCTTCCTCTGGAAGCCCAACGACCAGCTGTCGATCACACCGATGATCCTGTGGCAGCAGGGTACGAGCGGCGCGCCCAACGCGGTGGACGTCAATGGGTCGCCGACCGATCCGACCATGCCGGGCCCGAAGGGTCATTACGAGATCTACGACACCGGCGAGCCGCAATGGGATCGGTTCACGCTGGGGAGCTTGAAGGTCGAATACGCCATCACGCCCGATATCGCCCTGACTTCCATCACCGGTCTGTGGTCGAACAACTCCCTTGTCTCGCAGGACGGCAGCGAAGAGAACTCGAGCTCGACTGCGCTCGGCCCCTCCGATCCCACGGCGACACCCCCTCCGTACGACACCTCTGCCGGCGGCATCGGCCCGACGGGCCCCGGCCCGTTCGGTCCCGGAGTCGAGGAGCGCGATTACACCCGGCAGTTCAGCGAAGAGCTCCGCGTCGCCTCCACGGGCAGCGGTCCGCTGCAGTGGCTGGCGGGATATTACTATCAGGACTTTCAATCCGAGTGGAGCATGTGGTCGGTCAATCCGCAGGCCGGCCCCATCGCGGACATCTACGTCGACTACATGCCGCAGACCATCCTGCAGAACGCCGCTTTCGGCAATGTCTCCTGGGATTTCGCCAATGGCCTCAAGGCCAGCGTGGGAGCGCGCTGGTATCACTACTCGTATGCCCAGAACAATTCCGAGTGGGGCGATTTCACGCCGTACGGCTTTGACAACCTGCTGAGCGGTGCACCGACGGTGGCCGGAAACACCACGCCGTTCAACACCAACGCAGGCAGCAGCTCCAGCGGAACCAATCCGCGCTTCAACCTGACCTGGCAGATCGACCGCGATCATATGGTGTACGGCACGGTTGCCAAAGGCTTCCGCCTGGGCGGCACGGATCAGCCCTTCGTCGGCTTCCTGACCGCGGTCAGCCCGGCGACATGTCCGTATGGCAACCCGCCGTCCCTGGCCGGACTCGAGCAGTGCGGCCTGCAGACCAAGCTTTCGGCGACGCCGACCAAGCCTGGCTCCATTTACGCATCGACGGTGAACTTCCCGAATGTCAACAGTCAGGGCGTGCCGCAGTTCAACTCCGACTCCGTGTGGGACTACGAGATCGGAACCAAGAACGAGCTCTTCGACCATCGAGCCCTCTTCAACCTGACGGGGTATTTCGAGCGTTGGAAGGATCCGCAGGTCGCGACGAACATTTCCGGCTTCGGCTTCACCGTGAACGGCTCGGACGCCAATATCTACGGCATCGAGGCGGAGTTCCGCGCCAATCTCGGCTACGGATTCGATTTCTCGACGGATTGGGGATATACGCACAGCAAGTTCCTGAACGATAGTCCGATCGACGGCATACCCGGGGGTTTCGCGGTTCCCGATACGCCGAAGGTCACCGGTTCGATGTCGCTGAATTTCACTCAGTCCCTGGACGACAACATGTCGTTCTTCGGTAACGTCACCTACAGCTATGTCGGGTCGCGCTACGACCTGCCGTACGGCGTCACGGTCTATCTCAACAACATCGACCAGACCAAACTCAACCTGCCGTCGTATGGAATCGTGAATTTGCGTGCCGGCCTGCGCACGGAGCGCTGGACACTGGCCCTGTTCGTCGACAACGCGACGAACAACCAGGTGCTGCTCGATCCGCTGCCGCAGATCAACCTGGCGATCCCGCAGTTCACGCGCTACATCGTCAATCAGCCGGTCACCTACGGAATGGACGTGAGCTACAGCTTCGGCAAGTAGCTGCGCTCATGTCGTGGCACCTTCGGGCGGCGACGGCGGCCGACTCGGCGCAGATCCAGGCGCTGATCGGCCGCTCGATCCGCGCGCTCGGCGCCGCGGATTATTCATCGGAGCAGATCGAGGGCGCCCTCGAGGGCGCCTTCGGTCTCGACACGCAACTCCTCGCCGATGGAACCTACTTCGTGGTGGAGAGCGAAGGCCGCCTGGTGGGCTGCGGCGGCTGGAGCCATCGCCGCACGCTCTTCGGCGGTGATGCGCGCGCCGGCCGCGATGCCGGCAACCTCGATCCGGCCACGGAGGCCGCGAAGATCCGCGCTTTCTTCATCGATCCCGCGGCAGCTCGCCGCGGCATCGGCAGCGCGCTGCTCGAGCATTGCGAAGCCGAGGCGCGCAGCCGCGGTTTTCGGCGCGCGGAAATGATGGCCACATTACCCGGCAAGAGACTCTACGAGGCCCGCGGCTACGTGCCGGGAGCGACGGTACAGTACCCGCTCGGGCCGGGCCTCGCGATCGAGTTCGTGCCGATGTCGAAGAGCCTGACGGAGTAGCCGGCCGGCTCCACTGCCGGCCCGGTGCGCGTCACATCTGCGGCTCCCAGGAGGAGCACCACCCGCCTGCCAGCACGTCCTTGCCGGGGAAGAGCTGACATGCGCCCTGCTTGGAGCCGTCGGCACCCTGGTAGAGGCCGCAGTTGGCGCAGCTGTTACCTTTGGCTGCGGCCTTTGCCTGCGAAGCGTCCGCCACGTATTTGACCTCGGCGGCCGCCGGGCTCGACGGATCGAGGAGCGGCAGGTCAGCGGCCTGCGACCGGCGCGAGTGCAGCAGCGCCAGCGGCGCCAACGAGGCACCCGCGAGCAGACGGGCGAGGAATCGGCGGCGGCCGGGAGCGCTGGCTTTCGAGCGGCTCATGCCTGGGGACCCTCCTGCAGAGTGAAATGGAAGCTCGCGCCGCGATCGGGCGCGGCTTGCGCCCAGATGCGCCCGCCATGGCGGCGGATGATGCGCTGCGTCCCCGCCAGTCCGACGCCCACCCCTTCGAACTCCCGCTCGGAGTGCAGGCGCTGAAAGGGGCCGAAGAGCTTGCCGGCATAACGCATGTCGAAGCCGACGCCGTTGTCGCGCACGAAGTAGACGGGCGGGCTGCCGGGCTGCACGCCGAGCTCGATCCGCGCCGGCTCGCGGCCACGGGTGAATTTCCAGGCGTTTTGCAGCAGCGCATCGAGCGCCGCGGTCACCAGTGTGGGATCGGCCTCGGCGGCGATGCCGTCGGCGATCGCGACTTCGATGGCGCGCGCCGGCTCCGCCGCGCGCAGGCGCCCGAGAATGTCACGGGCAATATATCCAAGCTCGAGAGGCACCCGGTGGAACTCGGCCCGGTGGATGCGCGCGAGGCTGAGCAGCCCCTCGAGCATGCCGGACATGCGCTGGGCGGCATCCAGCACGTGCTGCAGGTAGCGGCGGCAGTCCTCATCCAGCCGCTCGCCGCAGTCCTCGCTCAGCGCGCGGGCGAACCCCTCGACGGTGCGCAGCGGGGAGCGCAGGTCATGGGCGACGGTGTACGTCAGCGACTCGAGCTCGCGGCGCGCCTCCTCCAGGTCCGCGAGCGTCTTATCGGGATTTGCCTGCTCGTCCACCAAGTTCATCTAACGCCGGCGTCCGCGACGAACGCCAGCCACCGTGTTGTAAGACCGGGAATGGTGAGCGCAAGGAAAGCAAGCTTCAAGCCCAGGCTCGTCGGCCTGGCGAGGAGCGCGTCAATTCGCGCGGGCGCTGTAGCTTTCCATCATGAGTCCGGTGCCGCCCCGCGAGACATGCGCCACCACGGCGGTGCGCCGGTGCAGCTTGGTCACGGTACCGAGGTTGATGGCGAAGGAGAGCACGACGGTCTGGCCCTTCCGCAGCCCGAGGTTGGTAGTCTCGATGAAGACTCCCGTCGCGCTCAGATTCACCGCCTTGCAAAGCTTGCGGCAACCGCCGGGTACGGTGATATAGACGGTCGTCCGGGCTCTGTGCCTCGTATGCAGGCGGCGTTCCACTATAGGCCTCGCGCAGGAGTTTTGGCTTTTCTAAGTCGCGGACCGGGGCATTATGCCTTGGCGGCAAAGGGAGATCACGCCGGTTGAACTTAATCAACCGACTTAGTAAGGAAGGATCTGATCTCCCGTCCGAAGCGCTCGATGTCTATGAGGAAGGAGTCGTGCCCCTCGATGCACTGCAGGGGTGTGAACCGTGTCGCGGCTCCCCCCGCCTGCAAGGCCTGCGCCACAGCCCGCTGCTCGCCGACGGAAAAGAGCAGATCGGATTCCACCCCGATGACCAGCGCGTGCTCCAGCCCGGACCGGGCGAGCACCGCCGTCGGATCGCCGTGGACGCCGAGATCGAAGCGGTCCATGGCGCGAGAGAGATAAAGGTAGCAATTGGCGTCGAAGGCGTTGACCCAGCGCCTCGCCTGCGACTCCAGATACCCCTGGACCGCGAATTCCGCGGCGAAGGGGTCGCCGGGCTTCAGGTCGGGCCTGACCGGCTGGCGGTCGAAGCGCTGCTGCCACTCCGCGGCTGAGCGATAGGTGACCGTGCCGAGCTTGCGCGCCAGCCCCATTCCGGTCCCGGGTGGCCGGTCGGTCGCGTAGTTGCCATGCCGCCAGTCGGGGTCGCCCGTGATCGCCTCCCGCTGAATGGAGCGCAGAGCGATGGCGAAAGGCGAGGCGGCGAGCGTCCCGGAGATGCTGACCAGTCGGCGCGCCGCCCCAGGGAACTGCGCCGCGTAGGCCAGCACCACCATGCCGCCGAGCGACGGGCCCATGACGGTATCGAGCCGCTGGATTCCGAGCGAGCGCGCCGCCTCGTAGCCGGCGCGCGCGATGTCCTCCACCGACAGGTCGGGGAAGGTCAGCCGGTACGGCCGACCGGTCGCCGGGTCGAGCGATGCCGGTCCGGTCGAGCCGAAACAGCTGCCCAGGGAATTGACACAGATGACGAAGAGCCGGTCGGTGTCGATCGCCAGTCCGGGTCCCAGCATCCGCTGCCACCAGCCATCGCGCGGATCATCGGGCGAGGAGGCGGCGTGAGCCGTCGGCGAAAGCCCGGTGAATAGCAGCAACGCGTTGTCGCGCGCGGCATTGAGCCGGCCCCAGGTCTCGTAGGCCACCTGCGCGCCGCGCAGCACGCCCCCGCGCCACATCGGGAAGGGGTCGGGCAGTCGCGCGTAACGCCGCGCGTCGGGCTCGCGCTGCTCGGGTTGGGGGATGGGCGTCGCCATTCTCGGTAACTGCGATTGTCCTCTATCCTGGTGTTCTACCTTGGCTCCCATGGCCGCCACAAGCAATGGAGGGCTATCAATAGAGGCCGCGAGGTTATCAGCCGCGGGCGCGCGGCGACCCGCTAAACTCCCCGCCAGTATGCGGCAGCCCGCCACCCTGCGCCAATCATCCCAGCCCCGGGCCCGTCTCCCGCTCCCGTGACGGTCAGGCTGCAAAAGCTGCTGGCGGCGGCAGGCCTCGGCTCGCGTCGCCAGGTGGAGCAATGGATCGTGGAGGGGCGCATCACCGTCGCCGGACGCGTAGCCAAGCTGGGTGATCGCGCCAGTGCAGCCGATGAGGTTTGCCTGGACGGCCGCAGACTGGACCTCGGCTTGCCGCAATCGGCCACGCGGCAGGTGCTGGTCTATCACAAGCCGCTCGGGGAAGTGACGACGCGCCGCGATCCGCAAGGCAGGCCCACGGTGTTCGACCGTCTGCCGCCGCCACAGCACGGACGCTGGATCGTCGTAGGCCGGCTGGACGTCAACACTTCGGGTTTGCTGCTCTTCACCACGGACGGCGAGCTCGCCCATCGCCTGATGCATCCTTCGAGCCGCATCGAACGTGAGTACCTGGTGCGTGTGCGCGGCCGGCCAGGCGCTGACATCATCCGGCAGCTCCTGGACGGAATTCCCCTCGACGACGGCCCCGCGGCGTTCGACCGGATCGCCGAGCAGCCTGCCGCCCACGGTGAGGCTTCGTCGCAGAACCCATCGTACCGCCTGGTTCTGCGCGAAGGCCGCAACCGCGAAGTGCGGCGGCTCTGGGAAGCCGTCGGCTACGAGGTCAGCCGCCTGTTGCGCGTCCGCTACGGGCCGGTCGAGCTGCCACCCGCGCTGCGCCCCGGGCAGGCACGCCTCCTCGATGAGCGCCTCGTCGCGCGGCTGGCAACCGCCGCGGCTGCGCAGAGCGTCGCGGCGGCCGCGTTGCGACCGGCATAGTCCTTGCGTCCATCGCCCTCACGGCGACTCTCGATGCGACGGAGGCTCTATGCAGGTGTTGGTCAACTCGGACCACCACATCGTGGGTGGTGAGGATCTGACAGAGCGGGTCCAGGGTGTGGTCGAGGGAAGGCTCGAGCGCTTCGAGGGACGCATAACACGCGTGGAGGTTCATCTCAACGACCTCAACGGCCAGAAGCTGGGCGAGCGCGACAAGCGCTGCATGATGGAGGCGCGCGTGGGCGGCATGAGGCCGATTGCGGTGAGTCACGAGGCGCCCACTCTGACGGAGGCGATTCACGTCGCGGCAGACAAGCTCGAAAGGGCCATCGAGCACACGCTCGGCAAGCTCCAGGACACCCGGGGGCGAGCCGCATCGCGGCGAGCGCCAGAGCAGGACGCTCCGGCCGGGGGCCCGGCCGCCATGGAGAGCCAGTGGCACGGCTAGCAGACCGCGAGCATCGAGGCTCTGCAGGAGCTCGAGCGAGCCGAAGCGGATCGCAAATGAGCCCGGCCGCGGCTCGGACCGGCCGGCAGCGGTGTTCCGGTACTGGAATTCAGTGACCCGGGGGGCGGCAGCTCGCCCCCCCGACCGGGCTCGAGCGCAGGCGAGGCGCTGGAACTAAGCAAATTACGCGCCAGGCGCATTGACACTCGGGCGAGCCGAAATCACAATACGCGGCTCGTTTTCGCGGAGGGGTACCCAAGCGGTCAACGGGAGCAGACTGTAAATCTGCCGGCTTACGCCTTCGTAGGTTCGAATCCTACCCCCTCCACCAGTCTGAGGCTGCGGACGGGGTAGGTTCTGGCTCACTGAAGCGGTCCGGTGGAGACGGCGACATCAGCGGGTGTAGTTCAATGGTAGAACCTCAGCCTTCCAAGCTGATGACGTGGGTTCGATTCCCACTACCCGCTCCACGCTCCTGCGTGGCGAGCCCACGTAGCTCAGTCGGTAGAGCACGTCCTTGGTAAGGACGAGGTCAGCGGTTCAATCCCGCTCGTGGGCTCCAGATTGAAGATTGAAGATGTGATTGGCGGAGCATTGATCTTTCCGGCGGGCCGTGTGCCCTGAAGATGCCTTGAGGAACATTCCATGTCCAAAGAGAAATTCGAGCGTACCAAGCCCCATGTGAACGTGGGGACGATCGGGCACGTGGACCACGGGAAGACGACGCTGACGGCGGCCTTGACGAAGGTGATGGCCGAGACGCACGGCGGTCAGTTCATGGCGTACGACCAGATCGACAAGGCGCCGGAAGAGAAGGCGCGCGGGATCACGATTTCCACGGCGCACGTGGAGTATCAGAGCTCCAAGCGCCACTACGCGCACGTGGACTGCCCCGGGCATGCCGACTACGTGAAGAACATGATCACCGGAGCGGCGCAGATGGACGGGGCGATTCTGGTGGTCTCGGCGGCCGATGGGCCGATGCCGCAGACGCGCGAGCACATTCTGCTGGCGCGCCAGGTGGGCGTGCCGTACATCGTGGTATTCATGAACAAGGCCGACATGGTGGACGACAAGGAGCTGTTGGAGCTGGTGGAGATGGAGGTCCGCGAGCTGCTGACGACCTACAAGTTCCCCGGAGAGGCGACCCCGATCATCATCGGCTCGGCGCTGAAGGCGCTGGAGGGGGACAAGAGCGCGATCGGGGTGCCGGCGGTGGTGAAGCTGGTCGAGGAGATGGACAAGTACATCCCGGTACCGAAGCGGGAGATCGAGAAGCCGTTTCTGATGCCGGTGGAGGATGTGTTCTCGATTTCCGGGCGCGGCACGGTGGTGACCGGGCGCATCGAGCGCGGGATCATCAAGGTGAACGATGAGGTGGAGATCGTGGGGCTGAAGGCCACGCAGAAGACCACCTGCACGGGCGTTGAGATGTTCCGCAAGCTGCTGGACCAGGGAGAGGCGGGAGACAACGTGGGCGTGCTCCTGCGCGGCACGAAGCGCGAAGAGGTGGAGCGCGGGCAGGTGCTGGCCAAGCCCGGCAGCATCACCCCGCACACGCATTTCGAGAGCGAGGTGTACGTGCTGACCAAGGAGGAGGGGGGGCGGCATACGCCCTTCTTCAAGGGGTATCGGCCGCAGTTCTACTTCCGCACGACCGATGTGACCGGGACGATCGAGCTGCCCGCGGGGGTTGAGATGGTCATGCCCGGGGACAACATCAAGATGAACGTGGAGCTGATCAGCCCGATTGCGATGGAAGAGGGGCTGCGCTTTGCGATCCGCGAGGGTGGCCGCACCGTCGGTGCCGGCGTCGTCGCGAAAATTCTGAAGTGAGAGAGGTATTTTCTTATCGGCGCGTAAGCGCCGCTACGCTTAGCGGGTTGCGGCTTCCGCAACCCGCAGAAGAGGTCGGGGCAGGGGCCCCGTTGAACATAGTAGGGTCTCGCGAAAATCGCCTCGGCGATTTTCGCCAGTAAACGTAGGCCAGTAGCTCAATTGGCAGAGCGGCGGTCTCCAAAACCGCAGGTTGGGGGTTCGATTCCCTCCTGGCCTGCCAGCGTTTGACATGACAGACGAAATCAAAGCCCAGGAAATGGGCACCGCGGACCAGGTGAAGCTCGGCGTGGCGATCGTGGCCGTGGCCGCCGGTGTCGCCGGCTACTACGTGCTCGGCAGCGACGCAGCCTGGCTGCGCTGGATTGCCGTGGTTGCGGGTCTGGCGGTCGCGGCGCTGCTGCTGGCGTTCTCGCGCTACGGCACCGAGTTCAATGAGTTCATGGCGAGCGCGCGCGTCGAGCTGCGCAAGATCGTCTGGCCGAATCGGCAAGAGACCGGCATGACGACCTTGATCGTGATCGTGTTCGTCTTCATCGCGGGCTTCTTCTTCTGGGGGCTGGACCTGCTGCTCTCGTGGGCAACGCGGGCATTGACTGGAACGGGAGGCTGATCCGTGGCGCTGAGATGGTACGTGGTGCACGCCTACTCGAACTTCGAGCACCGGGTGCAGGAATCGCTGAAGGAGCGCATCAAGCGCGCCAGCCTGGAGCCGAAGTTCGGCGAGATCCTCGTCCCCACCGAGGAAGTCGTGGAGATGCGCGACGGCCAGAAGCGCCGCAGCGAGCGCAAGTTCTACCCCGGCTACGTGCTGGTGCAGATGGAGATGGACGAGGACACCTGGCATCTGGTGCGCGACGTGCCGAAGGTCCTCGGCTTCATCGGTGGCACGCCGGAGAAGCCGGCCCCGATCACCGATCGTGAGGCCAACCAGATTCTGCGCCGGGTCGAGGAGGGCGCCGACAAGCCGCGGCCGAAGGTGCTCTTCGAGCCGGGCGAGGTGGTGCGCGTCGTCGACGGACCGTTCAACGACTTCAACGGAGTCGTCGAGAGCGTCAATTACGAGAAGAACCGCCTGCAGGTGGCGGTGCAGATCCTCGGGCGCTCGACGCCCGTGGAGCTGGATTTCTCGCAGGTCGAGAAGGCCTGAGTTTTTCACATAACCCTTTCGGGGAGCCTCACGGCGTTTGCACCCGAGGAGAGATGAATGGCTAAGAAGGTAAACGGCTACATCAAGCTGCAGGTGCCAGCGGGCGCCGCCAACCCGTCACCCCCGATCGGGCCGGCGCTCGGCCAGCAGGGCGTGAACATCATGGAGTTCTGCAAGCAGTTCAATGCGCAGACCCAGAAGGTGGAGAAGGGCCTGCCGATCCCGGTGGTGATCACGGTCTACAGCGACCGCAGCTTCACCTTCATCATGAAGACGCCGCCCGCGTCCGTGCTGATCCGCAAGGCGATCGGCATCGAGAAGGGCAGCGGCACGCCCAACACCGCCAAGGTGGGCAAGATCAGCCGCAAGCAGCTCGAGGAGATCGCGAAGACGAAGCAGCCGGACCTCACGGCCGCGGATCTCGAGGCCGCCGTGCGCACCATCGCCGGCAGTGCACGCAGCATGGGCGTCGACGTGGAGGGGCTCTGATCATGGCAATCGCGAAGCGCATGAAGGCGTGGCAGGACAAGCTTCCTCCCGGCAAGCAGTTCCCGATCGATGAGGCGCTGCAGCTCGTCAAGGAGTTCGCCAAGGCGAAGTTCGACGAGACCGTCGACGCCGCCGTGAATCTCGGCATCGACGCCAGCAAGTCCGATCAGCAGGTGCGCGGCTCGACGGTCATGCCGAACGGCACGGGCAAGACCGTGCGCGTGGCCGTGTTCACCTCGGGCAAGAATCAGGAGATCGCCAAGGCCGCGGGCGCCGACATCGTCGGACTCGAGGACCTGGCGGCGAAGGTCAAGGCGGGCGAGATCAATTTCGATCGCGTCATCGCCAGCCCCGACGCCATGCGCATCGTCGGCCAGCTCGGCCAGATCCTGGGTCCGCGCGGCCTGATGCCGAACCCGAAGGTCGGCACGGTGACGCCCGATGTGGCCACCGCGGTCAAGAACGCCAAGGCCGGCCAGGTGACCTACCGGGTCGACAAGGCCGGGATCGTGCACTGCACGATCGGCAAGGCCAGCTTCGAGGCCGGCAAGCTCAAAGAGAACCTTGCCGCGCTCATCGCCGACCTGCAGAAGGCGAAGCCCGCCTCGTCCAAGGGCCAGTACCTGAAGCGTGTCACCCTGTCCTCGACCATGGGTCCAGGCGTGGTGATCGATCAGGGCAGTTTGTAGAGGTTTTTTGAATCAGAGGTGCGGGCCGCGACCCCGAAGGGGTCGCGGCCATCATCGAAGACCGCAGGCGAGGGGACTGCCCTCTTAATGACCGCCCGCGCAGATGGTGAACCGCTATCGCATCGAGGCTCCTGCTCGAGGCGAGAAGGTCGCCATGGCGAAGCCCACCGGGAAGACCGGCGGCTTCATTCGTAACCGTGATCTTCTCACCCGAGAGGAGAGAAGGAATGGCACTCAACCTGGAAGACAAGAAGGCGCTGGTGGCCGAAGTGGCCGAAGTGGCCGCCAAAGCCCAGTCGGTCGTGGCCGCGGAATACCGCGGGCTCACCGTTGGGCAGATGACGGAGCTTCGTTCCAAGGCTCGGGCGCAGGGCGTGTACATGCGTGTGGTCAAGAACACGCTGGCGCGCAAGGCGTTCGTCGGCACCTCGTTCGAGGCGGTGGGACCGAAGCTCAAGGGCCCGCTCGTGCTCGCGTTCTCGAAGGACGATCCCGGCGCCGCCGCGCGCCTGGTGAAGGACTTCGCGAAGGCGAACGAGAAGCTGGTGGCGACTCTGGTGTCGCTCGGCGGGCAGGTGCTGCCCGGCGGGGACCTGGAGAAAGTCGCCAGCCTGCCGACGCGCGAGCAGGCGTTGTCGATACTGCTGGGGGTGCTCAAGGCACCGATCCAGAAGTTCGTCGCCACGCTTGCAGAGCCGCCGGCCAAGCTCGCCCGCACTCTGGCCGCGGTACGCGACCAGAAGCAGCAGACCGCCGCCTAGCCGACTTGTCTTGAAATAATTTGCGGAGACCCAACATGGCTGTCAGCAAAGACGAAATCCTCGATTCAATTTCCAAGATGACCCTGATGGAGGTCGTCGAGCTCATCTCCGACATGGAGAAGAAGTTCGGCGTCACCGCCGCGGCGCCCGTCGCCGTGGCCGCGGGACCGGGTGCGGGCGGCGCTGCCGCCGCGGCTCCCGTGGAGGAGAAGACGGAGTTCACCGTCCTCCTCAAGGAATACCCCGCCGACAAGAAGGTGACCGTGATCAAGGTGATCCGCGAGATCACCGGCCTCGGCCTGAAGGAGGCGAAGGACCTCGTCGAGGGCGTGCCCTCGACCGTCAAGGAGGCCGTCTCCAAGGCCGACTCCGACACCATCAAGAAGAAGCTCGAGGACGCCGGCGCAAAAGTGGAGATCAAGTAGTTTTGATCTCCGTCCTGCGCTGCGCCAGGACCAAGCAGGGCTCGCGCTTCGGCGCGGGCCCTGTGTACCGGGCTGGGAAGCCCTTTTTTCCGTTCTGAGGTGAACCCCCGATGGCCTATTCCTTCACCGAGAAGAAGCGCATCCGCAAGAGCTTCGGCAAGCAGTCGAGCATCCTGGACACGCCTTACCTGCTCGCCATCCAGCTCGACTCGTATCGCTCGTTCCTGCAGGCTGAAAAGCCCGAGGACGCGCGCGATAGCGTGGGGCTGCACGCTGCCTTCAGGAGCGTCTTTCCGATCACGAGCTACTCCGGCAACGCTTCGCTCGAGTACGTGAGCTACCGGCTCGGCGAGCCGGTATTCGACGTCAAGGAGTGTCAGCTGCGCGGGCTGACCTATGCCGCGCCCCTGCGCGTCAAGGTACGCCTGATCGTGCTCGACAAGGAGGCTGCCGGCGCCAAGAAGCCGGTCAAGGACGTGCGCGAGCAGGAGGTCTACCTCGGCGAGCTGCCGCTCATGACCGACAACGGCACCTTCATCATCAACGGCACGGAGCGGGTGATCGTCTCCCAGCTGCACCGCTCGCCGGGCGTGTTCTTCGATCACGACCGCGGCAAGACGCATTCCTCGGGCAAGCTCCTCTTCTCCGCCCGCATCATTCCCTACCGCGGCTCCTGGCTCGACTTCGAGTTCGACCCCAAGGACTGCGTGTTCGCGCGCATCGACCGGCGGCGCAAGCTCCCGGTCACCATCATCCTGCGCGCCCTCGGCATGAACGAGGCCAACATCCTGGCCACGTTCTTCGACACCAATACCTTCTATATCGGCCGCGAGGAAGTTGCGCTGCAGCTCGTGCCGCAGCGGCTGCGCGGCGAGACGGCCACATTCGAAATTCGCGTCGGCGACAAGGTGATCGTGGAGGAAGGCCGCCGGATCACGGCGCGTCACGTGCGCCAGCTCGAGGACGCCAAGGTGACGCGTCTGCGCGTGCCGCGGGAATACGTCTACGGCAAGATCCTCTCGCAGGACGTGGTCAACACCGATACCGGCGAGATCCTCGCCAAGGCCAACGAGGTATTGACCGCCGCTTCCGTGGAGAAGCTGATCGAGGCCGGCATCGCCGAGATCCAGACGCTCTACGTGAACGATCTCGACCGCGGCCCGTACATTTCGGACACCCTGCGCATCGATCCGACCAAGACTCGCCTCGAGGCGCTGGTCGAGATCTATCGCATGATGCGCCCGGGCGAGCCGCCGACCAAGGATGCGGCCGAGAACCTGTTCGCCAATCTATTCTTCAATGGCGAGCGGTATGACCTGTCGGCGGTCGGCCGCATGAAGTTCAACCGCCGCGTCGGCCGTCAGGAGATCACCGGCTCGGGCATCCTCTATGACCACAAATACTTCGGCGGCCGCACGGACGAGGCCTCGAAGCGCATGGTCGAGAAGTTCGGCGACGGCTCCGACATCATCGACGTGCTGAAGGTCCTGATCGACATCCGCAACGGCAACGGCCAGGTGGATGACATCGACCATCTGGGCAACCGTCGCGTGCGCAGCGTCGGCGAGATGGCGGAGAACGCCTTCCGCGTCGGACTCGTGCGCGTCGAGCGCGCGGTGAAGGAGCGCCTGACCATCGCGGAGACCGAGCCGCTGATGCCGCAGGAAATGATCAACGCCAAGCCCGTGGCGGCGGCGGTGAAGGAGTTCTTCGGCTCCTCGCAGCTGTCGCAGTTCATGGACCAGAACAATCCGCTGTCCGAGGTGACCCACAAGCGCCGCGTCTCGGCCCTGGGCCCCGGCGGACTCACGCGCGAGCGCGCGGGGTTCGAGGTGCGCGACGTGCATCCGACCCACTACGGCCGCGTGTGTCCGATCGAGACCCCGGAAGGTCCGAACATCGGTCTCATCAACTCGCTGGCGGTCTATGCCCGCACCAACCAGTACGGCTTCCTCGAGACGCCGTACCGGCGGGTCGACAACGGCGCCGTGACGGACAGGATCGATTACCTCTCGGCCATCGAGGAGGGCGACTTCGCCATTGCCCAGGCGAACGCGAGCCTCGGCCCGAAGGGCGAGCTGCAGGACGAGCTGGTGTCGTGCCGCTTCCAGAATGAGTTCACGCTCATGCCGCGGGACCGCATCAACTACATGGACGTGAGCCCGAAGCAGATCGTGTCGGTGGCGGCATCGCTGATCCCGTTCCTGGAGCACGACGACGCCAACCGCGCCCTCATGGGCTCGAACATGCAGCGGCAGGCGGTGCCGACTCTGCGCTCCGAGACGCCGCTCGTCGGGACCGGCATGGAGCGGCCCGTCGCGATCGACTCCGGCGTGACCGTCGTGGCTCGGCGCGGCGGCAACGTGGACTCCGTCGATGCCTCGCGCATCGTGGTGCGGGTCAACGACGAGGAGACCATCGCCGGTGAGCCGGGTGTGGACATCTACACCCTCACCAAGTACACCCGCTCCAACCAGAACACCTGCATCAACCAGCGTCCGCTGGTCAATGCGGGCGACACCATCGCGCGCGGCGACGTCCTCGCCGATGGTCCTTCGACGCACCTGGGCGAGCTGGCGCTCGGCCAGAACCTGCTGGTCGCATTCATGCCCTGGAACGGCTACAACTTCGAGGACTCCATCCTCATTTCCGAGCGCGTGGTGCAGGAAGACCGCTTCACGACCATCCACATCGAGGAGCTGACCTGCGTCGCCCGCGACACCAAGCTCGGACCGGAGGAGATCACCGCCGACATCCCGAACGTCGGCGACGCCGCCCTCGCCAAGCTCGATGAGGCGGGTATCGCTTTCATCGGCGCCGAGGTCAAGGCCGGCGACATCCTGGTCGGCAAGGTCACCCCGAAGGGGGAGACACAGCTGACGCCGGAAGAGAAGCTGCTGCGCGCCATCTTCGGCGAGAAGGCTTCGGACGTGAAGGACACCAGTCTGCGCGTCCCGCCCGGCATGGACGGCACTGTGATCGACGTCCGCGTCTTCACACGCGACGGCGTGGAGAAGGACGCTCGCGCGCTGTCGATCGAGAAGGCGGAGATCGAGCGCGTCCGCAAGGACTTCGCCGATCAGCAGCGCATCCTGGAGGAAGACCTGTTCCACCGCGTGCGCGGCATGCTGGTCGGACAGAGCGCCGCCGGCGGCCCGCGCAAGCTCAAGGCCGGCACCAAGATCGCCGCGGAGTACCTGGACGAGCTGCCGCGTGAGGAGTGGTTCGAGATCCGCCTCGAGGACGAGGATGCCAACTCGCAGCTGGAGCAGGCGTCCGAGCGCGTCACCCTGCAGCGCAAGGCGTTCGAGAAGCGCCTGGAGGACAAGAAGGCCAAGATCACGGCCGGCGACGATCTCGCCCCGGGCGTGCTCAAGATGGTGAAGGTGTACCTGGCGGTGAAGCGCCGCGTGCAGCCGGGCGACAAGATGGCCGGTCGCCACGGCAACAAGGGCGTCATTTCCACCATCGTTCCGGTGGAGGACATGCCGTACCTGGAGGACGGTACGCCGGTCGACATCGTGCTGAATCCGCTGGGCGTGCCCTCGCGTATGAACGTCGGTCAGGTGCTGGAGACGCACCTCGGCTGGGCGGCGAAAGGCGTCGGCCTGAAGATCGGGCGGATGCTCGAGGCTCAGGCGGCGGAAGCCGATCTGCGCTCGTTCATCAAACAGATCTACAACGAGACCGGCGGCCAGCGTGAGGAGATCGACACACTGGACGACACGGAGCTCAAGCAGCTTGCGCGCAACCTGTCGAACGGCGTGCCGATGGCGACGCCGGTGTTCGACGGCGCCAGCGAGAGGGAGATCAAGCGAATGCTGGAGCTGGCCGATCTGCCGACGAGCGGTCAGACGTACCTGTACGACGGTCGCACCGGCGAGCGCTTCGAGCGTTCGGTGACCGTGGGCTACATGTACATGCTGAAGCTCAACCATCTGGTCGACGACAAGATGCACGCGCGCTCCACTGGTCCGTACAGCCTCGTCACCCAGCAGCCGCTGGGCGGCAAGGCGCAGTTCGGCGGCCAGCGCTTCGGCGAGATGGAAGTCTGGGCGCTGGAGGCGTACGGCGCTTCCTACACGCTGCAGGAGATGCTGACGGTCAAGTCCGACGACGTGAACGGCCGCACCAAGATGTACAAGAACATCGTGGACGGCAATCACCAGATGGATGCCGGTATGCCGGAGTCCTTCAACGTGCTCGTCAAGGAGATCAGATCGCTCGGCATCAACATGGAGCTGGAGCAGGATTGATGATGATTTTTGTCCTGATTGGCTTAAACGCCAAGGGGAACAGATGAAAGATTTATTGAAGCTTTTCAAGCAGCACGCTCCGGTCGAGCAGTTCGATTCGATCAAGATCGGGCTCGCCTCGCCGGAGATGATCCGCGCCTGGTCCTATGGCGAGGTGAAGAAGCCGGAGACCATCAACTACCGCACGTTCAAGCCGGAGCGCGACGGACTCTTCTGCGCCAAGATCTTCGGCCCCGTGAAGGACTACGAGTGCCTTTGCGGCAAGTACAAGCGCCTCAAGCATCGCGGCGTCGTCTGCGAGAAGTGCGGCGTCGAGGTTACGCAGTCGAAGGTGCGCCGCGAGCGCATGGGCCACATCGAGCTCGCCAGCCCGACCGCCCATATCTGGTTCCTGAAGTCGCTGCCGTCACGCATCGGCCTCATGCTCGACATGACGCTGCGCGAGATCGAGCGGGTGCTCTACTTCGAGGCGTTCGTCGTCATCGATCCGGGCATGACGCCGCTGCAGCGCGGCCAGCTCCTCACCGACGAGATGTATCTCGAGGCGATCGAGGAGCACGGCGATGAGTTCGACGCCCGCATGGGCGCCGAGGCCGTGTACGAGCTGCTGCGCACCATCGACCTGCAGGCCGAGATCGGCAAGGTGCGGGAGGAGATGGCCGGCACCTCGTCCGAGACCAAGCTCAAGCGCTTGTCCAAGCGCCTGAAGCTGATCGAGTCCTTCATCGAGTCGGGCAACAAGCCGGAGTGGATGGTCCTGACCGTCCTGCCGGTGCTGCCGCCGGACCTGCGTCCTTTGGTGCCGCTCGATGGCGGCCGGTTCGCGACGTCCGACTTGAATGACCTCTATCGTCGCGTCATCAACCGCAACAACCGCCTGCGCCGCCTGCTCGAGCTCAACGCGCCCGACATCATCGTGCGCAACGAGAAGCGCATGCTGCAGGAGGCGGTGGATGCGCTGCTCGACAACGGCCGCCGCGGCCGGGCGATCACCGGCACCAACAAGCGGCCGCTGAAGTCGCTCGCCGACATGATCAAGGGCAAGCAGGGCCGTTTCCGGCAGAACCTGCTCGGCAAGCGCGTCGACTACTCCGGCCGCTCGGTCATCGTGGTCGGCCCGCAGCTGCGCCTGCACCAGTGCGGCCTGCCGAAGAAGATGGCGCTCGAGCTCTTCAAGCCCTTCATCTTCCAGAAGCTGCAGCTGCGTGGCGAAGCGTCGACCATCAAGGCCGCCAAGCGCCTGGTGGAGCGCGAGGGACCGGAGGTGTGGGACATCCTCGAGGAAGTGATCCGCGAGCATCCCGTCCTGCTCAACCGCGCGCCGACGCTGCACCGCCTCGGCATCCAGGCTTTCGAGCCGCAGCTCGTCGAGGGCAAGGCGATCCAGCTGCATCCGCTGGTCTGCACCGCCTTCAACGCGGACTTCGACGGCGATCAGATGGCCGTGCACGTGCCGCTGTCTCTCGAGGCCCAGCTCGAGGCGCGTGCGCTGATGATGTCGTCCAACAACATCCTCCTGCCTGCGAACGGCGACCCGATCATCGTGCCGTCGCAGGACGTGGTGCTCGGGCTCTATTACATGACCCGTGAGCGTGTGGGGGCCCGCGGCGAAGGCATGTGCTTCTCGGATATCCACGAGGTGCATCGCGCGTATGAGAGCCGTATGGTGGATCTGCAGGCTAAGGTGCGCGTGCGCATCCGCGAGACGCTGCGCGTCGCCGGCGGCGAGTTCGAGGAGAAGCGCCGGGTCGTGAGTACCACCGTCGGCCGCGCGCTGCTGTTCGAGATCCTGCCGAGGGGCCTGTCCTTCGATCTCATCAACCAGGACATGACCAAGAAGTTGATCTCCGCGACCATCAACGCGTGCTATCGCACGTTGGGGCAGAAGGAGACGGTCATCTTCGCCGACCAGCTGATGTACACGGGCTTCCACTACGCCACGCGCGCGGGGGTGTCCTTCGGCATCGATGACATCGTGATTCCGGAGCAGAAAACGCGCATCGTCGCCAGCGCCGATCACGAAGTGAAGGAGATCCAGGACCAGTACGCCTCCGGTCTGGTGACCAACGGCGAGCGCTACAACAAGGTGGTCGATATCTGGTCGCGCGCTAACGACCAGGTGGCAAAGGCGATGATGGAGAAACTCGGCAGCGAGGAGGTCACGGACGCGAAGGGTCAGCCCGCTCGGCAGAAGTCCTTCAACTCCATCTTCATGATGGCCGACTCCGGAGCCCGCGGCTCCGCTGCGCAGATCCGTCAGCTCGCGGGCATGCGAGGCCTCATGGCGAAGCCCGACGGATCGATCATCGAGACCCCGATCACGGCCAACTTCCGTGAAGGCCTCAACGTTCTGCAGTACTTCATCTCGACGCACGGCGCCCGCAAAGGTCTGGCCGACACCGCGCTGAAGACGGCCAACTCCGGCTATCTGACCCGGCGGCTGGTGGACGTTGCGCAGGACCTCGTCGTGACGGAGCCCGACTGCGGAACCTCCAACGGCGTCACCATGACTCCGCTCGTCGAGGGCGGTGATGTTGTGGAGGCGCTCGGTGAGCGTGTGCTCGGACGCGTGCTGGCTGAGGACATCCTCAAGCCGGGCAGCGACGATGTGTTCATCCCCACGGGAACCCTGCTCGATGAGAAGCTGGTGCGGGGGCTGGAGCAAGAAGGCGTGGATCAGATCAAGGTCCGGTCGCCGATCACGTGCCAGACGCGCTACGGCGTGTGCGCCCAGTGCTACGGGCGTGATCTTGGCCGCGGCCGCATCATCAGTATCGGCGAGGCGGTGGGTGTCATCGCCGCGCAGTCGATCGGCGAGCCGGGCACGCAGCTCACGATGCGGACCTTCCATATCGGCGGCGCGGCGTCCCGGGCCGCGGCGGCGAGCAGCGTGGAGGTGCGCAACAAGGGCCTCATCCGCTTCCATCACATCAAGACCGTGCAGCACGAGAAGGGTCACCTGGTGGCCGTGTCGCGCTCCGGCGAGATCGGGGTGGTGGATGACTTCGGCCGCGAGCGCGAGCGCTACAAGATTCCGTACGGCGCGATGATCAGCGTCAAGGAAAACGACCAAGTGGCGGGCGGCCAGGTCGTGGCGACCTGGGATCCGCACACCCACGCGGTGATCACGGAAGTGGCCGGCCTGGTGAAGTTCCAGGACTTCATCGACGGCCTCACCGTCACGACGCAGGTGGACGAGGTCACGGGCCTCTCCAGCACCGTGGTGCTCGACACCAAGCAGCGCGGCGGCAAGGACGTGCGCGCGACCATCAAGCTGGTCAGCAACAAGGGCAAGGAAGTGACCTTCGCCAACACGGAGATACCGGCGGTGTACTCGCTCCCCTCGGGCGCGCTCGTCGCGCTGGAGGACGGGGCGCGGGTGTCGGTGGGCGATGTCATCGCCCGCATCCCGCAGGAGTCGTCGAAGACCCGCGACATCACCGGCGGTCTGCCGCGCGTGGCGGATCTGTTCGAGGCCCGCAAGCCCAAGGACCCGGCCATACTCGCGGAGAAGTCGGGCACCGTCAGCTTCGGCAAGGAGACCAAGGGCAAGCGACGCCTCATCATCACCAGTGATGACGGCGAGAAGTACGAGGAGCTGATCCCGAAGTGGCGGCAGCTCAACGTCTTCGAGGGCGAGACGGTCGAGAGCGGCGAGGTGATCGCCGACGGCGAGCCGAACCCGCACGACATCCTGCGCCTGCAGGGCGTCGAGGCGCTGGCCAACTACCTCGTGCGCGAGATCCAGGACGTCTACCGCCTGCAGGGCGTGAAGATCAACGACAAGCACATCGAGGTAATCATCCGCCAGATGCTGCGCAAGACCGAGGTGCAGGCCGCGGGCGAGACCACTCTCCTGCGCGGCGAGCAGCTCGATCGGGCGCGCGCGCTCGACATCAACGATCGCGCGCAGCAGGACGGCAAGCAATTGGCCGCCCTGCAGCCGGTGCTGCTCGGTATCACCAAGGCCTCCCTCGCTACGGAGTCGTTCATCTCCGCGGCCTCGTTCCAGGAGACCACGCGCGTCCTCACGGAGGCGGCGGTCCGCGGCCTCAAGGACGATCTGCGTGGCCTCAAGGAGAACGTCATCGTCGGCCGGCTCATCCCGGCGGGCACGGGCTTCGCGGCGCATGCTTCACGCCGCAAGAAGACCGATGGCGTCGAGCGCCGCAGCTTCATGGACGTCGGCGGCGGCATGCCGGACGCAGAGGAGTCGGGCGGAGGAGTCAGCGAGGAGTCGGAGAGCGCGGCGGGCGGATAAAACCGCGCACTTCCGCGATATTGAACGGGCCGGTGCGAGCGCAAGCTCTCACCGGCCTTGTTCTTTCGACCTCGCGCGCTGATTGCGACCAAGCGTCATCGGCGTGCGATTGGCGCGGTTGCGGCCCCCGCCTCGCATCAGTAGCGTTCGACTCTCCAGTGCAGCTCGCCGCGAGTCACTGTGCTCCGGCGTCACAGGGGAGCGACGATGAGCCGACATTCCTTTCTGACAAAAGCAGCTGCCGTGCTGCTCGTCGTGAGTGGTGCACTGACGGCCTCTCTGGCGGCCGCCAAGCCGCCGGCGGAGAAGCCCAAGGACGTCTTCGCGCACCTCAAATTCCGCAACCTCGGCCCGGCGATCGCCGGCGGTAGGGTGACAGCCGTAGCCGGCGTCACTGGCGATCCGCTGGTCTACTACGTCGGCTCGGCCGGTGGCGGCGTGTTCGAGACCGTCGACGGCGGCTTGAACTGGAAGCCGATCTTCGATCACGAAGTGACGAGCTCGATCGGCGCAGTAGCGGTTGCGGCGTCCAATCCCGACCTCGTCTGGGTGGGCACTGGCGAGGCGAACATCCGCAACGATGTGCTCCCGGGCGCGGGTGTTTACCTGTCCACGGACGCTGGCAAGACCTGGCGATCAATGGGTCTGCAGACCGTAGGCCAGATCGGCCGCATCGCCATCGATCCGCATGATCCCAATCACGTAGTTGTCGCGGCACTCGGACACGCATGGGGTCCGAATCCGGACCGCGGCGTGTACGTGACGACCGACGGCGGCAAGAGCTGGCGTAAGTCGCTCTACGTCGATGACCAGACAGGTGCGATCGACGTCGCGATGCAGCCCGGCAACGGCCAGGTGCTCTTCGCCGCAACGTGGCAGGCTGGGCGCACGGCGTGGTCACTTCATGACGGCGGTCCGGGCTCGGGAGTCTGGCGCTCGACTGACGGCGGCGAGACCTGGAAGCGGATGCGCGAGGGACTGCCGATGGCCACCGTCGGCCGCATCGGATTGGCCATCGCCCCGAGCGATCCCGAGCGCGTCTATGCGCTGCTCGAAACGGCGGTCGGCAAGGGGGCGCTGTTCGCCACCGATGACCTCGGCGACCACTGGCATCAGGTCTCCGACAATCACGCCTACAACGTCCGCGGGTTCTACTTCACGACGCTCGAGGTCGCGCCGAATGATTCTGACCGCATCTACTTCCTGGGGTTTCAGCTCGCTGAATCCGATGATGGCGGCAAGACGGCACACGTCATCGATGCCGATGTGCACGTCGATCATCATGCCATGTGGATCGATCCCGGCAATCCGAAGCGCATGATCCAGGGCAATGACGGCGGCGCCTTTCTCTCGTTGGACGGCGGTAAGAGCTGGCGCTTCCTCGATGGCATGGCCATCGAGCAGACCTACATGGTTGCGGCGGATAGCCGCAGTCCATACGACCTCTGCACCGGCCTTCAGGACAACAGCGGCTGGTGTGGACCCTCCTCCGTGCTCTACGACGATGTCGTCTCCGGCCAGGACTGGTTCACGGTGGCGGGTGGCGACGGCCAATACGCCGTGCCCACGCCATCAGACCCGAACATCATCTACGCGGATTCCCAGGATGGCGCGATCAGGCGGCTCGATCTCAAGACTCACGAGTCGATCTTCGGCTTGCCTTACCTGCACGGCCCCGCATACGTCGATGATCTGCCTACCTACGCGCAGAAGATCCGCTTCAACTGGACTTCGCCGATCGCCGTGGATCCGCGCGATGTGAATACGGTCTATCTCGGCGGCAACGTGCTGCTGAAGTCCGCCGATGGAGGCCGCAACTGGAAGACGATCAGTCCCGACCTGACTCGTAACGACAGGTCGAAGCAGCAGCTCTCGGGCGGTCCGATTCATTACGACATCTCCGGCGCGGAGACCTACGACACCATCATCTCGATCCAGGTGGCGCAGAGCGACCCGAGCGTGATCTGGGTCGGCAGCGACGATGGACTCGTGTCCGTCACGCGCGACGGCGGCAACACCTGGAGCAAGGTGACGCCTGCGCGTGCTCCGGCATGGGCGCGTGTCTACCAGATCGATGTCTCGCCGTCGGACCCCGGTACGGCCTACGTCGCTTTCGACGCGCACCAGTCCAGCGACAACAAGCCCTATGCCTACGCGACGTCGAATTACGGACATAGCTGGCGGTCGATCGGCGGCGGCTTGCCCGCGGATGGCTCGGTGATGGTCGTGCGTGCCGATCCGGACGACAGCCAGGTACTGGTGGCCGGCACCATGCGGGGAGTCTGGGTGTCGCGGGACGGCGGTGGGCGGTGGGCGCAGCTGCAGTCCAACCTGCCGACGATGCCGGTCTTCGATCTGAAGTTCGTGCGCGGGGACCTCGTGCTCGCGACTCACGGCCGCGGCCTCTGGGTCCTGGATCATTTCGCCGCTGTCGCGCAGCTCGATCCCGCGGTGCTGCCGAAGCAGGTCAAGCTGTTCACGCCGCGCGCCGGTATCGAATACCGCCGCTGGGAGCGAGGCGAGGGCGCGGAGCCGTCGTTCGTTACGCCCGACGCACCGGGCGGCGTCGTGATCGACTACAGCCTGCCGAAGAAGCTGGAGACCGACAAGCAGCAGAAGGCGCTGCATCAGACGCCGGTGAAGATCGAGATCCGCGATGGCAGCGGCGAGCTGATCGCGAGGCGCTATGGCGAGGCGCAATACGGTGTCAACCGATTCGTCTGGGACATGACCTATGACTCTCCCACCCGCCTCGATTTCGAGAAGCCGGCGCTGGAGGGAAAGCGCCCTGTCTTCGAGCGGCGCGGTGGTCCCCAGGTGTTGCCGGGAACGTACACAGTCAGCCTAACGGCCGATGGCCATACCGAGACGGCAAGCGCGCAGGTGATCGGAGACCCCAATCACCCGCCCGCGCTCGACATTCAAAGGCGCTCGCTGCAGCTCGCCTTGGAGGCCCGCGCGCAGATGGATGCGCTCAACAGAATGCTGGACCGCATCAGCACGCTGCAGTCGCAGCTCAGTGACTATCGCAAGAGTGTCGCGACGGAAGCGAACAGCATCGACGCTTCCGAGCGCGAGCTCGCGAAATCGCAGGCGCCGCTTCGCGCCCGCGCCGATGCGCTCGGCAAGGAGCTGGGGAAGCTCAAGGACTCCGTCTACGAGCCCAAAGTGCAGCACACGGCAATGGAGGACAGCCTGCACGAACTGGCGGATCTGCAGGGCTCGCTGGAGAGGAATGCCTCCGGGTTCGCACGGCTCGGTGACCAGCCGCCGTCCGCACCGATGCTTGCCATGGCGGCTGAGTTGAAGGGTGAGCTCGACTCCAAGGTGGCTGCGTATAACTCGCTGCTTTCAGGCGACGTCGCGGCTTACAACCAGGCTGCCTATGGGGCGGGGGCGCCGACGTTAGCAGCCGGTAAGCCGATCGCCGTCGCCGACGCGCCGGAGATCCATTAGCCCTCGCCGGCGGTCGCGATCAGCGACTGATCGAGGGCCTTTTCGGCGTCACCGGTTGGGACCGCCTCAAGCGGCCGGCGATGTGCCGGCCGCTGGCGGCGGTGACCGACCACGACGTCTGAAAGACCACCCACACGCAGACGGCGAAGACCAACGCAAACACGATCGCGTCGGCGGAGAGTCCGAAGGTAGGCACCCAGCTGCCGAGCGTCGCCCGCGCCAGGCCAGGATCCCCGTGTAGCGCCAGGTAGACCGCCTGCTGGAACACGTTGCCGTGCAGAGCCGCCGCCTCGAACTGCAGGTGCTGCACACTGGCAACCAGCGCCTGGATGGCGCCGCCCTCGGCATGGAAGGTCGGATCCTTGCTCGCGACGTGATACTGGATCAGCTTGCCCAGATCTCCGCGGAAGTACTGATCCGCAATCTTCTGCCAGGGCGCGAGGTCGAGCCGCGCCTGGTCCAGCCGCCCGCCCAGCCGCTGGCGGTACTGCGCGATGAATCCCGGGACGAGCCCGCCCGCGACGATCGCACAGGCGAGCAGCAGCCGGTCGATGAGCCCACGGATCAGTGACATGGTTTCTTCCGGGCGGGGTAATTGCGACCAAGCGTCAGCGGCGTACGATGAGTCGTTGACCCTTGGGTCGCCAGGCTCAGGATAAGGTTGCGTCCGGCGCTGCGCATCGGTACCGTCCGCACTCCAGTATAACGCGCCGTGAGTTACGTTCCGGCGCGACTGCAGGAGTCGGACGATGACGCGACATTCCCTTCTGATCAGAGCCGCTGCCGTACTCCTGTCTGCGAGTTGCATGGCACCGCTCGCTTTCGCGGCGCCCGCAACCGCCAAGCCGGCGGCGGACGAGTCCACGGATGTCTTCGCGCAGCTGAAATTCCGCAATCTCGGCCCGGCGATCGCCGGCGGCCGCGTGACCGCCGTGGCCGGCGTTCCCGGTAACCCGCAGGTCTACTACATCGGCGCCGCGGGCGGCGGTGTATTCGAAACGACCGACGGCGGCTTGAACTTCAAGCCGATCTTCAACCACGCCTCGACCAGCTCGATCGGCGCCATCGCCATCGCGCGATCGAACCCCAACCTGGTGTGGGTGGGCACCGGCGAGGCGAACATCCGCAACGACGTGATCCCCGGTGCCGGCGTCTACCTGTCAACGGACGCGGGCAAGACCTGGCGGTCGATGGGGCTGAAGAGCGTCGGCCAGATCGGCCGCATCGTCATCGATCCGCACGACCCCGAGCACGTGGTGGTCGCCGCGCTCGGCCAGGAATGGGGTCCGAACCCGGACCGCGGCGTGTACGTGACGACCGACGGCGGCAAGACCTGGCGCAAGTCGCTGTACGTCGACGATCATACCGGCGCGATCGATGTCGCGATGCAGCCTGACAACGGACAGGTGCTCTTCGCCGCCACCTGGCAGGCGGACCGGCGGCCGTGGACACTGCATGATGGCGGCCCCGGCTCGGGGGTCTGGCGCTCGACCGATGGCGGCGAGACCTGGAAGCGGCTGCGCGAAGGTTTGCCGACCGGCACCATCGGCCGCATCGGACTGGCCATTGCGCCGAGCGATCCTGAGCGCGTGTACGCGTTGCTCGAGGCGCCGATGGGCAAGGGGTCGTTGTTCGCCACCGGCGATCTGGGCGATCACTGGCACCAGGTCTCGGACAATCACGCCTACAACGTCCGCGGATTCTATTTCACGACGCTCGCGGTCGCGCCCGACGATTCCGACCGCGTCTACTTCCTGGGTTTCCAGCTTGCCGAATCCGACGATGGCGGCAAGACGGCCCATGTGATCGATGAGCCGGTGCACGTCGATCATCACGCCATGTGGATCGACCCCGCCAATCCCAAGCGCATGATCCAGGGCAACGACGGCGGCGCTTACCTCTCGCAGGACGGCGGCAAGAGCTGGCGCTTCCTCGATGGGCTGCCGATCGAGCAGACCTACATGGTTGCGGCCGACAGCCGCACTCCCTATACACTGTGCACCGGCCTCCAGGACAATAGCGGCTGGTGCGGACCCTCTTCCACGCTTGCCGACAGCGTGGTTTCCGGCCAGGACTGGTTCACTGTGATAGGGGGCGACGGCGAGTACACCGTGCCCGCGCCGTCAGACTCCAACATCATCTACGCGGACGCCGAGGACGGCTCCATCGCGCAGTTCGACCGCAAGACCAAGCAGTCGCTGTTCATCATGCCGTACCTGCACGGCCCGGGGTTCGTCGACGATCTGCCGCCCTCGCAGCAGAAGATCCGCTTCAACTGGACGCCGCCGATCGCAGTCGATCCGCATGATGCGAAGACGGTCTACATCGGCGGCTCGGTGTTGCTCCAGTCGACCGACGGCGGCCTGAACTGGAAGACCATCAGCCCCGACTTGACGCGCAACGACAAATCCAAGCAACAGCTCCCCGGCGGACCGATCCACTACGATATCTCCGGTGCGGAGACCTACGACACCCTCCTGTCGGTGCAGGTCGCGCAGAGCGATCCGCGTGTCATCTGGACCGGCAGCGACGATGGACTCGTGCATGTCACGCGCGATGGCGGCAACACCTGGAGCAAGGTGACGCCGCCGCACGCCCCGGCCTGGGCGCGCGTGTACCAGATCGACGTCTCGCCGACGGACGCGGGAACGGCTTATGTCGCAATCGACGCGCACGAGCTGAGTGACAACAAGCCCTATGCGTATGCGACGACCGATTACGGACATAGCTGGCGGTCGATCGGCGGCGGCTTGCCGGCCGGCGCCTCGGTGATGGTCGTGCGCGCCGATCCGGACGATTCCCAGGTGCTGGCGGCCGGCACCATGCGGGGGGTCTGGATCTCGCGCGACGGCGGCGGCCGGTGGACACAGCTGAAGTCCAACCTGCCGACGGCGCCCGTCTTCGACCTGAAGTTCGTGCGCGGCGACCTCGTGCTCGCCACCCACGGCCGCGGCCTCTGGCTCCTGGATCATGTCGCCGCCGTCGCGCAGCTCGATCCTGAGGCGCTGCCGAAGCAGGTCAAGCTGTTCACGCCGGGCACCGGCGTCGAGTACCAGCGGTGGAGCCGCGGCGAGGGCGCAGAGCCAGCATTCGTCACACCCAATGCGCCGGACGGCGTCGTGATCGACTACAGCCTCCCGAAGAAGCTGCAGGCCAACGAGCAGCAGAAGGCGCTGCATCAGACGCCCGCGAAGATCGAGATCCGCGACGCTGGCGGCGACCTGGTCGCGACCCGCTACGGGCAGTCGGCATACGGCGTCAACCGCTATGTCTGGGATATGACCTACGACGCGGCCACCACGACCGACTTCGAGGCGCAGCCGCTGGAGGGCAAGCCGCCTGCGTGGGCGCAGCCTCACGGACCCGAGGTGATTCCGGGAAGCTACTCGGTCAGCGTAACGGTGGCGGGCCATACCGAGACGGCGGCCGCGCGCGTCATCGGCGATCCCAACCAGCCGCCCGCACTCGCCGCTCAGAAGAGCTCGCTGCAGCTCGCACTCGCCGCTCGCGCCGAAGTCGATGCGCTCAATCGGATGCTGAACCGTATCAGCCAGATGCAGTCGCAGCTCGGTGCCTACCGCAAGACCGTCGCGGCGGAAGCGAACGGCATCGATCCCGCGGAGCGGGCGCATGCGAGGTCGCAGGCAGCCCTGATCGCCAGCGGCAAGTCGCTCGACAAACAGCTCGGCAAGCTCAAGGATTCCGTCTATGACCCCAAAGTGCAGCACAAGGTGGCGGAGGACAGCCTGCACCAGCTGACGGATCTGCACGATGCGCTCGAGGCGGATGAATCCGCGGTTGCGAGCCTGGGCTTGCAGGCGCCGACCGCGCCGCTGCTGGCAATCGGTTCGGAGCTCAAGGGTGAGTTGGACGTCAAGCTCGCTGCGTATAATGCGTTGCTCTCGGGCGACGTCGCGGCGTACAACCAGGCGGCTTACTCGGCCGGCGCACCGACACTGGCGGCCGGCAAGCCGATCACGGTCGCGGCAACGCCGCAGATCCACTGAAGGTGCCGATGTTATGCCTCGCCTATACAATCCGGCAGTCAGCCATGCTGCCGCGGGAGACCGACCGATGAAAGCCCTGCTTGCCGTCGCCGGACTATTGATCGCCTCGCTCGCGCTGGGTGCCGCACCCGCACGGGCTTCCATGTGGACCTCGAAGGCCATCACGGCCGCGGTGGCCGATCCGGCGCGGCCGGCGGCCGATCGGCAGCGTGATGACCTGCGCAAGCCCGTGGATTGCATGGAGTTCGCGGGGGTGCATGCAGGAATGACGATCGCGGAGCTCTTTCCGGGCGAGGGATACTTCACGCGGATCTTCAGCCGGGTCGTCGGTCCCACGGGACGTGTCTACGAGTTCGTCCCGCCGCCGAAGAAGCCCGGCAAGCCGGTCGCCGTGAAGGCGATTGCCGCTGACCCGCATTACGGCCACAACATCACCGTGCTGCAGGCGCCCGTCGCGGATTTCCATGTGCCCCAGCCCGTGGACCTCGTCTGGACGTCCCAGAACTACCACGATCTTCACAACATACCGGGGCTCAACGTCGCCGACTTCGACCGGGCGGTCTACAAGGCACTGAAGCCGGGCGGCACCTTCGTGGTACTGGATCATGTGGCGCCCGCCGGCTCGGGGTTCAGCGACACTTCGACCCTGCACCGTATCGATCCCGAAGCGGCGAAGAAGGAGATCATGTCCGCCGGGTTCAAGTTCGTGGGCGAGAGCAACGTCCTGCGCAACAACGACGACCCGCACACCAAGCTCGTGTTCGATCCCTCGATCCGCGGCCATACGGATCAGTTCATCTATGAGTTCCGCAAGCCCCGGTAGCGCCTCATTGCCGGGCCAGCACCACGTGGGTGGCTCTGGGTCCAGGCACGCGGCGCATGCAGCGGTAACCGAGACGCGGTAAATCGATGCCGGCGAGGAGCGACTCGCCGCGGCCCAGCAGCACGGGCGAGATGACCAGATGGAGGTCATCGATAAGCCCGTCCTCAAGCGTTTGCGATCGCGATCGCGGTGGCGCTGGCGTTGGCGTTGCCTGAGCGAATCGCCCGGAAGTATTCGGCGATGCGCCTTGGAGCGCGTGGCCGCTCATACATCCGCTCGACGTAAGCGCTCAGGGTCGGGCACTCGCCGAGCAGCTGAGCCTCCCCGGCCCAATCGAGGGTGTATGCCACCACGAAATCAGCGGCGGTGACGCCGTCGCCGACTACGTAGGTTCGGTCCTTCATATGGTTCTCCAGTATCGCGGCCATGGGCGCGAAATCGCGGCCGGCGAGGACCACGTCTGCCGGGAGGCGGTCCTGCTCTGGATACAGCGCGGTGTGGCGCGCGATGCGCCATAGCGGCTGCTCGAGCTCGGTGACCGTAAAGAGCATCCACCGATGGCAATCGGCGCGAGATTTCGGGTCGGCGGGCAAGAAGCGGCGATCGGGGTACTTCTCGGCAAGATAAAGCACGATCGCGACGGATTCGTTCAGGATCAGGTCGCCATCCACCAGCACGGGCACCTTGGCGGCCGGGTTGAGCTCCAGGAAATCCGCACGGCGGTGCTCGCGCGCCTGGAGATTCACGGTGATGGCTTCGAAGTCGACGCCGAGCTCCTGCAGCATCCAGCGGGCGCGGATCGAGCGGGTGGGACCGAACTCGTAAAGCTTCATCGGGGCCTCCAGAAACGGGTGGGAAGATCGGTGCTACCGGACCTTGCCGCACGGCCTTGCGCCTTTTCGACACGCAGGGGCCACGGTGCTGGCGCGATCACGGCTGCGGTTTCGGCCCCGCCAGGCCCGGCGCCAGCGCTGCAGTGTGTCGCCACACCCCGCTCCTTGATTTGGGTTTCGTCGGCTGCTAGGCTCATCTGCAAATGCGAATCACTCTTATCTGTGACCCCTCAGCCTGAGGGCCGGGCGTAGCCACGGTGGACCAGCGCGCGACGGGCATTTTGCAGCACTCCGGGATCTCCGCCCCGGGGTGGAAAACCTTCCTGGCCGTCATGGGGCCGGGACTCGTGGTCATGCTGGCCGATACTGACGTCGGCAGCATCATCACAGCGGCGCAGAGCGGCGTTCAATGGGGCTACCGGCTGCTGCTCCTGCAGCTCATTCTGATGCCGGTGCTCTATATCGTGCAGGAGCTGACCGTCCGGCTCGGCATCTTCACCGGCAAAGGACACGGAGAGCTCATCCGTACTACTTTCGGCGGCAGGTGGGCCTGGGTGTCGGTCAGCGGACTCGGAATCGCCACCGTCGGCGCCCTCATCACGGAGTTCTCCGGCGTGGCGGGTGTCGGTGAGCTGTTCGGGGTGTCGCGCCTCGTGAGCCTGAGCATCACGACCGTGGTGTTGCTTGCCATCGTGCTGACCGGAAGCTACCGGCGGGTCGAGCGGGTCGCGATCGCGCTCGGGCTGTTCGAGCTCGCGTTCTTCTTCGTGGCGTGGCGCGCTCATCCCCAGGGCGCGGAGCTGGCTGATGGGCTGGCGCACATGCCGATCAGAAACAGCGCCTATCTCTACCTGGTCGCGGCCAACATCGGCGCGGTCATCATGCCGTGGATGATCTTCTATCAGCAGTCCGCGGTCGCCGACAAAAAGCTGCAGCCCTGCCATTACCGGCATGCGCAGTACGACACCGCTTTCGGCTCCGTCATCGCGCAGGGGGTCATGGCGGCGGTGCTCATTGCCGCGGCGGCAACGATCGGCAAGGTGCATGCGGCTGCAAGTCTCAACAGCATAGGCGACATCACGAAGATGCTGGTCCCCGCCCTCGGGCCGGATGTGGGCCGCGTGGTTTTCGGACTCGGCACGGTCGGCGCGGGGATGGTGGCGGCCATCGTGGTGTCGCTCGCATCGGCCTGGGGATTTGGCGAGGTCACGGGCTACCGCCATTCTCTCGAGCATCATCCGCTCGAGGCGCCGTGGTTCTACGGCATCTATGCCGTAGCGGTCATTGGTGGTGCGGTGATCGTCGATCTCGTACCGGACCTCGTAGCGCTCAACATCGGTGTCGAGGTCATGAACGCGCTGATGCTGCCGCTGGTGCTCGGCTTCCTGGTGCTGCTGGCATTCAAGGCGTTGCCGCCCGAGCACCGCTTGCGAGGCCCATACGCGTGGCTGGTCGTCGTCGTGTCAGTCGTGACCGCAGGACTCGGCGTCTACGGCGGCATTTCGGGAGCCAGCCTGCTTTAGTTTGTGCCGGCTACTGCGGCGTCTGCGGGTCCAGCCGCACTTGCATGTTGGAGACGTACCGGGAGGAGAGCCAGTAGGAGCCCAGGTGCCTCTCGATGGTCACACTGTCACCCTCGTGCAGGGTGAGGTCGCCGGAGGCGCGGCCGATCTGGCGCCAGACCTGACCGTTGTCTAGATGCAGGACCATGGCACCCGGAGAGCGGTCCAGCACCGCCACCTGCGCCGTCAGGTGCCACGCGGGGCCGCCGCTGAAGATCTTCTTCCAGGATGACGCCCCGTGAGGCGGTGCAGCCTCGCCGCCGGACGGCTCGGCGTCGACTGCCTTTGCAGCGGCAGCTTGCGGCGCCGGGACAGAGGTTGAGGCCTGCGCGGGCGCCGAGTCCGCAACCTGAGCTGACGCGGAGCCCTGGGGCTGCGCCGGCGTGGCGACGCGGGTCGGCGCTGGCGCCGCGCTCGGGGTTGGCGCTGGCGCGGGGGTGGCGGCGAGATCGGGTTTGCTCGCGCCGGCCGCCTGCTGCGGCGCTGCCGGTAGGCGCGCCATTTCCCTGTCGTAACACGCCAGACGCTTGGCGGAGTCCGCTTCTGCGGCGCAGGCGCGCAGGGCCGCGGGAGCGCCTTGCGCGAACGCAGCCGCCGGGACACTGCAAAGCGGCGGCACGCAAGCCAGCGACCAGATCATGCGACGCGACCATGGCGCCAGGCGCAATCGCCCCGGAATGCTCGCCGCCAGCTGCTGCTCAGGCATCGGTGCTCTCCGACGGGTCGCGCCCACACGGGTGCGGTGCGGTCAAGTGTAGCTTGCAACCTGGGCGACCGCTTGCGCCCTCGTGTTTTTGTAGAATGCTCGTTCCGCTGCTGCCGGGGCGCTAGGGCGCTGGCGTCTGTGCGCTCGTGGAGCCGTTCTTTGCCGAGTTATTCAGCGAGAGCCCCATCCTCGGGACGCCGAATTGTCCCTGCAGCTGCGCCAGCTTGGCGAGGTCGATGGAGCCGACGATATTGACGATGGCCAGCTGGCGAGGCTCCGCGGCGATGATCACCACGCCTTCGGTGTGGTCTCCGCTGCGCAGCAGGTAGATGTCGACGTCGGCTCCTTGCTTCAGGTCGTGGGTCGACACGATCGGCTGCCAGCCTGGAGCGAGGAGCTGTGCCTGAACCGCCCTGACGTCGGCTTTCGAATACTCCCCGGGCTTGTCGAAGGTGTAGCTGCGTACGTAGATGCCCCTGATGCCTTTGATGAGGTCATTGACCGCGGCACCGTTGTCGCCGTCATCGCTGCTGATCGCGCCGCTTGCGAGATGGAGCAGCGACGGATCGAGTGAGATGTCGACGGACTGCGTCGCCTTCTTCGACAGGGCGGAGAAGTCCGGCAGCTGCAGCCGTCCGGGATCCGCCGCGGCGGCGAGCGCGGGCAGAGCAAGCAGCGCGCAGGTCAGAATCAGGGATCGAAGTCGCATGGCAGTCTCCAGGGAAAAATGTCGGGAATCGTCGCGGCGCACCGGCTCAGGAGTCCGGGTTCTCCTCGCGGGCGACGGCGGCGCGCACGATGTTGACGTTGTGGCTGGCGATGCTCAGCGCCTGCAGGAGCTGAGCTCGGGCCTGTCTCGCGTGTTCCAGGGCGTGTTGCCGCATCTGCACGATGCCGATGCCCGCGATGAGGCACGCGGCGAGCGCGGCCGGCAGCCAGCCGGAGCGGAATGCACGCGTCCGCGTGAAAGTGACGCGAGCCACGGGGGCCGGCGGTACCTCGCTGGCATCCAGCCGCGCGACCACCCGCGCGGAGAAGTCTTCGCCCGGATCCTGCGGCCTCAGGGCGCGACGCAGCGCCTGCTCGAATTCATCAGTCATGACTCTTCTGCCGAAAGCGGCTGCGAGAGCCCATCGCAGCCGGCACGTAAGGAGGCGAGAGATCGCTTCAAGTGGCTCTTCACCGTGTTGAGCGGCATGTCGAGAATTCTTGCGATCTCGGGCGGATCGAGATCGTCCTGGTATCGCAGCAACACCACGGCGCGCGCCGCGGGCGGCAGGCGCAGGACCAGATCCCGCAGATTCCGCTCGAGCAGCGGGTCATGGCCGGCGTCCGGCTGCGGCAGCTCTCCGGCACTCTCCAGGGGCACGACAGCGTGGAGCGGCCGCCGCCGCATCCGGTCGATTGCCCGATGGCACACGGTACGCCGCAGCCAAAAGAGAAGATGGGATTCCGAGGTGATCTTGCCGAGGTGCCGGTGGGCCGATACGAACACGTCCTGCGCCAGCTCCTCGGCGTCCTCGGGCACCTTTAGCATCCTTAGAGCCAACGAGTAGACGGTGTTCTGGTGGGCCCGGATCAGCTCCCGGAACGCGGCCAGATCACCCCGCTGCGCGCGGGCCAACACGCCTTCCAGTAAAGCTCCCGCTCCAGCTGTGCCTTCGGCCGCTGACGCGAGGGATTCGGGCATGCTTCTGGCCGCAGGCAGGCTCAAGGGATCGGCTTCCACACTTACCCTATACGAGCGGGAGGGCGCTTCAGGGTGCAGCCGTCAGTCTAAGCCGGCGCGGCGCCAGGCGGGATGCCGGGTCCGGCCGGGGCTGCCGGCTCGCTACGCGGGCCTGCGCAGCCAGTGCGGCCACCCTAACCGCTTCCAGGTGCGGATCGCGAGGAGGCCGTCCTGCGGGCAGGAGACTGACTCAGAGCCTGTCCAGGGTCAGCGGGTCGTATTCGCCCCCGAAGTACTTGCGCAGAGCGTCCATGAAGATCTGGTTGTCGGCGGTGGCATGCGCGAAGAGCGTCATGGAGGAGCGGAATTTCAAATCGTCCGGAGCGCCGAAGATCTCCCCGATGCCGCGCCCCTGGACCTCATTCACGAGGCGCACGCACTCGCGCAGGCGCGGGCCCAGGACGGGATGCAGAAGATAGGCTTTGGCCTCGGTGCGGGAGGCGAGAGCGAAGCGGCGGGCCATGGGACTGTGGCCGAGGCCCTGGATCTGCGGAAACACGAACCACATCCAGTGGCTCGTCTTGCGCCCGGCGCGCAGCTCGGCCAGGACCCGCTCGATGACGGGCTCCTGCGCCTCGACGAAGCGCTCCAGACTGTCTTCGCGGTTACGCGCGGCTCGCCACCTGCCGGACGTTGCGGCGGTTCAGCTGTGCCTCGGTCCACTGCCGCACCCGACGCGCATCCGCTACGCGGGTGTACTTACCCCAGGAGTTGAGCAATACCATGACGACCGTGCGGTGGTCGATGACCGCCTGCATCACGAGACAATGGCCCGCGGCATCTGTAAAGCCGGTCTTCTGCACGACGATGTGCCAGGACCGCCGGTCCACCAGATTATCGGTATTGTGGAAGGCGACCATCCGGCGGCCGGAACGGATGGTGTAACCCCGGCTGGTGGAATAGAGGCGGATCACCGGGCTCTGCGATGCCGCCATGACGAGCTTTGCGAGGTCTTCCGGGGTGGAGGTGTCTTCGCTGGAGAGGCCCGTGGGCTCGACGTAATGAGTGTGGGTCATGCCGAGCGCCCGCGCCTTGGCGTTCATCGCGCTTACGCAGGCCGCGACGCCGCCCGGGTAGTTGCGCGCCAGCGCGTGAGCCGCCCGGTTCTCCGACGCCATCAGCGCAAGGTGAAAGAGCTGCGCCCGCGTCAGCCGGGTGCCGACGGCAAGCCGAGAATATGCGCCGCGGCCGATCGCCCGGTCGGCGGAATCCACCTGCAGTGCCTCCTCGAGCGGCTGTTTGGCCTCAGCGACCACCAGGGTCGTCATCAGCTTGGTGATCGAGGCGATGGGCACCGGGACATCGGCCTTGCGCGCGTACAGCACCTTGTGATCGGTGACGTCCACCACCAGCGCCTCGCTCGAACGCAGGTTCGGCTGGGCACCGGTGCCGCGATGGCGGCGATGCACGTAATGGTGATGGTGGTAGCGGGAGACCGAGGCCACATGGATCGGCGCCGCGGCGCAGGCGGCCGAGGCGGTCAGCAGCAGGCAAGCCCAGAGGAGTGAGGGCAGCCGCGGGCTCTTGTCATGCACCGCGGACAACTTCGGCAGGAAACGAGACCCCATTTTTCAGTCTTCTCCGCGGTCGACGCAGGATTCGAGGGTAGCAGAACACGATCCAGGGCACAGCAACCGTGACGCATCGCGTGTTTCGGCGCGAGCTTGCGTGAAGCCTACAACAATGCTGCGGGGTCAGGCTACGCTGCGAGAGATATCGCGACCTGCACGCGATTGCGGCCGAGCCGCTTGGCAGCGTAAACGGCCATGTCGGCCTGTGCGATCAGCGCCGCTCCCCAGACACCGAGCGGCTCGCTGCTCGCCACCCCGATGCTGCAGGTCAGCTGGATCGGAGCTCCGTGCGCGTCGATGCGCTCCTCGGATACCCGCTGCCGGATGCGCTCCGCGATCAACTGCGCCGCGGCTGCGTCGGCGCCGCTCAACACTACGACGAACTCCTCGCCGCCATAGCGGCCGATGATGTCCGACTGGCGCAGCTCCGCCTGGATCGGATGGATGATGGCCGCGAGGCAGGCGTCGCCCACCGCGTGCCCATAGGAGTCGTTGATGGTCTTGAAGAAGTCCAGGTCGAGGAAGAGCACTGCCACGGGAAGGCGGCTCGTGCGACCGTCGCGGCAGGCGGCCTCCAGCTGCTCCAGCAGCGAGCGGCGGTTCAAAACACCGGTGAGAGGGTCCGTTTTTGCACGGCGCTCGGCGTCTGTCAGAGCGTAGCGCTGCTGGCGCAGGCTGTCGGCAACGCCCAGAGACGTGAGGATGGCTGAGGCGACCATCGATCCCGGCAGGCCGTAATAGAAGAGAGACTCACTGCTCACTGCGCGGGTGACGAGGAGCCGCGCCGACGTCACGATGGCAAACGTCTCGAGCAGTATCCACGCGAAGAAGAACCAGCCTGCGGCGCGATTGCCGCGCCGCCAGGCCAGGAAGGCCACCACCAGCACGAAAACGCCGGCGCCGAGGAACATCAGGTTGCCGATCGCGACGACCAGTGGTCCCAGTCCGACGAGCATTCCGACATTTGCCACCGCGAGCGCGCCGAATGCCGCCGCCAGCCAGCCGAACGCGGCATAGACCCGCGGGAAGGCAAGCCGGAGATCGGCGATTTCACGGGCGAAGAGGCTTGCCATCGCGCCGCTCAGGGCGACGGGAACATCCCAGGCATACGGCACCAGCGCGCTGCCGGCGGCGAGCAACGGCCACCGAAAGCCCTGACCCGAGAAGTAGGCGAGGTAGAGCGCCTGCAGGCCCGTCATGGCGGCATAGAGGATGAAGAGCGGATCCTTGAGTACGAGCCACATCGCCGCGGTCGCCAGCGCCAGCGCGGCCAGCGCGCCACAAGCCAGCGCGATCATCAGCGCATGCCGTGTCGCGCGTGCGAGGACGTGCTCGAGGCTGGCTGCCGCGAAATACACCGGGTCGGCTCGTGCGGCATCCGCCTCGATGCGGGCGTAGAAGACCTGGCCGGCCTGCAAGCCATTTCCGGTGACGAAAAACGCCGCCTCCCGCGTTGCGCCGAACTCCGGCAGCGCGGCCGCCCGGACGAGGGGAATGGGCGACCCGGTCGCCCGAGGATAAAGTGCGACGCGCAAATCCCGGGCGGAGCCCACCACGAGTACCGGGAGTGCGGCGGCGGCAATGCCCCGAGCTGCCTGCAGTCTGACCCAGTGGATGCCCGGGAGCTGGCGGAGCGGGGTGCGCGGTCCCGTGGCTGTAAAGCTCTGGTCCAGCGCGCCGCTGGCTACCTCTGCCGCGGACGGTGCAGGGCCGGCGGCGGCAAGGGTTCGGACCTCGAGCGAGGAATCGCCGGTGGCGGCAAGGGCAGAAGAGGACGGCAGCCACAGGCAGGCGCCCAGCAGCAGCGCGCAGGCGCTCAGCCTGGCCGGGCTGCGGGCATGATTCAGATGCTGAGCGAGAGCTCGAGACACGTACGGGGAGCAGCAGCTCCCTGCCGCCGCATAGCGGTGGCTGCGACTGTGTATCATCGTCGCAGGGATTCTCCTGGGGCGCAATCGCCGCCGCGCACCGCATCCCGCCCCTCCGGGACGCGGACTCGCGAGCTTCGCGTGCCCCAGGATCCGGTTGACACTCCACGCCCCCCTACCTAGAATCGCCGGCCTTTCTCGGTCCGGCCTTTGCTTCACGCCGGCACCGGAAACCGCGAGATTCACCCACCGGGCCGCCGAGCGACCAGCAGGCGGCCCGGTCTTTCTTGGAGACAGAATGGCGACCACGGGTCAGCTCATCCGGCAGCCTCGCCGGACGAAGGCAGAAAAGACGAAGGTGCCGGCGCTTGGGGCTTCACCCCAGAAGCGAGGCGTCTGCACGCGCGTGTATACCACGACGCCGAAGAAGCCCAATTCCGCTCTACGGAAGGTCTGCCGCGTTCGGCTGACAAACGGGTATGAAGTCACCAGCTACATCGGTGGCGAAGGACACAACCTCCAGGAGCACTCTGTGGTGCTCATCCGCGGGGGTCGCGTAAAGGACCTGCCAGGCGTCCGCTACCACACGGTGCGCGGCACGCTGGACTGTGCTGGCGTGGGTGAGCGCAAGCAGAGTCGCTCCAAGTACGGCGCGAAGCGCCCCAAGAAGTAAGAGGCCTCAGGTATGTCTCGTCGAGCCCAGGCGCCGGTCCGCACCATCCTGCCGGACCCCAAATTCAACAGCGACATGCTGGCCAAGTTCATGAACGTCGTCATGAAGGACGGCAAGAAGTCGGCCGCGGAGCGCATCATCTACGGCGCCCTCGACCGCATTGCGGAAAAGACCGGGAAGAAGGGCCCGGAGGCGATCGAGGTGCTCTCGACCGCGCTCGACAACGTGAAGCCCGTCGTCGAGGTGAAGTCCCGCCGCGTCGGTGGCGCGACGTACCAAGTGCCGGTTGAAGTCCGGGCGACGCGCCGCCAGACATTGGCCATGCGCTGGATGATCGAGGCTGCGCGCGACCGCAGCGAGAAGTCCATGGCGTTTCGCCTCGCTCATGAGTTGATGGATGCCGCCGAGAATCGCGGCGCCGCCGTCAGGAAGCGCGAGGACACCCATCGTATGGCGGAGGCCAACAAGGCCTTCGCGCACTACCGCTGGTAAGAGCCGGCGGTTCACACCGCCGGAAGGCCATTAGAGGATAGTTCACCGTGGCACGCGCGACGCCCATTGAGCGTTATCGGAACATCGGCATCTCCGCGCACATCGACGCGGGTAAGACGACGACTACCGAGCGCATTCTTTTCTACACGGGGGTGTCGCACAAGATCGGCGAGGTCCACGACGGCGCGGCCGTCATGGACTACATGGAGCAGGAACAGGAGCGCGGCATCACCATCACCGCCGCCGCCACCACGTGCTTCTGGAAGGGGATGGAGAACAGCTTCCCCGAGCACCGCATCAACATCATCGACACCCCGGGCCACGTCGACTTCACCATCGAAGTCGAGCGCAGCCTGCGCGTCCTCGATTCCGCGGTGGCGCTGTTCGACTCGGTAGCCGGCGTGCAGCCGCAGTCCGAGACGGTCTGGCGCCAGATGAACAAGTACAAGGTGCCGCGCCTCGCCTTCGTCAACAAGATGGATCGCGCCGGCGCCAACTTTCTGCGCGTCGTCGACATGATCCGCAGCCGCCTGCGCGCCAACCCGGTGGCGATCCAGATCCCGATCGGCGCGGAGGAGAATTTCGAGGGCGTGATCGATCTCATTCGCATGAAGGCGATCTACTGGGACATGGAGACCCAGGGCATGCGCTTCGAGTACCGCGACGTCCCGGAGGGCCTGCAGGCCCCGGCCGAAGAGTACCGCGCGAAGATGATCGAGGCGGCGGCCGAGGCCAATGACGGCCTCATGCAGAAGTACCTCGAGGGCGAGCAGCTGAGCGATGCGGAGATCCGCGCGGGGCTGCGCGAGCGCTCGATCCGCAACGAGATCGTGCTGTGCCTGTGCGGCTCGGCGTTCAAGAACAAGGGCGTGCAGGCGCTGCTCGATGCCGTCATCGAGTTCATGCCCTCCCCGATTGAGATGCCGGACGTCAAGGGGATCAACGATCGCGACGAGCCCGCCACACGCAAGGCAAGCGACGAGGAGCCGTTCTCCGCGCTCGCCTTCAAGCTGCTCAACGATCCGTTCGTCGGCAATCTGACGTTCTTCCGCGTCTACTCGGGCGTACTCAACTCCGGCGACACGGTATACGTGCCGACCAAATCCAGGAAGGAGCGCATCGGACGGCTGCTGCAGATGCACGCCGCCGACCGCAACGAGATCAAGGAAGTGCGCGCCGGCGACATCGCGGCGGCCGTAGGCCTGAAGGATGTCATCACGGGCGATACGCTCTGCGATCTCGAGAAAGTCATCACGCTCGAGAAGATGGAGTTCCCGCAGCCGGTGATCTCCGTCGCGGTGGAGCCGAAGACCAAGGCCGACCAGGAGAAGATGGGAGTCGCCCTGCAACGCCTCGCGAAGGAGGATCCGTCGTTCCGCGTCAGCACCGACCAGGAGTCGGGCCAGACCATCATCGCGGGCATGGGCGAGCTGCATCTCGAGATCATCGTCGACCGCATGAAGCGCGAGTTCAAGGTGGAGGCGAACGTCGGCAAGCCGCAGGTCGCCTATCGCGAGACCATCCGCGGCAAGGTGGAGTCGGAAGGCAAGTTCGTACGCCAGTCGGGCGGCCGCGGCCAATACGGCCACGTGTGGCTGAAGCTCGAGCCAAACCAGACTGGCAAAGGCTATGAGTTCATCAACGACGTAGTCGGCGGCGCGATACCGCGGGAATACGTACCAGCGGTCGACAAGGGCATCCGCGAGGCCTGCGAAACGGGCGTCATCGCCGGTTACCCTGTCGTCGACGTCAAGATCACTCTGTTCGACGGCTCGTACCACGACGTCGACTCGAGCGAAATGGCGTTCAAGATCGCGGGCTCCATGGGCTTCAAGGAAGGTTTCAGGCGCGCCAAGCCGGTCCTGCTCGAGCCGATCATGAAGGTCGAGGTGGTCACTCCGGAGGAATACTCCGGTGATGTGATCGGCGACCTCAATCGCCGGCGCGGACAGATCTTGGGCATGGACGAGACGCCGTCGGGCAAAGCCATCGCGGCCGAAGTGCCGCTGTCGGAGATGTTCGGCTACGCGACGACCGTGCGCTCGATGAGCCAGGGCCGCGCGACTTTCACCATGGAATTTGGCAAGTACACCGAAGTGCCGCCGAATATCGCGGACGGCATCATCAAGAAGTGAGATTCGAAGGTAGCAAGCAGTCATGTCCAAAGAGAAATTCGAGCGTACCAAGCCCCATGTGAACGTGGGGACGATCGGGCACGTGGACCACGGGAAGACGACGCTGACGGCGGCCTTGACGAAGGTGATGGCCGAGACGCACGGCGGTCAGTTCATGGCGTACGACCAGATCGACAAGGCGCCGGAAGAGAAGGCGCGCGGGATCACGATTTCCACGGCGCACGTGGAGTATCAGAGCTCCAAGCGCCACTACGCGCACGTGGACTGCCCCGGGCATGCCGACTACGTGAAGAACATGATCACCGGAGCGGCGCAGATGGACGGGGCGATTCTGGTGGTCTCGGCGGCCGATGGGCCGATGCCGCAGACGCGCGAGCACATTCTGCTGGCGCGCCAGGTGGGCGTGCCGTACATCGTGGTATTCATGAACAAGGCCGACATGGTGGACGACAAGGAGCTGTTGGAGCTGGTGGAGATGGAGGTCCGCGAGCTGCTGACGACCTACAAGTTCCCCGGAGAGGCGACCCCGATCATCATCGGCTCGGCGCTGAAGGCGCTGGAGGGGGACAAGAGCGCGATCGGGGTGCCGGCGGTGGTGAAGCTGGTCGAGGAGATGGACAAGTACATCCCGGTACCGAAGCGGGAGATCGAGAAGCCGTTTCTGATGCCGGTGGAGGATGTGTTCTCGATTTCCGGGCGCGGCACGGTGGTGACCGGGCGCATCGAGCGCGGGATCATCAAGGTGAACGATGAGGTGGAGATCGTGGGGCTGAAGGCCACGCAGAAGACCACCTGCACGGGCGTTGAGATGTTCCGCAAGCTGCTGGACCAGGGAGAGGCGGGAGACAACGTGGGCGTGCTCCTGCGCGGCACGAAGCGCGAAGAGGTGGAGCGCGGGCAGGTGCTGGCCAAGCCCGGCAGCATCACCCCGCACACGCATTTCGAGAGCGAGGTGTACGTGCTGACCAAGGAGGAGGGGGGGCGGCATACGCCCTTCTTCAAGGGGTATCGGCCGCAGTTCTACTTCCGCACGACCGATGTGACCGGGACGATCGAGCTGCCCGCGGGGGTTGAGATGGTCATGCCCGGGGACAACATCAAGATGAACGTGGAGCTGATCAGCCCGATTGCGATGGAAGAGGGGCTGCGCTTTGCGATCCGCGAGGGTGGCCGCACCGTCGGTGCCGGCGTCGTCGCGAAGATCATTAAGTAAGGAGCTCCTGACGTGGCAAACCAGAACATCCGCATTCGGCTCAAGGCCTTCGATCACCGCCTGATCGACAATTCGGCACGCGAAATCGTCGAGACCGCCAAGCGCACCGGCGCCACGGTGAAGGGTCCGGTGCCGCTGCCGACCAAGATGGAGCGCTTCACCGTGCTGGTCTCGCCGCACTCCGACAAGGATGCGCGCGACCAGTTCGAGCTGCGCACCCACAAGCGGCTGATGGACATCCTCAACCCGACCGACAAGACGGTGGACGCGCTGATGAAGCTCGAGCTGCCGGCCGGTGTGGACGTCCAAATCAAGCTGAACTGATCCATTTGATTTGAGCTTGGGGCGCGACTATACTTCGCGCCCCTTCGATCGGGCGAGGTTGGGGCGGCAGGCCTCAAGACCACTCGAGAAATCGGCGCCAGCGCGGTCCAGCGCGCGCCTTCTCCAGTTGTCCCCTCGACCGGTGTGCAGCGCACAAGAGGCTAAGAAATGGCAATTGGAGTCGTCGGCCGCAAAGCAGGCATGACGCGGGTGTTCACCGACGCGGGCGAGACCATTCCGGTCACCGTGATCGAGGTTCTGCCCAATCGCGTTACCCAGGTGAAATCCCAGGACAAGGACGGCTATCGCGCCGTACAGGTCACCTATGGCACGCGGCGGCCGCAGCTTTATTCCAAGGCCGCTAGCGGCCACTTCGCCAAGGCCAATGTAGCGCCGGGTCGGGCGCTGGTGGAATTCCGCCTCGCCGACGGCGACCAGATCGATCTCAAGCCCGGCGCCGAGGTCAAGGTGGACCTCTTCAAGGCCGGCCAGTGGGTGGACGTCACCGGTACCACCCTCGGCAAGGGTTTCGCGGGTGTGATGAAGCGCCACAACTTCGGCGGTCTGCCGGCCACCCACGGCGTGTCGGTGTCGCACCGCTCGCCCGGCTCGATCGGGCAGCGCCAGACCCCGGGCCGCGTGTTCAAGGGCCGGCGGATGGCCGGTCATATGGGTGTCGTGCGCCGTACCACCGAGAACCTCAAGGTCGTGCAGGTGGATGCGGAGCGCAATCTCCTCCTCATCCGGGGCGCGGTGCCGGGAGCGGAAGGCGGTCAGGTCATCGTCCGTCCGTCGCTGAAGGCGGCGCGCCGGGCGCTACGCAAGACCGTCGCGCCGACCAAAGTCGGCTCTACGCCGTCGGCCAACCCGATGAAGCAGTCCAAGAAGTAAGACGCCATGAAGCTCAAGATGGTCAATGGAGCCGCCGAGCTCCAGGTGTCCGAGGCGACCTTCGGGCACAAGTTCAACGAGGCGCTGGTCCATCAGGTCGTCACCGCCTACCGCGCCGCCGGCCGTTCCGGCACCAAGGCGCAGAAGTCGCGCGCGGAAGTCAGCGGCGGCGGCAGGAAGCCGTGGAGCCAGAAGGGCACCGGCCAGGCGCGCGCGGGCTCCAACCGCTCGCCCATCTGGGTCGGCGGCGGCAAGACCTTCGCCGCGAAGCCGCGCAGCTTCGAGCAGAAGGTGAATCGCAAGATGTACCGCGGCGCTCTGCGGGCGATGCTCTCCGAGCTCGCGCGCACGGAGCGTCTGGTGGTGACGGAGTCGCTCGCGCTCGAAGCCGCGAAGACCAAGCTCCTTGCCGGACAGCTCAAGGCGTGGTCGCTCGAGGGCGCGCTCATCGTCGTCGAGGCGACCGACGAGAAGCTCTTCCTCGCCGCACGCAACCTGCCGCACGTCGAGGTCATCGAGGTCTCCGCCCTGAACCCGCTGTCCCTGGCGCGCCACGAGAAGGTCCTGATGACCGTCGGCGCCGTGAAGATGCTGGAGGAGCGCCTGCAATGAACCGGGAACAGCTCATGGGCGTGCTCATCGCCCCGCACGTGACGGAGAAGACCTCCCTCGCGATGCAGAACCACAACCAGTACACCTTCCGCGTCCGCCGCGATGCCACCAAGCCCGACATCAAAAAGGCGGTCGAGCTCATGTTCGAAGTGAAGGTCGCCGCCGTGCAAGTGGTCAACGAGCCCGGCAAGTCGCGCCGCTTCGGCAAGCACGCCGGCCGCACGCAGGACTGGAAGAAGGCTTATGTGAGCCTCGCCGAGGGCCAGTCGATCGACTACGAGACCCGCGCGAGAGGCTGATCGGGAAATCACCATGGCGCTCATCAAATACAAGCCCACATCGCCCGGCACGCGCGCGGTCGTCAAGGTCGACCGCTCGCACCTGCACAAGGGCGGCCCGTACCTGCCGCTGACGAGCTCGCAGAGCAAGACCGGCGCGCGCAACCACTCCGGGCGCATCACCACGCGCCATCACGGTGGCGGCTCGCGGCAGAAGTATCGCGTCATCGACTTCAGGCGCGACAAGGACGGCATCGTGGGCGTCGTGGAGCGCCTCGAGTACGATCCGAACCGCACGAGCCACATTGCGCTGATCAGGTACGCGGACGGCGAGCGCCGTTACATCATCGCGCCGAAGGGCGTCAATCCGGGCGATGAAGTCCGCTCGGGCGCCGACTCGCCCATCAAGGCGGGGAACGCCATGCAGCTGCGCCACATCCCCGTCGGCTCCACCGTGCACAACGTGGAGATGAAGCCGGGCAAGGGCGGCCAGCTCGCCCGCAGCGCGGGCAGCTCCGTCGCCTTCACCGCGCGCGAGGGCATCTATGCATACCTGCGCCTGAAGTCGGGCGAGACGCGCAAGGTGCACATCGACTGCCGCGCGACCATCGGTGAGGTCGGCAACGACGAGCACAACCTGCGCAGCTACGGCAAGGCCGGCGCGAAGCGCTGGCGCGGTGTGCGTCCCACGGTGCGCGGACTCGCCATGAACCCGGTCGACCATCCGCACGGCGGCGGCGAGGGCAAGTCCGGCCAGGGCAACCCGCATCCGGTCTCGCCCTGGGGCTGGAACACCAAGGGTTTGAAGACCCGCAACAACAAGCGCACGGACAACATGATCGTGCAGCGCCGCAAGAACCGGATTCGCTGAGGCTGAGCCAACATGCCACGTTCACTGAAGAAGGGTCCCTTCGTCGATCTGCACCTCGCCAAGAAAGTGCAGGTGGCCTCCGCGCGCAACGACCGCAAGCCCATCAAGACCTGGTCGCGCCGCTCCATGGTGGTGCCGGAGATGGTGGGGCTGACGCTCGCCGTGCACAACGGCCGGCAGCACATCCCGGTGCTCGTCACCGAGAACATGGTCGGCCACAAGCTGGGCGAGTTCGCCCCGACGCGCACCTTCAAGTCCCACTCGGGCGACCGCAAGGTCGAGGCGGCGAGCTGACATGCAAGTCATCTCCAGGCTGCGCTACGCGCGCATTTCACCCCAGAAGTGCCGTCTGGTGGCCGACGTCGTGCGGGGCAAGCCCGCCGGCAACGCGCTCGCGACGCTGCAGTACATGCCGAAGAAGGGTGCCGAGCTCGTGCGCAAGGTGCTCGCGGCCGCCGTCGCGAATGCGGAGCACAACCATGGCGCTGACATCGACGAGCTGAAAGTGTCCCTCATCCACGTGGACGCCGCCCCGGTGCTCAAGCGCTTCGCCGCCCGCGCCAAGGGCCGCGGTGCGCGCATCGTCAAGCGCAACAGCCACATCACCGTCGCGGTGAGCGACGGCAAGAAGGATTAACGCATGGGTCAGAAGGTCAATCCGATAGGCATTCGGCTCGGCATCACGCGCGACTGGACCTCGCGCTGGTTCGCCGGCCGGCAGCACTTCCCGGCGCACGTGCACACCGACTTTCGCGTGCGCGAGTTCCTGAAGAAGAAGCTCGCCGAGGCGTCGGTGAGCCGTATTCACATCGAGCGTGCCGCGAAGAAGGTCAACATCACGATCCAGACCGCGCGTCCCGGCATCGTGATCGGCAAGAAAGGCGAGGACATCGAGAAGCTGCGCCAGGAGACCGCGAAGCTCCTCGGTATGACCGTCACCGACGTGCGGCTCAACATCGCCGAGATCCGCAAGCCGGAGCTCGATGCGCAGCTCGTGGCCGACAGCATCGCGCAGCAGATCGAGAAGCGCGTGATGTTCCGCCGCGCCATGAAGCGTGCGGTGATGAGCACCATGAGAAGCGGTGCGCTCGGCGTGAAGGTTCGCGTGTCCGGCCGCTTGAACGGCGCCGAGATCGCCCGTACTGAGTGGTACCGCGAGGGCCGCATCCCGCTGCATACCTTCCGCGCGGACATCGACTACGGCCTCTCGGAAGCGAAGACCACTTATGGCGTCATCGGCGTGAAGGTGTGGATCTTCAAGGGCGAAGTGTTCGAGAAGACCGACGTCGAGAAGGCGGCCGCCGAAGGCGAAGCCGGCGCGCAACAGGCCCCGCCCGCGGCGCCCGCCGAAGCGCCGGCGCCGGCGCAGGCGTAAGGAGCCGCAATGCTGCAGCCCAAACGCACCAAGTACCGCAAGATGTTCAAGGGCCGCAACGGCGGCCTGGCGCATCGCGGCAGCAATGTGTCCTTCGGCGAGTTCGGCCTGAAGGCCACCAGCCGCGCGCGCATGACCGCGCGCGAGATCGAGGCGGCGCGCCGCGCGATCGCCCGCTATGTGAAGCGCGGCGGCCAGATCTGGATCCGCGTCTTCCCGGACGTGCCGATCAGCAAGAAGCCGCTGGAAGTCCGCATGGGCAGCGGCAAGGGCAACGTCGAGTACTACGTCGCGCGCGTCCAGCCCGGCAAGGTTCTCTTCGAGATGGAGGGCGTCGACGAGGCGACGGCCCGCGAGGCCTTCCGGCTCGCAGGCTCGAAGCTCTCGGTGTCCACCACTTTCGCCAAACGGCAGGTTCGATAGATGGACGCCAAAGAGCTGCGCAGCAAGAATTCCGCCGAGCTCAACGATGAGCTCTTCAAGCTCCGCAAGGAGCAGTTCGCCCTCAGGCTGCAGCGGGCCACGGGCCAGACGCCCAAGCCGGACCAGTTCGGCAAGGTGCGGCGGAGCATCGCGCGCGTGAAGACCGTCCTGCGCGAGGCGCGCAAGACGGGTGGAGAGAAGAAGTGAGCGAGAACGAGACCACCACCGCGCCCCCCGCCGCCGAGGCCAAGGGTACCCGTACCCTCACGGGCCGCGTGGTGAGCGACAAGATGCAGAAGACGATCGCCGTCGAGATCGAGCGGCTGATCAGGCACCCCACGTACGGCAAGTACGTGCGGCGCACGACGAAGCTCCTCGCGCACGATGAGAACGGCGAGTCCCACATCGGCGACATCGTGACCATCACGCCCTGCCGGCCGCTCTCGCGACGCAAATCGTGGCGGCTGCTCCAGGTGGTCGAGAAGGCCGCCGGACGCTGAAGGGGACGCCAACATGATCCAGCTCCAATCGATGCTCAATGCCGCTGACAACAGCGGCGCGCGTACGCTGATGTGCATCAAGGTGCTCGGCGGCACTCGCCGCCGCTACGCGACCGTGGGCGATGTCATCAAGGTCAGCGTCAAGGACGCTATCCCGCGCGGCAAGGTAAAGAAGGGCGAGGTCTACGACGCGGTGGTCGTGCGCACCCGGCGCGGCGTGCGGCGCGCGGACGGCTCGCTCATCCGCTTCGACGGCAACGCGGCGGTGCTGCTGACCAACAAGCTCGAGCCGATCGGTACCCGGATCTTCGGGCCCGTGACGCGCGAGCTGCGTACCACGCAGTTCATGAAGATCATCTCGCTCGCCCCGGAAGTGCTCTGATGAACAAGATCAGAAAAGGCGACAACGTCGTCGTATTGAGCGGCCGCGACAAGGGCCGCAAAGGCGCCGTCATCAAGGTGCTCGCCGACGGCAGCGTGATCGTCGAGAGCGTCAACATGGTGAAGAAGCACACCAAGCCGAACCCCCAGGCCGGCAAGCCCGGCGGCATCGTGGAGAAAGAGATGCCGCTGCCCGTCTCCAAGGTCGCCATCTGGAACCCCGGCGTCAAGAAGGCGGACCGTGTCGGGTTCAAGACCCTGGCCGACGGCAAGAAGGTGCGCTTCTTCAAGTCCAACGGAGAGATGCTCGACGCGTAAGCGCCGGGCGGATATCAAACGTATGGTCAGGTTACAGCAGTATTATCGCGAGCAGGTTCTCACCCGCCTGCAGCGGGACCTCGGGATCAACAATCCCATGGAGGTGCCGCGCATCACCAAGATCACGGTGAACATGGGTGTCGGCGAGGCGGTCGCGGACAAGAAGGTGATGGACGCGGCGGTCGCCGATCTCGCCAAGATCACCGGCCAGAAGCCGCTGGTGACCAAGTCGCGCAAGGCCATCGCCTCGTTCAAGATCCGGGCGGGCCTCGCGATCGGTTGCAAGGTGACGCTGCGCGGAGCTCGCATGTACGAGTTCCTCGACCGCCTCATCAACATCGCGATGCCGCGCATCCGCGATTTCCGCGGCGTGTCGCCGCGCTCCTTCGACGGCCGGGGCAACTACAGCCTGGGCGTGAAGGAGCAGATCATTTTCCCCGAGATCCAGTACGATCAGATCGACCAGGTCCGGGGCATGGACATCACAATTACGACGACGGCGAGGGATAACCGTCAGGGCCGAGCGCTGCTCGAGGCTTTCAACTTCCCTTTCCGGAAGTAAGAGGAAACCGGTACGCCTATGGCGAAGACGAGCATGGTCGAGCGCGAGAAGCGTCGCTCCAAGATCGTGAAGAGATACGCGGCGAAGCGGGCACAGCTCAAGGAGCTGATCCGCAACCCCAAGACCTCCCCCGAGGAGCGTGCGGCTGCGCAAGCGAAGCTGCAGTCGCAGCCGCGGGACGCGAGCCCTTCGCGCGGCCGCAACCGCTGCGCGATCACGGGCCGCTCACGCGGGGTCTACCGCAAGTTCGGCCTCTCGCGGGTGAAGATCCGCGAGGTCGCCAACCGCGGCGAGATTCCCGGGCTCTCCAAGGCGAGCTGGTGAGGAGCGCCGCATGAGCATGACCGATCCGATTGCCGATCTCCTGACACGCATCCGCAATGGCCAGACCGCGGGCAAGGCCGAGGTTCACCTCGCCTCCTCGAAGCTGAAGACGGCCATCGTCAAGGTGCTGAAGGACGAAGGCTACATCGCCGACTACCGGCTCGACGAGGACAGCGGCAAGCCGACTCTGACCGTCGGCCTGAAGTACTACGAGGGCCGCCCCGTCATCGACCGCCTGGAGCGTGTCAGCCGTCCGGGACTGCGCATCTACCGCGGCAAGGACGAGCTGCCCAAGGTGTTGGGCGGCATGGGGACGGTCATCGTCTCCACCCCGAAGGGTGTCATGACCGACAGACAGGCGCGCTCCATCGGTCAGGGCGGCGAAGTGCTCTGCATCGTGGCCTGATGGTGGGTGCGAGTGTGATGAGAAGCTCTACATCGGCGCGCAGCGCCGCTACGTTTTCGGGGGTCGCGGCTCTGCGCGAGCCCCGTAGAAGGTCTGGCCGGAGGCCATAGAAACGCCATGTCGAGAATTGCCAAAGCACCGGTCGAGCTGCCGCAGGGCGTGACCGCCACGATCGCCGGCAGCGCCGTCACGCTGAAGGGCGCCAAGGGATCCTTGAGCCTCGCGCTCGGCCCCGGCGTCAGTGTCGTGCAGGCGGAGAAGCGCCTCGAGGTGAGTTACGCCGATCCCGGGCAGGCGCGCACGCTCGCCGGCTCCGCGCGCGCGCACCTCGCCAACATGGTGCGGGGCGTCACCAAGGGCTACGAGAAGAAGCTCGAGCTCGTGGGCGTCGGCTTTCGCGCGGCGGTGCAGGGCAAGACGCTCAACCTCACGCTCGGCTTCTCCCACCCGGTGAACTTCCCGATCCCGGAAGGGATCACCATCGAGACCCCGAGCCAGACCGAGATCATCGTGAAGGGCGTCGATCGCCAGAAGGTTGGCCAGGTGGCCGCGGAGATCCGCGACATCCGTCCGCCGGAGCCCTACAAGGGCAAGGGCGTGCGCTACGCCAACGAGCAGATCTCCCTCAAAGAGGGGAAGAAGAAGTGATGACGTCGAAGAAGGGCCGGCGCCTGCGCCGCGCCGTCAAGACACGCGCGCACATCCGCGACCTCGGCATTGCGCGCCTCACCGTGCATCGCACGCCGCGCCATATCTATGCGCAGGTCACGGACCCCGCCGGCGCGACTGTGATCGCCGCCGCCTCGACGCTGCAGGAAGCGGTGCGTCAGGGCCTCAAGGGCACCGGCAACGTCGATGCCGCGAAGGCCGTGGGCCGTGCGATCGCAGAGCGTGCGCAAGCCGCAGGCGTCAAGAAGGTCGCCTTCGACCGCGCGGGATTCCAGTATCACGGGCGCGTGCAGGCGCTCGCGGAGGCCGCGCGCGAAGCGGGCCTCGAATTCTAACCAGCCAATAGCAGACGACACATATGGCAAGACCGGAAAAAGGCCAGGCACAGGACGAGCTCGTCGAGAAGCTCGTCGCGGTCAATCGCACGGCGAAGGTCGTCAAGGGTGGCCGCCAGTTCGGCTTCACCGCGCTCACGGTCGTGGGCGATGGCGCCGGCCGGGTGGGCTTCGGCTTCGGCAAGGCGCGTGAGGTGCCGGTGGCCATCTCCAAGGCGATGACCCAGGCTCGTAAGAGCATGGTGACCGTCGCGATGCGAAACGATTCGTTGTACTACGCGGTGAAAGGGGCGCATGGCGCCACGCGTGTGTTCATGCAGCCGGCTTCGGAAGGTACCGGCGTCATCGCGGGCGGCGGCATGCGCGCCGTGCTCGAGTGCGCGGGCATCCGCAACGTGCTCGCCAAGAGCTACGGCTCGCGCAACCCCATCAATGTGGTGCGCGCGACGGTGAACGCGCTCGCGAAGATCCGCTCGCCGGAGGACATCGCGGCGAAGCGCGGCAAGACTCTGGACGAGATCACGGGCTGACGCGCATGAACGCAGCACAACACAAGGAGCTGAAGGTCACCCTCGTCAAGAGCCTCGCCGGTCAGCTCGCCAATATCGCGGCCAGCGCGCGCGGCCTGGGATTGCGGCGCATCCGCCAGACGGTCTCGGTCGCCGACACTCCGGAGAATCGCGGCATGATCCGGGCCGCGCTGCACCTGCTGAAGGTCGAGCACTCGAGCTAGAGAAAGATCATGACCATGCGACTCAATACACTGAAGCCCGCGCCCGGCGCCAAGCGGCCCCGGCTGCGCGTGGGACGCGGCGCCTCCGCCGGCCAGGGCAAGACCTGCGGCCGGGGCGTCAAGGGACAGCGCGCGCGCAAGGGCGGCTACCACAAGGTGGGCTTCGAGGGCGGCCAGATGCCCATTCAGCGGCGCATGCCGAAGGTGGGCTTCCGCTCCGCCATGGCGGCGACGCGCGCCGAAGTCAGGCTCGGAGAGCTGGCGCGGGTCGAGGGCGAGACCGTCGACCTCGAGGCGTTGAAAAAGGCCGGCGTCGTACCGATGGAGGCCGAGCGCGCCAAGGTCGTGCTCTCGGGCTCGATAGCTAAGGCGGTGACGCTCACGGGCATCAAGGTCACCAAGGGCGCGCGGGCGGCGATCGAGGCTGCCGGCGGCAAGATCATTGACGAGGCCTGACGGACTCACCGCGGCCCACCGCAGACCATCGTTGTAATCGAGACGGACCGCAAGACAGTTTAATCGTGGCGAAAGCGACACTCGGTAATCCAGCCGCCGCACTCGGCGAAACTGCCCGTTTCGGGGAGATTCGCTCGCGCGTGCTGTTCCTGGTAGGCGCCATGATCGTCTACCGGATCGGCACCTTCATCCCCGTGCCGGGCATCGATCCGGCCCAGGTCGCGCGCTTCTTCAGCCAGAACTCGGGGACGATCTTCGGGATCGCGAACCTCTTCTCCGGCGGCGCGCTGTCGCGCATGTCGATCTTCGCGATGAACGTGATGCCCTACATCTCGGCGTCGATCATCATCCAGATGATGTCGATGGTCGTGCCGAGCCTGATCGAGCTGCGCAAGGAGGGCCAGGCGGGCCAGCGCAAGATCACGGAGTACACCCGCTACGGCTCGCTCATCCTCGCGGTGGTGCAATCTTTCGCCGCCGCCGGTGCGCTGGTGAAGGGCGGGATGACGCTGGTGAGCGGCGGCCAGTTCCTGATCGTGGCCACGATCACCATGACCACCGGCACCATGTTCCTGATGTGGCTCGGTGAGCAGATCACCGAGCGCGGCATCGGCAACGGCATCTCCATGATCATTCTGGCGGGCATCGTCGCCCGCCTGCCGTCGGCGATCGGCGGCATGGCGGAGCAGGTGAGCAGCGGCGAGATGCAGGGCCCGTTCGCGCTGCTTCTCATCATCCTCGTCGTCGGCGTGACGGCGTTCGTCGTCTTCATGGAGAGCGCCCAGCGGCGCATCACCGTCAATTACGCGAAGCGCCAGGTCGGGCGGCGCATGTACGCCGCGCAGAGCAGCCATCTGCCCTTCAAGATCAACATGTCGGGCGTCATCCCGCCGATCTTCGCCTCGAGCATCCTGCTGTTCCCGGCGACCATCGCCAGCTTTGCCGGCGCCGGCCAGGGCCAGATCGCGAGCATCATGCAGGACATCTCGGCGGCGCTCGGTTATGGCCAGCCGCTGCACCTGGTCATCTACGGACTGCTCGTCGTGTTCTTCTGCTTCTTCTACACGGCGCTGGTGTTCAATTCCCGCGATACCGCGGACAACCTGAAGAAGTCGGGCGCCTTCATCCCCGGTATCCGCCCGGGCCAGCAGACGGCCGACTACATCGACAGGGTGCTGACGCGCCTGACCCTTTGGGGTGCGCTGTACGTGGCGGCGGTCTGCCTGCTGCCGGAGTTCCTGGTCTCCCAGCAGGGCTCGCCCTTCGCCTTTGGTGGCACCTCGCTCCTCATCGTCGTGGTGGTGGTGATGGACTTCCGGGCGCAGCTCTCGGCGCACCTCATGTCGCACCACTATCCCGGACTCCTGAAGAAAGCCAATTTGCTCGGGTACGGCCGCACCGGCTCGAGCGGGTAACCACTATGAAAGTCAGACCCTCAGTCAAGAAGATCTGCAAGAACTGCAAGATCGTGCGCCGTCGGCGCGTGGTCTACGTAATCTGCTCCGATCAGCGCCACAAGCAAAGACAGGGGTAAATGGCGGAGTTTTCGTGTAAAATGCTACGTTTTTCTTCGCGGTAAGGCACCATGGCACGCATAGCCGGCATCAACATCCCGATGAACAAGCACCTGTGGGTCGGGCTGACGCACATTTACGGCGTCGGTCGCGCACGGGCGCACAGCGCCTGCGAGGCCGCGGGCATCAGCCCGAACAAGCGGGTGAAGGACCTCACCGAGAACGAGGTCAACGCCATCCGCTCGCAGATCGCCAAGTTCGCCGTCGAGGGCGACCTGCGCCGCGAGGTTTCCATGAACATCAAGCGGCTGATGGACCTCGGCTGCTACCGCGGCATCCGGCATCGCCGCGGCTTGCCGGTGCGCGGCCAGCGGACCCGCACCAATGCCCGCACGCGCAAGGGCCCGCGCAAGCAGGCCGTCAAGCTCAACGCGCCTCCGGGCAAAGCTTAATCCGAGGACTTCCCTCGAGGAATATCGAACAGTATGGCTGATCAGAAGCAGCAGCAGGCCGCCGCGGGCTCACCCGCGGCAGGCGGCGCCAAGAAGCCGAAGAAGGCGCGCAAGAACGTGCTCGATGCGATCGCGCACGTGCACGCCTCCTTCAACAACACCATCATCACGATCACCGATCGCCAGGGCAATACGTTGTCCTGGGCGACGGCAGGCGGCTGCGGCTTCCGCGGCTCGCGCAAGAGCACGCCGTTCGCCGCCCAGGTCGCGGCCGAGAAGGCCGGCGTTGCGGCGCAGGAGCATGGCGTCAAGAACGTCGAGGTGCGTGTCGGCGGTCCGGGCCCCGGCCGCGAGTCCGCCGTGCGGGCGCTCAACAATTGCGGGCTGAAGATCAGCAGCATCTCGGACGTCACGCCGATCCCGCACAACGGCTGCCGGCCACCCAAGAAGCGCAGAGTCTGAGGTCGAAGTATGGCGCGTTACATAGGTCCCACGTGCAAGCTCGCTCGCCGCGAGGGCACCGATCTCTTCTTGAAAAGCGGCGTCAAGCCCTTAGAAAGCAAGTGCAAGCTCAGCGTCCCGCCGGGTGGCGTCAAGGGCGAGCGGCGCCAGCGCCTCTCCGACTACGGCACGCAGCTGCGTGAGAAGCAGAAGCTGCGCCGCATGTACGGCGTGCTGGAGCGTCAGTTCGGCAATTATTACGAGGAGGCGGCCCGGCGCAGCGGCGCCACCGGCGAGAATCTGCTGAAGCTGCTCGAGTGCCGTCTGGACAACGTGGTTTATCGCATGGGCTTTGCGGCTACCCGCGCCGAGGCGCGGCAGCTCGTCAGCCACAAGGCGATTCAGGTCAACAGCCGGCCGGTCACCATCGCTTCCTACCAGGTGAAGGCGGGCGACACGGTCGAGGTGCGGGAGAAGTCGCGCAAGCAGTTGCGCGTGCAGAGCGCGATCGGCATCGCGCAGCAGGTGGGCCTCCCCGAGTGGGTCGAGGTCAACGACAAGGAGTTCCGCGGCGTCTTCAAGTCGGCGCCCGGCCGTGACGATGTTCTGCCGGACATCAACGAGAACCTGGTCGTGGAGCTTTATTCGAAGTAAGGCTCTCGAGACCGTCCCAGGGCCATCCGTTTTGGTTTGCGCCGGCTTCCTCAGCCGGCAAGGTGAGACTGCAATGCAGGGATCCGTTTCCGAGTTCTTGAAGCCCCGTGTGGTGAAGGTGCAGCCCGTTGCCCCTCGCCAGGCGCGTGTCACCATCGAGCCGTTCGAGCGCGGCTTCGGCCACACGCTCGGCAATGCGCTGCGCAGGGTGCTGCTTTCGTCCATGCCCGGCAGTGCCATCACCGAGGCGGAGATCGAAGGCGTACTGCACGAGTACACCAGCATCGAGGGCGTCCAGGAGGACGTCGTCGACATCCTGTTGAATCTGAAAACCGTCGCGATCCGCATGCACTCGCGCGACAGCGCGGAGCTGCGGCTGCAGAAGAAGGGCCCTGGCCCGGTGACGGCGGGCGACATCCAGACCGACCACGATGTCGAAGTGGTCAATCCGGATCTCGTCATCGCCAACCTGACCAAGGCGGGTGAGCTCAGCATGATCCTGCGCGTGGAGCGGGGCCGCGGCTACCGACCCGCCGCAGCGCGCGCCGCATTCGAGGAGCAGTCGCGTCCCATCGGCCGCCTGCAGCTCGATGCATCGTTCTCCCCCGTCCGCCGCGTGACGTACTCCGTCGATGCGGCCCGCGTGGAGCAGCGCACCGACCTCGACAAGCTGGTCATCGACATCGAGACCAACGGCACCATCGACGCGGAGGAGGCAATCCGCCGCGCGGGCGCGATCCTGAAGGATCAGCTGTCTGTGTTCGTCGACCTGCAGGGCGAGGAAGAGGCCACGACCAAGGTCTCGGAGATGCAGTTCGATCCGATCCTGCTGCGTCCCGTGGACGAGCTCGAGCTCACCGTCCGCAGCGCCAACTGCCTCAAGGCGGAGAACATCCACTACATCGGCGATCTGGTGCAGCGCACGGAGGTGGAGCTGCTGCGCACACCGAACCTCGGCAAGAAGTCGCTGACGGAGATCAAGGAAGTGCTGCAGAGCCACGGGCTGATGCTCGGCATGCGGCTCGAGGGCTGGCCGCCGGCCAGCCTGAAGCACGACGATGGCCGGGACGTAATCTAAGGTCGCCCCATGAGACACCAATTGACGGGCCGGCAGCTGTCGCGCAACAGCCCCCACCGCCATGCCATGCTGCGGAACATGAGCGTGTCGCTGCTGCGGCACGAGACCATTCGCACCACCCTGCCGAAGGCGAAGGAGCTGCGGCGCGTGGTGGAGCCGCTGATCACCCTGGGCAAGACGGACGGCGACGCCAATCGGCGCCTGGCGTTCGCGCGGCTGCGCGACGCCGAGGTGGTCGAGAAGCTGTTCGCGGACCTGGGACCTCGGTTCAAGGCCCGCCCGGGCGGCTACACCCGGATCCTGCGCATGACCCCGCGCCCGGGCGATTCCGCGCCCATGGCGTTGATGCAGCTGGTCGAGGGCCCGGCGGCGGCCGCCCCGGCCGAAGAGACTGGCAAGAAGAAGACCCGTCGTCGCGCCAAGGCGAAGACCGAAGGCGAGGCGAGCACCGAGGGCGAGGCCAAGCCGCGCCGGAAGAAAGCCGCCGCGGCCTGACTTCAGGCACTCGGGCCGATCCAATTCCTGGAGTGACTGGGGTGCGGGCCATGGGACCCGCGCTGCTGTCTTTGCGCCGGCCAAGGTGATCCGTTAGGCTCACGCCACCATCCCTGGGGAGGTGTCGTCATGAGTCTCGCGAGTGAATTCAAAGAATTTGCCGTCAAAGGCAACATGATCGATATGGCCATCGGCATAGTGATCGGGGCGGCCTTCGGTACGGTCGTCACCTCATTGGTGGCGGACATCATCATGCCGCCGCTCGGGCTGCTCACCGGCGGGATCGACTTCAGCAAAATGGCGGTGCAGATCGGCGCGGGGCCCAAGGGAGACCCGGTGTTGCTGAAATACGGCCTGTTCGTGCAGGCGATCCTCTCCTTTCTGATCATTGCTCTTACGCTCTTTGCGATCATCAAGATGATCAACAAGCTGAAGCACCCGCCGGCACCCGCTGCGGCACCGCCGCCGCCGAAGTCTGAGGTGTTGCTGGCCGAGATCCGCGACCTGCTTGCCAAGCGCGTATAGGCGCCCACGGGACCCTAATAGAAGCCCCAGTTGAGCTTGCGAGGGTCGCCCGCGAATTGCGACGTGCTCCAGGTGCTGTCGAAGCTCACGAGCGTGTTGTCCGTTGCGCCGGTAGGGTCGCCGCCGTGCGTGAGCAACGTTCCGATCCGCCAAGGTCGCTGACGTTGTAGACGGCCCGGCCCGCAAAGAGGTTGACGGGTCCGGGTCGTCGCATCGAATCCCCAGGTAGATGTGGCTGCCGTCGCGCCGCGCCGAGCGCGGCCAGGCCGCCGCAGAGCAGCGGCGCGATTGCCGATCGCATGAGTGCACCGGAAATGAGATTGGCCGAGAGTCTGCTGCGGTGTGCGGCTGCAGCTCAACGCGTGCGCCGCCGCCGCGGCGCGCGAGAATTCACTTTCGGCGCGCCAGGGTGAGCTCCGGTCGACGATGACTGCGAACCGGGCAGGTCGAGCGTTTCGGGACGGCTCATCCGCGCGCGTGTCGTGTTGCCACCTCTTGGCGGCGCGACTAACCAGTGTTCGACATGCCCGAGATGCAATTTGGATCCGACCACGAGCGACGGCATTCCGAGTCTGAACGCAGCGGCGCACCTGCGCCTGGCGATCGCGGTCGCGGTGCCGGTGTGCGTCTTCGCGCTGCTGTGGAATCTTTCGATCGTGCACTACCACCTGATGGTGTCCGATCCGGCGGAGCGGGCGGACTTCATGGCGCCGGCCGGCCGCGTCGTGCAGCACCTGCTGCTGTTGCCGCTGTTGACGGGCAGCTATTTCGTCGCGGCGCTGTCGGTCACGCGCGGCGGTAGGCCCTGGCGGGTACTCCTCGCGCAGCTGGCATTGCTGGCCGCGTTCTCGCTGCTCGTGCGGCCCGTGAGCTTCATCTCCGTGCATCTCGCTCCGGGCGGCGGCGCGGAGCCCTTCGACCTTGCGCACCTCGCGCAGTCCCTGGACCTCGATTCGTGGCTGTCGACCGCGCTCAACTACTCGTTGATCTACGCCCTCGGGCTCTTCATCCTGCTCGGACTGATGGTGCTCGCCAAGTACCGGCAGCAGCAGCTGCGGGCCGCGGCGATGCGCGCCAACTGGCTGCACGCGCAGCTCGAGACCCTGCGCGTGCAGCTGCACCCGCATTTCCTCTTCAATACGCTCAATACCATCTCGGCGCTCGTCGGCTCGCGGCCGGAGGAGGCCCGTGACCTGATCGCGCAGCTCGCGGCTTTGCTGCGCGACAGCATCGAGGAGGCGGCCGGAGAGTTCTATCCGCTGCGCCGCGAGGTGGAGCTGGCGCACAAGTACCTGCGCATCATGTGCGCCAGGTTCGGCGCTCGCCTCAGGCCGACTCTCGATGTCATGCCCGGACTCGAGGACTGCCCGGTGCCGCACGGGCTCCTGCTCACATTGCTCGAGAACGCCGTCACCCATGGTGTTTCGACGACCACCGGCGACAGCGAGCTTTCTCTGCGTTGCGCGCCGGAGCGCGAGTTGCTCGTCATCGAGGTCCTCAACCGCTACGACCCCGATGCGACACTCTTGCTCTTGCCGCCGCACCGGGGCGGCCTCTCCGCCCTGAACACGCGGCTCGACGCGCTGTATGGCGCTGCATTCAAACTCGAGTACGGCGGCAACGGCGCCGGCATCTGGTACACACGGGTCAAGTTGCCGGCCGACCTGCGGACCTGTCTTGCGGCCAGCGCCACCTACGCATCCGCTGTCCAGACCCTCCTGGCCAGGTAGGCGGCCCGGCGGCCAGGGCGCTCCGGCCGTCACTTGCACGGCCAAAAGCCGTAGCGTAGAGTCCTTCGCGTCTCAGGTGTTCCGCCACGGCCTTCGGGCTGCTGCGGGATGAAACGAGAAGCCGGTGAAGCATTCCAGATGAAGTATTTCAGCGGAATGTCATTCCGGCGCTGCCCACGCAACGGTAAGCGAGTTCAGGGACGGCGTTAAACCACTGTGCGTTTCGCACGGGAAGGTGCCGTCCCAGGAGAGGATCTCCGCTCGCGAGCCCGGAGACCGGCCTGAGGCTGCATGGTGGCTCGCGTTGGGCGTGGCCGGAATGCGCGACGCCGTCGCCCATTTCCTCCTCATCCGCCGCTCGCCGCTCGACCAACGTTGATCGCGCGTGGCGCGCGTGGAGGAACACCAATGACAAAACCAACGACTCGACAACTCGCGGGCTTCTGTGCGCTGACGGCGCTCATGGTCGCCACCCGCTCGGGACACCTCGGCACCGCGTGGGCGCTACCGGACGCCTCCTGGGCCGTGCTGTATCTCGCCGGCTTCTATTTCGGGCGCGCGTGGCGCTGGGCGCTGCCTGCTCTGTTGTGCACCGCGGTGACAGTGGACTTCATCGTCATCAAAGACTTCGGCGTCAGCAGCTACTGTGTGACGGTGGCCTATGTATTCATGCTGCCCGCATACGCGCTCCTCTGGATGGGCGGTGCGTGGATGCGCCGCGCGTACCGGCGTGAGCTCGCGGATCTGGTCCGCTGGGCGGTGAGTCTCGGAGTCGGCTCGTCGCTCTGCTTCCTCGTGACCGACGCAACCTTCTACTGGCTGGGCGGGCGCATCCCCGACCCGACACTCGGCGGCTGGTTGCAGAACTTCGCGCAGTGGTATCCGGGGTTCATCGCCGTTCCGTTCGCATACGTCGGCATCGCCGCCCTGTTGCACGTCGCACTGGCCCGGCCCGCGCGGGCACGGGTCGAAGCCGATGCCCACTGAAGCATCCGCGCCGGAAGAATCAAGTCATCGCGACCGCATGCGCCCCCGCAAGGCGGTCGTGGATGCCCGCATCGCCGCGGCGACCGTCGACCGCGGCGTTCTCCTGGTGTTGACCGGCAGCGGCAAGGGCAAGAGCTCCTCCGCCTTCGGCGTCGAGCTGTGATGGCGGGCACGTGAAGGAGCTTGTCCTGGGCGGCGTACGCTCCGGCAAGAGCCGCTATGCGGAACAACAGGCGCGCGCCAGCGGCCTGGGTGTGGTCTACATCGCAACGGCGATTGCGGATGGCGATGCGGAGCTCGAGGAGCGCGTACGACGCCATCGCTCGTACCGCCCGGCTGAATGGACGACGGTGGAGGAGCCTGTCGCACTCGGCGCCGCGCTGCGGGCTCATGCCGACCCCGGCCGCTGTCTGCTGGTCGAGTGCCTCACACTGTGGCTCGCCCATCTGCTTACGGCATGGCCGCCTGAACGATTGCAATCCGAGTGCGCGAGCCTGCTGCGCGCGCTGGGCGAAGTTCCGGGACGGGTGATTCTCGTCAGCAACGAGACGGGACTCGGCATCATGCCCACGAGCGAGCTCAGCCGCCGCTTCCTCGATGCCAGCGGCGAGCTGCACCAGATCCTCGCCGCCGCGTGCGACCGCGTGACGCTGGTGGTGGCCGGATTGCCGCAGAGACTGAAAGAGGCACTGCAATGACGACTGATTCGCGTTGGCTGGACGACGATGTGCGGCCCATCGATACGCGCGCGGCCGAGGCCGCGCGCGCACGCCAGGCAACACTGACGAAGCCGCCCGGCTCGCTGGGCGACCTCGAGATGCTCGCCATCCGCCTCGCCGGATGGCAGGGGCGGGAACGTCCCGCCGTGGAGCGGGTCCACATCACCGTGTTTGCCGGCGATCACGGCATCTGCGCCGAAGGCGTGTCGGCTTTCCCCCAGGCCGTCACGGTGGAAATGCTGCGCAACTTCGCGCGCGGCGGGGCGGCGATCAGTGTGCTCGCGCGCAGTCTCGGCGCGAGCTTCGAGGTCGTGAACCTCGGTACTGCCGTTCCCTTTGCCGGCGGCGCGCATGATGTCTGGCTGGGACCGGGTACGGTGAGCTTCGTGCAGGACGCGGCGATGAGCGAGGCGCAGCTTGCCGCGGCTCTCGACGCCGGCCGCAAGAGCGTCGATCGCGCCGTTGCGGCTGATGCTCAACTCTACATCGGGGGTGAGATCGGCATCGGCAACACGACCGCCGCCGCGGCGCTCGCCTGTGCGTTGTTGCCGGCGGAGCCCGAGGCGCTCGCCGGACCCGGTACCGGTCTCGATGCCGGGGGTGTGGCGCGCAAAGCCGCGGTCATTCGCCGCTCGCTACAGCGGCACGCGGGCGGCCTCGGCAGCGCCGCGGAGATTGTGCGCCGTCTCGGCGGCTTCGAGATTGCCGCGCTCGCGGGAGCTTACGTGCGCTGCGCCCAAGTGGGGCTGCCGGCCCTGATCGACGGATTCATCGCGACCGCCGCGGCGCTGGTTGCGCGCCAGCTGCGGCCGGGCGCGCAGCGTTGGTGGCTGTTCTCGCATCGCTCGCGCGAGCCGGGACATATGGCACTGCTCGCCGCGCTGGATGCACGCCCGCTGCTCGAGCTCGGGATGCGGCTGGGCGAGGGCAGCGGCGCGGCGCTCGCCGTGCCCATCCTGCGGCTGGCGTGCGAGCTGCATGCCGGCATGGCGACTTTCGCCGAGGCGGGAGTCTCCGAGAAGCTGTAATGACCTTGGCGCGCCAGGCGGGTGTTTGGACGCGGGCGGGAATGGTGGCGTTGCAGTTCCTGACCCGCCTGCCGCTGCGCATCGAGCCGCCGCCGGCGGCGCGCGAGATCGGACTCTCGCTGGCGTGGTATCCCGTCGTCGGGCTGGCGCTCGGGATCGCGCTCTGGGGCGTCGCCCTGGCGGTGTCGCGCCTCTCAGCCTTGCTCGGCGCCGCGATCATCCTGGTGGTGTGGGTGTTGATGACCGGCGCGCTGCACATCGACGGCCTCGCGGATACGGCTGATGCCTGGGTCGGCGGCCACGGTGATCGGGAGCGGACGCTGAGGATCATGAAGGACCCCCGCTCGGGACCTGTCGCTCTCGCGGTGGTGAATTGTCTGCTGTTGTTGAAGTTAGCGGCCCTCGCGGCGCTCGCAGCCACGCATGCTCATGCGGCGCCCTGGCTCGATCCGCGCCTGGCCGCGGGCTGCATCCTGCCCCCGCTGCTCGCGCGCGCAGCGATCCCGCTGCTGTTCGCACACACGCCCTACGTGCGGGCGCAGGGGATCGCGGGTGATCTGACGGCTCATCAGTCCAGGCGCGCTGCTATCGTCGTCACGGCCCTGACCGCTCTGTGCACGCTCGCCGCCGCCCGGCTCCTGGGGGCGATCGCGCTGGGCGCTGCTGCGATTGCCTACGCCATCGTCCGCGGCGGCCTCGTCCGCCGGCTCGGCGGATTCACCGGCGACGGCGCCGGCACCCTGATCGAAGTGATCGAGGCGGGCTGTCTGGTCGCCATCGCGGCCGCGCCATGACGCGCGACGTTGCCTCACAGAAAGCGCGCGAGCGCGGCAAGCAGAGCCTTGCGTGCCGGCGTCGGTCGATCAACATCGCAAGCACGACGCTCATGCAATCCGCGGTCCGCCGTTGACAAGAGCGCCGCAGAGTAAGCCATCCATGCAGCACTCAACAACATCTTTTCGGCAGGCCACCGTGTTGGTTTGCACCACCTGCGGTGCGGCAAATGCCGCCGCCGGACTGCCGGCCGGCCTCGCGCTGGCGAGGAGCACGGTCGCATCGTTGGGAGATGCGACCGATGTCCGCGTGGCGGGCGTGCGCTGCCTCGCCAACTGCAGCCGCGGCCCGAGCGCCGCCATCCGCTGCGCGGGCGCCTGGACCTACGTGTTTGGTGACCTGGATGAGTCGATCGACGGCCCGGCGCTGCTGCAGGGAGCGCGCCTGCTCGCCGCCGCGGACGACGGCCTGCTGCCATGGCGCGGCCGGCCCGAGGCGCTGAAGCGGGCCGTGATCGCGCGGCTGCCGCCGGCCGACATCCCCGGCGAAGCGGTGACGCCGGAAACCTAACTTGCGGCTGCTGCGGCGCGGAAGGCGTCGCGGGTCAGATTCTCGCAACCCGTGGCGGTCACCGCGAGGTCGTCCTCGATGCGGATGCCGCCGAATTTCCGCAGCGACTCGACACGGCTCCAGTGGATGCCGCGCGAGCGCCCGTCGGCGCGGGCAGCGTCCAGCAGCTGGGGGATGAAATAGAGCCCGGGCTCCATCGTGACCACGAAACCCTCTTCCAGCACACGGGTCAGGCGGAGGTAGGGGTGGCCTTCGGGGCGCGGGAGGTCGCCGCCGTCGGGGGAGCGCATGAAGCCGCCGGCGTCGTGCACCTCCAGGCCGAGCAGGTGGCCGATGCCGTGAGGGAGGAACACGCTCGTGCTGCCCGTGGCCACCGCTTCATCGGCGCTGCAGGTGATGATCTCGGCTTCGCGCAGGACCCCGGCGAGGAGGCGGTGCGCCTGCAGGTGGACATCGCGCCAGTCGATGCCGGCCTTGACGCCGGCGCAGAGCGATTGCTGCATCCGGTCCATGCGCTCGATCAGTGCGGCGAAGTCGGGGTCACGATGGGAATACGTGCGGGTGATGTCGCTGGCATAACCGGCGAACTCCGCGCCGGCATCGATGAGCAGGGAGTGACGCTCCGCGGGCGGCCGCATTTCCAGCATCTGGTAATGCAGGACGGCGCCCGCCCCATTGAGCGCGACGATGGGGTTGTAGGGGAGGTCCTGCTCGCGCTGACCGCACGCGGCGAGAAAGGCGAGCTCAATCTCGAACTCCGAGGCGCCGGCGCCGAAGGCGCGCGCGGCGGCGAGGTGACCGCGGATACCGAGACGGCTCGCCTGGCGCAGGCAGACGAGCTCGTAGGGGGATTTACGGGCGCGACAGAAATCGAGGTGCCGGATCAGGTGGGGTGGATTGATGTCGCCGACGCCCCAAGAGCCGAGCTCTTCGAGGGGATCGCCCAGAAACGCCGTGCTGCGCAGGTTGCGCGGCAGGACTTGGCGCGCTTCTTCCCGGTCGCGGCAGGCATGGATCTCGAAGTGCCGTGTCCAGTGGCCTTCGGGGAGCGCAGGAGGCTTGTACCAGTAGTCCTCGGGCTGGTGGAAAGCCAGCAGGGGGCGGCGGCCGGACTCGAAGTACAGGAAGCAGTCCGGGACATCGAGCAGCGGGGCCCAGACCTTGAAAGGGGCATGGACCTCGAAAGGATAGGTCCGGTCGTCCTGAAAGACCGGGAGCAGCGAGCCGGAGTGAACCAGGAGGGCGGAGTAGCCGCAGGCTTCCAGCGCTCGCGCGCTTCGCAGAATGACCCCTTCCAGGTGAGAGGCGAACAGGGTGTCGAGCGAGCGAGGCTCGGCCAAGGGCTCGTCAAGGGTGCCAACGTCGGCCATCTGGGCCACTCCGGCGGGGAAAGGCAGCGATTGTAAGCTTTCGGCCTGCAGTGGGCTCGTTGCGGATCACCGCCTGGCCACTGCGGCCCGAATTGTCGTTCCAGGGCGACAGCAAGGGCTGAAGCTGTTTCAAATCCCATACTTAGTCTATAAAATCCCGCGTCGCGACCCGTGAAGGACTCGCGGAACGATAAGAAATGTCGTTTCAGAAAGCTTTCTTCGTCTTGGCTCTCTCAACAAAGCATCGGGGTACCGATCGATGAACACCAAAGTTGCTCTTAGCGCGCTTGCTGTGGCGGCACTGCTGCTGACGGCGTGTGCGAAGAACGATTCCTCTGGCACTGAGCCCGCAGCCGCTCCTCCGGCTTCCTCGCAGAGCAGCGCTCCGGCCGCTCCGCCCGCCGCGGCTCCGTCGGACAATTCGTCCTCCTCCGGCTCGATGTCGAACGGCGCTGGCGCTCCTCCGGCCGCTGCCCCGTCCGACAACGGTGCCGCTCCTCCGGCCAATCCGCCGCCGCCGGCCAACGGCAGCCCGCCGCCGGCCAACAACGGCAACCCGCCGCAGCAGTAAGCCGCCTCTGTTCCGGGGGGCTGTCAGCAGCCTCCCGGCACTGGCTCCGCACGGCCCGGTCGGATCGCGAGCGCGAGCCGTCCGGGCCGTGTTTCTTCGGGGTTCCGGGAAGCGGACATGACGGTTAGCGTGCGCGACGCGCGAGACACGAAAGCCGACCGCCTGTGGATCCAGAGCGTGTATCGCGACTATCTCGATGATCTGGCGCCCGCCGCGGGCACCGGCACTTTCCCTGCGCTCGGCGAGGTCGGCCACCGCGAGCCCGACCAGCTCTTTCACTGGTTCGGCGATCCCAACCGGTTCCCTCTGGTCATCCTGCGCTCTTCCGAGCCAGTCGGCTTCGCGCTGGTCATGCGGGGCGGCGTGGGCGCCGGCCCGCCACGCGGCCTCGCCGCAGGCTCGCGGCCGCGCCCGGCCATCGACTACCGCATGGCGGAATTCTTCATCACCCGCGCCATGCGCCGCCTCGGCATCGGCGCCACCGCGGTGCGGCTCATCTTCAGTCGTTTCACCGGCCGCTGGGAAATCATCGAGTACCTGCGCAACCCCTCCGCGGTCAGCTTCTGGCGGCGGGTGGTCGCGAGCTACACGCGCGGCAACTACCTCGAACGGATCGTGAACGGTGAAGTGCGGCAGACGTTCGAGTCCGGCGCCGGTTGAACCTGAAGCCTGGCCGATACGTACCGCTCGGCCTGAAGAGCCGGCGCCTCAGACATGATGGCTGACGCGGTAAGGCGCGGCAGGCCGATAAGAAGTTGGGTGAAGCGGTCTGTCGGCAGCGGGACGGCAGCCGCCGCGGTTTATTGGGACTGTGGTGCCGAGCTTGCCCTCGTTGCACAGGGTCCTGCGGGGTATAGGTGTTGCTCCCGGTGGTGGTAACGGGACTCTTCGCTGCGCTCGAGCTCCTGTTGGATCGCGATCAGGATCGTGGCGTCACATTCGATCTTCAGCTTGCGCATGGCACTTCCCGCAGGCAAAAGGATCCCGCCCGGCCCCGTGATGAGGCGGTGCCGGAATGGTGTGGTGTCCGGTTACTGGCCGCGCGGCACGGGCGAGCCGTGCCTCACGGTCCGTCAGCTACGTGTTGCTCGTTGCATTCGCTTCGCCCGCTGCCCGTGTCGTTTCGAGGCGGCGCACGAGCTTGTCGAGCGCATTGGCCCAACCGCCCTCGTGAAGGGCTCGCGACTCCTCCGTCGGCAGTAATGCGTGGGTGAAAGTGAGCTCGGTCCCGAGGGCTATCGGCCGCAGATCGATCTCGATGCGGGACACGATGCCGGGCTCGTCGGGTCCGCCGCTGGTCCATTGCCAGCTCATCACGATCCGCCTGGACTCGATCAGCTCGAGGTATTCGCCCGTGCTCTCGTGCTCGCTGCCATCGAGCTTGCGGAACCGTACGGTGAAATGTCCGCCGACCCGCGGATGCGTCCGGGCGTGCAGCACCGGGCCGTCATCCGGCCCCCACCAGTGCGCGATGCCTTCCGGTGTGGTCAGCGCTTCGAAAACGATCGCCGGGCGCGCCCGGATCTTGCGAACGAGGGTGAGACTGGTCACTTAATCACTCCCGCCGGAGACTTCTTCGCCGCTGTTTACGCGGTGCGGTGCCGTGCCAGGAGCCGCCGTTTATGACACATCACCATGTGGTGAAGTATAACCGCCCGGCCCCCGGAGTCAATCCCGTCCCGGGACTGGTCGCGGGGCGGGCGGGGCTGCTATACTTCATCACATGGTAAAGAGTCAGGAACAGCGGCTGGACCGGACCTTCGCGGCCTTGGTGGATCCGACGCGCCGCGCCATCCTCGCGCGGCTGGAGCGTGAGGACGGCATGTCCGTCAGCGAGCTCGCCAGGCCATTTACGATCAAGCTGCCGGCGGTGATGAAGCATCTGGACGTTCTCGATGATGCAGGGCTCATCACACGTTCCAAGACCGGCCGTACCGTGACGGTGCGGCTTTACCCCGACCCCATGAAGGAAGCAATGGACTGGCTGCGGCGATACGAGAAGCTCTGGTCGAAGAGCCTCGATCGCCTCACCGCTTATGCGGAGCGCAGGGAAGACGCGGCGCGCGGGAAGGCAAAGTGATCTAGCGGGTGACGGCGGACTTGGGTCCGGGCTTGCGGCTGGCGGCGCTCGCGGCACTCTCACCGAGTAATGGCCGCAGGTAAGCTCCAGTGTGTGACCGCGCATTCGCGGCGACCTGCTCCGGCGTGCCGGTGGCGATGATCTCGCCGCCGCCTTCGCCCCCTTCCGGCCCCAGGTCGACCACCCAGTCGGCGCTCTTGATGACGTCGAGGTTGTGCTCGATGATCACGATCGTGTTGCCCTGATCGCGCAGGCGGAGCAGGACGTCGAGCAGCTGGGCGACGTCGTGGAAGTGCAGGCCGGTGGTAGGCTCGTCGAGGATGTAGAGCGTACGGCCGTGGCTCTGGCGGGCGAGCTCGCGCGAAAGCTTCACGCGTTGCGCCTCGCCGCCCGAGAGGGTGGTCGCGTTCTGGCCCAGATGGATGTAGGAAAGGCCGACGTCGGCGAGAGTCTGCAGCCTCCCGGCGACCGCCGGAACGTTCTGGAAGAAGCGCAGCGCTTCCTCGACGGTCATGTCGAGCACTTCGTGGATGTTCTTGCCGCGATAGCGGACTTCCAGTGTCTCGCGGTTGTAGCGCTGGCCTTTGCAGATGTCACAGGCGACGTAGACGTCGGGGAGGAAATGCATCTCCACCTTGATGACTCCGTCACCCTGACAGGCCTCGCACCGTCCCCCTTTGACGTTGAAGCTGAAGCGCCCGGCGTCGTAGCCGCGCGCCCGCGCTTCGGGAACGGCGGCGAAAAGCTCGCGCACCGGCCCGAAGAGGTTGGTGTAAGTCGCCGGGTTGGAGCGCGGCGTGCGGCTGATCGGCGCCTGGTCGATGTCTATCACGTAGTCGATGTCTTCGAGCCCTTCGATGCGCTCGCATGGCGAGGCATCGGGCGCGCTCAAGCGGCCATTCACCCTGGCGGTCGCGTGCCCGAAGAGCGTGTCGATGATCAAGGTCGACTTGCCGGACCCGGAGACACCCGTCACGCAGGTGAGCAGTCCCAGCGGAATCTCCGCGGTGACATTACGCAGGTTGTTGCCGGATGCGCCGACGAGGCGAATCTGCTTGTCGGAAGAGCGCGGCGTGCGCAGCCGCGGCAGGGCCACCGTGCGCTTGCCGCTCAGGTACTGGCCGGTGAGCGAGGCCGCGGAGGCCTCGATGTCCCGCGGCGTACCTTCGGCGACGATGTGGCCGCCGTGCGCGCCGGCACCGGGCCCCAGATCCACGACGTGGTCGGCCTCGCGGATCGCCTCCTCGTCATGCTCCACCACGATCACGGTGTTGCCGAGGTCGCGCAGGCGCTTGAGCGTGCCGAGGAGCCGCGCGTTGTCGCGCTGGTGCAGGCCGATCGAGGGCTCATCGAGAATGTACATCACGCCGGTGAGCCCGGAGCCCACCTGGCTCGCGAGCCGGATGCGCTGCGCCTCACCGCCCGAGAGAGTGTCGGCACCGCGGTCGAGCGTCAGATACTGCAGGCCGACGTCGGCGAGAAATCGCAGTCGCTGGCCGACTTCCTTGACGATCGGGGCCGCGACCTCGCTGCGCCAGCCTTCGAGGGTGAGCGAGCGGTAAAGCTCGAGCGCGTGACCGACGCTCAGGCGCGTGACTTCGGGCAGAGCCTTGTCGGCGACGAAGACGAAGCGCGCCGCCCGGTTGAGCCGCGCCCCGCCGCAGTCGGGGCAGGTGCGCACGCCGAGATACTTGGCCAGCTCCTCGCGGACCGTGGCGGACTCGGTCTCGCGGTAGCGCCGCTGCAGGTTCGGCAGAATGCCCTCGAAGGGATGGCGCTTCACCGTCGCGCGGCGCTTGCCTGCGGATGGGCCCTCGCTGTAGCGGAACTCGACGGCCTCCTCACCGCTGCCGTACAGCAACACCTGGCGCACTCGCTCCGGCAGCTCCGTCCAGGGCACCTCGATGTCGAAGCGGTAGTGGCGGGCGAGCGACTGGATGAGTTGAAAATAGTGGCTGTTGCGCCGGTCCCAGCCCCGCACCGCGCCGCTGGCGAGCGACAGGTCGGGATGCATGACGACGCGCTGTGGATCGAAGAACTCCTGCGTGCCGAGCCCGTCGCACGTCGGGCAGGCGCCCGCCGGATTGTTGAAGGAGAAGAGCTTCGGCTCGAGCGGCGGCACGCTGTACCCGCAGATGGGGCAGGCATGGCGGCTGGAGAAGACGAGCGCCTCGCGCTGCGGCTCATCCAGGAAGGTGAGGCGCGCGAGGCCGCCCGAGAGCCGCAGTGCCGTCTCGAAGGATTCCGCCAGGCGCTGCTGAGCATCGGGACGCAGGCGCAGCCGATCGACCACCGCCTCGACCGTATGCTTGCGCTTCGGGTCGAGCGGGGGAAGGCCTTCCATGTCATGGATGCGGCCGTCGATCCGCACGCGCACGAACCCCTGGTCGCGGAGTGAATCGAAAACCTCCGCATGCTCGCCCTTGCGGTCGCTCACCATGGGCGCAAGGAGCGCGACGGCGGCGCCTTCGGGCAGCTTGAGCACCTGGTCCACCATCTGACTGACCGTCTGGGCCGTCAGGTCGATTCCGTGGTCAGGGCAGCGCGGCGTGCCGGCGCGCGCGTATAGCAGGCGCAGATAATCGTAGATCTCGGTGACCGTGCCGACGGTCGAGCGCGGATTGCGGGAAGTGGCCTTTTGCTCGATCGCTATGGCGGGCGAGAGGCCCTCGATGCTGTCCACATCCGGCTTGTCCATCATCGACAGGAATTGCCGCGCGTAGGCGGAGAGCGATTCCACGTAACGGCGCTGCCCCTCGGCGTAGAGGGTATCGAAGGCGAGCGAGGACTTGCCGGAGCCGGAAAGCCCGGTGATCACGATCAGCCGCTCACGCGGCAGGTCGACGTCGACGCTCTTCAGATTGTGGGTGCGTGCCCCGCGGACACGGATCTCTTGCATGTGTCGAGGCGGCCCATGGTCCGCAAAAAATCAAGCCTTCTAGTGTACCCGCCGCGACCCTTTGGGCCGAATAATTGGCTAATCGCGCAGCCTTGGCGGGTTCGCTAAGAGCCCGCGCCCGTCTACAATGGCCGTCTCTTCAAGAGGGCACACTCATGGCGCGCGGAGTCAACAAAGTCATCCTCATCGGGCACCTGGGCGCGGATCCCGAGACGCGCGCCATGCCATCGGGCAGCAGCGTGGCGAACCTTCGCATCGCGACCACCGAAAGCTGGCGCGACAAGCAGAGCGGCGAGCAGCAGGAGCGCACCGAGTGGCACCGCGTCGCCCTCTTCGGCCGGCTGGCGGAGATCGCCGGGGAGTACCTGCGCAAGGGTTCGCAGGTCTATATTGAGGGCAGCCTGCGCACTCGCAAGTGGCAGGACAAGCAGGGCAACGAGCGCTTCTCCACCGAGATCGTCGGCAACGAGATGCAGATGCTCGGCGGGCGAGGCGGCGGCGCGGGAGCGTCTGCATCGGCCGGCGCAGCCGCCGGCGGCGCGCCGCGCGAGCCCCTGCCGGACTACGCCGGCCCTGGCGGCGGCGGCGGCGCGGGTGGCGGCGCGGGTCGGCGGCGCGGCGGCGGCGGCGAGCGCGAGGACTTCGACGACGACATACCGTTCTAAGTCCTGGCAGCCGCGCCGCTGGATAGTGCATAACTTGCTGATTTATAGGCTGTTTTTATCCCGTAACTCAGTTTCGTGCGGCTCTCGTGCGGGCGGGTGGCCGAGGCCGTAGAATTGGTCGACTCCCTGCCTATGCCCCGCCGCTACTTCATCAAAACCTTCGGCTGCCAGATGAACCAGTACGACTCCGCCCGCATGGCGGACGTGCTCGAGGCTGGCGTGGGTCTCGCGCGCACGGAGGATCCTGCCGAGGCCGACGTGCTGCTGATGAACACCTGCTCCGTGCGCGAGAAAGCGCAGGAAAAGGTGTTTTCCATGCTGGGCGAGTGGCGCAGGCTCAAGGCTGAGCGGCCGCACGTGCTCATCGGCGTTGGCGGCTGCGTCGCGAGCCAGGAAGGCGAGGGCATCACGCGGCGGGCACCCTTCGTGGATCTGGTGTTCGGCCCGCAGACCCTGCACCGCCTGCCCGAGATGATCGCCGAGCTGCGCCGTACCGGCCGCTCGGTCGTCGATGTCAGCTTTCCGGAGATCGAGAAATTCGATCGCCTGCCCGAGCCACGCGCCGCAGGCGCCAGCGCGTTCGTCTCGGTCATGGAGGGCTGCAGCCGGTACTGCAGCTTCTGCATCGTGCCGTACACCCGCGGGGACGAGGTCAGCCGGCCGTTCGAGTCGGTGCTGCAGGAGGTGCGGCAGCTCGGCAGCCAAGGCGTGCGGGAGGTGACCCTCCTCGGCCAGAACGTCAACGCCTATGCCGGGCCCATGGCGGACGGCGCGGTGGTCGACCTCGCCACTCTCATCCACCACGTCGCGGCGGTGCCCGGCATCGAGCGCATCCGCTTCACCACCTCGCACCCGCTCGAGCTCAACGACAGCCTGATCGAGGCCTTCGCGCACGTCCCGCAGCTCGCCGGCCATCTGCATCTGCCGGTACAGAGCGGCTCCGACCGGGTGCTCGCGCTCATGAAGCGCGGCTACACCGCCATTGAATTCAAGGAAAAGGTCCGCAAACTGAGGAGCGTGCGGCCGGACATCTGTATTTCCTCCGACTTCATCGTGGGATTTCCCGGGGAGAGCGAGCGCGACTTCGAGGCGACGCTCACGCTCGTGCGCGACGTCGGGTTCGATCAGTCCTTCAGCTTCCTCTACAGCCGCCGTCCCGGGACCCCCGCGGCGTCGCTCCCCGACGAGACACCCGCCGACGTCAAACAGGAGCGGCTGGCGCGGCTGCAGGCGCAGCTCGAGACCGAAGCGCACGCCATCAGCGAGCGCATGGTCGGCACCGTGCAGCGCGTGTTGGTGGAGCGGCCCGCGAAGAAGGACGGACGTGAGCTTGCCGGCCGGAGCGAGAACAACCGCTGGATCAACTTCGGCGGTCCCGCCGGGATCATCGGCGGGTTCGCCCGCGTCGCCGTGACCGAAGCACTGCGGCACAGCCTGCGCGGACGCCTGTGTCAGTAACCGTCCCCGAGGCGCAGCGTGAGTTCGATCTCGTGCCGTCGGACAACGCGCGGTTGGCCAATCTCTGCGGTCCGCTCGATGAGAATCTCCGTCTGCTGGAGGCGCGCCTCGATGTGCAGATCCGCCGGCGCGGCGACAATTTCCGGGTGCTCGGCGCGCGCGCCGGCAGCGCCGAGGACATCCTGCAGGAGCTCTTCGCCCTGGCGAACGACGAGGAGGTCACGCCGCAGCGCGTGCACCTGGCGCTGCGCGAGCGCGAGTCCGGCGAGGCGCCCGCGGAGGTCGAGCCCGCGGAGCGCGCCATTCGTGTGCCGCGCGGCGGCATCCGCGCCCGCGGCCATCATCAGCGCGAGTACCTGGCGCACATCCGCGGCTGCGACCTGACATTCGGCATCGGCCCCGCTGGGACGGGCAAGACTTATCTGGCCGTCGCGTGCGCCGTGGAGGCACTGCAGGCGGAGACCATCCGGCGCATCATCCTCGTGCGGCCGGCGGTGGAGGCCGGTGAGCGGCTGGGGTTCCTGCCGGGCGACCTCAGCCAGAAGGTCGATCCGTACCTGCGCCCGATGTACGATGCGCTGTACGAGATGTTGGGATTCGACCGGGTGACGCGCTTCATCGAGCGCAACGTCATCGAGGTGGCGCCGCTCGCCTTCATGCGCGGCCGCTCGCTCAACGATTCCTTCATCATCCTGGATGAGGCGCAGAACACCACCGTCGAGCAGATGAAGATGTTCCTGACGCGCATCGGCTTCGGCTCCAAGGCGGTGGTGACCGGCGATGTGACGCAGACGGACCTGCCCGCGGGCCGGCAGTCGGGCCTGAGCCACGTGATCGGCGTGCTGCGCGGCGTGGAGGGAGTTGCATTCACCTTCTTTGATGCCCAGGACGTCGTGCGCCACCCCTTGGTGCAACGCATCGTGCAGGCATACGAGGCGCGTACCGCTAGACCGGAAGGCGGCGGGCAATGACCGCGCGACGCTCCTTGCGGGTCGACGTGCAGACGGGTGTCAGAGCGTGGGCGCCGCGCGCCCGTGACATCGCCACGTGGGCCGGTACGGCGATCGGCCGCCGCGCCGCCGGCGGTGAGCTCGGCATCCGCGTGGTGGGGTCGGCCGAAAGCCGGCGCCTCAATGCCCGCTACCGCGGCAGGGACAAGCCGACCAACGTGCTGTCGTTTCCGCCGGCGCCGCTGCCGGACCGGGCATCCGCGGATTTGCGTCCGCTGGGCGACCTGGTGATCTGCGCCCGGGTAGTGCGCGCGGAGGCGCGCGAGCAGAAGAAGCCGCTCGAGGCGCACTGGGCTCACCTGGTGGTGCACGGCGCACTGCACCTCATCGGCTACGACCACCAACGCGAGGCGGAAGCGAAGCGCATGGAGCGCCGCGAGATTGCGGTGCTGCGCCGCCTCGGCTTCGCCAATCCCTACAGGATCTGACCGATGCCGAAGGACATCAACACGACCGGCAGGTGGCTCAAGCGGCTGACGCAGAGCTTCGCCGCGGAGCCGCAGGACCGCCAGCAGCTGCTCGAGATCCTGCGGGAGGCGCGCACGCGCGGCCTGCTCGATGCCGATGCGCTGCAGATGGTCGAAGGGGTGTTGGAAGTATCCAACCTGCACGTGCGCGACATCATGGTGCCGCGGGCGCAGATGGTGTTCCTGCGCCGGGACGATCCGGTGTCCCGCATCCTGCCGACGGTGGTCGAGTCCGGGCACTCGCGCTTTCCGGTGATGGACCAGGACCGCGACGACATCGTCGGGATCCTGCTCGCGAAGGACCTGCTGCGCCTCTGCGACGGCGAGGCGCGCGAGCGTTTCGACATCCGCGAGTTCATGCGGCCGGCGGTGTTCGTTCCGGAATCGAAGCGGCTCAACGTGCTGCTGAAGGAATTTCGCGGCAGCCGCAACCACATGGCCATCGTGGTCGACGAGTACGGCGGAGTGGCGGGCCTGGTGACGATCGAGGACGTGATCGAGCAGATCGTGGGCGAGATCGACGACGAGTTCGACGTCGAGGACGATCAGAACATCCGCAAGGAGGCCGACGCGCCTGTTCCTGGTGCGCGGCGTGACCCGCATCGAGGAGTTCAACGAGTATTTCGGCGCCCGCCTCTCGGAGGAAGAGGGCTTCGAGACCGTGGCGGGGCTGCTGATGAAACAGTTCGGCAGACTGCCCCGGCGTGGCGAGTCAACGACCATCGACGGGTTCGAGTTCCGGGTCATGAGGGCGGAGCGGCGCCGCATCGATGCGCTGCGCGTCGTGCCGCCGCGTGACGTGACGCCGCCCGACGGTCACGCGCATCCGGAGCAGGGCGAGTCCCACGCATGAGCTCGCCACGCCCCGCTGCCGTTGCCGCTGCCGCGCGACAGGCGACTACCAAGCCGGTCCTGACCGCCGCGAAGGATCTCCTCGTCGCGAGCCGCTCTCGCTACGCGGTGCTCGCGCGTAGGGCGCTGGCGTTCGGTGCCGGCGCGCTGCTCGCGTGCGCCTTCGCGCCATTCGAATGGTGGCCGCTCGCCATCCTCTGTCCCGCGGCGCTGATGTGGCTGTGGGAGGAGGCCCCGCCCCGCGAGGCCGCATGGACCGGATTCTGGTTCAGCTTCGGCACCTTCCTCGCGGGCACCTACTGGCTGTACGTCAGCGTGCATGATCTCGGCAAAGCGCCGGTCTGGCTGACCATCGCCATCATGCTGGCCCTGATCGGCATCATGGCCCTCTACAACATGCTGATCGGCTACGCGGTGGCGCGCTGGCTGCCGCGCGGCGGCGCATGGCGCTGGCTGGTTGGTATTCCAGCGGTGTGGCTGCTCATCGAGTGGTGGCGCGGCTGGTTCCTGTCCGGCTTCTCCTGGCTGTCGCTCGGTTACTCGCAGACCGACACCTGGCTCGCGCGGCTGGCGCCGATCCTGGGCGTTTACGGCATCAGCCTCGTGCTGCTCATGAGCGCGGGCGCTCTGGTCGCGTTGCTGCGCGGCACTGCGCGTGTGCGTCTGCTGGCGGCGCTGACGCTGGTCGCTCCCTGGGTGGTCGCGGCAGCGCTGGGGCCGGTGCGCTGGACACACCCCTCGGGCGCCCCGGTCCCGGTGGCGGTCATCCAGGCCGATATCCCGCAGGAGGACAAGTGGGCCGACAGCCAGGCGCCGATGATCCTCGAGCGCTATCGCAAGATGACGGCGTCGGCGCTCGGCACCCGGCTCATCGTCTGGCCGGAGGCGGCGCTGCCCGACCTGGCCAATAACCTGCTGCCCTACATCGCGCTCATGGACCGCGAGACGCAGGCGCGCGGCTCCTCGCTGGTCATGGGCGTGGTGCGCGCCTCGGAAGACGGCGAGCGCTACTACGACTCGATCCTGGCGCTCGGCAATCCGCCGAGCTGGTATGGCAAGGATCACCTCGTGCCGTTCGCGGAGTTCTTCCCGGTGCCGCATTTCGTGCGGAACTGGCTGCGTCTAATGACCCTGCCGTACGAGAGCTTCTCCCGCGGCGGCACGCACCAATCGCCTCTGCCGGTGGCCGGTCTCCAGCTGGGACCGACGGTCTGCTACGAAGTGGGATATGGTGGCTACATGCTGAACATGCTGCCGAAAGCGGATGCGCTCGTGAACGTCACCAACGACGCGTGGTTCGGGCACTCCACGGCACGTTATGAGCAGTTCCAGATGGCCCGGATGCGCGCGCTCGAGGAAGGGCGAAGCATGATCATCGCCTCCAACGACGGCATCTCGGCGGTCATCGGGCCGCACGGTGAGATCCAGGCGTCGGCGCCACCTTTCCAGCCTTATGTATTGCGGTCCTCCGTCACGCCCAGGGCCGGGCTCACACCTTTCGCGCGTGTTGGAAACTGGCTGATCGTGTGCCTCGCGGCCCTCGGCCTCGCCGGCGCGTCGTGGATCGGCGTCCGGCGCCGGCACGCGGGCACGGCGAGTGCTACCCTCATTCCCCCCGGAGTCTGACATGAGCGTTTTTAGGATCGAGCGTGCGCGCGCGGCAATGATGTCTTGGGCCCTCCTGGCCCTCCTGAGCGCCCAGGTGGCATCCGCGGCGACGAGCGCTTCCTCCATCCAGTGCACTCCCGGCGGGACACCGTCTCTGCCGGACTTCTCACCGCTGGTCGCCAGGTACGGGCCGGCGGTCGTCAACATCGAGGTGATCGAGAAGGAGCCCGCGGGCGCGGACCAGGGCGACGATCCGCTCAACCAGTTCTTTCGCCGTTTCGGCATCCCGGCCCCGGGCGGTGACCAGCAGCGTCACGAGGAGCCGGTGCGGGGCGCGGGCTCCGGGTTCATCGTCAGTCCGGACGGCTACATCCTCACGAACGATCACGTGGTGGCGGGGGCGACCCAGGTGACGGTGCGCCTCGTCGATCAGCGGGAGTTCAAGGCGCGAGTGGTGGGAACGGACGAGCGCACGGACATCGCCGTCATCAAGATCGCGGCAGCGGGGCTTCCGGTGGTGCGCTTCGGCGACCCCGCGAAGCTGCGGCCCGGACAATGGGTGCTCGCGATCGGCTCGCCGTTCGGCTTCGAGAACAGCGCCACCGCGGGAATCGTGAGCGCGATCGGCCGCTCGCTGCCCACCGAGAACTACGTTCCTTTCATCCAGACCGACGTGGCGGTGAACCCGGGCAACTCCGGCGGCCCGCTGTTCAACCTGCAGGGTGAGGTGGTCGGCATCAACTCGCAGATCTTCAGCCGCACCGGCGGATTCATGGGCGTCTCGTTCGCCATTCCGAGCGACGTGGCGGTGAACGTGGAGCGTCAGATCATCGAGGTCGGGCACGTGGTGCGCGGCAAGATCGGGGTCACCATCCAGGAGGTGACGGCGGACCTTGCCGATTCGTTCGGCCTCAATGGCCCGCACGGGGCGCTGGTGAGCTCGGTGGAGAACAAGAGTCCGGCCGCGGTGGCCGGCATCCAGCCGGGAGACGTGGTGGTAGCGGTCGACGGGCATACGATCGATCATTTCGGCGAGCTATCCAGCCGGATCTCGGACATGAGGCCGGGGTCGCAGGCCACGCTGACGTTGTGGCGGGACCACAGGGACCGGATGGTTCGGGTACGGGTCGAGGAGCTCAAGGAGCCGCAGATAGCCGCGGCGGGGTCTGCTGCGCGGCCGGCGCCGGTGGCGCGCAAGCCGAATCAGCTGGGACTCACGATCCGCGCGCTCGCGCCCCAGGAGAAGGCGGAGGCGCGCACCAGCGGCAGCCTGGTGGTGGAGGGGGTGACGGGCGCCGCCGAGGTCGCGGGAGTGGAGCCGGGGGACATCATTCTGGGGGTGGATCGCCGGCGGATCAGCACCGTGGAAGAGCTGGAGACGGCGACCAAGGCGAAGCGGAGCAAGAGTATTGCGCTGCTGATTCAGCGGGAATCGGCGCAGCTGTTCCTGCCCATCAACGTGCCATAAGAGCCTGCCGGTCTCAGAGGCGCAGAAACATCCTGTTTTTGCGCCTCCCGGAAAATGCCTTTTGCATCCGGGCCACCGCTCGTTCGTGTAAATTGCGGGGGTTTACGGGCTGATATTCGGGCGTTTTTTGATGGAAGAGCATTACGATCCGGCGGCGGTCGAGCGGGCGGCGCAGGCTTATTGGGAAGAGAACCGCAGCTTCGAAGTCAAGGAAGAGAAGGGGCGGGAGAAGTATTACTGCCTGTCGATGCTGCCTTATCCGTCGGGGCGGCTGCACATGGGACATGTGCGCAACTACACCATCGGCGATGTGTTGGCGCGCTTCATGCGGATGCAGGGGCGGAACGTGTTGCAGCCGATGGGGTGGGATGCGTTCGGGCTGCCGGCCGAGAACGCCGCGATGAGCAATGGAGTGCCGCCTGCAAAGTGGACGCGGCAGAACATCGCGCACATGCGTGCGCAGCTGAAGTCGCTGGGCTTCGGCATCGACTGGAGCCGTGAGGTCGCCACTTGTGACCCGAGCTACTACCGCTGGAACCAGTGGCTCTTCCTGCGGATGCTGGAGCGGGGGATCGCGTACCGCAAGACGGGGGTGGTGAACTGGGATCCCGTCGATCAGACGGTGCTCGCCAACGAGCAGGTGATCGAAGGGCGCGGGTGGCGCACGGGCGCGCTGGTCGAGAAGCGCGAGATCCCGACCTATTACCTCAAGATCACGCGTTATGCGGAGCAGTTGCTCGGGGATCTCGAGCGGCTGCCGGGCTGGCCGGAGCGGGTGCGCCTGATGCAGGGCAACTGGATCGGCCGCAGCGAGGGTTGCGAGATCTCCTTCCCCTACGCCCCCGACATTCGCGCGGCGATGTCGGCGGCAGGGTCGCTGAAGGTGTTCACGACACGCGCCGACACGCTGTTCGGCGTCACCTTCATGGCGATCGCGGCCGAGCATCCGGTGGCTCTCGCGGCGGCGGGTTCCAATCCGGCGCTCGCCGCATTCATCGAGGAGTGCCGCCGCGGCAGTGTCATGGAGGCGGATGTCGCGACCCAGGAGAAGAAGGGCATGCGCACGGGAATGCACGTGCTGCATCCTTTCACCGGCGAGCCCATCGAGGTCTGGGTCGCCAACTACGTGCTCATGGGGTACGGCGAGGGCGCGGTGATGGGCGTGCCCGGTCACGACGAGCGCGACTTCGAGTTCGCGCTGAAGAACGGGCTGCCCATCGTGACCGTCGTGCGCTCGAAGAGCGGCGCCTACGAGGAGGTGCGTGCGCCCTGGATTGCCGAATACGGCGACTATGGGGTCACGGTGAACTCGGGAGAGTTCTCCGGGCTCGAGTTCCGGGCCGCCGTCGCTGCGATTGCGGCGGGTCTGGAGAAGCGCGGCCTCGGCAAGAAGCGGGTGCAATACCGGCTGCGCGACTGGGGCATCTCGCGGCAGCGGTATTGGGGCTGTCCGATACCGCTCATCCATTGCGAGACCTGCGGCGAGGTGCCGGTGCCCGACGAGCAGCTGCCGGTGCTGTTGCCGGAGGACCTCGTGCCGGACGGCAGCGGCAATCCGCTCGCCAAGTCGCCGGCCTTCTACCAGTGTGAGTGTCCGAAGTGCGGTAAACCGGCGCGCCGGGAAACCGACACCATGGACACCTTCGTCGATTCCTCGTGGTATTACATGCGCTATGCATGTCCGGACCAGGAGCGCGCCATGGTCGACGAGCGCGCGGCTTATTGGCTGCCGGTCGATCAGTACATCGGCGGCATCGAGCATGCCGTGCTGCACCTCCTCTACGCACGCTTCTGGACGAAGGTCATGCGCGACATCGGCCTGTTGAATATCGACGAGCCGTTCACGAACCTGCTGACCCAGGGCATGGTGCTCAACCATGTCTACTCCCAAACCGCAGCGGACGGACGCCGCCGGTACTTCAATCCGGCCGACGTGCGCTCCCGGCGTGATGCGTCCGGCGCGGAACTGTTCGAGACGACCCTGCCGAGCGGCGAGACGATCCGCCTGGATTACCAGGGACTCGGCAAGATGTCGAAGTCGGAGAACAACGGCGTCGACCCGGAGGGGCTGATCAAGCGCTTCGGTGCGGATACGGCACGGCTCTTCACCATGTTCGCCTCGCCGCCGGAGCAGACGCTCGAGTGGTCCGACGAAGGGGTGCAGGGCGCTTCGCGGTTCATTCGCCGCCTCTGGGTCGCAGTCCACGAGCACGTGAATCGCGGTCCATGCCCGAGCACCGACACTCGCGCGCACGGCGATGCGCAGCGTGGGTTGCGCCGCGCGGCGCATCATGCCCTCGCAAAGGCGGCGGACGACATCGGCAGGCGCCGGAATTTCAACACGGCGATTGCCGCCAGCATGGAGCTTCTCAATGCCGTGGGACGCTTCGATGACCTGTCGGACCGGGGGCGGTCCGTGCGTCACGAAGCATTGGAGATCATCACACTGATGCTCGCGCCGATCGTCCCGCACGTCGCTCACGAGCTGTGGCGGGCCCTCGGACACCAGCGGGCGGTGGTCGACGAGCCGTGGCCCGCGGTCGACGAGTCGGCGCTGACGCAGGACTCCGTCGAGTTCGTCGTGCAGGTGAACGGCAAGCTGCGCGGCCGGGTTCGCGTGCCCGCGGAGTCGGACGAAGCGGCGATCCGCGAGGCGGCGCTCGCCGACGAGCACGTGATGAAGTTCGTCGGCGGCAAGGCCGCCGTCAAGCGGGTGATCGTCGTGCCGGGCAGGCAGATCGCCAACATCGTGGTGAGCGCCCCGGCCGGCGGGCAGCCGGATGGCTGACGGTCGCGCGCCCCGCGGCGCCGGGCTCGTGGGGACGGCCCTGCTGCTCTGCGGCTGCGGCTTTCACCTGGAAGGGCGCGTGCCGCTGCCGCGACCGATTCGCCGGCCCTACATCGAGGCCCACGATCAGCAGAGCGACTTCGTGCAGAGCCTGCGGCGTCAGATGTTGATATCCGGCGCGCACCCCGTCGATTCCCGCGACCAGGCGACGGCTGTCGTCGATATCCTGGACGATGCCGTGACGCGCCGCGTGCTCTCGGTTACCGCGCAGAACCGCCCCGCGGAGTACCAGGTGACCTACACGGTGCGCTTCGCGGTGATCGCGGGCGGCCGGGAGCTGCTCCCGCCGCAGCAGGTCGCGTCCATGCGCTCCTATAGCTTCGACGAGAGCCTGCTGCTCGCCAAGGAGCACGAGGAGGCCATCCTGCAGCAGGCGATGGGCGCGGATCTCGCCGACATCGTGATGCGGCGCCTGTCGAGGGTTTCCGGCGACTGACATGCTGTTGCTCGCCGCGGTGGATCGGGTGACGGTGGCGGCGCTGCTCGACCGCTACGGCCTGGCGCTGGGGCTGATTGCGCCCAGCGAGGTGATTCCGGGGTCCTACTGGGGGGAGAGTGAGGCGGGGCTCAGAGGCGACCGCCTGTATGCGCGGCTCGATACGCCGCTGCACTCCGTCCTGCACGAGGCCAGCCACTACATCTGCATGACGCCGGAGCGCCGGGCGGGACTGGACCGGGACGCTGGCGGGGACGACCTGGAGGAGTCGGCCGTGTGTTACCTGCAGGTGCTGTTGGCCGGCGAGTTGCCGGGCGTGGGGCTGGAGCGCGCCTTCGCGGACATGGACGCCTGGGGTTACAGCTTTCGGCTGGGTAGCACCCGGGCCTGGTTCGAGAGCGACGCGGAGGATGCTCGCAGGTGGCTGCGGCAACAGGGGGTCACGGACGGCGATGACCATCTGACGGGGGCGTGCCGAGCTTAGGCACCTGCTTTGCTGCTGGGGCGACCAATGGTTATTGCTGAGCGTCAGGCAAGGGTGGCATGCCCGGATTGCGCACTGGTGCAGCGGCTGCCCGTGGTGGGCCGGCGCCATAGTGCCGAGTGCCGCCGCTGCGGCCGGCTGCTGTCGGGGCCGGCGACGGGCAAGGTGGATGCCCCGCTTGCGCTCGCGCTGGCGGCACTGCTCCTCCTGATTCCGGCGACCGTGGAACCGCTGCTCGATGTGGCCTCGCACGGGGCCGCCAGGACCTGCTGGCTATGGAGCGGGGTCACCGGGCTGTGGGCCGAGGGATTCGTCTTCCTGGCGGTGATCGTCGGCGCATTCTGCCTCGCCTTCCCCTACATCTACCTGGGGACGCTCATCGCGGTGCTCGCGTCCCTGCGGCTGGCGGCGCGCGCGCATCTGGGGCCGGTCTTTCGCTGGATCATGGGGCTGCGTCCCTGGATGATGCTCGAGATCTTTCTCGTGGGCTGCTTCGTCGCCTACAGTCGGCTGCGGCTGGTGGTCGGTGTGCACGTGCTTGCGGGCGGGTGGTGTCTGATGGGGACGACCGCGGCTCTGCTGCTCGCGTTGACGCAACTCGATGAGCGCACCGTGTGGGAGGCGCTGCCGCTCAGGCCCGCCGCGCAGCGTGGGAGCCGTCATGAGAGGCCTCGCGGGAGGCTCTTCGGGAGGCGGCGCGCGGGCGAGGGTAGTGAGCCCGATCGGGCGATCGCGTGCACGGCGTGCGAGCTGCTGGCGACCGGCACCCATGCGGGAGAGGCGTGTCCGCGGTGCGGAGCGACACTGCATGACCGCAAGCCGCATGCGTTCCGGATCACAGCGGCGCTGGTCACCGCGGGCTTCATGCTGTACGTTCCGGCAAACGCTCTTCCGGTACTGACTCTGGTCAGTCTCGGCCACGAGCAGTCCAACACCATCATCACGGGAGTGCTCGAGCTGATCCACAACCGTCTGTGGCCGCTGGCGCTCATCATCTTCCTCGCCAGCATCGTGGTGCCGCTGCTGAAGCTGTGTGGCCTGACCTGGATGCTGCTGGCGACGCTGCAACGCTCGCCTCGCCGGCTCATCGCGCGTACGCGTTTTTTCCGATTCATCGATACCGTCGGATCGTGGTCCAACATCGACGTGTTCGTCGCCTCCGTGCTGGTGGCGCTGCTGCAGTTCGGCACCATCGCCGAAGCCCGGGCGGGCGCCGGTCTCACCGCCTTCGCGGCAGTGGTTATCCTGACGATGACTGCCACGCGAACGTTCGACACTCGTCTCATGTGGGACGCGTCCCGAGAGGAATGATCCGCAATGCCCGACGAGCCAGCAGACTCGGAGCAGCCTGTCGAAGCGCGCGTGCGGCTGCATCGCTGGGTCGCGTGGGTGTGGGTCGTGCCAATCGCGGCCGCGGCGGTGGTGGTGTGGCTCGCGTGGCGGGCGATCGCGGAGCGCGGCCCGGAGATCACGATCTCCTTCAGCGCGGCGCAGGGATTACAGCCCGGCCAGTCGACGATCCAGCACCTCAACGCGGTTCTCGGGACGGTAACCTCGCTTCGCCTGACGCGCGGCATGCGCCGCGTCGTCGTTCACGCCCGCATGACCCGCGAGGCCGCTCCCTATCTCACCGACTCCACGATCTTCTACGTCGTTACGCCGCATCTGGGGGTCGGAGGAATCTCCGGGCTGTCCACCATCGTCTCCGGCACCTACATCGAGATGTATCCCGGCCGGGGCGGTAGCCCCCGGCGGCACTTCATCGGCCTCGACAACCCGCCGATCGTATCCCCGGGGACGCTGGGCAGCTCGTTCGTGCTGCACACGCCGGATCTCAGCTCTCTGACTCGCGGCGCACCCGTCACATACCGTGGCGTCGAGGTGGGCGTGGTGACGAATTATTCGCTGGCCGACGACGCGCACGAGGTGGAGGTGACGACATTCGTTCGCGCGCCCAATGACAGGCTGGTGCATGCAGGCACGCGTTTCTGGAACGCCGGCGGCGTGGCCATGACGTTCGGCGCACAGGGTCTGCAGCTGCGCGCCAACTCCTGGCAGCAGCTGCTCGCCGGCGGCATCGCCTTCGACACTCCGCCTCCGGCGATGACGGGTACGCCCAGCCCGGCGGGCAGTGTCTTCCGGCTCTTTGACAACGAGCAGGCTGCGATGGGCTCCCCGGCTGCCCCGCCGCTGCCGATCGCGGATACGCTGCGGAACCTGAACGAGCTGCTCCGCAACCTGAATCGGGCCACCGCGGGACCGGAGTTGCATGATGCGGTGGTATCCCTCAATCGCGTCCTGACGCACCTCGACCGCCTGGCCGTGCAGACGCAGCCCAACCTGAACGAGCTGCTCAAGTCTCTGCGTGCCACCTCGGAGGCCGCGCAGCGGACGATCGATCTGATCCAGCAGAAGGCGGGCGGCAATGCAACTTCCAGCACCGACTTGCCGCAGCTGATGAACGAGCTGAGTCAGGCGGCGCGCTCCGTGCGGGAACTCGCGGACTACCTCGACAACCATCCGGACGCTCTGCTGCGGGGGCGGAGGAAAGAGTCTCCCTGACCTGCAGCGTGTCGTTGAACTGCGCGCGAGTCGCGGCCCGGGGCTGCTTGACTCGTACTGATTTAGTGATATAGTTACGTATAACACTAAACCAGGATGGGCCTCGATGAAAACCGAAACCGCGCGTGCCGCGCTTGCGATGGTTCTGCTGTCACTCTCGACCCTTGCCTTTGCGCAACCCCCTGCACAGAAGTCTTTCGACGCCGTGAAATCGCTGGCGGGGACGTGGAAGGGGACGCTCACCACTTTCCCGGCTGCCTCGGGCTATCAGGGAAAGCCCGTCGACATCCGGTTGCGGGTGACTTCCTCGGGTAACGCGATCCTCCATGAGATGAACGTCCCGGGGCAGCCCGATGACCCGATCACGATGCTGTACGTGAATGGCAATCGCCTGTATCTGCGGCATTATTGCGATGCCGGAAATCGTCCCAGGATGGTCGCCCACGCTTCTCCCGACGGGAAAACGATTACGTTCGACCTGCTGGACGTATCCGGCAGCAGGCGTTATGGATACATGGAGCACGCGGTGTTCACGACGATCGATGCCGGTCACCACACCGAGGACTGGACGTTCCTGGCACCGGGCAATCATCCGACTCGCGCGCATTTCGACCTCCATCGGGTGCAGTGAAATCATGACAGTCAGGTAAGGGCGGGAATACCGGGTGCGCCACGAGTGGAACGACAGCCAGCCGATCTACCGCCAGCTGCGGGATCGCGTGGTCGCCATGATCCTTGACGCCGTGATCCAGGAAGGCGACCCGCTGCCCTCGGTGCGCACCGTGGCGGCCGATTACCGGCTCAATCCGCTCACTGTGCTGAAGGCTTATCAGCAACTGGCCGACGAGCAGATCGTCGAGAAGCGCAGAGGTGTCGGCATGTTCATCAAGGCGGGTGTGCGCCAGCAATTGCTGCGGAACGAGCGGCAGAGGTTCCTCGAGGAGGAATGGCCGAACGTGCTCGCGACCGTGCAGCGCCTCGGCCTGAAGGCGGAGGATCTGCTGAACGGGGCGGGCGGCGGCCAGCCCCACGGTGAGCGGCCGCCGCCCGCGAAGGGGAGGCGCTGATCCCATGGCGGTCATCGAGGCAAACGGCCTGCGCCGGGCATTCGGCGCGACGATCGCGCTCGACGGCATCGACCTGCGGCTCGAGGAAGGGCGCATCCTCGGGCTCATCGGCCCCAACGGCGCGGGCAAGAGCACCGCGATCAACGCCATTCTGGGCCTCACTCCCTACCAGGGGCGGTTGCGCGTGCTCGGCTGCGATCCCTGGGCGGCCCGCGACCGCCTCATGCGTGATGTTGCATTCATCGCCGACGTCGCCGTGCTCCCTCGCTGGCTGCGGGTAGCGCAGGCGCTTGATTACATGACCGCCATCCATCCGCGGTTCGACCGCGCGAAGGCGGAGCAGCTGCTGGCGCGAACCTCCATAGGAAGGTCCAGCCGCGTGAGGGAGTTGTCGAAGGGCATGACCACGCAGCTGCACCTCGCTCTGGTCATGGCCATCGACGCGAGACTCCTGGTGTTGGACGAGCCGACGCTCGGCCTCGACATCCTGTTCAGAAAGCAGTTCTACGACTCGCTGCTGACCGACTATTTCGATCGCAAGCGCACCATTCTCGTGACTACGCATCAGGTCGAAGAGATCCAGAACGTGCTCACCGATTTCGTGTTCATCCATCGCGGCCGCATCGTGCTCACCTGCAGCATGGAGGAATTCGAGGCACGCTACCTCGAGTTGACGGTGCATCCCGACCGTCTGCCCGCCGCGCGCGCGCTCAAGCCGGTGCGGGAGCGGCAGGCGTTCGGACGCAGCATGCTGCTCTTCGACGGTGCGAGCCGTGAGCAGCTGGCGGAGTTGGGGGACGTGCGCACGCCGGGCATAGCCGATGTGTTCGTCGCCACGATCGGCGGCCTGACGGGCGAGTCTCGAGGAGCCGGAACTTGAATACCACGGCCACCGCACCGGGCGACGTTCCCGATCCACACGGTGATCCGCAGGCCGGCGGTTCGCCGGCATTCGGACCGGCTGCGCACGTCTCGGCCGGCCGGCTCGTCTATTGGTCGGCGCGGCGCGAGCTGTGGGAGAACCGCTGGCTGTACATCGCGCCGCTCATCGTCGCTGCCGTCGCCCTGGTCGGCTTCGCGCTCGGCGCCATCCGAACGCCGCTCTCGGCCGCGGCCGGGCCGGCGTCGCTGCTGCAGCACCTGGTCGCGCGAGCCTTCGATTTCGCCGGCGGCGTGCTGATGCTGACTTATCTGGTCGTGGCCGCGATCTATTGCCTCGAGGCGCTGCACGGCGAGCGCCGCGACCGCAGCATTCTCTTCTGGAAGTCCCTGCCGGTCTCCGACCTCGCGACCGTCGCGGCCAAGGCCTGCGTGCCGGTCGTGATTCTGCCGCTGATCACGTTCGCGATCATCGTGATCACGCAAGGCATCATGCTGCTGCTCGGGAGCCTGGTACTGCTCGGCAGAGGCGTGAGTCCCGCGCCCCTCTGGCTCGGGGCGTCGCTGCCGCAGATGTGGCTGGCGATGCTCTATCACATCATCAGCGTCCATGCGCTTTACTACGCGCCGCTCTACGGCTGGCTGCTGCTCGTCTCCGGCTGGGCACGCCGTGCGGCGTTCCTCTGGGCCATCCTGCCGATCATAGCGGTGCTGATCATCGAGAGGCTGGTCTTCAACACGTCGGCTTTCGCGCACATGCTGCTGTCCCGTCTCATGGGCGGCCCGGCGGCCATTCCCTTCCCGCCGCGGGGCGACATGCCCATGCAGGCGCCGACGCTCGCAAATATCGCGGCCTTCGTGGCCAGCCCGGGGCTATGGATCGGATTCGCGATATTCGCGGTGTTTCTCGCCGCGGCCGTGCGGCTGCGCCGATATCAGGGACCGATCTGACTCCCGCTGCTGTAACGCAGCCGCGTCATGACTGAGCGAAGCGATCGGTGGCCGTGATGAGCTCGTGGAGGTTGCCGCGCTCGAAGGCGGAGTGGCCGGCATCGGGCACAATGCGCAAGTCCGCTTCGGGCCACGCGCGGTGCAGGTCCCAGGCACTCTTCATCGGACACACCAGGTCGTAGCGGCCCTGCACTATGACGGCGGGGATGTGGCGGATGCGGTGGACGTCGTCCAGGAGTTGGCTGTCGCTGCGAAAGAAGCCATGGTTGATGAAGTAGTGGCACTCGATCCGCGCGAAAGCGTCCGCGTAGGTGTCTTCCTCGAACTTGGCGATGTAATCGCGTGCCGTGCGCAGGTAACTGGTGGCGGCCTCCCAGATGGACCACGCCTTCGCCGCGCGCTTGCGCACCTCGCCATCCTCGCTGGTCAGCCTTGCGTAGTAGGCGCGGACCATGTCGCCGCGCTCGGCTTCGGGAATCGGCGCGATGTAGTGCTCCCACAGGTCCGGGTACAGCGCGCCTGTGCCGCCAGGATTCTGGTAGAACCAGTCGAGCTCCCAGCGCCGCAACATGAAGATGCCGCGCAGCACGATCTCGGTCACGCGGTCAGGATGTGATTCCGCGTACGCCAGCGCCAGTGTCGAGCCCCACGACCCGCCGAATACCAGCCAACGCTCGATGCCGAGATGCTCCCGCAACCGCTCGATATCGTCGACCAGGTGCCAGGTGGTGTTGTCCACCAGACTGGCGTGCGGGCGGCTCTTGCCGCAGCCGCGCTGATCGAGCAGCACGATGCGGTAGCGGGCCGGATCGAAGAAGCGGCGCATCTTCGGATCCAGACCGCCGCCCGGCCCGCCGTGCAGGAACACGGCGGGCTTGCCCTCGGGATTGCCACACTCCTCGAAGTAGATCTCGTGGATCTCGGAGACTCGCAGAAGCCCAGTCCGGTACGGCCGGATGGGTGGATACAGCAGGCGCGGTCGGATCCGCGACGTGCCTCTGGCGCGCGAGGATGCAGGGTGTGCGCTTCTCATCGTGGTGACTAGCGTATCAGAACGACATCGAGAGCCCTCCGAAGAATCCGCGTCGCGCCCCGTACTGTGGCGCAAAGACCCCGATACCGCTGCCGCTGCGGATCTGATAGACCTTATCGAATAGGTTGATGACGTCGAACCTCGCCGTCAACGGGCCCGGGCCGCCAATATCGAAGGTGTGATTCAGGCCGAGGTTGACCTGTGTGTAGCTTGGTATGTGATCGCCGTTCGGGATGGTGGAACCGTCCGGAAGAACGAGGCTCTGGCGCAATCCACTGCCGAAGATCGCATCGACGCTGGCTCGTGTTCCCCGCCACAGGTATGCGACGCCGCCGGAAGCGGACACCCGTTCCTCGTGATCGAGGTGGATATAGTTGTCGCTGATGTAGGCGAGGTCGTCCTGGGAGAAGTTGAACTGCGAGGACTCGACGCCCTTGCCCTTGGCGGACTGGAAGGCGAGATTGCCGTACGCGGAGAAGTGGCGGACGGAGTAGTCGCCGGTGAATTCAATACCGCCGATCCTGCCGTAGCGGTAGTTGAAGGGCGTGAGGATGATCGGCGCGCCGAATTGTCCCTCGTCGATCAGATTCTGCGCGGTCTCCCCGTACGCGTCGACGCCCAGCGTGAGCGTCCTGTCGAGCAGCTTTTGCTCCACGCCGATGTCGTAGTAGTCCGCCTTCTCGGCAATGGGCGGCGTATCCTCCGTGTTGGAGCCGGGCGGCAGCGCAGTCGTACCCGATAATTGCGTGAACGTTGCGCCGCCGATCAGCTCGAAGGGCGGCGGGGTGTAGTAGCGCGAGTAGCCGGCATGTACGGTCGTGCCCGGCAACACACGCCACACGGCGTTGAGGCGCGGGCTCAACTGGCTGCCGCTCGAGTAGGCGTTGTAGTGATCGAAGCGCACGCCGTAATTGATCGTGACGGCCGAGAGCGCCTTCCACTCGTCCTGCAGGTACGCGCTCTCGATCTCCTGTGCCTGGGTGCCGTTGTTGATCACCGTCAGCGGGATATCACTCGTCTGCGCGCCGAAGGCATCGATCGGCAGCACGTTCGAGGTCGTGTCGCTCCGGGCACTGTCGTGCTGCAGATAGAAGCCGGCTCGCACCGTATGCGCATCGTTCAGCTGGTATGAGCTGTCGGTCTGCCAGGCGATGGCGGTATCCGACTTGAAGGCGTTCTGGGCGATGCCGTTGTAGAGCAGGTCGCCCGTCCAGTCCGGGGCGAAGTGCAGGCTGGTGTAACGGGCGGACAGGGAGTTCTGGAAGTTGAGCCGGCCCGCGGAGTGCTGCCAGCTCAGGATCGCGTACTGCGTCAGCTCGTGCTGGCTCTCGTCGATGTTGTCGCTGAGGTAATCGGTCCGACCGTTCACCTGGAGGCCCAGGGAAGGCTGGAGTCCGCGCTGGTTCGGGATCTGGAATTCGTCATCCGAGGACCCGAGGATCAGCGAGAGCCGATCGCTCGGATCGAGAATGTCCTCGAAGTAGCCGAAGCCGTGGATCTGAGTCGAGTGATCGTGCAGCGGGTCGGAGCTCCCGTCGGGAGACTCAATGCCGAGATCGTTGCGCAGCATGTCGGCGGTCGCAAAGTAACTGAAGCTGCCATCGCTGCCCCTGACCTCGGCTGACGGCTCGAAAGTTCCGTGGCTGCCGCCGTAGAGCGAGACGTACCCGCCGGGCTTCAGCAGGCCGCTCTGAGTGGTCAGGTCGATGATGCCGGCGGTGCGCAGGCCGTATTCCGCCGGCAGCGCACCCGTGATCAGGTTCAGGGAGGAAATCAGCCTCGGGTCCAGCGTCTGGCTGAACACGCTGATGCCTTCCGGCAGGATGATGCCGTTCAGGCGGTACTGAAGGTCGTTGTGATCTCCCCGGACGTGGAGCTGCCCGAAGGAGTCTTGGACCACATCCGGCGCCTGCAGGAGGACCTGATTGAGCTGCACGTTCTGGCCGCCGGGCGCCGAGGCAATCGCCTGACTGTTGATCGTGTAGGTCGAGGCGCCGGTCTGCGTCTCGATACCGGCGCGCTCGGCATCGAGGCGTCGCGCAGTGACGACGACGCTCTGGAGATCCGCGACGACCAGTGAGCCATCCGCCGCCGAGGCGGCAGGATCGGCGGTCGTTGCAGTGTTTGTTGCGGCGGCATTGGCCGAAGATGTGGGGGTGCCCGATGAATCGGCGGCGGGCGTGTCGGCTGCCGTGGCGGCAATCCCGGGGGCGGCGGCAATCACGGCCAGCGCGAGCACGATGACATTACGTTTTTTCTCGAAGACGAGCATGTGAAGAGACTCCACGTTCCATGCCCCTGCGCGGCATGACCGCCCTGCATTCACGCAGGGTGGGTCACGGGCCGCCGAGGCTATCCAGCAAATGCTTCAAAGCGGGCGGCCGTGGGCCTGCACGTCAACCGCGCAGGCGCGCCGCCACACCGCTCAAGCGGTGGCGAGGGCTGGGAGGAGTCGGGCTGGGGGGCCCCGGGCAAGGTTGGCGCGCAGCCGCCGGGGACTGCGCGGCGCGGCCGTGGTGGCCGGCGGCGGTTGCCAGGCCGCGAGGACCGGCCGCGCAATGGGGGCGGGCTTGGGCGCGGAGCCGGCCACGCCCGTGAAGTGCATGGCCCAGTCGGCGTGATCCGGGTCGTGGCCGTGAGACGCAAAGCCGTGCGCCGTGAAGCCGCAGATGACCGTCACCATCGCGAAGGCCGCGATGATCGCGAGAATGCGTTGACGGACTGAGCGGCTCATGACATCGGTGCGGCGCTACACCTGGAGGCGATCGCCCGGACGCGCGACCAGTTGGTACAGCGCCGGCGCCACGAAGATGCCGAGCACGAGGCGCGAGAGCATGCCGGCTACGATCACCAGTGCGAACGGCCGCTGCGAGTCGGTGCCGACACCGGTGGCGATCGCGGCCGGGAGCAGGCCCAGTGATGCAACCAGCGCGGTCATCACGATCGGGCGCAGGCGCAGCGCCGCCGCCTCGCGGGTGGCCCGCGCAATCTCCATGCCGCCGAGGCGCAGCTCGTTGACGCAGGAGATGTAGATCACTCCGGTCAGCACCGAGACACCGAACAGCACGATGAAGCCGATGCCGGAAGACACCGAGAACGCGGTGCCGGTGAGCCACATGGCGAGCACAGCACCGAAGGGTGCCGACAGCACCACCCCGACGACGGCGATCAGCGGAAATTTGAAGTTGCCGTAGAGCACGAAGAGCAGGCCGAAGATCACGAGCACCGTCAGCGGCAGGATGAGCCGCATCTGCGCGCGCGAGGCCGTGTACTGCCGGTACTCCCCGCCCCATTCCACGCGGTAGCCCTGCGGCAGCTTCACCTGCCGGACGACCTGATGGATCGCATCGCCCACCGCGCCGGCGAGGTCCCGTCCCGCGACGGAGAACTGCACGCCGATGTAACGCGAGTCGTCCTGCCGGTAGATGAACGACGCGCCGTTCTCCACGCGAATGGTCGCGAGCTCCTTGAGCGGCACTTCCTGTCCGCCCGGCGTAGCCAGCGGAATGTCGCCGATCTGCAGCGGATTGCTGCGGAACTGCGGCTGCAGGCGCACCACCAGATCGAACTGCTCCTCGCCCTGCACCACTTGGGTGGCAGCCTCGCCGCCGATCGCGGCGTTGATCAGATTGTTGACGTCATCGACGTTGAGGCCGTAGCGCGCGATCGTGGCGCGATCGATGTCGATCGCCAGATTGGGCTGGCCGAGCTCGTGCACGAGCGTGATGTCGGTGATTCCGGGCACGCGCGCGATCACCGCCTTGACCGCGCGGGCCAGATTCTGCAGCTCCTGCAGGTTGCGTCCGTAGATCTTCACCGCGAGCGCGCTCTTCAGGCCGGTCTCGGCCTCATCCACCGCATCCTCGGCCGGCTGCGTGTAGTTGAACTGGATGCCGGGGAACTTCTGCAGCTTGGCATCGATGGCCGCGATCAGGGCCTGCTTGTCGCGGTACCGGCCATGCCACTCGGAATATGGCTTCAGGCCGACGAAGAATTCGTCGTTGAAGAAGCCGGTGGAGTCGGTACCGTCATCGGGACGGCCGAGCTCGGAAGTCACCGTGGTCACCACCGGGAACGAGCGCAGCACCTGGCGAATCTGGGGCGAAATCTCCGCGGCCTTCCGGAACGAAATCGTGTACGGCATCGTCGCGCGCACCCAGAGGGCGCCCTCGTCGAGAGTCGGCATGAACTCCGCGCCGATCCCGCGGCTCATCAGCAGCGCCAGCAGCAGCAGCGCCACCGGGAGCCCGATGGCCCACGACAACGCGCCTAGCGCGCGGTGCAGTGCACGCGTGTACCACGCTTTCAGCCCCTCGTAGAGCGGGTTGAGGCGCTCGCGCACGCCCCCGCGCATGAGCAGGGCGCAAAGCACCGGCAGCAGGGTCAACGTCACGACCAGCGAGCCGATGAGCGCGAAGATCATGGTGTCGGCCATCGGCCTGAACAGCGTCCCGGACGGCCCGGTCAGGAAATAGATCGGCAGGAAGCTGGCGACGATCACGGCGACGGCGTACACCAGCGGGCGGTCGATTTCCGCCGCGGCGGACAGGATCGCGTCCCGAATGCGGTAGTCGGTGCCGCGTCGTGCCGCCAGCTCGCGGAAGATGTTCTCGACCATGAAGATCGCGCCGTCCACGAGGATCCCGAAGTCGACCGCGCCGATCGACAGGAGATTCGCCGAGGCGCTCTTGAGGTCGAGCAGCAGGAATGCGCACAGCAGCGCGAGCGGGATGGTGACCGCGACGATCAGGCCGGCGCGCACGTCGTACAGAAAGAAGACCAGCACGGCGATCACCAGCACGAGGCCGATCGTCAGGTTGTGCATGACGACGTCCCTGGTCTGCCGGATCAGGTTGGTGAGGTCATAGAACGGATGGATCTGTACGTCCTTCGGCAGGATCTGCTCGTTCAGTTCCCGCGTCTTGGCCTCGACCCGCTGCAACACGTCCTGGGTCTTGCTGCCCGTCAGCGACAGAATTACGCCTTCGACAGCGTCGTCCTGGCCCATGTAACCGAACTCGCCGAGGCGCGGCGCGATGCCGATCCTAACTTGCGCGACGTCTCTCACCAGGGTCGGCGTGCCATTGTGCACCGCGAGCACGATGTTGCCGATGTCCTGCAGCGTCTGGATACGGCCCAGGCCGCGCACGTAAAAGAACTGACTGCCCTGGGAGTAGAAGCCGCCGCCGCCATTGCTGTTGTTAGCGGCGATGGCTGCCTGTACCTGCGCGACGGTGAGGCCGAGCGCGGCGATCTTCACGGGATCGAGCAGTACCTGGTACTGCATGTCGCCGCCGCCGAATGCGGAGTCGTCGGCGACTCCGGGCACCGAGCGGTATTGCGGCGCGATCAGCCAGTCCTCGATGGTCTTCAGCTCCATCGGCGAGCGATCGGAGCTCTCCAGCACGTAGCGGTAGACGAGCCCCGAGGGCGGCGACATCGGCGACAACGACGGCATCACGCCGCTGGGCAGCGTGATGTCGGGTAGGCGGTTGTACACGCGCTGGCGTGCGAAATAGGACGTGGTGCCGTCGGCAAACGTCAGGGTGACGTCCGACAGGCCGTAGAGGGAGATCGAGCGCTTGATCGTGAGCCCCGGAATCGCATTCATGCCGCGCTCGACGGGTACCGTGATCAGCCGTTCCACTTCCTCGGCCGAATGCCCTGGCCATTGCGAGATGATCTCGACGTACGGCGGCGAGAGGTCCGGGTAAGCATCCATGGGCAGGGCCTCGTAGGCCCATATGCCGGCCGCCGCCAGCGCGAGCGCCAGCAATACGATCAGCAGCCGTTGCTCGAGCGCGAACGCGACGATGCGGTTGATCACGGAAGCCCCGCGGCGGGCTTCCTCCGGGTTAGGCTCCGCGCTCATTGCGTCTCGATGAAATTCAGGAAGATGGCGCCGTCCACCACGACCTTGTCGCCAGTCTGGAGCCCCTGCGGAATCACGAAGCTATTGCCTACGCGCCCGCCCAGAGTTAGCGATCGCCTGGCGTAACTCCCGTCGGCTGCAACCACGTACACGTACGGCAGATTCTCGTCATTGCGCAGAACGGCGGATACTGGAATCAACAGTCCCCGGTATTGCTGGTGCGATTGGATCTGGACCTGGACGTACATCTGTCGTTTGAGGAGGCCGTCAGGGTTGGCCACCTGTACGCGCGCGCTCACCGAACGCGTATCCGGATCGACGACCGCGCCGACGTTAGTGACCTTACCGGTCAGGGGCGCTCCGCCGTCTCCAGTGTTGACGGTCGCGGCGTCTCCGACGCGCACCCGCGCCAGATCGACGCCGAACACCTGGGCCATCACCCACATTCTGGAGGTATCCGCGATCGTGAAACACGGTGTGTCTCCGGCGGACAGCGTTTGCCCCGGGCCGATCGACTTCTCGACCACCGTGCCCGCGATCGGCGCCCGGATGACTCCCTGACCGAGCGCGAGCGGCTTGCCCGTGCGGATTGCGGCGATGGACTGCGGATCGACGTGCAGAGCGACCAGTCCCTGCAGCGCGGCGCTCCGATCCGCGTCCGCGCCCACCGCCGTTGCTTGAGCGTCCGCATTCTCGCGCTGGGAGATGGCCTGGTGCGCAAACAGGAAGCGGTCGTTGGATGCGACCTCATCGGCCGCCGAGGCGGTGATCACCGCCTTGCGGTACGCGCCGACCGCGGTCGTGAAATCGGGTGAGTTGACCATCGCCAGCGCCTGGCCGGCGGCCACGTGATCACCGAGAGTCACCAGCACGCGCGTGACCGGTCCGGAGAAGGGCGCCAGCACCGGCGTCGAGCGGTCGTGATCGAAATCCACGACCGCGGTCGTCGTGATGCTGGTGCGGTAGGTCGCGGGCTCGAGCGTGAGCAGATGAATGCTCGCCCGCTGCACGGCCGTCAGGGTCACGTTCTGCGGCCCGGCCGCCTGCGGGTTGGCGTCCCGTGTCCCCGATGAGCAGCCGGTGAGCGCCGCCAGAGCGATGATGCGCCATACACCGGTCGAGCGGCCGGCGCGCGGCAGTGGGTTCGTGATCATGGTGTATTCAATCCCGCGTTGTGCCACCAGCCGCCCCCGAGCGCCTGGTACAGCGCCGCGGTGTCGGCGAAGCGATTGGCCTCGTCCTGGGCGAGAGTCATCTGCGCCTGCTGATAGGCCTGCTCGGCGGCCAGTAACTCGAACACGCCGATGTAGCCGTGATGCAATTGCAGCTGAGAGAGGTAGAGCGTCCGATTTGCGGCGCGAGCCGCGGTCGCGGCCGCCTGCAGCGCCCGTGCATCCTCCTGCAAGGCCACCAGGGTATCCGCGACGTTCTGGAACGCCGCCAGGACCGTACCGCGATACTGTTGCGTGGCCTCGACGTAAGCGGCCTCGGCGGCTCGCTCCTGGTGCAGCAGTTGGCCACCCTGGAAGATCGGAGCCGTCAGGGATGCGGCGACGCCCCAGAAACCGGTGCCCGAGGTGAAAACCTGTGAGATCGCGAGCGCACTGCTGCCGGCATCCGCGGTGAGTTGGATGTTCGGCAAACGCTGCGCGGCCGCGACGCCGATCTGGGCGCTGGCGGCATGGAGGTTGGCACGTGCCTGGCGCACGTCGGGACGTTGCGCGACCAGGGTGGAAGGCAGGCTGAGCGGCAGATCATCGGGCAGATGCAGGTCACTCAGCGAGACGGCCGCGATCGCCGGCTGGCCCGGGAAGCGCCCGGTCAGCGCCGCGAGCGCGTGTTCCGCCTGCCTGAGCTGTTTCACCAGCACCGGCAGCGTGGCCTGCGCCTGCGCGAGTTGCGACTGCTGCGCGGCCACGTCGAGTCCGCTGGCGTCGCCCCGCTGGAAGCGCAGTTGCAGGATCGCGAGGCTGCGCTTCTCCAGGCCGATCAGCTTGCGGGTCGCCTGCACCTGCTCGCGCAGCGAAGCGGCCTGCACGGCGGTGGCAACCACATTGGCACTCAGCGTCGTCCATGTCGCGATCATCTGAAAGCGCGCGCTCTGCTCCTGTGCCCGCAGCGACTCGACGGTGCGTCGGTTCAACCCGAAGACATCGGGCGCGTACGAGATCGTGAGCTCCGGGGTGAACAGGTTGTACTGGAACTCCTCCGCGACCGTCGGGTAGTTGGGTGTCGGCGCGAGCAGTTGCGACTGCTTCTGCCGGCTCGCGGACATGCCGGCGGAGACGGCCGGAAAGTAGGCGCCGCGCTGTGCGAGCACATCCTCGTGGGCAACGCGCAGCGCCGCCTGCGCACCCTGCAGGTCGGGGTTGTTCTGCAAGGCGGCCGCGACCAGCGCATCGAGCGACCGGGAGTGAAACAGCCGCCACCAGTCGGCGGGAATGCCCGCTCCCGGCTGCAAGCGCTGCGCCGCGCCGGCCGAATCACCCGGGGTGGCGGCGGTGGCCGCGAATGGCTGCGCGGCGTAGCCAGCGGCGGGGGGCGTCGCCGGCGGCTTGAAGTTCGGCCCGGCCGCGCAGCCAGCGGCGAGCAAAGCGGCACAGCCTGCGATGCAATGCAGCCGGTGCCGCTCTTTCAGAGTTGAGCTCATACGAATCAGCGGAAAGTGTTTGCAACACCCGTCCCCGGCCAAACACGGGGTGCGTCGTGCAAAAGGGGTGCGGCCACCGAGCTCGATGGCGAGCGCGGCGGGCCGTCTGTCAGCCGACTGAAAGCGTCGCGGGGGGCCCGCGGGCGAGGTGAGCGCGCAACCGGCGAAGGCTGAGGGGCGCCGCCGCCGCGGGAGCCGGCACCAGCCAGGCAGCGAGAACCGGCTTGACGACCGCGACCGGATGGGGCGCGGAACCGGCCACGCCGGTGAAGTGCATGGTCCAGTCGCAATGGCACGACTGGCTCGGGCCGTCTGCCGGGTCGTGCGCGGCATAGCCGCAGATCACCACGACCATCGCAACGGCCGCGACGAGGGCGATCAATCGGTTGCGGCGCACTGTGGGGGTCGTGGGCATCGGCTGGCCGAGAAGCCTAGCCCGAGCCCCCCGGCCGGGCAAGCGCGTCTGGAATGGCCGATAATGTCGCCTCATCGCATTTGCGGCATGGTCCCGTTGAAGCTCACCTCCGATTCCCTGGTCACTCACCTCGAGCGGCAGCTCCTGCCGGCCTATCTGGTATCCGGCGACGAGCCGCTGCTCACCGGGGAGGCGGCGGATGCGATCCGCGCGCGGGCGCGCGGCGCGGGCTTCACCGAGCGCAACGTGCATTTCCTCGAGCGCGGCTCCGACTGGGACGACGTGCGTGCCTCCGCGGGCAACCTGTCCCTGTTCGGCTCGCGCCGCATGCTCGAGCTGCGCCTGCCCACCGCGCGGCCCGGGGTGGCCGGCAACAACGCGCTCCAGACCCTCCTCGAAAGGGACGACCCGGACACGTTGCTCCTCATCCTCACCCCCCGCCTCGACCGCGACGCCCAGGGCTCGCAATGGTTTCGGGCGCTGGAGTCCCGGGGCGGCTGGGTCCCGGTCTGGCCCGTGGAGGCGGACAAGCTCGTGGGCTGGCTGCGGGGACGGTGCCGGCGGCTGCGGCTCGAGGTCGACGAGGAGGCGCTCGCTCTCCTCGCCGAGCGCACCGAGGGCAACCTGCTCGCGGCCCATCAGGAGTTGGAAAAGCTGCGGCTGCTGGCGCCGGCGGGGACCATAACACCCGACACGGTGCTGGCCAACGTCGCCGACAGTGCTCGTTTCGACGTCTTCCGGCTGTCAGAGGCCGTTCTGGAAGGCGAGGCGGATCGCGCCCTGCGGGTGCTGGCGGGGCTGCGCTCAGAGGGCACCGAGCAGACGCTGGTGCTTTGGGCTCTCAACAAGGCGGTGCGGGACCTCTGGGGCGCCGTGGCGAACCCGGGAGGTGGCCGGGCGCGGGGCGGGTGGCAGCGGCAGAGCGCGGCTCTGGACAAGGCTGTGCGCCGCGCGCCGCGTCTCTCGTTCCGTGCGCTCACCGTGCGCGCAGCCCGCGCCGACCGCATGATCAAGGGACGGTTGCAGGGCGACGCCTGGGACGAGATGGCACTGCTCGCGGCTGACATTTGCGGCCGGCCGGCGGTGCCGGCACCGCAGTCGATGTTCAAATAGGGCAGCGTAGATGCAACCCATCGGTCTCTTCGGCGGCACTTTCGACCCGATCCATTACGGCCACCTGCGCACCGCTTTCGAGCTGTGGCAGGAGTTGCGCCTGGCGGAAGTGCGCTTCCTGCCCACCGGCAGTCCGCCGCATCGCGACCAGCCGCTGGCGAGCGCGGAGCTGCGATTGCGGATGGTGCAGGCTGCCGTGGCCGATCAGTCGGCGTTCGTAGTCGACGACCGCGAAGTGCGCCGTACCGGCGTTTCGTACTCTGTGGATACGTTGACGGAGCTGCGGACAGAGTATCCGGACCGCTCGCTGTGCCTGCTCCTCGGGATGGACGCTTTCCTCGGCCTGCCGAACTGGCACCGCTGGCGCGACCTTCTGGGGCTGGCGCACATCGTGGTCGCGCACCGGCCGGGTTGGAAGGCGCCCACCATGGGGCCGCTGGGCGAGGTCATGGTGGACCACGGCACGGGCACCATCCGGGAGTTGCATGAGAAGACCGGGGGCCGGATCTACGTGCACGCCGTGACACAGCTCGAGATCTCCTCCACGGAGCTGCGCCAGCTCATCGTCGCGGGCCGTGACCCGCGATATCTCGTGCCGGATGAAGTGCGATACATCCTGCGCGAGAGTCGGTGCTATGCTCGCGACTGATCGAGCCCACAGGAGAGACCTCTTCCTCACATGACCACCCGCACAATCCGGCGCCGCGGCGCTTCCGCGCAGGCTTCCAAGTCCGCACGATCCGCATCCCCGCCCCGCAGTCCAGCGTCACCGCCCTGCAGCGCGCCGACCCTCCTCGAGACCATCACCTCCGCCCTCGAAGACATGAAAGCCGTGAACGTCAAGTCACTGGACGTGCGCGGCCTCACCGATATCGCAGACACCCTGATCGTCGCTTCCGGCACCTCCGACCGGCACGTGCGCTCCATTGCGGAGCACGTGATCGTGCAGGCCAAGAGAAATGGCTTCCGGCCGCTCGGCACCGAGGGCGCGCGTGAAGGGGAGTGGGTGCTGGTCGACCTGCAGGACATCGTCGTACACGTGATGCTGCCCCGGGTCCGCGAGTTCTACGGCCTGGAGCGGCTGTGGGACGCGGGTACCGCGATGCATGACGGCGCGAGTAGCGTCGCGCGCGCGCGGCATTCGTAGAATCGGTGCGGGCTAGGATCATTGCGGTGGGCACCCGCCCGCCGTCATGGGTTCGCGAAGCCTACGCCGACTACACCCGCCGTCTCGGCTCGCGCCTGAAGCTCACGCTGGTCGAGATCGATCCCGGCCCGCGCAGCGCCGGGCAGAGCGCGCGCAAGGCCATTGAGGCCGAGGCGCGCAAGCTCATGACGACCCTGCACGGAGACGAATGGGTGGTGGCGCTCGATGAGCACGGCACTCAGATGAGCACGCGGGAGCTCGCCGAGTGGCTCGGCGGCCGGATGCGCGAGGGACGCGATCTCGCGTTCCTCATCGGTGGTCCCGACGGGTTCGCGGCGGAGGTTCTGGCCCGAAGCGACATGTCCCTGGCCCTGTCGCGCCTCACCCTGCCGCACGCGCTGGCGCGGGTCGTGTTGGCGGAGCAGCTTTATCGCGCGGTCAGCATACTGACCCATCATCCGTATCATCGCGACTGATGTCCGAACGCCCTGCCGCCGCTGTAGACCCTGAGACCCGCCTGCGCGAGTACGAGCGCAGCGGGAATCTCATCTGCCTCGCTTCCATGTCACCGCGGCGGCGTGAGCTGCTAGCGCAGATCGGCGTGCCGCACACGGTCGTCGCGGCGCACGTGGACGAGAGTCTTCTGCCGGCCGAGCCGCCCGCGGCCTACGTTGCGCGCCTGGCGCGCCTGAAGGCGGCCACCGTGCGGCAGCGGGGCGAAGCCCTGCCGGTGCTGGCCGCCGACACCACGGTCGTTCTGCAAGGCTCCGTCCATGGCAAGCCCGCGGATCGGGCCGATGGTCTCGCGATGTTGGCGGCGCTTGCGGGCAGGACGCACCAGGTGCTGACGGCCGTGGCTCTCGCGACCGAGCGGGGCGTTGCGTTGCGGGTCAGCCGCAGCTCCGTCCGCTTGCGCAACATCGAGCGCGCGGAGATGGAGGCTTACTGGGAGACAGGCGAGCCGCGCGACAAGGCGGGGGGCTACGCCATCCAGGGATACGGCGCTGTGTTCGTCGCGGAGTTGAGCGGCAGTTACTCCGGCGTCATGGGGCTGCCGCTTCTCGAGACGGCGGAGTTGTTGCGCGATGCCGGCATCCGCTATTGGAAGAGAGCGGCGCCGTGAGCGTCGAGATTCTGGTCAATATCGGGCTGGGAGAGACCCGCGCGGCGCTGGTCGAGGAAGGCGTCGTGCATGAGGTCTACGTCGAGCGGCGCAGCCGCCGCGGCCTGGTCAGTAATCTCTATCAAGGCCGCGTGACGCGTGTGCTGCCGGGGATGCAGGCGGCGTTCATCGACATCGGGCTGGAGCGCACCGCGTTTCTGCACGCGGCGGACATTGTGAGTCCGCCGCCGGATGAGACCGTCGTCGGACTGGTACCGTTAGGGGCCATGCCCGTCGATGACGTTCGGCGGCTGCTGAGCCCCGGTGACGACATCCTGGTGCAGGTGATCAAGGACGCGATCGGCACCAAGGGCGCGCGCCTGACGACCTACATCACCTTGCCCGCGCGTTTCCTCGTGTACCTGCCCCGGGGCGATGGCATCGGCGTGTCGGCGCGGATCGAGGATGAAGGGGAGCGTCAGCGGCTGAAGGCCGCGGTCGCGCAGCTGCGCGGCACCGAAACGGACGGCGGCTACATCCTGCGCACCGCCGCGCAGGGAGCGACCCTCGAGAGCCTGCGGGAGGACATGGAGTATCTGCGCAAGCTCTGGCACCACGTCCGCGCGCGCGCAGTGCAGACGCCAGCTGGCACGCTGGTGCACGAGGATCTGCCCTTGCCGCTGCGCATCCTGCGGGATGAGCTCTCGCGCGGCGTCGTGCGCGTGTTGGTCGACTCCGCGGCGGAGCATTCCCGCATGGCCGCCTTCGCGGCGGAGTTCATGACGGCGACCGCGGCGCGGATCGAGCTGCACTCCGCGGCGCGGCCGATCTTCGATCTGCATGGCATCGAGGAGGAGATCGCCAAGAGCCTGGAGCGCAAGGTGCCGCTCAAATCGGGTGGTCACCTGGTCGTCGATCAGCGCGAGGCGCTGACCACGATCGACGTCAACACCGGCGGCTACGTGGGTCACCGCAACCTGGAGGAGACCACCTTCCGCACCAACCTCGAGGCGGCGGCCAGCATCGGCCGGCAGCTGCGGCTGCGCAACCTCGGCGGCATCATCATCATCGACTTCATCGACATGCACGACGAGTCGCACCGCCGGCAAGTGCTCGCGGCGCTCGAGCACTCGCTCGCCGGGGATCGGGCGCAGACGCACATCGTGAGCCTCTCGCCTCTCGGGCTGGTGGAGATGACGCGCAAGCGCACGCGCGAGAGCCTCGAGCACCTGCTGTGTGAGCCTTGCCCGGCGTGCGCGGGGCGCGGGTTCGTGAAGACGCCGGAAACGGTCTGCAATGAGATCTTTCGCGAGATCCTGCGGCAGGGCTCCGGCCAATCGAGCCGCGAGCTGCTGATCCTCGCCCATGCGGATGTGGTCGAGCGGCTGCTCGAGGCGCAGGCGGCAGCCCTCGGCGAGCTCAAGGCCCAGGTCGGCCTGCCCATTCGCCTGCAGGTCGAAGGCCTCTACGGCGTCGATCAGTTCGATATCGTGCGCGCTTGAGGCCCGGGCGCGCGGAGTGCCCCTGCGGCCGCTGGGGGCCTCGGACGACGCCATTGCGGGCACCCTAATGCAGCCCCATAGTACTCAGCCATGCCTCTCGTCTCCGCGATACAGATGACCTCCGGTGCGGACGTGCCGGCCAATCTTCGGGAGGCGCAAGGCCTCCTGGAAGAGGCGGCCGGCCGCGGGGCGCAGCTTGCGGCCCTCCCGGAGAACTTCGCTTTCATGGGCCTCTCGGATGGCGACAAGCGGCGGATTGCGGAGGACGACGGCCGCGGTCCCATACAGGACTTCCTGGCGCAGAGCGCGCGGCGGCTGCGCATCTGGATCGTGGGCGGCACAGTACCGCTGCGCGGCTCCCGGGACGGCCGTGTCGCTGCCGCATGCCTGGTCCATGACTCCGCAGGCGAGCGCCGGGCCCGCTACGACAAGATCCATCTGTTCGACATTCAGGTGCCCGAGCGGTCGGAGAGCTACCGCGAGTCGGCCAACGTGGCGCCCGGCTCGACTTCGGTGGTCGTGGAAACGCCGGTGGGACGGCTCGGGCTTTCCGTGTGCTATGACGTACGTTTTCCGGAGCTCTTTCGCAGCCTGAGCGCCGCCGGCGCACAGCTCCTCGCCGTGCCTTCCGCATTCACCGAGCCGACGGGCCGGGCGCACTGGGAGACCCTGCTGCGGGCGCGCGCGATCGAGAACCTCTGCTGGCTCATCGCGCCGGCGCAGTCCGGATTCCATCCCAATGGCCGCGAGACGTACGGCGACAGCATGATCGTCGATCATTGGGGCCGCGTCCTCGATCGCCTGCCGCGCGGCCGCGGCTGCGTCACGGCCGAGATCGATCTCGAGCGGCAGCGGCGCGATCGCTGCAGCTTTCCCTCCCTGACACATCGTGTATTCAACTGACATGCCAATCATGGACACTCGCCAGAGCTCAAACCCGACCGACGCGCCCGCTGCCGATCCGCTGGCACTCGCCCGCGATCTCATCCTCAGGCCGAGCGGCCTCGACGACGGCCGCCTCGACCGCGTCTTCGGCGAAGTGCTGCGGCACTCCGTCGATTTCGCGGATCTGTACTTCCAGCTCGCGCGCCAGGAATCGTGGTCGCTCGAGGACGGCATCGTGAAGGACGGGAGCGCGAGCATCGAGCAGGGTGTCGGCGTCCGTGCGCTCGCCGGCGAGAAGACCGGCTTCGCCTACTCCGATGAGATCATCCTCCCCGCGCTGGAGGAGGCTTCCCGCGCCGCGCGCGCCATCGCCGTGCAGGGAGGCGAGCGGCGCGTCAGCGCCTGGCGCCCGCAGGCGGGACACCGCCTGTATCTGCCCGCCGATCCGGTCGCCACGCTGTCCGATCAGGACAAGGTGGCGTGGCTGGAGCGAGTCGACCGTGAGACCCGCAGGATCGATCCGCGCATCGTGCACGTCACCGCGAGCGTGACCGCCGTGCACGAGGTCATCCTGATCGCCACCAGCAACGGCGAGCTCGCGGCGGATGTCAGGCCGCTCGTGCGCTTCAACGTGTCGGTGTTGGTCGAGCAGAACGGGCGGCGCGAGCAGGGCTACTGCGGCGCCGGCGGGCGCTACTCGCTGGCGGAGCTGGTTGCGGGCGACCGCCCCATTGCCCTGGGGCGCGAGGCCGCGCGCCAGGCTCTGGTGAACCTCGAGGCGGTGCCGGCGCCGGCCGGTCCCATGACCGTCGTGCTCGGACCCGGCTGGCCGGGGATCCTGCTGCACGAGGCGATCGGTCACGGTCTCGAGGGCGATTTCAACCGCAAGGGCACCTCCGCGTTCGCCAACCGCATCGGCGAGCGCGTCGCGGCTGCGGAGTGCACCGTCGTCGACGACGGTACCCTGTCGCAGCGCCGCGGCTCCCTCAACATCGACGACGAGGGCACCCCGACCCAGTGCACCACGCTGATCGAGAATGGCGTGCTGCGCGGCTACATGCAGGACCGGCTCAACGCCCGCCTGATGGGCGCCCGGGCGACCGGCAACGGCCGGCGCGAATCCTTCGCGCACATGACTCTGCCGCGCATGACCAACACCTACATGCGTCCGGGGCCGCACGACCCCCAGGAGATCATCCGCTCCGTCCCTCGCGGCATCTACGCCGTCAACTTCGGCGGCGGCCAGGTGGACATCACCTCCGGCAAGTTCGTTTTCTCCGCGAGCGAGGCGTATGCGATCGAGAACGGCCGCCTCGGCGCGCCGCTGAAGGGCGCCACCCTCATCGGCAACGGTCCCGACGTGTTGACCCGCGTCACCATGGTCGGCAATGACCTGAAGCTCGATGACGGTGTGGGAACCTGCGGCAAGGACGGGCAGAGCGTCCCCGTGGGCGTGGGTCAGCCGACTCTGAAGGTCGAGAACCTGACGGTCGGGGGCACGGGCTAGCGCCTCGCTGGCGGCCTGACGGGGCGGGACCCAGGGCGGGTCGCATACTGGACATAATGTCCGGAAGGTGCCGCGGCGCCGCCGCCGTAGTATCGTGTGTCGCCATGCACCTCTCCCGCCCCATGTACGAAGGCCTGCCCTGGATCTACATCGGCGGCGGCCTCGCCGCGCTGGGCGTCAGCTACCTGCTGGGGGATTCACACGCGGTGAGCCTGCTCGTGGGGCTGACGGGCCTGGCCGCTCTTCTCGGCGGTGTGGTGGTGCTGCTCCGGCGCCGCGACTACCGCGACCTGCGATCCCAGTACGGCCAGCCTGACCTGACCCAGCGCCGGGATCAGCGCCAGGATCAGGACTGATCCCGAGTCACCTCGAGCCCGACTTCGGTCTCTTCTTCCTCCGGCTGCTCCGCTGCCTCGGTGCGCGGCAGCACGGGAATGCCGGGCACGGTGTCGTTGAGGCTGCCGCGGGTGCGAGCCAACCGCTCGTCCACGTAGATCAGCTCGTGCTTGCCGACGAGCACCACGTCGCCGTCGTTGAGGTAGTGTCGCCGGACGCGCCTCGATTTGACGTAGATGCCGTTGGTGCTGTTGAGGTCCTCGATGACGCACGAGTTGGCCGAGGTCGTGATCTGGCAGTGATGCCGGCTCACGAACCGGCTGTCGATCTGCAGATCGTTGTCGGCGGTGCGGCCCACGATGACCCTGCCCTGGGTCAGCGGGATCTCCTGCACCGTGCGGCCATCGGTCGCGACCAGGAGCCTCCCCAGCGGCGGCAGCGCCGGGTCGGTGCCGCGCATGCGCGGCAGCGCCAGTTCCGTGACTGCCCGCAGTTGCTGTTGCGTGCGCGCCGAGAACTCCACCCATTGCAGCTCACCGACGGCGCTGTCGATGTCCGTCAGGGCGACTATCCCGCGGTCGGCGGTGTAGGCCGCCATCATCGCGGTATCGCACAGCGTATTGACGAGCCTCGGCACGCCGCCCGTGAAGCGGAAAATCTGGGCGAAAGTGTCCTCGGCAAAGATCTCCCGATCGCCCGCCCCGGCGATATCCAGACGGTGCTGGATGTACGCCTTCGTCTCCGTCTGCGAGAGGGCGGTGAGATGAAAGCGCAGGCGCACCCTTTGGGTGAGCTGCACCAGCTCCGGCGCGTCGAGCTTCGCATTGAGCTCCGGCTGCCCGGCGAGAATGATGCGCAGCACCTTCTCCTTGGTGGTCTCCACCCCGGAGAGGAGGCGGATCTCCTCCAACACCCGCGGCGACAGGTTCTGCGCCTCGTCGACGATGAGCAGCACCTTGCGCCCGGCGGCATACTGCTCGATGAGGAAGTTGTTGAGAGTCGCGATGATCTCGCCCTTCTTCATCTTGAAGGGCGAGAAGCCGAACTGCACCAGGATGGCCTGCAGGAAGTCGACTGCCGTCACCTGCGTCTGGTTGATCTGCGCCACCACGACGTCCGACTGGATCTCCTTGAGGAAGGACTCGATCAGGGTGGTCTTGCCGGCACCGATCTCGCCCGTGATCACGACGAAGCCGTCGGTGAACCAGATCGTAGACTCCATGTACGCCTTGGCGCGGGCGTGCTGCTTGGAGAGATAGAGGAACTGAGGGTCGGGGCTCAGTCGAAACGGCAGCTCTTTGAGTTTGAACGGGTCGAGATACATGGGTTGTCTGCTGTTGCCGACGGAGGCGCCGCACGGTTGGCAGTTTGACCCGCTCCGGCCGGGCTCGTTCCGCCGCTATATTACGGGATGCGCAATCCGGGAGCCAGTTCTGCAAGCAACTCCCGTGCCCGTCGATCCCGGCGGGCGGCCGTGGCCTCGACGAGCGTGCAATGGCCCACTTTGCGCCCCGGCCGCGGCTGCTTGCCATAATCGTGCAGGTGCAGCCCTTCGCGGGCGAGCAGCCGCTCACGGGGCGGAATCTCGCCGATCAGATTCACCATCGCGCTGAATCCCAGCGGCCGCGTCGTTCCGAGCGGCAGGCCGAGGATGGCGCGCAGATGATTCTCGAATTGACTGGTGGCGCAGCCCTCGATGGTCCAGTGTCCCGAGTTATGTACGCGCGGCGCCATCTCGTTGGCGATCAGCCGTCCCCGCCTGACGAAGAACTCGATGGTGAGCACGCCAACATAACGGAAGTGGGTGAGGCAGCGCAGCAGATGGCTCGTGGCGGTGCGTTGCCAGCGCGGCGGACCGTATGGCGCCCGCGTCACGCGCAGGATCCCCTGCGAATGGACGTTGCCGTTCAGGGGGTAGACGGCGATCGCGCCGGTCGTGCTGCGCGCGCCGATGATGGATACCTCGCAATCAAAGGGTACCCACTCCTCGTAGATGAGCGGCACCTTGCCCAGCTCTTGCCAGCCGCGGTGCGCGTCCTGCGCCGTTCTCACCCTGACCTGTCCCTTGCCGTCGTATCCCATACGCCTCGTCTTCAGGACTCCCGGCACCCCCACCTCGCGCAGCGCCCGCTCGAGTTGGGCGCGGGAATCAATGGCCCGCCAGCGCGTCGTCGGAATGCCGAGCCGCTCGAAGAGCCGCTTCTCCGACACCCGGTCCTGCGCGGTGGCGAGGGCCGCGATCGGCGGACAGATGCGCGCGCCGCGAGCCGCCGCGGCGTGGGTGCGCAGCGCCCCGACGGAGATGTTCTCCCAGTCGAAGGTCAGGACCGCGCACTCGCGCGCCAGCCGGCCGAGAAGCTCCGGGTCGGTGAAGGGCCCGTGGAGCACCGGTGCCACGCGGGCGGCGGGAGCATCGCGGGCGGGGTCGAGAAACAGGAAGTCGAGGCCGAGCGGATAACCGGCCAATGCGAGCATCCGGCCGAGCTGGCCGGCTCCGACGATGCCTACGGTCATGAGCGCGGCGCGGCGCGCGGATCCGGGTTGGCGAGCACCCCGGCGGTCTGGCTCTCGCGGAAGGCCTCGAGAGCCTGTGCGACGGCCGGATATTTGTTGGCGAGGATGGCCGCGGCGCAGAGAGCCGCGTTGGTAGCGCCCGCGGCGCCGATTGCGAAGGTGGCCACCGGTACTCCCGCGGGCATCTGCACGATGGAAAGCAGGGAGTCGAGGCCGCCCAGCGTCTTCGATTGCACCGGTACTCCGAGGACCGGCAGGCTCGTCTTCGCCGCGGTCATGCCGGGCAGGTGGGCGGCGCCGCCCGCGCCGGCGATGATGACCTCGAGTCCGCGCGAGCGTGCGCTGGTCGCGTACTCGAAGAGGAGATCGGGCGTCCGGTGGGCGGAAACCACCCGTACCTCGTGCGGGACGGAGAGCTTCTCGAGCGTCTCGGCGGCACAGCGCAGGGTCTCCCAATCGGAAGAAGAGCCCATGATGATGCCGACCAGCGCTTTCATCCCGGCATTCTAATTTAGCCGAGCAGCGCGCGCAGCGCCCGAAACAGCTCCCGGCCGGCGGGTCCCGCGGTTCCGGAGCGCGGGCCGGTGCTGCGCTCGTGGCGCGCGGCCGCGACCCGGCGGCTCCAATCGGTCCGCTCGAGGCTGGGGCGCAGCCGGGCGAGCTCCTCGAGCGCGGCCTCGCCCTCGCTGATCAGGCGCTCGCGCCAGCCCTCGGCGCGCTTGAAGAGCTGAGTCTCGATGGCATCGCGCTCGCTGCGCGCGGCGAGTGTCGCCCGGATCGGCTCGAGGTCGATCTCGCGCATGAGCTTGCCGATGTACTGGCGCTGGCGGGCGCCGCCGGCGCGGCTCTTGATGCGGCGCGCCTCGCGGATGGCCTCGCTCAGGAGCTCCGGCAGGCCGAGCGCATCGAGCTCCGGATCGCGCAGTCGGATCAGCGCCTCGCCGAGGTCCTGCGCCGCGTGCGCGGCCCGCTTGCGCGCGCTCTTGCTCGGCCGCTCGGGCCCCTCGTCGGGGAGGTCTTCTGGGGTATGCGCGGTCACTGGGTCACACTGGGGCTCGAACGGCTCGGGTCTTGCGGCTGCTAGAATCAAATTCTGCCCCATTTCTCACAGTCGAGCGGAACGCGTATGCCACAGGCGGTCGAGGCGACGGAATCTTCCCTATTGCTTCAGGACGTGGCCGCCTTCGGGCTGGAGGAGGCCCGCCGCCAGGGGGCCTCGCAGTACGAGATCGACGCCAGCATGAGCCAGGGATTGGGCACGACCGTGCGGCTGGGGGAGGTGGACACCATCGAGTACCAGCGGGACCGGGGACTCGCGGTGACGGTCTATTTCGGCAAGCGCAAGGGCTCCGCCAGCACGGCCGACCTCGGGCGGGAGGCGATCCGCGCCACGGTCGAGAAGGCCTGCGCCATCGCCCGCTACACGGCTGAGGACCCCTACGCCGGGCTGGTCGAGCCCGAGTACCTGGCGCGCGACATCCCGGACCTCGACCTCGATCATCCCTGGGGGCTGACCGCCGAGGACGCCATCGCCATCGCCCGCCGCTGCGAGCAGGCGGGCCGGGTAATCGATCCGCGCATTGCCAACTCCGAGGGCGGCTCGGTGAGCAGCCAGCGGCATACGGGGATCTACGGCAACTCGCTCGGCTTCCTGGCCGGCTTTGCCGGCACGAGCCACTCCGTGAGCTGCTCGCTCATCGCGCAGGCAGGCGAGCAGATGCAGCGCGACTACTGGTTCACCACGGCGCGCGATCCGGCGGATCTCGAGGACGCGGAATCGGTGGGCGCCACGGCCGGGAAGCGCGCCCTCGCGCGGCTCGGCGCGCGCAAGCTCTCCACGCGCAAGGCGCCGGTCCTCCTCTCTCCCGACATGGCGCGCGGTCTCTACCGCCACTTCATCGGCGCGATCCGCGGGCCGAGTCAGTACCGCAAGGCGTCCTTCCTCCTCGATGCCGCCGGCCAGCAGGTGTTTCCGACGTTCCTGCAGATGCATGAGCGGCCGCACATCCGGAAGGGGTTGGCGAGCGCCGCATTCGACGACGAAGGAGCCGCCACGCACGACCGGGAGCTCGTGGAGAACGGAATCCTCCAGGGGTACGTGTTGGGAAGCTACTCGGCGCGGCGCCTCGGGCTGAAGACCACCGGCAACGCGGGAGGCATTCACAACCTGGTCGTCGAGGCATCGGCAGACTCGCCGGGATACGACGCGCTGCTGCGCCGCATGGGCTCGGGCCTGCTGGTGACGGAGCTGATGGGGCAGGGAGTCAACGGCGTGACAGGTGATTACTCGCGCGGCGCCAGCGGTTTCTGGGTCGAGGGCGGTGCGCTCGCCTACCCGGTGCACGAGATCACGATCGCCGGCAACCTGCGCGACATCTATCGCAACATCGTAGCGCTCGGCAGCGATGTCGACCCGCGCGGCGGCATCCGCTGCGGCTCGGTTCTCATCGGGGAGATGACGATCGCGGGCGATTAGTGTCGATTCCCGCCCGCCGGATTCGGCCAATGGATGAGTCCGGGCGACCGCTCGGGCCGCGACGTAAATGTCATCGCTCGAGAGGTCACTATGAAAGTCATGGTTCTGGTCAAGGCGACCGCGGATAGCGAGGCCGGCGTGATGCCGACGCCGCAACTGCTCGCCGATATGGGTCGCTTCAACGAGTCGCTCGTCAAGGCGGGCGTGATGTTGGCGGGAGAGGGCCTGAAGCCGAGCCGCCACGGTAAACGAGTGCGCTTCTCCGGCAAGAGCCGCATGGTCACCGACGGCCCGTTTGCCGAGACCAAGGAGCTGGTCGCGGGCTTCTGGCTGTGGGAGGTGAAGTCGATCGAGGAAGCGGTGGAGTGGGTCAGGAAATGTCCGAACCCGATGCTGACGGACTCGGACATCGAGATCCGGCCGCTCTATGCGCTGGAGGATTTCGCCTAGCTCCTTTGCTGCCGGCCGCGGCGTCAAAAAGACGAGGCCCGCCGGTTGGCGGGCCTCTTCACTGGCTGGGGGACTAGGATTCGAACCTAGGTAAACGGAGTCAGAGTCCGTTGTCCTACCACTAGACGATCCCCCAAGATAGGGCGGATCCCGGCCGGGCACGGGTCCGAGCTGGCGATAATTGAAGCCCGAACCATCCCCGGCTGCAAGATCCTCGGCTAGCGCTTCGAGTACTGCCCGCTGCGGCGGGCCTTGCGGCGGCCGACCTTCTTGCGCTCGACCTCGCGCGCGTCGCGGGTGACGAAGCCGGCGTCGCGCAGCTGCTTGCGCAGGGTGTCGTCGTACTCGAGCAGCGCGCGGGTGAGGCCGAGGCGGATGGCGCCGGCCTGGCCGGTGATCCCGCCGCCGTCCACGGTCACGTTGATGTCGAAGCGGTTGCCGAGCTGCAGCGCCTCCAGGGGCTGGCGCACGATCATGCGGCCGGTCTCGCGCCCGAAGAACTCATCGAGCGGACGGTCGTTGACCGTGATGCGGCCGGTGCCGGGCCGGAGGTAGACGCGCGCGGTTGCCGTCTTGCGGCGGCCGGTGCCGTAGTTCAATTGCTGAGCTGTCATCGATGCGATTTCCTCAGATCTCGAGGGGCCGCGGCTGCTGCGCCTGGTGCGGGTGCTCGCCGCCCGCGAATACGTGGAGCTTCTTGAACATGCGCCGCCCGAGCGGGTTCTTCGGCAGCATGCCCTTGACGGCGAACTCGATCGCCCGCTCCGGATGCTCGTCGAGGAGCTTCTGCAGGGCGATCGACTTGATACCGCCGATGTGGCCGGTATGGTGATAGTAGATCTTGTCGCTCAGCTTGCGGCCGGTGACGCGCACCTTGCCGGCGTTGAGTACCACGATATGATCGCCCATGTCCACGTGGGGGCTGTAGTCAGCCTTGTGCTTACCCTTGAGTCGATGTGCGATCTGGGAGGCGAACCGCCCGAGCGTCTTGTCGGTGGCATCGACCACGAACCAGTCGCCCCGGACGCTGCCGGACTTGGCGAAAACCGTCTTCATATGAGCCTCGGCGGAGCCGTTTGTCCCGGTCCCGGGAATGTCCCGGGAATACCTAAAAGTGGACCCTTGCAAAGGGCCGGCAAGTCTACTGAAGGTGCCCCGCCAATGCAAAACGAGCGCTTATAATCGTGGCCCATGGTGACTGAGCAACCTCTCGATGCCTGGATTGGCGCCGCCGACCGGGCCCTGCGCGCCCTGTTCGCGCCGGCGCACGCGTCCCGCCCCGTTCCCCAGCCTGCCGCGCCCGCCGAAGGGGCAAGCGCGGTGGAGCTCTCCCCAGATGAGAAGCGCCGGGCCGCGGCCCTGATGCGCGTCAATCATGCTGGGGAAATAGCCGCGCAGGCCCTGTACCACGGCCAGGCGATCGCGGCGCGCTCCGAGACGACCCGCAGGATGCTGCTCGATGCCGCCCGCGAGGAGACCGATCACCTCGCCTGGTGCGAGAGCCGCCTCAAAGAGCTCGATTCCCGTCCGAGCCTGCTCAATCCGCTGTGGTACGCCGGCTCCTTCTTTATTGGTGCGCTCGCCGCCCTCGTGGGCGACCGGGCCAGCCTGGGCTTCGTGGTCGAGACCGAGCGGCAGGTCGAGGGGCATCTCGACGAACATCTCGCCCGGCTGCCGGCGGCGGATCAGCGCAGCCGGGCCATCGTGCAGCAGATGCGCACGGACGAGGTGGCGCACGGCGCCAATGCCCGGGCTGCCGGCGGAATGGAGCTGCCCGTACCGGTCCGCGCGCTGATGCGCCATACGGCCCGCGTCATGACGGGCACCGCCTACTGGGTTTGATCGTTACCTGCGCATGACGCCGACCCTTTGCCCCGAGACAACGCGCTGCTCTGGTTTTCGCTGCACCGCGTGCGGTACGCTTGCGGCCAGCGGGGTCAACAACCTATAAACACACTCTCTCAATCATGACCACACAAATTCGGGGAGCGGGTATGGAAGAGAACGTCAAGCCGTTGAGCGACATCCCGGCGATCAACCGGTTCTTGAGCTACTGCCGCATCCGCACCGTACCGTCCAAGACGGTCGTCATTCATGCGGGCGACCTTCCGGATGTCCTGTACTACATCATCAGCGGCTCGGTCGAGGTGATGATCGAGGACGAGGAAGGCAACGAGATGGTGCTGGCCTACCTCAACCGCGGGCAGTTCTTTGGGGAGATGGGCCTCTTCTTCAGCGATCAGCCGACGCGCAGCGCCTGGGTGCGTACCCGCAACCAATGCGAGCTGGCGGAGATGACCTATCCGCGCTTCCGTCAGATCGCCGCCGAGAGCCCTGGTCTCATTTTCGAGCTCGCCACCCAGCTCGCGACCCGGCTGGACCGTACCAACCGTAAGCTGGGCGATCTCGCTTTCGTGGACGTCACCGGCCGCGTCGCCCATGCCATCAACAATCTCTGCGAGGAGCCGGATGCGATGACGCATCCCGAAGGCATGCAGATCAAGGTCAGCCGGCAGGAGCTCTCACGCCTGGTCGGCTGCTCGCGCGAGATGGCGGGGCGAGTGCTCAAGGTGCTCGAGGATCAGGGACTCCTGCGCGCCACGGGCAAGACCATCGTCGTGTTCAATGCGCGGCCAAAGATGAAGACCCGCCCGGTCATCGTGCCGGCCAAGCCCATGGCGAAGGCTCCGCCGCCGCCCGACCTCGACGATGATGATGACGAGGACGAGGACGATGACCAGTAGGGAGCGTTCGCGAAGGGGTCGCGCAGACCCGCGTCACGCTCCCGCGATTTGCGAGCGCATCGCCCTGATGGTCGCGGCGTAGTCCTTACTGCCGAAGATCGCCGACCCTGCCACGAAGGTGTCCGCGCCCGCGCGCGCGACCTCCGCGATGTTGTCCACCTTCACGCCCCCGTCGATTTCCAGACGGACGTCGCGGCCGATGGCATCGATCCGGCGGCGCGCCTCGGCGAGCTTGCGCAGCGCCGTCGGAATGAACTTCTGGCCGCCGAAGCCCGGGTTGACCGACATGATGAGCACGAGGTCGAGTTTCTCGAGCGTGTAGTCGAGATAGTCGAGGGGCGTTGCGGGGTTGAATACCAGGCCCGGACGGCAGCCCTGTTCCCGGATGTGCTCGATGGTGCGATCGATGTGCTCCGTCGCCTCGGGGTGGAAGGAGATGTAGCTGGCGCCCGCCGCCGCGAAATCCGGAATGATCCGGTCCACGGGGGTGATCATCAGATGCACATCGATCGGGGCGGTCACGCCGTGTTTGCGCAACGCCTCGCACACCATCGGGCCGATAGTGAGATTCGGCACGTAATGGTTGTCCATCACGTCGAAATGGATGACATCCGCGCCGGCGGCCACCACGGCGTCGACTTCCTCACCCAGGCGTGCGAAGTCCGCCGAGAGGATGGACGGGGCTATCCAGGGGGTCATGGGAGCAAGTCTACGCGGCCAGGCCGGCGGCGCGAAATGCGCCTCCGTCCGGGTCCGCGGGAGGACGCAATTGAGCCGATCAGGAACACTGGTCGTGCCGTGGACGATGCGGTGCGGTCACTTCGTCAGCCGTTCCAGGGCTTCGCGATATTTCTCGCTGGTGCGGGCGATGATCTGCGCCGGCAGCTTAGGCCCCGGCGCCTTCTTGTTCCAGTCGAGCGTCTCCAGATAATCGCGCACGAACTGCTTGTCGAAGCTCGGCGGACTCGTGCCGGGGCGGTAGGTGTCGGCAGGCCAGAACCGTGACGAGTCAGGCGTGAGCGCCTCATCGATCAGCGTGAGCGCGCCGCGCTCATCGATGCCGAACTCGAACTTGGTGTCGGCAATGATGATGCCGCGGCTGAGCGCATGGGCCGCCGCAAACTCATAGAGCGCGATGGCGGTGTCGCGGACGCGAGCCGCGAGCGACGCTCCGATGAGCTTCTCGACCTCGGCGAAGGAGATGTTCTCGTCGTGCGCTCCGGCGGCTGCTTTGGTCGCAGGGGTGAACATGGGCGCAGGCAGTCGCGAGGCGAGCGGCAGATTGCCGGGCAGGGAGACGCCGCACACGCTGCCGGTCTGCTGATAGTCCTTCCATCCTGAGCCGATGAGATAGCCGCGCACCACGGCCTCGAGCGGCAGCGCCTGCAGGCGCCGCACGATGACCGCGCGGTCCGCGAGCGCCGCGCGGTCGGCCGGATCGGCGACCAGGTCGCTGACGGCGCGCCCCGTCAGGTGATTCGGCACGATGTGGCGGGTGCGCGCGAACCAGAAGTTAGAAATCTCGTTGAGTACGCGTCCCTTGCCGGGGATGGGGTCCGGCAACACGACGTCGAAAGCCGACAGCCGGTCGGTGGTCACGATGAGGAGCGCATCGGCGCCCGCCGCGTAGATGTCGCGCACCTTGCCTTCGTGCAGCTTCTCGAGGCCGTGCAGGGAGGTGCGGAAGACCGTTTGGCTTTCCATGCTTGCTACTATAGCAGCGCGTATGCGTTATACCGGCAAGGTCGTGGGGGGCTTTATCGGCATGTTCCTCGGGCCGCTGGGGGCCCTCGCGGGCGTGCTGCTCGGGCATCAGATCGATGAGCACCTCGACCGACGGCATGCGCAATTGCCCGGCCCGGAGGAGCTGCGGGCCATCGGTGAGCGCTTCTTCCGCGCCACCTTCCGGGTGATGGGCTACCTGGCCAAGGCCGACGGCCGGGTCTCAGAGCAGGAGATCTCGGCCGCGCGCGCTGTGATGGCGGAGCTGCGGCTCGACCCCGCGCGGGTGCAGCAGGCCATCGAGTGCTTCACCGCGGGCAAGCAGCCGGGCTTCGATCTCACCGCGGAGCTCAGCGACCTCGGCCGCGCCTGCGCTGGGCGGCCGGATCTCGTGCGCGTCTTCGTCGAGATCCAGGTGCGCGCCGCGCTGAGCGGTAACAACCTCGACGGCCCGGTGCGGCCGCTGGTCAATCGCATGGCAGGCCGCCTGGGCGTGTCACCCTTCGAGCTGGCACAGATCGAGGCGGTGCTGCGCATCCGCACCGGCAGCTTCCGTTATGCGTCCGCGGGCGGGGAGTTCCGACCCAGCGTGGCGCAGAAGCTCGATGAGGCCTACAGAGTCCTGGAGGCCGCGCCCGGCGACAGCGATCAGGACGTCGTCAAAGCCTATCGCCGGCAGTTGAGCCGCCACCATCCCGACAAGCTGAAGGCGAACGGCTTGCCGGAGTCGATGATCGAGCATGCGAAGCAGCGCACGCAGCAGATCATAGAAGCGTATGAGCTGATTCGAGAGCGGCGCGGAATTTAGGCCGTGCCACTGACCATCCATGGAGGCAGGGCCCCCGGCCCGCGCGTCCGTGCGCGGGCGCTCGCTTAAAGGCACCGGCTCGCCCATTCCTCGATGACTCGCTGAATCGCAGGCAGTCCGTCGGTGAGGGCGGCGGGCCCGGGCTGCAGGATGATGGCCGACTTGATCTCGCGCACGAAGCCGCCGCGCACCGCCGGGATGCCGTCCCAGCCCGGTCGCGCAGTCACTTCATCCGGGCGGAACTTCTTGCCGCACCAGGAGCCGAGAATGATGTCGGGCGCGCGTCGCGGCACTTCCGCCGCATCGGCAATGATTCGCTGACGGCCGAGGGATTGCACCGACAGCTCGGGGAAACAGTCTTCCCCGCCCGCGATGCCGATCAGCTCCGCGACCCAGCGGATGCCGGAGATCAGCGGCTCATCCCATTCCTCGAAGTACACGCGCGGATTGCGCGGGAGCGCCGCCGCCCGCGCCCGCGCCGTCTCGATGCCCGCCTCGAGGCGCGCGACCAGCTCTGCCGTGCGCGCCTCGCAGCCGATCATGCCACCCAACGTGCGGATCATGCGGAAGATCTCCGCGACGCTGCGCTGGTTGAAGAGGTGCACGTCCAGTCCTGCGCGCGCGAGCTGCGCGGCGATGTCCGCCTGCAGGTCGGAGAAGCCGAGTACGAGATCGGGTCGCAGCTCGAGGATGCGGTCGATCTTCGCGCTGGTGAACGCCGAGACGCGTGGCTTCTCCTTGCGCGCCCGGGCCGGCCGCACCGTGAAGCCGGAGATCCCGACGATGCGGTGCTCTTCACCGAGCAGGTACAGCGTCTCGGTCGTCTCCTCGGTGAGGCAGACGATCCGTTGCGGAAATCCAGTGGCGGCGGTAGGCATGGGCGGTTCCGGCGTGAGGTGCGAGAGACTCTAGCGGAGTGACATCAGCGTGTCAGCCGCTTAACCTTGTCGGCGCATGTGGGCGCGATTCTGGAGCTTTCTCGACTGGTGCTTCTTCGGTCCCGCTTCCCAGGGGTCCGGACGGCGGGCGCGTCTGCTTCGCGGGATGCGCTACCCGTACGCGGTCGTGCGCGACCTCTCACGAGGCGACATCAACCTGCGCGCCATGGGGCTCGTCTACACGACCCTGCTGTCGCTCATCCCGCTCGCGGCATTCAGCTTTGCGATCCTGAAGCTCTTCGGCGCGCGCGGCGACCTGCAGCCGGTGGTGTACGAGCTGTTCAGCGCCCTGGGGCCGGCAGGCGCCGCCGAGCTGACTTCCCGGGTCATGGAGTTCGCCAACAGCGTCAGCGGCGGGGTCGTCGGCTCGGTGGGATTTGCACTGCTCGCGTGGACGCTGGTCGGCACAATCAAGAAGGTAGAGGACAGTTTCAATTTCCTGTGGCGCGTCCAGCAGGCGCGCAGCTTCGCCAGGCGGGTGAGCGAGTACATGACCCTGATCGTGGTCGGTCCGGTCATCCTCGTCGTCTTCATCGGCATGTCGCGCCGCGCTCTGGAGAGCGCTCCGATCCGCGTGCTCGGCCAACTGCCGCTCATGGACATGCTCACCGCCGCGGGCGTGAAGGTGGCGCCGTACGTAATGGTGAGCGCGTTCTTCACCGCGCTCTACCTTTTCGTTCCGAACACGCGCGTGCGTTGGCGGCCCGCGCTCATCGGCGCCCTGGTGGCGGGCGTGGCATGGGCGGCCGTGGGCCGGGGATTCACGGCGTTCGTCGTCCACTCCACGCGACTCACCATCGTCTATGCGGGATTCGCCTTCATCGTCGCCGCCCTGCTGTGGACCTACTTCGGCTGGCTGATCCTGCTTGCCGGCGCGCAGCTCTCCTTCTACATCCAGAACCCGACCTACCTGCGGCTCGGGCTGCAGGAGCTGCGGCTCTCCAGCATCGAGATCGAGCAGCTCGCGCTGCGCCTGATGTACTTCGTCGGACGCGCCTACGTCATGGGCGGCAGGCGCTGGAGCGTGAACGCGCTCGCCACGGAGCTCGGCCTGCCCGGTGTCGCGGTTGCGCAGATGGTGAGCACACTGGGGCACGCGGGCCTGCTCGTGGTCACGGATGACGACGAGCTGCTGCCGGCGCGCGACATCGGCCACATCCTGGTCAGCGAGATACTGGAGATCGCCCGCAATCAACGCAGCGGACACTTCAGCCCGCGCACGGTCTTCATCCCGCCGGTGGATCGTCTGATAGCGACGATGGACGAGGCACGCCGCAGTCGCTGCGGCGACCTGACGCTTCGTGACCTTGTGGAGGAGCCGCCGCTGACGCTGGCAGCCGGCAAGCGCGGCTAGATCACAGCGTCACGGCACCGTGGTCCGTCCCGACCAGCAGCACGTCCGCGGGGCGCCTTGCGAACAACCCCACCGTCACCACGCCGGTGAGGCCCGCGAGCTCGCCCTCGAGCGCCGGCGGATCCAGAATGGAGAGGCCGTGCACATCGAGGATGTGATTGCCGTTGTCGGTGATGAATCCCTGGCGCCACACGGGGCGCGCGCCCCGCGCCTGCAGCCGTCGGGCGACCAGGGAGCGCGCCATCGGGATCACCTCTATCGGCAGCGGAAAGCTGCCGAGCGTTCCCACGAGCTTGCTCTCATCGATGATGCAGATGAAGCGCGCGGCCGCCGCCGCGATTATCTTTTCGCGCGTGAGCGCGCCGCCGCCGCCCTTGATGAGGTGATGCGCACGGGTCGCTTCGTCGGCCCCGTCGATGTAGAGCGGCACATCCGTGACCTCATTGAGATCGAGCACCTGGATGCGGGCCGCATCGAGGAGCGCGCTGGTGGCGTTGGAGCTCGATACCGCGGCGCGCACCCGTCCCGGATGCGCCGCCAGCGCCTCGACGAGGAAACGTACCGTGGAGCCGGTACCGACGCCGAGCACTGAGCCGGCCGGAATGTGCTGCAAAGCGGCTTCGGCGGCGCGCCGCTTCTTCGTATCGGCGATCGATGCGGTCATGGGAGAGAACCGCCCTCCGGAAACGAACGTGCCCGCAGGAGCGGGCACGATAATCGCGAATCTCGTCTTACTCGGCGGCCGCCGAAGCGGCCGCCGAGCAAAGGCCTTACTTCTTCTTCGCAGCTTTCTTCTTGGCCTTCTTTTTCGCCTTCGCCATGTTGGCTCTCCAGTTGTCGGGTTAGTCCGAGGTCGGAGTATATAGAGGTGAAAGAAAAAAACAAGCAAGGGTGGTGGAGATGTGCTAACGGACACGCACGCAACGCATGACGCCGCGCTCGGTGATCACGAGATCGAGCGGCACATCGTGCGCGGCGGGCGCGATGCGCTCCACCTCCTGCGCGGCATAACCGATTCCGACGAGCAGCGGCGCATGCCAGGAAGTGCGCAGGCGCCTGAAGCCGAACGCGCGATCGTAGAAGCCGCCGCCCATGCCGAGCCGAACGCCGTGACGATCGAAGCCGACGAGCGGCAGGAACACGACATCGAGCAGGCGGGCGTTCGCGAGCTGCGGCCCTGCGGGCTCGCCGATGCCGAAGCGGTTGCGCTGCAGTGCGCGCGGCATCGTCGTGATCTGCGCGAAGCGCATCGCAGCAATCCACGGGCGCCGGTCGATGCGCGGCAGATACACGAGGCAGCCGCGGCGCAGCGCGAGTGCGATGAGGCAGGAGGTGTCGATCTCTTCCGCGGTTGCCGCGTAAATGCCGATGCGCTGACCGGGACGAAGCTTGAGCGCGCGATCGGCATGGTGCGCGATCTGCCTGGCGGCGCGCGCTCGCTCGGCTGCGGGTATGGCCCGGCGCCTCGCCCGGAGGGACGCCCGCAGCGATCTGCGGGCGTCGGCCACGCTGGAATCAGGAAGCGCCACCCGCCTGTGCCGGTGCGAACCGTTGCTCTCGAACCTGAGCAACAAGTGGGACGAGCTGTGACAGGTAAGGCTTTCCGCTCATGGCGGACATGCACAGTGCTGCCGACGAGCCCTGCCCCGTGGGTGTTTCAATTAGGGTCCGAGGTAACCCGGCCCGCTTGTCGAACACCGCAGGCGACGCCGGCAGCCACTCTACACCAACGCCGGCCGCTTGGGGCGGTCGTGCGTCTCACAGCTCGAGCTGCTGAGCCCGCTCGAGCGCGGTCTCCACCCGCTCGCGCAGCGACCGGACCTTGCCGCCGGCCTCGCTCTCGACCTTGGCATCGCGGCTGCGCTGCTGCAGCAGCTCGTGCGCCATGTTGAGCGCCACCATGACGGCGACGCGATCGAGTCCCACGACCTTGCCGCTGTCGCGGATCTCACGCATGCGGCCGTTCAGGTACTCCGCCGCATCGAGAAGCGCCGAGCGCTCGTCATAGGGGCAGGAGACCACGTACTCTTTTTCCATGATGCGCACGCTGACGCGCGCTTGATCCTGACTGCTCATGCGCCGTGCTCCAGGGTTTTCAGCCTGCCGATCATCGCCTCCACGCGGGTGCGCACCTGCTCATTCTTGGAGAGCAGCGAGGCGCGCTCGGTCGCCAGCGACTCGTGCCGCTGCCGCAGCGCGCGGTTTTCCTCCCGCAGATGGTCCACGGTGGTCACCAGTTCTTCGATGCGACGCGAGAGGCGTGCCAGCTCCAGATCGAGCTGCGATTTGACGGTGTCGCTCATGTTCCCCCCGAATATAGTGCCGCGCTCGCGGCGGGGTCAATCATAACTGACGGCTGATTCAGGCATAATGGGTCCGCCATGATTCAGGCGAACTACGCGGACATTCAGCGCGTTCTGACGGACGAGCGCGCGTTGGCCGATGCCGCCGAGGCGCACGGCACGCTCACCGGCTGCCTGTGCGCTGCTCTCGCCTATCGCTTCGAGGACTGGATGCTCGAGATCCTGCCGGAGGGGCGGGCGCAGCCGCTGGCAACCGCCACTTTGCGCGAGCTTTATACGGATACGGCCGGGTCCCTGCGGGCGCCGGACATGGAGTTCGAGCTGCTGTTGCCGGAAGACGCACAGTCGATCGATGCGCGCGCCGCCGCGCTCGCCCAATGGTGTCAGGGGTTTCTCTACGGGCTCGGCTCCGGCGCGGTCCAGGATGCCGCCAGCCTGCCGGGTGACGTGGGGGAGATCGTGCGCGACCTCACGGAGATCAGCCGTGTCGGCGTTGATATTGCCCAGACCGAGGAATCGAACGAGAGCGCCTATGCGGAGCTCGTGGAGTTCGTGCGCGTCAGCGTGCAGGTCATCTTCGAGGAGCTCGAGCCCATGAGGGGCGAGCCCTCCTCACCCGGAGCATCTCTGCATTGATCCGCCATAGAACCGCAGCCCGACGAGCAACGCCTCCCCACGTGTCGCGCTCCGCGAGCGCCGGCCGACAGGATCTGCGCAACGAGTTCGCACGCCGCCGCCGGGCTCTGCTCAAGCTCATGGGCCGCGATTCGATCGCCATCCTGCCCGCGGCGCCGGTGCGTCACCGCAACAACGACGTCGAGTACGCTTACCGGCAGGACAGCGACTTCTACTACCTGACCGGCTTCGATGAGCCGGAGTCGGTCGCGGTCCTGGTCCCCGGACGTGACCAGGCTGAGTACATTCTGTTCGTGCGAGAGCGCGATCCGGCGCGCGAGACCTGGGATGGCCGGCGCGCCGGTCCGACCGGAGCGCGGCGTGCCTTTGGCGCGGACGATGCCTTTCCGATCACCGACATCGACCAGATCCTGCCCGGGCTCATGGAGAACCGCACCAAGGTGTTCTATTCCATGGGCATGTATCCGGAGTTCGACCAGCGGCTGGTCGGCTGGGTGAACAGCCTGCGTACGCAGGCCAGGAACGGCCGCCATCCGCCGCAGGAAATCGTCGCCCTCGATCACTTCCTGCATGACATGCGGCTCTACAAGTCGCGTGTGGAGATCGGCCTGATGCGCCAGGCGGCACGCATCGCCGCCGCGGCGCACGTGCGCGCGATGCGATTCTGCCGCCCGGGGCGCAAGGAATACGAAGTGATGGCGGAGCTCGTCCACGAGTTCCGGCTGCACAACGCGGAAACCTCGTATCACCCCATCGTCGGAGGCGGAGCCAACAGCTGCATCCTGCATTACCGCGAGAATGACCAGCCGCTCAAGGCGGGCGATGTGCTCCTGGTCGATGCCGGCTGCGAGTACGAGTCCTACGCATCGGATATCACGCGCACCTTTCCGGTAAGCGGCCGCTTCACGCCGGAGCAGCGTGCCGTGTACGAGGTCGTGCTCGAGGCCAACCGCGCGGCGATCGCCAAGGTGCGCCCGGGCAACCATTGGAACGAGCCGCACGAAGCCGCGGTCCGCGTCATCACGCACGGTCTGGTGAAGCTCGGCCTCCTGAAAGGCCGGCCGGCGAAGCTCGAGCGCGATGGCGCGTATCGCCGTTTCTTCATGCACCGCACCGGCCATTGGCTCGGCATGGACGTGCACGATGTCGGCGACTACAAGATCGGCGACGAGTGGCGTGTGCTCGAGCCGGGCATGGCGCTCACGATCGAGCCCGGGATCTACATTCCCGCCGGCGCTCGCGGCGTGCCGAAACGCTTGCAGCGCATCGGTGTGCGGATCGAGGATGACGTCGTGGTCACAAAGAAGGGTGTCGAAGTGCTGACCGATGGGGCACCAAAGGATGTCGCGGCGATCGAAAGACTCATGCAGAGTGCCGCAGCCTGTGCCTGAGTCCGGGAGCCCTACCGCAACATCGCGGCCGGCAATGCCGCGAGAAGTCGACGTCGCCATCGTCGGCGGCGGGCTGGTGGGGGCGAGCCTCGCGCTCGGGCTGTCGGGAACCGGCGTGCGGGTGCTGCTCATCGAAAGTGTCGCGCCGGACTCGGCTGCCCAGCCGAGCTTCGATGAGCGCACCACGGCGCTCGGCAATGCCAGCCGGCGGATCTTTCAGGGTCTCGGCATCTGGGATGAGGTTGCGCAGGAAGCCGCCGCGATCCGCGCCATCCACGTCTCGGATGCGGGGCGGTTCGGGTTCGCGCGCCTAAAGGCGGCGGACCACGGCATCGATGCATTCGGTTACGTCGCCCCCAACAGAGTGATCGGCACTGCTCTATGGCGGCGTCTCTCGGGTGCGAGCGGACTGGAAGTCCGCGTGCCCGCGACCATGGAAGACATCGAGATCACGACCGAGCGGGCCTACTTCAAGGTGGTCACGGCCGCCGGTACGCGTGAGGTGTCGTCGGCGCGCCTCCTGGTCGCCGCCGATGGGGCACATTCGGCCGTGCGTGCGGCGGCGGGCATCGAAGCCGGCGTCGAGGATTACGATCAAGTCGCGATAACCGCCGCCGTGGCGGGCGATCGCGCTCACGATGGCACCGCGTACGAGCGCTTCACTCCCACGGGACCGGTGGCGGTGCTGCCGCTTCGCGGCGGCGGTTACGGAACGATCTGGTCGTGCACGTCGCGGCGCGCAGCGGAGCTGCTGGCGTTGCCGGATGACGCCTATCTCGCCGAGCTGCAGGATCGATTCGGCTGGCGCGCCGGCAGATTCCGCCGTATCGGCCGGCGCGGATCGTATCCCCTGAAGCTCACCCGCGCGGCGACAACCGTCGCGCGCCGCACGGTGCTGATCGGGAACGCCGCCCAGGCGCTGCATCCGATTGCGGGACAGGGATTCAATCTGGGGCTGCGTGATGCCGCTCTTCTCGCGGAAGTGATCGCCGGCGCCGCCGGTGACGTGGGGTCGGCGGAGCTGCTGCGGAAATTCTCCGACTGGCGTGCCGCCGACCGTGGCGCAGTGGTGCGCTTCACCGATGGTCTGGTGAGGCTCTTCGGCAGCCGGATCCCCGGTATGAGCCTGGTGCGCAACCTAGGGCTGCTGGCGTTCGATCTCTCGCCGCCGGCCAAGCGGGCGCTCGCACGAGTCAGCCTGGGATTCGGCGGGCCGACGCCGCGCCTGGCGCGCGGATTGCCGCTGCAATGACCGACGCGATGGGCACTGCGGCAGCCGGCGAGCCGTTGGATGTGCTCATCGTCGGCGGCGGTCCCGTCGGCGCCAGCGCCGCGGCGTTGTTGCAGGTGGCGGCGAAGGACGCGCGTCGGCCCCTCCGCGTCGCCGTCCTCGAGCTCAACAGGCCTTCCACCGCCTCGCCCGATGCGCCTCTCGACTCGCGCGTCTCGGCGCTGTCGCGAGCGAGCGAGCGCATCCTGACGGCGATCGGGGCGTGGCCTCTGATTCCTCAGTCACGCGTGCAGCCGTACGAACGCATGCGCGTGTGGCACGAGAGCGTGCAGCCGCGCAGTGCCGACGTACTCGAGTTCGACGCGGCATACGCCGGCGAGCCGAACCTCGGCTATATCGTTGAGAATCGCCTCATCCAGACGGCGGCCCTGGCGGCGTTCGAGTCGGGAGGTGGCAGAGTCATCCCCGGTGAGCTGTTGCGGCTGCGCGTACACGATCATCACGTGGAGCTCGAGACGAGCGCAGGCACTCTCGCCTGCCGGCTGGTAGTGGGCGCGGACGGCGCCCGCTCGTCGGTCCGCGAATCGATCGGTCTCTCCGCGGAGACATCCAGTTACCGCCAGACTGCGATCGTGGCCAACGTCCGCTCGGAGCTGCCCCACGAGCGCACCGCGTGGCAGCGCTTCCTGCGTACCGGGACGATCGCCTTCCTGCCGCTGGCGGATGGCTGCAGCTCCATCGTCTGGTCCGCCGATGACTCCGCGGCTGCGCCGCTCCTCGCCATGCCGCGGGGCGCCTTCGAGCAAGAGCTGCTGCGCCAGTCGGACGGCGTGTTGGGCGCTCTGAAGCTGCGCACGGAGCGCTTATCGTTTCCCCTCCACAAACTGACGGCGCAACGCTTCACCGCGCACCGGTGCGCGCTGATCGGTGATGCGGCGCACGTCGTCCATCCCTTGGCGGGGCAGGGCGTCAATCTCGGCCTGTTGGACGCCGGCGCACTTTGCGAGCTGATCTGCGCGGCCTTGCACATGCGTGAGGATCCCGGCGCCCAGAGCGTCCTGCGCCGCTACGAGCGCTGGCGAAAAAGCGAGATCGAGCCCATCGCTCTGGCCATCGACGGCTTCAACCGCTATCTCGCCCATGGCGTCGGGCCGTTGTCGCGCATCGCGCAGCGCGGCCTCGCCCTGGTGAACCGGACCGATGAGGTCAAGCGCTTCTTCATCACCCGCGCCTTGGGGCTGGACGGCGAGCTGCCCAGAGTCGCGCGGCAGGGCGCCGCGGCGCCGCCCGCGCCTCTCAGCTGAGAGGTATCTGGTCGGCCTTCGACGCGCAGATGAAGTCGTTCTCGCACAGTCCCTTGATTGCGTGCGTCGTGTACTGCACGCGGCAGTAGTTGTATCCCACCTCGAGGTCCGGATGATGGTCCTCGACGTTGGCGATGTGCGCGAGCGCGTTGACGAAGCTCATCGTTCTATAAAAGTCCTTGAACTTGAACTCCCGCCGCAGGTACGGCCCCTCCTTGGACAGGACCCACCCGCCATCGAGGTTCTTCATGAGCCGCTGCGCCTGCTCGTGCGTGTAGGGCGCGACCCCGCCTTCACAAGGCTTGCAATGCTTCTCGGACAGCTCGCTCATATGCGTCTCCCAGGCTGCGCTGCGCTCTTCATGCCACGGCGGCGTCCGCAGCTACGGTCTTCCTGCGGAACTTCCTCGCCACGTATTGCTCCAGCAAGTCCTGGAACTCCTGCGCAATGCGATCACCCTTCAGCGTGACCGTCTTCTCTCCATCCTCATAGACGGGGGCCACCGGCCGCTCTCCCGTTCCCGGCAAGCTGATGCCGATGTTGGAGTGCTTGCTCTCTCCGGGCCCGTTGACGACGCAGCCCATCACGGCCACCGTCATGTCCTCGACGCCGTCGTATTCCCGGCGCCATTCCGGCATGCGATGCCGAATATGTGTCTGGATGCTCTGCGCGAGCTCCTGGAACACCGTGCTCGTAGTGCGTCCACAGCCGGGGCAGGCGGTCACAAGCGGCAAGAACGACCGCAGTCCCATGGTCTGCAGGATCTCCTGCGCGACGATGACCTCCTGCGTCCGGTCGCCGCCCGGCTCCGGCGTGAGGGAAACACGGATCGTGTCGCCGATGCCCTCCTGCAGCAGCACCGACATGCCCGCGGTCGAGGCCACGATCCCTTTCGATCCCATGCCGGCTTCCGTCAGCCCCAGATGCAGCGGGTAGTCGCAGCGGCCGCCGAGGTCACGGTAGATCGCAATCAGGTCCTGCACTCCACTCACTTTGGCCGAGAGAATGATCCGGTCGTGAGCCAGCCCGAGCTCTTCCGCGCGCCTGCCGCTTTCCAGTGCCGAGAGCACGACGGCGTTGCGCATGATCTGCTGCGCGCTCAACGGCTCCGCGCGCGCGGAGTTCTCATCCATCAGGCGGGTGAGGAGATCCTGATCGAGGCTGCCCCAGTTGACGCCGATGCGGACCGGCTTGCCGTAGCGGCAGGCCGTCTCGATCATCTCCGCGAACTGCGGGTCGCGCTTGCTGCCGCGCCCCACGTTGCCCGGATTGATGCGGTACTTCGCCAGCGCTTGCGCGCAGCCAGGGTGCTCGCGCAGGAGCTTGTGGCCGTTGAAATGAAAATCGCCGATCAGCGGCACCGTCACCCCGAGCTGATCCAGGCGATTGCGGATGTGCGGCACGGCCTCCGCGGCTTCCGCCGTATTTACCGTAATACGCACCAGCTCCGACCCCGCGCGGGCAAGAGACTTCACCTGCTGCGCAGTGCCTTCGACGTCGGCCGTATCGGTGTTCGTCATTGATTGCACGACGATGGGCGCCTTGCCCCCCACGCGGATGGGGCCGATGGACACCTGGACGGAATTGCGACGCTGGATGGAGGACATGGTACCTGCCGGAGAAGGGCTTCCTGGGACCGGACATTTTACATGCTAGAATGCGCGCACCCCATAATCGGTCTGTCCGGAGAGAGTCCGGCCACCGCCGGAACGCCGAAGGCGCAAGCTCCGCCCGGAAACGCTCAGGCACACGAACGGCAGATCGCGGGGGCTCTGGAGAGTGGTGGACGCCTCGGCGGCCACCCACCGAAGGGGAGCGGCGCCGCCGGCGCCCGATCTCTCAGGTCACAGGACAGAGGGGCGGCAAGGGCATCGTATGCCTGCCGTTCATCGATTGCGGAGCGCCTGTGACACGACATACCCCGTTATTCGACCTGCACCACAAGCTCGGCGCCAGGATGGTCGACTTCGGCGGCTGGGACATGCCGCTGCAGTACGGCTCACAAATCGCGGAGCACCATGCCGTGCGCCGCGGCGCAGGCGTCTTCGACGTCTCGCACATGTGTGTCGTCGACCTGAAGGGCGCGCGCGCGCGGCCCTTCCTGCAACGACTTCTCGCCAACGACATCGGCAAGCTGCAGGTGTCCGGCAAGGCACTCTACGGCTGCATGCTGAACGAGGCGGCCGGCGTCATCGACGATCTCATCGTTTATTTTCGCGACGACTCCTGGTTCCGCGCCGTCGTCAACGCCGGCACGCGCGACAAGGACCTCGCGTGGATCCGCCAACATGCGGACGCGTTCGGCGTGGAGGTCATCGAGCGCACCGACCTCGCCATGCTGGCGGTCCAGGGTCCCGAAGCCCGCGGCAAGGCGGCAAGCCTGCTGTCGCCCGACGGCGCGGCGGGTGCTCTGGCGCTGGAGCCTTTTTTCGGGCGCGATCTCGACGGTTGGTTCGTGGCGCGCACCGGCTACACCGGCGAGGATGGCTTCGAGATCATGTTGCCCGGCACGGAGGCGGAGCGCGTGTGGCAGGCGCTGAATTGCGCCGGCGTCGCCTCCTGCGGCCTCGGTGCCCGCGATACCCTGCGCCTCGAGGCCGGGATGAATCTCTACGGCAGCGACATGGACGCGAGCACCCATCCCTTCGAGTCAGGCCTCGGCTGGACGGTGGCGCTCGAGCCGCGCGAGCGTGCCTTCATCGGCCGCGAGGCGCTCGAGGCGGTTCGCGCGCGCGGGCCGCAGCGCAAGCTAGTCGGCTTGCTGCTCGAGGGCCGCGGGGTCCTGCGCTCGCACCAGAGAGTGGTCGTGCCCGATGCCGCCGACGGCGAGATCACCAGCGGCACCTTTTCCCCGACCCTGGAGCGCTCGATCGCGCTGGCGCGTGTGCCGGCCGCCGCGGCCGCCAGTGTCCAGGTCGACATTCGCGGCAAGCTGCACGAGGCCCGCATCGTGCGCCCACCCTTCGTCCGTAACGGCAAGGCGCTGGTCTGAAGCGCGTTGCCATCGATTTCCAAATCCTCAAGCCCGGAGCGCCGCATGAGCAACGTTCCTTCCGACCTGAAGTACACCAAGACCCACGAATGGCTGCGGACCCTGCCCGACGGCACGCTGGAGATCGGCATCACCGATCACGCCCAGCATTCCCTCGGCGACCTGGTGTTCGTGGAGGTGCCGGAGGCTGGCCGCAAGCTCTCGGCCGGTGAGCCGTTCGCGGTCGTGGAGTCGGTCAAAGCCGCCTCCGACGTCTACTCCCCTTTCGCCGGCGAGGTGACCGCGAGCAACCCCGCGCTCGCCTCGGAACCGGAGGCGATCAACTCCGACGCCTACGGCAAGGGCTGGCTGATGCGGCTGCGCCCCGCCGGCGCGATCCCCGCGCTGCTGACTGCCGCGGAGTACGAGAAGCTGATCGCGGAGGAGGGCGGCTGATGGCCTTCATCCCTCATACCCGCGAGGACGTCCGCTCGATGCTCGAGGCCATAGGCGTCGGCAGCATCGAGCAGCTCTTCGACGAGATCCCCGGCAACCTGCGCCTCGCCGCCCTGGCCGGCGTGCCGGAAGCCGCGAGTGAGATGGAGATCGGCCGTCTCATGACCGAGCGGGCGCGCCTCGACGGCCGCCCGCTCTGCTTCATCGGCGCGGGCGCCTACGAGCATCACATCCCCGCGGCCGTGTGGGCGATCGCCACACGCGGCGAGTTCTACAGCGCCTATACGCCTTATCAGGCGGAGGCGAGTCAGGGCACGCTGCAGCTCCTGTACGAATACCAGACCATGATGGCGAGCCTGACGGGCCTCGAAGTCTCGAACGCCTCGCTCTACGACGGCGCGAGCGCAATGGGGGAGGCGTGCCTCATGGCGGTGCGCGCCAATCGCAAGTCGCACTCGCAGCGGATCCTGGTGCCCACGACCGTGAACCCGCACTACCGCAGGACCGCCGCGGCGGTGGCCGGCAATCAGGGACTCGTCTTCGAGGAGCTGCCCTATTGTACGGAAGAGGGCTGCATCCCCGCGGGTGCGCTACAGCGCTACGACGGCCAGGACATCACCGCGCTCGTCATCCAGCAGCCCAACTTCTTTGGCCGGCTGGAGGACGTCGATGCGCTCTGCGATTGGGCGCGCGCGCGCAACATCCTCGTGGTCGCTGTGGTCAATCCCATCTCGCTCGCGCTGCTGAAGCCGCCGGGCCAGTGGGGCTCCCGGGGCGCGAGCAAGGGCGCGGACATCGCCGTCGGCGAAGGCCAGCCGCTCGGCGTGCCGCTGTCCTCGGGCGGCCCCTACTTCGGCTTCATGACCACGCGCATGGAGCACGTTCGACAGATGCCGGGCCGTATCGTGGGCCGCACGCTGGATGCCGGCGGCCGCCCGGGCTTCACGCTGACACTGCAGGCCCGCGAGCAGCACATCCGCCGCGCCAAGGCAACATCCAACATCTGCACCAACCAGGGACTGCTGGTGACCGCCGCGGCGGTTTATCTGTCGCTCATGGGCCCCGCGGGCCTCGAGCGGGTCGCCGCCGCAGCGCACGCACGCACGCGCGAGCTCGTCGGGGCGCTGACGCGGGTGCCGGGCGTACGGCGCCTCTTCCGCGGGCCGGTTTTCCACGAGGAAGCCGTCGCGCTCGACCGTCCGGTGGCCCCCGTGCTGGAGAAGCTCGCCGCGCGCGGCATCCTCGGAGGCCTGGACCTCGCCGAGCACTACCCCGAGCTCGGCCACGCGCTGCTGGTCTGCGCGACCGAGACCAAGACATCCGCCGACATCGAGCGCTACGCGAGCGCGCTCGCCGAGTGCCTGCGCGAAGCGCGCGCGGCCTGAGGATTGCAGATCATGTCCACCCGACTGGAAAAACCGATCTTCGAGCATTCCGTCCCCGGCCGCGGCGCCGAGGACCAGTGGCCGCGCGATCCCGGAGCGGCCGCGACCGATGACTTGCCCGCGAATCTGCGGCGCACCGCGCCGCCCATGCTGCCCGAGGTCAGCGAGCTGGAGACGGTGCGGCACTTCACGCGCCTCTCGCAGCTCAACTTCTCCATCGACACGCACTTCTATCCGCTCGGGTCGTGCACGATGAAGTACAACCCCAAGGCCTGCAATCAGTACGCGATGTTGCCGGAGTTCCTGGCCCGCCATCCGCTCGCGCCGGAGAGCGCGGGACAGGGCTTCCTCGCCTGCATGTTCGAGCTGCAGGAGATGCTGAAGGCGGTGACCGGAATGCAGGCCGTGGCGTTGAGCCCCATGGCCGGCGCTCAGGGCGAGTTCGCCGGCGTCGCGATGATTCGCGCCTACCACCGTGCGCGCGGTGACCTCGAGCGCAACGAGATCATCGTGCCGGAGGCGGCTCACGGGACCAATCCCGCCACCGCCACGATGTGTGGCTGTGTGGTGCGCGAAGTGCCCGTCAACGCGGAAGGCGACGTCGATCTCGATGCGCTCAAGGCCGCTGTCGGTCCCAAAACCGCCGGCATCATGCTCACCAACCCGTCCACCCTCGGGGTGTTCGAGCGGAGGATCGAGGAGGTGGCGCGGACGGTGCACGCGGCGGGGGGGCTTCTCTACTACGACGGCGCGAACCTCAATGCGATTCTCGGCAAGGTACGGCCGGGCGACATGGGCTTCGATGTCATCCACGTCAACCTGCACAAGACTTTCTCCACGCCTCATGGCGGCGGGGGCCCCGGCGCGGGTCCCGTCGGAGTGAGCGCACGGCTCGCACCGTTCCTGCCGGTCCCGATGATCGGGCGGCGCGGCGACCGCTATTGCTGGCTGACGGAGCGGGACGTGCCGCAGTCGATCGGCCGGCTCTCCGGGTTCATGGGCAACGCCGGGGTGCTCCTGCGCGCTTACATCTACATGCGCATGCTCGGCCGGGAGGGGATGGCGAGAGTGAGCGAGTACGCCACACTCAACGCCAACTATCTCCTCGCGCAGTTGACGCGGGCCGGATTCGACGCGGCCTACCCGCGCCGCCGCGCCACTCACGAGCTCATCATCACCCTCAAGCGCCAGGCGCGGGAGCTGGGCGTCACGGCCATGGATTTCGCCAAGCGGCTGCTCGACCACGGCATGCACGCGCCGACGACATATTTCCCGCTTCTGGTGCCGGAGTGCCTGCTCATCGAGCCCACCGAGACCGAGAGTAAGGCGGCGCTCGATGCCTTCATCACCGCCATGGGCGAGATCCTCGCCGAAGCCGCGAAAGAACCCGAGCGCGTCACCACCGCTCCGCATACCATGCCCGTACGGCGCCTGGATGACGTTCGGGCGGCCAAGCAACTGGATCTCACGTGGAAGCCGACCGCAGCAGCCCATGCGACTCCCTCGACGTCTTAGCATTCTCCTGCTCGCCGCCTGCGCGCCCCTGAGTTTGGCGGCGGCGGCGCCGCAGACGGCCTCGCCCGCAGCCGCGGAGCAGAACCCGCCGCCGCCGGCCGGGCCGCCCATGCCGGCGCGTCCAACGGGGCCGGCGCGTCAGCGTCCGCCGCGGCTACCGATGCCGGGCGGAACGCCCCAGGCCGCGCATCTTGCCCGGCAAGCTGCCGCGGCCGAGGCCAACCCCACGTGGGCCGCCACGCTCGAGCGCATTGCGAGCAGCGTGGTCTCCATCAACGTCGACGAGGACCGCGCCTTCGACACGGATTGGAACGAGACCGCGCAGGCGACCGGCTTCGTCGTCGATGCGAAGCGCGGCATCATCCTGACCAACCGTCATGTCGTGACCCCCGGACCGGTGACCGCCGAGGCGGTGTTCCTCGACCGGGAGGTCGTGCAGCTCTACCCGATTTACCGTGATCCGGTGCATGACTTCGGCTTGTATCACTACGACCCGAGCAAGCTGCACTACATCCAGCCGAAGGCGCTGCAGCTCTATCCCGAGGGCGCCGCGGTAGGCAGGGAGATCCGGGTGGTGGGCAACAATGCCGGCGAGCAGCTCTCCATCCTCGCCGGCACGCTCGCCCGGCTCGATCGGGAGGCGCCGGAATACGGCTTCGGTAAATACAACGACTTCAACACCTTCTATCTGCAGGCGGCCTCGGGAACTTCCGGCGGCTCTTCCGGCTCGCCGGTGGTCGACATCCGCGGCCGCGTCGTCGCGCTCAACGCCGGCGGCGCCGACAATTCCGCATCGAGCTTCTACCTGCCGCTCGAGCGCGTACAGCGCGCGCTGCAGCTCATCCAGCAAGGCAAGCCGGTCACCCGCGGCACCCTCTATGCGGTTCTCAACTACACGCCCTACGATGAGCTGGAGCGATTGGGGCTGCCGCTCGACCTCGAGGCCGCGGTGCGCAAGCAGTTCCCGCAGCGCACGGGCATGCTGGTGGTCTCCAGCGTGCTGCCGGGGACGCCGAGCGCGCTCGGGCTGCAGGCGGGCGACATCCTGCTGCGGGTCAATGGCCGCTATGTGACCACGTTCGATCCGCTCGAGCAGATTCTCGACACTTCGGTCGGCCGGCAGATCGGCCTGCAGGTCGAGCGCGGCGGCCAGCCGGTGTCGATGACACTGCCCGTGGGTGACCTGACGGCCATCACGCCGAGCAGCTATGTGCAATTCGGCGATGCCGTCCTCAATACCCTCTCCTACGAGGAGGCGCGGCAGCTCAACGTGCCGCCGCGCGGAGTGTTCGTGGCCAACCCGGGCTTCGTGTTCGGCGCCGCGGGGATACCGCGCGGCGCGGTGGTCAGCCAGGTCGATTCCACGCCGATCGATGACCTCGATGACTTCCGGCGGGCGCTCGACCACCTCGGCAACGGCGATTACGCCAACATCCGCTTCACGACGGTCGATGATCCCAACAGCAGCCAGCTGGGCAACTTCCGCATGGACCGGCTGTGGTATCCGGCGGACAACTGCGTCCGGGACGACGCCCTCGGCACCTGGCCGTGTACGCCGCTCGCCGCGGGGCCGGCGCCCAAGCCCGATCCGGTGAGCTCGACGCGCTTCCCGAAATATGAGGATCCGCGGCTCACCGCCCTCGCGCCGTCGCTGGTGACGGTGGCCTTCAGCATGCCGTACTCCGTGTCCGGCGTGACCGAGCATTTCTACCATGGCACGGGGCTCGTGGTGGACGCACAGCGGGGCCTCGTGGTGGTCGACAGGGACACCGTGCCGGTCTCGCTCGGCGACGTGACAGTGACGTTCGCGGGCACCCTGCAGGTGCCTGGCCGCGTCGTCTACGTGGATCCCATACATAACTTCGCGATCGTCGCGTACGACCCGAAGCTCATCGGCACGACGCCCGTCAAAGCCGCGACCTTGAAGCCGCAGAAGCTCGCTCCCGGCCAGGCGGTGTGGGTGGTGGGGCTCGGCGGCGACAGCCAGATGCACGACCGCGCCACGGAAATCGCCAGCATCGATCCGCTGGCGCTGCCGCTTTCGCGCACCATGCGCTTCCGCGATACCAACATCGAGACCATCGGGCTGGTGAATCCGCCGAGCGATTTCGATGGGGTGCTCACCGATGCCGCGGGCGAGGTGCTCGGGACCTGGTCGACCTTCGCTTATGACAGCGAGAATGGCATCGCGCAGGCGCTGCGCGGCGTGCCGATCGATGTCGTGGCGGATATGGTCGATCGCGTACGCAAAGCGCAGGCGCTGCATTCCCTCGATGTCGAGCTCGATCCCGAGCCGCTCGCGAGCGCGCGGCAGATGGGCCTCTCGCCGCAATGGACGGCGAAGCTCGCCGGCCACAGCCCCACGGAGCGACAGGTGCTGACGGTGGTGCGCCCCGTGGGCGGCTCGCCGGCGGCCTCGCTGCTGCAGCCCGGCGATCTCGTGCTCGCGCTCGACGGCAAGGTAGTCACGGAGTTCCGCGAGGTCGAGCAGGCGGCCGCGGACCGCACCGAGGTGCAGGTGACTGTCTGGCGCGGCGCAGGCGAGCAGACGCTCACGGTGCCGACGGTTGCACTCTCCGGCGCGGGGCTCGAGAGAGTGGTGCAATGGGCGGGCGCCACACTCCAGGCTCCGTTCCAGTCGATGCGCGCGCAGCGCGGCGTCCCGCCCGTTGGCGTTTATGTAGATTACTTCGCATACGGCTCGCCTGCCGCACGGTATGGGCTCTACCCGGGACGGCGCATAGTGCAGGTCGATGGCCAGCCGACGCCTGATCTCGACGCTTTTCTCAAAGCAGTCGCTGGACGGCCGGATCGCTCCTCATTACGGTTGACGACGATCACCTGGAACAATGCGCCCGACGTGATCACCGTGAAGCTCGACAAGCACTACTGGCCCGCCTACGAGCTGCTGAGGACGCCCGACGGCTGGGCGCGGCACCCGCTGGATTGAACCAAGCTGTCGTCAAAATGCAACGCTTGGCTTGATCACGGGATCGGCGGCCAAGCCTTGCTAGAATCCGCATCATCATGGTCCGAGTGGTCAGAGCTACCCAGGTCGAGATCGAGAGCGCCGTGCAGGCACTGCGCGACGGTGAGCTCGTGGCGTTTCCGACGGAGACGGTCTACGGACTGGGCGCGAACGCGCAGAATCCCGCCGCGGTCCGCAAGATCTTCGAGGCGAAGGGCAGGCCGAGCACCCATCCGCTGATCGTGCATCTCGACAGCCCACGGTTCCTGCCGCGATGGGTGCGCGAGGTGCCGAATAGCGCCATGAGGCTGGCGGAGCGCTTTTGGCCTGGACCGCTCACCATGGTGATGCAGCGCGCCGCTAACGTTCATGACGTCGTGACGGGCGGACAGGACACCGTCGCTATCCGCGTGCCATCGCACCCGATGGCGCAGCAGCTGCTTACAGCTTTCGGCGGCGGCATCGCGGCACCCTCCGCCAATCGTTACGGCAAGCTCTCGCCGACACGCGCTGAGCACGCACGCGAGGAGCTCGGAGAGCAGGTCAAGGTGATCCTCGACGGCGGCGAGTGTCAGATCGGGCTGGAATCGACCATCATCGCCTTCCAGGGACAGAGCGTGCGGCTGCTGCGCCCCGGCGCGATCACCGCGGCAGAGATTCGACAGGTCATCGGCGAGCTGCTGATCGGCGCGGACGTCGAGTCACCACGCGTTCCGGGTGGCGCTTCTTCGCATTACGCGCCCACGACTCCGATGACCATTGTGCCGTCCGGCGAGGTTGACGCGCGCGCTGCGGCGCTCTCCGAAGGCGGGCGGCGCGTGGCGGTGCTGGCGCAGCGGCTGCCGCTGAAGGCCCACAAGTACGTCACCTGGATCAATGCGGGCCGGCGGCCGGAGCAGTACGGACACGATCTTTACAATAACCTGCGCACGCTGGACAAGGCGGGCTGCCAGCAGATCCTGGTGCAGGATGTGCCGGACGGCGAGCGCTGGACCGCGATCCGCGACCGGCTGCTGCGGGCGGCATCGAGCATCAGCGAGAGCGATGACAGCGGCACGATGGCCGTGTTGCCTTAACCGTCAGTGACACGGCGTCCTCGATTCATCGATCCGTTTCAGCCGGCGGAGGTCCGGCGGCTGGTCCGTCAGTTCGGCTCGCCGCTCGTCATCCTCGATTGCGAGCGGGTGCGGGTGCAGTTCCGCAAGCTCCGCGCCGCGTTGCCGGGGGTCGACCTTCACTATGCGCTGAAGCCCATGCCGCACGCGGCGGTGGTGCGCACGGTGCTGGGCGAAGGCGGCTTCCTCGATCTGGCGACGACCGGCGAAGTGCATCTCGTACGGCGTCTCGGCGTCACTCCGGACCGGTGCATTCATACGCACCCGATCAAGCGTCCGCCGGATATCCGCAACGCACTCGATTTCGGCATCCGCACCTTCGTGGTCGACAACCCGGACGAAGTGCGGAAGTTCGAGCGGCTCGCCGATCGGGTCGAGCTGCTGCTGCGCGTGTCTTTCCGCAGCCCCGGCGCCATGTGCGATCTGTCGCGCAAGTTCGGCTGCGATCCGGAGGACGCATTGGCCGTAGCGCGGCTCGCGGCGGAGCTCGGCATCACGGTGCGCGGCATGTCGTTCCACGTCGGCTCGCAGGCGGCCGATTCGGCGAAGCATGTCGAGGCCATCCTCGCGTGCGCCAAGCTCATGTCGGCGGGACGCAAGGCGAAGCTCGGACCGCTCGACACGCTGGACATCGGCGGCGGCTTCCCCATCGACTACGCGCAGCCGGTGCAGGATATCGGCCGGTTCTGCGAGCCGCTGCGCGAGGCGCTGGCGAAGCTCCCCAAGAAGGTGCGCGTGATCGCCGAGCCCGGCCGCTACATCGTGGGACCGGCGGTGATCGGTGTCGCTTCCGTCATGGGACGGGCGCGCCGGGAAGGCCATTGGTGGTACTACCTCGACGACGGGCTCTACGGCTCTTACAGCGGACAGCTCTATGACCACGCGCGCTATCCCGTGGAGCCGCTGCGCGACGGCGAGGAGCGCCTGCCGTCGGTGCTGGCGGGGCCGACGTGCGACAGCATCGATGTCATCGCCGAAAACCTGCTGCTGCCGCAGCTCGAGGCCGGCGATCTCATCGTGGGGAGAGCCATGGGGGCCTACACGTGGGCCAGCGCTTCGGAGTTCAACTTCTTCCCCAAGTCGACGGTCGTCGCGGTGAACGGCACACCTGGCGACACCGGTACCGTGATGCCGTTCCCGCTGTAGTACGCCGGGCCGGTCCGGGGCATGCCGCCCGGCCCCGCGCGGGCACTCCCTGTGCCTACCACCGCACATCATCTGCGCCGGTGCGGCCTTACAATGGCAGGCGACCTGCAGACTCACGGAGGCGGCTTGATTCGCAACGTTGTCTTCGACATCGGCTGGGTGTTCGTGCATCTGGACCACCAGCCCTTCCTCGACTTCCTGTCCGCCCACGGGGCGGAGGCGCCCGATCTCGACTCCGTGCTCGCGCGCATCGCGCTCGAGGATCACGAGTGCGGCCGCATGGATGGCCGGGGGTTGCTGCAGCGCTGCGCCGCGATGGCGCCGCGGCCGATGAGCCTCGAGGATGCGCACGCGAGCTGGGTGGGGATGTTCGAGCTGCAACCGGCGATGGTGGACCTCGCCCGCAACCTGAGCGAGCGTTACCGCGTCCATCTTCTGTCGAACATCGGCGACCTGCACTGGACGCATCTGTCGCGTGAATACCAACTGCACCGCATCGGCCATGGGGCGCTGCCCTCGTTCGTTGCCGGAGTGATGAAGCCGCATGACGGCATTTATGTCGAGGCCGAACGACGTTTCTCGCTGACTCCGGCGGAGACTGTCTTCATCGACGATCGCGCGGAGAACATCGCGACGGCGCGCCGCCGCGGTTGGCGCGGCATCGTGCATGGCGGCTACGACACAACAGTGGGCGAGTTGCGCGGCCTCGGCGTCGAGTGGTGACATGAAAAACGAGACCAAAGCCCCCGCGGAGACGGCGATTCACCGGCAGGTGGCCGCGGCCAGAATCGGGCGCGAGCCGCGCGTGATCGCGCGCCTCTTCTCCGGTTGGGCCGTATTCGGCGAGCGGCAGTTCCTGCGCGGCTATGCGCTGCTTCTGCCCGACCCCGTGGTCCCCAGCCTGAACGCCCTCGGCGCGCACGAGCGCACGCTGTTCCTCCAGGACCTCGCGCGCCTGGGCGATGCCGTGCTCAAGGTGACCGGCGCGGAGCGTATCAACTACGCCATCCTCGGCAACCTCGAGCCGGCGCTCCATGCCCACGTCATCCCGCGTTATGTCGACGAGCCGGAGAACCTGCGGACCGCTCACCCGTGGGCATACGACTGGGAGGCGGCGCCGCTTTTCGACCGCGCGGCTCACCAGGAGCTCGCCGAAGCGCTGCTGAAGGAGCTCTCGCGCATGGGCGTCACCAAGCCGATGCGCTACGACCCGGGAGCCAACACGGACGTTACTGGCTGAGCGCCGCTGGGAGCGGCGTCCGCGCCGGCCCCGACGAACGTATGCGTCGCGCGTCAGCGCGCGTCCTCGCTCCCGGTCAGTCCGGCATGGGCCTCGTCTGCCCTATGAGCGCCTCTTCGAAGCCGAAGTTCCGCAGGTCCCGTATGCGCTGCGGGTAGAGAATGCCGTCGAGGTGGTCGACCTCGTGCTGTACCACCCGGGCATGGAAACCGTGGACCGTGCGATCGATCGGCGTGCCCTCGATGTCGAAGCCGCGATAGCGCAGCCGGCTGAACCGGGGTACGAATCCCCGCAGCCCCGGGACCGAGAGGCAGCCTTCCCACCCTTCTTCCTGCGCCTCGCCGAGCGGCGTCAGCTCGGGGTTGACCAGCACGGTGTAGGGGATCGGCGCCACATCCGGGTAGCGCGGATTGGAGGTCACCTCGAAGATGACCACCCGCAGGCTGACGCCGATCTGCGGCGCCGCCAGGCCGGCGCCGGTCAGCGCGCGCATGGTGTCGTTCATGTCAGCGACGAGCGCGGTGAGCTCAGCATCGAAGCGCTGCACGGGCGCCGCGACCTGTCTGAGCAGCGGCTCGCCCATCTTCAGTACCGGTCGCACGGCCATGTAATGGAATGTATCACTTTGGCCTGCGGCCGAGCGTGTCGGCCACGTACGCGCCGCGCTCGCCCATCGCCAGCGGGGGTTCTGCCGCAAGGGCGGATAGCGGTAGACGATGGCGAGTCCCAGAGCGGCGCAGGCCCAGCGCAGGACGGGCGCCGCCTGGTTTACGAAGCTCGGCAGCGGCAGATGCTGCATCCGCACCGCCATACCCGCGTCATCTCAGCCGGTGCGATGGTCGCGAAAGACGAGCGGCTGCTCCGCGGGAAGCGGCGCGCCGCGGCTCTCGGCGCGAGCCACGGCCTCGGTCACGAGATGATGATGGGGCGAGAGCTCGCAGACCGGATCGGCGTTCGCCGGATCGCCTGTCAGCAGGTAGGCCTGACAGCGGCAACCGCCGAAGTCCCGCCCGCGCTCCGGACAACTGCGGCAGGGCTCCTTCATCCACTCCTCGCCGCGGTAGCGGTTGAATGCGAGCGACTCGTACCAGATGGAGCGGATGCTCGCCGCGCGCACGCTCGGGAAGTCGAGACCCGGCAGCATCCGCGCCGCCTGACAGGGCAGCGCGACACCGTCGGGCGCGATGCCGAGGAACACCCGGCCGAGGCCGCTCATGCAGGGCTTCGGCCGCGTCTCGAAGTAGTCCGGCACCACGAAGAAGATCCGCATGCGCGCGCCCACCCGCTCGCGAAAGCGGGCGGTGACTTCCTCGGCTCGCCGCAGCTGCGCGCGGCTCGGCAGCAGCTGCGCGCGATTGCGCCATGCCCAGCCGTAGTACTGGGTGTTGGCGAGCTCGACGTATTCGGCGCCCATGCGCTCGGCCATTTCGAGGATCTCGCCGACGTGATCGATGTTGAGCCGGTGCAGCACTACGTTGAGCACCATGGGATAGCGGTATTTCTTGATGAGTCCCGCGACGCGCGACTTCAGCTCAAAGGTGCTCGTGCTGCTCAGGAAATCGTTCATCCGGCGGGTGCTGTCCTGGAAGGAGAGCTGGATGTGATCCAGCCCGGCTTGCTGGAGCGCCTGCAGGCGCGGCTCCGTGAGACCCACTCCGGAGGTGATGAGGTTGGTATAGAAGCCGAGCCGGTGCGCGGCGGCGACGATCGTCTCGAGGTCGTCGCGCACCAGCGGCTCGCCGCCCGAGAGTCCGAGCTGCACCGACCCGAGCGCGCGCGCCTCCTCCAGAACGCGCAACCACTCTCCGGTCTCGAGCTCGCGGCCGACGTTGCCGAAGTCGGTGGGGTTGTAGCAGAAGACGCAGTGCAGCGGGCAGCGGTAGGTGAGCTCGAGAAGCAGCCACAGCGGCGGACCGGGACGGGCACCGGGATCCTGCGGCAGGGCCTGCGCCGGCGTGGGTTCGCTCACGGGAGCAACTCCAGCCAGTTCCGCTCCACCGCGAGAGCGACGAACGCGCATACGTCCTGCGTCAGCCCGGTGGCGGCATAGGTCCGCTCGAGATCGAGGACGATGTCGGCGATCGTTCGCACGCCGTCGCAGCGTGTCAGGATCGCGGCGGCGCTCTGGTTGAGCCTCACCATGCCTTCTGGATAGAGCAGCACGTGCGCTTCCTGCGCCGGCTCCCACTGCAGGCGAAAGCCCCGGCCGATCGCCGGACGCGCCGCCGTTACCATCTGCTGCAGCAGCGCCTCGCTTGCCAACTCACTGCACCCCGTATTTCAAAGCCATCGCGTCGTTCATCTGCCAGAGGATGTCGAGCTTGAACTGCAGGATCTCGAGCGCCCGCTCCTGCTCGGCCAGGGTCCGGAACCGCTCGAGTGTTGCGGCCAGCGCCAGGTCGGCGTCGCGATTGGCGAGGCTGACGCGGCTCTGGAAGTAGTGCAGCCCGGCGCGGTCGATCCACGGATAGTGCTCGGGCCAGCCGGCGAGCCGCTGCTTGTGGAGCTGCGGCGCGAAGAGCTCGGTCAGCGCGGCGCACGCCGCCTCGTGCCATGGCGCACGGCGGGCAAAGTTGACGTAGGCGTCGACGGCGAAGCGCACGCCCGGCAGGAGGTCCGTCAGGCTCTCGACCCGCGCGCGCTCGAGACCGACCGCCTCGGCGAGCCGCAGCCACGACTCGATGCCTCCCGGGTCATCGCCGTACCCGTCGTGATCGAGAATACGCTGCACCCAGTGGCGCCGCACCTGCCGCTCGTCGCAGTTGGCGATGATCGCGGCATCCTTGAGCGGAATGCTGATCTGATAGTAGAAACGGTTGGCCACCCAGCCGCGGATCTGCTCCGGCCGCGCCCGGCCGGAGTTCAGCATCACGTTGAAGGGATGGTGGATGTGATAGCCGCGGTCCTTGGCGCGCAGGCGGCTTTCGAACTCCGACAGGCGCCAGGGCGTTGCGCTCACAGCTCGATCTCCATGCCGTCCCAGGCGACTTCGATCCCGCGGCGGCCGAGCTCGGCGCGCTCCGGCGAGTCTTCGTCCAGGATCGGGTTGGTGTTGTTGATGTGTATCAGGATCTTGCGCGTGCCCTCGGGCAGCCTCCCGAGCCATTCGAGCATTCCGCCCGGGCCGCTCTGCGCCAGATGGCCGATATCGCGCGCTCGCTTGGACGAGAGCTCGAGCCGGAGCATCTCATCGTCGCTCCAGAACGTCCCGTCCACCAACACGCATGCCGCCGACTTCATGGCCTGCCACGTCGCCTCGCCGATGCTGCCCAGGCCGGGGGCGTAGAACAGGGACTTGCGCGAGCGGCCGTCCGTCATGAGGAGAGCGACGTTGTCGCCCGCCGCGGGAGACTCGCGGTTGGGGGAATAGGGCGCCGGCTTGCCCGCGACGGGCAGGGCATGCCAACGCACGTCCGGGATGCCCGCGACGGCAAACCCGCCGCCATCGAGGCTCATGCGCCGGCGCTCGATGCTGCAGTAGTGGGACAGCACCTCGATGATCGGGTTGCCCCGTGTCAGGTCCTCATGGACGGCGTCGGTGCACCATAGAGTCCACGGCCGCGTCGACTCGCGCAGCATGTAGAGACCGGTGGTGTGATCGACCTGGCCGTCAACGAGCACGATCGCGCAGATGGCCGTGTCGCGCGGCGAGCGCGCCGGCTGAAAGTCCGGATTGGCGTGCAGCTGGGCGAGGATATCGGGCGAAACGTTGATCAGCACCCAGGAGGAATCGTCATGACGGCCCGCCGGGTCCTTCCGGTTGCCGCTGGCGCGGACGGCGATGGATGACTGCGTCCTGGCGCGCGCCCTCAGGGTTCCCGAGCGCAGCCCGGCGCAGTTGCGGCAGTTGCAGTTCCACTGCGGAAAGCCGCCTCCCGCCGCGGAGCCGAGCACGCGAACCTTCACTTGCGGCCCGTGCGGGCGGCGCATGCGGCGCAGCCGCGAGACATGCGCCGCGCGCTTTCCGGTCAGCGATGGGCGATGTACATCGTGATTTCCATGCCGAAGCGAAGGTCAATCGCCTGCGGAGTTTCCCATTTCATGTCGAGCTCCTTCAGTTTGCCTTGGAAGCCGGCCGGAGGGCCCGGCAGGCTCATCCTCGCCAAGGAGCGCCGCCGCGGGAAAGGGGATCTTCATGATTCGCTCCTCATGATTTTCATGAGTCGCAATCGTACGCCGTGCTGCTAGGATGGCGCTCCAACTCCCCAAGCTGCGGCCATTGCCCATGAAGCTGCGCACGCGCCTGCATTTGGTGGTCACCGGCCTGACGGTCGTGTGGGTCATCGTGCTGCTCGCGGCCGAGGTGCAGGTCACGCGGGCGCGCGTACAGGAAGAGGTCGAGGCGGCGAACCAGGTGGCCACCCAGCTCATCGGGCGCCTGGTCGACATCTACTGGCGTGTCGGCGGGCCGCAGGTCGTGACGGCCTTTCTGACACAACTCGGACACGTGCGCTCCAACGACATCGTGCTGACCTACCGCGGCGGTCCCGTCCTCTACCATTCGCCGCCCGCCAGCTACAAGGCGGGCCGCAATGCGCCGCCCTGGTTCGCGCACCTGCTCGCCCCGAGCGCCCCGCGCTACATCTTTCCCCTTCCCGGGGACCTCGAGCTCATCGTGCAGGCCGAGACTTCACGCTCCATCCTCGATGGGTGGGATGCCGTCACGCGCCTGCTCGTCATTGCCGCCGTCATGCTGCTGATCGTCAATGGCCTGGCGGCTTGGATCGTCGAGCGGGCCGTGGCGCCGGTCGTCATCGAGCAGCGGCTCGACGAGGAGCGGCGCCTGATCGCGCACGAGTTGCACGACGAGTTCGGCCAGTCGGTGACCGCCATCCGCAGCCTGGCGCAGGCGATCGTCGGCCAATCGAGCCAACCGCCGCTGCAGGAGGCGGCACGCCTGATCTCGGAGGAGACCGCCAGGCTGTACGATGCGATGCACGGCCTGATACCGCGGCTGGCGCCCGCCGCCCTCGACACCGTCGGCTTCTCCGAGGCGTTGCAGGGTTTGGTGCAAGGCCTGCAGACACGACACCCTGCCGTTCTCCTCAGCCTGCGGCACGAGCTGGCGGTCAATCCCGGCCCGGGGGCCTCACTCGCCGCCTACCGCGTCGTACAGGAGGGGCTCATCAACGCTCTGCGCCACGCGAACGCGTCGCACGTCGACGTCGAGCTGCGCTCCGAGCGCCGTAGACTGACGGTGATTGTTACCGATGATGGTGTGGGCCTGCCGGAGAACTGGTCGCAGCCCGGACACTACGGCCTGCGCGGCCTCGGCGAGCGTGTCGGCCACTTGGGCGGCAAGCTGACGCTGCGCAACTGCGGCAGCCGCGGCACGACGCTCGCGGCGGAGATACCCCTCGGCGGTGCGCCGCGGGTGAGCGCATGATCCGTATCCTGCTGGTCGACGATCACGCGGTGGTGCGCACCGGTTTTCGGCTGCTACTGCAGGCGCGGCCGGATATCGTGGTGGTCGGCGAGGCCGAATCCGGCGAGGCCGCCTGCCAGCGCTACGTCGAGCTGTCCCCGGACGTGGTGATCATGGACATCGCGATGCCCGGCATGGGCGGCATCGAAGCGCTGCGGCGCATCCGCGCCCACGACCCGCAGGCGCGGGTGCTTGCCCTGTCCGCGCACGATGATCCCATGCACGCCCGCAGGGCGCTGCGGGAGGGAGCGCTCGGATTCCTGTCGAAGCGCAGCGCGCCCGAGGCCTTGCTCGAGGCGGTCGCGGGCCTGGGTGCGGGGCAGCGTTACATCGATCCGCGCGTCGCGCAGAAGCTGGCGCTCGAGGACATCGAGGGGAAGGAATCATCGCCAGTCAAGCGGCTGTCGGAGCGGGAGTTCGACGTCTTCATCCGTCTGGCGCGCGGCGCCAGCGTGCAGCGCATCGCCGATGACCTGAGGCTCTCGGCCTCCACGGTCGGTACGCATCTCTACAACGTGAAGCAGAAGCTTGGCGTGTCCAACCAGTCGGAGCTCACCCTGATTGCGATCCGCCACGGCCTCATCGAGGCATAGATGTGCGCTCAGCGGCGGCTCCGGGGCCGATCCGGCGGGCGGTCAGCCGCTCCAGGGAGCGTCGCGCGGCTGCTTTCGCGATATGCTTGCACCAGAGGGGGGTATCCCGCTGACCCTGCCGGCTGAACCTTTCGCAATCGCATGTCCATTCGATGCGCTCGTCGCTCGTCCGCAGCACCTGTACGGTGCGGCTGGAGAACAAATACGTGCCGAGAACCGTGGCGTCGCCGCGGCGGCTCTGGCGCTTGGGTAGCCTGAAGGACATGAGCTGGAGCATAGCCCGGGTCGCCTGTGGAACGCTTGTGGATTAGCTGTGCACGGCCTGTGATGTGACGATCCCGGCGCGAAAAAAGGATCCGGACGGGACGCCGAAGGGGTGACGGCCTGCTCGGTCTTGCCCTCGAGGAGGTCCGGCGGGGGGACTTCACCACCGAGCCGCGCGTCCTGCTCATTTCCGCGATCGCCATCCTCCCTGAGGTCAGCCGATGTCGGCGAGGACGGCGGGCACGTGCCGCCGCAGCAGCACGTTCTGCGCTTCCCACTGCGCAGCCGCATCCAGCGTCTCGAGGAAACGCACTTCCCCGCCCGTCAGTGTGGCGAGCGGCACGCCATCGCGATAGAGCACTCTGTTGCCGGCAAGCGCCGGCAGTCTCGAGCCCGGTGTCAGGATGCCCAGCAGGTTGAGCGGATCGGCCGCCGACAGCGACACCCACTCGGCATCGCGCGGCCGGCGGCGCACCTCCCGCAGCAGGCCCACCGCCTCGGGCGCGGCGAACTGCTCGCCCGAGAGGCCGGCGACGAAGCGGCCGCCGCGGATTTCGCCCCGCGCCTCGAGGCGTCGATAGCAGAAGAGCAGATCGCGCCAGGGCGGCATCCAGTCCGCCTCGCGGGCTATCAGACGCCAGAAGACGACGCCCCAACGCCGCAACAGGCCGCGGGCGACGAGCTCTATGGTCTCGGCATCCGTGCGATCGGGCGTGGCGCTTGGCTCCCGGCGCACGAGCGCCCAGCGTCCGGCCGAGTCCATCCCGAAGAGCGCGCGACGACGCCGGCGAGGACCCATGGAGGACCGGCGGCGCTCGGAGGGAACCAACAGAGCGCGGAGGCCGCCGAAGCTGTCGGAATTGACGAGGCCGAGCGCCACCAGCTCCGCCAACCCCTCCTCCGCCTGCGAGGCCAGGAGCCCGGTACCTTCCACGATTTCGTCGAAGAAGGAGGCGCCGTGTGCGCCGAGGTGCTCCAACACCCTGCGCGCCTTGGACGACGGCGCGCCGGGATCGACAGGACCCGGGAGTGACGCCCAAGCGCGCAGGTGCCGCCTGCCGAGCAGCGCTATGGGTGTGCCACGGACCGGGCCCGCAGCCGGTCCGGACTCGCTCCTGCGCCGCGCCAGCCGCGTCCATACGAAGCGTCCGGCCAGACATTGCTCATCGAGCCAGGCCGGGTCGTACTCGTTGATGCGTGACGGCAGGATCTCGGTTTCCCAGGCGCCCGCCGGCGCCTCGAAGCCCTCGAGTTGCGCCAGGACCGCGGCGACGGCGTCGGGTCCCTCCATGCGCGCCCGGGGCGCGGCTCGCTGCCATTCGAGCAGGAAGCGCTGCAGGTCCCGCGGCTCGACCGGCTCGATCTCCGCGCGCAGGCGCTTCACCGTATAGCGATGGATGCGCGCGAGCAGCCCGCGCTCGCACCACTCCCCGTCCTCCGGCGCCTCGGCGCTGAAACGCCCGTGCATCACGGATCCCTCGGCCTGCAGCGCAGCGAGCGCGGATATCATGCGCGCCGCGGGGACGCCGACCGGCGCCGCAAGATCTGCCGCGGACACCGGGCCCAGCCCCTGCAGACGGCCGCGTGCGACCTCGATGAGCGCCTCGTCCGCGCTCCATGTCCTGGAATATTCGACGGGCGCGGCGATCGGCGGCTCGAAGCGCGCGCCGGGTAGCAGCGCCTGGAACAGCGGCAGGCGCTCCGCAGCCACCCAGAGCCGCGCGCCGCCCACGCTCAGGCGAGCAGCTCTGCGGGCGGCGGCGAGCGAAGTGGCCCATCCGGCCCAGGCGGCTCGGTCGGCCACCTCGGCCTCGGTCATGAAGGTGAGCCAGCAAAGCGCATCATGCAGCTCGTCGGGAGCGGTCGCATCCGGCCAGGCCTCGGCGCGCACCCGCGCGATGGCCGCCGGATCGAGAGCGCCGAGATCGCCCGCTGCCTCGGGGTCGAGCCAACGACGACTCAACACCGCCTGAGTGCGCCGCTCCTCGAGAGGGGCATCGTCCAGGAACGCGTAGGGCCTCGCCGACAACACCTCCAGGGCGAGCGGCGAGGGCTCGGTGACATCCCGTGCGACGACGCGGACGGCGCCGCTTTCCAGGCCGCGCAGCAACGCCTCCAGTCCGTCGATGTCCATCGCCTCCTCGAGGCAGTCGCGGATCGCCTGCCGCACGAGCGGGTGGTCGGGTATCTCGAGCTCGCCCGCGAGGTTCTCGGCGCATGCTTGGCTGTCGGGGAACACGGCGGCGAGCAGGTCCTCGGCCGCCATCCGCGCAAGCGGCGGCGGCACCTTGCGGCCGCCGCGAAACCGCGGCAGCGCGAGCGCGATCGCCGCACTCCAGCGCCAGCGCGCGGGGAACATCGGCGCCGCGCACAGCGCCTGCACGAGAAGCGGCCGCACCGTGTTGGAATGCAGATAGCGCGCGACTTCATCGAGCTCGAAGCTGTGCGCCGTGGTCAGCGACAGGACGATCGCATCCTCGGTCGCCGCCGCCTGCAGCTCGAAATTGAACGAGCGGCAGAACCGCTTGCGCAGCGCCAGTCCCCAACCGCGGTTGATGCGGCTGCCGAAGGGCGAGTGCACGACCAGCTGCATGCCGCCCGCCTCGTCGAAGAAGCGCTCGAGCACCACCGTCTCGCGGGTCGGCAGGGCGCCGAGCGCGGCGCGCGCGGCGGCGAGATAGCCGGCGGCCTGCGCCGCCGCCGGTCCGGCCACACCGACTTCGTGCTCGAGCCAGCTCACCGCCTCCTCGAGGCCGGTGTCGAGTCTGCTCTCCACCTCGCGGCGCAGCCGCGAGACACCCTGCGACAGTTCATCCGAGCGGCCCGGAGCCTCGCCGAGCCAGAAGGGAATCGAGGGCGGCTGGCCGTGCGCATCCTCCACCCGCACCGTGCCCTGCTCCACGCGCAGGATGCGGTAGGAGCTGTTGCCCAGCTGGAAGACATCGCCCTGCAGGCTCTCGACGGCGAAGTCCTCGTTGATCGTGCCGACCGGCTGCGATTGCGGCTCGAGCAGCACAGTGTAATCGGCCGTGTCGGGTATAGTCCCGCCGGATGTCAGCGCGGTGAGACGCGCCGCGCGGCGGCCGCGCACCTTCCGATTGACCGCGTCGAAATATATGAGAGCGCCGCGACGGCCTCGCCGCGTGGTGAAGCCATCGGCAAGCATGCGTACGACAGCGTCGAGCTCGGCGCGCTGCAGGTCGCGGTAGGGATAGGCGCCCCGCAACAGAGCGAAGAGCTCATCGACATCCCATTCCCGTGCGGCGGCTTCGGCGACGATCTGCTGCGCCAGCACATCGAGCGGCTTCGCGGGAACGCGCAATTGATCGAGCTCGCCGCGCCGAACGCAATCGAGCAGCGCCGCGCACTCGATGAGATCGTCGCGCGAGAGCGGGAAGAGCCGGCCTTTCGGGGTGCCGCCCAGGCTGTGTCCGGAGCGTCCGACGCGCTGCAGCAGGGCCGCGATGGACCGCGGCGAGCCGAGCTGACAGGCCAGGTCCACGTCACCGATGTCGATGCCGAGCTCCAGGGATGCGGTGGCGACGAGCGCCTTGATCTCCCCGCGCTTCAGGCGCGACTCCGCGCCGAGGCGCAGCTCCTTCGCCATGCTGCCGTGATGGGCCGCGACCTGCGTCTCGCCCATGCGCTCCGACAGGTGGCGCGCGACCCGCTCGGCGTGCCGGCGTGTGTTGACGAAGATCAGTGTCGTGCGATGCTCGCCGGCGAGTTGCGCGAGCCGGTCGTACACCTGCGTCCAGACATCGCCCGACATGACCGCCTCGAGCGGCGCCGCCGGCACCTCGATCCGCAGGTCGCGCCGCCGGACGTGGCCGGTGTCGATGATCGCGCAGTCGGCCTCGCCATCCGCACGGAGCTGCCGCGTGCCGACGAGAAATCGCGCCACCTCCTCGATCGGCCGTTGGGTGGCGGAGAGTCCGATGCGTGTCAGCCGGCGCCCGGCGAGCGCTTCCAGCCGCTCCAGCGACAGCGCGAGGTGCAGGCCGCGCTTGCTGCCCACCATCGCGTGGATCTCATCGACGATGACGCTGCGCACGCTCGCGAGCATGGCGCGCCCGGATTCCGAGCCGAGCAGTATGTAAAGCGACTCCGGCGTCGTGACCACGATGTGCGGCGGCCGCCTACGCATGCTCTGCCGCTCGTGCTGCGGGGTATCGCCGGTGCGCACGAAGGTGCGGATCTCCACATCCGGCAGGCCCATTGCGCGCAGCTCGTCGGAAATACCCGCGAGCGGCACCTCGAGATTGCGGCGGATGTCGTTGGAGAGCGCCTTGAGCGGCGAGACGTAGAGGATGTAGGTCTCGTCCGCCAGTCCGCCGCGCTCCAGGCCCTGCCGCACCAGCAGGTCGATGGCGGCCAGGAACGCGGCCAGAGTCTTGCCGGAGCCGGTGGGTGCGGCGATCAGCGTGTGGCGGCCCGCCTGGATGGCCGGCCACGCTTGCTCCTGCGCCGGTGTCGGCGCCTCGAAGGCACGCTCGAGCCAGCGGCTGACGGCGGGATGAAAGGCTGCAGGCATGGGTACAGGCAGAGGGGATGGGTACGGGCGGGGTGAGGCTCAAGCTGCGATCCGGCGCCGATCAGAGTAGAGTACCTCGATTCCTCAATGCGCGGAGAGCCGCTGGATGTGGAACAAGGCGACCGACTCGGAGGAGTCCTTCCGGGACAAGGCCATCTGGTGGTCGGCCGGGATTGTCATCGCAGCCGCCATCGCCATCGGCGTGTACTACCGCTATTACTCGCCGGTTCCGGCGCCGCCGCCAGAGCACCCGGCCGCCGTACCGCAGCCGGCCGCGCCGCCCGCGCCGGCCATCCAGCATCCGGTACCCTCAGCTGCTGAGCAGCAGACGCCGCTGCCGCCGCTCGATAAGAGCGACCCCGTCGTCCGCGACTCGCTCATCGGACTCATCGGCAAGCCCGCGGTCGCGAAGTTCCTGGTACCGCATCAGGTCATCCGTGACGTCGTGGTGACCGTGGACAACCTGCCCCGCAAGAAAGTCGCGGCGGAGCTACGGCCGCTGCAGCCGACGCCAGGCGACACGGCCGTCGACACCCAAGGCAGCTCGACGAGTCTCAGTCAGCAGAATTACGCGCGCTATGCCGCGCTGATGGACGTCGTGCAGTCGACCGACCCGAAGGCGATGGCCGCCATCTACTTCCGTCTCTATCCGCTTTTCCAACAGGCATACGAGAACCTCGGTTACCCCGGAAAGTATTTCAACGATCGCATGGTCCAGGCCATCGACAGCATGCTGGCCACCCCCGACGTGCAGGGGCCGATCGAGCTGGTTCGGCCCAAAGTGTTCTACCAATTCGCCGATCCCAGGCTCGAGGCGCTGCCTGCCGGGCAGAAGCTGCTGATCCGCATGGGCCCGCAGAACGCCGGCGTCATCAAGAGCAAGCTGCAAGCGTTCCGCGATGCAATCACCGCGCAGCCGCCGCAGATGAGCCAGCCGTCGCAGGCCGCGCCGTCGTCGCAGTCGGCGCCGCCGCCCCAGGACAACTCGGGGGCGCAGGCGAATCCGCTGCCGCAGGGGACGCAGGCAACGCCCTCCAACCCGCCAGCACAGACCCCTCCACCGCAGACGCCGCAATCGCCGCCGCTGCTGTAACGCCCGCGGCGCCACCAAACGTCCCGACTGCCGACGCATGTCTCCGATTTCCGGGCGGCCTCGCGGGGCCGCGGCTCCCGGCCGCACCGGCGCCGCGCGTCGGGCGACGGCCGTGGCGGTGTTTGTGCTGCTTGCCGTCTCGTCGGGGTGCAGCCGCGGTCCTCACCATCCGGACTGGATGATTCACTCCTCCATCGAGGTCGTCGGGCCGCCGCCCGCCGGCGGCTACCGCCTGGTCTTCCCCTACATCGTGGGCGATTTCTACGGCTCGCCCAACACCGGTGACTTCGTAGCGCCCGTGAGCCGCGCGCCGAGCGGCTTCACGCTGGACCTCAACCGCACGCAGGAGCAGCTGGAAAACGAGCTCGGACCGACCGACTTCAGCCTCCGCTTCCTCAGAATCGCGCCCCGGGACGCCCGTCTGGCCCGCCTCACCCCCGTCGCCCTGCAGCGCAACGGCATCGAGCCCGCGGGTACCGTCGAGTGGCTCGATACACGCTCACGCCAGCCGCTGATGTTGGTATATATCGATCGGCCGGCGCGCATCGCTGGCGCCGTCACCCGGGGCGGGGAGACGATCCGCTACGATATTCGCGCGCCACAGCCTGGGTATTTCTGGATAGGGGCCGTGCAGGCGGGCCAGCACGACACGCTATACACGATGGTGCCGGCACCGCGGCATCCGACCCTGACAATCACCGCCAAGCGGTAGAATGGGCGCATGGCACTGGCGTTGACCGACTGGCAGAGCTTCTACGTGATGGTGGGCTCATCGGCGGCCGCCCTCACGGGTCTGACTTTCGTGGTGATCACGCTCTCGGCGGAGAGACGCGATGGCTCGGGTTCGGCGAGGGCGCAGCTCACGGGTTTGCGCATCTTCATTACGCCGACGGCGGTGCATTTCACCGCGGCCCTTTGGCTCTCCGCGCTGATGTGCATCCCGGGGCAGACGGCTGTCTCGCTCGCAGTGCTGCTGACGGCTACGGGCTTGGCTGGGCTGATCTACTGCGGGACTCTGCTCGCTCGGATGTTGGACCGCTCATTCGACTACAAGCCGTTCCTGTCCGACTGGATCTGGAGTGGCCTGCTGCCGGTGGGCACGTATCTGGCCCTGGCAGTCACGGGCCTCGTGCTGACGCATCACCCGGCATCCTCTCTTTACGCGGTGAGCGGCGTGGTGTTGCTGCTTCTCTTCATCGGTATCCACAACGCGTGGGACGTGGTGGTATGGATCACCACTGAACGCCATGCTCACAGAGAGCGGCAGCGCCACGGCGGCGGCGGTCCCGCAGGACCGGCCGCACCCGGCTAATAACCTGTCGCTTCGCCGTCCTTGCGCATCTCGCTCGCGCCCCACGTCAAGCACGAGGTGTTCCATGATTGGGGCAGCAGCGTCGAGCCGCGCCGGAGCGCTTAATCGGGAAAAACTCCCTTGTGCCCGGCAAAGGGTCCCCCAATCATCCTTCCAGAACGCAAACATGCATCAGTCGCCGCTATGGCCGCCACCAGGTGCGCCGTCGGTGGGGAAGTGGAGCTTGCAATGGTCGATGAGCGGATGCCCAAGGGGGCGCCAAGCGGCGTTCCCGTGGCCCTGGCGATACTCAGCGCGCTTGCGTCTCTTGGCGCTGCCGCCGCCGCTCACGCAGACGACATCACGTCCGCCCAAACTGACCTGTCCCAGGTCGTGATCGACGCCGCGCCGCTCGGCGGAGCCAACGTTCCTCTCGATGAAATGCCAGGCGACGTGAGCGTGCTGTCGGCAGCGAACCTGTCGCGGCAAGGAGCGTCGAGCTTGACAGCGGCGCTCGGCACCGAGCTGAGCAGCATCAACATCAACGACGACATCGTCGATCCCTTCCAGCCCGATATCCTGTATCGCGGCTTCGAGGGCTCGCCGGTGCTCGGCACGCCCCAGGGCATCGCGGTCTATGTGGATGGCGTGCGCGTCAACGAGGCGTTCGGCGACACCGTCGACTGGGATCTGATCCTGCCCGACGCAATCGAGCGGGTCGAGCTGGTCAGCTCCAGTGCCGTTTATGGACTCAATGCGCTGGGCGGCGCGCTGTCCGTCACCATGAAGAACGGATTCGACTACCAGGGCGGCGACGTCGAGCTGTCGGGCGGTTCCTACCACCAACAGCAGGTCGCAGCGCAGTACGGCGTGCATTCGGGGATCTTCGGCTTCTACGTGGCGGGCCGCGGTCTCAACTGGAAGGGTTGGCGGGACTTCTCGAGCGACCAGCTGCGGGACCTCTACGCCGTGGCCAGCCTGCACGGCAGCGGCGGTACTCTCGATCTGAGCTACGCGTGGGACGACAACACGCTGAAGGGGCAGAGCCCCGTGCCGGCGCAGGAGCTCGCGGTGAATCGCTCGCTCGTGTTCACCGGGCCGCAGGGAAACCGGAACAATCTGAAATTCCTGACTCTCAAGGGCACACTCGCGCTGCCGGCGGGCTGGGCGCTGCAGGCGGTGCTCTATTACCGGGACTTCGCGCAGACGGTCTCGAACGGCAACTCGACCAATTACGGCAGTTGCACTACGATTCCGTACACCCTTTGCCAGCCGGATGGCGTCACGCCTCTCACCGATTCCTCCGGCCAGCCGATACCGGACATCTCGCAGGGGGGCAGTCTCTACATTGGCGAGAACGATTTCGAGTTCCTGCACGAGTGGGGGCGCGGTGCCACCCTGCAGACTTCCAACGGCGGCGCAATGTTCGGCCACGCGAACGAGTTCACCGCCGGCCTCGCGATCGATTATGCATCGACGAGCTACTACACCGGCGCTCAGATCGGGCTGCTCGATTCGCAGCTGCTGGTGCTGCCTTCGGATCTGTACGTCGATACCCCGCAGGACTCCCCGGGCGCGCTCGCGAACGGGGATGCCGCACCGGTCTACGTCGACACGGTCAACAAGAGCCTCGGGGCGTACTTCACCGATACCTTCAGCGTGACCCGCGCTCTCGCCGTCACCGTCAGCGGCCGCTACAACGTCGCGCACGAGAATATCGCCGATCAACTCGGCACCGACCTGAATGGCTCCAACAGGTTCGCCCACTTCAACCCGGCGATCGGGGCCAGCTACAAGCTCCTCCCGTCGCTGACTCTCTATGGGGGCTATTCAGTCAACAACCGCATACCGACACCGGGCGAGCTCGAGTGTGCGGACCCGCAGGCCCCCTGTCTGCTGCCGTCGAGTCTCTCGGGGGATCCGCCGCTGCAGCAAGTCGTCTCGCATACGATCGAGCTCGGCTTGCGCGGTCAGGTAGCGAGCCTTCCTGCCGTCAAAGGCACGCTGAATTGGAAGCTCGGCGCCTTTCGCACGGTGCTATACGATGACATCCATGCCATCGCGCTCTCGCATACTTCCGGCTTTTTCCAGAATATAGGCGACACCCGCCGTCAAGGCATGGACGCGAGCCTGAATTTCCACGCGCCCCGCTGGTCCGCGTACGCCAATTACAGTCTGGTCGAAGCGACATTCCTCACGGCGCAGCTGGTTCCATCGCCTTCGAATCGGTTTCAGGACGCGAACGGCAACATCCAGGTGAATCCCGGCGACAATCTTCCCGGGATTCCGCAGAATCGCCTGAAGCTCGGGGCGGATTTCGAAGTTCTGCCGCAGTGGAGCGTGGGGGCTGATGTGAACGTAGTTAGCAGCGCTTACTACGTGGGCGACGAGTCGAATCAACTCGCGCCGATTCCGGGATACACTGTGGTCGGCCTGCATTCGACCTACGACCCAACGCCGCACGTGGAGCTCTTCGCCACGATCGACAATCTCCTCGATCGCAGGTACGCAACCTGGGGCGTCCTCAGCGATCCGACCGGAGTCGGAGCGCCGGGCATCCCGGCGGATGCCGAGACCAACGGCCCCGAAGTCGATAACAGGTTCCTGAGTCCCGCCGCTCCATTCGAGATCTTCGGCGGCCTGAGAATCCAGTTCTAGTTCCGGCGCCGTCATCTGACTCCGGCCGATTCGCCGGTCGTTCCCGCGTATCCGGCCAACTCGACGTAACCGCGCCCGGCGACCGGCCGCCCGGAGCGCGTGCCGGATACCGCCACCGCCCCCTCCCAGTACCTGGGCGAGGTCAGCAGCTCCTGGTCCGCGAGCAGCGGATGGACGGTGACATCGAGGCCAAGCGCCGGCATGACCAGCCGCCAGCGTGCGGGGTAGCGTGTCCCGCCCGGGTCAGTCCAATGCCCCAGCACCTGGATGCGCACATCATCGCGGGACAGCGGGCGAGTGTGTCCCTCGGAGTCGACCCAGGTGCCCGCACTGTAGGGATCCTCGGCGCCGCTGCGGTCGCGAAGCGAATAGAACATCAGGCACGCGCCATCGGCGAGCTGCAGCCCGAACCAGTCCCAGCCGGTCTCCTGCGGCCCGAGGCTGCCGCTGCCCCATTCCCGGTCGAGCCAGGCGAGGCCGTGGACCTGGAGCGGCTGGCCGTTGCGGATGATGGTTCCACTTACCGAGACTCGTGGGATGGAATAGTAGTAGGTCGCCTTGCCAGGCTCTCCCGACTTGCGACTCAACCCGCCGTCGCCGTTGAGAACGGGCGGCATCAGGGGCCGCGCGGCAAGCGACAGCACATATCCCTGCTCGGCGGCCTGAAGCCGCCAGGCGGTACCCCCCGCCGGCGCCTGCGTCGAAGTTGCCTGCTGCCCGCCACTCCCGCCGATCTGCCAGTCGCCGACCCAGACCCGGAACGGGTCCGCCTGCGCGCCCGCGAGGCCGAGCGCACCCCGTGACGGCTTCACGGTGAACCGGAATGCATGTCGAGCGACATCGGTGACGGCAAAGTGCCCAAGGTAGATCTGACGGGTGCGCCATGGAGAGCTTTCGGCGCCGGACCGGGAAGCAACCTGCGCCGGCTGCGGCGTCCCGGGCGCGAGCGCGAAGCGGAAGATAGTCAGCTCGAACCCGAAGCGCTCGCCGCCGGCGGAGTCCAGATTACCGGTGACGTACCACCACTCCTGGCGGTAATCCGGATGCGGACCCTGGTCGCGGGGAAAATCCATGGGCTGCGGCGCCAGCGCCTGCGCAAAAGAGGGCTGCCGCGCTCCGTCGGGGGTCGGGAGCGCCGCCGCCAGCCCGGCGCTCGCCGCAAGAGCCAAGACTCGCGACGTGGCCCGCAACCTATTCCTCCCGCATCTCGGCGGCGATCGGTCCCACGGCCGCGCGCCACGCCGGATACAGTCCCGCAAGCAGCGCGGCGCCGAGCGCCAGCGCGAGCGCATTGACGAATTGCGCGGTGTGCAGATGCATCTCGATGTGCCAGCCGAAGGCCCGCCTGTCGATGACCTTGGTGAGTACCACCGCGATGACGAGTCCGGCCGGAATCGCGGCGAGGAGCGCGGCGCCTCCCATGAAAACCGTCTGCGCCTCGACCAGTGCCGCCGCGCCGCGCGGAGTCAATCCGAGCGAGCGCAGCACCGAGAGCTCGCGGGCCCTGTCGAGCTCCCACGCGAGCAGTGCGCTCACCAGCCCGATGGCCGCGATCCCGGCCGCCAGCCAGTAGAGCACTCGTGTGATGATGAAGGTCCGGTCGAAGATTTCGAGCGACATGGCGCGGATGTCCGCGTTCGAGCGCAGCAGCAGAGTCTGCCGGCTGCCGGCCGCGGCCTGCAGGCGCGGGATCTCCTTGGCCGCATCGACCCCGCGCTCCAGATACAAACCAACTGCCGTGATGGCGTCGTCGTGCCAGAGCCGGCGGTAGACCTCGAGGCGCATCATTGCGCTGCCGAGCCCGCTGCCATACTCGTGGTAGATGCCGGCGATCGGAAATTCGCGTGGCCCTGACGCAGTGAACAGCGAGAGGCGCTCTCCAGGCCGGAGGTTCAGCCGCCACGCGAGCGAATCCGACAGCAGCAGCGCCCCGCGGCCGTATTCCGCCCATGCGACTCGCGGATCACCGGCCGTGAGGTCGACACCGGCATAACTTCCCGGCGCAAGGTGCAGGGCGTCGAGAGCGATCTCACCGCGGGACGAGCGCACGACGACCGAGCGGCTGGTGCTGTGGTCAGCGATCCCGGGCGTTGCCAGCAATGCGTCCAGCACGGCGGGCTGGATCCGCCTTTCCGGGCGCCCGACTCCGGGACCCGGCGCTGCGACATAGATGTCCGCGCGCATCGTTTGCGTGAGCCAGTGGCGCAGCGAGACGCGGAAGCTCTCCACCATGATCGAGACGCCGATCATGGCTGCCACCGCCAACCCGAGCGCCGCCACGGCAACACCCGTGCGGCTCAGGGAAGCGGCGACATCCTCGAGGGCGAGCCGTGCCACGGAGCTGACGCCGGCGAGCGCCCGCGAAGCCAGCTTCGCCGAGGCGCGCAACACCGAGGGCGTCAGCGCCGCGACGCTCGCGAGCAGCAGAAAGAGCGCCGCGAAACCGGTGAGTACGCTGCGGCCCGATAGCGCGATCAAAGCGCACGCGGCGAGGGCGAATGCGAGGCTGAGCCAGGACAGCCGGCGGGCGGCGAGTGCCGCACGGTCCTCGAGCACCGAGCGCCTGAGGCCGAGCTGCGGGGCGCTGCCGGCCACTTCGAGCGCCGGCAGGAGGGCCGCCACCAGCGCCGTGCCGACGCCGGCCGCCAGCGCCTCGATGACAGTGCCGGCGGGGAGCGTGACCTGCTGCACCGCCACGACATAGTAGAGGTCATTGACCGTCTGCGACACGAGGCGGACGAGCCCGTGGCCGACAGCGAGTCCAAGCAACACGCCGAGCCCCGCGCCGGCCGCTCCAAGCACCGCCGCCTCCGTGAGGACGATCGTCAGGACCTCCCGGCGGGTCGCTCCAAGGGCCCGCAGAATGGCGATGTTGCGCCGGCGCTGGACCACGGTGAAGCTGACAGCGCCGTAGATGAGAAGCGCGCTCACCAGCAGCGCCAGCAGGCTCATCGCCGTGAGGTTGGTGGAGAACGCGCTCGTCATGTCCAGCATCTCGTGCAGCTGGCCCGCGGCCTGCTCGAGCCGCGCTCCCTGCGGCAGCTCGCGTCGCAGCCCGGCCAGCGCCGCAGCGCCGGCGGCCCCGCGCGGCATCCTGACATCGATGCGCGTGAGACGGCCGGCCATCCCCAGCCATTCCTGCGCCTGCGCGATGTCGGTCAGCATCAGCGTCGCATCGCCGGGCCGTTGGCCCCGCAACAGGTCGATGAGGGTGGCGCTCCGCCGGACCCCGCCGATGTCGACCGTCAGCCGCTCGCCAACGCGCAATCCCAGCTGCCGCGCGGTGCCGGCGGCCATGACGACCGCGCCCGGCTCGACGAACCAACTGCGCAGCGCCGGGAGCGTCGCACGAGAGGAGATGCTCGTCGGCAGAGCTTCATCCGAGCCCTCGAGCGCGCCGGTGGCGAAGGGATCCACACCCACGAGCTGCATCATTCGCCCGCGGACGGTGACGTAGCCTTCCACGACGGGTGCGTACGCCGGTTGCCGATTGCCGCTGACGGCCGCGCGGGTGAAGAGCCGTACATAGAGATCCTGATCGAGACCTCCCGGCCCCGCTGTGATGAGCTGCGTCGCGGGGCCGTTCACGGCCCGCATCGACAGCTCGAACGCGCGACGGGAGCTGGCAGTGGCGATGTTTACTGCGACGATGGTGGCGATACCGGCCGTCAGCGCCACGAGCGCCAGCGCGAGTTGCGCCGGTTGCCGCAGGAAATGCCGCAGGCTGGCGGCCCAGAGCGTCGGCACAGGTATGCGCATCAGCTCATGCCCGTGCGCAGCGCGGGAGCGCGCTCGCTGCCGATCTCGATCGCAACCAGTTTCCCCTCACGCAGCTCCAACACGCGGTCGGCGCTGCCGGCCAGCCACGGGTCGTGAGTCACGACGATCAGCGTCGTACCGCGCGATCGGGTCAGTGACAGGAGCAGGCGCAGCGCATGGGACGCGGTCTCCTCATCGAGGTTGCCCGTGGGCTCGTCGGCCAGAAGGACCGCGGGCTCGTGCACCAGGGCACGTGCGATCGCCACCCGCTGCTGCTCCCCGCCGGAGAGCCGATCGACGGCGCTGTGCAGCCGATCGCCGAGTCCGACGTCGCCGAGCATCGCCGCGCTGCGCCGGCGGGCCGCGGCGCCGCGGATGCCGTTCAGCTCGAGGGGAAGGCGCACGTTCTCCTCCACATCGAGCGTGGGTATGAGGTTGAAGAACTGGTATACGAATCCGAGGTGCCGGCGCCGGAAGAGCGTTCGCTCCGGCTCCTGCATCGAGGTCACGACCCGGCCGCCGATGGCGACTTCACCGCTGTCCGCGCGATCGATGCCGCTCACGAGGTTGAGCAGGGTCGATTTGCCGGAGCCGCTGCGGCCCACGACGGCCACCACCTCGCCCGTGCGGATGCTGGCATCGGCCGCATCGAGCACCCGGTGCACGCCGGCCCCCTCGCTGAAGCTGCGGCAGAGTTGGCGGATGACGATCAACCTGAGTCTCCGAAAGAGCCGCAGCCCATGGGCGGTCAATATACAATCACCGGATGAAGCACGTTGCCGCACGCACCGCCATCGTCTCCCTGCTCGGCCTCAGCAGCCTCGCGCTGGCGCAGAGTGCCTCCCACCCGCCCGCCGCCGCGCAGCCGCAGGCGAAGGCCACGAGCCCGGCCCAGATCAAATCCGAAGGCAGTTACAGCCTCGGCCTTTCGATCGGTGAGAGCCTGCGCCGCGCATCCGTCGATGCCAATGCGATCTCGGCGCAGCGCGTGATGCAGGGCCTGCACGATGCGCTCGCCGGGAAGGCTACGTTCGGTCCAAACAACGAGCAGAGCATTCGCGCCCTGATCGTCGGTGCGCGGGCGCGTCTCGGCAACGAGAATCATGCCACGGCACGGGCGTTTCTCGTCCGCAATGGCAAGAAGAAGGGCATCGTCACTACGCAGAGCGGTCTCGAGTACGAGGTGGTGACGCCGGGGCAGGGCGCCACGCCCAAGGCCAGCGATACCGTGATGGTCAACTATCGCGGCACGCTGCTGAACGGCACCGAGTTCGACAGCTCCTACAAGCGCGGCGAGCCGGCCAGCTTCCCGGTGGATCGGGTGATCCCGGGCTGGCAGGAGGCGCTGAAGCTGATGAAGCCCGGTGCGAAGTGGCGCATCTTCGTTCCGCCGCAGCTCGCCTACGACCTCAATTCACCGCCGCCCATCCCGCCGGGATCGCTCCTCATCTTCGACGTCAACCTGTTGGGTGTTCAGCCGCAGCAGCGGCCGCGAGCATTGCCGCAGAGTCCGGCACCGCCGGGACAGCCGCAGCACCCCTAGTTTGGTTCGAGGCCAGGCCGGACGGCCCAGGCTACGCGAGGGTGTGGAACACCCTCTGTACGTCTTCGTCCTGCTCCAGCTTGTCGATCAGGCCGAGGACTTCCGTCGCCTGCTCTTCGGGCAGCTCCGTCGGTACGGTGCAGATGTACTCGTGCTCCGCGGACAGCGGAGTGATGCCGCGCGCCTCCAGGGCTTCCTGCAGCTTGCCGAAGTCGGCAAAGGCCCCGCGAATGACGAGCTGCGGCTCGCCCTTCTCCCCGGTGCTTTCGCCCATCTCCTCGAGTCCGTGATCGATGAGGTAGAGCTCGAGGTCATCCTGATCGATGCCCGCGGGGTCGAGCCGGAAGACCCCCATGCGCTTGAATAGAAAGCCGACGCTGCCGGAAGTGGCGAGATTGCCGCCGTTTTTCGTAACGATGTTGCGTACGGACGCGACGGTGCGGGTCGGGTTGTCGGTCGCGGCCTCCACGAGCAGCGCCACGCCATGGGGAGCGTACGCCTCGTAGTGCACTTCGTGATAATTGGTCGCGTCACGCCCCGAGGCGCGCCTGATCGCAGCCTCGATCTTGTCCTTGGGCATGTTGACCGCGCGCGCGTTCTGGATCACGCGCCGCAGGGTCGGGTTTGAAGTGGGATCGGAGCCGCCGGACTTCACCGCCATGGTGATGTCCTTGGCGATGCGCGCGAACTGCTTCGCCATGCGGTTCCAGCGCGCAAACATCGTGTGTTTGCGGACTTCGAAGATGCGTCCCATGGGGGACCTCGCCGATCAGGCGAGCTGGGCCTGCAGCAGACGGAGTCTGCGCCGCTGCAGCCGCAGCCGTCGCTCGAGCTCCTGCAGACGCTGCTGGAAGTTGGCATGCTCCCAGTGCTCGATGACGGCGCGCTTCTTCTCCTCCAGCCACTGCTCCTTCACCTTGGCCCACTCCGCGACGGCGGCGAGGAACGTGTCGTACTCGTGAGCCACGCGCTGGCGCAGCTCGCTCACGCGCGAGGGGGCCGCCGCGGCCGCAAGGCTGGCGAGCTTTCTTTGCGCGCGCGTGAACTGCATGGAGAGCAGGGCCCGCTGGATCTGGAACACCGGCGTGCGCTTCAGGCGCCGCGTGAGCCCGACCCATTCCAGGCCGGCGATCAGCCACTTCGTCGGGTCCCACTGCCACCAGCGCACGCCGTTACGGTAGTCATGCGCAAAATTGTGATGGAAATTGTGATAGCCCTCGCCGAAGGTGAGCACCGCGAGCACCGGATTGTCGCGCGCGGTGTTGTCCTCGGTATACGGCCGCTCGCCCCACATGTGCGCCAGGGAATTGATGAAGAACGTGAAGTGATGGCTCACCAGCAGCCGCAGCACGCCGGCGAGGAGGAAGGTGCCCCAGAGATCGCCCAGCAGCCAGCCCGCCGCGAGCGGCAGCCCGAAGTTGGTGACGAGCACGAGCGCCAGGTAGTGCCGGTGCTGGAAGGCGAGGATGCGGTCGCGCCGCAGGTCGGGGATATTGCTGAAGTCCTCGTTGCCGCTCGGGTACTGCCGCACCATCCAGCCGATGTGCGAGAACCAGAACCCCCGGGGGGCTGCGTACGGGTCCCGGTCCACGTCGTCGACGTTCAGGTGATGCCGGCGGTGGCCGCTGCACCAGGCCCAGGCGGTGTTCTGCAGGGCCATCGAGCCGAAGATGACGAAGAGCAGGCGCAGGCTCCAGTGCGCGTCGTAAGCCCGGTGCGCCCAAAGCCGATGATATCCGGCGGTGATGGACATCTCGTTGGCGACCAGGAAGACGCCGAACAGCACCCAGGGCGCGGTCGCGAAGCCATGCGTCAAGCCGTACCAGGGGACGAGCACCGCTGAAGCCAGAAAAGTCAATGAAAACAGCAGGATATTCGTCCAGATGAGGGGCGCCCCAGCAGCGGCGGGGGACGCGGAGCTCGGTGCGGAGGGAGGGGACGGCATGGCGGTCTAAGGCTCCACGGGTGGCCGATAAAACTCCCTAAACATAGCACGGTTCCTCATCCCGCAGGGAGCGCCGGGGGCAATTGCGAGGCCCCGCACGCTTACCGACGCTGTCCCGCACCCGGGAGACTTGACGTGGTCCTCGCTCCGGCGCCCGGCCACCCGGAGCCCATGGCCCAAGGGTCCCATGAAGAAGAGCACAGGCAAAGCCTCCGCTCGTCCCGTGACGCTGAAGCTGGAGGAATCGAGCCCCCGCACCGCCGACCGCATTCCTCATGTTAGGGCACAGCCGCCGCCCGCCTGTTTTCGGCGTGCCGCGATGTCAGGTCTCGCGAAAGAGACACGGCGTTCCATTGTTGACACACTCACCCGGAGCAATCCGTCCGGCGCCGCGCCTGGGTCCCTGACTGCGGTTGCAGGCGGCTGAGGCCGGGTGTATTGATAGCCCCCGACAACGCAAACCGTGCCCGACATGCGTTTAAAGCCATGTCCGCCCTGGAGGGCGCCGCTTCTGTGCCCGTTGGTGGAGGAGCGCCGGAAGCGGCCGTATTTCCGCAATACCAAGAATTTTTCGGAGGAGATATGAGTCATCAGTTCCAGTCCTTCCCACAAAAGGGGGACGTATGAAATCACCAAATTGGCGTAGGGTACTGACGCCGGCAGCGATCGTCTTGGCGGCGGGCCTGGCCTGCGGGACCGCATTTGCGCAAGCGGGATCGGACGCCGAGGAGCTGCAGAACAGCGCGAACCCGAATCTCTGGCCGTCGATGGGACAGAACTTCGAGCTCGATCGGCACAGCGCGCTGACCCAGATCAACGCGTCCAACGTCAGTCGCCTCGAGATGATCTGGTCGCAGTCGACAGGTGCGCTCCGCGGTCACGAGGGTCAACCGATCGTCGTCGACGTCGGCGGCAAGCCGATGATGTTCTTCGTCAGCGCGTGGCCGAACATCGTGCAGGCCCTGGACCTGTCGGATCCGGATCATCCGAACGAGGTCTGGAATTACGTGAAGAAGACGGACCGCGATCTTTCGGCCGTGCCGCGCGCCTGCTGCGACACCGTCAATCGCGGTCTGAACTATGCCGACGGCAAAGTTCTCTTCAACACCCTCGATGGATATCTCATCGCTCTGGACGCCAGGACCGGCAAGGTGGATTGGGAGGTCAAGCACGCCTATCCCGACAAGGGAGAGACCGTCACCAATGCGCCGCTGATCGCCAATGACAAGGTGATCACCGGCTTCGGTGGTGACGAATTCGCGGCCCGCGGACGCGTCGAAGCCTACGATCTCGCGACCGGCAAGCTGGTCTGGAGATACTGGGACAACGGCACCGACGCGGAGATAGGCCTCACGCGCGAGACCAACAGGGCCAATCCGCAGTACGGCACCGCCGGCCACCATGTCGGCATGCTCTATCCCGGCGACGAATGGAAGCGCGGCGGCGGCGCGGCCTGGGCCTGGTACAGCTACGACCCGCAGCTCAAGCTCGTGTACTACGGATCGGGCAATCCGGGACTGTGGAGCCCCGCATACCGTTGCGGCGCGAAGCCGCCCACGCAGAAAGCGTGCAACGACGGCAAGTGGGACAACAAGTACTCGATGAGCATCTTCGCCAGGAACGTGGATACGGGCAAGGTGGCGTGGGTCTACCAGATGACGCCGTTCGATCAGTGGGACTATGACGGCGTCAACGAGCCCATCCTGGTCAACCTGACGATCAACGGCAGGATGCACAAGGCGCTGGTGCATTTCGACCGCAACGGTTTCGTCTACGTCCTCGACCGGACGAACGGTACGCTTCTCGAAGCGCACAAATACGTGGCGGTGAACTGGGCGGAGAAGATCGACATGAAGACGGGCCGCCCCGTCAAGGTGTACGAGCACTCGCCGTTGCTCGTCAACCAGATGGCGCAGGCCTGCCCGTCGGCGATGGGCGGCAAGGATCAGCAGCCGGCGTCCGTCGATCCCAACAACCCGGAGATCTTCTTCGTACCGACCAACAACTGGTGCATGCAGGATACGCCGCAGACTCGCACCAGCATGCAGCAGGGCGTGGTCTACGTCTTTGCCAACGTCTACATGTACGAGCACAAGCCGGGCGTTTCGGGCCGGATAAAGGCCTTCAACGTGGTGACCGGGCAGACGGTTTGGGATCTTCCGGACAAGTACCCGAACTGGGGCGGAACCCTGAACACGGGCGGCGGCGTGGTGTTCTACGGCAGCCTCGGCGGTGACTTCCGCGCGGTCGACTCCAAGACCGGCCGGATCCTCTGGTCACGCAAGCTCGGCTCGGGGATCATCGGCAATCCCATCAGCTACCAGATCGACGGGCACCAGTATGTATCGGTGTTCGCCGGCATCGGCGGCTGGATCGGGTTGCCCGTGACGGCCGGTCTCGATCTCAACGACAAGTACGGAGCCATCGGCGCGACGGCGATGGCCAAGGCGACGCACCTCAACGAGATTCCGCAGGGCGGCGAGGTGTATACCTTCCGGCTGCAGGATTAGTCGCTGAAGGGATGTGCTAGAGTGCTCTGGGGCACCCCGCGGCAGCATGGGCTGCGCGCGGGGTGCCGCAGACGATCGTCTCCGACAAGGATACGCGATGCCTCCAATGCCGAGATTGAGCCGCTGCGTGCTCCCGGCGGCAATCCTGTGGATCACCTCCTTTCTCGTACCAGCCGCCTTTGCCGATAACAACCCAACCAACTCCGCGGCCACCTCGCCCGGCCTGCAGGGACCCTGGTCCGGCAAGGACTTCGACGAGCTGGATCAGGCCGAGATAGACGCGGCCCGACAGGCCGCTCGGTCCGCTCACTTCCCGACCCTGCGCGTCTGCGCGGATCCGGGCAACATGCCTCTCTCCGATCGCGCCGGGGAGGGATACGAAAACCGGATTCTCGACGTCGTCGCCAAAGCAATGGGCGCCACGCTGAGCTATTACTGGCGCTCCTACACGGGCGACATCGTGGGGCAGGCATTCGGAACGAGCGACGAATGCGACATCCTGATGGACATGCCCGATCACGACGAGGACATCCTCTCGACGGTCCCGATCTATCGCACGAGCTACGTGCTCGTGTGGCGCAACGACGAGAACCTGTCCATCAAGAGCCTGGATGACCCCCGCCTGAAACGGCTGCGCTTGGGCGTGTTTCAGATATCCGCGTTGCGCCAGGCGCTCTCCGATCACGGCGTGCTCTCGAACGTGCGCGTCTGGCCGGTTGCCAGCGACACCGAATGGGTCCCGGCGCATCAGCCCTGGCGGCAGGTCGAGCAGGTGGTCGACGGCAAGCTCGATGTCGCCGCCGCCTGGGGGCCCATGGCCGGCTGGCTGAAGACCATGAAGGGCGCGCCGCTCACCCTGCAGCCCACCAATCTCATGGACGGCAACGTACCCATGGAATTCAGCTTGGGCATGGGCGTGCCGAAGCAGGACGTGGTGCTGAAATTTGCGCTCGACGATGCGCTCAAGGCGCATCGCGCCGAGGTCGAAGGCATCCTGAGGAAATACGGCGTGCCGCTGGTGCAGTGCCCCGACTGTGTGATTCCGGGTGACCTTCCGGCGCACGGCAGCTACATGGCGCCGATGTCCGTGGCCAAGAGCGAGGCCCAGCCCACGCACTGGTCGGTTCCGCGCGCACGGGTGGACAAATGGCTGGCGGAAGGCTCGAGCGTCAACAAGGAGTTTTATGACGCCGTGCTGTCGAACGACGTCGATCGCGCCGCCTACCTGATCGGCAAGGGCGCCAACGTCAACCGGCTGACCAATCTGGGCGAATCTCCGCTGACGACCGCGGCGGGCGCCGGATGCATGGAGATGATGCAGCTTCTCATCGAGCACGGGGCAAAACTCAATCGCGCCGACAGCGAGGGTGCGACACCGCTCATGAGCGCGGCGGAGCGCAATCAGGCCGCGGCCGTGAAATTCCTGTTGGCGCATGGCGCGAACATCGAGAAGGGGGCGCCGCACGGCTTCACGCCCCTGTCGCTCGCCATCGAGGAGCAGCAGTTCGATGCCGCATTCGCCCTCATCCAGGGGGGCGCGGACGTGAACGCCGCGGCCAGCGAACACCGGCTCACGCCGCTCATGGTCGTCGCAAGCGAGCGGCCGCCGGAGGCGGACAGCATGGTCCGGATCCTCCAGGAGCATGGACCGATGGACATCGCCCGCGCCTTGCTCGCCCGCAAGGCCAAGGTGGACGCCGTCGACGCCGATGGGGTGACCGCGCTCATGATCGCGGCCGCGCACGACAATTCCCAGGTGCTCGCCTTGTTGATTCAAGCCGGCGCGAATCCGCACATGAAGTCGGCGGCAGGCGAGACCGCGCGTGACATTGCAGTCGAGAATGACAACCTCGGCGCCATACGGATTCTCGATTTGCTCGTTCGCCGCTGAGCGGCGACGCACGCTATCATCAGGCAACCGGAGTGAATCATGACGAGACGCTTTTCAGGCGTAGCCGCTTCCAGTTTGGCCCTGTTTGGAGCGGGATGCCTGCTCCTCGGGGCATCCGCCGCCGGGGCTGCAACCCATTCCCGCGCGAAGGGCTCCGCCATCACGGGGAAGCCGCCACTACAGGTCGTAGCGGCGGCTCCCAAGGGATCGCTCCACAACCCTTTCAACGGCGACGCCGCCGTGGCCAAAGCCGGCCACAAACTGTTTTTCCAGTATGGCTGCAACGGCTGTCACGGCGGCAACGGGGGTGGAGGCATGTGTCCTCCGCTGATCAATGGCGTCTGGATCTACGGTGGCGACGATGACACTCTCTTCCGCCTCGTCTCCCTCGGGTCACAAAAACTTCAGGCGGATGGCTATACGGTGCAAGCCCTGGAGAACGTTGCCGCTCCGATGCCGTCGATGGGCCCTCTGATCCACAGCGATGCCGATCTATGGAAGATCATCACCTGGATTCGGTCCGCTTACGACGGGCCGCCGGCTCACAAGTACAAGTGAGCGGATGACGGCGCGACAGGCAGTTGCGCGAGTGCCGGGGCTGCTCGCGCTGGCTTTGCTGGCCGGCGTGAGCAAGTCCTTCCTGGCCTCGGCGGCAGGCCCTGCCGCGCCGCGCACCTTCCCGATCGTCTACCTGCGCGAGGCGTATCCCGAGCCCGGGATCATGCCGTCGCTATTGGAGACCCACCCCGCGGACGAGGGGCTGGCAGGCGCCCAGGAGGGCGCGTTCGAGATCAACACGACCGGCAAGTTCCTCGGTTGGCATTTCAAGCTCTATGTCGAGACGCTCCCGGCGGGTGCCGATGTCGCCGAGCAGGCCCGGCGGCTCTTCACCCGCGGACCGTCGGTCATCGTGGCCGACCTTCGCGCGGACGATCTTCTGAAGCTCGCCGATGCGCCGTCCACGAAGAACGCGTTGATCCTGGACATGAGGACGACGGACGACAGTCTGCGGCAGCGGGATTGCCGGTCGAACGTCTTTCACGTCCTGCCGAACGAGGCAATGCGGGCTGACGCCCTGGCGCAATTCCTGGTGGAGAAGCGCTGGAGCCGGTGGTTTCTTCTGCAGGGGCCGACGCAGCAGGACGCCGTTTATGCATCGGACATACGCCGCGCGGCTACTCGCTATGGAGCCCGCGTCGTCGCCGCCAGAAGCTATGACTACAATCCCGGATCGCGACGCAGCGACACCGGGTATCAGCAGATTCAAACGCAGATGCCTCTCGCGACGCAGGTCGGGACCGATTACGATGTCCTCTTCGTCGCGGACGAGACGGATCTGTTTGGAGATTACCTTCCCTACGACACGTTCGACGCGCGCCCGGTCGTGGGGACGCAAGGGCTCGTCGCGACGGCCTGGACCCCGGCCTTCCAGTCGTATTCCGCCCTGCAGATGCAGCATAGGTTCAAGCTCTTCGCCCATCGCGAGATGACCGAGCGCGACTATGGCGGCTGGCTTGCCGTCAGCATCGTCGGTGAAGCCGTGATGCGTGGGAGGACGGCGTCCCCCGCCGGAATGCGCGCGTATCTGAGATCGGACAACTTCCTCGTCGCCGGCTTCAAAGGGCAGGGTCTGACGTTTCGCTCCTGGGATCAGCAGCTGCGCCAGCCGGTGCTCATTGCGCAGCCGCTGATGGTCGTCTCCATGTCGCCGCAGAGCGGCTTTCTCCACCCCGGGAACACCACCGACACCCTGGGCTTCGATCAGCCGGAGACACAATGCCGTCTCGCGCAATGACCGGGCGTTGCACGGCGCTGCTCCTGTGCGCCATCGTCCTGTGCTCCTTTGCCGCGAGAGCCCGCGCCAGCGAGCTCTTCGTCTCCAATGAAGTCGACGATACGGTGACGGTGCTCGACGGCGACAGCTACAAGGTGATCGCGACGATTCCGACCGACCAGCGGCCGAGGGGAATCGTGGAGACCGCGGACCATGAGGCCGTTTTGGTGTGCGACGGCGACTCCAGCAATATCGATGTCATCGATACGAAGACGCTGAAGGTGGTACGCAGAATAGACACCGGCCCGGACCCCGAAACGCTGGCGATGTCAGTGTCGGGGCGCCAGATCTATGTATCGAATGAAAACAACGCCCTGGTCACGGTGATCGATTACGCCACCGGCAAATGGATCACGCAGATCCCGGTCGGGATCGAGCCTGAAGGCCTCGCCGTCAGCCGGGATGGGCGTACCGTGGTGGTCGTCTCCGAAGAGACCAGCATGGCGCACTTCATCGACACCAAGAGCTGGCAGGTCACGGCCAACGTCCTCGTGGATACGCGGCCGAGGATTGCGGTATACACCCCGGATCAGCGGCTGCTCTGGGTCTCGTCGGAAGTCGGCGGCACGGTCTCGGTGATCGATCCCAACAGCCAGCAGATCGTCCATACGATCAACTTCCGGATTCCAGGGGTCGACAAGCAATACATCGGGCCGGTCGGCGTGCAGTTCACGGCCGACGGCCGCACGGCGTTCGTGGCCCTGGGACGTGCCAATCGGGTCGCCGTGGTCGACGCCCGGACTTACGAAGTCGCGCAGTACATTCTGGTCGGCCAGCGGCCCTGGCAGCTCGCGTTCAGTCCCGACCGCAGCAAGCTCTACGTTGCAAACGGCCTCACGAACGACGTGACCATCATCGACACGTCGTCGCTGCGAGCACTGAAGTCGGTTCCTGTCGGCCGTCTGCCGTGGGGCATCGCCGTAGTCCCGTGAGCTGCCCATGCGCGTGACCCATCCGCCTGCCTGGTGCGTCCGCCTGTGTGCCCTCGCGCTTCTCGTGGCCATTGCAGCCGGGCCCCGGGTGGCCAAGGCGGATGACACCCTGCGCATCGCAGTCCTGAAATTCGGCACCGTGAGCTGGGTCATGGATGTCATCCAGCATCACGAGCTCGGCGAGACGTACGGCATCGACATCGACAAGTTGGAGCTGGCAGGCAATCAGGCGACCCTGGTGGCGCTGCAGGCGGGACGTGTCGATTGCGCGGTGTCGGACTGGCTGTGGGTCTCACGCCAACGAGCGTCCGGCGCCGATTGGACGTTCTTCCCGTTTTCCACCGCTCTCGGCGCTCTGGTCGCGGCGCGCGGCGCACCGGTCCATGGGCTGGCCGACCTGCGGAATCGGCGGCTCGGTGTGGCCGGCAGTCCGCTCGACAAGAGCTGGGTGATCATGCAGGCGCTCGCGCAGGAGCAGCACGTCAACCTCGCGCATGACGCACAGCTGTCTTTCGGTGCGCCGCCGCTTCTCAACCAGGAGTTGCTGGCGGGCCGCCTCGATGCCGTGCTGACCTACTGGAACTTCGCTGCGCCGCTGGAAAGCCGCGGCTTGCCGGCCGTCTTGTCGATCAGCGACGCCTTGCGGCAGCTCGGCTTCAGGACCGCGATTCCGCTCGTGGGCTATGTCGTGTCGGAGCGTTGGGCGCGGGAACATCCGCGTGCGTTGGCCGGCTTCGTGAGCGCCACGCGTGAGGCGGAGTCCATACTGGCGACGTCCGATGCCGAATGGAACTGGCTCGGAGCGAGAACGGGTGCCCGCAATCCTGCGGAGCTGAAAGCGTTGCGCGATGCGTTCCGGGCCGGCATTCCGGCTCACTGGGGCAAGGACGAGCAGCGTGAGGCCAGCGCGTTGTATGCGCTCTTCGCGAAAGTCGGCGGAGAGGCGCTGGTCGGCTCCAGCCCGACCCTGCAGCCGGGCACGTTCCTCGACGGCGTGAGCTACTGAGTGAGCATGGCCACCACTGCGCAGCGCGCCTCGTCCTGGGTGGCGGCATCCTCGCTGGCACAGCGCATTGGCTCGATCGCCCTGTTCATCGCGGTCTGGCAGGTTGCGGCCGATGCGGTCCACAGCCGGCTGCTGCCGTCGGCCAGCGCCGTGTTCGTCGTTCTGGTTCAAGAATGCGTGCACGGTCCGCTCCTCTTCCATCTCGGCATCACGCTGGCGCGTGTGGCCGCCGCCTTCGTCGTGGCAATGGTCGCCGGGACGGCGATCGGCATCGTCATGGGCCGCTCGCGGACGATAGATGCGCTCTTCGACAGCTGGCTGGTGCTGCTGCTCAACCTGCCGGCGCTCGTCATCATCGTCCTCGCCTATGTCTGGTTCGGGCTCACGGAGGCGGCGGCGATCGGCGCCGTGGCCGTCAACAAGATCCCGAACACTGCCGTGACGCTGCGCGAAGGCGCCCGCGCCCTCGATCGCAGCTATTCGGATATGGCGGCGAGCTTCCACGTCGGCCGCTGGCGGACACTGCGGCACGTGATCATGCCGCAGCTGTATCCTTATGTTTTCGCGGCCGCCCGCTCGGGTCTGGCGCTCGTATGGAAGATCGTGCTGATCGTCGAGCTGCTGGGGCGCAGCAACGGCATCGGCTTCGAGATCCAGCTCTACTTCCAGCAGTTCGACGTGACCCGCATCCTCGCGTACAGCATCGCTTTCATGATGATCATCCAGCTGATCGAGTGGGCGGTCTTGCAGCCGCTGGAGCGGCGCGCTTCGGCGTGGCGCCAGTGACGCCGGCCCTGATCGCGGATGTCCGCGAAAAGCGCTATGCGCGTGCGCGCGGGGCGAAGTCGCACGTGGCGCTCGCCGGCCTCTCGCTCCAGGTCGCGGCAGGGGAGTTCGTGGCCCTCGTCGGTCCGTCCGGCTGCGGCAAAACGACGTTTCTCAATATCGTCGCGGGGCTCGACCGCGACTTTGCGGGCGAGGTGCAGCTCGCCCCGCACCCCGACGGCCGGCCGGCTCGGGTCGGCTACGTCTTTCAAGAGCCACGATTGCTTCCCTGGCGGACGGTCTACGAGAACATCGCGCTGGTCCTGCCGCCCCATCGCGCCGCGGCGGTCGTCAAAGACATGCTGCATGCGGTAGGTCTGGGCAAGGCCCAGGACCTCTATCCGCCGCAGCTGTCGCTGGGGATGAGCCGTCGCGTGGCCATCGCGCGGGCCTTTGCGATCGAGCCCGACTTGCTGCTCATGGACGAGCCGTTCGTATCACTCGATCACGACACCGTGGAGCAGCTGCGCGACCTGTTGCTCAAGCTGTGGCACGCCCGCCCCACGACGGTACTGTTCGTGACGCACGACATGCGAGAGGCGTTGGTGCTCGCCGACCGCCTGGTGCTGCTGTCGGGCACGCCGGGCCATGTGGTGGCGGACGTTCCGGTGAGCCTGGGGCGCAATCGGCGCCACAGCGGCGCGGAGATCGAGCTGCTGCGTGACGAGATCCTGCGCCGTCACCGCGAGCTGATTGGCGCCGCCGCCGCGGCGCCGCGCGTCGAGTGAACCGTGCCGGCTCGTTGTGGCATATTGCAGCGTCGGCGATGAGGCGGTGAAGAGCGCAATGCTGGACCTCAAAGCAGAGGCCGCGGACCGAAGGGCGCCGGGCGCACCGAGCCCGGAGGCGCTACCGCTCGTCGTCGCGGGCCTGAGCCACGCGTTCGGCGAGCGGCAAGTGCTGCGGGACGTGTCCTTCGAGCTCAACCGCGGCGACCGTACGATGCTGCTCGGCCTCAACGGCGCGGGCAAGACGACTCTCTTCTCCCTGATCACCCGGCTCTACAACCATCGCGGCGGCTCGATCCGCATCTTCGGCTGGGAGATCAAACGGAAGCCCTCGGAAGCGCTCGCCCGGCTCGGCGTTGTGTTCCAGCTGCCGACCCTCGATCCCGATCTTTCGGTCGCGCAAAACCTGGCCTATCACGCCGCCCTGCATGGCCTGCCGCGCCGCGCGGCGGCAGTACGCATCAAGCGCGAGATCGAGCGCGTCGGCCTGACCGATCGGATGCACGAGAAGGCACGCACCCTGAGCGGCGGTCAACGGCGTCGCGTGGAAATCGCGCGTGCCCTGATCCACCAGCCGAAGATGTTGCTGCTGGATGAGCCGACGGTTGGTCTGGACATCGCCAGTCGCCAGTTCCTGCTCGATCACGTCCGCATGCTGTGTCGCGAAGAAGGGCTCGCCGCGCTGTGGGCGACCCATCTGATCGACGAGGTCGACTCCGCCGCACGCGTGATCGTGCTCCACCGGGGCCGGATCCTGGCCGAAGGGCCGGTGCCCGAGGTGATCCGGCAGACAAACGCCGCGTCGATTCGCGAGGCCTTCGACAAGCTGACCGGAGAGCGCAGCGAATGAAGCCGGTACATTATTACCGCTGCATGCGCGGCATCGTATGGCGCGAGGGCTTGCGCTTCGTCAACCAGCGCGGCCGTTTCGTCGCGGCCCTGGTGCGGCCCCTGGTGTGGCTCGTGATCTTCGCGGCCGGCTTCCGCTTCGTGCTCGGCGTATCGATCATTCCGCCCTACCAGACCTACATTCCTTACGAGGAATACATCGCTCCCGGCCTGATCGGCATGATCCAGCTGTTCCAGGCCATGCAGAGCACCCTGTCGATGGTGTGGGACCGCGAGATGGGCAGCATGCGCACGCTGCTGGTTAGCCCGCTGCCGCGCTGGTACCTCCTGGTCTCGAAGATGGTCGCGACGGTCGCCGTCTCGGTCCTGCAGTCCTACGTCTTCCTGGGCATAGCCTATTTCTGGGGAATCCAACCGCCGCCCATCGGCTACCTCACCGTGCTTCCCGCTTTGATTCTTGCGGGCATGATGCTGAGTGCCCTCGGCCTGTTCATATCGTCGGCAATCCGCCAGCTCGAGAATTTCGCCGGCGTCATGAATTTCGTGATCTTCCCGATGTTCTTCGCCTCGTCGGCGCTCTACCCCCTCTGGACGGTGCGGGAGGCGAACGAGAAGCTCTACTACATCTGCATGGTCAACCCGTTCACGCATGCGGTCGAGCTGATCCGCTTCGCGCTGTACGAGCAGTTCAATGCCGAGGCATGCGCCGTCGTCGTCGGGGCTCTCATCGTCTTCATGGCGTTGGCGATCCTCGGCTACGATCCCGGGCGCGGGCTCATCGTCCGCCGGGCCGCTGCCGAGTAATCGCCACCGCGCCTTCCCTAAAACTTGTAGACCCCCTGCACGGCGACTTCGCTCTGGTTGTCGCTGTACTGGACCGCTGGGGTGATCGACTTGATGAAGGTGCGCTCACCCGAGCTGTCATAGCGGCCCTCCAGCCGCAGCTCGAAGCTCGCGACCGGGTCATAGCCGAAGGTCACCGTGCCTTCCTTGAGCGCCTGCGGCGTGCCGGTGATGAGGGTGGTGCCGTCCTTGTCATCCAGGTACTCGGCGCGCACCGATACGCGCCATTCGCTGTCGATCTGATAATTGACATAGCCGGCGACCCCGTCCCAGGTCCCGCCGGTGACAGTGTCCGGGGTCGCGGTGCTGATCTCCTGTTTGCCCCAGTCGTAGCTCACCACGAACGACAGAGCCGAGGTCGCGTTGAACGTGGCGACGGTATCGAGGAAAGTCCGCTCCGCGGCGTACACCGGGTCCTTGCCCGCATACATCTGCGCGGTGAGCGAGAAGTACTTGTTCGGATTGAACGCAACGCCGAGCTCGCCGGTCTTCGAGCCGTAGCCGATCTTCGTGTAGTTCCAGCCGTTATTGACACCTACGATGACGCTCAGCGTGCCGGTGAGCGCGTAAGTGGCGCGCAGGCCCGTGTGGGTCATCGGCTCCGCGAAAAAGAGCAGCGAGCGGGAGAAGTTCGTGTTGCCCGTGGGCGCGATGACCTCGGCGCCCGCCAGGGTGGTGAACTTGCCCGCCTGCACGGTGAGCGGGCCCGTCACGTATTGCACGAATCCCTGCAGGAGGTCGAACGAGTTGGCGCTGGTGCCGGCGCTCTCGGCCGCATCGACGATCTTGGCGTCCTCGCCGGCGATCACGTCGATGACGGCGCCGAAGCCGGACTTCGGCTGGTACGCCAGCTGCAGTCCGGCCTGGTCGAGCTGGAAGGTGTCGTGCGAAGTATCGAATTGATGGTAAGTGTTGTAGCCCGAGGAGTCGTAGTAGGAGGCCGCCACATAGCCGGCCTCCGTGATACCGGAGTTGGCCAGGAGCTGCGCGAGCGTCGTGGCGGGGGGATCGGCCGCCAGCGCTCCTGCCGGCACGGCGCCGGCGGCGGTGATCAGCGCCGCGAGGTGGATTCGGTGCAACGAAGGCTTCTGCATTGGGGCCCCTCTGATGGTCCAAGGATGGCTTTGGGCGGGCAGACCAAGCATCACCTATGCCAGGTGAGTTTCGCGTTAAGAATCAATATCTTGCAATATAGGAAGGCTCTGGCGGGGCCGTCATTGCACCAGGCCGGTGCAGGCAGGGCCGCCCCCCTCCCAATCGGGTGCGCCAAACTACCGAACCGGTGTGGTTTGCCTCCCACGAGCGCTACGGGCACTCCCGGTGTCATAATTTCCGTTTGGCGTCAGTCTTGTCCCACATACTTTTCAGACACGACAAATGAGTATCGCTGCGAGAATCCGTTTCCCTGGGCGCCGCTTCTCGCAGTGGCGGACCTCAGGGACGAATTTCACCAGAGCAGAGCCACCAGTTTGTCGCTCGATGGCGACGTGGGGGCTCTGTTTGTGCCGCGAAGACCGGGCGCGGTACGAGTGGATCCGGTGAGCCGAATTACCCGGGGAGCCTTGGTGTTACCGTTTCATCGAACGCAGCTGGCCGCCGCCGCCCTAGCGCTCCTCTTGCTGACCTCCGCGGTCGGTCAGACGCCGAGCACGCCGCAGCCGCCGCCCGCGCCGGCATTCACCTTCGCCACGGTGCAGCGGCTTGCGCAGGAGCGCGCCGCACGGCCCTTCCACATTCGCTCGACGCCGCTGCCGCGGGCGCTCGCGACGCTCAGCTATGAGCAATATGGCGCGATCCAATTCCGGCCGGCCGCCGCCTTGTGGCACGGTCAGTCGATGTTCGAAGTGCAATTTTTCCATCGGGGCTTCAATTTCGACCGCCGGGTCAATGTCAACGAGGTGCTGCCTTCCGGGGTCAGGGCGGTGGCCTACAACCCCGCGATGTTCCAGTTCGGCCAAGGCGTACCGCGAGTCACGCTGCCTGCCGATCTCGGCTTCGCCGGCCTGAGCGTGCATTACCCCTTGAACATGCCGGGCTACAAGGACGAGGTGATCGCCTTTCTCGGCGCTTCGTATTTCCGCGCCCTGGGCCGCAATGAGGGGTATGGTGTCTCGGCGCGCGGGCTGGCCATCGATACCGCCACGCCGGCAGGGGAGGAATTCCCCTATTTCACCGATTTCTGGGTGGTACGCCCGGCGCCGAACCAGCGAACCATGACCATCTATGCCCTTCTCGACAGCCCGAGCATCGCCGGCGCCTATGAGTTCGACGTGCGGCCGGGCACCGTCACCCAGGTACAGGTCACGGCAGAGCTTTATCCGCGCCGGGCGGTGGACAAGCTGGGCATTGCGCCGCTGACCTCGATGTTCCTCTACGGCGAGAGCTCGGATGGACGGCCCTTCGATGACTGGCGGCCGGAGGTGCACAACAGCGACGGCCTCATGATGCAGACCGGCACGGGTGAGTGGCTGTGGCGGCCGCTCGATGACCCGGCGAAGCTCCAGGTCAACCGCTACATGGACGAAAACCCCAAGGGTTTCGGCCTCGTCCAGCGCGACCGGAACTTCGCCAATTACGAGGATCCGGACTCGCAGTTCGAGCGGCGTCCGAGCTACTGGATCCAGCCGCTCGGCGACTGGGGCAAGGGCGGCATAGAGTTGATCGAGATCCCCAGCGACGAGGAAATACACGACAATATCGATGCGTACTGGGTACCGAGCGCTGCCGTGGTGCCGCACGCGCCGATCCGGTTCTCGTATCTGATGTCTGCGTACCTGAACTCCGACCGCCGCTGGCCTCCGGGCGGCAAAGTCGTCGCCACCCGCTTCGGGCCGGTCCTGAACGGCGCGACGCCGGTGTCAGGCATGCGACTTGTTCTCATTGATTTCTCCGGCGGCGACCTCGATTCTCTATTGGCATCGCAGCCAGTACATGCTGACGTGTCCGCGGACGGTGGCACGATCGGTAATGTCACCGTTCAGCGAATACCCGAGAACGGTGTCTGGCGCGTGGCGATTCAGGTGAAACCCGCGGGCGATCAGCCGGTTGATTTGCGTTGTTATCTCGATTTGTACGGCGAAGCCTTGAGCGAGACATGGACCTACCAGTGGACACCGTCGGGAGCGTAGCAGTGGGCGCCGATCGAGTGGTGCGCCGCGCCGGGCACTGGCGCCGGGCGCTCTTCCTCACGTTGACGCTGCTCACCGCCGGGGCGGCGACCGGGATGATGGGCGACATTCTCGCCGCCAACGGCCTGACCGGCCTCAAGCGGGCGGGTCTGGTGCTCTTTTACATCCTGTTCGTCTGGATCACGGGCGCCTTCTGGACGGCCCTCGTGGGATTCATCGTCAGGCTGCGGGGCGGAGACCCGGTGGGACTGAAGCCGCAGGAGCTCGCCGGTCGGCCTCTCGCCGGCCGCACCGCCGTAGTCATGCCGATCTACAACGAGGACACCGAGCGCGTCATGGCCGGCCTCGATGTCATCTGGTCCTCGCTCGCGCGGCTGCCGGAGCAGGGGTCCTTCGATCTCTTCGTACTCTCCGACACCCGCAAGCTCGAGATCGCGGCGAAGGAGGAAGCCGCCTGGCGCGAGCTCAGCGCGCGCCATCATGCCCGCGGCCGGATTTTCTACCGGCGGCGGGCGGAGAATGTCGGCCGCAAAGCCGGCAACATCGCGGATTTCGTGCGCGCCTGGGGCGGTGCCTACGATTATGCCATCGTGCTGGACGCCGACAGCATCATGTCGGGAGAGGCGCTGGTGATGCTGGCCAGGCTCATGGACGCGCATCCTCAGGCGGGCATCATCCAGGCGCTGCCTCTGCCGGCGGGCCGGGAGACGTTCTTTGCGCGCCTGATCCAGTTTGCCGCGCGGCTGTCCAGCCCCATGCTCGCGAGCGGCCTCGCCTGGTGGCAGCTCGGGGACGGCAATTACTGGGGCCACAACGCGATTCTGCGTCTGAAGCCCTTTGCCGCCTTCTGTGACCTGCCGCGCCTGCCGGGCGCCCCGCCCCTGGGCGGCGAGATCCTGAGCCACGACTTCGTCGAGGCCGCGTTCATGCGGCGCGCGGGATACCAGGTGTGGCTGGTGCCGGACGACAGCGGCAGCTGGGAAGAGGTGCCGTCGAACATCATCGACTACGCGGCGCGCGACCGTCGCTGGGCGCAGGGCAATCTGCAGCACCTCGGCCTGCTGCCCATGCGCGGGCTGCACTGGCTCAGTCGCCTGCACCTCATCACGGGTGTCCTCTCCTACGCCAGCTCGCCGCTGTGGCTGCTGGTGCTGCTCTTGAGCTCCACCGTGGTGATCCTGGATGCCATTCACGGCTATCAGTACTTCAAGCCGGGCTCCTACGCGCTCTTTCCAACCTGGCCGCAGTACCGCGACGGCGAGATCGTGGCGCTGCTGTCGATCACGGTGGCCGTGCTCTTCCTGCCCAAGTTCTTCGGCGCGCTGCTCGCGCTGAAGGACGCCAGATTGCGGCGGGGCTTCGGCGGCGGTTCGCGGCTGTTCATGAGCCTCGGGATCGAGCAGCTCTGCAGCATTCTGCTCGCGCCCGCGATGATGCTCTTCCACACGACCTTCGTCGTGACCACGCTGATGGGCAAGCCGGTCGTCTGGCACGCGCAGGAGCGCGGCGACCGCGGCATCGGCGTGATCGAAGCGCTGCTGCGCCACAAGTGGCATCTGGCGATCGGCATCGCCTGGGGAGCGGTGATCCTCGCATTCGCTCCGCGATACATCTGGTGGCTGCTGCCGGTGCTGGCGGGCATGGTGCTGGCCGTGCCGCTCACGGTGATCACCAGCCGCACCGGGACGGGGCTGTGGCTGCGCAAGCATCGCCTGCTGCTCACGCCCGAGGAGAGTGAGCCGCCGGCGGAGCTGGCCGCGTTGCAGGCGCGCCTCAATCCCGTTGCCAACCCCGCAGCTGCGGAGTCAGCTCCTGCCAACGACGCACTGGACCCGTCACTCGCGGTGCCGGAGCGCGTGCCGCTGTCGATGCAGGCGCAACCGCCGCGTTACCTGACTGCCCGCGACGCGCTGCGAATCGGGCGTTGGAAGAGTGTGAACTCCACCTCGCCTTCGTGACTCTTATGTCTGCACCTGCGTGGCGCGCGCAGCGCGCCGAATGCACCACGCCAGCGCTTCTCGCAACCCGCCGTGCCGGGAAATGCCGGTTGTAATCGGCGGCTGCTGGCATGGGCGTTGCTTGCAAGGTGGCAGGAGGGCTCGATGAGCGTGCTCGACTTCGCCAAGATCGCTTCCCTGCCGGCTTCCAACGAGGAAGCCGAGCCCGGGCCGGCCGCGGCCGCCGGCATCCCGAGCGGCCTGTCCCGCTCGCAGATCGTCGATGCCGCTACTCGGCTCATCGCACGCCGCGGCGATCATCGCATTCCCTGGCCGGCCATCGCCGCGGAGGCCGGCGGCGAGCCGTTCGGTGCCGTCCCGGACTGGCTCGACGATTATCCCGATCTCATCGATCAGTGCTACGCGCGCACCGCCCTGGCGCTCGCCGACAGCCTGCTGCGCGCCGAGACCGCGCCCGGCAACGCGCTCGACAAGGTCGCGGCCTTCCTGGTCGCCGCGCTCGAGGCACGCCGGGAGCTCGGCACGCTGCTCTCCTTCCGCCGCGGGCGTAATCTGCCTGACGCGCTGCAGCGGCGGCTGCACGAGCGCGACATGATGGTCCGCACCCGCCTCAAGCGCCTGCTGGAGCAGGGCCGGCACGACGGCTCGCTCGCCCGGCGCAACCCCGACAGCGCCTGCGAGCTGATCCTCGCCAGCCTGATGGTGCCGGATGTCGCCGTGACCGACCCCGAGCAGCTCATCTGGGACAGTGAGCTGGTCGAGCTGCTGCTCGCGGCATTGGCCGAGCCGCATCCCACCGAAACCAAGTGAGTAAGCGGGCCCAGGCCGCTCCTCCTGAGAGCCGTTAGCGCAAGAGGAGACGCCCCGGGAAACGCCCGCGAGGCGAGGCCGAGCAACGCGCCGCCAGTGTAAACTCGATCTCCGGCCGCAATCCCGCGGCCAGGAGATAACGCGTGCTCGAGCATCTCGACCGGCTGGCGCCGGACCCCATTCTTGGCGTCATGGCCGCCTTCCGCGCCGATACCGACCTGCGCAAAGTGGACCTGGGCGTCGGCGTGTTTCGCGACGATGCGGGGGAGACTCCGGTCATGCGGGCGGTCCGTCAGGCGGAGCAGGAGCTGCTCGCGCGCCAGACGACCAAGACTTATGTCGCGGCGGTCGGCAACGCCGGATTCAATGAGGGGATGGAGCGGCTAGTCCTGGGTCAGGGGCACGCCGCGCTGGCGTCGGGTCGCTTGCGCACGATCCAGGCACCCGGAGGGTGCGGTGCGCTGCGGTTGGGTGCGGAGCTCATCCTCAGGGCCGCGCCTGACGCCGTGATACATGTCAGCACGCCTACGTGGGCCAACCACGTGCCTCTGCTTTCGAACTGCGGGCTGAGGCTGGAGCGTTACCCTTACTTCGATCCGGCGACCGGCGGTGTCGCCTTCGATGCCATGCTCGGCGCCCTCGATCGGCTGCCGCCGCGCGCAGTGGTGCTGCTGCACGCTTCCTGTCACAACCCGACCGGCGCCGACCTGGAGGATGCGCAGTGGCGGGAGCTGTTGTCGGTCGTGAGCCGCCGCTCGCTCCTGCCCTTCATCGACATCGCCTATCAGGGCCTGGGCAGGGGAGTGGCTGAGGATGCCTACGGACCGCGCCTCTTCTGCGCCGAGTTGCCCGAGGTGCTGGTCGCGGTCTCCTGCTCGAAGAACTTCGGCCTCTATCGCGAGCGCACCGGCGCGCTGCACGTACTGAGCGCGACGCCTGCCGCAGCCGATGCCGCGATCAGTCAGCTCATGCGCATCGCGCGCGGCCTGTACTCCATGCCCCCCGACCACGGCGCGGCCATCGTGCACGGCATCCTCACCGGTGAGCGGCTGCGCGCGTCGTGGGAGTCAGAGCTCGATGCGATGCGGCTCAGGATCCAACAGCTGCGCGCCGCGGCGGTGCAGCGCCTGGCGGTGACCTGTCCCGGCAAGGATTTCGGTTACATCGCGCGCCAGCGCGGGATGTTCTCCCACCTGGGCGTCGACCCGCAGGCGGTCCGCGAGCTGCGCGAGCGGCACCACGTCTACATGATGGACGACAGCCGGATCAACGTCGCGGGACTGCGGCTGGACAACATCGGATATTTCGCGGAGGCGGTGGGGAAGGTGGTATCGCCCGGAGCCTGAGAGCGGCAACCTCCAATCCAGAGTAAATCCCTGACTACATCCAAGTAGTTCAATCACGGCGCGCGCGAATCAACCCAGTCAACAGGGGCGGTCGCTCCGCCCTTTTTGTTTGGCTGCTAGAGCTCGACCAGGCCGTCGGAGAGCTCACTCGTGTCGTCGGGGTCGGGCGGATAGTGCTCGGCCATGGCGGCGCCGCAGGCGCCGATTGCATCCACGAAGCCGTCCACTACCTTGCCGCCGCGCACCCGGGTCACGAAAAGGTCGATGATGCCCCGCCAGTGGGCGTCGCCGAGCTTTTCGTGGATACCCTTGTCCGCCACGATCTCCACATACCGTTCGGCAAGGGAGACGAAGAACAGGACCCCCGAGTGGTGGCGGGTGAGGTGCACACCCTGTTGATAGAACTGCGCCTGGGCCAGCCGGCTGGCGCGCGCGTGCTTGACACGCGTGGGGATGAGCCTCAGATGCAAACCCGGCACGAGCAGGAGCAGCACGGCCAGCACGATGAAGATGAGCAGTTGGAGATGGTACAGGCGTACCCAGCCGACGGACCAACCGGCGAGGAAGCAGGCGCCGGGAATAAGCAGCGCGAGGATCGCCGACCAGAGGAGGGGCGGAAAGACATAGTGATCGCTGGCGCGCGCCACGACGGCCACGAACTCGCCGCTCGTGTTCTTTTCCGCGGCATGAATCGCTGCGGTGATCCGGGCCTTGTCTGCCGCCGAGAAGCGGACCATGACTCACCAGCCTCCCGAGGCGCCGCCGCCCCCGAAGGAACCGCCGCCTCCGGAGAAGCCGCCGCCGCCGAAGCCCCCGCCGCCCCACCCGCCGCCGCGAGCGCCGCCCCCTCCGCCTCCGCTCAGCACGCCGAGAAGGAGCCAGCCCAGCCAGCCGCCGCCCATGCGTCCGCTGCCTCCACGGCCGAGCATTGCCCGCAGGAGCGGCAGGAAAACGAAGAAGATGATCAGGAACATCAGGAATCCGGTGCCGCCGCGCTCCCGGACCTGCTGTTGCCGGACCGCCTGGTAGTGACCGCCCAGCACTGCGAGGATGGCGTCCGTTCCGGCTGTGATGCCGCCAGCGTAGTCGCCCTTGCGGAAGCGCGGAGCGATCACGTTGTGAATGATGAGGACGCTCTGCGCGTCGGTGAGCGTTCCTTCCAGGCCGTAGCCCACCTCGATGCGTATCTGTTTCTCAGCCGCATCCACGATGAGCAACACGCCGTTGTTCTTGCCCTTCTGACCGATGCCCCAGTGGCGTCCCAGCTGGTACCCGTAGTACTCGATCGGATAGCCGCTCAGGGTGGGAAGCGTGACTACCACGAGCTGCGTGCCGTTCTGCTGCGAGTAGGCCGCGAGCTTCTGCGAGAGCTGGCTGAGCACGTCCTCGGGCAGCAGGTGCGCCTCGTCCACGACCGGCCCGGTGAGTGCGGGAAAGGGCGGCATGGCGGCGTCGAGCGCGCTCTGCGCCACCGCGGCGTGAGCCGCCGTGAGCATGAGCAGCGACGCAAACAGCCAGCACAGGCAATGGGCCGCGAGTCCCCTGCGGACTGCGCGTACTTCAGGCATATATTCGCTCACGGACGCCACTGCTCTCCGCGTCCCACGACGTGCCGATCTAGAACTTCACCTGGGGAGCCTGCTGCGCCTGCTCCGAGATCGTGAAGTTCTGCATGGGCTGGTAACTGCCGTAGAACAGCGAGTGATACCAGCGGCCCGGGATGGTGCTGAGCTCGGTATCGTACTGCTGCACCGCGAGGATGTAGTCGCGGCGCGCTACGGCGATCCGGTTCTCGGTCCCTTCCAACTGCGCTTGCAAGGCGAGGAAGTTCTGGTCCGCCTTGAGGTTGGGGTAGTTCTCCGTGACGACCATCAGGCGCGACAGAGCGCCGCCCAGCGTCGCCTGGTTGCGCTCGAATGTCTGAAACGCCTTCGGGTTGGTGAGAATGTCCGGCGGGATGGTGGTCTGCGTGACTTTGGCGCGTGCCTCGGTCACCGCCTCGAGGACGCTGGCCTCATGGGCGGCATATCCCTTGACTGTCGCCACCAGGTTTGGAATCAGGTCGGTGCGCCGCTGGTATTCGTTCAATACCTGGCTCCAGGCGGCATCGACCTGCTGCTTCTGGGTCGGGATGTTATTGATGCCGCAGCCGGCGAGGAGCAGCAGTACGCCCGCCATGGCGATGGATCCGGCGCGCGTGAGGTAACGACGAGATTCGAGCATGGACGCCTCTCACTACAACCGACCGTAGCAGGCGCGCATCATAGCACCGCATGGACCCCAGGCCGCGGGGTATGTCGGCCGGTGCGGCTGCGGCAACGGATCCGCGGATCAGGGACCATCGAGCAGCCGCTGCAGGGTGCGTTCCGCGGGCCCCATGTGCTCGGGATCCTCCGACTCGATGACGACGAGCGAGAGAAGCAGCGCCCAGCCGCTGGCCCAGCAGGGGGAGCCAGCGCTGCTCGTTCTCCAGACAAGCGGCGCCGGCCGCGCGGCGCGGCAGCCGGACCGCCATATCCTCGCCCAGCCGGAACATCAGGTTATCCCAACCTGCGGCCGCCTCGATGATCGGCAGCCGCGACATATCCGGATGCTGTGCGCGAAGCAGGTCGCGAACGAGCGCGATGGAAAGATCGATTTCCGCCCCGGGCTTGCTCATGTCGGGTCAAAGAGGAATTCGTACGTTGCCGCGCTGCGCGTACCCGACCGCACCCATGAGGCGCGGCGCCTGTCGACGGTCAGGAACCACGACTGACGTTGGCTCACGCCACCTGTGCCCGAGAATGCGCGGCAGTCGAGCACGGCCCCGCACCCGCCGTGCTCGGGATCGCGGACGGACGCGTAGCGGATGATCTGCATCTCCGCTGCGCGTGCGGCCCGCGCCAATGCGTGGCAACCGCGGTAGTCGTCGGGGTCTTCCCACATTCTCTCGTCGCGCGCGAATGGCTTCTCGCGCAGATCCACGGCCTTGCCGCGCGCCAGCGCCTGGAAAACGGTGTGCGGCACTCCATCGAGCCGGGTGAGCCCATGGCTGTCTCTGATGAAGCGCCAACGCCAGTAGCCGAGCTCCGCACAGCTCGTGCGCACTGCTTCCGCTCCGTACCAGACACCTGGATCGGCATAGCTGCGGAACCGTGAGCCGCGCGACGGCGGCGGATACCGAAAAGGAGTGTAGAGCAGATAATCGAAGGCGGCGCACGGCGGCGGCACGCGCGGCTTGGAGGCTTCGAGCACCGACTCCAGGACTTCCTGCTCCGCGAGACTGTCGACCAGCGCGCGAGTTGCCACGACGTGCTGCGCTTCGACAGCGCGCCACAGCGTCAGCTCACGAGCCTTCGACTCAGATGCGACCGCGCGCGGCGTCCAGGTACTGGACGACATGGAAGAGTCCCTCAGCCGTCACAATCCGCTGGGCCGGCTCGCCACCCAGAGCGTCGTTGCCGGAATGCAGCCAATCGCGCATCGCCTGCGCCTTGCCGCCCGTGATGGCGGCAAGTGAGCGGTAGAGGCGCACGAACGCCGCCGCGAGCTCCCAGGCCTTGCTGTCCTGCGGCAGCAGCCAAGTGCCGGCCGCCAGCCGCGAGGTGGTGGCGGCGCTCAGGCCGAGCACCTTCGCGAGTTGCGCCTGGCGCACATCCAATTGCTCCGCGGCGCGGACCGTCGCCTTCGACAGGACCGCGGCGGCGTTTTCCGGGCTTGGGGCGGGGAGAGTCACGGTATTGCCTTTCCATGGAAAGATTACCGCAATTTACATTCATTAGCAAGGCAATGCCCGAGCGGCGGGATCTGAGCTTGTTACACAGGGATGTGTGTTCCGCCGCCGCAGGTGGCGGAGCCTCGGGCAAAAACCACGCTTTTTGCCCGAGGCGCGCTGGGCCGGGCAGGAGCCCGGATCCAGCGCTTCATACTAGTAATTCCCGGGCGCCTGCGGCTCGCTCTTGCGCTCGAGCGTCACGAACGTGAAGGGATAGGCATTATGCTCGTCGGCCGCGTAGCTGTGGCACTCGACGTCGGCCCACTGCGTGGGATCGAAGTCCGGGAAGAACGTGTCGCCCGGAATGTCGGCGTGCACGAGCGTGAGGTACAGGCGGCGGGCGAAAGGCATCAGCAGCCGGTAGATCTCGGCGCCCCCGATCGCGACCAGCTCCTCGGCGTCGCGCGCGCAGCCGAGCGCCTGCCCGAGCGAGCGCACGACGACCACCCCCTCGGCGCGCCAATCCCGGTCCCGTGTGAGGACGAGGTTCGTGCGGCCCGGCAGCGGCCGGCCGATCGACTCGTAGGTCTTGCGGCCCATGAGCAGCATCTTGCCCATGGTCAGCGCCTTGAAGCGCTTCAGGTCATCCGGAAGGCGCCACGGCAGGGCGTTGGCGCGGCCGATGGTGCCATTCTCCGCCATCGCGGCAATGAGAGAGATGAGCGGTTGCTGCAGGACCATGATGGCGGGCGCCGGCGCCTGGTGTCAGATCTCGACCACGGTATTGAGGACTACCACTCCGCGGAAAGGCATGCGGAAGAACTCCGCGGCCTGGGTACTGTGCCGCTGCATCCAGGCGAAGAGCCGCCGCTGCAGCCCCTTCCATCCCGGCAGCGGCCGCGCGCGCACCACATGCTGGCCGACGAAGAACGAGCTGTCCTCGGCGAACACTCTCAGGCCGCGCACCCGGCAGGACTTGAGCGCCTCGCCGACATCCGGCGTCTCCATGAACCCGAACCGGGCGGTGACCAGGAAGACCCCGGGCAGGGTTTCCGTGATCTCGACGCGGCGCACCGGGTCCTGGCGTGGAGTGCGCATGACCTCCACGTTGAGGATGATCAGCCGCTCGTGCGCGACCCCATTGTGCTCGACGTTGCGGATCAGCCCGGAAGGGATGAGGTTGGGATCGCTGGCGAGGAATACTCCGGTCCCATGGACGCGATAGGTTCCGGCGATCAGCTTCGGCAGCTCGGCGCGGGGCACGGCCATCTTGGCGAGCGCCGCCCGCAGATCCAGCCGCCCGCTGCGCCACGTCATGAAGATGATGAACAGGATCGCGGCCAGCGTGAGCGGAATCCAGCCTCCGGCCGGCACCTTGGTCATGTTGCCGAGAACGAAGATCGTGTCGACGATCATCAGCAGGCCGAACAGCGTCCCCACGGACCACTTCGACCAGCTCCATTGAGTCACTGCCACGAAGGAGCCCAGAATGGTCGTGACCAACATGGTGCCGACTACGGCCGCACCGTAGGCTCCCGTCAGGGCGTCCGAGGAGCCGAAGCCGACCACGAAGGCGATCACCGCGATGAACACCAGCCAGTTGACCACCGGCACGTAGATCTGGCCCTGCTCGGTGGCGGAAGTCTGCAGGACCCGGATGCGCGGCAGCAGATCGAGCTGCACCGCCTGGCGCGCCATCGAGAACGCCCCGGAGATGACCGCCTGCGAGGCGATGACCGTCGCCGCGGTCGCCAGGATCACCATCCAGGGCTGCGCCGGCACGGGCACCAGGAGGTAGAGGGCTTGCGGCAGGTATTTCCCCTGCGCGAGAAGCAGCGCGCCCTGCCCGAAGTAGTTGAGTACGAGTGCCGGCCATACGAGGGCGAACCAGCCGACGCGCACCGGGACTTTGCCGAATTGTCCCATGTCCGCGTAGAGCGCCTCGCCGCCGGTCACGGCGAGGAACACGGCGCCGATGATCGCCAGCGCGACGCCCGGACGGTGCGTGAGCAGCTCTATCCCGTAGAGCGGATTGATCGCGGCGAGCACGACCGGATCGCGCCGGATCGCCGCGGCGCCGGTGAGCCCGATCACCACGAACCACACCACCATGATGGGACCGAAGAGACTGCCGATTCGCGCGGTACCGTGACGCTGATAGGCAAAAAGACCAATGATCACGCCGACCGTCACCGGAACCACGGCGCTCTTGAGCCCGGGGTTCAGCACCTCCAGGCCCTCGACGGCGCTCAACACCGAGACGGCCGGAGTGATGAGAGAGTCGCAAAAGAAGAAGGCCGTTCCGGCGAGCGCCAGCCACACCGCGACGCGTGCCCAGAGGCTGCCGGCGATGATTTGGCGCTGAGCAAGCGCGAACATCGCGAGGATGCCGCCTTCGCCCTCGTTGTCCGCGCGCATGATGACGCTGACATACTTGATGGTGACGGAGATCGTCAGCGCCCAGAGGATGAGCGACAGCGCGCCGAGCACCAGCTCGCTGTTGAAACGGCCGGCGACGGTGAGCGTCGCATCGAGCGCATAGAGCGGGCTCGTGCCGATGTCGCCGTAGACGACGCCGAGCGCACCGATGACCGCTGTCAGGTTCCAGCGACGGGAGTGGGTCATATGAGGAGCGCCGCGCGCCTTCAGCGGCGCCGCGAAGCCTTCCGTTTGCGTTTGCCTGGCGCCGTTTTCCGTTGCGGTAGCCGCGGTTGGACCCGCGGTCTGCGCCTGGCGCGCGGACTCGGCGGATCGGGCGGCCAGAGCATCGTGCCGCGGCACTGCGGGAAGCCGCAGCGGCAGACGAATACCTCGTCTATGCCTGGCGGGTCATCGTTCTCGCGCTGGATCTGATAATCGTAAGTCATCTCCTCGCCGGGCTCGATCGCGCGGATGGCCTCGATGAAGACCCGCCGGTTCTCGATCACCGACTCGCAGTTGGGATTGCAGGAGTGATTGAGGAACCGAGCCTCGTTGCCGGCGACGCCGGCGTCGATGACGGTCTTCGAGTCGACTATGAAGAGGAACGTGTGGGCGTCGGTTGCATCCTTGCTCTCGTACCGCCTGTCCGCCTCCCGGTGCGACACGCGCTCGCCGAGATACTCGACGATGCGCGTGCCCTTGCGGATGCGGCGCAGCGCGAAGGCGCCCAGGCCGTGGACCGGGGAGCCGCGAACTTCGAACAGCGGTTGGCGCGCCATGTCAGATTGCCACGGGCGCTGGGATGGCGGGATGATGCTGGTAGCCCACGAACTGGAAATCCTCGTACTGATAGCCGAAAAGGGTGGCGGGACGCCTGCGGATGTCGAGCCGCGGCGGCGGCAAGGGAGCGCGCGAGAGCTGCAGCTTCGCCTGCTCGAGATGATTGAGATAGAGGTGGCAGTCGCCGCCGGTCCAGACCAGCTCTCCGGGCGCGAGGTCGCACTGCTGCGCGAACATGTGGGTGAGCAGAGCGTAGCTCGCGATGTTGAAGGGCACGCCGAGAAAGACGTCCGCGCTGCGCTGGTAGAGCTGGCAGGACAGCCTGCCGTTGGCCACGTAGAACTGAAACAGCGCATGGCACGGCATGAGGTGCATCCGCTCGAGCTCGCCCACGTTCCACGCACTGATCAGGATGCGGCGGGAATCGGGATTGCCGCGCAGCAGCTCGAGGGCCATGCGGATCTGGTCTATGGTGCGGCCGTCGGCCGCCAGCCATGCCCGCCACTGCTTGCCGTAAACCGGTCCCAGCTCACCGTTCTCGTCGGCCCACTCGTCCCAGATGCTGACACCCTGGTCGTGGAGCCAGGCGACATTGGTCTCGCCCCGCAGAAACCAGAGCAGCTCGCAGATGACCGAGCGCAGGTGGACCCGCTTGGTGGTGACCAGCGGGAAGCCCAGCGACAGATCGAAGCGCAGCTGCTCGCCGAAGAGCGACAGCGTCCCGGTGCCGGTGCGGTCGCCCTTGCGCGCGCCGCTTTCCAGGATGCGGCGCATCAGATCCAGATAGGATTTCATCGCGCGCGGCTCACTGCGCGGTGGCGAAGTTACCCGAGCGCACGCGAGCGCTGTAGGCATAGGTCAGCAGGGCGCAGCCGATGAGAATCATGGGCAGCGACAGCACCTGGCCCATGGTGAGCCAGCCCCAGGCGAGATACCCGATCTGCGGATCCGGCATGCGCACGAACTCCACGAGAAAGCGGAAGCTGCCGTAAAGCAACAGGAAGAGCCCCGAGGGGGCGAGCCGCGGGCGCGACTTCGCGGTGAACCACCACATGACCGCGAAGAGCACGATTCCCTCGAGAAAGCCCTCGTAGAGCTGCGACGGATGGAGCTCCTGGCCGTGGTAGAGGAAGCCCCAGGGGAGCGTGGTTGGCTTGCCCCACAGCTCACCGTTGATGAAGTTACCCACCCTGCCGAAAAAGAGGCCGGCCTCCGGCAGAGGCGCCGTGAAGTCGAAGACGTCGGCGATGCTGCGGCCGCGCCGCCAGGCGAATAAGGCGAGGGCGATGACGCCGCCGATGAAGCCGCCATGGATGGACATGCCCCCATCCCAGATCTCGAACGGATACCACGGGTTCTGCGCCGTCCAGAAGCTGAGGCCGTAGATGAGTACATAACCCAGCCGGCCGCCGAGAATGCCGCCCACCATGGCGAAGAAGACCAGGTCGTCTACATCCACCGGCTTCCAGGTCGAGCCCGGCCGGGCGGCGCGGCGGCGCGCGAGCAGCCATCCGGCGCCGAACCCGAGCAGGTACATGATGCCGTACCAGTGCACCTTGATCGGCCCGAGCCGAAACGCGATCGGGTTGATGTCCGGGTAGACGATCATGGCGGCGAAGTTTAGCCGACCTCGCGCGTCACGCGGCAGAAGAAAGCCTTGAGATAGCGCGTTTCCGGGATGGCGGGATGCACCGGATGGTCGGGGGACTGGCCGCCGGACTCCAGTATCTGGACGAAGCGGCCGCTGTGGCGGGCGGCCGCCTGGATGGCCGTCACCAGCTCCTCGGGGGCGAGGTGATACGAGCAGGAGCAGGAGACGAGCAGCCCCTCGCCCTCGATGAGGCCGAGCGCGAGCTGATTGAGCTTGCGGTATGCGGCCGTCCCCTGCGGAATGTCTCTCTTGCGCTTGATGAAGGCCGGCGGGTCGAGCACCACGACGTCGAAGCGCTCGCCCCGCTCCTGCAGCGCCTTCATCGCCTCGAATGCGTCGGCTCGGATCGCTTCCAGCGCGACGCCGTTCGCCTGCGCGTTGCGCCGCGCAAAGTCGAGCGCCGTCTCCGAGGAATCGATGCAGCTTGCCGCTGCGGCGCCCGCCTTCAGGGCGGTGACGGCCCAGGCGCCCACATAGCTGCACACGTCCAGTACCCGCGCGCGCGGCCAGAGATAGCGCACGAGGCGCGCCCGGTTGTGAGTCTGATCGTAGAACCAGCCGGTCTTCTGCCCGTGCGCCAATGGCGCCGCAAAGCGCAGGCCGGCCTCGGCGGCGGTGATCTCCGCGGGAATCTCGCCGAAAGCGGGCTCCGCGACTTGCGGCAAGTGCTCCAGCTGCCGCGCCGCGGAGTCGTTCTTCCAGTAAAGACCCGCCGGCGAGAGTAGCGCGCGCACTGCTTCGGCGACGGTGTCCTTCAACGCTTCCATGCCGGCGGTCGCGATTTGTCCTACCAGCACGTCTCCGTAGCGGTCGAGAACCAGCCCGGGCAAGCCGTCGGATTCCCCGAAGACGAGTCGGTAGTAGGGATCACCGTAAAGCCGCTCCCGCAGCGTGAGCGCCGCACGCAGACGAGTATCGATGAGCTCGCGGTCGACGGGATGAGCGGCGTCCCTGCTCAAGATCCGGGCGCAGATCAGCGCATGCGGATTGACGTACGCGTGCCCTAGAAATTGGCCGCGATGCGACATGACCTGTGCGACATCTCCGGGCGCGAACGCCGAGAGGGGCGTGGCGTCGGGGTCGATCTCGTTACTGAAGATCCATAAATGTCCGCCGGCCAGGCGGCGCTCTTCGCCGCGCTTCAGGCGCAGCTCGCGAGCGCGGCCGGTGTCGGCGCGGGACGTGGGAGAAAGAGAGCGCAAGGCGGGCTCGATGGCGATTCGGCGGCCGGCAGTATACAGAATCGACGATCGGGGTATTCTTTGCGGCTGCATGGATACCCGACACCTGAACCCGGACGGCAGCCCGAAATACACCAACCGGCTGCTCGCCGAGACCAGTCCCTACCTGCGCCAGCATGCGCACAATCCGGTCGACTGGTACGCGTGGGGCGAGGAGGCGTTCGCGCGCGCGCTCGCGGAGCGCAAGCCCATCCACCTCAGCGTCGGTTACGCCGCGTGCCACTGGTGCCACGTGCTCGCTGCCGAGAGCTTCGAGGACGAGGCCACGGCGCAAGTGCTGAACGAGCTGTATGTCAACATCAAGGTGGACCGGGAAGAGCGCCCCGACGTCGACCGCATCTATCAGATCGCGCAGCAGATGCTGACACAGCGCTCCGGCGGCTGGCCGCTCACCATGTTCCTGACACCGGACGACCGGCGGCCGTTCTTCGGCGGGACTTACTTCCCCAAGGAGGCTCGCTTCGGGCTGCCTGCCTTCAGGGAGTTGCTGCTGCGTGTATCGCGGTACTACCGCGAGCACGAGGCGGAGCTGCGGCAGCAGAACGAGGCGCTGATGGCGGCTTTCGCGCAGCTCGAGCCGCCGGCTGCGGATGCCGCGGCCCAGCCGGACGAAGCGCCGCTGCGGGTCTGCCGCCAGACGCTCGAGCGGACCTTCGATCCGCGCTACGGCGGCTTCGGCGGTGCGCCCAAATTCCCGCACCCGAAATCGCTGGAGCTGCTGCTGCTGGAGTGGCGCGCCGGCGCGGACAGCGACACGCCTGACCTGCACGCGCTTTACATGACGGGCCTGACGCTGCGGCGCATGGCCGATGGCGGCATCAACGATCAGCTTGCCGGCGGGTTCTGCCGTTACTCGGTCGATGACTACTGGATGATCCCGCACTTTGAGAAGATGCTCTACGACAATGGCGGCCTCCTCGCGGTGTATGCGGATACCTTTGTGGCGACCGGCGACCCGTTCTACGGCAGGGTGGCTGCGGAGACCGCCGAGTGGGTACGGCGGGAGATGCAGTCACCGGAGGGTGGGTACTACTCCAGCCTCGATGCCGATTCGGAAGGACACGAGGGCAAATACTATGTCTGGGATCGTGACGAGGTGCGCTCGGCGCTGACGGCGGAGGAATACGACGCATTCGCTCCCCGTTATGGCCTCGATCGCGAGCCCAACTTCGAAGGCCGCTGGCACTTGCACGTCTTCCGCTCGGCGGAGGACATCGCATCCAATCTCGAGCGTCCCCGTGAGAGCCTCGAATCGGCATTGACCTCGGCCCGGGAGAAATTGCTGCGGATTCGCGAGCACAGGGTCCGCCCCGGGCGCGATGACAAGATTCTCGCCTCGTGGAATGGCCTGATGATCCGCGGCATGGCCGTCGCGGCGCGGGCGCTCGGTCGAGACGACCTGGCGGAGTCCGCCGGGCGCGCGCTCGGGTTCGTGCGCAGTACGCTCTGGCGCGACGGCAGGCTCCTTGCCACGTACAACGACGGCCGCGCGCATCTGAACGCATATCTCGACGACTACGCGTTCCTCGCGGACGCCGTGCTGGAGCTGCAGCAGGTCCGCTTCCGCGCCGATGAGTTGCGCTTCGCGTGCGAATTGCTGGACGTGCTCCTGGAGCACTATGCCGATGAGCGGGCGGGGGGCTTCTTCTTCACCTCAGATGATCACGAGCAGCTGATCCACCGGCCGAAGTCCTTCGGCGACGATGCCACTCCCGCCGGAAACGGCGTCGCGGCGTTCGTGCTGCAGCGCATGGGATACCTGCTCGGCGAAGCGCGCTACCTCGAGGCCGCGGAGCGGACGGTGCGCGCAGGATGGGCGGTGATGGCGAAGTACCCGCAGGGCCATGCGAGCCTCCTCGTCGCGCTGGAGGAGCTGTTGCATCCGCCGGAAATCGTCGTGCTGCGCGGCGACGGCGCGACCATCGAGGCCTGGCGGCGCGAGCTTGCCCGGCTGTACTCGCCGCGGCGAATGGTGCTGGCCGTCCCCGCCGACGCGCCGGACCTGCCGGCGGCGATTGCGGAGAAGACCGCCGCAGATACCGCCGTGGCCTACGTGTGCCGCGGCAATGTCTGCGGCGAGCCCATCGCCTCCTTCCCGGATTTGACGGAGGCGCTGCGAGCCTAGCGGCCGCTACGAAAGCAACTCGACGGCGCCGCCGATCGCCGCCGTGTTGATGGTGAGGGTGCGCTCCGTCGCGAACCGCTGCAGGTAATTCGGGCCGCCCGCCTTGGGCCCGGTGCCCGAGAGCCCCTGACCGCCGAACGGTTGCACGCCGACGACCGCGCCGATCATGTTGCGGTTGACGTAGGTGTTGCCCACCGGCAGCGTGCGGAAAGCGTGCTCCGCCATGCTCTCGAGCCGGCTGTGCACGCCCAGCGTCAGGCCGAACCCCGTGGAGCGGACGGCTTCCAACACCCGCCCGAGCTCCTCGGCGCGGTAGCGGAACACGTGCAGAATCGGGCCGAACTCCTCGGTTTTGAGCTGCTCGGGCGAGTCGAGCTCGAAGAGCCGCGGACCGAAGAAGTGACCGCTGCTGTCGCAATGCTCCACCGGACATGAGTAGAGGGGCTTCGCCTCGCGCGTCATTCGCTCCGCGTGCCGAGCCAAGCGCTGCTGCGCGTCCGCGGAGATGACCGGCCCCACGTCCGTCGCAAGATCGGCGGGATCGCCGATCTTGATGCACTTCATCGCGCCGATCAGCATCCCGAGGACGTGGTCGGCGATCTCTTCCTGCAGGTACAGCACGCGCAGAGCCGAGCACCGCTGTCCGGCACTCGTGAATGCCGAGGCGATCACATCGTCCACGACCTGCTCCGCGAGCGCCGTCGCATCGACGATCATCGCATTCACGCCGCCGGTCTCGGCGATGAGCGGCACGATCGGTCCTTCGCGCCCGGCGAGGGTGCGGTTGATGGTCGCGGCCGTCGCCGTCGAGCCGGTGAACGCCACGCCCGCGAGCGCCGGATGAGTGAGCGCTGTGGCGCCGAACAGGGGCCCGTCGGCCGGCGCGAGCTGCAGCACATCGCGCGGAATTCCGGCTGCGTGCAGCAGCCGCGTCATCGCATGAGCGATGAGCGTCGTGGCCGGCGCCGGCTTCGCCAGGACCGCGTTGCCGGCCATCAGTGCCGCGGTGATCTGTCCGGTGAAGATCGCGAGCGGGAAATTCCACGGGCTGATGCAGGCGAACACGCCGCGGCCCTGGAAGGAGAGCAGATTCCGCTCACCGACGGGACCGTCGAGCTCCCGCGCAGCGGTGAACAGCTCGCGGCCGCGCCAGGCATAGTAGCGGCAGAAGTCCACCGCCTCGCGGATCTCCGCGATCGCATCGGGCAGCGTTTTTCCGGCCTCGCGGACCAGCAGGTGGAGGAAAAGGGCGCGGCGGCTCTCCAACAGGTCCGCCGCCTTCTCCAGGCAGGCGGCGCGCTGCTCGGCGGGTGTGGCATCCCACGCGCGCTGCGCCCGCGAGCAGCTGGTCATCGCGGCGGCGATCTCCGCCTGGGTCGCATCCCGCGTGAGACCCACGGTTGCGGCCGCATTCGCCGGCGACCGCACCGGTACATCGGCCTCGATCGCCTCGGCCTGACTCAATACGGGGCCGCCCCGGTAGGACACGGCCGCGGTCTCCTGCAGCTCCTTTTGCAGAGCGGCGAGCTCCGCCGGGTTGCCGAAGTCCGGGCCGCTGGAATTGTGCCGCGAGCGGTAGAGCGCGCGCGGCTCGCGGATTTGCGCAGGACTGCCTTTGCCCGCAGCCGCGATGGCTGCCGAGCCGTGAATGACGTTGTCCAGAGTTTGGCCCACGACCTGCTCCACGGGAATGTCTCGGTTGAGAAAATGGTGCACGAAGGATGTGTTGGCGCCGTTCTCGAGCAGCCGGCGCACGAGGTAGGGCAGCAGCTCCTCGTGTGTGCCGACCGGCGCGTAGACGCGCACCGGCGGCAAGTCGCGCCTGTCGGCGCGGACCGCGTCGTAGAGCGCCTGCCCCATGCCGTGCAGACGCTGGAATTCGTAAACCGCGCCCCGAGGCGCCATCGCCGTCACTGCCGCCACGGTGAGCGCGTTGTGCGTCGCGAACTGCGGGTAGATGACGTCGAGAGCGCCAAACAGGCGCTGCGCGCAAACGAGATAACTGGCGTCGGTCGCGACTTTCGAGGTATACACCGGGAAGCTGTCCAGTCCGCGCTCCTGCGCCCGCTTGATCTCCGCATCCCAGTACGCGCCCTTGACCAGCCTGACTGACATGCGCCGGCCGTTGTGCCGCGCGACCTCCGCGACCCAATCCAACACCAGTGGCGCCCGCCGGCCGTAGGCCTGGACCGCGAGCCCCAGGCCGCCCCAGTCGCGTGTAACGGCATCGCCCGCCAGTGCCGCGACGATGTCGAGCGACAGATCGAGTCGATCCGCTTCCTCGGCATCTATCGTCAGTCCGATCCCGGCGGCGCAGGCGCGGCGTGCGAGCGCGAGCATCCGCGGAACCAGCTTCTCCATGACCCTGGGACGCTGTGTCAACGAGTAACGCGGCTCGAGCGCGGAGAGCTTCACCGAGATGCCGGAGCGGCGATGAACGGAGTCGGCCTTCTGCGCGCGCAGCGCGTCTATTGCCTGCTCGTACGCGGCGAAATATCGCTGCGCGTCACTCTCGGACCTTGCTCCTTCGCCGAGCACGTCGAACGAGCACAGCGCAAGGTCACGGTCGCGGCGTCCGCGCGCGAGCGCCGATTCGATCGATTCTCCGACGATGAATGCGTGCCCCATCATCCGCATGCCGCGGCGCAGTGCGCTGCGCACGACCGGTGACATGACCGGTGTCAGCAATGAGCGGCGGGCGTCTGCCGTCAATCCAGCGCTTGCGTCGGGCAACAGCCGGCTCGCCGTGCCGAGCAAGGCCATGGATATGCGGACGGTCAGCTCGGAGCTCTTGGCCCCGCCCTCACGGAAGGCTGCCAGCCGCTCGGCAATCAGACGATCGGCGCATTTGGGGTCCGGGGTGCGCAGCAGCGCCTCGGCCAGGCTCATGAGTGCCTTGCCCTGGCGGCTGTCGAGCGGGAACTGGTCGAGCAGCGACTCGGCGAGCGGCCTGGACCGCGCGCCCTCGCGAGCTGTCTCGATCCAGCGCATGGCGCGCCCACGGGCGGCCTCCAGCGTCCCCGACAGCGGCAGCAGCGCTCCACGCAGCTCGTCGAGCGCCTCTCGCTCAGGACGCAGCGTAGCCGCGCGAATGCGCTCTCGCAGAGTGCCGCGATCGCTCACCGCCTGCGGCAGGGCGGAGCGGGTCTCGGAAAGGGCAGCTACCATAATCTGATCGCCGGAATCCAGTTGATTACGCTCATATTATCTGGATATCCAGAGAATGTTTTTTCGTTTTGACGACAATAGCAGTAAAATTAACTATTATGCGCACCAAAAACCCTTCCGGACAGCACAGCACCCCGGCGGCCGCCGACCGCCCGCTCGACCGAGTGGATCGCAAGCTTCTCCTGCGGCTGCAGCAGGACGGCCGCATCCCGGTATCGCAGCTCGCGCGGGAGGTCAATCTGACCGTCACCCCGACCCTGGAGCGTGTCCGGAGGCTCGAGGCCGCAGGCTTCATCGACGGCTACTTCGCGCGTCTCAACGGACGCAAGCTCGGGCTCGGGCTGCTGGCATACGTCGAGGTCTCACTCGATCGCACGACGCCGGAGGCCTTCGAGCACTTCAAGGAAGTGGTGCGCGCGCACGACGAGATCATGGAGTGCCACATGGTGGCCGGCGGGTTCGACTACCTGCTCAAGGTGCGCGTCAAGGACATGGAGACCTATCGGAGTCTGCTCGGCGACACCATAGCTTCCGTGCGCGGCGTGCAGCAGACGCATACCTACTTCGTCATGGAGGAAGTCAAATCAACTCACGCGATCGTGGTGCCGGAGGGCTAGCGCGACGCATCTTCCAACGTCCTATTTGACGTCGCGCATAACGGACAAAACGACGGCGAAACTCGACGAAACTTTTGTATTTGTCGAGATTTGAAGCTTCTCCGGCGGCGGCGCGCGTGCTCTAATGTTGCGTTTCGGCGGAGAGCCGGTGCGGTCCGGAGGAGGCGCCCATGCACGCCTCGAGCTTGAGAGAGGAGTTTGCGGTGGAAGACAGTGTCATGCAGCTCGAGCCCCGCGTTGCAAGAATAGAGGGTGAAGTCACCCAGCTCAACTCCCGCCTCGCGGGCGTCGAGGTCGATCTGCGCGACTTGCGGAAGCCGATGGATCAGAAGCTCGACAAGCTGGACGCGAAGGTCGACGCCGGCTTCGAGAAGCTGGACGCCAAACTGGAGACCGTGCTCGAGAAGGTGGATGCCAGGCTCGCAAAGCAGGATGAGAGGTTTGAGAGGCGGGATGCCAAGATCGATCGGGTCGAGGCGAAATTCGAAAGCAAGCTCGAGGCGCTGAGCACGCGCCGGTTTGCGGTGTCGCTGACGGTGATCTCAGCGGCGGCCACCATTCTGGCAGCCGTTCTGGCTGTTATCTTCGGCAGTCCGCACGGACATTGAGCCGCCTTCCTCAAGTCCATCCGCGCGAGGCTATTCCCAAGCCCTCGCCTGAGGTACATTCCCGTCCTGGGGACCGCAGAGAGCGATCGGACGAGTCAACGGGGGAATAACGATGACGACGGGCGAATCCCAGACACCGCAGTTCGCGACCGCGGAGTATGCGCCGAGCAACTCGACGGCGAAGTGCATGGTGTGTAAGCAACCGATCGGTGACTCTTATTTTCAGATCAAGGGCGCGCCGGTCTGTGCGGCGTGCACCGAGAAAATCAAAGCGCAAATTCCTCGGGACTCGCATGCGGCGTTCGTCCGTGCGCTGGTGTTCGGCGTCGGGGGCGCTCTGGTCGGATTTGCGCTATATGTCATTTTCGCGCTGGCTACGGGTCTCATCATCGGCTATGTGTCCCTGGCAGTGGGTTTCATCGTCGGCAAGGCGATGCACATGGGTTCGCGGGGTGTAGGGGGACGCCGCTACCAGGTGGTGGCCGTCCTGCTCACGTATTTCGCCGTGTCGATGTCGGCCGTGCCGATTGCGATCCAGCAGGCTCGACAGCATCACCAGGCTCAAACGCAGTCCGCCGAGACTGCCGCGCAGCCTGTGGCCCGCCCGAGTCTCGGCAAGACGATTGCCGTGCTGGCATGGCTCGGCATCGCTTCGCCGATTCTCGAGCTTCAGGATCCGGTGCACGGTCTCATCGGGCTCGTCATTCTGTTCGTCGGCCTCCGCTTCGCCTGGCGATTCACGGCCGCCCGAACCCTGAATCTATCGGGGCCCTATACTGCGAAGGCCGCAGCCGCCACCTGAAGTGGATGGGATTTGGCTGTCATAACCGTCCCTGACAAGTGCAGCCGCTGCGGCGCATCTCTGGCGCCCGGATGTCTGGCTTGCCCTCAATGCCAGGCGCTGGCGTACGCGCCCAGGCTCGAGGAGCTCGCGGCCAGCGCACGCACGCACGAGCGGAACCACGAGCCCGCCGCCGCGCAAGCGGATTGGCAGGCCGCGCTCGAGCTGCTTCCCGCCGATTCCTCGCAGGCCGCATGGGTGCGCAGCCACCTGGCGGAACTGGCACGCGATGTTGCCGAACCAGGGCGGAGCGACGCGCCGGCCTGGACGCGCAAGTTGGGCCCGCTGGCACCAGTCGCAGTGCTCCTGCTCAAAGGCAAGTTCTTTCTCTCGCTGCTCAAGCTCCCTTTCCTGTTGAGTTTCGCCGCTTTCGCCGCGCTTTACTGGGGCCTCTACGGGGTCAGGTTTGGCATCGGAATAGCCGTCCTCGTCCTGGTGCACGAGCTCGGGCATTTCATCGAAGTGAGAAGGCGCGGTCTTGCCGCGGATCTTCCGATGTTCGTTCCCGGCTTTGGTGCCTATGTACGCTGGACGGCAGCAGACGTGACGCAGGTTGCGCGCGCTCTCGTGAGTCTCGCCGGGCCGCTGGCCGGGGCCGGCGGCGCAGCCGTATGCGCCCTGATCTGGCTGCAGACCAAGGATCGCCTCTGGCTGGGCCTGGCAAGCTTCTCGGCGTTCATCAATCTCATGAACCTGATTCCCGTCTGGCGGTTGGACGGCGCGCAAGCGATCGTGGCCATCGGTCGTGCCGGAAGCATTGGCATCGCCCTTGCGGCGCTCGTGTTGGCCGCTTGCTTCTCGCAGCCGCTTTTGCTGCTCGTGGCCGGCGCGGCGGTATATCACGCGTACGGCAAAGGCCGCTCAGCCGAAACGCCCCGCGCGATTGGACTGACCGCGTACTTCGTCGTCCTGCTCGCAGTGCTCAGCTATCTGTCGGCGCTCGCCCCCCTCGGTGCGCCGTCATGACGGCAAGCGGAAGTTACGACTTGCGACCTTCATTCAGGCCAGGCGCTCGTTGACCAGGGTCCGCGCTCTGTCGAAATCCACCTCTCCATGCGCGCGCCGCTCATCCAGCTCTGCCAGGATCCGCTCCTGCGCCGTCCCGCGCCGCAGCGCCTCCGCATAGGAGATCTCCGGATGAAACATCACCATGGAGTAGCGGGGAATGAAGCGGTCGGGGAAGCGCCGCTCGAGCTCCATGGCGAGCGCTTTGCGGCGCAGGTAGGCGGGATCGCGCACCGTGTCGCGCATCTCGGTGTAATTCTCGAGCGCCATCTGGGCGATGGCGGCGGCGCTGGGCAGCCTGGAGCGCTCGACATCCGCGAACAACGCATCCCAGCTGTCGTGCCGGTCGAGGAGGCCGTCGAGCACCAGGCAGTCTTCGAAGGCCGCGTTCATGCCCTGGCCGTGGAAGGGGACTATGGCGTGGGCGGCATCGCCGAGCAGCAGCACTTGGCCGCCGATGTGCCAGGGCCGGGCATACACTGTGCCGAGCTGGCCCTGGGGATGAGTGCTGAATTCCTGGACGAGATGCGGCATGAGCTGCATGGCGTCGGGAAACTGGCTGTGGAAGAGCTCCCGCACGCGATCCGGGCCCGTGAGTGATTCAAAGCCGTCACGGCCGCTGCGCGCCAGGAAGAGGGTGGCCGTGAAGCTGCCATCGCTGTTGGGCAGGGCGATCAGCATGAAGCCGCCGCGCGGCCAGATGTGCAGCGCGTGAGCCTCCATTGCGTGGCGTCCGTCGCGTGCCGGGATGGTCAGCTCCTTGTACTCGTGATCCAGGCGGTCCTCGCGCACGCTGATGAGCCCTGCGCGCGCGAGGCTCGAGCGAACAGGCGAGCCGGCGCCATCGGTGGCGAAGGTCGGTGCAAGCGGCACATTGCACTCGCTACCCGTCGCCTCATCGCGCAAGCGCAGCGCGTCCGCTTCCGGCAGGGCTGCCAGGCAGGTCTGCCGGAACCGCAGCCGCACCAGCGGGTGTCGCGCCGCTTCCTCGACCAACACCCGGTTGAGCTCGGAGCGGCTGACGGAGTAGATGACCTCGTCCTGGCGCTGTCCATACGGCTGCAGCTGTGTCTCGCCCGAGAGCGAATGGATCATTCGTCCCCGCATGGGAATCAGGAGCGGCCGGATGCGCTCCATCATGCCGGCTCGCTCGAGCGCGACGATGCCGCGAGCGGCGAGAGCGAGGTTGATGGAGCGGCCGCGCTCGCCCTCGGCGAGGCGCGGGTCGGGCCTGCGCTCAAAGACATCGACCGCGAATCCGCGGCGCGCCAGCAGCACGGCGAGGAGCGCGCCCGCGAGGCCGGCGCCGACGATGTTGACCGGCCGGTCGGCGAGCGGTCTCACGGCTCCAGGCGCAGGGTTTGCGCCAGCGCTTCGGCGCCGCGAAAGACATCCGCGAAGCCGTTGTAGAGCGGTACGGGCGCGAGTCGGATCGTGTCGGGCTCGCGCCAGTCGACGATCACGCCATGGGCGGTCAGCGCTTCGAACATCCGCCGTCCTCGGCCAAGAGGGCCCGTAATGCGGACGGACAGTTGGCAACCGCGCGAGTCCGCCGCGCGAGGAGTAATGAGTTGCACGTCGGGAGCCAGCCGGTCGAGGAGATATTCCAGATATCCGGTGAGCGCCAGCGACTTCCGCCGCAGGCTCTGCGACCCCGCCTGCTCGAACAGCGCGAGCGAAGCGATGAGGGGAGCGGCCGACAGAATCGGCGGATTGCTGATCTGCCACCCCGCCGCGCCGGGTGCGGCGTGGAACTCCGGTCCCATGCGAAAGCGGGTGGCCGGATCGTGCCCCCACCACCCTGCAAGATGGGGAGCGTCGTGCCGCTCATGCACGAAGCAGCCGCCGATGGCGCCGGGGCCGGCGTTCAGGTATTTGTAGCTGCACCAGACGGCGAAGTCGGCGTCGATGTCGTGCAGGGCGTGCGGGACGTTGCCGATGGAGTGGGCGAGGTCGAATCCGGCCACGCAGCCGGCGCGGTGTGCCGCGGTCGCGATTCGGCCGAGATCGAATGCCTGACCGGTTCTGTACTGCACGCCCGGCCACAGGACGAGCGCCACCTCGGCGCCGTGCTCGGCGAGATAGGACTCGATCTGCTCCTCCGGGATCGTGTCCGTGCCCGCCGGGGGGACAGCTCGATCAGCGCCTCCTGCGGGTCGAGCCCCCGCCAGGCGATCTGGGAGGTCACGGCATGACGATCGGAGGAGAACGCGCCGGCCTCCATGAGGATGCGCCGCCGCGCACCGCTCGGCCGATAGAATGCGGCGAGCATCAGATGCAGGTTGACTGTCAGCGAGCTCATCGCCACGACTTCGCCGGCGCGCGCGCCGGTGAGGGTCGCGAGGCCGTCACGGAGGTTTTCGTGGTAAGGAATCCACGGCCGGCGCCCGTGCTCGTGTCCGAGGACCGCGAGCTGCGCCCAGTTATCCAGCTCCTCCATGACCATCCCCCGGGCGGCGAGCGGCATCAGTCCGAGAGAGTGCCCGCAGAGGTACACGAGCGGAGGCAGGGCGAACTGCTCCCGTAAGGCGCGCAGCGGGTCCGCCTCATCGCGGCGGCGGGCGAATTCAAGTGTCGGCTCGTAGGTCTCGTGAGTCATGTGTGCCGGGGTGTCGGCTCAGGTGGCAAGCCGATAAAGCAGTGGGCGGCTGGGTACGGCGTCACCGTTGATCGCGGGCACCTGGAGCTGCAGGAAATAGGGGCCGTCGGCCGCTTCGTCCGCAACGTATGCCAACTCCGTAACGGTGCACTGGGATCGCGTCGCGTGGGCCAATGCGGAGTCACCGGGCGGCAGGCCGAAGAACAGCCGGTGCGCAGTGAGACGGCCCTCATCATGCGCACGATCGATCGAGGGCAGGTCCACGATCAGATGCTCGATATCGCGCTCGAGGAGGTATTGCGCCGCCTCGCGCGTGAGATACGGAGGCGTCATGTCGGTGTAATCGCGCGTGCGCTTGGCCGGCTCGTTGGGGAGAGTGCGGATCACCAACGCCCGCGGGCTGAACGGCAGCTCTGTCGGCCAACCTGCTTGCAACGCGCTGCGGGTCACCAGACGGTCGTCTGCGTGGGGCGCCGGATCGGAGCTCTCGGGCGTTTGGCCGGACATCATGGGCTGTGCCGAGAGCAACAGCGCCGGCAGCACGCTCCGCGGAACGATGCGGTGCGCGTGCAGCGGCTCCAGTGTCAAATGGCCCACGCACTCCGTGTGAGTGCCGTTGCAGTGGGGGGTCAGCGAGATGGAGTCGCAGTTGCAGCTCGCGCCGCGCGCCACCGAGCCGGGAAAACCCGGCACCGAGAAGGGCTGCGAAGCGGCGCGCGGCGCGCCGAAGTGGCGCGTCTGAGGTCCGTGGAAGTCGAGCTCCACGCTCAGGTCGAACGGGCGCTCGAGGTCGACGCGGACCTCCTGCCGGTTCACCTGCAGTCGCGCATTCAAGCAGGCCGCTCCAGTACCGCCCCGCAGTGGCGGCAGGTGCGCCGCTCCGCGCTGGCATAGAAGCGCTCGAATACCGGCGGCAGCTGCTTCTCGATGTCCGTCAGCTCGATGAACTCCTCGTGCAGCAGTTTGCCGCAGCGCTCGCAGTACCACTGGAAGCCGTCGCGCTCCCCCGCCCGGCGCCGCCTCTCGACCACGAGGCCCACCGTGTTGGGGGGTCGCTGCGGCGAATGCGGCACCTCCGCCGGCAGCAGGAGGACCTCCCCCTGGCGGATCGGCACATCGACCGGACGCCCGTCCTGCATCGTCCGCAGCACGATGTCGCCCTCGAGCTGATAGAAGAACTCCTGTCCGGGGTCGACGTGGTAATCCTGCCGCGAGTTGGGACCGCCGATCACCATGATGATGAAATCGCCGTCCTCGAACACTCGCTTGTTGCCGACCGGCGGCTCGAGCACCTGCCGGTGCTGGTCGATCCACCGTTGCAGGTTGAACGCTTGCAGGGGCTTCATCCCGGCCTCCTATTCATCAGGCGTCTGATGGCCGTTGCAGGGTATGGAGATCGGCGCACAGCCGGAGGCCCGGTTGCCGTCGAGATCGATCGCCGTGAGCTCACCGCCCCAGACGCAACCGGAGTCGAGTCCGATGACATTGTCGCGCAGGACGAGGCCCAATGCTGACCAGTGACCGAACACGACGCGAGTATCACGCGTGCGCCGGCTCTGGACATCGAACCACGGAAGCCACTGCGAGCCGGGCGGAGGAGGCTTCCCTTTGAGACGTAAGTTGATACGTCCATCACTCGTGCAGACCCGCACGCGTGTGAGCACGTTGATCGCGAAGCGCAGGCGATCGGTGCCGGCGAGATCCGGGCTCCAGTGGTCCGGCTCATCTCCGTACATGTGCTCGAAGAGATTGCGTGGATCGCTGCGTAAGGCCAGTTCGACCTCGCGTGCCAGTTCCAGCGTCGTCTCCACTGTCCATTGCGGTACCACGCCAGCGTGCACCAGCAGGTCGCCCGCCTCGAAATGTGCAAGCGGACGGGTCGCCAGCCACTCGAGCAGGGCATCGCGGTCGGGTGCCCGCAGGATCTCGTCGAGGGTGTCGGAGCGGCGCTCGGGGCGGCAGCCGCACGCGACGGCCAGCAGATGCAGGTCGTGGTTCCCGAGGACGACGACCGCGTTCTCCCCAAGGGCGCGTACGTAACGCAGGACCTCGAGCGACTGCGGGCCGCGATTCACGAGGTCGCCGACGAACCACAGCCGGTCGCGATCGGCGGCGAACCCTATCCGCGTGAGTAATGCCCGCAGCTCGTCGCAGCACCCCTGGATATCGCCGATGGCATGGCGGCTCACTGCAGAATTCCGGGGATCGCGAGCCGGAAGGGGGCGATGGGGGCATCGAAGTGCCGCCCCTCCGCATCCACCATCTGGTAGCTGCCCTCCATGGTGCCGACGGGAGTCTCCAGGACTGCGCCGCTCGAGTAACGAAAGCCCTGTCCCGGCTCCAGGTGCGGCTGCTCGCCGACGACGCCCTCGCCGCGCACTTCCTTCACCCTGCCGTTCGCATCCGTGATGATCCAATGACGCGTCAGGAGCTTGGCCGCGCGCTGGCCCTCGTTGCGGATGGTGATCGTGTACGAGAAGACATATCGCTGCTCGCTGGGGCTCGACTGCTCGTCGAGGTAGCTCGTGCTGACCTCGACACGGATCTTGTGCTGCTCCTGGCTCATGCGGCCGATTTTAACCGGCCGCGGCTCTGCCCACCCGCACGGCGAGCACGTCGCAGGGCGCGGCATGCAGGACGGTGTCTTCGGTGAAATTCAGCAGAATCGACAGGCCGTGGCGCTCGCGGCTGCCGAGCACGATGAGATCGATCTGTCGCTCGCGCGCGACGCGCACGACTTCCGCCTTGACGTTACCGCACTCGACGCGGTGCGGAGCGGTCGGGACGCCGAGATCCTCAGCCAGTGCGCCAAGACGCTGACGTGCGCGTGCAACCAACTCGTCCTCGATGCGGACCGCAGGCATGAGCGTCTCTCCCATCGGCTCGACGGGCATGAATTCAACGACATGCAGCAGCTCCAGCTCCGCGCCTAGAGTCGACGCCAGATCGCGTGCGCGCTTGCCAATCTGCACGCTGTCTTCCGTGAGATCGACTACGAGCAGGATGCGACGGTACGGGTACGTGGACATGAGCCGGCCCTCGATGCTTCACTGGCTGGTACAGCCTATCTCAGCCAGCGCCGGACGGCAGCTTCACCGTGCCTGCAATGGCATTGAAGAGGCCCGGGGAGACAGTTTCCGGCCGAGCGGAGGGATCCACCCCGCAGCTCGCGATCTGCTCCGCGGCCGCGAGCCCCCGCAGCGCATTGCGGAGCGTTTTGCGGCGATGGGCGAAAGCCGCGGCCACCACCGCCGGAAACGCCGGACTCACCGGAAAAGCGGGCCCCGCCCTGACCGTGAGCCGTGCGACGGCGGACCACACTTTCGGCGGCGGCTGGAAAGCCCCGGGACCTATGTCGAACAACCGCTCCACCTGCAGCCAGGGTGAGAGCATCACCGTGAGGCGCCCGTAAGCGGAATCTCCCGGCCCGGCGGCCATGCGGGCGATCACCTCGCGCTGCAACATCACGTGCAGGTCGCGGATTTCGCGCACGCTCTCCAGCAGATGAAACAGCAGCGGCGTGGATATGTTGTAGGGCAGATTGCCGATGACCCGCAGCGGCCGCCCGCGCTGACGCGCGAGCGCGCCGAAGTCGAATCGGAGCGCATCCGCACCGTGAAGGCAGAAGCGCGCCTCGCCCCCGAATTCGTCGCGCAGCTGGGCGGCAAGATCACGGTCGATCTCGACCGCATCGAGCGAGCCGCAATCCGCTGCGAGCAGCCGCCGGGTGAGCGCTCCCCGGCCGGGGCCGATCTCGACCAGAGCGTCGCCGCTTCGCGGGGCGATCGCGGCCGCTATCCGCTCGATCACCGCCGGATCGTGCAGGAAGTGCTGGCCGAACCGCTTCCTGGGTCTGCCGTTGCGAGCCGCCTGCCGCATCACGCGGCTCGCGGCGCCAGCCGCACCGCCAGATCGATGGCTGCAGCCATGCTTCCCGCGTCCGCGCGGCCGGTGCCGGCGAGATCGAGAGCGGTCCCATGGTCCACCGACGTCCGCAGGATCGGTAGGCCGAGCGTCACATTCACCGCGTCGTCGAAACCCGCGTGCTTGATCACCGGCAGCCCCTGATCGTGGTACATCGCGAGCACCACGTCGAAATCGGCGAGCACACGCGGCACGAAAGCCGTGTCCGCCGGCAACGGCCCGGCGATCCGCAGACCCCGCTCGCGCATGCGGGCGATCGCCGGCGCGATCACGCGAATCTCCTCGTCGCCGAGATGGCCGCCCTCGCCGGCGTGGGGATTCAGGCCGCAGACGGCGATGCGTGGCCGGGTGATGCCCCACCATCGGGCAAGGTCCCGGTCGAGAATCTCCAGCACCTCGCAAAGCGACTCGCCGGTGATCGCGTCGCTCACGCGCGCCAGCGGCAGGTGTGTCGTGGCCAGCGCGACTCTCAGGGAGGCCGTCGCCAACATCATCACGGGCCGTGACGCGTGCGTGCGCTCGGCGAAGAATTCCGTGTGGCCCGTGAAAGGGATGCCGGCATCGTTGATGACGCCCTTGTGAACGGGAGCCGTGACGATTGCAGCAAACTCGCCGCCGAGGGCGCCGTCGCAGGCACGCTCGAGCAGGCGGACGACGTAGGGGCTGTTACGAGCCTCGAGTCGGCCGGCAATGGCCGGTACGGGCAGCGGCTGATGTTCTACGGTGAGCGTTCCGGGTACGTGGCGGCGAGGCGTCCGGTCGTACTGCCGCAATTCAACCTTCATTCCGAGCGCGCGCGCGCGCTCGGCCAGCATTTCCCGGTCACCCAGACAGACGAGGTCGCAGTCGAGCTGCCGCGCCGCGACAGCGAGACAAACATCCGGTCCGACGCCGGCGGGCTCCCCCGAGGTGAGCGCGATGCGCGGCAGCACGGCGGGCCCGGGAACCGCTCAGCCGATCATGACCTTCACGTAGGCGTCATCGCGCAGGTGCTCCAGCCACAGCTCCGTGTCTTCGTCGGCCTTGCTCGCGCGGATGGATTCCATTGCATTCAACCGCCTGACTTCCTGTGTATCGTCATGGCTGCGGCGCCCGAGCAGCTGCGCGATGTGCCAGCCATATTGGGACTTGAACGGCTCGCTGATGTCGCCCACCTTCAGCTTTTCGACCGCGGCGGAGAAAGTCGGATCGTAGACATCGGGGCTCTGCCAGCCGAGATCACCGCCGTCCGAGGCGGAGCCAGGGTCCTGCGAGGAGGCGGAAGCCGCGACCGCGAAGCTCTCGCCTTTCAGGATGCTCTGGCGGATCTGCTCCAGGCGCTGGCGCACCGTCGCATCGTCCTGCAGCGCATTGGTCTTGAGCAGGATGTGACGGACGTGGATCTGCTCCACGATGTCCTTCTTGTCCTGGGTACGGACCTGGTTGAGCTTGACGATGTGGATGCCGGTCGGAGTGCGCAGCGGCGCGCCGACCTGGCCGGGCTTCAGGCCGAGGATCAGGCTGGTGAGGAAGGTCGGCAGCTCCGAGCCCTGGCGCCAGCCGAGCGAGCCGCCCTCCAGGGCGTCCTCGCTGTTGGAATAGCCCACGGCGAGCTTGCCGAAGTCCTCACCTTTGCTGGCGCGCTGGTAGACGTCCTTGGCGCGCTGCTGAGCCTGCGCTATTTGATCCGGGGTGGCATTCGGCGGCACCGATATCAGAATGTGCGAGACGTTGTATTCCTCGTTGGTCACGGGCTGCTTGGCCTGCTTCGCCAGGAACTGGTCGATCTCGTGCGGCGTGACTTCGATACGCTGCAGCACGTCGCGCTGGCGCAGCAGACCGATCGTGAGCTGCTGGCGCATCTGGTCACGGTAGCTCGCGTAATCGATCCCCTGCTGCGAGAGCACCGTCGGCAGGTCGGAGAACGCGATGTTGTTGCGCTTGGCCACATCCTCGAGCGCGGAATTCAGCTGGTCGTCGGAGATCGTGATGCCGTCGCGATTCGCCTGCTCCAGCTCGATCCGCTGCAGGACCAGGCGATCGAGCACCTGCTTGCGCAGGACGCTGTCCGGCGGCAGCGTCATGTTCTGCGCCTGCAGTCGGGCGGTCACCTCCTTCATCTGGTCGTCGACTTCGCTCTCCATCACCACGCCGTCATTGACCACGGCTGCGATGCGGTCGAGAAGCGTCCCCTGGGTGGAGAGGTCGCGGGTCTGCGCCAGCGCCAGGCCGTGGAAGGCCAAAGGGACGACAAGGGCGCCCAGAATCATTACCAATAGCCGCCGCATGCGCTCGTAATCCTCGGTGGAAGGGCCCTCAGCGGCCCGGGAAAGCTTGGGAATTCGCGTCCGTGGGAGTGTAGCCGGGAATGGCCTCGACGAGAGAGGCATCCGACGCCGATCCGACACTGGCGAGGCCCGTGAGTTCCAGCTGCAGCCAGATACCAGTGTCCTGGGGCCCTGTGCGAGCCGTACTGGTCGTGGGGCGCGCGCCAACGTAGCGGCGGGCGCCCAACCTCAGGCTCCAGCAGCACGCGCGGTACTCGAAGCCGGCGAATCGCTCCAGCGCCACGTGATCCGCCAGCGAGTATACGCCGCGGGCGAAGACGCTCCACGACCCTCCGATGGGCCACGCGCTGGAGACCTCGAGCTGCTCGATATTGCAGCTGGGCGTCACCGGTGTGCCGCATGCGGGGGTGTTCTGGCCCGGCTGCTCGCTCACCAGCGCCGCTTCCTCATAGATGCCGCGCTCGAACCGGTAGCCCACATTGACGACCCGATCGGGCGCCGGACGGTACTGCACTGCGATCAGCGCGCGCTGCGTCTGCGATGACTGCGGGTCCCACTGCAACGCGGCATCGGCGCTCCAGTTCTGAAATGCCGTCAGGGCCAGCTGTGCGACCAGGTCCGAGCGCCTGTCGGTCCGGGGAAGCTCGCCCGGCAGCGTGACTCGCGGGTCGGTGAAATAGATCTCCTGGCCGAAGGTGGCGGTCAGGTATTGCCGTCCATCCAAGGCGTTCAAGAGCCTCGTCGTGACGCCGGCGCTCACCTGGTTAGCGTCGCCCACGCGATCCCCGCCGACGTAGCGATTGGTGCGAAAGAGCTCCACCGGATCCAGGTCGGGCACGGCCGTGTCGAAGACCGGCAGGTCGCTCTGGTCGCGGTAGGGAACATAGAGGTACATCACCCGTGGTTCCAGCGTGACGGTGCGCTGGTCGCGCGAGCCGGCGGCGCGCTCGAGCTGCAGCCCCGTGTCGATGCTGGCAATGGGCAGCGATCTCGAGGGCGTTTTGGGCTCCCCCGGGATGGTGTCCGACAGCTGATACTGGGTTGCGCGGTACGCGACCGAGGGACGGATGAAATATCCCGGCCCCGCGATATTGAGGGAGGTCGTGGGATAGAGGTCGAGCCGCCAGCCGGTGACGCCCGTCGAGCGGCGAAAGTCGACCACCTCCGAGTCGAAGCCGTAGCGCACGATGTTTCCGGGTCCCCAGCCGTAGTCGGCGCTCACCGTGAGATCCGGCACGCGCGCATAGGGTCGATTGTCGAGCAGCAGCGTGCTGTCGATCGTCTGGTACTGCTCGGCCATGCCCTGGATATTCCAGTGCAGGTCGCGATACGAAAGCACTGCGCGCCGGTCGAGGAAGGGGGTGCTGGTGCCTTCCGGTCCGGTCGAGAAGTCCTCGAAATACTGCGTGTCGCTGACGTTCTCTCCATCGAGCGTCAGCCGCAGGCCGTCGGGCAGGTCGGTGACGTCGGCGAGCCGGATGCGGCTGCGGCTCGCATGGTACACGGCATCATCCGGCAGGTAGTCCCAGTCGAGCTCGCCGTGCTGCAGCCGCGTGAGGTAGCGGAAATCGCCGCCGACGTCCGGTCCGCGGCGGCTGTACTCTGTCGGCTCGAGCGTGAAATCGATGTTGGGCTCGATGTTGAAATAGTAGGGTACCGAGAGCTCCACGCCGCCGCGTGAGGTGTTGCCGACCGTCGGGAACAGAAAGCCGCTCTTGCGCTGGTTGCCGAGCGGAAACGACACCCACGGAAGATAGAGGATCGGCACTCCCTTGAAGTCGATGCGTGCGTCGCGGCCCGTGCCCACCCGCTGGCGGGTATCGAGGGTGATGCGCGCCGCGCGCAGCACCCAGGATTGGTCATTCACCGGGCAGGTGGTGAAGGTGACGCGCTCCAGGCGGATGAGCCCCTGCGGACCGAGTTGCATTTCCTTCGCGGCGCCGCGCGCCGAGCGCTGCACCAGGCTGAACGTCGCCGACTCGAACTGCGCACCCTGTGTCGGGGAGTAACTGCCGCCGGCGCCGGTGACGTGCGCCACCGGGTCGGTGTAGTCGATGCCTCCCTGAGTGCTCAGAGAGTTGCTCTTGCGGTCGTACTCGAGCTGGTTTGCCTTGATCGTGCGGTCACCCTGGCGCAGGACGACGTGTCCCTTCAAGGTGAGCAGTCCATTCACGCCGACCATGCTGTCGCTCTCGATGCTGACCTTGCCTCCGGCCGCAAGCGGTTTCTCGGGTGCCGAGGGCCGGCGGCCCTGAGTCCCGGGGGCGGTTGGCCCGGCCGGAGCGGTTATCGGCGCCGGGCTCGCGGCGGGCGGCGGCTGGTCCGCGCGCGCGAGCGGGGTGAGGCCGCCGAACGACAGCAGGGCGGTCCAGAATGGGTTCCAACGGGGCATGAGGGGCGGCATTATAATGGGCGAATGCCTGAGAACGATGCGCGACTCGCGCTCCTGCAAGGTTGGCTGGCGCGCGATCTGGGCTTGCGCCCGGCGCGGATCGAGCCCGCCTCCAGCGATGCCAGCTTCCGCCGGTATTTTCGCGTGGTGTGCGATGACAGCACCCTCGTCGCGATGGATGCGCCGCCCGAAACGGAGGACGTCCGGCCTTATTTACACGTGACGGCGCTGCTCGAGCCGCTCGGAATCCACGTTCCGCACGTATACGAGGCCGATGTGGGCCGGGGATTCGTGCTGCTCGAGGATCTGGGCAGCACGCACTATCTCGCGCGGCTGGGCGCCGGGGACGACCCGCAACTGCTTTACGGCGATGCGCTGCAGGCGCTTGCCGAGATACAGCTGCGCGGTGCCGAGGCGGCCGCTGAGCTGCCGCCTTACGATCGCGCGCCGCTCGCCCGCGAGCTCGCCGAGATGCCGGAATGGCTCCTCGACCGACACCTCGCGCTCGAGCTGACCCGCGCCGACCGCGACATGATCGCCGCGGCCTTCGAGTTCCTCATCGGCGAGGCGCTCTCGCAGCCCGCGGTCTTCGTGCATCGCGACTATCACTCGCGCAATCTGATGGTGCTCGGCGAGCGCAATCCCGGGGTCATCGATTTTCAGGACGCGCTGCGCGGGCCCATCGGATACGACCTCGCGTCGTTGCTGAAGGACTGCTACATCTCGTGGCCGCGCGAGCGCGTGCTCGAATGGCTGAGCGGCTATCGCTCGCTGCTGCAATCGCGTGGCGGGCCTGTCGGCAGCGGTCCGGCGCAGTTCGTGCGCTGGTTCGATCTGATCGGCGCGCAGCGCCACATCAAGGTGCTGGGCAGATTTGCACGGCTCTGGTACCGGGACGGCAAGCCGGGGTATCTGCGCGATCTGCGGCTGACGCTCGACTACGTGCGCGAGACCTGCCGGTTGTATCCGGAGCTCGCGGCGCTGTCGGAGTTCCTCGAGCGCCGCGTCGCTCCCGAGCTGCCGCGCGCGAATGAGCGCGTCGCCAGCCAAGCGCGCAGCAGGCGTCATGAACGTGCCCCTCAGGGCCATGGTGCTCGCCGCGGGACGCGGCGAGCGGCTGCGGCCGATCACCGACACTCTGCCGAAGCCGCTCGTCGAGGTCGCGGGCAAGCCGCTGATCGTCTACCACCTCGAGGCGCTCGCCAGGGCGGGCGTGAGCGATGTGGTGATCAATCTCTCGTGGCTCGGGGATAAGATCCGCGCCGCCCTGGGCGATGGCGCCCGCTATGGCGTGCGTATCACGTACAGCGAGGAGGGACCGGTGCCGCTCGAGGCCGGCGGCGGCATCCATCGCGCGCTGCCGCTCCTCGGCGCGGGGCCTTTTCTCGTGGTCAATGCCGATATCTGGACTGATGCGGACTTCAGCCGCTTCCTGACTTTGGAGGCAAGCGCCGACGCGCGGCTGCTGCTCGCGCCCAATCCGCCGCACCACTCCCGCGGCGACTTCGGGCTGGAGGGCGACTTCGTGGTGGAGCGCGACGCTGACCGCTTTACCTATACCGGCGTCGGAATCTACCGGCCGGAGCTCTTCGCGGGCTGCGCGCCGGGAAAGTTTCCGCTCCTGCCGCTGCTCAAGCGTGCGATCGCGGCGCGGCGCCTGCGCGGCGAGGTGTACCGCGGGGAATGGCTGGACATCGGCTCGCCGGATCGGCTGGCGTGGCTGGATGCGAGAGAGCGCGTTGCGCGCGGGATCTGACGGCCGGAAGCGGCCCCTGGCGTAAAATAGCGGCTATGCCCAGCCTCAAAGACATCCCGGTCGTCTCCGATGGCACGCCGGCGCCGCGGGAGAGCCCCCGCAGTGGCCACAAATATCTTACGCCTCAAGGATTTACAGCAATCCGGGATGGCATCAAAGCCTCTGCGGTCGGTACGGTTCTGCCGCCCGGCTCCGCCGCACGCGCCGGCAAGCCGTCATGGCTTCGTGCCAAGGCGCCCTCGGGCGCGGGCTTTCAGGCCGTTAAGGGCATAGTCAAAGAGCACCGCCTCGCCACCGTATGCGAGGAGGCGAAGTGCCCGAACATCGGCGAGTGCTGGAACGCCGGTACCGCCACGATCATGCTCATGGGTGCGGTCTGCACCCGCGCCTGTCGTTTCTGTTCGGTCGATACCGGCAACCCGCATGGGTGGCTGGATGCGGAAGAGCCCGAGAACGCCGCCCACAGCGTCGAGCTGATGAGGCTCAAGTATGTCGTGCTGACGTCCGTCGATCGGGATGACCTTGCTGACGGCGGCGCTGGTCATTACGCCGCCTGTATCCGGGCGATCAAGCGCCGCAATCCCAACACCGCGGTGGAGGCGCTTACACCGGATTTCCAGGGAGTGCTTGCGGACGTCGAGACGGTAGTCGACTCGGGCTTGGAGGTTTTCGCGCAGAACATCGAGACGGTGCGCCGCCTCACCCGCCCCGTGAGAGACCCGCGCGCCGGCTACGAGCAAACACTGAGGGTGCTGGCCCACGCGAAGGGACACAGGCCGGCGGTGTTGACGAAGAGCAGCCTGATGCTGGGCCTCGGGGAGAGTGAGGCTGAGATCGAGGAGACTCTGACGGACCTGCGTGCCGCCGGCGTGGACATCGTCACGCTGGGCCAGTACCTGCGTCCGACGGTCAACCATTTGCCCGTCGAGCGCTACCTCACGCCCGCGGAGTTCGACCGCTACCGCGAAAGTGCTCTTGCCCGGGGCTTTCTCGAATGCGTCTCCGGACCGCTGGTGCGCTCCAGCTATCGGGCGGAGCAGGCGTTGAACCGCAACAACGCAGGTCTCGACAATACCCGGCTCGCGTCCGAGAAGAAGGCGGGCGAGCCGGTGCCTTTCAGCGAGGACACTTGACGTGTCCGTATCCCAGGGCACTGACGCCCGCGGGAGCGGGTCTCAGGGAGTGACGCATCCCATCCCTCCATGCATCGTGCGCAATCTCGGCCTCGTGGAGTACGAGCCGACCTGGCGCGCCATGCAACGTTTCACCGACGAGCGCGGCCCCGAGACGCCCGATGAGATCTGGCTCCTGGAGCATCCGCCGGTATTCACGCTCGGCATGAACGCGAGCCGCGATCACGTGCTCGCCGCCGGCGACATCCCCGTCGTGCAGATCGACCGCGGAGGTCAGGTCACCTATCACGGCCCGGGCCAGCTCGTTGTCTACCCGCTCGTCGACCTCAGGCGCGCCGGTCTGGGCGTTCGCGACATCGTCACCGCCCTCGAGCGCAGCGTGATCGATTATGCCGCCGAGCTCGGCATCGCGGCCGAGTGCCGCAAGAATGCCCCCGGTGTATACGTCGACGGCCGAAAGCTGGCGAGCGTCGGGATCCGTGTGCGTCGCGGCGCAAGCTATCACGGCATCGCGCTCAACGTCGGCATCGATCTCGAGCCGTTCCATCGCATCAATCCCTGCGGCTACGCGGGGCTCGAGATGACGCGCATCGCGGATCTCGGCGACCTCGATTCCGTGAGCGCAGCCGCCGAGACTCTCGCGCCACACTTGTTGCGGCACCTTTACGGCAGGAGCGGATCGAGCCAGACCGGACATTGAGCTGCGCGCTGCAACTCACTACACCTCGCGCGGCTGCCGGAGCGCTTCGATGAAGGCGCGCGCCAGCGGCGAGAGCGGCCGCTCCTTCAGCTGCAGCAGATAGAGCGGCCGCAGCGGCAGTGGGCCCGAAGGGAGCGGTATCTCCCTCACCGCGCCGGCCATGCACAATTCCGCCACCACTCGCGCCGGGAGCATGGCGATCCCGAGACCGCCCGCCACCGCCCGCGCGATGCCTTCGTTGCTGCCGAAGACGATCTGCCGCTCAGGCGCGATCCCGGAGGCGGCCGTCATCCGCTCGGTGACTTTGCGCGTGCCCGATCCAGACTCGCGCTTGAGCCAGACTTGCTGGTTGAGGTCGGCGAAAGTTGGCCGAGGCTTGCGGGCGAGCGCCGAGCCGGCGTGCGCGATGACGCTCAGCGGCTCATCGCGCCAGTGCGTCACGAGGATCCGCGGGTCGTCGACCTCGCCTTCGACCAGAGCCAGATCCATCCGGCACTCGATCAGCGCCCGACTCACCGCCGCGGTGTTGGCGGCTTGGATCTCGAGCTCGATGGCCGGGAGGCCTGTCATGAAGTCGGCCACATAGGGCGGCAACCAGTAACCTGCGATGGTGGTGCTGGCGCCGATGGTGAGTCGGCCGCGTCTCAATCCGACCCGCGCGCGAATATCCTCTACCGCCGCACGCTCCAACGCGAAGATGCCACGAGCGTGCTCGAGGAGCGCCTGGCCGCTCTCCGTCGGAAGCACGCCTCTCGCGGGCCCGACATCGCGCTCGAGCAGCGGCAGATCGAGCTGGCGCTCGAGCTCGCGAACGGCCTTGGACACCGCGGGCTGACTGATGAACAGCGTCTCTGCAGCTCGGGAAAAGCTGCGATGCTCTGCCACGGCGACGAAGATGCGCAGCAGATGCAGGTTCACGCGCATGGCCCCTCGGGCACCGCCTGCCCATCCGCCCGGCAGCGCCGCGGGCTGCGCCGGTATCAGTCCGCTCTCGCGGCCAGCTCTCGCAGGTATTCCCACGGGAAAATGCCTCGCCGGTGGCCGTCGGAGAACACGAGCTGCAATCCCGCGACGCCGAACTCCGCTACCAGCTCGAGAGTGATCTGCGCATCCATCTGCGCTCGAGCGCCGCTTCGCGACAAATGCGTGCAGGTTGCGCAGCGGCACGCGTTGCGCAACATCGGCGCGCCGAGAGCCGCCTCGAGCCCATCGGGCCAGCGCAGGCGCAGTTCGCGACCTCGGTCTGCGAGCTCGATCCGCTGCGGCACCGAGACCGCCCCCGCCGCACCGACCGATATCGCACCGGTGCCCGTGGCTTTCAACGCACCAGCTCCACACTCTTGTTGCTCACCTCGGCCCAGTGCTCCGCGTCCGCGGGGGGCGCCTTGCTCTCGGCCAGCACCGGCCAGCGCCGGGAGAGCTCGGCGTTGAGCGCGATGAAATCGCGCTGGGCTTCCGGCACGGCATCCGCGGTGAGAATCGCCTCCACCGGACACTCCGGCACGCACAGTCCGCAGTCGATGCAGCCATCCGGGTCGATGACCAGCATGTTGGGTCCCTCGTGAAAGCAGTCCACGGGGCAGACCTCTACGCAGTCGGTGTACTTGCAGCGGATGCACTTGTCGGTGACGATGTAAGTCATGCGCTCGCTCCCTCATGCGGCGCGGCCGAGCCGATCCAGTGCCCACCGCGCCATCTTGCGCACGTCGGGATCGCTGTCGCGGAGCGCGGGCTCGAGATAGCGCCGCCCCTCGGCGTCGGCTATCTCGCCAATGGCGGTGACGGCCGCCTTGCGCAGATTGCTGATCTCGTCGGCGGCGCAGCGGCCGATGGCGGGAAGGGCCTTGCGCGCGCCCAGCTGTCCGAGGGCCTCCACGGCTTTCTCTCGCACCTGCCAGCTGGCGTCCTCGGTGGCACGGATCAGCGCGCTGACAGCGCCTGCGATCTTGAGCTTGCCGATCACCGATGAGCTCTCGGCGCGGACCTGCCAGTCGACGTCGGCGACGGTGCGAGTGAGTGTCCAGCCGACCACCTCTGGATCGCCGCTGACGAGCGCGGCGACGGCCTGCCGCCGCACCTCCGGCTGCGGGTCGGAGAGCGCCAGGCGTGCGATGTCCGCCAGCGTCTCCGGCTTGCGCAGATAGCCGAGCAGCCCCACCGCCTCGTGCCGCACTGCGGCACGGTCGTGCGCGAGCAGCCTCAATCCTGCCTGCAATGCCGGCTCGTGACGCAGATTCTTGAGGGCGCGCAGGGTCGCCGCCAACACGAATGGGTCGGATGCGCCTTCCAGCGCCGCCAGCAGCGCAGCACCGGCCGCAGGATCCTTCATGTCCGCGAGCGCCCGCGCCGCGCCGTTGCGCACGTTCTCGTCCGCCGCCGTGAGCGCGCCGATCAGCGCCTCCGTCAGCTCCTCGGCCGGGAACTCGTCGATCACTTTGGCCGCCTCGGCGCGCACCGACGGGTCGGCATCATGCAGCGCAACCAGCAGCAACCGGCCGGCGCCCGGCTCATGCGCCGACTCGGCGAGGGCCATGACGGCAACCCGGCGCACGCCGGAATCGCCCTGCTTCAGGCGCGCGGCGATCCGCTCGAGCTCTTCGCTCTCGTACTCACTCATCCGTCTGACTCAACGCAGGAGGTATGGGATGTTGACGGTCACGGCGCCCGTCGGGCAGTCCGTCTCGCAGGGCATGCAGTACCAGCACTCGTCGTAGCGCATGTGCGCCTTGCCGGTGACCTCGTTGATCCACAGCACATCGAGCGGGCAGACGTCGATGCAGACCGTGCAGCCTTTCTCGGCGATGCACTTCTCGTCGTCAATGACGACCGGAACACTGGTGCGGGACTTGGCGATGGGCACGGAAGACTCCTTCAGGCGTTGACCGCCTGCTTGACGCGCAGGCGGTGGTAGGCATCCCGCTCGTTCTCGTCGATGGGCACGATGTAGGGCTCGACGGGACGGGTGAAGCTCGTCATCTCACCGCGCTCGCTCTTGAGGAGCTGGCAGTGCACGAACCAGTTGGCGTCGTCCCGCTCCGGGAAGTCGACGCGGCTGTGATAAAGGCCCCAGCGGCTCTCCTTGCGGAAAAGCGAGGCGCGCGCGGCCATCTCGGCGCAGTCGAGGATGTGTTGGGTCTCCGCCGCGCGCAGCGCCTCGTGCGGGTCGGCGGCACACAGGTCGGCGACATCGGCGCGCACCTGCTGCAGCCGCTCGAGGCCGATCTCGAGCTTGCGGGTGACCTTGGGCGGCTGCAGGTAGTCATTGACGAGGCGGCGGATCTTGTACTCCATTTGCGCAGGCGGGATGCCATCCGTTCGGCCGAGGGGTGCCAGGAGCCGCTTGCGCTCACGCTCGACGAAGTCCGCATCGGCCGCGGGCAGCTCGCGGCCTGCGGCGAATGCCGCCGCCTGCTCGCCGGCGATCTGGCCGTACACGAACGCGCCCAGCATGTAGTTGTGCGGCACCGAGGCCATGTCGCCGGCGCCATAGAGACCAGGGACGCTGGTGGCGGCGTGCTCGTCGATCCAGACGCCGGAGGCGCTGTGGCCGCTGCAGAACCCGATCTCCGAGATGTGCATCTCGACCATCTTGCTGCGGTAATCGGTACCGCGGCCCTGGTGGAACCGCCCGCGCGTCGGCCGCTCGTTGCTGTGCAGGATGGTCTCGATCTCCCCGACCGTCTCCTCGGCGAGGTGATCGAGCTTCAGGAACACCGGTCCCCGGCCGCCGAGCAGCTCGCGGTGGAACTCGAGCATCATCTGCCCGCTCCAGTAGTCGCACTCGATGAAGCGCTCGCCACCGGCATTGGCGGTGTAGCCGCCCAACGGGCCGGTGACGTACGCGCACGCCGGACCGTTGTAGTCTTTGAGCAGCGGATTGATCTGGAAACACTCGAGATTGGTGAGCTCGGCCCCGGCGTGGTACGCCATCGCGTGGCCGTCGCCGCAGTTGGCGGGGTTCTCGTAAGTGCCGAAGAGATATCCCGAGGAGGGAAGCCCCAGCCGCCCCGCGGCTCCGGTCGAGAGGATCACCGCGCGCGCGCGGATCACCAGGACTTCGGCGGTGCGCGTACCGAGAGCCACGGCGCCCGCAATGCGCCCTGAGGCGTCCTTCAGCAAGCGCGTGGCCTGGTAGCGATGCTCGATGTCCACTCGTGCACGCTTCAGGCGCCGGTAGAGGATCTTCTTGACGTTATGTCCCTCCGGCATCGGTAGAACGTATGTGCCGAGGTGATGCACTTTTTTGACGTCGTACTCCCCACTGCCGTCCTTCTGAAAGTGCACGCCCCATTCGTCCAGCTTTCGAATCATCTCGAAGCTGCGTGTGGCATAAGCCATCAGCGTCTTCTGATTGACGATACCGTCGTTGGCGACGGTGATCTCCTTGACGTAGCCATCGGGCGTCGCACGGCCTGGGATGATGGCGTTGTTGAGTCCGTCCATGCCCATGCAGATGGCGCCACTGCGCTTGACATTGGCCTTCTCGAGCAATAGCACCCGCAGCTTCGGATCGCGCTCCTTGGCGGTGACGGCCGCCATCGGGCCGGCGGTGCCGCCGCCGATCACGAGCACGTCGGTCTCGAGCACGCGGGGGGAGTGGGTTTCGGTCATCGTGAAGTCCTGTCGCGTCTGCGATGGATGCGGAACTGGTACTGGTAGGCATCGCCGCGGATCAGCAGATACTCGAAGTCGACCGGGCGGCCGGAAGCGTCGTAGGTCAGCCGCTCGACCTTGAGGAGCGGATCGGCGGCGCCGAGCTTGAGGAGCTTCTGCGCCTCGGCATCAGGCGCCGAGGCGCCGATCTTGACGTCCGCATGTCCGAGGGGAACGCCGAGCTCGTTCTCGAGCATCGGGAAGAGATCGCGCGCGAGATCGCGTCCGATGAGCCGGGCGCCGATATCGGCGGGGAAGTAACTGACATCGATGGACACTGGCTCGCGGTTCAAGTACCGCACGCGCTTGATCTCGACGACGTCCTCCTTCCTGCCGAGCCTGAGAGCCGTGGCGACCTCCTTCGATGGACGCCGCGGGGCGGCCGAGATGAGCTTCGAGGAGGCCGCGAAACCCGCGGCCTGCATCGACTCCTCGAAGCCTTGCAGGCTCTCGAGGCTCTGCGTTGCCTTCGGCTTGCTGACGAATGTCCCCTTGCCTTGGGCGCTGAAGACGAGCCCCTCGCCGTGCAGGTCCCGCAGGGCCTGGCGCACGGTGATGCGGCTCACGCCGAAGGCAGTCATCAGCTCGTTCTCCGAGGCGAGCTTCTGGTGCGGCTGGTACACGCCGTCGAGGATCCGCTGCTTGAGAACCTCCTTGATCTGCAGATAGAGGGGCTGGGGGGAGTCCTGGAGCTTCACTACGGGATCGGGCATGAGCGCTCTTCCGGTTGCCGTGCTTCTTATCATGACATGTTATAATAAGATGTCAAGGGCTTTCAGAAGCTGTACGCCACCATCACCCGGTTGTAGAGGAAGTGGCGCTTGCCGGGATTGACGCGGCCATTGCCGACCTCGAGCCGGTTGCGCAGCGACAGGCCCCGCAGCCACCCGGGGGGCAGGTAGATCACGTCGAAGTAGGCCTCGGAATCGTTGCCGTTGAAGTCCGTGTGGTACTCGGCGAAGGAGGCCGTGAGAGTGAGCTCCTTGCCGAAGGCCTGCTCGGAGGCCGCCACCTTCCATGAGCTGCCGGGGCCGAGCTCCACCATGCCGCGGATCATGGAAGAGGTGAAGAGCGGATCGGTGGCGTAGCTCGCCGTATACGGCGAGATCAGCACCCCGCCGCCGAGGGCGCTCGCGCCTCGGGACTCGAGGCGATCGTAGGCGACCGACAGGCTCGCCCCGTAGGCCTTGAGGCCCGCCACCCCGCCGAGCGTAAGATTGTCCACGGACGTGCCCGACTGGCCGTAGAAGTGAGTGCCGGTGGCGGCGAAGATGTTCGAGCCGCCCCATTCCCGCACCACCTGCGCTCCGGCGAAAGGCTTCACGGGCGAGGCGAGCGGCAAGGTCTCCTGCGCCTGCGCGTAGAGCATGTGGGCGAAGTCGTAGAAGTGGTAGTACCAGGCGGTGCTCTGCAACCCATCGACCGCGTAGTCGATGCCGAACGCGGTGGTGCCGTCGGTTGCGTGAGCGCTCGCCGGCAGATTCGAAGTGCCGCCGTAGTTGGCATCGCCGTCCCACGTTGCCGGGTAATAGTTGTTGTCCTTGAAATAACCATCCGCCGTGCGGCCCTTGTAACGCAGGATGCGCAGCGCCTCGAACGTGAGGCCCGCGACCGGTGTGAAGGACCCGTACGCAGCCTGGTACGTCGCAGGAATCACGCGCGCATCGCTTGGGTTCGCCCACGGCGTAGTCACCAGCTGATTGCCCACGCGCACCAGCAGACCATGTCCGTCGTACTGCAGGAACGCCTGCCCCAGAGAATTGATGGAGTTCGCCTTGCCGACCAGCGTCGTATCGATGCGAGCCGGATTGCTGTTGTGGGTATCGAGCGCGTTGGCGGTGAAGAAGCTCGCCCCGACGCTGAAGCCGTCGAGGAACTTGGCGGTCTCATAGTTGAACAGGCCCCCCACGGCGAAGGCGTTCGCGTTCACGACCGTGGGAGTGGCGTAATCGCGCCTGAAATAATACGCGCGCAGCTGGCCGCTGAAGCTGCCCTGCGTCAGGAAGTCCGCCAGCGTGTCGGCCGAGGCGGCGGGGAGCATCGCGGCGGTGAGCACGGCGGCGGCCGCAGCGAGGCCAGTGGATCGTTTGACGTTCATGTGCGAAATTTCTCTTTGTGATGGTGAGTCGGAGTCCCCCCGGGAGATCGGATCGAGCGCACGGCCGCCGCGACGGGGCCGTGCCACTGGCCGTCCATGGCGGCAGGGCCCCCGGCCCACGCATTTCGCTGCGCTGTCCCTGCTCCGCGAAAGCCCGGGGCGGACTCAATGTCCGCCCGCGCGACGCATGCGTCGCGCCCGTGCGCGGGCGTTCGCCGCAGCGAGGACACGTTAAGTGTCCTCGCTGAAGGCACCGGCTCACCCATTCGCCTGTGCGAAGGCTTTCAGCGTCTCCTCGCGGATCAGACCGAGGCACTGACGCTTGATCTCGATGAATTCGGGCGCCGTCAGCACCGCAGGATCGCGCGGCCGCGGCAGCGGCACGCGGATGTCGGCGATGAGTCGGCCGGGGCTTGCGCTCATGACGATCACGCGGCCGCCGAGAAACACTGCTTCGTCGACATCGTGGGTGACGAACACGACGGTGTTCCCGAACTCCGACCAGAGCGCGAGCAGGCTCTCCTGCATCATGGCGCGGGTCTGCGCATCGAGCGCGCCGAACGGCTCGTCCATGAGGAGCACGCTCGGGTAGTTGGCGAGCGCCCGCGCGATGCCGACTCGCTGCTGCATGCCGCCGGACAGCGTGTGGGGATAATGATCCTCGAAGGCCGAGAGGCCGACGAGGTCGAGGAAACGCCGTGCGCGCTCCTCCGACTGTGCGCGGTCGAGCCCGGCCATCATCGGCCCGAAGGCGACGTTGCGCTTCACCGTCTTCCACGGAAAGAGCGAGTGGTGCTGGAAGACCATGCCGCGCTTGGGACCGGGACTGACGACCTCCAGATCGTCGATCCGCACGCTGCCGGCGGTAGGGCGCACGAATCCGGCCAGCGAGTTGAGCAGCGTCGACTTGCCGCAGCCCGTGGGGCCGAGGAGGCAGACGAACTCGCCGGGCTCGATCTCGAGGCTCGCATGCTCCACGGCGCGACGGACGCCCGCGCGGCTCCTGAACTCGATCGTGACGTCGCGAATCGATACGCGGCCGCCGACTACCCGCTCGCGCAGCTCGGGCGAGGTCGGCGAGTGGGCCACGCGCATCAGCGTGCCGGCGCTCATGGCGCGGCCCCCACCTTGTCACCCTGCCAGCGCAGCAGCGGCCGGGTCGCCAGGCGCACGAGATGAGTCGAGAGCGTGCCGAGCGCGCCGATGCAGAGCATGCCCACGATGATCTGCGGATACTGGACCAGCGAGTAGGCGTTCCAGGTGAAGTAGCCGATGCCGTACTGGCCGCTGATCATTTCGCCCGCCAGCAGCGAGAACCATGCCACGCCCATGCCCACCGCGAGTCCTGCCGTGATGGACGGCAGCGCGCTCGGTAACACAACGTGCCAGAGGATGGCGGCGTTGCCGGCGCCGAGGCTGCGCGCTGCCTGCACCAGGTTCCTGGGGGTCTGCCCGACACCGATCACGGTGTTGATGACGATGGGGAAGAAAGCGCCGAGAAATGTGATGAAGACGATGCTCGATTCCTCCGTGGGCAGCATCAGGATGGCGAGCGGAATCCATGCCACCGCCGGGATGGGACGCAGGATCTCGATGTACGGCGTGACCAGGTCCTGCGCCAGGTGAAACCTTCCCATGAGCGCGCCGATCCCGATGCCGAGAAACGTGGCCAGGAGATAGGCGATGCCGATGCGCCGCAGGCTGTAGGCGATGTCGACGTAGAAATCGTGCTGATGCAGAAGCTGGGCGAACACGCGCCACACCTGAAGCGGCCCGGGCAAGTTCTGGAAGTTCAGGACGAAATCGATTCCGTGGGTCGAGAGCAGTTGCCAGGCGATGAGTCCCGCGGTGACGCTCGCGAGGCGCAGCACGTAGCGCGCTCCCCGCTCGCGCAGCCATAGAACGGCCGCCGAGGGACGCGGCCGTCCGTCCGCGCGTGTCGCGGCCGTTCTCGACGCCTTCGTGCCGCGCGTCCGGATACCTTCCACCTGCAAGGCCTGGGGTGCCGACATGCTCAGTTCCTCGCCACAGCGGCGGTCATTTCCGGACTGGAGAGGGCCTGCGCGTAGGAGAGCAGCTTTCCGCCTGCCTTCTTGGAGAAGGCCAGGGCATCCGGCTCGAGCATGAAGGCTGTCAGAGCGCCGCTCTTACCGCGTACGTAGTAGGCGGACTTGCCGAAAATCTTCACGCCGGTCGCGGCGTCGTAGACGTATGTCGCGTCGATCTTCCTGCCGGCCTTGGTGAGGGCGGCAACTCCCCCGAGCATCGCGGCCGGATCGGGATATGCCTTGATTCCCTCCCCGTCCACCCAGACTTCATCCGGCAACCCCCGGCTCGCCGTCTTCGGGTCGACCATGACGGCCAGCTGCCTGTCGTAGTCGAGCCCCATTTCCTTGTAGGCCTCGCGCACATAGCGATCATCGATCCACTTGGAGAAGTCGAGCGGCGGAATGTTCTTGCCCTTGCGCAGCACCTGGTAATCGAACTCCAGGGTCTTGACGAAGTGCGGCTTGATCGTCGGATCGAGCGTGAGCACCCCGCCCTTACTGAAGTAGAGATACAGCACCTCCTTGGGCACTCCCGTCCAGCCTTCCATCGCGGTCGCCGCGCGCATCGGGTTGGCTCTCACCCACGCGTCCCCGGCGATCTCGGCCTTGATGAGGGCGATCACGATCTCCGGATACTTCTCGGCGAAGTCCTTGCGCACGACGACCCCGTGCAGGTACGGCACGCCCGTCTGGACCCCGTTGTAGACCATCCGCGCCGTGCCGCGATACTCCATGAGCTCGGACCATGGGCAGAAGTCGGCATGTGCGGCGATCTTGTCGGCCGCGATGTTGGCGGCGCCCACGGATGGGCTCTGATTGACGATGTTGACCTCACCGGTCATATTGGCATCCTGCAGCGCCTTGAGGAGCATGCCCCAGGAGGCGCTGCCGATCGGCGTCGAGACGGTCTTGCCCTTCAAGTCCGCGAGGCTGTAGATATCGGAATGGATCGGGGCGACGAGGCCGTTGCCCTCGCCGCGCAAGTTGTAGCCCGTGCCGGCGACGTACAGCGACTGCTCGTGACCGGTGGCCTGGAACTTCGCGCCGTTGACGATGAGCGGATAATCGCCCATGACCCCGATCTGAAGCTTGCCGGCGATCATCATGTTGGTGATCGGGGGGCCGGACGAGTAGTCCTTCCACTCGATGTCGTAGGTCGCGTCGCGATACCTGCCCGTGTGCGGCAGGTACTTCTCGAGCAGGTGCAGGTGCTCGACGATCACCCCCGCGGGATAGGTATCGGTGCACTCGCTCTGGTGGCCGATGCCGATGGTGATCTCTTCGGCGGCGGCGGGGCGGGGAGCGGCGCAGAGGGCCGCGGCGGTCAGGGCGGCAAGGACGATGGCGAGGCGGGCGCTTTTCATGTGGGTTCCCGGCATTGAGCTTGTACTAACAGGGTATGACCATGCCGGAGAGAGGTGCAGCCGCCGTGCCAGGCCGCAGCCGCCGTCGTCGAGACGGCAGTAAGCGCCTGATCGGCAAGCGGCTATAGCATCGGGTCCGCGTGGCTGCGCCGGCGGACGGCGCGCCGCGGGACGAGCCGCGATGGTGCCTCGTCCGCTCCGGGTTCCCCGCCGCGGTGCAGCGCCTGACCGGCATGTAGAACAAGTCGAGGCGCTCGATCCGCGGCCGGATCGCCGGCATGTTGCCGCTGCAGCGGTAGCAAAGTCGGTCGCGGCTGGGTAATGGAGAGGTGCCGGCCTCCGCGGCGGCCACGGGCTGCCACTCGAGTGCGCTACCCGGCTCCGTCACCGATTTGTGACCGCGTGACGACTGACAGCATCACTGTCCGTGTCACAGACTGCGGGATGATGTCCGCTTCGAGGTGAGCCGATGCAACGCAAACGCCGGCTGCTGCGCGCAGCAGCCCTGATCGCTGCGACTCTCGTCATCGCTGCCGCGGGCGGCTGTTCCCGCTCACAACAGTCCGGCGTGACGCTCCTCAACGCCTCCTATTCCCCGACGCGGGAGCTCTACGGCGAGTACAACGCTGCCTTCGAGAGGTACTGGAAGGCGAAGACCGGCGAGACGGTGCACGTGAGCATGTCCTACGGCGGCTCGGAGCTGCAGGCGCGCTCCGTGGCCGAGGGTCTCGGTGCCGACGTGGTCACGCTGGCTCTGGCAGCGGACATCGATGCCATCGCGCACGAAGGCAAGCTGCTGCCACTAAACTGGCAGACCCGCCTGCCTGACGACAGCTCTCCTTATACCTCGACGATCGTTTTCCTCGTGCGCAAGGGAAATCCCAAGGCCATCCGCGATTGGAGCGATCTGATCAGGCCGGGCGTCTCCGTCATCACGCCCAACCCGAAGACCTCCGGCGGGGCGCGCTGGAATTTTCTGGCGGCCTGGGCGTGGGCTCTGAAGCAACAGAGCGGCAATGAAGCGAGCGCCAAGGACTATCTCCACGGGTTGTTCCAACATGTCCCCGTCCTGGACACGAGTGCCCGCGCCGCCACCACGACCTTCGTGCAGCACGGACTCGGGGACGTCCTCATCGGCTGGGAGAATGAGGCATTGCTCGCCATCCGGGAGAAGCCGGAGGAGGGGCTTACGATCGTGTACCCGTCTGTCAGCATCCTCGCCGAGCCGCCGGTCGCCGTCGTGGATCAGTACGCTCTGCAGCACGGGCAGCGACCGCTCGCGACTGCTTATCTAAAGTATCTGTACAGCAAGGACGGGCAGGAGATCATCGCCCGTAACTTCTACAGACCGCGCGATCCGGATGTCGCCGCGGAGTTCGCCAAGCAGTATCCGAAAATCCAGCTCGCGACCATTGGAGAGTTCGGCGGCTGGGCGAATGTGCAGCAGAAGTTCTTCGCGGACGGCAGGGTGTTCGATCAGATCTATTCCAGGGGGCAGTGACCTCTGATGTTGCCTCGTGATGTCAGACCCGCCTCTGTTCCTCGAAGTCTCTTCATGGTCGAGATGCGTGGATGGTGTCGAACCGGCAGCGCCTGAGCGGCGTCTCCGTTGGCGAAGGCGAGGTACCGCCGCAGCCGCGCCGATGAGACGCTGCTTCGCAGGGGCCCGAGACTGTGATCGCCGTAAGCGTAGGGGACCTGCAATTGTCCGCCTGGTCCCTATCATCCCTCTTGCGCAGAGCCACGGCCCAGCCGATCAGGTCGAGCGGTGATGGCAGCTCGCTCGGCGCTCGATAGCTGAGCGCCCGCCGGCAGCGCAGATTCGAGTCGACGATCATTGCGAAGCGCGGTCCGCAGCGGGCAATCTGGGCGCAAAACGCTCTGGTGGCGAGGTCCGCCAGGGCTCCGGGTTGCGGCGGCTCGAATGCGAGGACGGCAGCGCAGCCGTGATCCATCGCGGCGAGAAGATCAAGCCAGCCATGATCGGGTTCCCGATCGGCGCTCCCCAGCGCCACCGGGACTACGCCGCGTTCGCGGAAGCTGCGACTCAGGACGCTGACCCAGCGATCCATTTCCATTTGCTCCTGAGCGAAGTCGTCCGGATGCGAGAAGAGGATGGCCCATCGCTCAGCTAGCCACGAGCGCAATGCGCTCGTATCGCACGGTTGCCTCACAGGAACCTGGAGCCGGCTGTCCGGCAGCGCCACTGTCGTCATAACGCCTCCTTACACTCAGGGCTCGCCCGTCAGGGCGCAGAGGGAAGCATCTTGCGGGGACGACGGTGCCAAAGTCTGTCGCATCCGGGTGATGAATGGGTGAGAGGGCGCGGCGAAGTTGCGGCACGGTGACAAATTGGTATCGATTTCGAAGCGGCCGCGGGCTTCGGCTCATTTCTTTGAAGTTGGATCGCTCTGGGAAACCGGAATGTTCTCATCCGGAAACCAGCCGGCGGCAGTTAGGAGTTGAATATCAGTCGTTATATGCCGGATCGTTATGAATGTAGCTCCGTTTGATGGTGGACCGTGCGCGGTCGCATCAGGATCATCTGCGCGCGTAACAGAACGACCCAGGTAACTGTCATGAGGAAAGGTCACTGCGTATGGGTACTCCAGTGAAGACCGGCGTTCTCGCCGCGCTCGCCGGCATCGGCCTGGCGAGCCTGTTCCATGCCGGCGCTGCGAAAGCAGACGGCGCGTTCCAGGTGCAATCGCCGGGCGGCAACTTCTCCGGCAGTCTCGGCGGCCGGCTCGAGTTCGACGGCTACTACGATGACAATGACAGCGGCAGCAGGATCGGCAGCGGCGCGGCTGGCTCGGATTCGAGCGACAGCTTCAGGTTTCGCCGCGCGTGGATCACGCTGACCGGCAGCGTATACAGCTTCGATTATCACATCGACTATGATCTGGTCTCGAGCGCGCTGCAGCGGGCGTGGATTTCGCACGAGGCGGCGCCGCACGGCACGCTCTATATCGGGCAGGACAAGCCTTGGGCCAGTCTGGACGAGATTGCGAGCGATACCGATACGCCGTTCCTCGAACGGAACGTCGCGTCCTCCAGCGGCATCAACTCCGCGGCAACCTACAGCAACGGCCTGTACTACGCGTGGCACGACCGTGTCTTTGCCGGAGACGATAATTTGTGGTTGGGACTCTCCGCGTCGTCTCTGCACAAGCAATCCGGCGGTACGGATACCAGCACTCAGGGCACCGCGTTCAACGCCCGGGTCGCTTATGCCCCAATCGTCGAGAAGGACCGATGGCTCCATTTCGGCGTGTCATTCATCAACGCCAATGCTGCTGCGGGCAGCACGACGGCTGGTACGAACGCACTGCTGGCCAGCTACGTGTACGGCAATCATTTCGACAGCAACGAGAAGCTGGCGCTCGCGAGTTACCCGGTCTCGAGCACAGGCACGAGGCCGCACTCGAACACTCTTGGCGGCGAGCTTGCCGGGGCCTATGGCCCGGGATACCTGCAGGCCGAGTACGACAACGCCAAGTTCCACGAGACCGGAGAGCCGGACGACAGGGTAATGGCCTACTCCGTGACGGCGGCTTTTACCTTGACGGGCGAGACCCGCCCCTACAAGCCCGCCGAGGCGACGTACGGCGGCATCACGCCATCGCATGCTTATGGCGCGTGGGAGCTGGCGGTGCGCTATGAGAGGGCTCGTAATGATGGGAACAATGGCGTGTTCACGGGCCTCGCGCTGCCGGGCGCGAAGGGGTCACTTGCCACGCTGGATCAGGTCACCCTGCTCAGCGCCGGAGTGAACTACTACCCCAATTCCCACGTGCGATTCATGCTGGACTACGAGCACGGCAAGGCCGATCTCGGTAGGGCGGGGACGGACAGTCCGAACACCGTCGCGGCTCGCGCTCAGCTCGTTTTCTGAGCCCCATCGGTCCGGCAGGACGGCGCGGCCGGAAAGCCGCGCCTGATCGCAGTGCCCGGGCTCGTCAGTCCGCCACGAGCTTGTATCCGGCGCCGGAGGCGGTTTGCAGCCGTTGTGGCGCGGCGGGATCGGCCTCGATCTTCTGCCGCAGCCTGTGGACGAGCTGCTTGAGGAGTTGCCGGTCGCCGGAGCCGCGGTGACCCCAGACGTGGATCAGAAGCCGGTCGGAGCTCACGGTGCGGCCGGCGCTGGCGAGCAGCATCTGCAACAACCGCAGCTCGAGCTTGGTGAGGCGCACCGGCTCCGCTTCGCCTATCCGCACCGTGTGCTCGTCGGTGTCGAGAGCCAGTATTCCCGCCGACAGGACCGATGCGCTTTCCGTGCCGGCGCGGCGCATCAGCGCCTTGGCGCGCGCGAGCAGGGTGCGCGGGCTGAAGGGTTTGGTGAGGTAGTCGTCGGCGCCGAGCTCGAGCGCGCGCACCAGGTCTTCCTCCTCGCCGCGGACGGTCAGCATCATGATGGGTACGCGCGACTGCCGGCGAATCGTCTCGCAGACCTGAAATCCGCTGGCCCCCGGCATGTTGATGTCGAGAATGACGAGGTCCGGCGCTTCAGCCGTTACGGCCCGAATGGCGGCCGGCCCGTCCTCGGCCTTGATGACGAGGTAGCCCGACTGCGTCAGCGTGAAGCCGACCAGGTCGCGCAGATCGCGATCGTCGTCCGCCACCAGAATCTTCAAGCGGTCACCTCCACGGGCAGGATCATCGTGAAGCGGGTGCGTCCCGCTACGGTGCGCGCGACGCCTACCGTACCGCCGTGCCGCTCGATGATGGAGCGCACGATCCAGAGTCCCAGCCCCAGCCCTCCGGGCTCCGGCTCGTGCTCTGCGCCGCGGTGGAAAGGCGCGAATAGCCCTTCTCCGACAGGGGAGGCCGGCCCCGGACCCTCATCTTCCACCCATACCGCCAGGCGGCCGTCGTCGGGCTCGCAGCCGATGCGTACCGTGCTGCCCTCCGGCGCGAACTTGTTGGCGTTGGCGAGCAGGTTCACGAAAACCTGCGTCAGGCGGTGCCTGTCACCCTCGATGAGCGGCAGCTCCTCGGGAAGCGAGACCGCCAGCCGCTGCTGCCGGAGCGCGAGGAGCGAGCCGATCAGCGCGCGCGCGTCGTCGATCACTTCCACCAGATCGACGGTCTGCCGGCGGATCGCGAGCTGGCCGGACTCGATGCGCACGCTCTCGAGCAGATTGTCGATCAGCCGGGTGAGCCGCAGTGTTCCGCGCTGCAGGGACTCGGTCAGCTCCCGCCGCTGCGCCGGCTGCATGGTATCGAGATTGTCGAGCAGCAGCTCGATGGAGGCGAGCTGTGCGGCCAGCGGGGTGCGGAACTCGTGCGAGATGTTGGCGAGCACCGAGTCGCGGGCGCGCCGCACAGCCTCCAGCTCCGTCTCATCCCGGATCACCTGCACCTGCAGCCCATCGACCGGGCCGGCGCTGGTTACGACCGTGGTGCGAGTCTCATCGCCGCGCCGCAGCCGCTCCACGCATTGTGCGCTGCCTTCGCTGCGGGCCGTCAGAATCGGGCATCGGTGATCGCAAGGCCGGCGGCCGTCCTCTTCCAGTGGCTTGAGCACATCCCCGCAAAAGCGGCCGACGGCCTCTTGCGGATCGATGCGCAGCAGTCGGGCAGCCTGGGCGTTGAGAAACCGGACGTTGCGCTGCTCATCGACCGCATAGACGCCCTCGATGATGCCGCTGAGCACGGCCTGCGCCTCTGCCTCCCGGTGTCGCAGAGTTCCGGTCAACTCCAGAAGGTTGCGGCGCATGTCCTCCATGGTTCGCGCGAGCGCGCCAACTTCCGCGGCGCCGCCTGGCGGGATCGACACGGAGAAATCACCGCGTCCGATGCGGACCGCCGCGTCGGTCAGGGCTCTGACCGGTCCGACGACGCGCCGGCTGAGGACCGTTCCTGCCAGCACAGCGAACGTGGCTAGAATCAACGTCGTAACCACGAGCTGCCGGATGAGTCGCGTGGTCGAGCTTTCCACCAGGCTGATCGGCACACCCGCGTCGATGAAGCCGATGGCCTCGCCGCTCGATGCGAAGAGCGGCACGCTCGCCTCGTACAGCCCGGCCGAATCGATGCGCCGCACCGCCGAGTGCCCGTCGGCGAGCGCCGCCGAATATAGCGGTGTGTACGCATTCACCTGGTCGGCAGTGTAGGACCGGTAGTCGACGAAGCGCACCTGCGTCCCCACACGGTGTGTCAGTTCGCCCGCAAGCTTGGCGTCGAGGAGTCGCAGCACGTATATGCGCACATCCCCGGGGCCAGGCATGGAGACGAAGGCTCCAAAGGCAGCAAGCCGGATGTTGCTCGGCAGGGCGAGGAAGGTCGGGCCCTGCTCGGCGCTCTCCGACTTGATGCCCTGCCAGTCGAGCGCGGGACCGGTCGCGGCGAGCAGCGTCGCGCCGGAAAAGACCGCACACGCGTCCAGCTGAGAGGTATCGCAGAAACGCCGGAGGAACGGCGCGATGGCCCCGTCCTGGTGCTGATCGAGCAGCCGCTGGAGGGTTGGGCGCTGCGCCAAGACACGTGCCGACGTCAGTGCGTCCTCCGTCATGCGGCGCACGTCCTCGTGCGCGGTAGCGCCGGCAAGGAGCACCCGCGCCTTGCCCTGCTCGTCGGTGAGCACACGCAGCATGCCGATGGCGGTGGCCGACAGCCCAACACCGACGAGCAGCACCAGCACCACGTGAACGGCGACCATCCACCAGCCGAGGCTGGCGTCGGCCGGTTCCGGCCAGAGCGCTCTCAGTCCGCGGCGGAGGAGGGGGAACATGGCATTACCGCCGGCGGTATCCGGCCCGCTCCACCAGGGACTTCAAGGCCAGGGTCGCGACTGCGAGCAGCGTGAGGAGCGAGGCGACCGCGAACGCGCCGGTGAAGTCGTAGTCGTTGTAGAGCGCCTCGATGGCGAGCGGCATGGTGTTGGTCAATCCGCGAATGTGGCCCGAGACCACCGACACCGCGCCGAACTCGCCCATGGCGCGCGCATTGCAAAGAATGACTCCATAGAGCAGTCCCCAGCGAATCTTGGGAAGGGTCACGCGGAAGAAGGTCATCCATGCTCCGGCTCCCAGGGTGATGGCCGCCTCCTCCTCGTCGTTGCCGAGTTGCTGCATGAGCGGGATGAGCTCGCGCGCGACGTACGGGAAGGTCACGAACAGCGTCGCGATCATGATACCGGGGATGGCGAAGATGATGCTGACGCCGTTGGCCGCCAGCCAGGCTCCGAACCAGCCCCGCATGCCGAAAAGCAGCACGAACAGCATACCCGAGATCACGGGGGAGACGGCGATCGGCAGGTCGATCAGGGTGATGAGCAGGCTCTTGCCGCGGAACTCGAACTTGGCGATCGCCCAAGCGGCGGCGAGTCCGAAGACGGTATTGACCGGTACCACCACGAGCGCCGTGAGCAGTGTCAGGCGGATGGCCGCCTGCGTGTCCCGGTCGGCGAACGTCTGGAAATACCTCTGCAGCCCATCGTGGAAGGCGGCGGCGAAGACGACCGCGAGCGGCGCCAGCAGCAGCGCCGCCAGAAAAGCCACCGAGACGCCGATCAGGCAGCGGCGAAAGAGGGCGCTGAGGATCGTCTCGCGGCCCGGACGAGTATCGAGCTCTTCGAGTGCCCCGGAGTGCGCGCCGGCGGCCATCACTCACCTCTCCGGACCATCCGGTCCCTTCCCCAGGCCTGCAGGAGATTGATCGTGAGGAGGATGATGAACGAGGCCGCCAGCATGACGAAGCCCAGCACCGCGGCGCCCCGGTAGTCGAACTCCTCCAGGTGGATCACGATGAGGAGCGGCGTGATCTCGGTTTTCAGCGGCAGATTGCCCGAGATGAAAATGACCGAGCCGTACTCGCCGAGCGCGCGCGCGAAGGCGAGAGTGAATCCCGTGAGCATCGCCGGCAGCACCGCGGGAACGACCACTCTGCGGAATATGTACCACCGCCCGGCGCCGAGCGTCTCCGCGGCATCCTCCAGGTCGCGTTGCACCTCCAGCAGCGCGGGCTGAACGGTACGCACCGCGAAAGGCATCCCGATGAGCGTCATCGCCATGATCACACCGAGGCGGGTGTAGGCGACGTGAATGCCGGCCATTTCCAGGTAACGGCCGAGCCAACCGTTGGTCGAGAATACGGCGGTGAGCGCGATTCCCGACACGGCCGTCGGCAGGGCGAACGGCATGTCGATCATCGCATCCATGAGCCTCCGTCCCGGGAACTCGTAACGGGCTAGCGTCCAGGCGATGATGAAACCGAAAATCAGATTGATGCAGGCCGCGAGCAGCGCGCCGCCGAACGAGAGCCGGTACGAGGCGAGCGCCCGCGGGCTCGCCACCGCATCGAGCAGCTGGTGCAGCGGCGTCGAGGCGGCGAGCAGCACCAGCGCGGCGAGCGGCAGCAGCACCACGGCACTCAGGAAGAACGTCGTGAATCCCAGCGTCAGCCCGAATCCGGGCAGGACGGTGGGTTGCGTCTCTCTCATCGGTCAGCTCACGCCGCTGAGCGGCTGTGCGCCGGCGCCTCCCGCTCGCGATGGACCAACAGCACGGGCCAGCGCGGCCTGGCGAGCAGCGCCGCGAGCTCGCTGTCGAGTTGACTCGCGCTCGCGATGCCGGCGATGAGCATGTGCCCCGGCGACTCGTCCAGCCGCTGCTCGAGCGCCTGCGCCGCGACGCCGAACCGCATCTCCGTCCTGATCTCGAGGCCGTGCGCGGCGCGCGCTTCGGACCGCGCGTCGAGCAGAGCACGGATGCCGAACGATCGCTGCACCGCGGGAGTATGCTCGGGAAGTACGTCGACGTAGATGGCCTCCGCCGCGAGATGCCGCAGGACGCTGGCGGATACTGCCAGCGTCGCGCTGCGTGCGGACTCGTCGGTCCAGTGGATGAGTACCCGTCGCGGTGACGCCGCATGCTCCGGCAGGATCAGGATCTCTTCCACTCCATGCTCCAGCAGCCACTTCGCGTCCGACGCCACTTCACCGCGGGCCGCGATGACTGTCGTTCCCGGCAGGGACGCAGCGGTGTCGCGCGTCGTTGTCGTAGCTCCCAACATGGGCTCCACGTGCCTGCGGATCCTCGTCTTCATCCGCGAGGAGAGGTCCAGCAGCAGCGGGTTGCCGGCCAGCCTCTCGGCAGCGGAGCTGTTGGGCGCGCAGATCGTGAAGCTGGAAAGAGGGGTCGGCAGTACATGCGTCCGCCGGACACCGATGGTGACGCTCTGGCCCGGATTGATTGCAAAGGCGCGCTGCTCGAACTGAGCGCGTGTGGCTTCAAGGAGCACGGCGCCGTTGCCGTTGGCGTGCGCGAGGATTGGAGCGTCAGGCGCTTCATCGAGGCGTATGCGCGCGCGCTCCAGTGCACCGGTGAAGAGCACCTCCTCGACGACGCCATGGGCCAGGTAATTCGAGCAGGAAAGCGCCTCCCGCGAGCGCGCGATCTCGATCTCTTCCGGCCGCACCACGGCCACCACTTCCCGCTCGCGGATTATGCCGAGGCCGGGACCGTGCGCCACCGCTGGCCATGCTCCCCAGCGCGGTCCGTCGGCACCCTGTCGCGCCAGGATGAGGTTGGCCGCGCCCAGGAAGGTCGCCACGAAACGCGTCGCCGGACGGACGTAAAGGTCCTGTGGCCGGCCGCTCTCCAGCAGCCTGCCGAAGTTCATCACCCCGATCCGATCGGCCATCGCGAACGCTTCCTCCTGATCATGGGTCACGAGGATGGTCGTGATGCCGAGCTCGCGCTGCACCTCGCGGATGGTTCGTCGCAGTCCTTCGCGGATCTTCGCATCGAGCGCCCCGAACGGCTCATCGAGCAGCAGTACCTCGGGCTTGTGGGCCAGTGCCCGCGCCACCGCCACCCGCTGCTGCTGTCCGCCGGAGAGCTGCGCCGGCAGCCGCTCGTCCATGCCCTCGAGTGCGACCAGCCGCAGCAGCTCCTGCCGCCGCCGGCGCCGCTGCGCCGCGCGCACCCGGCGTACCCGCAGCGCGAACTCGAGGTTCTCGGCCACGGTCATGTGCCGAAAGAGGGCGTAGTTCTGGAATACCAGGCCGACGCCACGCCGGCGCGCCGCCACATGAGTGACATCGCGGCCGTGCAGCGCGATGCGCCCGTGGTCCAGCCCGGAGAGCCCCGCTATCGCCCGCAGCAGCGTGCTCTTGCCGCTGCCGCTGGGTCCGAGGAGAACGAAGAATTCCCCGTCGCCGATCTCGAGCGAGACATCGTTGACGACCGGGACGCCCTGATAGCGCTTCGTGAGTTGATCGAGAGTGATGGACACGCCGGTCCATCGTAGCGGCGCCATGACGTACCGTCAGTCGCGCGCCGGTTACCGCCCGGTGACAAACCGGTTACGGCGGCGGCTAGATGAGGGTAAGGACGCCTTCGCAGGTTTTCAGATCGGTGGCCAGTGCCTCGACCTGCTCGCGACTCTCGGCCCGGATCAGATAGGAGATGGAAAGGAAGTTGCCATTCTCGCTGAGCCGCTCGCTCACTCTCTGCGGCTCCATGAGCGGCACATGACGCAACACGATGGCATGCACGCGCGCGCGGAACTCGTCCGAAGGCCGGCCGATGACCTTGATGGGATAGTCGGTGGGAAACTCGAGGAGTGGCGGCGGCTCGTTCATCGCCATGGCTGATGCTGCAGCTCCTGCTTCCAGCGCTGGAACTCATCATACACCCGCCGCCACAGCGGGCCAGGGCGGCCGGCGCCCACCGGTTTGCCGTCGAGCGTCGTCACGGACTGTACCTCGCGCGTCGCCGCGGAGATCCAGATCTCGTCCGCGCCCCGCAGCTCCATGTCGCTGATGGGTGCGGCCCGGTAGCGCACGCCGGTGCGCGCGGCAAGCTCCTCCACAACTCCCCGCGTCGTCCCAGGAAGGATCCTGCGCGAGTTGGGGGGCGTGCGCAGCTCCCCGCCGATGACTGCATGCACCGTGGAGGCGGAGGCCTCCATCAGCTCGCCATCGCGCAGGAGGATCGTCTCCGCGGCATCGGCATCCACTGCGAGCTGCCGCAGCAAGACGTTTGCAAGGAGCGCCACCGACTTGATGTCGCAGCGCGCCCAGCGAGTGTCCTGCGCGGTGACGCAGGCTACTCCTCTTTCCAGGACGGCGGGCGAGGCAACCGGCAGCGGGGCGCAAAACGCGAACACCGTACGGGGGATGTCGGGGAGCGGCGCATGATTGCGGCCGCGCTCCGCGCCCCGTGTCACCTGCCAGTAGACGTACTGGTTGCCGCCGCCATTGCGCGCGACGAGTGTTGCGAAGATGTCGCACCACTCCGCGCGGCTGTGCGGATCGGCCATGCGGATCTCGCCGAGACTGCGGGTGAAGCGCGCGCAGTGTTGCTCCAGCCGAAACGGCCGGCCGCCATAGACCGGTGTCACCTCATACGCGCCGTCACCGTAGAGAAAGCCCCGGTCGAGCGGCGAGATGCGCGCCTCGGCGAGCGGCAGGTACTCGCCGTTGAGGTAACAGACGGGAAATGGGTCAGGCATGAGCCGTGGGCCGTGCGAAAGCAAGTGAATGAGCGGCCCAAGGCCGTCGTTGCTCGGCCCATCCTGGGCCTCGCCCCTCCGGGGCCGGCGCTTCGCGCCGTTCCAAAATCGCTCCCGGCGATTTTGTGGGCCGCGGGATCGAAAGAGTCATAACCCTGGCCGCGCAAATCGCCGGGAGCGATTTGCGCCAATAAGCTAATGGAACCACAGACGCATGCCGTCCATCGTGCGCGTCAGCAGGCCACCGGTCGGCACCGCCTCCAGGGTGACCAGCGGCTCGCGACCTACCACCTGTCCGTTGCCGTCGGTGATCGTGAGCTCGCCGACGACACTGCCTGCCGGGAGCGGCGCGATCAGGCGCGTCTTGGTGAGCACCGCATTCGTCACGATACTGGCGGCGCGGCCCCGCGGCAGCGTCACGTAGAGATCGGCCGGCGCGCCGACCGCCGCGTAGCCCGAGGCCGACTCGTAAACGCGCGGCTTCAGGATCGGCGCGCGCGCGGTCGCAATCTTCTGGGTCTGGAAGAAATTGAAACCGTAGTTGAGCAGGGCCTCGCTGTCGGCCTCGCGCGAATGCCACTTCGGCGCCTTGAGGACCACCGATACCAGCCGCGTGCCGTTGCGCTTGGCGGAGGCGATGAGGCAGTAGCCCGCCTCATCGGTGTGGCCGGTCTTCAGCCCGTCGACCGAGGAGTCCGACCACAGCAGCCCGTTGCGGTTGGGCTGCTTGATGTGATTCCAGGTGAAATCCTTCATGCCGAAGAGGTAGTAATACTCGGGAAAATCGCGCACCAGCGCATTGGCCACTGTCGCGAGGTCGCGGGCGGTCGTGTAGTGCTGCGGATCCGGCAGGCCGTCGACATCGACGAAGTGCGACGACTTCATGCCGAGCCGATGCGCGTACTCGTTCATGAGTTGCACGAAGCCCTCGCGCGTGCCGCCCACGCGCTCCGCCAGGGCCACGGTGGCGTCGTTTCCGGACTGCACGATCATTCCCTTCATCAAGTCGATCACCGCCACCTGGCTACCCACCTTGACGAAGCTTCGCGAGCCACCCGTGCGCCAGGCGTCCTCGCTGATCGTGACCTGGTCATTGAGCTTCACCCGGCCGTCCCTAAGCGCCGCGAAGACGACGTACGTAGTCAAGAGCTTGGTGAGGCTCGCCGGCTCCATCCGCTCGTCAGCGTTCTTCTGGGCAATCACATCGCCGCTCTGGCTGTCGATGAGGATGTACGAGCCGGCATCCAGATCCGGCGGCGGGGGCGTGGGCACGGCAGCGGCGGCGACGGTGGCCAGCGCAAGAGTCGAAAGTGTCAGCAGGGCGGCGGCAGAGCGGAACATCCTCGGGAATCCTCGTGAGTTGCGTGAAGCGGGCGGGCGGATTGTACGATGCTCCGCGCGCGCTGAAGTTCGAACGTCCGATGGGAGGGTGGCGCGCATGGGCTTACGGAGCCACCAGGCGCGCTCCGGGATAGCCCAGGGCGGCGAGACGCGCGACCAGTTGGTCGAATTCCGTTACGCCGCTCACCGGCCCGATGCGCACGCGGTACAAATGGCCGCGCGCCACGGGTGGACCGAATACGAAGGCGCCGGCGAGACCCGCCGCGTGTAGCCGGGTGACGATGCGCTCGGCATGCGCCTGCACGGCGAACGCCCCGACCTGAACATAGAGGGTCGGTGGCGGACTCTCCGCCACCCTGGTGAGAACGGAGGGGCTCTCCGGCGTGATGGCCTTTACCTCGACGAGCGCGGTGCCGGTTGCGAGCATGTCGAGCTTCGCGGCGGCAACGTACGAGAGGTCGATGAGCCGGTTGGCCACGAACGGACCGCGGTCGTTGATCTTCACGACGACGCTGCGGCCGTTGCTCAGGTTGGTCACGCGTACATAACACGGCAGCGGCAGCGTCTTATGAGCAGCCGTCATGGTGTACATGTCGTAGCGGTCGCCGTCAGACGTCCGCAGCCCGTCAAAGGTTGGGCCGTACCACGAGGCAACACCGGTCGCCTCATAGCCTTCCGACGTCGCCAATACGTAGTAGCGCTTGCCGTCCACCTGATAGAAGAGCGGATTGCCGTGCGCGGCGCGCGGCTCTAAGCGAGGGACGGCATTGGGGATCGTCGTGATGTCCTTCGGCAAGGGCGGCAGTTTGAAGGGGGGCGCCGGCTCACGGTGTGATGTGCTTGCGCAGCCCGCGAGTAACGCCGCCAGGGATACCGTCCAGACGAGGCCCCGGCGCGCGGGTCTAGCCGCTACTACAGCATTCACGCGCCGCGCTCACTGAGCGGATCGCCCGATGCGATCCGTATTGCCGACCGATTTCGCGGTGGGTGTCACCGCGGGGGCCGCGTCGGGGTTGGACGGGCTGAGCCGCAGTGCGATGGCCCGCGCCAGCTCATCGACCGCCATCGCGTACAGAGCGCTGTGGTTGTAACGGGTGAGGGCGTGGAAATTGTTGAAGCCGACCCGGTAGGTCGGTCCGTCCTGCTGCTGGGCCAGGAGCAGCACCACGGGAGTGTTGCCGGGTACCGCACTCTCCACGCGTACACCCTGCGCGTTCAGGCCGTCGATCGTCTCATCGAGCCTGAGATTGCTGGGGTCGACTTGGAAAGCGGCACCGGGGTCGATCTTGACGTCGGCGACGACGGGACCGCCGGCCTGCCAGCCGCACTGCTGCAGGTAATGCGCGACACTGGCGAAGATGTCGTCCCAGTCGTTGAAGAGATCGCGCTGGCCGTCGTCGTTGCCGTCGACGCCATACCTGAGGTACGCGGAGGGCATGAACTGCAGCGGTCCCATGGCGCCGGCATAGGAGCCCTTCACGGACAACGGATTGAGCTTCTCCTGGCGGGTCAGCAGCAGGAACTTCTCGAGCTCGCTGCGGAAGTAGCGCTCGCGCGACGGGTAATCGAAGGCCAGCGTGGATAACGCATCGAGCACGCGGTAGGAACCGGTGATCCGGCCGTAGTACGTCTCCGCGCCGAGGATGGCGACGATGTACTGCGGCGGGACGCCTTCCCGGGCGCTCACCCGCTCGAGCGCGTCGCGATGAGCGCGCCAGAATTCGGCGCCCGCGGAGATGCGCTTGTCGGTGAGGAAGATCTGCCGATACTGCCACCACTCGAGCACCCGCTCGGCGGGACGGTTCATCTGGTCGATGATCTGCGGCTGCGCGCGCGCATGCAGGAGCACCCGCAGGACGGTCCTGCGGCGGAGTCCGTCGCGCCGCGCCACTTGCGCCGCGAACTTCGCGAGCTGTGCATGTGGGAACCGCTGGCCGGGCTCCGACGCCCAGACGGGTGCGGCGGCCGCGCCGACCGCCGCGGCGCTGAGTGCGAGGAGTACGAGCTTCGTGATGGATCGGGACACTTAAGAGCCCATGAGCTTCCGGTGGGCGTGAAGCGACATCAGAATACCGAAGCCCGCGAGCACGGTCACCACCGAGCTGCCACCATAGCTGACGAGCGGCAGCGGCACGCCGACGACCGGGAGCAGTCCGGTGACCATCCCGGCATTGATGAAGACATACACGAAGAAAGTCAGCGCGATGCTGCCTGCGAGCAGGCGCGAGAACGTGTCCGGCGTCTGCACCGCGAGATAGAGCGAGCGGCCGATGACGAAGGCATAAAGCGCCAGGAGCACGGCGAGCCCGAGCAGGCCGAACTCCTCGCCGATGACGGCAAAGATGAAATCCGTGGTGCGCTCCGGCAGGAAGTCGAGCTGCGCCTGGCTGCCGTTCATCCAGCCCTTGCCGAATACGCCTCCCGAGCCGATCGCGATCTGCGACTGGATGATGTGATAGCCGGCGCCCAACGGATCCGATTGCGGGTTCAGGAAAGTGAGCAGGCGCTGGCGCTGGTAGCCGTGCATGAACCTGAGTCCGAACCACGCCGCGGCGACCCCGAGCAGCACCATTCCGACGATCACCCGCACTCTGAGTCCCGCGAGGAATACGACCAGCGCGCCGCCGGCTGCGATCAGCGCAGCGGTGCCGAGGTCCGGCTCCTTCGCGACCAGGCCCGCGGGCACGATGATGATGAGGCCGAGGAGCAGCAGGTTGGGCCAGCGAGGCGGCAGGGAGCGCTCGTGCAGGTACCAGGCGCACATCATGGGCACGGCAACTTTCATGAGCTCCGAGGGCTGGAAGCGGATCGGACCCAGGCTGAGCCAGCGTTGCGCCCCGAGGCCCCGGTGACCTACTACCGCGACAGCGAGGAGGAGGACGACGCCGATGGCGTACAGCCATGGCGAGGTGCGCCGCAGGAAGTTCGGGCTGACCCGCGCCAGCGCCAGCATGGTCGCCGTGCCCAATACGAGCCGCATCGCCGTCCGCAGCACCATCGGCAGGTTCTCCGCCGAGGCACTGTAGAGCACCACCAGTCCATAGGCTGCGGCGAGGGCGAGGCCGGTGACCAGCGGCCCGTCCATTCTGAGGGCCGAGAGCACGCGCGCCGCGCCGGTGAGTGTCCGCCGTGTCCGCGACTCCGAGCTGACTTCTTCGTAGATCATGCGGGTTGGATCATGCGGTCATTGGGCGGCGGGCGGAGCGCTCGCCGGCTCCGGGTGCGCCCGGTCCGCCACCTGTTGGGTGGGCGCGGGCGGCGCGGGAGCGGGCAGGGCCGGCAGGGAAGGCTTCACTTTCGGCTTGAGGTCGGCCGGCTCCGAATATGGCCCGCGCGGAGCCGCAGGCAGCAGCGTCTTGCCGTCGGGCCCGAGGAGGTAGGCGTCCATCACCTTGCGGGCGAGAGGCGCCGCTGCGGTCGATCCAAACCCGGCGTGCTCGACGATGACGGCGACCGCGATGCGCGGCGCCTCGGCCGGAGCGAAGGCGATGAACCAGGCGTTGTCGCGGTACTGCTCCTTGATCTTGCTGAAGCCATGCTCCTCGCTCAGATTGCCGGTGACGGATTCATTCACGACCTGATCGGTACCCGTCTTGCCCGCGATGGTGTACACGGAGCCGCGCATCGGCCAATACGCGGTGCCCGTCCGCGGGGGCCCATCAGTCGTCGCGCCGATCATGCCGTGGATGACTCGATTCCAGGAATCGGCGCTGACGTTGGACAGATCGCCCTCATACACGGGCGCGAGCCATTTGATCTTGCCCGTGTCGGGACTGCGCAACCCTGTCACCAGACGCGGCTGCCAGATGCGCCCGCGCGTCGCCAGTATGCCGACGTAGTGGGCCAACTGCAGCGGTGTCACGAGGAAGTAGCCCTGACCGATGCCGAGATTCACCGTCTCGCCCGGGAACCACACTTTGTTGGCGGGATTGGCGAAATGCGCTTCCTTCCAGGCACGCGAGGGCACGAGGCCCGGCTTCTCGCCGCCGATGTCGATGCCGGTCGGCCGGCCGAAGCCCAAGAGCGGCAGCCAGGCCGAGATCCGGTCGATGCCCATCGCATGGGCCACGCCGTAGAAATAGACGTCGCAGGATTGCGCGATGGCGTGATCCAGATTCACCTCACCGTGATGCTCGTGATTCGCGTCGTGCCAGATGTGCCTTCCGCCGGGCAGGTGAAAGTAACCGGGGCAGAAGATCGGCTTGTCCGGATCGATCACGCCGTCGGTGAGCGCGCCGAGCGCCAGGCCCGGCTTGATGGTCGAGCCCGAGGAGTACTCCCCGCGCAGTGCCCGGTCGTAGAGCGGCCGGTTGGGATCACCCTCCAGGCCCGCAAACTCCTTCACCGTGATGCCGCGGGCGAAGAGGTTGGGGTCGAAGCCCGGGGCGCTCACCAGCGCGATGATGTCGCCGCTGTTGGGATCGATCGCAACCACCGCGCCCTCCTGGCCGGCGAGCGCCGCCTCCGCGACCTTCTGTACCTTCAGGTCGAGCGAGAGAATGACGTCATCGCCGGGCGTCGGCGCTTTCATCTCCAGGTCCCTGGCGAAGACGCCGGGTTTCGGCACGGGACGGCCCTGCGCATCGACCAGGGTCTGCTGGAAGCCGTTGGTGCCGTGCAGCTGCTTCTCGAAGGTGGACTCGACCCCTGTCTTGCCGATGACCGCCGTGCCGGCGTAGGCCGCGCGATCGATGTGGGCCAGGTCGTTCTCACTGATGGTGCCCACGTATCCCATGGCGTCGACGGCGAGAGACTGCTCGGGATACCAGCGCGCCTCCTGCGGCGCGATGTCGATGCCGGGAAACTCGAACCGCCGCACCGCGAACCGCGCCACTTCTTCGTCCGAGAGGTGCAGGCGAATCGGCACGTGGTCGAAAGTGCGCCGCGATTTGATGGTGCGGAGCAGCTCCGGGATGTCATCGGCCTGCAGCAGGCCGAGCTTCACCAGGCGGTGCAGCGACCCCTCGAGATCCGGCACCTCGTCGGGAATCAGCTCGAGCTCGAATGTCGGCTGATTGGAGGCGATAACCTCGCCGTAGCGATCCATGATGAGCCCGCGCGCGGCCGGGATGGGGTCGGTGCGCACCCGGTTTTCCTGCGACAGCTCGGAATAGTAGTCGTGACGCACCACCTGCAGCAGGTACAGGCGCCCGACGAGAGCGATGGCGAGTACCGCCATTGCCGCGCCGGCGAAGATCGCGCGGCGGTCGAAGATCCGCTGCTCTCGCCAGTAGTCCTTGATGCGGACGGGAGACACGTCAGCGGCCCCAGCGGGGTTGTGAGCCGCTCATGTTTGCGGCCGGTAGCTGCGCGCCAGGATCGCCGCCGCCGCCGGCCAGATCAATGCGCCGGTGAGCGTGGGGACCCAACGCAGCGGCGTCGTCAACGGGTGGCCGCTCCAGCCGTCGATGGCGAAGAGGACGACCTCGTAGAAGGCGAGCGCCGCGAACACGATCAGCGATTGCTGGAAGATCGGCTTCGAGCGGATTCTCTGGTGCTCCCGCACGGCGATGTAGGCGAGGAACGCCAGAGCGAGCGCGTGCTCGCCCAACACCGGCCCCTCGAATACGTCGAGCAGCAGCCCGCAGAACCAACCGAGGGCGATGCCGCCGGCGCGGGGCGCCTGGATCGACCAGTAGAGCACCGTGAGAGCGAGAAATCCCGGCCTGACGATCTCCAGCGAGGAAGGCAGTGGCAGCAGCGTCAGGATGAGCGCGCCGACCACCGTCTTCAGCATCGCGAGGCGCGGGTTGGAGCCGCTCATGGCGGAGCCTGCTGCGGCTTTTTCGACGCCTTCCGAGTCACTGGCCTGGTCGCCGGTTTCACGGCCACCTTCGCTGCCGCCTTCGCTGCAGCCTTTGTCGCCTTCGCCGCCGGCGGGCTCGCCGGGGCCGGCGGCTGTTGCCGCTTGACGGGCGCAGCCTGCGGCTGGATGCTCCGGTCGCCGGTAGTCAGCTCGCCGTTTTGCTCCTTCAACGGCGCCGCCGGGCTATCGTGACGGAACCAGATCAGCATGACCTCGGTGTCGGTATCGAGGTGTGCGAACGGGGTGGCGCGAACATGCGCCAGCGGCTGCACCGCGTCCTTGTGCACTTCCTTCACGCGCGCGACCGGGTAGCCCGGAGGAAACACGCCCCCGAGGCCCGAGGTGACGAGGACATCGCCCACGTGGACGTCGGCGTTGGCGGGCAGGTAGGGCAGGCCCAGTGAGGTCGAGTCGCCGGCCCCGACTGCGATCGTCCTGAGCCCCGTGCGCGCGATCTGCACGGGCAGCGCATGCTCCGGATCGGTGATGAGAATGACCTGCGCACTCCACGGGCCCACGTGCATCGTCTGACCGACGACGCCTTGGTCGTCCAGCACGGCCTGACCCGGGGTGACTTCGTTCACCGTGCCGCGGTCGATGAGCACGCGCTGGCGCAGGCTGTCGAGCTGGATGTTGACGATGTCGGCCGGAAGCCACCGCTGCGCGACCGGCGGCAGCGAGTTGCGCAGCCCGATGAGCGCGGCGTTCTGCTGCGCCACCGCGTCATAGCGCATGGAGCGCAGCTCGAGGCCTCGCAGGCGCGTGCGCAGCCGCTGGTTTTCAGCCTCGAGCGCGTCGCGGTTCGCGAAGCTGTTCTGCACCCATCGCCAGGCCGCAACGGGCGAGCTCACGGCGAGCTCCACCGGGTAGCTCGCCGCCTGCAGGGCGTAGTGTGCCCGCTCCAGCCAGTCGAACCGCTGGTCGAGGATCATGAAGGCAATCGAGACGATCGCGTACAGCGCGAAGCGGAAGCCGGGCGAGCCTCCGCGCCCCTGTAGCGGTCTACCGGCCCCTGTTGCGAACCCCGCCACTAATCTTTCAGCGCTCCCGCCGCTACTCGAGCCCGAAGTGGCCCGGTCCCATCTCGTCCATGAGCTCGAGGATCCGGCCGCCGCCGCGGGCGACGCAGGTGAGCGGATCGTCCGCCACGACGACAGGCAGTCCCGTTTCCTCCGTGAGAAGCTTGTCGATATCCCGCAGCAGCGCACCACCGCCCGTGAGCACGATGCCGCGCTCTGCGACGTCCGCGCCGAGCTCCGGCGGAGTTTGCTCGAGCGCCTGCTTGACCGCGCTCACGATGTTCTGCAGCGGCTCCTGCAGCGCCTCGAGGATCTCGTTGCTGTTCAGCGTGAAGCTGCGCGGCACGCCCTCGGAGAGGTTGCGTCCCTTGACCGAGAGCTCGCGCACCTGCTGGCCGGGATAGGCGGAGCCGATCTCGATCTTGATGCGCTCGGCGGTCGCCTCGCCGATGAGGATGCCGTAATTGCGGCGCACGTAGTTCATGATCGCCTCGTCGAAGCGATCGCCGCCGATGCGCGCCGAGTTGGCGTACACGACGCCATTCAGCGACAGCACAGCGACCTCGGAAGTTCCGCCGCCGATGTCGAGGACCATCGAACCGCGTGGCTCGTGCACCGGCAGACCCGCGCCGACCGCGGCGGCCATCGGCTCGCTCACGATCGCGACGTTGCGCGCGCCGGCGCCCTCGGCCGATTCTCGGATCGCGCGCCGCTCCACCTGCGTGGAGCCGAACGGCACGCACACCAGCACGCGCGGGGAAGGCTTCAGCATCCGGTTGCCGTGCACCTTATTAATGAAGAACTGGAGCATCTTTTCCGTATAGGTGAAGTCGGCGATCACGCCGTCCTTCATCGGCCGTACCGCGGTGATGTGGCCCGGAGTCCGGCCCAGCATGCTCTTGGCCTCCTGTCCCACGGCGACGATGATCTTGCCGCCCCGAGAGGGTTCATCCTGCACTGCAACCACGGAGGGCTCGTTGAGGACGATGCCCTTGTCGCGGACATAGATCAAAGTGTTGGCCGTCCCCAGGTCTATCGACAGATCGCTGGAGAAATAGCCGCGGAAGCGTTTGAGCATGAAGCGTCCGAAAGAGAGGCGAACGGCGGGGGACCCCGAAAGTGGCGCGTAATCTAGCAACGGAGGGGACATTCAGCAAGGCAACATGTATGATTTTGCGCTGTTTTTCTCATTCTCTTTCCGTCCCATGTCCCTCACGCGCGCGCAGATCCAAAGCATCGCTCACCTGGCTCGCCTCGAGCTCGAGCCGGCCGAGATTCCCGTGTACCAGGAGAGCCTGTCGCGAATCATCGACTTGGTCGGCCAGCTGGACAGTGCCGACACCGCGGACGTTGCGCCGATGGCCCACCCGTTGCCGGGTCTCACGCAGCGCCTGCGGCCGGATGCGGTCACGGAGCAGGATAGGCACGAGCTCTATCAGGCGAGCGCGCCGCAGGTGGCGGCGGGACTCTATCTCGTCCCCAAGGTAATCGAGTGAGCGACGCGGTTCACAGGAATTCCCTGACGCAGCTCGCCGCCGGGGTGCGCGCCAAGAAGTTCTCGAGCGTGGAGCTGGTGCGCGTGTACCTGGAGCGCATCGAGGCGAGTCAGCCCAAGCTCAATGCCTTCGTCTCCGTTACAGCGGAAAAGGCTCTCGAGGCGGCGGCGGCCGCGGACCGCGACATCGCGGCCGGCCGGGGCGGGGCGCTGACCGGGGTGCCCATTGGCCACAAGGATCTCTTTTGCACGGCGGGGGTGCGCACCACCTGCGGCTCGCGCATGCTCGATAACTTCGTGTCGCCATATGACGCCACCGTGGTCGCCAAGCTCAAGGCCGCCGGCGCCGTCACCCTGGGCAAGCTCAACATGGACGAGTTCGCCATGGGCTCCTCGAACGAGACCAGCTACTACGGCCCGGTCAGGAATCCCTGGAACACCGAATTCGTGCCGGGGGGTCCTCCGGCGGTTCCGCCGCCGCGGTGGCCGCGAGGCTGGTGGCTGGGGCGACCGCAACGGACACCGGCGGCTCCATCCGCCAGCCGGCGGCGCTCTGCGGGATCACCGGAATCAAGCCGACCTATGGGCGCGTCTCCCGCTACGGCATGATCGCCTTCGCTTCCAGCCTCGATCAGGGCGGTGTCCTCACCGCCAGCGCCGAGGATGCGGCCCTCATGCTGCGGGAAATGGCCGGGTTCGACCCGAACGACTCGACCAGCGTCGATGTACCGGTACCGGACTACGTTGCGGCGCTCGATGCGCCTCTCGCAGGGGTAAAGGTCGGTCTGATCAAGGAATTCTTCGATGAGGGGCTCGACCGCGACAACGAGCTGCGGATTCGCGAGGCGATCGCCGTGCTCGAGCGCCTGGGCGCGAGCCTGCGGGAAGTCAGCCTGCCGAACCTGCCGCGCTCCGTGCCGGTCTACTACGTGGTTGCGCCGGCGGAATGCTCATCGAACCTGGCGCGCTTTGACGGGGTCCGCTTCGGCCACCGCTGCAAGGAGCCGCGCGACCTGCAGGATCTCTACCGCCGCTCGCGCGGCGAGGGCTTCGGGGCCGAGGTCAAGCGCCGCATCATGACGGGCACGTACGTGCTGTCGGCGGGCTACTACGACGCGTACTACCTGAAGGCGCAGCGCCTGAGGCAGCTCATCGCGGCCGACTTCAAGCGCGCCTTCGGCGAGGTCGACGTGCTCGTCGGTCCCACGAGCCCGACGGCCGCCTTTCGCATCGGCGCCAAGACCGCCGATCCCATCACCATGTATCTGAACGACATCTACACCATCGGCGCGAATCTGGCGGGACTGCCCGCCCTGTCGATTCCCTGCGGCTTCGTCGGCGGACTGCCGGTCGGCCTGCAGATCGTGGGTCCGCATTTCGCCGAGGCGCGCATTCTCAATGTCGCGCACCGGTTCCAGCTCGAGACCGACTGGCACCGAAAGTCGCCGGAGGGGTTCGCATGACAAAATCGTCTGGAACGATTTTGGACGGCGATAGCCGGCCCCGAAGGGACGAGGCCCAGGATGGGCCGAGCACAAAATCGTCTGGAACGATTTTGGACGGCGATAGCCGGCCTGAAGGGGTTTCCCCGTGACTATCCACTCGGGAACGCGGGTCTCAGAGGGCGCAGGGACGGAGCCTCGCACCGAGTGGGAAACGGTCATCGGGCTCGAGATCCACGCGCAGCTCGCCACCCGGTCGAAGATCTTCTCCGGCGCCTCCACCGCTTACGGCGCGCCGCCGAATGCCCAGGCCAGCCTGATCGATCTCGGCTTCCCCGGCGTGCTGCCGGTGTTGAATGCCGAGGTGGTGCGCATGGCGGTGTGCTTCGGACTCGCCATCGGGGCGCGCATCGCCCGTCATTCGGTGTTCGCGCGCAAGAACTACTTCTATCCGGATCTGCCGAAGGGCTACCAGATCAGCCAATACGAGCTGCCGATCGTGGCGCAGGGCGCTCTCGACGTCGTCCTCGACGACGGTAGCATCAAGCGCGTCGGGATCACGCGCGCGCATCTGGAGGAAGATGCCGGCAAGTCGCTGCACGAGGGACTGGCCGGCCTCACGGGCGTGGATCTCAACCGCGCCGGCACGCCGCTCATCGAGATCGTCTCGGAGCCGGACCTGCGCTCCGCGAAGGAAGCCGTCGCCTACATGAAGAAAGTGCACACCCTGGTGCGCTACCTCGAGATCTGCGACGGCAACATGCAGGAGGGATCGTTCCGCTGCGATGCCAACGTGTCGGTGCGGCCGAAGGGCTCAGGTTCGCTCGGCACTCGCGCGGAGATCAAGAACGTCAATTCCTTCCGCTATGTCGAGAAGGCGATCCAGTACGAGGTGGCGCGGCAGATCGAGCTCATCGAGTCCGGCGGCAAAGTCGTGCAGGAGACGCGTCTCTACGACCCGGACAAGGGCGAGACGCGCTCCATGCGCAGCAAGGAGGAGGCGAACGACTACCGCTACTTCCCCGACCCCGACCTCCTGCCGCTGGCGGTCGACGAGGCATTCATCGAGGAAGTGCGCGCGAGCCTGCCGGAGCTTCCCGACGAGAAGGCGGCGCGATTCGCATCCCAATACGGACTCTCGGCGTACGATGCCGGCGTGCTGACGGCGAGCCGTGAGCTCGCCGACTATTACGAGGAAGTGGCACGCGCCGTGCCCCGGGAACCGAAGCTCGCCGCCAACTGGGTGATGGGCGACCTCGCCGCCGTGCTCAACAAGGAAAATCTCGAGGTCGGCTCGGGGAAGATGCCGGCCGCGCGCCTGGCGGGCCTGCTGGCGCGCATCGCCGATCAGACCATCTCCGGCAAGATCGCCAAGGAAGTGTTCGAGGCCATGTGGGCGGGCGGCGAGAGCGCCGATGCCATCATCGAGTCGAAGGGCCTCAGGCAGATCACCGACACCGGCGCCATCGAACGCGCCATCGAAGAGGTGATGGCGAGGAACCCGGGGCAGCTCGCCGACTACCGCGCCGGCAAGGACAAGCTCTTCGGCTTCTTCGTCGGGCAGGTGATGAAGGCGACACAGGGCAAGGCCAATCCAGCTCAATTGAACGAGTTGCTCAAGAAGAAGCTTCCCGGTTGAGTAATCGGGGTCCGTGCCCCATTCTCGGGCCATGGATTCCTCAGCCACTCCCCGCGACGAGGTTCGTCGCTTCATCGTCGAGAATCGCCCCGTGCGCGGGCATTGGGTCCGCCTGGAAGGCGCCTGGCGCGAGCTGCGCGCACATCGGGACTATCCGCAGCCCGTGCGCGAGCTGCTCGGGCAGGCGGTTGCCGCCTCGGTGCTGCTCGCCGCCACCCTGAAATTCCGCGGCCAGCTGACGCTGCAGCTGCAGGGAAATGGGGCCGTGAGCCTTCTCGTTGCGCAGTGCACCCACGACTATCGGCTGCGCGCCGTTGCGCGTTTCGACGCCGCCGCGGTAGCGGAGCTGTCGACAAACGGGGCCGCGGAGGGCGCCGGCGACACCTTTCGCCGCCTCGTCGGCAGCGAGGGCCGCTTCGCCGTGACCGTGGAAGCGGACGAGCGGAACATGCGCTACCAGGGGATCGTGCCGCTGAGCGGCGATTCACTGGCCGGCTCTCTCGAGGCCTATTTTGCCCGCTCGGAGCAGCTCCCGACGCGCGTGCTGCTGGCGGCGGACGGTGAGCGCGGTGCAGGGGTACTGGTCCAGAAGCTGCCGGAAGACGCCGTCACCGACGACGCGCAGATGCAGGAGATCTGGGAGCAGGCGGAGCGCGGCATCGAGCGGTTGAGCACCGACGATCTGCTGCGGTGCCCGGTGGAGGAGCTGCTCGGCCGTGGCTTCGCGGCCCATGACATGCGGCTCTTCCGCGGCGCGCCCGTGCAGTTCGAGTGCCGCTGCAGCCAGGGACGGGTGACCAGCCTGCTGCGGGCGCTGGGCCCGGAAGAGGTTCGCGACGTGCTTCGGGAGCAGGGCTCCGTGACCGTCACGTGCGAGTTCTGTCACCGGCCCTACCGCTTCGATCAGGGCGACGTGGATGCTCTCTTCGATGATGGCCCTGAGCCGAGTGGCAATTCGTCCGCCATCCACTGATATTGGCTCACATCTGAAACGACAGGCTGGCGTTGCGCTGATCGGCGTCGCTCTGTACACTGTAATTAAAGATTTGTGCAAGTCTTTATATATCGATGGCGTCCACACTCCCCTCCGATCTGCTGGTGACCTGGCTGCGAGCCGCCGGCGAGCCGACGCGCCTGCGACTGCTCTGCCTGTGCGCTGCGCGGGAGCTCAGCGTGTCGGACATTGCGCAGGTCGTGGGCCAGAGCGAGCCGCGGGTATCGCGCCACCTGAAGATTCTCGGGGAGGCGGGTCTGATCGAGCGGCTGCGGCAGGGGCAATGGGTGCACTACGGCTCGGCTCGCAGCGGACCCGCCGCCGGCTTCGTCCAGGGCCTGCTCGGGCAGCTCGATCGCGCGGACCCCCTGCTGGCGCGCGACCGGCAGCGGGCGCACGGGCTGCAGAGTGAAGGGCTGCACGCAGGAGCACCGGCGGCGTCCCGCCTGGGCAGGGCGCTGCGGGGCTTCCTCGAGTCCGCCGAGCCCATCGACCCGGCAGGGTCGGTGCTGCTCGTCGGCGCCGATCATCCGGAGCTGATCGAGACCGCGGCCGTCATGGGTGCGGAGTGCGTCGTGCTGGCCCATTCCCGGCGCTCTTCGCAGCTTGCGCGGGCGATGGCCGAGCGTGCCGGCCTGCGGTGCCGCGTGCTCCTCGCTGCGGGCGCTGATGCGCTCGGGCCGCGGGACCTCGCGCGGCTCGGACACACTTTCGACGCCGTGCTGCTCGATCGACTGGGTACTCCCGATGAGGCGCTCGGCGCGCTGCTCGCCGCGGGCCGGCGCGCGCTGTCGCCGGCCGGACGCATCCTGCTCTTCGAGCGCTACGACTCCCTCGAGAGTCCCCGCGAGCGGGTGGTGGAGCATCCGCTGGCGCGGCTGCGCAGAATCCTCGGCGAGGCGGGCCTGACGTGCGAGCGCATGAGTCCCATCGAGGCCGACGGCCAACACGTGTTGGCGGCGGTGGCCGTGCCGTCCGCGGAGCACCCCCGCGGTACTGCGAGCGCGGCATGACGGCAGAAAACCAGGACTTTGGTGATTCGCGAGCAGCGGAGCGGCATAGGAGAGAGCCTGCGATGAACGTATCCTTCGAGTTCTTCCCGCCCGCCGATGCGGCAGTCGAAGCCATCCTGTGGAGCTCTGTGGAGCGCCTCGCGCCTCTCGCGCCGCGGTTCGTCTCCGTGACTTATGGCGCCGACGGCTCCACTCGCACTCGCACGCATCAGCTCGTCACTCGTATCCAACGGGAAACCCCGCTCGCCGGCGCGCCGCACCTCACCTGCGTGGGCGCGAGCCGCGGTGAGATCCTGGACATCGCGCGCAACTACTGGGATCACGGGATTCGGCACATCGTCGCGCTGCGTGGCGATCCGCCAAAGGGCGCAGCGCGCTACGAGCCGCATCCGGATGGCTTTGCCTACGCGGCGGACCTGGTTGCGGGCCTGAAGTCCGTGGCGGATTTCGAGATCTCCGTCGCCGCCTACCCGGAAGTCCATCCCGAGGCGCCGTCGGCGCAATTCGATCTCGACAATCTCAAGCGCAAGTTGGATGCCGGCGCCTCGCGCGCGATCACGCAATTCTTCTATGACATCGAAGCCTTCCTGCGCTTTCGCGATCGTTGCGCCGGCGCCGGGATACGGACGCCCATCGTCCCGGGCATCCTGCCGATCACGCGCTTCCCGCAGGTGGTGCGCATGGCCGGCCGCTGCGGCACTCGCATTCCGGACTGGCTGGAGGAGCGGTTCCGCGGCCTCGACGACGACCCGGAGACCAGGCGCCTCATCGCCGCCAGCGTCGCCATCGAGCAGGTGCATACGCTGCAGCGGTACGGTGTGCGCGACTTCCATTTCTACACTCTGAACCGCGCTGAGCTGACATTCGCCATCTGCCACACATTGGGAGTGCGTCCGGTCACACAGCCGACCGCTGCACCCGTAGCTGTAGGAGCGTAAATATGCGTAGCTGCGGGCACACCGCTCCCAGGGCAGATCGCCCGACTCCGGCCGGCAAGGACTCTTCTGCGCCCCGCCTTGCGGCCGCGCCTTTCGCGGTCGCGCCGCCCGACGAGACGGCGCGTCAGGAGCGCATCGAGCGCCTGCAGCGCCTGCTCGATGAGCGCATCGTGTTCCTCGACGGCGCCATGGGCACCATGGTGCAGCAGCATCAATTGGACGAGCGCGGCTACCGCGGCGAGCGCTTCCGCGACCACGGGCGCGATCTGAAGGGCAACAATGACATCCTGACGCTCACGCGGCCCGATGTCATCGGCGGCATCCACCGCGCGTATCTCGAGGCCGGCTGCGACATCATCGAAACCAACACCTTCAACTCCAACTCGGTCTCGCAGGCCGACTATGGCACGGAGGCGCTGGTGCCGGAGCTCAATTACCGCGCCGCGCGGCTTGCGCGCGCGGCCGCGGACGAGTACGCCGGCTCGGCCGGGCGACCGGCTTTCGTGGCCGGGGCGCTGGGGCCGACCAGCCGCATGGGCTCCCTGTCGCCGGACGTGAACGACCCGGGATACCGCAGCACCTCGTTCGATGCGCTCGCGGCAACCTATCTCGATGCGGCGCGGGCGCTCGTGCTCGGTGGAGTCGATCTCCTCCTCATCGAGACCGTAATCGACACGCTGAATGCCAAAGCGGCGATTTACGCGGCGCTGGCGCTTTTCGACGAGACCGGCATCGAGGTGCCCATCATCATCTCCGGCACCATCACCGATGCCTCCGGCCGGATTCTCTCGGGACAGACCGCGGAAGCCTTCTGGAATTCCATCCGCCACGCGCGACCTCTGGCGGTGGGTCTCAACTGCGCGTTGGGCGGCCGTCAGCTCCGACCCTACGTTCAGGAGCTGGCGCGTGTGGCGGACACGCGGGTCTGCGCTTACCCCAACGCCGGCCTGCCGAACGCCTTCGGAGAGTACGACGAGGCGCCGGAAGAGACCGCGGAGATCCTGCGGGATTTCGCGGCTTCGGGTCTGGTCAACATCCTGGGCGGCTGCTGCGGAACTACACCCGAGCACATCCGCCTGCTGCATCAGGGGGTCGGCCGGTCCGCGCCGCGCGCCATTCCAGCGGTTCCCGTGAAGACGCGGCTCGCCGGTCTCGAGCCGGTCGCGATCGACGAGGAGTCGCTCTTCGTCAATGCCGGCGAGCGCACCAACGTGACGGGCTCCGCCCGCTTCCGCAAGCTCATCGAGGCGGGCGATTACGCGGCAGCGCTCGAGGTGGCGCGCCAGCAGGTCGCGAGCGGCGCGCAGGTGATCGACATCAACATGGACGAGGGAATGCTAGATTCCGAGGCGGCGATGGTGCGCTTCCTCAACCTCATCGCCGCTGAGCCCGATATCGCTCGGGTGCCGGTGATGCTCGACTCCTCCAAGTGGAGCGTGCTCGAGGCGGGACTCAAGTGCCTGCAGGGCAAGGGTATCGTCAACTCCATCAGTCTGAAGGAGGGCGAGCAGGTTTTCCTCGAGCATGCGCGCAAGGTGCGCCGCTACGGCGCGGCGGCGGTGGTCATGGCGTTCGACGAGCAGGGCCAGGCCGATACGGTCGAGCGGCGCGTGGCCATCTGCGAGCGTGCCTACGGTCTGCTCACGCGCATGGGCTTCCCGCCCGAGGATATCATCTTCGATCCCAACATCTTCGCCGTGGCGACCGGCATCGAGGAGCACAACGGCTATGCGCTCGCCTTCATCGAGGCGACCAGGAGCATCAAGAGCCTGCTGCCGCACGTGCTGGTGAGCGGCGGCGTCAGTAACGTCTCGTTCTCCTTCCGGGGCAACGATGCGGTGCGCGAGGCGATGCACTCGGTGTTTCTCTATCACGCCATCGCCGCCGGCATGGACATGGGGATCGTCAACGCCGGTCAGCTCGCGATCTACGCGGAGATCGCGCCCGAGCTGCGCGAGGTTGTGGAGGATGTAATCCTCAACAGACGACAGGATGCGACGGAGCGGCTGCTGGAGATTGCTGCGCGCTACAAGAGCGACGGCGGCGCGAAGCGCAAGGAGGATCTCGAGTGGCGGTCGCTCCCGGTGGCCAAGCGCCTGGAACATGCGCTGGTGAAGGGCATCGATGATTTCGTCATCGAAGACACCGAGGAGGCGCGGCTCGCTTACGAGCAACCGCTGCAGGTCATCGAGGGGCCGCTGATGGACGGCATGAACATCGTCGGCGACCTTTTCGGTGCCGGGAAAATGTTCCTGCCGCAGGTGGTCAAGAGCGCGCGTGTCATGAAGCGCGCGGTGGCGCACCTCATCCCCTACATCGAGAAGTCCAAGGGAGCCTCCGGCGGCAGGCGAGCCAACGGCCGCGTCGTGATGGCGACCGTAAAGGGCGACGTGCACGACATCGGCAAGAACATCGTCGGCGTCGTCTTGCAGTGCAACAACTTCGAGGTCATCGACCTCGGCGTCATGGTGCCCTGCGAGAAGATCCTGGAGACCGCCCGCCGCGAGAACGCGGACTACATCGGTCTCTCCGGGCTCATCACTCCCTCGCTCGATGAGATGGTGAGCGTCGCGCGCGAGATGCAGCGGCAGGGATTCGAGCTGCCGCTGCTCATCGGCGGTGCGACCACTTCGCCCGCCCACACGTCCGTGAAGATCGCGCCCCAGTACCGCTCCCCCGTGGTCTATGTGAAAGACGCGTCGCGGTCGGTCGGCATCTGTCAGACGCTCGCCAATCCGACGCAGCGCGAGGCCTTCGTCGCGAAGGTCAACGAGGAGCACGAGCGCCGGCGCGAGCAGCATGCCGGCAGGAAGGTGAAGGCGCCGGAGGTGAGCATCGCGCAGGCGAGGGCCAACCGCCGCCGCATCGACTGGACCGCGTACGCACCCGTCGCTCCGCGCGTCCCGGGCGTGCGTACTTTCGAGAAATATCCCCTCGGGGAGCTGCTCGGCTACATCGACTGGATGCCCTTCTTCAACGCCTGGGAGCTCACCGGAAAATTCCCGGACGTCCTCTCCGATCCGAAGGTCGGCGAGGCGGCGAGCAACCTATACGCCGACGCGCGCCGCATGTTGAAGCAGCTCATCGCCGAGAACTGGCTGGAGGCGCGGGCGGTGATCGGCCTCTTCCCGGCGAACGCGGTGGGAGATGATGTGGAGGTCTACGCCGACGAGGCGCGCGGGCAGCCGCTCGTGACGCTCTCGTTCCTGCGCCAGCAGAAAGGCAAGCCGCCCGGCCAGGCGCACGAATGCCTCGCGGATTACATCGCCCCGAAGTCGAGCGGCGTGCGCGATTACATCGGCGCATTCGCGGTGACGGCGGGCATCGGCATCGAGGAGCACGTCGCCCGATTCGCGCGCACGCACGACGACTATTCGAGCATCATGCTGAAAGCGCTGGCGGACCGCTTCGCCGAGGCTGCGACAGAGCACTTCCACGAGCGGGTGCGGCGGGAGCTCTGGGGGTACGCGAGCGCGGAGTCGCTCACCAACGATGAGCTCATCCGCGAGGAGTACCGCGGTATCCGCCCCGCGCCGGGCTACCCGTCCTGTCCCGATCACACGGAGAAGGAGAAGCTCTGGGGCCTGCTCGATGTCGAGCGTCGTTCCGGCATCCGCCTGACCGAATCGTTCGCCATGTATCCGACGGCGGCGGTGAGCGGCTGGTACCTGTCGCACCCGGAGGCGCATTACTTCCCGCTGGGCATGATCGCCCGCGACCAGGTGCAGGATTACGCGCGCCGCAAGGGGATGCCGATCGAGCAAGCCGAGAAATGGCTGTCGGCCAACCTCGGGTACGGGAGCTGAGCCTACTGCGATCGGCCCGTCATTCTGCGGACTTCGAGGTCGCCGAAGAGGGCCAGGGTCAGCGCCGAGTAGAACGTCAAGCCGATGGCGGCGACGGCGAGCACCGCGGCGGAGGTGATCGCCCGCGTAATTGCCGCATCGTCGGCGCCATTGTCGGACAACGCCACGGCGGCAATCGTGGCCACGAGCACGCACAGCGTCCAGATCGCCGCTATTCCGATGAGGTAGATCGCAGCAACGCGCCACCAGTTGCCGCGCACGAGTCTGAAACTGTAGGCGAGACTCCCGAGCACGCCCTTGCGCGTGAGCACCAGGGCCGGCAGCGAGAACGACAGGGCAATGGCGATATAGGCGGCGGGCGCGAGCATCACGGCGATGCCCGCCATCCGATACGGCGGTGCGAGCGCGAGCGCAGGCAGCATGAATACGGCCACCGCTGCGCCGGCGAGCAGGGCGATGGCCGCAATGGCGGGTGCCCGCTTCAGTGTGTCGAGAAGGTCGGCGGAGCCCGTCACCGGCCGGCCGGCAGCGATGCCGGACTGGCGCAGCAGCATCGCCACCCAGAGGATGACCGCGATCAGACTTCCCACGCCGTATAGTGCGACCCCGACCGGGTCGTTGCTGTCGAGGACGGGCACGCGGCCGCGCGACAGGTAGTAGAGCGTCGACAGCTGTCCGGCGATGATGGCCAGAGTGGCATACGGCAGGCACTTGAGCAGCGACAGGCGGAAAATCTGCAGCACGGCATCGAGCAGCTCCCCGAAGGAGCGCGGCTTGAGCGGCGGGTAGAGGGCATTCGGCATGCGGGCATCTTAGCTTCGTGATGAGTTCGACTGCTATCCAATCGGCGACCATGACTGTGGCTGCGCTGCTGGCCGCGGGCACGCAGCGCCTGAGCGAGATGCTGCTCGCCCGTGATCCGGGCGCGACGCCCGCCCTCGATGCCGAGCTCCTTCTCGCTCATGCCTTGGAAGTCGGTCGCGCGCGGCTGCGATCTCATCCTGAGGAGGTCCCGGCGGCCGGCGCTGCAGCGCGCTTTCTGGCTCTCATCGAGCGGCGCGCTGCCGGCGAGCCCGTCGCGTACATCCTGGGGCGCAAGGGTTTCTGGACCCTGGAGCTCAGCATCAGCCCCGCCGTTCTCGTCCCGCGGCCGGAAACGGAGCTGCTGGTGGAGCGGGCACTGTCCCTTCACTCGGACGGCGATGCGCGCGTCGCGGATCTGGGCACCGGCTCGGGCGCAATCGCCCTGGCGCTCGCGAGCGCCAGGCCGCGGTGGCAGATCGTAGCCACCGATGTTTCGGCCGAAGCACTCGCCGTGGCGCGGGCCAATGCGGCGGCGCTCGGTCTGCCGCGGGTGGAGATGCTCCAGGGGGACTGGCTGACCTGTCTGCGCGGACGCACCTTCCATCTGCTATTGAGCAATCCGCCTTACGTGGCGGCCGATGACCCGGCGCTGCGCGCCCCGGAGCTGATGCGCGAGCCACGGCTCGCCTTGGTCGCGGCCCAGGACGGCCTCGCGGCCTTGTGCGCCATCGTCCTCCATGCGCCGGATCACCTGGAGCCCGGCGGCTGGCTGTTGCTCGAGCACGGCGCGGCGCAAGCCGCCGCGGTCGCGGGCGCGCTTGTGGCACGCGGCTTCGCTCAAGTACGCTCGCACCGCGATCTCGCTGGGCGCGAGCGCATGACGGAGGGCCAATGGCCGATACATCCCTGATTCGATTCGAGACTTCGCACGGCGCGTTCACGGTGGAGCTGTTCACGAAGGAGGCACCGATCACCGTGGAGAATTTCCTGCGCTACGCCGATGAGCGGCATTTCGACGGTACGATGTTCCATCGCATCGTACCGGGCTTCGTCATCCAGGGCGGGGGGCTCGATGCGCAGTTTCGCAACAAGCGCACGCGCGAGCCCATCCGCAACGAGGCGAAGAACGGCCTGAAGAACAAGCGCGGCACGCTCTCCATGGCACGCACCAGCGAGGTCGACAGCGCCACGTCGCAATTCTTCGTCAATCTTTCCGACAACGACTTCCTCGATCACAGCGCGCGCGATTTCGGCTACGCCGTCTTCGGACGCGTCACGGAGGGGATGGACGTCATTGATAAGATTGCTGCGGTCAAAACGGGACGCAGGCAGGGTTATCAGGACGCGCCGCTCGAGGACGTGGTGATCGTCTCCGCCAGTCGTCAGGAACAGCAGTCGAAGTAATCGACGTCGATGGCTCAGGGGGTACTGGCACGACTCCGCCGTTGGGTGCTGTTCGCGATCCTCGCGTGGCTCGCCCTCACGGTGGTGCCGGTGCTGGTGCTGCGCTGGATTCCGCCAGTGACCAGCGCATTCATGCTGGAGGCCCGCGTGGAGGCGCTGCGCAGCGGCGAGAAGGGTTACAGCACCGAGTACCATTGGGTGAGTCTCGAGCGCATCTCGCCGCAGGCGGCGATGGCGGTGATCGCATCCGAGGACCAGACCTTCCCCATCAACTACGGGTTCGATCTGCACTCCATCCGCGGCGCGGTGCGCGCGGCGGAGCGCGGCAAGCGGCTACGCGGGGCGAGCACGATCTCCCAGCAGGTGGCGAGGAACCTCTTTCTCTGGCCCGGCCGCAGCTTCGTGCGCAAGGGCATCGAAGCCTACTTCACCGTGTTGCTCGAGGCGGCGTGGCCGAAGGAGCGGATCCTGGAGGTCTATCTCAACGTCGCGCAGTTCGGCCGCGGCATCTACGGCGTCGAGGCGGCTGCCCGCCGATTCTATCACGAGCCCGCCGCGCGCCTGAGTTCCGGCCAGGCGGCGCTGCTCGCGGCCGTGCTGCCGAACCCGGTGCACTGGCACGTGGACCGGCCGTCGCGCTTCGTGGCCTGGAAGCAGCAGTGGATCCTGGGCCAGATGCGCAATCTCGGCGGCGCGGCGTACCTGCGGCAGGTGAGACAAAACCAATAGCGGGTCGCTATTGCCGCGCGTCCGCCTATAATCGGCGGGTACGGGCATTGCAGGCGACTACGGTTCTTCCGGAAGCGAAACCAACTCCATGGCCGAGCGCGAATTGATCGCCGCGGACTGGCGGGGATACTCCGAGGCGCAGTTTCCACAGGGAAGCTGGACCTTGGACGACAATATGCTGCGCGCGCTGGCGGCGGGTCCGCGCGTGGATCTCATCACGCGCGAGCGGTTCCGCGACTTCACGCTCTGCTTCGAGTGGCGGCTGCCGCGGGGCGGCAATTCGGGGGTGCTCTATCGGGTCGGCGAGGAGCTCGAGCACTCATGGCAATCCGGACCGGAGATGCAGCTTCTCGACGACGAGCATCACCAGGACGGCGCCAACGCGCTCACCTCGTGCGGGGCGCTCTACGGGCTCATCGCTCCGTGGCACGATCAGCGCGACATCGCCAACGCATACCACGGCGGGCGGGTCATCGTGCAGGGCAGCCGCGTCGAGCACTGGATCGACGATACGCAGGTGCTCGGTTACGACCTCGATAGCGAGGAAGTGAAGGAGCGGATCGCGCGCAGCAAGTTTCGCGAGTGGCCGCAATTCGGCCGGCTGGAAGAGGGGCACATCGCCCTGCAGCACCACGGCACGGAGGCCTGGTTCCGCCGCATCCGCATCGCAACCTGAGTTACTCGAGCTCCGCGAGCAGCTCCGCCTGATGCTCCTGCTGCAGCGCATCCAGCAGTTCGTCGAGATTGCCGTCCATGATCTGCTGCAGCTTGTAGAGCGTTAGATTGATGCGGTGGTCGGTCATCCGGCCCTGCGGAAAGTTGTAGGTACGGATGCGCTCCGAGCGATCGCCGCTGCCGACCTGCAGACGTCGCGTCTGCGCCTGGGCGCTGCGCTGCTTCTCCTCCTCCGCGGCCAGCAGGCGGGCACTCAGCAGCTTCATCGCACGGGAGCGATTCTTGTGCTGCGAGCGCTCGTCCTGACACTCGACCACGATGCCCGTCGGCAGGTGAGTGATGCGTACCGCCGAGTCGGTCTTGTTGACGTGCTGTCCGCCCGCGCCCGAGGAGCGGTAAGTATCGATCCGCAGGTCCGCCGGGTTGATCGCCACTTCCTCGATCTCATCGAGCTCCGGCAGGATCGCCACGGTGCATGCCGAGGTATGGATGCGTCCCTGCGCCTCGGTCTGCGGCACCCGCTGCACGCGGTGCGTGCCGGACTCGAACTTCAGGCGTGAGAACGCCCCGTTGCCGGCGATGCGGCTGATGATCTCTTTGTAGCCGCCATGCTCACCCGGGCTCTCGCTCAGCACCTCGACCGAGAAGCCCTTGGACTCGGCATAGCGCGCGTACATGCGAAAGAGGTCGCCCGCGAACAGAGCCGCCTCGTCGCCCCCCGTGCCGGCGCGCACCTCAAGGTACAGGCCCTTGTCATCGCGGGGGTCCTTGGGGAGGAGGAGGGAGCGCAGCTGTGACTCGGTGACGGCGAGCCCCGACTGCAGTCGCTCGACCTCCTCGGCGCCGAGCGTGCGCATGCCGGCATCGGGATCGGCAAGCATCTCGCGCGCGACGGTGAGGTCCCGCTCGAGCTCATGGTAATTGCGCAGCCGCTGCGCGAGAGGCTCGAGGCGCGCGTACTCGACGGAGAGGTCCCGGAATTGCGGCGACCCTCCGGCGATATCGGCGGTGGCGAGCAGCCGGCCGATCTCCTCGAAGCGATCGGCGAGCTTCTCGAGCCGCTGACGGATGGATTCCTTCATAATGTGGAGCTTTTCGGGGCGCGGCATTGTAGGCCATGCGCGCCCGGCGGGCAGGCTCTATAGTGACGAGTGTGCGTCCCCTGACTCATCCCTTCCGCATTTCCCTTGCCGCCTTCTGCGCAGCGCTCGCGGCAGGTTGCGCGACCGTGCCGCAGAGGCCGGCGCCGCCGCAACCCGACGCCGCTGCCCTGACTATCGTCGCGGAAATCGCGCTGCAGCGCGGAGATTGCAAGACGGCGGCCGAGACCTACGCCAAGGCGGCGCAGATCGCTTCGGCGCCGGTGGCGCAACGGGCAAGCGAGGTCGGGCTCGCCTGCGAGGACCTGCCCGCTGCGTGGGCGTCCGTGCAACGCTGGCGGGACCTGGCGCCGCAAAGCCGGGAAGCTCAGGCCATGTACGCGACCCTGGCCCTGAAGCTCTATCGCATTGCCGATGCCCGCGCGGCGGTAAAGGCCTTCCTCAGCGCGCCGCCGCCGCCGGCGCCGAGTGCGGCCGCCCGTCACAACGGCGGCCACCTCGCGGCACCCAGCGGCGGCGATAGCGGCCTTGCCGATCTCACCACTCTCCTGCTCGAGGAGTCCGATCCTCCGGAGGTGTTCGCGGCCCTGAACGGGGTGATCGACACCGCGGCCGCCTCGCCCGCTCGGCTGACACTTCTCGGGGAGTTGGCGCTCGAGGCCTACGATGCGCGCAGCGCGCAGCACTACGCCTTGCGTGCCGTCCAGGAGAGCCCGAAGAACCTGCAGGCGAATCGCCTCCTCGCGCGGGCCTACGTCGTGTTGGGTCAGCCGGACAAGGCGATCGCCGCGGCGCGCGGCCTCATGCGCGAGGAGCCGCGGCGGGGCATGTTCGAGCTGGCGGAGGTCTACCAGGATCTCGGCCGGGTGGAGGATGCGCACCAGGAGCTCGAGCGCCTGCGCGCCGCCGATGCGCCGCGAGCGGAAGTCGACCGGCGCCTCGCGGTGCTGGCCTACGATTCCGGCGACCTGCAGGAGGCGCAGCAACGGTTCGCCGATCTCGCCGAAAAGGGCGAGGCCGACGAGAGCACCCTGATGTACCTGTCGGACATCGCGGCACGGGAGGGCGATGTCGCCGCGGCGCTCGCCGGTTACGGCAAGCTCGCGGATTCCTCGCTCGGGCTGCAGGCGCGGGAGAAGGCGGCGGCGCTGCTGCTGGCCTCGCATCATCCGGAACCGGGCCCGGCTCTGACTTTGCTCAAGGAGTATGCGCGGCAGCATCCCGAGGAGGGCGTCGATCTGACCGTCGCGGAAGCACAGCTTCTCGGCGACCACGGCCGCGCGGATGCGGCGCTGAAGCTGCTCGATGCGGGCCTGCGGGCGCATCCGCAACACCCCGCGCTGGAATACGAGCGCGCCGTCATCCTGGAGGAGGCCGGGCAGGTGAGCGAGTCCGTGCAGGCGCTGCAACGCCTGCTCGGGCGGCGGCCTGAGGATCCCACGCTGTTGAATGCGCTCGGCTATACGCTGGCCGATCATGACATGGAGCTGCCGCGCGCCGAATCGCTGATCCGCCGCGCCCTCGAGCGGATGCCGGACAATCCCGCCGTGCTCGACAGCCTGGGCTGGGTGCGCTTCCGCCGCGGCGATGCGGCCGACGCCCTGCCGTCGCTCGAGCGTGCCTACGACATCAGTCACGATGCGCAGATCGCCGCTCACTGGGGCCAGGCGCTGTGGGCGGCCGGCCGGCAGGAGGCCGCGCGCAAAGTGTGGGCGGAGGCGCTGGCGCGCAATCCCGATTCCAAGTCGCTGCGCGAAGTCGTCGCCCGCTTCATCCCGAATGCGAAATGACATGAGACTCCTTCCGGCCGGCCCGGTGTTGGCCGGTCTTGCCCTCGTCTTGGCGCTCGTCGGCTGTCAGACGGTGCCCGTCTCTTCGGCGCCCTCGGTGGCATGGAGCGTGCGCCGGCCGTCGCTGCAGAATCTCAGCCGCTTCGGTCTCAATGGGCGTGTCGCGGTAGCCGTGGGCAAACAGGGCTTCAACGCCGGGCTGCGCTGGACCCAGTCCGCCTCGGTGACGCGCCTCGCTCTGACGGGACCGCTCGGCGCGGGCGGCGTCGAAGTGACCGCGGAGGGAGGAAGCCTGAGCGTAGTCACTTCGCGCGGCAAGCGCCTGGGCGATGCTGATGCGCGCGCGGAGCTCGAGGACAAGCTCGGCTTCGAGCCGCCGCTCACCAGCTTGAGATATTGGGTCCTCGGCGTGCCGGACCCCGGCGCGCCGGCCTCCGTACAGCTCGATTCCGAACAGCGCCTCACCCAGCTGACGCAGGACGGATGGCAGATCGACTACACCGGGTACATGCCGGTGGGGGCGGAGTGGCTGCCCCGGCTGCTGACCCTGCACCGGGCGCAGGTGCGGGTGCGGATGGTCGTCGACGGGTGGCAGCTGTGAGCGAGACTCTCTGGCCGGCGCCGGCCAAGCTGAATCTCTTCCTTCATGTCACAGGCAGGCGCGCGGACGGCTACCATGAGCTGCAGACCGTCTTTCAGCTCATCGACCTCTGCGACACCGTGGCGCTTGCCGTCCGCGAGGACGGGGCGATCGAGCGCCCCGAGGGACCGGCGGACGTGCCGCCGGAATCGGACCTGGTGGTGCGTGCGGCGCGCGCCCTGCAGGCAGCCTCGGGCACCCGGCTCGGCGCGACGTTGCGGGTGCGCAAGCGCATTCCCATGGGCGGCGGCCTGGGCGGCGGTAGCTCCGATGCGGCCACCACCCTCCTGGCACTCAATCGGCTCTGGGAGTGCCGGCTCGGCATCGAGGAATTGGCCCGGCTGGGGCTGCCTCTAGGGGCGGATGTGCCTGTATTCGTTAGGGGTTTTTCAGCCTGGGCGGAAGGAGTGGGGGAGCGGCTGACGCCGCTCGAGCTTCCCGAGCGCTGGTTCGTGGTCATCCATCCGGGCGTCGGGGTGAGCACCCGGGACGTGTTCCAGAGCCCTGAATTGACACGAAATTCCCCCCTCATCACAATACGCGCCTTTTTTGAGGCCGGGGGGCGCAACGACTGCGAGCCGGTGGTGCGGGCGCGCTGCCCCGAAGTGGCGGCGGCGCTCGATTGGCTGTCGCGATATGCGCCGGCACGGCTGACTGGGACCGGCTCCTGTATCTTCGCGTCCTGTGCGAGCGCCATCGACGCGGAACGCGTCGCGGCGCGCGTACCGGACGAGTGGACGAGTTTCGTGGCGCGGGGACTTAATATCTCTCCGGCGCATCTTTCCCTGACTTAGTTGTTGCTGGGGTGTCGCCAAGTGGTAAGGCAGCGGGTTTTGATCCCGCCATTCGGAGGTTCGAATCCTTCCACCCCAGCCATTCATTTTGAGGCGGTTGGCCCGACGATTTTATGACCACGAGCGACACGCTGGCGCTTTTTGCCGGCAACGCCAATCCGACGCTGGCGACTGACATCGCGCGGCATCTGCAGACGCCGCTCGGACGTGCGTATGTTGGCCGCTTCAGCGACGGTGAGGTGAACATCGAGCTGATGGAGAACGTGCGCGGCCGCGACGTCTTCATCGTGCAGCCGACTTGCCCGCCCGCCAACGACACGCTGATGGAGCTGCTCGTCATGGTGGACGCGTGCCGTCGCGCCTCGGCGGCGCGCATCACCGCGGTCGTGCCGTACTTCGGCTACTCGCGCCAGGATCGGCGGCCGCGGGCGACGCGCTCGGCCATTACGGCGAAGCTGGTGGCCAACATGATCTCGAGCGCCGGCGTGAACCGGCTGCTCACCATCGACCTGCATGCCGACCAGGTGCAGGGGTTCTTCGACATCCCGGTCGACAACGTGTACGCGTCGCCGGCGCTGCTCGGAGACGCGTGGAAGCAGGCATATCGGAACGTGGTCATCGTGTCGCCGGACGTCGGCGGCGTAGTGCGGGCACGGGCATTCGCCAAGCGCCTCGACGATGCGGACCTCGCCATCATCGACAAGCGCCGGCCGAGGCCCAACGAGTCGAAGGTGATGAACATCATCGGCGACATCAAGGACAAGACCTGCGTTCTCGTCGACGACATGATCGACACGGCCGGCACGCTCTGTCATGCCGCACAGGCCTTGAAGGACGAGGGCGCCGCCAAAGTGGTCGCATACATCACGCACGCCGTGCTTTCCGGCGAAGCGGTGCAGCGGATCTCGAGCTCGGTGCTGGATGAGCTGGTCGTGACCGACACGATCCCGCTCTCGGCCGCGGCGCGGGGCTGCAGCCGCATCCGCCAGCTGTCGGTGGCGGCGCTGCTCGCGGAGACCATCCGCCGCATCCGCGACGAGGAATCGGTCAGCTCGCTGTATGTAGATTGAGTTTTTTCGGTTGCGCCGGGCTTGGTCGCGAGCACCGGCGTGTTGTCAGTCAACGTTTGGAGAACATCATGCGTATATCATTCAGCTTCGGCGCGGACTCGCGCGGAGCGCAAGGCAAAGGTGCGAGCCGCCGCCTGCGTCGCTCCGGCAAGGTGCCGGCCATTCTCTACGGCGGCCACAAGGAGGCGCAGCCGCTCGTGTTGGATCAGCAGAACCTCCTCACCATGATCGCCGACGAGCGGTTCTACTCCTCGATCGTGCAGATCAAGGTCGATGGCAGCCCGCAGGAGGCGATCGTCAAGGACGTGCAGATGCACCCGGCCAGGAACGTCGTCGTGCACGTCGACCTGCAGCGGGTCATCGAGAACGAGGCGATCCGCCTGCACCTGCCGATCCATTTCAAGGGTGAGAGCATCAGTCCCGGCGTGAAGACCCAGGGCGGCATCGTGTCGCACATGCGCGCCGACGTCGAGGTGAGCTGCCTGCCGAAGGACCTGCCGGAGTTCCTCGAGCTCGACCTCTCCGGGATGAGCCTGAACGACACCAAGTTCCTCGCCGACATTCCGCTGCCGCCGGGGGTCACGATCCCGGAGCTCGCGCACCGCAACGCGGCGGTCGTCTCCATCCATGCCCCGCGTGCGGCGGAGCCGGAGCCGGTGGCTGCCGAGGCCGCTGCCGCCGCGACACCTGTCGAAGGCGCGACGCCAGCTGCCGCGGCCGGTGCGGCCCCAGCCGGCGCGGCGCCGGCCGGAGCCGAGGCAAAGAAGGGCGAGGAGAAGAAGGAAGCCGCTCCGGCCAAGAAGGAGGGCGGCAAGAAATAACGGCGGCGCATGGCGGGCCTGCCGCTCACGCTCATCGTGGGGCTCGGGAATCCGGGCCCCACGTATGCGCGCACCCGACACAACGCCGGTTTCGAGCTCGTAGACGAGCTCGCCCGCCGCTCGGGTGTCAGCCTGCGCCACGAGTCGCGGCATCAGGGCGAGCTGGCGCGCGCCAGCATCGCTGGCGCGGACCTCTGGCTGCTGAAGCCCATGACCTACATGAACCTGAGCGGGCAGTCCGTCAGGAGCGTCGCCGGCTTCTATCGCATTGCGCCGCAGTCGATCCTCGTGGCTCACGATGAGATCGATTTCCCGCCCGGGCTGGTGCGCCTGAAGGAAGGCGGCGGCGCCGGCGGCCACAACGGGCTGCGCGACGTCATCGCGCAGCTCGGCGATGATTTCTGGCGGCTGCGGATCGGCGTCGGCCACCCGGGCGACCGCGATGCCGTGTTGAATTATGTGCTGGGGCGCCCGCCGGCGGCGGAGGCCGCGCTCATCCGCGAGACGGTGCTCGCGGCCGCCGATGCCGTCCCGGTGATGTTGACCGACGGCGCGCAGAAGGCAATGAATCGTCTGCACGCCAGAGGCGCCGCAGGTCCCTCTCCACGCCCCCCGGCCTAGACCGGCGGCGCCCACAGGAGTCTGTTTCATGTCCATCCGCTGCGGCATCGTCGGATTGCCGAACGTCGGCAAGTCGACGCTGTTCAACGCCCTTACTAGGGCGCAGATCGCCGCCGAGAATTATCCTTTCTGCACGATAGATCCCAACGTCGGCGTGGTCCCCGTGCCGGATCCGCGTCTGCAGCAGCTGGCCGATATCGTGCATCCGGAGAAGGTCATCCCGGCCGCCGTGGAGCTGGTCGATATCGCCGGCCTGGTCGCGGGCGCTTCCGAGGGCGCGGGGCTCGGCAATCAGTTTCTGTCGCACATCCGTGAAGTCGACGCCATTGCGCACGTGGTCCGCGCCTTCGAGAGCGCGGACGTCATTCACGTGGCGGGAAAGGTCGATCCGCTCGCCGATATCGAGATCATCGATACCGAGCTCGCGCTCGCGGACCTTGGCAGCGTGGAGAAGGCGCTGGACCGCGCCGCGAAGGCGTCCAAGGCCGGCGACAAGGATGCGCTGCGGCGGCGCGCGCTGCTCGAGCGGGTGAAAGCGCAGCTCGACCAGGTGCGGCCGGTGCGGGCGCTCGGCCTGACGGAGGAAGAGCGGCGTGACATCAGGGATCTGCACCTGCTGACCGCCAAGCCCGTCATGTATGTGGCCAACATCGCGGAGGACGGCTTCGAGGGGAATCCGTTCCTCGCCGTCATCGAGGCGCGCGCAGTAAAGGAGGGGGCGGTAGTGGTTCCGGTCTGCGCCGCCATCGAGGCAGAGATCGCGCAGCTCGAGGAAGCCGACCGTGCGCAGTTCCTGGCTGAGCTGAAGCTCGCGGAGCCCGGTCTCGATCGCCTCATCCGCGCCGCCTACCGGCTGTTGGGATTGCAGACCTTCTTCACCGCGGGACCGAAGGAAGTGCGGGCCTGGACGGTAGGCGTGGGCGCGAGCGCCCCGCAGGCCGCCGGCGTGATCCACACCGACTTCGAGCGCGGCTTCATCCGCGCGGAAGTGATAGCCTTCGAGGATTATGTCGGGTTGCGGGGCGAGGCCGGTGCCCGCGAAGCCGGCAAGCTGCGGTTGGAAGGCAAGGAATACGTCATGCGCGAAGGGGACGTGGTGCACTTCCGCTTCAACGTTTGAGAAGCGGGTCACGGCATGGAAGTCGCATTCTGTCACGTGGAAGGGTGACAGCAATGCCCAGCCTACGTATCGTGCGATCTCGTCCGGCGAGGGTACGAGGAAATGGAGCAGGCACTTCGCCTTTTGATCCTGGAAGACGCTGCCGCTGAAGCCGAGCTCGCCGTCAGGGCTCTCGAGACGGCCGGCCTCGACTGCTCATGGCGGTGTGTCGAGAGCGAGACGGAATTCCGCGCGGGGCTGCGCGATCTGCGCCCGGATATCGTTTTGTCCGATTTCTCCCTGCCGCGATTCGACGGCATGTCGGCGCTTTCCATCGCCGCACAGGAGGTTCCGGACACTCCGTTCATCTTTGTCTCCGGTACGATCGGCGAGGAGCGCGCCATCGAGGCGCTCAAGCACGGCGCCGTCGATTACGTACTGAAGACCAACCTCGCGCGGCTTGCTCCGGCCGTCAAGCGCGCCTTGGCGGAAGCCGCATCGCGGCGCGCCCGGCATCAGGCGGAAGAGCGTGTTGCGCGCCTCAGCCGCGTTCTGCAGATGCTCTCCGGAATCAACACCGCGGTGGCACGGGTCCGCGAGCGCACGAAGCTGCTCGAAGAAGCGTGCCGGATCGCCCATGCGGTGGGCAACTACATCTGTGCGTTCGTGGTGCTGATCGAGCCGCGCACCCGAGTTGCCCGCTGCGCCGCCTGGGCGGGCGCCGGCCACGATCGCCAGAGTGAGCTCAGCTTCAGAGTGGACGACACCGGCAGGAGCGAGGTGGGTGAGAGCATCACCGGCCGGGCGCTGCGCACCGGTGAGACGGCCGTTTGCGATGACGTGACGCGAGTAGCCGGCCCCTGGCGGTTCGCGGACACGCTCGATGCGCTCGCCATCCGCTCCCTCGCTTCGATTCCGCTCCTCATCGACGACACGCCGGTCGGGACATTCACCGTGGGAGGCGGTGAGGCGGGCATGTTCGGCGAGGAGGAAGTGCGGATGCTGCAGGAAGTCGCCGCCAACCTCTCCTTCGCGCTGCAGTACCTGTACAAGGAGGACACGGTCAGGTTCCTCTCTTATTTCGATCCGCTGACCGGTCTCGCCAAGCGCTCGCTCTTCTGCGAGCGGCTCGCGCGCTCTCTCGGGCGCCACGCCGGCGTCAAGCAGGAAGTCGTGGTGGTCGCCTTCGACGTGGAACGCCTCGGGGCGATCAACGACTCCCTGGGCCGGCATGTCGGGGATCGGGTGGTGCAGTTCGTGGCCGATGCCCTGAGGTGCAATTTCGGCGTGAGCGAGTGGCTGGCACACCTGGAGGGCGGCAGCTTCGCCGCCGCGGTGTTGAATTGCGATTCCTACGAGGAGGCGGTGCGGCTCATCCATGACCGCATCACGGCGGCTTTCGGCAAGCCGCTCGCGGTGGCCGGACACGAGATTCCGGTGACCCTGAGGGCGGGGCTGGCGCGCTATCCGGAAAACGGCGCCGACGCGGAGGCGCTGCTGCAGAACGCCGAAGCGGCGCTGCACAAGGCGCGCAACACCGGTGAGCGGTTTCTGCGTTACCGGCGGGAGTTGAGCGCCGAGGTGGCCGACCGTCTCGCACTGGAGCGGCGGCTGCGCACGGCCCTCGATGGCAACCAGTTCGCTCTTTACTATCAACCGAAGGTCAGCATTGCGACCGGCGAGCTGGTCGGCGCGGAAGGCCTGCTGCGCTGGAACGATCCGCAGGGCGGCGTCGTCAGCCCGGCGGTCTTCCTGCCGGTGCTCGAGTCCACCGGCCTCATCGTCGACGTCGGCGAATGGGTGATCCAACAGGCGGCGCACGACTTGGAGCGCTGGGCCGGCCAGGGACTGAAATCCATCCGGCTGGCCGTCAACGTCTCGCCGCTGCAGCTGCGCGACCCGCAGTTCAGCGCCCGGTTCTTCGCGGCGGCCGGACGAGGCCCCACGGGCGCGGGTGGCATCGACATCGAGATCACCGAGGGAGCCCTCCTCGATGACACCGTGTTCCTCGGTCGCACGCTGCAGGCGATGCGCGGCGAGGGCGTCCGGGTCGCTATCGATGACTTCGGGACGGGCTACTCGTCGCTGAGCCGCCTCGCCGAGCTTCCGGTCGACACGCTCAAGATCGATCGCTCCTTCATCAGCCGGCTCGCAGGCGATAAGACCGCGCAGGCGGTGGTAGGCACCATCGTCTCGCTGGCGCGCGCGTTCAACCTCAGTACCGTGGCGGAGGGCGTCGAGCGCGAGGAGGAGTTGGCGTTGCTCAAGGAGTTGGAATGCGAGCAGTCGCAGGGCTATCTGCACAGCCCGCCCTTGCCGGTGGAGGACTTCGAGGAACTGCTCGCGCGGGCCGCCGAGATCCGCTTTCCCTAAGTCCGCTCCAATATCGTCAGCTGCAGGCGATCGGACCTGCAGAGACTCTCCAGCACTGCGCGCAGCGCTCCGTTGTGGTCGGCCAGGACTGCCCGCACTCTGAGAAGAGGCGTGCCCAGCGGCAGTTTGAGTGCGTGCGCGGCCTCGGCATCAGCCGGAGCCACACCCACCGAGCACCTGACTGAGGCCGTCGGCGGTCCCAGGCGGTCCAGCATCGTCATCACGGATGCCCGGCTGGGAAGCCGACGAGGGAGGCCGCGGCCGATCGACTCGGGCAGGTAGGTGGTGGTGAGTGACAGCGGCTCGCCCTGGGTGTATCGCACGCGTTGCACGAGGTGCGCGGTGCCGCCGATTTCGGCGGCGATCGCCCGCAGAGCCGCAGGGACGGGCGCCAGAGCGATACGGAGCGTCGTCGTGCTGGTGCGGGATTCCAACGCCGCCAGCGCTGCGGGAAGGGCGTGAAGCTCGAGGCACAAGCGCGGCACGGTCTGCTGCGGTCGGGCGTACGTTCCGCTGCCGCGCTTGCGGACGATACGGCCTTCGCGTTCCAGGCGATCCAGGGCGCGTCGCACCGTCGTGCGGGAGAGCCCGTGGCGGGCACACAGGTCGGGCTCGCTGGGCAGAGCGCTTTCCGGCGCGATGGTGCCGTCCTGCAGCGCGGTGGAAAGTAACTCGTAGAGCCGGTAGTACCTGGCGACCCCCTTGTCGAGCCGCCGGCTCGCGAGCTGCGCGTCCCGTGTCGGGGGAGGCCTGATGCGTCGCGAGCCGGGTGCCGGGGCCATCAGGTATCTCGGCTGCGCTTCTTGACGCGGTGCCGTTTCGGGCCGCCGATCTCGATCGTGGTGTGAGCCTCGTAGCGATCGGGCCGGTACGAACAGTTGACGTAGGCCAGGGTGCGGTGCTGCGGATCGCGCGCCAGCGTGCGCACGTTGAAAACGGGTGCGCCGACAGCGAGTCCGAGGCTGTTGGCGGCCAGGGGATCGGCCGCAAGAGCGGCGAATTCCCGCTCCACGCTGCCGCTGCGGTGACCGAGTGTGCTGAGCACGGTCAGGATGGCGCCGCGGTCGGCATCCAGCTGCCGCCGCGTCAGTCCGCCGCCGATCGCCTCCGGCAGGTAGGCCGTCTCGAACACCATGGGCTCGCGCTCGACGTAGCGAACCTGGCGGATGAGCAGGGTAGTGGGCCCGAAACCGGACCGCTCGCCGCCCAGGAAGGCGGGCGTGGGGATGCGCTGGAAGGCGATCGTCCGGCTGGTGGCGGCACCCGGGGCACTCGCCGTGGCATCGAGCACGGGGGAGAGGTCCCTGTGGGCGGCAGCCTCTCCTTTTTGATCCCGGGCAAAGGTCCCGCTGCCCCTCTTGCGCTCGATTCGGCCCTCCGCCTCCAACCGCGCCAGCGCCCGGCGCACAGTGGAGCGCGAGACGCCGTAATCCCGCATGAGCTGCGGCTCGCTGGGCAAGGGCTCGCGCCCGCCGAACCGCCCCTCCATCAGCGCCTGCGAAAGTACTCTGTGGAGCCGCAGATAGCGGGATACGCCTGCGCCGGACTTGGGTGTAATTATCATTTGAGCCCCCGCCCGCAATGTATACACCTTCTCCTTGGGCGTGGCTGGAGTATCGCGGCGGGCCGTTGGCAGGGGGAATGGCGTGCCGCGATACGCCCATGCGGAGTCTCGCGGGCCCGGCGGTTCCGGCCGGGCGGGCGGGTTGACACTGCCGGTACCCCCCAAGGACAATGCGCCCCCCTCCTGGGGCCGCCTCCCCTCGATCTCAAAGGGGTGGCGTCCGGCTCCGAAGAACAGTGGAAAGGTAGCTCAGCCGGTTAGAGCACGGCACTCATAATGCCGGGGTCGAGGGTTCGAGTCCCTCCCTTTCCACCAATAAAATCAAGGTGATACCGAATGGCGGCGGATTTGCCCGCCGGCTGTAAGCGCACTCTAAGCGCAGAAAGTCGGCCGACTTCCGTTCTCGATCAGTGAATCCAGCGGTTTTCGCCAGCGCTTATAAGCGCACCCCAAAGGGCGTAGTTGGTTGGAAGCTGGCCCGGGTCCCGTGGGGCAGCCTCCGGCTCCAGGACGAACTCTGGGAGCAGGAGGCCCCCTTGCCGTGGTCAAAGTGTCGGGGTTGGTGGGTGTGGCGGATGCGGGAAGTGCTCCCACTGTAAGTGCGTCGAAAGCGCAAGAAGCGGTCGCTCATTGAGCTTCGCGACGGCTTCGCGTCGCTGATCGGGTGCAAGGTGCGCATAGCGGAGGGACATGCCGACGGAGCTGTGACCCAGAAGATCACGCACGGTATTCAGCGGAGTGCCCTGCTGGACCAGACGCGAAGCAAAGTGATGGCGTAGATCATGCCAGCGAAAATGCCTGATGCAAGCTCGCTTGAGAACCTTTTCCCACGCCGTCCGAAAGTCCGAAATCCGGTGGCGATACCAAAGACATTCATTCCGGTGCCGGACTGTTCGCGCCATCGTCGAAGTACACTTAGGGCTTCCTCATTGAGCGGCACGTGCCGAGTCTGATGATTCTTGGCATTCCGGCCCTCGACGGTGAGAAGCTGACGGTTGAAATCCACGGAACCCCAACGCAACTTGAGAGCCTCACCACGGCGCAGTCCGGTGTTCATAGATAGGAGTATGGCGGGCGTCAGGTGATCGCCAAAGTGCTTCAGCGGAGGCAGTACCCGCTTGTGCCGCGTTTGCCGCCGATTATTCGCCACGGTGCGCCGATTTTGCATTTCCAAATCGCGCTCCTTCAGGGCATCTCGGAGCCGCGATTCTTCGGCCTGATCAAGGAAACGCACCTTGCCTCTGCGATCAACGCGGGGCTTGGCGACGCGCCGCACAGGATTTTCTGTGAGCTCGCCCGCGTTGACCGCGTGTCTGAGCACGCTTGAAAGCGTGAAGAGATCACGTAAGACGGTGGCGGCGCTGCGACCGGCATTCAGGCGTCGCGATTTCCACGCCTCAACGCGTTCAACCGTAATGGCGGTGAGTGGTTCTGGGTACCAGGTCCTGAAGTGCCGATACAGCTTCTCGAGGGTGTCGACAGCGGTACGCGGGCGGCTAGCTTTGACCCACGTTGTATACGCATTGGCGACGAACATCCCAAGCGTCATACCGTCTATTCCACGGAGGCCGTGCAACGGATGGCGGCCATGCGCCACATTGCCGAGGACCTTCTGGCAGCGTTCTCGCGCTTGTTCCGGTGAAACCGTTCCGACTTTTCCCACCACTACCCGGCGATTCCGGCCGAACCGTGCGTAATACGATCGGGCTCCGCTCGCCTGTACCCGTAATGTAAAGCCGGGAAGTCGGCTGTCGTAGATCTCGAAGGGCTTTTCTGTGGGGTGGGCAATTTTGCTTGCGAGCAGTGTCGAACCAATGATGGCACGCATGGTGAGATCTCCTCTGATTGGAATCGAAAATGCCTCAGGCGAACATTTGAGTGTCAACATCAGTGGACACATTCGTCCGCAATGGAAGTGATTGAGTAGAGCTCGCGATCTCAAAGCTGCCATGAGCATGTCGCCGTTGTGGCGGCGCTGGTCTTCGTGGTGGGTAATAATGGAACCACTTCATGAGAAGTGGCATGCTTATTACCCGCCATCGAGTGCGGGGGATCTCTGATTCCTAGAGTCTGTGGTCGGGTGTCATGTGGCGTGTTGTGCCACCTTGTGATCAAATACCAAGGAGATTGCGCGCCCAATTCCACAACCGTTGCCAGAGGTTACGCTTCGCCCGCGAGGCATAATACGCTTGGCGGCGGCGTTCTTCGGTGCGCCGTCCCGCGGCAACTTGCGCATCCGACCACCGGTCCCCGCGGTGAATCTGCCCCTCGTCGATGATGTAGTGGGAACGACAGGGGAGTTGCCAATTGCCGACCGATGGGTGCAACGTCGGGCGCCCGTTGCGCTCGGTGAACGTCCACTCTGACGGGCCGAGCGGTGTGATGATCTTGTTACCGCAGCCGCAGGCGCATAGGTGTCCGGCGACAGCGAACTCCTCGGAGACGTAGAGGATCCCTGGCGCGAGCTCGCGCGGCAGGTACTTGACGCGCCGCAGCGCGATGCTATTCACCACGAATCTCCATAGAGGCGCAGGCTGGCAATGTCTAGGAGCAGATGCTGGAACGCGGCTTCGTCCACATAAAAACCCCGCACCTGCTTATAGTGAATGACCGCGAGACAGGCATTCAACGCATTGAGTTCCGCAATCTGCACGTTCTTGCGGTAGATATCATCGGGGTCGTCAACTTCCTCGGCTAGCTGCCTGGCGCGCAGCTCTGCGGCTTTCTCGACAGGGTAATACGTGGCGCGAAGCGCGCCCGCGAGCGGCCCCTGCTTGCGGTTGAGCCCCAACCCGCAGTCGATGAAGGGAATGCGCAGCGACTCGAATAGGCCGAAAATCTCGGCACGCGCGGAGCCTTTGTCGACGCAGACAAAGGCGAACGTTACCCCTTGCAGATCCGCCGCCGAGAACCGATCGACGTATCTCTTTGACAAGGACAATCCCTCGCGAAAGTTCTCGTAGCGCTGTTGGTAGACGTCCGTCTTATGCTTGCCTAGATCGCTCTCGTCCAACCGTCCCGGTGAGCGGAAGGCGTTGTGGACGTGGTAGAAGTCTCCATCGAATCCCCGGATTTCCTTCACCGGCGTCTTCACCATGAAGTCGAGCACGTAGGCGCCGGTACCGCCCAAGCCGATGACAGCAACCACCTCATCCCTGAATAGGGCCGCAAGGTCGCCGATCTCGGCGCGACTTGTGAGTGTGTCGTGGAACTTGAAGACGGACTCCCCGATGACCTCCGTGTCGATGCGGAACGTGAGCACGTTAGCGCCGTGGAGGGCGATCGCGGGACCTGAGATCAACGTGACGTAGTGCTCGATCTTGTCGAAGAAGTTCGCAAAGCCACCCGGGGGCTTATTGGAGAAGGACCTCTGGACCATGACGTCAGTCTTGGTAAGTGTAATCGTGCAGGGGCCGCCGGCGAGGTTCGGGATCGGCCGCCCATCCAATCCGCAGGGAATACCGCCAGCGAAGTAGACCTGATGATCGTCCTGCCGAACGTGGATGCGGTCGGTGAACACCAGCTTCGCGACGAACGCCCCCCACCTGAGCGTGCGGTCGCCGTCGAGGTAGGGGATGTCGCGCACCACGAGGTGCGCGCCATCGATCCTCAAGGCGTAGCCCTTATCCAGTAGCTGCTGGATGTCCGCGTTATGACTGGCCAGTTCGATTAACACGGAACGACATTCCTTCTTTCACCTTGACGCTCTCGCCTGGATTTAGGATTCCCTCCGGCTTCTCGTGGTGCCCACGCGTGTAAGTCACGGAGTACGTGATTTCCGGATGCTGTGGATAGTCGGGGTAGGCGAGCGTCACCACCTCCGCGTAGGTGATGTACTCGTTCTTGGGGACCTGGTGAGGCGTACCGTCTACCACGATCGTTACCGTCTTCTCGTGCTTGTCCTGCTCGGGCATGCTAATGCTCCTCATGGCTATATAGTAAATAGCTATAATATAGCTATTTATTAGCTTGTCAATGGCGGCTGCTTTCCATTAGCCCGGCGCTAGCGGCGAATAACAGCGCAGATCTGCAAAAAAGCTAGAAAATGCGCCCATAAATCTTGAAATATGGTAGCTAATATTTATATATTTTCCGTGTATAGTACGGAGAATGAAAGTGGATCGAAGAACCATGACCTTGAATTTGAGCGAACCCGAGATGGTGGTTCTCGATGCGCTGGCGGAGCGCAAAGGTCTTTCGAAAACCGCGCTGCTGCGGCAAGCGTTGCGGCTCTACCAATCAGTTGATGCTCGCCTAGAGCGCGGCGAGAAGATCTTTTTCGAAAATCCGCTCTCGAAAGACAAGGCGGAGCTTGTCGTTTTGTGAGCGAGAGGCTTGGAGTCTACGCGCTCAAAAATCGCCAGACCGGGCAGACGGAAGATGCTGAGCTATTCTCGCCGGTCGACGCGCGGCACATCGCCGACTTCGACCAGCACTGGAAGCCGGCCATACATCAGCGGCTACGCACGCTTCCACGTGGTACACCTGCTTCCGTGGCGAGCCTTGAGGACTGGGGTTGGGATTGGCAGCGAAAGGCCGACGTGTTTAGCGGTCGGTTGGATTATCAGAGTTTCGCTCTGGAATGCAGCGGCAGAACACAGGGCCTCATGCTGTGTTCTCTGGTGCATATCGCGCGAGAAGACTCGCAGCGGAACCAGCATTTGGTCTATGTCGAGTTTCTGCATACAGCACCCTGGAATAGGCCGCTATTCACTCCGACGCCGCTTTACAAGGGGGTGGGTGCCATCCTGCTTGCTACGGCGGTGAGCTTGAGTATCGAGCAAGAGTTCAATGGTCGCATCGGATTGCACTCATTGCCGCAGTCCGAAGAGTGGTATCGGGATTTCTGTGGTATGGCGGACCTCGGAATCGACGAGGAATATCAACGGTTGCGTTACTTCGAAATGACAGCTGATCAAGCAGCACGTTTCTTGGCAATGTAGCCCCTAATTCGAGAAAGGAGAGTGATGAGAATGAAAATGCACGTCGACTATGAATGGTCGAAACGGCAACTGAACAGAATAGAGAACGAGGAATGCTCAGCGGGTGTACCTGTCGAAGTGCTGGTGAAAATGGGACCACTGTCGCCTGACGTACGCGTGGCTGGCCATCAAGCCGAGGTGGTTCCTTTCAAGGGAGCATTAGGAAAATTCATTCGAATGCTACGTCGTCGCGACGGACTCAGCCTTGAGGCTGTGGCGAGGAAAGCAGAAGTAGAATTGACTGAACTCATTCGCATCGAACAGGAGGAAGGGTATAAGCCTCGGCCTCGTACAGTTGTTCAGCTCGCTAGGCTTTTCTCTGTTCCGGAGGATGAGCTGGCGAAGCTTGCAGGGCTAAAGATTGAAGAGGACCCAACATTTCAGGATGCGACCCTGAAATTCGCCGCACATTCTGAAGATCTACCGAAACTTTCCAAAGTGGAGCGTGATGCGCTCAATGAGTACCTCGCGTTTCTAACACGGAAGAAGAAGAACGAAGACGAATGGCCGCAGAAATAGGCCAATATGAGGCTCGCGCAATTGATCAGCGTATCGAGCGCATTCTTCGCGACCTCGGCGACCCACAGCCGCCGCTTCGTCTTGAGCCGGTATTTGCACTGCTCAAATTGGACCTTAACTATTACCGCGCGGATGATGTTGGCGCCCTCGCGGAATTCGCACATCGCATAAGGATGGCGGGCAAGCAGCTGGCTGCGAGGCCAGCTCTTGCCCTGGATGCTCTGCGTAAGGCGAAGTTATCCGCTCTTTGGGTTCCGGACGGAAAGCGCATCTTCATCGACGAATCAGTGCCCAAGCCGAAACACCGATGGATCCAGGGCCACGAAATTACCCACGGGATTACAGAGTGGCATCAAACGTTCTTGTTCGGCGATAACACCTCCACACTCGACCAGGAGTGCTACGAGCAGCTCGAGGCGGAGGCAAACTATGGTGCGGGGCGGCTGCTTTTTCTTCGCGACCGCTTCAGCGGCGAGGCGCGGGACTGCCAACTGAACTTCGAAAGCATTAAGCTGCTAAAGGATAGATATGGAAACACCGTGACCTCTACCTTCTGGAGAATGGTGGAAGATCGGGACCCCTCAAGCGCCGTATTCGGTTTGGTCAGCCAGCATCCTCACTACCCGGAAATTGGGGAGGGGCGGGACGGTCAGCCTTGGCGGGACTTTCCGAGATCGCCCGCATTCAGGACTCGGTTTTCACGGATCACACCGGCTCAGGTGTTCGATCTAATCGGGCGGCACGCGACGAACCGAAAGCGAGGACCGGTCATCGCAGGCACCGATGTAATGGCTGACGATAATGGCATTATTCACGAGGTACGTCTGGAGGGATTCTGCAACACATACAGTGTAATGACTCTAGGAATGATTCTGAAAGTGCGACCCACCATTGCGTAACCGCGAACCTTACGCCCGGCATAAGACACCGGGCCTCGAACTGAAGTTTGTTGCGCTGGATTGTGCGGTTGATCGGCCTGGAAGGATAGCTAGCAAGCACTAGGACTCATTGAGTTAAAATATGCAGCAACTGTGATCGGTGTCGCTGCCGATGCGTTAGCGCTCGGCGCACCATTTCTCTGTTGTCGACATGAGGTCACCATGGAAGCTAAACGTTCTCGGCTAGTAGCCGCTGATCCAAATGCTGTCGTGTGCTCAGCCAGGGAATTCGCGTCGTGATCTACTTATCATTGCGCGACTTCCTCGATGTGGCCAGCAAGACCGGGAACCCTCGCGTCACGAAGATTCGGAATATCAAGCACGCCGACAAATACTCTCCCGCCACTGACTTCTACAAACCTCTTCGCCAGCGAATAATAACGACGCACAAGTCAGGCACGTCGAAGAGTGCATTGAAGGGAGTGTTGCTCGGGGTCGGTGACAAACGCAAGTTGGCAAACTACCCGATGGCGGTTGCCGGGTACGACGCGTGGTGGGGTACTCATACACTCAAGTGGTTCGACCCGCCGAAAGGTAAGTATTCTAAGCACGGGTTCGACATCAGCGTAAACCCAGAACTGGGGCTCGAGATAGACGGCTCTCCGCATGTCATCAAACTGCACTTGAATATCGATCCCTTGCCGGTCTACCAAGCGGAATTGATCGGCGCGTTGATGACTCAAGTGATTGGCACTTTCGCGCGCTCAGCGGTGCTCGGCGCTCTTGATGTCCGGCGGTCGGTTCTTGTGAATGCGAGTGCGGGCACGGCGACACTCATGAGTTCAGTCGACTCTGTGCTGGCCGATATCGCGGCGATTTGGCCCACGGTTTAAGGGCGTTCGCGGTCTATGAGTACCTCGGAAACGGTGACTCTCGATGCAAACGTATGTCCGTGCGGCTGCGGGAAGATCCTAAAGCACGTGACCACGCAGGACAATCCGTGGAGCTCGGCCGATATCTCGTACGAGCTCAGCTGTGAGTCATGCGAGGCCGACTGGATCCTTGAAAATACGGGCGTCGCTCTCGTGTCGAGACGCGAAGCCGCCGAAGAAAATTCAGCGCGAGAAGCTTGGCTTCAAGCCGGTGAACCCCTCCGCGCCTTGGTTGAAGAACTGGTGAGCGGATACTTCGGTCGCTTCGCCGCACCATCAAAAAAAGCGGAATGGCGGGAGATGCAGCGACTGGACATCTACAAAGGGAGCTATCGGAACTTTCTACAGGATAAGGCAAAGGGAGGGCGACCCGGACAAACTGCTTACGGGCTGCGTAATCGACCATGGCTCGCGGGGTTGGCAGAAGAACGAAACCGCCAGTCGGAATTAAAGCAGCTGATCGCGACCTGGGACGCTCGCAAAGATGCGTGGGAGCAGGCTGCACGCAGGGTTCGCCGGTGGCCCGTGGATCGGCCTCGAGATAGAGCTTAGCCGCGGGCACGAAAAGGTCTACGTAGGTCCAATCGGAGGAAATTGTGCACTTGGCGAAGGCTTGCTGTGGGCACTTGGAGAAGTGCTTACCTGTCTGGGAGTCAGTGTTTCGTTTGCGCGGCAACTGGCTCTTTTCGCGATCCTGGGCCTCACAATGGCCCTAGACTCACCGCCGCCACGCTGTTCTAATGAAGTAGGATCTGTCTATTACGCGGTGAGCGTGCAGGTAAGGGCGTCGATTCGTGCCCGAGGTGCTAGTCCGAGCGGCGGAGAGGCGTCGAAACCACACTGTCGCCCTCTGCCCGCCCTGCAGGCTCAGCCGATCGCGGCTCGGAAGTGCCGATCACAGTATGTCCACGAGGCCAATAGCCGGAATGGAGAGCTTGGTATGAGCTACTGTCTGGGAGAAAGCGTGTCATTCGCGCTTTGTGGCGTTGCGGGAATCTTGCGGGAGTTGGTGATGCTCGGTTGTGCTTCGTCATGCCAATCGCAACGGGCGCCCTTAGGCTAAGTTGTTGAATTTAAGTGTCCTTCCGGTGAGGGTGCGTAGGCCGGGGCCGCTCGGCACGCCGTAGATCAGGGCCGCTTGCGTTCCAGCTCGGCTTGCGCTACCGTGCGAGGGCATGGAGGCTCTGCTTCGATACCGCGGCCGCTCGGTCACGGCGGCCGACGTTCACTTCATCCGCGAGCTGATTGCGGCCCATGCCGGCGAGAGCCGGCGGCGGCTGTCGCAGCGGTTGTGCGAGGCCTGGGACTGGCGGCAGCGGAACGGGGCGCTGCGGGACATGGTGGCCCGAGGGCTGATGCTGGCGTTGGCCCGGGCTGGATACATCGAGCTACCGGCGGTGAGGATGCGGCCGAAGAACCCGCTGGCGGTGCGGGGGCGGCCGGGGCCGGTGGAGGTGGACCGCACGTCCGTGTCGGGAAGCTTACGCGAGCTTGGGGCGCTTGAGTTCCGCCAGGTGCGCCGCAGTGCTGAGGAGCGCTGCTTCAACAGTCTGCTCGAGAGCCATCACTACCTCGGCTACAGCCAGCCGGTCGGCGAGCAGCTGAAGTTCATGGTGTACGCCGGTGCGAGACCGGTGGCCCTCTTTGCGTGGAGTTCGGCGGCGCGGCACCTGGGACCGCGCGATCGGTACCTCGGGTGGCATCCGCAGGTACGTCAGCGCAACATCCGCTTCCTCGCTTACAACACGCGCTTTCTGGTCCTGCCGTGGGTGTCGGTGCCGCACCTGGCTTCGCACCTGCTTTCCCGGATGACGCGGATGTTATCTGCTGAGTGGGAGAAGGTGTACGGGCATGCGGTGCACTTCGCCGAGACCTTCGTCGATACCACGCGCCATCGAGGGACCTGCTATCGGGCGGCGAACTGGGTGCTGCTCGGGCGCACGCAGGGTCGTGGCAAGGATGATCTGACGCATCGGCCGAACCGCACATTGAAGGACGTGCTTGGGTTGCCGTTGGTGGTGGACTTCCGCGAGCGGCTGCTCTCATGAGTCGCAAGGGGCACAAGCCACGAGGCCGTGCCCCGGTCGGCACGCCGCCGACGATGCAGGTGAACCTTGAGGAACTCTCGGCGATCCTCGAGCGCGCAAAGCCGGCGTTGAGCGCCGAGGATCACGCGAAGCTGACGAGGGCGATGGCCACGCTCGCCTCCACGGCGCAGATCGTCGTGGAGCTGATCGCGGAGCTGCAATCGAAGAAGACCTCGGTCGAGCGGCTGCGCCGGATGCTCTTTGGAGAGAAGACGGAGAAGACCGAGCAGGTGCTCGGCGAGGAGCAAGCCCCGCAGGGTGGCGCAGATAGCGCCTCGGGGACTGCAGCGGCTCGCAAGAAGCCCCCGGGCCACGGGCGCAACGGCGCCGCCGCCTACTCGGGCGCCGAGCACATCCACGTGCCGCATACTCATCTTGCTGGCGGGAACGCCTGCCCCGGCTGCCAACATGGCAAGGTCTATCCATTGGCATCGCCCTCCGTGCTGGTGCGCATCACAGGCATGGCGCCGCTTGGGGCGCGGGTATATGCGTGCGATCGGCTGCGCTGCAATCTGTGCGGGGAGGTGTACACCGCTGCGGCGCCACCCGGGCTCGGGAGCGAGAAGTATGATGCGAGCGCGACCGGTATGGTGGGACTGCTGAGGTACGGCACGGGGCTGCCCTTCAATCGCATCGAGCAGCTGCAGACGGCAATGCGCATCCCGCTACCGGCGGCGACGCAGTGGGATCTGGTCAAGGGCGGCGCGCCGAAGCTCGCTCCGGGACACGAGGAACTGATCCGTCAGGCCGCTCAAGGCACCGTGGTGTACAACGACGACACGACGATGAAGGTGTTGCAGCTGAGCACAGAACAGCGCGCCGCGGCCCTGGGCGCGGATGCTGCCGAGGGCCGCACGGGAGTGTTCACCTCCGGCATCGTGGCCACGGGCGAGGGAAGGAAGATCGCGCTGTTTTTTACCGGCGTGCGACACGCGGGCGAGAACCTCGCCGCCGTTCTCGAGCGCCGCGCTGCAAAACTGCCGATGCCGATCCAGATGTGCGACGGGTCATCGAGCAATACCGCGGAGGGGTTCGAGACGCTGCTGTCGAACTGCAATGCGCACGGCCGCAGAAAGTTTGTCGAGCTCGTTGAGCTTTTCCCCGAAGAAGTGCGCTTCGTGCTCGAGACACTCCGGGAGGTCTACAAGACGGATGCACGGGCGTCCAAAGAAAACTTCAGTCCCGAGCAGCGACTGCGATTACACCAGGCCGAAAGTGCACCGAGGATGGCCGCGCTTAAGGAGTGGATGGGGCGGCAACTCACCGAGCACCGCATCGAGCCGAACTCCCGGCTCGGGGAGGCGATCGGGTACCTGCAAAAGAGGTGGGATGCCTTGACGCTGTTTTTGCGCGTGGCGGGGGTGCCCCTCGACAACAACATCTGCGAGCAAGCGCTGAAGAAGGCGATCCTGCATCGCAAGAACTCGCTCTTCTACCGCACGCTCAACGGCGCCCGGGTCGGCGACATCTTCATGAGCCTGATCTATACCGCCGAGCTCAACGGCATCGCCCCGTTCGACTACCTCGTCGCTTTGCTGCGCCACAGCGAGCAGCTCGCCGAGCGCCCCGAGCAGTGGATGCCGTGGAATTACCAGGCGACGCTGGCGGACCTGGAAGGCAGTACGGGCCCGCCAGCGTGAGCCTCAGGCGCCCGCCCTGGCCTGCGGTGCGGTCAAAGGGATGCGGCGCCAGATCGGTGCCGCCTGGGCCGAGGAAGGGTTGCCGCCCCAGATCAGGGCAGTGAACTCGTGCGCCAGCAGCTCCCGGCTCACCGCTCCGGCGGCCGTCGGCCAATGGCGAAAACGGCCCTGGGACAGGCGTTTTTGCGCCATCCAGAAGCCCTGGCCGTCATAAACCAACAGCTTGATCGACTTCGCCGAGCGCGAGCGGAAAACAAACATCGTGCCGTCCATCGGGTCGGCCGACAACGCCGCTCGGCATACCTGGCCCAGGCCGTCGATCCCGCGGCGGAAGTCTACCGGCTCGACCGCCACCAACACACGCATCTGTGGGGTGATCTGGATCATGGCCGCCCCCGGAACGCGCTGACCAACGCCGCCACATCAAGCCCCGCTCCCTTCAGCCGGATCGTCAGTCTCGCCCCATCGGCAGCAGCCAGCTCGACTACCGCCTCATCGGCGCCCGTGTGGCTCAGGCCGGAAAGCCCCGTGAGCTCGATGAACTGCGTGCCGCTCGGCACTGTCGCCTCGCCTCGAACCCCCACTGCGCCGCTCGCCAGGACACGCTGCTTAAGCGTCTCGTACTTCACTCCCAGCGCCCGCGCCACCCGGCACGCGCCAAGGCGCCTCGCCGCCGTGCTCGCCTCCTTCCACAGCTCCTCCGGCATGTTCCGGCTCTTCGGCGAACTCTGTCGCCAGCCCTCGATCCGATCCCGCAGCCCCTCGATCCCCAGCTGCTCCGCGGATATCCCCACTGATTGCATGAATGTGCCCTCCGCCTCGCCCAATGCGAGTGAGGAACACGCTACCGCTCAGCCGCCGTCGGGTTCACGCACCCTTGCCGGAAGCACACGAATTTAAAGTCTAGTTCGAGCCAAGTGGCCGGCTCATAATGCCGGGGTCGAGGGTTCGAGTCCCTCCCTTTCCACCAATTAAATCAGATGGTTAAGATGAATTATTTCGAGCATGGCATTTGCTGTGCCGGGGCCGCTTAGCGGAAATTTTGCAGAGGTATCGATGCAGGCTTCCCGCGATCGCGTCTTGTGGTTATACGCAACTGGAAAAATGCAGATAACAGATATATACTCACTTCGAAATTTGCGTATAACCTTGGTGGCCCATGCCTGCCATCTCGCTCGTCGGTCAAACTACCTATGCCGAACTGCTGGAGCGCTGCGAAGCGAACTCCTTTAGCGAGGCGTTTCCAGAAGACGGTACCTTCAGCCCCAAAACCATCAAGGATCGGCGCTATTGGTACTTCCAGACCTCGACGGCTCACGGTCGAGTCCAACGATACGTTGGCCCAGAAACACCGGAACTCCTCGAACGAATCGAGCATCACCGGCAGACTCGTGATGATGAGAAGGAGCGTCGCGCGATGGTCACTGCCCTCACGAGATCCTTCGGTCTCCCCGCCCCGATCGCACCGATAGGCGACATCGTGACAGCATTGGCTCGAGCGGGTGTCTTTCGTCTACGGAGTGTCCTGGTGGGCACCGTGGCCTACCAAAGCTATCCCGCCATTCTCGGGGTCAAGCTATCCAACTCATTGCTACAAACCAGTGACGTGGATATTGCGCAATTCACCAGTATCTCGGTTGCTGTAGAAGATCAAACACCGCCGATGCTCGAAGTCCTGCAGGGCGTGGATAAGACCTTTCGAGAGATTCCGCATACCGCTGGTAATCGCTATACAACCAGCTACATCGGTAAAGGTCGCCTGCGTGTGGACTTCGTGACTCCGAACGAGGGACCTGATACCGACCGTCCTCAAAGCCTCCCTGCACTCAAGACTGATGCGCAGCCGCTGCGATATTTGGATTTCCTCATTCACGAACCTGTCAAGGCTGTGATGCTGCATGGTTCCGGCATCCTTGTTTACGTTCCTGCTCCAGAGCGGTTTGCCGTGCACAAGCTGATCCTTGCGCTGGAGCGTCCACCCGGTGTGGCAAAGCGAGACAAGGACATTGCTCAAGCGGGCGCATTGATCGTAGCGTTGACGGAAAGGCGCCCAGAGGACTTGCGGGCGGCCTGGGAGGAGGCATATGAGCGCGGGCCACAATGGCGGATACTGTTGCTGGGCGGCATGAAGCAATTGCCCCCGAGTGCTCGCGATTTATTGCTGAGGGTAGTGACGCGGCCTCGGGAGTTCCTGCCCGGCATAGATCTCACATTTCCCGACTCGCGTGCGCGTTACGACTTCAGTCGCGAAGTGGTTAGTTTCTGGGGAGAGGCGCTGGGCCATCCAGTGCAGTGTGCAGTGAGCCGGGAGGCGTTGGAGGATCATCTCGGCGCAAATGGAAAGGACAAGGAGGGGCGGCTCGCGAGCTTTCATCTTGGCCGCTCGGAGATCGAGCGAATGATGAAGATCAAATATCTCTCGTGGCCGGTTGAAGAGCCGGAAACTGTGCTCTTGAAGACGGAGGACGTAGAGCAACTGCGGAAAGCAACTTGAGCCGCAGCAAGCTGGCACCTTGACGGAAAGTTCGCGGCCGCATTCCGTAAGTGCTGGTACTTCAAAGGGCCACAAACGGACATGTGAGCCGGATGGCGAATGCCAAGTGTCTAAATCTATTGGGCTTTCTTACCGAGCATTGTCCTCATAATGCCGGGGTCGAGGGTTCGAGTCCCTCCCTTTCCACCATAAAATCAATGAGTTATGGTGGTAAGGTACGGTAATCACCGGCCCATACGGTAATGATACGGTAAGATTGGAAGCGCTGTCAGCGACTCACGTTACTGGACGGCCCTGGGTGTAAGGGTCAAAAGCCCTTCGAGGGTTCGAATCCCCTCTCTCTCTCTCTCTCTCTCTCGCTCTCCGCCAGTATTTTTCCTTTTGGTTCCGCACGCTACGCCCGGCCTCGGGTGCTCTGGTGGCTTCCAGGGGATCGGTGTTGGTGTCCGCGGCGGACTGAGGAGGTTCCTCGGCAGCGACCCTCGGCAAAGCCACTTCTCTGGAACGCGACTCCATCGCGCGCCCTGATTGCCTCGATGTCCGACTCCTTCGCGCCTTCGGTCCACGCCGCGGTGACCCGGGCGACTTTGAGGGACGGCGTTCACCGCGCGATGCTTCTTCGCGGGCAGTCGACGTACATACGAGTACGTGCCGAAGCAGTTGCCCGGGAGCTCACGACGGGCGGACTCAAACCTGACCTGGGTCGCCGGGTCCTGCTTGAGACCCGCAGGGACGTGCTGGCCGGGTGGCGCGGCCTGGCAGACGTCCTGGACCGAGACGGGAGCCCACAACTCGCCGGACTCGTGCGGCGGTTCGCGGAAACTATGCCGCCGCCCCTGCCAAATAAGGAAGCACTCGCTCACCAGGTTGGGAAGGGTCTCCGGACCCACACAGCCCGAGTTCAAGCTCTGACGCAATGAGCCCGAACAGGGGGGGCGAGCCGTCGCTTGCAGATCGGCATACAGATCGGCAACAATATCGGCAATGTTACGGGCGCAAATAACGTATTACATTGATTTTATTATGAAATTTGTGATTTATACATCGGCAAATTAAGTGAAAGTCTACGACATCAGCGTCATCGAACCAATGCTACCCCTGGGGGAAGACCGCGAGCTAGAAGACCTCGCGGCAACCGTCATTGCGAGCTCAGCCCAGCTGTCAGCACAAATCGCCCCACTCGTCGCCCAGTCAGTCGGTGACCTAATTCGCAGCATGAACTGCTACTACAGCAATCTGATCGAGGGGCACGACACGAACCCGCGTGACATTGAGCGAGCGTTGGCAAGCGATTACTCAAGGGATCCACAGCGTCGCATTTTGCAGCATGAGGCGCGAGCGCATATCGAAGTGCAGCGCATGATCGACTTCGGTGAAGCCCCGCGCGAACGTGCTGCGACGACAGCGTATGTGCGATGGCTGCACTCGGAGTTCTGCCGGCGCCTGCCGGATGATCTGCTTTGGGTTACCAATCCCGACACTGGCGAGCGTCTTCGCGTGGTCCCGGGCGAGCTTCGCGGGGCTTCGGTTAAGGTTGGCCGACATGTTCCACCCGCGCCGGAGAACCTCTCTGAATTGCTGCATCGTTTTGAGGAGGCCTACGCCTCCCCAAATCTTTCTGCTATCCGGCGCATCATTGCGACGGGGGCCGCGCACCACCGGCTCCTGTGGATCCACCCGTTTCTGGACGGCAACGGGCGCGTGGCACGGCTGTTGTCGCATGCGATGCTCCGCGAGGCCGGCGTGGGGAACAGCCTCTGGTCCGTGGCGCGCGGCCTTGCACGGCGCGTGGATGATTATCGTGTGGCGCTTGCTAATGGCGATTCTCCACGGCGAGGGGAGTTCGATGGCCGGGGAGCCCGCTCTCTTGCGGGGCTGCGCGACTTTTGCGTGTTTTTCCTACAGATCTGTCGCGATCAGGTCGAGTTCATGCAGTCGCTCCTTCAACCCGCGCAGCTGTTGCGTAGGATGAAGCTGTACGTCGACGATGAGATAACGGTCGGACGGCTGCCGAAGGGTGCCATGGGGCTATTGCGCGAGGTGCTCCTGACGGGCGAGATGGAGAGAGGTCGAGCTGCCGAGCTCACCGGATATCAGGAAAGGCGCGCCCGCGACACGCTTTCTGCTCTGTTGGATCGGGGACTACTTACCCCGACCTCCCCAAAGGGTCCGGTGCGCTTGGGATTTCCACAGGACGTCCTTGAGCGGTGGTTCCCGAAGCTTTATCCCGGCGAGGTGGCAATCCCATGAGGTGTCCGCAGATACTGATGAGGTGGCTTCCATGAACGGGGTTGCGAAGAGGCTTATCGGCGAAACCATCGACGGGCGCTGGAAGATCGTATCGGAACGGCGAGTAGATCCGGCCGGGACCGGAGGCACGTTTTCGCATGGATTCATTGCGCGCAGTACCGCGGGCGAGGAGGTGTTCGTCAAGGTGCTCGACATTCGGCTCAATCGTGCTCTGCCCGAACCGCTGAAGGACCTTGAGGTCCGGATCCAGCGGTTCAACTATGAATCGGAGATTGCTCGCTCATGCGCCGCCGAACGCTTAAGCCGGGTTGCACACGCAATAGCGGATGGTGTGTTGCAGATCGGAGGCGCCGATGGCGAGGGGTTCCCATACCTTGTGTTCGAGCGCGCGGTCGGCGACTTGCGAGACCAAGTCGTGCGGATGCGCAAACTTCCACCATGGATGTCTCTTCGCGTGATGCACAATGTTGCGGTCGCCATTCGGCAGCTCCATTTCAAGAACATCGCTCACCAAGACGTGAAGCCGTCTAATGTGTTCGATTTCGATGCGGACGGGCATAAGCTCGGTGACTTTGGCAGCGCCCATTTGCGAGCTCGCCCGCGGCCCGGACCGATTCTGCCCATTGCGGGTGATCCTGGATACGCGCCTCCCGAACAGCTCTACGGGTATTCCAGTGATGATTGGGTCCTACGGCGCCTCATGGCGGATGTGTATCATCTGGGTAGTCTGGCGTTGTACCTGCTGACTAGTGAAGGCGCGACCTATCGCCCGTCAATCAGGGTGGGAGGCATTTTGGCGGGCATCGCGCGTACTCCCTCCTACGCTAGCAGGACTGGTCACGCGCCGCACCCATGTTCGCATTTCTCAGTAGCTCGAACCGGTCAGTCACGATAATCCGCTAAGCGCCTGATTGATAGCATGCGCGTAGCTGGTCGGTGGCAGGCGTTCGACAGGATAGAGCTGGCGACCAGATGCTCGACGGCCTCTCCGAGGTGTATGCTCGCGGAAGCCCCCATCTCTGGTGGGTGCAGCTATAGGGAAAATGGAACCGACAACGACGACATCACACGGTTTCATAGAGCAACTGTGCCGCTCGTATCAGGCGCCGCTACACTGCTATCTCGCTCAAATGGTTGGGAATCAGGAGATCGCGCAGGAGCTGGTGCAGCAGTGTTTCGAGCATGTACATAGGACGTACCGAGCGAGCCAGGTCATGTTTCCGAGAGCCATGCTCTTTAAGGTGGCAACCAATTTCGCGCTGATGCACCTGCGGCGGCGGCGCATGGAAGACAGATATTGGGGTCACCCCGTCGATATGGAGTACGTGAAGGAAGTAGTGCCCGACCATGATTCTCTGCTTCCTGATCGGGAAGCGATGGCTGAGCAGGTCAGGGACCGCCTGGTAGCGGCTATCAAGGAACTTCGCCCTGCTTATCGGAGGGTCTTCGTGATGGCGCTTCTACAGGGTAGAAACCGCAAAGAGATCGCCACCGCCGTCGGTGCGTCCGAGAAGCGGGTTGATAAGCGTATGACGAAGGCGATCAAGACATGTCGGGCGCGTCTCGCCGCGGACGGGATGGAACTGACAGACTTGCTCAGCGTCGTTGCCGTAATTTCATCTGCATGGTTTCTCGCCGTCCGGTGATCTGGTGCGAGCTACGATCCGATCGTAATCTCGGCCCGTGCGCCCTTCCCCGTTACGTTGACTACCTGCGGCGCCGAAGCGGCGTAACGATCGGCGGGAACTCGATGTTGGGCGCTGCGGTGCTGAATGCATTGAACTGAGTCGGGTTTAGGAACATGACGCTGCATTGGCTGCAGGCAAAGAATTGCGTTTCGTACCGGCTGCCGTTCTTTCTCATTACGCTGACGCGGTGATAGCGCTCGAATGCGCAGATGCGGCAGCGCCATGCGCTGCTCGAAACGGGAACGGGCGTGGCCATGGCGAGATCGTAGTGATCCTGCTTCCGCGCTGTCCATTCAGCCCCTCCGGGGGAGGAGATACTGTATGGGGCGCCGAGCCTCAGCTCGAGGGAATTTTGGTGATGGGCACGAGATCGCCGGTCAGCAACTGAAGACCATACGCATCGACCCGCTTCGTTGCTGCCGTCTCCGGAGCTGAAGCTACCGAGAGCAGTGAACGCCAAACGGCTGGCCGGTCCGCCCACCGAGGCTCAAGGTGCCTGTGGCGTCGCTCGGCGATTCGGTCCAGCTCCGTCAGCTGCAGATCTCCGATGATCTCGGCGACCTTCTCCGCCATGCCAAGGATGATGCGGGCCTTCTCCCCAGCTGTCCGGATTGCTTGCCACGCCAACATCAGCGTGGCGCGGGTGAGGGGGATGGCCGAGCGTCTGGGAAAGGGATTGCGCCAAGCGGTGCCCCGAAACTGCTTCTCGGGAAATTGGCGAACTGCCGTCCACCAGTCCACGTTCCGAAACTCGAAATCGAGAAGGAGAAACGCGTGTGCGGCCGCGCGCTTGCGCAGCTCCGGCGTCATCTCAAGAAGGAGCTCCCGGTTCGGAAACACGAGGCTGAAGGGTGGAATGCGATCCGTACGCGCCGCGTACACCAGGAGCTCGAGGCAGCGCTCGTTGACTTCCTGGATGGAGGTGAGGGAAAAGCCGCTCCCCTGCGGCTGATGCCGCCCCGACTGACTGCGGAATCTCCGTCCGGGCCGTCATGTGCTCTGCTCGAGGACACCGTGCGGATAGAGAGTATGGGGAAATGAAGATTACACGGTGTGGTAATTTCATTATACACATGGTAGGCTCAAGCGTCCAGTCTTCTCGGCCGGGCGCGGGTAGATGGGCATCAGAAGTCTTCTTGCTCATTGGATTGGCGGTATCCGATGACCGATCCCCTCAAAGGGGCAGTGCGGGCGGCGGTGTTGCGGCTTCTCGAGCCGCTCATGAAGCTGCTGCTCGATGCCGGAGCTCGGCGTGGGGGACTTTATCGGCCTCGCCAAGGTGGCCTACGTCAGGGCGGCCAGCCGGCGGGGACAGGTCAGCTGGCAAAGAGGTCCAGCGACCGACCGTCTCACAAATCGCAGTGGTGACCGGCATGACGCGCGTCGAAGTCGCTGCGATCCTCGCTACCGGCGAGGCGGTGTCTCGCACGACTGAGCACAATCGTCAGCGCGCGGAGCGCGTGTTGTCAGGCTGGTGGACCGATCCCGCTTTCCTCACCCCGAAGGGCGAGCCCGCCATCCTGCGCCTAAGAGGGCCCCGGCGTTCCTTCGAGGCGCTCTGCCGGCGCTACAGTGGTGAGCAGCGAGTGGCACCCATCCTCGATGAGCTCACCCGGGTCCGGGCAGTTCGTCGCCTGCCGGAGGGGCGCGTGCAGGCGCTGAGTCGTACCTACGCCACTGTCCGGTGGGATCCCGAGGGCATCGCAGCGGTCGGTGAGCAATTGGCGGAGCATTGTGCAACGCTGGTCGCGAACCTGGAGCAACCCATTCGCCCGCGCCTCGCGCGGCAAGTGGTCAATACGCGCCTCAATCCCCGTTACGCGCCGGTGCTCATTCGGGACATCGAGAGCAGCCTTCAGGTGCAGGCCGACGCCCTGCACGACAATCTCAATGATCCTATCCATACCGCCGAGGCCGGAGCACCTGCGATGCGTCTCGGCGTCGGTATCTATGTTTTCGAAGGGCCTGCGGAGGATTCTGCCGAGCCGGACAGCGTGGCTCGGCCAGCGGAACCGCCTCGCAAGCCCCCTGGGAAGCGACGAGGGTGATGAGACTGTAGGAGCAAAGGGGATATGGCCCCCGGTACGTGGAACGCACCTGGAGAGAACGACACGGTCGCATGGGCGGGCGGGGTTGCGTATTGCAGCCGACCGACGCCGGCCCTGACACGCTCCAATATTTCCGATCCGCCTGATATGCCACCCGGGTGCACTTTGGAGCGGCGCGAATGAGTCGGCGCCCCTCCAAAACCGACAGCGGCGCGCCGCGGGCTGAGATTGGACCCCGGGCATTCCTGGAGCCCCAGTCGCTCCCGCGAGCGAAACGATTAACACCGAGCAGTTTCTTCGCGCGAACGCCTCGCGCACGGGCGTCTCCCACCTCCTAGAGCGGCAGTACCGGATCGAGCCGGTCGAGCGCCTGGATCGCGGTCTTCTCATCCACGCAGAACACGGCCGCATGCTGTGGCGGATTCAAATACAAGCCGATGATATCGGCGGCTTTCTTCTCAAAGTCCGGATCGTCCGAGGTCATGTAATGCTCGAGCCGCTTTGGCTGCAGCCCGTGCCGCCGCCACACTCGAGCGATCATCATGTGCGAGAGCCCGAGCTGCTCGGCCAGCTTGCGCGTGCTCCAGTGCGTGGAACCATCGCCGGGCTTGCGCTTGAGGGTCCATTCCAGGATGCGGGCCTCGAGCTGCGCCGTCAGGGTGCTCGGACCCTGCCCAGCATGGCGCGAGAACAGCCCCGCCAGCCGCTCCTGCCCGAAACGACGGCTCCAGCGGGCGATGAAGGCGTCATTGCAGTCGAGTTTGTCACGGATCTCTTCCCAGGTGTGGCCCGCCGCCAGCAGCAGAATCAGCCGCGCTCGACGTGCATCGTCGGCCCGCAGAGGCACGCCGACTCGCAGATCAGGGCGGGAAGGTAAGCGAGATCGTGCGGCACGTCGGAGCCTGTATTGAGGCCGTCAACCCAAGCCTGCAAGTGACAGCCGCCCTACTGGCTGAAGTTACCGCCTTTGAAGCTCACGATCCGCAGTATTCGCTCGACCACCTGCTAGCCGATTTGGCGCTTGGAGGAAAGGGGGGCGCCCCAACTGCAGGGGGCGGTGTAAAGCTCGCGACCATCCATAGAACGAAGGGGCTGCAGTGGCCCTCCGTTTACGTAGTTGGGCTCGAGCAGGACAGCCTCCCGCACTACTACACTCGCACAGATGAGCAAATGCGCGAGGAGCGCCGTTTATGCTTCGTCGGCGTCTGTCGTGCAGAAGACTCGTTGACGGTCACTAGGATTCGTGAGTATCGGGGGTACCAAAGAGCGCCTTCGCCTTTCCTCGCAGAAATGGGGTTATGAGTATGGGGCTGCGAGAGCTCGTCCTCAACGATCTGCGCTCGAGGGACGACGATGCGAAGGCCGCGTTCGACCGTGAATTTGGTACTGACTTGCCTGCATTTGTTGATGCCACGACGGAGGCCCTCGACGTCTGGAGTCAGTTTAGGGATGGGATAAAGGATACCGATGAGCGACGAGTAGCGGTCACCGCCGTCGCGTTTACGGCATCAGTCAGAATGTCGCGTCCTACAAGCTCTTCATGTCCGGATACACCGTGGCATCCGGTGCGCTCTTCCGGCAGGTCCTGGAAGGAGTGAGCCTGGCGTCTCTCTGCTCGGCCAAATCCCTCACGGTACTCGACCGATTCCTCGACGACAAATACTCACCCAATAAGGCAGTTACTGATCTTGTGAAGCACGCCGAAAAGGTACGCGTGAACCGAGCTGCACTTCAGACTCTCGCGAGCCAGTACAACTTCTATCATAAGTATGCGCACCTCTCGCGCCTAACGATCGCTGCGGGGGCCAATTTTTCGCGTGGCGGTCTTCCAAATGTGGGCGCGTATTTTGATCCAGGTAAGCTGGCTGAATATGGGAAGGAAGCCCGAGGTCGCCTGAGCTTCGCGAAGGCGTTGCCCAACTTTGTGAAGGGTGTAGCACGGAACGTCTCGGTGTGGTGAATGGGCTTGGCTGGATCGACGCATGTGACGAATAGCGCCGCGCCGCTCCGGAAGGCGAGGGGAGTACAAAGAGCAGCGTCGATCCGATCGTCTCTTTCGATAGTCCGTATTCAACTGGATGCCCGACAAACTCTTCTCCAGCCCGCTTGCTGGTGAACGCAAGTATTTTGGGTCGGAAATGCTGAACCTTGGCTCGTAAGCCATCCCGGTCAAAGTGCTCCTGTAGGAGAATAGTGTCCGAACCCGAGACCGTCTTGGCCAGATCCGTCAGTCCCAGGCCCGTACTGCGGAACGAAGTCGTACTCTGTTGGCTGGAGCAGACGAGGCGTGAGACCGACCTTGAAAAGAGTGCGCCAGAAAGCATTACCCGGTCCCGCGTAGTACGTGCGCGCTGCATGGCCGACACGGAACCGGCTGCCGTGCCACAGAGGACGATCCGCAGATCTGAGACCAGAACACCAGAACGTCACGAAGTACGCTAACGTTTCAATGAGCGCGGTCTGTTCCCACTGTAACCCGTCTACGCTTTTCCGCTGCTGAATCCAGCTGTCCACCGGCAAATAGTTCCATACCAAGTTCCATACTGCTATCTGGAATCTCGGTCTTTGCCGGGTAAGTCTTTGTTTTTTTTTGGTGGGCGGTACTGAGATCGAACCAGTGGCCCCTGCCCTGTGAAAGCAGTCCAGTCCAATGGCACCCAGGGGGGTGTTTACGCGCGTCCGCGCGTGTCGCGAGCCATCGATCCGAAAGGATGAGCGCCGATTCGCGGAGAAAGCTGCCGTTCGGGTCGAGTCCGGCTACGCACCCTGTCGGCCATTTCCGGACGCAGGCCGTGTCGGTCGAGCCGCCACATAGTTGCCGGTGGCATCGAGGAAAGTCGCGCCTATTGGCAGATGCAGAGTTCCCCCGGCTGCCGCTCCTAATCGCTCGGGCTACTGGTTCGCCGCGGAGGCGGCTTGACTCGAAGTGATCCCTTGCAACCGCAGGTCTTGCAACTGCGCGGCGAAGTTGGATACGAAGTCCTTGAAAGCTGGGTCGAAGGCCTGTACCCAATTCGCATCCTTGGCAAATTGTCCGTGATTGATCCCGTAGCCTTTAACGATGATCGTGTGGACTTCGCGCGGGCCGGAAGCGGTGATGGCGCAGTTAATCTTCGCCTCGAATGTGAGCGCGAAGAATCCGGGCGTCATCCAACCCCAAAAGTTGCGGATGGAGACCGCGACCGACTGGGGTGTCTTTGGGTCGTCGCTAATTCGGTAGCCGCTCTGGATCAGTCCCTCTTCGATCAGCGATCGGACCTTGTGCGTTGCGGAGTCGCCCGCGGGGAGACTGACGTCGCCCATCGCCTTGCCGAACGTGTTTCGCTGGCGGCCGATCATGCGGTCACGCTGCGTGGCCGACATCTTTGCCGCGTCGCCATCAACGGAGGGAACCGAAGGATCTGAAGGATCGATCTCGAAGTGGCGATCGTCAGTCACCGAGGCGATGTAGACGATGCCACGGTTCCCGGCCGGCGCGTCGGCAGAATTCACTGGCAAATCAAAAGTACGCCGGCCGGTGACGCAGCCACTCAAGGCGACCGCGGCGATCGACACCGTCAACGAACGGATGACCTGGCGAGAGCCCCTCGGCATAACCATAGACCTCAAAGGGCGCGGCGCACCGTGCGATGCTCCGAATAATGAATGAAATTCCTGCTGTGATTCCATGATTCCTGTCACGCTGTTGTCGGACTCTTTGATTGGCATCACGCGCTGACCTCGCCTTTTTGTCTGAGCATTTCGTCAGTGGCTCTGCGACAGGTACGGTGCTGGCCCCTCCCGGAAATCCGGCTGTCACGAACGTTTCTTCAGGTCCGGCATCTGCCGACAGGGCGTGGACGGCGAGGTACGGCAAAGGTGCGGCCCGGAGCGGACCTCGCCGCATTTGGTTTGCCCTCCGAATAGCGGACGTATAGAGTTACCAGCGCAACCTGGTCCTCAATGGGAGAGCCGTTCCGGGCCGACATGGCGATTTGGTTGCTCATCTGGCCGGCTACGATACGGTTCTTGGTGACCTCGTGTTTCAGGGGCTGAGTGAGCCGACATATGCGGCGAGGTCGATCATGTCCCGTCGCGAAAGACCCGCGACGATCGGCTTCATCAAGGTCGCGGTGGTGCCTTCACGTGTACCGGACTGGAACGCGTACAGCTGACGGAAGAGGTATGTCGGGAAGCGGCCCGCGATCGGAGGGCCCAAGGAAGTGCCTCCGAGGGCCGGCCCGTGACAGAGCACGCAGGGCGGCCGCGCGGTTCCATTTCCCTTCGCCAGAGAGGCGCCGCGTGCGATCGAGCCGACCGGTACGTACGCCGTGTAGGTCGTGCGCGGGTCGCGCATTTCAAACCGCTGCGGATCGTCAGGGCCTCCGATGATGCGCTCGCCGAGCGACACCTTCGGCCGGCGCTTATCGAAAAAGTACACGAAACCGTGCGCGACCGGCTGCGGGATGCGATCGGTCTCGATCACCTTCACCCGTTTGGTGTAGCGCAATCCGGAGAAATATCGGGCCGCCGCCTCGGCATCGGTTGCGCTCGTTTGGCGAATGACTTGAAGCATAAGTGCGCCTGGAATGAACTGTCCATTGACGAGCCTGCGAGCACCGGATCTCATGTCACGAAGCTGTTGTGATAGGTAGCTGAAAGGCATTCCGGTTATTGCAGCATTCTCGGGACGGCCGACACCTTCCGGCAGGTGACAGAACCCGCAAGCGGAAGCGGGCCCTCGGCCGCCTCTCACAGCGGGAGGCATCGGCGGATGCGCGGCCGGAAACCAATCTACGGCGGTCGTGCGGTCAACAAGCTGCGCGGCAGTAAAACTTTGCGGGCTGCCCGGCAGGCGTGTCTCTCGTGCAGCGGAGATCGGCAAACTCGAGTCATCGCCGCTGCCGGGAAAGGCCCAGAGTGGAGCGGAATCCACTGGCGTTGGTCGCATGCTCACCGGGTGAGGGTCACCTTGAGATGCGGCCGCAGCGGGCCAATGACCAGTGCTCGCGAAGATGAATAATCCGAGGGCCGATAGAGTCCACCGGTCCCACCATCTTTATGCGCGCTCCGGGCCGTGGCTACCTGAGCTCACACGGTTGTGCTCTTGAATCTCAGGTGCGGAGCGGAGGATATCAGACGACTACGCTACGTACAGCTTGGCGCGGGGAGGCGTCGCAGTTCTGTACGGACAGCAGTCGGCCAAGTCCGGACACCCGCGGGAGGAATCTGATAGCTGAAAAGCGGTCGGTCGTTGGCGGGCTAGAGCGCACCGTTTCGAAACCCACTCACAACGGTACGGCTTTCTCTTCTCAGTGGCTGTCCCAAGTCACGGGCTCGACGCGCTCGATTACGAGCCCCCAGGCGAAGGCGCCCGCGATCACGACGAGCGATGCAAGAACGAAGGCAGCGTTGAATGAGCCAGTCTTGTCCACGATCCAGCCCGTGACGGCAGGCCCGATGATCCCGGCGATGTTGGCGAGGCAGTTCTGAATGCCGACCCAGCGTCCGGCCGCGCGAGGGCCCGCAAGCGTTTGCGTAATGGGCCAGAGCGCGGTCATGAGCAGGAAGGTTGCACTGAAGAAGAGGCTCACGACGACGATGCGCGCATTTCCCGCCGCACACCCTGCGAGCCCTACTGCACCGCCGACATGCGCGATCACCGACATCCCCTTCCGGACTCGGTTGAGCGAATATCCCGCGGCAATCAGTCGGTCGCACAGCCAGCCCGAGAGCACTGATGCAGTTGCGGCGACGACGTAGACGGTGGCGAGAAGCCTCGACATCTCGATGAGCGAGAAGCCCCGCTGTGCGACGAGCCACAGCGGCATCCACGAGAGAACGAAGTAAAGCCCGATGAGCTGGCAGAAGTGCCCGAGCGTGGCGCCCCAGAGTGATCGCTGAGAGAGGATCTCGCGATACGGCGGCGGGGAAAGCTGCTGACGCGGCGCCGCGCGCCGCACACTGCGCCCGTAAAAGGTCCACGGGATGAGCCACAGCAGCGCCGCAGCGCCAAATATAACGAACATGGGACGCCAGCCCAATGCGGCCATCAATGCCCCGCCGGCGAGCACGCCGACTGCAGGTCCCAGTGAGAGTCCCGCCTGCGCGATGCTATTCGCAAGACCCTGCTCGGCCGCGGGCACGCTCTCTGCGAACAGCTTCGACATTCCCGGGAACGCCACTGCCTCACCGAGGCCCAGGAGTACGCGCAGACCGATCAGCGCCGCAAATCCGCCCGCGAGGCCGGTGAGCGCTGTGGCGAGCGACCAGAGCGCGAAACCAAGCGCGAGCGCGAGGAAGCCGCCGAGGCGATCGACCGCCCAGCCGGCCGCGATCTGCGCGGGAACGTACGCAGCGAAGAAGGCAGAGGTGAGTAAGCCGATCTGCAGGTTGCTCAAGTGCAGATCGGTCTTGATGAGCGGCGCAGCGGTTGCGAGATTGCCGCGATCGATGTAGTTGATGAAGATCGCCGCAGCGACCAATATCGTGAGCGCCCAGCGCGAGCCCGCCGAGCGCGGCATCGCAACGGTGGCCTCAACCGTGGCCGACATCACGCCTCCCCATGAGCACCCCCCCAAATCCGAGGAGCATGATAGCTCCCACACTAGACTTCAATGCTGGCGGCGCGGAGCGCCTGGCAGATCTTCTGGGCTACCCGATACCGGACCGTTGCAAACGGCGGAAAGGGGTCGGGAGCGTGAATAGCTGCGACGACGCTGAGCGGCCGCTCTGGAGCGTGCACCTATCGCCTCGCAACTCAGGGCTGCACGCGCTGGGTGCGACACGGCTGATGCGACGCGCGCCGCACGGCGCGGACTCACCCCGACGTGGCCGGCTCGCTAGCGCGAATGACTGCGCCCAGCCACGCCGAGATGTCGGCGATCTCCTCAGCGCAGACTTGGTGCTGCATCGGGTACGGCTTCCATTCCACGGCATAACCGCGGGCGCGCAGCAGGTCGCGCGAGCGCTCGGCGGCCTCGATCGGCAGGATGGGATCGTCGACGCCGTGGCACATCAGGATGGGAACGCGCCGGTTGGCGCTCGACGCCTCGTCGATTGTGGCTCGCAGCGGCAGATAGGCGGAGAGCGCGAACACACCAGCCAAAGGCTCAGGATGGCGCAGCGCCGTGTGCAGGGCGATGGCGCCGCCCTGCGAGAACCCCGCGAGCACGATGCGGCCTGCGGCGACTCCGGCTTCGCGCTCGCGCAAGATGATCTGCTCGACAAGCGCTGCCGACTGGCGAATGCCTTTCTCGTCCTCCACCGCGGTCCCGGAGAGGCCGACGATGTCGTACCAGGCGCGCATGCGCATGCCGTTGTTGAGCGTCACCGGCCGCACCGGCGCGTGTGGAAAGACGAAGCGCGGTTCGCAACCCTCGGGCAGCTTCAGCTCCGGCACGATCGGCACTAAGTCGTAGCCGTCCGCGCCGAGGCCATGAAGCCAGATCACGGCGGCGTTGGCGACAACACCGGCGCCAGGCTCGAGGACCACGCGGTCGTCGAGCTCCTGCTGCAAATAGGTCATGCGGTGACGCCCGCTATGAGAGGAGAGGCAGCGGAGAGGCAGCGCGCGCACGGGTCGGCGAAGGTTCGGTCTCCCTCGAGAAGCTGCTGGGCTGCGCGGTGAGCGGCGGCGGAGAGTGCTGTCCTACTGTGGGCCGGCTGGATTGCATCGTTTGAGATTAGCACGGCGCGAGCGGTGGCGGCGACGGCCACCGGTGAGCTTGACGGCGAGCGGCCACCCTTTTGCGTCAACATTTGCGTCGGTTAAATTCTTATCCGGCGATGCGAACCCTCGTCGTGACAGCGGTGCAAAACCAGTGGGCGCAGAGGTGATCAAGGTCGAGCCGCTCCAGGGCGACTTCGCACGCGAGTCTCATCCGTGCGAGCACAGAGTCGATCTCGCGCATCCACTCCTCCCAGAGCGGCCCCACTTTCCTCCTGGATCAAGCTCTCCGCGAAGGTGTCAGCGCTGATAGGATCCTCTCTCCAAGGCTTGCGCCCTGCCGTGTGTGGCATGGATCGGTCTCGTCATACGCGGCCGTCATCACCGGGAGACCCTGTCGAAAACACTTACAGCACTGTATCCGCCGGATTCGCCGCTCAGTCAAAGGACGGTCTTCACATCTCAATTGCGTTCATTTTTTCGCGGGCACGGTTGCTGACCAAATGTCCGTAGTGCTTCTCGATCATCTGAACGCTCGTGCCCGTAATTCGTGCCACTTCGAGGGTGGACAGCCCATGACTGTCAAGGCGTCGGTTATCCAGCAATGTCGGAATGTGTAAAGGACACACTCTTCCGCGCGGGGGACCTTTGCCGCTATCGCTGTCAGTCGAACGAGCTCGTGCCAATCATAGTGAACCCATTGACGGCCGTTGTTAGTGAATAGTAGCTCATTGGGCCTCTTGCCTGCGGCACGGCGCTTCAACAGTGTTACGGCGGAGTTGTGCAAGGGGACGTCCCGCGGCCCGGTTTTGCTCTTGGGGAAGTGAAGATGGTTCTGCTTTGGATTGAAGTGCTTGACGAGGCAATAGCGGGGGTCACCGGGACGGCACCCTGTGAGTTGGTGGATCTCCACATAATCGCGCCCGTCGCCGTCTCCCATACATTCGAGCCAGCGCTTGCGGTCCTCTAACTCCACGTAAACGTCTCGACGGTTGTTCTCTACCGCCAACAGTCCGATCTTGAACACGGGTGGCTTCGGTTCTTAGGACAGATTTCTCATCGGGATAAGTGGATCTGCCAGCTTGGTTGATGGGTTTCTTCGGTCTGTCTCTTCGTCAATCGTTCCTGCGCCGCGCAGTCTGAGAAGCTCGGCGGATCGTGCTTCGGTGACATCGATCATGCCGCGAGCCTGAAATCTGCACGGCCGTAGTAAACATCGTCCGGGGTCCGGTAGTCCAGCGCCTGGTGGGTGCGCATGGCGTTGTAAAAGTCAAAATACTCCGTCAGTCCTCGTCGCAGCTGCGTTCCGGTCTCGTAGGCATGCAGGTAAATATTTTCGTACTTTACGCTGCGCCACAGGCGTTCGATAAACACGTTGTCGATCCATCGACCCTTACCGTCCATGCTGATCTGCACTCCGGCGGCCTTGAGCGTATCGATCCATTCCCCGCAGGTGAATTGCGATCCCTGGTCCGTGTTGAAGATCTCCGGCTTCCCGTATTTCTGCAGGGCCTCCTGCAGCGCCTCGACGCAGAAGTCCGGCGTCATGGTGTTCAACACCCGCCAGGAGAGCGTCTTGCGGCTCCCGACATCGATGATGGCCACCAGATACTGGAACCCATGTGCCATCGGCAGGTACGTCAGATCGGCCGCCCAGACGTGATTGGGCCGTTCGATCTTCAGTCCCGTGAGCAGGTAGGGGTAGACCGCAGATAACGGCGCCGGGATGCTCGTGCGCGGTTTGCGGTAGATCGTCTCCATGCCCATCCGCCGCATCAGCGTCGTCACATGCCGGCGACCGACCTCGTGCCCCTGGTTCCGCAGCTCCCGGGTCAGCTTGCGGGCCCCGTAGAACGGCCACTTCAGATGCAACTCATCCAGAAGCCGCATCAGCCTCAAATCCCGCTCCGGCAAGCCCCGTGCGATGTAATAAACGCTCGAACGGCTCAGATCCAGTAGCTGTGCCTGGCGCTTCACGGATATCTCGCCATCCCGCTCAATCATCGCTTTCCGCTCAGGCCGGGGAATTTCCCGAGCGCGCCTTCTAAAAAAGAGTTCTCCATCGTCAACTCTCCGATCTTCGCCTGCAGCTCCCGGATGCGCTCCTTGCCGTCCGCAGCCAGCACATCCCCGCCGAAGATCGCCGCGGCGTTCTCCAGCAGCTCCGTCTTCCAGGCCGTCACCTGGGTCGCATGGACCTCGTGGTGCGCTGCTATTTCCGCCACCGTCTTCTCACCCCGGATTGCCTCCAGGGCCACTCGTGCCTTGAACGACGCTGAGTGGTTTCGTCTTGGTCTTCTCATGGATCTGTGTCCTCCGGTTGCTATATTGCACCGGCAGATTTCCACTTACACCCCTGCCCGAAAAACCGCAGCCACCTCTCCATGCACAGGCTTAGCTAAGCTATACGCGACGCCGGACAGCGGAAGCGCGTGAGCGAGGAGGGCGCCTATGTTCCCAAGGGGGTTTTGGTCTCGCTTGGCAGTATTTGCGGCGCTGGCCCTGGCCGCTTGCGGTCCGAACAAATCGCCGCCCGGCGCCTCGCTGGATTGGGCCTACCCCGATGCGGCTCCGAGGCCGCTCCCCATCCCGGCATCGGGCGTTCAGCACGTTCCGGGCAGCGCTCTGACCCTTACTGCGGCCCAGGTGGGCGACTTCCGAAATCCGCCCGATTGGTTCCCTGACGAGCACGCGCCCGCTCCCGCCGTCGTCGCTCACGGCTCTCGTCACGGGCCGGAGCCTTGCGCCGACTGCCATCTCATGAACGGCCAGGGCTTCCCCGGCGCGGCGAACCTGACGGGCCTTTCGACCGGGTACATCATCCAGCAGGTGCAGGAGTTCCGTAGCGGCCGGCGTCGATCCTGGCAGCACGACCGGCTCGATACGAAGGAGATGATCAAGATCTCAAAGAGCGTGACGGACGCCGACCTCGCCCGCGCCGCCGCCTATTACGCAGCCTTGCCCGTACGGCGCTGGATCCGCGTCGTGGAAACCAACACGGTTCCGGTCACGCGACCGGACTACGGCGGCTGGTTGGACCTCGTTCCGAACGGCGGCGTGGAGCCGATCCGAGGTCGGATCATCGAGGTTCCCGAAGACACGAGCCGCATGTTCCTGATGGATCCCCACGTCGGCCTCGTCGACTACGTGCCTGTCGGCTCGCTTCGCCGAGGGGCGGCGCTGGTCCGAAGCGGCGGGCGAAGCGGCGCGCCCTGCACGAGCTGCCATGGCCCAGACCTCAAAGGCGCCGGCGACGCGCCCCCGCTCGCTGGCCGCTCCGCCCCTTACCTCGCCCGTATGCTTTGGGATATCGAGACCGGCGCCCGCGGCGGCCCTGCCGTGGCGCCCATGCGGGCGCCCACGGCCGGCCTGAGCGAAGCCGACATCACGGACGTCGTCGCTTACCTGGCCTCACTCGAGCCCTGATTCGGATGAGACTTTCGAAGGCGGCTGCACTGTTGGCGGGACTTGCTCTTCTGGCGGGGGTGCTCCTTGCGTTCACGCCCGAGGTCTATGCAGAGATTGGTATGGCGCTCGGAAGGCTGCACGTGAGGGCGATCCCGGTGGCCCCCGCCGCCTTCCAGGCCCGGCCGGGCCCGGCCGCCGGCTCTGTAGTCGACGGCTATTGGCGGGTTCAGAGGATCGCGCCGGACACCTGGGCGATCGGCGAGCCGCAGAACGATCCCGATAACTATGAGTACCTGCTGCTCGGCAGGATACGCGCCCTGCTGATCGACTCGGGCGCCACGGCGCGCGATATCCACGCGGTGCTCGTGAAACTCACCCAGCTGCCGGTAACTGTCATCCCGACCCATCTGCACTTCGACCACACCAACGGGTTGGTTCACTTCAAATCCATAGCCCTGATCGACCTGCCGGAGATTCGGGCGCGAGAGCGGAACGGAATCGTCCACCTGGGGCGATACCAGTACTTGGGGTCGCCGAGCCCTTCCTTTCACGTCACAGAATGGGTCAAGCCGAACGCCATGATTGATCTCGGAGGACGGCGCGTTCAGGTGCTTTGGACGCAGGGACATACGTCGACATCCGCGTCCTTCTACGACCCGGTCGCCAAGCTGCTATTCGCGGGCGACTTGATCTATCCGAGCACCCTCTACGCATTCCTTCCGGACTCGAGCCTGTCGGCCTATCAGGCCACCGCCGACCGGCTGCTGGCCACCCTTCCCGCGGATACCAAGATCTACGGTGGCCACTGCTGTCGCAACGACGCCCCGCCGGAGGCTCCGTGGCTCGGCATGAACGACCTCCGCGACCTGAGTGCGGCAGTGGCAAACATTCGGGCGGGCAAAGCCAAGGGACGCGGCTTTATACTCCGCCGGTTTCCGGTCAACTCGCGGATGACTATCCTTACGCTTTATCCGTTCGGGAACCGTTAGCCGGGACGACCTTTCCGCAGCATCGAGTTCGATGTGTTCGCCGATGCACGTGGTTACTCGAGTGGTATCGACGTTGCTGTACTACAAAGTGATCAGTGTGAGAAGACCCACAACTGACGGGATCGCCATACCACGTTTATGGACCCCTGGCGCGGCAAGCAGCCGGCCGTCAAAAGTCGATCGAGGACCATCGCAGCTTGAGAAGTTCACCGCGTCGAAGCCCGGTGTTCATGGAAAGGAGCACGGCGGGCGTAAGGTGGTCACCGAAGCGGGGCAGCGGCGAAAGCAGGTTCCGATCACGCTCACAGATCTGAGAGAAATTCACTTATGTATGCAGCGGACAGTACGCTCGCGCATGCGGCAGCTATTTTTCACGGTGGCGCAGCGCACCGACGATCAGCGCAAAAGCGGGCGATGACTGGCGGCGGCTGGGATAATAGAGATGGTAGCCCGGCCAGGGTGGGGACCATTCCTGGAGCACCCAGGTGAGTTGGCCCTTCGTCAGATGCGGTCGCGCGAGATCCTCCGGTATATAGGCAAGCCCATAGCCTTCGAGCGCTGCATCGCGAACCTGGAAGATGCTATTGAACGTGAGTTGTCCGTCTACGCGGACTTTGAGCTCTCGGCCGTCGCGCTCGAAATCCCACGCCCATAATCCGCCGTAGGTCGGGAAGCGTAGGTTGATGCATGAATGAGCCACGAGATCTTGTGGCGTCTTGGGCGGGGAGTGCTTCGCGAAGTAGGATTTCGCGCCGACTACCGCAAAGTGAATGTCGGGACCGATGCGGACCGACACCATGTCCTTGGCGACCTGCTCACCCAAGCGCACTCCGGCATCAAAGCGCTGAGCGGCAATGTCGATCAGCCCGGCGTCGATATTGATCTCGACTTTCACGTCCGGATATCTCGACAGAACCTTGGCAAGCTTCGGCCAGAGGATGGTCATCGCGGAATGATCGCCCGCGGTGATGCGAACGGTGCCGGCGGGCTTGCGCCGAAGCTCGTTGAGCGCCGCAAGCTCCGCCTCGACCTCCGCGAAACGCGGACCCGCGGTGCGCAGCAGCCGCTCGCCCGCTTCGGTCGGGGATACGCTGCGTGTCGTGCGCGTCAGCAGCCGGATGCCGAGCCGCTCCTCGAGGCCCCGCATCGAGTGACTCAAGGCGGACGGTGAGACGCCAAGCTGGGCCGCGGCTTTGGTGAAGCTCCTGCTGCGAGCGACCGCCAGGAAGGCTTGGAGGTCGTTGAAGTTCTCGCGTGCCATTCGTGAGATTTTCTCACAGCCTCATGCGGATTCCACCCCCTTATCGTTCCGCGGCGGACGCCCTAGATTGGCTGCTGTGCAATCGATCATAGTGAGGTAGATCACCATGCGCGCAACCATCATGCATGCCGCCGGCGACGTCAGGATAGAAAAAGTCCCGGATCGCTCCGTCATTGAGTCCAGCAACGCTCTCGTCAGGGTGACCCGCGCCTGCATCTGCGGCAGCGATCTGTGGCCGTACCGCTCCATGCAGCGATCCGACCGCGGTCAGGCGATGGGACACGAGGCGATCGGCGTGGTCGAAGCGGTTGGTGCCGATGTGCGCACCGTAAAGCGCGGAGATGTGGTGGTCATGCCGTTCGCCTCCTCCGACGGCACCTGCATCTTCTGCCACGAAGGCCTGCCGACTGCCTGCGTCCACCTTGGTTTTTTCGGCAACCAGGGGAACGATGGCGCGCAGGCGGAGGCAATCCGGATTCCCTATGCCGACGGGACGCTTTTCCCTCTCCCGGTCGGGAAGGACGACGCTCTGATGCCGTCTCTTCTCACGCTGGCGGATGTCATGGGGACCGGTCACCACGCGGCCGTGGTGGCCAAGGTCGGCCCCGGTAAGGATGTCGCGGTCGTGGGGGATGGTGCGGTCGGCCTCTGCGGCGTGATTGCAGCCAAGCGCCTCGGCGCGGCGCGCATCATTCTCCTCGGCCGCCACCCTGACCGCATCGCGCTTGCGCGCGAGTTCGGCGCCACGGACATTGTGAGCGAACGCGGACCCGAGGCGATCGACCGTGTACGGCAGCTCACCGGCGGTCAGGGTGTGCACGCGGTGCTGGAATGCGTGGGTCTTGCCCAGGCCATGGAGACAGCGGTCGAGATCACCCGCCCAGGTGGCGCGATCGGCCGTGTCGGGGTGCCGCAGGATGCCGCCATGCCCGGAGGCCAGACCTCCTTCTACCGTAACGTCACAGTGGGCGGCGGTCCCGCCCCGGTGCGCGCCTACATCCCCGAGCTGCTGCCCGACATCCTCGAAGGCCGTATCCAGCCTGGACGGGTCTTCGACCGCGTCGTGGACCTCGACGGAGTACCCGACGGCTACCGGGACATGAATGATCGCAAGGCACTCAAGGTGATGGTTCGGCCGTAGGCGGGGGCTCGCGCCGGGCGAGCCGCAGCGCTTCAACATCGAATCGAGGAGTGAAAACTATGCAGATGCGTGAACTCGGCCGCAGCGGCCTCAAAGTCTCCGCCATCGGGCTTGGCTGCATGGGCATCAGCTTCAGCTACGCCACTCAGCTGTCCAAGAAGGATGGCGTGGCGCTGATCCGCGCCGCGGTGGGGCGGGGTGTGACTTTCTTCGATACCGCCGAAGTCTATGGTCCCTTTGCGAACGAAGAGGTGGTCGGCGAGGCGCTGCGGCCCGTGCGCGAACAGGTGGTCATCGCCACCAAGTTCGGCTTCGACATTGACCCGAGCACCGGTCAGAACCGAGGCGTCAGCAGCCGGCCCGATCGCATCCGCCGTGCGGTCGAGGGCTCGCTGAAGCGCCTCGGCGTCGAGACGATCGATCTCCTCTACCAGCACCGAGTCGATCCGAACGTGCCAATCGAGGACGTTGCCGGCACCGTCAAGGCGCTGATCACTGAGGGCAAGGTCAGACATTTCGGTATGTCAGAACCCGGGGTCCAGACGCTGCGCCGCGCTCATGCAGTGCAGGCAGTGGCCGCGCTGCAGAACGAGTATTCGCTGTGGTGGCGGGCGCCGGAGACGAACGGCATTCTCCAGGCCTGCGATGAGCTCGGGATTGGCTTCGTGCCTTACAGCCCACTCGGGAAGGGATTCCTGACCGGCGCGATGAGTAAGAACACGAGGCTACCAGAGAATGATTTCCGCAGCTCTGTCCCGCGCTTCTCCCCGCATGCGATGGAGAAGAACCAGGCGTTCGTGGACCTGTTGAGGCGCGTCGCGGAGGAGAAGGGCGCGACCCCGGCCCAGATCGCGCTCGCCTGGCTGCTGGCTCAGCGGGCGTACATCGTGCCGATCCCAGGGACGACCAAGCTCCACCGGCTCGAGGAAAATATCGGCGCCGCCCATGTCGAGTTGACCCAGGACGATCTACGGCTGATCGCAGAGGCCGCCTCGCACATCCAGGCCGAGGGTGAACGCTACGCGCCGCAGCATCTGGCCATGGTCGGCCGCGAGGCGCCGCCAGCCGGGAGAGCCGAGCCGTGAACCCGACCTACGATTTCGCCGGGCGGGTCGCGCTGGTCACCGGCGCGGCCATGGGCATGGGACTGGCAACAGCGCGCGCCTTCGCACGGAGCGGCGCCGCCGCTGGCGGTGCTGACGGCGAGGGGATACCAACGGTTGTGGAAGCTCAGAACACCAGGTTGTGACGGCATGAGGTCAAGCGTGATTCCCGCGCTCAGCCAGCGGCAGATTGGCGCGTCTGGCGAGGTATCATGTTTGAAGCCGCGCGAGGCCAGCATGGATTCGACACCGTGATACTCGGTAATGGTGCGACTCGGGTGATGACGTCCACGTCCTCGGTGGCCCGGATCTGGTTGGCACGTATTTTCGTTACGAGCAATCCGGTCGCGCAGCCGCCGACAAAGACGAGCGAATCGGTCAGCTCGCCGAGGGCTTGGACTGCCATCTCCAGGATCGCAAGATTGGGATTGTCCGCATGAGCGATCATTGCAGCCTCTCTTCCAGGAGCTTTTTGGCCAGCTCTCGCTCCCGCGCCTGACCGATCCGCAATGCGTCAAAGAGAGCGAGCAGCTCGTACAGGTCTGGGTCATCCACCGCTGCGAGGGGGAGCTTTTCATAGAGGGGAAGCAACGCTTGACCGCGTGAGGTGCCTTCCGGGTGTGGCCAGACCGGCGGCAAGTCCGCGGACGGCTGTATCCGTTCGCTGAGTGGCGGAACCGCGTGGCTTGTCGGAAAACCGATGGTGGCCTCACCACGAACTGGAGGATAGGCGTACGGAGCGCCGTTGATCAGGAAGGCGCGCAGCGCCGCTGTGCTCGGCCGGATGGCGCCGGTGTGCTCGGTGACCAAGCGAGCCGCAATCAAGCGCTGGACGGCCGCGTGGACTTCAAAGGGGGAGAGTCGCATCTGCTTGGCGAGAGCGGCGTATGGCATTCGTTCGCCCTGCAGCGAAACGAGCTTCAGAGCTACAGCCAAGTCTTGCGGCTTGAGGACCCACTGGCGGGTGTTCGCCCGACGGATTGCAGCCGTTCTTCCGGAAGTTTGGGTCATATGCGATATGCATATAGCATATGATGCCCTTCTAGGGAAGCGCCGCCTCTTCAGCTTCGAAACCCAGCCAGAAAGATGCGGGAGATCTACGAGAATCGGTTGTGCTCAGTTGTGCTTCGTCGTGCCAATCGCAACGGGCGACCCTTGGCAAGTTATTGAATATAAAGATTATCTTGAGCGGAGCAGCCGGCTCATAATGCCGGGGTCGAGGGTTCGAGTCCCCCCTTTCCGCCAGAATCAAAGGCTTGGGAGTCATCGTCTAACACGTCTCCCCCCTCGCCAACTCGCCAACTTTGACGGATTCTTTGTGGGAATCCGGACCGAGTCTTGCCTCTGGGGGTAACCGCGCGGGGTAACTCTGGGAAGCCGCGTCAGACCCCGTTTCGTCGTCGCCTCGACGTTAGCCGAATAACGATTGAGTGTGACGACGCCGTCGCCGACGGCCGCATTGGCACGGCGTAGTAAACTTGACCAGGCCGTAAGCCCATGTTCGGACCGGGCAGGAAATGTCAGCATGCGCCACGTAACATCGAAAGCTTGTCTCTCCGCCGCTCTCTGTCTCTTTCTCACCCATCAGGCGTGGGGAGATATAATGCGTTGCGGCGATAAGCTCGTTCAGAAGGGCGACTCGGTTGTCACCGTGAAGACGCTCTGCGGGGCCCCGACCTCGGTGGAGCAGACCTTCACGCGGAACGATGTTCCCATGGAAATATGGACCTACAACCGGGGACCGCAGCAATTCCTGGTGACCATCCGGATCATCAACGGGACGGTCGTCGCGATCGAGACGCTGCATCAGTACGGCCAATAGCGCGACAGCCCGTGCCGCCTTGGATCAACTCGCAACAGCGGTCACGAGGTACGGGATCTACCGGTGGCCGATCACCAGATGAAGTCACGAAGGAGCCCCATCCGCGTGAGGCAGTTGTGCGTGTTCATCTTGCTGCGCGGCAGAGTGAATTCCCAAGACCGGTGACCGGATCCAACCGCCGTTGACTATATCCGTAATGGATATAACATGCAAACGGGATGGAGGCATTGGAGAAGCCCTACTATGGTCACCTTTGCGATTCACGGCTACCAGGGTACGGACCCCGCGTATGAATTCGGTCCATTGCAGGCCGAGTTCGGGAGGCGCGGTGTTCGCTGCCTGATCGTCCGCTCCCCACGCACGAAACGAAGACCCAAGATCTTCCTGCCGTTTCACAAAATCGCGGACTGGCGCAGAAGGTCCAGCTCGCGACGGCCCTGGTCAATACCCCGAGGCTGCTGTTGCTGGACGAGCCCTTCTCGGGTCTCGACCCCTTAACCAAAGCATGCTGCAGGAGGAGATCCTGGTCGCCGCGAAGCGCGGGGCGACCGTGCTCTTCTCCACCCATGTCATGGAGCACGCCGAGCGGCTCTGCACGCGGTTGGTCATGTTGGCGCGCGGGCGGAAGGTGTTCGACGGGAATCAGCAAGCCGCCAGGGCGTTGCTTCCTGGGCGCGTTCGTCTGAGGTCGAAGGCGAGCCCGATGGGATCGCCGGATGTCGCAAGCGCAGAGCAGCTTCCCGCCACGGAGACAGGATGGACCGACTGGCTCGTCGTCCTGGCGCCGGGCGCAGAGGCTGGTGACCTCCTCGAGGCTTGCATCGCCAGAGGCCTCGCGCTGCGCGACTTCGACGCGCAGAGCGCCACGCTCCACGACGTTTTCATCCGCCTGGCGGGCCCGCCGACCAAGGAGCGCGCATGAGGCGCATCCTTCTCGTCACGTCGCGCGAATACCAGCGCATGATCCGCGTGCCGGCGTTCTGGGTGGTCGCTCTGATCATTCCCGTCATCGTCTTCGCAGCCCCCGTACTGCGCGGCCTGCTGCGCAAGTCTCAAACGGTCGGCTACGTGTTGGTGGACAAATCCGGCCACTATGCCGACGCGGTCAACCGGCGGGTCGATCTCGAGTATCAACGACAGGTGCTGGTGCAGCTGCTCGTTTATGCCAAGCAGTGGCGGGCGCCCGGCGGGAGCATGGCGAAACAGACTGCAGCGGCGGCCGCGCCCAGGGCTGTATCGAGCGATGCGACGGTGCAGAATTTTGTCGCCGCCGGCGGCGCGGCGGGCGTTCTCAAGCTGCTCAAGCCGAGGCTGGTGCCGAACGCGCCCGAGTTTGAAGCTCCGCAACGGCCCTTCGTCGTGATCCGGCACGCCCCGCCAAACCGTCAGTCAGCCAGATGGCTCAGGAACTTGCGCGCCGGAACGAAGAAGGTCACGCCGGCAACAGCCTTGGAGAAGTCAAGGATCCGGTCGTGAAGCGGTGGAGGGTTGCCGATGAACATCCGTTCCAGCATCTTTTCGATCACCCAAAGGTGGCGTGAATAGCCGATGAAATAGGTGCCGTACTGGCCGCGACCAGGGATAGCGAACGGCATGTTATCGCGCAGGATGTCGTGCTCGCCCTCGGCGTCCTGGATCGTGCAGAGCGTCTTGTGGGACTTTTGACCTTCCGTCGCATCCGGCAACTCGACGCTATCGTACTTGGTACGCCCGATGATGGCTTCCTGGGTCTCCACCTTCAGCGCGCGCCAGGCCGATAGGTCATGCAGGTACTTTTGGATCACGACGTAACTGCCGCCGGCGTAGGCAGGATCTTCCTCGCCGACGATCGTCGCGGCGGGCAGCGCGAGGCCGTCGGGATTCGCGGTGCCATCGACAAACTCGAGCAAGTCGCGTCCATCGAAGTAGCGGAACCCGGCCACGTCGTCCACCGCAGTGACGGAGTCGCCGAAGGCTTCGAGCAGAATCTTCTCGAACTCGATGATCAGGTCCATCGACTCTGCACGGATGTGGTACAGCAGGTCGCCCGCCGTAGCCGCTGCAGTGTGGGTGGCGCCCCGTATCTCCTTAAACGGTGCGAGTTCGAGGGGCACGGGCTTCCCGGTGAGCGGGCCCCAGACACGATGCGAGATCCCGACGTTGCAGGTAAGGCCGCGATCAGCTCGGACCCTGACGTCCTTGACGAGATCATCGGTGCTGGCCACCACGGAGCAGACGGTGGCGATGGACGCTTCATCGTCCTTGACGGCGAGAACAAGGAACGCAGCGGCCGCCGATATCGGAGCATCGATGTACTGCGGTTCGCTTTCGAGCGCATGCTGAGCGGCTGAAATCGGCGAAGCCGTCGGACCCATGGGTGTCTCCTTTCACAACGTAGGGATAAGCGGGGGACGCGGTCATTTTATCGCATCTTTGTGCCGAGTCATGGGCCTGGGTGCCTCGTTGATGGGCGAGTGGGCCCCGCCCCCGAGAGCGGCCAGCCCGCCCAGAGCAGGAGTCCGAGGACCGAGTTTCAGAATTTCCGTGCCCCATCATCCCTGGAAACCCCCGGATTGGCCGCCGGGTTGATCACCAGCGGGCGAGCCCGGCTGCGGGCGAATTATCGAGTATCGGAAGCTTGCAGGACTCGGGAATAGGTACCAGCAACGCCGCGCAAGAGGCCCCGATCATTGGCAACAGCATAGTCACGTTGGCCGTCGTCTCGGTGATCAGCATAATGCCGCTGAGCGGCGCGCGCAGGGTCCTGTAAAGAGCGCAGCCATTCCGACCACGGCGAACCCTCAGGCTGTATCGCCGCGCCACCAGGGCAGAGGGAGGATTTGCAGTTCCAGGCCTACAAGCGTGATAGGCTGTAGCAAATCATAAGCGCCAATGGTGCAATTATGCGGGGTCAACGCGACGCGGGTCTCCTGCGGGCGATCGGACCTTGGGGTTTGGCGGCCAGTATCATCAGCATGATGATCGGCGCCGGCATCTTTGTGGTGCCGAGCCAACTCGCGGCATCGCTCGGTCGTTATGCGCCCCTGGCGTTCGTGGCCTCCTCGCTGGGAATCGGAGCAGTTGCCATCTGCCTGGCGGAGGGCGGTAGCCGCATCCCGACCAGTGGAGGGATATACGGTTATATTGAGGAGGCTCTGGGCCCTCTCAGCGGCTACGTGATGGGCACGCTCCTGTGGGTCGGCGACATACTCGCCTGTTCCGGGGTGGCGGCAGCCCTCGGCGACGTGGTGGCCAGCCTGGCGCCGATTACGTACGTCGCGGTGCTACGCCCCACTATCATCATAGGTGTCATAGGCGCCGTGGCCATCGTGAATGCGCGCGGCGTTGCGAACGGAACGAGACTGGTCACGGCCGCGACAGCGCTGAAACTACTGCCGCTGCTGGTCCTCGTCATCGCGGGCACCACCGCGATCCATGGCGCAAACTTTGCGCCGCCGGCGGCGTGGAAACCCGAAGGGCTCGGACGCGCCTTCATTCTCGCTGCGTTTGCGCTCACTGGTATGGAGACTTCTCTGTGCGCCAGTGGAGAGGTTGCGCGGCCGGCGCGGACGATTCCATGCGCGCTCATCATCGCGCTCACGTCCGTGACGCTGCTCTACGTGACCATTCAGTTGATCGTCCAGGGGATCCTGGGACCTGCTCTGGCCGGGTCGGTTGCGCCACTGGCCGATGCAATGGGACGGATCAGCCCGGCGCTGCGCGTAGTGATGCTTGTCGGGACCGCGTTCGCCATGCTCGGCATGATCGCCGGCGACATTCTCGGTACGCCTCGAATGGTGTTCGCGTTCGCTCGGGATGGGCTTCTCCCGCGCGTGCTCGGCAGAGTTCATGCCCGAACTCATACGCCGCACGTCGCGATTCTCTCCTACGCGGCACTCGCCATGATCCTCGCGCTGTCGGGATCGTTCGCCGAGTTGGCCGTGCTCGCGACTCTGGTGACCGCCGGGTTGTATATCGCAGGATGCATTGCGGCGTGGCTGCTCGCGTGCCGCGGCGTGGCGCTCGCGGGTACGCCACTCGGTTTCCGCTGGCTCGGAGCAGCAGTGCTGATCGGCGTATCGAGCATGGTGACGCTCATCGCCCTCGCGTCGCGGGCGGAGATCTTGGGCTTGCTCGCGCTAATCGCGGTGAGCAGCACCGTCTATCTGCTGCAGACCCGGGTCGTGCTTGCGCGCGGTGTGACATGAGCATCGCGCCTTCTGACCAGCGAATTCGAGGAAGGCGCAGGCGCCCAGCGGCTTACCCCCTGCGAAACTTACCCGTGGAAAGGTCCCGGTACTCGCTCTCGAAGATCCGGACCGTATTGCGGCCCTCGCGCTTGGCGGCGTAGAGGGCCTCGTCAGCGAGCTGGACTGCCCCTTCAGGGCTGCGCTCGAGTGTCGGGTGTACGATCGCGCCACCCACACTGACGGTGAGCACGGTGGACGGGGTCCTTGTGACGTTCCGCGGGTCAAGCCGCGTTGCGCGGCCGCGTGGGGGAGGCGCGTTGGGGGAAGGAAGCCGCCTCCAGCCGCACGCCGCGCCCACCGCCGCTGCTCATGGCGTCCTCGCCGATTAATTCGACACCTGCCGCGTCCAATGCGCTCACCAGCTTCATGAGGGAGTCGACCGTGCCGCGAATGATGTCCTCGCTCGCTTCCATGCGTTGGATGGTCGGCACCGACAAGCGCGCGGCATCAGCGAGTGCCCGTTGGTCGAGTCCGAGGAGTGCGCGGGCGGCACGGAGCTGGGCGGCAGTGATCATGCTAATTTGATTACAATTGATGTGCCCCTGCGCGAGCGCCTCGATGATCCTCTCGCCGGCGCGGTGCGCAACCGGTCGAGCCCGGCGATCAACTGATACTTACTGCTCAGATCAAGCGCTCTTTCAAGCCCATCTGGCGCTTCTCCACCGCGGCGTTCGTCGGCGAACGCGAGGTTGCGCACGCGGAAATCGTTGCGCATGCGGAAATCACGGTGGCACCGGAGACGGGCGGGCGTCAGTGAAGCCCGGACCGCTGCTCGCTGCGCAGCCGCTACTTGAGATGCCGCGCGGCGGTTAGCAATGCAATCGGCGCACGCCAGTACACAGGCTCTTTCGGTTCCACTTCCTCTGCCATGCCGTCTGGCAGCTCGAGTGCGCTCATATCGAGCGCTTCAAACAGACGGAGTAGCGGCGGACGCTGCGCCGTCTCGTCGTCCACGATTCCCGTCACGAGCAATCGGTTTCGTCCTCAGTGTGGGCCCGGTCCGCAGCCGCTGCAGAAATCTGTGGAACTGGAGCCCCAGCGCTTCCTCCAGTTCGGTAGCGCGCTCGTAACAGCATCTGCGGAACTTCAGTGAGCGGCGGTCTCTTGAACGCAAAGAGCAGTACATTATCGTCCTCTTGCACAGGTACGAGGACGACAGTGCCGTCGAAAGCTTCGCACAGACCAGTGCGCAGGGATCGTCAAGTCGCATGCAGCTCTGGAAGTTCGGGTAAGTAAAGAACAGGTATCGTTCGCCGGCAGTGTCGACGACGAATGGCTGGGCAAGCGTGCCTGTCACTTGCCAGTCTCCGGTGCGACCATTATGCGCGCGTGCGCGACCTCGCTGTCAGCCACCTGCGCGAGGGTCGAAAAGCGCCAGATACCTCGAAGGAGCCGAGTAGAATCAGCCTGCGGCGCCATCTTATCCACCGGTCGCCGCCCCACGGGAGCTCGTAATGGCAGTCAGGATGCCCGCTAGGATTCGTACCGGGCTCGGCGGGCAGCCGGGGACGGCTACGTCCACCGGAATGACGTTCGACACTTTGCCGCAACTTGGCGCGCTTTCCCCGAAGATGCCTCCGGTGCAGCCGCAGTCCCCGATCGCGACGACGAGCTTCGGATCCGGCGTAGCATCGTAGACGCGCCGCAGGGCCATCTCCATGTTGGCTGCGACTGGCCCCGTCACGAGCAGCAGGTCCGCGTGACGCGGGCTCGCGACGAAGCGGATACCGAGCCCCTCGAGGTTGTAGAGGGGATTGTTGACGGCGTGGATCTCGAGCTCGCATCCGTTGCAAGAGCCCGCATCGACGTGGCGAATGCAAAGAGCGCGACCGAGGACGGTAAGGATCTGCTCATCGAGCGCGCTGCGGATGCGCAAGAGGGGATCCGGCTGCGGAGCGGGCTCGCTGACCAAACCGACGGTGGCGATCTTACGAAGCGTCTTGAGCATACGGTGGCCGCGCCTACAGGTCCGCCCCGCTGTAGGACAGATTGAATGACTTGTTGATGAGCGGGAAGTCGGGAACGATGTTGTTGAGGATGGCGTGCTCGATCGCCGGCCAGTTCTGCCACGACGGATCGTGCGGGTGACAGCGGCGGATCGATCCGTCGGGGCCTGCTTCCAGCGCGACGAGCACGGGGCCGCGCCATCCCTCGATGAATCCCACGCCGAACGCACCACTTTCCGGAGCGCGCGCTGCCGCTATGTGGGCGCCGGCCGGCAAGGCGGTCAGAATCGACCGGACGAGCCGGCACGACTCCGCGACCTCCTCGAATCGGACCGCAACGCGTGCGGCGACATCGCCCTCGGAACGAACAACCTTGACCGGCGGGAGCTCATCGTAGGGCTTGCACGACAGGTCGACCCGCGCATCGAGCGGCTGGCCACTTGCTCGTGCCGCGAGTCCCAGGACGCCGAGCCTCATGGCGAGCGTCGGCGACAATATTCCCGCACCGGTGAAGCGATCCCGGAGTCCCGAGTGGTCGTCGAAAATGGCCCGAAGGTCGGTCACTTCCCCCATGACCCAAGCCATTCGGCCGGCGAGCGCCACCGCCGCGTGCCCGGACAGGTCGACCCGAGTGCCTCCCGGTACGATCGCATCGAGCAGATAACGCTGGCCGAGTGCGCGCTTGATCTCGCGCAGCAACTCCTCCTTGACTCGCGAGAACTGGGCGAGCGCGAACGCAAATCCCGCATCGTTTCCGAGCGCGCCCAAGTCGCCCAAGTGATTGGCAAGGCGTTCGAGCTCGAGGCAAAGCGCGCGCAGCCAGATCGCACGGTACGGCACGGGGCATCCGGCCATGCCTTCGAGTGCCTGGCAGTAGGCCCACGAGAACGCGACCGCGGAGTCGCCCGAGACGCGCGCCGCGAGTCGATGGCCCTCCAAGATCGGAAGCTCCGTGAAGCGCCTCTCGATGCCCTTGTGTACGTAGCCGAATCGTTCCTCGAGCCGCAGCACCTTCTCGCCCACGACGGAAAACCGGAAGTGTCCCGGCTCGATCGTGCCCGCGTGCACGGGTCCGACGGCGATCTCGTGAACGCCGTCGCCCAGCACAGGCACGAAGTCATACCCCTCGCGCTCGTGATGAAGCCACGGCCGCTGATCCGTGTCGGTCGAGCGCACTCCGTAGAGGTCGAATGCCGCGCGCTGCATTCTCGATGCCGCCGGAAACAGGGTTTCCAGGCCCGGATAGCGCGCATCCCCATTTTGGGGCGCCATTGCAAGCTCAGTTAGGAGCAGGCCAGCCTCGATCCAATAGGCCGCATGGATCGCGGCGCTCGATTGCGTGTCCTCACCGCGAGCGGCCCACAGCGAGACCAGGCGCCCGCCGGCCGCGGCGACGTCTTGGGCAGCCTGAGTCCACTCCTCCTGCGTGACGGCGAGCCGTCGGGCTTTCGGTGCCCCCGGTACCTCGTGCGCTCGCGCCCACCATTTACTCGCCGGCACGATCAGGGCCCTCCGATGAAGCTCGCGGCTGCCTGGTACCAATGGGCGAGGTACCGCGGCATGTAGAGCCCTAAGACCAGCACAATGGCGAGGTGCGCAAATACCGGCAGTAACGCCGGTGGATGCGGCAGTCGCTGCGCATCGGTCTCGCCGAAGACCATCGGCTGGACGCGGCCGAAGATCGCCGCGAACGCAACGCCGAGCGCGATGAGCAGGATCGGCGTAGCCCAGGGCTGCTCGCGCATCGCCGTCGTGATGATCAGAAACTCGCTCGCGAACACGCCGAAGGGCGGCAGCCCCAGGATCGCAAGCGCCCCGAGCATGAGCCCCCAGCCGACGGTCGGTGAGAGCGTGATGAGTCCGCGGATGTCCTCCATGAGCTGCGATCCGGCCTTCTGCGCGGCGTGTCCGACGGTGAAGAAGATCGAGGACTTTGTGAGCGAGTGCACGGTCATGTGCAGGAGCGCGGCAAAGGTCGCGACCGGGCCGCCCATCCCGAACGCAAAAGTAATGATCCCCATGTGCTCGATCGACGAGTAGGCGAAGAGGCGCTTGATGTCGCGTTGTCGGAAGAGAAAGAACGCTCCGAGTACGACGGACAGGAGCCCAAACCCCATCAGCATCCTTGAGGGAAGCGGGGAGTGGAAGGCGCCCTCGACGAGCACCTTGCAGCGCACGACCGCGTAGATCGCGACGTTGAGGAGCAGCCCCGACAGCACCGCGGAGATCGGCGTCGGACCTTCGGCGTGCGCGTCCGGCAGCCAGCTGTGAAGCGGGGCCAGCCCGACCTTGGTGCCGTAGCCGACGAGCAGGAACACGAACGCCAGGGCGAGTACCGAGGGCTCGAGCTGTGATTTCACCGCATCGAGATGCGTCCAGAGGAGCGCCGTGACGCCCTCGGCGCCGAGCACCCGTTCCGCGGCGAAGTAGAGGAGAATCGTGCCGAAGAGCGCCTGGGCGATGCCGACGCCGCACAGGATGAAATACTTCCAGCCGGCCTCGAGACTCGCCGGCGTGCGATACAGCGTCACGAGCAGCACGGTCGAGAGCGTCGCCGCCTCCATCGCCACCCACAAGAGACCCATGTTGTTCGTCGTGAGCGCGAGCAGCATCGTGAACATGAACATCTGGTACATGCTGTGATAGAGGCGCAGGCGCCCCGCCGTGACGCGTCCGTGCGCCATCTCGACACGCATGTAAGGACGAGAGAAGAGCGAGGTCGTCATGCCGATGAACGCCGTGAGCGTCACGAGGAAGACATTGAAGGGATCAACGAAGAACTGCTCATGTGCGACGAGCTGGTTTCCGTGATTGATGACGCGCACCGTGAGGGCACAAGCGGCGAGAAAGGTGCCGAGGCTGAACGCCACGTTGATCTCTGGCGCCTCGCGCCGGTGGCCGAGGAAGCCGAATGCCATCGCGCCGGCGGCCGGAAACGCAAGTACCAGGAGCAGCTCCACTACTCGGTCTCCCTGAGCGATTCGAGATGGTGCAGGTCGAGGCTGTCAAACTGCTCTCGGATCTGGAAGAAGAAGACCCCGAGCACGAGCATCGCGACGAGCACATCGAGCGCAACGCCGAGCTCGACGACCATCGGCATGCCGTATGTCGCGCTCATCGCGCCGAAGAAGAGACCATTCTCCATCGAGAGGAACCCGACCACCTGCGACATCGCCTTGCGCCGCGTGATCATCATGAGGAACGCGAGCAGCACCACCGCGATCGCGATTCCGATGGCATCGCGCATGGCCGTATTCGCGAGGTGCGTGATGGGCTGTGCAAGAGCAAACGCAAAGACGACGATCACGAGCCCGAGGAGCATGGTGCCCGAGATGTTGAGGAGCGGCTCGGTATCCCAGTACACCTGCAGCCGCCTGATCAGGCGATGCAGCAGCCAAGGAAGAAAGACAACTTTCAGGGCAATGGTGAGGATCGCCGAGAAGTAGAGGTGTCCTTCGCCGGTGCGCCACGCAACGATCAGCGTCGTGGCGGCGAGTACCGCTCCCTGGATGGCGTACAGGTTCACCAGGCTCACGATGCGTCGCTGCGAGAGCATGGCGAAAGAGAGAAGGAGCATCAGCGCTGCGCAGGCATTGAGAAGCTGTAAGTCGAGGGGTAGATGGGTCATAGGTGTGCTCAGGCTCCCAGCAGGACGTGCACGAGCAGTCCCAGCACCGCAAACAGGAAGGCCGTTGCCAGGAATTCCGGCGCGCGCATGACGCGAAGCTTCGCCGAGAGGGTCTCTATGAGCGCAAGAGCGCCGCCCGCTCCGACGAGCTTCGCGGCAAGCACCAGAATCGAGAGCGCGAGGCCAACCGGTCCGATCGCCCCCGTCGCGACGCCCCAGGGAACGAAGAGGGCGAAGCCGATGCAAGCGTAATTGAAGAGTCGCAGCGCCGATGCCCACTCCATCAGCGCGAGGTGGCGTGCCGAGTACTCGAGGAGCATCGCCTCGTGGATCATCGTGAGCTCGAGGTGGGTCGCTGGGTTATCGACGGGGATGCGCGCATTCTCGGCGAGCAGGACGAGAGTAAAGGCGATCGCTGTGAATGCGAGGCTGGGATAGATGCCGAGTGCCTGGGTCGCAAGATGCTCGGAGATCGCCGGCAGCGCCGTGGTGGCAGAGATCATGGAGGCGACGAAGATGACCATGAGGAGCGCCGGCTCGGCGAGAAATCCCACCATCATCTCGCGCCGCGCCCCGAGCGTGCCGAATGCGGTGCCGACGTCCATGGCGGCCAGCGAGAGGAACACGCGCGCCGTGGCGAAGAGGCCGACGAGCGCGATCGCATCCGCCGCCATGACGAGCGGCAGGCGGGTACCCATCGAGGGAATGATGCCCGCCGCCACGACCATCGTGCCGAAGACGATGTAAGGCGCGATGCGAAAGAGCGGTGAGGCGTTCTCGGCGAGCACGGCGTCTTTGTCGAAGAGCTTGCGGATGTTGTGATACGGCAGCCAGATGCTCGGTGCGCGGCGGTTTGAGAGCCACGCGCGGCACTGATTCACCCAGCCAAGGAAGAGCGGCGCTGCGGCCAATGCCGCAATGACCTCGAGCACCTGGGTCACGATCTCGGTGATGCTCGGTGTCATGAAGCTCATGAGATTAGTGCCAGCGCGAGGAGGGCGATCAGCGTGCCGAAGCTGTAGAGGAGATAGACCGAGATGCGCCCCTGCTGCAGGACGGCGACCGCGTCCGCGAGGCGCTGCACGAGACGACCGAGCGGCTGGTAGAGCCCGCGCCAGATACGGTCCGAGATCGCGATGCGATAGCGCGGTGCGTGATCGAAAGGCGTGGGGAGCTCGCGCTCGATCGAGAAGAACGATTGAAAGATATTGCGGATCGGCTGGCCGAAGCCTTCCGCGCTGTCCTGCATCCGGGCCGTGAGGCGCCCGAAACCGCAGTCCCACGCAGGCGCGCGCCGCACGCGTTGGTGATAGAAGAGCCGCACCGCAAGGAAGGTGAGCGCGACGACGAGAGCGATGGCGAGAAAGAAGACCAGCGGGCCGTAGGAAACCTGGCGCGTCGGCACGGGCGCGAGCAGCCACCAGGGGCTGCCCTGCTGCGACAGGGAAATGCCTGTGAGCTGGCGGGTCGCGTGGCTCAGCGCGCCGAGCACCTGCACCGGTGCGAGCCCGAGAGCTACGCACCCGAGCCCAAGCCACACGAGCCCGAAGCGCTCGAGGAGACCGCAGTCGTGCGCGTTCGCGAGCGAGCTCTCTCGCGGCTGGCCGAGGAAGATCACGCCGAAGAACTTCACCATGACGTAGCCTGCGAGCGCTGCGGCCAGCGCCACGACCGCCGTGGACATCGGGATCAACAGGTTGACGAACTCATGCGGGATCCGATCGGCGAAAAGGAAGGATTGCAGCAACAGCCACTCGGACACGAAGCCGTTTAGTGGGGGGAGCCCTGCAATCGCGAGGACGCCGACGAGCGATGCCCAGGCGACCCACGGCATGCGGTGAATCAGGCCGCCGAGCCGGCCCAGATTGCGCTCACCCGTCGCATGGAGCACCGAGCCGGTTCCGAGGAAGAGCAAGCTCTTCATGAGAGAGTGGTTCAGGCAGTGATAGAGCGTCGCCGCAAGTGCGAGCGCCGCGGGGACGCGCATCCCCGATCCGTAGAAGACAACGCTCAAACCGAACCCGGCGAACGCGAGCCCGAGGTTCTCGATCGAGGAGTAGGCGAGCAAACGCTTCATGTCCGTCTGCACGGCGGCAAACACGGCGCCATAGAGCGCCGAGATGAGCCCGGCGGCGAGCGGCACGAGGCCCCACCACCAGACCGGCGTCCCAAGCAGATCGAACGTCACGCGAATCATCCCGTAGACGGCCATCTTCAGCATGACGCCGCTCATGAGCGCCGAGACGGGAGAGGGCGCTGCCGGATGCGCCTCGGGTAACCAGACGTGCATCGGAACGAGCCCCGCTTTCGCGCCGAATCCCAGGAGTGCGAGTAGGAAAGCGGCCGCCGCCCACCCCGGCGCAAGGTGAGCCGCCCGCATGGCATCGAACGTGAAATGCCAGCTGCCACCTTGGAGCACACCAAAGGTGAGGAGAACCGAGATCGCCCCGATGTGCGCCATCAGCAGGTAGAGGAAGCCCGCTCTGCGGATCTCGGGAATACGGTGTTGCGTCGTGACGAGAAAGTAAGACGAGATCGCCATCGTCTCCCAGGCGACCATGAACGCGTAGGCATCGTCGGCCAGCAGTATGAAGCCCATGCTGGTAAGGAACAGGTGGTACTGCAGGCACATGAGGCCTGGCGGCGTGCCCTCACCGCGCCGGAAATAGCCGGCGGCGAACACCGAGATCCCCGCGGACGAGGCCCCCAGCAGCAAGAGAAAGACGCTGCTCAAGGCGTCCAAGCGCACGTGCATCGGCAGGTCGGGTAGCCCAATCGGCAGCACGGCGTGCTCGGGCGGCGCCGCGAGACTCGCCGCCGCGACCACCGCGAGCGCAAGGCTACAGAGGGCGCTCAAGGGAAAGAGCGTACGGCCGACGAGTCCCACGCTCATCGGGCGCAGGAGCCCCGCGAGACCGAGCAGGACCCAGAGGCCCAGGACGCCTAAGCAAGCGCTAAGTGCTGATATGGGCAGGAAAGTCACAGCGAGTGCAACTGGAATGCACCTTGGATTATAATTCAAAACGTTGCACAGTCGAATGTGCGCGGGGTGACAATCTTGACTCTCGAAGACCGCAGCGCCCGTCTCACAATCCTCATCGACCCGCGTAAGAAGGCCCTATTCGAACGGTTGTGCGCGGAGGAGGACTCGACACCATCTCAAGTGGTCCGCCGTTTGATTCGGCAGTACATCCTCGAGCGCACCGGCAAGCCCTGGACTCCGTCTGCCGATGAGCCTGCCAATGCCAATGCACCCAGGCGAGCGCCGAGCCACGGCGCGCGGCGGGGCGGGCGATCATGACCGGTCGCACCGCGAGCTATTCATGATTCGGCATCGCGTCGCACATCTCGGCGGCGCTGCAGAGCGCGCGATCTCCGTGCTCCGCTCGTCGAGCCAAGACGTCGAAAGCCCGAGGCGTTCACCATCAGGGCGACGTCGTCATGGGCGCCGGTCGCGCTTGGGCCATCATGCATTCGTGGCAGGTGAACGTCCGCGTGCCGAGTCAGAGACCGGCGGCCGTCGATGCTGACGGCGAGAGGATACACCTGGGCGATGGCGTCCATGTCCTCGGTGGCCCCGGGTCTGGTTGGCGCGTATTCTCGTTACGAGCAATCGGGTCGCGCAGCCGAAGCCTAGCTACTCAATTTCTGCTCCAGGGACGCACGCGAGCATCGGCTACCACCCGGCAAGGTACGGCCAAGACCGCCGTTTGTGGCGTGCGAACCGAGTCTACACTACGCCTAGAGCGGTCTCGACTGGTATGCCGTGACGATCGTCGATCAGCATTTGACGATGCTCCCATCGCCAACGTGCACTTTGCAGCCGCAGGGCGCGGCGATACGCTCCAGATCGGGGCAGCCGATGAAGCGGCTGCAGCACGCTCGCGAGGAATCACCGATGTCGTCAAGGTCATTTTCCATCACCCGATCGTTCTGGAGCGCTCTCGGTGGCGATCCGTCCGGGCTCGGGCGCCTACGGTTCGTCGGTGAAGGTGAGCTGCCATCGTGCTTCCCTGTAACCGACTTTGCCAGCGCGTCGATTGCCGCTGCCGCTCTCTCCATTGGAGAGCTCGCGGCGCAGGCGGACGATGCCCCCATCGTTACGATCGACCGCCGTCTAGCTTCATTGTGGTTCGGCTGGTCGATCGAGCCCATCGGCTGGAAGCCGCCGGCCCCGCGGGACCCTATCGCGGGAGACTACCCTGCGCGGGATGGGTGGATCAGACTTCATACCAACGCACCGCATCATCGCGCCGCCGCCGAGCGGGTCCTCGGACGCCATGCGGATAAGGCCGGAATGACGCGCGCGGTGGCAGGTTGGACGAAGGGCGCGCTCGAAGCCGCCATGGTGGCGGCCGGTGGTTGCGCGGCCGAAATGCGCTCAACGGCAGAATGGCTCGCGCATCCGCAGGGACGCGCAGTCAGTTCAGAGCCCTTGGTGCACGTGCAGGCCAGGCGCGATCAGGCCGCGCGCGCCGGCTGGGTCCCCTCGCGGCCGCGGCCGTTGGCCGGAATCCGCGTCCTTGACCTGACCCGGGTGCTGGCCGGCCCGGTCGCGACCCGCTTCCTTGCAGCGTACGGCGCCGAGGTCCTGCGCATCGACCCGCCGGACTGGGACGAACCGGGAATCGTCCCCGAAGTGACGCTCGGCAAGCGGTGCGCTAGCCTCGACCTTAAGGCTCCGGAGGGGCGCATCCGCTTCGAGCGCCTGCTCGCAAGAGCCGACGCGCTTGTGCACGGCTATCGTCCCGGTGCGCTAGCCCGGCTGGGATATGACGAGGCAAGACGCAGCGCGATTTCTCCGGGCCTCATTGACATCAGCCTTGACGCCTACGGCTGGTCGGGTCCTTGGGCCGGCCGTCGCGGATTCGACAGCTTGGTCCAGATGAGCTCTGGAATCGCCGACGCGGGGAGAAAGTGGAAGGGCGCTGACAGGCCCGTCCCCCTACCCGTACAAGCACTTGATCATGGCACGGGCTACCTCCTTGCCGCCGCGGCGGTCCGGGGACTGGTGAATCGGCGGATGGGGGGTGGAGGGATGACAGCGCGGCTGTCGCTCGCCCGCACCGCCAGCGTGTTGTGGGAGGCGAGCGAAGGCGGGGAGCAAACCCCGCTTTCTCCGCGTTCGGATTGCGATCTGTCGCCTGCGCTCGAGGTCACGTCCTGGGGGAACGCCCGGCGCCTGAGGCCGCCGGCGGCGGTGGCAGACGCACCCATGTCCTGGTCCTGGGGCGCCTCTGCATTGGGCTCGGCCCGCGCAGCTTGGGAGGAAATGACTTCCGCGTAACGCCCAGGTCTGGACGACGCGACAACACGGTCCGATATCTCGCCGGCCGGGATGGCGCGAGCGCCTCAGAGCCGGCGGTGGATCTATCAGGGGATCAGCTTGCGCAGTGCCGGTGTAGAGATTTGGTCAATGTGCCGAAAGGCCGGCGCGATCTTTTCGATCTGATCCGCAGGCACGTTGTATTGTTCGAAGTATACTTTCCATTCGCGCACCAGGTACTTGCAACGCTCCGGGCGGCTAATTCCGTCGCCAGCGTAAATATCTCGCGCCCGGCGAAAGCGCTGTCTAAAGTGGCGTTCCTACCCTCTGGCCCGACTCCTAGATCGGCTGATGCACCGAGGAAACCTGCTGAAGTTCGAGGGACGCAGCTGGCGATTGAAGGAAGCGACCGAGCGGCTTGCCAAGCGGGCTGCCGGCAGGTAATCATCCGGTCATCCCGCCGTTGTCAACTGGGGGAGTTGGACCTGGTCACGGGTGGGGGAGCTCGAGGTGGCCGCCGGGGCCTGGCGCGCCGACGCTGTTTTTGAGCGCCAAGGGCGGCCAGAGCAGTATCAGTTTCAGACAACAACTCGAGTAGTGTCTTGCCCGGCACAATGGCATCGAGATAGCGCAGGATTTGGCCGATCGCAATTCCAGGATCGCCTTTCTCCAGCCGATATGCCGTGTTTCGTGAGAGGCCGGCTCGCAGTGCTGCTTGGTCCTGCTTTATGCCCCGGGCGATGCGCAAGCGAGCGAGGGCAGCCCCCGGCTTTTTTACTTCAGAGGCCAGTCTTGGGAGCAAGACTGCAGATTGGGTGATCTTCATGCTCGTGTAATCGGCTATTGAGCTGATATTGCTCGATTAAACGAGCGTAAATTTAAGGCCGAAAGGGTGCCAGGGCAAGGCTATTGCACCTTAAATCGATCGCTATCTGTTCAATACTCGAATAATCGAGCACAATGCATATTAGTGCCTGTATACCGCATTCCGTCTTCGGCATCTGCGTTTCACAGAGCTGGCACGACACGATTGAACTTCTGATGCCATATCTATAGGATGCCGCCCCTTTCTGCCCTCGAGTCCCGGATTATCAGCACCAGGCACGGGATCGAGGAGGGCGCTGCTCTCTTCAGCGCAGATCATTTTGGATACATGAGCCGAGCCGATACGCCTGCCTCGGCTGCCCGACAGTGTGAACCGAAGATTCGAAACGGAAACTTGCAATGGCCCGTACAACCGCTCTTTCTGATATCCGCAACATCGGCATCATCGCCCATGTCGATGCCGGCAAAACGACGACGACGGAGCGCATCCTGTATTACACCGGGCGCAAGCACACGATCATCGACATCCATGACACCAAGGATCTGAAGACCTCGACGACGACGGACTACCTCGAGCAGGAACAGAAGCGCGGCATTACGATCCAGAGCGCCGCGGTCTCCTGCTTCTGGCGCGGGAAAAAGATCAACCTGATCGATACCCCGGGGCACGTCGACTTCACCATCGAAGTGAATCGCTCGCTGCGCGTGCTGGACGGCGCCGTGGTGGTGTTCGACGGTGTTGCCGGTGTGGAGCCGCAGTCTGAAACCAACTGGCGTCTTGCGGACAACTATGGTGTGCCCCGCGTCTGCTACGTCAACAAAATGGACCGCAGCGGCGCCAGCTTCACCCGCTGCGTCGAGATGATCAAGCAACGCCTCGGCGCGCGCCCGCTGCCGGTGCAGATCCCGATCGGCTCTGAAGACAACTTCAAGGGCATGATCGACCTGGTCGAGATGAAGGCACTGGTGTGGGACTCCGACGACAAGGATGCCGAGTGGCAAACGCTCGAGGTGACGCCGGATCTCGCCGACAAGCTCGACATCCACGTGCCGACGGATCGCAAGATTCTCGCGGATGTGGAGAAGTATCGTACGGAGCTCGTCGACACCTGTCTCGAGATGGACGACGACGCCATGCACAAGTACATCGAGGACGGTCACGCGCCTTCGGCGGACGTGCTGCGCCAATGTCTGCGTAAAGGCACTGTGACGGGTGCGTTCAACCCCGTGCTGTGCGGCTCTTCATATAAGAACAAGGGCGTGCAGCAGGTGCTGGATGCCGTCGTCGACTACATGCCGGCGCCCACGGACGTCCCGGCCATCAAGACGCTGGATGAAGATGGCAACGTCGTCGGCGAACGAAAGTGCTCGGATGACGAGCCGTTCAGCGGCCTGGCGTTCAAGGTAATCAACGATGCGTACGGCGCTCTGACGTTCGTGCGCGTGTACTCTGGCGTGCTCACCAAGGGCGCCTCGATACAGAACACCACGCGCGGCAAGCGCGAAAAGATCGGCCGCATGGTCGAGATGTTTGCCAAGGAAGCGAATGCGATCGAAGAGGCGCGCGCCGGCGACATCATCGCGCTCGTCTCCATGCAGGAAACGGAAACCGGCGACACGCTCTGTGATTCCGCCAATCCGGTGATCCTCGAGCGCATGCGCTTTCCGGACCCTGTGATCAGCGTGTCCGTGAAACCGAAGGTCAAGGGCGATCAGGAGAAATTCGGCGCCGCGCTCGCGAAGATGGTTCGCGCCGATCCCTCGCTCCATCTGGAGACGGATCGCGAAACAGGCCAGACGATTCTGCGCGGCATGGGCGAGCTGCACCTCGAAGTGACGCTCGATCGCATGCGCACGGAATTCAACGTCGAAGGTAGCATGGGCGAGCCGCAAGTCGCCTATCGCGAGACCATTACGCGCAAGATCGACGAGCAGTACGTGCACAAGAAGCAGACCGGCGGCTCCGGTCAGTTCGCCGAAGTGTGGATCACGTTCGAGCCGCTCGAGCGCAGCAAGGGGTTCGAATTCGTCGATGCGACCTCGGGCGGCTCCGTGCCGCGCGAGTACGTGCCGTCGGTGGAGAAGGGGCTCAAGATCCAGAAGGAAGACGGCGTGCTGGCGCACTTCCCGACCGTGGACTTCCGCGCCACGTTGACGGACGGGAGCTACCATGATGTCGACTCGAACGCGCTGACGTTCGAAATCGCGGCCAAGGCATGCTTCCGCGAAGCCATGCGCAAGGCTGGCCCCATCCTGCTCGAGCCGGTGATGAAGGTCGAGACCGTGACGCCCGGCGACTATCTGGGCGATGTCATCGGCGATCTGAACCGCCGCCGCGGCATGATTCAGGATCAGCTCGAACGCGGCGCCAACATCGCAGTCGTGGCCGTCGTGCCGCTGTCGGAAATGTTCGGATACATCGGCCAGCTGCGCTCGATGACCAGCGGTCGCGCCTCGTACACCATGGAGTTCTCGCACTACGATCCGGTGCCGAAGAGTGTGGCGGACGACGTGATCGCCGCCGTCACCGAGCTGAAGGCGGCCGCGAACGCCTGAAGACAGCAGCTCCGCCTGCGTGAGCTCTGTTGCGACGGTCCTGCAACAGCGGTCGGAGCTCTCGTTCCGATCCGTGCAGCTTCGTTGTCTCGACGAAGGTAGAAAGCCGCTGAAGCACGCAAGTGCGTAGGGCTTCGTCCGCATCGAGGACGGCGTTCCATTCCTGTACACGTGCTGGCACGTTGTCACAGGCTACGACCGAAACGATCTGCGGGCACTGCCGAAGCGGGCATTCCTGGAAGTGTTCGTGCAGGACCATCGGCAGCAGACCGATAGCACCTCCGTCGTGGGAGGACTGCCGTCGTTCACCATACACGCGCATCGTCTATAGTGATCCCGTGATCGAGCGCAATGACAGAGCCGCCGCTCCCGCCGCGGAGCGGGCGCATCCGAAGGCGGGCATCCCTGCCGATCGTGAGGGCGAGGTGCTGGCCGCCTGGCGCAAGGCGCACCAGAGGTAGGGAAAGTCGGTCTGCCTTCGAGGCGCGCGCGACACCGGCCTTGATGCCGGCGAAATTCACCGAGGCGTCGTCGTCACCTGCCCGCACCATGAGCGGTCCGCGAATCGGCTTGTCGGCGCTGCGGCTGTCCCGATTGTAGCGGGCGAGCTCGGGCGCAGGAATCTGCGCAAGCCGAATCGCGCAACGGAAAGATATTAACCTGTAGAATCAGAAACTTGCGGGTCTCGTGCGAGAAAATTTTCCAAGCCCCGATCTGTTTCTGCCCTGCGAGTCGTCCTTGGTGTGTCCGAAACAGAAGGAGATATGCCATGTCCGACGAGTCCGTCATTCTGGTCAATCTGCTGAAGGCCAAACCCGGGAAGCAGGATGCGCTGATCGGGCTCCTGAAGCAGAACACCGACACGGTGGTCCGCACGCTCCCCGGGTGGAAGACGACCCGGCTGATCGCGGCGAAGGACGGCGCCGGCGTCGTCATCTACTCCGAGTGGGAGACCCCCGCAGCTGTCGAGGCAATGCGCGGCGATCCGCGCATGAAAGCCTATTTCCCGAAGATCATCGAGCTGGCGAGCCTGGACTCGATCATGGGTGCGGCGGTCTTCGAAACCCGCGATCCATGAAGACCGACGAATTCGAGGATCGTCTGCGAGCGCTGCGGCCGCGCCTCCATCGCTACTGCGCGCGCATGACGGGATCGGCGGTCAACGGCGAGGACGTATTGCAGGATGCCATCGTCAAGGCCCTGCACGCGCGCGCCCAGGGTGCCGGCGTGGATAATCTCGAGGGCTGGCTGTTTCGCATCGCCCACAACGCCAGCCTCGATTTCCTGCGCAACAGACCCCGGAACACGGTCGTTCCGCTCACCGAAGACATCGAAGCAGCGCCGATACCCGAAGGGGACCTCGTCGCGATCAGCTTTCAGACGTTTCTGCGGCTGCCTGAGCTGCAGCGCTGCGCGGTGATCCTCAAGGATATTCTGGGTCATTCGGTCGAGGAGATCGCGAGCATCGCCGAGTGCTCGCCGACAGCCGCCAAATCAGCGCTGCAGCGCGGGCGTGCCGCGCTGCGCCGGCTCGCCCAGGCGCCCGAGGACACCCGGCTGCCGCTGATATCCGATGCGGACCGGCAGAAGATCACGGCTTACGTCCACCTGTTTCGGAGCGGCGATTTCGATGCAATCCGCGCCATGCTCGCCGATGAAGTGAGGCTCGATCTGGTGAACCGGCTCCAACTGGCAGGGCGCGAGAAGATCGGCCTCTATCTAACCCGCTATGCGCAAGAGACGAAATGGCGGTTCGCCCTCGGCGCGGTTGAAGGGCGTCCGGCCATGCTGGTCTTCGACAGCACCGGCACCATGGAAAAACCGTCGCATTTCGTCCTGATCGACTGGTCGGAAAGCCGGATCATCGGGATCCGGGATTTTCTGTTCGCTCCCTATGTGCTCGAAACCCTGGATTGGGCGCGGTTGAGCTGAAAATCACAAAGATCTTCGTGGTAACGACCTGCTCCGCACTCTTGATGGATACGCGTACTGGTTGAACGCTACGCACACACGGGCTGGTGCGTCAACGATCGCCCCTCCCGCGCCGGAGCGTTTCAGCGACTTACTGATCCGGCTCCCGGGGCGCGCGTGCCGGTGGGCGCCGGCGTCACTGTGTAGCGGAATTGCGCCTCGCCACACGTGATCACATCGCCGTGCTCGAGCCGTGTGCAGCGGACGCGTCGCTGGTTGACGAGCACGCCATTCGTGCTCTTCAGATCCTGAATGAAAGCGGTACGGAAAGCGGGGATCAGCACGGCATGATGACGGCTGACCGACCGCATTCCGAGCGGAAAATCGTTGTCGCGATCGCGGCCGATCGTCGTCCGCCCGCGCAGCACCACGCTATGATTCTGGCCGTTGTCCATGCGTGTCAAGATGCTTACCTGAGCCTGAGTGGGCGCACCCTCGGAAACGGTCAAGGTACGGCCCAGCTCATCGATGCTCGATTGCACCCGCCCTAGGGCGTAGGCGTTCATCGAGGCGAGTTGCGTGGCCCGTTGGAGCTCGGCGTCGCGCTCCGCCAGCAACGTGTCCAGCTGCCCCACCGTGGCGCGCAGGTCCGAGTTCATCGATTCGAGACGTGAAAGGCGCGAATAGCTCTCCGTCACTTCCTTGCTCTGTGCGGCGATTCGCTCCTCGAGAGTGCGGCGCTCCGTTTCCGGCGCCGCCAGTCGGACGGTCAGCTCTTCGATGTGTCCGCGCAGTTTCGTTATCAGCGCGGTCTGCTCGGCGTGACTCGCGGCCATGGCGCTCGCCGCAGCGTCTCGTTCCTCGAGCAGACGGCCCTGGTCGGAGAACATGGTCTGGCTCTTCAGCAGCGCCGCCGTCAGGTCCGCGAGCAATGCACGATTGCGCTCGGTCTCGAGCCGCGTACTGCTCAACTCCGCCCGATGCGACGCGATCGCCGTCTCGAGCTCGCGCTGCCGCTCCGCAGCGGTTGCGCTCGTGAGGGCTTCGGCCTCCGCGCGTTGCTGTGCCGCTGTCAGCGTCGCCTCCATGGCAAGGAGTCGCGCACACGCATCGGCATGTGCGCTGGTCAATTCGGCGAGCCGCGATTCCAGCGCGCTGCGCGCCCGCTCGCCTTCACCGCGCTCGGTGGCGTGCCGAGCGACCTCCGCGTCGTACAAATGCCGCGCCTCATCACGTTCACGAACCACACTTTGAAGCCGCTGATCGCCCGATTGGAGCTCGACACCGAGCTGATTGGATCGCGCCTCCTGCTCGGATGTGCGGACCCGCGCAGCTGCGAGCTCGGAGTCCAACTCCTGGAGGGTGCTCTCGTAGATGACACGGTACGACTCGCGACTCTGCAGGCTTTCGACGCAGCTCGCGAGCTGAGCCTGCAGGGTTTTGACCTCTGCAGCAAGACGCTCGCGGGCACTGGTCTCGTGCTGCACGCGGTGCGTCAGTTCGGCGTGCGTGTGGTTCTGCGTCTCGACGGTGCGCTGCGCATTGCGCTCACGGTCTTCGCTGTAGCGAAGGCGGGTTTCGAGCTCGGAAAGCTCACGCGCCTCACGCTGCCGGTCCGCCCTGAGAGCTTCGTGCGTACGCTGCAGCGCCTGAAGCTCCCCGGAGCGCTGTTCGAGCAGTGCTGCGGCGGCTGCCAGCGCCGCGGTCTGCCGTGTTTCGGCGGTCTGCGCGTCGGCCAGTGTCTGCGTGAGCCGGGCGGCGTCGCTTCGCGCCACGTCCAACTCAGCGGCGCGACGCTGCGCTGCCTCCTGCTCGCGGGTCACCGCTTCCGACAGGGTCTGCTCGCGGCCCTTCAGTGCCTCCAGATTACTGCTCGTCTCGGCCAGCTCGCGACTCAACTCGGCGGCGCGCGCCACGGCCGCTGCACGTTCGCGTTGTGCAATGCTCAGCGCGTCGTGATGAGCACGCAGCTCCTCGGTCTTCTGCGCGATCCAGTGCTCGACCACCAACATCGCATCCGAGTCGGCCACGGGGCCCGCAGCGCCAGGCAGCGGATCGTCGGGAGCAGGGGATCCCGCTGCGGGGGGATGAGACTCCGTGGCGCTGGACCGGCTATCGGGCGGCCCAGCCGGTTCCCGGGAAAGGACCTCTGCCTCGTAGGCGGCGGCATCCAACACAGGAAATTCGTCGGTTGCATCGAGGTCGACCGACGGTTGGGCGGTTGTTTTCTGAGGTTTCATATTTTTTCTTCTTCTTCAGTGTGCGGCGGCCACTGCTGCGCGGCGGCGCTCGTCCCACTTCGCCCCTCCATTTAAGCGTAATTCGGGCCCGAACGCACTGGCGCCTGGGCGCAGTACCGAATCCGGCGGTACAGGAGCAGTGATGGAGGTCAGAACTCCAGTATTTTCAGCAAGTTATTAGCAAGCTCCTGTTCCGGTCGTGCTCCAGCCCGCTCCTTCGAAGACCTGCGCGGGCCTTGCGTTCGCGCCGCCCCTAGCTGGGTTGGCTCCGCCGTGCTGAATTGAGAGCCTGAGGCTGCTCGGCGATTCCGGGCAGCGCGGGTATCAGATAGTCGAGGCTGCGGATATTGGTTCGCCAGATTTCCCAGCACTTCAGGACTTCATCACGAGATGCGCTCTTTTGACGATACACGTCTATGGTCAGCGGGATGTAGTGAGCGGCATCATTGCTGGCCAGAGTAAGGTCGCCGCCTTCCAGGTTGCCTCTTATCAGGCTGTATGGCAGCCATGCAACTCCTAAGCCGGTGAGCACGCCGGCGCGCAGTGTTTCCGAATAGGCGCTCTTTGCATGCGCCACCAGCCTATCGGCGATATGCGTAAATCCCGGATGGTTTTCCAACATCTTGCCGAGATGCGATTCTTCCGTATATCCCAGATAAGGCAACGGCCGTCCGGAGGCGCGCGTGATCGCATAGTAAGGCTTGCTGCTCTGCTTGGCCGGGATGCTGACCGGAACCAGATAATCGGTGCCCAGCGTCAGCTTGGAGTGCTCGTCATGGTCGAGAGCAACGCTGTGAACGGGGCTGGCGTAGCACAGGAAGTAATCACACTCGGCGCGCTCGTATCGCGATAGTGCCTCTCTGAAGTTGTTCGCGGCCACGTGTAAACACACCGTCTGGTCGGGCAGCTCGTCGTATAGCAGTTTTGACAGCACCGGGACGAACGTTGCGGACAGCGAGTGAGTCGACGAGACGTAGATCGTCTTGCTGGCGACCTTGTTGTTCGAAGCGGCTCGCCGCGCAGAATTCAAAAGCGTGACGATCTGTGACGCCGTGTCCTTGAATGACAGCCCGGCGCTCGTGATCCCCACCGGATTGGTGGATCGGTCGAGTAGCGTTTCCGCCCCCAGCCAGATCTCCAGCGCCTGCATGTGCTTGCTGAGCGCGGACTGAGTCAAAAAGCGGCTGCGCGCAGCCTCGGTAAAACTGCGCGTCTCGCATACGGCAAGAAAGTCTTCTAGCCATCTCAGGTTCATAGAAGTGCCGTTGCTTTTCTGGACACTTGCGCGCGCCCGAGACCGGGCATTTGGAGCTTGGTTGGATCGGCGGCCTGCGTAGAGACCAGTCCGAAAATAATGCATCGGGACGGGCGTCGTCAACGGCATCGCCCATGCGCGCGTTCCTCCTCAAACAGCGATGCACCGCCTTTGCTCCAAGTACCGTGTTTTACTCATGACATTGCACCAACATAGGGCATCTGTGTCTTGACAGCGCGGCGGGGACTCAGCCATCCGATGTCACCTGCCTCTCGATCTCGGCGAGCGTGCGCTCGGCCAGCAGATCAAGTGCGTCGACCTCGGTGCAGTGCTCGAGATGCAGGGGGGTGAGAACGCTCAGGTCCGTGCAGCCGAGGAGCAGTGTGCGGGCGCCGCGCGCCACTAGAGATTTCGCCACGGCGAGGACAGTCGGCCGAGCTTCTCCGCCCTTCTTGATGGCGTAGATCGCGTGCATCAGTGCTTCCTGCCCGATCTTGTCCGGCACGATGAGCGGGCTGTTCCGTGCCGCGAAGGCTTTCTGGAACAGGTCCATTTCGAGCGTAGTAGTAGTCGCGAGCAGGCCGATGGAACCGTCGTCGCCTGCGCCGGCCCCCAAGGCAGCAGCGACGACATCCGGCATGCGGAGCAGCGGAATGCCGACTTCCCTCTCGAACGACTCTACATAGCCATGAGCGGTGACACATGCCATGACGCAAAAATCAGCACCGGCTCGCTTGAGGCGCCGCCCGATTTGCGCCAATGCGGCTGCCGGGCTGGTGCCGAGCCCTCTCCAAGCCCTGTTTCGATCGGGCACCTGGGGGTCGATGTCCACCAGCAGGGCGGGGCGCGCCTGTTCCAGACGGCCGCGTGTGAGTGAGTAGAACTTCTCCAGGAAGACGAGCGTCGCCTCCGGGCCCATGCCCCCGAGCACGCCGGCCCGTCGCGTCTTCGTGCGAGATGCGCTCACGCGGGTTTGCCATGAGCCGGAAAATGCTCGCCGTAAGCGAACAATGCCGGCCAGCCTCCCGTGTGCCAGAACAGCACTTTGCTGCCCTTGGCGAGATCTCCGCGCCGAATCATGCCGATCAGTCCCGCTGCGGTCTTGCCCGTATAGACCGGGTCGAGAAGCACGCCTTCCTCATCCGCGAACAGCCGGATGGCGTCGATCGTGCGCTCGTCGGGGATCGAATAGCCCGGCCCCACCCAATCATCGCCGACTTTCACCCATTCCGCAGGGATCGTTGCCTCGCTGTCCAGGAAGACGAGCGTCTCGCGCGCGAGCGACTCGATATGCGCTTTCTGTGGCGTGGTTGCGTGGCGCGTGCTCACTCCCAGGATGGCGCCGGGAAAGCCGAATAGTGCCTTGCCCGCGAGCAGCCCGCCGTGCGTGCCCCCGCTGCCGCTTGCGACTACGATACTGTCGAAGGAAAGATGCTCTTTTGCGCACTGTCCCAGCAGCTCCAGCACGGCGGCCGCATAGCCGGTCGCGCCAAGCGTGTTCGAGGCGCCACCAGGGATGAAATAGGGCTCGACTCCCGTATCACGGCGGACAGTCTCGCGGGCTTTGGTGATCGCAGCCTTTATGTCTCCTCCGAAAGGCGAAACGAAGATGCCCTTCACGCCGAGCAGGTGAAAGAGCATGTTGTTGCCGCTTGCTTGCGGCGAGTAGCTGCCCTTAACGCGCTCTTCGAGCACCAGGTAACATGCCAGTCCCTCCCGTTTTGCGGCGGCGAGGGTGAGACGGCAGTGATTGGACTGCACGGCGCCGACGGTCATGACCGCTTTGGCGCCGTCATGAAGTGCGGCAGCCATGACGTATTCGAGCTTGCGTGTCTTGTTACCGCCGCCGGCAAGCCCAAGTTGGTCGTCACGCTTGATCCATATCTCCGGCCCGCCCAAGGCCCTGCTCAGCCGGGGCAACGGCTCGACGGGCGTGGCGAATTCCGTATAAGTCCGTTTCGGCAAATCAAATAGCTTCATGTTGTTCTCCAGATACGGCTCTCCGGACTACTGCGGCGGCGGCGTCCGGAAGCGTGAATAGAAGTCACCGCCTTGCAATCTCGTGCGTCTATGGGCCGTGAGGGCGAGCGCAACCGAAAGAAGAGTGGCCACGGCGAGCTGGAACCAGGGCTGCAGATACCAGGCCGTGCCGCGCTCATGAATCACGGATGCGGCGAGGATCACGCCGATCAATACCGCACACAGAGCCATCGCCTTCACAGCCGCACCGCGCGTGCACTGCGGCGCGAAGTCACGCATTCGCCGCCAGCTCGGCCACCACGCGAGCAGCATGGTGGCTAGTCCAAGGCCCCCGAAGACGAGGGCGATACTTATCGCGCGCAGAGCGACGCCGATCTGCCAGCCCCCGAATACCGCATCGAACAGAAAAAAGCTGCCGATGACTGCCGAGAGCACTACCGCTGCCGCGGGCGCATGGGCTGTGTTGGTCCCCGCAAGCCGCTCCGGCACGAATCCGTCCTGAGCCCAGGCGAAAAGAAAGCGGCTGGCATCGAGCAATTGCGGAGCTATGGTCTTGACGACCACGATCGCCACGAGCGCGTTCAGGAACACGTCGACGGCCCGCGGTGTGAGCAGCCCGACCAGCGCGGGCGTGGTCAGCAGATCCGCGTGGCCCGATTCGACGATCGGCAACGCGCTCCACCACGGGACGGCGTGAAACAGCGCATAGGAAACGAGCGTGTAGAGCACGAGCGCGATCGCCCATCCGGCGACGATGCCGCGGGGCATGTTCCGGCGCGCGTCGGCCACCTCGCCGGCAAGCGAGGTGGAGGCATCCAGCCCGCCATAAGCAAACATGAGCAAGCCGATCACCGAGACGAACGCCGTCACGGAGGGATGTGAAGCCCGGGGCGCGACGTTGATCCCGGCCGCAGCACTGATTTTGGCGATGGCGCTCGCGGGGTCGGCGGCGAATCCCGCCGCTATCACGATCGCTGCCGCAACAAACACCAGCACGCCGGCTACGTAGATCAGGTAACCGTAGTTCTCGACACCGCTCACGTGCAACGCCGTGAGCAGCCAGATTGCGGCCAGGCCCGTTACCAGATGCCCGGTGTGCGTGGTGAACCATTGCGTCGCGAAGCCGCTGGCGTGCGCGGCATCACCGAGAAACGTGCCGGTCGCATAAGCCAGAAAGCCGATGGCGCCGCAAATGCCTATGAACCAAAGGAAGGCTATGGCAAACCCGATATACGGGCCGAGTCCGCGTGTAAGCCATACGTAGGTGGCGCCCGCGCGCGGCATCACGATCGAGTAGCGGGCGAAAAGGACGACCTGTGGAATCAGCAAAATGCCGGCGACGAGCATCGCCAACGGCACCAGCCCCTCCACGCCGGGATAGCTTTCCAGGCAGTGAGGCATCACGAAGTTGATGCCGCTGCCGTATTCCTGAGCGACGGCGGACAGCGCAACTACGACGACTCCCACGGCCCGGACCAATCCGGTGCCCGCGGGCACCGGTCCTCGGCCCTCGGGTTGTAACCGCTCAGCGTCCATCGGCGCCGACATCTTCACCCCCGGCCCCGTCGCAACTCTCGTGCGTCAAAAACCTGTCGACACGTGCCACGCACCCGAACAGCCCGACATTTCCGCCCGTATGCAGAAAGAGGATGTTTTCCCCCCTCGTGAACTGGTGCTTGTCGACAATGAGATCTATCAGTCCTTCCATGGCCTTGCCGGTGTAAATCGGATCCAGCAATATACTCTCGTACCGGGCTACCGTCGTGAGGGTGGTGAGTACACCTGCCGTAGGGGCGCCACCGGCGGCATGGACATAATCGGCATTTACCGCGACATCACTCTTCGGCGGCGTCCGCTCGAGCCCGAGGCGCTCGGCAGTCCGTCGAACCAAGTCATATACCTTCTGTTCCTGGGCCGGCCCGGGTGGCCCTATGCTGATGCCGAGAACCGGAACCTTTATCTCCGTCAGGTGAAACCCGACGATCAGCCCGGCTTGTGTGCCGCCGCTACCGGTAGCATGAACGAGCCGGTCGATTCGTAGCCCCTGCTCACGGAGCTGATTCACGATCTCGAAGGCGCAGTTCACATAGCCGAGTGCCCCCAGGGAATTGGAGCCGCCACCCGGGATGATGTATGGCCGCTTGCCCAGTGCCTGGTACCTTTTCGCCAGGTCCCGGGTGGCCGACTCCATATCGGATCCGCCGGGAAAGCAGTAGATATCGGCGCCGTACAGCCGATCGAGCAACAGATTGGCCGAGCTCAGGCAGAGCCTGCCGTCGCCTTCGGCCGTATCCTCCAGCGCCAAAGCGCATTGCATATTCAACTTGCTGGCTATCGCGGCGGTCTGGCGGGCGTGATTGGACTGCATCGGGCCCTGTGTGACGACTACATCGGTCCCGGCCGCAATGGCGTCGAGCATCAGAAATTCCAGCTTCCTGGTGCTGTTCCCCCCGGTCGCGAGCCCCGTGCAGTCGTCCCGCTTCATGAACAGATGGGGGCCGCCCAAATGGCGCCCCAGTCGGTCCATCGGTTCCAATGGCGTCGGCAAGTGGGAGAAGTGGAGCCGATCGTGTTGATCGGTTGGATTCACGAGTAACCCACCATCGTCTGACTGCTATTTGTTGCGCAGGGGAGCGATTAGCCGCTTTTTATAGTAGACCGCCGCGGATACGCGATGGTTTCCAATCCGGAATTGCCTTATTCCAACCTCGACTGAACCCTTACCGCCGATTTGTGCAATCCTCAATACGCTTCCGCTGTGATTACGACTCGAGGGGCAGGAAAAGGAAACGGGGTGGGCGATAGCGCGCCCGGCCGGGCGGAAGTCAAGTATTTGCGTATCGGATATCCCTATAGCCATCCATCCGGAAGGATTAGGAGCTTCATCCGTGACAAGAACCTTGGGAGCCTCGTCCGTGAATAGAACTGTCCATCGCGGTGTTCATTGCGCGCTGATGAGTTGCGCCCTGTCGGCCCCGAGCGCGGCGCGCGGGATCGCCAGCATCATTTCGCAGCCCTCGACGCGATAGCGAACGTGCGCCGCCGGCCGCCAGTTCCAGCCGCCGAGGCACTGTTCCAACGTGCTGGTCGTCGCCGCGGCAGGCGCGCGGTTCACGACGAAATTGTACCCCTCCCACGCGGTCCGGACCCGGCGTTCACGCTCAGAAAAAGCATCATCCAGTGCGGGGTAGGGGTCGGGGGTCGGGGGCCGGGGGTCGGATCGGTGCGGGGCGTGATCGGGTCCTTTGTGCGGGCGTAGAAGTAGAGGTTTTGGGCGTCGCGGGCGACTTTGAGGAGTACGAAGTCGTTGCGGCCGGTCGCGTTCACGTAGCGGGTGAAGTTGTTGTAGGCGGGATGGTCCCGCCGAGCCGTGTCGCCGATGTCGTCGCGGTATTCGGGCTGGACGGCGTCCCATTGGCGGAAGCTGCCGTCGAGGCGGATCGTCTTCGGCGGGCTGGCAGCGATAGGCTTGCGGACGCCCTTGTACCGGCGGATATTGGCGACCATCTGATAGTAGTAGTCGTCGCTGTGGCCGCCGCGCATCGGCTCGATGTCGCGGCTGTTCGCCTGGTTGAACGTATCCACGAACATGACGGGCGCCTTGACGCCGAGGAACTCATTGTAGCGCGCGGCGAACCACTCGTTCCAGCCGGTGATGAAGATGAACTTCGGGTCCTCCTTGAGCGCGCGCTCCCACTGCTCCTGCGCGTTGTAGCCGTGCAGGACCGCGTCCGGGCTCGGATCGTTGGCGCCATTGTGATAGCTCCGGCCGCGCGCGCCCGGCTGGCTCAGCGTCGCCAGGCGATTCCCGACCGCGTTCTGTGCGGCGCCCACCGACATCTGCTCCTTTTCGCCCTTCGCGTTGCGGAAGACATGCTGTGGGAAAACTTCTAGCCAGCTCCACTGGTTCGGCCCGGTCGGTCCCTGGAAATAGTCGGCCTGTGGCTTGCGGAAGGTGAAGAAGTTGCGGAGCGCCTCGTCCGGGCCGCCGACAGTCGCGATCCGGAGCGTGCGGTCGCCCTGCGCGGGAGCGCCATCGGCGAACGCCTGCCCGCCTGCGAAGACGTCGCCGGTGTGGCTCCACCAGCCGATGCGGCCCTTCGGCTGCGACGCCTCCAGATAGTAGACGCCTGGCGGCAGCGTCTTGCCTGCGGCGAGGGAGACCCAATCGTTGTCGGCGACATCGTCGAACTGCTTGCGCGCGAGAAGCACGCCAACTGGACCGCCCCGCCGCAGGGAAAGCGTCACTCCCGCGCCGTGGGTGGCCCAGTTGGGAAAACGTCCGCCGACGGCATCGAACGGCCTGGCGGCTGTGAACGACTGGCCGAGCGTGTGGCCCTCCGCGAGAGGGACCGGCGTGTTCTGGGCCTGATTGCCCTCGCCGCCAGCAATCAGCGCCGGATCGGCGAGGATGAGCGGCTTGCCCTCCCAGCGGAACCAGAGATCGCGGTATAGCCCCGGCCCGTACAGATCGGCGTATAGCTCTCGGACGACCTTCTCCGGCGTCCAGAAAGGAGTGAGAAACGCGACCTGCGGCGTCTTCCCGCCGACGGCGCGCACCTCGGAGAAGACCTTGAGCAGCGCCATGTAGGAGGATTTGTAAGTGAACTGGTTGGTCACGTCGAAGATGATAACATCCACGCCGGCGTCTGAGAGCATCTGCGCGTGCTTGCGGAGGATGTACTCGTCGTCGGAGAGATAGTAGCCGAACAGCGACTCGCCCCAGTGGTGGTTCGCGCCCAGCGGCCCCCAGAGCGGGCTGTCCGGCTTGCGCATGGCGTCCGGGTCGGCCTGGAGGATCTTCGAGATGTCGTAAGGCCCGCCGTTGACGTGCGCGCCGTGCCAGAGGAAGTAGAACAGCCCCACCGTGCGATCTTTCCGCGGCGGCCCGACCTGCTCGTAGCCGGGCAGCACGCGGCCGAGCGCGTCGGTGGCAACCCAGGTGTCCGCGGCGGTGTCCCAGTGCGGCGCGGAATGCTTCTGTCCAGCCACAGCCTGCCCTTTCGCGCGGCCGTCCGCCCCGCCGAGGACAAGCGCCGGAACCGCGAACCACCAAATCATTGCCAGCCACGGACTGCGTGTCGCGACGGTCCATCTTCTAAATGATGTCTCTCTAAGGAAGGCAGGAAACCAGGAAGTCAATACTGGAAAAGCTTCCGATGACTGATGACAGTTCACTTTTTCGGTCCTCTGTGCATCCCTTCCTGGCTTCCTGCTTTCCTTAAGGATCTCCTGCATGCTTAACGTGTGCAGTGCCTACAACCAAACAGAGACACCAGATGCAATTCAAGCCTCAAATAGGAACGCGACTATGGGCAGTTTCCGTCAGCCTGGCTGCCTGAACTGTCAGTCGAGGTGGAAGATCTCTTCGAGCTGGTACATCGCTTCGTCGGGGCGACGGCCCTCAAGCTGCTCGAAGTAGGGCTTCATCGATGCCTGCCAGCGAGTGTTGACGTCCAGGCCGTCCATCTTCGCCAGCGCCTCGGCGAAGTCCTCGGTCTCCAGGTAGCCGAAGAGGGTGCCGTCATCGCGGGCGAAGAGCGTGTAGTTCGTCCAGCCCGCCTCGCGTAGCGCCTGCTGCATCTCCGGCCAGACGTTCTTGTGCGTTCCCTTATACTCCTCCAGCATCTCCTGCTTGACTTTCAGGATAAAGCCAACTCGTTTCATAGTGTGTCCTTTCGTTTCACGTTTGTAACAGTCAGCCCATGTCTAACTACGCGGGTCAACTGACGGGATTTATCTCTCTGTTCCCAACATTTGCGGGGATTCGGTCAGAATGTCAGGAAACCATGTGACATTTGTCAACTGAATTATCCGCAACCACAACTCCTTCACCGGGCAACCCTATCTGCGTACATCTGCGACATCTGCGGATAAGGCCTTGAACAGGTCGCGGAACAGGATCGTCTCGGAGAGGTTATCGCATTCGTTGCAGTGCTCCCAGTCGATCCAGACGTATTCGATGCCAACCCAACCCGCGTACGCGGTGGACTTCATCAGGGCGGCGACTCGGGCGTAGTCGATGGCGTTGTCCTTGAAGGAGGTCTGCAGGCGGCCCTCGCGCGCGCCGCGGACGTGGAAGTGCGAGGCGTGCGGCAGCAGCGGCTCGACGGCGGCGTCCGGCAGGCCGGCGCGCGTGAAGTGCGTGTAGTCCAGCGTGAGAGTGAGGCCGGGCACGCTCTGCACGAGTGCAAGCGCTTGCTCCGGTGTTGGGACGATCGAGCCGACGTGCGCCTCCACGCCGAAGACGATGCTGGCGCCTACCGCCTGCTCCACGCGCCACGCCAGTTCCTCCGCGGTTCGCGCCAGGGAAGCCTCGGCCGGCTCGTCATCGAAGCGGACGCCGGGCAGGGTGGTCACATGATGGCACGCGCAGGCATCGGCGTATTCGAGGGTCCGCGAGGAACCACTCGCGGGCCTTGTCGCGGCGGGCGTCGTCCGGGTAGTTGATCGCGAAGGGCGTGAAGTCCGGGTCCATCTGGAGGAAGACATCCGCGGGCCGCAGACCCAGGTCGCCCAGCTTTCGCCGCAGATCTCCCGCCGACCGGCCGAGATCGGCGAACTCCCGCGACGGCCAGAGATGGGACCGCTCCTCGAACAGCCCGATGTCCACGCCCTCGAAGCCGAGCATCGCGATCAATTTCAGCACTTTGTCGTGCGCCAGCAGCGGAAAGGTAAAGTCGGCGCAGGCGAGTTTGTGTTTCATCGGCGGGTCCTTTTGGGCAATCGGCAGTCGGTAGTCGGCAATCGTAAACTCAATACGGTAAGGCACGGCGATGTGTGCCTTACCCGACTGCCGACTGCCGATTGCCGACTGCCTATCCCCGATTGTCCCACTCCGCGGCGGCGAGGTAGCCGGCGTCTACCAGGTGGGCGATGCCGGTAATGCCGGACGAGTCGTCGGTGGAGAGGTAGAGCGCGGCGCGGGCGATGTCGAGCGGCGTCAGGAAGCGGCCGAGCGGGACGCGGGCGGCGCGGCTTTCGAGCGTGGCGTCCGGGTCCGGCGTCCGGCTCACGTGATAGCGGAACAGGGGCGTGTCCGTGATGCCGGGGCAGATGCAGTTGACGCGGATATCGAAGCGCGCGTAGTCCAGGGCGAGCGCCTTCGTCAGCATCATCACGGCGCCCTTGGAGGCGACGTAGGAGGGTGTGTTTCCCTGCCCCACGAAGCTGGAAACCGAGGCCATGTTGACGATGGTCGCGCCTTCCGCCGCCTTGAGCGCGTGCAGCGTGTGCTTCACGGTCAGGAAGATGGACTTCACGTTGACCGCCATCACATGGTCCCACTCCGCCTCGGAACACTCCTCCAGCGGCTTGACCAGCACGATCCCGGCGTTGTTCACGAGATGGTGCAGCGCGCCGTAAGCGTCCAGCGTTGCGGCCACGGCCCGCTTCACGTCCTCTTCCTTCGAGACGTCGCCGGCCAGCAGCAACGCTTCGCCGCCCGCGGCCCGTATCCGCTCCAGCGTCTCGCCGCCTTTCGCCTCGTCGAATTCCAGCAGGCCGACCTCGCCCCGTGCTCCGCGAACAGCTCGGCGACGCCCTGCCCGATCCCCGACCCGGCGCCGGTCACCAGCGCGACGCGGCCTTGTAATCGCTTGGCGGCCACGGTTACCTCCCGATGCTCAATCCAATCGTCTTAACAACAGCAAGTCTAGCCCGTCGAAGCGCTCGAAATCGGCGTCAAACGAGACAAGCCGCATGCCACCTGAGATAGCGAACGCGGCTAGATACGCGTCGGTCCACATTCGTAGCGGAAATCCGGAACCGAGGACGATGCGCTCAATGGCCGCTTCAACGTTGGACGGTTCCGGTGCAAACACAACTTCCGGAACGCTCCGAAAAGCGATGTAGGCGCGCCATGCCTCGGCAATTGACAATGGAGCGCCGGCCGTTGCATGGGTATTCGTGGAGAGTCGCAGAAATCCAAGCGCGGTTGCCCTGCTAAAGGCCACTTGGCCCGCGGATTCGTCTAACCAATAAGCCTTCGCGCGGGCATGATGCACGTGGTCGGCCATACTATAAGCCAGCCAGAAGTTAACGTCGGGAAGATCAACCTGCGCCGGCATTTAGTGACTCCACGTCCTCTGCATCCAGGATTCCTGCAATTGTGCATTCGTCAGATGTGGGATCACCCTGCCGGTGGCGGGGCGAGCCACAGGTAGTTCACTTCGTTTTCGTCTCGCCGGGCGCGGCCTCATCATTTCGACCCGCTGGCTGCGTCAGACCCTGTTCCACATAGCGCGCAAACAGCTCTTTCAGCCTTACGCCTTCGTGAATTGCGCGTATCTTGGCTTGACGAGAAACTCATCCGGAATATCTATTGTTGTTCTCATAAAAGCATTTTCGCACATTAATGTGCCATTGTCAATGCCCACGTTTCGGTCCGGCTAAACGCAGAACGCACGATCAATGACCTCGGACTGGCTTATTCCCATCGGCTGCTTACGTCAAAATCACACGCGCGCCCGCAGCGCCGCCAATTTCGCCCTGGAACCGGGCTGTTCCAGGACCTCCGGGTTGAGGAGGCCGAACGGGCGCTCGCCGTGGAGGACCGAGAGGATGGAGCGGACGGCGGAATTCGCCGATGGCCTGGAAGCACTCGTCGGTCCAGCAGACGGCGTGGGGGGCGAGCACGACGTTGTCCATCTGGAGGAGCGGGTTGTCGAGGGGCGGCGGCTCCTCCTCGAACACGTCGAGGCCCGCGCCCGCGATGCGGCCGGACTGCAGCGCTTCGATCAGGTCCGGTTCGTTGACGATCGGGCCGCGGGCGGCGTTGAAGAAGTAGGCGGTGGGCTTCATCCGGGCGAACAGGTCGCGGCCAATCATGCCTCGCGTCTCATCGTTGAGAAGGCAGTGGACGGAGAGGTAGTCGGAGCGGGCGAAGAGGTCTTCCAGCGATGCGGCGCGCTCGGCGTTGTGCGCGGCGAGCGTCTCGTCGGAAACGAAGGGATCGTGGGCGAGGACATTCATGTTGAAGGGCGCGACCAGCCGCCGCAGCTCGCGGCCGGCTCCGCCGAAGCCGACGATGCCCAGCGTTTTGCCGGCGATCTCGGTTCCCTGGTAGTGCGCGCGATCCGTCCAGCGCCCCTCGCGGACGAGCCGGTCCTTGGCGAAGAGCCTACGGCTGAGGGCCAGCATCATCGCCAGTACGCCGCCGGCCACGGGCAGGTCGGTTGCGCCGGGAGTGATGGTGAGGAGAACGTTGTTGGCGGTGAGCGCGGCGACGTCGCACATGTCGTAGCCCACGCCGAAGCGCGCGACGACGAGCAGCCGGTCCGCGCCTCCCGCGAACGTCTCCGCGGTCCAGGCCGGCGTCAGCGAGAGCACGGCGTCAAGCCCTGCAATCTGCTCCGTCCGGACGGGCGTGCAGCGCTCGGCGAAGAACTCGTAGCCGCAGCGCGGCTCGTCTCCGAGCAGGCCCAGGCCGATGTCCTTGTAGGTGAGCCGGCCATTCTCCGCGATGAAGTCGCGCGTTACGCCGACCCGAAACTGTTCAGCCATTTGAAATCGCTCCTTGGTCAAACCCTCACCCCCCACACCCGCAAGCGGGTACCCGCTCTCCCTGAATTCCCTCACGCCCAGAGGGCACCCGGCTCGGCGGGAGAGGGGGAGAATTGGCTCCCCTCTCCCGTGTCGGGGAGAGGGGCCGGGGGTGAGGGAGTGCAGGGCGAGGTGGTTATCCTTACAAATCCAAATTCAGCGGGCGGTCCCAGCCGAGGGCGGCGAGGTTTTCGCGCCAGGCGCGGATCAGGAGGCCCATGTCCGCGCCGAGGCCGACCATGCGGAAGCCCTGGTCGCGGCGCTGGACCAAGTCCGCGACACTGCGCGCCAGGACGCCGGCGGCAATCCCCTTCGCTTCCGCCCTGGCCCGCACGTCCAGAATGCGCTCGGCCACTCCCGGACCTTCCCACTCGCCGAGATGACCGTAGGAGGCCGACATATCGGCGGGACCGAAGAAGATCGCCTCCACGCCGGGGATGGCGAGGATCGCGTCGATCTCCTCGACCGCGCCGCGCGTCTCGATGAGCGGGACGATGAGCGTCTCCTCGTCGGCGGCGCGCAGATACTCCTGGAAGCCCAGCCCCCAACGCACCGCGCGATCGCCCGCCACGCCCCGAACGCCGCGCGGCGGATAGCGGCCGAAGCTGAACGCGTTCTCGACTTCGGCGCAGTTCTGAGCGTAAGGAACGATGACGCCATTCGCGCCCATGTCCAGCGCGCGCTTGACGGCGCTCATCTCGATGCCCGGCACCCGCACGATGGCTGCGGTCTCCGAGCCGCGCACGACGCGCAGATGGTTCATGACCTCGTGGAAGTCCTGATGGCCGTGCTCCATGTCGATGCAGACCCAGTCCAGCCCCAGCGCGACCGCGACCTCGGTGATGGTCGGCGTCTCCACGGTCACCCAGAGGCCGTACGTCGTCTGCTTGTCCTTGATTCGCTGGCGCAGTCTGTTCTTCATGCTTCCTCCGTGGGATGCTGATAGGACGGATAGGTAGGATAGGACAAATAGGCGACTGGCTATTCTCCGGTGATCTCCACCTGGACGCCGCCGGTCAAGTTCTTTGCGAGGAAGGCGGCCCGCCGGCCCCGCGGCGCCTGGTGGGGCTTCGGCTGCGCCAGCTCGATGCCCTTCGCCGACGCCTCCGCCATCGCCGCGCCGACGTCGTCGACCGCCAGGCAGAAGTGGTGCAGGCCCGGCCCATGGTCGCGAAGGTGGACGGCCAGCGGATGCGCCGGGTCCAGCGGCTCGACAAGCTGCAGGTGCGCGTTGCCAAGATCCAGATGCGTGAGGCGGATGGCGCCGTTGTTCACCACCTCGCTGAAGAGGACGGGCAGGCCCAGCCGGTCGCGGTAGACGGCGAGCGCCTCGTCCGTATTCGTCACCAGGATCGCTACGTGGTCCAGCCCCTTGAACATTCTGCGCCCCCGTGCTAATCTAGCAGGCCAGACAGCTTCAGAATTCTGTCGGACCAACTCCTGGAGTACGCGGCAACGGCCGCTCTGACCGCCGGATCTGCCAGATTTTCTCCCAATCGAGCTGAAACAGAGACAGTTCGATCTGCAATTCAACCAGTTGTGCTGCGGTGTCGACACTCCGTTTCTGCCGCGGTCCACTCGATGAACCACTTGCTCTCATCCAGCAAACGGAATACCGCGTCACGATTGGCCGAATTTGTTGAAAAGGAATCCACTCGGCCAAGATTTGCCGCAATGCCTCCGAGCCGGATGGGTATCGGGTCTCGAAGGTAGCGGTCCTTAATGTCACGTACATCACGCATGGTCAACGCCTCCGAAGAGTTGCGTCACGACGTCAGCCACTTGCGACCGAAGGTCTGGATCCTCGATTTCCATTTTTCGATTGCCCTGCCGAGGGCGTATGTTTATCAGCGATCCGTACCTGACCTCTTGAATGGAGGGAACCCAGTCTGCGCCCCATACATCTGCCTGCTGACTGCCATCTTGTAGCAACGCGGACTCGCAGTCGGAGTGCATATCACCGCCTCCAGCTAATATTCGTCTGCGAATATCCACGGCTAGCTTTACATACGTGCCCAATGTTGTTAGCATCTCTTTCATCTGATCGGCTGTGGCCTTGGTGCGTATAATGTGGATCATTTGTTCGTGCAGACTTTCAATCTAGCCCGGAGTTAGGTGACCACACGTCGCCGCGCCGCGATCTTCGCGAGGAGCGTCTCGTAGCCGGCGATGAAGTTGTTGCGGAAGAGCTGGACGGGGCCGAAGTCCGCGAACTCTTCGACCGGGAGCGAGCCTTCCTCGTAGGCGCGGCGGAAGTCGGGAAGGCGGCTGGATAGCTCGGCGAGGACTTCCGGCGGCGGCTCGACTGCTATTCGGGAAACGACCGGCGGGTCCCACTCGATGAGCTCCTGGGCCGTGCTCCAGTTGATGGTGATGTGGAAGTCGCCGCCGACGAAATCGGTGAAGTGGCGGGTGGAGCGGGCGCCGCCGCCGAGCATGGTCCCTGGATACCGGCGCTCCTGGATCAGCCGGTACTCTTTGCGGGCGACCGTCGAGCCGGCCCACGGAAGAGACGCGGCGGAGATGGCGACCGCTTCACTTGCCACGCGCTTGCCCAGGTACTCGTCGAAGATCCCGGTGATGTGCGTGACGTAGAGCGGCGGCCGGCTGCCCGTCTTCTCGGCGGCGTGCTGGTAGCGCTCGCAGACGGCGACGGCCTGGTCGATAGCGAATATCTCGGTGGCGCAGAGCGGCACGTTCTCGGCGACGAGCGTTTCGATCGCCTCCAGGCCGGCGGCGGTGACCGGAATCTTCGCCATGAAATTGGGGCCGAGGACCCGATAACGCAGGGCCGAATCCACCAGCTCGCGCGCGTCCTCATCTTTGCGTGGATCGCTCTGGATGGTGACGAAGCCCTGCCGCCCTCCGGTCTGTTCGTACAGCGGAAGGAAGCGGGCGAGAAGGCGCGCCGTCGCCTTCTGGACGATCTGGTCGGCGGCAACATCGTCCGCCTGAACGACGCGGCCGGCAACGGCATCATCGTCCGGATGAACGGCGCGATCGGCTGCGGAATCACCTACCGCACGACCGCGCAGGACGGCATCAATGATGCCGCGCACGAAATCCGGCTCGGATTTCAGCAGTTTGGCGCAGTAGGTCGGATTGGTCGTGCAGGAGATCGCCCCAGCGTCGAGCGCCCTCTCCGTCTCGTCCATCGACGGATTGTTGATCCATAGCCGCGTGGGATCTCCTCGGCGACGCGGTGGAAGTAGCCGGTGGGCATGGAACACCTCGGCAATAGGCAACAGGCAACGGGCAATAGGCATTTGGTGTTGGGCATTTGGACTATTGCCCGTTGCCTGTTGCCCGTTGCCTGTTGCCTAATCCAGCGGTCTCACGATGGACTGTGGCCGCAGGTAGTCGAACAGAGTTTCCGGGCCGCATACGCCGCCGCCCATGCCGCTCAGGTTGCAGCCGGCGTAGGGGATGCCGTGGGCGAAGACGTTGTGGGCGTTGATCCAGCTATTGCCGGCGACCATCGCTTCGGCTACTCGGTTGGCGCGGCCCAGGTCGGAGGACCAGACGCTGTTGGCGAGGCCGTAGTGGCTGCGGTTGACGAGCTCGACGGCCTCGTCCTCGTCGGTGAAGCCCATGACGTAGGCGACTGGGCCGAAGAACTCGTCGTTGGCGCAGATGTTGTCCTGCGAGCCGCCCAGGAGCGCGGGCGAGACGTAGTAGCCGCCCTCACAGCCGGATGCGCTGGGTCGCGCCGCCGCGCAGCAGGACGTCCGCGCCCTCGCGCTCGCCGCGCTCCAGGTAGCCGGTGACGCGGCTGCGCTGCTTCTCGCTGATGACGGGTCCCATCTCCGTGCCTGGATTCAGGCCGTGGCCGATCTTCGTGGCCGTCAGCGCCTCTTTGGCCGCACTCACGAAGTTGTCGCGGATGAAGTCGTGGACGATCCAGCGCGTGGCCGTGCAGCAGACCTGGCCGGCGTTGAGGGTGATCGCGTCCGCCAGGGACTTCGCGGCGCTCGGAATATCAATGTCCTGGAAGAGGACGGCCGCGCCCTTGCCGCCCAGTTCCAGCTTTACGGGCACAAGGTTGCGCCCGCAGGACTCGGCGATGAGCCTTCCGACCTCCGGCGAGCCGGTGAACGACATCCGGTTGATCCCGGTATGCTGCGCCAGCGCTGCGCCCGCGGTCTCGCCGTAGCCGGTCACGACGTTGATGACGCCGTCGGGAACTCCAGCCTCCTTGGCCAGCTTGCAGAGATAGAGCGTGGAGAGCGCGGCGTCCTCCGGCGGCTTGATGACGACCGTGTTGCCGGCGGCCAGCGCCGGGGAGATGCCCCACCGACGAGCAGGAGCGGAAAGTTCCAGGGGATGATAAACGCACAGACGCCGTAGGGCACGCGGATGGAGCGGGCGTCGAAGCCGGATACTGCTATCGGCTCGGCACGGCGCGTGTGGACGGCCAGGTCGGCGTAGTAGCGGAGGCTCTTCGCGACGTTGGGGATGTCATTGTCGGTGGCCTGGTGGAGCGGCTTGCCGACGTCGAGCGATTCGATCTGCGCCAGGACGTCGCGGTGCCTGTCCACCAGGTCCGCCAGCCGGTGCAGGATGACGGCGCGGTCGTTGACCGGCATGGTGGCCCAGCCGGTCTTCCGAAATGCGGTCTGCGCCGCCGCGACCGCCCGGTCCACGTCCACCGCATCGCTGGACGCGATCTGGGAGATGACCGAGCCGTCGCCCGGATCGCGCACTTCGATCGTCTCCCCGCTCGCCGCGTTTACCCATTCGCCGCCGATAAAGTTACGCTTGGGGTTGTAGCCCAGATACTCCTTCACCGCGCTGTGCAGAGCTTTCATCGTGATGCCTTTCCGCCGCGCGTCTCGGTCGCGGCCTGTGGAGAGATTGCTTACCGAATGGGCGACTGTTCGGCGGTGTGTGGGGTGAATCCTCTTACCACGGCGGCGCGTTTGGTGATGTGTGTGGAATCGGTGGGCGCGAGGTACGGAAATTTTCCGGATGTGGATTTTTTGACGTCCAGTGGTGCGAGTAGCACGACGGGACGACGCAATATGCTCTGACCTCAGGACATTTTGCTGAGGTTCAATATTGGACGGTGCGACCCGATATGAACCAGTAATTCAAGAAATGATAAGAATCAATCTCGCTTGTTCACGGTCGGGCTCGTGGGATGTCACGTATGTCCACTGCCCTACGTATAACATCGGTAGCTTATTCGGTCAAACCTACAATTCCCCCTTAAGTTCGTTCAGAAAGGCATTGGCCTCTAGTGCCAGCCGTTCCGCGCGCTTCTGAAGCCAACCGGCAAACTCTCCATACGAGACCTGAGTGAAATCGGCGGTTATGAACTGTTGCGAGAGTTTGTCGGACGTTATTTTGTAGCGCGTCACGTAGTCGAGCGGACTTTTCGCGCTGATACGAATGTTGATGGCAGGTCCGATTACGGCGATGTTGGCGAGAGCGTCAACCAAGCCATTGTTGACGTGGTCTTCTAGATACTTCTTGGGGAAGACATGGTGCCACTGCGGTCGAAAATCAGCCAGTGCCTCCATTCCCTCAAAGCCGATCCGATGAGAATGCTCGTCCCAATCCTGCGCCTTGTTGCGATAGACTAGCAGATAGAGAATGAACCTCCCAAAGCGGCTGTCACTGTAGTCACGGAGGAAGTCATCGGCCTCCATTGGGGCATCATGGAGGAACCGCCGCAAGAGCCTGCGCACTGCTTCTGCCAACAAATCCGCCTCCTTAATGTCCCGCAGGTCCTCTTCCAGTGACGTAGCACCGGAGCCGCTGTAGCGTCCGTATCGTGATGCCTGTAAGAACCAATGGAGCGCAAGACCGAAGTTAGAATCATCGTTGAAGCGGTCAATCAGGCTGACCATTGTAACGAGAGCGGCTTCGGTCGGCATTATGTCATTGCTGAGGATGCCATATTCACGGAACCGAGCGATGAGACGTTTCCAGGCTTCCTTTGTGCAGTTCCACGCAGGAAGGATGTTCCCCAATTCCCAAAAGGAAGGTGGTATCTGCTTAAAGCGAACCTTCTTACCGTTGGTTCGCTCATTTCGTGAGTGAAATCGAACATTTGGATTGATCGCGGTTCGGCTGGTAATCTTATCAGCATGAACACGATCAACTCCTTCATTTCTGAGCGGATCAATGATTTGCCGCTCCTGTTCGAGCAAATGCAGACGCTCGAAATCGCTCCGATCCTCGATCGGAACCTGAAACCGCACGGCAACCGAAAAGGAACGTCCTTCGGTTGGATGAGCGTTGTCTGGCTGGCACATATTCTCTCGCGTGGCGATCACCGTATGAACCATGTTCGCGGTTGTGTCCAACAGACGCTGCATACCATCCAATCGTGCCTTCCGGTCCCTATTGCGGAACTGGACTTCACTGACGATCGCCTTGCCGACGTTCTGGAGGCGCTGAGCGACGATGCGGCCTGGCAAGCCATCCAAATCGATCTCAATCGACAGACGATAACGGTATTTGAACTACCGACCGAGGTGGTGCGGCTGGACGCCACCACCATTACCGTCGATACGGACCCCAGAGGGCTGCTAAAGATGGGACACAGCAAAGACCATCGTCCCGATGCCCCCCAGGTTAAGGTAATGATGGCCTCCCTGGACCCGCTGGCGATGCCGCTGGTAACCCAGATCGTCGCGGGCAATTCTGCGGATGATCCTCTCTATCTGCCTGCGGTCAAAGCGGTTCGAGAGAGCCTGAAGAAGACGGGTCTCCTCTATGTCGGCGACTGTAAAATGGCTTCCTTGCAGACCCGCGCAGGGGTCGCGTCCGGAAAGGATTTCTATTTATGCCCGCTTTCCGCCGTCCAGATGCCTGTGGAGCAACTCGCAAGTCGGTTCCAGCCGGTCTTGAAAGGAGAACAGCCGCTTCAGACCATTTGGCGTCCCGACCAAAACGGCGAGATGAAATTGATCGCGGAAGGCTTCGAATGGGTGGAAACCCTGCAACAAGACGGGTTCAGCTGGCAAGAGCGTCGTCTGTTGATCCGCTCGGTCGCGTATCGCGATGCAGCGTCACGCCTTCTGGACAATCACCTCTGTACAGCCTGCCAGGAGATCAGGAAGTTAGGCGATCGCGGCAAAGGTAAGCGTCCTCCCCAGGATCCGGAAGCCTGTCAGACCGCTATTGACAAGATCCTATGCGCCCATCGCGTCGAAGGTCTGATCGAAGTGGACATGGACGTGAAGACTATCCAACGTAAGGTGCGTGGTTACAAGGGCCAGCCAGATCGTACCGAAACAAGTTATGATATAGGCGTCTCCTGTCATATCGATGCCCAAGCCGTCGAAGCGGCCAAAGAACTGCTAGGTTGCCGTGTCTTTGTAACCAATGCTTCGGTCAAGCGGATGTCTCTGGAGGATGCGGTCCTCACCTACCGGGATGAGTACCGCATCGAGACCAATTTCGCGCGCTTGAAGGGCCAGCCTCTTTCGATCGCACCGATGTACCTTCTGCGTGAAGACCACATCAAGGGACTGATCCGCTTGTTGAGCATTGGCCTGCGTCTGCTGACACTGTTGGAGTTCGTCGTCGGAAAGCGTCTCGCCGAAGTGGGCGAAACACTTTCAGGTCTCTACGCTGGAAATGCAAAGCGTTCGACCGCAAAGCCAACTGCGGAACTCCTTCTGGAGGCATTTAAGAACATCACATTGCTGATAATCCCGCAAAATGGACACCACATCCGCTATCTGAACCCGCTGACAGAGCTTCAACAGAGGATATTGGAGTTACTGGGGTACTCGACTGATGTGTATGCGAAGCTGGCCACCAATTCTGGGATTTCCCAGGAAAAATGAGCGAACCA
>CAVQJH010000014.1:0-108535 GCA_963712795.1 uncultured Pseudomonadota bacterium
CCTGAGTCGATTGCCGGGAGCGTGCCTGCGGGCGATATGCCCGCGGGCCGCCGCGTTTGCCGTTGCACCGGGCCCCGTGCGCACTCTTCGGGATGCCTGAGGAACCATGCCGTACTCCCTAAAGCTGGTGATCGTGACCCTGTTCTTGAGCGGGCTCACGTTCATCGTCGCCAAGCCCATTGCCCTCCAGTTCATGGATGCGGCCGACTTCCGGCGGCGCCGGAACATCTGGCTGTTGCTGACGGCGGCGGTCTTCATCTGCTCGAGTTTCTGGCTCTTCGTCCTGATAGCGGCCCCCGCCCTCTACTGGGGCGGCAAGAAGGACTCCAATCCCATCGCGTTCTATCTCTTCCTGATGAACGTGATTCCCGCCGTGGCGGTCGATATCCCGACTACAGGGCTGGGAATCAACGAGCTCTTTGCCGTCGATATATTGATGCTGCTGTCCTTGTGCGTGCTCTTACCCACCGCTCGCCGGCTGCGCAAGGCGGATGCGCAGCAGGATGCCGGCAATTGGGGCGGGATGGATTGGATGTTGCTCGGCTATGGCGTTCTACAGGTTGCGCTCTTCGTGCCACCGGACCTGCCGACGCACGTCGTTCTGCACAACTCGCTCACGGGGCACCTGCGGGCCGCCTTCCTTTTCATCGTCACCATATACCTGCTGTATTACGTTGCCAGCCGGTCGGTCAGGAGCCGCGCCGCCATCACGGACGCGATGGCGGCGTTCTGCCTGTCCTGCACCATCATGGCGGTCATCGCGGTATTCGAGGCGCTGAAGCATTGGCCGCTCTACACGGCTCTCTATGTCAAATGGGACCCCGTGGCGCTGATAGACCAATACCTGACGCGCGGCGGATCACTGCGCGCCGAGGCTACCGCGGGACATCCGCTGGCGCTCGGCTACTTGCTGGCGATCGCGCTCGGGTTCTGGCTCTACCTGCTGTCGCACTTGAAGAGCACGCCGCACAAGTTGCTGGTGCCGCTGGTGCTGTGCGCCGGACTCATCGTCACGTTCTCGCGCGGCCCGTGGATGGGCGCCATCATCATCTACGTCGTTTATGCGCTGCTGCGCCGCAAGCGGATGTCCGAGCTGTTCGGTGCCGCGGCCATTCTCCTCATCGCCATCGCATTGATCGGGCTGTCGCCGCTCGGCGATCGCATCGCAAGCATGCTGCCGTTCATGGGAGGACAAGTCGGCGCCGGCAGCCTGACCTACCGCGAGATCCTCGCCGCCCGGTGCTGGCAGCTCATCCTGGCCCACCCGTTCTTCGGCGATCAGCTCGCCTACCTGCACATGCAGGACTTGAGGCAGGGCCAGGGGATCATCGACATCGTCAACACCTATCTGTTCGTGACGCTGTTCTATGGGTTGGCCGGCATCACGCTGTTCGCCGGATTCTTCCTGATGGGCCTGCGCAAGGTGTGGGAGGCGAGAGCCGTCTGGCGGCACGCCGACCCGGCGGCGGCTCTCATCGCCAGCAGCATCGTGGCCTGCACAGTCGGCACGCTGTTCATGCTGCTGGACTGCAGCTTCATCCTGGGCTATGTGCCGATGTTCTATACCCTGGCGGGCCTCTCGAGCGCCTGCTTCAGGCTTGCCCAGACTGAAAAGGCATCCAATCCCGTGGCCATCCAGACCACGGCGGCGGCGTGATCAGCTCGCGTTGCGTCGCATAGATGGCCAGATTCAGGCTGTTCAACGTACGGGGAGATCTCTTCGCCCTGGGTGCCTCCTCCGGGGCGCAGCTGGTCCTGCGCCTCGGCAGCAGCCTGATACTGACGAGAATCCTCACTCCGGGCGCCTACGGGACGATGTCCATCATCGTCTCGATCGTGCTCATTCTCGTGATGCTGTCGGACACGGGATTCGCGGTCTGCATCGTACGCTCGGCGCGGGGCGACGACCCGCGCTATCTCAACACCGCCTTCACACTGCACCTCGGCCGCGCGGCGCTCAATGCCGTGCTCATGTTCTTCGGCGCTCCGTTCCTGGCGAGCCTCTATCATTCGCCGGTACTGGCCGCGCCGCTGCGGGTGGTCTCCCTCTGGTTCCTGATAGACTCGCTGGAATCGCCCGCCTTCCCGCTCGCGCTGCGCAACAAGAGATCCAAGCTCATCCTCTACACGGAGATCACCGGCTCCGTGATATCGACCACCTTCACGATCGTCTATTGTTACTTTTCGCGCGATTTCTGGGGAATGGTTTACGGCTACCTGCTCAATCGGGCGGTGGTTGTCTTCATCAGTCACAGGCTCAAGCTGCCTTTCCGCCTGCGGCTCGGCGTCGACTGGGCCGCGGCGAAGGAGATGTTCGAATATACGCGCTTCGTGATGCCGTCGAGCATGCTGACCCTGTTCCTCAATCAATACGACAAAGCCGTCTTCCTGCGCTTCTTCGATCTCAGCCTGCTCGGAATCTATACGCTCGCCGCCAGCATATCCGGACAGGTGGAGACCATCATCAACAAGGCGAGCACCGCCGTGCTCTATCCGCGCTGCGCGCACAACTACCGCAACGCCCGCGAGACCTTCTCTCTCAAGTATTACGTCGAGAACACCCGGCTCTTCATAGCGACCCTGAGCCTGCCGGCGGCGCTCGGCGGCGCGGCGCATCTGCTCATTTCGATACTCTACGATCCGCGCTACGCGCGCGCGGCGGAAGTCCTGCAGGCCTTCTGCGTACGCGCCGTGCTGCTGGCGCTGGCCCAGCCCGCGGAAAGCATGCTGATCGCCTCGGGCGAATCGCGAGTCGTGCTCGTCGCGAACGTCTATCGGACCGTCTGGATCGTCGCCGCGAGCCTGCTCGGCTATCACCTCTTCGGGTTCATGGGATTCACCTACGGCATCGCATTGAGCTCCCTTCCGGCCCTCGCCTACTACGTGTGGCTGCAGCAGAGAAAAGGATTCCTAGTCGTCAAGTACGAGATCTACAAACTCGCATTCGTCGGCGCTATCGCCTGTTGCGCCTACCTCGTCAGCAATTTTATCCTGTCGTTCTGGCATGGCGCGCCTCTCAGGACATAACAGATGGTGTTACAGTCGATACATGGTGAGGACGTTGGGCTCTTCCGGGACGAATGACCGCGCGCCGCGCGTTCTGCTGATCGCCGAGGCCGCCAACCCGGAATGGGTGAGCGTGCCGCTCGTCGGCTGGTCGCTGTGCAACGCGATCGCCCGGTTGTGTGACGCGCATCTCGTCACTCACGTGCGCAACCGCGAGGCGATCGCCCGCGCGGGGCTGGTCGAGGGTCGCGAATTCACGGCAATCGACTCGGAGCGGGTGGCGGCGCCGCTCTACCGCCTGGCCAGCCTCATCCGCGGCGGCCAGGGACTCGGCTGGACTTCCGTGACCGCTCTCTCCGCTCTGGGCTATTATTATTTCGAGCACCTCGTGTGGAAGCGGTTCGGGGATGCGATCCGGCGCCGCGAGTACGACATCGTGCACCGGGTGACGCCCCTGAGTCCCACGACGCCGAGCATTCTTGCCCGCCGCTGCGCCCGGACTTCCACTCCCTTCATCCTCGGTCCCCTGAACGGCGGCGTGCCGTGGCCGAAGCACTTCGACGGCGCCCGGCGCAAAGAGCGCGAATGGCTCTCCTATGTTCGATCCCTGCACAAGTTGCTGCCGGCGTCCGGCAGCACGCTGTCGAGCTCGGCGGCCATCATGGCAGGCTCGCGCAGCACGCTCGCGGGCATTCCCGCCCGCCTGCATGACAGGTGCGTGTACCTTCCGGAAAACGCGGTCGACCAGAGCCGGTTTTCCCTGGACGGCGAAACTTTACCGTCGAGTCCGTTACGCGCCTGCTTCGTCGGCAGGCTGGTGCCTTACAAGGGCCCTGACATGCTCATCGAGGCGATCGCGCCCCTGGCGCGGGAGGGAAAGATCGTACTTGACGTATACGGCGATGGCCCGCTGATGCCCGATCTCAGGCTGCTGGTGCAGAAGCATGGGATTTCCTCGAGTGTCACGCTCCACGGATGGATAGCCCATCAGCAGCTGCAGTCGCGCATGCGTCTGTCGCAGCTTTTTCTGTTTCCGAGCGTGCGTGAATTCGGCGGCGGCGTCGTGTTGGAAGCCATGTCGCTGGGGATCGTGCCGGTGGTCGTCGACTACGGCGGCCCCGGAGAGCTCGTCACGAGCGGCGTGGGCTACAAGATTCCCTTGGGGACGCGCGCCGAGATAATCGAGCGGCTGCGATCGCTCATCGGCGGCCTCTCGCGCCAGCCCGCCGAGCTGCAGGCGAAATCAACGGCCGCGAGGCGGCGCGTTCAGGAGCTCTTCACCTGGGAGGTCAAGGCGCGGCAGGTCACGGAGGTTTACCAGTGGGCCCGCGGACGCCGCTCCGGCAAGCCGAGCTTCTTCGATGAGCCCGTCGCCACTCCCCGAACTACACCGGTGGCCGTGCAAGCGAACACGGCATGAAGGATCGCGACCACCAGGCCAACAACATGCGGATCGGCTACCTCGTTCCCGAGTTTCCGGGACAAACTCATATCTTCTTCTGGCGCGAGCGCCAGATCCTCGCGCAAATGGCCATCGAGTGCGACCTGGTTTCGACCCGCAAGCCGCCGCCAAGCCTCATCGTCCACTCCTGGTCCCGGGCTGCCATGCGCGACACCCACTACCTGTCGCCGCTGGGCGTGCGCGGACTGCTGTCCGCAGCCGCGGCACTCGTTCGCTCGGGACCCGGCGGCGCGTGGCGTGCCCTGAGCGCCATCCGCAAGGCCGACGTCCGCGGCTTGCGGCAGCGGCTGCGATTGGTCGGGCTGGCGTTGACCGGCGCGCACCTCGCGTCGCTCGCCCGGCGCAACCGCTGGGTGCACGTTCACGTGCACTCATGCGGAGATTCGGCCCATGTGGCCTTGTTTGCGCAGCTGATCGGCCGCGTGCCCTACAGCATGACTCTGCACGGTCCACTCGCGGATTACGGGGCCAATCAGGCCATGAAATGGCGCCATGCCGCCTTCGGCATAGTCATCACGCGACGGCTTTTCGGCGAGCTCCACGCCAAGATAACGGACCTGCAGCCCGGAAGGGTGGAGATTGCCCCGATGGGGGTGGACGTGAATCGCTTCCAAAGAAGCCGTCCGTACTCCCCCTGGACGGGCGCGGGTCCATTCAGGATCTTTTCCTGCGGGCGGATCAACCCCTGCAAGGGGCATGATGATCTGATCCGCGCCGTCGCCCTGTTGCGGGCTGCCAACATCGAGGCGACGCTCAGCATCGCCGGCGCCGACGACGTGGATGGCTGGTATCACGCGCAGCTGCGAGGTTTGATCGAGGAGCTGAGCCTGCAGCAGTTCGTCACGCTGCTCGGAGCCGTCCCGGAGGAGGAGGTCGTGAGACATCTGGGGTCCTCGCACGCATTCTGCCTCGCCAGCCTCGACGAGCCGCTCGGCGTGGCGATCATGGAGGCAATGTCCATGGAGCTTCCGGTGGTCGTGACCAAGGGCGGCGGCGTGCAGGAGCTGGTCACGCACTCGCGGGACGGAGTCCTGGTCGAAGCGAGAAACCCGGCGGACGTCGCCGCCGGGCTGCAATTCGTCGCGACTCATCCCGAGGCGGCGCTCGCGCTGGCCGGATCGGCGCGGCGGCGCGTGGTGGACTCCTTCCAGAGCACCCAGAGCGCGCGCACATTGGCGCACCGACTCGGTTTGCCCGCGACGGCAGCCGTCTGACACTCAATCCGTTCGCGGTGGCCCAGAAATGAACAGCGCAGAGATGGCAATCGTTGCCGACAGCGAGTCCCGGCAGGACGACAGAGCAAACTCCGAAGCCGCCAAGGTCAAGGACTACGCCGCATTCGACCTGCTGCGATTCGTCCTCGCATTCGCGGTCCTGCTGAGCCATACGGGCGTCCTGGCGTGGGCTCACGCGGGCAATCTCGCGGTACAGGTGTTCTTTGCGCTGAGCGGCTGGCTCATAGGCTCCATCCTGTGCCGCACCGAGCGCGGCGAGCTCAGCCGCTTCTACTTCAACCGCGCGACCAGGATCTGGATTCCCTATCTCGTCACCGTCTCCATCCTGTACGCCGTCAGTCTCGCGCATCAGCACTCCCTATCGAGCCGCTGGCATGAGTTCCTGATCTACGATCTGACGTTCACGCACAACTGGTTCACGCTCCTCCCGAACGCGCACGTCGCGCTGAGTCAGATGCCGCTCAACGGCACGGGCAATCATTTCTGGAGCATTGCCGTCGAGGAGCAGTTCTACCTGTGCGCGCCGCTTCTCATGACGCTGCTGCCGTTCGGGCGCAGCAGCTACCTGTGGATGGCGGTCGCCGTAGCGGCGATCGCGACTGGCAGCTTCTACGGCTCGGTTGCGCTCGGCGTGCTTTGCGCCGTGGTCGCACAGAGCTCGCCCGGCTGGCACCTCGGCAAGGCCGGCATGGCAGCCCTGGTGATCGTCTTCGCCGCCTCCTCGCTCGCCATGGCGTTCCGCGTCGCGCATTACGTCTACGCGGCGCCCTTCTTTTCGGCTGCCCTCGTACTCCTGTGCGCGCGCCCCATGCGGCGCAGTCCCACGACCCAATGGTTTGGCGGAGTCTCGTACCCGTTGTATCTCAACGCCTGGGTCGGGGTCTTCGCCTTCCACGCCCTTGCCAAGCGCTTCGCGATAGCGGAGGGGTGGTGCTATGAGACTCTGCTGGCGCTCACCGCGGTCGCTGTTGGGGCCGTGTTCTATCACCTGATCGACAGGACCGTCATGGCCAACAGGTCGCGTTTCTATTCGAAGCGCCTGGGGTGGACCCTTGGCGCGATCGCCTACACGCTTGGCGTGATAGGCATCCTGTACGGCAGGTACGAGATCGCCCAGCGGCGAGCCGGGTGAGCCGCGAGTCGTCTACTGGCTCGGCGTCGACACATCGCGGCGGCGTCTGCCGAACAGGACGAACGCGCGCTCGATATCCTCGAGCAGCGACCGCCGGGGACCGCACCCATGATCCACGGAAGGGTCCATGGGCCTGCACATCAGGGTCAGATTGCGGCAGGCGCGCGCCTGCCCGCCTTGCCAGATCTCCCGGGCGCTGCTCGACTTGACGTTGCCTATCGGCTGATGGAAGCAGAAGCAGGACTCGACATCGCCGTTGGGACCGATCCAGTATCCCCGCAGGCCGTTGCGGCAGTCGCGCGTGCCGTAGTTGACCGCCTTGTTCTCGAAGTGCGCGACCAGGGCAAGCAGCTTGCCTTCACTCGTTTCTATCAGCTCACCACGCCGTTTGCGGCGAACCAGCTCGAAAACCGTCTGCTGCAGCGCCGCAATCTCGCCCGCGTCGCCTAGATAGAGCCGGTCACGCTCCGGGGAGTCCTTGAGCGAGACGGGGCTGAAGTCGATCGAGGTCGCCCCGATCTGCGCTGCCCAGTCGACCAGCTGGGTGAGGTTGCCGTGGTTGTAGCGATGGACCGTCGGCTTGATGCGTATCGGAAATCCGCGCCCGGTTTCGTTGCGGCGCTGCACCAGCATTCGAATGCCGCGACTCACCCGATCCAGAGACCCCTCGACCCCTCGCGCCCTGTCATGGATCTCGCTGGTGGTGCCATCCACGGATACGTCGAAATAGATGGGATTGCAGTCGACTACCCGCGCTACGGTCTTCTCCGTGAGAGCCGAGCCGTTGGTAATGACGCCCCAGCCGATGCCGTTACCGCGGCAGAAGTCGATCAGGTCGAGGAAATGACGATATATGAACGGCTCGCCGCCGACGAAATTCACGACATACGGGCCGATATACTCCTTCAGGCTCCACAGGGCCCGCCGCCAGTCCTCCGCGCCCATCTCCTCCTGCTTCTCCCATCGCCAGTGCCAACAGTACTCACACCTGTAATTGCACCGGTAGGTGAGCAGAGCTCGTATATGGCTGGGCTTCGTGCAGTCGATTTTCGACGCACGGTAGAGACTTTCCCGGGCACTGGCTCCGAGTCGTTTCAACGCCAGTGGTCCGAGCGCGCGCAATTGCTGCATGATGCTGCCCCCCTGTCCGCACTCCCATTTACATGAACGCGAACAGCTCCGCAAGCAACGGCCGCTTACGCTTACGTCTCCGCTGCGCAGCTACTTGCCGGCTGCGAAATTCTTCGGCGAATCCGGCACGGTCTCCACCGTACCGTCGCAGTTGGACCACCAGCACGGATTGCCGCTGATGAAATTCTGCAACGCCTGCCACTTCGGCGGCGCGCTGGTGAGGGGGCTGATCGTGTCCAGGAACGATCCCAGCGCGCCCCACTCTCCCCACTGATTGGGTGTCGAGACGTCGACGAATTGCATGTAGAGCGTGCCGCCGTTCGCTCTCCAGTCGGACAGGGCCTTGGCGTAGGCCGCCGCCATCCGCGGATCGGTGTTCGCCGCGACGAACAGCTTTTGCGCCCACGAGCCGTTGGGATAAGTGGGACCGGCGACGAAGGTCTGGCCTCCCTCGTAAGTGATGATCGGCAGCCCGTAGGGCGCCAGCATCTTTGTGTAGGCCGCTTCCCAGTCCGAGACTTCCTTCAGCTCCCCTCCGGGATAGCCGCCGGCCACGAGCCCTCCTTTGTTGAGCTCCGCGAACAGGTCGTTGAGCTGCGTACCCCGATCGAGGCCGCTCCAGGAGCTCGGAACCTGGAAGCCGAAATACGGCGCGATGGCGACGTCGGTGATGTTGTGCCTGTAGCAGGGCGCGTTGCCGGGCCCCATCCACAGCGGACAGTTGAGCGCCTCCTGCGCGGTATAGGGATTCGGCGCCTGGGCGCCCAACACGCAGTGGACACGCGAATAATCCGTGCCCCAGACGGACTTCCAGATGTCACACATCTGCGCGGTGCGCATTCCATACCAGTCGCGGTTGGACTGGAACGTGCCGCCGCTGAGCGTTGCGGCGGGCGCGACCGCCGCCAGCGACTGGCCGTTCGTGGTCGCGAGCTTGCTCTGCTGGAACTGGCCGTTCCACACCTCGTTGCTGTATTCCACGTACACCTTCTGATCCGCCCCCAACATGTTGTGGACGAGCGTGGCCATCTGGGTGATGTAGTTGTCGTCCGCTTCCGCGGGGACGTTGACCCACGGATCGGCGCCGACCGCATTCGCCAGGTCGACCGTCACCTCGAGCGGCACGCCATGCGTGGTGCCCCAGCCGGCGTCGGTGAGCTGCGGCCTCTGGCTCCACGAGGTCAGCGTGCTGTTATTGGTATCGAGCCAGTCCATGAACCGCAGGACGTGGAAGCTCGCCAGACTGCTGATGAAATCGGGACGGAAGATCGCCCCGGCGTCGAGCAGCGCCTCCTCGGGCCCGTAGACGACGCGAATGTTGCGGATGTAGTCGCCCGTATGACCCGGATCCGTGGCGGTGATGTTGATCCCTATGCCGCCATTCGGCTGCGCGACCTCGATCACGTCCCGGCCGGCGCCGTGACTCACCAGCTTCGCATCCACCGTGTAGGTGATCGTCCCCTGGCCATCGTAGAGCACGACGTATTGTCCCGCTCTGTAAGGCTGGCCGGAGCCTCCGTTGGCGCCGCTGAGCCCCGCCAGCAGGATGACGCTGACGTGATTGAAGACCTGCGGGTTATTGGGATCGCTGGAAGTAGCGGCGAGCGTCGTCGGATATCCATTCGCGTCCAGCCGCAGATACGCCTCTTCCTTTGTGTCGTACACGCGCGTGCTTCCCGTCACCCAGCCGCCCGGCGTCGACTGCGAGACACCGGAAGTCTTGAAGACGTTGAGGAACGGCTGCTCCGCGGTGTAGTAGGTCACGCCGTTGAGGTTTACCCCCAAGGGGGACTTCGCGTTCGCGGCGGTGCTGGCCGCCGCCGGCGCGGACAGCAGGCCGGCCAGCAGGACCGCGATCCCGGCCAGAAAATAGGAGGCGATCGTCGTCCGCAGATTCATCCGCTCGTATGTCATCACAGGTCCTCGAGATCTCCACGGCCGCAATCACGGCGCGCCAATTCCATACCAGTCCGGAAACCGGAGCAACATGTCTCTGGCGGCCGACCCGAGTCAATCACATTCCCGGGCGGGAGGTCGAGCGGTGACCTGCTTCACAATATCGCGCACGCGCGGCGCGATGATCGCGCGGGCCGCCCCTCAGGGCGGTCCCGCGCGACCCCTGTTCACCACCGGCGCGCACTTGACATAATCGATCCGCGCGCCGGCATCGAGATTACTGCACCGAGTGACTCAGCACCGCGGAGCGCGCGCTCTCCTCACCCTTCGAGTTGACGGACGTCATGGCGAAATAGTAACTCGTGGCGGCGAGGTTGCCCAGGACATAGGTTACGAGTCCCGGGTTGGTGATGCTGACGACCCGATTGAGATTCGACTGACTCGTGCCGTAGTAGATGTGGTAGCCGGCGAGATTGGTCAGCGCGCTGCCATTGGTGTTTTCCGTGGGCGGCGTCCAGGAGATCGTCACCGAGCCATTGGCGGGTGGCGGTGGCGGCGAGCCGGTGGACGTCGAGGCGTTCACCGTGAGCGTGTAAGCGGGCAGCCAGCCCGTATACTTGCCGTCATAAGCCGCGATCTGAACCCAGCGATAGGTGCCGACATTGGCGGCGGCGGGCGTGCCGGACAACCGGCCCGTCGTGGTGCTGAAGGCAGCCCAGGCCGGCTTGTTGTAGATCTTGAACGTGCACTTCAGCCCGCTGGGATCGGTCACCGTGGGCTGGAAAGCATACGCCTTAGCGACCGTGGCGGTGGTAGGGGGAGCGCCTTTGATCTGCGGGTCGTTGCTGGCGCTGGCCAAGGGGGCAGCGAGCAGCGAAAGCGAGGCCAAAGCGAGAATGGAACAGTGCCGCAGACACACCGCAGCGAGCTTGAAAGACGTCATCGTGACCACCCCGTGTGATAATCCAACTTGATTGCACCCAGGGCGGCAAACACGACGGGCGCAACTCGAGTACGACTCGAGCCGCATCATGACGTGCGACCGTGATTCCGCTCGATGGCGGCTTCAGACCGGCAGCCCCGCTGTCTGATCACTCAGACCGGAGGCTTTGCGCCCCCGCCTTGCGGCGGGTTTGCCCTTGGCTTCGGCGACAGTAAACTTCGATTCGCGCGCGAGCGCAATGTCTCGGCGGGCAGACATGTCGCCGTCAGGCGGCACTTTTCCGGGCGAACGGACCGGTTAGTTATCGATTGTGACTCGAGCATTGCGGCAGCGTTTCGCGCGCCGTCACATGTCGCTATTTAAGGACAACTTCGAAACGGTGACGGATTTCAACAGCGCTGGGGCTGTGACTTGACTTTCCGGCGCGATCGGCTCAAAACTGCGCGCCAAAGCTCCACAACTACTTCTTCGGCACCCGGCTCGGTCCACCTGGCGCCTGCGGGGGTCACCTAGACATGGAAAACGACGTGCTTCGGCGAGAGGTCGCACCGAAGGCCGCACTTGACATAAGTATCCCGAAGGCGGCCCTCCCCGCTCCGCAGGTCGAAGTCTCCCGCGCCGGCGCGGGGCCCGAATCCGCGCACATCGTGCATCAGATCGATGACCTCGACCTGCCGGGTTTCCTGAAGGTCGCCGGCGGCTTCGGCGTCGAGCGGTACGGATACGTGGTTACGCCGAACGTGGATCACCTCATCAGGTGCCATGAGGATCCGTCCTATCATTCCGTCTATCGCGCGGCAACCTACGTGCTTCTCGACAGCCGGTTTGCCGCCTACCTCTTGCGCGCGATCAAGGGACTGCGCCTGCCGGTATGCCCGGGCTCCGATGCCTTCCCGGCTCTCCTCGAGAATGTGGTCATCCCCTCTGACCGGCTGCTGCTGATCGGCGGCAGCCAGCAGCAGGCCGAGGTGCTGGCGCGCACTTATGGCCTGCGGGATCTGCGCCACCACAATCCGCCCATGGGGTTCATCAACGACCCGCTGGCCGTGCGGCAGTGCCTCGAGTTCATCGAGGCGGCGAGCCCATTCCGCTTCTGCTTCCTCGCCGTGGGCGCCCCGCAGCAGGAAATGATCGCGCATCAGCTGCAGTCGCGCGGCCGCGCCGCCGGCCTGGCGCTCTGCTTCGGAGCTTCGCTCAATTTCGTGACTGGCGTCGAGAAGCGGGCACCCGTGTGGATGCGCCGGATCGGAGCCGAGTGGCTCTACCGCCTCATCCAGGACCCGAAGAGGCTCGGCAAGCGTTACCTGGTTCGCGGGCCGAGGATTTTCGCCCACCTGCGCCGGGCACGCATCGTTCTCCGTCCCACCGCAACGGCCTGATGGCGGACGTCAATGTCTGGGTGGTCGGCGTCAGCTATCGCTCCGCCCGTCTGATGATCGACTGCCTGCGCTCCCTCGCTGGCGAGCGAGCCGCGCCGGGCATCAATCTGCGCGCCGTCGTCATCGACAACGCCTCGGGCGACTTTCCGCTGCTGTCGCAGGCGGTGGACGAGCACGGTTGGAGCTCCTGGGTCGAGCTCGTTCTCGCTCCGCGGAACGGCGGCTTTGCTTACGGCAACAACATCGGTATTCAGCTTGCGATGGAGCGCGGCGCCGATTACGTCCTGCTCCTCAACCCTGACACGGAGGTCCGCGCGCACGCGATCGAATCGCTGCTCGCCTTCATGCAGAGCCGTCCGGACGTGGCGATCGCCGGACCCAGCTTCGAGAACGCGGACGGCACGGCATGGCCGATGGCATTCCGCTTCCCATCCATCGGTACGGAGTTCTGTGCGGCTCTCGGCGTCGGCCTCGTGACGCGACTGCTCGGCGACCGTACTGTCGCGAGGAGAATGTCCGCGGTCACTCAGCGGGTCGATTGGGTCAGCGGCGCGGCCATGATGATCCGCGCGGAGCTGTTCCAGGCAATCGGCGGATTCGACGAGAGCTACTTCCTCTACTTCGAAGAGACCGACTTCTGCTTCCGCGCAGCACGGGCGGGTTTCGCGACCTGGTACTTCCCCGCGAGCCGGGTCATGCACATCATGGGTCAGAGCACGGACGTGGTCATGGAGAGCTGGAGCCGGCCGAAGCGGCTGCCCGGATATTGGTTCGAGTCGCGGCGCAGATACCTTGCCGCGAGCCTCGGTGCGATCGCGGCGATGACGGCCGACCTGCTGGTTCTGCTCGCCTATCCGCTCGGCTATCTCAAGCAGATATTGCTGGGACGGCGGCACACCACGGTTCCCAATTATCTCGGCGACCTCTGGCGCCACAGCATTCTGCGTGTGCGCAACCGACGCCAGGCCCCCCTGAGGACTTACATGCCCGCCGGCCGGGCAGAATCTCGGGCTACCCCGCCGCAACGGATGTCGGCGTCGGGAGTCCCTTTGGGCTAATATCCCCTGAAGTATGCATTCAGCCGAAAGGGAACGGCAGCCGCGCGAGCGGCACGCAGCGAGCCGTGGGTCGGCGACATTTCCTCTTCTTCGAGGCTTCATGGGGCAAAAGAGCAGCTCGCCGGACGCAGTCGGCGTAGTGGTCATTGGCCGGAACGAGGGCCAGCGCCTGAAGCGCTGCCTGCTTTCCCTGCTGGACAGCACTCAGGCCATCGTCTACGTCGATTCCGGCTCCAGTGACGACTCCGTAGCCATGAGCCGGTCACTGGGCGTCGAGGTCGTGGACCTCGACATGCGCACGGCCTTCACCGCGGCGCGGGCGAGGAACGAAGGCTTTTGGCACCTCGCTCGTCTGCACCCGGATTTCAAATACGTCTTCTTCGTCGACGGCGACTGCGAAGTGATCGCAGGCTGGGTGGATGTGGCTACCCAGTTCCTCGATGGCCGTCCGGACGTTGCGGCCGTTTGCGGGCGCCTGCGGGAGCGGCATCCGGAAAAATCCGTGTACAACCTGCTTTGTGACCTCGAATGGGACAGCTACCCGGCCGGCGAGGCCAAGATGTGCGGCGGTGTCGCCGTGATGCGGATGGAGGCCGTCCGGCAGGTGAACGGCTTTCGCGCCGATCTGATCTGCGGCGAGGAGCCGGAGCTCTGTGTCCGGCTGCGCCAGAAAGGATGGCGGATCTGGCAACTGGAGAGGGCCATGGCGCTGCACGATGCCGCGCTCTATCACTTCAGCCAGTGGTGGAAGCGCATGGTGCGCGGCGGTTATGCGTACGCGCAAGGCGCCAAAGAGCACGGAGCGCCCCCCGAGGAGCATTGGGTCGAGGAGTCGCGGCGGATCTGGGCCTGGGGCCTCGGCATCCCCCTTGCCGTACTCACCCTCGCTCTCACGATTGATTTGCGCCTACTGTGGCTGCTCGCGGTCTATCCCCTGCAGGTCATTCGGCTCGCCGTTCTCGGCAAGCGCTCGCGGCGCGACAACTGGGTGCGGGCTCTGGCATTGGTATTGTGCAAATTCCCGGAAATGCTGGGGCAGCTGAAGTTCCTCAGGGACAAGCACCGCCGCGTGCAGTCCGGCCTCATCGAATACAAATAAACGCTCATGGCGGCAGGCCCTGACAGCGGCGCGGACGCGGTCGGCGTGGTCGTCATCGGCCGCAACGAGGGTGAGCGGCTGCAGCGCTGTCTCTCGTCCGTCGCCGGCAGCGCCGGCCGCCTGGCGTACGTGGATTCGGGCTCGACCGACGGCTCGGTGACCATGGCCGCATCCCTGGGCGCAGAGGTCGTCGAGCTCGACGGAGCCAAGCCGTTCACGGCTGCGCGGGCCCGCAACGCAGGGCTGGAAAAGCTCCTGCAATTGCGCGCCGACCTGCAGTACGTGTTTTTCGTCGACGGCGACTGTGAAGTGACTCACGGCTGGATCGGCGAAGCCGTGCGGTTCCTGGAATCGCACGCCGATGTAGCTGTCGTTTGCGGAAGTCGTCGAGAGCGCCATCCGGAAAGGTCGATCTACAATCTCCTCTGCGATATCGAGTGGGACAGCTCACCGGCGGGTGAGACCGGCGCCTGCGGCGGCGATGCCGTCATGCGGGTGGCGGCATTCCGCCAGGTGGGAGGATTCGAGTCCAAACTGATCTGCGGCGAGGAGCCGGAGCTATGCGCCCGGCTGCGCACGGCAGGATGGCGAGTCTGGCGTCTTGCCAGCGACATGACGGTGCACGATGCGGCGATATATCACCTGGCGCAGTGGTGGCAACGCACCGTGCGTGTCGGCTACGGGTACGCGATGTTCATGCGGTTGGAAAGTGTGCGGCACGACAGGCTGTGGATCGATCGCTGCAGGCGCTCGTGGCTCTGGAGCCTCGGAGTGCCGGCGCTCACGGCGGCGCTCGCGCTCGCGCTCGGCCGGTGGGCGCTGTTGCTGCTCGCGCTCTATCCTCTGCAGGTGGCGCGCCTGGCGCTGCGCGGCAAGCGCTCCGCGCGCGAGAACTGGGCGCGCGCCGCCGCGCTGGTGCTCGGACATTTCGCCGAGATGCACGGCCAGCTGAAATTTCACCTGCAAAGGTACCGCGGCGCGCGCTCCGGGCTCATCGAATACAAGTAGCATGTTGAAGCTCGCCTACCTCGTCAATCAGTACCCGAAGGTCAGCCACAGCTTCATCCGGCGCGAGATCCTCGCTCTCGAGCGCCAGGGATTCGAGGTCGTGCGCATCGCCCTGCGCGGCTGGGACGGTCAGTTGCCGGACGAAGAGGACCAGCGGGAAAGGCAGCGGACGCGCTACGTACTTCGCCGCGGCGTGTGGAGCCTGTTACCGACGCTGTTGAATACGCTGTTGCGTCATCCTGCACGGTTGTTCGCGGCCTTCCGCCTGGCAGTGCGGATGGCGCGCGACTCCGACCGGCCTCTGCCTTACCACCTCATCTACGTGGTCGAAGCGTGCCGGATTACGCGGTGGCTGGCGGACGCTGGCGTCGAGCGTCTGCACGCGCACTTCGGCACCAACTCGGCCGAGATCGCCATGCTCACGCGCGTGCTCGGCGGCCCGCCCTACAGCTTCACGGTCCACGGGCCGGACGAGTTCATCAAGCCCATGGGCCTCGAGGAGAAGATCCATCGCGCGGCCTTCGTGGTCGCGATCAGCGACTTCGGCCGCAGCCAACTCTACATGCGCGCGCGATATCCGGACTGGTCCAGGGTCAGAGTCGTGCACTGCGGACTGGAGAAAGCGTTTTACGAGGGCGCGCCCGTTCCGCCACCCGAGGCGCCGCGCCTCGTCTGCGTCGGACGACTCTGCGAGACCAAGGGTCAGCTTCTCCTGTTGGACGCGGCGGCGCGCCTGGCGGCCCGCGGAATTCCGTTCGAGCTGACCCTGGCCGGAGACGGCCCATTGCGGGGCGAGCTCGAAGAGCTCATCCGCCGGCACGGACTCGCCCGGCAAGTCCGCATCACCGGATGGATCTCGAGCGTCGCCGTTCGCCGCGAATTGCTGGCCGCGCGCGCCATGGTATTGCCGAGCTTTGCGGAGGGACTGCCCGTGGTCATCATGGAGGCCATGGCCCTGCGCCGCCCCGTCCTCTCCACGTACGTCGCCGGCATCCCCGAGCTCGTGCGCCCCGGCGAGACAGGCTGGCTGTTCCCCGCGGGCTCGGTCGAGTCGCTGGCCGCCGCAATGGCGGAATGCCTGGCCAGCTCGCCCGCGCAGCTGCGGGCGATGGGTGAAGCCGCCCATGAGCGCGTGCTGTCGCGGCACTCGATCGACAGCGAAGCGGCAAAGCTCGCGCTTCTGTTTCGCGAACTGGCGGGAGCGGCCGATGTCAGCGCTTGAGATCGCCGTCGGCGCCGCCGCGCTCGTCCTGCTGGTCCCGATCCTGACCCTGGCGCTCGAGGTGATCGCCAGTAACCCCACGCGTGCGTGGCCCACTCTCGACGCCGCCCGCCCCACCCTGGCGGTCGTGGTGCCCGCACATGACGAGGCTGCCCTCATTGGCGCAACCGTGGGGGCAATCCTGCCGCAACTGTTGCCGAGCGATCGCTTGTTGGTCGTGGCAGACAACTGCTCCGACGAGACCGCCGCCGTGGCGCGGGCCGCCGGCGCGGGAGTCATCGTCCGCAACGATTCCACGCGGCGGGGAAAGGGCTACGCGCTGGACTTTGGAGTGCGGCACCTGATGACTGATCCGCCGGACATCGTCCTCATCGTGGACGCGGACTGCCGGGTCGCAGAGGGCTGCGTGGACCGCCTCGCGCGTACCTGCCTCGCCACGAGCCGGCCCGTACAGGCGCTGTATCTCATGCACGCGCCCGCTGGCGCCGGTTTGACGGGACGCATCGCGGAGTTTGCCTGGACTATGAAGAACCAGGTTCGGCCCACCGGCATGAGACGGTTGGGTCTGCCCTGCCAGCTCATGGGCACCGGGATGGCCTTCCCCTGGCGGTGCATCGCGCGGGCGCAGCTCGCAAGCGGGCACATCGTGGAGGATCTGAAGCTCGGTCTCGAGCTTGCCCGGGACGGCTCGCCGGCATTCTTCTGCCCGGAAGCGCTGGTCACGAGTGATTTCCCCTCCTCCGCGGAGGGGTTCAAGAGCCAGCGTACGCGTTGGGAGCACGGCTACCTCGGCGTCCTTCTGCGGGATGCGCCGCCGATGATTGCGCAGTCGCTGGCGAAGCGGAGCCTGCCGATCCTCGCTCTCAGCCTCGACCTGTGTGTACCACCGATGGCGCTGCTCGTGCTGCTCACGAGCGCCGTATGGCTCGCAGCCGGCCTGCTTTACGCGTTCACGCCCTACGCCGCACCGTGGTTGCTCGCCAGCGGGGAGCTGGCGCTGCTCGCCAGCTGCGTGCTCATCGCGTGGGCGCGCTACGGCCGCAACATCATCTCCGGAGCGAGCCTGGCGCTGGCGCCCCTCTACGCACTCGCCAAGATCCCTCTATACGGCAGATTCCTCGTCGCACGCCAGATCGCCTGGGTGCGATCCAAACGCGATCACGAGCGGTCCACCTGAGGAGCGGCGCCGTCCGCCTCGTCCGGCGTGCGGGCGTGTTGGGATATCTGGCTCGCGGAGCGCGCCGCGGCCGCGAGGTGTCTGCTCAGTCTCGCGGCGGTGAAGCCGGCACCGTAGGCGAAGCGCGCCAGCGGGCCGAAGCTGTTGGCTGACGCCAGCCCCACGAAGTACAGGCCGGGGACCGAGCACGCGAAGTTGCGGTCGAGGGCCGGCGCACCATCGGCGGTGGCGATCTCGCCGCGCAGCGGCTCGCTCAGAAACGGCAGCAGGCTCACCTCGGGTCTGTATCCGGTCGCAGCGATCACGTGATCCGCCTCGATCGTGCGCCCCTCATGCGCGGACGACTCGATGTGGAGAGCCGCCGCGGCGCCCCGCGCCTCGATGCCGCGAAGGCCGCAACCGAGGTGCAGCGGAAAGCGGCCAACGACCCGCTCCTTCATGAACCATCCCGGTGCGGGACCCAGGTGTCGTCTCACCACCCGCAGCCGGAAAGACTCCGGCATCGCATGAAACACCAGCGGCGCATCGGTACACAGTCGCGAGCGCCACCCGAGCCCCAGCCCCGAGCGCGGCGCGAGGATGCGCTGCAACAACGGCCGCGGCTCGACGGTCGGCTCGTGGAAGGCGATCGCCTGGCGGCGCGCCACCACCTGCACCGCGGCGCCGGCTTCGTGCAACAGCCCCGCGATGTCGATCGCGGAGGAGCCCCCGCCGATAACGACGACCCGCCGCCCGCGAAAGCCGGCCAGATCCGAGTGCGCCGAGCTGTGGGAGAGAAGCTCCGGCGGCAGTCCCGCGAGCTCGCGCGGGATGAAGCCGAAATGAGCGATCCCGGTTGCGACCACGACGCGTCTCGCGAGGAGCGTCTCACCGGCATCCGTGGTCAACGAGAAACCGCGCGAGTCCGTGCGCAGCGCGCGCACCTTGCGAGGCTCGAGCTCGGGCACGCAGCGCCGCTGGAACTCCACGCCGTAGGCGATGAAGCGCTCGATCGGCACCGGCTCTCCCACCGCCTCGTACGGCAGCGACAGCTCGCGGCAATACTGCTCCAGCGTGCACTGGCCCGCCGGATCGTACAGGCTGGAGGCGAATCCTTCGGACTTGAGCAGCATCCCGCGCGGCATCGCGTCGCGCCAACTCTCCATCGGGTCGCCGAAGATCCGGAACGGAACCCGCAGCTCACGCAGATGCGCGGCGATTGACAGGCCATAAGGGCCAGCACCGATCACTGCTACGGGTAACACGCTGTCATGCATTGAGATCAACCCTTGTCCGGTATTTCCCTCACGGGACTGGAAGCGAAGCCGTTCTCGGCCGCGAGGCGCAGGAAGTTTACGACATTCGGCACCGGGCTACGCTCCTTGCCGCGCAGCCAGTGATAGATCCGGGCCAGCCATTGCCGCTCCGCCCAGGGATCGCGCAGCAGCTCACGGACCAGCTCCGGCTGGGCCCATGGGATGTCGTGATGACTCTGCTGCATGTAGGGGCTGTCCGGATTCCAGGCGAGAGCCTGCGGAAAGAAGGCGATGACGTCCCGGTCGATCGGCAGCCCCGTCGGCTGCGCCGCCCGTGCGCGCGCGCCCAACTGCGTGCAGAGCATGCCGGCGAGGTCTCCCTGCTGGGGGAGGACGAGATGACCGAGCTGCGTGCAGCGCGCGTTGAGCTCGATGAGAAACGGAGTTCCGGTGCCGTCCTCGAGAATGTAATCGAGGCCGTGGAAACCCGACAGGCCGAGAGTCTCGGTCAACCTTTCCGCGTCGCGAACCATCTCCGCATTGCGGATCAGGCGGACGATGGTGCTCGCTCCCGTCTTGCCCTGGGTGCACAGGACCTCGACGCTCACCATTCCGAGCAGGCGGCCCTGCCAGGCGGCGAGCATGCAGTTGGCCGGCCGGCCGGAGACGAATCGCTGGATGGAGACGTGGCGGCTCGCCGGGCTCTCTCCTTCCCAGAAGGCGAGCGGATCGTGGTTGATCAGCCAACGCTTCCACGAAGCGCCGGGGCGCTCGGGCGTGCTGAATCTCGCCAGGGCATGCAGGGCCTGCTCCTCCGAGTGCACGATCTGCACGCCGCTGCCTCCCCAGGTGCCGTCGACCTTGACGACGGCGGCTCCCGGGTTGGCGCGAAACCAGGCGCGAATGTCGGCAGCGGATTCGACCGCTTGCGTATCCGGCACGCGAACTCCGCAATCATGCGCCGCCGCCATGAGGCGGCTGCGGCTGCGCAGGATCGGAAAGGCGGCCGGCCGGCCGAGCGAGGCCTCGATCAATCCTCTGAGGGCCGGCCGGTGCTCGTGCAGGTCGTGCAGCTGCCAGACCGCGCGATCGTCGCAGGGGACGACGATATCGGCAGCGATCGCGGCGAGAGCGCGCTCCAGCGCCGCCACCGAGTTCCTCGAGTGGTACACGTGCACGGCGGACATGCCGGAGACCTTGCCGAGGACATGCCCGCGCGGGCAGAGCGCCGCGACCTCGCAGCCATGGGCGATCATGCGCACCGCCAGGCGGCCGGAGAGCGGCCAGGGGGTGGTCGCGATGATCAGGGCAACAGGGCCCCGCGATGCTGCTTGCGAGGTGCTCAAGGCGGTGTTTAGATTTGTGCAGACCGGCTGCGGCGGCCTAGACCCATCGAAGTACTATAGCAGGAAGCAACTTGCCCAAAACGCGCAGCCGGTAGCGCGCCGCGCAGGCGGCGCCGCATCGTAAAAACCTGCTCCCGAGCACACTTTTGGACATCCGAGTTGACAATCGTCGCGTGCCTCCGTTGGCCTGGACGACATGCGTGACGTAACCGTCGCGGTAGCCATCGTGAGCTACAGGTCCGCCGAGCTCGCGATCGACAGTCTGCGCTCGGTGCAGGGCGAGCGCAGCGCCGCCGGACTCGCCATCCGCGCCGTCGTCGTCGATAACGCCTCGGGCGATTTTCCGCGCATCGCGCGCGCGGTGCGGGAGAACGGCTGGGACTCCTGGGTCACGACGGTCCTCGCGCCCCGCAACGGCGGCTTCGCGTATGGCAACAACCTGGCAATCCAGCACGCGCTCCGCAGCGGCACCGCGGACTACGTCTACCTCCTCAATCCGGATACGCAAGTGCGCCCGGGGGCGATCGCGACTCTGGTGCGCTTTCTCGCGAGCGAGCTGCGCATCGGCATCGCCGGCAGCAGCTTCGAGAATGCCGACGGCAGCGACTGGCCGATCGCGTTCCGCTTTCCCTCGCTGGTCAGCGAATTCTCCCAGGCGCTCGGATTCGGCCCGGTGATGCGACTCCTCGACCGCTGGTCGGTGGCACGAGAGATGAGCCCGGCGGCGCCGCAGCAGGTCGACTGGATCTGCGGCGCCTCCATGATGATCCGGGCGCCGGTGTTCCAAGCGCTCGGCGGATTCGACGAGGGCTACTTCCTCTACTTCGAGGAAACCGACTTCTGTCTGCGGGCGCGCCGCGCGGGTTTTGCAACCTGGTACGTGCCGGCGAGCCGCGTGATGCACGTCGGCGGCCAGAGCACCGGAGTGACCGAGCGGAACTCGGCGCCGAGGCGGCTGCCCGCCTACTGGTTCGAGTCGCGCCGGCGCTATTTCGCCAAGGCCTCAGGAGTGTGGCACGCCATGGCGATAGACGTGGTCGTGCTCGCTGCCTATCCTCTCGGCTGGCTGAAGCGCCTCGCGCTGCGCCAGCGCCACCAATCCGTCCCGCACTACTATCGCGATCTCCTCGGCGGCAGCATCTTGAGGGCTCGCAATCGGCAGGCATTTCACGGAACGCGCGGCGCCTGAGCTCGCCCCGCCTCGCGCTCACCCGCCGCCAGACTCTCATCCATCGCCTCCTGCATTCGCCTGGCAAGAGTCTCGACATGAGGCTCCTGCAGCATGCTCGTGTGCCCGCCCGGAACCTCCACGGCGCGCGCGCCCCGCCGGCCGCGGTCCTTCCAGCCGAGCAGCGGATCCTCGTAGAAATCGACGAACGGCGCGTCGATTCCCTCGCCGCTCGTTGCCTTGAAGATCACGAGCTCGCCCTCCTGCAACCGCCCGTCGGGCCGATACTCGCGCTCGGCGTAGAGGTAGGTGATAGTCGCCGACAACTGGCCGACGAGCCGCGGAGGCGCACGGCCCCGGTCGAGTGAGGCCCGCAACAGGCGCAGTCGGGCGTTGTCGCGCGCGTCGCGGCAGGTCTTCCCAACATGGTATGCGGCAAAGTTGCGCAGCTTGCGGGCGAGACTCCTCGCGAGAAGCGCTGCGCGGCGAGCTGTCGATGCCGACTGCGTGCTGCGCAGCTCGCCGGCCATCCGGTCGAGGCGCTCCTTGGCGAAACGCCTGGGCTTGAGCGCGGCGCCCGGAGCGGCCGCATCCAGCAGCGCAACCAGGGCGACGCGCTCGCGCCGCGCCTGCAGCTGCAGCGCCATTTCGTAAGCAATCACGCCACCCGCGCACATGCCTCCCAACACGTATGGCCCGTGCGGCTGCACCGACTTGATCCTTTCGATGTGGTAGGCGGCCATGTCGCTGATGCGCGTGTGCGCCATGGGCACGCCGGGTAAGGCGCGGGGATTCAGTCCAAACACGGGGTGCCGGCGATCCAGTCGCAATGCGAGGTTGCGGTAAAGGAGAGTCTCACCGTCACCGTCGTGCAGCAGAAACACCGGCAGTCCTCCCTCGCCTTCCCTGATCAGCACCAAGGAATCGCGCGGCTGGTGCCCCCCGATCAGCTGCGCCAGTCGCGCCACCGTCGGTGCCTCGATGAGCGCGCTCAGCGAGACCTCGGCGCCGAGCTCGCTCTCGATCCGGCTGCGCAGCTCCAGGGCGAGCATCGAATACCCGCCGAGCTCGAAGAAGTTGTCGCTCCGCCCTACCCGCTCGAGCCGCAGCAATGCCTGCCAGATGCGCGCGAGAGCCTCCTCGACGCTTCCCTGCGGCGCCTCGTAACTGCGGCGCAGCTGCGATGCGGCACCGGGCGCCGGCAGCGCGCGCCGATCCAACTTGCCGTTGGGGGTCAGCGGCAAGCGCTCGAGGGCAACGAACGCGCCCGGGACCATGTACTCGGGGAGCATGCCGGTCAGGTGCGCGCGAAGCCTTTCCACGGTGGGCGGTGCCGACGGGTTGCGCGGCACGAGGTAGGCCACCAGCCGCTTCTCGCCCTGCTCGTCTTCCCGCGCCAGCACCGCTGCTTCCCTGACGTCCGTGTGCCGCACCAGCTGCGCCTCGACCTCGCCGAGCTCGATGCGATATCCGCGGATCTTCACCTGCTGGTCGGTGCGCCCGAGGAAGTCGATCGCACCATCCCCCCGCCAGCGCCCGAGGTCACCGGTCCTGTACATCCGCGCCCGGGTCTCGGGTGCGAACGGATCCCGAATGAAGCGCTCGGCCGTCAACTCGGTGCGATTGAGATAGCCGCGCGCGACGCCGGCGCCCCCGATGTAGATCTCACCCGCCGCCCCGGCGGCGACCGGTTGCAGCTGCTCGTCGAGAAGGTGGACGCGAGTCTCGTCGATCGGGCCGCCGATGGGCTCGGTGTGCTGCGCGGAATCCACCGTGGCGATCTGCCGCGCGCACGACCAGATCGTGGTCTCGGTGGGGCCGTACATATTCCACACGGATCCGACTCGCTCGAGCAGTTTTGCCGCCAGATCCGCGCTCAGCGCCTCGCCGCCGCAAAGCACCTTGAGACTCTTGCGTCCCGTCCAGCCACCGTGCAGCAACAGCCTCCAGGTTGCCGGCGTAGCCTGCATGACGGTGATGTCGTGATTCTCGAGCAAGCGCGCCAGCGCATCCGCGTCGGACGCTGCTCGTGCGCTTGCCAGGACGACCGTGGCTCCGGCTATCAGCGGCAGAAAGATCTCGAGCGCCGCGATGTCGAAGGTGATGGTGGTGACCGCCAACAGCCTGTCCGCCGTGTCGATTCCGGGCTGCTTGCGCATCGCGCGCAGAAAGTTCACCACCGCGGCGTGCTCGATCATGACGCCCTTGGGACGCCCGGTCGACCCCGAGGTGTAGATCACGTACGCCAGGTGTCGGGGAGTGAGACCCGTGGCCGCGGAATCGAGCCGTGCCGCATCCTGAGCCGCAATCTCGGCTGAGAGCGAGTCGACGGCGATCACCGGAGCGCTGCATGGGGGCAAGTTGACGCGCAGCTTCTCCTGGGTGAGCACCGCGCACGGCGCCGCGTCCTCCAGCATGTGCGCAAGCCGCTCGGCGGGATACATGGGGTCGAGAGGGACATAGGCGCCGCCCGCCTTGAGGACCGCGAGCAACCCCACCACCATGGCTGCGCTTCGCTCCAGGTAGATCCCCACCAGGCGGTCGGGCCCTACTCCATGCGTCCTCAGGTGACGTGCGAGCCGGTTGGCTTGCGAGTCGAGCTCGGCGTAGGTGAGCGCTTCTCCTTCATGGAGCAACGCCACCGAGTGCGCGGCCGCGGCGGCCCGCTCCTCGAAGAGCTGGTGAATCAGGTTGCTCAGGACCGGCCCCGCGGCGGCACGCCGCTCACACAGCGGCTGCGACGCTCTTCCGGGAGAGGAAAGCGAGTCCCGGCGCCACGTGTTTTATCACGGAGCTCGGCAGGAGCGACGCGATGGCCCGGATGCGGCGGCTCTCGCCTTGCGGAACTTTGCGGCGCTCCCGCGCAAAGTCGTCGGACTCGAAGCGCAGCATGTGCGTGGGCCAGCGCATCTCCGGCGTGGCCCAATACGACTCGATACGGTCGAAGCCGGCGCCGCGCAGCAGGCCGCGCAGCTCACCGTAGGAATGCAGGTGGCCAGGGGGGCGCTGCCCGCGAAGCAACGCGCGGCTGAGCCAGCGCGGCAACGCGCTGCCGAACCGCATCTGGAACATATGCTCGTCCGGACCGCCCGTCAGCAAGCGCAGGCTGAATCGATTCTTGGTCGCGAGATAGAAGAACCCGCCCGGTTTGAGAACCCGCGAGACTTCCGCGAGGAGCTTGCGGTGCATATCCTCGTGCAATCCGCCGGCGCGCCAGCCACACCACTCCAACACCAGGTTCAGAACGACGCCGTTGAATGACGCATCCCCGTAGGGAAGCTCGCAGTTGTCGCCCCCCGCGGTGACGCGGATGTTTCTCGCGTCTTCCTGACGGCTGCGCTCGGCGCAGAATTCCGCTTGCCCCCGCACGACCTCCAACGCATCGACCGTCGCGACCCGTCGCGACAGCGGAATCGAGATCTGCCCCAAGCCGGGGCCTATCTCCAGGACGGCATCGCCGGGACTCAGGGGCAGCAGCGACAGGAAAATCAGCCGCTCGGGGTTATCTACGTAGTTGAGCAGCCCGCTGTCATAGGCCGCCGATACCCCGCTGCGCCAGCCTTGCTGCCTGGCGATCGCATTTAGCGTATTCAGCTGCGCCTGGTCATCGGCGCTGGCGTGATGACGCGAGTCGGCGGCAACGAAGATGCCGCTCTCGAAGCGGGGAGCCGGGGACTTGTAAGGCGGAAACTCGCCCATCGCGACCGCAGACATCGGGGGATTATTACAGAAATATTGCAGAAATATTACAGCTGAGCCATTCTTGCCGCGTGCGCACCCTGACCGACGCCAATTACGTCTCAGCCTTCGTCGGTGAGCGGCTGGTGGCCAAGGGCCTGCTGCGGGCGCCGGTCGCGTTGCAACGACTCGGTCAGGATACGGATGATCATCCCGATAGCAAGCTGGTATATCTGAGCAGGGGCAGGCACGGCTTCGTGGTGGCAGTGTCGCCGCCGCACTTTCCGGAAGTGGTCGCGGAAGAATGTCTCAAGGCCGCGGCGATGCGCAGCCAACTCGCCGACCTCGGCGCACCCATCCTCGAGCCCCTGGATATGGGTCGGATAGAGACATCCACCTATGCCGTCCTGCCGTACCGCAAGCCGTTGTCCAAACGCCGCGGTCTGAATTGGGCCCACCGGATCTGGATGAAGCGTCACCTGATCGAGTGGCTGCTGCAGGTGGCGCAGCGGCGGACCGCGCCCTGCGCGCAGTCCCGGTATGAAGTCTCGCTGCAGGCGCTGGGCGCGGTGCTGCCGCAGGACAGCCCGACCGCCGCGCTGCTGCGCACCGCCGCAGCCCGCCTGCGGTCCGGCCGTTTTGCTCCCCGAACCACGCCGATGCATGGGGATCTCTGGAAGGGCAACGTGCTGCACGGCGCAGCGTCCACGGCATTCACGCTCGTGGACTGGCGCGGATCGGAGACACAAGGCTACCCCCTGTTCGATCTGATCCGCGCGGCGGATTCGCTCGGCCTGTCGCCGCAGGCCCTGCACCGCGAGCTGCGGCTGCATCGCGCCGCGCTCGGCTGTGAAATGGAAGATCTGCCGCTCTATGTTCTCGGGGCTCTGGGCCACTACGCCGCGGGTCTCGGTGAGATGCCGCCGGCGGAATTCCGGGCAATGAGCGACCGCTGTGCGACACGCCTGGCACGTGCCCTGGAAGCGGCGGACACTTCCTTGACGGGGCGCTTCTTCGGCGGCCGCCTGGCCGGCCAGGTGTCGGGAAACGATTCTCCCACCTGACACTGTCTGCGCGACCCGACATAAGATTTCGTAACGAAACGCCCGCGCGAGGACGCGGCGAGCGTGATATTTTCCTGCGGATGGATTTCATCGAGGCTCCCATTTTTCTGATCGGCTCGGAGCGGTCAGGGACCACGCTGCTGCGCCTGATGTTGGATCACCACCCCGACATCGCGCTCAATCTGGAATCGGAATTCCTGATCTCCGACATCTCCGAGTGCGGCGCCTTCCCCGATATGGCCGGCTATCGGCGCAAGCTCAGAGAGGATCGTGTCTTCCAGCACAGTAATTTCGAGATTCGCGACGAGCTCGATTTTCCGGCGCTGGTGAACGACTTTCTGCGGCAGAAGCTCGAGCGTGACCGCAAGCGTTTCGTCGGAGCGACGGTTCACTATGGCTTCAGCAGGTTGCGGTATCTCTGGCCGCGAGCGAAGTACATCTACTTGTTACGCGACGGCCGCGACGTTGCCTCCTCGGTTGTCGAGATGGGCTGGGCCGGAAACGTCTTCGACGGCGCGAAGTGGTGGCTCGATGCCGAGGACGAGTGGGCCGAATTCCGCAGATCGCTGGCCCGCAATCGCTGGGTTGAGGTGCGGTACGAAGACCTCATCGCCGACTCCGAAGCCCAATTGCGGCGTATCTGCAAGCTCATCGGCGTGACCTTCAGCGAGCGGATGTTCGACTACACGGAGAGTTCGAGCTATTCGCTGCCCAATCCCGCCCAGGGCTCGAAGTGGCGGCGGAAAATACCGCCCCGCGACCTGGAGCTCCTCGAAGCGAGGATCGGACCACAGCTTGCCGCCCGCGGCTATGAGCTCAGTTGCGCGGCGCCACCGCCGATCGACCCGAGGCGCGTGCGATGGATGCGGTGGCGGTCCCGTCTGAAATTGCTGAAGCACAGAATCGAGACACTCGGATTCTGGCTCTATGCCGTCGAATTCGCTTCCCGCCGGCTAAGGTTGACGAGCCTCCACAGCAGGGCACGGCACGCCATTGATGCGATCACCGATCAGAACCTGAAATAGCCGTCCTTCTTCCCCTCCGCCCGGTTCCTCGGTTAGCCTTACGGGCTCCGGGAGGAACCAGTGCTGAACAAAGTAAAACAAGAACTGTTCGAACGCTACGGCTCCGTGCTGCCATTTCGGGGAAACAGACCGCGCGTCCTGATACTGACCCAGAATTTCGACATCGGCACCGCGCAAGTCCTGCCTCTCACGCAAGCCGCCGACGTCGAGGTCCGGGTGCAGCCTCTTCAGTACTTCCTGGCTGGCCGCAAGCGGTATGCGGAAGCCGATGCGGTATGCGTGCAGACGAGGTTCGACGTCACCGAAGAGCAGATGCACGCTCTGATGCTTCGTATCGCGCGCGAGTGGCCCGGACGTCCGCTCGCGTACCTCGACTGGTTCGCCCCGACCGATCTGCGCTACGCGCAGGTTCTCGACCAACATGTCGTCGCCTACGTCAAGAAACAGGTCCTCGCGGACTTCTCCCGCTACGGCCGGCCGACCCGCGGCGATACCGCTCTCACCGACTGCTACGCGAAACGCTTCGACCTGTCATTGCCGGAGCACCGATTCCTCGTGCCGGCCGACTTCGAGCGCAAGATCGTGCTCGGCCCGGGGTTCGAGTGCTCGCCCAACACTCGCGAATGCCTGCGCGGCCCGATTGCCGCGTCTCGCGAGATCGACCTGCACGCCCGCTTCGAATCATCGAAGGGAACGGAGTGGTACGTGCGCATGCGGCAGGAGTGCAAGGATAAGGCGCTCGAGCTCGAGGGCAGATTTCGCGTGGCCTGCCGGGGGCACGTGCCGCGGCGGCAGTTCCGCAAGGAGCTGCGGGCGTCCAGGATGTGCTTCAGCCCCTTTGGCTACGGCCCTGTCTGCTGGCGGGACTTCGAGGCCATGGCCTGCGGCACGCTCCTCCTCAAGCAGGACATGAGCTATGCCCGGCTCGCGCGGCCCTTCTTCGTCCCGAACGAGACTTACGTTCCGCTCGAGTGGGATCTGAGCGATCTCGAGGAGAAAGTCTCCTATTACGCCACTCATCACCAGGAGCGTGAAGCCATCGTCCGCAACGCTCATGCGACGTTACGGCAGTGCCTCGACGAGGAGTGGTTCGTCGCCGACATGGCTCCCCTCTGGCGGCTGCTCGGCTTCGCGCCGCAAGCCGCGGCACACGAAGCCGCGCGGCGCAGCAAGGCTGCGTAGCAGCCGCTCAGGCGGGCCCCGCCGAGCACAGCGCGCTTTCCACGCGGACAGTCCGTCTGCGCGCCGGGCGCGGCAAGGCACGATCCCTGCTTCGGCTGGGACATGGCACGTACTATTCTCGTCACCGGTGCCACCGGCTTCACCGGTGGAAAGCTTGCCCGCCGCCTTGCTGCGCAAGGCGAAAGTGTACGCGCGCTCGTAAGGGATGGGGCAAAGGCCCGGTCGCTGGCGGCCGACGGCATCGATGTACGCGTGGGACAGCTAACGTCTCTTAACGACGTGGTTGCGGCCGCGCGCGGCTGCGATCAGATTCACCACATCGCTGCCGTGTTCCGTACGGCCGGCCACCCGGACAGCTACTACCATGACGTCAACGTGGGCGGTACCCAGAACGTGCTGCAAGCCGCGCGCCGCGTCGGATGCGAGCGGGTCGTGCACTGCTCGACCGGCGGCGTCCACGGGCACATTGCCAACCCGCCGGCCGATGAGACCTACCCCTTCGGCCCCGGCGACATCTATCAGCGCACCAAGCTGGAGGGCGAGCTCGCCGTGGCCGAAGCCGCGCGGCGCGGTCAGCCCGTGGTGATCGTGCGGCCCGCACCGATTTATGGCGAGGGCGACCTGCGATTCCTGAAGCTCTATCGCGCGATAGCCCGCGGCGTCTTCGTGATGATCGGCAGCGGCAGGCCGAAACTGCACATCGTACACATCGACGACCTCGTCGACGGCATCCTCCTTTGCAGCACCTGCGATGCGGCCCTCGGCGAGACCTTCATTTTCGCCGGCCCGGAAGCGCCGACGCTCAACCAGCTCGTCCGGCACATCGCGCGCGCGCTCGGGGTGGCCGAGCCCCGATTACGAATTCCCGTGTGGCCGGTCAAGGCCGCGGGTGCGCTGTGTGAAGGCATCTGCGTGCCGCTGGGCATCGACCCGCCGCTGCACCGCCGGCGCGTGGCCTTCTTCACGCACCATCGCGAGTTCGATTGCTCGAAGGCGGCGCGCCTCCTCGGCTACGCGCCGAAGATCAGCCCGGCGGAGGGCATCGCGCGCACCGCCCAGTGGTATCGGGCGGCGGGACAGCTGGGACATGCCCGCGGTCAGGCGGTGCCCAGCGCCTCGAGCGTCCGGTAAGCCGCGCGGACTTTCTCGCGGAAGGCCTCGACCGAATACCTCTCGCTGGCCCGCCGGCGCGCCGCCGCGCCGAGCCGCGCCCGCAGGGCATCGTCCGCGGCAAGGGTCGCCAGGCCCTTCGCCAGTTCCTCCGGGTTTGACTCGACGAGCAGCGCGCAATCGTCATCGAGGACCTGCGTGTGCGAGAGGATCCGCGTCGCCAGAATCGACGTCCCCGAATTCATGTACGAATAGACCTTCATCGGCGTATTGCTGCCGCGCACCCGGGGCGACACCAGTATGTCGGCCTGCTCCAGGAAACCAGTGAGCTGCGCGAGCGGCCGCGGCCCGAGCAGATACACCTGCTCCTCCAGATGCAGCTTGCGCACGAGCCCGCGCATCCGCGCGACGTCGCCCTCCGTGCCGCCGATGAGCACCAGCGTCAGATCGAGCGGCCTCGGCACCTGGGCCATGGCGCGTACGAGCTGCTCGACACCCTGGTAGCGCTGCAGATTGCCGACATAGAGCGCAAGCGGACCCTTGATATCCAACAGCTCGCGCAGCGGCTCCGCGCCGGTACCGAACTGCTGCGACGGCAGCGCCACGTCCTCGATGAGGAACACGGGTACGCCCGGCGCGTCGACGGTCACGTGCCGCGCCAGATCGCTGCAGACGGCAAAGACCGCATCCGACCTGCGGATGACCGCCCGTTCCATCGCACGCAGCCCGCGCTCGACGGGCCGCAGCACCCGCCACTTGGAGACCAGCTGCTCGCCGAGCATCGAATCCATGTCATAGACCACCCTTGCGTGCGCCGACGAGCGCACCAGGATCGCGGGGAACACTGCCTCCTCGACCGCATGTATCACGTCGTAGCGACGGGTCAGCGCCAAACTCAGCATGCGCCCCGAGATCAGCAGATCACAGACCAGTTTCTTCCACGAGATGCCAATCGGAACGTGCCGCAGCCCAGGAAGGGCCGGCGTTCGCAGAATTCTCAGCCCGTCGATATCGAGGTCCGCGCCCTCGTGGTAGGTCAAAAGATCGACGGCATGACCTTGACCGCAGAGCACCTCCACCAGCATCCGTACGGCGATAGGCGTACCACGCTCTTGATAAAAGGGTTGCGGCGCGACGAGCAGGATTCGCATGCTCGATCCGATCGAGCAAATGTCGTACCCATGCCACAAAAAACTGTCTGCAAAAAGTGACGCCCGACACGGTGAGCGTGGTCACGCTGCGCCGCTATTTCAGCCAGTGAAACCCTTTGGCCATCGCGGCCAGCAGGGCCATCCCGAACGCGATCATGGTCGTCACGATCCAGACGAATTTCGTGTCGAGCGAGCTGCGCAGCTGGCGCAAGTCAATGTGCAGATTCACCTGGTTGGCCGACAGATCGGTGAAGCCGCGCTCCATCACCGCCATTCTCTTGTCGAGATCGTTGACCTTTCCGTCGAGCTTCGCGAAGTTCTCATCGACCTTCGCGAACCTCTCATCGATCCTGTCGAACCTCCCATCGATCTTCTCATCGAGTCGATCCATTCTCTTGTCGATCCGAACAACTGCCTCGCCTATATTTGCGACATCGGACTCGATTCGCGCAACTCGCGAGTCCAACCCGACCGCGCCCTCCTCCATACAAACCTCCGCCAGTATAGCCGACATGACCCGTCTCCCGCACCGACCCGCACTCCCGAGCTCCGCGGTTTGGCATTAGAGCACGACCGGAGAACGAAGAATACCGGTTAAATCCAGCGTAATTGCCTAATTATTCCGGCGCGGTCCGCCGGCTTTTAAAATGACATGCCGTCAACACGCGCGTGCACAACAGGACGTCACACAACGACGTCAAGTCCGAGTGTGTTGCTCGACGGGTTCTACGCCAAAGGTCCAGAGGCTGTTGCCGATGAAATTCCAGAAGAGCACCACCGCGGTCGCACACACCTGCGCAAGCAGATAGTGCACCCCCGCCGCCACCATCACGTGCATGATCGCCGCATTGATGAGGAGCCCGGCTCCCGCCAGCAGCCCGAACTTCGCCATCGCGGCCGCATGCGGGCGGTTGCTCTGGAAGGTGAAGCGGTAGTTCAGGAGATAGTTGACGACGGCGCTGAGCACGAATCCGATCGACGAGGCGGGTGTCGGCGCCATGCCGAAAGCGCGCACGAGGAGAATGAGCAGCGCGTACTGGATCGCGGTCGCGACGCCGCCGACGAGGGCGAACCGCACAAACCGGGAGAGATGAGCTCCGCCGCCGCGAAGCGCACCGCGAGTCAAAGCACCTTCTCGATGATGTACCGCGGCCTGCGCTTGGTCTCTTGATAGACCTTGCCCAGATACTCGCCCAGGATGCCGACACACAGGATCTGCAGGCCGCCCAATGCGTAGATGGGCAAGAGTGTGGAGGTCCATCCCGGCACCGCCCGCTCCGTGAACAGGCGCACCCAGAGCGTCCAGATCCCCATCCCGGCGCTGAACAGAAACACGATGAAGCCGAGCGCCGAGATCATGCGCAGCGGCACCACCGAGAACGAGGTCACCGCATCCAGCGCCAGGCCGAACATTTTCCGCAGCGGATACTTGGAGACTCCGGCCACCCGCTCGGTGCGCGTGTAGTACACCACCGATGACTGGAAGCCGATGAGCGGCACGATGCCGCGCAGGAAGAGATTCACCTCGCCGAAGTCCTTGAGCGCATCCACCGCCCGGCGGCTCATCAGCCTGAAGTCCGCATGGTTGTAGACCGAGTCCACGCCCAGCGCCTGGATCAGCCGGTAGAAGCCCAGCGCCGAAGCCCGCTTGAACATGCCATCGCTCGCCCGATTGTCCCGCACTCCATAGACGACTTGTGCTCCCTGCGCGTGCTGCTTCAGCATCTCCTCGATAATCTCGATGTCATCCTGCAGGTCCGCGTCCACGCTTACCAGTACGTCGCCCTCCACGGTGAACAGGCCTGCGAGCAGAGCGTTCTGATGACCGCGGTTGCGCGAGAGCTTGATCCCACCTATCCGCCCATCCTCCCGCGACATCCCCTCGATGAGCTGCCAGGTGCGGTCGCGGCTGCCATCGTCGACGAACATGATGCGGCTGTCGACCGCGATGCGGCCATCCTTGCGCAGGCGCTCGAGCAAGCCTGTCAGGCGCACTGCCGTCTGCGGTAGCGCCTCTTCCTCGTCATAACAGGGCACCACGATCGTGAGCCGCGGCAGCGGGTGTGCGGGCGAGACTCCGGTGGAGTGCTCGTCCGCGGGCACGTGCTCACGGTAATCGTAGGGTTTCTCTCGGAGCAGGGTGGACATCACGGCCCTCCGCCGCCAAAACGCTCAGTCAGCAAGGAACGGGCCCTACGCTCAGGCCCCGGGATTCCGTCCCGCGCCGGCGTGCTCGACCCGAAAGGCGGCGACAAAATATTTGTCCGCGGGCGTGCCCACATGGCCGATGGGCTTCAGCCAACCGGCGGCGACCCCTTCGCGGGCGACGCGCCCCCAGCCGTAATTGAGAAAATCGGAATCGATCACCAGGACGCTCACGCGCTGCCACAGCGCCGTCCCGACCACACCCGGATCGGAGCGATCGTCCACCAGGACCGGCCGGCCGCCGTGCGGGACATAGAGCCAGAGCGACGTGGGAGCCACGGCCCAGGTCACGCCCGTGCCCGGAAACACGTTCGCGAGCAGGCTCCGTACGCTGGCCCGGCTGACACCCTGGTGTATCCCCTGGTAGACATCGAACGACGCTTGTCCCGCCCGCAGCAGCAGCGCCAGAAGCGCCAGCACCGCCAGCGGAAGCAACCCTTGCCGCTGCAGGACCGGCTGCGGCCGCGGGACCGGGTCAGCCAGCGGGACCGCCTGACGGCTTCCCTGGAGCAGCAGAGCCCAGCCAACGCCCGCCATCACGTACCCCAAGGCGATCAGCGGAATCAGGTGCGTGGCCGTGAAATGAGGATCGGTGATGGTCAGCGTAAGAACGCCGACCAGCCAGCCGACCGCAAGCCAGAGCCGCTCGGCCGTCTGCGCGATCTGCGACCTGCGCTGCCAAGCCGCGCGGAGCAGCGCAAACAGCCCGGTCAGCAGAAAGAGCAGCTGCGGCAGATTGGCCGGTAGAAAATAGCTCGCCCAGCGCTGGCCCTCTTGCCCGAGCTTCCACAGCACGCCGCGATGGGCCATGCCCAGCAGCATGGATGGCAGGTCGTGGCGGCCGGTCAGCTGCACCGCCAGCGACACCTTGGTCGGAATCAGGATGTCGGAGATCGGCTTACGGAGGACGAAGACCGCCAGCACCGCCGCGACCAACGCCGCACAGGCAAGCATGTACCGTTGCGACAGGCGTCCCTCCCTCGGAATCAGTGTGGAGGCCGCGAGGCAGGTCAGCATCATGGCTGCGGGCAGGACGCCGGTCGTATGCACCAGAGGCAGGAGCGCGATGAGGACTCCGCTCCCAACGAAGCTGAGCGGCGAGCGCCGCCGGAGGAAGTCGATGAAGAAGCAGAGGCTGCCGACCCCTATCAAGGCCAGAGGAATGTCCGGCCGAAGGTCCGCCAGACTTTCGTAGACGAGCTCGACGTCGCTCAAAGCGGCCAACGCCGCCGCGCCCGCCGCCCAACGGTTTCCCGTCGCGCGATTGACGGCCCAACCGACGAGTGCGGCAAGCGCGAGCCACTGCAGCACACCGAAGATGACGATGCTCCCCTCTCCGTGTCCGGCAACGTCGAACCAGGCCCGGTCGATTCCGGTCAGCAGAAAGCTGCGGTTCTCCCAGGGGAAAAGGGAGCGTACTCCCGGGGTATCGAGCCGCAGCTCATCCGGCGGAAGCAGGTTCTCGTCCGGGTCACGCCCCTGCGACAGTGCATAGGCCGGATAGGAGTACCAGCCGCCGTCCGTGCTGATCACGCGCCAGACGACACGTCCGGCTCCAAACGCGCAAGTGGCAACGATGAGACCGATCGTCAGGACTATGACGGCGCGACGAAGGCTGAGTGGGACGGCCGATGCCGCACCCACTCTCGACTCAGCCACACTCGCCTGTGCGCCGGGCAGCGTCGGGTCAGTGACGCTCCGGCTCATCAGTCTCTCTGGAAGACGTACTCGTTGCAGCCGTGGCCGCCGGCACACGTGGTCATCCTGAGGAGCCGGTAACCGCGCGCGCGGTAGAAGTCGAGGATCTCCTCGGGCTTGCTGACCTGGAAGGGATATCCCCCGATCCAATCGATGTTGTCCCGCCACCAGCTCATACCGCGGTTCTCGCCATAGTTGCGGATGTAGGAGAAATACGCCTGCGGCCGGCCCCTGAGGAGGCTGCCCGCGAACCTTCTGAGCTCGCGCGGCGCATAGACCATGACGGCGAAGGGCCCCCGCAGATGCGACGGCACCTTGTTGTAGATGCGCTTGACGGCCGTCCAGCGCTGCGACGGGCCGCCCTGATCGTTGGCGAGCGAAATGAAGAGCTTGCCCTTCTCCGCCACGCTGTCATCGACGTTGGCCAACGCAGTCCACAGGTCGCCGGTGTGATGCAGCACGCCCCAGGAATAGACCACGTCGAAGCGACCCAAGCGGGCCAGAAACGGCTTGTCGAGCGCGGAGCCGACCTGCACCTGCCACTCGCTGTCCGCTTTGCAGTAACGCCTCTTCAGCTCCTCCGTGCACGCCGCGGCGCGCGGGTCGTAATCGAAGGAGAACACTCTCGCGCCCAGCAGTCTCGCCGCGAGAGAGAACACGCCGCTGCCGCTGCCGATGTCGAGGAACGACTTGCCGGCCAGGCTGTCGACCTCCAGCATCGATTTCAGGCTGTCGACGGTCCGTTGTATCCGCTTGTCATCGAGCACTCGCAGATAACGGGCCCAATTGTCGCCGAACGCGAAACGCTGGCCGCCGGCGACCTCGCGCGCGTGAGTGCTGACGGCCAGCGACGCCGCAGCCGTAACGTTCTGTTGTGTCATGTCCGCTGTCATCCGGTTGTCATGGAAAAATAACCGCCCCGGGCCCGGGGCAGCGCCTTGCTTGCTCAGGCGACGTGCGGGTGCGACTCGCGGCGCGGCAGCTCGAGCCCGCGGCCCGCCGCCTCGCCGGGCGGGGTCTGCGCCGGGTACCGCACCACCTCCTCGATCTGGTAATCCTTGATGTCACGCGCATGCGTGAAGATGATCAGCTCGCCGAGCAGCCCGAGGGCGAAGAGCTGCATGCCGAGGACGACGAGCAGCGAGGACAGCAGCAGCGCCGGGCGGTCGGCCAGCGGATGGCGGAAGACGAGCCGATCGATCGCCAGCCAGGCGACGAGCGCCGCGCCGACGAGGAAGGTGCTCACCCCGACCATGCCGAAGAATCGCAGCGGCTTCTTCGTGAAGCGAACCAGGAAGAACACCGTGCAGATGTCGAGCGCCCGCCGGACGTACTCGCGGGGCGGATAACCGCCCTGGTGCCGGTCGAGCGGGGACTGCTGCAGGTCGATCTCCATCACCCTGAAGCCATTGCGGCTCGCGAGCACCGGCAGGAACCGGTGCTGGTCACCGTACAGCGAGATTTCCTCGAGCACCCGCCGCTTCATGGCGCGCGCCCCGCAGCCGAGGTCGTGGAAGCGCTGGCCCGTCACCGAGGTCAACATGCGATGGAACAGATTCCGGCGCAGCGCCTCGAACCGGCTGCCGGCCCGCGGCCAGCGGCGGCCGATGGCGAGGTCGACGACTCCCAGGGCCCGCACGAGCTTGCCGATCTCGCTGCCGCGGACCTGGTGATAGGCCGGCAGCGTGAGGATGGTGCGTCCGCGCGCGCGCTGGAAGCCCGCCACGAGCGCGGTCGCCTCGCCGAAGCGCCGGGTCAGACCTATCACCGAAACGCTCTCCCCCGAGGCGAGGAGCCGCTGGACATCGGCGGCCAGCTGCGGCTGCGGGCCATCCAGCACCACGATCACCTCGTAAGCCATCCCGAGTGCATCGAGCGCCGATTTGTACTCCGCGTGGAGCGCAAGCAGGTCGCTGACGTGCCGCCCTCCCACTGGAATGATCGCGGAGATCTCGACGTTGCCGTCAGCGCAGGCTGACTCGGTCATTGCTGCCTCCCAGGCGCCAGGAGCAAGTGTTGGGTAAGACGGGAGAACTGGTGCTCGCGCACGTCGCCGAGCTCGTAGATGAGCTCCCCCAGCGCCCCGGCGGCGAACAGCATCACCGTCGAGGTGAGGAAGATGACCCCCGTGCCCGCTATCGACAGGGAGATCCTGCCGGTCTGCGCGAAGTTCACGCAGCTCCAGCCGAGCGCCACCGCGGCGATGGCCAGCATCGGCAGTGAGAGCATCGCGAACCAGAGCATCGGCCGCGCCGTGAACGAGGCGACAGTCTTGATCACCATCAGATCGAGCAACACCTTGTAGATGCGGGACAGGCCGTACTTCGAGCTCCCGAACGCGCGGGCGTGATGGCGCACGCGGATCTCCGCGATGCGGGGACCGGCGATGGAGGTCATCGCGGGGATGAAGCGGTGCATCTCGGAATAGAGCGGGATGCGCTTGATGAGAGCGGCGCGGTAAGCCTTGAGCGAGCAGCCGTTGTCGCGGATCGGCACACCGGTGACGCGCGCGATCAGCGCATTGGCGATGCGCGACGGAACTTTGCGCGTCCAGAGCTTGTCTTGCCGCCGATGACGCCAGCCGACCACCAGGTCGTTACCCTCATCGATCTTGGCGAGGAGCTCGCCGATGTCGGCGGGGTCGTTCTGCAGGTCTCCGTCCATGGTCACGATGATCTCCCCGCGGGCCTCGGCGATGCCGGCCGCCATGGCCGGCGTCTGTCCGTAGTTGCGGCGAAACTTCACCAGACAGACCCGCGGGTCGGCGCGCGCGATCTCGTCCGCGACGCGGACGGTGCCGTCCCGGCTGCCGTCATCGACGAGCACAATCTCGAAGGACACTCCGAGCGGCTCGACGCCCCCGACGATCGCGGCGTGCAGGGGCCGCACGCTCTCCTCCTCGTTGAAGAGCGGCACGACGATCGAGAGGTCGAGGGGCATCAGTAGTAAGGGCTGTCGTTGCGCTCGGTGGAGCGATTGAGGACCACGCCGAGGACGTTGAGCTCCGAGAGCACCTCCTTGGCGTTGGCGAGCGTGCGGCGCGCCGTCAGACCCTGCGAGGCGACCAGCAGGAAGCTGTCCACGCGCGACGCGAACGCCAGGACGTCATCACTCACCATCACCGGCGGCATGTCGAGGATGATGATCCGCCGCGGCGTCTGCGCCTCGAGCGCATTGATGAAATCCGCCATCCTGGCCGAGCGCAGATACTCCGAGGAGGTCTCCAGCGGGCTGGCATTCGGCACCACCGCCAGCCGCTTGAGGCCGATGTCGTAGATGACCTGGTCGAGCTCCGCCTGCCCGGTGAGGAAGTCGGTGAGGCCGTTCTCGTAGCTCATGCCGAGATAGGCGCCGAGCTGCGGCCGCTGCAGATCCAGATCGACCAGGTACACCCAGACGTTCGGGTCCTGCGCGAGGGCGATCGCCAGGTTGATCGCGGTGATGGTCTTGCCTTCGCCCGCGCCGGTGCCGGTCACCCCGAGGGTATACCAGTTGTGCTCCGCCATGCGGTGCAAGACCCGCGTGCGCAGGATCTTGTAGGCGCGCGAGACCGCGACGTCCTGCACGCGCAGCAATACCCGGTTGCGCTCCAGCGCCTCGGGGTCGATCGCCGCGGGGCGATACTGCTGCACCGCCGATTCGGGCACTGGCGCGGAGAACGGTCGCGCCACCCTCGCAGCCGACGCGCCGCTCGCATTCGCCGCGAGTCCTCCCACCGCGGCGCGCTCGTGCGCCTGACGGCGCATCACTTCCTCGATCAGGCTCATGAGTCGCTTTTACCTCGCCGCTCGGGCAGCTCTGCGGATCAAGAGTAGAAACTTCGCGCAGCCATCAGCACCACGGCGGTGCCGACGCATACGCACACTGTCAACATCGCAACCTGCAGGCGGTATCGCCGCGCCGTGGCCGCGTCCTGGATCTCCGGGATGACGCCGACGGGCGACAGCGCCAGCACGCGACGGATATCACGGCTGCCGCGCACGTTCTGATCGACACTTTCCGCAATCACCACCGCTGTCAGGCCAAGCAGGATCGCAAGCATCAGTCCCACGAGCGCGATTGCGGTGCGTTTCGGCTTGCCGGGGGTGAGCGGCACCGAAGGGCTCTGCAGAATCCGGATTCGGTCGCTGCGACCGCTCGAGATCGCCTGGCTGGTGAGCTGTGCGTCCATCTGATACTTGAGCAACTGGTTGTACTTCGTCTGCGCGAGCTGCAGATTGAGCGCGAGCGACTTGTACTGCCGCTCCACCTGCGGCGCGGCCTCGACGCGTCCCTCCAGCTGCATCAGCTGCTGACGCTGCTGCTGCGCCTGGCGCTCGAGCGCGCCGGTCTGGGTCTCGTTGGCCTTGAGCTCGGTCTCGAGCTCTATGACGGCGGGGCTCCCCGGTGCATTGCCCGCATACTTCTCGCCGTGGCCGATGCGCGTCTTCAGGATCTGGATCTGCCGCTCGAGGCGCTTGACGTCCGGGAAGTCCTCGCTGTAGCGGAGCTTGGCCTGAGCCAAGGCCTGCTCCTCGGACCGAAGCTGTGCCGGCAGCGACAGGCTGTTGACCGCGCCGCCGCCCTCCTGCAGCTGATCGATCTGCTGGCGCAGCGAGATCATGTCCGGGTAGTCCGCATCGTAGGTCGCGAGCTTCCTGTTGTACTCGGCCTGCAGCTGGGCCAGCAAGCCCGCGTCCTGGCCCGCGTTCTTGGCCGCAGCGAGCTGTTGCTGCAGGAAGACGTGATTCTGGCGCAGAGCCTCGATCTGCTGCGTCACGCCGTCGATCTGCCCCTGTGTCGTCTGCAGGATGTTTATATTGAGATTGGTGAGCCCCGGCAGCTGGTCGTAGTTCTTCTCCTTGAACGACGCGAGCTTCGATTCGATCTGGGCAATCTGCTGCCGGTAGAGCTGCGTCTGGGCGTCGTAGAATTGCTCCGCCTGCCTGGCGCTTCCCAGGCGGCCCTGGCGGTTCGCCATGATGAAGGCATTGCTCAGCCACTTCGCGCCGAGTGCCGCAACCGCCGGATCGGGACTCTCGTAGGACACTGTGAAAGCGGAGATGATGTCCAGATTGCGCCCGGAGTTGGGATCGAGCACCGGCGTGCGCACGGTCTCGACCCGCGTCCGGCGCTTGACCTCCTTGATCGCGGTTGCCACGTCGGTTCCGGGCGCAACGATGCCGGGAGCCTCCTCGACCAATTGCTTGATGCCCGCGTCGCTCACGACGCTGCTCGCGAGGCTGTCGACGTAAGCGTCGCGGTACTGCTCCTGCATGCGCTGGATCGCATCGGCATTGCTGTTCGCCGGCATCTCTCCCGGCACCGTGGCGTCGGTGAAGGTGAAGAGGCCCGTGGACACGTAGATGTTCGGCAATCCGAGCGCCAGCGCCACCGCGATCGCGATGATCGGCAGGGCGATGCTGGCGAGCAGCATCCGCCGCCGCTTGATGGCGCCCAGGTAATCCGCCAAGTCGGCAGTGACTGCCTCTTCGTGGTCCGCCATGCTCATCGCTCCTGAGGTGGAATGCCGGTGAACTCGGGCAGAGGCTCGTACCGGCTCAACGGTTGATAGATGATCGCCAGCCTGACCGCGTTCGAGGTCGCGGTCGGCGTGCCGGCGAACCGCTGCCAGGCGAAGTTGTACGCCCCCTCGATCCGGTAGTTCTGGCTGATCTGGTAGTCCACGCCGGCCTCCGCGGTCGCGTAGTCCTCGTTCGAGGCGCTGACGGTCTGGTTGAGCACGGTATGAATCGCGGCCCCGCTCAAGCGCATGCCGCGCGCGCCGACGAAGCCGGAGAACTTCGGATAGAACGCATGCAATATCCTGAAGCGCAGCTCCTGATCGGTCATCATGACCCCCTGGGAGGTCGGAATCAGCGAGCGCACCACGTCGATCGTGACCTCGGTGACCTGATAGCGCAGATCGACGCCCGCTCCGCCGGTGACTCCGTTGTTACTGACGGTGCCGATCGGCGTCTGAGCCTGGGAACGCTCCCCGCCCAAGCGCGCATAGAACGTCGCGATCTGCGACTGTTGCAAATCCCATTCCACCTGCGCGCCATAGTCGTTCGTATTGCTGCCGCCGGTCTGCGGCGCAAAGTGCGTGCCGAGGCCGGTCACGGTGAAGATCGAGCGCGGCGAGACATCGAAGCCGATTCCGGCGCTGCCCGTGTAGCTGGTATAGCCGATTTGCTCGACCTGGCTCTGCTGGTAGTCTGCATGCTCGACGTCGGCGTTGAGGGCGAGGTGCGCGCGCTGAGTGAAGTCGTACTTGTACTGCGGGGCGGCCCGCACCAGCTTCTGCCGGGTGGTGACGGTGATGCGCCCGCTCGGCGCGGTCGTGGCCTGGCCGAGCGCCAGGCCCGGGAAGGTCGCCGGCAGGTAGTCGGAATAGAACACCTCCTGGTCCGAGAACTGCACGACCCCGAGGAAGTCCGAGCGCAAGGTCTTGTGCTCGCCGTCGATATCCAGGAAGCCGTCCGTCGACTGGTCGGTGTGATCCGTGGGAAAGTTGTTCCAGCGCACGCGCGGCACGATATCGAGCTTCGACGTCGGCGAGTTGAGGTCCATCGCAAGCTGCGCGTCGATGTACGGCCCGTACACTTTCAGCTCCTGCTCCGGCACGTCGGCCAGCCGATAGTTGTCATTCCAGATGCCACCGACCTCGAGGCGCGGCAGAATCTCCCAATTGGCGGCGCGCGAGGCCGGCGCCAGCCCGATGATCGCCCCGGCGCCGATGGCGGCGTAGAGCCTACGGTACGACGACGACATCGCCGGCCTGCAAGGTTATGTTCTGCGAGAGATCGTTGCCGTGGAGCACGTCGTTGTAATTGAAAGGCAGCGCCACCTGACCGCCGCTGTCGGTGCGGCGGATGATCTTGATGCTGCCGAGCGAGGCAAACGGCGTCGTGCCGCCGGCCATGCTGATCGCCTGCATCACATTGACGCGCGGGTTGACGATGAAGTCACCCGGCTTCTGCACCTGTCCGATCACGTAGACACGGTTGCCGCTGATCTTCTGCAGCGACACCGTCACGACCGGGTCGGTGATGAAACGGGCCAGGTGCTGCGTGATCTGCTGTTGCAGCTCGCCGACGGTCTTGTCATGCGAGTCGATCTGTCCGCAGAGCGGGAAGGAGAACATCCCATCCGGCTCGATGAGCACCGGGCGCCGCAGCTCCGGCTCTTTCCACACCGACACCAGCAGCGTATCGCCGGGCTGCACGGTGTAAGGAAGGTTGGGCGGAGACGCGAGGGCCGCGCCGGCGGCCACGGCGAGCAGCACTCCGCATGTCCAGCGGGTAATAGACGATCGCATCGGCTAGTCTCCTGGTTCTTGTTCGGGCGCAGAGCCGCCCCGTCGGGCATACTTGGGCCAGACCTTGAGCAACTTCCGTTCCCGCCAAGCCTGCTGCGGCCGCGCCGCCGGGAAAACCGGGCTCCGAGGCCCTGGAACGTTTCGCTTCGGCCCGCGTTTGGTTGCGAGCACGATCGACAGAGGAAGCGATGACCTCCCCCCATGTGTGCTTCGTCGGGCTCGGGAATCTACCCGTGCTCGCGCCCGAGTATTCCGACCGCCCGGCCGGCGGCGAGGAGCTGCAACACACGCTGCTCGCCCGCGCCCTTGCGCTGCGCGGCTGGCGTGTTTCGATGATCGTCGCGGATTACGGACAGGCCGACGGAGCCTCCTGGGACGGCGTCAAGACTTACAAGGCATATCGGCTCGACGAGGGCATCCCCGTCGTTCGCTTCCTGCACCCCCGCTGGACGAAACTGCAAAACGCGCTGCAGCGGGCCAAGGCCGACATCTACTACACGAGTTGCGCCGGCGCGCAGCTGGCGCAGGTGGTGTTGTTCGCGCGCCGGCACGGCGCCAGGGTGGTGTTCCGGATCGCCAGCGATTCCGACTGCGACCCGCGCGCGCTCCTCGTGCGCTACTGGCGCGACAGACAGTTGTATCGTTGGGGGCTTTTACGCGCCGATCTGGTGTTGGCGCAGACACCCCCGCAACAGCGCGCGCTCGTTCGCAACTTCAGCCGCCAGAGCCGGTTGGCGGGGCCCGTCGTCGAGGCAGCCGGCCGCCGCCCGTCCTTCCAGGAGCGCGACATCGACGCGCTCTGGGTGGCGAACATGCGCGCCCTGAAGCGGCCGCAGCTGTTTCTCGAGGCGGCGGCGCAACTGCCGGATCTGACATTCCACCTGATAGGCGCGCCCGTGCCGCCCGAGGAGGCGGTGTACGAAGAGGCGCGCGCGCGCGCGCAGTTACTGCCGAACGTCACCTTTCACGGCTTCGTGCCGCAGCACCTGGTCGGAGGGTTTTTCGAGCGCGCTCGCGTCCATGTCAGCACGTCGGATACGGACGGGTTTCCGAACACCTTCCTGCAGGCCTGGTCGCGCGGCGCGCCGGTCGTGACGTTTCTCGATCCGGCGCGAATTATCAGCAACAACGGCATGGGAGCTGCTGTAAGCGACGTCGGCGAGCTGAGCACGGCCATCGCCCGGTTTGCCGGCGACCCGGCCGAATGGCAGGCGGCCAGCTCGAACAGCACGCGCTACTTCGATGAGCAGCTGAACGAATCGCAGACATTGAACGTGTACGTGCAAGCACTCTCCGGACTGCTTGCATCGCCGCGCGCCTCCTCGCTCGCACTGGGCAGCTGATGGCCGAGCTCATCGCCCGCGCCCACCAGACCGGAGAATCTGCTCAGCAGCGCGGCGCGTCCCCTCCTCCCGATGATCCGCGCGAGCCCCTCGGCCGCGACCAGCAGTGCACGGGCGCACCGCAGACCATTGCTCCCGTGTGCCGCACGGTACTCATGGTGGGCACCGATCCACGGGGCATCGGCGGCGTTCGCGCTGTCGTTCAAGGGTACATAGACGGCGGGTTGTTCGACCGCATCGACTGCACGTACGTGCCGACGCACCGCTATGGACCACCGTGGACAAAAGTGTGGGCGGCTCTGACGGGCTGGGCGCGCGTGGCCATGCTGCTGCGCAGGCTCGACCGGCCGTTGGTACACGTCCACATCTCCGCCAACGCGTCCTTCTGGCGCAAATCGATCGTGTGCCTGCTGGCGAGACTCGCGGGACGGCCCTACCTGCTGCACGTGCACAGCGGCTTCTTCCCGGACTTCTACCAGCATCAGAGCGGACCTCTCGCGCGCCGGATGATCCGCGGAACATTCGGGCGCGCGGCGCTCCTCATCGCCCTCTCCGAGCAGTGGCGCTCCTGGCTGCTGGAGATCTGCGCCACGGCGCGCATAGAGGTGCTCGTCAACGCCGTCGCACTGCCGGACCTGCGCCAGCGGCAGCATTCGCCGGAAGCGACTCTGTTGTTCCTCGGCGACATCAACCGCAGCAAGGGCGTCTTCGACCTGGTCCGCGCCTGCGCGCGGCTGAGCAAGGATTTCCCGCACTTGAGGCTGGTCTGCGGCGGCGTCGGCTCCGTCGAGGAGTTGCGCCGGCTGTGCGGGCAGCTCGGGATCGGCGATCGTGTCAGCTGTCCCGGATGGCTGGAGGCGGAGCGCAAGCACACCGAGCTCGCGCGCGCGACCATTTTCGTCCTACCATCGCATGCGGAAGCGTTGCCGATGGCGCTGCTGGAAGCCATGTCCTGGGGGCTGCCCGTCGTCACCACGCCCGTGGGGGGCATTCCCCAGGTCATCGAGCACGAAGCGAACGGGCTTCTGGTCCGTCCGGGGGATGTCGATGGCACGGCGGCGGCCATCGCGCGCCTCATGCGCGAGCCGTCGCTGCGCGCAAGCCTCGGCGTGGCCGCACGCCGGACCATCGAGCGGTCGTACTCGCTGGATGCCTCCATCGAGCACTTGATCCAGATCTACGGCCGTTTCGCCATCGAGCCCCGATGAGCACGGCCGTACCCCGCGCCGCAGCCTCCCGGCTGCTCTTCATCGTCAATTCCCTGCAGGTCGGCGGCGCCGAGAAACAGGTCGTCACGCTGCTCAATCACCTCGATCCGGCGCGCTTTCGCCTGCATCTCGCCTATCTCAAGCCGCAGGCGAGCCTGCGGCCGCATTTGCACGAAGAGCAGCTCGAGGAGGTTCTCTGTTGCGACGCCCGTCATTGGATCGATCATCGCGCCGTCGGGCGCCTGCGCTCGCTCATTGCGGCCCGGGGCATCGACGCGATCATCTGCACCAACCCGTACTCGATGATGTATGGCCATCTGGCACGGGGCGCGCGCACGAACGTCCGCCTCGTGACTGTATTTCACTCGACGCTGATCCACAGCCGCAAGGAAAGAGTGCAGATGCTCCTTTACCGGCGGCTCTTCCGCCGCTGCGATCTGCTGCTCTATGTGTGCGAGAGCCAGCGCCGCTACTGGCGCGCCCGAGGGTTGTGCCCGCCCGCCGATGACGTCATCTACAACGGCGTCGATACGGACTGGTACACCGACCTGCACTCGCAGGCGGAACGGCTCGCACTCCGCCGCTCCCTCGAAGTCGCCGACGATGAATACCTCGTCGGACTCTGCTCCGTGCTGCGTCCGGAGAAGGCGCACGGAGATCTTCTGGCAGCCCTCGCCCGGCTGCGGGCGCGCGGCATTGCGGCGAAGGCGCTGTTCATTGGCGACGGGCCGGAGCGGCGGCGGATCGAGCAGACCGCGACGCGCCTCGGGCTCGAGTCATGTGTTCGGATCACGGGGTTCGAGAGCGACGTGCGTCCGTTCATCACCTCATGCGATGTCATGACGCTGGTATCTCATGCCGTCGAGACGTTCTCCATGGCGGCGCTCGAGTCCATGTCGCTCGGCAAGCCGCTCGTGCTGAGCGACCTGGGCGGCGCCCGTGAGCAGGTGACTCACGGCGAGCATGGCTTCCTTTTCCAGCCCGGGGATATCGCGGCCCTGACGATGCACCTCGAGGCGCTGACCTCGCGGCCCCTGCGGCTCGAGCTGGGCGCAGCCGCGGCGCGGCGGGTCCGCGAGCTCTTCACCGTGCAGGCAATGACCAGCCGCTTCACGGACTGCATCGAGACTCTGTTGGCCGGCGACGCTGCGATAGCCGACCGGGCGCGCCTGCAGCGCGCCCGGTCGATCTAGTCCGTCAGTCCCCGGCGTTGACGTCGGTCGGCGCCTTCGGCTGCTCGAGCGGAGACTGCCGCAGCAGGATGATGCCGTCGCGATCCTGCAGCGTCACGGAGGTGACGGTCTGTCCGCTGTTCACCTTCGGGTCCTGCGCGCCCTTGATCTTCACGAACGTGCCGCCGAGCTGCACCGTCTGCGCCCCGTTGCCCTTCGGGTTCACCAGCGCGATGCCGTTGGCGAAGTCACGGCGCCAGACTCCCTTCTGCCACGCGGCGGTCGGCGGCGAGCCGACCGCCTGCCCCAGGTTGGCGTCGTACTCATCGAACCACACCACGCCGCTATAGCCGCTGGAATTGCTGGAGAAGCTGTAGTAGGCGTCATTCATCAGGCAGGAGGCGAGCCCGTAGCGCATCGACTGGTAATCGGTCGGGCTGCCCCACTGGTTGAAGATCGCGAGTTTCGGCGCGCTGAGCGCCTGCATGTCGGTGGTGTACTGCGCCATCATCTCCTTCCAGCCACCCCAGTTCTCGATCGCCCAGGACGGCCCGATCATCCCTTCCAGCACGCCGCCGTCCGCCATGCCCTGGTAGCCGCTCGGGACCGAGGCGTACTTCTGGCCCCACGTCGTGATGTTGCCCAGCTGGTACTTGCCCGGCATCAGCTGGTGAGTGAGGCCGAACCAGCGCTCGTAGCCCGCCTGAATCGCCGCCTGGGCCTTCGGGTCCGACGGCTGCAGCACGTCGCCGTTGCCGTACCAGTCGCCCGACACCTGCGGCTGCACGAACACGTTGTCCATGAAGAAACCGTCGATGGACGGGATCGCGTCGTAGTACGTGCTCACGTACCACTTGGTCAGCCAGTCGATCGAGTCGTCGCCGCTCGAATCCTTGGGCGTGTTCGGCGAGTTGTTGATCGTGAAGCCGCCGTTGCCGAAGAAGGACGCCACCGGCCTCGAAGCGCTGCTGCTCGGATAGAGCCACCACTTCATGGCGGTCATCTGCTTGGCGACGGCGGCGAACGCGACGGAGCTGTCGCCCGTGGTATAGCTCTCGTCCGAGTTCGTGTAGAGGAATACCAGCGCGTTCGGGTTGATCGCCTTGATCGCCTTGACGACGCTCTCCATCGACTCTCCCCCCGGCGCCAGGCTGGGCCAGTTGTTGAGAATCATGATGTTCTGCTTGGCGAGCCGCGCCTGGTAGGTCGGATCGTTGTAATCGAACGGCGAGCTGATCTGTATGCCGCCGATGCGCGGAAACGGCGGCGGCGTGAAGGCGAATGCGCTGGCGCAGGTTCCGAGTGCCGCGGTAGCGGCAAGCGCCGTCAAGCCCTGACGAATTGCGTGGCGAATCATCATGTCCCCCCGGGGGTTGTAACTGACCACTCGACGAAGTCGAGGTGCTATCCGGTGGGGCTGGCAGGCACGCTGCACTGACTGTGGCGCCATGGCTGCTCTCGTGGGAGCCGGACGGGTGCGAATCGCCCGGACATCACCGCGGTTCGATGACCGCATACACGTCCCCACCGGTGGTTGCGCGTGCGCCCTGCAAACGAGCTTGGCAGCCGCGCGACCGCCGCCATTGTTACAGTCTTTGTCCGGGCGTCAATAGCTGCGCTCGTGGAATCTGTGAAATCGGACGCCTCTGTCTCAAATTCCAGACGGGTCAACGTCTCAATCCGCCGACAGCTGCGCGGCGCGCCGTGGCGCGCGCTCCCGCCGCCGCAGGAGATCCAACAGGCTGCAGCGACGCGCGCGCGGACGCGAGTGCGGACTTGTCCGCCTTCTCGAGGATATCGGCGGCGGCGCGCAGCGAGAAGCCGACGTAGACCCAGACGTACGACCACGGCCTGTCGAGATTGCCGAAGAAGATACACACCGCGAGGCCGAGCATGCCGAACGCGAGCGAAATCATGTACGGACGCAGCGGCCCCGCCGCCACCCCGATCGCGCGCACCGCCGTCGCCACGGTCTGATACTGGATGGTGAGCAACGAGAACAGGCCGATGAGACCCAGCCCGAACCACTGGTCGAGATAGTAGTTGTGGGTGACCAGGACGAACATGGTCTCGTAGACCCGATAGCCGAACCCCGTGAGCAGGGTGAGCGGATGAGCCATCATCGTGGCGATCGCGGTCGCCCAGATGGTCGTGCGGCCGGATGAGACGGTGCTGATCGACGAAGCCATCGATTGATTGAGCAGGCGATCGCTGATCACCTCCCAGAAGCTCGGCATCAGGGCCGCGGCAATCCCCGCGGCAACCACGACGCACGTGACGCCGATCAGCGTCCAATTGACGATGCGCGATGTGGGCAAATGGCGCCGGCAGATCCAAGTAGCCGCTCCGTAGCCGACCACGACGCCGACGTAAGCAGCCCGCGAGACGGTGAGCAGGAGCACCGCCACCGACGCGAGAGCGCCGATGTACCAGAAGAGTCTCAGAGCGCCGCGGCTCGACATCGCCACGGTGACCATCATCGGCAGCACGCAAACAATCAGCGCTGCCGTATCGTTGGCGTGGCCAAACACCCCGAACACGCGGTCGGCTTCGACACCGTTGTCGCCGACGGTGATTCCGAGGTGCACTATGCCAGCCACGTCGGCTAGCGTCAGGACGTTGGCGATGCTGATCCAGAAGGCGAGTGCTTTCGCGAACAGCAGGAAATCCCCCTCGCCTTCCGTGCCGTAGAAGAAGACGAAGAAAAAGAGCACCGAATCGAACAGCCCCGATTTGAGGTTGATGAGTGTGCCGAGCGGATCGTAGCCCGGATAGTGGACCACGGTCACACAGGCGATCCACGTCAGCAGCGCATACGTGATCCACACGATGAACGCCGCATTGACGATGGGCAAGCGCATGCGGAAGCGCCCGGTGAGCGCCATGCGAAAGAGCACTCCGAGGGCGATGGGATAGAGGAGCGCGTTCTTCACGCTCAAGCCTGGCCCGAGGCTCATGCCGGTCCCCAGGATGTCGCTTGCCGCGAGAGTCGTAATGAGCAGCACGAATAGCAGGCGCATGCGATCAGGCCTTGCGAAAAGCGGTGGTGAACGCCGGTAGGAGCCGCCTCACCCATGCGAGCAGCGCATGAGCTTCGGGCACTCTGAGCACGAGGAGCAGCACCACGAAGACCGCGAGATAGATCGCGGAGCCCAGCAGGATGCCGGCCGGGCCGAACGCGCGGATCCAGACGGAGGTGGCGAGCACTCCCCCGGCAACCAACGCAGCGACGGCCACCCTGGCCGTGCTGCTCCACGAGACGAGCTCGCCGAGACCGACTTCGTAGTTGCGCATCGTCGACCGCCCGAGCCAGACGGCTTCGACGACGCTGGCGAGCACGAGAGCCCACATCGCGCCGACGACTCCGTCCGTCGGAATCAGCACCGCCAGCAGGGCGCCGCAGGCGATGATCGAGGCTACATTGCTCCCGACCAGCGGACGCGTGCAGTTGATCGCGCGCAGCGCCGGAGCGAAGTCGAAGCAGGCGCGCACCACGAACAGCATGTAGATCTGCAGAAGCAGCGCCGCGGGCGCGTACGCCCGGCCGAAGACCGTCGTCACCAGCGGCGCCGCAAACCGCTCGACGATGACCACCACCGGAAAGAGCAGGATGGTGTTGACCGCGGTCGCCCGCTTCCAGAGCGCCAGCGAATCCTTGCGCGAATGGCGGTCGAATCGGACCATTTCCGGCAGCACTACCGCGGATACCGAGTCGCGCAGCGTGGTCACCACGGGCTCGCCGAACTTGGCGATGGTGTAGCGCGCCAGCGCCACGGCGCCCAGGGCCTTTACCACCACGACACCGCTCAGGTTCCGGTTGAGCATCTGCAGCACCGAGGCGGTTCCGGAGGGGAGGCAGTACCTGAGCTGCTCGCGCCACGGGTCGGCAAGGGGCGGCTCGGCCGCGCTGCGGTCGCAGGCCAACATGATGACCGCCGCCGCGACAACCCGCAGTCCCTCGACCGCTATCAGGGCCCAGATGATGGCACGTACGTCATGCGTCAATGCGGCGGTCACGATCGCCACTAGAACGCGCCCGGCGAGGCGGAACGAGGTATAGACCAGGATCAATCCCGGCCGGTCCGTAGCCACCCAGAAGTAGTCCCAGAAGTCGAGGTTGGAGCAGAACAGGGTGTAGAGGCAAATCGGCAACAACAGCGCGCCGACGATGCGGCCGCCGCTCGCGCGATCCGCTATCGCCAGGACGGCGACGGTGATGAGGCTACTGCAGGCGATGAGCACCGCAGTCTGCCGCACGGTGCGCCAGCGGCTGGACGGATGAGCCGGGATGAAATAAAGGACGCTGTCGTTGATCGAGAAAACGGCGATCGACTGCAGCACTGAAGCGTACAGCAGGAACTCGCGATAGTGGCCGAACTGCTCGACCGTGAGCAGGCGCACCAGGATGATGGGGCTGATCAGCATCAGCCCGTAATTGGCCAGACGCGACAGCGTCAGGATCGCAGCTCGGTCGCCGATGCCGGCCATGCGCTTACCTGCGGCTGACGGTGCGCGCCACCGCGGTCATGGAATGAGGCGGCTGCGGTGAGGGATCCACCTTCCAGACATCCGTCAAACCGTCCCGGCCGACGTAGATCAGGTGAAATGCCTGCGAGTGCAGCACCTGCGCGATGCCCATCCCGCGCATGAGCTTGCGGCCGTCCTCTTCGTTCTCGCCGCTGCCGATGACGTAGATGGCGCCCCTGTCGCGCCGCGCCACGAGACGCTCGAGCTGGCGGCCCGAGCCGATCAGCGGCGTGTCCGTATAGATGTCGGCCCACCTGCCGTCGACCTTGTGCAGGAAGGGCGCCGCCATCGCCTGGTCCTGCAGCCAGTAGTTGACGCGCCCGAGGTAGTAAGTCTGCATGAGAGGATCCTCGGCGACGAGGATGTCGTGGGGACCCGGATGCAGTGACTCGATGAACGCCGCGGCTCCCTTGTGATCCGGATACTGAGCGTAGGTCGGGTCCACCGCGGCGTGCAGGCGCGTGGGCTCGACGATCAGCACGCACGCAGCGGCCGCAGCCGCGGCGCCGATGACGGCGAGCCTCGCCTGCCGAGGCGGTGCGTCACTCGCTCGCGCCGCGGCGGTGCGGAATGCCCATTGCGCAATTGCGAAAACCGCAAGCAGCAGCGGAATGACCTGACCCTCGACGTAGCGCGTCTCGGGGTCCCACTGGAAGCACCCTATCTGCAGCAGCGGAATCCAGACGCCGACCGTCAGGAACAACACGTGGTCGGGGACGCGCTCCCCTCGGGCCAGCCGCCGCAGCCCCGCGGCGATGCCGCAGACTGCGAGCAGCAGTGCCGCCAGCGAGTAGCGTGAGAGCGCGATATAGGCGCGCACGCTCGGCCATCCGAGCAGCAGACCCAGGATTTGCGACAGCGAGCCCGTCCGGTGCGCCATCAGATACCCAACCTGCGCCGCGGCGAGCAGCACGCACACGGCGAAGTACATCGTGAGCCGTGCCGCCGGCAGTGGGCCGGGTCGGACCGCGGACGTGCCGTTGCGGCGGGCGAGCACCAGGGCGGCAATGATCAGCAGGATGGCCACATGGTCCAGACGCAACACCTGCGCCACGAGGCTCGCGGCCAGCAGAGCGACAGGCAGCCGTCCACGCTCGCGGATCACGTACCAGGAGAGCGCGAGCGCCGGCAGCGCGATGGCGAGCGCCCACAGCACATGCACCGGCGGCGCCACGGCATGCGGCCCGTTGATCGGAGTCCCCGCGACTTCGCCGAGGGCATGCGGATACTTGGTGGACATCCAGTGATTCAGCGCGGCGAATTCGGCGGCGATCGCCACGAAGGCGAGCGAGCCGTCGCGCCACAGCCGCAATCGGACCTGCGGCGTGCGCCGCTCGCCGCTGAGCAGTCCCGGCAGGAAGCACAGCCATGCGGCGAAGATGGACAGTGTGTGAAACCCGAGGCTCACCGCCATCTCCAGCACCGCGGCGAGCAGATAGCCGCGGCGCCCGCTGCGCTCCCAGGCGAAGAGGAGCGCCATGAATCCCGTGACACCGGTGACCAGGAATACGTACATCCTCGCCGTCTGCGCATCCTCGATGAAAGCGGGAAGCAGTGCCACCGTGGCGGTCAGCGCGAGATTCCAGCGCGGCTCCAGAAAGCGCCTGCCGGCGACCCAGGTGAGGAGGATGAGCAACACGCCGCAGATTGCCGACGGCAGCCGGAACGCCCACTCGCTCGGGCCGAAGGCGAGCGCCGAGGCGGCCATGAGATAGAGCTGCGGCACCGCGCGCGGATAGAGGAATCCGCTCGGCATCTCCGGCGTGCCGTACTGCAGCAGGTGCATCGCCGGCAGCGCCATCGTCTTCTCGTCGCCGTGCAGGCCGACGTTGCCGAGTCCCCAGAAGCGAACGATCGCGCCCATGGCCACGATCAGGACGAGTAACACGAGCGCCGACCGATCGGCGCGCGCGCGCGGACGGGTATCCTCGAACAGGGAGGCAAGACCCCGCGGGATACCTTCCATCTAGTACGCCTTCTCGTCCCGCAGCATCCGGATCGCCGTGAGCAGCAGGATCTTCAGATCCAGGAGCGGCGTCCATTTTCGCAGGTACTCGAGGTCGTAGTTGACTCGTGCCTGCATGTCCTCGACACGCGCGGTCTCGCCTCTGCAGCCGTTCACCTGGGCAAGCCCCGTCATTCCGGGCGGCACCTTGTGGCGGATCATGTAGCCCTTGATCAGCTTGCGGTATTCCTCGTTGTGCGCCACGGCATGCGGCCGCGGTCCAACGAGGCTCATGCGTCCCTGCAGGACGTTGAAGAGTTGCGGCAGCTCATCGAGCGAGTAGCGCCGCATGAAACGGCCCGCCCGCGTGATGCGCGCATCCTCCTTCGTCGCCTGCACGATCTGCGCGCCGTTCTCCTGCACCGTCATGGTCCGGTACTTCCACACCGTGATCTCCCGGCCGTCGAGTCCATAACGTCTCTGCGCGAAGATGACGGGGCCCGGAGATGACACTCGCACCATAACCGCGAGCGCGAGCATGAGCGGCGCGGCGATCAGGAGAATCGAGGCGGCGAACGCGATGTCGGTGATGCGCTTGATGACGCCGCGATAGCCGCAGAACGGCGTCTCGCAGAGCGCGACCACCGGAATGCCGAAGAGCTCGCCGCTGCGGGCCTGAATGAGATCGAACGCGAAGATGTCCGGGACGTAGTAGATGGACACGGTGGTATCGCGCAGCTCGTCGAGGAGTTGCATGACGCGCTGAATGTGCCGCACGGGAAGCGCGACGAAGACGACGTCGATTCCGCGCCGCTTCACGAACGAGGCGAGCTCCGGCAACCGGCCGAGCAGGCGCGCCCGCGCCCCGGGAACACCGAGCCGCTCGGCGCTGCGGTCATCGAAGAAGCCTTCGACCCTGATGCCGGTCAGCTCACCGCTCTCGCCGATGCGGCGCGCCAGCGCGAGGCTGATCTCGTTGCAGCCCGCGAAGGCGACGCGCCGGACCATCGCCGGGTCGTACATCAGCCGGCGCCTCAGCTCGTGCAGGCAGAGCACCACGAGAATGAGCACCGCCGGCGTGGCGACGATCCAGGACACCACGACTTTGCGGGAGAAGTCCCCCGTGTACTTGGTGACGAAGCCGACTACGAGCAGGATCCCGACGATCACCGTCCAGCGCCCGAGCACCCTGCCGGCCAGCGGCCACGTCGGCGACAGCAGTTGTCGCTCCCCCGGCGGACGCGGGCGCGGCGGCGGCAGCAGCACGGAGAGCGCCCCCACCAGGACGGCGAGAACGACGAAGAAGCCTCTGAACTCTGCACCGTAAAGTATGCAGAGACCGTACAGCAGTCCGACCGCCACTGCCGGCGGCGCCATCGCCTCGAGAAGGGTCAACAGGGCGATGGTAAAGCTGCGTGTGAAGGAGAGTGCTTCGCTGGTCATCCTCGATGCCTGCCGCGAGGCAGTGCGCCCCCGACTCCAAACAATCCAGCAAGCTTCGCTCCTGGTAGAGATTGTCGGCCGATGCCTACAGATTCCGCGACGATTCCCGGACGATGCCCTTGCATGATGCCGCAGTACGGCTCAGCCTCAGCTCTGCGCCTTGCGGCCGACCACGTACACGGCGGGCCACGCGATCCGCTGCAGATTCATCGTGATGATGAGCTCGATCAGGCGGTCGTGACGATCGTAGAGTCGGCGGTAGTACTCGTCCGAAACGATCGCCGCCGGGCCTATGCGCGAGCCGAGGGCGAGCAGCTCCCGCTCGGTGAAGCCCGCGTGCGCTCCGAGCTCGTTGCGGAATCGTCCGGCGAGCCGCGCCCGCCAGTCCGCCGCGTTCCAGCGAATCTTGTCGGCGAGTGATTCGTCCGCGCCAACATAACCCAGGGCCCGAAGGCGGTTGGGCGTACCCAGACAGAAGGGCATGCCGGGCCGCAGGACGCGGTGTATCTCGGCCACGACCTCCTCCGGCGGCACGATGTGCTCGAGCACGTGGAACGAATACACCAGGTCGAAGCTCTCATCGTCGAAGGTCATCCGCCGCGCGTCCATGCGCTGGAAGTCGACCCCCGCGCGCCGCTCGAAGCCCTCGCCCAGGTCTATTGCGGCGACGCGGCAGCCGAAGGTCTCGGACAGCACTTGCGCTTCCTGACCGTCACCGCAGCCCACCACCAGGATGGAGTTGATGCAGCAGGCGGGAAATCGCTCCCGGGCTATGCGAGCGAATGCGAGAGTCTTGTCTGCGGCCGACATAGTGGGTTCATCCTCAAGCGCAGAGTCCGAATTCCCGATGCCATACCTCGAGGCTGAGGAGACACCAGAGCAGCTTCTCGTGATTGTGGCGCCCCGCCGCATGCTCAGCGACATAACCGCGCAGCACCTCGGGACGGTAGTAGTCGCGGGTGCGGGAGTCCGGCCCCAGCAGGTGATCGGTCAGATAGCCGCGCATGCTGCCGCGGAACCATTCGTTCACCGGCACCCGGAAGCCGATCTTCGGCCGCTCCAGGATCGGCGCCGGCAACACACGCCGCATCGCTTCGCGCAGGATCCGCTTGGTGGTGAGCCCGCGAACGCGCCACTCGTCCGGAAGGGCGGCTACGAAGGCGGCGAGTTGATGGTCCATGAACGGCATGCGGGCCTCGAGGGAAGCGGCCATGGTCATGCGGTCGCCGCGCTCGAGCAGGTTGTCGGGCAGCCAGCTCGTCTGGTCGAAGTACAGCACCCCGCGCAGCGCCGAGTTGCCGTGGAAGGAATCGAACCGCACCGCCGCCTCGTGGTTGATCCGGGGCGCCTGCAGCCGCGTGAGCCGCGAGCGCTCGGCGCCGGAGAGCGCGCCGAACCAGCGCGGCAGGCGCTCCCGCCGGTCGGCGAGCCCCAGATTGGCGACCGCCGTCTTGGCGCGCCGGAATCCATAGGGCAGAGACCGGCAGAGCGGCTCGATCAGGCCGCGGCGCAGCGCCGCGGGCACCCGCTGGTAAGTCCCGACATAGCGCTCGAAGACGTGCTTGGGGTAACCGCCGAGGAACTCGTCGGCTCCCTCCCCCGTCAGGACCATCTTGACCGTTCGCCGCGCCTCCCGTGACAGGAGGTAGATCGGGATGTCGGACGGCTCCGCCACCGGAGCGTCGCGATAGCGCACCAGCGCGGGCAGATGCTCCATCAGATGGTCCTGCGAGACCGTCAGCTCGTGATGATCCGTGTGGAACTGCTCGGCGATGGCGCGGGCATAAGCGAGCTCGCTGTAAGCGGACTCCGCGAAGCCCACCGAGAACGTCTTGACGGGGAGCTCGGAGTGGCGCGACATCATCGCGACGACGGCCGAGGAGTCGATGCCACCGGAGAGAAACGCCCCGAACGGCACGTCCGATACCATGCGAACCCGCACGGCCTCATCCAGCTCCCCCAGGAAGCCCGCCACGGGATCCCCCGCGGGCGGCCTGCCCGATGAAACCTCACCGTCGTCCGGCGCGAAGTACGCTACCTCGGTCAGCACCCCGCGCTCGCAGACGGCGTAGCTGCCGGGCATGAGCTTGCGGATGCCCTCGAGCAGGGTGGCCGGCGCAGGCACGTAGCGGTACGCGAAATAGTCCCAAAGGGCCGCGCGATCGACGCGCCGCGGAACGCCCGGGACCGCGAGGATGCCCTTGATCTCCGATGCGAACAGCAACAGCCCATCCGCCTGGTGGAGGAAGAGGGGCTTCTTGCCGTATCGGTCGCGCGCCAGGAGCAGACGCTCGTTGTTGGCATCCCAGAGCGCGAACGCGAACATGCCCCGGAAGCGCGTCACGCAACCGGGCCCCCACTCCTCGTACGCGTGTACGATAGTCTCGGTATCCGAGCGGGTGCGGAACACGTGTCCCTTCCCGATGAGCTCAGCGCGCAGCCCAGGGAAGTTGTATATCTCGCCATTGAAGACGATCTGCACCGTGCCGTCCTCGTTGGACATCGGCTGGTGTCCGGTCGACAGATCGATGATGGAGAGGCGCCGGTGCGCCAGCCCCACGCCGCGCTCGCCGTCGCGGGTCTGGGCCTCGAAGAAGCCCTCGTCATCAGGACCACGGTGCGCGAGCGCCGCAGCCATGCGCCGCAGCGCCGCGCCGAGCTCGGGGCCCGCTCCGGCTGCAAGGTAACCCGCTATTCCGCACATTCTGGTTTCAGGAGGTGTGAAGCGCGCGAAGCTGAGCAAGGGGGGTGCCTGAAGATGACGTCGAGCGGCGCGTATGTCGGCCATCCGCGACGAGCGCTTTCTCGTGCGTATTCATGCATTTAGTCAAATCGCCTCGCTGAAGCAGACGCCGCATGTCGGCGTCCACCGACGATGTACGCCCATCCGCTCGCTGTAGCGCTTACGCTCACGTCGCCTTGATCGCCCGTAGGGACGCTTGCGCGGCCCCTGGCACACCCATTGCACCAAGTCAGCCGCGCTGCCGCATCGCACCGGCGGCGCGAATAGAGAGCTGAAACGGCCGCAGGCCGGTTTTGGCCGCTTGAAAGGCACAACCCGCCGAAAGGCGGGCGTCGCAAAACTTCCGGTCTAACGGCGCGAAGCCTACGACAGCGGGGTTGCCGGGGTGGTTCCGAGCACTGTGCGCGCAAGCGCGCAGCGTTGGGCGGCACCCCCGTGAAGAAAAGGCCGCGCTGCGGCTGAAGGCTTCGAGCAATCTCCCGAGCTGTGGGCTCGCCCGCCAGGCTGGCATTGGGTCGCACAGTTCGGGGAAAGCATGACAAACGCCAAACGGGGGCGCGGGTCGCGCCGTGGGTTTTATATTTCTGCTGTCGCAGCGCTGGGATTCGCACTCTCGGGCTGCGGCGGGGGTGGTTCCGGAGCGGCGGGCAGCGCAGCCACGTCGCAGGCCGCCAGCGGCAGCATGCCGCCTACTGCCAGTGGAGGCGTCACGATCAACTGGCAGCCGCCGACGGAGAACGAGGACGGCTCATCTCTCACGAATCTCGCCGGCTACAACATCCATTACGGCACATCGTCGGGCAACTACACGCAGAAGATCTCCGTCTCCAACCCCGGCGTCGCCACCTACGTGGTGGACAACCTCACGCCCGGCAAATACTACTTTGCCGTCGCCGCGGTGAACGCCTCAGGCACGGAGAGCCCGCTCTCCTCCGAGGTCGCCGCGACAGTCAATTGATCCTCGATGACCGCAATTAATTCACAGGAGCCGTAAGCACTGGCACGGCCGTTGCATTGGATTTCCTGCGCCGCTCCTGATCTGCAGCGCGGGCAAAAACCACGGTTTTTGCCCGCGGTGGATCAGAGCGACTGCAGAGATCGCTAAAACGGCCGCAGGCCTGTTTTAGCCGATGGACAAGGGCAAAACCCATCGAAAGGCGGGTGACGCAAAGCCTCCGGTCTAAGGGCGCGAGCCTATGACAGCGGGGTTGCCGGGGTGGTCCCGAGCGCCATGCGTGCAGCACCGCGCAAACAGACTGCCCCGTGAAGAAGCGGCCGCGTTGCGGCCGCGAGCTTCGAGCAACTCCCGAGCTGTGGACTCGCCCGCCAGACCGGCAACGGGTCGCACAGTTCGGGAAAAACATGACGCATGCCAAACGGGGGCGCGGAACGCGCCGTGGGGTTCATCTCTGTAGCGTCGTGGCGCTGGGACTCGCACTCTCGGCCTGCGGCGGCGGCGCCGGATCTTCGGCCGGCGCGGCGGCGGCGCAGGGCTCGCAGCCGCAGCAGAGCTCGGTAGTGAGTGACGGCTCGGCCGCCGCTCAGAGCTCGACGGCCGCTCAGGGCACATCGAGCGGCGACAGTCCGCCCACCGCGAGCGCCGGCGCTGTCACCATCAACTGGGCGCCGCCTACGGAGAACGTGGACGGCTCGGCGCTGATGAATCTCGCCGGCTACCACATCCATTACGGCACAGCGTCGGGCAAGTACACGCAGACGATCTCGGTTTCCAACGCGGGGCTTGCCACGTACGTCGTGAGCGACCTCACGCCTGGCAAGTACTACTTCGCGGTGGCGGCGGTCAATTCCTCAGGCACCGAGAGCCCCCTCTCGTCTGAGGTGAGCGCGACGGTAAATTGATCGTCTACTGAACCGTGCTCTTCAGCGTCTCCGTGACGCCTTCATTACGAGCATTGAGCTGTGCACTATTCCAGCCGCCGCCGATGGCGTCGATCAGGTCGGCGCTCGCCACCAGGCGCTGGCTCTGCACATTGAGGGCGGCGATCTCGGCGCTCAGCCGCGCAGTCTGCGCGACGATGACGCTGGAATACGCGGCGGTGCCGGCGCGGTACTGGTTGAGAGTCAGTGTCTCGGAGCGCTCCGCGTCGCTGACGGCCTCGTTCTCCTGCGCATACTCGGTCTGCAGGTAGTTGAGCGTCGCCAGATCGTCCTCGACCTGTTGGAACGCGGTCAGCACCGTCTCGCGGTATGTTGCGACCGCGGAATCATACAGCGCGCGATTCTCCCGGATCTGGCCCAGAATCGCCCCGCCTTCGAACAGCGTTGCCGCCACCGAGGGGCCGAACGACCACACCTGGTTGCCGGCGCTGATGAGGTGCGAGAGCGAGGAGGATTCGTAACCGAAGGATCCCGAGAGAGTCAGGCTGGGAAACCAGGCGGCCTCGGCCACGCCGATCTGGGCATCGGCGCTCTCGAGGTCGCGCTCGGTCGCGGCGATGTCGGGCCGGCGCAGCAGCAGCTCGGAAGGCAGCCCGGCCGGCGTGACCGGCACCGTCGCGGCGAACTCTCCTTGAGCCAAGGTCACCTGCGAAGGCGCCTTGCCCACCAGCACGGCGATGGCGTGCTCGAATTTCGCGCGAGCGAGCGCGACCGAATTCTCCTGCGCGATGGTGTTCTCGAGCTGGGTGCGCGCCGAGTAGACGTCGGCGAGCGTCGTGGTGCCGGCATTGACCTGGCTCTGCGCGATCTTGAGCGACACCTCGTAGTCCTGTACCGAGGTCTTCAGCAGCCGCAGCTGCTGCTCCGCGGCGCGCAGCTGGAAGTAATCCTCGGCCAGGGTCGCCTGCGCGGAGAGACGCGCGGCCGCAACGTCGGCCGCGCTCGCCTGCGCCTTGGCCACGTCGCTCTCGACCTCGCGGCGGATCTTGCCCCAGATATCGAGATCCCAGCTCGCGTTCGCATCCACATCGTAGAGGGTGCGGGTTCCGGAGCCGGTCTGCACGAAGCCGGAGGCGGACGATAGGGCCCCATTGCGGCCGCCCGAGCCGCCGCTGCGCGTCGCTCCCGCTCCCAGGCCGATGCTCGGAAGGAAGGTTCCCCGCGTCACCGTCACCGCCTCTCGCGCGGCATAATAGGAGGCGACCGCGGCCTTCAGGTTCTGATTCGAGACCGCCACCTGCCCCTCCAGCGAGGAGAGCACGGGGTCGTCGTAGATCATCCACCACTGCGCGTCCGCGATCTGCGCCGGCGTCACCGGCTTCCAGCCCTGACTTTCCTTGAAGGCCGGCGACGGGGCCGCCGACGGCCGGTGGTAGTTGGGCCCGACGGCACAGGCCGTCAGCGCCAGCGCGCACGCCATCCCGATGAGCACTGTCGATGGAGGCTTGCGGATCATACGGCGTGAGCTCCGGAGGGTGGGGAGGACGGTAACCTTTGACCGCGGCGGAACCTTCTCATGATCCATGAGCGGAAGCGGTCCAGGTAGATGTACACGATCGGAGTCGTATAGAGCGTCAGAATCTGGCTGATGAACAGGCCGCCGACTATGGCGATGCCGAGGGGGCGTCGTAGCTCCGACCCCTGCCCCGTCATGACGGCGAGCGGCAGCGCCCCGAGCATGGCCGCCATGGTCGTCATCAGGATCGGCCGGAAACGCAACAGGCACGCGTCATGGATCGCCTGCTCGACGCTCTCGTGCCCCGTGCGCTGCGTCTCGAGCGCCACGTCCACCATCATGATGGCGTTCTTGAGGACGATGCCGATCAGCAGGATCACGGCGATCAGCGCAATGAGGGTGAAGGGCTCGCCGCAGATCAGCAGTGCGAGCACGGCGCCGATACCGCTCGAGGGCAGCGTCGAAAGAATGGTGATCGGCTGCACCAGGCTCTCGTAGAGCACGCCGAGCACGATGTAGACGGCCACCAGCGAGGCGAGGACCAGCAGCGGCTCCTCCGCCACGGTCTGCTGAAAGATCTTGGCCGTGCCGGCGAACGAGCCCTGAACGGAGATCGGCACATGCAGCTGTTGCATGGCGGTGTTGATGGCCTTGACCGCCGTCCCGAGCGGCTCGCCCGCGGGCAGGTTGAAGGAAAAAGTCGTGGCGACGAAAGGACCCTGGTGACTGACGGCGAGCGGCGTGATCCCCGGGCCGTAGTGGCTGAAGGCGGCGAGCGGCACCATGGTCTCCTGGCAAGTGCTGAGCGCCGAGCCCGTGGACGCCCTGCCCGTGCTGTTGGTGAGCTGGTTCTCGGCGTAATTCTCGGCTGCGTTGTTCTGCGTTGCGCTCGCGGTGCTCGTCGCGCCGCTACCCGTCGCGCCCGAGCTGCCGGACGAGCTCGAGCCGCAAGCTGCGCTCGAGCCCGATGAGGCGCTGCCGGTGCCGCCTGTCACCGAGCTCGTGCCGCTGCCGGCGCTGAACGCGCCGACTGCGGCCGAGGTCGCCTGCGTGCCGCCGAGCGCCCCGCCCGAGGTGCTGACATAGATGTCCCGCAGCGTATCCGGGCTCTGCCAGAACTGCGGCGCGACCTCCATGACGACGTGATACTGATTCATGTCCTGGTAGATCGTGGAGACCTGACGCTGGCCGAAGGCGTCATAGAGCGTATTGTCGACATTGGACATGTTGACGCCGAGGCGCGCCGCCGTCGCGCGATCGATCTGCAGCTGCACGTCGAGACCTGACTGCTGGCGGTCCGAGCTCACATCCCGCAGCGCGGAGTTGTTCTGCAGCGCGTCGGTTATCCTGGGGGCCCAGGCATTGAGAGTGCTGAGGTCATCGGAAAGAAGTGTGTACTGGTAGGCCCCATTGCCCTGCCGGCCGCCAAAATGAATGTCCTGGGCGGACTGCAGGAAGAGGCGTGCCCCCGTGACCGCGGCCAGCTCGCGGCGCAGCCGGCCCAACACCGCGGCATCGCTCATGTCTTTGCGCGCGGCAAGGGGCTTGAGCGCCGCGAAGAGACTCCCCGTGTTGGTCGTCCCGCCGAACCCGCCGCTGCCGGTGAAGGCGACGACATGCTCGACCGCCGCGTCCTTGCTCACGATGGTCACGATCTGCTCCATCTTCTTCTGCATCGCCTGGAAGGAGATGCTCTGGTCGGCGACCACGTTGCCGAAGAGCGAGCCGGAGCTCTCTTCCGGGAAGAAGCCTTTCGGCACGATGCGGAACAGGTAGAAGTTGAGGAACACCACACCGAGCAGTATCAGCATCACCGCGCGCGGGTGGCGGATCGCATCGGCGAGCGTGCGGCCATAGAGCGCCTTGAGCCACTCGAAGCCGTGCTCGAACGCGCCCAGGAACCGGCCGAGGCGCGGCGGCGGCCGCAGAACGTGGCTGCAGAGCATCGGAGTCGTCGTCAGAGAGACGACCAGTGACAGAACGACCGTCACGGCAAGCGTCGTCGCGAACTCGCGCAGCTCCCGCCCGACCATGCCGCCCATCAGCAGGATCGGGATGAACACCGCGATGAGCGAGCAGCTCATCGACACCACCGTGAAACCGACCTCGCTCGCGCCATCGAGGGCGGCTTGCATCCGCGGTGCGCCGGCTTCCATATGCCGGGCGATGTTCTCGATCACGACGATCGCATCGTCGACGACGAACCCTGTCGCGACCGTGAGGGCCATGAGCGAGAGATTGTTCAGACTGAAGCCCAGGGCGTACATGACCGCGAACGTGCCGACCAGCGACAGCGGCACGGCGATCGCCGGCACGATGGCCGCGCGCGGATTGCGCAGCATGACCAGCACCACGGTCACCACCAGAACCAGTGCGATGAGCAGCGTCGTCTCGACGTCCCGGACCGAGGCGCGGATCGATGCCGTGCGATCATTCGTGAGGATGAGATTGATGCCGGCCGGGATCGACGCCTGGATCTGCGGCAGCACGGCCTTGATCTTATCCACCGTGTCGATCACGTTCGCGCCGGGCTGCTTGCGGATGATCATGAGCACCGAACGGTGGGGACCGTCGGCAAGGCCGAGGTTGCGTACGTCCTCGACGCCATCGGTTACCTGGGCGATGTCGCCCAGACGTACTGCCGCGCCGTTGCGATACGCGATGATGAGCGATCGGTACTGTTGCGTCGTGGTCGCGGTGTCGTTGACGTAGATCTGATAACGCCGCGCGTTCTCGTCCACCGCACCCTTGGGACTATTCGCATTGGCCGCGGAGATGGCGGCCCGCACGTCCTCGAGCCCGATCCCATATTTGAACAGCGCCTGCGGATCGAGATCGATGCGCACCGCCGGCAGTGAGCTGCCGCCGATCGACACATCGCCCACACCTTCGATCTGCAGGAGCTTCTGCTGGATGATGGTCGAGGCGGCGTTGTACACCTGACCCGTCGTCAGGGTATCGGACGTGAGCGCCAGAATGAGGACGGGCGCATCCGCGGGATTGAAGGCGCGGTAGGTCGGATTCTGGCGCAGTGATGCGGGCAGATCCACCCGCGCGGCTTCGATTGCCGACTGCACGTCGCTCTTGGCGCCGTTGATGTCGCGGTCGAGGTCGAAGACGAGAACGACGCGCGCGCTGCCGACGGAGCTCGACGAGGTCATCTCGTCGACCCCCGCGATACCGCTCAAATGCCGCTCGAGCGGCGTCGTCACGCTGGTCGATACCGTGTCGGGACTGGCCCCCGGGAGCTGCGCCTGCACCACGATCGCCGGAAAATCGACCTCCGGCATTTCTGCCACCGGCAGCATGAAATAGGCGACGGCCCCGACCAGCGCCAAACCACACGACAGCAGCGTCGTGGCGACTGGACGCCTGATGAAGGGCGTCGCGATGCTCATCCGCGCGAGCCGGAAGGCAGCGGCTGCGGCCCGCCCTCCTCGCGCCCCGCGGCCCAAGCCCGCGCACGCCGCGACAGCCGATCGAAGAAGAGATAGATGACCGGTGTGGTGAACAGGGTGAGGAGCTGGCTGAGGAGCAGGCCGCCGGTGATCGACAGGCCGAGCGGCGAGCGCACCTCCGAGCCCGTGCCCGTCCCGAGCATGAGCGGCAGAGCGGCAAACAGCGCCGCCACCGTCGTCATGAGGATCGGCCGGAAGCGCAGCAGCGCCGCCTCATGGATCGCCTCGAGCGGCGGCTTGCCGCCTTCGCGCTCGGCGGTGAGCGCGAAGTCGATCATCATGATGGCGTTCTTCTTGACGATACCGATGAGCAGCACGATACCGATGATCGAGATGATGTTGAGGCTCTGCCCGGCGATCATCAGCGCGAGCAGCGCGCCGATGCCCGCCGACGGCAGCGTCGAAAGGATCGTGAGCGGGTGGATATAGCTCTCGTACAGCACGCCGAGGACGATGTAGACGACGGCAATCGCCGCAAGCAGCAACAGCACCTCGCTGGTGAGTGAGGACTCGAATGCCAGCGCCTCGCCTTCGAAGGTGGTGGAGATGCTCACCGGCAGCCCGATGTCATGCTCGGCCTGGCGGATCTGCGAGACCGCCTCCCCCAGCGAGGCCCCCGGCGCGGTGTCGAAGGAGAACATGGCCGCGGGGAACTGCCCGAGGTGATCGATCGAGAGCGGTGCGCTCTGCACCGTGATGTGCGCGATCGAGCCGAGGGGGACCTGCCCGCCGCCCGCCGCAGGCAGATAGATGTAGTTGAGGGCATTGACCGTATCGTCGACCGAGGGGTCGGCCGTCATGATGACGCGGTAGTCGTTCGACTGGCTGTAGATGGTCGTGATGATGCGCTGGCCATATGCGTCATAGAGCGCGTTGTCGATGGTGGCATCGGTGATGCCGAGCCGCGCAGCGGTGGTGTGGTCTATGTCCACCTGTGCCGTCAGGCCACTGTCGGGAAATGTCGTCGAGACATGCGCGAGCGCCGGCGAGCGCTGCAGCACCGCCAGCAGCTTCGGCACCCAGGGATTGAGGATCTCGCGCTCCGCGGCCCCCAGGATGAACTGGTACTGGGCATTGCCGACGATGGAGCTGATCGTCAGGTCCTGCACCGGCTGCAGCGCCAGGGTGATGCCGGGAACCTGCCGCGCCGCCGTGCGCAGGCGCTCCATCACCTCGGTGAGCGAGTCGCTGCGATCCTCCTTCGACTTGAGGTTGATCAGCATGCGCCCGTCGTTCACCGTCATGTTGCTGCCGTCGACGCCAACGTAGGAGCTCAGGCTGACGACATCCGGGTCCTCGAGAAGGATCCGGGCGAGCGCCTGCTGGCGGCCGGTCATCTCCTTGAAGGAGATCGAGGGCGGGCCTTGGGTGGTCGCCTGGACGAGGCCGGTATCCTGCAGCGGGAAGAAGCCCTTGGGGATGACGACGTACAGCAGCACGGTGAGTACCAGCGTGCCGACCGCGACCCACAGCACCAGCCGCTGATGCTTCAAGGTCACATCGAGCGCGCGGCCATAGGCGGCGATGAGGCGGTTGAACCACTCCTCCGCCCTGCGGGCGAGCGTTCCCTGGGCGCGCTCCGCCTCCTCGTGGGTGCGCAGGAGCTTTGCGCAGAGCATCGGCACCAGGGTGAGCGAGACCACCGCGGAGATGAGGATCGAGATCGCCAGCGTGATGGCGAACTCGCGGAAGAGGCGCCCGACCACCTCCTGCATGAACAGCAGCGGGATCAGCACCGCGATCAGCGAGATGGTGAGCGAGACGATGGTGAAGGCGATCTCGCCCGAGCCCTTGAGCGCCGCCTCGAGCGGCTGCGCGCCCTTCTCGATGTGGCGGGAGATGTTCTCGATCATGACGATGGCATCGTCCACCACGAACCCGGACGCGATGGTGAGGGCCATCAGCGACAGGTTGTCGAGGCTGAAACCGAGCAGGTACATGACGGCGAACGTGCCAATGAGGGACACCGGCACCGACAGGCTCGGGATGATGGTCGCCGGGATATTGCGCAGGAAGAGGAAGATCACCATCACGACCAGAGCGACGGCGAGGGAGAGCTCGAACTCGACGTCATTGACCGAAGCGCGGATGGTGTTGGTGCGATCGGTCACCACGGACAGGTTCACGCCCGTCGGCAGCGAGGCGCTCAGCTGCGGCAGCAGTGCCCGGACGCGGTCGACCACCTGGATCACATTGGCGCCCGGCTGGCGCTGGATGTTCACCAGCACGGCCGGAGTGTCGCCCACCCAGCTCGAGAGCTCGGTGTTCTCCGCGCCCTGATCCACCCTGGCGACATTCTTCAGATAGACCGGCGCGCCGTTTTTGTACGCGACGACGAGATTGGCGTAGCCGGCAGCCGTCGTGATCTGATCATTGGCGTCGATCGTGTAGGCGTGCGCGGTGCCGTCGAAGTTGCCTTTGGGCGCATCGGTGGTGGAATTGGATATGGTCGTGCGCAGATCGTCGACGTTGAGGCCGTAGGCGGCGAGCTGCTGCAGATTGGCGTAGATCCGCACCGCCGGCCGCGGCGCCCCGTTGAGGCTCACCAGGCCCACGCCCGTAAGCTGCGAGATCCGCTCCGCGATGCGGGTATCGGCGAGGTCCTCCACCTGCGTGACGGGCATCGAATTGGAGGTGAGCGCGAGCGTGAGCACCGGGGCATCGGCCGGGTTGACCTTGGCGTAGATCGGCGGCGCCGGCAGGCTCTGCGGCAAGAGGCTGTTGGAGGCGTCGACGGCGGCCTGGACCTCGGCTTCGGCGACGTCGATGTTGAGATTGAGCGCAAACTGCAGCGTGATGACGGATGCGCCCGCCGAGCTGCTCGAGGACATCTCGTTCAGGCCCGGCATCTGCCCGAACTGGCGCTCGAGCGGCCCGGTCACCGTCGAGGCCATCACATCGGGGCTCGCTCCGGGCAGGAAGGTCTTCACCACGATGGTGGGATAGTCGACTTCGGGCAGGGTCGAGACGGGCAGCAGCAGATAGCCGATGGCCCCGAGGATGATGATGGCCACCATCAGCAGCGACGTGGCGACCGGCCTCAGGATGTAGAGCCGGGACGGGTTCATCGTCAGCTCGCCGGGGCGGCCTTCTGTCCCGAGCTGCCGCAGCCGAGGCGGGCATACATCTTGGCGAGCCGTTCGGCCTTGGTCCCGGTCGCGCCCTTCATCATTCCGGAGATGCGCGTGCAGCGCTCTGTGGCCGAGCCGCCCTGGGCGCCGCCCGCGCCAGAGGCAAATCCGGCGGCCGGCTTCTCGCCTGGGAGCAGCACCTGCGAGCCGTCCCGGAGCTGGTCAGCGCCGTCGGTCACCACCGTCTCCCCCGGTATCAGGCCCTTCATGACGGCTATGTTGTTGCCGTCAGTTGGGCCGGTCACGACCGTGCGCATGCTCACCGTATGGTCGGGATTGACGGTGTAGACGAAGTTGCTCGACGGACCGTTCTGCACCGCCGCCCCGGGCACCACTACCTGGCTCGGTAGCGTGCTGACCACGAGCTTCACGTTGACGAACTCGTCCGGATACAGCTCCATCTTGGCGTTGTCGAACAGCGCCCGCATGTTCACCGTGCCGGTGCTGGTGTTGATCTCGTTGTCGATGCTCGCGAGGGTGCCGGTTGCGATCAGATTCGTCATGCTGCGGTCCCACGCCTGCACGACCAGCTTCTTGCCCCGATGCACCGGGTCGAGGACTTGGCTGAGGTCGTTCTCGGGCACACTGAACACCACCGACATCGGCTGCATCTGCGTGACGTTCGCGACCTGCTGGCTCTGGTTCTGCTGCAGCAGGTTGCCGAGATCCACCTGCCGCAGGCCGACGAGGCCCGCCACCGGGGAGGTGATGCGGGTGAAGCCCAGGTTGAGCCGCGCCGTCTCGACGGATGCCTTGTCGGCAGCTACCGCTGCCTCATCGGAATGAACAGTCGCGATCTCATCGGTGTAGGTCTGCGCCGCAACGGCATCCTCCTGGAGCTCGCGCTTGTAACGGGCCAGGTCGATGCGGGCGCCGGCAAGAGTCGCCTCGTCCTTCTCGAGCTGGCCCTGCGCCGAGTCGAGTGACGCCTGATAGGGGCGCGGATCGATCTCCGCCAGCAGGGCGCCCGCCTTGACGATCTGCCCTTCCTGGAAGGCGATCTTGACCAGCACGCCGGTCACCTGCGGGCGCACCGCGACATTCGCGATCGGCGTCACCGTGCCCAGCGCATCGAGCACGACCGGCACGTCCGCGGTGGCGACCTTGGCGACACTGACCGGCATGGGACCGCCCATCATGGCGAAACGCCCGCCCCCTTGGGCGGCCTGCGATGACAGGCGATGATGGATCAGCCAGCCGATGCCGGCGATGAGCACTACGAGCCCGACGAGCCACCAAAACCTGCGGCGCCGGGTTGCATCGCGATGCTCGGGGGAAGCGGCGACCGAGCTCGACTCGCGGTCGACGGTCGAATGTTCCAGAACGTCAGGGGTCATGCGTTGTCCATTGCGACTCAACTGCGCAAGGGTGAGGGTCGAGCCTTGGACCTTGGTCGCCGGGTGATGTTCCGGCGGGCAGCCTACCACCTAATTTCCAAAGATATGTCAATGGATTGCGATACTTCATTGGCTCGAAGTCGGCCTCCGAGACCTCGGCCCGGCTGCCTCGGAAGCGACTAAGGCGCGGCCGTCGTGGGAGCGGCCGGCGGCGGCTCCGCATCCTGCGCGTCCGCCGCCGCGGAGCCGTTGCGGCCGAAAGAGGCGGCATCGATGTGATGGCGCTCCAGCAGATCGTACAGAGTCGGGCGGGTGATGCCGAGAAGCTCCGCGGCGCGCGACAGATTGCCGCGGGCGACGGCGAGCGCCTGGCGGGCCGCCTGCAACTCCGCCCGCTGGCGTGCGACCCTCAGGTTGAGATACTCCGGATCCTCGCCCGGGTCCTTCAGGCCGAGGTCGCCCGCGGTCACGACGGCGCCATCGGCCATGATGACGGCGCCCTTGATGCGGTTCTCCAGCTCCCGCACGTTACCCGGCCAGGGATACGCCTGGATCGCGCGGATGGCATCGGGAGCCAGCCCGCGGGTCGGCTTGCCGAACCGCTCCGACATCTGCTGCAGCAGCACCTGCGCGATGAGGAGACTGTCGCCTTGCCGGTCGCGCAGCGCGGGCACGTTGATGGTGACCTCGCTGATGCGGTAGTAGAGGTCCTCGCGAAAAGCGCCGGAGCCGGTGAGTGCCTCGACCTTGCGGTTGGTGGCGCAGACGAAGCGCAGATCGAGCGGTATCGGCGTGCGGCCGCCGATGCGGTCCACCACCCGCTCCTGCAGCACACGCAACAGCTTCGCCTGCAGGGACGGCGGCATCTCCCCGATCTCATCGAGGAATACCGTGCCGCCGTCGGCCGCCTCCAGCTTGCCCGCCGTTCGCTTGGCGGCGCCGGTGAATGCGCCCTTCTCGTAGCCGAACAGCTCGCTCTCCAGGAGCGTGTCGGGAATCGCCGCGCAGTTGATCGGCACGAAGGGTTTGTGCGCGCGGCCGGAAAGCCGGTGCAGCGAGCGCGCAATCAACTCCTTGCCCGTGCCGCTGTCGCCGAGGATGAGTACCGTGGCGCCGCTCGGCGCCACCTTTTCGACCGCGCGGCAGACGCTGCGCATCGAGTCACTCACGCCGATGATGCCCTCGAGCGCCATGGCGCCGGTGCGCTCGCGCAGCCGCCGGTTTTCCTCCTCCAGCTCGCGGATGCGGAAGGCGCGCCGGACCACGATGGAAAGCACTCTGGCATCGAGCGGCTTGTAGTAGAAATCGGTGGCGCCGAGCCCGACGGCCGCGACCGCGAGCTCGCGCGCGTCGTGCTCGGTCATGGCGATGATCTTGGTATCGGGCGAGAGCTGCAGGATCTGGCGCAGCAGCTCCAGGCTGTGCGAGGCCACCGTCGGCTGGCGCGCGGCGCCGAGATCGAACAGCACCACCTCCGGGTCGATGCGGCGCACCTGCGCCAGCGCCTGCTCCGAAGTCTCCCCCGAGGTGACATCGAGGTCCGCGAACATGCCCTCGAGCTCCCGCCGCAGGGTCCGATCGTTCTCCAGGATGAGGAGCTTCCTGTGCAAAATCTCGGCGGCCATGGATCCCGGTGCCTCGAGGGCGCGTCGCCCTGCTTTACAGCGGAGTGTAAAGCCTTTCGAGCTGACCGGCGTGCGTCAAGTCACACAACCCCTGGCCGCGCGCCGTACACGCCGGGATAGACTCCCGCCCCGTGAGCGTGACCGACCCTACTCCACCAACCCTGCCGCTCGCGGCCGCGGGCAGTGGACACATGAGCTTGGCCGCTCGCGTGGGCCTGCTCATCGCCGCACTGTTCGCCGAAAAGTCCGCCCTCAACCTGCTGGTCGATTTCAGGCTCGCCGATGCGGCCCATGGGCTCGGCGCGCTCCTCAGACTCGCACAGCATTACGGACTGCGCCTCGCCGTGTCTTTTGCCGTGGCGCTCGCCTTTTTCATCTGGGTGCGCGCCGACTCCGCGCTGTTGCAGGTCAACGCCGAGGCGCGCAGCGCGCCCGTGCGTCCCGCCTGGCTGGGACTGCATTGCGTCCTGATGATCGCCGCAGCCGGCGCGCTCCACAACCTCTACGGCGGCTTCTTCCATGGCGGCGCGCATCTGCCCTTCGCGCCGCTCGCCGGCGCGCTGTTGCTGCTGAGCTTCGCCGCCGCCGCCGCGCTCCTCGTGGCGCTCGCACCGTGGCCGCTCTGGCGCCGTGCCGCGGCGGCGACGGGCATACGGTGGGCATATGCCGCTTTTGCGGCAGTGATCGGGACCGGCGCCATCGTCTGGAGTCAGGAGCTCTGGGCGCCGACCGCGCAGCTGACCTTCACTCTGGTACGGGACGTTCTCTCACCCGTCCTGCCCACGCTGCAGGCCGATGCGTCAACTCGGATCCTGCGCACACCCGATTTCGCCATCGAAGTGTCCAGCATCTGCTCGGGGCTCGAAGGCATCGGGCTGATGCTCGCCTTCTGCTGTGCGTGGCTGCTCTATTTCCGCGCGGAATACCGCTTCCCGCGCGCCTTGCTGATCATTCCCGGGGGCGTGCTGCTGGTCTTCGCGCTCAACGTGGCGCGCATCGCCGCGCTGGTGCTGATCGGCAACGCCGGCCATCCGGCCATCGCCATCTACGGCTTTCATTCGCAGGCGGGTTGGATCGGCTTCAACTGCGCGGCCTGCGCAGTCGCCGTCGCCAGCCGCAGGACCCGCTGGCTCAATCGCGCCGCCGGGCGCGACGACGGCCCCACGACGGCCAACTCCACCACCTCCTACCTGCTGCCTTTTCTCGCCATCCTGGCGGCGGGGATGGTCTCCCGCGCGACCTCGAGCGGCTTCGAGACCTGGTATGCGCTGCGTCTCATCGCCGCCGCCGCGGCTCTCGCCCTATGGTGGCGGCCGCTCTCCGGGCTCGACTGGCGCTTCGGTTGGCGCGGCATTCTCGTGGGAGCCGCGGTGTTCGCGCTCTGGCTCGGCGCGGCGCGCTTCCTCCTCGCTGCCCACGGTATGCCCGCCGCGCTCGCCGCCATGCCGGCCGGCACTCGCGATGTCTGGATCGCCACGCGCGCCGTCACCGCAATCCTCCCGGTGCCGGTCGCCGAGGAGCTGGCCTACCGCGGCTACCTGCTGCGGCGCCTGCTCGCCGCAGACTTCGAGTCGGTGCCCTTCACGTCCATCGGTTGGATCCCGTTGCTCGTGACGGCGATTGCCTTCGGCGTGCTGCACGGGGCGCTCTGGCTGCCGGGAATCGCCGCCGGCATTGCTTACGGACTCGTGCTGACCCGCACCGGCCGCATGGGCGAGGCCGTGGCGGCGCATGCCACCAGCAATCTGCTCATCGCAGTCTGGGTGCTCGCGGCAGGCCAGTGGCAGCTCTGGTAGGAGCCGCCGCGCTCAGACGCTGCGCAGCTCGTCCACCGCCGCGACCTGAGCGGTGGTGTTGCCATCCTGCCGGGCGAACAGCTCCTCGCTCAGCACTTCTTCCAACACCTGACGCGGTACGCTGCGGCTGAAGGTGTGATCGGCGCTGTCGATGATGCGCAGGCGGCAGCGCTCGCCGAGACGGCGCACCATGGATCCGGCCTCGATCCGCAGCAGATCGATCCCGGGCTCGCCGCGCGCGAACACGAACACCACGCGCACACCGCGCGAGATGATGGCTTCGAGCTCCCGTCCCAGGTCGTTGCGCAGCGGCACGCCCGCCGTCCGGGCCAGGTCGCGCAGCATGGATTTGACCGCGAGCAGCGGCCGATGGAGGTAGATCCTGACGATCCGCCAGATGTTCACCTGGCCGGTGAGGAACCGCCGCCATGCCCTGGCGGAGAAGATCCGCTCGCGGTAGATCGTGGGATTGCGGACCACCTCCGCGAGCTGCAGCCCCTCGAGCGTCATGCTCTGGTCCCAGAAATAATTCTGCGCGTTCACCATCAGCAGGCGATGCAGCGGCAGGCCGGCGACGGCGGCGCGCAGCGAATGGTAGGCGCCGGAGCACAGGCCGCTCAGGGTGACCTCGCGCGCACCGAAGCGCCGCGACATGAAGTCTATGGCCGCCCCGATGTCCTCGATGGCATCGGGCGGAAACACATTGTTGTCGGCGCAGCCGGCGCGGGCGCGGCTCTCGCCGAGGCCCGACAGATCCATCCGCAGGACATAGTAGCCGCGCTGTGCCCAGCGGCGCGCCAGCGATACGTACATGCGGCTGGAGCCGACGTGATACGTGGCCCCGGCATTGAGCAGGACGACCGCCCTGCGGCGTGTCTCCTGGGCCGCCGGCTCGGTCACGATGCCGAAGAGAGTCCCGTCCGCGCCGAAGAACACCGGACGCTCCGCGATCCGCGATCCGCAGGAGCCGGCGCCATCCGCGCTTGCGCTCCACAGCGTAATGACCGCGGCCGGCGACACGAAAGTGGGGACTTCGCCCACGGATCCGCAGTTGCCGCTCACCGCCGCCACCGTCGACAGCCAGTTGCGCGTGGCGGCGAGCATCTCCAGCGGCAGCGACACGAACTGCGGATCCGTCAACATCATCTCGACGAATCCGGGCAGCGCGTGATACGTGACCTTGGTGCCGCGCGCGCCGAGCACCTGCGACCATGCGCGCGCAACGGGCAAATCGCCGCGGTCTATGAGCAGCGCCTCCGCGACGGCCGGCGAATCGAGGCCGTCGATCTCGAGCGCCGCGAGGCGCGCGACACTGGCCGCGGAGAGCGGAAATCCGTTCACCTCCATGGCACCGCTTTGCGGCGGCGACGCTTCAGGCCGCGGCATCGCGGCCCCGCTCAGCGCGGCTTCAGCCGCCGCCGCCGCGAGCTGCGCGGTGCGCGCCTCCCCCAGGTACTTGCGGCCGCTCAACACCGGTGCGATCAGGGCAAGCGCATCGACCTGACATTGCGGGGCGGCGAGGACCGACAGCAGCGCGCCGAGGCGAAACCCTAGCAGGCAGACTTTTGCGACACCGGTGCGCCGCCGAAGCTCCGCCACGGCGTTGACGATGTCCCGGGTCCAGCTCTCTATCTGGTCGGCGCTCGCATCGATCTCCTCGGAGTCCCCGGTGCCGAGATAATCGAAGCGCAGCACCGGCATCCCGAGGCCCGAGGCCATGCCGGCGAAGGCCCGCATGCTGCGATGGCCGCAGAGCGCCTCGAAGCCGAAAGGCTTGCAGATCACCACGCCCCAGCGGGCCGGAACCACCCCCGGCGGACGATGCAGCCAGCCGAACAGTTGCCGCTCGCCGGAGGGAATGTAGAGCGCCTCATCACCGCCCGCCGCGATCCTGACATCCGTGCCCTCGATCGCATCGGCGTTCACGGCTCCCTCCGGCTCAGGCGGGAACGAAGAGCTCGACATACGCCCCGATGCGCCCGTCGCGCATCTCGACCAGGTCCACGAGCTCGGTCGGCACGCTCGCCCCCGTGATGCGCGAGTGGATGCTCGCCCGCCAGTGGACCGCGGCCCGCTGGCCATCGATCACCGTGGACACGATCTCGTAGCGGCTGAGCCTGAAGGTCTTCACGAGCACCGCCAGCCAGGAGCGGACCTCGTCGGTCCCCTGTGCAGCGAGCGCGATCGGCTTGCCGTCGCTCGAGCCGGAGATCTTGAACACGGCATCGGGGCCGAAGAGCGCGCACAAGCGCTCGAGCGCGCCGGCCGCGCGCGCAGCGTACAACTCCGCGAGGAGTCTCTCGAAGTCCGCGCGCCCGCTATCGGCAAGATCGGTTTGCGCCATGAGGTTCAGTCGAGCAGTGCCCGGACGTCCGCGCCCATCTGGCGATACGCCTCGGCCGCGTATGGAATGACGGCTCCCAGTGCGTAGAACAGGTGAATCATACCGGAGTGGCAGCGGTAACTCGCGCTCACGCCCGCTTTTTCGAGGCGAGCCGCATAGTCGGCCCCCTCGTCCCGCAGCGGGTCGCACTCGGCGGTATGGATGCAGGCCGGCGGCAGGCCCTCGAGCCGCGCCGCCCGCAGCGGCGAGATGCGCGGATCGCCGGGATCGGCATGCTCGCCCAGATAATGCGTCAAATCGTGCGCGAGCGTCTCGCGATCGAGGAAGTGCCCGGAGCCGAAAGCCTCCCATGAGGCGGTCTCGGCGCGATAATCCAGAATCGGGCAGATGAGTAACTGCAGGGCGAGCCGCGGCTGCCCGGCGGCGGCCAGGGTCTGCGCCACCACGGCCGCGAGGGTAGCGCCGGCGGAGTCACCGCATACCCCGAGGCGGCCGGCATCGATCCCGAGCCGGGCGGCATGAGCCGCGATCCAGCGCGTGGCTGCACAAGCGTCCTCGACCGCCGCGGGGAAGCGCGCCTCCGGCCCGAGCCGGTAGTCCACCGAGACCAGCCTGCAGCCGCTGGCATTGGCAAGGGAGCGGCAGATTCCGTCGTGAGTCTCGAGACTGCCGGCGACGAAGCCGCCGCCATGGAAGTAGACGAGGCCAGGCAGCAGACCCATCCTCGCGCCCGCCGGCGTATAGATCCAGATGCGCCGCGTCCCCGTGGCCCCGGGGAGCGACCGCTTCTCGATCCGCGCGACCGCCTCGGGCTCGCCCGCGAGCGCCGTCAGGCGCTCGATGGAGGCCCTACGCTCCGCCACGGTGAGTGCGGCGGCGCCGCGCGGCGCGGCAGCCGCCAGCCTGTCGAGGAAGCGCCTGACCTGCGGATCTAGCGCCACTGAGTCGCCGCGCTCCGCCTACAACTCGAGGGCGCGTCTCGCCGAGGCCGGCCAGCGCGCGAGATCGAGGCCATGCACGCAGAAGAGCGCCACCGCCAGCCGGTCCATGCCGAACGCGACACAGCTCGTGTGCGCCAGCTCGCCGTCCTCGGTGTGCAGCCCCCAGGTCACCCCGAAGTGCTCGCGGTGATAGTTGAAGCTCATGCAGGCGGTCGGCCGCGCGCCTTCGTGGTAAGGAATCAGCAGCTCGAATTTCAGCGATTGCTGGCGCTGGCTGACCGCCATGATCTGCCCGACGCGGCCAAAGAAGGGATCGTTCGCCACATCGAGCTGACAGGGCAGCGCCAGCTCGCCCGCGAGCTGCTGCGCCCTGTCCATCCACTCCTCGCGAAACGCCTGGATCGCCTCGGGCGAGCCGATGCGCACGAACTCGCGCATTCTGAAGGACTGCAGGCGATCGAGCGCCCGCGAAGGCTCGCGCCGGAAGCAGTCCGCGGCGACGTCGAAGATCCAGCCGTCCCTGGGTAGCCGGCCGCGCTCCGCGGCCAGGGGATACACCGGATAGCAGGCGGCCGGCGACAACACCAGATCCGACGGCGCGAGCGCGCTCGTCCAGTCGCCGCCAGACAGCTGGCCGTCCACGGCCGCACGGATCTCCGCTTCGCTGCCGTGCAGCGCGCAGACACAGCCGAGAAGGTTGGGAAAGCTCTTCAGATAGCCCGATTTCTCCAGCTGCGAGCGGCTCATCACCGGCGGGAAGCGCAGTACCTCGGCGCGCGGATCGCGCTGTCGCGTCACGTATGCTATCAGGCGCTGCAGCACGTCCTCGTAGAGTCCGGTGCGTGCGTAGACACCGTCGGCTCCGATCCGATGAAAGAGCGCCGCCCGGACTGGCTCCAGGCTTTCGGCGCCAGTGCTCGCGGACGATTCCGGCAAGGGTGAGCTCATCTGTCGCGCTCGCTCAGTCGCTCAGGGAAGTGGGCACCGGCGTCATCAACGACGTACCGGCGAGACTCGCGAGAATGCGGTCGTTGTTGATCATGAGCGGCGAGGAGAGCGCATCGCGCAGCTGCCGCTCGACGCTGAACTCGCTGTCGCAGCGGTAGCCCGACAGTCCGCAGACGCGCAGCGCGGTAAGCACGGTCGCCACGGCGAGCTCGGAGACCTCGACCTTGGTGAGCGTGATCTGCGACTGGAAGTCGAGCGCGGCGAGCGCTTTCGGATCGTCCATCCGGCTCTCGTACGCGCGCAGCGCGTTGGCGAGGACTCCGCGCAGCGTGCGCAGGGTCGACAGGGTCTTCGTCAGCTGCGCCGCCCCGGGAGGCGCCTGGCCGCCCGACTGGCGCGCGGCGTGGCGCACGAAAGCCTGCGCGCGTGCCGCCGCCCCGGCGGCGATGCCCGCCCAGACCGAGCCCCAGAAAAGATGCGCGCAGGGCACCATGGTGCGCGCGTGAATGGTCTCGTACGGCTCCGGCAGGATCTGCTCGGGCTTGCCGGAAGCCTTCAGGGTATAACCCTCGCTGCACGTGCCCCGCATGCCGAGCGTGTTCCAGCCCTGCAGACGGGTGAGCGTGTAGTCCTCCTTGAGAAAGGCGATCAACACCTGGTCCGAGGATTCGGCATCGGCGGCCCGGCGCGCGGTCGTCACGACGCCATCGGCCTGCGAGCCATAGGAGATGACGCTGGCCCGCCGTTCCAGATGAATGCGGCCGTCGCGATGCTCCACGGCGGCCTCGCTGGAGCGGACGTTGCCGCCGCCCTGTCCCTCGGTCGTCGACGAAGCCAACAGCAGCTGCTCCGCGCAGAGTCGCCGCAACAGCTGCTCGATGGCCGCGCTGGCGCGCCCATGGCGCACCAGACAGGCGACTTTCACCTGATGCATCGCGTAGATCATCGCGGTCGAGGAGCAGGCCTGGCCGAGCCTGTAGCAAACATCCGCGGCCTCGTGCACGGCCGCGCCGTCGCCGCCCAGCTGCGTCGGCACCAGGATGCCGAGGAGTCGCTGCGCCTTCGCGGCAGTGAAGGATTCCGCCGGAAATCGTGGCGCCGAGTCCACCTCCGCCGCGTGGCGGGCGGCAATGGCGGCCACGGCCGCGGAGCGATCGCCGAGATCGGCCCGGGAAACACCCGGCGCGGACACGGCGGTGAGTGCGACAGACGAATCGTTCACAAAGCGATCCCCGCTGGGTTTTATTTGTTTCCTGAGGCTGGTATAGATGGCATGCCCGACCCGCCAATTATTAACGCATAAAATCCCGGCCGGCCGCCAGTACCGGATCACATAACGCACGGAGTACCCATGCCGCTCGAATCAGAGCACCGCGGCTCGCGCTCCCGCTCTTCCATGGGTGCGCGGCAAGGCCTCACGATCGGCTTGCTGAACAATATGCCCGATCCGGCGCTCGAGGCGACGGAGCTGCAGTTCACCGCTCTGCTCGGCGCCGCCGCCGGCGCGCGCACGGTGCGGCTGCGGTTCTCGAGCCTGCCGGAAGTTCCGCGGGGACCGGCGGCCCGGGCGCGGATCGACTCGAGCTACTGGCCGCTCGATGAGCTGCTCGCGGAGCACCCCGATGCGCTGATCGTGACCGGGGCGGAGCCGCGGACGGCGACGCTGGAGGAAGAGCCCTATTGGCAGCGGCTGGTGCGCCTGATCGAATGGGCCGAGGTCCATACGGCGGCCTCAATCTGGTCGTGTCTCGCCGCGCATGCCGTCGCCCAGGCGCTGTACGGCGTACGCCGCCGGCGCCTCGCGGAGAAGCGCTTCGGCGTGTTCGAGCACCGGATCACGGCGGCGCACCCCCTGCTCGAGGGGCTGCGGGCGCCGCTCCTCACCCCGCACTCGCGTTGGAACGACCTGCGGGTGGAGGCGCTCGCAGACGCGGGCTTGAGCATACTCAGCTCCTCGGAGGAGACCGGCGCCGACCTCTTCGTCAGCACGCGCCGCAGCCTTCTGGTGTGCTTCCAGGGCCATCCGGAATACGAGCCCGCGACCCTGCTCAAGGAATACCGGCGCGATGTCGGCCGCTATCTGCGCGGCGAGCAACCTGCGTGGCCCACGCTGCCCCGCGGGTACCTCGCTCCCGCGGCGCTGGGGCTGATCGACGCCTTCCGCCGGCGGGCGGAGGCGGCGCGCGACCCGGAGCTGCTCGCCGAGTTTCCATTCGCGGCACTGGCCGGGGGACTCGAGGCCGGGTGGCAGCCGCAAGCGGTGACGATTTACCGTAATTGGCTGAAAAATGTCGCGGCTGCGAGCGGGCGCACGCACGGTCGCGCTGCAGCTGGGGTATGATCGGGCAATCAAAGAGGCGCAACGCATGTCCATCAGTGAAGCGACCCAATCTCCCCTGACCAAACGCGAGCGGCTGCTGGCCCTCGTACGCAAGGCGATGGGCGCCCCGGGGGCGACCCGGCCGCTGGCCGTCGATGCGCGGCTCCCCGAGCTCGGCATCAGCTCGATCAAGATGGTGGGCCTCATGCTCGCCATCGAAGCCGAATTCAACATAACCATCGAGCAGTCCGAGATCACACCCGAGAACTTCGCCTCCATCGCCTCCATAGAGGCGATGCTCGACGGTATCCTGGCGAGCTCAGTCTCGCAATGACGGGTCGCAGAGAGGCGCGATAGAGGCCCCGTAGCCGGGCTCGTCAGCGCGCGGCTTCGAGCGCTATCACCAGCTCATCGACATCCGCAACGCTCACCTCGCCGTGGGTAGCGCAGATCCGCACCACGTCGCGCCCTTCGAGCTTGGCGACAGCCACCCACGCGCGGCCGGACGCCAGCACTTTGCGCACGATCTCGCGCACCGCGGCGGAGCCCGCGGGCGGCAGGACGCAGAGCACCGCGAGCCGCGAGTCATTGACGATACTCCAGCCCTCTGCGGCGAGCCGCGCTTTGGCGCAATCGGTCACCTGCACGGCCCGCTCCACGTGCGCGCCGTACCCCTGCCAGCCCGCCGCGGCGAGCGCTAGAAACAGCCTCAGCCCCGTGAAGCGCCGCGACCACTGCACGCTGTTCAGATAAGGATCGATGCTCGTCGCGCTCGAGGGCATGAACTCCGCGCCCACGCGGAACGCCTCGCTCAGAATCGCGGGCTCGCGCGCAATGAACATGCCGCAGCCCATCGTCGTGGCGAGCCACTTGTGCGCATCGACGGTCAGCGAGTCCGCGAGCTCGATGCCCGCGAGCTCGCCCCGCAGACGCTGCGAGCAGAGCGCCGCGCCGCCCCAGGCCGCATCGACGTGGTACCACACGTTGTTCTCGCGCGCGATCGTGGCGCAAGGCTCCAGCGGATCGACCATACCCGCGCCCGTCGTCCCGGCCGTGGCCGAAATCAACACCGGCACCGTACCTCGCCGCCGATCCTCGCGGATCGCATCCGCCAGCGCGCGCACGTCCATGCGTCCCTTGCCGTCGGTGGCGATCAGCTTCAGGGCCGAGCGCCCGATGCCCGCCTGGTGCGCGATCTTGTGCCACGCCGGCTGGCACTCGCGCGAGGTATACATCGCCACGGGCCCGGCGAACGCGCGCACACCCTCGTCCGCGAATCGCGCATCCGCGCGCGTGAGGGCGCAGATGAGCGCCGTATAGTTGGCTTCCGAGCCGGCGGTGGTGAAGTGTCCGGCGGAATCCTCCGGCAGTCCCGCGCGCCGCGCGATGGCGCGGATCACGTGCTGCTCGATCGCCACCGGCGCCGGCGAGGAGCCGGAGCTCGCGAGCTGCGGATTGAAGGCGCCCGCGATCCGGTCCGCGCATTGCGCGGGGAAGTTGGCAGGTGGATTGAAGAGGCCGAAGTAGCGCGGGTGCGTCATGTGCACCGTGCCGTGCTCGAGACGCCCGATCGCCCAGTCGATCAGCTCCTCGAGCGGCCGCGGCTGCGCGAAGTCGAAGTCGGCGAGCTCGCGGCGAAACTCCGGCATGTCGATGTCCGGCATGACCGGGCCTTCCAGGACGCGCTCCGCCGCATCGGCGAGCGCCTGACCCAAGCGCTGCTCCACCCGCTCGCGAGTCTGCCTGTCGGGAAACAAAGCCGCCACGGGCGGCGCGATGCGATCTGCAGCCATGGCAGGCAAGGTCTCAGTCGGGGACTGCCGCCGCAAGAGCCTGATCGAGGTCGGCGAGGATGTCGTCGATGTGCTCGATGCCGATGCTGAGCCGCAAAGTCTCCGGGCCGATGCCCGCGAGCCGCTGCTGCTGCGGCGACATCTGCCGGTGCGTGCTCGAGGCGGGATGGCAGGCGAGCGATTTCGCATCTCCCAGGTTGACGAGGCGTTTGAACAGCTTCAGCGCGTCAAAGAACCGCGTCCCGGCATCGTAGCCGCCGCGCACTGCGAAGGTCAGCAGCGAGCACGTCCGGCCCTCGAGGTATTTCTGCACCAGCGGATAGTGCGGACTGTCGGGGAAGCCGGCATAGCTGACCGAGGCCACGCGCTGGTCGGCGCGCAGGAACTCGGCCACGCGGCGCGCATTCTCGACGTGCCGCTCCATGCGCAGCGCCACCGTCTCGATTCCCTGCAGCAGCAGGAACGCGCTGAGCGGCGAGAGCACCGAGCCCATCGCGCGTTGGAAGACGCTGCGACACCGTCCGATGTAGGCGGTGGGACCGTAGTGATCCGTGTAGACGAGGCCGTGGTATGACTCGTCGGGCTGCGTCAGCATGGGGAAGCTCGCAGCGTGTCGCGTCCACGGAAACTTGCCGCTGTCGATGATGATGCCGCCCATCGTCGTGCCGTGTCCGCCCAGGAACTTGGTCAGCGAGTGCAGGACGACATCGGCGCCGTAGTCGATCGGCCGGACGAGAATCGGCGTCGGCACCGTGTTGTCGACGATCAGCGGCACGCCGGCGCGGTGCGCCACGTCCGCCAGCGCCTCGATGTCGCATACGTTGCCGGCGGGGTTGCCGACCATCTCGCAGAACACCGCCCGGGTATTCTCATCGATGAGGGCCGCGAGCGCTTCCGGCCGATCGGACTCGGCGAACTTCGTCCCTATGCCGAGCTTCGGCAGGATGTGTCCGAGAAGCGTGTGTGTCGTGCCGTAGAGCTGCGGCACGGAAACGATGTTCCGGCCGGCCTCCGTCACCGCGAGCACCGAGTAATGCAGCGCCGCCTGCCCGGAGCTGACGCAAAGCGCGGCCATGCCGCCCTCGAGCTGCGCCATGCGCTCCTCGAGCACATCGGTGGTCGGGTTGGCGATGCGTGAGTAACGGTAGCCGTCCACCTCCAGGTTGAAGAGCGCGGCGCCGTGCTCGGCGCTGTCGAAGGAGTACGCGACGGTCTGATAGATCGGCACCGCCACCGCTTTCGTGGTCGGATCGCCGTCGAAGCCGCCGTGCAGGGCTATGGTCTCGGGTCGCATCGATTGCCTCAAGCCGTGTTGCCGGCGTCCACCGTCAAAATGATGCCTGTGATGTTGCGCGCCTTCTCGCCGAGCAGGTACTCGACGGCGCCGGCCACGTCCTCCGGTTCCGCCATGCGCCGAAGCGCGCTGCGGCGCATGATCTGCTCCCGCTCCTTGCCCTCGAGCGCGTGGGTCATGGCCGTATCGACGAATCCCGGGGCAACGGCGTTGACCGTGATGCCGAGCTGGCCGACCTCCCGCGCAAGCGAGCGGGTGAAGCCTTCGAGCGAGGCCTTGGTGGCCGAGTAGGCGGAGAGCGCCTTGTAGCCGCTCGAGGCGACGATGCTCGAGATGTTGACGATGCGGCCTTCGCGCTCGGCCATCATGGAGCGCACGACGTACTTGGTGAGCACCAGCGGCGACAGCGTATTCAGGCGCACCAGCGCCTCGATGTCCGCGTCGCGCATCATGGAGAGCAGGCCGGCCGTGCCGACGCCAGCGTTGTTGACCAGGCCATAAAAAGGCCCGAGCTCCCGGCGCAGCTCGCCCACCATGGGACCGATCGCCCCGGTATCGGTGAGGTCGAACGTTCTGAAGAGCAGCTCGCCGCCATGCGAACCATCGTCGTGCGGACCCACGGCGAGGCGCTCGATCTCGGCGCGCAGCTCCTTGGTCTCGCGGCGCGCGAGCGCAATGACACGATAGCCGGAGCGGGCCAGCCGCGAGGCGATCGCGAGGCCCAGCCCCCTGGTGCCGCCGGTGACGAGCACGTTACCCACTTGGTCGCACCAGCTTTCCCGACGCAGACATCTCGAGCGACGGCACGAAGCGGATGAGCGCGGGTACCTTGTGCGCGGCGAGTGTCGTGCGGCAGGCCTCGAGGATTTCCCGGCGGATGCGCTCATCCGCCGCATGCCCGGGAGCGGCCGCCGCGCCGTCGGCCAGCACGACCTCCGCCGTGACGATCGCGCCGGTGATGGGATTGCGCCGCGACCTCACCAGCGACATCCGCACCAGCGGATGCGCATTGATCACCGCCTCGACTTCCTCCGGGTGGACCTTGAGTCCGCCGACGTTGATGATCCCGCCGCTGCGTCCGATGAAAAAATAGCGCCCGTCGCGCAGGTCCAGGCGATCGCCGAGATCGACGAATCCGTCCGGGTCCCGCAGCGGGGGAGCGCCGACGCCGAGGTATGCCGCCGCATTGCCCGGTGACTTGATCCGCAGCGTGCCGCGGCTGACGTCGACCTCGACGCCATTCTGCGACTTACCGACCAGGCTCACCGGAAAGCCAGCGCCCCCGTCGCGCACCTCAAAGGCGACTCCGGCCTCCGTCGATGCGAACGCGTGCGCCACTGTGGCCCGCGGAAACGCCGTCCGCAGCGCGTCCAGAATGCCTTGGTCGGCGATCTCGCCCGACAGACGCACGTAGGCCGGGGAGAAGCGCTCGGCCGCGCCGCTCATCAGCGCCTTGCGCCAGTGCGAGGGTGTGCCGGAGATGTGCGTGACGCCGGCCGCGGCCGCGCGCGCGAGGAACGCCGTCGTCGGCTCCCCGGCGCTCGACAGCATGAGAGAGCCTGCGTGCAGCGCGCGCAGATAGATCTGCACGCCGCCGTAGCGGCGGATGTCGTAGAACGTGCTCCAGACCGGAACCGCGCCCTCGCCGGCCGGCTGACCCGCGAAGGCGCTCGTGAGGCTCGCCAGCGTATGCGCCACCAGCTTCGGCGCGCCGGTGGTCCCTGAGGTGAGGAGCACCCACTCGGTGTCGTGCGAGGAGCGTCGCTCGACGCTGCAAGGCTGCGGCGCCGGATCCGCATCCACGGCGAAATCGAGCCCCGCCACTTCCGGTGGAGCGCCACTCGCCGCATCCCCCAGCCAGGCATCCGCCTGCGCGCTGCGCGCTACGTGCGGCAGATGCTCCGGCGAGAGGTCGGGGGGGCAGAGCACCATGCGCCTCGCGATGCCATCGAGCTCCAGAAGCGCGACTGCGGCCGTCAGCTGATCGCGGATGGCCACGATCACCGAGCGCCCGCGCAGGGCATCGAGGCGGCCGGCGAGACACGAGGCGCGCGCGAGCGCGGCGAGCGGCACCTCTCGCCCAGGACCGATCAGCGCACCGCCGCGTGCCGCGGCGGCGCCGACGACGGAGTCCCAGAGAGCCATGGTCCTAGGCCGCGCGGGCTTCGTACAGCCTGACGAAATCCCCGAAGGTGACGGGGAAGCTCTCCGCAGTGTCGAACGGGTCGTACCCGAGCGCATCCTCGAGACGCGCCACGATGAGCGCGAAGCTCAGCGAATCGAGTCCGCATTGCAGGAGCTTCAGGTCATCGGTGAGCGGCGCGAGCTGGCGCTGCTGCTCCCGGGCGACATCCTGGAAGAGACTGGTAATGGTGGATCTCACCGCCATGGCGCTGACTACCTTGTAGTGTCGAGCGTGCCCGGATGGCACGTCTTATGTTCTACGTCTGTTGTGCGCGACCGGAAGCCACCACAACCCCTCGGCAGAGTGTATACGCAGAGCGACGGCTGCAGTAAGCCGCGGCGCCGCTCTTCGTGTGCGGCGTCACAATGTTGGAACGCGCTCGGCCGTCGGCGTGACCTCGAGTCGGCCGGCGACGACGCAGATTGACACGAACGCACTGCCGGACGGGCGCTCATGTCGCGAAAGCGAGACATTGGAAATTACAAGAAGAATCAGTGGCTTAGCCACTCCTGAAGGGCCTTATGTCGCCGTGCCCGTCGGTGCCGCCCGACAGCGCTCCGCCACCGCTCTCGGCGCGGGCCGCGTCAAGGACAATTTTCTGTTCTGAAACAGTGACTTACATTTCTGGCATGGTCCCTGCACTACCGCGAGCGGACACTTGGCGGGAGAAGCGTGCAGATGAGATTTCCGGGACTAGGATCCCCGCGCCTGGCGCAACTGGCGCTCGCGGTGCTCATGGGTGCGGGCCTCGCCGCGTGCGGCGGCTCGAGCAGCTCAGTCGGCTCGGCAGCCACCGGCAACGAGTACACCAGCTCCGTCGCCACGGCGGGCACGACTTCCACACCGACCAGCAAAGCGGTCACGCTCTCCTGGAAAGCGCCCACGCAGAACAGCAACGGTACCTCCCTCACCAATCTCGCCGGCTACACCCTGCACTACGGTACCTCCTCAGAGGACTACACCGGCAGCATCGAGATCACCAGCCCGACGCAGACTTCCTACATCGTGAGCGACGGCAGCTTCCCGCCCGGAACCTATTACTTCGCGATCTCGGCCTACAACGCGCAGCAGGTCTCGAGCCCGCTCTCCGGAGAGATCGCCGTCAACGTCGACTGACCGGCTCAGGGGGCGCCTTCCGGTCCGGGCGCGCCGCCCTGCCCCTCCTCGCCCGCGGAATGCGGCCGGTAGCCGACCATGATGAAGGCGCGGTTCTCGTCATACCCGCCGCCACCGATCAGCAGGCTCGGGCTGCCGGACGAGCGGCGGAAGGTGTGGTCATAGCGCGCGTAGATGATGACCCACCGGCCCGGCTGATAGGAGAAGCCGCCGCCCACCGTGCCGAACTTGTCGGTGAAGCCCTGATTGAGATAATCGTAGCGATCGACCGTTCCGGCGACGTTCAGCGACAGTTTCGCGGTGATCGCCCTTGCCAGGTTCAATCCCAGCTCCGCGCGCGTGACATCGAAGACGGACTGAAGATCGTAGTTGTCACGCTCCCACTCGCCGCTGAAGCCGAAACTCGTGCGCAGCCGCGAGAACTCCCAGCCCGCCGACGCGTAGGTGCGCTGATAGTTGGCGGTGGTCTGGGTAACCGGCGCCACGACGATGCCGCCGCCGGCGCTGCTCGTCAGGCTGGTGAAGCTGCCCGCCGCGTCGGTGAATTCCCTGCCGCCCGTGAGGGTCACGATCGAGAACGGAGAGATCTGTCGCGTCAGCAGCAGGCGCAGGAGCGGGCTCGTCCTCCACGAGGAGCCGACATCGTTCGCCTGCGTCACTCCGAGCTGGGCGTCGATAGAGGTGCGCGCGCCCTTGATGACATACCGCCCGTAGGCCGCCCGCCGATCGAAATTCGTGTTCACGATCGTGTTGTCGAAGCGCAGCTCCTCGGCCTGCACCACGAGCGCGAGGCTCGCGAGCTCCGAGAGCTGCCGGCCGAGCGCCGCCGAGCCGAGCAGATCGTGGCCGTCGAACGGGCTCGACTGATAGGTGTTCTGGGTATATCGGGCATCGACGTTGATGAAGGTCGAGTAACTCGGGCGCAGCGTGAGATCCGGCCCCGTGGTGAAGACGTTCACCCGCTGCAGGTTCGAGGGTGTCAGGGCCGAGAAGGGATCGATCTGCATCTCGCCATAGTCATCGGCGACCACCCACTTCAGCCGATCGGCCCAGAGCTTCGCGGTGGCGAGGCCGTCGAAGCGCCCGAGGACCTGATTGCTGTACGCGCCCTGGAGGTAATAGAGATCGGTGAAGTTGCCGATGCCCGACGCGTCGAGGCGCGAGCCGGTACGCTTGAGATCGAAATCGAGGTCGGCCGCGGCAATGGTCTGCGACTTCGGATCCGTCGATGAGAGATTGACGTTGTCGGTTTCACCGATGCCGGCGGCGATTCCGTAGCGGGCGAACTCGGGAGGCTCCTGGCTCAGCTCCGGAGTCTCCCCGGGCAGAGTGGCGCCCGGCAGTATCGCTCCGCCCGAGCTGCTCACATTGGGGAGCCCTTGACCCGACGCCGTCGTATCCTCGCCCGCCGCTTGGGCGAGGCACAGGGCCGGCGCGGCGACTGCGAGCGCCGCGAGTACGAGCTGCCTGATCAGGATCCGCGTCCTACCGCTGCGGCGCGCCGTAACCCGCGTAGCCGTAATTCGTGTAGTAGCCTTCTCCGTCCGAGGCGTAAGCATCATTGAGCACCAGGCCATGCAGTTTGGTTTTATCGATGAGGGCGATGGCATCGAGCAGCGCCTGGCGGGGAGTCCGGCCGGCTCGCGTGACGATGAGGATCCGTCCGGGAGTCTGCTTCAGCGCCCGCGCCTCGCTGGAGGCGAGAAGCGGCGGCGAGTCGAGCAGCACCAGGCGGCGCGGATGGCGTGCGAGCCGCGTCGCGATCTGGCTCATGCGGGCGCTGGCGATGAGCTCCGCCGCTCCCTCGATGGCCTTTCCGGCGGGCAGGATCTCGAGACCTCTGATATCGGTGCCGACGACGAGCGAGTCGACCTCGACCGATTCGTCCGCCAGCGCATCGAGCAACCCCGGGACGCCCTGCAAGCCGAAGGTGCGGCTCAGGTGACCCTTCGGAAGGTCGGCGTCCACGAGCAGCACCGATACGTCGCGCTCGCGTGCCACGCTGAGCGCGAGATTGAGCGCCGTGAAGCTCTTCCCCTCGCCGGGCAGCGCGCTGGTGACCAGGACCAGCCGCGATTCAGGGCGCGCATCGCCGGCGAGCATGGCCTGGACGAGCGGGCGCTTGATCTCGCGATAATAGTCGGCAAACCGCCGCTCGAGACCCGCCTCAGGCAGCTCGCCCTGAGCGCGCAGCAGGTTGAAGTCGATAGCGATGCGCTGCTGCGGCGAGGCGTCGGGCTCCGGGTGCACTTCCGGCACTTGCACGCTGGCGGGCGCCGCGCTGGTCGCGGTGAGGGCCGTCCGCCGTACTCTTTCGAGTGCGTTCTCTATGATGCTCATGCGCTCACCGTCGGCGCCATGGCGCCCAACCTGATGCCGAAGTGGCTCAGCACCACGACGATTACGAATCCGATGATCAGGCAGACGACGGCGATCGAGAACCGCCTGATCTGACTACGGGCAATCAGTGCCTCGCGCGTCGGAAATGCGCGGCCGACGACGGCCACCACCGGGACGCCGGTCAGCTGCCGCAGCGCCGTCGGCGAGCCGACGACCGGGCGCAGCTGACTCAGGGCGTAGGCGAGTATGCCGCCCGCCCCCAGCGCGAGGATCAGCACCACGGTGAGAAGCTTCGTTCGCTGCGGCCATACGGGCAGATAGCTCACGGCCGGCGGCTGCACCAGCTCGAAGCGCACCGCGCCCGCATTGCCGGCCTGCTCGCCGAGACGCGCCTTGTCGTAGCTCGCGAGCAGCGCCGTGTACTGCTTCTTGTTGATGTCGTAGTCGCGGGTCAATTGGGCGTACTGCGCCTCGAGCTCCGGCGTGGTGTTGAGAAGATGGCTCAGCTCGTTCGCTTTCTGCTGGTGCTCTTTCAGCTCCGCGCGCAGCTCCGCGATGGTGACATCGACCTTGTTGCGGGCGAGCAGGATGCTCTGGTACACGGGGTTGGCGCTGGCGCCGCTCAGCGCCGCGGCATTGACATCGCCCCGCCGCAGGGCGGCGATTTCCTCGGACCGCCTGCGTTGCAGCGCGGCGAGCTGCTCTTTCGCGGCGATGACGTCGGGATACCTGTCGGTGTACTTGAGGAGCAGCTGATTGAGGCGCCCCTGCACCAGCTCGATCTGCGACACCGTATCGCCGCCGACCATGACACCGTTCGGGCCCACCACCGGGCTGGCACTGGTCGCGGTGACCGCGGCATCGCCATGCAGCTGGCGCTCGAGCGCATCGCGCTGCGTCTGCGCCACGACCATGCTGGTGTTGAGGTCCTCGATGGCCTGAGTCTCATGCTGCAGCTGATCGAACAGGCCGCCGTGCTGCATAGTCAGCAGCCCGACGTGCTGCGACTTGAATGCCGCGAGCCGGTCCTCCGCCGCCTGCAGGCGCTTCTCGTAATCGGCGATCTGCGCCTTGAGGAACGCCTGCGCGTGCTCCGAGCCCTGCTGGCTGCCGCCCAGCGTCTCGTTGATGAGGGCGCTCACCAGCATCCGCACCAGCTTCAGGGCGCGCGCGCGCTCCGTGTCCTGATAGGTGACGCCGTAGGTGGTGCTGCCGGCGTTGGGAGTGCCGTTGCCGGTATCATCGGGCATGCGCTCCACGGTGAGGTCGATGCGCTTGCGCAGCGCATCGAGCAAAGCTTCCTGGTCCGCGGGCCCGAGGCCGGTGGCCGGCATGAGGCCGACCTGCTGCGCGAGCTCTTTGAGCTGCGGACTGGCCAGCAGTGCCTGGCGCACGTAGTTGAGCTGCACGTTGACATCCTGGTCCGTCGCCAGGCCCTGCAGCACCGGCTTCAGCGCCGTGCGGGTATCGACCAACACCTCGGCCTGGGCCGCGTACCGGTCCGGCAGGGAAAAGACGAAGAGCCAGCCGACGGTGGCCACGGCCACGGCCGCGAGCACCGCCGCCCAACGGAAGCGCCACGCGCCCCGCAGCTCATCGAAAAGGGGATCGAACTTGGTCGTCATGGCCTCAGAACCGGCTTTCGGGGACGACGAGCACGTCGCCGGGCTTCAGCGCCAGGTTCTGCGACATGTCACCGCTGTTGACCAGCGCGCCGAGGCGCACCGGGATGTCTTTCTCCGCGCCATCGACCATGCGGACGATCCGCGCGCGGTTGCCCGACGCGTATTCGGTGAGTCCGCCGACTGCAAGCACGGCATCGAGCACCGTCATGCCCTCGTGATAGGCAATTGCCTCCGGCGTCTTCACCTGGCCGATCACCTTGACCTGACTGAAGAGGCTGGCCGGCTTGGTCACGATCACGTTGACGTGCGGTGAGCGCACGTATTCCGAGAGCTTCATCTCGATGTCATGGGCGAGCTGGCTCGGCGTCTTGCCGACGGCCACCATGTCCTCATTGAGAGGCGTGGAGATCTTCCCGTCGGGACGGACCGGCACCGTGACGCTGAGGTCGGGGTTCTGCCAGACGAAAATCTTGAGCTCGTCCCCCGGGCCGACGATGTAGTTGGCAGTCGCCGCGGGGCTCTGCGCCTGCGCCACCGACACCCACAAGAGGGTGCCGAGAATGCCCCCCAGGATCCGCGCCATGGAATTCTTCTGCTTCATGTGACTTCTACTTCAATGTCGAATGCCATCGGCCGCGAGCGGCTACGCTCGAGGCTCAGGTGGCCAGGATTTCTGAACGGTGTGCGCGGGATGAAGTTCCCCGGGCCGCCCGCCGATGGCCGCAGCCGAATGTCGCCATGCTACCACGGGGGCCGCGGACTCCGCGCCGGGCTTTTTGGCTCGCTCCGGCGACCGTGATCGTTCTGACATCGGAGTGTCGCCAGATTCTGTCACATGGCCTGTCACGGGGACTTTCCGCGAGTGTCTATTTTTTCAGGGGATATTGAAAATGTGCGCCATGTCTCAAACTCCCGACACCCGCGCGCGACGACTTTGCCGTGCCATCGCGCGTATGCTTTGCAGTATGATGCGCGCTGGCGCACGGAAGCTTGCGGCATCGTGGCGGAAAACGAACAACCGCGGCGTCGGAAGCCGGGAAAAGCGCCATTGAGTCGTGCCCGCATCCACCCGCCCCGGTCCAGTGAAAAAGGGCACGAGAGTTGCACGTCAGCGTAAACGTATCGGTAAGCCGGCCATTGTTGTCACAGTGAGGCGACATTGCGGTGCGGCTGAACGGAACGCGGTGACTTCTTTTTTGGGGCATACGCGCCCCTGGATGAAGCAACGACAACACGAATGTGAGACGGCCGCGGGGCCGCAAGGTGAAGGGTAATCATGTCGACGGTTTCGGAATCGTTCGCACACCGCCGGGTAAGGCTCGGGAATGTCGAGCCAGCACTGGTCGCGCTGCTGAAGCAGCTCGACCCCATCATCGTCGTCCTTTCCCTCTTCTGCTGCGACGTCGCCTACGGGGAGCGTCTGTCGCCCGCCTTCGGTGCGCTGGCACTCCTCATCTTCATCGTCTCGAGCCAGCTCTTCGGCCGCATCGGCGCGGCGGAGGAGCCGACCTTCGTGCAGTGGGATTTCGGCAAGAGCTACACCCGCGTGCTGTTGCAGTGGGGCCTGATGGTCGGCCTCCTCCTGCTGGCGGGCTTCGCCTTCGATGCCCAGGGCGAGTTCAAGCACAGCGTCATTCTCACCTGGTTCATCGTCACCCCGCTCGCCCTGACCGGCACCCATGCGCTGCGCCACCGGGTGCGCTGGCTCGCCGCCCATGGCACCGGCGCACCGCGCTACATCATCATCGGCGTCAACGAGGTCGGCGTGGAGCTGGCGCGCCGCCTGCCGCACACGGGATTCCTCGGCTACTTCGACTTCCGCAGCGTCGACCGCATCGCGAAGGTCCTCGATCTCGACAAACTGGTCGGGCACTGCAAGGACGTTGCCAACTACGTCCGCAAGCACAACGTGAACGTGGTCTACATCGCCCTGCCGCTCGCCAACGTGCCGCGCATGAGCGAGCTGGTCAACGCGCTGCGGGACACCACCGCCTCGGTGTACTTCGTACCGGATGCGTTCGCGTTCGACCTCATCCAGGGCCGCCTGGTCGAGATCAACGGCATGCCGGCGCTGTCGGTGTGCGAGACGCCGCTGCACGGAATGCCCGCGGTCTGCAAGCGGGCCATGGATGTCGGCATCGCGGGCTTCGGCCTCCTGGTGCTCTCGCCGCTGCTGCTGCTCATCGCCGCCGCCGTGCGGCTCACCTCCGGCGGTCCGGCACTCTTCCGGCAGCGGCGATACGGCCTCGACGGCGAGGAGATCCAGGTCTATAAATTCCGCTCCATGCGGGTGCAGGAGGACGGCGCGGTCGTCACCCAGGCGCGCAAGGGCGACCCGCGGGTGACCCGCGTGGGAGCCTTCCTGCGCAAGACCTCGCTCGATGAGCTGCCGCAGCTGCTCAACGTGCTGCAGGGCAAGATGAGCCTGGTGGGGCCGCGGCCGCATGCGATCGCGCACAACGAGCTCTACCGTAAGCTCATCAATGGTTACATGATCCGCCACAAGGTGCGGCCGGGCATCACGGGCCTGGCCCAGGTGAATGGCCTGCGCGGCGAAACGGAGACCCTCGAGAAGATGTCGGAGCGGGTGCGCTACGACCTCGAATACCTGCGCCACTGGTCGCCCTGGCTCGACATCAAGATCCTCCTCAAGACGATAGGGGTGGTCCTGAAAGACCGCCGCAGCGCCTATTGACGCCAAGAAAGCGTGGGTGCGGGCGCTGGAGCGCACCGCCGCGATCGAGCGCAATCCCCGCAGAACACTGCCGATAGTCATCGAGGAGCTGGCCGCGCGCTTCGGCTCGGCGCCGGCGCTCGTCTCACCGGAGGCAGCCCTCGGCTATCGCGAGCTGGCGCAGCGGGCGAATCGCTATGCCCGCTGGGCGATCTGCCAGGGTCTGGAGGCGGGCAGCGTCGTCTGCCTGCTACTGGAGAACTGCCCGGACTACATGGCGGCCTGGCTCGGGCTGACCCGCGCCGGGGTCACCGTGGCACTTCTCAACACCCACCTCACAGGCGAGGCGCTGCAGCACTGCGTCCGCATCGTCTCCCCGCGCGCCCTCATCGCGGGGGCCGGCTTCGGCGAGCGCTTGCTCACCGGCCCGGCCGCGGTCACGGCCAGCATCCCGTGTTGGATGCATGGCGCGGGCGAGGCGCCGCTGCCGCGGATCGATCAGGCGATCGAGGCTTGCTCCGCGGAGCCTGTGAGCGCTGCCGAGCGCCCGGCGCCGTCCCTCGCCGACCGCGCGCTCTATATCTATACATCCGGCACCACGGGACTGCCCAAGGCGGCCCTCGTCAGCCACCACCGGCTGATGCAGTGGAGCCACTGGTTCGCCGGCCTCATGGACATCACACCCGCCGACCGGATGTACGACTGCCTGCCCATGTATCACAGCGTCGGCGGGGTGGTCGCCACCGGCGCGACGCTGGTGGGGGGCGGCACGGTGGTGATCAGGGAGCGGTTCTCGGCCAGCCGTTTCTGGGCAGACGTCCGGGCGGAGCGTTGCACGATTTTCCAGTACATCGGCGAGCTCTGCCGCTACCTGGCGAACAGCCCCGACGGCGAGCGCGAGGCGGCCGGGCACGGGCTGCGGCTCGCCTGCGGCAACGGTTTGCGCGCCGACGTCTGGCAGGCATTCCAGAGCCGGTTCGGCATTCCGCAGGTTCTCGAGTACTACGCCGCCACGGAGGGCAGCTTCTCGCTCTACAACTGCGAGGGGCGGCCCGGCTCGATCGGACGCATTCCGGCCTTTCTCTCGCACCGCTATCCCGTGGCCCTCATTCGCTGTGATCAGTCATCCGGCGCTCCGGTGCGCGACGCGCAGGGTCGCTGCGTCCGCTGCGAGCCTGGAGAGCCGGGCGAGGCGATCGGGCGGATCGCCGCCGCGGGGGGCGGCAGCGGCGCGCAATTCGAAGGCTATGCGGACCCGGAGGCGACGCGGCGCAAGGTACTGCGCGACGTCTTCGAGCCGGGGGATGCCTGGTACCGGACCGGCGATCTCATGAGCCGCGACCGCGAAGGCTTCTATTACTTCGTCGACCGTCTCGGCGACACGTTTCGCTGGAAGGGGGAGAACGTCTCCACCACCGAGGTCGCCTCGGCGCTCGCGAGCTGCCCAGGCGTCACCGATGTGGCCGTGTACGGGGTGACAGTGTCGGGGACGGAGGGCCGGGCCGGGATGGCGGCAATGGTCGTGAGCACTGACTTCGATCTCGCCGCCTTCCGTGCCGCGGCAGCCGTACGACTGCCGGATTATGCCCGTCCGCTCTTCGTGCGGATCGTCCCCGCCCTGGATGTCACCGGCACCTTCAAGCTGAGGAAGCAGGAGCTTGCCGTCCAGGGCTTCGATCCAGGCCAGACGGACGATGCGCTCTACTTCGACAGCCCCTCGCAGGGGCGATACCAGAGACTCGACGCCGGACTGTACCAGCAGATTTTGCAGGGTCGCGAGCGCCTGTAACGGCGGCGTAACGGTTCGTCTCGAAAATCAGGCGCACCGTCGCACTTTCTCAAGGTATAATTGTTGCTGTTTCCAGACGACAAGAACAGCCCGGTAACGGGAGCGATCATGAGATTCAAAAGAAAGGTGGAGGCTTTGAGCCATCCACCGGAGCATCACATCCGACCCAAGGCCTTCCCAGCCAACGGCTCGCAGCGCATGCTTGCGCCCAGATCCACCGGTTGGGACCCCTATGAAGTCTGGCGAACCCGCGTCAAAGCCGACCGCGACTCAGCGGATGGAGAACTTCTGGATTCGGTCCGATAGTCGGAGTCACCCAGGGATGGGGCAGAGAGGATGAGCGAAGACCGGGAGACCAGAGCCCGCCGGTTCCGCAGCGCGCTGGGTGTATTCGCCACCGGGGTCACGATAGTCACGACCCGCGACGCCGAGGGACGCGATGTCGGCCTGACGGCAAACAGCTTCAATTCCGTATCCCTCGATCCACCCATGGTGCTGTGGAGTCTCGCGAAGAACTCGCGCAGCCTGCCGGCATTCATCGAGGCCAGTCACTTCGCCGTGCACGTGCTTGCCGCGAACCAGGAGGAGCTGTCGCTGCGGTTCGCCACTCGCGGCGCCGAAAAGTTTTCGGGACTCGATGTCGAGCGCTCCGCGGGGCAGGTGCCGCTGCTCAAAGGCTGCTCGGCGCGCTTCGTCTGCCGCACCGCTTTCCGCCACGAGGCCGGCGACCACCTGATCTTCGTGGGCGAGGTGGAGGCCTTTGATCACTCCGATCTGGCGGAGCTGCTCTTTCATCGCGGCCGCTATTCGCTCGCCGTGCCCAAGCCCTCCTCCCCCGTGCCGCCCCCGGAATTCTGGGAGTGGACGTACTAGCGGCGATCGCTCACAGGCCCTTGCCCATCAACACGACCTCCACGGTCTGCAGCAGGATCGCGAGATCGAACAGCAGCGTGTTGTTCTTGACGTAGTAGAGGTCGTACTGCAGCTTCTCGAGCGCATCCCTTTCCGATGAGCCGTACGGATAGCAGAGCTGCGCCCAGCCGGTGACGCCCGGTTTCACGCAGTGCCGCTCGACGTAGTAGGGAATGCTTTGCGCGAGGTGACCCACGAACTCCGGACGCTCGGGCCGCGGGCCGACTACGCTCATCTCGCCGCGCACCACGTTGAGAAGCTGCGGCAGCTCGTCGACGCGCGTCTTTCTGATGAATGAGCCCACTCGCGTGATGCGGGGGTCGCGCTTCTGCGCCCAGCGCGCCTTGCCGTCGCTTTCGGCATCCGTGCGCATGCTGCGGAACTTGAGCAACATGAATATCCGTCCGCCGAGGCCGACGCGGCGCTGACGATAGAACACCGGCGCCCGCAGGCCGTCTTCGAGCTTGATGGCCAACACGGTAAACAGCATCACCGGGAACGCCAGGCCGAGCACCAGCAGGCTCGAGCCCAGATCGAGCGCGCGGGTGCTGATGCGGCGCAGCAGATCGCGCCGGAACCCGTGGCCGAAGATCATCCAGCTGGGATTGAGGACGTCGAGGCGTACACGGCCCGTTTCCCGCTCGAGGAACGTCAACAGCTCCGTGACATCTATCCCCGCGAGTCTGCATTGCAGCAGCTCCGCGATCGGGAAGCCGTTGCGGCGATCGTCCATCGCCACCACCACTTCCGTGACATCGAGCTCCTGACAGAGCTGCACCAGGCTCTTGCCGGGCGCGATGATGCGATCGGCGGTCACCCCGCGCTCGAGCGGCTGCGTCGGCACGAAGCCCGTCAGGGTGAAGCCGCGCCGGTCGGCTCTGCGGCGCAGCCCCGCTATGGCGGCGGCGGCCTCGCCCGCCCCATAGACGAGCACGCGGCGCTTGAAGACATTCTCATCGACCAGCTGCGAGAAGACCGCGCGCGAGATCGTGACCCCGCAGAGGCCGCCGATCGCGGCGAGAGTGACCACTGCGCGGCCCATCCACAGCGCCGGCACGATGTAGAACAGAGTCGCCGTGATCGCGAACCCCGTCACCAACGCCATGCCAACACGCAAAGCGATGCCCGCGAGCCGCGCCCGCTGGCGAGTGCTGTAGAGACCGAATGCCAACAGACAAGTCACCATGACGCCGCTGAACAGCGCCGCGCGCGGCCATACCGCGCCGGGTAGCGCCTGCAGATCGGGCAGCGAGCCGGAATCGACATGGAAGCGGGCGAGCACCGCGGCGTAGAGCGCGGCAACGAACATGAGTGCCTCCACGATCGAGAGCACCGCGATCGGGGAGTGCAGATGTTGTCCGAGTAAGCGGAATCGCATCTCTGGCTCGTGGAGGTCGAGTCCGGTGACGGGCCCACCGGCCGCTGTCCTCGGTCCTGCTTGTTGATCGCTTATTGCTTGCTTGTTCGTCGCTCTTTGACGACACTTTGGCACAAATGGCAGAGCTCCGGCAAGACGCCACGTCTCAGTTTTTGGCAGCCGACTCGACCTCGGGCATGGCGCCCAGGAGGAGCGGCCGGCGGTGCAGATATTCCGTCGCACGACGCTTGGCACGGATGTCCCGATAGATGTGCCGGGCCCTCTCCTCCGTGGTGCCCAGAGCCGCGGCGAGCTCGCCGGCCGCGACGCCATGCGCCAGCGCCCAGAGGGCCAGATCCATCTCCCTGAAAGGCAGTGCGAAATAGAGCTCGTCCTGGCCTTGCGGCAGGCTGTACGTATCGGCGGCCGGCGGCGCGGCGGCAATTGCGGCGGGGAGCCCCAGGCAGGCGGCGAGCGCGTAGACCTGGGACTTGTAGAGGTGGGCGATGGGCTTGATGTCGGCCGCGCCGTCGCCGTTTTTGACGAAAAATCCCTGGTCGTACTCGAGCCGGTTGGGTGTGCCGACGACGGCGTAATTCAGCCGGTCCGCATGGAAGTACTCGAGTGTCTTGCGGACGCGTTGCTTGAAGCTGGTGGCGGCGACGATCTCCAGGTATTCGGGCAGAGCCAGCCGCGCCTCGTGGCGGGCGCCGCCCGGCTCCGCCGCGATGAGGCGGAAGTGATTGATGCGGCCCTCGAGCCCCCCGGCCAGGGCAATCTTCATCCGCCAGCCAGGGCCGTAGGCGGGCATGACACGCTTGGCAGCCGCATCCCGCCAGCGATAACAGCCCAGGGCCTCGAGCGTCGGGGTGATGTCCTCCTCGATGTGCGCGATGCCCAGCTGCGCAGCCAGCGATCTCGCTCGCTCGGAGCTTGCGGACGCGGACTCGCGCTCCGGCAGGATCAGACCCAGGACCCGGTCCGCGCCGAGAGCCTTTGCGGCAAGCGCCGCGCAGACGGCGCTGTCGACGCCGCCCGAGATCGCGACGACCGCACCTCTCTTGTGCAGCACGCGCGCAATGCCATCGCGCAGTCCATCGCAGATCCGCTCGATCTCTGCCTGCGGGTCCAGGTCGAGAACGCTCCAGCTCAGTTTCACAGGAAATGCTCGTGCAGCAACAGGGTGGAGAGCATGCCGACGAATGCCATGTTGTCGGCGGCCCCGAGCGCACGGCCCGACCGGCATTTGTGCAGCAGGTGTCCCACGGCCTCCGGGTCGAAGTATCCCGTGCGCCGCAGATTGGCGGCCGACGTCAGCTCCTCCACGTACGGCAGCGCTTTGCCTGCCTCGAAGAAGCACTGTGAATCCGGGGCGCGGTAGGGCTGCTTCGCGCGCTGCAGAATGGGCTGCGGCACGAGCCCGTCCAATGCCTCGCGCAGCAACACCTTCTCACGAAGTCCGCGCAGCTTGTAGCGCGCGCTCAGGGAGTTGACGAACTCGATCACGCGGTGATCGAGGTATGGCAGGCGGCCCTCGACCGAGTGCGCCATCGACACGCGATCGCCCTGGGAAGAAAGCAGATAGCCTTGCAGCAGCGTCTTGACCTCGACGTACTGATCGCGTGCGAGCGGCTCCCAGCCCGCGAAGCCCGGGGGGAGCTCGGCGGCGAGATCCTCCTCGGGGCGCGAGCGCTCGAGCACGGCGCGAAAATCCGCTGACAGCAGTCTGAAGATGCCGCGTGCCGTCACCCAGCGCGTCAGATGCGCGTAGAAGGGATTGTCGAGCTCCTGCAGCCGCTGGCCGAAGAACGGCTGCGCGAAGTGCCGCCGCGCGACCGGCGAGTGGGCGAGATACGGATAGAGCCGCGCGAGCAGCAGCGGGCGCCCGTGCGAGCGGGGCTGGCGCGCCCAGAAGCGGCGGATCTTGCCTTCCTTGAACAGATCGTAGCCGCCGAAGAGCTCGTCGGCCCCCTCCCCCGTCAGCACCACCTTGCAGCCGTTGGCGCGCGCATGCTCCGACAGCAGCATCAGGGGCGCCGGCGCGGTGCGCAGGAGCGGCGTCTCCGTGTGCCAGATCACTTCGGGTAACGCGTTGCCGATGTCCCGCTGGCTGCAGCGCACGGCGATGTGCTCCACGCCCAGATGCGCGGCCATCTGGCGCTGGAACCCGCTCTCGTCGAATTCCGGGTCGTCGAAAGTAATCGAAAAAGTCCGCCGCAACTTTCCGCCGGCCGCGGCGGCCAGCGCCGCTATACCGGACGAATCGAGCCCGCCGCTCAGATACGCGCCCACCGGCACATCCGCGCGCAGCTGCAAACGAACGGCATCGGTCAACAGTGCGCGCAGGGCTTCGGCGGCCTCCGCCACCGTCAGGTCGCTGCGGCCGCGTCCTGCCGCAAAGGTCCAGTCCCAGTAGCGCTCCAGCCGCTCGACACGATCCTCCACGACCAATAGATGCCCTGGAGGAAGACTCTGGACGTCCTTGAATACGGTGCGCTGACCTACTGTCCCCCAGAAGGTGAACACCTGCGTGAGCCCTCGCTCATCGAGTGCGGCCATCTGAGGCGCCACGGCAAATATGGCCTTGACCTCGGACGCGAACAACAACAGCCCCCGCGCACGCGTATAGAACAGGGGGCGCACGCCAACGCGGTCGCGCGCCAGCACGAGACGGCTGCGCCGTATATCCCAGAGCGCGAGCGCGAAGTGACCATTCAAGCGCGCTACGAAGGATTCACCATATTCCTCGTAGGCATGGACTATCACCTCCGTGTCGGAGCGGGTCCGGAACCGGTGGCCGAGCGCTTCGAGCTCGGCACGAAGCTCGACGAAGTTGAAGATCTCGCCGTTGAGAACTGTCCATACGGACTCGTCCTCGTTGGCGATTGGCTGCATTCCGGTCTCGAGATCTATGATGCTGAGCCGCGCGCACGCGAGCGCGCACTGCTCGCGCGCCATCACCTTGGCTCCATCGGGACCGCGGTGGCGCAGAGCCGCGATCATGGCCGCGAGATCGGGCAGAGATGCCTGCCCGTCCACTACCAGCGCTCCGGCGATTCCGCACACCTGGGCTCAGCTCTCAGACACGTTTGCGCTCGATGAAAGCCGCGATCTTGGCGACCGAGTCGAGATTGTCGGGGTGCAGCTCCTCATCCTGGACTTTGATGCCGTATCGCTCTTCGAGATGCAGGACGAGCTCGAGCGCGCCGGTCGAGTCGAGGATACCCCGCTCGGTCAGCGACTCCGAATCGCCGAGAAGAGACGTGTCCCGGGACAGCAGGTAATTCCTGACGATGAATTCCTTGATCTCGGCGCATAGCTTCATGGCTACAGTCCACCCTTTTTGAGTCTAGTATAAGCTCTGGAGTCATGCCGGACACTCTCGGAACCTCAGCACCGCCAAAACCTTCGGCGCCGAGACGGCTGCTGCACGCTGGGCTGATCCAGCAAGGCAGCGCCCCCGCGGAGCGCGACCGCATCGCCGTGCTGGCCGACGGACGCTCCCACACCTTCGGGGAGCTCCTGGATTGCGCGCAGCGATTGGCCGGCGCGCTCTGCAGTCACGGCGTACGCCGCGGCGACCGGGTCGCGATCTTCCTCGACAACTCCTGGCCCTGCGTCGTGTCGATCTACGCCGCGCTCATTTCGGGCGCTGCCTTCGTCCTCATCAACCCGCAGACGAAGCAGGAGAAGCTCGAGTTCATCCTGCGCGACAGCGGTGCACGGGTGCTGGTGGCCGCGGGTCATCTCGCGCACGTCTTCGGACCCGCCCGCGCGCGACTCGAGCCTGTCCCGGCGCTGATCTGCTCGGGCCGCGCTCCGCAGGGGACCGGCATCGAATCCTTCGAGCACGCCGCGGCTGCGGGCCGTCCGCCCGCGCCGGGGGAAGGCGCCATCCCGCTCGATCTCGCCGCGATCATCTATACCTCGGGGAGCACGGGCACACCCAAGGGTGTCATGCAGACACACCAATCCATGGTGTTCGCCGTCGGCGCCCTGATCGAGTACCTGCGCCTGACCGCCGACGAGAAGATCCTCTGTGCACTGCCGCTGTCGTTCGATTACGGCCTGTATCAGCTCCTGATGTCGGTCGCGCTGGGCGCGACTCTGGTGCTCGAGCGCTCGTTCACCTACCCGGCGCAGGTATACGCCCGGGTTCGCGATGAGCGGGTGACGGTGTTTCCAGGCGTGCCGACGATGTTCGCGTCCATGCTGGCCGCCCATCAGCGCTCTCCCCTGTCGTTCCCATCGGTCGCCCGGGTAACCAACACAGCCGCCGCGCTTCCGGACGAGCTCGTCCCCGGCCTGCGCGCGATGTTCCCGAGCGCGCTCATCTACAAGATGTACGGCCTCACGGAATGCAAACGCGTCAGCTATCTCGAGCCCGAGCTGCATCGACACCAGGCCGGGCTCGGTGGGTAAGGCCATCCCGGGCACGGAAGTCTACATTCTGACTCCCGGCGGCGCGCCGGCGGCCCCGGGGAAATCCGGGATGCTCTACGTCAGAGGACCGCATGTCATGGCCGGCTATTGGAACCGCCCGGACCTGACGGAGCACATGCTGCGGCCCGGCAAAGTTCCCGGCGAGCGGGTGCTGTGCACTCAGGACCTCTTCAAGATGGATGCGGATGGCTTCCTCTACTTCGTCGGACGGACCGACGACATCATCAAAGCCCGCGGCTGGAAGGTGAGCCCGATGGAGGTCGAGAGCGCTCTGCTGCGCATCCCCGGCGTGCGGGAGGCGGCCGTGATCGGGGTCCCCGACGGGCCGCTCGGGGAGGCGATTCGCGCCTATGTCGTCGCCGACCCGCTGGCGGGGCTCACCGCGGAAGATATCCGTGCCCGCAGCGCGCAATTTCTCGAGGGCCACATGGTGCCCGCGCAGGTGGTGTTCACTGACAGCCTGCCGCGAAGTGAGAATGGCAAAGTGCAGAAGCGGCTGCTCCTCACCTTGCAGGGGCCACGCTCCAAAATCGAATAACGCTTTCAGTCACGCCCAAGCAGCCGCCGGGCGAGCGCCCTGAAAGCGCGTCGCCCACCGACCATCTCATCTTGTACTGCAGGAATGCGGGCAAGTTCAGCCGCGTCCAGGCGGGAACCAGGCAGCTGCCCGAAGTTGATCTCCGCCTGCGCGGCTGTCCTGGTACCGACCAATACCGTGGAGACATCACGGAAGGAGAGCGGATAGGCCACCGCGGCCCGCAACATCGAGCCTGATTTCGCCTCGAGGAAGCGGAATCGCTCGACTTGGCCGACGGTCCTGGCGATGCGCGCGACGCTCCAGGCATGGCGCTGATCGTCTCGTCCTGGGAAGGTCGCATCGGGTTCGAACTTGCCCGTCAGAAAGCCTTCCTTGAGGGTGGAGCGAACGAGCACGGCCAAGCCGCTCTGCCGCAGCCGCGAGGCACGGCGCAGAAACGGATCAGGATCCAGCAGGCTGAAGGGCAGCTGGAGGCCGTCCAGCGCGCAGCGATCGATCACCTGGTCGATGTCACTTGCCGAGTAAACCGACGCTCCCACGAATCGTATCTTGCCTGCGCTCTTCATCTTCAGTCCCCGAAGCTCCTTATAGACTCGCGCATTCTTCGGCAGCGCGTGCAGCTGGTAGTAATCGATCACATCCGTCCCGAGGCGCATGAGTTGCTCCTCGACGGTGGCGGTCAGACCGGCCGGCTGATAGGAGTATTTGGTCGCGACGATCCAGCGGCTCCGCCTACCCCGCAGGAACTCCCCCAACAAGACCTCGGAGTCCCCATATACCATCGCGGTGTCGACCACATTACACCCGAGCTCCTCGGCTCGCGCCAGGGCACGGAGGACGTCCTGCCGATCGACTGCGCCGTACGCCGCGCCGCCGATGGCCCAGCCGCCAAATCCGATCTCCGACACCCCCAGCCCGGTGGAACCGAAGCGCCGATAGGGCATGGCGGCCACTTCCGCCCGCTCAGGCCGGCTTTATGACGACTGCCACGTAATTCTTCGGATATCCGCCGCCAGTGAACTTCGTCCGTGTTTCCAGCCAATGGAACAGCACGCTGAGCACCATCATCTGCAGTTTCAGCAATACCATCACGGGAGAGAGGACGAGACCCGCGATTCCTCGCGCTATCGACGAAGGACGACCGGGGAGGTACCGCGCCATCCGACTCATCTGATAGGCGACGGTGCCGAAGTATCCCTCCAGCCAGTCGAGCCGCTGGACCGCGAAGCCCGCCTCCTGAAAAAGCAGACGCACGCCGAGGGACGTATAGCGGAAGAAGTCGTACGGCTGCTCGTGCTCTTCATAAAAGAGGGGACCCGAGTAGATCAGCCGGGCGCCGGGCTTCATGACCCTGAACAATTCCTTCAACACCAGGCGCGGGTCGGGCAGGTGCTCCATGACCTGATTGAACAGCACGAAGTCATATCGGGCATCCTCGACGGGTATCTCCTTCAGATCACATACAAACGTCTGTTCCGCGTATGCCCTCTCCAGCTTCTCGAAGTCCGCCGACTCATAATTGGTGTGAGATACCAGATGCTTGTATGGAGCGTTGCCGGCGCCCGCATCGAGCACCATGGAACCCGGCGGGATCGACCTGGCAAAGCTCTCGTTTTCCCAATACAGACGTACCCGCGATGAATTGAATCCGAATGTCTTCAGCTGCTGAAACGGCATGGGCGCGGATCATGACATACCGGCATACCCGCTCGCGAATTGGCGCTTCCATTCCTGGATCTTCTCCAGCGGAAGCCTGACCTTGACCGTGAGGTCACCGCCAATCATCTCCTCGAGGTCTCGCGGCTGGGCATATCGATCGATAACCGGAAGGCTCAGGTCGCGCGCCATCTCATTCGCGCGGTGGTCCACACCGACGATGACGCTACGCCGCTTGTGCCGCAGCGCATAAATGCCGCCGTGAAGCCGCGTCCCGACATAGTCTAGGGAGCGCTGCCCATCGGCCAAGAGCCTCCTGTATGCCGCAAGGCTCGGTGGCACGAGCTCGACGCGATTTCCATATCCGAGGTCCTGAAGATACGCAAGATCGCCCGTTCCCTGACACCAGAAGTGCACCTTTTTATACATTTTTAAACAAAGATCCAGCAACAGCCCATCACGTTCCCGGTCCGGGCTGTAGTCGGTCAGCACGACGACCGCCTCCTGGCCTCGGCCGCGGGGAATCGCGGCACAATGAGCTTCCGTAAGCACCCACGTGGTATGGCAACCCGTGTTCAAGACTCGCTCGAAACCCAACTCCCTGAGCTTGCTCTCCGCATACGAGTCTCTGACCGAGTGAACGTGGTCGAGGCTGAGGACGCGCCGCAACAGCCAGCGCGTGTATGAGTCGGTCTTCCGGCGCTTATGACTGCGCCATCCGACGCCCATCAGCACGGTCCTGCTGAAGGAGAACGCATCCCATATGCCTATCCTCCACTGGTGCACCAGCCCCATATGGGAATGAAGCAGATTGGTTCCACATGCGATATTGAGGCTCACGAGCCGCTGCAGCTTCCTTCCATACGCGGACAAGCCCTCATGGGACGGAAAGTAGATGAGCTGCCGGTCGATCAGGAGTTCCTCGAGAACCTCCCTGGCGGCCTCCATGATGATCAGATCGCCTGTATTTTGAGTGGCGATCGAAGTATCAAGGACGCCTATTCGCTGCATGTACTCGCTCTCACATCACAACGCATACGCTCGGGCCTTCACCAGCGTACGCCGTACATCCGCTGCCAGGCGCATAGCTGCAGCAGACCCCACAAGTGAAACGAATAATCGGCCCTGCCCTCCCTGTGCAGACGCCAGATGTCCGCCGCTCGGGCCGAGTCGATGAAGGTTTGTTCCATCAACTCCGGGCCATAAATAAGGGATTCCGCCCAGTCGGCCAGATCCTCCCTGAGCCATTTAGCGAGCGGCGCGGCAAATCCGGCCTTGGGCCGATCCACGAGACTCTGCGGCACATATTCGTGAAGAAGATGTCGCAGAATCCGCTTGCCCCTCCCGGTCTCGTCCACCAGGTGTTCCGTCGGTAGCGTGGCCGAGTATTCGTACACCCGATGATCGAGGAACGGCGCTCTGGTCTCCAGGCTGTAACACATCGCCGCCCTGTCGACCTTTACGAGTATGTCGTCCGGCAAGTAGCTGTACACGTCCAGCAGCATCATTGCGCGATATTCATCAGCTTGCTCGACGCTCGCAATGTTGCCGGTGAGCGCATAGGGTGGCGTCAGGAAGCTGGCGGTGAGGCTCGCCGGGTCGCTCCAAATCCCGACGAGATACTGATACATCCTGGGGAGATCGTCGCTGCCCCCAACCAATCGCCGGATCACTTTGTCCTCGACGACCCAAGCTGGCAGCCGATGAACCGCACTCAGCATTCTCGCGAGCGCGAGCCCGGTGCATCTGAGGGCCGATCCATTCTCGGCCGAGCGCAACAACCCTTTGGAAAGCAGCCCCATTCCGGGCATCGTTCGGCGCCGCGCGAATTCTGCGTACCGCGAATAGCCCGCGAACAGCTCGTCACCGGCGTCACCCGACAAAGCCACCTTCACATCCCGGCTCACCATGCGCGTGAGCAGCAGCGTGGGAAGTTGCGATGAGTCCGCAAAAGGCTCGTCGAATATGGCCGGCAGTTTATCCACCAGGCCGAGCGCATCCTTCGCGCTGACATAGTACTCGGTATGATTCGTCCCGATGTGGCGCGCCACCTGCCGCGCGAATTCGGCCTCGTTGAACTCCGGCTCCTGAAAGCCGATCGTGTAGGTGTTCACTTGCGCCGCCGACTGTTCCTGCATGATGGCGCAAATGAGCGAGGAATCGACGCCGCCGGAGAGAAAAGCGCCTATCGAGACATCCGAAATCAACTGCCCGCGCACACTCTGCCGCAACTTTTCCCTCGCTCCTCCGCGGCGTCCTCGAAAGAACCCTTTGTGGCACGACTAGCGGCGCAGCGGCCGACGACCGCCGCGGGGTCCCAATAACGCTCCTCTTGAGCAGATCGCGTCTCATCGGCCGCGACGGTGATCATGGTGCCCGGCATCAACCTCCGGACGCCCTCGAGAATCGTATACGGCCCGGGGATGTAGTTGTGCTTGAGCAGCAGCACGACGGCGTCCGGACAAATGCGCCGCTGCAGGTCCCCGAGTGCGAGCAGCCCCTTGAGTTCCGACGCAAAGACAAGACCGCTGCGATGCTTTGCATAATAGAGGGGCTTTTCGCCGAACCGATCGCGGATGAGGTGCAGCTTGCGCTCCAGGCCATCGTACACCGCCAGGGCAAACATGCCGACGGTCAATCCGATCGTCTGCAGGATGCCCAACCGCTCAAAGGCGGCCAGCAGCACCTCGGTGTCGGAGTGTCCACGCCATTGCACGCCCGCGGACAGCCTCGATTTGAGCTCGGGTACGTTGTAGATCTCGCCGTTGAATACCATGAGGTAGCGGCCCGAGGGGGAGGACATGGGCTGCGCGCCGGCATCGCTCAGGTCCTGAATCGCCAGCCTTCTGTGGCCCAGCGCGAGCATCTCGCCTCCCCTGACCGCGATTCCATCGGAGTCCGGGCCGCGGTGTACGAGCGTGGCCGTCATCCGCCTGATCTCCTCCTGCAGCTCGGGCTCCGAATATCTCGCCCTGAAAATTCCCGCTATGCCGCACATGTTCAGATCATCCGGCGCCGCTCTGCGCGGGCTGCCGCCCCAGGAGCCGCAACAGCTTGTCTCGCTCGGATCGTGACAGCGCGGCGGCGAGGAACATCACCATATAAACCACCGTGCCCAGGATGGCGAGGCCAAACACGCCGGAAAAGCCCCGCACGACCATGAGTTGCTTCAGGACCAGTAGCGCCACAGCCATGCAGAGCCCCGGCACGATCAATGGCATAACGGTTTGTCGCAGATAGGCGGCGACGGAAATGTGAAGAAGTCTGCAACAGAGTCGCAATGCGGTGCCCGAAACGAGCAGGGCCGCGATTATTACTGCGGCGACGATGCCGCGCATGCCGAACTTGCCGACGAGAGTCACCGAAAGAATAACGTTTATCGCGAGGGCAGCCGGGGCCACCTTGGCGTAAATGCCGTGCCGACCCAGTGCCATAAGGAACCGCGGACCGAAGGGGTTGATGTATGCCAGGGTCGTGCTGACGACCAGGTACGGCAGCAGCTGACTTGCGGAGTTGCGGAATTGAGATCCCACCCAGATCGCTATGAAATCAGGTCCTAGCAGCAGCAGCCCGATCGACATCAAGACTATGACACCCACAAGCACTTTGCTCGCGAATAGATACAGGGGAAGAATCTCCCCACGCCTGCCTTGCGCCTCGAGCCTGAGAAGAGCGGCATGAACGCCGTGCTACCCGTTTCGGTGATGTTTGACAGGTATGCAGCCAAGTTCGAAGGGATCGTGAAGAGAGGGACGCTCGCCGCGCCGAGAAAAAACCCTACGATGAATACGCCACTGCGAGACTGTATCTGGTACGAGACGCCCTGGATAAATCCCTTGATTCCGAAGCCGAGAAGAGACCGCAGCGTCGACCCGGATAAATACCGCCTGCCGAAGTATAGTGGATAATGCCGGTCCCTCCTCAGGAGTATCAGATACGCGACGTACTTCCAGATCAGACTGAGGGTGCTCGTAAAGGCGAGCAGAAGGAGCGCATTTGTCCTGCTGATGAAGACAAGGGTGATGGTCAGCACTACGAAGGCGTCGAGGAACGTCAGCAGATTCTTCACATAGTAGACCTGATAGCCCTCGAGGCAGCCCACCGCTACTATTCCGGGGAAGGTAATGAATACCTGGGCAGACATGATGGCCAGGAAGACCGCATACGATTGATCCCGTCCTGCACTCCCGCCGAGAATCCAGGGGCACCAGACGGCAATGCACAGCGTCACCACTGCGAGAACCAGGCCGATGGACGACAGGAAGGCCGTGACCGTGTTGAAGACCACCAGGAGCCCGTGGTGATCGTCTTCAGCCCTGTATTTGGCAATGAATCTGGATATCGAGAAACCGAGGCCCAGGTCCAGCAGCCCAGTGTATCCGAGCGTTGCCACGACGAGTTCCCAGATCCCGAAGTTATAGACGCCCAGGTATTTGACATAGAGGGGCGTCAGGAAGAACGTGATGCCGATCCTCATCAGGAGGATCGCGTAGTTACTGCCGGTATTGACGAGCAGCCTGCGTATCATGCCGCGCCTTGCTCCCGATGCGCCGTGCGGTCGTAGAGTTCCCGCAATGCCGCTGCGGTGACCCTGCGATCGAACCTTCGCATGGCCTCGCTCCGGTAACCCTTCGCTGCCTCCTCGTGCTCCGCCCGCCCACTCACGAAGCGGTTCACTGCCTCCACGATCGACTGGCTATCCGCGGGAGCGCACGTCAACGCCGGAGACCCCGCGCATGCCTCACGCAACCCGATGCACGTGCTTGCGATCAATGGGACACCGGCGACGAAGGCTTCCATGGCGAGAAGCGGCATCGCTTCCCACAGGGAGGGCATTAGGACGGCGTCGCAACCCCGGAGCGCGGCCGGCATGTCATGGGTCGCCGGCATGAACGAAAAGCAGCCGCTCAAACCGAGCCGGGCGATCTCCGCCTGCTCCTCCCTGATGAAACCGCCCCATCCGAAGCACACCACGTGCACGGTCGCTTGCACGCGGCCGCGATGCTTATGCAGCATTTCCCGAACGTATTTGAAGCCCTTCTGGGCCATGAAGCGCCCGAAGAATCCCAGCAGCAGGACGTCACTCCCCGCCTCTATCTCGCCTCGCAAATCGCGCCTTTCCGGCGATGAAAACCGCTCGACGTCGATTCCGTTCAGGATGACGGACATCTTGCCCGGGGAACACGCCCGCGGGAAGTACGACCGCAAGTTCTCTCCCGCGTCGTTTCCCACGACGTTCACCCGGGCGCTCATCCGCAGCGCAGCGCCGAGAGCGAGTTTCTTCGTGATGCCAGGAAGGCCGCGAAACTGTGAATCCTGCACGATATCGTGTGACGTCAAAAGCAGCGGAATTCCGAGCAACACTCTGGTCGGGATCGCCAGAATCGCGGAGGAGAAGCCATGAGCGTGCAGCAATTGCGGCCGTGGCATCTGCCGCGCGATCCGCAATATCGCCGCGGCGGAGAATTCCGCGTCGCTCAAACGGAAGAGACCGCCGAGTTTCGAGCCGAACGCGTTCCTGAAGTATTGTTCATCAGCATCGACAGTCGTGACCACGATGAACCGGAATTCATCGAAGTCGGGTAACCCATAGACGTATTTGCAGTACGTCTGAATGCCCCCCACGGGCCATCTGATGACCATCAAGATGTTCATTTTTTAAAGTGCGCAACTTGCGCGACACGGACCTTTGATTATCAACGGGTTCCGATCTTGGGCCGTCCATACAACGTGCGCAAACGCTGCACGCCACGCCGCGCGTATGAGCGGCCCTCCACAATGGCGGGCTGGGCAGCTTTCACGGGCTGGATCTGTCGGGCGAATGCCGTCACCAGCCCCCCAGCGCGTACCAATAATCCTGCGACAGCCCGAAATAGTTGGCGCTGAATACGACGTACATCCAAAACAGCGCGACGAAACACTGAACGAGGCGGCGGTGGACATCGTCCGAGGGGCGCTCCTTGTCTTCCGCGACAATGCGCTCCACCCCCCTTAGCGATACGTATATAGAATACAGGAATCGCAGGAAGAAGAAGGCGCCGACCACTCCGATTTCAACGAGAAGCTCGGTGTACAGGTTGTGCGACGCTTGCGGGCCGTGTCCGTCGTGGACCTTCGCCTCGGCCGTCGTCCCGAGGCCGTGACCAAAGATCGGACGTTGCATGCCGATCTGGAACTCCTCCTCCGTAACCTGGACGCGGCCTAGCGCGGTCTGGTCTTCCGTAGCCTGGATGCTCCCTTGCGCTGCGTGTGCCCCCAATATGGACATGTACCGATCCTTGTGAACGCCCCCCAGATGCGACCATCCCACGGCACAGATGACGGCGACAGCCGCCACGAACAGCGCTTTGTGTTTCGTACGACGGAAGATCATCCAGACGATGACGAGCAGCGCGACCATGGCGCCGCGTGACAGCGTGAGGTACACCACGTATACGCAAGCGCAGATCAGCGCGGCCGCAAGGGCTTTCCGGTAGAGCTGCCTCGCGCCAAAAAGACAATAGTATAGAAAGGGAATGCACGTAACCGTCACGAAGCCCAGCCCGTTCGGGTTGACCACGTCAAAGGGCGCTCCGGCCAGACGGCCCTCGAAGTCGCCATCGCCGAGATAGGTCGAGTCGCCCAGATAGCCGGTGGTGATGTGAAGATACAGAGGGTCCAGGACACGGAACAATTGGGAGGAAACGAATATGGCCAGGAAGACGAACAGTTTCGTCTCCGTGTCTACGATCAAAACGGTAAAATAGAAAAACGCCGTAGCTCGCGCGAACGGATCGAGATTGTTGACCACGGAACCCGGCCACGTGACGACCGGAAGAGTCAGCACTAGGTATATGAGTAACGCGAGGAGCGCTCTTGCCGGCCTCGTCTTCATCAACCTGCCCTTGAGAGATGAGGACTGCGCGAGCAAAAGCAGGATGATGACGCCGAACAGAAGCAACGTGGGACGCAACGCCGCAATGCCGGGCACGCGCGCCGAGACTCTGACGTAATAGTCGATCGTATAGATGCAATAGATGACGAACGTAGCGCTGCCGAGCGCTGTGTGCGGCGCCTTTCGAGGAGCCCGGTCGCTCGGTGGCGCGGCGCTAATCCGTGACATCTATGTTATTCCTGCCCAGGAGACTGGCGCCCCAGTATTGCAGGCCCGATGCCGCCTTGAAGAATTGAGCGAAATTCTCGGATGAACTGAATCTCCGCAATGCGTACTGGTCATTCAGGTTCTGTTCGTCATAGAAGGCCGTGCACGCGGACACGAACCCGGACC
>CAVQJH010000015.1:0-641542 GCA_963712795.1 uncultured Pseudomonadota bacterium
GCAACCTGGCGCAGGAGATCGTGCCGGTCGCCATTCCCGCGAGGAAAGGCGACCCCACGATCGTGGATCGCGACGAGCATCCGCGCGCCACCAGCCTCGAGGCGCTGGCGAAGCTCGGCACTCCCTTCCGGCGCGCAGGCACGGTGACCGCCGGAAATGCTTCGGGAGTCAATGACGGCGCCTGCGCATTGCTGCTCGCCGGCGAGGCGGCGGTCGAGCGGTATGGACTCACGCCCCGCGCTCGTGTCGTCGGCTCCGCGGTGGCGGGCGTCGCCCCCAGGGTCATGGGCCTCGGGCCCATTCCGGCGACGCGGCGGTTGCTCCAGAGGCTGCGGCTGGCCATCACTGATTTCGATCTGATCGAGCTCAACGAAGCCTTCGCCGCCCAGGGGCTCGCGGTACTGCGGGAGCTGGGAATCGCCGATGATGCCGCGCACGTCAACCCGCAGGGCGGCGCAATCGCGCTCGGCCATCCGCTCGGCATGAGCGGGGCTCGCCTCGCCACCACCGCGATGTACCAGCTGCAGCGCTCCGGCGGCCGACGTGCGCTGTGCACGATGTGTATCGGCGTCGGCCAGGGCATCGCGCTCGCGATCGAGAGGGTCTGAGCACGGGCTGCGCACCTGATATATTGCGCGGGTCATGGCAGATTCGAGCAACACCTCGGGCGCCGCAGCGGCGGAAAAACTGCCGGTGACGTTCGCCGCGGTGGAAGCGGCGGCGGCGCGGCTCGAAGGGATCGCGCATCGCACGCCGGTGATGACCTCGCGAACCGCCGACGCGCTGGCGAATGGGAAGCTGTTCTTCAAATGCGAGAATCTGCAGCGGGGCGGCGCGTTCAAGTTTCGCGGCGCCTACAACGCGATTGCCGCTCTGACCGAAGATCAACGTCGGCACGGAGTGGTTACCTACTCCTCCGGCAATCACGCACAGGCCGTGGCGTACGCGGGCCGACTGCAGGGTGTGGCAACGACGATCGTGATGCCGAAGGATGCGCCGGCAGCGAAAGTCAGCGCGACCCGGGAATACGGCGGCGAGATCGTCTTTTACGACCGCTACACCGAAAGCCGCGAGGAGATCTGCGCGGCGCTCGCGGCGGATCGCGGCCTGACCGTCATCCCGCCGTACGATCACCAGCAAGTGATCGCAGGCCAGGGTACGGCGGCACGGGAGCTGTTCCAGGCGATTGGCGAGCTCGACGTCCTCCTGGTGAGCCTGGGAGGAGGGGGGTTGCTCGCCGGCAGCGCGCTCTGCGCCAAGGCACTGAGCCCGCGCTGCCGCGTCATAGGCGTCGAGCCGGAGGCCGGCAACGATGGCCAGCAGTCCTTCCGCGCCGGCAAGGTGATCCGCATTCCGGTACCGCATTCCATAGCGGACGGCGCACTCACCACATACATCGGCGAAAACAATTTTCCCATCATCCGTGCTCTGGTCCACGACGTGGTCACGGTGAGCGATCAGATGTTGGTGGACGCGATGAAGTTCTTCGCCGAGCGCATGAAGATCGTGGTCGAGCCGACCGGTTGCCTGGGGACCGCCGCCGCGCTGTCGCAGCGGTTCCATCAGCCTGGCGAGCGCATCGGCGTACTGATCAGCGGCGGCAACATCGATCTGGCGCGCTACGCCGAGCTTCTGCGCTGAGGCGGCGAAGCGGTGCGCGCCTGCGGAGGTGCCGCTCGTCCGGGCGCCAACCGCGATTTTGAGATCTACCAGAGGGGAACCAATGGGTCGACGTCGCCTGCCGCGGGTCGTGCTCTGCGCGGTATTGCTGCTGGCCGTTTCGGCAGAGAGAGCTGCCGCGAAGCCGGCCATATCCGGGAGTTGGATCGGATCGTGGGCCTCGTCGCAGCAGATTCCGGAGCCGGCGAATGCTCTGCCACCGCAGGCGCTGCGGGATGCGACTCTGCGGCAGATCGTGCATCTGACGGCCGGGGGCTGGGAGCTGCGCGTGCGGCTGTCGAACGCATTCGGCACGGCGCCGCTCACGGTCCTTGCGGTTCACGTTGCGCGGCCCGTCTCGAAAGAGACCGGCGGCATCGACGCGGTAAGCGACAGGGCGCTGTCGTTCGCCGGCAGTTCCTCGGTCACGATTCCGGCGGGCGCGGAGTACTACTCCGATCCCGTTGCATTCGATGCGCCGGCGCTCTCGGATCTGGCGATCACTCTTTATCTCGAGGTGCCGCCGCAACGGCAGACGAGCCATCCAGGCTCGCGGGAGACGTCTTTCCTGGTACACGGCAATCATGTCGCGGACGCGTCGTTACATGGTGCCGTCACCATCGCTCACTGGTTTCTCATTTCGGGGGTCGACGTCCGAGAGCCTGCGCGCGGTGCCGCGATCGTCACTCTGGGCGACTCGATCACGGACGGGCACGCGACCGCCGACAATAGCGACACGCGTTGGCCCGATGACCTTGCGCGCCGCCTGCAGTCCTCGCCTGCCGCTCGTGGCCTGAGCGTGCTCAATGTTGCAACGGGCGGCAATCGCCTTCTGCTCGATGGGTCGGGACCCAACGCCCTGGCGCGCTTCGATCGTGATGTGCTGGCGCAGACGGGCGTGCGGTATCTTGTCGTGCTCGAAGGTGTCAACGACCTCGGTAGCGCGACGCGGCTGGCGCCGATCTCAGCGGCCCAGCACACCGTGCTCGTTCATCAGATGATCGCAGCGTACCAGCAGATCATCCTGCGGGCGCGCGCGCACGGCATCAGGGTCATCGGTGCAACGATCACGCCCTACATGGGGTCCGACTATTATCATCCCGCGGCTGCAAGCGAAGCCGACCGCGACGCGGTCAACGCGTGGATCCGACAGCCGGGGCATTTCGATGCCGTGGTCGACTTCGACCGTGTGGTGCGGGATCCGAAGCGTCCCGAGCGGATGTTGCCGCTCTACGACTCCGGCGATCATCTGCATCCGTCACCGGCCGGCTATCGCGCCATGGCCGCGGCCATTCCGCTCGGACTGTTCACGCGCCACGCGCCGACGCGGCGCTGAGCGGGCAGGCCGCCGGCTCGTACTGCCCGCGCACTGCTCATCCCCGGCGGGCCGAGCGGCCGTTGCGACGAGCCTGCCGGGAGCGGCTGGCTAGAAAGGCGTCGGAGCGGTACCGTGTGCGGATGGGGGCAGCTTCCGCACCGATGACGGCATCGCGATGAGCCTATGGCCGCTGCTCGGGATCGCCGTTCTGGTGATCGGCTTTGCCACCGGCGTCAACCCGCTGATCGCCATCGTCGCGGCCGCCCTGACGACCGGAATTGCGGCCGGCCTTTCCCCGCTGCACATCATCGCGGCCCTCGGCAAGGCTTATAACGACAGCCGCTACGTGTCCATCATCTGGCTGATCCTGCCAGTCATCGGACTCCTCGAGCGCGAGGGCTTGCAGGAGCGCGCGCGAATCCTGATCGTTCGCGTGCGCGCCGCAACTGTGGGGCGCCTGCTGATCGGATACCTCGTGCTGCGGCAGATCACGGTGGCAGTGGGACTCACCTCCCTCTGCGGACAAGCGCAGACCGTCCGCCCGCTGATCGCGCCGATGGCGGAAGCGGCCGCGGAAGTCAGGCTGGGGCCCATCTCCAATCGCGTGCGTTATTTGATCCGCGCCTACGCGGCTTCCGCGGACAACGTCGGGGCATTCTTCGGCGAGGACATCTTCATCGCGGTCAGCTCCATCCTCCTGATCAAGGGATTCCTGCAGCAGAGCGGCTTCGACATCGCGCCGCTTCGCCTCTCGCTCTGGGCGATTCCGACGGCGTTGGCCGCGTTCGCCATCCATGGCTTTCGCCTCTGGCGGCTCGATGCGCGGCTGAAGCGCCTGGCAGGGGAGACGCAGCCTTGATCGGCTTGCAGCAGGTCTACTGGCTCGCCGGCGCCATGTTCGCCGGCATCGCGATGCGCAGCGCCGGCGACCGCACCAACCGCCGGCGCTTCGGCAATACCGCTTTCTGGGGCCTGCTCGCCGTGAGCTTTCTCTTCGGCTCGGAGTTGGGAGACCTGGCCAACGGGATACTGGTGCTGGCGCTCAGCGCGCTCGGTGCATGGGCCATGGGACTGGGATCGCCCAGGACCACCAGTGTCGCGGAGCGCGAGGCGAGCGCCAGGCTCAGAGGCAATGCCATCCTCACTCCCGCGCTCCTCATTCCCGCCATCGCCATCGCGGGAACGCTGACGCTGGGGAAGCTCAGGGTCGGGGGCGTGCCGGTCGCGGACCCGAAACAGGTGACCTTGATTGCGCTGGCCCTGGGCATCGTCATCGCGATGATCGTCGCCGTGCTGCGATTCAGGCCGCCGGCGCTCGCGACCGTGGAGGAGGGCCGGCGACTCGCCGATGCCATCGGCTGGGCGATCATCCTGCCGCAGCTGCTGGCCTCGCTCGGCGCGGTGTTCGCGGTGTCCGGCGTCGGGGCAGCGGTCGGGCATATAGCGACTACTTGGTTGCCGCTCGGCCATCCGCTGGCGGCGGTCGTCGCTTACTGCGTCGGCATGGCGCTCTTTACCATCGTGATGGGCAATGCGTTCGCCGCGTTCCCGGTCATGACCGCAGCCATAGGCGTGCCGCTCATCGTGCACCGGTTCGGCGGTGACCCTGCCATCATGGGCGCGGTCGGAATGCTTGCCGGCTACTGCGGCACGCTCACCACACCGATGGCCGCCAATTACAACATCGTGCCGGCGGCGCTGCTGGAGCTCCCGGATCGCAACGGCGTCATCCGGGTGCAGATCCCGACCGCGATCCCGCTGCTTCTGTGCAATATCGTCCTGATGTACGTACTGGTCTTTCGGTTCTGAGCGGAGGTTGCCCCGTGCCGCAGACTCTCACCGCGGAAATCGCCACGCGCTTTGCCGGCATCGCCCTGGGTCACGTGACGCGCGAGTATCCCAACAAGCTCGATCACGTGCTGACCGGCAGCCAGGACCTCAAGAGCCCGCGCGCGCTGCACCCCATCTTCTTCGGCAGCTTCGACTGGCACTCCTGCGTACACGGCCACTGGCTGCTCGCCCGGCTCTACCGCCGATTCCCGCAGCTGCCCGAGGCCGGGGCGATCCGAGCCCTGCTCGATGCGCAATTCACGGCCGAGAAGGCGGCCGGTGAGCTGCGCTATCTCGAGCAGCCTGCGGCGCGGGGCTTCGAGCGGCCCTATGGCTGGGCCTGGGCGCTCGCGCTGCAGGCGGAGCTGCTGCGCCACGAGAGCGCGCCAGGGCGGCGCTGGGCCGCGGCCCTGGCACCGCTCGCGAAAGAATTCGTGCGCCGCTTCGAGGCCTACCTGCCGCTCGCCACCTATCCGGTGCGCGCGGGCGCGCATACGAACACCGCGTTCGCGCTGTTCCTCGCGCGCGAGTACGCGGTTGCGGCACGCAGCTCGGCCTTCGCCGGGCTCTGTGCCGAAGCGGCGCTGCGCTGGTACCGCGCCGACCGCGGCTGTTCCGCATGGGAGCCGTCGCAGGATGACTTCCTGTCGCCGGCGCTGATGGAAGCCGCGCTCATGGGCGATGTCATGCCGAAAGAGGACTTCGCCGCCTGGCTCGCGGCATTCCTGCCTCAGGCCTCGGGCGGTGAGCCGGCCACACTCTTCAAGCCGGCGAGCGTCACCGATCGCACGGACGGCAAGATCGCGCATCTGGATGGGCTCAATCTCTCGCGAGCCTGGTGCTGGCGGCACATCGTGGCGGACCTGCCGGCTTCGGACCCGCTGCGGGCGCGTGCGGAAACGGCGATCGATCTGCACCTCGCGAGCGCGCTCGGCCACGTCGCGGGCGATTACATGGGCGAGCATTGGCTGGCCACCTTCGCGCTGCTCGCGCTCGACCAGCCCGCCGGCAGCTGATCCCGAATCCCGGCGATGCCGCCGGCGCCTCCGGGGTTGAACCGCGACGCGGCCGCGGGGCACTCATCGTTACCTTGTCAGCCTTGCCGCGCGAATTCGATGCGCTCCTGCGCCTGCCGCTCGTGACGCTGTACCTGAGCGAGCGCTGTAACTCCCGCTGCAGGACGTGCGACTACTGGCGGCACGGACATGCCGATCTCGATCTCGCCGCCGTTGCCCGGCTCGTGCCGAGCCTCCACCGGCTCGGCACCGAGACGGTGGTGCTCTCGGGCGGCGAGCCGCTCCTCAACCGCGAGTGGGCGCAGATCGCCTCGCTTCTGGCAGCCGAGGGGCTGGAGGTGTGGCTGTTGACGTCCGGGCTGTCACTCGCCAAGCACGCACAACGGGCGGCCGCGCTCTTCAGCACCATTACGGTGTCCCTGGACGGTACCGATGCCGCCACTTATGCCAACATCCGCGGCGTCGATGCTTTCGATGTCGTCTGCAAGGGCATCCGCGCGGCGGCGGAGGCGGGTATGCGCGTCACCGTGCGCGTGACCCTGCAGCGCGCCAACTTCCGGCAGTTGACCTCCTTCGTCGATCTGACCCGGCGGCTCGGGTCCCGCCAGGTATCGTTCCTCGCGGTGGATGTCGTCAATCCGCACGCGTTCGCGCGGCACGCCGGATTCGATTCCGACCTGGCGCTGCGCTCCACGGAGGTTGCGGAGCTCGAGCGGCTGATCCTCGCGTTGGAGCACGATAGAAGCGACGCGTTCAGCTCCGGGTTCATTGCCGAGAGCCCGGTGAAGCTGCGGCGCATCGTGCAGTATTTCTCCGCAGTGTGCGGCGAAGGTGCTTATCCGCCCGTGCGTTGCAACGCACCTGAGTTCTCAGCGGTAGTGGATGCCCAAGGCCGCGTCAGCCCATGCTTCTTCATCGGCGGCCCGAGCGATGCGCGCGTGCGCGACGATCTCGATGATGTCTTGAATCGCGCCGACATGGTGGCGTTGCGTGGGGCCATCCGCGCTGGCGGCCGGCCCGAGTGCGTGACTTGCGTTTGCTCGCTGTGGCGGGACTACGCGTGAGCGTCTCCGAGGAGCAAATGACCCTGGAGCTCTACGACTGCTGGGCGGAAAGCTATCCGCCGGTGCCGCACAATCCGCTCATGCGGGCCGAGCAGCAAGCGATGCGGGCGCTCTGGCCCGCCATGAGCGGGCGGCGCGTGTTGGATCTCGCCTGCGGCTCGGGCCGCTATGCACGGCTTCTCGCCGCCGCCGGCGCGGCTAGCGTGTATGCGCTGGACCGGTCCGCGCAGATGTTGCGGCAGGTCGCGGACACGATGGCCGTGCAGGGAAACATGCTGCAGCTGCCGTTCGCGAGCCGGAAATTCGATGCAGTCGTCTGCGGGCTCGCGGTGGGTCACGCGTCCGATCTGGAAGCCTGGCTGGGCGAAGTGGCGCGCGTGCTCGCCCCGCGGGGAGTGCTGATCTACTCGGATTTTCATCCGCGAGCCGCCGCGGCGGGACATGCCCGCAGCTTTCGCGATTCCAAGGGCGGCATCCATTCCGTGCCGCATCATCGGCATACGGTTGCCACCCATGTGCGAGCGACGGCCGCCGCCGGCCTCACGATAGAGGCGATACGCGAGGTGCGCGTCGGCATCGAGCTGCGCGAGGAGTTCCCCGGCTCGGCGGAATTCTACCGGCGCTGCCACGGCCTGCCCGTGGTGCTCGCGGTCCGGGCGTGCAATTGACATGCTGACCTTGATCAACGCGGATCTGGGCGGCGGCATCCCTACCGCCGTCAAAGTCGCCGGCTCCCGCATCGCCGCCGTCGGCGAGCCGCCGCGGGCAGGGGAACGGATCCTCGACCTCGACGGCGATCGGCTGCTGCCCGGGCTGATCAATGCGCACGACCATCTGCAGCTCAACCATCTGCCGCGTCTCGAGCCGGCGTGCCGCTACTCGCACGTGCGCGGATGGATAGCGGAAATCGACAGGCTGCGCCGCCTCGATGGTCCGCTGAAGTCCGCAGTCGCAGTGCCGCTCGCCGATCGTCTGTTCCTGGGCGCGGTGAAGAACCTGTTGAGCGGTGTCACGACGGTCGCGCATCACGACCCGCTTCACTCCAGCCTGTGCGAGCCACAGTACCCGACGGGGGTGCTGGCCAGGTACGGTTGGGCGCATTCCCTCTACATCGAGGGCGAGGCGAAGGTTCGCGAGAGCCACGGGCGTACGCCGGCGCAATGGCCGTGGATCATTCACGCGGCAGAGGGCGTGGACGAAGAGGCGCGCGAGGAATTTCGGCGCCTCGAGCGCCTCGGCTGTCTGCAGCCCAACACCCTCATCGTGCACGGCGTCGCGCTCGGCAGCGGGGAGCGGCATCGGCTCGCTGCCGCTTCGGCGGGGCTCATCTGGTGCCCCTCGTCCAACCTCCACCTCTTCGGCGCCACGGCCGATGTCGCGGACCTGGTGGCGCAGCACCGAGTGGCGCTCGGCACCGACTCGCGCCTGAGCGGAGCGCGTGACCTGCTCGAGGAGTTGGGTATCGCCGCGGAGCAGGCGCCGCTCGCCTCGCGGGAGTTGGAATCCCTGGTCACCCGTGACGCCGCCCGGCTCCTGCGGCTCGCGGACTGCGGCGTCGTTGCGCCCGGCGCCCGGGCGAGCCTGCTGATACTTCCCGCCGGCCTGGCGCTCGAGCGTGCGCAGCGCTCGCAGGTTCGCCTGGTCATGCTCGACGGCGTCCCCCTTTATGGCGATCCCGATCTGGCGCAAGCGCTCGCGCCCCCCGGACACTGGGCGCAGGTCGGCGTCGACGGGCGGACGAAGGCGCTCGCGAGATTCGTCGCCGACCGGCTCATCAGGCTCGAGACGGGAGAGCCGGGCCTGGAGCTTGCCGCGCGAGCGGCCGGTGGCGCTGAACGGCGGCACGCCGCAACGGCTGACTGCGCAGCGGGGCTCGGATGACCTCGCGCCGCCGCATCGTGCTGGTGAATCCAACGATGACCAAGGCGCGCAGCGCCCGGTTTCCGCTCGCCATCCTCAACCTGGCGGCCGCCCTCGAGGAGAGGTACGACACCGCGCTCATCGATGGCAACGTGGATCCGGACTTCATCCCCACGGTGCTGAAGACTATTGCCGACAGGAGGACGGACGCTCTGGGGGTCAGCGTGATGGGCGGACCCCAGCTGCGTTCCGCCATTGCGCTGTCGCAGGCGGTACGCGCGCGTTTCCCGGCGATCCCCATCATCTGGGGAGGTCACTTTCCAACTATCTGCGCCGACGCCTGTCTCGCGGTGCCGTATGTCGACTATGCCGTCAGAGGTCAGGGAGAGGAGACCTTGATCGAGCTCCTGGACGCGCTCTTCACCGGCGCGCCTTCGGTCGCGGCGATCGCCGGCCTGACATGGCTGCGGGACGGATCGGTCGTGCACAACGCCCGGCGCGCGTTCTCGGCGGCCGGTTATGCGAGAGAGCTCCCCTACGAGCGTCTGGGAGACCCGAGGCGCTACCTGGCGCGAACCTATCTCGGGCGGCGCACCAGCGGCTACCAGGCGGCCCTGGGATGCCGCTTCCGCTGCACCTTCTGCGGCGTGGCGGCCATGTATCGCGGCAAGACCGCCGTGCCGCCCATCGCGCGCCTGGAGCGCGACCTCGCGCACCTGACGGGGCGCCTGGGCGTCGACTCGCTGCTGCTCTATGACAACAATTTCTTCGACCGCGAGGCGGACACCGTGCCGCTGCTCGAGGTGCTGGCGAAGCGCGGACTGCCATGGTGGTGCTTCGCGCGCGCGGATGCGCTCGTGAATCTGTCGGCGGCCTCGTGGTCACTGGTGCGCCGCAGCGGTCTGCGCATGGCCTACATCGGCGCCGAGTCACCGAGCGATTGGCTGCTGCACGATGCCCGCAAGGGCACCCGCGCCGATCAGACGCTCGAGGCGGTCGAGCGCTGCCGTGCCAACGGCGTGATTCCCGAGCTTTCCTTCATGCTCGCGCCGCCCCAGGACCCGGAAGGGGAGACCGAGCTCACCTTCGAATACATCCGGCGCATCAAGCGGATCCATCCGCAAACGGAAGTCATGCTCTACGTCTACGCGCCGTTGCCCGCAGCCGCGGGCGCCCGCGATGCGCACGTCGAGCGTGTGTTGCAGGGCCTGCGTGATTCGACGGGTGCGCCGCTCGTGTTTCCCGCTACCGCGGAGCAATGGGCCGAGCCGCGCTGGCTGTCGTATTGGTGCCATACGGACACGCCGTGGCTGACGAACCGCCTGCGGCAGCGAATACGCGATTTCACGACGGTGCTCGGATGCAGATTTCCGACCGTCACCGATGTCCGCTCGCCCCCATGGGGAAGGTCGGCGCTGCGGACGCTCGCGTCGTGGCGCTATCGCTACAGGCGTTACGGAGGGGCGTGGGAGCTGGAGGCCGCCAGGCGAGTCGTTCGCCTCTGGGACCCGCGTCTGGCCGGCCTGTAGGAGCGCGAATCGATGAGCGGCTCACAGCTCCATGTCGTGCAGGTCGGCTTCTACGTCGATCCGCAGCGACGCGAGCCCGCACAGCTGCTGGAGGCCTGGGCGACCCTGGTGGATGTGGCCGAGGCCGCGCAGGAAGGCGGGATGCGTGTCTCCGTAGTCCAGGCCGGCCGGCGCGCACAGACCCTGAGCCGCAACGGCGTGCGCTATCACTTCTTCGCGGCGGGAGCGGATGCGCCGGCGCTGATCGGCAGCCTCGATCCTGACGTCATTCACGTACACGGGCTGCACTTTCCGCGCGAGGTTCTGCGCCTCGCGGCACACGTGCCCGATGTGCCCATCCTGCTGCAGGATCATGCCAGCCGGCCGCCTCGCCTGTGGCGGCGACCGCTCCACCGCCGGGCGTTCGCGGCCGCGGCTGGAGTTGCTTTCTGTGCCAAGGCACAGAGCTGGCCTTTCGAGCAGGCGCGGCTGCTGGACGGCAGGACTTCGGTCCACGCCATCCCGGAGTCGACCAGCCGCTTCATACCGGGCGCCAGGGACGAAGCGCGCGCGCGCACCGGGCTCGCGGGCAATCCGTGCCTGCTGTGGGTGGGCTCGCTCTCGCCCAGAAAGGATCCCCTCACCGTGCTCGAGGGGGTGAGCCGTGCCGTGGACGTGTTGCCCGGACTCGAGCTCTGGTGCTGTTACGGTGAAGCGCCGCTCGCGAGCGCCGTGGCGAAGCGTCTGCAGGAGGACGGCCGGCTGCGAGAGCGGGTGCATCTCCTCGGCCGCCGGCCTCACGGACAGATCGAGTCGTTGATGCAGGCCGCGGACGTCTTCGTCCTCGGCAGTCACAGCGAGGGCAGCGGCTACGCGCTCATCGAGGCGCTCGCCTGCGGGCTGCCGCCGCTGGTGACCGACATCCCGTCCTTCCGCTCACTGACCGGCAATGGTGCGATCGGGCGACTCTGGTGGCGCGGCGATCCGCAAAGCCTCGCCGACGGGCTGCTCGGAATCGCCGCGGAGCTCAGCCCGGAGCGGCGTGCGGGCGTACGCGGCTACTTCGAGCGCGAGCTGTCGCTCCCGGCCCTCGGGCGGCAGCTCGAGGCCTGTTATACGGCGCTCATCACGCGCAGGGGAGCGCGCCGGTGAGCGATCCCGAAGTCTCCATCGTCATGCCGACCTTCAACCGGCTCGACTGGCTGCGCGCCGCGGTGGATTCCCTGTTTGCGCAGACGCATCGGGAATGGGAGCTGATCGTGATCGACGACGGCTCCGAGGCGCGCACCAGAGAGTACCTGCACGCACTGGCGGGAAGCGGCGATTCTCGTGTCAGGGCGATCTTCCGCGCGCACTGCGGCAATCCGCCGGCGCTGCGCAACATCGCGCTGCGCCACGTGCGCGGCGAGTACGTCGCGTTCCTCGATTCCGACGACCTCTGGCTGCCGCGCAAGCTCGAGCGGCAGCTTGCCTCCCTGCGCGCCTGCCCCGGCCGCGAGTGGAGCTACACCGGGGCCGTCATGGTCGACGCGTGGGCCAACCCGCTCGGGCGCTCGCTTCCCTATCCCGCGGTGAGGGATGGCTGGATCGCCGACTCTCTGCTGCGCGGCGAGTCCGGCGTCACGCAATCGAGCGTCCTCATCCGGCGCGAGGCGATCGAAAGCGTCGGCGGCTATCCCGAGGACCTGCCCGTCTGCGGCGACTATGAGCTCTTCGTGCGGCTGGCGCTGCGCAGCGAAGTCGACTACGTCGCCGAGGACCTGGTCCTCGTCCGCCGTCATGACGAGCACTACAGCGATGACATCGAAGCGCTCACGGACCTGTATCGATTCATCCGCAAAGTGCAGTGCTCGGGAATGGCGCCGCAAATGGCGGCCGTGCTGCGCGCCCGCCGTGCCAAGGTCGCCGCAAGCATTGCGCGCGGCGTCGTGGCGCGCCTCGCGCCCGCATGGCTCAAGGAGTTGGCTCGCGGCAGGCCCGTGAGGCGTGAGGCATGATCGTGCGCACCGTGTGGCGGCTGCTCGACCGGCGCCAAAGGGTGTGGCTCCTGGGACTGCAGCTCCTTGCCGTGCTCATGGCCCTCGCCACGGTGACCGGAATCGCCGCCATCCTGCCGTTCTTCGCCGTCCTCGCCAATCCGGCGGCAACGGGTCGCAACATGGTGCCCCGCCTGCTGCGCGAGTATCTCGGCGCGCGCATCGCCGGACCGCATCTCGCGCTCGTCCTGGGGGCGGCTTTCGTCGCGCTGGTCGTGCTGGCCAATGCCGTCAATCTCGCCGGCACGCTCCTCATGAACCGCTTCGCCTTCGCGGTCGGCAATTCGTTCAACACCGCGCTCTTCGAAGACTATCTCACGCGCGAATACGACTTTCATCTGCGTACGCACAGCGCAACCCTCACCGCGCGCCTGCTGCATGAGACGAGCCGCGTCACCACGGGCATCCTGCAGAGCGGCCTGATGCTGGCGGCGAATCTGATCACGGTCGGCCTCATCGTCGGCTCGATGATCCTGATCGATCCGGTGCTTGCCGCGGCGGCGCTCGCCACGCTGGGGACGACGTATGTCCTCATCTACATCGCGGCCCGGGGCAGGCTGCTGCGCAATGGCGTGCGCGAGAGCGGCCATTATGCGCAGCGCACACTGCTCATCGGCGAGAGTCTGGGCGCGATCAGGGAGATCCTGCTGGCGCGGGCGCAGGCCGCGTTCGTCGCGAAGTATGCGGCCGTGTGCCAGGCGATCTCGCGCACCGCGCTCAGCACTCTCATGATCTCGCAGACCCCGCGTTACGCACTGGAAGTCGCCACCGTTTGCGCCCTGGTCGGCAGCGCGATCTATCTGGGCGGGGGCGGGGACCGCCAGGGGCCCTGGGTCGCATCGCTCTCGTTCATGGGATTCGCCGTGTATCGGCTGTTACCGGCGTTGCAACAGGCGTTCACGGCGCTCGTCAAAGTCCGCGCCGACCGGCCCGCGCTCGCGAACATTGCCGCGGACGTGCAACAGGCGAGAGCGCGCCCGCCCGCACCGCGCGCGGCGGCGGATGCCGCCTGGCGCGGCCGGCCGCGCAGCGAAATCCTTCTCGAGAACATCTCGTACCGCTACCCGGCGGGTGCTGCGCAAGCGCTCACGGAAGTCAGCTTGCGGATTCCAGCGGGAGCCATCGTCGGCCTGGTCGGCGACAACGGCTCGGGAAAGAGTACTTTGCTCGACATCCTGGCGGGAGTGCTCGTGCCGCAGTCGGGCCGGATCGCGGTCGACGGCGTCGCGATCGACGCGGCCAATCGCGCTGCCTGGCAGTCGACGCTCGCCTATGTGCCGCAACAGGTTTTTCTGCTCGACGCCACTCTGGCGGAGAACATCACCCTCGGGACGAGCATCGCGGCCGGCGGCGGGGAGCGTCTGCGCGGAGCGATCGCGGTCGCTCGCCTGCAGGAGTGCGCGCCTGAGCCTGAGCGCCTGGGCGAGCATGGCGCGCGCCTGAGCGGCGGTCAGCGGCGGCGAGTCGGGATCGCGCGCGCCCTCTACCGCGACCCTTCGGTGCTGATCATGGATGAAGCTACCGCTGAGCTCGATGCGTCCGCGGAGCGCGAGATCATCGATGGCATCACCGCCCTCGCGGCGCGCAGGACGGTCATCCTGACCGGCCATCGCCTGAGCTCGCTGCAGCATTGCGACGTCATTCTCGAGCTGCGGGACGGGCGGCTCGCGCGCAGCTGGACCTACGAGGAGCTGCAAACCTCGGCCCGCGCCCACCCGCGCAAGGCCCCCGATGAGCTCACCGCCTCAGCATAAGGAGCGGTACCCGTCGCTGACGGGTATCCGGGCCTTCGGCGCCATGGCGGTATTCCTCGCCCATTTCCCGCTGCAGCCCGCCTGGCATCTGGTCATCAACGTCATGGCGTTCTTCTACGCCCTGAGCGGCTTCCTCATCGTACGGATATATCACGAGCAGGCCGAGATCACGCGCGCCTGGCTGTCGAAGTATTTCATCAACCGGTTCGCGCGCATCTATCCCGTGTACTTCCTGCTGTTGACCATCGCGGTGTGTCTGCAGCGGGGCGCCCGTCCGGTGACGCTCCTGACCAACTACACGCTGACGCACGCGCTCTTCTATCGCGCGCAGATCATCCTGCAGCCGAGCTGGTCCCTCACGGTGGAGGAGTGCTTCTACGCGCTGGCGCCGATATTCATGATCCTCGCCCGGCGGCGCGGCTTCGCGGCGGCATTCGCGCTCGGAGCGGCACTGCTCGCAGCGGCGCTGGCGGTATCGGAGCTGCGCATCGGATTCCTGCAGACTCCCGCCTTCGTGCTGTCCACGACGTTCTTCGGACATTTCGCGGAGTTCTTCGCCGGAGTATGGCTCGCGTTCCACGTCACGCGCCTGGAGCGCGCGGGCAGGCTCTACGTCGCGGGCGGCAGGCGGACGCTGGCGGGTCTCGCCGGAGTGTCGGTGCTGTCGGCGGCCATGCTGCTCATCTACCGGCATGCGCCCCTCGATGAGCGCGCCATCATTCTCATCAACAACTTCCTCATCCCGGCGCCGATCGCGCTCCTGTATTGCGGGCTCATCCGCGAGGATACGGTCTTGTCGCGCGCGCTCTCGGGCAATCTCGCGCGGCTCCTCGGGCGCAGCTCCTATTCCTTCTACCTCCTGCACTCGCCGGTGATCGACTACCTCGGCCTGCCGCTGGTCGCGGTCTGGCCGCAATACCGGCCGCTGCTGGCGCTCGGCACGTTCGTGCTCGCGTGGGCGCTCGCCATCGTGCTCTTTTTCAGCTATGAGGAGCCGATGAACGTCGCCATCCGGCGCGCGACCGCCGCGCGCATCGGCCGCCAGGCGCGGCTATTCGCGCAATGAACCTTTCGCAGCCGGGCCGGCACCCATGGCGGACGTTTTTGTGGCACGAGGCATGACGCAACCCGACATCGCGGCCGATCCGTTCCAGGAGCGCCCTGGAGGATTGTTGCGAACGCATCGTCAGCTCCTCGGCGGCGCCTTCGAGTTTGCGACCGAGAGTCCGGAGCTGATGCGGCTGGTGCGCTGGGCCTACGACGGCCTGCCGCGACACCGGTTGGCGGCGCCGGCGCGCATGGCGGTGCGGCTGGTGTTGGGTGGCCGGATGGATGCGGGGCAGGGGCTGCGCCGCGCTCGCGGGCCTGGAGGGGGGCAGGAGCCCGGCCCGTTCGCCATGCTGTCCGCGCCGGGGCTGCTTTGCGGCGCCGGCGCCGGCGCGACGCTGGCCCTCATGTCCGCCGGGCAGCGTGCGGCGCTGATCGTCGTCGCGCGCGAGCTGCTGCGGTTTCCCTATCATGTGCGCTACGAGCTCATCGAGCTCGCGGTCTTCACGCTCGCCGCCCGCGTGCAGGGCCTGATGCCGCTGCATGCCGCCTGCGTCGGCCGCGGCCGGCGGGGGCTGCTCCTCATCGGCGACAGCGGCGCCGGCAAATCCACCGCCGTGTTGCATTGCGCCCTGCAGGGCCTCGACCTGGTGGCGGAGGACAGCCTGTTCGTGGCCCCGCAGTCGCTGCTCGCGACCGGTGTGGCCAATTTCCTCCATGTGCGGCGCGAGTCGCTGCGCTTCCTTGCGCCCGTGGATGCGAGCTTCGTGCGGCGGGCCCCGGTCATCCGCCGCCGCAGCGGCGTGCAGAAGTTCGAGGTCGATCTGCGGCAGCGGCGGTTTCGACTCGCGCCGCGGCCACTCGAGATCGCCGGGCTGGTGGCGCTCTCGCCTGGTAGCGCCGGCAGTGGGCCCCTGCTGCTGCCGATATCGAGGGGCGAGGCCATGGCGCGACTGCGGGCGAGCCAACCGTACGCGGCGAGTCAGCCGGGATGGCGCCAGTTCGTGCGGCGGATGCGAACGGTGCCGGCGTTCGAGCTGCGCCGCGGGCGGCACCCGCGGGACAGCGTGGCGGCGCTGGAGGAGCTGTTGCGCGGCGCCGTTGCATCGGGGCGCTGAGGAGCTCCCGGCATGAAGATCGCCCTGGTGGTGCCCGGAGGTGTCGATCGCAGCGGCGAGTATCGGGTCATCCCGGCGCTGCTGGCGCTCATCGAGCGCCTGGCGGCGCGTCATGAGCTCCATGTCTTCGCGCTTCGCCAGGAGCAACGTCCCGGCAGGTGGCAGTTGCGCGGCGCCCGGGTGCACAACATCGGCGAGCGTTGGACCCGGCTGGGTGCCGTGCGCGCGGTGCTCGAGCAGCACCGCGGATCGGGGTTCGACCTGGTGCAGTCGCTGTTCTCCGGTGCCTGCGGCCTGGTGGCCGTTGCGGCCGCGCGCGTGCTGCGCATCCCCAGTATCGTGCACGTGGCGGGCGGGGAGCCGGTGAGCATGCCCGACATCCGCTTCGGCGGGCGTGTCACCTGGCGAGGGCGGTGCCAGGAGGCCGTGGTGATGGCCACGGCGGCAGCCGTCACCGCCGCGAGCGTACCGGAGCTCGAGCTCCTCTGCCGCCTCGGTGTTGACGCACGCCGCGTACCGTTGGGTGTGGATCACGTCCACGACTGGCCGGCCCGCGAGCCGGTGGCTCGCCGGCCGGGCGAGCCCGCGCGGCTGATTCACGTGGCAAGCCTCAACAGGGTCAAGGATCAACCGACGCTGTTGCGCGCCGCGGCGCGGCTCACGGCGCGGCATGGCGGGCTGCGGCTCGACATCGTCGGCGAGGACACGCTGGGCGGTGAGATGCAGCGACTCGCCGCGGCGCTCGGCATCGCCGAGCGAGTGCGATTTCATGGCTTTCTCACCCAACGGCAGCTCCACCCGTTGATGTTGCAGGCGGATGTGGCGGTCATCTCCTCGCGGCATGAGGCAGGTCCGCTGGCGCTGTTGGAGGCTGCCGCCGCGGGCGTTCCGACCGTCGGCACTGCGGTCGGGCATGTCGCGGAATGGGCGCCGGATGCGGCGATAGCCGTCCCCGTCGGGAACGCGGAGCAGCTGGCCGGGGCGCTCGACAAGGTACTGCGGGATGAGCCGCTGCGCCTGCGGCTCGCCGGGGCCGCAAAGCTGCGGGCCTTGCGCGAGGACGCCGACTACACCGCAGCCTGTTTCGAGAGGCTCTACGGCGAGCTGCTCGAGCCGAGTCGCTAGCATCAGGAGGGTCGCCGGGTCTTCTCCATTACGATGAGGAAGTGATCGCCGAGTGCGCGCAGTCCTGGCCAGCCGGCGAGGCGCCGGTCCCAACGCCACAGCCGCTCGTACCACCGCGGATGGCGATCCTTCAGCCAGGTCATGTAGGGAGGCGGAGCGAGCAGGCACAGCGCGCGGTGATGGATCAGGGAGAATTCCCGCGAGAATTCGCGGTAGAGCTGCGCAGGTGTCCAGTAGCTGGTCCATACCGTGTGTCCGTTCATCCTGACGGGCGTCATCTGCCGGCCGAAGCGTACGCTGAGCCGGGTCCAATCGGCGCGAGCCGCGTAATATCCGATCTCCCAGGGGCACCAGCGGCCGATCACGGTGAAGACGAGGCGGCCGCCGGGCTTGAGCAGCCGCGCGCTCTCGCGCGCCACCGCCGCGAGGTCCGGCACGCAGTTGAGAGCGCCGAGGTCGGAGTAGGCACCATCGAAGAGCGCGCTCCCCGCGATGCGATCGAGCTCGTGTGCGCCGAGCGCGGCGGTGCGTACCCTGTCGCCCACCTGCGCCGCGGCTGCCCGGTCGCGGGTCCTCCCCGCCATGCGCGCCGACCAGTCGATGGCGAGCACGTGATGGCCGCTTTGCGCCATGCGCACGGCATCTAGTCCGGTGCCGCAGCCCAGATCGATGAGCTGGCTGCCGGGCGCGAAGGCGATGTCGAGCCAACGCCACATCTCGCGGCGCATGTCCCGGATCAGGGCATTGTTGCCCCTCGGTCCGTCATAGTCGGCCGCGACACTGTCGAAGGCGGCACGCGTGTCGTCCAGCGAGCTCGCGCAAAAGCGTGATGGCGCCATTGCGGCGGTTCAATGAGCGCGCGCGAGCGCCGCGCGGACGGGCTGTAGAGTCTCGGTGCGGGTGGGGCGCGACGAGAGCCACTGCAGCACGCGCCGGGTCTGCGATTGCCGGTGCCACCGCGGCTCCGCGGACCAGGGTCCGGTTCGCGATGCGATCTGCATCTGGGCCCGCTGCTGCCTGCCGGGGAAGACCCGCGAGCCGACATAACGCAGCGCCTGTGTCGCCGAGCGCACCCAGATGATGCCCGGCATCGGATCGATGTAAAGGTGGGAATAGGAGAAGTCGGACAGGCTCCGCCGGGCCGTGATTCGGCGCAGCATCCAGGGACAGGCGCACTCCAGGCGAGCCAATACCTCGTGCGGCACCACCTCGGGAAAGTACCGCGCCGTGAGCATGAGCGGCGGCGCGGCCCACCACAGTCGCCGCTCGGCGCCGTGCAGACGCAGCAGGTCCTCCCAGTCCCCGCCGGTCATGCGGCGCGCGAGGCGCCCGACGTCGCAGAGTTGGATCAGCCTCAGGCCGCGGCTCGTCATGCTGCCCGCCGCATGCGCCAGCAAGTGCGCCAGCAACGCGGCAGTGCGGGGGTACCCGTTGAGGCCGGGCTGGGCATGCGGCGGGTAGACGAGGTCCGTCAGGTCCGTCGGGGCGAGCGGCAGCCGCTCGCAGATCCTGTGATGCAGGTCGATCTTGATGGGATTGTCGGTGTGCTCGCCGAGGATGGCGTGCCGCTGCGCATCCGGCGGCTCGAATCCCTGGTGCTTCCAGGTGGCGCCGGCGTCGCGATAGCTCAAGGCGAGAAGCACGGCCACCGCGGTCTCGACGTCGGCGGGGTGAACGAGCAGGTCAAGGTCCGCCATCGGCCGCTCGCCGCTGGCATAGACGCCGGCCGTCTGCAGCGCCGCGCCTTTCAAGGCGACAAGTGCGATGCCCGCGCTGCGCGAGTGCCGGTCGATCGTCGCCAGGAGCTCGTCGATGCGTTGCTGCCGCAGCAGGGTATGCCGGCGTTGCTCGGCGAGAAACTCGGCCCAATACGCTGGTCCTTGCCAGCGAAGCGCTGTCGCGAGTAGCGGCGAAATGCCGTGGATGGCGGCCACCGCGGGCGCGAGCCGCCATTCGAGCTCGCTCCAGTCTGGGCACTCGGCAGCGGCGCGCGCGAGCCCGGTGGCGAGCGACTCGGTGACGCGGTGCAAGGCTGCCTGCACTACCGCGATCGGCGGCATGCGGCGGGAATCGGTGGACATGGCGTGCTCTCATGGGAAGCCGGCTGCCGGCGACGCGGCGGGCGCGATGGACGCGGGTCTGGTGTTGAGAAAGCTTTCGTGCCGGGCGAGGAGGCGGTGCCAGCGCCGCTGCAGCGAGTGTCGCGCGCCGTCCGCGACGGTGCCGGGAAGCGCGCCGTGCCGGGTGCAGACGCGCACTTCCTCATGCATGAGGTCGCGCACCTCACGGTAGAACGGGGAGGTGTACGTGCCCTGGAACATCATGGCGAGGTCACCGCTCGCCTTCCAGTGCGTCTTCCTGCCCAACTGCTCGCTCACCAGATCGTGGAACTTCGTGCCCGGCAGCGGGTAGGCCACACTGACACCGACATCGTCGGGACGCGCGGTCTCGATGAGCTCACGCGTCGCAAGGATGTCCGGCAACTCCTCACCGAGGTAGCCCAGCTGAATGAAGAATCCCACGCGGATGCCCGCGGCACCGAGCCGGGCGCGCGCCGCATGGATCTCGGCCACACGGATACCCTTGTTCATGGCATCGAGCACGCGCTGGCTGCCGCTTTCCGCGCCGAGCCAGGCCTCCTGGCAGCCGGCCTCGCGCAGGGCGGCAGCCATACGCTCGTTGATGAGGTCGGCGCGCGTCTGGATGGTGAACGGAATGGATCCTCCCGAGGCCGCGAGCGCGCCGGCAAATTCCCGCACCCAGTCGACCCGGAAGCCGAAGATGTCGTCGGCGAACCAGACGTGATCGGGCGCGAGCTCGCGCTTGATGCGCGTCATCTCCGCGGCGACATCGGCCGCGGAGCGCTGCAGGTAGTGATTGCCCCAGATCGGCTTCGCGCACCAGGCGCAGCGGAAGGAGCAGCCGCGCGAGGCGGCCATGTTGAGGCTGAAGCGGCCATGCGCGCCGCGCCAGACGCTGCGGTAACGCTCCACATCTATCAGATCCCAGGCGGGCGACGGCAGCTCACCGCGCGCCGGCGGGATGTGCATTCGGGCGGTGGGCCCATGGGCCCGGTAGGAGGCGCTCGTGGTCACGCCTGCGACTGCGTGGGCGAGCTCCGCGTTACCGATAGATGGGTGCGCGTCGAGGCGCGCCACCAACACCTCCAGCGCTTCGATACCTTCCCCGGCGAGAACGGCATCGGCTCCGGCTGCAAGGTAGGCCTTCGGATCGTCCGTGGCATCGGAGCCGGCGACGATCACCCGCGCTCCCGCACGCCGTGCCGCGGTGATCATGCGGCAGGCGGCGGCGCGCATGCGCTCGAGGCACATCTTGGTCAGAAAATTGTAGTTGTCCTCGTAGAGCAGCAGCAGCTGCGGCTCGAGCGTGCGCAGCTGGCGCTCGTATTCCCCGATGCCGTCCGCCAGCATCGCATCGAAGAAGTCGATCCGGTGCCCCAGCGCGCGCAGCCGCGCTGCAACCTGCAGGGTTGCGAGCGGCGGATAGGGTTTTGCGCGCTGCCACTGCTTGCGGTCGAGGCGCAGGAAATAGGAATGGCCCAGCAGTATCGACAGCATGGTCCACGTATGTGCTCTACAGCCTGAGGCGGGTTCACCGTGAACCGGCCGCGGGCGCCGCGGTACCCATGCGGGTGGCAGTGGGGTAAGACTAATGAGCAAAGTTGGCAAGTACTGCGCGCGCCTGCTCGCGCTGGTGATCCTCCTTGGCGCGGGGCAGGCCTTCGCGGAGCCGTACCTGGCGGTGCGGATGGGCCTGAAGTGCACGAGCTGCCACGTCAATCCGACGGGCGGCGGTCTGCGCAGCGATTTCGGCGATGTGTTCGCGCAGACCGTGCTGCCGGCGCACCCCATTCGCGGGGACTGGGGTCTGTGGACGGGAGAAGTCGCGAAGGTGCTGCGGGTGGGCGGGGATTATCGCTACGACGCCAATTTCACGCAGATACCGGGTGCGAAGACCACCGATCACCTCCAGGTCCAACAGGGACGGGTGTATGCCGAGGCGCAACCCATTCCAAACCGGCTCATCTTCTACGTCGATGCGCAGTTGACGCCCGGAACTGCGCTGAAACGCGAAGCCTACGCTATTTTCTGGTCGGCGAGCCACGATTGGTACTTGAAGGGCGGACAGATGTACCTGCCCTTCGGGTTTCGCTTCGAGGATCAGACTGCCTTCGTCTACGACGTGAGCAGCATCAACATGTACTCTCCGGACTACGGCTTGGAATTCGGCTGGCTGCGCGATCACTGGGACGCGCAGCTCACGGTGAGCGACGGCACCGGCGCGGGCTCCGTGCCCTCGAGCAGCGGCAAGGAATACGGCCTGCAGATGAGTTATGTGGAGTCGCGCTGGCGTATGGGGGTCGCCGCCAATGATGACGACTCTTCATTCGCGCGGCGCAAGATGCTGGGCCTCTTCGGCGGTGTGCGAACCGGTCCGGTCGAATGGCTCGGCGAGGTGGACAGCGTCGAGAATGAATTTGCGGGGTTCGAGGGCGTGCGGCAGGTGGCCGTGCTGCTCGAAGCGGACTGGCTCGTCGCGCCCGGCAACAATCTCAAGCTCACAGTTGAGCCTTTCGACCCCAACCGGGACGTGAATGGTGACGGCCTGAGCCGGGTGAGCCTGGTTTACGAGCTGACGCCCGTGCAGTTCCTGCAGATACGAGCGGGCGTGCGCGACTACAACGGACCGCGGAACGTCGCCGCCGAGAATGAGAATCTCTTCTTCATCCAGCTGCACGCATTCTTCTAGCGTGCAGCCACAAGCCGGTGTGCGCGACGAGTGCCGGACGTGCGGAGGTAGGGGCGAGCCGCCGTCCCGCCGGTTGCCTCGTCGAGCAGATGGCAGTCGGTGCGGTCCAGGGCGTCGGCAACGGCCGCGCAGGCGTTGACAGAGGTGAGGACACCGGCGGGTGTGGTGAACTGCCGCGAGCTGTGCGAGAGAATCTGCTCGATTCTCGCGCCGGGCAATCGCCTGCCGTCGGCGAGGAGAAGCGCCACGATTCCAGTGACTTCCGCGGTCGCCAGCGAACTGCCGGAAGCGAAGTCATAATGCCCTCCGGGCACCAGGGTCAGTATGCCGCGGCCGGGGGCGAGCAGATGCGCAGAGGCGCTGCCCGCATCCTCGGCCGATTGCACCGCGAGGACTCCGGGTATGTCGACCGGGAAGGCGCGGCTCAGTCCGCTGCCTGCCGGCGGGACCGCACCCACATAGATGATGCCTCGGCGCATGCCGTAACGGATGAGGCGCTCCAGCAGCGGATCGGGCGGTCCGGCGAGGCTCAGGTTGACGATGTCGGCGTGCGCGGCAATGGCGGCCTCGAGCCCCTGGGCCAGCGTGAAGCTGTTGCAAGCGGCCTCGGCGGCGTTTGCGCGCAGCGGCCAGCAGGCCTTGAGGGCGATCAGGCGCGACTTCGGGGCCACCCCCAACAGGCCCTGGCCGCCGTCGGCGGTTGCTGCGATCACGCCGGCGACTTGCGTACCGTGCCGATCGCCCGCGAACTCATCGTTGCCACCGACGAAGTCGAGGCGTGTGATGACACGGCCGCGCAGGTCTCGGTGCGTGTAGTCGACGCCCGTGTCTATGACGGCGATCTTGACGGCGGCGCCTTCCGAGAGCAGATGCGCCTGCAGAACGCCGAGCTCCGTCAGGTTGTGCTGCAACGGGAGGTAGGTACGCTCGTTGGCGGATGATGACGGCGTGCCGGAGCCGGTGCCCGCGCCGGATTCGGTCTCCGAGCTAAACTCGTAGAGCGGCTGCACGGACTCGACGCGCGAATCGCGCTCGAGCCGCGAGATGAGTGTGGCGCGCGCGGTCAGGTCCGGCACACGCGCCACGATGCAGTTCACCCGCAGGCTCTCGATCGGCCAGGCCGAGACTTCCCGCAGGCTGTAGTCGCGCTCGATCGAATGGGTGAGGGTGCGCGCTCTCGCGCTGACTGCATACACGCCGGCGGCGGCATAGCCGCGCGGTGTCGAGCCGGGTGTCGCGACTGCCGGCTGCGGCTCGTTGCGCACTGTTATGACGACGAAGCGTTCGGGGTCCGCTCTGGCCTGGGCCGGAAGCTCCGGCGCGCGCACGGCTGCCTGCTGCAGCGCACAACCCGCCGTCAGTCCCAGTGCGGCGAGGACGAGCAATCTGAGCGGGAGCTCCCGCATGTCAGTGCACGCGCTCCTGCACCGGCTCCGCGAAGAGGATCGCCGGGTTGACGCGCAGGCCGGCAAGCCGCTTCTGGAGCGCGGCAGTGGAGCCGGGCGGCCGCGCAAACCCGAGGGTGTAGACGTTTCCGTCCGCCGGACCGTCGATGATGTGTGCTCCTGCGCCTTGCAGCACGCTCTGCAGCGCTCCCACCGACAAGTCCGGCCTGAACAGGACACGTACCCGCGGCCCGGACTCATAAGAGGGCGGGACGGACGTGAGAGTCACATAGCCGGCGCTGCGCACGGCGCTGGAGGAGTGCCACGCCCAGGCGCCGAGGCCGAGCGCGAACGCCTGCAGAACCACGGCCGCGGCGAGCCAGCGCACGGCCGGCGGGACCTGGCGGAATGACCGTGTCGCTCGCGCGGGACGAAGCTCGATCGGGACCGCGCGGGGCTCGTAGTCGGTGTCCGGGTTCTCGATCCGCGCGAGCAGCTTCTGATAGGAGGGCTCCGCGGCGAACACGAGCGGGCCCTCGGCGCGCGTGGCCCGGCAGACCCGAAGCTGCTCCTCGTAGTCTTCGCGGCACTCGCTGCAGGCCGCGATGTGCTCGCGCACCGCCGACTCCGCCTCCGCGGGCAGCGAGCCGTTGGCGAGCCAGGGAATGACGAGCTCGGCACGCGAGTGCAGCGCGGAGCGTTTGGAGGGCAGTTTCACTTGGGATCTCCGCTTCGATCCGGGACCGCGAGGTTGCTGAGGAGAGTCTTCAGCTTGCGGCGCGCGTGGAACATGCGGGTCTTCACGGTGTTGACCGGGCACTGCATGATGGATGCGATCTCCTCGCACGAGTGCCCGACATGGTAGGCGAGCTCGATGACCATCCGCTGCTCGTGGGGTAAGCGTTGCAGCGCCACGTCCAGCCATTCATTGAGCTCCTCCTGCTTCGCGGGCTCCTCGCTTCCAGCCTCCGCCTCGACGTCGACATCCGCGGAAGGGAGGCCCGCATGACGCAGAGATTTCAGGCCCCGCCGGTAGGCGATGCCCAGAATCCAGGTAGAGACCCGCGAGGCGCCGCGAAAATCGCCGGCGTGCTGCCAGACGACCCAGAAGGTGTCGTTGATGATCTCCTCGGCCAGATCGTACCTGGTGGTCAACCGCATGAGGAAGCGCGCCAGCCGCCGATGATAAAGGAGGTAGAGCTCCTTCATCGCGGCGCCGTCGCGAGCGGCGATCCGCACGAGCAGGGCGCATTCGCGCTGGTCGCTGGAGCCACCGCTCGCGGGTCTGGGCTGGTTGGCCGATATCATGCGGGTAGGTACCCTCGTGCCCGGCTTGGGTTCATGCCGCTTCCTCAGAAGCGCCAGAGCAGGGTGGCCGAAGCGCGACCGCCCGCGGAATATTCGCCGAAGAGCCGTACGGCGCGGCCCGAAGTACGGAAGTAGCCGATTTCGAGCTCCCAGGGTCCTGCGGCGTGGGTGAGTCCCACGCTCCAGAAGCCGTACCCCGTGCCGAACGGATCCGCCATCCGATCGTATCCCGCCCCGACCGTGAGCGACAGCCAGGAGCCGAGCGGCTGCCGCCATTCCGCGCCGTAGGCGAAGGCGCTGCGGTTCTGCTCGGTCACCAGGGAGCCTTCGTACCGCCGGTAACCGAGAGCGTCCGGAGTCCAGGCCAGGGTGAGGAACAGGCGGTCCATGAGGTCCCAGCTCATCCCGAGCTGGTCGTAGTCGTACCGCTCGCCGAACAGGTGACGGTTGCCGTAGCCGCCGCCCGGGAAAGCGTAACGGGTGTACGTGAGGGTGGCACTCAGATCGGCGCTCAGCGCCAGATTGTAGCCGGCATACGTATCGAGCTCCCTTGCGGAGCCGCAGGCCCCCCCGTTCAGGCCTGCCGACCCCCACACTCCCACGAATGCAGCCCACCTGGACCCTCCCTGGTCACGTACGTGGACATCTGCCTGCGCCGCCGGATGGCCGCACGTCTGTGAGATCCCCCGATAGACGTCATCCGCGGTAAGCGCCAATGAGCCGCCCGCGCCGACGGCGGCCCGGCAGAGCCCCGGCGGGAGCGACAACAAACAGGAGGCGACTAGCGCCGCGGATCCGATGCCACGCATGGGGCCGCATCTTGCCACTGTTTCCCGCGGGCGGGGAATCAGCGCATGTGCATCAGGGAGCCCGCGGGGATCAGGTTATGGTCCATGTGGGCCATGACCCATATCGAGCCGAAGAAGACCAGTGAGACGATGAGCACGCCGAAGGCGAGGGCGAGCGCGTTGTTGGTGTTGTCGGGCGAGGTGGTGAGGTGCAGGAAGAAGACGAGGTGCACGCCCACCTGCGCGAGGCCGAACACGATGAGCGCCATGACGATTCCCGGCCCGTAGATGACGTGCTCGTCGAGCGCCCAGAACGAGGCCGCCGTGAGGGCGGCGGCGAGCGCCAGTCCGATGATGTAGCCGCGCAGCTCCGAGCGCAGGGCAGCATGCGGCGCTTCGACGGGCGGCCCGCCCGCCACATGGTCCTCGCCGACATGCGAGCCAAGATCGAACTCTTCGAAATCTTCGCGATTGGAGCTCATGGGGTGATCATCCCGATGAGATAGACGACGGTGAAAATGCCTATCCAGATGATGTCGAGCGCGTGCCAGAAGAGCGAGAAGCAGAGATACCGGTGACGGATGGTCGCCTTGAAGCCTTTCGCCGGGAACTGCGCCATCATGGTGCCGAGCCAGAGGATGCCGCCGGTCACGTGCGCGCCGTGACAGCCCACGAGCGCAAAGAACGCAGTCAGGAACGCGCTGCGGGTGGGGCCGTCGCCCTGGGCCACCAAGCCGTAGAACTCATGGGCCTCGAGCCCGAGGAAGGTGAGGCCCAGCAGTCCGGTGATCGCAAGCGTGACTTCCGACCAGAGGAGGTTCTGCCGCGCGACCGCGAGGCTCGTCATCCCGCAGGCGAAGCTCGACAGCAGGAGGCATGCGGTCTCCGCCGCGGTGGTGTGGAGATCGAAGATCTCGCGCGGTCCGGGGCCGCCGTTGCGGGCCTGTATCAGCACCGTGTAGGCGGCGAAGAAGCAGGAAAACAGGACGACGTCGGAGAGAATGAAGATCCAGAAGCCGTAGCCGACGACGATGCGTTTCGGGGCAGGTCCGCCGGCGCCGTGGCCCGTGTACTCCGGTATGCCCGCGGCGGGCCCGCGTCCGATGTGATAAGGATCCTGGCCGGCGCGCAGCGCGGTGCTCGGGGAGCTCATTGCGAGGACTCCCGCTGCGACTCCCGCCGCAACTGCCGGTGCTGCAGCGCCGCGCTGCGCGCGGCACGGTTGGCGCGATCGAGGCGGGCAACCTCCTCCGCGGGAATCAGCTCCTCGTCATGATCGCGCCAGGCAAATACGACGAAGGTGGCGTACGCGCCGACGAGCCCGAGAATCACCAGCCACCAGATGTGCCAGATGAGCGCGAAGCCGGTGACGACTGCGAGGAAGGCGGTGACGAATCCCGTCGGGCTGTTGCGCGGCATGTGGATGGGCTCGTACTGCGGCTCCGGCCGCGTCAGCTGCCCGATCTCGCGCGCGCGCGCCTTCATGTCCCAGTACGGCTCCTGGTCGGTGACGTCCGGCAGCACCGCGAAGTTGAAAGCGGGTGGCGGCGAGGCGGTCGCCCATTCGAGATTGCGCCCGTCCCAGGGGTCACCCGTCACATCGCGCCGCTGCTCACGGGTGCGGATCGAGACGACGATCTGCGCGATCTGGGCGATGATGCCCAGAAGGATGATGACCACGCCCACTTCCGCGACGACGAGCCAGGGGTGCCACTCCGCTACATCGTAATGGTCCAGCCGTCGCGTCATGCCCTCCAGGCCGACGACGTACCCGGGACCCCAGGCGACCCAGAAGCCGATGAACCATAGCCAGAACGCCCACTTGCCGAGCCGCTCGTCGAGCACGAACCCGAACGCCTTGGGGAACCAGTAGGTGTAGCCGGCGAACGCGCCGAACAACACGGCGCCGATGATGACGTTGTGGAAGTGTGCGACCAGGAAGACACTGTTGTGCAGCTGAAAGTCCGCGGGCGGCACGGCGAGCAGCACTCCCGTCATGCCGCCGATCGCGAAGGTCACGATGAAGCCGATGGACCAGAGCATCGGCGTGCGCAAGCGCACGGTGCCCCCATACATGGTGAACAGCCAGTTGAAGATCTTCACCCCGGTCGGCACGGCGATGATCATCGATGCGATGCCGAAGATGCTGTTGACGTCGGCGCCCGCACCCATGGTGAAGAAATGGTGCAGCCAGACCATGAAGGAGATGATGCAGATCGCCATGGTGGCGTAGATCATCGAGCGATAGCCGAACAGCGGCTTGTTGGAGAAAGTCGAGACGACCTCGGAATAGATGCCGAAGGCGGGCAGAGCCAGGATGTAGACCTCGGGGTGGCCCCAGGCCCAGATCAGGTTCATGAACATCATCGAGTTGCCGCCGCCGGTATCGGTGAAGAAATGAAAGCCGACGTAGCGGTCGAGGAGCAGCATGGCGAGGGTGGCGGTGAGCACCGGGAAGGCCGCCACGATGAGCAGGTTGGCGGCGAGCGCCGTCCAGCAGAACATCGGCATGCGGGTATAGTGCATGCCCGGGGCGCGCAGCTTGAGTATGGTCGTGACGAAGTTGATCCCGGTCATGAGCGTGCCGATGCCGGAGATCTGCAGCGACCAGCAGTAGTAATCCACGCCCACTCCCGGCGAGTACCGCAGCTCCGAGAGCGGCGGATAGGGAAGCCAGCCGGTGCGGTCGAACTCGCCGATGACGAGCGACAGGTTGACGAGCAGCGCCCCGGCGGCGGTCAGCCAGAAGCTCACCGAATTGAGGGTCGGGAAGGCCACGTCGCGCACGCCGAGCTGCAGCGGCACGACGAGATTCATCAGGCCGATCACGAACGGCATGGCGACGAAGAAGATCATGATGGTGCCGTGCGCCGAGAACACCTGAGCGAAGTGTGACGGCGGCAGGAATCCCGGCGCGTTGTAGGCCATCACCTGCTGCGTGCGCATCATGATCGCGTCGACGAACCCGCGCAGCAGCATCACGGCGGCGAGGATGCAGTACATGATGCCGATGCGCTTGTGATCGACGCTCGTGATCCATTCGCGCCAGAGGTAGGGCACATATCCCCTGACGAGCACCCAGGCGAGGACGGCCGCGACGATGACGAGGACCGCGAGCCCGGAGAAGAGCGGCAATGGCTCATGCAGCGGAATGGCCTGCCACGTGAGCCTGCCGAGGAGGGTCATCGCAGCCCCACCGGATGGACGTCGGGGATGTCGCCGCGCGGGCCGTAGCCGGGAGGCAGCCTCAGCAGCACGATGTCCGAGAAGAGGTCCGGCCGCACCGACCGGTAGGTATACGGGTGCGGCGGCACGCTCTGCTGCAGCAATTGTCGATAGGCTGCGTCATCCAACGCGGGGCCGGCGCTGCGCGTCGCTGCAACCCATGCGTCGAATTGACTCTGCGGCACGGCATCGGTGTCGAAATGCATGTCGGCGAAGCCGTCGCCGCTGATCATCGCGGATACGCCGCGGTACACGCCGGGGCGATCAGCCTGCAGATAGAGGGTGCCGGCCATGCCGTTCATGCAGTAGAGCATGCTGCCGAGCTGGGGAACCCAGAAGACGTTCCACACCGACGCGGAGGTCAGCATGAGGTGTAGCGGCACACCCGCGGGAACCACCAGTCTGTTGATGCTCGCGATGCCGAGCTTGGGATATATGAACAGCCACTTCCAATCGAGCGATACCACCTGCACGTCGAGCGCTGCCGCTTTTGCGGGCAGGGGTTGCGCGGGGTCGAGGTCATGAGAGCTGATCCATGCGATTCCGCCCAGGAAGATGATGACCAGTGCCGGAATCGACCAGACGATGAGCTCGACACGTCCGGAGTACACGAAGTCGGGCTGCCGGCGGGCGCGCTGATTGGAGGGGCGATACCACCACGCAACGCCGAGGGTCGCGGCGATCGTGGGGACGACGATCGCGAGCATGATCGCGACGGAGTCGAGCAGGATCTTGCGCTCGGCATCGCTGATGGGACCCGCCGGTTGCAGCTGCGCGCGCCCGCAGCCGGCGAGCTGACCGAGCAGCATCAGCGCCAACAGAGCTAAGCCGACATTGCCCGCTGTGGCCGAGCTTCTTTTCCGGTCGATGGCGGCGTCTCCTCCGGCAAGGCGGGGATGAACGGCAACGATACTACAAAGTTCCAGCGGGCGCAGGGCGTGTGTTCGCGCGGGAGATTGGATCAGCCCGCATAGGCCGCACCCCGGCGCGCGCTCGCGCCGGGGGGCGTCTCAAGCGAGAGTGGGACTCTGCGCGCCGGCGGCACGATACTCGCCGGTCACCGGCCGGTCCGCATCGATGCCGAGCCACAGCAAGGCTGCCGTGATCGCGCAGGCGCTGCCGATCGCAAAAGCCGCGCCCCATGCGTGTCGGCCGGAGAGATATGCGACCACCGGAATGCCGATGATGCCGCCCAGGATGCCGCCGGTGTTGAGAACGCCCCCGATGGCCATCGCGTCGTTGCGCCCGATGGCCATCGACGCCGCCCAGTAGGCGGCCTCGTTGATCTCGATGAAGCCGAAGCAGGCCGTCAGGGCCGCGACGGCAACGTACGCGTTGGAGGTCCATCCGGCGAGCAGAAGCAACACTGCTACGAGCGGCAGCGCCACGAGCGGAACGCCGCGAAAGCCCCACGCGGCACCGTAGCGCGCGCAGAGCCTGCCGGTGGCGACGCCGCCGACTCCCGACCCGACTCCGGCCACGATGGGGGGCGCCATGGAGAGCCAGCCGCTCTGCAGGACCGAGAAATGACGCTGCTGGATGAGATAGAGAAAGCACCAGTTGGATAACAGGTAGAAAGAGTAGTTCATCGCCAGGTACGACAGGGCGAGGAGCGCGCTGTTGCGGTGAGCCAGCAGACGCAGCAGCCGTCGCAGTGTGATCTTGTCGTCCACGGACGCCTGTGCGGTTTCGCCGAGCTCCGCCAGTTCTGCGGCGCAGACGGACGGGTGTTCGCGCGGCGTATTGCGCGCGTACCAGGCCCAGAGGGCGATCACGAGCACGGCCGGAATGGTGGACCAGGCGAGCGCCTGCTGCCATCCCACCGTGGTCATCAGCACCGCGATGAGCGGCGGGGTCAGCGCGGCGCCGAGATTGAGTCCCATGTTCTGCGCGCCGAGCGCCAGGGCCCACTGGCGGGCCGGAAACCACGTCTCGAAGACGCCGTTCGAGACCGGGAAGATGCAGCCTTGCGCGATCCCGAGCATGAACTGTGCCGCCACCAACACGGCGAAGAGCGCGCTGCCGGTCAGGAGCTCAGGCGCCGCGGGAGTCGCCATCACCGCGGCGAATGCCATGATCCCGAACAGCGTGAACGCCGCCCGCGCGCCGATGCGCTGTCCGATGAGGCCGCCCGGCAACTGGAAGACGGCGTAGCCGATGACGAATGCCTGCTCCATCCAGCCGATCTGCAGCTGCGTGAGCTGCAGGTCGGGCATCATCCGCTCCGCCGCGACGGTCACTCCGGTGCGCTGGACGTAGGCGATCAGGCCAAATCCGAAGAGAAAGGCGAAGATCCGCCAGCGAATCCGCGATCCGAGCCAACTCCTGCCCCCCGGGACCATTCGCGCGCCGCTACGTTGCGCGAGCCGGCTGCGGTGGCCGGCGGCGGCTCAACGACCGGCTCGCGACCATCAGGCTCGGGAAGGCGCCTGCGCACAGGGCGCTCGTCCAGTCCTCGCAGAGCGCGACGGCTTCGGCGGGCCTGAAGGTGCGGGGATTGATGCTGGCCTCGATCCACAGGCCGTCGAGCAACGCCGAGAGGGCGATGGCTGCCGGACGCAGCCTGAAGCGGGGTACGCCCTCGGACCTGTGCAGCTGGCCGAGGAGAGATTCGAGCGCGGCCCGGTAGGCGGCGTAGGTACGGTCGTGCACCGCCCGCACTCCGGCATCGTGCGAAGTCATGCTCCAGAAGACGAGCCAGATGTTGAAAAGACCGGGGTCGAGCAGCGCGGGAGCGAACGACGCCTGGTAAAAGCGCCGCAGGCGCTCGCGCGGGCTGGCTGCCACGTCGCGCGCCTGGCTGTCGATCGAGTGCAGCAGCGACATCGACAGCGCCTCGTAAGAGGCGGCGATCAGGGCGGAGACGCTGGGAAAGTGATGCGTGATGAGGCCCGGCGACACTCCCGCCGCGGCGCCGATGCGCCGCACCGAAAGCCCCTCGTGACCGTACCTGCGCAGACAGGCGAGCGTCGCCTCGATGAAGGCCTCGCGGCGCACGGTGGGCGGTGCGCGCCGGAACTTGGGTCGCTGCTGCTCTCTGGCCATCCGCCGCGATCATACCGCAGGTTTTCCTTGACCGCCGCGGAACTCACTGCTATACGGTTGTACAATAGCAGCGAGGAGGGGCTACTCCATGAGTGCGCGCGCGATCGGCATCGTTCCTGCGACGGACGACGATGCAGTCAGCCTGCCGGCCTGGGTATACCGCGACCCGGAGTTCTTCGAGCTCGAGAGGGAGCTCGTCTTCCGTCCGAGCTGGCAGATCGTGTGCCACGTCAACGACGTGCCGCGCAGCGGTGATTTCCATACGTTCGAATTCCTGGGCCAGAGCGTCTTCGTGCTGCGCGGCGAAGACGGTCAGATCCGCAGCTTTCACAACGCCTGCCGCCACCGTGCGGCGCGGCTCCTCGACGATGCGAAGGGGCACTGCGGCAGGCGCATCACCTGCCCGTATCACGCCTGGTCGTACGGGCTCGATGGGCGGCTGCTCACGGTGCCGCAGCGCGGCGACTTCGCGGGGCTCGAGCGCGAGCGGTTCGGGCTGATGCCGCTCGAGCAGGAAATCTTCATGGGCTTCATATTCGTGCGCTTCGCCCCGGGGCTCCCGGGAAGCGAGGCACGGCTACCGAGCGTGCGCGACATGGCCGCCCCGTATGCCGATGAGCTCGCGGCATACCGGCTCGAGGAGCTCGAGCCGCAGGGCAGGGTGACGCTGCGGCCCCGGAGCGTCAACTGGAAGAATGTCGGCGACAACTATTCCGACGGGCTGCATATTCCCGTCGCCCATCCGGGATTGACGCGCCTCTTCGGCGCGAGCTACGGCGTCGACGCGCAACCCTGGATGGACAAGATGTGGGGCCAGCTGCGCGACATCCCTTCGGCCAACGTGTCGGAGCGGCTCTATCAGGCGCTGCTGCCGCCGGTGCCGCACCTGCCGCCCGGGCGGCAGCGGCTGTGGACCTACTTCAAGCTGTGGCCGAACATCGCGCTCGACATCTATCCGGACCAGATCGATTTCATGCAGTTCCTGCCGATCTCGCCCACGGAGACGCTGATCCGCGAGATCGCTTATGTCCATCCCGACTCGCGGCGAGAGATGCGCGCCGCGCGCTATCTCAACTGGCGCATCAACCGTCAGGTGAGCATCGAGGACAGGAAGCTGATCGAGCGCGTGCAGGCCGGAATGGCCTCGGATGCCTATACCGTCGGTCCGCTGGGCGAGAGCGAGGTGTGCCTGCGCAGCTTCGGGCGACACATGCGCGCGCTCATTCCCGAGAGCCGCGAGCCGCGCGCGCCGGGCAGAGGCTGGAGTCTGAGGCGTCATGAGAGTTGAAGGTCGCGACGTACTCGTCGTCGGCGGCGGACACAACGGACTGGTGTGCGCCGCGTATCTCGCCGCGGCGGGACTGAAGGTCACCGTGCTCGAGCGCCGCGCCGTCGTGGGCGGCGCCGCCGTGACCGAGGAGTTTCATCCCGGCTTTCGCAACTCCGTCGCCGCGTACACGGTATCGCTCCTCAATCCGAAGGTGATCCGCGATCTCGACCTGCCCGCGCACGGGTTGCGTGTCGTCGAGCGCAAGCTCTCCAACTTCCTGCCGACGGCCGATGGCGGTTATCTTCGGACCGGCGCGGGCCTGACGCACGCGGAGGTGGCGAAGTTCTCCGCGAAGGACGCCGCACGCCTGGATGAGTACGGCGAGCGGCTCGAGGCCATCGCGGACGTGTTGCGCGGCCTCGTGCTGGAGACGCCGCCGAACGTGGTCCAGGGCAGCTGGATGGCCGCCCTGCCGGAGCTCTTGCGGACCACGCGTCTCGGCGCGCGGCTGGGGCGCCTGGATATGAGTCTGCGCCGCGAGCTGCTCAAGCTCTTTGCCGCCTCCGCGGGCGAGTATCTCGAGGGCTGGTTCGAGAGTGACCCGATCAAGGCGGTCTACGGCTTCGACGGCATCGTCGGCCATTACGCGAGCCCCTACGCTCCCGGTACCGCCTATGTTCTCCTGCATCATTGCTTCGGTGAGGTGAACGGCAAGAAGGGCACGTGGGGCCACGCCATCGGCGGCATGGGAGCTATCACACAGGCGATGGCGAAGTCGGCTGCGGCGCGGGGAGTCGACATCCGCGTCGGATCCCCCGTGCGCGAGATCATTGTCGAGCGCGGCCGCGCGGTCGGCGCGGTCACGGAAGCGGGAGAGACCGTGCGCGCCGCGGCGGTGGTCTCGAATCTCAATCCCAAGCTGCTCTATCTGCAGCTCATCGACCGAGCGGCGCTGCCGCGCGAGTTCACGGAGCGCATGGAACAGTGGCGCTGCGGCTCGGGGACTTTCCGCATGAACGTGGCGCTGGCGGAGCTGCCGGACTTCACCTGCCTGCCCGGCCGGGCGCCCGCCGCGCACCACACCGCCGGAATCATCCTGGCGCCGACACTGGGCTACATGGAGCAGGCCTTTTTCGATGCCCGCACTCACGGCTGGTCGCGGCAACCGATCGTGGAGCTGGTCATTCCATCCACGCTCGATGACAGTCTGTCGCCTCCAGGCAAGCACGTGGCGAGTTTATTCTGCCAGCATGTCGCGCCGGAGCTTCCCAATGGCGAGTCCTGGGACACGCACCGCGAGACGGTTGCCGATCTCATGATCGAGACCGTCAACCGCTTCGCGCCCAATTTCAAGGCCGCGGTGCTGGGACGCCAGATCATGAGCCCGCTCGATCTGGAGCGGACCTTCGGCCTCATCGGCGGCGACATTTTCCACGGCAGGCTGCAGCTCGATCAGATGCTGTCCGCGCGGCCCATGCTCGGCTACGGCAATTACCGCGGCCCGATACCGGGCCTTTACATGTGCGGCGCGGGCACGCATCCGGGCGGCGGCGTCACGGGCGCGCCGGGGCACAATGCCGCGCGGGAGATCATCACTGATTTTCGCCGCAGGCGTTTGCATCGAGCGGCATGAGGGGTGCTCGCGCGCGACATGCGGAGAATTCATTCGGAACATCTTGAAATATCGACGTCGCTTCGGGCAGATTAGGCGAATCTTGAGCACCCCCGCAGAGCCTGTCGGGACACTCGACCTCGCGTTGGCGCATGCATCGCGCCTGCTCGCGGCGAAGCCGGCCCTCGCGGCGGAGCAAGCCTGCGAAATTCTGAAGATCGTTCCGCGCCAGCCCCAGGCCTTGGTGATCCTGGGATTGGCGCGCGCAGCGGCCGGGGACGTCGATGGATCGATCGATGCGCTGACGCGCGCTGTGTCGCTGCAAACGGGTTTGCCTGATGCGTGGCTCGCTCTAGCAGAGCAACTGCGCGCGCGCGGCGACGCGGAGGCGGCTGACCGAGCATACGCCCACTATATCAAGGCAGCGACGCGCGATCCGCGGCTCATGGGGGCTGCGGCTGCGCTCTGCGACAATCGCATCCCGGAGGCGGAAGCCCTGTTGCGCGCGCACCTCGCGCAGCAACCGAACGACGTAGCGGCATTGCGGATGCTCGCGGAAGTGGCCGCGCGTCTGCTGCGCTACTCGGATGCGCAGCGGCTCCTCGAGCGCTGTCTCGAGCTGGCTCCATCCTTCGATGCCGCTCGCCACAACTATGCGACCGTGCTCAACCGGCAGGGCAAGAGCGCGCACGCTCTCGAGCAGTGCGCGCGGCTTCTGGCGAAGGAGCCGCACAATCCCGCTTACCGCAGCCTGCAGGCGGCCACCTCGGCCAATCTCGGCGACTACGCGGACTCCATCGCGGCGTACGAGTCGGTGTTGCGGGCCTATCCGCAGCAGCCGAAGCTCTGGATGAGCTACGGCCATGCGCTGCGCACGACCGGTAAGGTGTCGGAGAGCATCGCGGCGTACCGGCGCGCACTGTCCATGGAGCCGACTCTCGGTGAGGTCTGGTGGAGCCTGGCGAATCTCAAGACTTTCCGCTTCAGCCAGGCGGATGTGCTCGCCATGCGCCAGGCGCTCGCGCGCGAGGATCTCGCGGACGACGACCGGATGCACTTCGAGTTCGCGCTGGGCAAGGCGCTCGAGGATGCGGCCGCCTACGAGGATTCGTTCACTCACTATGCCGCGGCCAATGCCTTGCGCCGCAGCCGGCACGGCTACGATCCGGGGGAGATGTCGCGCTTCGCGCGCCGCTCCACGCAGTTGTTGACCGGACAATTCTTCGCCGAGCGTGCGGACGCGGGCGCGCAGGCGCGCGACCCGATCTTCATCGTCGGCCTGCCGCGCGCGGGCTCGACGCTCATCGAGCAGATCCTCGGCAGCCATCCTCTCGTCGAGGGAACGATGGAGCTGCCGCACCTGCCGAACATCGCGCGCAAGCTCGCCGGCCCGAAGCAGGAGGAGGAGGGGCTCTTTCTGAAGAGGCTCGCTTCCCTCACGCCGGATGAGCTGCGCGCCCTCGGCGAGGGGTACCTCGCCGAGACGCGCATCATGCGCAAGACCGACGCGCCGTTCTTCATCGACAAGATGCCGAACAACTTCATGTACGTCGGCCTCATCCATCTCATCCTGCCGAAGGCGGTGATCATCGACGCGCGGCGGCATCCTCTCGGCTGCTGCTTCTCCTGCTTCAAGCAGCATTTCGCGCGTGGCCAGTGGTTCAGCTACGGGCTCGAGGATCTGGGGCGCTACTATCGGGATTACGTCGAGCTGATGGCGCATTTCGATCAGGTGCTGCCGGGCAGGGTCACTCGTGTATTCTACGAGACCGTCGTGGAGGACACGGAGACGCAGGTGCGCCGGCTGCTCGAAGCATGCCGTCTGCCGTTCGATCCCAGGTGCCTGCGGTTCCACGAGAACGAGCGGGCCGTCCGCACCGCCAGCTCCGAGCAGGTGCGGCAACCGATTTTCCGGGGGGCGGTGGACCATTGGCAGCGCTACGAGCCGTGGCTCGATCCGCTCAAGCAGGCATTGGGCGATGTCCTGACGGAGTATCCGCGGGTGCCGGCCGTCCATTGAGCGCCGGGCGCTCGTCACAGCAACACAACAGTTCGGGGCAAGGGGAGTGAACGATGACTCGCAGTAGACGTCGAAAACTGTCACGTGAGGGGGCGAAGAAGCTCCGCAGATTCGTCCGCACGGGCTTACCTCTCGCCTCCGCGGTCATCGCAGCCATGCCCGCCGCCAGGGCACAGCAGGCTCCGGCTCCGGGCAGTGCGGACACGCTGCAAACCATCGTGGTCACCGCGCAGAAGGTGCAGGAGAACCTGCAGAGCGTGCCGATCAGCGTCGAAGTGTTCGACAGCAAGAAGCTGAGCCAGCTCAGCATCGTGAACCTCGACGACTACGTCGAGTTCGCGCCGGCGGTCTCCTACGTGCGCAGCCAGGGCGAGGGCGGTAACGGCGAGCCGGGCTCCTCCCTCATCTACATCCGCGGCGTGGTGAGCGGCGGTGACGGCAACCACTCCGGCTCCGAGCCGAGCGTCGGGGTGTATCTCGACGAGCAGCCGGTGACGACCATCACCGGCGCCCTGCCGCTGCACCTCTACGACATCAACCGTGTCGAGGTGCTCGAAGGCCCGCAGGGGACGCTGTTCGGCGCCAGCTCCGAGGCCGGCACGATCCGCATGATCACCAACAAGCCGGATCCGAGCAAATTCTCCGCCGGCTACAACATTCAGGCCAATAAGATCGAGGACGGCGGACCCGGCGAAGTCGTCGAAGGGTTCGTCAATATACCGCTCTCGGCCACGGCGGCCATCCGCCTGGTCGGCTGGCAGGAGCACGACGGCGGATTCATCAGCAACGTCGCCGGCTCCGATGCGAACGGCTGTATCACCAATGGCGTGCGGACATTTCCCAGCTGGGCCCTCTCCGCAAGCGGTGTCGGTCCCGGCGGTGGTACCGGGCAGTGCGCCCCGTCAGCCCCGATCGGCGCCGGCGCCATCACCAACGCGCCGTGGCGCAAGAGCAACTACAACACCGTAGACACGCACGGCGGCCGGGCCGAGCTCAAATTCGACCTGGGCGAGCACTGGACGGTCACGCCCAGCTTCCAGGGCGAATCAAACACGACCCAGGGGTTCTTCGGCTACGACCCCGCGGTCGGCGATCTTAAGCTGGTGCATTTCGGGCCGGAGAGCTCGCACGACGACTGGACGCAGAGCGCCCTCACGGTCGAGGGCAAGGTCCACGACTTCGACATCGTCTATGCCGGCGGCTACGTCAAGCGCAACCAGCACTCGATCGCCGACTACAGCGACTACGGGGAATTCTACGACAAGATGACGACTTACGGCGCCTACTACATCGGCAACTCCGGCACTCCGATCATGCCGCAGCAGATGGTCATCGGCGCCGGGGATTTCGAGATGTGGAGCCAGGAGTTCCGCGTCACGACGCCGCTCGATCTGCCCGTGCATGGGACGGCCGGAGTGTTCCTGCAGCGCCAGATGCACAACATCTGGCAGCTCTACACCATGCCCGGATACGGCTTCACCAATCCCTACGGCGGCAATCCCAACGGCTTCTCCTACGCCAACTCGATTCCCGGATTCCCCAACGCCATCTGGCTCACCGACGAGCAGCGCGTGGACCGCGACAGAGCGGCGTTTGCGCAGGCCACCTGGGACGTCACCAGCCAGCTGTCGCTCACCGGCGGGATGCGCTTCTACAAGTACGATAATTCGCTGATCGGGTTCTACGGGTTCAATTATCCGGACTACTCGCGCACACTGGTGTACCGTCGTGCTTCGAGTCTGCCCTCGTCAAGTTCTCGCCCTGCACCGACCTCGATGCCCGGACCGGCGACACCGGCAACGTTCCGCGGGTGAACGTGACCTACAAGTTCACTCCGAACATGATGGTCTACGCCACCTATTCCAAGGGTTTCCGGCCGGGCGGCGTCAACCGTGTGGCCGATCAGACGGGCAACAACGGTCCCTATGCGGCCGATTTCCTGAAAAACTACGAGGTAGGCTGGAAGACGCAGTGGCTCGGAAACACGCTGCGCTGGAACGGTGCGCTCTTCTGGGAGGACTGGAACAACTTCCAGTTCTCCTTCCTCGGCGCGAACAGCGTCACGATCATCAAGAACGGCGGCAACGCGCGCATCAAGGGGATCGAGACCAGCGTCGACTGGCTGCCGGTGAGCAACGTGCTGCTCAGCACCAATTTCACGTTCCTGGATCCCGTTCTGACCCAGAACTACTACGGATGCCTTCCGGGGACTGCGGACTGCAACAATACCGCTCCCGCGGGAGCCAACCTGCCGGTCACGCCAAAGTTCAAGGGCAACCTCGTCGCGCGATACTCGCTGGCGCTCGCTGGCAACTGGAAACCATACGCCCAGCTCACCGCGATGTACCAGACCCAGACCGCGCCCGTGCTGCTCACCTCGCAGCAACAGGTTCTCGGTGACATGCCGGCTTATGCGCTGCTGAATCTGAAGCTCGGAGCCGACAGCGCGGGCGGCATGCACGCGGACCTGTTCATCAACAACCTGACGAACCGCCGTGCGCAGCTGTCGCGCTTCACGGAGAGCAACCCGAGCACCGACAGTCAGGTGTACATCGTGCCGGCGCAGCCGCGCACTTTCGGCATCGAGTTCGGCCAGGACTTCTAGAGCGGGGGGTCATGCAGGGGCGCGGCTGGCTGGCGCCGTGCCCCTTTCCGCGTTCCTCGCCGCTTAAGGCGGGGCAGGACGCCAGTGCCCCGCCGGCAGACAATCCTGGCGCCATATATCGCGCCGCAACGGATGCTGGCCGGCGTGTGCCGCGCTCCTGCCGCTTTGTTGCTTGCTGACCACTTGACATTTGTCTCCGGCGTGTTCAGAGTTTCTTACAACTAAAACATTCGGGGAGATACCCATGATCAAGGTCTCGGGTGTCAGGGTTTCCATTGCCTCCGTGTGGCTGCTGGGGTGGTGCGGTGTTGCGCTCGCCCAACAGGCGGCGCCGGCCGCTGCGGGCGGCGCCGGGGGCGACCAGAAGAAGCAGCTCCAGGAGGTGATCGTCACCGGCTCGCGCCTCGTGCAGACCGAGGCGCAACGGGAGCAGCCCTTGTCGGTGATCAGCACCGCCGCCATCCAGAAGACCGGTCTTGCCGACACCGGTACTCTGCTGCAGCAGCTCACCACCGGCGGCTCGGCGCTCAACGCGAAATTCAATTCATCGGGCAACTTCGGCTATCCGCCGGACGGCGGCGGCATCGGCGCCGGCGCCACCGAGGTCGATCTGCGCAACCTCGATCCCAAGCGCACCCTGGTGCTGGTCGACGGCATGCGCTGGGTGAACGAGTCATCGGCATCGGGCGTGAGCGGCAGCGCCGATCTCAACACCATACCGCTGTCGATCATCGATCACATCGAGGTGCTCGAGGATGGCGCCTCCGCGATCTACGGTTCCGATGCCATCGCGGGTGTCGTCAACATCATTACCAAGAAACGCTTCGACGGCGTCGAAGTTTCGGGTTATGACGGCGAATACAGCAAGGGTGGCCGCACGACGCAGGGGAGTCTGACCGTCGGCGGCACGAGCGGCCGGTTCTCGGGCATGTTCGTAGCGAGCTACTACAAGCAGGATGAGATCAGCTCCTCGAAGTGGTGGCAGTCGGCCGTGCCGGAGCCATTTGCGGGCGTGAAGGCCGGCAGCTCGGCGACGCCCCAGGGCCGGTTCACGTTTTGCGACCCGAGCGTTGCGGTGCCGAATTACGGCTCCTGTACCGCGGATCAGAGCAATTTCTACGACGTCACCTTGAATGACGGCACGACTACTCCCGCGTGGAATCCCAACGACCCGACCGGCGGGACCTACCACAACTGGGGCAACGGGGACCGATTCAATTACGCCGTATACAACCTGCTGTTTACGCCGCAGGAGCGCAAGTCGATCTTCAGCAATTTCACTTACACGGTGAACGATAACCTCGACGTCTACGCCAAGGGCTTGTACAACACCAGGGATTCCCTCAACCAGGCGGCACCGGAACCGATCTTCGTCGGTCCGTACGCCGGCACGGGCGGCCTGGCCGACAACATCTCGGTTTCCGCCCTCAATCCCTACAACCCGTTCGGCATCAATCTCGATGCCGCCTCGAACCTCGGCTGGGTCACGCGGCGGCCGCTCGAGGCGGGCCCGCGCATCTTCACGCAGAACGTCGACACCTGGTACTTTGCCTCCGGGCTCAAGGGCCACTTCGGCGGCGCGAATCAAGAGGACTACATCTGGGACCTGAACTTCGTCGACTCCGAGAACAAGGCGGAGCAGGTATTCACCGGCGGGTACAACATCGCCAACGTCGGCCTCGCCCTGGGTGACCCCGCCGTCTGCGCCGCTGTTCCCAACTGCGTGCCGCTCGACCTCTTCGGCGGACAGGGCCGCCCCATTACGCAGCAGATGCTGAATTTCATAGAGGCGACGCAGCGGGATGAGAGCGAGCAGGACCTCAAGATCATCTCCGCCAACATCACGGGCCATCCCTTCAGCATCGAGGATCGCCCGGTCGGCATTGCCATAGGCGGCGAGCATCGTGATTACGTGGGCGCTTTCAATCCCGATCCGCTGCGGCAGAACGGTGAGTCGCAGGACTCGCCCGCGCAGAAGGTATTCGGCGGCTATCGGGTCAACGAGGCTTACGTGGAGCTCGGAGTGCCGGTGCTCCCGTCGCTCGGAGCGAGCGTGGCCGGCCGCTATTCCGATTACTCGGATTTCGGCAGCACCACCACTTACAAGGCGGGACTGCGCTGGCAGCCGACCCGCGATTTCGGCCTGCGCGGCGACTACTCCACGGGGTTCCGCGCCCCGAATCTCGGCGAGCTTTACGGGCTGACGCAGTTCGGCGCCACCCTGGTGGATCCCTGCGGCCCGACGGGAACGATCGTCGTCACGGCGACCGCCACCTCGGCTCTGGCGCAAGCCTGCCGGGCGCAGGGCGTGCCGAACGGGTTCCAGCAGGCGAACACGCAAATCACCACCTTCACCGGCGGTAACGCCCACCTGAGTCCCGAGAGGTCCAAGAGCTTCACGGTGGGGTTCGTCTACGACGCCAGCTGGGCGGAGAACATGCCCGGCACGGATCGGCTGACGGTGGAATCGAGCTACTATCACCACAAGGTCACCGGCGCGATCGAGGCGGCGGACATTCAGTCGCTGCTGGATGCATGCCTCGCGGCCGGCGGAACCGACCCGAGGCTGTGCTCCGGCTTCACGCGCGCCGCGGGCGGCAACCTCAATCCGCCGTCCAACTTCCTCGAGAACCTCGGCGAGATCACCACCGACGGCGAGGACGTCAAGCTCAACTGGGGCTCGAGCCCGCTGCCTTTCGGGAACCTTTCACTGTCCGTCATGCTGACGCGTGTCAACGGCTACAAGGCTGTCGATGCCCTCGGCAATGTCAGCCAACGCGCGGCAGGCATCGAGGTCGCCAACAGCGCTATCCCCCGCTACCGGATGAACGCGCAGATCGGCTACAACGTCGCCGATTTCCAGGTGACATGGACGGTCCGTTACCTGTCGGCCGTGACGGAGTACTGCAGCGACGCGACATTCGTCGGCGTGCCGGGCTGCGCGACGACCACCGACCTGCACACCCTCAATGCAGTGGCTTACAATGACATCTCGGCCGCGTATTTCGACGCATTCAAGCTGGAAGGCTTGATGGTCCAGGCGGGCGTCAACAACCTGTTCGGCGTCAATCCGCCGGTGTGCTATAGCTGCACGCTGAACGGCTATGACGCCGGAACGTACGATCTGCCTGGTGCCTTCTGGAACGTGCAGGCGAAATATAAGTTTTGAAGGGAGGCTGTCGCAGGCCCGCCGGGCGGGCCCGCATCAGAGCTTGAAGGTCGTCAGCAGGAGGCTCGTCTCGCTGCTCGACACGCCGGGCATGCGGCTGATCTTGGCCAACAGGCGGTCGAAGGTGGCGAGACTGTCGGTGTGCAGCTCCGCGACCAGATCCCACCTGCCGTTGGTGCTGTGGAGGCTGGCCACGTTGGGCTCGCCGCGCAGCGCCTTGACCACCGCATCGACCTGATTGCCCTCCACGGCGATCGTCATGAGCGCCCGGACCTGCTGTTCCTGAATATTGGGCTTGAGGCGCACGGTGTAACCGACGATGGTGCCGTCGGCCTCGAGGCGCGCCATGCGGTTCTGTACCGTGCCGCGCGCCACACCCAGCTTCTTGGCCAGGGAGGCGACGGATGCGCGCGCATCGCCGCGGAGCTGGGCGAGCAGCTGATGATCGAGATCGTCCATCGCGGCGTGACCTGCTTCACACGATCAGGCGTAGCACTCTAGCAAATCGCTCAACTAGTTTGGCGATTTGCTCAATTGCCCGCACCTTTTGATCAATCTTCTGCCTATTTTTTGGCTGCGGCGACGTAGATCATGGTGTTCATCACTGGGTGGCGGCGCGCATCCATGTGCACCGTCATTTACTCGTGGGAGAACGATCATGGTCGACTTCATCGGCATCCGGCGCGTCCAGGAGCTCGTCGGAGATTTGGGTCCTGCGGCTTTCATGGCGGGATTGGCGCGCGAGATCGAGGCGGACTATCGACGCTGGGGCGAGTTCGAGAAGTCGCCGCGTCACGCGACACATTCAGCGGTCGGCGTCATCGAGTTGATGCCGGCATGCGATGGGCGCCAGTACGCCTTCAAGTACGTCAACGGTCATCCGAAAAACACTGCGAAGGGCCTGTTGACCGTGACGGCTTTCGGGACGCTGGCGGACGTGGAGACGGGCTATCCGATCGTGCTCGCCGAGATGACACTGACCACTGCCTTGCGCACTGCCGCGACTTCGGCCCTCGCCGCTCGTTGGATGGCGCGCCGCGGCTGCCGTGTCATGGCGCTGATCGGCAACGGCTCGCAGGCCGAATTCCAGGCCATCGCCTTTCACGACCTGCATGGCATCCGCGAGCTGCGGCTGTATGACACCGATCCGGCGGCAACCGAGAAGCTGCAGGGCAATCTCGCCCGGCTTGCCCTCGAGGGCTTGCGCGTCGTGCGCTGCCGCTCCACCGCGGAGGCGGTCCTGGGCGCGGACATCGTGACGACCGTGACCGCCGACAAGCGCAATGCCACCATTCTGACGCCCGAGATGATCGCGCCCGGAATGCATCTGAATGCGGTCGGCGGCGACTGTCCCGGCAAGACCGAGTTGCACGCCGACATCCTGCTGCGCCCGGATGCCCGCGTGATAGTCGAGTTCGAGCCGCAGTCGCGTATCGAGGGGGAGATCCAACAGCTGCCCGCGGGCTTTCCGGTCACCGAGCTCGCCGAAGTGGTCACCGCCCGCAAGCCCGGCCGCGCCCATGACGCGGAAGTCACGATTTTCGACTCGGTCGGATTCGCGCTGGAGGACTTCTCGGCTCTGCGCTATCTGCACCGTCTGAATCAGCAGCGCCGCGGGACCCGTACCGGCATCGATCTGATCCCGGATCTCGAAGATCCAAAAGATCTCTTCTCGCTGGTGAGCGCGCCGCCGGCGCGAACCCAGCGGCTTGCGGCGGCCGAGCTCAGCGTGTGAGCACTTCGGCTCGAGCGGTGACCCTGATAGGCGCACCCACGGATGTGGGGGCGGCGGAGCGTGGCGCCTCCATGGGGCCCGAAGCCATGCGGGTTGCCGGCATCCAGCAGGCGCTCGAGCAGCGGGGACTGCAGGTAGTGGATCGTGCCAACCTCGCCGGGCTCGCCAACCCGCGGCAACCGCCGGTCGGCGGCTTTCGCAACCTGGAGGCGGTGCTCGAATGGAACCGCCTGGTGCACGATGCGGTGTACCGGGAGCTCGGCGCCGAGCGGCTGCCCATCCTGCTCGGCGGCGACCACTCGCTCGCCATCGGCTCGATCAGCGCCGTCGCGCGGCACTGCCGCGAGGTGGGCCGCAAGCTGCGGGTGTTGTGGCTGGATGCGCATGCGGATTTCAACACCGGCGAGCTCTCGCCGAGCGGCAATCTGCACGGCATGCCGCTCGCATGCCTGTGCGGCTACGGGCCGCAGGCCCTGACACAGCTGGGTGGGCGGGTGCCGAGCCTGCATCCGCAGTGGCTGCGGCAGATCGGCGTGCGCAGTGTCGATGAGGGCGAGAAGCGCTTCCTGCACGAGCTCGGGGTCGAAGTCTTCGACATGCGCTACATCGACGAGCTGGGCATGCGCCAGACCATGGAGCAGGCGCTCGCGGGCCTCGATTCCGCTACCCACCTGCACGTGAGCTTCGATGTCGACTTCCTCGATCCGGACATCGCCCCGGGTGTGGGTACGCTGGTGCCCGGAGGGCCGACCTACCGCGAAGCGCAGCTTTGCATGGAGATGATCGCCGACACGCGCCTGGTGGGCTCGCTCGATGTGGTCGAGCTCAATCCGGCGCTCGACGTGCGCAACGAGACCGCGCTGCTCGCGGTGAGCCTGCTGGAGTCGCTCTTCGGCAAGAGCACGCTGGTCCGCCGGCAGGGTGCGGCGCCGCCGCTCGATCTGGTCGCCAACAGGCTCGCCTCGAGGGGCTGACACCCCCGATGGCTTGTGGGGCAGGGAGGCGTATGCCATCTTGGTCGCGTGGCAGATCGCGACCCGAAGAAGCCCCGCGCGCAGCGAGCCTCGCCCGGGCGCTCGCCTCCTGAATCGGCTCGCCCACTCGCCCCCTACGCGGCCAAGCGCGCCTTCTCGCGCACGCCTGAACCGGGCCCCGCGGTCGTAGCGGGCCGCGGCGGACCGCTCCTCTTCGTCATACAGAAGCACGCCGCACGGCGGCTGCACTACGATTTCAGGCTGGAGCTGGATGGGATCCTCAAGTCGTGGGCGGTGCCCAAGGGACCCTCGCTCGATCCGTCCGACAAGCGCATGGCCGTTGCCGTGGAGGATCATCCCTTCGAGTATGCCTCCTTCGAGGGCGTGATCCCCGCCAAGGAGTATGGCGCGGGACGGGTGATCGTGTGGGACTGCGGGGTCTATTCGCCGGACGAGGACAGGAAGTACTCCTTCGCTGACCGGAAGGAGTCGGAGCGACGGGTCCGCGCCGGAATCGAGCAGGGCAAGCTCGGCATTTTCCTGCGCGGCGGCAAGCTCAAGGGCTCGTTCGCGCTGGTGCGGACGGCCACCTCGGGGCAGTGGCTGCTGATCAAGCACAAGGACGCGTTCGCGAGCGGGGAGGACGTGACCCTGCAGGACCGCTCGGTTCTCTCGGGCGTCTCGCTCGATGATCTCGCAACTGGCGGCTCGCCGCCCAGGCTCGATGCGGCGCGGTTGATCCCGAGCGGCGCGGCCGAAGTGATGCCCGAGACGCTGGCTCCGATGCTGGCCATGACGAGCGATACCGCTCGCTCCGACCCCGACTGGGTCTTCGAGCCCAAGCTCGACGGCTACCGTGTCATAGCTTTCGTCACCGGCAGGGCGGTGCGCCTGCAGTCCCGCCGCGGCATCGACCTCACGGCCCAGTTCCCCGAGATCGTCGCCGGGCTCGCCGTTCTTGGCGCAGATCGCATGATCCTCGACGGTGAGATCGTCGCGCTGGGTCCGGCCGGCCGGCCGTCGTTCAACGCGCTGCAGAATCGGGCGCAACGGCGCGCGGAGAAGGATATCGCGGACGGACAGCGGCAGGCGCCGGCGGTCCTGGTGTGCTTCGACCTGTTGCATTTCGCCGGTGTCAACGTGCGGACCGCTCCGTATGCGGAGCGGCGGCGCTATCTCTCGCAATGCCTGCTGCCGTCAGCTCATATTCAACTCATTCACGCCGGCACGGATGCCGAGGCGTTGTATGCGGCGGCGATGGCCGGCGGTTATGAAGGCGTTGTCGGCAAGCGCCTCGACAGCATCTATCAGCCGGGACGGCGGGTCGGCACCTGGCTCAAGGTGAAACCGGTTCGCTCGGCGGAATTCGTGGTCGGCGGCTGCACCAAGGGGAAGGGCGCCCGCGAGCCGCTGGGCGCGCTGCTTCTCGGATACTGGGAGGACGGCTCACTCAGGTATGCGGGTCATGTCGGCTCGGGGTTGGACGATGCCACCGTCGCGGAGCTGACCCGGCGCACGCCGGAGCTGAAACGTCAGCGCTCGCCGTTCGCGGAGAAGCCGCCGATCCATCGGCCGACGACCTGGCTCGAGCCGCGGCTCGTCGCCGAGGTCAACTTCATCGACTGGACCCCCGCCGGGCTGCTGCGCGCGCCGGTGTTCGCGCGGCTGCGGGATGACGTTCCAGCGCAGTCGGTCGGCAGGCCCGAGGAGAAGGGAGCTGCCAACACGTCGTCCACGGCGATCTCCGCGGGCCGCAGTCAGGAGGCGGACACGGCGCCGCCGGGCAACGCCGACGGCGTCGATACCGTGTTGCAGCAGCTGGCCGGCACCGGCTCGCGCCTCGACCTGACGCTGGAGGGCGTGCGCCTTCGGCTCACCAATCTCGACCGGGTGTACTGGCCCGCCTGCGACACCAGCCCGGCAATCACCAAGCGGGATTTCATCCGGTACCTGGCCGCCGTCTCGCGCTTCATGCTGCCGCACCTCGAGGACCGGCCGCTCACCATGATCCGCATGCCCGAGGGCATCGCCGGGGAGCGCTTCTATCAGAAGCACTGGGAGCAGGAGCTGCCGGAATACGTGCAGACCATTCCCATCTTCACCGACCACCTCGGTGGCAGCGACCGCTACATCCTGGTGAACAACCTGCCGACGCTGCTCTGGCTGGGTCAGAACGGCACCCTGGAGCTCCATGTCTGGCACTCCCGCGCCAACGTCGAGGGGGATGCGGCGGGTACCGGCAGCGACTACGCCAGCTCCCGCGAGGCCCTCGAGCATTCGGCGCTCAACTACCCCGATTTCCTGGTCTTCGACATCGACCCCTACATCTATTCGGGCAAGGAGGCCAAGGGGGCCGAGCCCGAGCTCAACGACAAGGGCTTCGCGACCGGCAAGAAGGTCGCCTTCTGGCTGCGGGCGCTGCTGCAGGAGATGGCGCTGCGGGCCATCGTGAAGACCTCCGGCAAGACCGGCCTGCACGTGTTCGTACCCATCGAGCGGAGCGTGACCTTCGATACCGTCCGACAGCTTTGCGAGATGGTGGGCATGCACGTCCTCAAGGACCACCCGAAGGAGGTCACCCTCGAGTGGTCGATCGGCAAACGTACAGGTAAGATTTTCATCGACTACAACATGAATGTGCGCGGCAAGACTCTCGCCGCGGCCTATTCCCCCCGCGGCAGCCCCGGGGCGCCCATCTCCATGCCCCTCAGCTGGGACGAGCTCGAAAGGGCCCGGCCCGAGGACTTCACCGTGGGAAGCGTGATTGCCCGCTTGGAAAAGGTGGGTGACCGGTGGCATGATTGGCTCACGACCAAGCAGAATCTGGCACGAATCTTGAGGTCTACGACCCGATAGTCGGGACCCGTAGCCCCGGAGGCAATCATGGCCGCACGGTCGATTGGATCGCTCACCATCTCGTTCGGGCTCGTCGCGATACCCGTCAAGCTCTACAGCGCGACGCAGTCGGGGAGCGCGATCTCCTTCAATCTGCTGCACAAAGGGTGCGGCTCGCGCCTCAGGCAGCAGTACGTCTGTCTCAAGGACAGCTCCATCGTGGAGCGCGACGACATGGTGAAGGGTTACGAGTTCGCCAAGGACCAGTACGTCACCTTCGAGCCGGCGGAGATCAAGGCCATGGAGGAGGCCGGCACCCATGCGATCGACATCTCGGAGTTCGTCCCCATCGAGTCGGTCGATCCGGTCTACTTCGACAAGACTTACTATCTCGCCCCGGACAAGGGTGGCGCAAAGCCCTATGCGCTCCTCACGGAAGCGCTCAAGCAGGCGAAGCGTTGCGCGATCGGCCACTGGGCGGCGCGCGGCAAATCCTACCTCGTCATGTTGCGGCCGGTTGGTGACAGGCTGACCATGCAACAGCTGCACTTCGCGGCGGACGTCCGGCCGGCGACTGAGATCGAGATTCCGAAGCAGGAGGTGAAACCTGCGGAGCTCACTCTCGCGCAGCAGCTCATCAATCAACAGACCGCCGAGAAGTTCGAGCCGACGGCGTACACCGATGACCTGCGGGCGCGCATCCAGGCGGCGATCGAGAAGAAAGTCGAGGGCCATCAGATTTCGGTGTCCGACTTCCCCGCCGAAGGCGGCGGCAAGGTCATCGATCTCATGGAGGCGTTGCGCGCCAGCCTCGAGAAGGCGGACGCGGCGCGCGCGTCCACCGCCAAGCTGGGTCCGCGCATCGCGCCGAAGCGCGCCGAGCAGCAGCCTGCCAGCAAGCCTGCCGAGCAGCAGCCCGCCAAGCCGGCACGCAAGGCGAGCAAGCGCTAGGGACTTCTCGATGCAGAACTACAGCATGCGGGACGTGGAACGGGTCCTGCAGCTGCCGCGCAGCACGCTGCACGGCCTGGTGAAGCTCGGCTTCGTCCGTCCCACGCGCGGCCCGCGGCGCCAGTTTCTCTTCTCCTTTCAGGACCTCATCATCCTGCGCGCGGCGCGTGCGCTCGTGCAGGCCAACATCCCGCGCAGGCGGATACGGCAGTCACTGGGGCAGCTGCGCGAGCGCCTGCCGGAGGCGGTGCCGCTCTCGGGCCTCGCCATCTGTGCGGTCGGCGACCGGGTCGTCGTGCGCGAAGGGGCGAATCATTGGCAGGCGGATGACGGACAGTACCTGCTCGGATTCGAGGTCAGCGTGCAGAACGGCATTCTGCAGATGATCGAGCACAAGCAGGCGCGCGCCACAGCGCCGGCCCGCGGCGGGGCCGCTGCCGGAGCAGCCGCCGAGGCCGGCGCCGCAGGGGCCGGCAGCGGGGAGGCGGAGGGGGTTGTCAGCTCCGACGATTGGTTCACCGAGGGGTTGCGGCTCGAGAGCACCCATCCCTCCGCGGCGCTCGCTGCGTACGCGCACGCGGCGGAGGCCGCGCCCGCGAACTCGGCGGCTTGGATCAACTGGGGGAGGCTGCTGCAGGAGAGCGGGCAGGCGCGCGCCGCCGAGAGAGTGTACCGCCGCGCGCTCGAGCATTGCGCGACGGACTCCCTGCTGCTCTTCAACCTGGCTGTCGCGCTCGAGGACCTCGGGGACGGGGAAGCGGCCCTCGCGATGTATCACGCGGCGATTTCGCAGGATCCCAACTTCGCCGATTGCCATTACAACCTGGCGCGATTGTATGAATCGGCGGGAAAGACGCAGCATGCCATCCGCCATCTCGGCCAGTACCGGCGTCTCGTGACCCGGAACGAGCACTGAGCCGCGTCGCTCGCGCGCCATGGCCATCTGGGTCGGAACGTCCGGATACAACTACCCCGAATGGCGGGGCAGCTTCTACCCGGAGAAGTTTCCGACGGCCAAAATGCTGCCGTATTACGCGGAGCGGCTCGCGACCGTCGAGATCAATTACACCTTCTATCGCTCACCCAAGCCGGAGATCCTCGCCGGCTGGAGCCGCCAGACACCGGCGGGATTCAGGTTCACGTTGAAGGCGCCGAAGCGGATCACGCACGACGCCAGGCTGCGCGACTGCGCGGAGTCGCTGAAGTACTTCCTCGACACCGCGGGCACCCTCGGGCCGAAGCTCGCTATGCTGCTCTTCCAGCTGCCGCCCTTCTTCAGGAAGGACCTGGCGGTGTTCGATGCCTTTCTCGAGGTCTTTCCGGCAGGGGCTCGCGCCGCGTTCGAGTTCCGGCACTCCTCGTGGCTGAGCGATGAGGTGTTCGAGCGCCTGAGAGCCCGGAACCTGACGCTATGCGTCGCCGACAGTGAGAAGTCGTCCACTCCGGTCGAGATCACTGCGGACTGCGGCTACTTCAGGCTGCGGGACGAGGGCTACACCCCGGACGATATCGAGCAGTGGGCGCGGACCATCCAGGCAAAGACCTCGCGCTGCCGCGATGTATTCGTCTACTTCAAACATGAAGAGGCCGGTAAGGGGCCGCAGTTCGCTCGCCTTCTATTGGATGCGCTCGGGACCGCTGGGGTCGCTACCGGCTGACGGGTGTGAGCTCCAGTGCCGTCTGGATGAAGGCCTGCACTTTCGGCAGTCCGTATTTGCGACCGACGTACACGAAGTGGAAAGCCGCCTGCTCCTTGGGTCGCCATTGCGGCAGGGCGGGTACGAGGGTGCCGGCCTGTACGGCTTCTTCGGCCAGGAAGTCGGGTAACCAGGCGATGCCTCGTCCCGACAGCAGCAGGGCCCTGGTCGTCTCGAAATCATCCGAGCGAATGCGCCCGCTTATCGGCAGCTCGACGTCGGACCTGCCGTTCGTCAACACCAGGGAGCTGCGCGCGAGGAAGCCGAGGAATTCCGCTCTCCGCAGATCGCGCGGGTGGGTGGGGGTGCCCAGCCGCTGCAGATACTGCGGCGAGGTCCAGAGGTTGGACCCCATGTCGAAGTAGCGCTGGGCGATCAGCGAGGAGTCTTGCAACGCCCGCGAGGGACGGATCGCGAGGTCGACACCTTCTCCCACCAGGTCGATCACCCTGTTGGTGACGAGGAGCTCGAGAGAAACCTCCGGATACCTGGCTGCGTAAGCATGGACGATGCGCGGCAGCAGCGTATGTCCGAGATCCACGGGGGCCGTGACTTTGAGAACGCCGGATGGCTTGCCGGAAGCCGACTGAAGAGCTGCTTCGGCGAGCTCGACCTCGCGAACGGCGTTGGCGCAATGGCGGAAGTATTCCTCGCCGGCTTCCGTTACCCGCATTTTGCGGGTCGTCCGCTGGATCAGGCTGACTCCGAGACCCTTCTCGAGCCTTGCGACCTTGGCGCTGACGGTCGCCTTGGGCGCACCCAAGCGTCTGGCGGCAGCCGAAAAGCTGCCGGACTCCACGACCCGGACGAAGACGGCAATGGCATCGAGATCCATAATTGTCTATTTTTGTGGACAGTAATTCCAGATTTTACCGTCTAGTGGACAGTTAAGCGAGCGGCTAAAGTCCGTATCTGAGTACCGCAACGTTTGCCCGAGGAGCCAATTCCATGAGCACTTCCGTGACTTCTGCCATCCGCGGCCGGGCGGGCGACACCGCCGGCTTCGGCAAATTCTTCGAGCTGGGCGGCCGCATCCTGCTCGCCTCGCTCTTTCTTCTCTCCGGGCTGACCAAATTGACGAGCTACGGAGCGATCGCCGCTTACATGACGGCGACCGGGGTATCCGCCGCGCTGCTGCCGATCGTCATCGCGACCGAGCTGTTGGGGTCGCTGGCCGTCATCGCGGGCTGGCACACTCGCATCGCCGCCTTCCTGCTCGCCGGTTTCACCCTGCTGGCCGCGGCCCTGTTCCACAACAACCTCGGCGACCAGATTCAGATGATCATGTTTCTCAAGGATGTCGCGATCACCGGCGCATTCCTGATGCTGGTCGCCAATGGTGCCGGTCCGTTGAGTCTCGATTACCGCCGCGCCGGGCCGCGGGCCTGATCGAGGCGATGCCGTGAGCGCCAGATTTCCCACGTTCTATCTCAGCCACGGAGGCGGCCCGTGGCCGTACATGAAGGAAGAGGACCGCCGGCCATACGCTCAGCTGGAGCAGTCTCTGCGGCAGCTGCCGCGGCAGCTCCCGGGCAAGCCGGAGGCGATCCTCATGGTCTCCGGCCACTGGGAGGAGAGGGACTTTGCCGTCATGTCAGGCGCGGAGCCGCCCATGGTTTACGACTATGGCGGCTTTCCGGAAGAGCTGTACCACATCCGCTATGGGGCGCCGGGCTCGCCGCGTGTGGCGCAGAGGACGCACTCCCTGATTCAACAGGCGGACCTGGCGTCGCGGTTGCATGCCGAACGGGGCTTCGATCACGGGACTTATTCGATCCTGGCGGTGACCCATCCGCGGGCGGACATCCCGGTGTTTCAGGTTTCGCTCCGGGCCGACTACGACCCGGAGGCCCACCTGCGCCTCGGCCGCGCGCTGGCGCCGCTCAGGGATGAAGGGGTGCTCATCATCGGCAGCGGCAGCAGCTATCACAACCTGCGCCGCTTTTTCGGTCCGCGCGTGCGCCGCGAGGACTCCGTGCGGTTCGATGCCTGGCTGGGCGAGACGCTGGTCGACTCCGCGCCGGCCCGGCGCTCGGAGCGGTTGCGCGACTGGGAGCACGCGCCGGCCGCGCGGGAAGCGCATCCGCGCGAGGATCACCTCGTGCCGCTGCATGTCGTCGTTGGGGCGGCGGAGGAGGAGCCGGGGCAGATCGTCTACCACCAGGACGACTTCCTGGGCGCAATAGCCCTTTCAAGCTATCGTTTCGGGTAGGTTGAAGCGGCCGAGACACATTAGAATCGGGCCGCTTTGGTAACGCGATGCGGGGTGAGAGATTGTCAGCGAAAGTGGCCGCAGTCATGCGCCGCGCAACCGTAGGCGCGCTTGCCATGCTGGTCCTGTGGACCGTGAATCCGAGCACCGCAGCAGGTCACGGGCAGACGCAGCCTGCGGCTGAGCCGCAGTGCGCTGTCGTGGTAACCTACCGCGGCACGGTGGCGGCCAGGCCGCTGCTGCGCCGGGCGGCGCTTCAGGCGCTGGCGCCGCGGTTGGAAAGGTGGCGCCGGGATGGAACGCTTGCAGGCTATCGAGTGCTGTTCAACTCGTTCCCGGATCGCGGCACCTGGGATCTGCTGGTCATCCTCACTTTCGCGGATTTCGACGGCATCGAGAAGTGGCGCGATATCGAGCGCACCTCCCCCGGCGGGCTCACCCCGCAGGAGCTGCGCATCCTCACGCCAAGCGCTGAGTACCTGACGGATATCGTTGGGCAGGCGCGCGCCGCAGGTACGAGCAGCCGCGCCGGCGTGTTCTTGGTTATACCTTACGTATTTTCTCCGACGCCTCTCGCGCGCTATCTGCGGTACGCGCACGGTTACATCCTGCCGGAAACGGCAGGGTGGATGAGACACGGTAACATTTCGAGCTACGGTCTCTACGTCAACCGCTTCTATCCGGACGAGCCAGTACAGTCTCTGCTGGTTATCGAATACAAGAATTTCGACGCCCTGTCGCGCCGGCAAGCCGTCGTCGACCAGACTCGAAAGGAGCTCACTACCGACGCGGCATGGAAGTCGTGGAGCGAAGCCAAGGATGGCGAGCACATCCGTACCGAGAAGCGCGCCATCATCGCCGAGCAACTGGCCGCCCGCTGATTCGCCGGCAGCCCGGTCAGGCGCCCTGGTCGAGGGCGCCCGCATCGCGAGCGAAAGACTCCGGCGGGGCCGATCCGGCGCTCGTTGATTTTGCCGTGTGAGGCTTTACCATGTAGCGGGCTACATGGCGGCGAAGCGCTGCCGCATCGCCGCGACCGCACGGAGACTCTCGTGAAGTACCGCAAGTTTGGCCGGATCGGATGGGATGTGTCGGAGATCAGCTTCGGCGCCTGGGCGGTGGGCGGAGAATGGGGCGCCGTCGATGACGGGCAATCCATCGCCGCGATGAAGCGGGCCCTGGAGCTGGGAGTCAACTTCTTCGACACGGCCGATGTGTACGGGGACGGCCGTTCCGAGCGCCTGCTGCGCAGATTGCGCCAGGAAACGAAGACGCCCTTTCACATCGCGACCAAGGCCGGGCGCCGCCTCAGCCCCCACGTGGCCGCCGGCTACAACAAGGAGAATCTCACCGCTTTCATCGACCGGTCGCTGCAGAACCTCGGGGTGGAGTCGCTACAGCTGGTCCAGCTCCACTGCCCGCCGACGGACACCTACTACCGGCCGGAAACCTTCGCCGCAATGGACGACCTGGTGAAAGCGGGAAAGGTGCAACATTACGGTGTCAGCGTGGAGAGAGTCGAGGAGGGGCTCAAGGCGCTGGAGTTCCCGCACGTGGAGTCCATCCAGATCATCTTCAATATGTTCCGCCAGCGTCCCGCCGAGCGCTTCCTCGCCGAGGCGCAGCGCCGCGGCGTCGCGACCATCATTCGGGTGCCGCTGGCTTCTGGATTGCTGACCGGCAAGTTCACGACACAGTCGACCTTTGCATCGGATGACCACCGCAACTTCAACCGTCACGGCGAGGCGTTCGACGTAGGCGAGACGTTCGCCGGCGTCCCCTACGAAACCGGCCTCGAAGCCGTCGCGGAACTCAAGTCGCTGGTGCCCGAAGGAGCGACGCTGGCGCAGTTGGCTCTGCGCTGGATCCTCATGTTCGACGGGGTCGCGACCATCATTCCCGGAGGAAAAAATCCGCGGCAGGTCGCGGACAATTGCGCTGCCGGCGCGTTGCCTGCGCTGACGGACCAGCAGATGAGGTCCGTGCGCGCCACTTACGATCGCCACGTCCGGTCGAGCGTGCATCAACGCTGGTGACTGGAGGTGACGCGATGAGCGCTTCTGCAAACAGCCGCAGGGGCGTTGCAGCCTGGACGCTCGGCGTCCTGGGCGCAATCCTGACGATTGCCGCTGTCACCGGTTGTGTGACACGGCCGGTTGCGGCGCTGGGGCCTGCTGCGCGAGTCATCCCCACCCCGTTGGTCGGGCGGCCGTTCGACGTCGTACCGGACAAATCGCGGCTGATCGTGCTCGTTTATCGGGCCGGTGCTCTGGCTGCCTTGGGTCACGATCACGTCGTCGCGTGCCGCTGCCTCAGCGGAACGGTTTACGTGCCACGCGATCCGATGCGCGCCAGCTTCGATCTGCGCGTTGCCGTCGAGCAGTTCAGCGTGGACGATCCGGCATTGCGCGCTGCCGAGCACAGCGCGGACTTTCCGCCCGATGTTGCGGCATCGGCGCGTCTCGGCACGCGGCACAACATGCTCGGCGCTGCTCTGTTGAATGCCGCCAAATACCCCTACATCAGGCTACGATCCGCGGGATTGCGGCCAGCGTCCTACGGCGGGAGCAACGACGTTGTCGCAGAAATTCTGGTTCAGCTTGGCGGTGAGCCGCATCCCATCGCGGTACCGATTCACTACCGGATGCGGGCCGGCGAGATAGTTGTAACCGGGGAGTTCCCCCTGAAACAGACGGATCTCGGTCTCACCCCATTCAGCGCGGCCGGTGGCGCCCTGAAGGTGAGAAACAGCGTCATGGTTCGGTTGCGGCTGGTCGCGAAGCGACGAATTGGCTGAGACCGCATCGCCCCGGAGCGCTGTCCGCCGGAGCGAGGCCTGCGGTAGACTAACGACAAATGCAGCATTCCGCGATGGGGGCTTTGCCCCGGGGCGCAGCGTCCGCCGATGGCGTGATCAGGAGGACCCATTGGCGCGATGCGGTCGTGGTCGCAGTCGTGACCGTCCTGACCTGGGTGGTCTGCGGACTGTTCAATGTCACGGAGATGTTGCGCCGCTTGAACGCACCCTATGAGCGGTACCAACTCGATGAGCTGCCCACGGTACTGCTGGTGCTGGGTCTCGGTCTCACCTGGTTCGCCACTCGCCGCTATGGCGAGGCCAGGCGGGAAATCACGCGCAGGAAGTCGGCCGAGGCGCAACTTGCGGCGGCGCTGGCGGACAACCGCCGACTGGCCCGGCAATACGTGGCGCTGCAGGAGTCGGAGCGCAAGTCGCTGGCGCGCGAGCTGCACGACGAGCTCGGACAGTATCTGAATGTCATCAAGCTCGACGCCGTTGGGATTCGTGACGATCGCGCGACATCGCAGCCGGCGATGCACCGGCGAGCGAGTACCATCATCGAGAACTGCAACCACATCCATGGCGCGCTGGCGACTCTGATCCGCGACTTGCGCCCGACGGGTCTGGATGAGCTGGGACTTGCTGCCGCATTGGAGCACTGCGTGGAGACGTGGCGCGCGCGGTTGCCCGGTGTGTCGCTGCGGCTGTCCATGGCGGGAGATTTCACGGCGCTGCCCGAGAGCATTACCGTCACGCTGTATCGGCTCGTTCAGGAGGCGCTGACGAACGTCGCAAAGCACGCTGCCGCGAGCCAGGTGGCGGTTCGCCTCGAACGGGTCGGAGCGGGATATGACGACAGGATCGAGGTGGCTGTCGCGGACAACGGCGCCGGTACGGCCCCCGGGTCTGCGACCCGCGGGCTCGGGCTGATTGGAATGCGCGAGCGGGTCATGGCCCTGCAGGGCAAACTGGTGTTCACGAGCTCGCCGGGCCACGGCTTCGAGCTCTCGGCGCGGATCCCGGTGCTGCCGGACGCGGCGGATAGGTCATGACCGGGCCGACCAAGGTTCTGCTGGTCGACGATCATGCCGTCGTGCGCGCGGGCTATCGCCGGCTCCTCGAGGGCGAGCCGGGCATCGATGTCGTCGGTGAGGCGAGCAATGCCGCGCAGGCCTGCGAGCGCGCGCACGCCCTCGGTCCGGACGTGGTGGTGATGGACATCGCTCTGCCGGGGAGCAGCGGGATAGAGGCCACGCGCCGCATGCTCAGGGATCAGCCGGGCGTGCGCGTATTGATGTTCAGCATGTACGACGATGCGATATACGCCTCCCGCGCACTGGAAGCGGGAGCTCTGGGCTATCTCAGCAAAGCCAGCGCACCGGAAGTTCTGGTGCAGGCGATCCATGCGGTCGCCAGGGGCGCGAGCTATCTGAGTCCGGACGTGGTGGCCAACATGGCGCGCTCGACGGCGCAGCCGGGCGGAGCGGATCTCGAAGCGCTCACGCCGCGCGAGTTCGAAGTGCTGCGTCTGCTGGTGCACGGCGAGACCGTCAGGAGCATCAGTGAGAAGCTGGCGCTCTCCGAGAAGACGGTTGCGAACCACCAATCGGCCATCCGCGAGAAGCTGGGCGCAAAGAACAGCGCGCAGCTCGCCCGCCTCGCCGCGCAGCTCAATTTCAGCGTGAAGCCCGGCTGCTAAAGCAACATCATCGATCGCGCCGGATGCACTCCATGGTGGGTCTTGCCGATGCGGCACCCATGGACCGCGAGCATCCTTTGAGTCCCGTCAATCGCCGGATCGCCATCATCGTGATGCGACACGAGCTGGTTCCGCACCTGAAGGCCTGACGAAACCGAACACCGGAGCCGCCGCTGCGCCGACGACGAGTAGCGCCGCCGTCACCCCGGCTTCCAGTCCACCGGGGGCACCGGCAGCATCGGCAGTACCAGCGGCGTCGGCGCGATAAACCGCGGCAAACGCCGGCTGTAACTGGGCAATTACCGGCGGCCCGGGAAGCCGAGGGCCCCATGCTAGACTCCAAGCGATGCTGCGTCCCTATCTTCGCGCGCACGCAACCGCGGGCACCGACACGGGCGGGGCCTCTTTGCGCCTCGGCTATCCCGTGGCGCTCGGGATGGTTCTGGTAGTGCTCAGCTTCGCGGCAGCGCTCGGCTACTCGCACTTCCTGTTGCAGCCGATCGACGACGAGGCACTGACACTCGCGCAGAATGCGGTGCCGAGCCTGCAACATCTGGCGAATGTCCGCGTCGAGCTGGCGCACCTCGGCAGGGCTGTGCGGGAGTTGGTGGCGGCAGACGGCGCGGCTCCCAATCCGACCGCGGCCAACATCGATGCGGCGCGGCAGCGCATCGAATCGGAGTTCCAGCTCTACCGCGATTTACATGCCGATGCTCCGTCGGTCCGAATGGTCGATCGGCAGCTCGAGCAGTTGCGACGCGCTACCGATCACGTGGTGAGCGCCGGCGGCACCGTAACGGGCCGCGACGCCTTGCGGCAGCAGTTCGAGCCTGCCCTCGAGCAGGCCGACGCCGCGACGGGAACGCTGCAGCGGATGAACGAGGCCGAGGCGCGCGCGCACGCCAACCGGATTCTGCAGACCCGCCAGGAGGCGACGCTCATTGCGACGCTGCTGGGAAGTGTGAGCCTCGCCGTCGCGTTCGCGGCCACATTCCTGGTCCTGCGCGTGCTGCGTGCCCGCGCGCAGATCACCCAGCGGTACCTACGCCTGCAAACCGAGCGCAATGCGGAGCTCGAGGCATTTGCCGGCCGTGTCGCGCATGACCTGAGAGATCCCGTGGGGGCCATCGCTTTGCAGGTCCTGGCGGCCACGCGACGGCCTGGAAACAAGCCTGAGCTGACTTCGTTCTTCGACGCAATCGATCGGCAGCTCGCGCGCACGAATCAAGTCATCGAGGCCCTGCTCGAGTTCGCCCGCGCCGGCGCAACTCCGGCAACAGGGGCGCAGGCGAGTCTGGGCGAGGTGTTGCACGCCGTGGTGGCGGGCGTGCGCCCGCGGCTGGAGACGATTCACGTGGAGCTGACGGTCGCGCCGGTGCCGCCGCTCGAGATTGCGTGTACTCCCGGAGCACTCAGCTCCGTGCTGTCGAATCTCCTCGGCAACGCGGGCAAGTTCGTCGTCGAAGGCTCCGAGTTGCCGCGGCGCGTAGCCGTGCGAGTCACCGAGGAGGCTCATGCGGCGCACGTGGAGATCGAGGACAACGGTCCCGGGATTCCAGCGGACGCGGAGCAGCGCATCTTCGAGCCCTTCCGACGGCTGCATACGACTCGGCAAGCCGGTTTCGGCCTCGGGCTCGCGACGGTCAAGAAAATCGTGGAGGCGTACCACGGCCGTCTGGGCGTGCGCTCGCGCCCAGGCAAGGGCAGCGTGTTCTGGTTCGAGTTGCCGAAGGCGCCGCCGGCACGCGGCCGTACCGCGCCCTGATGCGCATGACCACATAACTCAGCTGCGTTCCGCGTCGGGAGCCGCGCCTCTCGCCGGGTTCGCTTCTTGCTCGACGCCTCGTCGGCATAACGACCGCGAGGGCATATCACGGGCGCAAGCAAGCCGCCGCTATGGAAGATGTTGGGTCCGGGCCTCATCACCGGTGCGGCGGACGACGACCCCAGCGGCGTCGCCACCTACGCGCAAGCCGGCGCGCAGTATGGTTTCGGGCTGGGATGGACGCTGGTCCTGACATACCCTTTGATGGTGGCCATCCAGGCGATTTGCGCCCGGATCGGGCGCACCACCGGGCTCGGGATCGCCGGTAACATTCGCGAGCATTATCCCGGTTGGCTGCTGCAGCTGATCGTGGGGCTGCTGTTCGTCGCCAACGTCCTCAACGTCGGGGCGGATCTCGGCGCGATGTCCGAGTCGCTGCGGCTGCTGGCGCCGGTACCCGTATGGCTTGGCGTGCTGCTGTTCGGCTCAATCTGCGCCGGCGGCCAGATCCTGCTCGACCATTCCAGATACGTGGCGGTCCTCAAGTGGCTCACACTTTCGCTGTTCGCCTACTTTGGCACGCTCGCGACCGTGAGGATCCCCTGGATCGATCTCGTCCGCGGGCTCTTCTGGCCCCGCCTGAGCTTCGGTCAGGACTTCTGGTTGATGGTGGTTGCCGTCTTCGGCACCACCATCAGTCCCTATCTGTTCTTCTGGCAGGCCGGACAGGAGGTGGAGAACGTCAACTCTCAGCCCCGCGAGCGGCCTCTGCTCGAGCAGCCCAGGTACGCCCGGAGAGTGCTTGCCCGCATCCGCGTCGACACACTCGTTGGGATGGGGTTCTCCAACCTCGTCGCCCTCGCCATTCTGGTCACCTCCGCCGTCACGCTGCACACGCACGGAGTCGCGCGGATCGACACCGCGGCGCAGGCGGCTGTCGCTTTGCGGCCCGTGGCCGGCATGTCAGCGTTTATCCTCTTTGCTCTCGGGATCATCGGCACCGGGCTCATATCAGTGCCGGTGCTGGCGGGCTCGGCGGCCTACGCCCTCGGGGAGGCGCGCCGGTGGCCCGTGGGTCTTTCGCGGGCGCCGTTGCACGCCAAGGCGTTCTATGTCTCGATCGGATTGGCGACCCTGCTCGGCGCGCTCGCCAACTTCGTGCGCATCAATCCCATCAGAGCACTGCTGTGGGCTGCCGTAATCAACGGCGTGGTGTCGGTCCCGGTGATGGTCATGGTGATGCTGCTCGGGGCGCGCCCTGACATCATGGGAAGATTCCGTATCTCATTGCGCCTGAAGCTGACGGGCTGGATCGCTACCAGTGTCATGGCCGCGGCAGCGGGGCTTTTCCTGTACTCGTCCCTGTGAGCAGAGGCGGTTGCGCGCCTACGGCCGTGTGTTGTCAACCACCAGCCGCAGCATCGGCCGCGGCGTGAGTGACCCGAGCCAGTCGGCGCAGTACGTGCGCAGTCCCGGCAGCGCGCTGGCGAATGATCGGGATTCAGTGACGTAAGACAACTCGATCATTCCGCGACGCCCGGGAGCCGGCTTGCTTTCCACATGGAGCAGGGCGCCCGGGAGGACATCCTCGTATCGCCCGGGGCGCGCACTCGCAAGCCGGTCGCGGGAGACGCACCCGAGAGCCATGAGGTCTTCCTTGTGCCCGCGGTATTTGACTCGTAGAGCCGGAGCACTTATCACGCTCACGCCGAGCACCTGAACGCCATAGGGCATTTGCTCGATCGACAGCAGGACGGGGTAGTGCGGCCCGTCCGCCATCTGTACCTCACGGCACAGGCCGTAGACGCAATAGAACTCTTGCACGGCTCTGATCATTGCAGCCCCCAAGACCCAACGTTTGGCGGTGCGCCCCGGCGGTCTACGGTGCGGATGACCGGCCGGGCGTGCGGGGACAATGCTGCCCGAGCGCGATGTCCGCGAATGCGAGCAGCGTCACGGGATGACGCAGTGCGAGGCGAAATACTTGCGCGACGTGACCTGGGTGTGCTTGCGCCCAAGCCGCAGCTGAGACCCGCCCACAATGTCGAAGCGGTTTGCCACGGTCCTGCGTAAGTAGCCATGCTTGTGGGTAACCCCGCACAGTTCCCCGGCGTGCACGGCTGCGCCCGCAGGGGCTCATCCCAGGTCCAGAATCATAGCCCCGATCCCGATCGCAGCCAGCGCTGCGATGCCTCGCCGGCCCGGGCGCTCGGCCAGAAACCACCAGGCGAAGAGGACACCGAACAGCATCGCCGTCTCGCGCAGCGCCGCAATGGCGCCGATGGGTGCCCGGGTCATGGCCCAGAGAGCCAAGGCATACGCGCCGATCGAGCAGAGCGCGCCGCCTACACCCCGACGGAGCAGTGGGGGAGTGGCGTCGTCGGCGTAGAGCAGCGAGATGCGGCCGCGCACCAGGATTAGCGCCGCCGGAATTGCGGGGAGGACGAACGTCCACAGGGCATATGCGACTGGGGAGTGGGAGAGTCGCGCCCCGAGTCCGTCGTTGACGGTATAAAGTGCAATGATCAGCGAGTTCGCCAGGGCGAAGGCCAGGGCGCGGGTCTCGCCGGGTTTGCCGGAACGCCGAGCCTGCTGCGACACGCCGAACGAGATGAGAGCCACGCCGCTCCAACCGGCGGTCCCGAGATGCTCGCCGAACCCGAATGCAGCGATCACAGCGGTCAGCGCTGGCGCGACCCCGCGCATCAGCGGGTAGGTCAGGCTCACTGCGCCGAGCGAATACGCTTCGGCGACGAAGTTGAAATAGAGGACGTGCAAGACCGCGGAGACGGCGAGATGAGGCCAGGCTGCAGCGGCTGGCGCATGTAGGAAGGGAAGGACTACCGCGCTGATCAGCCCGGCTGCGAGGGCGAGCAATGCAGTTGCTGCGCGCCGGTTGGCGCTGCCGCGGATGCCGACGTTCCAGGCGGCATGGAGGCAGGCGCCGCCCACGGCCGCCGCCGTTGCCAGTGGCGGGATGATCATGAGTCCCTGTCCCTACAATATTACGGGTTCACTAAGTCATTGAGTAATAAATAAAAATAGAGGTGGCCGCTTTCCATGGAAATTGGCTCTAATCCCATGGAGCGAAGCCATCGTAGAGTCCGGTGCCCGCCGAGAATTCGAACGCATTTGTCGCGGAACTGGCGGCCAAGCACGGTCGCCGGTTGAGCCGCTTTCTGGCGGCGCGCCTGCGCAACGCGGCGGACATCGCGGACCTTGCCCAGGAGGTCTACCTGCGTCTTCTGCGGGTGGAGCGGCACGATCAGATACGCAACCCGGAAGCTTATCTCCTTACGATCGCGGGCCACGTGATCCAGCAGCATGCGCTCGCAATTGCGGCGAGCCCCGAGACGGTGGACGACATCGACGAGCTCATCGGCGAGCGTATGTCGGACGAAGCCGACCCGGCAGCTGCGTTGCATCTGGAGCAACGGCTCGCCGCGCTCGATCGGGCGCTGTCGCGTCTGTCGCCGAAGGCCCGCGCAGTGTTCGTCCTGCAGCGCCGGGACGGCTGCACCGTCGATGAGATCGCCAGCCGCCTGGGCATTTCGCGATCGATGGTGAAGAAATATCTGGCCAAGGTCCTGCTGCAGTGCGGTCGCCACATCAGAAGCGAGGGCGGGAGTCCCCGATGAATTCCCAGATCCAATCCGAGGCTGCCGATTGGGTGGTCGAGTTCCAGACCGGCGAAGCGGATGGACAGGCGCGCGAGCGCTTCGCCGGCTGGCTGAGGAGCTCACCCGAGCACGTTCGCGCCTACCTCGAGCTCGTGACTTTGTGGGAGGACGCCGGACTCTACGATGGACGCCGCGAGATCGACGTCGACGCGCTGATTGTGGTGGCGCGCAGCGAGGCGAACGTCGTCCCGCTCGTGGGGTCGCGAAGTAGCGCTGCCGCGCCCGAATCCGCGGGCAATCCCAACTCGCGCAATCGTGTCTGGATCGCGACGCGTCACAGAGTCGCAATTGCCGCGGCCGCCGCCATCCTGATCATCGTGGGACTTCTGGTCACGTCGCGGCCGGCGGAGTACGCCACGGGCGTCGGCGAGCGGCGCACTGTGACTCTTGCCGACGGCACCAGCGTCGAGCTGGATGCTGTTTCACGAATCCGCGTGCAGTTCACCGCTCACGAGCGCAGCGTCGCTCTGCTCGATGGCCAGGCGTTCTTCCGGGTGGCGAAGAACGCGGCGCGGCCTTTTGTGGTTGTCAGCGGCGGAACACGCGTGCGCGACATCGGCACGGAGTTCGACGTCAATGGCACCTCTTCGCGCACGGTCGTGACGGTGGTCGAAGGGCGGGTGTCCGTGTCATACCCCTATCGATCACCGGCGGCGGCTTCGCCGGTCCCGGTGCCGGTGCGACCGCTGGAAGTCGATGCAGGCCAACAGATCGTCCTGACGCCTGACATCATACCGCGGGTCGAGCCTGCGAACCTCACTGCGGCCACGGCATGGACGCGCAACGAGCTGGTCTTCGATTCCACGCCCCTGCCGCAGGTCGCGCTGGAATTCAACCGCCTCAATGCCCGGCAGTTGGTGATCGAGGGGCCGGCGCTGCGCAACTTCGATGTCAGCGGAGTCTTCCCGGCCTTGGATCCGACTTCCCTGCCGCGGCTGCTGATGTTTCTGCGCGCGCAGCCCGGCGTTCAGGTTACCGAGACCGGCGACCGGATCATCGTCACAGAAAAATAAGGGTGGCCGCTTCCGCCGATTTGCCGCTCTACAGGCACACAAGCTGGTCTTCACAGTGTGACCAGAAGATGAGCCTGCTGAAAATCGGGGGTGGATGCATGCGTATGATCGTTGCGGCGGCGGCCGGAGCGCTGATGCTGATTGGCCTCGCGCAGGCTGACAACGCGAAAGCGGCAATCAGGGAACAGACCCACGTCCCGCCGGAGGCGCTCGACCGCGCTTTACGGTCCTTCGCGAAGGAACGCAATCTGGTGCTGGTGTACCGCAGCGATCTCGTCGGTGGTGTGCGCACCGGGGGAGCCTCCGGATATCTCACGCGCGAAGAGGCCCTCGTTCAGCTGCTGCAGGGGTCGGGTTTGACGTACCGCTTTCTCGACGATAAAACCGTGACCATCGTGCCTCTCGCGGCGCGGTCCGAAGGCGCGGATCCGTCCCGGACGCCGAGCGGTCCCGCATCGTTCTCTTCCTCCAAAAAGGGGAAGGCGGCGCAGCCGAGCAAGAGCGCCCATGGAGGAGCCATCCGTATCTCCGAGGCCGATCCACCGCAAAGCGCCGGCGCTGCGAACTCCGCTGCGGTCAGTGCGAGCCCCGGAGTGCTCGAGGAAGTCGTCGTCACGGCCGAAATGCGCCATCAGCGGCTCCTCGATGTGCCGGCGTCCATCACTGTCATCACGGGCAGTGACATTGCAAGAACGGGTGCCGCGACGATCGAGGACCTGCAGTACGAGGCTCCCGGAGTGTCCATTGCGGAGTTCTCGCCCGGTCAGCAACGTATCGAAATCAACGGGATTTCAGCTTACGAGGGCTTGCCCACCGTCGGTGTGTATCTGGACGAGATGCCGCTCAACATGAATTTCGCGGGCTCCGGCATGGACGTGCGCCTCCTCGACATGCAGCGTGTCGAAGTGCTGCGGGGTCCGCAGGGCACCCTCTACGGTCAGGGATCGCTGGGAGGCACGCTCCGCTACATCACCAACCAACCCGATCTGAACGCATTCGGGGGCAGCTTTGCCACAGAAGGCGCCTCGATCGATGGCGGCGGCGTCGACTGGAAGACCGATGGGGTCCTCAATCTGCCGCTCGTGCAGGGCCGCCTCGGCGTGCGGCTCGCGGCGGAATACCAGAACTTCGGCGGCTGGATAAACGAGACGCTGCTCAACGTCCCGCGCGCCAACGCCGGCAGGGACTACACCGTGCGCGCCGCCGGTCTGTGGGTCCCCAGTGATCCGCTCTCGATCTCCCTGATGGTGCAACATCAGGTGTTCCACGTGAACGATCAGAATCTCGGGGACGCGGACGGCACCGCCCAGGACGCGATCCTGCAGCCGAATCGGGAAACGGTGGATCTCGCGAATCTGACCGCGAAATACGATCTCGGTCTGGCGCAGCTGCTGAGTTCCACGGGCTGGCTCGATCGCAGCGAGGACGCGCAGGACGATGACAGCGCGGCTTACATCCCCTATCTGGAGACACCGCCGCCCGCGGGCTTCGGCCTGCCGTCAGGTTCCATCCAGAGCGTCGCGTACGACTTCACCACCCAGGATCACATCCTCACGGAAGAGCTGCGCTTGAGCACCGAAGGGAACGGGCGCTTCGGCGGCACCGCGGGGATTTTCTATCGCGATTCGCACACGCGCTCTTTGCAGTCCCAGCCGGTGACTCCGGACATCGTCCCCGTCGATGTGTACAGCGGCGACGGGACCAACCCCGAGAATTCACGCTCCTGGGCGGCTTTCGGCCAGGGGCATTATCGGTTGACCTCGGCGCTGGAAGCGACGCTGGGGTTGCGTTACTTCCAGGATCGACAGCAGCAAGCGGTCACTTCGACGTCCTTTGGGTACACGACCAACGATCAGGGGACGCAGACGTTCACTTCGACGAGCCCGCGGTTCGATCTCTCGTGGCACGTGAGCGACGACGTCAATCTCTACACGAATGTCGCCAAGGGCTTCCGCAGCGGCGGCTTCAATCTGACATCCGAGTCGGGAGGCTTGTTCCCCATCCCGCAGACCTATGCGCCGGAGACTCTCTGGACTTACGAGTTCGGCAGCAAGTTCCAATCGGCCGGCGGTCGCGTGGCGAGTGACGTGTCCGTCTATCATAATGATTGGAAGAACGTTCAAAGCCTGGCGTTCCCGACGGGTCTTCCGCTCGTGTACACGGTCAACGGAGGCACGATCACGGGGTGGGGCGTCAATGGGCAGCTGACCGTCCGGCCGCTCGAATCGCTCGAGCTGGGGCTGACCGGCGGCTGGAACGACATGACCTATGTCTCCACGACCGCCGATCATTCCCCGGGAGACGCTCCGGACTATGTCCCGCACTATACCGCCTCGGCCTTCGCCGAGTATCGGTATCACTGGACGCCCAGCCTTCCGGGCTTCCTGCGGGTGGACTATCAGCGCGCGGATCGCTTCCAGATCTTCCTCCGCAACTACATGGCGGCGCCGGCCTTCTCGGACGTGCTGAATTACGTGAACGTACGCGCCGGGGTCGAGGTATCGGGCTGGACAATCAGCCTGTTTGGAAAAAACCTTACCAACGAGAACGGCGTGCTGTATCCGGCACTCGGGGGATCGATCGATCCCGTGCGGCCGGAGCCTCGCAGCATCGGCGCCGCTGTCTCGACGACGTTCTGATGGAACACTCCGGGGGCGGCTCCTGGTGCGACGCCTATGCCAGAGTGCAGGAGATCCTCCTGCTCGAGCGGAAGGTCCGCAATGCTTGCGTTCATCCTCATTGGATCGGGGACTCGCACGTCTTCTGGTACGAGCGGACCTCGGTCGATGGACGAGAGGTCCGCGTCTTCGATGCAGCCACGGCAGAGAGCCGGGTCGCATTCACGCTCGCGGCAGTTGCCGCGGCTCTGGGGGCCGCGGTGGCTGTCCACGTCGATCCGGACGTCGTGATACTCGCGAGTCTCGAGGTGGAGCACGAGCCGCCAAGAGCGAGATTCGAGGCTTGCGGCAAGTCGTGGAGTTACGACTATGCCGCGCGCACTCTGACGGAGACGCCGAAACGCCACGACAGGAACTGGGTGGTCTCCGCCGACGGACGGCGCGCCGTGTTCCTGCGCGATTACAATCTCTGGGTCCGTGATGTCGAGGGCGGCAAAGAGCGAGCGCTCACCACCGACGGAACCGAGTTTTACGCTTACGCCGATGTTCCGGCTTGCATGCGGGTGCTGCGGGCCAGAACCGGCGTTCGGGCGGAGGGACTGTGGTCGCCTGACTCGCAGCGCTTTCTGACTCTGCAAGTCGACGATCGGCATGTTCCGCCGCTGCCCCTGATGAGCTTCGCGCCCGGCGATGGCTCGCGGCCCGAGGTGTCGCCCAATCGCACGAGTCTTCCCGGCGATGCCAAGGTCACAGAATTCCGGCTGATGTCGCTGGACGTCGTGACGGGCCGGCAGGTCGATGCTCGCTATCCGCGACTGGCAGCGGTGCGGATGAACGACACGCCGTTTTCGGCGGGCACCGCGTGGTGGAGCGCGGACTCACATCGGGCCTACTTCGTGGACATCGAACGCGGGGAGAGGACGGCTCACTTAGTGGCTCTCGACGTAGAGACCGGCGAGACCCGCGTGGTCTTTTCGGAGCGATCCGACACTTACGTGGAACTGGGAGTGAGCGTCTACTCGCCGGCCGCCATCGTCCCGCTCCCCGCCACGAACGAAGTCCTCTGGTATTCGGAGCGCTCGGGCCGCGGACATCTCTATCTCTACGACCTCGGGACCGGTGCGCTCAAACACGCCGTCACCTGCGGCGCCTGGCAGGTGCGAAGCGTTCTTGCCGTGGATGCCGCGAGACGGCAGGTTTTTCTCACGGCCGCGGGGATTGCGCCCGATGAGGATCCGTATGCCGTCAAGCCCGTGATCGTGAGCCTCGACGGCGGCGAGGCGAGGGTGGTCTCGAGCGAGCGCGGCGAGCACATCCTCTGGCGCTCCGGTGATCTCGCACTGACACAACTGTCGCTGACAGGCGGTGATCCAAGGCACGTGTCCGCGCTTTCGCCGGGCGGCGAGTACTTCGTCGAGACGGTCGGCACGGTGACGCAGCTGCCCAGAACGGTGCTGCGGCGGCGAGGCGGCGAGGAAGTGGCCGTTCTCGAGAGGGTGGAGGCGGCGCTCCCGGACTACTGGATGTGGCCGGAGCCGGTGAGCCTCAAGGCCGCCGACGGCAGAACGGACATCTGCGGACTGCTCTTCAAGCCCCACGGCTATGACCCGGCGCAAACCTATCCTGTCATCGACTACATCTACGGCGGACCACAGGCCTCCTCGACACCGAAAATCGCCTTCGGAGAAGGCGGCCCGAGGGGCGCCACCTTCATGGACGCGGCGGCGCTCGCGGCGCTCGGCGCGTTTGTCGTAGTGATGGATGGGCGTGGTACCGCGGAGCGCGAGCGGGCATTCCGCGAAGCGTCGTATGGCGCCCTGCAAACAGCCTCGGATCTTCAGGACCACATTGCAGGCATCCGCCAGCTTGCCGAGCGCCATCCCGCGATGGATCTCGAGCGGGCGGGGATCTGCGGCTTCTCGGCTGGAGGCTACGCGGCGGCGCTGGCTGCGCTGCGATTCGGCGGATTCTTCAAGGTCGCGGTCGCGGGCGGCGGCAATTACGACCAGGCCTTGTTCTGGCACTGTTGGGGAGAGCGGTACCAGGGCGCCTACGACCCGCAGCTGTACGCGCCGCAGGCGGCCAGAAACTATGCGAAGGGACTCACCGGCCGGCTGCTGCTGATCCACGGCCTGATGGATTCGGGCTGCCACCCCGCGGGGCTCTTTCAACTGGTGCAGGCGCTCATCGAGGAGAACAAGGACGTCGATCTCGTGCTCCTGCCCCGGGCCGCGCACGAGCTGACGGGCTACGGGACACGCCGGCGTCTCGATTACTTCGTGACGCACCTGTTTGGCTCGACACCGCCGCCGCCCGTCAGGCTGACTCTCGCCTCTGACGAGATCGCGCGCAGAATCGCCGCCAATGCGCTCCCGTGAGCAGGGGGCTGGCGCGGCCGCATGGTGGAGCCTCGCCATTCTCGTTGCAATCAACCTGTTCGCCTTCGTCGACCGGCAGATGCTGTCGTTGGTGGCGGCGCCTTTGGCCGCGAGCCTCGGGCTGTCGAATACGCAGCTGGGGGAGCTACAGGGACTCGGGCTCACCATATTCGCCACGCTCTTCACCTATCCCCTGGGATGGCTGGCCGACCGTTTCGACCGCCGCGTCGTCCTGGCTTTCTGCATCGTAGTCTGGGCGGCCGGCACCGCGGCCTGCGGTTTCGCTCGAGGTTTCATGCCGCTCTTCCTGGCGACCGTGGCCGTGGGTGCGGGAGAGGCAGGTCTCGCGCCTCTCACCCTTGCCGCCATTCCCGACCTGTTCGAGGGCAGCGAGCGCACCACGGCCAACCTCGTCTTCTACGTCGCCTCAGGCCTGGGGATCTCGCTCGGTTACGGCCTCGGGGGCGCCATGATCGCCGCGGTCCCGTCCCTGCAGGCGGTCCTCCCCGCGGCATTATCGCGCCTCGAAAGCTGGCGCCTGGCGTTCGTGGTCGTGGCCGCCCCGGCGCCGCTCTTCCTGGCTCTGCTCGCGACTGCCCGGCTGCGCCGCAGGACAACGACGCAGGAGCCTGTTGCGGACCCGGCGGCAGCGCCGATCATGCCCTATGTGAGAGCGCAGCTGCGCACGCTGCTGCTGATGTTCGGCTCTCTCAGCGTATTTCTGTTCGCCTTCGGCGGCATCATCGGCTGGATTCCACTCGCCCTCACGCGTATCTGGGGGCTGAGTCCGGCAGAGGATGGCCTGCAGATGGCCGTCGCCACGGCGGTAGGCAGTGTTGTCGGGACCATCGCCGCGTGGGTTCTGATGCGGCGGTTCGCCGACTCGTGGGGCCCCGCCGCACCGCTCAGGGTAGGGGTTTATGCCCTGGCGATCGTCGCCCCGACGCTGATCCTGTCAGCGTTTGCAGCGCACCCCTGGCAGGTGCTGGCGCTGGTCGGCTGCCAGTTGACTTCCGGCGCGATAGTGGGCGCGCTGGTTCCCAACATGCTGCAGGACATGGCGCCCCCGAAGCTCCGCGGGCGCATCTTCGCGATCTATGCGGTGCTGGGCGCCCCGACGCCGGGATTGAGCATCATGACAGTCGGCGCTCTGTCGGACCTGCTCCACACGGGACCGAGGGACGTGCTGTTCGCGATCGCGATCGCCGGCATACCGGCGTGGATCATCGGGGCGGCGCTCATGCACTGGGCTCGGCGGCCCTTCGCGCGAACGGTTGCGCTGGTGAGGGTTGGTGTTTGAGCTGGACTCGGCGCCGCAAGGTCACTCGACATGCGCCGCAAGCGGGACGGCGGTGGTGCGCTTCAGCTCTTCCATGGAGAAGATGGCCCGAACCTCCGCGCAGCGGATCGAGCCAATGAGAAGTTTGTACACCTCGTCGTAACTGGCCACGTCCGCGAGTTGCAGCTTGAGCAGATAGTCGACCTCGCCGCTGGTGCGGTAAAACTCCGTGACGGACGGAATCGCGCGGACGGTTGTCGCAAAATTCTCGAACCATGACTGCGAATGCTCGGCAGCCCGGACCAGCACGAACATCGTAAGTCCCGCGCCCACCTTGGCTGCGTCGAGCAGCGCAACGCGTTTCAGGATGATGCCGGCCTCTTCGAGACGCTTGATGCGGTGCCAGCAGGCATTGGTGGAGAGGTGCACCCGCTCGGCAATCGCGGCCACCGCTTGGGAGGCGTCCTCCTGGAGAAGCTCGAGGATGCGCAGGTCCGTCCTGTCGAGGTCGGGCATGGGAAATTTTCCCGTAAAAGCCGTTTTGCGTAGTCTAAATGGTGAAGATATTCGACGCTACTTTGGCTATTGTCCCATCATCGGCATCGATAAAGCAGGGGGCACGGTGTTTACCCGGCTATTTCTCCAGCACCCGCAATCCATTGGGGAATCCTACCTGGAGCATCAGCGCCATGCGCTGCGGTTCGGGTGCTCGCTATTCCTCGCCTCACTGGCGTGCTTCGTCCATGCGCTGGTCCCGGGGCTGTTCGTCCGCACCGGCAGCGATGCAATCACCCGGCTGCATGATCGAATGGTCGTTAATCGGACGGCGCGTGGGGCCGTTCGGGTGGTGCAGGCTCGAGCCTAAAAGTACCGTCTCAGGGAGAGGAGAACACTGTAAGCGGCGGGCAGACTGCCGAAGTCCGATTTCGGAGATCCGAAGTTGCTCGCGGCCAGGAGGCCGATCGTCCAGGCATTGGACAAGTAGTAATCGGCCTGCGCCTGAGCCTGTCCGGATCCGTCGCGCAGATCGACGTTCACGAAGCCGGAAAGCTCGAGATTCAGGCCGAATGCATCCGTCCAGTCCGCTCTCAGGAAGGCGGCCTGCTCGGTGCTCTGCTCCTGCTGATCGAGCGCGTAGCCGCGGATATACCACAGCTCGTTCGCGATTGTCGGCGGCCCGGCCGGGACGCTCCCGATCTGGAACCAGCGATTCCAGTCCTGTGACCTGAAGCCGGCTTGATCGAGGTGGTACTCGAGATTCCAGGTGACCCGGTTGCTCGCGGTATACGAAGCTCCGACTGACAACTCGTTCTCGAGAGACTTGCCCGGCGCTGGCGGCGGCTCGTCGGGAGCGCTTGCGGGCAGTGCCCCCGTCGCGCGGCCGAAGTCCAGGGCTTCGGCAATCAGGTCCCGGCGTCTTGCGGCCGACTCTTCGACGTACGCTACGACACTCTGGCCGAGTGTCATCGACACATTGAGCCCGATCCGGGTGGCATGACTGTCGTGGTAGATGAGCAGCTCCGGGCTCAGATCCGGCGAGATGCCGATGCTGCTCTCGAGCAAAAATCGATTGTCCGAATTGGTGCGGCCGAGCATCGGGTCGAAGCTCGGTAACGCGGTATTCGAGTAGAGCGGACTCTGCCGTCGCAAGCGAGGCGCAAACACAAGGGTCACCGACCCTGCGCGCGAGATACGCTGCAATCGGAGCATGACCGTGCCCAAACGGTCCTCGCGCAGGACGGTGGGATCGGCCGACAGCGGCTCCGAGACCGTCCGCGCCTTGAAGTAGTCCGTCGGGTTGTATCCGAGGGCGATGCCGCTCTTGAGATTGATCCGGCCGAAAGCAAGGTAGGTTTGATCCGCGAGCCGCCACTCCATGTACGCCTCGCGGAAGTCGTTCACGACACTCTCTTGCCCGGGAAAGGCCAGATCGCTTTCCGCTCTCAGGTTCAGGCGATCGCTGAAGATCAGACGAGCCGTCCGCCCGACTTCCCGTGTATCGCGGACGTCCAGGAGAAGCCGCTCCTGCCAATCGTAAGAGGGTGGTGCGGCCACCGGCAGATCATCGCGCAGCGAGACCGCGGTCAGCGCGTTCTCCAGGTACACATTCCGCTCGGCATGGGTTTGGCCGATTTTTGCAGGGGATTGCGAGTCAGGCGGAATGAGAGCCAGATCGCTGTCGGATTGAGCGACGGCCGTGCCGCTCCACGCCAGTGCAAGCAGGAGCAGGCTTCTCCCGATGCACCGCCTCATCTGGTCTCGAGATGCGGCAGATAGTCACGCTGAAACCAGGTGTCCGGTATGTCTTGGTAACCGTAGTCCGTGGACGTGGCGACGGTCGCGAGGGATTTATCCACCGCATCGATGATGACTGTCTGTGTCGGACGGGTCCTGCCCAGGATGTTGCTGAAATTGCGGTAGTAGGCAACCTTCAGCAGACGTCCGCTATCCGAATAGAATTCGGCCTTGATGGGTAGGTAGGTACCTTGCTCCACCCAATATTCGACGGCACTGTACGTAGCCAGGTCGTCAGCCGCCTTCAGTCGCAGATGCCAGCACTTGCGTTGCGTACGGGTGGCGTCCTGGATGCTCTCTGTCGCGAGCAGGGTCGCGGTGTAGTCGGCGGCCAGATTGACCGTGAGGACATCGCCAATGGCGGCCTGACCGACGAGCTGCTGCGCAGGGGAAATACGCACGCTTGCTTTGGACGCAGGGTCGTAGAACCACAAGGCGCCCACTCCGAGGAGCACCCGCTTACCCGAATCACGCGGCGGTGCGACGTATTGCACCAGATTGCGGAACTGATGCGTGTGCGGATCCATCTTGGCCAATACCGTCAGGGTGTCCTGATCGCGCTCCTTGCCCGAGACGTACTCGACCAGAGTCACTGTCGTGTGGAAAGGCTGCTGCGGATTGCGAGCCTCATCGGTGCGAGCGATGATGTCCGGCGCGGTATCCGCTCGGGCCAGGGCGCAGGTCAACAGAACGCATCCGAAGGCTACCCACAGGGGCGAATTTCGCAGAGTGATGGTCATGGCTGCTGTACCAGTCAGACGTGGCGCAGAGCGTCGACGACCGAGAGCCGTGCCGCTCGGTTGGCAGGCAGGAGCGCGGCAAGGGTCGCGACCAGAACCAAACCAAACCAGGCACCGATGATGAGTCCTGGCTCACCCATGACATCGACGCGAAGCGGTACCGCGGCGGCGTTGCCGGGAGGCACCCAGGTCAGGCCGGCGTGGTTGACCGCCAGGGAAACGAGGAGAGCCAGGGCGGAGCCGATCGCCGCGCCGATGGCGCCGATGAGCATGCCTTCCATGAGGAACTGCCGGCGGATGCCCTGCCTGCGGACTCCCAACGCCCGGGTGGTGCCGATCTCATTGGTACGCTCCATGACGTTCATGGTCATGGTGTTCACTACCGCGAAGAGCACGATCATCCCCATGACCAGCGCGATGAAGAGAAAGATTCCGCTGAACAGGCGGACCACTTGTCCGTAAAAGGGATTGAGCTCGCTGAACTCCCGGATCTCGAGCGGAAGTCGATGTTGCGCGATCAGAGCGGCGAGCCGGGCCTTGGCCGCAGGCATATCCGAGGTGCGCGCGAGCTGCAGTACGATGCCGGTCGCTTCGTGCTCGCCGCGGCCATACACGAGTTGCTGCGCGAGAGGCAGGTCCATGATGACATAGTTGTCGTCGAGCTCTCGCACACCCTGACGCTCCACTCCCGCAACCGTCAGGCTGACGACGTTCGGCGCGCCATCGGCGGTTGCCGCCAGCAGCTGGATTTGCGGCGCTCCCTGGGTTGCACCGGCCGGTTGCGCCGTATCCCGATTGGCGAGGTCGAGCACCTCGGTGTCTACGGCGGACGTGCCGGCCGCGCGAGCCGCCTGGATTGCGGGAATCGGAGGACAATCCTGCAGTCGCAGAGGAGCGCACAGGCCCAGAACACGAGCCATGCCAAAGCCGAGCAGGCCGGTACTTTCCTCACTGTCTGCCATGCGCCCGTCAGGGACGTAAACCGCCCTGGTCCGGTAGGGGTCCCACTCACGCATGCGGTCCCTGTCGGATGGAACGACTCCTATGCCCAGGAAGGTCTTCGACGCATCGACGGTGCCCGAGAAGTTGCCCGCGATCCCCACCACCGACTGGGTTGGCGTCAGAACGTGGATCATCGGATGGAGTACGGGATCATCCTGAATCAGTTTCATGACTGCGCGATAGCGCGGGATGCCGTACGCGGCAGGATTGCCGTCACCGAAGAGAAAGTATCCCGAGTGGAAGACGGTCAGGTGTCCATCCCGCTGCACCGATCCGGTCTCCAGCCCGGCGAAGATGTAGCGGGTGAATCCACCGAAGAGCAGCAGGGCGAGGCTGCCCGCCGCAACCGCCGAGCCCGTCATGATGGATCTGCGGCGATTGCGCAGGATGTTCCGCAGGACGATCTTGAAGAGCAGGATCATTGTGCGGTCTCCACGCGGTGCTCGAGCAGCGTCCCGTCCCGGATCGCGAAGATTTCATCCGCATGTGCGATGAGCTGCGCATCGTGGCTCGCAAATATGAACGTCGTTTTCAGGTTCGCCTGGATGCGCCGCATCAGCGCTATGACCGAGGCGCCGGTGGCACTGTCCAGATTCGCCGTCGGCTCATCGGCGAGCACGAGCGTGGGGTGCTTGACCAGGGCGCGGGCAATGGCCACCCGCTGCTTCTGGCCGCCGGAGAGCTCGTTGGGAAATCGCTGGGCGTGTTCCGCCAGCCCGACCGCCTCCAGCATGGCCAGCGCGCGCAGGCGGCGCGGCGCGGCGGTCATGCCGAGGAGTATCAATGGATATTCGACGTTCTCGTACGCTGTGAGCACAGGTACCAGGCTGAAGTTCTGAAAGATGAAGCCGATGTTGCGGGCGCGGAAGTCCGCCAGGGCGTCATCGCCGAGCCTGGTAACATCCTCTGCGCAAACCTGCAGCGCTCCGCCCGTCGGCGCATCGATGCAACCGATGAGGTTCAGCAGGGTGGTCTTGCCGCTGCCGGATGCGCCGATCACGATCGAGAAGCGATTGGAAGGAATCGCCAGCGAGATGTTGTCGAGTGCCTTCACGTCCGTGCTTCCTACCCTGTAGGTCTTGCTTACGCGAGACAGGTGGACGACGTTGGACGAAGAAACCTGGGAAACCATGCTCTTTACCTCTGCAGCCGTTCGGACCAATGTATGGCCGGCCTTTACGAGTGACTATTGCGATAACGTGGATGCTCCGTGAAGCCAAACTTCACAGTGAAGGCGCCGCCCGGCCCGCGACAGAGCGGACGGTGGCGCTCGCGACGGGCTCGATCGAAGCCCTGAAGTAGCCCGAGCCGGCGGCATTGCCGGTGCCGTGAAAGGTGATCCGGTAGAAGCCGGTGAGCGTCCTGTCCCGCACCGATACGGAGTCGATGGAGAAATCGGCGTCCACGATAACGTTGCCGACCAGCGCCCAGTTGCAATAGAACTTGCCAAACCGCAACGCCAGCGAGCCATCATCGCCATATACGGCCTGCACGCGGGAAGACCCGCAGAGCGGGGCGATGGCGTCCACCTTGGAATCGAATGCGCCCAGGAATGTCGTGCCGTCCGTTGTCTGATGCACCGCGCTGACGCGGATGCCGCGAACGTGCAGGTTCAAAGGAAGGAAGAGCCCTCCCACACCCCGCGCCGTGATCCCGGAGTCGCCCGGGAGGCACTCCTTCGTGGATCTGCTCGCGTTGCAGAGCGACAGATAGAACGGAGTGCTTCCGGAGAAGACTGCCGCCACGGCGCCGCGCGCGGTTGCCGATGGTGGCACGACGGTCAATGCCGTGTGCTCGACATAGTGGCGCGTCGTGCCGCACGCCGCGAGTGCAAGGGCGGCCAGAGCGCCCATGACGGCGCCAGTCACCCGACCGGACAGAAAGAGTTTCCGCAGGCTCGGACGTAAGGTGTGCATCGATCTATCTCCCGATCGCCGCCGACTAGTCATTGTCTAGTGATTCTATATCGCCACTAGACAGTGTCAAGTACTGCCGGTGGCGCCCGCCAGCGGCAGGGTCGACGGCATGCTGTAACATAGCCGCCGTGGCCCGCCCGAGCGCAAAGAGACCGACGACTCCGAAGAGGCTGAAAGGCAAAGTCCGTCGCCCGCAGGGTGACGGCGACCTGCCGACCAAGCTGCTCGCGGTGACGGAGCAGATTCTCCGGGAGCAAGGTCTGCACAAATTCACTCTCCGCGAAGCAGCGCGGCGCGCGGGCGTGTCGCATGGCGCTCCGGCTTTTCACTTCAAGGACGCGTCCGGACTGCTCACGGCCTTCGCGACTGAGGCATTCAAGGCCCTGCGGGCGCTGATGCTCGAGTACCGTACCGGGGCCCCGAAAGACGCTGCGGCGCAACTGCTCGCGGTGGGCTGCGCCTACATCGACTACGCAATCGCCCACCGGCCGCAGTTCCAGCTGATGTTCCGCAGCGACACGATCCGGTTGGAGGACGAGCAATTCAAGGAGGCGTCGCAAGGGGCGTTGCAACAGCTCCAGGAGACCATGGCGCCCTTGCTCGGGCCTGATGAGTCGGACGCCGGGCGCATGACGAGGCTGATGCTAGCCTGGTCGGCCGTTCACGGATTCGCGACGCTTTACCTCGAGAAGGGGTTCCGGCCCTTCTATGCCAACAACCCGAAACCGCCCGTTGCAGCCGACGCGAAACGGATGCTCGAGCTGCTGACCGGCTCGTTCGTCAAAGAAAGCCAGCGGTAGCGCATCGCGGTGAAGCCGTCGAAACTGTTCGAGGCAGCGCGGCCGGTCGCCGGACGGCGAGGGGCGGTGCGCGATGCCCTGGCAGGCGTGACGCTCGCCTCGATGAACATTCCCCAGCTGCTGGGCTACGCCCGTATCGCGGGAATGCCGCTGGTCACCGGCCTCTACACTGCGCTTCTGGCACCGCTCGCCTTCGCCATGTTCGGTTCGTCGCGGCACCTGGTCGTGGCGGCCGATTCCGGGACTGCCGCGATCCTGGCGGGCGCACTGAGTCAGATGGCGGTGCCCGGCAGCGCGCACTATCTTTCGCTCGCCGCCACGAGTGCAATCCTGGCGGCGGGCATGCTCCTGTTGGCGCGGCTCTTCAAGCTCGGTTTTCTGGCCGATTTCCTCTCGCGCACCGTGCTCGCGGGATTCCTGACCGGGGTGGGTGTTCAGGTCGCCATAGGAATGCTCGCGGATATGATGGGCATCGCGGTCAAGGCCGGTAACACCGCCTTGCAGGTGTCGCAGCTCGCGCACGGCCTGGCGCGCGCGAGCTGGCCTGCCCTGGTGCTTTCGTCGCTGGTGGTAGCTGCGACCCTCGGCGGGCGGCGGCTCGCGCCGAGGCTGCCCGTATCACTCGTGCTGGTCGTGGGTGCCATTGCCGCCAGCCGCGCTTGGAACCTCGCTGCGCTCGGGTTGGCTACGATAGGCCGCGTCCAGGGCGGGCTGCCTTCGTTCGGTCTGCCTCTTGCGACCTGGAGCGAGACTCTCCAGCTGCTGCCCGTGGCCGCCTCCTGTTTCGTGGTGATCATCGCTCAGAGCGCGGCCACCGCGCGCGCCGTCGCGGCGCGCCATGAGGAACGGACCGACGAGGATGCCGATATCCTCGGGTTGGCCATCGCGAATGGCGCCGCGGCATTCAGCGGCGCGTTCGTCGTCAATGGCAGCCCGACGCAGACCGCGATGGCTGAGCGCGCCGGGGCCCGCAGTCAGCTCGCTCAAATCGTGCTCGCAGGGTGCGTATTCGTCGTCCTCGCTGCGTTCACCGGTCCCCTGCAGTACCTGCCTCGCTGCGTGCTGGCGGCGATCGTCTTCACGATTGCGATCGGGATGGTGGACGTCGCCACGCTGCGCGCGATGCGGCTCGAGAGTCCAGGTGAATTCAAGCTCGCCGTCGTCACGGCGGCCGCGGTGGTGATCCTCGGCGTGGAGGAGGGCGTACTGCTCGCGATCGCGCTCTCACTGCTGCGACACGTGCGCCAAAGCTACCGGCCTCACACGGCGGTGCTGCAGTTCAATCCGGCGCAAGGGTGGACGGCGGTGCCCGCGATACCGGGGCACGAAACCGAGCCCGGTCTCATCATCTATCGATTCGGCGCCGACCTCTTCTACGCCAACGCGACTCGTTTCGCCGACGAGGCACGCGCCCTCCTGGAGGGAGCTCCCAGCCCCGTCCGCTGGCTGATCATCGAGGCGGAGGCGATCACCAACCTCGACTACACGGCCGCCCGCGTCGTCTTGCTGCTGGTTGCAGAGTTGGCCCGGCAAAAAATCGGGATCGCCTTCGCCCGAGTGAGCGCATCGCTGCGCGCAGACATGGATCGGCATGGCGTGACCGCCGCCCTCGGGACCGAAAAACTCTTCGTCAACCGTCACGAAGCGCTGGCCGCGGTCGGCTGCTCGAGCGGGAAGCGCTGAGCTTCGAGGGCTCGCCCTTGCGCTATTGGCCGCCCGGACAGTCTCCTGGCACGCCCAGGCTCAAGGTCGTCAGCGTGAAGCTCCAGGGAGTACTCTTCGTACAAGCGGCGATCAGGCCGAACAAGATGTGATTGTTCGCCGCGGGTATGCTAGCCCCAAGGGTGTGGTCACGCGGGAGGAAGAGCGCCATGCGATCCATTCTGCGCACATCAGGTTGTCTCGCGGCTGCAGTCCCGCTTTTGGTCGGCTGCAGCCATCCGGCAGCGCCGCTCGCTCCGCAGGCGCGGGTCTCGGTCGTTACGGTGAAAGCTCAGGCCGTGCCGATCGTTACGGAGCTTCCCGGACGCGTGACCGCGTATCGCACCGCAGATGTGCGACCGCAGGTCAGCGGCATCATTTTGCGGCGGCTCTTCGTCGAAGGCGGCGAGGTCAAGAAAGGCCAGCAGCTGTATCAGATTGATCCGGCACCCTACAAGGCTGCCTACGACAGCGCCGTTGCCGCACAGGCTTCCGCCCGAGCACTTGCGGAACGCTACAAGCAGCTGATCACAGGCAATCTGGTCAGCAAACAAGACTACGACAACGCGGTGGCTGCCCGGCTGCAGGCTGATGCGGCAGTGGAGACCGCGCACATCAACCTCGTGTACACCAAGGTGCTGTCGCCGATCTCCGGCCGAATCGGCCGTTCCTTCATCACGGAGGGTGCGCTCGTCACCGCCGATCAGGCGACAGCGCTCGCCACCGTCCAAGAGCTCGAGCCGATATATGTGGACGTGACCCAGCCGACCAGCACTCTGCTGCGGCTGCGGCGAGAGGCTGCCGCGGGCCAGCTGAAGCAAAGCGAGACGGGAAAGCCGCAGGTCCGGCTGCGACTCGAAGACGGCAGCGATTACGCCCATCCCGGGACGCTCGAGTTCTCCGAAGTTACGGTAGATGAGGGCACGGGATCCGTGACTCTGCGCGCGCTGATGCCCAATCCCGAGCGCCTGCTGTTGCCGGGCATGTTCGTGCACGAGGAGATTCAGGAAGGCGTGCGGCAGGACGCGGTGCTCGCGCCGCAGCAGGGCGTCAGTCATGACCAGAAGGGTGAGCCCACCGCGCTGATCGTGGAGCGCGACGGCACCGTCGCGCTGCGGGTTCTCAAGACAGACCGCGCGATCGGCGATCAATGGCTGGTGACTTCCGGACTCACCCCCGGCGACCGCGTCATCGTGGAGGGGTTGCAGTCGGCGAGACCCGGCACGAAGGTCGTGGCCGAGGAGTACAAGCTGACGTCGGATGAGAAGAGCGCGCCCGAAGCGGCTACGGCGGCTCAGGCGGCCGCGATGGCTCGGCCTGGCGCGAGAACGCAGACCACCGCGCAATGAGCATCCGCCGTGGTCAATTTCTTCATTGACCGCCCCATCTTCGCCTGGGTGCTGGCGATCGCCATCATGCTGGCCGGCGCGCTCGCCATCATGACTCTGCCCATCGCGCAGTATCCGAGCATTGCTCCGCCTGCCATTTCCATCTCCGCAACCTATCCGGGCGCCTCCGCCGATACGGTGCAAAGCTCTGTCACGCAGGTCATCGAGCAGCAGTTGAGCGGCATCGATCATCTCCTCTACTTCGGATCGGAAAGCGATTCGGATGGGAGCATGACCATTACGCTCTACTTCGAGCAGGGCACCAATCCCGACATCGCGCAGGTGCAGGTGCAGAACAAACTGCAGCTGGCGACGCCGCTCCTGCCGCTGGAGGTGCAGCAGGGGGGCCTGCGGGTCGCGAAGGCGACACGCAATTTCCTGCTGGTGATCGGCTTCTACTCGAGCGATGGCTCGATGAGCAGCGAGGACGTCAGCGACTACATCGCCTCGCACGTACAGGACCCGATCAGCCGCACACCCGGGGTCGGCGACTACCAGCTGTTCGGCACGCAGTACGCCATGCGCGTCTGGATGGATCCGGCCAAGCTCTACAGCTACGGGCTCACACCGGTGGACGTGAACAACGCGCTGCAGGCGCAGAATCTGCAGGTTCCCTCCGGTGAGCTCGGCGGGCTGCCTGCCGTGAGTGGACAGCGCCTCCGCGCGACCATCATCGGTCCCCAGCGCCTCACCAGCGCGGAGCAGTTCGGCAACGTGCTGCTCAAGGTCAATCCCGACGGCTCGCAGGTGCGCCTCAGGGACGTGGCCCGGATCGGCTTGGGTGCTGAAAGCTATTCGGTCCATACCGAGTACAACGGCCATCCGGCCGCAGGCCTCGCCATCAAGCTGGCAACGGGCGCGAACGCTCTCGAGACCGCCAAGGCGATACACGCCACGATGGACAGGCTGGCGCCTTTCTTTCCGCCCGGCCTGACGCTCATTTATCCCTACGACACCACGCCGTTCGTGCGCGTCTCGATCGACGAGGTCGTGAAGACTCTTTTCGAGGCGATCGTCCTCGTGTTCCTCGTCATGTACCTCTTCCTGCAGAATTTCCGGGCCACGCTCATTCCGACGATCGCCGTGCCCGTGGTGCTGCTCGGCACGTTCGCCATACTGGCCGCCTTCGGATACTCGATCAACACGCTCACCATGTTCGGCATGGTGCTCGCGATCGGTCTTCTGGTCGACGATGCGATCGTCGTCGTCGAGAACGTCGAGCGAGTCATGGAAGAGGAGAGGCTCTCCCCCAAGGAGGCGACGCGCCGCTCGATGGGCGAGATCACGGGCGCTCTGGTCGGCATCGCCCTGGTGCTGTCGGCGGTGTTCCTACCCATGGCCTTCTTCAGCGGGTCGACCGGCGTGATCTACCGCCAGTTCTCCGTGACCATCGTCTCGGCCATGGCGCTCTCGGTAATGGTCGCGCTGATCTTCACGCCTTCTTTGTGCGCAACGCTGTTGCGGCCGCCGGATGCGGACGCCCAAGAGCGCGAACGCGGATTCTTCGGATGGTTCAACCGCGGTTTCGCGAGCATGAATCGCGGCTATTACCGGGGCGTCGAGTACATGACGAGTCGCACTGGACGCTACCTGCTCGTCTATCTGGCCATCGTAGTAGCGATGGGCCTGTTGTTCGTGCGCGTACCCCGGTCGTTCCTGCCGGATGAAGATCAAGGCATTCTGTTCGTCCAGGTGAACGCTCCGGCCGGCTCGTCCGCCGAGGTCACGCAGCGGTCCCTGAACCAGGCGCGAGACTACTTCCTCCAGGACGAGAAAGCCCTCGTGAGCGGCGTGTTCACGGTCAACGGCTTCAGCTTCGGCGGCCACGGGCAGAGCGCCGGCCTGGTGTTCGTGCGCCTGAAGCCGTGGTCGGACCGCCCGGGCAAGAGCAATTCCGTCTTCGCCGTGGCGGCGCGCGCCAACCGTTACTTCCAGCAGTTGCGAGGAGCATTTGTCATCGCGTTTGCACCACCCGCCGCACTCGAACTGGGCAACGCGACGGGATTCGACTTCGAGCTCCAGGACCGCGGCAATCTCGGCCATGATGCACTGATGCAGGCGAGGGGTCATCTGCTCGCGATCGCGAGCAAGAATCCGGCGATCGGCATGATCCGGCCGAACGGTCTCGACGATGAGCCGCAGTACAAGCTCGACATCGACTGGGAAAAGGCGAGCGCGCTCGGGGTATCGATTGCCGACATCAACGACACGCTCGGAGCCGGCTGGGGCTCGACGTACGTGAACCAATTCGTCGACCGCGATCGTGTCAAACGGGTGTTCCTGCAGGGCGATGCCGACTCGCGCATGCTGCCGCAGGATCTGGATCGCTGGTACGTGCGCAACGGCTCGGGGCAGATGGCGCCCTTCTCCACGTTCGCCTCCGCGCACTGGGTAGTGGGCTCGCCGAAGCTCGAGCGCTACAACGGCGTATCGTCGCTGGAATTTCTGGGCGCGCCGGCACCTGGCAGGAGTACCGGGGATGCGATCGCGGCGATGCAGGCAGCGATGGCCAAGCTCCCCGGCTTCGGCTACGAGTGGACCGGACTCTCGTACGAGGAAGTACGCGCGGGGTCGCAGGCACCGGCGCTGTATGCCGTATCGCTCACCATCGTTTTTCTGGCTCTTGCCGCGCTCTATGAGAGTTGGTCGATTCCTTTCTCGGTGATGCTGGTCGTACCGCTCGGCATCATCGGCACGATCACGGCGACGCTGCTGCGGGGACTCGCGAACGATGTGTTCTTTCAGGTGGGCCTGCTCACAACCGTCGGCCTTTCGGCCAAGAACGCGATCCTCATCGTGGAGTTCGCCAAGGAGAACTACGCGCACGGGATGAGTCTGACCGAGGCGACACTCTCTGCGGCGCGCCAGCGTCTGCGACCGATCCTCATGACCTCGATGGCCTTCATCCTCGGTGTGCTGCCGCTGGCCATTGCGACCGGCGCCGGTGCCGGCGGGCGCATCGCGATCGGTACGGGCGTCATCGGGGGCATGATCACGGCCACGGTACTTGCAGTGTTCCTCGTGCCGGTGTTCTTCATCAGCGTCCGCTCAGTGTTCCCCGGGAACCCGCGCGCAGAGGCGGCGCCGTCGCAGAGCTCCGGTATACCCGGTGCACCCGCTCCCCCTGAGGCCCATCGGTAGAAGGAGACGGGATGGCGCAACCTTCAGCGACCGCGGGGCAGGTGATGGGCACCTCTGCGCATTCCTGGGTCGCGGAGGTCGCCCTGCGCGCCATCGGTGCGGCACTGCAGATCGCGGCCACTTGGGCGGTCGTCCATGCCCTCACGCCGGAGGACGCGGGGGTGTACTTTCGGGGTTTTGTCATCGCCCTGGGACTGAGCGCCCTGGTGCGGGCCAAGTACGAGATCTACATGGCCCAGCACATCATTGGCCGGCACTGCGCACCCACTGAGGCTTCCACGGGGGTACTGCTGCTGCAGCTCGGTCAGCGCATGTTGGTGCGCGCGAGCCTGCTGTGTGGAATCCTGCTGGTGGTGACGGCTGATCTGGACATCCAGGCGCCGCAACTGCAACGGATGCTGCAGATTTATCTGCCGTTCGTGCTGGCGCTTCCGTGCGTCAGCCTGTCCACTTTTCTCGGGGAGGCGCTACGCGCGGCCAACCGTACCCTTGGCGTCGTCGTGGTGGCCTACGCCGTCAACCTTTCGATGCTCCTGGCGGTCGCGTTCGCGTCGCAGGGCGCTTCGCTCGCACTGTACTCATGGGCATTCCTGGTTGGCACGCTGATATCGGCGTGCGTCGCGGTTGTTCTCGCCTGGCGCGCTTTTCCGTTCACCTTGGCGCAAAGCTCGCGGCCAATCGACCCTGAGGTACTCGACGCCGTTCACGCCCGGGAGTGGATTGGGCTCGGACGAGGAGTTCTGCTTTGGGGGCCGCTCGGTATCCTCGCCGTTTGGGCTCCCGCGCTGGAGATGGCGCAGTACGCGGTGGCCGCGCGCACTGCACTGGTCGTCGACTACTTTTTGCCGGCCCTGAACCTTTCAGGATGCCGCACGACGCTGCGAGCGGCGCTACCCGTGCCCGGGTCGCGGCCGCTGATGCTCCGCCAGCTCGCGCGTGCATTTATTTTCAGCTCCCTGTTCTTCATGGTCCTGTTTGCGCTGGCTCCGGCGACACTATCGCTCTACGGAATGCCGTACGACGCCACATTGACGGTCTATGCCGTTCTGCTGGGGGTACAGTGGGCAAACGGCGTGGCCCGTCCCGCGATACGCCATGCCGTGGCTGGGTGGCATGGACACCGGATCGCGGTCTCTGTCGGCTCGAGTGCGTTCGCGGCCGTGTTGGTGTGCGCTGCCGGCGTGACGAATTATGGCGCCCTGGCCGCTGCTTCGGGCTCACTCATCGGCGCGCTCATGCTCAATTCACGGGCGATTGCGATGGCGCTCGCGGATTAACCAGACTCGGCTGCACGACGCGCGGCAGCAGGCGTCAACCGGCAGGTGCACCTCGCTCGGCTCGGCGCCTGCCGTCGAGAGGGCGGGGAACTGAGCCCATCAATCGTCGTGGCCGTGCCGGGAGCCCCGGGACCAGGACACTGCGGCCGCGATCAGGCACGCTGCCATCGCGAAGACGAATGCGGCGGTCAGGCCGGTACGGAAGGGCGCTGCAATCAGATGGGGGAAAAAAGAGTGTCCGGTCAGGGTTGCACGGTTGGCGGCAGAGAGATGGGCCAGAGCGTCGGAACCGAGCAGGGCCCGGATCGGGTTGTAGCCCAGGAACGCGGCAAAACGGCGGCCCGATTCGGCGCCGCGAAGGCTCCCATGGACACTCCGAAGAGCAACAGGATTGCGGCGAATGCCCAGTAGTTGAAGTCGATCGGCAGCACCATCAAGAGCAGCAGGCTTGCGGCGGCTCCAAGCATTCCCCCGGTGGCGAAGTACCGAGCGCCCAGACGGTCGGAGAGCAAGCCCGCGATCGGCCCCGCTATCAGGAAACCGAGGCTGAGGGGAAGCATGAGGATACCCGCCCAGAGCGGTGTTTCCTCGAAGCTGTACCCGTGCAAGGGCAGCCAGATTCCCTGCAGCCAGATGATGAGCATGAACATCAGGCCGCCGCGGCCGACGGCCGACAGAAATGTGGACAAGGTCCCGAAAGTGAACGCCCTTATCCTGAAGAGGGGCAGGCGAAACATCGGCGCTCGAGCGCGGGCTTCAATGACGGCGAAAGCAACCATGGAGACGAGACCGGCCACGAGCAGCGATATGACCGGCGCGCTCGACCAGGCCATGGCATGGCCGTTCGCCGGCTGGATGCCGCAGGTTATGCCGATCATGATGAGCGTGAGCCCGCTCGCGAAGGTAATGTTGCCTCCCCAGTCCATTGGCGTCGGGTGGCGATGGCCGATTTCCCTGCTACCCACTTGTAGCGCGACGGGATTGCGGTGGACTCGATGTCCGCAGTTCCGGCGGCACTCATTCGAGTGCGATGTCGTCCGAGGTGGTAACGCGGGCGATACGGGGAAAGATATGTTTGAAGCTGAACGCGTGCGTTTCCGTGCTGACGCTGCTGCACAAATCCTCTGGGATCACCAGCTCATAGTCATGTTCCGCGGCGCTGCGCGCGGTCGATTCAACCCCGATATGGCTGGCGATGCCGCCCAACACGATGCAGCGAACACCCCGCCGCCGTAGCTGCAAGTCCAGCTCGGTGCCATGGAAAGCGCCCCAGTGCCGCTTGGTGATGATGAGGTCGGATGCGTGAGGGGGCCCAGGGATCTCATCCCAGCCGGCCGGCAGTGCCGCGTAATTGCTCGGCTGATCGACCGGCAGATGTGGCGCATCCGCCAGATCGGCGGCGAATGAGACGCGGACCCAAACGACTGGCGCCTGGGCGGCATGAAAACGCTGAACCAGCCGCAGCGACCGCTCGTAGACTTCCGCGGCCGGGTGCGGCGCTACCGGCATGGCGAGCACGCCCTTTTGGAGATCGATCAGAACCAAGGCCGTGCTCTTCGGATCAAGCTGCATGGGGAGGCTTCCTGGGATCAGAGTGGCGGGTTGATTAACATGAGGGTATCCTCATGTAATGCGATTATGAGGATAGGCTCATAAATGTCAAGTGAGGCAGAGGGCATGAGGGCGCGCATTCCAAAGCGCGCGCGCGGCAAAGAGCGGGTGGCCAAGCTGCTGCAGGCAGCGACGGCGGTGTTTGCCGACAAGGGCTACGAAGCGGCGACCATGACCGAGATCGCGGCCCGTGCAGGCGCGCCGATCGGCTCGCTGTATCAATTCTTCCCCGACAAAGCGGCGCTCGCCGATACGCTGGTGGGCAACTATATCGCGCTGTTCGCCACGGACCTGCAGACCTTGGAATCCCGAGCCGGCGATATCGACACTGATACTCTGGCGCAGAGTTTGCTCGGTCTGCTCCGTGCGCACCCGCAGGAGCGCGCCGCGGCCCAGCCGCTTGCGGAAGCACGCATGAGTGAGCAGGACCGGCGCACTACGTTCCGGCAGATGTTGCGCAAGCAGATCGCCGCGATCCTGCGGGTGCGCTCGCCCGCGCTGAGCGCTGAGACGGCGCGCGAAATCGCAATCGTCATGCTGCAACTGATGAAGGCGAGCAGCATGCTCGGCGATGAAGATGGCTTGCCCGGCCGGGCCGGGGCGCTGCGCGAGCTGCAGGCGCTGGCGGTACAGTATCTGGATCAGCGCCTGCCGAAATAATGTGGTTCATGAACACAACAGCCAAAATCCTTCCGCTTCTGGCTTTGCTTCTGTGCCTGCCGGCGCTTGCGGGCTCTCCCAAGGGCAGGGACACACCATCCTTCGCGCAGATACTCGCCGAATCCAAGGCCGGAGAATGGCGCAGGCCGGATCCCGAAAACCTGCTGGTGATGCGCCTTCCCTCCGGGCGCGTCGTCATGGAGCTCGACCCGGCGTACGCGCCACTGCACGCAGCCAATATCAGGACTCTGGTCAGGGAACGGTACTTCGACGGTCTGGCGATCGTCCGGGTGCAGGACGATTTCGTCGTTCAGTGGGATGATCCCGAGGGGGATGATGGAGGCGATCCGCGCAAGGTCAGGTCCCTCGGAACGGCAAAGGCCACCTTGCCTCCCGAGTTCACCCGGGCCATTGCCAGCTCGCTTCCTTGGGTGAGGCTTGCGGATGGCGACGTCTACGCCCCTGAAGTGGGATTCGCCGACGACTTTCCCGCTGCGCGCGCTCCGGCGGCAAATGAGACTTGGCTGGTCCACTGCTACGGGACGCTGGCCGTCTCCCGCGACAATGCGCCGGACTCCGGCAATGGAAGCGGCCTTTACGTCGCCATCGGGCAGGCGCCTCGGCGGCTCGATCGCAATCTGACCGCGGTCGGGCGGGTCCTCGAGGGCATGGACCTACTCTCAGCTCTGCCTCGTGGGCACGGGCCGCTGGGCTTTTATACCGACCCGAAGCAGCGCACGCCTATCCTCGATATTCGGGTCGCCGCCGACCTACCGCCGGCGCAGCGACCCAATATCGAGATACTCCGCAGCGGCGGTCCCACATTCCAGAGACTGCTGGCGGCCGCGCGCGACCGGCATGACGCCTTCTATGCCACACCGCCTGGCAAGGTCGACATCTGCGCCGTGCCGGTGCCTGTGCGCGAATTGTCCAAGCCCCTGAAGGCGTATCCGCAAGATCCAGTGTCTGGCCCCATGGCCTGGGAGACTCGATGAAGGCGATCAGAAACTATTCGATGCGGCTCGAAGCGGATCTGGCGAGGATCGGCTTGGAGGGCGAGGGAATACCGGCAGTCGTCGTGGGTGTGGACATGACCATGGCAGGCGCTATCGGCAACGGTGTCCAGTTGCTCGTGCCGGAAGATCGCCTCGAAGCAGCGTTGAAAGTGCTCGAGGACCTTGAAGAGCGCCGCTGAGCATGGGCAAATCACCGTCCCGTGCCATGCAGCGGCCGCGAAGCTTTCGGTCATCGGAAGAGCTTCGCTCATGGCTGGCGAAGGAACACGTCCGAGCTGCCGGCCTACTGGTGCGGATTTACAAGAAGGCCTCGGGAGTTCTCTCGATCACGTATGCCGAGGCCCTTGACCAGGCACTGTGTTTCGGTTGGATAGACGGTCAAAAGCTGGCGTTTGACGCTGAATCCTGGGTACAGAAATTCACTCCTCGCAGGGCCAAGAGCCGCTGGTCCAAGCTGAATGCCGGACACGTGGATCGGCTCACCAAAGCAAGCCAGATGACGCCTGCCGGTCTCGAGGAGGTCGAGGCGGCCAAAGCCGACGGCCGCTGGGCCGCTGCGTACGATTCTCCAGCCAACGCTGTGGTACCTCCCGAGTTCGTCAGAGAACTGGCGCGAAACGCCAAGGCAAAGCGGTTCTACGCGACGCTCAACAAGGCCAATCTGTATGCGATTGCCTACCGGTTGCAAACGGCAAAGCGCCCGGAGACGAAGCTCAGGCGCATGAAGCTGATCATCGAAATGCTGGCGCGGGGCGAGAAATTTCACTGAATGCCGGCGCCGGTCTACCCCGCTCCTCATTTGTCGAAACCCGGTCGGGCTGTTCGTCCATCAGTGGCATCGTGCAATCATCTACCCGGAGCGTTCCCATGACCCCCACCATTACCGCCTTTGAGCGATCGCCGGATCGTGGCAGGGGACTGGCGCGTGACATGCGCGTTCGCTGGGCGCTCGAAGAGGTGGGCCAGCCTTACGACGTTCGTCTTCTTTCGTTCAAAGCGATGAAGGAGCCTGCCCATCTCGCGCTTCATCCATTCGGGCAGATTCCGACCTATGAAGAAGGCGATCTCGTCCTGTTCGAGTCGGGAGCGATTGTGCTCCACATCGCGGAGCGCCATGCGGGCCTGCTGCCGGATGATGCGAATGCCCGGGCGCGCGCGATTACCTGGATGTTTGCCGCCGTCAACACCGTCGAGCCCCCGATCCTCGATCTGCAAACCGCCAAGTTTCTGGAGCGCGATAAGAGCTGGTACGAGCAGCGCTTACCTTTCGTCGAGGAGCGCATTCGTAAACCGCTGGGCGAGCTCTCCGGTCGCCTTCGCGACGGCGACTGGCTGGACGGTGAGTTCAGCGCCGGTGACCTGCTGATGGTGTCGGTGCTGCTCCGATTGAAACCGTCAGGCATGCTGAACGAATATCCGAACGTCTCCGCCTACGTGGCCCGCGGCGAAGCGCGGCCCGCCTACAAGCGTGCTTTCGAGGCTCAATTGGCGGTTTTTGCCGCCGCATCGGCCAGCTGATGAAGTCCGCTGTGGGCTAACCTGGGCTCGAGGAGCGGTTCGGGTTCCCGCTGGTCGAGGCCTGGGCCATGACCGAGACCGGCGCAGGAGCCGTGGTCATCGCGAATCGCTCTCCCCGCAAGGCCGGGACGGCGTGTTTCGGCAGGGCCGAAGGGCGGCTGCAGTTCCGGATCGTGGATGACCACGGGCAGAACGCGCCTACGGGGCAGCCGGGTGAGCTTCTGGTGCGTCACGCGGGCGACACGCCGCGCTTCGGGTTCTTCCGCGAGTACCTGAAGGAGCCCGCGGCCACGGAGAGAGCCTGGACGGACGGCTATTTCCACACAGGGGACCTCGTGCAGCTCGATGCCGACGGCGACTTTCATTTCATCGATCGGAAGAAGAACGTCATCCGGCGCAGCGGCGAGAACATCTCCGCGGTGGAAGTCGAGACCGTGCTGTTGCAGCATCCGGGAATCGTCGCGGTAGGCGTCACGGCCGTACCAGACGAGGTGCGAGGCGATGAGGTCATGGCTTGCGTCGTTTGCCGCGAACGGCTGAATGATGCCGAGCGCGCGGAATTTGCCGCGAGCCTCGCACGGTTTTGTCTCGAGAAGCTCGCCTATTTCAAGGCGCCGGGTTATGTCGCTTTCTGTGATCGGCTGCCGCTCACTGCAACGGAGAAGATTCAGCGGGCGCGACTCAAGGACCTCGGCGAAACTCTCCTGCGGAGCTCGGCCTGTGTCGACCTGCGCGAGCTCAAGAAGCGGACGGCGATGAAGTGACCGAGCGGGGGCGAACGGGTTACGAGAATGCGGTCGTGGCCGTTCCGGTCACCATTCCGTATGTTCGCTACTCTACTCGCGGCGCACATTGGTTCGCGGCGCGCGCGTTGCGCGCACTGCTCGAGGGCAGCGGGCTCGACAAAGCGGACCTCGACGGGCTGTGCCTGTCGAGCTTCACGCTGGCGCCGGATACAGCGGTGGGCCTGACGCAGCATTTGGGACTTTCGCTCAGGTGGCTGGATCACATTCCGATGGGCGGCGCGGCGGCGATCATCGCACTGCGTCGCGCGCTGCGAGCGGTCGAGTCAGGCGATGCGTCCATCGTCGCGTGCGTGGCCGCCGACACCAATCACATCGGGACGTTTCGAGCCACTCTCGCCAGCTTCAGTCAGTTTGCTCAGGACGCCGTGTATCCTTACGGTTCCGGAGGGCCTAACGCGAGCTTCGCCCTCCTGACCGGATACTACATGCGCGCGTTCGGAGCGCGCCGCGAGGATTTCGGTCGGCTCTGCATCGCACAGCGGGAGAACGCACTCAGGTACCCGCACGCGCTCTTCAAGAAGCCACTCACCATGGAGGAATATCTCAATGCCAGACTCATCGCAGAGCCGTTGCGCCTGTTCGACTGTGTGATGCCTTGCGCGGGCGCGGAGGCGTTTCTGGTCATGCGCCGCACCCGTGCGCAGGATCTTGGCCTGCCTTGCGCCACCGTGCTCGCGACCATGGAGCGGCACAACTCCTTCCCCGAAGACCCGATCCAGACACGCGGCGGCTGGGTGCTCGACCGCGATGGTCTGTTCGCGCAGGCGGGAGTCACCCATCGGGACATCGATTTCCTGCAGACCTACGACGACTATCCCGTGATCAGCGCCATGCAGATCGAGGATCTGGGGTTCTGCGCCAAGGGCGAGGCGCCCGGATTCATCCGCGATCATACCCTGACGATCGACGGAACCTTTCCGATCAACACTTCGGGCGGCCAGCTCTCGGTGGGTCAGGCGGGGGCCGCCGGCGGCTACCTCGGCATGACCGAGGCGATCCGCCAAGTGACCGATGCGGCGGGCGGCACGGCGGTGCCCGATGCGCGGATCGGGCTGGTCGGCGGCTTTGGCATGATCAATTACGATCGGGGGATGTGCTGCGCAGCGGCCATCCTCGCAGGGGCGCGGGCATGAGCCCGAGGTCCAGGCGGCAGGCACACAAGAACCCGATCCTGCGTGCGCCACTGCCGCTGCTGCCTCCCGCCGCGCGCAGTCGCGTGTCGCTCGGCCTCACCGCGGCCGCGGCCCTCGGCCACTTCGAGCTGCAGGTGTGCGCCGATTGCGGGGCGGTCCAGTATCCGCCGCGAGAGGCCTGTCACCGCTGCCTCGCCGTGAAGCTCGAGTGGCGGTCGCAATCCGGCACCGGCGAGCTCATCGCGGAAACCGTGCTGCATCACGGCCATGACCCCTATTTTCGGGGCCGCCTGCCGTGGCGCATCGGGTTGGTGCGTCTGGACTGCGGGCCGACGGTCCTCGCCCATGTGCCTCGCGCGATGCCGCGTGCTCCGTGCCGGGTCAAAATCGTGGCCCTGCTCGACAAAGCGGCCCAGGCGGCCCTCGTTGCAGTTCCCAACGGACAAGACATCAGTCAAGGGGTGGCGGACGTGCTCAGCGATACTCAGCTTCGAGAGATGACGTGCGATCCGAGGCGCAGGAGGGTGCTGGTAACCGACGGCGGAACTGCGGTCGGTCAGGCACTGGCGAGGGCTTTCGTATCGGCCGGGGCCGAAACCGTGTGGCTCGGCCATGCGGAGTCGGAGAGTCGGTCTTCGGCGCTCGAGGATCTCGGGCGACTCGAGTCCGTGATGCTCGTCCCGCTCGATGTGACGAGCTCCGATTCCGTCTCCAGCCTGCGCGCCCGGTTAGGTGCCAAGGTGGATATTCTCGTCAACAACGCGGACGCGTATGGAGCGCACAGCGGCCGTCAGCTGGTGGATGCCGCCAGGTCGGAGATGGACGTCAACTATTTTGGATTGCTGCGGCTCGCGCAGGAGTTCGGGCCCGTCATGCGCTCGCGCGGCGGGGACGGCAATTCGGGCGCCACCGCCTGGGTCAACCTCCTGTCGATATACGCCCTGTCGAACTTTCCGGCGCATGGCACGTATTCCGCCTCGAAGGCGGCGGCCTATTCGCTGGCGCAGTTCGTGCGGGCGGAGATGCTGCCGGCGGGGGTGCGCGTGATGAACGTATTCCCGGGCCCCCTCGACGATGAACGGAACCAGGACCTGTCGTTGCCGAAGCTGAGCCCACAGGCGGTTGCCACAGCCATCGTGAAAGGGCTGGTGGCGGGAATCGAGGATCTCTTCCCCGGGGATGTGGCGCAGGAGTGGCTCGCGCGCTGGCGCGAGAATCCGCAAGTGCTCGAGCGCGAGCTGGCGATGAATCGTTGAGCGTGGGAGAAGCGAATTGAACGATCGTTACGCGCTGGTAACGGGGGCGAGCTCGGGAATCGGTGCCGCGACCGGCAGGGCGCTTCTGGACGCCGGCTATCATCTCGTTTGCATGTCCCGTGGGCGTTTCGAGGAGCCCTCCGCCCATGTTGTCAACATCGAGGTTGACCTTGCGGATGCGGCTGCGGCACGTCAGGCGGCGCTCGAAGTGGCAAAGCGTTTTCCGATCACGACCGTGGTGCACAATGCCGGAGCGATCCGGGAAAAGCCGCTGGACGAAGTGACCCCGGATGACCTGCAGGTCCTCACCAACCTGCACGTGGCGGCGGCGATCTCCCTGGTACAGGCCACTCTGCCGACCATGAAGCAACAGCACTTCGGTCGGATCGTGCTCATCTCGACCCGCGCCGTGCTCGGGCTTGCCAGGCGGACGGTGTATTCAGCGACCAAGGCGGGACTTCTCGGGCTGACGCGGACATGGGCGCTCGAGCTCGGTGAATACGGCGTCACCGTCAACGCCGTCGCGCCGGGGCCCATCGCGGCCACGCGCATGTTCCATGAGATCCTGCCCGAAGACAGTCCCAAGCTGCCGCGCATCATCGACTCGATTCCGGTCAGGCGGCTAGGGCGTCCCGAGGACGTAGCACGAGCGGTGATGTTCTTTGCGGCGCCGGAGGCGGCGTTCATCACCGGACAGACGCTGTTCGTATGCGGTGGTACGTCCGTCGGCAGCATCGTTTATTAGCCGAGGCTTGACCGCCTAGGGCCGGCGGCGTGGGATCGGCCACAACCTGCGGCTCGGGAAGATCGTGTAAATTATGGAACAGCTGCCACTCTCGATACCGGGCGTACCATGAGCTCAAAGCGCAAACCCTCCACGATCGACGAATACCTCGATGGTCTCCCGCAGGACCGTAGGCGAGCTCTCGAGGACCTCCGCGCGAGGATTCTGTCGATAATTCCCGAGGCGAAGGAGTGCATCAGCTATCGAGTCCCCGCCTTCCGCCTAAATGGGGTGGTAGTCGCGGGGTTCTGTGCGACTGCCAAGGGCTGTTCGTATTTGCCATTCAGCGGCTCGACGCTCAAGACCCTCGCGCGCGACCTCGATCGCTACGATCAGACGAAAAGCTCACTTCATTTCTCGCCGAAGAGGCCTTTGCCGATTGCGCTGGTCCGCAAGCTGGTAAAGACCCGCGTTAAGGAGACGCAGGGGTGACACAGCTTTCAGCGATGAGGACATCCGGGCCAACAACACGGTCGGCGCATGCCTTTTCGCATTTTATCAAGACCGACTTCTATGCGGCGGTTCCTGGTCTCCTCTTTCTTGGCGGATGTGACCCAGCATATCCACTCATTGCGTGCCAGTGGCGTAATGCTCGCCCATACATCCGTGACGGTCGCGTCAGACGCGATCGCTTTGCGAAAATCTGCCGGCATCCTGTGCACTGTACCGGAAGCGATCGATTGTCGAGCCATGGTTCCAGGAGTCTATAGGTCACTAACTGGTCCACTGCAAGCGTTTTGATGCACTCGAGCCCGCAAGCCTTCCCAAGCTGAAGCAAGCCGGCGCCCGGGGCCCGTGCCAGACGCGTGAAGTGATGAATGGGTCCCGAATCTGCGCCGCCGGGTCGGATAGGATTCGGCTTAAGTTAAGCGGCGACTGCGGGCCGCCAGGGAAGACCAGCTGGAGCGATCACAACCTCGATCCCTAACGTGTTCGCCCCCGGGGTGTTCGTCGATTACGCCAGCGGGGATTTTCTGGCCCGCCCGTATCCGTCGTGGCAGTTGAACCTGGGCTATGAGAATTCCAGCCTGCCCAACCATCGGGTGTGGAGCGACTATGGGCTGGGTCTCGATTGGGCGTCCCCATGGGGAATGGCACTGACTGTGGTGTGGGCCACCCGGATGCCGGGCAGCGCGCAGGACCGGTGGCTCGGCTCCGTGGCGTGGCAGTTCTGAGCGGGCAAGGGCAGCATGACATTCGATCTGGGTCGCCTCGAGTATCACGCCTACCGGCGCGAGCGGGAGCTCGCGGCGCGCGAGCTGGTGGAGCTGCTCGCCAGCCTCGACAGCCACTACGGAGCGGCCGGCGCCAGCGGCAGTGATTTCGTCGCCAAGCCCACCGGAGTACTGCTCTCGGGCGAGGAAGCCGATGAGCACCTGCTCGCGCGCATCGCCGGGGCGGTCGCGTGTCTGTTTTCAGACGCGGAGTTTCAACTGAGCGACGGCGGCCTGGCGCAGCTGTTGCATCGGCATCGCTGGCTGAGCGCGATCTTCTCCGCCAGTCCGTTTCGCAACGCGGACGCGATTTTACGGGCCCTCAACAATGCCGGCCCCGGGGTGGAGGAACGCAGTCAGATCACCGAGCGGGACCTCGCCAAGTACTGCCTGCTCTACGGGCCGGATGCGGAATTGCCTCTCGACCTCGATGCGCTGTATCAGAGCAACCGGCGTCTGGCGGTGGGGCTGGCCCTGGCGCTGCTGGCGCCGCGTTTCCTCGGCTCGCCCGCCGCCCACGGCAAGCGCGAGCGGATCCTGCCGTGGCTCGCGCGCAAGCTCGAGCAAATGGAGGATCTCGAGGAGCTGCCGCTGGGCATTCTGCACGACGTATACATGCACTGCAGCTATGCCGACCGCCCCGACCGGCACGAGATCAAGCGTGGGATCAACCGCCTGATCCGCGGCAAGCTTGCCGAGCGGGGATTGCTCGCGCCCGTGCCCGCCCCCGCTGCGCCCGGGGCGGGGACAAAGCCCGTACTGCTGGTGGTGCTCGAGTGGTTCAACGCCAGCCACTCGATCTATCGCACTCACTCTCGCTCCCTGGAGGCGGCGCGCGAGCGCTTCCGGACGGTGGCGATCGGTCCGAAAGAGGTGGACGCGGCGGGGCGCGGGGTGTTCGATGAGTTCATCGAGTGCCAGGGGCCGGATGTGTTGGCCACCATCGCCCAGGTGCGTCAGGTCGCCGAGCGCGTCGGGGCCCATGCGTTGTATATGCCGAGCGTCGGGATGCATCCGCTGACGATGTTCCTGGCCAACGTGCGGGTTGCCCCCCTTCAGGTGATGGCGCTGGGACATCCGGCCACGACTCACTCCGATCAGATCGACTACGTGGTGGTGGAGGACGACTATGTCGGGGATCCGGCGTGCTTCAGCGAGAAGCTTCTGCGGCTGCCGCCCGACGGGATGCCCTATCGGCCGTCGCAGGCCGGTGTCGGACTCGATCTGCACTCGGTGATCGAGCGGCGTCAGAGCTCGCCCGCGGTGGTGAGGATCGCGGTGGCCGCGACCACCATGAAGCTCAACCCGGGGTTCCTCAGCGCCTGTGCGGCGATCGCGCAGCGTGCCGGCCGGCCGGTGCATTTCGAGTTTCTGGTCGGCCAGGCCATCGGATTGACCTACCTTCAGGTGGTGCGCGTGCTGCGGCAGTTTCTCGGCGATCGCGCCACCGTGCACCGCCAGCAGCCGTACGCCGGCTACATGCGGGTGATCGCCGGCTGCGACCTGTTTCTCAATCCATTCCCTTTCGGCAACACCAACGGGATCGTCGACACCGTGAGCGCCGGGCTGGTCGGGGTGTGCAAGAGCGGAGCCGAGGTGTTCGAGCACATCGACGAGGGGCTGTTCGGGCGGTTGGGATGGCCGCGCTCGCTCGTCGCCCACTCGGTCGCGGAATACATCGAGTCGGCCGTACGCCTGATCCGGGAGGATGAGGTGCGCTCGAGGCTCTCGCGCGAGCTCAGCGGCCCCGCGGCGGTGCAGAGACTTTTTCAAGGCCGGCCGGAGATCCTTGGCCAGAGACTCGAGGCGCTGCTCGCCGAGCCGCCCGTGAGTGAATCGGTTTGACGGTCGGCATCGAGATGGCCCCATGAACAAGTACTACAGGCTGGTGTTTGACGAAGCCCGCCGGATGCTGGTGCCGGTGGCGGAGCTGCAGGCGGCTCGCGGCAAGGGGCGGGGCAGATCTCACGGCGGGGCACGCCTGAGCGCAGTGGCGCTGCTGGTGGCGAGCCTCGGGTCGGAGTGCTGGCCCGGGACGGCGCTCGCCGGCGGGGCGCCAGCCGCGGTGAGCCAGGCCCAATCGCTCCTACCGCAGAGCGGCCGGGTGCTGGCGGGCAGCGCACGGATTGCGACCCCGAGTGTCGACCAGATGGTGATCGAGCAGTCGAGCCAGCGGGCCGTGATCGATTGGCAGAGCTTCAACATCGGCGCGGGCGATACGGTGCGGTTTGCTCAGCCCTCGAGCACGGCCCAGGCGCTGAATCGAGTGGTGGGGCTCACGGGTACGACGCAGATCCTGGGCAAGCTCACCGCCAACGGCCAGGTGTTCATCGTCAATCCTCAGGGGGTGGTGTTCGCCAAGGGAGCGGTGGTGGACACAGCGGCGCTGCTCGCGACCACTCACGACATCGCTCCGAGCGCGTTCATGGCCCATGGCGCGAGGCTGCTGCTGCTCTCGGGCGGCTCAAACGGGACCGGGCTGGTGGATAACGAGGGGACGCTCAGTACTGCCCCGGGGGGCTGGGTCGCCCTCGTCGGCGAGCAGGTGAAAAACGGCGGCGGCATCGCTGCCCCCGGGGGCACGGTGGCGTTGGCCGCCGGCGCGCAGGCGACCCTGGCGCTCGCGAACGGCCAGCTGGTCTCGCTGAAGCTCGATCGCGCGGCCGCTGGCGCGCAGGTGATCGACAGCGGGACGATCCTGGCCAATGGTACCGCGGGCACGCGTGCCGGGCAGGTGCTCATCTCGGCCGATACGGCGCAGAGGCTGCTCGACCAGGCAATCAACATTACGGGAATCGTGCAAGCCGGCGGTGGCACGAGCGGCGGTGGCACGGCCAATCGCGGCGGACAGGTCACTGTCGACGGTGGGGCCAACGGGGCGGTGAGCCTGCAGAACGCTACTCTCACGGTGGCTTCCGCTGCGGGCGCGGGGGGCCAGATCAGCGTTACGGGCAAGCAGGTCACCCTCTACGACGCACACTTGAATGCCGGCGGCGCCACCGGCGGAGGCACTATCCTGGTGGGCGGCGGAGCTCATGGGAGCGCGACAGGCGTGCCTGACGCCGCGCTGACTACGGTAGCCGGGGGCAGCTCGCTCGATGCCAGCGCCACGGGCAACGGCAACGGTGGACAAGTGGTGCTGTGGTCCAGCGACCGGACCGACTTCGGTGGCACGATCCTCGCCGGTGGCGGTGCCTCCGGCGGCAACGGCGGCAACGTGGAGGTCTCCAGCCATGGGTCGGTGAGCTTCACCGGCAACGTGGATACGCGCGCGCCTCGGGGCAGCACCGGTAGCCTGCTCCTGGATCCCACCAACATCAGTGTCGCCAGCGGCGCCGCCGGCGCGCCGAATTCCACCACGGTCGATGGCAGCAGCGGCAGCGTCACCATCACCGACGGGGAGATCTCGGCGGAGCTGGCCAATACGAGCGTGACGCTCTCCGCCACGGGCAACATCACGGATACCGCTAGCACGGTGATCTCGGGCACCAACGCGTCAAGCGTCCTCACATTATCCGCAGCGAACATCACCGTGTACGGCGGCTACAACGTCTCAGGCGGCGTGGTGCTCCATGGCAGCAGGGGGATCGTCTTCGATGGGGCTACGATCGAGACGGGGGCCAGTAATCTCACCGCGCGGGCGAACACCGTCGCCTTCAGCGGAAATACGGTCATTGGCGGCGCGTCGCTGAACATTTCCGGGGTCAACGGCACTGCTTACGCCGTGACATTCTCCAGCGGTTCCGTCACCAACCTGAGCGCTTCGTCCGGCAGCGTGCTGGTATCCGGGAGCGGGGTCGGCGGCATATTGATGAATGCCGGAAGCACCATCAATGTCGTCGGCAACGGAACATTCAACGGCTCTGTCAACGGATGGGACGGCGGTATATCCGTCGGGTGCGGCACGTCTTCCAATGCATCTTCGCTCGTGGTCATCAATTCGAGCAATGGGTCGCTGACGCTCACCGGAAGTAACGCTCACGGGGACGGCATCGGCATCAACGACGCGGTGAATCTTTCCGGCAATCAGACCTGGCTCGGCAGGGGCACGTGCGGCGGGAGAGGGATCGACTTCGGCGGACTCTGTAATATCCAGACGTTGCCGTATGCAATAAATGTGCTTTCCGGAACGGTGAATTTTTCCTCGCCGGGGAGTGCAAGTTTCTTCCAGTACGGTGTCAGCGCTAGTGTGCAGAACATTTCGGTGGGCTCCGGAGCGGTCGTCACGCTTGGCGCCGTCGGGGGCTCTCCCGCGCTCAACATCGGTGGCCCAGGAACGGTGGTGCTTGACGCGAATAACCCAAGTCTCAGTGGCAGCATCACGGTGCGCGGCGGCACGTTGCAGGTGGGTAACGGCGGGGCAAGCGGCACTCTGGGCACGGCCAGCGTGATCGACGACGGCGCTGTGATCGTCAACTACGGCGCTGCGGTGAGCCTGAGCGCGGTTGCGGCGTTCACGAGCGGGATTACGGGAAACGGAAACTTCACCGCCGTGAGCACCGGCGCACTGACCATCGACCGGGCTATCAATTTGAGCGGCGGCAACGGCTCTGTGCTGCTCGCCGCGGGCTGCGCGACGGCGGCCGGGAACGCGGGCGGCGGTGATGTGACGCTCACCTCGCCGGTGTCGGTCGGTGCGGGCGGCGCGGTCACCATTTTCTCAGGCAATCCGAATACCACCACGCTGGAAGGGCAGCTCTCCGGGGCGAGCGGCGCGACACGGTACAAGACCTACGATGCGGGTTACGCCGATGCTGACGGTGCCGTGTCAGGTACCCACAATTTCTACTACCGCGGAGCCGATAGTGTAAGTCTCGGTGCGACTGGGACATTGGCGTCGAAGACATACGACGCAACCGCTGATGCGGCGGGTGACATCAATACCGGCGCAGTTGGCGTTTTCGAAAGCGTGACGGATGGGAACAACATCAGCTTCTCGAGTCTTGCGGCGGGGAGTGCGGTTTTCGACTCTCCGCATGCGCTCGGAGTCAACGGCAGTACCGTCGAGGTGAGCTTCGGAAGCACCGCCCATTTTTCGGCAAACGGCGCGAACTGGTCGGTTGCTGGGCTCACCGTGGGAAATCTCTCGGGCAACGGCACCATTACGCCGGCGGTCCTCACGCTCACGGCGACTTCGCAGACGAAGAGCTATGACGGGACGGACAGCGCCGCGAGCCTGGAGATGGTGTCCGGGCTGGTCGCGACGGACACGCTCGGCAATGCGGCACTGGCTGAGGCATACGGTACTCCGCACGCGCTGGGGACGGGCGGCTCGACGCTGAACGTTGCCGCGCCGCTGAGCAACGCGAGCTTCGCCGCCGGTAGCCTCGGGTACATCACGGACTACAATGTCGATTACGTGACGTCTACCGGCACCATTACCCCGGCAAATCTGACGATCACAGCCACCGCGCAGACCAAGACCTACGACGGGACCGATGGCGCTGCGGGCCTTGCGACTGTCTCCGGGCTGCTGCCGACGGATTCGCTCGCCACCGCGGCACTGGCGGAGCAGTACGACAATCCGCATGTGCTTGGCGCCAATGGCTCGACGCTGAACGTTGCCGCGGCGCTGACCAATGCGAGCTTTGCCAGCGGCAGCGTCGGGTACATCACGGACTACACCGTCTCCTATGTGACGGCCAAGGGCACGATCACTCCGGCAGTGCTCGATGTCGCTCCCGGCAGCAACTTGACGCTGTATGACGTGCCGACGACGACGCTTGCGGCCATGTCGGGCAATGTGCAGCCTGGACAGGGCTATGTCTTGGACTATTCTCCGAATGTCATCAACAACGGCAATCTGACTTTCGCAGGCCCGGACGATGCGACTCTGGCGAGCCTCACTGGCACGGGAAATCTCACAGTGGACGCCAATCAGATGTTGACGGTGACCGGAACGTTCACCGAAAACTCCGTCACGGTCGACGGCGATGCAATGCTGACCTATCCAGGGAGCGGTGTGGCGGGCCAGATTCAGCCGGTGGAAAGCGGCATCGGTGCGGTCGAATGGAGCCGGAGCGGGACGATGAATGACACGGAGGTCGTGCCAGGGCCATCAGGCATTTCCGTTGTGGACGGAACGCTCTGTACCCGCCCGAAGGAAGGCTCCAAGGTCTGCCAATAAAGAGACGGGGAGGTCCCTATCGAGCCGAGCTCGCGGCCCGCGCCCGGACTGCCTATTCGATGCGGCTCGAAGCGGATCTGGCGAGGATCGGCTTGGAGGGCGAGGAAAGAGGAGGGCAGGTCACGGACCCAGATCCCGCAGAATCAACGTGTCAATCAGTGGTAAACGCGCCACCCTTCATCATTGGTCACCGCCAGCGTGGCGCCGGTTCTCAGGCCAGTCGCTACTTGTATCGCATCCGGCGTCCGTAGTCGCTGGCGCGCTCGCAGAGCAGCGGCCGCGAGCAGAATCTCACGGCTGATCGGCTCGAGATCCAGGTTCGGGAAATACCCAAGTAGTAGTTCGTACTCGTCTGCGACATCCTGCCGCCCCAATTGGAGTGGCCTTACGGTGATCTCCAGCAAAGTCAGCTCCGAGGCGACTCCGCGAAATCTGCCCTCCTCCAGGAGTTCGATGACCTTGCCAGCCGCGGCGCCGAACTGCGGGTGCTGCTCAAGGTGGTAGATCCAGATGCTGGTATCGATCAGCACCTGCTTATGCGAGCCGGGAAATCGAACACTCACCAGTCTTTGCGCTCGTCCTGCAAATAGGCGTCCGCACCTTGCCAGACTTCGCGATGCAATCCGGCCATGCGCTTGGCGAACTTTTTGGGCTTCGGGACGATCACGACACGGTCGGGTTTGCTCAAAACGAGTAGCTCATCGCCCGCCGAGAGGTGCAGGGCCTCTCGGGCTTCCTGCGGAATGACGATCTGATATTTGCCGCTGAGAGTAACGGTCGTGGCCATGCGTTGCCCGCAGGTAAAGTAACGTATTGATATCACTTTACCATGATCCGCAGACCGGGTGCGGATCTTGAATTCGGGCTCGGCTTCCGAATTGGTCGAATAAAGTGCTGTAAGATATTGATTATAAATGCTATGGACCTCTGGCCCACACCAGACGCGTGAAGTGATGAATGGGTCCCGAATCTGCGCCGCCGGGTCGGATAGGATTCGGCTTAAGTTAAGCGGCGATGTGGGCCGCTAGGGAAGACCAGGGGCTTGGGGGCAGATGGGGATCGCTGATCGGGTCGCGTCAAATCATCAACCTCGTTTCCGGGCTGCACGCACCCGTGCGGTGGCGCCTTGGGCGGCGGCGGTGTGCCTGCTCGGCTCGGTGAGCCTGGCGCAGGCGGCCGGCCCGTCGGACAGCGTGCGAGGCGTGAGTTGGTCTGGCCCGACTCAACCCCGGATGCGCGCGAAGCTCGCCGGCCTGGTCGCCAGTCAGCTCAACCACAAGCTCGATCTCGATCAGGCGCGGGCCATGGCAAGGGCGGCTACGCTTCAGTTGCGGCGGGCCGGTGACCTCGTGGCGCTGGTGGTGCTGACGCAAGAGGGCTGGCAGCGCTTTCAGCGCACGGGAGAGCTCGTCTTCCGCGTGTTCGAGGGGCACGTGGGAGCAGTGCGGGTACGGAGCAACACCTCGCACGTGGCGAGCGCGCGGCTCGAGCGCGTGGCGCGCGCAGCATTGTGCCCTCGAGGGCTGAGGGATTGCGTGCTCAGCAGGCGGGGAATGGAGAGAGCCCAGCTGCTGCTGCAGGACATCCCAGGCGTGCACCTCACCCCCCTGACACTGACACCTCACGGAGTGGGCTTGGGGCAGACAGCGGTGCAGATCGCCGCCTCCGCAAGCGAAGCCCAGGTGACCGGCGCGGTGAGCCTGGACAACTACGGGGTGCCTCAAAGTGGTGAGAACCGCGCCGGGGTGAGCCTGAGCGCGAACAATCTGCTGCACCTGGGAGACGTGTGGACGGGCTCGTTCCAGGATACCGATCGGCACGAGGCGACCGGTGCCTTGGGGCTGTCGCTGCCGCTGGGCTACCAGGGCTGGCGCGTGGATCTCAATGGAGCGCGTACTACCTACGCCGTGCCGCAGGTGCAGGCGAGTGGCACGGCGGACACCGCCACGGCGGGGGTGAGTTATCCGCTGGTGCGCGGCCTGGGAAGCGACTGGCGAGTGTCACTCGATGGAGTGTGGACGCGCTCGGAGCTCACGGTGATCGGGCTGCCCGCGGCGGCACCGAGGCGCATCATGGCCGCCGCGGCGACGCTCTCCGGGGATTCCGGGGAGCGCAACGATTTACTCTGGGGCGACACCTGGGGCGCGGTGCTGTCGGTCTCGAGCGGCACGGTCTCGCAGTGGCTTGCCGTCCCGGACACCACGGGGGTGTTGGGTCGGTTCACCAAGGTGATGGGGAATGCGCTTGCGAAAGTGAACCTCGACAAGGGGGGACTGTACACGCTGTGGAACGTGCGCGGACAGTGGAGCGATCACAACCTCGATCCCTACGAGGAGCTGCCGGTGGGTGGCCTCACCGGTGTGAGGGCTTTCAGCGCGGCCGAGGGGTCGCTGACGCGTGGCGTGTTCTCAACGCTCGAGCTGCGTCAGCGGCTGCTGTGGCGGGGCAACGTGTTCGCCCCCGGGGTGTTCGTCGATTACGCCAACGGGGATTTTCTGGCCCGCCCGTATCCGTCGTGGCAGTTGAACCTGGGCTATGAGAATTCCAGCCTGCCCAACCATCGGGTGTGGAGCGACTATGGGCTGGGTCTCGATTGGGCGTCCCCATGGGGAATGGCACTGACTGTGGTGTGGGCCACCCGGATGCCGGGCAGCGCCCGGCCGCTGTACCGGCCGCCGGGCAGCGCGCAGAGCCGGTGGCTCGGCTCCGTGGCGTGGCAGTTCTGAGCGGGCAGGGGCAGCATGACATTCGATCTGGGTCGCCTCGAGTATCACCGCATTACGCGGTGGTGGAGGATGACTATGTCGGGGATCCGGCGTGCTTCAGCGAGAAGCTCCTGCGGCTCGAGGCGCTGCTCGCCGAGCCGCCCGTGAGTGAATCGGTTTGACGGTCGGCATCGAGATGGCCCCATGAACAAGTACTACAGGCTGGTGTTTGACGAAGCCCGCCGGATGCTGGTGCCGGTGGCGGAGCTGCAGGCGGCTCGCGGCAAGGGGCGGGGCAGATCTCACGGCGGGGCACGCCTGAGCGCAGTGGCGCTGCTGGTGGCGAGCCTCGGGTCGGAGTGCTGGCCCGGGACGGCGCTCGCCGGCGGGGCGCCAGCCGCGGTGAGCCAGGCCCAATCGCTCCTACCGCAGAGCGGCCGGGTGCTGGCGGGCAGCGCACGGATTGCGACCCCGAGTGTCGACCAGATGGTGATCGAGCAGTCGAGCCAGCGGGCCGTGATCGATTGGCAGAGCTTCAACATCGGCGCGGGCGATACGGTGCGGTTTGCTCAGCCCTCGAGCACGGCCCAGGCGCTGAATCGAGTGGTGGGGCTCACGGGTACGGGAGCCGCCGGCGCGAATGCGTCCAGCACGGCGGGCGGCGCGGGCGGTATCGGCATCGAGGAGAGCCTGACGGGTGTCGACACGTATTACGGCGGCGGCGGCGGTGGCGCCGGCTCAGGAGGTGCGGGCGGCGCCGGTGGCTCGGGCATCGCGGCGGTAGCGTCCAATATCGCAGGGACGAGCGATACGGCGTTGACAGCCAACACTACGGTCACCCTGACGGGTACGGTTACGCTGGGCGCCGGGACGAGGTCGACCTTCTCACAGAACACTTCCGCCGCGGAAGTCATTGTAGAAGGAGTCCTCTCCGGGTCGGGCAGTCTGGCTCAGGCGGGTACCGGCACGCTGACGCTGGCAGCAAACAACGCCTACACTGGAGCGACAAACCGCCGCCCGCGATGCGGACGTCCCGGTCGCCGGCGGCCTCGCGGGCCTGGTCGAGCGCGAACTCGATGCCGTCGTTGACGAAGTGGAAGGTGGTCCCGCCCGGCCGCTCCCAGGGGTCACGCTTCTCGTGCGTCACGACGAAGACCGGCGTGTGGAACGGCGCTTCCTCCGGCCACGCCTGCTCGCCGAGGTCGAACCTGCGCTTGCCCATTACGCTCGCGCCTGAAGACGTCCGACGTCGTCGCTGCTCGTGCCATGGCGCAATCATATTCCGATATCGGCATACGTCAAGTCGGGAGGAGCCAAGCAGTGTACGGGATGCCTCTGCGTGCGCGAGCGTACAGACTGAAGCGTCCCGAAAGCGCGAAGCTCCTCGGACCATAAGAACCTTCCCTCCCAGGAGGGCCGCTCAAATGTTCGCGCGGGCGTATAAACATGAGCGCCTGATGGACGTGTCCGAGCGCTGTGTAGAAGCCGCGGCCCGGTCCGCGGGGACCGAGGATCAGTTGGCTGCTTGCCGCATTCTCGAGCAGCCTGCCGCGCATCAACGATGGGTGTCGGATCACGACCATCTCATGAGGAGCGTGTCCGAGCAGGTGAAGCTCGAGCGGCAGATGCTCGCCCTGAGACGTTCCACCTTCAGCCTCGTTCACCGCAAGGCGCTGTTTGGCTATCTGCGTGGTCAACACGTCGTGGGCGCACGTCGGCGCAGATTGTTTGAATTGTTTTACGGGCCCCGGGATTACGCGTGCAGCGTGGTGGCTGAGCACGGCAACTATCTGCGCTCCACCTCAAGTTACCTCTGTAGCCGCCTTCTCGCCGAGGAGCTGATGCACGACGGTGCAATGCAGGGTCCGCTGCAGGTTTACGAGGAGGAGTACGCTGACTACTTCCGGATCTTCTGCGACATCGCCCTGGCCGAAACGCCGCAGGAGAAGGAGACAATGACGCCATTTCTCGCGCTGCAGCCATTTCTCAAGCATCGCTTGTACGAGGCCCGGCAGGCGATCCTGGAATTGCCCCGCGAGACAGACGGCGGCTGGCGAGACCTGTGGCTCCGGCAGCCGACCGGAGACACGGTGAAGCTTCGCGTCATCTCCCGCGCCGGATGACGGACGATGGAGAGCGCCAGCGATCGCGGTCGGCCGCTCACAGTATGCGTCTCTTTAGAATCGTAGCGTTGCGGTGAGACCGTATTCCCTGGGGCGCTGCTCGACGTTCTCCGAAATGACGCCGAACGGCCCCTTGATGATCGGGTTCGACTCGTCCAGGGCGTTGTCGCAGAAAGCTGCAACGTCATAGCGAGCGAAGCTGATACCTACCCGCAGGTCGAGCAGGCTGCGCGCCGGCAGATCGACGAAAGACGCAAAATCGGGCGAGCGCAGCGTGAGCAGCGCCCTGTTCGCGTGTTGCAGCTCGATACGTCCGTAGCCGCTTGCGCCGCTCCACACGCCACGGCGATAGTCGATGAAGGTCGACCAGCTTTGGCGGACGGTGAAATCCGGAGGATCCCCGACATCCTTGTCGCCGTTCGGAGGTACGTCCTTGTATGACATGTTGTTCCATCCTAGAGTTGCTCCGAGCTGCAAGCCCACCCAGGGACTCAGTATCGCAGAAAGATCCGTTCCCTCGCCCTCGACGCGGCCGCCATTGGTCGTCTCTTCCAGTCCAAGCGGCGTAAAAAACTCCGTCTGCACATCCCTCCAGTCGTTGTAATACACGGCCGCCTCGAGCTGAAGCTTCCGATCCCAGTAAAGTCCCTTGGATCCCAGCTCATAAGTCCAAAGCTCGTCCGGATCGTAGCTCTTTTGCGCCGCGTAGCCGGCATTGAATCCACCACTGCGAAACCCCTTGGCCACATCCATGTAGAGCAGCGAGTTGCTCGCAATCCTGTAACTGAGATCGAAACGCGGGTTCGTGGATGTGAAGGTGGCTCGACCGGCAGTCGCCTGCGGGACACCGAAAGAGATCGTGTTCGTCGCCGAGCTGACCTGATCGCGGTAGTAGCGAACCCCCATGCTCGCGTGCCATTTCGAGGTAATCGCGTATCCGGTATCCGCCCAGAGTGCCCAGGACTTATCCGGCAGCGCTTCATCGTCGGACAGCAGATCAAAGGGCAGGGCGTTCGGGTAGGTGGCACTCGCCGCATCCAGGTCGAGCCGCGCGTCGCGGTAGTCGACTCCGGTCGCCCAGACCCACGGACCCGCGCTCTTCGACACCAGGCGAAGCTCGTTGGTGAAGGTATGATCGTCCGTCCTCGAGTTCTCGGGAATCCCGGTTACATAGCCCTCCGGCAGCCCGAATTCGGCGAGGTAAGGCAGATAGAAAGGGGTAAGATCGTCCGTCGTGCGCGCGCGGTAGGTCATGTAGCCCGGAGTTTCGACCAGCTCTGCGAAGCCGAGATTTATCCGCAGCACGAGGGATGCCAGGTTGGTCTCGGTAGCGACGGGTGTAGGTACGCTGAGGTAGGTCTTGCCGTCGATCCCGAAGTTTTGATTCGGCTGGCTCGTCTTGACGTGCTGGAATAGGACAGTGACGTCGGAATCGTCGCTCAGTTTCGCAAGCAGCGTTGCCCGCAGGGTGCCGATTTCCGCGTCGTTGATATCGGTCTCTCTGGTCGGCACGCGATCGATCCATCCCGGGTCTTTCTCATAACCGCCCGCCAGGCGCAGGCCCAAGCGGTCGGTGGACAGGGGAAGGTTCAGGTATCCATTGGTAAGCCCGCCGAGGCCGCTGCCGTCCATTGAATCGAGGCCCGAGGTGACCTCGGCCGAAGTCTGATCGAGCGACGGTGGCGCGGGAATGTATCGTATCGTTCCGCCCATCGAGCCTTCACCGTAGAAGGTCGGTTGCGGCCCCCGCAATACCTCGACGCGCTCGAGATCGACGAGCGGCATGGGTACCTCAACGCCATTGGCGTCTATATTTGTTGGCAGCTCGCCGAAGTAGTTGCTGATCGTGGGCAGGCCGAAGGCACTCGAGATTCCGCGCAGCTGCTCATAATTACCGCTGCCGGCGCCGTAGGAGCGTATCGAGAGACCCGGGACGGTGAATTGGAGGTCTTCGAGGTCCTGGGCGCCCGTCGCGGCAAGGGTCGCGGCGTCGATCGCGGAGATTGACACCGGGACATCGATCTCCCGCTGCGTGCGCTTTTGTGCGGTGACCACGACTTCCTGCAGCGTTGCGACAGACTCGGGAGTCGTTCCCGAAGTCGCCTGCGCCTGTGCGGCCGCTGCCAGGGCGATTGCAACAGCTACAGCAATGCCGCGCAAGTGGATTGATGCAGGTACGCTCGTCGGTGCGCTTGCGCGCGACATAAATGCCCCCATCTGATTCTGTCGTGATATCGAGCGCGCCTGAGATCGCTCGGACACGGGCTCATGGCGCCATGGGTCGAGTATGCTGCGATCGCCTAGGATCCGTTCGGGACAGCGTCACTCGGATTCGTGCCAGCGTATCTTCCAGCGACGTCCTCATTCCGCAGACGTTCCGTCGCTCGGGCGACGTGCCGCTCGAGCACAGGTAGCGGAAGCGCACCCTCGGCCAGTACCGTCTCGTGAAAATCCCGCAGATCGAAACGCGGCCCGAGATCACTGCGCATCCCTTCCCGCAGCTCCATGATCTTGAGATAACCGATCCGATAGGCCAGGGCCTGGCCGGGAAGATCCGTGGAATACCGCAGCGTCTCGGTTGCCACCTGCTCAGGTGACTCCAGTGTGTAGCGCTTCATGTATGCGCTGGCTTGCTCGAGCGACCAGCCGAGCGCGTTGAGGCCGGTATCGACCACCAGGCGCTGTGCGGTGAATCGCTCATGCAACAACCTTCCATAGGCATCGTAAGGATCGTCGTATAGCCCCATCTCGCCGGCGAGACCCGATGCGTATTCGGCCCAGCCCTCGTTGAATACCGAGATATCGAGGCAATGCCTGCGAATGCTCGGTAGCGAGTCGCTTTCGGACTGACGGGCAAGGTGGAAGTGATGCCCGGGCACGAGCTCGTGGTAGATCAGCGCCGCGCCTGCAACCTGTACACGCGTCTCGAGACCTGAGCCGTTGTACCGATACAGTCCCTTCGGCCGTGCGGCGTTGGGGGGCTCGTAGTAGCCGTAGGTCATGCCGGGCTCCGCCCCCGGATCGAGCCGCTGGATGTCGTATGGTGCGCGCGGTACTCGCCAGAAGTACTGCGCGAGCCGCGGCTGGATTCGCTCGATCCAGCGGCGATAGCGTGCTTCCAGGTCCTGCGGGCTGTTCGCGTGCATCCGGCCAGCGGCGCGAAGCTTGCCGGCGAATGCAACCTCGTCGCCGTCGAAGCCGAGCGTCGCGCGAAGCTCTGCCATTGCGTCGGTCAGGCGTGCCACCTCGTTCTCACCGAGAGCGTGCACGTCGACAGCCGACAAATCGCATGTCATGTGGTGGCGAATCCAGAGCTCGTACGCGGCCTCGCCACCCGGATATTGCGCGAGCCCGACGCCCGGCGGCGCCGCGTGCTCATAGCTCGAGCCAAGGGCCGCGCGTGCGGCCTCGAGGGCCGGTAGGACCTGAGCGAGCAACAGGGAGCTCGTGCCCTCGGCGAGATGGCTCCGATCGACATCCCGCAGAGCTCGCGTCCGGTCATCCGCAACGCGGACCCGCGTGGCAACACTCCGGCCGATTCCCTCTATCGCAGCGCGCGCGCCAGAGAGAGCGGGTGCCGGGATTCGCCAGCCGCGCTTGGCCTGCGCCTCGAGGCGCGCCGTCTGCGCCCGAATCAAATTCGCCAGATCCCCGAGGAGGAGTAGATACCGGTCTACGTCCTCGGAAGCGGTGAAGCCTTGCGCCGGCAGGACCACCTGGGCGTGGAACGCGATTGTCTGCGCGTTGTAGGGTGTATACGGAAAGGCGGTCCACCAGCACTCCGGCGATTCCTCCAGGCGATCGCATTCGTATTCGAGAAATTCCGCCGTGAGCCGTTCCGCGTCCGACATCGCCACCGCTTCCTGTTTCAGGGTCGCCAAGCTCTCCCGCAGCTGTCGACCGAACGCGCGGTCGGCGTCTGCATCCTCCAGGGTCTCCGCCCGCAGTCTGGCGATGGGGCGACCGGCGCGAAGGGCGTAGTACGGTTGGGTTTGCAGGGCGTGCTGCCAGAGATCCTCGGCAAGCTCGTTGACAGTCATCAGGTGCGCGCTCCCAGTGTTACGGGAGCCGCATGCCGAGCTCGCGCATGATGAAGGAGAGCCATTCGGTGGTCCACAAGCGGCCGGCCTCTCCCCATGCCCCATGCCCTGTGTCCTTCCACACTCGCAGCAGCACCGGGTGGCCGGACGTCGATGCGGCCTGCAGTGCTGCGGTGAACTTGCGGCCGTGGAATGGCATGCACCCCATGTCTTTTTCACCGAACATCTGCAGGACAGCCGGATACGCGACTCCCGACTTCACGTTGTGATAGGGCGAGTAGCTCATCAGCACCTTCGACATGATGGGATCACTGGGGTCGCCGTAGTCTTCGTAAAAGATGGCCCGCATGGGCGCCAACTGCTCATCCCGCGGCAGCGGCTCCATCTGATCGAAGAGAGGAACGATCGGGACTACGGCCCGGAAGAGATCAGGGCGGTGCGCGATGGCAGCGCCGGCCAGAAGACCACCGTTGCTTGCTCCAGTCATCGCGAGCTTCGAGGGCTCGGTCACCTTCCGGGCGATTGCTTCTTGCGCGACCGCAACCAGATCCAGAATCACGTTCCATTTGGATGCGAGGCGGCCAGAGTCGTGCCAGTGACGCCCGTACTCGGCGCCGCCGCGAAGATTTGCGTGCAGGATGACTCCGCCTGCCTCGAGGAACGGTTGGTAGTGACCGAGGTAGGTGGGGAGAAATGCGATGTTGAAGCCGCCGTAGGCTGTCAGGATCGCGGGGTGCGTCCTGTCCTGCTGGAGATCGCCGCGATGGATGAGGTAGAACGGGATCGCGGTCCCATCCAGGCTTCTGGCAAACTTCTGTGTGATCGTGATATTCGGGATCTGCGGCGGCACCGCGCCGACGGGCGTGATGGCTCTGCGCTCCGCATCGTAACGATAGATCGTCGCCGGGCGCGTGAAGGTCGTGTAATCGAATGTCAACGCCTCGGAGAGATCGAACCGTCGAGTTATGAACGCGATAGTACTCGAGCCCGGGATCTCGAGCGGCACGATGGCTTCGTCGCTGCCATCCAGTGCGAGCGTGCGAAAGCGCGCCGAGATATGCCACAGATCCGCGACGACGATGCGGCCGCGCTGAACGGACACGGCCCGCAACACCGCCTCTGTCTGCGGCTGAATCTCGCGCCAGGCAGCGATGTCCAGCGATCGGGCGGCCGGGATGGCGACGATGCGGCCCCGCGGGGTATCGCCGCCGTGAGCGCGCGCAACATAAGTCTCCGCGTCGAGCCAGGCGCCGGAGCACTCGCCTTCGTAGCCGTGCGGGATGAACCGCCGCCACGTGCCCGCGCGCGTGTCGCCGATCATGTAGGCGATGCGCTCGTGCGGGCCCGCCAGGGCGATCACCCAACGACCGTCCGGCGACACCTCCGGTGTCAATCCCGACACATTGGCCGGTACGTCGCTGAAATCGAAGATGACGGGCGCTCTGGCGGCCGTAGCGGGACAGACCGGTACGAAACGAATCCGATGACGTCCTCCTTCAGCGCGGTCATGGAGATAGAACCCACTGCTGTCCGGAAGCCAGCCGGGCAGGCCGCCCGTGTAGGCAGTTGCCGGCTCGCGCAGACGCGTGAGGCGATTTGTCGGCACCTCGAACACGCGCCACTCGCCTTCCATGGCTCCTCGCACCGTCACTGCAAAGGCGACGTACGAAGCGTCCGGTGAGGGCTCGAACCACATGATCACCGTCGATTCCGCGTCTTCCGGCTTATCGGCGAGGTCCCGCGCTTCGAGAAGCGGCCGTCCCGAGTCGGGGCTCGTTCCGACCCAAATGGTGCGCCCGCTGCGCTCGGAAGGAGCCCCCCAGAACCACTTGCCGTTGTGCAGGCGTGGCGGGGTCCTGAGGAGCGCACCGTTTGGATCCGGCATCCGGGAAATGGCGTCACGGAGCCGGTCGAAATCGCGCCATTCGCGCAGATGCGTTTGCGTCAGGGCATCCTGCTGCCATTGCCACTCGAGCGCCTCGGGCGTCTCGTGTTGCAGCCAGTCGTACGCATCGTCAAAGGACACCGCGCCGATCGTTTTGCAGACGGGCTCTGATCTCGTGGGCGGATATTTCCGGGTACTCACTGTTCGGGCTCCGATCGTGTCTCGAATGGTCGGCTCAAACGTCCGGAAACGCAGTATCGACAATTGCCGCCTTCTGTCCGGCAGCGAAGGCGGGACCGACTATTCCAAGCACCTTCTCGTCGCCCACGGCGTGCAGGCTATTTTCCGCGGGCCGGCCGGCTTTGCTTTCACGCATCATGCGCATCACCGCCACCCAATCTCCTTCGAACGTCAGATCTGCGGGACTCGGCGGCTCGCGCAGCTCGAAGCGGATGCCCTGGGCGGGATCGAAACGCGTCTGCCACCAGACCGTCTCGCTGCCTGGTCCATTCGTCAGCCGGTAGGCGATCACATAGGTGCGGTCGAGTTTGGCGGCGGCTTCGCGGCTCGCCGAGTCGCCGGCAAGAAGCCGATTCATGATCTCCACGTGTCGGTGAGACATGAAGGCAGGTCTTGGATCGGCTGAGCTCATGGCCTGCAAGCGTAGGCTCACGGATGGCCGCCCGGTCGGGCGGCGGTCCCGAGAATCGGGTTTACGTCACTTTCGAGTCGGCGCCGCGCTGCGCAGCTCGGACGGCAGTACTCCGTACTCGAGCTTGAATGCCTTGCTGAAACTGCCGTGATCCGCATAGCCGGCCAGATCCGCGACGTAGCTTATCGGCATCTCTCCGCTTTCCAGCAGTGCACGGGCCCGCTCGAGCCTGCGTTCACGGTCGAAGTCCCCGACCGTCACTCCGAAGATATGCTTGAAGCCGATGGCGAGCTTGTTGCGATTGATGCCGACGTCGCGCGCGAGCTGACTCAGCGACGGTGCCGAATGCGTCAGCAGGAATTGGCGAGCCTGCTGGATGCACTCCACGTCGCGCCGACTGAGCCGCACAGGAAGATTGGTGGCCGCTTCGTCGCGGGCGCTGATCCGTCCCAGCGCCAGACAAACGAGCTCGACTACCTTTGCTCGATAATACGTATGGCGGATGCCGGGCGGCAGAGTCGTGTTGAGCAGCGACCGCGCCGCGGCGCGCATTTCGGCGGTCAATTCCCCTACGAACGCGAATTCCACCTCATCGCCGGAACGGAAGCGCCGCAGCTCCTCCGGCAGATTGTCGCCAAGGCAGCGCAGATCCCGCTGAGCGAACTTGGGACGACACGCGATGCCCACCGTGCGCCACGTGTCTCCCACCACTTCTCTTACGAAGGAGGAAGGTCGGGACGATGCGGACAGAACGAAGCACTCGCGATCGAGGCGCCTGCGACCGTCCGGCATCTGCTCCTCGCTCAGGCCATCGAGGCGAAAGTGCAGATACAGCCATCCGCGCAAATCATACGCATACCGTACCGAGCTCATGCCATGGAGGTCGCTGCGGACCAGCAGCAGGTCGTCGTTGAGCGGGTGGTATTCCTGTGAGCCCATACCCAGCGAGTGCGCGAGCTGCTCCATGGTAGTCCGCTCGAATCGCTGGCTGCTGCCGGGTTCCTCATAGGCGAGCAGCCCGAGTGCGGATGCTTCGGCGATCCGCCACAGGTCCATCGCCGATACGCTGGTGGCTGAAAGGAGCGGCCAAAGTCCCACTTGGCCGCGAGGCTCGACTGAGGTCTTGGACATGTGCATACCCCCTGCGAGCGCCGATCATGGCACCGGCGGGCAAACCCGGCAATGGCCCACCGAACGGCTGACGTAGGCCAATCCGCAGGGTCAGCTCGTGACGCGCTAAATAGCGGATTATCCGGCCGCAGCAACCTTCACGGAATTGAGCTTGCGCAAGCGCGACGCCGACTTCCAAGGCCAGAGGCCGAATCCCAAGATCGACCATGAACCGCCTCGCGTAGACAAACGAGCTCGCGAGGCTGAACGAGCCGATCAGGATGTAGGCAACGCCGCGCAGGTCGATCGCCGCATGCCCGGCGGCCCACGGCCGGCGACCAGTATCACGCCGAGGAGACCAAGGACGACTCCAGCGAGCTTCTTGACGCCAAGTGACTCGCCGAGGCCGAATGCTCCAGCGGTGCTCTGATTGAGCCGTTCAACGCCGTCCTCGAGCTGGACGTCGGCTACTATCTGGTGCACCCGGAGGGGTCTTCGTCGCGACCTGGTATTCGCGCGATGATCGACTGGCTACACGCCGAGTTCGCCACGCGCAGTGCAGGCGCCTAGCGGCGCCGCACTGATGGCCATGCGAGGCGCCTCTTGCCCGGTATTGGGCGGCGTGGTCAGGACGCCGGTTTCACGAACTCGAGGGTGAATCGGTCCGATTCACCGATGGCGGCGTATTTCGCTCGGTCCTTGTCGCCTTCTGCGTAGGTCGGGGGCAGTGTCCAGACACCCTTGGGGTAATCCTTGGTGTCCTTCGGATTGCGATTGATGTTCGATCGCGCGACGAGTCGGAACCCGACCGACTCAATCAGGTCGATCGCATACTGCTCCCCTACATAGGCCTGACCCTGCTGCTTCGGCTCGAAGTGGGGATCATTGTTGCGATGCTCGACGACGCCCAGGATTCCGCCTGGCTTCAATGCGCGGTAGGCGGCCGCGAAGACGTCCTTCTGCATGCCGGCCCACACCCAGTTGTGGATATTGCGGAACGTCAGCACCATGTCGGCCGTTCCGTCAGGGGCGATCTGCATATTGTGAGGCGCGAGTACAGTCAGCTGAACCTTGCCGAACTGCCGTGGATGCGCGTCCAGCAACGCGTGAAGGTCGCTGTTGAGCCGTACATCTTCCGGGTCCTTCGAGTCCGGATCCATCGCGGCCTCATAAAGCTTGCCGTGATCTTTGAGGAACGGCGCGAGGATCTCGGTGTACCAGCCACCAAAGGGCCAGAGCTCGACGACCGTCATATCCGGTTTGATGCCGAAGAACATCAGGGTCTGCACCGGATGCCGGTACTTGTCGCGCGCCTTGTCCTGGGCCGGGCGCAAATTGCTGTTGATTGCTTCGAGCAGCTGGTGACGTACGAGCTCCGTGCTCTCCGTCGTTGCAGCGAGGCAGTTTGTGGCGGCGAGACAGAGCGCCGCGATCAGAGGCGTCACGACCGCGGATGCGAGCCAGAGTCGCTTCCGCCCAGCATTGCGTACTGAGAGCGTCATATCTATTGCCCTGCGACCGACCGTCTTGGCCGAGCTATGCGCACAGCATGCCACAAGGCGCGTCCCAGGTCTCGTAGCTACCGTAACTATCAATCCGAGGTTTGGTTCGCCTTGGCTACCGCGTCCTGACTACGCTGGAACACGTGGATGTCACCGGCAGCACGCAGCATGAGGTCATAAATCGCCTCGTGAACTAGCACATCGGTTCGTTTGACCAGCTTTTCGCTGACGATGGAACGTCCCTGCGAGACGGGGCCTGAATCGTAGTCCTTCTCGAGCAGGACGCGCCCGCTGGGGTCCAGCAGGGTGATTCGCATCACGACCCGCACTTCGGGAGTGACTTCAATCCCCAGATGTTTCGGGCGAGTGAAGCCGTATTCGAGGTTCTCGATCTGGGGGCGAACTACGATCGCGTACCGATCTGCGTTCGCGAGGTCGTGACTCTCGTCGGCGCCATTGGCGACCCTGGAGAAGACCGTGATGGCAATCTCCCGAGCCATGACGCCAGCCTGCACGTTCATTTTGAACGCCGTCACGCTGGTCGCCCCGGGCGTGATCCACCGATTGTCATCGCCAAAGGTCGTGAAGACCAGCACCCGTCCCTTGACGCGATCGACCGGGGAGGATGGGCCATCCGGCACATACGCGGCCCGATAGGCGATCGATGCGGCGCAGCTCCCAAGGAACAGCGTCGCGAGCACAGCAGCCGCTCGCAAGAAGCTTGGCATCTCCTCCACCTCGCCCATAGTGCCGGGCAGCAAACCCCGATCCCGGCGCTTGCCTCGCGAGGCCCGCCGCGGTGGCACGTAGCGTCCTCAGGCAGGCGTTGTACTTGCGCTCGGAGCGCTGTGGGCCGGCACGAGGGAGGTGATCGCGCTCATCCAAACGGCGGTACGCGCGTATTCTCTGCGCATGGTCTACGGCTGCCCGGGTCCGAAAAGTATCTTGCGAGCGTTAGGGATGACCGTTTCGTTGCTGCGTGCAGCCGCGTGTTCCATGGATTGACTCTCGAGGTCGGCCGAGCGGAGCTCGACCGGTCCGGCCCGCTCGAGAATTTCGATCGCGCGTCGTGTTTCGATGTCTCCGCGGGGATGGATGGCGATTACTGCGCCGCCCTGAATAACGCCGTTGCACAGAATCCCCGTAGCTTCGGCGTCGTCTTTCGTGGGAAAGAGCTGCCGAAAGTGAAGGGTCAGCTTCTCGGCGGTGGACTCTGCCGGCACCAGGTCCGCCTGCTGGGCCTCCTTGCGAGAGGTGAGCTCAACACGATCCGTCGGAAAACCATCCTCAACAAGTCGGGTCCGAACACCTTCGGCCACCTCATGGCTGGGAAACAATGCAGCTAGGACTGCGCTCATGCTGTGCAACTCCCGATGTGCTAGTCAGAGGACGTATCGTTCCAGGCGCCGGCAGGCGGGGTGTTCCTGATCGGCTCGCTTACCGTGCCGCTACGCGCCTTCTTGTCCGCATCCGCTATTCCCGTGTCAACTCCATCGGGCTCAACGCATGCAAACGGTCGGTATTTCCCCTCGATACTGGCAACTCCCTCGTGCAGGAAGGAGCGGACGGCCGCGACCGTCCGATCGTCGTGCTCATCAGCAGGCGTGAATTGCGCTTCCCAGACGATGCGACTCATCTGTGTATCCGCAGCCTCTATGCGGAATTCCCCAGTGTAGTCGCGAACAGGCGAGCTGCTGCGCTCAATGCGGTAGCGATACATGCGATGCGCGGCATCCACGGCCTGTAGGCGCTCGAGCTGTTCACCGCCAGTCTTGAAGTGCACGTGGCGGGCTCGCCCCGCTGTCTCATCGGAGACTGTGCTGCTGCTCACAAGCGGGTGCCACCGCGCAATGGACCCGAAATCGCCGACCTCCTTCCAGAGCGTATCGGCATCGATCATGGTCTCAGCCACTTCCTTTACATTCGGCATTCGATCCGCCTGTGCTTAGGGGACGCGAAGGTCCAGCATTTGTTGTTCCAGCACTCGAGCCAGAGCTCATGCCCGATTCGCATGCGAGCATGCGGAAACCGGTCTATGTGGGGTAGGGGGCCGGGCGAGCCTTAGTCCCGGGCCACCCGGCTCTCGGTATGCGCGGCTACGGCACGAATGGTGCTCTCCGGCGAGGATTATCGACACGGAGATCCACGATGCCGAGAAATGAGACTTTGCGCCGGGCGATGCGCGACAAACGGGAAGGAAAGTCTCACGCGCAGCCGCGCGCGCCAGAAGCGGCCGAGCGCGCGCCGCTCTTCTGCTACTCTCGGCGCGCTCAAGCGCGAACCGCGCGCATCGGCGTCGCGTGCTGCCCTATCTGAACAGGCCCGCTCTGCGGCGCGTCGGCGCACTCCGTCGCAGCGGTCGAACTCCGCGCAGAAGGCCGCGCGTACGAAGGGCGCTGGGGGGCGATCCGCGGCGGCACGGCGCGCGGCTCCATCCCGCAAGTCTCAGCGTCCGCGGAACAGCTGGGCTTGAGATAGACTCAGCGCGGGCGCCGGGCCTCGATAAAGATCCGACGCACACGATGCGGCGAATGTCCGCAACAACCGCTGGGCTGGCGCTCTCTCCCAACAACAAACCTCGGCTCTCAAACGCGAGAGCGAGCGCTGCACAGCAAAGGATAGCCGGGCGACCCGCAGGTACGGTAGTTGCTCAAACCTAGCGTTAGCGCGGAAATCCTCCGTGCGCCACAAACGAAGGTTCAGTATGGCTGCCAATCCCCACAGCCGAGAAGCCAGCCTCCAGCGAGTGGCTGCGCCGGCTGAGTCGGAGCCGAGTGCGGCTCAGCCAAGCCAATCCGAGACGACTCGCGATGTCAAAACGCAACCAGAGATCGATGCAGTGATTGCTGCGCCCGCAGTAATCGCGACGGATGGCGGCTGCGAATCTCACCACGAAGCAACCGCGAAGGCAGCCTATTTCCTCGCCGCGGCACGCGGGTTCCATCCGGGGCATGAGCTCGACGACTGGCTTTTGGCGGAGCAGCAGCTCGGTTTGCGGTAGCGTCGATGACCGCGGGACGCGCGACGGGGGCAGTGGCGTCGCGGCCGGCGGCCGACAGTTACCCGCACAGCCGCAGCTTCGCCGATGACCATCAGGTTCAGCACGACAGCCTGTTGCGTACGGCGGTCCTTGAGAAAAGACTCTTGATCCATACCGGCAACGTATTTACGCGCAAGCCGAGAAGCCTCCGCGATGTGGTCGAGAAAATCGATGAGCTTGAGCTCGGAATCCTCTGACGTCATATCGGGACGGCTTCGCTCAGCACCCGATCACGAGCACGTTTCGGTAGATCGCCGGGCGTCAAGAGATCCACTTGCACGCCCAGCAGGTCTTCGAGCATTACTTGCAGGCGGGTGTGCGGCCGCGGCCCCGATTTCCTCGTGTAGAAACAAGGTGATATTTTACATATAATACCTTGAAACTAAATAGAAATTGCTCCCCGGGTTGGACTCGAACCAACGACCAACGGATTAACAGGCCCCTGGGTGCATCTGCGCATCTGCCGCACATGTGACTGCCTGAGCCCACAGAAGCTCACCGCGATTCGCAAAGTCTTTGCTGGGCCGGTCAGCCGCGGCGGCCGTCGCTTGTACTCCAGCTGGCCGTACGATCCCGGGATCGCGGCGCCCGGCTGGCGCTTGTGGATGCTCGGCACACGAAGCTTCCGGCACTCAATGTGCTGATTGCGCCCGCAGCCATCAACGGGATGGCACTCGGGGGCCAGGCGCCTGCCGTCGATCTGTGGAGGTTCAACTTCGAGGCTGACCCGGCCCGCATCGCGCGGGTGGCGAAGGATCTCGATGCAGTCTCCACGGACTACAAGGCGCTTCGCACGCGGCGCGGGAAGCTCCGCATGTATGCCGGCATGGCGGACCCGGTGTTTTCCGCCAACGATCTCATCGCCTACTACCGGCGAGTCCTCGAAGCCAACGGGGGCACTCGTGCCACGCAGCGGTTTGCGCGCCTGTTTCTCGTCGCCGGCATGAACCATTGCGGCGGCGGTCCCGCGACAGATGAGTTCGATGCACTCTCCGCGATGGAGCACTGGGTGGAACAGCGCAGTCCGCCCGATCGACTGATCGTAACCGGCAAGGACTTTCCCGGCGCGACCCGGCCCCTGTGCCCTTATCCGGCGGTTGCGCGCTATAGCGGCTCGGGCCGCATGCAGTCGGCTGGCGCTTTTATTTGCCGCTGAACGCAGGCGGCGCGTAACTCACCCGCAGGGGAGCGGCCGCGCCCGATGCAATCACTTACATCGTTGTCCAGAGCGGGCAATTTGCGCACAATGCACGCCAATGGTCATCGATCCCTGGCATCACGCAAAACGATGTCGGGCGGCTGCTCGATATCGTCAGTGCAAACATGACTCCGCTCACTGCTCGACTCGCGAGCCGCGACCTCATAGACCGAGAGCCGGTCGATGGGCGCTCCCATGGCCTCACCCTCTCCGAGTCGGGCCGCCGCCTGATGCAGAAGGCTCGAAAGATCATGGAGGAACTCGAGAGCGAGCAAGGTGAGGCTGGAGAGCGCTTCGGGTCCGGTGAGCACGGTAACCGGCTCGCCGGGGCCGCCCGAGGGGCTCGAGAATGCGAGGGTCAGGCGAATTCTGTGTCCCGCGGGAAAGATGTAGGACATCGGCAGCAGCGCGAATTGCAACTCCGTGGCCTTCCGGGGCTCGAGCGGCCGCGCGTCCTTCTTCAGGAACGAATGCCAGGGCAGGCCAAAATCGTAGTAGGAGGGCTTCGCAAGAGCACGGTCGGAGGCACGCAGCCGACCGAACATCTGCTACGAGCGTGTCGAACCGTCCGGCGCCACATCGTCGATCCATGCGAGCGCATCGGTGTCGCGGGCGCGTGTGGCTATCCAGACTCTCATTACCGGGAATATTGTGATCTGAAGCTCGTGAGACAGCGGTGCCGTTTCGTAGGCGAGACCGCCCGCGGGCTTCTCCACGAAGATGGGATTGGCCTTCGGTGCGGGAGTCTCGGCGGTCGTCTCTTGGCCTCGGTTCTTCGGCGCAGCGCGCTCGAGGCCGCCGGCCGTGAGATGGAAGACGGTTTCGACCTGGTTGGGCAGAGGCCAGGTCGCGGCGCTCTGCCACGCGCTTTGCGGCGGTGCGTTGTAGGTGTAGTAGGTCACCCGCGCCTCCTTCATGACTCCGTTCTGAACGCCCTTCAACCAATAGTCGAAAAAGCGCCGCTCTTCGGTGACGATCGAGAATCCGGTATCCGCCCAGACCTTCTGCCGGCTGCGCGATGCTCAGCACGGCTGCCACGGAAAGAATCGATCTCACGGTCGAATTCAACATGAACGGTGCCCCTGGTTGGTTTTGTTAGGGATTGCCATTGCCTTCACGGGCTTTGCAATCGACACGGCCGCTCGCCTGGATGCCCGCCGCGAGCGCCCGGGCGTACTCGAACACGGCGAGGCCGTCGATCCCGTAAGCGTCGAGTTGCGCCGCGCTGCGCTGCGCCTCGCGGTTATAGAGATCGTCGAAGCGAGCCTGCTCGGCGGGTGCGGTGGCGAAGAAGCGCACGCCCTCGCGCTCACCGAACCGCCGCCCGGCGCGCACTGCGGTGTCGATCTGCCGCGCCATTGCCGCTTCCCAGACGCCGCCCGACTCGGTGAGGAGCGCGCGATCGGTAGCCGGGAGAGCCTGCCAGCGGCTTTCGCCGATGGCGCGCGCGGGGTAGGCTCCCCGCGGAATCTCGAGTGCCCAGTAGTAATGCGCGACCTCGGCGAAGCGCAACGAGAGGAGCGTATCGGGCGGGGCGATCACCCCGTCGAGAACGCCCTTGGCAAGACCGGAGTACACCTGCTCCATGGGCATGTCGACCGGGTCGGCACCCAGCTCGCGCAACACGCCGACCAGCTCCACGGGCACACGGATCCGTAGTCCCTTCAAGTCCGCCAATGCATGCACCGGGCGCGTGCGTGTCAGGATCCCGGATGCTGATACTCGCGCCGCTCGTAGCCTCGCCGAGCGACGCTCATCGCTGGTGCGACACGGAACGTGGGTCAAGAACCGCATCCACAGCCTGCTGCACGAGCGCCTGATCCAAACCCCATTCGATCCGTTCACGTTGCGCGGTCGGCAGTGGCTGCAGGAACTGCAACTCTCGACCCGCGACCGCGCGGAGATCGACACGCTCCTGCGCATCCTGGATGCCGTGGCAAACGAGCAGGCGAAGATCACTGAACTGGTCAACGCCGACGCCTATGGGCGCGACGGAGTGAAGCTGGCGAGTCTCTCCGAAACGCGGAGATTTGTCCTACGTGGGTCGCCAATAGAACTGTCGCCCCTTGCGCTGTCGGCCAACAGTCACGGTGACGCCTTCCTGGAGAAGGACGCGTGGGCTATCCAGGCTACAGTTCCTTCATAATCTGAGCGTATGAGATCAGCGCGAAAAGCGCCGTGCCTCCAACTACATTACCGAGAAGGACCGGAGCCGTGAATCCCGCCAGCAGGTGCAAGAAGCCGAGCTGACCGTTGAGGAGAAGTAGGAAAGCGTCAACGCTCCCTGCAACGATGTGCGTGAAGCCGCCCATGGCAATGACGTAAGTCAGCAGCGCTACAACCGAGAATTGGGAGGCTTCGGCGCTCGGAATGAGCCAGACCATCGCCGCTATCAGATATCCGGAGGTGATTCCTTTGACGCACATTGCCGTCCAGCCGTTTTGCATCATCTCGCGGCTGATCTCGAGCATGGCGTCACGAAGCTGCGGCGCAACCGCGGGCGAGAATGTGCAAAATGCTGCGGCGGCAAGTGTGCCAACCATGTTGGCAGCGAATACGATGGCCCACAGTCGACCGAGGCGCAAGAAGTTTGCCAGAGTAAACTTCGCAGCCAGAGGCAAGACTGCGGTGATCGTGTTCTCTGTGAAGAGCTGCTGGCGGGCGAGCACGACGATGAGGAATCCGACGGGATATCCAAGGCTGATCAGGAGGGGCTGCCATGGCCCTTTGGGGAGTTGTAGCTTAAGGACTCCTTCGACGAGTAGAGAGAAACTGATCGACAGACCGGCCGCAACGCCCGACCACCAAAGCGAGGTGAGCGGTCGACCCATTTCCTCTTCGCCCTCGCGCCGCACGACCTCGTAGATCATGGGTGCGCGCAGCCGTGATCGTTCCTCGATATCCTCGACGTCCTCCTCGCTGAAGTTCTCGGGCGTCTCGTGAGCGGGGGCCGGGGCTCGCGCCGGCTTATGGGAATCCCGTGGGTGATCTGTTCCAGCCATGGCGGCGCGAGCTGTGTAGTGGGTATAACCCCAGCAAGCTGTACGCCTAAGCGGGGGCCGTGTTCCGCTGCCGGCCGCTGGGAAAACATCAAGACCCACGAATAGGAACAGAGACTTACATAGGGCTGGGAGCGGTAATTGCTACGATGTGCGACAAGTGCTACGATCGATCGCATGAATCGGGTGATCACTCAACGGGAGCTCCGTAACGAATCTGCGGCCGTCCTTCGGGAAGTCGAGGCGGGACGAACCTTCGTATTGACGCGCAACGGCACGCCGGTGGCTGAGTTACGACCCATTCAGCCGCGCCGGTTTGTGCCGCGGGCAACGATTGCCGATGCAGCCGGGCGCGCTCCACGCATTGACGCGCGTAAATTTCGGGCCGATCTCGATGCTGTGATCGACCAAAACATCGATGAGTGAACCCACCAGAGGCTTGCTCGACACGTCCGTGGTGATCGATCACGACGTCATCGATCTCAAGCTACTTCCCGATGAATCTGCCCTATCCGCGGTTACGCTCGCGGAGCTGGCTGCAGGTCCTCATGCCACGGACAAAAGTGACGAACGAGCTCGGCGGCAGGATCGGCTGCAATGGGCTACGGCAACGTGGGATCCGATACCCTTCGACGAAGACGGAGCCCGCGCATATGGCCGCATGTTTGCGGCAGCTCGAGCTGCTGGGCAATCCAGTCGTGCCCGCTTCGCTGATTTGCTGATCGCGTCCACGGCTGCTGCTAACAATTTGCCCCTCTACACTCGCAATCCGGATGACTTTCAGGCCTTGAAGGGTATCGTGAAGATCATCGCGATTTGATGGATGCACCACTTTTCGAGAATCCGGGCAGGCCTACTTCTGTCGCGGCGGTTTCAGCTGTTCACCGGTGCGGATCATCCGACCGCTACGGCTGGCGAGAACCGCCTCCAGTAGCGTACGCGCGGCATTTCGAACCTCCTCCTGCATGGCGCGATCCGCATCGAGCTCCAGGTGATTGAGCGCGTATGGCTTCCAGTACCCGATGTAGCGATCCACCTCGGCCAACGGCCCGGCGGGTATCAGCTGCACGGAGCGTAGCCAGTCGGACAGACTCCGACGGACGCCTCTCGCACCTTCCGCATCGCCATGAACAATCACGCGGAAGACGCGACCCGCCAGATGCTCCGGATAATCCCGCCCTTCGAGCTCCATAGCCTTTGTCCGCCGGGCATCCTTGCCCTGCGTACTCGAGGGGTCGGGATTGTCCCATCCGCGCGCACGAGCCGGTCCATCATGAGTTTGATCGCCGAGGACACCTGACGTACTGCTCGCATTTATGCCGCTCGAACTCCGCGTGAATGGCCTTCGCCAGATCGCCCGCGGGCCATTGATGATGAATGGCACCCGGTTGGTAAGTAGTGGGCGGGGCCAACCAGCCAATTCCGTCCCGCCACCTCCCCAGGAAATTCACGAGGGCGGCCGTTCCTACGTGAAGTGCTCGATCGTAACGGCACTCCAGTGTCACTGCAGGTACTCGGCAACCAATCTCCTGTGGCAGTGATGCGGCTCGTCTTCACTGCAAAGGAGGCAGCTTTGGTCTATGAACTCTTTGACGAGGGAGTTTTCGACGCGCCGTCGCTCCATAAGGTCGAGAAATCCTTTTTCGCAGGCGGTCCAGTCTCCTCTGTGTTTCTTATACTCGTCGAGGAGTTCTTTGGTTGGTGCCCAGTCAGAGTTGCGACACGTTGTTGAGTCGCACATCCACGACGCGTTTGACCTCTGCTTCGCGGAGCTTCTCGAAGAGTCTTTCCGCTTTCTTATTCGTGAAGCCGATTGTGAAGATTTTCATTGGGACTGTCGGTCGGAAGCACAACGTACGCAATGGTGCTGACTTGCTTGTCGTAGGCCTGTCGATCGCCGCCTCGGCCGGTACGAGCGCGAACGCAATCGTGGCGGCTCGTCCGATGGCTTGTCGCTCGCGGCGCGTCTTTAAGATGAAATGATAATGCGTCTCCCGATCAACCTGATCCGGCTGCGCCGCGTGGGGCAGCCAGCGGTCACGCCGCGAGGAACTTGGTCGCTCGCGCCCCGTTGTCTGCTTTTCTTACATTGGAGAAGCGATCATGAAGAGCCCGGCTGGATTCGTGTCCGCGGCGGCGCTCGCGACCCTGTTATCGCCCCTCACACTGGCGGCCAACGGTCACGGTGACGCCTTCATGAAGAAGGCGATGGAACGGAATCTAGCTGAGATCAAGGTCGGTCAGCTGGCGCAGCAGAAAGGTGCAACTGAGGGCGTACGGCACTTGGGCCTCGCTACCCACGCTCGAAAAACATCTGCATCTGGCGGCATCTCTCCAGCGACGGTCGAGCGGCTGATCCCAGGGACATCCTTCAACTGGCGACCCATATTCAAGATCCGATACGCGACGACGCGAAACTCGGGTTTCAGTGCCGGGCAGGGGAAACATTTGTCGCGGCGTCCATCACCCTCAAGAAAAGGAAGACCCCGTGACTAAGAAATCCTCATCCCGCTCCGCGCAGGAGTCCGCGGCATCGAGCCCCACGGCTGTGGGCACAACCTCGAGCGGGCCCACTCACCCGGGTGCCGCGAAGACCGACATGGCCGAGCATGCTGCCGAGCAGGAGTCCCTCGCCGGAGCCATGCCTGGGAACCAGATCAAGGCCGCCGAGTACGGCTATGAACAGGCAGTGAAGCCTGCGGAAGGGCCGACGATTGAGATGCCTTCGCCCACGAGTGGCGCGGGTACCGTGAGCGAGAAGAACGCATCGGAGAAAACGGGAGGAGCGGCGCTTGAGCCCTCCGCATTGGACGGAGCTCTGGCTGCAAAGCGCGTGAACGATACCGGTCAAACGCTCACGACCAATCAAGGCGTTGCGATCGGTGACAATCAGAATTCTTTGAAGGCGGGGCTGCGCGGGCCAACGCTTCTCGAGGATTTCATTCTGCGCGAGAAGATCACGCATTTCGATCATGAGCGGATCCCCGAACGTGTCGTGCACGCGCGCGGCTCCGGGGCGCACGGCTTCTTTGAATGCTACAAGGCTTTCACCAAGTACAGCAAAGCCGCCCCGTTCGCCAAAGCCGGCAAGATCACCCCGGTGTTCGTGCGTTTCTCGACCGTCGCCGGCGAGCGCGGCTCGGCGGATACCGCGCGCGACGTGCGGGGGTTTGCGGTGAAGTTCTACACCGATGAAGGAAACTGGGATCTGGTGGGCAACAACATCCCGGTGTTTTTTATTCAGGATGCGATGAAATTTCCCGATCTCATTCATGCGGCTAAGCCCGAGCCGAATAATCAAATACCCCAGGCTGCGACCGCCCATGACACTTTCTGGGACTTCGTCTCCTTGATGCCGGAATCTACCCACATGCTGCTGTGGATCATGTCGGATCGCGCGATTCCGCGCAGCTTTCGCATGATGCAGGGCTTTGGGGTGCACACCTTTCGCTTGGTCAACGCGAAAAACGACTCAATGTTCTGCAAATTTCATTGGAAGCCCCGCTTGGGGACACACTCCCTTGTCTGGGATGAAGCGGTCAAAATTGCCGGCTGCGATCCGGATTTTCATCGCCGCGACTTGTGGGAAGCCATCGAATCCGGGGCTTATCCGGAATGGGAGTTAGGTGTCCAGGTCTTTACGGAGGAACAGGCGCAGGAGTTCAGCTTCGACGTGCTCGATGCGACCAAGTTGATTCCGGAGGAGATGGTGCCGGTAACACCGCTCGGGCGCATGGTGCTCAATCGAAACCCGGATAATTTCTTCGCCGAGACGGAGCAGGTGGCATTTTGCACCGCGCACGTAGTGCCGGGGATCGACTTCAGCAATGATCCGCTCCTGCAAGGCCGTCACCACTCTTATATCGATACGCAGATCTCGCGCCTGGGTGGTGCGAATTTCCAGGAGATCCCGATCAATGCGCCATTGGCGCCCGCGCATAACAATCAACGTGATGGTATGCATCGGCAAGCGATCGCTCGCGGGCGGGCGGCTTACGAGCCTAACTCGCTCGGCGGCGGTTGCCCTTTCCAGGCGGGAATGAAGGGGTTTGTGTCTTTCCCTCGCGCCATCGCGTCGGACAACGAGCCCGTTGACAAAGTGCGAGGAAAGCCTGAAAAGTTCGCCGAGCATTATAATCAGGCGACGCTCTTTTTCGAAAGCCAGACTACAGTTGAGAAAGCTCACATCATTGGAGCCTTTCGCTTCGAATTGAGCAAGGTCACCGTTCCCGCCGTGCGTCAGCGCATGATTGCCTCGCTCCGCAACGTGTCCGAGGAGCTCGCCAGTGCCATCGCGAAAGGAGTGGGCATCGAGTTGCCTGACCCCATGGCGAGAGCTATCGACAAGGTGCCTCCGGCGGAGCTCGACTCGGCGCCGAGCCTATCCCTCATGGCGTTGCCGGGAGACGGCAAGATCGGCACACGCAAGGTCGCGGTTCTGATCGGCAATGGCATTGAGGCGCAATCGATCAAGGACGTCATGAAAGGACTGACCGATGCGGGCGCGGTCACCCGCCTGCTCGGTAGTCGCCTGGGGACCGTGACCAGTGCCGAAGGCCAAGCCTTTGAGGTCGATGCGACCATGGAAAACGCGCCCGCCGTGCTGTTCGACGCGCTGGTGCTGCCCGATGGAGTCGATGCCGTTGAGAGGCTCGCCAAGGACGGCCATTCGCTCGAGTTCTTGAAGGATCAGTACCGGCATTGTAAATCGATCTTGGTGCTGGGTGAATCCGCCAAGCTCCTGAAGAAGGCAGGTATCTTCGAAACGTTGCCGTCCGGGGAACCCGATCCGGGATTGCTCGTCGCAACGCCGAGCGGTTACGACTCTGCGGTGCAAAGTTTCATTGCGGCCATTGCGCAGCACCGCCACGCGGCTCGCGACTGCGATCCGCCCCTGATCTAACGGCGGCGCGGTACATATCCTTAATATTCAAAGGATTGCATTATGGCTACCCGGAGAAAAGTGGATCCTGAAGCCCTAGCGGAAGATCAGGACGCTATTACCCAGCTGCTGTCCGCTCACTTGCGTGTTGCCCGGCTATTCGCTCAGTTCAACAAGCTCAAGGATGACGGCGCGGATGAAGACAAAGCTCGCGTCGTCGCGACGATTTGCCGCGAACTCAGTGTGCACGCGCAGATCGAGGAGGAGATTTTCTATCCCGCGGTGCGTAAAGTCATCGAAGACGATGATCTGATGGATGAGGCGTGGGTCGAGCAGGCGGGTGCCAAGGAGCTCATCGCGCAATTGAGGGAGGCCAATCCCGATGACGATCTTTACGATGCGAAGGTGACCGTCCTCGCTGAGCAAATCGATCATCACGTGCAGGAAGAGGAAAAGGACATGTTCCCGCAAGCGCGGCGTTCGGACCTCGATACCGCGGCACTCGGCGCGCAGATGCGTGCCCGCAAGGCCGAACTCCTGAGCCCGGCTCGTGCCACCCCGGGGGGCAATTCGAGCTGGGACACTGCAGAGCCCCGCGATGACCGAAAAAAATCACCGCGAAATGCGAAGAAAAAACGTCCCCGAACCTAGTGCCACTGAGTACTCAAAGTAGCGACGATCTGGCAATCATTTCCATGACCAAGAAACAACGCTTTGATGAGCCCCACATGCCCTCGGGCGGGTGGGGATCAGCGAGGACTAGCATGTCGCTTCTGCGGCACGAGGGTGTGCTGCTCAAGGGCAGCAAAGCAATCCTGCACCAGAACAAGCCCGACGGCTTTGCCTGCGTCAGCTGCTCATGGGCGAAGCCATCGCATCCCCATGCCGTTGAAGCGTGTGAAAACGGGATCAAAGCCACCGCTTGGGAAATCACAGAAAAGCGGACACCGCCAGAATTCTTCGCCCGGCATACAGTGAGCGAGTTGCTGGGCTGGAGCGACTTGGCGCTCGAAGGGGAAGGGCGGCTGACGGAGCCTCTGAAGTGGGACGCCGCGAGCGATAAATATCTCCGTGTTACGTGGGAGGAAGCGTTTGAGGACATTGCCGCGCAGCTGAGGGCGCTCGAGCCAAAGTCCGTGGTTTTCTACGCATCCGGCCGTGCCTCGCTGGAAGCAGCTTATATGTATCAGCTCACGGCCCGCCTTTACGGCAATAATAATCTGCCGGACAGCTCCAACATGTGTCACGAGAGTACCTCTGTGGGACTGCCGCAAACGATTGGGGTCCCTGTCGGAACGGTTATTCTCGATGACTTTGAACATACGGACTGCATTTTCTTTTTCGGCCAGAACGTCGGGACAAATAGCCCCCGGATGTTGCACCAGTTACAGGAAGCGCGCCAACGGGGCGTTCCTGTCGTGACCTTCAACCCACTGCGCGAGCCGGGGCTGGTGAGCTTCGTAAACCCGCTGTCGTCGATCCAGATGCTGACCGGGAAGGAAACGACGATCAGTACGCAATATCACCAAGTCAAAATTGGTGGAGACATTGGGGCCATCACCGGTATCTGTAAATGCGTGATCGAAGCAGATGACGCTGCCCTCGTATCCGGGACGGTCCGCGTCATCGACATGCAATTCATTGCAGAACACACCTACGGGTTTGAGGAGTTCGCCGCTTACGTGCGTGCGACTGACTGGGAGTCGATTGAACGCGAGTCGGCGTTGCCTCGAGCGGCCCTTGAGCAGGCGGCCGCGGAATACATGCGCGCGAGCAAGGTCATTGGGATCTACGGCATGGGTCTGACCCAGCATCGAAGGGGCGTGGAAAACGTACAAATGGTGTGCAACCTGCTGCTATTGAAAGGCAATATCGGAAAGCCCGGCGCCGGGATCTGCCCGGTACGGGGCCATTCGAATGTGCAAGGCCAGCGCACCGTCGGCATCACGGAAAAGCCGGAGCTGGCGCCGCTGGACAAACTGGAGGAACGCTACGCTTTTTCCGCCCCACGCGAGAAGGGTTTGAATACGGTCGAAACGTGCCGGGGTGTTCTGAACGGGAGCATTAGAGGGTTTGTCAGCTTAGGCGGTAACTTTGTCCGTGCTGTGCCCGAGACGGGCCTGATCGAGTCTGCGTGGACGCAATTGCAGCTGACCGTGCAGATCGCAACCAAGCTCAACCGCAGCCATCTGATCCACGGTAAAGTGTCGTATCTGTTGCCGTGTCGGGGCCGGATCGAGATCGATCGCCAGGCCACCGGACCCCAATCGGTCACCATGGAGGACAGCACCGGATGTATGCACGGCTCTCGGGGGGTTACTGAACCCGCATCGCCACATCTATTGTCTGAGCCAGCCATACTGGGTGGTATTGCCAAGGCACTGTTTCCCCCCAACCCAAGGCTCGACTGGGATCGTTGGGTCGGCGATTACAGCCTGATCCGCGAAGAGATCGCAGCGATCTTTCCTGACATATTCCATGATTTTAATGCCCGAATGTGGACGCCTGGCGGCTTCAGACGGCCAATGCCGGCTGCCAAGCGTGAGTGGAAGACCCCCAACGGAAAGGCCAACTTCAAGACGCCACGCAGCCTGAACGAAGATCCGGACATGAAGACCGCCGATCCGGCGGTTCTTCGCCTAATGACGATTCGCAGCGATGATCAGTTCAACACGACGGTCTACACCTTGGACGATCGCTTTCGAGGCGTGTTCGGTACACGCCGGGTGCTCCTGATGAATGCTGCGGACATTGCCCGCTTGGGATTCAAAGTCGGTGATTTGGTCACCATTTCTGCGGTCGCTCATGATCAAATCGAAGTGCAGCGATCGGTCGAAGGTCTGCGCGTAACGAGCTTTGATATTCCGCTCGGCTGCGCCGCCGGATACTACCCTGAATGCAATCCCCTCATTCCATTGCGGCATCACGCGGAGGAAAGCTTTGTGCCGGCTGCCAAAGCAATTCCCATCCGTTTACGGCTTTACGACAGGGCTATTTGATCGCGCACGCTGACCTGCCGGGTTTCTGCGGACCATTTCAGCCGGCGCGCTGTCTTGTACACTGCCGCGACGGTTACGCCGAATCTGGGTAGGAGTCAGGGCGGCGGCCACCAAGGTGGTGGCGGTCAGGACCGCGGCGGTTCACGATCGTCGTAGACTGCTGGCAGGGCGAAGGGGGCGGATCGCGCCCTCGCTATAGTGCGCGTCGGATACTGCGGAACCGAATGGCGCGCGACCCCACGGACCGGAACGGGCGTCGGGTACGAAGAGTACAGGCGCGCCGTACCCATGCTGATACCCGGACGCAAACGGCTGGCGGCGTCGGAAGCAGGATAGAGTGGATGGGGGACGAACCGATAGGACAATGGAGTGCGAAAGGACACTCGCGGGTACGGCTTTCCAGCCCGGGGTAACCAAACCTGACGCAGCCCGAACAGGTCGAAATGCTTGATAAGAAACGTCACGACCAGTACGGTTATCCCAGCCCGCGGCAAACAGCGTCCATAGAGCGATCCGCAGCCCGGTATTGTCCACAGACCAGATCTGGATGCCGATCGGGCGCCCCTGCCAGAACAACAGCAGCAGCGCTAGCAGCCCGTCGGACTGGCGATTCGTACTGAACGGACGGGGAGCCGTGGTGAGCGTGGATTCATGTCACTGCTGTACGATTTTGGTGGGTCGAGTGCTCGTGGAGCCGGATCAGCACACCTGGAGGGCGAACATCCGCTTGATGTTCCAGCTCATTGCCACCAGACGCCATTCACCTTTGACGTTCTCGAGCCCTCGCAGCAGGCATTGCCGGTATCCCATCACCGATTTGATGATGCCGAACACCGGCTCGGGGGTTTGCTTACGCAGCCCGTACAGTTTCCTCCCCCGGGGCGTCTTCAGCCGATACGCCATTTTCTGCAGCGCGGTGGCCGAGTCGGGCGGAGATTTCGGGGTTGCGGCAAAGCGCTGTTTCCAGCTCACTTGATGAGGCGTGCGTCCCATCGCGATCAGTGGCTCGATCTTGACCGCCGCGCACTGCTCGACGTTGCGCTCACTGAGATACCCACTGTCGGCCAGTATCCGCTTTGCGCGTCCGAGTTCTTTGGGCAACTCCTGCAGCTTCTGAAGCATCGGCAGGAGCTGTCCCTTGTCGTTGACACTTCCTTCTTCAACTGCTTCTCGATCTTCTTCGCGTGCCCATACGAGAGTGCACTGTGACGGCTCGCGTTGGCGTGAACCTTCGTGCCATCCAAGGCCACCGTGCCGAGCTTGAGCATCCCCATCGTGCGCGCCAGCCTCAGAACCTCGACAAACTGAGCCTGAATGTGCGGCAAAAAGCGCTTGCGAAACGTGGCGATCGTGTCGTGATCGGGATGTTCGTTGCCAGCGATGAAGCGAAATGCCACCGAGTCGTAGGTCGCCCGCTCGATCGCCCGACTGGAAAAGGTCCTCGTCGCGTACCCGTAGACCAACAGCCCCAGCAGCACCGCCGGGTGATAGGACGCCGAGCCCGACCCGCGGTAGGCTTTCGCCAGCTCCGACAGATCCAGCCCGTCGATCACTTCCACGACGAAGCGCGCCAGGGGCCGCTGCGGCAGCCACTCATCCACCGACGGCGGCAGCAAGAATCCCGTGTCGCGGTTGATCGGCCGGAAGTTGCTCATGTCGGGTAAGGGACTGGCGCGGTGCCGAGCAAGGTGTCGGTCCGTTTCCAGCCCCTCCCCATAGGAACTGCTCGTGAAGTTTTCCCTCAAGCAGCTCGCCCGAGTGGGATTCCTCGAAAGGGTTATGGGTCGTCGCGGTCATGACGGTGACTTTCACGTGAGCTTCCCGAGGCCTGGAAGTGGATTGAGTTTCCAATCCCAGTACAGCCCGAGAATCCCGTAGAGATATTCGTTACTCCATCGCCGCCAGCCGATGCTGCGCTTTCGCCGCCGCTTGCGTCGGGTCAAGAGCGTACGGACCTTCATTTCCATGTAGTCGCGGACTTCGCTGAAGGCGCGACTGGAGTTACCCACCCGGAAGTACTCGACCCAGCCGGCGACCGCGGCGTTGATGCGCGTGACGATTGCTGCGGCAGGCGATGCCCCGCCGCTGGCAATGATGTCACGGATCTTCGCCTTGATCGCTTTACGGGCCCTCTTCTTCGGGCTCATGTACACGTAGTATCCGGCCTTTTCCCGCTTTCGCACACGACGCAGGTCAAACCCCAGGAACCCGAAGGCTTCGTCCTTCAGCGTGTCCACGATCTTGGTCTTCTCGCGGTTCAGTGTCACCCCGAGTGGGATGAGCTGCTCCTCGAGCCGTTGCAGGGCGCGTTCCGCCCAGCCCCGTTTGGTGTGGTGTCCGCTGACGGTGATGCAGATGTCATCGGCGAACCGATGGTAGTTCACCGCCTCATAGGGTCCCTGTGCCGTCTTGCGACGGATCGCCTCGAACATCCAGTCGATCTCGTTCAAGTAGATATTGGCCGCCAGAGGGCTGAGCGGACCGCCTTGCGGCACCCCGATCTTCCCGGCAGCCTTGATGATCTGCTTGATCAGATGCATGACCCGAGGGTCCTGGACACGCTTGGCGATCTTGTCCAACAAGATCGAGTGCCGGATCGTGTCGAAGTACTTCGACAGATCGACGTCAATCACGGTGGACATCCGCCGCATCACACTGCGCCTGACTTGCGCCAGAGCGTAGTGCGGTGATCGCCGGGGACGGAAGCCGTAGGAGTTCGGGCAGAAGTCGGCCTCGAAGATAGCTTCGAGGATGAGCTTCAGGGCTCCCTGGACCACGCGGTCGCGGATGCAGGGAATCTGGAGCGTTCTGACTTTCCCGTTCTCTTTCGGTATATCCACCCGGCGATTCGGCTTCGGTTGATACCTGCCTGATTCAAGGTCGTCCCGGATTTCCTCCAGAAACCCGGCGAGTCCCGATGCTTCGATCGCTTCGAAGCTTTGGCCATCGATGCCCGGGGCTCCACCGTTTCTCTTGGCAATCCGGTACGCTTCCTCGAGGGTTTGCCTCTTCGTCACGTGCACAAAGAGCCCCCAGAAGCGATGCGTCTTCTCCGACTTCGCCTTCCGATAAATGCGTCGCCGCAGCTCCTGCAAATCGAACCGCCGATCTTGCAGCTCAAGCCGCAGCTCCGGCGGATCAATAGGCGCCTTTGTCATCTCGCCCCTGCCTCACCTTGACGAACGCAGTACCCACCGGTCCGGGCCCTTCCCTCCGGGCGCGTTTTGCTGCACGCCCATCATAGGTACTGCGACCCGATCCGCCACCCTGATGCCTACCCCCACCTTTCCCATTCAAGGTTATGGCAGGGAGCTCCTCGACGGGCTTTCCCCGCCGGACATCGAGGGTTTCTCCAGTTTCCACGTCTTCTGTCGCACCATGTCGCCGCTGATACCCCGCCGGTGAGAGCCGCCGCGTCAGACTCCTGCTAATCGGCTCCTGCTGCCTTCGCACGTTATCGACCGTCTCGGCCACCGGAGAACCGTGTTACGAGGCTACATCTGCGTTCACTGGTTGTTACAACCTGGTGCTTTGCGCATGCTCCTTTCAGAGTATGTAGTCGGAGGGCTCCGCCGTCTTGCTCTCGCGCCACGGCGCCTCCCAAGCTACGAGGCCTGAGTCTTTTGACCTCGGTCGGACTTTCACCGACTAGAAGACGTGTCCTTTCTCTGGACACGCCGATTCACCATCGTGAGGGGAATAAGGTCAGCAGCGGCCACGCAACACTCGATAGATGCCGCTGCGACGTAGGCGCTTTGGCGCAAGGACCTCGAGCGCCGCGAGCCTTTGTCCCTGTTCGTGCACCTCTCCTACGCGGACGCAGTGACGCACGACCCCGTGAAGGGTGTCCGGCACATCGCCGTCTGTCGAAGTGGGCGATCGGCAGATCGGCGGTGTCGTGATCGTCAGTCAGCGGTCTGGTCGCGGCGCGACAGGATTTTCGTGCCCGGCCAAGCAGCGCTCTACGACCAGAGCCTCAGGAACCAGCTGGCATCGATTGCACAACGCGGTGGGGCACGCTCGACGGGCTCGATGCGGCCGTCGTTCAGTAGCGCGCGCACGGGACGGTCCCGGATGACCTCAGTGCTTTGGAGCGTCCCTATGCGCTGCGGCGCTTGGGAAGAGGTCAATGCGAGTGAGGAACACGCTACCGCTCAGCCCCCGCCGGGTTCACGCACCCTTGCCGGAAGGACACGCATTCTCGTATTGAGCGGCCGCACGCCGCAGGAACTTAGCCAGGAATTTGAAAAGGTCTGCGGGCTACTTGAGCAGCCCAATGACCAGTGGGACCCGGAGCGATTCGGTTTTGTCTCCGACCTTCCGCACGTCATTGCCCGCTGGCATGACGATGAACACTACCTTGATGCAAAAGGACAGCCGATTCCCTTGCCGCTTACGGGGCGCGGCCGATCGCTGCGGTCACTCGCAAGACTGGCGTTGCCGTCAGTCGATCCAGCCCGAGTCGTCGAGGCACTGATCAGCTTGGGCGGGGTGCGCCGCCACGGGCGCGGTTTCGTGCCAGTCGGTCGATACCTGGCCTTGAATTCACACCGGACGATCGCTCTTGCGCACGGGTTGAATGCTCTTCTTGGAATGCTACGCACAGTTGAACATAACCTGTCGGTCGGGCCGGGTCGGCGACTGTTCGAGCGCACCGCCATCAACCCCCGACTTCCAGCGAGCGCGCTGCCGCGGTTTCAACGGGAGTTTGCGCGCCGGGCGGGAGAAATGTTGTGGGATTTCGACGTCGACATGCGGCGGGAGGAGGCGCGACGGCGGTCGGGTCGAATGATGCGGCTCGGTGTGGGTCTTTACATGTTTGAGGATGTCCCCGGTAGGACGCGGCGTCGCAGAGCCGGCACAGGGAGACGTTCGGCACGTACGCTTCGGAGGCGGCGGGGGAGGAGAGCACCGTGAGGTTCCATCGCGGCGGCTCAAGTCAGGGGAGCAGCCCGAGTGCGGATGCTTCGGCAATCCGCCACAGGTCCATCGCCGTTACGCTGGTGGCTGAAAGAAGCGGCCAAAGTCCTACTTGGCCGCGAGGCTCGACTGAGGTCTTGGACATGTGCATACCCCCTGCGAGCGCCGATCATGGCACCGGCGGGCAAACCCGGCAATGGCCCACCGAACGGCTGGCGTAGGCCAATCCGCAGGGTCAGCTCGTGACGCGCTAGACAGCGGATTATCCGGCCGCAGCAACCTTCACGGAATTGAGCTTGCGCAAGCGCGACGCCGACTTCCGCGCTTTCTGCGGCCGCTCGCCCGTTCGCGATGACCGTCGACTCCATTGCTCGAAACCTGAATCAATTGCGACACCGCATGAGATGACGATAACGGCAACCATCTCTGATGGGACGAGCGGCTCATGCGTCAGTAAATGTCCCAACGCGAGGGCCACGAGCGGCGGCAGCTAAGTGACCGCGGACGCAAAGACGGCGCTCGTGTGACTCACGATGTAGTAGTAAAGGACGTATGCCAGCCCGGTGCCGCAGAGCCCCAGGCCCCCGATCGGCCCCACAGCCGCCGTGGCATTCGTGGAGATCCTCGACATTCCCACGTAGGGGGTGACGATTGCCAGGGTTATCAGGGCGCAACCGATTTGATACGTGGACAAGGCCAGAGGCCGAATCCCAAGATCGACCATGAACCGCCTCGCGTAGACGAACGAGCTCGCGAGGCTGAACGAGCCGATCAGGATGTAGGCAACGCCGCGCAGGTCGATCGCCGCATGCCCGGCTGGTATTCGCGCGATGATCGACTGGCTACACGCCGAGTTCGCCACGCGCAGTGCAGGCGGCTAGCGGCGCCGCACTGATGGCCACGCGAAGTGCGTAGGTCGGGGGCAGCGTCCAGACACCCTTGGGGTAATCCTTGGTGTCCCTCGGATTGCGATTGACGTTCGATCGCGCGACGAGTCGGAACCCGACCGACTCAATCAGGTCGATCGCATACTGCTCCCCTACATAGGCCTGACCCTGCTGCTTCGGCTCGAAGCGGGGATCATTGTTGCGATGCTCGACGACGCCCAGGATTCCGCCTGGCTTCAATGCGCGGTAGGCGGCCGCGAAGACGTCCTTCTGCATGCCGGCCCACACCCAGTTGTGGATATTGCGGAACGTCAGCACCATGTCGGCCGTTCCGTCAGGGGCGATCTGCATATTGTGAGGCGCGAGTACGGTCAGCTGAACCTTGCCGAACTGCCGTGGATGCGCGTCCAGCAACGCGTGAAGGTCGCTGTTGAGCCGTACATCTTCCGGGTCCTTCGAGTCCGGATCCATCGCGGCCTCATAAAGCTTGCCGTGATCTTCGAGGAACGGCGCGAGGATGTCGGTGTACCAGCCACCAAAGGGCCAGAGCTCGACGACCGTCATATCCGGTTTGATGCCGAAGAACATCAGGGTCTGCACCGGATGCCGGTACTTGTCGCGCGCCTTGTCCTGGGCCGGGCGCAAATTGCTGTTGATTGCTTCGAGCAGCTGGGGACGTACGAGCTCCGTGCTCTCCGTCGTTGCAGCCAGGCAGTTTGTGGCGGCGAGACAGAGCGCCGCGATCAGAGGCGTCACGAGCGCGGATGCGAGCCAGAGTCGCTTACGCCCAGCATTGCGCACTGAGAGCGTCATATGTATTTACCTGCGACCAACCGTCTTGGCCAAGCTATGCGCACAGCATGCCACAAGGCGCGTCCCAGGTCTCGCAGCGACCGGTGATGTAGAACACCGACTCGCCGCATCTCAGTCCCTCGAACAGAAACTGAAGTGCCAGCGTCGTCTTTTCAGACCCGGTTCCGGCCGTGGACCACTATCAATCCTCTCAGCTAGGCCCGCTCGAGGCCAGCGCCTGAGCGTCGTGCAATACGCGCAAAAAGTTCTCTGCCCAGAGTTTGCGGACCTCGCTTTGTGAATACCCGCGCCGGCGCAGCGCCGCCGTGACGTTCGGCGCCTCGCTGCCATCGCTCCAGCCGTCAATGCCGCCACCTTGATTGAAATCCGAGCTCAAAGCGACGTGGTCGATTCCTAGGAGGTCGACGACATAGTCGATCGCCGCCATGTAGTCGTCCAGGGTGGCCCGCGAGGTTACAGCCGCCAGTTCGCGGTAGTAGGCCTGTCTCGCCTCAGGTGACAAACCCTCATATCCGTTTCGCAGACCCCCATAGCGCTCGGTCACCTGTTGTCGCGCTTCTGATTCCGCTTGCGTAGGGTTCCGGAGATACAAACTGAAAGCGACAATTCCGACGGCACCGCCGGTACTGGCGATGGCGGTCAACTCCTCGTCCGTGAGATTACGTGGATTATCCACGAGTGCGCGAATAGCCGAGTGGGACGCCACGACGGGCGCTCGGCTCTGCTTCACGGTCTGTATGACCCCGGCAGGGGTAAATTGCGATACGTCGATGAGTAGGCCGAGACGATTCGCCTCCTCCACGGCCCGACGCCCTAATGCCGAGAGCCCGCCATGCTCATTCGTTGGTTCGTTGGCATAAGGCCGCGAAGAGTCGACAAACGCGTTATTACCGGTATGCACCAATCCCAAGACCCGGACGCCATCCGCATGGAGCTTCTCGAGAGCGGTAATCTCGCCTCCGAGCGCATGTGCACCGGTGAGCGCCAAAATAATCGCAGTTTTGCCGCTCGCTGCGTTCCGCCGGACGTCTTCTGCCGTCAGCGCGATCGCTGCCCTGTCGGCTTTCCGGCGGGCAATGTCCTTGATAGCAGCCAGCTTGGCCTCGATGACTGCACGGTCCGCCGACACTCCGGTCGCCGTCCTCGGACCCCTGACCACATTCGCCGCGAGCACTACCGCATCGACGCCTCCCCGCTGCAGACGCTCGAATTCAATCGGGGTGGCTGTGTCGATAGTTGCCGCACTGCTAGGCTGTTCCAGCGGATTCGGCACATTCGCCTTTGCGTCCAGAACGAGCAGGGCTTGTGCCCACCCCGCGGTGCCGCTATCAGATTCGTGAGCTGCACTCTTGGTGCTCAAGATAGATTCCCCTACGAAGCTTCGCTACCTTCGGATGGCCACCTCGCCGTCGCTCGTAGCGACAGCGACTGCCCGCACACCGGGGTTGCCACCGACGAAACGAATGGGCAGGTCGGATACTCCAGGGCCGATCCATTCGCGAATGACGGACTCGTCGCCTCCCACCTCGATCCAGGCTATGCCTCGCGGCTGGACGTAGTGCCGTGCCGGCTCATTCCCGGGATGAATCGTGGTCTCCGGCCAGTACACAAAATTGGGCAGTCCCTTGGGCCATGCATCTATGGATGGAGGGGTGGCGTTGACCTGAACGGCGGTGCCGTCGGGCTTGAGGCGGGCCGTGAAGGGGCCGACCTCGGGGTTCCCTCGTAGGCGCTTGGCGACCTCCACGAGCTCTTCCAACGTATCGAGTCTCAGCACCCAGCCGAGCAGCGCGTCGCCGGAAGCCGTTGCGCGCAGAAAGAGTTGCGCCATCGGGCTCTTTTCGGCCCGGTAGCGGTCGATGATCGACTCGACTTCCAGGTACTGGAAATTACCCAGGGGGACCACCCGCAGAGCATTTCCGATGGAGCCCCAACCCCCGTCGTAGTTGTTGAGTTTTGTCTCTCGGCGCAGCCTGGCCGCGGCCTCGTAGAGATTTTGACATGCGAGGCAGACGTGATCGATATGAATCATGAGCAGTGTCCCGGCTGTGTCTACTAGCCTGGCTCCGAGTGGATTATAGAGCCGCGCTTGCCTGTAGCCAGATGCTGCGGGGCGCGTCGGGAAAGTACCCCGGCGCCGTGAGTCCCGGAAGGAGCGAAAAGACGTCGGTAGTCCGTGTGTTATTGAATACGTTCTTGCCCAAAAGCTCGATCGTCCAGGCGCCCCTCTTCAGCCCCAATCTCAGGTTCGCCAGAACATTGGGCGGTAGAGGGAAGTATGTCGCCGTGTTTGCCGGGAAGTCCGTGGCACGGCTGTCCGTCCAGGTGACGTCACCGCCTACGAACGCCCGGGAGTGCTGTCCCACGTAGAACTGATAGTCCGCGGAGGCATAGGCGGTAAATCGTGGGACGTAAGGGAGCGGATCGCCTGGAGTTCCGTCGCCGGCGCCGACCTCGGCGCTGATCAGATAGGCATGCGTGTACCCTGCGCCGAGCGAAAGAGTCAATGGACTCACCGGCCTGGCTTCGATCTCGAGCTCGTATCCCAGAACGTGTGCCTCGCCGGCGTTCCCGATATACGGAAAGGTCGCGTCCGACAGCCCGGGAACCGGTTGCTGCAGCTGCTCCTGAATGTCCTTCCAGTCTATGTAGTACACGTCCGTGGTCAAGCGCAAGCGACGCCCCCAAGCAGCCTGCTTGTAGCCGAGCTCGTAATTGATCAGCTTGTCGGACTTGAAGCCCGCTGGAATGATGGCGTTCTCAATGGAAGCGCCGATCTGATCGTTGGAGCCGCCAGGGCGATAGCCTTGCGCGATCTGCAGGTAAGCCAAGATGTCTCCTGTGAAGGAGTAGGACGCGTTGAAACGCCCGGTTGCCGACGTTTGATTCGACGTGGTCTTGCCACCCACGCCAGGCCCGGGGGCGCCCCCGAAGGCGATAGGCTCATTCGGCTGAAAGCTGTTCTCGAATCTGAAGCCGCGCACACCCGCGGTCAGCTTCAGTTTATCGGTTGCGCTCCAGGTCAGCTCTCCATAAACGGCCTGCTCGTTGATGTGAGTCCGCGATAAGTCGATGAACGTGATCGGTCCAAAATAGATACCCCATGAAGGATCTACGTAACCGGCGCTATTCGTAGGATAGATATACTGTCCCTGGTCCTGGTATTCCCACTGCACGTATGTTCCAACCAGGAACTGCAGGGGCCCGCTGAGACTGGAGGCGAAACGTCCCTCCACGCTGTAAAGACTGCGGCTCTGCGGTTCCGCGATGATGGACAGCACGCCCTTCGCGGCCGGATCGTCGGGCCCGAGCAGAAGCGCATTGCCCTGCGAGGTGTCCCGGACCAGATCCGTGTAACGGTCGGTCCCCGACAAAGCGAGACTGAAGGTACCGGACTGAAATTTCTGCTGCAGGGACAGCTCCTCGAGCTCCATTCTGTCGGGAAAGCCGGTCCGTGCCAGATTTGCCTGCGTGAACCTCGGCAATGGATTGCCGAAGTAGTCGACCGTATCGTAGTGCCAGTCGCCGTCGGTATGCGTATCCTGATACATGTACATGAAGTCGATCAGTAGCGAATCCGTGGCCTGCAGGCGGCCCATTATCCTGCCCGCCCACGTATGATCATCGTTGACCCCATTCTGGAACTTGTCGTTGATGAACCCAGGCTCGTCGGAGCCATATCCCGCTATCCGCAGCGCGAATGACCCGGGCACCACCGGTATGTTCACGGCGACATCGCCGTTTGCGCCGATCCCCTCCGAATATTTCTGGCTGGTGAGGGCGACTCTCGGATCCAGTTCGAACGAATCCAATTGGGGCTTGTTGGTAATGTAACGGAGGACCCCGGACAGGGAGCTCGAGCCGAAGGTCGTTCCCTGAGGCCCCTTGAGCACCTCGACGCGGTCTATGTCGAACAGGCGCAGATCCGGCTCCCGTCCGCCGCCATCACCTGCATTGTCGCCCGTGAAGATGACATCATCCAGGAAGAGGCCAACCGGCGACGCCCCGGCGGCATTGACGCCCCTGATGATGTAGCGCTTGTCTCCCGGGCCTTGATCGAACACGGAAAGACCCGGGACTTCCCGAAAGTAGTCGTTGAAGTCGACCGAGCCTTGCTGCTGCAGCTGCGACCCTGAGATCGCCTGTATCGCGACCGGGACCTTCATGAGCGGTTCCGCTCCCGTTTTGGTCGCCGTGACTATGATCTCCGATAGTTGGGTGGAATCGGCCGCGAGCACGTGATGCGAGGAACCGAAAGCGGCGCCCGCGGCGATGAGTGGCGCGAATATGTGGCTGTGGCGTGCGAGACTGTTCACGCAGGGTCTCCAGGTTGTGCAGCACCTATGCGATTCTCGGCTGATCAATCCGCCCTGTGCAGGAACGGCTTCCCCAGGTCCCGCCCTTTGGGCGGTGCGGCCCTTCTCGATGCGGGCTCAGCATTGTAGCGCGATGTTCCTAGTGATCTTCCGTGGAAGATAGTGGCGCAAAGAGCGAGTTTCGTCAAGCGTGAACCCCAAGTTTATGCCGAGTAGCGGTTAAGGCGCTGATCTTCCAGAGAAGATATTGCGAAACTGATACCCGCACGGCAGCCCGCGATGCGGCGCGCGGCAGTTCTTGACCCGTGCCCTACCGGCGCCTATAGTATCTTCCACGGAAGATTACTCGTGCGACGTGAGGTGGCGGGATGAGAGCTCGAACCAGCGACTTCTTCGACCGGCTGAGACTGATCGGATGCGTCTTCATGATCGCCGTGATCGCAGCGCCGGTCGCCGTGCGGGCTGGGGAGGGGCAGCTGAAGCGGATTGGAACTGCGCAGGTGCCCAACTCGTCCGCGCGACAGCCGTTCGGCGAATTCGACCTGAGCTATGTTGATGCGAAGCGCAACCTATATCTGGTAAGCGATGTCTCGAACCGCGCGATCGATGTGTTCCGCGCGACGACGGGACGCTTTATGTTCCGAATAGGAGGTTTCCGCGGGCGCACGCCGCCAGGTTATGCGCACGTCGGCCCTACCGGCGTGATCACGATTGGAAACCAGGTATGGGCATCGGACGCTAATAGTACGGTGCGGGTGGCCGATCTCCAGACACGGAAGGTCGTTGATGCGATCGCGACCGGGGGAGCCGCTCGCTGCGACACCGTGGCGTACGATGCAAACGACCGCCTGGTCCTGGTGACAAACCCGGACGATAGTCCCCGCTTCGCGACGTTGATTTCGACGAAGCGCGGTCACCGGGTTGTCGGGCGAATCGTGTTCCCGGAAGTGACGGGGGAGCTCGAGGCGTCAGCCTGGTCCCCGGCCAATGGGATGTTCTATCTGCTTCTCAGGGAGCTCAAAGGAGATCTATCGAGGGGGGCCGTGGCAGTCATCGACCCGCGCACACGGAAGGTCGTATCTAGTTTCCCGGTGGACGGATGCCGGCCTTCGGGGATTGCATTGGACTCGCGTGCCAACGACCGGACCATGCTCATAGGCTGTCTGGGCTCCGTTGAGCTGGAAGGGGCTGATGCGAAGCGTTGGGCGTTTCGTCCGCAAGCGATCATCATGGACACCCGCAGCGGCGCGATCGTTCATGAGATCGGGGGAATCTCGGGATCCGACCAGGTGTGGTACAACCCCGGTGACGACCGATACTACATTGCGGCGCAGGGGAACCAGGGCGGCCCGATTCTCGCGGCAGTAGACGCACGGCCGCCGTATAGGGTGTCAATCGCGTCAACGCAGGCGTTCGCGCACAGCGTTGCCGTCGATCCGAGCACCGACAGAGCCTACGTTCCATTTGCACCGCAAGCCCGGACGTCCGCGTGCCAGTTCGGCTGCATCGCCATATTCGCGGTCCGAGACAACACTGGCTGAATTGAGGGCGCGTGAATGTTGAGCAAAGAGCAGAACGAGCGGGTGTGTCGCGTAGAGCCGGGAACGGCCATGGGTGAGGTATTCAGGCGGTTCTGGTTACCGGTGTGCACCTCGGCTCAGATCCAGAACCTGGACAGTGATCCTCTGCGTGTGCGACTTCTGGGGCAACGGCTGATCGCATTCCGTGACTCCCAGGGTGCGGTGGGAGTGCTCGACGAGTATTGTCCGCACCGGGGAGCCTCGCTCGCATTGGGGCGCGTCGAGCAGGGGGGAATCCGCTGCCTGTATCACGGGTGGAAGTTCGATTGCGAAGGGAAGCTCCTGGACGCTCCGAACTGCTCCCGCTCCGGGGTCCGGGATCGCCTCGCGGCTCGCTCCTATCCGGTGCGCGAAGAAGGCGGGATCGTCTGGGCGTACCTGGGGACCGCCCGGAGTGAGCCGCCTTTCACGCGTTACGCTTTCATGGACGCGCCGGCGTCGAACCGCGTAGTGGTGCGCATTGACGTGGACTGCAACTACTTGCAGCTCACAGAGGGAGGTTTCGATAGCTCACACGTGGGTATCCTGCATAGTGATGCCGCACACCCTCGGTGGATGAACTCGGAGTTCTCACCGAATCCGGAGGCCGACCATCCGGGTGCACTCTCAGTTCACGACAACGATCCGGAGCTCGAGGTATCCGAGACGGACTTCGGCTTCTATTACGCGGCCTTTCGTCGTGCTTCGACCGCGCAGGACGCACCGGGACGTCTGAACGTCCGCGTCGTTCCGTTTATCATGCCGTCGACGAGGATCATTCCGTCAGCGACGACGTCCTTCATCGTCTTCGAGACTCCCGCAGATTACGAGCATACCAGTACGTTCATCGTCGTCTACGGCCGAAACCCAGTGGACCGTGCCCGCGTGATTTCAATTCTCGGGATCGACGATCCACGGTACTGGTCGGAAGAGGACTGCGGCTTTCGCGCGAGTTGGGAAACCCGTTTTGGGCAGAATCGCGCGCAAATGAGGTCCAACTGGACCGGCCTGCGGGGACTGGAGCAGGAGGACGCGGTGATGTCGCTCTCGATGGGGCCGGTCGTCGACCGCTCGAGAGAGCATCTCGTTGCGTCGGATCGGGCGGTAGCCAGCCTACGGAAACTGCTGCTGCGTTCGGCGGGGGCCCTCGAGAAGGGCGAAGAAATCAGCCTTCCGGAGGACCTGACGGACGTGGGCGCGGTGGATACATATCTCTCGGAGAGGGAGCGCGGAGCCTGGCGCGGTCTCATGCCGAGTCATGAGCTGAAGGGCGAGCGGGGCAAACCTTGAGGAGTCTCGGGTGAGCCAGGGATTCCTCCATCCGAAGTTGCGTTCGCTCCTCGGCTCACCCCAGAGCCCCATCAGCATCGCCGAGTGCAGTGTGGCGGAAGCGCGGGCATGGATTACCGCGCGCACCGCCAGCCGCCCGCCGGGACCGCGCGTTGATGAAGTTCGCGATCTGGTGGCGCCGAGCGCGCATGGTGGGATTCCATTGCGGGTTTACACACCCCGGAGCGCGCAGGGAGTGGTCGTGGTGTTTCACGGCGGCGGCTGGCTGATGGGCGATATCGCAAGCTTTGATTCGACCTCCAGGTACTTGGCGGTGGATTCCGGCGCAGCGGTTGTCAGCGTCGGATATCGATTGGCGCCGGAACACCCGTTTCCGGCCGCAATCGAGGACGCCTGGGATGCGACGCGGTGGGTCGCCTCTCAGGGCGAGACCATCGGTATCGATACTCGAAGACTCGCGGTACTGGGCGAATCTGCCGGAGGAAATCTGGCTGCAGTGGTGTGCCTGATGGCGCGTGACGCCGGCGGACCGGCCATTTCACTTCAAGTTCTGGTCTACCCTCCCGTCGACGCGGGCTTGGGCTGCCCGTCGCTTGATCGGTTCGCGACCGGCTACCTGCAGAGCAAACGTGATGTGCTGCATGCCTACCGGACGTACGGTCTCGGCACTATCGTGAGCGCCGAGGACTGGCGGCTCTCTCCGCTCCGCGCCGCCTCGCACGAGCGTCTACCGCCTTCACTGATCGTATCGGCCGAGGATGACCCGATTCGCGATGACTCCGAGTCCTATCACCGTCGTCTGCTCGAGGCCGGCGTTGCTGCGACGCACGTTCGGTACGCGCACATGTTCCATACGTTTTTTGGGATGCGCGGGCTGGTAGCGGAGGCGGAGGTGGCTCAGCTGCACGCAGCGGCGGCGATTCGCAACGTCCTGGCGCGGCAGTAGCCTGGCAGGAAACTTGGCGTCATGAGCACAAAAGCACACGTGACGGGTCGTGGCAGCCCACGGGCTGCCATACCGCGGGTATTCAACATCGGCGTCGACGTTGCGATTCGGCAGGACTCAGAGAAGCTCGCGCTCGTTGAAATTAGTGCGGACGGGAAGAGGCGGCTCTTCTCCTTTGGCGATATCGGCAAGCTGGCCAATCGGGCCGCGAATGCTTTTCGCGCGCATGGATTTCGGCGCGGCGAGCGTGTGGCCATCATTCTCTCTCAGCGCCACGAGGCTGCCGTATCCCACATCGCGATCTATTTGTGCGGCATGATCGCAGTGCCCCTCTTTACGCTCTTCGGGGAAGAGGCACTGGACTTCCGGTTGCGCGACTGCGCTGCGGCGGCAATCGTGTGCGACCTCGAAGGGCTGTCCAAGATTGCGCGGATCCGGGAGCGGCTGCCTGCGCTTCGGCGGATCTACTGTGTCGACGGGGAGACCTTGGGAGCGGTGGATTTTCGCAGCCAACTCGAGCAGGCTGCCGATCGCTTCGAGCCCGAGCGGACATTGGCTGACGATCCAGCGCTGATCATCTACACGTCGGGAACGACGGGAAACCCGAAGGGTGCGTTACACGCACACCGTGTATTGCTGGGACACTTGCGCGGAGTCGAGTTCCCGCATAACGGCTTCCCGCAGCCCGGAGATCGCTTCTGGACGCCGGCGGATTGGGCGTGGATCGGCGGTCTCCTGGACGTTTTGCTCCCTTCGTGGCATCACGGTGTCCCGGTCGTCGCATATCGGTCTGGCAAATTCGACCCGGCTGAGGCGCTGGGCCTCATGGCCCGCTGTCGCGTCCGGAACGTGTTCATGCCGCCGACCGCGCTTCGCCTGCTCCGTCAGTCAGGCGCCACGCACCCGGAACTCAGCCTGCGCACCGTGGCGAGTGGTGGCGAGAGTCTCGGCGTGGACCTCATCGAGTGGGGACGGGAGACATTCGGACTGACTATCAACGAGTTCTATGGGCAGACCGAGTGCAATCTGGTGCTGGGAAACGGTGAGGGATTGCCGCCAGCACGGGCGGGGTGGACCGGCACGCCGATACCGGGCCACGTCGTGCGAATCGTCGATGATGACGGCCGCGCGATTCCTCACGGCACAGCGGGCCACATCGCGGTCGAGCGTCCGGACCCGGTGATGTTCCTCGGCTATTGGGGCAACGAGGCTGCGACCCGGGCAAAGTTCGCCGGAGATTGGCTCATCACCGGTGATGTAGGGATTCAGGACGAAGCCGGCTATACGAAATTCATCGGGCGGGATGACGATATCATCACGAGCGCGGGGTATCGGATCGGCCCTGGCGAGATTGAGAGCTGCCTGTCGCGCCACCCCGCGGTTGCCATGGCGGGGGTCGTCGGGGTTCCAGATCCCATTCGTACGGAGATCGTCAAGGCGGTCATCGTGCTGGCCGGCGGCTTCGCGCCCACGCCGCAATTGGCCGAGGAGATCCGCAGCTTCGTCAAGAAACGGCTTTCCGCCCACGAATACCCACGTATCATCGAGTTCGCCGCCCGGCTGCCGCTCACCGCTACAGGAAAGGTGATCCGCCGTCTGCTGCGCGAGAGCCGCGGTGAGCGGAGCGCGACCGGGAGTGGTCCGGAAAGTCAACCGCTGGAGTGAGTCGCTTGCGAGGTGTGTCGTGACCAAGCCGCATCCGGATGAAGTTCCTGACTATATGGCGCTGGCGAGGCTCGACGGCAGAGGCTTCATAGTCATCGGAGCCGGACAGGGAATCGGGCGTCAGACGGCTCACGCGCTGGCGCAGGCGGGTGCGCGAATATTCTGTGTGGATCGCGATGCGCAGCTCGCCGAGGCGGTCGCAGGGGAGGTGGGTGGCCTGCCGTGGACATGCGATGCGACGAAGCGCGAGGAAGTCACGGGCATGTTTGCTGCGGCATGCGCAGAGCTTGGAGCGGTGAACGGCCTCGTCGATATTGTCGGCGAAGCCAGGCTGAAGCCCCTGGCGTCCTTCACCGATAGCGACTGGTACTGGCAGTTCGATGTCGTGCTGCGCCACGTATTCCTCGCCCTGCAGGTGGGCGCTCCATGCCTGGCGAAGGCGGGCGGCGGCCCGATGATATTCGTGGGCTCGGTTTCGGGAGATCTGTGTGTGCCCGCCGAGACCGCCTACGGGGCGATGAAGGCTGCGCAGCACCATATGGTGAAGGCTGCAGCTCTCGAGTATGCGCCGCAACATATTCGGATCAACGCGATTTCGCCGGGATTCACCCGGACCCCGAGGCTTCTCAGGTTGCTGGACGAGGCCAACTGGGCGGAGATCGACCGAACGATCCCCATTGGGCGGGCGGCGGTGCCGGCCGAGATGGCCGCAGCCATTCTATTTCTTGCCTCCGACCTGGCCAGGCACGTCGTGGGACAGGTGATTACCGTTGATGGCGGTTTGACGATCGCCGGCAAGCTGCCTCGAATGCGAGTCAATCAGACGGTGGCCTCAGACCCGCCGACCTGATCTTTCCAGCGACGCGCGTGCGCGACGTGGAGGTCTGCGTGCCTTGGCCGGGTGCGCGCTCGTCGCGGGTGCCTCTTGAGACAGCAGTTCCAGCTGCTGCAGCATGTGCTCGCAAAATGCGTATGCCGATGTCCGCTGCGGCGCTGACAGAGACTCGATCGCCTGTGCAATGATCGACTCCTTCGCAAGGGACTCGAAAGCAGTGTTCGCGGTTTTGAGTCCTTTGGAGGTCAACCTCACAAGATTGCTCTTGGAGTTCACATCGGCGATCAACCGTTGCACGAAACCGAGCTTGCTGAGCCGGTCCACTTGCTTGGTAATGGCGCCGGATGTGACGAGAAGGGCGCGATATAAATCGGTGGGGCGCTTGCTGAAGGGCTCTCCCGCCCTGCGCAGGGCGAACAATACGCGCATATCGGCGCCGCTGATGCCAAATCGGCTGCGACACATCCGGTCGTAGGTGTCTTCCATCACTCTTCCGAGCCGCATGACATAGATCGAAAGAAGAAAGCCGGTTAAATCCAGATCCGGCCGCTCCCGCTTCCACGTCGTGGCGACGTCCGCGGCGTGGCTGAGTGGCCGGATTTCGGCTGTGGCCATACGCAAACCCTCCGTCAGTCGGCCGAGATGATATCGCACTCAGTCGAGATCGCGCTTCGGAACGCCGACGGATCCGAGACTGAGGGTCATGCTCTTGCAGCCAGGCGGGGCGCCCGGTGCCCCCGACCTTGCGGCGGCTTGCCGACGAATTTGACGACCTCCACGAGGCAGAGTTGGCCGGTGCAACCCTGGGCCAAACGCGAAGTCCCGACGTCCCTCGTCACGGTATTGGGATTTCCGTTGACGCAGACCTCCTCGTCCCCGCCCGACTCTCGGACCGGATCGTACCATGCACCGGTCGGCACCTGTACCACTCCGGGCCTCACTTCCAGGGTCAGCTGCGCTACGGCGAGGAACGCGCCACGGAGATTGAATACCTTGACCACATCGCGATCGCTGAGGCCCCGAGCTGCGGCATCCGACGGGTGGATGCGCATGATTTCGCGGCCGTCGATCTTGGTCTCCCGACTAAAGGCGCCGAAGTCCAGCTGGCTGTGGAGCCGCCCCCGCGGCTGATTCGCAACGAGCTGAAGGGGGTAGGGTCTCTCGCCCGGCGCGCCGAGCCACTCATCGGGAGCGATCCAGACGGGATGCCCGGGGCAGTCGGCGTACCCGAATGTCGCGATCCGTTCTGAGTAGATCTCCAGCTTACCGCTCGGCGTATTGAGCGGAGCCGACTCCGGGTCGGCTCGAAAGCGCAGCAAGACGTCCTCCGCCCGGGTTGGAAGCTCGAGCTCGCCCGCTGCCCAGAATTCCTCGAATTCCGGCGCCGAGTAACCTGCTTGCATCAACGAAGCCTGCAGTTGGCCGTACATGTGTCGTATCCATTCGCGACTGGATCGGCCCTCCGTGAACGCCGACTCCACATGGAGCCGGCGCGCGAGCTCCGAAAGGATCTCGTAATCGTCCTTGGAATCGGCGTAAGGCTCGATGGCCTGGTGCATGGCGATTACGAAATTGTCGCTCGACACACCACCAATGTCGTTCCGTTCCAGCGTGATCGTTGACGGCAACACGATATCCGCGTGACACGCCGTAGAGGTCCAGAACGGCTCGTGCACGATAATCGTGTCCGGCCTGGAGAAGGCGCCGCGCAGCCGGCGCAAGTCCTGGTGATGGTGGAATGGATTGCCCCCTGCCCAATGTATCAGTCGGATATCCGGATAGATCAGTGTTCTACCGTTGTAGTCGCAAGTGCCACCAGGGTTGAGCAGCATATCCGCAATGCGCGCCACGGGAATGAAGGTGTTGACTCCATTGCGCCCCTGAGGCAGCGGCGGGGGTGACACGATGGGCCTGGGCCTGCCAACCTGCGCGAAAGCTCCCAGCGAGTACGCATAGCCTCCGCCCCTGATTCCGATCGCCCCGATCATTGCCGCCAGGACCATTCCGAGCCAGACGGGCTGCTCGCCGTGCTCGGCACGCTGCAGGGAATGACTGACCGACACGAGAGTCCTCCGGCGCGCCATCTGACGCGCCAGGGCCCGAATCCGCTCTGCGCCGATACCGCAGATCGCGGTGGCCCATTCCGCCGATTTCGCCTCGGAATCCGTATGACCGAGGACATAAGCCTCGAACCTGTCGAAACCTACGCAATATCGCTGCAGAAAGGTCCGGTCATGAAGCTGCTCGGCGATGAGGGTATGGGCAATCCCAAGCATCAGGGCGACATCGGTACCGGGTAACACCGGGAGCCACTCGGGCGACACCTCCGCGGGCAGGTCATCCCGAATGGGGCTTACGAGCACGAATTCGGTGCCCCTGGCCCGCGCCGCCGCCAGCGAGGCCCTGATCTCGTGCCGACCGATGCCACCCGGACCGACATTGGAGTTCTTCCGCGGCATGCCGCCGAAGGCCACGATGAGCTCCGTCGCGGCGATGATGTCCGGCCACGTCGCGCCGAATCGCGCACACTCGTACGAGCCCATCACATGCGGCAATATGACCTCGGCCGCGCCCGCGCTGTAGGTATTGACAGAGGCGGTGTAGCCCCCGAGGCAATTGAGGAAGCGATGTATCTGGCTCTGTGCATGATGAAACCTGCCAGCGCTGGACCACCCGTAAGAGCCTCCGAAGATTGCCTGGCAGCCGTATTCCCGTTTTATGCGAGCAAATTCCGCGGCCGCCAGGTCCAGGGCATCCTTCCAGCTGACAGGAACATATTCCTCGCTGCCCCGCGCGACATCGGGGCGGGGGCCATGCTCCAACCATCCGCGCCGGATGACCGGCCGCGCCACTCTTGACGGGTGGCGGGGGGCGTCGGCCAGGTTCCGAAGGATCGGAGATGGATCGGGGTCCAGAGGATTGGGACGGACGTTGATGCGGTCGCCGTCTCTCGTCACGAGGAACGTCCCCCAATGCGACGAATGCAGTCGGTCGGCACCCGTGCCCGGAGCGCGAAGCTTTGTCATACCGCGAGGCTCTTCACTGCTGCTCTCGGCGCCGTCTCGAGCGGTTTGAATCCCGATCGATGGCGCTCGTCACCTCGAGAGAGTGGTATGCGGTCTCGGACCCGAACGATGCAACGGTCAGTGTGACCACCGCGAGGGATACTTCGATCAGCAACATCGCCGCTGTCGGTCCTCCCGATTTGAGCAGCCCGGCCATGGCGAACGGCAACGCAATGAATGCGATCTTGGTGATCGCCGCGGCAATCGCAGTTCCCTGCACGCGCAGCGTCGTCGGGAACAGTTCCGGCAGGTAGACCGCATAGATGACGTTCACAACGAATGCCATCGCGGTGAGGAGCGCAAACCCAGCGAGAATCGACACCCACCCCGTGATCGCGGTTGCGAAGAAGAGCGACAACACGATCGCCACGGCCGCGACCGAGACGAGTCCTCGCTTACGCCCCAGTCGGTCCGCAAGCAATGCGCCGAGCAGCGCGCCGAAAGGCGTGCCCGCCGTGATCAACAGGTTCCGGCCGAGCGAGCTGGAAATCGTCAAGCCTTCCCGGAGCAGCATGGTGGGTAACCAGGTGAGGAAGGCTGCGATCGCGACATTCGCGCCCAAGGCGATGGTTATGCCGAAAAGCAGACGGCCGAGCATCGGGCGCCGCAAGAAGGAGCGGGCCGAGGCGAATTGGACGGTGGGCGCATCGGCGGGCTCCCGGATAGGGGGCAGAACGCCCCCCGAAGACTTCGCGACTGCACTCTCGATGTGACGCAGGGTGAGCTCCGCCTGCCCGGTATGGCCGACAGCCTCGAGCCACCTCGGAGATTCGGGCATGCGACGGCTGATTCGCCAGAGCGCGAGGCTGGCAATTCCCGGTATGACGAACATCCAGCGCCATGCGCCCGATGGAATGAGCAAGTACCCGGCGAGTGAGGCAAACACGGTTGCCGAATTCGCCACGGCGCCGCCAAAGGTGCTCCACGTTCCGCGAGTGCCGGGCGGCAGGATCTCCGCCAGCAAGCAGAAACCCACTGTCGGTATTGCGGATATGCCCACGCAGGAAAGGAACCGCAGGGCAATGAGCCACGACATCGATGGAGCGCCTGCGGAAATCAGGGTTGTCAATCCGACCAGCAGCAAACTGGCGCGTAGAGCGGAGCGACGGCCGTACCGATCTGCGAGGTGGCCTATGCCTAGGTTGCCGAGAACGCCACCGGCGCCGGTAGCGGCGAGAAAGAGTGTGTTGGCCGATAGCGTAGACCAGTGGCTGCTGAGAAGGCCGCCGACCAGCCCGCCGGCCATGGAGGCGTCAAAGAAATCGAAAAAGACGCTGAGCCCCACGATCCAGAGGAGACTGCGGTGAATCGCGCTTGCGGGGAGCCGGTCCAAGCGCGCACCTGCGCCCACGACGTGCGGAGCGGCCTCGGCTGAGACGCTTGCAGTCGGCCGGGCCTCGCGCGGCGCGAACCGGAAGTATGTCATTGAGCCTCGCCCCAATCGGAGTCCGAAAAATCGGCCACCGCCGATTGCACTTCCTCCGCACGACGCCGGAGGTATATAATCTTCCGTGGAAGATAATGCGCAATCGCAACCCGTCCGTCAAGCAATTCGCTTTCGGCTATGACCCGCAATCGTTTCGTCTTGCAGTCCGCGCGTCCAAGGCGTCCAGACGACGGTGAGGCGCGCGTTGCGCGAGCAACGATTCACCGGCTCGATGTACCGCAGCGGAATGTGGATTCATCGGCGATCTCTCAGCCAGAGAGAGCCCGGTTGCCGCGCCCGCGCTCACTTTGGCAAGTGATGGTCGATATCATCGAGGCGGGAGGGTTTTTTCCTCCGCCGACTTGATAGTCGTCACCGGAGAACGACCTCACCTTTGTCTCCATGACGCACCGACAACGAAGCATGATGAACATGCGACCGCCGGAGGTCGTTGCGCAGGAGATCGTCTACCGGGCGCTGAAACGCACTTGACGGCGACGTTTGCCTTTCGATGCGGTCGGAACGTGTCAATCACTTTGAGACACCCGGTTGACGGAAATTAGAGAGCAAGCGGTGTGGGTATCGAGTGCGGAAGTCTCCTTCGGTGGGTTGATCCAGGCTGCGGCAGGCAACGCCGGCGGTTGCGGCAAGCGGCCCTTGAATCGCAGGGGCTGGGCCGAGTAGGCAAGCTGCAGGGTCTGGGCGCGCTGGGCCTGCAGAGTCTGTGCGGTGCCGTGATGGACGGCATGCGGAGTCATGAGACCAATGCCGCTGTGCCGGTGCTCGAGGTTGTACCAGTGGAAGAAGCGTTGGCAGTGAGCCCTGGCGTCCTCGAGGGAGCCGAAGCGCTCGGGGAATTCGGGTCGGTACTTGAGAGTTTTGAACTGCGACTCCGAGTATGGGTTGTCATCCGAGACATGCGGACGGCTGTGGGTGCGGGCAACATCCAGGTCTACCAGGAGTGCCGCGACCGGCTTCGAGCGCATGCTCGTGCCGCGATCGGCGTGCAGGGTGAGGGTGCCGGGGGCGATCTGCTGCTTGGCGATCGTCTCGGCGATGAGCTGCTCGGCGAGCTCGGCGGCCTCGCGCAGCGCGACCATCCACCCGACCACGTAGCGGCTGAAGATGTCGAGGATCACGTACAGGTGATACACGCTCCAGCGCACCGGCCCCTTGAGTTTCGTGATGTCCCACGACCAGACTTCCCGCGGGCCGATGGCCAACAGCTCCGGCTTCACGTACACCGGGTGCGCCCGCTGGCAACGCCGCTCCAGGCTCTGACCCTCGGCGGCGAGCAGCCGATACATGGTGCGCACCGAGGCCAGGTACTGGCCCTCGTCGAGCAGCGTCGCGTAGATGGCTGCCGGGGCCATGTCGGCGAATCGCTCGCTGTTGAGCACGGTGAGCACCCGCTCGCGCTCAGTCTCGCTGAGGGCCAGCGGCGGTCGCGGCCGTGCGGCGGCTGCGCGCACGGCAACACTGCCGTGGTGATGTCGCGACCGATAGATCGATGCGCGCGGTACGCCGAGGGCCTGGCACGCCACCGAGACGGCCAGACCCGAGCGCAGCGAATCGAACGCCTCGATCACTTCTCGTCCGTCGAGTCCGCCGGCGCAATCCCGAGCAAGGCGGAAACTTTTTTTTGGACATCGATGATCAACCGCGCCTGGGCGAGCTCGCGCTCCAACCGCGCCTTCTCCCGCTCGAGCTGCGCGATGCGTTCGCGATCCCCACGCGTGGGATCGGGCTTGCGCCCACGACGCCGCGGCGCCAATGCCTCCTCGGCCGCCCGCTCTTGCTGCTTGCGCCAGGTCGAGAGCATCGAGGAATACACGCCCTCCCGACGCAGGAGTGCGCCGAGCTCCCCGGGCTTCTTGCAGGCGTCGGCCTCGGCCAGAATCCGCCGCTTCTCGCTACCTGAGAATCGTCGCCGCTTGGCCGTCGCCACCACCTCCGGGTCCGGAGCGCGCCCTGCGGGGGCTGCCCCTTCAGTCGCCCTTCGGGCTCCTTGCGGAGCAGCCCCCGCAGCAGAACTCACCTGTGCACTGATCAACGAATCTATCCCATTCTCGGTCATGTCTGGATCTGCCTGTACTTTAAATAGCCCCAGGCAGGTGTCTCAGCTCATATTGGCACGGGGGGGTTGCGCGCCCGATTGAGTGCTATATCTGGGTCACCGTCCGGTGAAGACCGGTGAAGACCGTTTAGCCGGCAGGGAGGATTTCAGAGATCGCCGGGCGTCAAGAGATCCACTTGCACGCCAGTAGGGCTTCGAGCATTGCTTGCAGGCGGGTGTGCGGCCGCGGCCTCGATTTCATCGTGTAGAAACAAGGTGATGTTTTGCTTATAACACCTTGAAACGAAAGAGAAATGGCTCCCCGGGTTGGACTCGAACCAACGACCAACGGATTAACAGTCCGATAAATCCGGTTCACGGCCGTCTATCGCTGTTCGCGCTTGTTCACTAACACATTGAATTAATAGGAAAACGGTCTATCGGAGTCTAGACGCGGCGAGGGCCATGCAGTACGCTACTGCAACGTAACTGCAACGAGTAGCCGGTTGCGCAAGCTCAGACAGATCTCAGGCAGCTAGTTCCGGGCCTAGGCAAGTACCGGGGAAGCTCATGCTCACGACGACGGCGCTTCGGACCAAATGGCACGATCGGGACCGGTGGCTTTCGGATGGTGGGCAGCGGGGCGGTGGGCGGCTCGTAGCGCGCATCGCGAAGGACGGCGTGGCGTTCCTGTTCCAGTACTTCGTTCGGGACGGGCACAAGGAGCGCAAGCGCTACCTCCCTCTGGGCCCATTCGACCAAAATGGAGTTCGCGGCCTGTCGCTGCCTATGGCTCGCGATAAGGCGGCCGAGCTGAGTCGACTCTACCGATCGGGCATCACCGATTTGCACGCGCATTGCGCGCAGCAACGCGCCTCCCAGGAACAGGCTCGCCGGGAAGCCGAAGAGAAGGCAAGGAGGGCCGTGGAATCGGCGCAACGTTCCTCCCTGAGGCAACTCCTCGAAGCTTACGTTGCACACCTCGAACGGTCCGGCAAGCAGTGCGCCAGGGATGTGAATAGCATTTTTGCGGCGCACGTGTTCCGGGCCGCCCCCGAGGTCGCGTCGCGAAAGGCAGCCGAAGTGTCCATTGACGACTTCGTCCGCGTCATCGGGACGTTGACGGAGACCGGGAAGGGTCGGACTGCGGCGAAGCTGCGTTCTTACCTGCGGGCAGCGTATTCGCTCGCGATTCGCTCCCGGACTGATCCATCGATCCCCCTGGAGCTACGTACCTTCGCTATCGAAGCAAACCCACTCGCCGGCGTCGGCGCTCTCGCTCAGTTCTCGCGCGCTCGCAATCGGACCCTTTCTGGACCGGAACTGGCAGGCTTCCTCAAGCGGCTGGACGCGATTCCGGAATCCGTGTCCAAGCATGCGATTCAGCTCTGTGTCCTCCTGGGCGGACAGCGCCCAGTGCAGCTTCTGCGTGCACGCGCTGTCGACGTCGATTTGTCCGCAGGGCACATCGGACTTTACGATTCGAAGGGTGCTCGCAGGCAGCCGCGAGTGCATGTGGTACCGCTAACGACAGACGCGGCGCGAATCCTCGAGCGCCGCCTTAAGGCTCTCCAGGAGGGAGAGCCGCTCTTCTCGACCGACGGTCGGACGATAATGCGAATTGAGACCGTTTCCGTTCTAGTTCGGGGGATCGCTGCCGAGATGGCGACCGCAAAGGAGGTGCGCGAACTGTTCCAGCTCCGAGATATCCGAAGGACGTGCGAGACCATGCTGGCGAGCCTCGGGGTTTCGAGCGATGTTCGCGCTCAGGTACAGTCCCACGGCCTTGGTGGCGTGCAGACTCGCCACTATGACCGACACGACTACATGGCTGAGAAGCGTCAGGCTCTTGAGACCTGGGCTCGGCACCTCGAGCGACTCAAGACGGGCAAGACGGCAAGCGGGATGCCCATACGTCGTAGCGTCGTCACCTGAGCCGTGAAAAAGGGTTGCGCGGCGCAAAGCATCGAGAAGGCAGAAGTCCCTATAGATCGAATAGAAGAGCTAACGGTGCTCGGAGAGCGGCTCAGCGACCCCCGCGTTGAGCAGCTCGCTTTCACTTGCAATTGAAGCTCGAACTAGCGGCTCTCAGTTTTCCTGGCCGCGTATTGGCTTCTACCTGGCGCTGTACCTCATTTTCGGAATCTGCGCAGTAGTCATCCTCTACTGGCTCCAATCTCCAGCGGTCTGAGCCAGTCAACGCGCCTGGACCGGACCGTTACCCCACGACGCCTGTCATGAGCCGTGCATCATCATTGACCCGGCACCGGCGAATGCACGAATGCGCATACTAATCGCCAAACCTGCGGTTATGGGTCCCCGGTGACATTGAATTGGACGAGTGCCACCGACGTCGAGATACTCAACCGGGATCTAGAAATTTGGCACGGATATCGGCGGATTCTTGCCGGCTGCGACAGGAGAGAGGTCCAATGCGATGGCCCAGGGAGGGCACTCGGATTGTAAACAGAAGATCGGCACTCCGGGCACGTCCGGGCCCGGTTCGGCCACCGCCGGAACGGCTATAACGTAAGAGGGGGATTTCAGTGCCCATGCAATATCTTCGCAAGATGGTTGTGATCACAGCTGCGGGATTCCTCGGCGTGCAGACAGGTTTCGGGGCAGATTCAGACTCCACGTTGCAGCAGGTAGTGGTCACCGCTCAGCAGGAGTTCTACCGTGGTGCGACCCCGCTCGAGGAGTTGCCGCAAAGCGTGCAGGTGGTACCGGCCAGCCTTCTCCAGCAAGAGGGATTAAACACACTTGAAGATGCCCTCAGCATGGTGAGCGGCTTCGCCCAGCAGAACGACTTCGGCGGCCTCTGGGACGAATACGCGATCCGCGGCTTTGTGGGCAACGAGAATGTTCCGAGCAACTTCCTCGTCAACGGCTTCAACTGGGGCCGTGGCTTCATAGGCCCCCTCGACATGTCGGGTGTCGAGCGCATCGAGGTGGTCAAGGGACCGAACTCGGCGCTGTTCGGGCGCGGCGATCCCGGAGGCACAGTGAACGTCATTGCCCGGCAGCCGCAGTTTGACCAAGAGCAGGGATACGCGGCGATCTCGGGCGGCAGCTATCAGGACTACCGCGCCGAGGGCGACGTGACGGGGCCGCTCACCTCATGGCTGGCCGGCCGCATCAATGGCGCGTACGAGAATTCACACAGCTTCCGCCATACCGTGAAGTGGAACAAGTACAATGTGGCGCCCTCCCTGCTCGCGCGGCTTGGTGACCGAACGACACTCTCTTATGCGCTTTATAACAGCCGGGAGGCTATCCCCTTCGACCGCGGTGTCGTCGGCCGCAACGGCGATCTCGGCGTGACTCCCATCTCGGCATTCCTCGGGGACCCGGGCAACGGACCGACGGTGGTGCATGCCATGAGTCACCAGCTGAATCTGCAGCACGACTACCGTAACGGATGGACACTGCAGCTCGGGTTCGGGCAGCTCAGGAGCTGGGTCAACGGGATCGGGGAGGACCCCGAGGGGGCGGCAAACCGCAACCCGTATCTCAACGGGGGAGACATTCTGTCGCGCCGCCGCATTGCTCGCTTCTATCACACCAACGATCTCGCGCCGCGCGGAGAAATCTCCGGCCGCGTGTCGACAGGTCCGCTGGTTCACCACATTCTGTTCGGCGCGGATTTCGATCACTTCACGTACGATGAGATCCAAGGACGCTACCGACCGCCGCCGTTCACGCCGACCTCGACCATCGAAGAGCTGAACGGCATCGATGTGTTCGATCCGGTCTACGGCGTCCTGCCGCCGATGCCGCCGTTCGTGAGCAGTCTGGAGACGGACCAGGACTGGGGCACCTACTTCCAGGATCAGATCGACCTCTCGGCGAAGTGGAAGCTGCACGTGGGAGTGAGGTACGACGACTTCCAGCAATCGCTCCTCAACCGGCTCGCCGATCGGACCACATACCAGAAGGACACGGCGGAGAGCCCCGATGCCGGTCTCGTGGTTACCCCGGTGAACGCCGTGTCACTCTACGCCACCTACAGCAAAGGCTTTCGGCCCAACACTGGCGCGAGCTTTCAGGGCGTTCCCTTCAAGCCGGAGATCACCAACTCCTACGAGACGGGTGTGAAATTTGAAACGCCCATGAGTTGGCTGAGCGGCACGGCCGATGTGTTCGAGGAGAAGAAGACAAACGTGCTCACGGCCGACCCGATCAACGCGGGCTACGCGCTGGCCATCGGCTCGGCTGAGAGCCGTGGTGTGGAGCTCGATATCCACGGACGTCTTCCGGCGGGATTTGCATACCGGTTCTCCTATTCCTACATAGACGCTTTCATCGCATCTCCAGAGCTCGACCCGGACTTCGATCGGCCGCTCCCGGCGGGTGCTCCGCTGCTCGACATCCCGGAGAACAGCGGCAACGCCATGCTGATGCGCACCTTCACAGTGAGGGGAGCGTTGTTGGCCGTCGGGGGCGACGTCAACTACGTGAGCAGCCGTCTCGGGGAGACGGGGACGGATTTCTACTTGCCTGCGTATGCGCTCCTAAGGATCTTCGGGTCGATAGATGTGACGAATCAGCTGCAGCTGTCGGCGCACATCGATAATCTCTTGAACAAGATCTACTATCCGAGCTCCTACGAGCAGCTGGAGGTGATGCCCGGCGCTCCGCGCACGCTCGAGATCAAACTGAAGTATCAGTTTTAAGTGCGACGCGATCGAAGCTCATGACCATTCTTCATGAAAATCACGTGCCTCGGTGCCGCATGAGTGATGGAGAAGACCCCGAGGCAGCTTGCGGAATGCGGGCCTCAAATAGCCTCAAAGCTGCGCTCAAAAGGTGTGGTGGTGAGATGCGGCGCACGATCAGGAGCCGGAAGCTCTCGCGACAAACCTGTGCCAGATTGGACAGGTGGCGGGCCTTCTGTACAACCCGACACTGTGCGGATGGTTGAACTACTATGGTCGCTTCTACAAATCGGCGCTGCACAGAGTCTTGGTTCACTTCCAAGAAGCTCTGGTGCGCTGGCTTCGCCGTAAATCCCGCAACCTTCAGCGGCACGAGGGCCCCAGCTATTGCGGATATGGCGGATGGCCAGAAAGCAGCCAGGATTATCCATCCATTGGAGTGCATGTGACCGCGCCGGCGGTCGGGCTATTGGAGTCGTATGACAGGAGACTGTCCCGTACGGTTCTGCAAGGGGCCTGGGGGTGTGACTCCCCCGGCCTTCTAACCGATGCCGGCGGAGCCGCCGCCGGCGGCCGAACCCTCAGCGGTCATAGACGAAGAGCTTTGCGAGCGAATGGTACAGCTTTTCGACGTGTGATTTGATGACGATGTAGCGGAAGCACTCGCGACGCCGAGGGTGTGGCCAAATGCGCGGCAAAAGTTGTCCTTGCGGAGTATGGTGCATAATTTATGAATGCGGTCGTTGAAAGGCTGCGAACCCGAAGGCCTGTACTGCTCGTTCCACCGAGGCCGCTCGTCATCGCCCATCGCTGGCTCGGTATCGGGATCGGCTTCATGTTTGTCCTGTGGTTCGCAAGCGGCGCGGTGTTGTGCTTCGTGCCATTTCCATCACTTTCCGAGCGCGCGCAAATTGCCCACGGCGAATGGATCGACTTCCATCGGGTGCGGATCGGACCGGCTGCCGCCATGGCGGCGGCTGCTGGTATGCCAATCGAGCGTGTCAGGCTCATCAGCGTGGCTGGGCAGCCCCGCTACGTGCTCTCACGGGCCGACGGTCCAGTCGTCTCTGTCAGTGCGGAGTCGGGTAAGCTGCTCGGCCCGCTTCCTGCGGCGATCGCGATCGCCGCTGTTAGGTCATTCAGTGCCCGTCCACCAATTGGCATTTCGGGTCCGCTGCGTGACGACCAGTGGACCGTCCATAACAAATACGACGCCTTCCGCCCGTTTTATCGTATTGATTTCGGAGATCGAAGCGGAACGCAGCTCTATGTGTCGGCGCGTTCCGGGGAAGTTCTACAACGAACAACCCGCAGCGAACGGGGCTGGAATCGCGTGGGTGCGGTAATCCATTGGATAAACCTTCCCGCTTTGCGCCGCCATAAGGACCTATGGCGTTGCGTAATGCTGGCGGGCGTCGGTGCCTGTGGACTCCTGGCTCTCGCCGGTCTCGCTTTGGGCATCATCCATCTCATTAATGCGCGGCGCTCGCGTCGCAGCGGGTTATCCCCGTTCCGCGGCTGGCGGCGACTGCACCACGCCGTCGGGCTGTTTGCTTGGGCGCTGCTCCTGAGTTGGGTTGTCAGCGGCTGCGTCATAATGGTCGATGACGGTCTCGTGTTCCCGAGCGACGATCCCACCGCAGCGGAAACAGCGCGAGTACAGGGAATGAGTCTTGCGGAGGCGGCCGCTTGCTTTCCGATCGCGCTGCTTCGGCAGCTGCCGCAAGCCAAGCAGCTTGAGGTCACCGCCCTGGCAGGCAGGCCGTACCTCATCGTCCTCGACGGCGTGGCGAGCAGCTCTTGGCTGGCGGCGCCTGCGATGGGAGGCCTCGCAATCTTTCATGCGTTTCCGGGCTGGACGCTGCTCACCGCCGTGCGTGGCGCGTGGCCATCCTCGCCAGCGCCGGCGATCAGGCCCATAGCTGCCGACGATACCTACATCGCTGTCTCGGGCACGCCGCTTCATGGCCTGTACCGGATCTCGCTCGGCGACCCGCAGGGGACGTGGATAGAGATCGACTCGACTGCCGGCCGGATACTTTCGGTTACGGACGCGGTCAGCCGCACCCGGCGATGGTACGCGAACGGGCTGCACGATTTCGATTTTCCGCAGCTCGTGGATCGTCCTTCTCTGCGCCGGTCGCTGATCGTGCTCGCGGCATCGATAGGTCTCTTGTTCAGCTGCACCGGAATCGTTCTCGGCGTCAAAAGGCTTGCCCGACGGCTCACGTAACGCGAGTGGCGACTACTCCTCTTGAGAGGGGTGCCACGCCCTTGGGAGTGTCATAGGCACGATGAGATCGCGGTTAGATAGCTTGGAAGCTGGCCGTGTGTCGCCGGGGATTCAGTGTCCCGGTTGCTCTAAGCGATTTATATATCGGTCATCAGAAACGGCTCACGAGCCATTCGCGGCTAAGGCATCCCGCCCGCGGGATTACCCTCCGCGAGTGCGAATCGTCGTGGGGATGACAGCAATGAACTCCCTGGCAAGCCGCTGCAGCGGACGGCCGTCATTGGTCAGCAAGTGCAGCCCCATTAGAACCTGCGGCTCGAACCGCCGGGTCGTCACCCCTTTGAAATCGGTCCAGGGAGACATCCCATCGACCAAGGCGATACCCAGGCCCGCCTTGACGAGCGGGACAGCCGATATGGCGAACGATACTTCCAATCCGACTCGGCGGACGGCGCCCTGGCTTTCGAAAGCCCGATCGAGCTGCCCGCCGATCTCCGCATGTGAGCCGTAGGAAATGAGCTCCTCATCGGCCAGATCTTTGACGCGAACGACCTCCTTGGCTGCCAGCGGATGGTCCTCCGGCATTACGGCGACAACCTCGACCGTTCCCATGACCTCGCTTTTGATGCTGCTCCGGGTACTGGGCGACAGGGATAGTGCGAAATCAAGTTCGCCCAGAAAGACCTGCTCGCTGAGCTCCGCGGCGGGAAGTGTTCTGAGGACAATCTTGACGTGCGTTCGTCGCTGCGACTTAAACGCGGCGATTGCCGCCGGCACGAGGGAAAAAGTGGGTGGAGCACTGGCTCCGATGCGCAGCAAACCGCCTCGGTTGTCGCGAAGTTGCCGAGAAAATTCTCGAACCGCTTCTATCTCCCTAAAGACCCGATCGGCCTCGGGAAACAGCAGTTCCGCCTCCGCGGTGGGCACCAGACGCCCCCCGATGCGCTCGAACAGGGTATAACCGAGGATCGTCTCCATGTGGCGTAACACTTTACCCGCCGCAGGCTGTGATACGTGCAACACCTTTGCGGCGGCAGTCAATGAGCCGCTGCGAACGACCTCCCTGAATATTTCCAACTGCCTGGCGTTGAGAGCCATGGACCCGCTACCTCTTTGGATCAGTTGACTCGTGTCGCGCTGAGCACGCTTGCAGCGTGCGCCAGGCGCTCGTATACGGCGCTCTAACCTTAGATTATACCACGCCTCCAAAAAGTAGCTGGACGCAAGCGGCGCAGCAGCATCAAATGTTCACCGACGCACGGGTCATGGCGGCGATGTGGGTCAAAGGGGAGGGGTTGCGGTGAAGTGCAGAGTTGGAGTGGATGTGGGCGGGTCGTTCACAGATTTCGCGGTCATGGTGACTGATCCACCCTCCCTTTTGACCCTCAAGGTGCTTTCTCGTCCAGACGATCCAGGAGCGGAAATTCGGCAGGGGCTAACCATGCTCGAGGAGCGCCATGGAGTTCGCCCGGAGCAGATCGAGTACTTCACCCATGGCACGACAGTAGGTGTCAATACGGTCATTCAGCGCACCGGGTTGAAGCTTGCCCTGTTCACGACGCGTCATTTCGAGGATGTGTTGGAGCTTGCGCGGCTCAAGGTGCCACACATCCATAATCTCTTCTCACTGCGCCCGAAGCCGTTGGTCCCGCGAGAGCGGGTGTTTGGCGTGGTCGGCCGCCTGGACGCACATGGACGCGAGATAGAGCGGCTCGATGAGGCAAGCGTTCACGAAGCTCTCGAGAGCGCTTTAGCGGCTGGAGCACAAGGGGTGCTGATATCGTTTCTCCACAGCTATCGCGACGGTACGCACGAGCGCCGCGCACGCGGAATAGTCGAGCGTCTGGCCCCCGGATTACCATGCTTTTGCGCGAGCGAGATCTGGCCGATTATCCGGGAATTCGAGCGCACCATCACTGGCACGATCAGCAGCTATGTCCAGCCGGCGGTCGCCCGCTACCTGGATCGGTTCGAGCAGGCGCTCGGGCAGATGAGCGTGAGCGCGCCGCTGCGGATCACCAAATCCAATGGCGGCGTCATGGGCTCCAAGCAGGCGCGCTCCGAATGTGTCCAGATGATCCTGTCAGGAACTGCGTCGGGCGTGATCGGCGCGGCCTATGTGGCCGAAACCGCCGGCTTCGACAAGGTACTCAGTCTCGACGTCGGGGGCACCAGCGCCGATGTTGCCATCATCGTGGATGGCAAACCGCAATACGGTGTAGGCGAGCGCATCGGGGATTTTCAGATTCACATTCCGTCGGTCTCGGTCACCTCGATTGGCCAGGGAGGGGGATCCATCACTCGCCTCGATGAAAATGGCGTGCTGCAGGTCGGCCCGGAAAGCGCGGGGTCATCTCCGGGTCCGGCGGGCTATGCTCGCGGTGGTACTCGGCCCACGCTGACGGACGCAATGGCCGTCTGCGGGCTCTTAGGGCACGCAGCGCTCGGCTATGGCGCCGTGCTCTTTGATCGTGGGCTATCGATCAAGGCGTTCCGGCTGCTCGCCAAATCCCTCGGGGTGCCGGTTGAGGATGTTGCCGCTTCAGTTATCGAGCTTGCCGTTTCCGGCATGTACGCGGACACCAGCGCGTTGATGTCGCGCTTCGGCGTCGATCCCCGCGAATTCAGTCTGCTCGCTTTCGGAGGTGCCGGGCCAATGCTGGCCTGCTTCTTGGCGCGCGAGCTGAATGTTCCGAGGATCATCATTCCCTTTTCACCCGGGGTCTTAAGCGCATTGGGAGGGCTCGTCGCAGATCTCAAGAATGATTTTATCAGCACCGTCTACGCCGAGCTCGACCCGCCCGGACTCGATGGGCTTGCGCGCCATTATGCGAGGCTGGCTCAACGCGCTCGGGATTGGATGCGCCACGATCAGGGCCAGGAAGGAGACGCTACGCTCTCGTGCACGATCGATATGCGTTACCGTGGCCAGTCCTTCGAGATCAGCACCGCGGTCGAATCCGAGTGGATCGAGAGTCAACGACTCGAGGTTATCCGCAAGGCATTTGAGGCGGAGCATGAGCGGCTCTATGGCCATGCGGACGGTACCGCCGCAGTGCAGGTCATCAGCTTGCGCGTGACCATTGCCGCCAAAGTCCCGCGGCCTCCGCTATCGCGTCTGCGCGCGGCGGAGAGAGCCGACCCCATCCCCATCAAGACGCTCTTAGTATGGCTTGATGGCGCATGGCAGAATGCGGCCCTGTTCGAACGCAAGCAACTCGAGAGCGGCCATTATTTTCGCGGGCCGGCCATCATTACGCAAGATGACTGTACGACCTGTGTACTGGCCGGACACTCGGTCCTTGTCGATCAGTTCGGCAATCTGATTATCACAGCGCCGGAGCGCAATCTTGGCAACGCCTGAAGCATCCATCGAACGGCGCAATCTCCAAATCCTGGCCAACCACTGCGCGGCGGCTGCCGACGCCATGGCTTTCACCCTCATGCGGACCGCCCATTCGGCCTTCGTGAAGGAAACTGAGGACTTCTCGTGCACAATTCTTAGCGCCAAAGGGGAAGCGGTCGCATCACCGCGAAGCTTCGGTGCACCCTGGTACAGCGGCATCGATTATGCGCCGATTCTGCGAATGATCCCCTTCTACGAAGAGGGCGACATCTGCATCACAAACGATCCCTATAGCGGGAACGTCGCGACGCACTCTCCCGATATGCATATCTGGAAGCCGATCTTCCACGAAGGTCGACTGATCTGTTTCGTTGCCGGTCATATCCACAACACTGATGTCGGCGGTGCGGTTCCTGCATCCCTGTCGCGGTCGCTCTCGGACATCGCGCAGGAAGGTATCCGCATCCCGCCCCTCAAGGTCATGTCCCGCGGGGTCCTCAACACCGATATCACGCGCATCCTCGAAACCAATGTCCGGGCCCCCGAGCAGAATGCGGGTGACTTACGCGCTCAGATCGCATCCGTGAATATTGGAGAGCGCCGCATCAGCGAGATTGTGCGCCGTTTCGGCGCGGATCGATTTATTGCCGGACTCGAAGACTTGCTGAATTACGCGCAAGAGCAGGCGGCGGGGGTGGTGGCCGAAATGCCGGAGGGAGAGTACTTCTTTTCGGACTATATCGATGAGGACGGCGAGGCGGGTGTCCCGTGTCGCATCGCTTTGACGTTGCGCATCGCAGGTGGGCGTGTGGAACTCGACTATACGGGGTCGGATCCCCAGACCGCGTCGTCTCTGAATATGCCTACCGGCGGTCATGAGCGCCATCCCCTGGTACTCGTTGGGCTCACGTACGTGCTTGCTACCCTGAAGCCGGACATTTTGCTGAATGCAGGCACCCTGCGTATCGCACGCGCGGTCCTGCCACCTGGCACTGTCGTCAATGCAGATGCGCCCGCGGCCGTCGGTTTACGATCGTTGACCTGCATGATGACGCAGATCGTCACATTCGGGGCGTTCGCGCAGGCACTTCCCGGGCGGATACCGGCGTCAGCACCGGGCGGCAATGCCATCATGAACTTACGCACCGTGGGTTGGGATGGCCGCCCGGTGATGGCGTCCATAGGGCCTGTGGGAGGCGGCGGCGGCGGTACCCCGAAATGGGACGGCTCGAACGGCGCGGGTGGTTCGGCGGCCTTTTTGAAGAACACCCCGATCGAGATCAGTGAGTCCGAAATACAAATCCACTTCCGCCGTTACGGACTCTGGCGTGACAGCGCAGGTGCTGGCAAGTATCGGGGCGGCTTATCGGCGATGATGGAGTTTGTGGTCTCCGCGCCTGATACCGTCGTTACGGCAAGAAATCGCAACAGGTCTGTCTTTTCATCGTGGGGTCTTGCCGGGGGTCTGCCCGGAGCACTTTCCCTCTTCGTGAAAAACCCTGACTCTCCGCATCATGTGTCGCTCGGCAACGCGGACGTCGTGAAATGTGGCCCTGGCGATGTGATCCGCGTGGTCGGTCCAGGTGCGGGCGGTTATGGGCACCCCTATGATCGGCCGCCCGAGGCCGTCCTACAAGACGTCCGCGCAGGGTTTGTGTCAGTTGAAGCGGCGCTCAGAGACTATGGCGTGGTTATTCGCGATCACTGTGTGGATGAAGCCGCAACTCTGGCACGCCGTAATGTCGTTAGGCGCCCGACGGAAGCAGTGACGTTCGGGCTCGAGCGGCGACAACTCGAGCAGTTCTGGAGACCGTCTCGTTACGCCGTCCTGACGGGATTGTTGAGCGAAGTTCCTCCGTCCTGGCGCAACTATTTCAAACAGCGTATTCTGCGAGAGCTCGCGTCCACCAGTGACACAGATGAAGACTTCGAGCAGCGCGCGCGCCGACTCATCTCCCAAGGACTCACATCAGGACACTCCGTTGTCCGAAGCTCACGCTAAGCGCGTTCAGTGTGCCGAACGCCGCTGGATCGAGTCTGCGCGCCTCTGGAGGGTCGCAGAAGGGACGCCCCTGCAAGCGGCTACCCGCTGTCAGGCGGCCGAACAGCCTGCAGCTCCGACTGAACGTAGACTGCCACCGCCGGCAGGTTCACCTCACCTACGCGAATCTCCCATCGAGTTAGTAGCGCAGCGATGAGTTGCGGCCATGGTCGGTAGGATCCGCTGTAGCTTTGGCGGTATCGCTTCCAATACTTCGCGTATTCCGACCACTACGAGCCAGCGTATTGAGCGGCCGAGCCCCGAAGACTGCTGGTTCGATCCCACCGGCTCATCAAGGGAAGAAACACTGCGGAGATAAGCGCTGCGATCGCTCCGATCGAAAACAGGTTACGGAACAGCGCCTGATAGGATGACAGTGAAGTAACGCCTGCGTGCACGCCGGTCAAGTGAGCGGCGAGAATCCCGCCCAGATACATTCCCACTCCGGCCGATACAAACACCGTTCCCATGAGAAGACCAGAGCGATCTTCCGGGGCGTATCGGGCGACGGCAGCAAGGGCGAGCGCGCTGACGAACAGCTCCCCAATCGCGAATAACCAATAGGCCAAAATCATCAGCCAGGATGACATGCCGGCGCCGTGAACTCCTAGGCTCCCGAGCCACCAAACCAGTGCGGCGGCAGAAAGAAAGATAAACCCGACAATATACTTCACAGGTAAGAACACATCTCGTCCGGTCCTGCGTAGCCATCGGTAGATGGTCGCCAGGATTGGCGACATCACGATGAGCCATACTGTGTCAAAAGCCTGATACTGACCAGGGAGAAACCTAAACAGATGCCAGTTTCCAATCCGGAGAGTCGGGTCCACATAGCGCGCCGCAAAGAGAGTGAGCGAAGTACCGATCTGCTGGTTATATATGTAGAACAGCATCGTTTGAATCAGGAGGTTGTACAGGATCAGGAGACCCTTGCGCTCCTGGAAATTGGATCTGATGTAGACGAAGCTCCACGCCCCAAGCATGAAAGCGGCAACCGCTGCGATGCAGATGCTCGCGATCTTGGGGTATTGAAGGACGAGCCAGAAGGCCCCGAGAACGGCCGCGATGCCAAGACATATCCACCCTGGAGTGGAGCGCCTTGCTTTGCCGACATCCGTCCTCGGTGGGGTGTGTTGCAATAGCTTGGATGCGCCGAGCAGCACTGTCAGACTGATGAGGATACCTATTGCGGCTAAGCCGAAAGCAGCGCGAGTCCCTCCGATATGCTGCACGAGCGGCGCCGCGACGAGACCGGCTGTCGATCCAATGCTAATCGCCATATAGTAATAGGTAAATACGACATCAAACTCAGTCGGGTTGCGTTTCTGTATGTGGTGCACCAAGTTCGCGATGTTTGGCTTGAACAGCCCCACCCCTATCGCAATGACGGCGAGACAGCCGTCGATGCGGGTGGGGGAGCCCGCGCCGATCGCCAATCCGGCATAGCCTGTCAGAAGCAGGGATAATGCGATTATGATTGCCCTGCGGGTTCCGAGTATTTTTTCGCCCAGCCAGCCTCCGACAGCTGGTCCGATATAGCAGAGTGCGTTTACCGTGCCCCATAGAAGAGCGGCGCGATCATCCGAGAAACGCAGACTCTCTACGAGGTAGATGATGAGGACGCTCTGGAGTGAGTAAAAGCCAAGTCGCTCGCAAACTTCCAGGGAAAGCACCATGCGAAGGGCGGGGGTCAGAACCTTTGGCCTTTCGATCGAGATGCCGGCACTACTGTTCACTGGTTTGCACGCTCCATGGAGGGGGGAGGGCGATGCTTGAGAAATCAGCGGCGTATTGGCCGTTCGGAAGGTGGCGTCAGGGATGTCCGGGTCATTCACGAATCGAAATGCTTGTCGCCCGCGACAGTGAGCACCGGGCGATGCGTACGGCAGCTGCTTCACTGAAATGTCGCAAGCCGCTGATTTACATGCCCTTTCTCAAATCCGTCGAATTGTTCGGTACAGCTAAGGCCACACACTTTTTTTCGATGGCGCACTCCGGATACCCCGCCCTCGATTTTTGATCGAGGGCGAGAGCATTCCGACCAAGTCTAGCCGCTGCTTACGTGCAATAGCTGAATCGACTCTGCTACTTTTTTTGGTAGAGCCATAACCTGAGGATTTCCCCACGTCATTGCCGACGCAGTGTGTCGATATGCGAGGGAGACGTATGGCAAGATGGCTCTTGATGTGGGCCAGCCGGATACGGCCACTTCCGCCCTGTGTCTGCCATAATTTCAAATTGATAACTGAGAGTGCGTTACCGAATCTGGGGACACGGTCGCCTTCGCGAGGAACGATCAGGAATGAGCTGCGAAGCGGCCATAGCTCAACTCAAAGAGCGCGCGATCATGCTGGTGCGCGACGCGTATTCATGGGGCAACACGGCCGCACACGAGTAGCCATCGCTCCGGGCCAAAAAACGTCGGTAACTGGCTCACTGCGAGCGTACGAAGGTCGCCGCCCGAGCTGTGTGGTAAATCGCGACCATAACCTTTGGTTTTGCCCGCAGGGCGAAATATGACTTGTAGCTATCTAGACCCATGGGATACGCTCCTCAAGCGTTTTTTGTCGCCAGTAAAAACCGGTGCTTGGTCCACGTGTTTCATCCTTGCGCCAAAGTTCTCTGGGTGTGTCGGCGTTGGCTCTCTGGCGAGCAGCGCCGTGCTGCAACGAGCGTGACGCGTTTGGCGAGACTAGCGTGGTGAGAAATTAAAGATGCCGACCGTTGAGAGAATTCAAAGCGACGCGAAGATTCCGTCAACTGCGGATGTGGTGGTGATCGGCGGCGGTATCGTTGGCGTCGCGGTAGCCTATTACCTTGCGAAAGAAGGCACGTCAGTCGCTTTGCTCGAGAAGGGATTTGTTGCGGGCGAACAGTCGAGTCGAAACTGGGGCTGGTGTCGGCAGCAGAATCGCGATGAAAGAGAGATTCCGCTCGCACAGCTCGGTCTGCGCCTCTGGGGTGAGTTAAGCGCCGAGACTGGACGCGACTTGGGCTTCCGTCGCACGGGGATTGTCTTCGCCACGGAAAAAAAATCCGACATGAGGGAGTGGTTGGCGTGGAGTGCCATAGGCCATCGCAATCAGGTGGTGCATCGAATATTGACCGCGGCGGAAGTAAAGGAAAAGACCCCCGGGACCGTGGGTGACTGGATCGGAGGCATCTATTGCCCGACGGATGGTCGGGCCGAGCCGGGGTGGGCCGCGCCTCGTCTGGCGCTCGCCGCACGGGATCGCGGCGCGACGATTCATCAGAATTGCGCGGCTCGCGGCCTCGAACTATCCGGCGGAAGGGTTTCCGCCGTGATAACGGAACACGGCTCGATCCGAACCTCCGTGGTTTTGTGCGCCGGTGGGGCTTGGGCATCGCTGTTCTGCCGCCGGCACAATGTTCGTTTTCCCCAGGCAGGCGTTCGCTCGACTGCGTTCGCTACAACGCCGGCTCCGATCGTTACCAACGGCAATACTTTTACTCCCAAAGTGTCGATCCGGCGCCGTGAGGATGGTGGCTATACCGTCGGGATGCCCGGTCGCGCGCGTTTGGACGTCAGTCCCCAGGGACTGCGCTTCATCCGTGAATTCCTGCCCCTTTTCAAGAAGCGCTGGCCACTGCTGTCGATCCGAATCGGATCGGGATTCTTCAGCGGACCCGAGGCGCTGAGCAACTGGTCCTTCGACCAAAAGTCTCCATTCGAACACACTCGGGTGTTGGACCCGCCGCCAGTGCAATCCCTCGCGGAAGAGGGATTCGCAGCCGTTCGGCGCGTGTTTCCACAACTCGCCGGCGTGAAGGTCGCCGAAACCTGGGGCGGCTTCGTCGATTTGACTCCCGATTCGGTTCCCGTCATATCCGAGGTCGATACGATACCGGGCTTCTATCTGGCGGCCGGCTTTTCTGGACACGGGTTCGGCGTCGGCCCAGGCGCAGGAAAGCTCGCGGCCACCCTGATATTGAATCATCGCCCTGCAGTCGATCCGGAGCCCTTTCGTTTGTCGCGACTGGCTCGAGGGGCCCGTCTTGAAGTGCCTGAACTGATCTAGAGAAGCCGCTTGCTGCTCTACCGCAGTGGTCTGGTGCAGTAAGATGACAGGGAAGACCTAGATCGACGTTGAGCGAATAATCATATTCGAGGGTGGCCAGTGCGCAGCATCGACGATCGCAAAAAGGGGTTCGCAGGGGAGCAGCTGCCGTTTGAAAGAGAACCGGTGAGCTGGGCAAGAGGGGAGTACAAGGTATCGACAGACCGGGCACTCCTGAATATCTCGGTCGTCCATCAGTTTCTAATCGATGAGGCTTCGTGGGGCGCGGGCCTCACTTCGCAGATGATCGTCGTCGGGATCACCAATTCTCTGCCCTTTGGCCTCTACCACGCGAACGGCGAGATGATAGGGTTTGCCCGAGTCGTGACGGATGGCGCGATGTTTGCCTATCTGCGGGATGTCTTTGTGCTTCGCTCCTACCGTGGCAAGGGACTGGCTAAATGGCTGGTAGAATGTGTCTGCGGACATCCTGACATCAAGGACGTACGTACGTGGCTTCTCTCTACCCGCGACGCACATGGGCTGTACGAACGATGCGGATTTCGCAGGAGCGAACATCCAGATAAATACATGGAAAGGCAACGTGTAAGCCAGCATAAGCGTGAACAGTGAGAAAACTCTCCAGGTACCCACGCATGATACTCACCTTTGATCCAGACACCCTGGAATTGCCGAATTGTCACTTCGTCGATGGTATTCGACGCAGCGATGCCCCGCAAATCGAGGTCAGACGCCCATCCGATGGAATGATAGTGAGGGCCATACCAGACGGTGGCAGCGATCTGGTCGACGAGGCCGTAATCGTCGCCCGAAGGGCGCTGAAGGAAAGTGGCTGGTCCACGCAATCGCCACGAGAGAGAGGACGCGTGCTCCAAAGTTGGGCGGCGCTCTTGGAGCGCGAGACGCTGAGTCTCGCGCAGCTAGAGGCGGCATGTTCGACGCGCCCAGTCAGGCACGCGTATGACTACGACGTTCGAATGGCTGCGGATACACTGAAGTTGTTTGGCGAGGTTGCTGACAAATGCGGTGGCAATGTCATCTCCACGCGACGCGACAATCTGGCCTTCATCGCAGCCGAACCGTACGGGGTCGTTGGAGCCATAACACCTTGGAATTATCCGATGTCGATGGCGGCGTGGAAGTGTGGGCCCGCCCTTGCCGCGGGTAACGCGATGCTGCTCAAACCGTCGGAAATGACACCCTACTCGACGGTACGCATGGCCGAACTTGCCATCGAAGCCGGCTTGCCGAGAGGGCTTTTCAATGTCCTTCAGGGACGAGGAAACAGCTGCGGGCGAGCAATTGTTCGCCACCCAGGCGTTGACAAGATCAGCTTTACCGGCTCAACACGAACTGGCTCGGCGATCATGGCCGACATCGCCGATACCGGGATCAAGCCTGTGACCCTCGAGCTGGGTGGCAAGAGTCCCCAAATCGTTTTCGACCGCGTACCCGATCTACGTCGCACGGCCGATTGCATCGCAGCGGGCTTCACGGGCAACGCGGGACAAACTTGCGTTGCCGGTAGCCGGCTCATTGTGCATCGGCACATTGTCCAGCCCCTTCTTGATGCCATCAGCGTCCGTATCTCCAGAATACAGGCTAAACCCACCTGGGACGGTGAGGCTGCATACGCACCCATCATTAGCAAGGCCCAGTCTGACAGGGTCTTAAGTATCGTTGAGGAAGCCCTCCGCGCGGGTGCCGAGCTGCTGACAGGCGGCGGCTTGTTCGAGGGCACGGGGGAGGGCTGTTTTCACCAGCCGTGCATTCTGATCAACGTTGACCAGAGTTCACCCGCCATTCGGCAAGAGATATTTGGACCGGTCTTGACCGTTCAATTGTTTGACGACGAAGAGGAAGGGTTGGCGCTCGCAAACGATACGCCGTATGGCTTGGCTGCGGGCGTGCATACGGCCGATTTTGGCCAGGCTCTCCGTGCGACTCAGCGCCTGGAGGCCGGAACCGTGTGGGTTAATCGCTACGGGCGCAGTGCCGACATGATGGTCCCGACGGGTGGATTCAAGCAATCTGGAATAGGCAAAGACCTGGGCCGCGAGGCGTTCGAGGCGAATCTTCGGCACAAGAGCGTTCTGATGGAGTTCGGCCGTTGAAGACGCTGCAGGCACGTCTGACTGGCACCCTTGGAGTGGTTAAGAGATACACGATGAGTGCGCGCCGTGTAAACGGTCGACTAAACATGGTCTAGGGAAATAGCACACACAGAAGACTGATCACTCACGGTGGAGGCCTCGGCGGCCTGTCCATGCCACATCTTGCGGATGCATGACTTCGACTGACAGTTCCTGTTCGGCGTGCGCCGGCTGCGCTGACGGTAGTCACAAGGGGAACACGATGCGCGGGACGTGGGCTGCCGGTGCACTATTACGGCGGCGTTGATATTTTCTTTGAGGCGCTCGAGAAGTCCAATGGCGGGGACGTTCTGGTAGTCGATAATGGCGGTCGGCTTGACGAGGCGTGCGTCGGAGACCTCGTCCCACTCGAGGTTCTGAAGGGTGGCCTCGCGGGAATAGTCGAATAGTCGTGTGGGGACTACATAGAGACACGGACGAATTTGTGGAGATCGGATATCGGATTGGCGGTTTTTAGGCTGGGGACAATGCCGGCCGGCCCGCAGTGCCTCGAGCCGCGTTGCGCAGACAGCTTGGAGCGTGCTCGCGTGGGAGCGCTCATGATAACGGGGAACGACTACGTTGTACGTCGATTCCGACGGGGCGATATCCTACCGGAGACAAAGCATTACGAGCGCTCCCTGAGGTGGATCACCGAGCGCATGCCAAGACCTTAGACGGCTTGGGGCGGCGGTCGTTTGCGGATCAACGGATCAACGGTCAGAGCAGTCTGACTCGATCCAGCCGATTACCCAGGGAAATGCGGGACTCATGCCCCTTAACCTGACGGCGCAGGCGCCGATCGGGCGCTCGCTTGGCGAGAGGTGTCTCGCTGCCAAGTAGCAGTGCCGCGCCGAGAGCTGCGAGGGCCACCGGATGGGTCAGAACCGACTCGAGCGACATCCGGGTATATCACCAAAGCGCGGGGCGCAGTCAAAGCACCTCAGAGACCGCGACATCTTCATGGGATGCAGCTATACTGCTGAAATGAGAACGATTCGCATTCGCGCTGCCGAGATTGGGCTTCTCCTCGCAGCCGTCGCCGTCGGACTTCTCTTGAGCGCTGCCGCAGCTGCTGAGGACATTGGCGCCACCGTCCCCCAGACATGGCAGATGATTGACTACCTCGCGACTGATTACGCCGGAGCAGTCAAGAATGGAGCGGTAATCAGTACCTCGGAATACTCGGAAATGCGTGAGTTCTCGCGGACGGCGAGAAGTCAGATTCAGGGCCTTCCCCCGACCTCCTCATCTCCCGCTCTGCTCGCTGAAGCAAACGCGTTGATTGCCCAGATCGACGCCAAAGCCTCGCCCGACGACGTATCTCGCAGCGCTCACACTCTCGCGGATGCATTATTGAACGCTTATCCGATCGCGACCGGGCCGCTGCGCACGCCCGATCTCGCGCAGGGTGCCGCGTTGTATCAGCAACAGTGCGCTGGCTGTCATGGAGCCGCTGGAAACGGCGACGGCCTCGTGGGCGTACGCCTGTCGCCCCCTCCGGTGAACTTCACGGACCAATCGCGCGCCGACCAGCGCAGCACCTTGTCTCTCTATGAGGTCATAACTCAAGGAGTACAGGGCACGCCGATGGCGAGTTACGGCAAGGCGCTTTCGGCCGCGAGCCGATGGGATCTCGCATATTACGTCGGCACGCTCGCCTATCCGCAAGGGAAGGCAGAGAATGCAGCGCGCTCTTGGCAGCGAGATACCAGGGCGCGTGCCCGGGTCACCAATCTGAATGATCTGTCCCAGGCGCGGGTGTCGCAGCTGGCACCTGAGCTCGGCCTGCAGGAGGCTCGGCTGATTCTCGGATATCTGCGTGCCCACCCGCACGCCCTGGAACAGGCCCTGCACGGCATTCCCCTGGCGCAGGCGCGGCTTCGGGCTAGCCTGGCTGCCTATCGCGCAGGGTCGGTCTCGACGTCCACCGAGATGGCTTTGTCCGCATACCTCGATGGCATCGAGCCTGTTGAGCCCCAACTCAACGTCCGGGACGGTGCGCTGCGCATGCAGTTGGAAACGGCAATGGGGGAATACCGGACGGCTCTGTCTCGACGCGCGCCACTTGCCAGTGTCGCTAATCAAGCAGCTCGAGTGAATTCGCTGTTGGCCCAGGCTCGGGCGGCAACCGCCGAAGCAAACAACAGCCCGGTAACCACCCTCCTCGGCGCGTACACGATCTTGGTCCGCGAGGGGCTCGAGGCACTTCTGGTCGTAGTGGCTTTGCTGGCCTTCCTGCGTAAAGCCGAACGCTTCGCCGCGCTGCGTTACGTGCACGCCGGTTGGAGCTCCGCTCTCCTCGCGGGCGCTATTACGTGGGCGCTCGCGCGCTATGCGATATCCATCAGTGGTGCCAATCGCGAGCTGACCGAAGGGCTCTCGTCTGTATTCGCAGCTGCGGTGCTGGTCAGCGTCGGACTCTGGATGCACGGAAAGAGCGTTGGCGGCCGCTGGCAGGCCTATCTGAAGGGCAAGATGACGTTCGCAGTGAATCAGCGATCCGCTTGGTTTCTCTTCGGACTCGCATTCATTTCCGTTTATCGAGAGGTCTTCGAGACGATCCTCTTCTACGTGGCGCTGTGGAATGTGGGAGAGGAGTTCTGGCTCCTCACAGGCATAGGGGCGGGCGCAGCGACTCTCGCCTTGATCGCATGGATTCTCTTGGGGACGAGCCGCCGCCTGCCTATCGGCAAGTTCTTTTCGGCAAGCTCGCTGCTGATTGCAGTGCTGGCAATCGTACTCACCGGCAAGGGTGTTTCGGCCCTTCAGGAGGCTGGCTGGGCACCCGTAACCGTTGCGCCGGTTCCCCACATCGAGCTGCTGGGGGTGTACCCGACCTGGCAGTCCTCGCTGGCGCAACTGGTGGTATTGCTGGTACTGGTATCCGGCTTCGCAATCAACAGCCTGCGCGGTCGCAGCGCGCACATGGCGGCCGCGCCCACGAAGTAATTTCAGTCAGCTTCCAGGAGCAGCGCCTAGCTGATGACGGCAGACGCCTCCTCGGTCAAATGCTGAGCCGCCGCTCGGCAAGCGAGGCTAGCAGGGTGGCTCCTATCGGCAGAATACCGTCATTGAAGTCGAAGGCGGGATCGTGCAGCGGCGCGGAATTGCCTTCCGCCCAGCTGCCCAGCCAGATGTAGGCGCCCGGAACCTGCTGCAGCATGTACGCGAAATCTTCCGAGGTTGCCGCCGGTGCCTCGGCGGCTTGTGCATCTCCGAACACGGCGCGCGCCGCGTCGAGCACGTGCTGCGCGCAGGCTGCATTATTGATCGTAGCCGGGTAGTAGCGCACATAGTCTAAGTCGACGCTGCATCCTCCAGCTCTCGCCATGAGTTCGACCCAACTCCGTAGCGCCGTCTCGAGTGCGTCCTGTACTCTTGCATCGAATGTACGTACGGTTCCGGTCAGTCGTACCTCGGACGGCATTACATTGTGTGCGGATCCACCCTCAACGCGCGTGATAGAGAGTACTGCGTTAGCCGCGGCATCGATCCGGCGGGACACCAGCGTGTGCGCCCCGGTTATGATTTGAGCGGCGCAGAGGACGACATCGGAAGCTGGATGCGGCTGGGCTGCGTGGCCTCCCGTCCCGCGCACGGTAATCTCGAAGCGGTCGGCGGCTGCCATGATCGCCTCTGGGCGGGTAGCGATCGTGCCAGCGGGCAGCGTGCAGGGCGTAGACCTCGGCGCAAGGGAATCGGGTGAACAGGCCGTCCGCTATCTTCGCACGGGCACCTCCGCGGCCTTCCTCTGCGGCTGGAACAGCACATGCACACGGCCATTGAAGCGCCGCGTCCCTACGAGATATCACGCGGCACAGAGCAGCATGGCAGCGTGACCGTCGTGTCCACAGCTATGAGCGACGCCGCTGTGAATACTGGTATGCGGCGCGCCGGAGGTCTCGCCGATCGGCAGCGCATCCATATCGGCGCAGCCCGATCGCTCTATCCGACGTACCGGCCGCAATGACACCGACGACTCCCGTCCGGGCAATGCCTTCATGCACTTCGATACCCACTCACGCTATAGTCTTGCGACCAATGCCGCAGTGCGCTCCTCTTTGAAGGCGACCTCTGGATGGCGATGTATGTCACTGCGTACCGCGCGCAGATCCGCGGAAAGCTCGGTAATGCGCGACAGCATATGGGCCGACGACGGGGACATACTCATTCAGACCATGGTCAGGCCGGCACTCTGTTTCACGCGCGTCGGCGCGTGAGCCTCTTGATCCCGACGACGAGACCGGTGCAGCTGAAGAGAAACCCCGCGGTGACCGCCAGCATCAACACGATCAGTCGCGCCGGCTTGCTGCGATCGAGCAGCGGAAAGTCGAAATCGTGTAGTCCGTTGACCCACCATCGCTTGGCGCGAATGCGGGAATCCGTCACCGAAAGAATCCAGCCTGTCGCCGAGTCGACCTGGATCCAGGTTCGACCTCGATCGCTTAGGACGATACGGCGGGTGGTGCTGGGTAGGGGATCCGAAAGGATCTGATAGGGTAGCTACCCATCGTGAGAATGCTCGTGCTGTCCGTCCGTTGGCGCTCCACCCAGAATGGAGGGGCCGCAGTCTGATCTCGTTATCGATTGGAGCCGAGCAGGTAGTCCTTGGAAAGCGGTGGGCGCTCGTACGGCAGATCAGGTTCACTACTGATATCCCAATGGAACCCGTGAACCTGTTCTGACGCAGCGAAATAGATGCCTGTGCTCCGACATGACCCCCACCGATGATCAGACAGTCGTAGTGCCCGATGAGGTTCGGTTTAGCCGGTCTAGAGCGCCTTGGCGCCTCGGAACTCATGCTAGGGGAGGGGTGGGTATTCGCCTTGCTGCGATTCTGAGGAGCTGGCTAACTCGGTCGCACGCAGCTTTGAGTGGCGGTACCCGAAGCCTGCATACACAGCGACACCCATCGCTAACCACACGATGAGCCGTATCCAGGTTTCCGCCGGAAGACTCCACATTAATATCACGCAACTTGCCACTCCGAGAAGCGGAACGTAGGGCACGAGCGGCGTACGGAAAATGATGCGGTCCGGCTCGGGGGCTTGATGGTCGGATATTGGAACTCGCTGCCTGAGGATGGGGATGGCCGCACAGACGATCGCGAAGGCAAGCAGCGTGCCGATCGAGATGAGCTCGCCGAGCACATCGAGCGGTACGAAGCCTGCCGTCAAGGCCGATATGGTTCCGGTGATCAGCGTTCCAAGATATGGCGTTCCCAGTCGCGGATGTACGGTTCCGAAGGCCTCCGGCAGCAATCCGTCCCGTGCCATGGCATAGAAGATCCTGACTTGCCCGATGAGGCACGTGATGACAACGGAGACGAGGCCCAGAATGGCAGTAACGGCCACAACAGCTTTCAGCCAAGTGAGACTCGAGCCCGCTGCGGCGAGGGCGCTGTAGAGCGGGTCCGGCACGTCGAGCTCGGTGAATTTGATCATCCCGGTGATCACTATACTGACGCCAATATAAAGCAGCGTGCAGATTAGGAGAGAAGCAAATAGGCTGATAGGAACGGTCCGTTGAGGCCGCTCGGTTTCTTCGGCGAGTGTCGATACGGCATCGAAGCCGAGATACGCAAAGAACACGATTCCGGCGCCCGCCATGACTCCCGACCATCCGAAATGACCGAAATGGCCGGTGTTGGGGGGAATGAACGGGCGCCAGTTGGCTGGATGGACGTATCGGAACCCCACGGCAACCACCGCCAAGATCGCAATGACTTTGGCGAATACGATCGCCAGGTTTACCGATGCGGTCACGTTCGTGCCGCGGATGAGGAGTGCTGTGCACCCTGCGACCACCAGTACTGCTGGGAGGTTCACCCATCCGCCCGTCAGGACGAAATGCCCCGCCGTGTTCATTGTGAAGGGTGCGGTGGCGAGACTAGCGGGCACCTTCACGCCGAGATCCGACATCGCGGAGGTGAGATACCCGGACCAGCCGATCGCTACCAGCGAGGCGGAAAACTGATATTCCAGCATCAAACTCCAGCCGATGAGCCATGCGATCAATTCCCCGAGGGTGGCGTATGCGTACGAGTAGGCGCTGCCCGCCACCGGCACGACGGCCGCGAACTCGGCATAGCAGAGTCCCGCGATAAGGCACACGGTGCCTGCCAATGCGAAGGACACCGCGACGGCGGGTCCTGCGTGTTGCGCGGCAACAGTGCCCGTGAGCACGAATATTCCGGCGCCCACCGTGCAACCTACGCCGAAGGCCGTGAGCTGCAAGACCCCGAGCGTTCTGCGAAGCTGATTCGATCCGGCCTTGCGGCCCTCGGAGTGCAATCTTTCGATCGCCTTTCGGGACCAGATACTCATGACTTGCGGGACGAGCTTCGCCGTGGGCGACCCGGACGCCACTGCAGGAGGATGACCTCGGAAGTGGATGGCCGCCCGAGACTGCGGAGTGTCAGAGTGCGCTGCGGGCCAGGCCTTACTAGGAGGGTGTCCCGAGCGCGTACGGTGTGGGATCGCGCGCCGGCGGATTCGGTGATCGCCACTGGTCGGTCGAGTACAAAGAGCGCGGCGTAAAGATCTCCGGAGAGGACCAGGCGACGGGTCGGTTTGAGGCGCAGCAGCGAGGGTGCACGAACGACGGACGCTGGATGGGTGGCTCGCCCCCGTTGGACTATGAGGCTCAGGTCCGTACAGCGCCCATCCGGCACTGCGCAATGAGCCTTCCAATCCCCCTCAAATCGGATACCACGCCCCGCTGCCTCCAGGATGGAGCGACCGTGCCCCTTGAACCGCAAGTGGAGACTATTTCCGGCGATCAAAGCGAGCGCTCGGCGATAGCCCGGGTACTCGGAGAAATCACCGTCTTGCTCGATGTCGGCAAGACTCAAACGCCATGCAAATTCCTCTCCCGTTGCGGGATCTCGGGCAATCTCGAGCGTCGACCCGCGGCCGTTTCGCCAAGGCATCGAGCGATAGGACTGATACCTGAGGACCTGGTACGCCGGTTTCCTTATGCCCTGGATCACGCGGTTCTCCGCGTCTTCCGCGGCCTTGCGTAAGGCACGGCACTGCTCGCCTGAGGCGTTACGAATTCCCCTCCCTTTACGGTACCCCGGCATGGATTGAACCCCGTCCAGTAGCCCAACTCGCTGAGGCTCTTGATGTCCCAAATCGCGAAATCGGCCGCATACCCGGGGGCAAGAGTGCCCCGGCTGCGCTGAACCCCAGCCGCCCGGGCGGCATGGCGTGTCACGGCAGCTAGCGCTTCGTCTATCGTCAACCCGAAGAGCCTCGTGCCCATGCTCATTGCGAGGAGGAGCGAGGCCGTTGGCGATGAGCCGGGATTGCAGTCCGTCGCGATGGCCATTGCCGCGCCGGCGGCCCGTAGGGCGCGCACTGGTGGCTTCTGATTGGCGGCCAGGGAGTAGAACGCGATCGGCAGCAAGACGGCCACCGCACCGGAAGCGGCAAGTGCCTCGGCATCCGCCTTGGTGGCATATTCAAGGTGGTCGCACGAGAGAGCGCCGAAACGGGTGGCCAGCTGTGTTCCCCCGATATTGGCGAGCTGTTCCGCGTGCATTTTCACCGGTAAGCCCAACTCTTGAGCCGCAAGGAACAGCCGCTCTGCTTGGCGCACATCGAATGCGATGCTGTCGCAAAAGACATCCACGGCATCGACGAGGCCCTCTGCATGAATTGCCGGAAGCCACTCCCGGCAGACCGTGTCGATGTAGGAATCCGCCGAGCCCCGAAACTCCGGGGGTACGGTGTGGGCAGCGAGCAACGTCGTCGTGACCGTAATCGGGAAGGCGCGACCAAGCGCGCGCGCCGTCTGGAGCATCTTCGTTTCGTCTGCGAGAGTCAGTCCGTATCCCGATTTGATCTCGACGGTCGTCACGCCTTCGGCGATCAAGGCTTGCAGTCGGGGAGCGCTTTCATCGAAAAGTTGAAGGCCTGATGCCATTCGCACGGCGCGTACTGTCGACAGGATTCCTCCGCCGCTGCGCGCGATTTCCTCGTAGGACACGCCTCGCAGGCGCTGCGAATATTCTTCCGCCCGGGTGCCGGCGAACACGAGATGCGTGTGGCAGTCGATCAGGCCGGGTGTGACCCAGGCACCCCTGAGGTCATAACTCTCTGCCTGACGGGTTTCCTGGCCGTTCACGGTTGCGGGCAGTGATTGCACCTCTCCGACCCATACCAGTTGCGCCCCGTGGCTCAGCATGGCGCCGTGCTCGATCACGTTCATCTCACGGTCGCACCGCGCAAGCCGTGCGTTTTTCCACAGTTTCAGTTGTTCAGACATCGTCAGCTCTCGACGAGACCGAGGTGCGCGCAAAGTCGACGCACGCTTGCAGCACTTTCCCCAAGGTCTCTCGCAGGGGTCCTGAGCGCGCGGAGTCGTAGTCAGGCGGCCAGTTGGATGGCTCTACCGCGCCGTCCGGCTCGTCCAGATAGCCACGACATGCGAGCTCCATCTGCAGCGCGTGCACTCCGTGGGAGGGCTGCCCATAGTGCCGGGTGGTCCAGCCCCCGCGGAAGCGGCCATTCGTGACGCGGCTGAATTGCGTACCATTAGATGCACACTCGACTGACCGCGTGAGTGTCACATCACAGCTCGCACCGTCATAGCTACCGATATAGAGATGTGGTAACGCGCCGTCGAAGAGGCGCGGAATCTTGGATCGAATCGAATGAGCGTCGTATAGAACGATGCACTCATGACTGGTGCGCAATCGTTCAATCTCGGCAGCGAGCGCTGCGTGATATGGCTCGAAGTACCGCTCGCGGCGGGCAGCAATTTCCAGCGTGTCGGGCTCGAGATTCTCGCGATAGAGCCGCTCGCCATCGAAGGTCGTGAGCGGACAGAGGTCCGTGGTCGCCTGCCCAGGATAGAGCGATTTCCCGTCCGGATCGCGATTCACATCGATGACGGTGCGAGAGAGCGTCGTGCGGACCGTCGTCGCCCCGAGAGCTCGAGCCAGGTCACCGTACAGTTTGTGGACCCACCAATCGGCATCCTTCCGGCTGAGCCATGGTGATTCGAGTCGCGACTCGAGCGCCGCCGGGATCACCGTGCCTGTATGGGGGAAGGTCAGAATGAGCGGCGCGGCTCCGCGACGAACCTTCAGCCATTCAGTCACGAGAGCTCCGTCACGGAAGGCAGTTTCACCCCAGTGGCCGCCGCGGCGACGGCACCGTCTCGAACGAGACCGATCGCTCGTTGCATGTCGGCATGCAGGTATCGATCGTTCGCGAGCGGGGGAACGTGTGCTCTCAGGAGCGTTCGTACAGACTCGAGAGATGCGCTCGAGGCGAGCCCTTTGTGGAAGTCGCAGCCCTGGACGGCGGCAAGGAGCTCGATGCCCACGATTGCCGCGCCGTTGGCCGCCATCGCCTCCAGCCGCCGGGCGCCATGGGCAGCCATGGATACGTGATCTTCCTGATTGGCGCTGGTTGGAATGGAATCCACACTCGCGGGATAGGCGCGCTGCTTGTTCTCCGAAACGAGGGCTGCGGCGGTTACCTGCGGCAACATGAACCCCGAGTTGAGCCCGGGTCTCGGAGTCAAAAACGCAGGGAGCCCTGAAAGCGTGGGATCGACCAGCATCGCAATGCGCCGTTCGGTGAGAGATCCGATTTCGCAGAGCGCGATGGCGATGGCGTCGGCTGCGAACGCCACGGGCTCCGCATGAAAATTGCCTCCCGAGAGCGCTTCCCCGGAGTCGGGGAAGATCAGCGGATTATCTGTGACCCCGTTCGCTTCTCGCTCGAGTGTAGTGGCGGCGTAGCGCAGGAGATCGAGAATGGCGCCCATCACTTGCGGCTGGCAGCGTAAGCAATAGGGATCCTGCACCCGTGAGTCTCCGGTACGGTGCGACGCGCGGATGGTGGAGCCGGCCATCAGCGCACGAAGTGCGGCTGCCGCCTCGATCTGACCGGTCTGACGCCGCAGCGCATGAATGCGCGGGTCGAACGGAGTGTCTGAGCCCTTCGCCGCTTCTGTGGAAAGCGCTCCGGTCACGAGGGCGCTCTGGAAGACGTTCTCGCTCTCGAAAAGACCCGCCAAGGCGCAGGCCGTCGAAAACTGGGTGCCATTGAGGAGGGCCAGTCCTTCTTTGGGACCCAGGGTGAGGGGAATGAGATCTGCGGCCTGGAGGGCCTCGCGCGCGGGGACACGCTGCCCATTGGGCAGGGCGATCTCGCCGACTCCCGTCATCGCCGCGGCAAGATGCGCAAGCGGCGCGAGGTCACCCGACGCGCCGACCGACCCTTGCGATGGGATCACCGGAGTGAGCCTGCGCGCGAGCATGTTGCTCAGGAATTGAACGGTCTCGGGTCGTACACCTGAAGCACCCTGGGCCAGGTTTGCCATCTTGAGGGCCATGATCAGGCGCACCACCGGTCCCGGTGCCGGCTCGCCCACGCCGGCCGCGTGCGATAGCACGATGTTCTGTTGCAGGGCGGTGAGGTCAGAGTCATCGATGCGGACTGAGGCCAGCCGTCCAAAGCCCGTATTGATCCCGTAGATGGGCTCGCCGCGCTTCAGGATCTTCGCCACCGCATCGGCGCCTGCGGCAATGCGCGCCTCGCATGATGAGTGTAGGGTCGCGCCGGATCCCCGGTAGATCGTCCGCCACTGCGTGAGGCTGACCTCCCCGGGCTGTAGGATTACAGTACTCATGGCACCGCCAGGGAGGGCAGGTCGAGCCCGTTCGCGCGCGCGCACTCGATGGCCGGCTCGTAGCCGGCATCCGCATGGCGGATGACGCCCGTTGCCGGGTCATTCCACAAGACTCGCTCAACGCGTTGCGCGGCTGCGGCGGTCCCATCGCACACGATCACGAGACCTGCATGCTGTGAATGACCCATCCCTACACCACCGCCTTGATGTATCGATACCCATGTGGCGCCGCTTGCGGTATTGACCAAGGCATTGAGGAGCGGCCAGTCCGCCACGGCGTCCGACCCGTCCAGCATCGCTTCGGTTTCTCGATTTGGACTCGCCACCGATCCGGAATCCAGGTGGTCGCGTCCGATGACGATCGGCGCACTCAGCTCCCCGGAGGCCACCATTTCGTTGAACGCCAGCCCGAGCCGATGTCGATCGCCGAGTCCGACCCAGCAAATACGCGCCGGCAGCCCCTGAAACTGAATGCGCTCGCGCGCCATGTCGAGCCACCGGTGCAGATGCGGATCATTGGGAATGAGCTCCTTGACCTTCGCATCGGTGCGATAGATATCCTCCGGATCGCCCGAGAGTGCGACCCAGCGAAACGGACCGACTCCGCGACAGAAGAGGGGTCGAATGTACGCCGGCACGAATCCCGGAAACGCGAAGGCGTCCTTGACGCCTTCATCGAGCGCGACCTGTCGAATGTTGTTGCCATAGTCGAACACGGTGATCCCGCGGCGATGGAATTCCAGCATCGCCTCGACGTGGCGGGCCATCGAGCGGCGAGCTTCGACCGACACGCGGCTCGGATCTTCCTTGCGCATCCGATCCCACTGCTCAATCGTCCAGTCTGCCGGAAGATAGCCGTTCACCGGGTCATGAGCCGAAGTCTGGTCTGTGACCGCATCGGGTCGTACTCCCCGGCGCAGCAGCTCGGGGAGGATCTCGCACGCGAGTGCGCGCGACGGCGCGAGAATCGTGAGGATCGCCACCGCGCTCAGAGTAGGCACTTAGGATGACCTCTGGATACTCGCGACCACAAAAATTCGTTCGAGAACTTACGGGGGTGGATTCGCTGGCAGAAGCTGAGTCACTCCGACAACAGCCCTTTTGGCTTATTATTCACGAAGATGCAACAGCGCGCTTGCACAGTCTGGTGCGGGCGCTAGTGGCGGTTGCCAGCCGTTCGTGCTCCGGAAAGATAGTGGTCCGGACTGTAGGTGAGGACCACCTTCTGCGACTCGTAACTTCGGTAGTGCAATCGGAAGCAGGACCATACGGCTGTTTGGATCGAGTGTCGATAGCTAAGTACAGCGGGGCCGAACGGACGGGGCCGGGTATTACTATCGGCATGTGCTCGCAAGGTATGGTTACGGCCGACGCAAGCGGCACTTATGCTGCCGTTAATTATGTATTCCCGTCTGGATCGGTTGCGCCCCATGGTGCCGCAGCTTGCTTTGCTGCAGCAATAGCATTTGCGAAGTACTTCTCGGCTACGGTCCTCCGAAGGCCTGCTGCCGTTACGGAATCTTGGAGTTTTTCAATCGATTCACTTTCAGAGATTACACCCCCGCCGGCGGACCTACACACGCCTATCGAGAGAACGATTTTGGGGAAACTACACCTTCTTGGCGCGGGCGCTATCGGCTCGTCGTTCTGCTTTTCAACGCATCTGTCGGATGACGGGGCAGAGATCGAAATAATAGATCGCGAAAAGTATGATGACCCAAATCAGGAGACGACCTTTTTCCTGAGCAGAGCTGAAGCAGTGCATTGCCCCGAAAAGGCCGTGACACTGGCTCGGCTTTCAAGCCGACCTGGACTGCGGGTCGTTGGCCATCCTGCGCGAGAGATTCAGGAAGGGGATCCCTTCCTCAAAAGCAGCTGCGGTGCCTTCGTCTGTGCGGTAGACAATCCTGAGACTCGATGTTTGCTTGATGCTGCTCATTGCGGGATATTGCTCAACGGAGGGTTAGGCGGAACGAGTCTGGATGCCGGGCACGTTCTGGTTACGTGGCATAACGGGAGCGTGGATTCATTAGCGAGCCTGTATTCGTACACGAGTACCCCGTCTGCTAACAATGCCTTGCCTCCAAGGGAAATCACTGATGATTGCAGTCGACTTGAATATGAGAGCGTCTCCCTGGCGGCTCCGTTTGTTGCCCTTGCCTCGGGTGCGCTATTGCACGCTTTATGCCGATTGAACGCCGTCGATCGCCTCCCCCGGGTCAACTACCTTAAACTTGACCTTCTGGGGCAGCAGAGATACATGGCTCGTTCTCTCCGAGCCCGAAGTCGAAAGTCGGCAGCGGGATGAGAGTGCGGCGTCCAAAATCCGAGTACCCACAAAGCCAGCCGGTTGGGCCGTAGCTGAAAGACGTCGTCTCGCGCCTGGCCGGCTTCGCCGGGCAGCATGGTTCCGGTGCACGCCATGCCCAGCTGAATGTCAGTCTTGTCGGTCGATCGAGCGCAAGAGCCACGTGATGGCACTCATCGCCGATCAGGGACTGGCCCTGTTTGCGGGGCTGAACGCCTTCCCGAAGAAGAGCTTCCTCTCGGAGTATTCCTCGCGCGTCACGCATGCGCAGACGCTCTCTCTGCTTGCCACCTACCACAAGCAACTCGGCGGCGAGGACTTCCTTGCCGGTCACTCCTTCAACCTCGATTTCCACTCCGTCCCGTACTACGGCGAGCATCCGGTGATCGAGCGGCATTACGTCTCGATGCGCTCGCGGCGCCAGCCGAGCATCCTCGCTTTCCTCGCACAGGATGCCGATGGGCGGGCCTTCTGTTATGCCAACGCTGACCTGCGCAAGGGCGAGGAGGCCGAGGAGATCTTCCGCTTCATCGAGTTCTGGAAGAAGCTGCGCGGCGCGCTCCCGCGCCACCTGGTGTTCGACTCGCGTCTGACCACCTACGCCAACCTTGCAAGGCTCGAAGAGATGGGGATCACCTTCATCACCCTGCGCCGCCGCTCGGCAGCCCTGCTGAAGGAGATCGCGTTACTGCCGCGTTCGGCCTGGCGCACCGTGGAGCTGGACGTACCGACGCGCAAGTACCGCACTCCGCGGGTGTACGAGCAGACCGTTCCCCTGGAAGGCCAGAAGTTCCGCCAGCTCTTCATCCTCGACCTCGGGCACGAGGAGCCCACCATCCTGCTCACCAACGACCGGCACAGCTCCGCCCCGAAGCTCATCACCCGCTACGCGCAGCGCTAGGCGAGACTGCCGCTGAATCGCGTTATCCATCGGCGAATAGTTCCATATGAAGTTCCATACGGCTGTCTGGAACTCCGGGCATTCTTAGGTAAGTTATTGGTTTTCCTGGTGGGCGGTACTGGGATCGAACCAGTGGCCCCTGCCGTGTGAAGGCGGGGCCGTCCATTGGCGACCAGTGGCGTCCACTCGAGTCCGCACGCGTTGCGAGATTTGAAGCTGCGAATGACGAGGGCCGACCCAGGAGGAAGCTGCCGTTGGAATCGACCTCGGCTACTCACGCTGTCGGCCATGAGCCGTCCGTCGCGTATGGCCGCTTTGGGCGGACGTAGCTTCTATGTGCCGATTGCAACACCGAAGCTCATATGCTCTCCCCGCCAACCACTTCGTCGAAGAAAGTCTTCCCAGGTCAGTGCGGTCGGATCATTTCGTCGGCTCCATGCCAGGTCCCGGTCGGGTGCGTAGTACCCGTATTCGACCGCGTAGGTAACCATTCCCACGAGCTCGCGTACCAGCCACTCGTCGGCACCGAATGCGGGGAAGTTCTTTAGCAAATCCTCGCGTGTGTATGCAGACGTGTAGTGCGCACGCACCCCCGAAACGCGCACGAAAGTTTCCACAAGTTCGCGCGCAGTCAGTACCTCACCGATGACAGGTAATGTTCGGCCGGAATACGACTCCGGATTGTCGAAGTGCGCCATCACCGCCGGACCGGTCGCGGTCAGCGGATCAACGAACGGCACGGGCGTGTCGGGCGGTAGGTAAACCGGGAAACTCAAGCCGCCGTCAGTTTGGGGGCGGGGCAGATAGTGCTCAAGAAAGTTGCTGTAGAAAAAGGCAAGTTGGATGAATGAACTGTGAAGCGGCAGTGTGCGCAGGTAGGCTTCCACTAGGGCCTTCTCGGTGAAGTGTGGCGCCCACAGAGTGCCGCCAGTGCGATCGTCGACATTTTCGAGACTACTCCAGACGACATGCTCCACGCCCGCGGCGAGCGCCGCGTCAGCCAGCTCCATGCCCAGCGCTAATTCGGGACGGCCCGGCGGCGGTACGGGCGCAATTGGCGGCGTCATCAAAAAAGCGCCGTGCGAGCCTCGCAAAGCCGCGGCAAACTGCGCTTTGCGCCCCGCTTCCAGCGGTGCGACGACGACCTCGGCGCCGCGCCGGGCCAGTTCGCGCATCGGTTCGCTATCGACGCTTCGCGCCAAAGCGCGCACTCGATAGCGACCGCTATCCAGCAGCGTGCTGGCCACGCTGCGGCCTTGCTTGCTGGAGGCACCAGCTACGGTAATCAGAGGCATTGATGATAAATGGGACATGCGATTTCTCCGGACAGGCACGCAACACGCGCGCCGACATGTGCAGTGTGGGCAGAACCTCGCACGGCGTGAAATCGTCGATCTTCTGGTCTACTATCCATGCAATGGATACCAACCGGTTGGACCTGAATTTACTTGTCACCCTAGAAACCTTGCTGGCAGAGCAGAACGTGACGCGCGCCGCGCGCCGCTTGCATCTGAGCCAACCGGCAGTGAGCGCACAGCTCGCGCGCCTGCGCGATCTGTTCGACGATCCGTTGCTGATTCCGGCGCAGCGTGGCATGACTTCCACAGCAAAGGCCGATGAACTTCTGGCGCCTCTACGTGATGCTTTAGACCAAGTGCGCGCCACGGTGGGCCGTCATGTGCACTTCGATCCTGCGCAGGCCCGCCTGACTGTGGCTATCGCCTGCACGGACTATCTGCAGGCTGCATTGGTGCAGCCGCTGGTATTGCAGTTGCGCCAACAAGCGCCCGGCGTGAGGGTTGCGGTGCGTTTCCTGGACATGCCGCAACTAGCAGCGCAGATGGCCCGCGGGGAGGTAGACCTCGCGTTGATGACGCCCCGCGACGCCCCGACCAACCTGCGCAGCCGTCACCTGTTCGACGAGCGCTACGTGCTGATAGGCCGTCTCGGCCACCCGCGTCTGCGCCGCAAGCTCACGGCGGCACAATTTGCACAGCTGGAGCACATCATCGTGTCGCTGCGCGGCGGCGATTTCTCCACGCCCGTGGATGATATGTTGGCGAGCCTAGGTCTCCAGCGCAACGTGGTACTGTCCGCGGCCTCGTTCCTGGTTGTGCCTGACATCGTGGCCCGCTCCGACCTCGTCGCTCTAGTACCGCAACGACTCGTGCGCGATCGGGTCGACGCGTTCATGATCGTTAACTGCCCTATTCCCGTGCCGAGCTTCGAGGTGAGCATGCTTTGGCATGAGCGAAGCCACGGACATGCCTCCCAGCGCTGGGTGCGCGAGTCGCTGAGGGCACTGGTCGCCAGCTGGGGCGAACCCGCGAAGATAACGCGACGATAGACCGGTAGTCCCGGGCGGCAGCGCGCGGTGCAACGACTAAGTCGAAGCCAGACCGCCCCTTTGAACGACCGCTTCCCGGCGACCAATCTGGGAATCCGAATGGCGAATATGGGGTCGGGTCCTGCCGCTGGTAGCCGCAGGCGCCGCGGCAGCAATGGGGCCGACAGCGGTCATCCGCGGGACTGGAGCGCAGAGCTCGAGTCAAGATGCCGTGCCCGCACGCTTACGAACGTCGGGCAGTACGCTCACAAGATAGACCAAGCCAACAGGAGTTCTCTGAGGAGGGGTTCTTTCGCCGCCTGCGGTTGTCCGTAGTGTCCAATCCCGTCCACTCCCGCCCTGGGCTGTCTGCGGCTTCACTACTGCAACGGTACTGCAACCGGAAGCACGGGAAGACTAGAATTGAGTCGGCTGGGTAAACGATAACCTATTGATTTATTGGCTCCCCGGGTTGGACTCGAACCAACGACCAACGGATTAACAGTCCGTTGCTCTACCAACTGAGCTACCGGGGAACCGCGCGCTGGAACCGCGAAAGGGCGCGGATTCTGAGGCGAGGGCTGGGAATTAGTCAAGGAACCTTGCGGCGCAGATGGCGGTGAGGGCGGAGCAGGGCGCCGTACGCGATGATATTGATCGCGAGCAGCAACGCGGCGAGCACCCACTGATCCGGCCGTGTGAGCCCAGGCGGATAGAGCAGCGGGATCAGATAGTGATCGAGGAAGCCGCCCTGGTACCCGGCCTCACCCGCGAGGTGGCGCAGGTGAATCTCGAGCGGCGTAAGCGGACAGATCTGCCCCGAGGTCTCCACCCAGAATCCCCAGGCGAGCGCCGGCAGATGGGCGCAGGCCGCCCAGCGCCATTTCCAGGCGAGGAAGCCGCCGAAGATGACGAACGCGGCGAACGCGAGGTGAATGGTGACCAGCAAGTCCGCGAGGAGCCGCCAGGCCATTGGCCTCTCGGGCGCCCCTCAGGCGCTTTTCGCCACCGCGCCGCGACCGGCCGCGAGCACGCGCGCGATGCGTTCGATCGCCTTCTCGAGGGTCTGCAGGCTGCATGCGAACGAAATGCGCATATGGCCCGGCGCACCAAAGCCCGAGCCCGGCACTACCGCGACGCCGCCCTCGTTGAGCAGCAGCTCTGCGAACTCACCATCGGTGCTGCAGCCGAGGCCGGCCATCGCCTTTGAGACGTCCGCGAAGGCGTAGAACGTGCCCGCGCCAGGCAGGCAGCTCACGCCGGGGAGGCGATTGAGCGCGCCGACCACGTAGTCGTGCCGCTGCTTGAAGGCCTCGTTCATCTTGCTCACACAGGCCTGGTCGCCGGCGAGAGCCACGGTCGCCGCCTTCTGCGAAATGCTCGAGGCGTTCGAGGTCGACTGTCCCTGGATGGTGGCCATGGCGGCGATGAGCTCCTTGGGGCCGCCGCAGTAGCCTATGCGCCAGCCCGTCATCGCGTAGGCCTTCGACACGCCGTTGATGGTCACGGTGCGCGCATAGAGCTCCGGCACGGCGGTGAGCAGGCTGCAGAAGGGCTCCGCGCCCCAGTAGATCTTCTCGTACATGTCATCGGTGCCGATGACGATGCGCGGGTGCTCCAAAAGTACCTCCCCCAGGGCGCGCAGCTCCGCGCGCGTATAGGCCGCGCCGGTCGGATTGCACGGGCTGTTGAGGAGCAGCAACCGCGTCTTCGGCGTGATGGCCGCGGCGAGCTGGCGGGCGGTGATCTTGTAGCCCTGAGCGGGACCCGCAAACGGCATGACCGGCTGCGCGTCGGCGAGCATCACCATGTCGGGGTAGGAGACCCAGTACGGTGCCGGAATGACGGCCTCGTCATCCTTGTCCAGGATCGCCATGCAGAGATTGAAGATCGTCTGCTTGGCGCCGGACGACACCAGTATTTGCGAGCGCTCGTACTGGATGCCATTGTCGCGGGCGAACTTCGCGATGATGGCATCCTTGAGCTCGTTGATGCCCTCGACGTTCGTATAGCGCGTAAACCCGCCACGGATGGCATCGACGCCCGCCTGTGCGATGGGCACCGGGGTGTCGAAGTCCGGCTCGCCAGCGCCGAGGCCGATGACGTCCTTGCCCTCCGCCTTGAGGCGAGCGGCTCGAGCGGTGACGGCTAACGTAGGCGAAGGCTTGACGCGCTGGACGCGTCGTGAGACGGATAGGGTCACGTGAGTACCTGTGGTTCACCGAAAATGGGCGGCCGCCACTATATTAAGGGATCGGGGCGGTCCCCACCATCCGCGCAGCGCGGGGAGAGGCATGGAACAGATTCCCTTCAAACTCGAGGCGGCTTACGAGCCCGCGGGCGATCAGCCCGAGGCGATCGCGAAGCTCGTCGACGGCTTGCGCGACGGTTTGAGCGCGCAGACGCTGCTGGGCGTCACCGGCAGCGGCAAGACCTACGTTGCCAGCCAGGTCATCGAGCGGATGCAGCGTCCCGCGTTGGTGCTCGCGCACAACAAGACACTCGCGGCGCAGCTTTACGGCGAATTCCGCGGCTTCTTTCCACATAACGCGGTGGAGTACTTCGTCTCCTACTACGATTACTACCAGCCGGAAGCGTACGTGCCGTCTTCCGACACCTATATCGAGAAGGATGCCTCGATCAACGAGCACATCGAGCAGATGCGGCTCTCCGCCACCAAGGCGTTGCTCGAGCGTCCGGACTCCATCATCGTCGCCACCGTCTCCTCGATCTACGGTCTCGGCGATCCAAAGGCGTACCTGTCGATGATTCTGCACCTCGATCGGGGCGACCGCATCGATCAGCGCAAGCTCCTGCGCCGCCTCGCCGACATGCAGTACACCCGCAACGACATGGACCTGACACATGGCACCTATCGCGTGCGCGGCGATGTGATCGACATCTTCCCCGCGGAGTCGGAGCGCGAGGCGATCAGGGTCGAGCTCTTCGACGACATCATCGACTCGCTCTCGCTGTTCGACCCGCTCACCGGCGCGGTGTCGCGCAAGGTGCCGAGATTCACGGTCTATCCAGGGACGCACTACGTCACGCCCCGCGAGCGCCTGATCGGCGCCGTCGATCACATCCGCGAGGAGCTGCGCGAGCGCTTGGCGCAGCTGCGCGAGGCCGGCAAACTGCTGGAGGCGCAGCGCCTCGAGCAGCGCACCATGTTCGACATGGAAATGCTGAAGGAAGTCGGGTACTGCGCCGGCATCGAGAACTACTCGCGCTATCTTTCAGGCCGCGCACCGGGCGAGCCGCCGCCCTGCCTCTTCGACTACCTGCCGCGCAACGCGCTCCTCTTCGTCGACGAGAGTCACCAGACCATCCCGCAGCTGGGAGCCATGTACCGCGGCGACCGCTCGCGCAAGGAAGTGCTGGTCGAGTACGGCTTTCGCATGCCGTCGGCGCTCGACAACCGGCCGCTCAAGTTCGAGGAGTGGGAGCGGCTCGCACCGCAGATGATCTTCGTCTCGGCGACTCCGGGGAGCTATGAGGCCCGGCACTCCAACCAGACCGTCGAGCTGGTCGTGCGTCCGACAGGGCTCATCGACCCGCAGGTCGAGGTGCGGCCGGTGGGTACCCAGGTGGACGATGTGCTCTCGGAGATCCACAAGTGCGTCGAGAAGGACGAGCGAGTTCTCATCACCACGCTCACCAAGCGAATGGCGGAGGACCTTACCGACTACCTGCACGAGCACGGGGTGCGCGTACGCTACCTGCATGCCGACATCGAGACGGTAGAGCGGACGGAGATCATCCGCGACCTGCGTCTGGGAAAATTCGACGTACTGGTCGGCATCAACCTTCTTCGCGAGGGCCTCGACATGCCCGAGGTGTCACTGGTCGCGATCCTGGATGCGGACAAGGAGGGGTTCCTGCGCTCCGACAACTCCCTCATCCAGACGATCGGCCGCGCCGCGCGCAATATCAACGGCCGCGCCATCCTCTACGCGGACAAGGTCACCGGATCCATGCAGCGCGCGATCGAAGAGACCGACCGGCGCCGCCGCAAGCAGCTCGAGTACAACACCGCCCACTCGATCACCCCGCGCGGCATCCACAAGGCCGTTGCCGACATCATGGAAGGCGCCCGCGGCGGGGGGCCCCAGGCGCTCGGGCGCGGCAGGCGCCGCGACGGCAAGCGCGGCGAGGCCGCGGCCGCCGCGGACCTGAAGCCGGAGGCCCTGGCGAAGCAGATGAAGAAGCTCGAGGGCGAGATGCTCAAGCGCGCGCGCAATCTCGAGTTCGAGGAGGCGGCCCGCCTGCGCGATGAGATCGAGCGTCTCAAGCAACTGGAACTTGGCATTGCCTAGCTCGTTACTCGTAGTGAAAGTCAACAATCCATGAACGGCTCAGGCCACGCAAGACCTACTGCAACCGTGCTCCTCACGGTGATTGTGGTCGTTGCCGTGCTGCGTTTGGCGGAAGATCTTTTTATCCCGCTCGCGCTCGCCGTCCTGCTCACGTTCCTCATCTCGCCCCTCGTCGCGCGGCTGCAGCACTGGCACTTCAACCGGCTGATCGCCGTGATGCTGTCCCTCGGACTGGCTTTCGCGGTCATCATCGGCGTCGGCGATGTCATCTTCGGGCAGTTCTCGGACCTCGCGCATCAACTGCCGCAGTACGAGCTGCATCTGCGCGAGCACATCGCGCACCTGCGTGGGTTTCTGCGAGGCAGCATCACCGACAGCCTGGATGCGGTCGACCGTCTGACCGCGCAGATCGAGCGCCTGAGCCCGGTCGCGGTTCTGCCGGCCGGCGTGCAGAAAGTAGAGATCGTACAGCCGCGGGCGAGCCTGCTCGAGATCGTCCGGGACGTCGTCGGCCCGCTGGTGAAGCCACTCGGCTGGGCGCTGGCGGTCACGGTGTTGATCGCCTTCATGCTGCTCAGGCTTCCGGATCTGCGCGAGCGCCTCATCCGCCTCCTCGGGCCGCGCAACCTCCAGGCAACCACCGCTGCGCTGGACGATGCCGCCGTGCGGGTGAGTCGCTATCTGCTCTCGCAGCTGCTCATCAACTCGATGACGGGACTGTGGGTGGGGATCGGCCTTGCGCTCCTCGGTGTGCCGAATCCAGGCCTCTGGGGCGCGCTCACTATGGTGCTGCGTTTCATCCCCTACGTTGGCATCTGGGCAGCGGGTGCGATGCCCTTCGTGCTGTCATTTGCCGCCTTCACCGACTGGATGCACGCGCTGATCGTCCTCGGTATCTACGGCAGCGTGGAGCTCTTCAACTACGCGGTGCTCGAGCCATGGCTCTACGCCGCGAAGACCGGCGTCTCGCCGGTTGCGCTGCTGCTCGCCGCGGCATTCTGGACGTGGCTGTGGGGGGTCGCGGGCCTGCTGCTCTCCGTGCCGTTCACGGTATGTCTGGTCGTCATGGGCAAGTACGTCCCGCAGCTCGAGTTCTTCGAAGTGCTGCTCGGCGATGAGCCGGCGCTCGAGCCCTACCAACAGCTGTATCAGCGGCTGCTCACCAGCAACCGTGACGAGGCCGACACGCTGCTCGAAGAAGCGATTCGCCAGCATTCGCTGCGCGAGGCGTGCGACATCGCCGTCGTGCCGGCCCTGCGGCTGCTCGAGGCGGACTTCGCCCGCGGAGCCCTGAAGCCCGTCAGGCGCCGCGCGGTGCTCGATCAGATCCAGCAGTGGGCGGTCGAGCTGCTCGAAGGACTGCAGCACTCGGATGGCCGCGGCGCCCTGTCTTGGCAGCCCCCGGCGGTGCTCTGCGTTGCGGCGGAGGACCAGGCGGATGCCATCGTCGCGACGCTCCTTGCCTCGATACTGATCAACCGCGGCATCGGCGCCCGCGTGGTAGCGCTCGAGCGGCTGGAGGATGAGATCGAGGTGGGCGTGGCCTCGGGCCTGCAGGCCGTGGTGGTTTCCGCGCTGCCGCCCGAGGCGATTCCGCCGGCGCGGGCAGTGGTGAAGCGCATCCGCGCCAAAGCCGAGGGCCTGCCCATCATCGTCGGGCTCTGGGGCCTCGACCGTGAGCTCGATCGCGCCGGGCAAAGGCTCGAGAGTGTCGGCGTGAGCCTGCTCGAGACCCGGGTGGCGGCCTGCGCAGACGAGATCGAGCGGCTGCGCCACACGCCTGGCCCCACCCGTACCAAAGAGCCTCCCAGGGTGGTTCACGGCTCCTGATCCCTCTTGGTATACTGAGCGGCTCAAGCATAGGCGCGTAGCTCAGTGGTAGAGCACCACCTTGACATGGTGGTGGTCGGTGGTTCGATCCCACTCGCGCCTACCATCGATTCAAGCGGCGTTCCCTCGTGATGAAGGCGGGGAGCGCTTTGTTCAGTGATTGAGAGAGCCCTCGAGATGCCAGTCGTGACCCTGCCTGACGGCAGTCAACGCCGCTTCGATCGCCCGGTGACGGTCGATGAGGTGGCGGGCGACATTGGCGCCGGCCTGCGCAAAGCGGCGCTCGCGGGGCGTGTCAACGGCAAGCTGGTCGACACCTCCTTCGTGATCGAAGGCGATGCCAATGTCGCCATCGTCACCGACAAGGATCCGGCCGGCCTCGAGATCATCCGTCACTCGACCGCGCATCTGCTGGCGCAGGCTGTGAAACAGCTCTTCCCGGAGGCGCAGGTCACCATCGGACCGGTGATCGGGGACGGGTTCTACTACGACTTCGCTTATCTGCGCCCGTTCACGACCGAGGATCTGGCCGCGATCGAGACCCGGATGGCGGAGCTCGCCAAGGCCGACGAGAAGGTCACCCGCCGGGTCATGGGGCGCGATGAGGCGGTCGCGTTCTTCAAGAGCCTGGGCGAGCACTACAAGGCGGAGATCATCGCCAGCATACCTGCGGGCGAGCAGATCAGCCTCTACGGCCAGGGCGACTGGGTCGACCTCTGCCGCGGGCCGCACGTGCCCTCGACCGGCAAGCTCAAGGCTTTCAAGCTGACCAAGGTGGCGGGCGCCTATTGGCGCGGCGATTCGCGCAACGCAATGCTGCAGCGCATCTACGGCACTGCCTGGCCGGACAAGAAGCAGCTCGACGAATACCTGCATCGCCTGGAGGAGGCGGAGAAGCGCGACCACCGGCGCATCGGCCGCGAGCTCGATCTCTTCCACCTGCAGGAAGAGGCGCCGGGTGCGGTCTTCTGGCACCCGAAGGGCTGGACCGTCTTCCAGACTCTCATCGGCTACATGCGCGAGCGTCAGAGCGCTGCCGGCTATGAGGAGGTGAACGCGCCCGAGCTCATGGACTACTCGCTCTGGAAGCAGTCCGGGCACGCGGAGACCTTCGGCGAGAACATGTTTCTCACCCAGACGCCCGACGAGCGCGTCTACGCCATCAAGCCGATGAACTGCCCCGGCCACGTGCAGATCTTCAAGCACGGACTGAGGAGCTACCGCGAGCTCCCCGTGCGCTTTGCGGAATTCGGCAAAGTGCACCGCTATGAGCCTTCGGGGGCGCTGCAGGGCCTCATGCGCGTGCGCGCCTTCACCCAGGACGACGGGCACGTCTTCATCACGGAGGACCAGATCACCGCGGAATCGGTGGCCATCACCAATCTCATTCTGGAGATCTACCGTGATTTCGGTTTCCAGGATGTGCGCGTCAAGTTCGCCGATCGGCCGCCGAAGCGCGTCGGGACCGACGAGATCTGGGACCGCGCCGAAGCGGCGCTGCAGGCGGCTCTCGCAGCCGCGGGCATCGAGTTCACTCTGAACCGGGGCGAGGGCGCTTTCTACGGGCCCAAGCTCGAGTTCGTCCTGCGCGATGCAATAGGCCGGGACTGGCAGTGCGGCACCCTGCAGGTGGACCTCAACATGCCGGGGCGCCTCGGCGCGTATTACATCGACGAGCACAGCCAGAAACGGGTCCCGGTAATGCTCCACCGGGCCCTGTTCGGCTCGCTCGAGCGCTTTTTCGCCATTCTCCTCGAGCACCATGCGGGGCGCCTCCCGGCCTGGCTCGCGCCCGTGCAGGCGGTAGTGATGAGCATCACGGACCGCCAGGACGAGTACGTCCGCTCGGTTACGGAATCCCTGAAAAATCAGGGTGTTCGCGCCGTGTCCGACTTGCGCAACGAGAAAGTGGGCTTTAAAATTCGCGAGCACACGCTGCAGCGTGTTCCGTATCTCTTGGTTGCGGGCGACAAGGAGGTCGCCGCACGTCTATTATCAGTGCGCACCCGAAGCGGCAAGGACTTGGGCACGATGTCCCTGGAGGCATTCCTCGAACGCCTCCGCATCGAGCTCTCGAGCCGCGGGCGCCGTACGTTGGAGGATTGACGCATCGCCAGTGCAACAAAGCGGGTTCGGCGCAATGAAGAAATCAGCGCGCCGCAACTGCGAGTGATCGCGGCCGACGGGTCGCAGGCCGGAGTGATGACCCGCTCCGAGGCTCTGCAGATGGCGTCCGCATCGGACCTCGATCTGGTCGAGGTATCGCCGACGGCGGAGCCGCCGGTCGTGCGCATCATGGACTACGGGAAGTTCTTGTTCGAGCAGAACAAGAAGGCCCACTCGGCGAAGCGCAAGCAGAAGCAGATTCAGGTCAAGGAAGTGAAGTTTCGTCCTGGCACGGGAGAGGGTGATTACCAGATCAAGGTGCGTAATCTCATCCGCTTCCTGACCGAGGGCGACAAGGCCAAGGTGACATTGCGTTTCCGCGGCCGTGAGATGGTGCACCAGGACATCGGACGCAAGCTCTTGGATCGGGTTGCCACCGACCTCGCCGCCTGCGGCGTGGTGGAGCAGAACCCGCTCATGGAGGGCAAGCAGATGATCATGGTCTTTGCACCAAAGAAGAAGTAACGCTTCCAAGTAGTTGATCTACCTGGGATCGTTCGCCCGTAGCGGGCGTCTGGGACGTGAGTCCAGGACGTCTTGCGACCGGGGCTACAGCAACAAATGAGGAGTTTCAGTCGATGCCCAAGTTGAAAACTAACCGGGCCGCGGCCAAGCGCTTTCGCAAGACGGCGAAGGGCTTCAAGAAGTACGCGTCCAAACGTCGCCACAACCTCGGCCACAAAGACCGCAAGGTCAAGCGTCACGCCCGCTCGGGCGGTACGAGCCTCGTGCACGAGACGGACACCGGTCGTCTCGAGCAGCTGCTCCCGTATCACAAGTAACGCGCGTACGAGGTAATCCAACATGGCAAGAGTCAAGCGTGGCGTGACGGCCGGGCGCCGTCACAAGAAAGTTCTCGGCAAGGCGAAGGGCTACTACAACGCCCGCCGCAAGGTCTATCGCGCAGCGAAGCAGGCCGTCATCAAGGCGGGGCAGTATGCCTACCGCGATCGGCGCGCGAAGAAGCGCGAGTTCCGCGCGCTCTGGATCGCGCGCATCAATGCCGCGGCGCGTCTGTACGGCCTCTCCTACAGCCGCATCATCAACGGCCTGGGCAAGGCGGGCGTCGAGATCGATCGCAAGGTGCTGGCGGACATCGCGGTGCATGACATCGAGGCGTTTGCCGCCATCGCGCAGCAGGCGAAGACCGCACTCGGTATCGCTTAACACGCGGCGGGCCTTGCGCGATGCAGGACCTGACCTCCCTCGTGAGCGAGGCGCTGGGCGAGGTGGCGGCAAGCCCCGACCTCGGCGCCCTCGATGAGGCGCGGGTGCGCTGGCTGGGGAAGAAGGGCACCCTCACCGAGCAGTTGAAATCCCTCGGCGGCCTCCCGGCCGCCGAGCGGCCCGCCGCGGGCCAAAGAATCAACGAGGCCAAGGAGCGCGTGCAGGCCGCCATCGAGGCGCGCCGCGAGGCGTTGGGGCGGGCGGAGGTTGAGCGCGAGCTCGCCGCCGGCCGCATCGACGTCACCTTGCCCGGTCGGGGCGAGCAGCGCGGCGGCCTGCATCCGGTCACCCTGGCGCGGCTGCGCATGGAGGAGATCTTCCGCCGCGCCGGTTTCGAGGTGGCCACGGGGCCGGAGATCGAGGACGACTTCCATAACTTCGAGGCGCTGAATTTCCCGCCGAATCACCCCGCGCGGGCGATGCACGACACGTTCTACTTCCCGGACGGGCGTCTGCTGCGCACGCATACCTCTCCGGTACAGATCCGCGCCATGCTGAGCCAGGGGGCGCCGATCGCCATCGTGGCGCCCGGGCGCGTGTATCGGTGCGATTCCGACATGACGCACTCGCCGATGTTCCACCAGGTCGAGGGACTGAAGGTGGACGAGAACATCAGCTTCGCCAACATGAAGGCGGCGCTGCACGGCTTCCTGCAGTCGTTTTTCGAGCGCGACCTCGCCATGCGGCTGCGGCCGTCGTTCTTCCCCTTCACGGAGCCCTCGGCGGAAGTCGACATGTCGTGCGTGTTCTGCGGGGGCAAGGGCTGCCGCACCTGCAAGCACACCGGCTGGCTGGAGATCGCCGGCTGCGGCATGGTGCATCCCAACGTGCTGATGGCGAGCGGCATCGACGCGGAGCGCTACACCGGCTATGCGTGGGGCATGGGCATCGACCGGCTGGCAATGTTGCGTTACGGTGTGAGCGACCTCAGGCTCTTCTTCGAGAACGATCTGCGTTTCCTCGACCAGTTCCGGGCGCTTTGACCATGAGGATTCCGTATTCCTGGCTTGCCGAGTGGGTGAGCGTGCCCTGGAGTCCGCAGGAGCTGGGCTCGCGGCTCACCATGGCGGGTCTCGAGCTCGAGGCGCTGGAGCCGGCGGCGCCGCCGTTCTGCGGGGTCGTGGTCGCCGAGATTCTGAGCGCCGAGAAACACCCGCAAGCCGACAAGCTGCGCGTTTGCCGGGTCTCGATGGGGCAGGGCGAGCCGCTGCAGATCGTCTGCGGAGCACCCAATGCGCGCGCGGGACTCAAGAGCGCGCTGGCGGTGGTCGGTGCGAAGCTCCCGGGTGGCCTCGAGATCAAGGCGGCGAAGCTGCGGGGCGTGGAGTCGGCGGGGATGCTGTGTTCCGCGAAGGAACTGGGCCTTACGGACGCATCGAACGGCATCATGGAGCTGCCGTCCGATGCCCCAGTCGGCAAGGCGCTGCGCGAGTATCTTGCTCTGGACGACATGGTTCTCGAGCTCAACGTAACCCCCAACCGCGGCGATGCGATGTCGATCGTCGGCATTGCGCGGGAAGTGGCGGCTTTGTCGGGCGGAAACCTGACGGGGCCGCCCGCGAGGCGAGGGCAGGCCGAGCGTCCGGCTGCCGCGCTGCGCGATACCGTTGGCGTACACTTGGATGCGCCATCCGGATGCCCAAAGTTCGTTGGACGCGTGCTTCGCGGCGTCGACAACAAGGCTGCATCCCCTGTGTGGATGCGGGAGCGCCTACGGCGTGCCGGTGTTCGCTCCATCAGCCCGGTGGTCGACGTCACTAACTACGTGATGCTGGAGCTGGGTCAACCGATGCACGCCTATGATCTGGCGAAGCTGAGCGGCGAAATGCGCGCTCGCTTTGGTCGTGCGGGCGAGAAGATCGCTCTACTCGACGGGAAGACCGTCGACGTACAGCCGGACGTTCTCCTCATTACTGACAGCGCGGGTCCCGTCGGTATCGCGGGGATCATGGGCGGGCAACGGACGGCCGTGAGCTCTGAGACTACAGACGTCTTCTTCGAAGCCGCCTACTTCTCCTCTGACGCCGTCATCGGGCGTGCTATGCGCTGGGGTTTGACGACAGACGCCAGCCAACGCTTCGAGCGCGGCGTCGACCCGTCGGAGCAGGAGCGAGCGGTGGAGCGCGCAACGGAGCTGCTGCTGGCGATCGGCGGCGGACAGGCCGGTCCCGTCTCCGTTGAGCGGTCAGACGAGCATTTGCCGGCGCGGCCCGCGGTGACCTTGCGCCGCAAGCAATTGGCTCGCCTTCTGGGCGTTGGGTTCGAGGATACGCGGGTGCGCGCGAGCCTCGAAGGTTTGCAAATGGCGGTCACGGCGACCGAGGAAGGCTGGCTCGTCACGCCGCCGCCGCATCGCTTCGATATCGCGATCGAGGCCGATCTGATCGAGGAAGTCGCGCGGATCGTCGGGTATCAGGCCATCCCGGAAGCGGATGCGCCGGTCCCGCAACGTTTCGGCAGCTTGCCGGCCGCCCGAGCCCCCGAACAGCAGCTACTGCAGACGCTGGCGTTGCGCGGCTATCAGGAAGCGATTACGTACGCCTTCGTCGATCCGCAGCTGCAGACGCGGCTTTTCCCCGACCTCCCGGGCCTCGCCCTCGCCAACCCGATCGCGAGCGACCTGTCCGTCATGCGCGTGTCGCTGTGGCCGGGGCTGCTCAAGGCGGCCCTGGAGAACCAGAGGCGGCAGCAGGATCGCGTGCGGCTCTTCGAGCATGGCGCGCGCTTCCTGACGGGCGAATCGGCCCCGGCGGCTGTCGGGACGACCCGCGAAGTCGACACTCTGGCGGTTATCGCCTGTGGCCGTAGGTTGCCGGAGCAGTGGGGGCTGCCGCGCGACATGCGTGAGCCGGTGGATTTCTTCGACGTGAAGGGGGATGTCGAGGCGCTCCTCGCCGCCACCGGCGCCGGCCCGGAATTCACCTTCGAGCCGCGCCCGCTGTCGTGTCTGCATCCCGGCCGTGCGGCGCGCCTGGTACGCAGAGACCAGCCGGTCGGCTGGATGGGGGAGCTGCACCCGTCGCTGGTGAAGGCGCTCGAGTTTACATATCCACCGGTTCTCTTCGAGCTCGACGTCGAGGCCGCATTGCGCATCGAGCGGCCCGCCTACCGCGAGGTTTCCCGCTTTCCGCAGGTCCGCAGGGACCTCGCGGTGGTGGTGGATGAATCTGTGGCTTTAAGTAGCCTCACCGAGCGTGTAACCTTCACTGCTTCGAGCCTCTTGCGTGATCTCCGCGTTTTTGACGTGTATCGCGGCCCAGGCGTAGAAGCAGGTCGAAAAAGCGTCGCTTTGGGCTTGATTTTTCAGGACATTTCTCGCACTCTTACCGAGGACGACGTCACTGGTCTCATGACGGCGGTCGTCGCGGATTTGCGCGTGAGCTTGAACGCAAAAATACGAGAATAAGAGATGGCCCTGACTAAGGCGGAGATGGCGGAAGCGCTCTTCAACCAGCTCGGGCTCAACAAACGGGAAGCACGGGAGCTGGTGGACCTGTTCTTCGAGGAAGTGCGTGCGGCCCTGTCGAGAGGGGAGCAGTGTAAGCTCTCCGGCTTCGGCAACTTCGACCTGCGCGACAAGAACCAGCGTCCCGGCAGAAATCCGAAGACAGGCGAGGAGATCCCGATCACCGCCCGACGGGTCGTGACTTTCCGTCCGGGGCAGAAATTGAAGGCGCGGGTCGAAGCCTATGTTGGAGCCAAAGAATAATTCGCAGCTGCCGGCGATCCCCGGCAAGCGCTACTTCACCATCGGCGAAGTGAGCGAGCTCTGCGGCGTAAAGCCGCACGTGCTGCGCTACTGGGAACAGGAGTTCCCGCAGCTGAAGCCCGTGAAGCGCCGCGGCAACCGGCGTTACTACCAGCGCCAGGACGTCATCGTCATCCGCCAGATCCGCAGCCTGCTCTACGATCAGGGCTTCACGATCGGCGGCGCGCGCAACAAGCTGACGGGCGAGGAGGCGCGCACGGACGTGTCGCAGAGCCAGCAGATCGTCAAGCAGGTGAGGCTCGAGCTCGAGGAGCTGCTGAAGGTCCTGCGGCGCTAGCGAGCGCCGGCGGGAGCTGCGGGCGGGCAGAGGCCGCTCCCGCAAGGGCTGCATTTCGGCGTATCATTGCGCCTCGCGCGAGAAATCCCCGCTCGCGTCCTTCGCAGACCCGTAAGAACAATTCGTCGGAGCGTGGCGCAGTCTGGTAGCGCACTTGCATGGGGTGCAAGGGGTCCCGAGTTCAAATCTCGGCGCTCCGACCAGTTTTTCAGAACAGGCCAAATAACCCCGGTGGTCCCATGAGTGGTCCCATTGCCGAGTCCTAGGCAATTCTGTAGTTGCCGCCTCGACACCTTGGTCGAAAAGTGGTCGAATCATGGTTTCTTAGGGCCTCCTCAGGCTATACTGATTCACCTGGAGGCGATCCATGGCTACCTCGCGCGCGCTGTTTTCTACTATCGCTGAGAAGGACTATCTCGGCTTCTGGGCTGACCAGACCTTGAACGCGCGCAGCGTTGTGGATTTTCTCGACCTCGACAAGCGCGATGTCGCCAAATTGGCGGGCGTCGCATCCTCGTCAGTGCGGTTCGATCAGAAGATCCCGAAGGAAGTCCTGGAGCGTCTCCAGGAAATTGCCAACATCTGCGGTTTGGTCGCGCAGTTCTTCGGCGGCGATGTCACCAAGACGGCGCTCTGGTTCAAGACCGAAAACCCGCTGCTCGGGAAGATCAGCCCGCGCGACATGATCCGCTACGGCCGCTATGAGAAGCTCCGTCGCTTCGTGATGAGTGCGCTCGAAGAGAACACAGCAAATCAACGCATGAAGGCCACGGGACATGCGGCGGGGTCGCCGGCCGCGGCTCCATAGTTCTCGGCCGCCGCCGCAGAGGGGCGAACCGGATCTTCCGGCACTGACGGAACTCGAGCGGTTCAGTCAGGCGTCATTCCATCAATGGCTCGCGGCGAAGACGTACCTCGACACACTGCAGCGTGCGCTTTACTTCGAGCTCGAGCCGCTTCGCCAACGAAATGAAGCCCGCCTGCGGGACGCGCTCCTTTCCCAAACGCTCTCGTCATTCGAATTCGACGGCTGGAGCCGCATTGTCGATTATCGTTACGGCTTGGAGCCGCTTTCCGTCGCCGGAAGCCTCAAAGGTGAGGGTGGCCGCTTCAACATTGGGAGCGAATTGAGTCCAGCGGCGTTCACGGCCTTTCCGGCCCTCTACGTCGCCGAGGACTACGAGACGGCCTTTCGTGAGCGGTTCGCGGTGTCTTCGAGTGTAAAGCCTGGCGGACTCTCGGCCCAGGAGCTTGCCCTGAGGTCACCTGGCTCATTCACGCAGGTTCGCCTCCGTGGACTCATCGAGAATCTGATCGAGGTCGCTAGCCCCGAGAGCCTGAAGGCATTCGCGGGTGTCCTTCGGGAATTTCGCGATTCCGCGAGACGTACGGCAGTTGGCACGGAAACTTGGCCTGCGCCCGCCGCCATGGCTGATTCGTTCGCCGATAACCCTTCAGCGACAGCTACTCCATCCTAATTGGCGCATGCTTCCGCAGCAGTTCGACTTGCCCGCAAATTCCCAGATCTTCGGACGGATTGCCGCGGCAGCGGGTATTCACGGAATTCTGTATCCGTCGGCGCGGCATGTCGCAAAGCGTTGCATTGCGTTGTTCCCGCAGAACTGGGCGGAGAGCGGCTCGTTCGTGGAAGTCATCGATGATGCACCCGAGGGAGCGCGGCTCACCCGGATCGACGGCCTGACGCGAGAATTTATTTAGCGGAACCGACCGCACTACGTGCCGCGACCGATACTGAGAGCCGCCGCTATGAGCAGCAGCAAGGTATCAAGCAAGAAAGGATTCAGGCGGAACACCGCCGCCCAAGACCTTCGCATCAAGGCTGGTATAGAGGCCGATACCGATACTCGCGAGCTGACGGCGAAGGATTTCGCCGAGGCTGTGCCGTTTGCCGACGAAGAGAATGCAGAGTGTCTCAGGGCCAACTTTGTTGATCTGCAGCACCTTCGACCGCAGAGCCCGCTTGGCATCGGCGTCATAATTCAGATAAATCTCAAAAGGGGAAAGTCCCAGTCCTAGTGCAACGCCGGTACGTCGACACCGCTCGTTGAGCTCCCATAAGTTCTGCATCGTTTCCCGAGGGATCGGATCGCGCCAACGACGGCGCAGAAACGGATCGGCCTTGGGCGCGTAGATATAGAATTGGTAGCCCCATTGGCGAAGGAATTCGATACTGTCCAGTCGCGCTGTCCAGCGCCAGGGCCTACCGGAAGAAGCCTTCGATGACTCCAGTCGTGAGTTCCATGCCCGTTCTCACCTCAGTACTCGCACTGTCATGAAGCTGAGGCAAGCACGTCCTTCAGGATCGCGACGCATTCGTCGAAACTGCGCCGATACTCCAAGATCGCCAGCTGTTGAAAGCTCTCATGGAGGAATACGTGGTGGCGCTCGACCCGAGTTAGTATGGCTTCCTGGCGCGATCGAAGGATGGGCGCGAGCTCGGCAAATACGTCCGGCTCCCACTCGGCCACCATTGCAAAATCAAAGATGTCACGCGCGGTGAATTCCGCCCCGCGATGCCAGATTTTTTTGGCGATGATCTCTCCGCTCTGTTCAACCAAGAACGGGGTGCCGAGTATATCTTCTTCACGGGTCGGAGTCGAAGTCAATGCGGCCGCAACGACGAAGTCAACTTCACCTTGCGGAAAGCGCAGCTTTACGTAATTGGCGTCTTCGGCGTAGTCAGTCGTGAGAGCTTCCGCCACTGGACTGAGGCGCGGCGTGAGATACCCGAGAAACTGAGGATCGTCTATGAAGATATCTACGTCGTTGCTCAGGCGATGACGATGTCTGCGCATGAGCACCGTGCCGCCACCGAAGGTCCATCGGGCCACAGGAATCTGGTGCCGGCGAGCATCCTCGATCAGGTCGAGTGCATGACGAAAGAGGATCTCCCATGTCTCCAACGGACCGCTAACCACTGGTCACCCGTCGAGATATGGCAAGTGTCGCAGCGATTCTGGCGATGTTCCGCTCCACCTTTCCTGGTTTGGCGAATCGACTGACCTGTGCAAATAGGCCATCGAGAAGGCTCGATGGTGCCTCTTCGAGAAGGGTACGGATGTGGGCGCGACGCGCGGCCGGGACCTTTCCAGTGAGCAGTGCGCGCTGGAGCTCTTGCTCGGTAAGGGGCGTCTTGAAACTCACACTGGCGGCAGTGCTTGCAAGGCGCAGGTAGTCCGATTGGCGTCGATCAGGAAGTGCTTCGACGTTCAAGGTCAGGTTCAGGTGTGCCAACAGGGCAGTGAGTTTGCGCACGCCAAGATCGCGGATGAGCCCGTTTTCGAGCTGATTGAGGGTGACTCGAGTAAGACCCGCGGCGTGCGCAAGCTGAGCCTGAGTCCAGCCTCGCACAAGCCGGGCCCGACGGATGGCTTGGCCGAGCTCTTCAACGTTCAGGCGATTATCTCCAATATAAAATATAGTTTATTTTAGAGCAAAAAATGGCTTGATATCAAGCCAAGAAAGGCATATTAATCTCTATAGTAACTATAGTGAATTGGATGATCGTGCCCACGATACAAGTCGACTTCGACGTCTTCAAGGCCATCACCGCGCGTAGGGCCCGCGAGGATGTCACGGAAAATGATGTTCTGCGGGAGCTTCTGCATCTTCCGCCTGTCGAGGTGACATCGCGAATGCAGCGTCCCGCCGCTGGCGACTGGGTACCCAAGGGTGTACGAGTGCCGGCCGGCAGTGAATTGCGTGCCCACCATAAGGGGCAGCTTCACCTGGCCGAGGTTTCGTCCGGAGCGCTCGTGCTCAACGGCAAGCGCTTTGACAGTCCGTCCGCCGCGGCGGTGAGCATTACGCGCCACCCGGTCAACGGCTGGACGTTCTGGGAAGTCCGGCTGCCTGGACAGGGTAGGTGGACTCGCCTGAAGGACCTTCGGTCGAGGGGCACATAGGTCCACGGCAAGGAGGCCGCCAGATACGCCCGTTTGGGGGCATTTTGGGTACAGTTGTGCACTGAGCTTCGGGGAAATCGCGTGAACGCTGGTGAGCTTTTCTGAAATCGGGCACCCAATCCGAGCTCCTGTGTAACCAAGCAAGAACGCGAGTTTCTAACGGTTCCACGAGGTCTCAAGTCGTTTCAACGTCGGAGCGCATGGAGTGCAAGGGGTCCCGAGTTCAAATCTCGGCGCTCCGACCAATTCAATCAACTCAGCGTACTACGCGTCTCTGGAGCACCTCGATGAGCAGATCGGGCATCTGCTCGCCGCCGTTCCGGCCCGAGTCCCGCCGGCGGAACGCGATCGGGACGGGCGGTGCGGCAGTTGACGATAAACGTGTCTTCACGTATTTTACGTGAATGGTGGCTAAGGCGAACATCACGGTAGCGATAGAGCCTGGGCTTTTGAAGAAAGCACGGACGGTGGCTGCGCGGCGCGGGCAAAGCGTTAGCGCGCTGCTGGCCGATGAGCTACGCGAGCTCGTCGAGGAGGACGCCCGGTATGCATCGGCGCGCAAGCGGGCGTTGTCGCTCTTTCAGACTCCTCTGTCGCTAGGGGGGATACCTCTAGGGCGCGAGGAGCTGCATGAGCGGCGTCGCCTTCGTTGATAGCAATATTCTGATTTACGCGCACGATCTGGACGCAGGCGTGAAGCGTGAGCGAGCCGTCGCGAAGCTGCGCGAGCTGTGGAATTCGGGGAGTGGTCGACTCTCCGTTCAGGTGTTACAGGAGTTCTACGTCAACGCGACACAAAAGCTCACTACGCCTATCGCACGTTCGACGGCGCGAGAAATCGTGAAGACCTACGGCGTCTGGGTACGCCACGCCACAACGGTCGAAACCGTCACGCGTGCCTCGGAAATCTGCGATCTGGCGCGGATTTCCTTCTGGGATGCACTCATCGTAGCATCGGCCGAAGAGGTTGATGCTGATGAACTGCTGAGCGAGGACCTGAACGTCGGCCAGGTGATCGTCGGCATCAGGGTGGTCAACCCTTTGAATGGTAGTTACATGGGCTCTGAGGTCCACGACAGCCGGTGAGCGGCTTTGGGGTTTCCGGTGGACCAGCCTAAAGGACCTCCAGTCGGGAGGCTCAGGCCTGAGGCGCGAAGACCCTGAAGTCCGAAGACAGGCAAAAAAAACCGTTATATAAGGCAGGGTAAAACTATTGCCCTGAGTAGCCGTGTGACTCGAGCCGTCGTGCGTGACTCCGTCAGGACGCACTGACGCGCCTCTCCCGGGGCCGGGGATTGCGACGGTCGTCACAAAAAGCCCGCTCGCATGATCTCGAGCACCATGCTCGTAATGCCGTCTCAGCGATGCCGGCTTGCAAACGGCCTGACACCGCGCGCGGGCGTTCAATTCGTTGATGCGGCTCACAGAGTCACGCGACATTTGACGTAATCATGGGCGCTGCGCCGAGTCTCATCGGTCCCACCGACAGCCACCGCGGGAGCCAGGATGCGGAACTGGTCGATCAAGAGTCAGATTATCGCCAGCTTTGGGCTGCTGCTGCTCGCCATCGCGCTGATGGGATTCAGTGCCTTCGCGAGCATGTCTTCCATGGTGCGTCTCGGCGACAATCTGCAGCACGATGCGATTCCGGGACTGCAGGAAGCTGCCGCACTTCGCTCGGCCTGGGTAGATGCCTATCTGCTCGCGCAGCAATACGCCTATCTGAGCGATCGCGACTCGCTCACGGCGCTCGGGCGGCAGCTGCAGGAGCGTCGCAGTCACCTGGAGGAAGCGACCGCCGCGTACCAACGTACGCTCTCGGATGCGGAAGATCGCGCGCGGTTCGATACGTATCAGCGTGCGTCAGCGAGTTTCCTCCTGGCGGCAGATGAATTGGTCCAGACTGCTCCCGGGAGCGGCGCCGGCGCCAATCGCGCGGCGTTGACTCGCGATCTGGCCCCCCGCTATGCCGCCGTGATCGCTGCGCTCGACGAAATCGACCAGTGGAACTTCACGGTCGCCGGTATGGCAGGCAGTAGAGTCGTGACCAGCATGCACACCGGCCGCGACACCATCCTGATGTTCCTGGCGATCTTGATGCTGGCCGCGATCGTGGCGAGCGTGCATCTGTGGCGCGCTATCACGCGGCCGCTGGCGCGCCTGCTGCAAGTCACCGAGCTCGTGCGTGGCGGAGACTTCAGCCATCGCGCTGGTCTGGGACGGCGCGATGAGTTTGGCACGCTCGGTGATGCTTTTGACCGCACGCTCGGCGAGCTGGCGGTGCTGGTCGAGCAGATCCAGAAGGCGGCGATTCAGGTCAATACCGCCGTCACGCAGATCGGCGCGACAGCCAACGAGCAGCAGGCCACCGCGACCGAGATTGCCGCCACCACCACCGAGATCGGCGCCACGTCCAAGGAGATCGCCGCGACCTCCAAGGAGCTGGTGCATACGATGGGCGAGGTCGCGGACGTCGCCGGCCAGTCGGCTGGCGCCGCGGGCAGCGGCCAAGCGGGACTCGAGCGCATGGGCGAGACGATGCGCAGCGTGGCCGATGCCGGCGTTTCGGTCAGTAATAAACTCGGTGTGCTGAGCGACAAGGCCGGCAATATCACGCAAGTGATCACCACGATCACCAAGATCGCAGACCAGACCAACCTGCTGTCGCTCAATGCCGCGATCGAGGCGGAAAAGGCCGGCGAGGCCGGCCGTGGCTTCGCGGTGATCGCCACCGAGATACGCAGACTCGCGGATCAGACCGCGGTGGCGACCTACGACATCGAACAGATGGTCAAGGAAATGCAGTCTGCGGTGGCCGCGGGCGTCATGAGCATGGACAAGTTCTCGGAGCAGGTCCGGCGCGGGATCCAGGAGGTACAGCAGGTGGGTGGGCAGCTCTCGCACATCATCGAACAGGTGCAGACTCTGGTGCCCCGCTTCGAGATCGTGAACGAGGGCATGCAGGCGCAGGCAGTCGGCGCCGAGCAGATCAGCAATGCCCTGAATCAGTTGACCGAGGCGTCGCAGCAGACGGTGCAATCGCTGCAGCAGTCCAGCGATGCGATCGGCGGGCTCAACCAGGTCGCCACCGGCCTGCGCGCCGCGGTGTCGCGCTTCCGGGTCGCCTGACGGCGGGGCGATCTGCGGCGAAGGATGCGGCGTTGAAACCATGAGCCTGTATCTGCGCTTTGAAGTCGGAGAGGGGAGCTACCTGCTCGACGTCAGGCGTATCGCCTGTGTACTCCCGATGAGAGAGATTCGGCCGATCGCCCTGGCGCCGGGGTTCTTCAGGGGCGCGTGCGAGTATCTCGGTCTGTCGGTGCCGGTGATTGATCTGAGCGAGCTGCTCTTGGGCGTGCCCGCAGCACGGCGTCTGGGCACGAGACTGGTGCTGGTGTCACCTGGCATACGCGGCGACGGCCCAGGCGTCAGTCCGCTGTGCGCATATCTCGGGCTGATCGCCGAGAAGGCCACGCAACTGTTGCGGCGCGAGGCGGGCGAATTCGGCTCCAGTCGCGTGCCGAGCGTTGCGGCACCCTTTCTCGGCCCGGTCACGACCGTCGCCGGCCGTCTGCTGCAGCGCATCGAGGTATCGCAGCTGCCGGGGGCAGCGACGGACGCGCCCGCGGATGTGCATACGCGATCGGTGCAGTCTGGAGATGACTGCTCGTGAGCCTGGAGCGGATCGTATCGCTGCTGAACGAGCGTGTTGGCCTCGATGCGCACTCGATCGGCATGCCGAGCGTGGCGCGTGCCATACAGCGGCGCGGTGCACTCTGCGCAGCCGCGACTCCCGCCGACTACTGGGACCGACTGCAGAGTACTCCGGAGGAGCTGCAGGCATTGATCGAGGAGGTGGTCGTCCCCGAAAGCTGGTTCTTCCGCGATCGGGAGGCGTTCAGGACCTTGACCCGCGTGATGCTCCCCGAGTGGCTGCACACGGGGCCGAACGGACCGATGCGGTTGCTGAGCCTGCCGTGCGCCGGCGGCGAGGAGCCGTTCTCGATGGCCATGGCACTTCTCGACGCCGGCCTGCCGCGGGAGCGGTTTCAGATCGAGGCGATGGATGTGAGTCGGCGCGCCATCCGAGTGGCCGAGCGGGGCGAGTACGGCCGCAACGCGTTTCGCGGGGCTGACCTCTCATTCCGCGACCGTTACTTCGAGCCGATCGATTCCGGCTTCCGGCTGAGCGATGCAGTGCGGCGCACGGTCCAGTTCCGCCATGCCAACCTGGTTGATGCGTTGGCCCATACGGGCGGCGAAGCCTACGACGTCGTATTCTGCCGCAATCTGCTGATTTACTTCGATCCGGACAGCCAGCGGAAGGCCGTGCGCTCATTGGGGCGCGTGCTGCGTTCGACCGGAATGTTGTTCGTCGGCGCCTCCGAGGGCGCCCTGCTGCTGGGTCAGGGATTTGTCTCGGCCCGCGTGCCGCTGTCATTCTGCTTCCGCAGGTCGACGGTGCGCTCCCCGCCATCGCGTCCCAGAGTCACGAGCGCTGCGCGAACGGCCGCGCTCCTGCCCGGCGCCGCGCCGGCGAAGCTCGCGAGCGGCGCGGCCGCCAGGCGTGCGGAGCCGGTGCGCGGCGAGCCTTTGCCGATCGAGGACTGGTGCGCGGCCGCCCGGCGGCTTGCCGATGAAGGCCAGTTGAGCGAGGCGCTGCAACTCTGCGAGCAACACCTGCGCGAGGCTCCGAGCGCCGATGGCTACTGCCTGAGCGCCGTGATTCACGAAGCCTCGGGGCGCCACCCGCAGGCGCTCGAGCATTATCGAAGGGCGCTGTATCTCGATCCGGCGCATCAGGAAGCGCTGGTGCATCTGGGAACGGCGCTGATCCGGGAGGGAGAGGCGCCGGAGGCGCAGCGCCTGTTCGCCCGCGCCGAGCGGGCGCGCAATGCGGGCCGTTGAGCGATGAGTAGCGACGCGACTCCCCCGGTTGCCGCCCCCAGCGCGCGGGTGCCCGACGGTCCCGACGCAGGGCACAACGGAGGTGCGGGCTGTTGGAGCCGTATTGGGATACGCGGTGATCGCAGCTGCGTGCAGTTGCCCGTGCACGTGCATTGTCGCAATTGTCCGGTCTATTCAGCGGCTGCCGGCGCGCTGCTGGATGCGCCAAACCCGAATGCCGGTCTGGCGTGCGAGTTCACCGAGCAGCCCACCGCCGACTCAGAATCGCCGCCGCCCGCGGGGGAGTCGGTGATGATATTTCGGCTCGGTGTCGAATGGTTTGCGCTACCGACGCGGCTGTGCGTGGAAGTGGTTGAGGTACGACCGATACATTCGTTGCCACATCGCCGGCAGGGCGGGGTGGTCTTGGGCGTAGTGGCGGTGCGCGGGCAATTGGTGGTTTGCCTGTCGATCGCCGGACTGTTGAATGCCACGGCCGACGCCGCGCAGGCGCAACCGGCCGCGACTGCGGCCGGATCCGTGCGCGAACGTCTGTTGCTCGTCGGCTGGTCGGAGGGCACCGTTGCCCTCCCGGTCGCGGAGGTCGCAGGAGTCCAGCGCCTGCAGACGCGGCAGCGAGTGAACGCCCCGGCTACCGTAAGCCAGTCCCCGTCCCGGCTCACCACATCACTGCTGCTCGCCGAGTCCCGGAGCATCGCAGTGCTCGACGAGCAGCAGCTGTACCGCTCGATCCAGCGGAGTCTGGCGTGAGAAGCGAGGACGTCAGTCAGGCCTCGATGCTGGACCTGTTTCGACTGGAGGCCGAGGAGCAGATGCAGCTGCTCACGGCGGGCCTGCTGGCATTGGAGCGCGATCCGACGGCGCCTGTGCACTTGGAGGCATGTATGCGGGCCGCGCACTCGGTGAAGGGCGCGGCGCGCATCGCCGGCGTGGAGGCGGGAGTGCGGCTGGCGCACACCATGGAGAGCTGCTTTGTGGCCGCCCAGCAGCGCCGAGTGAGGCTCGAAAAAGCGCTCGTCGACGCGTTGCTGCGCGCGGTCGATCTGCTAAGGCGTATTGCGCAGACGTCTGACGGTGTGGCGGATGGCTCAGGCGACGCGACCGATGTCGTGCAGTGCGTGACAGCGCTCGAGGGGGCGCTGGAGCGAGTCTCGTCGGCTGCGCCACGAACTTGCGATTCCGAGTCGGGTGCGAGCGTCGCACGGGTCGCCGGCGGGCAGGCGGCGGACCCGGAGAGGGGTCCAGGTGGCGGGGAGGAGGGCGCCGGCACTCTGGGCCGATCGGCGCCGACGGTCGAGGTCGACAACCGGGTGCTGCGAGTCACGGCCCAGCATCTGAACCACCTGCTCGGGCTGGCCGGGGAATCGCTGGTGGAATCACGCCGGATCAAGCCGTTTGCGGATTCGCTGCTTCGGCTCAAGCGTCAGCACAGCGAGCTGACGCAGGCGCTGCGGCGCCTGCGCGAAACAGTAGGAGCTGATGGGATCGCTGGCCGGGCTGAGGACGCCCTCGCGGAGGTCGAGCGCCATGCGAGCGATTGCCGAAAGCGGGTGGCGCAGCATCTGGCCGATCTGGACGGCTTCGAGCGGTGCGTGACCAATTTGTCGACGCGGCTCTATGACGGCGCGCTGGCGTGCCGCATGCGGCCTTTCTCCGACCTCACCCGCGGCATGCCGCGCATGGTACGCGACCTGGCTCGCCAGCTCCGCAAGCAAGTGCGGCTGGAGGTCGAGGACCAGGCCGTCGAGGTAGATCGCGAGATCCTGCAGAAACTCGAGGCCCCCATCGGGCATTTGCTGCGCAATGCGGTGGATCATGGTATCGAGCCGCCCGAGGCCAGGATTGCGGCGGGCAAAGACGCCGAAGGGATCGTGCGCATCAAAGTGTGTCATCTGGCCGGGCGGCTCAATGTGCTGGTCAGCGACGACGGCGCCGGGATCGATCTGCAGAGGCTGCGAGCTGCAGTGCTGAGGCGCGGGCTCGCGAGCGACGACATCGTAACCCGCCTGACGAGCGCTGAGCTGTATGACTTTCTACTGCTGCCCGGCTTCACGCTGGCGACCTCGGTGACGGACATTTCCGGTCGCGGCGTGGGACTCGACGCCGTCAAGACGCTCATGCAGCAGCTGAGAGGCAGTTTGCGTATCAGCTCGCAGCCGCATCACGGCATGCGCTTCGAAATGCAGTTGCCACTGACCCTGTCGCTGATCCGTGCACTGCTGGTCGAGGTCGGCGGCGAGCCGTACGCAATACCGCTCGCCAGCATGGTCAGAGCGCTCAAGGTGCCCAACGAGCAGATCGCTCTGCTGCAGGGCCGTCCACACGTGGCGCTGGACGGCCGGCGCATCGGACTGATCGGCGCTTATCAGCTGCTCGAGAGCGCGCCGCCTCCGCCGGGCGCGCAATGCTCAGTGGTGGTCGTAGGCGGGGGCGAGCAGTCCTACGGTCTGGTGGTGGACCGCCTCCTCGGCGAGCGCGAGCTGGTGGTGCAGCCGTTGGACCCGCGACTCGGCAAGCTGCGCAACATCAGTGCAGGAGCGCTGATGGAGGACGGCTCCCCGGTGCTGATCATCGACAGCGAGGATTTGCTGCGCTCGATCGAGCGCTTCGTGGCGAGCGATGGTGTCGGAGCGGTGACCATCAGAGCCAGCGGCGCGAGCAGCCGGCGGCGTCGGGTGCTGGTCGTAGATGATTCGCTGACTGTGCGCGAGCTGCAGCGCAAGCTGCTGAGTAATGGTGGCTACGACGTCGAGGTCGCGGTCGATGGCATCGATGGCTGGAACGCCGTGCGCTCGCAGCCATTCGATCTCGTCATCTCCGACGTCGATATGCCGCGCATGGACGGCATTGAATTCGTGACCTTGATCAAGCACGACGCGCGCCTGCGATCGCTGCCGGTGATGATCGTTTCCTACAAAGATCGGCCGGAGGACCGGCAGCGCGGTCTCGAGGCCGGCGCGGACTATTATCTGCCGAAGAGCAGCTTTCACGACACCGCGCTCATCGAGGCCGTGAGCGAGCTGATCGGGGGAGCGATGCCGTGAGGGTGGGGATCGCGAGTCATGATGCGCGCACGGTAGCGGTGCTGCGGCGGGTACTGGGTGTCCGTCCTCATCATCTCATCGCCTGGGTGGCGCCGGACGGCGCCCATGCGATCGCCAACTGCATGCGCGACACCCCCGACCTGATCCTGATGGATCTCGGCATGCCCGGCATCGACGGCGTGACCGCGACCCGTTCCATCATGGCCGAGACGCCCTGTGCCATTCTGTTGGTCACCGCCAGTGTCCAGAGCAACACAGCAGCTGTGTTCGATGCAATGGGTCACGGGGCGTTGGACGCCGTCGATTTGCCGGGAGGCCGCGACGCCGAGCCCGACGCGGACTTGGCGCCGCTGCTGCACAAGATCGATACCTTGGCGAAGCTCGTGGCCACACGCCGGTTCATCCCGACCGCAGGCCAGCTGACGGACACGTGGGTTGCCGGCAATCGAGAGCGACTCGTGGCCATCGGGGCTTCTGCCGGGGGACCCATGGCTCTCGCGCACGTGCTCTGCGCACTACCGCGGGACTTTCCCGCCGCCGTCGTCATCGTGCAGCACGTCGACCAGCGATTCGCGACCGGCATGGCCGAATGGCTGGGCCGCAGCGCGGGGATCCCGGTCCGGGTCGCCTCCGAGGGAGACCGGCCGATAGTCGGCACGGCACTTCTGGCGGGCACCAATGACCATCTGGTCCTCAAGGCCAACGAGCGGCTCGGCTACACGGTCGAGCCGCGCGAGCACCCTTATCGGCCGTCGGTCGATGTGTTCTTGGAGAGCGTCGGCGGCGCGTGGCGCGGCGAGGCCGTGGGGGTGCTGCTCACCGGTATGGGGCGGGACGGTGCCAAGGGACTCAAGGCGCTGCGTAGCCGGGGCTGTTACACGATTGCGCAGGACGAGGCCAGCAGTGCCGTGTACGGCATGCCCAAAGCGGCCGCGACGCTAGGGGCGGCCGTGGACGTCCTGCCGCTCGACCGGATCGCTGCCCGATTGATCGATACCTTCCGCCACTGAGACGCGGCCGCGCGCCGTTTGATCGAGGGATACCACCATGAACACCGACCCGTCTGTGTCTGACCGCCTCGGCAGTGCCGGTGAGGCCGGCAACGTAGGGCGCGACAAATACAGCGCCATGGTGCTGCTGGTGGACGACCAGCTGATGATAGGCGAGGCGGTACGCCGCGCCTTCGCCGGTGAGCCGGACATCGATCTGCACTTCTGCTCGGATCCGGCGCAGGCGCTCGCGACGGCGCAGCGTATCTCACCTACTGTCATTCTGCAGGATCTGGTAATGCCAAACACCGACGGACTGTCGCTGGTGCGCGCCTATCGTTCCGACAGTGTCACGCGTCACATCCCGGTGCTCGTGCTCTCCTCGCGCGAGGAGCCCAGGACCAAGGGCGAGGCGTTCGCCGCCGGCGCAAGCGATTACCTGGTGAAGCTTCCGGATCGCATCGAGCTGATCGCGCGCGTGCGCTACCACACGCGCGCATGTCTCAACCAGATGCAACGCGATGAGGCTTACCGCGCGCTGCGCGAGAGCCAGCATCAGCTGATGAGCGCCAATCTGGAGCTGCAACGACTCCTCAACGTTGACGGGCTGACGGGTCTGAACAACCGCCGGCGATTCGACGAGTATGCCGATGCGGAATGGCGCCGAGCGCAACGCGATCAACAGCACTTCTCGGTGCTGATGATCGATATCGATGACTTCAAGCGCTATAACGATGCCCACGGTCATCTGGCGGGCGATGCGGTACTGCGTGAGGTCGGCGACACGCTGCGGGCCACCTGCACGCGGCCGGCCGACCTGCCGGCCCGCTTTGGTGGCGAGGAATTCGCCATGGTGCTGCCGGGCACGGAGATCGCCGGCGCGCGGCACGTGGCGGAATCCGTTCGCCGAGCTGTGGAGGAACTGCGGCCGGCGAACACCAGCACGATTGCCGTCGGCAGGGTCACAATCAGCATCGGCGGCTACTCTACGGTTCCGCATCGGGGCGATTCGGTGCTCGATGCCATCAACCGTGCAGATGGGGCGCTGTACGAGGCCAAGCGGCGCGGCAAGAATCGCGTCATCGTGTATCCAGGTGAAGGGCGCTCCTGCGACCCCGCTGCCGCCACAGCCTAGGGCTGTGCGCGTGAACTGCGACACCTGTTTGGAGGGATGCCGCCGAGTTTATTCGATGGCGATGGCGTAATCGGTAGTCGAGCCGCCAGACGGCGCACTGCAGCGGGCCTGCCTTCGGCTGGCATTTTGGGGTACAGTTCGTCGTCTTCCAACGGTTTCCCTGGATCTCACGTTGGTTCAACGTCGGAGCGTATAGGGTGACAGGCAAAGTTGGCAGCGACCGGCAAGGCGCCGTGATCGAGCCCGCCGCCCCGGACGCGCAAGCGGAGGAGGAGATTGCGCCCGTAGGGCTCGTCCACCTGTCGCTGCTTGCGCTCGTGGTGGGGCTCCTGACCGGATTCGGCGCGGTCTTCTTTCGCGACCTGATCGGGCTCATCCACAATGGGGCGTTCCTCGGCCGGCTCGCTGATCACTACGATGCGCGCGTCTTTACGCCCCCGAGCCCCTGGGGCGCGCTCATCATTCTCGTCCCCGTGGCCGGCTCGCTCGCGCTCACCTTCCTCGTCAACAAATTCGCCCCCGAGGCGCGCGGCCACGGCGTGCCGGAAGTCATGGACGCGATCTACTATCAGGGAGGCATCATCCGGCCGGTCGTGGCGGTGGTGAAGTCCGTCGCATCGGCCCTCGCGATCGGCACCGGCGCGGCGGTCGGCCGCGAGGGCCCGATCATTCAGATCGGCTCGGCGATCGGCTCGACGCTGGGCCAGCTCATCCGCATGCCCGCGGGACAGCGGATCATCCTCGTCGCCGCGGGGTCTGGAGCCGGTATCGCCGCCACCTTCAACACCCCGATCGGCGGAGTCATGTTTGCCATCGAGCTGATGATGCCGGAGGTCAGCGCCCGCACGTTCCTCCCGGTCGCGATCGCTACCGGACTCGCCACGTTCATCGGCCGATTCTTCTTCGGCCCGCAGCCGGCCTTCAGCGTGCCGGCGCTGACGCCTCTTTCGGTGGACACGAGCTCGGCGATCCTACTCTGCCTGTACGCCGCGCTCGGCGTCATCGCCGGTCTCGCGGCGACGGCATTCGTCCGCGGCCTGATCCTCCTCGAGGACTTGTTCGAGCGCGTGTCCAATCGATATCTGCGCCACGCGCTCGGCATGGCGCTGATGGGCGTGTTGATGTACGGCTTCTTGAGGGCGTTCGGACACTATTTCGTCGAGGGCGTGGGCTACTCGACGATCCAGGCGATCCTGCTCGGCCACCTCTCAGCGGCGGGGCTGCTGCTGCTCCTCTTCGGCGGCAAGCTGCTCGCCACGACCTTGAGCCTTGGCTCCGGATCCTCCGGGGGCATCTTCTCTCCGTCGCTGTTCATGGGCGCAACCACCGGCGCCGTGTTTGCGGCGGCGCTCTCCGCGCTGCATCTGCCGTTCGCCATCGACATGCCCTCGTTCGCGATGGTGGGCATGGGAGCGATGGTCGGCGGCGCCACGGGGGCGGTGATGACGGCGGTCACCATGATCTTCGAGATGACCCGGGACTACAACATCGTCCTGCCGATGATTCTCGCCGTCGCTTTCAGTGTCGGCGTGCGGCGCGTGCTCTCGCGGGAGAGCATCTACACGCTGAAGATCTATCGCCGCGGGCATGCGCTGCCGAAGGCCATGTACGCCAACATGTTTCTGGTCCGCCGCGCGCGGGAAGTGATGGATACCGACGTGGTGGTGGCGCCCGCGGACATGAGCTTCGAGGCTCTTCTCGCCCTGCCGGAGCATCGCGGCAAGCTGCGCAACGTGGTGGTCTTCGACCAGGAGCGCATTTTCGGAGTACTTCGGGTCGGTACTTCGCTGCTGCAGGCAGCTCATCTCGCCGAAACCTCGCCAACATTGCGCGACATCGTCAGCCGCCGCTACACGGTCGTGAACGAGGAGGACGTTGTGTACGATGTGATTCGACGCATGTGGCACGCGGGGTCTACCATCGCTATCGTCGTGCGCGCCTCCGAAATCCCGGTGGCGCGAAACGTCATCGGCGTGATCACCAAAGAGCAAATAGCCGACTCAGTGGCCGGTAGCGTCAACATATATGCAGGCGGTGGCTGAGAACGTTCGCCGATCTCAGGGCCTGCCGTAGAGCCCGATGAGCATGCCCTTGGCGATGGCGTGCTCGATCAGCCATTGCACCACCCTCCTGCGTCCCGGAGCCAGCCCTGCATCGAGCCGCAGGCTCGAGCCGAGCGCGAATACCTCGAACGCGTACCGGTGCGTTCCGTGACCCGACGGCGGATCGGGCGGCAGATAGCCCACGGTGAGGAGGGAGTTGCGGCCCATCAACGTGCTCGCGCGCAGCTGCTGACCCGAGCGCGGCAGCGCGCCGGTCGGCAGCTCGCCGTCCGCACCCGCGAGTCCCCACTCGATGGCATGCACCAGCGGCAGGGGCGTCGGGCTGTCGGCATCCTCCACGAGGATTACGAGGCTCGCGGCCCCGGCCGGCACCCCGCTCCAGGCGAGCGGCGGTGAAAGGCCTTGCCCGTCGGCGGTATACCGGGCCGGCAACGTCCCGTGGTCCGGGAATGCCGGGCTGGTGACGTGGATGGCCGCCGGTACCGCCTCGAGTGCCGCGTGGTGGAAGACCAGCTCGCTCTCATGCGCGCGCACCCCGCGCAGCACCCGGCCGATTTTCGAAGGCAGCTTCTCTAACATGACCCGCCTCCAGACTATTGCAAGCTCACGGGTGGGATCAGCGCTTCCTATGATGGTACACCCGGGGCAGGTAACCCGGTGAGCGGGAGCCCGGCCACGCTCACGACCGCGATCGGTCGCGATCCGCAATGATGCGTCCTGGGATGCGGCAGCTCCGGCGAGCGGCCACATTGTAATGTGAGCCGTCCAAAAAAAGCTTCGATTGACTGTAACGGGCGGCGCCGCTACAGCGAATTCGCACAGCATGAAGAGTCTGTCCGAGCTCTGCAGCCGGCCGGTCGGTTCGAGTCACCCTCATCTGAGGGCCTCCACAGCGACTGGATCCATCACTTCGCACCAGAAGATGCATGCCTTCCCACCAATAACTGTCACACGGGAGATGACGATGAATTTGCGAAACTCGAGGCGATCGATCGGCGGACGCGCCGCCGGCATTGTGGCCATTACGCTGCTTGCAACCACGCTCGCGGTTGCGGGCGAGCAGGGCGAGTCCCACCGAACCCCGCTCGTGCTGACGAGCACGAATGACCCGGCAGGCAATAAGGTCATGGTGTTCCAGCTGACGACGGACGGCACGCCGGCCCTGCCCCTCGTCCAGGCGCTGCCGACCGGCGGCAAGGGCGGCGCAGGCACCAACGCCGGAATTCTGCAGGTGCGGGATGACTTCGGTGCCGTAGCTAACTTCGGGTCGAATACGGTGAGCGAACTCGTCAGGGACGGCGACTACATCGCTGTAAGGGGGACCATCCCGCTGGCGCCGGGGTGCGTGAAGCCCGATTCCGTGGCCCTCACCCAAGGGCAGCTCTTCGTCGCGGGCGCGACGTGTGTCGACAGCTATGCGTGGCCTTCGGGCAGGCTCGATGGTTCGGTCGTTCACCTCACCGATCCTTCGGCCGCGCAGGTCGCGGTCGGCAAGACCTGGGGAGCCGTCACAATGACCTCCGGCTCCGTGCTGCAACTCGGGCTCACGGGTTGGGGCGCGCTGAGTGGTGGCGCCACCCCCGTTGCGCTGCCTGGCTCGGCCAATAACACGCCGCTCGGCGCCGCGTTCTGGGGCGACGTCCTCGGCTTCACGCCTGCCCACAGTGCCGATAGCTTCGCGATCGTCGATGCACAACGAAACGTCTCTCCGATCACGGGTCCCACGCCACCCTTTCCGACCAATGCCCCCTGCTGGGTGGCCAAGGGCGCGGGGAACGTCTGGTACACGGGCAATAGTCCGGGCCAGGCGATCTCGATCTTCTTCAGCGACGGCAAGGGCGGAGCTTTCTACAAATCCGTCTCGCTGCCGGGCGTTCCCACGGACCTCACCGTGTCCCAAGACGGCAAGTGGCTGGCGGTAATCTATGCGGCCAACGGTAGCGCCTACGTCTCGGTGTTCGCCATCGACGACTATGGCGATCTCTCGCCGGAAGCCACATCGGAGCCGATCGGCGCCACCGCCTTCAGCGGCGTCGCGATCAGCCAATAGCGTCCATCACCAGTCTGTCTGCTGCGATGACCCGGCGAGGCTTCCTTCTTCGTCGGGTCGTCGCAGCCGCGGGAGCCTCGGCCCCTCATCCTGCGGATGCCAGTTTGTCCGCGGTCTTGGTCTCAAAGTCGTGGGCGTCATGGCGTTCGCGCAATTGGCTCGAAGGCTCTCCGGAAGTGCGATTGACCATGCGCCCGCGCCTCACTGCGGGCCGCTCGAGGAGCAGGTCCGCCCACCGCTGAACGTGCTTGTAATCCTGGACGCTTAAAAATTCGGCTGCACCGTAGGCCCAGCCCTTAACCAGCCCGCCGTACCATGGAAAGATCGCCATGTCAGCGATCGTGTAGACCTCGCCCGCGATGTATTCGTGATCGGCCAGACGCCGGTCGAGCACATCGAGTTGACGCTTTACCTCGAGGGCAAACCGGTCGATGGCGTATTCGATTTTGATCGGAGCATAGGCATAGAAGTGGCCGAACCCGCCACCGAGGTAGGGCGCGCTGCCCATCTGCCAGAAGAGCCAAGATAGACACTCGGCGCGCGCGGCCCGCTCACCCGGCAGAAAGGCACCGAACTTCTCAGCCAGATACAGCAGTATCGAGCCGGATTCGAACACCCGAATCGGCTCGGGGCCGCTGCGGTCGACCAGTGCCGGAATCTTGGAGTTGGGATTCACCGCCACGAAGCCGCTGCCGAATTGATCTCCTTCACCGATCCGGACGAGCCACGCATCGTACTCGGCCCCCTGATGACCGAGAGCCAGAAGCTCTTCCAGCATCACCGTCACTTTGACGCCGTTGGGCGTGCCCATCGAGTAAAGCTGCAGCGGATGGCTGCCGACGAGCAGCTCCTTCTCGTGCGTAGCCCCTGCGATCGGACGGTTGATATGAGCGAATGTGCCTCCGGTCGGCTTATTCCACGTCCAGATCTTCGGCGGGACGTATTCGGACGAGTCAGTCATTTTCAGCACTCCAAGCGTCGAGTGAGCAGATGATCAATTAGGGTCTGGAAACGGGTCATGAGGTTGGTCAGCTGTAACATTTCCGGCTGTTCGATCGAATACGACGGTAGAGGAGAGCATGCCCAGATGCATCGCCGACATCCGAGGCCCGTGACCTGGCGCAGGGGGAAAGCCATGGACCTTGACTCCCTGATCGAGCACCTGGCCGAAGAGCTTGTGCCGGTGCGGTCGCGGCGCTTCGGGGTCGATGCCTCGGTCATGACGCTCATTGCCGTGATCGAGCTGGCGCTGCTGTTCGGGGTCGGCTTTGTGCACCTTGACGTGCACCGCCTTCTCGCGCAGCCGACGATGGGCTGGCGGCTCGCCAGCCTCGGCCTGATCTCGCTGGTGAGCGGGTTCCTCGCGATCCGCTCGTTCGATCCGACCTATTCAGCGAAGCGCTCCCTGCGCCGGCTCGCGCTGCTCATTGCGATCTGCCTGGCATACGGGATGGTTCGGGGCGGCATTCCGACAGGAATGGCGAGCATCATCCACCGGCTGGACTGCATGAGCGGCGCGCAATGCGCGTCCAAGATCGTCCTCCTGTCCATTCCGCCGTTGATCTGTCTTGCGGTGCTCGGGCGCCGCGGCGCGCCGACGGACATGCGCCGCACACCGCTGCTGATCGGCCTGGCGGCTGCGGCGTGGGGCGCGTTCGTGTTCGTATTCGCCTGTCCGTTCAACGATTCACTGTACATCGTGGTGTGGTACGGCGTCGGCTGCGGCGTTGTCACGCTCGCGTCCCGTTTCCTGCTGCCGCGCTTCGTGCACTGGTGATCGGCGCGCGGTCATCGTCGCAGTGTCCGGCGCATCAGACCGACTTCGCGCGAACCGAGTGGGCAGATATGTGATCGAGCGCCATGTCGAGCGCCAATTCAAGCGGTCGGGTCGACCGTGTCGTCTGCGCGAGAAGGAGTCCGCCCTGTAGGGCGCTCACGATTGCCGTGGCGAGATCACCCGGACGCACATGTGGGCTCAGAGCCCCGTGATCCTGCATCGCCTTGAGACCCGTCACCAAGTGTGACTCCCATCGCTGAAAGCTCTTGATGAGCAGCTCTCGGGCCTCTTCAGACCGATCTGCCAAGGCGCTCGCCAGGGACCCAATCGGGCAGCCGCCGACTCCATGGGTTGCGCGATTGCGCTTGACCACCTGGTTGCGCCACTGGCGCAGGCCTTCCAGCGAGTTGACGCCGGATAGGCAGGACGCCTGGAATCCGAGAACCCGCTCCGACTGCGCCGACACCACGGCGCACATCAGCGCGTTCTTATCGGCGAAGTAGTGATAGATCTGTGACTTGCTGGTCCTGCTGGTCTCCATGACATCATCGAGGGTCGTGCCGGCGACGCCTCGAGCTGCGACGAGCGCGGCGGCCGCCTGGATGATGCGTGCCCTGGTCGCTTCGCCGCGTGCCGTCGCCAGCGGCGGTGCTCGGGTTGCTCGGCCGGTGTCCATGCAGGCTATCTCACCACGATTGGACTTGACAGTCCAGTAGCAATATCGGACGCTGCTTCGAGTGGACCAAGCAGTCCAGGCCGGCGGGAGTGACGCTGTGACAGGTCGGCGACGCTCGCCGCGGCGGTCGAATTTGATATCTCTGCAACATTGGAGAAAGCAGTCCCTATGTCCAAGCTCAGCGGGAAGATTGCATTTATCACGGGCGGCACCACGGGCATCGGCGCCGCAACCGCGAAGCTTTTCCAGTCCGAAGGCGCAACGGTCATCGTCACAGGCCGTAATCCGGCTACGGTAGAGGCGGCGCGCATCCAGTTTCCCGGGATCGAGGCCGTGGTGGCGGACCAAAGTGACACGATCGGCACCAAGACCCTCATCGATCGCGTCCACGCGCAGCATGGTCGGATCGACATCCTCCTGGTCAACGCCGGTGTTGTCCACTTCGCTCCTCTCGAAAATGTCGACGAGGACTTCTTCGATGAGCAGTTCGATGTCAATGTTCGAGGGGCATACTTTGTGATCAAGCATGCCGTCCCCATCATCCCGGATGGAGGGGCGATCATCTTGACGGCCTCCTCGGCGGCCTCCTCAGGAGCACCTGGGATGAGCGTCTACGCAGCTACGAAGGCAGCCCTGCGGTCCTTCGGCCGTACTCTCGCCGCAGAGCTCGCACCGAGGAACATCCGCGTGAATACGTTGAGCCCAGGTCCCATCAGAACTCCCATTTTCGGCAAGAGCGGCCTGAGTCAGGAGCAGATCGACGAGTTCATCGAGGGCGCGAAGCGTCGTGTTCCGCTGCGACGCATCGGAAATCCCGAGGAAGTAGCCGCGACCGCCCTGTATCTCGCCGCTGATGCCACCTTTGTGACAGGTGGCGAGATAGTCGTCGGTGGTGGTCTCGGGTACATCTGAGGACTCAAACCCAAGGCACGACCATACGGGCAAAATTTCGGCCCGGGCTCGGCCGTTTTTCCGACTGAAAGGCTGAACAGGAGAATGACGATGAATCGCTATCTTATCGCTGTCGTCGGACTGCTCGCGGCGGTGGCTGGTCCATCGGCGTGGGCCAGTGTCGTGAATGGAACCGCTGCAAAGGAACCTTCCTATCAGGCACGTGGTGCAACGGAGATCGCGACCGTCGGGCCTTTGGCCCCGTCGCTGCAGGGTAAGCCGCTGGTTGTCCGCATCCATGCCGATTGGTGTCCCGCATGTAGGGCCACCCAATCGACGGTCGATGAGCTGAGGTCTGCCTATGTCGGCAAGATCAATTTCGTCCAGTTCGTAGTGACCAATGCGAAGACGGCGGCAGCCGCACAGGCGCTGGCGCAGAAACTTGGCCTGGAGAGGTTCTACCAGGCCACCAAGTCGGCGACCTCGACGGTAGCGGTGATCGACCCGCAGAACGGGAAGGTCTATGCCACGCTCTACAACGACGGCAGCCTCGAAGATTACCGAGAGGCGGTCGACGACGTGCTGACTGCGTTGAAGGCGGACAGCGAGTAGAGTGAGGTCCCGAACGTCGTCGCGGCTTTGGATAATAGCGGGGATCGCTCTGATCGCGGCGGTTGCATTCGCAACCGCCTGGGGCCCCCTCGGACGGCTGTTCGAGCACGATGTCGGCCTGTGGCAGAACGCAATTGCCCGGCGGCTGCACGGGCCGGGCGCTCTCGATGGCTGGCGTCTGTATCCGGTCGCTTTCGTCGGCGGCCTCGTTGCGAGCGTCTCGCCCTGCATCCTTGGAATGCTGCCGCTCAACCTATCGTACATCGGCGCCTCGAAATTGACGTCACGAGTCGCGGCGCTTCGCATCGCTTCGATGTTCGTATTGGGGGTTATCGTTGTCAACGTGGCGCTGGGCCTGGTCTCGTCGCTCTTCTTCACTCTCTTCGTCCAATACCGCGCGCCGGTGAACATCGGAGTCGGGGCGCTGACGATCATCATGGGTCTGTGGATGGCAGGACTGGTGCGATTGCGGACGCCGCAGATCGGCACCCGCATTCCGCATGGCGGTGGATCCTTCGTCGTCGGGGTGGTGTTCGCGCTCATTGCGTCTCCGTGCGCGAGCCCCATCCTGGTCTTCGTGCTCGGCGCGGTATCTCTTGCCGCCTCGCCCATACGTGCCGTCGGCGCGATGACACTCTATGCCGTGGGCTACACGCTGGTGCTTTTCCTGGCGTCGCTTTTCGCCGCAGTCGCGACGGCCTCGCGACGCGTTCTCGCGCATTCAGGGCTCGTGTCCCACATCGCGGCTGCCCTGCTCATCGTCATCGGGACCGGGACGCTCGCCTACGGATTGACGCAGCTTTGAGCGCCCCACAGAGACGGCTAGCTCGTCATCGTCATGACGCTTGCGACGGGAGAGGCGGTCAGCTCGACCGATCTATGCTAGCGTCGATGGACCGTATGAATCCGGGGGGCACCTCACCGTGAGTAACGCTCGCTTTGTTCCGCTCAGTACCTATACCGCGGTTCCGCCGGAGGAAATGCGCCGGCGAGCCCGAGAGTTCAACGACGAAATTCAGCGTCGGCGCACCGTGCGTGCCTTCGATTCTCGGCCGGTGGCCAGAGAAGTGATTGAAGATTGTCTGCGGGCAGCTGGATCTGCTCCGAGTGGCGCGCATATGCAGCCATGGCACTTCGTCGCGGTGGCGGATCCAGCGATCAAATCGAGGATTCGCCTCGCAGCCGAAGCCGAAGAACGAGACTTCTATCAGCGACGCGCGCCTGCAGAGTGGCTGGCAGCGCTCGAGCCCTTGGGAACTGACGAGCGCAAGCCATTCCTGGAGATGGCGCCATGGCTCATCGTGGTGTTTCTAAAGCGCTTCTGCAGGCTTCCAGATGGCCGTAAGGTGAAGAATTACTATACTGATGAGTCCGTCGGTATCGCGACGGGCTTCCTGCTCGCCGCCCTTCATCACTCCGGTCTTGCCTCGCTGACGCACACACCGAGCCCAATGGGGTTTCTCAATGAGGTTCTCGGGCGGCCAAAGGATACCGAACGTCCGTTCATGATCGTCGTGGCTGGATATCCTCAGGCGGAGGTCCTGGTGCCGGATTTGCGCCGAAAGAATCTGGAAGAGATTGCAACTTTCGTGTGATGACTGTCGAATTCACGCCGCTGGGTAGTTCGAGGGAAAAAGTGCGCGTTTGGTCTCTTCGTCATTGACTTTCTTGAAGTCGTGGTCTTGGCCGACGGCGCGCGCGCGGGCGGCCGCCGGCCTCGCATCCACCTTCTGGAACAGCCGCTTGAGATGGGGGTAGGGGCCGAGCGCGTCGTCCGCGCTCTTCAAGACACGCGGGGCGCGATCGAGCCAGCCCCAGGCCGAAATGTCCGCGATCGTATAGGTATCGCCAACGAGGAATTCGCGGCCGGCGAGGTGATCATTCAGCACTTGATAGTGCCGTTGCGCCTCGCGTCGGTAGCGATTCACGGCGTAGGTGAGCCCCTCGGGAGCGGCGTACTGGAAGTGTACGGCTTGCCCGGAGAACGGCCCGAGACCCGAGGCGATGAATAGAAGCCAGGACAACAGCTCCGGCCGGTCGTCCGCCGGGCCGAGCAGCATGCCGGTCTTTTCGGCAAGGTAGAGCAGTATCGCGGTGGAATCGAAGACCCGTACCGCCTTGCCACCCGGTCCGACGGTGTCCACGATCGCTGGCACCTTGCCGTTGGGATTGACTGCAAGAAAGCCGGGGAGGTGCTGCTCGCCCCGACTCGTGTCGATCGGGATCAGCTCGTAGGGCAGGCCCGTCTCTTCCAGAAACAGCGCGATTTTTGCCGGGTTTGGTGTCGGGTGGAAGTAGAAGCGGATCATCGCGGACGTCCTCATCCTTCGAAAAGATGGGTTGAATGCGTGACTGCGCCACCAGCGCGGATGGCGGCCGCTACCAGAGCAGCCTCTGCCAATTGGGCATCAGTGGCGCCCGCCTCGCGGGCCGCCTTCGTATGAAGTGCGATGCAATAGGGACATTGCGTGGTCAGCGCGACGGCGACGGCCATCAGCTGCTTCTGCTGCACTGTGAGTGCGCCCTCGGCGAAAGCAGCTTTGTCGAAGGCCCAAAACGCCTTCATGGCGTCGGGTGCGGCCGCGTCCAGCTTTTTCAGGCGGCTGAGATTCTTCATGTCGAACATAGGGAGTTCTCCCAAAGGATAAAATGGTGCAAAGAGCTTGCGGCCCGCGCGGCCGTGGGTACGAAGAGGCATCAGCGCGGACTGCTGCTTCTGGAGCATCCTTGTTACGCGCTCCGATTCGGTCCTCATGGCGAGGGCGGCTTCTTGGTATGGCGCATGGTTCCCGAGGTCTTCGCCCCGTGCCTCATGCCGGCGTCGGACGGTGTCTGAGCATGGTGAAAACCTCCTCCGGGTGGGACAGTGGGAAAGGCGCAAGGATGCGTACGTGCCTGTTGTCATCGTATTAGTACGCCGCCATGCGACGGAACGTTACAGCGGCCTGCACAAGTTACCTTGCGCCTGCGGCTCGCAGCAATGCCGCCCAGGAAGGAGGCAGCGCACTCCGAGGCTCCGCCTTCGCCCAGACCCTCGAGCGCCGCGCACCGTCGTTCTGGCCTGTAAGGGGTGGGAGTCCGAGCAACAGCACGCGGCTGCGTAGGTTTGTATCGAGAATTGAGCACGGACCGGCGAGCGCATTCGAGCATTCGAGCGCTTTACCCGGTTGCAAGCCATGCGGTACGCGCACAACAGGACGATAGACCCGCGCAATAGACCGGCTCGCTTGCCAGGCTACCTCTAACCAGATTGCAATCTTCCGCAGGCGGCCAGGAGCGGTCCTCGCATGGCCAAATCGGACTCCCGGGCTGCGGTCCCTTGACCGGGTGAACTCGCGTTCCCTACGCGCCCGTCGGGACCAACTGGGTCAGGGATCGTGACGTGAGGTGGTGGCCTTGCCCCGACCAGGCCGCTTCATTCCGGTTTAGCTGAAGCCTCGCAGCGTCTCGCGTCCGGGATTCCCTTACCCAAATCTCAAAGCACAGCAGATGCATCGCCAGCGACTTGGCGCAGTCGCTCGGAACTTCGATCTCGTACAGCACACCAGTGCTTGCGATCGCGCGACCACAGCAGTCACAGGGCTGACCCTCGCCATAGCCGGCGTAGATCTTTTGGTTACCGTCACGGCTCGGCAACGTTCCCTCGGTAAGCCGCGCCCGAATGTATGCAAGCACTTCAGCGTCGCTTGGAACAGACATCATCGGTTCCTTCTGACGGACTAGACAGAGCGCGACGCTACGACTCGCCTCCTGAACAAATGATGAATGCTCTGTGCGTGCAATCTGTGCAGTGTCGCCGCTCTGAGCGAGAAGCGATAAGCGCCATATAGGCCGCCGATCCGACGCGACGTTGCATTCGCGCAGCACGTCGCTTACACGGGCATGCCCCCAGGGAGACCGCGCCCGTGTGGAGGGCTAACATGCGGGCAGTTCGCGATTTGCCCTCAGGGGAAAGTGCTGCTGCCGCGCCTCAGGTAGCGTTCTGTTTGACGTGTTCCCAGACCTTGGAGATCACGACGGAGCCTTCGCCCACCGCCGAGGCCACCCGCTTTACCGACCCGGCCCGCACGTCGCCGACAGCAAAAATGCCAGGGTAGGAAGTCGCAAACGGCGAAGCCGGTAGGCCGAGGCCGGTGACGACGAATCCTTTGTCGTCGAGCTTCACCAAACCCGATAGCCATTCGGTGTTTGGCGCGGCACCCACCATGATGAATAGCGCCCGCGTCGCAACCTTCCGCGACTGCCCGGTCTCGGCGTTGCGGATGGTCACGCTTTCCAGATGCTCGCCGCCTTCCAGTGCCGTGACCTCAGAGTGGTACTCGATGGTGATACCTGGGTCAGCCTCAAGGCGGCTGGTGAGATAGCTCGACATCGAAGCGGCGAGCGAGGAACCCCGCACCAGCACACGGACGCACCGCGCATAGCGGCTTAGGAACATCGCAGCTTGGCCGGCAGAATTGCCGCCCCCAATGATTACGGCCTCGGTGTCCCTGCAATATCGAGCCTCCATCTCGGTGGCCGAATAGTACACGCCCGAGCCCTCGAAATCGGCGAGTCGTTCCAGCGGAAACCGCCGATACTGCACCCCACTCGCGACGACGATTGCACGGGCACGGACCCGCTGGCCATTCTCGAAGGCGGCACAAAAGGCACCGTTCTCTTGCGCCTCCAGCGTCGTGACTCGGCGCGGTATCGCAAATCGGGCGCCGAACTTCATGGCCTGCACCTGGCCACGCCACAAGAGGTCCGCGCCAGAGATGCCGGTTGGAAAACCCATGTAGTTCTCGATTCGGCTCGATGTTCCCGCCTGACCTCCCAAAACGATGTCCTCGACGACCAGCGCGCGCAGACCCTCGGCGCCAGCGTAAACGGCCGCCGCCACGCCGGCCGGCCCGCCACCGACGATGAGCACATCGAAATGCTCATCGCCGCTGAAGTCGATGTTGAGCCCGAGGAGCCGCGCTATCTTATCCGGCGTCGCATCCGTGATCGGTACTTTGCTGCCGAAGATAACGGCAGGAGTTCCGGTATCGATTGCGCAACTCTTGGCCGATGCCTCGGCTTCCGGGCTGTGCAGGGGCACCGATGCGTAAGGTAACCGATTGCGGCTCGCGAACTCAGCGATGCGCCGCACGTTGCGATCGGACTCCTCGCCTATGAGGTAGAGGCCGCTGCGGCGATCCTCGAGTTGCCGGCGGCGTCGGGCCGCAAACACGGTGATGATGATGTCCGACATCTCGGGGATCTGCGACATGAGCGTAAGGAAGGTCTCGCGCGGTACTTCGATTACTCGCGTATCGACTACCGTGCGCAGCGGCAAGGAGGCGGTACCGCCGTACAGCAGGCTGATCTCCCCCATAAACTGAGTTGGCCCAATGGTCGACGGATAATGGCGCTCGCCAGTGAACGGATTAACTACTTCAATCTCGCCTTCCTCGACGTACACGAAGCGGTTCGCCCTTTCGCCCTGCCGCACCATGATCGTGCCCTTGGGATACATCACCACCTTCCCCGCCGCCCGCAATGCCTCGACATGCGAGTGGGAAAGTGGTGTCCGTATCATCTGGCGCAGATCTTCGCCTATCGTCTCCACGCAGGCTCCTCAGGTTGGATTACTACGCATATTACACGGCCGGAATGATCCGTTACTCGGTGTGCTCAGAACACACCGGGGGGCTGTAGACTCAAGAGCATCCGCCAATCGTCGCATACCGATGATCCGACACGTCGATCCGTCGGGCGATGACTGCCGAGGTGGCTATGATACCCGCTTCGCGTGCGATGCCGCTGGCGACGGCGGCGGACCGGAATCCTGTGCTAGGCTGTGCATGCCGATGAGCGGCCGCTCTGAACAATGGCTCGGGCGAACAAGCCTCGCGCCAATGGAGAGGTCATCAGCAGCTGCACAGGCTACGAAGCCGATGAAAATCACGCTGAGCGCCGGCAGGCGAACAGCCTTAGACATCGAGCTTCCCCTGCGCGACGTGGAGTCGGATTTATCGATACTTTACGCCCGAGCGTCGACGCCAGCACTGTCAACTCGGCCTGACTTTCCACTTCCGACAGGGCGCGCTGGCCACGTATCCAAATACAGATCGACCACGCGATGCAGTTCCTTTCGCGAGCTCCCCGCCTTCGCTTGCAGCGCCAATCCTTGGATCATGACGGCGCAAAAACGTGCAAGATCGGCCGCTGATCCACGCGGTAGCTCCCCAGCCTCAATGGCGCGATTGAATCGCTCCCTAAAAAACCGCTCCAACGCCACATGCATGTCTCCGATATGCTCCTTAACTTGGCGCGACATGTTGAAGCACGTCATTGCACCCTGCACCCCGAAGCACCCGCCGCCGGGATTCTTTGGGTGCGTAACATTCTCAACCGTATCTCGCAATAACAATTCCATGCTTTCGCGCGCGGTGGGAGCGGCGGCAGCCTCATTCAAGCGCTCGCTTCTGGACTTGGAATAGCGATCCAAGGTCTTGCAATACAGCTGCTCCTTGTTGCCAAAAGCCGCATACATGCTGGGGCGATTGATCCCCATTGCCTTGGTGAGGTCGCTTAAGGACGCGCCGTCATACCCTTTGAGCCAGAAAACGCGCAAAGCCCCGTCCAGCGCTTTATCCATATCGAACTCGCGCGGACGGCCTGCGGAAGCTCTCTTCGTCATATTTTTCATACCGATCAGTACTTTATCGAAGGACTTCTCGCAATTGTATACCATTCGGTACACGGATGCGATCCCGTACAAGATTCAGCAGCAAGTCCAGAAGAACTCGTCCATGCCGCCATGTCCCGACCCGATACAGAGTTGACAGCGCTCCAACTAAGACCTATATTGAACCAATCGGTACAGAACGACCCGGCTAACTAACGAGCTTGCCGGTCCTTGCGAGCAACGATCAGGAGTGCAGATTAATGGGTAAGCTAAACGGGAAGGTCGCTGTCATCACCGGCGGGACCTCCGGCATGGCGTTGGCCACGGCCAAGCGGTTTGTTGAAGAGGGCGCCTATGTATTCATCAGCGGGCGGCGGCAGGAGCAGTTGGATAAAGCGGTAAAGGAGATTGAGCGCAATGTCACGGGCATTCGAGCCGACTCGGCGAAGCCTGCTGACCTCGATCGACTGTTCGACACGGTGAAAAGGGAAAAGGGACACATCGATATTCTCTTTTCGAGTGCCGGCGGCGGCGAACTCGGCAAGCCGATCGGGACCATCACCGATGAGCACATTGACGACACGCTCAATCTCAACGTGAAGGGAACCGTCTTCACGGTGCAGAAGGCATTACCTCTACTGCGTGACGGAGCGTCAATCATTCTGAATTCCTCCATCGCGAACGAGATGGGCTTTCCCGGCGCCTCGATCTACGGTGCGAGCAAGGCGGCGGTGCGTTCCTTCGCTCGGACCTGGGCCGCGGAGTTGAAGGACCGCAAGATCCGCGTGAATGCGATCAGCCCGGGTCCTATTGGCGATACCGGCAGTTTGGAGCGCCTCGGAGATGAGTTCAAGGCGCAAATGGCCAGCCAAGTCCCCTTGGGCCGACTGGGCCTGTCCAAGGAAATTGCCGGCACCGCAACTTTCCTGGCATCCGACGATGGCGGTTTTGTCAACGGTGTGGAGATTCCCGTAGACGGCGGATGGACCCAGATATAGGCCCCTCATACGCCGCGAGCTTTTCAGAGGTCATGCCGCTTCGGAGGCCCCAATGAACCATTCCAAGCATTCTGAGTTGCTTCGATTCGCACGAGCTGATGCGGGCTCTACTGTGATCGATGTGTGGCCAGGCAGCGGAGACTGGACCCGCCTCTTTTCTGACATCGTCGGTCCCGAGGGACGAGTCTACAGTTTCGTGCCGGCGGAGATCGCTCATTTCAAGAGCGATCCGGTCGGCCGCATGCGGGCGCTGGCGAAGGAACCGGGGCGAGAGAATGTGGAGGTCATCTCGGTGGACCTTGTGGCGCTGTCGGGGATCTCGCATCCACCGGATATCGTGTGGCTGCACCTGTTCTACCACGATCTGCATACCGCCCTTCTACAGACCAGAGGAGCAACCCCGGCCGGCTTCAATCGAGCCGTCTATGAGCGGCTCAAGCCTGGTGGGCTTTACGTCATCGTTGACCACGTTGCGGCCGCTGGGACGGGCACAAGTCATGCCGAGCCGCTGCATCGGATCGAGCCTGCGGCTGTTCGCGAGGAGGTGGAAACGGCAGGCTTTGTGCTGGACGCGGAAAGCACCGTGCTCGCTAACAAGGACGATCCGCATTCCATCAGGGTATTCGATCCTACGATCAAGGGTGAGACCGATCGCTTCGCCTATCGGTTTGCGAGGCTCTGACAGTCATGTCGACGTTCTGCTCCGAGCAGCGCAAGGACGGCGAGGTTGCCCACACGGCACGGGAGTATACTGGCTTCGACAACGGCGGGCCCGGCCGCGGTGCAATGGGTGTGTTGCAACGCAATCGATCGCCTTCCACGGCGGGGCGTGTGGGGTGATAAGGTGTTGGCTTTCGTTCGATGTGCGACGTGTGGCTGCATGACGCATCGGGAAAGCCTGGACCCCAATCAAGGCGAGCGCATGGGCGTCAACGCTCGAATGTTCGAGGGCATCGACGTCGACAGGATGCGAATTCGGCACTTTGATGGTGCGAATTCCTGGAAATACATCGATTAGGATTACCTGAGGCGGTCCATGGCGAACAGAACGGAAATCAGCGGCACGTGCCCTTTCTTCGGATCCAGCGCCATGCCTATCTTGCCCTGGTATATGCCGTAGGCGCACAGCAGCCGCTTGGGCGTGTAAGGGTGGACCATCGTGGCATGTCCGCCTCCCTGCTGGGCCTCGTCCTGCTTCTGCGAGTACTCCACCGTCTCGACCGCCTGGACCTCGCTGCCATCCTTCAACTTCAACGACCAGACGGAGCCGCCGTCGGACAATGCTCGCCCGGCCTCGATGCGCCCGGTGACGAACACCTCCGCGTTCTTCCCCAGATCGGCCGGTATGCCCGCGGAAACGTAACCCATCTTCTGATTGAAGGGACCGGCCTTGATGTCCGGCGGTCGATTCCACCGCATGGCGATATCGAGGTCGTGGCACGACTTGGCCTGTTCCAGATGGTCGTATAGCTTGCGGCCATTCGGACCCGGCGCCTGCGACATATAGGCGACGGACTCGAGCTGCCGCGGCGTCGGCAGCTCCGAGGACTGGGTGCGCTCACCGCCCAGCCCGAGCTTGCTCAGGCTGAGTTTGCCGCAGCCCGTGAGCAGGGTCGCCGCGAGGAGGGCGGCAGCGGTGGATTGCAGGATAAGGCTACGCATTCGGTACGAAACGGTCGAAACCCCAGGGTTGATCCCTGACGGGCACAGGGACGTGACTAGTCTAGCGGCAACGCCAGCGCCCGTGTGAGCGCACCCAGGTCGACCTGCAAGGCGTCTTGCTGCGGCCCCGAAGCCGAATCCTGAAGGTGGTCCCAAGGCCGATGCCGGGACTCTCGGCGACGACGTCACCGCCATGCATCTCGATGGGACGCTTGACCACGCAGAGTCCTATGCCGAGGCCGCCTTCCGCGCGATCCAGGGTGCGGTCGCCCTGTACGAAGAGATCGAATACCCGCGGCAGAAGCTCCGGTACGATGCCGACACCGGTGTCGGTGATCTCGATGACAGCACGTCCTGCCACCAAACGGGTCTGAACGCGAATCTCGCCGGCGCGGGCAGCTTGGGCGCCAACCTCATCGGCGACTGCCACGCTCACGTATTGATCGAGCGAAACCCGATCTTCGCGTGCGTCCCGTCGCAGAAAGGCTTGTTGCCGCTACCGCCACAGCGGCACAAGCGCGCCTGAGTGAGGCGAGCCACCACCCGGCCGGTGCCCGAGATGATCTCGAGATTGCCGCGCACGCGCAGCGGCCCGTCGGGCTCCGGATCGATGGCGAGAACGCCGTCGCGCACCGCGAGCATGTCGGTCTTTCCCGAGGCCGGCTCACCCGAGGCGGTGAACTTCACCTGGTTGTGGGAGCCGTCGCAGAACGGCTTGTTCTTGGAGGCACCGCAGCGGCAAAGCGTCGCGCGGAATTCGCCGCGCTCTCCGTCGAGTTGCATGTCGGCTCGTACCGCATAGGGCCCGTTCTCGCGCAGTGAAATGAGATTGACGAGCGGCGCCGTCTCATCCGCCTTGCCGTCCTTGCGCCGGTATCGTATCGCTCCCGAAGGACATACATGGGCGATCTCGACCAGACGCTCGACTTCCATCGCGTCGGGATGGATCCAGGGTCCTTCCACATTGGCGAGGAATACGTTGGGTGCCCACGTGACGCAGAAGCGCGAATGGATGCACCGCTTGGAATCAAACAGCAGCGTGAGACTCTTGCCTTCGATCTCCTCGACACCGCCGACCGCCTGCGGCGCGGGCGGCGCGCCGACTCGAGAAGCGGCGGTGGCCGGCGCGGCCGCGGGTGCCGACGCTGACGGACTGGATTGCGGCGCCGGGGCACCGTTGAGATCGCGCCGGGCGCGTTCCGCGAGCGACCCCAGCAGGCGCGCCGCGGCATCCATGCGCTTGTCCTGGCTATCGACCGTCGCCGCGGCTCTGGCGAGCTCCGCGAGCCGCTCGGTGAAGAACTGCTGCGCGGCCGCTCCTTGCGGGAAGGCCGCCGAGTCGCGCAAGGTTACGAATGTTACGCCGGCATGACATTCGGGGTTCGAAGGACCGGCGGGCAGACGCGCCGCACGCTCCGCGAACAGCGTCATCGCCTTCATGAGACAGATACCGAGATCGACCGCGGCGGCCTTCGCCGGGCCGGGACGCGGCACGCTGTAGGAATAGCCGATCATGCGAGTCATCAGACCGTAGGCCGCGTTCGCGAGATCGACGCACTGCGCGGCTTGCTCGTTCTCGATCCATACTCGCCCCTCGGGGCGGGGCGGCCGGCGCAACACCGGGTTGACGGCCGAGGGGAAAGCAGGCCGAAAGTCGCCGTTCGCTTTCCTGAGCGCGTCGAATTCGCGGCGGACCTGCAGGAATTTCTGATAATGCGAGTCCTCGCTGTCGGCCTGCGCCCCTTCGCCCTGGCGCACGATGGCGTCGAAGGCCGCGAGCGCCGTCTTCGAGCAGATCACGGGCTTGGCGCCGCCGAGATCGATCTCGTCCGGCGACAGCTGCAGCGCGGGATCGCCGCAAAACGCGCTTTTTTCGCCCACTCGCTCCACGAGGCGGCGCACGTCATCGCCCAGCGAGACATAGAAGTCGCCCACCGTGTCGTAGTCGATCCCCATCGGGGTCAGGCGGGGCGCCGTGCCGCCGCGCCGATAGCGCACCGGCGGCTCGAAGCCTTCGCCGTCCGGCTCCGCCGAGCCCTTGGGTCGCTCCAGATAGATGAAATGCTGCAGGACCGTTTCATTGAAAGGTGCGAGCTTCACGACCACGCCCGCCGGCAGATAGCCGGGATCGATCGGGAAGTTGCCACGGCCGAAACGCGGCGCCCCGCCGAGAGCGGAGGTGATGTTCCACACCGCGCAGAGGTGACCCATCTCCTCGACGGCGACGTCGATGATGGTGCGTCGCCAGCGTGCCGTCGCCGCGGCCTCATGGGCGGCAAGTCCGTCATCCGCGTCCCTCAGGCTGAAGGCCGCATAAAGGTACGTGCACATCAGATTGTGCTCGAGCTCTGCGGCCTCATACAGGCGGTGTACGAGGTGCTCACGGGTGGGTTGCGCGATTTCCATGATGAGCCCGGCGGTGATGTTGAGTGCGAATCCTGAGTATAGCGACGCTGACTGCGCGGGAGACCTGGCCGGGTGACCGGCGCTACGAATCATCCCGAGACGCATTATGTACAATCGAAGCGAAGGAGGGGAGATGTCCCAGATCCTTCTGTTCCACCACGCTCTCGGCCAGACGGCCGGCTGCCACGAGCTCGCGGGTGAGTTGCGCCGGGCGGGACATACGGTTCATGCCCCTGATCTTTTCGATGGCCGGAGCTTTGCGACTCTCGAGGAAGGCCTCGCGCGCGCCGGCGAGGTCGGGTCCGAAGAGATCATCGCGCGCGGAGAGCTCGCGAGCTGCTCGCGGTGAATCCGCGCGCCGGAGTGAGGCACCGGATCAGGTGAAACGCAATTCTTCAGGCTTGGGCGTGGCCATTGCCTGAATTTCCCCTGAAAAATCACGTCCGCGAGAGCATACGGTGCCTCGAGCTGTGGCGCTATACTGGTGCCACAGCGTTGCCGCGGGGAAGGTCGGGTGGAAGGGCCCGCCGCGCAACGCAACAAAAATCGTTAGCAACTCAAGGGATGTAACCATGCGCTTTCATTCGTGCCTGCTGACGGCAGCGTGCGCCGTGGGATTCCTCGGCACTGCAGCAGCCGTTCCTTATCCGCATTCCAACATGCCCTCCGCCGTCGATCTGGGTCTCGTCCAGAACGTCGCGCCGGGGACAGAGGTGACCCTGACCATTGCGCTGAAATTGCGCAACGCCGATCAGATGCAATCGCTCCTGCAGTCGGTCTACACTCGGGGCAGCTCCAACTACCAGCATTTTCTCACGGCGCAGCAATTCGCCGCGCAGTTCGGTCCGTCGGCCGCCACCGTGGCGCAGCTGACTCGCCATTTCCAGGCTGACGGCTTCAAGGTCACGCGCTCGGCCACCGCGCAATTGCAGATCACGGGCAGCCTCGCGGCCGTGCAGGCGGAGTTCGGCATCCATCTGCACGAGTACCAGGTGGCGCCCACGGTGGACACGCCGGCCTTCCGCTTCCACGCCGCCGATGGCGCGGCCAGACTCTCACCCGCCATCGCGGCATCGGTGGAGACGATCGCGGGACTCAACACACGGCCGCTGTTCCATCCCAACATTCTCAGGCCCGCGCAGCTGCAGTTGGGACAGGCGAGCGCTCCGGAAGTCTCGAGTGGTGCGCCCAACACGACCGATCCGCCCGGTTTGTGGACGGTAGTCGACTTCGGCCAGTACTACGACGTCGATCCGCTCTACGACAACGGCATTACGGGCCGCGGCCGGACGATCGGGATCGTGACGTTTGCGTCCTTCACCCAGAGTGACGCCTACGCCTACTGGAATTCCCTCGGCCTCAAAGTCAACAGCAAGCGGATCACGGAGGTCCAGGTCGACGGCGGCTCCGGTCCGCCCAGCGACAACAGCGGCTCGGACGAGACCGCTCTCGACGTCGAGCAGTCGGGCGGCATTGCGCCGGGCGCGAACGTCGTGGTCTACGAGGCGCCGAATTCCTCGCAGGGCTTCATAGACAACTTTGCCAGGGCGGTCGATGATAACGTTGTCGATACCTGGTCGGTGAGCTGGGGCGAGTGGGAATGGCTCGACATCATCCCGATCGATGATGTCGTGGACCCGACCACGGGCCGGACCACGAGCACGCTGCAGGCCGTGAACGATGTGCTCGTACAGGCTGCTCTCGAGGGGCAGAGCGTCTTCTGCGCAGCGGGCGATTCCGGCGCCTACGATGCGAATGATCCGGCATTGCAGATCTTCGACTATCCCTACTTCAGCAAGACTCTCTCGGTGGACGATCCCGCCGCACAGCAGTTCATCACCGTCGGGGGCGGGACGACGCTGCCTGGCAAGCAGACTTATCTGCTTCCCAGCGGCAGCACGCTCACGATCAATGTGTCGAGCGAGCGCGCCTGGGGCTGGGACTATCTGACGCCGCTGTGCAACGCTCTCGGCCTCGACGCTGTCAGCTGCGGAATCTTCCCGACCGGCGGCGGCGGCGGCGTGAGCAGCTACGTGCCGGTGCCGCTCTATCAGTGGTTCACGCCCGGCATCGCCACGACGCCCGCTCATCAGGATCTGGTCGAGCTGATCTCGCCGCCGCCGGTGCCGATCCCGGACGGAATCAACCTTCCGGTGAAGCTGCCTGCGGGTTATCACGGGCGCAACGTGCCGGACATCTCGGTGAACAGCGACCCGCAGACCGGATATGTGCTCTGGTACACCTCCAACGTGAATGGCTTCGAGACACCGACTTTCGGCGGCACCAGCTTCGCTGCGCCGCAGCTCAACGGTGTGACGTCGCTCTTGAACCAGGGCTTGCATCACCGCGTCGGGCTCCTGAATTTCGCGTTGTACGCAATCGCGGACTCGTACGGTGGCGCCTACAACGGACGTAATGCGCCCTTGCGCGACATCAAGAGCGGCGACAACTGGGGCTGGTATGCGACGCCGGGATACGACCAGGCGACGGGTGTCGGAGTACCGAACGTCGCGAATCTGCTGCAGGCGCTGAAGGATCCGTTCTAAAGCGGATCGCGCCTTCCCCGCAACCCTGGGCCGCGCCGGCAATGGAGCCGGCGCGGCCCAGTGTCGTTTTGGGGGGGCATTCGGTAGAGTGCGGCGCGTGTACGCCAACACCGGCAAGATCTTCGAGAAGTACGATGTCGAGCAGGCGCTGCCGGGCGGCGGCGGCGAGTATCCGGTGCAGGACGGCTTCGGCTGGACCAATGGAGTGACCCGCGGCCTGCAGCAGCCCTACCCGGACCTGCGGTAGCGAATCCGTGTGCGCCCGTTACCAGACCCCGTCCCAGGCGGCCGCCGAGCGCTACTGGCGGGTGATCGAGCCACTATGGCATTTCGAGCCGAGCTGGCGTGTGCTGCCCACCGACCCGGTGCCCGTCGTGCGGAATGTCGAGGGCTCCGTTACCGGCCGGATGATGCGCTGGGGGCTGCTGCCTTTCCAGGGCAAAGCCAACTTTCCGCTCATCAACGCGACCGTCGAGAAGCTCGAGACCTGGTACGCCTGGAAGCAGCCCTGGGAGCGCCGCCAGCGCTGCATCCTGGTGATGGCCGGTTTCTACGAGCCGCATGTCTTCGAGGACGGCCGCAAGGAGCCGTTCTACGTGCATCTCGCCGATCGCCCCATCTTCGGCGTGGCCGGACTCTGGGAGCGCAGGAGGCAGGTGGATGGGACCGATCTGCTGTCGTGCGCGCTGATCACTCTGCCGCCGAACAGCCTCATGGCGGAAATCCACAACGAGAAGCAGCGTATGCCGGCCGTGCTGCGCGAGGAGCATCACGAGGCGTGGCTGCAAGGCACGCCGCAGGAGGCGAAAGCCACGCTGGTGCCGCATCCCAGCGACACCATGGTCGCCTGGCAGGTGAGCCGCCGCCTGTACGCGGTGAAAACGCCGAACGATGCGGCGCTGATACAGCCCGTCGCGTGAACCGGCGCTGCGGTACCGATCACAGAACTTCGCCCCCAGTTCCGCCGTGAAGGGCGTAATCTTGCTGGCTTCGAGAACATGGGGGCGGCCGATGCCGGACGACCATTCGATCCTGACTGCCACTTTGCCGGCCAGCGTGGACCTGCGGCGTACCGCCGCGAATCCCGATTATTGGTATCCGCTGGCGTGGTCCGATGAGCTCAAGCCAGGGCGCATATTGGGACGGCGCTTCGCCGGCGAGCCCATCGCGCTCTATCGTGGCGCGAGCGGACGCGTGGTGGCGCTCGAGGACCGTTGTGCGCACCGCCAGGTGCCCTTGCACCTCGGAGTGGTTCAGGGCGATGGCGTGAAGTGCCACTACCATGGCTGGGCCTACGATTGCAGCGGCAAATGTGTGGACGTGCCGTACCTCGGCAGGGAGCGGATTCCGAACGGTGTTCGCTCTTACCCGGCCCGCGAGGTGGATGGCCTGGTCTTCGTCTTTCCCGGCAACCCCGCCCTGGCGGAAGGACGCCTGCCCACCAGCCTCGGGGCCTCGCAGCGGCGCGACTACAAGACCCGGCGCCTCAATCGCGAGGTGGCATGCCACTACACGTTCATGCACGAGAATCTCTTCGACATGAACCACCAGTTCATGCATCGCAAGAACATGGGCTCCATCCGCGCCAGCTGCCTCGGGCGGCGGCATGGCGAGCACTGGGCGGAGGTCGAATACTCCTTCAGCCGCACGGCGGGCAAGTCCTCGATGGGAGAGCGCGTGATCGTCGACATGATGCGTAAGCGCGACGAGGCGCAGCAGGACTTCCGCGACCACATGCGTATCCGCACCGATTATCCCTCGCAGAGCCTGAGGGTCTGGGTGGGACGCAACATCGAGGAAACCACGGACCCGGTGCTGGACGTCTGGCTCTGCTACGTGCCGCTCGATGCGCAGCAACGGACCAACCGGACTTTCGGCTATCTCTCCGTGAAAAAGCCGCCGATTCCGGGCCTCCTCCATCTCGCGTGGCCGTTCTTCGTGTGGTTCACGGAGCGCATCTTTCGCGAGGACAAGGACATCGTCGAGCACGAGCAGCGGGCCTTCGAGGCGCAGGGTGCGGACTGGAACAACGAGGTGTTTCCGGCAATCCGCGACCTGAGGGTCGTCCTCGGGCGCTGCGGCGTGCCGCTAGGCGAGGCGCGCTGAGGCGGGATCTGCCGCGCAATGCCTGGCAGCTATCAATACGCCATTGGTGCCGCCGAAGGCGAATGAGCTCGACATGACCGTGCGCGCCCCGGCGGCGTTGCGCGCGCCGTTGGGAACGTAGTCCAGATCGCAGTCTGCGGCCGGCACCGCCAGATGCATGGTCGGCAGCAGCACGTCCTGCTGCAAGGCGAGCAATGAGAGCGCGAGCTCGAGAGCGCCGCTCGCGCCGAGCAGGTGACCGTGGATCGCCTTGGTGGCGCTGACGGGAATACGCCGGGCGCGCTCACCGAAGACTTCCTTGATCGCCGCCGTCTCGACGGAGTCGTTGGCCTGCGTGCCGGTGCCGTGGGCGTTGATGCTGTCGATGGCTTCCGCCGCAATATCGCCGGACCGCAGCGCCGCACGCATGGCGGCGGCCTGGCCCGCGGCTGTGGGCCGGGTAATGTGGCTCGCGTCGGTGGCGAGGCCGTACCCCAGGATCTCACCGTGGATGAAAGCGCCGCGAGCAGTCGCGCGCGCCCAGTCCTCGAGCACGAAGATCGCCGCTCCTTCGCCCAACACGAGGCCGCTGCGATTGGCGGCGAAGGGCTTGCAGGAGGCGGAGGGGTCGCTCGGATCCGCGCTCGCCAGGGTGTGCAAGGCCTCCCAGGCTTTCATCGCGCCAAACGACAGGGGTGCCTCCGAGCCGCCGGTTAGGGCGATGTCGATCTGCCCGCCCCGCAGGCGCAACCAGGCCTCGCCGATCGCAACCGCGGAGGAGGAGCAGGCCGTGGAGTAGGTGAGGCTCGGGCCGCTCAGGTCGTACTCGATCCCGATCCACGCCGCGGGCGCGTTCGTCATGCCCGTGAGGACGGAGAACGGCTTCATGCGCTCGCAGCCTTCCCGGTAGAGCGAGAGATATCCCTCGTCCATCGAGAGCGCGCCCCCCATTCCGGTACCGATGAAGACGCCGGCGCGCTGCCGGTCCGCGGCGGCGAGATCGAGCCGCGCCTCGCCGACCGCCTGCGCCGCGGCGACCAGGGCGAGCTGACTGACGCGATCCAACATCCGCAGCCGCGGCGGCGGGAAGTGCTCTTCCCCCTGGAACCGTACACAGGCCGCGAGCGGCGCGGCAAGGCGTCCCGACCAGGGCGTCTCGAGGTGACGGATCGCGGAGCGGCCCGCCGCCGCATTGGCGAGCGCTTCGCCGCAGCTGTTGCCGAGCGGTGAGATGAGACCGATTCCGGTGACCGCGACGCGTCTCATGCGCCCGAGTCCGTGGGGGCAGGCGGCGTACGCATGCTCTGCGGTTGCGGCTCGACCTTCTGGGCGGCGATCAGCCCGTCGATATACTTAGCAGCCTCCGCGAGCGTCCCGAATGAGATGCCTTCCGAGGGCAGGTGCACGCCGAACTCCTCCTCGATGAAGAAGAGAATCTCCACCATGCCCAGCGAGTCGATGCCGAGGGCATCGAGCGGCTGCTCGGGCGTGAGCCGGGCGGGGTCCAGCTTGTAGCGCTGCACCAGGATTCGCGACAGTCGTTCGAGCGTCGTCATGATGGGATCTCCTGGAGGACGGAGCGCGTCTTGCCGCTGGCCCTTGCCGCAACACCGAGCAGCGTCGGCGCCCGGCGCAGCAATGGGAGGAGCGAAGCGGTGCAGAGTGGATGCATTGCCGCATGCGCGAAGCAGGCCGCCAGGCGCATGCGAACGGAAAAATGCGCACGCCAGAGCGAGGCATAACGCTGTTGAATCAGGCGCCGATGCGTCTCGCCGCGCATGTCCGGCCGGAATGCATCCGCCGCGCCGGCCAGCTCCGCGCAGAGGAGCCACGCCGATTGCAGCGCCATGCTGATGCCCTCGCCGATGATCGGGTGCACTTCACCGGCCGCATTTCCAATGAGAAAGGTGCCCATCTGACCCCCCCGCAGGCGCACACCGGGCCGGATGGGTCCGGCGGCGAGCCAGGGTCCGACTCTGAAAGCACGGCGCAGTGCGCCTCGCACTCCGCCACACTCGCGGCGCAGAAGCGCTTCGATCGCATCACCGGCTCTGGCGCCCGCTGCGCCGCCGGCGCGGCGGCTCGCGGCCAGCCGGTCCCGGCGGATACAACAGGCGAGGGTGGCGAGGCCGTCGCTCCCGAGGACCATGCCGCCGTAGCCGCCGGCAAACGCCAGTACGGGCAGGAGCCCGTCGTCCAGGTCGGCATTGCGGAAGCTCGCCTTGAATCCCAACAGATCCGAAGCTCGTCGCTCCCGGCCCCATGGCGAGCCGACCGTGGGCGGTGGCTCCCAGGAGCCGTGTGCCCGAATGATCACGGGCGCGCGCAGCGCAAGCGTCACACCGTCCTTCTCAATATCGACCTCGTAACCCGCACCGCGCGCTTGCGCGCGGACGGCAAGCGCCCGGCAGGGCTGGAACAGAGCGGCTCCCGTGGATCGTGCCCGCTCCAGCAGCAGCAGATCGAGGTGCTCGCGCCCCACGGCGCACCCCCAGGGGGGGCCGCCCTCGGCACCGGCAGGCAGCGCGGCGCTGATGCTCTCCTCGCCGCACCACAGGGCGACCCGCCGCAACTCGGGACCGGCAAGTTGCCGCAGCGCCTCGCCCAGGCCCAACGCCTCGAGCAGGAGTAGATTGCTCGCCGCGATGCATTCGCCGCAGACCTTGCGCCGCGGAAAGGGCCGCGCCTCGATGAGGGCCACCGAGCGGCCTGCTCGCGCGAGCAGAATGGCTGCGCTCGAGCCGGCCGGGCCCGCGCCGATGACGATCGCATCGTACGAGGTATCCGTCATGCCGCATGCCCGCGCGCAGCGACGAACAGATGGCTGAAGAGACCGGCAGGCCGCTCCGCCACTCGCCAACAGCGCCGGGCCGCGGGCCACAGCCGCGACAGCTCCTTGCCGCGGAAGCCCGCGCATACGCTGACGATGGCATCGTGACGGGTATCGGCGCTCACCCCCAGCGCGGACACCAGCCGGCTGCCGTACAGCGCAGGCAGGCTGCGCCGCGGCTCGCAGGCGATGAAAACATCGGACCGCACGGCGACGGCACCCAACAGCGCACGCAGCGCATCGTCGCCGAAGTGATGGAGGAAGAGGTTGGCCAGCACCAGGTCCCATCGGCCTGTGAGCTGCTGTTGAGTCGGGGCTCGAGCCCATTCGAGTGCATCCATGGTGAGCGGGCGCAGGGTCCAGCCGAGATGAGCAAAAGCGGTACCCATCGCGTCGCCGACCAGTGATTGCCGGTCGAGCAGCGTTATCTCGGCCGCTGGCCAGGACGCCGCCAGGCGTTTTGCGATACGCAGCGCCAGGCTGCCATCGCCGGCTCCAAGCTCGAGGATACGCAATGGGACATGTTGTGGAGCCGATGCCAGGGCGTGACGCACAGCTCGACTCATGATACCGCAGCTTCCGATCACGCGATTGATCCGCTGCAGATCGCGCCGTGAGCGCGCGGCGCGCTCATCCGCCGCGGGAAGCTCATCGAGGATCTCCGGGCGCACCGTGCGGCGCCCGAGGGTCAATCCACTTGCAAGAGTGCGCCGTGGCAGCTGAAGCCGGCTCCGAAAGTTCCCAACCACCACCATCCTCCCGCTACGCCGCTCGCCAGAGCGGCTTGCAGCACGAAGTACGCAAACGCGCTCGAGAGGTTTCCGTACTCACGCAACACCGCGGCGCTGAATCGCAGGTCTTGCGTCTGAAGCCCCAGCCGCTCGCCCAATGCGAGCAGCACGTCGCGCCCGCCGGCGTGCATGATCCAGGCCCCGATCTGGGGCACCTGCAGCCCGGCGCGCTGCAGGACCGTCGCGAGCACTTGCTCGCAATACTCCGCCGCGAGCTGCGGCACCGGACGGGTGAGCACGTTGCGCAGCATTCCCCCGCGCTGCTCGAACATCAGGGCTGCGCGCCGCGTGGGATCGAGAAGAGACTCGCTGTCCTGCCAATGGACGCGGCGGCGGCCCGGTGACGGTGCATTCGAGAAAACCGCGGCGCCGGCACCGTCGCCGAAGAGACATGCGCTCACCAGAACGCCCGGATCGTCGTCGAGGTACATTGCCGCGCTCGATACCTCGACGCACAGCGAGAGAACATTGCTGCGATCCCGCCGGGAGCCGATCAGCGCCTGCGCCAGGCGCATGTTGGGCACCGCCGCGGCGCAACCCTGCCCGACGAGGTCGAATGCCATGGTGTTGGGCCGCAGACGCAGCCCCTCGATGACATAGCCCGAGAGCCCGGGGCAGAGATAACCGGTGCAGGTGCTGACGATGATTGCATCAATGTCCGCAGCCGCCAACCCGGCGTCATCGAGAGCCGCCGCCCCGGCGCGAATGGCAAGCTCCGGAGCGGTCGTGAGGAAGCGCTGATACAGCGTATCCGGGTCGATCCGGAATGCCTCGGCGAGCGAGGGGACCGCGAGCCGGCGCGCCTCCATGCCGTTCTCGCTGAGCAGTATCGCCCGCACGAGCGCGCGGGTGCGCTCGTGCAGGCGCTCGAACCACTCGGAGCGCCTGAAGGCCTCCCAGCAATCGAGCTTCGTGTAGCGTGACGGGGGTGCGGCCGTGCCTATGCCATTCAGGTACATACGGGTACGTATCCCTCGAGAGGGGGATAGGTTCCCGAGCCCGGCGAATTTTCAGCCGATGAGGTCGCGATAAGCGTGCCAGGTCGCATGCCCGAGGAGGGGGGCGATCACGATCATGCCGAGCAGGAGGGTCACGAAGCCGAGCGCCGTCAGGCCCACGATGAGCGCCGCCCACACGATCATGGCCGGGATGTTGTGCAGGCTCGCCTTGACGCTGGACCACATGGCCTCGGACGCGGTCGCATGCCGGTCGATGATGAGCGGCACCGCGACGACCGACAGTACGAACACCGTGACTGCGAAGATCGCGCCCGACGAGAAGTAGGCGATCACTTCCCGCGTGGTGGCGAAATCGCCGGCGCCGCCCCAGAGGGCGACGGCGAGGCTCGGCATGCGGATGTTGAGGGCCGATTGCAGCAGTACCGTCGAGGCGATGAACCACACGATGGCGATCACGGCGAGGATGCCGCCGAAGTGCATCAGCGCATCAGGGTTGCGGGTGACCGCTTCGAGCGATTCGTCGAATCCGCGCGGCTCGCGTGCGGCCCTGCGCCTGGAAAGCTCGCAGACGCCCGTCGTCATGATCGGCCCGACCAACAGATAGCCGGTCACCGCGGCGGCGATGAGATAGGGATGAGTGCTGCCCAGCATGAGGAGCACCGCGCCGATGATCGAGATGATCACGCCGTGCGCCAAGCTGGCACCTTCCATATGGCGAAAGTCCTCCCATCCGCGGCGCAGCCAGACGGTGGCTTGCAGCGCTGGAACGCTGCGCACTTCTACGTGAAGGAAGCGACGCTTCCCGAGGCTGAGGGACGTGCTCATCGCAAACTCCCGTTACCCGCTCCCGTGACCAGCATACTCCGGTAAACTTGCCCCGGCAGCGCCCCCGTAGCTCAGTGGATAGAGCGACCGCCTCCTAAGCGGTAGGTCGTCGGTTCAACTCCGGCCGGGGGCGCCATTAAATCAATAGCTTGCGATAATTTTCTCGAGCCGTTCCGTCATTTGCGGGGGCTCGCTGAGACTCGTTCGGGCACGTCAATCCACGCGGCTGTGGTGGCGCCGGCCGGGGGAAGGGTCGGGCCCGACGTAGCGCTTGTAGGCCGCGATCCAATCGCTTGCGATATCGCGCTGCGCCTCCGCGAGGGGCACCCGTCCGCGGCAGACGAGGGTATGCAGCTTGTTCTCGAGACGATCCTTGGCGTAGGAGCCCCAGCCGCCGATCACGTGATGCGGCTCGGGCCAGAGGTTGTGCGGATTGGTCGGGGAGCCGCCGAGCTCCAGACTGACGAGGTGGTCTTCCTCATAGTCGCGCAGGCGGTAGTCGGTGTACCCGTAGCGCCGGATCCCTGAGCGCTTCAGCCGTTCCGTGTAGTCCTCGGGCGGCCGCAGGGTCCTCGAGTAGCCGCGGACGCAGATGGTCTCGTGGATGTTGGCTTGATCGACGGCAGGATTGAGAGCCCCGGGCGTGATGCGCGAGTTGGGGCGCGCCTGATCCAGGCTGAATACGACGCTGTAGCGACCTTCTGCCCCGCCTATGCCCCCTTCATCGCGTTGCCGATAGGCAAGCGCGTGAGGCGGCGCAATCAGCGAGCCGATGGCGGCCGCTGCGAAAGCGGCAGAGAGATAGGCGAGAGGCTTCCTCATCGACGTCCTGAGCGACATTCGTCACAGAGCTGCCACGGTGCAGCCGCAGGCATTCTACATCAGCTCATGTGCCATTGGAGGGTCGGGATGTATCCAACGACTGGCAACGCCCGGTTGCCAATCGCGAGACGCGGATACGGACGCGATTTTCTCAGTGTCAGGAGATGTCATATAACGACGTGTCTGAAGGACGACATTTTCGGTCTCTTGATTGTAAAGCCGGTAACTCTACGGGATCATATGGACTTGTGTGCTGAAGGTGGCAGGGGAGTCAAGTGTGAGTAGCGTCGCACAGTACGATTTCCGAGGTGGCCTGCCGTCGGGCACGCCCGGTGGGGTCGGCGCGGGTTCTGGTGGAGGTGATATGGATGATGTTCTGAGGCGATTGGGTTCCCTGGAGAACGACGTGTCGGCCATCAAGACGGACGTCGCAGGAATAGTGAGCCTGCTTCCCCACCTGGCAACCAAGGCGGACGTCATGGCAATCAAGGCAGAGGTCGCAGGAATAGTGACCGTGCTTCCCCACCTGGCAACCAAGGCGGAGGTGAGCGATGCCAAGACATCGATTATCCAATGGATAGTCGGCACCATGATCGCCGTGGCCGCCCTTGCGTTCACCATTGCGAAGTTTGTCCATTGACCAGCTGCGGGCCATGGATCGAATCAGAAGCGCAGTTGGACTGTGGCGCCGCCGCCCGCGGTCTGTGACACATCGACGGCCGCCCCGTGTGCAGCGGCGATCTGCCGGACCAGAGTGAGGCCGATGCCGCTGCCCGGCGGGGGCTTTGCACACCCCCGCCGGAGCGCGCGCGGTCTATTGCTGATCGTTCTGCGGCTGTTGCTGGTGCTCCGTATTCGCGATGAAGGCTGCGACGTTGTCGTGCAGCTGCTTCAGCGACGGCTCGTGTGCGTACACCATGTGGCCGGACTCGTAGTAATGGTACTCGATGTTCGCCTGGAGCTTGCGTGGCATCGGCAGGTGCGCCATCTCGTACATGCCCTGATAGAAGGGTGTCGCCACGTCGAAGTAGCCGCCGTTCAGCATGATCTTGAGGTCGGGGTCGTACTTCATCGCGTTGGCGAGGTCCGGCATCACGTTGAGCGACTGTGAAAGGGCGAAGGGCGCTCCCGGAGGCTGGTGCTGGTAGTTCCACGTCTTGAAGAGCGGAATTTCCGGCTTGTAGGTCATGCGCATTCCGTAGTGCAGATCTTTGCGAACGTAGTTGTTGAAGGCGGATACGTACGCCGAGGCGATCGACGCCGCCTGCGGGTCATAATCCGCACGTTGGCTCAACGGGTCGAGCGACGGGCCCGAAAAGCGGGAATCGAGCCTGCCGGTCGTCAGGTCGGCATCCCTCTGCAGGCTCTGCTCGAACTCGCCGCCGTCGATGCGCAGGTCGGCCTTCTTGATGTAGCTCACCGGCAGGCCGGTGTAGTCGTGCAGCTTCGCGGCGACCGCATCGCGCTGATCCGGGCTCAGGGTCGAGCCCGCTCGCAGAGCCGCCGCGTAGTCGGCCATCGAGAACTGCTCGACCTCGCTGAGCAGCGCGTCGAGCGACTGGCTCGCGTTCGGCAGCTTGTGGTGATACCACGCCGTTGCGGCGTAGGTAGGCAGCGCGAGCTCGTACGCAAGATCGACGCCAGGATTGACCGTCACGATGTCGGGAGAGTCATCGTAGTTGAGGATCTGCGACAGCAGGATGACGCCGTTGAAATCGGTGTCGTCCTCGGTCTCGAGCACGTTGATCAGGTTGGCCGAGCGCGGCGTGCCATAGCTCTCACCGAAGAGGTACTTCGGCGAATTCCAGCGGCCGTACTTCGACAGGAACTGCATGATGAACTCGGAGAAGGCGTGCACGTCCTGATCGGCGCCGAAGAAGTCCTTCTCGGCGCCCGGCTTCACCCGCGAGAAGCCCGTACCCGGCGCATCGATGAACACGAGGTCGCTCGCGTCCAGCAGGCTGTAATCGTTGTTGATCAGCTGGTATGGGGCGGGCGGGGTGTGCGTGTGGTCCGCGGTCACGACCCGGCGCGGGCCGAAGGCGCCCATGTGCAGCCACACGGTCGACGATCCCGGGCCGCCGTTATAGAGGAAGGTGATCGGGCGATCGCCTGGCTTCTCGCCGTCCTTGAAGTAGGCCACGTAGAACATCGAGGCTTCCGGCGATTTGTCCTGCGCCTGATGTCCGTGCGAGCCCATCGCACTGGGATCGTCCTCGCCGGATTTCCCCGATGCGTCGTTCCAGCCCTTCGGGTGCACGATCAGAAGTCCCGTCACCGCATGGTAATGGATCGTGCTGCCAGCGACGGTCACCGAGCCTTCGGTCGTGCTGGTGGCGGTGTGGAAGTACGGGTTGACCTTGTGGCCATGACCCTTTCCCCAATGGGATTTCCCGGTCGACTTGTGGTCATCCGGCGCGGAGTCCGTGGACGCCGATTCCATCGATCCGGAATCCGTCGACGCGGAATCCGTGGACGCGTAGTCGCTCGAGCTCTGCGTCTGTGCTGGTTGCGTGGCGCAGCCCTGGACGACGGCGAAGAGACAGGCGGCCGCGGCCGCGGAGATGCCTTTCGCGACGAGTGTTTTGCGCATCTTTTCGCTCATGGTCATTCCCCTGCCTGGTTGCCGGTCTTGCGGATGAAGGCCGCGACGTTGTCGTGCAGCTGCTTCAACGAGGCCTCGTTGGCATAGACCATGTGACCCGACTGATAGTAGTGATACTCGATGTTCGACTGCAGGCTCTGCGGGATGGCCAGGTGGTGCATCTCGTACATGCCCTCGAAGAAGGGCGTCGCCAGGTCGAAGTAGCCGCCGTTCAGGCAGATCTTGAGATTCGGGTCGTACTTCATCGCCTGCGCGAGGTCCGGCATCACGTTGACCGTCACGGGCAGCGGGAAGGGTGCGCCCGGCGGCTGATGCTTGAATTCCCAGGAATTGTTGTCGATCTCCGGAAGATACGTCTCGTCGGTCGTGTAATGAAGCGTCCGGCGCGCGTAGTCATTGAACACCGAGACATAGGCCGAGCCGATGGACGCCGCCTGCGGATCATAGTCCGCCTCTTCGCTCAGCGGGTCCATGGCGGGACCGGAGAAGCGGGAGTCGAGCCTTCCCGTGGTCAGGTCGGCATCGTTCTGCAGCTCCTGCTCGAATTGCGGCCCGTTGATGCGCAGGTCCGCCTTCTTGATGTAGGCGACCGGCAGCCCCGTGTAGCCGTGCAGCTTCTCGGCGATGGCGTTGAGCTGGTCCTCGGGCAGGCTGGCTCCCTGATCGAGGGCATGCGCGTAATCGCCCATGGCGAACTGCTCGACCTCCTGCAGGAAGCCTTGCAGGTCATCCGGCTGCGAGGGCAGCTTGTGGTGATACCACGCGGTGGCGGCGAAGGTCGGCAGCATGATCTCGTAAGGCAGCTCGACGCCCGGATTAGCCTCCGGCTCATCCGCGTTCAGGTCGAAGTTGAGAATCTGCGAGAGGAGAATGACACCGTTGAAGTCGAGGCTCCGGTCCGTCTCCAGCTCGTTGATGAGCGCCGCGGAGCGGGGCGTGCCGTAGCTTTCGCCGAAGAGATACTTCGGCGAGTTCCAGCGCTGGTACTTCGACAGGAACTGCGTGATGAAGGAGGAGAACGCGTAGACGTCCTGATCGACGCCATAGAACGCCTTCTCCTTGTCCTTGCCCTCTATGCGGCTGAAGCCCGTGCCCGGGGCGTCGATGAAGACGAGGTCCGAGGCATCGAGCAGGCTGTAGGTGTTGTCAACCGCGCCGTAGGGGGCTGGAGGCGTGTGCGAGTCGTTCCTGGTGACGACGCGTACCGGGCCGAAGGCGCCCATGTGCAGCCAGATGGTCGATGAGCCGGGACCGCCGTTATAAAGGAAGGTCACCGGCCGCGTGCGCGGATCGGTCCCCTGCTTGAAGTAGGCCACGTAGAACATCGAGGCGACAGGCGGTCCGGCCGCCGTGCCGATCGCATCCTTCGGATCGGGTTTGGCGGCATCGTCCCAGCCCTTGGGGTGCACGACGATGGTGCCGGCCACCGCCTCGTAGGCGATCTTGTGGCCTTCGACGGTCACTGACCCGGCGCTTTTCACGGCCCGCGGCGTGAAGACGCTCGCTGGGGCCGTTCCGGACTCGGGCGGACTCTTCGGGGAAGTGGGTTTGGGCGGGGCTGCAAGAGCGGCGGTGGAAAGTGACAACGCCGCGAGCAGCGAGACCAGTTGCTTCATGTTCGCAATACCTCCGGTGCAGCCGGCGGCCAACGAAGGCCGGCGGCGCGAATCCGCCTATGATGCCCGATGGGGGCCCCGGAGAGTACCCGGCGGTAAGCGCGAGGGGGAGACCTGCGGTAAACACCCCCTGCGCCGCGACGAAGCGATGGTTGGCCGCGGCAGCCGCCCCGCGCGAGCGCGGGGCAGCCTGCTGCCGCTCGGCCTACTGCTGCCCGTTCTGCTGCTGATCGACTTGCTGGTGCTCGGTGCTCGCGATGAAGGCCGCGACATTATCGTGCAGCATCTTCAGCGCCGGAACGTGCGCGTACACCATGTGTCCGGACTCGTAGTAGTGGTATTCGATGTTCGCCTGGAGCTTGCGCGGCATCGGCAGGTGCGCCATCTCGTACATGCCCTCGAAGAAGGGCGTTGCGAGATCGAAGTAGCCGCCGTTGAGCATGACCTTGAGGTCCGGGTCGTACTTCATCGCGTTGGCGAGATCGGGCATCACGTTGAGTCCCTGCGGCAGCGCGAACGGCGCTCCCGGCGGCTGGTGCCGCGAGTTCCAGGTGCGGAACAGCCGGACCTCGGGCCTGTAGCTCATTCCCGTCCCGTAGTGCAGATCCTTGCGCACGTAGTTGTTGAACGCCGCGACGTATGCGGAGCCGATCGCCGCCGACTGCGGATCATAGTCCGCCCGCTGACTCAGCGGATCGAGCGACGGCCCCGAGAAGCGGGAGTCGAGGCGGCCGGTCGTCATGTCGGCAGCGCCCTGCAGGCTCTGCTCGAACTCGCCGCCGTCGATCCGCAGGTTGGCCTTCTCGATGTAGCTCACCGGCAGGCCGGTGTAGTCGTGCAGCTTCGCCGCGATCGCAGCGCGCTGATCCGGGCTCAGGCTCGAGCCCGCGCGCAGTGCCCGCGCGTAGTCCGTCAGAGCGAAGTGCTCGACCTCGTTCAGGAGCGGCTCGAGCTGCTGCCCGGCATTCGGCAGCTTGTGGTGATACCACGCGGTAGCGGCGTAGGTCGGCAGCGCCACCTCGTACGGCAGATCGAGGCCGGGCTCGTAGCGCACCATGCCGGTCGACTCGTCGTAGCTGAGGATCTGCGACAGCAGGATCACGCCGTTGAAGTCGGTGTCATCCTCCGTCTCGAGCACGTTGATGAGGTTGGCCGAGCGCGGCGTGCCGTAGCTCTCGCCGAAGAGATACTTCGGCGAGTTCCAGCGGCCGTACTTAGACAGGAACTGCATGATGAACTCGGAGAAGGCGTGCACGTCGGGATCGGCGCCGTAGAAGTCCTTCTCCGCGCCCGCCGTCACCCGCGAGAACCCCGTGCCCGGCGCATCGACGAACACGAGGTCGCTCGCATCGAGCAGGCTGTAGTCGTTGTTGACCACCTGGTAGGGTGCGGGCGGCGTGTGCGTGTGATCCGCCGTCACCACCCGGCGCGGACCGAAAGCGCCCATGTGCAGCCATACCGTCGACGATCCCGGACCACCGTTATAGAGGAAGGTGATCGGGCGCTCGCCGGGCTTCTCGCCGTCCTTGAAGTAGGCCACGTAGAACATCGACGCCTCGGGCGGCTTGCTCTTCGCGTGCTGCCCGTGCCGCCCGTGCTGATCGGCGGCATCGTCCCAGCCCTTCGGGTGCACGATCAGAAGTCCCGTTACGGCATGGTAGTGGATCGCGTTGCCTTCGACGCTCACCGAGCCTGCGCTCGTACTGCCAGCCGTGCGGAAATACGGGTTGCCCTTGTGATGGCCGTGGCCTTTCTTCGCGTCGGACCCCTGATCCGAGGCAGCCTGATCGGTCGTTCCGGAGTCGGCTGCCACGGTATCGGTCGGCGCGTAGTCGGCCGATGACCGGCTCTGCGAGGGCTGCGTGGCGCAGCCCTGAATCAGGGCGAAGAAGGACGCGGCGGCGATCGCCGAGATGCCCTTCATGACGAGCTTGCTGCGTGGTGCGTCGCTCATGATCATTCCCCCGCCTGATTGCTGTTCCTGCGGATGAAGGCCGCCACGTTGTCGTGGATCTGCTTCAACGAGGTCTCATTGGCGTAGACCATGTGGCCGGACTGGTAGTAGTGATACTCGATGTTGGATTGCAGCTTCTGGGGAATCTGCAGATGGTGCATCTCGTACATGCCCTGGAAGAATGGGGTCGCCATGTCGAAGTAGCCGCCGTTCAGGCAGATCTTGAGGTTCGGGTCGTACTTCATCGCCTGGGCGAGGTCCGGCATCACGTTGACCGCGCCCGGCAGCGGCAGGGGCGCTCCCGGGGGCTGATGCTTGAACTCCCACTTCCACCAGAGATTGATCTCTGGCTCATAAGCCTGATCGGTAACGTAGTGGAGTGAGCGATGCGCGTAATCGTTGAATGCCGAGACATACGCGGAGCCGATGCCGGCCGCCTGCGGGTCGTATTCCGCCTCCTCACCCAACGGATCCATGGTGGGTCCGGCGAAGCGCGTATCGAGCCGGCCCGCGGTCTGGTCCGAATCGCTCAGCAGCTCCTGCGAGAACTGCGGGCCGCTGACTCGCAGGTCCGCCTTCTTGATGTAGGCGACGGGAAGACCCGTATAGTCGTGCAGCTTCGCGGCGATGGCGTTGAACTGGTCCGCGGGAAGGTTGGCCCCCTGCGCGAGCGCGTCGGCGTAATCACCCATGGTGAACTGCTCGACCTCCTGGAGGAAGCTGTCGAGGTCCGCCGGCTGCGAGCCGAGCATGTGGTGATACCAGGCGGTGGCCGCCATGGTCGGCAGCTCGATCTCATAGGGTAGCTCGATCCCGGGATCCCCCTGCGGCGCATCCGCCATCAGGTTGAAGTTGAGCACCTGCGAAAGGAGGATGACGCCGTTGAAGTCGATGTCCCGGTTCGTCTCGAGGTCGTTGATGAGCACTGCCGAGCGCGGCGTGCCGTAGCTCTCGCCGAAGAGATACTTCGGCGAGTTCCAGCGCTCGTACTTCGAGAGGAACTGCGTGATGAAGGAGGAAAAGGCGTAGCCGTCCTGGTCGACTCCCCAGAACGCCCGCTCTTTGCCTTTGCCTTCGATGCGGCTGTAGCCCGTGCCCGGGGCGTCGATGAAGACGAGGTCCGAGGCGTCGAGGAGGCTATAGGCGTTGTCCACCATGCGGTACGGGGCGGGTGGGGTGTGCGAGTCGTTCCGCGTGACGACGCGCACCGGGCCGAAGGCGCCCATGTGCAGCCAGATGGTCGATGAGCCGGGACCGCCGTTATAAAGAAAGGTCACCGGACGGGTGCGCGGATCGGCGCCCTGCTTGAAGTACGCGATGTAGAACATCGAGGCGACCGGCGGCCCAGCCGCCGTGCCGATGGCGTGCTTCGGGCCTTGGGGCTTGGCGGCATCGTCCCAGCCCTTCGGGTGCACGATGATGGTACCCGCAACGGCCTCGTAGGCGATCTTCTTGCCTTCGACGGTCACGCTCCCCGTGCTCTTCACCGCCCGGGACGTGAAGACGCTGGCGGGGGCTGTGCCGGATTCGGGTGGGCTCGCACCCGGCGCGCTCTTCTGTGGAGCGGCGAGTGCCGTGGCGGTGGCGATTGCGAACCCCGCGATCAGCGCGATCGCTTGCTTCATTGGCAGATACCTCCAGCTTAGCCGGCCGGAACGAGGCCGGCGGCGCAGGGCGGCTATGATGCCCGATGGCTGCACCGCCCGAGTACCCGATACCGGCCCCGGCGAGGCTGATCTGCGGCAAGTGACCCTGCCGCCGCGACGAAACGAATGACGCCCGAGCTGTCACCGGGGCGTCACACGGGGTCGCTAGAGTCGCCGCGACCGGCCAGGAGCGCGGCTCGCCCCCAGACCCCCGACCAGCCGGTATTCCCATCCGAAATCCTTTTTGATGAAGGGAGCCCTGTAATGAGAACTCTTTTCAGCAAGCTGCCCGTCGTGCTCGGCGCGACCGCGGTCGCCGCTTGCGCGGGCGCCACAGCGCTCGCCCACGGCCCTGGGCACGATCACGATCGTAGCGTGGAGACCGCGACGCCCATCAAGCACCTGGTGGTGATCTTCCAAGAGAACGTCTCGTTCGATCACTACTACGCCACCTATCCCAACGCGGCCAACCCGGCCGGCGAGCCGCAATTCACCGCCGCCCGCGGGACGCCCCGGGTGAATAATCTTCTCGGCGGCGATCTTCTCAACAACAACCCGAACCTCAACACCCTGAACGGCACGGGCGCGACGAACCCCTTCCGCCTCGATCGGAGCCAGGCGGCCACGGCCGACCAGAACCATGGCTACACGGCCGAGCAGCAGGCTTACGATGACGGCAAAGCCGATCTCTTCCCGCTCCATACCGGCACCGCGACGGCCGGCGGAGTCGGCGCCTTCGGCACCAAGGGACAGGTGATGGGCTATTACGATGGCAACACCGCGACGGCGCTCTGGAACTATGCGCAGCACTTCGCGATGAGCGACAACGCGTACACCGACACTTACGGCCCGTCGACGCAGGGCGCGCTCGAGGTCGTCTCGGGGCAGACCAACGGCTTCCAGATCGTCGCCTCGACGAAGAGCTCCTATTACGTCGCCGACGGCCAGGGCGGCTACACGCTGATCAGCGACGTCGATCCCGGCTACGACATGTGCTCGAGCGCCACGGACCAGGGCATGATGGTCGGCAAGAACATCGGTGACCTGCTGAACGCCAGCAGCATCTCCTGGGGCGGCTTCATGGGCGGGTTCGATCTGAACGTCACCAACAGCAACGGCACCACCGGCTGCAAGCGCAGCACGTTCTCGAGCGTGGTCAATTCGAGCACGGCGGACTACATTCCGCACCACAACTGGTTCCAGTACTTCAAGTCGACCGCCAACCCGACGCATGCGCGGCCGAATTCCACCGGCGCGGTCGGCCATACCTACGATGCCGACGGCACCGTGGATCCGGCCAACCACGAGTACGACATTCAGGACTTCTATGCCGCGGTGGCGGGCGGCAACTTCCCGGCGGTGTCATTCCTCAAGGCGCCCGCCTATGAGGATGGCCATGCCGGCTACTCGGATCCGCTCGACGAGCAGGCCTTCGTGGCGAAGGTCATCGATTTCCTGCAAAGCCGGCCCGAGTGGCGCGACACGGCGGTCATCATCACCTGGGACGACTCGGACGGCTGGTATGATCATGCCTACGCCAATCCGACCAGCCCGTCGTTCTCGCCGACGGCGGACCAGCTCAATGGACCGGGCGTCTGTGGGACAGGCGCGCCTGCCAACGGGTTGAGCGGCAAGCCGGTCCAGGGCCGGTGCGGTCCCGGAACGCGGCTTCCGTTCCTGGTCATCTCACCCTACGCGAAGGTCAACTACGTGAGCCACGGTTATATCTCGCAGGCGTCGGTCGTGCGCTTCATCGAGGACAACTGGCTGCACGGCGAGCGCCTGGGCGGCGGCGCGTTCGATGCAACGACGGGCAGCATCCTGGACATGTTCGACTTCAGTCACGGCCCGCGGGATCAGCGGCTCTTTCTGAGCACCGATACCGGTGAACCCATCTCCCGGGGCGACTTCGTCGCGGGCCGATAGCCGCGCGAGTGACTGGCTGCGCGCCGGTGCCGCTGGCTTGCGGCTCGGCGCGCTGCTTCTCGCAGCGGCCGGCAGCCTGGCGCAGGCGCCCGGCGCTGCGGCCAAGGGCACTGCGCAAACCCTGAGGCTGGCGCAGGGTTTCAATCCCCATCCCGTGGCACTGCAGGAGCCGGCGCCACGGCCGCTATCGGCCGTGGCGCAGCTCGGCGCGAAACTCTTCCACGACGCTCGCCTCTCCGGCTCGGGGCGTCTCTCCTGTGCGAGCTGCCACAGCCCGGCACATTCCTACGGGCCACCCAATACGGCCGCCGTCATGCTCGGCGGCCCGCGACTGCACACCCCGGGCGTGCGTGCGGTGCCCTCGCTGCGCTACCTCTACCGGCAGCCGTACTTCAGCATCGGCCCGGATCCCGCCGGCGACAATGACCAGGCCATCCCGCTGGCGCAGCAGGCGCGGCAGGCGGCCGGGCAGGGGAGAGCCCTGAAAACCGCGGCAACGCCGCAGGCGGCAGCCGCCAACCTGGTCCCCCAGGGCGGACTGTTCTGGGACGGCCGCGCCGATACCCTGCAGCAGCAGGTCAACGGTCCGCTCTACAACCCGCTGGAGATGGATGCCGGCTCGCCGGCGCGCGTCATCGCCAGGCTCGAGAGCGCGCCCTATGCCCGCGATTTCCGCCAACTCTTCGGTGCGGGCATCTTCCGCAATCCGCAGCTCGCCGCCGACGAGGCGATGTTCGCCATCGCCCGCTATCAGATCGAGAGTCCCGACTTCCATCCCTTTACGAGCAAGTTCGATGCATGGCTTGGCGGGAAGGCGCGCTTCACCACGGCGCAGCTGCGCGGCTACCGGCTTTTCAACGATCCGGCCAAGGGCAACTGCGCCGCCTGTCATCTCGATCAGCCCACCCCCGACGGCCTGCCGCCGCTGTTCACCGACTTTCAGTACGAGGCGCTCGGCGCGCCGCGCAATGCGGCGATACCGGCCAATCGCGACTCGCGCTACTACGATCTCGGCGTGTGCGGACCGTATCGGGCGGACCTCAGCGGACAGACACAGTACTGCGGGATGTTTCTGACCCCGAGCCTGCGGAACGTCGCCACGAGGCATGCGTACTTCCACAACGGGGTATTCCACGACCTGAGGCGGGTGCTCGACTTCTACGTCGATCGTGACATCCACCCGGGTCGGTTCTATCCGCGAAACGCGGCCGGTCAGGTGGTCAAGTACGACGACATTCCTCCGCAGTATCGGCGCAATGTCGACACGGCGGATGCACCGTTCAATCGTCACCCCGGCGATCCGCCCGCGCTCAGCCCCGCAGAGATCAGGGACGTCATTGCGTTCCTCGACACGCTGACGGACGGGTACACGACGTCCCGCAACTGAGGGGCGGTGCGGCGCCCGGTCGGGCGGACAGTGGCGGATTTCGCGGGCTCAGCCGTCGTCACAATGAGATGATTGGCATCGCCCGCATGAGAATCTCCCGGACACTCTGCGCCGCCGCCGCGGCGGCGCTGCTCATTTCGCTGCCGCCGGCTCGGGCGACGACGGCGATCACCGCCGGCAACGCGCGCTTCGAGTTCCTCACGCCGTCGCTGGTGCGGATGGAGTACTCGCCGAGCGGCCACTTCGTCGATGCGCCGACGGCCGTGGTGCTGAAGCGCGACTGGCCCGCGGTCGCGGTCAAGAGTGACCGCAGCGGCGGCTGGGTGATCCTGAGCAGCAGCGTGCTGAGCCTGCGCTATCGGATCGATTCGGGCGCATTCGACGCGGCCAATCTCTCAGTGAGCTGGCGCGACCCCGCCGGCGGCCGGCACGCGTGGCTACCCGGGCAGGCCGACCCGGGGAATCTCGGCGGACTCACATATTCTCTGGACAATATCGAGAGCAGCAATCTGCCGCCGCCCGGTGACGACCTCGGCAGTCCCACGCACGATATCATTCCGGGCATCGACGTGCTGCTGCAACCGGCGACGCCGGGACTCCTGAGCCGCAGCGGCTATGCTTTCCTCGATGACAGCGTGAGCCCGGTCCGCAGCGCCGGTTGGATCGCGCCGCGTGCGGATTCCCAGGGCCGCGGCCCCAAGGACCAGGACTGGTATCTCTTTACGTACAACCGCGATTATCGCAAGCCCCTGGCGGAATACGCCGAGCTCTGCGGACCGGTGCCGATGATTCCGCGGTACGCGCTCGGACCCTGGATCACCGATCTCAACTTCGAGTACTTCCCGGGAACCGCCGAGACCCGCTCGCCGGCCATGCGCCGCTACGGCGAGCAACACCTCGAGACCGAAGTCGCACGGCTCCTGGACAGCGGCATTCCACTCTCGGGGCTCGTGCTCGACTTCGCGTGGCACAACTATGGCTGGCAGGGCGGGTACGACTGGAGTCCGCTCATCCCGCATCCGCGGCAGCTGATCGAGTGGCTGCACTCGCGCGGCGTGAAGCTTTCCCTCAACGACCACCCGGGTTATGCCAACACCCAGGAGAGCAGCCTCTCCTACAGCGACAGCCGCGCTCCCGAAGCGCTGCGGGCGCTGGGGCGGCAGGTGCCGCCGGCGCCGTCCTATGACCAGAGTCTCGGGGGAGTCTGGAAGTTCGCGCCCGATCCGCACGATGCGGGGCTCAGGGGGCGCTGGTTTGCCAGCGGCTATGCCGATGCCGGCTGGCGCGCGATCCACACGGGCGACTCCTGGCAGCAGCAGGGCTTGCCCGGCTACCAGGGAATCGGCTGGTACAGGCTCTCGCTCCGCGTCCCGGCCGCGCTGCCGCCAGCCGTCTACCTGTATTTCGGCGAGGTGGCAAACACCTACAGGCTGTTCGTCAACGGCCAAGAGATTCAGCATAGTCACGTGCAGTGGCCGCGCCGGCTGACTTACGCCGACATCACGTCCGCCCTGCATCCTGGTCAGCGCAATGTAATCGCGCTACGGGTCGAGCCTCCGCCGCCACCGCCGGGGGGAAGGCCAGCCGGCATTTTGCGCGGACCGGTCGCGCTGCGGAACGTGGCGCCGCCGCCGCGCATCTATTTCGACCTGGCCGATCGCACGCAGTCGCAGATTTCCATGAGCGACCTGCACGCGCCGCTCATCCGCCAGGGAATGGATTTCTGGTGGGTCGACGGCGGCGGCGGCGCCGCACGGATGCCGGGACTCGACCCGCAGCTCTGGACGAATGAAGTCTTCTACGACGCCACCGAGCGCGAGACAGGCAAGCGCGCTTTCATCCTCAGCCGCTACGGCGGTTGGGGCAGCGAGCGCTATCCCGGTTTTTTCACCGGCGATGCGTATTCCGAGTGGCGGGTGCTCGCCTACGAGATCGCCTACACGGCGCGCGGCGGCAATGTACTGGTGCCGTACATCAGCAACGACATCGGCGGCTTCCACGGCGCGAAGATCCCCTTCGATCTTTACGCGCGCTGGATCGAGTTCGGCACCTTCAGCCCCATCCTGCGCATGCACAGCGCGCACGAGAATCCGCTCGAGGGCAACACGCGCATGCCCTGGGTGTATGGCCCCAACGGTGTCGCGCTCATGCGCAAGTACTTCACCCTGCGCATGCGGCTCATCCCCTATCTCTACAGCTACGGCTGGCAGGCTCATGAGCGCTCGCTGCCGCTGCTGCGGCCGCTGTATCTCGAGTGGCCGCACCTCGAGCAGGCTTACCACCACTTCCATGAGTATTACTTCGGCGCCGAGATGCTGGTCGCGCCGGTGCTGCAGGCGGGCGGCGCGCGCACCGTCTACCTGCCGCCCGGCGACTGGCTGGATTTCTTCACCGGCAAGCGATATCGCGGCGACACTACGTTCACTGCCCATTACGCGACGGACGCAACACCCGTCTTCGTGCGAGCGGGCGCAATCGTTCCCGAGCAGGCGGTCGCGCCGCCCGAGCACGCCGACACAGCGCCCCGGGATCTGACCGTCAACGTCTATGGTGACGGCAATGACCGCTTCGATCTTTACGAGGACGATGGACTCTCCCTGGATTACGAACGTGGCAAGTACGCTTTGACACCGATGATCCATCGCGCCTCCGGCGCCCGCCAGCGGCTGGTCATGGGGCCGACCACTGGCTCCTTCGCCGGGCAGAGGGAGGCGAGGGCCTATGAGTTGCGCATTCACACTTCGCGCCGCCCGGCGGCGATTTCCGTGGACGGCAGGCGCCTGGCTCACTGGCGCTGGGACGCGAGCGATTCGACCGCAAATTTGAAGCTGCCCGTCGAGAGCATCCGTCACGCTATAAGCGTCACGTGGTAGGCTTCCGGGCCCTCCGCTGAGGCGCCCGCATGCGAAGCAAACAGTCGACTCTCGCCGCCGCGATTTTCGCCGGCCTCCTGGCCGCGATTCCGCTGGCCGCGCTCGTGAGCTCCGCCGCCCGCGCGGCCGGCGGCGCGGGCGACAGTAATCCCTACCTGTGGCTGGCGCAGATCCACGGGCGCAAGGCGCTCAGCTGGGTCGCAGCCCAGAACGGCCGCAGCGATCTGGCGCTCGAGGCCGATCCGAGCTATGCGCGCGACCGCTCGCAGATACTCGATGTGCTCAATGCCAACACCCGGATAGCGGAGCCGACGCTCGACCACGGTTGGGTGCTCAACTTCTGGCAGAGCGCCGATCACGTGCGCGGCATCTGGCGTCGCACGACGATCGCCGATTACGCGCGCAAAGCCCCTCGCTGGCAGACGCTTCTCGACGTCGATCAGCTCGACAAGCAAATGCACGAAGACTGGGTATGGCAGGGCGCCGACTGCACCTCGGCGTTCGACCGTTGCCTGGTGAAGCTCTCCCCCGGCGGCGGCGATGCCGCCGAAACACGCGAGTACGACCCCAAAACCCGCAGCTTCGTCGCCGGCGGGTTCGAGCTGCCGGTCGCGAAAGGCAGCGCCGTTTATCTCGGCCCCGACGCCGTTCTCGTGGCCACCGACTTCGGAGCGGGCACGATGACCCCGTCGTCGTATCCGCGGATCGTCAAGTTGTGGCGCCGCGGCGAGCCGCTTGCCGAGGCGAAGACCGTCTTCGAAGGCAGGCCGGATGACATGGCGGTCGGGCCCGACGTATTCCGCGGCCCGTATGGCACTGTGGCTCTGATCGAGCGGCGGCCGAGCTTCTTCGAGGCCGACTACTACGTCGTGCGCGCCGACGGGACGACGCTCAAGGTCCCGTTGCCGCGGGATGCGCAGATCGAGGGGGTCACCCGCGGACAATTGATTGCGACCCTGCAGAATGCCTGGACGGTGGCTGGGCGGACCATCGGCCAAGGGGCGCTCATCGCTTATCCGGTGATGGCTTTTGCGCGCTCCGGCAGCGCGCAGCCGGTGTCGGTGCTCTACACCCCCGGCCCGCATGCCATGATCGATGAGGTCGCCGCCGGCCGCGACGCGGTCTACGCCTCGATCTACGAGGACGTCACCGGCTCGATCCACGAGTTCCGGCGCGGACAGGCGGGTTGGAGTGACGCGCGCCTCGCGCTGCCGCGCGGCGGCTCGACCGCCATCCTTTCGAGCAACGATTGGGGACCGCAGGCCGCTTTCACTTTTCAAAGCTTCCTCACACCGCCGTCCCTCTACGTCTATGGCGGCCACGGTGCGCCGCAACTCGTCAAATCGCAGCAAGCCGTTTTCGATGCGCCCGGCGTCACGGTCCGCCAGTACTGGGCAACCTCCAGGGACGGCACGAAGGTGCCGTACTTCCTCGTCCGTCCGCGGAAGGCCACGGGCCCGATTCCGACGATCCTCTACGGGTACGGCGGCTTTCAGCTCTCTCTCACGCCCTGGTACTGGAACGAGGGTCACAAGCCGCTCGATGCGGTTCAGACCTGGGTGAGCCGCGGCGGCGCCATCGCCGTGGCCAACATCCGCGGCGGTGGCGAGTTCGGGCCGGCCTGGCACAAGGCGGCATTGAAATATCACCGCCAGCGCGCCTACGATGACTTCGAGGCGGTCGCCGCCGACATCGAGCATCGCGACCTCTCGACCCCGAAGAAGTTAGGTCTCGTCGGCGCTTCCAACGGCGGCCTTCTCGTCTCGACCGTCATGGTCGAGCGTCCCGACCTCTTTGGGGCGGTGGTCTGTCAGCGTCCACTCATCGACATGCTGATCTACACACATTACGGCGCGGGAGCCTCGTGGATCGGCGAGTATGGCGATCCGGCCGATGCCAGGATGGCGGCCTACATCCGCACCTACTCGCCGTTTCAGAACGTCAAGCGCGCAGTCGAGTACCCGCCGATCCTCTTCATCACGGAGACCACGGACGATCGGGTAACTCCGGTGTTTGCGCGCATGATGGCCGCCAAGATGGAGGCGCAGGGACACGATGTGCTCTTCAACGAGGCCACCGAGGGTGGTCACGGCCCCGGAGCGACGCATGCCGAGGAGGCGGAGTACTGGGCACTCTCGTACACTTTCCTGGCGAAACGGCTGGGACTCTAGCGCACGTCCGGGGAGCGGGCGCGCGGCTTGCTTATCGCGGGGCCCACGGGCCACGTCTGACGGGAGGAGCCATGGCTGCTCGACTCTTGCTCGGCGCCGCCGCTGCCGGCGCCATGTCCATGTACCTTCTCGATCCCGACCACGGGCGCCGCCGCCGCGCCGTCATGCGCGACCGGCTGGCAAGCGGCATCAGCAGGCTGGATGAGGCGACCAGCATTGCCTCGCGCGATCTGCGAAATCGCGCGCGCGGCGTCGCGCACGAGGTCCGCGCGCGCTTCACGCAGGAAGAGGTGCCCGACGAGATTCTCTGCGAGCGTGTGCGCTCACGTCTCGGCTGGGCCGTTTCCCATCCCGGTGCGATCGAGGTCTCGGCCCTCTCCGGCAGGGTGACCTTGAGCGGCGCCGTGCTCGAGCGCGAGTATGTGCGGCTCCTGCGGACGGTCTGGGCCGTGCGCGGCGTGGCCGACGTCGAGGATCGGCTCGCGGTGCATGAGAGCGGCGCGGGCATCTCGGCCCTGCAGGGCAACGGCAGGGCCCGCGGGCGGCGCTTCGGGCCGTGGCAGGAAAACTGGCCGCCGGGCGTGCGGGTGATCATGGGCGCCGCGGGCGGCATTCTCCTCATCAACGCTCTCGCCGGCAGGCTCAGCGCCCTGCGGCTCCTCTGCGGGGTGGCGGGCGCGGCACTCATCGCGCGCAGCGGTACCAACATGCGGATCGATCGGCTGGTCGGCGTGCGCAGTCCCGCGATGGAGCTGCAGAAGTGCATCGACGTGGCTGCCCCCGTCGAGCACGTGTTCGAGACGTTCTCGCAGCTCGAGCGCTTCCCGGAGTTCATGACTCACGTGCGCGAAGTTCACGTGCGGGGAGACGGCACCTCGCAATGGGTCGTGGAGGGGCCCGCGGGACGCACGATTTCCTGGGAGGCCGTGACTACTCGTCTCGAGCCCAACAGGCTCATTGCCTGGCGAACGCTTCCGGGCTCATCGGTGGAGCATGCGGGTCTGCTGCGTTTCGAGCCAACACAGGGTGGTACACGTGTCCTCGTGACGATGAGCTACACGCCGCCGGCCGGTGCACTCGGCCACGCGGTGGCGCGCCTCTTCGGCGCGGACCCGAAGTCGGAGCTCAACGATGACCTGTTGCGGATGAAGGTCTTCCTGGAGACGGGGCGCCGCGCCCACGACGCGGCAGCGGCCGCACGACACTAAGTTCGCGATGCGTAGTCATCGAACAATGCCACGCTAACTGGTGTCATAAGGCGTGCAACGGACGGCCCGGGTCCCGGTTCCCCCGGCACGCAGCGCATGAAGAGTGATCGCCGTCACGGTCCGCCGCCGGGCACGGCGGGTGCTCTGCGGCTACAATTGCAAGTTGCCGCGCCAGTCATCGAGAAGAAGGAATTCGTGCCCATTCTGTCCAATCGCCGCGATCGCGCCACCGGCTCCACAGGCGGGCAGGAGCGGCGGCGCGGACCTGACAGGCGCACCCGCGTCGCGCGAGCGCTGGTGTATGGCGCTTTCAAGCCGCGGCGACTCGGCCCGCGCAGAGGGGGGGAGCACGCGCTCGCCGCCATCGATTGGTATCACCCGTGGTGGCTCGTGGTCGCCACTCTGATCCTCGGGCTCTGCGCGAGCGATGCCGTACTGACCACCGTGCTCATCAGCCGCGGCGCCTATGAGGTCAATCCGTTGCTCGCGCCGCTGATCGGCGGCTCGGGCGTGCTCTTCGTGGCGGTGAAGGTCGGATTGACCGGCATGGGCGTGGTGATGCTCACTCTGCTTGCGCGTCTGAAGGCCTTCGGGCGGTTTCCGGTGGCGCTGCTCCTCTACGCCGTGCTCGGCGGATACGCACTGCTGATCGCTTACGAGCTGCGGTTCCTCGAGCGGCTGTAAGAAGCCTTAATTCCTTTTAATTCAAAGGCTGGCACGCGGTTTTCAATTTCCTCGCGCGTGCGTTTCGGCTACACTACTGCTTCGCTTTTTTCGCCTCCCCATGCTCGAACCTACACCTCTTTTCGGCGGTAATGCCGCCTTTCTCGATGCCCTCTACGAGCAATACCTTCGCGATCCGGCGAGCGTAGAGGAAAAGTGGCGACGCTACTTCGAGAGCCTGCCGGGCCCGAAGGGTACTGAACGTCCGCAGGGACCGATCGAGGCGGCACTCGCCGAGCGCGCGCGCCAGCCTCGTGCGGCCGCCGGCGCGGTACCGCCGGCCCAGGATGGCTTCAATGCCAAGCAGGCGGCGGTCTCGCGGCTCATCCAGATCTGGACCAATCGCGGCCACCTGGTCGCGAACCTCGATCCGCTCGGGCTGATCCGGCGGCCGCGGCCGCGGGTGCTCGAGCTGGAGTATTTCGGCCTCGGGCCGGCCGACCTCGACTCGGAGTTCTTCACCGCGAGCCGCACCCCGGCGGTGCCGCAGCGGATGCCGCTGCGCGAGATCCTGAAGGAGCTCGAGATCATCTACGCGGGTCCCATCGGCGCCGAGTTCGCGCACATGTCGGAGTCGCAGGAGCGGCTCTGGCTGCAGGATCAGTTCCAGTCGGGCAGGCTCGTGCACCGCTTCACGGCGGAGGAGAAGCGCAACATCCTCTGGCAGCTCACCGCCGCCGAGGGACTGGAGCGCTACCTTCACACCAAATACGTCGGCCAGAAGCGCTTCTCGCTCGAGGGCGGGGAGACGCTGCTGCCGCTCCTCGATGATCTGATCCAGAGCTGCGGCGGGGCCAAGGTCGAGGAGGCCGTGATCGGCATGGCGCACCGCGGCCGCCTCAACATCCTCGTCAATCTGCTCGGCAAGTCGCCGGCGACTCTGTTCTCGGAGTTCGAGGGCGCGTACGACCTGAGTCACCTCAAGGGCTCGGGCGATGTCAAGTATCACAAGGGCTTCTCGGCGGACCTGCGCACCGCCGCGGGCAACGTTCACACCGTGCTCGCATTCAACCCCTCGCATCTCGAGATCGTGAACCCGGTGGTCGAAGGCTCGGTGCGGGCGCGCCAGGAGCGGCGCAACGATGCCGCGGGCGATCGGGTGCTGCCGCTGCTGATCCACGGCGATGCGGCGTTTGCCGGCCAGGGCGTCGTGATGGAGACGATGCAGCTCTCGCAGGCCCGCGGCTTCTACACCGGCGGCACCGTCCACATCATCATCAACAACCAGGTGGGCTTCACCACTTCGGAGCCGGCCGACGCACGCTCGACGCTCTACTGCAGCGACGTGGCGAAGATGTTGGAAGCTCCGATATTTCACGTCAACGCCGACGACCCGGAAGCGGCCGTATTCGTCACGCGCCTGGCGCTCGAGTACCGCATGCGTTTCCACAAAGACGTGGTGATCGACCTCGTCTGCTACCGCCGCCTCGGCCACAACGAGGCCGACGAGCCGGCGGCGACCCAGCCGGTCATGTACGGTGTCATTCGCCAACACCCGACCACCCGGCAGATCTATGCCGACAGGCTCGCGGCCGAGGGTGTCCTCCCCCAGGCGGACACAGACGCCATGCTGGAGCGGTATCGCGACGGGCTCGACCAGGGCCGGCCGCAGGCGCGTGCCGCACTCGGGATGATTGGCAACAAGTTCACGGTCGACTGGACGCGCCACGCCCAGGCTGACTGGACGGAGAGGGTGCGCACCGGCGTGGAGCCGACACGGCTGGAATCCCTCGGCAAGCGGTTGCTGGAGTTGCCCTCGGATCTGACGCTGCACCCCCGTGTCGCCCACATCATGGGCAGTCGCAAGAAGATGCTGGAGGGCGAGACGCCGCTCGACTGGGGTTTCGCGGAAACGCTCGCCTACGCATCGCTCATCGATCAAGGGTTCTCCGTGCGCCTCTGCGGGCAGGACAGCGGCCGCGGCACGTTCTTCCACAGACACGCGGTGCTGCACGATCAGGGCTCCAACCGGGTGTATATCCCGCTGCAACATCTCGCCGAGCCGCAGCCGCGGGTCGAGATCATCGACTCGGTGCTCTCGGAAGAGGCGGTGATGGGCTTCGAGTACGGCTACTCGACCACGGAGCCCAACTGCCTGTCCCTCTGGGAAGGCCAGTATGGCGACTTCGCCAACGGCGCCCAGGTGGTCATCGACCAGTTCATCAGCTCGGGCGAGGCCAAGTGGGAGCGCTACTGCGGGCTCGTGCTCCTGCTGCCGCACGGCTACGAGGGCGCCGGGCCCGAGCATTCCTCCGCGCGACTCGAGCGCTATCTGCAGCTCTGCGCGGAATCCAACATGCAGGTCTGCGTGCCCTCGACGCCGGCGCAGATGTTCCACATGCTGCGCCGGCAGATGATGCAGTCTTTCCGCAAACCGCTCATCGTCATGTCGCCGAAGAGCCTGTTGCGGCACGACCTCTCGGTCTCCAGCCTCGAGGAGTTGACCCGCGGCGGCTTCGCCCGGGTGATCGGGGAGAGCGACGACCTGCCCGCGCAGGCCGTGCGCCGTGTGGTCTTCTGCAGCGGCAAGGTGTATTTCGACCTGCTGAAGGCTCGGCGCAAGGATGGCATCCGCGACGTCGCTCTGGTGCGCATCGAGCAGCTTTATCCTTTCCCGACCGAGGACTACGAGGCGGTACTCGCACGCTATCCCAACGTAAGGGAGGTGGTGTGGTGTCAGGAGGAGCCGCAGAACCAGGGCGCCTGGTACCAGATCCGCCACCGCCTGCAGGAGCCTCTGGGTCAGAGACGCATCGTGCTCTATGCCGGACGCGCGCCGGCCGCGGCGCCCGCCACCGGCATCGGCAAGATCCACGAGGCCGAGCAGCAGTCGCTCATCAATGCGGCGCTGCACGCCACGGCAACGGAGGATTCCGCGAGAGAGACGACACGGCTCACGCCGGACACCGCCGCTGCGACGCCGCTCAGAAAGAAGACTTCTTAAACGTCTTCTCCGCCCATTAACAGTCAAGAGATGCGATGACCGAGATTAAAGTTCCGCAGTTGCCCGAGTCCATTACCGATGCCACGCTGGTCGCTTGGCACAAGAAGCCCGGCGATCCGGTCAAACGCGATGAGAACCTCGCCGACCTCGAGACTGACAAGGTGGTACTCGAAGTGCCTGCTCCGGCAAACGGAGTCCTACGCGAAGTAAAGGTGCAAACGGGCACCGTGGTCACCGCAGGACAGTTGCTGGCGCTGATCGAGGAAGGCGCCCAGGCCGTTGCTGCTCTTGTCGCCGCAAAAGCCGCGCCCCCAGCAGAGGAGCTGAAAGCGACTGGCACCGACGCCGGCAAGGACAAACTCAGCCCTTCCGTTCGCCGGCTCATCGAAGAGAACCAGCTCGATGCCGCCGCCATCCCGGCGAGCGGCCGCGATGGGCGGTTGACCAAATCCGACGTCGTGGATTTCCTCGGCAGGAAGTCGAGCACGTCGCCCGCCGCCACTTCGACTTCGGCGGCGACCAGCGCACCTGCAGCCTCGCCGGCCGCTGCGTCGGCAGCTCGCGCATGGGCGCCTACGATGCCGGTTTTACCAGCAAGCGCCCGCGGCGAGCACCGCGTACCCATGACGCGCCTGCGTCAACGCATCGCACAACGCCTCGTGGAGGCACAGTCCACCCAGGCGCTGCTGACTTCTTTCAACGAGGTCGATCTCACCGCGGTTCAGGAGCTGCGCGCCCGTTACAAGGACCGCTTCGAGAAGGAGCACGGCGTGAAGCTCGGCTTCATGTCATTCTTCGTGAAAGCGTCCATCGAGGCCTTGAAGAAATACCCGGTCACCAACGCCTCGATAGACGGCAACGACATCGTCTATCACGAGTTCTACGACATCGGCGTCGCCGTCTCCACGGAGCGCGGTCTCGTGGTACCCATCGTCAGGGATGCGGACGTCAAGAGCTTCGCGGCCATCGAGAAGGAGATCGGCGAATACGCAAAGAAGGCGCGCTCCGGCGGCCTCGCGATCGAAGACCTGACGGGTGGCACGTTCACCATCACCAACGGGGGCGTGTTCGGCTCCCTGATGTCGACGCCCATCGTCAACGCGCCGCAGAGCGCCATTCTGGGGATGCACAAGATCCAGGAGCGGCCGATGGTCGTCGGCGGCCAGATCGCCATCCGCCCGATGATGTATATCGCCATTACCTACGATCACCGGATCATCGACGGCCGCGAGGCCGTGCAGTTCCTCGTTGCGGTCAAGGACTGCCTCGAGGATCCGGGCCGCATGCTGTTGGGGATTTAAGCCATGGCAGATTCCTTCGACGTCGTCGTCATCGGCGGCGGCCCGGCCGGCTATCCGGCCGCAATCCGCGCCGCACAGAACAAGCTCAGCGTCGCCTGCATCGACGAGTGGAAGAACCGCGACGGCACGATGTCCTTCGGCGGCACGTGCCTCAACGCCGGCTGCATTCCCTCCAAGGCGCTGCTCGAGTCGACCGAGATGTATCACCGCGTCCAGGAGGAATTCGCGGTGCACGGCATCCGCACGACCGGTGTCAGCTTCGATGTCGCGCAGATGCAGAAGCGCAAGGGCGGCATCGTCAAGACGATGACGCAGGGCATTCTTGCGCTCTTCAAGGCCGCCGGAGTGACGCCGCTGCAGGGACACGGCAGGCTCCTCCCCGGTAAGCGGGCCGAGTTCACCGCTGCCGACGGCACGCGCCGCGAGCTGACCGCGAAGCATGTGATCCTCGCCTCGGGCTCCGCGCCCATCGAGCTCAAGTCCGCGCCGTTCCAGGCGCCGCTGATCATCGATTCCTGGGGCGCGCTCGACTTCGACGGCGTGCCCAAGCGGCTCGGCGTCGTTGGCGCCGGCATCATCGGCCTGGAGTTGGGCAGTGTCTGGCGCCGGCTCGGCAGCGAGGTGACGGTCCTCGAGGCGCTGCCGGACTTCCTGCCGACCGCCGACCAGCAACTGGCCAAGGAAGCCGCGCGGCACTTCAAGAAGCTGGGGCTCGATATCCGCCTGGGCGCCAAGGTGACCGGTGCGCGCGTCACCGGGAGCACGGTCGAGGTCGCCTACACCGACTCCAAGGGCGAGCAGAGCCTCACGGTCGACAGGCTCTTCGTGGCGATCGGCCGCCGGCCCTACACGCGGGATCTCCTGGCCGCGGGCACGGGCGTCGAGCTGGACGAGCGCGGCTTCATCAAGGTTGACCATCAATGCCGCACTGGCGCGGAGGGCGTTTGGGCGGTAGGCGATTGCGTGCGTGGCCCGATGCTGGCGCACAAGGGCAAGGAGGAAGGCGTCATGGTGTCCGACCTCATTGCCGGACGCTTCGGCGAGGTCAATTACAAGACGGTTCCCTCGGTCATCTATACCGCCCCCGAGATCGCCTGGGTCGGGCTGACCGAGGAGCAGGTGAAGGCGAGCGGCCGCCCGTACAAGGTCGGTGTCTTCCCCTTCCTTGCAAGCGGCCGGGCGCGTGCGATGGAGCAGGCGCAGGGCTTCGCCAAGCTCGTCGCGGCGCAGGACGATGACGAGATCCTGGGAGTGCACATCATCGGTCCGCTCGCCGGCGAGCTCATCGCCGAGGCGGTGCTGGCGATGGAGTACTCCGCAAGCACCGAGGATCTGCAGCGTACGATTCACGCGCATCCGACGCTGTCGGAGGCCGTGCACGAGGCCGCCCTCGCGGCCGACAAGCGCGCGATCGATTCGATAAACCGTTAACCGACCCGGCGCGCCTGGATCACGTTGGGCACGGCGCCCAGACGGTGCAGTACGCGCGCAAGCTGCTCCAGGTTGCTCACGGGCACCGTCAGCCGCACGTCCGCGGTGCCGGCATCGTGATCGGTCGTGGTCGACATGGCGTCGATGCTCAGCCGCTCGACTGCCAGCACGTCCGTAAGATCCCGCACCAGTCCGCGGCGGTCGTATGCGGTGACGGCAATCTGCACGGCTAGCGCGGCGGCATCTCCCGACGTCCACTCGACCTGCAGCACGCGCGCCGGCCTGACTTCGCGCATACGCGCGAGGCTCGGGCAGTTGCTGCGGTGGATGGTCACCCCGCGGCCCACCGTCACATAACCTGTGATCGGCTGCGGCGGCAGGGGTGCGCAGCAGTGGGCGAGGGTGATCGGTAGGTTCCCGACGCCTTCGACTTCGACGGGGGAACTGCGGCCGGTCCTCGGCCGTGGCGGACGCGGCGCCGGCACGGGCAGCTCCGGCTCGAGCCTGATCTCGCCGTCACCGGAAGGCGGCTCGCGACCGTCGGCCTCGGCGGCGTCCTGCTTGCGAAACCAGGCGCGCACTTTTGCGCGGTTGCGGGGCGAGGCCAGATAGCCCTGCTCGGGCGCGAGCCAGTCGCGGCTCGGCGCATCCTGCTTGCCGGTGATGATCTCGACGATTTCGCCGTTGGCGAGCGTGTAAGTCAGCGGCACGATCCTGCCGTTGATCTTGGCGCCCCGGCAGCGGTGGCCGAGCGAGGTATGGACGCTGTAGGCGAAGTCGAGCGGCGTCGCACCGCGGGGCAGGTCGACGACCTCGCCCTTCGGTGTCAGCGCGTAGACCCGGTCCTCGAACAGCTCCGAGGCCGCCTGCTCGAGAAATTCGCGGTCGGCCTCCGGTCCGCCCTGCGGCTCGAGCAGCCGCCGCACCCATTCGATCTTCCTCTGATACTCGGCATCGGTCGGCGTCCCTTCCTTGTAAGTCCAGTGCGCCGCGACGCCGAGCTCGGCGTGCTCATGCATCTCCCGGCTGCGGATCTGCACCTCGACGCTCTTGCCCTGCGGGCCGATGACCGCCGTATGGATGGAGCGGTAGAAGTTGCCCTTCGGCGTGGCGATGTAGTCGTCGAACTCGCCCGGGATGTAGGTCCAGAGGCCATGGACGATTCCCAGCGCGGCATAACAGTCACGGATGGTCCCGACGATGAGCCGCACGGCCCTGACGTCGAAGAGCTGCTCGAAAGCCAGCTGTTTGCGCTGCATCTTCCGATAGATGCTGTACATGTGCTTCGGCCGGCCGTAGACCTCCGCCTCGATGCCGGCGGCCTGGAGCTCCGCACGCACCCGCTCGCAGAGCTCCTCGATGTAGCGCTCGCGATCGGCACGCCGCTCGTTGAGGGCGCCGGCGATGCGCCGATACTCCTCCGGCTCGAGGTAGCGGAAGGCGAGATCCTCGAGCTCCCATTTGAGCTGCCAGACGCCGAGGCGGCTCGCGAGCGGGGCGAACACCGCGCGCGCCTCGATTGCCCGGCGCTCGCGCTCGGCGAGCCCGGCCGCATCTCCCGGAAGCTCCCTGGCATGGCGCAGGGCAACCAGTTGCTCGGCGAGGCGCGCGAGGATGAGCCGCGGGTCGCTGACCACGGCCAGGAGCATTTTGCGCAGCGTCTCGGCCTGGCGGGCATCGAGCCCCAGGGCGGGAGACCAGTTGCGCGGCAGCCCGAGGTCGCCGAGCTTGAGGAGGGCCACCGCCGTATCGGCGGCGGACCGCCCGGCGGCGGCGGCGAGGCGGTCGGCAGCTCGGCGTGGGTCCGGGTCGGCCTGCCCGGCGGAATCGAGAGCGGCCTTCACCAGCAGGGCGTTCGCGAGGTCAGCGTCGAAGGTCAGGGCGCCGAGCAGCTCCGCCGCCTCGGCCGCGGTGGCCAGCGTTCCGGGCGCGAGCGCGCGCAGCTCCTCGATCCGGCGCTCGGTGGCGGCGATCGACTCGATGAGCTCGGGCGGGCAGAGTTGCCGGGTTTCCATTGCTGCCTGAAAGGCCCCTTTTGCGGCTATTATTACTTATGGCCAGCCACACCAAGTGGGCGAACATTCAGCACGTCACCGGACGGGCCGCCAGAGCGGCGCGCGACCGGATCTGTGATACCGCCACGCCTCCCGAACCCGTGCGTTACGAGGGCTACGGCCCCGGTGGCGCGGCAGTGCTCATCGAGTGCGTCACCGACGACAGCAATCGCACCCGGGCGGACCTGCGCCGGGCCTTCAGCGAGTACGGCGGACACCTGGGCGCCGCGGGGTCCGTGAGCTACCTGTTCAATCACGTCGGCCTCATGACCTACCCGCCGGGCACCGACGAGGAGCGGCTCATGCGGGCGGCTCTCGAGGCCGGCGCCGAGGACGTCGTTCCCAACTCCGACCACTCGATCGAGGTGCTCGCCGATCCGATGGAGTTCGAGACGGTGCGCGCGATCCTGACCCATCGGGGCTTCGCGCCGGCCGCCGCGGAGGTGACCGAGCGCGCCTCTCTGACCACGCCCCTTTCCGGCGAGCCGGCAGAGCGGATGGTGCGCCTGCTCGAGACGTTGGAAGACCTGGATGATGTGAGGAACGTGTACTCGAATGTCGAGATATCGCACGAGGTCCTGGCGCGCATTTGACCCGGGCGCCGCGCGCACACCAGCCGCTCCCGCGGCGGCGGCTCTTCGAATCCTCGGCCTCGATCCCGGATCGCGGCGGACCGGCTACGGCGTCATCGAGCGCCGCGGCGTGGAGTGGGTGCATGTCGCTCATGGGTGCGTGACGTTGACGGCGGCCGAGCAGTCTTTGCCGGAGCGCCTGCGGGTCATCTTCGAGAGCCTGCGCGAGCTCATCGCGACGCACGGCCCCGGAGAGGTCGCCATCGAGCGGGTCTTCGTCAACAGGAACGTCGACAGTGCGCTCAAGCTGGGTCAGGCCCGCGGGGCGGCGCTCTGCGCGGTGCCCAAAGGCCTGCCTGTGTACGAGTACGCGCCGCGCGCCATCAAGCTTGCCCTCGTGGGCTCGGGTGCGGCGGAGAAGGTGCAGGTGGCTCACATGATTCGCACGCTCCTCGGCCTCCAGGGGCGCATTACCCCCGACGCTTCGGATGCGCTCGCCGTCGCCGTCTGTCATGCGCACTCGCGGCGCCTGCACGAGCTGGCGTTGCAATCGGAGCGGAGCGCGATACCCCCGGCGGCACAGCCGTCCTCGCGATGATAGGGTCGGTCCGGGGGCGCATTCTCGCGAAGACTCCGCCGCAACTGTTGGTGGAGGCAGGCGGCCTCGGCTACGAGGTCGAGGCGCCGATGTCGACCTTCTTCCATCTGCCGGCGGTCGGGGAGGAGGTGCGCCTGCTGACGCACCTCGTGGTGCGCGAGGATGCTCACGTACTCTATGGGTTCGGTACCGAGGACGAGCGGCGTCTCTTTCGCAGCCTGATCAAGGTCTCCGGCGTCGGTCCGAAGATTGCCCTGGCGCTGCTCTCCGGCATCAGCGTCGAGGCGTTCGCGCACTGCGTGCAGAGCGAGGATGTGGCGGCGCTCATCAAAGTCCCGGGCATCGGCCGCAAAACCGCCGAGCGCCTGGTCGTCGAGATGCGCGACCGGTTGCAGGCGGGCGGCCCCACCGCGATCACCGCGGTACCCGCCGGCGCGAGTCCCGAGGCCGAGGCGTTCGGTGCACTGGTGGCCCTGGGCTACAGGCCGGCGGAGGCGACGCGCTTGCTCAAGGCCGTCGGTCCGGGTACACATTCCACCGAAGAGCTGATCCGCCGCGCCCTGAAGGGCGCGGCGCCGGAGTAGACCCATCTTGCCAGCTGAAAGAACGATCGGCGTCGAGGCGACGCGCGAGGACGAGGCGGTCGACAGGGCCATCCGGCCGCGGCGCCTCGCCGAGTACGTTGGCCAGCCGAAAGTCAAAGCACAGCTCGACATCTTCATCAGCGCCGCGCGCCAGCGCGCCGAGGCGCTCGATCACGTGCTCATCTTCGGGCCGCCGGGCCTCGGCAAGACGACACTCGCCAACATCATCGCCGCGGAGCTCGGCGTGAACCTGCGCCAGACCTCCGGCCCGGTGCTGGAGCGCCCGGGAGATCTCGCGGCCATCCTCACCAACCTGCAGCCGCGCGACGTCCTCTTCGTCGACGAGATCCACCGCCTCTCGCCGGTCGTCGAGGAAGTGCTCTATCCCGCGCTCGAGGATTTTCAGCTCGACATCATGATCGGGGAGGGGCCGGCGGCGCGCTCGATCAAGCTCAACCTGCCGCCCTTCACACTGGTCGGAGCGACGACCCGCGCGGGACTTCTGACCTCGCCGCTGCGCGACCGCTTCGGCATCGTGCAGCGCCTCGAGTTCTATGGCGTGGAGGATCTCGAGCGCATCGTGGTGCGCTCCGCCGCGATACTCGGCGTGCCGGTGGAGGGCGAGGGGGCGCGGCGCATCGCGCAACGCTCCCGCGGCACGCCGCGGATCGCGAACAGACTGCTGCGCCGGGTGCGCGACTACGCCCAGGTGAAGGCCGACGGGCGCATCGCGGAGAGCGTCGCGGAGGCCGCGCTCGATCTGCTGGAGGTCGATCCCCAGGGCTTCGACACCCTGGACCGCAAGCTCCTCAGCACCATCATCGAGAAGTTCGACGGCGGCCCGGTCGGCATCGACAGCATCGCGGCGGCCATCGGCGAGGAGCGTGGCACGCTCGAGGATGTGATCGAGCCCTTCCTGATCCAACAGGGTTTTCTGGTCCGCACCGCGCGCGGGCGCATGGTGACACGCGCCTCGTACCTGCATTTCGGCATGAAGCCCCCCGAACGCGCCGCGACCCCGCTCTCGCTTTTCGAGGACGGCCGGTGAGCGGCGAGGCAGGGCTGGCGGCAGCCTTCTCGTGGCCGGCCCGTGTATACTGGGAAGATACCGATGGGGGTGGGATAGTCTATTATGCGAACTATCTGCGCTTCCTGGAGCGGGCGCGCACGGAGTGGCTGAGATCGCTCGGCTACTCCCAGCAAGTCCTCGCCCGGGAGGCCGGCATTGTGTTCACGGTGGCCAGTCTCACCGTGGAATACCGGCGGCCGGCACGGCTGGACGATGAGCTCACCATCACCTGCGAGCCGCACGCCGATCGGGCGGCGACCATCCGGTTCGAGCAGGCGATCTTCCGGGGCGGCGGCCCCGGCCGGGAGCCGCCGATCCTCATCGCGGGGGTGCGGGTCGCATGTGTCGATGCGCGCACGCTGAAGCCGAAAAGGCTGCCCGAGTCCCTGATAAACGTGTTGATCTCACGGTCTGACAGAGCATGAACGGACAACTCTCCATCATTCGTCTCGTGGTCCAGGCGAGCATCCCCGTGCAGATCGTGGTGGGGCTGCTGCTGCTCGCCTCGCTCACCTCATGGGCCATCATCTTCAGGAAGCGCCTGCTGCTCGGACGCGCCGCCCGCGAGGCGGACCAGTTCGAGAACAATTTCTGGTCCGGCGGCGACCTCGCGCAGCTCTACCGCGCGATCGAGTCGCATGGCGGCGCGACCGGCATGGCGAGCATCTTCGAGTTCGGCTTCCGCGAGTTCGCGCGGCAGCGCCAACAGGGATCCACCGCCGCTGAGCACCTTCTCGAGGGCGCGCGCCGGGGGATGCGCGTGGCGCAGCTGAAGGAGATCGACCGGCTGGAGCACAGCCTGGCGACGCTGGCCACCGTCGGCTCGACCAGCCCTTACGTGGGTCTCTTCGGTACGGTGTGGGGAATCATGACCGCGTTCTCGTCACTCGGTGACGTCCAACAGGCGACGCTCGCCTCGGTGGCGCCGGGCATCTCCGAGGCGCTGGTGACCACCGCAATCGGCCTCTTCGCGGCCATACCCGCGGTGGTCGCATACAACCGCTTCGCCGACCAGGTGGGCCGGCTGGAAGTGCGCTACGACGCCTTCATGGAGGAGTTCTCCACCATCCTGCAGCGCCACGCAACCCGCGGCGCACCGGCAACTCCGACGGCTCACGCGCCCGCGAACGTGGCGCCTCCGGCCATCGTGCCGGGCACCGCCGGAGTCCGGTAGGAGATCGGCATGGCCCAAGTCTCCCGCGGCCGGCGGCTGATGGGCGAGATCAACGTCGTTCCCTACATCGACGTGATGCTCGTGCTGCTGATCATCTTCATGATCACGGCGCCGCTTCTCACCCAGGGGGTGAAGGTCAACCTGCCGAAGGCCCACGCGGAACCTTTGCCCCCGAACAGCGCCAAAGATCCTGTCGTCCTATCGGTCGATGAACAAGGCCGACTGTATCTGAATATTGCCTCCGACCAGCAAGCGGCCCTGGATTCGGACACTGTCCAAGCGCAGGTGAGCGACGCCCTGCAGAAGGACCCGGAAAGGGCCGTAGTGGTCAAGGCGGATAAGTCAGTCTCTTACGGCGTCGTCATGCAGGCCATGGTGCTCCTGCAGAGCGCGGGCGCGAGCAAGGTCGGAATGGCCACCGATCCGCTGCCCCCGCCACCGCCCGCAGGACGCTGACATCGCCCACCGATGCCCGAGTCCGTACGCGACCGCTGGCTGTCCATTGGCATGTCCGTGCTGCTGCACGGCAGCCTCATCGCGTTGCTCGCCTTTGGCTGGTGGCACTTCCGGCAGCAGGCGACACCGGCGCCGAGCGTGCCCATCAACGCGACCGTGGTCGACGCCCGCACGCTGAAGGGCGCTGGCACCGCTGCGACGGCCGCGTCCAAGCCCAAGTCACCGCCTCCCCACCCTCAGCCCGAGCAGCCACCGCCCGAAGGGCCGCCACCTCCTACTCCGGACGAGATCGCCATGCGTGAGCAGGCCGCCAAGGAAGAGGCCCAGCATGAGGCGCAGGCCCAGCAGGAGCTTCAGGCCCGGGAGCAGGCCAGGGCGGCGCGCGAGGCGGCGGAACAGCAAGCCGAGGCGCAGGCTGCGGCCAAGGCGGCTGCCGACAAGCAGGCCGAGGAAGCCGAAGCGGCCGTGCAGGCCAAGGCGGCCGCGGCCAAGAAGAAGGCTGCCGCGGCGAAGCTCGCGGTAAAGAAGGCCGCGGAGCAGCGCAAGCTGGCCGAGGATAAGAAACTTGCTGAGCAGAAGGCATTGGCCGCTCAGCGCCAAGCTGAGCAGGAGCGCGCGGCCCGCGTGGCCGAGCTGCAGCAGAGCCTGCAGGCGGACGAGCGTGCGACGGCCGCGAGCGGGGCCCTGGCGAGCTGGACGACCGAGCTCGAGTCGCGGATTCAGCAACACTGGATCAGGCCGCCGACGGCACAGGCCGGAATCGACTGCGTGCTGAACGTGAGCGTGGTATCAGGAGGAGAGGTGACGGATGTATCCCTCGGGCAATGCAACGGCGACGCCGCCGTGCGCGAGTCCATCAAGAACGCGGTATACGCAGCCTCGCCGCTGCCGCCGCCACCGAATAACATTGCCTTCCCGCACCAGCTCGCCATCGAATTCAAGCCAACCAACTGACCGCGAGACCGCATGAGACGCACACCAAGACCCGTGGCCCTTCTGCGCAATTTCCTGGCGGTGCTGACGGCCGCCTGCCTCGCGGCGCCTGCCGCAATGGCGCAACTGAAGCTCGAGATCACATCCGGGGTGACCAACCCCGTGCCGATCGCGATCGTGCCCTTTGCCGAGGCACCTACGGATGGCACCGACGTGGCTGATGTCGTCCAGCACGACCTGGTCGGCAGCGGCCGTTTCACGGCATTGGCGCGCAATCGAATGCCGGGTACGCCAACCACCGCCACTGGCATAAAGTTCGCGGACTGGAAGACGGCCGGCAGCGACTACATGGTCGTCGGTCAGGTGGAGACGGTCGCGGGCGGACAGCTGACCGTGGATTTCAACCTGCTCAATACGCTGACCGGCCAGAGCATCGCCAGGCAGCGGTTCAGCGGCAGCGCCGCCGCGCTGCGCAATGCGGCGCACCGCGTGAGTGATGTCATCTACCAGGCCATCACCGGCATTCGCGGTGCTTTCGCGACGCGCATTTCGTACGTCGCCGTGGTGGGCAATGGCGCCGACACGCGCTTCCAATTGGTGATCGCGGACGCCGACGGCTACAATCAGCATTTGATCCTCGAGTCGCGCTTTCCGATCATGTCGCCGGCATGGTCACCCGATGGCAAGTGGATCTCGTATGTCTCGTTCGAGAATCACCTCTCCGCCGTGTACGTGCAGCGCGTGCAGACGGGCCAGCGGACCTGCGTCTCCATGCGCGCCGGCATCAATGGCGCGCCGTCCTGGTCGCCCGACGGCCGCAAGCTCGCGGTCACCCTGAGCGGCGACAGCGGCCATCCGCAGATCTACATCCTCGACCTGAGCACTCAGCACCTGACGCGCCTCACCGACTCGCCGGCCATCAACACCGAGGCTATCTGGTCGCCTGACGGCCGCTACATCTACTTTACGTCGGACCGCGCGGGTGAGCCGCAGATCTACCGGATCGGCGCGACTCCCGGCAGTCCCACGCAGCGCGTCACGTTCACCGACGAATACAACGCCGGCCCGCATCTGTCCCCCGATGGCAAGATGCTCGCCATGGTCACCCGCGACGACAGCGGCAGCTACCGCATCGGCGTGCAGAACCTCACGACCGGCGACTTCCGGATGCTGACGAGCGGCCGGCTCGACCAGTCGCCGAGCTTCGCGCCGAACGGCGCCTCCATCATGTATGCCGAGAGGCCGGGCCAGGGGCAGGCCGGCATCCTGGCGACCATCTCCGTCGACGGGCTCACGGGCCTTTCCCTGCGGCCTACCCAGGGCGAGGTGCGCGATCCGGCGTGGGGTCCGTTCATTCAGTAGCCGTTCAGTAGCCAAGTCCGAACGTCCAACAAGAGCTGCCGCGTGGCGGCGAACCTGGAGAAGGGTCTATGTATCGTCGAATACTCGTCTTGATGTTGCTGGCTGGATGCCTCGGCCTCACCGCGTGCGCTCACAAGCCGCCGAAGCCGTCGTCCGAGCAACAGCAGTCCACGGCGGGCGGTCCCGGCGCCGAGTCCTCGGGCGCGGAAGGCGGCGCCAATGCCAATGGCGGTCCATTCGGCAATCAGAACTCGATCGCAGGCCCGCAGGCAGGCATGCTCGCCAAGCGCACCATCTACTTCGATTTCGATAGCGCGGTGATCAAGGGCGACGGTACGGACATCGTGCAGGCCCATGCGAAGTATCTCTCCGATCACGCGGACGCCCGCATCAGACTGGAGGGCAATACCGACGAGCGCGGCTCGCCGGAATACAACATCGGCCTCGGCATGCGCCGGGCGCAGGCGGTCCGGCAGGCCCTGCTGCTGCAGGGCGCCTCCGCGGGTCAGATCACAGTGACCAGCTACGGCGCCGAGCATCCGGTCGATCCGGCGCACAGCGAGGACGCCTGGGCCAAGAACCGCCGCGTCGACATCGTGTACCTCACGCCGGGCATGCAGGTGCCGGGACAGCAGGCTCCGCAGCCATCGCAGCCCCCGCAGTAAGATGACCTGGGACACCCAGTTCCGAAGGAGTCCGCCATGCGCCTGATCATTCCTCTCGCGCTCGTCACGGTGCTCGCCGCCGGCTGCGCCTCGGTCCCCGCGGATCAGGACCCGGTGCAGATCAGGCTGAATGACCTCGACGCGCGGGTCTCCAAGGTCGAGCGGGTCGTGTCCAACCAGAGCCTGGTACAGATGGACCAGCAGGTCGAGACGCTGCAGGCCGAGGTGCGGGACCTTCGCGGTCAGGTCGATGACCTGCAGAACACGAACCGGGAGCTGCACAAGCAGCAGCATGACTTCTACGGCGATCTCGACAAGCGAGTCACGGCGCTCGAGCACGGCGGCGCCGCGGGGGGTGGCTCCGCGCCCGGCGGGGGCGACGGCGACCAAGGAGTCTCCTCGACGGAGCAGTCGGTCTACGGGCAGGCCTTCGATGCGCTGAAGGCGGGCAGCTATTCGGTGGCGATCAGCGGCTTCCAGGGCTTTCTGAAGCAGTATCCCTCGAGCCAGCTGGCGCCCAATGCGGAGTACTGGCTGGGAGAGGCGAACTACGTGAACCAGGACTACCCGGCGGCGGAGAGGGCGTTCCAGGCGGTGCTCGACAAGTGGCCGAGCGCCGGCAAGGCGCCGGATGCCATGCTCGACCTGGGCAACACGCAGCTGGCGCAGGGCAAGACGTCCAAGGGCCGCGCCACCCTGCATGACGTCATCAGCCAGTATTCGGGCACGGACGCCGCCAACAGGGCGCAGGCGCGGTTGAAGAAACTGTCGTCGCAGTGACGGCGCAGGTGGCGCGACTCAAGATCACCGAAATCTTCTACTCCCTGCAAGGTGAGGCCGACACCGCCGGGGTTCCGACGGTATTCGTGCGCCTCACCGGGTGCCCGCTGCGGTGTCAGTACTGCGACACGGAATACGCCTTCCACGGCGGGGAGTGGTGGGAGGTGGAGTCGGTCGTGCGGCGGGTGAGGGAGCTCGGCGGCCGCTATGTCTGCGTGACGGGCGGGGAGCCTCTGGCGCAGAAGAGCTGCCTGACGCTGCTGACTCAACTCTGCGATGCCGGTTGCCGCGTCTCGCTCGAGACGAGCGGTGCAATGTCGCTCGAGGATGTAGATGAGCGGGTAGTGCGGGTCGTGGACGTGAAGACCCCGGGCTCGGGAGAGGAGTCGCGCAATCGGTACGATGAGCTCACGCGGCTCGGCCCGCGCGACCTGGTCAAGTTCGTGATTTGCGACCGCGGCGACTACGAGTGGAGCTGCGCGAAATTCCGCGCGCTGGGCCTGGAAGGCCGCTGCACGGTGCTCTTCTCCCCGAGCCACGAGCAACTGCCCGCGCGGCAGCTCGCCGACTGGATCGTCGCGGACCGGCTGCCGGTGCGCCTGCAGATTCAACTGCACAAGTATCTCTGGGGCAACGTACCGGGAAAATAGGGCTCGCAGCCAAAGAGAGCATTCCCATGCCTTCCCACCGAGCTGTCGTACTCGTCTCCGGCGGCCTCGACTCGGCGACCACGCTCGCCGTCGCGCGCTCGCAGGGCTTCGAGTGCTATGCGCTATCGGTCGACTACGGCCAGCGTCACGCCGCGGAGCTCGATGCCGCGATGCGCGTCGCGGGCGCTCTCGGCGCGCGTGAGCATCGCATCATGCGCATCGATCTCGCGGGCATCGGCGGCTCGGCGCTGACGGATACGTCGATCGCAGTGCCGGAGACGCCCACGACGGGGATTCCGGTCACGTACGTTCCCGCGCGCAACACCATTCTGCTCTCGCTCGCCCTCGGCTGGGCGGAGGTGCTCGGGGCGGAGGACATCTTTTTCGGCGTAAATTCTCTGGATTACTCAGGCTACCCCGATTGCCGCCCGGCCTTCGTCGAGGCCTTCAGCCATCTTGCGGCCCTTGCTACCAAGGCAGGCGTCGAAGGGCGCGCTTGTCGCATCCAGGCGCCGCTCATTTCCTGGTCGAAGCAGCGCATCATTCGCGAGGGCATGCGATGGGGCGTGGACTATTCCCTGACCGTCTCCTGCTACCAGGCGGACGATCTGGGCGCCGCCTGCGGCCGCTGCGACTCCTGCCGCCTGCGCCGCGCCGGCTTCGAGGCCGCCGGGGTGCCCGATCCCACGGTCTACGGGCGCGTGTAGTATCATGCCGCCCCCGCGGCGGCTGGCCGCTCACAAAATCGTCGGAAGCGATTTTGGACGGCGCGAAGCGCCGGGCCCGTCGGGCCGAGGCCCAGGATGGGCCGAGCAAAGCGCCGCTGGCGACTTTGCGCCAAGGCACATGGGGCGTTAGCTCAGTCGGTAGAGCATCGGACTTTTAATCCGCTGGTCGAGGGTTCGATTCCCTCACGCCCCAATTAAAACTCTGTTAATTCAATAGGTTGCGTCTGATCGACTGGCGCAAGCTTCACTGTCGTCGTTGTTTCATGCACACTCAGTGCAGTGGGCTTACTCACCGCTGCACACCGTGCACCGAGGCGCGCATGGCTTCCATTCAACGTATCGTCAGCCCGCTGACCAACGCGGTTTCTTACCGCGCGCAGGTGCGAGTAAAAGGGCGTGCAGCGCAGTCCGAGACCTTCCCGAACCGCAAAGAGGCGCAGCAATGGGCCCAGTCGATCGAGACTGCGATCCGCGAGGGCCGGCACTTCCCGCACGCGGCGGCGCGGCGCACGAGCTTCGATGCGCTCGCGAAGGACTACACCGAGACGGTGCTCGCGGAGTTCGACGAGAAGGAGAGGTCGACGCGCACGCGGCAGCTCAAATGGTGGGCTGAGCAGTTCGCGGGTCTCGCCCTGGCCGAGATCACCGCCGATGCCATCTCCCAGGCCCGCGACCGGCTCGCGGCCGAGACGTTCACGCGCGGCAAGCCGCGCAAGGACAGGAAGACGGGCGAAGCGATCCCGCCGAAAGAGTACAAGCGCAGCGGCGGCACGGTGAACCGCTATATTGCCTGCCTGTCGCACGCGCTCTCTTTCGCAGTGAAGGAGCGCCGGCTCCTCGACCGCAATCCGGTGAGCGACATCAGCCGGAAGAAGGAGCCGCGTGGACGCACACGATTCCTGACCGATGAGGAACGGGCGGCGCTGCTCGATGCCTGCGCTGAGTCTGAATGGTACCCGCTCCACACTCTCGTTCTACTCGCGATCACGACGGGCGCGAGGAAGGGCGAGCTGATCCGCCTCAAGTGGTCGGATATTGACTTGAAGAAGGGCAGGGCCCTCGTCGGCGAGACCAAGAACGACGAGCAGCGGACGCTCCCGCTCGCCGGCAAGGCACTGGACGCGCTGCGGGAGCTCAAGCTGCAGAACTCCGCGCGCAGCGAGCACGTATTCCCCCAGCCGTCAGGACTACCCGGCCCGTATGAGCATTTCGATGCGCACTGGTACGCGGCGCTCGAAGCGGCAGGAATCAGCGATTTTCACTTTCATGACCTGAGGCATACCACGGCGTCCATGCTCGCGGCGCAGGGCGCCTCGCTGCTTGAAATTGCCGATGTCCTCGGACACAAGACGCTCGCCATGGTGAAACGTTACTCTCACCTTGTAGTCGATCACAAGGCCAAAGTCATCGAGAGGATGATCGTGGCGAAGGGGCTGTGAGCTCTCTCGGCGTGTTTCGCCGGACCGTCAGCTGGCCGCACACCTCTGCACGTCAATAGGCACTTTCGACCCGACGCGGTCCGTGGTCAATGTCGGCTTTACGGCAGGCCGAACGACCGCGCCCAACGGTATCCCATCACGCGGGCGCCCGCGCAGCAATCAATGGCACATCAGTAAATTGAGTGGCTGGTATAAATCGTTATACCGTTTCCATCGGGGTCCTTTGTGCAAAAAAGATGATGTCCAAAAAACGTTTCATCCGGGATCTGTCCTGCTGCGATTCCCCGACTGATTAGCTCTAACCGATATTTTTTCAACTCATCCAAACCTTTGCCTTCAATCATGAGGTCAAATTGCTCAGAAAATCTCTTATGAAATTGTCCCGTCAAGCTTTCCGCGATGTCTTTTCCAGCCATCGAATCAGCTGATAGCAAGATAAGATGAGTGCCACCACGTAGTTCAATAATTGCGACCTCTTCGTCAGTAAAGAATGGAGGAATGCCGAGATTCGAGTAGAATTGGCAACTGCTCCTAAGATCAGCCACTTTAAAAACAAGGTGGGCTACTGCCAATTCTAAGTCAGCGGCAGTCTTCTCCTCGCTCAATGCTAAACCGATCATGATTTCACCTCACAAGTTGTTCTGCCCTACCACTTCGGGAGCTTTAACGGTCTTTCAAACACGACGATCTCACCGCGACTCTTGAGTGCCGAATGGAATGAAGGCAACCCCTGATACCGCAGCGTCACGGTTCGTCTTGAAGAGCATTGTTGCAAAAGATACCACTTGGTATCTTTTATTGCAACCAGTTTGTTTGCGCCGCTGGTCTCATCCAAAGGAATACAATTTTGAGACTTTGAGGAGACTTTCGAAAATGAAGGCGACCAAAGTAAAAAACGCGTACATGAAAAAAAAGGACCCTCTCTTCGTTAGAGAGTCCCTTTTATCTGCCGCCTTCGAACTCGCTGCGACCAAGGGTATAGCTGATGTCACCGTCAACAAAGTGAGCGAATTGGCGGACGTTACCAAGGGGGCTTTCTTTCATCACTTCGATAGCAAAGAGACCTTGGTGACGGAACTGATGCGGATGCTATTGACGCGATTGGACAAGCAGTTTGACCGACTGATGGCGGAGGAAGAGAATTCCGACGGATGCTTTACTCGTGCATACATTAGGGCCGCATTCTCCGAAGGTGCAGCGGAACGTAAAGTGTGGGGCGCGCTCTTGAGTCTGTTGGCCTCTAAGGATCAGGTCGGATGGGTGTGGGATACCTGGCTGAGCGAGCGCCTAAAGAGACATTCGAAAACTGATTCGAGAATTGAGCTTCGTGTCGTAAGACTTGCAGCAGATGGCGTATGGCTTGAGAGAATAATGAACACAAAATCCAAAAGCCTAAGGGGTGTCGAAGAGTCTCTCATTGAGATGACGCGAGTCCGTTAGAAAATCGGCTGGCAGGCGTCACGGATAGCTCGCTGTGCGAATGACTGCAAACCGGAGGGCAATTGGGGTTTGCGAATAGCCGATATTGGCCGACCAGCGCCGGATCGGTGGCCCCCCCTGATCGACCCTGGGCTGCCGTTCGACCGGCCGATCGTCAATTCCCGATGATGCCGATGCTACGTAACCACGCGTCAGAGGTGGCTCGGTTTTTTCGGACACGGCGATAAGCGGTGCGATCGTGCTCCACATAGCCGAACGCTGCGAGAGGCTCCTTCCCTCTGAGACGAAGCGGCGCGCGCGGATACAGGCCTGGATCTTCGCTGCGCTCAACACCATTGAGCCGCCGGTGATGTTTTTGAATCAGCTCCAGCAAATGGAAGTCTCGGAGGCGCGTGCCCTTCAGCAGCCTGTGACGGCGGTCGTGCAGCGGCGGCTCCACAGCCTGTCCGATCGTCTTGAAAAGCGCGATTACCTGGAAGACGAGTTCAGTGCTGCCGACCTCCTGATGACCACCGTTCTGCGCATCCTGCGAACGACGGACCTGGTGCGCGCCGTTCCCGCCCTCCACGCGTTCCAGTGTCGCTGCGAAGCGCGCCCCGCCTTTCAACGAGCATTCACTTCCCAGATGACAGCGTTCCGTAACCACGGGCCCAGCGGCTTGAACTCAGTACCGGACAGGTGCGCCTTGTCGCCGGCTCCTCGACCGCAACCGGTGAGCGACATAAGCCGGGAGAAGGAGCCCGGGAAGACATCCTCGCCGCTGAGGCAGTCGAGCTCCTGTCGATTCGCTCACGTCCAATTCACAATTCCAATACCCGAACATGGCCGGCGTTGCCATAGTCGATGATTGCCTTGTCTCGCGTGGCGAGAACGAGGCCCTTGGTGCGTGCGGCAGCAATCAGGAAGCGGTCCGCCGGATCTCCGTGAGGTTGTCCGGGCAGGAGAGTGCTCTCGGCAGCTGACTCGGCATCAAGGGGGAGAAGAGTGATCCCAACGGGTGCGAGGGCGTCTCGCACCCAGTCGCGAAGTGGTGCCGATAGCTGAATTCTGCCTTTCGCGTGGTGCACACCGATCTCCCAGATCGAGATAGGCGAGATCCGCAGGCCTTCGGACTGGCGAGCCTGATCCAACTTCTTGACGCCTGTCGCGGTCAGCCGCTCCGCATTCCCTTCGGCATACCAGAGCCAGATGTGCGTGTCGAGCAGGAGCGCGCTCACTTTTTACGAGCCGGCTTCGCGGGGCGCCTCACGCCCCTGTAGAGGTGATCTTCATCGCCCGTCAAAGCGCTCCACTCGATATCGAGCGGTGCCATCACGTCGTCGTCGATCCGCATCGTCCCCTTCATGTACCCGAACAGGGAGTCAGTGTCAGCGGGAATCGGTGCTAGTTGCGCGACGGGCCTACCATGCTTGGTGATGATGATCGGCTGACGGGTTTTTTCGACCTCATCCATCAGCTTGAGGCATTCCGCCTTGAACTGTGCGGCAGAAATATCCATGGGAACCCCACCATGACCTGAAAAAATGGTCACATAGGATAGTCTCGCTTCCCACGTCCGTCAATTCGCGCTCCGTATCCAGGGGCTCGACCTGCGTGCCGATTGGTTTTCTCAATGCCTCCGATAGAGAAAATCGAATTCGCGCCGCGCCTCGCGGCCAATAGTATGCACCCCAAGCCGACCATAACCTCGAGGGTAGCCCCGTGGAAATCAAGCCACTATTCACTGCGACTGCGACAGCTTCCGGCGGACGTAATGGACACACCCAGGCCACCGACGGCTCCGTCAGCGTCGATCTGTCCGTGCCCAAGGAGATGGGGGGCATGGGTAAACCGGGGACTACGACACCGGAGCACTTGTTCGCCGCTGGCTACGCGGCGTGCTTCGGCGGCGCTCTCGACTACGTCGCCACCCAAAAGAAGAAGAACGCGAAAGCAGCCACCGTCACCTGCAGCGTGACGATCGGGCCGCGAACCGCGGGGGGCTTCGGTCTGGCAGTCGAACTTCACGTGGTCGATTCCAGTCTGCCGCAGGCGGAGCTCGAGGCGCTGGCGCGCGAGGCTCACGAGAAGATCTGTCCCTATTCCCACGCGACCCGGGGCAATGTCGATGTTGCGTTGAGCGTGCAGGGCGGCTGAGACATGGGAGATACGACCATGGCGACCGAGACAGACAGCATGACAGAGCAAGGCAAGTGCCCCTTCGCCGGCAGAAGCAAGGCACGCACCAACCGTGAGTGGTGGCCGAATCAACTCAACGTGCAGATTCTGAATCAGCACGCGCCGCGGTCGAACCCATTGGGCCAGGCGTTCGACTATGCCCGCGAATTCAAGAGCCTCGATCTGCAGGCGGTGATCAAAGACCTGCACGCGCTGATGACCGATTCGCAGGACTGGTGGCCTGCCGACTTTGGCCACTATGGCGGTCTGTTCATCCGCATGGCGTGGCATAGCGCGGGCACCTACAGAGTCGCCGATGGGCGCGGCGGCGCCGGCGGCGGTCAGCAACGCTTCGCGCCACTCAACAGCTGGCCGGACAATGCCAATCTCGACAAAGCCCGGCGCCTGCTCTGGCCCATCAAGCAGAAATACGGCCGCAGGATCTCCTGGGCCGACCTCATGGTTCTCGCCGGCAACGTGGCTCTCGAGTCGATGGGATTCAAGACCTTTGGTTTCGGAGGCGGCCGCGCCGATACCTGGGAGCCGGAAGAGCTCTATTGGGGTCCCGAAGGCACCTGGCTCGGCGATGAGCGCTATAGCGGCGAGCGGGAGCTGCAAAATCCGCTGGGCGCCGTGCAGATGGGGCTCATCTACGTGAACCCCGAGGGTCCGAACGGCAAGCCGGACCCGGTGGCGGCGGCCCGTGACATTCGTGAGACGTTCGCGCGCATGGCGATGAACGACGAGGAAACCGTCGCGTTGATCGCGGGCGGCCACAGCTTCGGTAAAACGCACGGCGCGGGCGATCCGTCCTTCGTCGGCCCGGAGCCCGAGCGCGCGGCCATCGAGGATCAGGGGCTCGGCTGGAGGAGCAAGTACGCAACTGGCGCCGGCGCCGACGCGATTACAGGAGGCCCCGAAGTCACTTGGACGCAAACGCCGACGAAGTGGAGCAACTACTTTTTCGAGAGCCTCTTCAAATACGAGTGGGAGCTGACCAAGAGCCCGGCAGGCGCTTACCAGTGGAAGGCGAAGAACGCCTCGGCCACCATTCCCGATGCCCACGACAAATCCAAGAAGCACGTGCCCACCATGCTGACCACGGATCTGTCGCTGCGCTTCGATCCCGCGTACGAGAAGATCTCACGGCGCTTCCACGCGCATCCGGAGGAGTTCGCCGCCGCCTTCGCGCGCGCCTGGTTCAAGCTGACTCATCGTGACATGGGTCCTATCGTGCGCTACCTCGGCCCGCTCGTGCCGAAGGAAAGTCTGATCTGGCAGGATCCGATCCCCCCTGTGGATCATCCGCTGATCAGTGATGCCGACATCGCGGCGCTCAAGACCAGGATCCTGGCATCCGGCCTGTCCGTTGCCGCGCTGGTAGCGACCGCGTGGGCATCCGCCTCGACCTTCCGTGGTTCGGACAAGCGGGGCGGCGCCAACGGCGCGCGCATTCGACTGCCGCCGCAGAAGGACTGGGAGGTCAACCAGCCGGCGCAGCTGCAGACAGTACTGCGCGAGCTCGAGGCCATTCAGAAGGAGTTCAACGCCGCGGCCAGCGGCGGCAAGAAGGTTTCGCTCGCGGACCTCATCGTGCTCGGCGGCTGCACGGCGATCGAGAAGGCGGCGCACGACGGCGGGACCGATGTGCGGATGCCCTTTACGCCCGGTCGCATGGACGCGTCCGAAGTGCAGACCGATGCTGTTTCCTTTGCGCCCCTCGAGCCTGTGGCCGACGGCTTTCGCAACTACCTGCACGGACCGCAGCTCATGTCACCGGAAGAAGCTCTGGTGGATAGGGCGCAACTGCTGAATCTCAGCGCGCCGGAAATGACCGTGCTGGTCGGCGGCCTGCGCGTGCTCGGCGCCAATGCCGGACAATCCGAGCATGGAGTGTTTACACAGAAGCCGGGGACGTTGACGAATGACTTCTTCGTGAACCTGCTCGATGTGCGCACGGAATGGCAGGCCGCGGGACCTGATGGCGTCTTTGAAGGCCACGACCGCAAAACCAGGCAGCCGCGATGGACGGGAACGCGGATCGATCTCATCTTCGGCTCCCACTCGCAGTTGCGTGCCATCGCGGAGGTCTACGCCTCCGCCGATTCGAAGCAGAAATTCGCGCAGGACTTCGCCGCGGCCTGGAGCAAGGTGATGAACCTCGATCGCTTCGAGCGGGCCCAGACCCAGTTTTAACTCGGCTCGAGCTGCGGTAGGATAGAGAAGCTGAAGGTGCCCGCCGCAAGGCGGGAGAATTGGGAAGCCGGTGAATTCCGGCGCTGCCCCCGCAACGGTAGTGGAGTGTCGACTCGGCATAGGCCACCGAACCCGATCACAGGGTTTGGGAAGGCGCCGAGCCGGTCACCGAGTGAAGCTCGGCGACCCCTCCAGAGCCCGGAAACCAGCCTTGCAGCATTGCAGCCGTCGGATCGCGGTGGGCGATCATCGGGCACTTGGGCTCAGCTTCCGACGCTCGTCGCGCTGATCCGAATGCTCCTCCCCCACGTCTCCGTCGCGCTTTCCTTGGGCCGTATCACGGGGAGTGAACATGACCATGATCAGCGAACGGGTGCTGCGCACGCTGCGCGAGCGCACGCCCGGCATGGGCCTGACACGCGAGTTCTATGGCGACGCCGAAATCCATGCTCTCGATCTGGAGCATATCTTCTACAGGGATTGGCTGTTCGTTGCGCACAGCGCCGAGCTGCCGGGGGCCGGCAGCTATCTCACCTTGCAGATTGGCGCATATCCCATCCTGCTCACGCGCGCCGCTGACGGGGTCATCCGCGCCTTCATCAATTCCTGCCGGCATCGCGGCGCGCGTGTGTGTCCGGAAGCGGCCGGCACGGCCGCGAAGCTCGTTTGTCCCTATCATCAGTGGACCTATCAGCTCGACGGGCGACTATTCGCCGCCCGACAAATGGGGCCAGGTTTCGATCGCTCGCGGCTGGCGCTGAAGTCGGTGCATTGTGAAGTGGTCGCGGGCTACATTTTCGTCTGCCTCGCGGCGGAAGCCCCGGATTTCGGGCCCACCCGCCGGCATCTCGAGCCTTATTTGCTGCCCCACCGCCTGACCGAGGCGCGCGTGGCCTTTCAGGGAACCATCATCGAGGAGGGGAACTGGAAGCTCGTCTGGGAGAACAACCGCGAGTGCTATCACTGCGCAAGCAATCATCCCGAGCTCGCGCGCACCTATCCGGATACGCCCACCGTCACGAGCGTCAGCGGCGCTGCGGATGACCCGCGAATCACCGAGCATTGGCGCCGCTGCGAGGCGGCAGCGCTCGCCAGTGAGTTCAAGCTGTCACCCGACGGTCAGATGCGAACCGCCCGCATGCCGCTGTTGGACCCGGCGGTCAGCTACACCTTGACGGGCCGGCCTGCCGTCAAACGAGCTTTGAGCGATGCCATACCGCGCGACCTCAACATCGGGGCGCTGCTTCTCTTTCACTATCCGACGACGTGGAATCACTTCCTCGGTGATCACGCGATCTCTTTCCGGGTGTTGCCACTGGGTCCGACGTGCACCGAGCTCACGACGAAATGGCTCGTGCACCGCGACGCTGTCGAGGGCGTCGACTACGATATCGCGGAGCTGACCGAAGTGTGGCTGGCGACGAACGAGCAGGATCGCCGAATCGTGCGTGAGAATCAGATCGGCATGAACTGCCCCACCTACGAGCCGGGTCCGTTGTCGAACGTGACCGAGGACGGTGTCAGGCAGTTCATCGATTGGTATTGCGACCGCCTCGAGCAACGATTGCCGCCGGACGCTTTGCGCAAGGCCTCTTGATGCCCTCGGCGGGGCATGCGGCCCCGCCGGTCATCTGCCGTCCGTCTGCGGATCGCTCCAGCAATCGGTGACCACCGAGCGCAGATCGCAGCGCCGTGCCCAGTTCTGCTCCTCGAGCATGGGGCGCGCGTAGAAGGCGGGAACGTGCCCGAGGCAGAGGACGGCGATCGGGCGCGATCCTGTGGGCAGCTTCAGCAGCTCACGCAGGGCCTCGGGCTCGAACATCGAGACCCAGCCCATGCCGATCCCTTCCGCGCGCGCGGCGAGCCAGAGGTTCTGGATCGCGCAGGCGGCCGATGCGAGGTCCATCTCGGGCAGGGTGCGGCGTCCGAAGACGTGTGCCTCGCGGCCGGACATGAGCGCAACCACGAGCAATTCGCCGCACTCGAGGATTCCCTCGACCTTGAGGCGCATGAATTCCTCGTCGCGCTCGGCGAGTGCGCGCGCGGTCGCTGCCCGTTCCGCCTCCACGAGCGCGTGGATCGAGCGGCGCAGCAACGGGCTGCGGATCCGCAGGAACCGCCAGGGCTGCATGAAACCCACGCTGGGTGCGAGATGCGCGGCGCCGAGCAGCCGCTCGAGCAAGGCCTCATCGAGGGGGTCGCTGAGGAAGTGCCGCATGTCGCGCCGCTCCGAGATGGCGCGATAGACGGCGTTGATCTCGAGTTCGCTGAAGTCGCTCATCGTCGGGTCCGCAAGCCGCGTGAGCGCCCATCATCGCATGGTTTCCGCGCCCTCAGGGCTCGCCGTCACCGATCTCGCCGCGGCGGCGATTCACGTACTCATCGAGCGCCTCAGCGACCGCCGGATCGAGCGCCGGCTCCTCGTATTCGGCGAGCGCGCGCTTCCAGATCTCGGTCGCGCGCTCGGTGGCGTCGCGCCCGCCGGCGATCTGCCAGTTCTCGTAGCTCTGCCAGTTCGAGACCAGCGGCTCGTAGAAGGCGTGCTCATAGCGCTCGAGAGTATGCGGCTCGCCGAAGAAGTGGCCGCCGGTCTTGACGCCGCGGATCGCTTCGAAGCCGAGCTCGGCCTCATCGACCTGCACCGGCTCGAGGAAGTGCATCATGAGCTGCAGCATCTCGACGTCGAGGATCAGCTTCTCGAACGAGGCGGTCAGTCCTCCCTCCTGCCAGCCGGCCGCGTGATAGATGAGGTTCGCGTGGCCGAGCACGGCTCCCCACAGGGACATCTCGGTCTCGTAGGCGCCCTGAGCATCGGCTGCATTGGAGGCGCTGGCGTTAGAGGTCCGATAAGGCAGCCCATAGCGTCGCGCCAACTGTCCGCTGGCGACATTCGCTTTCGCGTTCTCCGGTGTGCCGAAGGCCGGAGCACCGGAGCGCAGGTCGACGTTCGATGTAAAGGCGCCATACATGACGGGGGTCCCTGGACGCACCAGCTGCGCGAGAACCACTCCGAAGAGGGCCTCCGCGTTCTGCTGCGCCAGGGCCGCGGCCAGCGACACCGGCGCCATGGCACCCATGAGGGTGAAGGGTGTGATGACGACCGGCTGCCCATGGGCGGCCATCGCCACCAAGCCTTCGCTCATCCCTTCATCGAAGCGGCGCGGGCTGTTGACCGAGATGATGGTGATCACGCCCGGGCTCGCAGCCATCTCTTCGAGCGTGATTCCGCGCGCGATCGCCATCATCCTGATCCCATCGAGCGCCCGTCCGGCGCCGATCGCGCTGACGTGAAATGCGAGATCCGAATAACGGATGTTGGCGCGGTAGGCATCCATGTGGCGCGAGTTCGCGGGCAGCTCGATCGGCGCGCACACCTGGTTGCCGATCACATGGATGGCGTTGAAGTACTGCGCCAGCCGGATGAAGTCGCAGTAATCGTTGAGGTTCCCCGAGCGGCGGCCGCGCTCGCGGTCATGGACATTGGGTGGTCCGGCCACCAGACCGAAATTGACGTGATTACCGCCGAACGTGACCTGTCGGGCCGGATTGCGCGGCGTGAGCGTAAAGGACCGCGGCGCCGTCGCGAGCGCCTGCGCCACCAGGCCGCGATCGATGCGGACCATGCCGCTGGCATCGTCGACCTTGGCGCCCGCGGCCCGCATGATGTCGCACGCACGCGGCGACCTCAACTCCACCCCCAGCTCCTCGAGGATGCGCAGCGACGTCAGGTGAATGGCCTCGAGCTGGTCCGCCGCGAGCACTTCCATGGGCGCGAAGGGATTTCTGACCGCGCGCCAGGGGAGCTGGCGCAGATGAGTGGGAGCCGTGCGGCGGCCTCTGCCGCCTTCGCGTCGTCGACGTGATTCCATCCTCTGATGATCGTGGAGGCCGCCGCCGCGGGTTTGCGCAAAGCCGACACGGCCGGTGCACCTGTGCGACTTCCTGCGCGAGCCGCCCAAGTCGGGATTCTGCAATGGTTCGTCGCGAATACGATATTCCGCCAACAATGCGCCTGCCATGCTGCCGCGCACCCATGAAATCGCGAGCGCATACGTCCGTCGGGCGGGACCGCGCGTCCGTCGCGGGCAAGCAGCCGCCCATCGACGAGTCGACCGATCTGCTGATCGTTGGCGCGGGGCCGGCCGGCATCGCGGCTGCGCTCGCTGCCGTCGGCGGCGGGGTGCGGGTCACCCTGGTGGACGAGAATCCGGTGCCGCTGCGGACCATGGGCGAGGATGTGCCGCTGCATTTCGGCGGCCGGATGGCCGCGACCGTGGCGAATCGTAATGCCGTGCTGGAATCGTTCCTCGAGGTCCGGCCGGAGCTCGCCGAGGCGATCGACGCCGGTGTCGACGTCCGTCTCGGCACGGCCGCCTGGGGTCTTTTCCCACAACGGCGTACGGCTGGCTGGATCGATGGCCACGTGGCGGGTCTTGCGGACGAAGACCGCGTGTATCTGCTTCGCTTCAGGCAGGTGATCGTCGCCACGGGGTGCCGCGACATGGGGATCGCATTTGACGGCTGGCAACGGCCGGGCGTGATGGGCGCCAGCGCCGCGTACCGGCTGGCAACAACCTACGAGGCGTTGGATTCCAAAACCGCCGTGCTCGTCGGCAGCGGCACGGAAGCGCTGCAGATCGGCAACGCTTTGCTGGATGCCGGTGTTCGGATCGCGGCGGTCATCGAGCAGGCGGAGGCAATCACAGGACCGAGGGAGCTGTTGGCACGACTGCTCGCGCGCGGCACGCGCCTCCTCACGCGTCACGTCATACAGCAGACGGTTGGTGATCTGCAAGGCGTCGCCGCCGTTCGGCTTGCGGGCGTCGACAGCGACGGAACCCACCTTTCAGGCCCGCTGGAGCGGATCGAGTGCGACACAGTGGTGCTGGCGGTGGCTGCGATTCCCGCCATCGAGCTGATCGAGGCGGCCGGCTGCAGCGTGAGCTTTCAGGCGGCGCGCGGCGGCCATGTCGCCGTGGTCGATGGCTCGCAAAGAACCTCACTACCGTTCTTGTATGCGGCCGGAGATTGCGCCGGCGTCTGGCCGTCGAAGACGCGGTCCGACGACACAGCTCGCCGCGAGGGCCGAATCGCCGCCCTCGCGGCTCTCCGGGCTCTCGGCGTGGAGCCGGATGGCTCCGAAGAGGCGGCGGTATCGCCCGATCGCGCGATGAGGGATATCGCGCTCGAGCGCGTGGCGTGGGTAAGGGCCATGACTCTGGGATCCCCGGCCGGACCGTTCGTGTGCCAGTGCGAGGAGGTGACGGCGGCCGATGTTCTCGAGTTGAACCCGCCCCGTTATCTGGACTGGCGGCGCGCCGCGTCCGCGTCCTGGCGGATCGGCTCGGTGGACCCGGAGGGAGCGCCCCATCCCGATGTAGTGAAGCGGCTCACCCGGGCCGGCATGGGACCGTGTCAGGGACGGCGCTGCCGCGAGCAGATCGCGGCGCTCATGGCCCTGGGTACGGGCAGGGCGCTCGCCGACATTCCGCTCGCGACCTACCGCCCGCCGGTGCGGCCGCTGCGGCTGGCGCAACTGGCGGCGCTGCCTGAGGCGGCCGCGATGGGCGAGGGCTGGGAGAGTTGGTTCGGCATACCCTCGCAATGGATCCCGTTCTGGCGCCTCACGCCCGCATACTCCGCGGCGGAGACTTGCGCGGAAGAGCCGGTGGCGGGCGAATGAGCTCGCGCGACGGCGCGGGCGCCGCGGTCGTCATCGTCGGTGGGGGCGTCACCGGGCTGAGCGCCGCCTGGTGGCTCGCCCGCGAGGGGGTCGACACTCTCGTCATCGAGGCGGGCGCCGCGGGATGGGGTGCTTCGGGGCGTAACGGCGGCGGTTGCTCACATCATCACAGTCCGCTCTTCCAGGAAGAGCAGCGCCTGTGGCCGCTGCTGGACGAGCTGCTCGGCTACCCGACCGAATTCCGGCCGAATCGGATCCGCATTGCGCTCGATCAGCGGCAGCTCGAGTCATACCGGCGCGCGCTCGACAACGGCGCCCGGCAGGGATTCCGTTCCGACGTGTTGGATCCCAAGCAGGTGCGGGAGCTCGTGCCGCTCGCGGGCGACAACGTCTGCGGCGGCTATCTTCATCATTTCGGCGGACACGCGAACCCGCATCGCACGCTTCAGGCTTACGCTTGGGCACTGCGCGATTGCGGAGGTCGGCTCCTGCAGCATACCAGGGCATTGGGTTTCGACACGCGCGGCAACCGTGTGGTGGGCGTAAGGACGAGCCGCGGCACGTTTGCCTGCGATCAGGTCGTCATCGCTGCGGGGCCTGCAACTGGAGAGCTCTGCGGCCTCCTCGGAGTGACGGTGCCGCTGATGAGCGCCCGCGCCGAGATGATCGTGACCGAGCCGCTGCCGCTGATGAAGCTGGGTGGCGTGGACGGGAATGGTCTCTATGGCAGGCAGACCCTGCGTGGCAACCTCGCGTACGGCGGCGGCCCCCACGAGTGGATCGAGTTCGCGGACGTGGAGCACACACGCCCGTACTCCACTCCGCTGCAAGCCAGCATCGCCCGTAGGCTTTGCGAGTTACTGCCGAAGGCCGGTCATGCCCGCGTGATACGCAGCTGGGCGGGATTCATCGAGAACACCCCCGACGGAGGGCCCATCATCGACCGTCCCCCCGCGGTGGACAATCTGACGATTGCGACGCTTTCGAGCGTGGGATTCGGCCTCTCGCCGGCCGCCGGGCGGGCGATCCGCGATCTGGTGGTCGGCGGCGCCTGCGGTTTTGCCGATTTGTCGGCACTAAAGCTCAGCCGGTTTGCGAGTCTGCAGCCGGACTGGCCGGCGCGGCAGGGATGGCTGCCCAGCGCCGTCGGCGCCGGCGAATGAGCGGCGCTCGTGCGTAGGGGGAATGCCGTAGCGGCGCTTGTACGCATGACAGAAATGAGACGGCGAGCCGAAGCCGCACTCGAGCGCGATGGTGCGCAGCGAGCCCAATGTCCGGCGCAGCAGAGTCCGCGCCTTGGCGAGACGCAGATCCAGATAGAAGCTCTTCGGCGAAGAGCCGATGTGCTCGCGGAAGAGCCGCTCGACCTGACGGACCGAGATGTTGGCGCGCCGCGCCATTTCCCGCAGCTCCATCGGCTCATCCAGCGCCGCCTCCATGAGGGAGATCACGTGGATGAGCTTCGGGCTCTCGATGTGATAGCGCGCATGCAGATCCAGACGCTGCCGCTCCTCCTGCGTGCGCACCTGCGGGTGGATGAACTGCTCGGCAACCGCCAGGGCGAGCTGGCTGCCGCCCACCTGACTGATGAAATGCACCATCATGTCGAGCGCGGCGGTTCCCCCGGAGCACGTGAACACGTTGCCGTCGATGACGTAGAGGTCCTCCGTGACGTCGAGCTGCGGATAGCGCGTGCGGAAGGCCTCGAGGTATTCCCAATGGACCGTGCAGCGCCGCCCGGCGAGCAGTCCGGCCTCGGCGAGCAGGAACGAGCCGCTGCTGATGGCGCCGACGACGGTGCCGTGGTGTGCGAGGCGCCGCAGCTGGTGGTGGACTTTGGTGCTGCGCTCGACCTCGGGGGCCTCGAGGCTGGCGCACACGATGAGCATGTCGATCTTGCCGAGCTCGGCGAGCGGGCCCTGGGCCGCGACGGAAATTCCGTTGCTGGCGGCGACCGGATTGCCGTCCGCCGAGACCAGTTGCCATTCGAAGAGCGGCGACCCGCTCAGCCGGTTGGCGGCGCGCAGCGGCTCGACGCCGGCGGCAAACGCCATCATCGAGAAGCGTGGAACGAGCAAGAACGCTATGCGAACAGCCTTACCGGAGGATCCGAGCGCCATCGCGCCTCCTTCCCGGCAGGTGCGAAGCCGGGCCGCTGCGCTAATGTAGCACGCGTAAGATGAGGTTCCATGCGCTATTCGATCTTCAGCCTGCTGCGACAGGCCCTGGCGGGGCACCGGGGATGGGAGCCCGCGTGGCGCGACGCCGCACCCAAGCCCGCCTACGACGTGATCATCATCGGAGGGGGCGGACATGGGCTTGCGACGGCGCACTACCTGGCAAAGACGCACGGCATCACCCGTTGTGCGGTCCTCGAGAGGGGGTGGATCGGACTCGGCAATGCGGGACGCAACACGACCATCATCCGCTCGAACTACCTGCTGCCCGGGAACAACCCGTTCTACGAGTTCTCGATGAAGCTCTGGGAAGGGCTCGAGCAGGATGTGAATTACAACACGATGGTGAGTCAGCGGGGCGTTCTGAACCTGTACCATTCGGACTCGCAACGCGACGCTTACGTGCGCCGGGGCAACGCGATGCGCATGCACGGCGTCGATGCCGAGTTGCTCGATGCCCGCGACGTCAGGCGCATGCTGCCCTTTCTCGACTTCGGGAATGCTCGCTTCCCCATCCAGGGAGGGCTGCTGCAGCCGCGGGGCGGTACGGCGAGGCACGATGCCGTGGTCTGGGGCTACGCGCGCGCCGCCAGCGGGCGCGGCGTGGACATCGTGCAGAACTGCGAGGTGACCGAGTTCATCCGGGAAGGCGGGCGGATTGCCGGCGTACGGACCACGCGCGGCGACATCAGGGCGCGCAAGATCGGCATGGCGGTCGCCGGCAACACCTCGAACGTGGCGCGCATGGCCGGCTTGCGCCTGCCCATCGAGAGCCATGTGCTGCAGGCCTTCGTGTCCGAGGCCGTGAAGCCGATGATTCCCTGTGTCGTGACCTACGGCGCGGGTCATTTCTACGTCAGCCAGTCGGACAAGGGCGGCCTCGTCTTCGGCGGTAACATCGACGGCTACAACTCTTACGCGCAGCGCGGCAATCTGCCGACCGTCGAAGACGTGTGCGAGAGCGGCATGGCGCTGATGCCCGCGATCGGCAGACTGCGCATGCTGCGCTCATGGGGAGGCATCATGGACATGTCCATGGACGGCTCGCCGATCATCGACCGCACGCCGATCGAGGGACTGTATCTCAACGGCGGCTGGTGTTACGGCGGCTTCAAGGCCACGCCGGCCTCCGGTTATTGCTTTGCTCATTTGCTCGCGCGCGACGAGCCTCACGAAGTGGCGCGCGCCTACCGCCTCGACCGCTTCGCGACCGGCAACCTGCTCGATGAAAAAGGGCAGGGACCACAGCCGAATCTGCACTGAATCGCCATGCGCATCGAATGCCCTTTCTGCGGCGAGCGGGATGTCAGCGAGTTCACCTATCTCGGTGATGCGGGCTTCCAGCGCCCGCCAGCCGACACAGACGGTCTGGCTGACCGCTTCCACGAAGCCGTGTACCTGCGCGACAACCCCGCCGGACCCCATCAGGAGCTGTGGTACCACGCAGGCGGCTGCCTTTCCTGGATCCGGGTGACTCGCAACACACGCACACACGAGATTCTTGCCGTGCAGCTTGCAACCGAGACCCCGCGCGCATGAGTACGAATCGCCTGGGGAAAGGCGACGGAGCCATCCGGCGCGAGCTGACCGTCTCCTTCAACTTCGACGGCAAGCGCTACGCAGGTCATCCGGGCGACACGCTGGCTTCCGCACTGCTCGCATCGGGTGTCCGGCTGGTCGGCCGCTCGTTCAAATACCACAGGCCGCGGGGAATCCTGACGGCCGGCTCGGAAGAGCCCAACGCTCTGGTGGAGCTGCGGACCGGGGCGCGCCGCGAGCCGAACACGCGTGCGACCGCCGTGGAGCTGTTCGACGGCCTCGAAGCCCGCAGCCAGAATCGCTGGCCATCGCTCGCCTGCGACTTCGGCGCGATCAACTCTCTCCTGTCCTCGGTTTTCGTCGCCGGCTTCTACTACAAGACCTTCATGTGGCCGGCCGCCTTCTGGGAGAAGGTCTACGAGCCGCTCATACGGCGGGCCGCGGGGCTGGGCCGCGCCAGCCTCGAGGCCGATCCGGACACGTACGAGAAGGCGCACGCGTTTTGCGACCTGTTGGTCGTGGGTGGCGGCCCGGCCGGTCTCGCCGCCGCGCTGGCCGCCGGGAGGTCCGGGGCGCGCGTGATTCTTTGCGATGAGGACTTTCTTCTCGGCGGCCGCCTGAACGGCGATCGCCACTGGATCGACGGCGAGGACGGCGCTCTCTGGGCGAGGCAAGCCGCCGCTGAGCTGGCATCACTCCCCGGGGTGCGAGTGATGACTCGTACCACGGTCTTCGGCGCTTTCGACGGCGATACGTTCGGGGCGCTCGAGCGTGTGGCGGACCATCTGCCAGTACCTGCTGCGCACCAGGTCCGGCAACGACTTTGGAAGATCGTCGCTCGCCGGACGGTGCTCGCAGCCGGGGCGCTGGAGCGGCCGATCGTATTCGGCGGCAATGATCGTCCCGGTGTCATGCTCGCCTCGGCGGTGCGCACCTACGTGAATCGCTTCAGAGTGACGCCCGGGCGCCGGACCGCGGTCTTCACGACGTGCGATGACGGGTGGAAAACGGCTTTCGATCTGACTGACGGGGGTTCAGATGTTCCCGTAATCGTCGAGGCACGGCGGGAAATTGCGGAAACGCTCGGGAATGAGGCATCCCGCCGCGGACTGCGCGTCATGTTGGGCGCGCAGATCCTCGATGCCCATGGAGCCAAGGGAGTCAGGGCAATCGACGTCCGCGACCAGCAGGGGCGCACGACCCGCATAGCAGCGGACGCCCTGGCGGTGGCTGGAGGCTGGGATCCGAATACGGCGTTGTCCACCCACTTGGGAGGGCGGCCGCGGTGGTCGGATGCGATCGCGGCGTTCGTGCCGGCCGACTTGCCGCGCGGGATGACCGCGGTTGGCGCTGCGGCAGGCGACTTCTCACTGGCGGGCGCGCTGCATTCGGGGGCGACGGCCGGCAGGGAAGCGGCGAGGGCTGCGGGATTCGAGGCGCCGGCGGCGAGTGCCCCGCGCGTCGATGACGAGGCCGTAGCCGGCACCCCGCTCTGGTTCGTCGGCGGTTGTCGCGGCAAGGCGTTCGTCGATCCCCAGCACGACGTGACCACCCAGGATGTTGCCCTCGCGGCGCGCGAAGGCTTTCATTCCGCAGAGCTGCTCAAACGCTACACGACGCTGGGAATGGCGACGGATCAGGGCAAGACATCGGCTCTCAACGGGCATGCGCTCGTTGCCGCTCTCACCGGGCGGACGCCCGCCGACCTCGGAACGATCGCGGCCCGGCCCCCTTACACGCCGGTTGCGATCGGCGCGCTCGCGGGGATGCATCGCGGCCCGGAATTCAGGCCCTGCCGGCTCACGCCGAGCCATCGCTGGGCGCAGAGCCGCGGTGCGACCTTCGTGGATCTCGGCGAGTGGCGGCGGGCGAAAGCATTTCCGCTCAGCGGGGAGAGCGACTGGAAGACCACTCTGATACGAGAGGTCCGCGGCGTACGCAACGGTGTTGGGGTCTGCGATGTCTCGACGCTGGGAAAAATCGACGTGCAGGGCGCGGACGCCGGCGCTTTCCTCGACCGGGTCTACGCGAACGTGATCTCGAGCCTGCCCGTCGGAAAGACCCGATACGGCATCATGCTGCGTGAGGACGGGATCGTATTCGATGACGGCACCGCGGCGCGCCTCGAGCCGAATCACTTCGTGCTCTCGACGACCAGCGCCCATGCGGTCAAAGTGCTGCAGCACCTCGAGCACGCGCATCAGGTGCTCTGGCCGCAGCTCGATGTCCGGCTCGCACCGGTGACCGAGCAATGGGCGCAGTTCGCCGTCGCCGGGCCGCGCTCGCGCGCGCTCCTCGAGCGGCTGCTCGGCGGCGCCATCGATGTCTCGAACGCGGCCTTTCCCTATGTCGCCTGCGCGGAGTTTCAGTGGCAGGGCCGGCCCGCGCGACTGTTCCGCATTTCCTTCTCCGGGGAGCTCGCCTACGAGCTCGCGGTGCCGGCCCGCTGGGGAGATGCGACCGTACGCGCAATCATGACGGCCGGTGCGGATTTGGGGGTCATTCCATATGGCATGGAGACACTCGGGGCGATGCGCATCGAGAAAGGTCACCTCACCGGCGCCGAGCTCAACGGCACGACGACCGCGCACGACCTGGGACTCGGACGAATGATGTCCGCACAGAAGGACTACATCGGCCGCGTGCTCGCGGCCAGACCCGGCCTGAGCGCGCCGGATCGGCCGGCCCTGATTGGTGTGAAGCCGTCAACGCCGGATGCGAGACTCACCACCGGCGCCCATTTCCTGCGCATCGGCGCGCAGCCGAGCCTGGCGAACGACCAGGGCTTCATCAGCTCGGCGACTTTCTCGCCGATGCTGGGCCACTGGATCGGGCTCGGCTTCCTGAAAGAGGGGCCAAAGCTCGTCGGCGAGCGCATGCGGGCGCATGATCCACTGTCGGGCGGCGATCTGGAGGTCGAGATCACGAACCCGGTGTTCTACGACCCTGACGGCAAGCGGCTGAGGGGCTGACTGACTATGAGCGCGGATGCAGCGAACATTACGACTTCGGCTTTCGCGGGATTGCCGACAACTCGCGGTAGTGGCCGCGGTGTGATCGCCACGGAGCTCGACGGCCGCGGAATCGCGCGCATCGCGGCGCGCAACGGGCAGGCTGCCAGGGTATCGCAGCTGCTGCGCGCACAATTGGGCGTGGAGCCGCCGAATGGGCCGTCGCGCGCGAGCCGCGGCGATGTTGGGATCGGGGGCATGGGCCCGGGCATCTGGCTCGCCACTCGCGACGACGCGGGCAACGCTTTCGCGCAATCCTTGCGGTCATTGCTCGGCGACTGCGCTGCGGTTTCCGACCAGAGCGATGCCTACGTCATCCTGCGCCTCGCCGGCCCCCGGGTGCGCGAGACCCTGGCCAAGCTGATTCCCATCGACGTTCATCCCCGAAGCTTTCAGGCGGGTGATGTCGCGCAGACGGTCTGCGGTTATCTCAATGTCACGTTGTGGCGCCTGGAGGACAGCGCCGAGGGCGATCCCGCATTCGAGATCTGGGCCGGGCGCAGCCTCGCGGTCAGCCTGCATCAGGCGGTTTCCCATAGTGCCGCGGAGTTCGGCTTCGTGAGGCAGACCGCATGAACGACGTACAAGCTGGCACGACCCCCGCGGCGGCGCCGCACGAGAGCACGGGGCCCGTCCAGACCGCTTCGCTGGCGGAGCGGTGGTACGTCGCCGTCATGATGTGCCTCGTCTACACGCTCAGCATCTCCGATCGCTATTCGATATCCACCGTGCTCGAGCCCATCCGGCGGGAGCTGCATCTCTCGGATGCGAACATCGCGTTCCTCACCGGCGTGTCGCTGGCCATCTTCTATGTCATTTTCGGTTTTCCGCTCTCGTGGCTGATCGACCGCCGCAGCCGCCGCAACATCATCGGAATTTGCCTCATCGCGTGGTCAGTGTTGACCGCGGCCACGGGGATCGCGCGCAACTACTGGCAGCTCCTCTGGGCACGGATCGGTGTGGGTGTCGGCGAAGCCGGCGGTACCCCCGGCGCCAACTCCATCCTGTCGGATTTCTTTCCGGCCGCGCGCCGGCCGATGGCGTTGTCGGTCTTTTCCCTGGGGGCGCCGATCGGCGCCTGGCTCGGCTCGCAGGTGGCCGGCACGATCGCCTACCGGCTCGGATGGCGCGCGATGTTCCTCGCCCTCGGGATACCGGGAGTTCTGGCCGGGCTCCTCGTCCTGTTCAGCATCCGCGAGCCCCGGCGCGGCTGCCTGGATGAGTGCGAGGATCGCGCTCCGGCGCCGTCCTTCCTCGAGACGATGCGCTTCCTGCTGCGCCAGCGCTCCGCCGTGCACTCCATCGTCGCGCAGTCGCTGACCGCGCTGTGGGGTTGGGGGCTGATGTGGTGGACGCCTGCATTCCTGATGCGCAGCTACTCGCTCGACGTCGCGCAGGCCGGCGGTATTCTCGGGCCCATTCACCTGATAGGGGGCAGTGCGGCAATGATCGGCAGCACCTGGCTGCTGTCGCGCCGCTGGCTCTCCGACGAGCGGCGGGTGATGCGGCTGCTCGGCCTCAACATCGCCCTTGCCACCGCGGTGACCGCGATCATCTACTCGACACACTCGCTGGCGCTGACCAAGGCGCTCTTCTGGCTGTATGTGCCGTCCATCTACGTGTATCTCGGCCCGGGCTTCGGGATCCTGAACAACCTCGCGCAGCCGAAGATGCGTGCCATGTACTGTGCGACGCTGCTGTTCCTCGCCAACGTCTGCAATCTCGTCATCGCGCCGCAGATGGTCGGGCTCCTGAGCGACTGGTTCGCGCCCCATCGCGCTGCCGATGCGGAGTCACTGCGGCTCGCGATGCTCTGTCTCGTGCCCACCGGCTTCTGGGCGGCATGGCACTACTGGCTGTCGGCGCGCGACCTGTTGGAAGACGAGCGGCTGGCGATCAGGGCCGCGGCCGAAGGCCCGGCCGGCGCTCAGTCTGCCTGAGTGCCGCTCCTGGTGGGTGATCCGAAGAGGCCCTTCGCCTCCCGTCGGGTCACGGCAATGATCCAGTCGAGCACCTTGCGAATCGCGGAATCGCGGCGCAGCTGCGGCAACACCAGGATCCAGATCTCGCGCACGATCAGCGGCTCCGGCCCGCTGAGCCGCTGCAATTGCGGACGCGCGTCGCCTTCGATGCAGGTGAGGAGCCCCGCGCCGTACCCTCGTGAGACCACCTCCGTGTAGGCGGGGCCGCCATTGACCGTCATGGCCACCCGCTCCGGCGGCACGTTAGCCTCGATCCAGCGGAATTCGGGCCAGCGATCGGCGACATGCGCAAAGCCGATCCAGGGCAGCTCGCGACGCCAATCCATGCCGGGGCGAAGGAGTGCCTTGGGCGCGTACGCGGCCGATCCGAGCTCGCCGATCTTGCGCACGGCGGATTGACCCTGTGCGGGCCGCACGTAACGGATGGCGATGTCCGCTTCGCGGTGCTCGAGCACCGAATCCCGATTCTCGCAGATGAGCTCGAGCCCGATGTCCGGGTGCCGCGCCTGAAAGTCAGCGAAGTGAGAGGCCAGGAAGCCGGTGACGAAGGTCTGAATCACGGAGACGCGCACGATGGGTCGCCCGTGGGTGGGGTCGTGCGCGAGATCATCGTGCAGCGCAAGGCTCGCCGATTCCATCTCCTGCGCGCGGCGCACGACGACCATGCCGCGGGCCGTCGGGGTGAACCGGCCGTCGATGCGGTCGAAGAGTCGTGTTTGAAGACGCGCCTCGAGCGCGAAGATGCGGCGGCTGAGCGTCGTCTGATGGATACGCAGCGCGGCAGCCGCGGCGGCCATCGTCTGGTGCTGAGCCAGGGCGAGGGCGTGCCGCAGGTCGCTCCAGTCGATCTTTCCGGAATGCACCGGCCACCCCCGGGATGAAAAAGTGTACTGCGCGCAGACCCGTGCGAGTGCACACGAGGCGCTGCAAATTTGCAAGGCGATCTTGCAACCATTTGAATGGTATGCGCCCGAGGGCTGCTTCATGATCGCGCCCAGAGCAATTTCCCCGGGGGACATCGGTGGCGCAGAAGACCAACGTGGACGTCGAGGCCGGTCCGGGCCTGTGGCTCACCGATACTGAGCCGGCGAGCGTCGATACCCGGCGTCTGCGGGCTGACAGGCTCGAGCGCGTGCGCGCCATGATGCGCGAGAAGGATTACGCAGCGGTCCTTCTCTTCGACCCGTTCAACCAGCGGTACGCGACGGGCTCGCGCAACATGTTCGGCTACTTCCTGCGCAATTCCACGCGCTACTTCTTCATTCCGACTGAGGGGCCAGTCCTGCTCTTCGAGTACCCGCAGAGCGCGCACGTCTCGACCGGACTCGAGACGGTGCAGGATGTGCGGCATTCGAAGCTCGTATGGTCATCGGTTGCGGGGCGGGATGCCGAGACCGCGCGGCCGTTTGCGCGGGAGATCGCCGATCTGGTGCGCGAGCATGGGAGAGGCTCGAAGAAAGTCGGCCTGGATCGCTGCGGACATCTGCTCGCGCTGGCTCTCGAGGCAGAGGGCTGCACGGTGACGGATTGCCAGCAGGAGCTGCTGCACGTACGGCGCATCAAGACCACTGAGGAGATCAGCTGCCTCAAGCTCAGCATGGCGGCGACCGAATTCGCGGTTGCGGCGGTGCGTGAGGCGCTGAAGCCCGGCATCTCCGAGCAGGAGCTCTTCGCCGTGCTGTACGGCGAGGTGATCCGCCAGGGCGGAGAATTCATCGAGACACGCCTGCTCACCTCGGGCCAGCGGACCAACCCGTGGTTCAGCGAGGCGAGCGGGCGGCGCGTGCGGCCCGGAGAGCTCGTGGCCCTCGATACGGATGTCATCGGCTGCTTCGGCTACTATGCCGACTTCTCGCGTACGTTCTTCTGCGGCCCGGGGACACCGCGCGGCTACCAGAAGACCCTCTACGCGCTCGCCTACGAGCAAATCCAACACAACGCCGGGATCCTGAAGGCGGGAATGGCTTATCGGGAAGTCGCCGAGCGTGCCTGGCGGATCCCGGAGCCATTCCTCGAGCGGCGCTACACGTCCGTTCTGCATGGCGTCGGCATGCACGGCGAGACTCCATACATCGCGCACCTGCAGGACTTCGCCAAGTTCGGCGGCGAAGGCATGCTCGAGGCCGGGATGGTCGTGAGCGTCGAGAGCTACATCGGCGAGGTCGGCGGCAGGGAAGGCGTGAAGCTCGAGGAGGAATTTCTCATCACGGCCACGGGCGCCGAGCGCATTTCATGCTTTCCCTACGAGGAAAGCCTTCTGGGGCGGGAGATCTGAGAGTGCGGACGGCTCACGGAAAGCGTGAGCCGTATCAGGCCGGCAGGCCGCAAAGGAGGCAGAAGAACCCGCCGGTGATCCAGCGTCAACTTGGGGGATGAGTCGTGAACTCGAAGTCGAATCACAAGCTCTCACGTACGATTGCCGCAATTTTGAGCGCCTCTGCCGCGCACGTGGTGCTCGCGACCGACGCCGCTGCCGTCGGGCCCGTCGCGCCGGCGACGGCGAGCACCGCCAGCAGCTCGACGTTGCAGGAGGTGATCGTAACCGCGCAGCGTCGCACGGAAAATGCTCAGAACGTTCCCATCACGATCCAGGTACTGACGGGTCAGACGTTGCAGCAACTCAACGTGCAGACCCTGACGGACTACCTGAAGTACGTGCCCAACGTCACTACCGGGAGCTTGGGTGCCGGCAATGACATCGTGGCGATGCGAGGCCTGTCCTCGACGAACGAAGATCCTGAAGGCCAGGGATCGGTCGGACCGTTCCCGAACGTGGCCACCTACCTGGATGACCAATCGACGCTGCTGCCGGCTCGCAACCTCGATGTCTATGCGGTCGACCTCGAGCGCGTGGAGATCGACGAGGGCCCGCAGATGTTCTTCGGCGCCGGCGCAGAGTCGGGTGTGATCCGCTACATCACGAACAAGCCGAAGTTGGACACGACATCGGTGGACGTCAACGCCAGCTATGGCGTCACGGCGCATGGGGATCCGAACAACAGCGGCAGCGCCGTCTTCAACCTTCCGGTGCTGCCCGGCAAGCTCGCCGCGCGGCTGGTGATGTTCATCGATCGCCGCGGCGGCTACATCAACAATCTGCCGGCGACCTTCGCGCGCAACTCGACGGATCTGGGCATTTACGACGAGAACGGCGGGATCGTTCCGCAGAGCCCCACGATCAACAACTACAACGACACCGGCAACGCGATCAATCCGCTCACCTATCAGGGAATCCGCGGGGAGCTCCTCTACAAGGTGAACGACGACTGGAACGTGCTCCTCTCCGTGATGTCGCAGAACATGGACGCCGAGGGGGTATTCTACGACATGCCGTACAGCACGGTGGGGGAGGAGACGAACGATACCACGGGCGCTCCGGTCGGCACCGTGCCGCTGCCGCCGCTGGCGGTGAATCTGTTCAACCCCTCCTTCGACAAGGACCGGTTCATCAATACCGCGCTCACCGTGAACGGCAGGATAGGGCCGCTGAGCCTGGTGTATTCCGGGTCTTATCTGGATCGCAACATCGATCAGAATCAGGACCTCACCAGCTACGCGCGCGGCAGGTTCGGCTACTACTATTCGTGCACCGGGGTCAGCTACAGCTCGAGATCCGGCAACGCCAATGCCACGTGCTCGACACCGAGCTCGTATTGGAGCGAGACCGAGCGCAACACCAACGTGCAGCAGGAGCTGCGGCTGAGCACACCGGATGACTGGCGGCTGCGCGGGCTCGTGGGAATCTTCTACGGCGACCTCGACGTCTGGGACGACACGGCATGGATGTACAAGACCCTGCCGAACTGCGCTCCTGGCGGTCCGACGTCGAGCTGCTTTCTGGAGGTCCAGCCGTGGCCGGACGTGTCATCGTATGTCTCCGGAGTGCGCCCGGCCGTCGGGTTCTTCGACGACTTCAAGCGGGTGGTGAAGCAGCGGGCGGCCTACGTCTCGTCCAGCTTCGATATCACTCATGCCCTTACGATCTCCGGCGGCATCCGCTACTTCGACATGTACGATTCGGAGAACGGCGGCGACGTGGGCAGCTTCTACTGCAAGATCTTCAGTCCGAGTCAATTGCAGAATGTTCCGGTCGTGAATGGCAACTTCGCGCCCTGCGGCACGAACGGGCAACCGGACGGCAGCAAGCTTTCGCCCTACGGAACCGATTTCAACACCCAGATTCATACGCTGGTGCAGACCGGCCATCTGGGCCGGGGGAATCTGACCTGGCACATCACCCAGGACGCGATGGTGTATTACACATACTCGCAGGGTTATCGCCCTGGCGGCTTCAACCGCGGCAGCTCCGCGGAGGAGCCGGACGTGAACGGAATCCCGCAATACCTGACGCCGTTGACCTATAGCTCGGACATTCTCACCAACCAGGAGGTGGGCTGGAAGACGGTGTGGTTCGATCAGCGGCTGCTGGTCAACGGCTCGATCTACGATGACGTCTGGAGCGACGCGCAGCAGGAGTTCTTCTGCCCGCAGTGCGGCTTCGGCAACCTGATTTTCGCGATCAACGGGCCGAAGTACCGGGTGCGCGGCGCGGAGCTGCAGCTGGCCGCGAGGCCGATCGCCGGGCTCTCGCTGGATGCGTCGGCGTCGGTCAATAGCGGTCACCAGGTCAACTCGCCGTCGCTGACGGACAACAATCCGGCCAGCCCGAACTACGGCAAGCCGCTGACTACGCGCTACGCCAGCGGGATTGCGACGCCGATCCAGAACCCGTTCGGTCCCCGAGGCCAGGATCTGGCCCTGTCGCCGCCGTTCAAATGGAACCTCAGGGCGAGATACGACTGGCCGGTGGGGTCCTACGTGGTGTTCGTGCAGGGCGGCCTGCAGCACCAGGCGCAATCGATCTCGTCCACCACCTTTTTCACGCAATTCAGGATGCCGAGCTGGACTACCGTGGACGCGGCCGCCGGTGTGGCGCAAGGCAACTGGACCGTCTCACTCCAGGGCTCGAACCTCACGGACGTGGACAAGAGCCTGTTCACCACGGACACTGAGATCATCCTGACCGAGACCCCGATGAGGCCGCGGGTGATCTCGCTGAATTTCGGTTACAGCTGGGCCCAGCACGAATGAGGGCGGGATGCGCGCAGCAACACGCAAGCGAGTGGGCCGCGGTGTAGCCGCGATGTGCCTCGCCGCCGTGGCGCCTCTGGCGGCACGCGCGGCGATCACCGAAGCGAATCTGCAGCGCTTCGATGCGCAGAAGCAGCTCATTGCGCTCAGCGATGGCGAGACGCTCGCGTACATCGACATCGGGCCGCGCAATGCGGTGCCGGTGGTGCTGCTGCACGGTTACACCGACAGCGCGCGGGACTGGGCAGCGATTGCGCCCTCCCTTTCGGGACGGTTTCGCCTCATCATTCCGGACTTGCGGGGTCAGGGAGCATCGAGCAAGCCGGAATGCTGCTATACACGTTTCGACTTTGCCTACGATGTCAAGCTGTTGCTGGAGCGGCTCAATCTGCCGGGAGCCGTGGTCGTCGGGCATTCACTCGGCAGTATCGTCGCGCAGACTCTTGCCGAAGAATGGCCCGGGCGGACGCGGCGACTCATTCTCGTCTCATCGACCGGAACACATTTCGGTCCGCTCGAGGTCCCGGACAGCCTCAAAGATCCCATCGATCCGGATTCCGCCTTCATGAAGAGCTGGTGGCGGGAATCGATGCGCATCAATCCGTCTTTCTTCTCGAGCCGCCAGCGGAAGGATGCGGCGGCGATTCCGGCGAGTGTGTGGCGGGCCATCGCCGATCAGAGCCTGCGGGGTGTCGACCTGCAATTCATGCTGCCGCGGATCAAGGCCCCGACTCTCCTCATCTGGGGAGGCGAGGACACCTTGGAAGGCCCCGCGGGGCGGGCGGCATTGCGCTCGGGGATCAAGGGAGCGCAAGTCGAGAATTTCCCGTCCCTGGGTCATGATCTCATCTGGCAGGATCCGCGCGGGGTCGCTCGCGCGATGACTCGATTCATCGAAAGGCCACAGTGAGCCAGCCGCCGGCGCAACCCGAGCGGATCGAGTACGACGATGCGCCCGTGCGCCTGTTTCACTTGAGGGTGGCGATCGGCGCATCCGGCGGCGAATTCAGCGACGGCTTCGGGTTGGGCATCATCGGCATCGCGCTCAGCCTCGCAACACCGGCTCTGCAGCTCACCGCACTCTGGACGGGCCTCATCGGGGGTGCCTCGCTGGTCGGTATCTTCGTCGGCGCTCTGTTCGCCGGGCCGGCCGCGGATCGCCTCGGGCGGCGGCCGATCTTCGCCTGCAACATGGCGGTGCTCGGCGCGCTGTCGCTGCTGCAGGTGCTGGCGCAGTCGAGCGCTCAGCTGCTCGCGCTGCGGCTCGCGATCGGGGTCGTACTCGGAACGGACTATGCGGTGAACAAGCCGATGCTGATCGAGTTCACGCCGCGGCGCATTCGCGGCAAGCTCCTCGGCATGCTCTCGGTCGCCTGGGCGGTCGGGTACGCCTGCGCGTATTTCGTCGGCTTCGCCTTGCAGTCCCGCGGGCCGGATGCCTGGCGGTGGATGCTGCTTTGCAGCGCGGCGCCTTGTCTTCTGGTGCTTCCCCTGAGAGTCACGGTTCCGGAGACTCCGCTGTGGCTGCTGCGGCGCGGACAGGCCGAAAGAGCGGCCCGGATCGTGCGCGAGCGGATCGGGACGCATGTAGCGCTACCGGTGATTCGCTCCGATGCACTCGTCGGTCGACGTCGCTGGGGAGAGCTCTTCTCCTCCGAGTGGCGGCAGCGCACGCTCCTCGGCTGCGCGTTCTTCAGTTGTCTCGTCATCCCGTATTTCGCCGTCGGCACCTTCGTGTTCCAGGTGTTATCAGCGATGAAGCTGCAGAGTCCCTACGGCGGCGGCCTCGTCTACAATCTCACGCTCCTCGCCGGGGGGATCGCCGGCATGCTCGTCGCCGATCGCCTTTCCCGGCGACGCTTCCTCATCGGCAGCTTCGCGGTCGCCACGGCCACGATGCTCACCCTGACCGTCTGGCTGACAGCTCCCGCGATCGCCGTCACCATCCTGTTCGCGCTTTTCGCCGGAGTCCTGTCGGCGGCTTCCAACCTGGTGTACGTCTATCTGCCTGAGCTGTTCCCGACGGAGCTGCGAGCCTCGGGGATCGGTCTATCGAGCGCCGTGAGCCGCATCGGCTCGGCCGTCAGCACGTTCCTGCTCCCCGTCGTTGTCGCCTCATACGGCATTCATGCCGCTCTCGGTGCGTGTGTGGCGGTCCTGGCAATCGGTACGGCGATCTGTCAACGATGGGCGCCGGAGACCGGACAGCTGCGGCTCGCGGAGCTCGATCAGGCATCGGCTCCATGCTAGTCCGACCTCGAGCCGAGCTTCCCGCTCCCAACGACTATTTCCGGCCGCCCGCGGGCGCGCGCGCCGCAGCGGAATTCTCCGGACTGCTGCACATCGCGCAGGCGCGGATCCAGACACGCCCCCGGCTCGAGAGGCCGAGGATCGCGGGCCGCGATGCGCGGCTCTTGCCGCGCATCACACTCGGCTTCGTCACGGCCGGGGATGTTCTGGTTCCGTTGCAGCGTGGCGAGATCGTCGCGGAGCAGCGCCCGGGCGAGACTGCGAGCTACTGGTCGGTCATCCCGCAATTCGGCCGGATCTGGCGCGAGCCGGGCGAGGAGGGGGTTTGGTCACGCGCGGCGTTCCCGCTGATGCTGGTGGGCGACACGGAAAATCATTCCCATCAGGGCGTGGCCACGTTCAGGTACAAAGACCGCGAGGTCAGCGAGCTCGAGTTCCAGTTCGTGCAGCAGACCGCGCCCTATCTGCTGCAGCAGCATTTCATCGGCTGGGGCCGCGCACGGATGAGGTTTGCGCCGCTTGCCGCTCGCGAGGCGGCAGCGCAGCGCGAGTCGGCCCAAAAAGAGCTGGCACGGCGCCTGCCGCACCGGCCGTGGTCGGAGCTCATCCGCAAGCCACCGTCCGGCTCGCTGGAGGGGTTCGGCGGCCCGGTGCTCGAGCGGTGGCGCGTCGTCGCAGCCGTCGTCCTCGATGGTGCGATCTACTGTCAGGAATCGTCGACGCCGTGCGGCAACTATCCGTATCCGCTCGAGATGCGCCTCGGGGTTCGCTCCGTCATGAAGAGCATCGGGGCGCCCCTCGCGCTGCTGCGACTCGCGCAAGTATGCGGACCGTATGTTCTCACGCTGAAGATCGGTGACTTCGTCGCGGGACTCGATCCGAAGTATCGCGCGGTCCGCTTCATCGACGCGGCCAACATGGCTACGGGATTCGGGGGCACGGGAACGTGGAACACACAGCCGAACGATCCGATGGACGGTTATCTGGAAGGTGATTACGACGCTTGGTATACGGCGCCTTCTCACCGGGAGAAATTGAAGCAGATCAGGCGATCGCTGCGCCCGTACCCCTGGGAGCCGGGTACGGTGATGCGGTACCGCGACCAGGATTTCTATCTCCTCGGTGTCGCGATCGACCGCTTCGTCAAAGCCGCGCGGGGACCGGGCGCCGATGTCTGGGACATGCTGCAGCGCGAGGTGCTCGAGCCGATCGGCATCGCGCACGCGCCCATCGTCCGGACCCAGGAAGCAAGAAGCCGGCGAGGCATCCCCTGGTTCAATGCGGGCTACTACCCGACGCTGGATGATCTCGCGAAAATCGCGCTCCTCTATCAGAGGCGGGGCGCATACGGCGGCGAGCAGATATTGCATCGAGGCCTCACCGAGGATCTCCTCGCCGCGCGGGAAGCGCTTCCCAAGCGGGCCGATCTGTCTCTCGGAGGCAAGGGCGGCGCGGCCGCAAACGGGACCGACGGAGAGCTCTACAAGATGGGATTCCACTTCAGGCCCTACGTCGGTGCCGGCGGCAAGCAGTACTATCTGCCGACCATGTGGGGCGCGGGCGAAAGCGAAGTGGTCCTCTATCCGAACGGTCTCGTCTCGATAGTGATCGCGAAGGCGTTGCAGCTGCCTGCAGGAGAGACGGCCAGGTCGGAGGCGGGCCCCGAGACTGCTCGGGCGGTGGAGAGTCTGCAACTTTTCGACTGAGAGGGCGCGGCCGCAATGGTATCGATTCCAGTAGTCGACGTGAGCTCGCTACTCCGCTGCGCGAGGCCGGCGTGGCGGGTCGCTGATGAGGCACTGGCGGCGGCCGCTCGCGACATTGGCTTCGTGTGCATCCGCGGACTGCCGCGCGAGGCGGTGCCCGGCCCGGCCGACAGAGCGCGCCTGCTCGCCATTTTCGGGCTGGACGAGGGCGAGAAGCGCCGCCTGTACCGGCGAAAGTTCGCGCCGGAGAACCCCAACACCTATCGTGGCTGGTTCCCCTTGCAGCCCGGTAACCTGACTTCCAAAGAGGGTATCGACATAGGGGGCGACCTCGTGCACGGCTCGGCCGTCACGGTGCCTGAAGACCCGCTGCGCGAGCCGAGTCCACTGCCGCACGAGAGCCGGTTACCCGGCTGGCGCGAGGCGGCTGCCGCCTATTACCGGGCCATGGAGAGCGTAGCCGAGACGTTGCTGCGCTCTCTCGCTCGCGGCCTCGGCCTGCGTCCGGACTACTTCGATGACTCGTTTCGCCACGGACTGTCGACGCTGCGGCTGATCCGGTATCCGTCCCGGGAGCCGGCCGAGCTCGCGACGGTGCGGGATCCCGCGGTGTGGGTGGAGTTCGACGGCGTGCGCCGATATGTCGTCGGCGCGCCCCATACGGACTCTGGCTTCGTCACGCTTCTCGCGCAGGACGGTGTTCCTGGGCTGCAGGCGCGATCGCGCGGCGAAGAATGGGTCGATGTGCCGCCGCTCGAGGGCACGCTGGCAGTCAACTTCGGCCAGGTGCTCGAGCAATGGTCGGCCGGCCGGATCCGCGCCACCGAGCACCGGGTGTTGGGCTCGGGCCGGGAACGCTTCTCCATTCCGTTCTTCCACGAGGCGCGTGCCGATGCGACCATCGCGCCCTTGCCGCTCGATCGGCCGGATCTGTTCACGCCTTTCCAGTACGGCGATTTTCTCTGGAAGCGCATGACTTCCTTCGTCGAGTTCAGCGGCATGGAGCGTGGGCGAGCGGCAGTGCACGGCGCACTTTGAGGAGCAGAGATGTCCGAGTCACCCGTTGCCGAGCAGTCTCAGGGCGCCGTCGCGCGCGGCCAGTGCCTGTGTGGCGCAGTGCGCTTCGAGGTGCACGGTCCCCTGCGGCCCGTCATCTACTGTCACTGCAGCATGTGCCGCCGCTCGGGGGGCCATTTCGATGCCGCCACCGCTTGCGCGCCGGAGCACCTGCGCCTGCTGTCCGCGCAGAGCCTGCGCTGGTACCAGTCGTCTGCGACCGCTCGGCGAGGCTTTTGCTCTACGTGCGGCTCGCAGGTGTTCTGGGAGCCTGCCCGGGGCGGCCACATGAGCATATGGGCAGGCACGCTGGATTCGCCGACAGGCCTCAAGGCAGCGATGCACATCTTTGTCGCCGAGAAGGGTGACTACTACGAGATTACGGACGGGCTGCCGCAATGGCCGCGGTGGCCGGAGCACTCGCCGGCAGACTGAGCCAGATTGTTGACAATTAACAATGGGGCTGGTTGAATCTCGGGATACTCATCCGGGCAGCCATGCGCACAGTCAGCTTCCGGCAGATGAAGGATGGTACGAAGGCCGAGTACCTGTTCCTGGGCCAGCTGGAGCGGCAGCACATCGAGCGCTTGCCGGATCGCATCCTGCAGGCGCTGCGCGCGCTGGATGACGGACTGGCGGGCTACCGGGTCACGCGCCTGGCGCATTCCCTGCAGACGGCCACCCGCGCCGAGGCTGACGGGGCTGACCAAGAGATGATCGCCGGCGCCCTGATTCATGACCTGGGCGACAGCCTCGCGCCGGAGAATCACTCCAACTATGCCGCCGAGATCATTCGTCCCTACGTCAGGGCCGAAGTAACCTGGGTGGTCGAGCATCACGGCCTCTTCCAGAAGGTCTACTACGCTCATTTCTACGGCGAAGATCCCGAGTTGCGCGCGGCATACCGCGATCACCCCTATTACGGGAGTTGTGTCCGGTTCTGCGAGAGGTGGGATCAGGCGGCCTTCGATCCGGACTATGCGACGCGGCCGCTCGAGCATTTCGCGCCGCTCGTGCGCAGGATCTTCTCCCGCCGGGCATTCGATCCCGCCGTCATCGGCGGGAACACTTGAGGCGCACGCGATGATCATCGGCTTCATCGGCTTGGGGAACCTGGGCTCCAAGCTGGCGGCGACCCTACTGCGCAACGGGCGCGAGCTGATCGTCCACGACCTCAACGAGGCCGCGGCTGAGCCGCTGCTGGCCCAGGGCGCGCAATGGGCAGCGGCTCCCAGGGAGCTCGCCCTCGAGTCGGATCTCATCATCACCTGCCTGCCTTCGCCGGCCATCAGCGCACGAGTCCTCGAGCAGCCCGGCGGAGTGCTCGAAGGCCTGTCGGCCAACAAGCTCTGGCTGGAAATGAGCACGACGGAGGAGGGCGAAGTCAAACGCCTGGGTGAGCGGGTCATGCGCACGGGCGCCAAAGCGCTCGATGCGCCCGTGTCGGGCGGCTGCCATCGGGCTGCGACGGGGAACATCTCGATCTTCGTCGGCGGCGAGCGTGCCGCCTTCGAGCAGGCCTTGCCCGCACTGCGAATCATGGGCCGCAGAATCATCCATATTGGACCGCTGGGCAGCGCCTCGGTCCTCAAAGTCATCACCAACTATCTGGCGTTCGTCCATCTGGCCGCCCTGACCGAAGCGTGGGCCGTCGCGAGCAAGGCGGGAATGGATCCCAAAACGACGTATGAGGCCATCAAGGCCTCATCCGGCAATTCCTTCGTGCATGAAACCGAGAGCCAGGTCATCCTGAACGGCAGTTACGACATCAACTTCACGGTCGACCTGGTGCTGAAGGACATCGGATTGTTCAACGATCTGGCACGCGGACACGGTGTGCCCACGGAAGTTGCCGACACGGTGACGGCGATGTTTCGCGACACGCAGTCGCGATACGGTCCGCGCGCTCTCTCGCCGCGAGTCATTCAGCGGCTGGAGGACGATTGCGGCATCCGGGTGCGCGCGCCCGGCTTTCCGCCGGAACTGGTGGATTTCGAGCCCGAGGAGCCCGGCCGGGAAGTCGTTCCCTCCGAGACCCGCTACGTGTCATGAGCACCGCCGCGGACAGGGTGACAAAATCGCCTGGAGCGATTTTGGACGGCGGTAGCCGGCCCGAAGGGGTTTCCCGGTGAGCTTCGACTCGCGAAGGTGGGGCTCAGAGGGCGCAGGGACGGAGCCTCGCACGGAGACGATCAACAAGCAGAGCCTCGAGGCCCAGGCGGCCGATCTGCTGCGGCGACAGATCCTGCGCGGCGAGCTCAAAGCCGCAGAGCGCCTGCTCGAGACCTCCATCGCCGATCGCTTCGGTCTGTCGCGCGGCACGATCCGCGCGGCGCTGCGCCGCCTGATCGAGGAGGGACTGGTCTGCCACGTCCCGTACACGGGCTATCAGGTCATCGACTTCAGCGATCACGATCTGTGGGAGCTGTACACACTGCGCGCGGCGCTCGAAAGTCTCGGCACACGCCTGGCGGCGCTCAGGATCAACGAGCAGGGCATCGGGGAGCTGCGCGCGGCGTTCGCGCAATTGGTGGCGGCGGCGGAGTCGGAGGATCACGAGGCGGCGGATCGGCTGGATCGCGAGCTGCACAAGCTCATCGTCCGGCTTTCCGGCCACGAGCGGCTGCTCGAGCACTACGTGCGCGTCGAGAATCAGTTCCGGGTCTACATCGCGCTCTCGAATCGCGAGGTGGATGCACGGGAGATTTGCGAGTCGCATCGCGATCTCGTGGACAGCATCTGCGCCGGCGACGCCGAGCGCGCGGAGAAGCTGGCGCGCGCCAACATCGTCCCGCCGGAGCAGATTCTGGGAAGGGCCGTCTGATGAGCGGCGTGCGCCTCGAGCTCGAAACGGCTCCGCCGAGGATAGTTGCCCAAACCGGCGGCAGCGCGACGGAGCTGCCGGCGCTGTGGCTGCGGGAGCGCTGCCAGGACCCGGTCCATCTCGATCCGCACACCCAGCAGCGCCTCTTCGACCCGCACCGCCTGCCGGATGATCTCGCCCTCGTGCACGTCGAGAAGAGTGGTGAGAACAGCGCATGGCTCGCCTTCAGCGACGGGTACAGCGGCGAGTATGACCTGAGCAGACTCGCCGCTGACCTCGACACGGAGGACGGTATCCCGCGAGAGATCCCGTGGCGCGCCGACCTAGCTCCGGAGGCGGTCAGCGTCGATGGGCGCACCCTGGACAGGGATGAGGTGCGGCTGCAGGCAGTCGCGACGTTCCTGACACACGGCCTGGTCATCGTTCGCAACCTGGCCACCGATCCGCAGTGCATTCTCGAGGTGGCGAGTCGCTTCGGCTACGTGCGGGAGACTAACTTCGGACGGCTTTTCGAAGTCTACTCACGGCCCGGCTCGAACGATCTCGCCTATCGCCCCGTTCCCCTCGGAGCGCACACCGACAACCCGTACCGCGAGCCGGTGCCCGGCATCCAGCTGCTGCATTGCCTGGTGAATGAGACCTCGGGCGGATGGTCCACGCTGGTGGACAGCCTGTCGGTCGCGGAAGCACTGCGGCAGGAGGATCCGGACGGACTCGAGCTGTTGGCTGCGACGCCGGTGCGGTTCCGGTTCATCGATGCCAATGAAGAGCTCATCGAGGACCGTCCAATAGTGCAGCGGGACGGCAGCGGCCGGATGACCGGTGTGCACTACAGTCCGCGACTGGACTATCTGCCGCTGCTCGATGCGGCCACCACCCGGCGGTATCAGCGGGCGCGCCGGCGATTGAGCGAGCTGTTTGCCGATCCGCGCTTCGAATTGCGCTTCCCGCTCGGGGCGGGCGAGCTCATGATGTTCAACAACAGCCGGGTGCTGCACGGGCGGACCGCATACGATCCGAACGAAGGCCGCCGGCATCTGCAGGGATGCTACATCGATCTCGATGCTCCAAAGAGCCTGTATCGGACGCTCAGCAGGAGGCTCAGGCCTGCATCCAGCGGCAGATGACGACGCCGACCGCAGATACAGCGGGGAGCGTGCATAAGCTCAGGATCCGGCAGGCGATCGTCATTGCGCTTCTCTTTGGCGGCTACGCCTCGCTTTACTTCTGCCGGGCCGATCTTTCCGTCGCCGCGCCGCTGCTCGCAAAGGAGCTCGGCAGGCACGGAATCTCGTACGACGACGCGCTGGTGCGCATCGGCGCGATCAGCTCGCTCGGCATCCTTGCCTATGCGCTCGGCAAGCCCCTCGTCGGCGGGCTCGGCGACTACTGGGGCGGCCGCATCAACTTCCTCGTCGGCCTGGCCGGGGCCACTCTGTGCACGCTGCTCTTCGCCTTCTCCGGCGCGCTGCCGCTGTTCACCATGGCGTGGTTCCTGAATCGGCTGACCCAGTCCGGTGCGTGGGCCGGCCTCCTCAAGGTGTCGTCACGCTGGTTCGACTACTCCTCGCACGGCGCCATCATCGGCGTCCTGAGCTTGAGTTATCTCATCGGTGATGCGGGCGCGCGCGAATGGATGGGGCGGCTGCTCGCGGATGGCTACGGTTGGCGGAGCCTGTTCATGCTCGCGGCGGCGGTCTCCGGCACGATGCTCATCTTGAATTTCGCGTTGCTGCGCGAGTCGCGGGTCGCCGCCGGCCACGGCGACACGATGGCGAATCCGCTCAATGTGTTCGGCGGCTCGACAGCGCCGCCGGCGACCATCAGGGAGCGGCTCGGGCCGCTGCTGAAGAGCCCGGCATTCCTGATGGTCTGCGTGTTGTCGCTGGTCTGCACCATCGTGCGCGAGACCTTCAACGACTGGACTCCGGTTTACATGAGGGACTTCGTCCACCTCAGCATGAGCGATGCCGCCGGGCTGAGCGCCATTTTTCCGGGTGTCGGGGCGATCTCGGTACTGCTGACGGGCTGGCTGGGCGATCGGCTCGGAGCGAATGGGCGGCCGCTGCTGCTGTTCGCGGGCCTGGCGGTGACGGCGGTTGCTCTCTTTCTGTTGACACTGATCCATCGCGGTGGAACCGATACCACGTTACCGATCGCATTGATCGGCGTCGTCGCCTTCTGCCTGCTCGGGCCATACGCCTATCTAGGCGGCGCGATGGCGCTGGATTTCGGCGGCAAGGCGGCGGGTGCAGTGGCCTCGGGCATCATCGACGGCGTCGGCTATCTCGGGGCGGTGTCTGCCGGCGTCGGTGGCGCCAAGCTTGCCGTTGCATTCGGTTGGAGAGGTGTCTTCGCGACGCTCGCCGTCATCGGAACGATCGGCGCGATCGGTGCCGGCGTGCTATACGTCATCGAGCGGCGCGCAGCCACGGCGCGCATGACGGTGGCGGCACCCGCGAGGCCTGCGGGAGTGAGATCATGAATACAATCACCGACATACGTTGGACGCCCTCGGCGTTGACGCTGGAGTGGGCTGACGGAGATCGAGTCGAGCTTGCCAGCGTCTGGCTGCGCGACAACATCCGGGAAGATCGCGACCCGGGGAATGGCCAGCGGCTGATCGATGTCGCGGACCTCCCTTTGACGCCGCGGATCCGACACGCCGGCCTGGAGGGGACTGCGGTGCGTGTCGAGTGGGAGCAGGAGACGGGTGCCGCGTCGTTCGAAGCCGATTGGCTCGCGGCGCAGGCGGCGGCGATCACGGGCGCACGCGCGCTGCAACAGCCGCGGCTCTGGCTGGAGGGCGCGCGGCTCGATGCGGCTCGCGACTTCGCGTGGGCGACGCCCGCGGCGGCGCGCGACGACGAAGGGATTCAGGCAGGTTGGCTCAGTCGCCTCGTCGCCGATGGCCTTGCCTTCCTGGCGGATGTTCCGGCCGATCCGGGCGCCATACTTGCGACCGTGCCGCTCGCGGGCCAGGTCGCCGAGACCAACTATGGGCTGCTGTTCGACGTGCGCGCGGTACCCGAGCCCGAGAACCTCGCATACTCCGATCGGGGCCTCGGCCTGCATACCGACAATCCATATCGGGAGCCCGTGCCGGGCTTCCAGGCGCTGCACGTGCTCGTCGCGTCGCCGGATGGCGGCGAGAGCCTGTTTGCGGACGGGTTCGCGCTTGCGCAGCAGCTCAGGCGGGAGGATCCGGACGCATTCGAGGTTCTCGCGGGAACGGCTGTGCCCTTCGCCTACCGCTCCCGCAACGCGGCGCTCAGCGCCGAGCGGCCGCTGATCCAGCTGTCCTGCCGCGGCGAGGTCGTCGCCGTCCATTACAATAACCGCTCGATCCAGCCGCTGCCGTTCTCTGCCGAGGCGGCGGAGCGGTACTACCGCGCATATCGGCGGTTTGCGACGCTGCTGCGGGAGCCACGCTTCATGCTGCGGTTCATGATGCGGGCCGGCGATCTGGTCGTATTCGACAACCAGCGGATCCTGCATGGCCGTACGGGTTTCACGTCCGCACGGTACCCGCGTCACCTGCAGGGATGCTACCTCACACGCGACAGCGTCTTCAGTCGCGCGGCGTTGCTCGCCGAGGCGGCCGGCAGATGAGCGTCATCGAGGAGATATTCTCTCTGTACGCCACTCGAGGCTCCGCCGCCTACTTCGGCGAGGCCGTGTCCATGACCGAGCACGGACTGCAGGCCGCTCACTTTGCGCAGCTCGAGGGCGCAGCGGAGACCGTCGTCGCCGCCGCGCTGTTGCACGACGTCGGCCACCTGATCGCAACGGTGCCTGACGATATCGCCGAGTGGACCGTGGACGCGCGTCACGAAGCTACTGGCGCGCGATGGCTCGCAGAACGGTTTGGCCCTGATGTCGCCGAGCCCGTCCGCTTGCATGTGAGGGCAAAACGATACCTCTGCGCGGTGGAGCCGGCATATTTCTCGCAGCTCAGTCCCGCGTCCGTCCTAACGCTGAAGTTGCAGGGCGGCCCGATGTCGGCCGCCGAAGTTGCCGGCTTCGAGGCCGAGGCCGGCTATCGCGACGCGCTCGTCGTCCGCCGCTGCGACGATCGCGGCAAGATCGCCGGGCTCACGACTCGGCGGCTGGAGGACTATTCCGAGCTCCTGCGGTCGCTCGCGACGCCCCGCTCCTGAACGGAGCTCCGATCGCGGGACCCGTCGCCTCTTGAACGGAAGCGACGTTATCCTCGTGCCGAGGCGACCTGGCATTGCAGACAGCCGGCGCGCGTATTATATTATTCTGGCGATAATAAATAACCGCCGGACATCTTCTCGCGAGGTTTCTCATGAGCCAAGACGAGCCGCCGCAACGCCAGGGGCTGCCGCGCCGTTCTGCCGCGGGACGCCGCCGGGCGCTGCAACTGCTCGCCGTGAGCCTCGCATTCCTCTCGGTCAAGGTCTCGGCCGGCACGGCCGTCATGGCGGTCGATCTGCGGCCGCTCGATGCGGCACGGCGCACGGTCGCCTTGCCGGACGGCATCACCCTCGGATATGTGCAACTGGGCGACCCCCGTGGCGTGCCGGTGGTGTTGATCCACGGGTATACCGACAGTGATCTCGACTGGGCGCCGCTCGTTCCCTATCTGTCGAAGGGCTTTCGCCTCGTCATCGTCGACCTGCGGGGCCACGGCGAGTCGAGCAAGCCGGAGTGCTGCTATACCCGGCTCGATTTCGCCTACGACGTGAAGCTGCTGCTCGATGCGCTCGGCATCGCCCGCGCGGACATCGTCGGTCATTCCCTGGGCAGCATCGTCGCGCAGACGTTCGCGGAGTTCTGGCCGCAGCGCACCCGCCGTGTCGTGCTCATCTCATCGACGGGCGGGCCGCCGCCCGGAGCACGCCCGCGCAAGCCGCAGTTCGACTATGCGGCGGCGATCCGCCGGCTGAAAGAGCCGATCGATCCGGACTCGGCGTTCATGAAGGCATGGTGGGCCTCGCCGCAGCCGGTCGACCCGCAGTTCATGCGGCGCCAGCGCCGGAACGCGGCCGCCATTCCGCTTGAGGTCTGGCTGGCCGTGCTCGACCAGGGATTGGTGGATGCGGATTTGCAGCGCACGCTGCCGCGGCTGCGGGCGCCGACGCTCCTCATCTGGGGCAGCGCCGATCCGATCATGGAGCCGGCGGTGCGCCGGACCCTGCGCCGCGCCTTGCCGCGCGCGAAGGTGGTGACCTTCCCGGGGCTCGGTCACAACCCCTTCTGGGAAGATCCGCTCGGCTGCGCTGACGTCATCGACGCATTTCTCGCTCCCGGCGCCAACGTCGGGCGCTATGCCTCCGATATCCGATCACGTCCGGAGTGACTTGGGTCGGCTGCGGAGAATTCCCGCGGTGTTCCGAAACCAGATCTCCAAGAATTCACCCGGAGTGAATGCATGAAAAAGAATCACAAGCTGTCGCGAGCGATCGCGGCGATTCTCGGCGCATCAGCCATGCACGCGGGGCTCGCCGCCGATGCCACGGCGAATGCGAGCGACACATCGGGGCCCACCACGCTGCAGGAAGTCATCGTCACTGCACAGCGTCGCACCCAGAACATCCAGGACGTGCCGATCGCGATCCAGGCGCTGACCGGCAGGACGCTGAGCGAGCTGCACGTTCAAACTCTGGCGGACTACCTGAAGTACGTGCCCAACGTTTCCGCCGGCGGCGTGGGGCCTGGCTCGAGCGTGGTGTACGTGCGCGGCCTGAGCCTCGGGACGGGCAGCGGCGACGCCGAAGGCTCGGTCGGCGCATTCCCGAACGTGGCCACGTACCTCGACGACGAGCCGACGCAGCTGCCCGCCCGCAATCTCGATGTCTACGCTGTGGATCTGCAGCGGATCGAAGTCCTCGAAGGGCCGCAGGGCACGCTGTTCGGCGCCGGAGCCCAGTCGGGCGTGCTGCGCTACATCACCAACAAGCCTGAGCTCGACACCCTTTCCGTGGACGTCAACGCCGGTTACGGAACCACGGCCCACGGCGACCAGAACAGCAACGTCAACGCAGTCCTCAATGTGCCCTTGCTCCCGAAGACGGTGGCAGCCCGTCTGGTGGTCTACACCGACGATCGCGGCGGCTACATAAACAACCTTCCGGCGACGTTCGCGCGCGGCAGCTCCGATCTAGGGATCGCCGCGGGGAACGGCGGCGTGGTGCCCACCAACAGCGTTACGATCGACAACTACCAGATCGCCGCGAATCACATCAACCCGCTCAGCTACAAGGGCGTGCGCGGTTCGTTGGTGTGGAAAGTCAACGACGATTGGCAGGTACTGATCGAGCAGACCTACCAGGACATGGACGCCCAGGGGGTGTTCTACCAGATGCCCTTCGGCACCGAAGGGGCCGGCCTGTCCCCGGCCGGAGTCCCGATTGGCGGGCAGCCGCTGCCGCCGCTGTCAGTGAATCTTTTCGAGCCATCGTTCGACAAGGATCGCTTCGAGAACACCGCGCTCACGGTCGACGGCAAGGTGGGGCCCCTGAGCCTGGTCTACGCCGGCTCCTACCTGGACCGCAACGTGGAGCAGATCCAGGATTACACCAATTACGCGCGCGGCCGGTACGGCTACTACTACCAATGTACGGGAGTGACGTATTCAGCCACTGCGGGCGATCCGAGCGGCAGGTGCTACTCTCCAGCCGGGGTGTGGGCCGATACGGAAAGGAACACACACCTCACCCAGGAGCTGCGGCTCAGCACGCCGAACGACTGGCGGCTGCGCGGACTCGTCGGCCTGTTCTACGAAGACGAGAAGATCTACGACAACATGCAGTTCCTCTACGTCAGCGTACCGGACTGCCTCCCGGGCGGACCGACTTTCAATTGCTTCCTGCCGGTGCAGACCCGGCCGGGCGAAACCGCGAACGATCCCAATGTGCGCAGCGCCGCCACCGCCTTTGTCGATGATTTCCAGCGCACCTTCATCCAGAAGGCGGCGTTCGCTTCGGTGAGCTTCGACATCATTCCCAAGGTGCTCGAGATCACCGGCGGCCTGCGCTACTTCGATATGCACAACCAGTCGCTCGGCGGGGACCTCAGCAGCTTCGGCTGCAAGCAGTTCGCTCCCACCGCCTACTTCGGCGCCTGCCAGACCCCGGGCGGCACGAACGTCGATGCGCAGAATCCGCACTTCCAGGTGTCCACCGGACACCTGGGTCGGGCGAATCTCAGCTGGCACGTCACTCAGGATGCTCTCCTCTATTACACGTACTCGCAGGGCTACAGGCCCGGCGGCTTCAACCATGGCGGCACCGCGGTGCTGCCGGATGCCAACGGCATTCCGCAATACAATACGCCACTGTCGTACGTGTCCGATCTGGTCACCAACAACGAGATCGGGTGGAAGACCCTGTGGTTCGGCCATCGGCTGCAGTTCGACGGCGCGGCCTATCAGGAACGCTGGGACAACGCGCAGACCAACGTCTTTTGCCCGCAATGCGGCCTCGGGAACGTGATCTTCCTCACCAACGGGCCGACCTATCAGGTGAAGGGCGTGGAACTGCAGCTGGCCGCGCGGATCGTGAGCGGACTCACGGTCCAGGGGTCTGCTGCCTGGAACAGCGGCGAGCTGGTGAACTCGCCGGCGCTCATCGACAACAATCCGGAGAGTCCGGGATTCGGCAAGCCGATCACCACGCGCTACGTGAATGGCAGCCCCCAGCCGATCCAGAACGTCTATGGCGTTCCCGGTAGGCCGCTCGCCAACAGCCCGCCCTTCAAGGCCAACCTGCGGCTGAGATACGACTGGCAGCTGGGCGACTACCTGACGTTCGTCCAGGTAGGCTTCGAACACCAGGCGCATTCGCAATCCGAGACGGGATTCGTGAATTCCTTTACCATGCCGCAGTGGACTACGTATGACGCCTCGCTCGGGGTGTCCAAGGATGACTGGACAGTGTCACTGGTCGGCACGAACCTGACGGACGTGAACAAGAGTCTATTCACCTCGGCATCCCTGTTTACCCTGACGCAAACCCCGATGCGTCCGCGGGTGCTCGAGCTGACCTTCAATTATCACTTCTTGACGCGAGACTGACCGCATTTTGGAGGCGCTGGCGCGGCGCCGGAGAAGGCAACATGCTCGGTAGCACGTTCCTCGAGAAGCGCTCGATCGACTACGTGCCGCTCGCGGAGCGGCACGGGAAGGTATGGCATCTCTGGCCGGTATGGTTCTCCGGGGATGCGCACCTCGCGACGCTCACGGTCGGCGTGCTCGGCATCGCTCTCGGCGGGAATCTTCTCTGGACGGGGATCGCCGTGGTGCTCGGCTGCGCCATCGGCACCTTCTTCATGGCCTTCCACTCGGCGCAGGGACCGCAGCTCGGGCTGCCGCAGATGATCCAGTCACGGCCGCAGTTCGGCTATGTCGGCGCGCTGCTCGTCTGGGTGGTCGCGCTGGTCACCTATGTGGGCTACAACTCCTTCAACCAGGTGCTGGCGGCCCAGGCCCTCCACCAGCTCGCGGGCCGCATACCGCTGGACTCGGCTGCCGCGATGATCGGCTTCGCGGTGCTCGGCGCGGGTCTCGCGGTCATCGGCTACGACTCGATCCACGTGGCGCAGCGGGCAGTCGCGTTCGTCATGATCGCGCTCCTCACCGTGTTCTCGGCGGGCGCGGTGCGGCTCGGGATCCCGGCCGCGCACTGGGACCTCGGGGGCTTTCGCACGGCACCGTTCCTCACCGAGCTGCTCGCGGCGGCCTCCTATCAGTTGAGCTGGTCCATCTATGTCTCGGACTACTCCCGCTACCTGCCGCGCGAAGTGAGCGTCCGCGCCTCCTTCTGGTGGACGTACCTCGGAGCCTTCATCGGCGGAGCGTGGATGATGCTGGTCGGCAGCATTGCCGCGGCGAGCGCGCCCCGGCTCGATGTGGCCGCGGCTCTGGAGGGCGCGGCGGACCGGATCTTTCCCGGCTTCGGGCCGGTGCTGCTGACCGGTGCGCTCCTCGGGCTCGTCACCATTGCGGCACTCAATTTCTATGGCGCCTCGCTCACGCTGCTCAGCGTCTGCGACACCTTCAGGAAAGTCAAAAACGGTGTCGGCACGCGCATCGCCACCCTGGGTCTCACGGCGATCGCCTCGACCGTCATAGCGCTCGACTCCTCGAGCAACTTTCTCGCGCGCTTCGCGGATCTGCTGTCGCTGCTGCTCTATCTCTTCACGCCCTGGACGGCGGTAAATCTCGTGGACTTCTACCTGGTGCGCCGCGGGCACTATTCCGTGCGCGAGATCTTCAATCCGCGCGGCATGTACGGCCGCTGGCAATGGCGGGGTTTGCTGGCCTACGGTGTCGGCTTCGCCGCCATGGTCCCGTTCTTCAGCACCGAGCTCTACACCGGGCCCGCCGCCCGCGCGCTCGGCGGCGTGGATGTGTCGATGTTGGTGGGACTGGCGGTGGCCGCGGGAGCGTACCTGCTCGCGTGCCGCTCGATGGATCTCGAGGCCGATCGCACGGCGGCGGCGGCGGCCGACTACGGGCTGGAGCCGCAGAACGGGAAGTCGGCTGGTGCGCGGTCGGGGTCGACGATCGCGGCGCGCGCCGACTCGCTGGGCGCGGGCTGACGTTGTTATATTATTATGACTATGATATATAAGACGGATGCGACACGTCAAAGTACTGGGGCTCCTGGGTACCGGTGTCATCGGCGGCGGCTGGGCCGCGCGCGCTCTGCACCTCGGGATCGACGTGGTAGCCATGGACGCGAAGCCGGAGATGGAGGCATGGATCCGCGGCGCCGTCGAGAACGCGCGCGCGGCGTTGTCACGCCTGACGCTCGCGCCGTTGCCGCCCGAAGGCAAGCTGACGTTCACCAGCGACCTGGAGGCGATGGCCCGGCAGGTCGATTTCATCCAGGAGAACATCCCCGAGCAGCTCGAGTTGAAGCAGCGCGTCCTGGCCCAGGCGAGCCGAGTGGCGCCGGCCGATGTCGTGATCGCTTCCAGTACTTCGGGACTGCTGCCGAGCGACCTGCAGCGGGACATGCACGCGCCGGAGCGCCTTCTGGTCGCACATCCGTTCAATCCGGTCTATCTGCTGCCGCTCGTGGAGCTGGTCGGCGGGCGAGCCACCTCCGCGGCGGCGCTCGATGCCGCCGCGCGCTTCTACACCGAGATCGGTATGCATCCCCTGCGCGTACGGCGCGAGGTGCCCGGCCATCTGACCGATCGCCTCCAGGAAGCGTTGTGGCGGGAGATCCTGCACCTGGTCAACGACGGCGTGGCGAGCACCGGCGAGCTGGATGACGCCATTGTCTACGGGCCCGGCCTGCGGTGGGCGGCAATGGGAACCAACCTCATCTATCACCTTGCGGGCGGTGAGAGCGGCATGCGCCACATGCTGCGGCAGTTCGGGCCCTGCCTGAAGTGGCCGTGGACGAAGCTCGAGGCACCGGAGCTGACGGAGGCACTGATCGATCGCATGGTCGAGGGTACTCAGGCGCAGGCCAACGGCCGGTCGGTACGCGAGCTCGAGCGCCTGCGCGACGAGTATCTCCTCGCCATTCAACAGGTGCTCAAGCAGTTCGATATCGGCGCGGGCGCGACGCTGCGCGGGCTGGAGGAGAGACTGTACGAGCGCAGCGGACGCGGCGCCGCCGCCGGTCTCGATGCAGCCTCGGCGGCGACGAGCGGCGGCGGCGGGCCGGTGCGGATGTTGGACACGTACGTGCGCCCGGAATGGATCGACTACAATGGCCACATGACCGATTCGCGCTATCTGCAGGTGTTCGGTGATGCCACGGATGCGCTCTTTCGCTGGGCCGGCGTGGACGATGCCTATAGGAAGGCGGGAAGGGCCATGTACACGCTGGAGTCGCAAGTCGTGCACGTTGCGGAGGCCAAAGCGCTCGAGCCGATCTCCGTCGCTACCAAGGTCGTCGAGCTCGACGGGAAGCGGGTCCGTCTGCACCATTCCCTGCATCGCTGCCGGGACGAGGCGGTGATCGCGACCGGAACGCAGCTGTATGTTCACGTGGATACCCGCGTGAGCCACGCCGCGCCTTTCGAGCCGTCCGTGCACGAGAGACTCGAGAGGCTGCGAGCCGTTCACGCGGCATTGCCGCGCTGAGATCCCCCATGCCCAAGATCGTCGATCATGAGAAGCGCCGCGACGAGATCGCGCTGGTCGCCTGCCGCGTCGTCGCCGAGGGCGGCTTCGACCAGGCGACCATCGTGCGCATCGCGCGCGAGGCCGGATACACCACCGGAATGGTGGCGCACTACTTCGACACCAAGCAGGACATCATCATCGCCGCCTTGCGCCTCATGCTGCGGCGCATCGATGAGCGGCTGCTGCGCAACAGCGAGGCCGAGCGGCCGGATCTGCTGGCATTGCTCACGGAGATGTTGCCGGTCGATGAGGAGCGCTACATCGAGTGCGCCTTCTGGATCGCCTTCTGGGGTCAGGTCATGGCCGACAAGCGCCTGAAGCGCATCAACTCATGGGTGCATCGGGAATACCAGCGGCTGTTCCAGCGTTGCTTGTCTCGGGCGTGGCCGGAGTGGCGGCGCTGGTCGGAGGAGACTCGCGATGGTGTGCTGCGCTCCGTCATCACGTTCATCAACGGCCTGACGGCGAGCACCGTCGCGAGCCGCAGCGATTGGCCGGCCGAGAAGCAGGTGGCGCAGGTGCGCCTGCAGATCGCCCTGCTGCGCGACTGGGCGGCGCGGGCCGCCGCGGCGGCTCCCGCGAAGCTGCGCAAGGAGCGCTCCTCGGCCGCCTGATACCGCCCGGCTCGCACACGATGCAATTCTCACTCACCGAAGAGCAGCAGCTCATCGTCAAGACCACGCGCGATTTCGTGCAGCGGGAGCTCATGCCGCACGAGCAGGAGGTGGAGGACACCGGGCGCCTGCGCGAGGAGCTGCTGCGCGAGCTCAAGGCGAAGGCGATCGCCGCGGGCCTCTATGCCGCCAACATGCCGACGGAAGTGGGGGGCGCCGGACTCGATCCGGTCACCTGGGTGCTCTACGAGAAGGAGCTCGGCCGCACGAGCTACGTACTGCAATATTCCTGCGTCGCACGGCCCTCCAACATCCTGCTGGCCTGCGAGGGCGAGCAGCGCGAGCGGTATCTGCTGCCGACCGTGCGCGGCGAGCGCGTCGAGTGTCTCGCCATGACCGAGCCGCAGGCGGGCTCCGACCTGCGCGGCATGAAGACCAGCGCGGTACTGCAGGACGGGGACTTCGTCATCAACGGCACCAAGCACTTCATCAGTCACGCCGATCATGCCGACTTCGCCATCCTGTTCGCCGCTTCGGGCGAGGAGCGCACGGCGCGCGGCGTGCGGCGGCTGATGACGGCATTCCTGGTCGACAAGGGCACAGCCGGCTTCGAGGTGCTGCCCGGCTACAAGAACGTCTCCCACCGCGGCTACACCAACAGCATCCTGCGGTTCACCGACTGCCGGCTGCCGAAGTCCGCCGTGCTGGGCGAAGTCCACAAAGGCTTCGAGGTCGCCAACACCTGGCTCGGCGCCACGCGCCTGCAGGTCGCGGCCAACTGTCTCGGGCGCGCCGAGCGGGCACTCGAGCTCGCCAAGCAGTGGGCGGTCGACCGCACGCAGTTCGGACAGCAGATCGGCAAGTTCCAGGGTGTGGGCTTCAAGCTGGCGGATATGGCGATGGAGCTGCGCGCGGCGGAGCTGCTGACGCTGGAAGCTGCCTGGAAGCTCGGAGAGAAGAGCGCCACGGACATGGATATGGCGATTGCAAAATTGAAGGCAACGGAGATGCTGGCGATGGTTGCGGACGAGGCCCTGCAGATTCACGGTGGCATGGGACTCATGACGGAGATGCCGCTCGAGCGTATCTGGCGCGACGCGCGCATCGAACGCATCTGGGACGGCACCAGCGAGGTGCAGCGCCATATCATCTCGCGGGCGCTGCTGCGGCCGCTCGGCGGCTGACGAAGCGGGCAGGGGCCGCTAGCGACCCTGCCACTGCGGCTTGCGCTTCTCCGTGAAGGCGCGCGCGCCTTCCTTGAGGTCTTCCGATCGGATCACGCGCTGCACGGCATCCAGACCGTCGTGCAGCTCGAAGGCCTGATGCTCGGGGACCATCTCCGTATGGCGCAGCAGCTGTTTGATCGCGGGGAAGAGCAGCGGTGGGCCCGCGGCCAGCTGGGCGGCGATCTCCCGCGCCTTGGCTACGGACTGCCCTTGGGGCACGACATGATTGGCGAGCCCCCAGTGCTTCGCCTCGGTGGCGTCCATCCAGCGGCCGGTCATGAGGAATTCCACCGCCACGTGGTAGGGAATGCGCCGCCGCAGCTTGATGGTGCCGGCATCGGCCAGCACGCCGACGTTGATCTCGGGCAGTGCGAAGCGCGCGTGCTCCTCCATCACGATGATGTCGCAACCGAGCACGAGCTCGAAACCGCCGCCGCAGGCGATGCCGTTGACGGCGGCTATGAGCGGCTTGTCGAGATTACGCGGATGATTGAGGCCGCCGAAGCCGCCGCTGCCCCAGTCCTCGTCCGAGCGCTCGCCGGCCGCCGCGGCCTTGAGGTCCCAGCCGGGAGAGAAGAAACGGTCCCCGGCGCCGGTGACGATGCAGACGCGCAGCGCCGGGTCGTCGCGGAATGCGCTGAAGACCTCGTTCAGCCTGCGGCTCGCGGCCAGATCGATGGCGTTGGCCTTGGGGCGATCGAGGGTGACCTCGAGGACGGCGCCCGTGGTGCGGGTACGGATTCCGCGCTCGCTGACTTCGGTCATTTCAACTCTCCTCGGTGAGGCGAATCAACGCATCGACGGCCACGACGCCGAATCCGGCGGGGCGCACGATCACAGGATTGAGGTCGAGCTCCAGCAATCGATCCACATTGTCCTCCGCGTAGCGCGCGCAGGCCAATATGGTGCGCACCAGCGCGGGCAGGTCACCAGGCGGCCGGCCCCGGTAGCCGCCGAGAAGCCTGCCGATGCCGAGTCGGCTGAGCGCTGCCTGAGCGGCGGCGGCGGTGAACGGCGGCAACAGAGTTGCGGTGTCCCGCAGCAGCTCGGCGAGCACCCCGCCCGCGCCCAATAGGAGCAGAGCGCCGAACTGCGGATCGACCGTGATGCCGACCAGGACTTCCGCGACCGCATCGGTCACCATCTCCTCGACGATGAGACTGTCCGAGATGCTTGCCAGGCGCTCGCCGGCAGCGGCCGCCTCGGCGGCCGTGCGCACATTGAGGATCACGCCGCCGATATCCGACTTGTGCTCGAATGCCCCGGCAGCCTTCATGACCACGGGAAAGCCGAGGGCGCGGGCGGCGCTTGCGGCTTTGTCGGGCGTCACGATGCGCGAGCGCGGTACCGGGACACCGTACGCGGCGAGGGTTGCTTTGCCCTCGTGCTCGGGGAGAGTTTTGCCACGCGCGCGGCCGTCCTCGCCCTCGTGCGGGCTGTGCCGGCGCGGCCGGCAGAGCTCCACCGCCGCGCCTCGAGCCCAGGCGGCCCCGATCGATGCGGCGTGATCGAGTGCTTCCAGGGCCTCCCGCTGGCCTTGCAGCGGCATGACTCCAGCGGCGAGACATCGGGCCCGTGTGCCGGCGGAAATGGATTCCGGCAGCGAACTGACGACGGCCGCGCGTGCGGGCAGGCCCGGGTATGTGGCGATGAACTCCTCGATGACGGCAAGATAAGCGGCGGGGTCTGCCTGGTCCTCCGGCGGACAGTCGACCATGAAGCCGACCGAGTCATAGCCGGCGCCGTGCGCGAGCGCAAAGAGCGAGTGCAGTCGCGGCTTGTCGAACCAGACATGAGTATGAAAATCGAAGGGATTGGCGACCGTCACCCGGTCGGACAGAAGATCGCGCAACTGCCGGGTCGTTGCGGGTGAAAACGGCGGAAACTCGAGCGTGAGATGTCTCGCGGCATCGGCCGTCATCGCCATGTCGCCGCCGGAGGCGCCCATGATCAGCATCCGTCGTCCGAACAGCGGTCCGCCGGCATGCAACACCTTCAGGGTCTCACAGAGTGTCGCGAGCGAATCGCAGCGTGCAATCCCCGCTTGCCGGCAGAAGGCGTCGAACGCGCCGTCCGCGCCGGCCAGCGAGCCCGTATGGCTGCGAACGGTACGCTCCGCGGCCTCGGTGCGGCCCGCCTTGATCAGCGCGATAGGCTTACCCGCCGCGCGTGCCTTGTCGGCGGCCCGGGCGAAGCTCGCCACATCCTTGATGCCTTCGATGTAGAGGCCGAAGGCGCTGACCCGGGGATCATCCGTCAGCCTGTCGATCAGGTCCTCGACGGCAAGCCGCGACTGGTTGCCGGTGGTGATGAGATAGCCGATCGGCAGCGAGCGCTTGTTGTAGAGCAGATTGATCGCGACGGTGCCGCTCTGGCAGATGAGTGCCACGCCCCGTGCGGGGCGCGCGCCGACCACCTGGTCGGGCCAGAGCGCCGCGCCGTCGAAGAGATTGATGAAGCCGTAGCAATTGGGGCCGAAGTAGGGCAGCGCGCCCGCGGCGCTGTCGAGGGCGGCGTCGAGGCGCTGACCTTCGGCTGTGCCGGTCTCCGCGAAGCCGGCCGCGAAGCACACGAAGCCACCCGCGCCGCGGCGCGCCAGAGCGGCGGCGATCGCCGGCACCTCGTGGTTGGGAGCGGCGATGAACGCGGCATCCGGCGGCTCGGGGAGCTCCTCGACCGAGCGGAAATAGCGGCTCTCGGGGCTCGACGGTCGGCTGGGGTGAACGCGCCACACTTCGCCGCCGTAACCGATCGCTCGCGCCGCCGCCGCGGCGAAATCCGCCCACTGCCCGCCGACCAGGGCAATGTGCCGCGGCGCCAGCAGGCGCTGTAGATTTGCGGCGCCTTTCGGGTCGTCCTCCGGCATACGTCAGCGGCTGATCAATTCCATGCGGCGGGAGCCGGGCCCGGAGGCGGGCATGGCCGCGGTTGCGCGCTGCAACTCGGCAATCGCGACCGCCACGTGTTGCGGAAAGGGCGCCGTGCGCACGGTTGGAGTCTGGCAAACGTGCAGCAGCATGACCTCGCACGTGGCGGCCGTTTCCTGGCTCCCGGCGCAAACGAGCTCCAGAGCGGCGTGGATCCGCTTCGCGTCGGCGCCGAGGACTCTGGCCCGCACCTCCACGCTGTCATCGGCGCCGATTTCCCGCAGATAGTGCGTGTGCATCTCCAGGGTGTAGAGGGTGCAGCCGGACTGTTCCCGGTAGTGTGCGTCGAGCCCGAGCTGGTCCATCAGGCTGTCGGAGGCATAGCTGGCGATGAGGCCGTAGTATGCATCCCGGACGTGGCCGTTATAGTCGATCCACTCCGGCGCAATGCGCGTGCGATAGATAGGCACCCCGCTCACGGCAGCTTCAGGCGCTCACGGGCCTGCGCCGGAGCGAGTACGCGGGCTCCCATCGCCTCGATGATCGTACGCGACTTCTCGACCAGCTGCGCATTGCTCGCGTACACACCACGGCTCAAGTAGAGGTTGTCCTCCAACCCGACGCGAACGTTGCCGCCGAGCAATATCGACTGTGCGACCCACGGCATCTGCATGCGTCCGATGGCGAAGGACGTCCACACGCAATCCGCGGGGAGCGTATTCACCATCGCGAGCAGATGCCCGGTATCGGCCGGTACGCCGTAGGCTATCCCGGTGCACAGCTGGATGAGCGCGGGCGCCGGAATGAGGTCTTCCTTGACGAGTTGCCTGACGAACCAGAGATTGCCGGTGTCGAACACCTCGAGCTCCGGTTTGACGCCGAGGTCGCGCAGGATGGCGGCACCGCGGCGCAGGTAGTCGGGCGTCGAGACATAGGCGCGGTTGCCGTCGCCGAAATTGAGGCTGCCGCAGTCGAGCGTCGCGATGTCGGGCCGGTAGAGGCCCTCCTGGCACAGCTCGATGACATGGCGCATCCGCTCTTCCTGGCTGACGAAGTCGGTGCCCGGGGCGGGAGTATCCTCGAGCCCGCGCTCGCCCACGCAGATGTACCCGCCCATGCCGCAGGTCAGATTGACGATGACATCGACGCCGCTCTCGCGGATGCGCTTGACGACCTCGCGGTAGTGGCGCGTGGCCATACTGAAGGCGCCCGTCTCCGGATCCCGTACATGGATATGTACGATGGCGGCGCCGGCTCGTGCCGCTTCCAGCGCGGAATCGGCAATCTGCGCCGGGCTGATGGGGCAGTGGGGGTTGCGGGTGACCTTGGTATCATCCCCGGTAACCGCACAAGTGATGATGACGTCGGAATTCATATGGCTGCTCGCGCGCGTTTTGATATTATGAACGTGATAATAAAATAAGCCCGCGGCGGCCGCAAGCGACTGCACGCATGCCGTGCCGCGGCGGCCGCCCGTACTCGGTGGAGGCGATCATGCAGACGCAGATGTTGATCGATGGCCGGCTCCTCTCGGGGCAGGGACCGCAGGAAGACATCCTGGACCCTGCGACCGGAGCGAGGTTCGCAGCCGTGGCCGCGGCCACCCCCGAGCAGGTGAACGCGGCCGTGGCCGCCGCCGAGCGTGCCTCTCCCGGATGGGCGGCAACGACACCGAAGGACCGCGGCGCCACGCTGTTGCGCATCGCCGACCGCCTGGAAAGCGATGCCGCCGCGTACGCCGCGATCGAGTCCCAGAACACCGGCAAGCCGCTCGCGGCAGTGCTGGCCGACGAGATTCCGGCGATTGCGGACGTGTTCCGCTTCTACGCCGGCGCGTGTCGCACACCCGTGGGGCCCGTGGCTGGCGAGTACCTGCCCGGCTGCACCAGCCTCATTCGCCGCGATCCCATCGGCGTCGTGGCTTCGATAGCGCCTTGGAACTACCCATTGATGATGGCGGCCTGGAAAATCGCGCCGGCCATCGCGGCGGGCAACACAGTGGTGCTGAAGCCGTCCGAACAGACGCCCCTCACCGCACTGAAGCTCGCCGAGACGCTGGCGGAATTGCTGCCCGCAGGAGTAGTCAACGTGATCTGTGGACGCGGCGAGCCCGTCGGCAGGACGCTGGTCTCCCACCCCCGCGTGCGCATGGTTTCCCTGACCGGAGACGTATCGACCGGCCAAAAGGTGCTGGCGGCCGCAGCCGGCAACCTCAAGCGCACCCACCTCGAGCTCGGCGGCAAAGCCCCCGTCCTGGTCTTCGATGACGCCGATCTCGAGAGCGTCATCGCCGGCATCCGCACCTTCGGCTACTACAACGCGGGCCAGGACTGCACCGCCGCCTGCCGTCTGTACGCCGGCGCCGGCATCCACGATCGCCTGGTAGCCGATCTCACGAGCGCCGTGAGCAGCATCAAAGTCGGTACCCCGCGGGAGGCCGGAGTCGAAATGGGACCCCTGATCTCCTCGTCCCAGCGCGACCGAGTGGCAGGTTTCGTCGACCGCGCGGCGGCCCTTCCTCACATCGAGGTCACCACCGGCGGGCGACCACGCACAGGAAGCGGCTACTTTTACGAGCCGACCATCATCGCCGGCGCCCGGCAAGACGACGAGATCGTGCAGCGGGAAGTGTTCGGCCCCGTCATCTCCATCACGCGCTTCAGCGACGCGGAAGAAGCCATCAAATGGGCCAATGATTCCGAATATGGCCTGGCCTCTTCGATCTGGACACGCGACGTCGGCCGCGCCATGCAGGTGGCCGCTCGTCTACAGTACGGCGTTACCTGGATCAACACTCATTTCCTGACCATCAGCGAGATGCCGCACGGCGGTTTCAAGCGATCGGGATACGGCAAGGATCTTTCTGTATTCGCGCTCGATGACTATACGATCGCACGTCATATCATGGTCAAGCTGTAGAGCAGCCGGTGATGCTGCGCCAGCCCGCGAAACGGGGACGCACCGCCGTCCTCCTTGCCATGATTATCGCTCTGAGCGCCTGCGGCCATTCGGTCTCGCCCCACACCCACAACGACCGAGTGCTGTACGTCTACAATTGGGCCGACTACATCGGCAAGGACACAGTAGAGAACTTCGAGAAGCAAACCGGCATCCGGGTCGTCTACGACACCTACGATGCGGATGAGGAGCTGGAGGCCAAGCTGCTCGCAGGTGACGCCGGATACGACGTGGTGACCACCTCCGCCGATTATTTCTCCCGCCAGATCAAGGCCGGCGTCTACCAGCCGCTGGATCGCGCCAGGCTCACCAACTGGAAGAACCTCGACCCGCACGTCCTCGCCCTGATTGCCCCGTCAGACCCCGGCAATCGTTACGCGGTCCCCTACATGCGGCACGTAAACGGCTTCGCCTACAACGTCGACGCCATCCACGCCCGCATGCCCGACGCGCCCGTCGACAGCCTCGACATGCTCTTCAAGCCGCAGGTGATCTCCCGCTTCAAGGACTGCGGAGTCTCGTTCCTCGACTCGGCCGAGGATGTGCTGCAGCTCGCGCTCAACTACCTGCACCTCGACCCGAATACCACCAGGCCCGAGGACTACCTCGAGGCCGAGAAGCTGCTCCTCTCCGTGCGCCCCTACATCCGCGCATTCGACTCCGAGGAGTACATGAACGGACTCATCAATCGGGATTTCTGTATCTCCATGTCATATTCGGCGGATTATGCGGTGTCGGAGGCTCGGGCGCGCGCGGCGGGAAGCCATGTCAATCTGGCGTTCACCGTGCCGCGGGAGGGTTCCGGCCTATCGTTCGATGCCTGGCTGATACCCGCGGGCGCGCCGCATCCGCAGGCGGCGCTGGAATGGCTGAATTACCTGATGGAGCCCAGGGTCATCGCCGCAGTCACCAATGACATCCACTACGGCAACGACAATCTCGCGGCCAACCCGTATGTCGATCCGAATATCCTGCATGACCCCACGATTTACCCGACGCCGCAACTGGAAGCGAGGCTGTACCGCTCGAAAGAAGTTTCCGCGGAGCTGGAGCGGCTGCGGACGCGCATCTGGATGAAGGTCAAGACGGGGATCTGATCGGCTGCGGTTGCGGCAAGGCCGATGCCGGCGCGGCCCCCGCGGTGCCCTCGTCCGAACGCTCCGCCATCCGCCTCTCGAGCTCGTGGCGCTGCTCGGTCCGGCGCATGAGCCAGCCGGCGATGACGACGCAGGTTCCGACGGCGGCGATGATCAGACTGGCGAGCGCGTTGATGTCGGGGCTCACGCCCAGCTTGACCTTGGAGTAAATCAGCATCGGCAGGGTGTTGGCCCCTGGGCCGGTGACGAAGCTCGAGATGACCAGATCGTCGAGCGAGAGCGTGAAGGACAGCAGCCAGCTCGAGATGATGGCGGGCGAGATGAGCGGCAGGGTGACCTCGAGGAACGCCCGGGCGGGGCCGGCGCCGAGATCCATGGCTGCCTCCTCGAGCGAGCGGTCGGCGCCCTGCAGGCGCGATTGGACCGTGACCGTCACGTACGCGATGCAGAACGTGACGTGGGCGAGGACGATCGTGAGGAATCCCCGGTGCGGCCAGGAGAACGTCTGCAGCAGCGACACGAAGAGCATGAGCTGGGTGATGCCGGTGATGACCTCCGGCATGACCAGGGGCGCGGTGACCATGCCGGAGAGCAGCAGCCTTCCCGGGAATCTGGCGAAACGCACCAGCGCGATCGCCGCCAGGGTGCCGAGGACGACCGCGCCCGTCGAGGCGGTGATCGCGACTTCCAGCGACAGCAAGCCGGCATCGAGGAGCTCGCGGTTGTGCAGCAGCGCCACGTACCAGCCGGTGGAGAAGCCGCCCCAAACGCTGATCAGCGGCGATGCGTTGAAGGAGAAGCCGATGAGCACCAGGATGGGCAGATAGAGCACCGCGAAGCCGATGCAGAGGACCGAGACGAGAAGCGGCGGGTAGCGCTGGTCCACGGCGCTCAGCCCTCGACCTGCCGGCCGCTCACGTGCTGGTAGATCGCGATCGGACCCACGAGCAGCACCAGGAAGGCGATCGCTACGGCAGAGGCGACCGGCCAGTCGTGATTGCCGAAGAACTCATCCCACATCACCCGGCCGATCATGAGGTTGCCGGGGCCGCCGAGCAGCGACGGGATGACGAACTCGCCGACGGCCGGAATGAACACCAGCAGCGAGCCGGCGATGACGCCGGGCATGGACAGCGGCAGGGTGATCTCGAGGAAGGCCCGCCAGGGCTGGCTGCCGAGGTCGGCGGCGGCCTCGAGGAGACTGCGGTCGAGCTTCTCCAGTGTGGCGAACAGGGGCAGCACCATGAACGGCAGATACGAATAGATGATGCCGATGTAGATCGCCAGGTTGGTGCGCATGATGATGAGCGGATGGGAAATGAGCCCCAGCCGCAGCAACACCGTGTTGAGCAGGCCGTCGTTGTCGATGATCGCCTCGAGCGCGTATACGCGCAGGAGGAAGGACGTCCAGAAGGGCAGGATGACGACCAGCAACAGGATGTTCTGGGTCGCGCGCGGCGCCCGTGCGATCGCGTACGCCATCGGGTAGCCGAGCAACAGGCAGACCAGCGTGGAGAGGAGCGCGGTGCGCAGCGAGAAGAGGTAGGCGAGCCCGTACAGCTCATCGGTGAAGAGGTAGCGAAAGCTCGTGAGGCTCAGAGTGAGCCGCAGGTGATGGCCCGGAGTGTGCGTCACGATGTCGGTGAACGGCGGGATGCGGATCACCGAGTCGGCGAAGCTGATCTTCAGGGTGAAGAAGAACGGCACCAGGAAGAAGACCAGCAGGAAGAGGAGCGGCGGCAGGATGATGAGCCAGCGCCACGTATTTCCCGACCGGTGCAGGATGGTCGTGCTAATCGTCGCCCCCTTTCGCCATAGTGCAGGCTAAACTCAGCACCGTGTCAACCCAACGTCAAGCCGCCACTGCAGCCGCTGGGGCCGAGCCGGGCGGCGGCCGTGCGCGCGGCTCCCGCCAGCGGCAGCGGCTGATCGATGCTTGCATCGCCGCTCTGCATCTGTATGGACCGTCGCGCACGACAGTGGAGAAGGTCGTCGCCATCGCCGATCTCTCGCCGGGAATCGTGCGCTTCTACTTCGACTCCAAGGACGCCATGCTGGTGGCTTCCCTGGGGTACCTGGCGGCGGAGTTCGAGGAACGGGTGCTCGTGCCGGTGGGGCGCCTCAAGGACTCCCCGGTGCGCGCGCTCGAGCTGCTCGTCGACCTCTATCTCGATCCGGAGATCGCGAGCACCCGCAAGATCTCGGTGTGGTACTCGTTCTGGGGTGAGGCGAGCTCCCGCCAGGAGTACCTCGACCTCTGCGGCAAGAAGGACGAGGACTTCGCGGTGCTGGTGGGAGAGCTGATGGAGCGCATGATCGCCGACACCGGCGCGCGGCACCTCGATGCCGACGGCATTGCGCTCGGGCTGATCGGCGTGCTCGAGGTGCTGTGGCAGGGGTTCGCCTTCCAGAGCGAAGAAAGCATCGACCGCGCCGCCGCGCGCGAGCGCTCGCTCGCCTATCTGCGCTCGGTGTTCCCGGGCAGATTTGCCGCGGGCAGCGCGCCGGCTGCCGGGGCGGAGCTGCCCGCGTGGGCGTATGCGAGTGGACCTCTCCTCGCGCTCGAGCGCGAGCGTTTGCTGCGACCGGCGTGGCAGGTGGTGGGTTACACGGCAGCGCCCGGGAAGCCCGGCGATTCCGTGACGGCGAGCTGGCCCTGGGAGCGCGTGCTCGTCGGTGTTCATGACCTGGCCCACGCACCGGACGGGCGGCAGCTCGAGGGCGTGACTCCTAGCGATCTGACTTCGCTCGAGATGACACGAGCGGGCCCGCTGCTGCTTGCACGCTCGCCCCAGGCTGGGGGCGCAGCGGTCGCGAGCGTCGCCGCGCAGTGGCCGGCCGAGTGGCCAGACCTGCGGCCGGGTCGGGTGGAGCAGATCGCCGTGGCGGCCAACTGGAAGGTGCTGGTCGAGCAATGGCTCGAGAGCGATGCGCCGCGACGTGTTTTTCTGCCGCCGAATCAACTGCTCGACCTCGCCGCGGCAGGCGCGCAGATTCTGCAGGTCGTGCCCGACGGGCCGGACCGCTCCTGCCTCATTCGGCTGCAGCTGCGGGCGGGGCGCGGCGCGGGCCGGCGGACAGCGTCCACCCGTCGCGGCGCAAGCCAGCCGCTCAGCCAGCAGATTGCGCTTGCGGAGTCGACCCAGCGGGGACTCGCGGCATCACTCCCGCAGCCGGCGGCAGGCGCGGTTTCGGCCGCGCTGGCGCAGTTCAGGCGCTCGGTTGCCACCCTGCTGCCGCTTCTCACGCAGGCGGGCGACACGCGCGCTTAGGCGAACCGCGCGGGCGCATGCGGCTCGCGCACTTCGGGAATCCGGCTGCGCAGCAGGTCGTGGAACTGCAGCATGCAGCTCTCGAGCCGCGACAGCGGTCCGGGCTCATAGGAGCGCGAGCCGAGCCCGCGCTGCACCCGGTCGCAGAGAAACTCATCCTCGCGCTGGACCTGCCTGTTGATGCGTGCGCCGAGATAACGCAGCACGCGCATCTCGCGCCGCGAGTCCGGATGCGCGAACGAGCCGCCGCGGATGGTGCACTTGCCGGGACCGCACGGCAGCACCTGGAAAAAGTCCATCTGCTCCGGAAAGATGTCGATGCCGATGTTGGGCAGCATGCTGTAGAAGCTCCAGCGCCGCCGCTGCTCCTGTGGAAGCTCCACGACCGTCGGCACCACCAGGCTCTGGTAGAGCCGCTCGCTCCAGCGGCTCGAGGGCCGCTCGCGCAGACGGCTGATGCCGCGCGCCACACCGCTCGGCAGGAGCACCTGGTCCTCGTAATCGGGAGTGAACATGCGGAAGAGCCCCGGATGGCCGATGGGCACGTGGTACGACTCCAGGTAGTTGTCCATCGCGAGCTTCCAGTCGCAGTCCCAGTGCTCGATGTACATCGGGCCGACGGGCTGCATGTCCGCGATGCGATGCGGCGCCAGCTCGGCGGCCAGCTCGCCCCAGATTTCCGCCACCGGCGGCGGATCGCCCGCGAGGCAGACGAACACGAAACCGAACGCCACCTGCGAGCGCACCGGCTTCAGTCCCCACTGCAAGCGTTCGATGCCGGGGAAGCTGTCGCGCTCGGTGATGCCGCGCAGCTCACCGTTCAGGCGGTAGGACCAACCGTGATAGGGGCACGTGATCGCGCCGGGACAGTGCCCGGAGCCGTCGAGAATGCGCGCTCCGCGGTGGCGGCAAACGTTGTGAAACGCGCGGATCTCGCCCTGCGAGTCGCGCAGCGCCACCACGCCGTTGGTTCCCAGGTCGAAAGTCACGAAATCGCCCGGCTGCGGGATGGCGCTGACGTGGCAGACGATCTGCCAGCTCGGCGCCAGGATCCGCTCGATCTCGAGGCCGGTCATCTCGGCGTGGCGGTAGACCCAAGCGGGCAGGGCACGCGGCAGCGTCGGGGGAGCGGCCGGCCGGCCGGCGACGGATGAGCTCATGGAAGACTCTCACGGCTGAATTTATATAGTCATTCAATTCTAGCGCAAAAATCTATATGATCATATAGACTCGCGCTTGCGGCGGTGCTACCGTTGCGCCCCAGACGTTCAACCGCAGGCGCAGGAGGGGGCATGTCCCGAGTACTCGCGAAGAGCCACGCTCACTACCGGCGGGCGCTCACCCGGATGCCGCTGGGAGTCGCCTCGAACTTCCGTTTCTGGGGCGAGGACCGCACGATCTACGTGAAGTACGGACGCGGCGCCCGGATCGTCGATCTGGACGACAACGAATACATTGACTATCGCCTCGGCTATGGACCGGCGATCCTCGGGCACGCCGATCCTCGAGTGGACGAGGCCGCCCGTGAGGGCATGCAGGTCGGCGGCGTTTTTGCGCTCTCGACGGAGCGCGAGTACTACGTCGCGCAGCGCATCTCCAAGATGGTCCCGGCGGCGGAGCTGGTGCGCTTCTCCAACTCCGGCACGGAGGCAGTCATGGCAGCGCTGCGTCTCGCGCGCGCCTACACCGGCAAGGACGACTATGTCATCCTGGAGGGCAGCTACCACGGCCTCTTCGACGCCGCCATGTGGTACACGCCCATGGACAAGTGGACGCAGGTCGGCGACCCGGTGGTCTATCCGTATAGCGAGGGCATTCCCCTCAGCACGCGCAGCTTCGCGCATTTCGTGCAGGCCAACGATGCCAACCAGCTCGAGGACGTGCTGAAGCGGCATGCGGACAGAGTCGCGTGCCTGCTCATCGAGCCCATCATGGGCAACTGCCTGGGGATCGCGGCCGACCCCGCCTACATCCGCGCCGCCCGCGAGCTTTGCGACCGCTACGGCGTGCTCCTCGTCATCGACGAGGTGAAGACGGGATTCCGTGTCGCGCGCGGCGGCGCGCAGGAGCTGTACGGGGTGAAGGCCGATCTCTGCACTTTCGCCAAGGCCATGGGCAACGGCTATCCGATCTCGGTGCTCGCCGGACGCGAGGAGGTCATGCGCAAGATCGGGCGCGGTGTCGCCCACGGCGGCACTTACACCGCGCACTCGGTATCGCTGGCCGCGGCCGAGCGGACGTTGCAGATACTCGACGAGACCGACGCGCTCGAGCACATCGCAGGCTACGGGACCGCGCTGCGCCAGGGGATGAGCACCCTCCTGAAGTCGCGCGGCATCGCGCACAGCTTCGTCGGCCACCCCTCGATGAGCGGGCTCTACTTCGCGCACGAGCCGCCGCGCAACTACCGCGACTGGAAGGGCAGCGACTATACGTTCTATGACGCCGCGGCGAAGGTACTGCACGATGAGCGGGTGCTCTGCGAGCCGGACTCGCGCGAGCCGTGGTTCGTGTGCGCGGCGCATGACGATGCCTGTCTGAAACAGACGCTCGCGGCCTTCGAGGTGGCGATCGACAAGACTCTGAGCACGCTCGGCGGGCGGCGCCAGGCGGGCGGGTGAGCATGAGCCTCGCGCCCTGGAAGCGGCTCGGCAAGGGCCACGACGGCCGCGGCCGGCCGCATGTCGTCGTGGTCGGCGCCGGGCACAACGGCCTGGTGGCGGCGTGCTTTCTGGCGCGCGCGGGCCTCAAGGTCCAGGTGCTGGAGCGCAATCCCTACATCGGCGGCGCCGCGGTGAGCCGGCGGCTGTACGACGGCTTCACCTATTCCAACTGCTCGTATGTCTGCAGTCTGCTGCGCACGGAGATCATCCGCGCGCTCGATCTGCCCGGCTATGGCCTGCAGATCATTCCCTACGAAGGCGGCTGCACGCTGATGCGCAACGGCGGGCACCTCGCCCTCTACGACAATCACGATGCGCTGCGGCGCGAGATCGCCCGACACTCGCCTCGCGATGCGGAAGCCTACGACAGGTTCGCCCGCGACATGCTGCGGCACTGCAAGTTCATCAAGCCGCTGCTGCTGCGGGCGCCTCCCGACCCGACGTCCTTCAAGCCCCGCGACCTGCGCGAGCTGTTGTATCTCGGACGGCACTTCGGCCGCCTCGGCGAGGAGCAGATGTACGAGACGCTGCGCTTCTGGACGCTCTCCTGCGCGGACCTTCTCGATGAGTACTTCGAGAGCGAGATCGTCAAGGCGCATCTCGCCGGCAGCTCGATCATCGGCACGGCGTTGGGTCCGCGCTCGCCCGGCACCGCCTATGTGCTGCTGCACCATTACATGGGCAGCATCGACGGCACGGTCGGGGCCTGGGGCTTCGCCCGCGGCGGCATGGGCGCGATCACCCAGGCGCTCGCCGCCGCGCTCACCGCCAGCGGCGGCTCGATCCGCTGCGATGCGCCCGTCGAGCGCATCCTGAGCCGCAACGGACGCGCGCTGGGCGTGGTGCTCGAGGGCGGTGAGGAGATCCCGGCGAGGCTCGTCGTATCCAACATGGACGTGCGGCGCACCTTCCTCAAGGCCGTGGACCCGGCCGACCTGCCGCAGGAGTTCCTCGAGCGCGTGCGGCAGTTCAAGATCCGCGGCTCCTCGGGCAAGCTCAACATCGCGCTCGACGATCTGCCGCGATTTCCGGCCATTCCCGCCGGCGCCCCCTGTGTGCGCGGCGATCTGCACGTGACCGACTCGATCGACATGCTGGAGCGCGCCTATGACGACTGGAAGGAGGGCCGCTGGTCGCAGCGCCCGTATCTCGACATCCTGATTCCGACGCAGATCGATCCCACCATGGCGCCCCCGGGCAAACACTACATGTCCGTGTTCGTGCAGTACTGTCCGTACGCGCTCGCCGACGGCCCCTGGACGGATGAAAAACGCGCGAGCTTCGGCCGCACGGTGCTCGATTCCATCGCCGAGCACAGCCCCGGCTTTCGTGACCTCATCCTGCACGCGGAGATCCGCACGCCGCACGATATCGAGCGCGAGGTGGGCCTCACCGAGGGCAACATCTTCCAGGGCGAGCTGACTTTCGACCAGCTCCTCTTCAACCGCCCGATTCCGGGTTACGCCCAGTACCGCTCGCCGATCAGAGGCCTCTATATGTGCGGCTCGAGCACCCACCCCGGCGGCGGGGTCATGGGCGCGCCCGGCGCCAACGCTGCGACCAGGATCCTCGGGGACCTGCGGCGGTGAGTGCCTCGCGCTACGACTGCATCGTCATCGGCGCCGGACACAACGGGCTCATCTGCGCGGCCTATCTGGCCCGCGCCGGCAAGCGCGTGTTAGTCGTGGAGGCGGCCGAGCGGCCGGGCGGGGCGGCAGGCACCAGGGAATTCGCGCCCGGCTTTCGGGTGTCGGGTTGCGCTCATCTGCTGCATCTGATGCCCGGATGGCTGCTTCAGGAGCTGCGACTCGCGGATCACGGCTTGCGGATGGCGGCCGAGAGGATGCCGACCATCGCCTTGTCGGCGGCGGGCGCCCTGCGGATCCCGGCAGACCCGGGCGCGGCTGCGCAGCAGCTCGGTGAGGCTGACGCGCACGCATACCGGGAGTACGCGGCCAGGATGAGGCGGCTCGCGGGGGCGCTGCGGCCGCTTCTCGAGGCGGTGCCGCCGCGGCTGGGCTCGCGCGCGTGGCGCGACCGGCTCACCCTTCTCGGCCTCGGGGCGAAGCTGCGGCTGCTGGGTCGATCCGACATGAGGGAGTTGCTGCGCATCGCCGGAATGTGCGTGCAGGACCTGCTCGATGAGCACTTCGAGAGTCCGCTCCTCAAGGGCGCGCTCGCCTTCGATGCGGTGCTCGGCACCAACCTCGGGCCGCGGTCGCCGGGCAGCGTGTTCACGCTGTTGTACCGCCTGGCGGCCGGGGGCGGGGCAGCCGCCTCGCTGGCGCAGCCCGTGGGCGGTCTCGGGGCGCTCACCGCGGCGCTCGCCGGCGCGGCGGCGAGCGCGGGCGCCGCGCTTCGCTTCGATGCGCCGGTGGCGCGAGTGATCGTGACGGCGGACAGCGCGGCGGGCGTGGTTCTGGAATCGGGCGAGAGCGTGGAGGCGGACTGCGTGGTTTCGAGCGCCGATCCGACGACGACCTTCCTGCAGCTCCTCGGCGCGGAGCATCTCGACGCCGGGTTCGTGCGCCGTGTGGCGCACCTGCGCACCATGGGCATGACCGCGAAGCTGCATCTCGCATTGCAGCGCATGCCGCAATTCACCGCGCTGGCTGGCGCCGCGCCTACGGCCCGGTTGGTATTTGCGCCATCACCGAGGGCGGTGGAGCAGGCGTTCAACGATGCCAAATACGGCAAGTTCTCGGCGGCTCCGCTGCTCGAGGTCATCGTGCCGACCGCCGTCGATTCGAGTCTGGCGCCTGCCGGCCGGCATGTGCTCTCGGCCGTGGTGCAGTATGCTCCGTATCGGGTTGCCGGGGGATGGGAAGGCCAGCGTGAGCAGTTCCTCGAAACGATCCTGCAGACGCTCGAGGCGCATGCGCCGGGGTTGCGCGGCTCGGTACTCGCGGCAGATCTGCTCACGCCGGAAGACATCGAGACGCAGTTTCGCATCAGCGGCGGCCACTGGCATCACGCGGAGCTGGCACTCGATCAGTTCTTCATGGTGCGGCCCGTGGCGGGCGCGGCGCAGTACCGCGCGCCGGTGCAGGGCCTGTTCCTCTGCGGGGCGGGCTGTCATCCGGGCGGGGGTGTGATGGGACTCGCCGGCCACAACGCGGCACGTCAGATCCTCGCGCAGGCGGCCTGAGATGCTCATCGAGACGGAGCCGCACTATCGTCAGCCGCTGCTGCGCACGCCGTTCCACGAGCGCATGCGGGCTTTCAGCCAGGTCGACAGCTTCATTCCCTGGTCGGGCTACACCACGGTCGATGTCTTCAGCACCGTCGAGCAGGAGTACTTCGCGATCCGCAACGGCGCCTCGCTCTATGACCTGACGCCGATGGTGAAATACCGGATCGCCGGCCCGGATGCCACGCGCTTCCTCGATCGGTTGGTCACGCGCAGCATCGCGAAGCTGCGGCCGGGCAGGGTGGCCTACGCGGTCTGGTGTGACGATGCCGGGAGTCTGATGGATGACGGTACCGTGTTTCGCCTCGGCGAGCAGGAATATCGGCTCTGCACCGGCGAGCGGCAGCTCGATTGGCTGCTCGACTCGAGCATCGGCTTCGATGTGCGGATCGTCGAAGTCACCGCCGAGATCGCGGCGCTGGCGCTGCAGGGTCCCTGCTCCTGCTGGGTGCTGCAAGCCCTCGGGCTCGAGGGCATCGAGACGCTCGCGCCCTTCGAGCACCGCACCTTCATGCTCCCGGACCGGGCGGCTGCCGCCGGCACGGCGGCCGGCACGGCGATAATGGTCTCCCGCACGGGATTCACGGGCGATCTGGGCTACGAGTTGTGGGTGGATCCGGCGGAGGCCGAGTGCCTGTGGGATGGCCTGATGGAGGCCGGCCGCATCCGCACCATCAGGCCGGTGGGCTCGCGCGCGCTCAACATTGCCCGGCTCGAGGCGGGCTTCCTGCTGCCGAATGTCGATTTCGTCTCGAGCGCACACACTCTGCGCAACGGCACGGCGCGCTCGCCCCTGGAGTTGGGGCTCGGATGGTGTGTCGATTTCGGCAAGGGGCACTTCACCGGGCGGCGCGCGCTGCTCGCGGAGCAGGGCCGCGGCCCGCGCCGCCGGCTCGTCGGGCTCGATATCGAAGGCACCAAGCCGGCGCACCACGCGCTCCTCTACGCGGATCGCAGCGGCCGCCGGAAGATCGGCAGCGTCACGTCGGCCGCCTGGTCGCCCACCTGCAAGCGCAACATCGCGCTCGCCATGCTGGCTGCGCCGCATTTCGCCACCGGCCTGCAGGTATGGGCCGAGATCTACCTCAACCGGGAGCTCACCTGGGAGCGGCGGATGGTCCGCGCGAATGTCGTCGAGCGGCCGTTCTTTGCACCGGCGCGGCGGCGCGCGATGCCCCCGGGGGACTTCTGAGTTGATCAGCACCGCGGTCAAGAGCGTCACCGAGCGACCGTGGACGGACCCGGACGCCAGGCCGCAGATCGTCATCGAGGGCGTGACCAAGACCTTCGCTGGATTCACGGCGGTGGACAACGTCAGCCTCAACATCTATCAGGGCGAGATGTTCGCGCTGGTCGGAGCTTCCGGATGCGGCAAGACGACTTTGCTGCGCATGCTGGCGGGCTTCGCGCGCCAGAGCACCGGGCGCATCGTCATCGACGGCGTGGAAATGAGCGGCGTGCCGCCATACGAGCGTCCGGTCAACATGATGTTCCAGTCGTACGCGCTCTTTCCGCACATGACCGTGGAAGGCAACGTCGGCTACGGAATCCGCAGGCTGCCGATCCCGCAGGCGGAGCGCGAGCAGCGCATCGCGCAGGCGCTCGAGATGGTGCAGCTCGGCCATCTCGCCAAGCGCAAGCCGCACCAGCTCTCGGGCGGGCAACGCCAGCGCGTGGCGCTCGCCCGCGCCCTGATTCGCCGGCCCAAGGTCCTGCTGCTCGATGAGCCGCTGTCCGCTCTCGACAAGAAGCTGCGTGAGAAGACGCAGTTCGAGCTCATGGACCTGCAGTACCGGGTCGGCATCACTTTCATCGTGGTCACTCACGACCAGGATGAGGCCATGGCGCTCGCCACGCGCATCGCGGTGATGGACCGCGGCAAGGTGTTGCAGGTGGGCACGCCCTCCGAGATATACGAATTCCCGGGAAGCCGCTTCGTCGCCGACTTCGTCGGCACGACCAATCTGTTCGAGGGCACCGTGACGGGGAGCGAGCCCGGCGTCGTGACGGTGCACTGCGCCGAGACCGCGTGCGAGCTCATGATCGACGATGTCGGGCGTTTCTCGGCCGGCCAGCGCGTCTGGGTGGCGCTGCGGCCGGAGAAGATCCGGCTCACCAAACAGCCGCCGGAAGGCGGCCGCGGCAACCTGCTGCGCGGGGTGGTCTGGGAGCTCGGCTACCTGGGCAACCGCTCGACGTACCGGATCAAGATGGCGAGCGGCAAGCTGGTCACCGTACAGGCGCAGAACGAGCGGCGCACCTCCGAGTGGTCGATCGATTGGAGCGATGAGGTGTACATGAGCTGGCAAGCCGATGCCGCGGTGATTCTGCAGTCCTGAGATCGCCGCGCCGGCGGCCGGCCCCGCACCATAGGCGTCACCGCGACACTGCGCATCGGTGGCAATTGATCCTATTGATGATCGCGGGGAATCGTCTCTGTCCACGTTCGGGTCATGACCACCTTGCCGTTCCGCAGCAGCGTGCGCGTGTACTGATAGTGGAAATCGCTTCGATCGCTGCGCACCGCGAGGTGGCCATGCCAGGTCAGGGTGTGAGCACCGACTTGCTGTACGTTGACGATGTCGCCGACGTCGCTGGCGTCGGCTGGATGCGCGTCATCGATGGAGTAGGTGAGCTTTTCCGCATCGTGGAAAGTACCCCACGGATGGTGGATGTCGTATCCGCCTTGCCAGATGACATGGGCGTGGCCGTTCTCATCGCGCTGCACCGTGTATGACCCGGGCCAGTCGAATCCTCCTCCGGTGATGCCCGGCGGCTTCTCGACCGGCTGCGGAGGTGAGAGCAGCGCAGGGGGCGGTGCGTGACCCTCGAGCGGTACGCGCGGCAGGTCGATCCGGGATGCCTGCTTCCCGCCCAGTGCGACCGTGGTCTCCATCGCATAGGGTGTCGGCCAGAGCGTCGGCCACATGGCGTTGGCGAGCGCGAGTCGGACGCGGTGCCCTTTGGGGAACACATAGGAGGCAAGGTGCAGGTCGAAGGAAAATGAGTAGAGCTTGCCGGGATCGAGAGACTGCGGGTCGGCCATGGAGTCCCGCTGGGCGCCGTTCAAGTCCGCGCCAGTTACGAGCGTGACACGACCGTCGGGGGCTACGTCCTCCAGACGCGCAACCCAATCTGCGAGCGGTGCAGTGGCCGACGCATTGAAGGTGACGTGGGGGTAACCGATGATGGCGGTATCCTGCGTCAGCGGTTGAGTGTCGTAGACGAGGCTGTACGCGTCGAACGCACGCATGTCTGGGTGCAGATCTCCCCACCAGAAGATGCCGCTTTCCGCGCCGGCGGATGGTACGTAGCGCAGCTCGTCCTGACCGGATTTGTCTGCCTCGCCGCTCAGCGCGTGATCAGGCTGCAGGAATAACCGCTGCCCGTGCGTGCCTTGCGGCGGCCAGCCCTCATAGGCGCGCCAGACGCCGGGTATGGTCTGATCCTGCGGGCCGGGCGGGTACGCATGCTGCAGGTAGATCATCAGCTTCGGGTCGGCCAGAACTCCCGTGTCCCGTCCCTTCAGCCAATAATCGAACCAACGTACGGCCTGCCCGCGCCACTCGTAGAGCGGCCCATAGTCGCTGTCGTTCGGCCACGCATGATTCCAGGGACCGATCCAAGCCTTCACCGGGGCGGAGACTTGCGTGAGCATGCGCGGGATGCTGTCGCGATAGCCGTCGCGCAACCCACCGATCAGGAAGCAGGGCACGTGGATGGACGACAGCGGCTGCTCCGGGCTGTGCCAGAACGCGCCGTCACGCTGGTTCTCGAGGTACGTCAGCGACCACGGCTTGGAGCTCATGCGTGGTCCGATGACATCGGGTGCGAGGCTGTAATCAGGCGCCCCGCTGCGACCCTGACCGAGGTCCATGGTCAGCTCGAACTCGTCGATGTGGGCCACCCCGTCGATGTAATGCACGTCCTCCTTGAACAGCTTCTCGGTCGCGGCCACCGCCACGATCGCCTTGAGCGCCGGCGGATTGCGCATCGCCAGCTGGATGGAGTTGAAGCCGCCCCACGAGATACCGAACATCCCCACCTTGCCGTTCGACCACGGCTGCCGGGCGAGCCAGGCGATGACCTGCGCACCGTCGGCCTGCTCCTGCGCCGAGTACTCGCGCTCGGGCGGCGTGCCGCCGCTGGCGCCGAAGCCGCGGATATCGACTGCCGCGCCCACGAATCCGCGGCGCGCGAAGTAGCTGAAGAGGCCGTATTGCTCCTGGGCTTCGTCGTCATCCTTGCGATAGGGCAGGTAGTTGAGAAGAGCCGGGAAGCGCGCGCCTTGCGGCGCCCCTTTCGGCATGTAGAGCGTCACGGCGAGCGTGACGCCGTCGCGCATGGGGATGGCGGCTCGCTCCAGGGTGAAACCGTATTGCGGCGGCGATGGGCTCTCATAGCCATGCGCCCGGCCCAGACCTGCCGCCAACACGAGAAGAAGAACCGCCGTCGATTTACGCATTGGTCGCAGTCCCCGGGACGCTCGTGCTGCGCAGTGGTGTGTCGCGCCTCACGATGCGCTCGGATTCGCCTGCCTCGAGCTCCCGCGCATAGCGGTGACCACTGTATACCGCGTGTGCGATGGCACCCGGAGCAAGCGCATCGCCCACGCGCGTGACCGAAGCGATCCCGGCCGCAGTGAGCTCTGCGCGCCTGGCCGTCAGCATGTGATAGAGGGCATCATTCGGCAGGCGTGCGCCGACGATCACCAGCGCACGGCAAGGGAGCCGAGTCCGCGCGGCGGTGAAGACATTCACCAGCGTCACTTCGCCGCTGGAGAAGGACTCGACGCGCGACAGCGTGTGCAGCTCGACGCGCGCTGCGCAGAGCGCGCGGTAAGTCTGCGGCTGCTCGTTGGTCATGACTGCCCACGCGGAGACGCATCCGGACGGTGTCACATACTTCACGGTGCGGCCGCTCCTTGCCAGATGCTCGGCCAGGGTGGACCCCATGTAGTAGTTGTCGAAGTCGAACACGACCACGGGATCCTCGAGTGGAACGCCGGCAGCCACGTCGTCGGGCGTATAGACGTCGGGGCTGTCCAGAGTGCCTGCGGGCACCTCGAGCGGCGAGTACAGCAAAGGCGTCCAGAGCGAGCCGGTGGCCAGCACCACATGCGCCGGCTGCAACTCGATTATCTCGTCGGCGCCCAGGCGATTGCCCCGATACACACTGACGTTCGCGAGACGCTGCAACTGACTGCGCCGCCAGTCGAGGACGCGCGACCAGGTCGCGAGTCCCGGCAAGCGGGTCTCGAAGCGCAGCCGGCCGCCGAGCTCGTCTGCAGCCTCGGCCAGCATGACCTCGTAGCCGCGGCGTCCGAGCGTCAGCGCGCACTCGAGGCCCGCCGGACCGCCGCCCACGATGAGCACCACGGAGGCGCCGCTGCGCGCGGGCGGGACGCGTTCCGGATGCCATTGCCGGCGCCATTCCTCGCCGATGGTCGGATTCTGCGTGCAGCGCACCGGCACACCGTCGTGCCAGCTGGAGATGCAGATGTTGCAGCCGATGCACTCGCGGATGTCCTCCTCGCGGCCTTCGGCGATCTTGCGCGGCAGGAATGGATCGGCAATCGACGGCCGCGCGGCGCCGATCAGATCCAGCACGCCGCGGCGAATCTGCCCGACCATGGCGTCCGGGGATGTGAAGCGGCCGACACCGACGACGGGCTTGTCCGTGAGCGATTTGACGAAGGCGATCACCGGCTCGTGGCTGCCCTCGGGCGCGAAGCGCGAGGGCGCGCAGTCGCTGGTCTCGGAATCCATCTTCACGTCCCAGAGGTCCGTCAGATCGCTGAGCCTCTGCACGACCTCGTGCGCTTCCGACGGTGCGTGCTCGCTCGGACGGGTGCGCAGCTCCTCCAGGCTGATCCGCAATGCGACGGCACACTGCCCGCCGGCCGCCTCGCGGGTTACTTCGAGCAGCTCCCGGACGAAACGCACCCGGTTGCCGAGGCTGCCGCCGTAGGCGTCCGTGCGGTGATTCCACTCCGGCAACAGGAACTCGTACGGCAGGTATCCCATACCCGCGTAGACGTAGAGGATGTCGAACCCGGCGTTGCGCGCCCGGCGCGCGGCCTGCTTCTGCGCCTCGAGCAGATCGCGAATGTCCTCCTTCTGCATGACCCGGGGGCGTTGCTGGCCCATGTAGCTCACGTGCGTCGGCATCCATGCGGTTCCCGACGGAGACATGGAGGGGGTTCGATTGAGCCGATTCAGCACGCAGCCGCCGCCATGCCAGAGCTCGATGCCGGCGAGGGCACCATGCCTGTGAACCGCCTCCGTCATCAGGGCGTGCGACCGCACGTCATCGTCGTCCCAGAGCGTGGCGTAGGGGAGGGGAGCGTCGTCCGAGCCAGGGTCGATGGACACGTAGCCGGTGCATACGACGCCCCAGCCTCCCTCGGCCTTCGTTTCGCGGAACGCCGCGCGCATGCGCGGCATCGAGTTCGTCATGCCGCTCGCGTGGGGCACGGCATAGAACCGGTTGCGGGCGGTCACCGGGCCGATCCTGACGGGCTCGAATAGGACGTCGTAGCGAGGATTGCGAGGCATGCGGGCGAGGGTCTAGTTATATCGCTATTTAATTCTACGCGGAAAATTTATATAGTCATATAGACAGGCGCCGCCCGTCGATGCTATCGTCGAGCTGGCAAAAAAGCAGGCGCGATATGGGGGCGTATGAATAGTGCTCGCTCGAAGATCGCCATCGCCGTCGCAGCCGCCCTGTGCGGCGCCGCGGCGGGCCGCGTCCCTGCCGCGCTCGCCGACCCGGCGGCCGCGGGCGATTCCACGGGACCCGAGGTTCTGCAGGAAGTCATCGTCACCGCCACCAAGCGCGAGGAGAACCTACAGGACATCCCGGAGACCATCCAGGCCTTGAGCGCCAGTGATATCCAGAACCTGGGCATCACGCATTTCGAGGACATCGTGCGCGCCATGCCGACGGTCTCCTACCAGAGCATCGGCCCCACCGACCAGATGTTCTACATCCGCGGCGTGTCCGACGGCAGCAGCGCGAACGCCTCGAACATCTCGACCACGGGGTATTTCCTCGACGACGCCTCGACCAGCTATTACGGCTACATCCCCGACCTGCACCTCTATGACGTCGAGCGCATCGAAGTCCTCGATGGCCCGCAGGGCACACTCTTCGGCGCCGGCGCCATGTCGGGCGCCATCCGCGTCATCAGCAACAAGCCCGACCTGAGCGCCTTCAGTGCCGGGACCGATCTGGACTACGGCAGCATAGATCACGGCGGCAGCGACACCACCGCGGAGGCGTTCGTCAACCTGCCGCTGATCAACGGCACGACGGCCCTGCGGCTGTCCGGTTACGTCGTCCACCAGGGCGGCTACATCGACAACGTGCTCGCGACGCGGGATTGGGTGAACGGGGTCGTTTCGAGCAATGCGCAGTGGGCGCGCAACGACTACAACACGGAGAGGCAATACGGGGGCCGCGCCGCCCTCACGCAGAAGATCGGCGATTCCTGGAAGGCGGTTCTGACGGTCAACTATCAGCGCCAGAACACCTCCGGATCGTGGGCACAGGACCCGGATCGCTACGGCCTGCGCGAGGTGGCGCATTTCGGGCCCGAGGGCATCTCCGACTCCTTCACGGATTACGATCTGAACGTCGAAGGCGACGTCGGAATCGGAGATCTGGTATTCGCCTCGACGTACTGGACGTATCCCTACCACTACACCACCGAATATTCCGAGTACGTCCAATACAATCCGTTCCCGGACTATTTTCAGAATTCGTCGGCCCTGCTGCAGAGCCTGACGTGTCAGACCGGCCCGACGATTCAGGGCGGGACCGACCCGTATGGCGGCTGCCAGGCGCCGAACATGTACTACACGTACGATCAATGGACGAAGCAATGGTCCAACGAGCTGCGCCTGCAATCGAAACCGGGCGGCCGCTGGCACTGGCTCGCGGGCCTCTACTGGCAGAAGACGCGCCAGATATGGGATACCTATTACCTCATGCCGGGAATGCAGCCCAATGGCGAGGCCTACCAGAGCGCGCTGTCGTACTACAGCTACTACTACACGGGGACGGCAGCGCCCCTGCCGCATGAGTGGTACAGCAGCGTCAACCGCAACGACTCGCTCAACACGGCGGAATTCGCGGATCTGAGCTTCGACCTCAGCAAGCGCTGGAACATCGACGTCGGGATGCGGTACTTCAAATGGGATTTCGGCTCCAGCGACCAGTGGGCCGGCTTCTTCTATACGCCGAAGACACCCTCCGGACTGACCGATGTATCGGGGCACAAGTTCAGCGGCAAGGCGAGCCTCTCCTTCAAGGCGACGCAGAACGTGCTTCTCTACGGGACCTTCAGCCAGGGGTACCGCCAGGGCGGCAGCAACGCTGGAGCGTCGCCATCCTGCTATCAGAATGGCGTGCCGCTCACCTACGAGCCGGACACGCTCAACAATTTCGAGGTGGGCTGGAAGACCGGGCTCCTCGACGGGCGCATGCGCTGGAATGGCGCGTTCTATTACATGCGCTGGAACGGCTACCAGGCGCCGATCTTCGACGATTCCATCTGTCCGACGACCTTCAATGCCAACTTCGGCAGCGCGCGCATCTATGGCGCGGAGTCGAATATCGCCTACCGGATCATCGACGGCCTGACCCTGCAGGCCACGGCCAACTACAACGATTCGCGGCTGACCAGCGTGCAGCCCGACTTCTCCGGTGTGCTCACGCAGATGATCGTACCGGACGAGACGCTGCCGTTCGTTCCGTATTTCAGCTACAGCGCAAATGTCCGCTACGACAGGTCCCTCGGCGCGGCCCTGAGCGGCTTCATCGAGTACGACATCGCGCACAAGGGCGACAGGTGGAGCGACCTGCGCGCGCTGTCCAATCCCGCGCTCGGCAGCCGGGCAGGCTCGGCGCGCGTCCTGGAGCCGGAATACAACATCTCGGATGTGCGCCTCGGCATCGAGAGTCCGGGTGGCGCCTGGACCCTGGAAGGGTATGTCACCAATCTCTGGAACACGGACGCCATCATCCTGGTCAACACGGGCAACTACGACCGCCGCGAGACGACGAACGAGCCGCGCGTGATCGGGGTGCACGTCAGCTATAACTTCAACGGGAAATGATCGCAGCGTCGGTGCCCGGTGCGCCGCCGCTTCAATCGAATGCGGCGAATCGCGCCAGGCAGTCCCCGAGGACCGCGCGCAGCGGTTCGAGCTCGCCGGCGAAGCGCTTCCAGTAGCCCACGCCGGAGGCGTAGAGCGGCTGGCGCACCTGCTCCGAGCTCGCCGTGCGCACCGGACGGCGGTTCTCGTGAAAGTTGAGCGTTGCGGCCTCGAACGGCAGTGCGCAGTAGTCCAGAAGACGCCGCACGGTGTCCTCGGAATCCCGGATCAGCTGCTCGTATTGCAGGTGCATCACCCTGCCGGGAAGCACATCGTCCCAGTGGTCCATCAGGGCGAGATAACAGCGATAGTAGCGCCCGAGGTCCTCCAGGTCGTAGCTGAAGGACTGACCCTGGGCAAAGTACTGCTTGTAATTGCTGAAGCAGGCGTCCATGGGATGCCGGCGGACATCGACGATCCTGGCGTTCGGCAATATGGCGTGAATCAGGCCGACGTGGCTGAAGTTGTTGGGCATCTTGTCGATGAAGCGCGGCCTGCCGGCGCGTACGGCGCGGGTGTCCTCGACATAGCGTCGGCCGAGGCCGGTGAGCTCATCCGCGCAGAGCGCGCGGATGGTTTCCGGATAGCCGTCCCGATCGGCGCCGCGATGATCGAGCTCCCGCACCAGCGCGGGGATGTTGTGCAGCTCCATGGTGCCCTCGACCTGCGAATGACTGGCGAGGATCTGCTCGATGAGCGTCGAGCCGGAGCGGGGCAGTCCCACGATGAAGATCGGCGCGGGATCGGGATGACCGGCCGGCGCGCGGGCGCGGAAGAATTCGCGGTCGCAGCAGGCGACGATGCGCCGGGATTTGGCCTCGAAGGTCACGATCGAGAAGGGGGAAGTGCGCTTGCGCAGGGCATTGCCTTCGGCATAGTGGCCGAAGGCCTGGGAGTAGCTGTCGCGCTGCTCCAGGGCGCGCGCGAGCGCAAAGTGCAGCTGCGCCTGGTCGGTGCTGACCGCCGGCGCCGCGAGCAATGCCTGCATCGCCGCGAGCTCCGCGTCGTTGAACCGGTAGTTCTTGAGATCCGCGAGACTCCAATACGCTTCCGCGTACCGCGGATCCAGTTTCAGGCACTCCCGATAAGCGTCCTCGCACTGCCCCCGGTGCCCCAGTGTCTTGTTGATATGCCCGATGGCGAGTCGGAATGCGGCCTGCGACGGTTCGAGGCGAGCGGCCTCCTCGTAAGCCGACAGCGCCTCTTGCTGGCGCAGCAGCCGCACGTATACCGAGCCCAGTGCCGCCCAGTTCTGCGGGTTCTGCGGCTCGAGTTGCAGCAGCTCGCGGAAAGTCCGTTCCGCCTCGGTCAGACGCTCCGCGGCGAGGAGGGTATGTCCCCAGGCGCGGCGGACGAGGGGGTGATGAGCGGAATGAGTGCGGGCATGGCTCAGCAGCCGCTCGGCATCACGTGTATTGCCGGCGCGAATGGCCACGGCCGCGAGACCGGCGAGCGCGGCGAGGTGACTGGCATCGGTCTTCAGGACCTCGCGGAAGATCGCTTCGGACGAACGATAGTCGCCGCCGGCGAGGGCGCGCGTCGCTTCCTCGATGCGTTGCCGCTGAGGATCGAGCAGCCGCGCCTGCTCGAAGGCGGCGCGCGCCTCGGCGAGCTTGCCCAAGTCCACGAGAACATCGCCATAGGCGAGCCACGCGGGCTGCAGAGAAGGCTTTTCATCCAGTACCCGTCGCAGCTCCGCGCGCGCCGCCTCGAGGCGTCCATCCTGGCGATAGGCGCGTGCGCGATCGATGCGCCCGTGCAGGAACCCTGGTGCCTCGGCGACGACACGCTCGAGGATTTCCAGGGCGGGAGCGAGTTTCCCCTGCGACAGGAGCGCCACCCCGAGGAGGTGCAGGCTGTTGATCTCACCGGGGCTGGCGCGCTGGACCTCTCGCAGTTGGCGTTCCGCAGTCTCGAAGCGTCCGAGCCGGACGGCTTCGAACGCCCGCCAGTATGCGGTCCGCAGGCCCGCTTTACTCTGCTGCGACACGAGATCATTGTAGTTGCCTCGGCGGCGGCTTGCTACGCGCCGGTGACGTCGTGAGATACGCTCATCTGACAGCCGCATTGCTCGCCCTTTCGGCCGCGGCCCTGGCGGAGCTCTGCACGGCACATGCCGCAGACCTGAGCCCACTCGGCTTCGTCCCTGGTTTTCGCTGTACGGCCGACCCGGAAGCCGCCTCGACCGTTCCCGGCTGGACCATTGTGTCGGGCAGTCCGGCGCTGCGCTGTGGCGGCTCGCTACGGGCGACGTGGCCGTCTCGATCCGCGCCGCGGATGGTCATCGCCAATGGGCCGTATGGCCGGAGCGTCCTCGAGCGAGTGATTCCGCTCCAGGCTGCGGTAGCTCAGCAGCGCGGCTTCACCCTATCCGCATCGTTCGGCGCTTCCGGGCGGGGATTTGAACGTGCAGTCCTGCTGGGGACGTTTCTCGGACCGTCAGGTCAGCGGCTGGGCACGCCAGTCGTGCTGCGCGGCACGGCGGCTGCCGGAGCCAAGCTCCCCGTACGTTTCCAGCTCCGGAGTATTGCCGGGGTCATCCCGGCTGGCGCAATCGAGATGGAGGTGCGGCTCGAGTTGGGTGGCAGGACTCGAGTTGCGGCAAGTTACATTGCGGCGCTGCGGCTCGAGACGAGTCCGCCGATGTCTTTTCCGCAGCCGGCGCCGCCACCGGCCCGGGTGCCGCGTTTCGATCATGTGTTCGTGATCATGATGGAGAACACCGACTACCGCCAGGTCGCCGGCGACACGAAGAACGCGCCATACATCAATTCGCTGGCTGCTCGCGGCACGCTGCTGGCGAATTACCAGGCCGTCTATCACCCGAGCGATGAGAACTATCTCGCCATCGCCGGCGGAGATACCTTCGTGGGCGGTGGCGTGTATTACCCGAACATCCACGTCGCGGCCGAGCATCTTGGCGATCTGCTCGAGGCGGCCGGCAGGAGCTGGAAGTCCTACCTGGAAGGGATGGGGACACCTTGCAATGTGACCACCCGATATGATCCGAATTTCGAGCCCGACGATGCGCCATTCATCAATTTCAACGACATTCAGAGCGATTCCGGGCGCTGCCGTGCACATCTCGCCGATCTGAGTGAATGGTTCAAGGACCTGGGGCACGCCGCCACCACACCTGCTTTCGCGTGGCTCGCGGCCGACGATTACGATGACGGCGAGATATCCGGCAACGGGTCGCCCAAGAGCCTGCGCGTGCAAGACCGGTGGCTCAGACGGACGCTCGATCCGCTGTTCGGCTCACCTGCCTGGCGGCAGCAGAAGAGCCTGCTCATCCTCACCTGGGACGAGTCGAGCACGGTGGCGAACAACCACATTGCGACGATCGTGGTCGGCTCGCGTGGGACGGTCAGATCCCCGTATGTCAGCTACAGACCTTACGACCACTACAGCACGGCGCGCACCGTCGAGGCGGCGCTTGGCTTGCCGAGCATGACGAGCAATGATGCCTTCGCGCCGGCGTTCGACGACGCGTTCGTTCGCGACTGATCTGGGTTCTCGCCGTGCAGGCGAGTGACAGGGCCTATTTCAGTACGACGGTTCTGCTGCCGTTCCTGAACACGCGCCGCTCGGCATGCCACTTGATGGCACGATTGAGCACTACCGCCTCGAGCTCGCTGCCGACTACCGTCAGGTCGTCCGGCGACTGGGTGTGATCGACCCGCGAGACTTCCTGCTCGATGATCGGTCCTTCGTCGAGATCGGTCGTCACGTAGTGGGCCGTGGCCCCGATCAGCTTCACCCCCCGGACGTGCGCCTGGTGATACGGCTTCGCGCCCTTGAAGCCGGGCAGGAAGGAGTGATGAATGTTGATGGCGCGGCCTTCGAAGTACCGGCACGCCTCCGGCGAGAGCACCTGCATGTAGCGGGCCAGCACCAGAATCTCGGCTTCCACGCGCTCGAACAGCTCCATCAGCCGCCGCTCCTGCTCCTGCCTGCGCCCGTCGATGATCGGCAGGTAGTGATACGGCACGCCGTGCCATTCCGTGAGGCTGCGCATGTCCTGGTGGTTCGACACCACGGCCGCCGCCTCGATGGGCAGCGTGCCGGTGCTCCAGCGGTGCAGGATGCTGTTGAGGCAATGCCCCTGGCGTGAGACGGCGATCAGGGCCCTGCAGCGGCGCACCTCATTGAACTGCCACTCCATCTGGAATCGCCGGCCGACGGCTTCGGCGAACCTGCGGTCGAGCTCCTCCATGGACGGCATTCCCTGTCCGTTATCGTGGAATACGGTGCGCATGAACGACGTGCCGGTGTACGGGTCGTCGTAGTGCTGCGCCTCGGCGATCGTGGCATTGTGTGTGGCCAGGAAGCCTGCGATTCCGGCGACGATTCCCGTGGTGTCCGGGCATCGGGTGGTGACGATGTAGAGGCGGGGAGCGCCAGGGCTGCGCTGCACCGCGACGGCGGGTGCCGCCGATCCCTGGTCCTTGCGGACAGGGGTGGCCGTCGATTCGTCGAGAGCGGTGGGCATATGTGCTCGAGGCTACTGTGGCCGCTGCAATGGTAATGGTGGCTGCGGGCTGCGGTCGGTGGATTTTCGACATGAGCGTGTCCGAAGGCGACAATGGGCGTCGCCGACGTATCTCGGCAAGTGGATGCCGTAATTCGATTAGCCGGCGGCGAGGCCGCCGGCCATACTTTCCCGAGCGCCGCCACGGCAAACCCTTTGACGCGGAGTTCCCATGGACGAGCAGCCAGCCCAGACCCTTCGCTCTCGCCGTCCCAGCGGGCGGGACGCCAAGCGAGCCGCGCGCACCGCGCGCAGCCACTCTTCAATCCCTTACATAACGCGCAGCATCCCGTACTACGAGGTGCTCGGCACGGAGGGTCTCGAGCTGCTCGAGCACAATGCCGATACGATCCTCGAAGAGATCGGCATCGACTTCCGCGACGACCCCGAGACGCTGAAGATCCTGCGCGACGCGGGGGCCGACGTAAAGGACGAGCGTGCGCGCTTTCCCCGCGGCATGTGCCGCACCATCGTCACTCGCTCGGCACCCAAGGAGTTCGTGCAGCACGCGCGCAACCCGGGTCGCAGCGTCGTGATCGGCGGCAACCGCACCGTATTCGCCCCCGCTTACGGATCGCCCTTCATCCGCAGCCTCGATGAAGGCAGGCGGTACGCGCGCATCGAGGACTTCCGCAACTTCGTCAAGCTCGCCTATCTCGCGACGTCGCTGCACCACTCGGGCGGCACGATCTGCGAGCCGGTCGACCTGCCGGTCAACAAGCGGCATTTCGACATGGTCTACAGCCACATGAAGTACAGCGACAAGCCGTACATGGGCTCGGTGACTCTGGCGGAGCGTGCGGCCGATACCGTCGAGATGACGCGGATCCTGTTCGGGGACCAGTATCTGGATCCAGCCACAGGGAAGCCGAAAACCTGTGTCATGAGCCTGATCAACGCCAACTCGCCCATGACCTGGGATGCGACGATGCTCGGCGCGTTGAAGACTTATGCGCGCGCGAACCAGGCGACGATCGTCACTCCGTTCATTCTCGCGGGCGCGATGTCGCCCGTGACGGTTGCGGGTACGGTTGCGCAGACCCTCGCCGAGGCGCTCGCCGGCATGACGGTCGCCCAGCTCATCAATCCCGGCGCGCCGGTGGTCCTCGGCAGCTTCGCGTCCTCGCTGTCGATGCAATCGGGAGCGCCCACCTTCGGGACTCCGGAGCCAGCCCTGGTGCTCTATGTTATGGCCGCGCTCGCGCGGCGGCTAGGTGTGCCGTTCCGCTCCGGCGGGGCGCTGTGCGCCTCGAAGATCCCCGACGCTCAGGCCGCTTTCGAGTCGGCCAATACCCTGATGCCCACCTGCCTCGCGGGAGTCAACTTCGTGCTGCACACCGCCGGCTGGCTGGAAGGGGGGCTCGCCATGGGCTACGAGAAGTTCGTCATGGACGCCGATCAGGCGGGCATGGCGCATACGCTGCTGCAAGGCGTCGACCTGAGCGACAACGGCCAGGCGATGGATGCGATCCGCGAGGTCGGCCCGGGCAAGCACTTCCTCGGCTGCGCCCACACCCAGGCCAATTTCGAGACTGCGTTCTACCGCTCGCCGCTGGCCGACAACAACAGCTTCGAGCAGTGGGACGCCGAAGGCGCGACGGACATGGCACAACGCGCCAACACACTGTGGAAGAAGCAGCTTGCGGAGTATGAGGCGCCACCGCTCGACCCGGCGGTCGACGAGGCGCTGCTCGAGTACATGAACCGGCGCAAGGCCTCATTCCCGGACTCCAATGTCTAGTGCCGTGAGCGGCACGACGATCGTCCTCGACGGCAAGGCCGTTGCCCAGAAGGTCCGCGGGGAGGTGGCTGCGCGCGCCGCGGAGCTCGCCGGCAGGCTGGGCCGTCCGCCCGGCCTCGCTGTCGTGCAAGTGGGAGAGGATCCCGCCTCCAGCATCTACGTGCGCAACAAGCGTAGAGCCGCCGCCGAGGCGGGCATCGCTTCGTTCGCCTATGACCTGCCGCCAACGACTAGCGGCTCGGACCTGCTCGCGCTCGTCGAGCGCCTCAACCGCGACGAGCGGGTGGACGGCATTCTCGTGCAGTTCCCGCTGCCCAAGGGTCTCGATGCGACCCGTGTCATGGATGCAATCGACCCGAGCAAGGATGTCGACGGCTTTCACGCGGTCAACACGGGCCTGCTGGCGCAGAAGCGCCCGGCGCTGCGTCCCTGCACGCCGCACGGCGTCATTCGCCTTGCCGAGGAGTATGGCATCGCTCTACGGGGCCTGAGGGCGACCGTGGTCGGCGCCTCCAACATCGTGGGCCGCCCGATGGCACTGGAGCTGCTGCTGGCCGGAGCGACCGTGACGGTCTGCCACACCGGCACGCGCGACGTGCAAACCGAGGTCGAGCGTGCGGAACTGGTCGTCGCGGCAGTGGGCAAGCCACACTTTGTCCCCGGCGACTGGATCAGACCGGGAGCTGCGGTTTTCGACGTAGGCATCAACCGCGACGCCGCCGGGAGGATGGTGGGTGATGTCGAATACGCCCGAGCCGCAGAGCGCGCGGGCTGGATCACCCCCGTGCCCGGAGGCCTGGGCCCCATGACGATCGCGATGTTGCTGGCGAACGCGGTAGAAGCCGCGTCCCGAAGAGCGGAGTCCCGGCGCGGGTGAGACCGGAGCCGGCCAGCAAGGGCGAGCTGTGGATCGGGCTCGACACGGGCGGCACGTACACTGATGCGGTGGCGTTGGACGGCGGCCACCATGTCATCGCCAGCGCCAAGGCACTGACCACACACTGGGATCTGTCGGTGGGGCTCGGAGCAGCGCTGCGCTCGGTTCTGAATGGGCTGCCCGAAGGCGCGCGCCAGCGCATCTCTCTCGTATCGGTATCGACGACCCTCGCGACGAATGCGGTCGTCGAGAACCGCTTCAGTCCAATCTGCGCGCTGCTCGTGGGCTTCAACGACCGCATGGCCGCGGAGACCGGCATCGAGAAGCAGCTAGGAGGCATCGTGGTGCGTGTCGGCGGCGGACATGACCCGACCGGTGTGGAAGAGCAGCCGCTCGATGAGGCGGCGGTCGCGGCGGCGGTACGGGACTTCGGGGAGCGGGTCGAGGCGTTCGCCGTCGCGGCGCAGTTCTCAGTACGCAATCCCGAGCACGAGCTGCGGGCGCGCGAGCGTATCCGGGCCCTGTGCGGCAAGCCGGTCACCTGCAGTCACGAGCTGAGCGCGCAGCTGAACGCGCCCAAGCGGGCGCTGACTGCCGCGCTCAATGCCCGCCTGGTACCGAACATCCGGCATCTGCTCGATGCGGTGAGCCAGACGCTCGAGCGCGAGGCGGTCAGCGCTCCGTTGATGGTCGTGAAGGGTGACGGGACCCTGATGCGGGCGAGCGTCGCCATCGACTATCCGATCGAGACGGTGCTCTCGGGGCCAGCGGCAAGCGTCGTGGGAGCTACCTTCCTCACTGGTCTCCAGGATTTTGCGGTCGCCGACATGGGTGGGACGACGACCGATGTCGCGATCATCATCGACGGGCATCCGGTGGTGCGTGCCGACGGCGCCGTGATTGGAGGCTGGCGGACGATGGTCCAGGCCATCGACGTGCACACCAGTGGTCTCGGCGGGGACAGCGAGGTACATTTCGATCGGGAAGCACGGCTCAGAGTCGGGCCGCGCAGGGTGATGCCGCTCAGCCTGCTCGCCCAGCAATTCCCCGAGGTGCTGGCGGAGCTCAACCCGCTTGCCAGCGCCGAGCGGCTGCCGCCGTTTGCGGGGCAGTTCGGCCACCGTAACCCCGGGCGCGAGGCGGGGCTGGATCTCGATCGCCTGGAGCTGCGGGTGTGGGAGGCGCTGGGCACGACACCGCGGCGGCTCGACCAGGTGGCGCGCACCCAGCAGGGTCTCGAGGCGCTGCGCCGGCTGGTCGACCGCGGGCTGGCGACACTCGCGGGATTCACGCCGAGCGATGCGTTGCACGTGCTCGGCCGCCAGGGCGGGTGGAGCCGCGATGCAGCCAGGCTCGGCGCCGCCATCCTCGCCACCGAGGAGCGCAACGTCACCGCGCGCAAGGGCAAGGACAGCCCCGAGGCGCTGTCCGAGCGTGTCTACGAGCTCGTCATACGGCAGGCGGCGCGCGTGGTGTTGGAGAGCGCGCTGGCGCAGGATCCGGGAGTCGAGCCGCACAACGGCCGCTGGGGCCCGCTCGGCATCCTGATCGATCGCGTGGTGGAGGGCAGGCCGGTCTCGAGACTGCTCGATGCGCAGCCGCGCCTGGCGAATCCGCTGGCGGCCATCGGCGCTCCGGCGGCGGCGTTCTACCCCGAAGTCGCCCGCCGTCTCGGCGCGCAGCTGGTCGTCCCCGAGCATGCCGCCGTGTGCAATGCAGTTGGTGCAGTCGTCGGCGTAGTGTCGGAAACGGTCGATATTCTGGTGAATCAGCCGCAGTGGCAGGTATTTCGGGTGCACGACCCGGCGGGCATCCGGGATTTCGCCGAGGCGGAAGAGGCGATCGCGGCGGCGAAGGAAGTCTCGCGCGAGCTGGCGCTTGCGGCCGCGCGGCGCGCCGGCGCAGCCGACCCCCACGTGGAGACGCTCGTCACCGAGCGGCGCGCTTCGTCGAGCTCCGGCGACACATATCTTGCGGAGGCCGTCGTCCGTGCCCGCGCCACGGGCCGCCCGGCGACGGGCGCGCGGGCCCCCGAGGGGGTCTGAAGGGATTCCAGCCTGCGAGTTGCGCAGTAGCCGCCGCGGCCAGCAAACTAAGGCTCTCGCGTCCCGTTGCTGGAGCTCCACGATGGCTGAGACCGAAGTTGGGCCTGGGGGATCCTTTGCACGAGTGCCGCGCGATATCGAGATCGCGCAGCGCGCCACACCGCTGCCCATCGGGAAGCTGGCAGCGCATGCCGGCATCCTTCCACAGGAGCTCGAGTCCTACGGGCGCTACAAGGGGAAAGTGAGCCTCGCGGTGCGGGACCGGCTGCGGGACGCGCCGAACGGAAAGTACATCGTCGTCACGGCCATCACTCCGACACCGCTGGGTGAAGGCAAGACGACGACGACGATCGGCCTCAGCCAGGCCATCGGCGCGCATCTGGGAAAAGCCGTCTTCACCTGCATCCGCCAGCCGAGTCAGGGACCGACGTTCGGTATCAAAGGCGGCGCGGCGGGCGGCGGCTACAGCCAGATCATTCCGATGGAGGAGCTCAACCTCCATCTCACCGGCGATATCCACGCGATCACGGCGGCGAACAATCTGCTGGCCGCCGCCATCGATGCGCGGCTGTTGCACGAGGCGACGCAAACCGACGAGTCGCTCTTCGACCGGCTCTGCCCGCCGGAGAAGGACGGCAGCCGGCGGTTTTCACCCGTGATGGTGCGGCGGCTGCGCAAGCTCGGTATCGCAGCGATCGATCCCAACGCGCTGACGCCCGAGGAGCGCAGACGCTTCGCGCGCCTGGACATCGATCCGGGCACCATCACGTGGCGGCGTGTGATCGATGTGAGCGACCGCATGCTGCGTCAGATAACGGTAGGGCAGGGGCCGGAGGAGAAGGGATTCACGCGCGTCACCGGTTTCGACATCACGGCCGCAAGCGAGATCATGGCGATCCTGGCGCTGACGACGGACCTTGCCGACATGCGCGAGCGGTTGGGCCGCGTGGTGATCGGCACGAACCGCGCGGGAGATGCGATCAGCGCGGACGATCTGGGCGTGGGCGGCGCGCTGACGGTGCTCATGAAGGACACCATCATGCCCAATCTGTTGCAGTCGCTCGAGGGAACGCCGGCATTCGTGCACGCCGGGCCGTTCGGCAACATCGCGCACGGCAATTCGTCGATCATAGCGGATCAAATCGCGCTGAAGCTGGTCGGGGCGGATGGCTACGTGCTGACGGAGTCGGGATTCGGCGCGGACATGGGGATGGAGAAATTCTTCGACATCAAGTGCCGCTACAGCGGCCTGATACCGAACTGCGTGGTGCTGGTCGCCACGATCCGCGCCCTGAAGATGCACGGCGGCGGCCCGAAAGTCACGGCCGGGAAGCCGCTGCACCCGGACTACACCATGGAGCACCTCGGGCTCGTCGAGAAGGGCTGTTGCAACCTCGTCAGAATGATACGCAGTGCGCGGCTCTTCGGCATTCCGGTGGTCGTCGGGGTGAACCGCTTTGCGCACGACACGGCGGCGGAAATCGAGCTCGTGCGCAAAATCGCCATCGAGGCGGGAGCGTACGATGCCGTGGCCACGAACCACTGGGCCGAGGGCGGCGCCGGTGCGGTGAGTCTCGGTAGAGCCGTGATCGCGGCCTGCGAGCTGCCGGCGAGCTTCCGGTTCCTGTATCCGCTGGATGTCGGCATCAAGTCGAAGATCGAGACCATCGTGCGCGAGGTCTATGGCGGCAGCGGCGTCGAGTACCTGCCGGAAGCGGAGAAGAAGATCGAGCTCTATACGCGGTTGGGATTCGGCAAGCTGCCGATCTGCATGGCAAAGACCCATCTGAGCGTCAGCCACGACCCGAGCCTCAAGGGCGCTCCGACCGGTTTCACCGTTCCGGTCCGGGACGTTCGCGCGAGCGTCGGGGCGGGCTTTCTGTATCCGCTGCTGGGGACGATGAGCACCATGCCGGGCTTGCCGACACGCCCGGCCTATTACGACATCGACCTGGATCTGGAAACGGGGCGCGTGATCGGTCTCTCGTGAGCCGGATTCACGATTTGGCGCGGGCGCGCTGCAGGACCGCCTCCGCCTGACGAAGCGCCCGCTCATGCCGCTGCGTTGCAGCTGCGAGCTGCTCGTCGTACGACGCGGCGTCCGGTGCCAGTTGGTCGACATTGGATTGCGCGCACAACACAAAGCCGCGCAGCGCGCCTGCCAGGAGAGCGGCGGCGACGCCGAGATCGGCGACCAGCGCGGGCGGCGTGAAGTCGGATACCTCGCTGCACAGCTGCACGCCTGCCGCGGCTTCCTGCGCGGCCGCGAGCGGCAGATCGATTGCACGGCGAACGGCGCCATCGATGCTCTGCTGTCGTGCCCGGTTCTCGGACTCGGTCGAGTGTGGCAGTCGTCTGGCGGTCAGGTACCCCTCGAACGCGGCGATGTCCTCGCCTGCCAGTTGCAGCATGCGCTGCGAGGCCGACTGTGCTGCGGCAGCGAGGGGCTCGATCCCGGCTGCATGGTCGGGGAGCGGGTTGCGGCGCGCGCTGATAGCGAGCATTTTCGCCACAAGACCCAGCGCGAAGGCAGCAGAGACGGCGGCGATCGCGACACCTGCCGGCATCGGCTGCGGGCCCGCAGCCTCGCGGCGAAAGTGCTCGAGTGTGACCTGCGGGAGCGCGCAGTCGGGAATCATGCCGGCTCTTTCGTGGGCGGGGGCCGGCGCCGCGCGCCGCGGGCACCGGCGCGAGGAGTGGGTGCTTTGCGCTCCGGCAGCTCCACGGCCTTGCGCAGGTGCGCGTATTGCGCCGTCGAGTGGGGAAGGCCCATAGCCTCGACGAAGTGGCTCTGGAACCGCGGCTCGATGGCGGTCTCGACCTTCTCCACCTCGTGCACCAGCGTCTCGATCGTCTTGCGCGCGCCGAAGTCGAGCAGGGCGATGCGCGCTCCCGTTCCCGCCGCATTGCCCGCGGACGATACCTGCGACAGATCGCAGTCGGGAATCATGCCGAGCACCATCGCGTACTTGACGTCGATGTGTGCTCCAAACGCGCCCGCCAGTCGGATGCGAGCGACATGGTCGGTGCCGAAGCGGTCCATCAACAATCTGATGCCGGCGTAGAGAGCCGCTTTGGCGAGTTGGATGGCGCGCACGTCGTTCTGAGTCACCGTGAGTGTTTGCGCACCCTGGTAGACGACGTAACCAAACGTGCGGCCCTGGGGCACGACCCTTGGGCTGCGCGCAGCGAGCTCGCCAGCGACCACCCCGTCCTGACTGATGATGCCCGTCAGGAACATCTCGGCGATGACCTCGATGATGCCCGAGCCGCAGATTCCGGTGACGCCAGTGGCCTGGACGGACTCGTCGAAGCCCGGCTGGTCCGACCACAGGTCGGAGCCGATGACCTTGAATCGCGCCTCGAGGGTGGCCGGGTCGATCCGCACGCGCTCGATCGCCCCTGGCGCAGCGCGCTGGCCGCAGCTGATCTGCGCGCCCTCGAACGCCGGTCCCGTCGGGCTCGAGCAGGCGAGCAGACGCTCGCGGTTGCCCAACACGATCTCGGCGTTGGTGCCGACGTCGACCAGCAGCGTCACGGCATCGCCAAGGTCCGGTCGTTCGGCCAGGACCATTCCCGCCGTATCCGCCCCGACATGGCCGGCAACACAGGGCAATGCGTACGCCCTCGCGCCGCGGTGCAAGTGCAGGCCGATCTCCGTGGTCCAAAACTCCAGGGCCTCGTCGGTCGCGAGCGCGAAAGGCGCGCCTCCGAGCTCCACCGGGTCGATGCCGAGCAGCAGGTGATGCATGATCGGGTTACCGACCAGCGTCACCTCGAGAATGTTGTCGGTGTGCGCCTTCGCCTGACGCGCAACGTCGGCGGCGAGCCGATTCAGCGCTTCACGCACTGCGGCGGTCATCTGCTGCGCCCCGCCCGGATGCATCATGGAATAGGAGACGCGGCTCATCAGATCCTCGCCGAAGCGGATCTGCGGGTTCATGACGCCGCTCGAGGCGAGCACCTCGCCGGACTCGAGATTGCAGAGGTGGGCGGCGATGGTGGTGGAGCCGATATCGACGGCGAGACCGAGCGCCAGCTCGTGAAAGCCCGGCCAGACGCCGATGATCCGCTCGCCGCCATGCACGGCGACCGTCACTTTCCAGTCTCCCTTGCGCAGCGCCGGCTGCAGCCGCTGCAGCATGTGCAGATCGCAGCTGAGGCCGGTCAGCTGCCACTCACGCTGCAGGGCCTCCTCGAGACGCTGCAAGTCGCCCGATGGATCGTGCATGTCGGGCTCGCGCACCTCGACGTAATGCAGGCGCGCCACCGGATCCAGTGTGATCGCTCGTGCCTCGGCCTCCTTGCGGATGACTTGCCGGTGCACCTGGCTGGTCGGCGGCACGTCCACCACCAGGTCGCCCTGGATGCGCGCCTGACAGGAGAGGCGGTGGCCGGCCGGCAGAGGCCGGCGGCCGGCGGAATTTGCCTCGGCCGCGCCGGGTGCCGACAGGTTTTCCGGCCGGGAGACGACGCCGTGCTTGGGGAACTCGCCCTTCATGACCAGTACTTCACAGCGTCCGCAGATGGCGCGGCCGCCGCATACGGAGTCGACGTCTACTCCCAACGAGCGAGCGGCTTGCAGGAGTGGGGTACCGAGCGGGAAGCGCCCGCGCTTACCCGATGGCGTGAAGACGACGAGCGCGTCTGGCTCAGCTGACACGGCGACGGTGGCCTCCCTCGCGCCGGCCCCGCGCAGCACCCTCGGCGGGTGCGGCCCCCGCTCCCGCGGGGCCCTGCGCCGGGGGCGCGTCGCGGAACCTGCGGATCCAACGCATGCAGTCCGGATCGTGTCCCATCATGACGTCCGCCCCCATGACGGCCCGTACGATCTCCGTGTGCAGCGGGTTCATGATCGCGGAGGTCATGCCGGCGCCCATCGCTGAGATCAGGAACGCCGCGGTGATGCCCTCGCGCGCGGGCAGGCCGAAGCTGATGTTGGAGGCGCCACACGTCGTGTTCACCTTCAACTCGCTGCGCAAACGCTTGAGCAGATGCGTTACCTGAACGCAGGCCTTGTTGATGGCGCCGATCGGCATCACGAGCGGATCGACCACCACATCGGATACCGGGATGCCATGGTCGGCCGCGCGGTGCACGATCTTCTTCGCCACCTCGAAGCGCACGTCCGGGTCCTCGGAGATCCCAGTCTCGTCATTGGAGATCGCCACCACCGCTGCACCGTACTTCTTCACGAGCGGCAGGACCGCTTCCAGGCGCTCCTCCTCTCCGGTGACGGAATTGACGAGCGGCTTGCCCTTGTAGACTGCGAGGCCGGCGGCGAGAGCGGCGACGATGGAGGAGTCGATGGAGAGCGGCACGTCCGTCACCGACTGTACGAGCTGTACGGCCTTGGCCAGGATGGCTGGCTCATCGGCGAGCGGGATGCCGGCATTGACATCGAGCATGTGGGCACCGGCAGCCACCTGCGCGCGCGCGTCGGCCTCCACCCGGGTGAAGTCGCCGCTGCCCATTTCCGCGGCCAGGATCTTCCGCCCGGTCGGATTGATGCGCTCGCCGATCATGACGAACGGGCGCTCGAAGCCGATCACGACTTCGCGGGTTGCAGAGCTGATGATGGTGTCGGTCATGAAGCGAGCCTGTCGGAGCTACGTTGCGGGTCGCGGCCGGGATACCACGGGACGCGCCCGCCGAGCACTCCGGAGCGTTCGATGATTTCGGGGACGCTGTCTTCCTGGCGGTAGGCCATCATGTGCACGCCGCTCACGCCGGGCAAGGAGCGGATCTCCTGGATGAGCTCGATGCAGAGATTGCGCCCCTCGCGCGCGGCATCGGCGGCGCCAGCCATGCGCGCCACGACCGCGTCGGGAATGTGCAGCCCGGGAACGTGCGTGCGCATCCAGTCCGCCGCCTTGGCCGAGCGCAGCGGACCCACCCCCACCAGGATGAAGATCTTCTCGAGCAGGCCGAGATCCTCGATGTGGCGCAGGAAGTCCTTGAGCAGCGGTACGTCGTAGCAGTACTGGGTTTGAATGAACTGCGCGCCCGCGGCGACCTTCTTCGCGAGCCGCTGCGCGCGCCATTCGAGAGGCCGGGCGAAGGGATTCTCGGCGGCGCCGAGCAGTACTCGCGGTGCATGGGTCAGCTTGCGCCCACTGAGGAAGCGGTGCTCGTCGCGCATGGTGCGGGCGGTCTCGAGCAGCGTCATCGAGTCCAAGTCGAACACCGGCAGTGCCTGCGGATGATCGCCGGCCTGCACGCCGTCGCCGGTCAGGCAGAGGATGTTGCACACACCCATCGCCGCGCCACCCAGGATGTCGCCCTGGATCGCAATGCGGTTCTTGTCGCGGCAGGAGATCTGCATGACCGGGGCGTAGCCGACGCGCGTCAGCAGCGCACAGACCGCGACGCTCGACATGTGGCAGTTGGCTCCGCTGCCGTCTGTAGCGTTGATGGCATCGACATAACCGTCGAAGATACGCGCGCGGTGATAGACCTCTTCGGGATCGGCAGAGTCGGGCGGGGCCATCTCCGCGGTCACGGCGAACTGCCGGACACGCAGGACTCGCTCCAGGCGGCCGGGAGAGGTGTGACCCGGCAGAATCGGCAGCGGATACCCGGGGACCGGCTCGTCCTCGAAGATCAAGCGGTGTCTCCGGCGTGCTCGCGTGCCACGCGCAGCCAGGAAGATTTTCCGCTGAGCCGCCGATCGACCGGCGGCTGTACGCGGCCGATCGCCTCGCGGCCGCCGGGAATGTGGACGCTGCCGGCGACAGCGAGATACCAGACGCACTTCATCTCCGGCCGGACCTCGCAGTTGCCGTTGGCCCGCACACCGCCGCAGGGTCCGTTGCGCAGGTTCTTCGGACAGTTCATGGGGCAGGACATGCCCGTGGAGCTCAAGACGCACTGCCCGCACATCCGGCAGTCGAACAGCAGCCCCTTGACCGAATGCTCGAGCGCCGCCACGGGGCGCTCGAGACGCTGGTAGCCGATGCGTTTGAACAGCGGATGCAGCGCAGTCAGCGCGCGCTCAAAACCGCGGTAGAAGGTGTTGAGACCGCGCGCATGACGTACCGACCACAGGCGTACGCTGTACATCAATCACCGGTTGGTTCCGTCGATGCGGCGCCGTCCGGGGCCGCCTCCGGATCGATGCCGTTGGATTTCACCAGCCGCTCGAGGTACTCATCGGTGTAGCGCGCTTCGATCCGCGCAGCTTCCGCGGCGACCTCCGCCGCGACGTCTTCGCCACATGGACGGGGAGGGCTGCGCTTCCAGTCCGCGAGGTAGGCGTCCGAGGTCCCGCGGCCGGCACGCATGGCCGCGCGGTCCACCGCCTCCTGGAAGCGCGGTGTCAGTTGCACCTTGGAGGTCTCACGGCCCTTGCGGCCGATCACCTGCGCCGGGATGTCGCGCCAGGAGATGATGATCAGGGTTGGCATACCGGCGTCCGGTCGGCGTTGACGAGGGCTGCGAGGTGAGCGCCGAGCTCTCCGTAGGCGGTGTGCCGATGCTCGAATGCCAGGCCCAGAGTCGCGGCGATCTGGCGGGCCTGCTCGAGCAGAGGCGCAGAGCGAATCTGGCCGAGGTAGACGACCTTGCGGTAGTTGCGGAAATACTCCTGCGCGAGCTCCGGATGGCGATCGATGCCGAGCCCTCGCACCACGAGGCGCTCGAAATGGCGCGTGAGGAAGTCCGTCAGGTAGAAGGTTCCCGGCTCCGCATCGGCCAGCTCGGCGAACGCGCGGGCGCCGGCGAAGAACTCATAACAGTGGGCCCCCGGCAGCCGCTCCACGCCTTCCTCCCGCAGTACGGCATCCAGCATGCCGCCGGTGCCGCAGTCGCCGTAGGCGACGAAGAAGCTACGATACTCGCCGCGGTGCTCGCGGATCTTCTGCCTCACCGCCGGGGCAATCCGCTCAGGACGATTGTGCAGCTCGGGCGGCAGGCAGCAGACATCGATGGCCGACCAGCCGTTCGCCCGGCGCAGCGCCGCGATTTCGTGCGCGAGGGCTCCGCAGGCGATGATCAGTGTGCCGCGTGGTGTTTGCAAGCATCCGCTCCGTTGCCCTCGGGTGGCCTCAGGCGGCCCGCGTGGAGCGGCGCGTGGCGATCAGGCTCTTCGCCGTCTCGACCGCGATCGCCGCGTCGCGGCAGTAGGCATCGGCGCCCACGGCCCTGCCGAACTCCTCGTTGAGCGGCGCGCCGCCGACCAGCACGATGTACCTGTCGCGGAGGTTCTCCTCGCGCAGCTTGTCGATCACGACCTTCATGTAGGGCATGGTGGTCGTGAGCAGCGCCGACATGCCGAGAATGTCCGGCTTGTGCTTCTCGAGCGCCTCGAGGTACTTCTCCACGGAGTTGTTGATGCCGAGGTCGATGACCTCGAAACCCGCGCCCTCGAGCATCATCGACACCAGGTTCTTGCCGATGTCGTGGATGTCGCCTTTGACCGTGCCGATGACGACTTTGCCGATCGGCTCGGCGCCCGTCTCCGCGAGCAGCGGGCGCAGGATCTGCATTCCCGCCTTCATGGAGTTGGCCGCGAGCAGCACTTCGGGGACGAACAGGATGCCGTCGCGGAAGTCGATGCCGACGATTCTCATGCCCTCGACGAGCGCATCGTTCAGCACCTTCTCGGCGCCCCAGCCGCGCTCGAGGAAAATGTTGGTCGCCTCGACGACCTCGTCGCGCAACCCGTTGTAAAGGTCGTCGTGAACCTGCTCGGTGAGCTCCTGGTCGTTCAAGTCGCGCAGGTTGAACTCGGACTGCTCTGGCATGCTCGGTCCTCGGCTCGGGGGCGGACGCCCTCGAGGAAAAATGGTATCCGAGGGGGGCTGCCGCATGGGGTGAATTTGCGACGCCCGCATGTCCGCAGGCGACAGGCGTGAAGCAGGTCCCATGCGGAATCTGCCGGGCATCATGCCAATACGAGATAACGGCCTCAGGCCATGCTCTTGCGCTGGCCGAACGGCTGCTTGCGCTCCGGTGGCGGCGGCCGGCGGCGCATCTTGCGCCACAGGTCGTAGATGCTGAGCAAGCCGGTGAGGCCGGCGAGGCTGCCGAAGTAGGCCGGCGGCCCGAAGCGCGCGATCAGGCCGCCCACCAATATTGGGCTCAGTGCGGCCCCGATCCCGTTGAGTCGGAGCAGCGCGCCGCTCGCGGCCACCATCTGCGCGGGCTCGAGATGGTCATTCACGTGCGACACGCCGAGCGAGTAGAGCGTGAAAGAAAGTCCGCTGAACACCGCGGCGATCACGAGTACGAGGCCGTGCGGCAGGGCACGAAAGGCGGCAGGCACCGCGGCGGCGAGCGTCGCCAGGATGCAGATTCCGGCGATCACCGTGCGGCGGTCGATACGGTCGGAGAGTCGGCCAACCGGATATTGCAGGACCACGGCAGCGAGGACGCTGACGCCCATGAAGGTGGCGACGCCCGAGGTGTCCAGTCCGCTCAGCCTGGCGTACACCGGGCCCATCGCGTAGACGTTCGCTGTCACCATGCCCGCAACTGTCACCGCCACTACGCCGAGCGGCGAATCGCGGTAGAGATCGCGATATCTGACCTTCTGCGGCAGGGCGATCTCGGGCGCCTGTTGCGCCGCGATAACGATGGGCACGATGGCGAGCGAGATGAGGATCGCCACCAGCATGAAGGGCGCAGTGGTGCGCGGATCGGTCGGGATGAGCAGGAACTGCGAGCTGCCGAGTCCGATGTAGAGCACCACCATGTAGACGGCCAGGAGACTGCCGCGGGTGGTGCGACTCGAGCTTTCGTTGAGCCAGCTCTCGGCCACCACGTAGATCGCGGCGAAGGCGAGCCCGGAGAGTCCCCGCAGCAGCGCCCACGGCAGCGCGGCGATGAAGAGGGCCTGAGCCAGGATCGATGCGGAAGCGAGCGCTGCCATGGCGGCAAAGACCCTGATGTGGCCCACCCGGCGCACCAGGTGCGGCGCGAGCGCAGTGCCGAACATGTACCCGATGTAATAGCACGACATCACCGCGCCGGTGAGCGGCGCCGGGAATCCCTCGAGCGTCGCGCGCAGGCTGATTTCCGTACCCTGCAGTCCCGCGCCGAGCATCAGAATGCCCATGCCGAGGAGCAGTTGCCAGGTGGCCGCAATCGCAGTCATCCGCGTTCTCCGCGCCGGAAACCTCGCCGTTCAGGGCGAGGAGGAAGCGCGCTCTCGGTTGCTCTGGCAGCTGCCGATCGATGTCTGACGGCACGCCTCATCGAGCGTCGGTAATAGGCATTTGTAAGGGCGCCGCACAGGTGCATCACTCCACACATGGTTTACACTTCTGACAGCAGATGGGACGTAAGGCGTGTAAGTGCACGGGAAAATTCCGCGTCTGGATTGTTGATTCCGAGTGTTCAAATTACTCTGTCGCGATGCTGCTCACTTACCGCTACAGGATCAAGGATGCGACTACCGGTCGGCATCTCAAGCGACAGGCTCAGGAGGTGAACCGGGTCTGGAACTATTGCGGCGAGATCCACAACGCCGCTCGCCGGCACAACAAGCGCTGGCCTTCGGGCTTCGATCTGATCAATCTCACCAACGGCAGCAGCAAGCTCCTCGGCCTGCACTCGGATACCGTGCAGGCGGTATGCAAGCAGTTTGCGATCTCCCGGGACGCCTGCGGCAAGCGGCCGCGATGGCGGGGAAGAAAGTCCCTGGGGTGGATTCCCTTCCAGGCGCCGCGGGCCATTCGATTGCAGGGCGGCACGGTGAGCTTCCTCGGGCGGCGATACCGACTCTGGCTCAGCCGTCCCATTGGCGGGAGGATTCTCTGCGGCTGCTTTGGCGAGGATGCCCGGGGCCGCTGGTACCTGAATCTGCAGGTTGAGGCTGCACAGGGAGGGGAGCATGGCGCCGGGGAGGTCGGCATCGACCTTGGCCTGAAATCCCTGGTCACGCTCTCGACGGGCGAGAAGATCGAAGCCCCGCGCGTCTATCGCAAGTACGAGCGGGCGCTCGGTATCGCACAGCGCGCCGGACGCAAGCCCCGTATCCGGGCCATCCATGCGAAGATCGCGAACTGCCGCAAGCATTTCTTGCACGAGCTGTCCACGCGGCTCGTACGCGAGAACCGGCGCATCTGCGTCGGCAATGTCAATTCCTGTGGATTGGCCCGCACCAGCCTGGCCAAATCCGTGCTCGATGCCGGCTGGTCGCAGCTTCGATCTCAGCTCTGCTACAAAGCCATCAGGCACGGCGCTGAGTACGTCGAGGTTGACGAGCGATTTTCCACGCAGGTCTGTTCCGCGTGCGGTGCACGCGGCGGCCCACAAGGTCGAGAGGGCCTCGTAGTAAGAGAGTGGAGCTGTGGCGGATGTGGTGCTCGGCATGACCGGGACATCAACTCTGCGATCAATCTCCTCGTCTCGGGCCGGAACGTCGGCCTCCGGCAGACGGAAATCCCCTCCCTTCAGGGAGGGGAAGACGTTAATGTTGGAAGATTCTACCCGGAATGCGCCGGCGCGATCAGCGTATGAGTTTTTGTGATCGGCGGCGCGCGCGCGGTTAGCTATAGTGTGACCATGCGGCAGAACCGACGGCAATCCGGGCAGGGGACGAGGTCATCCGGCCATGCTCGCGCGACTGCATACCGGCGGTTGCGCAATCCTTTCACTCCGCAAAGCGTGTTTTCGGATGACGCCGTGGCGGCGATGCACGAGAACGCATTGCAGGTTCTCGAGAACCTCGGCATCAAGGTGCTGCTGCCCGAAGCGCGCGCGCTCTATGCGCAGGCAGGTGCCCTGGTCGACGAGGGCAGCGAGATGGTACGGCTCGGCCGGGACATCGTTGCGGCCACTCTCGAGAGCTGTCCGCGCTCCTTCGAAGGGTTCGGCGGCGACCCCGGGCGCGCCGTCGAGTTCGCGGCCGGCTCGCTCGTCTTCATCGGCGGCTCGAGCTGCCCGAACGTGAGCGACCTGGATCGCGGGCGCCGTCCGGGCTCGCTCGCCGACTTCGTCGAGCTCATCAAGCTCAGCCAGCACTTCGACGTGCTGCACGTGCTCGGTAACCACACGGAGCCGCAGGACGTGCCCGTGCACTTGCGCCACTACGCCATGATGCGGGCGCAGCTGACGCTCTCGGACAAAATGCCGATCGTGATGGCGCGCGGCACGGCCCAGGTCGAGGACAGCTTCGCGATGATCCGCCTGGCGCGCGGCCAGTCCGAGGAGGACTTCCGCAAGGGCGCCCATACCTATACGGTGATCAACAGCAACTCCCCGCGCGTGCTCGACCGGTCGATGGCGCAGGGCATCATCGACTTCGCGCGGCACGGCCAGCCGGTGATCATGACACCGTTCTGCCTCGCCGGCGCCATGGCGCCCATCACCATCGGCGGCGCCCTGACGCTGCAACATGCGGAGGCGCTGGCCGGCATCGCGCTCGCGCAGCTCGCATGCCGCGGCGCGCCGCTGCTCTACGGCAGCTTCCTATCCAACGTCGACATGAAATCGGGATCGCCCGCCTTCGGCACGCCGACGCACCTGCAGGCGACACTGGGGGCCGGCCAGCTCGCGCGTCTCATCGGGCTGCCGTGGCGCGGCGGTGCCGGCACCGCGGCCAATGTCGTGGATGCGCAGGCGGCACTCGAGACTCAGTTCTCCCTCTGGGCGAGCGTGCTTGCGGGCGCGACCGTATGTTTGCACGCCGCCGGCTGGATGGAGGGTGGACTCACCAATTCCTACGAGAAATGCGTGACGGATGTGGAAATGCTGCAGATGCTGGCCGAGCTCTGCACGCCGCCGGAGACGGACGAGGATGCTCTGGGATATGCGGCCATCGCGGAGGTAGCGCCCGGCGGCCATTTCTTCGCGGCGGCGCACACCATGGCGCGCTACCGCACCGCATTCCATGAGCCGATGATCGCGGACTGGTCGAATTTCGGCACCTGGACCGAGCGTGGCTCGCTCACCTCCACCGAACGCGCGCACGCAAAGTGGAAGCAGGTGCTCGGCGAATTCACGGTGCCGCCGGCGGCGGCTGCCTGCGCCGAGGCTCTCGATGAGCTCATCGCACGGCGGACGGCCGAGGGCGGCGCGCCACCCTTGACCTGAAGGCTCACGCGCCTGCCGCGGACTCGCTGGCCACGCGCCGCTCGTCGTCGAGGATGTGCCGGGCCGACAGGAAGTAATGCCATGCCGCCCAGAATCCGGTGGGTACCAGACACAGCATCGCAAGCCGCAGGGATTCCGCATCGGCGACGTGGTGGGGCGCGAACCAGTCGCTCAGCACCCCGACCATCTGCGGCGCAATGATGAGATTGCCGACGTTGGCGGTGAAGAGCACGGTGGCACAGTAAACCGCGCGCATGCCCGGCCGCGCCAGGTTGTTCAGGATGCCGAACCCAGGGCCGATGTAGACATAGATCGAAGGAATGTAGAGCCAGAACAGCGCGCGGGTCAGGGCGAGCGAGTGGGTGGAATAGATCACCGCCGTCACCACGGTGGCGAGCGCAACGTTGATGCCGATGAGCCGCAGGACGCGTTGCTGGCTAGAGAGCCACGGCCGCGACAGCAGCCACGTGCTGGCGATCATGGCGAGGCTGCCGCCGATGAGGTGGATGGGGCCGAGCAGGGCGCCTGCCTGATCGACGTTGAGCCCGTAGCCGCGCATCAGGAACGCCGGCGTCCACCACATCAGCCCCCAGCCCCACAACGCGACCACGGAGCTGCCGACGATGAGATGCAGCGCGGAAGGCTGGCGCAGTATGCAGCGCATGGTCTCGAGGAAGGGTGGGGCGGCATGTCGCTCCTTGCCGCAATCGAGACAGCCACGAGCCGGCTCGCGGATGGTGAGGAGCACGAGAGCACCGATCACGACCCCGGGTATCCCGAGCGCGAGGAACATGGTGCGCCAGCCGAGCCGGTAGGCGATCGCCCCCGCCACCTGCGAGCCGAGCCAGGCACCGATCGGCGCCCCGAGCGAGAAAACCTGCAGCGCCATGGGCCGTCTCGCCGGCGGGAAATAGTCCGACAGGAGCGAGTTGGCACCGGGTGTGCCGCCCGCTTCCCCGACGCCGACGCCGATGCGTGCGCCGAGGAGCTGCCAGTAGTTGCGCGCCACCCCCGTCGCGACTGTGAACGCGGACCACACGATGAGGCATGCGCCGATGATGGCGCGGCGGCTCTTACGGTCTATCAACCAAGAGAGGGGAAAGCCGAAGATGACGTAGAAGATCGCGAGCGAGACGCCGGTGAGGAACGCGATATTAGCGTCGGAGAGATGCAGCTCCCTGCGAATGGGCTCGAGCACAGTCGAGATGGAGTAGCGGTCGCAGATGCTCAGCGTGTACACCACGCACATCGTGATCGCGACATACCAGCGCTCCGTGAGGGAGGCGGCATCGGCCGTGACACGACTCTCGTCAGGCGCGGCTCCAGGATCGAGGTCAGCACGGGTCTCGCTCACTTGCCAGCGTCCTCGAGAATGAGATCCGCTGCCTTCTCGGCCACCATCAGTGTCGGCGCGTTGATGTTGCCGGAAGTAACCGCCGGAAAGATGGAAGCGTCGACCACACGCAGGTGCGCGACGCCGTGCACGCGCAGACGCGGGTCGACCACGGAGCTCGCGTCGTCCGGACCCATCGCGCAGGTACCGCAGGGGTGGAATACCGAGCCCGCGCGGTGACGGAAATCCTGGAGCACTTCCGCCTCGGAGCGGATGCGCTCGCCGGGCAGCAGCTCCGACTCGATCACGGCCGCGAGCGGCTTTGCAGCGGAAATGCGGCGCAGCATACGCGCCCCTTCGTATATGTCGGCCAGGTCCTCGGGGGTCGACAGGCTGTTGGGCACGATCGCGGGACTCGCCAGCGGGTCGGGGCTGCGCAGGTGCACGCTGCCGCGGCTCGTCGGGCGGCAGGTGTTGAATGACATGAGAAAGCCGGGGAACGGGTCGGGGTTGAGCAGCCGGCGGCGCGGGCCGCTGGTCGTGGTGCTGTAGCTCGCGGGATTGAAATAGATGTGCAGGTTGGGACGACCCAACTCCGGGCGGCTGCGCACGAAGGCACCGGCCTGGTTGACGCTCATCGAGAGCGGACCCTGACGGTGCAGCGCATACTTCAGGGCGGCTCGCGCCTTGCCGAGAAGGGGCCCGAGCTCGTCATTGAGCGTCGGTACCCTGGAGCGGTAGAAATAGGACACACAAACGTGATCCTGCAGTCCGCGCCCGACGCTGCGCAAGGCGGCGACCGCCGGCACCCCGAGCCGCTGCAGCAGCTGCGGATCGCCGATGCCGGAGAGCTCGAGGAGCTGCGGCGAGCCGATGGCGCCGGCGCACAGGAGTACCTCGCGATGGGCCGTCGCGGTCAGCCGGGAGCCACCGCGCAGGTATTCCACGCCGGTGGCTGCGCCGCCCGTGAAGAGCACGCGGGTCGCGCGCGCCTCGGTCGCCACCTCCAGGTTGCGTCGGCGCCGCGCCGGGCGCAGGTAGGCGCTCGCGCTCGAGACGCGCACCCCGTTGCGGATCGTGACCTGCCAGAGACCGGCGCCTTCGGCCTCGGCGCCGTTGAAATCGCGGGTGATAGCGATACCAGCCTCGGCGCAGGCCGTCAGGAAGGTCCTGCAGAGAGGGTGGACGGTCGCAGAGGGATCGTGAACGTGCACCGGGCCGCCCGCTCCGTGATATTCCGACGCGCCCCAGGCGTGGTCCTCGAGCTTTCGGAAGTACGGGAGCACGTCCTGCCATCCCCAGCCTGGATTACCAGCGTCGCGCCAGTCCTCGTAGTCCGCGTGCTGCCCGCGCACGAACACCATGGCGTTGATCGAGCTGGAACCGCCCAACACCTTGCCGCGGGGCCAGACGGCGGTGCGGCTCTCCAGCGCAGGCTCGGGTTCCGTCCGGTACATCCAGTTGAAACGCGGGTCGGTGAAAGTGCGCGCATAGCCGACCGGCACGCGAACCCAAGGGCTGAAATCGCTGCCGCCGGCCTCCAGGAGCAGCACGCGATGCCGCGCGCTCGCGGTGAGGCGGTTGGCCAGCACGCAGCCCGCGGAGCCGGCCCCGATGATGATGTAGTCGTATTCCCTCATCGATCGTGGCAGCATAGCTCGGCGCAGAGTGGAGCGGGCCCGAGGCAGCATGCCTTTTTCCGATGGGTCCATAGAAATTCTCGGCTTTCGCGCCATGGGGCCATATGAAAGCCTGGATCACGCTGATTTGCGGCGTGTCGTAAATCCGCAATTCGCGCGTCGCGAACTCACAAGCCGCGGCGCCGCGATTACGGGAGCATCGACCGCCAGAGCCGGGGAGAGGGGCACCCGGCGGCCCAAGGGGGCTGGCCTACCGCAGGGAAGACAACAAGCTCGTAACCCGCCGAGGTCGCCGAATGAAATCGAATCACAAGCTGTCGCGCACGATCGCTGCAATCCTGAGCGCCTCAGCCGCGCACGCCATACTGGCCGCCGACGCGGGCCCAACGGCCGCCGACGCCACTGCGGCGGCTGCCGATACAGCCGCGACCAGCGGCGCCAGCCCCGATACCCTGCAAACGGTGATCGTGACCGCGCAGCGCCGGGAACAGAACATCCAGGACGTGCCGATCACCATCCAGGCCATGACGGGCAAGACCCTGCAGAGCCTGAACGTGCAGACGTTCGCGGACTACGTGAAGTACCTGCCGAACGTCAGCACGGGCTCGCAGGGACCCGGCATGGGCACTCTGTTCATGCGCGGACTCTCTACGGGCGTGCTGGGTACCCAGGGACAGGGATCGGTCGGCCTCTTCCCGAACGTGGCCGTGTACCTCGACGACCAGTCGGAGCTCCTGCCGGGCCGTGACCTCGATGTCTACGCGGTGGACCTGGAGCGCATCGAAGTCCTCGAGGGCCCGCAGGGGACGCTGTTCGGCGCCGGCGCGCAGGCGGGCGTGGTGCGCTTCATCACCAATAAGCCGAAGCTCAACACGTTCGAGGCCGACGTCACTGGCGGTTACGGCGTCACCGCGCACGGCGACCCCAGCACCAATGTCAACGCGACGTTCAACTTCCCGCTGATCGAGGACAAGCTGGCGGCGCGCGTAGTGATCTTCAATGATCGCCGCGGCGGCTATATCAACAATGAGCCGGCGACCTTCGCTCGCGGCAGCGAGGACCTCGGGATCGCCGACGGCATCGGTGGGACGGTGCCCACCAACAGCGTGGTGATCAACAACTACCAGATCGCCGCCAATGCCATCAACCCGCTGACCTACAACGGCATCCGGGGAGAGATCCTCTTCAAGGTCAACGACGACTGGAACGTGCTGCTCAGTCAGATGTACCAGAACATGGACGCGCAGGGCGTGTTCTACGAGATGCCCAACGGCAGCGAAGGCGCGGGATTGACGAATCCCGGCGGCGTGCCGATCGGCGGACAGCCGCTGCCGGCATACTCCGTGAACCTGTTCAATCCGTCCTACGACAAGGACAGGTTCGAGAACACCGCGCTGACGGTCAGCGGCAAGCTCGGGCCGCTGAGCCTCGTCTACTCGGGTGCCTACCTGGACCGCCACATCGACCAGACCCTCGATTACACCAACTACGCGCGCGGCCGCTACGGCTATTACTATCAATGCGCCGGCTACTCCGCGGGCAATCCCGCCAAGGGAACGTGCTATTCGCCGAGCTCGGTCTGGAAGGACACGGAGCACGACACGCACGTGAGCCAGGAGCTGCGCCTGAGCACGCCGCAGGACTGGCGCCTGCGCGGGCTGGTCGGCCTCTTCTACGAGGACTACAAGATCTACGACAACACGCAGTGGATGTACAAGAGCGTACCGGACTGCTCGCCCACCGGACTGCAGAGCAACTGCTACCTGCCGATTCAGCCCTGGCCGGATGATCCGACGAACAATTCGGGACTGCAGCCTCAGGACGGCTTCTTCGACGATTTCGACCGCACCTTCATCCAGCACGCGGCATACACGTCCATTTCCTTCGACGTCGTGCCGGACAAGCTGACGATCACGGGCGGCGTACGCTATTTCCATATGTACAACTCGGAGCTCGGCGGCGACGTCGGCAGCTTCTACTGCAAGATCTTCAGTCCCAGTGAGCTCACGAATTACCCGATCGTGAACGGAAATTATGCGCCCTGCGGGACCGATGGGCTTCCGGGCAAGAAGTCGCCTTACGGCACCGACTTCGCGCAGCAGAATCCGCATAACCTGACGGAGTCCGGAATGCGAGGTCGCGGGGACCTCGAGTACCACGTCACTCGCGACATCCTGGTGTATTACACGTACTCGCAGGGATTCAGGCCTGGCGGCTTCAACCGAGGCAGCTCGGACCACCTGCCGGATGTAAACGGCATCGACCAATACGCCACGCCGAAGACCTACCTGTCCGACAACCTGACCAACAACGAGGTCGGCTGGAAGACGATGTGGTTCGACCACCGCCTGGAGGTCAATGGCGCGGTCTATCAGGAGAACTGGAGCAACGCCCAGGTCAGCTTCTTCTGTCCGCAGTGCGGCCTCGGTAACCTGACTTACAACACCAACGGCCCGGACTACCGGGTGAGGGGTGTGGAGCTGCAGATCGCCGCCAACCTGTGGCGCGGGCTCTCGGTGAACGGCGCGGCCGCCTGGAACAGCGGCGAGCTGAAGAATTCCCCGGCGCTGATCGGGAATATTCCGGGAACCCCGAGCTTCGGCAAGCCGATCACCACGTTCTACTCCGGCGGTGTCGCGCAACCCGTGCAGAACGTCTACGGTGTCCAGGGCAGCCCGCTCGCCAACTCCCCGCCGTTCGAGGGGAACCTGCGCGTGCGCTACGACTGGGAGTGGGGCACTTACCTGCCGTATGCCCAGTTGGGCATGCAGCACCAGTCGCACTCGCTGTCGGCCTCCGGCAACGTCGAGGCGTACGACCAGCCGGAGTGGACGACCTACGACCTGTCCGCCGGGGTGGCGAAGGATAACTGGACGGTCTCGGTCATCGGCACGAATGTCACCAACGTGAACAAGAGCCTGTTCACCACCAGCCGGCAGTTCATCCTGACGGAGACGCCCATGCGGCCGAGGACGATCGAGCTCACGTTCGGCTACGCCTTCTCCGAGCACCACTGACCGGGAGGACGGTCCGGGGCGGGAGTGCGGTAGAATCCTTCCCCATGCAAACCGACAGTGCCGCTTCACCGGGGCCCGCAAGGGCCCCGGCGGGCGTGCGCCAGCTCCTCGATCGTCGTCAGTTCGCCGAGGCGGCGCGGGCCGCGGAGGCGTTGCTGGCCGAGTCCCCGGAGGATCGCGATCTTCTGTACATGCTCGCGGTCGCGCAGCGCTATCTGGGCAGGATTCCCGCGGCGCTGGCGACGCTTGCGCGGCTCGAAGAGCTGCACCCGGATTACCCCCGGCTGCACCAGGAAAAGGGTCACTGCCACGTCGCGCAGCGGTCGTCGGCACCGGCGATAGCCGCCTTCGAGCGGGCGGTGGCGCTCAATCCGGCGCTGCCCGGCAGCTGGAAGACAGTGCAGACGCTGTACACGATGGTGGGCCGCAAGGCGGACGCCGACAACGCCGCTGCTCACGTAGCCAAGCTTGCCAGTCTCCCCACCGCGATCGTCACGGCACGCAGCATGTTTGCCGACGGCGAGGTCGAGGCGGCCGAAAGCCTCGTGCGCCGCTATCTGCTGGAGCACGGCGATCACGTCGAGGGGATGCGTCTCCTCGCCCAGATCGGCATGAAGCTCGACGTGCTCGACGATGCGGAGCTGCTGCTCGAGGCCGTGCTCGAGCAGGCCCCGGACTATCGGCCGGCGCGCTACGACTACGCGCAGGTGCTGCTGCAGCGGCACAAGCACCGCCAGGCTCGGGAGCAGATCCGGATGCTGCAGCAGGCCGAGCCCGAGGAGCGCGCCTATCGCATCACCCAGGCGACTCTGGCGACCGAGCTCGGCGAGTGCGAGCAGGCGCTGCGCGAATACCGGCGGCTGCTCGAGGAGACGCCCGAGCACGCGGAGCTGCACCTGTCGATGGCGCACACCCTGAAGACTCTCGGCCGGCAGCAGGACGCCATCGAGTCCTACCGAGGCGCGGCGGAGCTCAGGCCGGGCTACGGTGATGCCTACTGGAGCCTGGCGAACCTGAAGACGTACCGCTTCACGGATGGGGAGCTGGCAACGATGCGTGCCGCCGAATCCGCGCCGCGCACCGCTCTCGCCGATCGCTTCCATCTGTGCTTCGCGCTCGGCAAGGCGCTGGAGGACCGAGGAGAGTATGCGGAGTCGTTCTCGTACTACGTGCGCGGCAACGCGCTCAAGAAGAGCGAATGCCGCTACCGTCCGGAGTTCATCGAGCGCACTACCCGGCTGCAGATCGAAACCTGTACCGCGGAGCTCTTCGCCGCCCGCCAGGGCTGGGGTGACCCGAGTGATGCGCCGATCTTCGTCGTCGGCCTGCCGCGGGCCGGCTCGACGCTCATCGAGCAGATCCTGGCCTCGCACTCGCGCGTGGAAGGAACGATGGAGCTCTCGGACATCCCCCGCCTCGCGCAGAGCCTGCAGGGGCGCGAGGGCGGCGCCGATCGGCCGCGCTACCCGGGGGCGCTCGCCGAGCTGTCGGCGGAGGACTTCAGGCGTTTCGGCGAGCGCTATCTCGCCGATACGCGCCTCTACCGCGCCGGCAAGCCGCGCTTCATCGACAAGATGCCGAACAACTTCCGGCACATCGGCCTGATGCATCTCATCCTGCCGAACGCGAAGATCATAGACGCGCGCCGCGCCGCGATGGCCTGCTGCTTCAGCAACTTCAAGCAGCTGTTCGCCTCGGGCCAGCAGTTCACGTACTCTCTCGAGGACATCGCCCGCTATTACCGCACCTACGTCGAGCTCATGGCACACTGGGACGGCGTTCTGCCGGGCAGGGTGCTGCGCGTGCAGCACGAGGAGCTGGTCGCCGACTTCGAGCCGCAGGTGCGCCGCATCCTCGACTTCTGCGGGCTCGACTTCGAGCCCGGCTGCCTCGAGTTCCACAAGACCGCGCGCCGCGTGCACACGGCGAGCTCCGAGCAGGTGCGCCGGCCCATCAACACCGAGGGTCTCGAGCAATGGCGGCACTTCGAGCCCTGGCTCGGGCCGCTCGCCGCAGCGCTCGGGGAGCTTGCAGAGGAGCGATCATGACCGAGCCTCCAGCAGCCTCGACGCGCCGCCGCGACCGCGGGCGCGGCACGCGCTCCACCGGCCCCTCGCTTGCAGCCATTCCCCGGCTCAGCAACCGCTGGCCGCCGCTCGAGATCCTGACGGGCGAGCAGGTGGAGCGCATCGTGCTCGCCGCCTTCAGGGTGCTGGAGGAAGCGGGCCTCGAGATCCGCAGCACGGCGGCCCGCGAGGTCTATCGCCGCGCCGGCGCCCTGGTGGACGAAAATACCCAGATGGTCCGTCTCGGCCGCGACATCGTCGAGGCGCAACTGCAGCACGCCCCGGCGAGCTTCGTGCTCCATGCCCGGAACGCTGAGCGGCATCTGCACGTGGGCGGCGACGTAGTCAACTTCGGTCCCGTGACGGGCGCGCCGCACATCAACGATCGGGAGCATGGCCGCCGCTACGGCGACATCGAGTCCTTCCGCAACATCCTGCGGCTCATCCACTCGCTCGGCGTGCTGCACTGGCAGGGCGGTATCGTGGTGGAGCCGGTCGACCTGCCGGTGGCCGTGCGGCACCTTGCCATGTACCAGGCGCACATCGAGTATTCCGATATCGTGTGGGCGGCGCGCGGCATCGGGGGGGTGCAGGCGCAGGATGCGATCTCGATGTCGGCCATCGAGCATGGCTGCACGGTCGAAGAGCTGGCGTCGCGCCCGACGCTCATGACGGTCACGAACGTCAACTCGCCGCGCCGGGTCGATGAGGAAATCCTCGACAACATCATGATCATGGCCCGGGCCGGGCAGTGTGTCGTCATCACGCCCTTCACACTGATGGGCGCCATGGCACCGGTGACGCTCGCCGGGGCGCTCGTGCAGCAGACGGCCGAGGCGCTGAGCATCGTCGCGCTCTGTCAGATGCTGCGGCCTGGTGCGCCATGTGTCCTCGGAGGATTCACCTCGAACGTCGACATGCGTACGGGCTCGCCTGCCTTCGGCACGCCGGAGTACGTGCATGCCGTGATCGCCGCCGCTCAGATCGGCCGGCGGCTCAAGCTTCCCGTGCGCACGAGCGCGGTGAATGCCTCACCGGTCGTGGACGCGCAATCGACTTACGAGACGGCGTTCTCGCTCCAGGCGGCGATCCTGAGCCACAGCCACCTGGTGAATCATGCGGCCGGCTGGCTCGAAGGCGGCTTGTCGGCCTCGCTCGAGAAGATCATCGTCGACGCCGAGCTGTTGCGGAACTGGGCCGAGATGCTCAAGCCCGTCAGCTTCGATGACGACGATCTCGCCGTGGAAGCGATCAAGGCCGTGGCGGCGGGCGGGCATTTCTTCGGCGAGCCGCACACGCTGGCGCGCTACCAATCGGCGTTCTATCGCCCGCTGCTCTCCGACTGGTCCAACTTCGAGAGCTGGAAGGAGGCGGGCGCGCGCAACGCGACCGAGCGAGCCACCGGAATCTGGCAGAAGCTGCTCACCGAATATGCGCCGCCGCCGCTCGATCCGGCGGTCAAGGAGGCGATCGCGGACTACGTGGCGCGTAGAACGAGCGAGCTGAGCGCAGGCGGGTGAAGTGCCTGCGGAGACGTTGCGCGTGAGCTCCTGGGTCGCGAACGCACGGATGTACGCGGTCACCCCGGACGTCGAGTCGGCATGGCGCAGCCTTCTAGAGCGAGTTGCCGCGGAAGCGGACGTTGCACTCGAGTACCTGCCGTATCCCGCTCCGCAACCGCTCGAGCATCTCTGGTCGCGTCCGGACCTGGGCGCGGTGCTCATGTGCGGCTATCCTATTGCGCTGCAGCTCGCGCCAGTGCAGCCGATCGCAGCGCCTATATCGCGAGCGCCTTGGGCCGCGGGCCGCGCGGTCTATCGGACTGATCTCATCGTTCGGGCGGACGCGCCCTACCGGCAGCTCGAGGACACGTTCGGCGGGCGCGCCGGCTGGACCGTTGCGCATTCGCACTCCGGCTTCAACGCATTCCGTCATCATCTGCTCGCGTACCGCACCCCGCAGCGGCAGAGACTGTACAGTGGGATGGTCGGCAACCTCGTAACCGCACGCAACGTGCTCGATGCGGTCCGCGAGCGACGCATCGATGTGGGGCCGCTGGATGCCTACTGGCACATGTTGATCGCTCGGCACGCTCCCAAGCTCTGTGAGGGCGTGCGTGTGCTGACATCCACGGCGCTTGCGCCCATGCCGGCCTTCGTGGCGGCTGCCGAGGTGCCGGCGTCCGTAGTGGCACGGCTTCGCGGCGCGTTCACGAGCGCTGCAAAGAAACCGTGGTTCGCGGGGCTCGCTGAGCCGCTGATGCTCGGGGGATTCGCGGAGGCAACTCGGGCGGTGTTCGATCCGACCCTGGAATGGGAACGGGAGGCGAGGGCGGCAGGATACGAAGAGCCAGCCTAGCTCGACGTCACGCGGTTACAGTCGGTACGCGTCCAGTCGGATGCTGCAACACATCGTGACGGCGGAAGAAGTACCGCCGCGCGACATCGAAGTAGGTTCGGTAGACGAGGCCGCCGTTCTCCGCAATCAGCCGCTCGCGTTCCTGGCGGTAGCGGCTGGGAAGATCGTACCAGGGAATGGCCGGCGCCTCGTGGTGCAGCGAGTGCAGATTGTTGAACAGGAAGAGGGGCCCCAGGATCCACGACTGCTCGACGATGGCGATGCGCTCGCGCACGCCGGGCCGGGCGCGATGCTCGGCGTACGAGCGGATCAACTGAATGGCATTCGCCGGCACCACCATGGCCACGAAGTAGAGCCAGAGCGGCATGCCGCAGACGACCTTCAGCCAGAGGACGACGGGGATACACCAGAGGAGATGCTCCGCCCAAACAGCCCGGATTCCCGGCTTGCCGTTCCAGGCGTTGCGCAGGTCCCAGCGCAAGTACATCCAGATACGCAGGAAGGAGCCGACGAAGAGACGCCCGGCGAGAGTCTGCTCGATGCGCAGGGCGAAGCGCATCAAGGGGTTCAATCGGTTCCAGTCCTCGGCCGTCCAGTACCAGGATTCCGGATCATCGATGGGATCCGTCAGGCGTACGTCGCGGTGATGGGCGTGATGCAAGTCACGATAGCGCTGGTACGGAATCCATATCTCGAGCGGAACGATGGCCAGCAGCCGGTTGAGGCCCTTCCAGCGCGTGGGATGTCCGTGGACGATCTCGTGCTGCAGGGAGCTGTGCAGGGTGATGAACAGGGTCGTGAGCGGCGCGAGGATCCAGAGCGGCCAGTGCCCAAACCTCGGGGTGACGGCGAGCCAGCCGCCATAGGCGATGACGAGAAGCAGAAGAGTGGGAAGCTCGACCGCGGGCCGCGTACGGCTGGCGGGTGATGTCGCGACAGGAGTGGAGGATGCGCTTGGGGGCGGTAACATCGAAACCTACAACTTCTACCTGGCATTATAACACCGGCGAGGGCGCAGGAGTCGGGCGAATCGTTAAGTAAGTCGCGGGTTTTAAAGCTGACGCCGCGTGGCGACAGCGCGGCCGGGGCCCGATGACCTCAGTCGACGCGGGCGGTCCGGCAGAGCCGCCGCTCCAGGGCCGCGACGGCGTCATAGAGGAGGACGGCCATCAGCCCCGTGGCCAGGCCGCCCTGCAGCACGAAGGCCGTGTTGCTGGAGAGCAGCCCGGCGATGATCACCTCGCCGAGGCCTTTGGCCGCGACCGTCGAGCCGAGAGTCGCCGTGCCGATATTGATGACCAGGGACAGACGAATACCTTCTAAAATCAATGGCATAGCCAGTGGAAGCTCGACTGAGACTAGCTTCTGGCCGCCGCTCATTCCCATGCCGCTCGCCGCCTCGAGAACCGCCGCCGGGCAGGTTCTCAAGCCGACGACGGTGTTCTCGAAGATCGGCAGCAGTCCGTAGAGAAAAAGCGCGATCAGGGTCGGTTTCTCGCCGAAACCGACCAGCGGCACCGCCAGGGCCAGCACGGCGACCGGCGGAAACGTCTGCCCGAAGCTCACGACCGCGCGTGACAGCGGCAGAAACTCCTGGCCGCCGGCACGCGTGACCAGGATGCCAAGCGCGACAGCAATGACGGTGCTCCCCGCGCACGCCGCAAGCACGGTCGCAAGGTGCGAGAGCGCGAGCATCCAGAGGTTGCCCTGGTCGTAGATCGGCGGCGCGCCACCCTCGGTGAGCGGCGCGAAGAGCGGCGCAAAGCGCTGCGGGGCCAGCAGAAATGCCAGCAGCAGGCCGAGGGCCGCGAGCCGCAGGAGCGTCCCGGGGCGGCGCATCAGCTCGGTCGCCCGCGCGCCAGAATGGCGGCGACCGTGAGCCGCCCGCGCGGCGTTCCGTCGGCATCGACCACGGTAGCGCTCTCGCTGCCGCGCCAGAGAAGCGCCGACAGCGCCTCGCGCAGCGAAGCGGATGTCGCAACGACGACCCCGTCCACACCGGTCTCGCCCGCCCCCAGGGGCAGGGCCGCCTCGCCCGCGGTCGTGAGTGACAACAGCCGCATCGCACGCTCGGCGCTGCCGGTCATTCGCGCAACCAACGCATCGGCCGGACGGGTCACCAACACCTCGGGCCGATCGTATTGGAGCAGCCGGCCCTCGCTCATGACCGCGACGCGGTCGCCGAGCCGGAACGCCTCGTCGATGTCGTGCGTGACGAGCACGATCGTCGTGCCGAACTTCCGTTGGATGTCGAGAAGATCATCCTGGGCCTTCTCGCGGATGATGGGATCGAGCGCGCCGAACGGCTCGTCCATCAGCAGCACCGCCGGCTCCGCGGCGAGCGCCCGCGCCACTCCGACCCGCTGCTGCTGGCCTCCCGACAGCTGGTGAGGATATTTTCCCGAGTAGACGGCGGGATCGAGCTGCAACGCTTCGAGGAGCTGTGCGGTGCGCGCGCGGATCCGATCCTCTTCCCATCCGAGCAGGCGCGGCACCGTGCCGACGTTCTCCGCGACCGACCGGTGCGGGAAGAGGCCGTGCCCCTGAATCACGTAGCCGATCCGGCGCCGCAGCCGGTGTCCGGGCTCGCTCGCCGTATCGCGGCCGTCTATGAGAACGCGGCCGCTCGTCGGCTGTATGAGGCGGTTGATCATCCTGAGCAGCGTCGATTTGCCCGAGCCCGACGTGCCGACGATCACCGTGATGGAGTTGCGCTCGATGACCATCGACACCGCATCGACGGCCGTGGTCGCGCCATAACGCTTGGTGAGACTTTCGATGACTATCATTGTGGTACGCGATCCAGGCGCTCGACGAGCGCATCGAGCAACACCGCGGCCGAGAACGCGAGCACCACCGTCGGAATCGCCCCGAGGAGCACCAGATCGGTGGCGGCCTGTCCAATCCCACCGAAGACGAACGTGCCGAATCCGCCGCCGCCGATGAGCGCCGCGACCGTTACGAGACCGATGTTCTGCACGAGCACGATGCGGATGCCGGTGAGAATGACGGGCAACGCAAGAATGAGCTCGACACTCATCAGCGTCTGCGACCGGGTCATTCCCATGCCGAGCGCCGCTTCGACCGTGGCGGGTGAGACGCGCTTGAGACCCGCGACGGTGTTGGCGACGATCGGCAGGAGCGAGTACAGGAAGAGGGCCAGGGCGGCCGGCGCCGCGCCGATGCCCCGTACACCGACGGCTGCCGCAAGTGGAACGTGTGCGGCGAGTGCGCCGAGGGGAGCCATGAGGATGCCGAAGAGGGCGATGGAAGGTATCGTCTGGATGAGGTTGAGCGCGCTGAGAACGCCGGGCCGCAGGCGCGGCACGCGCTGGCAGAAGATTCCGAGCGGCAGCGACACGACGACGGCGGCGCCGAGTGAGCCTATCGAGAGCAGGATGTGCTGCCGGGCCGCGAGCGCGAAAGCCGAGGCGTTCACGGCGTATTCGCGCATCACCGAGACATTGTCGAAGGTGCCCTGCGCCAGTGTGAATACCGCAGCGCCCAGAAAGACGGCGAGCAGAAGTACGCGCGTGCCGGGCCCGGGCCGCATGCGAGTGATCGCATCCGTCGCGAGAAGACCGAGCGCCGCGAGGAGCAGCCAGAACCCCGCGCCGGGCGCGACCCGCACGATCAGGTTGTCGGGTGGCGTCAGGGCGTTCGCCGCGGCCGCAAGAGCCATGGCCACCACCAGCAGGCCGGCGAGGGCCGCGGCGAGACGCAGCGGCGCATTCGCCGCGAGAAGCGCCACGGCCGCCACCGCCGCGAGCGTCGCCCGGCAGCCGAGAGTCGCCCATATGGGCAGGACTTGCGCGAGTCCGCGCGGATCGCCGGGCAGGATGCGGTTCGCCTTGAAGGCGACGAACGGCAGCAGGAACAGTCCGGCGGCGCCGACCAGCGTCAGCAGGGCGCCCAGGCGATCGATGGCGGGGAAGAATGGATTGTCGTGTGCGGAGGCAGGCAGCGGGAAACCGCGGGTACTCACTTGAGCAACCTCTTTCGCTCGAGGTAAGTCCTGGCAACCGACTGGAGCGACTCGCCGTCGACCTGCACGCGCTCGTTGAGGTGCTGCAGCGTATCGCGATCGAGGGTCTCCATGAGCGGCTTCACGAGCGCGGCGATTTGGGGGCGCGCGCGCAGCACCGCCTCCCGGATGAGAGGGACGGGAGCGTAGATCGGTTGATCGTGCTTGTCGTCCTCGAGCACGACCAGGTTCGCAGCGGCGATCCCACCGTCAGTGGCATAGACCATCGCCGTGTTGGTGCCATCCGTGCGCGCCGCGGCGGCGGTGATCATGGCCGTGGTTTCCCCTCCCGCGAGCACGATGAGCTGGTCCGAGGTCAGCTTGAACCCGTACGTGTCCTCGAGCGAGCGCAGCGTCCCGGCGTTGGCGAACTCGGCCGAGCAGGCGAGCATGACCTGCCCGCCCCCCGATACCCAGCGCGCGAAGTCGCTCATGGTGCGCAGATGATAGGCGTCCGCCACGTCCTTGCGCACCGCGAGCGCCCAGGCGTTGCTCGCGGGGGCGGGGGTGAGCCAGACGATCCGGTTCTTCGCGTAGTCGAGCCGTGCGCCGAGCTCGTATCCCTTCGTGAAGTCCTTCCACGCGGGATCCGCCGGCATATTGAAAAAGATGCCGCCATTGCCGGTGTATTCGACGTAGAGGTCGACTTCCCCATCGAGAAGGGCCCGGCGCACGACGGGAGTTGCGCCGATCTTGAGGCGATCGACGGTCGGGATCCCGGCCGCGCTCAGGACCAGGCGGATCATCTCGCCGATCATGGCCGACTCGCTCGACAGCTTCGAGGAGACGATGACGGGGGAGCTGGCCTGCGAGGGCGCGGAGGCAATGAGAGCGAGTGTCGCTGCGATGCAGAGCGCTTTGAAGAATCGCGCCACGAGTGGTCTCTGACCCCTTATGGGCACACGTTGTCCGCTGGTGCGTTGCGAGTCAAGCGTTATCATCGGGGGATGAAAGAATCCGCGCGAGCCGTCGTCATCGGGGGTGGGGTGGTCGGCGCCAGCGTGCTCTACCACCTCGCCAAGATCGGCTGGAAGGACGTTCTGCTCCTCGAGAAGAGCGAGCTCACTGCGGGCTCGACGTGGCATGCGGCAGGCGGCATGCACACGTTCAATGGCGAGGCGAACATCTCGAAGCTGCAGAAATACACGATCGATCTGTACCGCGAGATCGAGGCGCTGTCGGGCCACTCGTGCGGGCTGCACCCGAACGGCGGTCTCATGCTGGCGGCGACGCCCGGGGAGCTCGACAGCCTGAAGCTCATCTGCTCGCGCGCCCGCTATCTCGGCATGGAGACCGAGATGATCTCGCTCGAGGAGGCGCAGCGGCTGAACCCGCTCATCGATACGAGCTTCTTCATCGGCGCTCTCTGGCGCGCGGACGGCGGGCACTGCGATCCTTCCGGGACCACGCACGCATACGTCAAGGCGGCTCGCCAGCTGGGCGCATCGGTGGAGCGCTTCACACGCGTGGTCGCGCTCACGCCGCGTCGCGACGGTACGTGGGATGTGGTCACCGACAAGGGGACGGTCCGGGCGGAGCACGTGGTCAATTGCGCCGGACTGTGGGCGCGCGAGATCGGGCACATGGTGGGCATCGAGCTGCCGGTGCTCGCGATGGAGCATCACTATCTGCTGACCGAGGACATTCCGGAGCTGCGGGGACGCGAGCGCGAGATCGTCAACACAACCGACTACGCGGGCGAGATCTACATGCGGCAGGAGCGGGCAGGAGCCCTGATCGGCACGTACGAGCCGCACGGAGTGGTCTGGTCGCCGGTCCGCACGCCCGACGACTTCTCCATGCAGCTCCTGCCCGAGGACTTCGAGCGCCTGGCGCCGTATTTCGAGGTGGGCTTCCAACACTTCCCCGCGCTCGGGCGCGTCGGCATCAAGAAGGCGATCAACGGTCCATTCACCTTCGCTCCCGACGGCAATCCGCTCGTCGGGCCGGTTCGCGGCCTGAGAAATTTCTGGGTCGCCTGCGCCGTCATGGCAGGTTTCAGCCAGGGCGGCGGCATCGGACTGGTGCTGTCGCGCTGGATGGCCGGGGGCGACCCCGGTCAGGACATCCTCTCCATGGATGTGGCGCGGTTCGGTGGCTTCGCGACGCCCAAGTACACCTCCATCAAGGTTCCCGAGAATTATTCGCGGCGATTCCGCCTGGCTTACCCCAACGAGGAGCTTCCGGCTGCGCGCCCGGTGCGGCGCTCTCCGATCTACGACCGGCTCGAGGCGGCGGGAGCCGTGATGGGCGCGAATTTCGGGCTGGAGCATGCGCTCTGGTTTGCACCTCAGGGAGTGACGCCGGCCGAGACGCCAACCTATCGTCGGTCGGAGGCGTTCCCTCACGTTGGCGAGGAGTGCCGCGCGGTGCGTAGCGCAGTCGGCGTGTACGAGACGACCAACTATGGGAAGTACGAGGTCACGGGTCGCGGCGCGCGCGCCTGGCTCGATCGGGTCTTCGCCTCGCGAATTCCGCTGCCGGGACTATTGCGGCTGGCGCCGATGCTCAACCCGGCCGGCCGGATCGTCGGCGATCTCACGATCGCCTGTATCGCCGAGGATCGCTACCTGATCTTCGGATCCGGCTTCGCCGAGGAATTCCACCTGCGCTGGTTCTGGGCAGCCGACATTCCCCCCGACGTGTTCGTGCGGTCGGCGGCATCGAGCCTGACGGGCTTCTCCATCGCCGGCCCGAGGTCACGCGAGCTGCTGCAGCGGCTCGTACGGCGCGATCTTGCCGCCGGGGCGTTCAAGCTCTTCCAGGTGGCCGAGACGGCCGTGGGCTTCGCGCCGGCGATTCTCATGCGTTCCGGATTCACTGGCGAGCTCGGCTACGAGGTCTGGACGACACCCGATTACTGCGCGACGCTCCACGATGACCTTCTCGAGGCGGGCCGCGAGCTGGGTCTGGTGCATTTCGGCGGTCGTGCGCTCTCCTCGCTGCGGCTCGAGAAGGGATACGGCTCGTTCAACAAGGACTTTCGCCCGGACTACACGCCCGCAGAGACCGGCCTCGATCGCTACGTGGATTTCGACAAACCTGACTTCACGGGTCGCGCCGCGGCCGTCGCCGAGCGCGCCGCCGGTCCGAAGCGGCGGTTCGTGGTCCTCGAGCTTCCGGACGCCGACACCGAGGCAATCGGTTACGAGTCGATCCTCAAGGGCGGCACGGCGGTGGGATATGTGACTTCGGCGTCGTTCGGCCATTGCATCCGCAAGAGTCTCGCCGCGGGTTATGTGCCGACCGCGCTCGCGCGCGACGGAGAGTCATTTCAAATCGACATCTTCGGTGAGTCCCGCGCCGCGATCGTCCGCCTGCAGCCGCTCTACGACCCGGGGGGACTCCGCCTCAGAAGTTAGCGCTCCGGCCTTGGCGGCGAGGGTGTCGGCGATGAAGAATTTGTACACCGCCACGCCCAGAGGAGCCCCTATCAGCGGACCGACGATGGGCACCCACCAATAGCCGTAGGGTCCGGGGAAGGCGTTCGTCCCCCATCCCATCAGCCAGCAGAAGAGCCGCGGGCCGAAATCGCGCGCAGGATTGATGGCATAGCCCGCGCCGGTGCCGAAAGACATGCCGATCGCGGCCACCGCCATGCCCACGAGGAACGGCGCCAGATTGGCTTGCACACCCACGTTCATCGAATCGATGATGGCCAGCACGAACAGCAGCAGAAAAAACGTCCCGACGATCTGATCGAACAGCGGGCCGAGCATGTTCATGCCGTAGTAGTGCGCGGGAAACGTGGCGAAGATGCTGAACGTGGTCATGCCGCCGGGGTCCGCGCGCGTGACGACATTGTGGGCGGCGTTCCACATGTCGATCGCCGGGGCGTAGTCGGCGTATGCCAACGCTGCGCCGGCGAACGCACCGGCCACTTGGGCTGCCGAATAGGGCAGGACCTTGGCCCAGGGGAAATCGCCTTTCACCGCCAGGGCAAATGTGACTGCCGGGTTGATGTGGGCCCCGGTGACGCCGCCCGCGACGTACACCGCCATGGTGACCGCCATGGCCCATCCCCAGGTGATCAGCAACCAGTCGCCCGCGCCGGCGAATATCGTCGGCGTACGGCCTGACTCGGGAAGTCCCGCCACCGCGAGGGCCACGACACCGGCGCCGAGAGCCAGCAGGACGAAAGTGCCGAGAAACTCGGCCAGCAGCTCGCTGCAGATGCTCTGCGCGCGCCAGCCTGTTTTGACCCCGATTTTCACCGCACTCTCCTCGTCATTCGACCCACCCGAGTGAGCGCTCGACGGCTTTCTGCCAACGCTTGTAGTAATGGTCGCGTCGCTCGCCCGTCATTGTGGGCGTCCAGGTGCGATCGATGGCCCAGTTGGCGCGCAGATCGTCCGTGTTGTCCCAGAATCCGACGGCCAATCCGGCTGCATACGCGGCACCCAGCGCCGTGGTCTCGGTCACCCTGGGGCGGGTCACGGGAGCATCGAGGATGTCGGCCTGAAACTGCATGAGCAGGGCATTCGCCACCATACCGCCATCCACCTTCAGGCTCGACAGCTCGATGCCGCTGTCGGTCTGCATGGCCTCGACCACGTCGCGAACCTGGTAAGCCGTCGATTCGAGCGCGGCCCGCGCTATGTGCGCGCGGTTGGCATAACGGGTCAGGCCGGCGATCACGCCGCGCGCATCGTCCCTCCAGTAGGGCGCGTACAGGCCGGAGAAGGCCGGCACGATATACACATCGCCGTTGTCCTCCACGCTCGCCGCCAGCGGCTCGATCTGCGGCGCGACGTCGAACAGCTTCAGGTTGTCGCGCAGCCATTGCACCAGGGCCCCGGTGATCGCGATGGCGCCCTCGAGGGCGTAGCGCGGCGCTTCGTTGCCGAAGCGGTAGGCCAGCGTGGTCAGGAGTCCCGCCTTGGATTGCACCGGCTCGGTGCCGGTGTTCATCAGCAGGAACGAGCCGGTGCCGTAGGTGTTCTTGGCTTCACCCGGCGCGAAGCATGTCTGACCCACGAGCGCGGCCTGTTGGTCGCCGAGGATTCCCGCGAGCGTGATGCCTTTGAGCCATGCCGTCCGCATCTCGCCATACACCTCGGACGAGGACACGATGCGCGGCAGACAGGCTCGCGGGATCACGAACTCGCCGAGCATGTCCGTGTCCCATTCGCAGGTTGCGAGACTCATCAGCTGGGTGCGGCTCGCGTTCGTGACGTCCATGACGTGCACGCCGCCGTTGGGGCCTCCAGTCAGATTCCATGTCAGCCAGCTGTCGATGGTGCCGAACAGGGCCTCGCCGGATTCGGCCTTCTGGCGCGCACCTTCGACGTTATCCAGGATCCAGCGCAGCTTCAGACCCGCGAAGTACGTGGTGAGCGGCAGGCCGGTCTTGGCCCGGAAGCGGTCCTGGCCGCCGTCACGGACGTAACCAGCCACCAGCTGGGCGGTGCGCGTGTCCATCCATACCACGGCATTGCACAACGGCCGGCCGGTCTTCCTCTCCCAGAGCACGGTGGTCTCGCGTTGATTGGTGATTCCGATCGCCGCCAGATCGGTGGGACCCAGATTGGCGCGCGCCAGCGCGGCGCCGATCATCTCGTCGGTATTGCGCATGATTTCCACCGGGTCGTGCTCGACCCACCCCGGCTTCGGATAGATCTGCCGGTGCTCCTTCTGCGCGACGGAGACGATCTCGCCCTTCTTGTCGAAGACGATGAACCGCGAGCTCGTCGTACCCTGATCTATGGCGCCAACGTAGCGTGACATGGAGCGTCCCCCTCGACGCCGCTCGCTGTGGCGGCGTTCGGCATGCACCAGTCTACTAGATCGCCGTGGCCGCCAGCGCTCGCTCGTCGAGCGCATAGCCCATGCCGGGCGCATCGCTCAAAGCGAGCCAGCCGTCCGCATCCGCCTGCAGCGGCTCCGTCATCATGAAGTCACGCCTCTCGAGCGTCCATTCCGGTGGGTCGTATGCGTATTCGAGGAACGGCGCATCGGCCAGTCCGGCGACCAGGTGAGCATTGGCCGTGAGTCCCATGCCGTTGGTCCATGTATGCGGCGTGAAGACGAGCTGATGCTCATGGGCCATCGCCGCAATCCGCCGCAGTCCCGTGATGCCGCCGACGAGAGCCGCATCCGGTTGCAGAACGTCGACTGATCCCCTGGTGATCAGGTCGCGCAGCTCGTGCAGCTGGCGCGTCATCTCGCCCGCCGCGATCCTCACCTCCGTGGCCTCGCGCAGCGCCTTCATGCCCGCGTGGTCGCCGCGGTGCAGAGGCTCTTCCATCCAGAACACGTCGAGCTGCTCGAGCTCCCGCGCGACCGCCAGCGCATCTTTCAGGCTCCATGGCGCCTGCGTGTCCCACGGCATGCGCCAGCCCTGGTTGCAATCGACCATCAGCTCCAGCCGCTCGCCGACGCGCTGGCGCACAGCCTCGAGCGCACGGATGTCGTGCCGCCAGTTGCCGCGCTGAAAGCGGATCTTCATGGCGCGGAAGCCCTGGGCGACATAACGCTCCGCCTGCTCCGCGAGCGCCGCCGGGTCGCGCAGCGTGCCCGAGGAGGCATAGGCCCGTACCCGGCTCGACAGGCCGCCGAGCAGCCGCCAGCAGGGTTGGCCGGTTATCTTGCCCGCAAGATCCCAGAGCGCGAGATCGAGCGGCCAGCAGCGCCCGTAATGAAAATCGATGTGCGAGAGGACGCGGTAGTGCCGCTCGACGGCGAGCGCGTCCTGGCCGATGAACAGAGACTCGTGGCCGGCAAAGCCGACCATCAGGTCGCCGGAGCCGTAGCCTTCCAGTCCCGTGTCGGTGGCCACGCGCACGATGGTGGCGTCGAAATGCACCCGCGGCCGGGTGTCCCAGCTGGCGTGGAACGGTGGCTCGAGCGGCAGCCGATGATGGGTGATGCGGATCGAGGCGATCAGGTGCCCCGAGGCACGGGGCGCGGGATGCTGGGGCAACGCATTCATGGGGCTCGCGGATAGGCTTCCACAATCTCCAGCGCGCTCCAAGCCGAGAATTTGGCTACCGACATCGAAAAAAGGCATCGAATGCGCTGCGCCGCGACGCCCCCGGGCGGCTAGTATGCTCAGGCCGCTCCGGAGGCCACATGGGCAAGAAGACGATCGATCGACGTTGGCTGCCGCTCAACGCGCTGCGCGCGTTCGAGGGCGTGGCCAAGCACGGCAGCTTCACCGCCGCCGCACATGCGCTGCTCATCTCCCAGAGCGCTCTGTCGCGACACGTCATCTCGCTGGAGCGCCTGATCGGCGTGCAGCTCTTCGAGCGGCGCCCGCACGCGTTGACGCTCACCAAGGCGGGCCAACATCTGCTGCCGGCTGTAGCCAAGTCCTTCGATCGCCTGGAATACGCGATCGATGACATCCGCAACGAGGGTGCTCCCGCCCAGCGCACTCTGCGGGTACGCATGCCGCCGAGCTTCGCGGTGCAGCTCGCGGTACCCATTCTCAGGGACTTTCGCCAGGCGAGCACGGAGGTCGACATCGACCTCATCAGCCCGGCCGCGGCCGGTCCGCCGCTCGGTGATGTCGATGTGGCGGTGGTCTACTCGAGGCCCATGGTGACGGATCTGGTGGCGGATCTTCTCTGGCCGGTCCGGCTCAGCGTTCTCTGTCATCCGCAGATCGCGGCGCAGCACGCGGGCAAGGGTCTCGCCGCCTTCATCGAGGCAAACGAGCTCGTACACGTGCGCATCGACGAGCTGCCGCGGCACGAGGCCTGGTCGCAGTTCGTGCGGCATGCCGCGCTCGGCCCGATCAACGTCGAGCGCGGCCTGGTCTTCGATACCGCACTGCTCGCAGGGCAGTACGCGCTGAGCGGGCAGGGTGTCGCGCTGGTCGACACCAACCTGTTCGCGGAAGAGATCCGCAACGGACGCCTGGTGAAGCCTTTCGACATGACGGTCGACAACGGCTACGGCTATTACCTTCTGACCCATCCCGAAGGGCTCGCGGACACCGCGATAGCGCTCTTCCGCTCCTGGCTGATCGAGCGCTTCGGGGAGAGCGCAATGGCGGCGAGTCCGCCGGTGCAGCTGGCGGTATCCAACGATTGGGAGAAGGCGGAGCGGCAGGGCTCATGAGAAGCGCTGCGCGGGTACTTGTCGTCGGCGGCGGCGTGGTCGGCGCCAGTGTGTTGTATCACCTGACCAAGGCCGGCTGGACCGACGTGATGTTGCTCGAGCGGGACGAGCTGACGTGCGGCTCGACCTGGCATGCGGCGGGAGGCATGCACACGGTCAATGGCGATCCCAACGTCGCGCGGCTGCAGCAGTACACCATCAATCTCTACCGCGAGATCGAGCGCATTTCCGGGCAGTCGTGCGGCGTGCACCTGACCGGCGGCATCATGCTGGCGGGTACCCGGGAGCGGCTCGACTGGCTGAAGATGGCGCAGGCGCGCGGCCGCTATCTCGGCATGGAACTCGAGATGCTCACGGTCGATGAGGCTGCGCGGCGCTTTCCGCTCCTCGACAAGCGGCATTTCGTCGGGGCGATGTTCGACCCCGTCGAGGGGCACGTGGATCCCTACGGCGTGACGCATGCCTATGCCAAATCGGCGCAGATCGCTGGAGCCGAGGTGGTGCGCCACACTCGCGTGGTGGACCTGAAGCCGCGGTCCGACGGCAGTTGGGACGTAATCACTGACCACGGCAACGTACATGCCGAGCATGTCGTCAATGCGGGTGGACTGTGGGCGAGGGAAGTGGGCCGTATGGTGGGGCTCGAGCTGCCGATCCTCGCGATGGAGCATCAATACCTGATCACCGAGGAGGTACCGCAGATCGCGGGCCTGCCCGAGCAGCTGCACTGCATCGATTTCGAGGGTGAGCTCTATCTGCGCGAAGAGCGCGACGGGATGCTGATCGGTACATACGAGCGCGCGGGTGTGCCCTGGTCGCCGGTCGCGACGCCGTGGGACTTCGCGCAGAGCCTGCTGCCCAACGACCTGGATCGGATCGCGCCCAGCCTCGAGGTGGCGTTCGAGCACTTTCCCGCTCTGGGTGAAATCGGCATACGCAAGGTAGTCAACGGCCCGTTCACGTTCGCTCCGGACGGCAATCCGCTCGTCGGGCCCATCAAGGGGCTGCGCAACTTCTGGGTGGCATGCGGGGTGATGGCGGGATTCAGCCAGGGCGGCGGCGTCGGCCTCGCGCTCTCACAGTGGATGGTGAACGGCGATCCGGGCTCCGACATCTGGGCCATGGATGTCGCGCGCTACGGCGACTGGGCGGCACTGGCCTACACCAACGCGAAGGTGCGCGAGAACTACTCGCGCCGCTTCAGGATCCGCTTCCCGAACGAGGAGCTGCCCGCGGGGCGGCCACTGCGCACTACGCCGATCTACGACCGGCTGCACGCGGCGCACGCGGTCTTCGGAGAGTACTGCGGGCTGGAGCATCCGCTGTGGTTTGCGCCCACGGCGGCGGCTGCGCGGGAGGATGTCACCTTTCACCGCTCCAATGCGCATGCCCATGTGGCCGAGGAGTGCCGGGCCGTGCAGGAAGGGGTCGGCCTGCTGGAGACATCCAATTACGGCAAGATCGAGGTCCACGGTCCGGGAGCCGAGGAGTGGCTGTCGCGGATGATGGGCAATCGCGTGCCTGCGGTCGGGCGCATCGCGCTGACTCCGATGCTGAACGATCGCGGCAAGCTGATCGGCGACTTCACGATGTGCCGGCTCGCCGCCGACCGCGTGTTGCTGATCGGGACTCTGGCCGCGGAAACATATTATCTTCGCTGGTTCGAGCGCTATCTGCCGCCCTCCGGAGTGCAGGTGCGCGCCTGCGCGATGGAGCACGTCGGACTGTCCGTAGCCGGACCGGCCTCCCGCGCGCTGTTGCAAAGCCTGGTGCGCGATGACCTTTCCAACACCGCGTTCCCCTTCCTGACCTTCCGCCGCCTGGACATCGGCATGATCCCCGCGCTGGTCGGCCGAATCTCCTTCACCGGTGAGCTGGGTTATGAGATCTGGGTGTCGCCCGACTATCAGCGCGCCCTCTACGAGCTCCTGACCGCGGCGGGCGCCGAGCGGGGCCTGAAGCCCTTCGGCGGGCGCGCGCTCAACGCCATGCGGATCGAGAAGGGCTTTGGCACCTGGGCGCGGGAGTTCCGCCCCATCTATGGCCCCTACGAGGCCGGCCTCGGCCGGTTCGTCGCTCTCGGGAAGGGTGACTTCATCGGCAGGGCCGCGGCCGTGCGAGAGCGGTCTAGTGGCGGTGAGCTGCGTCTCGTCGCGTTTGCCGTCGGTGCCGCCGATGCCGATGCGATCGGTGATGAGCCGATCTGGCACGATGGGCGCGTGGTCGGCTGGGTCACTTCCGGTGCCTACGGACATCGGGTGCGGCAGTCGCTCGCGCTGGGCTATGTGCCGGCGGCCGTCGCGGCGGCAAGCGATGGGTTCGAGATCGAGATCATCGGTGAGCGGCGGCCGGCCCGGCGGTTGCTCGCAGCGACACAGGGAAGCGGGGCGTGTGCCTACGATCCCAGCGGCGGGCGCATGCGGTCATGAACCTTCGCGAGATCCGTACCTTCGTCGTCGGTAATCCGCCGCCGCACAACGGCGGGCGCTACTTCATATTCTGCAAGCTGACCACCGCCGATGGTATCGCCGGCGTCGGCGAGGCGTACGGCGTTCCGTTCGATCCGCATCATGTCGCGCGACTGATCGAGGACGTGTTCGGGCGCTACCTGGAAGGTGAGGACCCGCACGACGTCGAGAGGATCTGGCGGCGTGTCTATTCCTCCGGCTACTCGCAGCATCCGGATCTCACGCTCATGGGCGTGCTCAGCGCGCTCGAGATGGCCTGCTGGGACATCGTCGGCAAGGCTGCGGGACAGCCGGTATACAAGCTCCTCGGCGGCCGTGTGCACGAGCGGCTGCGTACCTATACCTACATCTATGCGCGTCCCGGAGACACGTCCGACGTCTATCAGGACCCCGACCTCGCGGCGGAGCGGGCAGCGGAATATCTCGCGCAGGGCTTCACGGCGTTGAAGTTCGACCCGTTGGGGGCTTACTCGGCCTTCGACGGCCGACAACCCTCTCTCGCCGCGCTCGATCGCTGCGAGCGCTTCATGAAGCAGCTGCGCGCAGCGGTCGGCCTGAAGGCAGATCTTCTCTTCGGCACCCATGGGCAGATGACGGCGGCCGGAGCCATCCGTCTGGCGCGTCGCATAGAGCCGTACGATCCGCTCTGGTTCGAGGAGCCCGTGCCGCCGGATGCGCCCGGGGAGATGGCCAAGGTGGCACGCGCCAGCAGCGTACCGATCGCGGCCGGGGAGCGTCTCGCCACCAAATACGACTTCGCGCGGCTGCTCGATGCCGGCGGCGCGGCCATCCTGCAGCCGAATCTCGGTCGCGTGGGCGGCATCCTCGAGGCGAAGAAGATCGCGGCGCTCGCCGAAGTCCGGCATGCGCAAATCGCCCCGCACCTGTACTGCGGCCCGGTGGTGGGGGCGGCCAACATTCAGCTCGCCGCGTGCAGCCCGAATTTCCTCATCCTCGAGGGCATCGAGCGCTGGCAAGGCTTGCATGCGCAGCTGCTGCGCAAGCCGATCCGCTGGGAAGGAGGCTATGTGATTCCGCCGACGGAGCCGGGCCTCGGCGTCGAGCTCGACGAGGCCGTCGCACTGGCGAATCCGTACTCGGGCGCCGCGCTGCACCTCGAAATGGCCAGCCAGCCGATCGGATAGAATCTCTGCGGTCCTGCGCACGCAGCTGATCGAGACGACGCATGCAGAAAGCCATTCCCGAGCCTGCGCGCTCGGTCGACGTAGTGCACGAGACCGACGTTCTCGTCGTCGGCAGCGGTCCAGGGGGTCTTGCAGCCGCGCTCGCAGCCGCGCGCGCCGGCGCCCGCACGACCCTGCTCGAGCGTTTTGGCTGCTTCGGCGGCAACATCACCCAGGTCGGCGTCGAAGGGTTCGCCTGGTATCGTCACGAGCAAACCGTCGATAGCGAGGGAATCGGCATCGAGCTCGAGCAGCGAGCGCGAGCCATGGGTGCGGCGACGCCCGAGCCGCAGTCCCTGAGCCACGCTCTCGATGCGGAGATGTTCAAGTACGTCGCCGATGTCCTCGTCAAAGAGGCCGGCGTCACTCCATTCCTGCACCGGTTATGCGTCGCGCCCGTGATGGAGAACGGCGTGATCCGCGGCGTGATCACCGAGAGCAAGTCGGGCCGCGAGGCCTTTCTTGCGCAGCGCATAATCGATGCGACCGGTGACGCCGATGTGGCGGCGCGCGCGGGAGCGCCCTGCCACAAGGCGCCGCGCGAGCAGCTCATGGCCGCCTCCGTCATGTTCTCCATGGCCGGCGTCAACAAGGCGCGCTTTCTCGAACAGGTGCGCTCCGATCCGCAGACGTACCGCGACTGGGCCGGCAACGGGGAATGGAACATCGAGACCACGGGCAAGGAAGACGACATGTTCTCCCCGTTCCTGCGCAAGCCTTTCAGGCAGGCGGCCGCTGCCGGGGTCATTCCGGCGGGTCTGAGCACCATCGCCGGAACCTGGGGGAGCGTGAGCGACCAAGGCGATCTCACCTATCTCAATCTCATCTTCCTTCCCAATACCGATGGCACCGACGCCAACGACCTCACCGCCGCGGAGATCGAGGGCCGCCGCCAGGCCATTTACGCGATCGAGGCATTGCAGCGCTTCATGCCGGGATGCGAGCAGGCCAAGCTGCGCAACTTCGGCATGACGCTCGGGGTGCGGGACACGCGCAAGATCGACGCGCTCTACAACCTGACGGCGGCGGACGTGCGCGAGCAGGGCCGCTTCGAGGATGCGATCGGCATCTTTCCGGAATTCATCGATGGCTACGGGCTGCTCATCCTGCCGACCACGGGGCGTTATTTCCACGTTCCCTATCGGGCGCTGGTTCCGAAGGGCGTCGGCAACCTGCTCGTCACCGGGCGCTCCATCGGGGGCGACCGGATCTCGCATGCCGCGGTGCGCAACATGATGTGCTGCGCGGTGAGCGGGCAGGGCGCCGGCGTCGCGGCCGCGGTGTCGCTGCGCACCGGTGCGGCGTTCGACAGCCTCGACGTGCGCGCGGTCCAACAGGAGCTCGTGCGCCAGGGAGCCCGTATCAATTGAGCGGCGGCGGCGCGGCATCCGCAGTCAGGCCCGCGTTTACCGAATCAGGCGCGGGGCGCTGGTGCGTGCTGGCGCTGCTCAGCCTCGCGATCGCCGGCAGCTACTACGAATACGACGCGATCGCGCCGATCGCCGGCTTCCTGCGGGGCGAGCGCGGCTTCAGTCAGGCGCAGATCGGAATGCTGAATGCGGTGTTCAGCTTCCCCAACATCCTGCTCGCCTTGCTCGGCGGTGTCCTGATCGATCGCTACGGACCGGCTCGCGTTGCGGCCTGGACGGCGGCGCTGTGTCTCGTGGGCGCGGTGTTGACGGCGATCGGCTCGCCCTATGCCGTGATGGTGACGGGGCGGCTGATATTCGGTGTCGCCGAGGAGGCGCTGTTCATAGCGCTGCTGGCGGGACTGGCGCAGTGGTTCTCGCGGGGCGGCATGGCTCTCGCGATGGCCCTGTTCTTCAGCTTCGCGCGCATCGGCTCTTACGCCGCGGACACCTCGCCAGGCTGGGCGCATGCGCTCTACGCTCACGGCTGGCAGCCGCCGCTGTGGCTCGCGGCCGCAGCCACGGCCGCAAGCCTCGTTGCAGCCTTGGTTTATCAGGTCTTCGATGGCCGTGCGCGCGCATCCGCAAGGCTGCCGGCGGCATCGGCGCCGGAACGGATCACCTGGTCCGATCTGGTGAGCTTCGATGTTTCCTACTGGTACATCCTCGGCCTCAACGTACTGTTCGCGGCCGTTTTCTTTCCGTTCCGCAGCACCTTCGCCATCGAATACTTCCAGGACGCCAAAGGGCTGACGCTGCGGCAGGCCGGGCTCGCCAACAGCTGGGTATTCTTTGCGGCCATCTTCGTGACGCCGGTGTTCGGATTCCTGGCCGATCGCTTCGGCAAGCGCGCGCTCATGATGATGATCGCGACGCTGCTGATGCCACTCGTGTTTCTCATTCTTGGCACCACCGACTGGAGCCTGTGGATCTCGACGGCGCTGATGGGGATCAGCTTCTCCGTGGTGCCGGCGGTGATCTGGCCCGCGACGGCCATGCTCGTCGAGCCGAGGCGGCTCGGGACCGCTCTGGGGCTCGTCAATATGCTGCAGAACCTCCTGCTGGCGGCGAGCAATCTCGTGGCCGGCTGGCTCGCCGACCGCGCCCACGCCGGACCCGCGAATCCCTCCGGCTACGACCCCATGCTGTGGTATTTCGGCCTGGTTAGCCTCGCGGCATTCGTGTCGGTGGCGCTGCTCTGGCGGCGCGAATCCGGGCCTCGCGGGCATGGCCTCGAGGGGGTGGACGCATCTCGACAAGCCGATGACGTAATTCGATCAGCCGGTGCCGGCGCCGGGGAGCCATACTCCTGAAATGAACAGTCAGGGCACGGGCGAGAGGCGGCTGCCGCAGGAGGCGGCTGCGGTGATCATCGGTCAGGGAGGGATCGTCGGCGCCGCGGTCGCTCATCACCTGATCGAGCGCGGCTGGAAGGACTTGGTCGGCATCGACAAGTCGGCGGTTCCGACCGACATCGGCTCCACCGCCCATGCCTCGGACTTCTGCTACATGACGAGTCACGACAGGATGTCGGCCTACACCACCCTCTATAGCCGCGAGTTCTACGAGAGCCTCGGCCACTACAGCCGGGTCGGCGGCCTCGAGGTCGCGCGGGTGGGCGATGACGAGCGCATGGAGGAGCTGAAGCGCAAGGTGGGATCCGCGAAGGTTTTCGGCACGCGGGCGGAGCTGATCTCGGCCGGGCGGGCCAAGGAGCTGTTCCCGCTGCTGGAAGAGGCCGCGATCCAGGGCGCATTGTGGGATCCTGATGCGGGGCTGGTCGTTCCCCGATCGCAACGCGTTGCGGGTGCTCTGCTCGAGCGTGCGGTGGCAAGTGGCCGTCTGCAGACTTTTGCCAACACGCCGGCGCTGTCCGTAGATATTCAGGACGGACGCGTACGCGGGGTGGAGACGCGCAAGGGCTACATCAGGACGCCCATAGTCATTCTCACCGCCGGCATCTGGGGTCCGCTGCTCGCCACGCGCATGGGCTCGCCGCTGCCGCTCATGCCCTTCGAGCATCCGCTGCTCTTCTTCGGGCCTTTCAACGAATTCGCCGGCACCGGCAAGGAGATCGGCTACCCGCTGCTGCGCGACCAGGGCAATTCCTCGTACATGCGCGATACGGGCGACCCCAAGACGACCGAGGGTGGACAGCTCGAGTGGGGCTATTACGAGCAGACCGAGCCCCGCCTGGTCTATCCCCGGGACATCGCCGAGCCGGGCGAGGCCCGTCTGTCGCCATCCATGCGCGACATGGACATCGAGCAGGTGATGCACGGTTACGAGCGCGCGACGGAGCTGGTGCCGCTGCTCGGCGAGTTGGGATGGGACGCGAAGCGCTCTTTCAACGGCCTCATGTCCATCACCGCCGACGGCTCACCGCTCGTCGGCGAGTCGCCGGAAGTCGGCGGACTGTGGTTCGCGGAGGCCGTGTGGGTCAAGGATGCTCCGGGGGTCGCCAAGGTGCTGGCCGAGTGGATGACCACGGGCCGGTCGGAATGGGACACCTGCAGCATCGACATCGCGCGTTTCTATGCGGTGCAGAAGACACAGGGGTACGCCTTCGGCCGCTGCTTCGAGACGGCGAAGAAAGTCTACAACCCGGCAGTGCACCCGCGGGAGCCATACCTCACCGGGCGCGATCTGCGCCGCGGTCCATTCTGGCCGCGCGAGAAAGAGCTCGGCGGCTACTTCATGGAAGCCGCGGGCTGGGAGCGCGCCCACGGCTATAGCGCCAACGAGCGTCTGCTCGAGACGTACGGTGGGCGCGTGCCGGAGCGGCGCAATGAATGGGATGCGCGCCACTTCTGGCCAGTCGCCAATGCGGAGCAGCTGGCCATGAGCGACAACGTCGGCATGGTCAACCTGTCGCATTTCGCGATTTACGATGTCTCGGGCGCCGATGCCGAGGCGTTCCTGGAATACCTCTCCGTCGCGAAGGTGGGCGGGGGCACGGCATTGGGGCAGGGGGTGTACACGCACTTCCTCGACGAGACGGGGGGAGTGCATTCGGATCTGACGATCATCCGCTCGAGCGCTTCCGAATATCGCGTCGTATGCGGCGGCAGCACCGGACCTCGCGACCTCATGTGGATGCGGCAAGTCCGCCATTCTCGGGGATTCAAGGTGCAGATCGCTGATCGCTCGGACGACCTGGTCACACTCGGTCTTTGGGGTCCCAACGCGCGGCGCACCCTGCAAGCCGTGGCCGACGAGCCGGAGGCGCTGACACATGAGCGCTTCCCGTTCGCCACCGCACGGTCGATACGCGTGCGTGGCCTGCCGGTCTGGGCATTCCGCATTTCCTACGTGGGCGAGCAGGGATGGGAGCTCTATCTGTCACCGAGCTACGGTCTCGGCCTCTGGGATCTGCTCTACGAGCAGGGTGTCGTGCCCGTCGGCATCGAGACCTACGCCAACACGCGGCGGATGGAGAAGAGCCTGCGGTTGCAGAATGCGGACCTGCTCACGGAGTACAACCTGTACGAGGCGGGCCTTGCGCGCGCCAAGGTCAAGGGTGACGACTTCCAGGGCAAGGCGGCCTATGTCGCCCAGCGCGAGCGTCCGCGTCAGACCGCGTACCTGTGTACCCTGACCATGGAAAGCAACACCGACGCCCGCGGTGTGGCCCGCTACCCGGTGGGTCAATGGCCCATCCTCGATCCCGATACCCGTGAGGTGCTGATCGACCAGCTCGGACGGCGCTCGTCCACGACGAGCATCGCCTACGGTCCCTCGATCGGCAAGAACATCGCGCTGGCTTACCTTCCGGAGAGCTACGCGCAGGAGGGGCGCCCGCTCTTCATGGAGTACTTCGGCGAGCACTATCCGCTGCGTGTCGCGGGGGTCGGGCAGCGCGCGCTCTACGATCCGAACAACGAGCGTCCGAAGTCCTGATTCAGTCGTCGAAGTAGCGCTCGATGATGTCGCTCGGGAGTATGACGTTCCAGCCGGTCGCGGCACGGCCGTTGCCCGGCGTTGCTCCGAGGGCGTAGCGGGCATGGCGAGGGGCGAGGGATCGCAGGTCCTCGAGCGCCGCGGCCGGCACGCCGAGCCGATGTTGTTCCCGATCCAGCCAGTAGCCGAGCACCGCGACAGCGGTTGCATTACGCAGCCGCTTTGCGAAGTCGATCAGGGCTTCGACATCGAAGCGCTCTTCCCGCTCCAACACCATATCCAGGGAACAGAACAAATCTTCAGCTCCGCCAGCCAGATCGTAACGGTCGAACAGGTCCACGAGCGTCCGTTCGAGCGTCGTCACGCTGACCGCGAGGCCCTGGCGGTCGATGGTGATCACCCCCTCACCTGGCGAATGGTGTCGCGGGGGACTGACGAAGCGGCAAGCGAAGTCGGTCGTCTCGACGAGACCGGGCTCGCCGCAAGCGATGAGCTGCACTTCGCTCGTTGTCATTGCGCAGCCGTGCAATTCGAGCGCTGACCGGTAGGCGATGACGGCTCCGCCGCGCAGGCGGGATGCAGCGAGGAAACGATCGACGGCTCCCGCCGTTGAGGGAGTGCCCTTCGGAGCGGACGCAAATACGCCGCGCGCAATCCGGCGGATGTTGCCGGCGCGGAGGTGATACTTGAGCAGGTCCGTGATGGCCCGATCACCCGGGTGTCGGCCGAAAGCCTCGGCGAATTCGGTACGCCCAAACACCGGCGTAGCGCTGAAGAAGACCGAGGATGAGGGGTGGCGCGCCACGGGGCCTTACCCGTAGTTCGTTTGATTCGGCAAAAGTGGTAAATATCCTACCACTTTCCCCGAATTAAACGAACCTCTCAGAGGGCCTGGAATTTTTTGGTCCATGCCTACACCCTCTCCGCTCGCTTTTCGTGGCAGGCGTGGGGCCAGCGGGCGCTTTACGACCCGGGCGCCGGGCGCCTAATTCGGAACACAAATTGCTGCGGCCCGCTCGCAATACGAGATCGATGCGATGGAGGGCCATGAGCAATATGATCCGTACGCGCCACCTGGCGGCGCTAGCATCCTTATCAGCCCTGTGCTCGCCTGCCTTCGCTCAGGAGCTGCACGTGCTCGTTGGCGCGCAGTACACCCCGAGCCTGCGCGAAAAGACGTACTCGTATTCAATCGAGTATCTCGAGAACTTCAATGCCTACGTGTACGGAACGTTCACCTGGCTCAACGAGGGGCATGTCACGAACCATCATCGTGACGGCTACAGCCCCCAGCTATGGTTGCGATTGCCCAGCGCGTCGCGCCGCTTCACCCTGTCGGCAGGCGTCGGTCCCTACCGCTATTACGACACGACCTCTCTCGCGGCCGTCGGCGTCACCGATGCGCACGGCTGGGGAGTGCTCGGCAGCGTCGCGGCACAGTGGTACTTCCGCAATCCCTGGGTGATGGAACTGCGCTACAACTACGCCCACACGACCACCAGCATAACGACGCACACGGCACTCATCGGCTTCGGCTACCAATTCGAGCAGTCGAGCACTGCCGGACCCATATGGAACACACGGCCCTACGGCTTCTATCCGTCGGCTCAGCGCTTCGAGCTGACCCTGATGGCCGGCGGCACGGTGGTCAACAATTTCAACTCGCCGCGCGGGGTCGCCTGGGGAGCCGAGCTGCGCTATCGCGTCACGCCTTACCTCGATGCAATCGGAACGTATCTCGACGAAGGCGACGCGCGTATCGTCAAGCGCAAAGGCGCAGCAGGTCAGCTCGGGCTCAAGCGCGAGTTCCTCAATCATCACGCCGACGTCGGCGTCGCCGGTGGCTTCTACTTCGCGCACGATAGGGACTACCGCAGTCCCGAGACCCAGGTGCTGGGGCTCATAACCACGCGCACTCAGGTGCTCGGGCTTCTCACCATGACCGCCACCTACCGCGCTGAGGCCGGCTTCCGCCTGCGCGCCTACTGGTATCGAACTCTCACCACCAACGGTCGCGACACCGACGTCGTCATGCTCGGGCTCGGCTGGGCCTTTTGAGCGCACACCCAGCCGCTGGCGTCTGTCACCGCTGGGGTCAGGACATCGGCTCGCGTGCGGCCAGGGCCAGGATTTTCGTCACGTAGGGCGCGAACGAGCGCGCGGTCTCGACACGGAAAGTCTCATGGCCGGTGCGCCACAGCACCACTTGCGCCTTGGCGAACACGGTGCGAGTGCACATGTCGATCGGAAACGAGGCCGGAGCGAGGTCGAGCGGACAACCGGTATTGAGAGCGACGGCGGCCTGTGCGCCGCTCAGCTCGAATGCGGTCTGCGCGTGACTGATCTCCACCAGGGAGTGCGGCATTCCTGCCAGGGCGCGTTGCAACAGCCCCCGCATCTCCGGACCGGCGTCGGCAGGGCCGAGCAACAGCCGCTCGTCCGGTCCCAACCAGAGGGCTGCCCGACCGTCGTTACGCACGGCACGGCAGGGTGTCTCGCTGCGCGGCAGGCCGACGGCGTCCGCCGCGGCAGCCAACACGTCCGGACCGCCGCGCAGCACGAGCCGCAAAGCAGGAGGCAACTGGCGAAGGAGGGGGCTCGAGGCCAGGAGCTGCTGTTGCCGCGCAGTGGAGAGATCAGCCATTGAGCCGGCCCCCCTGCGGATCGTAGAAGACCGGCGAGGTCACCTGCACGGGGATGTCACCTTCAGGCATGCTGACGTACAGCGTGTCACCCATGCGCGAGCGACCGCCACTCAAGAGCGCGAGCGCGATGGAATGGCCAAGCGTGTCGCTGTAATAGGAGGAGGTCACGTGACCGATGGCGGCCTCCGTCGGGGCGCGTCGTCGGGTCATCATGATCTGCGCGCCTTCCTCCAGGACGCGTTGCGAATCGCGCGTCAGGAGTCCAACGAGCTGCTTCCTGTAGGGCGATGCCATGGCGGGGCGCTGCAGCGCGCGCTTGCCGACGAAGTCGGGTTTGCTCTTGCCGACGGCCCACGACAGCCCGGCATCGTCGGGTGTCACGGTCCCATCCGTTTCCTGACCGACGATGATGTAGCCCTTCTCGGCCCGCAGAACGTGCATCGTCTCTGTGCCGTAAGGCGTGATGCCGTGCTGCTGCCCGGCATCGTGGATCGCCTGCCAGACCGCCAAGCCGAAATCCGCGGGCACGTTGACCTCGAACCCAAGCTCGCCGGTGAAGCTGACGCGCATGAGTAGCATGGAGACGCCGCAGATCCGCCCGCGCCCGACGCTCATGTGCGGCATGGCCGCAGCAGAGATGTCGATACCCTCGACCAGCGGCTCCAACACGCGCCGGGCGTTCGGGCCTTGCACCGCGATGACGGCCCACTGCTCGGTGGTCGAAGTAAGCCATACGTCGAGATCGCTCCACTCGGTCTGACGGTAGTCCTCCATCAGCGCGAGCACGCTGGCGGCGCCGCCCGTGGTAGTCGTGACATGGAACCGATCGTCAGCCGTACGGGCCACGACGCCGTCGTCGTAGATGAAGCCGTCGTCCCGCAGCAGAATGCCGTAGCGGCAGCGCCCCACGGCGAGGCTCATCCAGGCGTTGACGTACATCCGGTTCATGAAAGTCGCGGCATCTTTGCCCACCACCTCGATCTTGCCGAGGGTGGAGCCGTCGAAGATGCCGCAGTGCCCGCGTACCGCGAGGCATTCGCGCGATACGGCGGCGTGCATTTCCTCGCCGGGGCGGGGGAAGTAGCGTGCCCGCTTCCACAAGCCGACGTTCTCGAACACGGCGCCATTGCGGGCGGCCCAGTCGTGCGTCGGTGTGGTGCGCACCGGGTCGAACAGCTCGCCGCGCGCGAAGCCGGCGAAGCTGCCGAAGGTCACGGGCGTGTAGGGCGGCCGGAAAGTCGTGAGCCCGACCTGAGGCATTGCCTTGTCGAGCTCGCCCGCGACGATCGCGAGCGCGTTGATGTTGGATGTTTTGCCCTGATCGGTCGCCATCCCGGTGGTGGTGTAGCGCTTGACGTGCTCGATCGAGCGGAAGCCTTCGCGGGCCGCCAGGGCGAGATCCTGCGACGTGACATCGTTTTGCCAGTCGACGAACGCCTTGTCGGCACGGACGCCCGGCGGCTGCGGCAGCGCGCCGAGAATGCCCCCGGCAGAGCTCTCGGCGGCCGGCATCTCCGGCACCGAGGCCGCGACTGCGAGCCCGGCGTCCCGAGCCGCGGACAGCCCCGCGCGCGTCCCGTCCTGCACCGCGGCGGCGAGCGAGAACACTCCCCGACAGGCGCCCACGGAGCGGACTCGCTCGGCGGCTTGCGCCGGCAGAAAGGCCCCCAGGTCCGCATCCCAGGCGAGCTTGCCGCGCGACTGCGAGAACAGGTGCACGCTCGGGGTCAGTCCGCCCGACATCAGCACCAGGTCGCAGCGAATGCGGCGCGCCGGCCCGGCGGGGCTGCCGGCAGAATCCAACTTCTGCACGCGGATCGCGCGCACGCGAAGCCGGCCGGAGGTACCGAGCACGGTGGTCTGTGTCTCGATGGGCAGGCCGGCACGCCGCGCCGCCTCGGGCAGCGGGCCGTCGCCAGGGCCGGCACGCACGTCGACAATGGCTGCAATCGCCACTCCGGCGTGATGCAGGTCGAGAGCAGCCTGGTATGCCGCGTCGCACGCGGTCACCAGGACCGCTCGGGAGCCCGCGAGCACGCCGTAACGGCTCAGGTAGGTCCGCGCCGCCGCGGCAAGCAGGATGCCCGGCCGGTCGTTACCAGGGAAAACCAGCGGACGCTCGATGGCGCCGGTCGCGAGCACGACTTCCTTGGCCCGCACCTGCCATTGGCGCTCGCGCGGCTGGCTGCGATCGGGCCGATCCAGATGATCGCTCAGGCGCTGATTGAGTCCGAGCAGATTGTGCGGGAAGTATCCGAACGCCGTCGTGCGCGGCAGCAACGTGACGCGGGGATGGGTCGCGAGCAGCCGCACCGCGTCGGCCAGCCAACGCTCGAGCGGTTTTTCCTCGATGGCGGCGTCCGAGCGGGCCGCAGAATCGCAGAGCAGCGACCCGCCCAGCTCGGCCTGCTCGTCGCACAGGATGACTCGCGCGCCGCTCACCGCAGCGGCAGCCGCGGCCGCGAGGCCCGCCGGCCCCGATCCGACCACCAGCACGTCGCAGTGCGCGAACCGATTGGCATAAGTGTCGGGGTCCGCCTGCTCGGGGGCGCGGCCGAGACCCGCCGCGGCGCGGATCTTCGGCTCATAGAGCCGCTGCCATGCCTTCTGCGGCCACATGAATGTCTTGTAGTAGAACCCCGCCGGGATGAAGGGCGACAGCAGACCGCTCACCGCGCCGAAATCGAGCTGGAGGCTGGGCCACCGATTCTGACTGTACGCCTCGAGACCGTCGTAGAGCTCCACCTGTGTGGCACGCAGGTTGGGTGTCAGTCGGGCGGAGTCCCGGCGCACGGTGACGAGCGCATTCGGCTCCTCGGAGCCGGCGCCGAGGATGCCTCGCGGCCGGTGGTACTTGAAGGAGCGCCCGAGCAGGTGCACGCCGTTGGCGAGCAGCGCCGAGGCGAGCGTATCGCCGGCGAAGCCGGTGTAATCGCGATCGTCGAATTTGAAATGGAGCCGGCGGCCGCGGTCGATGCGGCCGCCCGTCGCCGCGCGGAAATCGGTGCTCATGGCCGCGGCCCGGCCGCGCGCTCGAGCGCCGCAGCCGGCGGCCGCTCGCCCACTCGATACGTTGCGAGGAAGTGATCGTTGGTCGTGTCGCGCAGGGCGTTGAAAAACCGTCCGCAGCCGTGGATGTGGCGCCAGCGCTCGGCATGGACTCCCTTGCTGTTCTCGCGCCAGTAGAGGAAATCGGCCCACTGCTCATCACTGCAGGCAGCCGGGTTGCCTGGCCGCGCGATATGCGCCTGGCCGCCGTAGACGAATTCGAGCTCGGGGCGCCCGCCGCAGTAGGGACAGTCGATCAGCAACATGACGCTGGATCCCTCAATGCGCGACCGCTGCCGCCGCGGCCTCGTCGATGAGTCGCCCTTCGCGGAAGCGCTCGATCGTGAATGGGGCGTTGATGGGATGCGGGCGGTCGTGGGCTATGGTCCAGGCGAAGAGGTGCGCCGACCCCGGCGTCGCCTTGAATCCGCCCGTCCCCCAGCCGCAGTTGACGTAGAGGCCCGGCACGGGGGTCTTGGCGATGATGGGCGAGCGGTCAGGGCTGACATCGACGACTCCGCCCCAGTTCCTCAGCATCCGCATCCGGCGGAACATGGGGAAGAGCTCGCAGACCGCCTCGAGCGCATGGCTGGTAACGTGCAGGCCGCCGCGCTGTGTATACGAGGTGTAGGCGTCGGTACCCGCACCGATCACCAGCTCGCCCTTGTCGGACTGGCTGACGTAGGCGTGGATCGTGTTGGACATGACCACGCAGGGAAAGATGGGCTTGACGGGCTCGGAGACCAGCGCCTGCAAGGGATAGCTCTCGAGCGGCAGGCGCACTCCCGCCATCTTCAGAATTACGCTCGTGTTACCCGCCGCGCAGACGCCGACTCTCGGCGCCTGGATGAGGCCGCGCGTCGTCTCGAGGGCCTGCACCGCGCCCTGGGCGTCGCGGCGGATGCCGGTGACCTCGCAGTTCTCGATGATGTCGACGCCGAGGGCATCGGCGGCGCGCGCATAGCCCCACGCGACCGCGTCGTGCCTGGCCGTTCCGCCGCGCCTCTGAAAAGCCGCGCCGAGGACCGGATAGCGGATGTCGTCAGTCTGCAGCAAGGGGCAAACGGCGCGAGCTTCTTCGGGTGACAGCCATTCGTTGTCGACCCCGTTGGCGCGATTGGCGTGCACGTGCCGCTTGAAGACCTGCACGTCGTGTACCGTGTGCGCGAGCATCATGACGCCGCGCTGCGAGAACATGACGTTGTAATTGAGGTCCTGGGAGAGGCCTTCCCACATCTTCAGGGCGTGGTCGTAGAGGGCGGCGCTCTCGTCACGCAGATAGTTCGAGCGGATGATGGTGGTATTGCGTCCGGTATTGCCGCCGCCGATCCAGCCCTTCTCGAGGACCGCCACATTCGAGAGGCCGTGTTCCTTCGCCAGGTAGTAGGCGGCGCCCAGCCCGTGGCCGCCGCCGCCGACGATGATGGCGTCGTAGGCCGCCTTCGGCTCCGCTTTGCGCCACTGCGGCTGCCAGTCGCGGTGACCGGACAGGCCTCGCCTGAGGAGCGAGAAGCCGGAGAAGCGCTGCATCGTCTGATCCGTTGGCAGAAGGCTGTGTGAGTCGGCGTCGAATCATGCCGGGCGCCGCCGGCTGTTACGAGCATGTGGGCGTCCGCTTCTTGAACGAATGCGACACGGCCGCGCCGCTCGGGACTTGACGGCGCGCCGCGCCCACTTCATCATCCGCGAGCCTTGAACGCTTGTTCAAGAAACTGCTCGCCGCAGCGCACGACGACAGCAAGTGACTGAATCAGTATAAAAGATATCTCGAGATGCACGGCCGCGCTCGGCTCGATCGGGGCCCTTGCCAGCGTCTTCCGGAGCACTGAATTGAACAAGCAATCAAGCTCTCGCCGGAACGATCCGGGCGCCAGCGGCCCGGATGGCGCGGGGACGCGCGAAGTGCCCGAGGAGGCACGCCGGCAACAACTCATCGAAGTCACGATCGACAGCCTGGCCGCGGTCGGCTACGTAGGCAGCACGCTCGCGCAGATCGCGCAGCGGGCCGGAGTCTCGCCCGGACTGGTCGCGCACTATTTCGGTGACAAGGACGGTTTGCTCGAAGCCACATTCCGCACCCTGGCGCGCGGCATCGGCGAGCGCATGCGGGAGCGGCTCAGACGAGCCCGCACGCCGCGCGGGCGCGTGCAGGCCGTGATCGATACCAACCTTGCGCCGGAGGAATTCGATCAGCGCACCGGCACGGCGTGGCTCGCGTTCTGGGGACAGGTGCTGCACGTGAAGGGTTTGAAGCGCGTGCAGACGGTATATCAGCGCCGCATGCTGTCGAATCTGGGCCACGCGTTGAAGCGGTTGTTGCCTCCCGATGAGGCGCGCCGCCTCGCCGCGATGATCGCCGCCATGATCGATGGAGTCTGGCTGCGCGCGGCGCTGTCACGCTGGCAGGAAGCCGACAGCGAGAGTGCGCGGGCGATGCTCACGGCCTTCGTCGACAGCCGGTTGAAGAAATCCGAGCGCGCCGAAGAGCCGCCGCCGGTCACACCTGCCCGGCACGGCGGGGCGGTGCCGGCGCGCGTGGGCGGCTCCGGCCCGCGATCCTTCAAGACCATGAACCCCGCCACCGGCGAGGTGTTGGCCGAGATCGCCGTCGACGGTGTCGCGGAGATCGCAGCGGCCGTCGCCCGGGCGTCGGCGGCGCAGAAGGAATGGGCGAGCCTGCCGGGTGTTGCCCGCGGCCGCATCCTGCGGCGCGCGGCCGACATCCTGCGTGCGCGCAATGCCGAGCTGGCGGAGCTCGAGACCCGCGATACCGGCAAGCCCATCCAGGAGACGAGCGCGGTCGACGTGCTCTCCGGAGCGGACTGTCTCGAATATTATGCGGGCCTCGCCGCGACCCTCGCGGGCGAGCACCTGGACCTGGGGCCGCAGGCTTTCGGCTACACGCGGCGGGAGCCGCTCGGCGTGGTCGCGGGCATCGGCGCCTGGAACTATCCGCTGCAGATCGCCTGTTGGAAAGCCGCGCCGGCGCTCGCTTGCGGCAATGCCATGATCTTCAAGCCCGCGGAGCTGACACCGCTCACCGCCATGAAGCTGCGCGAGGTCCTTGCCGCGGCGGGTCTGCCGGAGGGTGTGTTTCAGGTCGTGCAGGGGATGGCGGACACCGGGCGTCTGCTGACGGCACACCCGGCGATCCGCAAGGTCTCGCTGACCGGCGAGGTCGGGACCGGCAAGGCAGTCATGGCCGATTCCGCCGCTTCGCTGAAGCAGGTGACGCTCGAGCTCGGGGGCAAGTCGCCGCTCATCATCTTCGCGGATGCCGTCCTCGACAACGCGGTCGGCGGCGCGCTGCTCGGTAACTTCTATTCCGCCGGCGAGGTTTGCTCGAACGGCACCCGGGTATTCGTCCATCGCGCCATCAAGGCCGCCTTCCTCGAGCGGCTCGCGGCGCGGGTGAGCGCCATGCGTATCGGCGACCCGCTGGATCCGGCGACACAGGTCGGCGCGCTGATCTCGGAAGATCACATGACCAAGGTGCTGACCTACATCGGCCGCGGTAAGGCCGATGGCGCGCGGCTCCTCACCGGCGGTCATCGCGTCACGACCGGTGACCTCGCGAACGGCTACTTCGTCGCGCCGACCGTCTTCGACGAGTGCCACGACGACATGGCCATCGTGCGGGAGGAGATCTTCGGGCCGGTGATGTCGGTGCTCGAGTTCGAGGACGAGGAGGAGGTGATCGCGCGCGCCAATGCGACCGAGTTCGGTCTGGCCGCCGGCGTGTTCACCAACGATCTGACACGGGCGCACCGCGTCATCGCCCGGCTGCAGGCCGGCACCTGCTGGATCAACCATTACAATGTCACGCCGATCGAGCTGCCGTTCGGTGGCGTGAAGCTTTCCGGGCTCGGGCGCGAGAACGGCCGGGCGGCGATCGAGCATTACACCCAACTGAAGAGCGTCTACGTCGCCATGGGCGACGTCGAGGCGCCGTACTAGCCATGAGTCAAGAGACCTTCGACTATGTGATCGTGGGGGCCGGCTCCGCGGGCTGCGTGCTGGCGGACAGGCTGACCGAGAGCGGCGAGCATTCCGTGCTGCTGCTGGAGTACGGCGGCTCGGATCGGTCGATCTACATCCAGATGCCGGCGGCGCTGTCGATCCCGATGAACATGCCGCGCTACAACTGGTTTTTCCATACCGAGCCCGAGCCGGGTCTCGGCGGCCGCAGTCTGCATACACCGCGCGGCAAGGTACTGGGCGGATCATCCTCCATCAACGGGCTGGTCTACGTCAGAGGCAATCCGCTCGACTTCGAGCGCTGGGCGGCGGAAGGCGCGAGCGGCTGGGCCTACCGGGACGTGTTGCCCTATTTCAAGCGCACGGAGCGGTGCAACGGCGGCGGGGACACCTACCGCGGCGGCGAGGGCAAAGTGCACACCCGTTACGGGCCGCTGAACAATCCCTTGAATAAAGTCTGGCTCGAGGCCGGCCAGCAGGCGGGTTATCCCTTCACCTCGGACATGAACGGCTTCCAGCAGGAAGGCGTCGGCTGCATGGACATGACGGTGGGAGGTGGACGCCGCTCGAGCGCGGCGAACGCGTATCTGCGCCCCGCGATGCGCCGGCAGAACCTCGCGGTGCACACTCACTCGCTCGCCACGCGCGTCCTCTTCGAGGGGCGCCGCGCGGTCGGCGTAGCGTATCGTCGTGGGAACGAGGCGCACGTTGCGCGGGCGCGCCGCGAAGTGATCGTCAGCGCAGGACCCATTCAGTCGCCGAAGCTGCTGAAGCTCTCGGGCGTCGGGCCGGCGCAGGAGCTCGCGCGGCACGGCATCCAGGTCATCCACGACCTGCCGGGTGTCGGCGAGAATCTCCAGGACCACCTGGAGTTCTATTTCCAGATGGCGTGCACGCAGCCCGTCACGCTCTATTCGCAGATGAGTCCGTTTCACAAGGCACTCATCGGCATGCGCTGGCTGCTCACCAAGGACGGGCTCGGAGCGAGCAATCACTTCGAGACGGGCGGCTTCATCCGCAGCCGCGCGGGTATTCGCTACCCCAACATCCAGTATCACTTTCTACCCATGGCCGTGAGCTACGACGGCTCCTCGCTGGCGAAGGAGCACGGCTTCCAGGCTCATGTCGGCCCCATGCGCTCGCAGAGCAGGGGCTGGGTGCGGCTCGCTGCCGCGGACCCGGTGGAGAAACCCAAGGTCTTCTTCAACTACCTGTCGCAGACCGAGGACTGGGAGGAAATGCGCGCCTGCGTGCGCCTCACTCGCCAGATCTTCGCGCAGCCGGCGTTCGCGCCCTATCGGGGCCGGGAGATCCAGCCGGGCGCGGGCGTGCAGAGCGACGAGCAGATCGACGAGTTCATTCGCGGACACGTCGAGAGCGCTTATCACCCCTCCTGCTCGTGCAAGATGGGGCGGACAGACGACTCGCAAGCGGTGGTCGACCCGCAGACCCGTGTGATCGGATTGCAGGGATTGCGGGTGGTCGACTCCTCGATCATGCCGTCGATCACCACCGGGAATCTCAACGCTCCCACTCTCATGCTGGCGGAGAAGGCGGCCGACCATATCCGCGGCGGATCTCTTCTGCCACCGGAAGATGCTTCGTTCTACGTCGCGCCGAATTGGGAGACTTCGCAGCGGTAGCCGGCTACCGCATCGCCGAGAGCCTGCCGCAGCGGGCCGAGCCAGCGCTCGTAGTGCCGCCACTGCTCGAGCCCCTCGCGATAGATCGGCTGGCGCACCTGTTCCGAGCTCGGGGTCCTTACGCTGCGCGCGGTCTCGTGGAAGGCGAGGCACGCGGGCTCGAGCGCGAGCCCGCAATGCTCGAGTAGCCGCCTGACGCTTCCCTCCAGGTCCTGCACCACATCTTCGTAATGAACGCGCAGCACCCGTCCGGGAAGCACTTCATCCCAGTGACGCATGAGCTCGAGGTAGGTGCGGTAGTACCTCGCGATGTCCTCGAGTCCATAGGTGAAGGTCTGACCCTGGGCAAAGAGCTGCTTGAAGTTGCTGAAGCAGCAGGCCAGCGGCTCGCGCCGCGCATCGATGATCCTGGCATTGGGCAGGATGAGGTGGATGAGCCCGATGTGCCGGAAGTTATTAGGCATCTTGTCGATGAAGCGCGGCCGGTCGGTGGCGCGATATGCGCGGGTATCGCGCAGGTACTGCTGACCGAGCCGACGGCAGTCCGCCACCGTCAGGCGCGCCAGTATCCCCGGATAGACGGGCTGGCCGGCAGGCGAGTCGCGGCCCTGGAGGCCGTTGACCATGCGCGGCAGATCGGCGAGTTCCTGGGTTCCTTCGACGGCGGAGTGCGAGGCCAGGATCTGCTCGATGAGCGTCGAGCCGGAGCGGGGTAGGCCCACGATGAAGATCGGGTCCGGCTCGGGCGAGCCGGATCCCGCGCGCCGGGCGAAGAGCGCCCCGGTGCAGACTTCTCTCTGCAGCCGGGCGCCCGCCTCGAGCGTTTCCGGATCGTAGCCGCTCGCGGCGCGCTTGAGCGCATTGCCGCGGCCGTAGAGCTCGAAGGATTGCTCGAATTCCGCCCGATCCTCGAGCGCCTTGCCGAGCGCGAAGCACAGGTGATATCGGTCGACGGTCGCGGTCGCCGGGGCCGCTTCCGCGGCTCGCATGCGCTCGATCTCCTCGTCCGTGAAGCGATACGTCTTCAGGTTTGCCAGGCTCCAGTAGGCCTCGCCATATCCGGGACGAGCGCTCGCCGCCGCCCGGTACTCGGCCACTGCCGCCTCGGTGGCGCCCAGTGTCTTCAGGGAGTGCGCGATGGAGAGGTGCAGCTCCGCCGGTTGCGCGGCCCCCGTCAGCAGCTCGCGGTAGAGCTCCAGACCCTGCTCGTGCTGCCCGAGTCCGACCAGCGTCAACGCGTGCAGGGTGCGGTAGTTTCGGTTGTCGCGCTCGACTGCGAGCAGCCGTTCGGCCTGACTCCGTGCCTCGAGGAACAGATGGCGCTTCGCCAGAACCTGCGCATACTCGAAACGCGCCAGATGATAATCCGGCGCCAGCTCGATGACCTTTGCGAGCAGCAACTGCGCGTCATCGAGCACGTCGCGCTCCACCCCGATGCGGGCGAGCAGACGCATCGCCTCGATGTGATCGCCGTGACTTCGAAGGTAATCGCGGATGAGCTGCTCGGCCGGCGCCAGCTCGCCATCGCAGAACAAGGCGGTCGCCGTGACGATTTCCGCAGGCAGTTGCCGCAGCGTCGCAACGTGTGCGGCCGCTTGCTCGGCCTGCTCCTGCCGACCCGCCATTCGGTAGAGGCTCTCGAGCAGCCGCCAGCTCGCCGGCAGCGCCGGATTGATGTTGACCGCCCGCAGGAAAGCTTCGATCGCCTCCGCAGCCTGCCTCAGGGCCACGTGGCAGTGCCCGCGCTCCTGATAGAGGCCGCTGAAGCGCGGGTAGAGGCGCTCCAGCTCGGCGAGCGTGGCGAGCGCCGCGGGAATGTCATCCGCGAGGCGCTGGGCAGCCGCACGCAAATAAAGGACGTCCCGATTCTCCGGGACCGTGACCAGCAGCGCCTCGGTTGCGCGCAAGGCGGCCACGAGCTGCCGTTGCTTGAGCAGCTCGCGTATGCGCTGAACTTCCTGCTCCACCATGGGTCACTGGAGCCCGCCCCGGCCCGTTAGAAACTGTATCCGAACGAGACCTCGATGACCCGTGGGCGAAGCGGCGTCTGCTCGATGATGAACTGGTCGGTGCTGGTGAACGTGCTGGCGTTGGAATTGGTGAGGTTGTCGCCGTGCAGGTCGACGTGCCAGTCGCCTCTGGAGACGCCGATGGCCGCATCGACCGTGGAGTAAGCGGGATTCTCGAACCGTCCGCGGGAGGTGGTGATCGAACCGCCGGCCCCGATTTCGGGATTCGCGCCCGCCTGCGAGAACGAGTGGTCGGTGTGCCTGACGCCGATCTGGACGTAAGGAACGTAGTCGTTGATCAGCCAGTCGTAGCGGGCGCGCAGGCTGAACTGCATCGGCGGCGAATTGGCGCTGGGAGCGCCGATCGGGCCGAAGGGATTGCTCACCGGGCTGCACACGCCGGCGGTGCAGACCTGGGTGATCGGCTTGCCGACATTGCCCGTGTCCGCGGGATTGTTGTCGATGAGGGCGGGGGAATTGGTCTGGCTGCTCTTGTTCAAGTCCGCCGCGCCCTGTACCGTGAGGCCGGTGATCACGCGGGCGACGAACGAGGTCTCGATGCCCTTGATGAGAAAGTCCTGCCCGTTGGTGTCGTAAAAGATGTTGCCGACCACGCCGGGATTGAAGAACTCGACCTGGACGTTGGTCCAGTTGTCGTAGTAGACCGCGCCATTCCATTGCAGGCGATGGTCGAAGAACTCCGTCTTCCAGCCGATCTCGTTGTTCGTGAGGTTGTCGGAGGTGTACGACCTCGGAACCATGTACTGCGCATTGCCGTCGGGGCCGATGCCATGCAGCGCGCCGCCGTTCTGATTGAAGCCTCCCGGACGGAAGCCCTGGGAGAACGTGTAGTACACCATCAGATCCGGCCGGACATGCCACGTGACGTTGGCGCGCACCTTGTTGCCGTCCTCGGTATCGGACAGGTCCTTGGCATTGAGGTCGGTGCTCGAGCCGGACTGGCAGCCGCCGGCCGGCGTGTCCCCCTGGAAACAGCCGAAGCTCGAGAGGACGCTGCCCGCCTCGGAATTGAGGAAGCGGAAGTGGCGCAGGCCCCCCGTGAGGGTCAACACGTGCGGCACGAGATCGTAGCTGGCGGAGAAGTATTCGGCGATCTGCCGGGTCTGGCGCAGCTGATCCTGATAGAAAGAGGTGGTGTCGTTCTGCAGTCCCGGATTCTGTACCGTGGTTCCGGAAAAGGTGCCGACGTCAGACAGGCAGCCGGTGTTGCCTGGCGTCCCCGCCGCGCCGTTCGAGGTGCAATTGGGGACGCTCTTGTAATGCCATCCGGTCTGGTCGTAGAGCGCGTTGTCCTCGTAGTACAGGCCGGCGATGGCGCGTAAGCGCCAGCTGTCCGGCGTGCTGAGACGCAATTCATGCTGCTGGTGCACGTTGCGCTCGACCGAGCGCCAGGTGGCGCTCGGGGAGAAGCACGTCGGCGTCAACGCATTCGAGGCGGAGTAGGGCCCATAGCACTGATAGTAGTCGGCGTATACGCCGCGCGCGTAGTTGGTGTAGTCGCCGACCTGCTCCACGTTGCGGTCGAGGTAGCCGCCGGTGTAGACGAAATCGAGGCTGCTCACCTTGCCGTGCACCGTCCAGGCGGTGTTCTCGAACTTGTCCTTGTCGTAGGCGTCGTTGAACAACGTCACTTCGAGCGGCGATAGCGTCGTGCCATCGGACGCGTACGGCTGCTGATAGAAGACGCCCTGCGAATCGAGGTCCTGGTAGGACTGCGTGATCAGCAAGTCCCAGTCGTCGTTGAATTTGTAGAGCGCCTCGGCGCGCACCCCCTGGTACTCGACGGGGTTGATGGCCTTGGCCGCGATCTGAGAGTTGCTGACCGTCGGGCTGCCGGGCGGAACGCAGTAGCCGTTGTTCGGCTGTCCATCCGGGCACTGTCCGTTCACCGCCGCGTATCCGGCGTAGTGTATGCCGATGTCAGTGTCCTTGCGCGCGAAGGTGGCGGGCACGTTGTCGATATAACCGCCGCGGCGCGAGTCATAGATCACCGCCCGCAGCGCCATGCGGCCGGCGATCACCGGCAGATTGAGGACCGCCGTGACATCGGAGTTGTTATCGCCGTGAGCGGTCGTGCCGTAACCGGCCTCGACGCTCCCCGAGGTCACATCGAGCTGCGGCTTGTTGGTGATGTAGCGGATGACGCCGGCCTGGGCGCCTGCGCCGAAGAGCGTTCCCTGCGGTCCTTCCAGGACCTCGATGCGCTGCAGATCGGCGGCAAAGATGTCGAGGTTGCGGTTCGGCAGCTGCACCGACTGGTCGTCGAGGTAGACGGCGACGTTCGGCCAGAGCCCCGTCGAGCCGCTGCCCTGGCTCGCCTGCGAGCCGGCGCTGACGCCGCGCATGAAGATCTCGTTCTGCCCCGGGCCGTTGTTCGCCGCGGTGACGTTCGGCAGATACTTGACGTAGTCATCGAAGGTCTGGATGTTGAGCTGCTGCATCGTCTGCGAGGTGAGCGCCTGCATCGAGATCGGCACGTCCTGGATGTTCTCGGTGCGCCGCTGCGCGGTGACGATGATCGTGCTGAGCTCGTTCGCGCCGGCGGCCGCGGGGGCGCCGGTTGCGGTGGTCGCGGTCGTTGCCGCCCCGGCAGTCGTCGTTCCATCACTCGACGGGGGCGGCGGATCGGCTGCGGGCGTCGCGGCGAATGCGCGCAAGGCCGCGCCGGCCAGGATTGCGGCGACGGCGTAGGGAACACTCGACTTCATGGACCGACCCTCCTGCTATCCTGAGATTAGAGCCGACGGCTTCGGCCCGGGATTGAACGGAAGCGCCATCATCGTGTTATGTAGCCGTCGCGCCGTCCTGGCGCGTGGATCGAAAGAATCAGTCGAACACGCGCGAGCGCGCGGCGTCGGAGTTGGCGACGCGATTGGGTTGCAGACGGTGCGTGGAGGGAGAGATCCCGTAGGCGTCTTTGAACTGCCGCGAGAAGTGCGCGCAATCGGCGAATCCGGTCTCGATGGCGATGTCGGTCATCGAGCGGTCGGTGTTCTGGATGAGCCAGCTCGCATAGCGCATGCGCAGCTGGCGATAGAGGGAGGCCGGGCCCGTGCCGACATTCTCGCGGCAGAGCCGCTCGAGCTGCCGCGTCGATACGCCGAGCTCTCCGGAGATCGCGCCGATCGAGATGGGCCGAGTCAGGTTCTGCTCCATCAGCAGCAGCGCCCGGCGCACGCGCGGCTCGCTGATCCCCTCCGACAGCGGGGGATGCGGCTGCGCGTCGCTTCCCTGGCGCGGCCGGTCGAAGAGGAGCACCTGCGTCGCTTTCTGCGCCTGCGCCCGGCCGAGATGCTGCTCGATCAGGTTTGTCGCCAGCGCGGCGCTGCCGGCTCCGCCGGCGCAGGTGATGCGCGGGCCGTCGGCGACGAACAGCCGGTCGGCAACGACGTCATTGGAGGGGAACGCCTCGCGGAAGTCCTGATAGTGATACCAGTTGACGCACGAGCGCCGACCCTCCATCAGTCCGGCGCGGCAGAGAACGAAGCTGCCGGTGCAGATGCCGATGAGCGGCGTCCGGGTCGCGCCGACCTCGCGCAGATAGCGCATGGTCGCATCGTCGATCTGCGGGCCGGCGTGGAGGATTCCGCCGACCACCACGACATAGTCGACCGAGCTGGGAGGAAGCAGGGCGCTGGTGGGTTGCAGCGTCACGCCGCAGCTGGCGCGGACCGGCTCGCGCCGGCACGACATGATCGACCACTGCACGTGCACCGGGCGGCTGCGGTCGCCTTCGTCGGCGGCCAGGCGCAGGTGATCGATGAATACCGCGAACGCCGACAGCGTGAAGTGCTCGGCGAGAATGATGCCGACGCGCAGCGGCGGGCGTAAGGCTCGCTCGGGTGGTGACGGCTTTTGAGACCCCAAGGAATGCGGCATTGAACAGCCACTCAACGGACTGGCAATACTCTTGGGTCTATCTTCCGCCAAGTGTTGGCAGGATGCAAGGACAAGTTCAAAATGCCAAAAAAACTCTTTTAAATCAAAAAGTTAATATATTTCTGAGGCGTGGTTTCGAACGGACTCTCGCTCATTTGCCGTTGAACGATCATTTAGAAGCAGGCGCCGGCAGGCGTTTCGAATGCCCGGAGCCGCGCCCCGGTCCGCTGTCGGGCGGTGGCCGGCGCTCCTGGCTGGGCGGATGGCCGAAGACCGCGCGATACGATTTGCTGAAATGGGCTGGTGAGCGGAAGCCGCAGGCCACGGCGATGCTCGTGATCGGCATGGCGGTCTGCTGCAGCAGCTCGCGGCCGCGGCGCAGGCGCAGAGTGACATAGTACTGCGCGGGCGTGAGGCCCAGACTGCGGTGAAAGAGCCGCTGCAACTGACGCTGTGAGACCTCCGTCATGTGCGCGAGCTCCTCGAGGGTCAGCGGCTCCTCGACGTTGGCTTCCATCAGCGCCGCGGCCTGGGTGATCGCCGGGTGGCAGCCGCCGAGGCGGGCCGCGATGGGAATGCGCTGGCGGTCCTTGCTGTCGCGGATGCGCTCGATGATGAATTGCTCGGAGATCCCGGCGGCCAGCGTCCTGCCGATCCGCGGGGTGATCAGATGCAGGATCATGTCGAGGGGCGCGATCCCGCCGGTGCAGGTGCAGCGGTCGCGGTCGACCACGAACAGGTCCGGGGTGAAGACGATGCGCGGGAAGGTCTCGCGCAGGCCCCAGAGGTTCTCCCAATGGATGGCGCACCGGTGGCCGTCGAGGAGCCCGGCTCGGGCGAGCGCATACGCGCCCGTGCACAGGGCTCCGATGATCATGCGCTCGCGGGCGAGGCGGCGCAGCAGCTGGAACAGCCCCTCATCGACCGCGTGCGGCACGTCGATGCCGCCGCACACGAACAGGATATCGGGCGGCGGCGAATCCTCGATCCGGGAGGTCGGAGCCACCGCGAGGCCGTTGCTCGCCTCGACGGGAGCGCCGTCCAGGGAGTGCACCGACCAGTGGTAGATGCTCTCCCGGGCCAGGTAGTTGGCCATGCGCAGCGGCTCGATCGCATTGGTGAAAGCGATCATCGAGAAGTTGCGCAGGGTGAGGAACCCGAAGCGCGTGAGCGGTGCGGTCATTCGCGGGTGATGACAGCATCATTTGCGCCGGGGATCAAGAGCGGGCATGTCGGCCACAGTCACACCTCGCGGCGGTTCGATGCTGGCCCGGGCCGCGCCCGGCAGGTACGATGCCCGGGGCCAATTCATTCAAAAGAGAGCCGCAGGCGTGGTCGAGCACAAGGCTACCGCAGGGGCCGACAGCGGCATGGAGCACTTCGGGTACAAGGAATCCCTTGCCCGCAGCATCGGGTCGTTCGGCAGCTTCGCGGCCGGCGTCAGTTACATATCGATACTCACCGGCACCTTCCAGCTGTTCTTCTTCGGCTTCGGCACCGCCGGGCCGGCCTATCTGTGGTCCTGGCCGATGGTGCTCCTCGGGCAGCTGGCCGTTGCGCTCTGCTTCATGGAGCTGGCCGCCAAGTACCCCATCGCGGGGTCGGTCTACAACTGGTCGAAGATACTGGGCAGCCGGCTCGTGGGCTGGTCTTCCGGCTGGCTGATGCTCACCGCGTCGATCGTCACCCTGTCCGCGGTGGTGCTCGCGCTGCAACTCAACCTGCCGCGGCTGTGGAGCGGCTTCCAGATCGTCGGCAATGGCAGCGGCACCTACGATTTTGCGACCAACGCGGTGCTCCTCGGCACGGTCCTGATCGTCTTCACCACCGTCGTGAACGCGCTCGGCGTACGGCTGATGGCGATGATCAACAGCGCGGGCGTCTTCATCGAGCTGATTGCCGCCTGCCTGATAGCGCTTTTCCTGGCGATCCACAGCAAGCGAGGTCCCGAGGTCTTCTTCTCCGCCCACGGCTACGGCGCGGGCAGGAGCTGGGGGTACTTGAGCGATTTCCTGGTGGCATCGCTCGCCTCCGGCTACGTCATGTACGGCTTCGACACTGCCAGCTCACTCGGCGAGGAGACCCTGGAGCCTCGGCGCACCGCTCCGCGGGCCATTCTGCGGGCCATCCTGGCCTCGTTCGTCATCGGTGGCGCAATCCTGGTGTTTGCCGTCATGGCGGCGCCCAATCTGGCGGATCCGCAGATCGGCGCCAACGGCGGCGGCCTGCAGTACATCGTGGAGCAGGTGATGTGGGGTCCGCTGGGGAGAATCTTCCTGGTCTGCATCGTAGTCGCGGTGACGGTGTGCTCGTTGGCGGTGCACACGGCCGCGATCCGCCTCACCTTCGCGATGGCACGCGACAATGCGCTGCCGTTCGGCGAGAGGTTGGCGCGGGTGAATTCGCAGACGCAGACACCCATCGTTCCCGCCGTCGCGATCGGCGTGATCGCCGAGCTGATCCTGGTCCTCAACATCGGGCAGCCGAAGATCTTCACCGTGCTGACCTCGATCGCGGTCATCATGATCTACCTGGCGTACCTGCTGGTGACCGTGCCGATGCTGAAGAAGCGCCTGGCGGGGCACTGGCCTCCCGCGGATCTCGCGGCCGGCGGCTACTTCAACATGGGCAGGTGGGGGATGTTCGTCAACATCGTCGCGGTGCTGTGGGGCGCGGGGATGGCGCTCAACCTGGCCTGGCCGCGCGAGGCCGTCTACGGCACCCCCTGGTACAACACCTGGGGCGCGTTCGTCTACATCGCCATCATTCTAGGCGCAGGTCTGTGGTGGTACGCCGTCAAAGGCCGCCGTCACATCGGCACGCTGGCTTCCCACACGTTAGCGGCGTCTAAAGAAGAGGTAGGCTCCGAAGGCCACGGCGATGGAGATCGCGCTGGCCCAGAACTGGCTGGCCATGTGCTTGTCGAGGGCCATCGCGATCAACACTAGCACCATGGCCGCGATCGCCGCATGGCTGGCCCACGGAAAGAACCACACCCGCAGCTCCGGCGGCCCCAGGCCGGCGCGCTCCCGCGCCCGCCGCAGCCTGATCTGCGCGGCACAGGTCACCCCGTAGATCACGACGATCAGCGCGCCCGATGCGTTCACCAGAAATGCGAACACCCCGGAGGGCGCCAGATCGTGCGCGAGGATGCCGACGAACCCGGCGACACTGCCGATGAGGACGGAGCGTGCGGGCACGCGTCGCGAATTGAGCCGCACCAGCGCGCGGGGGGCATCGCCGCTTGCCGCGAGCACGAAAAGAACGCGCGAGACGACGTAGAACGAGGAGTTCAGGCACGACAGCACCGCCGTCAGGATGATGCCGGTCATGATCTGCGCGGCGTAGGGCACCCTGATCGAGTCGAGCGCGATCACGAAGGGCGACACGCCCGGCGGCACCTTGTCCCAGGCGATGATGCAGACGATGAGCCCGATCGACCCCAGATAGAAGAGCAGGATTCGCCCGACGACCGACGACACCATGTGCGCGACCGCGCGCGCGGGATCCGGTGATTCGACGGCTGCGATGGTGGCGATTTCCGAGCCCATCATCGAGAAGAAGACCGTCGTGACCGCCGTGACGATGGCGAAGGGCCCCTTGGGGAAGAGCCCCCCGTGGTCATTCCACATCTGCAAGGTGCCCTGATGCGGCCCCAGCGCGCCGAACAGGAACGCGGCGCACACCGCGATGAACACGAGGATGGCGGCAACTTTGATCGAGGCGAACCAGAACTCGAATTCCGCATAGGAGCGGGTGGACATCAGATTGACGGCGGTCATCGCCGCCATGAGCACCGTGCCGATGACGAGTTTGGGGATTGCCGGAAACCAGTGCTGCAGGATCACGGCTCCGGCGATGGCCTCCACGGGGATCACGATGATCCAGAAGTACCAGTACAGCCAGCCGACGGTGAAGCCCGCCCAGTTGCCGAAGCCGGCACGCGCGAACTCGGTGAACGAGCGGATGTCGGGTCGGGACACCGCCATCTCGCCCAGGCAGCGCATGACGATGAGGACCATCAATCCGGTGAGCGCATAGGTCACGATCACCATGGGTCCCGTCGCGGCGATGGCGACGCTGCTGCCCACGAAAAGCCCGGCGCCGATGATGCCGCCGAGACTGATCATCGTGACGTGCCGTGGGCGCAGCGTGCGGCTGAGCTCAGGAACGTCGTTCTGGGCGACGGGACCCGCTCCGCTGCTCACGCTCGCCTCCAGCGCCCCGCTGCTGTCAGCTGGCGTATTCACTCCTCAGCCCTGGGCCTCGGCGCCGAGCACCGCCTTGACCTCGAGGAAGTCGCGCAGGCCGTACTCGCCCCACTCGCGACCGTTGCCCGATCGCTTGAAGCCGCCGAACGGCATGCTCATGTCGCCGGCTGCGCCATTGATGGTCACCCGCCCGGCGCGGATCCTGCGGCCGATGCGATTGGCATGTGCGAGGTCGCCTGACCAGACGTAGGCGTGCAGGCCGTAAGGGGTATCGTTGGCGATTCGGACAGCCTCTTCCTCATCGCGGTAGGGCAGGATGGCCAGTACGGGTCCGAAGATTTCCTCGCGCGCGATGGTCATGTCGTTGCGCACGTCGGAGAAGATCGTCGGCCGGACGAAGTAGCCCTTCTCCAGCCCCGCGGGGCGGCCCTCACCGCCGGTGATGAGCTTGGCGCCTTCCTTGATCCCCTCGGAAATGTAGCCCTGGACGCGCTCGAACTGGATCTTCGATACCACAGGTCCCACCGTCGTCTTCTCCGACGTGGGATCGCCGACCAGCACCGACTCGGCGGTCTTCCTGGCGAGCGCTTCGACTTGCGCCAGCCGCTCGGCCGGTACCAGGAGCCGCGTCGGCGCGTTGCACGACTGGCCGGTGTTCTGGAACACATGCTCCACGCTGGCTTTCACGGCTTTCTCGAAATCGGCATCGTCCAACAGAATGTTGGGCGACTTGCCCCCGAGCTCCTGATGGACGCGCTTGACGGTCGCGGCCGCGATTTTCGCGACCTCGGTGCCGGCGCGGGTCGAGCCGGTAAAGGAGACCATGTCGACCTCGGGGTGGGCGGCGAGCGCCGCGCCGACCTCAGGGCCCGTTCCATTGATGAGATTGAACACGCCCGGCGGAACTCCGGCATCGTGCAGGACCTCGGCCCAGATCGCCGCGCTGAACGGGGAGAACTCCGAGGGCTTCAGCACCATGGTGCAGCCGGCGGCGAGCGCCGGGACGACTTTCGCCGCGACCTGGTTCATGGGCCAGTTCCACGGGGTGATCAGGGCGCAGACGCCGACCGGCTCGAGGGTCAGGCGGTTCGCACCGCGGCGCTCCTCAAACTGGAACGTCTTCAGTACTTCGACCATCGCCGCCAGGTGTCCGATGCCGATGCCGGCCTGCGATCCCCTGGCGAGGCTCATCGGAGCGCCCATCTCATCGCGAATGGCGCTGGCGATGTCCTGGTAGCGCTTCTTGTAGTTCGCGAGAATCTTCTCCAGGAGCGCGCGCCGCTCCTCGCGCGAGGTCTGCGCGAAGGACTCGAATGCGCGGCGCGCGGCTGCTACGGCCCGGTCCACGTCTGCGGCGGAGCCCAGGGAGATGACGCCCGCGGGTGTCTCGGTGGCCGGATTGATGACCGTGAATTCCTTCGGCTCGATGGGGTCGACCCAGCGGCCGTCGATATAAAACTTGCGGTATTCGTACGCCATGGTAATCCTGCATCGTAAGTGCACTGATTTTACTACGGCAATAGGCTCCGGCCCATGGGCAAGCTGATTTCGCCCGAAAGGGCGAGTGTAGATGAGATCCGGGCAGTACAGTTGCAGCGGCTGCAGTGGTCGGTGCGCCACGCGTACCAGGGCTCGCGGCGCATTAGGCTCGAGCTCACCCGGGCAGGCCATCTGGATACGCTGACGGTGCACGTGGAGTGTGCCGGCGAGGCTGCGGCGGCCGACGACACCCGCAAGCAGGCCGCCAGCGAACTGGCGCAGCAGGTGAAGTCCTACATCGGGATCAGCGTCGGGGTAGAGGTGCATCCGCCTGGAGTCATGGAGCGCTCGGTCGGCAAGGCGAAGCGCCTGACCGATAGGGGCCGGGAGTGAGCCGATGACGGATGTGCAACGGCTCGCCGAGCTCTGCGCGCAGGCCGCGGCATAGCGCCCGTCAGCTGGACTCTGCATCCTCGGTAATGAACCCTGCCGGCAGGATGAGAGTCGGCGAGTCGTCTTCCTCGTCGAGCTGCCCCTGCGGCAGCACGCCGCCCACCTCAGCCCCGAGGCATTGCAGCGCATCCTCCGGCTCGAGCGGCGCGCAGAAGAAATACCCCTGGCCGAAGTGACAGCCCATCTGCTCGAGAGCGTCGGCGGTGGCTTGCGACTCGACCACCTCGGCTATGGGCGTCAGCCCGAGGCTGGAAGCGAGCTGCACCATCGCGGATGCGAGGCTCGCGCCGCCGTGCTGCGCGGCGCTCGGGCCAACCACCCACGGCCGGTCGATCTTCACGTAATCGAACGGGAAGAGCTGCAAGTGATTGAGCGAGGAGTAGCCCGTACCGAAGTCATCGAGCATCAGCTCCACCCCCGTCTGGTGCAGCCGTTCCAGGGTCTCGCGCGCGGCGACCACGTTGCTGATGAGGCCGCCTTCGGTGAGCTCGAATTTGAGCATTTGCGGCGGAATCGCGCTCTCGGCCAGCTGGTCCGCGACGTAGTCGCACAGGTCCGGATCGCGCAGCGCCGACGCCGATAGATTCACACTCAGATAGAAATCGGTGCCGGCCGGCAGGCGCCGCCGCCACTCGCTCGCCAGCGCGCACGTCTTTTTGATCGTCCAGCGCGTAATCGGCACCATGATCCCGGTTTCCTCCGCGATCGGCAGGAATCTGTCCGGAGCGAGAATGCCCTCCACGGGATGCTGCCAGCGCAGCAGCGCTTCCGCGCCCACCGCGCGGCGGCCGCGCAGGGCGACGATCGGCTGGAAGAGGAGCTTCAACTCGCGACGCTCCATCGCAACATGGAGGTCGGCTTCGAGGCTGACGAGACTCGCCGCATCGCCGCCCATCGAAGGGGAGTAGGTGACGCAGGTGACTTCCTCCTGCCGCCTGGCCACTGACAGCGCGACCTCCGCCTCGCGCATGAACTGCTCGGCACGCTGCGGCCAGTTCTCGAGACAGCTCATGCCGATGTGCGCGGTGATGCCGAGACGGTGCCGGCGCAGGTCGAAGGGCTCCTGCAATGCCTCTTGCAGCTCGTTGGCCAGGCGCGGCATCGCATCGTTCGAGCCCAGGTCGCGCACCAGCAAAGCGAACCGGTCGCTGCCCCAGCGCGCCAACACACTCGCGGATGAGACCACGTTCTGGAAACGGCGGCCGGCCTGCACCATCAGCTCGTCGCCGGCCGTATGGCCCAGCGTCTCGTTGATCAGCTGGAAGCGGTCGACGGCGATCAGGAGGACGCCGATGCGCCTGCTGCGCTTGGCGCCGCGCTCGCGCAAGGTGCGATCGAGCTGCTCCATGAAATAGTAGCGGTTCGGCAGGCCGGTGAAGGCATCGTGGAAGCGCGCGCGATTGACGCTCTCCTGCAGGTTCTCCCGCTGCTCGATCTCCCGCGCCAACCGTTGGTTGGCGCTATGCAACTGCCGGCGCGCGGTCGCGAGCGAGGCGCGCAGGCGAACGGTGCGGTGCGTTGCATCGTGAGCCATGAACGTCAGCAGCCAGGCGAGCAGCGCGAGCAGTCCTATATCCGTGGCGAGCGTGCGTGTGGGATACCAGCCCACTCGCGGCCGAATCTGCAGGGTCAGCGTTCCGGGTGAGGTGAACGCGAAGCCGCGGGGGGCGTGCACGACACTCGCTACCGGGTCGCTCAACGGGCCGTCGCTCGATGCTTCGAACGCCCGTACGAAGCCGCTCGCGGGATCGCTCTGCACCAGTGCGAAGTCATAGCCGGCGCCCACGGCGCGCGTGAGCCGCGCCCGCGCCAGCAGGCTATCGAGATTGCCGTAGGCGACCCGCCAGCCTCCATCGAGGGGCGCGCGTGCCGCCAGCAGCCACTCGCTGCCCGCGCGCACCGGTCCGAGCAGAGCCGCCGCGGCAATGCCGCCGGGAGGCGCGGCGGCCTGCCACTCGCTCACCAGCGCTTTGGCCGTCACGGCATCGGACGGGGCCGCGGTGAGAACGCTGCCATCGGCTGCCCATTCGAAGACCTTGAAATCGGGCCTGGATGCGCGGCCCGATGGCGGGTTGGGGGTCGGGGCGCCGCTCGCTGCGCGCCGCGCGAGGTCGTCGAGCTGCTGCTCGATTGCGTGTGCGCTGCGGGCGGCTGCCGCTTGCGCGCCACTGCGAGCCTCCTCGGCACGCCGCTGGACGCTCAAGAAGACGAGTCGGGAACCGGCGACCGTGACCGTGACGAACACCAGGAGCGCCGGAACCCAGCTCGAGTGGCGTCTCAGGCGCGCGAGGCTCAGGCTCATGTAGCCGGGGTCCCCCCATGCAGCGTGCAAACCACGGTCAGGGTGATGCGCTTCTCGCCGGCCACTTTCAGATAGTCGCCCAGAATGGACCAGTCGGTGTGCGCGAACGCTTTCGAGATGCCGACATAACCTTCGCGCAACTGCGGCGCGGGCCCGACCGCGCCCGTGTAGATGTTGACGATCTTCGGCGCAACGTGGCCCGCCGCGGCGCCCAGCAGCCAGCTGGCCGCATGGCCATAATAATCGAGGCGCGCCGTCTCGAGCTCGGTGCCGAGATTGCCACCGATCGAGCGCGAATACGAGATTGTCGTCTGCAGGTGTGGGGTCCACAGGTAGCCCAGGGCGGCCTTCGGCAGCGTGCCGTGCGTAGTGTCGATATCGTATTGGCGGCCTTCAACCTGCAGTGTCAACTTGCCGCCGAAAGTCCCCGTGATATCCGCGCCTTCCACCTCGTAATTGAAGTGGTGCGTCCCCTGGTACACGGGAATCTCGCCGTTGCCGAAATGCCCATCGGCGGCGAAGCTCCACTTGGCGCTCGCGTCGCCGGTACTCACCGCGCCGGACAGCGAGCCGAACTGCCAATGGGAGCCGGCGAGCTTCTGGTATTCGCCGCCGACTCCGAGCACGCCGGCGCTGAAATCATGCAGCCAGGTGAGCGAGCCGCCGCCGCCGCCGCTGGCGTTCGTCAGTGTCGAGCCGTCGGCACTGATCACCAGGCTGTTGGTCGACGGAGCCGCAGGCGCCGCGGGCGGGGCCGCAGTCGAGTCGACGGCGTAGGCGCAGTGTGGCGCGAGCCAGGCCGCGGCGAGAGCGGCCAGCGGTGAGTAGCGCAGTGGTCTCATCGTGTCCTCGTGAGCGAGGCGCCCTGCAGGTGAGCGCCGAAAGTCGGATTGTCCAGGGTCTCCGCCCGCGCGACCGGCAGGAATGCGATCACGCACAGCCGCTCCTGCTCTCCGGGCAGCGCCACCGCGGTGCTCGTCACCTGGAAGAGGCGCGGCACGATCCGCATGTGCATCTTGCGCCGGCCGGTCACTCCGGGCTCCCACCAGCGGGGCGGAGCTTCGGGTTGCGCGAGCAAGACGGAAGCATCGGCGCCGACACGGGTTGCGGAGAACAGCGCCAGGGCCGGTCTGTTGAAGGCAAGTACGCAGTCCTGCGCGTCGACCACGACGATGGCCTGTTCCGCCACCTCGAGCGCGGACCGGACGGCAAAAGCCTCAGTCATCTCCTCGATCAGGATCAGAGCCAGGCGCCGTCCCTTGTACGGGATGTGCTGCGCCCGGATGCGTGCGATGGAGAGATCGGCGCCGCGGTGCAGTACGACGTGTGGGGCCGTACCGCCCATCCCGTTCACGAGCTCCTCGACGATCTCCGGATAGGAGAAGTGGATCGCCTCCGTCAGCTTGCGGCCCACCGCCGTCGCACCGTCGGCCGACACGGTGACGAGCTCGGCGCTCTCCGACACGACCTGGAGCGTGCGGGCATCTACGAGCAGGGCGGGCAACGGCAGCTCCTCGATGAGGCCCGCCCACAACTGCTGTCCCCGCTCGGCCTCGGCGCGCGCGCTCGCGAGGTCCGCGTGGAGGCGATCGAACACCGTGCCGAGATAATCGGCGGCGAACGCGCACGCCACCATCAGGATGGCGAATACCTCCAGCAGCACGACGAAGTAGCCGGGAGGCGCATAGAATCCGGGGAAGGTCTCGCTCGCTGCCGTCGCGCCGCCGAACAGGCTCGTGAGCGCGGCAGCCTGCGGAGCGACTCCGCTCGCATACCAGCGCAGCTCCGGCGACTCGCTCAGCGCGACGGCCGCCACGGCGAGGATTGCCACGATGGCAACGGCGTAGGGCTGCCAGCGAGAGAGGAAGATCGCGCCGGTGACCGGCAGCACGAAGACGAGCAGGAACGCCGGGTTGTGAATCCCGCCCGTGAAGTGCCATATCACGGCGACCAGGACCACGCCCACAGCGTGCAGCAGCGCAAGCGCTCGCTTGCGTCCACGGTGGATGCCAGGCGCCGGCGCAGTGAGCACCGTAAACCCTACGTGAATCCCTGCTAGGGCGAGCAGACCGAGGAGCGCAGCGCCGAATTGGATGTCGAACGAGCTGATGAGCCAGGGCAGACCCGCGGCCAGGAGGATGGCGAAAATCGCAAGCAGCCACAGGTCATCGAGCAGGTGCAGGCGCGGATCGGTCCACGTGGGCTGGGGCAGGAGCTGGGTGCTGTCGAGAGTCTTCATGACGTTCTCAGCGCAACATGGAGCCGGCGGCGGCGGCGGCGGACAGCGGACCGAAGGAGTTGTGGTCGAGGAACGGTGCGCCTTTCACCGTACTGCCGTCGGGGCGCGTGAAGTCCTCCACGCGCAGGGCGAAGGCGTGCGGCTGGAGGACGTGGTTCTGCCGCAGAATGGGGTTATCGCCCACAACGTCGATGCCGTCGTATCGCGGCTCGATGATGACGTTGTCGACCGCCGTGCTCGGACTGCGGGCATCGCCCAGCACGAATGCCATGCCGTAGGCGCATTCGGACATGCGGTTGGCACGCACCAGCGTATTGCTCGAGCCGCGGATCATGATGCCGTAGGCGGCGAGACCGTTGATCTCGTTGTCCTCGATCACCGCCGCCTGCGCGCCTTCGGCGATGATGCCCATGCCGCTGCCGTTGCTCACGCGGTTGCGGCGAACCACCGCGCCGGCGCCCACCAGATCGACGGCCGCCGCTTGCGCGCCGGTGATCTCGTTCTGCTCGATGAGGATGTCGACGTTGCCGGCGATGATCGCCGAATGATCGTCGCCGAACCGGTTGGCACGCACACTGATGGCATCGGCTCGCGAGGCGGTTCCACCGTGGACGGCCCACACCCCGGCTTCCTTCTCGCCCGAGAACTGGTTGGCAGCGACCGTCGTACCGGCACTCGAGGCCGTGAAACGCACCCCGATCCGGTCATTGACGAAGTCATTGCGCTCGAGCAACAGATCGTGCGCATTCTCCGCCACGTCGACCCCGATGTCGCAGCCTTGGAGAGTGGCGCTCTGCAGGCTGAAGTGGGCGGCCCGCACCAGCACGGCGGCGTTCGCGCAATGGCTGATGACCAGGCCTTCGAGTGACACGTTCGCCGCCGCAACGTCGAGGACCGGACCCCGTCGCAGCGCTCGCGCGTCGATCTCAGTGCCTCCCGGGTGCGTCACGACGCGGATTCCGTGCGGATTGACGAAGGGCGGCAGAGGGGTCGCCAGCGAGATCTTCGGTACCTCGAGCGAGATGCGCGTCGGTCCCGGGGTCGTGGCCGCGACGAACAGGGCTTCGCGCAGCGTGCCGGGGCCGCGATCGGCGCCGTTCGTGACCCGCAGGGAAACGGTGTTGGAGAGGGATTCGCGTCCCGTGCGCCGCGCCTCGAGCGACCACCCGGCGGCGATGAGGGCCGCAACCGCGAGAAAGACGGTGATTGAGACCATCGAGCGGCGGCTCAGGCGCACGGTCAACCTCCACAGTCATGTTGCAGGACGAACACGGCGTGCCAGGAGCGCTCGGTCAGGAGCCGCCCGCAGAGGGCGTCGAGAGGCGCCGAGAGCGCCGTCGCGACGGCGAGCGCGAGCACGCGTAGCGGCCGGGGCAGGCGTGGCAGATGAGGCAGCAACCACGTCTTGAAGGGCGCGGGGTCGACACCGGAGACAGCCTGGACGCGCAGGCCACACTCGTGAAACAAACTCAGGTAAAAGGCGCGGTGCCGTGCGGTGAAGACCGCCGTGTTGCAACGTCTCGCCACCCGCGCCGGCGCCGCTTCGAGAATGACGACGCGCCCCTGGGGAGCGAGATGGAGGGCCATGCGCCGCAGCGCGCAGCGCAGCGCATCGACATCGAGTATGTGCTGCAGGACCGTGACACACAGGATCAGATCGAACGAGCCGCCGACTTCGAGAGCCGCCGAGTCCTGCACCAGGAAGCGGCAGCGGCTCGCGAGTCCGCTCGCGGCGGCTCTGCGTTCGGCCTCGGCGACCATGGTGGGACTCAGGTCGACGCCGGTGACGGACGCCCCACGCGATGCGAGCAGGCGGCTCCAGCGGCCGATTCCGCAACCTATATCGAGAGCGCGCGTGCCGGGTGCGGCTTTCAGCCACGGCTCCAGGGCGCGCCGCTGACAGAATTGGATGAGCCTGTTATAGAAGCGCGGCATCCCGTACGAGCAGACGGCGGCGAGCCCATCGCCCTCCACTGCAAAGCGCCTGGCCCGCTCTTCCCAGTATTCGGCCGGCCGGTAGCTTGCCGGCGCGGAAGCTGCACCAGCCGTCATTGCAGTCTCCTGGTGGCGAGAATGTGTCCGCCCTGCGGCTCGCGCAGATCGCCGGGCTCCGGCTCGTAGTGATCGCGATACAGTCGCCGGCCGATGAGCTTGAGCGCGATCCAGTTGAGATACCCCACGGACATGGGCGCGATATGGACCAGTGCGTAGAAGAGATAGAGCGGAACGATCGGGGCGGCGTATGCCCGCTCGGCCTTCGGCACCACCGTGAACAGCGCCACGACGCCGAGGACGAGATAACTGCCGATCGCGGCCATGAAGTAGGCCGGATTCGTCCAGCTTTGGGCGGAGTGTTGCCAGTGCGCGAAAAAGAGGTTGTCGACGCCGCTCACGAAGCTCGCGAGCAGCAGTACCGCACTCAGGACTTTCAGAGCGTGCAGCAGGATGGTCAGGCCGCCGATGTAGACCAGGTAGTGATAGAGCGCGAAGGGGGTGCGCTTCGCGACGTGCCAGATCGACCCGAACCGCTCGAAGTACACCCTGATCAGACCGTGGTACCAGCCCACCCGTTGCGAGAACCAGCGCGAGAACGCGCCGGGCCCTTCCGTGCCGACGACGAGCCGGCCGTCGTAGTAGATCCGCTCGCCGCGCGCGAGCAGGATGATCGCGTTCTCGAAGTCCTCCGCGTACACCGATACGGAGTGTTCCCTCAGTGCGCGTGCAAGGACCTCGCGGCGGTACAGGGAGACGCCGGAGGTGATGCTGTAGTCGGCGAGGCTCTGGCGTCCGGCCCGAAACGCCAGCGCGTACTCGAACGACTGGAAGCGGGCGAGAAAGCCGTCGGGCTCGATCATGACGCGGGGACAGGCGGCCGCGGCTGCCGACTGCTGGAACTCGCTGATGAACTGCTCGAGGTCGATCTCACTGCCGGCCCCGGGCGGAAGAATGCGGATGTCAGGATCGATGACCAGAACGGTCTCGATGTAATCCGGCACGGTCTCGAGCAAGCGGCGCAGCGCGCCGGGCTTGCGTCGATTGATGCCGTCATCGAAGCAGCGCCAGCCGGCCTGGCGCAGGCGCAAGAGGGTGTGGTCGCTCGAGCCATCGCTGATGAGCCACATCCGATCCCGGTAACGCGCGTAGGCGCCGACGAATTCCTCGATATGCTCCTCGAGGTTGAAGACCGAGGCGATGATGGCGTACGGCTCCAGGGGCACGACGGGAAGCGCCCCGGCCGGCAGCGCCGTGGTGAGGTCGATCGAGATCTCACGCTCGCGCCCGGTGCCGCGCGCCGTCGCCGTGTGGCGCCGCTTCATGTAGAGCCGCAGCACGAAGTCGAGGGCGTCGGTATAGACGATCAGGTTCGCGAGCGCATAGACCAGCATCGAGAAGCTCGCCGCCTCGGCGTTGGCCGCCGAGAGGCCGATCCAGGCGACGAGGAGCGCGCACACCGCGACCGGTGCCGCGATGCTCACGAAGCGCCGGGTGGTCATGCGGTCACGACGGCCGGGAGGTCCGTCGCTCCATTCAAGCGGGGCAGGCGCGCATCGAGCTCCGCGCCGACCTCGCGTGCATCACCGACCGAGATCCCGTACTCGGCGAGCACCGAGAGCGAGCTGAGAATCCAGACGAGCGAGCGAATCCTAGAGGGAAGATGGGCTACTCCGTCCTCGATGGCGGTGATCCTGCTCTCGAAGTCGCCCTCGATGCGCAGCACCGCCTCGCGCACCACGGGGTCGATCGGCAGGATCTTCGCCGGCTGATCCCACTCAACGTCGGTTCCGGCAACGTGCCTGTGCGCGTGAATCGTATGCGGAGCGAGCGCGGGGTCGCGGGCGAACGCGGCGCCGGAGAAAGGAATGACGTAAGGATACATCCCGATCTCGCAGCCGCGCAGCAGCCAGCGATACGCTTCGCGCACGGTCTCGGCGACATCCTCCAGGCTCGATCGGGGTGAGCTCAGGATGAGATCGAGGAACGGTGTGATGCCCAGCTCGAGCGCGGCGCTCAGCGCCGGCTCGATGTGGCGATGGATCTGCGCCTTGTTGAACTCGGCGAGGGTGCGGGGCGAGAAGCTCTCGATGCCGAACCCGAGCACGCGAAAGCCGGCGCTGCGCATGGCCGTGAGACGCTCCGGCGACATCGCGTCGATACGGTTGGTGCTGATGAACTGCAGCCCACGCGGCAGCGCGCCGCGCTGCTTCGCCGCGACAATGCCCGCGCAGAGCGGCAGAACCCGTCGGTCCTGGGTGAAAGCGAAGATGTCGTCCTGGAAGATGACCGTGCGCACGCCGGGATGGGCGGCGACGATGCGCTCGAGCATGGTCAGACACTCGTCCGCTTCCAGGCGCGCGACGGCGGCGACGTGGCCCTGCGACTCGTGCAGGAAGTTGGTTGCGGAGCAGAAGGTGCAGCCCATCGGACAGTAGTTGAGCGTGATCAGCCGCACGGAGCGGACCTCCGCGAGGCGTGCCTCGCGCGCCGCCTTGGTCGGCAGCTGACCGACACGGTACGCCTGCTCGAGGCGGCTCCAGTAGGCCGGGTAGGGCATCCGCTCGTAGGGAATGCTGAAGATCGCCGCGCGCAGCTCCTCGCGGCTCAGGGCCTGCTGTGTGAGCTTCACGATGGCGCCGTTCACCCTGGTGGCGGTGCCGCTGACGGCCGCGACCGGCTCGCCGGCGCGCAGGCGCCGCACGATCTCGGTGAGCGGCCGCTCGCCTTCGCCGAGCACGACGAGATCGAACGGCCCGAGCGCGAACATCAGCTCCGGCCTGAATGTCGCCTCCATGCCGCCGGCGACGAGCAGCGCATTGGGCGCGAGACGGCGCGCCACATAAGCGAGCTCCAGGTCGAATCGCAGCGTCATCCCGGTCGTCGACACACCGATCACGTCCCAGGGCGATTGCAGGAGCTCGCGCTCGAGCGCGCGCTGAGGCGGGATGGGGCAACAGTTGGGATCGAACACCTTGACGTGGGCGCCGCAGGACTCGAGCACTCCGGCGAGGCGCCAGACACCGAGGGGTGGGGCGAGGAACGTGTACTCACCACAGTGCGGGTCGTAGGGTCCGATCAGCAGGACCCTCGGCGATCGCGTGCCGAGATCATTCATGGATGGCGAGAACTCCCGGAACCCCCTTGTAATGTCACCGGGCGCACTGGGCACCGCGGGCTGGAGCCCGACCAGCAAATGCTGTGCCCAAGTTGCGCGAGCGCCAGCTGAGGCTTGACCCTGTCGTTCCGGATGCGTCCTCCCTGACGTGTCGATGCGATGCTGCTCCCCGGGCTCGGTTACGCCAGGGGGCGTGCCGACCGTGTTGGCGAGAGCGGCAACACCGGCGGCTCGCTCATGGTGTCAGGTTGGATACCGCTATTTCTTCTTGCGGCCGGTCTTTTTCCGCGGCACCTTCGCCCCGGCGCGGCGCGCCTCGGAGAGGCCGATGGCGATGGCCTGCCTGCGGCTCTTGACCTTGCGCCCCGAGCGGCCACTGCGCAGCGTTCCCTCCTTACGCTCGTGCATCGCGCGTTTGACTTTGCTTTGGGCTTTCTTCCCGTAGCGTGCCATGGAGATTGCTCCGGCTCTGGTGTGTCCCCAGGGTCAGCAGGAACCGCGCCCGATCGTGCCGAGCGTAGAAGCGTAGAATGGAGAAGATCGGCTTGACCCAGGCAACAGATCCCGAGCGCATCGGGGAGGCGGTCATTTATGGCAACGACCAAGGGTTCCACGACAAAGATGAGGGTGGTGCAGGTCCCGGCGGCGGGAGCGGACTTCCAGATCGTCGAGCGCGAGATTCCCGAGCCGGGCGCGGGACACGTGCGCATAAAGGTGCAGGCCTGCGGCATCTGTCACAGCGACGAGCTGACCAAGGAGGGCCACTGGCCCGGTATCCAATATCCCCGGGTTCCCGGCCATGAAGTGGCCGGTGTGATCGATGCGCTGGGGGCGGGTGTCTCCGCCTGGAGAGAGGGGCAGCGTGTCGGTGTCGGCTGGCACGGCGGACACGACAACACCTGCCCGCAATGCCGACGAGGCGACTTCATCAACTGCCGGAACCAGAAAGTCGCCGGGATCAGTTACGACGGCGGCTATCAGGAATACATGCTCGCGCCCGTGGAAGCGCTCGCCGCCATACCCGAGAGCCTGAACGCCGCCGAAGCGGCGCCGCTCCTTTGCGCCGGCATCACCACCTACAACGCGCTGCGGCACAGCGGTGCCCACCCCGGAGACCTGGTCGCGGTACTCGGCGTCGGCGGACTCGGCCACCTCGGCATCCAGTTCGCGAGCAAGTTCGGCTACAAGGTGGCCGCCATCGGGCGCGGCTCGGACGATGCCCCCCTCGCGAAGAAGCTCGGGGCAAGCTTCTATATCGACAGCAGGGCGGAACGTGCGTCGGAGGCGCTGCAGAGGCAGGGCGGTGCGCAGGTGATCCTCGCAACGGCGCCGAGCTCGAAAGCCATGTCTGATGTGATCGATGGGCTTGCGCCCAATGGCAGGCTGATGGTGCTGGGCGCTACGGCCGAGCCGATCCAGGTCACGCCGGTGCAGCTCATCATGGGAACCCGGACGATTCAGGGGTGGGCGTCAGGCATTCCGGCCGACTCGGAGGATACCCTGCGATTCGCCGAGCTCTCCGGCGTGCGGCCGATGATCGAGACCTATCCGCTCGAGAAGGCGGCGGAAGCCTATGCGCGCATGATGAGCGGCAAAGCGGAATTCCGGGTCGTTCTGACGATGTGAGGCTCATCAGGGGCGTGACGCGGACGGGTCTCCGTCACGCCCCTGACTCTTGTGCCCGCCGCAGCGCTGGACGCTTCTGCCGCCAGGCCCGCAGCACTCTGTAACCGAGGAGCAGCGCCAGCACCGCCGCGTAGAGGAGGGGCTCGCGCACGTCCTTCTTTTCCTGCCAGTAGAAGTGCCAGACGCCGAATGCGGCGATGACGTACACCAGGCGGTGGAGCTTGGTCCAGCGGCGGCCGAGGCGGCGCATCATGCCGTTGGTCGAAGTCACGGCGAGCGGAATCAACATGAGAAACGCCGTGAACCCCACCGTGATGTACGGCCGTTTGCCGATGTCGGCCGCCAGCGTGTGCCAGTCGAACTCGAGATCGAGCGCCACGTACACTGTGAAATGCAGCACCACGTAGAAGAACGCGAACAGGCCGAGCATTCGCCGCAGGCGCGGCAGGTGCGGCAAGCCGGCGAGCTGGCGCGCCGGCGTGATCATCAGGGTGATGAAGATGAAGTTGAGCGCCGTCTGACCGCACTCGAGCTCGAGGAACTTGACGGGATCGACCCCGGCGCTGAAGCCGAGCCAGCCGAAGAGGCAACAGACGAGCCAGCCGAAAGGCACCAGGCTCGCCGCGAACACGGCGGGCTTGTAGACGAGTCGGTAGCGCCGATCGACATTGAGCATCTTAGTAGTAGCGGTGCAGGTCCATGCCGCGGTAGAGATCCGCAACTTCGTCCGCGTACCCGTTGAACATCAGGGTCGGCTGCCGCTGATGGAAGAGGGGTGCACCGATGCGCCGCTCGCTCGCCTGACTCCAGCGGGGATGGGGGACTTCCGGGTTCACGTTGGCGTAGAAGCCGTACTCGTCGGGCGTGGCCTCATTCCAGGTATTGCGCGGCTGTGTCTCGGTGAAGCTGATCTTCACGATCGACTTGATGCCCTTGAAGCCGTACTTCCACGGCACGATGAGCCGCAGCGGCGCGCCGTCCTGATTCGGCAGCTCGCGGCCATAGAGGCCGACCACCATCAGCGTCAGGGGGTTCATCGCCTCATCGATGCGCAATCCCTCGCGATAGGGCCACGGCAGGATCGGCGGCCAGGCGCTCTGGCCGGGCATCTGCGTGGGGCGGTAGAGTGTCTCGAAAGCCACGTACTTGGCCTTGGAGGTCGGCTTGAAGCGCTGCAGCATGCTCGCGAGCGGAAATCCCACCCAGGGAATGACCATCGACCAGGCTTCGACGCAGCGGAAGCGGTAGATGCGCTCCTCGAGCGCATAGGGCTGCAGGAAGTCCTCGAGGTGGAAACTGCCGGTGACGTCCGCCTCGCCCGCGACCGCGATGCTCCACGGACGCGTTCTCAGCTGACGGGCATTGGCGGCCGGGTCGGGCTTGTCGACGCCGAACTCGTAGAAGTTGTTGTAGTTCGTGATCTCTTCCCAGGTGTTCGGCGTCTCGTCCTGCCCGCTGGCATGCACGAGCGCGTCGACGGACTCACGCGGGTTCGGGGTGAACGCCAGCGGAGCCCCGGCCTGGCCAGGCAGCACGGCCGCCGGGGCGGCCCCGATCGCGCCCCCCAGACCCGCGGCCACCGCTCCGGCGAGGAACGAACGGCGATTGAAATAGCCCTCCGGGGGAGTGATCTCCGAGGGGGGGATTCGGGGTATGCGGGGCGCCATGGGATACCTCCTAGCGGACAATGAGACCGTCCGGCGGGCCGAGGATTCCGCTGCGACGAGTCTCCCATGGCTTTCGTGGGAGCCGGGCCATTCGTTACACAACGCTCCGGTAACGATTCGGATTATAGTACGCACATGAGATATGTATTCGCCCCGCCGTCGCACGCGGCCGTGCGGATCGTCGGCTCCACCGGCTGGTTTCCGGTGCACCGCATCTATTGCGTCGGCCGCAATTATGCCGAGCACGCCCAGGAGATGGGCGGCACCGGACGCGAGCCGCCGTTCTTCTTCATGAAGCCCGCCGATGCCGTCCTGTCGGTGGCGGAGGGCGAGACAGGCGTCTTGCGCTACCCCGGTCTGACACACGAGCTGCACCACGAGGTGGAGCTGGTCGTCGCCATGCGCGAGGGCGGCAGCAATCTGAGCCCTGCGGACGCCGAGGGCTGCATCTACGGCTATGCGGTGGGGCTCGACATGACACGCCGCGACCTGCAGAGCGAGATGAAAAAGCTCGGCCGGCCGTGGTGCATCGCCAAGGGGTTCGACCGCTCGGCCCCCGTGGGCGGCATCACCCCCGCGGCGTGGCTCGAGGACGTCGCGAATGTCGAGATCACCCTGGAAGTAAACGGCGTGCGCCGCCAACACGGCAAGGTGCGCGACCTCATCTGGAAGATTCCCGAGATCATCGCGCACCTCTCGGCCGCGTGGGAGATCAAGCCCGGCGATCTCATCTTCACCGGCACGCCCGCGGGAGTGGGCGCCGTCGGCCCTTCCGACCTCATGACCGCCAACGGCACGGACCTCGCGGAGCTGCGCGTCCGCGTGATGCGCGCCTGATCCCCCCGCCGTGGATATAGAGGAGTTCCGCCGGCGGGGACACGAGGTGGTCGACTGGATTGCCGACTATCGGGCGCGCACCGCGCGCGCCGAGCTTCCCGTGATGTCGCGCGTTGCTCCGGGAGACGTGCGCGCCGCCTTGCCGGCAACGCCCCCGGCGCAACCGCAGTCTCTCGATGGCGTGCTCGATGACCTGACAAGCGTCATCCTGCCCGGCTGCACCCAGTGGCAGGATCCGCGCTTCTTCGCCTACTTTCCTTCCAACAGCTCGCTTGCGGCCGTGCTGGGAGACTTCCTCAGCACCGGACTGGCGCAGCTCGGTCTCAACTGGCAGGCGAGCCCGGCGCTCACCGAGCTCGAGGAGCTGACCACGGACTGGCTGCGCCAGATGTTGGGGCTGTCCGACGCCTGGAACGGCGTCATCCAGGATACGGCCTCGACGGCTACCCTCGTGGCTCTCATCTGTGCGCGCGAGCGCAGCACCTCGCACGGGGCCGCGCGCGGCGGCCTGCAGGCGAGCGAACGGCCGCTCATCGTCTATGCTTCGAGCCAGAGCCACAGCTCGGTGGAGAAGGCCGCGCTGCTTGCCGGTTTCGGGCGGGAGAACCTGCGTGTCGTGGCGGTCGACGATGGCTATGGCATGAGCGCGCAAGCGCTGCACCGCGCCGTCGAGGCGGACCAGGCTGCGGGACGTGCGCCGTGCGCGGTCGTTGCGACGGTGGGCTCTACCGCGACCACCGCGATCGACCCGCTGGAGTCGATCGCGAGCATCGCGCGCGCGCACGGCCTGTGGCTGCACGTCGATGCCGCCATGGCGGGCTCCGCCATGATCCTTCCGGAATGCAGGCCGCTGTGGCAAGGCGTCGAGCAGGCGGACTCGCTGGTGTTGAATCCGCACAAGTGGCTCGGCGCCTCCTTCGATTGCTCCACGTACTTCGTGCGCGATGCCCAGCACCTGGTGCGCGTGATGTCGACGAATCCGAGCTACCTGCGTACCGCCGCCGACGCCAAAGTCAGAAACTTCCGCGACTGGGGCATTCCGCTCGGCCGCCGCTTCCGTGCCCTCAAGCTCTGGCTCCTCATCCGGGAGCAGGGCGTGCTCGGCCTGCAGAAGCGCTTGCGGCGGGATCTCGAGCACGCCCGCTGGCTCGCGGCGGAGGTCGACGCAACAGAGGGCTGGCAACGCCTCGCTCCAGTTCCGTTCCAGACGGTATGCGTGTGTCACGTGCCGCAGGGTCTGACGGGCGAAGCTCTCGATGCTCATACGCTCGCCTGGGTGCGGCGCATCAACGAGTCGGGCCGGGCCTATCTGACACCGGCCGTGCTCGGAGACAGATGGATGGTGCGAGTGTCGTTCGGCGTCGAGGCAACGGAACGCGAGCACGTCGTGGCGCTCTGGAAGCAGATGCGCGAGGAAGCCGAGGGCGGCCGCTGACCCAGGAAACCCATGTCCAGCTTCAAAGCATTACGTGTGCAGCAGGCACCGGCCGGGCGGTTCGCGCGTCTGGAGTCGGTCACTCTGGATGAGCTCACACCGGGCGACGTGGTCGTCCGGGTGGCCTACTCCTGTCTGAACTACAAGGACGCGCTCGCCGTGACCGGCAAGGGCTCGATTGCGCGGGGATATCCCAGAACCGCGGGCATCGACCTCTCGGGCGTGGTCGAAAGCAGCACCGCTCCCGCCTATCGGCCCGGCGACCGCGTGCTCGCGACCGGGGCAGGGCTCGGCGAGTCGCTGGACGGCGGCCTGGCCGAGCGGGCTCGGTTGCCGGCCGCGGCCTTGGTGCCGCTGCCGCGGCAGTTGAGCCTTCTCGAGGCGATGGCTCTCGGTACCGCAGGCTTCACCGCCGCGCTCGCCCTGCGGCGATTGCTCGAGAACCACCAGGCGCCGGAGCTCGGTCCCATCGCGGTCACAGGCGCGACCGGCGGCGTCGGCGGCATTGCGCTCGGGCTCCTCAAGCGCGCGCGCTTCACCACAGCAGCTATCACTGGTAAGCCGGACGCGGCGTCGTACCTGCGCGAGCTCGGAGCGGATGAGGTGGTGACACGAGGCTCGCTGACTACCGGCGGAAAGCCGCTCGAGACGGCGATCTGGGGCGGCGCGGTCGACAACCTGGGCGGCGAGACACTCGCTTACCTCACGCGCACGGTGCGGCCGTGGGGCAACATTGCGTGCATCGGTCTCGCTCAATCATCTGCGCTCAATACCACGGTCATGCCGCTCATCCTGCGCGGCGTCAGCCTCCTGGGCATACATTCCGTCGACGTGCCGCGGGCCTGGCGGGAAGCGGTATGGGACAGTTTGGCCGGTGAATGGAAGCCGCACGACCTCGAGCGTTTGATCGTGCGTGCCGTCATCGGTCTCGAGGACGTGCCCCGGGCTTGCGAGGATCTGATGGCGGGCGAAGCGCGCGGCCGTTATGTCGTGCGCATCGGCGGCGATCTTTGAGTCGCGAGTAGGCCGAGCCCGTACAATGGGTCGATGATGAACGCGTTGGAGGTGCGAGATCTGACGGTGCGGCTGGGCAGCACGGACGTCGTTCGAGGCGTTACGTTCGACCTGCCGCGCGGGTGCTGTCTCGCCGTCATCGGACCGAATGGCGCCGGCAAGACGGTGCTGTTGCGGGCGCTCATCGGTGCGCTGCCCCACACCGGGAAGATCACCTGGGCCGCGGACACGGTGCTCGGCTACGTTCCCCAGAAGCTCGACATCGAGCGCGACCTGCCCGTCAATGGTCGCGATTTCCTGCGCGCCAGGGCGGCGCTCGCCGGCAGCTCATCCGCGCTGCAGGCCGAGGCGCTGCGCTCCGTGGGGCTTGCCGAGCAGGTGCTGGCGACCCCCATCGGCAATATGTCGGGCGGGCAGTTCCAACGCCTCCTCATCGCCTTCGCACTCCTCGGGCGCCCCAACGTGCTGCTCCTCGACGAGCCGGCGGCGGGCATCGACGCCCCCGGGCAGGCTCAGCTCAACGAGGTGCTTCACGGGCTGCAGGATACGCGTGCCATGACGGTGCTCCTGGTCTCGCACGACCTGAGTGTCGTCTATAAGCACGCCGATTACGTGCTCTGTCTCGGACGCCACGGGGCATGTTTCGGACCGCCGCGCTCGGCACTGACGCCCGAGGCACTCTTCGAGGTCTATGGCCAGCCACTGGGGTTTCATGTCCACGATCATTCATGAATCGGCTCCTGAGCTCGGCTCGCTGGCGCTTTCCGCCCTGATGGCAGTGGCGGCGGGTCTGATAGGCAGCTTCGCCGTCATGCGCCGGATGGTGCTCGCCGCCGATCCGATGTCGCACATCGCGCTGCCCGGGATCGGCATCGCCCTCATCCTGCGGGTGAACCCTCTCTGGGGCGCGCTCGCGCTGCTGCTGCTCGGCGCGGTGCTCATCTGGGCGGTCGAGCGCCGCATGCGCATCGCCACCGAGGCTGTGATCGGAGTCACTTTCGCGGTGGCGCTGGCGGTCGGCAGCATCATCACCTCGGGCGAGGAGTTGATCGACGCCCTGCTCGGGGCGCCCGGAGCACTGACATTGCCCGAGACCGCTTTCGGTATTGCCGGCGCGCTCATCGTGATCGTCTTCGTGCTGCGCGAGCGCAATGCGCTCGTGGTGCGCCTGGTCTCACCGGAGATCGCGCTGACTTCGGCGGTCGATGTGGCGCGGCTGGATCTTTATTTCCTGCTCGCCTTCGCGCTCACCATCGGCCTCGGGCTGCGGTTCCTCGGCGTGCTGCTCATGGGATCGCTCATCATCATTCCGGCCGCGATCGCCAGGCGCTTCGCGCGCGGGCTCGGAATGATGCTGACGCTTGCCGTAGCGGTCGCCGTCGCTTGCACGGTCGTCGGGACTTATGCCGCATCGCTCGCCGGCCGGCCGAGCGGCCCTTTCATCGTCATGGTCGCCGGTGGGCTCTTCTTCCTGTCACTCCTGCGGCGCCGGGAAACCTGACTTCTTGACAATAATGCTGGCACAGGGTGTGCATCTTGGAACGTCGCGTCTCCGCTCACGACAGAGGATCGTTTATGACATGGTTAGACTCGGGGATTCGCGTTTTCCTCCTTGCTCAGGGCACCGCGACGCGGTGGCTGCGGGAAGAGCTCAACTCGCTCGAGGTCCGCATCCGGCTCACCGAAGGCTGCATCGAAGAACTGGCGCGCGAGGCGGATCACGTTGCGCGTTGCGTGAGCGCCACGGACGGCGGTGAGGCTTCGTACGCGGATCGGTTGCGCGAGCAGCTGAGAGTGCAGGCCAACTGGGTGCGTCGCTGGACCACCACCGACGAGAAGGTGTCCGCCGGCGACTCCGGCGCGCAGGCGTTTGTAAGAATTGCGCGCAAATATGCGCTGCCGCGCCCTTGGAAGCTATCGGAGCCCGTCGGGGTGGCTGTCGTGCGCGTGAGGCCCACGTGGGCCTGGACGCCAGACTTACAGCCGCAGGCCGCCGGTCACTGAGCCGCGCGCCAGGCTGCCACGAGGGCGAGGGCGCGTCGATGCACCTCGCCCGCGGGGTGGCCGGCGCGATACAGGTCGCCCCCGACCCCGAGACCCGCGCAGCCGGCCAGGCGCCACGGCGCGAGGTTGGCGGCTCCCACGCCGCCGACGGCAAACACGGAGACGGCGGGCGGCAGTACGTCGCGCAAGGCTTTCAGGTGCGCCGGTCCGTAGCTGGCCGCCGGAAAGAGCTTCAGCATGCCTGCGCCCGCGCCCAGCGCGGCGAACGCCTCGGTCGCCGTCGCAAAGCCCGGCATCACGGTCAGGCCGAGGGCCACCGCACGCTCGATCACCGCGGGCACTGTGTTGGGAGTTACGATCAGGCGGCCGCCGGCGGCATGCACCGCATCGACATCGGTGGGGCGCAGCACGGTCCCGGCGCCGCAGAGGCAGCGGTCACCGAATTTCGCGGCGAGCCGCGCGACGCTCTCGAGCGGCGAGGGTGAATTCAGCGGTACCTCGATCGCGCCGATGCCGGCCTCCTGCAGCGCCGCGGCGACCTCGAGCACTTCTTCCGGCCGGATGCCGCGCAGGATCGCGACCAGCGGCAGGATGCCCTCGGGCCATGTCTGGGGTGAAGAGCTCATGGGCGGCATAGCGTGCGAAGTCCCGCGAGTGCGCATTGCTCGCCATCGAGGCAGGACGCTGCGATACCTTCGCGGCGCATTGCGTGCGCATAGCGCTCGTTGAGAGTCCCGTTACCGATGACCACCGCCTCTCCCCGCGCCTCGAACAGGGTCTCCCGCCAGCCGTTGCGGGAGCCCACCACGCCGCAGAGAACGAGCGGCAGAGGACCGTAGGCCTCGCGCCAGCCGGCGAGCAGCGGCCGCAGAGCCTCGTCGGCCGGCTCGCGCAGAGCGCCGATGCCGGGCCCCTGGCGAGTCGCGAGAATCCGCTCGCCGAGACAAAGCGAGAGCCTCAGCCGGGACGTGCCCCAGTCGCCGGCGACGAAGTGATCACGGTTCATGAAGGTCCATATGGTACCGTGGCGCCCGCATGCCACAAGCCGATATTCCCGCCGCCGGGGCCAGCGCCGCCGCGGCGCCCCCCCGTCATGAGAAGTTGAATACCCGGGCCGCCAGCGTGGTTGCCCTGGCAGTCCTGTGCAGCCGCGTGCTCGGCCTCGTGCGCGATCAGGTGTTCGGCTCGCTCTTCGGCGGCGGCGAAGTCATGGACGCCTTCATCATGGCGTTCCGCATCCCGAACCTGCTGCGGGATCTGTTCGCCGAGGGGGCGCTGTCGACGGCGTTCATCACCGTCTTCAGCAAGACCACGGCCATCGAGGGTGACCGCGCCGCCTGGGAGCTGGCCAACAAGGTGGCGACCGCCGCCGCGGTGCTCGTCAGCCTGCTCACGCTGCTCGGTATCGCCTGCGCACCCTGGATCGTCGAAGTGCTGGCGCCCGGCTTCGGTCCGGCGAAGGCGGCCCTCACCGTGACGCTGACGCGGATCATGTACCCGTTCATCCTGCTGGTGTCGCTCGCCGCCCTGGTGATGGGCATGCTGAACGCGAAGAACGTCTTCGGCATTCCCGCCACCGCCTCGAGCTTCTTCAATCTGGGCTCGATCATTGCCGGCGTCGGCATCGGCTGGCTGCTCGACCCGCACTTCGGCCAGCGCGCGACCTTCGGGCTCGCCTTCGGGACGTTGATCGGCGGGGCGCTGCAGCTTGCCGTGCAGCTGCCGGCGCTGCGGCGCCTGGGCTACCATTTCCGTCCGGATTTCCACTGGCGCGACCAGGGCGTCAAGGCCATCCTGCGGCTGATGGGGCCGTCGGTGATCGCCGCGAGCTCGACCCAGGTCAACGTGCTGATCAACTCCGTGTTCGCCTCCCAGCTCGGCAACGGTCCAGTCACGTGGCTGCAGTACTCGTTCCGCCTGATGCAGCTGCCGCTCGGGATCTTCGGCGTCGCCCTCGGCACCGTATCGCTGCCGCTGCTCGCGCGTATGGCCGCCGGCGGCAACATCACGGGATTTCGCACCGAGCTGGCGCGCGGCATGCGGCTCGCCTTTCTGCTGACCATCCCGGCGAGCCTCGGGCTCATCCTGCTCGCCGAGCCGATCATGTCGGTGCTCTTTCAACACGGCCGCTTCAACGCCCGGGATGCCTACGAGGCGGCTGCGGCGCTGCGCTTCTACGCCATCGGCCTCTGCGGCTACGCCGCCCTCAAGGTCCTGGTGAACGCCTTCTACGCCATCGACCGGCGCAAGACACCGATGTTCGTCAGCTTCGCGGCCGTCGGGCTCAATCTCCTGCTCAACTGGGTCTTCACCGTGCGTCTCGGCTGGGGACATCAGGGGCTCGCATTCTCGACCGCCTGCATCGCGACGACCAACTTCCTCGTGCTTTACGCGCTGATGCACCGGCATCTGGGACGGCTCGAATCGCGGGCGATGCTCTCGCTCCTGCTGAAGCTCTCGGCGGCCTGCGCGGTGCTCGCCGGGATTTGCTGGGCGGGCGATCATTACCTCCTGGCGGGCTGGGCGAGTGAGCGGTTCTGGCCCAAGGCGGGCTCGCTCATGGCTGTCATCGTCGTCGGCGCCGGGGCGTTCTTCTTCTGCGCGACGGCGCTTCGCATCCGTGAGATGCAGGACATCGTATTCGCGGTGCAGCGCAGGCTGCGCCGCGCAACGTAAGGAGGAGCACATGAAAAAATTGTATCCGCTCGCGGCGCTGTTGCTCGGGGCGGCGGCCCAGGCACCGGCGCAGAATTACGTGGAGCGTTACTACGGCCCGGAGGAGCACGTGCACTGGCACATCGATACCGGATACGCCGCGACGACGGGCCAGATCGCCGACGCTCTCGATGGCGGCTGGACGATCGGCGGCGGCTTCTCCTGGCAACCGGATTTCAGCTCACCCTTCGCATTGCGCGCCGATCTCGACTACAGCCGCTTCGAGGCCACCCGGCAGCTGATCGGGACGAATGAGGCGATCGATCAGACGGAGATCGATGACGGGTATGGGGAGATCGTCGATCTCGCCGTCGATGGTGAGTATCGGATGCCCCTCAGTCCATATCTGACGGGCTTCGCCGTAGCCGGTATTGGCGTCGCGCACCGACGGATTGCGCTCACGCAGACGGTCCCGGTCGGCGGCTATTTCTGCGATCCGTGGTTCGGCTATTGCGAATTCGGCCTCGAGGCGGGCGATGAGGTGGTGGCGAGCGACAATACCACCCGGTTCGCGTGGAATGCCGGGCTTGGGCTCGACTTCGCGCTCAGCGATGGTCAGACCTTCTTCGTCGAGGCGCGATTCACCCGTATGCAGAGCTCGCAGCCGACGGACTTCGTGCCGATCAGGGTCGGCCTGCGCTTTTGATGGGACTACAATAGGGGCCGGTAGCGCAGCGGGAGGCCCCCCATGAATGCCGGCAACGTCTGCAAGCGCGGAGTAGTCACCGTCGCGCCGACCGAGGACCTCATCACGGCTGCGCATGTGATGCGTGAGAAGCACGTCGGGTACCTCATCGTGTCCGAGAGGTCCGGTCCGGCGGACAAGGGCAGGAGGGTCGTCGGCGTACTGACGGATCGCGATATCGTGGTGGCTGTGCTCGCGCAGGAGGTGGACGCCCATGCGCTCAAGGTGGGAGATGTGATGACGCGCGATCCTCTCCTCATCGAGGAAGGACAGTCGATCGAGGCGGTGCTGCGGCACATGCGCGAGGCGGGGGTGCGCCGCGTTCCGGTGGTGGACCGGTCCGGAGCGCTCAGCGGCGTCCTTTCCATCGATGACGTGCTGGAGCAGATCGCGGAACAGCTCATCAACATCGCCGGCTCGATCCGCAACGAGCAGCGCATGGAGCGCGCGGTGCGCCAGTAGGGTCGGCTGGCGCGGATGAGCGAAGGGGCGCTGAAACTCTGGTTCGAATCGGCTCTGCTGCCCGGCGGGTGGGCGCGCCGCGTGCGCCTCACAGGCCACGAGGGGCTCATCCGCTTCATCGAAGCGGACGTCGACCCGGGCGAGGATGATGAGCGCCATGCGGTGGCCGTTCCCGGGCTCCCCAATCTGCACAGTCATGCCTTCCAGCGCGCCATCGCGGGATTGACGGAGCGCCGCGGTCCGACCGCCGACAGCTTCTGGACCTGGCGCGAGCTCATGTATCGCTTCGTGGAGCGGATCGACCCGGATCAGCTCCAGGCGGTGACCGCGCTCGCCTTCGCGGAGATGCTCGAGGCCGGCTTCACGCGCGTCGGTGAGTTTCACTACCTGCATCAGGACAAGTCGGGCGTGCCGTTCGCCGATCCCGGTGAGCTCGCCGCGCGCGTCGCGGCCGCTGCGGCCGAGAGCGGAATCGCGCTGACACTGTTGCCGACCTTCTACGCACATGGAGGCTTTGGCGCCACCGAGCCAAGCGCGCGCCAGTGCCGCTTCATCACGGATCTGGAGCGGTTCGAGCGGATAGTGGAGTCGAGCCGCAAGGCGGTACGTGCGCTGGCGGCCGGCAATGTGGGCGTTGCTCCGCACAGTCTCCGGGCGGTAACCGTTGAGGAGCTGTCATCTGTCGTAGCGCTTGCGTCGGGAGGTCCCGTCCACATACATATTGCCGAACAGGTGCGCGAGGTTGAAGAATGCGTTGCGTGGTGCGGACGACGTCCAATCGAGCGCTTGTTCGAGGTAACCCCGGTTGATGACAGGTGGTGCCTGGTGCATGCAACGCACGCGACGGCCGAGGAGCTCGCGCGCATCACGACATCGGGTGCGGTGGTCGGGCTCTGCCCCATGACCGAGGCGAGTCTCGGGGACGGAGTATTTCCGGCGTTGGAATTCCAGGAGCGGGGCGGGCGGCTCGGGATCGGGAGCGACTCCAATGTGTTGCTGGATGCCGGCGCGGAGCTGCGCCTGCTGGAGTATGCCCAGCGGCTGACGCGGCGCGCGCGCAACGTGCTGGCGGGAGAGTCGGGCCACTCGACCGGCCGGAGCCTGTTCGATGCCGCGCTCGCGGGCGGCTCGCAGGCACTCGGTGTCGCAGGCTCGGCAAGCGTCGGCCTCGCGCCGCAGGCGCCGTTCGACCTGGTCAGCCTGGATGCGGGCCATCCGGCGCTCATCGAGCGCCGCGAGGACGAGATTCTGGACAGCTGGATTTTTGCTGCCGGCCGCCAGGTCATCGACTGCGTGTGGCGCGCGGGCGAGAAGGTGGTGAGTGGCGGGCATCATCACCGGCGCGAGGCTATCGTCGCGAGCTATCGGCGGGCGATAAAAGCCCTGCTATGAAGGTATGCTAAAATTCCACGTTTTTAGCCCAAGCGGGCTCAGGTCCCGCGCAAGGTACGGAATTCCATGCCACTCAAGATCATGATCCTAGGCGCCAACGGCTTCATCGGCAGCGCCCTGACCAGCGCCATCCTCCGCGATCGCGACTGGGAGGTCTACGGCATCGACCTCTCCGACAACAAGCTCGGCTCCCTGCCGAAGGACGACCGCTTCCATTTCGTCGAGGGCGACATCACCATCAACAAGGAGTGGGTGGAGTATCACGTCAAGAAGTGCGACGTGGTCGTCCCGCTTGTGGCGATTGCAAATCCGGCGCAGTACGTCACCCATCCGCTCAGGGTCTTCGAGCTCGACTTCGAGGCCAACCTTTCCGTCGTGCGCCATTGCGTCAAGTACGGCAAGCGCCTGATCTTCCCCTCGACCTCGGAGATCTACGGCATGTCGCCCGATGCCGTGCTCGATGAGGAGACGAGCCCGCTCGTCTACGGCCCGATCGAGAAGCAGCGTTGGATCTACGCGGCCTCCAAGCAGCTCCTCGACCGCGTCATTTACGCCTACGGCGTGCGCGACAACCTCGACTACACGCTGTTCCGGCCGTTCAATTTCATCGGGCCGAACCTCGACAACGTCGAGGAGCCGAAGGAAGGCAGCTCGCGCGTCTTCACCCAGTTCCTCTCGAACGTGCTCTTCCGCAGGCCGATCAAGCTCGTCGACGGCGGCCGCCAGAAGCGCTCCTTCACCTACATCGACGATGCGATCGAGTGCCTGCTCACCATTCTCGAGAACTCCCAGGAGCGAGCCTCGCGGCGCATCTTCAACATCGGCAATCCCGACAACTGCGTCTCGATCCGCGACCTCGCCGAGCGCACCATCCGCATCGCGCAGGAGTTTCCGGTGCTGCGCGAGAGTGCGCGCGCCACGCAGATCGTCGAGGTCTCGGCCGGCGACTATTACGGCAAGTACTACCAGGACATCCAGGTGAGGGTGCCGGCCATTCACGCGGCCGAGCGCGATCTCGGCTGGCGGCCCAGCACGGATCTCGATACGGCCATCCGCCGCACGATCGAGTTCTACGTCAAGCAGGAGAACTTCAGCGCCCGCGCCGCCGCTCTGGCAGGCGGCTGAGCGCGTCCGCGGAGGCCGGGACGCGGCATGAGCAATACGGGAGCGGTGGGGGGCGCGCAGGGACGCGGGCTCAGGTGGTGGGCGTGGGTCGCGCTTGCGGCGTTCTGGCTGCTGACCATCCAGATCCGCCCGATGCTCGATCCCGACGAGGGGCGCTACGCGGAGATCCCACGGGAGATGGTGAGCAGCGGGGACTGGATCACTCCGCGGCTCGATGGGCTGAAATACTTCGAGAAGCCGGCGCTGCAGTACTGGGCGACGGCGGCGCTCTACTCGGTCGTGGGATTGAGCAACTGGAGCTCGCGCCTCTGGACGGTGGGCCTCGGCTTCGCCTGCCTGCCGCTGATCTATGCCTGGCTGGCCCGGCTCTATGACCGGCGGGCCGCGGTCGCGGCCGTGGCCATCCTCGCGCTGAGCCCCTACTTCGGCATCATCGGGCATCTGGACCTTCTCGATGCCAGCTTCACATTCTGGATGTGCGCCACCGTGCTGGCGTTTGCGCTGGCGCAGAGCGCCTCCCCGCGCTGCGGCGAGGAACGCAACTGGATGCTCGTTTGCTGGGCAGCCGCGGCCCTTGCCGTCCTCAGCAAGGGCATCGTCGTCTTCGTCCTCGCTGGCGGGACTCTGCTCGCGTACTGCGCCGTGGAGCGCGACCTGCGCCCCTGGCGGCGAATGCACTTCGCCCTCGGGGTGCCGCTCTTTCTGGCGCTCGCCACACCGTGGTTCATCCTGGTGTCGCGGCGCAACGCCGACTTCGCGCAGTACTTCTTCGTGCACGAGCATTTCCAGCGCTTCCTCACGAAGGAGGCGCAGCGTGTCGAGCCCTGGTGGTACTTCCTAGCGCTGCTCGCGGTGGGCGCCTTTCCGTGGCTCGTGACGCTGGCGCGCGCTGTCCGCGCCGCCTGGCGCGATTCCAGTTCAACTCATCAATTCAAGCCACTGAAATTCCTGCTAATATTCTCAGCGCTGACGCTGGTATTCTTTTCCACGTCCAGCTCCAAGCTCGCCACCTACATCCTGCCGATGTTCCCGCCGCTTGCCGCCATCACCGGTGCCGCCGTTGCCGACCGTCCGGGGTTCCTGTCTCGCGCCGCACGCGCCGCTGCCGGCCTCACGGTCTTCATCGCCGCGGGACTCCTCATCTACTCGCAGCATCGCAACGGGACGATTCCTGCGCAGGCCATCGGCTGGTCGATTGCCGGCGCGGTCGCGGCGGTCGCCGCCATCGTGGCTACCTGGAAGCGGATTCCAAACGCTGCAGCAGGCGCCTGGCAGTACCTCGCTGTGGCGCTGCTCTTCGTCTTCGGCTGGCAGGCGCTGCTCTGCGAGTACACGGTCATTCCTCCTTCTCGGTCGGCATACGCGCTCGTTCAAGCGGTCGCTCCTGACGTGCATCCGGGCACTGCGCTCTACAGCGTCGGAGAATACCGTCAGACCATTCCACCATACCTCGGCCGGATGCTCACGCTAGTGGACTTCCAGGGCACCGGTGAGCTCGATTACGGCGAAGCCGAGGAGCCGGGCCGGCAGACGGCGACACCCCGACAGTTCATACGGCAATGGGAGGCGAGCCGGGATGCGATCGCATTCTTTGACCCCCGCGTGTGGGATCATTACCGTCTGCTGGGCTTACCGGGCCGGGTCATTGCCCGCGATAGCTCCACGGTCGCGGTGAGCCGCTCATGAGACTGTCGGACTTCTCCATCCTCTGCTGCGGCGTGCTGCTCAATGCCTTGGCGCAGCTCGGGCTGAAGGCCGCGACCGATGCCACGGGGCCGTTGCTGGGCGCCGAGGGCGCGATACTGAGCCGCTCGCTCACGCTGCTGACGGTGCCGTGGCTGTGGGCCGCGCTCGCCTGTTACGGGGTGAGCGTCATCGTCTGGCTGTTTGGCCTGTCGCGCGTGCCGGTGAGTCAGGCATACCCGCTGCTCTCGCTCGGCTACGTGCTCAATATCGGGCTCGCCTGGTGGCTGCTCGGCGAGGTGCCCAATCTGCAGCGGGTACTCGGGATAGGGGTCATCGTGTTCGGAGTGGTGTTGGTGGCCAGATCATGACAAAACCCTTCCTGCCGTTTACCCGGCCGACGATCGATGAGCAGACCATCCAGGGCGTGGTCGAGGTGCTGCGCTCGGGTTGGCTCGCCACCGGTCCCAACGTCAGGAAGCTCGAGGAGGCGCTGTCGGAGTACTGCGGCGGCCGTCCGGTGCGCACGCAGACCTCGGCCACCGCGAGCCTCGAGCATGCGCTCCTCGTCGCCGGCATAGGCGCGGGCGATGAAGTCATCACCCCGGCCATGAGCTTCGTCGCCACGGCCAACGTCATCGTGCGGGTGGGCGCACGTCCCATCTTCGTCGACGTCGACCTCGATACCCGCAACATCGACTTCGATCAGGTCGAGGCCGCCATCACCCCGCGCACCCGGGCTATCATGCCCGTGCACTTTGCCGGCCTGCCGGTCGACATGGACCGGTTGTATGCGATTGCAGAGCGCCACCGGCTGCGCGTCATCGAGGATGCCGCGCAGGCGATCGGCTCCGCCTGGCGCGGCAGGCGCATCGGCAGCTTCGGCGACCTGGTCTGCTTCAGCTTCCATCCCAACAAGAATCTCACCACCATCGAGGGCGGCTGCGTCGTCGGCGGCTCGCCGGAGGAGCTGAGCCAGCTCGAGCTGCATCGCTTCCACGGCCAGAGGAAGACCGCCGCGGATGAGGTCGACACGCTCTTTGCCGCCGGCAAGGCCAACCTGTCGGACGTGGCGGCACGGGTGGGCCTCGGCCAGCTGGCCACGCTCGAGCGCGGCAACGCGCGCCGTCGCGAGCTCTTCGCCCGCTATTTCGAGCTGTGGGGGAACGATGCGCCCGTGCGCCTGCCGGCGCGCGGCGACGCGGGACACAACGGTCACATGTTCGCGCCGCTTCTGCCGCTCGAGCGGTTGCGGATCTCGCGCCTGCAGTTCATCGAGCAGATGGCGGAGCGGGGCATCGGCGTCGGCGTGCATTACGCGTCGGCGATCCATCTGTTTACGGCGTATCGGGCGCTGGGTTACCACGATGGGCAGTTCCCGAACGCGGAACGCATCGGCCGTGAGACGGTGACGCTGCCGCTCTTCCCGGCGATGGAGCTGGCGGACGTGGACCGGGTCGTCGAGGCGGCAACGGACATCCTGAGGAGAGCGGCGAAGTGACCGCGACAGTCTCGGTCGTCATTCCCGTCTACAACGAGGAGGCCGGCCTCGAGACGCTCTTCAACCGCCTCTACGCGGCGTTGGATGCGCTCGAGCATCCCTACGAGGTGATATTCGTCGACGACGGCAGCCGCGACCGCTCCGCGGCAGTCCTGCGGGCGCAGTTCGAGCGGCGACCGGACAGCACCCGCGTGATCCTCCTCACCCGCAATGCGGGCCAGCACATGGCCATTCTCGCGGGCTTCGCGCACTCGCGGGGTGACTACATCGTTACCCTGGACGCGGATCTGCAGAACCCGCCGGAGGAGATCGGCAAGCTGATCGCCGCCATGGACCAGGGGGCGGACTACGTGGGCACGGTGCGCGCGCGGCGCCACGACGTCTATTGGCGCAAGGTCGCCTCGCGCATGATGAACCGGATTCGCGAGCGCACGACGCAGATCCAGATCACCGACCAGGGCTGCATGCTGCGCGGCTACCATCGCAGCATCGTCGAGGCGATCAACCGCTGCGTGGAAGTCAGCACGTTCGTGCCGGCATTGGGATACACCTTCGCGCGCCACCCGGTCGAGATCGAGGTGACGCACGCGGAGCGCACCGCGGGGGAGTCGAAATATTCCATCTATCGCCTGATCCGCCTCAACTTCGATCTCATGACCGGCTTCTCGGTGGTGCCGCTGCAGTTCTTCACCATGGCCGGCATGACGCTCGCGCTGATGTCTTTCTTCTTCGTCGTCGTGCTGGCGGTGCGACGCCTGATCATCGGCTCGGAAGTTCAGGGTGTGTTCACACTCTTCGGCATAGTGTTCTTCCTGATCGGGGTGCTGCTCGTCGGTCTCGGCGTGGTCGGCGAATACGTCGGGCGGATCTACGAGCAGGTGCGGCAACGTCCGCGATACACCATTGCAGCGGTGTTGGAAGAGGGCGAGCCGCGCAGGGTGGAGCGCCGGGCCCTTCCGGAGGTTCGGCGTGGGCTGCACCCGGAGCTCGACCATACCGAGATGCTGCGCGCCGAGCGTGCGCGGGGCCCGACTGAATGAATTCTCTGGAACAATGAGCGCCGCCCGGGCGGTCGTCTTCGGCTACCACGATGTAGGCGTCCGGTGCCTCAAGACGCTGTTGTCCGCGAAGATCGAGGTGCCGCTGGTCGTCACCGTCGAGGACGACCCCAAAGAGAATCGATGGTTTGCGAGCGTCGCCGACACGGCGCGCGAGTACCGGCTGCCGGTTGCGACGCCGGAAGATGCCAACGGCGCCGAGCTCACGGATCGGGTGTCGCAGCTGCAGCCCGACTTCATCTTCTCTTTCTACTATCGCTCGATGCTGGGCGCGCCCCTGCTGCGCAGCGCGCGCCGCGGCGCGCTGAACATGCACGGGTCCCTGCTGCCGAAGTATCGCGGGCGCGCCCCGGTCAACTGGGCCATCCTCAACGGCGAGCGGGAGACCGGCGCGACCTTGCATTACATGGTCGAGCGCGCCGATGCCGGCGACATCGTCGATCAGCTCGCCGTGCCCATATTGGACGACGACGATGCCCGGGAGGTGTTCGGCAAGGTGACCGCCGCGGCGGAGATCGTGTTGGCCCGCTCCCTGCCGGGACTTATCGCGGGCGACGCGCCGCGCCGGCCGCAGCCGATCGAGCCGGGACAGTACTTCGGGCGGCGCCGGGCGGAGGACGGACGCATCGACTGGAGTCAGCCGGCGGCGCGCATCCACAATCTCGTGCGTGCGGTGGCGCCGCCTTTCCCGGGCGCGTTCACCGAGGTCGACGGGCGTCCGTGGTGGATTCATCGCACGCGGCTGGAGTCGAGGATCATCACCCCATCGGAACGGCCGCGGCTCTTCGGCGGGCAGGGCGGGTGTTATGCGGCGTGCCGGGACGGCGGCGTGCTGCGAATCCTTGCGGCTGCGACCGCGGAGGGACCGGTCGACTTCTCGCAGGTCTCGCGCGAGCTCGAGGCGCGTCCGGCGGCGTTAGCGTGATTTGGGCGGTGATTTGGGCGGCGCTTTCGGGCTGAGCCTGCGACCATGGGCACCATCGCGCTCAAGATCGATGTCGATACCTATCGAGGCACGCTGGAAGGCGTGCCGCGACTCGCTGCGGCGCTCGCGCGGGCCAGTGCCCGGGCGACATTCCTCTTCAGCGTCGGTCCCGACCACACCGGCCGGGCGATCAAGCGCGTGTTTCGGCGCGGATTCCTCGGCAAGGTGCGCCGTACCTCGGTGACACAACACTACGGCGTCAGGACGTTGCTCTACGGCGTGCTCCTACCGGGGCCGCATATCGGACGGCGTTGCGGGGAGGTCATGAGGGAAGTCGCGCGGCGCGGGTTCGAAGTGGGAGTGCACACGTACGACCACATCAAGTGGCAGGACGGTGTGGCGCGAGCGAGCGAGCCGTGGACGCGGCGCCAGCTCGTGTTGGCGCGTGAGGAGTTCATCCGGGTGTTCGATCGGGCGCCGCAGGCGCATGGGGCTGCGGGATGGCAGGTCAACGACTCCGTGCCGGGGCTCGAGAGGGAGTTGGGGTTTCACTATGCGTCGGATGTGAGAGGGGTAGGTCCGTTCGTGCCGGTGGTCGGTGGAAATGAGGTCCCGGTGCCTCAGTTGCCGACGACTCTGCCTACGCTGGATGAGCTGATCGGACGGGAAGACTTGGGGGGAGTCGATCCGATCGAGCACCTGCGCGGGCTGACACGGGAAGGCAGAGATCAGGTGTTCACGCTGCACGCCGAGCTCGAGGGCGGGGCTTATCTCGAGGGTTTCGAGCGGCTGCTCGCCGCGTGGCAGAGTATGGGCTTCAGTCTCGCGGACCTGGGGTCATACGCGAAGACGCTGGATCTCTCGCGGCTCCCGCGGTGCCAGATCCTGTCAGGCACCGTAGCAGGCCGCTCCGGCACTCTGGCGGTTCAAGGGGCGCAGCTCCCGTAACCCGGACGCTGTCGGGTCGCCCTGGCGAGGGCAGAGCATTAGGGCCGCAAAAAAACGGGCCCGGAGAAAGATTTGTCCAGTTCGGAGAAAGTGGGGGTATTCCTACCACTTTCTCCGAATTCAACGAACAATCCAGTATCCCGAATTTTTTCGCACCCCTCACCCCTACCACCCTCAGCACGACACCCCAGCGCTGGGTCCACAATATTATCACTGCGACCGCCGTCTACCTCAGTGGATGGATGCAGCACTGCTTAAGCCTTTGAGCCCTTCAGCACAGGATCTCGAGATCGCGGCCGTCGTGCGCCGCGAGCGGGGGCGGCTGCTCGCATTCATCCTGAAGAGAGTCCGGGATGCGACAGAGGCGGAGGACGTCCTGCAGGAGGCGCTCTACGAGCTGGTTGCCGCTTACCGGCTGATGCAGCCGATCGAGCAGGCGGGGGCCTGGCTCATGCGCGTGGCCCGCAACCGCATCATCGATCGGTTTCGCAAGCGGCGGCCGCAGCTGCTGGCGGACATAGAGCTGGAGGGAGAGGAGGCGGACTCGACGCTGGACAGGCTGTTGCCGGCCGTCGAGGACGGTCCGGATGCGGCTCTGGTCCGGGAGCTGTTGCTCGAGGAGCTCGAGCGGGCGGTGGGGGAGCTGTCGGCGGAGCAGCGCGAGGTGTTCATCGCGCAGGAGCTCGAGGGCGCGAGCTTCAAGGAGCTGGCGGCGCGCTCGGGCGTTGGCATCAACACACTGCTGTCCCGCAAGCGATATGCGGTGCTGCGCCTGCGGGAGCGGCTGAGCACGGTGTACGAGGAGTGGTTGCGAGATCGATGAGACGTCATTCTGAGGCGAGGAGAGACTTGTGAGAGGCCGTCGTTGGGGTCGTTGGGTTTGGAAGGGGCTGGCGTTTGCCGGGTTGGTCGTCATCTGCCTGGCGGTGTTCAGCTGGCTGGTGATGCTGCTGTGGAACGCGTTGCTGCCAAGCTTGTTCGGTGCGCCGCCGCTGCGCTATCTGCAGGCGGCCGGCCTGCTGGTGCTCAGCCGTCTCCTGCTCGGAGGGTGGCGGGGACGTCACGGACGGTGGGGACACCACGGCTGGCGCGAGCGCTGGGAAAGTCTCACGCCTGAGGAGCGTGAGCGGCTGCGCGACAAGTACGCACGCCACTGCCGCTGGCATGGAAAGGGTCCGCAGAGCGAGAATCAGATGCTGTGAGCGTCATACCGACCACCATGACCGCCATCGAGATCGGCACGCCGGGTCCGCCGGAAAGCCTGCGGCCGGTCTCGCGGCCGGTGCCGCAGGTCGGCCCGGGCGAGGTGCTGATCCGAGTGGCGGCGGCGGGCGTCAATCGTCCCGATGTGCTGCAGCGACGAGGCGCCTACCCGCCGCCGCAAGGCGTGACTGACATTCCCGGCCTGGAGGCGGCGGGACAGGTGGTGCACGCTGCACCCGAAGTAGCCGAGCCGGCCGTCGGTGCGCGCGTCTGTGCGCTCCTGGCCGGTGGCGGATATGCGGAATACGTGAGTGCGCCTGCGGTGCAATGCCTTCCGGTTCCGGAGGCACTGTCAATGGAGGAAGCCGCCGCGGTGCCGGAGACTTTCTTCACCGTTTACTACAACGTCTTCATGCGGGCACGGCTGCGCGCCGGCGAGACGTTGCTCGTACACGGCGGCTCGAGCGGCATCGGCACGACCGCGATCCTGCTCGCAAAGGCATTCGGGGCCCGCGTCATCGTGACGGCGGGAAGCGCGGACAAGTGCGCGGCATGCCGCGAGTTGGGCGCCGATGTGGCGATCGACTACAAGCGCGAGGACTTCGTGGCCCGCACCCTGGAGGCAACGGGCGGCCAGGGCGTTGCCGTCATCCTCGACATGGTCGGCGCCGAGTACCTGGCGCGCAACATTGCCGCGGCAGCCGTGAACGCGCGGATTGCGATCATCGGCACCCAGGGCGGGGCCAAATCCGAGATCGACCTGCGCAGTGTGATGATGAAGCGCCTCTGGATCGGCGGTGCGACGCTGCGTCCGCAGAGTGTGGCGAGCAAAGGAGAGATCGCCGCCGAGCTGCGCCGCGAAGTCTGGCCGCTCTTCGGGTCGAAGTCGCTGCGGCCGGTGATTCATGCGCGCTTTCCGCTGCGGGAGGCGGCGCGTGCACACGCGCTGATGGAGTCGAGCGCGCACATCGGGAAGATCGTGCTCCTCGCCTAAGAGATGATCTGCCGCGACCGCAGCGCCGCGACGATGCGCGCGGCGGCATCCTCCGGGGATCCCACGCTGGTGTCGACGACTATCTCCGGACTTTCCGGCGCCTCGTACGGGGAGTCGATGCCGGTGAAGTTCTTGATCTTGCCCTCCAGAGCTCGCGCGTAGAGCCCTTTGGGGTCGCGCTGCTTGCAGATCGCGAGCGGCGTGTCGACGTGGACCTCGATGAATTCGCCCTCGTCCACCAGCTCGCGCACCATGCGCCGCTCGGCGCGGAACGGTGAGATGAACGAGCAGAGCACGATGGCGCCGGCATCGACGAAGAGGCGGGCGACCTCGCCCACGCGGCGGATGTTCTCCACGCGGTCGGCGTCCGTGAAGCCGAGGTCGCGGTTCAACCCGTGACGCACGTTGTCGCCGTCCAGCATGTAAGTGTGCGCGCCGTGGGCGTGCAGCTCCCGTTCCACGATGTTGGCGATGGTGCTCTTGCCGGAGCCGGAGAGGCCGGTGAACCAGAGAACGGCGGGCCGGTGGCCGTTGAGGCGCGTGCGCGCCGGCTTGTCCACGAGCAGCGCCTGGCGGTGGATGTTGGTAGCGCGGCGCAGCCCGAAGCTGATCATGCCCGCCCCGGCGGTGGCGTTGGTGAAGCGGTCGATCAGCACGAAGGCGCCGGTCTCGCGGTTCTCCGAGTAGGGGTCGAACGCGACCGGCGTGGCGGTCGAGAGATTGCACAGGCCGATCTCGTTGAGCCCCAGGGTCTTCGCGGCGATGTGCTCCAGGGTGTTGACGTCGGTCTTGTGCTTGAGGCTGGTCACCCGCGCGGGCACGAATTTCGTGCCGATCCGCATGAGATACGAGCGTCCGGGGAGCATCGGCTCCTCGATCATCCATAGCACCTGCGCGGCGAACTGGTCGACGACCTCCGGCCGGGCCTGCGGCTGCGCGAGCATGTCGCCGCGCGCCACGTCCACCTCGTCGCTCAGTGTGAGCGTGACCGCATCGCCGGCGTGCGCCTCCGGCAGATCTCCATCGGCGGTGACGATGCGGGCGACGGTCGTCTCGTGTCCCGAGGCCGCCACCACGACGCGATCGCCGGCGCGCACGACGCCGGAGGCCAGGGTACCCGAGAAGCCGCGGAAGTCGAGGTCGGGACGGTTGACCCACTGCACCGGGAAGCGGAAGGGCTTGCCGTCGAGTCCCTCGGTCGCATCGAGTCCCTCCAGGTGCTCGATCAGCGTCGGCCCGTCATACCAGCCCATCCGCGGCGAGCGGCTCGTGACGTTGTCGCCATGGCGAGCCGACACCGGAATCGGCGTGATCGAGCTGAAGTCGAGCGACTGCGCGAAGCCGAGGTAATCGCCCACAATGTGGTGGAAGCGCTCCCCGGAAAAATCGACCAGGTCGATCTTGTTGACCGCTAGCACGACGTGGCGGATGCCCAGGAGCGAGCAGATGTAGCTGTGCCGCCGGGTCTGGGTGAGCACACCCTTGCGCGCATCGACGAGGATGACGGCCGCGTTGGAGTTGGAGGCGCCCGTCGCCATGTTGCGCGTGTACTGCTCGTGACCGGGCGTATCGGCCACGATGAAGGCGCGGCGGGGCGTCGAGAAGAAGCGGTATGCGACATCGATGGTGATGCCCTGCTCGCGCTCGGCCTCGAGGCCGTCGACGAGCAGCGCGAAATCGATGTCATCGTCGGTCGTGCCGTGCTTGCGGCTGTCGCGCTTCAGCGCGGCGAGCTGATCCTCGAGAATGAGCTTCGTGTCGTAGAGGAGGCGACCGATGAGCGTCGATTTGCCGTCATCGACGGAGCCGCACGTGAGGAAGCGCAGCAGCCCCTTCTGCGGGCCGCCGCGGCCGCCGGAGGCCACCGTCACCTGATCGTGCGCGAAAGCGGTCATGACCTCGCCTCCATCAGAAGTAGCCCTCGCGCTTCTTCCTCTCCATCGATGCGGCCTCGTCGCTGTCGATGAGGCGACCCGAGCGCTCCGAGGTGCGCGCGATCAGCATCTCCCCGATGATGTCGTCGAGGCTCGTGGCCCGGCTCTCGATGGCGGCCGAGAGCGGATAGCAGCCCAGCGAGCGGAACCGCACCATGCGTACCTGCTCGACCTCGCCGGGATTCAGCGGCATGCGATCGTCATCGCGCATGATGAGCAGGCCCTCGCGCTCGATCACCGGCCGGGGAGCGGCGAAGTAGAGCGGCACCACCGGGATCTGCTCGGCACGCGTGTACTGCCAGATATCGAGCTCCGTCCAGTTGGAAAGCGGGAAGACGCGGATGGTCTCGCCCTTGGCTATCCGGGTGTTGTAGAGATTCCACAGCTCCGGCCGCTGATTGCGCGGGTCCCAGACATGGCCCGCGGAGCGGAAGGAGAAGATGCGCTCCTTGGCGCGGCTCTTCTCCTCGTCGCGGCGGGCGCCGCCGAAGGCGGCATCGAACTCCCATTTGTCGAGCGCCTGTTTCAGCGCCTCGGTCTTCATCACCTGGGTGTGCAGCTGGGAGCCGGAGGTGATCGGGTTGATGCCGCGCGCCACGCCTTCCGGGTTGGTATGCACGAGGAGCTTCACGCCGTAATGGCTCGTGATCCAATCGCGGTGGCGGATCATGTCGCGGAACTTCCAGCCGGTGTCGATGTGCAGCAGCGGGAAGGGCGGCTTCGAGGGGTAGAAGGCCTTCAGGGCGAGATGCAGCATCACGCCCGAGTCCTTGCCGATCGAGTAGAGCATCACCGGATTGCGGAACTCCGCGGCGACCTCGCGGATGATGCCGATGGATTCCGCCTCCAGGCGCTTCAGGTGCTGCGAGAGCGTCTGGCGGGACGTCTGGCGGGACTGGATGTCCGTGTGCATATGTCTCAGGCCGCCAACGGCACGGGATTCAGGGTCCCGCTAGCGATGAAGAAGGAATTGCGGAAGTCGGGCTTGCCGTAGGCGAGCGGCTCACCGCCCGGAGCAAGCACCCTGCCGCCCGCAGCTACGAGCACCGCGTGTCCGGCGGCGGTGTCCCACTCCATCGTGGGGCCGAGGCGCGGATAGAGGTCGGCCTCGCCGGCGGCAACCAGGCAGAATTTCAGCGACGAGCCGACGGAGACCCGGTCGGTTATCGGATAGTGCTCGAGGTATGCCTCGGTCTCCGGCGTCGAGTGGGAGCGTGACACCACCGCTGTGACGCCGGCCGCAGGGACCGGTCGAACCCGCAGCGGCTCACGGGCTCCTGGCGCCGCGGCATCCGCCGCGTGAGGGCAACGGAAAGCACGACCTGTGGCGACATTGCCGGCGTAGAGCATACCGCCCACGGGGGCGTACACGACGCCGAGTGTCGGCGCTCGCCGACGGATGAGCGCGATATTGACGGTGAATTCGCCGCGCCGATGTATGAATTCCTTGGTGCCGTCCAGCGGGTCGACGAGAAAGAACTCCTCGCCTACCTGTGGAATGGAGCCCGCCGCGACGGCTTCCTCGGCGACCACGGGTACGCCGGGCGCGAGCTGCGCCAGTTGCTGCAGAATGAGCTTCTCCGCGGCATGATCGGCCGCGGTGACGGGCGATTGATCGGCTTTCTGCGTGACCGTGAAGGCGCCGCGGTAGATTTCCAGGGCGGCGCGGCCCGCCGCCACCGCCGTGGCGAGCAGCGCCTCGATCAGCTCATCGTCTGCCATCCCCACAGTCTACACAATGATCCCGTGGGGCGGCCGGCACTGGCCGGCCACCCTCAGATTTCTTCGGCATGTGGACATGCCGCGGGAGTGCTTGCAGCTCAGCTCTGGCGCACCGCTTCCACCTGGATTTCCAGGCGCACCCACATCTGGAAGCCGAACGCCTTGCCGAAATCCATCCCGTACTGGTCGCGCTGGAAGTCAGCCTCGGCGTCCGCGCCGCAGCGGAACTGGTTCATCATGGAAAGGTTCTTGCACTCGAACGTGCGGATGGTCAGCGTCAGCGGACGAGTGACCCCGTGGAGAGTGAAGTTGCCCACGACCTTGGTCGGCTTGCCGTTGACGAAATCGGCCAGCTTGCCCTTGTAAGTGGCGGTCGGGTATTGGGCCACGTCGAAGAGGCCTTTCTTCTGTTGTGCGTCCTCGTTGAGCTTGGACTGGCCGAAGTCGACCGAGGAAGTATCGACCGTCACGTCCACCGTGCCGGCATGCGCCTCCTGATCGAGAACGATCGTGCACGACGCCTTGGTGAACGTGCCGCGCCAGACCGAGAGGCCGCCCATGTGATCGGCGGCGAAGCTTGGATGAGTGTGCGCGGGATCGCAGGCGAAAGTGACGGGCTGGGCGAGCGCGGTGCCGGCGTAGGCCGCCAGCAGCACCGCCGGTAGGGCGAGCTTGCTCAGTGACATTCGAGACCTCCTGGACTGGGGATCGCAAGCGTACCGGCAGAGGCTCACCCGCGCCAGTGAACCAGGCGATTACCGAACGGGCTGCGCGGGATTCCTCAGCGCACCCCTCTGAGTTCCGCCTCCGCGTGACGCGGAGCCTCAGGAAACGGGCTCGCCTTCAAGTTGAGAGCCTGCGCCACCGCCTCGTGCGTGATCTGCCCCGCATGCACGTTGAGACCGGCCGCGAATCCCGCGTCCTTCTTCAGGGCGGCCTGCCAGCCGAGGTCGGCCAGCATCCTGACATAGGGGAGAGTCGCATTCGTCAGCGCGAACGTGGAGGTGCGCGCAACCGCGCCCGGCATGTTGGCCACACAGTAGTGCACCACGCCGTCAACGACGAACGTGGGCTGAGCGTGTGTCGTGGGATGACTCGTCTCGAAGCAACCGCCCTGGTCGATCGAGATGTCGACCAGCACGGAGCCCGGCTGCATGCCCGCAACCATCGCGCGAGTCACCAGCTTTGGTGCCGCGGCACCCGCGATCAGCACCGCGCCGATCACGAGATCGGCCTCGCGCACCAGGCGCTCGATCGTCTCCGTCGTCGAGTAGGCCGTGCGCAGTGAGGCGCCGAACAGGCTCGAGAGTTCCCGCAGACGATCGACGGAGCGATCGACCACGGTGACGTCCGCGCGCAGGCCAACCGCCATCTCCGCGGCGTGAGTCCCGGAGACGCCGCCACCGAGGATCACCACCTTGGCCGGAGGCACACCGGGCACGCCGCCGAGCAGCACGCCGCGACCGCCGTTGGCCTTCTGCAAGGAGGCGGCGCCGACTTGGATCGACATCCGGCCAGCCACCTCACTCATCGGCGTCAGTAAGGGCAGTGAGCCGTTGCGTGTGACGGTCTCGTAAGCGATTGCCGTCGCGCCGGATGTCATCAGCCCACGCGCCTGCGCTGGGTCCGCGGCAAGGTGCAGGTAGGTGAAGAGCACCTGCCCCGAGCGCAGCATCTGGCACTCGGCAGGCTGCGGCTCTTTCACTTTTACGACGAGCTGCGCCTTGGCGAAGACGTCGGCGGCGTTCGGCGCAATCGCCGCGCCGGCCGCACGGTACTCGGCGTCAGAGAGGCCGATGCCTTCTCCCGCGCCCGTCTCCACGATGACCTCGTGACCGGCCGCAGTGAGCTCGCGAACTCCCGCGGGAACCAGACCGACCCGGTACTCGTGGACTTTGATCTCGCGCGGAACACCGATACGCATGGCTGGAACCCCCGGATTGGAATGGATTGCCGCGACGAGATTAGGGCCAAGAGCGCGGTGGGAGCTTGCAAACTGCCCGCCCGGCCGCGCGCTGACAGCAGAATCTGCGACAAAACGACCCGCTTATGGCAGAATCCTGCGCGCATGGATCTCGACCGCTACGATCGCGCCATCCTGCGACTGCTGCAGCAGGATGCCCGCATTACGAACGCCCGGCTGGCGAGCGAGGTGAGCCTCTCGGAGTCCGCCTGTCTGCGCCGCGTCCGCGCCCTGGAAGAGTCGGGCCTCGTCGAGAGCTACACCGCCCTCATCAACCAGCAGAAGGCCGGCTATCCCGTCAATGTCTTCGTAAGCATCACGCTCGACCGTCAGAGTCAGTCCGGGCTGACGGCGTTCGAGACGGCGGTGCGCAAGATTCCGGAAGTGATGGAGTGCTATCTGATGACCGGGGAGCACGATTACCTGCTGCGGGTCGTGGTCGCCGACCTCGCGGATTTCGAGCGCATCCACAGCCAACACCTGACACGCTTGCCCAGCGTCGTCAGCGTGCAATCGAGCTTTGCCATGCGCACCGTCACCCGCGCCACCGTGCTGCCGGTCCGCTAAGAGGTTCCCATGAATGCCAACATGAATGCCAACGTGAATGCCGCGGCGGCCGGGCAACTGGTCCTGGGCGCCGATCTCAAGGTCAATCGTCTCGGCTTCGGGGCGATGCGCATCACCGGCCGCGGCGTCTGGGGCGACCCGCCGGACGTTGCCGCCGCCGTGCGGGTGTTGCAGCGCGCCGTGCGCCTCGGCGTGACCTTCATCGATACCGCGGATTCCTATGGTCCGGAGGTCAGCGAGAATCTGATTGCCCGGGCGCTACACCCGTACTTGCCGGACATCGTCATCGCCACCAAAGGGGGGCTCGTGCGTCCGAGAGCCGACGCCTGGGATCGCGACGCCCGCCCGGAGCACCTGCGCCAAGCCTGCGAGGCGAGCCTGCAGCGCCTGCGGCGCGAGCGCATCGATCTCTATCAGCTGCACGCGCCGGATCCCGAGGTGCCGCTCGAGGACTCGATCGGCGAACTGGTACGGCTGCAGAGTGAAGGCAAGATCCGGCACATCGGCGTCTCGAACGTCAGCGTCAGGGAGCTCGAGCGCTGCGAGCGGCTGACACCCATCGTCTCGGTGCAGAACCGCTACAACCTCGAAGACCGTCACTCCGATGAAGTGCTCGCGTACTGCGAGCGCAAGGCGATCGCTTTCCTGCCGTGGGCGCCGCTCGGCTCGGGCCGGCACGCCAAGGGCTCGGGCGCGGTGCGTGCGCTGGAGACAGTCGCCGCGCGCCACGGCATCTCGGTCGGGCAAGCCGCCATCGCGTGGCTGCTCGAGCGCTCGACCGTGATGTTGCCGATCCCGGGCACGGGCTCCATCGAGCATCTCGAGCAAAACATCGCGGCCGCCTCGGTGCGCCTCACGCCCGAGGATACGCACGAGCTGCAGTGACGCTCGGCAGCGTTCACGGAGCCTGCGGGTCTCAGGTGCCGTCGGCGTCGGGGACCGGCAGTCTCGTCGTGAACTTCTTCGTGCGCAGCACGAAGCTCGTGTTGACGGAGCGGACGGCGGGCAGCTGCAGCACGCGCGTCGAGAGGAACTGCTCGTAGGCCTCCATGCTTGCCGCGACGATGCGCAACAGATAGTCGTTCGGCCCGCTCATGGAGTGGCACTCGAGCACCTCCGGCCGATCGCGCACCAGCTGGTCGAACTGGCGCACCGTCTGCGGATGATGGTTCTCGAGCGAGACCAGCGCATAGGCCTGGATGGGCAGCCCTATGGCAGGCGCGCAGAGGAGAGTCGCATAGCCTGCGATGAACCCTTCCTCCTCCAGTCGCCGCAGGCGCCGCCAGCAAGGCGCGGGCGAGAGCCCGACGCGCTGCGCCAGCTCCTGGTTCGAGATGCGGGCATCCGACTGCAGCTCATCGAGAATGCGGCGATCGAGCCGATCGAGTGATTTCGGCATGATTATATTCAAAACTGGCAATCCTAAGAAAGGATATTGCCAGCACACAGGCTGACGGCGCAATGAACGCAAGCTCATTTCCGTGTGTCCGCCCTAGGCTATGGCGAGCGTCACCTCAGATAAGGACAACCATGCCGGCCGCCGCATCCCCGGTCTCCCCTTCGGGCGGAGTGGCTTCATTGCCCAACCGGGAGCCCGACTGGCGGCAGGTGACCTACCTGCTGCACGCCTCCCGCGCCCTGGATGACATCGAGGAATCGCGCCTGCTGCCGCAGCGGCAGGTGCTGTATCAGTTCTCGGCTCGCGGCCACGACTTCGCGCAGATCCTGCTCGGCCTGCAGCTGACGGACCCACATGACGGCGTCACCGTGTACTACCGCTCGCGGCCGGTGATGCTGGCGCTCGGGGTGGAGCTCGAAGAGGCCGCCGCGGGGCCGCTCGCTCGCGCCGGCTCCTTCAGCGACGGGCGCGATATCGGCGTCGTTTTCAACAAGCCGGCACGGGGCGGCGCCACGGTGTTGCCTGCGAGCGGCGGCGTCGGCGCGCAGTACACGCCCGCGGCCGGATGGGCTCAAGCCATCCGCTACCATCACGAAGCGCTCCAGGAAGCCGACTACGCGCGCAGCATCAGTGTCGTCCTGGGTGGCGACGCTTCAGTGGCGACGGGAGGATTCTGGTCCGCGCTCACCATGGCGACGACATTGCGCCTGCCGATGCTGTTCTACATCGAGGACAACGGCTTCGGCATTTCGGTGCCCTCGCGGCTGCAGACCCCGGGGGGCAACATTGCGGCCAACCTGCGCTCGTTCTCCGGCCTGACGTTGCTCGAAGGCGACGGCGCCGATCCGCAGGAGGCCGCGCAGCTCGTGGCCGAAGCGGCCCAACGCGTGCGTGCTGAGCGCCTGCCGCTGCTCCTGCGCCTGACGGTGCCGCGGCTCTGCGGGCATTCCGGACAGGATACGCAGGCCTACAAGTCGCCCGAGACGATCTCGCTCGAGCGGGCGCGCGATCCGCTGCAACGGCTGCAGCGATTCCTCGTTCCCCGCGTCCTCTCGGAACAGGATTGGACGCAGTTGGCGAGCGACGCGCATCGCGACGCCGAGGCTGCAGTGGAGAGGGCATTGGCGCGGCCTCTCCCTGACCCCAACCAGCTGACCCGCTACGTTTTCGCGGAGTCCACCGCCGAGGGCGCGCTGGAGGTGCAGGAGCAGGGCGGCGTGGCGGCTGCCGGTCAGGTGTTTCGGTCTGCGACGCGCGAGCCGCGGCCGGAGCCGGCCCGCATCAACATGCTGACGGCCATCCGGCGCACGCTCGACGTGGAGCTCACCGTGAACCCGCGGATGGTGGTTTTCGGCGAGGACGTCGGTCCCAAAGGCGGCGTGCACGCGGCCACGCTCGGCCTGCAGGAGAAGCACGGCGAGGCGCGGGTTTTCGACACCAGTCTCTCGGAAGAAGGCATCATCGGCCGCGCGGTGGGGCTGGCGCTCGCGGGTCTGCTGCCGGTGCCGGAGATTCAGTTCCGCAAATACGCCGATCCGGCCACCGAGCAGTTGAACGATTGCGGCACGATGCGCTGGCGCACGCGCAATCGCTTCGCGGCGCCGATGGTGGTGCGGATTCCGGGCGGCTTCTTCAAATGCGGCGATCCATGGCACAGCCAGACCAACGAGGTCGCCTTCGTGCACGGCATCGGCTGGCGAGTGGCGGTGCCGTCGAACGCGGAGGATGCGACCGGACTGCTGCGGTCGGCGCTGCGCGGCAACGATCCGACGCTGTTTTTCGAGCATCGCGCACTGTTGGATGGCACCTGGGCGCGGCGACCTTATCCGGGCGATGACTATGTGGTCCCCTTTGGCGTGGCGCGGCGGATCCGCGAGGGCGCGGAAGTCACGATCGTGACCTGGGGTGCGATGGTGGAGCGTTGCGAGCGTGCGGCTACGGCATCCGCCGTGGACGCGGAGATCCTCGACCTGCGGACGCTATCGCCGTGGGACAAGGACGCAGTGCTGGCTTCTGTACACAAGACGCATCGGTGTCTCATCGTGCACGAGGACAACCTGACAGCGGGATTCGGCGCCGAGATCGCCGCCTGCGTCGCGAAGGAGGCGTTCTTCAGTCTGGATGCGCCGATCGAAAGGCTGGGCATGCCCGACATTCCGAGCCCACACAGTCCGTTGCTTCTCGAGGCAGCCGTTCCCGGCGTGGAGTCGATCACGCGGGCCATCCAGCAGATAGCGAGCGTCTGAGTCATGTCGGTAACCGCCGAGAGTGTGGAGATCAGGGCGCCCTCCGGGCAGGAAGAGGGCACGCGCTCGCAGCTGCTGCGCTGGCTGAAGGCCGTGGGCGAGCCCGTGGCCGAGCACGAGCCGCTCATCGAGCTCGAGACCGAGAAAGTCACGGTCGAGGTGGCCTCGCCGGGCGCGGGCGTGCTGACGGAGATCCTGAAGCAGGAGCAGGAGGAGGTGGCGCCAGGGGAGCTGCTGGGAAGGATAGGCCTGCCCGTGCCGGCCTCGGCGCCCGCCGGCGAGGCGGCGCACCAGCGCGCAGCCAGCTGCGCGAGGCCGGGGCAGAGCCAAACTGACTCGGCCACCTCCGGCGCGAGCGGCTTGCCATCGCACAGCGCTGCCGCGACAACCGCCGCGGCCGGCCCGGGCGCAGCGGTCGGCCCTGCGGTGCGGCAGCTCAGTCCAGCGGTACGACGTCTGCTCGCCGAGCACTCGCTCGATGCGGCATCGGTGCGCGGCACGGGCGACGGCGGGCGGATAACGGTGGCCGACGTCATGCGGGAAGCCTCCGGCGCGGCGCCAGCCGACATCAACGGCATCGACGGTGCGGCTTCGCGGCGCATTCCTCACTCCGCCATCCGCAAGCGCATTGCGGCGCGGATGGTGGAGAGCCTTCTTCACACCGCCCCTCACGTCACCACGGTGTTCGAGGTCGACATGAGCGAGGTGCTCGCCCACCGACAGCGGCATCGCGAGGAATTTGCCCGTGGCGGTGTCGCGCTGACACTGACGGCGTACTTTGCGCAGGCCGCGGTCACTGCGATCCGCGCGGTGCCGGAGGCGAACAGCCGCTGGACCGAGACGGCACTCGAGATATACGACAGCATCAATCTGGGAATCGCCACGGCGGCCGAAGCCGGACTGGTGGTGCCGGTGCTGCACCAGGCCGAGTCCCTGGACCTGCTCGAGACGGCCCGCCGGTTGGAGGAGCTGGTGCGCCGGGCGCGTGACGGCGCGCTCACACCCGCCGACGTTCGCGGTGGCACCTTCACGCTGTCGAATCACGGCGTGAGCGGAAGCCTGCTGGCGGCGCCCATCATCATCCCGCAGCCGCAGTCGGCGATCCTGGGTCTCGGCAAGCTCGAGAAGCGTGCGGTGGTGATCGAGGAAGGCGCAGAGGACGCGATCGTCGTACGCCCGCGCTGCTATGCCACCTTGACGATCGATCACCGCGTGATGGACGGCAGCCGGGCGAACCGCTTCCTCGAAGCGTTCACTGCGAGACTATCCGGCTGGAAGGATTGACCGTGCGCTGAGCGCAGGTGACTCGGGACAGCTGGGGCGCTACGATGCGCGGATTGCCGCAACCAAGTGATTGGCGGAGGACGAGAGCATGACCGAGAACGCACCCGCAATGCATGGCAAGCCGATCGAGGACGAGCCCGATCTCGACCGGCGGCGGATGCTCACCACTACCACGGCAGCCGTAGGTGCCATCGGTGTGGCACTGGCGGCGGTACCGTTCATCGAGTCAATGGAGCCCAGCGAGACGGCCAAGGCACTGGGCTCGCCGGTCACCATCGACATTTCCAAGCTCGGACCCGGCGAGATGATGAGCGTCGAGTGGCGCCAGCGGCCCGTCTGGATCCTGCATCGTACCGCGGAGCAGCTCGCAGAGCTGCCGAAGCTCAACGGCCAGCTGAAGGATGCCCTGTCCAGGGAAGAGCAGCAGCCGCCGAATCTCCCCGGCTGGAATCCGGTGCAGCGCTCCATCCATCCGAAGTATCTCGTGGTCGTCGGCATCTGCACTCACCTGGGATGCATCCCGAAATATCGTCCGCAGCTCAATGCGGCCGATCTGCCCGCGGGCTGGCCGGGCGGCTTCTTCTGTCCCTGCCACGGCTCGCGCTACGATCTGGCCGGCCGCGTCATGGACGGCTCGCCGGCGCCGCTCAACCTGCCCGTGCCGCCGCATTACTTCAAGGATGCCAACACCATCAACGCCGGCGAATTGGCCGACGGCAGCGAGCAGAACTGGGAGCCGGATACCTGGTAACGGGGACGCCTTCAGGCGTCAGGCCGAGCGGGCGGCGTGCTTGCCGCCAAAGCGGGCGTGCACTTCCGCGCCTGCCTGCGGCAACGCTCCGGCGATCGTCGCGCCGGTGTCGGTGAGGAACCGTTCGGCCGCGGGGAACACCGCCGCATAGAGTCTGGCGGTGAGCTCGTAAGCCTCCGTCCCGACCCATTCCGAGGGCAGCAGTGCCGGCGGCAGCAGCGGGTCCTGCAAGTGGATCTTGCGGTACTCATGGATGAGCAGCGTTCGCACGATGAATGCCGCCTGGGGCGCGAGCGCATCCGAGTCGCGCACCGCGGCCTCAACCAGCGCGAAGCCATCGCGAAATCTGCGATAACGGCGTGCAATCTCCGTTAGATTCCAACCTTCGGCGGCCAGCGTCCGGTCGGCCGCCACACCCCCCGTCGCGCTCTTGAAGAGCCAGCTGTGGTTGGCGCAGCCCAGTGTGGCCAGCCAGCCGCGTGCCTCTGCCAGCGTGCACCCCGGGTGCGCATATACCCCGGGGCTCAGCTGCCCGAAGCCGAGCCAGCGCAGCTCTTCGCGGATATTGCCGCGGGCATGGCCGCCGGCGGGCGGCACCACCGCGAGCGTCCACTGACCCTCCCAGCTCGAGGGATTCACGCCGTAGATGCGCCGGGTCGCCTCGGCGAAGAGCTTCCTGCCGCTCTCGGTCAGCCGATATTCGCTGCGCCTGCCGTGACGGCTGGCGGCGAGCCAGCCCTCGCTCGCCAGGCGCGCGACCGCCGTGCGCACCAGCCGCTCGGCAAGGCCGAAGGGATGCACCAGATCGATGAGGCTGCCGAGAGTCACGGCGCCGCCGCGCGGGGCGATGGCATCGCCGAAGATCGTCATGAGGAGCGAGCCGCCGCGCAGCGGCCGCTGACTCTGAAAGCGGCGCAGCAGCGCCTCGAGCGGTTTCGCGAGCGGTGGCACTGCAGTATTCTCGCACGAAAAAACGTGACACACAAAATGATAGTGGTACGATATTCCTGTGTCACGTTGAGCGACAGCGGCGAGCCATGTACACCCAGGCCCTTGATTCACCCACGCCCGAGCCCCGGGCGGCGAGCGCCGAGGGGCAGGCGGCCCTCGAGCGCCGCTTCCAGGAGCGCATCGACCGCGATGAGAAGATCGAGCCCAAGGACTGGATGCCGGAGGCGTACCGGCAGACTCTGATCCGGCAGATCGCGCAGCATGCGCACTCGGAGATCGTCGGCATGCTGCCCGAGGGCAACTGGATCACGCGCGCGCCTTCCCTGCGCCGCAAAGCGGTGCTCATCGCGAAGGTGCAGGACGAGGGCGGCCACGGCATGTATCTCTACAGTGCCGCGGAGACGCTAGGCATCGCGCGCGCGGAGATGCTCGAGCAGCTCCTCGACGGCCGCGCCAAGTATTCGAGCATCTTCAATTACCCGACACTCACCTGGGCGGATGTCGGCGCGATCGGCTGGCTGGTCGATGGCGCGGCCATCATGAATCAGATCCCGATCTGCCGCTGCTCGTACGGCCCGTACGCACGGGCCATGGTGCGCATCTGCAAGGAGGAGAGCTTCCACCAGCGCCAGGGCTTCGAGATCATGCTGGCGCTCGCCCGCGGCACGCCGCAGCAGAAGGCGATGGGGCAGGATGCGCTCGATCGCTGGTGGTGGCCGTCGATCATGATGTTCGGGCCCAGCGATGCGACCTCCACGCACACCGGGCAGTCGATGCGCTGGCGCATCAAGCGTTTCACCAACGACGAGCTGCGGCAGAAATTCGTCGACGTCACCGTGCCGCAGGCGGAATTCCTCGGCCTGAAAATTCCGGACCCGGCGCTGCGCTGGGATGAGGCCACGCAGCACTACCTCACCGGTGCCATCGACTGGAGCGAGTTCAAGGCCGTGCTGCAGGGCAACGGGCCCTGCAATCAGGAGAGAATGCAGGCGCGCCGCGCCGCGCATGAGCAGGGCCGCTGGGTTCGGGAAGCGGCCGCAGCTTACGCCGCCAAACACGGCGGGCGCGGTGGGCAACCACGCTCTGCCGCCGATATCGCACCTGCACGAAGCGAGGGCTTTACGCCATGAGCGATGACTGGCCGCTGTTCGAAGTCTTCATCCGCGCCCGCGCCGGACTCGAGCACAAGCACGTCGGCAGCCTGCACGCCGCCGACGAGCGCATGGCGATGGAGCACGCGCGTGATGTCTACACGCGCCGTCAGGAAGGCGTGAGCATCTGGGTGGTGCGCTCGAGTCAGATAGTCGCGTCCGATCCGGAGGAAGCCGAGGCTCTCTTCGAGCCGGCGCGTGACAAGGTGTATCGCCATCCGACCTTCTACGAGATCCCCGACGAGGTGAAGAACCTGTGAGTACGGGGCGGTTCCAATACCTGCTGCGCCTCGCGGATACGAGTCTCGTGCTCGGCCAGCGGCTCGGAGAATGGGCCGGCCATGCGCCGGCGCTGGAAGAGGATCTGGCGCTCGCCAACGTCGCGCTCGACCTGATCGGTCAGGCGCGACTCCTTCTGAGCTACGCCGGCGAGATCGAGGGGCGCGGCCGCGACGAGGATGCGCTCGCCTTCCTGCGCGATGCGCCGGAATTCTGCAACGTCTCGCTCGCGGAGCAGCCGAACGGCGACTTCGGCCAGACTCTCGTGCGCCAGTTTCTGCTCGACGCGTGGCAGCTGGAGCTCTACGAGGCGCTCTCGGGCTCGAGCGATGCGCGCCTCGCCGAGATTGCCGCCAAAGCCGTGAAGGAGACGCGCTATCACCTGCGGTTCAGCGCCGGCTGGCTGGTGCGCCTCGGAGACGGCACCGCCGAGAGTCATGCGCGCGTGCAGCAGGCTCTCGATGCGCTCTGGCGCTTCACCGATGAGCTGCTCACTCCGGATGCGCTCGATGAGGAGATGGCGGCGGCGCGCGTCGGGCCAGCGCTCACCGAGCTGCGGTCCAGATGGGAGGAGCGGGTCGAAGCCGTGTTGCAGGAGGCGACGCTGAAGCGGCCGGCGCCCGCGCGACATCCATGGTATGGCAAGCGCGGCGTGCATACGGAGCATCTCGGTCACATGCTCGCGCAGATGCAACACTTGCCGCGTACCTTCCCCGGTGTGACATGGTGACCGAGGCTCTCGCCGAGCGCCGCGGCCGCAGCGTCGCCTACCTGGGCGAGGAACGGGTGTGGCGCGTGCTGCGCTCCGTCATGGATCCGGAGATTCCGGTCCTGAGCGTGGTCGACTTGGGCGTTGTGAGATACGTTCGCACCGTGGGGGATCGTCTGCGCGTGGGAATCACGCCTACGTATTCCGGCTGCCCGGCGACCGAAGTCATTCAACGGTCCGTCCGGGAAGCCCTCCTGCACGAGGACCTGGGAAATGTGATCGTCGAGACAGTGCTCTCACCTCCGTGGACGAGCGACTGGCTGAGCGGGGAGGGGCGGCGCAAGCTGGAAGCATTCGGCATCGCCGCACCCATCGCGCGTGCGCCTTCCAACATAACCTGCCCGCGCTGCGGCAGTCACGGCGTGGAGCGTGTGAGCGAGTTCGGCTCGACCCCGTGCAAAGCCCATTATCGATGCGGCGAGTGCCTCGAGCCTTTCGACGTCTTCAAGTGCATCTGATCCCATGCTCAAATTCCATTCGCTGCGCGTAGCGCAGGCGCAGCCCCAGGCCGAGGATGCCATGGCGCTCGCCCTGGAGGTTCCAGCGGAGCTCGCCGCGGAGTACCGCGGTATCGCCGGCCAGCACGTCGTCCTGCGTGCCGCGCTCGCGGGCGAAGAGGTGAGGCGCACGTATTCGCTGGTCAGCGCCCCGGGGGAGAGGCCGCTGCGCATCGTCGCGCGGGTGCACTCCGAGGGTCGCCTCTCGACTCACCTTGCGCGGCAAGTGCGGCCCGGCGATCGGATCGAAGTGCTGCCGCCCAACGGCAGCTTCACGCCCCACTCGCAGGCCGCGGGGCGCGGCACCTGCGTGGCGTTTGCAGCCGGCTGCGGCATCACCCCGATCGTCGCCATTGCGCGCAGCTGGCTCGCGGCCGGGCCCACGGGCCGCGTCATCCTTTTCTATGGCAATCGCAACATGGCCCGGGCGATCTGCGTCGAGGAGCTGCTGGCCCTCAAGGATCGCCATCTGGAGCGTCTGGCGCTGCACTTCGTGATGAGCCGTGAGCCGCAGGAGATGGAGATCTACAACGGCAGGCTCGATGCCGAGCGTGTACGGCAACTGGCCGGCACATTCTTCGCGCCCCGGGACGTCGCAGAGTACTTCGTCTGTGGGCCCGGCGACATGATCGACAGTATCTCGCATGCGCTGCGGGATCTCGGTGCGAGCGCCGATCGGATCAGAGCGGAGCACTTCACCGTGGCGACCACCGCCCCTGAGGCGGTCGCCGGCACCGCACCGGCCGTCCAGGAGGCGGGGGCCGCGTCGCGGAGCGCGGAACCCGGCATGGCCGAGGTGACCGTGATCATGGATGGCCGTCGACGCTCCTTCACGATGGCGATGAACGGCGAGAGTGTGCTCGACGGCGCCGCGCGAGCAGGTCTCGACCTGCCGTTCTCCTGCCGCGCGGGCGTGTGCTCGACCTGCCGCACCAAAGTCGTGCGCGGCGAGGTCGCCATGGCCCAGAACTACGCGCTCGAGGACTGGGAGCTGGGGCAGGGCTACGTGCTCGCCTGCCAATCGCAGGTCAAGACGCCGGTACTCGAGCTCGATTATGACGAGCGCTGATGCGCGCCCCACATCCGACAGGCATGCGACCATGAGCTATCAGACAATCGCTTTCGAAGTGTCAGCGGGCATCGCGCGGCTCACGCTCAATCGTCCGGAGCGTCTGAACAGCTTCAACACCGTCATGCATTCAGAGGTGCAGGATGCCTTGGCCGCCCTGCAGCGGGGCGCTGCGGCGCGGGTTCTCGTCCTCACCGGCGCCGGCCGCGGCTTCTGCGCCGGCCAGGATCTGGGCGACCGCGTGGTGGCACCGGGCGATGCGCCGCCGGACCTCGGGACCTCGATAGAGCGGGGCTACAAGCCCCTGATCCTCGCGCTGCGCCGTCTGCCCCTGCCTGTCATCGCCGCGGTCAACGGTGTGGCGGCGGGCGCCGGCGCCAACATCGCGCTGGCCTGCGATCTGGTCATTGCCGCGCGCTCCGCGACTTTCATCCAGGCCTTCTCGAAGATCGGACTGGTGCCGGATTCGGGCGGCACCTGGATCCTGCCGCGGCTCGTGGGACACGCTCGGGCGATGGGTCTCGCGTTGCTCGGGGAGAAGCTTCCTGCCGAGCAGGCCGCGCAGTGGGGCCTCATCTGGCGCTGCGTGGACGATGATCAGCTCACCACGGAAGTCGACACGCTCGCTCGTCACCTGGCGAGCGCCCCCACCCGCGGGCTCGCGCGCACCAAGCAGGCCATGCTCGAAAGCTGGGGCCGCACGCTCGAGCAGCAGCTGGATGTCGAGCGCGATTATCAACAGGAGCTGGGGCACTCCGCTGACTACGCCGAGGGGGTTGCGGCGTTCATGGAGAAACGAGTTCCCCGCTTCACTGGCCGATGAGCCGTCCCGCGAATCGTTGAGGATACCGCCATGCAGTTAGAGAGCTTCATAGCCGGCCGCTGGCAGGCAGGCGCCGGCTCGCCCGTCGCCCTTCGCGACGCGACCACGGGTGAGGTCATCGCCAACGCTTCCTCCGATGGGATCGATGTCTCGGCGAGCCTCGCTCATGCGCGCGAGGTCGGGGGCCCCAACCTCCGCCGCCTGACCTTCCATGATCGAGCCGCTCTCCTCAAGGCATTGGCGAAGCATCTGACGGACAAGAAAGACGAGCTCTACAGGCTCTCCTATGCGACAGGAGCGACCAAGTCCGATTCCTGGATAGACATCGATGGCGGAATCGCCACTCTCTTCGTCTACGCGAGCAAGGGCATGCGCGAGCTGCCCGATGCCCATGTCTACGTCGATGGCGCCGTGGAAAGTCTTTCGAAGTCCGGCGGCTTCGTCGGCCAGCACATCTGCGTGCCGCTCGAAGGCGCGGCGGTGCACATCAACGCCTTCAACTTCCCCATCTGGGGCATGCTGGAGAAGCTCGCCCCGACGTTTCTCGCCGGGGTGCCCGCGATCGTCAAGCCGGCCACGGCCACGGCCTATCTGACGGAGCTGGCATTCCGCCGCATCATCGAGTCCGGCATCCTTCCGGAAGGGGCGGTGCAGCTCGTCTGCGGTAGCGTCGGCGATCTCTTCGATCATCTCACGTGTCAGGACGCAGTTGCCTTCACCGGCTCCGCATCGACGGCGCGCAAGCTCCGCACGCATCCGTCGGTGATCGATCATTCCGTGCGCTTCACCGCCGAGACCGATTCGCTCAACTCCTGCGTGTTGGGCCCGGACGCGACGCCCGGCACCCCCGAGTTCGACCTGTTCGTGCGTGAGGTGGCGCGCGAAATGACGGTAAAGGCCGGACAGAAGTGCACGGCCATCCGCAAGGCGATCGTTCCCGCCGCAATCGCGGCGGACGTCGTGGAGGCGTTGCAGGCCGCGCTGGCTCAAGTCGTCTTGGGCAACCCGCGCCTGGAACACGTGCGCATGGGACCCGTGGCTTCTCTCGCCCAGCGGCGGGAGGTTCTCGGGCAGCTGGCCAAGCTCGAGCGCGAGGCGGAAGTCGTCTGCGGCAATGGCGGGCGGCTCGACCTCGCTGACGCCGATGCGGATCGCGGCGCGTTCATCGCACCGAGATTGCTCTACTGCAAGGAGTCGGCGCGGGCCGTGGCCATTCACGAAGTCGAGGCGTTCGGTCCTGTCTGCACCGTGGTGTCGTATGACGGGTTGGATTCCGCCATCGCACTCGCCCGGCGCGGCGCCGGCAGCCTGGTCGGCTCGGCTTTCACCGCCGACGAAACCGTTGCGGCGCGACTCGTGCTCGGACTCGCTCCATTCCACGGGCGCCTCCTGGTCGTCAACCGCCACTGCGCCAAGGAGTCGACGGGACACGGCTCGCCGATGCCCCATCTGGTTCATGGCGGACCGGGGCGTGCAGGTGGCGGAGAGGAGATGGGCGGCATACGCGGCGTCATGCACTACATGCAGCGCACCGCGGTTCAGGGAACGCCCGATGTACTGACGGCCGTCACCAGTCGCTGGATCAAGGGCTCTCGCCAGCGCGACCCCGGCGCTCATCCTTTCCGGATCCCTTTCGGCGCGCTCGTCGTCGGCGACACCTTCAACTCCGCGGAGCGGGAAGTGACGGTGGCAGACATCGAGCGCTTCGCGGACCTTTCGGGCGATCACTTTTACGCCCACATGGATGAGGCCGCGGCGCGGCGCAACCCGATCTTCGGTGGGCGCGTCGCCCACGGCTACCTGCTGATCTCGGCCGCGGCGGGCCTGTTCGTCGACCCGCCGATCGGCCCCGTGCTGGCCAACTACGGCATCGACTCCCTGCGATTCACCAAGCCCGTCAAGCCCGGCGATCGCATCAGGGTCCGCATCACCTGCAAGGAAAAGTCACTGCGCGCCGGACAGGGTTATGGCGAGGTGCGTTGGGACGCATTGATCAGCAACCAGGACGGAGAGACCGTTGCAGCCTACGACGTCCTGACCATGGTGAGCGAAAAGACGGCGCCGGACGCGTGAACCCGCTGCCTGCAAGGTCGTAGGCCGCGCCAGACGATCAGGAGCGCTTGGCGCCCTCGCCAGCGTTGTAGGTGTGTCCGCGGGCGGAAACGGCTTTGACGAGCACCCAGACGCGCATGCCGACTCGCATGCCGAGGGCTTCTGCGGCATTGCGGGTGATGCGGGAGAGGAGCGCCGCGCCTGCGCCGATGTCGACCTTCACCAGGAGGGCCTGACCTACATCCTCGCGGAGCTCTGTGATGACGCCTTCCAAGGCGTTTCGAACGCTCAGTCCGCGTGGAGGTTCCGTGGCGAGGATGATGTCGCGGGCGAGGAGTTGAATGCGCATTCGCGCATTGATGCGAGCGTCTGGGACACTGATGTGGAGAGTGCCTCGTCCTATCTGCACGTCTGCCAAACCGTGCGCGGAGTCGACGCGGATGACAACGCCTTCGAGGATGGAGCCCACCGCCTCCGGCCCGACGATGGCCCGAAGCTCGGGGCACAGGCTGATGTCGCTCAGCGTGCCTGACGCGACGATCTCTCCGGCCTCCATCAGCGCCACATGCGTTGCAAGCCTGAGCACCTCATCGAGCTGGTGGCTGACGAAGACCATGGGAATGGCGAGCCGGTCGCGCAATCTTTCGAGGTACGGCAGCACTTCTTCCCGCCGCGCGGCATCGAGCGCCGCGAGCGGCTCATCGAGAAGCAACAGCCGGGGCTGGGCGAGGAGGGCGCGCCCGAGGGCGACCCGCTGGCGCTCGCCTCCCGAGAGCTGGTATGGACGGCGCTGCAGCAGCGGCTCCAGCCCGAGCAGGGCGAGCACCTCGTCGAGCCCGATGGAACGGCTGTCCTTCGGCGCACGACGCAACCCGTAGCGCAGGTTCGCGAGTACGCCAAGATGTGGAAAGAGGCGGGCGTCCTGGAACACATAACCGATACGGCGGCGCTCGACGGGGACACGGATACGCTCTCGCGTGTCGGTCAGGATCACGCCTTCCAGCTCCACCCGGCCCTCGTCGGGCTGCAGGAGCCCCGAGATGATGTTGATCAGTGTCGTCTTGCCGCAACCCGAGCGGCCGAACAGCGCCACGACGCCGGGCGTCGGAGTGTCGAGCTGCGCGCGCAGCTTGAAACCTTCCCAACGTTTTACGACACACAGGCGCAGCATGGTGGTGGCTCGGATGTCCGCGAGGACGTTCAGCGCCCCAGGAGGCGGTACAGCCGCCGGGCGACGAGCTCCGCGAGCACCAGCCCGAGCAGACCGAGCGCGATGGACAGCACGGCCAGTCGCATTGCGGCCGCCTCGCCGCCCGGTTCCTGGATGACACTGTAGAGCGCGAGGGGCAGAGTGCGGGTGACCCCGGGCACGTTGGACGCGAACGTGATCACCGCGCCGAACTGACCCAGCCCGGCGGCAAACGCGGTGAGCAGCCCGGCGAGAATGCCCGGCAGCATCAGCGGCAGTGTGATCGACATGAAGCGATCGAGGGGCCCGGCGCCGAGCGTCCGCGCCGCGGCCTCCAGCCCCCGATCCACACTCTCGAGCGCCAGGCGGATGGCGCGCACCATGAGCGGAAAGGTCATGACAGCCGTCGCCAACGTCGCGCCGCCCGCGGTGAAGGGCAGCTCGATCCCGAAATGCCTCGCCAGCCATTGTCCGGCGAGACTGCGGCTGTCCAGGCAGACGAGCAACAGATAGCCCACCGCCACCGGCGGCAGCACGAGCGGCAGATGCACCAGGGCATCGAGCGCCAAGGTGCCCGGAAAGCGGCTCCGCGCCAGAAGATAGCCGACCAGCACCGCCAGCGGCAGGCTGAAGGCGACGCTGCGCAGAGCGATCTCGAGGCTCAGGCGCAGGGCGTCGAGCTCGGCGGGGGTCAGTGACAGCATGACGTGACCTTAGCGCATGGGGCCGCCCGGACGCACCTTGACTTGCCCATATCCGGCCACATCGTAAGTTCCAGGCGCGGTCTTTGCGGCCCCGGTGAGTGAATGAGCAGCGAGCGGCAATACGGCTGGATGTGGGTGGAGGCGTGCGAGGTCCTGGATAGGGCCGAGCGCCTGCAACGCCAGTTCCTGCGCTACCTGGGACCGGGAGCCGACGCGGCGGTATGGGAGCCGCCGGTCGACATCCAGGAGACTGCCGACGGACTGATCCTGTTCTTCGCGCTTCCTGGTGTCCTGCCCGAAGAGATCAGCCTGAGGCTGGAGCCGACGGAACTCATTGTCAGCGCCATGCGTCCGCTCAAGCTTAGCTCCCCTGACGCGGTCATCCGGCGTCTCGAGATCCCGCACGGACGCTTCTTGCGTCGCATTCCGTTGGCGGGTGTGCCGCTGAAGTTGGCGTCCAGCCGCTACGAGAACGGGTGCCTCGAAGTCCGGCTGACCCGGCAGGTGGCCCAGGAGAGAGAGAGATAACTTATGGCGGATACCGACCAGACCTCTGCAACCCCGCGGATCGAGCTGCCACACCTGCCGGCCGACACCGTGCCGATCGTGGCGCTGCGCAACGTCGTGCTGTTCCCCGGCATCGTTCTGCCCGTCACCCTCGGGCGCGAGGAGAGTATCGCCGCCGCCCAGGAAGCCGTACGCACCGGGCGCAAGGTCGGTCTGCTGCTGCAGAAGGATCCGACCCTGGAAAAGCCGACCCCGACGGACCTCTATGATGTCGGCGTTCTCGCCACCGTAGTGCGCTACGTGACGGCGCCCGACGGTGCGCATCACCTGATATGCCAGGGCGAGAGCAGATTCCGCCTGTCGCAGATCGTGCGCGAGACTCCGTTCCTGGCGGGGCGCATCGAGACCCTGGAGGAGCCCGACACCAGGGGCGCCGACATCGAAGCGCGCATGGACTTCCTCAAGCGGCGCGCCGTCGAAGCCCTGTCGCTGCTGCCGCAGGTGCCCGCCGAGTTGGCACGCACCATCCAGGGCATCGATTCCCCCGGTCAGCTTGCCGATCTGATCGTGAGCTTCATGGACGTGAAGCCACAGGAGAAGCAGGACCTGCTCGAGACCGTCGATCTCAAGCAGCGGCTCGACAAGGTGGTGACGCTGCTCGCCCATCGCGTGGAGGTGCTCAAGATCACTCGCGACATCACCGAGCAGACGCACGCCGCCCTCGGGGAGCGGCAGCGTGAGGCCGTGCTGCGCGAGCAGCTGCATCAGCTGCAGAAAGAGCTGGGCGAAGGCGAGGGTGGCGAAAGCGACGTCGCCGAGCTCGCCAAGGCGATTGCCGCGGCGCACATGCCGGAGGAAGTCGATGAGCACGCCCGCAAGGAGCTGAAGCGTCTCGAGCGCATGAACGAGGCGAGCCCCGAGCACGGCATGGTGCGCAGCTATCTCGAGTGGCTGGTGGCGCTGCCTTGGAGCAAAGCGGACGCGGAGGATATCGATATCGAGCGCGCGCGGCGCGTCCTCGACGAGGACCACTACGGCCTGGAGAAGGTCAAGCGGCGCATCCTCGAGTATCTCGCCGTGCGCAAGCTCAATCCCCAGGGCAGAAGTCCCATCCTCTGCTTCGTGGGCCCTCCGGGCGTGGGCAAGACTTCCCTCGGCCAGAGCATCGCCCGGGCGCTAGGCCTGAAGTTCGTGCGCGCGAGCCTGGGCGGCGTGCACGACGAGGCGGAGATCCGCGGCCATCGGCGTACCTACATCGGCGCCTTGCCGGGCAACATCATCCAGGCGCTGCGCAAGGCGGGTACGCACAACCCCGTATTCATGCTCGATGAGATCGACAAGCTCGGAGCGAGCATCCAGGGCGATCCGGCCTCGGCGCTGCTCGAGGTGCTCGATCCGGAGCAGAACTCGACCTTCCGCGACAACTATCTCGCCCTGCCGTTCGATCTGAGCCACGTGCTCTTCATCGCCACCGCCAACGTGCTCGACACCATTCCCGGGCCGTTGCGCGATCGCATGGAGATCATCGAGCTCACCGGCTACACCGAGGAAGAGAAGCTCGAGATCGCCAAGCGCTATCTGGTCGCGCGGCAGCTGAAGGCGAACGGCCTCGACGCCGCGCAGGTGAGCCTGTCCGACGCGGCGCTCTCGCGGATCACCCGCGAGTACACCCGCGAGTCAGGATGCCGCAACCTCGAGCGGCAGATCGGCGCGCTCCTGCGCCGCGCCGCCATGCGGATCGCCGAAGGCAAGGTCGAGAAGGTCCGGTTCGAGGCGGACGATGTCGCCGAGGTGTTGGGGCCGGGCCGCTTCGAGAACGAAGTGGCGCAACGGACCTCGGTGCCGGGCGTGGCGACGGGGCTCGCGTGGACGCCGGTCGGCGGTGACATCCTCTTCGTCGAGTCGGCACGCATGCCGGGGAGCGGCAAGCTCATCCTGACGGGGCAGCTGGGCGATGTCATGAAGGAGTCGGCGCAGGCGGCATTGAGCCTGATCAAGGCACAGGCCGCCGAGCTCGGCATCGATCCGAAGCTCTTCGACCAGAGCGATATCCACGTCCACGTGCCCGCCGGTGCGATCCCGAAGGATGGGCCGAGCGCCGGAGTCGCGATGTTCGTCTCGCTCGCCTCGCTGCTGAAGCGCCGTTCGGTGCGGCCCGATGTCGCGATGACAGGCGAGATCAGCCTGCGGGGGCTCGTGCTCCCGGTCGGCGGCATCAAGGAGAAGACCATCGCCGCTGCACGCGCCGGCATCAGCAAGGTCATACTGCCGGCACGCAACCGCCGCGATCTCGAGGACATTCCGCAGAGCGCCCGCTCGATGCTGGAGCTCGTGTGGGTGGAGCGGGTGTCGGAGGCGTTGGAGATCGCGCTTGCCGCGCCGGCGGACAGCCCAAAGCCGGCTGCGCGCCAGGCCGAGAAGGAGAAGGCGGAGGCATCGGCCGCTTGAGCGGGCCGGATCGACCCGTCAGCGGCGGGTCATCCCAGCAACAGCGTGTTGAGCAGGCCGGCCGCGCCGAGGAGCGTGACGACGAGGCCCACTGCTGTCGCCGCGGCACGCGCCGGCACGTGGCGAGTGACCCAGGCCGATAACGGTGCCGCGACTGCGCCACCGATCAGGAGCGCGATGACCATGTCGTATCGCATGTGACCCATCTGCGTCCACAGGGCGATACTGGTTGCCAGTGCAACGAAGAAGTCCACCGCATTGGCGGTGCCGATCGCGTAACGCGGTGCAATGCCGCGAGCGATCATCGTCGACGTTACGATGGTTCCCCAGCCGCCGCCCCCGATGGCGTCGAGACAGCCCGCTATCAATCCCAACGCGGGTCCAGGCGCACCGACAGTGAGCGGCGGAGGGCGCTTCAGAACCACCCGGCCCACCACGCAGAGCCCCGTAACGATGAGATAAGCCCAAACGAACGGGCGGATGGCGTGAGTCGGCACGTGCGCCAGTATCGTCGCGCCGATCACGCCGCCGACCACCCCCGGCGCGAGCAGGGACAAGAAGATCTTCCGGTCGAGGTTGCGGAACCAGGCGTGCGAGGCACTGGAGATGCCTGAGGTGAACACCTCCGCGGCGTGCACGGTGGCGCTGGTGATGATGGGCGGAACGCCGAGCGTGGCGAGGATGGAGCTGGCGGAGATGCCGTAGCCCATGCCGACGCAGCCGTCGACCATCTGGGCGACGAATCCCACCGGAATCAGCCAGAGGACTTGCTGCGACAGGCTCACGGCGCCCATTCAGGCAACCATGACCTTCTCGAGTGTGATCGGCGGCCCCACGGCAGGCTGCGCAGCCTCGCCCGCAAAGCCCTTCGCCTGCAGCCACTCGGGATTGAAGAGGCGCGACTGATACTTCGCGCCGCCGTCGCAAAGCACGGTGACGATCGTGTGACCAGGGCCGAGCTCGCGTGCGACGCGCACGGCCGCGGCGACATTGATGCCGCTCGTGCTGCCGAGGAAAAGACCCTCTTCACGCAGCAACCGGTAAACGAAGCGGACGGTCTCCGGATCCTCGATGTGCACGGCATCATCGGTGGGGGCGTCCTTCATATTGGCCGTGATGCGTCCGATGCCGATGCCCTCAGTGATCGAGCCTGAGCCCGTTGCTTTGAGCGTGCCGTTGCGCACGTACTCATAGAGGCTGCTGCCGGGAGGATCGGCCAGCACGCAGCGAACGGAGCGCCGGCGAGACTTCAGGTATTCGGACACGCCGGCGAAGGTCCCGCCAGTGCCCGTGGAGGCGACGAAGGCGTCCACGCGTCCCGCCGTCTGCTCCCAGATCTCGGGTCCCGTGGTGTCGATGTGCGCCTGCCGGTTCGCGGTGTTGTCGAATTGATTCGACCAGATGGCGTTCGGCAGGCTCGCGGCGAGCCGCTGCGACACCTTCTGGTACTGGTTGGGATTGCTGTAGGGAACCGTGGGCACCTTGTGGACTTCGGCGCCGAGCATCTCGAGCAGCCGGTATTTCTCCGGCGACTGGTTGTCCGGCATCACGATGACGCACCGATAGCCGCGCGCATTGCAGACGTGCGCGAGGCCTATCCCGGTGTTGCCGGCGGTGCCTTCGACGACCGTGCCGCCGGGCGCCAGCTCGCCGCTGCGCTCGGCCGCGAGCACGATGGCGAGCGCGGCGCGGTCCTTGACGGAGCCGCCGGGATTCATGAATTCGGCCTTGCCGAGCACCTCGCAGGCCGTCTCTTCGCTCAGCCGCCGCAGTTTGATCAGCGGCGTGTTGCCGACCGACCCGACGAAGCCTTCGCGCATGCGCAATGTCTCCCCCGTCAAATGGGCTGAATCAGGTCCGCAGCCGTCTCGGCCGCAGCGGGCGCCGGCGGCGCCGCGGGCTCGGCGGCGGCCGCGGCCGCCACGACATCGCCGACGATGAGCAGGGCAGGCGGCGATACGCCCGCGCTGCCGGCGAGGTCGGCAATCTGCGCGAGTGTAGCGCGGAGTACCCGCTGCTCGGGTAATGTCGCGCGCTCGACGAGAGCCGCCGGCAGACCGTCGGGTGCGCCAGCCGCGCGCAGTCGGGCAACGATCGGCGCGAGATTGCCGACGCCCATGTAGAACACGACCGTCTGGTGCGAGCGAGCGAGCATGCTCCAGTCGAGGGCTTCGTCCTCCGGAAGATGTCCGGTCACGAAGGTCACGCTCTGGGCCAGACCGCGCAGCGTCAGCGGGATGCCGGCGCCGGCCGCGGCGCCGAGCGCGGCCGTGATGCCGGGCACGACGAGATAGGGGATGCCTGCGCGCGCGAGCACTTCGACTTCTTCACCGCCGCGGCCGAAGATGAATGGATCGCCGCCTTTCAGGCGCGCCACTTTCAGCCCCTCGCGCGCGAAGCGAATCATCAGCTGATGGATGTCATCCTGGGGTGTATGGCCGTTTCCTCGGGCGATCACGCTCGCGGAGGCGGATCTCGGAGGCCGGGAGTGTGCGTCCTGGGGCATCTTTCCAACGAAGATCCGCCGCGCCTCGCGCCTGGCGCGCTCGAGCACCGCGCCCGGAACCAACCTGTCATAGAGCACTACGTCCGCCTGTTGCAGCAGCTGCAGCGCGCGCAGCGTGAGGAGGTCCGGATCGCCGGGACCGGCGCCGATGAGATACACCTCGCCGAGCGCGCTGCCGCCGGTCGCCGCCGAGGTGGTCAGCTGAGAAATCAACAGCTCCGCCTCGAACGCGCGCCTGGCGGCCGGCTCGTCTCCCGCCAACACGCGGGTGCCCGTCTTGCCGCGCACGATGCGCTCCCAGAAGGACCGGCGCGCGGCGGTACCCAGCACCCGGTGTACGCTCTTGCGCTGCTCGCCCATGAAGCGCGCCAACGCGCCGAGGCTCGCCGGAAGAATCGCCTCGATGCGCTCGCGCACCCAGCGGGCGAGCACCGGCGCGTGGCCGCCCGAGCCCACGGCGACGATGACCGGCGAGCGGTCGATGATGGCCGGGAAGATGAAGGTTGAAAGCGAAGCGTCGTCGACGACGTTCACTGGCACACCGCGCTGGCGCGCGGCTTCGGAGACTGCCGCGTTGACGTCCCTGAGGCCTGTAGCAGCGATTACGACGACGGCACCGTCCAGATGCACGGGGACGAAGCTCTCGGAAAGATGCGTCAGCTCGCCGGCCGCTGCGCGGCTACGGAGATCCTCGTGCAGGTGCGGCGCGACCAGCGTCACGAGCGCGCCGGCCCTCAGCAGCAGCTCCACCTTGCGCCCGGCGATGCGCCCACCGCCCACGATGACCGCACGGCGCGCGCGCAGCTGCAGAAAGACCGGCAGATAGTCCATCGGGGCCGGAGCGTCTGTCAGGCCTGCGCGACCGCATGGCGCACTCTGGGATGTAAGCCGCATTCGCGAGACTCGGGTTGCTCCCACCACCAGCGGCCGGCACGTCGGCTCTCGCCCGGCTGGATGGCACGGGTGCAGGGAAAGCAGCCGATACTCGGGAACTGGCGATCGTGCAGGGAATTGTACGGCAGCTTGCGCGCGCGGATGTACTGCCAGATCTCCGCCTCGCTCCAATCGAGCAGCGGGCTGAGCTTGTACAGGCCGTGCTCCGAGTCCCACTCCACCGCCTGCGCCTGAGCGCGCGTCGCCGACTGCTCCCGCCGCACGCCCGTCACCCAGGCGGTATAACCCTCGATAGCGCGCTTGAAAGGCTCGACCTTGCGCACGTGGCAGCAGGCGAGGCGTGCGTCCAGACTGTGATAGAAGCCGTTGATGCCCTGTGCGAAGACCAGCTGCTGCAGCGCCTGCGCGTCGGGGTACACCAGTTGGAGCGAGCGCTTGTAGCGCCGCTCGAGCTTCTCCAGCAGATCGTAGGTCTCCTGATGCAGCCGCCCGGTGTCGATGCTGAACATGTCGATCTCTGGCACGTGCGTCCAGATGATGTCGGTGAGCACCATCGCTTCGGCGCCGAGGCTGTTCGAGTAGACCACCCGACCATGCGCGGCCACGGCCGCGGTGAGCCGCTCGCGCACGGCCACGGCCTTCTGTTCGAGATCGAGATTCAGCAGGTCACCCATGGTGCGGGCAACTATAGCCAGCCCCCTGCAGCCGCAGAACGAATGAATTCTTCTGAAGCACTGCAGGGCGGTTATGGTTCTACCCCCTTAGAAGGGTCGCGGGCACGGCCAGGGTTGCGCTAGTCTCTGCCCCATGAAGCTGCACCAGTTACGTTATCTGGCCGCCGTGGCCCAAAGCGGCCTCAACATCACCGCTGCGGCGCAGAAGCTGCATACCTCGCAGCCCGGGGTGAGCAAGCAGATCAAGCTCCTCGAGGACGAGCTCGGCTTCCAGATCTTCGTCCGCGAAGGCCGCAACCTCACCCGCATCACTCCCGCGGGCCAGCAGGTGATCGAGCGGGCCCTGCGGATCCTGCAGGAGGCCCAGAGCATCAGGGCGCTGTCGACGGAGCTGCGCGACGAGGGCAGGGGCAGCCTCTCGATCGGCACTACCCACACGCAGGCCCGCTATGTCCTGCCAGGGGTCATCCGTGAGTTCCTCGCCAAGTACCCGAATGTGCGCCTGAACCTGCACCAGGGGACCTCGGAGCAGATCGCGGAAATGGCGGCTCAGGACCGCATCGACTGCGCGATCAACACCGGCTCCGAGCGCTTGTTTTCCGACCTGACGATCCTGCCCTGCTACCGCTGGAACCGCGTCGTCATCGTGCCGCGCGATCATCCGCTCGCCAGCGCGGGCAAGCTCACTTACCGGGCCCTCGCCGCGTATCCCCTCATCACCTACACGTTCAGCTTCTCCGGCCCGTCCTCGATGATCGACGCCTTCGCCAAGGCCAACCTCACACCCAACGTAGCGATCACCGCCCGCGACTCCGACGTCATCGTGACCTATGTACGGCTGGGCATGGGCGTCGGAATCGTGGCTCATATGGCCGTGGACGAGAACGACCCAGACCTGGCCGTCATCGACGCCTCGCACCTGCTGCCTTCGCACACGACGTGGCTGGGCTTCCGCCGCGGCACGCTGCTGCGCAAGTACATGTACGACTTCGCCCAGCTCATCGCCCCGCATCTCGACCGCCGCCTGGTGGAGCGCGCCCATCGCGCGAGCAGCCCGGAAGAGGTTGCGGAGATGTTTGCGGATGTGAAGTTGCCGGTAAAGTAGCGGACGCCCGCCCAAGCTCCGTGGCGGGATATTCCGCTCAGTGCACGACGGGTTGCCCGCGTCTTCGTTTCCAGACCGGTGTGTGCGCATCCGCGGCCGCCTGATACGCCACCGTGATCTCGGTCAGCGCCGCCCGGCAGGACTCCAGATTCTGGTCCTTGCGCGGCACGATGCTGTCGAACCCGCACCGTCCCAGCCAGAACACCAGATCCCGGATCACATCGCCGAGGGCGCGCAATTCGCCGCGAAATCCGAGCCGCTTGCGCAGCACCACCGCCTGCGACAGCGCCCGTCCGTCGGTGAAGGTCGGAAACTGCAGCGCGATCAGCGGCCGATCGGCAATCTCGGGGTGCACGGCCTCGATGTCCGCCGTGTTGGGCACCAGCACGCCGACAGCGGCATGCTGCGCGAGCAGCGCTTCCCGATCCGCCCTCCAGCGGGCGAGCGTCACGATTACGTTGCCGCCCGACGACACGATCTCCGTACGGCCATCTTCGAGCACCGCCCAATCATCCTGGACGAGGTTGCCCGCGTGCAGAATTGTCGCCGTCATGCCGCGGCCGCCTCGGATTCGTTGAGATAGAGGAGCGCTTTGAACGGCGCCATGCCGACCCGCCGGTAGCACTCGATGAAGGTCTCGTCCTCGTCGCAACGTAAATCGAGATAACCGCGGATCAGCCGCTCGACGCCATCTGCGATCTCATCTCGCGCCAGCGCGCGTCCAATACGTTCGCCAATCGCAGCGTCATTGCCCGGGCTACCGCCCAGCGTCACCTGATACCACTCCTCGCCGTGTTTATCGACGCCGAGAATGCCGATATGTCCGACGCTGTGGTGCCCACAACCGTTCATGCATCCGCTGATGGTGATGCGGATCGCACCGATCTCATACTGCGCGTCCAGCGTGTCGAACCGCCGGTAGATGTCCTGCGCGACTCCGATCGAGCCGGCATTCGCCAGGCTGCAGAAATCGAGTCCCGGGCAGCTGACGATGTCGGTGACCAACCCGATGTTGGGCGTTGCCAGCTTGACCGCATCCAGCCTGCGCCAGACCTCCTGCAGGTCGCGCTCCGCGACATCGGCGAGCACCAGGTTCTGATCGTAGGTGGAGCGCAGCTCCCCGAAGCTGTACGCATCGCAGATGTCGGCCAGCGCCTCGAATTGCTCCGCGGTGCAATCGCCCGGCACATGATCCGGGGCCTTGAGCGACACGAAGACCACCCGGTAGCCCGGCATCTTGTGCGCGCGGACATTGCGCTTGATCCAGGCGGCAAAACCCGCATCGCGCGCGGCCAGGGCGGCAACGTCGGTGCCGGCCTCCGCCGCCGGCTCGTAGGCGGGTGCGCTGAAATATCCGCGCATGCGCTCGATGTCTTCCGGCAGGAGGAGCAGCTCCTCGCCCTCGATGCTCGCGTTGATCTTCGCGTACTCTGCCTCGATCGCGGCGCGGAAGCGCTCGATGCCCCATTCGCGCAGCACGATCTTGATGCGCGCCTTGTGGATGTTGTCCCGGCGCCCGAAGCGGTTGAACGTGCGCAGGACCGCGGTCGCATAGCGCAGCAGGTCCGACTCCGGCACGAACGGATTCATTTCCTGGGCCAGCAGCGGCTGCCGGCCCAGGCCGCCGCCGACGAAGAAGCGATAGCCGATCGCTCCGTCCACGCGACGCACCATGTGTACGGCCACGTCGTTGGTGCGGCTCGCCGCTCGATCCACCGCCGCGCCCGTGAAGGCGAACTTGAACTTGCGCGGCAGCCAGTAGAACTCCGGGTGCAGCGTGATGAACTGGCGCAGCAGCTCGCAGTACGGCCGCGGATCGATGTGCTCATCGGCAGCGACGCCCGCCAGGTAGTCGGCCGTGATGTTACGGGTATCGTTGCCGCAGGCCTGGATGCCGTGGAGCTGCACCTCGGCGAGCTCCCCCAGCAGGTCCGGCACCTGCTCGAGCTTCGGCCAGTTGAGCTGGATGTTCTGCCGCGTCGTGAAGTGGCCGTAGCCCTTGTCGTACTTGCGCACGATGCGGGCCATCTTGCGCAGCTGGGCCGACTCGAGCAGGCCGTAGGGCACCGAGATGCGCAGCATGGGCGCAAAGCGCTGCTGGTAGAGTCCGTTGCGCAGCCGCAGGTGACGGAACTCGTCCTCCGAGAGCTCGCCCGCGAGATACCTGCGGGTCTGATCCCGGAACTGCTCGACGCGCTGTGTGACCAGCGCGCGGTCTATGTGATCGTAGCGATACATGGCAGGGGACTATAGGCGGCAGGGCGCGAGGCGCTAAATACCGTGTGGTTTGGTAGTCCGCGCCGGGGGTTATGAGTGCGATAATCCCGGGCAGTCAGGCAGATGGAGGACCGCTCCGGTGAAGCTCAGAATCAAAGGTGACTCGCTGCGGCTGCGGCTGTCCCAGGGCGAGATGCGCGCGCTCGCCGAACAGGGCGAGGTCGTGGACAGGATTTCCTTCCCGGGCGGCTCGGCGCTCCAGTACCGGCTGCGCATCGACAATAAAAATAGCGTAATTTCAGCAAATTACGCATCAAACCTAATCGATATTCTAGTCCCGCGCCAGCTCTCGGAGCGCTGGTGCGGCACGGATCAGGTCACCCTGAGCGCGAGCCAGCCCTTGGCGGCGGGCGAGCTGCGGATCGTGCTCGAGAAGGACTGGGCCTGTCTGGCGCCGCGCGCGGGCGAGGATGAGTCGGACAACTTCCCCCACCCCGAGGCTGAGCGGGGCGCTAAGACCTGTTGAGCTCCAGCAGGTCATCCGGCGTATCGAGATCGAACGCCGCGCTCGCCATCGGCACCTTCACCAGAGTGTCGGCATGGCGCCTGAGCAGCGCCCGGGCACCGGTATCGCCCGTGAGCTCGCTCAGCTCGCCGAAGCGATGTTGCGGGAAGATCGCGGGCACACCGACGGTGGCGCCATAGCGCGCGGCCGCGACGCTCAGGGGCTGGCGGCGCCAGGCACCCGCGAGCCTGCGCAGATCCTCTGCCGTGACGCATGCCTGGTCCGCCAACACCAACATCACGCCCGCGCATGAGGGCGGCAGCCGGGCAACCCCCGCGCGGATCGAGCTGGCGAGCCCCTCGCGCCAGTCCCGATTGACCACCACGGAGCCGGGCGAGTGCTTGAGCAGCGGCGCGAGCTCGGCGGCCCCTGCCCCGAGCACAACGATGAGCGCATGACCGACGACTTCTGCGGCCCTGCCGGCAACGAGGCTGAGCAGTGGGCGGTCGCCGATGCGCACCAGCTGTTTGGCGGAGCCAAAGCGGGTCGACGCGCCCGCCGCGAGCACGATGGTATGGAGGCTCGAGGCGTCGCTCTCGATGATGCTCATGCCGTGCCAGGGCTCAGCGTACTGCGCAGCTCGATTCCGGCGGGCAGCAGAGCCGAGACTCGCGCGAACCGACTGCGCTCATCCAGGATGGAATCCGCATCGATGGCGCACACGGCCCGCAAGTCGACGACACCGAGATGCTCGGCGAACGCACCCGCGAGCGCGGCGCGCCGCGGCGCCCATGCGGAGTTGAAGAAGCGCGCGAACTCCTGCCAGAGAGCGGCCGCGCCTTGCGACTCGCCCGCGCCGAGCGCGGCTTCCAGCCGCGACAGCGCCTCGCGGCTCCCGCCGGAGCGGGTGAGCAGGCCACCCAGATGGCGCGCGCTCGCAGCCGCAGGGCCGTTGGCACCCGACTGGCGGAAGGCGAGCAGCTCGGTCAGGGTCTGATCGCGCTCCTCGAATCGCGCGAGCACCCAGACGAGATAGCTGACGCAGGCCTCGCGAAAGAGCGCTGTTGCCTCGGCGCGCTCTGCGGCGGCACCCGTCGCTGCGAACACAACGGCACACGCATTGACGACCTCCGCCGCGTGCGACTGCTCCACGGCGAGCTGAGAGCGGATGATCTCGACCTCATTCATTACCGCTCCTCGCCTGCTGCTTACCGTGTACGAATGCGTGAATCTCGGCGACGATCGCAAGCGCGATGGCCTCCGGCGCGCGGCCTCCCAGGTTCAGGCCCACCGGTGCGCGCAGACGGGACCGCAGAAGCTCGGCTTCCGGTCCCAGCTCCGATAGCAGTTTCTCACGTCTCGCGGGAGGGCCGAGCAGCCCGACATAGGCCAGGGAGCTCGCGCCCAGCACCCGCAGATACTCCAGGTCCGACGGCAGATGGTGGCTCATGACCACTGCCGCGGCGAACTGCCGCAGATCCAGAGCCTGCGCAATCTCATCCGGACGCGCGAGCAGTACTCGCTCCGCCGACGGGAAGTGCGGCACTACCGCGTACGCCGGTCGATGGTCGACCACCGTCACTCGCCAATGCAGGCGCGCCGCGAAGTCGACCACCGGCAGGGCGTCGGGCCCCGCGCCCAGGATGAGCAGCTTCGGTGGCAGGGAGAGGGGCAGCAGCAGCAGCTTCCAGCGGGCGTCCGGTCCTTCGAGCCTGCCGACCTTCTGCGCGCCCGCCGCCGCCGTGAGGGCCGCGAGGATGCTCGGCTCGAGGAGGGCCGCGCGCCCGCTCGCGGACAGCGACCGCGGCAGAGCCAGCGCAGACTCCCCCGAGGCTGGCGGCAGCAAGAGCGCGCCTGCCGGAATATCGGCTTCCTGCGACTCCGACACCATTGCGACGGCGGTGGGCGTGTGCCCGGCCAATGCCGCCGCCATGTGCGCCAGCGGCTGCCACTCCTCCCGCGGCCCGACGCGCAGCAGCAGGATGTGCATGGCGCCCTCGCAGCCGAGACCGAGGCCCCAGACGAGATCGTCCGAGTTGCGCAGATCATAGGTCACGAGCGCGGCGCGGCCGGTCGCGATCACCGCCCGCGCGCGCTCCCCGAGGTCGCCCTCGAGGCATCCCCCCGAGAGCAGCCCGGCATACTGGCCGTCGCCGGCTATGAGTAGCATCGCCCCGGCCTTACGGTAGGTCGAGCCCACCGTCTGCACGAGAACGCCGAGCGCCGCGGCGCGGCCGGCCGCGCGCTCGCGGTCGAAAAGGGGAAGGAGGGGACCGAGTTCGGAATCCATTGCGGCAGATTATGCCCGCCCGGCCCTCTTACCGACCATTGCGCGCATTCGGGCTGGTCAGTAGAGTCGCACGGCCTTTCCTCTGGTCCATTCCAATCCATGTCCGATTCCGCCCCCTGGGTCGTGCACAAATTCGGCGGCTCGAGCGTCGCCGATGCGGGCTGTTTCCGCCGTGTCGCCGCGATCATCGATTCGTTGCCGGCTGCGCGCGTCGGCGTCGTGCTGTCCGCTTGCAAGGGCGTCACCGATGCCCTGCTCGGGCTCGTGGCGCTGGCGGAGAGCCAGGACGACCGCTACCGGGTGGAGCTCGGCGCGCTGCGCTCGCGCCATGCGGAGATCGCCGAGACGCTCCTCAGCCCGGAGTCCGCGCGACTGTATCTCGCGGGCTTCGACCGCGATTGCCACGACCTCGAGGGCATCCTCCACACGGTGAAACTGACGCGGTCCGCGGCGCGCAACGTGAGCGACCTCATCGCCGGATACGGCGAGATCTGGTCGACCAAGCTCTTCTACCGCTTCTACGAGAGCCGCGGCAGCCAGCGCGGTCCCGTGCAGTGGATCGACGCCCGGCGGGTGGTGGTCGTCGATTGGGGCAGCCTGGGTCCGGCGGTGCAGTGGGCGCGGTCGCGGACGAATCTCTCGGACCTGGTGGACCGAGACTTCAAGGGCACTCTGATCATCACCGGCTTCATCGCTTCGGACCCGCGCGGCGTGCAGACGACGCTCGGCCGCAACGGCAGCGACTTCTCCGCCTCGATCTTCGGCGCGCTGCTCGATGCCGCCGAGATCCACATCTGGACCGACGTCGACGGCGTCCTGTCGGCTGATCCGCGCCGCGTGCCCGATGCGACGGTCATCGACTCGCTGACCTACAACGAGGCGATGGAGCTCGCCTACTTCGGGGCGAAGGTCATCCACCCGCAGACCATGGCGCCCGCGGTGGGCGGAGCCATTCCCATCTGGATCCGCAACACGTTCGCACCGGAGAAGCCGGGCACGCTCATCTGCGCTCAGCCGACCTCGACGCTGCCGGTGAAGGGCATTGCCAGCATCGACCGCGTGACCCTCATCAATCTCGAGGGCGCCGGCATGATCGGCGTGCCCGGGACCGCGCACCGGCTCTTCGGTGCGCTGCGCGAAGAGGGCATCTCGGTCATCATGATCTCCCAGGGCAGCTCCGAGCACTCGATCTGCTGCGCCATCCCGCACGAGCAGGGCGAGCGCGCCGCCGCGCTGGTCCGCCAGGCGTTCGAGCGGGAGCTGAAGGAGGGCCAGATCCAGAGCGTCGAGATCGATCCGAACCTCGCCATCCTCGCCATCGTGGGCGATGGGATGGCGGGCACGCCCGGTGTGGCGGCGAAAGTCTTCAACTCCCTGGGCACGGCAAGCGTCAACGTACGCGCGATCGCGCAGGGCGCATCGGAGCGCAACATCTCCGTCGTGGTCGATGGGCGGCACGCCTCACGGGCGTTGCGCGCCATCCATTCCGGCCTATATCTCTCGCCGCACACCGTGTCGATCGGGGTCATCGGCCCCGGCACGGTGGGCAGAGTGTTCCTGGATCAGCTCGCCTCGCAGTGCGCGCGCCTGCGGGAGCAGTTCAAGATCGACCTGCGGGTGCGCGGCATTCTCGGCTCCCAGCGGATGGTGCTCGCCGAGACCGGCATCCCGCTCGAGCACTGGCGCAGGGAGTACGAGCAGCGGGGTGTCGCGGCCGACCTCGACCGCTTCGTCGAGCACGTGCACGTCGATTACCTGCCGCATTCAGTCATCATCGACTGCACGGCGAGCGCCGCGATCGCGGGCCGCTATGCGCAGTGGCTGGGCGCCGGCGTGCACATCGTGACACCCAACAAGAAAGCCAACAGCGCCGACCTCGCTTACTATCGCGCCATGCATGAGGCGCGCCGCGCCGGCGGCGCGCATTATCTGTACGAAGCCACCGTCGGCGCCGGACTTCCGGTGGTGCATACCCTGCGCGACCTGCGGGAGACGGGGGACGAGATCACGAGCGTCGAGGGAATCTTCTCGGGAACGCTCGCCTATCTCTTCAACATCTATGACGGCCGCACGGCCTTCTCCGACATCGTGCGCGACGCCCGGCAGCGAGGCTATACGGAGCCTGATCCGCGCGACGACCTCTCGGGCATGGACGTCGGGCGCAAGCTGATCATCCTCGGACGCGAGATGGGCCTCGAGCTCGAGCTCGCCGACGTCAAGGTCGAGAGCCTGGTGCCCCCCGGACTCGAGTCCGGCTCCATCGAGGAGTTCATGGCGCGTCTGCCGCGGCACGATGCGGCGATGCGGGAGCGGCTCGAGAGCGCCCGCACGCGCGGCAAAGTGCTGCGCTACCTCGGCCGGCTGGCTTGCGAGGGCGCTTCCGGCGCGCAACCCGCCGGCGCACGGGCAGCATCTGCCGTGGCGACCGTGGGCCTGGTGGAGCTCGATGGGAAGCATCCCTTCGCCAACATCGCGCTGACCGACAACGTAGTGCGATTCGCTACCCGCCGCTATTGCGACAATCCCCTCATCGTCCAGGGGCCGGGGGCCGGCCCCGAGGTCACGGCCGGCGGCATCTTCGCCGATCTCCTGCGCCTCTGCGCGTACCTCGGAGCGCGACTTTGAGTCCGACCGCGAACTGGGCCACCGCCTTCGCGCCAGCGTCTGTCGGCAACGTCGCCATCGGCTTCGATATCCTCGGTTTCTCGGTGGCGGCGCTGGGCGATCGCGTCACGGTGACCCGCACGGAGGCGCGCGGTGTCACGATCACCGACGTCACGGGTGTGGCCGGAAAGCTGCCGAGCGATCCGGCGCAGAACACCGCCGGCGGTGCGTTGCTCGCCATGCAGGAGGCGCTGCACCCGGGCTTCGGCTTCGCGATGCGGATCGACAAGGGCATTCCGCTCGGCTCCGGCCTCGGCGGCTCGGCGGCCTCGGCCGTCGGCGCGGTCGTGGCGGCCAATGCGCTGTTGCCGCACCCCTGCAGCAAGCTCGAGCTGCTGAAGTTTGCGATGCAGGGTGAGGCCGTGGCGAGCGGCTCCCTGCACGTCGACAACATCGCCCCTTCGCTGTTCGGCGGTTTGGTGCTCACCGTCGGGATCGATCATCCGCGGGTGAAGCAGATTCCGGTGCCCGAGGGCGTCCGCGCCGTGATCGTGCATCCGCAGATGTTCCTGTCGACACGGCACGCGCGGGCTATCCTCAAGCGCAGCGTCGAGCTCTCCGATTTCGTCTGGCAGACCGCCAATCTCGCCGGCTTCATCTCAGGCTGCTATACCAACGATCTCGACATGATCCGCGCCTCTTTCGAGGACGTCGTAATCGAGCCGCAGCGTCAGGCGTTGATACCGGGATTTCAGGGGGTGCGCCTCGCGGCCATGCAGGCGGGCGCGCTCGGTTGCTCGATCTCCGGGGCCGGGCCCACACTCTTCGCCTGGTCGCTGGCGAAAGACGCGCATCGGGTGCTCGAGGCCATGCGGCGCGAGTTCGCGGCCGCCGCGGTCAACGTCGATGAGTGGCTGGTGGACGTCGGGGCGGAGGGTGCCCGTGTCATCGAGTCCGGCTGAGATGCGGTTCAAGAGCACTCGCGACGAGCAGCTGGCCGCTGGATTCGGCGAGGCGTTGGCGCAGGGACTTGCGCTGGACGGCGGACTCTACGTCCCGACCGAATGGCCGCGCCTGCAGGCAGGCTCGTTCACGGTGCGTGAGAGCCTGGCGGGCATCGGGGCAAAACTGCTGGCGCCCTTCGTCGCGGGTGACCCGCTCGCGCCTTCTCTGTCCGCGATCACTTCCGAGGCGTTCGACTTCCCGGCGCCGGTGGTCGCGCTCGGCGGCAGCGGCCGGCTCGCGGTGCTCGAGCTGTTCCACGGCCCGACAGCGGCGTTCAAGGACTTCGGTGCGCGCTTTCTCGCCGCCTGTCTGCCGCGCGTGCGCGGCGGGACAGCGCGCCCCCTCACGATTCTGGTCGCCACCTCGGGTGACACCGGCGGGGCCGTTGCGGCGGCGTTCCACGGCCGTCCCGGAATCGAGGTGGGAGTGCTCTTTCCCAAGGGGCTCGTTTCCCCCACGCAGGAAAGGCAGCTCACCTGCTGGGGCGGCAACGTGCGCTCCTTCTCGGTGCGCGGCACGTTCGATGACTGTCAGCGCCTCGTCAAGCAGGCGTTCCTCGACCGCCAATGGCAGGAGGAGAGGGCGCTCTCGTCGGCCAACAGCATCAATCTGGGGCGTCTGTTGCCCCAGGCCGTGTATTACGCGGCGGCGAGCCTCGCGGTCTTCAGAACTCACGGCGAGCGGGCATCGTTCGTCGTGCCGAGCGGCAACCTCGGCAACGCGGTGGCCTGCATCTGGGCTCGCCGGCTCGGGTTGCCGATAGCCGATGTCGTGCTGGCGCACAACGCCAATCGCACGGTGCCCGATTTTCTCGACACTGGCGAGTGGCGGCCGCGTGCCAGCGTTGCCACCCTGGCGTCCGCGATGGACGTCGGCAACCCGAGCAACATGGAGCGCTTGCGGTCGCTCTATCCGGAGCTGAGCGAGATCCGCTCCGCGGTGAGCGCCTGCACCGTGGAGGACGAGGCCATCCGCGCGCGCATACGGACGGGTTACCGGGAGCTCGGCCAGGTCTGGTGCCCGCACACAGCCACGGCGGCCGAGGCGCATGCGAGGTTACCGGCGGAGCGCCGCGACAGTGGCCGCTGGGTGTTGGTAGGCACGGCGCACCCGGCGAAATTCCGTGAGATCGTCGAGCCACTGATCGGCCGCGAGGTGGCCGTGCCGGAATCGCTGGCCAGGTTGTTCGCACGACCCTCGCAGTGCACGGAGATCGATGCCAGCCTGGCATCGCTTCGCGATGCGCTGCGGGACAGTCGGGTATCGGAGGTTAGTTGACGTGGACGAGATAGAGAAGCTGCCGCTCACCGCGTGGGTTCTCATCGCGATCGCCGCGGGGCTGGGGTTCGGTATCTCCTGGCTGTGGCGCTGGTACCGGCAGTACAGCGCCCGCAAGTCGCTGCGCACGGCGGTGACCGCGACCGGATCCGACCATGTCATCGACGTGCTCGTGCCGGATGGAATGGGGGGCGGCTTTCACGTCGACTTTCTGCTGCTGACTTCCCGCGGTGTCCTCGTCGTCGACCTGCGCGACGTACGGGGCAACATCTTCGGCGGCGACCAGATGGCGGACTGGACCGTCATGGACGGCCCGCGGCGATCCACTTTCACCAATCCGCAAAGCGGCCTCTATGATCGCATCGCCGCCGTCAAGGCGATCTCGGGCGAGGTGCCCGTCGAAGGCAGGGTGGTGTTCACCCGGCGCGGGCGCTTTCCCAAGGGATTGCCCAAGTGGACGCTGATGATCGATGCGCTGCGGGCGGAGTTCCCCGCCATGGAGCACAGCGCCGGGGGCGCGAGCGGCTTTCGCGAGGGGTGGGAGAAGATCAAGGACGCCGTGAAGCCGAGCTACATGGCGCACATGCGGTAGAGGTGGTGCCGGCGCCCGAATTACCCCAGGTTCCGGGCATGATCCGCCAGCACCAGTGACACGCAGGCGGTGAGCCTCTCCGCGTAATCGACGTGGAGGAATTCGTTCGGCCCGTGGGCGTTGGAGTGCGGGCCGAGGACGCCGGTGATGAAGAACTGCGTGCGCGGGAACCGCTCCCCCAACATGCCCATGAAGGGGATGGTGCCGCCGCATCCCACGTGAACCGCTTCGCGTCCGTAGATGCGCTGCGAGGCGCGCGTGATCGACTCCTCCAGCCAGGGCGCGAAGGCCGGAGCGTTCCACCCGGGCGCCGCCGATCCCGACTCGAATCGAACCTGAGCGCCGTACGGCGGATTGTCCTCGAGAGCATCCTTCAGGGCGCGCGCGGCGCGTGTCGGATCGCAGGTCGGCGGCAGCCGCAGCGACAGCTTGAAGGTCAGTGAGGGCAGCAGCACGTTGCCCGCCGACCCGGTTGCCGGCAAGCCGTCGGCGCCTGTCACCGCCAACGTTGCTTTCCAGGTGCTGTTGATGAGGAGCTCCACCGGGTCGTTGGAGACCGGGCGCACGCCCGCTGCCCAGGGAAGCTTGCCCGCGACCGACTCGCCGAGCACGGCCGCCGCCGCCTCGATCTGCGCACGCCGGTCTTTCGGGATGGCAACCGACAGCTCATCGAGCAGAATCGAGCCATTGATCGGGCTCTCCAGCCGCGCCAGAAGCTGCTCGACGATCCGAAACGGTGTCGGTGCGATGCCGGTCGCCATGCCGGAGTGCACGCCCTCGTCGAGTACCCGCACGTGCAGGAGACCGACGAGATTCCCCCGCAGAGACGTCGTGCACCACACCTGGTCATAGTTACCGCATTCCGCGTCCAGACAGACGACGAGTGACGGCTCGCCGATGGCGTCTCCCAGAGACGCGAGATGCGCTGGAAGATCCACGCTGCCGCTCTCTTCACATGCTTCGATCAGCAGGACGCATCGGGGAAGTGCCACGCGCTGCGCTTTGAGAGCTGCGATGGCAGTCAGTGAGCTGAATACGGCGTAGCCGTCATCTGCCGCGCCGCGGCCATAGAGCTTCCCGTCGCGCAATACGGGGTCCCAGGGGCCGAGGCCCGGCAGCCAGCCGGTGAATTCGGGCTGCTTGTCGAGGTGGCCGTAAAGGAGCGCCGTGCCCGCAAGCTCGCCGGGGACATCGACCAGGAGCACGGGCGTGCGGCCGGGAAGCCGGCGAACCTCGACACGCATGCCCGGCACAGGCTGCGCGCGGCACCAGTCGGCGATGAGCTGCACCGCGGCCTCCATGTGACCGTTGGCCTCCCATTTCGGATCGAACATGGGCGACTTGTTCGGGATGCGCACGTAGGCCGTGAGGCACTCGACGATGGAGCTGCGCCAAGTGGCGGCGATCGTGGCACGCAGTTGCTCGAGATCCACAGTAGCGTCTCCCTTATGCACAGAATTTCAGTTGGTTACGAGAATTTACTAGACTATGCTTCAGGTATTCCGAAGAGCCGCCGCGCGGCCCGCGTGCTCGCTCGGGCCAGCGAGTCGGCCGGCTCACCGCGGGCACGGGCCACGGCGGCTGCGATGTGCGCAAGATACACCGGCTCGTTGCGGCGCGAGGGCGGCTTCGGGCGCAGATCCCGCGGCAGCAGGTAAGGACCGTCCGTCTCGAGGAGCAGCCGGTCGGCCGGAATGCGGCGCACGAGATCGAGCAGGTGCGCGCCCCGCCGCTCGTCGCAGATCCATCCGGTGATGCCGATGGCAAGCCCCAGCTCGAGATAACACTCGAGCTCCGCGGCGCCGCCGGTGAAGCAGTGCGCCACGCCGCCGGCGAGCGCTGGCCAATGCTCGCGCAGGATGGCGATGAAGTCCTGGTGCGCCTCGCGTTGGTGCAGGAACACGGGCTTGCGGCAGCTCGCGGCGAGCTCGAGCTGCCGATGGAAGGCCTCCTGCTGGGCCGCATGCGGCGAGTAGTTGCGAAAGTAATCGAGGCCGCACTCTCCCACGGCGACCACTTCCGCCGCGGCCGCCAGCTCGCCGAGCTCCGCCAGGACGTTGGAGGTGAGCTCCGTCGCGTGATGCGGATGCACGCCCGCGGTGGCGAACAGCCTGCCGGAATTTTGCCGGGCCAGCGCGCTTGCGGCGCGGGAGCTCGCGGCGGAGGCGCCCGTGACCACCATCTGCACCACACCCGCGGCCTCGGCCCGCGCGATCACGGCACCGCGATCCGCATCGTAGCTGTCGTGGGCCAGATTGATGCCGATGTCAATGAGCGGCGCGAGAGTATGCGGCTGGGCTGGCGCCGACCGTTGCAGGGCGGGCGGCGCCGTGCCTGTGCTATCGTTCTCAGCCATGGTTGCGACGCATTCTACTGTAGGCGGCCGTTTGCGGCCGGCGGCGCGGCTCCTGCTCGTCGCCCTGCTGACGGCGACGCCGGCGATAGCGGCTGCCGCGGCGCCGACGAGCGCTGCGGCGGGAATCGCCTCGCCGGGCACGCATTGGCTGCGGATCGAGAGTCGCATCGAGAGCAGTTACTTTCGGCAGGATGCGGCGGATCTCATCGCCCTGGCCGGCGCGCTCCCGGCGGGCGGCACGGCCGGCGCCGACGCAAATGACGAGGAGTGGCGCGGTTATTACGCGGCGCTGCTCGCCTACAGGCTGGCGCTGCTTGCGAAGGATGACGAGTCGCGGGCGTGGCCCTTCACGCAACGGTGCATCGAGCGGCTCAATCGCGTGCTCGTGCTCGATACCGGCTCCGCCGAGGCGCTGGCGCTGCAGTCGGCCTGTTACGCCCTGCAGAGCGATCTCGATCCGTGGCGCTCGCCGCTCGCCGGATCCCGGAGTCTCGCGCGCATCGACAAGGCGCTGAAGGCCGCGCCGGACAACCCGCGTGTGCTCCTGCTCGCCGCGCTGGCCGCCCGCGACCGCCCCAAGCTCTTCGGCGGCGACCCGCAACAGGAGTTCCGGCTGATGCAGCAGGCGGTAACCGCATTCGAGGGCGAAGGCGCGCAGGGGCGGAGCCTGCCGGGATGGGGCGCCGCAGATGCGTTCACGGATCTGGCGCGGGACTATCTGGGTCTCGGTGAGACTCTCGCGGCGCGCAACGTGCTCGAGCGGGCACTGCTCATCGCGCCGCACTTCACGCAGGCGCAGCGGCTCATGGCGGAGATCGTCTCCGGATAACCGAGGCGGAAGAGACGGGGGATGGCGGCGGATTCCGACAAGACTCACCTGATCCATCAGCTCAGGATCGACCGATCAGAGCGCGAGGAGACCGGCGCGAGCCACCGAAAATGGTGGCTGTCGGGCGGTATCGCCGTGGCCGTCATTGCCGCGGCGGCGGTATTCCTTTTCACCCGCAACAGCGCGATCGAGGTGAGCGAGGCGACTGCGGTGGCCGCGTCCGCCAGCGCCGCGCCGACCGCAATCCTGCAAGCGACCGGCTACGTCACGGCGGAGCGCGAGGCGACGGTTTCCTCGCAGATCGCCGGACAGTTGTCCCACGTGTACTTCGAGGAAGGCGAGCACGTTCATCGCGGGCAGGTGCTGGCGCGATTGGATGACAGCGCGCAACAGGCCGCTCTCAACCAGACCAACGCGCAATTGGCGGCCGCCCAGGCGCAGTTGAGTCAGTATCAGGTGCAGCTCGCGCAGGCCCGGCGCGACCTGGCGCGCGACCTGGCGCTGGTCGGTCAGCACCTCGTGTCGGAGCAGGAATACGAGACCTCCCGGACTCAGGCCGCCACCCTGGCGGCGCAGGTGCTCACGCAGCAGCGCACCGTGACCGTGGCCCGAACCGGCGTGCAGGCAGCGCAAGTACAGGTCGATTACACGATCGTGCAGGCGCCGTTCACGGGGGTGGTGGTCGACAAAGCCGCCCAGGTGGGCGAGATGATCTCGCCCATTTTTGGCGGCGGCACCTTCGAAGCAGCCGGTATCGCGACCGTCGTCGACATGAGCTCCCTCGAGGTCGACGTCGATGTGAACGAGGCATACATCCACAGGGTGACGCCGGGGCAGCCCGCGGCGGCGGTGCTCGATGCCTATCCTGACTGGCAGATCCCGGCCCATGTGATCGCAATCGTGCCGACGGCCGACAAGAGCAAGGCGACCGTGAAGGTGCGCGTTGCGTTCGAGAAGCTCGATCCGCGCATCCTGCCGGACATGGGAGTGCGTGTGTCGTTCCTGGAGGAGGCATCGGGACAGCCCGCCGCCGCCGGGTCACTGCCCGCCGGCACGGTGTGGGTGCCTGCCTCCGCCGTCGTGCAGCGCGACGGCCATGCGGTGGTGTTCGTGGTCCACGGCGACAGGGCGCGCGCGGCAAACGTGACGCCCGGCGAGACCCAGGGCGATCTGCGAGCGGTGCAGGGCATCGCCGGCGGGACAGCCGTCGTGCAGTCCCCGCCCGCGCGCCTCGACGACGGTGCGCACATCGCAGTGAAATCGGATAATGGCTGAAGACCGGCCGCCCAGGTGACAACTGTCACATCGCAAGGATGATGAATCGCACTTGGGACATGGCCGTGCATGCGAGATTCTGGTGCCGCCGTTAGGGGAGTGATTTGTCATGAGCCCACTGGTCGAGATCCGCAATCTGAGCAAGATCTATACGCGCGGCCGACAGAAGATCGAGGTGCTGCATCACGTCAATCTCGACATCGGCAAGGGCGATTTCCTCGCGCTGATGGGCCCCTCGGGCTCCGGCAAGACGACTCTCCTCAATCTGATCGGCGGGCTCGACTCCCCGACCGACGGAACCATTTCCGTGGCGGAGCGGCGGATCGACCGGCTCGGGCAGAGCGAGCTCGCCCGCTGGCGGTCCTCGAATGTCGGCTTCGTCTTTCAGTTCTACAACCTGCTGCCGATGCTCTCCGCCGCGAAGAACGTGGAGCTGCCGCTGCTGCTCACCAAGCTGCCGGCGGCCAAGCGCCGCAGTCACGCGGCCGTGGCGCTCGAGCTCGTCGGCCTCGCCGACCGCGCCGCGCACAAGCCCGGTGAGCTCTCGGGCGGCCAGCAGCAACGTGTCGCCATCGCGCGCGCCATCGTTTCCGACCCGACACTTCTCGTCTGCGACGAGCCGACGGGCGACCTCGACAGGCAGTCGGCGGTTGAAGTATTGACGTTGCTGCAACGCCTCAATCGCGAGCACGGCAAGACCATCGTCATGGTGACTCACGACCCGAAAGCGGCGGAGTATGCGAGTCACACCCTGCACCTCGACAAGGGCACGCTGGTCGAGGCGGCCGCGGCGGCGGCAGTGGCGGGGGCGGCCTCGTGAAATACCTGCATCTCGTCTGGTCGGCGCTCTTCAGGCGCAAGACCCGGACGCTCTTCACGATCTTCTCCGTCATCGCCGCGTTCCTCCTCTTCGGCCTGCTCGACTCGGTGCGCGGGGCGTTCGCGAACGCCGGACACAACGTCGCCGGGGCGAGCCGCCTGATCACGATGTCCAAACAGAGCCTGGTGGTCTCGCTGCCCACGAGCCTGCTGATGCGCATCCAGGCGGTGCCGGGGGTGCGGGCGGCGACCTATGCCAACTGGTTCGGCGGCTACTACCAGGAGCCGAAGAATCAGCTGGTGACCGAGGCGGTGGCGCCCAACTTCCTCGACCTTTATCCGGAGTTCGTGCTGCCGGCGGCCGAGCTGCGCGCGTTCCACGACACCCGCTCCGGCGCCGTGGTGGGACAGACCCTCGCCGACCACTTCCGCTGGAAGGTGGGCGACAAGGTCCCCATCCAGGCGACCATCTTCCCGCTGAAGAACGGCTCGAATACCTGGACCTTCGACCTCGTCGGCATCTTTCACGTCAACGATTCGCGCCTGAAAGGCGAGGAAGGCCAGCTCTTTTTCAACTGGGACTACTTCGACCAGGCGACGCAATTCGGCGGTGGTACAGCGGGCTGGTACATCGAGCGGGTGGCGCAGCCGAAGGACGCGGATCGGGTCGCGCACGCAATCGATGCGCTCTCGGCCAATTCCGACCATGAGACCAAGACGCAGAGCGAGGATGCCTTCCAGGCTTCCTTCGTCAGTCAGTTCGCCGACATCGGCCTCATCGTGGGCTCGATCATGGGCGCGGTGTTCTTCACGCTCATCCTTCTCACGGGTAACACCATGGCGCAGGCCGTCCGCGAGCGCATCCCGGAGCTCGCGATCCTGAAGACCATCGGCTTCTCCAACCGCAGTGTCCTCTCGCTGGTGCTCGCGGAGTCGGTGCTGCTGCTCGCACTGGGAGGGGCGGTGGGGCTCGCGATATCGGAGCCGCCGTGAGCGGCATACGCGCGAAGCTCGGTCCGCAGATCCCGATGCTGCCCGTCGGGACGAGCGCGTGGCTACGCGGCATAGCGCTCATGGTCGTCATCGGGCTTCTGGTCGGGGCGCTGCCCGCGCGACGCGGCATGCGGCTGCGCATCGTCGATGCGCTCTCGGGGCGGTGAGGGCGAATAATGATCATAGCGCACGTACTCCACTGGTGGCCGATGGTGCTCACGGCGGTGGTCCTCATCGCTTGCGCCAACCGCCAGGCATGGTCGGTCACGCAGGTCGGCATCTCGACCTTGCCTCAGCGCGTCGGCGCCGCGTCGGTCGTGGTAGTGGGCATCGCCGGGGTGGTCGGCGTCCTGGTGGCGCTTCTCGCCATGGCTCAGGGATTTCAGGCGACGCTGCAGGAGACAGGCAGCAAAGACACGGCCATCGTGCTGCGGTCCGGCTCGCAGACTGAGATGAACTCGGCCCTGGATCACGACACCACCGTCATCGCCGGCAACCAGCCGCAGGTGCTGCGCGACGCCCAGGGTCAACCGATCTCTTCGCCCGAGCTCGTGGTGGTGGCCTCGCTGCCGAAGAAGAGCAGCGGGATGGACGCCAACGTCGAGATCCGCGGCATCGGTCAGGAAGCCTGGGCGCTGCGCCCCCAGGTGCGCATCATCGCGGGCCGGCGTTTCACTCCCGGCTTGCGCGAGCTGATCGTCGGCATGCGCGCCGCCAAGGAGTTCGAGCACACGGCCATCGGCTCGAAGATCGACCTCGGGGGACAGCCATGGACCGTCGTCGGCACGTTCGATTCCGGCGACGAGCATGACTCCGAGCTATGGGGCGACGCCGATGTCATCGCCTCGGCGTACCGCCGTGGCGACGGCCGCCAGTCCCTCACGGTGCGGTTGAAAGATCCGCACCTGCTGGGAGCCTTCAAGGCGGCGCTCGCCAGCGATCCGCGCTTCAAGGTCGACGCCACCTCGACACTCGACTATTACAGCCGCCAGTCGGAGCTGCTGACACGCACCATCCGCATCCTCGGCACCACGGTCGCGGTGATCATGGCGATCGGCGCCATCTTCGGCGCGCTCAACACCATGTATGCGGCCGTGGCCACGCGCACTCGCGAGATCGCGACTCTGCGCGCCCTCGGGTTCCGGGGCGGCCCGGTCGTGGTATCGGTATTGATCGAGACTCTGCTGCTGGCGCTTGCCGGCGGGATCATCGGTGCGGCGATCGCCTGGGCGCTGTTCGACAACTATACGGCCTCGACCCTGGGCGCGAACTTCAGTCAGGTCGTGTTCGAGTTCCGGGTGACACCCGCGCTGTTGCTGGGCGGCCTCAAGTGGGCGCTCGCCATCGGGCTCGTGGGCGGGCTCTTCCCGGCGCTGCGCGCCGCGCGCATGCGGGTGACGGACGGCCTGCGGGAGCTTTGAGGACTCACGCCCAGTCGGGCGCCTCACCTGACTTCCATTTGATGCTGCAGCCGACGCTCGGGATCTGCTTCCCGAGGGGCTTGCCCGCGAGCAGGGCATCCGCGCCCGCACGCAGGTCGCCGCCCGTGACCGGCAGGCCGTTGCCGGGCCTGCTGGCATCGAACTGGCCGCGGTAAGCGAGCTTGCGGGCGGAGTCGAACAGGAAGAAATCCGGCGTGCAGATCGCCTGGTACGCCTTCGCCACCGCCTGGGTATCATCGACCAGATAAGGAAACGTGAACCCCTTCTGGGCGGCGATCCGTGCCATGTTCTGCGCATTGTCTTCCGGGTACGCCACGGCGTCGTTGGGATTGATCGCCACGATCGCGATGCCCTTGGGGCCGTACTCGCGCGCGAACTCCACCAGGCCGTCGAGCAGGTGTTTGACGAAGGGACAGTGATTGCAGATGAAGGCGACCAGGAGCCCCCGCGAGCCGGCAAAGTCCCGCAGCGCGAAGCGCTTGCCGCTCGGATCGGCGAGGGCGAAATCCGGGGCCGGCGTGCCAAGCGCCAGCATGCGGGACTCTCTTGCGGCCATGAGGTCGGCTTCCTACATCGTGGTCAGAGCGGCGCACAGCGCCTCGACGTTGCGCTCGTCCTGATCCCAGGAGGCGACCAGGCGGGCGGCGCCCGAGGCGGGCGAGCCCCAATCGTAGAATTCAAAGCCCGCCGCCCGCAAGCCGGCCTTGCCCGCGACGCCGAGCTCGATGAACACCTCGTTGGCCTCGACCGGATGCAGCAGGCGCTTGCCGGCAGCCTGAGCGATGCGGCGCGCCATCGCGTTGGCGTGCTCCGCATTGCGGCGCCAGACACCCGACTCGACGTAGGCGAGGAGCTGCGCCGCGACGAAGCGCGACTTCGACAGCAGGTGGCCGGCGCGCTTGCGCCGCAGCTCGAAGTCGCGCACCAGCCCCAGGTGGAAGAACACCACGGCCTCGGCGGCGACAGCGCCGTTCTTGGTCGCGCCGAACGAGAGCACATCCACGCCGGCCCGCCAGGTGACATCGCCGGGATGACAGTCGAGGTGTCTCACGGCATTGGCGAAGCGCGCGCCGTCCATGTGGACGTGCAGGCCGCGCTCATGCGCCGCTTCGCACAGGGCGGCGACTTCGGCCGGACGATACGCGGTACCGAGCTCGGTCGCCTGGCTGATCGAGACCGCAGCCGGCTGTACGCCGTGCAGCGACACCGTATAGGCATCGAGAGTCGCGGCCAGCGCCGCGGCGGTGAGCTTCGCGTCCTCGCCCTCGATCCGCTCGAGCTGCGCGCCGCCCGCGAAGAAGCCCGGCGCCCCGCATTCGTCCACCGCGATGTGTGCTTCGGGATGGCAGTAGATCGCCCCATAGGGCGGCGTCAGGGTCGCGAGCGCGAGAGAGTTGGCCGCGGTGCCGGTGGCCACCGCGAAAGCACGCACCTCGGCGCCGAAGAATTCGCCGAGCACCTCGTCGAGGCGCTGTGTCCACGGGTCATCGCCGTAAGCGACCGCGAGGTCGTGGTTCGCCGCCGCGATCGCCGCGAGGATCTCCGGACAGACCGAAGCGGTGTTGTCGCTGAAGAAGCGCTTGGATTGTTTCAATCGACCCTCCAGCGGAACGACCAGGCGCCGAACGCGAGGAACACGAGCGTCGTCACCACGAGATAGACGAGGTTGGGCGTGATCCGCTGAATACCGGCGCCATCGAGCATCACCGCGCGCGCCGCCTCGATCACTTGCGTCAGCGGAAAGATCTCCGCCACCCACTGCACCCAGCGTGGCGAGCCCTCGATCGAGAACCAGACGCCCGAGAGGAGCATCATCGGCCAGGTCAGCAGGTTCAGGAGGCCGCCGACCAGCTCCTCGCTGGAGAATCGCGCGGCGATGGTGAGACCGAGCGCGATCATCGACAGCGAGCCGATGATGGCGAGGAGTATCAGGAGGGCGATGCTCCCGGCGCTGTGGAAGTGGATGATGGCGCCTATCCCGACATAGAGCACCACTGTGACGAAGAGTATGAGGCTCAGGCGCGAGAGCACCTGGGCGGTTAGAAACTCGAACGCCGTGAGCGGCGTCGCATGCAGGCGCTTGAGGAACCCGCTCTTGCGGTATCGCAGCACGACGTAGCCTACCCCAAAGAGGCAGCTGAACATCATGTTCATCGCGAGAATTCCCGGAAAGAGCCAGTCGACGTAGGGGATCGCGTGGCCCGTGACCGGCTGGCGCCGGGCGCCAGGGTCCTCGGCGATGAGGAGCTTCTCGACGATATAGCCCTTGGGCGAATCGGTGTTGACCCAGTAGCGCGCGGTGCCGTCGAGATCGAGGAGCAGATCGATCTCCTGGTGAGTCACCTCGACGAGGCCGGCGGCCTGATCCTGGACCGGCACGAACTGCACGTAACGCTCGTGGAGGAAGGGATTTGCATGGGCGGCGACGCTCGTGCCCAGCACGCCCACTTTGAAGAGTGGCCGCGGCGGCCCGCCGAAGATGAACCCCATCCCGATCACGACGCCCACGGGCAGCAGCAACGTGAACACCAGAGTGGGGCGGTCGCGCAGGAACTCGAGATTACGCGCATGCCAGACGGACAGCAGTCGCTTGATCATGCGCGCAGCTCCTTACCCGTGAGCTCGAGGAACAGGTCTTCGAGATTAGCGGGGCGGATACGCAGATTTCGTAGCGGCACCTGCGCATCGATCAGTGCGCGCAGCGTACCGTCGAGATCGTGCGTACTGATTTCCACACGGTCGCTGGCGTCGATGAGCTTGAGTGGCAGCCGCCGCGCGGCCTCGGGAAACTCATGACGCGGCAGCTCGAGGAGCACCTCGGCGAAGTGCTCGCGCAGCAGCTGCTGCGGCGCGCCCTGCGCGATGATGCGCCCGCGGTCCATGATGGCGATCTCGTCGCAGAGCAGCTGCGCCTCCTCCATGTAGTGGGTGGTGAGGATGATGGTCTTGCGCCGCGCCTTGATGGATTCGACCAGCTCCCAGAAATTGCGCCGCGCCTGCGGGTCGAGGCCGGTCGTCGGCTCATCGAGGAACAGCACCTTCGGATCGTTCACCAGCGCGATCGCGAGCAGCAGGCGCTGCTGCTGACCGCCCGAGAGCTTGCGGTTGTCGCGGTGCGCGAGCTTCTCGAGCGCGCACAGCCTGAGAGCCTCATCGACATCCAGGCCGCGCTCGTACAGGCCGCGAAAGAGCGTCACGCTCTGGCGCACACTGAGGAATTCCTGCAGCGCCGTCTTCTGGAAGAGGATGCCCGCCTCCTCGCGAAAGCGCCCGCCCACACGCTCGCCCCGGTAGCGCACCTCGCCCGCGGTCGGCGGCAGGATGCCCTCCATGATCTCGATGGTGGTCGTCTTGCCGGCACCGTTGGGTCCCAGGAGCCCGAAGCAGGTGCCTTCGGGCACCGCGAATGAGACGCCGTCCACGGCGGTGACGGCAGGATACTGTTTGACGAGATTGTGGACTTCGAGGATCGGTGGGCTCTCGGGCACGGCATCTCCTGGCCGGACGCGCCGCAGACGCCGCGCCTTCGACTGGTATTATGGGGTGGCCAGGGATTCTGCCGCCACGGTGCATGATTTTCCAATATGGTAACGTCCCAGTTGCCGTTATGGTCCGACAAGGACGCCACCGAAGGGTGGAGCGTCCGCGAGAGCCAGCGCGCGCAGCGATTGACGGTGCGCGTATTTCACACCGGCCGTGTGGAAGTGGTGGTGCCCTTCAGGACTTCGGCGCGCGCGGTGGAGCGTTTCCTCGAGAGGCATCGCCCGTGGATCGAGCGCAAGCGCGAAGAGGCGCGCCGCCGGGCGGGTCCCCCGGTGCCTTTCCCGCCGCCGCAGATCGCGCTGCCGGCGTGCGAGGAGACCTGGCGCATTCGTCTCGTCGACGGCCCGCGCAGGGCGCGGATCACCGCAGCGGGCGCGGGCCTGCTCACCCTCGCGGGCGGCGCCGGCAACGGCCAGTCGGTGCGCCAGGTGCTGCGCCGCTGGCTGACGGAGCGCGCGCGGCAGGTGCTTGCGCCACTCCTGGCCGGATGTGCGGGCGAGCTCGGCTTCAGCTACCAGCGCGTGCTCGTCCGCCGGCAGCGCACGCGCTGGGGAAGCTGCTCGACGCGCGGCACCATCAGTCTCAACTGTTGCCTGCTCTTCCAGCGGCCGGCGGTGGTGCGCTATCTCATGGTCCACGAGCTCGCGCATACTCAGCACATGAATCACTCGCGCCGTTTCTGGCACTGCGTGGCGCGCCACTGCCCGGAGTACCGCAGCCTCGACAGGGAGCTGCTCGATGGCTGGCGGCGCGTGCCCGACTGGGTCTTCGGCGACGAGGCATCATGAGCGGCAAACGCTACGACAAGTCGGAGCGGGTGGACCTCAGCGGCGAGGCCATCCATTGGGAGCTTGGCTCCTCGCTCTCCTACGGGGAGTACCTGCACCTCGACAAGCTGCTCGCTGCGCAGAAGCCGCTCTCCTTCGAGCACGACGAGATGATGTTCATCATCGTGCATCAGGCCTCGGAGCTGTGGATGCGCCTGATGCTGCACGAGCTCGGCGGCGTCCTCGAGTGCGTGCGGCGCGACGACCTCGACCCCTCCTTCAAGATGCTGGCGCGCGTCTCGCGGGTGCAGACCCAGCTCATCTCCACCTGGGAAGTGCTCTCGACCATGACGCCGTTCGAGTACTCGGCGTTCCGCAACGCTCTCGGGCGCTCCTCGGGCTTCCAGTCCTTCCAGTACCGCATGCTCGAGTTCCTCCTCGGCAACAAGCACGCCGAGATGCTGGCGGTCCACAAGCGCGACCCCGAGGCTTACGCGGCGCTGCAGCGCGCCCTCGAGTCACCGTCGCTCTATGACGAGGCGCTGCGGCTCTTGAGCCGCCGTGGCTATGGCATCCCGCAGGATCATCTGACACGGGACTTCAGCGAGCCCTATCGTGCGAGCAAGCAGGTCGCCGGCGCGTGGCTCGGCGTCTACCACAATGCGGAGAAGGACTGGGACCTGTACGAGCTCGCCGAGCGGCTGGTCGACCTCGATCACAAGTTCCAGCTGTGGCGCTTCCATCACCTGAAGACCGTGGAGCGCATCATCGGCTACAAGCCCGGCACCGGCGGCACCGGCGGGGTGTCCTATCTCGCCAAGGCGCTCGAGCTCAAATTCTTCCCCGAGCTCTGGCAGATCCGCACCTCCATGTAGTCCGTGTGCGCCGCGCAGCGGTGTCCTATCGCCAATCCGTGCAGCCGATTGCTTCGCGCAGGGCCATGCGCTGCGCGGCCGCCGAGCCGTTGACGAGAACCCCGCGCTCGACCAGCTTCAGGTGCTCGAGGTCGCTCGCCGCGTTGCCGTACGCCACCGATGCCATGCCGGGAAAGCGCGCCTGCAACGCCGCGACACAGCGCGCTTTCTCCTCGCCCCTGCGGTTGGGGGTCGTCAGGGTGCCGGCCAGGCGCTCGCCGTTCCAGCGCACGCCCGTACAGATGACCTCGTGGAATCCGAGCGCATGCGCGATGGCGGGCACGTAAAGGTCGGTGCTCGCGCTGAGGAGAACGAGATGATCGCCGAGGCGCGCATGCGCCTGGATCGCCTCGAGCGCCTGCGCGAAGACGCCATGGCGCAGGAGGCGCGCGACGAACCTGGCGGTCCAGCGCTCGAGAGCCTTGCGCTCACAACCGCCGAGCGTGGCGCGGATGAAAACCGACTTCAGCCCGCCACGATCGATGAGGCCGAGCGCATGGGCGAGCACCGCGGGCAGCACGAGCGGCAGGGCGAGCAGCCGCCACGGCCTGCGGCGCATCACGAAGCCGAGCGCATACGGCACCAGCGTATCGTGCCGCGTGATCGTTCCGTCGAGATCGAACACAGCCAGACGCATGAGCCGTCCGCAACCTCAACCCGCGCGTCGCGACGGTCTGTTGGCTCAGGTTGCGTGGCCGCTGCCGGCGAGCTGCCGCAGCACGTACTGGAGGATGCCGCCGTGACGGTAGTACTCGCGTTCCTTCGGCGTGTCGATCCTGACTCGCGCCTTGAACGAGACTGCCTTGCCGCCGTCGGCCGGTGTCGCCTTCACGGTGACTTCCCTGGCATCACTGCGTGCGAGCCCGGTGATCTCGAATACCTCGCGGCCGCTCAATCCGAGGGATTTCGCGCTCTCTCCCGGCTGGAACTGCAGGGGAGCCACGCCCATGCCGATGAGGTTCGAGCGGTGGATGCGCTCGAAGCTCTCGGCGATGACGGCGCGCACGCCGAGCAGCATCGTGCCCTTGGCCGCCCAGTCGCGCGAAGAGCCGGTGCCGTACTCGCGGCCCGCGAGGATGATGAGGGGCGTGTGCTGCGCCTCGTAACGCATGGCGACGTCGTAGATCGAGGCTTGCTCGCCGCTCGGCAGGTGGATGCTCACGCCTCCCTCGACACCCGGGACGAGCTGATTGCGCAGCCGGATGTTGGCGAACGTGCCGCGCAGCATCACCTCGTGATTGCCGCGCCGCGCGCCGTAGGAGTTGAAGTCGGCGGGCTTCACGCCCTGCTCGATGAGGTACCGTGCCGCGGGGCTGGATTTCGCGATGTTGCCCGCCGGCGAGATGTGGTCGGTGGTGACGGAGTCCCCGAGCACGGCGAGCGCCCTGGCGGCGTGGATGTCGCTGAGCGGTTGCGGCGTGCGGGTCATGCCGTCGAAGTAGGGCGGGTTCTGGATGTACGTCGACTTGGCGTCCCAGGTGTAGAGCTTGCCGGCGGGCACCTTTATGCCGCTCCAGTGCTCATCCCCGGCGAACACGCTGGCATAGCTCTGTTGGAACATCTTCGAGTCGATGGAGCGCGTCAGCAGCTCCTGGATCTCCTGATCGCTCGGCCAGATGTCCTCGAGGTACACCGGCTTGCCATCGCTGCCGGTACCGAGGGGCTCCGTGGTGAGATCGAGGTCGAGGGTGCCCGCGAGAGCGTACGCGACGACGAGCGGCGGCGAGGCGAGGAAGTTCATGCGAACCTCCGGATGCACGCGACCCTCGAAGTTGCGGTTGCCGGAGAGCACGGCGCAGGCGGTGATGTCGCCAGCCTTCACACCGGCCGAGATCTCGGGCTTCAGCGGCCCGGAATTGCCGATGCAAGTGGTGCAGCCGTAGCCGACGAGGTCGAAGCCGACCGCGGCGAGATCGTCGAGCACTCCCGCGCGCTTGAAGTAGTCGGTGACGACGCGCGAGCCGGGGGCGAGGCTGGTTTTCACCCATGGCTTCGCCTTCAGGCCCCGCTGGCGCGCCTTGCGGGCGAGGAGCCCCGCGCCGAGCATGACCGAGGGGTTGGAGGTGTTGGTACAGCTGGTGATGGCGGCGATCAGCACCGCGCCGTCCTCGAGCTCGAAGCTCGAACCGTCGACCGTCACCTTCGCCGTGCCCTGAGAGCCCGCATTCGCGGCGGCATTGCGGGTGGTGCGTTCTTCGGCGGCCTTCTTGGCGTTGCTCTCGTAAGTGCTCTTGGCGGACTTGAGCGGCACGCGGTCCTGCGGCCGGCGCGGGCCGGCGAGGCTGGGCTCGACGGTGCCGAGATCCAGCTCGAGGACGTCCGTGTACTGCGCGGGCTTCTCGCCCTGGTTGCGCCACAGTCCCTGGTGCTTGGCGTACGCGGTGACGAGGTCGATCCGCTCCCGCGGCCGTCCCGAGAGCTCCAGGTAACGGATGGTCTCCTCGTCGATGGGGAAGATGCCGCAGGTGCTGCCGTACTCCGGGGCCATGTTGGCGATCGTGGCGCGGTCGGCGAGCGGCAGCGAGGCGAGGCCGTCGCCGAAGTACTCGACGAACTTGTCGACCACTCCCTTCTTGCGCAGTATCTCGGTGACGGTGAGCACGAGGTCGGTGGCGGTGGCTCCGGGCCTCAGCCGTCCGCTGAGGCGAAAGCCGATGACCTGCGGGATGAGCATGGTGATCGGCTGGCCGAGCATGGCCGCCTCCGCTTCGATGCCGCCCACACCCCAGCCGAGGACGCCGAGGCCATTGATCATGGTCGTATGCGAATCGGTACCGACCAGCGTGTCGGGATAGGCGCTGAGCGCGCCGTTTTTCTCCGCGTCGAAAATGACACGGCCCAGGTACTCGAGATTCACCTGGTGCACGATGCCGGTGCTCGGCGGCACGACGGCGAAGTTGCGGAACGCCGACTGGCCCCAGCGCAGGAACGCGTAGCGCTCCACGTTGCGGGAGAACTCGATGCGCGTGTTGGCGTCGAGGGCGCCGGGACCGCCGTACTCATCGACCTGCACGGAGTGATCGATGACGAGCTCGGCGGGAGCCAGCGGGTTGACGCGCTCGGCATCTCCGCCCAGACGCACGATGGCATCGCGCATGGCCGCGAGATCCACGATGCAGGGCACGCCAGTGAAGTCCTGCAGAATGACCCGCGAGGGGGTGAAGGCGATCTCGTGCGACGGTGTCGCCGCAGGATCCCAGGCGAGGAGCGCCTCGATGTCGTTGCGAGTTACGTTGACGCCGTCTTCGAAGCGCAGCAGGTTCTCGAGCAGCACCTTGAGCGAGTAGGGCAGCCGCGCCACTTTGTCCGGCGGCAGTGCCGCCAGGCTCCAGATCTCGTACGAGCGATTGCCGACCGCGAGGCTCGAGCGCGCCTTGAAGCTGTTCGTCATGAGGGGAATCTCTCCGCTGGGTGAGCGGCGCGGATTATATAGGCTCGCGGCCTGAAATTGATTTCAGGTCGAGCTTCTCGGCGCGCAGCGCATGAGAAGCCTCGGTGGCTGCGATTACGGCGCCTCCCAGGCATCTGTCACCCTCGTACACCACAGCGTACTGCCCCGGTGTGACCGCGCGCTGCGGCTCCTCGAAGGCGATCCGCGCGCTGCCGTCGGGCCGCGGCTCGAGCACGGCGGGCCGGTCTGCCTGCCGGTAGCGCACCTTGACGGAGCACGGAAACGGCTCGCCGCGCTTGCCGCTCAGCCAGTGCATCGGGCCAGTGCTGAGCGCCGCGCTGTACAACAGCGGGTGATCGTGCCCCTGTACGACGACCAAAGCGTTGCGGGCTGCGTCTTTGCGCGCTACGAACCAGGGCAGCTCCGCGCGTCCGGGACGGCCGCCGATCTTGAGTCCCTCGCGCTGCCCCAGGGTGTAGAAGGCGAGGCCGCGGTGCATTCCCAGGCTCTCGCCGTCGGCCGACTCGATCGCGCCCGGCCGGTCGGCGAGAAAACGGCCGAGAAACTCGCGGAAGGGACGCTCGCCGACGAAGCAGATGCCGGTGCTGTCGGGCTTGTCGAACACCGGCAGTCCCGCTTGCCTGGCGCGCTCGCGCACTGTGCCCTTCGCGAGCTCGCCGATCGGCATCAGCGTCTCGGCCAGCTCCCCGATGGCGACCGCGTGGAGGAAGTAGCTCTGATCCTTGGCCGCATCGCGCGCCTTGTGCAGCTCCGCGCCCGCGGGCCCCTGGACGATGCGCGCGTAATGACCGGTCGCGAATCGAGCTGCGCCCAGCCGCCGCGCGTGCCGCAGCGCCACGCCGAACTTGATCTCGCGGTTGCAGAGCACGTCGGGATTGGGCGTGCGGCCGGCCTCATGCTCGGTCAGGAAATGCTGAAACACACGCTCGCGGTACTCGGCCGCGAAGCTCGCGCGATGCAGCGGAATGCCGAGCTCGCGCGCCACCGCGCGCGCATCCTGAAAATCCTGCGCGGCCGTGCAGTAGCCGTCGTCGTCCTCTTCCCAATTGCTCATGAAGAGGCCGTGCACCTCCCAGCCGTGCTCCTTGAGGAGGAGGGCGGCGACGGCGGAGTCGACGCCGCCGGAAAGGCCAACGATGACACGACTGCTCACGACATCCGTCCGATCACGAGAGTCCGACCGCGGCGATCTCGAGCGCCGAGCCGAGGTCGAGAGCCGCCACGCTCGCAAGCGGCTGACGCCGCCCGGCCAGATAGTCATCGACGCAGCGCAATACGAGAGGACTGCGCAGCTGCGGCTCGCGCCACTTGAGCTCGGCCCGCGTCAACCAATGCGTGCCCACGATGCCTTCATCCAGCTGCTGTCCGTCACGGTGATCCGTGACTACGCCGGTGAAGGCGAAACGCTTGGTGGTGCGGCCGGTGACGGGATGGCGCCAGAGGTAGACCCCGACGAGCTCGTTCGCCGTGAAGAGCCAGGCGGTCTCTTCGAGCACCTCGCGGACCACGGCCTCGAGCAGCGTCTCGCCAGCCTCGACGTGTCCGGCGGGCTGATTGAAGACGAGGCGCTGATCGATGCGCTCCTCGACGACGAGAAAGCGGCCGTCGGTCTCGGTCACGGCCGCGACGGTAATCTCTGGATCGGACATGGACGGAATTATATTCCGTCGGGGGCGGAAGCCGATCTATACGCGGCGTACGGCGTGCAGCCCGTGCTCGGGCGCGCTGGAATCCCAAATCTGATCGAATTCCTGCAGGTACAGGCGCGCGACCGGCGGATTGTTGATGTCCGCGACGCCGTCCCAGGTATCGGCGCGCATGCGGTACACGATGGCCCGGTCGTCTGCGATGAGATAGGCCGAGGCTCGCTGGCGGGCCTCCGCCGCGACATAGCGGATGTCGATGCAGCTCGAGAGCCGCCGCCCCATGGCCACGAAGCGGTTGCTGTCGCGCATGACGCGCGTCGGCTCGCCGAGCAGGACGCGGACCTTGGCGAAGCTGCGCGCGAGCACGAAGTGTTTGATCACTTCCAGGAAAGGCGTCTGATCGTAGAGATCCGGCTCGAGATCGGGGGTGTAGATGGAGATGAGCCGCTGCGCCGAGGCCGCCACCTGGCAGACCGCGCTGCGCACTTCCGCCAGGGTTGTCAGTACGGTGAGCATATCCATGCCCCGGGCCACACGGCCCCCTTTGCCGGTGTTCGATTCCGGCGAGTAGCGCGCGTTGGCCAGCTGTGCCAGCGCGCCATTGCGTTGTGTTTCCCCGTATTCAGCCACGAGCGGCGCCTGCCGTCTTCGCCTGCAATCTTGGCAGGCTCACGAATCTTAGTGAGGGCGCTCACCCGGTGGTTGTCGAATCCATCACGAATTCAGGCGCTTAGCCTGGGTTAATGAGTTAAAACCGAGCTGTGGTTCTCAGTTCCGACAGGAGCGTCCGCGCGCCATTTGTCATATTTCATGGGCCAGGCGGGCCGCCAGGCCGGTGTAATCGAGCGGCCGCAGCGTCTTCAGCCGACGCTTCTCTTCGGCAGGCAGGGGTAGGCTGTCGATCAGCTCCGCGAGCGTACGTTCATCAATCGCGCGTCCACGCGTGTGCTCCTTGAGCCGTTCGTAGCCCCCCGGGACCCCAGCTGCGCGCAGGACGGTCTGGACGGCCTCACCGAGTACCTCCCACGCGCCTTCCAAATCGGCCGTGAGCGATCCAGCGTCCGCATCGATCTTACCGAGGCCGCGGCCCAATGCACGCCAGGCCACCAAGGTATGGCCGAGGGCGACACCCAGATTGCGCAGCACCGTGGAGTCGGTGAGATCGCGCTGCCAGCGGGAGATCGGCAGCTTGTCCGCGAAATGGCGCAGCAGAGCGTTGGCGATGCCGAGATTGCCCTCGGCATTCTCGAAGTCGATGGGATTGACCTTGTGCGGCATGGTGGAGGAGCCCACCTCGGCCGCGGCCGCGCGTTGCTTGAGATAGCCGAGGGAGATATAGCCCCAGAAGTCGCGGCACAGATCGAGGAGCACGACGTTGACCGCGGCGACGGCATCGCAGTACTCCGCGATCCAGTCGTGCGGCTCGATCTGTGTGGTGTAGGCGTTGCAGACCAGGCCCAGGGATTCGATGAAGCCGCGGCTCACCGCCGGCCAATCGACGCCGGGCAGGGCGGCGTGATGCGCGTTGAAGTTGCCCACGGCGCCGTTCCATTTGCCGAGGATCTCCACCGCGCTCCAGCGCCGCTGCGCCCGGCGCAGGCGCGCGACGAAGTTGGCGACTTCCTTGCCGAGCGTGGTCGGGCTGGCAGGTTGGCCATGAGTGCGCGCCAGCATCGGCACGTCCGCCTCGCGGTGGGCGAGAGCGGCGAGCTCCGCCGTCCGCTCCCCGAGAGTGCCCAGCAGACGCCGGCGCGCCTCGCCGAGCAAGCGCGCGTAGCTCAGGTTGTTGATGTCTTCCGAGGTGCAGCCGAAATGCACGAGCTCGAGGCAGGCTTCGCTCGCCCCCGCGGCCGCGAGCTGTTGGCGCACGTAATACTCGACCGCCTTGACGTCGTGGTTGATGACCGCCTCGATGGTCTTCACCGCTTGCGCGCAATCGGCATCCGGCTGGCGCGCCAGCTCGCGTGCGCGCGCGCTCACGGCCGGAGCCAGAGCGGCACCGGCGAGCCGCGGCACGGCCGCGGCGAGGTGCAGGAGCCATGCGGCCTCGATCCGCACACGCTCCCGGATGAGACCCGCCTCGGAGAGAAGATCGCGCAGCGGCTCGGTGGCCGTCCGGTAGCGGCCGTCGATGGGCGAGAGCGCGGCAACCGCCGCAAGAGAATCAGGGGCAAGAGAATCGGGGCGAGAGTCGGGCATGCGCTATCATAACGCAGACGGGCACGGGAGCAGATGCATGACGAGTTCCTTTCGAGTCGAGCGCGACAGCATGGGCGAGCTGCAGGTGCCCGCGGAGGCGCTCTGGGGCGCGCAGACGCAGCGCGCCGTGCAGAATTTCCCCATCAGCGGCCTGACGATGCCGCGCGCCTTCATCGGCGCGCTCGGGCTCGTCAAGCAAGCCGCCGCGCGCGCCAACACCCGCCTCGAGCTGCTCGATGCCGCGGTCGCCGGCGCCATCGATGCGGAGGCCGCCGCAGTGGCGGCCGGACGGCACGATGCGCAGTTTCCGATCGATGTCTTCCAGACCGGCTCCGGCACCAGCACGAACATGAACGCCAACGAGGTGATCGCGACGCTCGCCACGCGGCGCCTCGGCAGGGCGGTGCATCCCAACGATCACGTCAACATGGGCCAGAGCAGCAACGACGTGATCCCGACGACCATTCACGTGAGCGCGGCCCTCGGCGTGCGGCGGGAGCTGATCCCGGCGCTGCAGCATCTGCGCGATGTGCTCGCCTCGAAGGAGCGCGAGGTCGGATCGGTCGTCAAGACCGGCCGCACCCACCTCATGGATGCGATGCCCGTGACCCTGGGGCAGGAGCTCTCGGGTTGGCGCGCGCAGATCGAGGGCGGACTCGCGCGGCTCGCCGCGACGGAGCCGCGGCTGCTGGCGCTCGCGCAGGGCGGCACCGCCGTCGGCACCGGAATCAACGCGCATCCTGACTTCGGCGCGCGCTTCTGCGAGGCGCTGGCCGACCTGACACAGGTGCCGTTCGAGCCGGCGCGCAATTACTTCGAGGCGCTCTCCTCCCAGGACACCGCCGTCGAGCTCTCCGGGCAGCTCAAGGCGATCGCCGTGAGCCTGATGAAGATCGCCAACGATCTGCGCTGGATGAACAGCGGTCCGCTCGCGGGCCTCGGCGAGATCGCCCTGCCGGCGCTGCAGCCGGGCAGCAGCATCATGCCGGGCAAGGTGAACCCGGTGATCCCGGAAGCGACGGCCATGGTGGCCGCCCAGGTCATCGGCAACGACGCCACCATCACGGTCGCGGGACAGTCGGGCAACTTCCAGTTGAATGTGATGCTGCCGGTGATCGCCTACAACCTGCTCGAGAGCATTCGCCTGCTCGCCAACATCTCGCGGGCGCTCGCCGACCGGGCCATCGCCGGATTCAAGGTGAATCCCGCGCGCCTCGCGCAAGCGCTCGAGCGCAACCCCATCCTGGTCACGGCGCTCAATCCGGTCATCGGCTACGAGAAGGGCGCCGCGATCGCGAAGAAGGCCTACGCCGAAGGCAAGCCCGTGCGCGAGATCGCGCAGAAGATGACCGATCTGCCGCGCGAGGAGCTGGCGCGGCTGCTCGACCCGGCGAACCTCACCCGGGGCGGCATCAAAGGCGGCACGAGCGGCGGTGGCTGAGGGCGACGGCAGGGCCAGCGAGGCGGGGGCGGCGGCCCAAGTTCCTCAGCCCGTGGACTGGCCCGCGAGAATCCGCGAGCGCCTCGCCGGCAGCCGGCCGCGCCACGATTCGCTGGAATGGATCGTTCCCGGCCTCACGGCCGAGCAGAGCCGCGCCTACCATCGTTTCTTTCCCGCCGAGCCCATACCCGCGGCCGTGCTCGTCCCCATCGTGGAGCATCCGGGCGAGCCCACGGTGCTGCTCACGCAGCGCGCCACGCAGCTGCGCAACCATGCCGGTCAGGTCAGCTTCCCCGGCGGGCGGATCGAGCCGCAGGACAGCAGTCCCACGGCGGCGGCGCTGCGCGAAGCGCGCGAGGAAATCGGCCTCGAGGAGAGCTGCGTCACGGTGGTCGGCTTCCTGCCCGATCACGTGGTGATCAGCGGGTTTCGAGTGACCCCGGTGGTCGCGATGGTGCGTCCCGGCTTCGAGCTCCTCCTCGATGCGCAGGAGGTGGAGGACACCTTCGAGGTGCCGCTCGCCTTCGTGTTCGACCCGGCCAATCACCGGCCGCGCCTGCATCGCTTCCGCACGGCCGACGTGGAGGCCAGGATGTTCGACATTCCCTATGGCGAGCGCAACATCTGGGGCGCGACGGCGGGGATGCTCGTGACACTCTACAGGCTGTGCATCGATGGTGAGCCGTGAGTGACCGCGGCGGCCCCGGGCTGGCGCTCGGCGCGCTGCTCGATCTCATGGCGCGCCTGCGCGACCCGCGGCACGGCTGTCCCTGGGATCGCGAGCAGACTTTCCGCACCATCGCGCCCTACACGATCGAGGAAGCATACGAGGTAGCCGACGCCGTGGAGCGCGGCGAGCCGCAGAAGCTGCGCGACGAGCTCGGCGATCTTCTCTTCCAGGTCGTATTCCATGCGCGCATGGCGGAAGAGCAAGGCTGGTTCGACTTCGCCGCAGTCGCCACTGGCATTCGCGAGAAGCTCATCCGGCGTCATCCGCACGTGTTCGAGGACCCGGGACTCGCGGCCGACAGTGGTCAGCTGTCGCGGGTCTGGGAGGAGCAGAAGGCGCGCGAGCGCGCTCAGGCGGCCGGGGAGGAGGCCGCCGCCGACCACAGCGCGCTGGCCGATGTGCCGCGCGCACTCCCGGCGCTCACGCGGGCGGCGAAGCTCGGGCGCCGCGCCGCGCGTGTCGGGTTCGACTGGGAGAACGCCTCGCAGGTGCGGGACAAGGTGCTGGAAGAGGTGCGTGAGATCGAGGAGGCGATAGCGGGCGAGGCACACGCCGGCCAGGACAAGCTCGCCGAGGAGGTGGGCGATCTGCTCTTCGCGGTGGCCAACTGGGGACTGCACCTGAAGATCGACCCGGAAGAGGCGCTGCGGGCGGCCAATGCCAAGTTCGAGCGGCGATTCCGCCGCATGGAGGCCCTGGCCGCGGCGCAGGGGGCGCCGCTGCAGGCACTGACCGCAGCGCAGTGGGACGCGCTGTGGCGGCAGGCAAAGCGAGAGGTCTAGCCGCGGCGTTTTAGCCGCCCAATGGCCGCAGTTCGGCGCATGCTGCCGGCTGCGGAGCCGATTCAGCCCGGATTCACACGGCTACGGCTATGTTCCCGGGGCTATGAAGGCCGTTCGGACGTTCGTGATCGCTACGTTGGCGCTGGCGCTTGCGGCGGGCGCATTGCTCGCCCGCGCTTACGACGCCCCGGCCACGGGATCGCAGGTACCCGTACGGAGCCTTTCCGGACAGCGGGCGGGGCTCTCCTTGGACCAGGCCGTGCGGCTTGCCCAGCATCGGTTCCGGGCCAGAGTCGTCAGGGCCGAGACTCAAATGCAGAGAGGCCGTACCATCTACGTTCTGCGGATGCTGGATGACGCTGGACGGGTTTTCGCCGTCCGGGTGGATGCGGCGAGCGGCAGCATTCTCTGACGCCCGCCCGCGTGCTTGGGTTCGCGGGGGAGTCCTGCCGATGCGAGTGCTTGTAGTGGAAGACGAGGCTGCGCTGCGCGAGACGCTGAAGACGCGCCTCGCGGAAGCCGGCTTTACCGTTGACGTGGCGCAAGACGGAGAAGAGGGCCTCTTCGCCGGACGGGAGTATCCCCTCGACGTCGCGATCATCGATCTCGGTCTGCCCAAGATCGCGGGGCTGGAAGTCATTCGCCGGCTGCGCGCCGCGGGCAAGGCCTTCCCCATCCTCATTCTCACCGCGCGCGACAACTGGCAGGACAAGGTCGAGGGCCTGCAGGCCGGCGCCGACGATTACGTCGCCAAGCCCTTTCATTTCGAGGAGGTGTTGGCGCGCCTGCAGGCACTGCTGCGCCGCGCGGGCGGCTGGGCGAGTCCGGAGCTCAAGTGCGGCCCCATCGCGCTCGACACGCGCGCGCAGACGGTGAAGGTCGCTGATCAGGCGGTCGACCTGACCACCTTCGAGTACCGCATCCTCGAGCACCTGATGCTGCGGGCGGGCGAGGTGATCTCCAAGGGTGAGCTCACCGAGCGTCTCTACGATCAGGACTTCGAGCGCGACAGCAACGTGATCGAGGTGCTGGTCGGGCGGCTGCGCCGCAAGCTCGACCCCGACGACAGCCTGAAGCCCATCGAGACGCTGCGCGGCCGCGGCTACCGCTTCGCGCTCGCGCGCGACCCGGCAACCTGACCTGCGCCTCGGCGCAGAGCCGACGCCGCGACCGTGCATTCCCTAAGCCGCCGGCTGCTCGTCTCGGTCGCCGTACCGCTCGCGCTCTTCTTCGGCGTGATGATGCTCGTGCTCGACACGGGCTTTCGCACTCTGTCGGAGCGGCAGCTGCACGCGCTCCTCGATTCGCAGATCGTGACACTGATCGCCGCCGCGGAGCCCGGCCCCGCGGGCGGCTACGACGCGCCGCTCGCCGGTCTCGACGCGCGCCTGGCGTCGCCGGATTCCGGGCTCTATGCCGAGATCCGATCCAACAGTCACGTCTGGCGCTCGCCCTCCACGGCCGGGGTGCCGATCGACTTCGGTCCGGTGCTCACCCAGGGAGATCGGGAGTTCTCCTATGCGCTGGTCGGCCACACGCGCGTCGCGATCGAGAGCCGCGGGATATCCTTCGCGGACGACCCGAAGCAGGAGGGGCACGCGCTCACCTTCGGTGTGGCGGTGAGCCTGACGCCCTACGAGCAGCAGCTCTGGCTGTTCCGCAGCCGCCTGCTCGGCTGGTTCACCGGCCTCATGGGGCTGCTGCTGGTGTCGCTCGCCGCGCTCCTGCGCCGCGTGCTCGCGCCGCTGCGGCGGCTCGAGCGTGAGATCCACGAGGTGGAGGAGGGGCGCAGCGAGATGCTGGGATCGGGCTATCCGCGGGAGTTGAGCGGCGTGGCGCGTCATCTCAACGCGCTGCTCGTCGGCGAGCGCAAGCGCGTCGCGCGCTATCGCGACACGCTGGGGAACCTCGCTCATGGACTGAAGACGCCGCTGTCGGTGATGCGCTCGGCGGCGGGCGACCCGGTCGCCATCGGCGGTGAAATCGATCGTATGACCGGAATCATCGAGCACCAGTTGAAGCGTGCCGCATCCGGCGGTGCGCTCCTCGGTCAGGCGCCGGTGGCGGTGGCGGCGGTGGCGGTAGACCTGCGGGCGGCACTGCTGAAGGTGTATTCGCGCAAGGACCTGTCGATCGAGCTTGCGATCCAGGAGACGAGTCATTTCATCGGCGATCGAGGCGACTTCGTGGAGCTTCTCGGCAACCTGATGGACAACGCATGCAAGTGGTGTCGGGAAAAGGTACGGGTGTCCGTCGCAGTGGACGACCGGCGTGTCGCGTTTGGCGACAGGCTCACACTGGAGGTGGAGGATGACGGGCCGGGGGTCGCGGAGGAGAACCGGGCCAAAGTGTTGCAGCGCGGGGTCCGCACGGACGAGAAGGTGCCGGGTCACGGACTGGGGCTCGCCATGGTCCAGGACACGATCGACCTTTACGGCGGCTCGCTGCACGTCGACGCCTCGCCCCTGGGAGGGGCGCGGTTCTCCTTGCGGCTGCCGGGCAAGAAGCTCGGCCAGAGCCCGGGCTAGCGGGCGGGCTACAGCTCGAATTTGATTCCCTGCGCCAGCGGCAGATCGCGCGACCAGTTTATGGTGTTGGTCTGGCGGCGCATGTAGGCCTTCCAGGCGTCGGAGCCGGATTCGCGGCCGCCGCCCGTGTCTTTTTCGCCGCCGAAAGCGCCGCCGATCTCGGCGCCGGAGGTGCCGATGTTGATATTGGCGATGCCGCAGTCGCTGCCCGCGGCGGACAGGAATGCCTCGGCGTGCTGCAGGCGATCGGTGAACAGAGCCGAGCTGAGGCCGTACGGCGTCGCGTTCTGCTGCGCGATCGCCGCCGCGAGCGAGTCGACGGGAATGAGATAGAGGATGGGCGCGAAGGTCTCCGCCTGCACGACGGGCAGGTCGTTGCGGGCGCGGATCAGAGTCGGCTCGACGAAATGCCCTGGACCGGCGACCGTGCCGCCGCCGTAGAGCACCTCGCCGCCGGCGGCGCGTGCAGCCGCCACGGCGGCCTCGAAGCGTTCGACCGCCTGGGCGTCGATGAGCGGGCCCATCAGCGTCGCTGCATCGATGGGATTGCCGATGCGTACCTGGCGGTAGGCGTTTACCAGACGGCGCTCGAGCTCCGCGGCCACGGCCGTGTGGACGAAGACACGACGTGTGCTGGTGCAACGCTGTCCGGCGGTTCCGACCGCGCCGAAGACGATGGCCGGAACCGCGAGATCGAGGTTGGCGGTCTCGTCCACGATGATGGCGTTGTTGCCTCCAAGCTCCAGGAGGCTCTTCCCGAGGCGTGCGGCGACGCGCTCGCCGACTTTGCGGCCGACGGGCGTCGAGCCTGTGAAGGAGATGAGCGCGACCCGCCGGTCATCGACGAAACGGCCGGCAAGCTCGGTTCCGCCGTCGATGAAGAGCTGGAAGATCGGCGGCAGGCCGCGTGCGGCCAACACCCTGTTGCAGAGCTGCTGCACGGCGATGGCCGTGAGCGGGGTCTTGGGGGAGGGCTTCCAGACCGAGACATTGCCGCAGATCGCGGCCAGGAACGCGTTCCACGACCAGACCGCGACCGGGAAGTTGAATGCGGAGACGATGCCGACCACCCCGAGCGGGTGCCACTGCTCGTACATGCGGTGGCCGGGGCGCTCGGAGTGCATGGTGAGGCCGTAGAGCATGCGTGCCTGGCCGACGGCGAAGTCGGCAATGTCGATCATCTCCTGCACCTCGCCCAGGCCCTCGGCGAGGATCTTGCCGTTCTCCAGCGAGACCAGCGTGCCGAGGTCGGTCTTGGCGCGGCGCAGCTCCTCGCCTATCAGGCGGACGACCTCGCCGCGTTTCGGCGCGGGCATCTCGCGCCAGGCGGCCGCGGTCGCGGCCGCGGAGGAGATGACCGCCTCGTATTCCTGCGGGCCGGCGGGCCGCACCTGGGCGATGAGGGTGCCGGTTGCCGGATTGCGCACGCTCAGCAGCGGCACCTGGGCGCCGCTCGCCCAGCCCTGCGATCCTGACCAGGCGCCCGGATTGAGCGGCGCGAGATCCAGCCTCGCCAGGATGGCGTTGATGTTGAATTCGCTGGCGCTCATATTGCGGCCGCCTTCTTCTGCGTGCGCTGGTGCCCTGTCTTGCCCGATACGATGACCTCGCCGGAGATGTCCTTGCTGCCGCCCGGCGCGTAGTAGCGGCCGAAGCGGTTGGCCAGGATGTCGGTCAGCCGGAACTCCTCCTGCGCGACGAAGCCGTGGTAGCGGTCTCCATGCTCGAGCACGAGGTCGACCACGGATGTGATGCCGGCGGCCGTGCTCACCTGGATCGCCGACCAGAGCCGCCCGGCAATGAGCTGCGGATAGATCTTGTTGACGTAGTTTTCCTCGCGCAACTCCCCGTCCTGGGTGCCGGTGACCGCGGCGTACACGATCACGACGTCCTGCAGCGTCTGCGGAACGGCGCTCTCCAGAATGCGCTTCAGAGTGCCGCGATCCTGGTTGAGCTTCAGGTCGTTCATCAGCAGGCGCATCTGCTCGCAGTGGCCCGGATAGCGGATCGTCTTGTAGTTCATCGACTCGCAGCGCGTGCCATGTGTCTCCGCAAGGGATCCGAGCCCGCCCGAGGTATTGAACGCCTCGTACAGGGTGCCGTCGATCTCGATCTCCTCCAATCCCTCGAGCGGCGCCACGTCCACGGTGCGGCCGTCGACGATGACCTGACATGGATTGCCGTACTCGTTGATCAGCCCTTCGGTCGACCAGGTGAGCGAGTATTTGAGCACGTTGTTGGGATGCTGCGGCAGCGCGCCCACGCGCAGCTTCACCGCGCGCAGCTCCTCGAAATGCTTGATGAGCTCCGCGGCGGCGATGCTGATGAAGCCGGGCGCCAGACCACATTGCGGCACGAACGCCTGCGTCGCACCGCTAGCGATCGCGCGGACGCCGCGTGTAACTTCAACATCCTCCGTGAGATCGAAGTAATGCACACCAGCGCTGCGCGCGGCCTCCGCCACCGTGACATTGCAGTAAAACGGCAGACTGGAAATGACCGCATCGACGGGGTGGCTGGCGAGGTGCTGCTCGAGCGCGCCGCGCTGCTTCGCGTTCAACGCGTGGGCGCTGAGGCCGAGCGCCCCGTGCGCGCGCACGACGGCCTCCGAGACGGAGCCGTCGACGTCAGCGAGTTGAACCTGATACGACCCGGAGCTGGCCAGGAGACCGGAAATGAGAGCGCCGATCTTGCCGGCGCCGAGGATGAGCACGCGATGCATTGAGTCCCTCCCATGCTAGGATGGCCTATCTTATGCGATCCCCCGAGACAACCTCCTGGCACTGCGCCAGCTGGCAGGCCAAGCCCGCCCAGCAGCAACCCGTCTATGACGATCCGGCGGCGCTGCAGCGGGTCGTGGCGGAGCTCTCGCGGCTGCCGCCGATCGTGGTTTCCTGGGAGATCGACGCCCTGCGCGAGCGCCTCGCCGCCGCCCAGCGGGGACAGGCCTTCCTGCTGCAGGGGGGCGACTGCGCCGAGACCTTCGCCGACTGCGAGTCGGACACGATCGTCAAGAAGCTGAAGATCCTGCTGCAGATGAGCCTCGTGCTGTTGCACGGCCTGAAGAAGCCCATCATCCGCGTGGGGCGCATGGCCGGGCAGTACGCCAAGCCGCGCTCGGTGGACACGGAGACTCGCAACGGGGTGACCCTGCCGAGCTTCCGCGGCGACCTGGTCAACCGCCCGGAATTCACCGCGGCCGCGCGCGCCGCCGACCCGGACCTGCTGCTGCGGGGCTACGAGCGGGCGGCGCTCACGCTCAATTTCGCGCGCGCGCTGGTCGATGGCGGCTTCGCCGACCTGCATCACCCGGAGTACTGGGACCTCGGATTCGTCAAGCACGCGCCGCTCAAGGACGCCTACCAGCGCATCATCCAGTCGATCGGCGATGCGCTCGATTTCTTCGAGGGCATGAGCGGCAGCGCCGTCCACGAGGCGACGCTCGTCGATTTCTACGCCAGCCACGAGGGCCTGCACCTCTTCTATGAGCAGGCGCAGACCCGCTTCATCCCGCGGCAGAACGGCTGGTACAACCTGTCGACGCACATGCCGTGGATCGGCATGCGCACCGCGAAGCTCGACGGGGCGCACGTGGAGTACTTCCGCGGCATTTCCAACCCCGTAGGCGTCAAGGTCGGCACCGCGATGGACGCAGCGTGGCTGCAGGGTCTGGTCACGACCCTGAATCCGCAGAACCAACCCGGACGCCTGACACTGATCCACCGCTTCGGCGCCAAGGACATCGCCACGGCGCTGCCGAAGGCCATCGAGGCCGTGCGGGAGACCGGACAGACGGTGCTCTGGGTCTGCGACCCGATGCACGGCAATACGGAGACGAGCACGGGGGGTCTGAAGACCCGCCGCTTCGAGAACATCCTCAAGGAGCTCGAGACCGCCTTCCGCATTCACTCGGAGATGGGCTCTCACCTGGGCGGCGTGCACATCGAGCTGACCGGCGAGGACGTCACGGAGTGCACAGGCGGCGCACGTGGCCTAACCGACGCGGACCTGCAACGGGCTTATCGCTCGACGGTGGACCCGCGCCTGAATCACGAGCAGGCGCTGGAGCTCGCCATGCTCATCGCCGAGCGCAGCCACAGCCGCCGGGCCAGTCAACGCGCCTGAGGCTGTACGGCAATTCAGGATCCGGCTGCGCATTGCCGGTACAATTGACGGATGCAATACGAGCACATCGTCGTCCCTCCCGAGGGACGCAGGATCACCGTCAATACCGATAGCAGCCTGAACGTTCCGGACAACCCGATCATTCCCTTCATCGAGGGGGATGGGATCGGCGTCGACGTCACACCCGCGATGCTGCGGGTGGTGAACGCCGCGGTCGAGAAGGCGTACGGGCGCAAGCGCCGCATCAGCTGGATGGAGGTCTACTCCGGCGAGAAGGCCAACGCGCGCTACGGCCAGTGGTTTCCCGACGAGACGCTGCAGGCGCTGCGGGAGTTCGTGGTCTCCATCAAGGGGCCTCTGGGCACGCCGATAGGCGGCGGCATCCGCTCGCTCAACGTGGCGATGCGGCAGAGCCTCGATCTCTACGCCTGCGTGCGTCCGATCCGGTATTTCCCCGGCGTCGTGAGCCCGATGCAGGATGCCAGCCTGACCGACATGGTGATCTTCCGCGAGAACACGGAGGACATCTACGCGGGCATCGAATGGCCCGCGGGCTCGGCCGACGTGCACAAGCTCATTGCCTACCTGCACAAGGAATTCGGGGTCACGGGCATCCGCTTCCCCGCGAGCTCGGCGATCGGCATCAAGCCGGTGTCGAAGGAGGGCAGCCAGCGCCTGATCCGCAAGGCCATCCAGTACGCCATCGACAACGATCGCGTATCGGTGACGCTGGTGCACAAGGGCAACATCATGAAGTTCACGGAAGGCGCCTTCCGCAACTGGGGCTATCAGCTCGCCAAGGAGGAGTTCGGCGCGCAGGAGATCGACGGCGGTCCGTGGCTCCGGTTCCCGAACCCGCTCACCGGCACCGACATCATCATCAAGGACGTGATCGCCGACAACTTCCTGCAGCAGGTGCTGCTGCGGCCGGAGGAATACGACGTCATCGCGACGCTCAACCTGAACGGCGACTACGTCTCCGATGCGCTGGCCGCGCAGGTGGGCGGTATCGGCATCGTTCCCGGAGGCAACATCGGCGAAGGGCTCGCGGTGTTCGAGGCCACCCACGGCACGGCGCCCGGGTTCGCCGGCAAGGACCGGGTCAACCCCGGCTCGCTCATCCTCTCGGCGGAAATGATGCTGCGCTATCTCGGCTGGGCGGAGGCCGCGGATCTCATCATCAAGGGCGTCACCCATACCATCGCCAACAAGGAGCTGACCTACGACCTCGCGCGGCTGCGCGAGGCCATCAAAGCTCCGAAGCGCGAGCTCGCCGCGCGCAGGAGCGTCGAGGAGGACCTGCAGCGCCTCATTCCGGGCGCGAAGCTCCTGAGCTGCTCCGGCTTCGCGACGGCCATCATCCATCACATGGATGATCCGCATTAAACAGTTGCGGACGAATGGCGGCAGCCGCCCGGTCCTGCCGGTCCGGCGCAGCGCTGCATACGATCCCGGCTGCACCCGCTGCCCGCGCCTCGCGGAGTTTCTGGCCGAGGTGCACGCCAGCTATCCCGATTACTGGGCGCGGCCGGTGCCCTCGTTCGGCGCGGCGGAGCCGCGCATCGTCTTCGTCGGCCTCGCTCCGGGGCTGCACGGAGCCAACAGGACCGGGCGGCCGTTCACGGGCGACTACGCGGGCGAGCTCCTCTATCGGACGCTCTACGAGGCAGGGCTCGCCACGCGGCCGCAGTCCGTCGCCGCGGACGACGGCCTGGAGCTAAAGTACACGCGCATCGTCAACTCCGTGAAATGCGTGCCCCCGGGCAACAAGCCGCTGCCCGATGAAATCCGCACCTGCAATTCCTACCTGAAGGCCGAGCTCGCGTCCCTGCAGCGCGCCCGGGTGGTGCTGGCGCTCGGCAGGGTGGGCCACGACGCCTTCCTCATGGCCTGCGGGCTCAAGCGCAGCCAGTTTCCCTTCGGCCACGGGCGCGAGCACCGGCTGGACGAGACGCGGTACCTCATCGACTCGTATCATTGCAGTCGTTACAACACCTCGACCGGGGTGCTCACCGGGTCGATGTTCAGGAAGGTCGTGGCGCGCGCCTGCGAGCTCGCCGGTATAGCCGCTGCTTCCTGAACCGGCCGCTCGGGCGTCCCGCCGGCGAAGATGAGCTCGACTGAATTCGATCACAAAGCGTTCACGGCGGCGCTGCCGCGCCGGCCCGGCGTCTACCGCATGTTCGACGCCGGGCACGAGCTGCTCTATGTCGGCAAGGCGCGCAGCCTCAAGGACCGGGTGAGCACTTATTTCGCCGCCAGCAACGTCAACCCGAAGGTGCAGGCGCTGGTGCAGCAGATCGCCGACATCGAGGTGACGGTCACCAACTCGGAGACCGAGGCGCTGCTGCTCGAGTACAACCTCATCAAGGCGCACAAGCCGCGCTTCAATGTCGTGCTGCGGGACGACAAGAGCTTTCCCTACGTGCAGCTCTGCGTCGATCACGAGTTTCCGCGGCTCGCCTTCTACCGCGGCTCCCGCAGCGCTCCCGGACGCTATTTCGGGCCGTTCCCGACTGCTTGGGCCGTGCGCGACACGCTCAATCAGCTGCAGAAGCTCTTCCGCATACGCAACTGCCGCGACAGCTTCTTCGCCAACCGCAGCCGCCCGTGCCTGCAGCATCAGATCGGCCGCTGCACCGCACCGTGTGTGGGGCTCATCAGTCGAGAGGCGTACGGGCAGGATGTCGAATCTGCCGTCAAAGTGCTCGAGGGCCGCAGCGACGAGGTGAACTCCACGCTGCAGAAGCGCATGGAAGAGGCGGCAGGCCGGCTGGAGTACGAGCGTGCGGCGCAGATCCGCGACCAGCTCGTGGCTTTGAAGCACATCCAGGCGCAGCAGATCGTGACGGCGGAAGGTGAGCGCGACGTCGACGTATTCGCCATCGTCGGGGAACCGGGCGAATACGCGATCAGCGCAATGCTCGTGCGCGGCGGACGCAACCTCGGTACCTCCAGCTACTTCCCGCGGGCGATCGCGGAGCCGGAGGAGGCGCTCTCTTCCTTCATGATGCAGTACTACGCCTCGCAGCAGCCGCCCCCGGAGGTGCTGGTCGGGCAGAAGCTCGAGGACACCGAGTCGCTGAGCCAGGCGCTGACCGCGCGGACGTCACATGCCGTGCACGTGCGCTGTCCCTCGCGCGGGCTCGGCGCCCGCTGGGCGGAGATGACGCGCGAGAACGCGGCCCAGTCGTTGCGCATGCGGCTCGCACAGAAGCAGGGGCTGGATGAGATGTTCGCGGCGCTGGCGGCGGAGCTCGAGTTGCCGGAGGCGCCGCAACGGATCGAATGCTTCGACATCAGCCACACGGGCGGGGAGGGCACCGTGGCCTCGTGCGTCGTCTTCGGGCCGGAGGGCCCGCTGAAGAAGGAGTACCGCAGATTCAACATCACCGGCGTGACGCCTGGCGATGACTACGGGGCGCTGCGCCAGGCGCTGGAGCGGCGCTACACGCGCGTGCGGGACGGGGAGATTCCGCCGCCCGACCTGCTGCTGATCGACGGCGGCCTCGGGCAGATCGCCGCGGTCCACGAGGTGCTGGTGGAGCTCGGATTCGGTGACGTCACGCTGGTCGGGGTCGCCAAGGGACCGGACCGCCGCCCGGGGCAGGAGCGGCTCTTCGTCCATGGCGCGGCCGCGCCACGGGTGCCGGAAGCGCATTCCCCGGCATCGCGGCTCATCCAGCGCGTCCGCGACGAGGCACACCGCTTTGCGATCACCGGCCACCGGCGCAGGCGCGCGCGCCGGTACAATGAGTCGGTGCTCGAGGCCGTGCCGGGCCTGGGTCCGGCGAAGCGTCGTGCACTGCTCACCCATTTCGGCGGTCTGCAGGGCGTCATGCGCGCCGGAGTGGCGGACCTCACCGAGGTGGCCGGCATCGGCGCGTCGCTGGCGCGCACACTTTATGATCACCTCCACCCGGGGTCTTGAACGCGCGATGCTCTGGAACCTGCCGAACACGCTGACCTGGCTGCGCATCGCCGCAATCCCGCTCATCGTGCTGCTCTTTTACATGCCGTACCACTGGTCGGACCCGGCCGCGGGGCTTCTTTTCGCGGCCGCGGGCGTCACCGACACGCTCGACGGCTACTTCGCGCGCCGCCTCGGCCAGACCTCGCGCCTGGGCGCCTTTCTCGATCCGGTGGCCGATAAGCTGATCGTGGCCGTGGCGCTCGTTCTGCTCATCAGCAAGGACACGAGGGCGCTCATCGTGCTCACCGCCGTGGTGATCATCGGCCGGGAGATCACGATCTCGGCGCTGCGGGAGTGGATGGCGGAGATCGGGCAGCGGCGCAAGGTGGCGGTGTCGCAGCTCGGCAAGGCGAAGACCGTCCTGCAGATCGTGGGGCTCTCGATGATGCTCTACCGGGCGCCCATCCTCGGCATACCCATCTATCGCGTGGGCGTGGTCCTCACGGAGCTCGCGGCGGCCGCGACGCTCGTCTCGATGGTGGCATATCTGCGGGCGGCGTGGCCGGAGCTCAGGCGTTGAGGCCTGCCTTGACTTCGCAGGCCCGCCACTTAAAATCGCGTCCCTCACTCGGGATGCGGGAATAGCTCAGTTGGTAGAGCGATACCTTGCCAAGGTATAGGTCGCGAGTTCGAGTCTCGTTTCCCGCTCCAAATTCCCCGCGCCGCGCGCTGTTGGCGCAGAGTGATATCCGGGCGGCATTCTCTGTAATCCGCAGGTAATTTCCCAAGTGGGACCTGCTTCGCATCTCTGAATTGCGACCGCGGCCGCGCGCCCGGTGCGTCCCGCGCACCTATTGACTTGCGCCAATAAAAGTCCATCCTCTCCCCGGTTACGTCTAGGACCACGCCGGCGGGGGGCCTCCGGTGGGAAGCGCAGTGCGCGTCAGGGCTGGGCGGATAACGACAAAGCCAAGCAGCGAATGCAACTCGAAGCCTCAACCCTGGTGACGCCGGTCGCGGAGGATCATCCGTGCGGCGAAGATCTGGATGAGACCCAGCCGCTCGTTCTGGCGTCGTTCGACGCCTATCGTCTCTTCGGTCAGATCACGCCCTGGCCGAAGGACAAGCAGCCCGATTGGCGTGAGATCCGTGATCGCTCGCTGCAAGTGCTTGCCCAGAGCCGCGACCTGCGCGTCCTGGCACACCTCGCCGCGGCCGGATTGCATACGGACGGGCTGGGTGCGTTCGGGCAGACCCTCGAAGCGGCCAGGACCTGGCTCGGCACATGGTGGGACCAGGCGTACCCGCGAATCGACGAGGATGCGATCCAGCGCCGCAATGCGCTCAGCTGTCTCGCGGATCGGGTGGCCGTGGTCGACGGGCTGCGCCGCGCGCCGTTGCTCGTACACCGCCAGCTCGGCGCGTATTCCATCCGTGACATCGAGATCGCCCAGGGACATCTGACTCCCGGCCCCGACGAGCAGCCGAAGGACGCGAGCCAGCTCGATGCCCTGCTGGCCGCCATCGAGATCGAGAGTCTGCAGGCGATCGCCGGCCAGGTGACCGCCGCCCTCGACAGCTTCCGCGCCATCGAGACGACCATGAGGGATCACGGCGGCAGCGAAGCGGCGCCAGACTTCAGCGGCCCGCTCCAGGTGCTCGCCCGTACGAAGATATTGCTCGATGGGCAGCTTGCCACGCGCGCACCGGCGAGCGCGGCGGATGCGGCGGGCGACGCCGACGGCGGGCGAGCAGCGGCCGTCCGTGTACCCGGCGCCATCGGGACACGGGACGATGCCATGAAAACGCTCGATGCCGTGGCGGCGTTCTTCCGCGCCAACGAGCCCTCGAGCCCGGTACCTCTATTCATCGAGCGCGCCAAGCGCCTGGTCGGCAAGGATTTCCTGGCCGTGCTCGAGGATGTCATTCCCGAATCCGTCGCCCAGGCGAAGAGTGTCGGCGGCGTACGCGACGCCGAGTGAACTTACTTTAACGGAGACGACCCGTGGCCAAGCCAAGCAGTCAGAAATTCATCGCCCGCAACCGCGCTCCGCGCGTGCAGATCGAGTACGACGTCGAGCTGTACGGGGCGCAAAAGAAAATCCAGGTGCCGTTCGTCATGGGCGTCATGTCGGACCTCTCGGGCGATGCCAAGGAGCCGCTTCCCGGCGTGGACGAGCGCAAGTTTCTGAGCTTCGACATCGACAACTTCGACGAGCGGATGAAGTCGATGAAACCGCGCGTCGCGTTCAGCGTGCCGAATACGCTGACCGGCGAAGGCAATCTGAGCGTCGACCTCACCTTCGAGAGCATGGAGGATTTCTCGCCCGCGGCCGTCGCGCGCAAGGTGGACTCGCTCAACAAGCTGCTGGAAGCCCGCAGTCAGCTGGCCAATCTCGTGACTTACATGGACGGCAAGGCGGGCGCGGAGGACTTGATTGCGAAAGCGCTCAACGATCCGGCGCTGCTGAAATCGCTCGCCGCCAAACCCAAGCAGGAAGAGTCCGGGAGTTGAGCCATGGCAGAAACCAAACAAGCCGCCGCAGCCGCCGCCGTCACCACCGAGCCGGACCAGTTCGCCGCACTCCTGCAGAAGGAGTTCAAGCCGAAGACCGACCGGGCGCGCGCGGAGGTCGAGCGCGCAGTCCAGACCCTCGCCGAGCAGGCGCTCAGTGAGACCGCGGTCATTTCCGATGATGTCATCGGTACGATCAAGGCCATCATCGCCGAGATCGACAAGAAGCTGTCCGATCAAGTCAACCTGATCCTGCACAACGAGCGCTTCCAGCAGCTGGAAAGCGCCTGGCGCGGACTGCACTATCTCGTCAGCAATACCGAAACCGACGAGATGCTCAAGATCCGCGTCATGAACGTCTCGAAGAAGGACCTCGGCAAGACGCTCAAGAAGTATGCCGGCGCCGCCTGGGATCAGAGCCCGCTCTTCAAGAAGCTCTACGAGGAAGAGTACGGCCAGCTCGGCGGCGAGCCGTATGGCTGCCTCGTCGGCGATTACTATTTCGATCACACGCCGGGCGACGTGCAGATGCTCGGTCAGATGGCGCAGGTTGCGGCCGCCGCGCATGCGCCTTTCATCGCGGGCGCGGGACCTACGCTGATGGGCATGGACTCGTGGCAGGAGCTGGCGAACCCCAGGGATCTCGGCAAGATTTTCGGCGCGCCGGATTACGCTGCGTTTCGCTCGCTGCGCGAATCGGACGATGCAAAATACGTCGGGCTCGCCATGCCACGCTTCCTCGCAAGGCTTCCATACGGCGCGAAGACGAACCCCGTGGAGGAGTTCGAATTCGAGGAGGAGACCACCGGCGGCAACCATTCGCGCTACTCGTGGGCCAACGCCTCGTACGCGATGGCGGTCAACGTCAATCGCGCTTTCAAGATGTACGGTTGGTGCACGTCGATTCGCGGCGTGGAGTCCGGCGGCGCTGTCGAGGGACTTCCGGTTCATACGTTCCCGAGCGACGATGGCGGCGTCGACATGAAGTGTCCGACGGAAATCGCGATCAGCGACCGCCGCGAGGCGGAGCTCGCCAACTGCGGCCTGATGCCGCTCATCCATCGCAAGAACACGGACACCGCCGCCTTCATCGGCGCGCAGTCGCTGCAGAAGCCGCAGGAGTACATGGACCCCGATGCGACCGCCAATGCGCGGCTCGCAGCGCGCCTGCCCTACCTCTTCGCAAGCTGTCGTTTCGCCCACTATCTGAAGTGCATGGTGCGGGACAAGGTCGGCTCCTTCAAGGAGCGCGCGGACATGGAGCGTTTCCTGTCCGACTGGATCATGAACTACGTCATCCTGAACCCCGAGAACGCCGGCGAGACGGCGCGGGCGCAGAAGCCGCTCGCTGGGGCGGAAGTCAAAGTGGCGGAGGTCGAGGGCAATCCCGGGTACTACTCGGCGACGTTCCACCTGCGGCCGCACTACCAGCTGGAGGGCGTCAACATTTCCATGAGTCTGGTCTCGAGGCTTCCGTCGCAGCGTCAGGGCTGAGGTGTGGGCAACGGGCGGTTAACAAGCAACTAAGAATCGACGAGAGGAGTTGAGTCTATGGCTGTCGACATGTTTCTCGAGCTGGAGGGCATCAAAGGCGAGACCTCCGACAAGGCTTTCAAGAGCAAGAACGCGATGGACCTCCTCGCCTGGAGCTGGGGCATGTCCAATACCGGGACGTTCCACTCGGGCACCGGCGGCGGCGCGGGCAAGGCCAACTTCCAGGACATCAGCGTCACGAAGTACATCGACCTGGCTTCGCCGAATCTCATGCTGTACTGCGCGAACGGCAAGCACGTCGGCAAGGGCACGATCACCATCCGCAAGGCCGGTGAGAATCCGCTCGAGTATCTGAAGATCACGATGAAGAACATTCTCGTGACCAGCTACTCGACGGGCGGCAGCGGCGGTGAGGAGCGTCTCACGGAGAACGTGAGTCTCAACTTCGCCGAAGTGAAGATCGAATACGCCCAGCAGACCGAGACGGGCGGCAAGTCCGGCACCAACGACTTCGGCTGGAACATACAGCAGAACGCCAAAGCTTGAGCGCCTCACAGGAGCTGTTCCGTGCAGGGAAGCTCCGCGAGTGTCTCGCGGCGCTGCAGGGCGAGGTGCGCGGCTCTCCGGCCGATGCCAAGCTGCGCACCTTTCTCGCGCAGCTGCTGATGCTGACCGGCGACTGGGATCGCGCCGTCAATCAGCTGCAGGTGGCCGGGGAGCTCGACTCCGCGGCGCTTCCCATGAAGCACGCCTATACGGCCGCCATTCAGTGCGAGCGGTTGCGGGCGGGCGTCTTCGCGGGTGAGAGGCTGCCTCTGATCCTCGGTGACCCGCCGCAGTGGATCGCCCCGTTGCTGCAGGCGTTGGCAACACTCGCGCAGGGCCGCCCCGATGAGGCGGCGGGCTTGCGCGAGCGGGCGCTCGAGGAGGCTCCGGCGACGCCGGGCCGCATCAACGGCGCGGCGTTCGATTGGATCGCGGATGCCGACTCGCGGCTGGGGCCGGTGCTGGAGGTGGTCGTGAACGGTGCCTATTACTGGGCGCCTTTTTCGCGGGTGCGCCGCATCGTCTTCGAGCCGCCCGCGGACGTGAGGGATCTCGCGTGGATCCCCGTTCAAATCACCTGGAGCAACGAGGGGGAGGCGGTCGGCCTCGTTCCCGCGCGCTACCCCGGCTCGGAGCGCAGCGAGGACGATGCGTTACGGATGGCGCGCAAGACCGAGTGGCACGACATCGGGGGCGGCGCATTCGCAGGTCTCGGCCAGCGGATCTTCGCCACGAGCGCCGATGAGCTCGGGCTGCTCGAGGTTCGTGAGCTCGTGCTCGAGAGCGCCTGAGCACTTCAAAATCATGGCCGAGCTCAGCCTGCGCGAGCGCCTCCAGCCGGCACTGCTCGACCGGCTCGCCGACGACGAGCGGTTCCTCACGGTCTTTCAGCTCGAGTCGAGCCGCGCGGAGCTGGCGCGACTGAAGCTGGCGGAGCGGGACTGGCTCGACATTCTCTTTGCCCAGGGGCTGCGCCCGCTCGAGGAAGGCGACAGCGGCAGGGCGATCTCCCAAGGTGAAGACAAGCTGCAATGGCGCCTGTTCGTGCCGACGGGGCGGTTGAGCCCGGGGCAGCTCAAAGCACTGGTGTTGAAACCTCCCGGCGCGCCGCAGGGTATCGCCGTCCAGGATTTCTGCCGCATCGAGACGCGCAACGTGCCGAACGCGATGATCGAGGCGAGTCAGCATCGGGTCGTTTCGATGCGACGCCTGCGCGAGTGCGTGTTGCGTGACGTGGCATCGCTCCTCAATGCGCTCAATCTCGAGACCCAGCTCGATCTCGAGCGCTATCCGTACGTGCAGCGCTCGGTATTGAACTACGGGATGCGCTCGCTGGCGGGCCTCGCGGCGGCCGCCGTCGATCCCGTGAAGACCGCCGCGGGTATCGAGGAGGCCATCCGCCGCTTCGAGCCGCGCCTGCGCAAGGTGCGCGTCGTGCCCGAGGCGCGCACAGGCAAACAGGACGGCCATCAGCTGTCATTTCGCATCGACGCGGAGCTGTGGGGACAGCCGGTCCCGCAGCAGCTCGTTCTGCGGACGCGCATCGAGACCGACAGCGGCAACGTGATCGTCAGCGACTCGGGCGCGGGGTGACGGCCGATGGATCCGCGCCTCCTCAACTACTACAACCGCGAGCTGCAGTTCGTCCAGGAAATGGGCGCGGAGTTCGCCACCGCTTATCCCAGGATCGCCGCGCGGCTCGGGCTGGAGGGGCTCGAATGCGCGGATCCCTACGTCGAGCGTCTCCTGGAGGGGTTCGCGTTCCTGGCCGCCCGCATTCAGCTGAAGCTCGATGCGCGCCATCCGGACTTCACCCAGCACCTGCTCGAGATGGTGTACCCGCACTTCCTCGCGCCGGTGCCGTCGTGCACGGTCGTGGAGTTCGCGCCGGATCTCAAGGAGGGCGCCCAGCTCGCGGGCCTGACGATTCCCCGGGGCGCGAGCCTGCGCACGCCGCTCGGCAAGGGAGATCGGACGGCCTGCGAATTTCGCACCGGTCATGCGGTGACGCTATGGCCGCTCACCGTCGTCGAGGCGAAGTACCTCTCCGGCAGCGGTGCGCTCACCGTGCAGGGAATTCCCGTCGACGGCCGCGCGCGCGCCAGCATTCGGCTGCGGCTGAAAGCGGCGCCCGGCGTGCGCATCGATGCGCTGGATCTCGATTCGCTGACGTTCTTTCTCAAGGCGACGCCCGGCCTCACCCAGGTGCTGTACGAGCAGATCGTGGCGGACTGCCTGGGCCTCTACCTGAGGTCGACGCAGCAGGGAGCGCCCGTCACCGTGCGACCCGCCGCGAGCGTCCGTCAGGTCGGATTCGAGGACAACGAGGCGCTGCTTCCGGTCACGCGCCGCGGCTTCCAGGGCTACCGGCTGCTGCAGGAATATTTTGCTTTCCCGGAGCGCTTCCATTTCTTCGCGCTCGATGGTCTGCGCGACGCCGTGCGGCAGTGCGCCGGGGACGAGCTCGAAATCCATCTCGCTCTGACGCGCGCGCAGCCGGCGCTCGAGAACGCGCTCGACGCGAGCCACTTCCGGCTCTTTTGCGCGCCGGCGATAAATCTCTTTGCGCGCGCCGCCGACCGCATCCACGTCGATCTCTTCGCCACGGAGCATCACCTCGTCGCCGACCGCAACCGGCCGATGGACTTCGAGGTCTTCGGTATCGAGCGGCTCACGGCCGTCGGCAGCGACGGCGAAGCGATCGGCGAGATCCGGCCATTCTACTCCGCCGATCATCACACCGATCCCGGGTCGCCGGCGCTCTATTACACGCTGCAACGGCGGCCGCGGATGCTCTCCGCCCGCCAGCAGCAATTCGGGGCGCGGGCGGCATACGTCGGCAACGAGTGTTTCATCTCCGTGGTCGACAGCGCCCAGCGCCAGCTCGAGGGCAGGCTGCGGCAGATCGATCCACAGGTGCTCTGCACCAACCGCGATCTGCCCGTGCAGCTGGCGGTCGGACAGGGACGCACGACCTTCCTCATCGAAGGCGGCATCCCTGTCGAAGCCGTTCGCTGCATCGCCGGGCCGAGCGCTCCGCGGTCATCGCCCGCCTTCGGCGACACGGCGTGGCGGTTGATCTCCCATCTGTCGCTCAATTATCTGTCGCTGATCGAGCAGGGCGGCCCATCGTCCGCCCAGATGCTGCGCGACATGTTGGCGCTGTATCGCGACCCCAACGACGCTGCGGCGGCACGTCAGGTCGAGGGTGTCGTGGGCGTGGGGTATCGGCCGCTCGTGCGGCGCATGCCCGTCCACGGACCGATCACGTACGGCCGTGGGCTCGAGATCGTCCTGACCTTGGATGACGCTCCGTTCGAGGGCGCGGGCATCGTGGTGCTGGCGAGCGTTCTCGAGCGCTTCTTCTCGCGCTATGTATCCCTGAATTCCTTCACACAGACGCGCCTCGACTCCGCGGCGCGCGGGATGATCAAGACATGGCCGGTGCGAGCGGGCAGACGGCAGATCGTCTGAGGGCCGATGAGCCGGCGGCGAGCGGGCGCTCGGCCGAGCCCGGGCGCGTGCGCGCGCTCGAGCAGTTGCGCGCCGAGCCGCATCGCTTCACGCTGTTTGCGGCGTTGCGGCTTCTCGAGCAATGTTTCCCGGCTGCGCCGCGGCTCGGAGAGTCGCGCAAGGCCGCGGATGATCCGGTGCGCCTCGGACAGGCGCCGACCCTCTCGTTCGCGCCGTCGGACGTCACCGGATTTCACGAGTCTGCGAGCGGCGAGCCCGCTAGGCTCGAGCAGTACTCGTTCGGCATATTTGGTCCGAACGGCTCGCTGCCGATGCACCTCACCGAATACGCCTACGAGCGGGGGCGGCAGCGGGAAGATGCGACTCTCACGGATTTCGTCAATCTCTTCCAGCACCGGCTGACCTCACTCTTCTATCGCGCCTGGGCCGATGCCGAGCCCGCGGCGAGCTGCGACCGGCCCGAGAGCGATCGCTTCGTGCTCTATCTCGGCTCGCTCCTCGGTCTCGGGACGGCCTCGGCGCGGCCGCGGGACGCCGCGCCGGATCGCGCCAAGCTCAGCCGCGTGGCGCATTTCGCTCCGCAGCCGCGATCGGCCGACGGGCTCGAGAGCATCCTGACCGATTACTTCGGGCTCACCGTCGAGGTGCGCCAGTTCGTCGGTGAGTGGATGGACGTGCCGCGCGAGCTCTGCTGCCGCATCGGCCGGGATCCCGCCTCGGCGGCCCTCGGTCTGACGGCCGCGCTCGGCGCGCTGAGCTGGCAATGCCAGCACAAATTCGAGATCGCCATCGGCCCGCTCGCACTGGAGAGCTTCGCGGACTTCCTTCCCGGCGCACGCGGGCTCGCCGAGCTCGCGGCGCTCGTGCGCCTGTACACCAACGACGAGTGGAGCTGGCAGCTGCGCCTGCTGCTGCGGGATGTCGAGGTGCCGGGGGTGAGCCTGGGCAGCGCCGGCAAGCTGGGATGGACCACCTGGCTGGGCGGCCGCGGGCAGATGGCGGATGACGTGGTGATCCAAGAACCGACTTCTGCATCCTTCAGCTGGAAAACATGACATGAGTGACATCAGTCGAGTCGCGCTCTTCGGCAAGCTCAACAGCCTCGCCTACAAGGCGATCGAGAGCGCCACCGTATTCTGCAAGCTGCGGGGCAACCCCTATGTCGAGCTGGTGCATTGGCTGCACCAGATTCTGCAGCTGCAGAGCTCGGACGTTCATCTGATCGTGCGCGCGTTCAGCATCGATCCCGGCAGACTGGCGCGGGACATGACGGATGCGCTCGATCGCCTGCCGCGCGGCGCGAGCTCGATCTCCGATCTGTCGGCGCACATCGAGGACGCCACCGAGCGGGCCTGGGTCTGGGCGACCCTCAAGTACGGCGAGCCGCGGATCCGCACGGGGCACGTGCTCGTCGCGATGGCGAAGACCCCGGGGCTGCGCAACGCGCTGCTCGCGATGTCGCGCGAATTCGAGAAGATCAAGACGGATCAGTTGGCGGACGATTTCCCGAGCATCGTCGCGAGCTCGCCCGAGGCGGCGCTCGGCGCCAGCGACGGCAGCGCGCTCGCGGCTGCGGCGGCCCCCGGAGAGGCGAGCGGCGCCCTGCCGCCGGCGCAACTCGGCAAGCAGGAGGGGCTCAAGCGATTCACGGTGGACCTGACGGAGCAGGCGCGGCTCGGCAAGATCGATCCCGTCGTCGGCCGCGACGACGAGATCCGTCAGATCGTCGACATCCTGATGAGGCGCCGGCAGAACAATCCGATCCTCACCGGCGAGGCCGGCGTCGGCAAGACGGCAGTGGTCGAGGGCTTTGCGCGCCGCATAGCGAGCGGGGACGTTCCCCCGTCGCTGAAGGATGTCTCGCTGCGGGCGCTCGATGTCGGCCTGTTGCAGGCCGGAGCGAGCATGAAGGGAGAGTTCGAGCAGCGCCTGCGTCAGGTCATCGATGAGGTGCAGGCTTCGCCGAAGCCGATCGTCCTGTTCATCGACGAGGTCCACACGCTCGTCGGAGCGGGCGGAGCGGCTGGCACGGGCGACGCCGCCAATCTGTTGAAGCCCGCCCTCGCGCGCGGCACGCTGCGGACGATCGGTGCAACCACCTGGGCGGAGTACAAGAAGTACATCGAGAAAGACCCGGCGCTCACGCGGCGCTTCCAAACCGTGAAGGTGGAGGAGCCGAGCGAGGAGAAGGCGCTGCTCATGATGCGCGGTGTCGTCTCGGTGATGGAGAAGCACCATCGCGTCCAGGTGCTCGACGAGGCGCTGCAGGCCGCCGTCAAGCTGGCGCACCGCTACGTGCCGGACCGCCAGCTTCCGGACAAGTCCGTCAGCCTGCTCGATACCGCGTGCGCTCGGGTCGCCGTGAGCCACCATGCGACGCCGGCGGAGGTCGAGGACAGTCAGCGTCGCATCGAGGCGCTGCAGACGGAGCTCGAGATAGTCGGCCGCGAAACGGCCATCGGCATCGACACCGCCGAGCGGGCCGAGGCAGCCGGGACCGCGCTGCGCGAGGAGCGCGAGCGGCTCAAGGGCCTGCAGGCGGCCTGGGAGCGCGAGAAAGGGATCGTCGATGAGATCCTGGCGCTGCGCGCGAAGCTGCGGGCGTCCGGGGTTTCGACGGCTCCGTCGGCACCGTCGGCAGCGGGGGAGGCGGCCGCAGCAACGGCGGAAGCGCCCCTCAGCGAAGCCGAGCAGACCGCGGCGCGGGGACGCCTGCAGGAGTTGCAGAAGATGCTGGCCGAGGCACAGGGCGACCGGCCGCTGGTGCTGCCGAGCGTGGACGAGCAGGCCGTCGCCTCCGTCATCGCCGACTGGACCGGCATCCCCGTCGGCCGGATGGTGAAGGACGAGCTCGCCACCGTCCTCACCCTCGCCAAGACCCTGGGCCAGCGCGTCGTCGGCCAGGATCATGCGCTCGAAATGATCACCAAGCGCATCCAGACCTCGCGCGCCAGCCTCGAGAACCCCAACAAGCCGATCGGCGTATTCATGCTCGCGGGACCGTCCGGCGTCGGCAAGACGGAGACGGCCCTCACTCTCGCCGAAGCCCTTTACGGCGGAGAGCAGAACCTCATCACCATCAACATGAGCGAGTTCCAGGAGGCGCATACCGTTTCGACCCTGAAGGGCGCGCCTCCCGGATACGTCGGCTATGGGGAAGGAGGAGTTCTCACGGAGGCGGTGCGGCGCAAACCCTACAGCGTCGTGCTGCTCGATGAGGTCGAGAAGGCCCACTCCGACGTCCACGAGATCTTCTTCCAGGTGTTCGACAAGGGCGTGATGGAGGACGGAGAGGGGCGGCTCATCGACTTCAAGAACACCCTCATCATCCTCACCACCAACGTCGGCACCGACCTGATCATGGGAATGTGCAAGGATCCGGAGCTGTTGCCGGATCCGGACGGCATCGCCAAGGCCCTGCGGCCGCCCCTGCTCAAGACCTTCCCCGCGGCGCTCCTCGGACGCATCGTGGTGATTCCCTATTACCCGCTGAGCGACACTGTCCTGCAGAGCATCATCCGCCTGCAGCTGGATCGGGTCGTCGCCCGAATCAGGCAGAACCACGGCGCCGAGCTGCGGTACGGCGACGACGTCGTGGGCCTGATCGCCTCGCGCTGCACGGAGCCGGAGAGCGGCGGCCGCATGATCGATGCGATCCTGACCAATACGCTGCTGCCGCAGGTGAGCCGCGAGTTCCTCGAGCGGATCTCTCAGGGAGTGGCGACTCACGAGGTGGCGCTATCGGTCAAGGACAGCGAGTTCGGATATTCGTTCTCATAGTGCAAACCTACCGAGGATAGCGTCATGGCATACGGTCGCGACTGTTATGGTCGAGCGGACAGCAAGGCCGCCGTCTCGAATTCGAACAACGCTCCCGCCGGTGAAGGCGGCGTGGATTCGGACGTAGTGGGGCGCCTGGGTGGCAAGACGTCCGGCGGCGCCAAAGTGAATTCGAAGACGCAGGGCCGCCGCGTCGGCATCTGCTCGGGCATCACGAGCGCCTGGATCATCGGCTGTCTCAATGGTCGCTCGGATGCGACGTCGACCGATGGGTTCAAGGATTACTTCGTCAATGTCCTGCGGTTTCAGGGCGCCTACATGAAGGACTTCGACCCCAAGGGGAAGACCGATGACTTCGTGGCGCAACTGACGAAGGTCGGTTTCGCCGCCGGGATCAAGATGGACAAGCTCGAGAAGGTCAGGAACGTTTCCGGTGGAGCATTGCCGGCCGGCGGCGGCTGGGCCTGTTATGCCGCGGTATTCGGCCATGCCGTCGGCGTCGCGGCCGCGGCCAGCGCTTCGTATCTGATGGATCCCAACTACGGCCTGTTCGTGTACAACACCCGTGACAAAATGCTCATGGATCTGCAACGGGTCGTGGACGAGCGCGCCGCGGACGAATCGAAGACGGCGACCTTCCGTTTCTTTGTCAAGACGTAGCACCCGATAAGGGGAGAATCCAATGGCTGCAGTTGCAAAATCGCGCGCCGGTGAGCTCGAGCACTCGCGCTTGGGCGTGATCTACTTTCTGGGGAAGCTCCAGGTGGATTTCTCACCGGAAGCCAGCGCCACCGAGCTCAAGAACAAGGCGCTGGCCGCCCTGCAGGGCAAGGTCGGCAGCGGCAGGATCATGAAGGCCGCGACCAAAGTGGGCGGCGTCGTGGAGAAGATCGACAACGAAGTCAATCAGATCGCGGTCTCCATCCAGGAATGGCTGGTCGGCAAGTTCAACGTAGCGCCAGCCACTGCGGAGCTCGCCGTGCAGCACGTTCGGTACAATCTGCCGACGCTCGTCAGCGCCATCAAGGACGAGCTCACGGGTGCCGGGAGCGAGGTGAAAGACATAGCGATGGGCCTCGTCACCGCAGTGTCGAAGAGCATCGAGTACTTCAATCTCAGGCACGCCGGCACGGGCGTAATGCTCGAATCCGGCCACCCGGACATCGTCGCCGCCTCGATCAAGAGCTCGGTCGCGAGGGACGCGTTGATCGGCCTCAGGGATGCCGCGATCGCAGGCGCCAAGATGGCGCTCGCCGCGGCCACCGCGGGTGTCGGTGAGATCATCAACAAGATCGCCGGCGTCATCCAGCTGCTGCTCGAATTCGCTGTGCGCTTCTGCGACGCGCTCGAGCTGAAGAAGGTGCTCGCCGACGCGAAGAACAAGTGGACGTGCCACAAACAGAGCGATGCGATTCAGAAGTCGCCCGGCGAATTCGCCGACTGGTTCCGGGAGACTGTCGGCCACTCGCCGGTCTGCGCGGCGCTGGTGATGAATTGCGGAGTCGCGGGCGATGCCATGAGCTTCCTGCAGGTGCTCACCGACCAGGGCAATACCGTGGTCACGCAGGGACAGTTCGACAAGGGCGTCACCTTCCTGAACGCGCTCAAGTCTTCCGCCTCCGACCTCATCATGAAGGTCCAGGAGGACATGCGGATCTGGAGCGAGGACAAGATAGTCTCCTCGCTGCTCAAGCATGCCGGTGAGATCGGCCTGGTGCAGAAGGAAGCCAACTCCTCGTGGCGCGCGCGGATCTTCGGCTGGACCAACCAGGAGGGCACGAAGAGCAAGGCGGCCAACTGGGTGCTCAACAAGCTGGGCTACAAGCAGAGCACGGTGCTGACGCGAATCTAGGAGCTGGCGGTGGCCCAGGCGAGCTACGCGAATCCGGGTGATACGCTTGCTCTGATCGCGGAAGGTCAGATCGAAGGGTTCGTACGACTACCTTCCGCGGATGGGGTCTAGGGGTCGTGGAGCGGGACGAAACCATCCGGCAAGCCATGGAAGCCCACAAGGGAGGACGCTTCCTGGACGCGGAGGCCGCGTACCGCCGGGTGCTGCAGGATCACCCTGGTGACCCGGACGCTCTGAACTTCCTCGGGATGCTGCAATGTCAGATCGGACAGCCGGCCGAGGCGGAGGTATTCCTTCGGCGCTCCGTGGACGCCGAGCCGTCAAATCCCCATGCATGGCTCAACCTCGGCAACGTGCTCGTCACGCTCCACCGTGACGAGGAGGCCCGCTCCGCCTTCGTGAGGGCGACCGAGCTGGCGCCGAACCTCGCGATGGCCTGGTTCAACCTCGGCGTCTGTCTCGGGCGCTGCAAGCAGCCGAGCGAGGCGGCGTCCGCGCTGCACCGTGCGCTCAAGATCGAGCCGGGGCATATCCCGGCCTACGAATCCCTCGCGGTCGTGCTGCACCGGCTAGGCAACTACACGGAAGCCGCCGAGGTTTTTCGCGAGTGGCTGGCTCATGACCCCGGCAACCCGATGGCACTGCACATGCTGGCGGCCGTTTCGGGCGCTACGACGCCGTCTCGAGCGGCGGACGGGTACGTTCGGGTCCTGTTCGACGACTTCGCCGCGAGCTTCGATGAGAATCTCACGTCCCTGCAGTACCGCGCACCGCAGTTGCTCGCCGAGCGCCTCGGCCGCGAGGCTGCCGGCCATGCTCCCTTGGACATTCTCGATGCCGGGTGCGGCACCGGGTTGTGTGGCCCGCTCGTGCGGCCGCTCGCCCGTACCCTGGCGGGGGTCGACCTGTCGGCGGGCATGATCGAGAAGGCTCGCGCCCGGAGTGGTTATGACGAGCTCGTCGTCGAGGAGCTCTGCGTATTCATGAGCTCGCGCCCCGGGCACTTCGATGTCGTGATCTCGGCCGACACGCTGGTCTATTTCGGCGCGCTCGAGGAGCCGCTCCAGGCCGCCCGGCGCTGTCTGAGAAGTGGCGGACTCCTGCTTTTCACCGTCGAGCAGGGGGACCCCGGCGCGGACTCGGGTGCGCGCGAGCGGTCCTACCGCCTCGAGACCCATGGGCGCTATAGTCACACCGAGGCGTACGTCCGCGCCGTGCTGGCGGCGGCCGGCTTCGGCGGGGTCTCCATCGAAGGGGGCGTCCTCAGGCGCGAGCGGGGGAGCGATGTGCTGGGGCTCGTCGTGCTGGCGCGGGCCTCGTAATGCGGGCCGCTTCCCAGAATGCCTCCGTAGTCCTTGAAATCTCATGCCTTTTTCTGCTATTTGTAGTCCATCTTTGGCTCGGTTGGAACTTCGATGGCACGCGCTAAGGTAGTCGACTTCGACTACTACCAGTTCATCGGGCTCATGCGCCGTGCGACCGACGCAGGGAAGCGTATCGACAAGGCCGACGGCACGCGCTGGACGGACTACATCAAGGCGCACCGCATCAACGAAGTCGCCGCCACGGCCATCGCGCGCCAGAAGTTCGAGAGCGCCATACCGGTCATCATCGACGAAGGCCTCGAGACCGACGGGTTATACTTCCACTCCAAGAACGATGAAGGTTGTCTGCGGCTGCAGGCGATCGATTGATCGGCGCCGCGCGCCGATCGTAGCGCGGAGGTCTGCCGGTCTCGCGCGCAGGACCGGTCGGGGGCACGAGAGCACTGCATGTCCAGCACATATCAGGACAACCGGTCGGTAAAGGTCTCGAACCCTTCCGATCCGAGCGAGCTCGTCTTTGCGCGCATGAGCTATGTCGAGCAGATGAGTCAACCTTTTCATTGCGAGGTTGCCCTGCTCAGTGACAGCGGCGACCTCGATCCCGACAGATTCCTCGGCAAGCCCCTGAGCGTGTCGCTCGCGACGACGGGCACGACGCCGATGCGGTACTTTCACGGCGTGGTAACGGAGTTCGAGCAGACCGGCTACAACGATCGGTTCCACGAGTACCGGGCCCTCATGCGCCCCTGGTTCTGGCTGCTGACCCGCATGGCGGATTGCCGCGTCTTTCAGAACAGGTCCGTGCCGGAGATCTTCAAGGATGTCTGCCACCAGGCGGGGTTCGAAGACACGGACGTGCGCCTCGGCAGCTATCAGCAGCTCGAGTACTGCGTGCAGTACCGCGAGACGGATTTCAATTTCCTCAGCCGGCTGCTCGAGAAGGAAGGCATCTTCTACTTCTTCGAGCATTCAGCGGACAAGCACATCATGGTGCTCGCCGACGACGTCGGGGACTGCAAGTCGGTTGCCGGCTACGACTCGGTCCCGTTCTATCCCGCGACGGCGCAGGGCGGGCCACCGCGCGAGCGTGATCATCTGCAGTCCTGGTCGGTGCAGAAATCGTTCCTGCCGGCGACCTTCTCCAGCCGGGACTATAACTACCAGCGGCCCGCGCCCATTCCCGAGGGCACATCTTCCATTTCCCGCTCGTACGACAATTCGGCGTATCAGATCTATGACTTTCCCGCCGAGGCGAGCGTGCTCACCGGCGCCGGCGTCGAGCGGGTGGCGAAGATACGGGTGCAGGAGCTGCAGGTTCCGCAGATGGTCGCGCGGGGCAGCGGCGATGCCGCCGGCCTCGCGACCGGCCACGTATTCAAGCTGACCGGCCATCCGCGCGATAGCCTGGACATGCAATATCTGATCACGTCGACTTCGCTCGAGCTGAGCTCGGCTGCCTACCATGCAGGCGCCGAAGGCGGTGAGACGCAGTTTTCGATCGCAGTGACCGCAGTCGATGCGCGTGAGGCTTACCGCCCGGCGCGAGTCACGCCCAAGCCGATGATCCACGGCACACAAACCGCGGTCGTGGTTGGACCGAAGGGCGACGAGATCCATACCGATGACCTTGCCAGGATAAGAGTGCAGTTCCACTGGGACCGCCACGGCAAGCAGGACGAGAAGAGCTCCTGCTTCGTGCGCGTCGGCCAGATCTGGGCCGGCAAGAGCTTTGGCGCCATCTACATCCCGCGGATCGGTCAGGAGGTCATCGTCTCGTTCATGGAGGGAGATCCCGATCGGCCGATCGTGATCGGCAGCGTCTACAACGGCAGCGCCCTCGCACCGTACACGCTCCCTGCCAACAAGACGAGGAGCGGCATCCTGTCGCGCAGCTCGCCCGAAGGGACGGCGGGCAACGAGCTGCGCTTCGAGGACGCGAAGGGCTCGGAGGAGGTCTTCCTGCATGCGCAGAAGGACCAGACGATCAAGGTGGAGAACGACGAGAGCCACTCCGTCGGGCATGATCGCAGCAAGAACGTCGAGAACAACGAGACGACGACAGTCGGCAAGAATCGCACCGAGTCGGTCGGCGGCAACGAATCCATCACGATCGACAAGGATCGCAAAGAGAGCGTCACGGGAAGCGAGTCGATCGACATCGGCAAGGATCATTCGCTGAGCATCGAAGGCGGCCGTTCGCTCTCGGTCACGAAGGACGAGCTGATCTCGGTGGGCGGCGGCCGGACCGATCAGGTCAGCAAGGACGAACAGGTGACCATCGGACAAAAGCGCATGCACAGCGTCGGCACCAACGACTCGCTCTCGGTCGGCAAGAAGCTGGCGATCGACGCCGGAGAGGAGGTCGAGATCGTGACCGGCTCGGCCAGTATCACGATGAAGCAGGACGGCACGATCACACTGAAGGGAAACAACATCACATTGTCCGGCGACGGCGACATCACCATCAAGGCGGGCGGAAACGTCGTCATCAAAGGCAGCAAAGTCAGTCAGAATTGAAGTCGCCCCGATCGAGGAGCGGTCTACATCATGAGCGCAGATGCACACGAGACGGTGACCGGTGCGGTCATCGCGGACGAGAACACTGAAATGGGCCGTGGAGAGCTCGGATCGCTGCTGCGTGCCCCCTCGTCGCGTGCTCGCGCGCCGGGCGCTGCCGCAATGCTCGGGCGCATCGTCGCCGTGGACGCAGAGGGCACCGTCAGTGTGGAAGTTCCCGGTGCGCCGCAAGCGAGAGCTGCCCGCCTCGCAGTGCCACTGACACACGACGAATTGCTCGCTGCCCGGGAGGCCGGCGGCGCCGCAGTGCTGGTGTTCGAGAACGGTGATCCTGCGCTGCCGATCATCGTCGGATTGGTGCAAGCGGTAGGCCGGTCTGCGGACGTCGTACGCAACGAGAGCACCGAAGTCCCGCAGGTGCTCGAAGCGGACATCGACGGCAAACGCGTTCGCATTACCGCGCAGGACGAGATCGTTCTCGAATGCGGCAGCGCCTCCATCACACTGCGCAGGAATGGCCGCGTGGTCGTGCGAGGCACCTACGTCGAGAGCTACTCGGACGGCACCAATCGGATCAAGGGCGGTCAGGTCCGTATCAACTGAGGCGCCGGCTGCAATGAATGCGGTACGCACCACCGCCGAGCCTTACTGGGACCTGGTCGAGCAGAGCCTCGAGGAGGCGGCGTTTTTCTGGAAGCGCTGGGAGGCCGACCTCGGGAGTCTCACTCGCAGTCTCGATGAGGTGTGGTCCTGGACGGAAGATCGCCTGCACGGCGCCCTCGACGGAGTGCGCGTCGCCGGCGACAAAGTCGTTGCGGCGACGGAAGCCGCGTTGCGCGGCAAGGACCACGCGGCGATCACGGTCGCGGCCCACGTGCTCGCGGCTCAGACGCATGCGAGTGCCCGCGAGGCGCTCGCCACGGCTGTTCGCAACACGAAGGGCACGCCCCTGCTTGCAATGACGCGAGGCATCGAGACGGCGGTGCTCGATGGAAGCTTTGCGCCGGTCACGGCGGTGCTGGCGTCCGCTGGTCCCGAGCACAGCGCGGCACTGTGCCGGATCAAGCGCTTTCGCCGCGTCGGCGCGGGAAGAGAGGCGATGGAGGCTCTGCAATCGGGGATTCCACGCCTGCAGGCCGACGCGCTGCGGTCACTGGCGTATGCAGAGCAAGCCATGGCCGCGCGCCATATCGCCTGGGGTCTGAAGAGCGACGACCCCGAGGTGCGCTGCGCCGCCATTCAAACAGGCATCCGCAGGGGAGAGCCCGCCGCCTGGCAGGCAGCCGTGCAGCTTGCCGAGGAGCGCAGTGCGGCGTGCGCGCCGCTGCTGCCCTCGCTCGCCGCGCTGGGCTCGCCCGAGGAGCAGCAGCTCGTGCTCGGCGCGCTGCGCGAGCCGAGCCTGCAGTGCGCGGGATTGTTCGCGCTCGCCTATATCGGCACGCCGGAGGCGGTGGAGACCTGCCTGGCCGGCATGCGCGATGAGAAGCTTGCGCGCAGCGCCGGGGAGGCTTACTGCGCGATCACGGGCGCGGAGCTCGCACGCGACGGCCTCGCACGGACCGAGCCCGACGACGGTCCCTCGCCCCCGCGACTGGAAGATGACAGGCTCGATGCCAACCTCGTACCGGCCGCGGCCGACCAATGGCCGCTTCCGGAGCTGAATGCCGTGCGCGGTCACTGGCAGAGCGTTCAGGGAAAGTTCGATCGGGGCGTGCGCCACTGGCGAGGTCGTCCGGTGGGCCTCGAAGGTCTCGCCGCCGCGATCGAGCGCGGTCCGATGCTGCGCCGCGATGATCTCGCCTGCGAGCTCGCGGTACGCACCGCCGGGAAATACGACGTGGAAGTGCGCGCTTTCGCCCACGTTCAGCGATCCATGATGCAGGCGGCCCGCTCCAAGGCCGGACTGCCCGCGGCGCGCTGAGCGATGCTGCAGATCGACAACCAAACACCTTTCTACGCGGTTCTGTCCGTCCTTCCCGATCGCGACGCCGTCGACACGCTGTATGTGATCCTCAAGGCCACACTGGTGCTGCGCCCCAAGCTCGCTCTCGCGCGCGAACAGATGCCGGTGACACTGGCGGACGAGTACTACGGCGACCCGACCGATTCGAGTCTCAGGGCAACCTCGGAGATCCATGTTGGCAAGGCCGGGACGGACGTGCTCCTGGTCGGCCGGGCGTGGGGCCCGCAAGGGCAACCGGTCCGTGAGGCGTACGTGCGCGTCGTCGTCGCGGAGCGGCAGAAGACCATTAGAGTGTTGGGTGATCGAGTATGGCAGTCCGACGGCACGCCATCGGTGCCCGAGCCGTTCGAGGCCATGCCGCTCGTCTGGGAGCGCGCGTTCGGAGGTGTCCATCCGCTCGAAGATCGAATCCTCGCCGAGGAGCGCAACCCCATCGGGGTCGGCTTCGCCGGCAAGCGCTCCGCGCAAGAGCTGACAGGGCAGCCGGTGCCTAATCTCGAGAACCCCGGCGAGCCGCTCGAGCGGCCGGGACAGAGCCTCACGCCGGCCTGTTTCGCCCCCACGGCGCCGCAGTGGCTGCCCCGCCGGGCCTTCGCGGGTACCTATGATGAAGTGTGGCAGCGCAAGCGCGCGCCCTACCTTCCCGCGGATTTCGATCCGCGCTTCCTGCAGTGCGCCGCTCCCGAGCTCACCTTCGACCGGTATCTGCTCGGCGGGGAGCCGATCGAGGTCGCCGGCGCATCGGCGGAGGGCCCGATCGCTTTCCCGATCCCCGCGGCGAACCTGCGCGTGGCGGTCATAGTGGCCGGAAGCCTCGAGCACCCGCCGGTGAACCTCGAGACCGTCCTCCTCGAGCCGGACGAGAATCGGGTCGCGCTCACCTGGCGAGCCGCGCTGCCTTGCGACCGCAAGGTGCTCAAAGTGGAGAAGGTGACGGTGACGCGCCAACGGGCGGGAGCCGGTTGATGCCGGCGCGAATCATTACCACGAGTGTGCTGTGCCCGGCCGGCCGCGGGGTGGAGCAGCTGTGGGCATCGGTTCGTGCCGGGCTGTCGCGAATCGGCAGCTCCCGCGTCTTGGACCGCAATTTCCAACCGATCCAGATGGGGCTCGTGCCGGAAGAGGCTCTCGAGGCGGAGCTGCCCCCCGACATCGAGTCGCTGCCGCTGCCCGCCAGGGCGCGCAGGATGTTGCGGCTGGCCGTGCCGGCACTGCGCTCCGTGCTGGATAGCGCCGGGGACCCACCTCTGCGGCTCTATCTCGGCCTGCCGCAGCTCGGTCTCGAGGAGGCCCCCTGGATGCGGGGATTCTCCCTGTATCTGGCAAAGGCCGCCGGCACTGCGCTCGATGTGCCGAGCTGCCGCGTGGTGCCCTCCGGCAGGGCCGCCGCGCTGCTCGCCCTGGAGCTGGCGATCGGCGCCCTGGAGCAAGATCCCTCGCGCCCGGTCGTGGTTGGCGGCATAGATACTCATCTCGACCTCAGGCTGCTGGCCTCCCTGGATGCCGAGGGCCGGATTCTGGGCCCCGGGGTCAGCGATGGCTTCATACCCGGCGAGGGCGCCTCGTTTCTGGTGCTCGCGCACCCCTCGGCCGCGACCGGGGATGGTATGCCCGTCACCATCGCTGCGGCCGCATCCGCGCAGGATCCCGGCCACCGGTCGGGCTCGGCGCCCGCGCGCGGCGAGGGGCTGGCCGCAGCCATCGAGCTGTTGCGCAGCCGCCTGCCGGACCCGGGGTTGGCCGTGGGGACCATCTTCGCCGGGCTCAATGGCGAGAGCTTCGACGCGAAGCAGTGGGGCGTTGCCCGCGTCAGGCATGCCGACTTCTTTTCTCCCGATGCGGTGGAGAGCCATCCCGCGGACTGCTTCGCGGACGCGGGCGCCGCGACCGGCGCGCTGCTCCTCGCCCTCGGCGCCTGTGCTCTTGCGCGCGGGCAGCGGCGTGGCCCAGCTCTCATCTGGGCGGCCTCGGATGGCGAAACCCGCTCCTGTGCTTTATTGTCACGAGCGGAAAGCTGAGAGGCGGGGGAGGAGCTAAGCGTGCCCGGGACCGTTTTTGCGAACACACTCGGCGTGGCTCACAAGGGTAGCGGCGGGATGAGCACGGTATTTCCCGACGTATGTAAAACACCGACGCCTGCCGGTCCGGTGCCCATTCCCTACCCGAACATCGGTCAGTCGTCGAACACTTCGGCGGGGCCCACCACGGTGACGACCGACGGCCAGATGCCAATGACCAAGGGCGCGAAGTACATGATGTCCTCGGGCGACGAGGCCGGCTCGGCGGGCGGGGTGATGAGCGGCAAGATCAAGGGGCCATGCGAATTCATGATGTACTCCTTCGATGTGAAGTTCGAAGGGAAGAATGTCTGTCGGCTCGCGGATCCGCTCTTCCACAACGACAAGAACGGGATGGGATGACATGGAGCTGGGTGAGTCAATCGCGGTGAGTCTGTTCGTCGATTCCAGCGACGAGCACAGTGCGAAGACCTGCCCTTGGCACAGCAACAAAAAGGCCTCGGCCAAAGCGATGGATCCGCAGGAAGGGGACGAGGATGCGGCCGGCGAGATGGCGGATAACAGCGGCAAGAAGCTCGGCCAGGCGTTGACGCAGGACGGCACTCCCGCGCCGGAGGGCGAGACGGTCTCGATCTATTACCAGCAGGGAGCGATCGTGAAATATCCGGCTGGAAGGAAGACGAAGACGATCCAACTCTACGAAGAGAAGGTCGAGGAAGAGGAGTATCCGCTCAAGTACGCACCGCATCATCTGATACCCGGCAACGAGTCCCTCAAAGGCTCCGACATCGTCGCGTTCCTCGGGGACGAGTCCGTCATCGCGAACTTCAAGAAGCAGGGGGCGCCGTCGAGCGAGCTGAAGGATGGCCAATCGGCCGGATACGAGGTGAACTGCGCCGCCAACGGCGAGTGGCTGCCGAGTCCATACGCCCTCTCGATGAACAACGAGTGGCCCGCGGCGGAGGGAATCAGCGCGTTGCGCAAGCGCGAAGATCTCTCGATCGCGGACACGCTGATCGAGACGGAAGCGTTCAAGCTCGCGTACGCCGCCGCTGCAATGGCGCGCAGCGTGAAGCAATTCCACATGCGCCACGCGGAGTACTCGGCGAAGGTGCGCGAGATCCTGGATGCCATGGCGGCAAAAATCCAGCTTCTCGCATGGGTTTGCCCGAAAACCAAAAGCGACGCCGACAACGGCGACAAGTACGACGCGCCCGTAGGGCTGTCGGTGCGGCTCGACGGACTTTCGCAGCGGCTGCGGCGGCTCCTCAACGGCAGACCGGGCGGCTGGCGCAATCCTCTTTTCACGGACGATCTTTCGCGCCAGTACCTGCAGGGTTACAAGGGCAGGCCGCGGAAACAGATCAATCTGCAAGTGATGTAACGACGATTCGTAGCGACCATGCCGAAAAGCGATGCGCTCTCTTATTACGTGCTGACTTCGGAGAACCCGAAGAGAATGCTGCTGTCCTCCCTCAAGAAGCCGGGTCGGCGCGATTCATGGCTCTTCGGGCGCCGCTTCGCCGAGACGCCCGAAACGCCGGTCATTGCGCCGATCGTCAATGGCTACGAGACTGCCGAACAGCTGGATTACTTCGGCACGCCGCCGATCATGAGCGACAGGTTCCATCAGGCGCTGCGGGAAGCGGGAGTGGAAAATATCGACGTCTACGATGCGGTACTGACGAGCGATGACGGCAAGTATCGCTACCAGGGCTTCAAGGCGTTCAACATCATCGGCCTGGTGAAGGCCGCCGATCTCAAAAAAACCAGGTTTGCCGCAGGCAGCGAATCGCGCCTGATCGATGCCAGCATCGAGGAGCTGTCCATCGATGCGCAGGCGGCACGCGGTCTGCAACTGTTCAGGCTCGCCGAATACGCCGGCGCGGTCATCGTCCACGATTCGGTGAGGACAGCTCTGCTGCAGCGCGGCTTCCCTCATGTGGTCTTTCAGGATCCGGCACAGTTCATCAGCTGATCGGCTCAGATCATGAATCTCGTGTTGGAAATCATCAGTACCAACGGCCAGTCCCTCGGCCCCGCACGCCGCAAGGTGTTCGGCCCCGAGGGCGGGCGCATCGGGCGCTCGCCGGACTGCGACTGGGTGATCCCGAATCCGTATATATCGCGGCATCACGCGACGATCCGCTGGATCAGCGGCACTTACTACGTCGAGAGCACGGGCGAGAACGGCGTCGCGATCGGGACGGCGCAGGCCATGATTCCGAAGCTCGAGCGGCGGCCGCTCAAGAATGGCGATCGTCTCTTCATCGACGAGTATGAAGTTGCGGTGGGCCGGGACAGCGTCGTCGGCGATCCGGGTCCCTTGTCGGCATCGAGGGCCACAGCGGGCCCGGCGGTCGCAGCCTTCTCACCCGCGGATGATCCCTTCGACCTCGGCCCGACGCGCGCCACGCGCGCGCTGGTCGATCCGCTCGAGTCGGCGCCCGACGAGCTCGATCCGCTGCGGCATATCGGTGGCGCAGGTGCATCACCGGTCCTGACCGCCCCGCGGCAGGAGCCGAGCTGGAATCACACTCCCGGCATCAGCGACCACTTCGCGGCGCCGCCGCCGCCGCAGAGCGCGCCAGCCGGGTCCGTCATTCCTGACGATTGGGACAAGACCACTTTCGGGCGCAAGCAGGCCCCGGGCGCGCAGCCGGCAGCTCCGGTATCCGCCGCGCCGTCCGCGCCTGCGCGGCCCCTCAGGCCTGCTGCCGCCCCAGGACAGATGGCGGCTCCCGCTCAGGCCTCGTCCGCCATCCCGGACGACTGGGATAAGACCAACTTCTCGCGCAAACCGGCCGTGGCCGCACCCCCGGCGGCGCCTGCGAGCCCGTCCCCTGCCGGTAGCGGTGGCGGTCCCCAGGGTGCGCGGGCCACGGGCCGACCGGCTGGCGTGCCGGGCGCGGCACCGGTGGCGCCGGTCCCCCAGCGGCCGCTGCCGCAGTCCGCGCCGACGCCCACCCCCGCGCGGGCCGCTCGCATGCCGGGAGCAGCCAGCGCCGAGCCGGCTGCGGCTGCGGCGCGCGCGCACGGTCCGGTCGTGGGCGCCCCGGCGCAGAGGGGCCCGTCACCGACCGGTTTCGACATCGACTCGCTCCTCGAGTCTGCCGGAGTGGACCCCGCGAGCCTGCCGCCGGACACGGCCGCCTCTCTCGGCCTCATCCTGCGCTCCGTCGTGCAGGGGATGATCGATGTCCTCAGGGCACGATCGGAGATCAAGGAGCAGTTCCGGTTGTCGCACACGATCGTCAAGACCGCGGAGAACAATCCGCTCAAGTTCGCCGTGAATGCCGAGGATGCGCTGAACTCACTCCTCGGCAAACGCAATCCCGCTTACCTGCCGCCGGTCGATGCTTTCGAGGACGCGTTCAACGACATCCGCTTCCATCAGCTCGCCATGCTCGCCGGGATGCGCGCCGGATTCGACCATGTCATGAGCCGCTTTGACCCACAGCAGCTGCAGGAGGGCTTCGACAAGCGGGCCAAGCGCGGCGGGCTGCTGTCGATGACCGGCAAGTCACGTTATTGGGAGCAGTTCGCGGAGGAGTTCCAGGAGCTCGCCGGCGACAGGGAACAGGCGTTCCGGCGCCTGTTCGCCGAGGACTTCGCGGCGGCTTACGAGAAGCAGCTCGAACTTCTGAAACGTTCGCACGGCAAAATGCAGCGCTGAGGCTCCGGGGCGCTTATGATGCCCGCGTCATGACGCGGGGGGAGAACGAAACCTTGTATTCAAGGCGCGGCATTCTATTGGTCCTGGCGGCTCTCGGACTCGCAGCCTGCGCATCGCAGCCGCCGAAGCCCGTGGAAACGCAGGCCACCCTCATCGCGAGCGCGGACGTCAACCCGGACTCGGAGGGCCGCCCGTCGCCGGTGGTCGTGCGGATCTATCAACTGAAGGGCGACGCCGAGTTCAACGACGCGGGCTTCTTCGCCCTTTACGACAACGAGAAGGCAACGCTGGGCGAAAATCTCATCATGCGTGATGAGCGCACCCTGTTCCCGGGCCAGAAGACGCCTCTCAATGTTGCGCTGGCGCCGGACGCCCGTTTTCTAGGTGTCGTCGCCGCGTACCGCGACATACGGTCCACCCGCTGGCGCGCAGTCGTGGGGGTGCCCGAGAAATCGCTGCTCAAGCTGCTCGCCAAGCGCCGCGTGTCGGTGCAGATCGGCAAGGATGCGGTAACCATAGCCGTCACCGACTGACGCGCTGCACGAGCGCCGACCGGAGGTACAACCCGCGATGTCCGAGAAGAATCGAATTGTCTGGTCCGAAGGGTTGTTCCTGCGCCCGCAGCACTTCCAGCAGCAGGAGCGCTACCTCGAGGACTACATACAGGGTCGCGTCGGCACGCTGCGTCCGGATGCCTGGGGACTCGTGGAGCTCGAGATCGAGCGCGACCTGCTCGCGATCGGCAAGCTCGCGCTGCGGCGGGCGCGTGGTGTTTTCGCCGACGGAACGCCGTTCGCCATGCCGGACTCCGATCCGCTGCCGCCGCCACTCGAGGTCGGCACGCAACTGCGCGACCAGGTCGTACATCTCGCCATTCCCTTACATCGTGCCGGAGCGACGCTTGCAGCGCGCGCCAACGGGTCCACCGAGGTAACACGCTATCGCACCGTGGATCACCAGGTCCGGGATGTGATGTCGGACGTCGCATCGGTTGTGGACCTCGAAGTCGCTGCGCTCAACGCGCGGCTCATGCCGCAGAGCGAGCCCGCCGAGGACTTCGCGCAGATTCCGGTGGCGCACGTCGTGGAGTGCCGGGCCGACAAGCAGGTCGTGCTCGACGACCGGTTCATTCCGACCGTGCTCGCATGCAACGCCGCGCCGCGCCTGGCGACTTTTCTCGCCGAGCTGCAGGGTCTGCTGCATCAGCGCGGGGAGGCGCTCGCGGCGCGCGCCGTCGCCAGCGGCCGCGGCGGCGCGGCCGAGATCGCCGACTTCCTCATGCTGCAGACGATCAACCGCTACGAGCCGGTGGTGGCGCATCTCGCCGCCACCTCGCGCTGCCATCCCGAGGACCTCTACCGGCTGGGGCTCGAGGTCGCCGGCGATCTGGCGACGCTCACGGCGAGTGCGCGCCGCCCGGCGCAGTTTCCGGGCTATCGCCACGATGCGCTGCGCGCCAGCTTCGAGCCGCTCATGCAGGCGTTGCGCGGCGCATTGAGCGTGGTGCTCGAGCAGAACGCCACTCCCATTCCGCTCGCACAGAAGAAATTCGGCATCAGCGTGGGCACAGTGCCGGACCGCACGCTGTTCGATTCCGCGATCTTCGTTCTCGCGGCGCGCGCGGACATGCCGACCGAGGAGTTTCGCCGGCGCTTCCCGCAGCAGCTGAAGATCGGACCGGTGGAGAAGATCCGCGACCTGGTGAACCTGCAGCTTCCGGGCATCGCCATCCAGGCCATGCCGGTCGCGCCGCGGCAGATTCCCTACCACGCCGGCTTTGCGTATTTCGAGCTCGACCGGCAGGGCGAGCTGTGGCGGGCGCTGAAGGCCTCCGGCGGCATTGCCATCCATCAGTCCGGCGAGTTTCCGGGCCTCGCGCTGGAGTTCTGGGCGATACGGAGCTGATCCATGAGCACGCCACCCGACGATCCCTTCGCCCCGAGCGATGCGACGATCCTCAGACCCCGGCCAGGACGGCGTCCGGGGGCGCCCGGACCCGCCGGCCCGGCTGCGGCGCCAGTACCGGCCGCGGCGCCGCCAGCGACCAGGGCAGCGCCGCCGCAAGGCTCGCCGCGCCAAGCGCCCCTCCCGGAATCCTCCTCGGCACCCGGCGCAGGCGTCGCTGACTTTGTCTCCGCCGGCCGCAACCCAATACTACAGGCCGCCGTTCCCTTGCTCGTCCTCGCCGGACGCCTGCGCGGACAGATTGCGAATGCGGACGTGGAAAGCCTGCGGCGGCAGTGCGTGCAAGAGATCCGCGACTTCGAGGACCGATGCCGGCGCGCCACCGTTCCCGACGCGGACGTGCTTGCCGCGCGTTACGCACTTTGCACCGTCCTCGACGAGGCGGTTCTCAACACTCCGTGGGGCGCGCAGAGCGGCTGGGCGGGCCAGTCGCTGCTGGTGACTTTTCATCGCGAAGCGCAGGGCGGGGAGAAGTTCTTTCAGCTTCTCGAGCGGCTGACGGGGGAGCCGCAGCGTTATCTGGCGCTGCTCGAGCTGTGGTACGTGTGTCTGTCGCTCGGCTTCGAGGGCCGCTACCGGCTCGATGAGCGCGGCGCGAACAGACTCGCCGATATCCGCCGGGATCTCTACCTGAAGATCGAGCAGCTGCGCGGCGGCTCGGAGCCCGCGCTCTCGCCTCACTGGACCGGGGTCGAGGACCGGCGCAACGCCGTCCTGCGGCTGGTGCCGCTGTGGGTAGTCGCGGCGGCGGCGGTCGCGATTCTGATCGGCGCCTGGTTGCTGTTCAACTCGAGGCTGAGCGATCGCTCGGCTCCGATCAGCGCGGCGCTGGCGAACGTCGGGCTACAGCATCTGGAAGCGGCAACACCTGCCAACGCCTCCCCGAGCAACCTCTCCGCGCTGCTCGCCCAGCAGATCGCCGAAGGGCTAGTGGCCGTGGACGAGCAGGGCGCGCGCACGAGCATCACACTCACGGTGCCGGATCTCTTCGCATCCGGCAGCACGCGGGTGAACGCGCGCTTCGACTCCCTCGTGCACGCGATCGGCTCTGCGTTGGGCACCGTCCCCGGCCGCATCATCGTGATCGGTCATACGGATGACCAGCCGGTGCGCTCGCTGCAATTCCAGAACAACTACGAGCTGTCGCAGGCGCGGGCCGCGACGGTGGCCAAGCTCCTCGAGGAGCAGGTGACGGACACGAGTCGTTTCGAGACCATCGGCAAGGGCGACTCCGATCCGCTCTACCGGCCGGCGGGCCTGCCGCAGAACCGCGCGCGCAACCGGCGCGTGGAAATCGAGCTGCTGCGGGGGATGTGAGCATGGCGCTGCTCAAGAGCCGTACGTTCATCGTCATCCTCGGCCTGCTGCTGCTCGCGGCGATCATCTGGTTCGCCGGACCTTACTTCGCCTTCGCTGGCCATCAGCCGCTCGCCGGCGTCGTCGGGCGCCTGGTCGCCATCCTGATTCTGGCGGTGTGCTACGCGGTATACGTGCAGCTGCGCCAGCTGAAGAGCGCGCATTCGAGCCGGCAGCTCGCCGAGAAAGTGGCCGGCCAGGAAGAGGCGTCAGCCGGCGCCGCGCGCTCCGGGGGCACGTCCGCGGATGCGGCGCAGCTCAAACAGCGCTTCGAAGAAGCCATCGAGGCGCTGAAGAAGTCGCGCAAGAAGGGCGCGAGCCTCTACGACCTGCCGTGGTACGTCATCATCGGACCGCCGGGCGCGGGCAAGACCACCGTGCTCGTCAACTCCGGTCTGCACTTCCCGCTGGCGCAGAAGTTCGGCAAGGAGGCCGTGCGCGGCGTCGGCGGCACGCGCAACTGCGACTGGTGGTTCACGGATGAGGCCATCCTGCTCGACACGGCCGGCCGTTACACCACGCAGGACTCGAATGCGAAGGCCGATGCCTCCGGCTGGACCGCCTTCCTGCAGCTGCTGCGCAAGTTCCGCGGGCGCCAGCCGATCAACGGCGTGATCGTCGCTGTCAGCGCCACGGACCTGCTCACTCTGGGCGAGCGGGAGCGCGAGCAGCACGTGACGGCCATTCGCGAGCGGCTCGATGAGCTCGGACGCGAGTTGCGCATCCGCATGCCGGTCTACTTTCTGGTGACCAAGTGCGATCTCATCGCCGGCTTCGCCGAGTTCTTCGATGACATGGGCCAGGAGGCGCGCGCCCAGGTCTGGGGAACGACCTTCGCGATCGCAGCCACCGAATCCGGGGATGCCGCCAGCGCCTTCGCCTCCGAGTTCGACGGCTTGACGGAGCGCCTGCAGCAGCGGGTGCTCGCACGGATGGATACGGAACGCGATCCGCGGCGACGCGCGAGCATTCTCGCGTTCCCGCAGCAGATGAGTCTGCTCAAGCCGCTGCTCGATGATCTGTTGAAGCGGGTGTTCACGGCCTCGGGCTTCGATCGCCCGGTCCTGCTGCGCGGCGTCTATTTCACCAGCGGCACGCAGGAAGGCTCGCCCATCGACCGCATGTTGGGCGCAATCGCGCGCAGCTTCGGCGTGACGAGCGCGGTGGCGCCGCCCGCGGCCGGACGCGGCAAGGCGTACTTCATCGAGCGCCTGCTCAGGGCCGTGATCTTCCCAGAGGCCGGGCTCGCCGGAGTCAATCGGGCCCTGCAGGCGCGCATGATTGCCGCCCGCTCGGGGGCGTACATCGCCTGCCTGGTGGTGCTCGCGCTGCTGCTCTCGTGGATCTTGGTCAGCTACGAGGCCAATGCGGCCTACCTCGAGCAGGTGGGCGCCGCCACCAAGGCTTTGCAAACTGCTGCGCCGGCCGCCGGCTCGACCGTCGATGCGGTGCTGCCGGAGCTCGACGCATTGCGTGACCTCACGGCGGGTGCCGAACAGTACCGTGGACACGTTCCCTGGCACATGCGCGCCGGGTTGTATCGGGGCGCAGCGATCGGCAAGGAGGCGCGCGACGCCTATACACGTGATCTGAATGCCACACTGGTTCCCGTGCTGCGCGGGCGATTCGAGGGAGCCCTGCAGGCCAACGTCGCCGCGCCGGACCGACTGTACGAGTACCTCAAGGGGTACCTGATGCTGGGAAGCGCGGAGCACCGGGACACGGATCATCTGCGCTACCTCGCCACCACGCAGTGGCGCGAGCTGTACCCTCAGGACCCCGCGACCGCCCAGCACATCGGCGATCACTTCGAGCAGCTGCTCACCGACGATCGGCTGAGCTCGGTGGCGCTCGACTCGCAGGTGGTGGAGCGAGCGCGCATCGCGCTGCGCAGCGCCTCGATGCCCGTGCTGATCTACGATCGGCTCAAGCTGAGCTACCTCAACGACACCCAACAGGCGCTGCGGCTCGACATCGCCGCCGGCACGGGCGCCTCGGTGCTGGTGCGGCGCAGCGGCACGCCGTTGGCGGCCCCGGTGCCCGCGCTCTACACCCGGGCCGTGTTCCGTGAGATCAACTCGCGCCGCCGCTATCAGCTCGTCGAGGAGTTCCTGCAGGACTCGTGGGTTTTCGGCGGCAGCCTGCCCGACCTGCGCGCGAGCGGCACGCTCGTGTACGACGTGATGAATTTCTACGAGACCGATTACCTGCAGTACTGGGACTCGATCGTGAAGGACGTCGGCATCCGCTCGGCGAATGACTCCCAGGGGTTCATCGATACCCTCGGAGTCATCTCCAGCCCCGCATCGCCGCTCAAGGGATTCCTGCAGGCCGTAGCGAGCAACACCGACCTGTTGGCTCCCGACACCTCGGTGGCCGGGCAGGCGGCGAGCGCCGCCGCGAAGCTCGCCGATGCCAAGCTGAGCGCCCTGAAGAGCATCATCGGCCCCGGGCCCCAGGGCGCCGCGCCGCCGGGCACCCGAGTCAGTCAGTATTTCGCGCCCATTCGCCAGCTGGTCGCGGGGCCGCCCGGCCAGGCGCCCATCGACCAGATGCTCGCCGCGCTCGCACAGCAGTACCAGCGTCTGCTCGCGACCGGCTCGGGCGTAGGTCAGCAGAGCGCGCTCGATCCGCAGGCGCAGGCGGCGATGCGCGGCGCGCGCCAATCGCTCGCGCTGCTCGCCAAGCAGCTGCCGGCGCCGCTCGACAACCTGGTGAACTCGGTCTCCGTGCGCACTGCATCGATCGTCGGCTCGGAGGCGCGGGGCGAGCTCGACCAGCTGTACACCAGCCAGGTAGTGCACGATTGCACCGACCTCGTCGGGGGGCGTTATCCGCTCGACCGCTCGAGCGCAACCGACGCCGCGCCGGCGGACTTTGCGCACGTCTTCGGGCCGGGCGGTGTGTACGATTCGTTCTTCCGCGACCATCTCCTCCCGCTGGTCGACATGTCACACTCGCCGTGGCGTTGGCGGGCAGGCGCGGCGGCAGCTTCGACCTCGATGCTGCGGCAGTTCGAGCGCGCGCAGCGTATCCGCGATGTCTTCTTCGGCACGGGCTCGCAGACGCCGCAGGTACGCTTCGATCTCTCGGCGGATACCCTCGACCCGACGGTGACGGCGTTTCGCATGAGCGTCGATGGGCAGTCGTTCCAGTACGCCCATGGGCCGGTGCGCAGCCTTTCGATGCAATGGCCCGGCACCAGCGGCCAGGCCGCGTTCGAATTCGACTCGCCGGCCGGACCGATACCCGGGCCCGCCTTCCAGGGGCCGTGGGCATGGTTTCGTCTGCTCGACCGGGCGCGCGTCGAGCCTCTCTCCGGCAGCCGTTACCGCGCAACCTTCACCGCCGGTGGCAAGTCGATGGGCGTGATCCTCGATGCGGCCTCCATCCGCAATCCTTTCGGCAAGGATGTGGTGGCGGGGTTCCGCTGCACCCAGTAACCGCGCCATGTCTGCGACATCGGAGACTGGCTTCTACGGCAAGCTCCCCTGCAGGGGAGACTTCGTGCAGCGCCGTGCGCCGCAGGGATTCGTGGATGCCTGGGACGCGTGGCTGCAGGAGTGCCTGCACGTCAGCCGGCAGCAGCTCGGGGAGCGCTGGCTCGACATCTACCTGACGAGCTCCGTGTGGCGGTTCGTGCTCGCCGCGGGGATCTGCGGCGAGAGCGCCTACGCCGGCGTGATGTTGCCGAGCGTGGACCGCGTCGGGCGTTACTTCCCGCTCACCCTCATCGCGCCGCTCGAGCCCGGCAGCTGCATTCTCGAGGCGGCGTGCGACACGGGCCGCGCCTGGTTCGATGCCGCGGAGGAGCTGGCGCTGCGGGCGCTGGATGCCGGCGACCTGGACGTGCAGGCTTTCGATGCCGAGGTGGATGCGCTCCAGGGACTCGGGGCCTGCGCGGCGCTCGCGCAGTCCAATCAGCTGATGGAGCTCGTCGCGCAGGCGGGCTTCGCACGCGGCGGCTCGCCATGGCACATCTCGATGCTCGGCGAGACCCCCCAGCGCGCGATCAACGCTTTCGCCGCGATCGAGCTGCAGAAGGTTTTTCGGCCGTGCGCGCTGTGGTGGACGCAGGGCTCCCAGGCGGTGCAGCCGGGATGGCTCGTGACGAGCGGGTTGCCCACACCGTCAGGCTATGTGGCCATGCTCTCGGGTCAGTGGCTTGCGGCTGGCTGGAACAGCGTGCAACTTGCCGCGCAGACACTGGAGGAGACTGCAACGCCGTCCGAAGCGGGCGAGCCCGAAGTACCGGGGCCCGTCGCTCTGCAGATTGTTGCCGCTCACCCGCCGTCGCGTCACGGACTGCAAGCGTCCGTGGAAACGCGCTACATCTCGAGGCCGGAAACTGGCCTGTGGGGCATCGTCATGGCGGCCGACGGTCGTGACCCGGGGGCGCGCGCCGACCTCATCTCGGATGTCGCACATGATCTGCCGCCGCAGGCGACCCTCGACTCTCGTATCGAGTCGGCTCGCCGGGCACTGCACAAGGTGCTCGCGCCCGGGACAGCCGTCATCCTCTTCCTGGCGGAGCGGACGGAGTGTGCGGTGGTGTGGAGTGGGGCCGTGCAGGTCGTCCGGCGCCGCGGCGGAAATGCAGTGGAGTTACTGGGAGGAGGAGAGCCTCACACGCCGCAGCTCGATCGCCCGGACGCGGGAGCAGACGACGGCAGCCTGCTTGCTCTCCTGGCCACCCCGGCGACACCTCAGGCCACCATCAACGTTCGCTACGAGCAGCTCCAGGCCAACGACCTCTGGGCGCTCGGCATCGATGGATCGATCCCGGACACGCTCCTCGATGGAGGCGGCGATCCGAGCGCGGCGCGCAGCCCGCAGACGCTGCTCGACTCGGTGCTCGCCAAACATGCGCCGGCGGCGGGCGCGGCCGAAGCGCCGCGGCCGCTGATGCTCCTTGCGGCCCAGCCGGCCGAACCGACCGCCGCCTGAGGTGCCAACGTGCTGCTCGCTCTCAGTGTGATCAGTGCGCAGGGGGCAGGCCTCGGCTCTTCCGCCTTCAAGGTCTTCGACGAGCGTGGCGGCTCGATCGGACGTCTCGACAGCAACGATTGGGCGCTGCCCGATCCCGACCGCTGGGTCTCGAGCCGGCACGCCGTGCTGCGCTTCCAGGGCGGCGCCTTCTGTCTGGAGGACGTGAGCACCAACGGCACCTTCCTCAACGAGCCCGACAAAGCGGTGTCCAAGAGCGAGCCCGTGCGGCTGAAGGACGGCGACCGGCTGTTCATTGGCGATTACGAGATACTGGTGCAGCTCATCGAGGACGGCGCGCGTCCGCTCGAGCAGGGTGCCGCGCCGATCCAGGCGCCGTCAGCCAGCCCGGGCGGCTCGCTCGGAACGGACGACCCCTTGGCGGTGATCGGCGTTGGCGCGGGTGCCGTCGAGACGCCGGCGGCACTGCAGTCAGCGGCGGCACCACAGGCCGCGCGTGCGTCACAGCCCGCTGCGGTGCCGCAGCCCGCGACGGTCGCACCGGCTGAGCCGCCGGCGCCGCCGGGCGCATCGCGTCCGGAGGCGGGTCCTGCGCCGCCGCTCGAGCAGAGCACTCGCGACCTGCTCAGCGCGCTCGGACTGGATCCGCGCGACGTTGGGCCCGATGTCGCCGCGCAGCTGGGCGCGATCGTTCGGGTCGTCGTGCAGGGAATGATCGAGGTGCTGCGCGCCCGCTCCGAGGTGAAGAGCAACTTCCGGATGCCGATGACCAGCGTCCGGGTGGTCGAGAACAATCCGCTCAAATTCTCGCTGGACGCCGACGACGCCCTGCACAACCTGTTCGTCAAGCGCAACCCCGGATATCTCGGCCCGCTCGATGCGTTTCGCGAGGGCTTCGAAGACATCTCCTTCCACGAGCTCGCGATGCTGGCCGGGATCCGCGCCGCGTACCAGTCGATGGTCGCCAAGTTCAACCCCGCCCATCTCGAGGAGACGTACACCAGCAATCTGCGACGCACGTCCATGCTTCCCATCGGCGGGCGCACGAAGCTCTGGGACATGTACTGCGCCCAGTTCGGCAACATCGAGAAGGATGCTGAGGCGAGTTTTCAGCTCCTCTTTGGCGAGGAGTTCGCCAAGGCCTATCATAAGCAGCTGGAACGGCTCTCACGGGCCGCGAAGTCACAAAAGAAGCAAACGGGGCCATGAGCACATCGGGGGAGGTCGCGACCGCCGCATTCACGTGGCGATCGGCGTCGGTCACATCACAGGGGAACGTGAGGAATCACAACGAGGACGCGGTGCTGGAGCTGCCGCCCGCCGGACTCTGGGCCGTGGCCGACGGCATGGGCGGACACAACGCGGGGGACGTGGCCAGCCGGATGATCGTCGAGGCGCTCTGCGGCGTCACCCGGCGCAGCCGCCCGAGCGAGCTGCTGGACGATGTCGAGGATCGCCTCTGCGCGGTGAACGAGAAGCTGTACCGCGGATCACTCGCCGGTGCGGGTGGCATGTGCGGCAGCACCGTCGCCGTGCTGCTCGCCTTCGGCGGTCACTGTCTCAGCGTCTGGGCCGGGGATAGCCGCATCTATCGCTCACGCGGCGCCGAGTTCACCAGCGTCACTCGCGACCACTCCGAAGTCCAGGCGATGATGGACGAGGGCGTCCTCGATGCCGCCGCCGCGGGCCGGCACAACGCGCAGAACGTCATCACCCGCGCGGTCGGCGGCGGGCAGGACCTGTATCTCGATATCGAGCTGCGGGAGCTCGAGCACCGCGATCGGTATCTGCTCTGCAGCGACGGCCTGTACAAGGAGCTCGCCGACGACAGGATTGCCGCTCACCTCACCGCCAACGATCCGGAAGGCGCTTGCCGCGCGCTCCTCAAGGACGCACTGGGCGGGGTGTGCAACGACAACGTCTCGGCCATCGTGGTCCAGTTCTCGCAGACATGAGCGAATTCCGCCAGGCACTCGATGCATTCCTCGCCGGGCAGATCGACCTGGCAGCCCTGCAGCGCGCGCTCTCTTCGAGCCTCGCCAAGGAGCCGCACCTCGCGCCCACGCTCGGCGCCTACATCGAGGCTCTGTATCGCGGCAACCGCATCGCGGGCGAGGCGTATCTCGCGCTCGTAAAGTCGACCCGGATGCAGGCGGACGCCGACAAAACGCGCTTTCGCGCGCCAGCGCCAGGCGCGGCGAGCGCACCAGGGCCGGCGGGCCCGCCAACACCGAGCGCACCTGCTGCCGACGCAGGCAAGACGGTATTTCGCATGCCGAAGGGCGCGGCCGGCGCGCCAGCCGGTGCCGGTCAGCCAAGCGCGGACGCGGGAGATGATAGGACCCGTTTCCGCACGCCGGCCGCGCCGGCCCAGCCGGCCGCCGCAGAGGCCGCGCCTGTCGCGGCACCCGCTGATGCAACGCGGCTGCGTCCCCGGGCGGTACCGGGAACGAGCGGGGCCGCCATGCCATCACGGGAAGCCGTGCCCGCTGGGGGCGACTCGTCGTGGTCTCCGGCGACGGGCACTTCAGGCTCGCAGACCGGCGCGACCACGGGCGGTCAGAGCGGACCTTTCACCGGCACGGGCGGCTCGACCTGGAGCGACCCCAACCGCTGGTCCGGCGGCAAGACGGTCGCGCTTGCGGTCGGCAGCATCATCAAAGAGCGCTTCATCCTCGAGGACGAGCTCGGGCGGGGCGGCATGGGCATCGTCTTCAAGGCGCGCGACCTGCGCATGGAGGAGGCGCAGGACCGCAATCCGTTCGTCGCCGTGAAGATCCTGAACGACGAGTTCAAGCGCCATCCCGAATCCCTCAAGGCGCTGCAGCGGGAATTCCGCAAGGCGCAGAGTCTCGCGCACCCGAACGTGGTCACGGTCGGGGATTTCGACCGCGACGGCGGCAACGTCTTCATGACGATGGAGCTGCTCGAGGGCGAGCCGCTCGACCAGGCGATCAAGCGCACCCAGGGCGCCGGGCTCGAGAAGCGCCAGGCGCTGCGCATCACGCGGGATATCTGCCGTGCGATGGCTTATGCGCACGAGCGCGGGATCGTCCATTCGGACTTCAAGCCGGCCAACGCCTTCCTCACGCGCGACGGCGTCGTCAAGGTGTTTGATTTCGGCATCGCGCGCGCGGCGCGCGCGGGCGACCGGGCCACGGGGACGGTGACGCTCTTCGATGCCGGCACGCTCGGTGCGCTAACTCCGGCCTACGCGAGCTGCGAGATGATCGAGGGCCTCGAGCCCGACGTGCGCGACGATGTCTATGCGATCGCGTGCGTGGCGTATGAGCTGCTGACTGGCAAACATCCGTTCGACCGCAAGTCGGCGGAGCAGGCGCGCTCGACCGGACTGACTCCGGCGCGGCCGGTCGGCCTTTCCCGTGGGCAGTGGGCGGCGCTGCGGCGCGGCCTCGCATTCCGGCGGGAGCAGCGCTCCTCGTCCTCACTCGAGCTGCTGAACGGCTTGCTGCCGCCCAAACGCTCACCCAGTGTCTACATTGGAGCCGCCGCGGTCGTTCTGGCCGGAGTCGTGGTCGCGATCGTCGTGGTGCCCACTGAAGTCAGGCGTTACGAGCAGGAGCGTTGGCTCGATGCTCTGCGCAGCGGCACCGCGGCCCGAATCGAGACGGTCCTGCCGGTGCTCGATGAGATGCAGCCGAGCCGCCGGGACGCCATCCTGGTCGACCGCGGTGCGCGCGATGGGCTCATCCACTATTACGATGGGCTGATCCGCCGCACCGAGTCCCGCGGCGACTACCTGCTCGCCGATCGGGCCGCGACCAAGCTTCTCGCCTATCTGCCGGACTACGCCGACGCGCAGCGCATCGCGGATGGGGTGGCGAGCGATCTCAACGACGCCATCAAGCGGCAGAGCGATCGCTTCGATGCCGACCTCGCCGCGGGCCGATTGATCCCGGAGCAGGGACCCGACAACATCGCGGCGGTGCTCGCAGCGGTGCGCCGCATCGATCCGCGGCACGCGCTGTTGCGCGATCCGCGACTGCCCGGCGCTTTTGCCGCGCAGACTCGCCTCGCGCTGCAGCGCCCGGACACGGCGCTTGCACAGAAGCTGGTCGATGGCGGGCTCGCGCTCGCGCCCAGCGACCCGACCCTGCGCGATCTGCGCGACCAGGTGCGCTCGCTCGTGCTGGCGCAGCAGCGGGCGGCGCGTGTGGAGGGCTTCGAGCGCGCACTCACCGCGCTCCTCGGACAGCATCCGACGCTCGCCGCATTCGCCCCGTTGCGCAACCAGATGGCACAGCTGCGCACCGATGCGCCCGACAGCGATGTGCTGGCGCGCGTGCAGCAGTACGCGCAGGCAGAGATCGAACGCGAGGTGCGCTCTCTCGAGCAGCAGAGCAACTACAGCCAGGCGCAGTCGCTGCTCGAGCAGTACGCCGATCTCGCTTCCCCGGCCTTCGTCGAGAGTCAGCGCGAGCAGCTGAGCGCAGCCAGTCTTGCATACGAGCACAAGACGGCGGACGCGGCACAGGTGCGACTGCGGCGCATCACCGACCTCAAAGCCAGCCTGGCAACGTTGATTCAACGCGGACCCGGCAACGATCCGACGGGGTGGGACGCGCAGATCAACAACGGCGAGGGCGGGCTGAGCGCCTATCTCGCCGCGAGCGATCCGTATTTCGGCCAGGTGCGCGACCAGATCGTCGTGGCCTACGTGCACGAGGCGGAGCAGCTGCGCCAGGCCAACCGGCTCGCCGAGGCGGAGCAGATGCTCGAGCACGCGCGCGGCTATGGCTCGCAGCCGGCCCAGGTGGCACGCGAAGAACAGTTGCTCGCCGCCGCGCGCCAGCAGATGGCCACGGCGGCCCAGGCGCAGGAGCAGCAGGCGCAGACCGAGGCGCTCGAGCAGAAGCTCCTGGTGCAGGCCGCGGCGAATACCGTCAACGATGCGCTGGCGACGCTGACGACGCTCAGAGGCCGCCTGCCGGCCAACGACCCCTTCCTGTTGAAGCAGGGCCCCGTCGCCATCGGCGGGGCCTATCAGCGGCTCGCCGCGAGCGCCGCTCTGGACGGTCGTTTCGATGAAGCCCAGGGGATCGCGGAGAAGGGCAGCGTCGCAGTACCCGGGTTCGAGCCGCTCGTCAGCGCGCACGCGCGCTACGCCCTCTACGCAAGTCTCGATCGCCTGATGGCGAGCGTCGGTGCGGCGGATGCCAGGCGTGCTCGCTCGCAGATCGATGCCGCGGAAAGGGCCGCGCCGCAGGAAGCGCAGGCGCTCGAGCAGGCTCTCACGCGCAGCATGGCGGCGCGCGTCCGTTCGGCTCCCAACGAGACGACGGCGGCGCGCTTCAGAGCCATCGCGCACAGCCTTTTCCCCCGCGAAGCGCAGTTCGCCAGGACCGCTCGGACCGCTTTGCCGTCGACGCCGCCGGCCGCCGCTCCGCAATCGCAGACACCGTCGCCGGCGCCGCAAGGAGCGCCCAGCGCCGCGCAGCCGGCACCCTCGCCGCGGATCGCGCCGCCCGTTGCCGAGGCGGCGAAGCCGGTGGCCGCTCCCGCGCAGGCAACTGCCACCCGGCCGATGACGCTGCACGATTGCTCCAATCCGGAGCTGGTCGGCACCGGCGCCAATCTGCGCGCGAGCTGCTGGGACGACGTTGCCGGCGCCCGCGGGCCGGTTCTCGTGGTCGTGCCCGCACCCGCGGGCGGCCAATCCTTCGCGATCGGACGCTATGAGGTGAGCAACGCCGATCTCGCGCAGTACTGCACTGCGAGCGGCGCGTGCAAGGCCGATGGGTCCGCTCCCGGCATGCCGGTGACGTCGATCTCGCTCCAGCAGGCGGAAGGCTACCTGAGCTGGCTCTCCCGCCAATCGGGGGCCGTCTACCGGCTGCCGACTGCCACCGAATGGGTTTATGCCGCCAATGCGGGCAACGGCGGCGGCGGCCAGGATGCGAACTGTCAGAAGCCCGGGGTCTCCGCGGGCCTGCTGCCGGTGAACTCGGGAGAGCACAACGCCTGGGGGCTCTATAACTACGACGGCAACGTGCAGGAATGGGTGCGCGGCGACAACGGGCTGCAGGCGCGCGGGGGCGACTACACCGACAGCTTCTCGCTGTGCAAGCCAACCACGGCACGCGCGCAGAGCGGAGCACCCGATCCCGTCACGGGTTTCCGCGTGTTGCGGGAGATCAAGTAGCATGGCGCCGCGGTCGCATGAGCGCCGACACAGCTGACCGGCTGCGCGCGCTCGCGCGAGATCATGCGGATGGCCGCTCGAGCCTCGAGACGTACCGCCGGCTGCGCGCCCAACTCCTCGACAGTCTGGTCGTGGCCGCCGATGAGGCTGAGCCCGATGCGACCCAGCCCCGGCCGGCGCCGCAGCCCGGCGAGGTGACGCAGCCGCGTGCGGCGGCCCCGCGCGCCGCCGCGGAGCGCCCCGGGGCTGCGCCCGCCGGCAACGAGGCGAGGGCGGGGCGAGTCACCGGATACGTGGCCGTCGGACTCATTCTCGCGCTCGCTGTCGTATTTCTCGTTTGGAGGCAGCATGCGCGCGGCCTCGCGCCGTCCGCCGCCGCCACGGCGAGCAGCGGGGCGGGCACGGGTGAGAGCGACCAGACGGATCCGCTCAGGGGGCTCCTCGAGCCGCTGCTGCAGAATCCCGACTGGAGCGATTCCCGGCTGGTCGCGCTCAACCAGGCGCTGCTCGAAGCCGGTCAGCCGCGACTCGACGCGGCGCGCAATACCGACTGGTTCGATGCCTTCGTGGCGAGCGTGCGCAGCCGGCTGCTGCAGCAACAGGCGCTTGCCAGCGCGCCGCTCACCCCGGACAACAGTCCGCTTGCGGCGCTGGCTGTGACGCTCGGCATCGACCTCGCCGCGCCCTCCCAGCCGGCTGCGGCCGCCACGCAGCCGCAGAGCGGCGCGCCAGACCATGTGCCGGCGGGCAGCGCAGAGCAGCCCGAGGCCGCTCCGGGCGCAGCCGGCGCCAAGGCAGCCCCTGCCGGCAAATCCGAGTCCGCGAGCGCACGTGCGCAAGCTTCGGGGTCCGCAAGCACGGTGCCGGTCCGAGTGGAGCCAGTCGCTGCGCAGCCCGCCACAGCCGAGCCGGCGGCGGCGCAACCGGCCGGCTCGCAGGCTGTCAATCCGGGGTCTGCGAGCGGCCCGGCGGGGCCGCAGAATGAGGCCGCGAAGACCGCGGCACCTCACGAGTATCCCGCTTGCGCGGCCGCCTTGAGTCAGGTCCGCCGCAACTACTGCCAGGACTTCCTCGCCTCCGGCGCCGCGGCGCCGCTGCTCGCGGTGATTCCCAGCGGCTCTTTCATGATGGGCAACGGCGAGCTGGCCGCGGAGGGGCCGGTGCATCGCGTGACGCTTGCCTACGAGTTCGCCATGTCCGTGTACGAGGTCTCGCAGTCAGAGTTCCAGCTCTATTGCCGCACCACCGGCAAGGCCTGTCCGCAGCAACCGTGGACGCGTAGCGACGATCCCGTGGTCAACGTCTCCTGGCACGATGCGCAGGACTATGCGCGGTGGCTTTCTCTGGCCACTCACCAGCGCTACCGACTGCCGACGGAAGCGGAGTGGGAGTACGCAGCTCGCGCAGGCGCTCAGGGCCTGTATCCCAGCGGCGATTCGCTCTCGCCAACCGATGCTTATTTCTCGATGGGTGCGATCCTGACCGCGCCCGCGCCACGCAGCATGCGGTTCAATGCGAACGCCTGGCACCTGATGCACATGGTCGGCAATGCCCGCGAATGGGTCGCGGATGCGTGGAATCCGAGCTTTTCCGGGGCGCCCGCCGACGGCGGTGCGCGCACCCAGGGTGAGTCAGGCAGCAAGGTGGTGCGCGGCGGCTGTTACGCCGATCAGGCCATCAAGCTGCGACTGACCACACGCGAGCCGCTGCCGGCCGACACCCGCGACCCATGCACGGGAATTCGCCTGGTCCGTGAGATCCGCTGACAGCGAAACGGCCGCCGGACTTGTCATAATCCATGGTTGCAAAGCCCAGGTGGACCCGGTAGGCTTTCTGAAGAAACGATAAAGCGACCCCGACCCCTCTGGGGGCTGGCGCGAACAAACATCAGCCGAAGACTGGCAACACCATCACACGGATTGGTCGACGGGAGGTTTCCGCGTGCATTTCCGCAGGCGCTCGCACGGCTGCATCAAGCCCTTGTTCCTCGCAGCCGCGGCGTGCTCTGCCACGAGCATCATGTCGGTCGCTGCGGCGCAGGGCGTGAGCCCTCCCGGCGGCGTACTGCCGATCACCCCGAAGAGCACCCAGCCGTCGCTGCCGAGTCCGGCGGCGCAACTGCTCATTCCGGGTATCAACGAGCGGCCGCTCGGCCTCACGGAAGGCCCTAAGATCGTCGTCAAAGCCTTTCGTCTGCAGGATGCCGTCGACCTGCCGCAGTACGGCGTGCGGGTCGCGGATGCCAACGAGATTCTCGACGATGCTGTCAGGACGGAGCCGGCGCAGGGCTACGCCATCAACCAGCTGCAGGCCATTGCCGGCCGGGTGGCCGACTACTACCACGCGAAGGGGCTGGTTCTCGCGCAGGCCTTCGTGCCGGCGCAGACCGTCAGTGACGGGACGGTGGCCGTGGCGGTGCTGGTCGGCAAACTCGAGGCCGTGAAGGTCGTAGGGAACAAGCACTATTCCACGCGCGTCCTGTTGCGGCCTTTCAAGAAGCTCGTCGGCCAACCCGTCGACAAGGATGACGTCGAGTCGGCCCTGCTCACCGTCACCGGCTATCCCGGCATGACTGCGTTCGGCGTGCTGGCCGCGGGACGAGAGCTCGGTACGACGGATTTGACGCTGCGCGTGCAGCGCGAGAAACCCGTGAGCCTCGACGTCTCCATGGATAATGAAGGTGTCGCAGTCTCGGGCCAGTATCGCGCTCAGGTGGGCGTGACGGTGAACGACCCGCTCGGCCTGGCCGACCAGCTGCAGCTCTCCGGCATGTATGCCTTCGATCCCTCGGACAGCAACGAGCATGGCGCCTACGGCGGCGCGTCCTACAGTGTCCCGGTCTTCTCGCCGCGCGACTTCCTCGAGCTGTCGTACTTCACGAACGCCTATGTCGTCGGCGGCCTCGGGGCGGACCTGCAGCTGATCAACCCGAAGGGCAAAGCCTCGGTCGGTGAGCTCGGGTACCGGCACGATTTCGCGCCGAGCCGGCTCGGCTCGGCCAGCCTCGGCGTCGCTTTCGACGTGAAGCGCGCCACCTTCTCCGCCAACAACACGGAGCTCTTCAAGGACGATCTGAGCACGGTGCATGCCGATTTCAACTGGAACCGGATCGACACCCGCTTCCGAGGCATCAACCAGCTGCTGCTTTCCTACGAGCACGGCTTCAGGAACGTCCTCGGCTCGCTCGGCGATTACGACCCCAATCTGACGCCCCGCGCCAGCCGGTTGGACGCGACGGGGGCGTTCAACAAGGGCCTCGTCTCGTTGGAGCGCCTGCAACGGATCACCTCGAACGTCTCGCTGCTGCTGCACGTGCAGGGCCAGGAGACGAGCGATCCCCTGGTATCGCTCGAGCAGCTGTCGCTTGCCGGACCCGACGCCGTGCGCGCGTACTCCGTCGCCGATGTCCTGGTCGACAAAGGGGGCATCGGCACCGCGGAGCTGATCGTGGGGGCGCCGGGCTTCGCGAACCGCCCGGCCTTCGGCGACCGCACCTGGGGCCAGGAGCTGCAATTCTCGGTCTTCGTGGACTACGCGGCCGGATGGCTGAACGACTATGTCCCCGGTACCAGCGTCATTCCGCAATACGTCAACCTCGGCGGCTGGGGTGGCGCGATCCAGTTCAACGTGCCGGGGCGGGTTTTCGCCCGAATCGACGTGGCGAAACCCATGACGGCGCGGCGGCCCGGAAACGGGCGCGATCCGCAATACTTCTTCAGGTTGGGTGTGAGCCTCTAGCGCGAGCCCATTGCTATGAACAACGATGCCATTCGCCAGTTCGTCCGCAGGGAGCTGCGGGCCGTCACCCTGGGAGTTGCGACCGCCATCGGAATCGGCGGCGGGCTCCCGGCGGCGATCGCCAACCCGATCGGCGGCGCCGTGGTGAGCGGGCAGGGGAGCATCAGCAGCCCCAACGCCACGACCACCCTGATCAACCAGCAGTCAAACCAGCTGACGCTCAACTGGTCGAGCTTCAACATCGCCAGCGGCCAGACCGTCCGCTTCGTCCAGCCCTCGAGCTCCTCCGTCGCGCTCAACAACATCCTCAGCCAGAGCCCCAGCCAGATCTTCGGCGAGCTCGACGCCAACGGCCGCGTCGTACTCATCAATCCCAACGGCATTCTCTTCGGCCGCAGCGCGCAGCTCAACGTCGGCTCGCTGATCGCCAGCTCGCTGGAGCTCAAGGAATACGATCCGGCGACCGGCCGCCTGTCGTTCCAGTCCCTCAGCGGCCATGCAGGCGTGATCGACAACGAAGGCACCATCACCGCCGCGCGGGGCGGCTCCGTGGCGCTGCTCGGCGGCACGGTGCTCAACAACGGGCTGGTCGTGGCCGATTACGGCACGGTCGCCATGGGCGCCGGGGACGTCGCGACACTCGATTTCTACGGCGGCGGGCTCCTGCGGCTGCAGGTCAGCGGCGATGCGAAGTCGAACCCCAGCGGCGCGGCGGCCGCCGTGCAAAACAGTGGCCGGATCCAGGCCAATGGCGGCCAGGTGCTGCTGACGGCGGGTGCGACGCAGGGCGTCTTTGCGTCGGCCGTGGATAACTCGGGAGTCATCCGCGCGGGCCGCATCCAGAACGTCGGCGGCGTGATCGAGCTTCTCGGCACGGATGGGGCGGCGACCAACAGCGGGACACTCGACGCATCCGGCGCAGACGCGGCCTCGACCGGTGGCACGGTTACCGTCACGGGCAACTCCGTTTCGTTGACGGCCGCCGCCAAGATCAATGTTTCAGGCGCGGCCGGCGGCGGCAACGCTTACATCGGGGGCGGTCTGCACGGCGCGGACAGCTCGGTCCCCAATGCTTCCTCGACCTCCGTCGCTTCCGGCGCGACCGTCGATGCAGACGCAACACGTGCCGGGAATGGCGGCACCATCGCCGTGTGGTCCGACGGTACGACCACCGCGCAAGGGAGCTTTTCGGCCAATGCGGGCTCGGCGGGTGGCAACGGCGGCATGATCGAGACGTCAGGGCACGTCCTGAACGCGACCGGCGCAACCGTTCGAGCAGCCGCCCCGGCCGGAGATCCCGGGTTGTGGCTGCTGGATCCCTACAACGTCGCCATTGACCATGGCAGCGGGACATCGATCAGCGGCGGCAACAACGGCACGAATACGACGGTATTCGACGGCGACATCAATGCGGCTCTGAAAGGCACCGGCACGGGGGACGGCACCGACGTCACCATCGAGACCAGCCAGCCGGCGGCCAGCAGCCCCACCGCGACCGGCGCGATTACTTTCGGGTCCGGGGTCGTGATCACCAACGCTGACAACGTAACCCACACGCTTACCCTGGACGCGGACACCTCTATCGATCTGACTGCGACGACGGCTCCCAGCATCACGTCCGGCACGGGGGCTTTGAACCTCGTTTTGACTGCGAACGCCAACGGTGAGGCGCAAACAGCGTCGACCGCCGGCGTTACGCTCGCCGGAACGATCACCGTCAATGACCTGACCGTCACGGCGTCAGGACCGATCAGTCAGACCGGAGGGACGATCAAGGCGAGCGGCAATCTCAGCGAGACGGCCGGTGGCGCGATCAGCCAGGGTGCCGCGGCGGGGATTCAGCTGACCGGGACGGCGGGGACGAATACCGCGACGTTTACCGTCAAGGGGGGCACATTCGATGTGAACCTCGACGGCGCAGCGAACGACTTCAACGACGAGGCGACGACGATCGCGGCCAGCGGGACGGGCGCAGCGGTCCAGAATGTCGACGTCGTGGATACGAACGCGACCTTCGTGCCGCTGACACTGCCTGGGACGCTCACGAGCCTGGTGCTGAGCGACGCCAATGCGCCGATCGCGCTCGCCGCGCAGACGCTCACGGGGGTGGGCGCCGGGAACAACCTCGCCGGAGGAACGACGACGCTGGACGTCACTGCCGGTGGTGCAATCACGCAGAGCGGCGCGCTGGTAGTGACCGGCACTACGGCGCTGAATGCAGACGCCGGGACCACACCAGCAGCCATCACACTGAGCAACGCCAGCAATACGTTCAGCGGCAATGTCGCCTTCACCGGCACGGCTGTAACCCTGCAGAGCGCCGGCGCTCTGAGCAGCTCCGGCAGCGCGAGCGGCAATCTGAGCGAAACGGCCGGCGGGACCATCAGCGAGGGCACGGCGGGGATTCAGCTCGGCGGAACGGCGGGGACGAACACAGCAACGTTCACCGTTACCGGGGGCACATTCGATGTGAACCTGGGCAACGCGGCGAACGACTTCAACGACGAGGCGACCACGATTGCCGCAACTGGAACGGGCGCGGCGGTCGTGAACGTGAGTCTGGCGGACACGAACGCGACCTTCGTGCCGCTGACGTTGCCCGCGTCGCTCACGAGTCTGGTGCTGAGCGATCCCAATGCGGCGATCGGGCTCGCCGCGCAGACGCTCACGGGGGTGGGCGCTGGGAACAATCTCGCCGGAGGAACGGCGACACTGGCTGTGACTGCCGGCGGCGCGATCACGCAGAGCGGCGCGCTGGCGGTGGCCGGCACCACGACTCTGAATGCCGACGCCGGGACCGCGAACGGTGCCATCACGCTGACCAACGTCGGCAATGCCTTCAACGGCTCGATCACAGCGACCGGCGGCGTGGTGAGCCTGGCGAACACACTCTCGACGACGCTCGCCGGCGCCGACACCGCCAGCAATCTGACGCTCGATTCCGGCGGGGCGGTCACGTTCGGGACCGCAAGCACGGACAGCACGATCCTTTCGGGCGCGCTCGTCGTGCAGGGGTTGAGCGGCGGGGCGGCCGGCGGGACGGTGAGCCAGGTCGGCAAACTCAGCGTCGGCACCACGAGCAACATCGACACGGGCGCCAACGCGATCACGCTCGGCAACTCGGCCAACACCTTCGGCGGCAATGTCTCCTTCAACGGCGCCGCGGTGACGCTGGCGGCGGACGCCAACGGCCTGTCCAGCTCCGGCATTGCGAGCGGGAATTTGAGCGAGACGACCGCCGGCGACATCGCCGAAGGATCAGCGGGTATTCAGCTCACCGGGACGGCCGGGACGAACACTGCGACGTTTACCGTCAGCGGGACCACGCATAACGTCAACCTCAGCAGCGTCGCGAACAACTTCAACGACGAGGCGACCACGATCACCGCAAGCGGAGCGGGCGCGGCGGTCGGCAATATCGCGGTGACCGACCTCAACACGACATTCGTACCGCTGACCCTGCCGAAGCCGCTCGCGAGCCTGGTGTTGAACGATTCCAGTGCGCCGATCGTGCTCGCCGCAGCGACCCTCACGGGAGTGGGAGCCGGCACGAATCTCGCGGGGGGAACGACCACGCTGGACGTCACTGCCGGTGGTGCGATCACGCAGAGCGGCGCAGTGTCGGTGACTGGTACGACGGCGCTGAATGCCAACGCCGGAACAGGCGCCATCACACTGAACAACGCCGCGAATGCGTTCAGCGGCAATGTCGGCTTCGCCGGTGGCGCGGTGACCCTGGCGAGCTCGGGTTCGCTGAGCACCTCCGGCATCGCGAGCGGCAATCTGAGCGAGACCGCCGGCGGCACGATCGGCGAAGGCGCGGCGGGGATTCAGCTCGGCGGAACGGCGGGGACGAACACCGCCACGTTCACCGTCACCGGGGGCACGCATGATGTGAACCTGGGCAACGCGGCTAACAACTTCAAGGGCGAGGCGACTACTGTCACGGCAACCGGTGGGGGCGCCGTCGGGAATGTCAGTGTGGCGGACACGAACGCGGCTTTCGTGCCGCTGACCCTGGACGGGCCGCTCACGAGCCTGGTGCTGAGCGATCACAATGCGCCGATTACCCTCGGCCCCGTGGTGCTCGCCGGAGTGGGCGCCGGGACGAATCTCGCCGGAGGAACGACGACACTTGACGTCACCGCAGGCGGTGCAATCACGCAGAGCGGCGCAGTGGCGGTGACCGGCACGACGGCGCTGAATGCCGGCGGCGGCGGCGCCATCACCCTGAACGACCCCAGCAATTCCTTCAGCGGCAATGTCGCCTTCACCGGCGGCGCGGTAGCCCTGCAGAGCGCGGGCGCTCTCAGCAGCTCCGGCACGGCGACCGGGAATCTCAGTGAGACCGCCGGTGGGACAATCAGTGAAGGCGCGGCGGGTATTCGGCTGACCGGGGCGGCAGGCGCGGATACAGCCACATTTACCGTCACCGGAGGCACACAGGACGTGAACCTCGGCAGCGCCGCGAACAACTTCAACGATGATCCGACAATGATCGCGGCAAGCGGCGGCGCAGTGGGCAATGTCGCCGTGGCGGACACCAACGCGACCTTCGTGCCGCTGACGCTTTCCGGAACGCTTACGAGCCTGGTGCTGAGCGATCCCAATGCGCCGATCACGCTCGCCCCGGCGACCCTCACGGGAGTGGGCGCTGGGACGAATCTTGCAGGAGGAACGACGACGCTGGCCGTGACTGCCGGCGGCCCGATCACGCAGAGCGGCGCCCTGGTGGTGAGCGGCACCAGCGCGCTGATTGCCAGCAGCGGCACGGGCGACATCACGCTCAGCAACGCTGCCAATGTCTTCAACGGCGGCATCACGGTCCGCGGCAACAACGTGGCCGTGGCGAATGCGGCGGGCACGACGATCGCGGGGGCGAGCACGGCGGGCAGCCTGACGCTCGATACGGGCGGAGCGGTCGCCTTCGGCACCGTGAGCACGGACAGCACGACCGTTACGAACGGGCTCATCGTGCAGGGAGTGGGCGGCAGCGGACCCACCGGAGGACCGGTGAGCCAGGTCGGCAAGCTCGTCGTTGGAGGGACGACGTCGATCGATGCCGGCCCGAACGACATTACGCTGTCGAACTCTGCCAATGCCCTGACGGGTGCAGTCACGTTCACCGGTGGGGCGGTGACGCTGGCGAACGCCGACGCGACGACACTTGCCGGCGCCGACAGCGCCGGCAGTCTGACGCTCGATGCCGGCGGAGCGGTCACTTTCGGGGCTGTGAGCACGGACAGCACGACGGTGGCGAACGGGCTCATCGTGCAGGGAGTGGGCGGCAGCGGCGCGGCCGGTGGGGCGGTGGGCCAGGTCGGCACCCTCGCCGTCGGCGGCACGAGCAACATCAACGCCGGTGGCAACGCGATCACCCTCGGGAACCCGGCCAACAACTTCGGCGGCAATGTCGGCTTTGCCGGCTCGACCGTGGCCCTGGCGAGCGTCGGGCCGCTGAGCAGCTCCGGCTCGGCCAGGGGCAATCTCGCCGAGACGGCGGGCGGCACGATCGGCGAGGGCGCGGCGGGGATTCAGCTGACCGGGACGGCGGGGACGAACACCGCGACGTTTACCGTCGCGGGAGTCACAGCCGATGTGAACCTTGGCAGCGCCGCGAACAACTTCAACGGCGAGGCGACGAGGATCGCGGCCAGCGGGGCAGGCGGCATCATCGGGAATATCAGCGTCGCGGATACGAACACGACTTTCGTGCCGCTGACCCTGCCCGCGGCGACGCTCACGAGCCTGGTGCTGAGCGATCCCCATGCGCCGATCACGCTCGCCCCGGAGACTCTCACGGGAGTGGGCGCCGGGACGAATCTCGCCGGGGGAACGACGACGCTGGCCGTAACTGCCGGCGGGGCGATCACGCAGAGCGGCGCGCTGGTGGTGGACGGCACGAGCGCACTGAATACCACCGGCAACATCACACTGAGTAACGCCGCCAATACGTTCAACGGCGGTATTGCGCTCGGCGGCAATGACGTGACGGTAACCAATACGATCGCCACCACCGTCGCGGGCGCCAACACGACGGGCAGTCTGACCCTCGATTCCGGCGGGGCGGTGGCCCAAGCCGGTGCCCTCGTTGTCACGGGGACGACGTCTGTCAACGCTGGCACGAACGACATCACACTAGCGAATTCGTCCAATGCCTTGAGTGGTGCGGTCACGATGACCGGCGGGGCGGTGTCGCTGGCGAACGCGGATGCGACGACATTCGCCGGCGCCACCAGCGTCAGCAGTCTGACGCTCGCTGCCGGCGGCGCAGTGAGTGAAACGGGAACATTGAGCGTTGCCACCACGACGTCGGTCAACGCGGGCACGAACGACATCAGCCTGGCGCAGGCCAACACCTTCGGTGGCAACGTGGCCTTCGGCGGTCACAATGTGTCGCTGGCCAGCGGCAGTGGCGACCTGATGAGCTCGGGCAGCGCGAGCGGGAATCTGACCGAGACGAGCGCCGGCGCGATCACCCAGGGCGGGACGTTGAACGTCACGGGCAAGTCGACACTCACGGCGAATGGCGGGACGGGTGGCATCGCGCTGGGGAATGCAGGCAATACCTTCGCCGGTCCGGTCACTCTCAGTGGCGCAGCAGTGACGCTGGCGAACGCCGGCGCGATGACTCTCGCTGGCGCAAGCAAGGCGGCCAGCTTGACGCTCGACGCCGGCGGCGCGGTGACCTTCGGGGCCGCGAGCACCGACAGCACGACCGTGACGAACAACCTGATCGTGCAGGGAGTCAGCGGCAGCGGGGCGGCCGGCGGCGCAGTGAGCGAGGTCGGCAAACTCAACGTCGGCGGCACGACATCGATCGATGCCGGCAGCAACGACATCAATCTCAACCAGGTAAACACCTTCGGCGGCGGCGTGACCTTCGCCGGTCGCAACGTGGTGCTGACCGCCGGCGCGGGCGGTCTGACGAGCTCGGGTACGGCGAGTGGCACCTTGACCGAGATCGCCAAGGGTTCCTCTTCGGACCTGAACATCGGCAGCCTCAGTGCGGGGGGCCATACCCTGCTCATCGCCGGAGACAGCATTCTTGGCACGAGCGCGCAGGCGACCGTCACCGCGAACAACGTGGAGGTGCGGTACGGCCTGGAGAATTCGAATGGCCAGCTCGGTAGCACCACCGCGGGTCAGCAGGTCGGATTCGTGGCGGCCGGATCCCCGGGCGTGCAGCTGACCTTGTGGCTACCCGCGCCCGGCACCCAGTTCCAGAGCACGGATCTTCGCCAGACCGCGTCTGATTTGACCATCACCAGACACCCCTTCGCGGCGGGAGAGCAGGAGATCCTGTACTCGGCGCCGTTCGGCGTGTCCCCGGGGCAGGTCACGGGCACTTTGGCCGCCATCCAATCCACGCTGCAGGGCACCGCCACTCAGTCGGCGGGGGTGGCGCAGGGCGCGGCCACTCAGGGGACCCAGAGCGTGCTCATCATCGACTGGGGCTCGTACAACCCGAACGTGAGCCTCTTCGGCACGCTCAATCCGGCGGTATGCCTGCCCGCCGATCAGCGTGACGAAAGCGTGGGTTCCGGCTCGGGGTGCGCCGCGGCCAGTGCTTCGGTCCTGAAGACTCCCACGCCGGCCCTGGTGGCCATGGTGCCGACGCAGGAAGGATGGAAGCCGATGCAGCTGTACTACCTGGCGCGCTGATCGTCGATCTCCCGATGCAGCCATGCCCGGGCGGTCGCCCAGTCGCGTTTGACCGTGGCTTCTGAAACGCCGAGTGCTTCGGATGTCTCGCGAATGGAGAGGCCGCCGAAGTACCGCAGCTCCACTACCCGGGCCTGCTGGAGATCGAGCGCGGCAAGGCGGCTCAGCGCCTCATCCACGGCGAGCACGTCGCTCTCGCCTGGCTCGGTAGCGGCGAGGTTCTCCGCCAGCGTGATCCGGCAGCCCCCGTCGCGCTTCTTGGCCAGCCGGGTGCGGGCATGGTCGACCAGGATCTGCCGCATCAGATGTGAGGTCAGGGCGACGAAATGGCTGCGGTCGCTCACCTCCGCCGCACCCTGGTCCACCAGCCGCAGGTATGCCTCATTGATGAGGGCGGTGGTCTGCAGGGTGTGATCCGCCCGTTCCCGGCGCAGATGGCGCTGCGCGATGCGCCGCAGTTCCTCGTACACGAGGGGCAGGAGACGGCGCAGCGCGTCATCGTCTCCGGAGCGCCAAAGCCGGAAGAGCTCGCCGGGAGAGGGGGCCGGAGAGGAGGGCATCAGTCCTATGGTACGGCGCATTCCGGCTCGGCGGCCGGGCATCCGGTCTCATTTCGTGGGGGGCCGTGAGCCTTTTTCGACCCGGATTCCGCTTTACCTCTTTTATGGAGCTCAAGGTCATCATCAATCCGTTGGACGGCGCCGGCCCGGGCAAGCGGTTACTGTCCAACCTGTTTTACGGTTGCGGCTACAACTTCTACCGCTGCGAGAGACAGCTGCGTGCCGACGACCTGTTGATCCGCGAGAAGCTGCGCCAGCTTCTGGAGGACTGCCGCTCGCACCTGGGCGCGCTCGAGACGGCCTTTCGGCGTGCGCATCGCGCGCAGCCGGATCGAGACTACGCCTTTCTGAGCCCGGCCGCCCTCGCCACGGCGCAGACTCTGCTGCACGCCCGGCGCGAACTCGAGGCGATGGACACGGCAATCCACAGCGCTGCGATGCCGGAGACCAGCCGCATCCACCAGCGCCAGCGAGAGGAGCGCGGCACCCTCGAGAGGCTCGTGGCGGTGGACGGCGAGGTGCTGCTCGCGCTGGTCACGCTGCGCGATGCGATAGCCAGATTGGACGACGGAGCCGCGGCCGCGACCATGATGGACGAGCTCCTGCGCGCCAGCGATTTCAGCGCGCTCTGGAACCGGCGCGCGGTCCTGCTGTCGGGCCAGTCAGGGTGATCACCCGAGGATTCTTCGCAAGCGATTCAGCGTGACGCGCGCCGGATGCGTCGGCGCCAGGCCCGCATCCACGATGGCGCCGGACTCCGCGATCAGAGCCCGCGCTTCGGCGCGCCGGCCGAGGGAGGCGAGGCTGGCGGCGAGCTCGACTTTCGCCGCCGCGATGCTGGGCCCGTCCGGGGCATACCGGCTGTTGGCATAGCCGGCGATGGCGCGCCGATAGAGTGGCACGGCCTCGGCGAAGCGGCGCGCCCGCGCCAGCAGCAGCGCCTTGCCCTCGTAGGCCATGCTCAGCGCGGCGCTGTGGGGCAGCGAGTGCGCCTCCAGATAGGCGATGGCGCGGTCGTAGGCTCGCTCTGCCTGCCCGTTCGACCCCGCCTCGCGATAAGTGTCGCCCAGCCAGAGCAAGCGCAGACCCTCGAAGCTGCTGGTCACTACCGAGCGTGGGTCGCCGGGCATCGGTTGGGAGAGTAGCTCGAGCGCCCGCTGGGTCTCGCCGACGAACGCCAACGGATGGGCCAGCCTGAATGCGAAGAGGGCAGCCGATTGCGGCGTATGGCCATCCATCTGCTGGTAAGTACGATAGCCCTCCCGCGCAGCGGCGGCCGCGCCGTGGTAATCGCCGTACATCCAGAGCACCTGACTCAAGGCAAACAGCGAGCCGACGTATTCGTCGCGGTGCACGCTCGCCTGCGCACGATAGTCATCGACGGAGCGCTTGAACCACAATATCGACTCGTGCAGGCGGTTGCGGCGAAACAGAACGTCTCCGAGACTCAACTCGGTGTCGATGTATCGGTCGCTGGCGCGCCCGAAGATGCGCTCGTAACCGCCGAGGACCTGCTGCCAGGCCTGCGTGGCATCATCGAAGCGGCCCGCCTCCTGGGCTACCTCGGCATAGTCATTGAGCGCATCGAAATAGCGCACGTCCCCGCTGTTGACGTGGGCACTGATGAGCGCCACACGCAGCCGCGCCAGTGCAAGCGCATCGCTCCACCGCTGCGCCTGAGCAAAGGCGATGGCCAGTTTGCCGAGGGTGGTTGCGGAGGCCACCGTGTCCTCCCCCTGCGGGCCGCGCTCGAGAGCGCGCGCCCGCTGCAGGGCGGCGATGGCTCGCAGCGGCTCTGTCGCCAGGTAGGCCTTGCCGATCGCGTTCCAGACGGCCGCCACTGCCAGAGGATCGGCAGGCTGTTGGGCTTGGAGCACCGCCAGGGCGTGCCGCAGCAGCACGAGGGCTTGGGTCGTACGTCCGGCATCGTTGTACGCGTTTGCGAGACGGTATTCCGTCCGGGCCCGCAGCAGCGGGTCGCCTGCGGACCCGGCGATGCTCTCGATGCGCAGCGCCTGCTGCAGGTCCCGCTCGCAGGGTTTGGACTGTCCGATCTCGCACTGCAGCGCCCCGACGGTGGAGAGTATCCGGGCACGCAGCGCCGGCCGGCTCGAGAGCTGCGGATCGATCTGGTCCTGTGCCTGCGCCACCAGGGTCCGAACGTCGAGCGCCTGGCCGCCGGTCTTCTCGGGACTGGCCTCCTCGAACAATGACACGAGGTAGTCGCTCACCTTCTGTGACGCGCTCGCCTCGTCCTCGGCTCGGGCCAGCGCTGCGCGCGCGATGAAGGTCGCCCGGGCAGTCATGACGATACCGGCGATCAGCGCCAGCGCCGTCACCGCCGTCACGCCGACACCGACCTTGTGCCGCCTCACGAACATCGAGGCGCGATAACCCAACGTCGGCCTGCGGGCCGCCACGGTCCGGTGTCCGAGGTACCGCCGGATGTCCTCCGCGAGCCGGTCCACGGTCAGGTAGCGCCGCTCCGGCTCCTGGCGCAGCGCCATCAGCACGACGTTGTCGAGATCGCCACGCAGGCGGCGACTCAACCTTTCGGGCGAGTCTTGACGGGCGGTGCTCGTCACATCTCTTCCGCGGACTACGACGCTTGGTCTCGTCGGTGCCGGACGGGAAATTCCTCGCGGCGCAGACTGCATCACGTTACCGCGGCCGCTGTAGGGTTTGATCCCGGTCAGCAGCTCGTAGAGAACGACGCCGAGGGAGTAGACGTCGCTCGCCGCCGTCACCGGCTCGCCCTTGAGCTGCTCCGGGCTCGCGTAGTCCGGTGTCAACAGCCTGACCGCATTGATGGTGAGGTCCGTACGCACGGGGATCGAGCCCGGCTCGAGGATCTTGGCGATGCCGAAGTCGAGGAGCTTCGGCGTCCCCTCAGCGGTCACCAGGATGTTGCTGGGCTTCAGATCCCGGTGGATCACCGCGCGCTGATGCGCGTACTGCACCGCGGAGCACACGAGAAGGAACAGGCGCAGGCGCGCTTCGAGGTCGAGCTGGTGGCGATCGCAGTACTCGGTGATCGGCTGGCCCGCGATCAATTCCATCACCAGGTACGGTATCCCTTCCTCCGTGGTGCCGCCGTCGAGCAGGCGCGCGATGTTCGGGTGCTGGAATGCGGCGAGGATCTGCCGCTCGGTACGCAACCGCTGACCGACGAACTGCGCATCGGCCCCCGCCGGTACCAGCTTTACCGCGACCTCATTCTCGTATTCCTCATCGGCGCGCACCGCCCGGTAGACCTCCCCCATGCCGCCGGCGCCGATCTCCTCCAGCAGCCGGTAGGGCCCGAGGCGGCGCCCCGCATGAGGGCTCGGGGCGGGGGGCGCCTCGAGGACGGCCGCGGCAGGGCTCTCGAGGAAGCCGCTACCGGCATCCTGATCGGCTTCCAGGAGCGATTCGAGCTCGGCGCGAAGTGCCGGATCGCTCTTGCCGAGGCGCTCGAGATAGGCAGCGCGGTCCGCTCCGGCCAGCGCCATGGCGTCGCCTAGCGCCCCTTTCACCTCTTGCCAGCGCTCGGGTTCCATAGTGTTTCGGAACGACCCCTGGGTAGGCTCGGCATTGTTCTCGGATTCTTGTTACGGCCCCCCATCTTGTCAGGAATCGGCCGGCCGGGAAAACGCAGCATCGGTTTACCCCCTAGACCCGCAGCCAGAGAGGTGTTTTTCGGTCCTGTACCGCGATCATCGATCCTTGGGAGTCCCGCGCGCTCTCGTCGCCGCCTGAGCTCTCAAGGCCCGTGCTACGACCTCGAGGCCGGCGCTGGTGCGGCGCGCCTCCTCAGCCATGCGTCTGCGGAGCACCCAGGGGCCGATGACGGGTGGCACCCAGAACGCCGGCACCAGTTCGATCCTCGCGTCCAGGCACGTCGTCGCATGAGTCATGGCGCAGGCCCCGACGGTCCAGCGGGCATACCCCGCTTTAAAATCGCCGCCATGTGGCAAGAGATCGGCCTCGAGCACGCCGCCATCCGCATTGGCGACTGCCGTCATGACCTGCTCCTGATGCATGGTCTTGCAAAAGATCAGCACACACGTGTGAACCGCGGTGAAGAGCCGCACACGACCCGGAACTCCTGTTGGTTGGACGCGGACCGCACGCAGGTCAGGGTTGTACCGCATCATGGCGGAGTAGTCCTGCAGCGCACGAAACACCGCGGGCGGCGACGCGTCAATTGCGACGTGCATGCCGATCACGAAACGCGTACCGTCACGCGTCACCTGCACGGAAAGTACTTGGGCCGCGTGCGCTTGCATCGCGAACCACGTCAGCGCCATTGCAGCGCAAAAGCCTAATTTCAGGCGTCTCAGTGCGACCATATCCAGGTCGTACCCGGCATCGGGCGCTGTGTCAATGCATCCCGGCCACGCATTGCCAAGGGCTGCAAATCAGTTCAAAATTCACCCCCCGCTCAGAAGCCCCGGCGAGCACTCCCCGGGGCTTCTCGTCGTCTAATGGCTAGGTGGCAGAGTGGTCATGCAGCGGCCTGCAAAGCCGTCTACGCCGGTTCGATTCCGACCCTAGCCTGATTTCGCCTTGTCCTGCGACGTACCGAGAAGATCAATGACGTCGCAAAAAGCCCGGAAAACCCTGCAAATCCCGCCTATCGGCGTCTCGAGCTGTCCATTGACAGGATAGCACAGGGTGGGGTACATGGCGGGGGTATCTCGGGAGTCAACTAACAGATACCCCACTTTCGCCATGCCAGTACTCAACGAGCTGAAAATCCGCGCCGCCAGGCCGAATGAGAGGGCTACAGGAAACTCATTCTACAGCCGAGTGCCGCTAAAGGCCCTTCGGAATGAACAACTTCCAATCGTCGTTGTAAGCGGGATTCTTTGTGCCGTGTGCGAGATGGAATTTGAACTGACTGACCCGAGACCGAAACGGCTCTAGGCTGTCTGCGCGGTAGCTCGCGCGTGACATCAGAAACCCAATGGCCTGCGCGTACGGGTAGGAGTAGTTAAGTTGATCGAGGATCGAGGCCAGCGCCGGTGCCGATACACGTTCACGTGCGACCTCGAATGCATTGAGTACCTGGTGGATACCGCCTGCGTAGGCGGGTCGAACCGTTACATCGATAAGCGTTCTTTCAAGATTTGTAGTTTTCGTGCCTAAAGCCTCTGGGTGGGTGCTCGGCTCGACACCAAGTCGACCGGTGTTCTTGCCGGCCAGAATCATCACCTTCAGGTTCCCGTTCTCGTAGGAGAGCTTTGAGTGTCGTTGCTTGCCTGCAAAGGCACGGTCAATTGCAAGCTGAGACAACGGTGAGTTGCGAGCGGGCTTGGCGCTTTGCTCTACGTTCAGATAAATCCCAGGTGGTGGCGTCTTGATGAGCCTGTGTAAATAGGCCGCAGTTCCGTGGCTGAGGTAGCCGTTTTTGCGTAGTGAGGCGGCAAGTGCAAAGGGTGAGGGTGGGCCAACGCAGTAGCGCTTCGCTTCTTTCGAGTACTCTTTGGACTCGAGGGAGACCGAGATCAGATGTTTGCGAATAACTAGGAAGTTGAGGAATGCATCGAGGGTTGTGCTTTTCGCGAGGGTCCCTTCGCGACGCAGCCGACGAAATGGTTCAGCGAGCTCGGGACGGGTGTAGATTCGGCCTGGATGCGGGCTAATTGCGGCGAGTATTCGCGTTTCGCCTCTTACCAGCTTGGTTCTAAAGGGCATGTTCAGTAACCATCTCCCAGGAAGGTATATATACCCTCCTGGAGATGGTGCCATCGAGTTCCTCAGACCCCGGCTCCTCCTTTGAGAGGAGGGAAGGAAGGCCTTGCCAGCCCCGCCACTTGCTTAATGTAATCTTCCTATTACACTAATGGCATTTTATGGAACATGAAGATTACATCTATGCCCACCCCACATAGGCCTTCCATCGGTGTTCGCAGAGCCCTGCGCAAGCTTGGACACGACCTGCGCGATGCGAGACGACGTCGCGGTCTCCCGGCCTGGGTTGTGGCCGAACGCGCCTTTACTAGCCGCCCCACTCTACAGCGCGTCGAACAGGGAGATCCGGCCGTAGGTATTGGCATCTATGCCGCCGTCCTCCAAGCGCTCGGATTTCTTGATGAGCTAAGCCAGGTCGCTGATGCAAGTCGCGACGCTGCTGGCGTTGCCCTAGCCAACGAGAAGTTGCCGCAGCGAATTCGATTGCGGCGCGTACCCGAGATCAATCGTGGCTGAAATCGAAGTCTATATCGATTTCGCGCCGGGATTGAAGCGCGTTGGGACGCTGCACCGCCATGCGCGACGTGGCGGAGAAGCGATCAGTTTCGAGTACCACGCAGACTGGCTTGCGGATCCAGCAAGATTTTCTCTGGAGCCTGCCCTTGCACTCGGCCGGGGCGCGTTTGCCCCCGCCGACCAGCAGCTAATTTTTGGCTCCATCGGCGACTCCGCGCCGGATACGTGGGGCCGCCGCCTGATGCAACGCGCCGAGCGCCGGCGCGCCGTGCGCGACGGTCGCGCGCCGCGCACCCTTCAAGAACTCGATTATCTTCTCGGAGTGTCCGATGTCTCCCGTCTTGGTGCGCTACGATTCCGTAACGCCGGAGAGGAGGCCTTCCAGTCTTCGGCCGCAGGTGGTGTACCTAAACTCGTTGACCTCGGTCGGCTGCTCGGAGTGACCGAGCGGATCCTTCGCGAGGAGGAGACAGACGAGGACCTGCAGATGATCTTCGCGCCAGGCTCATCTCTCGGGGGAGCACGGCCAAAAGCGTCAGTCGTTGATCAGCACGGCCAACTTTCCATCGCCAAATTTCCAAAGGAAATCGACGAGTACAGCATGGAGCTGTGGGAGTTCGTTGCGCTTAATCTCGCAAAGCAAGCCGGAATTCGAACTCCTGTTAATGAGTTACTCAGCGTCGCCGGTAGGCCTGTATTGCTCTCGCGTCGCTTCGATCGTGCCGATGCCACACGCATCCCGTTTCTATCTGGTCTTTCGATGCTGACCCTCAAGGATGGAGAGCGCGCCAGCTACCCAGAGCTAGTGGACGTGCTAACTGAGAATGGCGCTCAAGCGCGAGAGGACGCGCATGAGTTGTACAGGCGAATGGTCTTGAACGTGCTGATCTCAAATGACGATGATCACTTGCGCAACCACGGCTTTCTATGGACAGGACCACAAGGCTGGACACTTTCGCCGGCGTACGACCTAAATCCCACACCCGTGGACGTACGTCCACGCATTCTGAGCACGAACATCACTCTGGACGACGCCACGTGTGACCTGGACCTTGTACTTTCGACCGCGGAGTACTTTTCTCTGGCGCTCAGGGATGCGAGACAGGTAGTTAGCGAGGTTGCCAAGACAACCGTGAAGTGGCGAGAAGTGGCCGCTGAAGCGGGCGCCTCCAATGCCGAAATTCAACGCATGGCAAGCGCGTTTGAGCACGACGACCTGCACCGCGCCCTCGCTCTTTGAAAGGCATCCAGCAAGCGAGTGGACGATGCACGACGTGAACCTCACCGTGTTCTTTCCAACACCCGCTCGCGGACCAGGTCATCTTCTCGAGTCCTCGCTGATCTCTGCGCGTTTACACGGCGAATGAGTTCGCTGGCGATTCGCTCCCGATCCGTGAGCACCGGTGGCAGGCTCTTTACGAATTGCCGGACCTCGCTCGCGAGAACGGTTTCTCCTTGCTTTTCCAGCAGGGCAGTCACTCCCCGCCAACCGGCGACCACTACCTTTCGCGTCTCAGCTAGTTTGGCGTGCGCCGGATCGCGAATCGTGCCGGACCTAGCCAGCTCTCTGGCGACGCCTTCGACCTTGTCGCGGAGGGCATATGAGGTTCGCCGTCTCGTGGTCCGGTAGTGGCCATCCCGCTCAACTCCCTTGCTTCGTCCCCGCACCACCCGCGGCGTTGCGTTGGCGGCGACACCCTGGTCCCGCATCATCCGCGCGAAGTCCTGGCGCCACTCGCGTAGCATCGCTTTGCCGATGTGGAGAAGGGAGGGACACCCGGACCGGGCGGGGACGCATTCTCCGAGTACAATCGGCACGGCGAGCGGAAGGACCCATGATCGGCCTCGTTTACAGGCTGGTTGTGGTAGGCGCTCGCTCGTGTTACCGCACGGGCGGGCGCCGCCTTGAACAGACTGAGGCACGATCGGCAGGGGTATGCCTTCGGGGTATCCGGGAAGGAGGTCGGCTAATCCGCTTTCGGTTTCAAAGGCTTAGGTCCATCCTTCGATTCCGACCCTAGTTCGATCTCAATCTTCATTTGGTGTGAACGTCGCGGTTCACGCCCTCACGGCCTTCTGGGCCGCCGCGAAGACCTCGCGTGCGGACGTCGTACCCGCTACGTGCTCCGTACCCGCGACTCCGAGGTCCATCCATCCTGCATTCACGGCCTCAAACATTTCTTCGGCAGGTCCGGTGTGGCCCTTCGGGATGCCGAATTGCTCGAACGCTTCCGCCCACCCTGCACGCGGGACTGCAAAGGCTTTCACGTCGAGATTCAGGACTTCACCCAATTGCTCCGCGACTTCATCCGCGGTGATCATCGAACCAAGCTCGACGACGCGCTGCCCTGACCACGCTGGCCCGGTCAAAAGGGTTGCCACCTCCGCGCCGATGTCGTTCGTCGCGACCATGGTCGACTTCCGGTTTGTCGGATTGTAGTAGACCGGTAGCGTTCCACCCTGGGCGACCTGCAAGCCGTAGAGGAAGTTTTCGAAGAATCCACCTGCGCGCACAAATGCAATTGGCGATACCAGGTCGCGAAAACCTTGCTCCAGAAGCGACAAGGCCGTGATCATCCCAAGCCCGCTGGTCCTGTTCGCACCCATCGATGAAAGCGCCACCACCCGCGGCGGCGCTGCCTTGGTGAGCGCCTCGACATAGTTCGCGATCACGCCCTTGGCTTCTTTGTAATCGGGCGAGGGGGCCCAGACAGCCGGCAACATGACAAACGCGCCTTCGACACCTTTGAGCGCCCGCTCGATGGCTGCCGATTCATTCCAATCACCCTCAACCAGTTCCACGCCCTGGTTCGCCCAGCTTGACGCCTTCTCGCGATTGCGGACCAGCGCTCGTACTTCCTTGCCGCGCGCCAACAGATGTGCTGCCGTTGCGCCGCCGACTTTTCCCGTGATTCCCATTACTAAAAACATGTGTTTTCTCCTGATCTTGAGGGGCAGAGCACTGCCCCTGTTGGTTCAACTGATGAGCGGCAGAATGGCCCGGATACGGGGATCGCGCGCATAGAGGCCGCCCCATGTCATCGCGCCCAGAAGCAGGGCAATGATTTCCGGCGGCGATCCCAACTCACCAATGCGGACATGGGCGCAGATGGCACCTCCCAAAAAGCCCGTCACCAGGATCGCGCCGAGGACGGCGGTGGCCGGGATGGCGTAAAGGATGGCGCAGGCGAGTATGATCGGACCCACGATGCGGGTCAGGTCCATCGCGAACCCGGTTTCCTGCAACATGCTCGCGATCTGTGCCGGCGCGAAAAGCTGAATAGTGGCGTCTGCCACCAGAGCGATAACGACAAACGCGCTCATTATCCGGCCGGCCCACAGGGCGCGATGCAAAGTCATAGTTTCAGGCACCTGATGCAGATTCATAGTTTCGGGCACTTGTCATTCTCCGATAGGGGGATCCCCTATTTCCGGAGCTTACTGTGTCTCTTGGGTATGATAAACGCCGAGGAACTGAACTTACTGTTCTCTCCACGGCGAACAATACCGAGGCACGAAAATGCAGAATCTCGAACCTATCCTCATTTTCATAACGGTAGCGGAAATGGGGAGCTTCACCCACGCAGCCGATAGCCTGGGCATTCAGAAGGGAAGGGCCTCAACGGCGGTCCGGAAGCTGGAAGAAGATGTCGGTGTCAGGCTTCTGCACCGGACGACGCGTAGCGTGCAGTTGACGGAAGACGGACGGGTTTTTCATGCGCGTGCCCGCGATCTGCTTGCTGACGTTGACGATCTGTACTCAATGTTCGCAAGCGATCGAGTGGCTCTTCGCGGGCGCTTACGGGTTGATCTGCCGAGCGAGCTGGCGCGCACCACTATCGTGCCGGCCTTGCCGGCCTTCATGGCGACTTATCCCGAGTTGGAGCTGGAGGTGTCGAGTACGGATCGCCAAGTTGATCTGGTTCAAGAGGGGTTTGACTGCGTATTGCGACTTGGTCCCATCGGGGACGAGACGCTGATTGCGCGCCCGCTGGGCAAGTTACGCATGATCAACGCCGCCAGTCCTGCCTACCTGGCGCGCCATGGCGTCCCTCGATCGCTGGAAGATCTGCAGCATCAGGAACATCGGGCAATTCATTTCGCGAGGACACTCGGCGCAAAACCCTATGGATGGGAGTATCCGCACGGCGATAGCTACGCGAGGCTTCAGTTGCGAGGTGCGCTGCACGTCAACAGCGTGCAGTCCTACGAAGCCGCTGGCATCGCCGGCCTTGGCCTGATTCAGGCACCACTGTTGGCGATTGGGCGTTACTTGGAGAGTGGAGCGTTGATAGAGCTTCTACCAGATTTTCAGCACAAGCCGCTCGACGTCTCCCTGGTAGTAGCGCATCGGCGCAACCTGTCACGCCGAGTCCGCGCATTCATGAAATGGATCGAAAATGTGCTCGCGCCCCACCTGGAATAGCGCTGCAGTGCCGCGTGCAACGTCATCGAATCCATTTCGGATCGAGCGCGGTATAATTAGTGTCTCGATCGCCCCGCGGAGATTCCCGAATGACTGAAGACGTGCAAGCAGAGCTGGCGAGGCTTCGAGCCGAGAATGAGCACCTGAAGCAGGCAGGGCGCAGCAAGCTCGCGATGAAAGTCAGCGAGAAGGGCGCGCTGTCCGTCTACGGCATGGGGCGTTTCCCGGTTACGCTCTACAAGGAACAGTGGCTGCGGCTGCTTTCGATGGCCGAGGAGATCAAGGCCTTCATCGAGGCGAACCAGGCCAGCCTGAAGTCAAAGGATTCCAAGGAATAGTCGACCACATTGAAAATGAGTGTATTCGGTCTTGGCTGGATCATGGCGTAAACTCCGGGAATGAACGCCAAGACCTGGACCGCCGTAGACGACTACCTGAGCCGTCTCATCGTGCACCCCGACGCTGCGCTCGCAGCCGCCCGCGAGGCGAGTAAGGCCGGGGGCCTGCCCGATATCGCAGTGAGCGCGCCGCAGGGTAAGCTCCTCAACCTGCTGGCGAGGTCCATGGGAGCACGGCGCATCCTCGAGATCGGCACCCTGGGCGGCTACAGCGCCATCTGGCTGGCGCGCGCGCTGCCCCCCGGTGGCCAGCTCGTCACCCTTGAATACAGCCCCAAGCATGCCGAGATCGCAAGCGCCAATCTGGCGCGCGCCGGACTCGGGGAGATGGCCGAGGTCAGGGTGGGGCCGGGGCTGGAGCTGCTGCCCAGGCTCACCGGTCCCTTCGATTTCTTCTTCATCGACGCCGACAAGGAAGGCTATCCCGACTACTTCCGGGCCTGCCTCGCGCTGGCGCGTCCCGGAAGCATGATGGTGTTCGACAACGTCGTGCGCGACGGTGAAGTCATCGACTCACGGACCCGCGACCCAGCTGTCCGCGCAGTGCGTCAGCTGTACGAGAACATAGCCGCGGAGCCGCGCGTCTCGGCAACGTCCATCCAGACGGTTGGCTCCAAGGGCTACGACGGCTTCTGCATGCTCCTCGTGAGCTGATCCCTTTACCAGATCACGCAGCGCTGCGCATTGACCATGGGGCTGTCCGCGGGAACGTGGAAAGCCTCCTGAAACTGCGGCACGTTCGCCACCGTGCCGTTCACCCGGTACTGCGGCGGCGCATGCGGGTCGATCGTGACGCGGCGGCGCGCTTCCGCCGGCCGGGTGCTGTTGGCCCACACGTGCGCCCCCGCGATAAAGAACTGCTGGTCGGGCGTGTAGCCGTCGATGGTCTTGGCATCCTTGTAGGCGCTGGACGCATGGAAGGCGCGCCAGGCCAGCATCATGCCGCCGAGGTCAGCGGTCTCCTCGCCGGTGACGAGCTTCCCTTGCACGTGCAGGTCGCCGTCCACCGTGTAGCTCGAGAAGTGGTTCGAGACGCAGGAGGTGGCGGCGTGGAAGCGCTTCGCGTCCTCGGGCGTCCACCAGTTCTTCAGGTTGCCGTGGCCGTCGAACTGCGCGCCCTGATCATCGAAGCCGTGGGTCATCTCATGGCCCATGACCCAGCCGATGGCGCCGTAATTGACCGCCGCCGGCGCGTTGGGATCGAAGAAGGGCGGTTGCAGGATGCCGGCCGGGAAGTTGATGTTGTTCATGGACGGGGCGTAGTAGGCATTCACCGTCTGCGGCGTCATGTACCACTCGTTCCGGTCCAGGGGCTTGCCGATCTTGTTCAATTCCCGCTTCTGCTCGAACTCGTTCGCCCGCATCACGTTGAGCACGTAGGGGCCGCGATCGATGCGCAGCGTCGAGTAGTCACGCCACTTGTCGGGGTAGCCGATGCGCTCGCCCATCATGTCGAGTTTGACCATCGCCGCCTGACGGGTCGCCGGCGTCATCCAAGGCAGGGTCGCCAGATCGCTCTTCAGCGCCGCGCGGATGTTGTGCAGGATGTCGAGCACCTGCGCCTTGGAGGAGGGCGGGAACTCCTTCGCGACGTAGAGCTTGCCGATGGCGAAGCCGAGCGCATCGTCCTCCGCGTTGACGACGCGCTGCCAGCGCGGCAGCAGCTTCTGCGCCCCGGTTATCGCTGACTCCATCCTGAAGTTCTCATCAACAAAGGGTTTGGCGAGATACGGCGCGAAAGCGTCGATGAGGCGCCAGCGCAGATAGATCTTCCACTGCAGGAGCGGGACACTGCTCAGGTCCTTGCCGAGGGCACCGAAGAACTGCGGCATCGCGAGGTTGATGCTGGTGATCTGCGGATAGCCTATCTCCCGGAAGTACTCGCTCCAGGAGAAGTTCGGCGTGCTGTGGTCGAGCTGCGCCAGGTTCATGACGTGGTAGATGGCGTGCGGGTTACGCTGCTCCACGCGTGACATCGATGCCTTGGCGAGGCCGGTCTCGATCGACATGACGATCGCCGCCTCTTTCGCAGCCACTGCCTTGCCGTCGCCGAGCAGCTGGAACGTGCGTGTCAGGTGCGCGACGTACTCAGCGCGGATCTGCTTGAACTTCGGATCCTGCTTCAGGTAGTAGTCGCGGTCCGGCAGCCCGATACCCCCCTGACCGGCGACTCCGATCACGCGGCTGGAATCCTTGAAGTCTTGCATCTCGCCGACGCCGAACATCGCATCGACGCCGATCATCTGCAGCTGAGCCACCTCCCGCTGCAGGTCCTTGAGATTACGGATGCCGCCGATGCCGTCGAGCTCGGGCGATAGCGCGCCTACGCCGACGCGATCGATGAGCTTCTCGTCCATGCCGCTGGCGTAGAAGTCACCCACCTTCTGCGCGGCGCTGCCATCCGGCGCATGCGTCTTGGCGGCATCCTGTATCAGCTGCCGAATGACCGTCTCGTTGCGGATCTGGAGGATGTTGAAACTGTCCCAGGTGGAGTACGCGGCCGGGATGGGGTGGCGCTTCTGCCAGTCGCCGTTCGCGAACTGGTAGAAGTCCTGCGCGGGCTTGGCATGAGTGTCGAGCCAGCCCGGGTGCAGTGCGTCTATATCCGCCGCAGCACCGGCGGCGAGCGCCGCCCCCGACAGGCCGAGAAGGATCCCTAGAATCGGCAGCCGATTGAGTCGCATATGTCCCCTGGCGTTATAAGCACATCCGGAGCGGGGCCGGTTTCGGCGGCCGATCCTAGCATACCGTCAGGGACCAAGGAGGCGGGAGGCTAGTGTCATCGCTGCTCTGAGGCCCGTGGAGGAGAGCGCCGCATCTCCGGCCAGCCGCTCGGTGAGCTGCGCGGCCGGCTGCGGCGGACAGCAGTGGTAGCCCTGCCACTGATCGCAGCCGAGCGCGCGAATGCGCTCGAGCTGCTCCGCGGTCTCCACGCCTTCGGCAACCACTTGCAAGCGCACGCTGTGCGCGAACGAGACGATGGCCCGAACGATCGACTCGTCCGTCACGCTCGTCGGCAGATCCCTGATGAAGCTGCGATCGATCTTCAGTTTGTCGATGGGCAGCCGCCGCAGATAGCTCAGGCTGGAGTAACCCGTGCCGAAATCGTCGATCGCGATGCTGATGCCCATGGAGCGCAGCAACTTCAGAGCTGACGCGGATCTCTCCGGATCGATCATCAGCGCGCTCTCGGTGCGCCTGCGGCAGCGCCGCCCCGGTTGAGGAGCGGCACACAAGCGCGAACCAGTGTACCGCCCGCGGTGGATTCGACGGTGAACGTGCCCCCGAGTTGGCGGATGCGCTCACGCATGCCCGCGACACCGACACCGGCAAACCGTCGGACAGCTTCGCGGCTTCCTGTTCGAGCTGGACGAGCTCGATCTCGAGCGCCGCGAGCGACTGGCCGGTCGAATCGTGCAGATCCCGCCCGATGCGCCGCCGGTCCTCGTCCTGCAGCCGCAACAGCTCGGCCGAGACCTGCCGCAGCTGCAGCGCGGACCTCGCTCGCAGCCGCCAACGCCGCTCCCAGGCCGTGATCGAGCATGGTCTGGGTAGCGCTCGTCAGCGCCGCTGTCACGCCCCGCAGGCGCTCTTGCTCGTCCTGCATCACCTGCAGGTAATCGTCGTGGATCCTCAAGGGCGGCAAAGGCGCTGCCGGCCGCCACCGCTGCCTGCGGGCGAGGAAGTGCCGGGCGCGTCACGCCCGGCCAGGGGGAAGTGCTACCGCGTGCACAGTTCGAGCGCGCGTCTATGGCGGCCTCGGGGCACACTCTGGGAGACTGACGAATGGCTGCGGTCGCGCCTGGCGCGAGATTCGGGGTGAGGTATGGCCGGTTTGATCATCTTCCTCTTGCTCGTGGTCCTGCTGATCGGGTACACCGTCACGATCTACAACGGCCTCGTGCGCACGCGCAACGAGGTCAAGCTCTCATGGTCCAACATCGACGTGCTGCTGGTTCAGCGGCATGACGAGTTGCCGAAGCTCATCGAGGTCTGCAAACGCTACATGCAGCACGAGCGGGAGACGCTCGAGCGCGTGACGCAGGCAAGGTCGCAGGTCGATGCGGCACGCCACACCGGGGATGTCGCCTCGGTGAGCATGGCGGAAGGCGCTCTGCGCAGCGGTCTCGCCAATCTCTACGCCGTCGCCGAGCGTTATCCCGAGCTCAAGGCCGATACCATGTTCCGCAACCTCGCCGCGCGCATCAGCGCGCTCGAGACCGCGATCACCGACCGCCGGGAGATCTACAACGATGCGGCGAACGCGCAGAATGTCCGCATCGAGACATTCCCCGATGCGATCATCGCGGGCATGTTCGATTTCTCGCCCGCGCGCCTGCTGAAGTTCGACGCCTCGCAGACGGCGGACGTCGATGTAGGTCTGGCATTCGGCAAGTGATCCCGCAGGGAATCATCCCGGGCTTCCTGGCTCTCGCCGTCCTGCTGGCGGCCGGCACGGCCTACGCCGTCTACCGTTTCTTCGTCAGCGTGCGGCGCGACCGCTTCGCCGCCGATACCCCGGTTGCACACATCCGCTCGGCCGCCCAGGGTTACGTGCACCTCGAGGGCGAGGCGGGACCGCCTCCCGAAGGGGCCATCGCGGCTCCCTTGAGTGGTTTGCCGTGTGTGTGGTGGGACTACAAGATCGAGTACCACACCCCGTGCGGCAACGACCGCAAGGAGTGGCGGATCATCGACCGCGCCACCAGCGTCACGCCGTTTTCCCTCCGCGATCACGACGCCGAGTGTCTGGTGGGTCCCGTTGGCGCCGACGTGACGCCGACAGCACATGAAACCTGGTACGGCGATAGGCAGCGGCCCGGCTTACTGCCCGACGCCGGAGGGCGCGGATGGAGCCCCGATCGCGACTACCGCTATACGGAGCAGCTGATTATCCCGGGTGCGCATCTGACCGTGCTGGGCGAGCTGCGCTCACGCTCGACCGTCGAGTCGATCGAGCAAGCCGTGGGCAAGATCGTCGTGGAGTGGAAGCACGATCAGGCCGGACTGCTGGCAAGGTTCGACCGCAACCATGACGGCCAGCTCGACGCCGACGAATGGGAGGCGGTCCGCGCCGCCGCCCGAGAGCAAGTGGAGGCGGGCCTTGCTTGCAAGGATCAGCGGGTGAGTGTCGTCGGACAGACTACTCACGGGGAGCCGTTTCTCATCGCGCCGCTCGATGGCAAGCGTCTCGTGAAGCGCGAGAAGCAGCACGCCGTATGGGCGCTGGCAGCGAGTGTGGCGTTGGCGCTGCTCACGGCATGGGCGGCGCAGAAAGCGCTCCTGCACTGACGGATGATCGTGTCAGCTGTCTTCGGGGCAGGATTCAGGCACCCTTGCCGCATGAGGATCCGCACGAGCCTGCTCGTTTCGCTCGCAATGGCGCTGCCGCTCGCCGGCTGCGAGATGCTCGACCGCACGCCGCCCGAGCAACATCCATCCGTAATTGCCGCGAGATACGTCGGGAAGCCCTTGCTCGACCTCGAGATGCGCTGGAGCGCGCCCTCGGACCTCGGCACCGCGGGCGACGGGCAGAAGGCGACCTGGAAGTTCGATCAGTTCAACCTTGCAGGCTGCAGCGTGACGGTCCACGCCGACGGCCGCGGCATCATTAGACGGGTGAACTGGACGCGGGGCTGCGGTCCCAAGGGAACTGGAACCGAAGCGCCGGCGGGATACGAGTCTCCCTGAGCGACAACGTCGCGGAGGAGGACGGCACCGTCTCCAGTGCCAAGGCCGCCAGCGAGCTCGGCTGGCGGCCAGACTTCCGCATCGGCGGCGTGTAGCCGGCCGTTTACTTCGGCTGCGGCGTCAGTCGCAGATACGGGCGCAGCGCCTTCCAGCCCGCCGGGAATTTCGACTTCGCCTCCGCATCGGGGATGGAGGTCGGAATGATGACGTCATCACCGCGCTTCCAATTGACCGGCGTCGCCACGCTGTGCTTCGCAGTCAGCTGCAGGGCATCCAGCGCACGCAACACCTCGTCGAAATTGCGGCCGACGCTCATCGGATAGGTGAGGATGAGCTTGATCTTCTTGTCGGGACCGACGATGAACACCGAGCGCACGGTGGCATTGTCGGCCGGCGTCCGCCCCTTGGCCTCGCCGGCGGCCTCGGCCGGCAGCATGTCATACAGTTTCGCGACCTTGAGGTCGGTGTCGCCGATCATCGGGTAATAAACCGGCGCACCCTGGGTTTCCTCGATGTCCTTCGACCAGCGCTGATGATCCTCCACCGGATCGACGCTCAGGCCGATGATCTTGGTATTGCGGGCCTCGAACTCCGGCTTCAGGCGCGCCATGTAGCCGAGCTCGGTGGTGCAGACCGGGGTGAAGTCCTTGGGATGCGAGAACAGGATCGCCCAGCCATCGCCGATCCACTGATGGAAGTCGATTCGTCCCTGTGTCGTCTCGGCCGTGAAGTTGGGAGCCTGATCGTTGATTCGTAATGACATGGGAAACCTCCAGTGCGATGGGGGGCTATTCTAGTCCCGCCTCATGCACGTGCGAGCGCACGCGAGGAATGTGGGTATAGCGGGCGGCTATGACGGCGGCGGCGTGGCCGCGGCCTGAGGGAGAGGACAACAAGCAGGGGCGCTCCCCGAGCACGGGCGAGCGCCCCCAAAGTGCGCGAAATCAGCTTCTGGCGTTGAACGAAGCGCACCAGCCGTCGGCGTTCACCGAGTAGCCGGCGAAGATCTGGCAGCCGCCGTAGCCGGAGCTCTGGCCCGCGGTGCCCTGGAAGAAGCGGCAGGCGCCGCAGCGCTCTCCGGCCTTGTAGGTCGGGAACTTCGACTGGTCGACGCTCTTGGCGCTCTCCTGGTAGCCGAGCGACTTGGCGAGGGGGTCGCTGGCGGAGAGATGCGGCAGATTCTCGCCCGCGGCCCGGGCGGAGTGTGGCCTGAGGCCCACCAGCGCGGCCGAGGCCGCCACAGCGGCGCCGGCGAGGAAGGAGCGGCGCGAGGAATCCGGACGGTTCTTGGGCAGGGACACGGGTGAGCACCTCCGCATTGATTTTTGTGGATACTCAGTATCGGCGAAGCAGCCTCACCCTGGCAACTTTCGGCGCTGCTCCTTGGCCTTCAGCGGGTCCGAAGCTTGCTTGGCAGCGGCATACCTATGGCCAACGTCATCGCTTCTGTCGATGCGCACGTACACCTGCACTCGTGCTACGACCCCGATGACCTGTTGCGCAACGCCTACGACAACCTGGCGGCGGCAAGTGACGGGGCCGACGCCGCCGCGCCCAAAGCCTGCTTCCTGTTGCTGGCGGAATGCGCGCCGGATGATTGCTTCGGCGCCCTGAGCGCACTCGCGGACAGGCATTCGGCGGCGAACGGCGCATCGCGCTTGCGGCTGCGGCGCTGGGCTGTGGCGCCCACAGAGGAAGTCATCAGCGTGATCGCCCGGGACGCGCAGCGGGAGCTCTTCATCGTCGCCGGCCGGCAGGTCGCCTGCCGCGAAGGCCTGGAGGTGCTCGTCCTCGGTACGCGGCACCGTTTCGCCGACGGACGCCCGATCCGCGACGTCCTGCGTGAGTCCGATGCCTTGGGAGTACCGCGCGTCATTCCGTGGGGACCGGGCAAATGGTTCTTCAGCCGCGGCCGGCTGCTGAGCTCCCTCATCGAGGAATTCCGCAAGCCGACGCTGTTCCTCGGGGACGAAGGCGGCCGGCCGGGCTTCTGGGGATACCCGCAGCACTTCGCGCATGCGGCGCGGCTGGGCGTGCGTGACCTGCCAGGCACCGACCCCCTGCCGTTCGCCCACGACGTCGCCAAGGTGGGCCGCATGGGCTTCAAGGTCGCGGTCGATCTCGATCCGGCCCGTCCCGCCGCGAGCCTGCTGCGCGCGCTCACCCAGGCGGCGACGCCGCTCGAGCGGTTCGCCACCCTGGAGCCGCCGTTGCGCTTCGTGCGCAATCAGATCGGCATGCAGCTGCGCAAGCGGCTGCGTGCGTGACGGGCAGCCCGCATGTGCGGCATCGCCGGAGTGGCCACCCGCGGGAGCACGCCGCCGCGCGAGCTGATCGGCGCCATGTGCGATGTGATGCGCCATCGCGGCCCGGACGGGGACGGGGTGCACGTCGAGGCGGGCATCGGCCTCGGCATGCGCCGCCTCGCCGTGTTGGATCTCGTCACCGGGGATCAGCCGGTCACGAACGAGACTGCAACCGTGCATGCGGTCTTCAACGGCGAGATCTACAACTACCGGGAGCGGTTCAAGGCGCAGATCGAGCTGCCGGGAGTCAAATCCCATGCTGCGTAACATCACGCGGCTCGCCGCGACAAACTATGACCTGATCGTCGTCGGGGGCGGCATCTATGGCGCCTGCGCGGCCTGGGAGGGCGCGCTGCGGGGCCTGCGAACGGCGTTGATAGAGGCCGGGGACTTCGGCGGCGCAACCTCGGGCAACAGCCTCCGCACCCTGCACGGCGGCCTGCGCCACCTGCAGCGCCTCGACTTCGCGCGCATGCGCGAGTCCATTCGCGAGCGGCGGGAGTGGCTGCGCCTGGCGCCGCATCTCGCCCGGCCGCTGCGCTTCATTCTGCCGACACACGGCCACGGCCTGCGCGGGCCGCTGGTCATGCGCAGCGCGCTCTGGATCAACGACCTCCTCAGCACCGACCGCAATCGTGGCGTCCGGGCGGACCGCCGGCTGCCGCCCGCAGCCTTCCTGGGCGAGGCCGCGACCCGCGCGGCGCTTCCGGGCGTCGAGCTGGAAGGCTGTAATGGCGCCGCGGCATGGCACGACGCGGTCTGTCTGGACACCGAGCGGTTGCTGCTCTCGGTCATCACCGCAGCGTCGGACGCCGGAGCTCACGTTGCGAACTACGTGCGCGCAACAGGTCTCCTGGCTCACCGGTCCCGAATCCGGGGCGTACACGCCCGGGACGAACTGTCCGGCCGAGAGATGGAGCTGCGGGCGCGATTCGTCATCAACGCCGCGGGACCCTGGGTGGAGGACTGGCTGCCCGCCGGAGCGGGCCGGCCCGAGGCGCCGATGTTCCGCGCCTCCCGGGCTTTCAACCTGCTGACTCGGGCGCTCCCTTTCACCGATGCCGTCGGACTCACGGTGCGCGCCCACGGGATGAGCGAGACCACTTATTTCATACTGCCGTGGAATGGCTACTCGCTCATCGGAACGCGGCACTTGCGCTGCGATCCTGCCACTCGCTCGGCCGACGTCATGCGCGAAGAAGTGCTCGGGTTCGTGCGCGATCTCAACACGGTTCTCGGCCGCCACCGGCTGACGGCGGCCGACGTCCGCGGCGTCTTCGCAGGTCTGCTGCCCGAGGCGCAGGACAACACGGGTACCGAGGTCGTGCTCGAGCGCGATCCGCAGGTGATCGACCACGAGCCGGTGGGACTGCGGGGGCTCGTGTCCGTCGTCGGAGTCAAATGGACCACCGCGCCGGCAGTTGCTGCGCGGGCCGTGAAGGTCGTATGCCGCCAGCTCGGAGCCACCGAGGAGCTCGCCTCGCGGCCCCGCAAGCTCGCTCCCATGGCGAGCGCCATCGTCGCGGGCCCAGTGGGCGTACCGCCGCTCGACGCCGCCGCCCGCGCGCACCTCGAGCTGTGTTATGGCGCAGCGCATCGGCACCTTCTCGCCCTGATGGCCGCCGAGCCGGCGCTCGCCGCACGTGTCGTGGCGGACCTGCCGGTGGTCCTCGCGCAAGTCGCGTATGCGGCACGCTCGGAGATGGCGGTACGTCTCGCGGACGTGGTGATGCGTCGCACGCCGCTCTACCTCAGCGCCGCGCTCGAGCGGCCAGCGCTCACCGCCTGTGCCGCCGCACTCGCACGCGAGCTGCGCTGGAGCAGCAAGGAAACCGGCGCCCAGGTGGATGAGGCCACCCGCCAGCTGGCGGCGTTTCGCGGGCCCGTGACATGCGACCTCGAGCCCGCCGCAGCATGACTCGGAGATGACATGATGAGCACGAGCGGCACCCCGTGGCAGCTGCAGATGTATGCGAAGTCGCTGAAGAAGCGGCAGAAGGTGGAGCTGCTGATACAGGTCTATCCGCAACCCAAGACCGAGCTTGCGCAAGGCGCGCGGACGGTCCTGCTGAACTAGTGCCCCGGCTTCACCGCGGTGACCGACAGCTTGTAGGCCAGGGCCTTGGCGAGATGCTCCGGCAGGCAGTTGTAGGCCGGCCGGAAGAGTCGCCGATACAGGGCCGCCTTCAATCCGCGGCGCGCAACCGGCAGCGCGCGATAGTGGTCGTGCACGGCCTCGATGACCTCGAATCCTTCGAAGAGGCGGAGGATCTCGCGGTCGCTATAGAAGTCGGTGACTGGGGGATCCTGCTCCTGGAACTCGATGTTCTCCCTGCCGAGGCGCGACAGCAGGTGCATCCACGATCCGCGGCGGTAGAAATGACTGATGATGGCGCGCCCGCCGGGCCTGAGGACGCGCCGGATCTCTTGCAGCGCCAGCCGGGTGTTGCCCGTGTGGTGCAGTACCCCGTTTGCCCACACGGCATCGAAGCTTTCATCCGGGAACGACAGCGCAAGAACATTCTCGATGCGAACGTCCTCGGCGGCTGCCTTCTCGAGCTGGAAATGACGGCGTGTCAGGGCGACTGCCTGCGGCGTGAGATCGGTGGCGGTCACGCGCACGCCGCGCTTGAGGAACTCGAGGCTGTCATACCCCAGGCCGCAGCCGATCTCGAGCAGATGCCGATCCGTCAGCAGCGCGGCCTCCCGTTGGATCCGCTGCATGATCCAGGGGAACTTGAAGGGGTTCATCCAGGGCCGGACGTGCTCGTAGAACGGCCGCGTGCCCGGGTAGATCGCCGAGACGCCCACGTACTGCAGTCCCAGAGTGTGCAGGTTCCAGTAGTCCTTGACCGCCGTTGCGGCTGCTTGTTGATTCACCGGCTTCTCTCCGGTTTCCCAGTTTTCGGAGCTGTGTTGCCGAAGCCTCAAAGCAAAGTTCATGCCTGCTTCAGGGCGCGCAGCTGCCGCGCCTCGCTGTCGCGTTGCTGTCTGAGAAAGGGCAATGCCAGCCAAGCGGTGAGGACGCAGCGGATCAGCCAGCCGGCCGCGATGCCGTAGATCACCCCGACCAGGCCGAACGGCGCGGTCAGAAAGGCTCCGGCGACACTGATGCCGATGCAGCCCCAGCATACGATGCTCAGGATTCGCAGGCGGCGCGCATCACCACAGGAGACCACGACGGCGGTGGCGAAGCCGCTCAGCACCTTGAGGAATCCCGAGACGAGGGTGGCGGCGATCAATGCGTGCGACAGATCGTAGCGGCCCGCGGTCATCCAGCGGGCGACCGGCGAGGCGAGCACCCAGATGGCCACCGAGCCCGCCGCGACGGTGACGAACACGAGGGCGGCCTCCTGCGCGATCTTTGCCCGTCTGGCGCGGCCTCCCGCCGCGACCCGCAGGGTCGGAATGAGCGTGAATTGCACCGCGGACTGCAGCAGGCGAAACGGCGAGCTCACGAGCGCCGCGAGCACGCTGTAGACGGCCAGGTCGTGCAGCCCCACGATCGGGGCGAGGAGCAGCCGCTCGAGCTGCATGAATGCCGCGCCGCTGCTCTGCACTGTCAGGAGCGACAACGCCTCCCAACGCACTCCCCACGGTCTCGGCTGCGGATCGCTCACGCCTTCGCGCCTACGGACCAGCCACCACACGGCGGCCGCGGCGAGGATTGCCACCGCGGCAACGAGCAGGCAGACCGTACCCGCCGTGGGCAGGTCGATCCCCAGATCGAGGACTGCCACCAGAGCGAGCGCACCGTTGAGCAGCTGCACGACCCAGACCGCGGTGCCCAGATGCTGCCGGCCCTGGAAGTGCCCGCCGGCCGACTGCGCGACCCCCAGGGCGAGCGTGATCAGTACCACGCTCGCCACCAGCGAGGTCGAGAGGTGATAGACGAGAGCCGCAACCGCCGCCGCGCCCGCAGCCGTCAGCGCGCTGGCGCCCAGGGCCGCGCGCCGCCAGCCGGCGTCGAGCCTGATGCCGCGGCGGGCGGCTACCTGGTCGAGACCGAGGGGCGCGGTGAGGCCCGCAACCGCGACGATGCCGAGCACGAGCGACACGAGCCCGTACTCCTCGGTCGGCATGAGTCGGGCGAGGAGCAGGCTGCCGAGACTGAAGCCGACGCCCCCGATTCCCATCACCGCCGCGGTGCGCAGCGATGCGGAGCGATATAGAGCCTGCAGCATCAGGAGCAAATGTAGTCCCACCCGGGATGGTTCCCGAGTTGACGCACCAGCTGCGGGCCGGCCCTCACCGGCACCGCCTGCGGCTCAGGCAAACCTGATGCTGTACCTTCAAGCAGACTGCCGCGCTGAACATCGCGCCCAACGCGAAGCAGGGCGGTGTCTGGATGGGGGGCGGCACCTGCCGTGGACGCCGCGGGTAATCTCTATGTCCTGACTGGAAACGCCGGTTTCAACGCGCCGGCCGCGGACCCGCCGAACGACGACTACGGCGACTGCCAATGAAGCGCTCGGGCAGCGCATAGTCGCCGCGAAACCGCCGCAGCTCCTCCGGATCCGTATCCGGCGTGAAGCGCGGGCCCACACCGGCGTGGGTCACCCAAGGCCCAGACAGCGGTTAACGCTGTCAAGCTTGAGGTCATGCCCGGACGCCGATCGCCGGCGCCTTGGGAATGCTTCCTGCTAAGCCTAGGAACGTGTCCGCGCCGCAGCCAGCTGGCGGGTATGAGGCGCCGCGCGGGCTGGCGGGCTACCACACGGTGACAATGAAGTCATGCGCATTCTGAAGATCGTCCCGGAGGCCTTCTACACTGCGCGGGGTACGCCGCTCAGCGCCTACCACCGTGCCCGCGAGCTGCTCCTGCGGGGCCACGAGGTCGACATCCTGACCTACGGCATCGGCGAGCCGCCGCCGCGCCTGAGCGCACGCGTTTTCCGGACCCGCGGGCCGCACTTCTGCCGCTCGGTGCGCGCCGGGCTCTCGGCGCCCAAGATCTGGCTCGACGTGCTCCTCTTCGCGAGCCTCAGCTGGCGGCTCTGCCGCGAGCGTTACGACGCCCTCTACGCTCATGAGGAGGCGGCGCTGCTCGCGCGGATTGCGGGAGCGTTGTTTCGCATCCCGTACGTCTACGATATGCATTCCAGCTTGGTGTTGCAGATCACCGAGCGTGAGTTCAGCAACCGTCGGGTGGTGGCGTTCCTGCGCTGGATCGAGCGTGTCTGCGTGAGCGGTGCCTGCGCGATTGTAGCCGTCTCGCCCGCCGTGGCGCGCGCGGCACGGCGCGCGTGGCCGGACGCACTTTGTATCGTGCTCCCGGACTGCTTCGAGGCCGAGGACCAGGAGAAGTCCATCGTCCAGTCTGGCTCCGTCACTGCGCTGCAGGCACGGCTGCGCAACAAGTCCAGCCGCGATGCCGCCTATGAGGAGATCGCCTCAGCGATCCAGACAGCGAGCGAGCTGCAGCAGAGGCCCACCATGGGGTTGTTCTCTTCACACCATACGAGCAGCCATCGGCACTGAATTTCACGTCCCCGTAGTCACCCAGGTAGTCTCCGTCCCCTCACATCGATGAGCACGGAAATAGAAGAACGAGAACGATCGGACCGAGGAGCCTCGAGGCGGCGCGCGGAAGCCGCCCGAGTTGCATTCGCACCGCGCCCCCCGCCCCGCAGGCAGCGCTGGAGGCTCGCTGGAACGCTCACCCTGGTGACCCTCGTCGCCCTCGCGGGGGTATGGATTCTTCCCAGAGTCCGCTGGCGGGTCCGCGCCGTCGGCCTCGAGCTGACCGGGCGCATCCCGGACATGGGACTCGGCGATCTGCTCGCCCTGATACGACCGGGCTCGGGCCAGACGCGGCTGCGCAGCGTTCTGAGCACGCGCAATCCCTACCCGGTGATCGTGATCCCGCCGCTCGATGCCGCGCAACAGGCCGCAGGTGTCAGGCTGTATGGCGCGCAATGCGCCGGTTGCCATGCCCCGGACGGCAGCGGCGGCCCGGGCGCTCCTGCATTGATCGGACGCCCTCTGGCGCACGGGGACACGCCCTGGGCCCTGTACCGGACGATCCGCTACGGAGTGGCCGGCACGGGAATGCCGCCCCATCCGCTCGCGCGCCGGCAACTGTGGGAGTTGGTCGGCTACCTGACCTCGCTCCGTGCACTGTGGGTGGCGCCCCGGATTCCAGCCGATGTCGTGGCCAGGCTCGGCTCGGTCCAGTTGCCTTACACGGAGCTGGCGCCGGCCGCGTACGCCGGCAATGACTGGCCGACGTATGGCGGCTCCTATGCTTCCAACAGGTTCAGCACCCTGACGGAGATCAATACCCTCGACGTCTCGAAGCTGGCGCTGCGCTGGCTGTATCCATTTGCGGGCAACCGCTGGGCGATCGAATGCTCGCCTGTCGTGCGCGACGGCATCATGTACGTCACGGGCCCCAATGGCGAGGTGATGGCGCTCGATGCGCTCACCGGCGCGAAGCTCTGGGAGCACGACCATCCGTTCAGGCTCCTTGGCGGCGGCGAAGGACCGCTCGGACAGAACCGCGGCGTGGCGTTGCTCGGTGACCGGGTTTTCGCGGCAACATGGGACTCGACGCTCACCGCTCTGTCCGCGGCCACCGGCAAAGTGCTCTGGCAACGGCAGGTGGGGCCTTATCCCGGCAGCTGGCTCAGCGCGGCACCGCTCGCATTCCGGGACCTCGTGGTCGTGGGCGTGTCCGGCGCCGGCGAGGATTACATCGCCGGCTACGACGCCAGGACCGGACGACAGCGTTGGCGCTTCATGACCGTCCCCGGCCCCGGCCAGCCCGGACATGACACCTGGGCAGGCGACTCCTGGCGCCGTGGCGGCGCGGGACCCTGGATGACCGGCTCCTATGATCCGGCGAGCGACGTCCTCTATTGGGGCATCGGCAACCCGCGGCCGGATTTCGATTCCTCGAAACGCGCGGGCGACAACCTCTACTCCGACTCGGTCGTCGCGCTGCGCGGCAGTACGGGGAAGCTCCTCTGGCATTTCCAGTTCACTCCCGGGGACACGCACGATTGGGACGCGGCGCAAGTGCCGCTGATCGCGGATCGCGCGGTGAGCGCAGGCGGGGAGCGGCGGCTTCTCTGGGCAAACCGCAACGGCTTCTACTATGTTCTAAACCGGGACACCGGAGCCTTCGTGCGCGGCCTGCCTTTCGCCCGGGAGAACTGGGCGAGCGGCCTCGATGCGCGCGGCCGGCCCATCCTCGAGCCGATGAGCCAGAGCGCTCTGGGGCACCTGGTGTATCCGAGCGCCAATGGCGCCACCAGTTGGTGGCCCCCCAGCTATGACCCGGATCTCGAGCTGACTTTCATCCCGGTGTTGACGCAAGGGATGACGTTCTTTCCGACGGCTTACTCGCTGCCGAGCTCCGAGCTGTCATTCAAGACTTCCATCCGTGCGGTGGACGCCTACAGTGGCAAGCTCGTTTGGGAGCATGAAGAGCGCGAGCGCACCGGCGACTACACCGTCTCGGGATTGCTGAGCACGCGCGGCGGCCTGGTATTCGCGGCCGCCGATGGCCAGTTCCTTGCATTGGATGCCCATTCGGGCCAGACGCTCTGGAGCGCGCAAATCCAGGGAACGACCTACGCCGCTCCGGTCACCTTCGCGGTGGCAGGACAGCAATTCGTGTCCGTGGTCGTCGGACGATCACTCCTGACCTTCGCCCTGCCGCATGAGACGCCCGCGGATGGCATGAAGCCTGCTGCCGGGGCTTCGCATGCGAAAACACACTCAAGCAGATCCGGGTCTCGCGCGGCTGGCTGATCTCATCGCCGACGCTGAGGTGGCGATGCTGACGACAGAGGACGGCGACGGCACGCTGCGCAGCCGTCCGCTCATGACCCTGGAGATGGACGGGCAGGGACGTCTCTGGTTCTTTACCGAGCTCTCGACGCGCAAGGTGGGGGAGATGGACCAGCACCGCAAGGTCAACCTGAGCTATGCGGATGTGGTGCGCCAGTGCTTCGTATCGATTTCCGGCCGCGTCAGGCTGTTACGCGACCCGGACAAGGCGCGCGAGCTGTGGACGCAGCGTGTGAAGCCGTGGTTCCCATCGGGCCTCGACGACCCCGACCTCGGGCTCCTCGAGGTCACGGTGGAAGACGCGGAATATTGGGACGTGCCAGCGAGCCGCATGCAGCGGCTTTTCGGACTGACTGGCTCGGATCAAGGCAAGCCCGGGCAGCCGGGCGAGCACGGTGAGGTGCGGCCCGGCCCCGGCTCAACCGCGGCGCGGCCGCGCCGAGAATGAATCGCCGGGAGCGATTCATGACCACGCGCGGCGCGTGCCGGCCCCCGCGCGAGCGGCGGCGAGCCCTAGGATGTGCCGAGCAATCGCTTCGTCACGCTCGCCTGAGGAAGGAGATCAGGGCGAGGATCAGGAATATGACGAAGATGACCTTGGCAATCCAGGCGGCTGTCGCGGCCAAACCCCAGAAGCCGAGGATCCCCGCGACGACGGCGATGATCAGGAAGACGACGGCGTAATACAGCATGCATGGGCTCCTGGCAGTTGGGGAGCGCACCGCAACTTTCGGACCCAGCGGCAGGGGAGGTGCTGCCTCTCCGGGGCAGGCGCGCGGCAACCGGCTTGGCCGCGCGGGGCTCCGCCGGGCAGGGAACCCGCTTTGCGCGCGACACTCGCCCGCACGCTACACCTGCTGCCCCATCGCGCGCAGGAGGTCCCTGAGCTCTGCAAGTTGCGCGGTGATGGCCGCCTTATCCGCATCGGAGAGAGCCAGCTGCGCCAGCAACTCCATCGCACCCTGATAGGTCAGACTCGCACTATCGAGATGGCGGTGTCTCTTTCCGTTCTTTTCCAACGAGGCCGCATCGAGATGCCAGCGCACGACAGTTACCTGCGCCTTGAGATGCTCGAGGTTCCGGAATTTTTCCAAGTGTGTGCCCTCGCATATCCAAGACCTGCTGTCGGATACGCAGGATCCGTGCCGCAACCTGATGATTCAACAAACATAAACGCGCGCTGAACGAGTTAGGTTGACAGCCGGATGCCCGAAAGTTCCTGCGTCTGCGGGCGCCGACGGTGTTGGGAAACGGCGACGAACCGCTACCAGCGGTATGCGCCCGACACGCTGAGCGAGGCCTGGGCCTTGCGCTCCACCAGGGGGCTGCGCCCGGCGCTGCCCAGCAGCTCACTGATCGAGAGGTTGACGTTGGTGAGCAGGTGGGGAGTGAAGAAGCGCGTCGCACTGAAGCCGAACCCCGCCGCCTCGAGCCCGCCGTGGGCGGCGAATACCGGGTAACCTGACTGCAGGGACTGCCGCGGACTGATGCCGTAAATCGTTTGCGAGTGCTCGCGGTCGGCGAAGGTCACCGACGGCCCGGCAAACATTACGAACTTGCGCGAGCTGCCGGGCAGAGGCGTGTAGACATTGAGGTCGCCGACGAGCCCCGCGGCGCCGCCTGCGATCTTCCTGATATCGCCACGCAACAGGATGGGCAGGCGCTTGGAGACTATGTAGGTGCCTGCCAGCTTGAGGAAGGGCGCACGGGGAATGTCCCCGAGGCCGTGCAGGGTGCTGTAGTGCCAGCCCATCCGGCGGCCCATGTCCAGGCCCACGGCAAGCGAAACGCGGTATTGCTTGCCGACGAAGGCGTTGACTCCCAGGCCCTCGCCGCTCGAGATGAACGCCCTGTTCCGATAGCGGATGTTGATTACGGGCCCGCCGGAGACGAGATACTGGCTGGCGCCGCTATAGATGGGCGTCGTCGAAGCGGCGACGCCCGTTATGACGTCCCACTTGGGTACTCTCGGAGCGAACAGGTTCTCGAGCGCGATACCCCCGGCGTACTGCCACTCCTGCATGGGGGAAGGCGTCTGAGCAGAGACGCCGCGCGCTCCAAATGCGAAAACCGCCGCGCACAGGCACGGCGCCAGTATCTTCAGCAATAGTCATGCTCCTCCCGGGCTCAACGGCGGAGGAGCATGCCGGGTTCCCGGCGCAGCCTCAGCGGGTTACGCGCACCCGACGGCTGCGCAGCACGGCCAGCGCGCCGAGGAGCAGCGTGACCGCGCCGGCGAGGGTGGCGGGATCGAGCTCCGGAGCGGAGCTGACCGTGTGGCCCGGCGGGTCCCCGGGGGGCTGGTCATTGTTGCCGGGCGGCGGGTTGCCGCCGTCGTTCGTCTGCGGGTTCGAGTCGTTGTCCGTCGGAGTCGAGTCATGCACCTGGGTCACACCGCCCGAGGTGCCCGAGGACTGGCGGATGACGGTGACCGCCGTGCCGCCGTTGGCGCCGCAACCGGCCGGCAGCTCGCAATCGAGCAGCGCGGCGCCGTTGTAGGCATAGCCGTTGGCGAGGCTCTGCGGCTGGGCGGCGGCGGGCGTCGCGGAATGGTTGCTCGGCGGCGGCGTCTCGCCCGATGCGCCGTCAGAGTCGACGCCCGCATTGCCGGTGGAGGTATTCGCCGTCGCAGCGGAATGACCGCCAGTGGGCGGCTGTTGACTGTTGGAATCCGCGATATCCGCCGAGTCGTCGGCGGCGCCGATGGCCGCAGGAACCCGCAGCGTCTGCTTCTCGCCAGCAGCAGCGACGATGGGCGCACCAGGCTGTTGCAACGCGGCAGGCGCCGGCACCGGGGCCTGGATCGCCTCGGCAACGTTGCGATAGCCATGATGATGGACGAGCGTCAGGCCTACCGCCGCCAGGAATCCGAAGAGCAGAGCGATCAGCAGCCAGCGCGTCTTGTTATTTCGTGCCTTCATTGGCCATCCCGTCTTTGAGTTCTTGTTACGACCGGCTTGGGCCGGCTTCTCGGACGGGAATCATCGCATCGATGTGACCCGTTTCGCAAATTGCCGCGCCGTTTGAACATAACCGTTGAACATAAGCGGGAGGCGCGCCCGCCGCGGCGGTCAGCTCGCGTCGTGGAAAATGACACCCAGGGTATGCCGCCGGCCGGAGCGCACACGGCTGACACCGTGGCGCAGATTCACGCGGTAATCGCCGCGTGTGCCGTGAACGGGCCGATGATGCACCGCAAACACGACAGCATCGCCTTGCCCGAGCGGCACCACTTCCGCGCGTGACTGCATGCGCGGACGCTGCTCCGTGAGCACGAATTCCCCACCTTCGAAGTCGCGCCCCGGCTGCGAGAGGAGCACGGTCAACTGCAGAGGAAACACCCAATCTCCATAGAGATCCTGATGCAGACAGTTGTAATCGTCCGGCCCGTACTGCAGCAGCAGCGGGGTCGGCTTCACCTGGCCCGCGGCGTGGCAGCCGTCGAGAAAAGCCGCGAGACTTTCCGGATAGCGCCCATCTCCTCCCAGGCGGCGACTCCACTCGTTCGCGATGGGCGCCAGAGGCCCATAGAGCGCCGTACGCAGCTCCGCGACGAGTGGCGGCAGGGGATAGGCGAAGTACTTGTATTCGCCCCTCCCGAACCCGTGGCGGCTCATTACGACACGGCTGCGGAAGCGGTTGTCGTCGGAATAGAGAGTCGCCATCTCCCGGCAGGCGACCGGGTCCAGCAGGCTCGGCAACACCGCGCAGCCGCGGGAGTCGAGCTGGGCGGTTATTGTGGACCAATCCAAGCAGTTAAAACCATGGAATTTCAATGCACTATGCATCATTCATGAAATGCTTTCGAGATAGCCGCGGCGGCCACGAACGCGACCTTACTACCGCCGTCTCCGCCACACTCGCCATTTCCGGACGCTAAAGAATCTGAGCCGCTAAAGGGCTTTTCGCAGCGTAAGGTTCAGACGCATACGCCCTACAGTTGGGTGACACGCGTCAACTACAGGCGCGACTCCATGGTACGCAAGACGATTTTCTCCGCCCCAAACCAACACATCGCCATGCGCCAACGCCAGGCGATTCGGCTTGTCGGAACGCTTCGAGCCGCCAAACAGGAACGTTGCGCCGACTCCCAACGACACGGAAACGATGGGAGCTGAGAAGTCGCGCTCATCCCGATCCTGGTGCAGCGACATCCGCGCGCCGGGCTCATAGCGATTGATGAGACATACGTCCGGCCGGAAGGATTCGAATCCCGCCTGCGCGGCAGCGCGTTGCGCAAGGTGACTGAAGGACACCGGCAGGGTAGGCCAGGGCCGCCCCGTCTCAGGGTCGATTCGATCGTAGCGGTAACCCTTGCGGTCCGTGACCCAGCCGACCTCCCCGCAGTTGGTCATCGCGGCCGACATCCGCTGGCCGCCGGGCGTGAGCATGTGCCTGAAGGGCGCCGCCGCGGCGACGCCGTCGATGGCTGCCAGCAGCTCCTGCTCGACAGGCAAGGCAAAGCCTGGAAAGTGAGCCAGCCCCAGCTGGCCCGCGCGCTCGGCTCCGGATCCGTCGAAGAGGTCGTCGGCGAGGCTCAATTCCGTGAGCGGAGCGCGAAGCCCAGCCTGATCTCCGTCGGCAGCAGCTTCACCACCAGATGGAGCAGGAGGGGAACGAGAACGAGGTCATCGATCATTCCCGCCAAGGGAAGCGCGAAATTGACGGGATCGAGCGCGTAGAGCCCCAGAACCACCGCGACCGGCCACAGCCAGATGGGCCGGTGCCGATGCCGCAGCGCGAACCAGAGCAGGCTGAGATCGCGCGCCACCAGTCGCCAGAGCCTGAGCAATCGAAACATGGCGGGGCCTCCCGCAGTCAGATGAGCCTATGATGAAGATCACGCCCGCGGAATCAAGCTTTGCCGGCCAGCGAGGGTCTGGCGATGCACGGAGGAGCTAATCCGCGCCGTATCTAGTCGTTGCTGCGACGTGATCCGACTCGAGGATCGTCTCGGCGACTCGGTAGAGCATTAACAATTGCTTAATGTTTGTTAATGAGGGGTCGCTCGTTGTATCTCGCCGGCAAGGTGTCCGCAGGACACCTCGCTGGCCCTCCAATGGCCGCGCCGCGCGGCGAACTGCGGGGCGCCGGCAGTAATCTCGCTATTGGTTCTGGCGCAGCGTCGTCTACTATCACGTCCCGCACTTTCTCCGAGGACAGGACCAGCGATGCGTAAGCGACTGCGCCGGGTGCTGCCGGCACTCATGGCGCTCTGCATTCCTTTGTCGGCCATGGCCGAGACGCTCCCGTCCAAGCCGCAAGCGAGCGGCACGCCGCTCGTCTTTACTGCCCCGGCGTGGCAGTCCGGCGACTACTGGGCAACGTTCGATCATCAGTTGCTGGTGGACTTCGGCAACCTGGCGCGCTACCGCGCCTCCGATCTGCAACTGAGCGCCACGACCGCGGGCACTGACCGGGTCGTCTTCGTTGGCGACTCGATCACCGAGGGATGGAAGCTGGAGCAATCGTTTCCCGATAAGCGGTATGTCAATCGCGGTATCAGCGGCCAGACTTCGTCGCAGATCCTCCTGCGATTTCGCCAGGACGTGATCGATCTGCACCCCAAGGCCGCGGTGATCCTGGCCGGCACCAACGATCTTGCCGAGAACACCGGCCCCGCGACGCTGACCCAGATCGAAGGCAATCTGCAATCGATGGCGCAGCTGTCCCGAGCCAATCACATTGCGGTGATCCTGTGCTCGGTGTTGCCCTCGGTGAATTACTGGTGGCATCCGCAACTGCCCAATCCCGCAGCCCGGATTGTCGCCCTGAACCGATGGCTCGAGGCTTACGCGGCGAAAGAGCACTACGTGTACGTGAATTACTACGCGCCTATGAAGGACGCCTCAGGCGGCCTCCGGCATGATATGAGTCCCGACGGCGTGCATCCCTCGGCAGCGGGCTACGCCGTCATGGCGCCGCTGGCTCGAGCGGGAATCGATGAGGCACTGAAGCAATAGGATTCGGCAGTGCGGCTCCCAGACCGAGGCTGATCGACGAGTGTCTTTCTGGTCGCGCAAGACGATCGAAATGTGTGCCGCCGAGGCGTACAGCGAGGACAGCGGGCCTCGGCTGCGCCGCTCGCTGGGAGTAGTGGGCCTCACGGCGTTCGGCGTGGGCTGCACGATCGGCGCGGGCATCTTCTCCCTGACCGGCGATGTGGCGGCTCACCAGGCAGGGCCGGCCGTCTCGTTGTCCTTCCTGCTCTCGAGCATCGCCTGTTTCTTCGCGGGACTCTGCTACGCCGAGTTCGCGGCGATGGTGCCGATCTCCGGCAGCGCTTATTCCTACTCCTTCGTGACGCTCGGCGAGGGGATTGCCTGGATCATAGGCTGGAGCCTGGTGCTCGAATGGCTGTTCTCCGCGTCTGTCGTCGCAATCAGCTGGTCCGGCTATGCGAGCGCGGCCCTCAAAGACCTCGGACTGTCCCTGCCCACAGTCCTGAGCCAAGGACCCTTCGCCATCAGCGCCTCCGGACATTGGACGCTGAGCGGCTCTTGGTTCGATATGCCGGCGGTGCTCGTGGTGGTGGCCTGCACCGCGCTGGCTCTTGCGGGGACCCGTACGTCGGCGACGGTCAATACCGTGATAGTCATAGCAAAGGTGATCGCGCTCGTGCTGCTCATCGTCATCGGCGCCCAGCACATTCATCCACAAAATTGGCGACCGTTCATCCCGCGGAACACGGGCAGTTTCGGGGATTTCGGCTGGTCGGGCCTGGCTCGCGCGGCAGGAACGCTGTTCTTCGCCTACATCGGATTCGACGGTGTATCGACATTGGCAGAGGAGGCCAGCAATCCGCAGCGGACCTTGCCGTGGAGCCTGTTTGCGTCGCTGCTGATCTGCACGGTGCTGTACGTCAGCGTGAGCATCGTCGTCACCGGACTGGCCCAATACAGCTCACTCGGCGTACCCGATCCGCTTTATTTCGCGCTCTCCAAGGCAGGCGTGTCCCTCGGCTATCTCAAAGGTCTGGTGGCGGTGGTCGCCATCGCCGGGTTGCTCTCGGTGGTGTTGGCGAGCATCGTCGGACAGGTTCGGATCTTCTACTCGATGGCTCGCGACGGGCTCCTGCCTCCGGCCTTCGGCACCCTGAGCCGTTCCGCCGGCATTCCCTACCTCGCCACCATCATCACCGGTATTGCCGCGACCATCATGGCCGGGCTATTGCCGCTCGAGCTGCTCGGGGAGCTCATCTCCATCGGGACGCTGCTAGCGTTTGCGATGGTGTGTGCGGGTGTGGTGATTCTTCGCCGCATCGCCCCGGGTGCCCGGCGGCCATTCCGCACCCCGTGGGTGCCGGTGATTCCAGCGCTGGGGTTCCTGAGCTGCGTGGCGCTGATGCTCAGCCTGCCAGCCGGCACATGGATTCGGCTGGTAGTGTGGACTGGCTTGGGTTTGGCCATCTACGCGCTGTATGGCCGGCATCACTCCAAGCTCAGCGCGGCAGCCCTTGCTCGCAAAATCGCCGAATCCGAGCGCACGCTGCATCAATCGTCTCTTCCTCCGTAGCGAAGCAGATGCGCACGAAGCGGCTGGTCCGCTTGCCGAACGCCGCTCCGTCCATCACCGATACCCGCTCCCGCTCGTACAGCGCGCGCATGAATTCGGATGCCGACAGGCCGGTGTCGGATACGTCCACCAACATGAACATCCCTGCCTCAGGCACCGTGGGTCGGATGCCCGGAATGCCACGAAGCCCCGCCAGCATCCGCTCGCGGCGCGTGTTGCAGAGCTCGCGGATGCGATGTTCCGCTTCCGGGGCCACCGCCAATGCCGCAATGGCGGCTTCCTGTATGAAGCCCGGCAGCCCGAAGAGCATGCACATGGCCAGTGACTCCGCATGTCTCACCAGCTCTTGCGGCCCGACGAGCCATCCCGCCCGCAATCCCGGCAGGGAGTGCGACTTCGAGAGGCTGCTGATGGTCACCACGCGCTCGGGCAGAGTTGCTGCAAGGCTCGGCACACGGCCGCCGGGCGCAAGTCCGGCGTACACCTCGTCCGAGACCAGCCACAGATCATGCTTGCGGGCGATCTCCGCGATGGCGTTCAACTCGGCCTGACTGATGATCACGCCACTGGGGTTGGAGGGAGTAGTCCACACGATGGCGCGCGTCCGCGGCGTCACCAAGGACTCTAGCGCACCGATGTCCGGCCGAAACCCTTCACCCGTTGCAGCCCGGATCATCCGCGCGCCGGAAACCTCGATCGTCGCCGGATAGGTCGCGTACATCGGATCGAATGTGATGACCTCATCGCCCGGGCCCGCGAGGCACATCGAAGCAACGAACAGGGCGTTCTGCGCACCTGCGAGATACACCACGTTCTGCGCCGATACGGCTTGTCCGCTGCGTGCAGTGTGTAGTTTCGCGATCGCCTGCAGGAGCGGGAGGCGGCCGGACGCGGGCGTATAGCGCAGATCCCCGGCCCGCAGCCGTTCGACGGCCCGATCGATGACCGAGGGAGGGGAATCGAGAGCGGGATCCCCGATACTGAGAACGATGACGTCCTCGCCGCGGGCCCGCGCGGCCGCCGCGTGATAGTGAGTGACCCATGCGTCGGCGCCGTCACCGCTGATGCGATCGACGAGCGGAGAGAATCTCATGGTCGTGCAACTTTGCATTTTGGTGCCTGCGTGTCAATATCCAAAATATGAGCGCCACATCGACCGTTGGTCGCTACATCGTCGAGCTGCTCGCCGCCAACGGAATCGATGTGGTGTTCGGCATACCGGGCGTGCATACGCTCGAGTTATATCGAGGCCTGGCGCTGACCGGCATGCGCCATGTGCTCGTGAGGCACGAGCAGAACGCCGGCTTCGCGGCGGACGGCTATGCGCGCGTGACTGGACGACCCGCGGCGGCATTCGTGATCTCAGGCCCCGGGGTCACGAACGCGCTGACGGCTGTCGCGCAGGCGTATTCCGATTCCGTCCCCATGATCGTCGTGGCTAGCGCACCGGTGCGCTCCTCCCTCGGTAAGGGGTGGGGTGTCTTGCACGAGGTGCCCGATCAATTGGCGCTCGGAGCCGGCGTCGCGGGGGTGGCACGAAACGCGTCCTCTGCCGAGGATGTCCGCGACCATTTGCGAGCGATGTTCGCTTCTTTCCGCACCGGCCGGCCCCGGCCTGCTTATCTGCAGGTCCCCCTGGACCTGCTGGCCAAGCCTACGGGCTTGAGGCCGGCGCGATTTGCCTGCCTCGACTCCCGCCCCAAACCTCCGCCGGAAGCGATTGACCGGGCCACTGACTTACTCGCTGCAGCCAAACGGCCGCTCATCATCGCAGGCGGAGGCGCCCGCGAGACAGCTGATGAGGTGCTGCGGCTCGTGGAGCTCTTGGACGGCTACCTGATTACGACGACCGCCGGCAAAGGGCTGCTGCCGCAAAGCCACCCGGCAAACCTCGGGGCTTCTCTCCAGTACAGAGAGACACAGGAGCTCGTGGCCTCTGCCGACGCCATCGTAGCGGTGGGCACGGAGTTGTCGGAGACCGATTTCTACACCGGCACCCGCCTGAGGATGGAAGGCCGGCTGATCCGGATCGACCTCGATCCGGCGAAGCTCGCGGATCACTACGGCGCGGAGGCTCCGGTGTGGGGCGATGCGCGCGCCAGCCTCCAAGCGATCACGGCCGGGCTGAAGAAGCGACAGGGGTGGCGAACTGGCGCGGGTCCAGCGACAAACCAGCTTGCAAAGATCAACCAGTCCTTCAATGAGCCCACCCGCGCCCGCCTGAGTGCGCTCGCTGCTATCCGTGCGGGCGTGCCTGCCGATGGGGTTGTCTTCAGCGACCAGACTCAGATCGCTTATCTCGGCAATTACGCCTACGCCGCAGACCGGCCGGGGAGCTGGTTCCATCCCTGCGGCTACGGCGCTTTGGGCTTTGCGCTGCCGGCCGCCATCGGCGCGAAGATCGCACAGCCTGAGCGGGCGGTCCTCGCGCTTGCCGGCGATTTCGGCCTGCAGTTCACGCTGCAGGAGCTCATGACTGCCGTGGAACTGGAATTGAGTCTGCCGGTGGTGGTCTGGAATAACGCAGCATTGGGGCAGATCCGCGACGACATGCAGGCGGCAGGCATACCTCCGGTCGGTGTCGTCGCGCTCAATCCTGACTTCATCGCGGTCGCACGGGCGTTCGGAGCAGAAGGCACGCGCGCAACCAACGCGGCGGAGCTGACCGAAGCCATACGCCGCGCGTTGGCACGCAAGGGACCTACGCTCATAGAAGCGGTCGAGGCCGACTTCCTGGCGTGACGTCCGAATGGACGTCCGTGAACTGCATTGAATTGTTGTTTCTCGCTTGACAAGCGAACGCTCCCGAGTAAACTGCGCAGCCATCATGTATCCCAACACACACAAATCGCACGAGACCGCCGGTAGCCCGGCCACGTCATCCTGCAGCATTGAGCATCGCGTCAGACGCGATGCGCTGCGGTGCGCGCTCGAATTACGTGTGTTCGGATCGGACCGAATCGTATCGGACTAGCCCTCCAATGAGCTCGGAGGGCTGATTCAGGCAGCCTTCCGGGAATCTCGACATCACGAGGCCCCGGTCGGCTATGCCACCGGGGCCTCGCTGTTTTTGCGGCCGGCTGCCGACAGAATTCGACACAGCGCCGAGGCGTTGGGTCGTGCAGAGGTCGAGATTGAAGCCGTGTCAGCGGAGCGGGCTCTTGGGTCCCGCCTGGCGCGCCTGCGCTGTGATTTGCGCTCGCGTGTACCGCACGGGCATTCGGTCTCAACCCCCAGCAAGTTAGCTCAGTGGGTAGAGCGACGGCCTTGTAAGCCGTAAGTCGCGGGTTCGACTCCCGTACTTGCACCAGCGGCACCTCGACAGTGCCTCTAAGACGACAGCGGGGCTTTGGCCTCGCATCGAGGTGCCCCAGTGACCTCTTCGCAGGACGCGGTACGTCTCGTGGTCGAGGCGGCGAACAGGAGAAAGCGCAGGTCACAGCGCGCTGACCGCCTTGAGCGGCCGGGGTGCGCGGCGTCCGAAGCGCTGATCGCGCTCGCCTGGGCGGTTCTTCCGGAAACGGAGGGGCCTGCGCGGTGAGCGGCAGATGGCGTGGACGGCGCCGCGGCCCCAGCGGCCCGCGGTCGGGGCGTGGGTTACACCTCGACCTATTTTGAAGTGACTGGACGATGAGAGGAGATGAAAACATGTTCGCAATCAAGCGCATCACCATCGCCCAGCATGAGCGTGGTCTCCTGTTCCGCAATCGGAGCTTCGAGACCGTTCTCGAGCCGGGCGTGCACCGGATCTTCGATCCGCTGAAGCGGGTCGAAGTGCAGGTCTACGATCTGACCGTGCCGGAGTTCGAGCACCCCCGCGTCGACTTCCTCCTGGAGGAGGCACGCGAGATGGTCGCGGATTACTTCGCCGTCGTGCAGATCGGCAGCTCCGAGGTCGGCGTTGTGTACAAGAGCGGCAAGGTCGCCGGCGTCCTGGCGCCCGGAACCAGGCAGCTCTACTGGCGCGGCGCCATCGAGGTGCGCGTCGATCGCCACGATATTTTGCGGGATTTCGAGCTCGCAAAGGATCTGGCGAAGGTCCTCGTGCGCGCGAAGCAGCCCCTGGCCGCAGCAGTGGCCGAAGCTGTGAGCATGACCGAGGTGCCCGATACCGCGATCGGCCTGCTGATCGTCGACGGAGAGCTGGCGCAGGTCCTGCATCCGGGTCTGCATGCCTTCTGGAAGTACCAGCGGACGCTGAAGATCGAGCTGGTCGATCGGCGTGTGCAGGCCATGGAGGTCGCGGGTCAGGAAATCCTGACCCGCGACAAGGTGAGCCTGCGGGTGAACCTGACGGCGCTCTGGCAAGTGCTGGACGCCGTGAAGGCGCGCTCGACGCTCACCAGCTTCACGGAGTTCGTCTACAAGGAGCTGCAGTTCGCGCTGCGCGAGGCAGTGGGTGCGCGCACCCTCGATGACCTGCTCGGTGACAAGGGCGCATTCGATCGCGAGATCGGGGACGCCGTACGTACCAAGGTCGAGGAGCATGGACTGGCCGTGCGCTCCGTCGGGGTCAAGGACGTGATCCTGCCCGGTGAGATGAAGACCATCCTCAACCTGGTGGTCGAGGCGGAGAAGGTCGCTCAGGCGAACCTGATCCGCCGCCGCGAGGAGACCGCAGCGACCCGCTCGCTGCTCAACACCGCGCGGCTCATGGACGAGAACCCGACGCTCCTGCGGATGAAGGAGCTGGAGACGCTGGAGAAGGTCACCGAGAAGATCGACAAGCTCACGGTCTTCGGCGGCCTCGACGGTGTGCTGAAGGACATGGTGCGGATTCAGGTGCCAGGCGCCTGAGCCGCATCGTTGGTCGCCCGGCGGGCCCTGAGTTCCAGGGCTCGCCGGGATGATTCCGGAGGCGGTGTCCTTCTGCAACCGTGTTGATCACCTCATGGAAAAATGACAGCAAGAACGCGGGTACCCAAATGCGATCGGCGCCCGCATTCGCGCACGACGCGAGCTGTTAGTGGAAGGCCTGCGCCGCGTAACCCACGCCGAGATAGTAAATCTCGTTGTGTGTGTCGAGCGGAGCCGGCAAAGTAAAGGGAGGCGAGATGGCGGGATCAGCTGCTTTCTTTGCCGATAAGTAGTCGTCCGAGAGCCGCAACCAGACGATGAGCCCTGCCTTTTTCTCGACCACCTGGCCGGCCGCCCCGCTCTTGGCGTCGGCGGCGAGGCAAGGCACCAGGCCATTGACCAGCGGCGCCGCGATTCCGGAGGGCGTGTAAACGGCGCACACGGAGCGTCCGCCCGACTGCTGCATCCAGCTGAGCCAAGCCGCCGCGGCAGGCGAGCGCGGAGTCGGAGACCAGACCCGGCCCGGCTGGGCGACGCCGTCGATGATCCACAGGCCGTGCCAGTTCTGGGTGAAGTATGGGGTGCTGCCGCCGAAAAGCGGCGCGCCGAAGTAGGCGCTCCGCTGGGCGTTCGCGGTGGCACCGCCACCGCGCAATGCGGCGAGCGTCGGAATCCGGGTCACATCGTACATCGTCGCCACGGCCGCGCTGTGGCCGAGTAACGTGGAGGTGCAGTTTGTGGGAGGGCCTGCTTCGTCCGCGCTAGTCCACGGTGCGTTGTCTGGCCGCTGAAAGAGGGTGTTGCCGTCCTTGAATGCGAGCTGGCCGCCGGAGCTACCGTTCCTCAGCGACATCGACTGCGAGAAGAGGAACCGCAGTACCTCCCCCACCAGGCGCCCGAGTCCCTCCTGGCAGTTGAAGGGCTCACGCACGAAGTCTCCGGCAATCGTGGCCGGGATCGGCGTGATCACCACCGGTCCCAAGGTGGTGCCGAAGAGGTCCGAGCGCGATCCATAGATCTGGTAGGCCACTCCAAAGGCCTGACCGGACAACAACGTGCGGTTCGAGCCCAGATCGACGTAGGGCTGGACAAAGTCGCTGACGCTCAGCGGCCCGGTTTTCTGGCTCGAGCTGCCCCGGACGACGCTCCCGTAAGGGTAGGCGCCCGCGAACGGGAACCGATCCGTCGGATAGTAAGGAGACAGGGGATTGGGGGTGACCTGCAGCACAACTGCCGGAGTCAGCCCCACGTTGAACGGAGCCCACACGCCAATCAGAAACCTGAGACTCCCAAAGCCCGGGGGGTCGCCGTATTCGAGCAAGACCCACGAGCCGCACTTGTCGAGCGGGACGTTGGTGTCGACGAAATTAAAGCGATCCCAGCCCTTCCCATTGACGTTGGCCGCAACGCCGTTCTTCAACGAGCGCCAGGTCTTGTTCAGTACCCAGATGCCACGATAGTAGGTGCCATTGCCGATCAGCGCGCCGCCGGCATTGAAGCCGCGATCCGCCGGACTGGATTCCGACAACTGCACGCCCGGTGCGAAGCGGACCCTCCCGGGGCGAACCGTGACCGGGACCAGCTGCGAGCCCGTGGAGAGCGAGAGGGACGGATTGTTGGTCGTCCAGGCGTTGCTCTTGTCGTGGTTGATCTGGGCAACTTCATCGTAATAGCCTGCGGCATTCACGGTCAGGGTCACGAGCGCGGGCCCCTGATCGGGAATCAGCACGTCGTGAGGCGCCACCCCGGGGGTGAGCGTCGTCGGCCCTTTACCGAGGTCGAGCGAAGCTGCGACCGTGGCATTGCGCAGCGCAGCGCCGCAGACGTTCTCTACGCTGATCCGCAGACGGATCAAGCGATGGTCGCGAGGTTGCTTGTGACGGCGATGTCGACCCCGGAAGTGGGCGTGTATTCGAACCACTCTCCGATCAGAAGTCCTTTGGCGCTCGACTGCACCACGGGGAAGGCGAGTCCGCCTGCAGGCGCGTGGGCATCGCCGAGCGCCTGAACCGTGATGTGCGTTCCGTCGGGAACGTCCGTGACGGTCTGCGCCTCCTGCACATTCGACTCCCAGGTGTCGATGATGGCCGTAGCCCCTGCCACAAAGCCCGTGCTGTCGGCGACTTCGAGGGTCACCGGATCGTTGCTCGCAGCGACCGTCGCATCGCAGGTCGTGCCGATCTGCGGCGAGTCATCATCGACAGGGCCACCCCCGTTGGGATTGGCGGCGGGGATGCCCGGGTAGTTGGTGTTGTCGTACTCGGCGATCTGCTCTGCGATCGTGAGGTACGGATGGGAAGGCAAGGGGTCGGGTAGGCTCGTTGAGCCGTACTCCACGAAGTATGTCCATGCCACCTCCCATCCCGGGCGGACGGTAAGAATGACTCGGGCGCTGCCGGCCCGCAGGAAGGCCTGACGGATGGAGTCCGGGTGCTGGATTTGGCGGATGAACTCCCAGCTCTTGGGCACGTCCCAGAAGTACGAGTACAGGAAGTAGGTGACGTTGTCCCAGTCGATTGCCTGGTTGATGAAGCTGATGCGGTCCTCGTTCTGGTACATGAGATTCCAGTTGATGGTGTTCGGAAGCGCCTCGTTCCCAGTGAAGTTCACGCCATAATCCAGATCGCCGCCAGCGGCCTGGAAGAGCTTGATGACGCTATCGGGCATGTACTCGAAGCTCGGTCCCAGGAGCCACCGCAGCACACACTTCATGATCTCGTCGTTCTCTTCACGGCGCAGGGTGAGCGTGTCCACGGAGTTGATCTGCGCCTGCAGCGCCGCGATCTGCGCGCTGATCGACTGCTGCTGGGCGTAGAAGGCATTCTGCGCCGCGTTGTAGCAGGCGTTCCAGACGGAACTCTGCCACTGCTGCATCGCCGTGTCGGTGGCGGCTGTGGTGACCACGAGGCCGACCCAGGCCACATCGGCCCACTGGAAGAAAAAAGAGATGGTCTGCGTTCCAGTGTACTTAGACATGTAGCCGTACATCGCAGTGAGGTCCAGGTTGTATCCGGCCTGGGGGCTGTGGTCGTAGTAGGGAGTGCCCGGGATTCCGAACGCATGCGCACCGTAGCCGTTGCCAATTCCGACTTGGGCCTGGGCGGTCACGTCGGTGACCCAGTAACCGTCCGGCACGGTGAAGGACAACTGATAGAAGTGCCAGCTCTCGGATTCATCGAGCCCGGTCACCTGCCCATTCGGGGTGAGCGTCGCGCCCGGACCAGGTGGGGGCGGCAGCTCGGCACTATATTGATTGACCAGGTTCGGATAATTGGCCGGGGTGATGTCCGAATACTGGAGGTCGAATGTGAAGGATTGAGCCGCCTGCGCCTGCAGCTTGGTGAGATTCTCGTAAAGCGCACGCATCGCCGCTCCGGGCTCTGGAACTGTGATGTCGTAGGTGAGTCGCAGCCCGTAGCGATAGAGCGCGACGTACCACTTGCGCATGAGACTGAAGTAATCAATGCGAATGGGGTCGGTGGCGCTCGGATTCTCGAGCATCCGTGTCGTCGACTCCGAAGAGCCGGTGGTCGTGGTTGTCGAGATGGTCGTCTTGTGGGACTGCTTGACGCGCGAGGAGGCCTGGCGGGTGGTCGCGATCGCGTGCTTGCGGCTGTCTTGTGCAGACTGCGAGCTCTGATCCTGCGTGCCGAAGGAGGTGGCCACCGAAGCGCTCACGAATCCGTAGCTGCCACTGACTGTGGCGTTGATGTTGAACTGATTTGAGTGCGAGACTTGCGAGGAGGTCGACTGCGCCAGCTCGGTGTTCTCCGTGACACCCGTTTCGCTGTAGTTCTCCAGCGAATCGGTAACGATCGAGGTGAATTCCTGATTCGTCACCGACCACTCCTTTTGAACTACCGCAGTCCGCTCCTTCGGGGCGAGTGGTATGGTGGCGATCAGGCCGCCGCGCTCGACCCCTGCGGGGGTCATCTCGAGCCGTTCCAGATTTAGCATGCCAATCGGTGAGGTGGAGGAGTCCGAAGCAAAGGCGTTGCCCGCGACGACCGCGGCGTTGAGACTGTTGAGCAAGGACGCGACCGGTGCCGCGGCCACTGCGGTAATCGCCGCGTTGGTGTGCATCGTGCCGGGCGCTGCGGCAGGCGCGGGCGAGTTCTGCGCTTGCTGCAGCGTGGCCTGCCGGACCGTCACCAGTCCGCGGCCAAAGGCCGACAGATCGTTCGTCGGCACGTTGGCGAGCGAAGCAGGCGAGGGCAGCTGGGACGCCAAGGGTGTCCCTTCGTACTGCTGCAACAGCGACCAGAAGCTGCCGTCGCTCGTGGCGCCGCTGCTCGCCTGCTGCACGGCCTTGACCTCTCCAGGCTGCAAGGCGAGCTGACGCACAAAGCTCGCCTTGAGGGTCGCACGGCCGGCGGATTCGACCGATTGGGCGCCTTGCGCCGTGGTCGGGGCGGTGCGTAATGGAACGTGGGTCGCCTTAAGCATCGTAGTGGTCGAGTTGGTCAGGTTCGGCACGGCGTTCTCCTCCCTTTACTGCGGCGCTCAGATCGCGTACACGCGGCAGCCCGGCGGGAGGGCCCAGTTCACGACGGTATCCGGTCCCTGCCACCCAGCCCCGCTGCTGGTGTCCAGGGTGGCGGCGTTCAGCGCGCCAGCTTCATCCACCGCCAGGGCGACAAAGACAGTGGTGCTCGCCTGAATCGCCGTGACATACGCTCCGGGCGCGAGTACCGCGCCCCCGACGGTGTCCATGCCCTGCCAGCCGTCCGTGGTCGTCGCATCAAGAGTGGCGACATTTAGCACGCCGTTGCAATCGATCGCGAGAGCGCAAAATTCGGTTGTAGTGAGCTTCAGGAGCGAAACCGAGGACCCGGGCACAAGATTGCCGTTGCCCACGGTCACCAACCCCTGCCATCCCGTGGTCTGCGCCAGATCCAAGGTCGCGACATTCAGCATGCCATGGCGGTCGATGAGCAACGCCCCGAGGACAGAGACACTCTGCTGGAACACCGCTACCGGTGAGCCCGGCACCAGACAGGCCGTACCCACCACGTCCGGGCCCGTCCACGTGAACCCGGCGTCCGGATTCAACGAGCAGGCGTTGAGAAGTCCGTTTCGATCGACACTGAGTGCCACGTGCAGCATCGTCGCCCGACTCTAACAGAAAGCACCGCGCGCACCGCAATCCGAATTGCAGCGCCCGCGACCAAGTATTGCGGGACCGCTCAAGCTCAAGCGCATCTCGGTCGCATCGAGATGCAAGTGCGGCTCGCATCCGAACGGACAGTTTTATCGGGCTGGTCTCCTCCCTTCTTGGCAGCTTCAAACCATCTGACGTGACAACCGCGGTGAGATTGGTCTCGTTTACTCTTCGCGCACCTTATCGTTGAACGACGCGATGACACCGTTTTCCATCGGCCTACCGCGTTAGATGAAGTCGAGGAGCAGGCCACAACGGCGCAACGGCAGGTCCACTCATCGGCTTCGCTTTATTCACGAACATCGGTCTATCAATGTTTGGATGTTCGGGGACTGGGTAGGGAAGTAGGAAGTAGCGGGATTACCGTCCAGAATGCCCGGGGCCGGACTCACAATAGCTGCGTAAGCTATTGATATTGCAGGTATTGTTCCGGCTCGATTCCTCAGCTTACCCCCGTTTTCGGCTGAGCCTGCCTCCGCCATCCGAGGCGGCCCCCGCCGGTGCTAGTAACACCGACGAGGGCCTACCACAACCAGCCTGGTTTGGAGGCCGATCATGGGTACTGCTACACGGCGGGATTCTACTCGCACGTCGCGATCACGCTCTTCTCGGATGTCCTCGGCTGTCCGCAGACGGTCTATGCGGATTGCCGAGCCGGATCTCGATGGACTACTCGGCAGGTTCGCCGATGCGATCACGCTGATCCGCGTCTCTCACCGGTCGCTCGATGCGCTCGAGGTCGCCTTCGAGGAGGAATTCGTGCTGCGGAGGGGACTCGCCGCGCTCGATGCCGTCTATAACGAACTCGATCTCGCCATTGTCGCCATCCACACGCGCACACCGCGTACCAAGGGCGTCCAACGCCGTGCATCGCTGACACGGCGAGGGCATTCACTTGGGTAGTGCTCAGGAAATTTCAGGCGGTATCAGGAGCGTTCACGCGGTATCAATGTGAACGGAGCATCCAAGAGTATCCAACAGCGTCAGTCACGTTTCTAAGCCTGACATCTGACCGCGTCTGAGCGCATCAGGTGACGGCCAGAAAGTGAAGTATTGGGGTAAATTCGGTACCAATAGAGGCTTCCATTTTCATTTCCACTGAATACACTCGGCTTGCAGGTGAGTTGGAATTTACAACTTCCGCTCAGCCAAAGCCGCCACAGATCCACTTGTCTTCGCAGAGAGGTGTCTGCCATGAACGATCGCGTGCTGTACTCCATCACTGAGGCCCGGGAGCTCCTGGGCAAGATGTCGCGGAACATGATCTACGACTTGCTGCGAAGCGGTGAGCTGCCGAGCGTGGTCATTGGGTGCCGGCGCTACATCTCCGCAGAGGCCATCTCCGAGCTCGTCAAGAAGTCGACGACGACACGGAGCCCAGCCATTGAGGCTCTACGCTCCCGGCCGATCCAGCCGTCCCTGGGGCTTCTCCCGCCGCCACAGAGTGCTCGGTCGCGACGACGGGTCAGCAACGGCTGACGACCTGGCAGACGTTCTTATGAGCTGTGCAAAGGGGCATCATGCAATCGGACCGATGGGTTCGCCGGAGTGGGCGAGCCCTGGTCCGGTTTGCCGTATGATCGGCTCCTGCGCGCCGCAGCTCGCACGCGGAGCAGCGTTTTGGAGTTGGTGTTTTGTTGAGGGCAGGATAGCGAAGTGTCCGCGATGTGCTGCACGAGAGGATCGGCTCTCGTGACCAGCGACAGAGCCCGCTCACGATTGCCGACCATTACCGTGCGCCTCTCGCCGGAAGAGAAGCAGCGGTTCGCCGAGTTAGCGGCAAGCCGCGGGCTCTCGGAATGTGCACTGGCCGTAGTCACGCTCCGCGCATTGCTGATCCCGGGCACGTCCTCCGTACTCAATATCCCGAGCGCGTCGCGCCGTGAGGCGGCGACGGACCGGATCACCATACGTTTGCGGCCAGGGGATGGCGCGGCCCTCGAGGCCCGTGCGGCCCGGCGGCGGATGAAGACCTCCACCTACCTTGCGGCGCTGGTGCGCTCCCATATCGCCGCCGATACGGTTCTCACGGCCGACGAGCTCGAGACCGTTAAGCAAGCCGTCGTCGTGCTTGCAGGGGTAGGGCGGGTCCTCTCCCGGATCGCCCGCTGTGGCAGCCAGGAAGGCTCCCTGTCGCCCGAGGTGCGCCAGGCCTTGGCGCAGACCCGCTCCGTCGTTGCGGCTGTAGAGCAGCGCACAAGCGATTTGGCGCGGGCGGCACTTCGGAGCTGGGAGTCACGGTATGAGTAGGCGACCGTTTCGTTTGCCGACTGATGAGCCTCCATTTCTCGAGCTGGCTAGTCTCGGCCGCTCGGGACCGCCTGGGACCACGCGATTCAGCCCGGCACAAATCGAACAAATCAGGCGGACCGTGAGAAGGACGCCGGAGGTGATGGTGAAGGTCACCGGCGGTGGCACGAATGCCGGCACCGTTGCCGCGCATTTCGCCTACATCAGCCGGAGAGGGAAGCTCGAGATCGAGACGGACGAGGGTGAACGGATTGCCGGCACGGATGCGCAGCGGACGTTTCTGGCGGCCTGGCACCTCGAGCTGTCCGCGGGTCAGTATCGTGGTCCCCGTGACCAGCGTACTGAAGCGCGGGAAACCAAGCTGGTCCACAAAATTGTGCTGTCGATGCCGGCGCCGACCCCACCGGAGAAGGTGCTCGCCGCAGCCCGCGCGTTCGCCAGAGAGAAGTTCGGGGTCCGGCACCGCTATGCAATGGCATTGCACACGGACCAGGCCCACCCTCACGTCCATCTTGGTCGTGAAAGCCGAAGACGAGTACGGAAGGCGCCTGCACATCGACAAGCCCATGCTGAGGGAATGGCGCGAGGACTTCGCGCGGACCATGAGAGAGCAGGGGATCGCCGCGAACGCGACATCACGCGTCATCCGCGGCCGGAACAAAGGTAAGGCGCGCGACGGAGCTTTCCGCGCTCAGCGCCGGGGGAAGTCGAGCGCGATCCGCGCAAAGGTAACGATGATAGCGACCGAGCTGGCGAAGAACGGCCGCTTCAGCGAGCCGGCCCGAGCCAAGCTCGTCGAAACACGAAAGGCCGTCGTCGCGAACTGGATGAAGATCGCGGACACGCTGGACCGACAAGGCGAGGTGATTCTCGCCGGAGACGTGCGGTACTTCGCGAAGCACCTTCCGCCGGCTCTCACGGATACGGAGAGACTGGCCGCGAAATTCGCTCAGCATTTGGCTTCGTCTCGCGAAGCACTCCGAGCACGTCAGACTCCCGACGTCGATGCGCCCGTCCGATAACAACGTGCCCTGTCACAAAAGCAAACCCCGCCACTTGGGCGGGGTTCGTACGCCGATCCTCTTGGTTATCCCACACTTGATGCGGACCCTTGCGGGCGGGCAGCCGCGCTATCGGCTATTGCGGCACGGAACCCACTGTAAGGCTGAGAGAACGAAAATTCAAGCCAACGGTCCTGCTCTTCGTTTTCGGAGGAAGTCTCGGATGGCAGACTTCAGGGCCTACAAAAGATCGCCGGAAATGCCCCCACCTCCGTACATGCCGGAAAAGAATCCCATGAGCAGAGAGTAAAGCTGCACAAAATGACCTGGCGGACGTTCTCCTTTCTTAGCCGCGGACAGGACATCTTCGACTGCCTTTCGACTTAGAGAATCCGTGACGATCACAACTCGTCGGATGGTATCCGGCGAGACAGCGGTATCGCGTGCGCAATCGACAAACGCCGCGAATACTCCCCTGATCATTCGATGAATCTGAGTCTGCTGTCCGTCATTGATGTAGGTACGCTCCCACTTGTTACGCTTACTGTTCACCGCGTCTGCCGTAAGTCGAACATGCTGCAGATTCTTTATCGCCTGACCAACCGAAACGTGAAACGCGCTTGCGCTCAATGAAAGATCTCCGTGCTTTGCGTGGTAGAACGTCAGGGTATTTGGCTGAGCGCTTACATTGATCCCAACAAAATCCGCCCACTCATCTCCTAAGTCATCACAAGCCAATACCTCATCCTTTGCGGCCAGACTGTTCACGACGACGCTGAACACAGAATCGTCATCGAATCTTTTATGGGCTGTCGAGAAACTTCCCTTCTCACTAACTGTGGCCGTCAGCCGCTGATTTTCGTGCAAGTACCCCAACAATGCCTCTCCACCATCTTTAAGTGACGGATCCCGATACAGTGAGCCGCCAAGATAGACGATGTCGATCTCGCTGAAGAGAACCGTAAACCACTCGGAACGATCGATGTAGCGACGTAGAGGTTCCAACGCCTCGGATTCTCCTGGAGTATCGAGTTCCTGAATGAATACATCCTGCATGATGACGAGCTCGAAGCGCCTGAGGGAAATCCTAGTCTTTCCAATTCGGATTTCCCCTATATGTTTAATACCGCCGGTATCAAAGACTCGGAATTCTCCTCGGCTCTCTCGTACTTCAAAATTTCCGCTAAGCGCCTCAACGAGATCCTTAGTCTCTCTTTCGGACAAGAGTACGAACCCATTTGGGTTCTTTCTGCCCAATCGAAGTCTCACCGGCTCTTCAAAAAGTGCGTCGCTTATAGCTGCTACGTCAATAGCAACCGCAACTGGCTTCACATGCCGCGGAAATGCCGCGAGGTCCATGGGACGGGCAAAATTCCGAATGAAAGGCGATAGCGTCACTCCCTTCTGCGTGAGCCTATCAATTACATTGGTAGACCACGTAATCAACTCTGTATGAGAAACCCTTTCCGATTTTGTGGCAATCCTACCGGTCCTGGGAGTCGCTGAAAAATGCATACTTGAATCGCGCGTGCGAAATCCGGATGGCACATAGCGGCTCGAACCAGAAGGACTGAGGACCGAGCGTAGATCGTCCGCCTCCAATACCTTTGCTCGCATAGCATGTTTTGAAATGGTCATGTTCCGAAGTCGAATCTGCTCAAACGTCGCATCCACTCGGGCGGTCGCTGCCTCGACGTTCTCCGGGCCAACGGCGCGCAGATGAGCGCTCCTGAACGATGCCGGGAGATCGATTCCGGATTTGAACACCGCAATATGATTCTTGTATTCAACCAGAAGGATGAAGCCACATACCTGCTCACGGCGTTCATTAGGCGGCAGTTCCAAAAACGACGGCTCTCTGTCGTAGAAGAAGGAGATGGCAGACCACAGGGCCTGCTGATGCCTCTCGTGAATATGATGGAAAATGTTTATCGAAGGATCAGCGGCAGCCAGCCGTACCGCTCTGAAGGCGCTGGATATCGCGTTCTTGGACACGCGCCCGGCGGATTTATAGAAATTGCCCGTCTTCGAATGTACAAGCCAGTCAATCATGATTGCTCATGCTATCGGGGCTGGAAGCCCGCCAGGGAACACCGGCAGGTCTGTTGTCTTGGTATTCCGACGCTGCAAAAGTATATTCCTTGAAAGCGCACGCATCGAAGATCCACAATGGAAACTGAGACTTCAGTCCCAGTGAATACTCTTCTCAGTAACCGGCGAGTCCGCGACGCGGATAAGCAACATCGCTGCTGAAGGAGCTACTTAATGCGCAAACGATCAAGAAGTTCACGACTACCTTTGAATGGCGTTGGTCCCCGGATTTGAACGCACGGCCGCGGCCCCGGCGACCCTAAGATCCGATTCCGGTAAGCGAAATCTATGTTGACAGCTTATTTAGACGAAACAAACACGCACGAAAGGGGAGAAATTATAGTTATCGCGGGATTCATTGCCGACGCGACCTCCTGGGCCGCTCTGGATGTGAAGTGGCGGGAGATCCTCCGCAACGTCGGTATGCCATACTTCCATGCCGTCGAATGTGAAGCTGCAAAGGGTGTATTCTCAACGCTGAACCGACATTTAAGAGAAGCCTTGTTCCGCGGGCTCGCAGGTGTTATAAGCGGGTGCAAGTTGACCGCCATCAATGCCGCGCTATTTCGCTCGGACTGGAATAGGTTCAAAGACGGGATTCTGGAGCGAGATATGAAACCCCGTATCACTTCTGCTTCGAGCATTGCATTCAGATTGCAGCTACTTGGTCTAGGACGTACGGGGGGCATAAGCCGGTCCAACTCATCGTGGCGGAGCAGGACGAGTAACATCGGTTTCGCGCGCACAAGTCCTTCAGCGATAGGTACAAGCGGGATTACCGTGGCGAAACGGAACTAGGGCCACTGGTATTCCTTTCCCCATTCAAATGCTCGGGACTGCAGGCCGCTGATCTGCTTGCATATGAAACACGGGTGGCTTCGGTTCTTAGGACAGATTTCTCATCGGGATAAGTGGATCTGCCAGCTTGGTTGATGGTCTCTTCGGTCTGTCTCTTCGTCAATCGTTCCTACGCCATGCAGTCTGACGCGAAGCGGCAGAAGCTCGGCGGATCGTGCTTCGGTGACATCGATCATGCCGCGAGCCTGAAATCTGCACGGCCGTAGTAAACATCGTCCGGGGTCTGGTAGTCCAGCGCCTGGTGGGTGCGCATGCCGTTGTAAAAGTCAAAATACTCCGTCAGTCCTCGTCGCAGCTGCGTTCCGGTCTCGTAGGCATGCAGGTAAATATTTTCGTACTTTACGCTGCGCCACAGGCGTTCGATAAACACGTTGTCGATCCATCGACCCTTACCGTCCATGCTGATCTGCACTCCGGCGGCCTTGAGCGTATCGATCCATTCCCCGCAGGTGAATTGCGATCCCTGGTCCGTGTTGAAGATCTCCGGCTTCCCGTATTTCTGCAGGGCCTCCTGCAGCGCCTCGACGCAGAAGTCCGGCGTCATGGTGTTCGACACCCGCCAGGAGAGCGTCTTGCGGCTCCCTACATCGATGATGGCCACCAGATACTGGAACCCATGTGCCATCGGCAGGTACGTCAGATCGGCCGCCCAGACGTGATTGGGCCGTTCGATCTTCAGTCCCGTGAGCAGGTAGGGGTAGACCGCAGATAACGGCGCCGGGATGCTCGTGCGCGGTTTGCGGTAGATCGTCTCCATGCCCATCCGCCGCATCAGCCTCGTCACATGCCGGCGACCGACCTCGTGCCCCTGGTTCCGCAGCTCCCGGGTCAGCTTGCGAGCCCCGTAGAACGGCCACTTCAGATGCAACTCATCCAGAAGCCGCATCAGCCTCAAATCCCGCTCCGGCAAGGTCCGTGGGACGTAATAAACGCTCGAACGGCTCAGATCCAGTAGCTGTGCCTGGCGCTTCACGGATATCTCGCCATCCCGCTCAATCATCGCTTTCCGCTCAGGCCGGGGAATTTCCCGAGCGCGCCTTCTAAAAAAGAGTTCTCCATCGTCAGCTCCCCGATCTTCGCCTGCAGCTCCCGGATGCGCTCCTTGCCGTCCGCAGCCAGCACATCCCCGCCAAAGATCGCCGCGGCGTTCTCCAGCAGCTCCGTCTTCCAGGCCGTCACTTGGGTCGCATGGACCTCGTGGTGCGCCGCTATTTCCGCCACCGTCTTCTCACCCCGGATTGCCTCCAGGGCCACTCGTGCCTTGAACGACGCTGAGTGGTTTCGTCTTGGTCTTCTCATGGATCTGTGTCCTCCGGTTGCTATATTGCACCGGCAGATTTCCACTTACACCCCTGCCCGAAAAACC
>CAVQJH010000016.1:0-119031 GCA_963712795.1 uncultured Pseudomonadota bacterium
CCGTTGGCCTGCGCCGCCGCGGCCCGCTGCTGACTGCGTAGCGCAAAGGCGTCCTGGTCAGCACGGCTGATCCGACACTGCTCGGCAACGTTCTCCGCCGTCTCCGGCATGGAGTCGATCCCGTACTGTTCCTCGAGGATCGGATTGACGAACCGCCAGCCGATCGTCGTGTCGTGGAACTCCATGTCCCGCGCGAAAGGCGTCTGCGCCTTGGACACCACGAACGGCGCGCGGCTCATGCTCTCCACGCCGCCCGCAATCATGAGGTCCGCTTCGCCGGCCGCGATGGCGCGGGCCGCAATGGCGACGGCATCGAGGCCGGACCCGCACAGCCGATTCACGGTCGCGCCCGGCACCTCCTGCGGCAGCCCGGCAAGAAGGAGCGCCATGCGCGCGACGTTGCGGTTGTCCTCTCCGGCCTGATTGGCGCAACCGTAGATGACGTCATCGACGGCGCCCCAGTCGACCTTCGACTGCCGGGAGAGCAGCGCGCGGATGGGAACGGCGGCCAGATCGTCCGCCCGCACCGCCGACAGAGCACCGCCATAGCGGCCAATGGGAGTGCGCACGGCGTCGCACAGGTAAGCGTTTTTCATCGGGATTAATCTGACACACGAATACTAGCGACGCAACGATTTTTGTGTCACGTGGTCCGGCGTGCTCGCGGCAGGCACGGTACCGCCTGCCAGCGCCGGGCTCCTGCTATATTGCCTCGATGACCCTCAAGGCGCGTCTGCTGACGGCACTTCCGGTGTCGGTACAGGCGGCGCGCAACCGCGCTGCTCGGTTTCTGCACGCCACCGCCTGGTTCCCGCACGTTCCGCTCGCGAGCCTCGTCGGCGCGACGGGGCTGCTGCAGATCCTCCTGACCTCGGGCTCGTTGAAGAGGCTGCTGGCGGCGAAGGGCCACTCCCTCGTCTCGCTGGCGGGCGGGCTCGGCATCCCGGAGATTCGCGGCGCGCCGCAGGAAGCCATCGGCGGACTCCTCATTCTGGTCGGCATCGGCCTCCTCTGGCGATCGCGCCTGGCCTGGGTCATCGCCTTCCTCCTCGGGCTCGCCACCGTAGCCCTCGAGCTCTCCCCGCTCTCGACCGCCTCGAGGCCGCTCGAGGTCTTCAGCGTGGCGCTCCTGCTCCTCCTGCTCGCCTCCCGCAGGTGCTTCACCCGGGTGAGCCTCGCCACCGCGACGCTGTTCGCGCTGGTGGGCGTGCTCGTGACATTGGGCTACGGCGTGATCGGCTCCTACGTGCTGGGCAGCGGCTTCACGCCCCAGATCACCAACTTCATCGATGCGGTCTACTTCACTGTCGTCACCATGGCGACGGTCGGCTATGGCGACATCACCCCGCACACCACCGACGCGCGCCTATTCACCGTCTCGCTGATCGTGCTGGGTCTTGCGGTGTTTGCAACGTCGCTTCCGGCCATCGTCGCCCCGCTGATCGACAAGCGGATGATGAATCTGCTGCAGCCCAGGAGGAAAAAGATGAAACGCGCCTCTCATGTGATCGTGGTGGGCGACGGCCCCCTCGCCCGGGACGCGGCCCGGGCAACGACCGCGCGCGGCCTGCAGACGACCGCGATCCTGTCGGCGAAGCCGGATGGAGAAGCGGATCAGCCCGAGGACTTCATCGTCGGGGACGGCAGCGACACGGAAACGTTGCGCCGCGTCGACGGGGCCGAGGCGCGCGCCGTGCTCGCGCTCAGCGACGATGACTCCTACAACGCCTTCGTCGTACTCGCCGCCAGGGAAATGAATCCGAATGTGCGCACGGTGGCGGCCGTCAGTGATACGCGAAATACGGGCCGAGTGGCGCGCACTCGGCCCGATGTCCTGCTGACGCTGCCGCAGCTCGGCGGCGAGCTGCTCGCAATGGCGCTCAGCGGCGAGGAGATCAAGGCGGATGCGCTGATCAGCCAGTTGCTGAAGCTCGGCTAGCCGTGCCGTGACGGGAGACCCCCTCCCTTCCGAGAGAGAAAGACATCGGGCCCCAAGGGAGTGTCGGATCCATGGGATTCCGTAGTTCAATAGCCACGAGCCCAGACGACCCCCGGAGCCCCGATGCCCTCGCTCTTCGAGCCGCTCAAGGTAGGCGACCTGCTGCTGCCGAACCGCATCCTCATGGCGCCCCTCACTCGCAGCCGCGCGGGCGTGAGCCGCACGCCAAACGCCCTGATGGCGGAGTACTACGCGCAGCGCGCGTCCGCCGGCCTCATCTTCTCGGAGGCCACGGTCGTGACGCCGATGGGCGTCGGATACGCGGACACGCCGGGCATCTGGTCCCCCGAGCAGGTGACGGGCTGGAGGCAGGTCACGCAGGCGGTCCACGCCGCCGGCGGGCGTATGTTCCTGCAGCTCTGGCATGTCGGACGGGTCTCGCATCCCGTCTTCCTCGACGGCAAGCTGCCTGTCGCCCCGAGCGCGCTGGCGCCGAGCGGCAATGTCAGCCTGATTCGGCCGCCAACACCCTTCGTGACGCCGCGGGCCCTCGAGCGCAGCGAGATTCCAGGGATCGTGGCTGCCTTCGCCCGCGGTGCGCAGAACGCCGAGCTCGCCGGCTTCGACGGCGTCGAGCTGCACGGCGCCAACGGTTACCTCCTCGATCAGTTTCTGCAGGACAGCACCAATCACCGCGATGATGACTATGGCGGTCCGTTGGAGAATCGCGCGCGGTTGCTGCTGGAAGCCGCGGACGCTGCCATTTCCGTTTGGGGACCAGGCCGCGTCGGCGTGCACCTCGCCCCTCGCGGCGACTCGCATTCCATGGGGGATTCGAATCGCGCGGCCACGTTCGGCTATGTCGCGCGCGAGCTCGGTCGCCGAAAAATCGCTTTCCTCTGCGCCCGTGAATACGCCGGTGCCGACAGCATCGGTCCGCAGCTGAAGGCCGCGTTCGGCGGCGTCTACATCGCCAACGAGCGGTTCACCCGTGAGAGCGCTCAGGAAGCGCTCGCTGCCGGCAAGGCCGATGCCTTCGCCTTCGGCAAGCTCTTCCTCGCCAATCCCGATCTGCCCGCGCGCTTTCTCTCCGGCGCAGCCCTCAACGCGCCTCACACCGATACGTTCTATCGCGGCGGGGCATCGGGGTACACGGACTATCCAACTCTCGGCGTAGCGGAAGTGGAGGCCGGAGCGGACGGAGTGCGCGCACGAGCGTGAAAAGCCTCCTGATCGTCCATCACTCCCTCACCGGCGGCACGCTGCAGATGGCAGAGGCCGCCGCAGGAGGAGCGCGGCGCGAAGTCGGAGTGACGGTGCGGCTGGAGGCGGCCGCCGCCGCCGGCCCGCAGGCGCTGCTCGAAAGCGACGGATATCTCTTCGCCTGCCCTGAGAATCTCGCGGCCATGTCGGGTGTCATGAAGGACTTCTTCGACCGCACCTACTATCCGGCTCTGGATCGGATCCAAGGCCGCGCCTACGCCATACTCATCTGTGCCGGCAGCGACGGCACCAACGCGGCCCGCCAGATCGAGCGCATTGCCACGGGCTGGCGGCTGCGCAACATCGCGCCGCCGCTCATCGTGTGCACCCATGCGCAAACCCCAGAGGAAATCCTTCGCCCCAAGCGGATAGGAGCGCCGGATCTCGCGCGCTGCGAGGAGCTCGGCACCACACTGGCGGCCGGCCTCGCGCTCGGCATTTTCTGACCCGGGCCCGTGCTAGCATGGCCGCATGAGCGAGACGCAAGGCGGCTGGCGCGGTCCTCCCAGCGACACCGGAGTCCGCCCCGGCGCCGTCATCCGCCTCTCGAAATACGTCTGGCGCGTCACCGCTGGCAACGCAGGCCCGATGACCGGCCCCGGCACCAACAGCTATCTGGTGGGCGCAGGCGCCGACTGGACGGCCATCGACCCCGGACCCGCGGATGACGGACACATCAGCGCCCTGCTCGCCGCCACCGCCGGAAAGATCCATCAGATCCTGGTCACGCACACACACCAGGACCACTCCCCGGGCGCCACGCCGCTGAAATCCGCCACCGGCGCCCGCCTCCTCGGCCGCACGACGAGCCACCGTCACTGGCAGGACCCAACGTTCGCCCCCGATCGCGAGCTACACCACGACGAACGCCTGATACCCGCCGTCGGCGCCACGCTGCGCGTCATCCACACCCCCGGCCACGCCAGCAACCACCTCTGCTTCCTCCTGGAAGAAGAACGCATTCTCTTCACGGGCGATCACATCATCCAAGGCTCGACGGTAGTCATCGATCCTCCCGACGGCGACATGGCCGCCTACATCGCCTCCCTCGAATCCCTCCTCCGCGAGCCCCTCGACTACCTGGCCCCTGGACACGGTACGCTGATCGACAACCCGCGCGCCGCAATCCAAAACCTCATCCAGCACCGCCTCAGGCGCGAAGCCAAAGTCATGACCTCTCTACCGCGCCAACACCCCGTCGACCTCCCCACGCTCGTTCGACGTGTCTACGACGATGTCCCGCCACAAGTTCACCCGTTGGCCGAGCGCTCCCTGCTGGCACACCTCCTGAAGCTCGAGGCCGAGGGCCGTGCGGCCCGCGTCGCCGACAGTTGGATGGGACGCTACTGAGCCATCGCCTTCATCAGCGTGTATAGCTCCCTCTTTGCCTCGAATCCGATGCCGGGAATGTCCGGAAGCCCGACGTAGCCGTTCTCGACCGCCATGCCGTCGGCAAAGCCGCCGAAGGGCTGGAAGATGCCCGGATAGGACTCATTGCCGGCCAGCCCCAGCCCGGCCGCCATGTTGAGCGACAGCTGATGTCCGCCATGCGGGATGCAGCGCCGCGCCGACCAGCCGCTCGCCTTCAGCATGTCGAGGATGCGCAGGTATTCGACCAGACCGTAGCTGAGCGCGCAGTCGAATTGCAGAACGTCCCGATCGCTCCTCAGTCCCGCGTAGCGGATCAGGTTGCGCGCATCCTGCAGGGAAAAGAGATTCTCCCCGGTAGCCATGGCGCCCGGATAATGCTCCGCGAGCGCTGCCTGCAGCTCGAAGTCGAGCGGGTCTCCCGGCTCTTCGAACCAGCGCAGGCCGTAGGGAGCGAGCGCGCTGGCATAGGCGACGGCCGTCGCGAGGTCGAAGCGACCGTTCGCATCCACGGCCAGCTGCTCGGGACGCTGCAGGACCTCGAGCACGGCGTCTATCCGCCGCAGGTCCTCCTCCAGTGGCGCGCCGCCTATCTTCATCTTCACCACGGAATAGCCGAGCGCCAGATAGTTCCGCATCTCATCCTGCAGGGCGCCCAGGCCCTTGTTGGGATAGTAGTACCCGCCGGCGGCGTAGACGAACACCTTGCTCTGCGCTCTGCCGCTCCGGTAGCGCGCGGCGAGAAGCCGGTAGAGCGGCAGGCCCGCAATCTTGGCGACGGCGTCCCATACCGCCATGTCCAAGACTCCTACCGCGACGGAGCGCTCGCCGTGTCCGCCCGGCTTCTCGTTGCGCATCATGACGGCCCAGATCCGCTGCGGGTCGAAGCTCTGGCCGGCGTCATCGAGCAGCGATTCCGCGGGCGCCGCCAGCAGTCGCGGCATGAATCGCTCGCGCAGCAAGCCGCTCGGCGCATAACGTCCGTTGGAATTGAAGCCATAGCCCACGACCGGCTTGCGGTCGCGAATCACGTCCGTGATCAACGCAACGACACTCACCGTCATCTTGCTGAAGTCTATGTAGGCATTGCTGATCTCGGAGGCAATGGGGACGACCTTCTCGCGAATGTCGACGATTCTCACGGTGATACCTTGCCGGCGGAGCCGAAAAAAGAGCTCAAGCGCGCTGCAACAAGTGACGCAGCTCGCGAATGTCGCGCACCCGCTCGAGGTGGAATACCTCATCGATCAGTTTCGAGCAGCGCTCCGCGCCGATGACCGGCGCGCACAGATCGGTGGCCTTGGCGATGATTTCCGCCCGGGTCATGGGATTCTTGGGAGTGCCGCGCACATTGTCGATGCGCCGCGTGAGACGGGAGCCGTCGACCAGCGTCAGCTCCACGATCGCCACCCGCAGCGGCATCAGGCGCTCGAGTCCCTCGTCAGGGATGAGTTTCACCTTCGCGCGCTCACGCAGCGTCGCCGGGTCCTTCAGCCGGCTCTTGTCGTGAATCGAGGCGAACGTCACCGTATGATCGAGCAGTGCCACGGCCATCACGTGCTGCAGGCAGATGTCCGGAAGGTCACGGTTGTTGACGATGGCGGCCTCGTCCGTCGCGAGGCGCACCACCACTTCGCGCACCTGCGCCGCATCGAACGGCCGCTGCGCGCGCAAGTCCTCGAGCGCATCCAGCGCCGCCTGGATCGGCGAGCCCACGGTCCACTTCTTGATGTTGGTCCGGGTGACCTCGTAGCGCACGCCGAGCTGATCGATCAGTCCCGCCGGGTCGCAATGGGGATTGAACGCGGCGAAGAAATTGTCATTGCCGGACAGGATGTCATCGACGCCCATCCAGCCGGCATCCACCAGCAGGGCGGAAGTCACGCCGTCGCGCGCCGTCATGCCGGCGAAGCAGAAGGCCTTCTGCACGTGCGTGGGGTCGCGGCTCCACGCCGCGAGTCCTGAAGCCTGCTGCGCCGTGTATCCCAGCATCCAGCGCATCTGCTGCGCATTCAAGCCTGCCGCGCAACTGGCAGCGGCAGCCGCGCCGAAGAGCGGCGAGATGCTGTGCGTGCTGAAGTGACTACCCGCCTCGAACGCCTGCCCCCCCAGCGTCATGGTAAAGCGCGGCCCTATGTCGTAGCCGAGGGTCACGGCGCGCAGGAGGCGCTCGCCGCTGATCCCGAACCGCTCTCCGGCCGCAATCGCCGCGGGAACGACCGCGCACCCCGGGTGACATTGCGAGGGAGCATGGGAGTCGTCGGTCTCATCGGAGTGGGCGAGCATGCCGTTGGTGAACGCCGCCTCGATCGGTCCGCAGAGGAAGTCGGCGGCCACGACCGTGGCGCTCTTCTGACCGCCGCCGTACGCCCGTGAGAACTGCAGGGCGGTGCGGCCGGGCGGCAGGGTGGACCCCGAGATCATGGCGGCCAGCGTATCGAGCACGTGTTGTTTCGTCTTCTCGGTGACCGCCGCCGGCAGATCACGGCCGGCCGCCTCACTCATGTACCCGCTCAGCCTCTCCATGACCGGACTCACCTCGTGCGCGGCGCCCGCCGGAGGCGCAGCCGCGCCGGCGGCGAGACCGCTGGCGGACGGCAGACCCGCTGCCGTGCCGGCCAGCCCGGCCAGTGTCCAGAACTCACGCCGGGTCAGTCCATGATTGGCGCCGCCCTCTTTGCCGCCGCCGTCGTTCGTCATTGTGTCTCACTCCCTCCGCCGTCTCTGCCACCCATGTCAGATACCAGCGCTGTGGATCGCGTCGATCACGGCCTCGGTCACCTGCTTCGTCGTGGCGGTGCCCCCCAGGTCCGGCGTGAGGACCCCGGTGCCGGTGACCCGCTCGACGGCGCTCATCAGCCGCTCACTGGCCGGCTTCTCGCCGAGATGCTCGAGCATCTGCGCCGCGGTCCAGAAGCTGGCCACCGGATTGGCGATGCCTCTGCCGGCGATGTCGAACGCCGACCCGTGGATCGGCTCGAACATGGAGGGAAAGCGCCGCTGCGGATCGATGTTCGCCGTGGGTGCCACACCCAGACTGCCGGCGAGCGCCCCTGCCAGGTCCGACAGGATGTCGGCGTGCAGATTCGTCGCCACGATGGTGTCGAGGCTCTGGGGCTTGAGGGTCATCCGTACGGTCATCGCATCCACCAGCATCTTGTCCCAGACCACGTCCGGGAACTCTTGCGCCACCTCCGCGGCGATCTCGTCCCAGAGCACCATGCCATAACGCTGGGCATTGGACTTCGTGACGACGGTCAGCATCCTGCGTGCTCGCGACTGCGCCAGGCGAAACGCATAACGCATGATGCGGGTGATGCCGCTGCGGGTGAAAATCGCCACTTCCGTGGCAACCTCCTCCGGCAAGCCGCGATGAGTGCGGCCTCCCTGGCCCGAGTACTCGCCTTCCGAGTTCTCCCGAACGATCACCCAGTCGAGATCGCCCGGCGCCACGTGGCGCAACGGGCAGATGACTCCCGGCAGAATCTTCGTCGGGCGCACGTTGGCGTATTGGTCGAAGCCCTGACAGATCGCGAGCCTGAGCCCCCAGAGCGTAATGTGATCGGGAATGTCCGGCACACCGACCGCGCCGAAGTAGATGGCGTCGAAGGCTCGCAGCGTCCGCAGCCCGTCCGCCGGCATCATTACTCCGTGCCGCCGGTAGTAATCGGAGCCCCATTCGAAGCGACTGAAGGTCAAGCGGAAGTCACCGGCCCGTTGCTGCAGGCTATCGAGCACGGTGATCCCCGCCTCGATGACCTCGGGACCGATGCCGTCAGCGGCAATGGCCGCAATCGAATACCGACGCATGTTGCCGACAAAGTAAGACGGACGGCGTCCTCTCTCAACGCCGCGTGATTGTACAAAAAATTGCTATAATCCCGCTGCCGTGGATTTATACCAGCTTCGTTGCTTCCTCGCGACCGCGGAGGAGCTGCACTTCGGCCGAGCGGCGCAGCGGCTCGGGATCCTGCCGTCCTCCCTCAGCCGCCAGGTGCGCCTGCTCGAAGAGGACCTCGGCACACCCCTCCTCAGCCGAACCACGCGCAACGTCGGCGTGACGCGGGAAGGAGCCCTGCTGCTGGAGGAAGCGCGGGCCCTGCTCGCCAGGGCCGACGATCTGGCCGCGCGGGTGCGCGGCAGCGGACGCAGCGCCGCGGCCGTCATCAGGGTGGGAGCGATCGACAGCGCGGCTGCGGGTCTGATTCCGTCACTGCTCGCCGATTTCCGCAAGCGGCGGCCGGACGTGGTGGTGCAACTCCTCGAGGACAAGACGACGCGGCTGTTGCCGCGCCTGCTCACCGGCCGCCTGGATATCGCCTTCGTGCGGCCGCCGGAGAATCCCGACAAAAGGCTGGAATCTCTCTTCCTTCTCCACGAGACCGTCGTGGTCGCCGTGCCGGCGGCGCACCCCGCGGCGCATCGCAAGCTGCTGTCGATCGAGGACCTGGTCGATGAGCCGCTCATCGTCCCCGCACGGCGCTCCCGTCCGCACAGTCATGACGTGACGGTGAAAGCGTTCACCAATGCCGGGCTGCGCGCGCACGTGGCGCAGGTGGCCGACGAGAAGCAGACGATCATCAATCTCGTCGCGGCGGGCCTCGGCGCGGCCATCGTGCCGCGGTGGACCGCACGCATGGCGCCGCGCGACGTACGCTTCATCCCGCTGCGCGCCGCGGCCTTACAGCACATGCTGCCGCTCGCGGCGATGTGGGCGCGCGGCGCCCGCGATGAGACTCGCGACGAGATGCTTGGCCTCCTGGAGGCGAGATTGGGCGAGTACTCCAGCCTCGTGTGACGGGCCTCGAGCCGCCGCGATTATTCACGATCTGTATTTCGCGAGAACACACGCTGGCGGGCGCTGAGCGCCGGCCGCGGCGGTAATCTCCGCCCCGGCTTACCTTTGCTTACCTTTGATTACACCGCCCGGAACGGTGCCAACAGCGGCCTCGGTGTTTGATCTTTAGCAGACAGGAGACATACCGGAGCGAAAGAAGCGTCGACGAGAGGCAAGGTTCTGGCGGTGAACGTGACGAGAAACACAATCACCAGGGGGCGATTCAATGTCAGACGGTCCGACTCGCAGTGTCACTACGGTCATCAATCACATTCTGCGCCGGCTGCCGCCCGCGGCTGCCGCCGCGGCGCTCGCGGTAGCGGTTCCGGGGCTCTTTGCACCGCTCGATGAGGCGGCCGCCGCCGATGCGGACGGCGCCACCGAGCAGGTGGGTCCGGCACAGCCGGCCGCCGACGCAGCCGCCGCACAAGCGGTCACCGACGCAGCCGCGCAGCCGCCGAGCACCCCGAACAGCGGCGTGCAGCAGATCGGCCAGTCGACTTCCCTCAACGAGGTCGTCGTCACCGGCACCCGCTTCAAGACACCGAACGCCAGCAGCCCCGCCCCCATCACCATCATCGGCGGCGCGGACCTGGTGCATCAGGGCACCGCGAAGATCGAGGACCTGATAGACAGCCTGCCGCAGGCGAACGCGGGCCTGATGGACTCCGACAACGGCGCGGGCGTGACCCCGCTCACCGGCACGGCGACCGTCGACCTGCGAGGCCTCGGGTCGTTCAAGACCCTGCCGTTGATGAACGGCCGCCGCATCACTCCGGGCGACTCGGTGCAGCCGTCGCCCGACCTGCACACCATCCCGGAGATCCTTCTACAGCGTGTCGAGGTGGAGACCGGCGGCGTCTCCTCCATCTACGGCTCGGATGCGATCGCGGGTGTGGTCAACTTCGTGATCGACACCCATTTCGTCGGCACGAAGGTGCTGCTGCAAGGCAGCGGCAACTACTTCAGCAACGACGATACGGAGCTCCAGGCCATCGACCGCGCCAGCGGAGTGGTCCCCGCGACGGGCACCGTGTTCGACGGCAAGACCTTCAACGTCGGCGCCGTCCACGGCTTCAATTTCGCGGGCGACAAGGGCCACGTGGAATTCTACGCCGACTACCGCCACAACGCCGGCATCCTGACGTCCAGCCGCGACTTCAGCGCCTGTACTCTGACAGAGACGGGTCCGTCCTTCGCCTGTCAGCTCGACGGCACGACCCCGGCGGGGCAGTTCGTCGACGCCGCGGGCAACTCCTGGGCGCGGGGGCCGAATGCGACGCTGCACCCCTTCGACCCGGTGGCCGACGGCTACAACTCGGGGCCGATCACCATGCTGCGGCCGGACACCCGCTACCAGGCGGGCACCTTCGCCCAGTTCAAGTTCAACGAGCACGCGGAAGCCTACCTCGAGGGTACTTTCACGCATGACTTCACCTCGGTGTTCTACAACGGTCCGTCGGGCACGAGTCCGCCGGGCGCGACCCCGGGCAACAGCTTCAATGTCCCCTGCAACGATCCGCTGCTGTCGGCGGATGAGGTAGCGAACCTCTGCACCGCGAACGGCCTGGGCGCCACTGACGTCGCCTCGATCGGCATCGGCCAGCGAACCATGGCTCTGGGTCCCCTCGAGGATACCTTCCACCACACCTCAGCGCGCCTCCTCGTCGGCCTGAAGGGCAGCATCACCGACAACTGGACCTACGACAGCAGCATTCAGTTCGGCAAGGTCACCGCCCACGAGAAGGTCTTCAACGACGTCTCGCTTGCGCGCATGACCAATGCGCTCGATGTGGTATCCGTCAACGGGACGCCAACCTGCTCCTCGGTGGTGGACGGCTCCGACCCGAGCTGCGTGCCGTATAACGTCTGGGGAACCGGTCCAGTGACTCCCGCCGCGCTCGGCTACGTCCGCGAGGACGGCACACAGAACGGCTTTGCGCAGCAGGTCGATGCCGATGTTCAGGCGGTGGGCGACCTCGGCGCCTATGGAATGAAGAGTCCCTGGGCGAGCGACAGCTTCGGGCTCGCGGTCGGCACGGAGTACCGCGACCAGCGTATCAGCAACCAGCCCGACCAGGCATACCTCAACGGCGACCTGGTCACGATGGGCACCATACACTCCACTCTCGGCACCTACCACGTGGCGGAGGCGTTCGCCGAGATCAAGGCGCCGCTGGTGCACGGCAAGCCCGGCATCTATGACCTGAGCCTCGATATGAGCGACCGTATCGCGGAATACAGCCCGCAGGGGACCGCGAACGCGTACGGCTTCGATGTGGTCTTCGCACCCATCCGCCAGGTGCGCTTGCGCGGCAGCATCAGCCAAGCCGTCCGCGCGCCCAACGGGCACGAGCTCTTCCTCTCGGAGTGGCTGGTGCAGCAGCAGTCGCCCGATCCGTGCGCCGGGCCGACCCCGACTGCGACGCCCGCCCAGTGCGCGCTCACCGGGGTGAAGCCCGGCCAGTACGGCAACATTCGCGCCTCGAACACGGTCAACGTGATCTTCGGCGGCAGCCCGGACCTCCAGCCGGAGACCTCCAACTCGGTCACCGCCGGCGTGGTGCTCACCAACTTCGACTGGGCCCCCACGCTGATGCTCAGCGCCGACTACTGGCACATCAAGATCGACAAGTACATCGGCGCCATCGCCCCGAGCCAGACTCTCGCCGGCTGCATGAGCACCGGCGCACCGGTGTTCTGCAGTCTCATCCAGCGCGACGCGCAGGGCTCCCTGTCGATCGGCAACTCGCCGACCTCCGGGCACATCATCGCCACCGACATCAACACCGGCAGCTACGAGGTGAGCGGCGTCGATTTCGCCGGGCAGTACATCGCCGGGGCCGGCTCCGCGCTCGGGACCCTGAGCTTCACCTTCAACGGCAGCTACCAGATCGACAACACCATCTCCGTGGTGCCGGGACAGCCCGTGTTCGACTGCACCTCGCTCTACGGCGCCGGCTGCACCCAGGACGGTCCGACCTCGCCCGTCCCGTCCTGGCGGCACACCCTGCGCACCACCTGGACGAAGGGCAAGTACGAGGCGTCGCTCAACTGGCGCTTCATCGGCGCGATGGACTTCGAGGGTACGAGCGCCAAATACGGGCAGTACCTGACGTCCAACCCCTCGTTCCCGGTCGACGACCACGTCCCGAACTACAGCTACTTCGATCTCGAGACGGCGTACAACTTCACGCCGGAGGTGAGCTTGCACCTCGGTGTGAACAACCTGCTCGGCAAGCTGCCGCCGATCATCGGCTACCAGGCGAACCCGCTGCTGCAGAACGGCAATCTGCTCTCGGGGGTCTACGATCCCTTCGGCCGCGAGCTCTTCGCCGAGCTCTCGGCGACGTTCTGACGCTAAGGGACCTGGTTGAGCTCAGGCTCGGGCGGGCCACCGGCTGCAAGCCGGGCCCCGCGCCGGGCTCGCCGGCAGCGGACCGCGCGCCGTCAGTCCAGCCATCGCCAGCCCAGTATCTCCGGCATGTCCTCGCCCGCTTGCCGGATGTACTGCCCGTGCTCGATGAGCTTCTCACGCATGGCCTGCTTGATGTAACCGGCTTGCGAGCCGACCTGCGGCAGCCGGTCGATCGTATCCGACACCAGATGGAAGCGGTCGAGGTCGTTGAGCACCGCCATGTCGAACGGAGTCGTGATCGTGCCCTCCTCCTTGTAACCCCGGACGTGCAGGTTCGAATGATTCGCACGCCGATACGTCAGCCGATGAATCAGCCACGGATAGCCGTGAAAGGCGAAGATGACCGGCTTGTCGCGCGTGAACAGCGCATCGAAATCCCGATCACTCAGTCCATGCGGGTGCTCCGTTTCCGGCACCAGCTTCATGAGATCGACCACGTTGATGGTGCGGATCTTCAGCTGCGGCACCAGCTCGCGCAGCAGCTTCACCGCGGCCAGCGTCTCGAGTGTCGGCACGTCCCCCGCGCACGCCATGATGACGTCCGGCTCGCTGCCGAGATCCGTGCTCGCCCACTCCCAGATGCTGATTCCCGCCGTGCAGTGCTTGACCGCCTGGTCCATGGTGAGCCACTGCGGCGCCGGGTGCTTGCCCGCGATCACCACGTTGACATAGTGGCGGCTGCGCAGACAGTGATCCATCACCGACAGCAGGCAGTTGGCATCCGGCGGCAGGTACACGCGGATGATATCCGCCTTCTTGTTCACCACGTGATCGATGAACCCCGGGTCCTGGTGCGTGAAGCCGTTGTGATCCTGGCGCCAGACATGCGAGGAGAGCAGGTAATTGAACGAGGCGAGCGGCCGCCGCCAGGGGATCTCCCGCGTCACCTTCAGCCACTTGGCGTGCTGATTGAACATCGAGTCCACGATGTGCACGAACGCCTCGTAGGAGTTGAACAGGCCGTGGCGGCCGGTGAGCAGATATCCCTCGAGCCAGCCCTGGCACTGATGCTCGCTCAGAACCTCCATCACGCTTCCCTCGGGCGCGAGGTGGTCATCGCCCGCAATGCGCTCCGCGACCCATTGCCGCTGCGTCGCTTCGAACACGGCGTTCAGGCGATTGGAGTTGGTCTCGTCCGGGCCGAACAGCCGGAATATCCGCGGATGCTGATTGAGCTTTATGACATCTCGCAGAAACCGGCCCAACACGCGTGTGTCTTCCGCATCGACGGCGCCGGGACGCGGCACCTCGACGGCGTACTCGCGAAATCCGGGAAGCGCGAGGTCCTCGAGCAGCAGCCCGCCGTTGGCGTGCGGATTGGAGCCCATCCGCCGCGCGCCTTCCGGCGCAAGCCCGGCGAGCTCGGGCCGCAGCGTGCCGCCGGCATCGAACAGCTCCTCCGCCCGGTAGCTGCGCATCCACTGCTCGAGAAGCTTCAGGTGCGCCGGGTTGGTGCGCACCTCCGCCAGCGGCACCTGGTGTGCGCGGAACGTGCCCTCCACCTGCTCGCCGTCGACGACCTTGGGTCCCGTCCACCCTTTGGGAGTACGCAGCACGATCATCGGCCAGCGTGGCCGATCAGGGGTACCTTCCGCGCGCGCCGCGGCCTGGATGCGCCGAATCTCCCCGATCACCGTATCGAGCGTCGCCGCCATCAACTGGTGCATGCGCTGCGGATCATCGCCCGCGACGAAGCGCGGCTCATAGCCGCAGCCGCGCAGGTATTCGGACAGCTCCTCCTCGCCGATGCGGGCGAGCACCGTGGGGTTCGCGATCTTGTAGCCGTTCAGGTGCAGGATCGGCAGCACCGCCCCGTCGGTGGCGGGATTGAGGAATTTGTTGCTGTGCCAGCCGGCAGCCAGGGGACCCGTCTCCGCCTCGCCGTCGCCGATGACGCAGGCCACGGTGAGGCCGGGATTGTCGAACACCGCCCCGAACGCGTGACTCAGCGAGTAGCCGAGCTCGCCGCCCTCGTGAATCGAGCCCGGCGTCTCCGGCGCCACGTGGCTCGGAATGCCGCCCGGAAAGGAGAACTGCTTGAAGAGCCTGCACATCCCCTCCTCGTCGCGGGTGATGTTGGGATAGAGCTCGGTGTAGCTCCCCTCGAGGTAGGTATTGCCGACGAGCGCCGGTCCGCCGTGACCGGGGCCCGCGATGTAGATCATCTCCAGGTCATACTGGCGGATGACCCGGTTGAGGTGCACATAGATGAAGTTCTGGCCGGGCGTCGTGCCCCAGTGCCCGAGGAGGCGCGGCTTGATGTGGCGCGGCTCGAGCGGCCGGCGCAGGAGCGGATTGTCGTAAAGATAGATCTGGCCGACCGACAGGTAGTTGGCCGCCCGCCAGTACGCATCCATCCGCCGCAGCAAATCGGGGGAAAGGGGTTCCGCCATGACGCACCTCCGGGATTCCTCGCGTGCCACTGCGGAGTATACGTATTGACGGTGACGGCACCGTATCGCGGGATGATATCGCGTCAGGCGACGCTCGATCGCGCGGCGGGCCGCCTTTCGGTCGCCGGTCCTGGCCTCGCCAGTGCCTGGACTGCCTAATGCTTGGCGCCGCCCCGCTTGAGCGTGTCGGCGATCTCCTGGGAGAACACGCCGGTGACGAGCAGCTGGTACTCGGCCTCGTCCATGAGCTCGACGCGATTGCGGCCCTTCGACTTCGCCCGATAGAGCGCCTCGTCGGCAAGCTGCAGCGCGCCACCCGGGGTGCGCTTGAGGTCGGGCGAGACCACGGCGACGCCTATGCTGACCGTCAGCACGGTACCCGCACGCGAAGCCTTGTGCTCGATGGCCAGCTTCTCGATGGACCTGCGAATGTGCTCCGCGCTGCTCGAGGCGCGATTGCCGTCCGTGTCATAGAGGATGGCCGTGAACTCCTCGCCGCCATAGCGGGCGACGAGGTCCAGGGGCCGGCGCACGCAGTTCTGGATGGCGTGTGCTGCCTTGCGCAAAGCTGCATCGCCGGCCTGGTGTCCATAGCGATCGTTGTACGGTTTGAAGTGATCGACGTCGATGAGCAGGATGGCCAGCGAACGGCCGTCCTCGGCGGCCTGACGCCACAGCCGCGGCAGGTACTCGTCGAACATCCGCCGGTTCTTGGCCCACGTGAGCACGTCATGCTGCGCGAGCTCGGCGACCAGCCGGCTCTCGAGGAACGCATGCCGCGAGCGTTTCTCGATCTGTTGGGCGGCGACGGCGAAGCAGACGATGGCGATGACGGCGAACGCGCCACTTCGAAAGGCGACAGGCAGCGGCAGATGAAATGCGATGGCGGCTGTCACCATCGAGGCGGTCGTCAGGCAAATGATGACCAGCGCGGTCCGGAAGCGCAGGCCCATGAAGTAGAAGGGACCGACGAGGAGCAGCGGCAGCAGCATCAGGACGTCGAGCTGACCTTCCGCGGCCAGCCGCACCAGCTGCGCGGCGACGATACTGTTCCTCACCGGCAGGAGGATCTGTGCCCAAGGCAGGTAGTGACGCTCGTAGCCGCGGCTCCATGCGAGCCAGACGAGCGCGAGCGAGCTGGCGAGCACTACCAGGAAGACAGGTCGGGACTCGGGTGCTCCGCTGCCGATCGCCACCTCGAAGCCGCGCAGCAGAGCGAACAGCACCGCCAGCGTGCACGAGAGCCGCACCAGCGCGCGGTTTTCGCGCAGGAACGTACTCAGGTAGTCGGCCTCCAGGGGCGGCGCAAAGCGGCCTCCCGGACGGGCCTTGCGCAGCTCCGCCGCGTAGGGCGAGTCGGGCAGGCCCTCGAGGCTCGGCGGTGACAGTACCATCCCGGGACAATATGCCGCTTCGCCCGCGCCCGGTGTGACCGGCTCCATATTATGACCGGGAGGCGCAGCCGGGGGCTCGACAGGAGATCGCCCCCCCGCGATCAAGCTATTGGACCGCGTTCAGGACTCAGGGCTTGAGCTGTCCCCGGATCTCTCCGCCCGGATGCGCGCTGCTGTGCACATTGACGTAGAGGTCACCCGCCTGGAATTCCTTGTACTGGTGGGGATCGAGCTTCGAGGCGGCGGGCACCACCCAGGTCCCATGCGGCCCCGGCGCCAGCGTGATGATGGGCGGCCCGTCAGTGCCCGGCGCCCCCTCGTGAATGTGCGCCATGGTTCCCTTGATGCCGCGCGTATTGACCTTGCCACTCACCGAGCCGTCGGCCGCGACGACGATCACTCCGTGCCCGCTGGCGGCGGTCTTCACCGGGGGCGTTTCGTGACTGCCCGCCAACCTCACGTGAACAGTCGCCGCGCTCGCGATTCCTACGCCGGCCGCGAGCAGCATGGACGTGGCGACAACCGCCGCACGCCTCAAAGTAGATGCCATGGTCGCGCCTCTTGTTGGTGGCTCTTCCCTGCGAACATAGCATTCTGGTGCGCGGCCGTCATCCACTCATCCAGGCGCCGTATCCGCCTCGCGTCGCGTGAGCCCCACCACTACCGGCATGGCGAGCAGCACGAGCGGCAGCTGTACCAGGGCTCCCGCGATGATGGCGATGGCGAGCGGCTGCAGCATCTGATCGCCGGAGCCGCTGATGGCCGCGCCGAGCGGCACCAGTGCGAGGATCATGGCGAGCGTGCTCATGGTGATCGGCCGCAACCGGTTGAGCGCCGCCTCGTAGAGCGCCTGCCGCGGCGGCATGGTGCGCTCGAGCTCCTGATATTCGGAGATGAGGAAGATCGCCATCTCGGTGGAGATGCCGATGATCATCACCATGCCCATCATGGCCGTGATGTTGAGCTCGATGCCCGTCACCCAGAGTCCGATGAAGACCGCGCCCGTCGAGATGAGCGAGCTCGCGATGATGATGAAGGGCAGCCAGAAGCGCTCGTAAAGGAAGAGGAGCAGGATGATCTCGGCGATCAAGGCGGCAGCAAACACCCGCACCATCCCGTGCACGGCCTGCTGCTGCTGTTTGTACTGCCCGCCGAGGGTGTAGTACACGCCGGACGGGAGAAAGCCCGGCTTGTCGAGCACCTTCTGCACCGCCGCCATGGTCGAGCCGAGATCGTGTCCGCCACCGATCTGGGCGGTCACCGCCACGATCTGTGCGAGGTTCTCACGCGTCAGCTCCGGCTGACCCGCGACGAATCTCACCTGCGCGACCGAGGCGAGCCGGAGGATCTTGCCATTCGGAGAGCGGATGGGCAGGTTGCCGAGTTGATCGCTGTAGAGCTGGCGCTCGGGCGGATCGAGCCACAGCCTGACTCCGATGTCCTGCACGCTGCCGAGGTACTGCGTGACGACGACGCCGTTGAGATAGTGATTTACCTGGTTCCTGACATCATCCACGGTCATTCCCTGCATCGCGGCGGCGGCCGGGTCCACGTGGATGTCGAGCGCATCGCCCGCGGGAACCACTCCGTTGTTGACCGATGCAGGCTGGATGCCAGGCACCTTGCCGATGGCGTCGGCCACTTTGTTCGCAACGTCAGCAAGGACCGACGGATCCTTGGCGCTCAGCGAGATGACAACCGGCTGACGCCGGCCGACCATGTCTCCGATCATGTCATCCATCAGCTGATGGGTGTCGAAGTCGATTCCGGGCACCAGCGTCGTCACCTTGGCATTGATGTCATCCATGACCTTCCAGATGTCGGGCCGCTTCGACGGGTCGACGAGACGGACGAAGAAGTCGCCCTGATACGACTCGACCAGGTCGCCGCCGAGCCCCGCGCCGGTGCGGCGCGAATAAGTGAAGACGTAAGGATCGTGCTTCAGGATGTTCTCGACCTGAGCAAGTTCGCGATTGGTCTCCTGAAGGGAAGTGCCGGGGGCGGCGAGGTAATCGAGCACGAACCCACCCTCGTCCATCTTCGGCAGGAAGCCGCTGCCGACGTTCTGATAGCCAATGTAGCCGACGATGCCGAGCACCAGCAGCCCCGGCAGCAGCAGCAGCGGGCGATCGAACAGCTTGCGCAGCACCCTTCCATGCGTCCGCTTCAGCCATGTCTCCTTGCCGTGCGAGGGATCCTGGAACTTGCCGAAGTCGATCATGCCGCGCGCGAGCAGCGGCACGGTGAAGGCCGTCAGGATGAAGGAGATGATGAGGGCCGAGGCCACGGTGAGCGACAGGAACTTGAAGAACGCCCCGGTCACTCCCGAGAGGAAGGCGAGCGGGACGAAGATGACCGTGGTCGCGAGGCTCGATCCCAGCAGAGGCGAGAGGAACTCGCGCGCCGCCTCGAGCACGGTCTGCTCTGGATTCTCGATACCTGGCACGCCGGTTCGCCGGGCGATGTGCTCGATCATGACGATCACATCATCGATCAGCAGGCCGATCGCCGCCGCGATGCCGCCGAGCGTCATGATGTTGAAGGTCATGCCCAGTGTCGACAGCAGCATCACCGTGATCAGCACGGATAGCGGCACCACCATCATCGCGACGGCCGTCACTCGCCAGTTGCGCAGGAAGGCGAACAGCACGATCGCCGCGAACACCAGGCCGATGAGGATCGCCTCCTCCAGGGCCGAGATCGAGGAGCCGACGAGCTGCGTCTGGTCATACCACTTGAACAGATGGATCGCCTGCGGCTGAGTCTTCATGAAGCCGGCGAGCCGCTGGCTCACCTCCTTCTGGAGGGTGATCGAGTCCGCGGTGTCCTGCTGATAGACGTCGAAGGTGACCGCCGGCTGCCCGTTGTTGTCGACTAGCAGCCATTGCGGTACCGAGCCCATCCTGATGGTCGCGATGTCGGCAAGCCGGATGATGCCGTCAGGTCCGGTATGCAGCGCCACGTTGCTCACCGATTCGACGGAGGTGAACGCATTGTCGCTGATCGCGAGGTAGAGCAGGTCATTGTCCTCGAGCCTGCCCACCGCATCGATGGTGTTGGTGGCGGAAATGGCTTGCGACACGTCCGCGAGCGTCAGCCCGTAGGCGCGCAGCTTCTGCGGGTTGACCGATACCTGAACCTCGGGCGTCTCGCCACCCAGCACGCCGACCCGCCTCACTCCGGGGATTCCGGTGAGCAGCGGCACGATCTGGTACTCGGCGAGCTGGCGCAGCTCGGTTGGCTTGATGGTCTTCGAGATGAGCGCGTAGGAGACGAACGGCATGATGACGTTCGGGCTCATCTGGATGATGTCGTAGGTCGTACCCTGGGGCAGGGCCGGCAGTTGCTGCGCGAATGCCGCGTCGACCGCGAGCAGCGCCTGATTCATGTCATAGCCCCAGGGGAAGGAGACGAAGATCTCGGCGGAGCCCCGCGAGGTCGTCGACGTCACGTCCTCTGCCCCCGAGACGGCGCGCGCCACCTGCTCGAGAGGCTCGGTCACCGTGACCAGCATCTGCCGCGCAGGCATGGCGCCCGCACTCACCTCCACGCGGATGCGCGGAAAGCTCGTCACCGGGAAGAGACCGACCGGCAGGGATATCGCCGCGAAGATGCCGGCGATCGCCAGTGCGAACGCGACGAAAAGGAGCGAGCGGCGATGCCGCTCGATCCAGTCTGCGAAGCTCATTGCGCGCCCTTGTCCGTCGCTGGATCGGCCAGCCGGATCTTCATGCCGTTGTCGAGTTGATAGTTGCCCGCGAGCACGAGCGGCGCGCGACCGTCGAGCGCGCCGGTGATCACATCCTGATCGCCGTGGGTCCCGAGCACCTGCACCGGGACCTTCTTGGCCGTCCCGTTCACGGCCTGGACGACGTATGGGGCGCCGCTGTCGTTCACCAGGATGGCATCGTGCGGCACGACGTAGCCGTGCAGCTCGCCGGTGGTGATGGCCGCCTCGGCCATCTCGCCCGGGAGAAACTTCCCGGGCGGCAACGCGATATCCACGGGCACGAGGCCCGTATCCGACTCGGCGACCGCACCGCGCACCAGCACCCGGCCCGTCGCGGAGACTTCCCCGCCCACCAGCTTGATGGTCGCGGAATCATTCGGCGCGATCGCCGCGGCCTGAGCCGGCACGACGCCTACCGTCAGTACGAGCCGGCCGGGCGCCGCCAGATCGAGCAGCGCCGCACCCTCGGCGACGATGGCGCCGGGAGTCGCGGCAAGGGCGATCACGATCGCGGGAAACGGGGCGCGCGCGACGTGAGGTCCCGCCGCGCCCACCATCTGCAGCGCCTTCAATTGCGAGCGGGCATCGGACTCCGCTTTGCCGGCGTCTGCCAGCTGCTGCGCGGTCGCCAAGTGCAAGGCTACGAGCCTTTGAGTGCTCGCCACGAGCTGTTGCGCGACACTGAGCGCCGACTTCGCCTGCAGATAGGAGGCAGCGGATGCGGGACTCGGAACGAGCTCGACGAGCGGCGCACCCGCAGGGACCTGCTCGCCGAGGCGCACGAAGATCCGCCCGATCACGGCCGATTGTGGCGCCATGATCGTCTGCCGTCCCGAGCTCGCCGCTCCCACCGTGCCGTAGCCGATCACCACGCTCGGCAGGCTCCCCTCCTTGAGATGCGAGAGCGTCACCAGCACGCTCGAGTTGGAATCGCCATCGTCGGCCTGGGCGAGGGTCAACGCCATCGCCGCACTGAGCCCCAGACAGGCGGCCCAGGCAATCGGTCTGCGGATCATAGTTTCCTCGGGTCGGAAGTGGCGATCCGGGTCTGCGGCAGTCCGAGCCCGAGATCGACGGTCAAAGTGATGCGTGCCTCGCCCAGTGAGCGCTCGAGAGTCATCGCCTCGATGCGCCGCTGCAGCGCGGTGCTCTCGAAATCGGCGAGCGAGCGCTGATCCAGGACATCCTGCGCGTAGGCCTGTTGGGCCGACTTCGATTGCGCCTCGGCGTCGGTGGCCGCGCGCTCGGCCTCCTGCGTATCGCTCGTCAGCCGCTTGATCTGGCTCGCGAGGCCTCTGGCGGCGCCGTCCGCGGCATCGAGCCGAGCCTCGTACTGCTCTTGCAGCTGCAGCCGCGTGGCGCGCGCCTGAGCGACCTGTCCCTGGTTACGATCGAAGATCGGCAGGTCGAAGCTCGCGGTCGGGCCGCCCGAACGCACGTTGGTGGTGTCCTGTCCCCACTGGTAGCCGGCGACGAACGCCGGGAACTGGCCGATGATCGCGGTGCGCACGGTCTCGTCCGCGGAGTGGTAGCCGAGCTGCAGCGCCACGAGGTCCGGACGGCGCTGCGGCAGCGCGGCAATGAGGGCATCGAGATCGGGCGGCAGCGGTGCGACCTGCGGCGGGGCGATGTCGAAGCGCACATCGGGCCGCAGCCCGAGAAGCGCATCGAGCTGCTGCCAGCCCTGCAGCTGGGCGAGGTTGACCGCGGCGGCCGTCTGGGCGGCGCTCGCCTTGGCAGCGAGGAGCGGCGCGAGCGCCGTGAAGTCGAGAGCCCCGGTCCGGGTTGCGTCCTGGACCTCCTTCACCTCCCGGTCGAGGAGCTCGAGCTGGCGCTCGGCGAGCGCGGCCGACAGCCCGCCCCAGTACAGGTCCAGCGCGAGAATCCGCGCCTGCTGCGCCACCTGCCATTCCTGCCAGAGCAGGTCGGCGTTGACCTGCTCGAGCTGGAAGCGCACCGACTTCTTGCGGGTGTGATAAGTCAGGATCGCCTTGAGATCCTCCGTGAGCGACGCCGCCCACGCGGGCGCGATATCGTGGCCGCCGATGATCGGCGTATAGCTCACGCTCGCCGAGGGGTTTGGCAGCAGCGATTCCTGCAGCAGCCGCGCCCGGGCCACGTCGATGGTTCCCCGCTCGGCGCGCAGATCCGGGTCATTGAGCACCGCGAGGAGCCCGACATCGTCGAGGTCGAGCGGCTTGTCGGTCGCAATGGTCCGCTGCGCCTCGCCCGGCACGGGCGGCAGCTGGTTGCGCAGCTGGCTCACCTGTCCGGCGAGGTCCGGGTGCGCGGGCAGGGGAAGCTGGTGGTAGAGCGCGCAGGCGTCGAGCAGCGCGGCGCTGCCCAGCGCCACCGCCAGGCCGCGCCAGCGCACGATGCGGCTCGGCCGGTGCATCCGGGCACCGGGACGCTGCCGGGGGGTCCCGCAGCCCTGCTGCGGAGTCGAACAGCCACTGCTGGGTATCGATTGCCGGCGTCTTGCGAGAATGGCCATCACCTTCGTTACGGATACGCTCGGATTCGGTGGAGCTTCAGGGCGGCATAGAATGAAGTTCATTGCTGACCAAGTCCTGACGCGCGCCGCGGGGGCCGCGGTCAGTTCTTCGTCAGAGATTGGCGATAATATCAGCAGGCGCATCGCACGCCGGAGCTCTCTTTATGCGGGTATTGCTGCTCGAAGACCACCGGGCCATGCGGGAGATGATCGCCGATCATCTCAAGGAGCGCGGCTTCGCGGTCGATGCGGTGAGCCGGGGCGAGGATGCGATCGCGGCGGCCGCAGTCGCACGCTTCGATGCGGTGATCCTCGATCTCGGGCTGCCGGATCTCGACGGCATACAGGTCCTCGCCTCGCTGCGCTCCTCCCGGACGGATCTCCCGGCGATCATCCTGACCGCGCGCGACAGCATCGATGACCGGCTCCTGGGTCTCAACTCCGGCGCCGACGACTACATCGTCAAGCCCTTCAACCTGCTCGAGCTCGAGGCGCGGCTGCGCGCCGTGCTGCGCCGCTCCGGCAATCCCCGCGGCAACACCTACTCGCTCGGCGGCGTGACTTTCGACAGCGTCACCCGGGAAGCCGCCGCCTTCGGCAAGTCGCTGGAGCTCACGCGCCGCGAGGCGGCGCTGCTCGAGGAGTTGATGCGTGTCCCCGGGCAGGTGATCACCAAGGACCGCCTGGAGGACCGGCTGTATGCGCTCGAGGACTCCGGCAGCGCCAATGCACTGGAGGCGGCCGTCTCCCGCCTGCGACGCAAGCTCGCCGCTGCGCACGCAGCGTTGCAGATCGAGACCAAGTGGGGCATCGGCTACCGCCTGGTCGAGGGCGGCCCGGATTGAGCCGCACTCATAGTCTGCGGGTCCGGCTCCTCGGCGCGATGTTCGCCGTGTTCGCGCTCGGCCTCGGCGCGTCGATAGCCTCGTACCGCTGGAGCGTCGACAACGTCATCGAAGGGCTGCACGAGCACACGCTCGAGAACCAGGCGCATGAGCTCTTGGAGGCTCTGCAGGAGCGCCCCGACGGCTCCGTCGAAGTGGTCCTGCAGAGCAACTGGCGCCAGGTGTACGCCGATCCCTCGCGTGAATTCACCTTTACCGTGTTCGATCGCGAGCGCCGGCCGATCGCCTGGTCGGCGAATCTGCCGGGCCCCCTGCAATTCGTGCCGGTGAAAGGCCACCGCGAATTGGGACCGGTGGAGTTCACCGGCATCGGGCGCACGCAGCAGGCGGTCGTCACCGCAAGAGGACCGGAAGAGACCACCATGGAGGTTGCCCGCCAGCACGTCGATCGCGACGTACTGGTCGACAGTCTCTTCGAGGAGGAGTCCGAACATGCCCTGATTCTCATTCCTTTCGCCCTTCTCGGGCTCGGCCTCATATGGATGATCAGCGGCTGGAGCCTGCGCCCGATCGCGCACGCCTCGCGCGAGGCCGCGCAGGTCGGGCCGCGCCTGCCGGACCTGCGCATCTCACCGACCGGCCTGCCGACGGAGATCCGGCCGCTCGTCGAGGCCGTCAACGGCGCTCTCGATCGCCTGTCCCGAGCCTACTCCGCCGAGCGGCGGCTGACGGCCGACGCGGCCCATGAGCTCAGGACTCCGCTCGCGGTGTTGAATCTGCGCCTGCAGCGGGCACGCCTGACCGGCACGATCGACTGGCCGTCGGTCGAGCGGGAGTTGAGTCAGATGGGAAGGCTCGTCAATCAGCTGATCGACCTCGCGCGCAAGGAGGCGCTCTCCAGCGAGCGGCGCGCCGAGGAGCTTCCCGTCATCAACCTGTCGCGCCTGGTACGCGAGGCCGCTGCACTCGTACTGCCGCTGATCGAAGCGCAAGGCAGGCATCTGGAGGTGGACGTCCCGGATGCAGTCCTCATGCGCGGCCACGCCGACGATCTGCGCGACATGGTCCGCAACCTCTTCGACAATTCGCTCGTCCACGGCCGCGGTACCGTTACGGCAAGAATCGAGGCCGCCAGCGACAACCCCGCCCTCATCGTCATCGAGGTGCGCGATGAGGGGACGGGCGTACCGCTGGGCCAGGAGGAGTCGGTATTCCAGCGCTTCTACAAGCTGCACGCCGAGACACCCGGCTCCGGGCTCGGGCTGGCTATCGTCCGTCACGTCGCGCGCAGCCACGGCGGCGATGCTCATTTTCTTCCCGGGCTGGGATGCGTCGTCGTGCATCTGCCCGCGCTCGCCTCCTCGCCGTACCTATCACCGGCAGCCGTCTAGCGGACCGTTCCCGCAGCGCGCTCGCGCCGGGGCACGCGCCGGTCCTCATTATTCACGGTCTGTGTATTCAGAAAACACGCGCTGGCGGGCTCAGCCCGCCGCGAAAGGTGGGATGATCTGCGCGATGCGGCGCGGCCGAGCACATTAGCGAATATTAATCTCCATTTCATTGTCACGGCCCGTGCCTTGTAGGATCGTGTCCGCCAGATCGCCAGCCCATCGGCTGGAGGGGGAAGTCAATGCGAAAGTTGCTTGCAACATGTGTGACCGTGCTGGCTGCATCAATGGCAGTCACGAGCGGCACCGCCGCCCAGCGCGTTCGAGGCGCTCCATCCTTCAAGCACGTGCTCATGGTGAGCATCGACGGCGCGCACGCAGTGGACGTCGCGCGCTACATCGAGGCCTACCCGGATTCCGCCTTGGCGCAGCTGAGCGGCATGTCCCTGACCTACACTCAGGCCAGTCTGCCGATCGGAGACTTCTTTCCCGGAATGATGTCGCTGATGACCGGCGGCACGCCGAATTCGACCGGAGTCTGGTATGACGAAGGCTACGACCGTACGCTCTCCGCGGCCGGCTCGAACTGCTCCAGCGTGGGCAGCGAGTACGTATTCGACGAAAAGCTCGACAACGACGTCACACGCATCGACGGCGGCGGCGGCATCAACGAGGCCAAGCTGCCGCGCGACCCGAAGAACGGTTGCAAGCCGGTGTACCCGCACCAGTTCCTGCGCGTGAACACCATCTTCGACGTGGCCAAGGCCGCCGGCATGCGCACCGCCTGGTCCGACAAGCACTGGGCCTGTGAGATAGTGGAGGGACACACCGGCCACGGCGTGGAGGATCTCTACATCCGCGAAGAGGGCACCGGCGCAATAGCGAGCAACATCGCGCGCACGGAGTCGGTCGACGACCAGAGAGTGCAGGCGATCATCAACGAGATCGACGGCTACGACCACGACCGCACGCACCGCGTGGGCACGCCGGGCATCTTCGGCATGACCTTCCAGGCGATGGCCGTGGAGCAGAAGGAGCCGAATGGCGGCGGCTACCTGGATGGCGACGGAACGCCGACCCCCGCGGTCCTCAATGCCCTCGCGCACACCGACGAGTCGCTCGGCAGAATCGTCGCGGAATTGAAAAAGCGCAATCTCCTCTCCTCGACCCTGGTCATCGTGACCGCGGTCCACGGCGATTCCCCCTTCGACCGGCGGCTCGCACGCAACATCGACGAGGACCTCCTTCCCGACATGATCGGCGACAACGTGGTGAAGTCCGTGGCAGATACCGAAGCCTTCCTGTGGCTCAAGGACCAGAGTCAGACGGCGAAAGTCGCAGCCATGCTGATGTCGCCGCAGAACAGGAGCAAGGCCGCCATCAACGAGGTCGTCTGGGGAGAGGCGCTCAAGCTGCAGTTCAACGATCCGCTCAAGGACCCGCGTACTCCGGACCTCATCGTCAAGCCCTTGCTCGGGGTCTTCTATGCAAGCCCCAAGTCGACCAAGATCGCCGAGCACGGCGGCTTCTATACGGAGGATGTGAACGTACCGCTGCTGCTGGCCAACCCGCACTTCAAGGCGACGGTAATCAAGACGCCTGTACCGACGACCGAAGTGGCGCCCACGATCATGGCGGTGCTGGGGCTCGACCCCAAGGCTCTGCAGTCGGTCAAGATGGAGAAGACCCCGGTCCTGCCGGGACTCCTCTGAGCTCCCGGTTGCAGACCCCTCTGTGGCCCGGCGGCCCCTGCGTCCTCTATACCTCGGACGCACGGGCCGCCGCCGGACTCACCGGCAGGCTCACCGTGAACGTGGACCCTGCGCCCTCCTCGCTTTCGCATTCGATGCTGCCGCCATCGTGGGCGCGCACAATCGCCTGGGCGATGGCCAGGCCGAGACCGCCGCTTCCGGTCTCGTTGCAGCCCGGCCGAGCTGCACGGTAGAAGCGCTTGAAGATGTGCTCGAGATGCTCGCGCGCGATGCCGAACCCCTGATCGCGGAAATGCACGCGTATGAGGCTGCCCGCGATGGTCAGGCTCACCGCGATCTCGGTGTCGGGCGGCGAGTATTTGATGGCGTTGTCGAGGAATATCAGGAACAGCTGCTGCAGGAACGCCTCGTCGCCGACGAAGCTCAACTCCCGTTTGAGATCGCGCCTGATTGCGATCCTCCTGGTGGCCGCGCGCGCCTCCACCAGTGCGCAGGCGTCCTCCAACACCTCGTTCAAATACAGCGGGCCGCGAATCAGGCGCAGCTCGCCCGCGTCGGCCATGGACAGGGTGAACAGGCCCTCGACGATGCGATTGAGCTTGTTCAACTGGCCGTCCATCACGCGCAGAGTCCGCTGGTACTCGGTTACTCCGCGCGGCGCCGCAAGCAGCAGCTCGGTCTCGCCCTTGAGCACGGAGAGAGGCGTCCGCAGCTCATGCGAGGCGTCGGAGACGAACTGCTGCAACTGCCGCAGGACCCGATCGACGCGCACGAAGAGATGGTTGAACGTATCGGCCAATCTGCCCAATTCACTGTCGGGGTCGGGCACCGCAAGTGGCGTCCAGAGCGCCCGTTGGTCCACGCGCCCCACTCGCGCGCTAGTATCCGACGCATGGCGCGTCAGCTCGCGGATGGGCGCCAGACTCCTGCCGACGTAAAGCGCGGATACGCCCAGGGTCGCCAGCAGGCTCAGACACCAGAGCGCGAGGCCCAGCGTGCGCAACTCGCGCAGAATCTCCCGGGAATCGCTCGTCGGCATTGCGATGGCCAGCAGCACCGGACCGGATCGCGCCTGCAGCGGCAGCAGCGCCAGCCGCAGCTGCCCCAGGCTCGGATCGCGCAGGTCATGGAACTCCGGTCGCCTCACGATGCGCGGCGGCGCGGGCACACCCAGAGCAGCGCCGGGCTGGTTCCGCGACCGCTGCAGGACGTGTCCCCTCGTGTCGAGGAGCTCCACGTATTCGTCGGGGGCGTCGAGCTCGCTCACGGCGCGGCTGTGGAGCTCCGAGGTGAGCTCCCTCGCGAGCGGGGCCGCGGCAACCACCAGCTCGCGGTCCAACTGTGCGCGCACGGCGGGGCGCACGAGCAGATAAAACGCCAGATCCGACGCGGCGAGCAGAACGGCCACTATGATAGCGAACAACGCCATCATGCGTAGCCGAAGCGTGTGACCGCGGATCACTCAGCGTCGCGCAGGCCGTATCCGACGCCACGCACAGTATGGATCAGCACGGTTGCGCCCTGCTGCGCAAGTTTCTCGCGCAATCGCTTGATATAGACCTCAACGAGGTTGGTGCCGCCGTCGAAGCGGGAGTCCCAGACGTGCTCGATGATTTCCGTGCGGCTCACGGTCCGCGGCGCGCGCATCAGCAGGAACTCGAGCAGCGCGAATTCCTTCGACGTCAGATGCACGGCGCTGCTGCCGATCCTGGCGCAACGCCGATGGCGGTCCAGCTCCAACGCCCCGCAGCGCAGCGTTGGAGCGCTCTTGTTGAATCCGCGGCGGATGAGGGCTCGAACCCGGGCGCGCAGCTCGGCCAACGCAAAAGGCTTCGTCAGATAATCATCCGCGCCCGCGTCCAGGCCTTCGACGCGCTGGCCGACCAGAGTACGCGCCGTCAGCATCAGAATCGGACTGTCGATACCGCTTTGCCGCAGGCGGCTGCAGACTTCGATGCCGCTCAGCCCTGGCAATCGCACATCGAGGAGAATGGCGTCAAAGGTGCTCATCGACGCCATCTCCAACGCATGCGCACCGTGCTCCGATATGTCGACCGCGTACGAATCCTCGCGCATCGCCCGTGCGATGAAACTCGCTACCTGAGGTTCGTCTTCGACGAGCAGGATGCGCATGCCGTCACTCCCGTCAGAACGACACTTGCACGCTGCCGTAGACCAGCCGGCCGATGGGGGAATACGTTCCGATGTCCGCATTCGTGTGCGTATTCGCGAAAGCCCGCGGCGCGAGCGGCGGCATGCTGTTGCCCAGATTGTTCACACCCAGCGCGACGGTGAGCTTGCGGTCGCTGTCGGCGCCTCCGAGACTCCAGTCATGCGCGCCGCGCAGGTCCCACGTCCTGTAGCTGCGGATGGGAATGCCCGGGCTGGTGGTGCCGTTGAGGCCCCGGTCCTTGACTGATGACACGTAGGTGTTGCCCAGCGTCAGGTCGGAGCTGCCGTAGACCCAGTCGAGCGTCGAGTAGAAGCGGTACTTGGGCAGGGAGCCGGCGAACACGCCGCTGTTGCTGGCGTTGCCCGCGTACTGGATGGCGGGATCGCCGACCCCGTCCAGGAACGAAAACGAGTTGAACACTGCACCATTGGTCGAGAACGTGTACGTACCATACTTCGTCCAGGGGAAGATGTACGTCGCCCCGACCGTCCACGAGCGCTCTCTGAGCACCGCGAGGTTCGTGAAGCGATCGACCACGTACAGGTCTGCAGCCTTGGATGGGTCGCCGAGGCCCGTACTGGGATTGGTGAGGAACGCCTGGAGGTCTCCCGGGTGGGTGAACGGATCGCTGCCGCCCAGATTGGGGTACTGCCCGACGGCCACGTTGTTGAAGAAGGGTGAAGCCGCTCCGAGGGCGTTCACCGAGCTGAGGATGGGCGCAAAACCGATCCCGCCGGCGAAGCCGTACAGGTTGATCGAGGAGAAGTCCGCGGTCACCGACAATCCTTTGGCAAAATCAGGCCGGAACACGAAGCCGAAGGAGCGCGACACCGCGGTGGCCGGCGCCAGCAACGGATTGGCTCCATCCTCGGCGTTGAAGCTGGTGGCCCCCATGTCGGCGAAATTCCCGCCGAGCACCGAGGTGATGATGCTTCCCGCGGCGGTGCGCAGATCGAACGGTCCGTAAGCTTGATACAGCGGCGGTGCGACGAACGACTTCGTGTAGTCGCCGCGAATGATGAGCTGCCCGTCGAACGGCTCCCAGCGGAAGCCGAATTTCGGCGTGGTGGCGCTGCCGGCGTCGCTGTAGTGCTCGAAGCGGGCGGCGGCAACCAGGTCGAACTGATGCAGCAGCGGCAAGCGCATGCTGCCCGAGGTGATCGGCACGCGGGTTTCCGCATACACCGCGCTGTCGTCACGACCGTGGCTGAACGGGTCCGTGAAGACGCCGCCGCTCCAGTTCTGGTCGTTGCCGGTGGCGGAGCCGGTCACGGGGTCGGTGACGCGGCCATTGGGGTCGGGCGAGCCGGAGACCTGCTCCCGCCGCCAGTTGAGCCCGGCCGCCACGTCGATCGCGCCCGCCGGCAGATGCAACATTGCGCCCTCGATGTGTCCATCCCAGGAGTAGAGCTTGCTGTCACCGTGCAATATCTCGGTGCCAAAAAGATTGGCGAGCGAGCCGGCCGCGTAGCCGCCGACCGCGAACGGATCGAGGGCGGCCTGCAGCACGGGGGTATTGTGGATGGAATAGCCCGGATACACTTTGCTGAACGCGCCGCCCGCAACCGGATTGCCGTTGGCGTCAAAGCCGCCCGCAACCGCCAGCGGCACGTTCGGCTTGTAGAGGAGGTTCGTGTCGTCCTCGTTCAGCTTGCTCTCGCTGTAATCGACGCTCGACTGCCACAACCATCCGCCCCACAGCTTGCCCTTCAGGCCCAGGGTCACGCGCGAGGCATCCGTGGTGTCGTACACGCCCTTCGGCAGGGCCGCATCGGCGAACGTCACCGCGCTCGCTGCGGTCGTCAGCGGGTTGTAGGGTGCTCCGGCCGGCACACTGAGCGTAGCGACCGAGAAGGGCGCGCCCTGCGTCTGCCAGGCGGTCGATTGCACCTGGTTCTGCGACAGCATGACGTCGCCGAAGGCCTTCAGTCGGCCATCGAAGAAGCTCCTCGAGGTGATGGTCGCCGCGAAATTCTTGTGCACCTCGCCCTGCAGGAGCATCGCATAAGGGGCATAGTTGAAGCCGTTCGCCAGGGCCTGGCTGCTGGTGGGGGAATACACGCCCTGCGCCGCGAGCTGCGCATAACTCCCCGCAGTCGCGTTGACGCCGCTCGGGACGTTGGGTGCCAACAGGCTCGGCGACAGAGCGTAGTTGCCGCCGCCCACCACGCCCGGCAGCGAGGTTCCCGTGGTCACACCATAAATGGGGCTCGCAAACGAGCGCGCGGACTGCCAGAGCGGCGTGCTCCTGGAATAGCTGAGAGTCGCGGTAACGTTGATCGGGCCAAAGTCCGAGCCGGCGGTGACGAACGCCGAGTCCTCGCGATAGTCGCCTGACGCGCCGCCGTACGTGCCACCGGCGGTCACCCCGTTATAGTTGCGCTTCAGGATGAAGTTGACCACGCCGCCGATGGCGTCCGAGCCGTAGAGCGAGGACGCGCCATCGCTGAGTACGTCAACGCGCTGGAGCGCGGCAGCCGGGATCTGGCTGACGTCGACGAAGTCCTTGCTGCCGTTGAATCCGGCGACGCCGTCGATCGCCAGGCGCTCCCCGTCGACCAGCACCAGTGTGGGCATGTTGCGCAGCTCCATCTGCGAGCCGCCGGCCGTGAACAGGTTGCGATTCTGCGCGTTGCTCGTGCCCTGGTTGGTGCGGCCGGCGAAGGCCGGCATCGACTTGCGCAACATGTCGAGCGCGTTGTTGGTCACGCCGGCCTGCTGCAGCTGCGCGGCATCCAGCTCCGTGACCGGGACCGCGGCCGCGTCGGGCGAGGTCGGAATCAGCGTGCCGGTGACGACTACCTGTGCGAGAGGCGTGGTCGAGTCGGCGGGAGCCGGCGGGACAGTCTGGGCGTGCCCCTGCGCGGCGCAAAGGAGACCGATACCGGACAGCAGCACGGCTTCTGTGCCCTGCCCTCGTCGAGTGAACTTCTTCATCATTCCCCCTCTAACAATGGATAGGCGGGCACACCGGCCCACGGATTGAGTGACTGTTACGGCATTCCCGAGCTTCCCTTCCTGCTCCTGTGCGGATGGCCGCGACCTTGGGCCGCGATCTAGGCTCGCAATAGACTCGTGAGCTTCCTCATGTCGGACTGCGACTCCAACGTGCGGACGAACTGCACGATGGCCTCCGCCTTCTGCGTCGGCCACTGCGCGAACTCGGCGCAGCCGCGGAACTTCTCGGCGACCTCGTCATATGACATCGGATTGGCAGGGCTGCCCTTGCCGAAGCTCGATTGTCCGGTGATCACGTCTCCATTCTTCAACGTGATCCTGATGATCGACATCATCTTGTCGTTGCCCGCCGCCTGGGCCTGCGGGTCGACGTAGAAACGCACTTTCCGGATCATCGCCCGCACATCGGGGCGATTGACCACGGCGTCCTGGAACTCGACCAGCCCGGCCTTGCGCTCGAGCAGCAGGATCGCCATGCAGAACTCCATGCTGAACTTTCCCTCCAGGCCGGTCTTCGGCTCGTGATAGAGCAGCGTCTGTACGTTGTTGGCGCTGGCGCCCACCTCGACGTGTGCGACCTGATCGGGCTTGACGTCGTGCTGGCGGATCAGCGCCGCCATCTCGGTCATGGCCGGATGAGTCAGCGATCCCGAGGGATAGGGCTTGATGGAGACGCCGGGCCAGGCGAAGGTCCACGGCGCTCCGAGCTTGCCCCGGATCCACTTCGCGTCGAAGGTCCCGGCGACGGCGCGCATGAATCCGCGCTCCGCCTCGAGGATGTTATCTGCCGCCGTCCAGCCGAGAACTGCGAGCTCGACGGAGGAATAGCCATCCTCGGCGCCGCGACCGACCTGAAGCGGCTTGGTCATCGTGCCGAATTCCTCGCGCAGCCCGCCGGAGGTGCTCGCCGCGATGCCGAGCGCGATCTGGGTCGTTTTCGTATCGAGGCGACGCAGGCGCGCACAGGCCGACGCGGAGCCGAAGGGCCCGCAGATCGCGCTCGTGTGGAAGCCCTCCTCGTAAGCGCGCGGCGCCATCGCCTCGGCAATCTTGCATTCGACCTCCGCCCCGAGGTGGTAGGCGAGCATGAAATCCTTGCCCGAGGAGCCCTGCAGCTCGGCGAGCGCCAGCGCCGCCGGCAGCACCGGCGCGGTCGGATGCATCAACAGGCCGTAGGTCTTCGACTTCTCGGCCGACAGCTGCGTGTCGTCGAAGTCCTCGGCATGGATCGCGACGCTGTTGACCAGCGCGGCGAACTGAGGCGGCGCGGTGCGCCCCGTGCCCATGACCGTCGCGTCGCCCTTGGCGGCGAGGCTGTCGAGGTAGCGCAGCATGATCGGACCGGACTCGGCCCGCTGTCCGGCGAGCGCGAGCCCCAGGCCGTCGAGGATCGACTTCTTGCCGAGCTCGATGACCTGCGCGGGGATCGCCTCGTAGGCCGTACCCGTCACGAACTCCGCGACATGGGCAGTGAGTCCCTTGGCGTCCGGAAACGGTGGCTGGCAGTTCCCTGCCCCATCGGCCGCCCGCGCGGTACCGAGGCCGGCACCGTTGGCGGCGAGGGTCGAGGCCAGGGTGGCGAGCGAGAGCTTGCCAAAATCGCGTCTGCGCATTGTGTGCTGTCCTTCTGTGAGTGAGCCTTCAGCCCTTGCCGCCGTGCAAGACCTGGAACACGAAGAGCTTCGCGGGGTCGCCGTTGTGCGCGGACACCGCGACGAAGTACCGCTCGACCTGCGGCACCAGCACCCCGGTCTTGCCGCGAAAGCCGGTCGGGAAGGTGCCGAGCGACTCGTAACGATCGGCGTCGAGCCGGCGGAACACCGCCAGGTGTCCGTCCATGCAGGGGAAGTAGATTCGCCCGGACTTCGGGTCCCACGACATGTCGTCGACACCGTCAGGCGCAGGCAGCGACGTTATTACGTGTCCGTCGCTCGGATCGAGCACGGCGAACACGCCGGGTCCGCGGCCGCCGACGAAGAGACGCCGATCGCGCGTATCGAGGATGAGCGGCGTGTTCTGGCGAATCGTCTGCAGCGTCCAGGTTTTCACGAGCTTCAGCGTATGCCGGTCGACGATGCCGATCTGGTGGTGGTCGCGGATGTTCACGTAGAGCAGCCTGCCGCCGGGCGCGAGGGCAAGCGACTCGATGTTGGTCGAGGCCGGAATGCGAATCTCGCCGGCCTTCACCTCACGGCGGGTGTCGATGACGCCGATCAGCGAGTAGTCGAGCTTCGCATCGTCGCCGCCCCCGGTGACGTACATGAGATGCTCGCTCGGATCGTAGACCATCGCATCGGCCTGCGGCACGGCCGGAATGCTCTTGAGCACCTTGTAGCTGGTCGCATCCAGCACCTTCACGGCGCCGGCATCGCTGTCGGTGACCAGCAGGCGGTTGTCGCTGAGCACGATGCTGTGCGGCTGGCCAAAACCGCTGATCGCGGTGATGAGGGCGCCGGTGTGCAGGTTGAACACCTCCAGCGTCGCATGATCCTCCGTGGCGACATACAGCCGGTTGCGCCGTACATCCGCCACGAAATGATCGAAGTCTCCCTGGACTCCGGGCATCGGCACCGTCCGCAGCAAGCGCACCGGGGGCGTGCCGCCGGCAAACGCGGGCACTGCTGCGAAGAAGAGCGCGGCAGCGGCGGTGGCGGCCCCCGCACGGAGTTTTCCGAGCCTGCAGAGCAGGCCCGGCGATGCGATCGAAATGTAGCTCTTCATGACAATCAATGCCCTCGTCTCAGAGTGTGACTCGTCCCGCCGGCGCCCCCGATCGGATAGGTCTCGACGGCCAGGCCGCCGAGCGCGCGGCGCATGCGCTCGCGATCGAGCTCCCGCTCGAGGCTCGCCATCACCACCGTCGCGACGGCATTGCCGGTGATGTTCACCAGCGCGCGCAGCGTGCTCATGATCCGGTCGATCCCGAGGACCAGCGCCATGCCCGCGAGCGGGATGTCCGGGACCACCGAAAGCGTACCGACGAGCGCGATGAAGCCGGCGCCAGAGATGCCGCTCGCGCCCTTGGAAGTCAGCATGGCGACACCGAACAGGGCGACCTGCTGCGCGAGCGTCAGGTGAATGTGCATCGCCTGCGCGATGAATAGCGCGGCGAGCGTCATGTAGAGGCTCGTCCCGTCGGCGTTGAACACGTAGCCGGTCGGCACCACGAGACCGACCACCGACTGCGCGCAGCCGAGGTGCTGCAGCTTCTCCATCAGCGCCGGCATGGCGACGTCGGAAGAGCTGGAGCCGAGCGTCACCAGCAGCTCCTCCTTGAGATAGCGCAGCAGGGAGAAGATGTTGACGCCGATCCAGCGGCATACGGCGCCCATGAACACCAGGACAAAGACCAGGCAGGCCGCCGCGAAGGTGAGGATGAGTCCGAGCAGCGGCCCGAGCGAGCCCACGCCGAAGCGGCCCACTGTGTAGGCCATGGCGCCGAACGCACCGAGCGGAGCGGTGCGCATGAGCACGTTGATGACGCCGAAGACCACGTGGGTCAGCGAGTCGACGAATGCGCGCACCGGCTTACCGGCCTCACCGATCCGGGAGAGCACATACGCGAAGAGCACTGAGATGAACACCATCGGCAGGATGTCGCCGCGCGCGAACGCTCCTACCGCCGTGGCAGGCACGATGCTCATCAGGAACTTGACGACGCTCTGCGCGTGCGCCGCGCCGGCGTAGCCGGCAACCGCGGCAGCATCCAGCTTCGCCGGATTGACGTCGAAGCCGCTTCCCGGGTGCACGACGTTGGCGACTACCGCGCCAAAGAGCAGAGCCGCGGTCGACATGATCTCGAAGTAAACGAGCGCCTTGCCGCCGACGCGGCCGACCTTCTTCATGTCGCCCATGCCGCCGACGCCGTTCACCACGGTGCAGAAGATCACCAGGCCGATGATCATCTTGATCGACTGGATGAAGAGGTCCCCGAGCAGCTTCAGCGACTGCCCGAGATGCGGCGCCGCATACCCGACGGCGATGCCCGCCAGGATGCCGATCAGCACCTGGGTGTGCAACGTCGGCATCCGCAGCCGCCGACCCGCTTGTCGCCGTGACTTCATTTCATTATGCGTGGCGTGGCTGCGCGGCCTCGGGATCGATCGTGCGCACCAGCGCGGCAATGGCCCGGCCGACCTCCTCGGTGCTCGCGCTGCCGCCGAGGTCGCGCGTTCGAGGGCCGGCGCGCAGCAGCTCCTCGATGGCGGCGACGACGGCAGCGGCCGCTTCCGGATGTCCCAGATGCTCCAGCATCATCGCCCCGGACCAGATCTGTCCGATGGGATTGGCGATATTGCGTCCCGCGATATCGGGCGCGGAGCCGTGCACCGGCTCGAACATGGAAGGATACTGCCGCTCGGGATTGATGTTGGCCGAGGGCGAGATGCCGATGGTGCCGGCGCAGGCCGCGCCGAGATCCGAGAGGATGTCGCCGAACAGATTGGAGGCCACGACCACGTCGAAATGCTGCGGGCGCTGCACGAAATGCGCCGCGAGGATGTCGATGTGGAAGTGATCCACGGTGATGTCGGGAAATGCCTGCGCAACGAGCGCGGCGCGGTGGTCCCAGTACGGCATCGAGAGCGTCATGCCGTTTGACTTGGTGCCCCAGGTGAGCCTGCGGCGGGGACGCCGGGACGCGAGCTCGAACGCGTATCGGACGATACGATCGATTCCGCGCCGGGTGAACACGGACTCCTGGATGACGGTCTCCTCCTCCGTGCCCTCCATCAACACACGTCCCCGATCGGAGTACTCGCCCTCGGTATTCTCGCGCACGAGCATTATGTCTATGTCGCCGGCTTTGCGGTCCCGCAGCGGCGAGGCAACGTGCGGCATCAGGCGGATCGGACGCAGGCAGACGTACTGGTCGAACTTGCGCCGGATCTCGATCAGCAGCCCCCAGAGCGAAATGTGGTCCGGCACCCCCGGGAAGCCGACCGCGCCGAGGTAGATGGCATCGTGATGGCGGATCCCATCGAGCCCGTCGGCCGGCATCATGCGGCCGGTCTCGCGGTAGTAGTCGCAGCCCCAGGGCCGCTCGTCCCACTCGAACGAGATCCCGAAGCGGCTGCCCGCCGCCTCGAGGACCCGTGTTCCCACCGGCACTACTTCCCTGCCGATCCCGTCGCCCGGAATCAGCGCTATCCTATATTTGCTCATGGCCCCCCTCTACTTTCGATGGCATCCGGCCGATGTGATGCGGTGCGGCGGAGATTACCTCTACCGCTTGCGCGCAGCGCGCCGGGCGCGTGTTTTCGGAGAACACAGATCGTGAATAATATCCCGCCACAAGACCTGCGCGTCCTGATTCACGCGGCGCGGCGCGCCAGCTTCGCTGCGGCCGCTGACGACCTCGGCAGCTCGCCGGCCTACATCAGCAAGCGCATCGCCATGCTGGAGGAAGCGCTCGGCGCGAAGTTGTTTTTGCGCACGACACGCCGTGTCGCCCTGACGGAACGCGGCGAGCTGATCCTGTCGTGGGCGCAGCGTGTGCTCGACGCCTACGACCAGGTCGACGGCGCGCTCGAGGAAATACGACGCGACTACCGCGGCCTGGTGCGCGTCGCGGCCAGCTCCGGCCTCGGCCGCAATCATGTCGCACCGGTGCTCTCGGAGCTCTGCAAGACCCATCCGGAGCTCGAGATCGATCTGAAGATCGTCGACCGCTCGGTCGACCTGGTGGAGGAAGAGATCGACATCGACGTGCGCATCGGCGACATCCGCGAGCCGCATCTCGTGCCGCACCACCTGGCCCACGGCAAGCGCATTCTGTGCGCCGCCCCGGAATACATCCGCCGCCGCGGCGAGCCGGCAGCGATCGCGGACCTCGCGCGCCATTCCTGTCTGCTCATCCGTGAGCGCAACGAGACCTACGGGCGCTGGTCGCTGCAGGGCCCGGACGGAACCCGCAATGTGCGCGTGAAAGGGGCGCTCGCCTCGAACCACGGCGACGTAGTGCGGCAGTGGGCCATCGAGGGACACGGCATCATGCTGCGCTCCTACTGGGACGTCGCCGAGAACCTGAAACGCGGCGAGCTCGTGCGCGTGCTGCCCGCCTTGTGGCAGTCCGCCGACATATGGGCGGTGACCAAGATCCGCTCGGAGAACTCCAGCCGCACCCGGCTCTGCATCCGCCACCTGGGCGCCCGGCTGCGAACGGGTCCGTACGCGCTCGAGGCGCCCGGCTGAACCGCGCCGGCGCAGGCCGCGCCGCCCCCGAGCGGCCGCGCCGCGCTCGATCTGCGGTGCGGCGCCGTCACCGTCAGGACTTCGTCAGGAAAACTTGGGATCGTGCGTCGGCTCCAACACACATGAGGAGAGCAGCCGTGCCGAAATCGAGTTCCCTGATATCGCTGCTGGCCGCCACCGTAGCCAGCCTGTCGTTGCTTCCCGGGACCGCGGTGGCAGGGTCCTCGGCGGACTCCCTGGAGCGGGTCGGGACGCTGCACGTTCCCGGTCAGCCGCTCGCGGTATTCGACATCGGGTACGTGAACCGGGACGGCATATACGCACTGGCCGACCGCTCGAACGGCGGCCTCGACTTCTTCGATGCCGCAACGGACAAGTATCTCGGCCGGGCCGGCGGCTTCACGGGCTTTGCCAAGGCGACGGGCACCAAGCTGGCGGGACCGAACGGCGTGGTAGCCGTCGGCGCACACGAGTTCTGGGCAAGCGACGGCGACAGCTCCGTGAAAGTGGTCGACGCCCGCACGATGAAAGTCATCGCCAGCATTCCAACCAACGGGAAGGAGCGTACGGACGAGATCGCATACGATCCGAACGATCATCTGATCGTGGCGGTGAACAACGCCGACGCGCCGCCATTCGTCACTTTCATCTCGACCCGCACGCGCAAGGTCGTCGGCCGCCTCGAGCTGCCGCACGCCACCGACGGTGCGGAACAGCCGCTCTACGATCCGGCCACGAAGCGGATCTACCTGAGCATCCCGGTCGTCGACAACGTCGATGCCAACGGCGCCGTGGCAGTCATCAACCCGCGCAGCCACGAGCTCCTCAAGATGCTGCCGGTGCAGAAGTGCATGCCGGCCGGCCTCGCGCTCGGGCCGCATGGCGACCTGCTCCTCGGCTGCAGCGACGATGCCGTGGATGCGGGCTTTTCCTCGCACTCGATCGTCATGAACGCCCGCTCCGGCAAGATCGAGGCGGACGTGCCGGTCGGCGGCTCGGACGAGGTATGGTCCGACACGCGCAGCCACCAGTACTACCTCGCGGCCGTCGCCAACAAGGGCGGTCCGGTGCTGGGCGTGATCGACTCGCGCAGCAACCAGGTGGTCGCCGCCCTTCCGACCGGCCCCAAGGCTCATTCCGTCGCTGCGGATGCCAGGACCGGCAAGGTGTTCGTGCCGATCCAGGCCAACACTTCCGTCGCCGACTGCACGCAAGGCTGCATTGCGGTATTCCAGGCCAAGCACTGAGCGCGGCACCGCGCCTGAAGCGCGATCGGCGCCGCGGCAGGGTCACTGCTGCGGCGCCGTCAGTAATCGAAGCGAAAGCCCGCCTGGTAGGTCTGCCCGTAGAACTCCCGCTGGATCGGACGGTCCGCCGAGCCCTGCCAGAACATGTGCGGCGTGTTGAGCAGATTCTGGACGTTGAAGTAGAGCTCCCAGTGCTTCGAGAAGCCGTACGAGCTGCCGAAGTCGAGGTAGGTCCGCTTCGCGTTGTAGATGTCCGTCGACGGATCGGACCCGAGCGCGAAGAGGTCGGCCGAGACCGAGTACGCCGCGACTCGAAGCGTCAGGCCGCTGCGCTCGTAGAACACCGTCGCGTTCCAGGTGTTCTTCGACGTGGAGACCATGGACACGTGGCCGTAATACGCATTCCCGCTCACGGGATCCGTGCGCCGTACCGTGGTGCGCGAGTCGACGTAAGTGTAATTCCCGCCCACCCCCAAGCCGCCGAGTAGTCCCGGCAGGAAGGAGAGGCGCTGCTCGTAGTTGAGCTCGAGGCCGCGCGCATAGGAATGCGGTACGTTGCTGTAGCCGTACTCCGGTATCGGCGAGGGGAACCCGTGCACCGCGGTCGTGGCGATGTAGCCGAGGAAATCCGGCTCGGTCATGTCCTTGATCTGCTTGTCGAAGATGCCGGCCGAGACGACGCCCGCGTGCGGCAGGTACTGCGAGATGTCCGCATCGAAGCTGTTGGCGTAGGCCGGCTTCAGATCGGGATTGCCGACGTTGGCCTGGTAGGCGCCCAGGTCGATCGAGCGGCTCGGGGTGAGCTGGTTGAATCCGGGACGGGCTATGGTCGAGGACCAGGTCGCACGCGCGATGAGCCTGGGCCGGATCGCGAACCGGCCTTGGAGGCTCGGGAACACGTTCGTATAGCTGTGGACCGCCCGCACCGGCGCGTAGGTCGCATTCTGATTCGCGTCGATCCCGACCTGTTGGAAGGCGCGCAGGTCCTCGTGCGAGTTCTCCACGCGAAAGCCCCCGATCACGCCGAATCTGTCCCACTGCAGGTGATACTGGGCGAACGCGGCATAGATGTCTTCGTGGGCCATCAGGAACTGCGGCAGGTCGCCGAGGAAGTCCCCGTAGGCCTGGGTGCCCGGGCCGAGGATCGACTGCAGGTACCCCGGGCGGATGTCGGGCGGATTCATGTACTGGCCGTCGTAATAGCTCTCCGGCGGGCTCCCCCCGGAGGCCTGAGTCAGCGTCAACGCCGGCAGCGTCGCGTAGGACGTCGTGTAGGTGGATGTCCCCTTCTTGCGCAATTCCGCGCTCACCCCGAGCTTGAGGTCCTCGGACGAGCCGCCGCCGATCAGGGTGACGGGCAGGTCCAGATCGGCGGCGAACGTCCACATCTTGTCGTAGTTGTACGCCGACTGGTTGCCGAAGCCCGAGAGCTGGTAGTTGGCTGGGTTCAGGTAATCGGCGCCGGCGATCGTGTAGAGTGGGGTGTGATCCTGCCCGGTAGGGCTGTAAGTGAGACCTATGTTCGGGTTACCCGTCGGATCGGTGTAAGAGAACGTCGAGCCGTAGTCGTAGGGCTTGTGCCAGGTGCCCTCGGTGAACGCCGCGCGATAGTCGAGGATCGTGCCGCCCCCGAAGGTGTCCCGACCGCCGATCATGTAGAGCTGCTCCCTGTCGGTCTCGCGCTCGTCGCGGAGCGACATGTTGATCGCTCCCGGGTTGTTCAGCGTATCGACGATCTGACCGGCCCCGTTGACCGCCGGGTTGCCGTCGGGAATCAGCTCCAGGAAATTGCGCCAGTAGCGCTCGCTGTAGCCCGTCTGGAAGCCGCGCACGTAGTACTCGTGGTCGGCATCCGGCTGGTAGCTCAGGCTGAGGCTCCATGCGTAGCGCTTGCGGTTGAGCTCGTAGTCGCGCTGCTGGAGGTCGTTGATGGCGCTGTAGAGCGGGCCGGTATACACCGCACCCGTCGGACCGTTGTTGATGTATGCGGGCTCCACGTCGTCTATGCCGCGCTTGTCCTCGTAGTAGGCGAGCGTTCCGACGACCGAGAACGGGCTGTCGCTGTAGGCGCTCAGGCCGCCGGCAGGCGCGCCGGAGCCGCCGAACCGTGTCCCGCCGGAGATCTGCAGATCGATGACCGGCGTGCTGCGCAGCGGCTCGTAGCCGCCGCCGACGCGGCCTTCGAGGAAGGGCTTGCCGCCGAGGGGCGCGGTCTTGGGCGTGATGTTGATCGTGCCGCCGAGAGCCTCGGCGTCCTGGCTCGGCAGGTTCGACTTGGTGACGGTGATGGCGCCGACGATGCCGATGGGTATGATATCCAGCGTGACGGCGCGGTAGTTGCCGAGCGGCGAGGCATTGTTCGTGGGCATGAGGCGCACGCCGTCGAAGGTAGTGCTGTTATAATCCGCATCGAGCCCGCGGATGTTGATGTAGCGGGCCTCGCCCTCGTCGGTCTCGCGGGAGATGCCGGGGATGCGCTCCACGGCCTCGGCGGTGGTGACGTCCGGCAGCTGCTTGATCGTCTGGTAGGTCTCGATGTCGATGATGTTGGGTGCCTGCATTTGCGCGAGGCGCGCGACCGCCTCGCTGGTGCGCTGCGCCTGAATGGTGATTTCCTGCAGCGCGTTGACGTCCTTCTTGCCTGCCTGGGCCGGATCGCCCTGCGCCTGCGCTGCCGCCGGGAGGCAGTGCACTGCGAGCAAGCCCGCCGCGGCGGCGGCCAGCGGTCGGCGGAGGGTGGAACGAACGGCGGCGGCGAGGAAACGACGATCGGTCATGTCGAAGAGCTCCTTATGGCGACGGCATCTACCCACGCGCGCCGCGCGAGCGGCACAGCGCGACCTGGGGCGAGGCTCGTTACAAACTGTGAAGTGCGCAGGATGCCGGTCGCTTGTTGCACTTTCGTGACAAGCGCGTGGCTTCCCGGGCCCCTCCGCCGCGCGGCTTGCGGCGCATCCGCATCACCGTCAGGACTTCGTCAGGAAAACTTGCGATCGTGCTGCGGCTGGACCTGCCGCGGGGCGTGAATCCGGTCCCGTAATCGTGCCCGCACGCGATGGATTTAGAATCAGACCCACGTACTGCTAGCGAAGGCGAGGCTCCGCAGAGGGAGCATGCGTCCCGCCGCCTGCGCATGGCTCCGCGGCATCTCGCCGCGATCGCGATGGCGGCGCTGGCGCTGACGGGCGTGTGGCATTGGGCGATCCCCCATCGCCCCGCGGACGCAAGGCCGCAACCCGCCGCGCCGGTGCGCACCGCGAAAGTCGAGCGTCGCGACATGCCGGTCGTGGAGCACACGGTCGGTACGGTGCTGGCGAACGTGATCGTGCAAGTCACGCCGCGCGTTCAGGGCACCCTCGAGTCGGCCCTCTTCCGGGAAGGAGAATTCGTCGCGAAGGGCCAGCTTCTCTTCCGGATCGATCCGCGGCAGTTCGAGGCCGCCTACGCGCAGGCCCGGGCGGTGTGGCTGCACGACGAGGCGCTGTTGCGCAACGCCCGGCGGGACGAGCAGCGCTACCGGCTGCTCGCCAAGCAGAATTCGGCCTCAGGCCAGCAGGTGGATACATCGGCTGCCAACGTCAATGCTCTCGTAGCCACCGTCGCGGCGGACCGCGCGGCGGCGCACCTGGCGCAGCTCAATCTCGATTACACGCAGATCCGCTCGCCGATCGAGGGCAAGACCGGTCCGCTGCTGGTGCAGCCCGGAAATCTGGTGGACGCGACGGGACCGACGCCGCTGGTCAGCATCGCGCAAGTTCAGCCCGTCAAGCTCTCTTTCAGTTTGCCGCAGAGCGATCTGCCGCGCATACAGGCGCGACAGAAGTCGCACGCGTTGCTGGCCACCATCGAGGGGGCGGGCGGCGCGCCGGTGTCCGCCGCGGTCGACTTCATCAGCAACGCGGTCACCGTTCAGAGCGGCACCATCGAATTGCGCGCGACTTTCGCCAATACCAGCCTGTCGCTCGTACCCGGTGAGCTGGTGAACGTCGTCGTGCAACTCGCCGATATTCCGCACGCCCTGGTGGTGCCGGACGACGCTCTCAATGACGGCCCCAACGGACCATACGTATACGTAGTGGCCGGCAGCCGTGCCATAACGCGACCGGTGAAGGTCCTGTTCGACGATTCGCGGAGCATGGCTGTCGCAGGCGCGCTGCAGCCGGGCGAGGAAGTGATCGTCGAGGGACAGCTGCGGGTGGTGCCGGGCGGCCCGGTGCAGGTCATGCCGCCGAGCGGCAGACCGCAAGACGCCGCGCCCGCGGGATGACCGCCGGTCCCCACGCGCGGGCGCGGCCGCAGCTGCAGTGAACATCTCCCGTCCGTTCATCGAGCGGCCCATCATGACCATCCTGCTCATGGCGGGGCTGGTGATCTTCGGTGTGTTCGGCTATGCGCTGCTGCCGGTCAGCGAGCTGCCGAACATGGAATTCCCGACCGTGGACGTGCAGGCGCTCCTGCCCGGCGCCGACCCGGACACCATGTCATCGGCGGTGGCCACACCGCTCGAGAACGCGATGTCGGGAATCCAGGGTGTGGAGTCGATGACCTCTTCGAGCATCCAGGGTCAGACCGACATAACGCTGCAGTTTGCGCTCGACCGCAACATCGACGCGGCGGCGCAGGACGTGCAGGCGGCCATCGCCAGCGTGCAGCGCCGGCTGCCGCCCGCCATGCCGAATCCCCCGAGCGTCTCCAAGGTCGATCCGACGGCACAGCCGGTCTTCTACGTCATCCTGACCTCCAACAGCCTGCCCATCTCCAAGGTCGACTTCTATGCCCGCACGGTGCTGGTCGATCAGCTCTCGACGGTGCCTGGAGTGGCGCAGGTGCAGGTGCACGGGCCGGCGAAATTCGCCGTGCGCATCCAGGCCGATCCGGCCGCCCTCGCCGCGCGGGGTCTGACGCTGAACGACCTCGCCGCCGCGGTCACGGCAACCAGCACGGACCAGTCTTCCGGCTCCTTGAACGGCGCCTCGAAGACGGTAGTGATCCACACCGGCGGCCAGCTCAACGATGCGGCGCAGTTCCGCCGCCAGATCATCGCCTGGCGCAACGGCGCTCCGGTCACCTTCGGCGACGTAGCGCGCGTCGTCGACAGCGTCGAAAACGTTCGCTCGGCCGACTGGTACAACGACCAGCGCGCCGTGACGGTAACGGTCCAGCGGCAGCCGGGCTCGAACACGATGGATGTCGTCGACAGCATCAAACAGATGTTGCCGCAGTTCCAGGCACAGCTGCCGGCATCCCTCCACATGACCATCTTCTACGACCGCAGCCAGTCGATTCGGGCGGCGGTCAACGACGTGCAGCTCACGCTGCTCATCGCGGGCGCGATGGTGGTCGGAGTGATCTTCCTGTTCCTGCGCCGGGTGAGCGCCACCGTCATTCCCTCGTGCGCTCTGCCGATCGCGGTGCTCGGCACGTTCGCCGGCATGGCCGTGCTCGGATTCAACCTCGACAACCTGTCGCTCATGGCCCTCACGCTCTCGGTGGGCTTCGTGGTCGATGACGCGATCGTGATGCTCGAGAACATCGTCCGCCACCTCGAGGCCGGCGAAAAAGGCTACACGGCGGCGCTGCGGGGCTCGGCGGAGATCGGCTTCACGATCCTGTCGATGACCCTGTCGCTGGCGGCGGTCTTCATCCCGGTGGTCTTCATGGGAGGCATCATCGGCAGGCTGCTGCACGAGTTCGGCGTGACCATCATCGTCGCGATCCTGATCTCCGGCCTGGTGTCCGTCACGCTGACGCCGATGCTCTGCGCCAGAGTCCTGCGGCGGGAGTCGGGCGGGCCTCACGGCGCCTTCTACCGCCTGACCGAGAGCGGCTTCGAGCGCCTGCGCGCGGCCTACGATCGCACACTGCGCTGGAGCATCGGCCACTCACCGGTCATTCTCGGTGTGTTCGCGGCGAGCGTGCTCGCGAGCTGCGCGCTGTTCTGGATCATGCCGCAGGACTTCCTGCCGAGCGATGACACGGGTCAGCTGCGCGGCCAGGTGCAGGTGCAGGTGGGCACTTCGTTCGACCGGTACATCCGCTACACGAAGGAGGTCAGGAAGATCATCGAGAAGGACCCGAACGTCTCCGGGCTGCAATCGGATGAGGGCGGCAGTCTGGTGATCGCGCTGAAACCGCTGTCGCAGCGCCGGCTCACCGCCGATCAGGTCACCACGGAGCTGCGCAAGAAACTCGGCGACATTCCGGGCACCAGCGTCACCATCGTCAATCCGCCAACGGTGAAGATCGGCGCCCGGCTCGCGCGCTCGAGCTACCAGTACACCCTCAAGGGCATCAATCTCGACGACCTCACGAATGCCTCGGTGCGCCTGGTGCAGGCCCTGCAGGCGGACCCGACCTTCGTCGGCGTGAACAGCGACTTCGACCCCTCCTCGCCGGCGCTCGAGGTCACCATCGACCGCAACAAGGCCGCGGCCCTCGGAGTGACCCCCGCGGAGATCGAATCGACGTTGAGCGAGGCGTTCGGCGGCCAGCAGGTGTCACAGATCTACGCCGCCACGGACCAGTATCAGGTAGTGCTCGAGCTGCTGCCGAGATATCAGCAGGACGCCTCGGCGCTCTCCCGCCTGTATCTGGCCGGCAGCGGCGGCGCGCTCGTCCCGCTCGGCGCCGTGGCCAGATTCAGCCGCAGCACCATGCCCGATGTGATCAATCACTCCGGCCAGATCCCCGCCATCACGATCTCCTTCGATCTCGCCCCCGGAAAGGCGTTGAGCGACGCTGTCGCCGGTGTGTCGAAGGCCGTGGCGGCCATCGGATTGCCGGCGACCGTTCAGGGCAGCTTCGCAGGTACGGCAGCGGCGTTCCAGAGCTCCACGTCCAACATAGGCTGGCTGCTGCTCATCGCGATGATCGTCGTCTACATCGTCCTCGGCATTCTCTACGAGAGCCTCATCCACCCGCTCACCATTCTCTCGGGCTTGCCGTCCGCGGCAGTGGGTGCGCTCCTCACTCTCTATCTGTTCGGACTGCCGCTCTCGATCTATGCGTTCGTCGGCATGATCATGCTGATCGGCATCGTCAAGAAGAACGCCATCATGATGATCGACTTCGCGCTCGACCTGCAGCGCAACCAGCCGGGGGTCAGCGCCGCGCACGCCATCTACCGGGCGGCGATGATCCGCTTCCGTCCGATCATGATGACGACCATGGCGGCGCTCATGGGAACGTTGCCGATCGCATTCGGGACCGGAATGGGCGCCGACGCGCGCCGCCCTCTGGGCCTATGCGTGACGGGCGGACTGGTGTTCTCCCAGTTGCTCACGCTCTACATTACACCGGTCATCTATATCCACCTCGACCGCATACGCGAAGGCAGCTTCCTCAGCCGCGAGGTCGTGGAGGGGTAGCCGGGCGGCAGGCATGCACTTAAACCACAATTTAATGGCCCGGCCGCCAGCGCCGACCTAGACTGCGGCCGCAGAGCACGGTCTGGGATGGAGTAAGCCTTCAGGTGTCGGGCAGGCAGCATACGCGGGGTGTGCGGTGGGCGATTGCCGCGGCGCTTGGCATCGCTCTCGCGCTCAGCGCCCTCTCCCTTCATCTGGAGCGCGCGCGCGGCGCGTCCCAGCGCTCTGCCATCCAGACCACGCCGGTCGTGGTTGCGACCGTCGAGCGTCGTGACGTGCCCGTAGAATTGACAGGTGTCGGGACGGTCGAAGCGTACTACCAGGTCACCGTCAAGCCGCGCATCAACGGACAGATCACCGAGCTCGATTTCCGCGAAGGGGCTGCGGTGCGGCCCGGACAGGTGCTCGCGAAGCTGGACGATCGGTTGCTCGCCGCGCAACTGCAGCAGGCTGAAGCCGCCCGAATCAGAGACGAGGCGAGCCTCGCGGATGCGGTGAAAAGGCTGGCACGAGCCACGCGCCTCGCTCCGCAGGGCTACGTGTCGCGCAACGACCTCGATACTTTTCGCTCACAGGCCGCCGTGTTGCAGGCCACCGTCGCGGCAGATCGCGCCGCCATGAGGACGGCTCGAGTGCAACTCGATTACACCGTGATACGCGCGCCGATTGGGGGAATTACCGGCATCCGCCTGGTCGATCCCGGCAATGTGATCGCCACCTCCGACCCGGGCATCGTGGTCATCACGCAGGTCAAGCCGATCGCGGTCGTCTTTGCGCTCCCGGCGGATGAGCTTGCGACCCTGCCCATCGGCGCCAGCAGCCGCGCTCTGCCTGTCGTCGCCTTCAGTCGCGACGATCGTACGAGAATCGCCTCCGGAGCGCTTGCACTCACTGACAACCGAATCGATCCCACGACGAACACGGTGAGACTGAAAGCGATCTTCCGCAATCGCCGCGACCTGCTGAAGCCGGGTGAGTTCGTCAACGCTCATCTGCTCATGAGCGTGCGGCACGACGTGCTCACCGTGCCGGCCCGAGCGATCCAATACAGTGACCGCGGAGCCTTTGTCTGGGTCTTGCGATCCGATTCGACGGTCGAGCAGCGTACAATTACGACCGGCGATTCGAATGGACCATCCGTCGCCATAACGCACGGGTTGCGCGCCGGCGAGCGCATCGTGGTCACCGGTCAATACGGCCTGCAGACGGGCAGCCCCGTCGCGATACAAGCGTCAGCACAAACGTCAGCGCCTGCCGGTGAGAGCGTGCTCGATGTTCCGTAACGGACCCCGTGCGCAGCCGGTTGACGGCACGGCACTGCGGCACTCCCCGCAGCAGCGTTGCGGACGAGCCTGATGGGCCTCTCGCAGCGATGTATAGAGCGCCCCATCGCCACGGCGCTGGCGTTGCTCGGCATCGTGCTGACGGCCTACGTAGGCTGCCTGTTCCTGCCCATCGCGGCGCTCCCTCAGGTCGATTTTCCGACGATCGGAGTGTATGCGGCACTGCCCGGCGCCAGCCCCGAGACGATGGCTGCCACGGTTGCCGCGCCCCTCGAGCAGCAGTTCCAACAGATTCCGGGACTGGCCGAGATGACCTCGAGCAGCTCCCTGGGCGTCTCCAGCATCACGTTGCAGTTCGACCTCGGCCGCAACATCGATTCGGCGGCGCAGGATGTTCAGAAGGCCATCAACGCGGCTGCCGGCACGTTGCCGCGGAATATGCCCACGCCTCCCACCTACAACAAGGTGAACCCGGCACAAAGCAAGGTTCTCACGCTCGCGCTCACATCCGACTCCATTCCCCTGAGGCTCGTCGATGAGTACGCCGCCCAGTTCCTCATTCGGCCGCTTGCACAGCTGCCCGGCGTCGGGCTGGTCGATCTCAATGGCGCGCAGACTCCAGCGATCCGCGTGCAGGTCAATCCGACTGCCCTCGCCTCGCGCGGATTGACTCTGGAGGACGTCCGCGCCGCGCTGGCCGCCGCTACCGTGGACGGACCGAAGGGCATTTTGAGCGACCGCTACGAGACGCTCACCCTGGACTCGAATGATCAACTTCTGAGCGCGCAGACGGCGAACGACGTCATCGTCGCATTCAGGGCCGGCGCCCCGGTACGGGTGCGCGACATCGGACATGCGGAAAGCTCCGTGGAGAACGTGCAGGCGGCGGCCTGGTACCAGCGGCAGCGGGCAATTCTGCTCGACGTGCACCTGCAGCCGGGAGCCAACCTCGTCAGCGCGATCGATGCGGTGAAGGCCCGACTGCCGACACTTCTGCGGGAGCTCCCGCCGTCCATCACGGTCCGCGTCCTCGGCGATCGCTCCGTGACCGTGCGTGCCGCCATCTCGGACATGAAGTTCACGCTCGCCGTGACGATCGGCCTGGTGGTCGCCGTGATCTTTCTTTTCCTGCGCACAGTCTGGCCGACAGTGATACCGAGCGTTGCCATCCCCGTTTCGCTGATTTGCGCCGGTGGCGTGATGTACGTACTGGGATACAGCCTCGACAATCTCTCGTTCATGGGACTTGCGATCGCCGTGGGGTTCGTGGTCGACGATGCGATCGTCATGATCGAGAACATCAGCCGGCACGTCGAGGCGGGTGAGAAGCCCGTTGCCGCTGCCATGCGGGGCGCGGGCGAGATCACCTTCACCATTCTCTCGATGACTGCGTCGCTGATTGCGGTGTTTCTGCCCCTGCTCTTGATGCCGGGCTTGCTGGGGCGGATGTTCCGCGAGTTTGCCGTCACAGTATCGGTGGCGCTGGTCGCATCGGCCGCGGTGTCCCTCACGCTCACGCCCATGATGTGCAGCCGCCTGATGGGCGGGCGGGCCGTGGAGTCGCAGAGCGGTCTCAGCCGCGCACTGACGGGCCTGCTCGAAGCCTATCGCCGCAGCCTCGAATGGGCGCTGGCGCACGATCGATTCACGATCGGCATCTTCGTGGCGCTGCTGGCGACGAGCATCGGGCTCTTCTTCGCCGTACCGAAGGGATTCATCCCCGAACAGGACGACGGAATCATCACGGGATCGGCGCAATTCGATCCCAACGTCTCTTTTCCGGAAGCAGCGCGACTGCAACAGGCCGTCTCCCGAATCGTGATGCGTGACCCCGATGTGGCGGACGTGTCTTCCTTCATCGAGCCGGTGCACCTCACGGGCGGCCGCATGTACGTGGACCTGAAGCCCTTCGGACAGCGGCGCGCGAGCATCATGCAGGTGATCGCACGTCTTCGCCCGCAGGTGGCGCGGATTGCCGGAGTCCAATTCTCGATGCAGCCGGTCGAGGACATCCAGGTCGGCGGGCGCCTCACGAGCACGCAGTATCAATACTCGCTGCAGGATGCCGATGCGGCGGAGCTCTACCACTGGGCGCCCATTCTCACGCGTGCGCTCGCGCGCCTGCCGCAGTTGCGGGACGTGGTGACGGACCTCGAGCCCGATTCACCCCATGCCGCCGTGGTGGTCGACCGACAAACCGCGGCCAGACTCGGCATCACGATCCAGCAGATCGACGACACGCTCTATGATGCCTTCGGCCAGCGGCAGGTCGCCACACTCTACACCGCCATCGATCAGTTTCATGTGATCCTGGAAGTGCCGCCGCAGTTCAGCCTCGATACCCGAGCGCTGCAGAGCATCTATTTGCGCTCGACAGACGGATCCCTGGTGCCACTCGGCGCCATCAGCCGCGTCATCCCCTCGGCGGGTCCGCAGAGCATCAATCACGAGGGGCAGTTCCCGGCGGTGACGCTGTCATTCAATCTCGCACCGGGTGTCTCTCTCGGTCAGGCGGTCCAGGCCGTCCAGGCGGCGCGCCACCGCCTGGGTTTACCCCCTGCGGTACGCGCCAGCTTTCAGGGCGCGGCGCAGGCGTTCAAGACCTCGCTCGCGAGCGAGCCCTATCTCATCCTCGCCGCCGTGCTCGCCGTGTACGTCGTCCTGGGCGTGCTCTATGAGAGCACGCTGCATCCGATCACGATCCTCTCTACCTTGCCTTCCGCCGGAGCGGGCGCACTCGCGGCACTGATGCTGACGGGCAACGAGCTCGATGCCGTCTCGCTCGTCGGGCTCATCCTGCTCATCGGCATCGTGCAGAAGAACGCCATCATCATGATCGACTTCGCGATCGAGGCGCAGAAATCCGCGGCGTTGACCCCGGAGCAGGCGATCCACACGGCCGCCCTGCTGCGCTTCCGTCCCATCATGATGACAACCCTGACCGCACTCCTGGGGAGCCTGCCGCTGGCACTGGGGTCTGGAGCCGGCTCGGAGCTGCGCCGGCCGCTTGGTATCGCAGTCGTCGGGGGTCTCGCCGTTTCGCAGCTGCTCACGCTCTACACCACTCCCGTCGTCTTCATATACGTCGAGCGGCTGCGCGTGGTATTCATGCGCGCCGTACGGACCGTGCGGGAGCGCGTTGCCGGGTTGGGAGCTCCGCTGGATCGAGCCTGACCGGGAGCGCCGGAGCATGCGTGGCTAGAATACTGGTGATCGAGGACGATCCGGAAACCTCGGAACAGATCGTTGCCGAGCTCACACGGCAGGGTCTCAGCGTCGATTGCGAATACGCGGGACCCGCCGGCCTCGAGCGCGCCGCATCCGGTGTCTATGATGTGATCACGCTCGATCGGCTGCTGCCCGAGATCGACGGCCTGACCATCGTGGAGCGGCTGCGCCGCAACGGCGTGAGAACGCCGGTCCTGCTGTTGAGTGCGTTGGGGGAAGTCGAGGACAGAGTACGCGGGTTGCGAGCCGGTGGGGATGACTACCTCGTCAAGCCTTTTGCTTTTGCGGAACTCTGCGCGCGGATCGATGCCCTGCTCCGCCGCTCGCCCGACCCACGCTGCACCACGGTCCGCGTCGGCGATCTCGAAGTGGACCTGCTTGCGCGGCAGGCTCGCCGCGGCAACCGCCGACTCGACTTGAAGCCGCGCGAGCTCAAGCTCCTCGAGTGCCTGTTGAGGCATCACGGTCAGGTCATCACACGCGCGATGCTCTTCGAGCAGGTCTGGCACTATCATTTCGACCCGCGCACGAACATCATCGACGTGCACATCGGACGGCTGCGCCGCAAAGTCGACTTGCCCGACGAGCCGCCTCTCATTCACACCGTCCGTCGCATCGGGTTCCTGCTGCGTGCGCCAGCCTGAGCTCTTCCAGACGACGACGTTCCGCTGGGCACTCGCTTTCGCGGGAGTGTTCTCAGCCGGCGTGCTGCTGCTCGCACTCTTCATTTACTGGCAAACGGTCGGGTATCTGACGTACCGGGTCGACCTCGAGATGACGCGGGACGCCCGGGAAATCGCGGAGACCGCGCCCGACAGGCGGCCCGAGTCGCTCGAGCGCTATCTCAAGAACGCCGACAACGTGCTCAGGCTGGCAGGGATCTTTGGGCCCCGAGGCGAGCGCGTGGCCGGCAACCTCGAGTCGATCCCGCTGCAATTGCCGGTCTCCGGAAAGATCGTGGTGATCCGGCTGCCCGCGGCGGATCCCGGCCGGCCGCAACTCGAGAGCCTGCGCGCGCTCGCATTGCCGATGTCGGACGCACAGACGCTGGTACTGGAGCGCAGTCCGGCGGACTTCGACGAGATCAACGAGATCGTCACCCGGGCGCTGGCGCTCGCGCTCGTGCCCGCCCTGCTCCTGGCACTGACCGGCGGCTGGCTCTTGAGCCGCAGCACCGTGCGGCGCATCGCTTCCGTCCATCGGGCGAGCCGGCTCATCATGGCGGGAAAGCTCGGTGAGCGACTGCCGACTCGGGGCACCCAGGACGATTTCGACAAGCTGGCACTGATCGTCAACGAAATGCTGGACGAGATCGAGCGGCTGATGATGGAGGCAAAGGGGGTCGGCGAAGACATTGCCCATGATCTGCGAACTCCGTTGACCCGGCTTCGCAGCCGAATGGAGCGGGCGCTGGAGGCGCTGCCACCGGCCAATGAGGCGACAGCCAGCCTCTCGCTGGCGATCGAGGACGTCGACCAGGTCCTCGTGACGATCAAAGCCATCCTGCGGATCGCCGAGGTCGAGCACGGGCAGCGCCGCGCCGGGTTCAGGGATGTCGACCTCAACGATGTCCTGCGCGAGGCGGCCGACCTCTACGAGCCGATCGCAGAAGCGAAGGGCATCGATCTGGCCTATCGCGAAATCCAGGTCGACTCCACGCGGGGCGATGCGGATCTGCTTTTCGAGGCCGTCGCGAATCTCCTCGACAACGCCATCAAGTTCACGCCCCCGAGCGGCAGCGTTGAGGTATCACTCCAGCAGACGGCCCGGGGACCGGCGATCCGCATCGCTGATACCGGGCCCGGGATTGCGGCGCAGGACTTCACCAGGCTCTTGGGCCGGTTCCAGCGGGGCGATCGCAGCCGCAGCACGCCGGGCACAGGTCTCGGGCTCAGCCTGGTGGCGGCGATTGCGCGGCTGCATGGGTTCGGGCTGGCCCGATGCCAGGCGCAGCGGGGGTGCTGCATCGAGCTGCAGTGCTGGCCGCGCGAGCCGTGACTTTACAGCATAAAATCCGTACGTTAATGTAGTTTGTTCTGCAAAGTTCATGATGATCGACGCGCAAGGCTCGCAGAAAGCTGACATGGCTGATGAGACGAGAATTCCAACATCAGACCTCTGGTCGCAGTGGCTGTTGCACGGGCGGTACGCGGACGATGCGCAGCTGCGGCAGGCGGTGAGCGCGGCGGTCGACCGGTACATCGAGCGTCTGCTCGATGGGGCGCGGCTTGCAGCCGGACAGACGCTCGTGGACGTCGGTACCGGCGAGGGGGTAGTCGCGTTTCGCGCGATTGAGCGCATCGGCGCGCAGCTGCGCGTCTGGCTGACCGACGTGTCGGAGCCGATTCTGCGCCGGGCCGAGACGGCGGCGACCGATCGCGGCGTGCGCAGCCAGTGCGCGTTTCTGCACTGTTCCGCCGATCACCTCGACGGCATAGCCGATGCATCCGTCGACGTGGTGGTCACTCGCTCCGTGCTCGCGTACGTTCTCGACAAAGCTGCCGCGCTACGCGAATTCCATCGCATCTTGAGACCCGGCGGACGCATTTCGCTCGCCGAGCCGGTGTTTCAGGACGATGCGCTGGCGGCGCTGGCCATCAGGACAGTGATCGAATCCAACCCCGCGGCCCAGGTGCGCCCGCTCACCGTGCTGCTGCATCGCTGGAAAGCCGCGCAATATCCGGACACGGAGGCGAAGATCCTCAAGAGCCCGATCGCCAATTATTCCGAGCGCGACATGCTGCGATTCGCACAGCTCGCCGGCTTCAGCGAGCTGCATCTGGAGCTGCATATCGACACGCTGCCGTCGATCGTGCGCTCGTGGGACGCGTTCATCAACAGCTCGCCGCATCCGCTGGCGCCGCCTTTGAGCGTCATCATGGCGGAGCAGTTCACGCCCGAGGAGCGGCAGCTCTTCGAGCGGAGCATGCGCCCGGCAGTCGAAGACGAGAAGGCTCTGACGACGGATCGCATGTTGTATCTGACCGCAAGGAAGCCGCTCGCGTGAGCACCAGCCCGAAGCCGCAGGCGACTTCGGGTGGCTTCGGCCAATAAACGATGCTACTGCGGCGGGCCGCTGTGGCCGGCCCTGAGCAGGGCGTCGACCTCGGCTTCCGCGGCCAGCCAGTCCTCGACCTCGCCACCGGCGGTGAAGCCGCGCCGCTCGGCGCGCAGGTAAGCCGCCTGCGCGACCATGGCCCGTCGTGCCTCCTCGGATACGGTGATGCCCTTGGATGCGCCTGATGCGGCTGCGGTGGGCTGCACGGAGGGTGCCGTGCGGCGGCTGGGAGCCGCTTTATCGGCTGGCGGGGCGGCTTCGGATGTGCGACCGGACCCTGTGGTGCGACGAGTGGCCATGATTACTCCTGTGATTATGGTGCGCTTCGAGCGCGCCGAGAGCTTGCCGGCTGCCCGCCGGCCATGCAAGCCAGGCCAGAAGCGCGACCGCAGTGTCCGCGCGAGGTGTCCGCTGTCCGGCCGACGGACACTTGCGCGTGCCCGCATGGGCGCCCCGCGGCGGCAAAAACATGTTGCTTTTCAAGCGCTTGTAGCCGCCGCCGGCTGTTGGCACATGACGTGCACCAGCGGACTCGAGAACCGCCATGAGCATCACCAACCTCAAGTCCCCCTCCTCCCCCGCGAGTCCCGCGCCCGCGCCGATTCGCGACACGGCTGCACAGGATGTGTCGCGTCAGACATCCGCGAGTGTCTGGTATCGGCGTAGGTCCACCCTCGCGCTGGCCGCGGGCGCAGTCGCGCTCGCCGTGCTTCTCGCCTGGCTTGCCCACGGCTGGGCGCGGTCCGGGCATGTCGTCTCCGCCCAGAGCCTCGAGATCGCCACCGTGACGCGCGGCGACTTCGTGCAGGACGCGGCGGCGCGCGGAACGGTCATCGCCGCGGTGAGCCCGACGCTCTCCTCCACTGCGGCCGGCACGGTCACTTACCTCGTGCATGCCGGTGACCGGGTCAGCAAGGGCGAGGTGCTGGCGCGCCTCTCCAGCCCGGAGCTGCAGAACCAGTTCGAGCGCGAGCGCGCCACCCTCGAGAGCATGGACGCCGCGCTCGCGCAACAGCAGATCGAGCTGCGGCAACAGCTGCTCGACAACCGCCAGCGCGCGGACCTCGCCGCCGTCATGATGAGCCAGCAACTGCGCGAGCTGCAGCGCCTCCAGGCCGCCTGGTCCGTGCACGTCATCAGCGAGCATACCTACGAGGCCGCTTATGACACGTATTCGATGGCACGGCTGAACTACGAGCACGCGAACCAGAATGCCCGCCTCGAGCGCGAGCGGATCATGCTCGAGCTGCGCACCCGCCAGCTGGCGCGCAACGCCCAATCCCTGCTGCTCGACGGTCTGCAGGAGCGCCTCAACGAGCTCACCGTCCGCTCGCCCGTCAACGGCATGGTTGCCGACCTCGCCCAGCCCGATCAGTCTCACGTCAACAGCAGCATGCCGCTCGTGACGGTGATCGATCTCTCGGCTCTCGCCATCCAATTCCAGGTGGCGGAGTCGTTCGCCAACGGGATCGAGCCGGGGCTGCCGGTGGACATCACCCTCGATGGGCAGAATGTGCACGGTATGGTCACCGAAGTGTCGCCGGACGTGCGCGACGGCTGGGTAACCGGCCGCGCAAAATTCGTCGGTGCACAGCCGGTGGGACTGCGTCAGAACGAGCAGGCGGCCGTGCGCATCGTGATGGGTGAGCACAACGATGTCCTGATGGTCGAGCGGGGAGCCTTCCTCGACCCGGCCACCCGCTTCGTATACGTCGTCCGCGGCGACGAGGCGACCCGGGTTCCCGTCGAGCTCGGCGCCGCCTCGGTATCGGAGATCGAGGTGCTGAGCGGCCTCGCCGCCGGCGACCGGGTGGTGGTCTCCGACACCCAGGATTTCAACGACGCGCCCCAGCTCAGAGTCGCGCGCTGAGCAGACACGAGACTGAAACCCAACGCCCCCGAGAGGCTCACATGTTGAAGATGCAAGATGTCAGCAAGGTCTATCGCACCGACCTCATCGAGACGCACGCGCTGCGCAACTTCTCGCTCGAAGTGAAATCCGGCCAGTTCGTCTCCGTGAGCGGCCCGTCAGGCTCCGGCAAGACGACCTTCCTCAACGTCGCGGGGCTCCTCGAGACCTTCGACACCGGTGTTTACCAGCTCGACGGCCAGGACGTGAGCCGGCTCTCGGACGATGCGCGCTCGCGCATGCGCAACGAGAAGATCGGTTTCATCTTCCAGAGCTTCAACCTCATCCCCGACCTCGACATCTACGACAACGTCGATGTGCCGCTGCGCTACCGGCGCATGAGGGCGGCTGAGCGCAATCAGCGCATCACCAAGGCGCTCGAGCTCGTCGGCCTCGCCTCGCGCGTGAAGCACATGCCCTCGCAGCTATCCGGCGGCCAGCAGCAGCGCGTCGCCATCGCCCGCGCCATCGCCGGCGACCCCGCCCTGATCCTCGCCGACGAGCCCACCGGCAACCTCGACTCGCTCATGGCGCGCCAGGTCATGGACCTGCTCGAGCAGATCAATGAGATGGGTACCACCATCGTGCTCGTCACCCACGACCCCGAGCTCGCGCGGCGCGCGCAGCGGAACATTCACGTGGTCGACGGGGTGGTGATCGATTCCGCGCCCTACGAGCGGCGGATGGCCCGCGACGAGAGAGCCGGAGCCGGCGGCTCGCCGCCGGCGTGATCGCGCAAGGAGAGCAGGCCCGTGCTTTCATACTATCTGCGCCTCGCCTCGAAGAGCTTCGGGCGCACGCCCGGGCTGACGGCGCTCATGATCTGCGCGATCGCGCTCGGCATCGGCGCCTGCATCGTGACGCTCACGGTCTATCACGCCATGTCCGGCAACCCGATCTGGTGGAAGAGCAACGTCCTCTATGCGGTGACCATGGACTCCTGGGATCCCGGACAGCCCGCCGATCCGGACCATCCCGCCCTGGCGCCTTCGCAGCTCACTTACAAGGACGCCACGTACCTCATGACCTCGGACATCCCGCAGCGCAAGGCGATGATGACCGAGCTCCTGGGCATGTTGAGCGGCGCTCCCGGCCAGAAGACGCCGGTCCCCGTCATGACTCGCGCCACGACCGGGGATTTCTTCCCCATGTTCGATGTGCCCTTCGAATACGGCGGCGGCTGGAATGCGGCCGCGGACGGCGGACCGCAGCCCGTGATCGTGCTGAGCCGCAAGTACAACGAGCGGCTGTTCGGCGGCCGGGACAGCATCGGACAGACGATCCTGTGGAACGGCCGCCAGTTTCGGGTCATCGGCGTCCTCGGAGACTGGCAGCCGACGCCGAAGTTCTACGACCTCAATGAGGGCGCCTTCAAACAGCCGGACGACGCGTACGTGCCTTTCAACTGGACCCGGACGCTGCAGGAGCTTCCCGCCGGGCGCAGCGGTGACTGGGAACCGAATGCGCCAGTCACATACTCGGGGTACCTCGCCTCCGAAGCCGTATGGATCGAGCTGTGGGTCGAGCTGCCGACGGCCGCGAGCCGCGACCGGATGCTGGCGTTCATGAACTCCTACTGGGCCGCGCAGCGCAAGGCGGGCCGGTTTCAGCGCCCGCTCAACAATCACCTGACCGATGTGGGTGAATGGCTGCAGGTCAACGGTGTCGTCTCCAGCGATAGCAGCATCCTGCTGCGCCTGGCCTTCGCGTTCCTCGCGGTGTGCCTGATCAACACCATCGGCATCCTGCTCGCCAAGTTCCTCAAGCGCTCGACCGTCACCGGACTGCTGCGTGCGCTCGGTGCCAGCCGCCGCCAGATCTTCTGGCAGCACCTCGTCGAGGTCGGCACGATTGCGGCCGCCGGCGCCGCCGCCGGCGTCGTCGTCGGCGCCATTGGACTGAAGGCGGTGCAGGTCCTCTATGCGACCGCGAGCATCGGCGATACCGGCGGCAGCAACTACGCCGCCCTGGCCCATTTCGATCCCATCGGCATCGGCTGGGCGCTCGCCCTCGCCGCCCTGTCCACCGTGGCAGCCGGCCTCTATCCGGCCTGGACGATCGGCCGCCTGCCGCCCTCCCGGTATCTCAAGAGCCAGTGACGGGCAGGAGAACTCACATGTCGCTCGGTATCCGCCCCGTGCTCTCGAGCCTGCTGCGCAGCCGCACCGGCGCCCTGCTGGTGGCCCTGCAGATCACGATCACGCTCGCGGTGATGGTGAACGCCGTCTGGATCGTCAGCCAGCGCGTCGTGGACATCGAGCAGCCGACCGGCATCGACGATCCCAACATATTCGTCGTCGCGATCGCCGGCCTCACCAGTCGCTTCGACCTCTCGAGCGCACTGCCGCAGGACCTGGCTTATCTGCGCGGCTTGCCCGGCGTGGTCGCCGCCACGGCGACCGAATCGGTGCCCTTGAGCGGCGACGGCCAGGCCACCGAGCTCTGGCTGCAGCCGGGACAACGCGGCCACTCGTTCGCCGCGGGCGAGCTGCAGCTGGATGGTCAGGGGCTGAAGACCCTGGGTACGTCGCTTCTCGCCGGACGCAACTTCAACTCGGGGGAAATCGAGCAATTGACGCAGGGGAAGCTGGATCAGACCCCGGCTGACATCATCGTGACCCGCACCCTCGCCAACGACCTCTTTCCCGGCGGCAACGCCGTCGGCAAGATCGTGTACGACGGCGCCGGCAAGCCGATGACCATCATCGGGATCACCCGCGACTTCATGGGCGCGGTCGGGCTCGGCAACGCGCCGTACGCGTATGCCATCTTCCCGCAGATCCCGGGCGCCTATGGAGCCTACTTCTGCCTCGTACACACCCTGCCCGGCCGGCTCGATGCCGCCATGCGGGAGGCGCAGCAGCACCTCGCCGCTTCCAATCCGAACCGGGTCATCTTCTTCGCCCATTCGCTCGCGTACTATCACCAGCGCATGATCGCCGAGAACCGCAACATGGCGATCTTCCTCGCCACCGTCACCGCGCTGATCCTCGCCGTCACCTGCCTCGGCATCTTCGGGCTCGCAACTTACAACGTGAGCAGCCGCACGAAGCAGATCGGCACGCGGCGCGCCGTGGGCGCGCGCAAACGCGACATCATCGCCTACTTCATGGTCGAGAACGCGTTCATCCTCTCCACCGGCGTGCTCGCCGGCTGCGCGATCGCGCTCGCCGTCGGCTACTGGCTCTCCGTGCGCTACGACTTGCCGCGGCTGGATCTTTATTACCTCGTGGGCGGTGTGCTCTTCCTCTGGGTGGTGGGCGAGCTCGCCGCCTGGCAGCCGGCGCGGCGCGCGGCCTCGGTACCGCCGTCCGTCGCGACCCGAACCGTCTGAGACTCGCGGGAGGATCCGGTGACTCGCTACTACCTTCGTCTCGCCCTGAAGAGCCTGCGGCGCACTCCCGGGTTGACGTTGCTCATGATCGGCGCCATCGCGCTCGGCATCGCCGCCTGCATCGTGACTCTTACGGTGTACCACGCCATGTCCGGCAATCCGATCTGGTGGAAGAACAGCGTGCTGTATGCCGTGACCATGGATTCCTGGGGCGCGGATGGCCCGCACGATACGCAGCATCCCGCCCTCGCTCCTCCCCAGCTGACCTATATGGACGCCACCGCTCTCATGCAGTCGGACATCCCCGAGCGCAAGGTCATCATGACGCAGAAGCTCGGGAGCCTGAGCGGCGCTCCGGGTCAGAGCATTCCCATGCACGTCATGGGGCGGGCGACGACCAAGGATTTCTTCGCGATGTTCGACGTGCCCTTCGAATATGGCGGCGGGTGGGGCGGCAACGATCGCGACGCATTGCCGGAGATAGTGCTCACCAAAGAAGTGAACGACTCACTGTTTGGCGGCAGCGACAGCGTCGGGCGGACGATCCTTTGGAACAACATCCGGTTCCGTGTGGTGGGCGTCCTGCGTCATTGGGAGCCGCTGCCGCGGTTCTACGACGTGGTCGATGGAGCGTTCGCGCCGCCGGACGATACGGACCAGGTATTCGTGCCGCTTTCATGGGTGACCACCCTGAAGTCGACCCCGGACGGCAACATGGACTGCCGGAACTTTGCGCCGATCGCAAACTACCAGGCGCTCCTCACCTCGGAGTGTGTCTGGCTGGAGATGTGGGTGGAGTTGCCTTCGGCCGCGCAGCGAGCGCGTTTCCAGGCCTACATGGACGCCTACTGGGCCTCCCAGCGCCGGGTCGGCCGATTCCCGCGTCCTCTCAACAATCACCTGACCGATGTCAGTCAATGGCTCAGGATCAACGGCGTCGTGAGCAGCGACAGCCGGATCCTGCTGCGCGTCGCATTCGCCTTTCTCGCCGTCTGCCTGATCAACACGGTCGGCATCCTGCTGACCAAATTCCTGCGCGGCGCGCCGACCGTCGGCGTGCGGCGCGCCCTCGGGGCCAGCCGGCGCCAGATCTTTGCGCAGCACCTCGTCGAGGTCGCCGTGGTCTCCGTCGCCGGGGGACTGCTGGGCCTGGCGCTGGGCGCAGCCGGACTCGGAGGCGTTCAGGCGATCTACGCGCAGGATAACGTCTACGGAATGCTCGCCCATTTCGATCCGCTGGGAGTGATGTGGGCGCTGGCGCTCGCGGCGCTGTCGACGCTCGCGGCCGGCCTCTACCCCGCATGGAGCATCGGCAGACTGCCGCCCGCCGGTTACCTGAAGAGCCGCTGACCGTATGCCGCCACTGCATCCGACCGGAGCGTGAAACATGATGAGCCTGAATGTCCGTCCCGTGCTCTCGGCGCTGATCCGCAATCGCACCGGCGCCCTTCTGGTCGCCCTGGAGATCGCGATCGCGCTCGCCGTCATGGTCAATGCCGCCTGGATCGTCGCCCAGCGCATCCAGGAGATCGAGAAGCCGAGCGGACTGGATGTTCGCGATACATTTGCGATCGGTCTCGCGGGGCTCAGGAGCGACTCCGACCTGGGGACGGCCCAGCGCGAGGATCTCGCCTACCTGCGCAGCCTCCCCGGGGTCGCCGCCGCCTCGGCCACTTCCTCGGTCCCGTTCAGCCGCTACGGCCAAGGCGACTCCATATCCCGCGATCCCGGCCCGCGCGCCCCTGCCGTCGACGAGCGCTCGATTCAGGTGGACGAAACGGCTCTGCAGACTCTTGGCGTGCACCTCGTCGCGGGCCGCTATTTCAGCGGCACCGAGATCCAACCGCTGTCCCACAAGCTGTTCGCAGCGCCCCCGGAGGCCATCATCACGAAGTCGCTCGCCCGCGAGCTCTTTCCGGACGGTAATGCGCTCGGCAAGCCGTTTTACCTGGAAGGCAATAACCCCGTCACCATCATCGGCATCACCAACGACTTCGTCGGTTCCGTCTGGGGATCGCCGTCCTACGACACCGTGCTGTATCCCCAGACTCCCGGCGGCTACGGCATTTATTTCTGCCTGGTGCGGACCCAGCCCGGCAAGACCGTGGCGCTGATGCAGACCGCGCTGCGGCACCTTGCGACCTCCAACCCCGATCGCGTCGTTTTCGTCGCCCAAACCCTCCAGTATTACCGGCAGCTCGTCGACGCCGAGAACCGCGACATGGCGGTCTTCCTCACGCTGGTCACGGCGCTCATTCTCGCCGTCACCTGCCTCGGGATCTTCGGCCTCATGACATTCAACGTCAGCACCCGGACCAAGCAGATCGGAACCCTGCGTGCCGTCGGCGCCCGCAAGCGGGACATCGTCGCTCACTTCCTCGTCGAGAACGCGATCGTTCTCATCGCGGGCGCGCTGGTGGGCTGCACGCTCGCTCTCGGCGTGGGCTACTGGCTGACCGACCAGTATCAGCTGCCGCGCCTGGACCTTCACTACCTGATCATCGGGGTTCTCGGCCTCGCCTTCCTTGGCCAGCTCGCCGCCTGGCAGCCAGCGCGGCGGGCAGCGTCCGTGCCGCCATCGGTGGCAACACGCACGATTTGACGGCTCGAAACTACGAGAACACGCAGAGGCTACCGAGTGCTCGGGTACTACGTTCGCCTGGCTCTGAAGAGCTTCCGCCGCACGCCCGGTGTCACGGCGCTCATGATCGGCGCGATCGCCCTTGGAATATCCGCATGTATCGTGACGCTCACCGTGTATCACGCCATGGCGGGCAATCCGATCTGGTGGAAGAACAACGTGCTCTACGCCGTTACCATGGAATCCCGCGATCCACAGCTCGCCGGTAGCGCTACCGATGCGGATGGCCCACCCGATCAACTGTCGTACGCCGATGCGACTTATCTCTATGGCTCGAGCATTCCGCGCCGCAAGGCCATCATGGCAACGGCGACCGGCGCGCTGAGCGGCGCACCGGGTCAGTCTGGCGCGGCTCTCGTGCACTTCCGCGCCACATCGACGGGATTCTTCCGCATGTTCGGGGTGCCGTTCGAATACGGAGGGCCGTGGGATGCCGCCGCGGACCAGGGCCCGGAACCCGTGATCGTCCTCAGCCGGCAGCAGAACGACAAACTGTTCGGCGGTGCCGACAGCGTCGGCCGGTCGATCCTGTTCGACAATCACTCCTTCCGCATCGTCGGCGTGCTCGATCAGTGGAACCCGCAGCCGACCTTCTATGACTTGACGGTCCGCGCCTTCGGGAAACCCAGTGACGCGTACATCCCATTCGCGTGGGACGCACAGCTGCACGTCTGGCCGAGCGGCCACATGAGCTGCTGGGGCGACGTCGACCCGCACACCTACCAGCAGCTCATAGGCTCGACCTGTGTGTGGATTCTGCTGTGGGCAGAGTTGCCGGACGCGGCGAGCCGGGAGCATTTCCAGGCCTATGTGGACGCATACTGGGCGCAACAGCACAAGATGGGCCGCTTCCAGCGGCCCCGGGACAACCGCCTGTGGCGGGTGGATCGATGGCTGACCCGACATCACGTCGTCACGGACAACAGTCGGCTGCTGCTGCGTCTGGCGTTTGCGTTCCTCGCGGTATGTCTCATCAACACCATCGCCATCGAGCTGACGAAATTCCTGCGCGCCGCACCGCTCACCGGCGTCCGGCGCGCGCTCGGAGCCAGCCGCCGCCAAATCTTCCTGCAGCACCTCGTGGAGACCGCGCTGATCGCGATGGCAGGATCCGTGCTCGGCCTGGCGCTCAGCTGGGCGGAGCTCGATGCCATCCACGCGCTGTACGCGGGTAGCCAGGACGCCTACGGCCTCCTCGCGCACTTCGATCCGCTCGGCGCGCTGTGGGCGCTCGGCCTCGCTGCGCTCGCGACCATGATCGCGGGCCTCTATCCCGCGTGGCGCATCGGACGCGTACCTCCTGCCCTCCATCTGAAGAGCCAATGAGCACATCGGGATTGCCATGCACGTAAACCTCCCGCCGTTGTTGTCGGCCTCCTGGCGCAATCCCGCCGGCGCGCTGCTCGTGCTCGCGCAGATCGCCATCACGCTCGCCGTACTGTGCAATGCGGCATCCATCGTGGCACATGCCATCGCCCGCATGAACCGCCCGGCCGGCTTCGATACTCGCGATACGTTCGTCATCGACGTGGAGCCGGTATCGAATCGATTCAACATCCCGAGCGCCGAGCGTGAGGATCTGGCGTACTTGCGTGGCCTGCCCGATGTCGCCGCCGCCACGGTCACCAATGGAAGGCCGCTGACCAACGATGGCACCTTCAATGACATGGCGCGCGCGCCCGATTCCCGTGGCGAGCAGGTGCGGGCCGGCATGCTGCCGATGGACGAGCACGGGCTGAGCTCACTCGGCGTACCGCTGCTGGCGGGACGCAACTTCCGCGCCGACGAGATCGTTGCCGACTCCACGACCGGCGCGCCGAACCACAGTGCCGAGATCATCGTCACCGAGTCTCTGGCCCACGCGCTGTTTCCAGACGGCCATGCGCTCGGCAATGCCATATACGACGGCGGGACCGCCCCCCTGACCATCATTGGTATCAGTCGCGACTTCATGGGACCGCAGGGCGGTCAACCGGCGTATGACGCGTACCTGGCGGCGGAAATGTCCGGCCGCTACGGATTCTACGAGCTGCTGGTGCGGGCACGTCCCGGGCGGCGAGACATCACTCTGCAGCTCGCGAACCGACACGTCGCCGCAGCGCATCCGGATGCCGCGGTGGCCTTCACCCAGACGATGGCCGACGCAAGGCGGCAAATGGATGCCGATAACCGCAATATGACCATCTTCCTCTGCGCGGTCACCGCGATGATGATCGCGGTCTGTTGCCTGGGGATGTTTGGCTTGACGGCATTCAACGTGAACAGCCGCATCAGGCAGATCGGGGTCCGCCGGGCCGTCGGGGCGCGTAAGCGCGACATCGTCACGCACTTCGTCGCAGAGAGCGCGGTGATCCTCGGCGGCGGCGCGCTGCTCGGCAGCGTGCTCGCCCTGGCCCTGGGCGAGTGGCTCTCGAGCCACTACGGGGAGCCGCGGCTCGATCTTGCGTACATGCTGGCGAGCATCGTGACGCTATGGGCCGTCGGCCAGCTTGCCGCCTGGCACCCTGCCCGCCGCGCCGCGGCCGTTCCGCCCTCGGTGGCGACCCGCACGGTCTGACAGCTTCGGGTAACATCGTCGCATGACCGGCGCCCCCTCCAAGCCCGCGCGCTCGAGCCTTGCCGATGGCGTCATTCTCGTCATCGACGACAACGACGCGGTGCGCACGGCGCTCGAGATACTGATGTCCCTTCACGGCGCGCACGTCATGAGCGCCCCGGCACCGGCCGAGGGACTGGCGATACTCGAGAAGGAAGCGGTGGACGTCGTCATTCAGGACATGAACTTCCGGCGCGAGGCGACCAGCGGCGAGGAGGGAGTGCAGCTCTTTCACGAGATCCGCAAGCGGCACGACGACGTGCCCATCATCCTGCTGACCGCCTGGACCCATCTCGAGACCGCGATCGAGCTGGTGAAGGCCGGGGCGGCGGACTACATCGCCAAGCCCTGGGACGATGCGCGCCTGCTCACGACCGTCCGTAACCTCCTCGATCTGCGGCGGGCTCGCGAGGAAAGCACGAGAATGCGCGCGCAGCGCCAGCAGGCCCGTCGCGCGCTCGCGCAGCGTTTTGATCTTCGGGGGGCGATATACGAAAGCGAAGCAATGCACACCCTCGTCTCCATGGCGACGCAGGTTGCGCACGCGGATGTCCCAGTGCTGATCACAGGACCCAATGGCGCGGGCAAGGAAGTGCTCGCCGACATCATCCACGCGAACTCCTCGGTCAAGTCCGGGGCCTACCTCAAAGTCAACCTGGGCGCATTGCCGCAGGAGCTGATCGAGGCGGAGCTCTTCGGCACGGAGGCCGGCGCGTTCACCGGCGCGCGCGCCCGTGTCGGGCGGTTCGAGGCGGCCAACGGCGGCACCCTCTTCCTCGACGAGCTCGGCAATCTCGCTCCGGCGGGACAGGCAAAGCTGCTGCGCGTGCTGCAGACCGGTGAGCTGGAGCGCCTCGGCTCGAACGTCACGCGCCGCACGCACGTGCGGATGATTGCGGCGACGAACACCGACCTGCGCGCCGCGATCCGCGACGGCCGCTTCCGCGAGGACCTGTATTACCGGCTCAACGTCATCGAGCTGGAGCTGCCGCCTCTCTCCCGCCGCCGCGAGGACATCCTGCCTCTCGCCCATCACTTCATCGCCGCCGGCCGCGAGCTGTCGCCGGAAGCCGAGCGGGCGCTGCTGCGGCACTCCTGGCCGGGCAACGTGCGCGAGCTGCAGAACGTCATCCGGCGCGCGTGCCTGCTCTCGACGACGCCGGCGATCCCTGCCGAGTCCCTGGGACTTCCCGCCGCGGAGCAGATGGAGCCCGCGGGCGAGCCGGCCGTCGACCGCGCCGCCGTGGAGCAGGCGCTACAGCGGGCCGGAGGAGTGGTTGCGCATGCGGCGCGTGAGCTCGGCCTCTCCCGTCAGGCACTCTATCGCCGCATGGAAAAGCTCGGCATCAAGCCGGACTGAATGCGCCCGACCACTCTCCGGTGGAAGATCGCCGCGACCATCGCGCTCGCGGCCGTCGCCGCCGCCGCTCTGGGCGCGCTGGCCACCCATTGGCTGCGGTCCCTGCCGCTGGGATTCCTGGTCGGCCTGTTGCTGACCGCGCCCTGGGTAATATGGCTCGCGGTGAGCGTCACGGGACCGTGGACACGCGTGCTGGAAGCCGTCAGCAGCGGCATCGGGGGCCTGCGCGATCGGGATTTCAGCGTCAGCATCACGCCGAGCGGCAGCCGCGAGCTCGTCAATCTCGTCACCGCCTACAACTCGCTCGGCGACCTGTTGCGCCGCGAGAGGCTGGACATCTATCAGCGCGAGCTCCTTCTCGACACGGTGTTGCAGACGACACCGCTCGCCCTCACGCTGACCAACGCCACCGGCCGGATCGTTTACGGCAACATCGCCGCGCGCCAGCTGCTGCGCGGCGGCCGCAAGCTCGAAGGGCTCGCCCTCGAGGCGCTGCTCGAGGAGTCCCCCGCCGCGCTGCGCGAAGCGCTCAAGGGCAACGGCGACACGCTGTTCACCATGGAGATCGGCGGCGAGTCGGAGGTCTACCATCTCTCCCGGCGCGGCTTCGTGCTCAACGGCCAGCCGCACGAGCTGCTGCTCCTCAAGCAGCTGACCCGCGAGCTCGCCGCGCAGGAAGTGATCGTGTGGAAGAAGGTCATCCGCGTCATCGCCCACGAGCTCAACAACTCGCTGGCGCCGATCCGCTCGCTGGCGCACTCGGGCGGCCTGCTCGCCGTCGGCGCCGACAGCCCGGAGCTCGAGCGGGTGTTCGCCACCATCGGCGGCCGCGCCTCACATCTCGCCACGTTCATCGAGGGCTACGCGAAGTTCGCCAAGCTGCCGAAGCCGCGGCCCGCTCCGGTCGCGTGGCCGGCATTCCTGGCGCGGATCGCGGCCGCGCAGCCCTTCACGATCGAAGGCTCGCTGCCGCAGCGCGAGGCCAGCTTCGACGTCGGCCAGCTCGAGCAGGTGATGATCAATCTGCTGAAGAACGCCGCCGAGTCCGGCTCGCCGCCCGAGGCGGTGATCGTGAGTGTCCAAACCCGCGCTCAGGGCTTCGTGATCGAAGTGGCCGACCGCGGCAGCGGCCTCTCCGAGCAAGTGTTGCGCGACGCGCTGCTGCCCTTCTTTTCCACCAAGCCGTCCGGCACCGGCCTCGGCCTCACTCTCTGTCGGGAGATCGTCGAGGCGCATGGCGGGCGCCTCACGCTCGCAAACCGCGCCGGCGGCGGCGCCCTCGTCTCGATCCATCTGCCTTAACGCCGGCGCGATGAGGTAACCTTCAGCGGGATGTCATCCGCCCGCGACTCTCTGCGCGCCAGAGCCCTGGCCGTCCTTCTTCGAACCAGGCGCGCAGAGGTACCCTGGCGGGTGTTGCTGCGCAACACCGCGGCCGTCATCGTGCCACTCGCGCTCGGCATTGCCACCGGCCGGGCGAGCGTCGGCATCGCGATCTCGGTCGGCGCCATCGTCACCATGTATTCCGATCAGCCGGGACCGTACCGGCAGCGCCTGGCGCGCCTGCTTGCCGTCTCTGCGGCCGGCGGCCTCGCCGCTTTCGTCGGGATGGTGCTGGGCGGGCAGCTGACCGCGCTCCTCGTCGCAACCGCGATCGTCGGTTTCGCCGGCGGACTGCTCGTGGTCTTCGGCGATGCCGCCGGCCGGGTCGGCCTGGCGGCCATGATCCTCCTCGCCATCACCGCCGCGCACCCCGCGACCGGCGCATGGAGCGCCCTGCAATCCGCCGCGCTGATTGCCTGCGGCGGCCTTCTGCTCACCCTCTTCTCGATCGCCGCCTGGCCGCTGCAGCTGTACGGTCCGGAGCGGGAAGCGCTGGCCGCCGTCTACCGCGGACTTGCCGCTCTGGCCCGGCAGCGCGATGTCGACAGTGGTGCGGCACCGCCCCTGAGCGAGGGAATGACGGCTTTGCAACACACGCTGCTCGGAAGCCACCGAGCGCGTGGTCCGGTCATGGACAGCTTCGGCGTGCTGCTCGAGCTGGCAGAGCGCATGCGTCTCGAGTTGACGGCGCTCACGAGCAGTGGTGCCGGCGAGAGCACAGGCCCCCTCGTGCGCGGTGAGGTCGCCGCCCTGTTGGACGATATCGGCCGCTCCATCTCCGCCGGGACGGACGTCGATCAGACGATGGCCCGGTCGCTGCAATTCTTGCGGACGGCCGAAGCCGACGCACAGGACTCGGTATCGGCACGCCATTTTCAAGCCCTGTGCGGCCAGCTTGCAGCGGCCGCGCGCAATGTCGGTCGCGCCAGTACCGCCGGAGCGCAGCGCGCCGAGCAGGAAGAGCTGCAGCTGCCGCGGGCGGTCCGTCCACAGTCGCCCATCTCCATTCTGCTGGCGAGTCTCACGCCGGGATCGGCAGCGTTTCGACATGCCGTCCGGACGGCCATCTGTCTGGCCGTCGCGGTGTGGATCGGGCGACTGCTGGGGTTGTCGCACGGATACTGGATCCCCATGACGGTCGCCATCGTGCTGCGGGCGGACTACGGCGCCACGTTCTCCTACGGCCTGCTGCGCGTCGCCGGTACGGTGACGGGACTGTTGCTGACCACGGGGCTGCTGCATTTCCTGCCGCCGGGACCCTGGGCTCGGCTCGCGGTGATGGCGGTGCTCTGTGTGGGCTTTCGTTATTTCGGCACGGTGCACTACGGTGTGGCGGTCACCGCGCTGACCGGAATGGTCGTGTTGCTGCTGGCCCTCGCGGGCGAGCCGGCGTGGCCCACCATGGTCAGCCGGCTCATCGCCACGGTGATCGGCAGCGCCATGGCGCTCACCGCCTATGGCCTGTGGCCGACGCGGGAGCGCGAGCAGATTCGCCCGAGCCTCGCACGACTGCTGCGCGCCTACGGCGCCTATCTCGGCAGTCTCGGCGCCGCTGGAGCCCATGAGCGGCGCGAAGCACGCAATGCCGTGCGCCTCGCGCGGGCCAATGCCGAAGCCGCCCTGACCCGCCTGCTGGCGGAGCCGCAAACAGGCGCCGCGCACGCGGAGCTGGCGCAGTCGCTGCTCACCAACAGCAACCGCCTGGCGCGCACGACGATGACACTCGATGCCGTGGTGACCGCGACCGCCGCGGTACCGGCGCGGGAATCGGTTCAGGCCCTTCTCGAGCGGAGTGCCGCAGCGCTGGAGCAGATTTCCGCGGCGGTGGCCGGCGAGGGGCCGGGCGACTGCCTCGCGCCGCGCCTGCGCGCGACGCAGCGCGATCTCGCGCGCAAACTGGGGGCGGCCGGTGACGGCGGCCTCGGATCCGAGCTCGCGACGCTGAGCGACCGCCTGGTGGACAACATCAACACGCTCGCCCATGTCGTGGCGCGGGCGCAAGCAGCCCGGCCGGGAACCCTGAGCGGGGCCGGCCGCTAAATCGTCGCGCGGGGTCTGCGCCGCGGGCCGGCAGTGGCAGCATGCGTACGCGCATCGCCGCCGTTGGTGTTGCCGCCGCTGCCATTCCCATTGCTGCGGCGTGCAGCGCGGCGCTTGGCGCCGGTGCGCTCCTGCGCTTCGTCTGCGGGCCGCTGCGTCATCTGTCCGCTCTCCTCCCTGAACTCCGCCGAGTTGACGTCGAGGCCCTTCAGGTACTTGCGGAAATCCTTTCCCAGGGCGGGATGACTCAAGGCGTACTCCACGGTCGCCTGCAGGTAGCCGAGCTTGCTGCCGCAGTCGTAGCGCTTGCCGGTGAAGCGGTAGGCGTACACCGCCTCCTCGCGCATCAGCGCCGCGATGCCGTCGGTGAGCTGGATCTCCCCGCCCGCGCCCTGTCCGAGCCGCTCCAGGTGCTCGAAGATCGCCGGGGCGAGCACGTAGCGGCCGACCACGGCCAGGTTGGAGGGCGCCACGGCCGGCTTCGGCTTCTCGATGATGCTGCGCACGCGGCTGGTGTTGGATTTATCGGCCTCCACCGCGACGATGCCGTATTTGTCGGTGTCGGCCTTGGGCACCACCTGCACGCCGAGGATGCTCGCCCGCTTGGACGCGTAGACCTCGGCCATCTGCGCCAGGCAGGCCTTCTCGCTCTTGATGAGATCGTCCGCGAGGTGCACGAAGAAAGGCTCCGCGCCCACCGCCGGCTGCGCGCAGAGCACCGCGTGGCCGAGCCCCAGGGGCGCCGGCTGGCGGATGTAGATGCACGAGGCATAGGACGGCAGGACGCTGCGCAGTTGGTTCGCCAGATCGCTCTTACCCTGGCGCTCGAGCAGCTGCTCGAGCTCCTGATCGGAGTCGAAGTGATCCTCGATGGCGCGCTTGGAGGCGCCCGTGACGAACACCAGTCGGGTCACGCCCGCGGCCAGAGCCTCCTCCACCGCGTATTGGATGAGCGGCTTGTCGACGACAGGCAGCATCTCCTTGGGACTCGCCTTGGTGGCGGGCAGGAAGCGAGTGCCGCGTCCGGCCACCGGGAATACGGCGGTGCGGATCACGGACTTCGGTGTCATCCTCATCGAATCTCTCCCGGGGAATTCTGGGCTTTGCCGCCCAGTGTACCGTGTAGGTGGCTTTCAGCGTCTCGCAAAAAATCGTGGGGAGCGATTTTTGACGGCGCGTTCGCGCCGGGCCCGAAGGGCCGAGGCCCACGATGGGCCTCGCAATTGGCATGCCGCGGTCATGGAGCGAGTCTTTCCTCGCTCTTCTCGGCCCACTTGAAGACCGCCGGCCGCATGCTGTCCCAGGAGCGGCACTTGGGGCAGCGCCAGTACCAGCCCACGCTGAGCAGGCCGCAGTCTTCGCACTGATAGCGCCCGCCCGTGTCTCCGATCCGCGTCAACAACGTCCCCAGCGAGCGGGCATCGGCCGCTGATCCGGTCTCGGTGCCGGCCTCACCCGCGATGTCGGGCAGCCGGCGCACCTCCTGCGGCGGCAGCGCCGTCGCGAGCAGCCATGCGAGCTGCCGCGAGCTGATGGTGCCGTTGCGCCGCAGCCGCGCCGCGATCTCCTCGATGGCATCGGCGCCCCGGGCATTGCTCCACAGTTCAAGCACCCGCGGGATGATCTCGAGCGCCAGTTCCGGCGACTCCTCCAACGCCTTGAGGTAGAGCGTCAGCGCGCCCGCCGAATCCGCCGCCAGCTCGGTGATGCGCGCCGTCAGAACGTCCGCGCGCGGCAAGTCGGCCTGGTGTGTGCGCGCCTGGCGCAGCAGCGTCCCCGCCCGTTCCGCGTCGCCCTGCAGCAGCGCCTGCTCGGCGAGCTCGCACAGGTAATGCGCCGCCACCCGCCGCCGCTCCACCTGCACCGCCTGCGGCAGCGCATGAAAGATCTTCAACGCGTTGGCCCAGTCGCCCTGCGCCTCGTAGATGCGCACCAGGTGATCCAGCGCCGCCCGGCGGTACTCGCGCGAAGCCGACAGCTCCTCGAGCAGCCACTCCGCGCGATCCATCAGTCCCGCGCTCAGGTAGTCGAGCGCCAGCGCGAAAGCGGCCTTGTCGTGCAGCGACGATCCGCCCTGCTCGCGCATGCGCGAGTGGATCGCGATCGCGCGATCGACCTCCCCCCGCCGCCTGAAAAGGCTGCCGAGCGCGAATTGAATTTCCGCCGCATCGCCGTCCGCCTCGGCCATGCGCGCGAAGATTTCCACCGCATGATCGAACCGGTCGTTGATGAGGTGATCGAGCCCGACGTAGTAATCGTGCGGCAGCCGCACCGTCCGCCCGGAACTGGTACGCCGCCCCAGAAACCAGGCGGCAACGCCAACGGCGACAAACGCCAGGGCAAGCAGCAGAGCAGGCAGCTCGATCACGCCCGCCATTATGCGCTGCAAGGAGGGCTGGTGACGTGCGAAAGCAAGTCATTGAGCGGCCCAGGGCCGCTCCCTGGGCCGCGAGGTCGAAAAGGTCACACGGCTGGCCGCCCACAAAATCGCAGGAGCGATTTTGGACGGCGAATGCCGGCCCGTCAGGGCTCGGCGCAGGGACGGGGCCGAGCAACGCGGCGTAGCCGGTTGGGCCAAATAAACTAATCGCGTATCGGGTTGTCCGCGCCATCGTTGACGCGTTCGCGAAGGTCCTTGCCGGGTTTGAAGTGAGGTACGTATTTGCCCGATAGCGCCACCGCTTCCCCCGTCTTCGGGTTGCGTCCCTGGCGCGGCGGCCGGAAATGCAGACAGAAGCTGCCGAACCCCCGGATCTCGATCCGATCCCCGGTCGACAGGGAGTCGCTCATGATCTCCAGGATCTGTTTCAGCGCGAGCTCCACATCCTTGGAAGGCAGATGTTTCTGCTTCGCCGTGATGATCTCGATGAGCTCGGACTTCGTCATGTTTGAATCACTTCTCGCAGGCCGGGAGCGGGCCGAGCGGCCCGCTCCCGAATCCGCTCAGGCGTTTGGCCGTCAGCTGCGATCCCCGATGTGCTCCTTCAGCAGGTCGCCGAGGCTCGTGCCCGTGGTCGCGCCCTCCGAGGAGCGGTAGCTCTGCACCGCCTCCGCCTCCTCGTGCGCTTCCTTCGCCTTGATCGACAGGGTGATGGCGCGCGACTTGCGGTCGACGCCGGTGAACTTCGCCTCCACCTCGTCGCCGACCTTCAACACCGTGCGCGCATCCTCGACGCGGTCGCGGCCGAGCTCCGAAGCGCGCAGCTGCCCTTCGACGCCGTTGCCGAGGTCGATGGTCGCGCCGCGGGCATCCACATCCTTGACGACGCCCTTGACGATCGTGCCCTTGGGGTTGTCCGCGATGTAGCTCGAGAACGGGTCCTTGGCGAGCTGCCGGACACCTAAGCTGATGCGCTCCCGCTCGGGATCGATGGTGAGCACCATGGCCTCGATCGTCTGGCCCTTCTGGTAGTTGCGCACCGCCTCCTCCCCCGGCAGATCCCAGGAGATGTCGGAGAGGTGCACCAGGCCGTCGATGTTGCCCGTCAGGCCGATGAAGATGCCGAAGTCGGTGATCGACTTGATCTGGCCCGACACCTTGTCGCCGCGGTTGTAGTTCTCGGCGAACTCCTTCCACGGGTTGGCCTTGCACTGCTTGAGGCCGAGGGAGATGCGGCGCCGATCCTCGTCGACGTCGAGCACCATCACCTCGACTTCCTGGCCGGTGTGCACGACCTTCGCCGGGTTGACGTTCTTGTTGGTCCAGTCCATCTCCGAGACGTGCACCAGGCCCTCGACGCCGTCCTCGATCTCGACGAAGGCGCCGTAGTCGGCGATGTTGGTGACCTTGCCGAAGACGCGAGTGTGCGGCGGATAGCGGCGCGCGATGTTCTCCCACGGGTCGGCGCCGAGCTGCTTGAGGCCCAGGCTGACGCGCGAGCGCTCGCGGTCGAACTTCAGGATGCGCACGTCGATCTCGTCGCCGACCTTCACCACCTCCGAGGGATGCTTGACGCGCTTCCACGCCATGTCGGTGATGTGCAGCAGACCGTCGATGCCGCCGAGGTCCACGAACGCACCGTAGTCGGTGAGGTTCTTGACCGCGCCGTGCACGACCGAGCCTTCCTGCAGGTTCTCGAGGAGCGCGCTGCGCTCCGCGGAGAACTCCTGCTCCACCACCGCGCGGCGGGACACCACCACGTTGTTGCGCTTCTGGTCGAGCTTGATGACCTTGAACTCGAGCGGCTTGCCCTCGAGATAGGAAGTATCGCGAACCGGACGCACATCGACGAGCGATCCCGGCAGGAAAGCCCGTACGTTGTCGATTTCCACCGTGAAGCCGCCCTTGACGCGGCCGGTGATGACGCCGGTGACGATCTCCGACTTGTTGAATGATTCCTCGAGCCGCGTCCAGGTGCGGGCGCGTTTCGCCTTCTCACGCGAGAGGCGCGTCTCGCCGGTGCCGTCCTCGACCGAGTCGAGGGCGACCTCCACCTCATCACCCGCCTTGACCTCGAGCTCCCCGCGCTCGTTCTTGAACTGCTCCACGGGGATTACGGCTTCGGACTTCAGGCCTACGTTGACCACCACCACATCGGGGGTGACGTCGACCACCAGTCCGGTGAGGATCATCCCCGGGCGGATGCGCTGGTTGGCGAGACTCTGCTCGAAAAGCTCTGCAAAACTTTCTGTCATACTTACTCTCAACTGGTGCCGCACACTCCTCGGGGCCCAGGCAGTTGCAAATATGGCGCGCGCCTCATGCGCGCACCTACCCGAGAAAAACTTTCAGCGAAATCGTGTCAGGCTCGTGGCGGCCACAGCGATCGCCGGGCTCCGAGCTCCAGCACGCGACCAACGACCTCCTCGATGGAAAGACCCGTCGAGTCGATCACCTCCGCGTCGGAGGCGGGGATCAGTGGGGCCACCGCCCGCGTCGAATCCCTCGCGTCCCGCTCGGTGATCTCGCGCGAAAGGGCGGAAAGGCTAACACCTGAACCCTTGTCTTTCAACTGCTTATAGCGCCGCAGCGCCCGCTCTTCCCCGCTCGCCGTGAGGTAGATCTTGAGGCGGGCCCCCGGGAAGACAACCGTCCCCATGTCGCGGCCGTCGGCGACCAGCCCGGGCGGGCGGGCAAAGGCCCGCTGACGCTCCAGGAGCGCCGTGCGGACCGCCGGCCAGGCGGCGACCCGGGAAGCCCCCTGGCCGGCCGTCTCGGTGCGGATGGCCTGGGTGACGTCCTGGCCCTCCAGAACCACCTGCCCGCCGCTGTGCGAGCCCACCCCGAAGACCACCTGCATGCCGGCGGCGAGCCGCGCGTGGCCCTCGATGTCGCCCGCGTCGAGCCCCCGCTGGACGCCGGCATGCGCCACCAGCCTGTACAGGGCCCCACTATCCAGGAGATGCCAGCCGAGGCGCTGCGCCACTGCCTGGCTGATCGTGCCTTTCCCCGAGCCGCTCGGCCCGTCGATGGTGACGACAGGCGCGGTTTCGGTCATGCGGGCTCGATCTGCAGGCCCGCCGAGCGTGCGCTGTCGAGGAAGCCCGGAAAAGAGGTCGCGACATTCGCGACGTCGCGGATCTCTATGGGACTGCGCGCCGCGAGGCCCGCGACGGCGAAGGCCATGGCGATGCGGTGATCGCCGTGGCTCTCGATGATGCCGCCGCCGAAAGGCGAGCCGCCGCGGATCCAGAGGCCGTCCTCGAGCAACTGATTCTCGACCCCGAGCACGCTCAGGCCCTGGGCCATGGCGGCGAGGCGGTCGCTCTCCTTGACCCGTAGCTCGAGCGCCCCGCGGACCAGGGTCTCCCCGTCCGCTACGGCCGCCGCGATGAAGAACGCCGGAAATTCGTCGATGGAGAGCGGCACCAGGGACTGCGGCACCCGGATGCCCTTCAGCCGACTCTTGCGCACCTCGATGTCCGCGACCGGCTCCCCGCGCGCTCCCGCCCCCTGCTGCAGGGGGTGCACGCGGATGTCGGCTCCCATCAGCCGCAGCATCTCGAGGAGCCCCGTGCGTGTCGGGTTGACGCCGACGTTGCGCAGCAGCAGGCCCCGCTCGCCCGCGAGACAGCCCGCCACCAGGAAAAAGGCCGCGGAAGAGAAGTCCGCCGGCACCGCCAGGGTGGTGCCGGCGAGGCGCTGGCCGCCCTCGACGGCGACTGAGCTGCCCTCGCGCAAGACCTCGACGCCGAACGCCTGCAGCATGCGCTCGGTATGGTCCCGCGCCGGTGCCGGCTCCGTCACCCGCGTACGGCCGGACGCCCGCAACCCCGCCAGCAGCACGGCGGATTTCACCTGCGCGCTCGCAACCGGCAGGGCGTAATCGATCGCGCGCAGCTCCGGGGTGCCGTGGATCTCCACCGGCGGGCGGCCCTCGTGCGTGCGGATATTGGCGCCCATGAGCCGCAGCGGCGCCGCCACTCGCTCCATGGGCCGGCGCATCAGCGACCCGTCGCCGATCAGGGTGGAGTCGAACGCCTGCGGCGCGAGCAGACCCATGAAAAGCCGCATCGCGGTCCCCGCATTGCCCATGTCGAGCGGCACGCCCGCCGCCCTCAGGCCATGCAGACCCCGGCCGGTGACACGCACGGTTTGCGGTTGCGGCCGCTCGATGCGCACCCCGAGCGCCTGCAGGACGCGCAGGGTCGCCAGGCAATCCTCGCCGGCGAGGAACCCGGTGATTTGCGTCTCGCCCTCGGCGATGCCGCCGAACATCAGCGCCCGGTGGGAGATCGACTTGTCGCCGGGAACCGTGAGCTCGCCCGCGACCTCACCGCCCGGCGCCACCCGATAGCGTGCGCCTGTGCTGGAAGCCGTCATGCCCGACACTCTACAGCACTGCGCGTGGGTAGGATCCGAGCACGCGAAAGAGCGAGGCGCGGCGCTTGAGCGCCTCGAGCGCGCGGGCCACGTGCGGCTCCTCGGCATGGCCGTCGATGTCGATGAAGAAGATGTAGTCCCATTTGCGTCGGTGCGAAGGGCGTGACTCGATGCGGGTCATGCTGATGCGGTGGCGCGCCAGGGGCTCGAGCAATCGGTGCAGCGCGCCGGGCGAGTCGGTATCCGCGATGGAGAGCAGCAGCGTCGTGCGGTCCTGCCCGCTCGCCGCGAGCAGCTTGCGGCCGAGCACCAGGAAGCGCGTGGTGTTGTCGGCGCGGTCCTCGATCTCCGCCGCCAGGACCTTCAGGCCGTAGACCTCCGCCGCCGTCTCCCCCGCGATGGCGGCCGTGCCCCGCTCGTCGCGGGCGCGGCGGGCTGCCTCGCCGTTGCTGGAGGCAGGCACGAGCTCGACGCTCGGCAGGTGCTCCTGCAGCCAGCCGCGGCACTGGGCGAGCGATTGCGGGTGCGAGGAGATGCGCACGATCCGCCCGAGCGCGCTCATGTTGCCCATGAGGTAGTGATGGATGCGCAGCTCCACCTCGCCGCAGATCCTCAGCGGCGAGGTAATGAACCGGTCGAGCGTGTGGTTGACCGTGCCCTCGGTGGAGTTCTCGATCGGCACCACTCCGAAATCCGCCGCGGCCGACTCCACCTCGTGGAAAACCTCGTCGATCGATCCCAGCGGCAGCGCGCGCACCGAGTGCCCGAAATGCGTGAGCACCGCGGTCTGGCTGAAGGTGGCCTCGGGGCCGAGGTAGGCGACCTTGAGCGGCTCCTGCTGCGCCAGGCAGGCCGACATGATCTCGCGGAAGAGACGCACCACCTCCTCGTCGCGCAGCGGGCCGCGGTTGCGCTCCCGCGCCCGGCGCAGCACCTGCGCCTCACGCTCCGGACGGTAGAAATCGACGGTGTGGCCGTCGCGGCTCTTGGAAATACCGACGACCTGGGCCAGCTTCGCGCGCTCGTTGAGGAGGCGATGGATCTGCTCGTCGACGCCGTCGATGCGCGCGCGCATGCCCTCGAGCTTCACCGTGTTCGGCAGAGCGGCTCGCTTGGCCGCCGCGCGCCCGCGAGAGGTCTTCCTGGTTGCCATGGCGGAGCGATCAGACCAGCCGCGCCGAGAGGATGCCGGCGATGGCGCGGATCTTCGCCAGCACATCCTCGCCCGCGGCGCCGTCGACGTCGATGAGCGTGTAGGCGTACTCGCCCCGGGACTTGTTGAGCAGGTCGGCGATGTTGATCTTCGCGCCGGCGAGGCAGGTCGAGATCTGCCCGACCATGTTGGGGACGTTGCTGTTGGCGATCGCGAGCCGGGTCGTGCCCGACACGCGCGCCAGCACCGCCTCCGGATAATTGACGCTGTTGCGGATGTTGCCGTTCTCCAGGAAATCCCGCACCTGATCGGCCACCATGATGGCGCAGTTCTCCTCGGCCTCCCCGGTGGAGGCGCCGAGGTGCGGCAGCGTGACGACCTGCGGATGGTCCTTGAGCAGGTTGGTCGGGAAGTCGCACACGTAGCCGTGCAGGCGGCCGGCATCGAGCGCCGCCACCACCGCCGGATCGTCGACGATGCCGGAGCGCGAGAAGTTGAGCAGCACCCCGCCCTTCTTCATCAGGCGCAGGCGCGGCTCGTTGACCAGGCGGCGGGTCTGGTCGTTGAGCGGCACGTGTACGGTGACCACATCGGAACGGGCGAACAGATCGTCGAGCGAGAGCGCCTGCTCGACGCTCGAGGAGAGCTGCCAGGCGCGCTGCACGGTGATCTGCGGGTCGTAGCCGAGGACGCTCATGCCGAGCGCTTCCGCGGAGTTGGCCACCTCGACGCCGACCGCCCCGAGGCCGACGACCCCGAGCGTGCGTCCGGGAAGCTCGAAGCCGACGAAGGCCTTCTTGCCCTTCTCCACCGCCTCGTCGATCGCCTGATCGTCGCCGGCGGTGGCGCGCGCGAAGGCCCAGGCCTGGCAGACGTTGCGCGCCGCCAGGAAGAGGCTCGCGAGCACCAGCTCCTTGACCGCGTTGGCGTTGGCGCCCGGGGCATTGAAGACGGGAATGCCGCGGCGGCTGAGGTCCGCGACCGGGATGTTGTTGACTCCGGCCCCCGCGCGCCCGACCGCGCGCACGCTGTCGGGAATCGCGGCGCCGTGCATGTCGGCCGAGCGCACCAGGATGGCATCGGGACGCTCCAGCCCCGATGCGACCTCGTAGCGGTCGCGCGGCAGGCGCTCGAGGCCGCGCGCGCTGATGTTGTTGAGAGTCAGGATGCGGTATTTCATGGGACGGCGCCTGTCAGCCGTGGCGGCGCTGGAATTCACGCATGAAGGCGCCGAGCGCCTGCACGCCTGCGAGCGGCATGGCGTTGTAGAGGCTCGCGCGCATGCCGCCGACCGAGCGGTGGCCCTCGAGGCTCACCAGGCCCGCGGCCTCGGCCTCGGTGATGAAGGTCGGGTCGAGCTCCGGCCGCGCCAGCGTGAAGGGCACGTTCATCCAGGAGCGGCAGGTCTTCGCCACCGGGTTGCGGTAGAAGCCGGACTCGTCGATGGTGCGGTAGAGGAGCTCGGCCTTCGCGCGGTTGCGCGCCCCCATCGCCTCGACGCCGCCCTGGGCCTTGACCCATCTGAGCACGAGCCCGGCGATGTACCAGCCGAAAGTGGGCGGCGTGTTGAGCATGGAGCCTTCGGCGGCCATCGCCTGGTAGTCCCACACGGACGGAGTACCGGGACGTGCCTTGCCGAGGAGGTCCTCTCGTACGATCACGACGCAAAGACCTGACGGGCCGATGTTCTTCTGCGCACCAGCGTAGATGAGCCCGAACTTCGAGACATCGATCGGCCTGGAGAGGATGCTGGAAGACATGTCCGCCACGAGCGTTACGCCACCCGTCTGCGGCACGTACGGAAACTCCACCCCGCCGATCGTCTCGTTCGGCGTGTAGTGCACGTAGGAAGCGCCGGCAGTCAGCTTCAGGCTCGCCTGGTCCGGAACCGTCGTGTAGCTCGATGCGGCCTCGTCACCTGCGACGTTGACCTTCACCTGCAGCCGCTTCGCCTCGCCGATCGCCTTCTTCGACCAGGAGCCGGTATTCACGTAATCGGCCACGGCGCCGGGAGCGGTGAGATTCATCGGGATGGCGGCGAACTGACCGGTCGCGCCCCCCTGGAGAAAGAGCACCTTGTAGTCCGCCGGAACGGCGAGCAGCGAGCGTACGAGGCTCTCCGCCTCCTCGGCCACGGCGACGAACGCCTTGCTGCGGTGGCTGACTTCCATCACCGACATGCCGCTGCCGCCCCAGTCCGTCAGCTCCTCGCGAGCCTGCTCGAGAACTTCCAGCGGCAGAGCCGCAGGTCCTGCGGCGAAGTTGTATACGCGCACGAGTGCCCTCATTTATTGGCGGAAATCGTCGCGACGATTTGCTCGGCGCCATCCTGCGCCGAGCCCTGCGGGCCGGCTGTCGCCGGCCAAAATCGCTCCCGACAATTTTGTCCGCGAGACCCTACATATTTCGCCGCCCTGCCTCATCCGGCAGGCGGCTGGTCGCTCTCTCCGGGGCCGCCCTCTTCGGCGGCCTCGCCCTCCAGGCTCTCGATACGCTCGATGCCGACCAGGCGCTCACCCTCCGAGAGGCGGATGAGCCGCACACCCTGGGTGTTGCGGCCCAGCTCCGAGACCTCGTCCACCCCGGTGCGTACCAGGGTGCCGGTCGAGCTGATGAGCATGATCTCCTGGCCGGGCAGCACCTGCAGGGCCGCCACGGTGGTGCCGTTGCGGTCCGAGGTCTGCATGGCGATGATGCCCTGGCCGCCTCGGCCGTGCACGGGAAAGTCATCGACCGGCGTGCGCTTGCCATAGCCAGATGCGGACGCCGTGAGGACGCACCCGCGGCCCTCGCCCTGCCCGACGACGATGAGCGCGATGACTTCCTGCCCGTCCCCCAGCTTGATGCCGCGCACGCCCGCGGCCTCGCGGCCCATTGGACGGACCTCATTCTCCGCGAAGCGAATCGCCTTGCCGCCGCTCGAGACCAACATGATCTCTCGCTCCCCATCCGTGATCGCAACGCCGACGAGCCTGTCATCATCGTGCAGGTCGACGGCGATGATCCCGCTCGGGCGCGGGCGTGAGAACGCTGTCAGCGGCGTCTTCTTCACCGTGCCCTGACTGGTCGCCATGAACACGTAGTGCTGCTCGTCGTACTGCTTTACGGGCAGCAGCGCGTTGATTTTCTCTCCCGCCTCGAGCGGCAGGAGATTCACCATGGGCTTGCCCAGGGAGCTGCGGCCGGCGTGCGGCAGCTCGTAGACCTTCAGCCAATACACCTTGCCGCGGCTGGAGAAGCAGAGCACGGTGTCGTGGGTGTGGGCGACGAAGAGCTTCTCGACGAAATCCTCGTCCTTGACGGCGGTGGCGGCCTTGCCGCGGCCGCCGCGGCGCTGCGTCTGGTATTCGGAGAGCGGCTGCGACTTCGCGTAACCGGTATGCGACAGCGTCACGACCACATCCTGCGGCTCGATCAGATCCTCGGTGCTGAGGTCGAGGTGCTCGCGATTGATCTCCGTGCGGCGCGCATCACCATAGGCGTCGCGGATCTCGATGAGCTCGCCGCGGATCACCTCGGTGAGGCGCTCCGGGCGCGCCAGGATGTCGCCCAGGTCCGCGATGCGCGCCAGCAGCTCCTGATACTCGACGATGATCTTGTCCTGCTCCAGGCCGGTGAGGCGGTTGAGGCGCATATCGAGAATGGCCTGCGCCTGCGCCTCCGACAGACGGTATTCGCCGTTGGCGAGGCCGATGCCCGCGGCGAGGCCGCCGGGTCGCGTGGACACGGTGCCCGCGCGCTCCAGAAGAGAGGTGACGGCCCCCGGAGGCCAGCCGCGTCCCACGAGGGCGGCGCGCGCCTCGGCGGGCGCGGGAGCCGCCTTGATGAGCGCGATCACCTCGTCGATGTTGGCGAGAGCCACCGCGAGCCCCTCGAGGATGTGGGCGCGCTCGCGCGCCTTGGCGAGATCGAAGATGGTGCGGCGGGTGACCACCTCGCGGCGGTGGCGGATGAAGGCATCCAGCATTTCCTTCAGCGCCATCAGCTTGGGCTGTCCGTCCTGCAGGGCCACCATGTTGATGCCGAACACCGTCTCCATCGGCGTCTGCGCATAGAGGTTGTTGAGCACGATCTCGCCCACCTCACCGCGCTTCAGCTCGATGACGATGCGCATGCCGTCCTTGTCCGATTCATCGCGCAGGCCGTCGCTCGCGATGCCCTCGATCAGCTTCTCGCGCACGAGCTGCGCGATGCGCTCGATCAGGCGCGCCTTGTTGACCTGGTACGGCAGCTCCGTGACGACGATGGCCTGCCGGTCGCCCTTGCCCACCTCCTCGATGTTGACCCGGGCGCGCACCGACAGCCGGCCGCGGCCGGTGCGATAGGCGGTCGCGATCTCCTGCGCGCCGTTGATGATGCCGCCGGTGGGGAAGTCGGGGCCCGGCACGTGCTGCATCAGCGCCGCGAGCGGCAGCGCCGCATCATCGAGCAGCGCCAGGCACGCGTTGACGATCTCCGTGAGGTTGTGCGGCGGGATGTTGGTCGCCATGCCGACCGCGATGCCCGTCTGCCCGTTGACGAGCAGGTGCGGGATCCGGGTAGGCAGGACCGAGGGCTCCCGCTCCGACTCGTCGTAGTTCGGCGTGAAATCGACCGTCTCCTTGTCGATGTCGGCGAGCAGCTCGTTCGCGATGCGCGACATGCGCACTTCGGTGTAGCGCATGGCCGCCGGCATGTCCCCGTCCACGGAGCCGAAATTGCCCTGGCCGTCGACCAGGAGGTAGCGCATGGAGAAGGGTTGCGCCATGCGCACGATCGTGTCGTACACCGCCGTGTCGCCGTGCGGGTGGTACTTGCCGATCACATCGCCCACCACGCGGGCGGACTTCTTGTAGGCCTTGTTCCAGTCGTTGCCGAGCTCCCGCATGGCATAGAGCACACGCCGGTGCACGGGTTTCAGGCCATCGCGGACGTCGGGCAGCGCGCGCCCCACGATGACGCTCATGGCATAGTCGAGGTAGGACTGCCGCATCTCGTCTTCGAGGCTGACCGGCACGATTTCTCGGGCGATTTCGGACATCCGGGAATGTTAGCATACGGGGATGATGCGCATGTCCATGGAGCTGCCGCCCAATGCCGACCGCGGCGAGCTGTCGAAATTCGACGCGCTGGCGCACCGTTTCTGGGACCCGCGCGGCGAGTTCCGCCCGCTGCATCTGCTCAATCCGGTCCGGCTCGGCTTCGTCGCCGAGCACGCCAGCCTCGCGGGCGCGCACGCGCTCGATGTCGGCTGCGGCGGCGGCCTGCTCAGCGAGGCTCTGTCGCGCAAAGGCGCCAGAGTCACCGCAATCGACCTCGCCCCCGGCATGATCGAGGTGGCGCGGCTGCACGCGGCCGAGGAAGGTCTCGACATCGACTACCGCGTGGCCGCGGCGGAGGACCTCGCCGCCGATCTCACAGCCAGCGTCGATGTCCTCACCTGTATGGAGATGCTGGAGCACGTACCGCACCCGCAGCGGATGCTCGCGACGCTCGCGGCGCTCGTCCGCCCGGGCGGCTCGCTGTTCGTCTCGACCCTCAACCGCAATCTGAAGGCTTTCCTGCTGGCGATAGTCGGCGCCGAGTACGTGCTCAAGCTTTTGCCCCGCGGCACGCACGAATACGAGCGGCTCATCCGGCCCGCGGAGCTGGCGCGCTGGGCGCGCGCCGCCGGTCTGCTGCCGCGCGCCATCGCGGGCATCGAGCTCAACCCCTACACCGAGACTTGCCGTCTGACGCGCGACGCTTCCGTCAACTATCTCATGCACCTCGAGCGGGTGCGGGCGTAGCCGGCCGATGCAGTTCGTACTGATCGCGGCAGCCGCGCTCGTCCTGGGCGCGGCACTCGGGTTCCTTCTCGGACAGTATCGCGCACAGCCGCGGATCGAGGCGCTGCGTATCGAGCTCGAGACGGCGCGCGTGCGCCTGGAGAGCGGCACGCGTCAGGAAGCCGAGCGCGTCGCTTTTCTCGAGCAGTCGGAGGCGCGCCTGCGCGCCTCGTTCGACTCCCTCGCCGCGGAGACGCTGCGCGCCAACAGCGAGCTTTTCCTGCGGCTCGCGCACGAGGCGCTCGGGCGCGACCAGGCGCTCGCGCAGGGCAGCCTCAAGGAGCGCGAGGCCGCGATCGCGCAGCTCGTCGAGCCGCTGCGCAGCGCGCTCGCGCGGACGGAGCAGCAGGAGCTCGCGCTGGAGCGCGAACGGCGCGACGCGTACGCGGCGCTGCGCACGCAGATCGAGTCGCTGGCGAGCGGCCAGAGCCAGCTGCAGCGCGAGACGCGCAATCTCGTCACCGCGCTGCGCCGCCCGGAAGTGCGCGGGCGCTGGGGGGAGCTCACGCTGCGGCGGCTCGTCGAGCTCGCGGGCCTCAGCGAGCATTGCGACTTCACCGAGCAGCTCCATCTCTTCGGTCAGGAGGGAGCGCTGCGTCCGGATCTGGTCGTGCACATGCCGGAGTCCCGCGACCTCGTGGTCGACGTCAAGACGCCTCTCGATGCCTATCTCGAGGCGCTCGAGGCGCCGACCGACGAAGCACGGCAACAGGCGCTCAAGAAGCACGCGCAGCAGGTCGAGAGCCGCGTGCGCCAGCTCGCCTCCAAGGCCTACTGGGCGCAGTTCGAGCACAGTCCGGAGTTCGCGGTGCTCTTCCTGCCGGGTGATCAGTTCCTGTCGGCGGCGCTCGCCGAGCGGCCGGACCTGCTCGACGGCGCCCTCAAACAGGGCATCATCATCGCCACGCCCTCGACGCTGATCGCGCTGCTCAAGACCGTCGCCCACGGCTGGCGCCAGACGGCCGTGGCGGACAACGCCAAGTTGATCCGCGAGCTCGGCCAGGAGCTGTATCGCAGGCTCGGAGCTTTCACGGGTCATCTCGAGCGGCTCGGCGCACGGCTCGGCGGCGCCGTGGACGCCTACAACTCGGCGGTGGGCTCGCTCGAGCGCCAGGTGTTGCCGCAGGCGCGGCGCTTCCCCGATCTCGGCGTCACCGCCGATGCGGCGCTGCCCGAGCTCGGGGCCATCGAGCAGCCGGTGCGCCCCGTCGCCGCCGCCGAGCCGAGCGATGTCCGAGAAACCTGAGGCGCACACTCCCCGCTTTCTCGCCTGGCTCTACTCCACGCGGCTGCAGCAGCCGGTGCTCGCCTCGCTTTGCGGCATCGAGCGGGAGATCGGCGCGAGCCTGCGGCCCGGTGTCGACCATCACGTGGCGCACACGCGCCTCGCGTGGTGGCGTGAGGAGCTCGCCCGCTGCGCCGCGGGCAATCCCGTGCACCCGCTGACGCGGGAGCTGCGGATGCACGTGGAGCAACTCGCTCCGGGCAGCCGCGGCAACTCCGCGCTCGCGGGCATCTCGGGGCTGGTCGACACCGCGACCTGGGATCTGGCGGGAGCCACCTTCGAGCGGCGTCAGGAGCTGACCGCCTATTGCCAACGCTGGGCGGCGGCGGTGGTGGCGCCGATTTCCGCCGCCGATGCCGACCTGACCGATGCCGGCGCCGTCCTCTGCGAGTTGGAGCTGCTCGGCCATCTCGATCGCGACGCCCGCGCTGGCAGATTGCGTGTTCCGCTCGATGAGCTCGAGCGGGCGAAGGTCGCGCATGAGGCGCTCGCCACGCCGCCGTGGCCGCCGGAGCTGGCGGCAATCCTGCGCGGACGCCACCAGGCGTTGCGGCAGCAGCTGGCGGCGGCCGTCGCCCGTCTCTCGCCCGAGATCCAACAGAGCGCGCGCGGACTCCTGGTCTGGTCGGCGCTGGCCTGGCAGGCATCGCTGCGGGCCGAGCGCGCGCTGCCGCGCGCGCCGGCCGCATCAATCGCGAGTGCGGCCGCGGCGAACTGGCGCGCCTGGCGGGCGGCGCGAGCGGCGGCGGCCGGCAGGCTGCGATTGGGCTGACCGCCGATCGTCGGTTTTCGCGGCTACCGCCTCGCCGGCAACGGCTTGCGCGGACTCGCCCGCCTCCGCTGATCCCGCCGCCAGCAGCGCCTGCACCTGTTCGCGCGCGAGCTCGCGAAAGTGTCCACGCGCGAGGGCGCGCTCGAGCGCGATCGATCCCAGGCGCGTACGCAGCACGCGGCTGACGATCGCGCCCTGGCGCTCGAAGAGCTGCCGCACGGCCTTGCCGCTCGCCCCGCGCGCGGTGATCGCATACCAACGGTTGGCGCCCTCGCCGCCCGCGGCCTCGCAGCCGAGCACGGCCAGCCGCTCGCCGCTGTCGAGCACGCCCCCGAGGACACCTGCGATCTGTTGCTCGGTGAGCTCGCGGCGCACCCTCACGCTGAGCTCGCTCTCGAGCCTGCGGACGGAGCGCTGCAGGCGCACCGCGAGCTCGCCGTCGCCGCAGAGGAGCTCGAGGCCACCGTCGATCCGAGGCATGGGGCTCACGACCACGAACCGTCGCCCCGCGCGTTTCGGCAGGCGCTCGAATAACGGGATTGCCGGGTCGCGTCCCTCTGAGACCCGCTCCTGCAAGCGGGTAGGCCCCGGGGAACCATCCAGGCTCTCGCCCGGCGAGCGGTGATAGATATACGCGCGACCGCCGGATTCGGCAGCGTGCTGGCGAATCACACGGCCGTCGAGCCGTACCTCATCGTCGGGACTGACACGGACGCCGAGCGAGGCGGCCTGCCCGTTGACGGTAAGGCGGCCGGCCCTGATCCAGTCCTCGGCTTCCCGCCGGGAAGCGAGTCCGGCGCGGGCGAGCACCTTCTGCAGGCGCTCGGGCTCGCCGCGCTGCTTGTGCATGCCGTTCAGTCGCCGCTGTCGCGGGGCGCGGCAACGAGCTCGTGCGAGTCATTTCCGTCGGCGGACAACTCGTCGCCCTCCTCGCCGTCTTCGTCATCCTCGGTGCTGCCGCCGGCCTCGCCGGTGTTATCGCGGGCACCCTCGAGCAACGCCTCGTCGCTCGGCGGCTCGGCCGCGGGCGCAGCGGACTGCGCGAGCGCTTCCGCTGGCGCTTCGCCCACGCCGCCGTTCTCACTCGTGGCGCCGGCTTCGCCGGCCGGGGAAGCTCCCGCGGCCCCTTCGCCATCGGCAGGCGCGGGCTGGGCCGCGGCGCCTTGCAGATCGAGCCGCAGGTTGATGTCGCCGACCGCCTTCAGCTGCGATAGCGGCGGCAGCTCATCCAGGCTCTTCAACCCGAAGTAATCGAGAAAGTCCCGTGTCGTGCCGAGCAGCTCCGGGCGGCCGGGAACGTCGCGAGTGCCGACGACACGCACCCAGTTGCGCTCCAGGAGCGTCTTGACGATGTTGGGATTGACCGCGACGCCGCGCACCGCCTCGATCTCGCCGCGGGTGATCGGCTGGCGGTAGGCGATGAGCGCGAGCGTCTCGAGGAGCGCCCGCGAGTAGCGCGCCGGACGCTCCGGCCAGAGGCGCGAGACTTCGCCCGCGAGCTCGCGGCGTACCTGGATGCGCAGGCCGCTCGCGGTCTCCTTGAGCTCGATGCCGCGCTCGCCGTACTCGGCGGTGAGCGCATCGATGGCGGCGCGCAGCTGCTCCATCGTGGGACGCGCGTTCTCGTCGAAGAGTTGGATCAGCTCCGCCGGTTGCACCGGCCGGCCGGCGGCGAGCAGCGTCGCCTCGATCAGGTTGCGCAGGTAGTGCTCGTTCATTCGCTTGTATCGCCCTCCTCTGTCTCGTCCTGCCCGCCCGGGTCGATGCCCGGCGTGCCCTCCTGGACCGCCGCAACCACATCATCGGCCACGTTGTCGGCCACCACGCGCAGCCTGCGCGCCGGAGTCGCGGCCCGCACGTGCAGCGGTGCGTACGGCTCCGCCTGCACGAAGTCGATCAGGCCCTCGCGCACGAGCTCGAGGATCGCCATGAAGGTGACCGTCACGCCCATGCGCCCTTCCTCCGGCCGGAAGAGGCGCACGAACTCGACGAAGCTCGCCCGCTCGAGGCTCGAGAGAATATCGCCCATCCGCTCGCGCACGGACAGCCGCTCGCGCTGAATGTGATGGTGCGCAAACATCTCCGCGCGCACCACCACTTCCTGGAACGCGACCAGCATCTCCTGCAGTGTGATCTGCGGCAGCAGGCGCGCCACCTGCCGGTCCTTGAGCTCCGCGGTAGTGGCCCAGTGATCGCGCTCGAGCCGCGGCAGCGCGTCGATCCCCTCGGCCGCGCGCTTGAAGCGCTCGTACTCCTGCAGCCGCCGCACGAGCTCCGCGCGCGGATCCTCCTCCACTCCGTCGGCCGAGGTCTTCGGCCGCGGCAGCAGCATCCGCGATTTGATCTCCGCCAGAGTCGCCGCCATCACCAGGTACTCGCCCGCGAGCTCGAGCTGCAGGTCCTGCATGAGCTCGATGTAGCGCATGTACTGCTTGGTGATCTCGGCGAGCGGGATGTCGAGGATGTCGAGGTTCTGCCGCCGGATGAAATAGAGCAGCAGGTCGAGCGGGCCCTCGAATGCCTCGAGGAACACTTCCAGCGCCTGCGGCGGGATGTAGAGATCGCGCGGCAGCTCCGTCACCGGCTCGCCGTTGACGACGGCGAAGGGCATCTCCACCTGCTCCGGCGGTGACTGGCTCTGGTGAGCTTCCGGGCTGGGATTGGAGACGACGATGGTCAATTCCGGCTTTGCCATGGATGGGTACTTCAGTCTGCCCTGAGATGCATGGCCCGGCGCACCTCGTCCATCGTCTCGCGCGCCACCCCGCGCGCCTTCTCCGCGCCCTCGGCCATGATGTCGCGCAGCAGCTCGGGGTTCTCGACGTACTCCTGCGCGCGCCGGCGCATCTCGGTCACTTCCGTGACGATCTTGTCGATCACCGGCTGCTTGCAGTCCAGGCAGCCGATGCCGGCCGAGCGGCAGCCTTCGGCCGCCCATTTGCGGGTGGTCTCGTCGGAGTAGATCTTGTGCAGGTCCCACACCGGGCACTTCTCGGGATCGCCGGGGTCGGTGCGCCGCACCCGCGCCGGGTCGGTCTGCATCGCGCGCAGCTTCTTGGTCACCGACTCCGGCTCCTCGCGCAACTCGATGGTGTTGCCGTAGGACTTGGACATCTTGCGGCCATCGAGCCCCGGGACCTTCGGCGTCTCCGTGAGCAGCACCTGCGGCTCCGGCAGGATGGTGACGCCGGTGCCCTCGAGGTAGCCGAGCAGCCGCTCGCGGTCGGCCACGGTGATGCGGTTGTTGCTCTGCACCAGCGCGCGGGCGCGCTCGAGCGCCTCGCGCTCGCCGCTCTCCTGGAAGCGGCGCCGCAGCTGCCGGTAGAGAGTCGTGTTGCGCCCGCCCAGGCTCTTGACGGCCCGCTCCGCCTTCTCCTCGAAGTCCGGCTCCCGCCCGTAGACGTGGTTGAAGCGGCGCGCCGTCTCGCGTGTCAGCTCCACGTGCGCGACCTGGTCCTCGCCCACGGGCACGTGCGCCGCGCGATAGACGAGGATGTCGGCGGCCTGCAACAGCGGATAGCCGAGAAACCCATAAGTGGCGAGGTCCTTCTCCTTGAGCTGCTCCTGCTGATCCTTGTAGCTCGGGACGCGCTCGAGCCAGCCGAGCGGGGTGATCATGGAAAGGAGCAGATGCAGCTCCGCGTGCTCGGGCACCTGGGACTGCATGAAGAGCGTCGCCACGCCGGGATTCAGGCCCGCCGCCAGCCAGTCGATCAACACCTCGCGCACGAACTGCGGCAGCCGCGCGGTGTCCTCATACCCGGTGGTGAGCATGTGCCAGTCGGCGATGAAGAAGAAGCACTCGTAGTGGTATTGCAGCTGCACCCAGTTGCGCAGCGCCCCATGGTAGTTGCCGAGGTGCAGCCGCCCCGTCGGCCGCATGCCCGAGAGCACGCGCCCCCCCGATGCCGTGGCGCTCATCGCCAGGTTGGAATCTATCGACACTTTCGCTCGGCCATCCTCAAATCGTCAGTATAAAGGTTTTCCCCCCATGACTGGAGCGAGAGGTCCCCTGCCTTCGCGCACCAGCACAGGCGGGCTGACCGACAAGTCCACGACGGTGGTCGGCACGATGCCACAGTCGCCGCCGTCGAGCACGGCATCGATCTCGTGCTGCAGGCGCTCCTGGATCTCGCGTCCTGAGGTGAGCGGCAGATGAGCGCGCTCATCCTCGTCCGGCAGGATGAGCGTCGAGCTCATGAGCGGCTCCCCGAGCTCGCGCAGCAGCATTTGCGGCACCGCGTGGTCCGGGATGCGCACGCCGATCGTGCGCCGTTTCTCGTGCTGCAGGCGCCGCGGCGTCTCGCGCGAGGCTTTGAGGAGAAAGGTATACGGCCCGGGCAGACAGGCCTTCAGCATCCGGAACTGCCAGGTGTCGAGCCGCGCGAACCGCCCCACCTCGGCGAGATCGGCGCAGACCAGCGTGAAATGGTGGTGCCGATCCGCCTGGCGGATGCGCCGCACGCGCTCGAGCGCGTCCTTGTCGCCGAGATGCCAGCCGAGCGCGTAGCAGGAATCGGTCGGATAGGCAATGACCCCCCCTTGGCGCACGATGTCCGCCGCTTGGCGGATGAGCCGTGCCTGGGGGGTGACGGGATGAAGCTCGAAGTAAACGCTCAACCGGTAACGATAGTCCGCGGGAAACGCTATGATACGCGACCTTTTGAGCCAGACCTCCGGGACCTGCCACGGAAACCGCTACGCGTAAACCCACCACCGCCGAAATTCGCGCCGCCCTCGAGCAGGCGCTCGCGCCGCTGTCCGTCGAGGTGGTCGATGACAGCGCCCGCCATGCGGGTCACGCGGGCGCGCGGGAGGGCGGCCACTACCGGGTGATACTGGTGGCCGCCGCCTTCGCCGGCCGCCCGCAACTCGAGCGGCACCGGATGGTCTATTCGGCCGTCGCAGCGCTGATGGGTCAGGGCATCCACGCACTCAGCATCGTCGCGCACGCGCCCAACGAATCTCATTGAATTATTCGCCCGCGCTGCGGGCCTGTGTCGCACCTCATCGTCTCAAACTCAACGAGAGCCCCATGAAGCATCTTAGGATCCTCTGCCTCACCGCCGCCCTGGTGGCGCTGGCCGCCTGCCAGCAGTCGAAGTCGCCTTCCGGCGCCGCGAGCGAGAGCACCTCCTCACCCTCCGCGTCGCCCACGGTCGCAACCGTCGACGGCGCGCCGATCAGCCGCGATTTCTACGAGTTCTACATCAAAGGGATCACCGGCAAGACCTCGAACGACCTGTCGCCGGAGCAGCGCACGCAGGCGCTCGACAACCTGATCCGGGCACAGCTCATCGCCGAGGAGGCGGACAAGGAGGGCCTGACCAAGCAGCCGGATACGGCGCAGCTGATGCACATGGAGCGCCTCAACATCCTCGAGCAGGCGCTGTCGCAGAAGTTTCTCGGCGGCAAGACGCCGACCGACGATGAGCTGAAGGCGGAATACGACGCCGAGGTCGCCAAGCTGCCGCAGACCGAGTATCACGCGCGGCACATCCTCGTCGCGACACAGCCTTTCGCGCAGAAGATCGTCGAGCGCCTGAAGAAGGGCGAGAAGTTCGAGGACCTCGCCAAGGCGGAGTCGATGGACTCCTCGAAGACCAACGGCGGCGATCTCGGCTGGTTCACCCTGGACCACATGGTGAAGCCGTTTGCCGATGCGGTCAGTGGCCTGAAGGTCGGACAGTACACGGATACCCCCGTGCAGACGCAGTACGGCTGGCACGTGATCCAGCTGCTCGGCACGCGTCCGGTCAGCCCGCCGCCGTTCGAGCAGGTGAAGCAGCGGCTGGTGCAGGTCGTCGAGGCCAAAAAATTCCGTGCTTACACGGATGACCTCATGAAGCAGGCGAAGGTCGAGACCTTCCTCGACACGAACACCGACGGCCAGGGCAGCGGCAAGAGCGGCGTGCCGGCAGAGCCGGCGCCCGCGGCTTCGGGCGGCGCTGCTCCTCCCGGCAACGGCGGCTGATAGAGCGATCCCCGACGCCCTGGGGCGCGCGCAAGCGGCGTCCCAGGGCGTTTTCGCATCGGGCTGCTAAAGCCCTTTGAGCAGCTCGAGAAATTGAGTTTCGTCGAGAACTTTCACGCCTAAGTCATTGGCTTTATTCAGTTTTGAACCGGCCTCCGGCCCGGCTACGACCAGGTCCGTCTTCTTCGACACGCTGCCGCTCACCGACGCGCCCAGGCGCTCGGCCAGCGCCTTGGCTTCGTCGCGGGTCATTTGCTCCAGACGGCCGGTGAAGACGATGGTCTTGCCGGCGATGGGGGATTCGGTCGCGGGACGCTCGGCGTCCAGGATGCGAACCTCGCGCGCCAGGTGATCGACGACGTCGGTGTTGTGGGACTCGGCGAAGTAGGAAGTCAGGCTGTCGATGACGGTGTCGCCGATCTGGTCCATGGCATCGAGCTCCTGGCGCGCATCCGCATTGCCGTCGGCCAGGCGCCGGCAGGCTTCGCGAAAGGCCCGGTAGTTGCCGTAGCCGCGGGCGAGCGAGCGGGCGGTGGTCTCGCCGACGTGGCGGATGCCCAGCGAGAAGATGAAGCGCTCCAGTGAGATGGTGCGCCGGGCCCTGATCGCCGCGAACAGATTGCGCACGGATGTCTCGCCAAACCCCTCCTGCTCCTCGAGCTTGATGGCGGCGTTGCGGCCCTCGAGGGTGAAGATGTCAGCGGGCGCGGCGATCCAACCTTGCTCGTAGAAGAGATTGATCTGCTTCTCGCCGAGGCCTTCGATGTCGAAGGCGCGGCGGGAGACGAAGTGGCGCAGGTGCTCGATGCGCTGATGCGGGCAGGCCAGCTCGCCGGAGCAGCGGGAGATCGCGCCCTCCTTCCCGGCGGCGGTGAGGTCGCGCACGACCGCAGTCGCGAGCGGACACGGACAGCTCCTGGGGAATGCAAACGCCTGGGTGTGCTCCGGCCGGCGCTCGAGAATCACCCCGAGGACCTGCGGGATCACATCACCGGCCCGCTGTATGGTCACCGTATCCCCGATGCGCACGTCGAGCTCGCGGATGTAATCCTCGTTGTGGAGGGTTGCGTTGGCGACCACGACGCCGCCGACGTTGACGGGCACCAGCTTGGCGACGGGGGTGAGCGCACCGGTCCTGCCGACCTGCAGCTCGATCGCATTGATGATCGTAGCCGCCTTCTGGGCGGGGAATTTGTGGGCGAGCGCCCAGCGCGGATCGCGGCCGACGAAGCCCAGCCGCCGCTGCCAGTCGAGGCGGTTCACCTTGTAGACGACGCCGTCGATGTCGTAATCCAGGGTGGCGCGCTGCAGCTCGATGTCATGATGGAAAGCGAGCAGCTCTTCGAGCGAGCGGCAGAGCCTGCTCAGCGGGTTGGTGGCGAAGCCGCGCTTCTCGAGCCATTGCAGCATGCCCCATTGGGTATCGGCGGGCAGCGCGCTCATCTCGCCCCAGGCATAGGCGAGAAAGCCCAGCGGGCGCGCGGCGGTCACCTGCGGATCGAGCTGGCGCAGCGAACCTGCCGCGGAGTTGCGCGGATTGGCGAAGACCGTGCGGCCCGCGGCGGACTGCTCCTCGTTGAGCCTGAGAAACGCGGCGCGCGTCATGTAGACCTCGCCGCGGATCTCGCTCACCGCGGGCGCCGCGCGGCCGCGCAGCTTTTGCGGAATGTCGCGGACTCGCCGCACGTTGGCGGTGACGTCCTCCCCCTCCGTGCCGTCGCCTCGGGTTGCCCCGCGAACGAGGACTCCAGCCTCGTAGCGCAGCGAGAGCGACAGGCCGTCGATCTTCGGCTCCGCGGTGAGCTCGATCGGCTCGCCGGCATCCAGCTTGAGGAACCTGCGTATGCGGTCGATGAACCCGGCGACGTCCTCCGGCGAGAAGGCGTTGGCGAGGGACAGCATCGGCACGGCGTGACGGACCTTGGGAAACTTGCCCGAGGGCGCGCCGCCAACGCGTTGGGTGGGTGAATCCGGCGTGATGAGCTGCGGATGCTCGCGCTCGAGTGCGCGCAGCTCCGTGAAAAGCGCATCGTAATCGGCGTCGGATATGTCCGGCCGGTCCAGCTCGTAGTATTGGCGGTTGTGGTGCGCGATCTGCGCGCGCAGCTCGGCCGCGCGCGCCGCCGCGTCATGCTTCATGCGCGGCCGGGGCCGGATGGCCGGCCGCTTCGCCTCTCAGACCGTCGCGGATAGTCGACACGCGCAGCGGTGTCAGCGGTCCGCCGCGCTCATCCTGCAGCGCACCCTCCAGCCGCTCGTTGAGATTGCGTGCGGTCGCGAGGAGCTCCTCGAACGCCTGCGCCGGCGCCTTCGGGCCGGGCAGCACGGCAAAGAGACTCAAGCCGCCGTAGCGCTGCGAGTCCATGGTCTCGAGATCGAATGCGCCCGGGCGCGAGAGCGCGGCGGCGCTCAACACGGCGCGGTTCGCCTCATCGGGCTTGTGGAAGATCGCGAACTTGCCGAGGAGGAAGCCCTCCGCCGCCAGCGCGAGGCGCACCGAGCGGCCGGCGAAGCGCTCCGGGTGCGGCGCAACGAGCCGCAGCGCCAGAATCCGCCGCGACTCCTCGGGAGGCCACTCGACGATCGGCTCGGGCGGCGCTTGCCCGCCCGGGAAGGGCTCGACGATTCTGACCGCGCCGACTCCTTCGGCACCGAAAATTTCCGGCTCCGCCGCAACCTTGGCGGACGCAGCCTCCGTCGCGGCCGTCGGTTGCGGCTGAGCGGCCTCTTGCGCCGGTTCCGGCTCCACCGCCGCCATCGGCTCGAGGGCATCGATGGCTGCCTCGGCCGCGCGGGTCGCTTCGGGATCGATCAGGCTGGGCTCCGCGGACTGCTCGTCCCAGGCCGTTTTGAATGCGAGCTGCTCCTCCTCGTCAGGGATCACGAGTGTCGGCAGCTCTTCGAGCGGCCCGCGAGTGGGCGTCGCGACACGCGCGTGCAGGCCGCTCTCCCCGACAGGGTGGCGCACATCGGTATCGCCGGACAACGTGACATCCGATGACACGACCTCGGCGAGGCCCGCCTCGCCTATCCAGGGCTCGCCGGCAACGGCCGGCTCACGCGGGCTCGCGCTGCGGTGAGCATCGCCGTGCGACAGCTCCGCATGCGACAGGCTCCCCTCACGCAGCCGTGGCGCGAAAGCCTGGCGCGGCCGCCGTCGCTCCCACCAGGAGAGCGCGACGATGAACACCACTCCCAGGATGAGCAGCGTCCAGCGTAGTTCCGACATGGGCAACACCGGTTGGTCAGACGGCTGCGAGCCGGACCGCCTCGTCGACGTCGACGGCCACGAGGCGGGAGACCCCGGGCTCGTGCATGGTCACGCCGAGAAGGTGGGCCGCGAGCTCCATGGTCGTCTTGTTGTGGGTGATGAAAATGAACTGCACGCGGGCCGACATCTCGCGCACGATATCGCAGAAGCGGCCGACGTTGTGCTCATCGAGGGGCGCATCCACCTCATCGAGCAGGCAGAAGGGCGCGGGATTCAGGTCGAAGATCGAGAAGACGAGCGCCACGGCGGTGAGCGCCTTCTCGCCGCCCGAGAGCAGGTGGATGCTGCTGTTCTTCTTCCCGGGCGGGCGCGCCATGACGGCGATGCCGGCGTTCAACGGGTCGTCGCCGACCAGCTCGAGATAGGCGTGTCCGCCGCCGAAGAGCCGCGGAAAACGCTCCTTGAGACCGGAGTTGATGCGCTCGAAGGTCTCCTCGAAGCGCGTGCGCGTCTCCTTGTCGATGCGCCGCATGGCCTCCTCCAGGGTGTCGAGCGCCGAGGTCAGGTCGGCGAACTGCCGATCCAGGTACTCCTTGCGCTCGGTCTGCTCCTTGAGCTCGTCGATCGCGGCCAGGTTGACCTGGCCGAGTCTCTCGATGCCGGCGCGGGCCTCGGCGAGCTTCTCTTCCCATGTCTCCAGGGAGGCATCGGCCGCCAGACCCTGCTGCACCTCGGTGAGCTCGAAGCGCGTCTCGGCGAACTGCTCGGCGAGCCCCTCGCGCCGTACCCGGTTCTCCTGCGCGGCGAGCCGCGCCGCCTCCATGGCTTCCCGCGCCTCGCCGACGCGGCGCTCCGCGAGCATGCGCTGCTCATCGAGCGCGCGCAGCGCCGCATCCGCCTCCTCCAGCGCGCGGCGGGCCTCACCGAGCTGCGTCTCGACCTCGAGCCGACGGGCGAGCGCTTCGTTGAGGCGCGTCTCGAGCTCCAGGATGGGGGCATCGCCGCCCGCGAGCTCCGCTTGCAACTCCTCGCGGTGCTGCTCGAGCTGCACGCGCTGCTCGACCATGCGTCCGAGGCTCACTCTCACCGAGGCCTCGGTGGAGCGGCGCGACTCGATGCGGATCAGCAGGTCGCGCGCGGCGACCTGCGCCGCCTGCGCGCGCGAGCGCGCGCTGGCCAGCGCCTCGCGGCGCATCTCCCGCTCGCTCTCCAGCTCCTCGCGGCGCAGGTTGAGGTCCGAGCCGACGGCGAGCCCCTGCTCGAGCGTCTCCCCGGCACGGCCGAGACCCTCCTGCGTGGCGGCGATCTCGCGCGCGTGCTCGGCGACTTCCGCCTCGATGCGCTGGCGGCGCAGCGCCGTTTCCTGCGCCCGGGCCCGCGCGGCCTCGAGCTGGCCCGTGATGTCCGCATGGCGGCGGTGCGCGGCCTGGATGCCGGATTGCGCACCGTCGCGCTCCGCTTCCGCCTGATCGAGGCTGTCGCGCACGGCGGCGAGCCGGTCTTCGGCGTCGCGCACGCGCCCGTCAGCGGCCTCGGCGGCGGCGCGCAGACCCTTGAGGCGATGCTCGCGCTCGATCACGCCGAGATGGTTGTCGACACCGCGGCTGACACGCAACCACTCGCGGCCCAGCCATTCGCCGCTGCGCGTGATGACGGATCGACCCGGCGCGAGCGTGCCGCGCACCTGGAGCGCTTCCGCCAGCGATTCCGCGGTGAGAACACCCGAGAGCTGCGCCAGCACGGCCGCGGGACCGGATACCTTGCCGGCCAATGCGCCATGCCCGCCGGCAGCGCCGATCGCGCCCTCTTGCGGCCCGGATCCCGGACCTTCACCCGCGTCGGCGCCAGTGCCTTCCACCAGCGCGACGCGCCCGCGAGCCAGCCGCCCGAGCGGCGCCGCGAGCTCATCGAGACAATCGACGCAGACGGCCTCCAGGTAATCGCCGAGCGCGGTCTCGACCGCGAGCTCCCAACCAGACTCCACCTCGAGCGTCTGCGCGATGCGCGGCCGGCCCGCGAGTCCAACCTCGCCCAGCCACTCGGTCGCCTGGCCGGCGCTCGCCGACAGAGCGGCTTTCTGCACGGCCTCGAGCGAGGTGCACTCCGCGCGCGTGCGCTCCCGCTCGCGGCGCGCCGTCTCCAGGGACTCCTCCGCGGCGAGCTGGCCGGAGCGCGCGCTCTGCACCCGCTCGAGCGCGACGCGCAGCGCATTCGCCAGCGAGTCGCTGTCCCCGCGCGCCTGCGACTCGTGCTCGGTCAGCTCGGCGAGCAGCTCGCCCGACTCCTGCGCATCGAGCGCCTCGCGCTCGAGAGTGAGCCGCTCCACCTGGCCCTGCAGCCGCCGCAGCTGGTTCTCCAGCTGCTCGATGCGGGCGCGCTCCACCTGGGTAGTGCGGTCCGCCGCGCCGAGCGCCTGATTCAACTGCTCCCAACGCTCCTGCCAGGCGGCGAGCTGCCGCTCCGCCGCCTCCAGCGCCTCGGCCGCGGCGGTTTCGGCGGCCTGCGTACGCTCGAGCTCGGGCGTCGAGCGCGCGATCTCCGCGGCGAGCTCCGCGAGCTGCCGCTCATCGCGCTCGACGTGCGCGCCGAGCTCCGCCAGCGTGGCGTGCGTCTTCGCGAGGTCGGTGCGCTGGCGCTCCCGCAGCTCGCGAGTATGTTGGATCGTCTGCTCGAGACGCGAGATGTCCGCCCCGATCTCGTAGTAGCGGCCCTGAACGGCCGAGACGCGCTCGCTGACGGCACCATGGTGGCTGCGCTGGCTCTCGATCGCGGCCTCGGCGGCACGCTGATCGGCGAGCGCCGCCTGCATCTCGATCTCGCGGGCGCGCGTCGCGCTGTCGTGCACCTGCGCGCCGCTGTCGAGCTCCTTCAAGCGCAGCGCGAGCAACTCCGCGGTGAGACGCCGCTCTTCCTCCTTCAGGGCCTGATAGCGGCGTGCCGTGGCGGCCTGCCGCTGCAGGTGGCGGATCTGCTTCTCCACCTCATCGCGCACGTCCTGCAGGCGCTCGAGGTTCTCGCGCGTCTCGGCGATGCGGCTCTCGGTCTCCTTGCGCCGCTCCTTGTAGCGGGAGATGCCCGCGGCCTCCTCGACGAAGGCGCGCATGTCCTCGGCCTTGGCCTCGATGACGCGCGAGATCGTGCCCTGCTCGATGATGGCGTAGCTGCGCGAGCCGAGCCCCGTGCCGAGAAAGAGCTGGGTGATGTCCTTGCGCCGGCAGCGCGCGCCGTTGATGTAATAGCCGGAGGCGCCGTCGCGCGCGACCTGGCGCTTGAGCGAGATCTCGTTGTAGCTCGCGTAGGCGCCGCCGATCTTGCCGTCGGAGTTGTCGAAGACGAGCTCCACCGACGCGGCACCCACCGGCTTCCTCGCCGCCGAGCCGTTGAAGATGACATCCGCCATGTTGTCGCCGCGCAGATGCTTGGCCGACAGCTCCCCCATCACCCAACGTACCGCGTCGATGACGTTGGATTTGCCGCAGCCGTTCGGGCCGACGACACCGGTGAGATTGCTGGGAAAGCTGACTTGCGTGGGATCGACGAAGGATTTGAAGCCGGCGAGCTTGATCTTGGTCAGCCGCATCTATGTGGTCTTCCGCATCTTGATGACCGCCCTGTGGAAGGCGAGCGTAGTGTAGAGTAAATCCCCATGCCCTCACAGCCCACGAGTGCTCTCGAGACCTTCGCCAATCCGCGGCCCGAGCACGATTACACGATCCGCATGCGGATCCCGGAGTTCACCTGTCTTTGTCCCAAGACCGGGCAGCCGGACTTCGCAACGCTAGAGCTCGAGTACGTGCCCGACCGCGCGTGCGTGGAGCTCAAGTCGCTCAAGCTGTACATCTGGTCGTTCCGCGATCGCGGCGCCTTCCACGAGGCGGTGACCAACGAGATCGCCGACCACCTCGCCCGCACGGTCGCGCCGCGGTTCCTGCGGCTGCAGGCGCGCTTCAAGGTACGCGGCGGCATCCACACCCGCGTGATCGTGGAGCGGCGGCAGCCGGGCTGGACGCCCGCTCCCCCGATCGCGCTTCCTTAAGAAGCCATTAGCCCCTCTTCCTGCCACTGTACAGGCCAGTCTTGGCCGGTATAATCGCGCGTCCTTCACGAGGCTCATGCTTTTGAGGAGCGACTGATGCCGGCCAAGAAACCCGCGCCAAAGTCCGCGAAGGGTAAGAAGGCGGCACCCTCGAGGTCCGCGGCCAAGAGACCCGCGGCGACTCGCAGACCGCAGGCCGAGCAGCGCGGCAGGGATGTCGAGCGCGCCAAAGTGGCGGCTGCTCACGTTCACAAGACGGCGGCTGCGCCGGCTCGGGCATCGACCCTTGCCACGGACACGCCGCCCATCACCCCCACGACTAAGGAAGCAATCACCGAGATGCGCAAGGCCGCTCATTCCACATCCCAGACGACCCATGCCGCGAAGCCGCGCGAGCCGGATGCCCGCGAGGACATCCGCATCCCGCCGGCAGTGACCGCCTCGCCAGCCGCTCTCGACGCGGACGAAGTCGAAGGCGCGGAGCCGGGAAGCCTCCTCGCAGGTCCACGCAACGTCCAGCCCTATATCGCCAAGCGCGGCGAGCAGTACATGAGCAAGGAGCAGCTCGAGCACTTCCGCCTGATCCTCAACAGCTGGAAGCGCGATCTGATGGTCGAGGTCGACCGCACCGTCACGCACATGAAGGACGAGGCGGCGAACTTCCCCGATCCCAACGACCGCGCCACCCAGGAGGAGGAATTCAGCCTGGAGCTGCGCACGCGCGATCGCGAGCGCAAGCTCATTCGCAAGATCGACGAGGCGCTGAAGCGGATCGAGGACGGCAGCTACGGCTACTGCCTCGAGACCGGCGAGGAGATCGGCATCAAGCGCCTGGAGGCGCGGCCGGTCGCCACCCTGAGCCTCGAGGCGCAGGAGCGGCGCGAGCGCCGCGAGCGGCAGTACGGCGACCGCGACGACAGGTACCGATAAAGGATCCCGGCCGGCCTATGCCGGCCGTTTCGCGCCCTCCCCGACGGGGTCCTTGCACCTCGGCTCGCTGTTGGCTGCCGTCGGCAGCTTCCTCGATGCCCGCAGCCACGGCGGGCGCTGGCTCGTGCGGATGGAGGACCTCGACCGCGCACGCGTGATACCCGGCTGCGCCGATGAGATGCTGCGGACCCTCGAAGCCTTCGGCCTCCACTGGGATGGCGAGGTCGAGTACCAGAGCTGCCGAACCCACCTCTATGCCGAGGCGCTGGAGTCGCTGCGTGCGGCCGGCCGCACGTTCGAATGCAGCTGCTCGCGCCGCGAGCTGAGCGTCGAGGATTCAGGCTACCCGGGCACCTGCCGCGAGGGAGCGCACAGGTCCGGGGACACGGCGACCCGCTTCAGGATCGACGAGACGGAGACTCTTGCCTTCGAGGACCGGCTCCGGGGGCCGATGACGCTCGCGATGGGCAAGCTGGGAGACGTCATCGTGCGCCGCCGCGACGGCATATTCGCCTACCAGCTGGCGGTCGTCGTGGACGATGCCGGCCAAAGGGTCACCGACGTGGTGCGCGGAGCGGACCTGCTCGAGAGCACGGGCTGGCAGATCGCCCTGCAGCGGGCGCTGCGCCTGCCGACGCCCCGTTACGCTCACCTGCCGCTCCTTCTCGAGCGCTCGGGCGGCAAGCTCTCGAAGACGCGACGCTCCGCGCCGCTCGCACCGTCGCGGGCGGGAGCGACGCTGCTGGCGGTACTCGGGCTTCTCGGACTTTCGCCTCCCGGCGGGCTCGACGAGGAGCGGCCCGAGACGATACTCGGGTGGGCGGCCGGCTGTTGGAATCAACAGCCGGCGCCACTGCCGGGAGAGATCGTGTTGCCTTAGGCGGCGTCGACGTCGCGCATCGACAGGCGGATCCGACCCTGACGGTCGACTTCCAGCACCTTCACGCGGATGACGTCGCCTTCCTTCAGCTTGTCGCTCACGCGCTCGACGCGCTCGTTGGAGATCTGCGAGATGTGCACCAGGCCGTCGCGGCCCGGCAGGATGGTGACGAATGCGCCGAAGTCCATCAGGCGCGCCACCTTGCCCTCGTAGATGCGGCCGACCTCGACGTCGGCCGTGATCAGCTCGATGCGCCGCTGCGCTTCGCGGCCGGCGGTACCGTTGACGGAGGCGATCTTCACGGTGCCATCGCTCTCGATGTCGATGGTCGTGCCGGTCTCTTCCGTGATCTGGCGGATCACCGCCCCACCCTTGCCGATCACATCGCGGATCTTCTCCGGATCGATCTTCACGGTGATGATGGACGGCGCCCACTCCGACATGCGGGCACGCGGCTCGCGGATGACCTTGTTCATCTCCCCGAGGATGTGCAGGCGCCCCTCGCGCGCCTGGTCCAGAGCGACCTTCATGATCTCGGGCGTGACGCCCTCGACCTTGATGTCCATCTGCAGCGCCGTCACGCCGTCTTTCGTCCCGGCCACCTTGAAGTCCATGTCGCCGAGGTGATCCTCATCGCCCAGGATGTCGGTGAGGACCTTGTAGCGGTTGCCCTCGAGCACCAGGCCCATCGCGACTCCGGCCACCGGCGCCTTGATCGGCACGCCCGCATCCATCAGCGAGAGCGAGGTGCCGCAGACGCTCGCCATGGAGCTCGAGCCGTTGGACTCGAGGATCTCCGAGACGACCCGGATGACATAAGGGAAGGTCGCCATGTCGGGCATCGCCGCGTTGACGCCGCGGCGCGCAAGGTTGCCGTGGCCGATCTCGCGGCGCTTGGGCGAGCCCATCATGCCGGTCTCGCCCACCGAGAACGGCGGGAAGTTGTAATGCAGCATGAAGGGCTCGCGGCGCTCGCCCTCCAGGCCGTCGATGATCTGCGCATCGCGCGTGGTGCCGAGCGTCGTCACGACGAGCGCCTGCGTCTCACCGCGGGTGAAGAGCGCGGAGCCATGGGTGCGCGGCAATACGCCCACCTTCACGGTGATCGGCCGGACGGTCTTGGTGTCGCGGCCGTCGATACGCGGCTCGCCGTTCAGGATCCGCTGGCGCACGATGTTGCTTTCGAGCTTGAACAGCGCGTCGTCGATCTGCTCCGACGTCCACTTGGGGGCGTCGCCGCCGGTCAGGGTGGTGGTCGTCTGCGCCTTGACCTCGGAGATGCGCGTGTGCCGCTGCTGCTTCTCCGTAATGGTGTAGGCCTGCGCCAGAGCGGCCTGCGCGTGCAGCGCGACGGCGCTCGCCATCTCCGCGTTCTCCGCGGCCGGCTTCCAGGTCCAGCGCGGCTTGCCTGCCTCGGCGGCGAGCTCGCGGATGGCGCGGATGGCGGTCTGCATCTGCTCGTGGCCGTAGACCACGGCGCCCAACATGACATCCTCCGACAGGCCCTTGGCTTCCGACTCCACCATGAGCACGCCGTGCTCCGTGCCGGCCACCACCAGGTGCAGCTGCGATTCGGCGAGCTGCTTGGCGGTGGGATTGAGGAAGTATTCGCCGTCTTTCCAGCCGACCCGGGCGGCGCCGATCGGACCGTTGAAGGGAACGCCGGAGAGGGTGAGCGCCGCGGAGGCGCCGAGGAGCGAGGCAATGTCGGGATCCATCTCGGGATCGACCGACAGTACCGTCGCGACAACCTGCACCTCGTTGTAGAAACCGTCGGGGAAAAGCGGGCGGATGGGACGGTCGATGAGACGCGAGGTCAGCGTCTCCTTCTCGGTCGGACGACCCTCGCGCTTGAAGAAGCCGCCGGGAATGCGGCCCGCGGCGTAGGTCTTCTCCACGTAGTTGACGGTTAGAGGGAAGAAATCGCGGCCGGCTGCGGCCGTCTGTCGCGCACACGCGGTGACCAGCACCACGGTATCGCCCATCGAGACCCGCACCGCGCCATCGGCCTGCCGGGCCATTTCGCCCGTTTCGATGATGACTGAGTGGGGACCATACTGAAATGACTTACTGACGCTCAAGCTCGAGCCCTCGCGAAAAAAAAGATGAGTTCCTGCCAAACACAAAGGCCGCATGAAGCGGCCTTGTGCTGGATGTTAGCGACGAAGCCCCAGGCGCTCGACGAGCTCCTGGTACTTTGCGGGTTTCGTGGACTTGAGATAGTCGAGGAGCTTGCGGCGTTGGTTCACGAGCTTGACCAGGCCTCGGCGGGAGGAGTGATCGCGCTTGTGTGCCGTGAAGTGCTCGCCGAGCCCGTTGATGCGCTCCGAAAGGAGCGCTACCTGGACCTCGGGGGAGCCGGTGTCGGCGGGACCGCGCTGGTATTGCGTCAGGATGCCGCCTTTTTTCTCGCTGGTAAGAGCCATTGCGCCAAAATCCTAAGTGACTGTCTTAAGTAGCCTTTTGAGAAGCGCGGAATTTTACCCGGTGTAATGCCTCTGCCACAAGGTTAGGAGGTAAATAAAGCGCTATACTCCTTGGGCCATGACTCGAGCACTGATCATCGGCATTCTGGGCGCAGCAGCCCTCGCCGGCTGTTCCACCACGCCGTCGCATTCCGGCGCCAGTCGCACCGCAGCGGCCATTCCGCCGGGCTGGTGCTCCACGGCCGACGGCAAGGCGCTGCGGCCGGGCTCCAGCGACTGCAACCCCCTCACCCGCAGATTCTCCGGAGAGCAAATGCGGGCGACGGGGATGACCGACGCTGCTCACGCGCTGCAGATGCTCGACCCTTCCATCACGGTCCAGGGTCATTAGACCCGGTCCGTGAACAGCCGCCGCGGTCGGATCTTCCCCCGGCCGTCGGACTCCCCTAGCCCCAGAAAGCGTCCCGCGGCATCGTAGAGCCTGACGCGCCCCGGAGCGGGGCTGCGCAGCAGCACGACTTCCTGCCCGTGGCGGATTCGCTCGGCCTGCCAGGACTCGAGAGCCGCCGCGGCCAGATGCTCGAGCGGCCGGTCGGCCGGCAGCAGCGGCGGCTGCACCCCCTCTTCGCAGGCGCGCGTGACTTCTTCAAGGGTCTGCATCCGCTCCGCCTCGAAGGGCTCGACCCAACTGCGCCGCAGTGCCGCGACGTGTCCGCAGGTGCCCAAGGAGCGCGCGATGTCCTCGGCCAGGGTGCGAACGTACGTCCCCTTGGAGCAGAGCAGGTCGAGCTCGACCGTACCATCCGTCTGCGCTACCGGCGTGAGCTCGAGGATCTCGATCTGCCGCGGGGCACGCTCGACGGTGACGCCGGCGCGCGCCAGCCGGTAGAGCGGCTGGCCGTCGCGCTTCAGAGCCGAGTACATCGGCGGCACCTGTTGTCCGGGGCCGAGAAAAGCGTGCAGCGCGGCCTGCAGTTGCTCCTGCCAGCCTGGCGGCACCGGCGCCTCCTCGATGACTGCGCCCTCGCCGTCCCCGGTGGCGGTGCGCGCGCCGAGAGCGATGGTGAACCGGTAGCGCTTGCGGCTGGAGAGGATCTCGCCCGCGATCTTGGTCGCCTCACCGAGACACAGCGGCAGCATGCCGGTGGCGAGCGGATCCAGGCTGCCCGCGTGTCCGGCCTTGCACCCGCCGAAGAGCCGGCGAACGCGCTGCAGGGCCGCGTTCGACGACAATCCCGCCGGCTTGTCGAGGAGCAGTATGCCGTTCGGCATTTCTAGGAGCGTTCTTTACTGTCCCTGGCGACGGCGCGATCGATGATCCCCGTGAGACGCGCAGCCTTCTCCGTGGTGTCATCGAACACGAAATCGAGCCGCGGCGCATGCCGCAGTCCCAGCCGCCGCCCCGCCTCGCCGCGCAGGAAGCCGGCGGCGCGGGTCAGGCCGGCCTGCACCGCCTCCTGCGGGTGCGCCGAGGCGAACGGAGCGTAGAAGACCTTCGCCACCCCCATGTCGGCCGCGAGCCTGACGCCGGTGATGGTGACGTTGCCGACGCGCGGGTCCTTGACCTCGCGCGCGATCAGCTCCGCGAGCACGCGCTGCAGCTCCGACTCGATCTTGCGCAGCCGGCCGCCGCCCGGCGAGCTCTTCTTCACCACTACTGCAGCGTCCGGGCAACCTCGAGACGCGCGAAGCACTCGATCTGATCGTTGACGCGCACGTCCTGGTAGTTCTTCACGCCGATGCCGCATTCCGTTCCGGCGCGTACCTCGCCGACGTCGTCCTTGAAGCGGCGCAGCGACTCCAGCGCGCCCTCGAAGATGACGACGTTGTCGCGCAGCACGCGGATCGGGTTGTTGCGCCTGACAAAACCCTCGGTCACCAGGCAGCCGGCGACGACGCCGAACTTGCTGGAGCGGAACACCTCCCGCACCTGCGCGACGCCCACGATCTGCTCCTTGATCTCCGGGCGCAGCATGCCGGTCATCATCTGCCTCACGTCATCGATGGCTTCGTAGATGATGCTGTAGTAGCGCACTTCGACGCCGGTCTCCTTCATCGCTTCGCGCGCGCCGGAATCGGCGCGCACGTTGAAGCCGATGACGAGCGCCTTGGAAGCGGCCGCGAGCTGCACGTCCGACACGGTGATTCCGCCCAGACCACTCGCGACGATCTTGACCTGCACTTCATCCGTCGAGAGCTTGGTGAGCGCTTCGCGCAGCGCCTCGACACTGCCTTGCACGTCGCCCTTGATGAGCACGGCGACGACCCCCGCCTTCTCCTCGCCGAGCTGCGAGAACACGTCCTCGGCGCGCGTCGCCTGACGGGCGAGCTTCACGTCGCGGAACTTGCCCTGGCGATAGAGCGCCACTTCGCGTGCCTTGCGCTCGCTCTCGACCGCAAGCATCTCATCGCCCGCATTCGGGGCGCCCGAGAGTCCGAGCACCACCACCGGCATGGAGGGAGGAGCCTCCTCGACCGGCCGGCCGTTCTCATCGAAAAGCGCCCGCACGCGGCCGAACTCCGAGCCGGCGATGATGGGATCGCCCAGACGGAGCGTGCCTTTCTTGACCAGCATGGTCGCGACGGCGCCGCGGCCCTTCTCGATGCTCGATTCGATCACCACGCCGGAGGCGAGGCTATCGCGCTGCGCGCGCAGCTCCAGCACTTCCGCCTGCAGCAGCACGGCCTCGAGCAGCTCGTCTATCCCGGCGCCCGTATGGGCCGAGACGTTGACGAACATGTTCTGGCCGCCCCAGTCCTCGGGAATGACTTCCTGCTTGGCGAGCTCGGCGCGCACCCGGTCCGGGTCCGCACCGCTCTTGTCTATCTTGTTGACCGCGACGACGATGGGCACACCCGCGGCGCGGGCGTGTTGAATCGCCTCCACCGTCTGCGGCATCACGCCGTCGTCCGCCGCCACCACCAGAATGACGACGTCCGTCGCCTTCGCTCCGCGCGCACGCATCGCCGTGAAGGCGGCATGACCCGGAGTGTCGAGGAAGGTGATGACGCCCTTGGGCGTCTCCACGTGATAGGCGCCGATGTGCTGCGTAATGCCACCGGCCTCGCCGGCCGCAACCTTCGTGCGCCGGATGTAGTCGAGGAGCGAGGTCTTGCCGTGATCGACGTGACCCATGACGGTGACGACCGGTGGCCGCGGCTCGAGCTCCGTCGCCTGAGGCTCCGTACCCTGCAGGTCCTCCTCGATCTGGTTTTCCTTGAGGACTTTCGGCGTGTGGCCCAACTCCTCGACCACGAGCACCGCGGTGTCCTGATCGATCGGCTGGTTGATGGTCGCCATGACACCCATGTTCATGAGCACCTTGATGACCTCGGTCGCCTTGACCGCCATCTTCTGCGCCAGCTCCGCGACCGTCACCGTCTCGCCGATGCCGACTTCGCGCACCACGGGCGCCGTGGGCATCTCGAACCCGTGGCGGCCATCGGCGGCGCTCGGCATGGCGCGTGATTTGACGCGCCGCTTCTTCTTGTAACGGGAGCTGACATCGGATGCGACGTGCAGCTCCTGCCTGCCGTAACGCGTATGGCGGTCGTCGGCCGGCGGGCGCTCCCGGGCGGGCGCGGGGCTCGCGGGCGGGCGCTCCCGCGCCGCGGGCGCGGCGGCCTGGGCCGCTGCGGCGGGGCGGGCCGTTGCGGCGGGGCGGGCCTGCTCCACTGGCGCGGACGGGGCAGCCTCCTCCACACGGCGGTCATGCGTCTGGCCCTGTTGCGCCTGACGCTGTTGCTCTTCCCGCTCGCGTTCGCGGCGTTCGTCCTCCTCGCGCGCGCGCTGCTCGGCGAGGCGGCGAGCCTCGTCCTGCGCGCGGCGGCGGGCGGCTTCCTCTTCCTCGATGCGGCGGCGGTTCTCCGCCTCCAGATGCTCGCGCTCGCGCCGCTCGGCCTCGACGCGCTCGGTCTCGCGGCGGACGACTTCCTCGGCCTCGCGCCGCTTCTGATCGATCTCATCCTGCTGGTGGCGCGCCTGCTCCTCGAGCACGTCGCGCTTGATGTAGGTGCGCTTCTGGCGGACCTCGACGCTGACCGTGCGCGCACGGCCCTGGATGCTGGCGAGCTTCAGCTCGCTTTGCGTCTTGCGCTTCAGCGTGATGCGACGGGGAGCGGCATCGCGCTCGTTCTCCGCGCCGCCGTGGCTGCGGCGCAGGTGCGTCAGCAGTTCGAGCTTGGCATCGTCGCTGATGCGGTCATCGGGCCCTTTGACCTTGATGCCGGCCTGATCGAGCTGCACGAGCAGCCGATCCACCGGTACCTTGAGGACCTCGGCAAACTGGGAAACCGTCACTTCCGCCATACTTTTCTTACCCTCCGGCCTGACCACCCGCCTGGAACCAATGTGCCCGGGCGGTCATGATGAGCTTGCCGGCTTCCTCCGCCGGCAGTCCCTCGATGTCCTTCAAATCCTCCACCGACTGCTCTGCCAGATCCTCGCGCGTGCGCACGCCGCGCCGCGCCAGGGCAAGGGCCAGATCCGGGCTCATTCCATCGAGCAGCAGCAGGTCATCCGCCGGCATCGATTGATCCAGCGTCTCCTCGCTCGCGATCGCCTGCGTCAACAGAACGTCCCGCGCGCGATTGCGCAGCTCCTTGACGATCTCCGCGTCGAACTCCTCGATGGAGGCGAGCTCCGCCTGCGGCACGTAGGCGATCTCCTCGACAGTAGAGAAGCCCTCCTGCGCGAGGATGGTCGCAACGTCCTCATCGACATCGAGCTGCTTCATGAACAACTGCACCAGCGACTTCGCCTCCGACTCGCTCTTGGCGTCGGCATCGGACTCGGTCATGACGTTGAGCTCCCAGCCGGTGAGCTGGCTCGCGAGGCGGATGTTCTGGCCGCCGCGGCCGATCGCCTGCGAAAGCTTCTCCTCCGCGACCGCGATGTCCATGCTGTGGGAGTCCTCGTCGACCACGATCGACATGACTTCCGCCGGGGACATGGCGTTGATGACGAACTGCGCCGGATTCTCGTTATGGGGGATGATGTCGACGCGCTCCCCGGCGATCTCGTTGGAGACCGCCTGCACGCGCGAGCCGCGCATGCCGACGCAGGCGCCCACCGGATCGATGCGCGCATCGTTGCTGCGCACGGCGATCTTCGCGCGCACGCCCGGATCGCGGGCGGCGCCGAGGATCTGGATGAGTCCCTGGCCGACCTCCGGCACCTCGAGCTTGAACAGCTCGATCAGAAACTCCGGTGCGGTGCGCGTCAGGAAGAGCTGCGGCCCACGCAATTCCGAGCGCACTTCCTTGAGGAACGCCTTGATGCGGTCCTGCGCCTTCACCTGCTCGCGCGGAATCATGTCGGTCCGCGGCACAAAGGCTTCGGCGTTGGAGCCGAGGTCGACGAAGATGCCATTACGGTCGACGCGCTTGACGACGCCGCTCACGAGCGTACCCACGCGATCCTGGTAAGCGTCCACGACCTGCTGGCGCTCCGCCTCACGCACCTTCTGCACGATCACCTGTTTGGCCTGCTGCGCCGCGATGCGGCCGAAGGACACCGACTCCATCGGCTGCTCGACGAAGCCGCCGATCTCGGCCTTCGAGTCGATCTCGTGCGCATCGTCCAAGCGCAGCTCGCGCTCCGGCGCCTCGAGCTCCGTCGAGTCGTCGGCAAACACCTTCCAGCGGCGGAAAGTCTCGTAGTCCCCGCTCTTGCGGTCGATGGCAACACGCGCGTCCCATTCCTCGCCGTACTTCTTGCGGGTAGCCGAGGCCAGAGCCGCCTCGAGCGCCTCGAAGATCACCTCCTTGTCGACGCCCTTCTCGTTGGAGACTGCATCGACGACCATCAGGATTTCCTTGTTCACTACTGTCACCTCTCGCGAAGCCTTCTCAGTGGCCGCCAGCTAACCTGCGAGCCTTGCTTTACCAATCTCTGCAAAAGACACCGGCACCCGTTGCCCGTCGACCTCGAGGGCGATGCCGGCCTCATCGGCCGAAAGCAGCGTGCCCGTGTAGCGGCGGCGCCCCTCGCGCGGCGCGGCGAGCTCCACGAACACCCGCGAGCCGACGAAGCGCGCGAAATGCGCCTGCGTGCGCAGCACCCGGTCGAGTCCCGGCGAGGAGACCTCGAGCGTATACGCGGTGGGTATCGGATCCTCGACGTCCAGCAGGGCCGACACTTCCCGGCTCACCCGCTCACAATCCGTGAGCCCCACTCCTTCGGGGCCATCGATGAAGAGTCGCACGACGGCGCTGCTGCGTCCCGCGGAGTGCTCGAGCTCCACGAGCTCATAGCCCAGCCGCCCGACGAGGGGCTCGATGAGGGCGATGAGCCGCTCTCGCAAGGTGGCCGACATGGTCGTCATAAAAACAAAAAGGGCCCTGAGGCCCGTTATTTTCCCTGGGAAAAAAAAAAGCCCCTCGGGGGGCTTTCGGCTCTCACGCTATCGGCAGGGCGACACGTCCAAGTGTCCGCTTCCCGTCCGCCCCTGACGGCCGAGGCCCGCGGGGGCGCGCATTGTACCCGTTTCCCGACGCGCATCAAAGCCAGAGTAGACTTCGCCGCCATGGTCGAGACTCTGCACCTCTGGCACAACGCCCGGATTGCCGCCTGCGACACCTCCATGACCCGCTTTGCGCCGGGCGCCCTGCTGACACGCGGGCCACGCATCGAGTGGGTCGGCGCGGAGCGGGATCTGCCCGCAAGCTGCCGCCCGGATGAATCGCACGACCTGCGCGGCGCCTGGGTGACGCCAGCGCTCATCGACTGCCATACCCACCTGGTATTCGCGGGCACGCGGGCGGGAGAGTACGCCGAGCGGCTGCGGGGGCGCTCGTATCAGGAGATCGCCCGCGCCGGCGGCGGGATCCTCTCCAGCATGCGCGCGGTGCGGGCCGCCTCGGAGCAGCAGCTCTTCGACGAGAGCCTGCCGCGGCTCGAGGCGCTGCTCGCGGAGGGCGTGACCACGGTCGAGATCAAGTCGGGTTACGGCCTGACCCTGGCCGACGAGGCCAAGATGCTGCGGGTCGCCAGGTCGCTGGCGCATGCCCTTCCCGTCACCGTGAGCACGACTCTCCTGGCCGCGCATGCGCTGCCGCCGGAGTACGCCGGTCGTGCAGACGCTTATATAGACGCCATTGCAGCGGAATGGCTGCCGAGACTGCATGCCGAGGGGCTGCTGGATGCAGTGGATATCTTCTGTGAAAATGTCGGCTTCAGCGTCGAACAGGCGGAAAGGCTGTTTGACGCCGCCGCGCGCCTCGCCGTCCCCGTGAAAATGCACTCCGAGCAGCTCTCGAACCTGGGCGGCAGCCTGCTCGCCGCACGCCGGAGCGCACTTTCGTGCGACCACCTCGAATACGCCACCGCCGTGGAAGCCGCGGCGCTGGCCGCCGCCGGCACGGTGGCGGTGCTCTTGCCGGTAGCCTTTTTCTGCCTGGCGGAAGATCGCAAGCCGCCCGTCGCCGAGCTGCGTAACGCCGGCACGAGCATGGCCATCGCCACGGACTGCAATCCCGGATCGGCGCCCGGCAGCTCCCTCCTCCTCGCCATGAGCATGGCCACGCGCCTGTTCGGCCTCACCTGCGAGGAGGCGCTGGCTGGGGTGACCCGGCACGCCGCCCGGGCGCTCGGCATGCACGAGGAGCGGGGTACGCTCGCCGCCGGCAAGGCCGCCGACTTCGTCGTCTGGAGCATCGGCGAGCTGGAAGAGCTCGGCTATTGGAGCGGCTTCAACCCCCGCCGCTCGGTGGTCAAGGCCGGCCGGCTGGTGTCCTGAGCCCCATGAGCCGCACCAACGAGCCCGACGACGCTTGCGAGAGCGGGCCCGGAGCTGCGCGCATCGACCGCTGGCTCTTCGGCGTTCGGCTCTTCAAGTCCCGCTCGCTGGCCGCGGACGCCGTAAACGGCGGCAAGGTACACGTCAACGGCGCGCGAGTGCGCCCGTCACACAGTATCCGTCCGGGGGACCTCCTGACCTTCAATCGCGGCGCAGTCGACTTCGAATGCCACGTTGCCGCGATTCCGGAACGCCGCGGACCGGCCAAGCAAGCCGTGACCTGCTACACGGAAACGGATGCCAGCCGCGAACGCCGCGAGCAGCAGGCGCAGAAGATGCGTATCGCGGCTGCGATGGCACCTCGCCCGCAGGAGCGCCCCGACAAGCATCAGAGAAAGGAGCTGCGGCGCTTACGGGGCAGAGGCTGAGCGGAAGACGCCGCGGCCATGGTCACGTTTGATTGAGCAGAACCGCGGTAGTCTAGGTCGCTAATACCTCCGTAGGGTGTCGCAACCGGAAAGGCCAGCCCCTACCGTTTGACCGATAATCGCCTCATATAGAACTCGCCGGCAGCCCGCCGGCCGCGAGGTTGCCGCAAATGTCCCTGAGCGTCTTCGACATCTTCAAGATCGGTATCGGACCGTCGAGCTCCCACACCATGGGACCGATGCGCGCCGCGCACGAGTTCGTCCTGGGCCTGGAGCGCGACGGACTGCTGCCGGCAACTCAACAGGTGACGGCGCGGCTCTACGGCTCCCTCGCCCTGACCGGCCTCGGTCACGGAACCGACCGCGCGGTGCTCGTCGGGCTCGAGGGCGGCGACCCCGAGACGGTCGATCCCGACAGTATCGAGCCCACCCTGCAGCGCATCCGCAGCAGCCACCGCATCCGCCTCCTCGGCCGTCACGAGATCGAGTTCGACGAGAAGGCCAGGCTCCTGCTGCTGCGCACCGAGCGCCTGCCGGCGCATCCGAACGGCATGCGGTTCGCGGCGGCGTCGGCGGACGGCAAGACACTTCGCGAGGAGGAGTACTACTCCATCGGCGGCGGCTTCATCGTCCGCGGCGGCGAGAATCAGGCGCGCGAGGCCACCGATAGGCCGCAGCCGCCCTACCCGTTCAACTCGGCGGCGGAGCTCCTGTCGCTCTGCCGCGAGAACGGCCTGGAGCTCTTCGAGCTCGTGCTCGCCAACGAGCGTACGTGGGCGAGCGAGGCGCAGGTACGCGCCGGTGTGCTGAAACTATGGCAGGTGATGCAGGGCTGTGTCGAGCGCGGCTTCCATCAAAGCGGCGTGCTGCCCGGGCCCCTGAAGGTGCGCCGGCGCGCGCCCAAGCTCTTCCGCATGCTCACCGAGAGCGGTCCCGCGAAGCCGCTCGATGCGATGGACTGGGTGAACGCCTACGCGCTCGCGGTCAACGAGGAGAATGCCGCCGGCGGCCGCGTGGTCACCGCGCCGACCAACGGCGCGGCCGGCATCGTACCCTCGGTGCTGCACTTCTACTGCCGCTTCGAGCCGGGGGCGAGCGAAGAAGGCGTCATCCGCTTCCTGCTCGCCGCGGCCGCCATCGGCATGCTCTACAAGCGCAATGCCTCGATCTCGGGCGCCGAGATGGGATGTCAGGGTGAGGTGGGTGTCGCCTGCTCCATGGCCGCCGCGGGGCTGGTCGCGGCGCTACAGGGCAGCAACGAGCAGATCGAGAACGCCGCCGAGATCGGCATGGAGCACAACCTGGGGCTGACTTGCGATCCGGTGGGCGGGCTGGTGCAGATCCCGTGCATCGAGCGCAACGCGATGGGAGCCGTCAAGGCGATCAACGCGGCGCGCCTGGCGGTGCGCGGCGACGGCTCGCACAAGGTTTCGCTCGATCACGTCATCGCCACCATGCGCCAGACCGGCGCCGACATGTCGACCATCTACAAGGAGACCTCGCAGGGCGGCCTGGCGGTGAACGTCACCGAGTGTTGAGCGCTGGATCCGGGCATTGCGCTGCGGGAGCCGGCCTAGGATGCTGCCGAGCTATCGGCGGAGTTGGTAGGCGCGAGCGCGACGCGATTGCGGCCCGCATCCTTGGCGTCATATAGAGCTTCGTCCGCGCGATGGCGCAGAGACTCCAGAGTGTCGCCCGCCTCACCAACGGCGACGCCGATCGAAAGCGTCACCGCGCCGACGTACTGCATTCCGTCGGCCCGGGTAATGACGGTGCGGTTGGCGGTCGCGCGGATCGCCTCCGCGAGCGCGGCCGCATCGTCGAGCGACTTGCCCGGCACGAGCAGGGCGAACTCGTCGCCGCCGAGGCGCACGGCCATGGATTCGTCGCTCAGATGCTCGCGCAGGATCTCGGCCACCTTGGCCAGCACCTTGTCGCCGATCACATGCCCGTGGGTGTCGTTGACGCGCTTGAAATAATCGACGTCGACGGCGAGGAAGGCGACGCGCGCGAGCTCGGAGCTCTCACGAGCCTCGATCGCGCGGCGCAGGCCGTGGAGGTTCCTCAGGCCGGTGAGAGGATCGCGCAACGACTCGGTCTGGGCGCGCTCCAGGCGCTCCATGACGCGATCGACTTCGTGGCGCTGCCTGGCGAGCTGCTGGTGCAGCACGCCGAGAGCGGCTTGCAGCTGGGAGACCTCGGTCAGCACCTTCGTCACCTTGTCCACCAGGGCGGGTCCGCCCGCCTCGGCATCGAGACGCGCCTCCTGGATGGCGTCGTCCAGATTTACGCCGAACCGCTTGATCGTCCGCTCCGTCTGCGCCGCATACTTCTCCGATTCGCGCAGCACCTCGCGCAACTGGCTCTGCGCAAGCTCGAAAGCCTGGACGTCGCGCCCAGCGATGTGCAGCGCGTGCAGCCTGCAGATCTCGGCATCCGACAGCACGGCGTCGGATGCCAGGAGCTTGTCGAGCTCCTGCGTGAGGCCTGGGTTGAGCTCGCCCGCGTGCTCGTACCACACCGCATAGCTCACCGGGTGGTAGCCGGCCTTGTGCGGGGACATGAGCTGTAGTGCGCGGCGGAGGATTTCGGCGCTTTCCTCCCTCGAGTGCTGGTAGCGCATTGTTATTGATGACGCCTCAAACGGGGCGAGTTTTACATATCGTAACACCCCCGGTTACGCCGGGCGAGGGACCCCCGTGCGAGGGGGCGTCGCGGACGTTTCCAGGCTCCCCCGGGGACTCCATCCGCGACGTCGCTCCTGAGAGCCCCGTCAGGCGGGTGGAGATGATGCGAAACTCGTCTTTTGCTTTTCGGCGGCTTCGGCGGCGTGCTCCCGCTTGATGCGCTCGTAGATCTCCTCGCGATGGACCGCGATGCTCTTCGGCGCATTGATGCCAACCCGGACCTGATTGCCCTTGACCCCGAGAACGGTGATGGTGACGTCGTCCCCGATCATGACGGTCTCACCCACACGCCTTGTAAGAATCAACATGCTGGTAATCCTCTGTACTTGGTGATGGTCCAAATGCCTGTTGTATGTCTAAGAATCCACGGAACGACTCAGCGGGGGGCTGCCCCGGCCGGGCGCGCAGCGGCGGCGGCCGGCCGGTAGCCCAGGATGACCTCACCGTGCGCATGCGTGACGGTGACGGGGAAAAGATGGCTGACGCGATCGAGCGTGCCGTTGAGGTCGTGGATGCTGAACGCGCCGCCCACCTTCTGGACCGCGGCGCGCGGGTCGGAGATGACGATGCGCTCGGTCGTGTAGCGGCTGAGGTCGCTGGCGAAGTCGGACAACGGCTCACCCGCGGTCTCGATGATGCCCTGACGCCAGCGGATGACCTTCTGCGCCACGACGGCATGCACGTCTGCAACCAGGCCCACCGGCGAATACTCGATCTGCTGGCCGCCCGTCAGGCGCCTGGTCCACGAAGGAGTGGCACCTACACCGTTATCCAACCCCTCAACAGCTACCGTACCGCTTATGACGCTGACGCGGACGTCACCGTTTGCCATCTGGTAGACATCGAAGCGCGTGCCGAGCACCTGCACCTCGCTGTGCGCAAGCAGGATACGGAACGGTCGGCTGGGGTCGTGTTTGACCTGGAAGTACGCCTCACCGCGGATCAGGCGCACGCGCCGATCGCCGGGGCTGCCCACCCATTCGAGCTCCGTTTGGGTGTTCAGACCGACGATGCTGCCGTCCGGCAGGACCACGTCGCGTATTTGTCCCGTTGCAGTCCGATAGGTCTGCGCCACGTAGCCCTGGCTGCGCAACACCGACCATCCCACCGCGACCACGAGGACAGCGGCGGCTGCCGCCGCGCCCGAGACCCACCCGGATCCGCAAGTCAGCCATTCGCGCAGTGCCCGGAGCCTGCGGCCCGCCGGCCTCGCCTCGGCAATGCTCGCCAGGAGCTCCGCGCGCCGCAGGCCCCTGAGGTCCATCGTCACATCGACAATGGTCCGGCAGGCGTCGAATTCACGGGTATTGGCAGGCTCGGCGATCCAGCCCTCGAATTCGCAGCGCTCCGCCTCCGTCAGGCTGCGGCCGCGACCTAACCGGGTGTGCCAGCCGGCCGCCTCGTGGATGGTCGCCCTGCCGACCTGACGCCGCGAGTATTTACCCCAGAAGCTCACTCAACCTCCGCGAGGTCTATGCCTTGGGAGGAAAGGCGCTCCCGGCAGACCTTCAAAGCCTTGGTCATGCGCTTGTCGACCCGCTTCTCGGAGATGCCGAGTGCGGCAGCGATTTCTTTGCGGGGTCTGCCTTGCACGTGTGCCATCACAAAGACGTTTCGAAGATTAGGCCGCAACCCTTTGATTACAGTCGTTAAATGCTGCCCGATCTGGTCGGCCATCGCCTGCCGGTCCGGGCCCATGCGATGGTCGGGCACCTCCTCCATTCCGGCCGAGCCGGTGATCATGGCGTTCTCCAGACGCCGCCGCCGCAGATGCATCAGCGCGAAGTTCGTGGCCACCTTGAACAGCATGGCCCGCGGAAACATCACCTGCTCCGGCCTGTACATCCTGTGCAGTTGCTCGAAGGTGTCCTGGGCCACCTCGCGGGCGACCTCCGGCCTACCCAGCATCTGGGTAAGGTAAGCCAGCAGTTGTGCCTCGTGCGCCCGGCACAGCCGCTCGACGAACTCGTCGGATCTCCCCGATAGGGGGAAGCGTTTGACCTCACCCATGTCTATCTTTTCCAATCCCTATCCCTCTACCCAGTGAAATGCGCCGCAGGGGGAAAGCCCCCCTCCTGACCGCGGGCGGCGCCGGAGCTGTAGAACATATCCTACAACAAGGGGGCGGCGGCGGATAATCCCTAGGCGGCCGCGCGGCGCACGATGGCTCCCCAGCGGCTTAGCCAGGCCTCGATCCCGGCATATTCCAGCACTTCGCCGGCGCCCGTGGCGATGGGGGTGGCTCGGCCGGAGAGCACCTCGGCGAGGCGCCCCCGATCGACGATCCCTTCCCTCACCAGGGCTCCATCCAGCAGCAGCTCCCGCAGGAACGGCCGGTTGTGCTCCAGGGTGAGACGCAGGTGCTCTTCGATCCCGCCCTTGTGGCGGCGGTTGCGGACCTCGGGCGGCAGGTCGTCATAGAACGCCCGGCGAGCGACGGCCCGGTCCCAGCCGCCGTGAGTCAGCAGATAACTCGGGATGCGCAGGCAGAGCTCCATCAGGGGCTGCGAGCACAGCGGCGACAACCGCTCCGCATCGCTCTCGCCCTGCAGCGGATCGTAGAAATCGAACGGCTGGCTGATCTGATGCGCGTGCCAGAGCTTGCCGCTCGGCGCGCCGCGCGGATGCCGCAGCAGCGGGTGCAGGAATCCGGCGTTTCGCCTCGCCTCCGCGATCGCCGATGGCACCAGCAACGGACGCTTGCGTCCGGCTTCTTCCAGAATGTTCCAACGCCGTTGCGCGAGATAGCCCGAAGCCGCCCCGCCCAACACCCGCCACACCGAGACCTGATCCATCTGCGCGGCATCGAGCGCCACGCGCAGCACGCCGGGGCGCAACCCGCGGCGGTGGAGGAAATCCCCCGCAGCCCACTCGGCGCGCTCCTGATAAAAGAGCTGATCGCCGCCATAGCCGATGATCACCGCCGCGGCGCCCTGCTCGGCGGCGAGCTGCGCCTCGAGCCTGCTGTGCTCGAGGAAGTAGGAATAGTTGGTCGGCTCCGGCATCCTGTGGATGGTGAGCAGCGGCCGCAGGCTGAACGAGGAGTCGCGCGGACGCTCGAGCAGCTCCAGGCCGGCCTTCGCGGCGGCGGCGCGCGCGTACCCGCGCTCGTCCAGGTCGGCTCCGAGGGGGTAGTAATGGAAACAAGTGATCCGCGGCTGCGACGGAGCGTCCTTCAGGCACGCCAGCACGATGGACGAGTCCAGGCCGCCGGAAAGCGACAGCAGCACGTGATCATGACACGACGTCCACGCGTGGACGACGTCCTGCACGCATTGACGCATCGCCGCCACTGCCTCGTCCAGATCTTCGATCACGTCGGTGTTGGCGATCTGCAGCGGGTCCCAGTAAAAGAAGCGCTTCGAGACGCCGGCGCGCGTCTCCACGCACTCGCCCGCGAGCACCTGGGTGACCTCACGCAGAGCGGTTCCCGCGGAGTGCTGCCGCAGGAAGCAGACCGTCGCGAGGAGGTACGGCCAGTTGACCTCGAGCGGCGCCTCGAGGAGAGGCACGACATCGTCGATCCAGGAGAAGTAGACGTCGACGCCGCGGCAGCGCACCAGATGACAAGGCAGGCCGCCGGAAGGGTCGCGCATCACCCAGGTCGCCCGCGCCTGCGCATCGTGGAGGAAGGCGACGTAGCGTCCCCAGAAGCTCTCGATGAGGTGGCGGCCGTTGCTGTCCAGCATCGCGCGGCTGTCGTCCACCCCGAGGGCCGGCGATGCCGGCGTCGAAACTCCCTCCTGCGAGCGCGCAAAGAGGTTCCCGAGCACGACGCCCTCGCTCTCGGCAAGGAGATATGCGGCGCAGGAGTCGTTGCCCGCCCCGGTGTAGCGCACCTCGATGCCGCTGCCGCGCAGCGCCACACGCCAGTCCTGCCCCGCCGCGAAGTGTCGTTGCAGCAGGGTGCGCGCAGCTTCCCGCACGCCGGCGTCCTGGTCGTTCCAGACGAAGGCCAGATAACGGAACACGGCTACACGACCAGGATGGGCGAGTACTGCCGCACCCGATCCGGCACGTCGTTTAGCAGGACCTCCCCGTGCTGGACCCAACAGTGGGCGTCGAAAGGCTCCGTCTTGACACCAAACACCCAGTCGGGATGGATGCCCTCGGCGCTGAGGAAGTGCAGCAGCGTCAGCGAGTCGAGCAGGCAGGCGGAGCGCAGCGTGTAGAAGAGCGGCCGCAGCCGCGCGAACGCGATCACGAGCGAGCGCAGGCGGACCGGATCGGCGTCCTTCAGGCCGCGAGCGGCCCGCCGCGCTTTGCGGTCGCGTACGGCCTCGACGATGGACTGGATGGGGCGCAGCTTCAGGGAGAGCTGCGCCTGCAGGCAGCTCCTCGCGAACCGCCACAGCTGCCCAGCGCTCGCTTTCGGGCGCACGTCGAGATCGAACTCGACCAGGCCGCGCTCCGCGCGCGCGGTCATGACGGGTACCGCGGGCTTGCCGACGTGCGGGTCGGACACGAGCATGCCGTGAGCGAGCATCTGCGCGACGAGAGCGTCCGCGCTTTCGTCAGGGTTAGGGTTATGAGGCGACTCGGTTGCCTGCACCGCGCCAATGGGCCAGCCGCGCACCCAGCGGGCCAGGCGGTTCGCGGGTACGACGGCGACGTATTTGTCGCGCTCGAGGTCCATCAGGACGACGTGTTGCCCGCTGACGCACGGGTACACGTGCGGAGCGAGAAGATACGGTTGCATCCATCCCCCCTCGGCTTTCCCAAATGCGCCGGGCAAGCCCCATTGTCGAAGTAATATGCGGCAAAAGTCAATAAAAGAGCCGCCCCGGCCGCCCCACGGGTATCAGTGTTGCTACCGAGAGTGGAGTGACGATCGCCTGCCCCGATTGCGGAACTCTGGAGGAAATTCCGCGGTTATTGCGGCGCGATACCGCTGTCTGCATTCGCTGCCGGACCGATCTGGAGAAGACCAACGGGCGCAGCATCGACGTGGCGTTCGCCTGCTCGCTTGCGACTTTGCTGCTGCTGGTACCGTTCAATGTGCTGCCGCTTCTGCGGATCGACATATTCAAGATGCACTCGCAGAACATCATCGCGGCGGGAGTGGCGCAGCTGTGGGGCCGCGGTTGGATCCTGCTCGCCGGGCTCAGCGCCCTGTTCGTCATCATCCTGCCCTTCCTGCGGTTCGGCCTGCTGTCGGCGGTGCTGGCGACGCTCAGGCTCGGCCGCCGGCCCTCCTGGCTGGGCGCCGCCTTCCGCTGGTCGCTCTGGCTCGACCCCTGGGCCATGATCGATGTCTATCTGCTCGCCGGCTGCGTCGGCTTCTACCGCCTGATCAATATCGATCAGGCGCGCGTCAGCATCCAGCTGGGGGGCGCGTGTTTCATTGCCGCCGCCTTCCTCACCATGCTGTCGCGGACGACGCTCGATAA
>CAVQJH010000017.1:0-16497 GCA_963712795.1 uncultured Pseudomonadota bacterium
CCGGCCGCCGTAGTCGATGGAGACAAAGGGCGCCGGGCGAAGCCGCTCCGTGCTCGCGCCGGGATATTTGGGAACCACTGCGAGGCCCGCGCCCACAGAGCCCGTCCAGCCGGTCTGGGCTCGTGTCAGCCCTTGCTGCTCCAGCGCCTGGTCCTCGAGAGATTGCTGCGCCCAGCCGAGAGTCGGCGCAAGGATGGTGGCGATCAGCAGCAGAACGGCGTGGGCGCGAAGCGGCCGCAGGATACGGGTCCATGAGGAATTCACGTAAGCAGCTCGCATCGGTGGAACATACCGCCTCATACGGATGAGGCGGCGCATTCCCCCCTCTGACGGCCAATCCCTCGAGCACCTCGCGCTTTCCAATATGTCGGGGCGTCCCGCGGGAGACGCCCCGACCGGTCATCCCGACGATGCGTTGGATGTTCAACCGATCTTTCGGATGAGCGCCACGGACAGGCGTCAATTGCAGGTGATGGTCACCGTCGGGTACTTGCTCGGATCGCCCTGATAGGCGTCGTTGACTGTGCCGCTGCCATTGCTGATGGCGCAGGTCATACCGCCCGAGTCCGTCATCGTCGTCCCTCCCCCGCCGAAGGTGACGTGATACGTCGCGCCCGCACCCTGCGGGTATGAGAGCCCGATGTTATCGGTCGACGGCGGCACGTTGGCGGTACCGAACAGGATGTAGGTCTGCTCGGACTGGACGAGCGAGGCCAGGCGGTTGCCGCTGCTGTCGTCAACGTGCGCGTCCAGGGCGAGGCTCTCTTGATACCCGCCGCTGCCCGATCCGCCCATATTCTTCCAGTTGACCTGGAGATTGAGCACCAGGCCGATCAGGTTGCTGCTGCTGGTGGAATGCAGCACGAAGTAGGGCGCCGTCGCCGTGCCATTGGCGCGGCTGAAGGCCAGCGCGCCATAGCTCGTGCCGCTGGCGCCCAGAGTGCCAGTCATCGTGGACAGATCGAAGTCAACGCTGCCCGTAATCGCAGTCGAGGAATTGGATTTCACGGTCACGGCCGCCGAGCCCTGACCGTTGGAAAGCGACCAGGTCCCGGAGAAGAAGTCACCGTCGTCCGTCGTGCCGTAGACGTTGCCGTCGGGGGCCGCGACCAGCACGGCGCCGCCGGATACGTTGCCGGCGGTGCCTAGTCCAGCCGTTGCACCTGCCGCGTTCGGCGTGAAGGCCGCGTACCACAAACTGCATACGCGTTCGCCGCGACACTGCTCGCACTCGAAGAGCTACCGGCTGAGACCTCCGCCAGGCTCAACGTGGTCGTACCCTTGGTGTCTTGGGTCAAAGTCAGGCAGCTCGTGCAGCTCGGTCTTGCCGGCGGGCAGAGTGCCGCTGGCGCTCCCGCCGGTCGAGCTGACCAGGCTGAGCGCGATCGATCCGTCGGTATTGACGCTCCTCATCCCCGAGATCAGCCCGCCGTCGTCTGTGAAGCCGAATGCCGCGCCGTTCGCCACCAACGTGACGGTGCCGCCGCCGCATCCCGAGTCGCAGGTAGCGCGCCACACCGAGCCGTCGAAGCTCAGCGTCGCGGGTGTCAGCGTGGCCGTCTGGGTCAGGATGGCCAGGATGGTGTTGGTCGAGGGGACGCTGACGGTCACCCCGCTGCTCTGCTGGATGCTCGTCTGCAGGGCGGTGAAGTCGGTGATCTGCGTCGCGTCCGCGTTCGGGACGGCGGAGGCCAGCGACCCGATGTTGGAATTGACCTGGATTCCCTGCTGGGTTGCCGTGCCAATCATGTGCAGGAACGTGGCGATGTCGACGGCCTTGGCTCCGATGGGGTTGGCTTCCCCGGTCAAAGTGTTGGGCTTGACGAGCGTTACGCTGCCATCGGAAGTGCCGGTCAGTGTCGCTGACCCGAGCTTGACGCCTAATGCCGTGAACGTCACCGTGTCGCCGGCGGCGAACTTGAACGTGCCGCTGGCATCGGTGGTACAAGGCGTGCTCGCCGTGCAGCCTCCGGAACCGGTGCTGGTGTAGTAGCCCGCTCCCTGAACGAGCTCGTCCACGAACTGCCCCGACTGGGAGGCAGTGGGCGGGCTGTCGCCGCTGCCGCTCGTGCTGCCGGATCCGCTGGTCGATGATCCGCCGCAACCCGCGAGCACAATGGCGACGAGAGGCACTCCGATCTGCAGCAATCGTCTCAAGAGATCTGTCGTCACGGCTTTCTCTCCCGGCGCTTCGAATACGATGGGCGTGCAAGTTAGTGCTCGCGGCGGGCGGGGTATTGAACGTTATTGCGGTCGGACGCCTGGTAACGTTGATTTCGTGACTTGGGTCACAGGGTCTCGGGCTTCAGGTGTTGCTTGCGGCCTGTGGGCGATGCGGGCGCGGCATGTACTGGCCAGGCGTCATGCGCATTACACGGCGGAAGTGGCGCGTCAGATGGCTCTGGTCGCAAAGCCGACGAGGACGGCTACGGCGCCGGGAGCCAGGCCGCTGCGCAGCAGTTGCATTGCGTGGGCAATTCTCAGCCGGATCTGGTAGGCGTGGGGCGGGAGACCGGCGTGGGCCGCAAAGCTGCGCAACAGGTGAAATCGGCTCAGACCGCTGATCGCTACCAACTCATCCAGGGTGACGGTCTCGTGAAAGCGCTGTCGCAGGTAATCCTCGGCGTGCCTCACTGCGGCGCCGGCATTGATCGGCGGCCTTGCCTGTGGCGCTTCCATGTAGCCGAACATCAGACGCAGGCAGAAGGCCAGTTTGACCGCTGCTCGAGCGCATCGGCGCCGGATTCGATGGCGGCGCCGAGGGCGTAGACAGCAGCGAACAGCGCCGGGTCTTCGGTTTGAGCGGCCTTGAAGTGACACGACTTTGGACTTGCGAGCTCGTGCGCGGCCTGCTGGACGAGCGCCGGCTCGATGAACAGCGCCTTGAAGTCGGAATACTTGTGTACGTAGGTGTTGGCGTGGGCCTCGCCCGCCTGCAGCAGCATGGTGCCGCCGTCCTGCAGCGTGTGCAGGCCGCGGCGGTAGCGCCAGTTGGTCGCGGCGGTGCGGCAGGCACACAGCGCATAGGTGCTGTTATAGATGCGCCAGGGATGAAAGGAATCGTAGGCGATCAGAATCTCGATACCGGGCAACGCACTCGAGCGTATGACATTCAGGCGCTCCTGTCTGACGGGCAGTCCTCTGCGGCGGAGGGTTTTTTGCAGCTCGGAGGCGTTCGGCCGATCGAAGGACATGGGTGTCGACGTGGAGGTGTTGGCTGGTGACGCGGGGATGACGGTTCTGGCGGGCGAATCAATGCCGCGCGGTCTGATATGCACTCGGAGTAATGAACATGACTTTTCGGAAATGCCGGATCAGGTGGCTCTGGTCGGAAAAGCCGACGGTGGAGGCGACCTGAGGCGGGGGCATACCGCTCTGGAGAAGCCTGCAGGCCCGCTCGACGCGAAGCTGAATCTGATAGGCGTGCGGCGGCACGCCCACAAGGTGCCGGAAAGAGCGCAACAGGTGGAAGCGGCTCATTCCGGAGAGCTTTGCCAGATCATCGAGGCTGACCGCGTGGTCGTAGTACTCCCGCAGGTACGCCTTGCAGCGGTTGACGACGGCCGATCGAGCAGCGGCAGCTTCGGGGCCGCCTACGCGCGGTCGCTCAATGCAATGGGCGAACAGCTGATGCATGCAGTGAGCGAAGTGCGATTGAAGCTCCAACGGGGCCTCGTCGTCCGCGACGCGCTGCGCTAGCAGGGTAAATGACCGCAGGATCGTCGGCTCGTGACTGACATGAAGGTTGAAATGCGGGGACGGCCGCACCCCGAGCTCCACGGCAGCCCCGGCCAGTGTCTCCGGGGCTATGCGCAGCACCACGTAGGTTTGCGGGCAGGGCACTTCGACGTTCACGTGCGTTTCGCCCGGCTCCATGAGTATGAAGCACCGGTCGTAGAGGGGCTCCTGTAAACGCCCACGATAGAACCACCGTGCCGAGCCGCGCGTGCACACGCAGATGACGTAGCTTTCGTGGAAGACGCGCCAACAGCGCTGGCAGTTGCGCGCGAAGATGAACTCCGTGCCAGGCAGCGCCGCAGGCAGTACATAGCGCAGGGGCTCTTCCTCTCCGGGAGCGGTCCAACGCTCGTCTCCGAAGACCGACTCACGCCGGTCTGCCGCGGTCTGCGTGCGCCGGGATTTCGGTCGATGGGATGGCATCCGGTTGCTCGTTAGGCCGTTCAGACTGGGAACCGGCGTGCAATCCAGTGAAGGGTTCCCGCCCAATTATTACACCAATCGGTGTTACACTAAATAGCGTTTCACTGATTGGTGTAACTATGGAGAATCCCTTCGTCTTCGGCCGTAAAGCACCACTTGCCCCTAACCTGTCGCCTGCTGGGGCCACCGTCGTGGCGGTGAAACCGGCTCCGTCGGAACGGCCGCCTCCAGGGGGACGGCGCCAGCCCGATCAGCGCAGTGTGAAAGTCCCGCTCTGCTCGAACGGGATGGAGCGCAGCCAGCCGTTGGTGAGCTCCACCCTGCCCTTCATGCGGTAGTCGATGCCCTGGCCGCGGGGCTGATTCAGTATGGCGAAGAGCGCGCCGGCGGCATTCGCGGTGACGTCCATGTTGAATTCGGCGGTGCCGAGCGCGGGAACGACGAAGCTGGCGTCGGACATCCCGGTGGCGAACTCCTGGGAGCCGAGGTAGACGGTGTAGGAAAGGCCCTTGACCGGAAGGCTGCGGTCGTTGGGATTCTCGACGCGCACGCGCACGCGCAGCTGCTGCTCGAGGAGATTCGCCTTGCGGATCTCGACGTCGACGATGGAGAGATTGGGGGTCTGAAGCTTCGGCACGAACAGCGCGCAGCCGGAGAGAGCGACGGCGACGAGCAGCAGCGACACGGAGCGCATGGGCAGGATGCTACCGAACATCACGCGCGCCCGTACATGCCGTTGAGGTGCGCGAAATGCCGTGCGAGCTGCGGTGTCAGCGCGCCCGCGGGCAGGCGCCAGCGCCAGTTGTCGGCGACGGTGCCGGGCGTGTTGAGGCGGGCCGCGGAGCCGAGCCCGAGGAGGTCCTGGGCGGGGATGACAGCGAGCTGTCCGACCGAGCCCAGGGCTTCGCGGATCAGGGCCTCGGGCATGGCGCCGGGCGCCACGCGCAGCATGGAGTCGACGCGGTGCCGCGTCTGCTCATCGAGACTCCGGTACCAGCCGAGGGTGGTGTCGTTGTCGTGCGTGCCGGTGTAGACGACGCTGTCGTGCTCATGCATGTGGGGAAGATGCGGGTTGTCGCCCTCGCCGCTGAAAGCGAACTGCAGGACACGCATGCCGGGAAGCCCGAAGCCCTTGCGCAGCTTGACGACGTCATCGGTGATGACGCCGAGATCCTCTGCGACGATCGGCAGGTCGCCGAGCTCATCCATCAGCAGCCGCAGCAGATCCTCCCCCGGCGTCAGATGCCACTCTCCCCCGCGGGCGTCCGGCGCGCCGGCGGGAACGGCCCAGTGCGCCGCCAGGGCGCGGAAGTGATCGATGCGCAGCAGGTCGACGCGCTGCAGCTGCTCGAGGACGCGCGCGCGCCAGTAGGCGAAGCTGTCGTGACGCATCGCCTGCCAGTCGTAGAGGGGGTTGCCCCACAGCTGGCCGGTCGCGGAGAAATAGTCCGGCGGAACGCCCGCGACGGCGGCGGGCCGGCCGTGGGCATCGAGCTGGAACTGCTCGCGGTGCGCCCAGGTCGCGACGGAGTCGGGTCCGACATAGAAGGGCAGATCGCCGAGAATGCGCACGCCGCGTGAGCGGGCGTGCTCGCGCATCCGCCGCCATTGCACGGCGAAGGCGAACTGCTCATGCTTGATACGCTGTAACTCCGCAGACAGATCGCGCGTCGCTCGCTTCAGCGCCCGCGGCGCGCGATCGCGCAGCTGCGCGGGCCAGGTCCACCAGGTCGCACCGGCGTGCGCCGCGCTCAAGACTTCGAAGAGCGCGTAATCCTCCAGCCAGTGCTGGGTCTCATCGAGAAACGAGGCGTACTCCGCCGGTTGCGCGGCCGGCAGTTCCCCGGCGTCGAGGAAAGCGGGACTGCCGGCGAAATCGGAGCGCACCCAGTAGGGAGAGCCGTCCGGGCCCGTCGGGCCGGCGGGCAGGATCTGCCAGACGCCGAAACCGGCGTCCGCCAACCAGTCAATAAATGCGCGACCCCCGCGCCCAAGCGCCGCTTCCAGCGAGCCGAGATGCAACAGCACTCCGGCGCGGCGCCGATCGAGCACGGGCAGGCGCATGGCGAAGACTCCTTAATGGCATGAAGCGGTGACCAGGCACATGGAGGTGCCCCGCCGCCGCAGGTGGCGGAGCCTCGGGCAAAAAACCGCGCTTTTTGCCCGAGGCGCGCTGGGCCGGGCAGGAGCCCGGATCCAGCGCATCAAGAAGCGTAGGCGCGCCGCATGACACCGCCATGCTCCGGGCTGCCGCGGCCGACCGAGATCGGCTGAGCGAGACTCTCGGGCGGCGGCAGGCCGAGCAGACGGTACAGAACGACGAGCTGGCGGCGATAGAGGCTGTCGAACTGGCTGACGGCATCGGCGGGGTTGTAGTCGCCGAACCACCAGAACCAGTCGGAGCTCTCGCAAAGAGCGAGCTGGCGCTCGACCGCGGCCCGCTGCGCTGCATCGAGGCTGCCCGATGCCATGATGCCGTCGAAGGCGATCTTGGCGTCGCAGAGAAGGTCCCAGGCGCGGTTCTTGGCCGGATCGCCCATCCAGGTGGCGAGGGTACCGTGCACCCAGCTTCCAGCCACGACGCTCGGCAGGGGAAGCGGATCGAGGCCGCGCGCGACGCAATCCGAGAGCGTGGTCAGCTCCAGGAGCGGGTGCGCGGCCAGAAGCGAGTACAGCGCGCGCAGGAAGTAATGACCGTTGAACGGATAGTGCTCCCAGGCGTTCTCGCCATCGAGCGCGATCAGGACAACGTGACGGGCACGGCCGTCGGAGGCGTTTGCCGGTACGCTTGCCTCATGGATGCGGGTCTCGGACTCGGTGTACTGCCTTGCAAGGTGCGCGAGCTCGTTGACGAGGTTGTGCGCGGCATCGTCGCCGTGCCATGTCGCGTAGGTGAAGCCGATGAGATCGGAGAGGGTGTCGTCGCGGAAGAACTCGAGCATGTTGCCGCCGGCCAGGCGGTAGGGTCGGTTGTAGGCATCGGGGGCGCGCGCGGTCTTGGGATCGCGGCGAGCCAGCGCACTCTGCAGTACGTTGGCGCTGGTCGCCGCCCACTTGAAGCCGGCCTGATCGAGCAGCTCCAGGGTGGCGCCACTGATCGCCCCTTCCGAGGGCCAGCAGCCGCTCGGATCCGTGCCGAACGCGCGCTTGAAGACGCGAAGCGACTCCCGCACGTGCCACTGCGCACGCTCCGCGCCTCCCGGATACGAGGCGTGTTGCGGCAGCGGCATATTGGGTACGGCATCGCGCGCGGCCTGGAAGTCGAGCAGCAGGGGGACGATAGGATGTCCGTAGGGCGTAACCGACAGCTCGCACTGGCCGCGCTCCGAGAGCTTGCGATAACGCGGCACGATGGAAGCGACGAGGCCCCCGATCAGCGACAGGAGCTCACGCCGCTGCGCGTCCGAGAACGCGCGCCCCTGTTGGGTCAGGGTGCTCACGAAGGTATCGGAGCGGCGCACCGTCTCGCCGAGCCACGCGAGGTGATACCACACGGCAAGATCGTGGATGAGCTGGTCGGAGGCGTAGCTCACGCGCTCGACGGTGGCGAGCGTCTCGGCGAGCGTGGCGAGCTCGAGGTACGGACCGAAGCGCTCGATCATCTGCTTGCGCTGGGCGCGCAGGCAGGCGCGCAGCAGCTCCAGGCGCTCGGCGGGCTCCGCGGGGACCGGGTCGGGGCCGAGGAGCGCGAGTACGGGATCGGGCAGCGGACTGCCGCTGCGCAGATGATCGGCGACGCGGCGCGCGATCTCCTCGACCTGCTCGAGCAGCACGGGCGTGAAGTTGACCACCGCGCGGGCCGCCGGATTGGCCTCCATGTGCGCCGCCATGTCGGTGTAATCCTTGATCGCGTGGAGATAGGTCCACGGAGCACGTAGCGTCCGGTGAGTGCGTCGCGGTACTGTGGCTGATGCATGTGCCACAGAAGGACGACAGGCAATCGCTGGTTATCGGACCCCATGACTATGATCCGGACTGCCGGCGAAGCATGTCGGGAGTCACGAGCACGACGCCCTTCTCGGTGACGAGGAACCGGCGCGCATCCTCCGCTGTGTCGAGCCCGATGCGCATACCGTCGGGAATCTCGCAGCCCTCGTCGATGATGGCCCCGCGGATCTGACAGCCGCTGCCGACGAGCGCGTGCGGCAGGACGACCGAGCGCTCGATCGTCGTGCGCTCTTCCACGCGCACGTCGGAGAAGAGCAGCGACTCGCGCACCCTCGCGCCGGAGATGATGCAGCCGCCGGAGACCATTGAGTTGATGGCCATGCCCCGGCGGCCATCCTCGTCGAGGATGAACTTGGCCGGGGGCTGGTGCATCTGATAGGTCCAGATGGGCCAATCCTCGTCATAGATGTTGAGCTCGGGCCTGACGTGCACCAGCTCGATGTTTGCCTCGTAATACGCGTCCAGTGTGCCGACGTCACGCCAGTAGCTCTGCGCGCGCGTCTTCACGTCCTGGAAGGGATACGCGAACACCTGCAGGGTGGTGCTGAGAGTCTTGGGGATGATGTCTTTGCCGAAGTCGTGAGCGGACGCGTCCTGTGACGCATCCTCCTCCAGGAGACGCTGCAAAAGACGCGTGTTGAAGACATAAATGCCCATCGACGCCAGGATGGTATCCGGCCTGCCCGGGAGGGTATCCGGGACGGCGGGCTTTTCCGAGAAACGGGTCACCCGGTTCCATTCCGTGGCGGTGAGCACGCCGAAGTGCCGCGACTCGGTCGCGGGCACCTCGACGACGCCGACCGTGATGTCGGCGCCCTTCTCCACGTGGTAGGCGATCATCGGGCCATAGTCCATTTTGTATATGTGATCGCCTGCAAGCACGAGCACGTGCTTCGGCCTATGGGAGAGGATCAGGTCGATGTTCTGGTGCACGGCGTCGGCCGTGCCGCGGTACCAGACGGGACCTCTCTGCTGCTGGGCAGGTATGGTCTCGATGAACTCGCCGAACTCGCCGCGCAGGTAACTCCAGCCGCGCTGCACGTGCGCGAGCAGGGACTGTGCCTTGTATTGCGTCAGGATCGAGATCTGCCGAATCCCGGAATTGACGCAGTTCGACAGCACGAAATCGACGATGCGGAACTTGCCGCCGAAGGGCGTCGCGGGCTTGCAGCGATGCTCGGTCAGGTCCTTCAGGCGCTCGCCGCGCCCGCCGGCCATGATCACCGCAAGGGTACCGCCTGTCAGGCGGCTCACGTAGCGCCCGGAAGAGGCGCGCGCAGGCTGTCGGGACATGGGTTGCGAGCCAGCTGTCTTCTTGTGGGCCAATCTTAGCGTGCGCGCCGGCTAAAGCCACTTCATCAGCCCGAGGCCGTACTCGTGTGACAGCAGGTCGTGCCGGGGATACATGCGTACCTCGGTAGCGAACTGGCCGCACTCCAAGGGCTCGGCATCGAGCGCGAACACGGCCGCGCCGTCGGCCTCATGCTCCCCCGTGGGCGCGAGCGGCACGGTCCAGAGGCCGTTACCCTCAGGCGGCACGAAGGAGCACAGGGGCGGGGGCCCCTGCTCCGTCTCGGGCAGGAGCCGCCGGGCGACCAGCTCGACGCGTAAGTCGGACGGGCGCAGGCCGTTCAGGCTGACCGCGATCCGCAGGCGCAGGTGCTCGCCCCGGGGGAACTCCGCGGGGGCATCCGCCACCACTCGCAGACTCACCCGGGTCCAGGCCTGCCGGATGCGCTGCTGCCACTCGGCAAGGCCGCGGACGCCGGCGAAATTGCTGTCGGCGAGGCGCCGATACTGCTCCGCCGCCGGCCGGTAGAGCCCGCGCGTATAGTCCTGGAGCACCCGCCTCATATTGAAGCGGGGGATGACGGTCATCATCGCTCGCTTGGCGCGCGCGACCCACTCCGGTGAGCAACTGGTCTCGCCCTCCCGTCGGCCGTCGGCGTAATAGAGCGGGATGATCTCCTCCTCGAGCGCGTCGAGGATGAGCTCCGCCTCGAGCGCGTCGCGGCGCTCCGGGTCGTGAACATTGGCGGGCGGAATGCCCCACCCGTTGTCCTGCATCCAGCCCTCGGCCCACCAGCCGTCGAGGATGCTCAGGTTCAGGCGCCCGTTGATGGCAGCCTTGATTCCCGACGTTCCGCTCGCCTCGAGCGGTGCAATCGGGTTGTTGAGCCACACGTCGACGCCGGAGACGAGGGAGCGCCCGAGCTGCAGGTCGTAATCTTCCAGGAAAATGATGCGGCCGACGAACTCCGGCGAGGTCATGAGCTGGCGGATCTCGCGCAGGACCTGCTTGCCGGGCTCGTCCGCGGGGTGCGCCTTGCCGGCGAACAGGAGGATCACGGGCCGGTCGGGGTCGTTGACCAGGCGCGCCAGGCGGGCGCGATCCCGCAGCAGCAGCGTGGCGCGCTTGTACGTCGCGAAGCGGCGTGCGAAGCCGATCGTCAGGACGTTGGGCCGCAGAGGATCGAGAAACCGCGTGACGTGGCGCAGCTGCACGGGGCTCATGCCCTTGCGTGAGTACTCGCGCTGCAGCCGCTCGCGGACGCTGGCGAGCATGCGGGACTTCACGGACTGGGCGGCAGCCCAGAACCGCTCCTGCGGAACGCTCTCGAGCACGCTCCAGAAAGCCACGTCGCTCAGGCGGTCACGCCAGGTGGGGCCCAGCTCCTTGTCGAAGAAGTCCATCCAGGTCTTGTGCAGGAAGGTCGGCACGTGCACGCCGTTGGTCACGAAGCCCACCGGATTCTCGTCCGGCCGGATCTCCGGCCATTGATCGGCGCAGAGGCGGGAGGAGACGGTTCCGTGGATGCGGCTGACGCCGTTGATGTGCCGGGCGCCGTTCAAGGCGAGCCGGGTCATGTTGAACAGACCGGGCGCCGCCGGGGTACGGGCGAGATCGAGGAAGCGCTCGACCGGAATCCCGAGCTCGCGAATGAAGTCGCTGAAGTGCCCTAGGATGAGGTCGTGTCCGAAGGCGTCGTGGCCGGCGGCAACGGGAGTGTGCGTGGTGAATACGCAGGCTGCGGCGACGGCTTCGAGCGCGGGCTCGAACGGCAGTCCGAGCCCCAAATGCTCGCGCAGCAGCTCCAAGATGAGAAACGCAGCGTGGCCCTCGTTGAGGTGCCAGACGGCAGGCTTGATGCCCAATGCGCGCAAGGCACGGACGCCGCCGATGCCAAGGACCATCTCCTGGCGGACGCGGGTGGATTCATCGCCGCCGTAGAGGCGATGGGTGATGTCCCGGTCGGTCGGAGCGTTTTCCGGAGTATTGGTGTCGAGCAGATACACGGGCACGCGGCCGACCTGCGCCTTCCAGAGGCGGGCGACCACATCGCGGCCCGCGATGCGCACGGTGACCTTGATCCACTGCCCGCTGGAGTTGCGTGCCGCCTCTACGGGCAGATCGCGTGGGTCATGCTCACGGTATTCCGCGTGCTGGACCCCGTCGTTGTCTACCGTCTGGGTGAAGTAGCCCTGCTCGTAGAGGAGCCCCACGGCAACGAAATTCGCGCGGCCGTCACTGGCGGCCTTGCAGTAATCGCCGGCGAGCACGCCGAGGCCGCCGGAGTAGATGGGAAAGCTCTCGTGGAACCCGTACTCCGCGCAGAAATAGGCCACCAGCGGTTCATCGCCGCGGGGCACCGGCGCGGTGACATAGGCATCCAGGGCCTCCAGCGCAGAGTGGTAGCGCGCCAGATAAACCGGGTCGCGGGCGGCGCCATCGAGATTCGCCTGCGCGATGCAGCGCAGCAGCAGCCGCGGATTGCCGCCGGTCTGCTTCCAGAGCTCGGGGTCCAGGTCCTCGAACAGGGCGCGGATCGGACGATGCCAGGAGAAGAAGAGATTGCCTGCCAGCTGGGGCAGACGCTTGAGCGCTTCCGGAACGACGGGGGTGATCTCTAAGAGCGTATTGCGCATTGCGGTCCTGTCTCGGGCTTCCTGCAGCGAAAGAGACCGCGCAGTCTAGCGGGTCGCATGGCCCTCTGCCCAATGCGGGCCGCGCTCATGGGCGTATCTGCCGGCTCGAGCGCTGGCTGAGGCGCTGAGGCGTGAGCCGCGCAGTTCGATTGGTCAGGACCAGCTCATGTCCCTCACGAGCATCAGGGGACGCTCTTCCCCCAGGCGAACGCGATAGCGCGTGCTCCGGCCGCCGGCATTGGGATCTCTTTCGATGACACCCAGCTGCTCCAGCCGCGCGAGATCGCGCGATGCGGTGACCCGTTCCACCTTGGTCTGGCGCGCTGCTCGCTTCGCCGTGAGCCAACCATCGTCAGGATTGTCCGGGACAAGCGCCATCTCGAGGAGTCGACGCTGCCTCGGGCTGAGAGGAGTCTCCCGGTGCCGCGACCAGAAACGTGCAATCTGGACGACGCGCTCGATGCAGACGCGTGCCTCATCACAGGCCTGCGCGACACAGTTCGTGGACCACTCCAGCCAGGCGGTGATGTCCAAATTTCCTTTCTGTGCCTCCTCGAGCTGGGCGTAGTACTCCCTACGGCGCTTCAACAACACGGGAGACACGGCCCACAGACGCGAAGTCCGCTCCGAATGAAAGCCCGCGCCCTGCGCCAGCGCCAGATCGAAGACCGCGCGGCCGAGACGGCCGTTGCCATCCTCGAAAGGATGGAGGGTCTCGAACCAAAGATGAGCGATGCTCGCGCGCAGCGTGGAGCTGGATTCCCCAGGCTCATTGAACCACTGCAGGAAGCGGCCCATTTCCTCATCGAGCCTCGCGCGCGGCGGCGCCTCGTAGTGAACGCGCTCGCGACCGATGGGGCCTGAGAGAACCTGCATGGGCGCCTCGCCCCGAAGCATTCCAACGAGGATGAGCGAGAGCCCGGACCGCCCCGAGGGAAACAAGGCACCGTGCCAGGCAAAGAGCCGTTCCAGTGTCAGTCCCTGGAGGTTCTGTGTGCTGTCAGCCAGCACGTCTATCATCCCTCTGGCGGCGGGAGCGAGGCGGTCGACGTCCTTTGATGCAGTGCCGAGGCCGAGGCGGCGCATGATCGAAGAGCGTACCTCGTCGGGATCGAGGCGCACGCCTTCGATGGCCGAGGTCGAGACGGTCTCACGCGTAGTGAGCTCCGCAACGGCAAGGCCGAGATGATCGGTATCTAGCGCCCGCGCCACGCCGGCGAGAAAGTCCTGCTTGCGCTGTGCGTCTTCGAGTGCTCGCAAGACCGCAGGGGTGGACCAGCGCCAGTGCGGCCATTCGGGGCGCTGCCAGATGTACCGGGGGCGGGGCACGACGGATCCTATTCGTATCCAAATCTGATACGAATATAGCGCCTTTTCGTATCCCTGGCGAGCCGCCGGCGCGGGCCGCCTGACAAGAGATCGTACGCGCCGACGAGGCCGATGAGTCCTTGCCAGTGACCCGGGCTGCGCCGCCAGGCGTAACCGCTACACTAGGGGCATGCAGACGATTTGCCGCAGGACGGGACTGCTCGGCGGGATCGCCGCTCTTGCGGCCGCCGCGGCGGGCGCCGGTTCGGCCGCGCAGACGCAGCAGAGTCTACTGGGTGCGGGCCTGCCTGCCGTATCGCTCTCCGGTCCCTGCCTGAGATCGGACAAGGCCTACTTGCGGGCGCATATCCGGGGAGCCGTCCGGCTCGACGTCGACCTGCGCGGCGCGGGGCTCACGTGTGAGGGAGGGCCCCGCTTCGACGGCAGCGGCATCCTGATGAGCTTCGAGGGGCGGGCGGAGCCGGGCAAGCGGCGCGTGCGGATGGTCTTCGGGATCGCCGGCGCGAAGGAAGGCCGGCCGGGACGGGAGTTGCCGACCAATCTGACGGTGATCTTCGAGGGCGAGAAGCTGCTCTTCGCTACCCAGGGAGATGGCAACTGCACCGTGGATCGGCTGACGCAGCAGCGCATCGCCGTCGGTCGCCATTCCAGTCACGCTTACCGCGTCGGCGCGCACGGCTTCTGCATCGCGCCGGCCAACGACCTCGGCGGCCGCCGGCGCATTCTGGTGACGACCTTCGATTTCGTGGGCCGCGCCGACTTCCATACTGGATGAGAAACGAGGATATCCGCTCGTGATGAGTCATTCGCGTTTTGCGTACCTGCGGGCGCTGCGCTCAGGCCTCGGCCTGCTTCTCGCCGCGGCGATCGGCTCCGTCTGCCTGGCGCAGTCGCTGACCATAGAAAGCCTGTCGCACTTTCCGCGCACGACACTCGACATCGCCGCACACGGGTCTCACGACCACTTCGACATCTGGATCGCCGATACGGCGCAGCGGCAGGAACAGGGCCTGATGTTCGTGCGCGACCTGCCGGCGAGCGAGGGCATGCTCTTCCCGCAAGGCTCGCCGCAGCTGGCGCATTTCTGGATGAAGAACACCTACATCCCGCTCGACATGGTGTTCGTCGCCGCGGGCGGCCGGATCGCCAAGATCATCGCCAACGCGCGGCCGTTCTCGCTGGACGTGCTGTCGTCCGACGTGCCGGTGATCGCGGTGTTGGAGATCCGCGGCGGCGAGGCGCGGCAGCTCGGGATCGGGGTCGGGGACCGGGTGAGCTGGAAGACGGGCGGTCAGTGACCCTGCAGTCCGCTGCCGTGCATCTGCTCCATCTGCATGCGCTGCGCCTCCTGCTGCTGCATCACGATCTTCAACCTATCCGCGTTGTAGCAGATATGCATCGGAAATGCCGAGCCGATCATGATCTCGGACTTGCAGTAGAGCGTCGCGCTGCCGCGGGTCACCGGCTTGAAGCCGTCGTCGCGCGCTTCTTTCAGTTGCGCGACCGTCAGGCCAGGGTCGGAATCCTGCGCGTCGGCGGATGATTTGGCGCCCGAGGCCGCAGCGGCCGCGCTGCCGGCTGACGATGTCGCGGCGCTGGCCGCACTGGTCGCGTTGGCTGCGTTGGCCGTGCCGGCCGCATTGTTCGTGTTGGTTGCGTTTGCGGTGCTGGCGGCTGCCGGCACTTTCTGCGCCTGCTGCGTCTGTTGTGCCTGCTGCGCCTGGCCGACAACCACTCCGGCGAGCAGCACAACCGTCGCGATCGACATTCCCAATTTCGATGCGGTCACAATTCCTCTCCCGTATGGGTTCCCAGTTTTTCCATGATAACAGGCTAGCCGACGCCAAGGCGCCAGGCCCCGACCGGCGGCGCCGGAGGCGCAGTCACTGTTAGGCCCGCCCGCGGAATGAGCAATGGCCACTCTGCGGCGCGGACCATTACCAGCCGGCTACTGGCTCCACTCGCGGCGCTGGCCGCCGAAGCGGTCGATGGACTCCAGCATGGAGGCGACGAGCGAGCGCTCGGTTTCGGTGAGCTCGGGACGCCAGATGTCGAAGAGCAGGACGACGCGCAGCTCCGAGCTCCTGTTCCAGGCCTCGTGCTCCATGGTGTCATCGAAGACCACGAGCTCGCCTTCCTTCCAGGGGCGCGTCTCGTTGCCGACCCGCAGCGCGCATCCCGGCGGCACGATGAGCGGCAGGTGGCAGATGAGGCGTGTGTTGAGGAAGCCGTGGTGCGGGGGAATGTGCGTGCCGGGCCGCAGAAGCGAGAAGAGCGCTGTCGGGGTGCGCCCCGGGACGCAGCAGAGCGGCAGCCGCCGCAGCGCATTCATGGTGATCGGGCACAGCGCCGCGTTGGCCGCGACCTCCTCGCCGCCGCTGATCAGGTGGCAGGCGCTCCAGGAAGGGTCGTTCAGCAGGCCGTTGTTGTCGAACGCGGGACGGTCCCGAGCCGGCTGCATGTAGGGCGCGAAGCGGTCGCCCGCGCGCAGGATGGCGCACAGCTCCTCGCGGATGGCGGCGGTGTCGCGCTCCAGGACTTCCGCCCAGGGAAAGTCGGCCCGGTCGTAGAACTCGATCTGCGGCAGCTCGGGGAAGTAGAAGACCTGCGGCTGCTGCAGGTAGATCTGCCGCCGACCGAGCAGCAGGTCGAGGGCGCGGCCGAAGCGCTGGCTGCCCGCGCGCCCGGACCGTGGCTGCCGAGCTCCTCGAGAAGGTGTTGCTCGAAGACGCGCGCGTTGCCCTGCACCAGCCCCGCGATCCGCTCGAGCTCCGAGCGCCACTCGGGAGGTGCCGCGCGCATGGAACGCGCAATGTTGAGTACCGCACGGTAGAAGTGTTCGCCGCGCGGGCATCCCCTTGCGCGGTGTAGAGATCGCCCTTGCGAATGAGGGCGGGGACGTTTTCGGGATCCAGCTCGAGCGCCCGGTCGAGAGCGGCCTTCTCGTCCTGCGCCGACCCCAGCCGCCTGTGCGCGAGCGAGAGGCCGAACCAGGTATCGGCGCCGGCTGTTCCGGCGGCGGTCGCGCGCTCGAAGTGCTCGCAAGCGACTTTTGCATCGCCGCGTTGCAGCGCCTGGAAACCGGCGTCGGTCAGGTTGCCGGGGTCAGCGGGAGAGCTCGGAGGCATTCGC
>CAVQJH010000018.1:0-97482 GCA_963712795.1 uncultured Pseudomonadota bacterium
CGATGCGCCGCGCAACACCCTCGATCATGGCCCCGGGCACCGGCTTTCCGGACTCATTCATGGACGACACTCCGGAATTGAAGCTGTGCGCTTCGATTCGCGTAGCGTCGATCGCAGAGGGACGGCAGGGTCGGGCTGGCGTCATGATGATGCGGGGCTACGTCATTTTCGGCTGGGCGGCGAGCCGTCCTGTGCGCGGTTTCGCGCTAGAGTATACACCTATGTATACTCCTTGCCACCACGTCATGGAGCCATCGACCCGTGCGCTTCTCCGCCCTTGCGCTTGCCCGTAACGCCCTCTCCCGCCACGAGCGCTGGCCGCAGCTTTGGCGCAGCCCCGAGCCGCGGCCCCGCTACGACGTGATCGTCGTGGGCGGCGGCGGGCACGGGCTCGCGACCGCCTACTACCTCGCGAAGGAGCACGGCATCCGCAATGTCGCGGTCATCGAGAAAGGCTGGCTCGGCGGCGGCAACACGGGCCGCAATACCACGGTCGTGCGCTCGAACTACTTCTATCCCGAAAGCGCCCGCCTCTACGAGCTGTCGCTGCGGCTCTATGAAGGGCTGTCCCGCGAGATCGGCTTCAACATCATGCTGAGTCAGCGCGGCATCGTCACCCTGGCCCACGACACGCATCAGCTGGAGATGCTCGCCCGATGGCTGAACGCCATGCAGCTGAACGGTATCGACGGGCAACTGCTGAGCCCGGCCGAGGTGCGGCAGTGGCTTCCCCTGCTCAACGACTCGCCGACCGCACGTTATCCGGTGAAGGGAGGCCTGGTGCAGCGTCGCGGCGGTGTCGCGCGGCACGATGCAGTCGCTTGGGGGTACGCCCGGGCGGCCGATGCGCTCGGCGTCGATATCATCCAGAACTGCGAAGTCATTGGGTTCCTGCGCGAAGGCGATCGCGTCGTCGGTGTGGAGACGACTCGCGGCCAGATGCGCGCGCCCAAGGTCGCTCTCGCCGTCGCCGGCCACAGCAGCGTGCTCGCCGCCAAGGCGGGTTTCAGGCTGCCCGTGACCAGCTATGCCCTGCAGGCGTTCGTCACGGAGCCGCTGAAGCCCGTCCTCTCCTGCGTGGCGCTTTCCATGGGCACGGGGACTTATGTGAGCCAGTCCGACAAGGGCGAGCTCGTGACCGGCGGCGCGCTCGACCTCTACCCCTCCTACGCCCAGCGCGGCAACCTGCCGACCCTCCAGGGTACGGTCGCGGGACTTCTCGAGCTCTTCCCCTGCTTCAGCCGCTTGCGGATGCTGCGCCAATGGGCGGGCATCGTGGACGTCGTGCACGACTCCTCACCCATCATCGACCGCGCGCCCGTGAAGGGGATCTATCTCAACTGCGGCTGGGGTACCGGCGGCTTCAAGGCGATTCCGGGCGGAGGATTCGTGTTTGCGCATCTTCTGGCGACGGACCAGCCGCACGCAGCCGCGGAAGGCTTCACGCTCCAGCGGTTTACCAGCGGCGCGCTGATCGACGAAGGCGCGGCCGCCGGCATCTCACACTGAAGGCAAACCCTCGATGCTGCACATCCCCTGTCCGTGGTGTGGCCCTCGCGATGAGCCCGAGTTCCGCTGGGGCGGCGAGGTGCCGCTCGTGCGCCCCGGGCCGCCGGAGACGGTCTCCGCGGAAGCCTGGGCGGAATATCTCTTCATGCGGCACAACCCGAAGGACTTCGTGCGCGAGCGCTGGCTGCATACACTCGGCTGTCGGCAATGGTTCATCGTGGTGCGCAGCACCGTGACGCATGAAATCCGCGCCACGGCGAAATTCCTTGACGCCTGGCCGGAGGCCGGCCGATGAAGGGCAATCCTTATCGGCTCGAGAGCGGCGGTCGTATCGACCGCAGCCGGCCGCTCGCTTTCGAATTCGACGCCAAACGGTACTGGGGATTTGCCGGAGACACCCTTGCTTCCGCACTTCTCGCCAACGGTGTACGCATCATCGGTCGCAGCTTCAAGCTTCACCGGCCGCGAGGGCTGGTCGGCGCCTGGTGCGAGGAGCCGAATGCCATCGTTCAGCTCGGTGTGGGCGAGAGAGCGACACCCAATCTCAAGGCGACGCAAATAGAGCTTCGCGACGGACTCACCGCCCGCAGTGTCAACTGTTGGCCCAACGCTCAGCGGGACCTCTTCGCCCCGTTGCAGCTGCTCGGCCGCCTGATGCCCGCCGGCTTTTACTACAAGACCTTCATGTGGCCGAGCTGGCACTCGTTCGAGCCCACGATCCGCCGCGCGGCCGGGCTCGGCGTCGCCCCGACCAGGCCCGACCCTGAGCGATATGAGGAGCGACACGAGCACTGTGACGTGCTGGTGGTCGGCGGTGGACCGGCGGGCCTCGCGGCCGCGCTTGCCGCAACGAGAGCGGGCGCGCGCGTGGTATTGGCGGACGACCGGCCGGCGCTGGGAGGCGCCCTGCAGTGGCAGAGCAAGAGTATCGGTGACGGATCGGCGCTCGACTGGGTCGCTGCGGCCGGGAGCGAGTTGCAAGCTGCCGCCAACACGCGAGTGCTCACCCGCACGACGGCGTTCGGCTGCTATGACCACAATCTCGTCGCGCTCTGCGAGCGGATCGGCGAACCGCAAGCCAACGGCTTACGCGAACGGCTCTGGCAGATACGTGCGGCTCAGGTTGTGCTCGCCACCGGCGCGATCGAGCGCCCGATCGTCTTCCCGGATAACGATGTGCCGGGCGTCATGCTCGCCTCAGCGGCCATGACCTACGCCGGCCAGTACGCGGTCCGCCCGGGAAGTCGCGTCGTGCTCGTCACGAGCGGCGATTCCGCATACGAGGCTGCGGCGAGCCTGCAGGCAGCTGGAATCGCGGTTGCGGCGGTCGTCGACACCCGCGCCGACCCGGGAGAGGCGGCGTCCATCGCCAACCGGGCCGGCGTTCCTGTCATACCTGGCCACTACCCCGTGCGGGCTCACGGAGGCCGTGCGGTCAGCGCCATCGAGGTGCGGCCGCTGCTCGCGGATCCTCGCGCTGCACGCAGGAATTCCGCTCGCCGCCTGGAGTGCGATGTCGTCTGCGTGTCGGGCGGCTGGACACCGACCGTGCACCTCTTCTCACAGGCCCGCGGGCAATTGCGCTACGACGCGAAGCGCGCCGCTCTGGTCCCAGCGGCCGGCCCCAAGAGCTTCCGCTGTGCGGGGGCGGCCGCCGGAGATTTCGCGCTCCATGATTGCTTGAGTGACGGTTTCGCGGCCGGACGAGATGCTGCGAAGGCGATCGGCGCCGCGGGCGACCCAGGCCGCGCGCCCACGGCGCAGAGCGAGCGGATAGCCACCTCCCCGTTCTGGGCGTCCCCGCGCAGCTCACACCGCAAGGCGTGGGTGGACCTGCAGAACGACGTCACCCGCGCCGATCTCGAGCTCGCCGTGCGTGAGAACCTGCGCTCGGTCGAGCACGTCAAGCGCTACACCACGACCGGCATGGCAGTGGATCAGGGCAAGACGAGCAACATGAACGCGCTCGGCGTCCTCGCCGAGCTCACCCAGGTCTCGATTCCGCAGATCGGCACCACCACGTTTCGTCCGCCCTACGACCCCGTGACGCTCGGGACACTGGCCGCCGGCCACGTGGGCGCGTTCTATCATCCGCTGCGCCACACTCCCCTCGATCGCTGGCATGCCCGCCACGGCGCGGTGCTCGAGGATTTCGGCGGCTGGCTGCGCCCGGCGTGGTACGCCGTCGACGGCAAGGGCCGCGAGGACTGCGTTCGAATCGAAAAGCGCGCGGCCCGCACGGCGGTGAGCCTCTTCGACGGCTCACCTCTCGGAAAGATCGAAGTCCGCGGCCCGGATGCGGCCGTGTTCCTGAACCGCATGTACTACAACAACATGCGGACCCTTCCGGTCGGCCGGGGACGCTACGGGATCATGCTGAGCGAGCACGGCAACATCATCGACGACGGCATCTGCTTGCGTCTTGCCGAGGACCGCTTCCTCGTGAGCACCACGAGCGGCGGCGCCGGCCGAGTCTTTGGCGGATTCGAGGAATGGCTCCAGTGCGAGTGGCCGGATCTCGAGGTGATCGTCACCAACGTCACCGCCGCATGGGGCAACGTCGCAGTCGCCGGGCCCAATGCGCGGGAGCTGCTGCGGCAGCTGGGCACCGACATCGATCTCGATACCGGCGCGTTTCCACACCTGTCGATCCGTTGCGGGACTCTCGCAGGCGTGCCGGTGCGGATCGCGCGAGTGGGATTTACCGGTGAGCTCTCCTACGAGATCAACATCCCCGCGGGCTACACGGCCGCGCTCTGGGAGCGCCTGCTGGCACACGGGACGACTCTGGGGGTCAGACCCATGGGAGTTGACGCTCTCCAGGAGTTGCGCACCGAGAAAGGCTACCTGCACGTGGGCACCGATACGGATGGGCGCACCCTTCCCGCCGACATCGGCATGGGAGAGCTGCTCGCGAAGAAGTCCGACGACTTCGTCGGCCGCCGCTCGCTCACGCGCTCGGATGCGAAACGTCCGGATCGGCTGCACTTCGTCGGCCTCGAGGCGCAGGATCCCGCCACGATGTTGCCGATCGGCGGACACGTGGTGGCCGATGCCGCGAGCCATAATGGCAGTCAGGGATACGTCACGTCGAGCTGCATGAGTGAGGCGCTCGGCCGCGGTGTCGCGCTCGGACTCGTGCAGGCGGGCCGTGAGCGCCTCGGCCAGGCAATTTACGTGTACTCCGACGGACACACCTTCCCGGCAAAGATTGTCTCTGCCCGTTGGTATGATCCTGAAGGTCGACGCCTCAATGCTTGAGCACCAACAGCCGCTCGATTCACCACTGGAGGCCGCCGAGCCCGGACTTCGGCTGTTGCTCGCGGAGATGGGGCTCCTCCTGCTGCAGAGTCCATCCGAATCCGCTTTGCAGGATGCGCTCACGAGCGAAGTCGCTCTGCGGCTGCCGGCGCCCGGTGAGACCTCCACTCGCGGCGACTACGCCCTCCTCTGGCTCACTCCCGCGGAGTGGCTGCTGGAGTGCCCCGTGAAGGCTACCGACTCTCTTCACAGCGTCCTCACCCGGCGGCTTGCCGGATCGCTCGCGGTCATGACCGACATGAGTGATGCCTTCGCGTGTTTCGAGTTGCGCGGCGCTCGGGCGACCGACATCATGATGAGCGGCTGCAGCCTGGATCTTCGCAGTGAAATCTTCCCCGCCGGCCGCGTCGTACGCACATCGTTCGCCGGCATACCGGCCATCATCCGCAAGACCGGCGAGCCTCACGGCTTTCGCTTCCTGGTCGACCGCAGCTATGCAAGCCATATCCGCGATTGGCTCGTGACGACCACACAGTAACCAGCACCTCATGTCCACCAAGCTCTATATCCTCGCCACCGCCTGCCCGGACACGACGGGAATCGTCGCGGCGATCGCGGGCTTTCTCGCCGCCAACAATGGCCTCATCACCGAGGCGCAGCATCACGACGATCCCTACACCCGCACCTCATTCATGCGCACGGTGTTCCACGACAACGGTCAGGGCTTGCCCCCGCTCGAGGCGCTCGACCGGCAGTTCGCCGAGGAAGTGGGCCGGCGATTCGCGATGGAGTGGCACTTCCACGAAGTGCAGAAGCGCTGCCGCGTACTGCTCGCGGTCTCGCGCCAGGGACATTGCCTGAACAGCATTCTGCACCGGTGGAGCACCGGTACGTTGCCGATCGAAGTGGTGGCGGTCGTTTCCAATCACCAGGACATGAGGAGTCTCGCCGAGTGGCACGGCGTGCCGTATCACTATCTGCCGATCATCGACGGACGCAAGGCCGAGCAGGAGCGGCGCATGATCGAGCTCTACGAGCGGGCCGAAGCCGAGCTGTTGGTGCTCGCCCGTTACATGCAGATACTCTCCCCCGAAGCCTGCCGTTACTTCGACGGACGTGCGATCAACATCCACCACTCCTTCCTGCCCGGGTTCAAGGGCGCCAAGCCATATCATCAGGCGCACACACGCGGAGTGAAGCTGATCGGCGCCACGGCGCATTACGTGACGACCGACCTCGATGAAGGACCCATCATCGAACAGGAAGTCTCGCGAGTCGATCACACCCAGTCGCCCGAGGACATGATGGTCCTCGGCAGCGAGCTCGAGGCGGTGGTGCTCAACCGGGCCATTAAATGGCACGCCGAGCGCAGGGTCTTGCGCAACGGCAACAGGACAGTGGTACTCAAGTAGAGCGGCCCACAGAATGGTAAAGCGCGTCCGAGACGACTGGTTCGAGCTTGCGCGCGAGATGCTGATCCGCGGCGGCGTGGAAGCTGTCACCGTACAAAGCATCTCGCGCAAGCTCGGCGTCACCCGCGGCGGGTTCTACGGATACTTCGGCAGCCGCGACGCCCTCCTGCAGCGACTCCTGCAGGACTGGCAGGACGTCAACACTCGCGCCCTGCGCAGGATAGCCGCCGCCGGCCGCAAGGACGGAGAGGCTCAATTCAAAGAGCTGGTCGATATGTGGATCGACGACGAGGACTACAGTCCGGAGTACGACTCCGCGGTCCGCGACTGGGCGCGCCGCTCGGCGGACGTCGCGCGCACCGTTCACAAAGTGGACAAGGAGCGCATCCGACTGATCGAGCGCATCTTTCACAATCTCGGCTACGGCGGCCTGGAAGCGCACATCCGCGCACGCATCACCTACTACCACCAGGTGGGGTACTACGCGCTGGCGGTGCACGAAAGCCGGCTGACGCGGCGGCGGTTGAGCGCGATGTACACCCTGGCGCTGTCGGGCCGGAGACTTTGAGATCGCCCCAATTGCCTTTCCAATTTCGTAAATGCAGTAAATTACCATCTTCATCACCCTTCTTCGGCGCCCCCATGGCACCAGGGGATCAGCTGAAGATGAGCATTTTTCCCGACTCCTACTACCACGACGCCGGCGCCCCTGGTTCCGTCATGCCCACGATCTACGCCCATAATTTGTATTTCTAGAAAAAGTCGATTACATTCTCAATTACGCTAATGCACCCCGACGGCCACGAACCGGGGCTGCACGCGGACGCGAGATCCGGCAACTGGGGGCAGAGCGATGAGAGCATCGAGAATCCCGAGCAGGGCCATGGCACTGCCGGCCGCACTGATCACGACGTCCGCGCTCCTCTCAGTGCGCGCAGCCGTGGCGCAGCAGTTGGCGGATTCCCAAGCGCCATCCGCTGCAACGCTCGCTACCGTCATCGTGACCGCGGAAAAGCGCCCCGAGAACGCGCAGACGGTGCCGATGAGCATTCAGGCACTCCCGTCCAAGCAATTGACGGAGCTGATCGTCAACTCGTTCGGCGACTACGTGAGTTACGTGCCGAGCATGAGCTTCCAGAGTCATCAGGGACTGAACGGCGGGACTGCCGGCGACCTCATCTATATGCGCGGGGTGGCCGACGGCAGCACGAGCGCCGGCGGCTCCCTGCCCTTGGTCGCGACCTATCTCGATGAGCAGCCGGTAACGAGCATCGCCGGCACCCTCGACGTTCACATGTACGACGTCTCGCGGGTCGAGGTACTGCCGGGGCCGCAGGGGACTCTCTACGGCGCAAGCTCCGAGGCCGGCACCCTTCGCATCATCACCAATGCGCCGGAGCTGAACCACCTGTACGGCAGCGTGGATCTGCAGGGGGACTCGGTCGGGCACGGCGGCAATGGATATGTGGATCAGGGCTTCGTGAACATTCCCGTCGGCGACCGCGCGGCGATTCGCCTGGTCGCCTACGATGAATATGATCCCGGGTTCATTGACAACGTCCCCGCGAGCCGCACTTTCGCAACCTCGGGGGCGACGGTCAACAACTCGGATTTCGCGCACTCGGCATTCAACGGCTCCCATCAGTACGGCGGTCGGGCGGCACTGAAAATCGATCTGAATGACCGCTGGACGGTAACGCCAAGCATCATCACCCAGGAGACTCGAGCCACCGGGGTCAATGCCTACGAGCCTGCGGTCGGCTACCTGGATGTCGAGCGCTTCGGACCGGACTATCAGCGTGACCGCTGGTGGCAGGCGGCACTGACGATTCAGGGAAAGGTGGGCAACTTCGACCTGACATACGCCGGCGCATATCTCGATCGCAGGACTCGCTCCGCCACGGACTACATGGACTACTCCGTGTTCTACGATAACCTGTACGGATCGGGCGCGGCGTGGACAGACGATTCTCGGGAACGTGATCTCCGATCCGCACCAGGAAGTCTATGCGACGGACAAGTACTCCAACTACAGCAATGAGCTGCGCGTCGCGAGTCCGAGCACCGACCGGCTGCGAATCGTTGCCGGACTTTTTCAGCAGGCACAGACGGCGGATTCTCTCTGGCCGTACACCATCAATGACTATGCGACGGCCAATTCCGTCGTGGGTTTCCCGAACACCATTTTCCTGATCGATCAATATCGCGTCGAGCGGGATCTCGCGGCTTTCGGCGAGGCGACCTACGACATCACGAGCAAGCTGTCATTCCTTGCCGGCGTTCGCTTGTACCAGGATCGTAACAATTTCGAAGGCTACTATGGCTACCGCACCCCGCCTCCGGGCACGCCGGGATCCCAATGCGTGACCAGCGGAGCGTTTGACGGAGCCCCATGCGCGACCTTCGATAAGGGCACGAGCAATTCCGGGGAAACCCACAAGTTCACCTTGAGCTACAAGTTGGCTCATGACCGGCTCCTCTACGTGACCTACGCGACGGGCTATCGGCCCGGAGGCATCAACCGTAATCCGGGAATTGGGCCTTATAAAGCCGACAGCCTGAGCAGTTACGAGCTGGGTTGGAAGACTGAATGGTTCGAGGATCGCCTGATCTGGAACACGGCGGTGTACCGGGAGACATGGAACGACTTTCAATTCACCTTCGAAGGCCCGAACGGCACTTCGATTTACCAGAACGCTCCGTCTGCCGCGGTTACCGGCGCGGAAACGAGCGTACACTGGCTGGCGACTGATCGCCTGCAGCTGACCGGTGCCGTCGCGTTCAACGATTCGCGCATCACGCGCGACTTCTGCGGCGTGAGCCCGGTTTCATACTCGCCGATCCAGGATTGCGCGGGACTACCGATCCAGGTGACCAAGGGAACGCCGCTTGTCTATGTCCCGAGATTCAAAGGCGACATCACCGCGCGCTATTCCTTTCCGGTTCCTGGGTTGAGTGATTGGGTTGCACACGTCGAGGCGACGGCGGCCTACCGCGGGTCGATTCCACTTTATCTCAGGGTCTCGGACATTCAAGACGCGGGCCGCTACTATCGGCTGGGTGGTTATGCGACCGAAAGCCTGTCGGCGGGCATGAGCAATGGCTCACGGCGAATCGAAGTCTTTGCCAAGAACCTCTTCGATACTCGTGGCGAAGTCAACGCACAGACTTCCTGTGCGGTGGTGACCTGCGGCTCCACGGCCGTTCCCGGAGTGCCGCAGGCATTCTACGTGACGCCGAGTCAGCCGCGGACGATTGGAGTCGAGTTCAGTCAGGACTTCTAGATGGCCGCCAGCGCCTCGCTCGCGCAGCGGCGAGCTCACGGGGTCTGCGAGGCTCCTGGTGCTGTCGCGAGGTGCCGGCGCATCAGTATCGCGGCGAAATCCCGGTCGTCGCTCTCCAGCGCCGTCAGGATCGCCAGGTGCTGCAGGACTGACTCGCGCACGCGTGCCACCGGATACTGCCACTGGTAATTCAGGAAGCGGCGCAACTGGTTCTGCTGTTGTATCGCGCCCAGCATGTGCCGGTTGCCGCTTGCGCGCGCCAGGCCCTCATGAAATTCGGCGTTCATCTCGTAGAACTCGACGGCGAGCGTGTCTCTCCACGGTCGATGCAGAAACGATTCGTGGTGCGCGCGCACCCGCTGCGCCCACTCGCCATCGAGCGCGAATGCCGGCTGCAGCAGGATTACCGGCTCCAGCGTCATGCGGAATTGGTAGCTCTCCACCTCGGCGCGCCCGGAGTCGATCGTGGGCAGGAAGCGCCAGCCATTCCCCGCCTTGCGCTCCGCCAGACCCAGCTTGGCGAGCTCCCTGAGTACGCGGACCACGACGCCGACGTGAACCCCGAAGCGGCGGACGAGCTCCTGCTGTGTGCATTGGTAGGGTAATTGCCCGGCATTGCGCGCATCCGCTATCGCGACGAACAGCCGCGCGTCCTCGTCTTCCCGCTCTAACGCCGGTTCCACCTCGAGCTCAGCATCCGGGGGTCGGCTCAGTACGAAGCCCCGGTAGGGTCGATTCTCGACCAGGCCTCTCGCCTCCAAAAGCCTCAATGCGCCTTGTATCGGGGTGCGGGAGATGCCAAACCGCTTGCACAGATCATCGGCGACCAGGTGTTGCCCAACGGTAAAGTGCTCCTCCTTCAGCAGACCCATGATTCGCGCCGCGGTCTCCTCATGCAATCGACTCGGACGGCTACGCGCCGCACGCGCCTTCCTCACGGCGCGCGACTTGGCATTGTCGGACGAACCGCGTTCGACTTTACCCATGGCCTCACTTCAAGGCGCGTAGCGCTCGACTCAGGGTGGCAATCATCTGGTCAACGTGTCCGGCGTTTGCGATGAGCGGAGGAGACAGCAATATCGTATCACTGCTGATCCGGACCAGAACGCCGTCGTCGAAACAGCTGCGCCCGCAGGCAGTGCCACGCGCCCCGGGCTCACCCGGAAGCGGCGTAAGGTCGATGGCGGCCAGCACGCCGATATTCCTGATATCGGCGACGAAGGGCTCATCGCGCAGCGAGTGCACCGCGGCTTCCCAAGCACTCGCCAGCGCCCCGGCCCGCGAGAAGATTTTCTGGTCACGATATACATCGAGCGTCGCCAGCGCGGCGGCGCAGGCCAATGGATGTCCGCTGTAGGTATACCCGTGAAACAGCTCGATCTGTTTCTCGGCTCCGGTCATGAATGCGGCAAAGACTGGCTCGCGTACGAACACGGCCCCCATCGGTACCGCGCCGTTCGTCATTCCCTTCGCGCACGTCATGATGTCCGGCATCACTCCGAGCGCCTCGCAGGCAAAGGCCGTGCCCAGCCGCCCGAATGCGGTAATGACCTCATCGAAGATCAGCAGAATGCCGTGTGCATCGCAGATCTCACGCAGTCGCTGGAGGTACCCGACGGGCGGCGGATACACGCCGCCGGAGCCGACGACGGGCTCCACGATCACGGCCGCGATGCTGGAGGCGTCATGAAGGCCGATGAGCTGTGTCAATTCGTCGGCGAATTCGGCGCCGCGCTGCGGCTGCCCGCGGGAAAATGCCGATTGCGAGCGATCGTAGGGGAGGCGCATGTGTTCGGCCTCCAACGCGGGGCCGAATGCTCGGCGATGACGCCCGATGCCGCTCACCGACACGCCACCCCAGCCGACACCGTGGTAACCGCCGATGCGACTGATGAATCGCCGGCGGCAGCCCTCGCCGCGGACGAAATGGTAGGCCCGGGCGATCTTGAGCGCAGTGTCGACGGCTTCAGAGCCTGAGTTGCAGAAGAATACGTGATCGAGATCGCCTGGCGTCAGCTCGACGAGCCGGTCGGCCAATTCGAATGCGCCGGGATGCCCCATCTGGAAGGATGAGACGAAATCGAGCTGCTCCGCCTGCCGGCGAATGGCACTCGAAATCTCCCGTTGACCATGACCGGCGTTGACGCACCACAATCCGGCAAGGGAATCGAGCACCTCGCGCCCGTCCGCAGTGCGGTAATACATTCCGTCGGCGGCGACGAAGAACAGGCGCGGATCCTGCCGGAAGCGCCGGTTCGGAGTGAACGGCATCCAAAATCGGTCGCTGAGAGGCATCACCTCGGCAATCTCCCGTACCCGCCCTGCAGCCCTGACTGCGCGTTCAGACCCCATGGGCGCCGCGTCTGCCCAGGGCACACCTGCGCCCCACGACCCGTAACCAGGCCAAGCCATTCGTGCAGCGGCAGATTGCATTTTTGACTCACGAAATGAGTGTTACACCGTTTCTGCGGGAATGCAAGCAGACATGAACGCGCCACTGCGACTCTCTGCCAGGAGGTATCGGGACCACGGTTGGAGCGTGGCCGCGCTCATTGAACGGGTGGTGATTAGCGCATTCTCGAGCTGAATTTGCCGTCAGTTATCCCACCACCGCGCGGCAAGCCGTGTTAGCTCGACTGACTGAGTGCTTGCAACCGACCGGTGTGTTGTGCGGCTGCAGAACTGCAGAACAAAATGGCGGGGACGGGATGACGTGCCGAGGTGACCCGCGAAGTAATTGTTTTTTTGAAACCATAAGCGGAAATACCGGCGTCCGCCGCCGAGAAGAATGGCAAAATGCGGGCTCGAGCCATGGCAGCAGGCAATCTATGTCTACCTTGCTGAATTCGTCGCAGCCCGATAGCTACCTCTTTCGCAATCTGCGGCTCCTGGACCCCCGCTTCGAGGAGCTGCGAGACGGCTACGAAGTCATGGTGGAAGGCGGCCGTTTCAAGGAAGTCTCGGACCGGCCGATCGCGTCGCGGCAAGCGCAGGTGGTCGACTGCGGCGGCCGCACGCTCATGCCGAGTCTCATCGATTGCCACGTTCACGTCTATCTCTGCGAGGTAGACCTCTCCCGCCTGGAGCACATTCCCATTTCATTGCTCGCAGCCCGCGCTGCGCCGCTGATGCTCGGCATGTTGAACCGTGGATTCACCACTGTGCGCGACACGGGCGGCGCGGACTGGGGGATCAAGGAAGCGGTCGCGAAGGGGCACCTGGTCGGCCCGCGGTTATTCATCTCCGGACGAGCCATTGGCCCCACCGGCGGACACTCCGACATGCGCCGACGGACTGACACCCACGAGCATTGCCGCTGCTGTGACGGGCTGCACTTCACCATGGCGATCGCCGATGGCAATCCGCTGACGAATCTCGAGCTGTTTCAAAACCAGGGCGAGCACCTCTCACTGATCATGAAGGAGAGGCGCATCCACAAGACTCGACTCTGAGCTCGAAGTGAAGGGAAAGCAGCCATCGAGTACCAGGATGTCGGCCCTCCTGGTTCCGGTACTCGCACTTCTATTGGGCATGATCTCCGTCCAATCGGGCGCCTCGATCGCGAAGACCATGTTTCCACTCGCGGGGCCCTTGGGCACGGTGGCACTGCGGGTCGGGTTCGGGACGTTGATCCTGTGCGCTGCCCTTCGGCCTTGGCGCGTGCGCATACCCGCGCCCTCCCGCGTTCCGATCGCCGTCTATGGAATCGCGCTCGGCATCATGAACATGTGCTTCTACCAGGCGCTGAGCAGATTGCCGCTCGGAGTGGCGGTCGCACTGGAGTTCACCGGGCCACTGGCTGTCGCCATTGTGTTCTCCCGCCGCGCGATCGACTTCCTTTGGGTGCTACTCGCCATCGCGGGCCTGTCGCTGCTGCTGCCGGTCTTGCACGTCCACCGTGGTATCGACCCGGTTGGTGCGCTATACGCTCTGGGTGCCGGCGCCTGCTGGGCCGTGTACATCGTTTCAGGGCAGAAAGCAGGCCTCGCTCACGGAGCGCAAAGCGTCGCCCTCGGCAGTTTGATCTCAGCCGTTCTGGTGCTTCCAGTCGGCATCCTGAGCGCTCCGCCGACTTTCTTCTCGACATCCGTCTTGTTGCCGGGAATCGCCGTCGGCGTCCTATCCACCGCCCTTCCCTACTTGTTGGATATGGTTGCGCTCACGCGCCTGCCGACGCGAACCTTCGGTGTTCTCATGAGCATGGAGCCCGCGATCGGAGCGCTGACCGGATTGCTCGTCCTGGATGAGAAGCTGTCGGCGTCGCAATGGATCGCGATTGCGCTGATCATCCTCGCATCGATCGGAGTTACCGCAAGCGGCGAGCAGAGAATGTCCGCTCCGATTCCCGACTGAGCTCTTACAAAAAGTTCAGCGCCACACGGCGGCGGCTACCCGCAGGAAATTGCCGCCCATGATGCCGAGGACAGCCTCTTCGTCGTACCCTCCAGAGACTCCAAGGTCGTCCGCGGTGCGTCCCGAGCCAAGACCCCGGGAACCCCGTCCTGAGCCCTGATCCTTGCAATAAGCGACCATTCGGCGTTTAGTAGTAGTAGGTATAGCGGCTCGGCTCTCCTGCATTCGCTGCTCCGACGGGTGGTGGTGATGGCCGATGACTCCAAAAGCGCCCCTGGGAAAGGGAGCAAGCATCCCGCCTCAGCGAAGCGGTCGCCGTGGCATGCCGTTTCGATCACCCCGGGCCGCAACGCTTGCCCGGCGGTCAAGGAGCTCAGTGGCAAGAGATGGCTCTCCGCCCAGGCGCCCCGGTTTCCGATTTCGGGATGCACCGCCGCTGCGTGCCACTGTCGATACAAGCACCACGCGGATAGGCGAAGCGGGCCGCGACGCGGCAGCGACCGGGGAGGTTCGCTGCCGCGCGGCAACTCCGGGCCCGAGCGGCGCTCGGGAGCCCGCGATCGCAGAAAAGGCTGATGGCAGCCCGGCGGCAAGCCGGCAACTATCGTCGACAGATTGCTCGATCGGCAGCCTTTCGCCACCGGCTCGTTCTCGGTCCAGTCACCCATGACCGGCAAACGGTCGAGCTCTTTCTCACGCCGGTAGCGGCCGACACGGCTGAGGATATTCTGGCCTTCAAAAACATTTATACGCGCAGCCGCTGACGTTCGGTTCGGACGGTCCTTGCATCTCCCCCGCCCTGCTTGCGGCATATGAGCAGAACCTCATCGACACCATCCGTTGCAATCATCCCTGACTCCAGTCTGAGGCTCTTCTGGAACAGCAATCCCAGTTGCATGATGACGTGGTTGTACCACCACATTGCCCGCTCACGATTGTGCATCAGCCACCACATGCCCCAGTCGACCAACCGGGACGAGCGCGGCTGCATTCCATATACCGCGCTGCGCTCCACCGTGAGCCTGTGCCGCGCCAGCTTCGCCACCAGCGCCGGGGGATCGTAGCGTCGCTTGTGGCCCACGAAGTCATCGAATGCGGTCCACAGCGCCGGATGCAGCGGCATCGAGGTCAAAATGACGCCCCCTGGCTTCGTAGTGCGCGCCACCTCGGACAGTGCGCCGTCATCGTCGTCGACGTGCTCGATGACGTCGAAGGCACACACCATATCAAACGAGCTATCGGCAAAAGGCAAGGATGTGACCTTGCCGATGACGGCGTTCGCGCCGCGTCCGCGCAGCTTCCCGACCGCGGGCGCGCTGATGTCCAGGAACTGCGTGCCCCGAATTGGCAATCGTGGCCGCAGGCCCGGCGCCACTTCGAGCCGCTGAGCCGCTGTCGGCAGCAGGGATTGCACCAGCGGCCAGGTGTTGAACCGCTGCGGCTCGATCAGGCGAGCGTCCGACCATAGCGCGTCGTAATAGCTGCGATTTTTCTCGAGCAGCTCGCGCTCGGTAAGGGCTTCGGAAGATTGGGGCTGCACTGGCCCAGTATACGGCCATTTCCATGGCAGCGGGCCGAACCGCCAAGCACACGCCCAACGTTGCATGCTACGCTGGTGACACCTAGCCTTTCATCGCGGCCATACGTAACGAGAACACCGCGCCATGAGATCTCCCAACTTCGATTGGAACAAGATCTTCGAGTTCACGTGGCGCATTCTGGTCTTCCTCGTCGCCATCGCCATCATCCTGGTGGTGACGAGCAACTGGAACCGTTGGGAGGGCGGTGCGGGCTGGCAAAGCACCGACGACGCCTATCTCCAATCGGATCTCACACCGATCTCGGCCAAGGTGGCCGGCTATCTCAGCGAGCTGCCCATTCAGGATTATGAGCGGGTTCGCAAAGGCCAGGTGTTGGCTCGCCTGGTCGACATCGACTATCGCGCAGCGGTTGCCCAGGCGCAGGCGCGCATCCTCTCCGTCGCCGCGCAGGGACAGGCCCTGCAGGCCCAGCGCAAACTGCAACTCGCCGGCGTGCGGGTGGCACGGGCGGTCATCACCTCCACTGCCGCCGCGTGGCAGCAAAATGCCCGCGATGTCGCCAGGCAGAGCCGGCTGCTGAAGATCGGCTCTTCCTCTACCGAGGCGCGCGAGAAGCTGCAGACGATGCGCATTCAGCTCGAGGCGCAACTCGTCGAGAGCCGCGCGCACGAGGACGCTGCCGAGAGTGAGCTTGCGGTCCTGCAGGCGCAGCTGAAGGAGAATGCAGCGGCGCTCCTGGCGGCGCGCGCCGCCCTTGCCGTCGCCAATCTCAACCTGCAGTACACGACCATCGTCGCACCGCAGGACGGAGTTCTCGGCCAGCGCCAGGTGAAACCGGGGCAGCTGGTCGGTGTCGGAACCCAGATCGTGACCCTCTCGCCGCTGCCCAAAGTCTGGGTCATTGCGAACTACAAGGAGACGCAGCTCACCCACATGGCGGTCGGACAGAAGGCCCGGATCCGGGTCGATACCTTCCCCGGACACACGCTGCGCGGACATGTCCAATCGTTCGCGCCGGCTTCGGGCGCCGAGTTCGCCCTGCTTCCGCCCGACAATGCGACCGGAAATTTCACCAAGGTGGTGCAGCGCATATCGGTCAAGATCATGATCGATGACGCCGACGGATTGACCGACCGGCTCGTGCCGGGTATGTCGGTCACCGCGAGAGTCTACGCGGTGGACCATAAGCGCCCATGAGCGTTCCCGCGCAAGCCGCCGCGGTGCGGCCGACGCCCGGCATCATCGCGCCGATCAACGTCTCGCCGCCGACAGCCATCCCGTGGCTGGGGCTGCTGGCGGTGCTCATGGGCACCTTCATCTCCACGCTCAACACCCGATTCTCCTCGTTCGGCCTCGCGGACATTCGCGGCGCCGTGCACTCGGGGTTCGACGAAGGAGCCTGGATCACGACCGCGCAGACCGCCGCGCAGATGTTCATCACGGTCATTGCAGTCTGGATGGGCGCCGCGTTCGGTCCGCGGCGGGTCCTGATGGGCGCCTCGATCGCATTCGCGCTGATCTCGATCATCACTCCCTTCTCTCCGAACCTCCCGACGCTGCTCACGATGCAGTTCATCGGCGGCCTGGCGAGCGGGTTCTTCATTCCGCTGACCTTGAGCTTCATTCTGCTCAACATGCCGCCGAAGTACTGGGCGTTCGGCATCGCGATCTACGCGCTCAATCTCGAGCTCTCCCTCAATATCTCGGCCTCCCTCGAGGGCTGGTACGTCGACCACCTCTCCTGGGCGTGGATCTACTGGCAGAACGTGCCGCTCGCCTTCGTGATGTCGCTGTGCCTGAGCCGCGGCATACCCATCAAGCGGATCACGACCCGCCCTCCGGCCGACCTCTTTGGTCTCGTCACGGGCGGGGCCGGCCTCGCCCTGATCTATGCGGCGCTCGATCAGGGTAACCGGCTCGACTGGCTGAATTCGGGCCTCGTCTGGGCCTTGTTCGGCGCCGGAGCCCTGCTCCTCGTGTCCCTGTTGGTGCATGTGGTGCGCTCGGAATGCCCGGTGCTCGATCTGCGAGTCGTTCTCGGCCCGCCCATGCCGAGCCAGTTCCTGTTGATCGCGTTCCTGCGGCTCACGATATTGTCGACGAGCTTTCTGATTCCGTTCTTCCTGACTAACGTGCGTGGATATCGCGCCATCGAGGTTGGCTACAGCCTCGTGTGGATCGCCGTACCGCAGCTCATCCTGTGTCCACTGGCCGGGCTGATGTTACGCCGTACCGATGCGCGCCTGGTCTGCTCCATCGGCCTCATCTTCGTCAGCGTCGCCTGCCTGATGGTCGCCTACAATCTCACGCCGATCTGGGGATCGTACCAGTTCCTGCCGTCCCAGCTTCTGCAGGCCGTTGGCCAGAGCTTTGCGCTCTCCGGCGTCATCTTCTTCGGAGTTCTTCACCTGCGGCCGCAGGACGCGCTGACGTTCGGTGCCATTCTACAGACCGCCCGGCTTTTCGGCGGCGAGCTCGGCACCGCATTCATGTCGACTCTCGCGCGCGTCCGCGAGCAGCTTGCCTCGAATCTGATCGGACTGCACGTGCAGGCAGGCGATCCGCGCGTCATCCAGCGATTGCAGGAATATGGAGCCGTTACCACGCGCGCGGTCGACCCGGCCGGCGCGCTCGAGCGCGGCCGGCTGGTGCTGGGCGCCGCCGTTCGATCGGCGGCGACCACGCAGGCAGTGATGGACGGCTTCGTCGCGATCGCTGCGTTGACCGTCATCGCACTGTTGATCGTTGTGTTCCGCAGCGCTGCACCGGAAGGTCCAGCGTCCCCACTGCCGCTCTTTCCCGCACGGGGAAAAACGCCATGAGTCGTCCGCTGCCTCACCGGCGTTCGACCGTGGTGATGGCCTCAGCCCGGACAGGCTCCCTCGCCGCGACCCTGCTGCTGCTAGTTGCATGCGCGGTCGGCCCGAACTACCACGCGCCAAAGCTGCCGGCCGGCTCCGGCGCCCCCTTCGTCTCATTGAACCCCGCCTTGGAGACACCAACGGCTCCTGCGAATGCCTGGTGGCGGCTATACAGCGACCCTCGTCTCGACGGCCTGGTGCGGCAAGCACTTCAGGCCAATCGTGACCTCGCCGCGGCGGATGCGAACTTCGCCGCCGCCCGCGCCGCTTTCTCCCAAGTGCACGCGGCGCGTTATCCCTCCACGGACCTGACGGCGCAGGCTGTGCACGGCCGCGATCCCGCTACGGACGAGATTCTCGAGCTCGGGGGGCACCGGCCCCAGACGATCTGGGTTTACGAGGACGTCTTCGAGGCCGCGTACGAAGTCGACCTCTTCGGCCGCGTGCATCGCGCCATCGAAGCGGCGAGCGCCAACGCAGAGGCGGCTGGTGCAGCTCGTGACGACGTGCGCGTAGTCATCGCGGCAGATACTGCGGGCTCCTACGCTTCGATATGCGCTCTGGGCGAGCAACTCAACGTCGCGCGCCGCTCGCTTCACATTGTGCAGCAGGAAGCCCACATCTCAGAGGAGCAGCTCCAGGCCGGGGCCGGATCGAAGTTCGAGGTGGCACGGGCGCAGGCGCTCGTCGCCCAGGTTGGCGCGGCGATCCCATCGCTCGAAGGCGAGCGCCGGGCGGAGATCTTCGAGTTGACGGCGCTGCTCGGCCGCGCTCCTGCCCAGGCACCACGGGGCCTCGAAGCATGCGTCCTGCCACCGCATCTCGCCTCAGTCATTCCCGTCGGCGATGGGCAGGCATTGCTCAGGCGCCGTCCCGACGTACGCGAGGCCGAGCGCCGACTCGCGGCGGCGACCGCAGACATCGGGGTGGCGACGGCCGAGCTCTATCCGAGCATCCACCTGCTCGGCTTCTACGGGGGCGCCGCATCGCAGGTCGACCGGCTCACGACCAATCTCGGCAAGATCTGGGGCGTTGGGCCATCGATAACCTGGGCGTTTCCCAACCAGGCCGGTCCGCGCGCTCGGGTGCGGGCGGCCAAGGCCTATCAGGCCGCAGCACTGGCGCAATTCGATTCGGTGGTGCTCAGAGCGCTCAAGGAGACGGAGCAGGCGCTGACCGGTTACGGCGCGGCGTTGCAGTATCGTCAAGCGCTGGGAGACGCCCAGAGGAAGATACACCGGACCTTCGAGATTGCCCGCAACGGATATGCCGCCGGCTCATCGAGCTATCTCGACCTGCTCACGACGGAGCAGTCGCTGGTGGCGATCGATGCGCAGGTCGCCTCATCCGATGCTGAGCTCGTCGGGCTGCAGATCGACCTGTTCAAGGCGCTGGGCGGCGGCTGGGAGAATCCTGGGACAGTCCCGTGAACCCTGCCTTGCTCAAAGCCACCCTGCGCGCCCGTAATCGTCCATTCGAGGAGCTGAACCCGGAGCGCTTTCAGCGAAACAGGCGGGGCGCCAGGTCGTTCAGGTCACGGCGCCAGGTCTGCCATTCGTGTGCCGTTCCTGGACTCTCGTAGTACACCAGCTGCACACCGTGCGCGCGCAGTGCCTTGACGGCAGCGACTATGCCGTTACGGATCTGCGGCGGCTCGGCGGTGCCTACACCCATCCATAGCAGCCTCACGTGCTGATTGAAGCGTGACGCATCCGCAAAGGCCCCTCCGTAGGCGCTCTTCACATCGAACGGGGCCCTAAAGGCAGCAGCCAGGGATTGTGACGAGATCGGATTCTGCAGGATGGGGCCGCTGAGCGAGGCGATGTAGGCGAAAGTCTCCTGGTGGTGGAGCGCGATGAAGAGCGTTTCCATGCCGCCCATGGAGAGCCCCGCCATCGCGCGATGCTCCCGGTCGGGGATCGTACGGTACGAAGCATCGATGGTCGGGATGAGATCGCGCAGGATCACGTACTCGAATGCACCGAATGCGATCCCAACTTCCTTCACTGGAGTATCGGCACCGAGATGGAGGGCGGGCATGCCGGGCTTATTGGCGTATCCGCGATCCATGACGACGATCATCGGCTTGGCTCTGCCTGCAGCAATCAGGTTGTCGAGAATGAATTGTGCCTTGCCCTGCCGCGTCCAGCCCGTCTCATCCTCGCCGTAACCATGTTGCAGGATCAGGAGCGGGTAGCGCTGTGTCGGATTTGCATCATATCCCGGCGGTGTGTAGACGAACGCGCGACGCCAGGCTCCGGTGACGCCTGACCAGTACCACTTCTCGCGCACCTCGCCGTGCGGGACGGCCTTCAACGCATAAAAGCCGCCCTCCGGGTCCGGTACCTCCAGCCCGCTGACCTCCTTTCCATAACCGAAGTAGGTCTCGCTTGCGGGATCACTGACTGCGACACCATCCAGAATGAACCAGTAGTAATGAAATCCGGGAACGACCGGCGGGAGCGTCACCCGCCAAACTCCGTCCGCGGACTTGGTCATGGGAAATGGGCCGTGTCCGAGGCCATCACCTCCGGCCAGCAGAACGCTGTGAGCCATGGGGGCGGCGAGCTCGAAGCTTATACGACGGTCCGGGTAAACGCGGGGGCTGACCGCGCCCGGAACGCTCGATGCGGCCAGCGACGAGGTCGCGCTTGCCTGTGCGCAGCCGAAGCCCGGAACGAGCGTCAGGGCCAGCGCTGCAAGCGCCGCGGCGCCTCGCGTGGATAATCGGTCGCAGAGCATGGAGCGTACTCCCTCTAGAGATTTGGTGACGTACCAAAGTGCCTGAAATGCCGATGGGTCTGGCTTGAACGGATTTGCGCCGGGTCATGTCCGGCCCCGTACCTCCGCTATCGCGGCCGCCGGGGTTCTGCCTGCGCCTCGGAAATGGCCCAGCGACGGAACGCCATGAGATCCGGCTCCTCTGCCCGCTTCTTCGAGCAGACGATGTAATAGGCAAAATCCGTCACCAGTGAGAGCTCGAATGGGCGAACCAAGCGTCCAGCCGCGAGGTGATCGAGCGCCAGCGCCTTGCTTCCGAGCGCGACTCCTTGGCCGCTGACTGCGGCCTGAATGACCAGGGCACCGTCGGATAGTCTCAACCCCTTATTTACATTGACACCCGTGACTCCAGCCGCACGCAGCCAGTCGGACCAACCTGGCCAATGCCCCGCCTCTGGAGTCCACTCCGTATGAATCAGCGGGTGGTCTCGCAGGTCGCCGGGACTTTTCAGCGGGCGTCGGCCGTTGAGCATCCGCGGGCTGTACACGGGGAAGATCTCGTCATCGAAGAGCCGCTCCGCGACCAGACCGGGATAACTGCCGGAACCGTAGCGGACGCCCAGGTCTACCCGGGAATGCTCCAGGTCGATCAACTCCACGGCAGGGTGCAGAAGAACATCGATGCCCGGGTGCCGTTCGCGGAACCGATGCAGGCGCGGCACCAGCCACTCGGCGGAAAGCGACGGCACTGCACTCACTGTCAAAACGCGGTGTCCGCCGGAAGTCATTGCATCGACCGCAGCCGCCAATTGGTCGAAACCATGGCGCAGCGCTTCGAGGCCGGACACCCCGTCCGGCGTCAGGCTATAACCGCGGCTGTGGCGTCGCAGTAGCTTTCGTCCCACGAAGCCTTCCAGCGCCTTGACCTGTTGAATGACGGCCGCCGCTGTCACGTGCAACTCCTGCGCCGCTGCACGAAACGTCTCATGTCGAGCGACCACCTCGAAGGCACGTAGCGAACTGAGTGGCGGCAATCTTCGTGGCATGCGGATCAGAAGATTTTCTAACGCTGGATCGAAGAAAAGATGACTCACGGTACGGCATCGAAGAGTCTACCATCTGCCAATGTTCCAACCCAAATGCGCTGGCGCTCCCGAGCGACCTCTCATGCGTGAGTTAGTGGAAAAGTACGAGAGACGAGCAGACTACGCGGAGGCGACAGCCACGCGTAAGCGAACAGGAGCGGGCACGCCGGACAAGGGATGGTGGACCGCAATATGCACCTTGATTGCTCTGCTGCTCGGTGCTTTGACGCTCGGAGCCTTTGCCACCCGCGATGTCGATCAAAATAGCCAGCCAAGCGATCAGGAGCTCACGACCAGCTTCTTCTCTCACCAGGCGAAATTTGATGAGCTCGTGCAAATGCTCGCTACGGATCGCTCGAGCCTGGCGGCCAAAGGGACGGCCGCCGTCGACTTGGCAACAATGGCCAGACTCGACGCGAACGGGATACGCTTCGGGATGTATAAAGGTCTCCTGCAGCAGATCTCTGTGAGCGACCTTCGCTACTTCCCAGGCTCCGGGAAACTCATCCTGGTGCCCGATGCCCGCAAGAGCTTGCAGCCAGCCTCAAAGTCCTACCTCTACCTGCCTCAAGGTCGACCGGAATCCTTGGTGCCGTATTACGGCTACGGCTGGCGCGGACCCGGCATGTACATCCTCACGGGCGATCGCCCGTTGAAGGGGGGCTGGTACATACACCACGATATGACGATAGAGGTAGTAATACCGCCTTACTGACCAGCGACTGTCGCGATTCTCCCGGCGCCAACCGCCTGGGCTCGCCGCAGCGTGAGCCGTGCCGGCGAGCAACGCTTCTGCTGCGCCGGCGGTGCGGTGGGGCCGGCCCCGCCCACGATCACGCCGCCGGTCTTGACAAAACTTCAATTGAAATCTCGCCTGGGCCGGCGAAAGATTCGTCATTGGCGAGTTCAAAGCGGCTAAGCGCGATTCCTGCGCCTGCTGCCTGCCATACGTGATGGACCTCGTGCATGAGGCAATAACGAAAAGGGCCGGGAGTATTCACTCGGCCGGTGTCTATTTCCGCTTCACAGGGACATGTGGTGCCTACGGTCGTAGCCCACCATGGTGTTTTCTTCGTCAGCAATCTGGGCCGCTTCGATCCCGACTCGATCAATACGCAAAGCGTGTACCGGATCACACCGAGCGGCCGCATCAAGGTAGTGGCAACGGGACTCAGCAAGGTGCTCGGCATCGCGATCGATTCGCGTGCGCGGATGTATATTCTCGAGACCTCATACTCGACGACCGATCCGGGTCCTGAGCCCGCCACCGCGCGCCTGATTCGCATTCAGCCAGATGGCGACCAGCAAGTACTGATAGACGGCTCGAGCGGCATTCTTAGCGTGCCGAGCGGCATGACCTTCGGCCCCGACGGAGCGCTGTACATCTCGAATGTCGGCTTCGGGGCGCCACCGATCGGGCTTGGGCAGATCGTCCGGGTCACGATTTCCCACTGAGGACGGATGCCTCGTCGCCGCTCTCGATGCGCGGCGACGAGGCTCAATTCAAGCTTCTAGTGCTCGGCAGCCAGCCGGGCAAACAGGCGCTCCATCGCGTCCACTCGCCGGACGTACACACGCGCCTCATGGTCGCCGCACATCTGCCCTCTGGTCAGCCTGAGACCTCTGCGCGCGTATAGATCGCCAGCTCCGGCGCCGCACAGGTGGATTACCGCTGCGAGATCCTGCTTCTGCAGCAGGCTGGCGCGCCGCACGTGATGCGCCAGGAGAACGGCGTTCACGGCCCTGTCGAGGTAGGCCGATGTCATCTCGATCGCGTCGCGCGGGATGACACGCATGTAGAGGCTATTGAACCAGCAGGAGTGCCAATCATTCCAAGGCCCCTCCTCGACGACCTGATGATCGTGGATGCAAAGGTGCTTCGCCTCCGCGAAAGTGCCGTCCGTCAGCTGATACATGCCTACGGCGCTCGAGGCAGGGCGGTAGATCTCGAAGGGATGGATTCCCCAGGACCAGCGCCAGTAGGTGCGGACGATCGGGTCGCCGGAGCCTTCGACCTGAGCGAGGGCCGCCAGCAGCTCCGGGGTCATGAAGTCGGTGGAGTACTTCTCGAACAGCGACGAGTACTCGCTCCAGGTCTCGGGCGGTGATTTGTAGAGGGTGCCGCTGACCGGGAAGAACAACTCGGTCGGCTTGTGGATGACCTGATAGATCCAGTTGACCGTCAGAAACAGGACAGCCGCGATGCCCAGCGCCAGGCAGATCTGCAAACCGCCGTGCGCACGCCTGAAGGCCCGCCACCAGCGCCGTCGCAGCCGCGCGCTCGGCCACGCTCGCTTCAGCCGCGACCAGAGCCCGCGACGTCCTCGCGAGCTCTTGCGTCGAGCGTTGCGGCTGGCGGAGCTAGGCGGCATCGAGGCCTAAAGCCACCAGTGCAACGACTGACCCATGGAAGAAAAGGCAAAGGTCACCCAGCCCATCGAGTGGGAAAACGCAGCGCTGCCATGTGCCAGGGCCGCGACGTTGATCGTGAGGATGGCCGTATGGAAGACCCAACGTGCGATCTCGCCGTTGATGTTGGAATACTCGCCGTTCATTTGCGTTTGCCTGACGCCTCATTCCGCAAAGATGCGTACCTTCGAGTGCTCCTCGTCCACGTCGATCGACACGTCCTGGAGCTCATCCACGATTTCTTCCAGGTTTTCCGGCTTGATCTGCGACAGGTCGAACGACATGCCGTGCTCGCGCATCGCGTCCTCCACCTGCTGGCGTGCCTGTACGGGAATCAAGCCAACCAGTCGCACGCCCGAGCGCAGCAACTGTATCGGCACACGGATGTTCACCTTCATCGGCGCCTTCCCCTCGGGGCTGGCCTGATCGACCGTGACGCGAATGTACTTCGCCTTGGGTCGCGGCGCGCTGCCGTCGGCCGCCGTAGCGGCCGGCTGATTTCCCAGCGCCGCCAGCAGACGCTCCGCCTCGTCGGCGGTCAGTTTCCCGGCGGCGAGCATGTCCAACACTTTTCGGCGATCGTCGTTCATGATCCGTATCCTCTATGCAATGTGTATCCGCACCGCATGATCGGGACCCTCCACTTCGATCAGCGTATGCCGCAGTGAGGCCAGGATGCGCCACGCCGTCACATAGAGCTGCACCGCGCTCACGCGCAAGTACAAGCACGCCACGCAAATCAGCGGGAAGAGCACCAGAACCAACGGGAGGAGCAGCAGCCACACCAGGAACAGCGGAATCCAGAGTGCGTAGCGACGGTGTCCGCAATGCCGCCAACTGATGGTAGCGCCCAGGGGAATCATTACTTCGCCTCCAGCGCCCGGATGGCTTCGTCGGCCTCGATCTCGCCACGCTTCAGCCGATCCAGGATCTCACTGTGAGATGGCGCCGGATTCGTCTCCACGAACGGCAGACTCTGCGCAATCCGATTCAGACGGGCTTTGATCGTCGGGTAGCTCACTCCGAAGATCTGCTCCATTTCCTTGATCGAGCCATGGCAGCGCACGAACGCCGTCACGAAGACCTGATCTTCCGCGCTGAGCTGGGCCAGCTGCGGCAGCTCGAATTGGCCTTCGAGGGCGATCGCTTTGCCCTGCAGGCGCACGCGCTCCACGACGATGGGCTGGCCTTGGGTCAGCCGGGTAAGTTCTTGCCAGTCGGCCATGGGAGTGGCGGCTCACTTGCTTTTCGTAAGCTCAGTATGCCGTGCGGATTAAAAATATCAATATCTAAATTGATATTTTTAATTTTTCTTGCGATAAAGCTGGTGACGGGCCGAAATCAAGAACTTAGGTGAGCCGCACTCCGGGGGTCACGAGGCCAGGACGGATCTGATCGGCAGCCGCCGGATGCGTCGCCCGGTCGCGGCGAATATCGCGTTGCAGAGGGCGGGGGCGATCGGCGGCAATGCGGGCTCACCGACACCGCCGAGCGGCACCTCGAAGCCGTGTTGCATCACATGCACCCGGATCTGCGCCGGCGCCTCCTGGATGCGCAGCACGGGGTAGTCGTTGAAATTCGATTGCTCCACCCGGCCCTGTTTGAAAGTGATCTCGCCGCTGAGCGCGAGGCCGAGACCCATGATGCAGGCTCCTTCGACTTGGGACCGGACGCGGTCCGGGTTGACCTGCGGTCCGCAATCGAACGCCACGTCGACTCGCGGAATCCTCAGTTGCCCACCGGGGTGCGCCTGCACCTGGATCACCGCCGCGGCGTAGCTGAGGAAGCTGTAGGTCGCGGCGAGGCCCAAACCCGTCCCGGAAGGCCGGGATCTCCCCCAACCCGCCTCGGCCGTGGCGCGCTCGATGACACCGCGCAGCCGTCCGGTATCGAGCGGATAGCGCACCGGCGACTCGCCGTAGTTCCACTTGTCGGACAGCGTTCGCGGATCGATCCGGCGCGGCGGCCCGATCAGCTCCAGCAGATACTCGCGATGGTCGCGCTGCGCCGCGGCGGCGAGCTCCGCCACGAAGCTTTGCGTCGCGAAGCCGTGCGGTATGTTGTAGACGGAGCGGAACCAGCCGATGCGGGTATGGGCCGGCACTGCGGGCGTCTCCAGCCGGATGTTGGCAATACGGTACGGGATGTTGATCATGCCCTGGCCGTATTCATCCGGCGTTTCGCCCTGTGCCCCGTTCTCGAAGGTCGCCGCCTCGGTCGGCGCCGCCGAGCGATGCAGCCACGCCACGGGCTTGCCGTCTTCAGCCAAAGCAGCCTCCAAGCGCTCGAGCGATACCGCGTGATAGTAATCGTGGCGGAGGTCGTCCTCGCGCGTCCACATCACCTTGACGGGGGTGCCACCAATGGCTTTCGACAGCCACGCCGCCTCCGCAGCGAAGTCCGGCAGTGACTTGCGCCCGAAGCCGCCACCGAGCAACGTGACGTTCACGTTGACGTCCGTTTCTTTCATGCCCAGCACTTGTGCGACCAGATCGCGGCAGTCCTGAGGCGATTGCACGGGCGCCCAGACATCACACCGGCCATCCGCGATGCGCGCCGCAGCTGCGGGAGGCTCCATCGAGGCGTGTGCGAGATGGGGGATGTAGTACTCCGCCTGGACGAGATGCTTCGAGGCAGCGAGCACCGACATCGCATCGCCGTCGCTGCGGATGACCTTGGCTGGCTTGCGCGCGGCGGCTGCGAGAACTGCTTCGAATTGCTTCGAGTCGTATGCGCGGTGCTCGCCCTCGTCCCACTCGGTCTTGAGTGCCTCGCGTCCACTCATTGCGGCCCACGTGTTGCGGGCGATGACGGCGACACCGCCCAAGGGAAAGTAGTTGGCCGGCAGCGGATGGCTCGGAATCTCGAGCACCCGCACGACTCCCGGTACTTCGAGGGCGCCGCGGGCATCGTAATGGCGGAGGCGGCCACCGAGCACCGCCGGCCGCGCGATAACGGCATGAAGCATGCCCTCGAGCCGCGTGTCGATACCGTACTGGGCGCGACCCGCGACGATGTCCGCGCCGTCTATGAGTCGGGTGCTGTGCTTGCCGATGTAGCGGAACTGACCCGGAGTCTTCAGCCGCAGCTTCTTCGGATCGGGCAGCGGCTGGCGCGCGGCGGCTTCGGCGAGCACGCCGTACGACAGCCGGCGGCCGGTCCCACGGTGCCGCACTTCATGATGCTCGGCGATGACTTCGTCCGCCGGCACGCCCCAGTGGGCCGCGGCGGCGCTCTCGAGCATCGCGCGCGCCGCGGCGCCGACGCGCCGCATGGGATCGAAGAAGTGGCGCATGCTGCGCGAGCCATCAGTGTCCTGATTGCCGTAGCGCTGCTGATCGCCGGGCGCCTGCCGTACCCTGACGTGCTCCCAGTCCGCCTCCAGCTCATCCGCCACGACCATCGCGAAGCTCGTGCGCACCCCCTGCCCCATCTCCGGCCTGTGCACGGTGATGGTCACGGTGTTGTCGCTGGCAATCGTCACGAACACCAGCGGGTTGTCGACGACGCCTCCCGGGTCGGCAGCCGCGCCGTAGGCGTTATCGTCCGCGAGAGCGATGCGGCCCGAGTACCGCAGGCAGAGAACCAGCCCGCCGGCGGCAGCGAGGCTCTTCAATGCCTCCCGTCGAGTCATCGGACGCTGGGACTCGTCAATTCTGGGCGCGCTCATCACGTCTCCTCCAGGGCCTGGGCCGCGTGATGGATCGCCGCTCGGATGCGCGGATAGGTGCCGCACCGGCAGATATTGCCCGCCATAGCGGCGTCGATGTCAGCGTCGGTCGGACGCGGAGTCCGCTGCAGCAAGGCCGTCGCGCTCATGATCTGACCCGCCTGACAGTAGCCGCATTGCGGCACTCCGAGGGCGAGCCACGCGGCCTGCACGGCGCGCCCGTGCCGGTCCGCGCCAACCCCTTCGATCGTGGTCACGGCTTTGCCGCTCGCAGCGCTCACCGGCGTCATGCAGGCACGCACCGCCTGCCCGTCCAGGTGAACGGTACAGCAGCCGCAGAGCCCCATTCCGCAGCCGAACTTGCTGCCTGTCAGGCCAAGCTCGTCCCGCAGAAGCCAAAGCAACGGCATGTCGGCCGCGGCGTCGATCGAGCGCGCGTGGCCGTTGATGGTGAGCGTCTGTCGCATGCGGAAACCCCGCTAGTTGTCGTACACCCGCAGACCTGGTGGAACCTGACAGTGCGTCGCAAGGTGCTCGATGACGGCTGCCCGATACGCCCGCAGCCCCGGACCGGTCAGCGGCCGCTTGCGCAGCTGCGCCACCTCGGCCGCCGTGTAGGGCCGCGCCTGCGGTCCGCGCGGCGCCGGCGCGCCGAGATCGAACGCAACGAAATTCACCACGCCGGCGAGCAGTTGGTCGGACAACCCCGTCAGAGCCACGTCGGGAAGGCGAACGACATAGGCTCGCCCTTCGCCCGTACAGAGAAAGCGGCCGGCGAGGCCCCTCAGGGTCGGCACCGAGTGCGGCGCGGAGACGCCCTCTATGCCGTGGCAACCTCCGCAGTGAGTGAGGTAGGCGGCCTGGACCGGCGTCAGGTGGCTGATCGATTGCGCCGGTGCGGTGGCGCATACCTGCGCGAACGGGACGAGCGCGATCGCACAGGCTGCGCCGAGTGCTGCCAGGCGGCCGGTCATGGCTAGTCGCTCTTCGTACCGACCGCAGCGGCTCGCATGTGGAGCACCTGCGTGGGAGAGAGCTGCGCGCCCGAGCGCGCATGCTTGATGTCCGCGGGACTGAAGACCGCGCCCTTCGCCCCTAGCTGGCCATGATCGTCCAGACTCGAGACATAGTCGAGGGCGGCGGCGAGGTCCTCATCCGACAGAGAAGCAAACGAGGGCATCACGCCGAGGATTTCCGACCCGTCCACCGTGATCCGGCCTGCCATGCCGAACAACACCACCCGCTCGAGATAATCGCGCCCGCCCGCCGTGGCGGCGATCTTGCCCACCCGGCCGGCGAGCCGCGGAAACTGGCCCGGCAGGCCCGCGGCTGCGAGCTGATGACACATCGAGCAGTTGCTGTTGAACACCGCCGCCCGATCGCCGGCCCTGGCCACGACGACAGCGAGGACCATCGTCCCCGCGAACAAAGCCGTTCTCAGCCGCCCGACACGCATTGGCACCTCTTCAAGTGTTGGTATTCAATACGGCCGGCTCGGCCGTGACGCGGGTTCGCGCCGAGCGCAGCATGGCGAGGGCAGCATAGCTGACCACGGCGGCCACCAGCCAGCGCAGCGCGTGCAGCGGCAGGCTCTTGACGATGAATGCCGCGATCAGAACGCCCACCACCCCGCCGATGGTCATCCCGAGCGCCGGCCCCCAGGCGAAGCGCCCGGTACGCAGAAAACGAATGCCGGCCACCGGCAGCATGATGCCGCCGGTACCCATCATGATCGGATAGGCGGTGACGGGGTTCATGCCGAGCAGCGCCAATACCACCATGCTGGGCGCATACCAGCCGATGCCGATGGTGTTGAGCGCGCCGAAGATGAAATTGGCGAGCACCGCGACCGCGAACCGCCAGCCGGCGAGCCCGCGCGCGAGGCCGCCCACGGGGAAGAACCCCAGGTTGCCGATGACGAAGAACGTCGCCGCGGTCAATAGGGCCACGCCCATGAGCAGCTGGATCATGCGCCTGGGCATGCGGCTCACGAGTCCGGCGCCCAGCCAGGCGCCGATCGTGGCGCTCGCGATCATGGCGATGAGGAGCGTCGGATCGACTGCGATGATGGTGACGAAAATGAACGTCTCGGCGAGACCCACGGCGACGCTGCCCACGTTGAGCGTCCCGGGAATGAGCTCATCGCTAGGTCTGCCGCGGAACTTGAACAGAGCGGTGGTGGGCGCGTACGAGCCGATGCCGAGCGCGTCGCCGAAGTTGGTGAGGAAGCCGATGCCGAGATCGGACGGCGTCGGCCGCTCCCGCCGCTCGCGCCTGCGGGCGAGGCGCAGCCATTGGGCGAGGAATATCGCGTCCGCGAGCAGAAGCGCCGTGAAGAGCACGATTTTGGCGTAGCTCACACCCAACCTATCGTTAATCGATATTGTTGAATCGAGATTACGAGAAAGGATAGAGCAGGCATGGGGCGCGGTCAATCGAGCGCGCCGGCGCCTCTCGGTGGCGGAATGAGGCGGTCAGGCGCTGCCTGAAGCGGCGGCTCCGCTCGAGATGGCGCGGGCGGTACGGATCACCAGCGCCGACAGGTCGGTACGCATCCGCTCGAGCGTCCAGCGGCTCGTCGGACCGGATACGTTGATGGCCCCGATGGGGCGCCCATCCTCACCGATGACCGCCGCGGCGACAGTGACGTCCCCGCGATAGCACTCCTGGTCGGAGTAGGCATAGCCGTCGACGCGGGCGGCCTCGACGAGCTTCATGATCCGCTTGGGATCGGTGACCGTCATCGGCGTGAGGGCGCGCAGCTCGCAGCGCCGCAATATCTGTTGGGCTTCCGCGGCCGGGAGAGCCGATAGGTATGCGCGGCCGGATGCCGTGCAATATATCGGCAGGCGCCTGCCCACGGGCATGTGGATGAGGAAGGGCTTGTGGCTCGGGAAGCGCGCGACGAACACCATGTCGGGCTCGTCGGGCTCCGACAGGCTCACCGACTCGTCGGTCTCCTGGTTGAGATCGATCAGATGCCGGGCCGCCTGCTCGATCAGGCGATAGCCGGAGAGATACGCGGTGGCGATGACGAGCGAGCGCGGCGTCAGCCTCCAGCCCGTATCCCGCTCCTCGCGCCGCAGGTAGCCGAGCACCTCCAGGGTGTGGACACAGCGCTGCGCGGAAGGCTTGCTGATGCCCGCCGCGTCGGCGACCTCGGCGAGCTTGAGGACCCGGCGTCCCTTGCCGAAGGCCTCGAGCACGGCCAACGCCTTCTGCACCGAGTCGTTGAAGAGCGGATCGCGCTGCGCGCCTTCCGCCGATGCCGCGCGCGCACGCTGCCGCGATCGATTGTTGTGTTCCCCGGCCATGCGTTCACTTTCCAAGCATCGATAATCGATGCAAGCGGCGGGAACGGTACCACGCGGACCCGCGCGGGAGCAATCGCGGGCTCCTACGACTGGTCGGCGAGCCCCACGAGAACAGCCATCGAGCAGTGATACTCCATGCTGTCGTGCCGTGGTCACGCGCTTTCCGCCCTGCTGGCGAAGTATTCCTGGATGGAAGCCACGCCGAGCCGCTGCGCCTCGAACAGGCTCTCGAGCTGCTCGCGGGAGTTGACCAATCCACGGGCGCGCACGATGCCGCCGGAGTCGATGAGCACCGCGAACGGCAGACGGCTGACCTGATAAGTGATCCCGAGCGTCGCGGAGACGACATACGGGACCGGAGCCAGCCCTTGGGCTGCCACGAACTCACGGTGCGCTGCCGCCTCGCCATCGCTCGCCAGCACGATCTGCAGCCAGTCGCGCTCGTCCTTGCCGCTCGAGCGCACGACGGGCAAGAGGGTCTTGCAGATCGGGCAGGTCGGGGAGACGAACAGCACGAGCGCGCTGCGCTCGTCGGTGCGCGCCGCGCCGATCCGCATCGCGCGGCCTTCCAGGTCTACGACATCGACCATCGGCGCCTGCTCGCCGATGGTGAGCCCCTTGCCGAGCATCAGTGCGCCGACCGGCGCGATGCGCTCGTGCAGCACGCCGAGCTGACGTGTCAGCGCGAGGACGACGATGAGGAGTGCGATCACCACGATCCACAACACGATGTTCGAGATTGCAAGCGCGCTCATCGGATTTTTCCGCGCCGGAAACCTCGCCGTTCAGGGCGAGGAGGAGGCGCGCTCTCGGTCGGGCAATAGGTATTACTGAAGGTGCCGCACATTGACGTGACTCGATACATTGGTTTACCTGCGATGCTGCGGACGAGATGTAAGGCGTGCAAGTGCACAGGAAAATTCCGCGTCCGGGTTGTTGATTTCGAATGATCCGACTACCTTGTCGCCATGGTGCTCACGTACCGGTACAGGATCAAGGATGCCACCTCCGGTCGGCATCTTCGGCGACAGACTCGGGAGGTGAACCGGGTCTGGAACTATTGCGGGGAGGTCCAGAACGCCGCTCGGCGGCACAACAAGCGCTGGCCTTCGGGCTTTGACCTGATCAAGCTCACCAGCGGCACCAGCAAACTCCTCGGCCTGCACTCGGATACCGTGCAGGCGGTCTGCAAGGAGTTTGCGATCTCGCGGGATGCCTGCGGCAAGCGGCCGCGATGGCGGGGTAGAAAATCTCTGGGGTGGATTCCGTTTCAGGCCCCACGGGCCCTGCGGATGCAGGGCGATACGGTGAGCTTCCTCGGGCGGCGATACCGGCTCTGGCTCAGCCGACCCATCGAGGGGAAGATCCTCTGCGGCGGCTTTGGCGAGGACGCCCGTGGCCGCTGGTACCTGAATCTGCAGGTCGAGGTGCCAGAGGACCGGGCGCATGGGAGCGATGAGATCGGCATCGACCTCGGCTTGAAATCCCTGCTCACCCTCTCGACGGGCGAGAAGATCGAGGCCCCACGCATCTACCGCAAATACGAGCTGGCGCTTGCCATCGCCCAGCGGGCTGGGCGAAAGCCCCGTGTGCGGGCTATCCACGCCAAGGTCGCCAACTGTCGCAAACATTTCCTGCATGAGCTCTCCACGCGGCTCGTGCGCGAGAGCCGGCGCATGTGCGTCGGCAACGTCAATTCCTCTGGATTGGCTCGAACCGGCCTGGCCAAGTCCGTGCTCGATGCCGGCTGGTCTCAACTTCGGTCTCAGCTCCGCTACAAAGCCACGAGGCACGGGGCCGAGTACATCGAGGTGGACGAGCGATTTTCCACGCAGGTCTGTTCCGCGTGCGGTGCACGCGGCGGCCCACAAGGTCGAGAAGGCCTCGTAGTAAGAGAGTGGATTTGCAACGGATGTGGTGCTCGGCATGACCGGGACATCAACTCTGCTATCAATATCCTCGTCTCGGGCCGGAACGTCGGCCTCCGGCAGACGGAAATCCCCTCCCTTCAGGGAGGGAAGACGTTAAGGCCGGCTCCGGAGCTCCGTAGTGTGCCGCCCGGCGGGGCCGAGCAGGCGGTCGAGACATAGATACAACAGTGAGGCGGATACGAGACCGCATCCGACAGTGAGTGCATCGGTCGCGGTGAGTGGGCGCGCGCTCCACGGCAGCAATACGGCCGCGAGAACGGCGGCGAGCGCGCCGTTCCGCCAGACCATCCAGGGCGCGATCTTGCGCTCGCCGTTCGATCCGCCGCAGCCGCAGTCGAGATCCCGGCGTCCGCGCCTGAGATTCACGGCGATCGCGCCCGCGTAGCCGATGAGGAGCGCCGCGCCGGCGACAGCGGCGTAGCCGCGCGAGATGCCTCCGAGCAGACCGAGGGTGACGGCGAGCTCGAGCAGCGGAACGAGCGGGGCGGTGCGCAGCCGGCCGAGCCGCGGCACGAGCGCGTACGCGGTGAACACCTCCTCGAAGCGCGCGAGGTCGCGCAGCTTGTGCAGCCCGGCTGTTGCAAACAGCGTGGCGAAGCACGCCACGATGAGCAAGCCGACCGCGGGATCGAGCGTCAAATCTGTCATGCCACTCTCCGGCGGGGGCGTCCGCCGCGCAGGCGAGCCAGCCCGTCGAGGGTTCGATAATACTGGATGGCGAGGCTGGCCCCGATGCGGCTGAAACGATGCAGCGGGATCGGCCGCAGCGGCGCGACCGGGAACCCGAGATCCGCCGCGCTGCCCGCCAGGATCCACTGGGCGAGAAGGCGCCCCATCTGGGTCGCCATCGCGACGCCACGGCCGTTGTAGCCGAGGCCGGCCAGCACGCCGGGCGCCACCTCACAAAGACGCGGCAGCCCGTCAGGTGTCATCGCGACGAGCCCACCCCAGTGGTACTCGTATGCGCTGCCGGCGAGCTGCGGGTAGATCTCGCTGACCGCGCGGTAGTGATGGCTCGCGGCGAAGGCCTGGGGAGTATCCCCGAAGGAGCCGCGGGTTCCCATGACCAGGCGGCCGGTGCTGTCGAGCCGGAAGTAGCGCAGCAGGCGCTGCGTGTCCGATGCCGACTGACCGCCGGGCAGAATGGTCGCCCGCAGCGCCTCGGGAATCGGCGCGGTGGCGACTTGCAGCGACGGGATGGCGACGATCGACCGGCGCAAGCCGCTCACCAACCCGTCGGTGTAGGCGTCGGTCGCAAGAACGATGGTGGCGGCCTCGACACTGCCGTTCGGGGTCGTGAGCCGCCAGCTGCGGCCCACGGGGTCGAGCTTCACGGCGGGGCTGTGCGTGAAGATTCGCGCGCCCGCTCGCTGCGCGGCGCGCGCGAGACCGCGTACATACGAGAGAGGCTGTACCGTCCCTCCCCGCCGATCGAGCCAGCCGCCGCAGTAGCGCTCCGAGCCGGTCAACTGCGCCGTTTCTTTGGCGGAGAGCAGCGCCACCGGCGCGCCGCGCGCCTGCCACTGGCGCACCCGCTCCGCGACGGCCGCGAGCGCGGCTTGCGAGCCAGCCGGCTGGATCCAGCCGGTACGGCTGGCGTCGCAATCGATCGCGTGCTTGCCGATCAGCTCGAAGACCAGATCGGGCCCGGCGCCGACGGTGGCGACGACCGCCTCCCCTCGAGCACCGAACAGGCGCACCAGCTCGTCCGGGTCGGGCTTCAGACCGGGCACGACCTGACCGCCGTTGAGACCTGAAGCGCCCTCACCCACATCAACGGCATCGAGCACCACGACGTCGCGTGCCGCCTCTGCGAGATGCAGCGCCGCAGAGAGGCCGGTGTAACCGGCGCCGACCACGGCGACCTGACTCGTAACCGGCTCGGCGAGCTGCGGCAGGCTGGGACCCACCGCCGCGGTTACCGACCACAGCGATTGCATCAGCGTCTCATCGGGTGACTGGAGTCCAGCACATCGATAATCGATTTTCTCATATCGTATACTGCGACTCTAAGCCATCGCGCCACGACAGGTCAAACCCATGCCGCACCAGGGGACGCAGCCAACACTCGAGCGTAAACACGGGGTCAGGCGCGGATTCCTGCTGCTCGCCTGCCTCGCGCCGGTGCTCGCGTACCCGGCGCTCGCCGTGAGCCCCTCGCCTGCGGATTTCGTGGTCACCGACGCCAGGATCTACACGGAGGATGCGCATCATAGCGAGCAGCAGGCGCTCGCCGTCCGCGGCGGGAAGATCGTCTTCGTCGGCTCGTCGACGGCGGTGAGGCGCTGGATCGGACCGCATACGAAGGTCGCGCGGCTGGGCGGCAGGCTCGTGCTCCCCGGTCTCTTCGACTCGCATACCCACCCGATGCTGGCGATCAAGCTCGACGTCTGCGACCTCGACAGCGCGTCGCTGTCACTGCGGCAGATCTCCGCCTTCGTGAGCCGCTGCCTGCGGCGCTACCAGGTGCCCGCGGGCGGATGGCTCAGCGTGCAGCAATGGAATTTCTCGGACGGCAATCAACCGGATCCGCAATATCCGACCCTGCGCGCAGCACTGGACCGCGCCTCGACTACCGTGGCGATCCATCTATATGGCAACGACGGCCACCATGACGCCTTCAACAGCGTAGCGCTCGCGAAAGCGCGCAACGCAGCAGGTCAGGTCGTTGGGCTATCGAAAGCAACGCTCGCGCGGGACTTCGCCGCCTACGCCAAAGTCGTCGGTGTGGATGCGAATGGCGAGCCGAATGGCGCGGTGAACGAAGCGGCCCGCATGCTCATGCCCGCGCCGGGCGTGGACGTCGCGGGCAGTTTCGTGGACGGCGACGCCATCATGAAAGCGCGGGATCAGATACCGCGTCTATACAATGGCGACGGCATCACCGGCTTTCTCGACGCTGCAGTACCACCGGAGCTGGTGCCGGTCTATCGGACGCTGGAGCGCGAGGACGTGACCCGGCGCCATGGGGGTGAGCCGGCGCTCAACCCCGGGCAGACGATCTCGATTCGCGACGTCATCGACGCCTACACCATCAACGGCGCCCGCTTCCTGCGCCGGGACGCCGTCGCCGGCTCGCTCGAGGTCGGGAAATCAGCCGACTTCATCGTGCTGGATCGGGATATTCTGCAGCTGGCCGACCACGGCCGCGCCGACGACATCGCGGGCACGCGGATGCTCGAGACCTGGTTCGAGGGCAGGCGCGTCTTCTCGCACGGCTCGACGGCGCGACCTGCCGCGGGCCGGATGGGGGTGACTTCATGAGGCCGTATCTCGCTCGATTCGCATCCTGCATGCTGGTCTGTGCGCCAGCGCTGGCGGCGGTACCGCCGCCGCTGCCCGCGGAGCACGTGACCGTGGAGACGGTGGCACCCGCGGGCCCGCACCGGGCGTACGTCCTGGACGAGGCTTTCAACAACGAGATCGACTCGCGCGTCGATCTCTTCGACGGCGACACCTATCGGAAGCTCGGCCAGATCGATGCCGGCTTCAATCCGGGGTTTGCGCTCTCGCCTGACGGCGGCACGACCGCGGTCGCGACTACATATTTCTCCCGCGGCGGTCACGGCACGCGCGCGGATGTGGTGGAGCTCACCGACAATCACACGCTCGACATCACGCGTGAGATCCTATTGCCGCCGAAACGGGCGATGACTCTGCCCACACTCTATAACATCGCCTACAGCTCGGACGCGCGCTTCCTGTATGCCGCGTACGTAACGCCGGCCGGCTCGTTCGGCGTGCTCGATCCGGCGCAGGGCAAGGTGTTGGGGGAAATCGACACCGCGGGTTGCGTGCTCGTCATTCCCTGGGGCCCGAGCCACGTCTCCTCGCTATGTGGCAACGGCCGCCTGCTGACGGTCACGCTGAATTCGCAGGGCGCCGAAGCCTCGCGCTCGCTCTCCCAGCCCTTCTTCGACCCTGACGGCGACCCCGTGTTCGTGCAGGGCGTGCCAACGGATGACGGCGCCCTGTTCCTCTCGTTCCTCGGTGAAGTGCATCAGGTGGACCTATCCGGGGCAAAGCCGGCTTTCAGACCCGTCTGGTCGCTGGTGAGCGCCGCGGAACGCGGCCGCTGGCGCCCGGGCGGTGTGCAGGTCGCCGCGCTCCAAATGCGGCTCGGCCGACTCTACGTTGCGATGCACCGCGGCGGCGAGGGGACACACAAGGCCGGCGGCACGGAGATCTGGGTGTTCGACATCAAGACCCGCCAGCGCATCGCGCGCTGGCCGCTCGCGGCACTCAAGCTCGCGCCCGTCGTCGCCGTTCAGGTCTCGCAGGACCAGTCCCCACTGCTCTTTGCGGCGACGGACGCGGCGGATCTCGTCGTGCTCGATGCCCGCACCGGCCGCCTGAAGCACATCGAGAAGAACTTCGGCCAGACTCCTTGGCAGATTCTCAATCCCTGAGGGAGTGGTCATGCACCCGCTCGATCGTCTCGTGGAAACCTCCTCGCGCTCGCTGGCGAAGCGCACCTCGCGGCGCAGCCTCCTCGCCGGTCTCGGCCGCATTCTGACGGGCGCGGCGCTCCTGCCTCTGCTGCCTGTCGACCGCTCCTCGCGCGCGGCCGCGGCCGACCCGCCTCCCGGCGCGACCGCGGCACACCCGTCGAAGGCGACCAACGATCCGCGCAGCTGCGAGTACTGGCGCTACTGCGCGATCGACGGCTTTCTCTGCTCGTGCTGCGGCGGCAGCGAGCACTCCTGCCCGCCCGGCACCACGCCCTCGCCGATCACCTGGATCGGCACCTGCCACAACCCCAATGACGGCCGCAACTATCTCGTGTCGTACAACGACTGCTGCGGCAAGGCGAGCTGCGGCAGCTGCGCCTGCAACCGCAATGAGCGCGAGAAGCCAATGTATCTGCCCTCGCGCAACAACGACCTGAACTGGTGCATGGCCAACCAGGGCGCCGACTACCACTGCTCCGTGTCCGTCATCGTCGCGGTCGCCGACTCGTGAGCCGCGGGCTGCCCGCATCGCTGCTGTTGGCTGCGCTCGGGCTGGCTGCGGGGCCGTCGGCGGCGCTCGCCGGCAATCCCGCGCAGAATTATGAGCTCGATTGCATGGGCTGCCACGGTGTCGCGGCGCTCGGCGTGCCGGGCAAGATCCCGCCCCTGGCACACTCCCTCGCGCGGTTCATGCGCGCTCCCGCAGGACGCGACTACGTGCTGCGCGTTCCCGGCGCCGCGGACTCGCCGCTCTCCGACAGCGACCTCGCCGCGGTGCTCAACTGGATTGCCGTGCGATTCGATCCGGAGGATTTTCGCAGCGACACGCGGCCCTTCACTGCGCAGGAGGTCGCGCGCTTGCGCCATCACCCCATGCTCGCCGTGCTCGAGCGGCGCCGCGAAGTCGTGAAGGCGCTTGCCGTTACCGGCGCAGCCCCGGCCCCTGTGTACTGACTGCGCAGCGCCCTGCCCGCGCCCTCAGCGCTGCGACCTGTAAGCCCGCCACTCGAGGTCGATGACGTAGGCATGCAGTGCGAGCGCCTCGGCAGAGGTCCCAGGCGATCAGCCGGTCTGCTCAGGTCGCGGCCAGACTTTCGCTCACCGCCCGATGCGCCTGGTCGATCGCCGAATCCGTATACGCCGCCCGCCCGGAATCGGAGTTGGCAATGTGGATCCGGCCGAATGGTGCGCGGCCGATCACGTTGGGGCTCTGCGACTCGGGAAGCTCCGGCTCCCACAGCGGGTTGTACTCGGGCGCATAGCCGTGCGGCCAGCGGTTGACCGTGATCGCGGCGATATCGCGCGCCGGATCGAAGCCGCCGGGCCCGAGGGTGCGCGCCAACTCCTCGCGGATGTTGTGCTCGAACATCGCGAAGGACGTTCCGAGCAGCTCATCCGAGGACAGGCCCGGCATGAAATCGATCGCACCCTCCTCGATGCGCTCGATGTCGGCCCGCGCCTGCTCGGGAAGCGGCGAGTCGGCGAGCACCTGCCGATACGGCCTGCGGTACACGCCCGTTACCAGCTTGTCGGCACCGAAAGTCTCGCGGTCGAAGAACACCCCCGCGTCGAGGCCGAGATCGCGATAGAAATTCGGGCGCTCGATCTTCGGCTGCAATGTCGCGACATCGATGCCGAGCTCGCGGATCAGCCCGCCCGCCGCTGCGCTGTAGGGCCGGGGGCTGTCGATCAGATACGTGCCGCCATTCACGAGCTGCATGAGGCCGCCGAGCTGGAACTCGTTGCGCTTGGCGTGGCCGCCGAAGTCGTCATGATTCTCGAGAATGAGAATGCGGCTCTTGCCGCCGGCGTGTACGCGGTAGAAGTGCGCGGCGGCGAGCCCGCTCATCCCGCCGCCGACGACGATCAGATCATAGGAGTCGCCCGTATCGGTGGCGCTGTCCCAATGCTTGCCGTCGCGCATGGCGTGGGCTGTCTCGAACGAGCCCGGATGGCTGCCGCGCATGCCGTTGAGCAGAGGCGGGTAGTAGCCCGGCACGTCCTGCGCCGCGCGCGTGGCGGCCGAGGCTGCCTGCACACAGCCCTCGAGCAGCGGGCCGGTGAGCGTCGTCGCCGCCGCGATCAGCGTGCCCTGAAGGAAGTCGCGCCGCGGAATGCGGCGGCTCTCGCCGAGGTCGCGGTCCCCCGCCGATCCTGACTTGCCGCGCTTCCTGCCTTTACTGGAGTTTGCCATGGTGTGCTCCTAGACGCCGACCTGCGCATGATGCGCTACGAACGGGTACGCGCGCTTCTCGAGCACTTCCTCGACCGCACGGTGTGCCTCGAGAAATGCTGCATCCGTGTGCGGGCTGGCCGCAGCGTCCGCATTCGCTATGGAGATGCGCCCTGCCCGCCCGGTGCTGTGCCTTGCGCGGCAGGCCGGGGACGACGGGAAAGTGCGTCAGCGCGAGCGCAATGGGATCCTCGCGAGTACGCGCGAACTGCAGCTTGCCGAGCTCGCAGGCCTCGGTGAGCGCCACGCTGTCATGATACATGGTCGGGCACTCGACGTTTGCGAGCCCCAGCTTCTGGAACGACTTCCAGTTGCGCAGGAACACGCTCGTGTAGACCAGGGGCACTTTGACGTTGTCGGACAGCGCCGTTTTCTGCGCCACTGGCAGCTCCGGGATCAGATACGGAATGAACATGTTCCAACAGGCCATGATGCAGGCGCGCGCCCGCACCTGGTACAGCTTGCCGCTGGTGCTCGCAGCCGGGCTGTAGGACACGAGGACTTCCTTGGCGCTTGCGGCATCACCGATGTGGCGCACATTGAGCACGGTGCTGCTCAGGCGGATACGGGTGTCATTGCCGGGGCGATCGAGCACCGCGTAGTTGACGTGCGCCATGCCGACATCTTCCTGCGTAGTGCCCGGCACGGCATCCGGGATCAGGCGGCGGACCAACAGTCGCGCGAGCGTCGCATTGCCGTCCGGGAAATGAACGTCGTCGCCTCCCGGCTTCTGCCTGCCGTGCTGCCCGCCCGGCAGATCCGAGAGCAGCCCGCCGGGCAGCGGATCGAGCTCGAGCCCCGCGAACCCGGCGCCGCCCATCTGCCAGGCGAAGAGCGCGGGCGTCGCATCGGCGCCGACGCCGAACACGCCGCGTCCCAGGGTCAGGTAGAACCAGTACGCCTGCCGGTCGACCCGCACGACCTTGAGCAGGTAATCCTCGTAGCTCCTGCCTTGGGGAGGCGGCTGCGCCGGCCCGCCGGCCAGCGCGCCGCCGGGCAGGGCCAGGGAGCCGGCCACCACCGCAACGCCGTTGAGGAAATCGCGGCGCGAGATGTCGCGATCCATTCCGAGTCTCGAATCTGACGTGCTCAACGTGATTCCCCCGTGATGTTAGGCAGTGCCACTCTGCGGTCCCTCTGCGCATCGACCCAGTGACGCCTGCGCGGCGGAAGGCCTGACTGTAGCGATCTGCGGAACGATACAGTCGCTCCGCCCACCTCGTCCGCCGCCAATCGCGCGCCGTGCGCACCGGCCATTGACGCTTCGGAATTGCTCGACTAATGTAGCATGCATCGATGTTTTGTCATCGATTATCGATTTCTCTGATGCGATACGACGCTACAACAGATAACGAGGGGCATCGAATGCTGTACCCGCGGGCCCAGTCCCCGACTTGGGAGAAATTGCCATCCATGCGCACGGCCCCTGATCGGTATCCGCGGCAACCGGAGAGATGTCAGTGTAGAAAGCCCATGCGTCGGTTGCTCCACCATCCGGAGAGCCAGGCAATCGCCGCCGCATAGCAGAAGGCGAGCACGAGGCGCTCTTGCAGGTCGGGGAAGAGCTGCGCTGCCGCCAGCACGGTGATGATGGCGCCGGCGAGCATAGCCGCCTGCCCGCTGAATGACCTGACGAAGCCGGGCGAGCCGCCGCTCGAGCTCGTCCACCAATGCCGCCCGAACCACCCTGCAAACCAGCCGAGCGCGTAGCCGCAACAGAACATCCAGGCCGCCTGTTCATGTCGTCCGGGATGCCCGTGAACCGCGGCCAGCATCAGGCTCAATATCCCGAAGCGAATCGCGGTCTGTCCGTAGAGGGTCCGGCTGAGCTCGGACCGCAGGCTGCGGGCCAAGTCCTTCGCGATGAAACACCAGAGCGCGGCCCGGGAGGGCAAGTCCCGCTCGAGGTCCTGGAAGTTCTGCAGCAGCTCCTCGCGGTGCCGCCGCAGATAGGCGCGCGGATAAAGCTCAGTCCAGCAGCAGCCCGTAGATGGCGATCGGCCGGAGGACGCCGTTCCTCCGCTGGCGCGCCATGCAGCTAGCCTGCCCCCAGCTGCCGGCGCGCTGTAGCTGCCAACGCCGAGAGCCGCTCGCTCTCCGCTCGCAACGCGGTCTGTCCAAGCGAGGTGAGCTTGTAGTAGACCCTGCGCGGATCCTGCCTGTTGCTTTCGCCAACGAGGCCAGCCGCGATCATGCGATCGAGCGAGCCGTAGAGCGTTCCGGGACCCATCTTTACCTGGCCGCGCGAGTCCTCCTTGACCTGCTGCATGATGTCGTAGCCATGGCGTTCGCGACCGAAAAGGGCCAGGAGGATGTGGAATACCGCCGGCGTCAGCGGCCCGGTGGGCTTCGACTTGACCATCGATGCATCATATATCTGTCGCGGATGCAAGCCAATCTCCGCGGGTGAGCGCTTTTATCCAGCACCGACTGTGTTATGTGTGGCGATCTGCCACGTGTTTCCCCATTCATCCTTCACCGTCGCGCGCCGGTCACCGTACGGCATATCGGCCGGCTCTTCGATGGATACCGCGTTCGCCATGATCGCGCGCCTGAAGGTCGAATCGGCGTCCTCTACGTAAACGTACAGGAAGGCGGGGGCCAGTCACGAAGGCCGTCCCCATCGCTGATCATGACCACGGAGTCGCCGATTCTGATTTCCGCAGGCCGTCCAGGACGATATTCGCCGCGTCCCTGGAAGACGTGCTTGATGAAGCTGACAAGATCACGCGCCAGCGGCCGCCTCGATGATCGGTGCGACGGCCGCAAGATTGCCGGCCAGCGCAGCGTCTATGCCATACCGGCGCACGATGTACTGCGGATCATTGTAGGCTACCCAGACTTTACCCTCGGCCTCTCCCCACGCGAGTACCTTGAGCGGCAGATCGAGCCCGACGGCGGGCACTTGCAGCATCAAAGGCGTACCGGCCTTGGGATTGCCGAAGATCAGCATCTGCTGCGGCTGCATCTGCAGCCCGGCTCGAGCAGCGTCGCCGCTGAAGTCGATGCGGGCGAACACCAGTATGCCGCGCTGCTTCAGACTCGCTTCCAGCCGATCGATCGTCGTCGCCACGGAATGCCGTGATGCCAGCCTGATGACTCCCGGAATCTCACCATCGGTGCTCATATACAGATACTCCGACGCTGTCGTTCGCGGGTATTCTAGCCCGGCGACGGTCGCCGGTACCGCAACATCACCCGGCAGGCGGATCATTGCGCTCGAGGAAACTCACGATCGCCTCCAGCATCCGCTCGCGCGTCTCGCTGTGAGACAGCCAATGGTCCTCATGCGGCAACGTGACCATCTGCACGGACTTCCCGGCGCGGTTCAAAGCCTTGGCCATTTCCTCGCTCTGCGCATACGGCACAACGGTGTCGTCGCGTCCATGGATCAAGAGGAGCGGAACCGTGACCGCATCGATATGACTAATGGGCGAGATCGCCCGCAAGCCGGGATCGTCCGGACCGCTGACGCCGAGGAAACGATCCCAATATTCCGTGAATTGGTTCTGGCTCGCCGACATCTGCTCATTCGTCCAGCGGAGAAATCCCTGCAGATCGGCTATTCCGGCCACCGATACGGCGCAGCGATAGATTCCGCTCTGGAGGGTCACTCCGGCGAGCGCCGCGTAGCCGCCGTAACTTGCGCCGACGATGCACACGCGCTTCGGATCGGCAATCCCCTGCGCGACGAGATAGTGCACGCCGTCGGAGAGATCGGTCTGCATCTTTCGTCCCCACTCCCCGAAGCCGGCACGCAGGAGCGCCTCCGTCGTATCGGAGCCGCGGAAATTCACTTGCAGCACCGCGTAGCCGCGCGAGGCCAGCGCCTGCGCCCACCAGTCGAAATCGCCGTCGTCGGTTGCAGCAGGTCCGCCGTGCGGCATCACGATCAGGCTCAGGTTCTTTGCCGGCTTACCGGGCGGCAGTGTCAGGAAGCCTGCGATCTGCAGGCCATCGGCAGCTTTGTACTCTATTGGCCTCACGTCCGCGTACAGCGATAACCCATGATAGACGTCCCCGATCCGGGATGAATCGCTCGTCCGCCAATCGATCAGCACGTAGCTGTCACCGTCTCGTCGACCGAACACCCGGATGAGAAACTTCGAGAAATCGTCGGAGCTGGAAACGAGCTCCACACGCTCGCCTGAATAGGCGCCCATGATCGCCGACCACCGCATCTGCAGCGTCGGATCGAAGAACACCTGCTGCGGATGCAGCGGATCGCGTACTCCGCCGATGACCTGCCCGGTCAAACGGTTGCGAATCACGCCGTAGAACGTGTTACCAGCATCGAGCGGAGCACCCCATGTGTGGTCGGCAAGGCTCAGCGGCTGCCAGATCCAGCCCGCCGGCGTATCGAATGCGACCAGCAGCGCTTTGTCGTCGTAGCTGAAACCGATGATGTAGGGGGGATCGATGGGGGCATTGCCCGTAGCAACCTGCTGCATGTCGTCGCCGCGACGAACCCGCAGGATCCACTTCCCCTGATCGGACCCCCGCATACGGTAATCGAACGCCGCCGCGACCCGGCCCTGCGCGTCCACGGCCCAGTCGGCTCCCGAAGTATCGCCACCGGAGACCAACTTCGTCTCGTCATGCCCCAGGTCGACCCTGAACAGACCCGGCAGGTAACTGCTCTGCTCGAGGTAGGCGCCGGAAACGAACAGCTGCGGGTGGTCCTTCATCATGCGCACCTGCAGCGACCCGGTGACCACATTCATGGTCTCGTAGTCGTCGTCATGCATGTCGATCGACCGGATCCGGTTCGTCGTGACATCCCAGGCTGCGAGCATGTACCACTCATGGCGGTGACCGATCGTCTCGAACGGCGGGTACGAAGTCGCCGAATAAACGATCAGCAGCTCATTGTCGTCATACCAGAGGAGCGCACGCACCTTCGTATTGTCCACGCGGGTGGCGGCCACTGGTTTCCCCGTCGTGAGGTCGATCAAGGCGACATAGCGTTGATCATCTTGACGCACCAGGTAGGCGAGCCGATCGCCGGCGGGCGAAATAGCCGGATCCTCCAGCGAGGGCAATTGCCCATAGACCGCGAGACGTGGCGGAGCGTCCGCAGCGTCGCCGGCAGAAACGGCGATCGACCGCTGCTCGAATAAAAGCGTACCCAATACGAGCGTAGCTGCGATCAGCGAATGAGTGGTCCGTCCCATGCGCCCCCCTTCCCGGATTGTTCTTACCAGCCTCCTTGCAAGCATCGAGTATGCGTGCGCTCGATGTCAAACTGGCGCCACCACGAGGAGCTCACGGGCGCGCCCGACCGAACCCGCCGGCACGCGCGATCAGATCTGATGCCGCGGCCATTCTTGCAATTTGCCATCCGGCGCGCTACGGTTTGGCCTGATCCGCCGTCCCTATAAGAACCAAGACCGCCGGGGCACACACTCGAGAGCCGCGCGCGGCGGCCCGGGAGAAGTCATGTTCACGCAGCTTCTCGACCCGCTCCACAACCTGACAGCGACCTGTCTGGTGGCGCTGATACCCGTGGTGTCACTGCTCGCCCTGCTGGCGGTCTTCCGCTGGGCCGCATGGCTCGCCACCCTCGTCGGCTCGATCATCACGTTCGCCCTGGCCGCGTGGCTCTGGAAGATGCCCCTGGGTGACGGCTGGCACGCCTATGCCTACGGTGCAGCGACCGGCGTGTGGAACGTCGACTGGATTACGTTCTGGGGCATGGTGCTGTTCAACACCCTGACCGTCAGTGGCGTCTTCGAGAACTTCCGGCGCTGGCTCATCGCGCAAGGCACCATGGACGTGCGCGTGCAGACCATGTTGTTCGCCTGGGCGTTCGGCGCCCTGCTCGAAGGTCTGGTCGGATTCGGCTATCCCTGGGCGGTCGTGGCGCCCATCCTGATCTCCCTCGGCATCTCCGACCTCAATGCCATCCGCGTCGCCGCCATCGCCAACAATGCGCCGGTGTCTTTCGGGGCACTCGGCGCCCCCATCATCGCGCTGGCCGCTGTGACCAACTATCCGCTGCTGGCGCTCTCGGGTTCGGTCGGCACGATAGTAGCCATGCTCGCCCTGCTGCCGCCCTGGGTGCTGCTGTATCTGGTTTCCGGCAAGGAGGGCATGAAGGGCGGCTGGCCGCTGGCCGTCGTCGGCTCGTTGGCGTACATCGCCGGCCAGTATCCGGTTGCCGTGCATCTCGGCCCCTATCTGCCCGATGTCACCGGCGCCATCGTCTGCTTCGTTGCGCTGCTGGCCCTCCTCAAGGTCTGGCAGCCCAAGACCGTTCTCGGTTACGGCGGAGTGCCGATCGATGCGTCCCTGGCCCGGCAGACCCGGGGACACGGCCTGAGCGCCGCAACAGTCGCGCAAGCCTGGATGCCCTTCATCGTGCTGCTGATCGTGGTCGCGGCCTGGACCGGCCCATGGTCGCCATTGCCGAAAGTGACGTGGTTCACCGCCCAGGCGGTGGGCTGTTCGTCTCTCGCAGCCACCTGCGATGCGGCGAAGCCCGGTGTCACGGCGGCGTTCAAGTTCGCGCCCTATGTCGGTGGCACTGCGATCCTGGCCTCGTGGATCATCGTCGCGCTGCTGCTGCTGGCGATGGGCAGGCTCAAAGGCGGACAGCTCGGTGAGGTCTTCCGCCGCACGTGGCAGCAGATGTGGGGCGCGTGCCTCGTCGGCGTATTCATCTTCGGCCTGGCCTACATCTTCAACTATTCCGGCATGGCCGCCTCGCTCGCGAAGGGCTTCTCGAGCATGGGAACCGCGTTCATCGTGGTCTCCCCGATCCTGGGATTCATCGGCGTCGCCCTCTCGGGCTCGAACACTTCCACCAACGCGATGTTCGGCAAGTTCCAGGCGCTCGTCGCCGCGCAGCTCGGCATGCCGCTGCTGCTCCCGCCCACCCTCAACTCGGTGGGCGCCGAGATCGGCAAACCCGTCGCGCCACAGACCGCGAGCGTCGGCGTCTCGACCAGCAAGTTCGTGCGGAAGGAAGGCGACGTAATCCGCCACAACATGGGATGGACGTTCATTCTGCTCGCCTACCTCATCCTCATCGCAATCGGCTGCTATTTCCTGCGGCCCCACTCCATGCTGCTGCCGTAACACCCAGAGCCGCGAAGGGATCATCAATGTCATTGCGCAGATTGCTGCTTGCCCTGTGTGCCTCGCTCCTGCCGCTCGCCGCCGGGGCCGCGGACCAACCTGCAGCGCCCGCCACGAGTTACTTGCTGAAGGCCGATCGTGTGTTCGATGCGCGCAGCGAGCGGACGCATGCAGGCTGGGCGGTGCTGGTGCAGGGCGACAGGATTGCCGCGGTAGGGCCGGCCGACCAGATCAAGGCGCCCGCCGACGCGCAGGTGGTGAGCATGCCGGGCGCCACCCTGATGCCGGGTCTGATCGATGCGCACTCGCATATCTTCCTGCATCCGTATAACGAGACGCTGTGGAACGACCAGGTGCTGAAGGAGCCGCTGGCCTACCGCACCATCGAAGCGGTCAACCACGTGCGCGACACGCTGATGGCCGGCTTCACCGCATTGCGCGACCTCGGCACGGAGGGCGCGGGCTACTCGGATGTGGATGTACAGCGCGCGATCAATGAAGGCTTGATCCCCGGCCCCCACCTGTTCGTCGCTACCCGGGCCACCGTCGCGAAGGACTGCTACGGTCCAGGCCCCATGGGCTTCCGTGAAGACATGGCGCTGCCGCAGGGCGGCATCCCGGTCGCCGGTGTGCCCGAGATGATCGCGGCGGTGCGCGACCAGGCCGGTCACGGCGCGGACTGGATCAAGATCTACGCCGACTACCACTGCGGCAAGAGCCACGGCTCGGTGCCGACCTTCACGCAGGAGGAATTGAACGCCGGCGTGGAGGCGGCGCATTCGCTGGGTCTGCCGGTGTCGGTGCACTCGACCACACCGGAAGGCATGCGCCGCTCGATCCTCGCCGGCGTGGACACCATCGAGCATGGCTTCAACGGCACGCGTGAAGTCTTCGAGATGATGGCGAAGCGCCACGTCGCATACCTGCCGACGCTGGAAGCTGTCGTCGCCTACGGGGAATACTTCCAGCATTGGAAACCGGGCGATCCGCCGACCGAAGAGATGCGCGCCTCGCAGAATGCGTTCAAGCTCGCGATGCAGGCCGGCGTCACAATCGGGTGCGGCAGCGATGTCGGCGTGTTCAAGCACGGAACGAACTACAAGGAGATCGAATGGATGGTGCGCGACGGCATGTCCCCCGCGCGCGCTCTGCTCGCCGCCACCGCCGTGGACGCCAGGATCCTGCGCCAGCAGGATCAATTCGGTCAGCTGCGCCGGGGATTGGATGCCGACATCATCGCCGTCCGGGGCGATCCCATCCAGGACATCAGCGCCATCGAGCACGTGCAGTTCGTCATGAAGGGTGGAGTGATCTACCGCCAGCAAAAATAGCCGTGCAGTGTCGATCCGCGTGCGCGCCATTCGTATTGGGGGTGAAATGCCGGCATACCGCCGGCACCGCTGCCAAAGGAGCACACCCCCATGAAGCAGTACCTGCTCAGCATCTACCAGCCGGACGGCCCCATCCCCGCCCCCGAGGTCCTCGAGGGCATCATGCGCAACGTCAATGCGCTGGCTCAAGAAATGAAGACATCCGGCGCCTGGGTCTTCAGCGCCGGCCTCCACCCCCCGAGCACGGCCACCGTGGTCCGCCTGAAAGACCGCGAAGTCCTGACCACCGACGGGCCTTACATCGAGGGCAAGGAGCACATCGGCGGCTTCACCATCATCCGTGCGTCCGACCTGGACGCGGCGCTCGCATGGGGCCGGAAGCTCAGCCGGGCGACCACCCTGCCGATCGAGGTCCGCCCGCTCAACGAGCACTGATCGGACCGCGATGCCCGACCTGCGCGTTGCCGAGATCGAGCGCGTCTTCCGTGAGGAGCACGGCCGCGCCGTCGCGGTCCTGATTCGCACCTTCGGCGATATCGATATGGCCGAGGAAGCGGTCCAGGATGCCTTCACCGAGGCGTTGCAACGCTGGCCATCCACCGGGCTGCCCCCGAGCCCGGCGGGATGGATCATCACGACCGCGCGGAATCGGGCGATCGATCGCCTGCGTCGGGAGCGATCCCGCCACGACCGGCATCGGCAGGCCGCAGACATGCTCACGCCCGAGGAGCCGGAGGAGGAAACAGCCGTGGCCGATGATCGCCTGCGCCTCATATTCACCTGCTGCCACCCCGCCCTGGGCACGGCCGCTCAAGTGGCCCTGACGCTGCGCCTCCTGGGAGGCCTCACCACGGCGGAGGTCGCACACGCATTCCTGGTCCCGGAGGCAACCATGGCCCAGCGGTTGGTGCGCGCGAAGGGCAAGATCCGCGATGCCGGCATCCCCTACCGGGTACCGGCAGCCGCCGATCTGCAGGATCGCCTGCGGTCCGCGCTGGCGACTGTGTACCTCATCTTCAATGAGGGCTACACCGCGAGCTCCGGCGACCGGCTCGTTCGGGAAGACCTCTGCGCCGAGGGAATCCGGCTGGGCCGGCTGCTGCGTCAGCTGCTGCCCGAGGAGCCGGAAACAGCCGGTCTGCTCGCTCTCATGCTCCTCATCGATTCGCGCCGCCCGGCACGGCTCACGCTGGATGGACGGCTGGTCCTCCTCGCGGATCAGGACCGCACCCTGTGGGATCGCGCCCTCATCGCGGAGGGACAGGACCTCGTCCGCCTCTGCATAACGCGCAACCGGCCCGGGCCTTACCAGATTCAGGCGGCAATCAACGCGGTCCACAGCGATGCGCCCAGCGCGGAGGCGACGGACTGGCGGCAGATCCTGCAGTCGTATGATCAGCTGATGTCACTCGCGCCGAGCCCCGTGACGGCGCTCAATCGTGCGGTGGCTGTCGCCGAGGTCCACGGCCTCACCGAGGCCCTCGCGCAGGTCGACCGGCTCGGCCTCACCGACTACTACCTCTTCCATGCCATCAGGGCCGACCTGCTGCGCCGCCTCGGGCGTATCTTCGAGGCGAAGCGGGCCTATGAGGCTGCGATCGCCCGTAGCGACAACATCGCCGAGAAGAGCTTCCTGCAGGGGCGGCTGCAGGCGCTTGATGACGCGTAGCCGCAAGGGGCGTATCTTCAGGCTCTTGCGGGCTCAGCTTCAGGCCCTGGATGGGCTGATCGGCCGATTCGGAGCTGGACCTGAGACTCGACAGCTCATCGATGCCATGTTGTATCTCCCTCAACAACACTAATCCGCATACCCCCTGCGGCAATTGGAGGTCTCATGTCTTTCATAGCTTGGATCATTCTGGGCCTCATCGCAGGCTTCATCGCCAGTAAGATCGTGAACAAGACGGGCGAAGGGCTCCTTCGAGACATCCTGCTCGGTATCGTCGGCGCGGTGGTCGGCGGCTGGCTGTTCCGGACTTTCGGCATGACCGGGGTAACCGGGTTGAACATTTACAGCCTCCTGGTCGCCGTAGTGGGAGCGATCGTCTTCCTGGTCCTCTATCACCTGATATTTTCCCGCAAGCCCCGCAGCCTCTGAGTTGCGATGGTTGCGATCGGGCGCGCCGGAGCGCGCCCGATCCTAACGTCGTTGCCAACCCCCACACGCCGCGTGCGCCACGACGGTTGGACGCTGCGTGTCCTCGGCGTTGGCATTCACTGAGTGATCGAGATAGAGCCTGCCTTCCTCGAACCGGCAGATCACCGTGTCGCGGAAGGCCGTCTCCACGAATACCCAGGTCATCGACAAGGTATGGCCGTCGAGCCAGCTTGCCGCCGCCATGACACGCATACTCTCGGGCTCGTAGCCATGATGCAGCTTGCCTGATGCGATCGTGGTGTCGGCTTCGATCCAAAAGCCGAGGCCCGCCTCGACCAGGTGCGTACGTCGATGGTCGACCATGGTAAAGATCACTCGGTCGCTCGTGACGACGAAGCATACGCACTCTATGCCATCCTCGTTCGGGTCGGCGACGAAGCTCTCCGGCGGGATTCGCGGCGGCGCCGCACCACGCTGAGGCACCGGCAATGCCAACTCCGCGAGCCGCAGCGCCAGCTCCGGTTGCTCCTGCCCACTCTCCTCCCCGCCGAGAGCGGGGAGAAGATGAGTCCACACCAGATCGCTGAATCCGTTCTCGGTGATCGGCAGTCCCCCTGTCGCGGCAAATACGGCGCCTTCGCGGGGAAAGACGATGCAATACTGCCCGTAGAAGCCACGGGCCGAGTATGTTCCGTGCGGCCCCATCCACCAATGAAAGCCATAGCCTTCGTGGGCGACTCCCGGCGTACGCGCCTGACCCTCTCCCTCGGCGAAGTAGCGCTTACCGGTGAAGGCGCCGCGAACGACATGCTGCAGCTGCGGGCGCGTCGCCTCCGCCACCCAGTGCTTCGCAAGGAGGCGCCGGCCATTCCACTCCCCGCCTGCCAGATGCACGATCCCGAGCTTGAGCAGATCCGCTGTCGTGCACGAGAGCCCGTTGCCGCCGGTATGCGTGTCGTCCGGCCCGATGTCCCAGCGGATGTCACTGCTTCCCAGAGGCTCGAAGAAGCGCGGCCGCATGTAGTCGTAGAGGCGCTGTCCGCTCACTCTCCTGACAATCGCCGACAGCATGTAGCTGCTCGCACTGCTGTAGATGAAACGGCCGCCTGGAGGCTGCACGACCGGCTCCTTGAAGAACTCGGCGATCCAGCTCGAGCTCACCGCCCGCCACTCGCCGCCTGAAATTCCGGTCGCATGGCCGGTCGTCATCGTGAGCAGATGGCGCACCGTCATGGCCTCCAGATTGGGATCGATGCGCGCCGGCAGGTGCTCCGGAAAGAACAAAATCACCGGATCCTCGAGCCGCAGCAGCCCCTCATCGATGGCGATCCCGACTCCAGTGGCGGTGAAACTCTTGGTGGCCGAGTGCAGCATGTGCACGCGGTCGGCCCGATAAGGCCGCCACCAGCCCTCCGCCAGCACCTCTCCGTGTTGATACAACATGAAGCTGTGCAGCTCGAGACCCGCGGCCGCGACGGCATCGAGAAAATGACTCACGCCCTGGGCGGCCGGCGAGCCTGCGGCGAGCGGCTTGCGGGACAGTCCATCGCGGTGTTTCCTCACTGGTGACTCCCATTCGATCCAGGCTTCAGCCTATTTGTATTTTGTTGTGTCCTAGTACACACTGTCAATCGAGATTCACGCATCTCTGCCCACCATCACTTTCCTCTTTGTGTATTATGTTTTCGTGTCATACGTTCTGATCCCCACCCGGGCTCTGCGCACCTGCCACAAATATCTCGGCCTCGCGTTAGGGATACTGTGGGCTCTGGAAGCATTGAGCGGCGCGCTGTTGGTGTTTCATCGCGAGATCTCGGACGCCCGGCTCGACTTGCAACCCGTTGCCACCGACTTCCGCAGGATGGACGCCCGCATTCGTGCCATCGAGCGCACGGCGGCGCCCTTCCGCGTCGATCAGCTCAGCGTCTCGGGCGGCCTCCCGGGCATCTTCGATCTCTACGAGAAGGACGCCGGCGGGCGCATGCGCCTGTTGCAGCTCGATGGGCAGGGTCGTGTCCTGGCGGATCGGCCCTACAACTACGACTATCGGCGGATGACGGTGTGGCAGTTGGCATACCTCCTCCATACCTCTCTTTTTGCCGGCCCGACGGGCCGGCTCTTTCTCGGCGCGAGCGGCTGCCTGCTCGTGCTCACATTGCTCCTCGCTCTCAGGCTCGCATGGCCGCCGCGCGGACAGTTCCGCAGCTGGCTGTGGCCCGCCGCGCAGCGCAGACCCGCTCTGCAGTGGCTCACCTGGCATCGTGCGATCGGCCTGTGGTTCGTGATCCCCTCCCTCGTGTTCATTACAGCCGGCGCGGTGGAGGGGATGATCGTGCCCCTCGAGAGCCTCGTGTCCGTGCCGCCGCCGCAAGCGCGGCCGATGCCATCGGCGCAGCCCGGCATTACGCCTTCACAGTCCATTGCGATCGCCGTGGCCCGACACCCCGGATCCAGATTTGCGATCGTGGAGATGCCGACGACGCAGGAGCCGTGGTACGAGGTACGCGTCCTGGAGCCGGGCGAGCTGCGGCGAGTATTCGGTACTACGGTCGTGTATGTGTCAGCCGCCGACGGTAGCGTGTTGTCGGACCGGGACGCTCTGCAGGCGCCGCTCGGCGTACGGATACTGGCCAACTCGTATCCAGTCCACACGGGCGAGCTCATCGGTCTGAGCGGCCGCATCCTCAGCCTCGTGAACGGCCTCTGGCTGACGCTGATGATCAGCCTCGGCGTAACCTTGTGGCTGGCCCGGCGCAAGCCAATGAAGAGCTGAGTGTCGGGGCAGGCTTCGCTCATGTCGTCAGCCGTCCCTTGATTTCCCCGGCCAGGCGCAGGTAAGCGGCGCGCGCCGCGGCGGATTTTCCGGTGTGTCCGAGGAAATTGTGGATCATCCCCTCGATGCACCAGTCCGTGACGGCCACTCCCGCGTCGCGCAAGCGTCTCGCATAGGCTCGCCCCTCATCGCGTAACGGGTCGAACGCGGCGGTGACCACGATGGCGGGCGCCAGACCCGCGACGTTTGCCGCCAGCAAGGGTGACACGCGCGGCTCGAGGGCTGCCTCCGATTGCCGCAGGTAGCAGCTCGCGAACCATTCGAGCGCGTTCCGGTCGAGCCAGTACCCCTGCGAGAACTCCTCGGCCGATGCCGTCGCAGCCGCCAACCCGACATAGGGGCGAAAATCGATGAGCGGGTAGCACAGCACCTGCAGCGCCAGCGGCGGAACCTCGCCTTGGCGGGCCGCGAGCGCCATGTTGGCCGCCAGATTGCCGCCGGCACTATCACCCGCCACCGCGATCCGCTCCGGGTCGATACCGAGCTCATGCGCGTGGGCATGCGCCCAGTTGAGGCTGCCGACGCCGTCGTTCAGCGCCGCCGGATACTCGTGCTCGGGCGCAAGGTGGTACTCCGGGAACAACACGGCGCAGCCGATGTCCTTCGCCCAGTGTGCGCACTGGGCCGCGTAGCCCGCCGCATCACCGAGCACGAACCCGCCGCCGTGGAAGTACACGAGCAGCGGCGACCCCTGGCCGGCCCCGGCGGCGCGATACAACTTCCCCGGTATTTTTCCTTCCGACGTGCGTATCTCGACGTCGCGGGTGGCAACGCCCTGCGGAGCAGCCATGCTGCGATCGGCATACCGTTGTGAATACATGCGCCGCGCGCTCGCCAGGGGCAGCTGCGCCACGGGCTTGCCGCCTGCGGCGAGCGCAGCATCCATCATCGCTCTTATCTCCGGATCGATCGGCACCCGCCGTCTCCCTTGCTGACATCCGCAAAAGCAGTTAGCATTCTATCTAGATTAAATACAATCATGGGTATGGCCATGGCGGAAGAGATCACCGCACCGGAAATGTATGTCCCGCCTCGCTACGCGGCGAGCGACGCCCGCGCGCTGATGCGGCAATACCCATTCGCCAACGTAGTCACCGGCGGCGGCGCCGCGCTCTTTGTCACCTCCACTCCGCTCGTATTCGAGACCGATGCCGAAGACGAAAGCCGACTCCTCGGCCACGTCGCCCTGCGCAACCCGCACGCCGCGCAGTTGACCCGCGCGCAGCCGGTTCTCGCGGTTTTCAACGGCCCGAACGCCTACATCTCGCCGCGATGGTATGTCGACAAGCCGCAGGTGCCGACCTGGAACTACCTGGCGGTGCAGTTGCGCGGCGAGCTCGAGCCCATCCTCGAGCCCGAGCCCACCCTGGCCGTGCTGCAGCGGACGATCGCCATCATGGAGCGCGCAGCTGAGAGTCCCTGGAAGCTGAAGGATGCACGGCCCGGTGAGACCGAGCGGCTGCTGCCGCACATTCGCGCATTCCGCATCCGCATCGGCGCCATCCAGGCGGCCGCGAAGCTCAGCCAGGGCCATCCCCCGGCCGACCGGCTGCGCGTGATCCGCGGCCTGCTCTCGGAGTCCGACGCGGACGGCCGTGAGGTCGCCCGCATCATGGCGCAGAGCTACACACCGGACTCGTGACACGTTCACCCGACTCAATCAGTATCTGACGCTGTAAGAGAGCCGCAGCGTCGTGCCCTCTCCTTCCGTGAAATTTGCGCCCGCGGCGTAGATGTAAGAGTCCGGCGTGAAGTAGTGTTCGTCCAGCGCGTTGTCCACCGCGAGCGTCCAGGTGCCGATCCTGGTCGCGTAGTTGGCCGCGAGGTCGAGCAAAGCGAATGACGGGATGTCGGATTCGCCGTACACGGCCGGGTCGTTGGGGAACCTGGACTCATAGCCCGAGTACGTCACCTGCGCCCGGCCGCTGAGCTGCGGCAGGAACTGCTGCTCCACGTAGAGCACCAGCTTCAGCGGCGGAATTCTGGTGTCGTCGAGCGGTCCCCAGACGCCCGTGGTCACATTCCTCGTGACCCCGTCGACGTAGCTCACCGACCCTCCCCAGGAAAAGGTGTCCGACGGCCTGGCGTCCCAGGCCATTTCCATGCCCCAGACGTGCTCGGGGGCGCGGAGGAGCTCCAGGGTCACCGCATTGAAGGTCGAGCCGTACTGCGCCGTGTTGTAGTAGCCGGCGATGTGTCCCTTGAAGTGGTCGTAGTCGGCCCGCAGCCCCACCTCATAGCTGTCGACGATCTGCGCCTTGAAATCGAACTGGCTGATCGAGCTGGCCGTCGTCGAGCGTAATGCGCGGCCGAAATCTCCCACGGAGAAGCCCTCCGAATAGGACGCGTAGGCGCTGGCGCCCGCAAGCGGGCCGCTCGAGAACGGCGCCAGTACCGCGCCCGCGTTGAACAGAGTTGCCGAATAATCGAGCGTGCCGCCCTGCACCGTGTTGCCGCCCGGCAGGCTCTTCACATAGATGGGAATCGTGGTGAAGGTGTCGACCGACATGGAATCGTGCTCGTAGCGCACTCCCGCGTTCAGGGTGAGCCAGGACGCCAGCGGCACGCTGCTTTGGATGAACGGCGCCAGCGCCTTCTGCCGCAGGTTCGGCACGAGGAGCTGGCCGTCGTTCATCTCCTGTCTGGCATCGATGGAGGAGTAGTCCACGCCCCAGAGCGCGCTGCCGGCGCGAGAGCGCACATAGAACGGCGTGTTGACCGTCGTACGGACACCGCGCTCGAAATTGTCGATGGCGCTCTGGCCGCCGTTGGGCGGATAGTACGGATACGGGTAGAACGCGAACATCGACCGATAGGCGCTGTAGTAGCCGTCGACGTCCAGAGTGCTGCCGAGCACATCGTCGTTCACGTAGCGCGCGCTCCCGAGATCCTCCTTGGTGAACTGGGGCTCCCCGAGCGGGGCAATGGGCACCGCCTCCGACTTCGACACTCGGAAGACCCCTTTGCCGTTCGAGTAATCGGTCCTTTGCAGCGTGTCGTAGTCGCTTCCCATCAGATAGAGGTGCTGCTGATCGGTGAGGTCATAGCCGACCTTGCCGAACACGTTGTAGGTGTGCGAGTCGGCCAACCCGCCCTGCGTCTGCGGGTCGGGCGGTATGCGATCGCCCTCGGCATCGAACAGCGAGCTGTGGGACTCGTAGTCGCCAGTGAGGACGTAGGAGAGGCGGTCGATCCGGCCGAGCGCGCTCTGCCCCACCGACCAGTCCGCGCTGTCGGATGGATGCGTCACGGAGCCACCGAGGCTGGCACTGGTCTGGAACTGCGCCGGGCCCTGCCCGGGTGTGCGCGTGACATAGTTGATGAGCCCGCCGGCGCCGCCCAGGCCGTAAATGGCGGTAGCGCCGCTCACCGCCTCGACCGCACCTATGGCATCGACGCCGATCAGGCGGTTGTCGCGTCCGCCATCGCGCAGAGTGATGCTCACCGGAATGCCGTCGATGAAGATCGCGGGCTTGCGGCCCCGCAGCGTCTGATCGAAGTTCGAGTAGCTGCCGCTCGAGGCCACCGCCAGTCCCGGCACCACGCTCGCCAGCACCTGACCGAGATCGGGAGTGAATGCAGTCTGCTCGAGGATCTGATCGCGGCTGACCAGGGTCACGGATCCGGCGTAGGTCTTCAGGTCGCTCGGGAGCCGCGAGCCCGTGACGGTGATGGTTTGCAGCTGCGCGTCGCTGTCCGCGGCACACGCCATTTGGCACAGCAGCGCTGCGGCGCAGCCCAGCGCGAGCACCAGCGAATAGTTCTTCTGCATGACCTGCTCCCCCTTTTCGCCTTTGCGGCGGTCGATTCAGCCCCCCGTATATTGTATTAAATGCAGATTAAGCACAATAGAGATATTGGACTCTGGTGGTTATCCTTTGTTTTTCAGCTATTTTCTGTTGCGGGCGAATCCTTACGCCGACTTACAAGTGTATTAGATACAATGATCAGGTACCCGGCTCGGCCATCAGGGCGCGGCTCATGAATGCCTGCACCTGGGGAAGCAGCAACTCCCCTACATGACCGGCGCCGGCAACGTAATCGAGCTGTACCGGGATTCCATGGCTTTCGAAATTCCGCTTCAAGGTCGCAATGCGCTCGAGGCGAGTGGCCCCGGCGTCGTTGGCACCCGGCTGCCACCACTGCGATCGCTCATGGAGCGTGATTTCCCACGTCTCCGTGTCTTGCTCCCCGATCACCATCTGCACCGCCACCTGTCGCATGGCCGCGAGGTCGAGAGCCACGCCGAGCCTCTCTTCGATGTCGGCGGTACCGGTCCACCACGGCCGCCGCGGATCGATCAGGGTGACCAGGCCCGGAGCGCCGATCGAGACCGAACGCAGCCGGGTCGGATGCAGAATGAGCATGCGGTGTGCGAAGTGCGCGCCGCCGGAGAAGCCGAACAGCAGGAACCGGCTCGAGACGAGGCGGTACTTGGCCGCCACCTCCGCGACCATGGCGCAGAGCGTCTGGTCGTAGCGGATGCCCCCATGACTGATGAATTTGTAGCTGCTGATGTCCCGCGGGGAGGTCATTCCCGCCGGAAAGAGCGGCGCCATGACGATGCAGTCGTGCGCGGCGGCGAACTCGGTGAAGGCATCCCGGTATTCGGAGGCTCTGCGGCCCGTGCCGTGGACCAGCACGATGAGCGAATAGCGCTTGCCCGCCTCGTTATAATCGGGAGGCACCGCCAGGCAGTAGCTGAAACGGCGGTCGGCTTGCAGACAAAAGAACGGCGTACGCCCGATTTCATAATGTCCGAGCTTCGTGTCGTCCGGGTCGCGGTGCCGCATGTGGGGGCGCTCCTGTATTCTGTTACCGCGGATTCATTGCAGATTGCCGGTCCCGGATACATCGCCTGCGCACCGGACCCGGCGGGAGTCTTGAGCGATGCCCCGAAAGAGTCAGCGCATCAGTGATCTTCAGGCCAAGATCGCCCTGCAGATCGTCGAGTTCATCAAGGACAACGATCTGCCCGCCGGCTATCACTTCAGCGAAGAGAAACTCGGCGCCATCTTCGGCGTCTCGCGCACGCCGGTGCGCGCGACATTGAACTATCTCAAGACGGCCGGTGTGGTCACGGCCGAGGCCAACCGCGGCTATTTCCTCGCGGTCCTGCCGCAGGCCATCAATCTCGGCAAGCTCGGGATTCCGGTCTCCGAGGACGATCGGCTCTACTCCTCGATCGTGCGCGACATCGCGCGCGGCCGCTTGAGCTCCGAGATCACCGAGATCGAGCTGATACGGCGCTACAAGGTGCAGCGCGGCCAGGTGACGCGAGTGCTCTGGCGGCTCTCCAAGGAGGGGGTGGTGGAGCGCGCCGCCGGCAAAGGCTGGCTGGTGCAGCCGCTGCTCAATTCGCCGGACGCGGTGTTCGAGAGCTATCGGCTGCGCATACTCATCGAGCCGCCGGGCCTGCTCGAGCCGACCTATCAGGCCGACACCCGCAAGCTCGCCCGCGCGCGCGCGCAGCACGAGGAGCTGATTCGAAAAGGCGTGCGGGCCATCACCCGCGCGGAGTTCTTCGAGACCAATGCCGCCTTTCACGAGATGCTGGCGTCGCTGTCCGGCAACCGCTTCCTGCTGCAGCTCGTGCGCCAGCAGAACAAACTCCGCCGCCTGATGGAGTACAACGCGCGGCACATCGATCGCCTGATCGAGTCCTGCAAGGAGCACATCGCCATCATCGACGCCCTCACCACGGGCGATCGCGACTGGGCGGCGCACCTGCTGCGCCATCACCTGCAGGTTGCAAGCAAGCTCTATCAGCAGGGCTTCGCCGCACCCGCGGATGTCGCGGAGACGGAATCCGCGCCGCAGGGCGTCTCTGCGCATGCCTCTCGTCTGCTATAGTATTTAATGTAGATACAGTACAATAACTGGACTAGAATAGCCATCGTTCGATTCCACCCCGGAACCGCCTGGCGGCTTACTGCCGCATCGAAACGATGAGCGCCGTGTCTCGCGTGATTGCGATTGTCCTCACCGCGCTGGCGTTGACAGCCTGCTCGGACGCGGGCCCGCAGGCTGCGCAGGACGAAATCCGCGCCGCGTTGCCATCCGACATCCGGGGCACCAACCCCGGCGTGGACCGCGATGCCTTCACCGACATGGTTCTGTCACACGTGGTGGAGGGTCTGGTCGCCTACGACGCCGATCTTCACGTGGCTCCGCTGCTCGCGGACAGCTCGGACATCTCCTCGGACGGCATGACTTACACCTTCCACCTGCGGCCGGGCGTGCATTTCCAGAACGGCGCGCCGCTGATCGCCCGGGACGTGAAATGGAGTTGGGAGCGCCTCCTGCAGCCGGCGACGCGGTATCTCTGCCGCGACTGGTACGACGGCACGCGCGGACTGCACATCGTCTCCATCGACACGCCGGACGCCCGGACCGTGGTCTTCCATCTCGCGGCTCCCAACTACCTGCTGCTGGAGGAAATGGCGAACTTCCAGTGTCTCGCCGCCGTCATCAGCCCGCGGTCCGTCGACGCCGCGGGCCGGTGGCAACGGCTGATCGGCACCGGTCCCTATGAGATCGCCGCCTGGAGTCCGGGGCAATACGTGCTCCTGCAGCGCTTCGACGGCTATGAGCCGCGGCGCGAGCCCGAGAGCGGCTACGCCGGTGCGAAAGTCGCCTACGCGAAGTACCTGCGCTGGGAGATCATTCCCGATGATTCCGCCGCGCTGGCTGCGCTCTTTTCGGGACAGATCGATCTCGTCATGGGCGTACAGCCCGCTGAGCTCGCCGAGCTGCGCCAACAGGGCAACTTACGCGTCCACGTGGTCTCCGGCATCGACTGGTACGCACTGCTCATCAACACGGACGACCCGCTGTTGCGCGATCCGCGTATCCGTCAGGCAATCGCCCACGCGATCGATTACCAGGCGCTCGCGCGGGCGGTCACGTTCGGCCACGGCCGTTACAACCCCAGCGTCGTCGCCACCGGCAGCCCGTATCACGACGCCGTCATGGACGAGGGGTATGCCTACGATCCCGCGCTCGCCCGCAGCCTCCTGCGCCAGGCCGGCTATCGGGGCCAGGTCGTCCAACTGCAGGCGAACAAGCGTTATCCCGGCATGTTCGACAACGCGGTCATCATTCAAAGCATGCTGCGCAAGGCCGGCTTCAACGTCCGGCTCGAGGTCCTGGAATGGACGACGCAGTTGGCCGACGTGCCGGCACGGCGGTTTCAGCTCATGTCGTTCGGATATTCCGGCCGGCCCTATCCCCTTTTCGCCTACGAGAGCTTTCTGGGCTCGCGCAACGGCAATCCCTGGATGCAGTGGCAGAACGCCGCGGCGATCCGGCTGGCGGAGCAGGCCAGCGCGCTGCGCGCTCCGGCGGCACGGCAGGCTGTGTTCGATCACATCCACCGGCTGATGCTGGCGGATGTCCCGCTGATCAACCTCTACGACGGAGTGGTGATCGACGCGACGGCCGCGCGGCTGCACGACTACCAGGCGTGGCCGGCCAACAAGCCGAGACTCTGGGGCGTGCGGCTGGCCCAGCCCGACCGCGCAGTCGCGCCATGAGCTATACGCTGCGCAGGCTGGCAACGCTGCTGCCGACTCTGCTGGTCGTGTCCGCGGCCATCTTCGTCCTGATCCGCATGATCCCGGGCGACCCCGCACTCCTGATGGTGGGCGACATCCAGAATCCTGCGGCCCTTGCCGCGGCGCGCCACGGCCTGGGCCTCGATCAGCCGCTGCCGATCCAGTACCTGCTGTGGCTGAAATCCGTGCTCACCCTGCATCTCGGTCACTCGATCGTGACGGGACAACCCGTCACGCAGCTCATCGCGCAGCGCTTCGCCGTCACTGCGCGAGTCGTGCTGTTGGCAATGGCACTCGCGCTCGTGACCGCGGCCCCGGCGGGCCTGGCAGCCGCGTGGCGACGCGGCATGGCCACGGACCGCTCCATCGTGCTCGTCTCGGTGCTCGTGATGTCCGTGCCGAGCTTCTGGGTGGGACTGCTGCTGATCCTGGTGTTCGGCATTCGCCTGCATTGGCTGCCGACGGTCGGCTACGGCGGTCTGCTGTATCTGGTCATGCCCGTCACCTGCCTCGCGCTGGCGCAGACGGGGAGCTTCGTGCGGCTCATGCGCGCCTCGGCCATGGAGGTGCTGCGCAGCGACTACGTGACCCATGCGTATGCCAAAGGGCTCAGTGATCGCGCGGTCCTACTGCGCCACGTGCTCAGAAATGCTCTGACACCGACGATTACGTTCGCCGGATGGCTGCTCGGGACATTGCTCGCGGGCGCCGCGGTCATCGAGACGGTATTCACCCTTCCGGGTCTCGGGCGGCTCCTCGTCTACTCCATTTATGCCCGCGACTATCCGGTCGTCGAGGGCATCGCCCTCTTCATCGCCTGCATCTACATCGCGGTCAATTTCATTGTCGACCTGCTCTACCCTTTGCTCGATCCGCGGGTGCGCCTGTGAAGCGCGGGTTGCGCATTTCCCCGGCGCGCCTGTGGCTGCTCCTCGGCGCCGCGCTTGCCCTTGCGGCCGTCGTGATTGCGTTCGCACCGCTCCCGGATCCGTTGGCGGTCAACCTCGACCAGGTGCTGCAGGCGCCGTCAGCGGCGCACTGGTTCGGAACCGACCAATATGGCCGCGATCTCTTCAGCCGCGTGCTCGCCGCCGGCCCTCTCAGCCTCGGTGTCTGCAGCTCAGCCACCCTCCTCGCCCTGCTCGCGGGTGTGCTGCTCGGCGGCGTCGCGGGCTATTGCGGGGGCTGGATCGACAGCACCGTCTCGGCAGTGACGGATTCGCTGGCAGCGATGCCGGCCCTGCTCACGGCGCTCCTCATCATGGCCGCTCTCGGGCCGTCGGCCTGGGGAGTCGCGGTAGCCGTAGGCCTCGCGTCGGCGCCATCGGTTGCAAGGGTCATGCGCGGCGCCATTCTCTCGATACGTGATCGGGACTACGTACATGCGGCGCGCATGTTGGGTGTCCGCGAGCTCGCGATCTTCTGCAGACACATTGCGCCCAACTGCGCCGCGCCGGTGCTCGTGCTGGCCGTCACCCTGGGTGCGCAGGCGCTGCTGACCGAAAGCGCGCTGAGCTTCCTCGGACTCGGCGCGCCCCCGCCCACCGCCACGTGGGGCGGCCTCCTGGCGGACAGCAGGTCGTTCATCACCAGCGCACCGTGGTTGGGCATCTTCCCGGGCATGACTCTGTCGCTCTGCGTCATCGTCATGAACTTCGCCGGTGACGAGTTGCGCGAGCGGTTCGACCCGGGATTGGAGCGTTGATGGCACTCGCGACCCCGCTTCTCGCGTTGCGCAACCTGGACGTCCACCTGCCCGACGGCGCGGGCGGCGAGCGGCAGATCCTCAAGAACGTCTCCCTGCAGTTGGATCCGGGACGCGTTTTCGCCCTCGTCGGCGAGTCCGGCTCGGGCAAGACCCTGCTCGGCCGGACTCTGATCGGGCTGCTGCCGCCGGCCGCGAGGTGGCGCGCCGACGAGCTCGCCCTCGATGGCCGCGACCTCACTCGCGCATCCCGCGGCGAGTGGCGTGCGGTGCGTGGCTGCAAGGTCGGCCTGATCTTCCAGGAGCCGATGACTTCGCTCAATCCGTCGATGAGGATCGGGGCCCAGATCGGTGAGGCGATGCGCCTGCACACAACGCTCACGCAGGGTCAGATCCGACACGCAGCCCATGAGCTGCTGGCGCGTGTCCGCATACCCGATCCGGAGGCCGCCCTGCTGCGCTTCCCGCACGAGTTCTCCGGCGGCATGCGCCAGCGCATCATGCTGGCTTCCGTTCTGCTGCCGCGGCCCCGGCTCCTCATCGCGGACGAGCCGACAACGGCTCTCGACGCTCTCGTCCAGAAGGAGGTGCTGGATGTCATGATCGAGCTCGCCCGCGAGATGGGCACGACGGTCCTTTTCATCACGCACGATCTGGGGCTCGTCGCGAAGTACGCGGACGACGTCGCCGTCATGTGCGCCGGCGAGGTGCTCGAAACAGGCCCCACTCGTACCGTGCTCGAAGCACCGAGAAACGACTACACGCGCCGGCTGCTGGCGTCGGCCGCCGTGGAGCACTCGGCGACGACGGAGCCGAGCCGCCGCAGTCCCCTCGTGGTCATGGAGGAGGTCAGAGTCCTCTATCGCGCGCGCCAGTCGCTCCTGCGGCGGCCAAAGCCGCACGAAGCATTGAAGCGCATCTCCCTGCAAGTCAGCGCAGGGGAGACCCTGGCCATCGTGGGCGAATCCGGCTCCGGCAAGACGACGCTGGGCCGCGCCCTTCTGGGCCTGGTGCCTCTGGCATCGGGCCGCATCGCCTACAACGGCATCGAGCTTCGCGCCCGCGACGCCAAGTCGCTGCGCCTGATCCGCGGCCGCGCGCAGATGATCTTCCAGGACCCGTACTCGTCGCTCGATCCCAGGCTGCGCGCCCTGGATGCAGTCGGCGAAGGCCTCAGCGTCAGGAAGGGGCTGAAACCCGCGGCCCGCCGCGACCTGGCGATGACCGCCCTGCGCGAGGTCGGGCTCGGGGGCCTGGAGCACCGTTATCCGCATCAGATGTCGGGCGGACAACGGCAGCGCCTCTGCATCGCCAGAGCACTGGCGGTGCAGCCCGATCTGGTCATCGCCGACGAGCCGGTCGCCGCCCTGGATGCGACGATCCAGAAGCAGATCCTCGATCTGCTGGCCAGCCTCAAGCGCGCGCGTGACCTCACCTGCGTCTTCATCTCACACGACCTGGGCGCCGTCGAGCGGATAGCCGACCGCGTCGCCATCCTCCGCCGCGGTGAAGTGGTGGAATGCGGACCGGTGACGGAGATTTTCTCCGCTCCGGCCCATGCCTACACGCGAGCGCTGCTCGCTGCCCGGCCGCGGCTGCGCGCGGACGGCTCCCATGGCTTCGTGCTCGCGGACTGAGGCCGGCTCGCAAGTCAACCGAGCCTGCGTCACAATCGCCTCTCAGCCAGCGGAGGTGAGCTTCATGCCAGCAGAATCAGCGCGGCGCCGGGTCGCTCTCGTCACCGGCGCGGGCTCGGGCATCGGACGCTCGGTCGCGATGGCCCTCGCGAGAGATCAGTGGACCGTGGTCATGGCCGGCCGCCGCCGGGCGCCCCTCGAGCAGGCCGCGCGAGAGGCGGGCTCGCGCTGCATTCCGCTGGAGTGCGACGTAGCGGACGAAGCCGCGGTGGACGCCCTCTTCGCCAGCATCGAGGCCGAGCTCGGCCGGCTCGACCTCCTCTTCAACAACGCCGGCATCGCCTCGCCGCCGGCGCCGCTCGATGAGACGCCGCTCGCCGCGTGGCAGTCCGTCATCGATACCAACATCACGGGCGCGTTCCTCTGTACCCGGGCGGCCTTCCGCCTGATGAAGAAGCAAAGCCCGTCCGGCGGGCGCATCATCAACAATGGCTCGATCTCCGCCACGGTCCCGCGGCCTTGGATGGTCGCCTACACGGCATCGAAACATGCGCTCACAGGCTTGACCAGAGCGACATCTCTCGAGGGGCGGAAGTACGACATCGCATGCGGCCAGATCGACATCGGCAACACGGCGACCGACATGACCTCGCCGATGAGTCACGGCACCCTGCAGGCCGACGGCTCGCGGGTCCCCGAGCCGCAGTTCGACCTCAAGCATGTGGCGGATGCGGTTCTCTACATGGCTGATCTGCCACTCGATGCGAACGTCTTGTTCATGACCGTCATGGCGACGAAGATGCCGTACGTCGGTCGGGGCTGAGGGCAGCCTAACCGACCCACTGGTCGAACAGCTTGCGTCCATAGTAGAGGCCGACGCCGCTGCCGATCGCGCTCAGCACGACGGCCGTCCCAAGCCCGATGAGATCCCCGATCGTCCAACCGAGTGAGCCGGCGAGAAAAGTGCCGAGGATGCCGAAGATTCCGCGCATTGGGCAGGCTGATTACGCCCTCCAGTGCTGCGGCGCCAGGAACTCCGCCGCAGAATTCGCGCTCGTGCTGCCGCGCCCAGGCCGCTCAAAGCTGACGCACCCGGGCGACAGCACCCAGCGCGCACTCGAGCGCGGCACGATCCCAGCGGCCCGCGTCCGCTGCCGCTGCATACGTGCTCGCAAGGAAATCGAGCACCAGGGCATCCGGATCCGCGGCCGCGCGGACCGAGTCGTAGGGCAGGATGAACTCGCCGAGGCTCGGCTCGAAGCGCGCGCCCGCAGGCACTGACGCGCGGCTGAAGCCATCCGGTGTCGGATAAGCGTAGGAATAAAAAGCGGCCTGCGGGAAAGCGTCGTTGCCCGGCCAGAAGCCGGCGCTGCTGACCTCGTGGGAGTACGCCTCGCGCGTTACCGCGTCCGGAAGGTTCGGCACGCCGCCGGGATGCAGCGGCGCCTGACGTCCCGAAAAGCGGGTCACCGCGAGATCGAAGCTTCCCCAGAAAAAGTGCACCGGACTCGCCTTGCCGATAAAGCCGGTGCGGAACAGCTTGAAGAGGCGATCGGCCTGCACCAGCACGCGCCAGAAGACGTGCGCCGCGCGCGGGTCGTAAGTGCAATGGAGCCGGTCCTGCGGGAATGGGACCGGGTTCGCTATCTCGTTAGGTATCTCACCGATGCACGCCTCGATTCCCATATCATCGAGGAGATCGGCGACTCGGCGGTAGAAATCGCCGACCGCCTGCGGCTCGAGCGGGATCGTCCGCTCGGCGTCCCAGCTCGCCCGCACGATGAGCCTATGCGCGATGAAATCAAACTCGATCTCGAAGATCTCGCCGCCAGCCGGAATCGGCGAGGTCCCGAGGCCGCGGGCGGTGACGTAGAGCGGTACCTGCCAGCCGTGGTTGACCCAAGGCGTCAGCGCCAGCCGCACCTTTCCCACGATCTGCGTCCACAGGTGCAAGGTCGTGGCGGTGTCGCGCCAGGCGGGATACGAGAGAGCAGGCCAAGTGATGGCGGCGTCGTTCATGCTCCACTCCCGGGAATTATGTCTCACAAGCGCCTTCGGTCCGTCGCGGATTGTGCACCGCTGGTGCCCGAAGAACATGCCGAACGTGACGCACATCGCACTTGGTGCTCGTCCCGTGACTCAAGTCCGTCCCCCGGGGGGTCGATAAACCGTTGATTAGATGTCGCCCCGTGCAGGGAGGGCGGCGCGGGGTTGCGAATACCATGTCGTCGGGCAACGGGCTGCAAACCATCGATTCCGTGCTGATCGTGGACGATAGCGGCGTCCAGCGCGGCATCGGTGTCGCCCTGTGCCGCGAGCTCCGTATCCCCAAAGTGCATGAAGCCGCCAACGGCCGCGAGGCGCTGACGCTGCTCGACAAGCTCCCGGCTCCGCCCGCGCTTCTCATCATCGATCTCGAGATGCCCATGATGGACGGTCCCGAGCTCCTCTCGGAGCTCGGCGGCCGCGGCACGCGGGCACCGATCATCCTCGCCTCCTCGCGCGAGCGCGCCCTGATGAACTCGGTGCAGGACATGGGCACCGCCCTCGGCCTGCGCATCCTCGGCGCGCTGCAGAAGCCGCTCACGCTGGCGAGCCTGGCCGCGCTGCTGCAGAACAAGCTGCACGCCGCGGTCGAGAACAAAGGGCCGGCACGGCGCCAGGACGTCGACCCCGAGGCCCTGCGCGCCGCCCTGGCCCGCGGTGATATCTCGGTCCACTACCATCCCCAGGTGGAGATCGACACCGGGCTGATCCGCGGCGTCGAGGCGCTGGCCCGCTGGCACGACGAGAAGCAGGGTTGGATCGCGCCCGATGTGTTCATTCCGGTGGCGGAGCAACACGGCATCATCCGCGAGCTCACGCTGCACGTGATGGATGCGGCCATGCGCCAGACGGCGCTCTGGAACCGTCACGGCCTCGATCTCTCCATCGCCATCAACCTATCGCCCATCCTCCTCGAGCGCGGCGAGCTGGTGCAGGAGATCTCCGAGCTGCAGCAGCAGCACGGCCTGCGGGCGGAGCAGATCGTCCTCGAAGTGACCGAGAGCTCGCTGCTGCGCGATCTGGCGATCGCCCTCGGCGTGTTGACGCGGCTGCGGCTGCGGGGCTTTCGCCTGTCGCTCGACGATTACGGCACGGGCTTTTCCTCCATGCAACAGCTCGCGCGCATCCCCTTCACCGAGCTGAAGATCGATCGCACGTTCGTGCACGGCGCCCACGAGCGCGACAGCCTGCAGGTGATCCTGCGCTCGGCCCTGGAGATGGCGAGTCAGCTCGGCATCGAGACCGTGGCCGAAGGCGTCGAAAGCCTGCAGGACTGGCGGCTGCTGCGCCAGTACGGCTGCAAGCTCGCGCAGGGCTGGCTCCTCGCCAAGGCGATGCCCGGCAACGAGCTCGAGGGCTGGCTGCCGAGTCTGCAACGCCGCCGGCCCGAGCTGCAGACCTGAGCGCGCGCCGCGCGGCAGCGGCCTGAGCTGCGCCGCGACCGGCGGAACATCACACGCCACGGCGTGTTCTTCTCGGAACGTCCACACCCAGGACGGGGTGCACTCGCCCCGTGGAAGGTTTCCGAGATGGCCAAGACGGTCAGCGACTACTTCGTCGAGCGGCTGCATGCATGGGGCGTCCGTGTGATGTTCGGATACCCCGGAGACGGCATCAACGGCGTGTTCGGCGCGCTCAATCGCTCCGGCGGCAAGATCCGCTTCATCCAGGCCCGCCACGAGGAAATGGCCGCGTTCATGGCCTCCGCATATGCGAAGTTCAGCGGCGAGCTGGGCGTCTGCATCGCCACCTCGGGTCCGGGCGCATCGCATCTGGTGACGGGACTGTACGATGCTCGCCTCGATCACATGCCGGTGCTCGCCATCGCCGGCCAACAGGCGCGCACCGCGATGGGCGGTCACTACCAACAGGAGATCGATCTCCCCAGTCTCTTCAAGGACGTGGCGGGCGCCTTCGTGCAGCAGGCTTCCTCGGCGGCGCAGGTCCGCCATCTGGTCGATCGGGCCATCCGCACCGCCCTCGGCGAGCGGCGCGTGACGGCCATCATCCTGCCCAGCGACCTGCAGGAGACGAGCTACGAGGAGCCGCCGCGCGCGCATGGCACGCTGCACTCCGGCATCGGCTTCACGCGTCCAAAAACGATCCCGTACGAATCGGAGCTGCGGCGCGCCGCCGAAGTGCTCAACAGCGGCAAGAAGATTGCAATGCTGGTGGGCGCTGGCGCGCTGGACGCCAGCGACGAAGTGATCGCCGTCGCCGACCGCCTCGGCGCCGGCTGCGCCAAGGCGCTGCTCGGTAAGGCGGTACTCCCCGACGATCTGCCCTGGGTCACCGGCTCCATCGGCCTTCTCGGCACGGAGCCGAGCTTCAAGCTCATGATGGAGTGCGACACCTTGCTCATGGTCGGCTCGGGCTTCCCTTATTCGGAGTTCCTGCCGAAGGAGGGTCAGGCGCGCGGCGTGCAGATCGACATCGCGCCCGACATGCTGTCGCTGCGATATCCGATGGAAGTCAACCTGGTGGGCGATGCGGCCGAGACCCTGCGCGAGCTCCTGCCGCTGCTGGAGCAGAAGGCGGACGGCTCCTGGCGCAAGGAGATCGCCGCCGGCATGGAGAAATGGTGGCGCACGCTCGAGGAGCGGGCGATGCAGCCGGCGAACCCCATCAACCCGCAGCGCATCGCCTGGGAGCTCTCCTCTCGCCTTCCCGAGCACGTCATTCTGACGAGCGACTCCGGCTCCTGCGCCAACTGGTGGGCACGCGACATCAGGATCAGGCGCGGCATGATGGCCTCGCTCTCCGGCGGCCTGGCCTCCATGGGCGCAGCGGTGCCCTATGCCATCGCCGCGAAGTTCGCCCATCCGGACCGGCCGGTGATCGCGCTGGTCGGTGACGGCGCCATGCAGATGAACAACATGGCGGAGCTCATCACCGTGGCCAAGTACTGGCAGGAGTGGGCCGACCCGCGCTGGATCGTCTGCGTGCTCAACAACTGCGATCTCAATCAGGTCACCTGGGAGCAGCGGGTGATGAACGGCGATCCGAAGTATGACGCCTCGCAACAGATCCCCGATGTGCCCTATCACCGCTTCGCCGAGCTCATCGGACTCGAGGGCATCTTCGTCGACCGCGTCGAGGCGCTCGCGCCGGCCTGGGAGCGGGCACTGGCGGCGCGCCGGCCGGTAGTGCTCGAGGTGAAGACCGACCCGGAGGTACCACCCCTGCCGCCGCACATCACTTTCGAGCAGGCGGTGCACTTCTCGGAGGCACTGCTCAAGGGGGACCCGCACGAGAAGCGCGCCATCGTCGGTGCCGCCCGCCAGAAGCTCGCCTCGCTCCTGCCGGGACACAAGAGTGGGTGAGCGCGGTCCGGCGCTCGGCACGGCCGCGCGGCAACTCAACCTCGGTGCCGCGCTCCTCGCCCTGGCGGTATTGGCGGACAGCGCCGTAGAGCATTATCGCGGCTCGTACCACAACCGGGCCATGTACGCTCCGCTCGCATCGGCGGCGCTCGCGCTCGGCGGCAGCCTGCACGGTGCCGTGGACCGGCGCGCGGGGCGTCATCCCGCAAGAGATGCGATCTATGCGCTCGCCACGGTCACCGGCATCGCCGGTCTGGGATTTCACGCCTACAACATCAACAAGCGCCCCGGCGGCTGGTCGTGGCTCAATCTCTTCTATGCGGCACCCATCGGCGCGCCGTTCGCCCTGACGCTGGCGGGCTTTCTGGGCCGCGGTGCGGAAAAGGCGCGCACCCTCGAGCGTCACCGCACGGATAAGACGCTCGGCGTCCCTGTGCAGCGCCTCATTGCGGCCGTGAGCGCCGCAGGTCTCATCGGCACCGTCGGCGAGGCAGCGCTGCTGCACTTCCGCGGCGCCTACCACAACCTCGCCATGATCCTTCCCGTCAGCGTACCGCCAATCGCCGCGACGCTGCTCGGCGCGGCCGCGATCTCGCCCAGCCGCAGAACCCATCGCCTCGCCCGCTGGTGGCTCAGGCTCACCGCCTTTCTGGGCTTTGCCGGCGTCGGCCTGCACGCATACGGGGTCTCGCGCAACATGGGCGGCTGGCGCAACTGGACCCAGAACGTGCTCAACGGTCCGCCGCTGCCGGCACCGCCCAGCTTCACCGGACTCGCGCTCACGGGGCTCGCCGCGCTGGCGCTCATCGAGGAGACCGAGCGAGTTGCCTGAGCGGTATCCCGGCTATGACGTGCTGGCGAAGCGCGACTCGCCATCGTGGAACGAGCAGACCCGACGCGTGATTGACGAGCGTCTGGCGCTCGACCCCGCCCGGCACACATTCTTTTCCGACACGGAATGGCCTGCGGTTCTCGCCATCTGCGCGCGCATCCTGGCGCAGGAGAGCGGCAAAGCAGGCGAGGTTCCGCTCGCGGCGATGCTGGATCTGAAGCTGGCGAAGAATGCCCGCGACGGCTTCCGCGACTCGCGGCTGCCGCCACCGCGCGAAGCCTGGCGCCGGGCACTCCTCGCGCTGGATGCGGAATCGGTCGTACGGCACGGCCGCCGCTTCCACGAGCTCCCGGCAGCCGCGCAAGCCAACCTCCTGCACCTCTGCCAACAGGGGGAGCTGCGCGACCCGGCCTGGGGCGACATGCCACCCGCGCAATTCTTCAGCAAGCGGCTGCTGCACGATGTGGTCGCGGACTACTACGCGCACCCCACGGCTTGGAGCGAGATCGGTTACGGCGGCCCCGCAAGCCCGCGCGGTTACGTGCGCATGGATTACGATCGCCGCGACCCGTGGGAAGCTTCCGAGGCACGGCCCGGACGCGAGAGTACTGCATATCGGGAGAACGCGGCCCTGGCGCGCGCGGCCGCGAGACCGGTACGGCGTGCGCGGCGGGCACTCGAGAGCGACGCGCATCCGCCAGCCGATGCGGCCGCCGCTCCCCGCGCGACCGGCGGTCGCGCCCCGGATGTGTTCCGGGCCGGAGGCTGGGCGCCGATGCGCGAGTACTCGCTCGATGAGCCGGTGGATTTCGCGATCGTGGGTACGGGCGCGGGCGGCGGCACCCTCGCCTGCCGGCTCGCCGAGCATGGCTTCTCCGTCGTGGCTTTCGACGCCGGGCCCTACTGGCGGCCGCTCGAGGACTTCGCCTCCGACGAGCACCACCAGGAGAAGCTCTACTGGACCGACGAGCGGATCGTCGACGGCGAGAACCCGCTGCAGCTCGGCGGCAACAACTCCGGCAAGTCGGTCGGCGGCTCGACCGTGCACTTCGCGATGGTGTCGCTGCGCTTCCGGCCGGAGTGGTTCAAGTCCCGCAGCCTTCTCGGCTATGGCGCCGACTGGCCGCTCGACTGGCGCGAGATGTGGAAGTACTACCGCGAGGTCGAGAACACACTGCAGATCTCCGGCCCCGTACGCTATCCCTGGGGACCGAAGCGTCCGCGGTATCCCTACCGTCCTCACGAGCTCAATGCCGCCGCGCTCGCTCTCGCACAGAGCGCCGAAGCGCTCGGCATCGATTGGGCGCCCACGCCGCTTGCGACGCTGTCCGCCCCTCGCGGCCATGCGCACCCCTGCGTCTACCGCGGCATGTGCGTCATCGGCTGCTCCACCAACGCCAAGCAGAGCGTGCTCGTCACATGGCTACCGCGCGCGCTTGCGGCGGGCGCGGAGATTCGCGACCTTGCCATGGTCGGCCAGGTGGCGCACGACACGAGCGGACGGGTCACCGGCGTGCGCTTCTACCGGCAGGGCCGCTGGCATTTCCAGAGGGCCCGCAATGTCGTAGTCGCGGGTTACGCCATCGAGACACCGCGCCTGCTGTTGAATTCCGCCAGCGGCCGTTACCCGCACGGCCTCGCCAATTCCTCCGGGCTCGTGGGCCGCAACCTGATGGTGCAGGCGAATCAGGCGGTGTGGGGTCTCCTCGACCGCGAGGTCCGCGCCTACAAGGGGCCGCCGTCACTGGCCATCACCGAGCACTGGAACTACACCGACCGCGGCAAGGACTTCTTCGGCGGCTACGCCTACATGAGCCAGGGTCCGCTGCCGATGCTGTGGTCACGGGTCGTCTCCGGCAAGCGCGGGCTCTGGGGAAAGCGGCTGCGCGCCAGCATGCAGGAGTACAACCACCAGGTGGGGCTCAAGATCGTGGGCGAATGCCTGCCGCAGGAGCGCAACGGGGTGAGTCTGGCCGAGGAGAAGGATCAGTACGGCCTGACCATCCCGCGAGTCACGTACTCCTACTGCGACAACGACCGGCGCCTCATCCGCCACGCGCTGCAATTCCTCCATCGCGCCATGGATACGCTGGACGCGCGCGACATCTGGGAAGAGACCGACGACACCTGTCACCTCAACGGCACCGCCCGGATGGGCGATGATCCGCGCACGAGCGTCGTCGATGCGGACTGCCGCTCCTGGGACATTCCCAACCTCTGGATCTGCGACGGCTCGGTCTTCCCCACCGTGGGCGGCGTCAACCCCTCACTGACCATCCAGGCCATCGCCTGCCGCACGGCGGACCGCATCAAGGCGCTCGCGGCGCGCGGCGAGCTGTAGCGGACTCAGTGTGACCGGGAGCCGCCGGTCAGCCCGCGCACCAGCAGCAGGCCGGCCGCCAACACGCCCGCCGCTTCCGGTCCTCAGAGCGGTACCGCGAGCAGCAAACCGAGCGCGGCCTGCGCCTGCTCGAGCGAGGCGCGCAGGTGGATGATCTCGGCCTGAGCGGCCAGGAAGTTGGATTGCACGCGCGCGTAGGCAGGGAGCCCGAGCTCGCCGCGCCCGAGGCTCGCCTTGGCCGCCGCCGCGGTGCGGCCGAGACTCCCCAGCCTCGCCTCGAGCATGCCGAGTTGGCCTCGCATGATCTGCGCTGCGCCGCGGATCTGGTCGGCCTGACTCTCGGCTTCGTCGAGCTCCGCTTGGTAGCTCTGGCGCAGATGGGCCCGGGTCGCGCGCCCAATGGCAATCGCGCCGCGGTTGCGATCGAACACCGGCAGCGTGAGGTTTACGTTGAAACCGAGGGTCTGCACCCCCTCTTCGGCGCTGCGCGCCTTCTCGACACCGGCGGTGAGGAGCGGAAACTGCGCCAGGATCGCTGCGCGCAACTTCTGCTGCTGGCTGCGGTATCCCGCCTGCAGGGCCAGCAGGTCAGGCCGCCGCCGCGGCAGGCCCGCAAGCGCGGCGCGGTATTCGACGGCCGACAGTGGCCGCTGCATCGTGCCGCCTGCCCGCAAGCGCAACCGCACGCCGGGCTTCAGGCCGAGCAGCTCATCGAGCGCGTGCCGCGCGCGGTTGTCCTCGAGCTCGAAAGAGCGCCAGTCCGCTTCCGCGGCCCGCCGGGCCTCGAAGTCCGCTGCCGCGTCCGCGGCCATCATCTCGCCTCTCTCGAGCGAGGCCTCATCCCGGCGATAGAGCGTGCCGAGGAGCGCGCGCCGTTCGGCCAGCCCCCCGCGCAGCGCATCCAGCGCATCGGCCTCGATGTAGAGCTCCTGCGCCCGTTCCGCGACCTGCCACTCCCGCCAGAGGATCTCGAGGTTGACCTGACGCGCGTGCGCCGCGGCCGCCTGGCTCGCCGCTCCCCGCGTGACCAAGGCCTGGATGTCCTCCGCGAGCGCGGCATCGTAACCGGTCCGGACGGCCGACCAGGACATTCCGCCCGCGAGCTGCGGGTCGGGCAGCAGCCCTGCCTCGAGCAGCTGTGCGCGCGCCACACCCGCGCGCAGCCGCTCGGCTTTGAGCTGCGGATTGTCCGCAACCGCGAGCGTCATGATGTTGGTTTCGGTGAGGCCTCGCGCCGGATCGAAGGGTGCGGGCCGCAACCCCGGCAGGCCGAAGCTCGCGGCCGGTACGGTGAGCGACGGCAAGGGCGCGAGATCGGCAGACGTGGGGAGCGGCTCGGAGTGGTACAGCGCGCAGCCGCAGAGAAGCGACGCGCAGGCCGCCAGCACCGCGACGAAACGGCCGCTCATCCGGCCCGCTCCTGCGCGAGCTGCCGCTGCCGCCAGTGCAGGTACAGGGCCGGAATGAGGTTGGTGCTGCGGATCGCACTCCAGGCGAGGCCACCGAGAATGACGACCGCCAGGCCTTGCTCCGGCGCCGCGCCCTGACCGAAGCCGATCGCGGTTGGCAGCATGCCGAGGATCGCCGTGGCGGCCGTGAGCACGATGGGGCGGAACCGGACGTGAATGGCCTCCCGCACCGCCTGCTCGGGCGCCATGCCGGCGTCCTCGTTCAGCTTGGCGCGGTCGAGCAGCACGATGCTGTGGCGCAGGCCGATGCCGATCAGCGTCAGGAAACCGATCAGGCCGGCGGCATTGAGTCCGACACCGCTCACGATGAGCGCCACGGTTCCGCCGGTGACGGCCAGGGGTATCTCGAGCAGCAGGAGGCCGGGGATGAGCAGGCCGTCGAACTGCAGGAGGAGAATGCCGACCATCAGCACGAAGGCGGCCGCGGCGGCGACCGCAACGCCCACGACAGCCCGCTTGAGCTCGGGATAGAGTCCGCCGAAGGCGATGCGATAACCGGGCGGCAGCTCGAGACCGGCGAGCGCCTTGCGGGCGGCGGCAACGGTGCCGCCGAGTGCTCCGGTGGGTGTCGCCAGGATATCGAGTGCCCGTGCTCCGGCCACGTGCTCGAGCTGATTCGGTGTGGCGACGAGATCGAGTCTCGCCAGCTGGCCGAGCGGGGTCCAGCCATCGGTCCGGATCGGCAGACTCGAGAGCTCCGCAAGCGATCGCTGCGGGGCGTCGGCCAGGCGGACGTACAGCTCGAGAGGCACGTTGCCCTGCGGGATCCTGGCCAGAACATCGCCATTCAACAGCGGATCGAGCTGCGCATAGAGCTGCGCCGGCGTCAGGCCGTAGGCTGCGAGCGCATCATCACGAGGCTCGATCCGCAGCTGGGTGACGGGGTAGCCGTCGTTGTCGAAGATGCCGGAGAGCGCCGCAATCGGCCGCAACCTCGCGCTGATCTGTTCCGCGAGCCGCCGCATCTCCGGCACGTCACTGCCGAAGACATGGATGACGAAGGGCTGCGGCAGGCCCGACAGGCTCTCACCGAGCCGCTCGACCGTCGGGGTATCGACCGAGAGCTGTACTCCCTCGAGCTGCGATTCCTTCCTGATCCGTCTGCCGATCCGATCGAGTGCGTTGACGCCGAGCCCGGACCTGAGAGCAACCATCAGCTCGCCCGCATAGGCGGGTTCCGGATACGTGGTGCTCTCCGGCGAGCCCACTCGGGCATATACATGCGCCACCGCCGGATCGGCGAGCAGGCGCCGGCTCATGTCATCGGCGGCCAGGCGCGAATCGAGCAGTGAGCTGCCGGGAGGCAGCGTGAAGGACTCGAGCAGCACGCCCTCGTTGGGCAGCGGCAGGAAATCGATCGGCACCAGCAGCAGCGCGATCAGGCTCACGGCCAGCACCCCGAAGGTGATCGCCAGGCTCAGGCGCGGCGTGCGCGCGACGAGCTCGAACAGCCTCTCGTTCCAGCGCCGCAAGCGCTCGAGCAACCGCTGCCCGCCGGTGGCGGCGCCGCTCGGGCGCTCGCCGATGAAGCCGAGACCCATGGGGATGAGACTGATCGAGACGAGGAGCGACGCCAGCAGCGCAAAGATCATCGCCACGGAGAACGGAATGAAGAAAAGTCCCACCAGCCCGCCGACGAAGAGGAGCGGGACGTAGATCGAGACATTGGTGAGTGTCCCGGTGATGTCCGGGATGACGATGCTCCTCAGGCCCCGCCGGATGCCCTCCCAGTGTCCGTCACCCTCGTCCCAACAATGGTAGATGCTCTCCAGGACGATGATGGCGTCATCGGCCAGCAGACCCACGGCGACGGTCAGCGCACCGAGAGTCATCAGGTTGAGGTCCTGCCCGAAGAAGTAGAGCGCTGCGATGGCGAGCGCGAGCGACAGCGGAATGCTGCAGGCGAGCACCCAGATCGCGCGTCCGGCGCCCAGGACCCAGAAGAGCACCGCAACGGCGAGAGCCATGCCGATGAGGAGGTTGCGGCCGAGGTCCGCGCCCACGAGGTGCACGAGGTATCCCTGGTCGTAGACGCGCACCCAGCGTACTCCGGGTGGCAGCTCGCGCGCCGTCTGCTGCAGGACCGCCGCGACTGCCTCCGTCACTGGCGTGGTTGCGCTGCCGGGCTGCTTGACTACCGTCAGAGCCACGCTCGGGCGGCCATCGAGAGCGACGGCGTTCTGGGTTGGAATCGGCGCGCGCACGATGCGCGCCAGGGCGCCGAGCGGAATCGGGCCATTTGCGCCGCGCACCGGCAGGGCCGCGAGCCGCGCGCTGTGCACGGGCAGATGCCGCACCTCGATGAGGACGTCGTTGTGCCCCTGCGTCGTGTAGCCGGCGGGTTCCAACAGAACGTCCGACTTTACCGCCTGCGCGATCGCCGTGACCGACACGCCATAACGGCGCATCGCATCCAGGTCCGGCTGAATCCACAGCGCCTCCTCGCCCGCGCCATAGACGTTCACGAACTGCACTCCGGGCAATGCCCGCAGTGCCGGCGCCACGCTCGCGAGCACCGCGCGCTGCACTTCCGCCGGCGCAATGCCGGCGGGAATCTGCGCGGTGTAATCGGCGACCTCGTTGATGGCGTTGCCCATGATCTGCGCCAGGGGGTGAGCGGCCGCCGGCAGCTCGCCGCGCGCGCGGTCGATGGCCCCGTTGACGGCCTGGAGGTCGAGCGCGGCGGAGGTGCCCTGGCGGAAGCGGACGTCGATCTCCACGAACCCATGACCCATCACGGAGCGGACGCTCGCGAGATCCGGCAGCGTGAGGATCTGTCCTTCCAGCGGATACACGAGGAGACTCTCGAGCTCGCTGGCGGTGGTACCCGGCAGGTGAGTGACGACGCTGATCTGCGGGTAGTCGAATTGCGGCAGCACCTCCACCGGAATCTCGAGAAACGCATAGGCCGCGATTGCGGCGAGCGTCACCAGCGCCAGCGCCCAGAGCACGGGTCGTGTCAACACGCGCGGCACGGGGCGGACGGTTGCCATGATCAGTCGGCCGGTGTGTAGTGCTGCCCGATTCCGCGGTGAAACTCGAGGTACGCGTTCTGCACCACGACCCGCTGGCCGGGCTCGAGGCCCTTCTCGATGAAAGTGCTCCAGCCGCGCGTCGGGCCCGGCACGACAGGCTGCGGGCGGTCTCCGGCCGGGGTGCGCACCAACACCCACCACTTCGCCCGATCGATGATCACGGCGGCGCTGGGCACGGCGATCATCGGTTGCGCCGGCCCGACGACCGTGACGGTACCCCATTCGCCGTCGAGCCAGGGGGCGGCGAGCGCCGGCCGCGTCCCGGACTCCGGTCCGGTCGCAACCAACCCAACCTTCTCGCCGCCATCCGTACCCATCGCCGCAAGCACGCTCGCGACTCTCACCGCCACCGGAGCACCGCCCGCGGCCGGCTCGAAGCGCCCCTGCATGCCGACACGAATCGCAGCCGCGTCCGGTCCGTAGTAGGCCGCCTCCAGCCAGAGACTGCCGCTCGGCTGAAGTGTCAGCACCGCCTGACCGGGCATGACGCGCTCACCGCTCCCGGCATTGACGGCGATCACCGTGCCGGCGGAAGGCGCGCGCAGCGCGATCAAGTCCTGCGCGACCCGCAATTGTGCCTGCGCCGTTTGCAGGCCGGCCGCGGCGGCCGCCACGGCGCTCTGCGCGGCGGCCACGGACTGGCGGGTGCTCAGCTGCGCGGCGAGCTGCCGCTCTTCGGCCGTGAGCGCCCGTGTGGCGGCAGTCAGCCGCGTCCGTGCGCTGCGCGCCGCGCCCTGCCGACTGACGAGCAGGGCCTGGATTTCCGGTCCCGCGAGGCTCGCGAGCGGCTCGCCCGCCGTGACCGGCGATCCCGGCTCCACTCGCAGCGCGGCCACGGTTCCGGGCTCCACTGCCCGCACCGCTACGACTGTAATCGGCCGCACCTGAGCGTACGTCGCATACTCTGCGGGCACTGCCTGCTCCCGTACCGTCAGCGTACCGTCAGCACTGGCGTCGGCGGCGGAGGTCGCGGCGGAAGCGGTAATGGCGAGGGCTGCGAGTGCGGCGTGAGCGCAGCCGCGAGCGATCCTCAAGAAGTCATTCCGAGCAGCGGCCGCATGACGCGCTCACCGTAGAGCGCACCCAGCAACAGCGCGGCCAGAAGTAGAGGAACCAACAGCGTGCCCGCGCGCTCGAGACGCGTGCGGACCGCTGAATCGTCGCGGGACTGTTGCGGCAGCGGCGCGAGCATGCGCGCCACCCGCTTACGCAGCGCACTCGAGCCGCCGATCAGGCGGGCATGGGCGAGCTGAGTCCCCTGCAAGCGCAGTCCCGCGCGCCGCGGCGCGCTGCGCTCGAGATAACGTACGGATGCCAACACCGCCTCTGCCAGGTCCGCCCCATCGGCGCCCTCGGCTCTGGCTTCGTCATCCCGCGCGAGCTCGAGCGCCTCCAGCCAGACCTCGAGGCGCCGGCCGGCCCAGGGCCAAGGCCACTGCAGATCGGTCACGAGCTGCGCGAGCCAGATACGCAGCGGATCGCGGTGAATCGCGTGAGCGCGCTCGTGCGCGAGCGCCGCGCGGATCACGCCATCGTCGAGCTGTTTGGCCAGAAACGGCGAGAACGTCACCTGCGGTTGGATCAGGCCGACCGTGGAGATGCCGCAATCGATCGGATTGCGCAGCAGCGACCAGATGGCCCGCGCCACCGCGCGCGCGAAGATGAGGCCGAACGGCAACCACGCCGCCAGCAGCACCCAGCGGCCGAGCGGATCACGCACCGGGTCCGGCTCCCGCAGCGCCCACCCGCACAGCCACGCCGCCACGAAGAGCGTCGGCACTACCGGGTACCACATTCGCCGCCAGCTCCTGCGCTCGAGCTGCGCTGGCGGCGCCGCGGCGCCTGCGGACGGCCACCACACGAGCGGCTGCAGGGCGAGCCCGCCGAGCAGAATCATCAGGACCAGGAGCAGCGACTCACGCTCCATCCTTGGTCCTCCTGCGTGCGAGAACCGCGCGCTCGAGCTCTTCGAGCAAGGCGGGATCTACGTCATCCACCGCCTCCACCAGCGCCGCCACAGCCGCCCTCGGAGCCGCACCGAGCAGGCGCGTGACCGCGTTGCGGGCGCGGGCGCGCTCCACTTCCTCACGGTCCACTCGCGAGCGATAAACGAACGCATTTCCTCTGCGCTGGCGTTGGATGAGTCCCTTCTCGCGCAAGCGGTCGATCACCTTCGCAGTAGTGGTGTATACCAGACCTTGCTTGGCACCGAGGCGATCGTGCAGCTCGCGCACCGAGGCGGCGCCGAGCTGCCACAGCTCCGCAAGCACGGCGTATTCGAGGTCGTCCGCGGGCAGACGGAAAGTGGCCATGAATCTATTCTACGACGAGCGTCGTAAGCTGACAAGGTTTCCCGGCCCCGGCGGTGAAGCTTGACGGCGGCGGGCACGCGCGGGTCCAATCGCGGGCTTCGCGTTTCGAGCCATCCATAACGGTAGATGCCGCCAAGCTTCGCGCACGAGATCATCTGGCTGATCGCCGCCCTGGCGATCCTCGCCATCATCACGCGCCCGTGGGGGCTGCCGGAGGCGGTCTGGGCCGTGGCCGGTGCCGTCGTGCTGGTGCTCGGCTCACTGGTGTCCTGGAGTCAGGCCCGGGAGGCGGTGCTTGCAGGCACGGACGTCTATCTCTTCCTTGCCGGCATGATGCTGCTCGCGGAGCTCGCGCGCGCGGAGGGCCTCTTCGACTGGGTCGCGGCGCTGGCGGTGCGCTGGGCGCGCGGTGCGCCGTCACGGCTGTTCGCGCTCGTCTACTTGGTCGGGATCGGGGTGACAGCGCTGCTGTCCAACGATGCTACAGCCGTCGTCCTGACGCCCGCCGTCTATGCGGCCGCCACCAAGGCACGCACCGATCCGCTGCCGTACCTGCTCATCTGCGCCTTCATCGCCAACGCGGCGAGCTTCCTCCTGCCGATCTCCAATCCCGCCAATCTCGTCGTATTCGCCAGCCATCTGCCGCCGCTGCCGGTGTGGCTCGCCAACTTCATGGCGCCCTCACTCGTCGCCATCACGGCGACGTTCTTCGTGCTGCGGGCCACGCAGCGGCGGGCATTGAGCGCAACCTTCGCGAGCAGCGTGCCGCTGCCGCCGCTGACCCGAGGCGCGCGTCTCGCCGCGCTCGGCATCCTGCTCACCGCCGTGGCGCTGCTCTGGGCTTCGGCCGCGGGCCTCGAGCTCGGCATGCCGACATTCGCGGCCGGCGGTATCACTACCGCGCTCGCACTCGTTCTCGATCGTCGCTCCCCCTGGCACATCATCAGGGGCGTCTCCTGGGGAGTGATCCCGCTGGTGGCGGGCCTGTTCGTACTGGTCGCGGGACTCGGACGCACGGGCCTGCTCGACCTGCTCGGCGGCGCTCTGCAGCAACTCACGCAGCACTCCGGACATGCGGCCGCGCTCGCCGCCGGCGCCGGCACGGCAGCCGCGTCCAACGTGATGAACAACCTGCCGGTCGCACTGATTGCAGGCTCGATCGGCGTCGGGGCGCAAGTCTCCCCGCAGCTCAAGGACGCCATGCTGGTCGGTGTCGACCTGGGCCCGAACCTCTCCGTGACGGGATCACTCGCCACGATTCTCTGGCTCATCGCCCTGCGGCGGGAAAAGGTGCATCTCGATGGCCTGACATTCCTCAGGCTGGGAGCGCTCGTGATGCCGCCGGCGCTGCTGGCCTCGCTGCTGGTCATCGTGTTGCAGCGCTCGCATTGAGCGGCCGCGGCACGTTCGGACCCTACTGTTTGGCCGACGCGATCGCGATCGTGGGTGTTGGGTTGCCGCTCCAGCGGAAGCGGTACGTAGTGCCCTTGCGCACGTTGCCGACCAGAGCGGGGCGGAAGCAAGCGAGGCAGGTGCCCTCGGGCCGGCGCACGCTGGGATAGACCACGCCGAGCGAGCCGGCCGCCTGCAGCCGCTCGGCCAGCGCCTGCGATTGCACGTAGCTGTCAGGATCCAGGCAGTCCTTGAACGCGCCCGGGCGCCGCAGGTCGTGAAACTCGGCGCTGAAGTCGGAGAGGTAATCGTCGAAGGTCACTTCGTCGTCGAAACGGCCGATCTCGGCAAGGTGGACGGTCTTGTGGAAAGCGACTTCGGCCTGGGCGGTCTTCAGCTCGAACGCCGTGTACCAGGCGCCGCGCTCCGGACTGTTGAAACGCCCGCCCAGCGGGTGGGCATGCGCGAAGGCGGCGTTGACGATCCGGTAGTAGGGAATGCCGAAGATGAGCTCGTGCACTCCGATCCCGGGCAGCCTGTCATTCTCGGCGAGCAGCCGCTCATTGGTGGCATGGTCGAGGTCGAATATCTCCGCCAGGTGCGCATCGTCATCCGCAATGCGGGCGAGGACGCTGGTGCCATCCTCGCTGTACTTCGACGGAATCAGCCGGTGGGTGTCGTAGCGCCGGACGAGTGCGACCGGCAGCACCCCTCCTTCGCTCGCTCGCCGCTCGCCATCCATGACTCGCTGCGCGCGCGGGCCGCTCAGAAGCCGCCCCGGCGGGCGTCGAGCAGCCGCCGCACCGTCTGCATCGCCGGCACGCCGCCGCTCAGCATGAAATCGAGCGGCGTCGCGCCGCGAAAGATGCGATTGGTGTTCGCCAGCCGCACCCACTCGTCGGCGAGCCGCTCCGAATGCAGGATGTTGAGCGCCTTGAAGATGCCGACCAGGTAGGAGATGCGCACCAGGCGATCCGCTTCCAGTGTGCGCCCCGCCGGGTCCTTCTTCATCTCATAATAGGGTCCGTTGGTCACCCCCCCGAGAAGCACCCTCGCATCCTCGTCACGCACTGCCCAACGCTCCATGATGTTGAAGAACGCCTTGAGCGCTCCGGGGCTCAGGCGCTCCCGCTCGTCCTTGGATTGCAGGTCGATGAGCGGGGACGGGTCATAGCGGCTGGCCGGGTAGGCAAGCGTGGTCACTGGGAGTGCGGCGGCAGGTTTATACTGATACGGACATTATATACTCCTAATTAGGATAACTCAATTCCCGTAGAATCCGCCGATGAAAACGAGAACCGGCTCTTGCCGCGCCCTCCTGCTGGGCGCGGCCCTGAACCTGCCTTTTGCCCTGGCCGCACCCGCCATCCACGCGCAGGAAGCGAGCTCCTCCTCCGGGGACACGACCCAGCAGCAGTCGCAAGGGCCCACGGAGCCGGGCTCGCAGATCCGCTATCCACCGCCGCGCAAGAGCCTCGCCGCCCGTACGCTGGAGGACGCGAAGTCGTACTACACCGCCCCCCTCCACTGGGATGCCCACGACTGGGAGTTCTTCGGCGGCGCAGTCGCAGCCATCGCCGTCTCTCATCACTACGACACCCAGGTTCGGACGCATTTCGACCAGAGCTACACGAAGTCGCCCCTCGGACCCAAGGAGTCAGGTGCGCTCACGGACGTTCTGCCCAGCGCCGCACTGTTCCTCGGCACATGGGGTTACGCGCACCTCATCGGCAATCACGCCGGCGAGACCGAAGCCGGGAACATGGCCGAGTCCGTCGGGCTGAGCGCGGTGAGCGTATACGCCCTCAAGTACATCATCCGCCGCCCCGGCCCGGCCTCCACGACCGATCCCAACCATTGGTTCAAGGGCGGCAGCTCCTTTCCCTCGGAGCACACCACATTGGCCTTTGCCGTCGGCACCGTGCTCGCGGAGTCCGGCAATCCGCAGTACCGCTGGCTCCGCCGCACGATAGGCTACGGCGTCGGCTTCGGCACCGCCTACCTGCGCCTGAAACACAACGCCCACTGGCTATCCGACACCGTGGCCGGCGGCGCGCTCGGCATGGCGACGGCGCACTTCGTCTTGAACCGCAGCGCGCAGCGCGAGGAAGAGGAAGGCACGGAAATGTCGCTGGTGCCGGTTCACGGCGGCGTGATGCTCGCCTTCAGCACGAGTCTTCCCAACTGAGGACCCTGACGCCCGAAGCGCGGAATTGCGCTCAGTCTTCGTCCAGCGCAAGCGCGAAGGAAACCGCGGCAGCCGCTTCTCTCATTCTCCGTCGCGACAGCTGTGTGATGCGATCACCAACCTGGCTCTTGGGAACAGTTTGCAGATTGTCGAAGTTCGCCGCGCACGTATATGGGAGCCCGTCTTCCTTCGTCAGCACGACTTCCGTAGGAATGCTCCGGATCGTCGAGGTGATCGGTGCGATCGTGACGGAGTTCAAGACCGCGATCGCGGACTCGCGGGTCAGTACCAGCACGGGCCGCTTTTTGTCGGGGGTCTTGAAGGTGTACCAGCAAACGTCACCCCGCTTCACGACGCCCCCCAGTCCTGCTCGTTCAGCCAGACATCGAATTCCCCGGAAAGCACCGGCTGGCGGGCGTAACCCTCCGCATGCCGGGTCTCGTCTTCCCGAATGCGCTGGCGTCGAATCTCGGCCTTCAGCGCTTCACGGATGAACGCAGAGCGGGTCGTCCGCCTGGCCCGGCTCATCTTATCGACTAGCTTGAGCAGGCTGTCATCAATGGTCATCTGAATCGTCTTCATGGCCGTGGAAGCGACTGTGGATAGTGATCCACATCATACTCCACATAGATTGAGCACCAAATCCGGGCACCAACTGGGAGCAGAACTCCAGCATTTTCAGCACCTTGCAGACACAGTACCCCGACTACGGAATCCTTCGCGCGTCACCGTATAGCCAGCGTATCTCGCCCTCGCAGGGATCGAGAACGTGGCGCAGCACCTCGCCACGGCCCAGGGTACGCAGGACCGCGAATGCACAGATCTGCGCGCTCGGGAAGGCTTCGTGCAGCCTGCCCGCAGCGGCGAGCAGCGTGCGCCCTCGCGTAATCACATCGTCCACCAGCGTCAACTGCAGTGCTGTCCCCGTACGCCCCCCGACGGGGACCACGCGTTCGACGGTAAACGAATCGTAATGCTCGAGCACCGATGGGCGCTCGGCCGCAGCCGCAAAAGCAGACTTCCTCACGGCCCGTCCGCGCCGCAACACCGGCCAGACCTCCGCCGCCAGCCCAACCTCCTTCAGACACCACGCCAGCCGCTCTCCCAGACAGCGCGCGTCTGGCGCGGGTGCGCTGCCCGGAACAGGAACCAACACAGCACGGCCGTCGAGAGCCGCGGCAAAACGTCCGTGACTCATCGCTTCAAACCAGATATCGGCGATGAGTCGGGGTAGCCAAGCCGGGTCGGCAGTCTTCAGGCGCGCGCATAGCAATCTGCCTTGCCCGCAAACAGGACCACGCCCACTCGGCAGATATGCGAAGCACGAAGCAAACGACAAAGCCGAAAAGCACGCACCGTCGCCGCTTGCCCCTGCGCTTCGTCTCTCATCCGGAGAAATCGTCGCCGAGTCCAGGAGTCTCGCGCGGCTGCTCGGGCTCTCCCCGACCACGCCCCGTGTCGCTTCCCCGCCCGCTCGTCGCGGAGCTTTGACTTTCCGCCCCCCTTGCCTGAAGGCTCCTCCATGCTGCAACTGCCCGCTGGCGAACCTCGTCCATGGAGAGCGGCGGCGACACCCCACTCTCGCGCTCGCGGCCTGGCTGCTCGAGGCTCGCGCGATACTTGAGCCAGTCCTGAACGGCCTGCCGCCGGCGCGCGTCCATGTCCTGAGAAGGAGCAGATTCCTCACGACCCTTTGCCGTGACGGCGGTGTTGTCGGCCGACGTCGCCGCCGGCTCGGCAGCGCCCTTGCCCATCTCGTTTGCTTTTCGCGCGGCGGCTCGTTGTCGATACCGCTCACGGATACGGTCAGCCACCTCACTTCGCTCACCCCTCCTTTCTGCCGCGAGAGCAGGCCGTGGAAGATAGCGTATGGGCTCGCGGTCGATGCCCTGAGCCTCGAGGCTGCGATGATCGACGCGCGCCTCTACGCCGGCCTCGCGCAGCGCTTCGTTGGTCAACTGCGCCCATCGGGCGCGCAGTGTCGTGAACTCCTGTCGGGCTGGAGGCAATCCAAGCTCGTTGCGCGCCTCGCTTGGCATGTCGATGCCGGACTTCGGACCCAGCCCCTCCGGCGTCACCTCGCGCGTAGTCGCGAGCAGATGCGCGTGAAAATTGCGTGAGTCACCATCCGGTCGTGGCGCGTGTATCGCAAGGTCCACCGCGACCTTGTAGCGGTCGGCGACCTCCCGCGAGAACGTACGCGCCAAGTCGACACGCTGCGCGGCTGACAGCTCCGCAGGCAGCGCGACCTGATACTCCCGCGCCACCCGGGAGTTACTCTGTAGCTCGGCCTTCTCCGCCACGTTCCACAATGTCGACCGATCGCGCGCCCATTCGACGCGGGCATCCGAGTAGCCGTACTTTGACGGCAGAAGGATCTCCTTGTGAAGCACATCCTCGCGGTGCGCGTGGTCGTAAAGTGCACCCGTGCGCTCGTCGCGAATGCGCTCGCCTGCACGGTAAGCGGCCGCGGCAGTCGCGGTACGCCCGGTGCTGCGCGTAACGGGCCTGATGTCCAGACGAAAGATAGCCATAGGCGTCTCATTCCTTCACTGACCTTCGCGCCGCAGGCGTACTTTCAGCCAAGCGGTCGATGAGGAAGCCTTCAGATATCCGGTGAGATCCGGCAGCTGCTCGAGCTCCGATGCCAACACCGCCAGCTCCGTCACCCGTTGTTCACTGACGTTCATGGACCGCCGCGAGCCTCTGCCAGGAAAGCCGCTGCCTTCCCGCCCGCGGGAGGTGCTCCGGCGAACGATCTCCCGCTCTCCGATCAGGCGTGAGGCGAATTGCGAGGTACCGCCATGCTCGCTGGCGGAGCAGCGAAGAATCATGGTGTTCCCGCAGTTCTCTATTATGGTTTGAGCTTCGCCGGCGCCGTACGTACTCGAGACTTGCGCAACGGATTGAAATCCGAGCACACAGCGCCCGCCGAATTTTCGCAGACGCGCCAAGGCATCTTTCAGGCCATCGATGGCCCCCAGGGCGTCCAGCTCATCGACGATGAGCCACAGTCGCCGATCGGTCCCCCCATGACACATGATCTCGAAGATCGCCAAGCGCACCCAGGTCGCAATGATGGTTCGCAGCGCCGCTATCTGACTCGCCTGGTAAGGCAAAAAAAGCGCGCCGCGACCGCTCTGGATCCAGTCGCGTACCGAGAAGGCCCGCGCCCGCTGAGCCTGCACGTGCTCCAGCGCGGCGGCTGCCGATCCCGCAACGGAGCGGATGGAGCCGAACATGCGCGCGTTCTCGGGCTCGAGGAACGGCTGGGCCGGAGTGCCGGCGACGATCGGGCGAAGCTCCGCGCTCGGCGCGATGGCGATCAGCCGCCAGAGCTCCGCGGCATCCCGACGGCCGACCTCGTGACAGCGGCGCACTACTGCTGTCAGGAAGGTTCGCGCGTAGCCGCGCCATTCCCGGCCGGAGGCGTCCTCGGTCGAGGGTATCAGGCTGCTGGCGAGTTGCTCGGCGTCGTAGGGCTCGCGGATCTCGGCGAGGGGATCCCACCGCACCGAGCGCGAGTCAAAGGGGTTCAGGACGACATCGCCGCGCCCGGGATCGTGGAATTGCCCGAGATACCCGCCGTCCGGGTCGGTGATGACCGCCCGATCGCCCCGATCGAGCGCCGCCGCGAGCAACTCGCGGATGGCAGTCGATTTGCCCGTGCCCGTGGTGCCGATCAGCTTGAAGTGCTTGACCTCATCATCCGGGGCAATACCTACACCCGCAATCGTGAGCAGCGGCTGCGGCCGAAGGAGTTGCCGGCGCGCCGTGCGCCTTTGCGCCACCCTGCCATCGAGTACTCTCGCTCCCCGCTTATGCGCCTCCCTGGCATTCGATCGCCGCGCAAGCGCCACCGCGCCCAGCAGCAGCACGACCAGCAAGGCCTCGATGAACGCAGGATGCACCGATGAAGGATTCCAGGATTCCGCCCATGGAGCTGACATGACGCGGCAGCACTCCCCTCAGTAACCCTTGACGATCAGATAGTCTGCGCCGGGCCCGTAGGCCGGGGCGTCCCGATCTACCCTGATGCACAACCTCGCTCGCGCGCCGCATGCTCTGACATCGACCATACCGCCACGCTGTTCCAGACGTGCAATGTCGGCTGCAAGTGCATCGCGCCGAGACCGTAACGCCGCTATGTCGCGTCGCGAAGGCAGCATCCACCACGCCTCGCCGATTGCAACGCCGGAGCAGATCATGGCGATGGACACGGTCCACAACAGCGTCCGCGTGTTGGCAGCGCGCCGCATGCGCTGTAGCGACTCGATTGCGCGGTAGCTCTCGCCCGTCAGATTCCCGAGTGCCTCGGCAACCGTCCGCCGGATCTCGTCACGCACGACGACGTCCAGGTCCCGCGTATGCGCCGCCAGCCGCTCGAGACTCTCCTGGCCAAGGCGCTGCTGCGCCTGGGCCGCTTCCATCAGCAGCCCGACCTTCATGGCCTCGTCGATCGTTGCCGTCTCAGTCATGTTCCCACGCGTCCTCGGTGCCCATGGGGTGATCTCGTCCATCGCTCGCCTCAGCATTCGTCCCGGGCATTTCGGCCGTGCGCGCCGAATCCGACGCGTTTGGAGCTCGCGCGGTCCGTGGCACTGCAGCATCCCGTATGGGCTCCGGCAAGCGCAAAGTCACCCGCAGCCAGTCGGGAGAGGAGGCGAGCTTCAGAAATCCGGCCAGGTCCGCCAGCCGCTCGATCTCCGAATCCATCACTGCCGGCTCGATCTGGCGGTGCTCCGACTCGGTGATCGAGGGCAGGAAATCGCTCGGGCGCCGGGACTTCGACCGGGAAATCCGCACCACTTCCCGCTGGCCGATCAGTCGCGAGGCGAACTGCGACGTGCCGCCATGCTCGCTCGCGGAGCAGCGCAGGATGCAGGTATTCCCGCAATTCTCCACGATTGTCTGAGCCTCACCCTTACCGTATGTGCTGGAGACTTGGGCGACCGATTGGAACCCGAGCACACAGCGGCCGCCGAACTTCCGCAGCCGTGCCAGCGCATCCTTCAGGCCGTCGATCTGACCCAGCGCGTCCAGCTCGTCGACGACGAACCATAGCTTCTGATCCTGCACCCGTCCGTCTCGGGACTCGCCTGCAGGCAAGCTCATCGCCTCGAAGATGCCCAGGCGCATCCACGCCGAGACTGTCGAGCGCAACGCCGCTATCTGGCTGGCCTGATAGGGGATGAAAAGCACGCCGCTGCCCGACCGCACCCACTGCTTGACCGAGAGCAGCGGCGACTCCTGCCGTGCGACGTGCTGCAGCGCGCCAACCGCGGAGCTCAGTACCGACCGGATGGAGTCCAGCATCCTGTCGTTGTGTTCCTCGAAGAAGGGCTGCGCCGGGGTGCCGGCAACCAGTATCCCGAGCTCGCTCTTTTTGGTGACGACGAGCAGCTCGAAGAGCTTCTTGACGTCCGACACACCGGCGGCCCGCGCCTGACTGGTCACAGCCGAGAACAGTGTTCGCGCATAGCCGCGCCAGCTCCGGTCCTGGCCCTCGTGATCCGGGATGAGCGCGAGAGCGAGCTGATCGATGTCGTACTCCTCGCGGATCTCTCCGAAGAGATCCCATTTCGCGCCGCCACGCTCGAAGGGGCTCAGGATCACGTCTCCGCGGCGCGAATCGAAGAAGCGTCTCATGTAGCCACCATCCGGATCGGCGATGATGGCTCGATCGCCGCGGCGAAGCGCACCCGACAATAGCTCGGTGATCGCCGTGCTCTTGCCGGCGCCAGTCGTGCCGATCAGCTTGAAGTGTTTGGTCTCGTCCGCTGCCGGGACCGGAATACCTGCGATCGTGACCCCCATCGAGGCGCCACGCTCATACCCTCTCTCGTGCCGGCCACCACGCTGCGTCACGGCCTCCTCTGCCTCGATCACCGTCGCGCCTCTCACGTAGCCCTGCCCGCCCACCATGCGCCTGGCGAGCACACGGCCACCGCGATAGCCCAGGTAGCCCCCGATACTGCCGCCGATCGCGAACTCCATCAGGCCACCGCTGGCGACGTGCATGGCATGAAGGAGCGGACTCGCCAGGGATATACCTATCCCCGTGGCAACCATGAGCGTCCCTGCCAGGGCGGGTGACGTGAGGAATGCCCGCAAGTGCGCGTTTTCTCGCGCCATCGCCACCCACATGGGAGCTTGCACGGTGGCGTAATCCAGCGCGAGTCCAGACCAGCCGCGCAACAGCTCGTGGACCGGCGAGCCGACTTCGCTCAGCATCCGAGCCCCTCGTTACCCGGCGCATCGTGCATTTGCGACGCCGGGATCGGCTCGACCGATCGAGGTCGGTACCATATTTCCCTGATGAACCGCTCGTGCCGCTGCACGCCGCACTGAATGACGACATCGATCAGTCGCCGCAGGAGACTGCGGATATCGCGGCGTGCGAGCTGCCGCCCGCCTTCGCTCTGCTTGACGAGCAGCACCAGCTGCTCGAACGCGAGCGCCGCACTCGAGGCATGTACGCTGGTGATCGATCCGGGATGTCCGGAATTCACATTGCGCAGGTAATCGAAAGCCTCCTCCGCCCGCAGCTCCGCCAGCAGAATCCGGTCGGGCTTCATCCTCAGGGTGGCCTCGAGCAACTGCTTCGGCGAGACCCGCGCCAGTCCCTGGTCGTCTTTGCTGTAGAAGAGCCGCACGTGATTGGGATGCGAGTCCAGCACCAGCTCCGGCGCGTCCTCGATGGTGACCAGCCGCTCGTGTGCCGGAATCTCCCGGATCAGCGCTTTCGTCCAGGTGGTTTTGCCGGATCCGGTCGGACCCGAGACCAGGATGTTGCGCCGGCTGCGCACCGCGAGACGCATGAATGCCTCGTATTGTCGCTCCGCCAAGAGACTCGCGAGCTCGACCTCTACTTCCTCCGGCCCGGTGCCTGCAACTCGGGTCCGGCGGAATATTCCGCGCCTCGCAAGCTCACCGACCGACCAGACCTCCTCCGACGGGCGCCGGATGTTGACCGCCACGCACCCTCGAGTGGTCGCAGGGGGCAGAGCGATCTGCACTCGCTCTCCGCTCGGAAGGGAAGCCGAAAGAAGCGGCGAGGTCTCATCGATTCGCTGCCTGCTGAAGTTCGCCACCAGCTTGGCGAATCGTCGGCACCAATCGAGGTCGGCGTAGGGAGCCGCCTCGCGGCGCCAGCCGGCGTGCGTCTCCAGAAACACCTCCGACGGCTGGTTGATGCAAATCTCCATCACATCCGGCCTCGTGAGCAGTGGCCGCAGGGGACGCAAGGTGAGCTCGAGCGCCGACGCGTACTCACCGGGGCTCGAGCTCATAAACCGGCCTGAAGTCGACATCGCGCGCCACCAATATCTGGATGCGGGCACCGTTGCGCACCCGGATGGTGGGCGGGATGTTGACGGTGGCACGCAAGATCTCAGTGAGCACATCCTCCGATGCCGTAGGATCGAGAACGACCGTGCCGCCGCGGGACGACGACTGCACCTCGGATTGCACGACCCCATCGATCGTGGAAACCAGCGCGGCCGCACCGAAGCGTTGCCAGAAGTGACGGTTGACCTCGCCTTCGAGCCCAGAGCGTCCGAGCGCGTCGGTACCGGGCGAATCGAGCTGCACCACCACGCCAGCCGGTGTGCGCGCTTCCGTCCATACGACAAACACACGAGCTTCACCTTGACGTACTTCGCCGCGGGTTTCCCCTATCAGCCTGGTACCACGCTCGAGGAGGACGACCGCACCATCAGCGCCGAATGTGTCGGTTGCCGTAACGCAAGTCGTCATGCCCGGCAGTGTCGAGTCGATCGCCGTCTCCAGGGTGCAGTCGATGAACGTCCCCTTGGGAAGCAGCAGGCGTTGTGTCGGAAGTATTTGCGCGCGTGTCGCACTCAGGACCCTTGGGCGCAACAGCGTCTCCAACGCATCCCCGCCGGAGCCTCCGAGTATCTGCGCCTGAGCGCTCCCGAGGGGCGCGGCTGCGTCCGACTCCTGATCTGCGCCACTAGCCGCGTCCCTGAAGGACGTTCCGCTCGCTCCTACCGCGAATACCTCACCAGACAGGCGGCGATCGAGCGCCTGTTGGCGTGAGGACGGCTGCTCAGGCGCGCCATAGCCCGAGGGCAGTCCCCCCGGGGCACGATTCAACGATGGCTCGAGCAGAGGAGCGAGTGGCAGAGCGGGCGCCGCGGAAGATTGTTCACGGGCGGACGAGTCCGGTGCGGTGGCCATCGGCGTTGTGGGCGCGCTCAGTACCGCAACGGATCCTGACAGGCGCGGTGCAGCGGCGGATCCGAACGGAGGCAGAGTCATCCCTTCTCCGGCAGCGTCCGGCAGTGCGGTAGGGACCAGCGTGCGTCCCGCAGCGGGCCGAGAGAGTGCTTCAACGTAATACCAGGCCAGCATGCCCGTGCCCACACTGATCATCAGTCCGGCCGCGAGGACACTGCTCATTCTCGATTGCAGGGATCGCGGCCCGCCCAGGATGAACGCGGCTCTCTCACCGCGAACCTCGCCCCGCAACGGTACGCCGGGCTCCACATTCGGCGCGCTCCCTGGCTGCGCCTCGCTCGGGACGCCGCCGGTTTGCGGCTCCGCCGGCCTCCGCTGGAAAACCTTTCGCCACGAAGACCGAGTCATGGCTCGACTCCTCGGCCCGCCGTTCGCGTCACACGCTCGACATTGGGCGCTATCGTTCCGGAGGAAAGGCGCTCCCCACCGCCATTGAAAGCTCGATCGACGATGCAGCCTGCAAGCTTTCCGCGCCGAAGGATCAACCGGCGCGCAATTCGCTCGACTACGACCCGGCCTCCGTGCGCACCGAAGTTCACCAGTGACTCACTGCCGTCCTCGTTCGAGGCGAAGACCGCGGGCAGTTCGGTATGCGCGCCGAAAATCAATGTCGTCTGCACGCCATCGTCCCACGCCGCCGCGGGCTTCAAAGACTGATCACCGCAGTACCAGTAGTCGTAATTGCGGGGCCGGGTGCTCCGCGCCGCGGTAAGAGCCGTCTCGACCTGTCGTCGCTCACGGCTGGTGGTGCGCACGGAAACCGCTGGATACTCGAATCGCAAGGCATAGATCACATCTGCGCCACTCGGGTCCGGAGGATTCGGCACGGCCGCGTAGTCGAAGAGATAAGTCCGGCGATTAGTGAGCACGGTGAGGTTCGTCGCCACGTGGGCCGCCCTGGGCTTGAGAAACAAGTGATTGGAGTCGGCTGCGAACGTAACCCCTTTCGAATCACCCACTCCAAGCCCCACGAAGCGCTCCCCGGGAGCGAAGGTGACGTCGATCTGGTAGCCCACATAGCCTCTCAGCCGATAGACCGCATCCGCCCTGTAGGGAACCACTCGTATCCGTGGATCCGGCCGCAAAGCAACCTGCAAAGGCTGCGTGGCCGCCACGCAGCCGATACACCAGACCGACAGAGCCACAAATGGCCATCGCTGCTTCATGAGCACTCTCCTTGCAGAACTCTCATCGACCAGCCGGATCCTGAACCGTATCCAGCGACTCGGGCTCGATTCCGAGGTCCAGCACCTCGAACCCGAGCGGATTCCAGTCGCGTGTCCGCGGATCGCCCGGCGGCTTGCCATAGCGGTACTCGATGCTGGCGATCCAGTGGGTGATGCGTCCAGGGACGCCGTCGCCCTGTCGCTCGACGCGCGTATAACGCACCTGCGCAAGATCGGACGCGCCGCTGGCGCGCTTGAAGAAGCTCACCGATTCGATGTGGACGCCGTCCGTGCTGCCGTCCTTATGCACGTTGAGTGGCGAGAGAGGATTGGCTCTATTCCATTTCGCGTACATCGACTGGTTGAGCCGCGCAGAGTTGAATGCGCCGCACTCCTCATAATCGCTCTCCGCCATCGCGTAATCGAACCGCTCGCATACGGTGACGTAGTGAGTCAGGAAGTACCGGCTGACGGCCTCACCAAGCGCAGCATGACCCGTGTACACCGGCACCACATCGACCACTCCGGTGGAGTTGTCCACCCGGATCACATATGGCTCCACCCGCTTCAGCGGCACGAGAGATGCCAGTGCGGCAGCGCTTACGACCGCACACAACCACCCGGCAGCGGCCACCCGCCACGCCACCGCCGCTGCCCGGCCTGCCTGTGCGACCCGATCGCGGTCCCAGGAGGCGGCTTCCTCCAGGTATCCCTGCAGCGCTCGATCCGTGCTCATGGCCCGACCACCCTCGTATGCGCACCGGTCCGCAGGGACGCGTTTATCGGTGTGAGCCGCCGGTCACAACGCAGCGGTTTCGAGGCGCATCCGGCGACGAGAAGCAATGCGATTACGCAAGCGAAAGTCTTCATGATGGATCTCCTGAAACCGCGGCCGTGCCCGCTGTGGTCCGGCCTTTCTTGCCCTTGCCGGACTCCCTGGAGCTCCCGACATGATTGAGGATCGCCAGGCCGGTCATGACGGCCCTCATCGGCGCACCCATCGTCCGACCGACCGCGCCCAGGCTGTTGAGCGCCACTCCTCCGGCCAGTCCCGCGGCAATGGGCATCACCTGCCGCAGAAAGAGAAACACCAACACCGTGGCAAGCAACATATTGATCGCATCGACCGTGTGGATGGCGGTGCCCAGAGCCTCGGTCTGCTGGGCATACGACTGGACGAGATGCAGCATCAGTACGGCGACCATCACCGTGAGAATCGTGATCAGCGCGTAATTGGCAAGCTGCGCCAGCCACGCCTCGAAAAACCTACGGGTCGTGTCGAATAGCAGGAACGCCACGAAGAGCGGCCCAAGCGCCAGAAGCACGGATAGCGCGACGCTCGACAGCGCGAGCAGAAATACCGTGTATACGCATAGCAAACCGACCAGCAGCCAGACCACGACTCCCGCGAGCATGTAGCCGAGGTGGCTCGCATTGAAGCCGCTGCCGTCTCGATAGAGCTGATCCGCCACCGCTCCGCCCGCGTTCCAGATGGCATCGATGGTCTGCACCGGGCTGGATGCACCGACGACCGCTGCGGCGAATTCCGTCGGCGCGTTGTAGAACGTATCTACGAGAAGGGTGTTGTAGAGCCATAAATGCAGACCCACCCCCAGGACTACGGCGAGCGTCACGATGCGCTTCACGCCCGCGACGAACGGCTCCTCGATGCGGCCGGTCAGCTGCAGGTAGCCCCAGATCATCACGTACACGGCCCCCAGCGTGACGACGGCGGGCTCGAGAATGGACGCCACCCGTGCGGTGTTATCGCCGATGTAGCTCGCAAGCTCACCGTTCAACCACGTCCAGAACGTCTGGAAGAAATCCATGAGAGACAGCTCCCGCAATCAGGGTGTCGGCTGAAATCGCGTCGTGAACTCGCCTTGTCCGGCGATTGCCCGCTCGCGGTCCTGCTCCTCGTCGGCCCAGCGCTGCGCCTCGGCGGCTGCGACCAGCATGGCGAGCTTCGCTTGCTCGTTCTCGAGCATCGCCTGCTCGGCGCCGATTCGCGCGTTGAGATCGAGGATCCCCTTCTGATCGCTCGCCGTGCCGATGGCACCGATGAGCTGTTGCAGATCGTCGAAGCGGCTGCTGGCATTCGCAAGCGCCTGGCGCGAGACTGCCTGCAGCAAGGCGGCAGTGCCGCGGTCCGCGGCGAGCTGCTGCCGGCCATCCGGTGACAGTGTGGCCAACTGCTGCGGTGTCAGTATCGAGTCCTCGGAGAGGGCCTGCTCAATGGCGGTCGAGAGGGTTGCGTAGGCGGAGCTCGTGTCATTGAGGGCAGCCGTGAGCTGTCCCCAATCGCCAGGCAGGTAGTTGCGGTTCGTGCCGGCAAGCAACTGCTGCATGCCGCGGCCGCCGGTCATGGAGCGCAGCTGCGTCTGCGCCTGCGCCAGCTGCCCGCGCGCAACCGTGAGCGCCTGCTCGAGATTCTGCACTTGCGTGACCAGCTGGGTGACTGCCGCGACGTCGATCACCGCGAACTGAGCGTGCGCAGCGGGAGCCGCCGCCATGAGGACGAGAGCGATGATCGGCAGCGGGTTCTTCGCGAAAGACATGACACACTCCTCCGTCAATGGCCGCCCGCGCGCGCGGACAACACTTCGAGCTCCGATTCGAACCCGTGCAGATCCAGCCGACAGACGACGCTCTGATGCCCCTGCTTCACGAGAAATGCGCGAGCGCCCGGCTCGAGCTCCTCTTTGATGAGAGCGAGCTCCCGATGCGTCAGCCCAAGTCCGGCGGTATATTCCTCGGGGGCGGCGTCCGCATTCGGAAAGAAAATTTTCGTCGGCGTCTGCTCGATGATGGTTCGGCTGATGGGGCTGTCGAGGACATCCCCCGCACTTTGCGTCGCGAGACACATCACGCCATTGAGCTTGCGCCAGGTTTTCGGCCCGTCTTTGGCGAAGCTCTCGAACGCCGGATCCGCGAGCAGCCGCCAGAACTCGTCCATCCAGCATACGAGCCGGCGGCCGTCGAGCAGCTGACGCACGAGGTGGAAGAGATACATCGTGAGCGGTGCGCGCACGATGTCATTGTCGAGAAACTCGGTGACATCGAAGCCGAATACGGCCTGGCTGCCCAGGCGAGCTATGACAGAATCCGTGGGATTGTCGAACGCCCACGCGTACGCGCCTTCGCCCGCCTCGCACCAGCGGCTCAGCCGCGCGTGCAGCCCCTCGGGGTCGGTGGGATCGAGGAATTCGAGCAACCGCGACAGGCGGCGTGCTCCCGGGGCAAGCGCGAGCACTCCGCGCAGCGCCTGATCCAAATCCCGCTGCTCGCGAACATTGAGCGGACGCACGCCCGGGGCGCGCGCGAGCAGCGGCAGCCAACCGCGGAGGAATTCCAGATGGGCGGGGCCGGCCGGCAGCTGCAGTGGGTTGAATCCGGTCGCCCGCCCATTGCGCAGAGTCAGGTACTCTCCGCCGAGCGCCAATACCAGGCGCTCGAGCCCGCGGTCCTTGTCGAGCACCACCTGAGTGGCGCCCTGGCGCGCGAGCATCGCGACGAGAAACCCGACCAGCACCGTCTTGCCCGATCCGGTCGGGCCGCAGATGAAGGTATGGCCGGCGTCACGACGGCTATTGCCGTCGGACGGATCGCTGGCATGCAGAGAGAAGTGGTACGCCGAATGCGCGCGCGTGGGGAAAAGGGCCAAGGCTTCGCCCCAATGGTTGCCCGTCGCACGGCCCGGCGGATAGTTGTGGAAGGGTGCCATGGCACCGAAGTTGCGCGAAGTGATCGGCGCCTTGCGCGGCCGCAGCGGGAAGCTGCCGGGCAGCTGTGCCCAGAACGCCGCCTCGAGCGCCAAGTCCTCCCGAGCCACGGTCATGCCGGTATCCGCGAGTAAGGCGCGCGCCTGCGCGATGCCATCGTTGAGAGTGCGCAACCGCTCCTCTTGGGGCCGGCCCTCCGCCGCCTCGTCAGGGGCAGCGAGCACTTGCAGCGTGAAATGGTGATCGCCCATCACGAATTCATTGCTGGTCAGCGCATCCAGGGCCTCGCCCAATTCCTCCGCCTGCGACACCGCGAAATCGCCGGCGTTGGCCATCCGATTGATCTGGCGTGTGAGCAGCGCCTGTCCGCTCGCCTTGGAGAGGAAGGCGAAGGACTGCGTGAGCACGAATGCGAACGGAGCACTGAGCAGTCGGTCGAGCATGCCGGTGACGCTGGGTGTCGGATACTCTTTGATCCCGAGCATCGCTCCAAGCCGAGTGCCCGTCGCGGTGCGATACTCCACGACCTCCCTGCCGAAGCAAATCCGCGTCGTTGCCAGGGCCGCGCGCAGAGGGCCGCGAGGCAGCGGCACACGCTGCCGCTCTCCATTGATGAGCAGGGCGAGATATTCGAGGAGCGATGAATACCAGCGACCGGAGTCCCGATAGCAGCCGAGACCTTCCGGCTCGTATCGCGCCAGCGACACGCACACCGCCCGTGACAGTTTGCGGCAAGCCTCGAGCGCATCGGCCGTCTCGAGCCGAGGGCTCGCCGGTCTGAGCCTGGTGACCACACCTGAAAGGAAACCGGCGGTCCGACCGGCCGCCGGGCGATAGAGCACCGCCAGGTAGAGCTCGTTCACCATCAGGATCTCACCCGCCAGCCGGCGTCTATATCTATCGTGCAGAGCGGCGGCGAACCCATCCGGGAGGGCTGCGGAAGATGGCAGAGTCTCGCGACGGCGAATGACGTGACTCCAGAGAGCGATGCCCGGCGCGGCCACGTTACGCCACAAGACATTCAGCTTCTCGTGCCAGACGTTGAGCTGCTCGATATCGGCGCTCTCGAAGCTGGCCCCGACCAGGCGGAACACCTGCAGGTAGTCGCCAAAAGCGGTC
>CAVQJH010000019.1:0-691314 GCA_963712795.1 uncultured Pseudomonadota bacterium
TCGCGGTCGCATCCAATGTCAATTGGATTGGGCGTTGACTCATTAGAATCGGCAATGGAGCAATTGTCTTGTCGAGGCGTAAAATTTGTCGGCCCAATCGCCGAAGATCCGCCGGTCCGCATAGCTTACTTTGCAGGTCCTGGCGGAGTACCTCTCTACTTGTGCGAACAAAGCGAGTGGCGCTGACCGCCAGAGCCGTCTCCAAACGTTGGAAGGAACAGTCCGGCCGACGGAGAATGTCGAATTATCGTCTGCTGGTTCGTCGCTATTGTCAGGAAACAGCATGAGAAGACTCAAACTAAGATAGGAGACAACCTATGATGACCATAATCTTGTCAATTTTCCGGCTCAAGAACAGCGGGGCCGCCACACTGCTGGTTATCACTCTCTATGTGATGGGCGGACTTTCCCATGCAGTTGCGAGCGCCGCGCCGGCTGCCACGGCACCGGCACCGGCACCGGCACCGGCGGGTCAATATCAGCTCGACAAGGCCCACGCGAGCCTGCAACTTCGGGTGAGTCACCTCGGTTTTTCCACCTACACGACGCGGTTTAGCCGCTTCGATGCGCAATTGACCTTTGATCCAAACAACCTACCGGCCTCGAAGCTCACGGCCAGCATTGATGCTGCCTCGTTGGAAATGGACGCGGCGCCGCAGATGTGTATCGACATTGTGAAAGGAACTCAATTTCTCGACGTTGCAAAGTTCCCAAAGATTGTGTTTCGCAGCGAAAAGATTCGAATGACCGGCGCGAAGTCATTTGCGATCTCAGGCACCCTGGACTTGCACGGTGTGACTCGCCCGTTGGTTCTTACCGGCACGTATAACGGCGGGTATGCTGGACTTGCCAACATGGATCCGCACGCTCGAGTGGGATTTTCCGCACACGGCACCCTCAAGCGTTCAGATTTTGGCATGGTATACGGCGTGCCGGCGCCGGGTACAACGATGGGCGTCGGTGACGTGATCAACATTTCGATCGAAGCCGAATTCACTGGGCCGCCGTTGAGCGATGCGGGTGGCACTGCGCACTAGCCAGTGACTCGCCCGCCAACGGCGCAACGTTGCCTGAGGCGAAAGCGCGCAGGTTGAGGTACTGCGTTCTAGGCGAACCATTGATGGGTCGCGACTTCCCTGGCGATAGAGACTAAGTGCGGATGCGACTGCAATTCGAAGAGAAATCCGACGGCGCCCATGATCAGGCTGTTCATGATCAACGCCGCTGCGAAGGCGGTGAGTTTGGAAGAGAGAGTGTTCATGTGTGGTCTCCCAGTGTGGTGGCGGTTATTCGATCCTTACTGCCATAACACAGCAAGGGTCGTGCCAGTTGCAGGCATCTTTAGAAAAAGCACATTCGGAAGACAATTTCCATTGGACGCTCGAGCCGGACGGCACCGGAAAGTGTCCACGAACGTGTCCGCGGACAAATCGGACACACTTCCAGGTCATTCCATTCCTGCGGACGCGTCGCATGCCGAAGGCAAGTCCGCAACCAGCGCGTTGTAGCCGCTTTTTGCGGCACTGCGCGGGCGCGGCGGTGACTACGGGGGAGGGCACCGCGCCCGAGATCCTCCCGAAACTAGTAAATTTGACTTAGAGTACTCTGTAGAATAGAGTGCTCTATGATTGTCAAACGGAGGTTGCCATGCCGATCTCTCCAACAGAAGCCGAACATACGCTCCGGGTGATTTCTGAAGCGGGCTCGGCCAGCGCGCGGTTCTATGGCTATCGTGTCGCATCGCCCCATTTGATTTTGTGGGGCGTGATTTGGTCGCTCGGATATGGGGCGAGTTACTTTTTCCCAAGTCAGGGCCTGATCTGGCCGGCTTTGATATTGATTGGCATCGGTGGCAGTTTCTGGTTTGGTTCGCGAGCCGGAGGCTCCAGCGCAGCACCCGGAGACTGGCGTTATGCTGCAACCGCTCTTCTGGTCTTTTTGTTCGTTGCCGCAGTATTTGCCGTCATGCCACCTCGAACCGAAGCCCAGGTTAGCGCATTCTTTCCGATCTTTGTGGCCTTCTCGTATGGTGTCATAGGGATTTGGACTGGGGGGCTGCGCCTGATTGTGACTGCCGCATCCATTGCGATACTCACATTGAGCGCATTCTTTTGGCTTCCCCATATATTCACGCTCTGGATGGCGGTCGTCGGCGGTGGTGCGCTGGTTCTCGGCGGCCTTTGGTTACGGAGCGCGTGATGGACCAGCCTGACGAAACCATACATCAATCGGTGCGTCTCAAAATCATGGCGGCGCTGCGTGCACTTCCTGAGCGCGAGAAAATGGAATTCACCCAAGTCAAAGCCGTGGTAGGCGCCACAGACGGCAACCTGGGTGCGCACATCGGGACTTTGGAGCAGGCTGGATACGTTTCGGTGGAAAAGGACTTTGTCGGAAAGAAGCCACGCACCCGCGTTCAATTGACCAAGGTTGGGCGTCGTGCGTTCGAAAAATACGTAAGCTTTCTGCGCGAAATAGTCGACGCCAATTCTATAGGCGAACGTCAATGAGCTACAGCTTCGTTGGTTGGACTCATGTAAGTGCGGCAGTTGCCGCACTGCTGCTGGGCGCGATCGTCGTCGCGCGGCGCAAAGGTACGCGAACACACCGCTTTTTTGGGCGTACATACGTGTGCGCGATGTTACTTCTCAATATCAGCGCGCTAATGCTGTATGACATGACCGGACATTTTGGACCATTCCATGTCGGCGCGCTTTTCAGCCTAACGTGCGTGTTGATCGGCGTTTCGGCTCCGATATTTCGCAGAGGCGATTGGCTGCGGCGGCATTACCGCTGGATGGGCTGGTCCTATTTCGGGTTGCTTGCGGCAGCGTTTGCCGAGGCCATGGTGCGCGTGCCGGCTTTCGCAGTGCATACGGCGAGTCGTGGATTTGAAGTGGCCATCGGTGCAAGCCTTGTAATCTCAGTGTTTGGGTCGCTATTCATGCGCTCGCTAGGGCGTGCCCTCCGTCGAAGTCCGGCGCTGCCGCGTCAAGAAAAGAGGTCTCCGAGCGCCATCTAACCGAATTGGATCGATTCGCGCAAATCAACGCGCTTTCTTCCATGGCTTAAGGCCACGCGCCGCCAGCAACCAGCGGGCGATGTCGTCTGCCGTTCGTAACGACGAACTCGACAACGCGTCGCTAAGCGGCGACGCGGGCAAATGCGCTGCGAGATAAGTCAGACCATTCTCACACGGATACTTCGGGCCGGCATTTTGAAAGAATCTCTCCTACACCTACAGGACATCGTCCTGGATGTACGATGGCTCTCCGCCATCCGGGTGTCGCAAGATTGCGGACAGTGATGAGGAGATCCCCCAATGAACACGATGAGAAATCCCTTCACGGGCATGGTAACCATTGAGCGAGAGGAGCACGCTTACACTGCACGCTGGAGAGTCGAAGGCAATAAGCTGATCGTTAACTGGGACAATGACGAAGAACCGGCGCAGCTGGGTATGTTCGAGAAGGAGCCCGAGGTGCTGGCGCGGCTGCTGCTCGCGGAGTTGCTCGATCGAAAGCTAGGGAGGCAAGACAAACAAAGCTATAGGGGGAGTCAAAAAAACGGCGGAGCCTAGTTACGGCACGTCGATTATGCTGGCGAGGCCTATTTCCAAAGGATCGCCCATGTCTCGCTGACGAGTTGCGGCACAGTGAGCATCGCGGTCCTGCGCATTGCGAAGGTTGGACAAAAACTCCGGCGCGCGGCCGGAGTTCTGGGTACGGATTATAGGGCGGGTTGCTACTTTGTACTCTTCGTCGTGAACCAAATCTGCGGCAATCCTTTGACGCCTGATTTCTCCATCGCGCTCTTCAACTCGGGCGATGCCGCAAAGGCCTTGGCTTGCTCGAGGTTGTGAAAGACATGAGTGACCGTGACATCATTTGGATTGTCGACCGACTGGTAAACGGCCTGGGCAACGACGCCCTTTTTCTTCTGCGTCGCGCGAAACCCATCGTACGCCTTCCTCCATGTGGCGTAATCCGCCACTTCGTGACGAACGAACATGTGCACATCCGCCGCTAGCGCCGGAGCCGCCACACAGAGAACTCCGAGCGCCAGCAGGCTGGCGACCACATATGACCTGAATTTCATCGCTATCCCCTTATATTGTTATGCCTCCGCAGGCTCTCGGTAAGCTACCAAGGACGCGCGGGTAGGGATAGTAACATCTTGAGCTATCAGCGGTTGTTTCTGGTCGGCCCCGAGCTGGCAGTGCTCCAGACAGCTTTGCGGCACTCTCATGCCGGCAGGTCCGTCGTTCCAATGAGCACTTGAATGGGCCAGGTGGCTCGCCTTGGACTGCTAGCCCAACTTGTCCCGGGGAGAAAAAAGCTGATTGTTTACGCCTATAATGTTGAGAGCAATCGGAGAGCGCGCATGACGACGTACCCTCAATTACGTTGGGAAGGCGGGTGCCGCTGTGGCCAGGTCCGCGTGACGATAAGCGCGCCTCCGATCCTCACGATGGCGTGCCATTGCAAGGGCTGCCAGCGGATGAGCGCCAGCGCTTTCTCGTTGGGAGCGGCCATACCAAGCGAAGCATTCACAGTCATCCAAGGAGAGCCAGTAATTGGCGGCCTACATGGAGCCAACCGCCACTATTTCTGCCCACATTGCATGAGTTGGATCTTTACGCGAGCGCAAGGTATCGATCAGTTCGTTAACCTGCGACCGACGACGCTTGACGACGCGTCATGGTTTGCTCCATTTATCGAGACCTGTACGAAAGAAAGGCTGCCGTGGGCAAGCACCGGCGCGGTGTATAGTTTTGAAACTTTTCCGCCGGCCGCGGACTGGTCTGGGTTAATGACGGAATATGCGAGGCAAGCGGCGAAGTCTACGCAATGAGATTACCGCTCTGAATCGCTACAGTCTGGCGTTTGGCTCGCTCATATGAATAGTCGGATGCCCCTTTGCGGCCAAGTGATTCTGGGTTCCGCCAAACTAATGTCCATCCGGCACCGATGGAGGCATTTTGGCGACCATGCCGCTGATGGCCTGTCGCATCGTGGCATGCCCTTGAAGATACGGGAGCCACTCGGCCTCGATTGCGGCGTGGTAGGCCGGCCAGCTGCCGCGCGTGTAAACAGGATGCGTCAAGCAAGAACGCGTGCAGATTCATCAAGAATGCACTATGAAACTCGAACAGCACGCGATGAGCGGGGAGTTCTATGGCCGGCGCAGCAGCCGTCGGCAGGGACGTAACGAAGAGCGCGCCGAGAAGCAACGATGCACAGCGATCTAGACGCATGGCAATCGAGAGTCGCATATCAACTACCTTCAGGCTGTAAGCTGTCCTTCGTTGGTTGCAGTCGCAACCGCCTACCTCAACCTGAACGCTACAGGCAAGATGGATACCGACACGATTATCTATTTTGGCATCGAATTCTCGCTATTCGGTGCGCCCCTGGTTCTCCTGGTATGCAGGGTGCTGGGGCGTGACACGCCTTTCATTTGTACCGCTGCTATTTGGGTGGGTGCTGGCTGCGATGTGCGTGGTTTTAGCCGGCACATTTTCGCCGAATGGTATCGCATAACTCGGCTTTCGTGCGGATTTCGGCGGGATCCACATCCTGTATTCGCTGGATGATTCGCCGCCGGAGAAGGGCGAGGGCAAGGATTGATTTCCTGGGTGCGGCCTACCAAAGCGCCGCGCTAGATCTAATGAAGGAGCAGTATGGTCGCGCGGTGAGTCCGGGCGGTGGTTCAAGCAGGAGGTTTATGGACGATCTGTATGCGGATTCATGATGCGCTGCCATTACGTATCGTCGGAGCTGCTTCGATCATTCTCGGCATTTGCATTGTTGCCCTGGGTTTAAGTCAAATGGCTTTTAGCAAGGCGATTGCCGCCGCGGTGACGAGCGATGGACACGCGTGGAGTCTGCCGGTGAGTCGGGAAGTGTTTTTGATCCGTGCGAAGATCTGGAGTGGGACGGTCATTTCCGTTGGGGTGTTGACGGTGGTTGGGGGTTTCGGGACGGCTTTTAGGCGACGTTGGGGATTCCACATAGCCGTCGTCGCATCTGCCGAGATGCTGCTATTTCCCTTGATGAGTCGGATATTGCTGCCGAAGGAGTATGCGTTCCGCGATCTAAGTCTCGTCGACTTCGGCATTGTGGCCATTGCCGGATTGAGCGCATCGCTTGCGTGGATGTTTCGATCAAAATGACCGACGGATCTTAGAGCGACCCGTACATCTTGCTGGCGCCCCCAACACGCGCGTAATCGCGATCGCCTCAAGTATCGGCTGCGCGACTGGGGAGGTTGTCGGGGAGGGATTTTTCAGATGAGCAAGCAGTATCGTTTACTAAGATGGGCCGGCAGCCATTAGACATTATGCGTCGAACGCCCGCTGGCGCCGCAGGGATAAGGGCCGTCAGAAATTCGTGATGGTGCCGAATATTGAGGGTGTTCATGCAAGTGCCGTGCAAACTGCGGCAAGTTAAGTTAAAGGACTAAATCGCAGTTGTAGCAAGACACAGACATCTCGCTCGGCGGACAGGCGCGGGCGAATATCGCATGGTCCTCCAACTCTTAGAGAGAGCGCCATGTTGTCCATCACTTATCTCGTCAAGAGTCTGTTCGGATTTGCCGCTATTTCGTCCTTTGCCGGTTTCGTGTTTCATGCAGTCACCGGCAATTCTGATATGGCGCTGCTTTGTTTTGTCGGAATTGGCGGAAGTGCGGCGATGGCGTGGATGTTCGCGGCTTGGCAAAAGGGTTAAGGTTCGAATGGATGGGTCTTTGCGCTTGAGGGCGTGGACTGACAATTATTCCCAGCGCGCCCGCTCGATTGTAAATGGCGTTAGAATCGTGGCCAAAGATCAAGGAGGCTCTAGGTCATGAACGCCTCAGTCACGCAAACTCGGAAGCCTTTCAGGCAAGAACTGCGCTATTACCTGCCTCGTTGGATGGCCGTCGTTCTCGCAATCACACTTGTTCATGAGTTCACGACCGCGACTCTTACGGAGCAGAGTTTTTGGTCTCTACCGGGATTGGTTCTGATTGGTCTCTTGGAGGGAGCGTTCGGAGGTTTGGTCTTCGTGGGGTTGCAGCGTTGGCTAAATCCAAACGACAGCCGACCGAGACGGCTTAGGAATTATTTAGTCGCGATCATGGTCGTCGGAATCGGCAGCTGGTTGACGATTGCGGCGATCTATCGCTGATCGGGGCTCGCATCCATAGTTGGCGGGATTGACTCTCGATTCGGACCTGGTTACCGCCTGGTTCGTCTTGTTTTTGTCCAAGCGCGACTCGTCGCCCGCACCATGTCGATCTGCACCGCAAGCTTAGTGTTGTGGGCGCCGCTTTGGTAGCGTTGTGTGCCCTCTGTGGCGGGAACGCTGTCGACACGCCCAGCAATTTTGCTAAGATCATGGGATGAGTGCGCCAGCGTTCCTAGCGATGTTTAGAGCCATTGCAGTTACCGCCCTTATGTTGGGCAGCGGCATTTTCGATGCCGCCGCTGCGGGGAACGCTCCTGCCGCGGATCCAAATCCTCGCGCGGAAATCATTTTTCTCGGCACGGCCGGTGGGCCACCGTTGCGTCTCGACCGCTCGGAGCCCGCGACGCTTCTCATCGTCGATGACCGCAAATATTTGATCGACTGCGGCATTGGCACCATGCGCCGCATGGTTGAGGCCGGCATCCAATCCGAGCAGATCAAGACGGTCTTTTTCACGCATCTTCATGCCGATCATGATCTCGGTCTCGCCGATATCATGGCCAATGACTTTTTACACACGGGTCCGGTTGCGTTCGATCCCATCAACATCTACGGGCCGCCGCAAACCAAGGAACTGGTTGATGCGGCGTTTCATTTCATTACAGTCGGATTCCGGCCTTTTGTCGCGGAAAACCCCGCGTCATTCCGCATGGTCAACGGAGAGTTCGCCAGTCCCTTCGTTGCCCACGAATTCAATCGAGACGGCGCGGTTTTTCAGGACAACAAGATTCGGGTAATCGCAATGGAGAATTCGCATTACATCCTAATGCCGACGCAGCATCGCAAGATGATCAAATCTTATTCTTATCGAATAGAAACGCCCCAGGGACAGATCGTTTTCACGGGCGACACGGGGCCGAGCGATGAGCTGACAAGGTTGGCCAGTGGCGCTGACATATTGGTGGCCGAAGCTTCGAATCGCGATTCGGAGGACCTCGATCAATTGGTCAATTCGATGGCGGCGCGCAACCACTGGTCGCCCGAACGTACCAAAGCGTTTCGTTCGCACTTCGAGTTTGAGCACCTCGACACGGATCGGATCGGTCAGCTAGCCATGAAGGCCGGGGTAAAGTCGGTTGTACTCTACCACTATGACCCCCAAGGAAAAGCAGACCAAGCAGCCTTCGTCCGCGGAGTGAAAAAGCACTTTGCTGGCCCGGTGTTTGCGCCCGACGATTTGGATCGCTTCTGCCTGAGGACGGGAGCAATTCGCCCTTGCCCGCAACGATCCAAACAATCCACTGAGTAACGGACGCGCGCTACCGAGGACAGACCGATAAAAGCTTGAAAGAGAATGCCGGAGGCGGAGAGCAAGCAGATATTAGAAGGAGTAAGGGCAAACAGGGGCCCGCGTCTATTCGAATCAGAGCCTGCCGCGATTGATCATGCCGAAGGCCAAAGCGCCGATGCGGCATTCAGAAGAGCGTGAAACAGGATTGCAGGAATGAGGCTTCCGCTCATCCGGCGCAATTCGCCGGCTATCAAGCCTAATAGGACGGCCTCGATCGCTAGGACGATCCCGGAATCCACGTGGATGATGCCAAATAGCACGGCGGTAAAGAAAACAGGGAAATGGATGGGCCAGAAGGTATGCGACGATGCGCCGCGACTGATGAAACCTTGGAGCAGACCGCGAAAGATGAGTTCCTCCTGAATGGGCGCAGCAATGACGAAATAGATAAAAATCATAGAAGGCTGCAGCTTCGACAGATCGAGTGGCGAGCGTGCTGGATAGCGCGCAGCAATATAAGCGAACCCCAAACCGAAAATGACGCCGGCAATCGTTGCCGCGACGATGAACGAAAAGCGCGAGCTTGCGAGTCCAAATTCGCCGGCTGCCTTGGGCGGTTTCGCAAGCAGTGCCATGCAGATCGCCGCAATGCAAGCCGACACGGCAATGATCAGCGGGATTGTGAGTCCGACACTTGGGTGAAGCCAGGCGACCAAGGCAAAAGCAGGCGCGTAAACTGAGAGGAACAATAGCAACGCGAGTGCCAATCGCTTTAAAACATGTGACATGAGTCATTCCCCGGGGGAATCATAGGTCGGCACCAGAATCCAGGAATGAAAGTTGATTTGAGATCCGGGGCCGTCAAACCGTTGCCACCCAGGACGAGAATAGCTTCACCATTTCTCCTCGAGCAAACGAATAGTCGCATTGGATCCAAAGGTATCGCACGTATTTCCGGGTGACGTTGATGCTATCCATCGCGCGCTTTCAACTGCAGACGTTTTGATTCGCCACAGTCCCGAGGAGCTATTCTGGGGCTACGGTATGGGAAGTACTCGATCCGGACGGTTACATCACCAGGTTTTGGGACGAGAGCACCATGAAGATCGCCTCTAGTTGAGCGCACGGGAACCAGCGGCCTCGGGGACTACTTGCGGGGCCGAAGCGAATTCGCGCAATTTGCAGGGCAATGTGCGGGGGTCTCATATCACCCTGACTCTTGCGCAATATGAGGGAATTTGCCTGCTGAGGACACGGCAGGAAAAAGATCTGCGCGGAGAGAACAAAATCGCAGAGTGACCCAAAACGTGTGCGGTTGTCGGCTGTCTTGGCGCCTTCCTAAGCATCTAATGTGAAGCAATAACCGCTACTGCACGGTAATCGTGAGCATACCGGACTGATTTTCAGCTGAAGCGCCGCTCAATGAGATCACGTTGCTCGACGTCATGGTGTAATTCGTCACGTCGGTTTCGACGAGGTTGTTCTGAGTGTCGAAGATCTTGGTGGTCAGCGCAATGCCGATAGGACTGCCGGGGTCCACGGGCGCCAATACCGAATAACTCAGCTGCGCCGTGCCCAGCGAAACGCTCATGGTGCTGTTGGTATAGCGGCTTAGAGTGCCCAAGGTACCGGACGACCCGCCCATCACGGTGGTCGGGAATTCAATCGGCGACTGCGCAATGTCGTACTCGTTTGCGGAATCTTCACCGAGAAACGCACCATCGCTGCTGGCATAGTAGTCCGTGACGCTGGTGGAATATGGCGTAGTCTGGCCGGCGGCGGTAATGCTTCCGGTCACTGTGGTAAGTTGCGACATGGCCGCGGTGGAGTCGAAGGTGACATTAGCCCCGGGCGGCCGCGTAAAGGTCCCGGAACCGGTGAATGCGGTCGAGACGCCGTTGGTCGTCACTGTTCCGCCTAAGCTCACATTTGCACTCAAGCCATTGGCGACCATCTCCAGAATGCCGGCCCGCATATTGAAATTGTCGGACGGCGGGGGCGCCATGAAGGTTTTGTTGCCGCCGCCGCTGCACCCAGCTACGAGTGCGGCGAAACACACGGCGCGGTAGGTTCTCAATGCTCCGTGCATGACTGATTCCTTGTCAGTGAAAGACGGCTCGATGAATCGGCTCCCACATCATTGTAGGGCGCAAAATGGGTGATGACAAAGGAAATTGGTGTTCGATGAGTTGCAAACCCGTGGCCGGCCAAGCCTTTTTGGACATGATTTCGCGTTGATTCCACTCAGGACCACAATATGTCATCAATTACAGGCAGGTGAGGGCGGTGCTGAGATCACGCCCGAGGCCGCTGGGGTGCGCGGCTTTCGACTAAGTCAAGGCCGGGAGCCTCATTTATCTTCCGACCAAGTCCGCGATGACCAAGACGAGTTCGCCCACATCGAACGGTTTTGCAAGGTGCGCTTGATAACCGGCGATGAGGGAGCGCTTTCTGTCCTCCGCTCGCGCGAATGCAGTCAGCGCCAATGCGGGGATGCGCTCGCTGCGCGATTCTTCGGAGCGCAATTTTCTGATCAGCTGATAGCCGTCCATCTTGGGCATGCCCACGTCGCAAACGAGAACCGTCGGTTTGGCTGTCTGCAATGCCGCAAGCGCGTCCTCCGCGGAGGCGAAAATTGTCACTTTAGCGCCCTGATCTTCCAGCACCGTGCGGAGAAGCTCGCGCGCGTCGGGTTCGTCGTCAATGGCAAATATGTGCACCCCGTCGAGCCTGGGCACCGACAGCATCTCGCTTGCCTGGGTTTCCGCGGTCGGATGGACGCGCGGCGCGCTCTGTTCGTCCGATTGAAGAATCGAGAGGGGTAAGTGGACGGAGAAGGTGGCCCCTTTACCTTCGCCCTCACTCGCGGCCATGATCACCCCGCCATGCAATTCCACCAATTGCTTGCAGATCGCCAATCCCAAACCTAAGCCACCAAAAGCTCGCGTGGTCGAGGCGTCTTTCTGCGAAAATCGGTCGAAGACTTGCGATAGGTAACTCGCTGGAATGCCAATGCCGGTGTCGCAGACGCAGAGTTCCAGGTGCGAATTTACGCGTTGGAGAAGCACGTGGACTTGACCCCCCTTCGGCGTGAACTTGATGGCGTTGGTGAGCAAGTTCCATACGACCTGCTGCAGGCGAGTGCTATCAGCATTTACGATGTCGTGGTTGGCGCTCAAGATCGCCTTCAGCCGGATGCCTTTCGCCTCGGCCGCCGGCTTGGCCGAGTCCACGGCGGTCTCGACAACACTCGAAAAAGACACCCGGTGAAGGTCGAGGCGAAGCTTGCCGGTCATGATTCGGCTCAAGTCCAAAAGATCGTCGATGAGTTTCACCTGCGCGCGTGCGTTGCGGTCGATGACTTCGATAGCGCGTTTCTGCTCCTCCGGTCCCTTGGGCGTCGCACCTCGGAGCAGCACCTGCGTCCAGCCCAGAATTGCGCTTAGCGGCGTACGCAGCTCGTGTGAAAGCGTCGCCAGGAATTCATCCTTGAGTCGAGTTGAACGCTGCGCGCTGATGCGTGCGCTGCGCTCCGCGTCCAACATCTCTTCGCGCTGCTGATTAACGCTCTCCATCGCCTCCATCCGCTTGGCCTCGGTCAGGTCACGGGTGAGCTTGGCGAATCCTAAAAGCTTGCCGGCATGGTCACGGAGCGCCGTGATGGTGACATTGGCCCAAAAGGTCGTGCCGTCCTTGCGAAGACGCCAACCGATATCGGTAAAGCTGCCCGTTGCAGCGGCTACCTGCAGTTCGTGATCGGGCCAACCACTATCCTTCGTCTCTGGGGGATAAAAAATCGAAAAATGTCGTCCGAGGATTTCGGCCGCTGTGTAGCCCTTGATGCGCTCAGCGCCGCTATTCCAGGTCGCCACATGGCCGTTAGGATCGAGCATGAAGATGGCGTATTCAGCGACGCCCTCGATCAGGAGTCGAAAACGCTCTTCGCTGCGGCGCAAGTCTTCTTCGTGGGCGCGTCGTTGCGTCAGATCACGTGTGACCTTGGCGAAGCCCACCAGCTCACCGTTAGTGTCTCGCATGGCTGTGATGACCACGCTTGCCCAGAACAAGGTGCCGTCCTTCCTTACGCGCCAACCTTCGTCCTCGAATTCTCCGGTTTCGCTCGCGACCTTTAGTTCGTGCGAAGGCAGCTCGCTTGCGCGCGCCTCAGGGGTATAGAAGACAGAGAAGTGCTGCCCGATAATCTCTTCGGCGCGATACCCCTTGAAGCGCTCGGCGCCGGCATTCCATGTGAGCACAATCCCAGTAGGATCCAGCATGAAGATCGCATAGCCCTGGACGCTCTCCACGAGGAGCTTGAAACGCTGCTCGCTTTGTTGCAGCTCCGCTTGATCAGCGCGAGTTTTGGGGCCCATGAGGCCTATACCCTAGCACGCATCAGACCTACGGCCCCTTCAATCGTGCGTAGGAATAGTCCGACCTTCTTCAAACCAAAACAATGACCTGGTTGCTGTCGAATCGTCGACGAAAAACAGACCTTGGTCATTCGCCGCCGCATCGAGAACGGGCGATGAGATTTTTTGCCGTAGGACTTCTAGGGCTGTTGCGAGTGGCTTGCAGCCAGGAAGGCATCATTTGTGAGATCGCGCCTCAGGCACAAGTCGTAACCGGTGCTCTTGGATCAGGCAGAGGTGATTTCAGGAACGTAAGGCAGTTAAGCGGAACTTAAGAGTCGGTCAGAACCTCCGTTTGTTGTGCGACAGCGGGCGGCGCACGCTGTTCTCTGTTCGAGCAGTTCAGACAAACGGAGTATGCAGACATGCGCAACATCAATCTCATCACGCGGATTGGGCAGGGGCTTCTGGCCGTCGCCGCCACTGGGGCTACGGTGGTGGTTTTGCAATTTGCGATGCTGGCGTGATTCGCCTTGGACCGAACCTCCTCAAGCTTGCAATGCGCATTGTTTGCGCAGTCGATGTCGAATTGGAGAGGACCCGTTCGTCTTAAGTGTATGGTTCAACGAGATGCACAGTAATGACCACAGACAATTGCAAGCCGATCTTTAGGGTCGCGGGCCGGAGCGACGCGCGAGGGGCAGTCGTGCCGCGCAATTGGATGGCGGCGATCTTCGTGCGACTGAAGGCTGTCGCACCGTACGCGCTGATGGAGCTTGTTCTGCCGGGTGGTTCAGTGATGGCCCTGTTGTTGTGGCTTTATCGAAGGCGGAAAAATAGGCTTGGTGTTGGCGAATTGCGAGGAAGATCTTTGTCGTTCTTTCGATTGGCAAAACCCTTGCGCTTCAGCGCGGCCGCTCGGAGCTGAACCCGAGGCGGCCTTTCCCCAAAAGCTGTGATGAGGGATCCCTGGCCGGTAAACTGCGCGAGCCAATTTTATTGATAGAATGCCGCAGTCAGACAAAGAGTAGCCCGTATGACAGATAACCGACTATTCCTCAACGTGTCCGCAGTCGCCTTACTAATATCACTGGCTGCCATGAGCGCCGGCGCGGCGTCGGGCGCGCCCGTCGCCCAATTTCAGCCGTTCAGGATTGGCAGCTATCGCGCGGTGGCGCTCAAAGACGGTGAGCTTGAGGTACCCGTCGATGGCAAGAGTTTCGTCGTCGGCCAGCCGAACGAGGCGGTCAGCGCGGTGCTCAAGGCGGGTGGGGCTCGTCAAGGCGGTTGAACTCAAGGGGCATACGCCAGGTCATTCCGGCTACCTCATTGGGTCCGGCAGCAGTAGTGTGTTGCTCTTCGGAGATGCGATGCACAGCTACGTTGTGTCGGTCCGCAAGCCTTCCTGGCAAGTTGCCTACGACGGCAACCGTGCGGTTGGTGCGGCGACACGGGTTGCGCTCGTCAAAAGCTCCGCTGCGAGCGGTCAGCGCCTCTATGGGGAACACTTCCCGTTTCCGGGCATCGGCAAGATCGTAAAGACTAAGAATGGCGCGACCTGGCAGCCAGAACCAGAAGGCTTGCGCTGATGCATCCGCTGGCTCTTGGGCAAAATGTGTTGTCAAAAGCGAACTGGTATCGCCAAGCTAGGTTGGAGGCGGCAAGATGACGGAACGACTCTATTTGCACTCGGCCGCGCTGACAGGCGAGGCGCAAATTGTTAAGATCAGACTGGGCGAGGTATCCGCGTTGCGCCTGAATCAAACCCTCTTCCACCCTCGGGGCGGCGGCCAACCGTCCGATCGGGGAGCTTTGATCCTTTCCGATGATTCAGGCGTCCCTGTTCCGGTAATCGATGTGCGCAATAGTGATGACGGCGCTGTCGACCATCTGGTCGCTTCTGACGCACCACTCAAGCTCGGCGATCGAGTTTTCATGCAAGTCGACGCAGACAGTCGCCTATTGCATGCTCGGCTTCACTCGGCTGGGCATCTCCTTGCGCTTGCAGGCGAGCGTATCGAGCCCAACCTTCGAAGTATTGCTGGGCATCACTGGCCCGGGGAAGCACGCGTCGAATTCGAGGGTATTGCAACGAACCCGGAGGACTTCGAAAGAGCGCTCCGATCAATGCTGGAGGAAATGCGCGCCGCGAATCTGCCGATCAGGGCGTCGTTGGACGGCGACGGTCGACGTTCGATCGCGATCGACCTGGCCACTCCTGTGCCATGCGGCGGGACTCATGTCGCGCAGACAACGGCGATCGGTCGGATCAACATTCGGAAAATAAGGATCAAAGCCGGTCGGGTTCGCGTCGGCTACGACATCGAATCGTGAGGGATGGTGGCCGCCAAAGTCAGAAGCGCACCTTGACCTCGAGCATCTACCTTGAAACCGTTTCGTCGCATGACTCGAGCTTGGCAAGCAGCGCCTGCGCCGCCGCTGCTTTCACGGCGCCGAAGCCGCGAACCTCCATGACGCTCTCGGCAAAATCGATCGCCGCCGGCAGATTCGCTTGATCGAGGGTTGCCGTGAGCCATTGGAGACGCGAGAGAATCTCATCGCGCAGTCGTCGCTCGAGTCGTCTCTCCGCGGTCCGTGCGAATGGATCCAGAGGCCCTTCGCGCAGCCCGCGACACGCGGCGAGTAGGCGAAACACAGGAAAGATCCAGCGGCCCACACCGATCTTGCGCATCCGCCCCGTACGCGAGTCCATGCCTACTAGGCCGGGCGGCGAGAGATATACCTTGATCTTGCGCGTGTCCTCAAATTCGCGATTCAGGGCCTCGCGAAATTCGTCGCCCGAGTAGAGGCGTGCCACCTCATATTCGTCTTTGTACGCCATGAACTTGTAGGCTGCGCGTGCCGCGGCCCGTATGAAGCGCTCGCCACCGAGTAATGGCCGCGCCGCATCGCGCACGGCTTGCATGAGAGCGGCGTAGCGCGCGGCATAACGCTTGTTCCAATAGCCCTCCAGCGCCTGGGTGCGTCGTTCGATGAAACGGTCAGGGTCGAGCGGCGCGGGTTCGCGGGTAAGCGTTTCCTCCAAAGCCTTCGCACGTCCGGCACGGAAGGCTTTCAGGTTCGCCTCGACCGCTCGTCCATTGAGCTTGATGGCCTGCTCGAGGGAACCGAGCGTCAATGGGACACGACCGCATTGCCAGGCAAACCCCAGCATGAGGATGTTCGCCGCGATTGAATCGCCCACGACGTTTGCAGCCAGACTGCTGGCCGCAAACATCCGCGGTGGGCCACCGGACACTTCCCTGAGTCTGTCGAGCAGGCGGTCCTGCGGGACCACCAAATCGCGACGAATCTGGAAATCGGCGGTCGCCATGATGTCAGAGTTGGCGACGACGAATGTGTGACCAGTGCGTACGGTACTCAGCGCTTCCGGATGGACCGCAGCAATCACATCGCAGGCGAGCAGCACATCCGACTCGGCCGGACCGATCCGCGCCGGAAGGACTGCGTCGGCCTCAGCGAATATCCTGACGTGGCTGAAGACCGCTCCGCCTTTCTGACTGAGCCCGGTCATATCGTAGAGACTGGCGCCCAAGCCTTGTAGTCGCGCGGCCATGCCGAGAATCGCCCCGACAGTGACCACGCCGGTTCCACCGACTCCCGTGATCAGCAGGTTGAAGCTCGTAGCGAGCGGCGGCAGCTGCGGTTCCGGCAACGCCGAAGCATCGGCAAGGGCGGCCGCGCGGCGCGGCCTCGCTCCTGTGACCGTCACGAATGAGGGGCAAAAGCCCTTCAGACAGGAAATGTCTCCGTTGCACGCCGACTGATCGATCTTGCGCTTACGGCCGAGTTCGGTCTCCAGCGGTTGTATGGCTAAACAATTCGATTGCACGGAGCAGTCGCCGCACCCCTCGCAGACCTCTGCATTGATGAACACACGCTGGTTCATCTGTGGAAACGCGTCGATCTTGCGCCGCCTGCGCTTTTCCGCAGCGCAGACCTGATCGAAGATGATCACGCTCACACCGGGCTGGATACGCAGCTCGTCTTGAATGCGGCGCAGTTCGTCTCTCACGTGCAGCTCGGTATTCGCCGGCAAAGCATCCGCTCCCTCGAAGCGCTGTGGATCCTCCGACAGCACGACGACGCGCGACGCTCCTTCGGCGCGAACCTGCTGCACGATGCGGCTCACCGACAGACCTCCCTCCACGGGCTGGCCGCCGGTCATTGCGACCGCATCGTTGTAGAGGATCTTGTAAGTGATATTGACGCCGGCGGCCACGGCCGCCCGAATGGCGAGCGATCCGGAATGGCTGTAGGTCCCATCACCGAGGTTCTGAAACAGATGCGGCGTTTCAGTAAAGGGCGCAATGCCAATCCAATTGGCGCCCTCTGCACCCATGTGGAACATCGGCAGCGGATACCGATCCGAATGAAAGCGCACCATGCCGTGACAGCCGATGCCCGTGGCGCCGAAGGCATCTTCCGGGAGCACGGTGGACGAGTTATGGGGACACCCGGGACAGAAGCCGGGACGCCGCACGGCCGGCGGTGGTTGTGGCGACGGCGCTGCCTGCGCGGTTTGACGTGCCGTGATCTCGTCGAGCACACCGGGCAAGCTTTGCGCCAATTCCGGTAAACTTGCCCGCAGCCGCTCGGCGATGGCGCGGGCCACTGCGCGCGAATCCAAAACACCCTCTTCCGGCAGCAGCGGTAATCCCTCCGGGGTCGTTTTGCCAGTGATCTGCGGACGCGGCGAGCGATGATACAGAGCATCGCGCGCCTGAATCTCCGCATTCGCCTTCTTCTCCTCGACGAAGAGAATCTCCGCAGCAAGCCCGGTGGCCTCGATGAGCGCGAGCGGATCCAAGGGAAAAACGAGACCGATCTTGTAGACCCCGATGCCGGCTTGCTTGGCGAGTTCGTCATCGATTCCCAATGTGTGCAGCGCCGCGAGAACATCCGCGTACGCCTTGCCCGCAGTCGCGATGACGAAACGCGGTACAGCGGCGCCGAAAGTGATGAGATCGAGGCGGTTGGCCCGCGCAAAAGCGCGCGCCCGTGGCAACTTGTGACGCACCAAACGGAGGTCCTGGGCGTGCACGGCGAGCACTTCCGGACGGATGTGAACGCCGCCGGCCGGCTCCTCGACCGGCGGCTGCACGAAACGCGGCAATTCGGTCGAGGTCACGACACCGGTCCCCTCGGCAGTTTCATTCACCAATTTCAGAGCGACCAAACAGCCTGAGAATCGCGACAGGGCAAATGCCGCCAGTCCCAGGCTCAGAATCTCCGCCACGGAACTCGGATACAGCACCGGCACACCCCAGCTCGCCAACGTCAGCTCACTCTGGTGTGCGGTGGTGGAGGATTTGCCCGCATGATCATCGCCGCAAACCAGCACCAAGCCGCCCTTTGCGGACACACCCCATAGATTGGCGTGCTTGATGGCATCGCCGGAGCGATCCACGCCCGGCCCCTTGCCGTACCAGAGGCCGAAAACGCCATCGACCTTGGCGCCGGGCAGAAAGTTGACCTGCTGCGTACCGGCGATCGCGGTCAGCGCCAGATCCTCATTGAGACCCGGCTGAAACAGGATGTCGTTCGCCTTCAGGATATCTTCGGCCTTCCACAACTCAGCGTCGAAGCCGCCGAGGGGAGAGCCGCGATAGCCGCTGACGAAACCGGCGGTCTTCAAACCGTCGCGTCGATCCAGCGCCTTTTGCAGCAGCAGCAAGCGTACCAGCGCCTGGCGGCCACCGATGAGGGCACGCTCAGCATCCAATCGATACTTGTCAGCGAGTGAAACGGTTTCGAGCTCGTTGATCGCGCTCATGCTTCAGCGGCCTATGAGTGGCGCGAAGACCGGCTCGCCCGGGGCGACTTCGCGAGCGTGGTTATCCTCGATGCTGTGGGATGTCATGCAGTTCCGCCGTGAGTTCAGAGACCGGTTGACTTTGATACTGTGGTTTCGCCGTTCAAGTGTCGCAGACTCTGCCGTCCGCCGTCTCCCATTTCCGTGCCGAAGGTCAGGATGCGGCTGGCGTTGTCAAGTCGGAGCGCCGTCGCAACCTCTCGATCGGCGATCGCGGCGGTCAGCCCCGCAACGCCGGCGGCACCGGAATATCCCACATCCAGCGTCTCGCCGGCGCCTCCCCGAGTCAGAAAATCGTGCGTCTGCACGGCGGTTTGATCGTCGATGGTGATGAAAGCATCGGCGCGCTGTTTGAGAATCGTCCACGCGATCGACGAGGCTTCGCCGCACTCCAGCATGCCCATGATGGTGTGCAAGTTACCCTCGATACGGGAAGCCATACCCGCGTTCGAACTGCTCAGCAGGCATGCAGCTGATTCCGGCTCGACGATAATCAGCATGGGACGATGTTCAGCGAAGCGTTCGGCGAAGAAGCCGCCCACGGCGGCCGCCAATCCACCCACGCCGCCCTGAACGAATATGTGGGTGGGGAGCGCATCGGGATCCTGATCCAGAATCTCCAGCAGCATAACCGTGTAGCCTTGGATGACCTCAGCGGGCACCTGTTCGAAGCTCGCGACGCTTGTATCGGCAATCAGCACCCATCCGTGGTTCCCGACCGCTTCGCGCGCGATGCGAACCGAATCATCATAGGTGCCCGGCGTCCGATGAACTGTCGCTCCGAGGTCGAGCATCAATCTTTCGCGGGCGCGCGAGGCGTGCTCGTGCATGAAAATAGTGCACCGACAGTTCATCCTTCGAGCCGCAAATGCAACCGAGACACCGTGATTGCCGTCGGTCGCACAACAGAGAGTAACATCTTGAATCTCCCGGGCACGGAGCCCGGTAAACAGTTCGCTTATAGAAACGTCCTGGCCATTTCGCAGGCGTAGCATCCGTTGTACTTGTCTTGCGGCTGCATACGCACCGCCCAGTGCCTTAAAGCTGCCCAATGAGAAACGCGTGGATTCGTCCTTGTAGTGAATCTTGCGAATGCCAAGCTGCGCCGCAAGCAAGCCCAAATCACGGAGCGGCGTGGGCGTGTAGCCCGACCAGCGCCGAATCTCAACGAGCGCCTGCGTCGCGGATTGCAGCGAAACGATGCGCCGCTCCTCGCTGGTTGTTGCTCGACGATGCGCGTTAGGATTCAAAGACCAGCGTTTCACGCCCATACTTACCAACCGGAGAATCCCAGAAGCCCCCAATGGAGAAATGTGGCCGCGGCGGCGAGGAATATCAGGGCCGAAATAATGGTAAGGAGCCACCGGCGCCGGTGCCAGCGCGGTCTCATTGCGGCAAGGTATAGTAAGCCGCACACCGTGACGAGGGCTGCAAGGAAGAACAGCCAGCAAGCCGCCGGCAGCAGTACTCCAGGATACTTCGTCACCAGCGCATCCAAGTCTCCCAGCCATGGCACAATCGCGATCCACGCGACAACCAAGCCGCTGAGCCAAAGCAGCGGCGCGAGGTCCCACAGCGCAGCGCCTGCCGCCCGGTCGCCGGCACGCAGGCCACTCACCGCCTGAATCGAACCCGCCAGCGCGGCGATGTGTACGAGCACAAGAATGGCCAACAGCCACTGTGGGCCTGCGAAGAATTCCTCTCGCTCAAGCGGATTTGCACCCGTCGGATCGAGCAACAACAGCCGTCCTGAATCTCGCCGAAATGCAATGCGGTATGGCCCTGCGACTTCATGAAAGGTGCCATCGGACTGCGGCGCATAACGATCGACGTCCGGTGTCAGGCCGGACACCAGCAGGTCGCCGTTCGCGGTTTCCTCCACCGATGTCGTGGCAAGATCGAGAAAGGCGCGCTCGGTGCGATGGTATGGGCGGCGCAGCGTAAGGTAGGTTCCCGAGACATCCTGGTGGCTGCCGGTGGGCACGCGCGGCACGCCGGCGGCCTGATTCTGTCCCTGAAGGTACATCCCGATCATGTAGGGCAGCCGTTCGATCAGCGAAAGACCGCCGTCGGTATTCTCGCCTACGAAAATACCCAAATTCATGTTGGGCACGATCAGCATGATGGAGTGCTGGTAGCGCGTGTCACCATCGTGTCCGATCGCCAATTGGCCACCGGGAAAGGGGTATTGAAACAGTCCGTGATGAATGGCGCCGAAGCCTGGCGCATTGGAAAATGACTGCTGCAACAGGGTTTGCACGCTTTGTTCCGTGAGCACCCCGGCGGCGGCGAAGCGCTTGGGATCGAGAAAGGCCTGCATGTATGCGATCATGTCGTTGGCGCTCGCGGCCAAGGCGCCCGCGGGTGCGTAGTGAGTGATGTACTCAGGCGGCGCCTGCGCAAGCCGGGCCTCTTTCCAAACAAAACCATTGCTGAGAAGTGCGGCAGCGGCGGCATCCATTGACTGCGGCAGCCCTCGTACTTTTGCAAGTTCGGGCGGCAGGTTTTCCCGGAAGGTCGCGGAGCGCATTTTTAATGGCCGCAGCACTTTCTGCTCGGCGTACAGATCCCAGGGAAGTTTGCCGACCTGAGCCACGATCATGCCGGCGAGGGCGGCGCCATAGTTGGAGTACACGGCGATCTTGCCCGGGGGTCGCACGCGATGAGGGCGATAGCGGGCCAGGTAGGTTGCAACGGGTAGCTCAAAATGCGCGTCGACAACTTCCATGTGACCCAAGATGTGTTTCTTCGAACCCGGCCGTGTGAGTCATCAGGTGCTTGATTCGGATGGGCTCCGAGAAGCCCTCGTCAGGGATTTGCAAGCTGGGCGGGAGGTAGCGATTGATCGGATCGTCGAGGTCAATGCGATGCTGCTCGACAAGCTGCATGATTGCGATCCAAACCACGGTTTTGGAGATTGAGCCGACGCGAACCAAGGTGTCGGCGCTCATTTCCCTGACCGGGGTTAGTGCGGCAACGCCATAGCCTTTGGCAAGCAGCACCGACGATGCGTGGACGACGGCGACCTCCACGCCGGCGATATGATCGCGGCGCATGGCATCTAGAACGGCGCCGTCGATGAAGGCAGGAAGCCCGGCAATCGGCACAGCAGAGGGCTCCAAAGTCGAGGCGGCGGGCTCCTTTGAAGAGTCAGAAGGAGCCGCAATCGCGCTGTGCATGGCCAACACGGCAGTCCACAAGGCGGCAAGAGCCGTTCGAACTGGCTGTTGGGGTTTTCCGGTCACTTATTGTCTGCTAGAAACTGGCGCGAAGCGTCAAACCCACCGTGCGCGGTCGAACTCTAAAGCCGGTTGGAACGTTGAACAGCGACAGGTCTTCGGCCGATGTGAGTCCTGAGCTGTTGGTGAAGTTGTTGACGAATGCGATGACGTCCAAGTGAGGAATTCTAACCCCTGCCCGCAAATTGCCCACGGTATAGTTTCCAAACTTCAAGCCCTGCGAATCGAAATCCGTATAGGCAGAGCCGACATGCTGACCGCTCAAGCGAACGAATGCTTGATAACCAAGAACAGGGAACTGCGCTTCGCCGTAGAGCGACGCCTGTAGTTCGGGCGAGCCCGGCAAACGATAGCCGGATAGCACGCCGTTTGTGCTAGCCGCGTTAGGTTCCAGATCCGGCGCCGGTCCGAAAGCGCCGAAACTGACGCGACTGATCGCGGCGGCCGAGGTGGTCGCAGCATGATCAACGGAGAGGGTGCCGCCAAGTTCCAGCCACCGAGTCGCCCGCAGAACCATTTCTTCTTCGAGGCCGTAGATCCGGGCTTTTCCGCCATTGCCGATATAGTTAAAGCCCTGAGGCGTGACCAGCCCCACTTGCATATTGCTCCACTCGATATCGTAGAGCGAGGTATTGAGATTGAGCGTGCCGTCCAACAACCGCGCCTTGCTGCCCAGTTCATAGTTCCACAGGTTGTCAGGGTGATAAGAGGACAACGCGGACTGGTTGCCCGCGGTCACGTTGGGGCCACCCACGCGGTAGCCCTTGGCTGCCTGCACATACCAGGTCAGATCGTTGGTCTGTCGGAAGGTGATGGCGGCACGGGGAGTGACTGGCCGGTCCACCTCGTTGCCCGCCGAGTTCGCTCCCGCCAGTGCGCCACTCTCCGTTGAGGTAAAGTGAACGACATCCTTGCTGAGGCGCACGCCGGCCGTGAAGTCGATGCGGTCCGCGAGGGTATACGTCCCGCTGCCATAGAGCGCGGCCTGCCATTGCACGGCGTTGACATAGCCATTCAGGATGAGCGGCGCAACAGGTGAATTGGAGGTGACGATCTGATTCGGATCGCTGGCGACCCTTTGATAAAACGCGCCCGTGGTAAATCGTACCGGGCCCATCTGCGGGGAATCAAATCTGAATTCCTGCGAGATATCGTGAACGGTATTGGGCGCAACGCTCGGCGCTGAGGGATTGGGCCCTGTAAATGGCAGGCCGAGCGCCGGAAGAACGGCGCCGAGGTCTTGGGTCCCATCAATAAAGCGATCGAAATAATTCGTCGTCGAGGTGAGCGTTCCCCAGGCGGGCGTCCAGGTCGTCAGCAAGTTGTAGATGTGGGTGTCGAGTTTTGCGCTGCCCATCGAATAATAAGGCTGCTCGGTCTTGTAGTCCGGCAGACCCGGCTGCGGAAAATAAAACGTCGACGTGCTGCCCAGTTCATTGGTGCGATCGTCCATCGCCGTGAAGACCACCGAGAGCTCTTCGGTCGGTTTCGCGCTGAGCGAAAAACGCGCGCCATAGGTGTGCGTTCCATTGACGTTCGAGAGGCCACGTCCCGCGTCATCGACCCAGCCGGCGTCATTGTCGTAGTAAGCTACGAGCCGAGCGCCGAGCTTGCCTTCGACCAACGGTGCATTGAGCACGCCGTACACATCCTCTGAAGTTCCGCCATGATCGGTTGACGATCCCGTGGTCTGCACCGATCCTGAGAAATTCTCCAAATCGGGTTTGTTGGAGATGAAGCGCACGACGCCGCTCAGAGAGCCTGCGCCAAAGAGCGTGCCTTGCGGGCCGCGCAAGACTTCCACTTGTTGCACGTCCACGATCTTCGGATCCGCGTTGCCGAAGGTCACCGCGCCGGGATTGAGATCAATATCGTCGAGCATGAAGGACACGGTAGCTTGGGCAAGCGTGGCTCCCGCGCCCGTGGCGACGCCGCGGATGATCAAATTGTTTGAAGTGCCCAAGCCCTGCGCGGGGTTGGAAAGTCCCGGCGAGTTGGCAATGATGTCGTTGACATCGGTCGCGCCGCGTTTCGTCAGTTCCACGCCGGACAGCGCGGTGATACTCATTGGAACATCTTGAAGGCGCTCGGCCCGCCGCGTGGCGGTCACGATGATTTCGCTCAGTGCCGAATCACTCGAAGGGCTTGAGTCTTCCGCGGCCGCGCCCATTGCAGGCATGGCAGCTGCTGCAGTCCCCATCCCCACGATTGCGGCACAGACCATTCCTGGATAGTTGCTCGAGCTGATAGCCATATAAGCATCCCCTTGTTGATATTCCTAAATACTCTGCAATCGTTTTCGAGAGAGTCCTGATTCCCAGCTCACAGTCAGTTTGCGCGGCTGTCGAAATTCGTAGCCACTGGGAGGGGCCGTCATCGATCGCTCCAGTTTTATGTTGTGAAGCCGGCAGAGAATTGTCTGCAGCCCGATACGCACCTCGGCTTTGGCCAGATGGGATCCGAGGCAGGCATGTGCGCCGGTCGCAAATCCGAGATGTCTGCGACTATTCGTTCGATCCAGGTCAAAGCGGTCGGGATCGGCGAAGATCGAGGGATCGCGATTCGCGGCGCCGAGCATGCAATTTACCGTGTCATGGGCGGAGAATTGGATGCCTTGCCACTCAAACGGCTCCGTGACATGGCGCGTGGCCGACTGCACCGGGCTGAGCCATCGCATGGTTTCTTCGATGACCTGCGCCAGGATGGTGAGGTCGCGTTGCGCACGTCCCAAGACCTCTGGGTGCTCGAACATTGCCCATAGGCTATTCAGCACCAATGCCTCAACCGTGGATATGCCGCCGAAAAATACAATGGACAGATTTCGCTTGATTTCATCATCGTTGAGTCGCTCGGCCGCCGGAGCGTTAACCAGTCGCGCCAATAAGGAACCGTCCGCGTGCGTCACTGAGCCGATCGCCGTATCCAGCAGTGCGTGGAATTCGGCGACGCTGCGTTGCGCGGTCATGCGTATGCTTTCATCGCCCGTAAAATTGGCGAGCGCGGCTTCGAAACTGTCATACCAGCGGCGCATGTGGGGTTCAGCGTCGGCGGGCAGGCCGCATATCAATAGAATGACTTGAATTGGCAGACGACTGGCAAACGCTGAGCGCAGATCGGCTAGGCCGTGCTGTTGCAATTCGTCAATGAGCGCTGTCGCGGCGGCAGCAATAACCGGCTCCAATTGCGCGCGAATAAACGTGGGTGTGAACGGATGTCGTAAGGCCTGACGATAGCGGTCGTGCGTCGTCCCTTCGGTAGTCAAGACGTGTGCGCCAAAGGTGTCGAAGATCGTCGACTGCGCGGACGCGGTGGTCATTCGTGTCGTGTCGAGCAGTGCCGTGCGCACGTCGTCGTAGCCGACGATGTACCACATGTTTACAGCGGGGATCCATGAGATCGGCTCGCGTTCGCGCAGGCGTGCAAACGCCGGATAAGGGTTGCAGTCGAGTTCGGCCAAGGTGATCTGGTGACCAATCGGGAAACGCGTTTTCTTGGCTGCAGTCATGAAATCCAGGTTCGGTGAGCGGTGAGCCACAATAAAGCGGATCTTGTGGTTTTTTGCCGCCAAAATTGCGCGGATATTTGAGGTAGAATGGCGGAACGAGCCGCTGATCAGCGGATACTCGGAGGAATATTCCATTCTATTGCGCCAAGAAGATCACCGAATTATGCGTGAGTTGGGTCGCGATGGTCGGCTCTCGAATGTCGAACTCGCTCGCCGCGTGCGTATGTCCGAATCGGCCTGCCTAAGGCGAGTGCGGGCCCTTGAGGGCGAGGGGGTGATCGCAGGTTACAGAGCGGTGATCAATCCGGCCGCCGTGGGCAGAATCCTTTCAGCGTATATGCTCGTGAATCTCGATCAACGCGGCGCGACCGATGGCAAGGCCTTCCTCGGAGTCATTCGCGACGATGATCGAGTCATTTCATGCGCCGCGGTCACTGGCGACTACGATTTGATCTTAGAGGTATCCGTTAAGGATGTTGCTGATCTTACAGACCTTACTCTCGACACGCTTCTGATGATTCCCACAGTGCGAGACGTCGTCACGTGCTTGTCATTGCGCAGCTACAAAGCAGCAGGTGAATTTGTCCATAAATGACGGGGCAGGGAGCGCCAATGCGGAACTGAACGTCTCCGTTTCACCCCCCGGCATTGGTGTAGGTTCTTTCTTTCGCGCGCTTGAGAAACCGACCGGGCCGTATTCAACGGGATTCTGACTGCCCATTCGGCGAAACAATGTAAATCTTGTGACTCGCAGTTCTCCATGAGGCAAACACAATCAAGGTCACGGCAAAATGACCCACGCTGCCCGTTACGCCAATTGTCACGCTTTTTTTCTCGTCTCGGCCGCGACGCTGTGCCTTGTGAGCGCGTGTGTGTCGCCAAAATATCAGCTTGCCGACAAGAGGACGCCTCCCATCCGGCCGCTTAATGTCAATTTTCCGCCCTCGACGTTGGATAGCTCGCTCTACTCGGAAATCAGCGACGGCTCTCCCGGCTCGTGGAAGCGCAAGGCATTTTGGGATGAATACGTTGTGATCATGCATAACACTGGTGACCAAGCGCTGAATATTACCTCCGCTGAATTACAGGACCAGGCGGGTGCGGTGAGGTCGGCCGGGAGTGATCCTTGGGCGCTCGAACGGGAAAGCAAGACCTTGGAGAAGCGCTACAAGGATGCCGGCGTTGCGTTCTCCCGAATGGCCGCCCCTCGCATCATCGTGAGCGCGGCAGAACCCACGGTAGCCTCAGGCGTGGGCCTGGGCACGGCGGGCGCAGCGACCGCTGCCACGCTGAGCGCAGTTGCACTCCCGGTATACGGAGCGACGATCTTTGGCATCAATATGCACAACAGAGCCGTCATCAAGACAGAATTCAATCGGCGGCGCGTACCGCTGCCGTTGACGCTCGGCCCCGGAGAATCGCGCACCGGAAGCTTCTTCTTTCCGATGGTTCCCAATCCGCAGGCCTTGACCGTGCATTGGACCGGTAGTGCTGGTGACGGCGAAACCAGGCTTGATTTGCAATTTCTGCAGGGGCTTCATGTCAAGGGTGGTCCGCGGTCATTATAAAGCTCGAGGAATAGTCACTGCGCCATGCGCGAGGCAGTTCCATTGCGCGACGCGACCAGCAAGAGGGCGGCGAGCACGGCTAGCAATGCGGTGCCAATGTATCCTGCAAAATCTCCGATGAACGGATCCTTCTCCGCAAAATAGAAGAATGCAAGCGCCCCCAAAGTATTGAGCAAGCCGTGCGCAAACGTTGGCAGCCAGATACTGCCGAATCGCAGCCGTAGATATCCCAAAGCGACGCCGACGCTCAAAGTCTGCAAAAAGTGCAGCACCAACGTCACCGGCAGGTTGATGTGGATCAGGGTTGCATCCAGCAGCCCAAACACTACCAGCGGCAACTCCCAGAGAAACCAGCAAACCCCCGACAGCAGTAGCGCGCGACGCGCCCCCAAAGATTCCAATTGCTGTAATAGAAAGCCGCGCCAACCGAACTCTTCTGCAAACGCGAACAGGCACGACGGAATGAGTAAGATAGGCACCGTGACCAGAACCTGCATGGGTGTCACCTGCGGCGCGTAGCTCAAGCCTCCCAGAAAAAAGGCAATGCCCAAGGCAAGTGCGACGACGGTCAGAGTGACAGCGAAAACCGCCGCGTAGGCTTTCAATGAACCCAAGCGCCAGCCCACGCGGCGGAATGCGGCGCGCGAACGGAGTAGCATGGTGAACCCCGCCGCGATTAAGACGGTCGTTTGCGCCAGCCAGGCGGCAAATCCTGCGGTACGCGGATTGCTCAACATGCCGCGACTGCTGGCGAAGTAACCCCATAACGCCGACAATGCAATGGCCACGGCGAGAAACAGGACGATGCTCGCAACATCAATCTTGTGGCGTGCGGATCTCATTTGCGCACAGTATTACATCTCGACGTTTCGACAGCTACTTCGCGCAGCGCGATTTTTGTTGGCTTAAACGGGCGCATTTCCTGCAGTAAGACTCGTCGCAGGCGACTGGGGAAGCCATCAATAAATTCACTGGTCAAGTCCTCGTGGGGCAACGACTTTCAACGGCCGCGTGAAGGATGATGCGTGCGTTCCGCGCTCAAGCGGTGAGCAATAGCCGCAGGCGGCAGCAATGCGAACTTGCAGACGGCTCACGGTCGAAATCTGCGACGAGGAGGAATCGCGAGGGCCGCTCAAGTCTCAATGAGTGATGCGCCGGGACTACCGAACAGGAGAATTCACGCGGGCATTGCTGCTTTTTGCGATGCTCGCCGCGTTTGCACCAGTCCTCGCCGATGCTGCCGGGGACACGCCCGACTCCTCGACGGATCCAGCCGCTCCTGCCCCCTCACCCCCGACCGACGCGCACGCGTGGCTACCCGGTTCGCTTCCATATCGGCCATGGGCGGTCCAGGCAGGCGGCGGATACAACCTCGTAACCGGATCGGCCGGAGACTATATCCACGGCCGCGCAAACGCGGCGCTCGGGATTACCTGGTTTCCAAGCCCTGCACTACCGATTGCCCTGCGCCTGGATGGCAGTTACGGCTGGTTCACTCCTGGCGGACAACTGCTGCGGTCGGGCGGGGTAGGTTACAACGCGGAGAGCGAGACATATATGGCGGCGATCTAGACCTGCAGCTGGACGTTGCCCATCCGTCCTTGAGACAGAAATTCTACCTCCTGGCGGGCGTCGGAGAGTACCGGGTAAGTACCAGTCTGCAGAAGCTATCCAATGCGCCGGAGGTCTGCGGCACGCGTTTTTGCGGCCGCTTCCCCGACGTCCTGGCGACGGAGAGCGATACGAGCGGTTGGGACGACTCCTGGAATGCGGGCATTGGGTGGGCCCTGGCGCTGGATACGCACACGTGGGTTTTCATCGAGGCGCGTTACGAGCACGTCTTCACCCGCGGAAGCGATACGCAATTCATGCCGATTCGAGTGGGGTTGCGCTTTTGAGGGCATTTACATGATCGGGGTCGTGATGGCTCATCAGGTAACCCTTCGTTTCCGTCGATCGAGCCCACTCATTCGCCCTCCCATGGCTAAGCCTGGGCCATGCTTGGCTCTCTGCGCCTTTCACGACACCTGGCGCTTCAACTAATGTCGGAGCAGGGCAATTGCAACGGATGTCATCGCCGTTATGCCGGTCCGCAGAGTCGGCTCGGGAACGGGCTCGAACAAGCTTGTGTGCGGGCCCGGCAAGGTTTTGCCCGCCGCTTGGGCCGCGGCTAGCTTCTTCGAATCCATCGCCCCGAGCCAGAACATGACAGTCGGAATTCGGTGCCCATCGAGCCCGAAGAGACCAAAATCCTCGCTCGCCATAATCGGATCCCCATCAAAGACATTCTGCGTGCCCAAGGCATTGACGAGCGCGGCCTTCACCCGCGCAGTGAGCGCCGGATTGTTATAGGTCGCGGGTCCCGACTCGTTGTCCACGATAGTGACGATGGGCTGGCGATCTTCCGGTACTCCGGCGGACAAGGCAACGCCCTCCGCGGCATGCCTAATGCCGTCCACAATAATTGCATCGCCTTTTCGCTGAAAGCACGCGTGGTAAGTTCCAATTTGACCTCGTACGGAATAACGTTGCGCTTGGTGCCGCCATGGATGGAGCCGATCGTCACGACAGCGGGATCGCGCGGATTCTCTGCCGGCTGACAATCGTCTGCACTTCCACAATGAACTCGCCCGCCATGACGATGGGATCTTTGCCGTTCTGCGGCTGTGCGCCGTGGCCGCCAATACCGCGCAGCGTGACATCGACGGAGGTAACACCGGCCAGAGCTGGGCCGCTGGTAACGGCAACAGTCCCCGCCGCGAGCGCGTTAGTGTCGTGCAGTGCGATCGCAAGATTAGGCGTGCCAAATCGCTCATAAAGATGGTCGGCGAGCATCGCCTTCGCTCCATCAAGCGTTTCCTCCGAGGGTTGCCCGATAAGCATTACCGTACCGTGCCATTTCGCGCGGGAGTTGGCGAGCGCGCGTGCCGTGCCGATCATCGTGGTCACATGCACATCATGCCCGCAGGCATGCATCACGCCCACTTCTTGACCAGCCGGATTTTTGCTCATCACATGGCTTGCGTAGCTGAGGCCGGTCTCTTCAATGATCGGCAGTGCATCCATATCGGTGCGAATCAGTAACCGTGGGCCGGCACCATTCTCGAGTGTGGCCACGACACCATAGGCCTGCGTCCCGTCTGGATACTTGCCGACGCGCTCGGTGACCGTAAAACCGGCCTTGCGCAGCTCGGTGGCCAACAGGGCAGCCGTCGCTTCTTCGTGATGAGACAGTTCTGGATGGGCATGTATGCCTTTATAGGTGCTGACCAATCCAGGAAGCTCGCCGTCAACAAAGTGACCGAGATCCTGCGCTAAGACCGGTGCGGTGAGTACAGAGATGAGCGAGGCGAGAATCGCGTGATGTTTCATTTTATTCCCTTTTTCTAAAGTTCCACCGTACGGCCGAAGCCAGTGGTATTTTCAGCAGTTAGCGGTTTGTGATTCTAAGCGCTTCCAATGCACGTTGCGGCCCGATTCTCTTTTGTGACCTGAGAGCGCAAAATTACCATGCCCGGTCGTAGTAATATTTTACGTTCTTGAGTCGCGTTCTTGTCTTAGCTGGCTGATCAGCAGCGCTTTTGGGAGGAATCAGGCATGGCTGACTTGAAGGATCGCGTGGCCCTGGTCACGGGCGGATCGCGCGGCATCGGCAAGTCGGTCGCCTTAGCCCTGGCAAGGCGCTGTTGCCGACGCTATACGGGAAAACGGCGGACGCGCTGCAGCTGGTCAACAACGCCGGCATGGCTGCGGCGCGCGGGCTCGATGACATCACGGAAGAGGATTTCGATCGCACCATCGCGATCAATCTAAAATCAGTCTTTCTCTGCAGTCAAGCCGTCTTGCCGGGCATGAGGGCGCGTCGTTGGGGCCGGATAGTCCATATCTCTTCGATCGGCGCACGCATTGGCGCCGGCACGGTGAGCGTCGCCTACGGCGCCTCCAAATCTGGTGTCGAAGGTGATATCGATCGGGCCAAGGCGTTTTTCGACGTCTGAGACCATGCCTTGCCGCGAGCCGCAGTGCGTAGGCTCGCGTCAAACCGTGATCGAGGCGGGCGTCGTCAGCCGCATCCCGCAGTGGCTGACCTCGTGCGATGAATCCAGTCACGCCAAGCGACTCTCGGAATTGGCGCGCTGGGAGTGGACTTTGGCCGACGTGTTCGACGCGCGCGACGACGACCCTTTGGATATTGGCGCGTTGGCGAGGGTACCCGCGCCCGCGTGGCCCGGTTTGTCGTTCACTTTGCGTGCATGCGTCAAACGGTTCGAGACCCATAGCAATATCGTGCAATGCTGGCGAGCGGCCAATAACCTGGGCGAGCCGCCTGCCGAGCTCATCGACGAGGAACCTTGCCAATGGGTACTGTGGCGTCGCGGGGTCAAGACCTTCTTTCGCTCATTGGATGCCTGCGAAGCGCCCCTATTGGATGCCGCGCGCGCAGGGGAAAGCTTTGGCAAACTCTGCGAGCGCATTGCCGCGTGCGTTCCTGAATCTGAAGTCGCCTTTCGCGCGGCCTCGGTGCTGCGCGGCTGGATGGCCGAAGAGCTCATAGCAGACTACGCTTCGGCGCTCGAGAACGAGTGAGGCGGCCTCGCTCGATCAACGACAGGTCGCCCGGCGTGAGTGGGACTCGCTGGCTTTCTTTCCGGCTTTCTTTCCGGTTACTCTTCAGCGGGGGTGTGCTCGGTCTTCTGGCACTCGTGGCGGCAACCGAGACAGATTCCTTCGATAACCCGGCTGGCAATGTTCTCACCGCCGGACGCGCCACGATCAGAGTTTTATCGCGCGGGCCCGTACCCGAAGTGGGCGCCTCCGGCGTGAACGAATGGGTGTTGCGATCGGCGTCCATCGTGAGCGGCTACTTCGGCGAATTCCCGGTACCGGCGGTGACCATCCGCGTCACGACCGCCGATGGAGCATCCATGGGCTCGGGCAAGACCTATGGATACCCGCGGCCGAGAATCGAGGTGACCGTGGGGCAGCGTATCTCGCCGAAGGCGCTCAACGATGACTGGGTGCTGGTCCACGAAATGACTCACTTGTCGCTGCCGCAGATTGACGATGATCATAATTGGCTGGCGGAAGGGGTCGCGGTTTATGTGGAAGGCGTGGCACGAACGCAAGCCGGCAACCTGTCCGAAGAGCAGCTGTGGCAGGAGTATCTGACCTCGATCCGCAAAGGTCTTCCACGGTCAGGCGATCAGGGGCTCGATCGAACACACACGTGGGCTCGTACCTACTGGGGCGGCGCGTTATATTGCCTCGTTGCCAACGTGCGGATCCGCGAAAAGACGAACAATCGCCGCGGTTTACAAGACGCGCTGCGAGCGATTGCGCGAACGGGCGGCGGTATGTCGCAAGAATGGCCGATCGAGCGCATCTTACGCGTCGGGGATGCTGCGACGGACACGACGGTGATGATGGACTTGTATCTGAGGATGAAGGATCGCCCGTATGCGCCGGACTTAAGCGTCTTGTGGTCGGATCTTGGCGTACAACTGCGCGATGGGGTTATTCGCTTCGATGAGGCTGCTCGACTGGCTGCGGTGAGACGCGCGATTACGCGCGCGCCAGCGCCGGAAAGCGATCGCGATACCGGCGCATGATCGGCGCCTCCTGGAGAACGTAAGAAAGTGCGGGGTCTTGTGCTGACCGCCGTTCGAGGGTGACAGGGAGTGTCGGTGACAGGGAGTGTCGGTGACAGGGAGTGTCACTGAGCAGCCGAGCAATTTTTCCGGCAGCGCGTAATAATTCTGCCCGAAGATCGGTCTAGATGTGGGCAGCACTCCCACACGCTGCCGCGGGCGTCGATCTCGCGCGCGAAACGCGCATTTTATTATGGAGATATAAATGACAGTTCAAACTCGAGTCGCACTGTTTGTCGAGCTCAAGGCGAAACCCGGCAAGGAGGCCGAAGTCGCCTCCTTCTTGGCGGGTGCGCGAACGCTCGCCCTAGCGGAGCCGCTGACAACTACATGGTTCGCCGTTCGTTTCGATTCGCAAACGTTCGGTATCTTCGATGCCTTCGAATCCGATGAGGGTAGAGAGGCGCACCTCAAAGGGCCTATCGCAGCAGCACTGATGCAGCATGCGGCGGAGTTATTGGCCGGGGCCCCGGAAATTCGTCGCGCCCAAGTCTTGGCCGATAAATTGATCGCCGAAAAATGACCCGGAAGGTTCGGCATCTGTCGCGGCAATGGTGCAGTTGACACCACGCAATGCCGGTCCCCGCCCGCTGCAAGGGCGGGGCCGGTGCCGCTCTGTCAACCTGATCATTTCATGCGAGACGCGGTTGCTTTTAGCAGCGTTCGGTAAGCCGTCAACTATTGCCACGCGCCGCGGAGTTATTCGCCCGTCCCAGAAATCCTCATGCCGGAGTCCTTAGCGGAGTTGCCCGCTGGAAGATAACTGCAATTCGAGGCGCCATCTAACCGCGACCCTCGCAACGGCACGCGCTGCGCTGTTGCGTGTTGTCAGGCGTACTCCGCTTCCCTGCGGCGCGCCTAATATGCGAGTTTCATTCCCGGCAACAGGCCGCCGCGTTCGGTACCAACGATCGGGCAGTTGATCACAATGGCGGTACGCGTAACCGTAACTTTGCCAGCATCTTGGGCTGCCAATATGGCCTCTTCGGACGAAAGCAGCTCGCTATTCCCTCCACCCACGATCCTGACGGCATACAAAATCCACAGTGGGCTGTAGTGCGCGTCGCTGCTTAGCGGACCGACGGGATCGGGAATAGAAGCGAACACTGCGTCTTGCTCACCATTCGGGAATTTGTAGACTCGCTCTAGAACGTCTTTCTGCTCCGGGGGTTTGGGATACGTCGGAATAGCATCCTTCATGCGCAACGCCAGATTGACACCGGCGCCGCGCGCCATGGGTGGGTCAGTTATATCGGTCGTGATGTAGTAGACGCGTTCTCCGTTGTACCAACCCAACGAGACCGGCATGGATATTGTCTCCGGCTTACGGATACCCCAGGGTGCGGCGCATCCGGAAAGCAGTAGCACGACGCCTATTGTGACGAACTCTACCGCCGCTACCCATATCGCTCGCGTTTCCATGGTGTTCCTCCCTTTAACTGACGGCATATCGATCGCGGTGCGAGCCGGCGCTCTCACAGAGCGGAGTGATTGCGCGAGGCTTCCTCCATAGACGCTCTCATTGGACGTAGGACGTTGTCGATCGCGATTGGATCATTGCGATTGAGCTTCACCATCTCCTTGCGATCCGCACCACCTCGTATGACCTCGAACCGGCCGTCGATGATCGCCTCTATTGACTCGCGAGCGACGGCCTCCGGGGTATCGCGCCCACCCACCGGGTTCATGCCAGAGGTAGCCATCATGGGTGTCTCTGTTGCGGTCGGATAGATAGTCAACACCCGGATGCCTTCCTCGGCGACTTCGCGACGCAGCGCTTCTCCAAAATGGGCAATGCCCGCCTTCGCCGCCGCATAGGGTGTGTAGAAAGGGACGCCGATGAGGCCAATCCCTGAGCTGATATTTACAACTACCGCCTCACCGCTGCGCTCCAAGGCCGGAAGCGCGGCGCGGGTGAGGAGAATGGGCGCAGTCAAATTGACCTCGATCATCCGCCTTATCTCGGCCTCGCTGAGCCTCTGCAGAGCCCCGGCGCGCACGCCACCTGCATTGTTGACAAGAATGTCCAGACCCCCAAGCGCCTCAAGCGCCGTGTGCAACGAGCGGTCCCTCCCCTCGGGCGTCATCACATCGGCGCGAACGCCCACGATCTCTCCTGAGGCTGTGAGCGCGCGCACCGCATGGTCGAGCGTCTGCTTGCGCCTACCGGTGATGACCACCCATGCCCCGCGCTCGAGCAGTTGGCGCGCTATCTCAAATCCAATCCCGCTCGACCCGCCAGTCACGAGCACGCGCTTTCCGGAAATATTCATAGGGTCCCTCACCTCAAGCAAAATCGGTATCTCGGAATACGCTGCCTGGGCTCACTGGGTTACAACGCTCCACCCGAAGAACTCGACGCCCGGCACAAATCAATTATTGATTCACTCGCAGTCGTTACACCCACTCAAGAGTTCTCGAATCACGAAATGACCCTTCGCAGAAGTTCGCTCAGCGTAGTGTACTGCGCGACTAGCGGTGAGCGCGCACCCTCGTTGCCGTCTTTAATCACCTCGATGCTCCTATGCTCAGTAATGCCCAGAGAGCGTGCCAACACTTTCCCGGTATCAAACTTGGCAACAAACAGTGTGATGCCCATGAATTCCGGCCTTTGTGCCAAGTTTCTTGAAGCAGGCGCCAAAGCACGGCACATCCGACACCCATCGTCGTTAAATGCGACGGCGAAAGGCTTGTCGGTATTCGAGATCGCTTCACCCGCTCGCCCATCGGGCGGTTCTGCAAACGCGGAAAAACTGGCTAATGTCGTTAGCAGAATCGCAAACGTAAGGGATTTCATCAATGATCTCCGCAACAGTGTCTGTTACTACTTAGACCGGGACTCGCTTCTGTTTATTGCGCCCGGATTGGCTGCCGGTAAGCGTTTCGCCAAGTCGATATCGGTAGTCGAATTGCAATTCGCGCAATTGAACGCGAAGTCCAAGTGAAGCCGACGGCGGGACGTGAATGTCGGCTTGCGGTTAATGCGCGAGCTTTCTAGCGACGAATGATTCAACGTGGACCATGCCTTAGCGCGGCTGACGCGCTTCGCTAACGGCATTTAGTAAAGCAGAGAGATCGCCGATGTCGGTGCAAACATCCCGGCCCACTAAGAGCCCGGGGGTCCCACGCATTCCCAGCGAACGCGCCTCGGCGTTGTTGCGGGCGAGTATGGCGTCGATCTGCGCGCCGCGAGTCGCGAGAGTCCGCTTAAGCTCCGCCACGTTGATGCCGGCTTTCTGCAGTATCTCATCGACTTCTGCCTCCTGCGAGAGGCGGGGGGCGCTGATCAGCGCGTCGTGGGCCGTCAGGTACTTCCCTTGCCATTGCGATGCGAGCGCGGATCGGGCGGCGTAGACAGAAATACCGCCAAATATGGGCCATTCCTTGAAAACTACGGCGACCTTGTGATCCTTGTCGACGAGAGCATGAATGCTCGGGGCCAACTTGCGGCAATAGGGGCAGTTATAGTCGAAATATTCCACCACCGAGACATCAGGACGCTCACTACCCAACACGGCTGTACCTGGATCCTTCAAAATTGACCTCTGTTGCTCTGCCGGTATGACGAGGGCGGTTGCCGCCAAGGCGCCGCTGATCGAGAAGATCGCGATCGTTGCGATCGCAAACAATGAGGCGAATCGGGCGAGGGGTAGGGCACTATTTTTCATACGATCGTCCAGCAGCTTCTGAGAGAAGCGCGGCCGCGGCGGCAATGGTCGCACCAGGAACGGACTTTGAGATCAGCATGATCAATTCCTCGTAGTGTTGAAGATTAGGGGTCAGGCCCCTGTGCCCTCTGTCCTATAAGACCTTGGTTCTCCCCGAATCATTTCAGGGGCCCCTCCAATCTTTTCATTGGCATCGACATTAAAAATTTACGCTCCTGACGTGCCCATGCCGCAGCATCGCTAAATGCCCGGCGCCCTTGGCCCAGTCAAGCCCATTGGCCGGCTGGTCTATTGCTCCAACTAGGTACCGCCGGTGATCAAGCGGATATTGCCGCCAAACTTCAGGTAGGCCCAAAACCAGTTGGTCAACGTCGCGACGCGATTTCTGACGCCCAGCATGAAGGCGATGTGCACGACTCCCCACAGCCACCATGCGGGTGCGCCCGTCAGCTTCAAGATGCCGAAATCCGCCACGGCGGCCTTGCGGCCGATGGTGGCAAGTGAGCCCAAGTGGCGATAACGAAATGCCGGCACTGGCCTACGCGATTCGACCATCGCCCGAATTTTCGTTGCCACGTAGCTTCCGCCTTGCTTGGCCGCCGGAGCCAACCCCGGCACGATTTGACCTTTCCACGCCTTGCTCGCGGCGGTGTCGCCGATCGCGAATACATTGGCGAGCCCCGGTACCCGCAAATCATCGCCCACGATGAGGCGTCCCGCCTTGTCGGCGGGCGCGTTCAACCACGCCGCCGCTGGCGATGCGGCCACCCCGGCAGCCCAGAGGACCGTACTCGCTTCGATGCGGGTTCCGTCAACGGCAACCCCCGTTTCATCGATATGATCAACCCGGCTACCGAGATGAATTTCCACTCCTAACTGCTCCAGCGAGCGTTGCGCGATCTGCGCCAGCCGCTCCGGGAAGCTCGGCAGTAATCGCGGGCCGGCTTGGACGAGAATCACGCGGGCTTGCCCCGGATCGAACGCACGGAAATCCTTTTCCAATCCAAAACGGGCCAACTCCGCGATCGCCCCCGCAAGTTCCACGCCCGTTGGGCCGCCGCCCACGATCAAGAAGGTCAATAATGCCTTACGGTCTTGCTCGAAAGACGCCGCTTCGGCACGTTCGAATGCCGTCAAGATCCGGCGCCGAATTTCCAACGCATCTTCGATGCGCTTGATGCCCGGTGCGAAGCGCGCCCACTCGTCTTTTCCGAAGTAGCTGTGGGTGGCGCCTGTGGCGAGCACCAAATAATCGTATGGAATATCGCCATTTTGCGTCGACACCGTTTGCCGCTGCGTATCCACGCCGGTGACAGTGCCCAGGAGCAAGCCGGACCGACGGCGAGTTTCGGAACATCTGCCGTGCCGGCGTCGCTATATCACCCGGGGACAAGGCCGCCGTGGCGACTTGATAGAGCAGCGGCTGGAACAGGTGATAATTCGTGCGGTCAATGAGCGTCACTGCCACAGAGGCGTCGCGCAGGCCTTGCGCGCATCGCAGGCCGCCAAAGCCTGCTCCGACGATGACGACTCTCGGTAATCCTTCAAGACCGTCGAGACCATGCCTCTTGGTCAAAGGGAAAAAGCGATCGCGCAAACGCACGAGGAGTTCGTCGAGCGACACGAATCCTCCGCCGTATACGCCGAGAATCGCCAGGAACATGAGCAAATAGATCGAGTCGGTGACCCGCGGGTCGATCATCGAATAGGCAAATAGCCCGAAAGAGGAGAACTGCGGCGATATAGCGCGTGGCAAGCCCCGTGAGGAGTAAGACACCGCCCAGCCAGGCGGCTGCCGGCGGAACGCGCATGGCTACATCCAACGGCAACCATCGCTCGAGGTCCTTGAACTCAGCGCCCGAAAAGCGCGAAAAAGCCGCCGTGAGCAAAGCGATTCCCAACCACACCCGGACGAAAGAGATGTACAGCGGCGTGCCGTATGCTCTCAGGCGCTTGGAAAAGTCGATAATTCGTGGAATGAGCGGGACGGCGCTGTCGTTCAGTCCACGGCGCAGCAAGTTATCGACCGATATCGGTCCCGCACCGTAAATCGCGAACCAACCTGCCAGCGCCATCCAAAAGAGCTGGGTGTCGAATGGCGTGTAGAGAAGTTGAGTGATCAACGACAGCAGCAGCAGTGGCAGCGCGGCGTATCGAGTCATGAAGCCAATCGCCAGCAGTGCCGCGCACACGATGTAAATAGCCGTGCTCAGAAACGCCGCCGCGTTCGGCGCGAGAAATGGGATCGGGTTCTCTTGGCTCGCCACTGCCAACGTGGTCTCCCAGTGCAGCATCTGCATGAAGCCGAAGAAGCCAAAGAGCTTTGCGATCCAGAGGCGAATCGCCAAATCGATGTACGGCCAGGCAATTGCGCCGAAGAGAGACGTCCACAGTTTCGGTACTGGCCGAGTCGCTGCTGCCACTTTGGCGAGAAACAAAAATTTATGCTTGCCGGCGAATTGCGTCCGCATTTGATCCTCCGTCGAGCCGCTTGGAGGAAGGAAAGGCTGTCCTCCCGTTACTCTTCAATCGGACCTGCTGATTGCACTTCTGCTTGGCTCTTGCCGCGTCGCACTGGTTTTGCGTCAATCCCCTGAAGTCCATGGCTATTGCACGGAGTTTGCCTGTTGCGCGAATTCTTTACGCCTTTGCAGAAGATGTAGAGTGAGACCGTGCGGATCGGGCGTTTATTTCCATTCAGCCGTGAATTTTATGTAGATCCGAACGATGCGAGCTCGCGCTGACGCGCATTCATCGTGATCGGGTCGATGAGCCTTGCCGGCAACGCGCGCGGCGAGCCGCAGCGCCATAACAATATCTGCACCTAGAGAGTCTGGTCAGCGCCCTTTCTTTTGGGCGCCGCTCTGTGCATTCAGCGCGGGATCTTTAGCGAAAGCTTCGGCAATGAAGTCCATGAACGCACGCGCGCGGCGCGGCAGCATCCGATTTGCAGCGTACACAAAGTGAATGGGCACGGGTGGCCCGTGGTGTTCAACGAGCAGTGAATATGCGCGGCCATCGGCGAGCACGTCTTCAAACAACCAGCCCGGTGCGTAGGCGATGCCGATGCCGTCGATTACCGCGCTGCGAACACCATCCGGGGTATTCACTCGAAAGCTGCCACGAACATCCACGTCGAGGTCCCGGAATGACCAGGTACTGCCTGCGGAAGAGAGCGTGTAGAGGATACAATTATGGTTCTGCAGATCCTTTGGATGTATCGGTGCCGAATGCGCAGCGAGATACTCGCGGCTCGCGACGCAGAGTCGCTCTGCAGCGCCCACACGCCGTGCCGTGAGCGTACTGTCTTTGAGGGAGCCGACGCGGATCGCGAGATCGACCCCCTCCTCGACGAGATCGATGTAGCGATCGCCAATCTGTAAGTCGATTTCCATTTCCGGGAACCGCGCCAAGATCGCTTTGATTTGCGGCAAAATATGGGAACGGCCGAGCACGGTGGGACACGCCACACGCAATAACCCCCGCGGGACATCGCTGCCGCGAGCGGTCGACTCCGCCTCCGTAATCGCATCGATAACACTTCTCGTCTGGCTGTAATAGCGCTCTCCTTCCGGCGTCAGAGTGAGCTTTCGGGTCGAGCGGTGAAGCAGCCGCGTCCCCAGATGCCTCTCGAGCGCGGCAATGTGCCGGCTGATATTCGGTTGTCCGGTTCCCAGCTCCCGGGCAACGGCGGAGAAGCTCCCGGTCTCTACCACCCGCGCAAAGCTATGCATCAGCAAGAATCTATCCATGGAGAACTGGCCTTGAGGTTATTCATTCCGTTTGCGCATAAATGTTATTCCAATTGGACCGACTTATCTAATTCGAAGGGGAGGAGGACACTCCCCAACAGGAATTAGTGTTTCAGCACTGGGGCGGGTGGGACCGGGAAGCCCTCCTGGTGCATTGCGAGGAGGATCGATGCAGAAGCTCGATAACAAGGTGGCGGTGATTACCGGCGGAACTTCCGGCATGGGACTGGCCACGGCAAAGAGATTCGTTGCCGAAGGGGCCTATGTGTTCATCATGGGCCGCCGGCAGCACGAACTCGACGCGGCGGTGAAGGATATAGGTTCCCATGTCACCGGCGTGCAGGGCGATATCGCCAAATTGACAGATCTGGATCGGCTCTATGAAATCATCAAATCGCAGAAGCGGCGTATCGACATTGTCTTTGCCAACGCGGGGGTTGGTGAGTTCGTGGCCACGGATGCCGTGACCGAGACCCACTTCGATAAGACGTTCGACGTCAATGTCAAAGGCACGTTGTTCACAGTACAAAAGGCGCTGCCGCTCTTCAATGACGGCGGATCCATTATCCTCACGGGCTCAATCGCCTCCGTCAAAGGTATTCCCGCGTTCGGTGTCTACTGTGCCAGCAAGGCCGCCATCCGGTCTTTTGTCCGTACGTGGACGTTGGAGCTCAAAGATCGCAAAATTCGCGCCAACGTCATTAGTCCCGGCACAATCGATACAGCCATCCTGGCGCCGCTTCCGAAAGAGGTCATCGCCCAAATCGTCGCGAGTATCCCAATGGGGCGCATGGGTAGCGCGGATGAAATTGCCAAAGTGGCTGTATTTCTCGCCTCCGACGACTCAAGTTTTGTCACCGGCATCGAATTGTTCGTGGATGGTGGCACAGCGCAGGTCTGAGAGAAGTGACGGTAAACACCCGATCGCAATCTGTCGTTTGCGCAAGCGTCTGCATCAGTTCTGCACTAAAGGCTAGGAGCCATCATGAAATTCAATCCGCAGTTGCTTGGACTACTCGGTATTTTAGCGTCCGTGCCAGCCCTCGCCGGCATCCCCGATAGTCCTCAGCAGGTGCAGCCGCTTTCTGTGGGCGCTCGCGCACCCATCTTCTCGGCCCGCACGACTGAGGGGGCGTTGCGGACCTTTGAGCCCGATCGTTACAAGAAGCCACTGGTCGTGATTTTCTATCGAGGCGGTTGGTGTCCGTACTGCAATGCGCAACTGAGCAATCTGCATCTCGTCGAGCCGAAATTGCGAAAAAGTGGCTTTGAAATCGTATTCTTGAGTACCGATCGGCCCGAATTGTTGTACAGCAGTCTCAAGGCGACCGATATCCACTACACGTTGCTCTCAGACAATCATCTGGAAGCGGCGAAGTCCTTTCACGTTGCTTATCACGTGGATGACGCAACGTTTGCCAAATTGCGGGAATACGGTGAAGACCTTGAGGTCTCGACCGGTACCAAAGAACACGAACTGCCGGTCCCATCCGTATTTATAATCGACACGTCGGGCACGATTCGTTTCGTGTACTCAAATCCTGACTATAAGATTCGCTTGGGCGCCGATGAACTTTGGACGGCAGCGCAGCCTTTTGTGACGATCAAATGAATGTGACGCGGGTCGCGCAGGGTCGATTACCGGAGCAGACGCCATGACTAATGAAACGGCCTATACACCGCCGAAGGTATGGACTTGGGCTAAAGAGAACGGTGGCCAGTTCGCGAACATCAATCGCCCGATTGCCGGACCGACGCACACTAAAGAGCTGCCCGTGGGCCGTCACCCGCTGCAGCTCTATTCCTTGGCGACGCCCAATGGTGTGAAAGTTACGGTGATGCTGGAGGAATTGCTGGCGCTCGGTCACGCGGGTGCGGAGTACGACGCCTGGCTGATCAACATCCGCGAGGGGGATCAATTCGGCTCCGGTTTCGTGAGCGTGAATCCGAACTCGAAGATTCCCGCCCTGATGGACCGCAGCGCGGAGATTCCTATCCGCGTGTTCGAATCGGCCGCGATACTGATTCACCTGGCCGAGAAATTCGGCGCTTTCCTTCCCACGGAGCCCGCACCGCGGGCGGAGTGTTTATCGTGGCTGATGTGGCAAATGGGCTCTGCGCCCTACCTCGGCGGCGGCTTCGGCCACTTCTATGCCTATGCGCCGATCAAGATTGAATACGCCATCGACCGCTTTACCATGGAGGTGAAGAGACAGATGGACGTGTTAGACCGGCGCTTGGCGCAGAGTGAGTACCTGGGCGGATCGCAGTACACCATTGCCGATATGGCAGTCTGGCCCTGGTACGGCGCACTGGCCAAGGGGTTGGTGTACGAGGCTGGCGAGTTCCTGCAGGTTGGCACTTACAAGAACCTCCAGCGCTGGACCGATGTCATCGCGACCCGACCGGCTGTGCGGCGCGGGCGGATGGTGAACCGCATCTTTGGCGACCCGGCGAGCCAGCTGCGCGAGCGACACGAGGCGAGCGACTTCGACACCAAAACACAGAGCCAGTCTGCGGCGGCGGGGTAAGGGCAGCGGGTACAGGCCGAATTGAACCTATCGATGGTTTGAGCGCGCGTGCGTCCGATTTCGCTAAATGCAGGGGTATGTTTGCTCTAAAGAGAACCCCTTCATCGGGAGACTTATCCGGCGCGAGGTCCCGTGGCTAGCACGTGCTCTGCATATTGAGGCAGGTCATCGGTGATCGCGAACCAGGGTGCCTTGGGCGATTGTCAGCTAGAACGAGTGCGCTCGCAGCGTTCATGGCATGGTCTTAATATTAGACCAAGAATCCTCTGCAAGTCACCACCAAGATATCGCACACTTCGCCGCGTGAAACGGAGAATTGCGTGAATGCGCTCATCGGCATTAGCGGGTTGATTTTAATCGCGGCCATAACAGCGGGGCCGAACAACCTGATGGTGCTGCAACTAGCCGGCATGCGCGGTATGAAATCCGCGCTGCCGGCAATCGCCGGTATCGTGGCCGGAGGACTGGTGCTGATCGCGTTGTCGCAAATCGGACTGGCTACCGTGGCGTCACGCTACCCCTGGCTAGACTATGTCTTTGTTGCCGCGGGCGCGGTGTACCTCGGAGCGCTCGGCCTTCGACTCGTGTATCGCAGCTTCGGGCCGGAAATACGGTCGGAATCAGTAGCAATCGCGCCACGCGGCGCGCCGGCGCTATTTGCTCTTCAGTTCGCCAACCCCAAAGCTTGGGTGCTGGTGCTGACGGTCTGCGCCGACGCGCATGGTGCAGCATCTGTTCAGTTTGTCCTCCCTCTGCTGTTTCTCGCAATTTCTAGCGCCTCGCTCCTGGCGTGGGCCCTATTGGGACAGATGGCCGCGCGGGTTCTACGCGGCGGGTTGGCTCGCGCGCGCTTCGATCGCGTGATGGGCGCTTTGCTCATCGCCTCCGCCGTTTTGCTCGTGCTAGGCAAAATCTAGAATGCGGTTCTACTGCTCGCCGGCGCTGCAGCAAGCGGCGGCGGGTAGTCTTCGGTTTCGAAGCCGCCGCGCAAGGTCCGTCCGACGCGGTTGTTCTCCAGAACGCGCCGATCCCGCTGGCGTTGCGAGTGCCTCTCGGTCCGCTGCCCGAAGCGGGGCCGCTCGGCGTGGGCGTGGTGCTGGATCGCGTGCGACGACGCTAACGTGCTGCACGACCTGATCGTCAAGCGGTCGTGGCAAATAATCCGTTTGGCACGTTCTGCAAGAGCATTGGCGCCTTTTGCTAGTTACGCCGACCCGCTCTTGAGCCACACTGAAATTGTGAGCTCGGGTCCTGAGAAACACAGGGACCTTGGTAAAGCCGAAACCTCATGAAGCGTGACACAAATGAAAACACGTGAAACCACGACTCCGGTAAGAGCCTTTGATCGCGCCTATATCAACGGCCAGTTCGTCACTCCCCATGGAACGCAGATCGTCGATCTGGTGAACCCGACCGACAACAAGGTCATCGGCAAGGTCACCATGGCAGACGAAATCGACGCCCGAAAAGCCATCGGTGCAGCGAAAGAGGCCTTCAACTCCTTTTCGCAAAGTAGCAAGGAATACCGGATGGAGCTCCTGCAGCGGTTGCACGACGCCGTGGACAAGCGGATGGATCAACTCGTTGAAGCAACGGTCGTGGAATACGGCGCACCGCAAGACCGTGCGAAAGGCTCCAACAACCTCGCGGCGAACATTTTCCTGCACTTCAAGAAAGTGCTCGAAGATTTCGACCTGGTCAAAACTGTCGGCACATCCAAGATCGTGATGGAGCCGGCCGGCGTGGTGGGCATATTTACGCCATGGAATTCGAGCGCCGGCTCGATCGCGATCAAGGTGGCGCCGGCAATCGCTGCCGGATGCACGGTCGTCATCAAGCCCAGCGAGATGAGCGCTATGCAAACCGAGGTGTTGATGGACGCCTTTCATGAAGCAGGGTTGCCTCCTGGCGTCATCAATGTCGTGACGGGCCTCGGCGAGGTCGTCGGTACGGAGTTAACGCAAAGTCCCGACATTCAGAAAATCGCTTTCACCGGCTCGACGCAGATCGGAAAGCTGGTCGCCAAGAACTCCCTGGACACAATGAAGCGCTTGACGCTGGAGCTCGGGGGCAAGTCGCCCAACATCATCCTGGACGACGCCGATCTCTCCACGGCGATCCCGAGGGACGCGCACCGACGGGCGGTCAGCGGCCCGGCGGCCGGAGAGCGACCGAGAGTGAGCGAGGAAGGGGAAAAAGGGGAGAAAGGGCGTCACCCTCGGATGCCGCGGCGTTATCACAAACTCGCCGCCGGCCGCGTCCTGATCAACACATTAAGTCACGATCCGTTTGCTCCCTTCGGTGGGTTCAAACAATCGGGGATCGGTCGGGAAGGCGGGATCTTCGGGCTGCAGGAGTACCTGGAACCCAAAGCGATCATCGGCTAACCCGAGGAATGTCCTGACAGCGCGATTACCTCTAGACGAAATGCCGGCGAGAGAAAGAATGACCGTCCACGTGCCAGACCGTTTCAAAGCCGCGAACGCCTTTTGGATAGGGCTCGCTAAGATCGGACTTACGCCAGCAGCGGTGCTGAGCCAGGCTCGGTTGCCACTGACTGTTTACGACGGCACGAAGAACCTCGTCACGACGGCGCAGTTCTTCGCACTCTGGCGTGCCGTGGGCGAGCTCTCCGCTGATCCGGCCGCGGGCCTGAAAATCGCCACCCAGATCGACGTTGGCAATCGGCCACCGTCAACTATGGCGGCCTATTACGCCCGTGACTACCGGGATGCCCTCACCCGCCTTGCTCGCTTCAAGCAACTGTGTTCGCCCGAGGAACTGCAAATCAAGGTGAGCAAAGACGAGTGCGTGATCGAGCCTGTGTGGCTCCACGCGCAGGAAGAAACGCCGCCCCTGCTGACAGACGCCGCCTTTGCTTCATTCGTTGAACTTGGTCGCCGCGGCACAGGGCATTTGGTGACGGCGAAAAGGGTCGAGCTGAAGCGCAGCTCGGAGGCGACGGGCTTCCACGAAGACTATTTCAAGAGCCCGATCATGTTCGGAGCGCGACGGAATGCGCTCGTCCTGCACGCGACCGATTTCGATCGGCCGTTCCTTACCTACAACGCCGAATTGCTTGAGATGTTGAATCCGCAGCTCGAACGCACGCTTGAAGAGCGCCGTGCGCAAAGTTCGATCAGTGAGCAGGTGAAATGGATTCTCAAACGCCTGCTCGCGGGAAGCCGGCCGGAGATAGCGGCCGTGGCGCGCGAGCTCGGGTTGAGCGATCGGACCTTGCAGCGTCGAATCATCGATGACGGCGCAACGTTCCGGCAGTTGCTTCTTGAGGTGCGGCAGGAACTGGCTCACGAGTACCTTAACCGCCCCGAGATGGATGTCACGGAAGTGGCTTTTCTGCTCGGCTACGAGGATTCGAATTCTTTCTATCGAGCTTTACGAACGTGGGAGGGGACGACACCCTCCCAGTTGAGGGCTGCGCTCCGACGATCTGAAACTTGGCAATAAGTGCAAGAGGATAGGCATGAATTTATGAACAAAGTATGGTTAGTAACCGGCAGCGCGAGCGGTTTGGGCCGAAACATTGCGGAGGCCGTACTCGAATCCGGCGATCGACTCGTCGCCACAGCACGCGACACGAAGCGACTTGATGACTTGGTAAAAAAATACGGCGACCGCGTTCGCGCGGTCCCTCTTGACGTGACAGATGAGAGCGCCGCTCAGTCGGCCGTGCAGGCGGCGGTTGCCGCATTTGGACGTCTCGACGTTGTTGTGAATAACGCCGGGTACGGCGATATCGCGCCGCTCGAGCAGTTGAGCGCTGAGAGGTTCAAGGCGGTGATGGATACCAACTTCTATGGCGTAGTCAACGTCACCCGCGCGGCCGTACCGCTCATGCGCGAGCAAAAGGCGGCTGCATCCTCCAGATATCATCGGTCGGCGGCCGCCTGACTCGGCCCGGCAGCACGGCGTATCATGCAGCGAGATGGGCTGTCGGAGGCTTCACGGAATCTCTTGCCCAGGAGCTGTCTCCGTTCGGCGTGAAGGTGTGCGCCCTTGAACCCGGTGGCATGCGGACGAATTGGGGCGCCCGCGCTAATCAGGACACCCCGGAACTGCTTCCGGACTATGAACCTTCCGTTGGGGCCGTTGCCAAGGCCTTGAAATCGTATTGGGGGAAAGAGATCAGTGATCCCGCCAAGGTAGCTCAGGTTGTGCTTTGTCTGGCATCCAGTGACCGTCTTCCGGCGCACCTCTTGATCGGTAGCGACGCGGTTCGCTTCGCCGCCGAAGCCGAGAAAACGCGGGCAGCCGAGGGCGCACAGTGGCGGGACGTGAGCCTTTCGACAGACACGGCGTCCGCCACGGCATTACCGGCCATGCGCTTTTGAGGGCTGCTGCCTCGCGACGGCGAGTAAACGGAGTGATGATTTCGCCAGCGCCTCGGAACCGCGGCTGACGGCTTCAGTGACGGCGATCTGGCGCCCCTGGGTCGATCATGGCTACCTCGCAACGTCCTATGGAATCACCTTGATCATCATGCTGTTCGGCGGTTTCACCGTCCTTGCCGAAGGCTGGTTCGAATTGTGGCGGTCGGACGCGATGCGCGGTCCGGTGCTTGATACTGCTTACAGGTACCTGGGCTCCATCCTGCTCATCGCCCTGCTCATCGCTAGCAAGGAGCCTACATAGCAGCAGCGGATCAGTGCGCGTTCCCAGAGGATCCGCTGCGATTCCGGCCACCAACCCCTCTCGCTGCAAGTTGAGACAATGCATAGCATCGTGCGACGTTGCATTCTGTTGCGCTTTGGTGCATCGCGTTCGGGAGACCTCCGTTTGGATCGGGTCGCCAAGTCACCTGCACTATGCGGGTCGGGGCCATCTCGCAATTTGCGCGACTACGAATCGGCACCTGCTTGGATTACTCTCCCGTTCATGGACCAGAATCTATGCCGCCGGCTTCTGCCGCGCCCGAAATTCGGCCGCTCGCTCCCGACCGCAGCGGCGGCAGCGCCAGCGACGTTTCGCATCGTCCACCTTCACGTTGTCGGGCGTGAGCAAATGGCCGTTGCCGCAGATATGGGGTATGGCCATGGGCTCGAGGGTGCGTTCCAGGGAAAAGCAGACCACATCAGTTTTGGTTGCTCCAAAGCACGCCCCGCTACCATTTTTCAGAAAAAGAACATTTAATTCAGCGAGTTACGCCATAAGCTGCCATGGCGACCCGCTACCAACCCTCCGGCTGCCAGCAACGCCTGACCGTCGACGTGCTTGCTGATTTGCGCCCCGAGCGCGGCGCCGGCCACTTTGCGAATACGATCGCGCAGGGCCACTTCACTGTGCGCACGCGCATGTCTGCCCAGGTTGGCGAGCGCGCTCGCTGATCATCCCGCCAGGGATCGAGCGATGACCAATTTCATGATTTCGTTCGTGCCCCCATAGATCTTCTGGATGCGCGCATCGGCGAACATTTGAGCAATCGGAAATTCCTGCATATAGCCGTATCCTCCGTAGAGTTGCAGGCAGCGGTCGATGGTCTCGAACTGCTTGTCCGTGCACCACCACTTCGCCATGGAAGCGGTAACCGTGTCCAGGTTGCCAGCAACCTGACGGCCGATACACCAATCGAGGAAGATTCGCGCGATTACGGCCTCGGTTTGTAGCTCGGCCAAGCGGAACGACGTGTTCTGAAAGTCAATGATGGACCGGCCGAAAGCCTGTCGCGTCGATACGTACTCGACGGTCATGCGCAGCGCCCTTTCGATCGCTGCAACCGCGGCGACAGCAATCGACAATCGCTCTTGGGGCAGCTGGTTCATGAGCTGGGCAAACCCCCGGCCTTCCTGCTCGCCAAGCAGATTTTCCGCGGGCACGGCCGCGCTGTCGAAAAACAATTCCGATGTATCGGACGCCTGCAATCCGATCTTGTCGAGATTGCGGCCTCTCCTGAATCCTGCGCTACCCGCCGCCTCCAGAACAAACAGCGATATTCCCTTGGCGCCCTGGACCGGGTCGGTCTTCGCCGCCACCACCAGGATGTCCGCCAACTGGCCATTGGTAATGAACGTCTTTTGCCCATCCAGGATATAGGCTCCGCCATTGCGCCGAGCTACGGTCCTCATGGCCTGCAGGTCGGACCCTCCGCCTGGCTCAGTCATCGCGATCGCGCCGATCAGTTCGCCCGTCGCCATCCTGGGAAGCCACCGGCGCTTCTGCTCCAAGGAGCCATAGGCCAGGATGTAATGCGCGGCGATCGGGCTGTGGACAGTGAACCCCACGGTCAATTCCGGCACACCGAGCTCCAGCTCCTCGATGACAGCGGCTTCGTGGGCAAAGGTCCCGCCTTGCCCCCCGAACTCCTCCGGAACGCTCGGCAGCAATGCTCCCATTTCACCCATGGCGCGCCACGCAGCGCGATCCACGATTTTCTGCCGTCGCCAGCGCTCAGCCTGAGGCGCCATGCAGTCCGCGAGGAAGCGCCGAAACTGATCACGGAACAGCACGATGTCGGCGGTAACCCATGGTGATGAATATTGCATGACAGCCCTCAACCTAAAAGCTCACGACTGTAGGCCACGACCTCGTCGCTGACGGAGCTCGACGGGAGCTCGGCATGGTGCGCGGGGTCGGTCTTATTGATCCGCTGGGGCGAATCCTCCCAGCCAGCCTGACCCCTATCGCCATCCCTGGGCCGTGCGATTCAGCAGCGAATAGTAGATCGCGAGTCCCGTCGCCGAGCCGCAGGTGAGTAAGCTCATGGCCATGCCGATCAAGAGCGCCTCATCGTGCTGGTAGTGTCCATCCAGCGTGCCGACGAACTGGATCGCGCAGAAGCCGAGAAATGCCGGAATGGAAATGCCCTCCGCGCGCTTGGCCTTCCACAAATGCCACGCCTGTGGCACGAAGAGCGCTGCATTGATGATGAGCGCAAAGCCAAAGATTGCGGAAACGAACGCCTTCATCTCATCCCCTGTGGCTCTTTTTGCAACCCTGGTCGCGCCGTTCGATTGCCCGTCTGCAACCCCTTTGAACCGCTCAGGATGGGGCGTGCATCGGCAAGGAGCTCGCTCAGGAGACCAACGCGAGCTTGACCCGCCGATTGCGCCGGCCCTTGTTCTCGACTTTTGTGACGCGGATCGGCAGCGACTGCGCAGTGTTCGTAAGGTGAGTGCCACCGCAGGCCTGGCGGTCGACGCCGACGATCTCTATGACGCGAATTCGCCCATCGGGAGTCGGTGGCGGCGCTACGGACAAGCTGCGTATCAGGCCCGGGGTGGCCAGTGCCTCCCGATGCGACACCCAGCTCGCGCGGACATCGACGCCCGCGGCGATGATCTCGTTGATTCGCGGCTCGAGCCTGCGCAGCTCGTCGTTGTCCGCATCGGGAAGATCGAAATCCATGCGAGCTGTTCCGTCGGCATAGATCTGTGCGCCGGTTACCAGCGCGCCGTCGAATCGCTGGAATACCAAAGCGTTCACGATGTGCGTCACCGTGTGAAGGCGCGCGACGCTGAGCCTGTGCACGGCGTCGATCTCCACACTCACATCACCGCTGATGGTGACCGGCCGGTCGAGGATGTGCCAGTAACCGCCCGCCTCTTGTGCCACATCAACGATACGAGCTTCGCCTTCCCTGAAACGGATGCATGCCTGGTCGGACACCTGACCACCCCCGCCGGGATGTAGAAATGTGCGCGCCAGCCTGATTCTGCCGGGCTCGCCGGCCGTGACGGCCGTGTCGAACTGCAGTACGTCGGGATGCTCGTGGTAGCCGTAGATAGCCATGGGTTTCGCCGCTCCTCAGCCGCAACTTTGGCTCCAAGGCCGGCGGGCAGTCTTGGCGGAAAGTGCGGCCCCGCGTCCGCCTGAGAGCGTTCTTCGGCGGCAGCGCCGTCCAAGCGTTTGCCGCCTCGGTCATCTATCCTTTCTACAGGCAGCGCAGCCGAGGAGGCTCGAGTGAAGCACTATCTGTTGTTTTATTCCTTCATCGATCAATACCTCGAGCGCCGACCTGCGTTTCGCGATGCGCATCTGGCCCATGCGTGGCGGGCGTGCGAGCGGGGCGGCCTGCGACTCGCCGGAGCGCTTGCAGATCCCGCCGACGCAGGCGTCCTCTGGTTCGAGGGGGAATCTCCCGAGGTCGCAGCGGCATTTGCACGCAATGATCCGTACGTCATCAATGGCCTGGTGACTTCGTGGAAAGTTCGCGAGTGGAGCACCGTCGTCGGCGCTTTTGCAACCGCCCCGGTGCAGCCGCCAGGGCGAGCCGGCTGCGGGCCCTGATCCCATGGAGCTCGGCATTTCGGGCCTTCGCGCGCTCGTCTGCGGCGCCTCGCGCGGACTCGGCTTCGCCTGTGCCGCCGCGCTCGCGGCAGAGGGTGTAGAGGTCACTTTGGCGGCCCGCAACCACGAATCACTTGCCCGGGCCGCGGCGCGAATCGAGCAGGCCGGCGGCGTAAGCGTCAGCACGGTCGCGGCCGATGTCTCCACGCCTTCAGGCCGCGAGACGCTGCTCGCTCTCGCTGCGGCTCCCGACATCCTGGTCACCAATGCGGGCGGACCGGCGAGCGTCGACTTCCGCGGGTTGACGCTCGCGGACTGGCGCGCGGCGCTCGACACCAACTTCCTCTCCGCCGTCGAGCTGTCTCGAGCGGTCGTGGACGGCATGATCCAGCGCCGGTTCGGCCGGATCGTCAACATCACCTCGCTCACCGTACGGATGCCCGTGCAGCGCCTCGAGCTCTCGAACGCGTCACGTCTTGCGCTGACTGGGTTTGTCTCTGGCGTCGCACGCCAGCTCGCCCCGCAGGGCGTGACGATCAATAACCTCCTCCCGGGCGTGATCGAGACGGAGCGAATCCGGGAGCTGGGGCAGACCGCCCAGACCCTGCTCGCCAAGGTGCCCGCGGGCAGAGCGGGCACGCCGGAAGAGTTTGGCGCCGCGTGCGCGTTCCTTTGCAGCAGGCAGGCCGCCTATATCACCGGTCAGAATCTCCTGATCGACGGCGGCTTGTGCCCGATCACCGTCTGAGACTTCCGCTCAGGCGAGCACGCGAATAGCCGGGCGCAACGGCAAAGGATGCGTCGCATCGGGCGCCCCCGCATCGCCCAGGTACGGAGCGCAAACCGGATGCTTGAGGACCTCGTCCATGCGCAGTACCGGCGTGACGCAGCAATCCGCTCCGGAGAATACTTGCTGCCAGTGCGAAAGCGTCTCGCCCGCAAAGACCCTCTCGAGTTCCGCGCGCACGGCGCGTGCGTCCGTCCCTGCGATTTCCTGGCCATTCTGCCAGTGACGCGGGGGGAGATCCGTCCGTCCGAGGATCTCGCAAAGTCTGACCCAGAATTTCGATTCGAGCGCTCCCACCGCGAGATAACGGCCGTCCCGGGTCCGGTAGAGCCCGTAGCACGGCACTCCGCCGTTCAGGAGGTCCCGTCCCGGACCATCGCGCTCGGCGCCTGCGCGGGCGTAACTCAGCCCGAGCGGATTGCTCGATATCAGCGCCGCCGTCATCGACACGTCCACGTGGCAGCCGACGCCGGTGCGGCGCGCATGAAGGAGCGCGCTCACCGCCGCGAACGCCGCCGTCAGCGCACCCCCCAACACGTCGCCGATCTGGACCCCGGGGAGAGTCGGCTCACCCTGCGCCGGCATGAGCTCGCTCATCCAACCGGAGAGCGCGAGATAGTTGATGTCGTGGCCCGCGACCGCGGCCATCTCGCCTTCGCTGCCGTAGCCGCTGATCGAGACCAGACAGACGCTCGGGTTGACTGCGCGAAGCCGATCGAAGCCGAGGCCGAGGCGGTCGAGCACTCCGGGTCGGAACGACTCCACGACCAGGTCGCTTTCGCTCACTCTTCGCAGGAGCGCGGCCCGCCCTTGCGCGCCGCCGAGGTCGAGGGGAACGATCTCCTTTCCCTCGTTGAGGTGGCGATAAAAGTAGCTGACGTCGCCGTCCAGGGGGCCGACCCGGCGCGCATAGTCGTCGTCCGGAGCCCGCTCGATCTTCGCCACCCTGGCACCGAGTCCGGCCAAGTGCCAGGTCGCCAGGGGGCCCGGCAGCAGCCGGGAAAGATCCAGGACGGAAGTCCCGGCGAGCAACGTCATGGCCGTCATCCGCCGGTTCCGGTGCACAGCGAGCGCGCCATGATCTCCCGCAGCCCCTCGTGGGCTCCGCTGTGGATCCGCGTGTACAGGGTTCTCGGGGGCATCGGATGCGACCTCGCTCGATTCGACTCGCCACGCAGGCGAGAACGTTAGTCTCGCACTCGCCGCGCTGGATAGGTGAAAAATGCGGTGGCGAAACTCGAGGGCGGCTGCTCACCGCGCAGCGGCATCCAATATCCGGACGTGCGCCGTCTGTATCGTCGGCTTGCGATTTTTCCGCCGCACGCGCGGCAGCGAAGAGGAACCTCCATGTTCGACGCCGCAGAGTTCGATTCCCACGAGGCTGTCAATTTCGTGACTGATGCCGACAGCGGTCTCAGGGCCATCATCGCCGTGCACAGCACGCGGCGCGGGTCGGCCATAGGCGGCTGTCGCGCATGGCGATACGCGAACGACAGGGAGGCATTGCGGGATGCGCTGCGCCTCTCTCGGGGCATGACTTACAAGGCAGCCATGGCGGGAGTGCCCTTTGGCGGCGGGAAAGCCGTGGTGATGGTCGAGCCTACGCGCCCCAAGACGCCGGCGATGATGCATGCGCTGGGCCGCGCGATCGAGCGGATGGGAGGAAGCTACTTCACCGGAGAGGACGTGGGAACCACCTGCGCAGACATGGTCGAGATCCGCACTGCGACGGCTCACGTCATGGGCCTGCCCGTGGAACAGGGCGGAAGCGGTGACCCCTCACCCAACACCGCGCTCGGCTGTTTCGAGGGAATTCGTGCGAGCGTACATCATGCTCTGGGCAAGGATGACCTCCGCGATGTGCGGGTTGCCATCCAGGGCGCGGGCAACGTGGGCTACCATCTTTGCGCGCTGCTGGCGAGCGCCGGCGCGCAGATCACCGTCGCGGATGTCGACCGCACCCGCGCGCAGCGCTGCGCTGAGAAATTCGGCGCGCGGATGGTGGATCCTCCACGGCTGTTCGAGGTGGAGGCTGAAGTATTGGCTCCTTGTGCCTTGGGCGGCATCCTGAACACCGATACGATTCCCCGCCTTCGCGTGCGAATCGTAGCCGGCGGCGCGAACAACCAGCTCGAGACCGCCGCTTGCGGTGCGGCGCTGCGCGACCGGCGCATTCTTTACGCGCCTGATTATGTGATCAACTCCGGCGGCATGATTCAGCTCGCGGCGGAGCTGACCGGTATGCCGGCCGGTGAAATCAGCGAGCGGGTGCGCGCCATTGCCGCAACACTCCTTCGCGTGTATCGCTTCGCGGAGGAGCGCGCGGTTCCCACCAACACCGCGGCGGACCTGCTGGCGTCGCAGATGCTCGTCGAGGCCTGCCCGTGACCGCTCCGGCGATCAGTCTGGAGGACAAGTACCTCACGGATCGCGATCCCGTCTACATGAGCGGGCTGCAAACCCTCGTCCGGGCGCTGATCAATCAGGCCCGGCGCGACCAGCGCGCCGCCGCGAACACCGGCGGCTTCGTCTCCGGCTACCGCGGCTCGCCTCTCGGAACCTTCGACAGGGAGCTGTGGCGGGCCGCAAAGCATCTCGTGCCGGCCGGCATCAAGTTCGTGCCCGGCGTCAACGAGGAGCTCGCGGCGGGGGCGGTCGCAGGTACGCAGCAGCTCGAGTTCTTCCCCGCCCGCCGGCACGAAGGGGTCTTCGCGTTGTGGTACGGCAAGGGCCCGGGCGTTGATCGCTGCGGTGATGTCTTCCGTCACGGGAATCTCGCCGGCACGGCGCCCAGGGGCGGAGTGTTGCTCCTTTGCGGTGACGATCACGGCGGTGCGTCCACCACCACGACCCATCAGAGCGACTTCTCGCTCAAAGCCCTGCACATACCGCTCCTGCTGCCAGCCACCGTGCAGGACGTTCTGGATCTCACGGCCCACGGCTGGGCGATCTCGCGCTTTACCGGCCTCTACGTCGGACTGAAGGCGCTGACGGAGACGATCGAGACCTCCACCATCATCGATCCCGACCCCTGGCGCGTACCGCTCGTCATGCCCGAGGACATCCGGCCGGGATCGCCGGGGCCGTCAATCCGCTGGCCCGATGACCGCTGGAGCCAGGAGAGACGGCTGTTCGAGCACAAGCTGCCGGCGCTCACCGCTTATGTGCGGGCGAACCGGCTGAACCCGGTGACGTTCTCCAATCCGAGTGCGCGCATAGGCCTGATCGCCTCCGGCAAGGCGTATCTCGATCTCCACCAGACACTCGCCGACTTCGGCCTGGGAACGCGGGAGCTGTTGCGCCTGGGTCTGCGGATCCTCAAGATCCAGGTGCCGTGGCCGCTCGATCCGGCCGCCATGCTCGAGTTCGCAACAGGACTCGAGGAAATTTTCGTCGTCGAGGAGAAGGAGCCGCTCATCGAGCCCCAGCTGCGGGACATCCTGTATTCGGCATCGGCGGGGAGTAGGCCCAGAGTGATCGGGAAGGCTTCCGCGGGCACGCCGGGAAGCCGGCAGCCGGATAGGATCTCCCTGCCGGTCGCGGGTGATCTCGATGTGGCAACGGTGTCGCGCGCCGTCGGTACGTGGCTGCTCGAATACGACGCGCTTCCGACGATACGGAAGCGGATAGAGCACCTCGAGGCGAAGGAGGAGGCTCTTCGGCTCACCCCGAGCGCTCACGTCCGGGCGCCCTACTACTGCAGCGGCTGCCCGCACAATACGTCGACGAAAGTACCCGAGGGCAGCCTCGCACTGGCCGGGGTCGGCTGCCATTACCTCGGTCTTTTCATCTACCCCGAGCGCACCAGGACCTTTAGCGTCATGGGTGTGGAAGGAAGCAACTGGGTCGGCCTCGCCCCGTTCACCGAGACTCCCCATGTCTTCGTCAATCTGGGCGAAGGAACCTACTTCCACTCGGGCATTCTCGCGATCCGGCAATCGGTGGCGGCTGGCGTGAACGTCACTTACCGGATCCTCTACAACGATGCGGTCGCGATGACCGGCGGCCAGCCGGTCGATGGCCCCCTGACCGTGCCGGCGTTGGTCGCCCAGCTTGTGGCCGAAGGCGTTTCGAAGGTCGTCGTCGTCGCTGACGCGCTCGAGCTGCAACGCCCGGCGCCGCAGCTGATCGGCGAAACGGTATTGCGGCCTCGAGACCAGCTCGACGCCGTACAGCAGGAGCTGCGCAGCGCGCCCGGCTGTACCGCCCTGATATACGTGCAGACCTGCGCCGCCGAGAAGCGGCGGCGCCGCAAGAGAGCGGAATATCCCGATCCTCCGCGGCGGGTCTACATCCATCCCGAGGTGTGCGAGGGCTGCGGCGACTGCGGACAGCGTTCCAACTGCGTGTCCGTGGTTCCCCGCCCCACCGCGCTCGGCACCAAGCGCGCCATCGACCAGTCGAGCTGCAACAAGGATTTCACCTGCCTGGACGGGTTCTGCCCGAGTTTCATCACGGTGGAGGGTGGCAAGCCGCGGTCCGCTCCAGTACGAGCGACGGATAGCTCCGCGCCTTCACCACTCGATCCAGTGCAGCCGACGCTCGGGCCGCGCCCCTACGACGTGCTCATTACCGGCATCGGCGGAACCGGTGTCATCACGATCGGCGCCCTGCTCGGCATGGCGGCCCGCATCGAGGGCAAGTCGGTGACGGTAATGGACATGACGGGAATGGCCCAGAAGAACGCAGGCGTGCAATCGCACGTGCGCATTGCGGCCACACCCGAGGCGCTCGGCTCCTCGAAGATTCCGGCCGTAGCCGCCGACCTCGTGATCGCATGCGACTGGCTGGAGGCGGCCGGACCCGACGCCTTGCGGCGGCTCGCGCGTGGACGAACGCGGGTGGTCGCAAACTCCGACGTGGTGATGCCGGGGTCATTCGCCCAACATCCGGACCGGATCTCAGTATCGACCGATGCACTGCGCGCAATCCTGCTGCGGCACATCGATCAGGAGCACCTGCACTCGGTTGCGGCCACCAGCCTGGCAACGGCATTGTTCGGCGACTCGGTCGCTACCAACGTCTTCATGCTGGGCGTCGCCTGCCAGCTGGGCTTGGTCCCTCTCGGCATGGAATCACTCGAGCGAGCCGTCGAGCTCAATGGCGTCGCGGTCGAGACCAACAGGGCGGCGTTGCATTGGGGCCGCCGCGCAGCAACCGACCCGGACGCCGTACGGCATTCGGCGTTTCCGCAGACTCGGTGGTCGGCCTCAGGCGCGGATCACCCGGAGGGGTCTGATTCTCCCGAGAAGGAGCTCGCCCGGATCCTCGATGACCGACGCGAGCGGCTCGCGCAGTACGGATCACCATCGTATCTGCGACGCTATCTCGAGCTCGTCCGGGTCGCGCAGGAGGCCGAAACGGGGGCGGCTCCCGCCTCTCTCGCGTTCACGACTGCGGTAGCCAGGCATTACTACAAGCTCCTCGCGGTCAAAGACGAGTTCGAGGTTGCCCGGCTTCTCGTCCAGACACCCTTTCTGCGCGAGCTCGAGAGCTCGTATGAGGGTCGTTACCGGATCAACTTCCACCTGGCGCCGCCGATCCTGGCGCGGCGTGGTGCGCACGAGCGAGCCCCCGTCAAGCACACGTTCGGACCCTGGATTCGCATTCCCCTGCACCTCCTCGCCCGCGCGCGCCGGTGGCGCGGTACGCTCCTGGACCCCTTTCGCTGGACAGCCGAGCGCGCGCTCGATCGCCGCCTGCTGGAGGATTACGTGCGACTCGTGCGCCAGCTTTGCCGGGACCTTGGGCCAAACTCCTTACCGGTCGCCGTGGATCTCGCCTCTCTGCCCGATCGGATCCGGGGCTTCGGACACGTGCGGGAGGCGAGCGCTCTTGCGGTAGAAGCCGAGAGGCAGACGCTACTCGCACGCCTTGCGAAGGCCCGGGCCGACGACGTGGCGCAATCTATCGCCCGCCGGCTGCCCGGCCGCTTCGCAGAGACGCCGTGACACCCTCGACAGTGCGTGCGAGAACCCGATTACAGCGATCGAGGACGCTCTCGCGCCACTCGGACTCCGGCGAGCAAAAGCACCGTAAGAACTCCCCGCGCACCTCGGGTGGCACCGAATGCGCCCTCATACGGTGCCAATTCTCGGTCCGCAGCGCCTCGAACATGCGCCGAAAATCGACCGTGCCGAACTCGATGGAGATGGAAATGATCTCCGCGGCCGCGGCCGATTCGATCACGGCATGGTTCATGGTGCCCCGCACCTCGGTGGCGGCCGACTCCCGGGTGCCAGCGGCTCTGAAGCCGAGATCCTCGTACCAGCGCCTCGCCAGACCAAGGGCGGGGTGGTGTCCCGGAAGCGTGTAGAGTATCTCCCCGTAGCCCTTCGGCCCGAGGCCGGTGTGTATGTCGATGTGCGCGAGAGCCTGAATGGACTCAGGCAGATCCCGCAGGAGGCCCCGCCAGGTGTGGCACGACCAGCTCGGCTCCGACCCACCGTAGAAGAGCCCTTCCGGATATGAGTATTGCCCGCGGCAGACGACATCCTGGAATCCACGCTCGCCAAGAGCGGTCCATGCCTGCGCGATCGTCTCGTCCGCCCGTTGCCGCGTGATTCCGGTCCATGCCGCGGGCACGATCGCATCGTGCAGCCACCCATAATCGGCAGATTCGGGTAGGGGCTCGGTAAAGTCGATGAAGTTCCGGTTCAGGTCCACATTGAGCTCGTTGACTCGTTGGCCGTGCGAAAAACCGAACGGGTTGATGGCATGCACCAGAATCAGAGCCACATCCGTCGGCAGCGCCCGCGCTGCACCATCCGCCAGGAGCGAGCACTGAAAACCGCTGCCCGCATAGCCCTCCACCCCATGTGTTCCCGAGGTGACGACGAGCGCACCGCGGGGCGCCATCGGCCCGAGCCATGCGACGTCCGTCGTCAGCACCTCCCCGCAAAGGCCCTTCCAGCCCGGCAACACGAGAGTCTCGAGACCTGCCCCAGCCTTGTCGGCGAGCGCGCGGAATGAGGCTCTCGCTTCAACATAGCTCCTCGCGAAGTGTTCCATTGCAACGCTACCCTTCAGGCCCCGAATCAAAGATGAACGGTCACCGTCAACCCCACCAGTCTCGGGGTGATGTAGTAGGTGTACCGGCCGGGGGTGAAGGGACTGTCCCACAGCACGTTGGTTTCACCGCGCCGATCCAGCAGGTTATTTGCATAAATCGCCGCGCTCCACCGGTCGGTTTGCAGGCTGGCCCTGAGGTCCACCACCGAGTAACCCGGCAGACGCGCAAAGCCCGGATCCGGAGTATTCGTCACGGCACCGGTGACGGAGTTGGCGAGATATGGACTGAAGAGATTCTGGCTCCAGCCGACATATTGATAATCTCCGTACAGCCTCACGGAAAGCGCGTCCGTGACGGACCGCGTGTAATCGGCCGAAAAGTTCAGCTGCTCCGTCGGAACGTCCGGCAGGCGGTCGCCGGCGTAGCCGCTCTCGGTCAACCCCGGATTCACAGGCTCGCTCTTGGTCAGGCGGGCGAGAGTCCATCCGTACGTCAGCCCGAGCCCGAGCTCCCGCGTGACGAAAGCGTGAGTGTCGAACTCGACACCGTCCGAGTTCGCCTGGCCGGCATTCGTCGTGAACCGGAAGAGGCCATCCGGTGTGGACCCTTGTACCTGAATGTTTTTCCAGACCATGTGGTAGTAATCCACGTTCACCGTCAGGCGTTTGGCAAACCACTGTGATTTCAGGCCGCCCTCGGAATTGGTCACGGTATCCGGACCGTAGCCGGTGGGGATCGTGCTCTCGCCTGCCACCGCCTGGTTGGCGCCGCCCGCCCGAAACCCTTCGCTGTAGGTGCCATACGCCATGAGATTGCCCGTGATCTGGTAGCCCAGGCTCAGGCGTCCGACCGGCTTGGAGCTCGAGTACTCCCTGCCCGTGTATGCTCCTGTCCCGGGCGATCCGCCCGTATTGATCTGGTAGGCCGTTGCGCTCGAAGCGCTGAATTTTGCCCAGCGCGCCCCGCCAGTCACCGTCAGTTTGTGAAAGAAGTCATACGAGACTTCCCCGTAAACCGCACGCTGATCGAGCGCCGACAGGATGGTTCGGTTCTGGAAAAGCGGATAAATGGGATCAGGCTCACCATCCGCGCTGACATAGGGCAATCGGCTGCGCGTGAACGCGCTGCGGTCCTGATAAAAGCCGCCCAAAGTCCACTGCAGGGCCGCGCTCGGATCCGGCGCGTTCAAGCGCGCCTCGTAAGTTTTCACGTCGGCGTTCTGCGGTTGCTGCACGATCGAGTTGCCGACCGTGGGCTCACCGGCGGCGTATGGCGCGAGGCCTTGCGCCACACTATTGGCCCAGGGAATGGGAAGCCCCGGAAAGGTGAAATTGAAGTCCAGGTTCCTGGTGTAGGAGGAGGCATCCACCGTCACGTCGGCGAAATCGAGTTTGTACCGGGCGGTCAGTCCGTACAGGTGCACGCCGTCGTCCAGCGGATCGTATGCGGGAACGTTCGACTGCAGCCCGCCGAGGCTGGCAATGGCCTCATTGCCGGCATCGTAGTGCGCGTGGTTGTACAGAGCGAGAAGATCGAGAGTCAGTCTGCTCGTTGGCGCATATCGCACCGCGACGCGGCCTCCATCGGTCTTGCCGCGGTTGATGTCGGCGACCTGTAAAGTCGAATTGTCGATGAAGCCGCTGTCGTCCATCTGATAGCCGACGAGTCTCACTCCCAGCACTCCGTCGATCACCGGGAGATTCGCGACCGCGCTCGTTTGCACGCTTTCGGTTCCGTGCGACAGCTTGCCATCATCGGCGGTTATGTAGCCGGAATACGCGTTGAGATCCGGCTTGTTGAAAATGGTCTGAATGGTCCCGCCCTCCGAGCCCGCGCCAAAGAGGGTGCCCTGGGGGCCCCGCAGCACTGCGACCTGCTTGACATCCATCAGCTTGATATCGGGCGTGAAGCGACCGGCATCGTTGGTGGCGCCCGGTATGCCGGAGATGGGAAACTCGTCGTAGTAGATGCCCACCTCTCCTTCACCTGCCCCTTCGATACCGCGGATGATGGGACGACGCTGTCCGGGACCGTCATCGAGAACGGTGAAGCCAGGCACCGAAGAGGCGAAATCGATGAAATCAACGGCTCCGGTCTGCGACAGAGCGTCCCCCGAGAGCGCCGCGACGCTCACCGGCGTCTTCTCCAGGTCCGTGTCGCGCCTCAGCGCGGTGACGACGACTTCCTGAAGGGCTGGCATGTCGGCACCGGCACCGCCACCCGGCCCGTCGCCCTCCGGCGCGATCTGCGATTTGCCGATCGCAGCCCAAAGCAGGCCCGCAGCACCGAACGCCATGAATGCCGGCGTTCGCAATCTGTGTGAACGATGAATTTTATGCATTTTGGCAGACCCCAAGCCTCGCTGACGCGGAATGTCGAAGAGATGATGGCCAAGCCCGATTGCGGCGAAAAGGGCTTTTGCGGCATCATTGATCCGCAGGAATGCGGATCACAAAAGGGGGGCGGACAGTGCATCGGCGCCCCGCCGGCAGTCCTCACTTTCCAGATTCCGGCACGCCATGATCAATCGCGGACGCAATCACCTCGAGAGCTGGAACGACATCCAATACGTGCTCGCCGTGGGGCTAGGCGGCAGCTTTCTCGCGGCGAGCGAGCGGCTGGGCACCAACCAGTCAACGGTTGCCCGACACGTGCAACGGCTCGAAAAGCGGCTCGGCACGAAGCTCTTCGACCGTTTCGCACACGGCATGCGACCGACGCCGATGGGACGGGATCTCATCGAGAAGGGGCGCCTGATGGAGACCGCAGCGTACGAGATCGAGAGGCATCTCGCCGGCGCCGATCGGCGGATGACGGGAACCGTATGCATCGCCATTTCCGACGGGATCTCCACCCACTGGCTTACCCCGTCGATGCTCGACTTTCACAGGGAGCACCCCCATGTGTGCATCGAGCTGATCGCCGGCAGCGGTCCCGTCGATCTGCTCGCCCGCGAGGCGGACATCGCCATCCGTCTCTTTGCGCCGAAGCAGGATCGGTATGTGGCCTCCAAAGTAGGGAGCGTCCGTTTTTCGCTGTTCGCCGACAGCAAGTACATCGACCGCTTCGGCGTACCGGCAAGCGTCGATCAGCTGAGCTCGCACCGCATCGTCGATCACGCCGCGTATGTGCCGATGGTCACCTTGGCCCGCTGGCATGCGTTGATCGCTGCGCACCCGCACATCGTCTTCAGACCAAACACCAGTGGATCGTTTCTCGCCGCGGTGCGGGCGGGCTATGGCATCGGACTTTTTCCGAACTTCTACAGCAGGGTCGCCCCAGACCTCATCAGACTGAATCTGGATCTCGGCCAGCAGGCGCCGGTGTGGATGCTGGCTCACGAGGAGACGATCGGTAGCGCCCGCGTCCGCGCGGTCTTCGACTTCCTGAGCCGCCGCTTCCGGGAGGATCGCAAGGCCTGGTTCTCCTGAGTGTCTTGCGCAGAGAGCCGGTCGCCCGAGACAGGAGCCGGGAGAGCACTTTCATACAAGCCCGAGGCAGTGTCCGTCGCCCTGAATTGACGCTTTCACCCGGGACGGTGCTGGAAGTAATATCTGCGTGATGCTGTCACGACCCTCCGCCAAGCCCGGCCAAGACGTGCGCCTCTGGCGCGATTCTGCCTTGGCGGGGTCGTATCTCGTACGTGCCCGTTATCAGGCTCACGAGTTCGAGCGCCACCTCCACGACGAGATGGTCATCGCGGTGACTGAAGAAGGCGCGGGCAGATGTCGCACACGCCTCGGCAGTGACATCTCCGCGCCGCGTACGGTCTGGCTCTTCGCCCCAGGCGAGTACCATTGCGGCGACGTCTGGGAAGATCGCCTTTGGAATTATCGTGGTATCTACATCGAGGCCGAAGGGCGAGCAGCGCTGTCCAGCATTCTCATGGACGCCCGCAGTACCGAGATGTATGCGGCGCCCGGCTTGTATAACGATACGCAGCTTGCGGATACCCTCCTCCATGCGCACAAAGCCGAGGAGCTGAATCTGCCGCTCATGGAGAAACAGGCACGTTGGTGCGCGGCGATGGGCCTGCTCTTCGGTCGCTACGGGCGGCCGAAGCCGCGATTCGGCGCAGCGGGCAACGAGAGGAGCAAGATGACGCGCGTGCGCGACTACCTCGCGGCGAACTTCCTACGCAACATCTCCATCGACGAGCTCGTGGCGCTGTGTGAGCTCAGCCGCTATCACCTCATGCGCTCATTCGCGCGCGAGTACGGCATGCCTCCGCACGCATATACCAACCAGCTGCGCCTCCTCGAGGCGAAGCGGCTCATCGATGCCGGGGAAAAGCCGGCCGAGGCAGCCGCCTGCGCCGGCTTCTATGACCAAAGCCACCTCACGCATCTGTTCAAGCGCGCCTACGGCATCACCCCGGGCGCCTATGCGGCTTTGCGACCTCGCCGCAGCGAGGCATAACGCGTCCTCGAATGAGGACAGCTGCTCCGGAAAATCGGCCGTGAAGCAGACGATTCGCTCGGATCCTTCCGGCTAGGCCGTGTCGTCGCTCAGAAGACGGCGGATGGTATGCATGTCGTCCAGTAGCTCGCTGAGCTGCGCCGGCGAGAGCCCCTCGATCTGGCCGGCGACCGCCTCGCTCGCTGCCCGATTGAGCCTCTCGAACAGCCGCCTGCCTTTATCGGTCAGGCTCAAGGCCCGCTGACGCGCATCATGCATAACGCCGACCCGTCTAATGTGGTGCCGCTTCTCCAGCTTCTTCAACAGCCGACTGAGATACCCTGGATCCAGTGACAATCCGCGGGCGATCTCCGTAGCCGTAGATGTCGTGCGTCGCGCGAGATCGTGCAGCACACGAACTTCCGTCATCGTGAAGGGACTGCGCGTGAACCGCTGCTCGAGAAGCTCCAGCCGGCCGCTGTAGAAACGGTTGAAGTCGCGGATAGAACCGATTGCTTCGTCGGTCCCTGCCGATTCCTGCGTGGCTATCGAGCGCCGAGTTGCCATGCCGGCAAACTGTACCAAATACATTGCGTCGGTCAATCTCGGGAAATCGTAGCCGGAAACGGCAAGCAGCAGGTGCCGGTATCCAATCGGGGCGCCGCCGTCGCCCATCGACCCGCCACGCCGCCGATCTGGCCGGAAATTGCCGGTCTGCGGACTGCGCTGGTGCTTTACTGACACACCACGCTACGAGCCATTACCAAGATGCAGACCGAGGAAAGCCACCCACTAGTCAAACAGGCCTGGGCCGCGTTCGGCACCCGTGGACCCCGCACGGATCTCACAGGTTTTCGCCCGGATGCCGAATGGATCGGCCCCAGGGCCAACGCCACCGCGATCGCCCTGGGGGTCACCGACCACATGAGAGGGCCTGACGCGATCGCCGCATTCATCGCACGAGGAATGCGACGCCTGTTCAGCGAAGTGAGCATAGCCCTCAACGGCTTCGGCGATCGTTCCCAACGGGCCTCCCTACCAGGATTACCTACGGCTCTTCGAGTGCTTGGGCGGCCGAATCGTCCGACGAGTACATGGAGGCCGGCTTCCGCCCATCGTCCCTTGCGCCTTGGGCAGGCCTGGTGTCTTCATCGGCAGGGTGAAGATCTGCATCGCCCGGGTGCCCGTGGTGCGCATCGACTTCAAGCGCCGACCGAACTCCGTGAGCTTGCGCCGCATCCGCACCGCGTCCGTCTTTCGACGGAAGCTGATCCGGCCGTTACGCCAGACGCGCAGATAGTGCGTGAACCCAAGGAAGGAAAACGTACGCGGCCGTTTCCGACCGTCCCGTTTACATAGGATCGGCGCGAGATCGCCGAAGCGAAGCAACGCGGTCTTCGTCGGCTCGATTTCCAGCCCGAAGCTCTGCAGACGCTCCTTGAGCGAACGCTCAAAGGCGCGCGCGTCGGCTTCGAACTCGAAGCAAGCCACAAAGTCATCTGCGAAACGCACCAGATACGCCTTACCCCGACATTGGCGGGCAAAGCGCCGCTCGAACCACTCATCCAGCGTATGGTGCAGGTAGATGTTGGACAGCACAGGGCTGACCAAATTTCCCTGAGGAGTGCCTTGTTCGCTGGCGCTGAACACGCCTTCGTCCATCACTCCCGCCTTGAGAAAACGCCGAATGAATCTCAACAGGTTCGAGTCCCCTATCCGGTGCTCGATAAACCGCATCATGTGTGCGTGTGAAACAGACTCGAAAAAATTCCTCAAATCCGCCTCGTACACCCACTGTGTCCGCTCCTTGACGATGATGTGCTCCAGCCGGGCGAGCGCCTGATGCGCGTTGCGGTCCGGTCTGAAGCCGTAGGAGCATTCCCGAAACTCCGGCTCCCAGATCGCCTGCAGGATACGGCTGAGCCGATCCTCGACGAGCCGGTCTTCGAAGCACGGGATTCCTATCGGGCGCTGGCCTTGGCCTGAGGACTTCGGGATGTACACGCGGCGGGACGGCTTTGGACGGTACCCCATCCGCTTCAGTCGCGCCGACAGATCGGCAAGGTTCGTTGCGAGCTGGCGCCCGTACTCTCCCTTGTCGATCCCGTCCACCCCAGCCGCCTTTCTGGACGGCTGCCGATGATAGCTCTCGGCCAGTCCTTCCGCCGCTGCCAGCAGCCCCATCAGCGCCGTGAAGCGCTCCTGCGGCTGGTCATTGGCCCATTGCGTGAAGCGAATCAACTCAGTGGTCATGCGCAGAGTCCGCTCGGTGTCGGGGCATGTTTGCCGTCGATTCGCTGTCCCAGTACTGTCTCCCCTTCGCTCCATCCGCATTACCGGACTTCGTCGCTACTATTGGAGACTCAGACTTCCCAGCGCTCATCGCCTCTTCCTCGCTGTTTAGGCTTGTAAGAGGCTGCGCCGCTCCTTCGCCGCTCCCGCCGGGATCGCCATGGTTACCGTACGTTCGTACCGTCGGGCTCGGTGAGGTCTGCGATCCCGGGTGAGTGCGGCAGGCTCGCCTTCTCGCCTGCTGCACCGTGGCCTGCGGACATTTCGAAGCCATCGGCTCTTTCCATTGGTTTGTTTCGGGACTACATCCTTCACGGCGATACTTCATCGCCATTTCACCTCTCTCGACTTTCCTGCCTACGCATCAACCACGTCGTTACCGCCGCGGCTGCAAGGCTAGATACCGGGCCTGTGGCTAGCAGTTACCCGGGCCATCCTGGCTAGAACGTGCGGCATTGCCATGCCGCAACCGAAATTCAAATCACGCCCCCGCTACCACTTGCAACGGTTTGCACCGTCGTGCACCGGATTGCCGCGTCCGACCGCCCCTCGTCGCATCCCGCGCCCCGACGATCGCGCGCTGCCCACCGGCTTCCATAACGGCTCGCCAGTCTACGTGTGCGGAGAACGTCCACTTCGTGGACAGTCTACTCCGACCGGTTCGCCGTTCCTGGCGCGCCCTATTTCGTCTCAGGCGACGGCGTGTTGCCGCTCGGCTTCCCAGCCCTTCAGGGCGAGCAGCACCGTGCGCGGCACTTCCTGCTCGCCGCTTTCGTAGTAGGCCACCATCCGGCGGGACAGACCGAGTGCATCGGCGGCCTCAGAGAGGCTGAGCTTGTTCCGCCAGCGCCAGCGAATGAATGCGGCGGCATCGGTACGGCCGTTCTGTTCGAGCGCCATTTCGTAGACCTGGTCAGCGCCCACGTCAAGATCGCCCGGCCACACGAGGCTGAACCCGTCCTCGCCGACATCGGCACGCGCGAACACGGCAGGATCGCGCAGGGGTCGCAGGCCCTTGAAGCGCTGCACAAAGTCGCGCAGGTCCACCGTGAACGTCTTGCTATTCATGAAAGCGACGGTAAGCGTGTAATCGCGCACGGGCTTCACGCTCGCGATGCGAACCGGCTTGGTTTCACTCATGGCTTGCTCTCCTCGGAATACTCGCGCCAGCGCGCCCTCAGTTCCTCCCTGTTCGATGCTGCCCATTCGAGCGCTTCGGCTGTATCGCGCGGATCGGCTTCGCCTTTGATGACGGCGAGAGTTTCGATCTCGACCTGGATCTCCTCGGCACTTACCGTAATGACGTGGAAGTGCGGCGGCGGATGGTCGCCGAAGTACATCGCAATGCGGCTGCGGCTGAAGCGCCTTACCGTAGGCATGAGGTATTCTAGTGCAACTATTGCACATGCACAACTGGTTTTTATCGGTCAAAATGAGTGCCGCGTCGCATCGCGAGAGGCGGGTATGAGCATCGGCGGCAAGCTCGACCTTAACGCGCTGCCGCGCTCTTCGCAGCCCACGCCCCGACGATCGCGCGCTGCCCACCGTCGCCTATACGACCCAAAAGCGACATCGCATCTACGCCATAGCGGACGGTCAGAACGGCCGGAGCGGACATCCGTTGCGCAAGCGCGTACTAAAAGAATTGGTTCAGAAATGCCGCCGTCGCATCGGATATTCCGGCGATCTTGTTCGCCACCTGGCGATAGAACTTGAAATTGAGCTCGTAAGTCAGTTCCCGCCGCCACGATCGTGATGGCTCTGATCGGCTATGGGCTGTTGCAGCCAGGGATTGAAACGAATGTCCGTGCCACTCGCGGTCGTGCACCCATTGCCGCCCGGACCCGCAGGACAACCCCAATAGTTCTCAGTGGCATCGATTGTCCCGGTACAGGCGGTGGCCGTGTCGAAGGCACAAACGTCGGCCACCCCGACCTTGCCTCCTTGCAAATCGTTGAGGTGCACGTCGACCTCGGCCGGTGTATTCACGGCGATGTCCACGTCCTCGTCGCGGACCACGTTCTCGGAAATGACGGTGTCCACAATCGGTGAGCCGCCGCCGCCGCCGTTGATGTTGATGCCGACTGGGCCGGGGGCGGCAGTGTCCGCTGTGTCGGCCAGATTACGGGCAATGAAGTTGCCGATGATCTTGTTGCCGCTCATGTCATCCGCCGGAGCGCCGAAGGAAGGCCCCGCGTGAGTGTGCAGCGCCACACCGCCCAGTCCGTTGCCGATCAGGACATTGTGGATCACCACGTTGTCAGAGAGGCGGCCGGGGCGCCTGCACCATGCATTTCTGGGTCATCTCGCAATTTGCGCGGGTACGAATCGGCATCCACTTGGATTAATCTATCGTACATGGACCAGAATCTATGCCGCCGGCTTGTGCCGCGCCCGAAATTCGACCGCTCGCGCCCGACCACAGCGGCGGCAGCGCCAGCGACGTTTCACTCGGTCAACCTTAGGTTGTCGGGCGTGAGCAAGTGGCCATTGCCGCAGATATCGGGTACGGTCATGGGCTCGAGGATGCGTTCCAGGGAAAAGCACAACACATCAGTTTTGGTTGCTCCAAAGCACGCCCCCGCTACCAATTTCAACGGTTTGCACCGTCGTGCACCGAATTGCCGCGTTGGGCCGCCCCTTTTCTCAGCCCACGCCCGATAATCGCATACTGCCCACCGTCGCCTATCGACCACCCTAAGCGGCCTCTCTGAAGGCGTCTGGCTGATGGAGCGCATCAGCCGGTTCAGTGGCGACGGGGCGACGTCGCCCCGGTCTGAGTAGCGGGCGCAAACTTGCGAGGAAGACAGAGGGATTGCCGAATAATGGCAGATTGAGCCCCCGCGTCGGTTGGCAGGATCCGGCGAGCGACCCGCTCAACTTTAGTCGTTAAATTCCGAATGCGCCAGATGTTATCGCTTCTGTTGGTTGCCGGGACGGCGTTCGGAGTTGGCGCGGCGTCCGTCCAGGCCAATTCGGACGTCAGGCGGGTGACTGATCAAATGCTGGGAGCCCGTCGAGAGGGATTTCCGAGGAGGCTGGCCGCCGAAACTTCAGGCGCTCACCGACAAGACGACGCCCAATAGACCATCTCCATCGCGTGAGGTCGTTCGCGTCGTTACCGGCACGTCCCAAAGCGCCCGTGGACGACACCGTCGGTCATCGGTGACGTCGTCCAGGGCCGTAATTCATACTCGACGCACAAAGAAAACGATGAGCGCAATGATCAGAATAGCTCCAAGAATGCCACCAATGTACATGTGATTCTCCGTTGACCTGTCAGGCAGCATTGAACACCGGATTGACAGCTATCGTCGGGACGTTGCCGCACATACCGTGAGTGGATTGACGTCTGCGTATCGCCTGAGTTTTTGGGAAGGCCGCAGGAGACTCATTTCGACATCGCATCCTTCGGTTGGCATCCCAGCGCCCCGCCCTCGTTAAACGTCGCGGCGGGCGGCTCAATCGTTACCTCCCGCGGGGTCTGCTTTGTCGACGTCGGACTGCCGGCCCCTGAGGACGAGGTCCTCCCGCAATCGATCCAAGCGCCGTCCTGATCTCCAGCGCCAGAAGCTTACTATCGATTACTCTTCACCACTCGCGAGGTGATCTCCACTTGAACAATCGCCAGCGTCAACGTAAGCGTCACCTGCAGCGCTTAGGGAGCGCGCCATCCCAAAAGCATTGGGAGAGCGCGGAACACGAGATGGCCATTCTTGTCCGCAACTACGTGCGGTAGCGCCCCGACTGCCTCGCTCCCTTCATATCGAATGACGCCTCCGACTCGCGCAGACCCCAGGTGTACGACGTGACATGAACATCGCGCAGATTGCTCCGCCATATGAAGCAGTGCCGCCTAAGCTGCACGCCGGCACGGACAGCGTCGTAAACTTGTGCGAAGCGTTGATCGAACTGGAGCACAAGGTCATCCTGTTCGCCGTGCGCGATGCGTGCACGACAGCACGTCTTATTGCGATACGAGATCAGTCGATCCGCCTGGATGCCGCGACATTGAAATTCGATCTCCCCGCACACCTGACCGGTGCTCCGCGGCCAAACGGCGGTCCGCCCAATTCGATATGTTGCACTTCCACCTGGGCCTCGATTGCTCGATGCACAGCGCTTGCCCGCGTATCGTGAGCGCGGCAGCGGGAGGTAGTCACCTTGACGGATGAAACCAATGAACGTCGGGGATTGCTGCCGCGATTCACGCTGAAGGACGCGAACACCTTCCTGCTTGCGGATGCCCTCGGAGATATTCAGGGGAGCGGTGACGGTTTGTTCTCGAACGACACGCGCGTGCTGTCGCGCTTCGAGCTTGCCGTCGCCGGACGGCCGCCATCGCTTCTGGGCGCGGCGATCAGCCAGGACAACACCATGTTCACGGCGCATCTGACGAACCTGCCCTTGCCGGCCTTGGGCGAGCGCTCGATTCCGCAGGGCGTCATCCATATCGAACGCAGCCGGTTCCTCTGCGAGAGTAGGCTGTTCGAGCGGTTGCGGCTCACAAACTTCAGCGACCTCGATGCGCAAGTGCCTCTGAAGCTCTCCTTCGCCGCCGATTTCGCCGATATCTTCGAGGTGCAAGGACATGCGCGCAAGAAGCGCGGCGAGTATCTACCGCCCGTGGTAGATGGCCGCACAGTGCGCTTGGCTTACCGTGGCCGCGATAATCTGGTGCGTTCGACTCAAATGGAGTTCTCTCGACCGCCTGTATCGATATCCTCGCAGGAGGCCGAATTTCTGATTGAGGTGCAACGCGGTGCCGTCGCGGAAATGTTCATCGAGATCGGCCCGCAAGAAGGCGGCGTGCCTTCGTCGAAGCGTTTCAACAATGACCTGCAGCGCCTGTCAGTGAGCATGCAGAAGCGCTTGGAAGAAGGCGCCGCGATCAGTACGTCGGCACGGCTTTTCAATGAGTGGATTGACCGATCACGCTCCGATCTTGCGCTGTTGACAACGGCGCTGCCGACGGGCCCGTATCCCTACGCCGGCATTCCATGGTTCGCGACCCAATTCGGACGCGACGCGATCATCACGTCGTTGCAGACGTTGTGGCTGAATCCACAGCTTGCCGCGGGCGTGCTCCGCTTTTTAGCCTCTACCCAGGCGCAGGACGAGTCCGCGTTCCGCGACTCCCAGCCGGGCAAAATCATGCACGAGATGCGACGTGGAGAAATGGCCGCGCTGGGCGAGGTCCCCTTCGGCCAATACTACGGCGCTGTCGATACGACGCCTCTGTTTGTGATGCTTGCGGGTGCATACGAAAGACACACCGGCGATCGCAACCTGAACGACGGGATCTGGAACAATCTGCTCGCGGCCACCGAATGGATCGAGCGGCGGCTCGACCACAGCCCTACCGGCTTTCTCGACTACGCCCGCGCCGAGCAGAGCGGTCTGGTGAATCAGGCCTGGAAAGATAGTCACGATTCGATGTTCTATGCGGATGGGAGTTTTCCGCGTGGTCCGCTCGCGGTCGTCGAGGTGCAGGGCTACGCCTATGCGGCGCTCGGCGCAATGGCGGAGCTCGCGGCCGTGCGCGACGATCTGCAGAGAAGTGCGGCATGGCGAGCCCGCGCTGAACGACTCCGTGCAGCGATCGAGGGCCGGTTCTGGGTCCCGAAATTGAACTTCTATGCGATCGCCATTGACGGCGACGGAAAGCCGTGTAGCGTTCACGCCTCGAATGCAGGGCATCTTCTGTATTGCGGCGTACCGAGCGAAGAACGCGGAGCTATCGTTGTGAAGGAGTTGTTATCGAGTCGCTTTTCCAGCGGTTGGGGCATCCGGACGCTGGCCACCGGCGAGGTCCGTTACAATCCCATGTCATATCACAATGGCTCGATCTGGCCGCACGATACATCGCTTTGCGCGGCCGGCATTTCGCGCTATGGCGGGCGCGCCCCCGTGGGGGAGATCATGAGCGGCCTCTTTGAAGCGGCCAATCATTTTGCCATGCGTCTGCCGGAACTGTATTGCGGCTTCCCGCGCAACACCGGTCAGGGGCCGACACCTTATCCAGTTGCCTGCCTGCCGCAGGCGTGGTCCTCGGGTGCCGTTTTCATGCTGTTGCAGTCCTGTTTGGGGGTGAGCATCGATGGCCGGCGCAAGGAAGTGCACATCGAGCGGCCACTGTTGCCCAGTGGTACCGAGTCGCTCAGCATCCGCGATCTGCCGGTTGGCGATGCGTGCATCGATCTGGAATTTCATCGCATCGGTGAAGAAGTCGTCGCCGTACCCGGCAAGCATGTCGAAGGCGGAGTACGCGTGTTGGCGCACTTGTAGCGGGCCTTGGATCGCAGAGCTGATCACGCGGGTATCGTAGAAGTACAGGCCCCTCTCGCTCGGCCAGTTGATCTGGCCGTCGAGCTCACTCAAGAGCACGGCGTGCCCCTGGTGGATCGCGAGCTGCGGCGGGCCTACCTTGATCTCGAGTGACATGTCCTTCTCCGCGTGTGCTGCCGTAGTTGTCTTCGCAATGCGCTCACCGCATCACGGCGCTAGCACGTCGCTGAATTCGGGCGCGCGTCGCCGGCGGCGCTCTTGATGACCCGCAGCGGCCGCCGCAAGACGGCGTGCTTATCCGCCGCCAGACTGATATACGTCGCGAGGTAGTCTTCCGCCATCCGACGCGCCGTGAACCTCTGCTCGAAGCGAGCGCGCACCGCACCACGGTCCAGATGATCGAGACGCCTGACGGCTGCGATGGCGGCCGCTTCGTCCTCCACGATGAAGCCGGTCAAACCGTCTTCGATCACTTCGGGGACTGAGCCGCGATTGAATGCAATCACGGGCGTGCCACAGCTCATGGCCTCGATCATCACCAGGCCGAAGGGTTCCGGCCATTCGATCGGCATCAGCAAGCCCACGGCACCGCTCAAGAAGGCCGGCTTCTCGCGTTCGCTGATCTCGCCGATCATCTCGACGCCTGGCGAATCGAGCATCGGCCGTATCGTCGCATCGAAGTAGTGCTGGTCGGCCTTGTCCACCTTGGCGGCGATCCTGAGCGGGATGCCACACCCACGCGCGATCCGAATCGCGCGATCCGGCCCCTTCTCCGGCGCGATGCGGCCGAGGAATGCCAGGTAGGTCGGAGTAATCGACGGCCGCGGCCCCGGCATCCGGTCGGGGATTCCGTGCGGCACGGTGGCCACAAACCGCGCCTGCGGGAGCCCCAGCCGCTGCGCATTGCTGATCGACACGAGGGGAGCGCCGCGGAAGGCATTGAATATCGGGCGAAGCTCGGGCAAATCGAGCCGCCCATGCAGCGTCGTCACGAAGGGGACCGTCTGCCGGCTGAACATCGAGAATGGCCAGTAATCAAGGTGGAAGTGCAGCACGTCGAAATCCTCGGCATGACGGAGCACATCTTCCATCATCAGCATGTGCGGCGCGATCGCGTCCCGGATATCCGCATCGAGCCGCAGCGAGCGCGGCCACGCGACGTGCAGGCGAGCGGAGGTGACCGAGTCACCGCTTGCGAACAACGTCACCTGGTGTCCGAGCGCTACCAGCTCCTCGGTCAGGTATGACACCACCCGCTCCGTGCCGCCGTAGAGCTTCGGCGGGACGGCTTCGTGCAAAGGTGCAATCTGCGCAATGCGCATCGGTATTAATACTCCTCGATCACCTCACGGTCGTTCGCTTACGCAGCGCGGAGCCCTTGTGCATCGCGACGTGGTCCGTCTTGTCGCTCTTGATCTCATACTGCGGGTCTTCCTCGCTCTCGTGATGCCGATGCCCTTTGTACTCGACATCTCGCGCTTGACCCGCAATGATCGTGCCGCCGACTTGCCAGCTTCCGAGTTCTAACTCACGTGATCGCCTATCTTGAACCCGCTCTGCCGCCACGTCCTCGTCCGAAGCTCCACCGGAACGGAAGGGAAACATCCGTCTGTGCGCTTCCGCACCAACAGCGTGAGCAGGGCACTAGGTCTCCATTCTCGCCGAGCCTGTGAAGCTCGCTTTGCCAAAGTGCTCCGCAATCCCGGCGAGCGCGCGTGCCATAGGCGGGTGGTCCGCGCAGCTCGAGCGCCGAGAGCGGGATACCTGGCTGAGCGAACGCCTAAAGAGACATTCGAAAACTGATTCGAGAATTGAGCTTCGTGCCGTAAGACTTGCAGCAGATGGCGTATGGCTTGAGAGAATCCTGAACGCAAAATCGAGAAACCTAAAGGGTGTCGAAGAGTCTCTCATTGAGATGACGCGAATCCGTTAGAAAATCGGCTGACGAGCGACACGGATAGCTCGCTGTGCGAATGACGGCAAACCGGAGGGCAATTGGCCGTTCGCCGAACATTAACGGAGGGCGGTTCAAACAAAGGCAGACTGATGGCGACACTCTACGATCTCAGCGTGCCGACCTTCCTGCAAACCGTGAAAGCCGTCCGGGGCTTCCTCGAGCGCGCGGCCAGGCACTGCGCGGAAACAGGCGCAGACCCGGACGACTTCGTGCATGTCCGGCTCTTTGACGATATGGCGCCCTTCCATTTCCAGATCGAAGCAGCGTGGCATCATTCCGTGTGGGGGCTGGAAGCCGTGAAGACCGGCATGTTCGCCCCGCCCGCACTGGTCGGACCGGTTCCTTTCGCCGATCTGCAGGCCATGATCGCCAAGGCGGCAACGGCGCTGGAGGCGTTCAGCCCCGACGAGGTCAACAGCTGGGCGGGTAAGGACCTCGACCTTCAGATCGGTCCGCGGAGGCTAGCCTTCACGTCGGAGACCCTCATTCTTTCGTTTTCGCTGCCCAACTTCTATTTTCACGTCGTAACCGCATACGACATCCTGCGCGCGCAGGGTGTGCCGCTCGGGAAGCGCGACTACGAAGGCCGACTGCGCACCCGGGCTGCCTAGACCAGTACCCGTAGGACGCAGTCGCGGAAACGACCGCTTTGGCCGCTTATCGCCGGGCACCACGCCCTATCGCCGGCAAGTCAAAAACATGATGCGTATCAGAGCGCGACGTTGCATCCCGTTGTGCTTTGGCGCATTGCGGTCGGAAGACCTGCCCTTGGATCGGATCGGCAGAGCACCTGCACCATGCGATTCTGGGTCATCTCGCAATATGCGCGGCTACGAATCGGCGTCCACTTGCATTACGCTGTCGTTCGTGGACCAGAATCTATGCCGCCGGCTTATGCCCCGCCCGAAATTCCGCCGCTCGCGCTCGACCACAGCGGCGGCAGCGCCAGCGACGTTTCGCTTGGTCCACCTTCAGGTTGTCGGGCGTGAGCAAATGGCCATTGCCACAGATATCGGGTATCGCCATGGGCTCGAGGACAAGCTCCGGAGAAAAGCACACGACATCAGTTTTGGTTGCTCCAAAGCACGCCCCCGCTACCACTTGCAGCGGTTTGCACCCTCGTGCACCGGATTGCCACGGCGGGCCGCCCTTGGCCGACTGCACTCGCTTCTATCGCTGAATCCCGGGACCGCGAGCCTTCTGCGCCGGAGAGAGGCTACTTCAGCGTTTCGGTGAGGAGAGTCTTCAGCTCCGTCGTTCGAGCCGAAGCTGCGTGACATTCCTCGATCAGCGCGTTCCAATCGTTGGGAGGGTGCCCGGTGGCGAGCATCTTGGAAAAGACACGATACGCGTCGTCCTTGGCGCCGTAGGCACGCCTGGTGTCTTCATCGTTCACCCAGCCCAGCGCGATGACCTTACTCTCTACATGGAACCTAAAGAACAGCCGATACTGCATGAAGAATTTTGCCCGAAACCAGTGTTTGTATTTCGGACCAAGTGTGTCGCCCTGTCGGAATTCGGTCGCGGTGGGATCGCGAGGGATGTTCTCGAATACCAGTTTGGCGATCGCCGCAAGTCGTTTCGTGGCATTTTTCTGAACGAAGCCATGCGGATCCTTCCGCTTCAGGGCCTCCACCTGGCGAATCAATGCCTCGAGCTGCTCAAGAAACAGCGGATGCGAGAAGATCGACCAGCCGTTGATGACGAACGGCGCCGCAGGAACCTGGGTCGTCATTCATCGTCCGGCGACAACGGCTTGTCGAGATCGACGTCGACGTGTCCCACGAGTGCCTGGATCCGCTCGCGCAGGCTCCCGTCGAAGGCCTTCAGCCCATCGGGATGTGCTTCGATGTCCCGGGACAGAAAAGCCAGAAATTCCTCGAGGACAGGGTCCTCCGCGTCTTCCGGCGATACTCGCTCGAGGATCACCGCACCATCCGGCTGCACTGAGTAACGCAGTCTGTCCCGCTTACCGAGCTTCAGCACACGGCGTATAGAGTCGGGCACCGTCGTCTGGTAACGATCGGTGACTGTGGATTCAGCGACAAAAGTCGCGGCTGCAGTGGTCACGGTAACTTTCCCATTGAGATATGCGCGCATGGTAATGCAATTGCATTACCATGTCGATGTCTTTTCTATTCAATGAGTTGCGGTGCCGATGGGCGATCTGATTTTTTGGCCGGGTAGGATATCGCCGGTTGGCAGTGCTGGGCTGTACTCGCGCTCACCTTCGCGCACCGGATTGTGCCATGTCGGGCTGCCTCTCTTCGCAGCCCAGTGGCGCGCACATTCCATTGCCGGCCTGACCTGTCCCGGATCGCCGGAGAGTCCTGCCTATCAAGTGCAGCCTCGAAGACTCTAACTTTAGCTTAGCGAAAGCGGCATCGCGACGAGCGGCCAGCTGCTCGGTGCCTTGCGCAACATGGCCGGGCCCAGGCCTTCGAGAACGCGCCGCAGGCCACGGCACCCGCAGGCCCACCTTGCGGCAGAGAGATCGCGGCCCGGAGGTTGGAACTAGGAGCGGTAGCTCAGCAATAGACCATTCGGCACGTTCTGCAAGAGCATTGGCGCCTTTTGCTAGTTACGCCGACCCGCTCTTGAGCCACACTGAAATTGTGAGCTCGGGTCCTGAGAAACACAGGGACCTTGGTAAAGCCGAAACCTCATGAAGCGTGACACAAATGAAAACACGTGAAACCACGACTCCGGTAAGAGCCTTTGATCGCGCCTATATCAACGGCCAGTTCGTCACTCCCCATGGAACGCAGATCGTCGATCTGGTGAACCCGACCGACAACAAGGTCATCGGCAAGGTCACCATGGCAGACGAAATCGACGCCCGAAAAGCCATCGGTGCAGCGAAAGAGGCCTTCAACTCCTTTTCGCAAAGTAGCAAGGAATACCGGATGGAGCTCCTGCAGCGGTTGCACGACGCCGTGGACAAGCGGATGGATCAACTCGTTGAAGCAACGGTCGTGGAATACGGCGCACCGCAAGACCGTGCGAAAGGCTCCAACAACCTCGCGGCGAACATTTTCCTGCACTTCAAGAAAGTGCTCGAAGATTTCGACCTGGTCAAAACCGTCGGCACATCCAAGATCGTGATGGAGCCGGCCGGCGTAGTGGGCATATTTACGCCATGGAATTCGAGCGCCGGCTCGATCGCGATCAAGGTGGCGCCGGCAATCGCTGCCGGATGCACGGTCGTCATCAAGCCCAGCGAGATGAGCGCTATGCAAACCGAGGTGTTGATGGACGCCTTTCATGAAGCAGGGTTGCCTCCTGGCGTCATCAATGTCGTGACGGGCCTCGGCGAGGTCGTCGGTACGGAGTTAACGCAAAGTCCCGACATTCAGAAAATCGCTTTCACCGGCTCGACGCAGATCGGAAAGCTGGTCGCCAAGAACTCCCTGGACACAATGAAGCGCTTGACGCTGGAGCTCGGGGGCAAGTCGCCCAACATCATCCTGGACGACGCCGATCTCTCCACGGCGATCCCGATGGCCATCAACGCATGCTACCTGAATAACGGACAGGCCTGCATTGCGGCCTCGCGTCTGATCGTGCCGGAAGACCGCCTCGACGAGGTGAAGCGATTGGCCAAGGCGGCCGTCGAAAAAACCAAAATGGGCGATCCGAGGGACAAGGGCGTCACCCTCGGCCCATTGGCCAGCACAAAGCAGTACCAGCGCGTGCAGGAGTACATCAAGTCTGGGATCGAGGAAGGTGCGGAGCTCGTCATCGGCGGGGAAGGTCATCCCCAGGGACTTGAAGGGGGGAATTTCGTGAAGCCCACCGTGTTCGCCAGCGTCACCCGCGAGATGCGTATCGCGAAGGAAGAGATCTTCGGGCCGGTTCTATCGATACTGACGTACAAGACGGAAGCCGAGGCCATTGAAATCGCCAACGACACCGAATTCGGCCTGATTGCCTACATAAGCTCGGCGGACCCGGAAAGAGCCACCCGTGTGGCGCGCAAACTTGCCGCCGGCCGCGTCCTGATCAACACATTAAGCCACGATCCGTTTGCTCCCTTCGGCGGGTTCAAACAATCGGGGATCGGCCGTGAAGGCGGGATCTTCGGGCTGCAGGAGTACCTGGAACCCAAAGCGATCATCGGCTAACCCGAGGAATGTCCTGACACGGCAATAGCCAAGCGGTGCGCTTGCCCAAGGAATTCCGCTTCGCTGGCCTGGAGGTGCGGCGTAATGCAGGGCTACCGCAACACTACGCCAATGCGCGCCGCGGAAGGTCGATGGTGAAAACACAACCTGACCCGGGTACATCGCGGACGCGGACAATTCCATTGTTTGCTTCGACGCTGCGCCGGCAGATTGCCAGCCCGAGCCCGAGCCCGGATCTATCCTTGCCGCCCTGCTGAAAGGGCAGGAATATCCGGTCGGCGCTGCCCGGTGGCAGACCACCACAATGATCCTCGACATCAATCAGGATCCGATCTGCGACTGCATAGGCGTGCACCGAGACCTCAGTGCCGTGCTCCGTGAACTTGAACGCGTTCTGCAGCAGGTTTCCGAGGGCCGAGAGAAGCATGTCGCGGTCGACATCGACCGCAAGGCGCTCGTCGACAACGGATACTGTGAATTTACATTCACGGGTACGCGCCTCGAGCATTGCGGAGATTCCAATCTGATCCATGAAATCGGCAAGGGAGACGAGCTCGTGCCGTGGCGGCAGTCCGGCGGCGACTCGCACGTCGGCAACGGATCGATCGACCAGTGTACGCAGCCCGATCAGCGAACGCTCCAGCGCCGCCCCGGTTGGTCCGCCCACCCCGACACTACCCGCTTTGATGGCAGCGAAGGCGAGCGTGGCCGTATGGATGAGGTTCCGCAGCTCGTGCGCGAGAAACCCCAACCTTTCACTCAGCGCCTGAACGCCATCGTTCGCCACGACAGAAAAGCGTTGGTAGGAATATTCCGTCACAGCATCGGCGATACCGTTGTCGAGGCAGCGGTTGAGCGTTCGAAATTCGTCTATTTCGATCGGCGCTTCGAGTTGGAATGCCAAATCTGTGATGGCCTGGCACAGATCGCCGTAGTCGTGAACGACCTGATCCACCGTAAAGCCCCGCTGCATTAGCTCGCGCCCGTGCAACGCCGCAGCGGCGCCCATCTCCGACAACACCGGCGGCCCGCCACCGGCCGGACCGGAAACCATGCGGCTGCGCATGGGGTCGGAGGTCTGCTCGACCTGGAGCGTCTTGATCAGCTGATCGAGAAACAGCGGAATGCCGTATAAGAGCTCGGCTTCGGTCACTCGGGGTGCGGTCCTTCGAGCAACCTTGAGACGGCAGCGCTCTATCAGATCGGCGCGATTGCTGGCGAGAAACTCGTGGAGCACCTGCGTAGTCTAGGCTATCTCGTGTCCTGCTTGTGTGCGGCTCCGTACACAAGTGCTGGGCTGAGGATATCCCTTCCGAGGGGATGAGTCCGGGCAACCGTTTCCCCACGCCTCGGTGGGCTGAACTGTCCTCCGCAATGCCGTTGCGAGATTACTACACTGCCGCATTCCGCCATACGAAGTCAGCTCTAGAATCGAACGACCGGCTCCCGATTTGCAGCATCGCGGATTACCCTGCGAATCGGGTAAGACCGCGGCGCAGAGCCGCATGCAAATGGGAACCGGCGATGAGAAACGTACGATTTGTCGGGCTTGATGTCCATGCGGAGACGAGCAGTGGCGGTAGCGGAACCTCGGGGTGAGGTGCGCAGCCTTGGAATGATCCCCAACCGCCGCGAGTCAGTGCGGCGGCTGATCGGCAAGCTCGGCAAGTCGGAGCAGCTGCGGGTGTGCTACGAAGCAGGTCCGGCCAGTTACGTGCTTTACTGGCAGCTCAGCGACCTGGGAGTGAAGTGCGATATAGTGGCCCCGACGGCTGGTGCCTCCACTGCGAGATCAAGTCGTCGGTGCCGCGAGGTTTCCGCATGCAACGGTCAACTCAGGATTCGCGGGCGAGGCTTGAACGCTCACAAAGTAGTTGCCGTCGGTCGGGGTGTCGAGCGCTACAGTGGCGCTCGAGGAGCCTGTGCCATCCCTTCCGATTCGCAGCGACGGGTAGTCCTCCAGAGCACCGAACACCCCCTCATCCGCGCCACACTGTCCACGGTGAAGGGCCCAAGGGTGCACGCCGCCCGGCGATGTGTTGCCGAGCTTCAGCACGACCAGCGTGGTTTCCCGCTTCTCCCCAGGCGCCATGGAAGCCGATCCATTCATTTGCACGGCGCCCGCAAGCTGCGATGGGCTGGCGATATGTGCGTGCCAGCTGCTGTTGAGAGTTACATCTGCGGAGGTCATTTTTACTGCCGACTTCGGTTGGAATACGCTGCAGGCGCCGAGCGCGAGCGCTGCAGCGATGAGAGCGAGTGATCGAAGGTTTTGCATAGGTACTTCAACACCGTTAGGCTTCATGAGTTTCTCCTAATTCTTCCACAGGATATGCTTCCGATCACGTGCGCTCTGTGCGCTTGCGCACCATCACGGCGATGCGAGGCTGCAAAGAGGCCGACGCGCGCCGACGTGCCCGTGCACAACTACGGCTTCATGCTCAACCTCGGCCTCTACGGATGACAGGACGCACCCCACGCCCGAGACGCCCTGCCTTACCAATCGCGCACGCGCGTTGCCTTTCCGGGGCAGCCCGCGGCTCGCACCGGTCACCCAGGCTTATTTCCGCGGCCTCGACACGTGATTGCCCGTCCATTACGGCGAGGCCGAATGGGGCCGCGCGCGCTCAGGCGGCACGCGGCGAACAGCCATCTACCGGCGCTCAGTCTGGTGCGGCTGATGCGTGACCATCTGGACCATTCGCACAATCGATCGACGGGCTGGAGACTCCCGACGAACAGGTCACGGACGACGGCTATACCGTTGGCCGCCTGCACGTGCGTTCGGCACCTGCACTCGCCGAGAGCGCCGTCATGCGGTCGACCGCGCCGCGGCGACCTGAGGCCGTGGCGGCTCGACCGCCTCGAGCGCTCCATTCGGCTTGAGCGCATCATTCCCTGCCGGCGCAAGCGCCAACATTGCCGCTGACGGGGGATTCAGGCTGTCAACCATCGAGCTCGGCATGAGTATCGTCGCCCCTCTCTCCTTGGTGGTCTCGTAGATGATGTTCATGGCTCGAAGTTGCAGCGCCACGGGATGCCCGGTGTAAGTGTCCGCCGCCGCGACAAAGGTGCCCGCGATCGCGGCCTCCGCTGATCCGAGAATCACCCGCGCCTGCTTCTCGCGCTCGGCTTGGGCCTGGCGGGACATCGCATCCTGCAGGGCCACCGGAATGGCAACATCGCGGATCTCCACCGAGCTCACCGAAATACCCCATGGGGCGGTCTTCTGACCGACTTCGTTCTTCAGTTGCGCGTCAGTCTGTTTTCGATCGGACAGCAACGTTGCCAACACCGATGAGCCGATCATCTCGCGAAGCGACGTTTGGGCAACTCGATCGATGGCCTGGCGGTAATCGGTACCGTGTCCTTGGTCAGCGCCCACTCGGCATTGAAAGCGGTAGTCTGGATACGCTCATCGATGATCGCGATCACTGTGTCGAGGACGGGGATGATCGCAAACAGACCCGCCCCCCTGTCTCGCTGTCTGTCGGGCATCGATCACTCCGCGATCTGTGTCGCCGATGCGGATGTGAGTCGCGGTTTTTACGAGGAGCTGGGCCTCACGGTTGGTCGGCCGACGCTCAACCAGGGTCCGACACAGTTCGCTCTCGATGGATTGGCCGAAGTCCGTGTCGATGTCGTACCCATGTGGCCGCAGATCGGCACGCCGCACCTCGAGTTGCTCCGATACCGAAGTCCGGCCGGCCGCCTGGCCTGGCGGTCGCAGGCGAACGACGTGGCTGCAACCCGCATCGTCTGGCGGTCCAATCGTGACGCATTGCTGCGCGATCCCGATGGTCATCTGCACCTGCTTGCAGAATTTCTCGCGTAGCGTCGATTGCGTCGATCTGAAATCGGCTATTGATTGAGCCTCGAGATCGCGCGGCGCAACCTTACCTCAGCCGCATCTCATGCTCGACAGCCGCGACGCCGCTGGCGTCACGCGTGTCCGCCAGCGCCTGCTCTATGTTGGCCCGCGATCTCTCGGCCTGAATTTGCTGCGCAAATTCCCCTACTCAGGCGCACCGACTGCAATATCGGCTGCGTCCCAACCAGTCTCGAACCCGGACAGATCGTGCAGCTTCGGCAGAAGGCGATCGGTCTCCTTCTTGACCACGGCATAGCATTCGCAACACATCTGTTCCAGCCGGAGCCGGTCCAGCACCGTGATCCGCCCGCGGGCATAGCGGATGATCCCGAGCTTCTGCAGCTTGCCGGCAGCTTCGGTGACACCTTCACGGCGCACGCCGAGCATGTTCGCAATGAGCTCCTGGGTCATGGTCAATTGGTTGGAGGGCAGCCGGTCCAGAGAGAGCAGCAGCCAGCGACATAGCTGCTGGTCGACCGAGTGATGCCGGTTGCAGACTGCGGTTTGGGCCATCTGCGTGAGCAGCGCTTGCGTATAGCGCAGCAGCAGGAGCTGCATCGCCCCGTTACGCTGGAACTCCTCCTTGAGCCGTTGTCCGACCAGCCGGTACGCGAACCCGGCACTCTGGACGATGGCTCGGCTCGGGGTCGTTTCACCGCCCATGAACAGTGCCACGCCAATCAGGCCCTCATTGCCGACCACCGAGATCTCCGCCGAGGCGCCGTCCGCCATCACGTACAGCAGCGATATGATGGAGTCGGTCGGAAAGTAAACATGGCCCAGGACATCCCCGGACTCGTACAAGACCTTGCCGAGCGCCATCGGGACCCGCTGCAGATGCGGATAGATCCGCTCGCGCTCGAGCGGTGGCAGGGCAGCTAGCAGAAGATTTTGTGTTGGAACGTGGAGGCCGGGCATAAGGTCGAGCTCGTCTGCGATGAGCGGAGCCGAGTCTTCACCAACCATCCATCGGCTTCGCCGTGGCGAAGTCGCTACCCCACCGCAGCGGATATTAGCAGGTCCTCCCTGCGTACGGCAGCGGACACAGGGCGCCACCGCTGGCTCAGCTTGCGGGCGAGGCCGCCGCTCGGGCCTTGGCCGGACTGATTTCGCCCCTACCCAAGGGCTCTGCGACGCCTCAGGACAGCGGAACGATTGCTGCCCGGCTGATCACTCTCTTGCCGCGCCGGTCGGAACGCGGGATCGCAGCGCAAAGGGCCCCATCTGGCGGACCGAGCGTGATCCGGGTCCCGGACCGGGCAACGATCGTCGCACGGGCGGTCCTGTGTCTGATTATTCTCGCTCTGCTACTCGTCAGCCAGGCAAGCGCCTGTGCTTCGAACTGTTTCCAGGCCCCGCGGCCTGCCGCCGTCGCCCCTCGAGCACCACCTAGGCCCTGCGCAGCAGGTAGACGATGAGAGCGATGATCAGAATTGTTCCGAGTATGCCGCCGCCGATGTACATGTGACTCTCCGTTGGTTGTCCAAGCCCTCATTGAAGCGCACAGTAGCTCGGCAAGTCGGGACGCTGCCACACATAGCTCGGGCGCGATCGATACCCCGCATCGGTGATGGCGATAGCTGCAGCACGGCGGCTCGCTTGTCCGCGCGCCCCGGCGCTCCACCCGACAGAGGGCGGCCGCACGCAGCCAGTAACCGACGAGCCGACCCGAGCAACCAGTCTCGTCGGTGCGGCGGCGCACCCAGCGTCTCGACGGGGTCGGTGGTTCCTCACGACATGTCTTTTGGAACACACGCACCGTGACCGCGTATGTTCGCCCGCGCACGGACACGCTCGCAGCGATCCCGCACTATCGCCACACCGATGGAAGACTGGTCACTCCAGCGATTCACCGCCACCAAATGCGAAACTGAACATGGCTACCACATCCCGATCACACCGGACTTCCTTGCTGCGTACGGCGGCTGGACTCACCGGGATACTTATCCTGTGCGCGTGCGCGACCACGCCCCCGCCCCCGACCGCAAATCTACAGGAGGCTCGCCATGCGATCGCCGTCGCCGATCAGGCCGAAGCCGGCCGCTACGCGCCTCACGAGTTGAGCGCGGCCCGCGCGAACCTTTCGGCCGCCGATGTCGCGGTGAGCGCTGAAAGAATGATTACCGCGCAACGACTCGCCGACGAGTCGACTGCGGACGCAGAGCTCGCGACTGCGAGGACGGCAGACGTAATGGCAAACTCGGTCAACAGCGAAATGAAGCGCAGCACGGCGACCTTGATCGAAGAGATGCAGCGCAGCTCGGGAGATCCGCAATGAACACGGCAATGAAATTCAAGAGTTTCGGCACTGGCCTGGCAGCCGCAGCCGTCGCATCGGTCCTGGCAGGCTGTGCCTCCACTTCGGTGAGGCCGGCGGGTGCAGTCGACGCGCGCGCGCGGCTGACGCAGCTTCAGTCTGATCCGGCTTTGGCGAACCGAGCGCCGCTTGCCATGCAGGCTGCCGATGCCGCAGTCCGTGTCGCCGAGCGGCCTGGGGCCGACTCGAGTCTGGAGACCTATCGTGTTTACATGGCCGATCGAAAAATAGACATCGCACGGACAGAGGCCGAGACTCGACTCGCGGAGGACCAGCGGCCCGAGCTCCGGGCGGAAAGCGAGAAGGCTCGTCTTGATGCGCGTACACGTGAGCTCGACCTCTCCCAGAACCATACTGCCATGGCCAATGCCGAGGGCGCCGAGCATGCCGCAGAGCTGCAACGGCAAATCGACTTTCTGCAAGCGAGAGTCGCCGGCTCCACCCTGGTCGTTACTCTCGGGGATTCGCAGTTTTCAAATGACGGGACTGTACTGGAGGATAGCTCGTCTGGCGCTCTGAGCAGGCTCGTCGCTTTCCTCGACCGGTATCCGGACCGCACCGCGTCCATCACGGGCTATACGGATAACACGGGTACCGATGACGACGATCAGGCTCGGTCCCAACGTAGCGCTGATTCGGTCATGTCGTATCTCATCGGGCAGGGTATCTCTCCGGACAGGCTTTCGGCATCTGGAATGGGAGACAGTTCTCCCGTCGCAACCAGTGAATCCGCGTTCGGTCGGCAACAGGATCGCCGCGTCGAGGTCACCATCCACGCTCCAGAATCGGCAGAGCGCTAGCTTGCTGGCGCGCCGCGGATGTCTCGGCGGCCCCCTCCCCCCGCCGAGACCGGGTTGAAATTCTGGGCGCTCACCCCTCCCGAGGATCCCAGCGGGGTTATGATGATCGCGCAGGCTGTCGCAAGACGTACCGTAAGGCGGCGCATCCTCATGGCCCATGCCTACTACTGGCATGCAGCGCTCGCGACAGAGGTGCCACCAGCCTGATCTTCCGACGGTGGCCGAAAGCTTGCCTCGCCGTCACCCGGCGGAACTGCCGCAGGAAAGCGACGACGGCTAACACCACGACCGCGCCCAGAGACACGACCGGTGCGGTTACGGTGAAATCATTCCGCGCCCCTGCTCCCAGGAGAGGAATCAGGAACCATCCAGCGATCACCGCGCCGGAGATGCCAGTGAGGACGTTTGTAGTGATGGCGAGCCTCCCATCCGGGGCACACGTCGTCCGGCTCAATCCCCACCCGATCGATCCACCGAGCATCGAAAATATGATCAAGTCCATGAACGAGCTCCTCGTCAGGGTGCCGTTGCAACGCTCCTCGCCAATCGCAAGGTTCGCTCACGAACAATGCGGGTTTCTGATTGTCGATCTCGGTGCTCTGGCGCACAGAACGAACTAGTCGTTGGTTCGTCGGCGCTAACGGCAGTTTCACCTATGTTCGCCGCCGCACCGAGCTCGTCGTGATTCGCAAGTATGCTGCGAAGCCGGTGGCGAGATGCTCGCCGCTCGTTCGCCTCGCCCCACTCGCGCAGCTGCCGGAGATCGGCATGTCATTGTCTTCTTGGGTCGTTCTCGGACTCATTGGCGGCTTCATTGTCCGCAGGATCATCATCCAGCTAGAGCATCATCGTCGACACTCCACGGAGAATCGTTGGCGCGATCGTGGGGGCCGCGGTGGTCATGCTCGCCTACCACGGTACGTTTCGCAGCTTTCGTAACGGTCGCGCCTGGTTCGCTGGGGGCCCGCTCAACCGGGCGTCGTCAACCTGGCAACCTTCATGGCAGTCGAACGGACCCGAGTTCGCCTCGTACCCAAACCCTGGGGTCGCACGGACCTGCGACCCTGGAACGTCTATCTGGAGTTCCCAGGGTTTCCTGGAGACTTGTCTAACGTCGCTTAGCGGCGGTTTCGAAGTCATCCGGACTGACGCCACCGATGTGGCTATGACGACGCCGTGGATTGTAGAACGATTCGATGTAGTCGGAAACATCGATGGTCGCCATATCCCGGGTATTGTAGATCCGCTTCTTGACGCGTTCCTTCTTGAGGCTGGCAAAGAAGGATTCGGCAACCGCATTATCCCAGCCCGACGGCCCACGGGCGGAGCATTCAATCTCCTGCCAGCTTGCCCGTCAGCGTATCGCGGGCCTTGCCGCTGCTCGCGCGCAGCTGGTTGGCGGCATCCACCACCGTGGGGATGGGCGGCGCGTCATTGCCCACGACCTCATCGAGCAGCATGGACAGCTGCCGGTTGATGCCGTCCAGGTCGCTCTTCTTCACCTGGTCTTCGATCCGCTGCCTGCCGGCACCGCCACCGGACGCCTTGGCGGCGGCCTGCGCGGCCTGCAGCACCTTGGCGTTGCTGTCGATGTCGGACTCCAGCGCGAGCGCAAAGTGGACGTTGGCGGCGAGCGCCGTCGGCGTGCTGCCCGCGTTGGGATCGGCCTGCACGGTGAGCGGGGCGCTGTATTCCTTGCCGCCGACCGTCAGCACCACGCGATACGGGCCCGGCAACACCAGCGGCCCGATGGGAGCCCGTGGCGTGCGGCCGAGCACGGCCGGCTCACCCCAGTGCGGCGCGCCGGCAGGCGGCGTATAGCGCAGGTCCCACAAGAAGCGATGGGCTCCGCTGCCGGCCGGCAGGATGTTGGGCGGCGAGATGAAGTAGTCGGGGTAATTCGGAGCCGGTATCTCGGCGGGCTTGTCGGTGCTGGAGAAGTGCCGTACCTGCTGCCCTTCGGCGTCGTAGATGGTCAGCGTCACGGGGCCGCTGGAGTCATCGCCCAGCCAATAGTCGATGATTGCACCGGTAGGCGGATTCGCGGAGTGCGGCACTTCCGGCGGTCGCGCCTCGCCCTCGTACGTGCCGAGGCGCAAACGCATGGCCGGCTTCGGCGCATACAGGTGGACCTGGCTCTGAGCGATCGCGGCGCTGGCTTCGCGCAGCGGCTCGATGTCGTCGAGTATCCAGAAGCCACGCCCGCTGGTACCGACGATCAGGTCGCCGTCGTGCACGGCCAGGTCGCGTACCGCGGTCGTGGGCAGGTTGCGTCGCAGCGACTGCCAGGAGTGGCCATCGTCGAAGGACACTAAGATGCCGTGCTCGGTCCCCGCGTAGAGCAGGCCCTTGCGCTCGGGATCGGCGCGCACCACGCGCACATAGTCGCCGTCCGGAATGCCCTCGGCGGCCTGGCGCCAGTGCTTGCCCGCATCATGGGTGATGTAGACATAGGGCTTGAAATCGTCGACCGCGTGGCGCTCGACGGCGACGTAGGCGCTGGCCGGATCGTGCGGATCCGCGCCGATCGTGTCCACCTTGCTCCACGGAGCGAGTCCGGGCGGCGTCACGTTGTCCCAATGCGCCCCGTCGTCCTGGGTGAGCCATACCCGGGAATCGTCGGTACCGGCCCACAGCATGCCTTCCTTCACAGGCGAGGCCGCGAGCGCATAGATGACCGAATAGCCGCAGGCGGTGCCCGTCTTGCGGGTCGGCTCGCCCTTGCACTTCGCCTTCGGGTTCTTGTAGGTGAGGATGGGGCTGATCACCTCCCAGTGCTGGCCGGCATCAGTGGTCCGCATGACCGTCTGGCCGCCCATGTACAGCGTGTCGGCGTGGAACGGCGAGGGTGCGAACGCGGTGTTCCAAGGGTAGTAGGAACCGGTGGGAGTCGGCTTGGCGTTGAACGACCTGATCGCCGCCGGCGATATGTTCAGGGTGACATGCGCGTGCAGGTCGTAGCGGGTGATGTTACCGCCGGAGCCGGCGCCGTAGATGATCGAAGGATCGCCCTTGCGCGGGAACAGGTAGCCCGATTCGCCGCCGCCGACAGGGTCCCAGTCGTGGTTGGTGATGATGCCGCTGGCGCCGCGCGAGGCGATCATCAGGGCGCCCGAATCCTGCTGGGTGGCGTAGAGGTTGTACGGTATCTGGTCGTCCACGCCGAAGTGGTAGATCTGGGCCGTGGGCTGGTTGTACCAACTCGACCAGTGCGCGCCGTCGTCGAGACTGATCGAGGTGCCCTGGTCGGCCACCAGGACCATGTGCTGCGCGTCGCTCGGATCCAGCCACAAATCATGCATGTCGTCGCCGTTGGGCGAACCCTTGATGGATTCGAAATGCGCCCCGCCGTCGCGCGAGCGGTACAGCGAGGTGTTCGGGATGTAGACGAGGTCGGGGTTCTTGGCATCGGCGTAGATGCGCCCGAAGTACCAGCCACGGCCCGCCAAGCGGGGATCGCCATCGATCAGGTGCCAGCTCTTGCCCCCATCATCCGAGCGGTACACGCCACTGCCCGCTCCCAACAGGTTGCTACCCTCTCCCACCGGGTGTGCGCTCCCGGCACTGACGATCGCGTACAGGCGCGGGCCCGACGCCGTGTCCGTCACCGCCGCGCCGATGCGACCCATGTCCGCGGGCAGCCCCTGCAGGGAAAGTTTCTCCCAGGTCGCGCCGTTGTCGGCGGAATGGTAGATGGCACTGCCGGGGCCATCGACCGGCGCATACTGATACCAGGGTGTACGCTCGGCGTTCCAGGTCGTCGCGTACAGGCTCGCCGGCTGCGCGGGGTCGCGCGCCAGGTCCACCGCGCCCGTGTGTTCGTCCACGAAGAGCGTCTGCTTCCAGCTCTTGCCACCATCGGTGGTGAGGAAGATCCCGCGCTCCTTGTTCGGACCCCAGGCGTGGCCGAGGGCCGCGACCACGACGCGGTCGGGGTCCTGCGGATCCACGAGCAGGCGACCGATTTGCTGGGTATCGTCCAGCCCCACGTGCCGCCACGTCTTGCCGCCGTCGTCGGATCGGTACATGCCGTTGCCGTAGGTGGCATTGGAACGGATCGTGGCTTCCCCAGTGCCGACGTAAATGATCTGGGGATTGGACGGGGCGACGCCGATGGCGCCGATGGAGGCCACCGACTCGTGTTGGAACAGCGGCTCCCAGGTCTCGCCCGCGTCCGTCGTCTTGAAGACGCCGCCGTCCACGGAGCCGAAATAAGCAACATTGAGCTTGCCGGGGATGCCGTCGACCGCATCGACGCGTCCGCCGCGATACGGGCCGACCTCGCGCCAGGACAACGAGTTGAGGAGGGACGGCGGCACCGTCTGGGCAGCCGCCGCGCCGGCGGCGAGCAGCAGGGATCCGGCAAGCAAGGATCGGAACATGGGCATTTCCTCGGATGAAGGGCGAGCCTTGCGTGTCGACGCCAGGCTCGTCAGGTACCGCAATCGCCGCGGTCAACAAAGCGGATGCGCGACACGGTCAGCGCCTCATGCCGTATCACGCAGTCCCTCGTCACTCGGTATCGGTCAATTGGCTCGGCCCCGTGTCCATCGGCTGCAACTCGGCATTCGGGGGCGGCAATTCGATCGGCCCCCGGCCGGCCGACTTCAACTTGGCATTCAGGTGCGGTAAATCGCTGGTCTTCACGCTCTCCCACTTGGCCAGTGTGGCGTCGAGGATCTGCTGGTATTTGGCCAGCGCCTGCAACTTGCCGCTGGAGGGCGCGACGTCCGCGCTTTCCACCGAGGCACCCAGGTTGCCGTATGCGCCCTGCAGATAGCGCAGGCTGGCAAAGTCCGTGGCAGGCCTACCTATGGAATTGGCGGGATTGTCCTCGGGCTTGACGCCGGCGACGGCGTCGATCTTCCTGATCACCGCGTCGATCGACTTGGAGACGCTGCCGGACGCCGTGCCGCGCGCCGCGGTCAGCCGGGAACGCAAGCCGGCCGCCTGGCTGTATATCCTGACAATGTCCATTTGCTGGTTCTCGATGCGCTGCGCCAGGTCGAATTGCTGCTGCAGCGCCTCCGGCGAGCCCTGCACACGCGGGTCTGCCTTGATCTCCAGAGGCTGGCTGTAGGTCTCACCGCCGACAGTGAGTTTCACCGTGTACTGGCCGGGCAGCGCCCAGGGACCGTCGCCATTGGTGAACCGGTACTTGCCGTTGCCCGCGAGGACATCCGGCAGCGCGTAGTGCAGGTTCCACACGAACCGATGCATGCCGGCCTGACCGGACAGCGTGATCACCTTGGGCGTCCAGTCGGGGGTGATGGGCATGGTCTGCAGATCCAGCGGCGGCGGAACGTCGGCACTGGAGAACCGCCGTACCGACTGTCCTTGCGCGTCCACGATCTCCAGCGTCACCGGCGTCGCGGCATCGGCCTTCAGGTAGTAGTCGATCAACGCGCCGTAAGGAGGATCGTCGGCCTGGGGTTCGTCCTTCGGGAGCGGCGTGCTGAGAAAGCCGCCGGGGCGGACCCGGTAAGTCACCGCGGGCTTGAACAGGGTGGCCGCCGACTCGCCGGCGCTTCCGTCCATCTGCCGCAGCGCGCTGATGTCGTCGAGTATCCAGAAGGCTCGCCCGAAGGTGGCGAGCACCAGGTCGTCGCCATGCACGTCCAGGTCGCGCATCGAGGTCACCGGCAGGTTCAGCTGCAGGCTCTGCCAGTCCGCGCCGCCGTCGAACGACACGTACACGTGCTTCTCCGCGCCCGCATACAGCAGCCCGGGCTTCTGCGGGTCTTCCCGTACCACGTTCACGAAGTCGCCTGTCGGAATGCCGTTGACCGCCAACGTCCACGTCTTCCCCGCATCATGCGTCACGTAGATGTATGGCTTGTAGTCGTTCAGCCGGTGGCGGTCCACCGCCGCGTACGCCGTATTGGCGTCGAAGTGCGAGGCCTCGATGATGCCCACTTTCGACCAGGCGCTCAGGCCCTTGGGCGTGACGTTCTGCCAGTGCCCGCCTTCGTCATGCGTCACCCAGATCAGGCCGTCGTCGGTACCCGCCCAGATCTGCCCTTTCTGGATCGGTGAGGGCGCGATGGTATAGATCACGCCGCGCCGCGGCCCCTGGATCTCCACGTCCTTCGCGGTGATTGGATCCAGGTTCGGCGGCACGCCCGGATTCTCGCGCGTCAGGTCCGGACTGATCACCGTCCAGCTCTGCCCGCCGTTGTCCGTGCGGAACATCATCTGGTGCGAGAAATACATGATGTGCGGATCGAGGCGCGAAAATACCACCGGCAGCGTCCACGTCCTGCGATACGTGACGCCCGGAAAGGCGAGCACCGCGCTGACGTCCTCGAGCTGCTTGGTCACGGTGTCGAAGCGGGTCATGTCGCCGTCAAACGGGCGCACGATGGCCGGGCCGTAAACGTAACGGGGATTCAGCGGGTCCGGCGCGATATAGCTGCTCTCCCCGCCGGTGGGGATGGGCAGGAAATCCATGAAGCTGATGCCGTTGGTGTAATCGCCGTAATCGGTGCGGCTGGGGAGCATGACCGACAGGGAGTCCTGCTGCGCACCGTAGACGTGGTACGGGAACTGGTTGTCGGTGGTTACGTGATAGAACTGGCCGATCGGCTCGTTGTACCAGGAACTCCAGGTCTTGCCTCCGTCCAGGGTGATGGTGGTGCCCTGGTCGACACCCAGGAGGATGTGATCGCTGTTGTCCGGATCGACCCACGCAATGTGATAGTCGTCGCCGCCCGGCGCACCCTTGAACGGCAGGAAGCTGCGCCCGCCATCAGTCGATTTGTATGTGGCAGTGTTGGGGACATAGACGATGTCCGGGTTCTTCGGGTCGACCGCCACCTCTCCGAAATACCACATGCGCGACCAGATGCGCGGGTCGCCGGTGACGTGTTTCCAGTTGCTGCCGCCATCGTCGGAGCGATACAGGCCGCCTTCCCCCTGTTTGGCCTGCACGTTGGCGTAGACGATCTGCCGGTTGCTCGGGGCCACGGCGAGCCCGATGCGGCCCAGGCCGGCACGGGGAAAGCCGTGCCCGGTCACCGCCTTCCAGCTCGCGCCGCCGTCGGTCGACTCGTACAGGCCGCTGCCCGGGCCGTCGGATGGCGGATAGACACTCCACGGCGGCCGCCGCGTCTGCCACAGGGCCGCGAAGATCGTCCTCGAGTCGCCTCCGAATGCCAACGCGACCGCGCCGGTGTCGGCATTCCTGTACAACACCTTCTTCCAGCTCCGGCCCCCGTCCGTGCTCTTGAACACACCGCGCTCGGGATTCGCCGCGTAGCCGTGTCCCAGCGCCGCGACGTAGACGACGTCCGCGTTCTTCGGATCCACCAGCACCGAGCCGATCTGGAACGTGTCCTCGAGCCCGATGTGACTCCAGGTCTTGCCGGCGTCCGTGGACTTGTACATGCCGTTGCCGGTGCTGAAGCTGGCGCGGATGTCCGCTTCACCCGAACCCACGTAGATCACGCTCGGGTCGGACGGCGCCACGGCAATCGCGCCGATCGAGGCCACCGGCTCCTTGTCGAAGATCGGATCCCAGGTGCGCCCCGCGTTCCGGGTTTCCCAGACCCCACCGCCCACCGACCCGAAATAGAAATGGTTCGGCTGCCCGGGCACTCCAGTCACTGCCGTCACGCGTCCTGAGCGAAACGGACCGATCAGCCGCCAGCTGAGTCCCGAATAGAGTCCCGGATCGACCGGCTTCGCCTGCAGCGAGGCCGCACTCACGAACGGCAACGCCAGGATCGACAACAAGAGCCAGCGACTAATGATCATGGGCATTTCCAGATGTCAGTACACGAAGAACGGACGTGGATTCGTTTCAATCCGGGCCCATGAATGACCGCGGCCATCCCCTGTGACGATCAGCCGCCGCCCTGCATCACTTCTGCGGGGCGGCGGCTCAGGGTCAGAAATCGACGGTGACCCGCGCGTGGTAGTAACGACCCAGCGTGTCGTAAGTCGACGTATCCAACACGTAGGCCAGCGGGGGCCTCTTGTTGAAGAGGTTGTCCGCGCCGAGGCTGAAACGGGCGTGGAGCGTCGGCACCGCGTAGTCCAGCTCGACGTCGTGGTACATGGTCCCGCCCATGATCGCATTGGCGCCGGTGGCTTGATCTATGTTCAGGGCGACGAGTCTGTCGATCCAACGCGTTTGCCACTGCGCGCTAAAGTTGCCCTTGACCCAGTTGAACGTCGCCTCGCCGCGCCACCGGGAGATATTGCCGAACTGCGCACTGTAGGTGCCGGCATAATTGATGGTCGTCGCGCCGGGCTGGCCGGGCGTGGCATCGTTGTTGTACGTCGCCGTATAGGTCGTGTTGAGTCCTACCTTGAATGCACCGGGATTCAGGCTGCCCAGGTTGAAGTGCGGAAGCCGGTAATTCAGCGTGAAGTCCACGCCCGAGGTGCTGAGAGTCCCCAGGTTCACCGTCGAGGTATACAGGATGAACACCGAGCCGGGCAGCTTGCTCGTATTGTCGTTGCGATGGATCAACGAGCAGTAGGGACTGGCATTGTTGGAGAAACAGGCATTGAGCATGGTCTGCGCGCCCAGCGGCGTCAGCAGGTTGTTCAGGTTGATGCGCCAAAAGTCGACGGTGCCGGACAAGCCGGGGATGCCGGACGGGCTGTATACCAGGCCCAAGTCGTACGACTGGCCCCGTTCCGGCTTTAACGCAACACCGGCTACGGCTCCGCCCGAATAGAACGCATTGACCGACGTATTCGGGTTGCCGCCCCAATTCACCGGCACGTATTGGCAGGCACTCTGATGCTGCGCCAGTTGCGCAGCCGTGAGTCCGATACAGGGGTCGGCGATGCTCGGGTCGCCGATCACGTAGCCGTCATACTGCTCGTCCAGGTCGGGCGCCCGGAAGACCTGGGTCGCCGTGCCGCGCACCAGCATGTCGCTGACCGGCCGCCACTCGACGGCAACCTTCCCGTTGGTCGTCCTGCCCGTGCTGTGGTAGTCGGAAGTGCGGACGCCCAGGTCGAGGTTCAGGGAACGCGCAAACGGAACATGTGCCAACAGCGGTATCAGCGTTTCCGCAAAGACCTCCTTGACGTCGTCGCTGCCGCGCCCCGGTGAACCGCATGCCTCCTGGGCGATCGCGCACTGGCTGGTGTTGACGTTCACGGTGGCGTCCGCGGGGACCTCGTAGTTCATGTAATTCTTGCGGTAGAGGCCACCGACGGCGAGCTCCATGGCTCCGGCCGGCAGTTGCAACAGCTCTCCGTTGGCGCTCAGCTGGAACTGCCGCATGATTTGGGTCATGGTGTACACTGGCGTGTTTACGCCATTCTTCAACTGAGCCACCACCGCCGGGTTGGCCTGGTCGAAGATGTTGGCGCCAGCGTTGAGAGCCGCCTGCAAGCCGGCAATGTCGACCTCGTTGGTGTCGGACTGGACGCGCTGGGAATACCCGTAGTCGACGCTCGCGTTCCAGGCCCAGGAGCTATCCCCGAAGTTGCCCTTCAGACCGGTGTTGATCTGTGCGTTGCTGGTGGCAAATGAGTGCACGCGCGTGCCCAGGCCGGTCAGGCGCTCGGCCAGCAGATAGCCGCCGTTGGGGTCATTGGGGTTATTGGGGTCAGTGCCGAACGTGACGCCAAATGGATTGAGCGGATTGCTGGCCAGCAGATACCAGCCGTCATCGGTCGAGTACGTTCCCGCCGGGGCGTCCTGTCCGCTCGACATGGTGCGGTTGTAGAAAATGTCGGTAAAGAGCGATACCTTGTCGGTCAGCTGATAATTGCCGAGCAGGAAGCCGTCGTAACGCTTCTGCTGCGTCATGATGTAGGTGAATTGATTGAAGTTGTAGCTGTCCGTGGAGCTGTTGTAGCAACTATAGTCATTCAGGGCGTCACCGGTGCCCTGTCGCAGGGTGACATAGGCGGTACCGCCGGTCGTGGGGCAACCATAAACGGCCGCGACCGAGGCCGGCACCTGGATGTGCCCGGTCGGCACGCCGCTCGAACCGGACGCCTTGACCACGCCGTTCACCAACTGGTGGGCGAAGGCCAGGTAAGGGCGCTCAGCGTTGGTCACGGCATCTTGGGCGTTGTAGTCCACGCCGGCGATTATGTTCCCCTTGTCTCCGGCGGCGCCCAGCGTGAGGTCGAAACCTTTGCGCTGGCCGTCACCGTGACTGGAGATACCGTCGTTCAGGCTGAGCTCTACGCCCTTGAAATCCTTGCGCAGGATGAAGTTTACGACGCCACCGATGGCATCGGACCCGTATACCGTGGAGGCGCCTTCCGCCAACACGTCGACGCGCTCGACCATGTTCTGCGGAATCATGTTGAGATCCGGGTTGGCCATGCGCTGGCCATCGATCAGGGTCAGGGTGCGCGTCACGCCCAATCCCCGCAACGAGACGCGGGCAGCACCGTCACCGCCCTCGAGCAAGGGGCTGGCGCCGCCGCCGCCGGTGTTGTTGTTCTGCACATTGGTGTGTGTACCCGACACGCTCGGCAACTGCTGCAGGACATCGCCAAGCGTCAGTTTGCCGGAATTGGCGATGTTGGCACGATCCACGGTCACCACCGGGCTGGCGGTCTCGAGGTCGACGCGCCGGATCAGCGAGCCCGTGACCACGACTTCCTTCATGGTCGTATTGGCGTTCGATGGTGTGTTGGCGTCGGTCGATGTCTCGGATTTTTTTTCCGGAGGCGATTCCGATGTCGCCTGTGTCACCGAAGAAGCGCCTCGAGCCTGTCCAGGGCTCGCCTGAGCAAGGCGAAAGTCCTGGGAAGAATTCTTCCCGACCTCCTTATTGCTCGACGGCGGAGCCGTCGCCACGGGCTCGGAATGCTGCGCAGGGGTAGCCGAAACTATAGTGACGGTGCTTGCGGTCAGGTAGCGATACGACAGCCCGGTCCCGGTCAGCAGCTTTCTCAACGCCTCGTCCGGCGTGAACTCTCCCACCGCCCCTTCCGTCTTTTGGTCGAAGACCACTTCGGAGCGGTAGATGACTTGAATGTCGCGCTCCTTCGCCAGTTCCTCGAGCGCACTGCCCAGCGCCTGTGCCGGAATATTCGTTGGTTTTCGTATCGCAGCCGTCGCCGGATCGGCAAGCGCCACACCCACGATCGACAAGCAAATAGCCGTTGCTGCGACACCTAGACGCATGAGAACTCCCCCGCCCCGTTGCAGGCTGTGTAGTGCCGTCATCCAGTGCGGTGACGGTCTCTTGCTGATAAAGAGCGCGGCGAGTTCAGCCAAGTACACTGAAGCTGAAAATTTATTTTCGAGGAGCGCCAGAAATCTCAATCTCAGTATCGGTCTCATGAACGGTGAGATTCGGTTGCGCGCGCAGAAAGGCAACGAACGCCCTGGAATCGGTCGCAGAGAATACGCCGCTCACGAGGAAACCCGCCAGCCGGCGATCGCGAATGACGATGCGCTTCTGATGGTACCGATTGTATTCGTCGGCGACCTGGGTCAACGGTGAGGAAGCGAACACGAGCTTACGTTGCGTCCAGGCAATGGCTGCGGCGACGTCTGTTCGGGTCGGGCGCGAGGTGGCCTGAGCGGTCAGGGTGACCTGCTCACCGGCAGTGAGAAGAAGACCATGCCCCTCCCCCGGCCCTGTCAGGGCGAAGTCCGGCGCAGGGATGGAAGGCGCCGAACTATCGACAGCGTTCGCCGATACCGGCTGGAGGAGCGAATCGGGCAGAACGGCGACGCGGCCTTCGACTACGGTCACGACGGTTTCACCCGAACGTCGATCGACGTCGAATTGCGTGCCGACCGCGCGGACACTGGCAGCGCCGCTATGGACAATGAAGGGCCTGGCGGTGTCGTGAGTAACGTGGAACAGAACCTGGCCTTCGAGAAGGTCGATGGAGCGCTCCGCCGCCGTAAAGTGGACTCGCACTCGGGACTGCGCGTTGAGGTCGATCGTAGAGCCGTCGGCGAGGGTGAGCGAGCGCTGCTCACCGATGGCGGTCTCATAGACCCCGCGCTGCTGTGCCCAGAAGGTGATGCCGATGGCGACGAGGACGAGGCTCGCGGCAAGCGCTGAACGCAGCGGAGTCACGAAACGACGCGATCCTACGCTCGAGGGCTGGCGATCCTTCCCGACTCTCACGACGTTGCCGGCGGCGCGCGTGCGAGCAATGAGCGCTTCGACGTCCTCCGCACCCTTTCCCAAGAGGGGCGCGTCTTCCCAGAGGGCAGAGATCTGCAGGTACGCGCGAACGTGCTCGGGAGACGCGCGCAACCAGTCGCTGAACTGCTCGCGCACCTTATCCGTGAGGTGCCCTTCGCTCAACTCGACGAACCAGGTCGACGCTTCTTCGAGAATCTGGCTATTGGCATGGGCTTTCATACGGTTCCCTGCTGATTACTCCCTCTCGGCGAGTCGTTGCTGGTAGAAGGTGAGCGCCTGCGCGAGATAGCGCTTGACCATGTTGTACGAGACGCCAAGGCGCGGGGCGATCTCCTTGAGCTCGAGCCCGTGATAACGATGGAGGGCAAGTGTGGCGTATGCGCGCGGCGCATGCCGCTCGAGGTCCCGGGCCAATTCCTCGAAGAGCTGCTCGGTTTCGACCTCAGCGGCAGGGTCGGAATCGAGACTGCCGCGAAGGTCAGCAAGAAGATTCGAGAAGCGGAGGACCTCGTCCGTCGCAGCGCTTCTTAGTGTGTGCTGACTCAAGACGTGGCTCGCGATGGTGTAGAGGTATGCCTGGGGATTTCGGATGGCTTCGTGGCGCTCCACGCGCAGCAGCCTGAGAAAGACCTCTTGGACCAGATCGGGGACGTCGGCGCCAATACGCACTCGGGCGGAGAGAAAACGGCGCAGCCCGCGACCGTGGGTCTTCTCCAGGTCGGTGAGGAAAGTGCGCCGGGTATCGCTGCTCAAGGTCCGCAGATTCCGAAAAGGTTCATCCCACGGCATTAGAGCGCTTCGGCAAGGCCGAAGGACACTGGCAGGTGAACTATTTTTTCTGCGACGCAGGGTACCCCGGACAGCGGTGCGCCCCCGGAGCCCGTGGAGTCCCGGGCTTGTGCCTCGGGAGGGCTAGCCCTCCATGCGCGGGAGCGGCACGGAATCGCCTGTCGAGGCGCCGATAAAATGCGCGATCAAAGCACGCACATACACCTGCTGACGGAATACAGAGCAGACAACCCGATACTCGAGCCGCCGGTGTTCCTGCCCATATTCCCGTCAGGTCATCAATTCAAGCCGATCAAATCAGTCATTCGGAATTGTGAAATCATCGTCCACCCTGATTCAGTTGGATAGGGTGATTTCCTCGAGTTTTGCCGGCTTCAACGAATCATTGAGCCTTGGAATATCCGAATTTTCCAGATCCTCCCATGTCGCGAGGATCCCGTCGAGCTGGTTCGCGTACCTGGAAAAAGCCTGCATTTCGTCGGCAGTGGGCGCCGCATCGGCGCTCTCCACGGACGCGTCCAGGTCAGCATAAGCCTCCCCGAGGTAGCGCATGGTGGAGAAGTCCACGGCGGGCACCCCGACCGAGTTGGCCGGATTCGCCGCAGGCTCCACGCCGGCCACCGCGTCGACCTTGCCGATCAGTGCGTCGACCTGCCGGGCGATGCCGCCGGCGGCCTTGCCGCGCAAGCCGTCGAGCTGTGCACGCACGCGGTGGACCTGCGCCGAAGCCACGGCAAGTTTCACGCGTTGCCCCTCGATACGCCGCGCAAGATCGAACTGCTTCGGCAACGCCTCCGATGAGATCCGTATCCGGGGATCCTGCCTCACCTCCAGCGGCTGGCTGTAAGTCTGTCCGTTCACCGCGAGTTTCACGGTGTAATGGCCGGGAGGCGCCCACAGGCCATCCTGGCCGTAGTCCTCGTCCTCGCCGCTGGTTTTCCTGGTCAGCTGCGGGGGCAGCGCATAGTGCAGGTCCCATACGAAGCGGTGCATGCCGGCCGCGGAAGAAAGCAACGTGACCGGCAGCACCCAGTCGGGAGCAATGGCCAGCTTTTGGAGATCCGGCCGCTGCGTCCTCTGCGAGCTCGAATACCGCCGCACCAGCTGCCCGTCCGCATCCAGGATCTCCAGCGTCACCGGCGCGGAAGCATCGGCTTTCAGGTAATAGTCGATAATCGCCCCGAATGGCGGATTGGCGGCCTGCGGCTCGTCCTTCGGCAGCTGCGCGCCGTAGAAGCTCAAATTGGCGCGGCGCATCCGGTATGCCTCGGCCGGCTTGAACAAGGTGGCCGGGGACTGGCTGGTATGGCCGTCCAATTGCCGCAGCGCCGTAACGTCATCCAATATCCACAGTCCGCGCCCGAAGGTGGCGAGCACCAGGTCGTCGCCATGCACGTCCAGGTCGCGCATCGACGTCACCGGCAGGTTCAGCTGCAGGCTCTGCCAGTCCGCGCCGCCGTCGAACGACGCGTACACGTGCTTCTCCGTGCCCGCATACAACAGCCCCGGCTTCTGCGGGTCCTCCCGCACCACGTTCACGAAGTCCCCCGCCGGGATGCCGTTGACCGCCAACGTCCACGTCTTCCCCGCGTCGCGCGTCACGTAGATGTACGGCTTGTAGTCGTTCAGCCGGTGGCGGTCCACCGCCGCGTACGCCGTACTGGCGTCGAAGTGCGAGGCCTCGATGATGCCCACTTTCGACCAGGCACTCAGGCCCTTGGGTGTGACGTTCTGCCAGTGCCCGCCTTCGTCATGCGTCACCCAGATCAGGCCGTCGTCGGTACCCGCCCAGATCTGCCCCTTCTGGATCGGCGAGGGCGCGATGGTGTAGATCACGCCGCGCCGCGGCCCCTGGACCTCCGCGTCCTTCGCGGTGATTGGATCCAGGTTGGGCGGCACACGCGGATTCTCGCGCGTCAGGTCCGGACTGATCACCGTCCAGCTCTGTCCGCCGTTGTCCGTGCGGAACATCATCTGGTGCGAGAAATACATGATGTGCGGATCGGAGCGCGAAAACACTACCGGCAGCGTCCACGTCCTGCGATACGTGACGCCCGAATAGGCGAGCACCGGGCTCACCCATCGATCCTGGGCACTCAGCATGTCGTATTTGACCATCGGGCTGTCAAAGGACGTTCCATAGACATACCTGGCATCCAGCGGATCAGGCGCGACATAATTGCTTTCCGCGCCGGCAATGATGGGCGTGAAATCACGCTGCGTTATTCCGCTCAGGAAACTTGTGCGACTCGGGAGCGCGCCTGCGCCCGAGTCCTGCTGCGCGGCATAGACGCGATACGGGAACTGATGATCGGTCGTGACGTGATAGAACTGCCCGGTCGGCTGGTTGTACCAGGAACTCCAGGTCCTTCCCCCGTCCAGGGTGGTGGTGGTGCCCTGATCCACGCCGAGTATCATGTGCCCGCCGTCGTCAGGATCGACCCAGGCGATCTGATAATCGTCCCCGCCGGGCGAGCCGCGGAACGGCTCGAAACTCCGGCCACCGTCGGTTGATTTGTACATGGCGGTGTTGGGAATATAGACGATGTCCGGATTCTTCGGGTCCACCGCCACGTGTCCGAAATACCACCAGCGCGCCCAGATGCGGGGGTCGCCGGTGACGTGTTTCCAGTTGCTGCCGCCATCGTCGGAGCGATACAGGCCGCCTTCTCCCTGTTTGGCGGACACGTTGGCGTAGACGATCTGCCGGTTGCTCGGGGCCACGGCGAGCCCGATGCGGCCCAGGCCGGCACGGGGAAAGCCGTGCCCGGTCACCGCCTTCCAGCTCGCGCCGCCGTCGGTCGACTCGTACAGGCCGCTGCCCGGGCCGTCGGATGGCGGATAGACACTCCACGGCGGCCGCCGCGTCTGCCACAGGGCCGCGAAGATCGTCCTCGAGTCGCCTCCGAATGCCAACGCGACCGCGCCGGTGTCGGCATTCCTGTACAACACCTTCTTCCAGCTCCGGCCCCCGTCCGTGCTCTTGAACACACCGCGCTCGGGATTCGCCGCGTAGCCGTGTCCGAGCGCCGCGACGTAGACGACGTCCGCGTTCTTCGGGTCCACCAGCACCGAGCCGATCTGGAACGTATCCTCGAGCCCGATGTGCGTCCAGCTCTTGCCGGCGTCCGTGGACTTGTACATGCCGTTGCCGGTGCTGAAGCTGGCGCGGATGTCCGCTTCACCCGAACCCACGTAGATCACGCTCGGGTCGGACGGCGCCACGGCAATCGCGCCGATCGAGGCCACCGGCTCCTTGTCGAAGATCGGATCCCAGGTGCGCCCCGCGTTCCGGGTTTCCCAGACCCCGCCGCCCACCGACCCGAAATAGAAATGGTTCGGCTGCCCGGGCACTCCGGTCACTGCCGTCACGCGGCCTCCGCGAAACGGACCGATCAGCCGCCAGCTCAGCGAGGAATACAGCGATGGATTGAGCGGCTGTGCCTGCAGCAGGGGGACGAACACGAGTCGCAGCGCCAACAACGACCACGGTAGCCAGGGGCGAATAGTCATGGCGTTATCCGGTGGACGGCGGGTTAGGCGATGCCGGGAGGCGTATGGCCACTCCCAAAATGACTTTCATCTTCGTATTGCGCGGAGTCCCCTTTGCCGAAGGCGAGCCAGCGCAGTGACGTACTTTGATCCAATTAGACCGCTATCGCAAGTTGCACGATCGCGGCAGACGGAGCAAATCCTGCCACCGGCAAGGTCCAGCGATTCAAGTTGCGCGAGCGGGCTGCCCAACATTGAACCCTGGCGGCTGCTTCCTGCGCGTCAGGAGACGCCAGATCGAATACCAATGGGTATAGCCACCTGCGGCAGCGCTGGATCGGCCTGTGATCGTCATGCTGCACGAGGGGCTGGGATCAGTTTCCCTCACCGACGGCATATTGGAGCCAGCGCGTGATCCGCATATAGGAGCCAGACGACGGCAAACCATTCGTCGCCGCGCACGACGAAGGTTTACGACCGCCGCCAGGACGACATTTCGCTCGATGAAGTCAAGCGCATTGTGATCGAGCGATCGGCCCGCCTGCCCTGCGCCCTCCTGCCCTTCCGGCCGGCACGAATCATGATGACGGGATAGGCATTAGAGGTGGCCGGCGGCCTTGAGATCGGTCGCGAAGGTCGCAAGTGCCATCACGAGCGTCAGCGGCTTGTCCGCCAACGGCACTGCGTCATAGCTGGCATACCACGCTGTCGCCCGCTCGCTCTTGGCGTCGATGATGAGAACGACGCCGCCCACTTCAGAGGCGACGCGCAGGCAGCGGCGCGCGGCCGCCGCGAGAAGCTGGCCGCCAAGGCCCTGCCCCTGCAGCTTCAGATCAGTTGCGAGGCGCGCGAGCCTGAAGCCGGGCACGTCATGACGGGCGAGCCCACGCCGCATCAACTCCGGCGTGTCGGCGTAAGCGAGCGCCGCCGGCGCCAGGCTGTAATAGCCGAAGATCGTCTTGCCGTCGGCCTCTTTGGCGGCGACGAAGGTTTTAGCACCGCCGGCCTCGTGGCTCTGGCGCGCGTACCTCTGAAGGAATTCGTTGAGCGCGGGCTCGCCGCAATCGAAGGACTTGCGATCGTGCTTTTTTGAGATCGCTTCTTCGCGCCAGGCGGGAACTGTCATCTCCGCTTCGGCAGCGCTGCGATTGCTTTGCGGAGCTTGGCGTTTGGTGCCGGCGGGCGTTCCAGCATGTCGAGCACCCGGAGACTGTCGCGCTTCGTGAGCACGACGCGCTCGGCTTCCTCGATCACGGCCCGCGCCTCGCGCAAGGCCTGCTGCAACACGAAATCGGTCAGGTCCGTGTTCCGGAGCGCGGCCGCGCGCAACAGCGTCGCCTTCTGGTCGGGCTGTACCCGCAGATTCATCCGCTTGTTGTCGTCTACGGCGACTCGGGGCATGGCACTTCTCCTGTGTACATATTTAAAGCGTACACCGGGAACGTTCTTTCGTCAAGGCGTAAGTATTGAATGAGTACGCGATTTACCCGGGTAATTCGAGCTTCGCCGTCTTGCCGCCGGGCACCAACCCCTCTCGCCGCCAAGTCAAAAGCAGATGCCTATCGGACCCGAAGCGGACGCTGCAACCGTCGCGCATGTCACGCGCCTACCTTTCTTGGCCGTCGCTTGAACGCGGCCTCGTCTCGGTCCAGGAGGCAATCAATGAAGGCGCGGAGCGCAGGCTGGGGGTGGCGACGATTCGAATAGTAGAGGTAGAGGCCAGGGCTCATCAGCGACCAGTCAGCCAGGATGCGGGTGAGCCGTCCGCCGGCAACCGCTTCGTCAACGCGATCATCGTCGTAGGCGTAGAGAATGCCGAGGCCCTGCAACGCCCCTTCGATGACGACATCCTGGTGATTCGAGATCAAGGGCCCTTCCACGTTCATCTCGAGCTTCCTGCCCTTCTTCTCGAACTCCCAGCGATAGATCCTGCCGCTGCCGGGAAACCGCCAGTTGATGCAAGCGTGGCGGTGCAGATCGGCGGGCGTCCTGGGTTCGCCGCGCCGCGAAAGATATTCGGGTGACGCGAGGGCGAGCATCTTCACGTCCGGCGTGATGCGCACCGCAATCATATCTTTTTCGAGTCGCTCGCCGACGCGAATGCCGGCGTCGAACCCACTGGCGACGATGTCGCGCAGGCTATCGTCGATCACGATGTCGAGCACCACATCTGGGTGCGCACGATGGAATCGGCCGAGCCGCGGCGCAATGATCTTCTTCGCCGCCATGCCCAACGTATTGATACGCAGCGTTCCCGCGGTCCGGCCCGTAGCGGCGACTGCCTCGGCGACCGCAGCGTCCATCTCCAGGATCATCGGTGAGATACGCTCGTGAAGGCGCGAGCCCGCTGTCGTCGGCGCCACGCTCCGCGTCGTGCGGTTGAGCAGCCGCACACCGAGCCGGGCTTCGAGCTGGCGGATGGTCTGGCTCAGGGCCGAGGGGGATAGCCCGAGGTGATCGGCAGCGCGCGCGAAGCTGGCCCGCTCGACGACGGCCGCAAAGGCCTTCAATTCAGCAAACTCGAACCCGCGCATTATGTATTACTTGCTAAATAGCCAGTTCAGATTATACGTGATTCTCTAATCTGGCAAGGAAGTCATAGTGGTCTCAGTGCGAGAACGCAGGAGACCGCGATGACCAAGCTGAATCTTCCCGAACCAATCGCCGCCTATTTCGACGCCGACAAGCACGACGGCGAAGCCGTGGCATGCTGCTTCACGAAGCAAGCCGTCGTCGAAGATGAGGGACAAACCCACTCCGGTCTCGAAGCCATCAAGGCGTGGAAGAGCGCGGCCTCGGTCAAATACTTGTATACCAGCGAGCCCTTCGCCCTGGAGCAGAAGGACGGCCGATACATCGTCACAAGCCGGCTGACCGGCAACTTCCCGGGTAGCCCGGTCGATTTGCGATTCGCCTTCCGCCTCGAGCGCGGAAAGATCGCGTCCCTGGAGATCACGCCGTGAGTTTAGATCTGAAACTCGCCCATCGACGCGCACTGGTAACCGGCGGCACGCGGGGCATCGGTGCCGCGATAGTGGAGACACTCCGCGACGCCGGAGTGCAGGTCGTGGCCACGGCTCGCTCCGCATCTTCGCGGCCGGCCGACGGCGTTCGCTTCCTCGCCGCTGATCTTGCGACCGCAGAGGGCGCCAGCGCCGTGGGCCAGGCGGTGCTGGAAAAGCTCGGCGGCGTCGACATCCTCGTCAACGTACTTGGAGGTTCCAGCGCCCCGGGCGGCGGATTCGCGGCACTCGACGACAAGGAGTGGTCGAAGGAGCTGAACCAGAACCTGATGTCGGCAGTTCGGCTCGATCGCGCACTGCTGCCGTCGATGATTATGCAAGGCTCTGGCGTCATCATTCACGTGACGTCGATCCAGCGCGTTCTGCCGTTGCCCGAGTCGACCATCGCCTACGCTGCGGCTAAGGCGGCACTATCGACGTACAGCAAGGCCCTCTCGAAGGAGGTAACGCCCAAGGGAATCCGCGTTATCCGCGTTGCTCCGGGCTGGGTCGAGACTGAGGCGGCAGTCGCACTCGCCGAGCGCCTCGCGGCCCAGGCCGGCACGGACTACGAGGGCGGTAAACAAATCATCATGAAGGGCCTCGGCGGCATTCCGCTCGGTCGTCCCGCCAAGCCGAAGGAGGTTGCGGACCTTGTCGCTTTTCTGGTCTCGCCGCGAGCCGCTTCAATTACGGGTGCGGAGTACGTGATCGATGGTGGGACTGTTCCAACGGTCTGAACAGTTGAAGGACCGCTTCTGGCCCGACAGCGCCCGCCCGAAGCGGTCCTCCGGTGGGCTCATCACGCCGGTCACCGCACGATCGCGCCGTGATTCATATTTTGTGATTCACCGAATGTGAATTATAAAATGCCGGCGGTCGTCACGACGCATTCCGGCGTCCCGCCGCCAGATCCCCTCCGATGATCCAGAGTGCACCCTGCTCATCGCCCTGTTCATCGCGAGCAAGGAGCCTACATAGCAGCGGATCAGTGCGCGTTCCCAGCGGATCCGCTGCGATCCCGGCCACCAACCCCTCTCGCTGCAAGTTGAGACACCATCGTGCGACGTTGCATTCCGTTGCGCTTTGGTGCATCGCGTTCGGGAGACCTCCGTTGGGATCGGATCGCCAAGTCACCTGCACCATGCGGGTCCGGGCCATCTCGCAATTTGCGCGACTACGAATCGGCACCTACTTGGATTACTCTCCCGTTCATGGACCAGAATCTATGCCGCCGGCTTATGCCGCGCCCGGAATTCGGCCGCTCGCACCTGACCACAGCGGCGGCAGCGCCAGCGACGTTTAGATCGGCCCACCTTCAGGTTGTCAGGCGTGAGCAAATGGCCATTACCGCAGATATCCGGTATGGCCATGGGCTCGAGGATACGTTCCAGGGAAAAGCACACGACATCAGTTTTGGTTGCTCCAAAGCACGCCCCCGCTACCATTTGCAACGGTTTGCATCGTCGTGCACCGGATTGCCGCGTGGGACCGCCCTTTTCACAGTCCACGCTGGGCTTTTCAGCTGCTTGTCTCGGCCCAGCCAGTTCAGGAGTCGGCGAGTCTCTGCATCAGTTCACGAAGGCCAATAGCGGTCACGCCATCCGCCATCGGCCATGAGTCGTTGCCACCATGTACCAGATATGCCTCGCGAGGCTTCAGCGCCTGTCGCGCCAGGTTGAAACCGCGGGACAAAGTTGGCGCAGTCGAGCGCTTGATCTCGACAACCATATCGACCGATCCGCCGCGCTCGAATAGAAGGTCGATTTCAGCCCCATCCTCCGTGCGATAGAAGTAGGGCGTGCGTCGATCGCCGGCGGCAGCGATGAGGTTTTCGACGGCGAAGCCCTCCCAGCTTCCGCCTGCGACGGGATGCCCGAGCACCTGCTCCCAGGTTTCAAGATCAAGCAAGGCATGAGTCAAGCCGCTGTCGCGAACGTAAACCTTAGGGGTGCGCACGAGCCTCTTGCCCGTGTTGCCGCTCCATGGACGCAGGCGACGGACCAGGAGCAAGTCGACCAGCAGATCGATGTAGCGCGTGACAGCCGGAGTGGAGACTTCCAGACTCGAGGCCAATTTGGATTGGTTGAGTGGGGTGGCCTGAGAGTTCGCGAGCATCGTCCAGAGTCGACCGATCGTCTCCGCAGGCATCCGCGGAGCGAACATCGGGACATCACGCTCGAGGTAGCTGCGAACGAAGGCACGCCGCCAGTTGAGGCTCGCCGCATCGTTCTCCGCGAGCAAGCTGTCGGGGAATCCCCCGCGCGTCCACAGACGACCGGTATCGCCCACCTGCGAGGGGAATTCCAAAGCATCGACCGGTGCCAAGTCGACATAGGCCACCCGGCCCGCAAGTGTTTCTGAGGCTTGACGCATCAGATCGATAGCCGCCGAACCCAGGAGAAGGAAATGCCCCGCGCGATCTCCTGCTGCGCGGCGGTCATCGATAATTCCGCGCAAGGTCTCAAAGAGCGCAGGAGCGCGGTGAATCTCGTCGATGACGACGAGCTTGCCAACCTGGGCGCGCAGAAACGCATCCGCGTCCTGAAGGCGCCTCTGATCAGTCGGACGCTCAAGGTCAAGGTATATCGCCCGTGCCTTCCGCAGGTTGGCGATCTGGCGAGCCAGCGTCGTTTTGCCCACTTGGCGAGGGCCAAGAAGAACGACCCCTGGCATCTGTCGCAGGCGCTCTTCGATGATGGGGCGGAGCCGTCGCGCGATCATTTTACACCGGAAGTTTAACGATAGACGTTAATATTCCGGCACTTGAATGTCAAGCAGCAAGTCCAGGCTGCGCTCGTGGCCCTGGTGCAAAGCGTTGCAATGCGACCTATTTTGCCGCACCGATGCTGGCTGGGACTGCCAGGACACGTATCGGACAGATGCTATAGAGCTCGAAGCGACCCCCGCTATCACTTGCAACGGTTTGCACCGTCATGCGCCCGATTGCCCCGTCGGACCGCCCCGCCTGTCGACCTTTGCGGTCCTTGATCGCCGTCCGCTATGGAGCGGCTCAATAACGGGCCGGTGGCGCCCAGTCGACGTGGAATCGTCCGCGATCAGAGACGTGGCCATGAATTGCTATGGCGCCCGCTACCAACCCCTCGGGGTCCCCGAACGCAGGAACGCCGCGAACTCCCAATCCCCTCGGTCTCACCAGTCGGGCGGCATCAGCCGGAGGCACGACCGGCTAAGGATTTGCTCGAACCGGCCCACGCGAAGATCTGGGTGGGCAGGAAGGGGATCAAAGGCTCATTCAATCTCTCGACGGTCCGAGCGACGCGTGATTCAGGTACAGGACTTCGCCGTCAGTGTGAGCCTGTCTTACCGCACGAGCGCAGGCCGCTTCGGATCGAACCGCCATCCGCGAATGATCTGGCGCAGCGCGACACTGTCGTCGCGTGCCCCGAGGCCCAGCCGGACATAGAGTTCATGTGCTTTCGCAAGTTGCACCCGATCGAGCTCGATGCCGAGACCGGGGCGCTCCGGTACCCGCACTCTGCCCTGCTCGATCCTCAGCGGGTCGCGCGTCAGCCGCTCACCTTCCTGCCAGATCCAGTGGGTATCAATGGCCGTGATCTCTCCCGGAGCCGCGGCAGCAACTTGCGTGAACATCGCCAGCGAGATATCGAAGTGACTGTTGGAGTGGGAGCCCCAGGTGAGACCCCACTCGCGGCACAAATGCGCGACGCGCACCGACCCGGCCATCGTCCAGAAGTGCGGGTCGGCGAGCGGAATGTCGACGGCGCGCAATTGCACCGCATGCGCGAGCTGCCTCCAGTCGGTGGCGACCATGTTTGTGGCGGTCGGCACCCCGCTGCGCCGGCGGAATTCGGCGAGAATCTCCCGCCCGGAGTATCCGTTCTCGGCCCCGCATGGATCTTCGGCGTAGGCCAGGATGTGCCGCTTCCCGCGACAGAGCGCAATCGCCTCCTCGAGGGACCAGGCACCGTTCGGATCGAGGGTGATACGGGCCTCAGGAAAATCCCGGGCAAGCGCTTCGACCGCCTCCATCTCGGTCTCGCCCGCGAAAACGCCGCCCTTGAGCTTGAAATCCGCAAACCCGTAACGCTCGCGCGCCGCCTCCGCGAGAGCGACGATCGCCTGTGGCGTCAGAGCCGGCTCGTCCCGCAGTCGCAGCCAGCCGCTACCCGTCCCGGCGCGGTAGGCGAGGTCGGTTTTCCGGCGATCGCCGATGTAGAAGAGGTAGCCCAGCACGGGCACGCTTGCGCGCTGCCGGCCCTCCCCGAGAAGGTCCGCTACGGGAACCCCGAGGTACTGGCCGAGCAGATCGAGCAGCGCCGACTCGAGCGCAGTCACCGCATGAATCGTGGTGCGCACGTCGAATGTCTGCAGGCCGCGGCCGCCGCGGTCACGATCCGCGAATGCAGCTGCAAGGCGGCCGAGCAGCGCACGGTGGCGGCCGAGCGGTTGCCCTATGATGAGAGGACGCGCGTCCTCCAGGGTCTTGCGGATCGCTTCGCCCCCGGGTACCTCACCGAGTCCGAGACAACCCCGCTCGTCCGCGAGAATGACGACGTTGCGGGTGAAATACGGACCGTGGGCGCCACTCAAGTTGAGCAGCATGCTGTCGTGTCCGGCAACCGGCACGACTTCCATCTCGATCACCTTGGGTGTCGAACCATGTGACCGCATAGGTTCGGCTGCGGCATCGCGCTTCGGGTCCTTCAAGGACGGGACTCCATCTGCAACGGATGGCTGGGCCGCGCGCCGCGATCAGCCAAGTGAACGCGCTCGAAGCGGCCAGCAATCACCGTATAGCCGATCACTGCGAGCAGCGCGTTCGCTCCGACGTAGACGAGCGCGCCGGCGAAGGATCCGGTGACCGCGACGATGTAGCCGATGACGATCGGGGTGGTGATAGCCCCTATATTGCCGAAGGTATTGAACAGTCCGCCGTACAGCCCCATCACCTCCTTGGGCGCCGTATCAGCGACCACGGCCCAGCCGAGCGAGCCGACGCCCTTCCCGAACAGAGCGAGCGACATTATGAGCACCACGACCCAGTTGGCCTGGACGAAATTGCACAGGATCATGCTGATCGCGAGGAGCATGCCGGCGACTATCGGGATTTTACGCGCCAGCGAGAGCGATACGCCACGGCGCAACAACCAGTCGGACATGACTCCGCCGAGCACCCCGCCCACAAAGCCGCAGATCGCCGGCAGCATGATCACGATGCCCGCCTTGAGGATGGACATGCCTCGCTGCTCTACCAAGTACACGGGGAACCAGGTAAGGAAGAAGTAGGTCAGCGCATTGACGCAGTACTGCCCGATGTAGATGCCGATGAGCATCCGCCGGCGCAGCAGCTGCTTCACGTGCTGCCATCGTATCGGCTGCGAGGTACCGCGCCCCTGGTCCATGTCGACGAGCCCGCCGCCGGCCGCGATGTAATCGAGCTCGGCTCGTCTCACGCGGGGGTGCCGGTTAGGCGCGTACACGGTCATCAGCCACGCGATGAACAGCAGTATCCCGGCGCCGCCGAGAAAGACGAATACGGACTGCCAGCCGAAGCGGTGCGTGAGCCACCCCATTACCGGCGCGAATATCACGGTGGCGGAGTACTGCCCGGAATTGAAGATGGCGGCGGCGGTGGCGCGCTCGCCCCCGGGGAACCAGGCTGCGACGATGCGGCTGTTGCCGGGAAAAGCCGGGGCCTCGGCGAATCCCACGAGCAGACGTAGTGCGAAGAGCGTCGCCACCAGCAGGCCTCCGGCGAGAAAGCCCACTGCGCCCTGCAGCAGCGTGAACACCGACCAGAGCAGGATGCTTCCCGCGTAGACCGCTCGGGAGCCGAAGCGATCGAGCATCCAGCCGCCTGGCAGCTGGGCGATCACATAGGCCCAGCCGAACGCGGAGAAAATGTAACCGAGAGTGATCGGATCGATGTGCAGCTGCCCCTGCATCGCCGGTCCGACGATCGAGAGGCTGGCCCGATCCGCGTAGTTGACGGTGGTCGCGGCGAACAGCATGAACACAATGAGGTAGCGCACGCAGCCGCGGGACATCGTCATCGAATTGTGCTCGCTGCTCAAAAGCTCTCCGCGCAGCTAACTGGTATGGAACGGGATTTACTTGCGGCCCGCGACCAGCGCGGCGAGCTCCTCCATCTCGTGCGGCGTCAGATCGATGAGCGGTGGACGCACCGGACCGCAGTCGCGGCCGATCAGTCTCATGCCGGCCTTTACGATAGAGACCGCATAGCCCATGCGGCGGCGCCGGATGGCGATGTAGGGCAGCACGAACTCCCGCAGCGCCGTGTACACTTCCGCCCGGTCGCGGCGCAGTACCGCGGCGTAGAAGTCGAGCGCAAACTTCGGCAGAAAGTTGTAGATGGCCGAGGAGTAGGTATTCACGCCGAGCTCGAGATACGGCAGAGCGAACGTCTCCGCCGTCGGCAGCCCGCCGAAGTAGGTGAGCCGCTCGCCGATTCGTGAGTAGATTCGAGTCATCATCTCGACGTCGCCTACTCCGTCCTTGAATCCGACGAGATTAGGGCAGCGTTCGCACAGACGCGCGAGCGTAACGTCGTCAATGGTTGCATTGGCCCGACTATAAAAGACGACACCGAGGCGGGTCGCCCCACAAACGGCCTCGACGTGCGTGGCAATGCCCTCCCGCTCGGACTCAGTAAGGTACGGCGGCATCAACAGTAGCCCGTCGGCGCCGGCCGCCTCAGCGCTGCGCGCAAGATCCTTGGCCATTTCCGTGCCATAGCCGCAGGGAGCGAGCAGCGGCAACCGCCCCTTGACCTCGCGCACCGCTATCTGGACGACCTCGACGACTTCCGCGGGCGTGAGGGAGAAGAACTCCCCGGTGCCTCCGGCCGCGAACAGCCCGGCCGGTCCGTGACTGCATGCCCAGGCGATATTGTCCCCATAGGCCTTGGGATCGAACGAGCCGTCGGCGCGGAACGTCGTCACGGGAAACGAGAGAAGGCCCTTGCCCAGAGCGGTCGCCATCTCAGTGGGAGACATGCCGGTCATGTGAACCAAATTCCTTGCACTTGTGGATGAAAGACTGGCTTCCGATCAACGCAAAGCTGCACGCGGGAGATGGGATGCCCGCCCGGCTCCGAGCGTTCCCCGCCTGCGGCCAATTCCGTACTGGTCACCTACCGCGATGATCTTCCCGTGGGCGAAATCGATCTCGCGCATGTTCTCCGATAGGCAGATCGTAGCGACGGCCGTATGGGTCCGCGCATCAAATATCTCATTAGGTTGATTGCTGTTCCTGTTGCCCGAAACGTAGGCGTAATCGCCCGCAATGTCGAAAGTCACCCAGTGCGGCGCAACTCCGCGGCGCAGCTCGAGGCGCTCTTTGAGCTTGGGGATCATCGGGTTCGACGTCGGCACGGGGTCATGCTTGCTCGCGGCGCCCGCGAGCGGCGCAAATGCCGTTCCGCAGAAAGGAAGGACTGTCAGAGCCTTCGACTTCGCAACTTCCAGGGTTGGACCGCGCCTCGCCACGCTCTCTATTCCCCTGAGACGATCTTGTAGACCCACACCTGTCCCGGTCCGCTGGGGCTCGAAGGCGTCATCACGATGTACTCGCCTAGCGATGTGATGAGGTCCGACGTGGCGGCTCCCGGCTCAGTGGCCACCTCGCCGAGCAAGCGGTAGTGATTCGCGTCCTCCTCCTTGAATACATCCACCCAGCCGTGGCCACCCCCTCCGGAGACGTAAATCCTCCGCAAAGCCGGGTCGAACGCAATGTAGTCGGTGCCCCCGCCGATGGGCAGGGTCTGGAGTCGCTTACCGGTTTCGCTGTCGAGCACCAGCAGGCCTCCCTCGCGGCATGCCACGAACAGCCTGTGAGTGCGCTCATCGATGGCAGCGCCGTAATTTTTCCTCACGCCCGTAAGCTTCCACACGTCCGTCACCGTCAACGTCCGCATGTCGATGACATCGATCTGGTTCAGCGCTTCGACATTGGCGAACAGCCGCGGACCGTGGCGCTCTATCCCGAAGTCTTCGAGGTCGTTGCCCGCCACCTTGATATTGCCGATCTGACGCTCGGTAACCGAGTCGAAGACGGTGATGTGCGAGTAAGTGTGGCCGGCCTTCTCGCCGCCGTTTACCGCGAAAATGCGCCCCGTCGCCGCGTCGTACTCGATCGGATCCGCATCGATTTCCATCTTCAGCGACTTGAGCAGCTTGTATGTCCGCGAGTCAAAGATGCGCAGCCACCCGGTCCCATCGGTCACATACAGCCGCTTCAGGTCCGCGCGGTACACCCCTCCGCGCGGAATCTCCATGGGAATCAGCTTGATGACCTTGCCCGTCGCGAAATTGAAGATCACCAGATAGTGGGCATTCACGGCGGTGCCGAACAGCCGCTTGCCGGCCGCGTCGATTTCGAAGTGGTCGAAATGCCCTGTAATCGAAGCCGGCAGGTCGTAACGGTGAATGAGCACGAGCGGCGCCGGCGAAGCTGCCCAAGCGGCCAAGGGTACGAGTCCGACAAAGCCCAAGAGAAAGGAGCGTATTTTGTGCTTCATATGCCTGTTCCCAAGTCCACTGCTCATCCGCAGCAAATCCTCAGTCGAAGTTCGCCTTTACGCCGACATAGTAGGTCCTTCCCAATATGTCATAGGTCGCAGGATCGGTAACGAAGCCATCCCCGACTACCAGCGGCGGCGCCTTGTCGAGCATGTTGGTGAGCCCCGCCGCGACCTGGATCTGTGATGTCGCTTGCCAAGTCGCATCGAAATCGAAATAGCTGTAGGCCGGAATTCCGGGACCGCTACCCGGTCCATTTATGGCGTCCGCCTGCGCGTCGATATACCGCCAGTGCAGAGCGGCCGACACCGGTCCCACGGCGTAGCCAAGGGTAGTGTTCCCCTTCCACTTCGGGTGGGACACGTCCGAGAGACTCGAGCCGTCCAACGCGAATGCGGTACCCGTATCGCCAATCGCGCCGGCGAAGTCTTCCGGCGGAACGCCTGGCACCCCCGAGGTCACGAGCGAGCGCAGGTAGGTGATGTATGACTGCAGGCTGATCCCTCCGGCGCGCTCCGGCAGACCGAGGTCGCGGAGAGCGAAGCCCCAATGCCACTCGATATCCACGCCGTCGGTAACGAACGCGCCGATGTTTTCCGAGAACTGCTTCGCGAGCGAGACATAGCCTGTCGTGGGATCGCGCGTGATCTGCTGGCAATAGAAGTTGCTCTCCGAGTAGCCGGCATTGCCTCCGGTGGCATTGAAACAGTTCTCCAGAATCGTTTGGGCGCCCACACCCGTAACCGCTCCGTCGATCCTGATGTGAAAGTAGTCCAGCGAGGCACTGAAGTTGCGGGCCAGCGCCCCCTCGAAATGCGGCGTCAAGACAAAACCCAGCGAGTATGTGCCGGCCACTTCCGGTTTCAGCGTCGGGTTCCCCCTGAGGACACCCGGCACGTCAAACGCGGGCGAGGTAAAGCTCGGCAGAAACGTAGCCGGCACTCCCTGCGCTTGACACAGCGCCGCCACTTGCGCCGCGTTTGGACCGGTGCGATAGGTGCCGTCGTAGGCGCACGGGTCCCCCGTGATGGTAGCACCGGCGAATACGGACGGACTGTAGAGTTCCTGGAGACTGGGAGCTCGGATCGCGCGCGAAAAGCCGCCGCGGAACATGAACGTGTCATTCGCCTGCCAGTGCAGGTCTGCCTTCCAGGTGTTAGTGCCGCCGAAAAGGTCATACTGCGAATGACGCCCGGCCACATCCACAGACACGTCCTTGGCGAACGGCTTCTGCGTCAGGATCGGGGCACGCAACTCTACGTACGCCTCGCGAACATTCTGCGTACCGCTGGCTGAGCCCACGAGATCGAACGTCCCCGTGATTGCCTCGGGGGGATACGGCGCCGGCATCACATTGGACGCTGGCGTGAGTTCTGGGCTCGCCTGGTAGGAGAAGCTCTCTCCGCGGTAATCGACACCCAACGCGAACTTGAGGTCGCCTTCCGGGAGCCTCCAGAGCGTACCGGTGAGATCGCCCTCCGCGTACTTCTGTGTCATCACATTGGTGTTTTCCGGCGTATTGCTCGCATATTCCACGCATCCCGCGCTCATCGGCTGGCCGCCGAACGGATTCCAGGCGTAGCCAACGCAGCTGTTACCGTCCGCCCCGAGGTAGTCTGCCGTGCCGTACATGATCGTATCGAGAGCCGGATAATTCGAGTTTCCATGCTGAAAGTTGTCGAAGAAGGTCTGTCCGTAGGAACCAAACACATTCCAGGCGAGATCCGTCGAGCCGATTCCGCCCTTGAGCCCGGTGGTAAACTGATAGTCGTTGTATTTGAAATCCTGGAACGTCAGGCCGAAGGGGGACAAAGAGGTGCTGATTCGCAGCGGTCCCGCGTCAGGGGGTTGGCCAGGCGTCAGGCCGGTGCGCTGGCTCAAAAGGTATTCCAGCGCGGAGTTGCTCGTAACGTATGGATTGTTCTGCGGGACGTAAAGAGGGTTTCCCGGAGCTGTGTTGTCGTAGCTCCTGTAATCACGAGCGGTGGAGTGCATGTAATTCACCTGCCCGTATGCCTGAATACCATCGGTCAGGTTGTAGGTCAACCGCGAGAATAGATTGAATCGATGCATCGGCACCTGGAGCAACCGCCCGTACTCGCCAGGCACCACGATACTGGTGCAGTCTTGCGAGATGGCCCGGCCCCCGTACATGCCCGTCGCCTGGGCGCCGATCGGCCCGCGGTAGTTCTGCACGCAGTTCCCCGGATCGCGCGTGGTGAACAGGGTACCGTCCTTGTTGACGCCTATCCAGCCGCCGTAATCGCCGGTGCCGGAGATGGGCGTGGTACCCGGGTATTGAGCGAGCACCGCGTTGACCGCCGAGATCGGAATGTTGCCCCCGAACTCACCGGCGTTGAAAGTCTGTCCCTGATACCCAAAGGGGCGGTCGCCGCCCAGTTCCGAAAAGGACGGCCGATTCACGCCGGCGACCTCCCCGCGCTCGTTGTATTCGAGATCAATGACCGCGTTTCCACGATCATTGGCGAAGTTCCCGCCCATCAGCATGCTCAAGCTGTTCTCTGCGCCGTCCCCGTGCGTCGTGGCGCCATGTTGATAGGAGAGTTGAACGCCGTGGAAGTGCTGGCGCAACCGAAAGTTGACCACGCCCGCCATGGCGTCCGAGCCGTAGACGGCAGAGGCGCCGCCGGTGATGACGTCCACACTCTCGAGGAGCGCCATGGGAATCTGGTTTACGTCGACCGATCCGTTTGGATTGGTCGGCATGAGGCGCTGCCCATCGAGCAGCACCAGCGTGCGCTCCGGGCCGAGTCCGCGCAGGTCGGAATAGGACTGGCCGCCCGTAAAGCCGGTGGACCCCTCCACGTCGCCGACTATGGTCTGACCCTGTGAGCCGGCGAATTGCGGCATCTGTCCCAGGGCGGAATCGAGAGAGACTTGACCCACCGAGGCGATCTGAGATGTGCCTATCGTGGCCAACGGGCTGTCGGAGGTGTAACTGCGGCTCGCGATACGGCTGCCGGTCACGACGACTTCCCCCAGTTGCGAAGAGCCGCCAGGCGCTGCGGCGGGAGCGGGCGGATCATTGGTGCTCGTGGCAACCGGCCCGGTAGTCTGTGTCTGTTGAGCGCCGGCGGGCGAGCCCAGGCCGGTCAACACGAGACCGAGAAGCGACGCGAGTGTGGGCCCGAGGACGCGTCTTTGGAACGACTTGTTCATCAACTCCCCCTCAACCGGGCTTGTAGGAAAGTGCCGGTTGAGGGCGAGTCTAGGGAGCGCAATGATGTAAGTCCAAGCCAATATTGGCATGGATAAATTCAGGATTTGTATAGATGCCCGCTGACTCAGGGTCGGCTTGCAGACTGAATTCGCTTGAGCCTCACTGTGCGCGCGTACTCCAGACACGCCTCGAGCACACTCTCCCTGGCCGGATTGTCATTATCGGATTTCCAGGCGACATACAGCTCGACCGGCCGCATCGAGCGCGCCTTGCGTATCGGGCGGAAGACCACACCTTCGAAGTGCAGGCTGGTTGCGGCCTCGGGAACGAGCGCCGCGCCTATCCCGGCCGCGACCAGCGCTATCATCGAATGGATCTGGCTCGTGTATTGCGTGTAGTCCGGCTTTACCCCAGCAGTCGTGAAGGCAGCGGCGACGAGGTCATGAAAGTACCGCGCCTCGATCGGGGAATACATGACGAATGGCGTGCCCTCGAGATCGGACATCGCAGGATCGCGCCGACCGCGCGCCAGGGGATGCGAACCGGGCAGGGCAACGACCAATGGCTCCCTGATCAGGCGCACGGAGTCGAACTCTTCGAGCGAGGTGTGCGGCCGAAGCAGCGCCAGGTCGAGACTCCCGGCGGCGAGAGCCTCGACCTGCTCCATCGTAACCATCTCCCGCAGATTGATTTCCACATCCGGCACGCGCGCGCGGCACCGCGCGATCATTCCGGGCATCACCCCGTAGCCTGAGGCAGCCGTAAAGCCGATCGTCACGCTACCGGACTCCCCGCGGGCCGCGCGCCGCACGGCGAGCGTTGCGCTTTCCGCCAATCGCAGGATTTGCCTCGCATCAGGCAAAAAACTGCGTCCGGCACTCGTCAAGCGCACGCTCCGGCTGGTTCGCTCGAGCAGCGTAACTCCCAGCCGCTGCTCGAGCAGCTGCACCTGGCGGCTGAGCGGCGGCTGAGTCATGTGAAGACGAGCGGCGGCCCGGCCGAAGTGCAACTCCTCGGCGACGGCGGCGAAGCAGCGCAGCTGGCTCAATTCGAACATCGATACGGATCCTGGATTGATCCATCCAGAAATTGGCTTGGACTTACATCATTTCACTTCCTAGACTCGGAAGCAATCTGGAGGGGGCCTCTGATGTCGACTCGTCGCGAATTCCTGGTGGGGGCGGCTGCGGCGACCGCTACGCTCGCCGCGACCGCACGTGCCGGCGCTCCTTCCGGCTGTTCACGCCACCTCTATGCCGTGAACGAGTCTCTCGCAAACATGGGCTCGGTTTCGGTTTACGACATCGATCACGGTCACCGCCTCGTCAAGACCATTCGCCCCGTTCATAACATCGCCGATGTGAGGGGTGTTGCCGTCAGTGACGTCACCGGCAGGCTGTATGTCGCCTATAGAACGGCTTCGGACGAGGGGTGGATCTACTGCCTGAATCTCCACGACGACCGGCTTACCTGGAACAAGATGATCCGGCCAGATGTCGATCGCCTGGCGATCAACCCGGACGGGCGGGTCCTCTACGTTCCGTCGGGGGAGGACCACACTTTTCAGTACATCAATGTCGTGGACGCCGCCAACGGCGCTATCAGCAGACAGGTGCAATTTCCGAAAGCATCGCATGACGCACTTTTCCCCGGATCCGGGCCACTCTTTCAGGAGACCAAAGCGCAGGATGAAAGCGGCTGGTACCTGTACCTGGTCGACCCGACGAGCTACGCGGTCTCGCGCATCGGTCCCTATGCAAACACCCTTGGACCCTATGCGGTGAATGGCAAAAGCACCTACGTCGTGAACACCGTGGTCAACCTTTGGGGAATGCAGATTGCAGACATCAAGGCGAATCGTATCGTCACGGCCACTCTTCCCGGTGCTCCGCCCAGTCCTCGCTTCCTTCCACATGCCATCGGGTGGACGCCTGATGAGAAAGAGGTTTGGCAGGCCGGCGACGCGCATGATCCGCATTTGTACGTGTGGGACATGTCACGCCCGATGAGCCCCATCCTGAAACGACAGCTCACCCTGCGCAGCGGCCTCGGATCGCATTGGTTGACCTTCGACATCGACGGCCACTATTGCTACGCAGCGCCGATCAAGAACAGGTTCGCTTACAGCGAGCAAGCCGTCGAGATATTCGACGCTCGAACCTACTCGTCGGTCGGCACGATCGGCTCGTCCGAGAACTTTCTCGAGGTCGATTTCACCGACGGCAAAGTCAGTCGAGTAGGCGACCAGTACGGCATCGGCCGCGTGCTCTGACGCAGATGGGTAAAACGCATTCCAACCTTTGGGTACGGCCGCACTCCGAGGGGCAGACCCTCGTCGACATCACTCCGCAATCAGCGGGCTGGCGGTACATAGGGTTCACCGTCTACCGCCTTTCGGCCGGCGACACGCTTGCGCTGCAGTCGGTGCCGAGGGAGCGGTGCATCGTCGTGCTGAGCGGCATCGTCACGGTGCGCTCGGGCGAGAATCTCTGGCGCGAGATCGGTCAGCGCAACAGCGTGTTCGAGGACCTGCCGCCGTACGCGGTGTATCTGCCAGGAGGGAGCCCTGCCGCCATGGCGGCGCACCGGACCGCCGAGGTCGCCGTGGCGAGCGCGCCGGCCGGGGGCGATTGGATCCCGCCGCGGCTGATCGAGCCCGCCGCAATGCGTCGCATCGTGCGCGGGCGCGGCACGAACGTGCGCTACGTCTGCGACATCTTGCCGGAAACCGAGCCGGCCGCGAATCTGCTCCTGGTCGAGGTGCGCACCCCCGCGAGCCACTCCTCGAGCTATCCACCGCATAAGCATGATAGCGATGCCCTGCCCCAGGAAAGCCAGCTCGAGGAGATCTACTATCATCGCATCGATCCGCCCTCCGGGTTCGCGTTCCAGCGCGTCTACACCGACGATCGATCGATCAACGAGGCGATAGCGTTCGAGAACCATGACACGGTGCTGGTGCCTCGAGGCTATCATCCTGTGGTGATGCCTCACGGCTATCAGGGCTACTACCTCAACGTCATGGCAGGCCCGCAGCGGCTCTGGCGCATCAAGAACGATCCCGTCCACGAGTGGCTGCTCGGGAGTTGAGTCCCTCAAATGACCGCGAGTATGCCGCCATCGACGTAGATCGTCTGGCCGTTGACGAAGTCCGAGGCCTTCGACGCCAGGAAAATCGCGGCACCTTGGAGCTCCTCGAGCTTTCCCCATCGGCCGGCCGGTGTCCGCTTGCGCAGCCATTCATCGAACGAGGGATCTTCGACCAGAGCCTTGTTCATCGGTGTCTCGAAGTATCCAGGCCCAATGGCGTTGATCTGCAGTCCGTATCGAGCCCAGTCGGCGCACATCCCCTTCGTCAGGTTTCTGACGGCCCCCTTGGATGCCGTATAGGGGGCGATTCCGGGTCGAGCCATCTCGCTCTGCACGCTCGCGATATTGATGATCTTGCCGGAGCCGCGCCTGATCATTCTTCGAGCGACTGCCTGGCTCACGAAAAAGACGCTGTCGACATTGGTCCTCATGATCTCCCGCCAGCTCTCGACGGGGAACTCCTCCAAAGGCTGGCGCCGTTGAATTCCGGCGTTGTTGACCAGAATGTCGATCGGGCCGGTATGGTCCTCGATGGTGCGAATGCAGGATTCGACCTGCTGCGGATCCGTTACGTCGCAGCAGACGCCATCGGCCTCCACTGCGCCTTCCCGCAATCGAGCGACCGCGGCGTCGAGTTTCGTGACATCGCGCCCGTTGAGTAGCACCTTCGCGCCAGCGCGTCCGATGCCTTGAGCAATGACGTAACCGATTCCCTGAGTCGAGCCGGTAACCAGGGCCCTGCGGCCCGCGAGAGCAAAGAGTTCCTGGATGTTTTTTTCGGTCACGAGGTGGCTCCACGTTTGCAAGGCGTTCGCAGCCTCGATGGTTTTTGTACTTATAGCTGAAATGACACTCTCTGTCATGGCGCCGCGCGGAGCTGCTCGATATGAGTCTTCCGGCACCTGACATCGCGCTCGAGCCGATCGAGGCCGGCGATCGGACACGCCGCCAAATCGCCCTTCGCCTCCTGCCGTTCCTGTTTCTCCTTTACGTCACGAATTACATCGACCGGACCAGCGTCGCGTTCGCTGCTCTCGGCATGTCGAGCGACCTCGGCTTGAGCGATCGTACGCTGGGACTTGCAGCCGGGATTTTCTTCCTGGGATACATAGCGCTACAGATTCCCGGGACCATCCTGGTCGAGCGCTGGAGTGCACGCCGCACAATCGGGCTGGTCATGATCGCGTGGGGCTGTGCGACTGCCCTCACAGGCCTCATCCACACCGCGAGCCAACTTTACTGGGCGCGACTCCTGCTCGGGTCGGCCGAGGCCGGCTTCTTTCCGGGTGTGATCGTCTACTTGAGTCACTGGTTCAGCCGCGCGGATCGCGCCCGGGCAACCGCATACTTCATAGCCGCCATTCCCTTCTCGCAGGCCGTCGCTTCGCCCGTGGCCGGCTGGATCGTCGGTCACTCGTTTGCCGGAGTTGAAGGTTGGCGATGGCTTTTCTTGCTCGAGGGACTTCCCGCCGCCTCCCTTGGCGCAATCGCATACTTCTATCTGACCGACCGTCCGCGCGAGGCGGGCTGGCTCACGCCATCCCAACGGCAATGGATGGTCGCAAAGATGAGCACCGACGCAGCGCCGCTGGCGGCCCAACGGTCATCCGTCGGACAGGTGCTTCGCTCCCGTGTCGTTTTCCTGCTTGCCTTTGCCGTATTTCTCAGCTCTTTCGTCGGGTACGGATTCTATTTCTGGTTTCCCACCATGCTGAAGAGCCAATCCGGACTCTCCGATGCGCAGGTGGGCGTGATCGGCGCCATCCCGTACGCCGTGGCATTGTTCGCCATGCTGGCGAACGGATGGCATTCCGACAAACGCATGGAACGGCGCTTGCACGCTGCGGTACCTTGCCTTCTCGGCGCACTGGGCGCCCTGGGACTGATGGGGCATCCTCAATCGCTGCCGGTCGCCGTTTTTCTTTTCACGCTCATTGCCGTGTCCACCGCGTTCCTCCCTGTTTTCTGGGCCATGGCCACCACACTGCTCGGCAGCTCGACGGCCCCTGCCGCGGTGGGGTTCATCAATGCAGTCGCGTCGATCGCGGGTTTTGCAGGTCCCTATATCCTGGGCTATCTGAGCTCGCGAACGGGTTCATTCACCGCCGGAATGGCGGTCGTTGCGGCCGCGGGAATCGCCACGTGCGTCGTAGTTCTGTCGGTACCGAAAGCGGGTCTCCCGCTCAGGCCTAGTCCACCCGCATCTGCTAGCCGCTCCTGACCAGCTCTCAAATCAAATCGATCCTGAACACGTAGCCGCCCGTAGGGCTGTTTTCTGGCGGGAAGCCTTTATGTTGAAACTCCGGGACGTCGATCGAATAACCCGGATGCTCGCCGGCATCCACGCCAAAGAGCTTACCGTCATGCACCGCGACGTCGTGCATATCGACCTTACCCTGCGGAAGAGTGACGGTTTCGACCACCTGACCTGTCCTGGCGTCGTACTTGACCAATCCCGGCGTATAACCTCTACAGTCATAGGTTCCTGGCTCCTGCAGACCACCAACCTGCCAGATATAACCGTCGGTATACTCTATGCCGTGCAGGCGCGACGCGAACTGAGGGAGGCTGGTTTCACGAAACATATACTCGACCTGCCACGTCTTGGGATCGATCCTCATCAGACATCCCATGCGATCGCTGGCGATCCATAGCTTGCCATCTTCCCAGGCCATGCCATGAGAAGAGCCGCCATCGTCCGCAGGGCCAAACGGAATCTGACGTCGGCTGATTTGGCGACCGGTTTTGATCTCGGTCTGGAACACGCCGTCGATGGGCGGATTGGGGTGGTGGAACTCGGCCGCACCTTCGCACGCGCTCCAAATGCAACCGTCGCCCACCGTCATGCCGGTGCAATCCTTGGTATTTTGATAGATGGTCTCGAGCAGCTTGCCCTCGAAATCGAGTAGCCATACTGCTTCCTTACGGCCGTCATGACGCTGCTCGGCAACCCAGAAGCCTCGCCCCTCGGGATCAGTGGCGATCGCGTTGGGGTAGCTCGGCGGTGTAAGAAATAACTTGGTGAAATTCGCCTTTCGGTGTGGGGGGATGTTCCTGGATGCGGCTTCTTCGATGCCTTTCAAGCTGCGGCCCAGCGCATCCGTTCCCGGCTTGCGGCCGGGAAGGGCTTTCTCGGGGGGGTTACCCAGAGCCGTGGCCAGCGCTGAGCTCACTCCCAAGCCGAGCAACCCCACACCGCCCCCCATCACGAACTCCCGCTTGCTGATCGGCTTCATTGAAGGTCCCCATTTATTCTGATACTGAATTCGCCGCGATCATCAGGCCTCATCGGCAGATTGCAGCAGTCCACGAATGTACCCATAACAGAAGGCGAAGTTTTCCGCTTGAGCGCCCGGCGGTCCAAACGGAACATGGTCGGGTACCAGCATGCCGTCATAGCCAACATCGCGATAGACCCTGAGCGCCTTTACCATATCCACCGAGCCTTCGTCAGGGAAGATCTCGACCACCACATCGTCGCGACCACCGCGTACATTGCGGAAATGAACCAGAAATATCTTTTTGCGCTCGCCGAACCAGCGGATGACGTCGTAAATCTGATGCCCTGGGTCTTCCAAGTCCTCTGAGATCGTGCCCTGGCAGAAGGCGAGACCGTGATATGGGCTCTCCTGGATACCGACGAACTTCTTGAGCCCCTCGACCGTACCCAGAAGGCGCGGCACGCCGTGATAGCCGCCGGGCGGTACACCAGGGTCTTCCGGATGCAGCGCCATGCGAACCTTGTATTGGTTCGCTACCGGCACAACCCGATCGAGGAAATAGGTTATCCGTTCCCATAGCTCATCGGCAGTAACGTGCCCCACCAACTGCTTGAAATAGGCTACCTGATCCCAGGGCGCCGGATGGATGTCGGGCTTGGCCATCATCCCGGAAGGCGTGTCCCATATCGTCATCAGCGGACTGTCCTGCATGTCGCTGAAGCGCCAACGATGGTTCAGGCTGTCACCCCGGCCCTGGACGACTGCGCTGCGCAGGATGGGCATTAACGCCAGATTGTATTTCAACGCGGGGATGCCCGCGGCCGCACAATTCTTGAGGAGCGTCTGGAACGCCTCAATCTCGCGGTCGCGCCCCTCGCGACCGAGAATGATATTCGATGGATGCCCCGTCGAGCTCATGAACCCGGCACTGGTCATGTCGACACTGAGCCCGTGCTTCTCGCCAAGAGCGCGCAAAGCAACCAGTTCGTCCACAGTGGCATATAACCGCGACGGGTCCGACTGTATCGGTTGTGCCACCACGTTGGCGATACCGTAGCGCGCCAAAAAAGCGAAGTGCTCATCGGAAGTCGGGCCGCTCTGGCAACCGAGCGTCATGTAGACCAGTTTGCGATCCTGGCCCCGCGCCGGCGACGTTCCTGCCACTTCTCCCACAGATGTGAGGCCAGCTGCGACGAGGCCGCTGCCTGATGCATTGATGAAACCGCGACGGCTGATCGGCATCATTCCCCCTTGCTGGGATGCGGCTGTCAAAAATAGACCATTCGAGGCTTGAACACATCCAAAGAAGCGCATTCCCAGCCCTCAAAGGCTAAATGACTGCTTTGGCTGAGTCCAAACCAAATGCGCTATTGATCAATACAGAACTTGACTCAATGCCAAATGCACCGCGTCCGGCTCCACCAGTTGCTCAGCCGGCATCTGCTGGGCCGTGGGACACGGCCGGCCCAGCCCCTCCTTTTCCGACTTGACATCATAGACCATACCTGTTCCGGCCGATGAGGGCTGGAGGGCATCATGTGCGATGTCGCGGCCCCTTCCTCAGTGGTCACCTTCCTGATCAACCGATCATCGCCGGCATAGGCGTACCAGGGGATCCTTAGTGACGGCGAAACGGCCGATCACGAAGGGCAGCGCGTTCACGCCGTCAGGACCAATGGGCTTGACCCAAGCCGAAATGGAGGCGCACCCTAGGTTTGGCGCCGGGCGCGGTCAGGCGCACAAGAAAAAAGCAAATACGGGGGTAACATGCTTCGCACCGTCAAGGTTGTGCTCGTAGCCACGGTTGCAGTATTCGGCTTCATAAGCGGGATTTTTGATCTAATCAACTGGAACAGCACGGTCCGATCAGTCGCGATGGTGACTTCTATGAGCGGCTGGCAAGCGGGTGCCGCTAGCTGGAAGGCTATGGGGAGCGCACCGGTGAACTGGTCAGGTGCACTCTGGATCATCGGAGGGGATCTGGCGGCGGGCGTACTATGCGCCACAAGCGTCGCGCGCATGTGGCGTGCGCGTAACGCAAATGACAGCGAGTTCGCCTCAGCGAAGAGACTGGCCCTGGCGGGCTGCGGAATACTCGCCATCATGCTGTTCGGCGGCTTCACCGTACTTGCCGAAGGCTGGTTCGAATTGTGGCGGTCGGACGCCATGCGCGGTCCGGTGCTGGATACCGCTTACCGGTACCTGGGCTCTATCCTGCTCATCGCCCTGTTCGTCGCGAGCAAGGAGCCTACATAGCAGCGGATCAGTCATTCCGGTGCGCATTAGTGCATCGCGATCGGAAGACCTCCGTTTGGATCGGCTCGGCACAGCGGCGACAGCGCCAGCGGCGTTTCGCTTGGCCCACCTTCAGGTTATCGGGCGCGAGCAAATGGCCGTTGCCGCAGATTTCGGGTATGGCCATGGGCTCGAGGATACGTTCCAGGGAAAAGCACACCACATCACTTTTGGTTGCTCCAAAGCACGCCCCCGCTACCACGTTATTGCTGACCCTCCGGCGGCTCGTAGCAGAGCCGCGCGCTTTGCCACTTCCTTCGCCTGCTCGTTTCTTGACAGTCGCAGCAATGCCTGGCGCAATTCGGGAGCTAACATTGCAGGCAGAGACCGCTCTTCCGGTGCCTCCACCATAAGCGTGTGGATACGAGAACTCTCCGTGTCATCTCGCATGCGATCCAACAGAACCGTCTTCCCTACGCCGCGCAGACCGACCATTAGGATGCTCTTGGCGGGCAGGCCTCGGCGTGCACGCTCAACGGCTATCCGAATCGTCTCGCGCAACTCATCTCGGCCGGCCAGTTCCGGGGGCGGAGTACCGGCTCCGGGTGCGAATGGGTTTTCGACGGGGTCCACAGCGAAAGTCTATAGCAAGCTTATTGGTGATATAAATAACCTTAATCGCTAGCTTAGGCTTCCTTGATCGAATCTGCCCTATCGCCGCTGCGACGGCTGCCGGGAGGCCACACTGCAGCCCGCGCGCGCTGCCGGCCGGGGCGCAGCAGCGGCAGGACCAGCTTTACCGGTGCAGGTACAGCGCTAATCAACGCCCCCGCTAGCATAACATGGCACGACAATCTTGTGGGCCACGCTCGCCTGGCTTGGCTCGAGCATGCTCGTCGGCGTCGCTGAGGAATATTTGTTCCGCGGTTACCTCCTGCAAATACTTTGGAAGAGCTTGGGCTTTTGGCCGGCAGCAGTCTTAATCGCCCTGTGGTTTGGTGCCGATCACTACTTCTTCAAGCGCGGCGAGAACGTGTGGGATCTCATCAGCCTTGTGTCACTTGGCATCTGGCTCTGCTACAGCGTTCTGCGGACAGGGTCTCTCTGGTTGGCCGCGGGATACCATGCTGCTTCAGGGACCTGCGTGGGTTACCGGTGGCGTCCTCGGTACGGAAGCAAGCTTCTTCATTTATCCCTCGACTGCGCTGATGTTCCTCTACATCTGGTGGCGGCGCTTCAACATCAAGACGGCGCCCGACAACACGATCGCGACCGAAACCGCGGTTCGCCAAGTTAAGAATTCCTGAGAGAACTCGCGCCCCCGGGGTTCCCAAGCGCCTATGGCTGCTTTCCCGCGGCCGGCGTCGCCCTCGTGTAACGGCTACCGTCCCGGTAGTCACATCGAAATCGCGCTCTACCCCCAGAATCAGGCGCTTTCTGGCCACCGTCTACAGCCAGAACGGCCACGCCTGGTTTTAGCCGTCTCGCACCGTCCGCGATCGTTGAGAACCACGATGCTGGCACATGCTCCTCTTCCAGTTACGATACCGTCCAATCCTCCAGTCGGAGACCCTCGATCCGTGAAAACTCGCGCGTGTTTTACGTGATCAGGACTACGTCCAGCGTATGCGCATGACTTCCGATGAGCGTATCGAGCGGTCCGATCGGTCTGCCGCGCCGCTCTAACGATGCCCGGACGTCCCCGTACTTCATCGCAGCACGCTCGTCGACTGGAGCAATGTCGAGCGCCAACAGGAATTCCTCCAGAGCATCGCGCGCGTCCTTGGGACGGCTGCTCTTTGCCGCTCCGAACGCAAGCTCGCCCAGGGTGATCGACGAGATGCCAACTTGGCCAATCGATTTGCCACGCAGCTTCTTGAGAACACGTGGCCGCGGGACGGCGTCGATGAACTTGCGCGCCGTCGCTCGCTCGAGGCCTCACCGCCTCCCCTCACCGACGCCACTGACGAGTCAGCGATTCGTTTCTTCCCGCCAACTGTGCATGATGACGAACATTAATTACCTTTGGCCGTGAAGGGCGAGCCGACGGGTCAGCGAAGCCGCGGCTTGGTCGGCATTCGCGGCAGAGAACATGGTGAGATGGCAGCCAGCCGTCGGGACCACTGACAGTCCAAGAGCGTGGCGATGCCAGATGACTTGCAGGGACGGAAGGGTTGGATCTCGGCCGGCCGCGGTGAATAGCGTCAACTCTCCAGCGTAAAATCCTGGGCGATATCTCGCCGAGGCTAACAAAGCACTAACCCCGACCTTTAGGACGCTCGCGGGTGCGGACCTCAACAAAGCCGGGACGGGTAGGTCGCCGGGCTGCCGCTGCGCCAGATGATCGCGCAGACGCGTGAGCATCCGCGCCACCGCGCGCCAGGACGCTCTGGGCCATGTGCGAACGGGAGCGGAGAGCATGCGCGCCACTCGCCTGCGCAAAAGCCCGAGCCATGCGCACAGCGGCCAGGCGAAAGAGCTCGGCATAGTGTCGATCAGGCCAACGAAGTCTACGGTGTCGCCCGACTGTTTTAGGCGCCGCGCCATCTCGAAGGCGACGAGGCCGCCGAACGAATAACCGCACAGGCAGTATGGACCTTGGGGCTGCCGCGCTTTAATCGCTCTCAAATACTCGGCTGCCATGGCTTCGACGGTCAAATGCGGGGTTTCCTGCGCGTGCATCCCTCGTGCCTGGACTCCGAACACGGCGCCTGGGTAGGTCATGCCGCGGGCTACCCGAAAGAGTTCCGCGACGTTTCCGCCCAGCCCATGAATAAAGTAAACCGGCGGCGCGGCCTCGCCCTCCTTGAGCAGAACCAGTGGCACATAGCGGGTGGTGCGGCGTTGTTTGAGCGCCGCGCACAGCTCTCCAAAGCCGGGCGCCTCGTTGATGAGCGTAACCGGCAGCTCGATACCGAACACGCGTTCGAGCTCGCTCACGAATTTGATCGCCTTGAGCGAATCGCCGCCCATCTGGAAGAAATCCCGCTCCGGAGCCGCCACAGAGGATTGCAACACTTCCTGCCAGATCCGCGCGACCGTCGACTCGATGCAGTCCGACCGCAGCGCCAGCGCACAAGATGGTAGTTCTACACGACGCTTCTCTTCCTCCAGTTTGCTCTCATCGAGCGTCCGCAGGGCACGTACGTCGAGCTTGAAATTCGGCAACCGAGGAACCTCATCGACCCGATACCAGAGCGATGGCCGCATCGACTGCGGTGACGAGCGCATCGACTCACGCAGCTCATCGAGCAGCGCCTCCGGTGCACCCTCGCGAGCAATGACGTAGGCAACTAGAGTCGTTTCTCCCTCGCCGGTCGTTCGAGCGAGCACTCCGACGTCGCGCACGAGAGGATGGCATCGAACCGCCGTCTCGACCCCCTCCAGCTCCACGCGGACTCCGCGAACCTCCACCTGCCGATCCTTGCGACCGAGACGCTCGAGCAGCCCGTCCAACCTTACGCGGACCAGATCCCCGGTATAGAACACTCGCTGCACGGAGGGAGCATGACTCCCGAGCGGATGCACCACTGCGCGGAGCTCGCTCCAGGATCCCAGCGAGACGAAGGGACTGCGGACGATAAGCTCTCCTACCTTTCCCTTTGCAGCAGCTCCGCCCAGCTCGTCGATGATCGCCAGCGTGTTGCCGGGAAGCGGATAGCCAATCGGAATGTGCGGGCTCTCGCCGCGGCACGATTCGTCCACAAACCACTGCGTCATCGGAGCTTCGGTAGCCGCGTAGATCGATTGAATCGCGGCGTCTGGCGAAAGCCGGCTGCGCAGCAGATCGATGTCGCTCCACAGCGTGGTTTCACCACCTATCCGAATCAGACGCAAAGTGGGGCTCGCGCGCTCGCGCGCATCACGAACGATCGACCTCAGCAGCGCCGGAGCGGCGAACAGGATGGTGATCGCCTGCGAGCCGATGACGCTCAAGATCTGGCGCGGTGGAGCACGCTGCGCGCCGAGGAGGTGAATGCTCGCACCCGCGAGCAGCGAGGTGATAACGTCGCGCACGCCGACGATGCTCGCCAGCGGGGCGAGCGTCAGAAGCCTGTCTGCGGCATTGATATGTGCGCCGTTGATGGATTGGGCCACACGTTGCTGGAGAGCTCGCTGACAGTTGACGACGGTCTTGGGCCGACCCGTGCTGCCGGAGGTGAGAAGTACGCAGGCCGGCGCATCGGGGCTCAGATCGGCGTGTCGCCAGCTCCCTGGAGCAGTGAGCGGCAGGCGTGTCACATCGACGAACGGCACGGCCGGAGCGCCGATGCGGGCAAGTTCGCGGCACTCTCCCGAGCCGGTGATCAACGCCGGTCGCGTGCTCTCAAGCGTCTGGACGATCCAGTGATCTGGTTGGCTCATGTCGACCGGGGCGAAAGGGCGGCCGGCAGCCAGGCAGGCGAGCATCGCGAGTGGGGAAAGCGAGCGTGCAGGCAGCAGAACTGCGATCAGTTCTCCGGGCTCGGTTTGTGCAGCCACCGTCTGCCCGAGTCGGCACACTCCCTCCCAAAGCTCTCCGAAGCAGATGGACGAGTGCGAGTCGGAGATCGCCTCTCGATCGGCATACCTCGCCACAACGCGCACGGATGCAACACTACTATGATTCCCTTGACCTTGAAGGTCGGATTGAGGCGCGGATCGGGAATCTGACTGAGCTCGGGCTTTCGCACGAGCGGGATCACAACACGGCGACGATAGCCGTCGAATAGGCGAGATTGAGCAACGACCGCGAACGGAATGCTGTCTCTGTGCCTGAGACATTGCGATGAACATCGAATTGCGCCATCAGAGCGTCGAATGGTCGTCGGCGAACGAGCCGTTGCGTTCGGCAAAGTCATTCCACAAAGCGGGTGTGGCGCGCGCCTCCTAGACAATGCCCGACCGGCGTTCCCGCTCTTTGGACACGAAATCGGCGAGGAGCGATTCCACGACTCCGGAGAGGTTGTCCGTAACGCCCTTAACCTCTTCTACGAGGCGTCCGCGCATGATCGCCGTACCGTCACGGCCGGCCGCTCTTGAGCTTCGCGAGCGTGCGCTTGAGCGCCTCGAGCTTCTTCCCCGCCTCCGCGAGCTTACCAGCCGCAGTGAGCTGCTGGTAGTCCGCGAAATCCTGCGCGGCCGCATCGATCAGGTCATTCAACCCGGGCTTGGGACCCTGCGCCTCAACGTGGATGGCGGCGGCCTGGGCGGGGCCCGCGGCCGAGTTGGGCGCCTGTTGTGCGCTCAACGTCGAGGGTGCGCCATTGAAAAGCGCAGCCATGGCCGTCTCGAACGTCGGACCGTACGCAAACTGGTCCTGCAGCGCGAGCACCACGAGGCGTAGCTCCGGCATCGGGCTGTTCGCCGCCTGCAGATAGATCGGCTGGGCATACAGCAGCGCCTTGCCGACCGGAATGACGATGAGGCTACCTCGGCGCACGTGCGAGCCTTGCTGATTCCAGAGCGTCAGCTGGCCCGAAATCGAAGCGTTCTGATCGATGCGCGCCTCGACCTGCAAGGGACCGTCGACCAGCTTCGACTTCGGAAAATCATAGGCCACCGCCTCGCCGTAGTGCGCGCCGTCGCTGCGGCCGCCGATCCACCCGATGAGATTGTTGCGGTTGGCGGGAGTGAAAGGCAGGATGTCGATGAATTCCGTCGTTTGCTCCCCGGGCAGCGTCATGAGCACGTAATTCGCCTCCGCGTCCTCCGGACCCTCCCCCTGAGAGCGGACCTCCGTCGCGACTGCCCAGAGGTCCTCGCGGTTATAGAACGCTTCCGGATCGGTCATGTGATACAGCGCGTACACATCGGCCTGCGCGGTGAGCAGCAACTCAGGGTAGCGCACGTGCGCGCGCAAATCCGCCGGCATGGCCGACTTGTCCCGGAACAGCTCCGGGAACAGATTGCGGTACGCCCCGAGAACCGGATCCTTCGAGTCAAACACGTAGAACGTCGTCGCACCCGTGTAGGCGTCGACGATAACCTTCACGCTGTTGCGGATGTAGTTGAACGGCTGATCGTCGAGCAGATAGCGGCGCGAGTAGGGATAGGTGTCGGAGGTCGTGTAGGCGTCGATGATCCAGTAGAGCTTGCCGTCGCTGGCCACGACGATGTAGGGATCCGGATCGAACGTGAGGAACGGCGCGAGCGTCTGCACCCGCGCGAGGATGTTGCGGCGCATGAGCAGGCGGCTGTCGTTGGTCACGTCGTCGCTGAAGGGGAGCTTAGCGATGTCGCCGCGATCGTACGCAATGAGCGTACGGCGAAGCAGCCCGCCGAGCCGGATGCCGCCGCTGCCCTGATAAGACGCCAGATTGTTCTGCTCCCCCTGCGGGTAGTTGAATTCTCTCTGACGGGTCTTCACGTAGACGTCGGTGTCGGTGAGCTCCCCGAAGTAGATCTCCGGCCGGGTAACCGCAAGGCCCGCGAGGGAGCTCTCGACCGGCATGTTCTTCAGAACGAGCTCCGGCAGGCCCTCAGGCGTGAAGCCGTTGACGGAGGTCATCGCGACGCCGTACCCGTGGGTATAGATGAGCTTCTCGTTTATCCAGGTCTGGCTGCTCACCGGCAGCTTCTGCACGTTGAGCTCGCGCGCCGCGAGCATCATCTCGCGCAGGCGACCTCCCAGCTGGTACCGATCGATGTCGATCTGGGGAAAGTCGTAGTAGGTGCGGATCTCCTGGATCTGGCGCAGCCCATCCTGCAGCGCCCGCCAGTCCCACAGGCGGATGTTGTCGAGCGTCGTTTGATTCTGGGACGGATCGACCGACGCGATTCCGACATCCGCCGGGAAAGGATGGACCTGGATCCGGTCCAGGTCGTAGGCCCGGCGTGTGAGCTCGATGTTGTGCGCAATGTACGGCCGCTCGCGGTTGAGCTGGTTCGGCCTGACGATCAGGGTGCTCACGTACCACGCCACGAGCTGGACGGCTATGTAGCACACGACGGCGGGAACCACCGAGCCGACGATCCACGCGAGGCGCGGTGTACGCACCGCGGCCGTCAAGGCGATGGCGGCGCCCACGAGCAGCGCCCCACACACTACCAGCAGGCCCGCGAGGGTGATGTGGGCTTGCGTGTAGTCCACTCCCGAGAAGATCGTGTGATCGTCGAACAACCGGTCGAAGCGCCCGAAGTACACTTGCGCCGCGATCGTGAGCAGCAGTGCCGCGACTCCGATCGCAAGCCCTCGCCAGGACCGTTCCAGGTTCGCCACGATGTGCTGGCGGGTGAGCGCGCGTGCTGCAGCCGTGAGGCCGACGAACACGGCCGCGACAGCGCAGACGATCGCCGCGAGCGTCGTGAGCCATCCCGTGAGCAGCTCCCACGCAGGAAGCTGGAAAAGGTAAAACGCCAAGGGCCTGCCGAAAATCGGATCGAGCGTGGCGGTGTGCGGGGCGTACCACCAGAGCACCAGAGTCGTCCAGCTCTCGGACAGCGTCGCGCCCGCCTCGGCCGCGATCACAAGGGAAACGACGAGCGCCCCCAAATTCACCAGCGTTCCGATGGGCAGGTCCACCCGCTGGCGGTTGACCAGGATTCTCGCGGCGAGCAGCTCGTCGAGGTGCTCGGGCCGAAGGGCCCAGTACGCCCCGTAGAGCACGATTAAGGTGACGGCGGCGAAAGCGCAGAACACCGCGACTTGCAGCGCGAAACGCGTCCAGAACACCGATACATAGCCGAGCGCGCCGAACCAGAGAGAATCGATGTAGTACGACACAGTGGTGGAGCCGAGGTAGGCCACGAAGACCACCACCACGATCGTGAGGATCAGCATCCGCCGCCCGCGTGACCCCTGACGCGGTGGCCTTGGCCCGTAGGGCTGGCCTACCCGCTCGAATGGATTGCGTCTCATGTTCGTCCCCGGTTCAATCGACTCGGCGCCACAGACCTCGACAAGGATAACAGCCTCGACCACGCTGGTACGCTTGGGCGAGCGACGGCGCGGGCCGGCCGCCGAGAGGCGCCGACCCGGCGCACGGTTGACAGGCCCGGTCGATCGGCAAACGACCCCCCACTGCGGCAGCTGCGCACCGTCCCGCGGGGGCGAACACAACGACAGAGCCCGAACTCAGCGCACGGCGAGGCGCCAGAGCGATGTCACCTCGGCTGCGCGCGCCGCGTGAAGCGGGTCGGTTTCGTCGGACGCCCGGGGATGTTTCGGCCGCACATCGCTTCGATCCACGACCTTCAACCCCGCTGCGTCGACGGCAGCGAGCAGCTCCGATCGCGACCGCAGGCCCAGGTGCTCCGCGAGGTCCGAAAGCACGACCCAGCCCTCGCCCCCTGGCTGAAGGTGCGTAGGCAGCGCGCCCAGGAACTCCCGCAGCATGCGACTCTCGGGGTCGTAGATCCCGCGCTCGATGGGAGAGCTCGGCCGCGCGGGAACCCAGGGCGGGTTGCATACGACGAGCGCGGCCCGCCCTTCGGGAAAGAGATCCGCCTGCACGACTTCCACTTGCTCTGCCAACCCGAGACGCTCGAGGTTCTCGCGGGCGCACGCCAGCGCGCGGGGGTCCCGGTCGGTGGCAACGACACGCCTGACGCCGCGCCGCGCGAGCACGGCGGCCAGCACGCCCGTCCCTGTGCCGATGTCGAAGGCCACGCTGGACGAAGACCTGAAATCTGGCAGTGGCGCCGTGGCGACCAAATCGACGTATTCACGGCGAACCGGCGCAAACACCCCGTAGTGGGGATGAATTCGGCCGCCGATCGCCGCGATTTCAATTCCCTTGGTGCGCCACTCGTGCGCACCGATGAGGCCGAGCAACGATCGCAGCGAGGTGACCGAGGGTCCCTCTCCCGGGCCGTAGGCTTCCGCGCAGGCTTGTCGTACGTCGGGCGCACGTCGCAACGGAATGCCGTAGTCCTCGTCGAGCGGCACCAGCAGCATGCCCAATGTGCGTGCCCGCTGTGATCGCGTCTGGCGATGGCGATGGAAGGCTTCGGCAGGCGATGTGGACATCGAGGATGCAGCCAGCTTTTTCGACTTGCGCGGCTGGCGGTCGGCGCGACTCGCCAACGCAAGCAGCATCTGGCGCGCGTTCTGGAAGTCGCCGCGCCACAGCAGCGCGGTGCCCTGGCACGCGAGGCCATATGCGTCATCAGCCGTGATGTGCTCATCGGCAATGACCACGCGCCGGGCGGGCGGCGCACCACTCTCGGAGCGCCAGCGCGCGGAGCGCGCCTCGCCGTCCTCTGTCCAATGAACGACCGGGTGCGCGCCCACGTTAGAGCTCAGTACATTTATTGGCATTCGCAACGAGATTCCGGCTGGCCGTGGCGATCGATCGGATTGGCAGCCGCGCGGCGCGCGTCCCTTCTCGTCCGCGTGCATCGGTGCCTCATTCTAACCCACATGTTCATCGTCTCGGGCATCGCCGTCGCCCGTGTGCTGCGGTTCACAGCGGCATAGCGCACCAGTGGCGCCCGGCCACGGCTTCTCCAACCGGCGTCGCAAGCTCAGACGTCACGATTACAACACTTCGAGATTCTTTTCGGTTGCCCCCCGAACGGCCTGCAGCGGCATTCTGCCATCAAATGTTACGAATCTACCGCCGTGCCGCACGGCGAGGCCGAGCAGGTAGACGTCCGTAATCTGCCGCGGACCGTGAATCCGCGTTGCATCGAATAGAGCCGAATCGAGAAGACTCGACTCATCCGGCCAGAACTCGTGGATACGCTCTGCGCAAGCTCCGGCCAGCCGCTTGACGAGGGCTTGAACGGGCTGCGTGTTTGGATACGATGGACTCGACATGATGCGCACGCAGCCATTCTGGGTTAGCGGGCAGGATGCCCAACCCTCCTTCGCATGCCTCGCAAACCAGGCCATTGCAGCCTCGTGTGAGATATGGTCAGGATCGAACAGCGCGATCAGCACATTGACGTCAAGTAGAGCTCGCACCGCCCCTCCCCCCTCGCTCCTCCAGCAAGAACCATCGCGCAGCAGCTGCAGAGCAAGTCCTACTCCCTTGGCGCACTCAATACGGGTCTTCCTCGCGGAGCTTATCGATCAGCTCGTTCGTGACCAGATGACCGCGTGGGGCGAACGGCCGCACGCCGTAGACCGTCTTGGGCTCCCTCACTTCACTTGTCTCCGGCGGGCTCGTCAGCGCTCGGCGCGCAAGCTCCGAGATCATTTGCCCCACCGTCTTCTTTTCATACCGCGCCCGCTCCTTCGCGGCTTGGAGGACATCATCCGCAATATCGAGGGTGGTGCGCACGCATCAGATGCTAGCCCATCATGCATCAGATGTAAAGATCCTCATTGCGTACGACAGCCGCTGCCGGTGTTGCGTCTACCTGACGCCTCGTAGCGTGGTCACGCACTTATGGTGGTATTTAGATTGGCGACCCATTATAATAGATTCACTATAAACGCGAGCTCGCCCGATGCCACCCGACTTCGAAACAGTGCATGCATTGCGGAGTGACATCGCGCTTCAAATCGCGCGCTACACCGAGCGGCTCGGCATCAGTCAGCTAGCTGCCGCAAAACAGCTGGATGTGCCGCAGCCTACACTCAGCAAGATCGTCAATGGACATACCTCCGACCTTTCGCTCGAGCTGCTACTGCGGATTGCAGTACGCGCGGGATTACGCATTACGCTCCAGATCGGACTCATCCCGCAGGAAGCCGGGGCTTTTGTTTCTGCCGGCCGGCCTTCCTCGGCCCGGGCGTTCCCATCGAAAATCGCCGCCGAGACTCATGCCACGCTGAAAGAATCCCTCCGGAAGCTGACTCCTGCGCAGAGACTCGAGGCTTTTCTCGAGCACAATCAGCTGGCTAGCGAGTTGCGTGAGACGGGTCGTGCCGCTCAAGCGCCTCCCTTGCCTCAGGCGTCGCTCAGGCGGTGAGAACGAGTAAAGGCGGCCAATCCGCCCTCCTACTCCTCGATGTGGTCGAGATTCTGCGACGCGAGAAGGTCGACTACGCGGTCATCGGCGCCTTCGCTCTTACAGTACTTGGAGTGGTACGCGCGACCACGGATGTCGATGCGTTACTCTTCACGAAACCCGGTCGCCTGGCGAAGCTTGCAAGGCCATTCGAACGGGCCGGCTTCGACACGGAGCTTCGTACCGCAGAGGCAGACGACCCCATCTCGGGAATGCTCGTCCTGAGTGATGACTTCGGCAATCGCGTGGAGCTCTTGGGCGGCCTTCGCAACATGGATCCGGAGATCTTCTCCCGGAGCCTGGACGTCAAGTTCCGCAACGAGACACTCCGCATCGTCGGACGCGAGGATTTCATTGCGATGAAGTGCTTTGCAGGCAGCCCGCAGGACCTCCTCGACGCGCGGTCGGCCTACCAGGCGGCTCCAGGTCCCATTGACCTGGATCTGCTGCGCACCGTGGCCCGTCGATTCGGCCGTGAGGCCGCGGACAGACTGGAAGAGATCCTGGCAGGCTGACTCGTCGATTAATCCACGCTTAATCCGGCAGACCGGCCAAATGCAGCGAGGCAGCCAGTTGCTCGGCATCGGCCGCGATCTTGAACGGTATCTTGCTCACGAACCGCTTTGTAGAGAAGTCGGGTTTCATGGACAGACACTCGATGACGCTCGCCCTGGCAAGATCCATGGCCCCCATCTCGGCATGACATCCGGCTGTCAGCGTCGCGGCGACGTGATGCCGGCGAACACGCACATGAGCAAGCGCCGAAAGGGCACCCGGGTAGGGCCCGCTCGAACGAGCGCCGCTGCGCGTAAATGTCGGCGAGGAGAGCATGAAAAGTGCTCTCGCCGGAATCGAGCTCCAGAGCGGGTGTTGCGAGGCTATGCGCCCTTCTCCAGCGCGGCGTCCGAGTCTCTCGGACCATCCTCCCATCGCGTATACGAAAGCGAGGCCAGTAGCGCGTGTGCGAGCCCGTAGTCGGGGTCGAGCTCGATCGCCCTGTCGGCGAGTCGCTTGATCACGTTCCATCATTCCCGTTCATCACCAAGGCGAGCTTTGCGGCGGCCACGGCCCGTACGGCACAGGGTTTGAGGTCGCTCGCCTGACAGGCAGCGATGCTGGTGGAAAGGTAGCGGCCGGACGGTGAGGTCACGATCACGACCGTGCTGACCATGACACCGCCGGCGGTTTGGAAGCGAAGCAGGTTTCCCGGGAGGTGAAGCTGCAGGGTGCAGGAATCTGTAGGCGACGCGAGGCTCAACGAGCCGGACGCTGCGATCGCTTCCCGCAGATGGATCGCGAACTCATTCATGAGATCGTCATCCGACTGGACGTCGAGGCAGACCTTCGATGTCCGCTGCGTCGCGGGTGGCGGTGCGGCCCCGGGAGCCGCCTGTCCCTGCGAAGGAGCCGCTTGAACCGCTGGTTTCGCCGCAAGCGACGCGCTCGAAAGAGCGACGAGCACCATCAGCATTGGAAACGCTCGCAATCTTTTCACCGTGGAAGCACCCGTCGCTGTCTGCCGTCCGCCACACTGTAGCGGATTGTCGAGCCAGAGAGCGAATCCGCCCCGGCGCGAACTGGACTGAGGCTAAAAACCACCTCCGTGCGGAGGAAGCGAATGGCCCATAATTGCGGTGCGAAGACCAAGGAAATCCGCTTCATGAACAAGCACATTCTGCTCGCCGTCATTCTCGGCTCCTGCATCTGCGCCGCGCGCGCGGCCGATACGACCCAGACGCCACCTTTCAAGCCAACGGAAGTCGCCTCCACGGGCTCGGTCACCGTGGGCGGAGCACGCATCGACTATCAGGCCACCGCCGGCACGCTGGTGGTCCGTGCCGATGGCTCGGACGCGAACGCCACCCCGGAGGACGGCAAGAGCCCGCCCGCTGAAGCCTCCATGTTCTATGCCGCCTACTTCAAGCGCGACGTCCCGGCGGCCGGCCGCCCGATCACCTTCCTCTTCAACGGCGGCCCCGGCTCCTCATCGCTCTGGCTGCACATGGGTGCCTTCGGCCCGGTCCGGGTCCTGAGCGGCGATCATAGTCACACACCCGCGGCGCCATACCAGACGGTGAATAACGGCGAGAGCCTCCTCGACACGACCGACCTCGTCTTCGTCGATGCGCCCGGCACCGGCTTCAGCCGCATCCGCGGAAAGGACGCCAACAAGGCCTTCTATGGCGTCGATCAGGACATCAACGCCTTTGCGCTTTTCGTCCGCGAGTTCCTTTCCAAATACAGCCGCTGGAACTCCCCCAAATACGTGTTCGGCGAGAGCTACGGAACCCTGCGTGCAGCCGGCCTGTCGCTCGCGCTGCAGAAGGAAGACATCGACCTCAACGGCGTGGTGCTGCTGTCGTGCTTCCTCGACTATGATCTGATGCCGGACGACCCGCAGCTGAACCCGTCGATCGATTCCCCGTACGTCGTCGCCCTGCCCAGCTACGCGGCGACCGCCTGGTACCATCACAAGCTGGCGAGCCAGCCGCAGGACCTGCGCACGTTTCTCGGTGAGGTCGAGCATTTCGCCACCACGGACTACGCGCTGGCATTGATGCGCGGCAACAGCCTCGCGCCCGCGCGGCGCCAGGCGATCGCACAGAAGCTTCATGACTACACCAGCCTGCCGGTGGCCTATCTGCTGAAGTCCAATCTGCGCGTCGAGTACGGCGCCTTTCAGAAGGAGGTGCTCGCGAATCAGGACCTGACCACCGGCACGCTCGACACCCGCTTCACCGGCCCGACGCTCGATCCGCTCAGCAAGATCAGCGAATACGATCCGCAAAGCGCCGCCATCGGCTCGGCCTATGTCTCGGCCTTCAACGCCTATGCACACGGCAGGCTGCATTACGGACAGGGCGTCTACTACAAGCCCGGCATCCCCGTCTATGACAGCTGGGACTACCGGCACCAGCCGCCCGGCGCGCACAGGCCGCTGATAGCGCTGACCAATATACTGCCGGATCTCGCCGCGGCCATGAAGCGCAACCCGGGAATGAAAGTTCTGGTCAACGGCGGCTACTTCGACATCTCGACGCCTTTCTACGAGGGCTGGTTCGAGATGCACCACCTGTCTATTCCGGCGAGCCTGCAAGGCAACATCCAGTACCGATATTACCAATCGGGCCACATGGTCTATGTCCACTTGCCGGCGCTGAAACAGTTGCACGACAACGTGGCGACCTTCATCCGCAGGACCGATAATCTCAGTTAACGCTCGGCGCGAAGGCGCATAGAATACCGTCAGCTTCCCTGAGCGCTCACCGGGGGATAGAACGATGCGCATCGCAAGCGTCGGTCATGCGGTCTTTGCGGCAACCATAATCGCCCTTGGAATTCTCGGCCTGGTCCAGGGCAACTTCGCCCCGATATGGGACGGGGTATCGAAGAATTTCCCCAGACCCGAGGGGCTGGTCTATCTCTGCGCGGTGGTCTCCCTGATATGTGGAGCCGGCCTCCTCTGGCAGCGTACCGCCGCCACCGCGGCCCGAGTGCTGTTCGCATATCTGCTGCTGTGGATGCTGCTGTTCAAGGTGCCCTTCATCGTCCGGGCCCCCACCGTGGAGGGTGTTTATCAAAGTTGCGGTGAGACCGCGGTGTTGGTGGCCGGGGCCTGGGTACTGTATGCCTGGTTCACCGGCGGTTGGGACAAGCGGCAGCTCGGGTTTGCCACCGGGAAGAGAGGCGTGCGGCTCGCGCGCGCGCTCTACGCGCTGGCACTGATCGCTTTCGGCTTGTCTCACTTCACTTATCTCAACATGACGGCACCCCTGGTGCCCTCCTGGCTGCCGGCGCATGTCGGTTGGGCATATTTCACCGGCGGCGCGTATCTGGCCGCGGGCGTCGCGATGCTCATCGGTGTTTGGAGCCGTCTGGCAGCCACCCTGTCGGCCTTGCAGATGGGGCTGTTCACGCTGCTCGTGTGGGTGCCCTCCCTCGCGCAAGGACTGACGAGCGCCGGCCAGCGCGGCGAGTTCGCCGTTCGCAGCGAGTTCGTCGTCTCGTGGGCCCTGACCGCCGCCGCATGGGTGATCGCGGACTCATACCGCGGCGCTCCCTGGCTCGCGGTGCGGCTGCGCGACAGAGCTGACACCACGACCGCTCAGCGCGCCTCCTAGCCGGCACGCTCACAGATTCGCCCGCGCCCTCGTTCTCCCCGGGGATCCGGTTCCGGGGCACGCCCTTTGCTTGTGCTCCGGTCGAGTGATTGATTGGCCAAGGCAACCGCAAGCCTGAGGTTAGTGGCGGTCGCCTCGTATTCCGAACCACAGGAGGGCACTCATGCGCAAACCGAGCTCATCATCCAAGAACGTGATAGCCGCGCTCGTGGCCGCGGCCTTCGGCCTGGCGGCCGGCGGGGCGTTGGCTCAGACGACGCCACAGAACGACCAGGGCAACACTACGGCGAGCCATCGGCATGCGAGCAAGAAGAGTGTGCGGCAGCTCACTTCCCAGGTGAAGCAGGAGAACGAGCAGATGCGCGCGACGACGGGCAAGCTGAACCGCGCGACCGCTCAGCTCAACCATACGACGCATCAGATGAAAGAGGCGCAATCGAAGGAGATGCGCGTCGCGCGTGCCGAGCACCACGTGCGAAAAGGCGAGCACACGCAGCGAAGCCGCGTGCATGCGCGCCACACACACCCTGCAAACACGACGCCCCCGCCCCGCTAGCTCGACAGCACGGCGGCCGGTCCGAATCTGCTCGGATCCGGCCGCCGGCATCGAGCTCGAGCCGGCCACCGGGCCGTCCCCGACCACGATGCGACCCTGTCCGTGCGATAGGGGACTGGGTTAACGCAACCGAATAGTTGCGTTTCCGCGGAAACGGCGCATAATGTCCATACGCAACCAGAAAGTTGCATTAAAGGACGCGCTTATGAGCCCAGCCCCCGAGACCGATCGCATCGAGCGCAGCGTTGTCGTCGACGCACCGCGGGAACGCGTCTGGCGCGCCCTCGCGAACGCGGAAGAATTCGGCACGTGGTTCGGCGTCAACCTCAAGGGCCAGACATTCGTGCCCGGGAAGCGGACGCGCGGCCCGATAACGTACAAAGGGTACGAGCACATCATCTGGGACGTGAATGTCGACCGGGTGGAGCCGCCTGCTCTGCTCTCTTTCCGCTGGCATCCTTATGCCATCGACACCACCCATGACTACTCGACGGAAGAGCCGACGCTCGTGACATTTATGCTGGAAGATGCCGCTGGCGGCGGCACCAGGCTGACGGTGGTCGAATCCGGCTTCGACAAAGTGCCGCCGGAGCGCCGCCTGGACGCGTTTCGGATGAACAGCCGCGGATGGAGCACTCAGATGGAGAACATCGTGCGTCATGTCGGCGGGTAAGCCCGGTGCGGCCGCCACGGGTCGGCGCCGCGTGGGCGATGCAGGCCCGATCGCAGTCGCGCAGGCGAATCAGGCGCTCGCTGGCATCTTTGCGGCGCTCGGCGACCCTACGCGGTTGAAGCTCGTCGCCGTATTGTGCGCCGAAGGCGCGCTTTCCATCGCACAGCTGACGGCGAATACCAACATCACCCGCCAGGCGGTGACGAAGCACCTGCAGGTGATGGCTGCAGCAGGCGTCGTGCGCGACACGAAGGCCGGGCGCGAGCGGCTCTGGCAGCTCGATCCGGCGCGGATCGAAGAGGCGAAGCGGACCCTGGAGGTCATCGGCCGGCAATGGGAGGTCGCGCTCGGCAAGCTGAAGGTGTTCGCCGAAGCGACCAAGCGGCAGGATGCCGACGTTGCGCCAGTCAAACTGTAATCGGGAGCTTGCGGATCCTCTTGCCGGTCGCGGCGAAGAGCGCGTTGCAGAGCGCCGGCAGCACCGGCGGCAGTGACGGCTCTCCGAGGCCCGTCGGCGGGTTGTCGGTGACGCGGAAATGCACCTCGACCGGTGGCGCCTCGCTCATGCGCAGCAGGCCGAAGGTGTTGAAATTCTCCTGCACCACCCTGCCGCCCTCGACAGTGATGGCCTGGTGAAGCGCGGCGCCCAGCCCATCGAGTATCCCGCCCTGCGCCTGGTTGTAGGCGCCGGCGGGATTGATGATCTGCCGGCCGACGTCACCCGCCGCCCAGACCTTGTGTACCTTGGGCGTTCCGTCCGGCGCGGCGCTCGCCTTGACGACCTCCGCGAAGTAGCCGTAGTGGCTGTAGTAGAACGCGAGCCCCATGCCAGAGCCGCGCGGCAGCTCATGCCGGTTGCGCCACCCGGACTTTTCGGCAACGAGCTCCAGGACACCGCGCGCCCGCGAGGTATCGAACGGCGGCTGCGGGTGACCTTTTCGGGGCGGCAGCTGCAGCACGCGCGCCGGACCGTAGAGGTCGAGCCGGAAATCGAGCGGGTCACGCCCCGCGCCATGCGCCAGCTCGTCGATGAAGGACTCGAACGCGAAGGCGAGCGCGTTGCCGCCTGGATTGCGCAGCGGGCCGGTCGGGACACCGAGCTCGATCAGCGACTGCGCGAACAACAGGTTCGGCACGAACCCGGCAGGGAAATGCTCCGGTGGCAGTTCGGCCGACGCGGCGACCTCGTCCCCCTGGCCGAACGTCACGAAGTGGTCGCGAAAGGCGTCGAGCCGCCCGTCCGTCGTAAGTGCCGCCTTGAAGTAATGGAAGCCAGCGGGCCGGTAGGCATCGTGTTGGATGTCCTGGCGGCGGTTCCAGAGGAGCTTCACCGGGCGGCCGGCCATCTTCGAGATCATTGCCGCCTCGACCATGAAGTCGCTTTTCAGCCGGCGGCCGAACCCGCCGCCTACCCGAGTCATGTGGACGGTCACCTTGCTCTCGTCCATACGCAGCGTGCTTGCCACGAGCGCGCGCCCTGGAGCGGGATTCTGCGTCGGCGCCCAGATCTCGACGCTGCCGTCACGTTTGTAATGCGCGGTGCAGTTCTGCGGCTCCAGATCGACGTGCGCCAGGAAAGGATAGGCGTATCCGGCCTCCAACACCTTGTGCGCGCGAGAGAAGGCGCTGTCGACATCACCGTCACGAAGGATGGTGGACTGCGGCGGGCGCCGGGAGAGATACGCCGCTCGTCTCTCGAACTCCGCCGTGCTCTGTCCCGGAAGGGAGCTCCGGTCCCACACGACCTGCAGCTTGTCGAGCGCCTTTTGCGCCTGCCACCAGCTGTCGGCGACGATGGCCACCCCGTCGACCAGCCCCATGTCGACGACGGCTCGCGGGTCCGACCCGCGGATGGCGAAAGCATCGCGCACTCCTGGCAATGCCTTTATCGCGGCGACGTTGGCGCTCACCACCCGGCCGCCGAATGCCGGCGCCTTCTGATAGGTGGCATAAAGCATCCCCGGCACGACGGTGTCGATACCGAAGAGCGGCCGCCCCGCCAGCACCCGCGCACTGTCCACACCGCCGGTGAATTTGCCGATGATGCGGTAGTCCTTCGGGTCCTTCAGCGTGACGGACCGAAGGTCTGGCGCCGGAAGCGCCGCAGCCTTGGCGGCGAGCTCCCCGTAGCCCAGCGTTCGACCGCTCGAGCGATGGTGCACCCTGCCCTGGCTCGCATCGCACTCGGCCGCAGGCACTTCCCAAGTCTTCGCCGCCGCGAGAATGAGCATCTGCCGGCCGGCCGCACCGACGCGCCGCATCGGGTCCCAGTTGAGGGGCGTCGCCATGCTGCCGCCGGCGAACTGCTCGCCGTAGATCGGATTCAACAGCGCCTGCTCGGCGCGCACCTGCGACCAGTCTGCATCCAGCTCCTCAGCGATCAGCATGGGCAGAGTCGTCTTCATGCCCTGTCCGATCTCCGGGTTCTTGGCAACGATGGTGACGATGCCGTCCGGTGCAATGCTGACGAAGGGGTTGAGCTCCGCCTCGGCATTCGAGCCCAGGCTCAGCGGTTGGCTCGCGCTCGGCGTGCACGCTACGTTGAGTGTGAGGAGCAGTCCGCCGCCCGCGGCGAGACCGGCGGTCAGGAAATCGCGGCGCGAAAGGCAAGCAGTATTCGGGGTCGCCATGTCACACCTCCCTCGTGTCGTCCGTCGGCAGCCCCGCCGCCTGCTTGATGGCGGCGCGGATGCGGGTGTATGTGGCGCACCGGCAGAGATTGCCGCTCATGGCCGCGTCGATGTCGTGGTCGGTCGGCTTGGGATTGCTCGTGAGCAGCGCGGTCGCCGCCATGACCTGGCCCGACTGGCAGTAGCCGCATTGCATGACATCCAGCGCGAGCCACGCCGCCTTCACCCGCTTGCCGGCTGGCGTTTCGCCGATGCCCTCGATCGTCGTCACCGAGGCATTGCCGACTCTCGCCACCGGCGTGATGCACGACCGGGTCGGTACACCGCCGATGTGCACCGTACAGGCGCCACAGAAGGACATGCCGCAGCCGAACTTCGTGCCCTTGAGATCGAGCTCATCGCGCAGCACCCAGAGAAGCGGCGTATCCGCGGCGACATCGACGGTACGCCTTCTGCCATTCACCATGATCGTAAAGGCCATTTGTGGCTCCCTCTTCGGTGGCACGCGGGGACGGACGCTGTCGATTCTACTTCGTCGTGGACTAGCTCGGCAGCCCGCGGCAGCGGATGTAGAGGTGCAGGTACTTGCGGCGTACGTAGCTCGACTCCACCAGCGCGAACACGAGCCCGCGCCAGCCGTCGAGAAAGCCGAGCCTGAGCACGTACCCCCGGAAGAAACGCCACGGCGGGTTGAGCAGCACCTTGCCGAGGCCGCAGCGCTTGCCGTCCGCGTAGAGCGCCTGCGCCATCAGCTCCGCATAGCGCTGCATGCGGTGGTGGTGGTCCGTGAGGCTGCGATAGGAGTAATGCTCGAGGTGCCCCTCGAGCCTGCCGAGGCGCCCCCGCACCCGGGTGTTCTCATGAATTTCCCGCCCCACCCAGCCGCCGCGGCGGCGGTCGAAGAGACGCACCAGCCGGTCCGGGTAAGCGTTGCCGTGGCGGAGAAACCTGCCGAAGTAATCGGTAATCCGCGGCACCGACCAGCCCGCATGCTCGCCGAAACCGCGCTCGCGCAGGCTGGCGATTTCCCGCCGCAGCGCATCGCTCACCCGTTCGTCCGCATCCAGACAGAGCACCCAGTCGTTGCGCGCCGCCTCCACGGCGAACTGCTTCTGGGAACGGTAGCCGGGCCAATCCCGCTCGATCACCCGCGCGCCGAGGGCGGCAGCGCGCTCGCGGGTGTCGTCCGCGGAGTGGGAGTCGACGACGATCACCTCGTCGCAGAAGGCGACCGAGCGCACGCAGGCCTCGATCCGATCGGCCTCGTTGCAGGCGATGATGCAGGCCGACAGACCGGTGCCAGTAGTCACGCCGAGCGCCCCTCCGTCTCGATGGGCAGGATTGCCCGGAGGCACAGTTTATCGTCGGGCGTGAAAACCCCGCCAGAGCTCGTACGTCGCTGGAAGCCGCCGTCGGTGCGGTGCCGGCAGACCCCTGGAGCCGCACCCCGGATCTGGGCGGGATCGGCAGCCGCGCCTTCGGCTCTAGAGTCGCCGCAGCATTGCCGCGGCTCTGACTGCAGCAGCTTCCCTGCTCCCCGGATTCCGGCCAGGAGGGAGGAAGGCCGGAATCCGGGGCTCGCCCTGCACTCCTCAGTCGATGTTCGCTTTGATCCCCACGTAATACGCCCTACCCATCACATCGTAGGTCGCCGCATCGGTCAGGAGCGATGCCCCCGCGACGCGCGGAGGCTGCTTGTTGAACAGGTTGGTGAGCCCACCCGTGAGCTGGATCTGCGAGGTCACCTGGTAGTTCACGTCCAGGTCGAAGTAGCTGTAGGCAGGAACGCCCGGATCACCGCTACCCGGCCCATCCATGAGGTCCTGCATCGAAGAGAGATACCGCCAGTGCACCGCCCCGCCAACCGGTCCCACGGTGTAGCCGAACATGGTGTTCGCCTTCCACTTCGGATGGGAGATATCCGAAACGGTCGTGCCATCCGCCTGTATGGCCGTCTGCGTATCCCCGATCGAGCCGGCGAAGTCGATGTTCGGCACGCCCGGCACACCCGAGATCTGCAGCGAGCGCAGGTACGAGATGTACGTCTGGAGCATCACCCGTCCGGCGCTCGCCGGCAATCCGAGATCGTGCAGCGCGAAGCCCCAGTGTCCCTCGACATCCACCCCTTCCGTGAGGTACGACCCGATGTTCAGCGAGAACTCCTTGGCCAGCACGATCGCACCGGAGCCCGGATCACGGGTGATCTGCTGGCAATAGAAGTTGCTGTCGGAATAGCTCGGATTGCTGCCACCGACGTTGAAGCAGTTCTGCACGATCGAGTTCAGCGTCGCACCCGCAACCGCACCGTTGATCTTGATGTGGTAGTAGTCCACGGACGCGCCAAGATCGCGGGCCAGCGGCGCATCGAAGTGCGGCGTCAGCACGAAGCCGAACGAATACGTATCGGCGACCTCGGGCTTCAGGCTCGCATTGCCCTTGTAGATTCCGTTCGCCGACTGCAGCCCGTAATCGAACGACGAAGACCCCGCAGCCGCCGACTGCGCCGTGCACAGCGCCGTCACCTGCGCCGCGTTCGCGCCGGTGCGGTAACTGCTGTTGTAGTTGCAGGGATCGACGCTCAGCGAATCCTGCGCCTGAACGGTCGGGTTGTAGAGATCCTGCAGGCTAGGTGCACGGAACGCCCGCTCGTAGCCGCCGCGGAAGGCCACCGCATCGGTCGTCTGCCAGTGCAGGTCGGCCTTCCACGTGTTGGCGCCACCGAAGAGGTCGTACTGCGAATGGCGTCCCGCCACGTCCACCGACAACTCCTTGACGAACGGCTTGTCCGTGAGCAGCGGCGCGCGCAGCTCGACGTACACCTCGCGAACGTTCTGCGTGCCGCCCGCCGAGCTGATCAGGTCATAGGATGGCGAGATGACATCCGCCGGGATGCCCGCGGGCATGACGTTGAACGCCGGGTTCAACGACGGGTCGGCCTGGTAGTCGAAGCTGTCACCGCGGTAGTCGGCGCCCACGGCGAACTTGAGCGGCCCCGCCGGCAGCTGCCACACGTTGCCGCTGAGATCCGCCTCGAAGTACTTCTGTGTGAGCAGGTTGTCGTTCTTGGCGGTGCCGTTGGCGTATTCCAGACAGCCCTTGCTCATCGCCTGGCCGCCGAGCGGATTCCAGGCGTAACCCTGGCAGGTGCTGCCGTCCGAGCCGATGTAGCCCGCCGTCCCGTACAGGATATTCTCGAGCGCAGGCAGGCTGACGTTGTTGTGCTCGTCGTTCTCCATGTACGTCTGGCCATAGGACGCGAACACATTCCAGGCGAGAGACGTGTCGCCGATCCCGCCCTTCAGCCCGGTGGTGAACTGGTAGTCGTTATACAGGAAGGTCTCGATGCGCGGCCCCAGGCTGGTCAGCCAGTCCTCCATGTGGATCGTATTCGCCGAGCCCACACCGGCCCCTACCGGCACTCCCGCAGCGTTCAGAATCGCGCTCAGATCCGAGTTGCCGTAAACATACGGATTGTTCGTGGGGACGTACAGGAACTTTCCGGGCCCCAGGTAGGAGGCGGCATTGACGTCACCGGACGTCGAGTGCATGAAGTTGATTTGTCCGTACGCCTGAACATTGTCATTGACGTTGTACGTCACGCGAGAGAACAAGTTGTAGCGCTGCAGCGGCGTCTGCACGTAGAAATAAGGGCCGAGATACGACTCGACGGCGCTGCAGTTCGGCGTGATCGCCAGGCCGGGAATCTTGCCGACTGCGCCGCGGTAGTTCTGCACGCAGTTGCCGGGGTCCTTGCTGGTGAACAGCGAGCCGTCACCGTTGATCCCCAGGTAGCCGCCGTAGTTGCCGGTCCCCGTGATCGAGCCGCCGTACTGGGACAGCACCGCATTGACCGCGGAGACCGGTATGGGGGCGCCGAGCTCGCCCGCATTGAAGATAGCTTCCGGCCCGCGCGCCACGCCGCGGTTGAAGATGACGTCATTCGAAAAGAACGAGCTGTCGGCGCCGGTGATCGCGCCGCGCTCGTTGTACTCGAGGTCGACCACCGCGTTGCCGCGATTGTGGTCGAAGTTCCCGCCCATCAGCACGCTGACGCTGTCCTCGGGACCGTAGCCGTTGGTGGTAGCCCCGTGCTGGTAGGAGAGCTGGATTCCGTGGAAGTGCTGGCGCAACCGGAAGTTGACGACACCTGCCATGGCGTCGGAGCCGTAGACCGCCGACGCACCGCCGGTAATCACGTCGACTCCCTCGATCATCGCCATGGGGATGACGTTGAGGTCGACCGCCCCGTTGGGATTGGTCGGCACCAGGCGCTGCCCGTCGAGCAGCACCAGGGTGCGCTCGGGACCGAGGCCGCGCAGGTCGGAGTAGGACTGGCCGCCCTGGAAGCCGGTCGCGCCCTGCGCATCACCGGTTTCGGTCTGGCCCTGTGCGGCGGCAAACTGCGGCATCTGCCCGAGGGCCGAATCGAGCGACACCTGGCCGGTGGCGGCAATTTGCGCGGCGCTCACGCCGACGAGCGGACTGTCGGAGGTATAGCTGCGGCTCGCTATGCGGCTGCCGGTCACGACGACTTCGGTGAGCGCCGGCGAGGCGGCCGGCGCTGCGGCCGGGGCCGGCGGATCGGATTGCGGAGCAGCGGCGGGCGGATCGCCGGCCGGCGGGGGATCGGCGGCAGCCGTGGCCGCCTGAGCGACGCGTGCCTCCGGCCGGGCCGAGGCCGTCGCGTCGGTGCTCGCCTCCTGGCGGCGGCGGATCATCAGCGCGCCGGACGGCGAGCGCTCCACCACGAGCTGCGTGCCCGCGAGCAGGCGGCTCAACGCGTCGTCAGCGGTGTAATCCCCTACCAGCGAGGCCGTACCCGCGCCGGCTACCACGGATTCGGTGAAGATGACGTCCTGGCCGGATATCTGTGCGTACGTCCGCAGCGCCTGCGAGAGGGGCTCCGGCGTGATGTCGAAATGGAATACCTGCCCATGCGCCGCCGCGGCGGAGGCGCCGAATGCGCCGGCCGTGGAAGCGAGGATCGCGGCTACGGTAATCGAGACTCGGGAAACGCCGCGATGTGCGCGGCGCCTGGCGGAAACAGTCATTCTCAACCCCCTCTTGAGCGCTGCTCGTCTCGCCCCGCTGGATACGGGGCTTTCAGGGGTACAGACGCCGTCTGTCGTGAAATCCTCCTGCTTTGGCGAAAAAACAACGCCGAGGCTGAATTCCGCTTCAGGAACTTCCCGCCCGCGTCGCTGTTGCGGAGGATACGTGGTAAGTGAGTATCACGTCGCCATCAGGACGCTCGTGCGCGCTAACGGAGAGGTACGCTGCGATGGTGCTGACGAATCCGTCGACGTCGCCCTCGTGGAAGACGCCGCTGATCCGGAGGCTCCCGGTGTGGTCATCGCCGACGATGATGTGTCGCGGGCCGTACCGGTTCAATCGCTCGATGACGCTGGCGAGCGCCTCGTTGTCGAAGACGATCTCGCCGCGCTCCCACGCCGTTACACGCTCGATGTCGACATGGCTGACCCGCGGCGCGTCGCTCGAGGACATCACGAGCTGCTCGCCGGGGTCGAGATAGATGGTGGCCATCGCATCGCCGGCGGCGCTCGCGGTGCGCGAGGCGGTACCCGCGACCGTAGCCGAGCCCGGACCTGAGGAGGGAGCTGCGGGGATCCAGGGAATGGCAGGTGCGCTCTGGGGCACCACCACGACGTGACCTTTGAGCAGAGTCACCAGGAGGTTCGGCCCGAGGAGATCCACATCGAACGCCGTGCCGGTCGCGACCACCTTGTGGCCCTCCGCGGTCACCGAGAACGGCCGCGTGACGTCGTGGGCTACATCGAACTGCGCCTGCCCGCTGACCAGGGTGAGCGAGCGGGCATCGGCGGTGTAGCGGACGGTCACCTTGCTGCGCGAATCGAGTGTGATCTGCGACCCATCGGCGAGCGTGACCACCCGGCGCTCGCCGAATCCCGTCTGAAACATGTCCGGCCGGTGCTGTTGCCAGAAGAGGAATGCCCCCGCAGCGAGCACCCCGGCGGCTGCGGCCGCGAGCATCGCCGGGCGCCTGAACCGCGTCGGCCACGAAAGATTGGTGCGCACTGCGCCGTGAGCGTGCGCAAGAGCGGCGTGCCGCAGGCGTATGACGCCCGGTGCCGTCGCCTGCTGGCCGAGCATGTCCCACGGCGACTGCACGCGACGCCATGCCTTGCGGTTACGCGGGTCCTGCGCGAGCCATGAAGAGAACTCTGCGGCATGCTGGCCGGCGGCATCGGCAAGCCGCGCACGCCAGGCGGCGGCCTGCTCCAGACGTTCCGGATCGATCGCGCGCGTCATGACCTGCCGCATCTCCTGGCAAGATGCAGCACGGCGCGCATCACGTGCTTTTCTACTGTGCTCTGCGCGATGCCGTAGAGCACCGCGATGTCCTTCTGCTTCATGTGCTCCAACCGAAAGAGGACGAATACATTGCGTGTCAGCTCGCTCAGCTCGCTCAGCGCCTGCAGCACCTGGGCGAGAGAAGTTTCCCCATCGAGAACACGCTCCGGCGAGCGCTCGTCGATCAGCGTCTCCTCGACCTCGTCTCCGGCCTCGTCCTCCACGGCCGCATGAGCGACGGTCGGATGCCGCACCGCATGCCGCTTCGAGTCCTTGAGGAGATTCGCGGCGACCGTGAAGACATAACGCTCAGGGTGCTCGATCACTTCGCACTCGGAGGCGCGGATGACGCGCAGGAGCGCGTCCTGCACGAGGTCCTCGGCCTGGGCGCGATTCCTGACACGACGCAGGAAGTAGCTGAGAAGAGGCGCCGAGAAGCGCGCGGCCAGATCGTTCGCGACAGGCGGCGCGGTGATTTTGTCAGTGAGTGGGCTCATGCAGGCAGGGCCGGGACCCTCGTGATAACCCTATCACGACCGCCGCACGAAATCGAACGCCGTGCGCCGGCAGCGGCACTCGCGGCCGCCGGCTGGAGGATTTCCCGGCCTGCGGCGTCTTACTCTCGGATGCGCCCCAGCTCCTCGACCAGCACGCGCATGTTCTCGGAGTAGTCCACCGGCACCGCGACGAGGTGCATTCCGCCGGCCGCGAAAGCGGCCTCGAGCGCCGGCGCCAGGCCGTCGGCGCTGGCCACCCGAGTGCCCTTCATCCCGAACGCCGCGGCGTAAGTGACGAAGTCCGGGTTGCCGAAAGTCATGCCGAAATCCGGGAATCCGTCGGCCGCCTGCTTCCAGCGAATCATGCCGTAAGCGTTGTCCTCCAGGATGAGAACCACGAGATTGAGCCGCAGGCGCATCGCCGTCTCGAGCTCCTGTGAGCTCATCATGAAGCCGCCGTCGCCGCATACGGCGAGCACTCGCCGGTCGGGATACAGCATCGCTGCCATCATCGCCGACGGCAGCCCCGCGCCCATCGTGGCGAGCGCGTTGTCGAGAAGGAGTGTGTTGGCGACACGCGTACGGTAGGCGCGTGCGAACCAGATCTTGTACATGCCGTTGTCGAGGCACGCGATGCCGTCTTCCGGCATCACGCGGCGGACGTCGTGTACGATTCGCTGCGGCGTCAACGGATAACGGCTTTCCGTGGCCCGTTCCGCGACATGCGCCAGAATGCGCTCGCGCAGCGGCAGCAGCGCGCCCGCCCGCGGCAGCTTGCCCTCCAGCCGGTCGGCGAGCAGCGCGAGGCTCGGGCCGATATCGCCGATCAGCTCCGCGTGCGGGAAATACACCTCCTCGACGTTCGCGGGGAGATATCCCACGTGCAGCACGGTGGGGCCGCCCGACCCCATGAGGAACGGGGGCTTCTCGACCGTGTCGTGGCCGATCGAGACGATGAGGTCGGCGCGATCGATGGCCTGGTGGATGTAGTCGCGCGCCGAGAGCGCCGCCGTGCCCATGTAGAGCCCGGAGCCGCCAGCCACCGAGCCTTTGCCCATCTGGGTGTTGAAGAACGGGATCTGCACCCGCCTGACGAACTGCGACAGCGCATCGGCCAGGCGCGGACGACTCGCCGCCGCGCCCAGCATCACCAGTGGATACTGCGCCGCGCGAATGAGCTCGGCAGCCCGGTCGAGGGCCGCCGGATTAGCGATCGGCAGCGTCGTCGGATGCGGTGGCACGAGCGGCACGTCGGGCGCATCTTCCGCGGCCACGTCCTCCGGCAACTCCAAGTGCACCGGACCGGGACGCTCCTGGTGCGCGACTCGGAATGCCTCCCGCACCATCGACGGGATGGTCGCGGTGCCGATGATGCGTTGCGCCATCTTGGTGAGAGGCGTCATGGTCGAGACGATATCGACGATCTGGAATCGCGCCTGCTTGCGGCTGAGGACGCCCTTCTGCCCGGTGATCATGACCATCGGCATGGCGCCGAGCTGCGCATAGGCGGCACCGGTCGTCAGGTTCAACGCTCCGGGTCCCAGTGTCGTGAGGCACACGCCCGCCTCACCCGTCAGACGGCCGTGGGTAGCCGCCATGAACGCCGCCGCCTGCTCGTGGCGCGTCAATACCAACTCGATGCTCGAGCGACGGAGTGCCTCGACGACGTCGAGGTTTTCCTCCCCCGGGACGCCGAATATCCGCTTGACGCCCTCGTTCTCCAGAGCTGCCACGAGCAGTTGCGCGCCGCTGCTCGGCCCCATCCCTGCGCCCTCTGAGACCCTCGTTCGCGAGTGGATACTCACCAGGAAACCCCTTCGGGCCGGCTGCCGCCGTCCAAGATCGCTCCAGACGATTTTGTCATGCGATTCTCACCTCAACTCTTGGCAAACAGTCGGTCCGCCACGTAGGGATTGGCCCTGCGCTCCGCGCCGAAGGTCGACATCGGGCCGTGCCCCGGCACGAAACGCACGTCGTCGCCGAGCGGAAAGAGACGGTCGCGAATCGAGCTGATCAGGGCAGCATGGTTGCCGCGTGGAAAATCGGTGCGGCCGATCGAGCCGGCGAAGAGCACATCGCCCACCCACGCACAGCGGTCCCCGGGATGAAAGAACACCACGTGTCCGGGCGTGTGTCCCGGACAATGCAGTACCTCGAGAGTCTGTGTGCCCACGGTCACGCGGTCACCGTGCTCGAGCCAGCGGTCGGGCTCGAAGGCCGGTGACGGCGGAAACCCGAACGCCTGCGGCAAGGCCTCGATCCAGAATTGATCTTCGCGCTGCGGACCCTCGACGGGCAGCGCCCGTACGCGCGCGAGCTGCGCGGTGGCGGCGCAATGATCGAGATGCGCGTGCGTCAGCAGAATCTTCTCGAGCGCCACGCCGCGCTGGTCCGCTTCGGCGAGGACACGCTCGATCTCGCCGCCGGGGTCGACCACCGCGCCTTGCCGGCTGTCCTCGTCCCAGATGAGCGAACAATTCTGCTGGAAGGGCGTGACGGGGATGATGAGTGCTCGCATCATCCCGGGACGATACCCCAACGGAAGGGATCGTCGGGATCGAGACGCAGGACCGATTCCGCGGTCACGTACGCGCGCCCGGTGATGATCGGCACGATCTCGCCCTTGCCGCGATCGTGCCAGTGATAGCGGCCCGTGAAGGTGCTGCCGATCAGGCTCTCCTGCACCCACGGCTCGCCCTCCTCGAGCTTGCCATCGGCCGCCAGGCACGCCAGCTTCGCGCTGGTGCCCGTGCCGCACGGTGAGCGGTCGTAAGCGCCGCCGGGGCAGAGCACGAAATTGCGGCTGCTCGCGCCCGGACCGGCCGGGGGTCCGAAGAGCTCCACGTGATCGACCTCGGGGAAGCCCTGCTCGTTGACCGCACGGCGCAGGCGCGTCGCCAGGCTCGTGAGCTCCGCGACGTTGCCGAGCGCAATCGCGACCGTCGGCGCCTCGGCGAGGAAGAACCAGTTGCCGCCCCAGGCGACATCGCCGCGGATCTCGCCGATTCCGGGCAGGGAAACGCAGGCCTGGCGTGCCTTGCGAAAGCTCTTCACGTTGGCGACATCGACCCGGCCGTCCTCGTGCAGGCGCGCATCCACGGGCCCGACCGGGGTATCGATGCGGATCGGCCCGGGCGCGCAGCGGCCGGCGGCGGCGAGCGAGGCGATGAGGCCGATCGTGCCGTGCCCGCACATTCCCAGATAGCCGACGTTGTTGAAAAAGATCACTCCCGCCTGACAGTCCTGGCGGTGAGGCCGGCAGAGCAGCGCGCCGACCACGGTATCGGATCCGCGCGGCTCGTTGACGATCGCACGGCGATAGTGGTCCTGCTCCTCGCGGAAGCGCCGCAGCCGCTCCTCGAGCGGACCGTCGCCGAGCGGCGGCCCGCCCTCGACGACGAGCCGCGTCGGCTCGCCGGCGGTGTGCGAGTCGATGACCGATATGGTGGCGGGACGGGTTGCCGGCATGCGCCTATCCTAGCGCAGTGCCGGCTAGAGGTCGCGCTCAGCCGCCCGGACCGCGGTCGTAGTCCTCGTCCGAATAGCGGCTCGACGCGTGCGCGCCGCCCATGTTGTCCTCGACGTCCAGATAGGCTTGCGTCACGGGTTGCAGGTCGTGCCTCGCATGCGTGTCATCCGAGCGCTCGACATCGTCCCGCAGCGCGTGATAGCTGCGCGACAGCTCATCGAAGGACGCCTTCACGTCTCTGTTGTCCGCATCTTCGTCCTCGACCGCGCGGCGGAACTCATGCGCCCGGTCGGCGAAATCCCGCGCGTCCTCGGTGTCGCTGTCCTGCGCAAACGCCTGCGCGTTGCGATCCAACCTGTCGGCGGAGCTGTTCAGGCCGCCGTGCGTCGTCGCGCAACCGGCGAGCGCCACCGCCATGAGCGAAGCCGTGAGCCACCCAGCTCTGCCAGCAGTCATCATAAGCTTCTCCTCGGCCCTTCAGGCCTCGAAAGCACCCGTCAGGGCAACGCCTCGCCGCACGCGCGGTTCCCTGTCAGTGACGGGAAACAGGCTGCCGCGGCGTAGGCGTCTGCTCGGCAATCGGCAGGTCGAGGTAGCTGCCGCGCAGCAGGCTGAGTTTCACGGGCGTGCGGCCCGAGGCGATGGAATCACCGCTGACGGCCCTGCCCGATCCATAGTTGATCTCGCGGTCGGGAAGCTTGCTGACGCGCAACACCATCACCAGGCGGGCACCCGACTCGACGCGTACGGCCGTGATGCGCACGCTGGTGAAGTCGAGCGACTCGGCCGCGCCGGGCGCGAGCAGACGGCGGCTGCCCGGCGCGTGCAGATAACTCGCGCGAAACTCCTCCGCGGGCTCGAACAGATGGAAGTAGTTACCGTCGGGCAACAGCTCGTACAGCGCGACGGTGAGGTCCAGGTCGCGTTTGTTGACCCGCACGAGCAGTCGCCCGCTGAATCGGCCCGCGATCTCGAGCCCGCCGGGCAACGGACCACTCACGAAAGCGAAGCCGTTCTCCACCGGCACGCTGCCGGTCACGAAGCTGCGCGGCGCAGGCGCGCCGCCCCCATCGCGGCGCACCAGATTGACCGTGAGATGGATGGCCGCGCGGCTCGCCGGCTCGCGCGGTGTCAGCAGCCCCGAGCCGCCGTCCGGCTCGGGGGCGAGGTAGAGCCGCGCCCGGTCCTTGGCGAGATCGTCCAGCGCGCCGGCGTGCTGCCACGCGTTGGCGCCCATGACTTGCAGGTTGACACGGTCCGCGAGTAGCGCCGGCTTCTTGCCGTTGAGGAACAGATACGCGAACCACTGCAGCTCGACCTGCCGCAGATCGATGACCGACGCGGCGTCCGCGCGGTAGTCGTACAGCACCGCCTGCGCCGTCCCCTGCCGCATCTCGGCACGGTCGTACGGACCCGCGAGCAGTATCTGGTCTGCGTGGCTATCGTGCGCGTAGTGTTGCAGGAAGTAGAAGAGCGTTCCTGCCTCACCGGGAGTGTAGTACCCGCTCATGGAGAGCACGGGGATGTCGAGATGAGCCAGTTCCCGCGCCGAGGGGACCAGGCGCCGCCAGTAGTCATCGTACGCGGGATGCGCCAGCCAGCGGCGGAAGATCGGGCTCGGGCGGCCGCCGAGCCGCGGTAGATCGCGGAACGGCTTGCCGCTCGCATACCACCTGGCATCGAGCGCCCGGCACCAGTCCGGGCTGCCCGGCGAAGCCGTCGCTGCGCCGCCGGCGCCCGCCGCCGCGGTATCGGGCGCAACCTGCGGCATCGTGGCCGGGCTCGCCTCCGTCGCGGCGGCGCTCTGGTCGCGCTCCGTCTCGATGCGTTGCAACCAACAATACGCGGAGTTCAGCCCGATGCCGCGATCGAACGGAAAGTTGACCCCCGGTGCCATCGCGTCGGCAGCGGCGATCGCCTTGAGCTGTTGTGGCAGCCCCTTCACCGCCGCCCACGCGACGAACCCGCCGTAGCCGTCCCCATACATCCCGACCTGCCCGTCACTCCAGGGCTGCTTGGCGATCCAACCGATCACCGCGTCGGCCCGTTCCCCCTCGCCCTCGAACGGCACCACCTGCCAAGCGTGTCGGCCCGCACGCACGCGCGGCGTGAAGGCAACCACGCTCGCGAAACCGTACGCGGCTGCCTGGATCGCCTCGTTCTCGCCCCCTGGGGCGATACGGTACTCGAGTAGCGTCGTCAGCAATCCGCTGGAGCTGCGGGGTCGGATGAGGAGCGCGGGTACCTTGCCGTGGCCGGGCGTGTCGATCACGACGTCATCCTGGATGATGTAGCGCCGATCCTGATCGAGCGAGATCAGCCCGGGAGCGACCGGCGCGAGGCTGCGATACGTATCGAAAGCGAGATACTGCCAAATGAGCCCGAGCGCCTCGCGCTGGGTGATCCGCCCGTGGCCGCGCAAGCGGTCGAAGCTCGACTGCAGCGCCGCGGCGTAGGCGGCGGGCGGCGCCTCGAGCCAGGATTCGACGCGGTAGGCGTCGATGTTGTCGAAGACCGGAATGGTCTCCCAGAAGGCGAGATCGAACGCCTGCGCCAAGGGCAACCGGTACTGCGCCTGCAGCGCCTTGGCGTGCGCGTAAAGGTCGTAGATCAGCGCCGGATCCGCCGGCGGCCGGCGGGCGCTGCCGCCGCGCAGCCCCTGCAGCTCGAGCCGCGCCGAGTAGGCGGGCTCGAAGGCGCCGGCCACGAGCTGCAGGGCCGACATGTTGGTCAGATACTGCTCGTGGTTGTCGTTGCGGTACACCGGAATGATGCGCGACGCGAGATCACGCATCGCTGCCGGGGTGGCGGAATCATAGACCGACGCCGGCGCGCGGAACTCGAGGCTCTGCGCCGCGGCGAGCCGCGGCAGCAGCACGATCGAGAGGACGAGACCGAAAGCTCTTCGCATGCGCCTGGCCTACGGAGCCGGGCCCGGGGCACGGCCCGGGCCGCCCTGGCGGCCAACCGCGCCGCGCCGCGCCGCCGCGCAGGAAATGAAAGCCGCGTAGCTCCATGCGAGATGCTTGGCCGAGGTCTGCTCGCCGGTGCGCTGATCGAACTGCTCTGACATGTCGCCGCTTTCGGGGGTGAAGGCGCGAACGGTCTCGAGATATCGGTCGCCGCGCGCGAGCAGAGCATCGCGTCCGCCGCCGCGGCTGGCGGCGCGAAAGCAGAGCTCGGCGGCCGCCAGTGTCGAGAAGTAGTAGGCGCCGCCGGAATAATAGCGGTCGGCGCGGTACCGCCCAAGCGCGGCCCCACGCGCCGGCGGCCTGCCGTGATTGATCGGATAGTCCGCCTCGAACACGCTGTCGAGCACGCCGAGAGTGGCATGTATCCGCGGATCGCCCACGGAGTGGGTGGCGCAGTGGTCGGAAGCCTGCAGCGCCGCGAGAATGACCGCGATATCGAGCTCCTTGGCCGACGGCTCGCCGGTATCGAGCACCCGCGAGCGGTAGTAGCCGCGGTCCGCCAGCCAGTACCCGTCCAACGCTTCACGTATCGTCTGGCTCTCCGTCCGGAAACTCCGCGCCTGCTCGCTCTCTCCTCGCGTGTCCAGCCACGCGGCGCCATCCTCGAGCGCCTGCGCACTGACACACAGAGTGAAGTAATGCAGTCCCCGCTCCTCCTCCCAGATGTCGTAGCACGGCTCCCGCCAGTGAGCTTGCGTGAAGCGCAGGTCTTCGCTCAGCAGCCCCGCGCAGGCCGCCAGCAGCCCGGGATCGAGGGACGCACTGTCCAACCAGCGCAGGATCGTGAGCGCCCGCAACGCGGGCCCGTCGTTCTGCGGCCGCGCCCACTTGGAAATATCGAGAGTGCCGTCCGGGTTGACACGCGTCTCCCCCGCAATCACCTCGCCGTGGCTGGCCCGAAGGTCGGCGTCCGGGCGCAGGAACTGCACGAAGTCGGCCGCCACCCGCGAGCGCCACTGGCCGGAAGCGGCCACGAGACTGCGGCCATCGAGCCGCGAGAGCGCCGCGCTGAAGCGCACGAACTCGCCGAAGAGCCGCGGGCCCTCGGCGGCCGCCCCCTCGGCGTGCAGCAGCCGCAGGGCGTCGATGATGATCGCCGAGTCGCGATACCAGTGAAAGAAATAATCCGGATCCGGATCGTAGGAGGCGGGAACGGGCGAGGCGACCACTGCGCCCGGCAGCGGATGAATTATCTGATCGAAGCCAGGGCGCGTCTTGACGATGCCGAGCGGCGAGATGCTGCGCAGCATCTGCCGCGCGGCATGTGCGTATTGCCGGTCGATCCAGGAGCAGAGCGTCGCCGCTGCCATCGTTCTCATCCCGGAAGGTGCGGGCTCGAGAAGCCGAGCCGGCGCAGCCCCGTGCGCACCTCGGGCACGCTCATGAAGAGCTTCCAGAGCAGCGCCGAGCGAAAATTCTCGATCATGAGAATGATCGGACCCTGGTCGATCGCAAGATGACTGTCCGCGTACCAGTCGCGCTGCGGACAGAAGGCGTCGACGAACCCGTGGCGCCGCCAGATCCTCTCGCCGAACGTGCCGAGAAAATGCCGCAGCGCCTTCATCGCCTCCGCGGGCGCGTAGGGGAAGCTCGCGAGCGCCGCGGTCGGCGCGATCGTGCCGTTGTCGCTGTCCGGCGCATGCACCGCGTATCCGTCGGGGTCATCGCTCGCGGTCAGGCCCCAACAGTGCTCGCCGTACGCGCGATGATGGTTGGGATTGGCGACGCAGTGCGCATGATTGATGCGCACGTGCCGCAGGTTCTGCTCCCAATAGCTCGCGTAGCGGTCCACGAGCCCGCGCGGATCGAGGCCGCAGAACGAGTAGTGCGCGAAGAAGAGCGGGCCGCCCCAGGCCGGCCCGAGCGGCAGCTCGATACCGCTCCAGCTCCTGCCGTTGATGAAGTCGCGCCCGGTCGCGAAGCCGCGGTGATAGATGTGCGGATCGATCGGGTAACGCGGCGCGCCCGCGGCCAGCACGTACGCGATGAGGCATTCGTTCCAGCCGCGGATCTCGTGCTCGAGCGCCCAGCCGTTGTTGGGACTCCAGTGCCAATAGAGGACGCCGCGCGCGCCGCGCGCATACCAGTCCCACTCCACGTCCTCCCACAGCCATGTCGTGAGGTTCCGCACTCTCGTTTCCGCGGCGGTATCACGCGCGAAATACTGGCGCGCGATGAGCAGTCCCATGCAGAGAAAGGCCGTTTCCACGAGATCTCCGCCATCATCCTTGCGCGAGAAGGGGATCGTGGCTCCGGTGCGGCCGTCGAGGAAATGCGGCAGCGCGCCGTGATAACAGCTGGCCCGGATCAGGACCTCCAACATGGCTCCCAGCCGCTCGAGGGCCTGATCGCGCGTGACCCAGCCGCGCTCCACGGCGACCACGAGCACCATGATCGCGAAGCCGGAGCCGCCGGTCGCGACCAGATCGCCGCTCTGTCCGTTCCAGCCCGGACGCCGGTCGGGCGCGAGCCCGCTCAGCGGATGCGCAGCCTCCCAGAAGAACCGGAAAGTCTGCCGCTGCACGCGCTCGAGCAACTCCTCATCGCCCAGGGTGGCGAGCCGCGCGGGACTCATTTCCTCGGATCGGTCGGTATCGGGCACGGGACTCAACTCCTTCCTCCGGGACTCTTGATCAGATGAACCACGCGGGCAAAAAGCGGATCACGCGCCTGCGCGCCGCCGATGTGGATGACGGCGGTGTGCGCGAGCTCGTGGCCGAACATCTCGATGACCCGCTCGAGGGTGTCGCCGTCGAGCGAGCCGAACACGTCATCGATGAGGAGCCACCCCGGCGCCTGCAGCAGCACCCGCGCGAAGGCGAGCGCCAGCTGCTCGTCCTCGCTCAACTCCCGGTCCCAGCGCCGGGAGACGTCGAGGAGTGGTACGAGCCGATCGAGCCCGAGCCGGCGCAGCGCCTGGGCACAGGCGTCCGCGTCGAAGCCGTCGGGCTTCAGCGGATACGCCAGCACTTCGCGCAGCGATCCCTGCGGCAGATAGGGCGTGCCGCGCGGGAAGTAGAGAATCTGCTCGCCGGCGGGCATGACGACCCTGCCGGTGCCGAGCGGCCAGAGTCCCGCGAGGGCGCGGAACAACAGCGTCTTGTTGGTTCCGGGCTCGCCGACGATGAGGAGCCGCTCACCGCCACGCACCTCCACCATCCTCTCCCTGAGCATGTCGTGGCTGGCGGGTGACGATATCTCGAGACCTTCGATGATGATCAGGCCGGCGGCGCCTTCGGCGTAGGTGATGTGACTCTCGACCTCGTGCTTGACGTCCGTGGTCACGACGGCGCGGCGGAAGTTCGCCACCCTGAGCAGGGTCGCGCGCCAGTCGGCGATCTGGCTGAAGTTGTCGACGAACCAGCGCAGCGAGGACTGCGCCTGGGTGAAGGCGGCCGCGGCCATCATCATGCCGCCGAAGGTCAGCCTGCCGGCGAAGTAGAGCGGCGCCGCCACGAGGATCGGCGCCACGATCATCACCCAGCCGAAGCCGGCCGTTATCCAGGTGAGATTGGTGAGCCCCGTGACCAGGCGCCAGGTGGCCTGCAGCACCGTTTCGAGGTTGTGCTCGAGCCGCCGCCGCTCGCCTTCCTCCCCCGCCGCGAGAGTGATGCCGTCCAGATGCTCGTTCACCCGCACCAGCGCGAAGCGCAGATCGGCCTCGCGCGCGTAGCGCTCGGCGTTGCGCCCGATCAGGCTGCCGCCCACCCAGTAGGAAAGGAGCGAGCCGAATCCCGCATAGAGGATGGCGGCCCACACCATGTACCCGGGTACCGCGACCACGTGGCTGCCGACCGTGATGGTGAAGCCCCGGGAGAGCACCCAGAGAATGCCGATGAAGGTGACGAGCAGCACCGAAGCCTGCAGCAGGCCGGTACCGAGGTCCGCCGAGAGCTCGCACAGATGGCGCGCATCCTCGTGCATGCGCTGGTCGGGATTGACGCCCATGGGACCGGCGTTGGCGAGCCAGAAGGCGCGCCGCGGACTCATCCAGTCGCGGATGAGATCCCCCACCAGGCCCTCGCGCAGCCGCACTTTCAAGGCCTCCACCAGCCAGCGCTGCGCCACGTTGAGGACCAGGAGGCTGCTCGCGATCACGAAGAACGTCCCGAGCTGATAGAGAAAGTCGTGGAAGTCGCGCCGGGTCAGCGCATCGTAGAAGGGCTGGTTCCAGCTGTTGAGGCGCACCTGGCCGTAGGCGGTGGCCACGATCACGACGAAGATCGCCGTGTTGAGCACGATCAGCGACTTGCCCGCCGGCGAGGCGCGCAGCGACCGCAGCACCATGGCGAGCTGCGCCCCGAGGCCTGAGTGGGCAGCCTCCGTTTCCGGCGGATGGCTGTCGCTGCTGTCGTCGGCGCGATCTATCATCGTGCTCATCGTAACCGGCCGCTCACTCGCAATCCGGAACACCTCATGAGGACATCGAAACCGCAAGACGCACGGCGCATCGAGGCGCTCATCGAGCGCATGACGCTGACCGAGAAGCTGGGTCAGCTCACCATGATGGCCGCGAGCCACACCGTGACCGGACCGGTGATCAGCGGCCACTCGACCGACGATATCCGCTCCGGCAGGATCGGCAATCTCCTCAATCTTATCGGGGCCGACGCCGCTCGCGAAATCCAGCGGGTCGCAGTCGAAGAATCCCGTCTGGGAATCCCGCTGCTCATCGGGCTCGACGTCATCCATGGCCACCGCACGCTCTTTCCGGCGCCCCTGGCGGAAGTGGCGCTATTCGATCCCGAGGCCTGGGCGCTGACGGCGCGGGAAGCAGCCCGCGAAGCGGCTGCGGACGGCATCAATATGGCCTTCGCGCCCATGCTCGATGTGGCCCGCGACCCACGCTGGGGACGCATCATCGAAGGTCCAGGCGAGTCCCCGTGGGTGGGGTGCCGCCTGGCCGAGGCCAAGGTACGCGGCTTCCAGGGCAGCGATCTCGCGGCAGCCGACTCGATCGCGGCCGTGGCGAAGCACTTCTGCGGCTACGGAGCCGTGACCGCCGGACGCGAGTACGCCTCGGTGGACATCTCCGAGCGGACGCTTCTGGAAGTCCATATGCCGCCCTTCGCTGCCGCTGTCGGCTCCGGCGTCGCGGCGGTGATGCCCGCCTTCACGGACCTCGCTGGCATTCCCATGACCGCCCATGCGGGCATGCTGCGCGGGCGGCTGCGCCGGGAGCTCGGCTTCGATGGCGTTCTGATCAGCGACTACAACGCCGTTGCCGAGCTGATGGCACACGGCGTGGCGAGCGATCTGGTCGAGGCGGCGACCCTCGCGCTCAGGGCGGGAGTAGACATCGACATGGTCTCGGGCGCTTACCTCGAGGGCCTGCCGGTAGCGCTCGAGCGAGGTCTGGTGAGCATCGCGGAGATCGACGAGTGCGTGCGCAGGGTGCTGACCCTGAAGCTCCGGCTCGGACTGTTCGAGGATCCCTATGGCCGCGGTGGGGCGCCCGAAAGCCCGGCCGCGATAGCGGAGCGGCGCCGCCTGGCCCGGAACATCGGCGCACGCTCGATCGTCCTGCTGAGCAATCGCGATGATGCCCTGCCGCTCGCCCGCGGAATCCGGCGCCTCGCACTCATAGGACCTCTGGCCGATGCGCCCGCCGAGATGCGGGGCCCCTGGTGGTGCGCCGCGCAGCCGGAGGCGCAAGTCGGCGTGCTCGCGGGCATGCGCGCGGCGCTGCCGCAGGCGCAGATCCTCCACGCCGGCGGCGTCGACATCGCCGACCTCGGTGATCGCGGTATTGCGGCCGCCGTGGAGCTCTGCGACGGCGCCGAAGCCGTAGTCCTGTGTCTGGGCGAGGCGGCCACGATGAGCGGTGAGGCGGCATCGCGCGCCCACCCGGGGCTGCCGGGCCGCCAGCGGGAGTTGGCGGAAGCGGTGTTGCAACGCGCCGGCGCACGGCAGATTCCGGTCATCGCCGTGCTCTTCTCCGGCCGGCCGCTCATCGTCCCCTGGCTGGCGGAGCAAGCGAGCGCGCTGCTCGCCGCCTGGTTCCCCGGCAGTGAGGCCGGGCACGCCGTCGCTGATATCCTGACCGGACGCAGCTCCCCCAGTGCGCGGACGCCGGTCACCTGGCCGCGCGCCGTGGGACAGATACCGCTGTACTTCGGCCATCGCAACAGCGGCCGGCCCGCCGATCCGACCGGCCCCTTCGCGAGCCGGTACATCGACGAGTCCCCCGAGCCGCTCTTCCCTTTCGGACACGGCCTGACGTACGGCCGCTTCACCCTGGGCAACCTGCGGCTCAGCCGGGAATCCGCCACGGCGGCGGACACGGTGGAAATCCAGGTCGACGTCGAGAACCGAGGCGGCCGCAAAGCAGAGGAGACCGTCTTCCTCTTCGTGCGCCGCCTGAAATCGCGCGTCGCGCCCCCCGTGCTCGAGCTGCATGGTGTGGGCAAGATCACCCTGGATCCGGGCGCGCGCGGCACCTTGACTCTGCGTCTGCCGATCGCCGAGCTGCGCTCGCTCGGGCCCGATCTGCAGACGGTGCTGGAGCCGGGAGCGATCGAGATCCTGGTGGGGCCGAGCGCGGATCACGCCTCGCTCCTAGCCGGTCACTTGCAAGTGACGGCCTAGGGCGACAGCGAGCGGTGCACTCAGTCCGCCCGCACCAGCAGTTGCGCGACCCGGTCAGCCACCCGCTCCGGGGCACCGTCGCTGGCGGTCAGTGCACAGCTCCCGCTGCGGCGCGGCACGTAGAGCCGCGGCTCCGTCACCTTGAAGAGCCCGACGGTCGTCGCATCGGTGGCCGCACTGAGATGCATGAGGCCGGAGTCCGCACATACGAAACAATCCAACGCGGCGGCCACCGCGGCGACCTGACGCACGTGGCGCGAGTAGTACGCGGGCAGGTCCGGTAGCGCCGCCATACCGTTCGGTGGCCTGATCTCGATCACCCGCACGGACGGCAGGCGTGTGCGCAGGTTGGCGATCATGAGACGCCACCAATCGACGCTGAAACGCTTCGCCCCGGTCGCGTGCGCTGCAACAGCCACGACGGGACCCGAGCCGCCAGCTCCAAGGACTCGCCTGATCTCATCGCTCGCCGCCGAGCGCTCGGCATCCGTCAGCCGGATGCTGAGATTGGGCGCATCCGTCGCCGCCGAGTCCTGATCGAGCCCGAAGAGCCCCCGCCGCAGCAGATACACTGGGTAGTCGCCCATGTGCGGCGGCGCGCCCTCGAAGGGAACGCTGATGTCGACGCCAGCGTCTTTGTGGCCGCTGGCAAAGCCGAGCTTGAGCCGCGCCGCCAGGTGCCTCGTCAGAAAGCGTCCGGTCCAGGACCTCGGACAGGGATCGATGAGGACGTCGTAGCGGATCCGTCTAACGCGCAGCAGCGTCAGCAGATGCCGCAAAGGACGGCGGACCCCGCGAAACGGCAACTGGTGTACGCGCCTGACGGACGGAAACTCACGGAACACCTCGTGCGCGGCCGGGCACGCCGTCAGGATCTCCACGCGGGCCGACGGCAGCGTGGCCTCGATCTCCTCGAGGAGCGGCGTCATCAACAGGGTGTTGCCGAGGCGGGTATTCGGGCGGCAGATCAGAATGGTCGCGCTGGCATACCTCGAGGCCAGAGACCCCGCGGCGCTCGCTGGCGCGGAAAGAACCTCGGCCGGCAGCATGCCCGAATTATGGCATGGCCCGAGGCATGCGTGGCCCGCTACACTCTCACGAGGAAAAGTTACCAGGGTGACCGGCTTGCATCCTTCGGAATTGGGCGCGTCGGCCGCCGTCTTCCTGTCGCAGATCGTGGTGCTGCTGCTCGTCGGGCGCTTGCTCGGCGAGCTCCTCTCCCGCTGGGGCCAGCCGCCGGTCATGGGGCAGCTCCTCGCCGGCATCGTCCTCGGTCCCTCGGTCCTCGGCCACGTGTCGCATGCGGCCGAGCTCGCCCTCTTTCCACAAGCTCCGCCGCAGCGGGCGATGCTCGATGCGGTAGCGCAGCTCGGGGTGCTGCTGCTTCTGCTGCTCACCGGCATGGAGACCGACCTCTCCGTCATGCGCAACTCCGGACGCGCAGCCGTCAGCGTCTCGCTGGCCGGCATCGCCGTGCCCTTCCTGTTCGGCCTGCTGGCAATCGAGCTGCTGCCGGCCGCGATGCTGGTCAGGCCGCACGAGCGTCTCCTGCTCGGGCTCTTCATCGGCACCGCCCTCTCCGTATCGTCGGTCAAGATCGTCGCGGCGCTCGTGCGCGAGCTGGGCTTCATCCGCCGAACGGTCGGCCAGATCATCCTGGCCGCCGCAATCATGGACGATGCGATCGGGTGGATATTCGTCTCGGTGCTCCTGGGGCTCGCCCAACGCGGCGGCATCGATGTCGGCGGCCTGCTGCGCAGCGTATTGGGCACCGTCGTGTTTCTCGTGTTGAGCATCACCGTGGGACGGCGACTCGTCTTCAACGTAATCCGCTGGACCAACGATCACTTCGTGAGCGAGCTGCCGGTGATCACCGTCATCCTGGTGATCATGGGGTTGATGGCGCTCGCGACTGACGGGATCGGTGTCCAGACCGTGCTCGGCGCCTTCGTCGCCGGCATTCTGATCGGCGAGTCGCCCATCCTGACGCGGCACATCGAGGAGCAGCTCCGGGGCCTGATCGTGGCGCTCTTCATGCCGGTGTTCTTCGGCCTGGCGGGCCTCGCCACCAACGTCGCCGCTCTTGGACGTCCCAACATGCTGATGCTCACTGCCGGCCTCATCGTCGTGGCGAGCGTCGGCAAGTTCTCGGGGGCGGTCCTGGGCGGCCGTCTCGCGGGGCTCTCGGGCGCGGAGTCGCTCGCCGTCGGCAGCGGCATGAACGCACGCGGATCGACGGAGGTGATCATCGCCTCCATCGGCCTTTCCATGGGTCTCATCGATGAGAGCTTCTTCACCGCGATCGTGGTCATGGCTCTGGTGACGACCCTTGCCATGCCGCCGATGCTGCGCTGGGCGCTGCAGCGCCTGCCGATGCGGCCCGAGGAAGCCGCGCGCCTCGAACGCGAAGCTCTGGAGGAGCGGGGCTTTCTCTCGCGTGTCGAACGGCTGCTGCTCGCGGCCGACTCCAGCCCGAGCGGTCAGCTCGCCTCGCGCCTGGCGGGGCTCATCGCCGGCGTGCGGCAGATTCCCGCCACCGCGCTGCATTTCGAGCGCACGTCGGCGGAAGGCGCCAAAGCCGAGCGCACGACGGCCGTCATCCGCGAGGCAGCCGAGTCGGGCGGCGCGGAAAACGGCGCCGCAGAGCGGCTCGACCTGACACTGCGGGTGGAGGAGCCGCAGCCCGGCGGCGATGCGATCCGCACCGAGGATCGCAAGGGATACGGCCTGCTCCTCATCGGCCGCGAGCCCGCCGCCCGGGGCCCGAAGTTCTACCGCGAGATCGCGCAGAGCGCCGCCGAGTTCTCGGGGCCGTTCGCGGTGGTGCTCGCGCGGCGCGAGCACCGCTCGGGCAGGCTGCGGGCGCCGCTGAACATCCTGGTGCCGGTGTCGGGAACCAGCGTCTCACGCCGCGGGGCGGAGCTCGCCGTGGCGCTGGCGCAGGGCTCGCGCGGCTCGGTCACGGCCCTGCACATCGCGGCACGCAACACCGGCCGCCGGCCGCTGCGCGATCGTTTCGGCGCGCTCTTCGGCAGGCAGGACTTCGTCGCCGAGGAGCTGTCCACCAACCCCATCACCGATGAGATCGTGCAGCTCGCGCGCGCTTATTCGGTCAACGTGCGCTCCGCCGTGCGCAGCCACCGGGAGGCCGAGACCGCCATACTGCGTGAGATCGGCGCCGGACGGCACGACCTGCTGGTCATGGGTGTCAGCCCGAGGCCCGGCGATCCGCTCAACTTCGGCGACCTCGCCTCGGCACTGCTCGAGCGCGCGGAGTGCTCGCTGGTGTTACTTGCCGAGCCGGCCGCGAAGGCCGAGACTCCCGGCACGCGCTAACTGCGCCACTCCAGCAGATCGCCGATCCGCTCCACGGTCAGGTCCGCGGCCGCATAGGCGGCAGTCTCCTTCGGATCCAGCGCATAGTGACCCTGCCGCGGGAAGATGGTCGTCAGGGAGTCCCCCCACGCGCCCTTCATCGCGGTGAGGATACGCAGCTTGTCGTCCACCATCACGTAACGAGCCGCCGGATGGCGCCGCTTCACGGAGTCGAGCATCCGCTCCTTGTGCAGATAGATGAGCACTCGCCCCTCGACTGCATCCCACAGGCCGGAGCGGCGCACCTTGCGCGGCTGGAACACCACGTCGCCATCCGACAGGATGACGGTCGGCCCGAAGCTGCGGCAGTGCGCCAACACCTCCAGCGCGTCCGGGTACAGGCGATTCGCAAACGGGTAGTCGATCAGAAAAGACGACATCAGCAGGAGCTGCGGCTCATCGAGATTCTCCAGGCGGTACCGCTGCAGGGCGCCGAGATAATCCGCGTAGCCGAGCTCGGCGCGCAACGCCTCGAAGATGGACCAGTAGCGATCCCGTTGCGCGCGGCCGAACTCCCGCTCGAGGTGCGTGCTCAAATCTTCCTGCACGGCGTCGTTGTCGAGCAGTGTGTTGTCGACGTCGAACAGGAATACGATCGGAGCAGGTTGCGGCATGACGACGGTCTCGGCGTGGGGACTGGATCGTCCCCACGCTATCACGTCACGAGCCGGCACGTCCTGCGCCGGCTGTCGCGCCTCCGGTTATTTCACGCTGTAGCCGCGTGCTTCGAGACACGCTGTCACGGCGCGCTTGTAATTCTCCGGCGTCGCGGTGGCGGCCTGCGATTCATTGGCTGAATTGGTGGGATCGAAGCCGGTCTGGCCGACCGCCCACTGGTGGCACTGATAGCGATCGTTCTGCGTCTGCCGATCGCTCTGACCGTTCTTCGGGTAGACGAAGAGGCTCATGGCTCCGCGCCCAGCGGTCTCCCCGGGCTGACCGGCAGCCGGTGGCGCCGTGGCGCCCTCCTCCACCCCGCCGGTGAGCGGGGGTGGGTCAGTCACTACATAATTGCCGTAGTCAGGATTCCAGGCGTAGTAAACGCCCTGCCAGTAGTAGTACGGCACGCCACCCCAGTAGTAGGTGGCATAACCCACGGGGAGGGTCGCCAGGAACCACGGGAAGTCCCAGCCCAGATAGACGTGCGGCCAGAACGCACCGCGCCAATAGCCGCCGCCCCAATAGTGAGGCACCCAGCGCGGACCCCACGGCCGTGCCCAGTAGCCCGGACGCGGTCCGCCCTCCCAGTGCGGGTGCATGCCCGACCAGTGCTGCGGCACGGCATAGCGCGGACCACCGCCGAAGTGGCCTCCGTAATGCGGGCCGCCGCCACCGCGAGCCTCGAAGTGCCCTCCTCCTCCTCCATGGAAACCGTGCTCCTGCGCCGTCGCTGGGGCCATCCCCAGTGAGAGCGAAGCCGCCAGCACTGCCGCACCGATGATGCCGTTCCTGATTCGTGCCATGGTTCTCATGCGCTTTCTGCCACTACTGCTTGGACTGACCCCGAACGCCTTCGTTCGGGCCGGCGCGCCCGCCATTCGGGCTGCCTGTCAGTATAGAACGCGGCTGCGGCCCAGCGGCTTACCGCAGGCATGTCATTGTAACCAATTGAATTATAAGGCCTTGAGTTTATGGCCGCGCGCGCACGGCGAGCTTGACCAGCCCGAGCGCGCAGAGCAGCACCACCGCCACGCCGACGCAGAGCAGAGCTTGGCCACTGCGTAGCGGCCCGAGGTGCAGGAAGCGGCGGATCGTCGGCACGAGAAAGATCGCCACCATCGCGCCGGCTGCCGACGCCACGCTGATCCAGAGCGACGGATTGGGGCGCGCAAAGCCCGCGAGCGGCGAGGCGCCGAAGCTGCGGTTGGCGAAGATCAGCGCGTAGTTGGCGCACACCAGGCTGAGGAACCCCATCGAGCGGACCCCCTCCGCAGGCAGACCGCGGAGCGTTGCGAAGAGGAACACGCTGCATACCGCCAGGATCGCGAGCGCGCCCTGGAGGAAGCCCGTCACGAGAACCGGGCGCGACAGCAACGCGCCCTCTGGATCGCGCGGTGGGCGCGTCATGACGTCGCGCTCATCGCGCTCCGCCTCGAGCACCACCGAGCACAGCGGGTCGATGATGAGCTCGAGGATCGCGATCAGCATGGGTGTCAGCACCAACGGCCGACCCATGGCGATCGGCACCAGCGCCAGCCCCGCGATGGGCAGATGGATGGCGAGGATGTAGCTGACCGCCTTCACCAGGTTGTCATAGATGCGACGACCGAGCCGCACTGCGCGCACGATGGAGTTGAAATCATCATTCAGCAGGACGAGCGAGGAGGCTTCGCGCGCAACGTCGGTTCCACGCTGTCCCATCGCGATACCTATGTGCGCCGACCTGAGCGCGGGGGCATCGTTCACGCCATCGCCGGTCATGGCGACGACCTCGCCGCGAGCTTTCAGCGCCGAGACGATCCGCAGCTTCTGTTGCGGCGTGATCCGCGCGAAGACCGACACACTCGCGGCGCGCTCGCACAGCAACTGGTCATCGAGCCCCGCCAGCTCCGTGCCGGTCATGGTGTTCTCGTGCTCTATCCCGGCCTGCGCCGCGATGGCGCGCGCCGTCACCGGATGATCGCCGGTGATCATCACCACGCGAATGCCGGCCGAGCGGCACTCGCGCACCGCCTCGGGAATGCCAGCGCGCAAGGGGTCCACGAAACCGACCAGCCCCGCGAGCCGCAGCGGCAGACCGCGGGCGCACTCCGGCGGCGCTCCCGCTGCGAGCGGCGCCGATGCGACCGCGAGTACCCTCATGCCGCGGCGCGCCAACTCCTCCACCCTGACGCGCAGAGACTGGGTTGCCGCGGCATCGAGCCGACAGAGCGTGGCGATCGCCTCGGGCGCGCCCTTGGCCGCGGCGACCAGCGCCCTGTCCGCGCCACGCCATACCTGCACGAGCGCCGGCAGCTCCGGCTGCCACGGATAGCCGCGGACGAGCTCCGCACCGCCCGAGCCGCCGCCGGCATCGGCCGCCAATCGCACCAACGCCCGGTCCATCGGATCCACCGCTTCGGGCCGGCTCGCCAACACGGCGGTCGCGAGCAGCTCGCGCAGCCTCGGATGCAGGGCGCGCGCTTCCCCGGACTGCGCCGCGCCCACGGCTGCCGCGCATTGCGCGTCGCGTTCCAACCATTCGACCGACATGAGGTTGCGCGTGAGCGTCCCCGTCTTGTCGGTGCAGAGTACGGTGGCCGCTCCCAGCGTCTCGATCGCCGCCGGCCGGCGCGTCAACACCTGCGAGCGGGAAAGGCGCCATGCGCCCATGACCATGAACACCGTCAGGACCAGAGGAAACTCCTCGGGCAGCATCGACATCCCGAGCGCGATGCCGCCGAGCAGGCCCTGCAGCCACGCGCCTCGCAAAAACCCGTAGAGCAGCACCGCGATGGCGCTCAGCGACAATCCGACGATGGCGAATCCCGTGATGAAGCTGCGCGTCTGAAGGTGCAGGCGCGGCGGCTCCGGCGTGATGTGCGCAACGGCATGTCCGATCTTACCGATCTCACTGCGCGCTCCCGTCGCAGTCACGACCGCGAGGCCGCCACCCGTGACGATCAGGGTGCCCGAGAAGACGAGAGGAAGGTCGTCGCCCCCCGGTACGGCATCGGCCGTGGGAGGTTGCAGAGAAACGCGCTTGCGCACCGGGACGGACTCGCCCGTGAGCAGACTCTCCTCGGCCTGGACATCGTCTCCGGATATCAACAGGGCATCCGCGGGGACGCGGTCGCCCTCGGCGAGCACCAGCAAGTCACCGCGAACGACTTCCCGTCCGGGGATGCGCATCTGCCCGCCGTCCCGGATGACCAGCGCCCGTGGACTGGTCAGGTCCCGCAGCGCTTCCAGAACCCGCTCGCTCCTGCCCTCCTGGATGATGGCGATCGCCACCGAGAAGCAGGCGAACGCGAACAGCACCAGCGCCTCGCCGCGGCTGCCGATCAGCAGGTACAACACTCCCGCGCCGAGCAGCAGGGCGAACATCGGCTCCCGCAACACATCCGCGACGATGCGCGGCGCCGTGCGGCGATCGAATTCCGGCAGAGCATTGGGGCCCTCGGTCCGCAGCCGCTCCGCGGCTTCCCCGCCGCTCAGTCCACGATGCGATGGAGAATCAGCGCTGGATTCGAGCATCGGGCTATCGTACATATGTCGCCACGTCCGGACACTTTGATGCAAAGTCCCGGGCTTGCACCGGTTAACTTTTGGTAATAATCGTAATCGACCTCGCTCCTGCGACGTTGTTAACGTCCGGAAGCCCGGAAATCGGGCGCAATGCGACCCCGGCAATGGTGCCGAGAGGAGCCTCTTATGTCGAAGTCGATCCGCATCGTACTCACCGCCGTGGCTGCCACGGTCTCACTGGCGTGCCTCGCGGCTCCGGCCATGGCCGACACCCCGTGGCAGGCCGCGCATCCGCGCCGCGAGGAAGTCAACAACCGGCTGGCCAACCAGCACGGCCGCATCCATCAGGAAGTCAGGGAAGGCGAGATGTCGCATGCGAAGGCTGCCCGCCTGCACGCGGCCGACCACCGCATCCGCACGCAGGAGAGGCGCATGGCAGCGAGGAACGACGGCCACATCACCAGACGCCAGAAGGCGCGGCTGAACCGCGAAGAGAACCACGTCAGCCATCGCATCGGTAAGTGATCTTTGCTGCCAAAAGGGCGCTGCACGGCGGCCACATCACCGCGGACGAGCAGGCGAAGCTCAATGCGGAGGAGGACCGCGTCAGCGGTCGGATAGGCAGGTAGTCTTCAGGCAGAAATCGGGCGGGGCCGCTTCGCCGGCGGCTCCGCCCGCTGGAGACCGATGGAGAAGGGCGTGAAGTCGGTGTCGCGGTCGAAATAGTCTTCCTGCTCCGAGCGCTTCAAAAATCCCACGATCCGATACGTCACCGGCGTCATCAGGATCTCCCATCCTGACTTCAGCACGTACTGCGTGGCGCTCACCGTCAGCAGCTGCGCCGGCGTCCACGAGCCCGCGAAAGCGATGGTGTAGAAGAGTCCCGAGTCCACCAGCTCCCCGCAGAGCGTCGACCCGACCACTCGCGTCCACAGCCAGCGGCCTCCGCTCCACAGCTTCATCTGCGCCAGCACGTAGCTGTTGACGAACGACCCGCACCAGAAGGCGATGATCGAGGCGCCGACGATCCGCGGCGTGCTGCCGAAGATCGCCTCCACCGCCGGCTGCTTGCTCTCCCAGAACTTGGCGGGCGGCAGACGCACGATGACATAGGACATGATCGCCGCGAATAACAACGCCGCGAAGCCTGCCCAGACACAACGCCGGTCACGCGCGTAGCCGTATACCTCCGTCAGGATGTCGCCGAATATGTAGGAGATCGGGAAGAACAGCACGCCCGCCATGAAGGTGACCGGTCCCCAGAACGGCACCTGTACGGTGGAGACCTTCGCCGGCCCGATGAGATTGGAGCAGAGGAGCACGCAGACGTACGCGCCCAGGATGAGGTCGTAATATTTGTAGCTCTTCATGTGGTCAATGCCTGCGCCGGGAGATGACGAGGACCGCGATCAACACGACGGCTACGTTGAGCACCCACCATGCAGACATGCCGTGGCCCTGGATCATGTCGAGAAGGCTCTGCTGCTGCGGCACGGTCACCGTACCCGTGAGGAGCTCCCGGATGCCGTCGTGGGCAACCACGACGCCGAGCGAGTGAGCGCCTGCGCTCTGATCGCGCGTCGAGATGACGTACGTGCCATCCGCCTGCGCCGCGACCGGCACCGCGTGGCCATCCAGGGTAGCCGTCACGTTCCCGGCACCGACGATGAGCCGGTGATCCGAGACGCGCGCGACTTGCAGGGCGAGAGCGTGGTCCGACGGGGCCGCCGTGAGGCTGAGGAGCGCCGAGTGCGCCACCAGGGTCGAGCCATTCGACGGGGCGGAAGACGCGGCCATCGCTAATCCTGCAGTCCCAGGAAGCTCTCCAGGGCCTCCATGCCAGCGAGGAAGCCGCGCAACTGGTCCCTGCTCAGGCAGGCGAGCAGCTCCCGCTCGCGCTCGAGCACCAGCGGCACGAGCTCCACATACATGCGCCGACCTGCCTTGGTGAGCCGTACCTCCCGCTCCCGCCGGTCGGCGGCGCTCGAAGCGCGCTCGATGAGCTCGCGCTCCTCCAGGTGGGCGATGGCACGGCTCACACGGGTCTTGTGCATCCGGGTGCTCTCCGCGATGTGCTGCGCGGTGCAGCCGTGCTGCGAGCCCACGGTGGCCATGACACGCCATTCCGGGACATCGAGGCCGAAGCGCTCCCGATAGATGTCGGAGAGATGATTGCTGACCCCGACCGCGAGGCGATTGAGGCGGTAGGGCACGAAGCCCGCGAGCTCGAGCCCCAGCTCGCTGGGAACCCGGATGCTCACCACCCCATCCCCCAAATGGTTGCGTGCGCAACTAATTGTGTCATCATAGGAGCCAAAGCATACCGGGAGTGAGCGATGAGCACCGCGATTGCTGCCGCCGGCGAGCCGCCGGCGCCCCTGAAATACCTGCAGGGATTCGGCAACCACTTCGCCACCGAGGCTGTGCCGGGCGCCCTGCCCGAGGGCCGCAACTCGCCGCAGCGCTGTCCGTACGGCCTCTACGCCGAGCAGTTCTCCGGCACCGCCTTCACCGCGCCGCGGGCGGCCAACCGCCGCAGCTGGCTGTATCGCATCCGTCCGGCCGCCGTGCTCGAGCGTCCGTTCCAGCCGCTGGCCCATCGGGGACTCGCCGGACGTTTCGACGCTTGCGGGGCTTCCCCGAATCCGTTGCGCTGGAGCCCGCCGCCCATTCCGCGGGAGCCGGTCGACTTCATCGACGGCCTGCTGACGCTGGGCGGCACCGGATCACCGGATGCCCACGCCGGCTGCGGGATCCACTGGTATCTCGCCAACCGTTCGATGCGCGACCGGTTCTTCTATGACGCCGACGGCGAGCTGCTCATCGTGCCGCAGCTCGGGCGGCTGCGCGTCACCACCGAGCTCGGGGTCCTCGAGGCCGCGCCGCAGGAGGTGTTGTTGATCCCGCGCGGGTTGCGATTTCGCGTGGAGCTCCCGGACGGCGAGGCACGCGGCTACATTTGCGAGTCCTTCGGCGCCCCGATGCGCCTGCCGGACCTGGGACCCATCGGCTCGAACGGTCTCGCCAATCCGCGCGATTTCCAGACGCCGGTCGCGTGGTACGAGGACCGCACGGGCGGGATGGAGCTGGTGGCGAAGTTCTGCGGCGAGCTGTGGAGCGCCGCGCTCGACCACTCTCCGCTCGATGTCGTGGCCTGGCACGGCAACAACGCACCCTGCAAGTACGACCTGCGCCGCTTCAACAGCATCGGCTCGGTGAGCTACGATCATCCCGATCCTTCGATCTTCCTCGTGCTGCAATCCGTCAGCGATACGCCCGGCGTCGATACCGTGGACTTTGTCATCTTCCCGCCCCGGTGGCTCGCGATGGAAGACACGTTCCGGCCGCCCTGGTTTCACCGCAATGTCGCCAGCGAGTGCATGGGGCTGATCCATGGGGTGTACGACGCCAAGGCCGGCGGTTTCGAGCCCGGCGGGGCCTCGCTCCACAACTGCATGACCGGACATGGGCCGGACGCCGAGACGTTCGAGCGGGCGCTCGAGGCCGATACCGCCCGCCCGCAGCGCATCAGCGATACGATGGCCTTCATGTTCGAGACACGCACGGTGATCCGGCCCACGCGCCTGGCGCTCGCGCTGCCGCAGCTGCAGCCCGACTACGCGCAGTGTTGGCGCGGCCTGGCCAAGCACTTCAACCCGCCGCAATGAGCACCATCCTCGACGCGACTCACGACCCGAAGCTGCGCAGCTGGGTGGGCTCCGCCAACGTTCCCGGGTGCGACTTTCCCATCCAGAACCTGCCCTTCGCCGTCTTCCGGCGCCTGGGCAGCGGCGAGAACTTCCGCTGCGGCGCCGCGATCGGCGACAGGGTGCTCGACCTCGGCGCGCTCGACATGTTGAGTCCGTTCGAGGGGCTCGGCGCCGAGGCGCTGGCGGCGTGCGCGGAGCCGTCGCTCAACCGACTGATGGCGCTGGGACGGCAGGCGTGGAGCGCTTTGCGCCGCGGCCTGTCGGAATGCCTGCGCGACGGCTCGCCGCGCGCGGCGGAGCTTGCAACGGCGCTCATCCCGCAAAGCGGGGCGGAATTCACGCTGCCCGCCAGGATCGGCAATTACAGTGATTTCTATACGTCCATTCATCACGCCACCGCGGTCGGCCGGCTCTTCCGGCCGGACCAGCCGCTGCTGCCCAACTACAAGTGGGTGCCCATCGCCTACCACGGCCGCGCCTCCTCGCTGGGCGTCTCGGGCCAGCAGGTGCGGCGACCGCAAGGCCAGGTGATGCCGCGCGGCGCGGACCAGCCGCACGTCGCTGCGAGTGCACGGCTCGATTTCGAGCTCGAGGTCGGGGTGCTCATCGGGACCGGCAACGCTCTCGGCCAGCCGCTCCCGATCGCACAGGCCGAGGAGCACGTGTTCGGCCTGTGCCTGCTCAACGACTGGTCGGCGCGCGATCTGCAGGCATGGGAATATCAGCCTCTCGGTCCCTTCCTCGCCAAGAGCTTCGCCAGCACCCTCTCGCCCTGGGTGGTGACGCTGGCCGCGCTCGCGCCTTACCGGCTGCCGTGGAGCCGGCCGGCCGATGACCCGCAGCCCCTGTCCTATCTCGATTGCGCGCAGCTGCGCGCCAGCGGCGCGCTCGACCTGAGTCTCGAGGTGGCGCTCGAGACCGCAGGCATGCGCGCGGCGGGCACCGCGCCGCAGCCTCTCGCGCGGACCAACTTCCGCCACAGCTACTGGTCGATCGCGCAGATGGTGGCGCACCACACGGTGAACGGCTGCAATCTCGAGCCCGGAGACCTTCTCGGCAGCGGCACCCAGTCGGGCCCGGCGCCGGCGGAAGCCGGCTCGCTGCTCGAGCTCACCGAGGGCGGCAAGCGGCCGCTCACGCTCCCAGGAGGCGAGACGCGCACGTTTCTGGAAGACGGCGATCGCGTGATCCTGCGGGGATGGTGCGAGCGGCCGGGACGCGCGCGGATCGGCTTCGGTGAAGCGAGCGGCTCCATAGTCGCCGCCGGTTGACACTCGTGTTGCGCGCGATCTTCTGCACCGCGCAGGTGCAACTAATGAATCAGGCGGCCGCAAAGATCGAGCAGTGGCCCCGGCAGAATGCCGAGCGCCAGCACCGCCGCGGCATTGACGCCGATCACGAAGCGCGGGCCGAGCGGCCGCAGCGTCGCCGGCAGGCTGTCGGGCGGTGCGTCGAAATACATGAGCTTGATGACGCGCAGATAGTAGAACGCGCCCACCACCGACATCACCACGGCAACGACGACCAGGCCCAGATGGCTGGTCTCCCAGAGCGACTGGATGATCCTGAGCTTGGCCCAGAAGCCGACGAAGGGCGGCACGCCGGCGAAGGAGAACATCAGCACCATCATGACCAGCGCCAGCAGCGGATCGCGCTTGTACAGGCCCTTGTAGTGGTCGAGCTTGTCCGCCTCGAAGCCCTTACGGCTCGCGAGCAGAATCACACCGAAGGCGCCGAGTGCCACCAGGACATACACCAGCGTGTAATAGAGCGCCGCGCTGTACCCGCTCGGGGTGCCGGCGACGAAGCCGAGCACGATGAACCCGACGTGGCTGATCGTCGAGTAGGCGAGCATGCGCTTCAGGTTCGACTGAACTATCGCCACCACGTTGCCGACTATGAGAGTCAACACGGCGAGCGGCGTCAGCATCAGCGTCCAGTCCGCCGACGTGCCCGCGAGACCGTGCGCCAGTAGACGCAGGATCAGCGCGAAATAAGCAATCTTCGGCGCCGTACCGACGAACAGCGTAACGCTGGTCGGGGCCCCCTCGTAGACGTCCGGCAGCCACATGTGGAACGGCACGGCGCCGAACTTGAAGGCGACGGCGACCACGATGAAGGCCAGACCGAGGATGACTCCGAGGCTCTGCGGAGCATTGAGCTTCGTCGCGATGACCCCGAGATCGAGCGTCCCGGTGAGGCCGTAGACGATCGACATGCCGTAGAGCAGTGTGCCGGAAGCGATCGCGCCGAGCACGAAGTACTTCATGGCCGACTCCGCCGCGATACCCGACTCCCGGTCGAAGGCCACCAGCGCGTAGAGCGAGAGAGCGAGCAGCTCCACACCGATGTAAACGGTGAGGAGGCTGTTGGCCGATACGAGCACGAAGATGCCGAGCAGCGCCGTGAGTGCGAGGACGTAGTACTCGCCGCGCAGGATGTCCCGGTTCTCGAGATACATGCGCGAATAGAGCAGCGCCACGGCGACGAAGAGAAACCCGGCGAGCTTCAGCACGAAAGCCAGCGGGTCGGTCACATACATGCCGTCAAATAGCACCGTGTGCTGCCCGACGTCGGCGTAACCCACGGTGAGCGCAGCCCCAACGACGAGCACGAGGAGTGTCAGTGTCGCAGTCACACCGGGGCGCTTCACGCCCACGAACACGTCGAAGAGCAGCACCACGCAGATCGCGAAGGCGAGATAGATCTCCGGTGTCGCGAGGGCCATGCTCTGCAGGGTCGTCATCATTGGCTTACACCGGGATCTTGGTGGCGACGGCCTGGGCAACCAGGTGATGGATCGAGGGCTCCATGATCTTGAGGAGCGGCTGCGGCCAGATGCCGATCGCCAGCACCAGCACGGCCAGCATGGAGAGGACGACGAACTCCCGGCCGTTGAGATCGGTGAGGTGGGCGACGTGATCGTTGGCCACCGGTCCGTAGAGCACCCGCTTCACCAGCCACAGCGTGTAGCAGGCCCCGAGAATCAGGGTCACGGCCGCGAGCGTCGAGTACCAGAAGCTCGCCTTGAAGCTCGCGAGGATCACCAGGAACTCGCCGACGAAGCCCGAGGTCCCCGGCAGGCCCGTGTTGGCGAGCGCGAACATCACCATGAAGGCGGCGAAGATCGGCATGGTGTTGATGACGCCGCCGTAGGCGGAGATCTCGCGGCTGTGCACCCGGTCGTAGAGCACCCCGACGCAGAGGAAGAGCGCGCCGGAGATCAGGCCGTGAGAGATCATCTGCACCATTGCGCCGTCCATCCCCATGGCCGCGCCCTGCACCTGGCCGGTCGTGCGGACGATCTCGTAGACGACGAACGCGCCGAGCGTCACGAAGCCCATGTGCGCGATGGACGAGTAGGCGATGAGCTTCTTCATGTCCGCCTGCACGATGGCGACGAAGCCGATGTAGATCACGGCGATCAGCGACAGCGTGATGACGAGCAGGTTGAGCTCACGGCACGCATCCGGCGTGATCGGCAGGCTGAAGCGCAGGAACCCGTAACCGCCCATCTTCAGCATGATGGCGGCAAGGATCACCGAGCCTCCGGTGGGCGCCTCGACGTGCGCATCCGGCAGCCACGTGTGCACCGGCCACATCGGCACCTTCACCGCGAAAGCGAGCATGAAGGCGGCGAAGATCCAGCGCTGCTCGACGAGCGTCAGCGGCAGCGCCTGGAAGCTCGCGATCGCGTAGTCGCCGGCCTTCACGTACATGTAGATGAGGGCCGCCAGCATGAAGACGGAGCCGAGGAAGGTGTAGAGGAAGAACTTGATGGTGGCGTACACGCGCCGCGGGCCGCCCCAGATGCCGATGATGAGGAACATCGGGATCAGCATCGCTTCCCAGAAGAAGTAGAAGAGCAGCGCATCGGTGGCGGAGAACACGCCGATCATCAGCCCTTCCATGATTAGGAAGGCCGCGAAGTACTGCGCCGCGCGGTTCTTCACCACCGTCCAGGCGGCGATGATCACCGGGATGGTCATCACCGCGGTGAGCACGACGAGCGGCAGCGAGATGCCGTCCATCCCGAGAGCGTAGAAGGCGTTGAAGCGCGGAATCCACGCCGCCTTTTCCACGAACTGATAGGCCGCGGTCTGCGTATTGAAGTCCGCAAGCAGCGGCAGGGATAGGATCAGCGTCGCGATGGATGCAACGAGTGACAGCCAGCGCACCGTGGCGATGAAGCGCTCCCCGAGGAGGAGCACGGCGACGCCGGCGGCGATCGGCAGCCAGATCAGGATGGAGAGCAGATGTGCTTGCATTCTCGTGCTTTCTTCAGCCGCGGGCCAGGAACCAGCCGAGCAGCGTCGCGAGACCGATCACTATCCAGAAGGCGTACGAGTACAGGTAGCCGTTCTGCACCTTTCTCACGACGCCGCCGAACCATCCGATCGTCGCCGCCGAGCCATTGACCAGTGCGCCGTCGATGATGCCCTGGTCACCCGCCTTCCACAGCCCGAAGCCGATGCCGCGGGCGAGGGGCGCGATCACCTTCTCGTTGATCCAGTCGAAGTAGTACTTCTCGATGAGGATGGTGCGCAGCCAGCCGAAGGTGCGCGCAGCCTGATCGGCGAGCGACGGACGCCAGAGGAAGCATGCCCATGCCGTGACGAAGCCCGCGAGCATCATCCAGAAGGGAGCGCCGAGGAAGCCGTGGAAGCCGAGCTGCCCCGGGCCGTGGAACTCGCGCGCCATCTCGCCGATGATGTCGTTTGCCGGCAGCACGAAGATGGAGCTGCCGAAATAGCCGCCGAAGAGCACCGGGCCGACGGTGAAGTAGCCAACGAGCACTGACGGAATCGCGAGCGCGATCAGCGGCACCGTGACCACCCAGGGACTCTCGTGCGGCGCCGCCGAGTGCTGCCCATGTTCCGCCGGATGCGCCGCCACTTCGGCGTGCGCGGCCTCCGCGTGCCGGAAGCGCTCCTTGCCGTGGAAGGTCATGAAGAGCAGCCTGAAGGTATAGAGCGAGGTGACGTAGGCGCCTAGCAGCACGCACCAGTAGGCGTATGTCGCGCCCCAGCGATGCGAGGCCCCCACGGCCTCGATGATGGCGTCCTTCGAATAGAAGCCGGAAAAGAACGGCGTCGCGACCAGCGCCAGGCCGCCGATCCAGCAGGTGATGGCCGTGATCGGCATGTACTTGCCGAGGCCGCCCATCTTGCGCATGTCCTGTTCGTGATGCATGCCGATGATGACCGAGCCCGCCGCGAGGAAGAGCAGCGCCTTGAAGAAGGCGTGGGTCATCAGGTGGAAGATCGCCGCGCCATATGCCGACACACCGAGGGCCACGGTCATGTACCCGAGCTGCGAGAGCGTCGAGTAGGCGATGACACGCTTGATGTCGTTGTTGACGACGCCGAGCAGTCCCATGAAAAAGGCGGTGGTCGCGCCGATGACGAGCACGAAGGACAGCGCCGTTTCCGAGTACTCGAAGAGCGGCGACATGCGGGCCACCATGAAGATGCCCGCGGTCACCATGGTTGCCGCGTGGATCAGCGCGGAAATGGGCGTCGGGCCTTCCATCGAGTCCGGCAGCCACACGTGCAGCGGCACCTGCGCCGACTTGCCCATGGCGCCGATGAAGAGGCAGATGCAGATCAGGGTGAGCGCATTGACGCCGCTCGAGGCCGTGATCGGAATGATCGCGTGCATGAGGTGCGGAGCGGCGGCGAAGGCCGCGTCGTAGGAGAGCGAGCCCGTGTACGAAAACACGGCTGCGATGCCGATGACGAAACCGAAGTCGCCCACGCGGTTGACGATGAAGGCCTTGAGATTGGCGAATACCGCGCTCGGCCGGGTGTACCAGAACCCGATGAGGAGGTAGGACACCGTGCCCACCGCCTCCCAGCCGAAGAACAGCTGCATGAAGTTGTTCGCCATCACGAGCATCAGCATCGAGAAGGTGAACAGCGAGATGTAGCTGAAGAAGCGCGTGTAGCCGGGGTCGTCGCGCATATACCCGATGGTGTAGACGTGCACGCAGAGCGACACGAACGTCACCACCGCCATCATGAGCGCGGTCAGATGGTCAATGAGGAAGCCCACGTCGATATGCACACCGTCGGTCAGTGCCCAGGTGTACACGGGCCCGTTGAAGGTCGCCGCTCCGTCCGCGTACAACTGAACAAGGACGTACATCGACAGGGCACAGGAAATGCCCACGCCGAGGATGGTCACCGTGTGCGCGCCCGCGCGTCCGATTACACGCCCGCCGAGGCCCGCGATCACGGCGGCCACGAGCGGCAGCAAGGGGATGGCGATGAGAACGTGCGGATTCATGCGGCGTCAGCCTCGCAGGGTATTCAGGTCTTCGACGTTGATGCTGCGCCGCTCGCGGAACAGCACGACCAGGATGGCGAGCCCGATCGCCGATTCCGCCGCCGCCACGGTGAGTACGAAGAATACGAACACCTGCCCGTTGATGTCCCCCAGGACCCGGGAGAAGGCGATGAAGTTGAAGTTGGCGGCGAGCAGCAGCAACTCCACGCACATGAGGAGCAGGATGACGTTCTTGCGGTTGAGGAAGATGCCGGCCACGGCGAGCGCGAACAGGATTCCCGAGAGGGTGAGCAGATCCGCCAGCGTGATCATGTGCGCTTCTCCGCCTCGACCTTGACGATGCGCACCCGGTCGGCGGCGCGCACCGACACCTGGCGCGAGATGTCCTGGGCCTTCAGGCCCTGCCGGCGGCGCATGGTGAGCGCGATGGCCGCCACGATCGCAACGAGGAGCAGCACGGCGGCGAGCTCGAACGGATAGGCATAACGGGTGTAGATGACCTGGCCGAGCGCCAGCGTGTTGCTGTAGTCCGCGGCCTCCGGGAGCGGCGTGCGGCCGACATCGAGCCCGGTGAGCCCGTGCGACCAGACCACGCCGACGATCTCCGCGATCACCGCGAAGGCCGTGAGCCACCCCAGCCAGGCGAAGCGCGTGAAGCCGCGCCGCATCTCCGCGAGGTTGATGTCGAGCATCATGACCACGAAGAGGAAGAGCACCATCACCGCGCCCACGTAGACGAGCACGAGCACGATGGCGAGGAACTCCGCTCCGGTGAGCAGCCAGATCACCGCCGAATTGCAGAAGCAGAGCACGAGGAAAAGCGCCGAGTACACCGGGTTGCGCGCGGTGATGAGGCCGAGCGCACTGGCGACGAGCAGCGTGCCGAAGATGTAGAAGAGGATCTGAACTAGCATGTGTTACGCCTCGAGCGCCGGCTCACCGGTACGGCGCATCCGCTCCCTTGTCGGCGGCGATCATGGACTCGTAGCGGTCCCCGACCGCGAGCAGCTTGTCCTTGCTCATGATGTTCTCGCCACGGTGCTCCATGTGGTACTCGTGGATGCGGGTGAGCACGATGGCGTCCACCGGACAGGCCTCCTCGCAGAAGCCGCAGTAGATGCACTTGAAGAGGTCGATGTCGTAGCGCGTCGTGCGGCGGGTGCCGTCCTGCGCAACGTCGGAGTCGATCGTGATGCAGACGGCCGGGCAGACCGCTTCGCACAGCTTGCAGGCGATACAGCGCTCCTGGCCGTTCCCGTAGCGGCGCAAGGCGTGCAGCCCGCGGAAACGAGGCGACTGCGGGGTCTTCTCTTCCGGATAGTTGAGCGTGTACTTGCGCTGGAAGAAGGTGCGCGCGGTGACCGAAAGGCCCTTGATGAGCTCCGGCATGAGGAATGTCTTCAGCGGATTGGCCATCGCCTCGCCTCCTTTATTGGAACCAGGGCCGGGCCCACGGGCCGACGTGATAGTGCGACAGCACCATCTCCACCCCGATCCATACCAGCGTCACGGGAATCAGCGCCTTCCAGCCGAGCCGCATGATCTGGTCGTAGCGGTAGCGCGGGAAGGTGGCCCGGAACCAGAGGAATACGAACAGCAAGAGGAAGATCTTCAGCGCCAGCCAGAAGAAGCTCGGCTGGCCGAGGATCGTGCCGCCGATGCCCGGCCACCCCTGCCACGGTGACAGCCACCCGCCGAAGAAGAACACGGCCGTCAGCGCCGAGATCAGGATCATGTTGGCGTACTCGGCGAGGAAGAAGAGCGCAAAGGCGATCCCCGAGTACTCGACGTGGAAGCCGGCGACGATCTCCGACTCGCCTTCGGCGACGTCGAACGGCGCACGGTTGGTCTCCGCGACGCCGGAGATGAAATAGACGATGAGGAGCGGAAACAGCCAGAACCAGTTCCAGGAGAGGAAGCCGCCCTCCTGCGTGCTCACGATGATGCCGAGGTTCATGCTGCCGGCGGCCATGAGCACGCCGACCAGTGCGAACCCCATGGCGATCTCGTACGCCACCATCTGCGCAGCCGAGCGCAGCGCACCCAGAAACGCGTACTTCGAGTTGGCCGCCCAGCCAGCGATGATGACCCCGTACACCCCCATCGAGGTGAGGGCGAGAAGATAGAGCAGGCCCGCGTTGGCCTTGGAGATGACGAGATCCGGCGACAGCGGGATCACCGCCCAGGCGGCGAACGCCGGAATGAGTGCGATCATCGGCGCCACCCAGAAGAGCAGCTTGTTCGCGTTCGTCGGGATGACCACTTCCTTGGTCAGGAGCTTGAAGACGTCGGCGAACGGCTGGCCGAGGCCCGGAAAGAGACCGAGGAGGCGCACCCGGTTCGGTCCGCGGCGCAGCTGCATCCAGCCGATCACCTTGCGCTCCCAGAGCGTCAGGAACGCGACACAAAGGATGAGCACGACCGTGACGATCACGATCCACACCGTCGTCCGGGCAATGCCCGGGAGCGAGCCCCAAGCAGTGGCAAGAGTTTGCAGCATGGTCAGTAGGTCACCGCGGGCGTGCGGCCTTCGCGGGTTCTTTGCAGGGAGGGCGCTCTGCGCACCAATGCATCGACCTGATACATCGGCACATCGACGACGCTCTGTGCACCCTGCCCGCTCTCCTGCGGCGCGACCGTGTGCCTGCCCGAATAGGCCGGGGCCGAATACTCCGTCGGCGCGCCGACCAGCGCCGCCAACTCCGCGCGAACATCCTCGGACGACTGGTACTCGAAGCTGGAGAGACCGAGGAGATTGCCGAGCACGCGCAGGATCTTCCAGCCGGGGCGCGACTCCCCGACGGGAGCGGCCGCGCCGATCTGGCTCTGCCACACTCCTTCGAGGTTGACATAAGTCCCGGAAGTCTCCGCAAACGTGCCCGCCGGAAGCAGGACGTGCGCGACCTTGCGCAAAGCCTCGCTGGCGAACGGGGTGATGGCGACGACGAGCTCCGCCTGGGCGAGCGCCCGCGCGGCATCGCTGCCCGGAGAGTCGGCCCACGGCTCGACGCCGCCGACCAGCAGATAGCATTTGAGCGGCCGCGCCAGCATATCGGCCGCCGTCAGCCCGGGAGAGCCCACAGGCTTACCGCCCGCCTCCCGGTGCGGCACCGCGCCGGCAAGATGAGCTCCGGCCGCATTCGCCCCCTCCGCGAGCACACCGAGGGAAGCCCCCGTCAGCTGCGCCAGGGCCGCGGCCAGCGACCTGAGGTCGGCGAAGCGCGGATGCCTGAGAGCGAGGGCGCCCAGCCATATGGCGCGCTTCTCGCCCGAGGCGAGAGCCGCGGCCGCGTCACGGTGTTGCTGGTTGACCTGCGCGCCGTCGACCACGGCCGAGAGGTGCGGCGGAACCGCGGCACCCGCGGCTTGCGCCGCCGCGCGCAGGATGGCCGCAAGGTCGGCCACCTGAGCCTCCGGCGCCGACTGCACGTACGCCGCCACCGGAAAGTAGTAGTTGAAAACGGCCGGATTCAGCAGCGCCACCTTGGCGCCGCGCCGCGCCGCCTTGCGCACGCGGTGCGCCAGGATGGGCGCCTCGCGCCGCAGGTTCGCGCCGACGACGAGCAAGCCCTGCAGGGAGTCGATGTCCGCGATGCGCAGCCCGAGATTCGGATAGAGGGGATCCGCGCCCTGATCCCGGAAGTCGTGCTGGCGCAGCCGTGAGTCGATGTTGCCGCTGCCCAGGCCGCGGGCGATGCGTCCGGCGAGGTAGAGCTCCTCGAGAGTTGCCGAGGCGCTCGCCAGCACGCCGAGCTCCGCGCCGCGACCGCGCAGTCCCTGGGCCGCCGCCGCCAGGGCGGTCTCCCAATCGGTCTCGACCCATTGTCCATTGTTGGGTCCATCCTGGGCGCCGCCCTTGCGGATCATCGGACGCTGCAGCCGCTCCTCGCTGTAGACACTCTCGTAGCTGAAGCGGTCGCGATCGGCGATCCAGATCTCGTTGATCGCCTCGTTCTCGCGCGGCACCACCCGCATCAGGCGGCCGCGCAGCACGTGTCCGAAGAGATTGGTGCCCGTGCCATCGTGCGGCGAGACGAGCGGCACCGACGTCATCTCCCAGGCGCGGGCGGTGAAGCGGTAGGGCTTGGAGACGAGTGCGCCGACCGGGCAGAGATCGATGATGTTGCCCGAGAGCTCGTGATGCACGGTGCTCTCGACGTAAGTGCGCACCTTCTCCTGCTCGCCGCGGCCGATCATGCCGAGCTCCTGGTTGCCAGCGACCTCCTCCGTGAAGCGGACGCAGCGCGTGCACTGGATGCACCGCGTCATGTCGGTGGCAATCAGGGGGCCCAGGTTCTCGTCGAGCACCGTGCGCTTGCGCTCGCTGAAGCGCGAGATATCGCGCCCGAAGCCGACCGCCAGATCCTGCAGCTCGCACTCCCCGCCCTGATCGCAGATCGGGCAGTCGAGCGGGTGATTGATCAGCAGGAACTCCATTACCGCGCGCTGCGCGCCGATGGCCCGCGGCGAGTCGGTGAAGATCTTCATGCCCTCGGCGACGGGAGTCGCGCACGCCGGCATCGGCTTCGGCGCTTTTTCCACCTCGACCAGGCACATGCGGCAGTTGGCGGCGACGGAAAGCTTCTCGTGATAGCAGAAGCGCGGCACGTAGCTGCCGTGCGCGTCGGTGACGCGGATGATCATCTCGCCCTTGCGGGCCTTGACCGGCTTGCCGTTGATCTCGACGTTGACGAATTCTTCAGCCATGTTATGCCGCCCGCGCTCCGAGCTGGTCCGCGACGATGCTGCGGCCGCCGTGATCGATCATGTACTCGAACTCGTGCCGGAAGTGCTTCATGAAGCTCTGCACCGGCCAGGCGGCCGCGTCCCCGAGCGCGCAGATGGTGTGACCCTCGATACGGTTGGCGACATCGACGAGCAGCGACAGCTCCTCGCGCCGCGCCTGGCCGGCGAGGACGCGCTTGAGCAGCCGGTTCATCCAGCCCGTGCCTTCGCGGCAGGGAGTGCACTGGCCGCAGGATTCCGCCATGTAGAAGCGCGAGATGCGCTCCAGCACCCGCACCATGCAGGTGGTCTCGTCCATGACGATGACGGCCGCGGAGCCGATCGCCGAGCCCGCCGCGCGCAGCGAGTCGTAATCCATGTTGGTCTTGAGCATCACCTCGCCCGGCACCACCGGAACGGAGGAGCCGCCCGGGATCACCGCCTTCAGGCGCCGGCCGCCGCGAACCCCGCCCGCGAGCTCGAGCAGGTCCTTGAACGGGACGCCGAGGGGTATCTCGAAGTTCCCGGCCTTCTCCACGTGTCCCGACACGGAAAAGATCACCGTGCCGCCGGAATTCGCCGGCCCGAGCGCAGCGAACCATTGCGGCCCCTTCCTCAGGATGGTGGGGGCCGAGGCGAAGCTCTGGGTGTTGTTGATCGTGGTCGGCTGGCCGTAGAGGCCGAAGTTGGCCGGGAACGGCGGTTTGAAGCGCGGCTTGCCGGTTTTGCCTTCCAGCGAGTCGAGCAGCGCCGTCTCCTCGCCGCAGATGTAGGCGCCCGCGCCGACGAACGTGTGGATGTCGAAGTCGACCCCGGTGCCGCGGATGTTCTTGCCGAGGAGGCCGGCGTCGTAGGCTTCCTGCAGCGCCGCCTCGAAGCGCGGCACCGGCTCGCCGAGGAACTCGCCGCGGATGTAGTTGTAGGCTACCGTGGAATTCGTGGCGTAGCCGGCGATCGCCAGGCCCTCGATGAGGGAGTGGGGGTTGTAGCGCAGGATGTCGCGGTCGTGACAGGTGCCGGGCTCGCTCTCGTCGGAGTTGCAGACGAGGTACTTCTGCACCGGCGAGTTGCGCGGCATGAAGCTCCACTTGGTGCCCGTGGGAAAGCCCGCGCCGCCGCGGCCCCGCAGGCCCGATGCCTTGACGGCATCGATGATCTGCTCGCGCGGCGGCTTCTCGGCGAGGATCTTCTCCCACGCCTCGTAACCGCCGATCCTGCGGTAGGTCGCGAGCTCCCAGGAGCGCTCGAGCTTCAGCGGCTCGAACACCACGAGATTCATCTTGTCGGGGCTGATGGGCATGGCGCTACTTCAGCTCATCGAGAATCTTGTCGAGCTTCTCCGGGGTGAGATGCTCGTGAAAAACGTGATCCACCATCATCATCGGCGCACCGGTGCAGGCCGCGAGGCACTCCTCCTCGCGCTTGAGGAAAATGCGGCCGTCGGGCGTGCTCTCGCTGAGCTTGATGCCGAGCCTGCGCTCGGCATGCGCCACGAGGTCCTCGCCGCCGTTCAGCATGCAGGAGATGTTGGTGCAGATGCTGACATGGTGGCGGCCGCAGGGATGGGTCTCGAACATCGAGTAGAAGCTCGCGACCTCGTAGACCTGGATGGGCGGCAGCTTCAGGTACGCCGCCACGGCGTCCATGAGCTCCGCCGTGAGGTGGCCGTTGTTCTGCTCCTGCGCGGCGCGCAGCGCCGCGATGCACGCGGAGCGCTGCCTCCCGGGCGGGAACTTCGCCACCCAGTGATCGATTTCCCGCCGGGTGTGCTCGGAGAGGGGCGTTGCGGCGCCAGCGGCCGCGGTCTGCGTCTCGTTGCTCAACGGTCGATTTCCCCGAAGACGATGTCCTGTGTGCCGATTATCGCCACCACGTCCGCCAGCATGTGGCCACGAACCATTTCCTCGAGCGCAGCGAGGTGCGGAAATCCCGGCGCGCGGCATTTCAGCCGGTAGGGCTTGTTGGCGCCGTCTGAGACCAGATAGATGCCGAACTCGCCCTTCGGCGCCTCCACCGCGGCGTAAGTCTCTCCCTCGGGGACCTCGTAGCCCTCGGTGAAGAACTTGAAGTGATGGATGAGCGATTCCATGTCGCCCTTCATGCGCTCGCGCCGCGGCGGGCGGACCTTGCGATCATCGATCATCGCCGGGCCCGGGTTGTTGCGCAGCCAGTCGCTGCATTGGCGGACGATGCGGTTCGACTGGCGCATCTCCTCCATGCGCACGAGATAGCGGTCGTAACAATCGCCGTTGACGCCGACCGGGATGTCGAAGTCCATGCGATCGTAGACCTCGTAGGGCTGCTTCTTGCGCAGATCCCATACGATGCCCGATCCACGCAGCATCGGTCCGGAGAAACCGAGCTGCAGCGCGCGCTCCGGCGACACGACGCCGATGTTGACCGTGCGCTGCTTCCAGATCCGATTGTCGGTGAGCAGCGTCTCGTAATCGTCGATGGAAGCCGGGAAGCGCCGGGTGAATGCCTCGATGAAGTCGAGCATGCCGCCCGCGCGCGCCGCGTTCAGGCGGTCGACTTCCTTCTGCGAGCGCCATTTCGAGACCTGGTATTTCGGCATCGTATCCGGCAGGTCGCGGTAGACGCCCCCCGGCCGGTAGTACGTGGCGTGCATGCGTGTGCCGGAGACCGCTTCGTAGACGTCCATCAACTCCTCGCGCTCCTTGAAGCAGAGGAGGAAAACGGTCATCGCCCCGATGTCGAGCGCATGCGCGCCGAGCCACATCAGGTGGTTCAGGATGCGGGTGATCTCATCGAACATCACGCGGATGTACTGCGCGCGCTCCGGCGGCGTGATGCCGAGCAGCCGCTCGATGGCGAGCACGTACGCGTGCTCGTTGCACATCATGGAGACGTAGTCCAGCCGGTCCATGTAGCCGATCGACTGGTTGAACGGCTTCGACTCCGCGAGCTTTTCCGTCGCCCGGTGCAGCAGCCCGATGTGCGGATCGGCTTTCTGGATGACCTCGCCGTCCATCTCCAGCACCAGGCGCAGCACGCCGTGCGCCGCCGGATGCTGCGGCCCGAAGTTCATCGTGTAGTTGCGGATCTCGCTCATGGGATTGGCGGCCATCAGCGGGGTGCCTCCGGGTCTTTGAGCGCCGGCTCGTAACGATGGTCGTGGCGGATCACCTTCGGCACGAGCACCCGCGGCACGATGCTGACGGGCTGGTAGACGACACGCTTCTTCTGCGGGTCGTACTGCACTTCGACGTTGCCGATGAGCGGGAAATCCTTGCGGAACGGGTGGCCGATGAAGCCATAGTCGGTCAGGAGGCGGCGCAGATCCGGATGGCCGCGGAACAGGATCCCGAAGAGATCGAAGGCCTCGCGCTCGAACCAGTTGGCGGCGGCCCAGATGTCGGTCACGGAGTCGACCGTCGGCTCCTGCGTATCAGGGCACTTCACCCGCAGCCGCAGCCGGGCGTTGTGCGTGATCGAGAGCAGCTGGTAAACCACCGCGAAGCGGCCCGGCATGGCGGGATCCGGCGCGGCCTCGCGCGCCACCCTGCCCCGGCTGAAACCGGATCGGGTCGCGCTGGCGGTCTGCCACTCGTCGCGTCCATGGTGCAGGTAGTCGACGCCCGCGACATCCATCAGCATCTCGAACTTGAGATCCGGCGCATCCCGCAGCGTGCGGCAGACGGTGAGGAGCGCTTCCGGCTTCACTTCATAGGCAACATCGCCCGGCAGCGACGGCAGGCGCTGCACGGCATCCTGCAGCTGCGACTCGATGTTGCGCGCCAGCTCGGAGGCAATCGGGCTCGCGCCGTCCGCGCTCTTCTGGTCCGGCGAGGGGGTCGGTTCAGCCATTCTCGATGATCTGCTCGGGGTTCTATCTGGCGATCGTGCTGGTGCGCGCGATCTTCTTCTGCAGCTGGATGATGCCGTACACCAGCGCCTCGGCCGTCGGCGGACAGCCCGGTACGTAGACATCCACCGGCACGATCCGGTCGCAGCCGCGCACCACCGAGTAAGAATAGTGGTAGTAGCCGCCGCCGTTGGCGCACGAGCCCATGGAGATGACCCAACGCGGCTCCGCCATCTGGTCGTACACCTTGCGCAGGGCCGGAGCCATCTTATTGACCAGGGTCCCGGCGACGATCATCACGTCGGACTGGCGCGGACTCGGCCGAAACACCACGCCGAAGCGATCGAGATCGTAGCGCGATGCACCGGCGTGCATCATCTCCACCGCGCAGCAGGCCAACCCGAAGGTCATCGGCCAGAGCGAGCCGGTGCGCGCCCAATTGAGAAGGTTGTCGACCTGCGTGGTGAGAAAGCCCCGCTGCGCGAAGCCTTCGGCGTCCTCTGGCCCAGGAGCGAAAGTCACGACTTTCGCTCCGGCTGACAGACAATCAGTCCCACTCCAGCGCCCCTTTCTTCCACTCGTAGATGAATCCGACCGTGAGGATGGCGAGAAACACGCCCATCGCGATGAGGCCCGCCTTGCCCACCTTGCCGAGCGCCACCGCCCACGGGAAGAGGAAGGCGATCTCCAGATCGAACACGATGAAGAGGATGGCGACGAGGTAATAGCGCACGTCGAACTTCATGCGGCTGTCCTCGAACGCCTCGAAGCCGCACTCGTACGGAGAGAGCTTGTCGCGATCGCCGGGATTGCGGGAAAAGAACCGCCCGATACCGGTGCCGAGCGTGAGCAGCACCAACGCGAGTCCGCCCGCGATTACGAGAAAGATCAGTATCGGCAGATAATTGGTCAGCATGCGTCTCGCCCGAAACAAAAGCTGCCACGGCGGGCGCCGCGAATCTTGTCGCGGCGTGCTCCCGCTGGAAGCCGTCCATTCTAGCAGCGCTCGAGACCTTTTACTCGGCCCGTCCTGGGTCTCGCCCCGGCTCTCGCCGGGGCCGACATGCCTGTCGTTATGATCAACGCCGCCGGGAGCGGCGTTAAACGCCGCAGGCGGCCCGCAGGGCGCAGCGCAGGGATCGCGCTGCGTAATCGCTCCCGGCGATTCATTGGTGCCGACGGGGAGATTCGAACTCCCACACCTTGCGGCGCTAGCCCCTCAAGCTAGTGTGTCTACCAATTCCACCACGTCGGCAACGTCAAAATCGTTTACTCGGCCCCTCCTGGGCCTCGCCCCGGCTCTCGCCGGGGCCGACACGCGCCGCGTGTCGTTATGAATCGCTCCAGGCGATTCATTCGAGCGTCGAGTCGCGGATCGCGCTCGCGCAGGATCACTTCTGCGGCTGCGGCGGCGTGCTCGGCTGCGGAGCCGGCGTACCGTTGCGCAGCGCGGGCGCCGAGTTGGGCTGGCGTGTCGCGCCCGCCGGCGGCGCCTGCGGTTGGCCGGCAATGTCCAGAATCGTCTTCGTCTGCTCGTGCGAGCGCGTGCTCAGGTAAGTCAGCGCCAGGCTGTTGAGCATGAAGATCGCGGCGAAGATCGCCGTTGCGCGCGAGAGCGCCGTCGTCGCGCCGCGCGCGCCGAACACGGTGCCGGAGGCGCCCGCGCCGAAACCTGCGCCGGCCTCTGCGCCCTTGCCGCGCTGCAGCATCACGAGAACGAGGATGCACAGCGCCGAGACGACCTGAACGACTACCAGAAATGCATGCAACATAAATAAAAACCTACCGCGAACCGGCCGCGGCCAGGATGGCAAGGAATTCGTCCGCTTTGAGCGAAGCGCCGCCGATCAGGCCGCCGTCGACGTCCGGCATCGCAAAGAGCTCCGCTGCATTGCTCGCCTTGACGCTGCCGCCGTAGAGGATACGGGTGGCTGCCGCGATTGTAGCATCCCGGGCGGCAATGCGGTCACGGATGAAGGCATGGACCTCCTGCGCCTGCTCCGGCGTCGCGTTGCGACCGGTGCCGATGGCCCAGACCGGCTCGTACGCGATGACGGCGCCGGTCAGCGTCTGCACGCCGCAAAGCTCGAGGACCGCATCCAGCTGGCGCGCCACCACCTCTCCGGTGCGGCCGGTCTCCCTTTCCGCCAGCTGCTCGCCGACGCAGAGGATGGGCACCAGTCCCTTGGCCTGCGCAGCCGCAAACTTGCGGGCGACGAGCTGATCACCCTCGCGGTAGATCAGCCGGCGCTCGGAGTGTCCGACGATGACGCACTGGCAGCCCACATCCTTGAGCATCGTGGCCGAGACCTCGCCCGTGAAAGCGCCGTGCGTGTCGGCACATACATCCTGGGCACCGAGGAGCATTGCGGAGTCGCGCAACAGCCGGCCGACTTCCTGCAGATAGACGTACGGCGGGCAGACGATGCACTCCGCTGCCGGCTCATCAGGATAGCGGGAAATGATCTCTTCGATGAGGCGCGCATTCTCGCTGCGCGTCCCATGCATTTTCCAATTACCGGCAACGATGGGGCGGCGCATACGACGGCCCGGCCTCTAGCGGGGGCGCGATAATAGCTACCGAGGCCTCACTGTGCAACGCGAGGTGTGCCCTTCCGGGACGCATCCCCGCCTTACCCGGCTACCGCGCTGCGGACGACTTCGGCGAGCTCGGTGGCTGCCGCTCTGGTCGCGCTCTCGTCCCGTCCTTCCACCATCACCCGGATCACCGGCTCCGTACCGGACGGGCGCAGGACCACCCTACCCTCGCCGTTCATGCGCTTCTCGATGCGCTGCACCGCATCGCGGACGGCCGGGACCTGGCCCGGATCGAATCGGGACGCGACCTTCACGTTGAGGAGCACCTGCGGATACTTGCGCATGCCGGAGGCGAGCTCGGCGAGGGAACGGCCGGTCTGCTTCATCACGGCGAGCACCTGGAGGGCGCTCACGATGCCGTCGCCGGTCGTCGTCTTGTCGAGGCAGATGATGTGGCCGGAGGTCTCGCCCCCCAGGATGCCGCCGGTCTCGCGCAGGAGGCCGAGCACATAGCGGTCGCCGACCGGGGCGCGTTGGAATTCGATGCCGCTCTCGCGCAGGGCCACTTCCAGACCGAGGTTGCTCATCACGGTGCCGACCACCGGGCCCTGCAAGGCGCCGCTGCCGCGGCGGGCCTGCGCGATGATGTAGAGGAGCTGATCGCCGTCGAGAATGCGGCCGAGGTGATCGACCATGACCAGGCGGTCGCCATCGCCGTCGAGCGCGACGCCAACATTGGCGCGCACGCCCGGGACCGTCAGCTGCAGCAGCTCCGGGGCCGTGGAGCCGCAGCCGTCATTGATGTTGCGCCCGTTCGGTGAGCACCCGATGGGCACGATCTCGGCACCGAGATCAGCCAGGACGCGGGGACCGACTTTGTAGGCGGCGCCATTGGCGCAGTCGACGACGATCTTCAGGCCGGTGAGATCGACGCCGCTCGGGAGTGTGGAAGCGCAGAATTCCTGGTACTGGAGGCGAGAGCGGTCGACCCGCACGGCGCGGCCGAGGCCGCGGGAGGCACGCGTGACGACCGGTTGCGCGAGCTCGCTCTCGATGCGCTCCTCGAGCTCATCCGAGAGCTTCGCGCCGGTGCGATCGAAGAACTTGATGCCGTTGTCGTCGTAAGGATTGTGAGAGGCGCTGATGACGACGCCGAAGTCGCAGTTGAAATGGCGAGTCATATACGCGATGCCGGGCGTCGGCAGCGGCCCGATGAGCATCACGTTCACGCCGGAGGCGACAAAACCGGCCTCGAGCGCCGATTCAAACATGTAACCGGAGAGACGGGTGTCCTTGCCGATCAGTACCGTGCCGCCCTCGGGCACGAGCACGCGACTGGCCGCGCTGGCGAGATTCAGCGCGAAATCGACGGTCATTGGGTGCTCGCCGACACTGCCGCGAACGCCGTCGGTGCCAAAATACTTTCGGGTCAAAGGGGATCCTCGCGTTACCTGTCCGGAGCCGGTGCCGTTCAGCTGCTCTGTACGGCGGCAACGACCTTCAAGGCATCCACGGTCGCAGCCACGTCGTGAACGCGAAGGATACGCGCACCGTTCAAAGCTGCAATGACCGCAAGCGCGACGCTGCCATGAACCCGCTCCTCCGGCGGACGGCCCGTCAAGGTGCCGACCAGCGACTTGCGCGACAGCCCCGCCAGGACCGGCAAGCCGTCGATCGACAGCTCGCCGAGGTGGCGCAGCAGCTCGAGATTGTGCGCCCGAGTCTTGCCGAAGCCGAACCCCGGGTCGAGCACGATTCGTTCAGCCGGCAAGCCGGCGGCGAGACAAGCCGCCACCCGCTGCGCAAGAAACAGCCGAACCTCCGCCACCACGTCCTGGTAGCTGGGAGAGTCCTGCATGGTGCGGGGCTCGCCGAGCATGTGCATGAGGCAGACCGCGCAGCCGCTGGTCTGCGCAGCCTCCAGCGCACCAGGCTCGCGCAGCGCGCGCACATCATTGATCATCGCCGCACCGGCCGCCGCTGCCGCGTGCATGACTTCAGGCTTGCTGGTATCGACCGAGATGGCGGCCTGTGTGCGCGACCTCAGTCGCGCAATGACCGGAATGACCCGGCGCAGCTCCTCATCCAGCCCAACGGACTGAGCTCCCGGCCGCGTCGATTCCCCGCCGACGTCGATGATGGCGGCCCCCTCCTCCGCCATCTGCATCCCTCGCTCGACCGCGGCATCCAGCCGGACGAACTGCCCCCCATCCGAGAACGAATCAGGAGTGACATTCAGCACGCCCATGACGACGGCCTGCTCGAGCCCGAGCACCCGTCCGCGACATTGGAGCACCGAATGGGCTTTGGATATCAGTGCTGTCCAGCAGGCGGCCCGATGGCAGTGCCACCCGGCGCCGGCGCAGGAGTCCCTTCAGCAGGCGCCCGCGGCGGCCGATTCGACAGCGTGTCATCCCACCCCGCCGGCGGCTTCGGCGGCCTCCCCGCCATGATGTCCTTCAGCTGCTCCTCATCGATGGTCTCATACTTCATGAGCGCATCCGCCATGGCGTGCAGCTTCTCCAGCGAGCTGGTCAGGATCTGCCGCGCCCGCTGAAAGTTGGCCTCAATGACGCTCCGCACCTCCTCATCGATCGCGTGCGCCGTGACATCCGACACCTGCTTGTGCTGCGTCACGCTGCGCCCGAGGAATACCTCACCGGTCTCCTCCGAGTACGTGAGCGGCCCGAGCTTGTCGGACAGGCCCCACTTCGTGACCATGTTGCGCGCCAACTCCGTCGCGCGCTCGATGTCGTTCGAGGCGCCCGTCGTCACCGACTCCGGCCCGAAGATCAACTCCTCCGCGATGCGCCCGCCGAAGAGCGTCGCGATCGCGCTCTCCAGCCGCCGCTTCGACATGCTGTAGCGATCCTGCTCCGGCAGGAACTGCGTCACGCCCAGGGCCCGGCCGCGCGGAATGATGGTCACCTTGTAGACCGGGTCGTGCTCCGGCACCGTCATGCCGACGATCGCATGGCCGGACTCGTGGTAGGCCGTCATGCGCTTCTCGTCCTCGGTCATGACCATGGAACGGCGCTCCGCGCCCATCATGATCTTGTCCTTGGCCCGTTCGAACTCCTCCATGCCGACGATGCGCCGGTTGGCGCGCGCCGCGAACAGAGCCGCCTCGTTGACCAGGTTGGCCAGGTCCGCGCCCGAGAAGCCGGGCGTGCCGCGCGCGATGAGCCCCGGCTTGACGTCATCGGCAAGCGGCACCCGCCGCATGTGCACGCGCAGGATCTGCTCCCGGCCCCGGACATCCGGCAGCGGCACCACGACCTGACGGTCGAAGCGGCCCGGCCGCAGCAGCGCCGGATCGAGCACGTCCGGACGGTTGGTGGCCGCGATGACGATGATGCCTTCGTTGCCCTCGAAACCGTCCATCTCCACCAGCAGCTGGTTGAGAGTCTGCTCGCGCTCGTCGTGTCCGCCGCCCAGGCCTGCGCCGCGGTGGCGGCCCACCGCGTCGATCTCGTCGATGAAGATGATGCAGGGGGCGTGCTTCTTCGCCTGCTCGAACATGTCGCGCACGCGCGAGGCGCCGACACCCACGAACATTTCGACGAAATCGGAGCCGGAGATGGTGAAGAAGGGAACCTTGGCCTCGCCCGCGATGGCACGCGCGAGCAGAGTCTTGCCCGTACCGGGCGAGCCCACCATGAGCACGCCCTTGGGGATCTTGCCGCCGAGCTTCTGGAATTTGCCCGGATCCTTGAGGAAGTCGACGATCTCCGAGACTTCCTGCTTGGCCTCATCGACGCCGGCGACGTCGGCGAACGTGACGTTCACCTGATCTTCTCCGAGCAGGCGCGCGCGGCTCTTGCCGAACGACATGGCCCCCCGGCCGCCCGAGGCGCCCTGCATCTGCCGCAGCATGTACACGAAGACCAGGATCAGGAGCAGCGCCGGCGCGAGCTGCAGCAGCAGCTGCGCGAGGAAATTCGGCTGCTTCGGCGGCAACCCCTCGATGCCGACGTCGCTCTTCTCCAACGAGCCGATCAGCGCGGTGTAGTCGGTCTCAGGGTTGTAGGTCTTGAACTGCGTGTGGTCCTTCATCACGCCGTAGAGCATGTTTCCCTGGAAGGTGACGCTGTCGACCTGGTGGGCCTTCACATCATTCAGGAAGGTGGAGTACTTGATCTCTTCCTGCTGGCTGACGCTCGGCATGTACCGGCTGAATACCAGCAGCAGGACGAATACGATCACCACCCAAAGAAGGATGTTCTTGGTCAAATCATTCATCTTCAAATGCGGCCTCGCCTGCCGGCACCCGGCAGTTTGTGCACTCCTGAACCTGGTCCAGTCTCCAGCACGCTACACCAAGCGAAAATCCTTGGCCAGCAGATACATTTCAGGACTGCGAGACCGTGAAGCCGCCGGCTTGACAAGCTTCACCTTGGCGAAACAGCCGCGCGCATCCTCGACGAGTTCCTGAAAGCCTGCGCCTCGAAAACCTTGATCAGGGCATCGCCGCCGCCTTCAAGACCCTGGCCGCCATATCCAGGGCCAATTCGGCCGGCCGGGGCTGATCGACGGCGTCGATTTCCGCTCAATGAAGGCGCCATATGCAAAAACACCAGGTCCACCCCTCGTTCCGGCACCGCCGCCAGGATTCGGTCAAATACCCGCCCGGATCGAGGCAGATCGCCCCCGGCTCGAGCAGAGCGAGCGCGGCTTTTGGACCGCGTGGCCATGCCACCCTGTAAGATTTGGAGATGTCCACCCAACAAGCACTTTCGGAACGCCAGCGCCGCCATCTTCGCGGCCTGGCCCACGGATTACAGCCGGTCGTTCGGCTGGGCTCGGCCGGGCTGACGGATGCGGTCGCCCGCGAGACCGACCGGGCACTCACCGATCACGAGCTCATCAAGATCAAGGCGCCGGGCGGCGATCGGGCGGCCCGGGACGAGATGTTCGGGGAGCTGGCGCGGCGTACCGGCAGCTCGCTCGTACACCGGATCGGCAACGTGGCCGTTTTCTATCGACCGCGGCCGGATCTGCCGAAGATCGTAATTCCGGACACCTGACTATTACTCGAACTTGACCGTCACGATCTCGTAGGAACGGATCCCGCCCGGCGCGGACACATCAACGACGTCGCCCTCGGACTTGCCCACGAGAGCGCGAGCGATCGGAGACGTAATGGAGATGCGTCCCGCGCGGATGTCAGCCTCGTCCTCGCCAGCGACCTGGTAGACGACGCGGGTACCGTCGTCCTGATCCTCCAGCTCCACCACGGCACCGAAGACAACCTTGCCGGTATTGGTCAGCTTGCTCGGATCAATGACCTCGGCGCTGGCGAGCTTCGTCTCGATGTCCTTGATGCGGCCCTCTATGAATCCCTGCTGCTCGCGCGCGGCGTGATACTCGGCGTTCTCGGAAAGATCGCCGTGTCCGCGGGCCTCAGCGATCGCTTTAATGACATTCGGACGAGCCTCTGTCTTCAGCCGCTTGAGCTCGACGCGCAGCGCCTCGGCGCCGCGCAAAGTCATGGGGGTGCGTTTCATCCAATCTCCGCTGCAAGAACGGCCTCGTGCCTGGAGCGGAGCAAGCGCCGCCCGCCGGCCGAGTATGATAAGCTCTGTTTTGCTGGCTTTCGGCGATCACGCCACCGGCAACTGAGAGGCGATTTTCCGAGCGGCCTGCGGGAGAGCAGGTGCGACCGCGCGGCGGTTTTGGCTGCGAGCGCGCGTCGGGCAAGAGCACATGTAGTGTGCTCCAGTTGGAACGTCAACTGCCTGATTCTGGGCGTCTTCGCATTCATAGCGGAGAAGACGTTAAGCACTTAACCTTAGCGAGTTGTGCAGATCCTGCAGGCGATTCACTTCGACCTCATCGAGATGGTCCATCGCCTCGCATGTGGCGAGCCCCGCCGCGAGCGTCGTGTAGTAAGTCACGCGGTGGTGTACCGCTTCGCGGCGGATGGAGTTCGACTCGCGAATGGCGAGCTTACCCTCCGTCGTGTTGACGATCAGGTCGATCTCGTCGTTCTTGATCATGTCCACGATGTGCGGCCGGCCTTCGCGCACCTTGTTCACTTTGCGGCAGGCGATACCGGCTTCCGTCAACGCGCGCGCAGTGCCTTCGGTCGCCACCACTTCGAATCCGCGGGCTATCAGGCGCCGCGCGAGCTCGATTGCGCCCGGCTTGTCCCGGTCGCGAACGCTGATGAAGCACACGCCCGTTCTCGGCAGGGTCACGCCCGAGGCGGTCTGCGCCTTCGCGTAAGCCTCGCCGAAGGTGCGGCCGGTCCCCATCACCTCGCCCGTGGATTTCATCTCCGGGCCGAGGATCGGATCGGACTCGGGGAACTTCACGAACGGGAACACCGCCTCTTTGACCGAATAATACGGCGGCTCGCGGCCCGCGGTCACGTTCTGATCGCGAAGCTTCTTGCCAGTCATCACTCGTGCCGCAATCTTCGCAAGCGACAGACCCGTCGCCTTGGAGACGAACGGCACCGTGCGCGAGGCGCGCGGGTTGACCTCCAGCACGTAGATGACGCCGTTCTGGATGGCGAACTGGATGTTCATCAGACCCACGACCGAAAGCGCTTTGGCGAGCTTACGGGTCTGATCGCGCAGGCTCTCCTGGGTTTCCGCGCTGAGGCTGTTCGGCGGCAGGCAACAACCGGAGTCGCCGGAGTGCACGCCCGCCTGCTCGACGTGCTCCATGATGCCGCCGATCAGCACTTCTTCGCCGTCGCATACGGCATCGACGTCGACTTCGATCGCGACGTCGAGAAAACGATCCAGCAGCACCGGACTGTCGTTCGAGACCTGCACCGCGTGCCCCATGTAGGCGCGCAGGTCCTCCTCGTTGAAGACGATCTCCATCGCCCGCCCGCCGAGCACGTAAGAGGGCCGCACGACCAGCGGGAAGCCGACTTCCCGCGCGAGCACCACCGCCTGGTCCTCGGTACGGGCCGTCGCGTTGGCGGGCTGTTTCAGGCCGAGCTTGCGCACCAGCGCCTGGAAGCGCTCGCGGTCCTCGGCGACGTCGATCGAATCCGGCGAGGTGCCGATGATCGGGACACCCGCCTCCTCCAGCGCCCGCGAGAGCTTGAGCGGTGTCTGCCCGCCGAATTGCACGATCACGCCTTCGGGCTGCTCCTTCGCCATGACCTCGAGCACGTCCTCGAGTGTCAGCGGCTCGAAGTAGAGCCGGTCGGAGGTGTCGTAATCGGTCGAGACGGTCTCCGGGTTGCAATTGACCATGATGGTCTCGAACCCGTCCTCGCGCAGGCTCAGCGCCGCATGCACGCAGCAGTAATCGAACTCGATGCCCTGGCCGATGCGATTGGGGCCGCCGCCGAGGATCATGATCTTGCGCCGGCCGGTCGGCTGCGCCTCACACTCCTCTTCGTACGTCGAGTAGAGGTAAGCGGTGGAAGTCGCAAACTCCGCGGCACAGGTGTCGACCCGCTTGTAGACGGGCCTGACGCCGAGGTCGTGGCGCTTGGAGCGCACCGCCTTCTCCGGCAGGTCGAGCAGCTTGCCGAGCCGGCTGTCGGAGAAGCCCTTGCGCTTGAGCACCCGCAGCCGTTCGGCGCTGAGAGCGCCGAAGCCTTCACCGGCGATCCGCTGCTCCTCCGCGATCAGATCCTCGATCTGCGCGAGGAACCACGGATCGATGTGCGTGAGGTCGGCGATGCGCTCGAACGGCCAGCCGGCGCGGAACGCGTCGGCGACGTACAGCAGCCTGTTGGCTCCGGGGGCGCGCAACTCGTAGGCGAGCTTGGTCTGGCCGTCCTCATCGAGGGGCAGCTTCACGATGGGCGAGAGGCCGTCGAGACCGGTCTCGAGCCCGCGCAGCGCCTTCTGCAGCGACTCCTGGAAAGTGCGGCCGATGGCCATGACTTCCCCGACCGACTTCATCTGGGTGGTCAGGCGGTCGTTGGCGGCCGGAAACTTCTCGAACGTGAAGCGCGGGATCTTGGTCACCACGTAGTCGATCGACGGTTCGAAGGAAGCGGGCGTGGCGCCGCCCGTGATGTCGTTCTTCAGCTCATCGAGCGTGTAGCCGACGGCGAGCTTGGCGGCGATCTTGGCGATCGGGAAGCCCGTCGCCTTGGAGGCGAGCGCCGAGGAGCGCGACACGCGCGGATTCATCTCGATGACGAGCAGACGCCCGTCCTGCGGACTCACCGCGAACTGCACGTTCGAGCCGCCGGTATCGACGCCGATCTTGCGCAGCACGGCGATCGAGGCATTGCGCATGCGCTGATACTCCTTGTCCGTCAGAGTCAGCGCCGGCGCCACCGTGATCGAGTCGCCGGTGTGCACGCCCATCGGGTCCAGGTTCTCGATGGAGCAGACGATGATGCAGTTGTCCTTGTGGTCCCGCACCACCTCCATCTCGAATTCCTTCCAGCCGATCACCGACTCCTCGAGCAGCACTTCGGAAGTCGGCGAGGCATCGAGCCCCCGCGCAACGATGTCCTCGAGCTCCTCGCGGTTGTAGGCGATGCCGCCGCCGCTGCCGCCGAGCGTGAAGGACGGGCGAATGACGACCGGATAGCCGATTTCCGTGGCGCCCGTCAGCGCCTCATCGAGGCTGCGCGCGATCTGCGAGCGCGGCGTCTCGAGACCTATCTCCCGCATGGCGTTGCGGAACAGCTCGCGGTCCTCGGCCATGTCGATCGCGGCCCTGGAGGCGGCGATGAGCTCGACGCCGTGTTTCTCGAGCACGCCCTCACGCACGAGGTCGAGCGCGGTGTTGAGTGCGGTTTGGCCGCCCATGGTCGGCAGCAGCGCATCCGGACGCTCCTTCTCGATGATGCGCGCCACGGTGCGCCAGTTGACCGGCTCGATGTAGATGGCATCCGCCATCCCCGGGTCGGTCATGATGGTCGCGGGGTTGGAGTTGACCAGGATGACCCGGTAGCCCTCCTCCTTCAGCGCCTTGCACGCCTGCGCGCCGGAATAATCGAACTCGCACGCCTGGCCGATGATGATCGGGCCGGCGCCGATGATGAGGATGCTCTGGATGTCAGTACGCTTGGGCATGTCAACGGGTCGCGGCCTGGCGGCGCGCCTGCTCCTCTGCCTGGCGGAGCTGGGTCTGCAGCCGCCGCAGCATCAGATGATTGAAGCGCTCGAAGAGCGGCTTGAGGTCGTGCGGACCCGGGCTCGCCTCCGGATGGCCCTGGAAGCCGAATGCCGGCCGGTCCTTGAAGGCCAGCCCCTGCAGCGAGCCGTCGAAGAGCGAGCGATGCGTGGCGCGCACGTTGTCGGGCAGCGTCTCTTCGTCGACCGCGAAGCCGTGATTCTGGCTGGTGATGAACACCCGCCCGGAATCCAGGTCCTGCACCGGATGGTTGGCGCCGTGGTGGCCGAACTTCATCTTCAGCGTGCGCCCGCCGCAGGCGAGGCCGAGGATCTGGTGGCCGAGGCAGATGCCGAACACCGGAATGTCGGTCTCGAGAAACTTGCGGGTGGCGCTGATGGCGTAGTCACACGGCTCCGGATCGCCCGGGCCGTTGGAAAGGAATATGCCGTCGGGGGCGAGCGCCAGCGCCTCATCCGCGGTCGTCTGCGCCGGCACGACCGTCATGCGGCAGCCGAAGTCGGCCAACAGGCGCAGGATGTTGCGCTTGATGCCGAAGTCATATGCCACGACGTGCAGCCGCTGATGCGAGCGGATCGGCAGGCGCGAGCTGTCCGGCCAGACGGTGCCCTCGTTCCACTGGAAGTTGCGCTTGGTGCTGACGACCTTGGCGAGATCCATGCCCTTCAGGCCCGGGAACTTGCCTGCGGCCTTGATCGCCGCCGCGGTGTCCACTTGCTCGCCCGTCATGATGCAGCCGGCCTGTGCGCCGGTCTCACGCAGGATGCGCGTCAGGCGCCGCGTGTCGATGCCTGCGATGGCCACCAGGCGGCCACGCTCCAGGAACTCGTTCAGCGACTCGTTGGCGCGCCAGCTGCTCGCCCGCAGCGGCAGATCGCGGACGATGAGGCCGGCGGCGTAGATCTGAGCGGACTCGAGATCCTCGGGCGTGGTCCCGGTGTTGCCGATGTGCGGACAGGTGAGCGTGACGATCTGGCGGGCATAGGACGGGTCGGTGAGGATCTCCTGATACCCCGTCAACGCGGTGTTGAAAACGACTTCGCCCGTGGTGTTGCCCTTGGCACCAATCGACTGGCCGCGGAAGATGGTGCCATCCGCCAATGCCAGCACAGCGGGTTGACTCACTTCAAAAACACCTCATGCTCGAAAGCACATAACCAAGCGGCCCAGGGCCGTTCCCTGGGCCGCGGGACGAATCCCAGTCACACGGCTGGCCGCGCAAAGCGGCAGGATGCCGACTTTGCGCCCATATACAAAGCGGGAGGAGTTCTTGTGGAACATCCTCCCGCCTTGCATGGACTAACCCGTACACGGATTACGGGGAAATTTTACGTTCCAGGCGCCTGAGTGTCCATGGAAAATTCCTGGACGGTGCCACCCCAAAACCCCGCAGACAATCACCTAAGTGCATGATCTGCGTAGACAATATCACTCATGCCGTACCGGCCCGCCGGCCGGCCCAGGAGCCACACCGCCGCACGCAGCGCGCCGCGGGCGAAGATGGCCCGGTCGCCCGCCCGGTGGGTCAGGCGTAGCTCCTCTCCAGGGCCCGCAAAGAGGACCGTGTGCTCGCCGACGATGTCGCCCCCGCGGACGACGGCGAACCCGATCTCTCCCTCGGGCCGTGGGCCGAGCCGCGCCGCCGAGGTCCCCGAGAGCGCCTCCGCGGGCGGCAGGCCCCGCCCAGCGGCCGCGGCACGGGCCAACGCCAGGGCGGTCCCCGACGGGGCATCCCGTTTCAGCCGGTGATGCGCCTCGATGACCTCGATATCGAATTCCGCCGGCAACGTCCGGGCCGCCCTGCGGACCAGCTCCGCCAGCAGCGCCACGCCGAGACTGGTGTTGGGCGCGATGAGCAGCGGAATATCGCCTGCGGCGGCCTCCAGCTCCGCCTCGCTCACCTCGTCGGCGAAGCCGGTGGTCCCGATGAGCAGCGGCTTGCGCGCCGCGCGGCATGCGGCAATGTTGGCGCGAGTCGCGTGCGGCTGGGAGAAGTCGATCGCCACGTCCGCCGCCGCAAGGGCCGCGGGCAGGTCACTCGTGACCGCGACCCCAAGGGGCTGCAATCCCGCCAGTACCCCGGCATCGCCGCCGAGACTGGCGCTGCCCGCCGAAGCCACCGCCCCGGTGATTCGTAAAGTAGGGATCTCGGACGCCGCACGCAAGAGCGCCCGGCCCATCCGCCCGCTCACCCCGACGACGACAGCGCGCGCCCCTGGCACGAGCCCGGCTCTCAGGCGCCCGAGAAGAAGCGCTTCACGCCCTCGAAGAATCCTTTCTCGCGCGGCGCATGGCGCTGGCCGTCCTGCTGCAGGGATTCCTCGAGCTGGCGGATGAGCTCCCGCTGCTCCGTCGACAGATACACCGGCGTCTCGACGGCAACCCGGCAGAAGAGGTCACCCCGCGAGTTGCTGCGCACGGGCTTCACGCCCTTGTCGCGCAGTCGGAATACGCGGCCGGACTGGGTCTCCGCGGGGATTTTGAGCGTCACGTCACCGTCGAGAGTCGGTACCTCGACCGTGCCGCCGAGCGCCGCGGTCGCGAAGCTGATCGGCACTTCGCAGCTCAAGTGCTCTCCGTCCCGCTCGAAGATCGCGTGCTCGCGCACGTGAATCTCGACGTACAGGTCGCCCGGGGGGCCGCCGTTGCGCCCCGCCTCGCCCTCGCCGCCCAGGCGGATGCGGTCGCCGGTATCGACGCCCGCGGGCACTTTCACCGAGAGCTTGCGGCTGCGGCGCACGCGACCCTGCCCGAGGCAGGTGTCGCACGGGTTCTTGACGATGGTGCCCGCGCCGCGGCACCGCGGGCAGGTCTGCTGCAGCTGGAAAAAGCCCTGCGAGATGCGCACCTGTCCGGAACCGCCGCAGGTGTCGCAGGCGGCCGGCGAGCTGCCCTTGGCCGCGCCCGTGCCATGGCAGGTCTCGCACTCGGAGAGCTTCGGCACCTCGATCTCCAGCGTATGGCCGAACACGGCCTGGGAGAGCTCGAGCTCGATCTCGTAGCGCAGGTCGGCGCCGCGAAACACCTGGGAGCGGCCGCCGCGGCGCGCGCTGCCGAAGATGTCGCCGAAGACATCGCCGAAGATGTCACTGAACGCATCGCCGGGCCCGAAGCCGCCGGCGCGCGCGCGGGCGCCGGCCGCCTCCACTCCGGCATGGCCGTACTGATCGTAGGCGGCGCGCTTCTGCGGATCGGTGAGCACCTCGCAGGCTTCCTTCGCCTCCTTGAAGCGCTCCTCGGCCTCCTTGTCGTTCGGATTCCTGTCCGGGTGATATTTCATCGCGAGACGGCGATAGGATTTCTTGATCTCCGCCTCGGTAGCAGTTCTGGGTACGTCGAGTACCTTGTAGTAATCAGCTTTGGACATGACTGGATTGGCTGCGAGCCGCCCACGCGGCCCGCAGCCAGTCTATCAAGAACCCTTCCCTCAGGACGCCTTGCGGCCTTTGTCCTTGACTTCCTCGAACTCCGCATCCACCACATCATCGCGGCCGGCCTGCCCGGAGGCGCCGCCCGCCGGCCCGGAAGCAGCACCTTCCGCGCCACCCGCGGCCGCCTCGGGACCCGCCTGCCCGGCGGCGTAAGCACGCTGCGCGATCCCTGCGGAAGCCTGCGCGAGAGCCTCGGTCTTCTTCTCGAGACGCTCGCGGTCATCGCTCTTGAGCGCCGTGCGCAGATCCGAGATCGCGGATTCGACCTTGGCGCGCTCGCCGGCATCCACCTTCTCGCCGAGGTCCTTCAGGCTTGTCTCGACGGCGTGGATCATGCCGTCCGCCTTGTTTCGCGTCTCGACCAGCTCGCGGAAGCGCTTGTCCTCGGCGGCGTGCGCCTCGGCATCGCGGACCATCCGCTTGATCTCGTCCTCGGTGAGTCCGCTCGAGGCCTTGATCACGATCTTCTGCTCGCGCCCGGTCGCCTTGTCCTTGGCGGAGACGTTGAGAATGCCGTTGGCATCGATGTCGAAGGACACTTCGATCTGCGGCATGCCGCGCGGCGCGGGCGGAATGTCGCTCAAGTCGAACTTGCCGAGCGACTTGTTGTCGGCCGCGCGATCGCGCTCGCCCTGCAGCACGTGAATGGTCACGGCCGTCTGGTTGTCATCGGCCGTCGAGAACACCTGCGACGCCTTGGTCGGAATGGTGGTGTTCTTCTCGATCAGCTTGGTCATCACGCCGTGCAGCGTCTCGATGCCGAGCGAGAGCGGCGTGACATCGAGGAGCAGCACGTCCTTGACCTCTCCGGCGAGCACACCGGCCTGGATGGCCGCGCCCACGGCAACCGCCTCGTCCGGATTCACGTCCTTGCGCGGCTCGCGCCCGAAGAATTCCTTCACGTACTTCTGCACGAGCGGCATGCGTGTCTGCCCACCGACCAGGATTACTTCCGCAACGTCGCCCGCGGAGACGCCGGCGTCCTTGAGCGCGGTGCGGCAGGGCGCGATGGTCTTCTGCACCAGATCCTCCACCAGCGCCTCGAGCTTCGCCCGGGTCAGCTTGATGTTGAGGTGCTTCGGCCCCGAGGCGTCGGCCGTGATGTACGGCAGGTTGATGTCGGTCTGCTGGGTGGAGGAGAGCTCGATCTTGCCCTTCTCGGCCGCTTCCTTCAGGCGCTGCATGGCCAGCGGGTCTTTGCGCACGTCGACGCCGGACTCCTTCAGGAATTCCTCGGCGAGGAAATTGATGATCCGCAGGTCGAAGTCCTCGCCGCCGAGGAAGGTGTCGCCGTTGGTCGAGAGCACTTCGAACTGGCGCTCACCGTCGACTTCCGCGATCTCGATGATGGAAACGTCGAACGTGCCGCCGCCGAGGTCGTAGACCGCGATCTTGCGGTCGCCACCCTGCTTGTCGAGGCCATAGGCGAGCGAAGCCGCCGTCGGCTCGTTGATGATGCGCTTGACCTCGAGGCCCGCGATTCGGCCGGCATCCTTGGTGGCCTGGCGCTGGGAATCATTGAAGTAGGCGGGGACCGTGATCACGGCCTCCGTCACCGGCTCGCCGAGGTAGTCCTCCGCCGTCTTTTTCATCTTCATGAGGACGCGGGCGGAAATCTCAGCCGGCGCCATCTTCTTGCCCTGCACATCCACCCACGCGTCGCCGTTGTCCGCGCGCGCGATCTTGTAGGGCACCATCTTGACGTCGCGCTGGACGACCTCGTCCTCGAACTTGCGTCCGATGAGACGCTTGATGGCGAACAGGGTGTTCTGCGGATTGGTGACCGCCTGACGCTTCGCAGGCTGACCGACCAGCACCTCGTTATCCTTGGTGAAGGCGACGATCGACGGGGTGGTACGGTCGCCCTCGCTGTTCTCGATCACGCGGGGCTTGCCGCCCTCCATGATGGCCACGCACGAATTGGTCGTGCCGAGGTCGATGCCGATTACCTTTGCCATGTGTCTACTCCGCCGGAAGCTCTGTCCAAAGGGGGATGATGTCAGTGTACTTTTTGGGTGTTCGCGGCGCCGATTCAAGGCCGGGCGGCGCCTTTTGCATGCGAATGCAGCGCGGCTCGCCGTTCAGCTCTCGACCGGAGCCTTGGCCACGATCACCCGCGCGGGCCGGATGACCCGGCCGTTGAGCTCGTAACCGGTCTGCACCACCTGCAGCACGGTGTTGGGCTTCGCGGTGGCGGACGGCTGGGCCATCATCGCCTCGTGCCGGGTCGGATCGAAGGCCTCGCCCACAGGGTTGATGGGGGCGATTCCGAGCCGCTCCAGCGCCTTGGCGAGCAGCTGCAGCGTCGCCTCCTGACCCTGCTTGAGGGCACGGGCATCGACCTGGGCCTGGCCGGCGCTCTGCACGGCGAGCTCCAGGCTGTCGCGCACGGGCAGCAGGTCCGCTGCGAACTTCTCCAGACCGTAACGATTCGCCGCCTCGATGTCGCGCTGCGCGCGCTTGCGCACGTTGTCGAGCTCCGCCACGGCGCGCAGATACTGCTCGTAGTTCGTGCGGGAGCGGTCCTCCGCCTCCGCCAGGGCCTGCTGCACGCGCTCGAGCTCCGCGAGCGGTGCCGTCGATTGCGCCTTCCCGGCCTGTTCCGTCTCGGGATGCGCCCGGCCGCCGTTTTCCTCAGCACTCATCAACGAACCTCCGGAATCGCTACTGGTAAAAGGCTCAGATCGGGGAAGACCCTCCCCCGGGAGAGCATTCGAGTTCAGGCGCTGCTTGGGGACCTATCGCCGCGAATTCAAGGCGGCGCCCAGAAGCTTTGCCGTCATGTCCACGATGGGGATCACCCGCTCGTAGGCCATGCGCGTGGGTCCGATCACCCCCAGCACGCCGATCACCGAGTCCGGCGAGCCATACGGGGCCGTCACCACGCTGCAATCATCCAGGATCTGATAGCCCGACTCGTGGCCGATGAAGATCTGCACCCCCTCGGCCCGCAGGCTGTGATCGAGCAGGTGCAGGAAGTCGCGCTTCTCGTTGAACGCCTCGAACAGCCGCCGCAGCTTCTCGACGTTGGAGAGCTGCCCGACGCCCATGAGATTGGTCTCGCCCTTGATGACGTACTCGAGCTGGTCGCCGCCGGCGGTACCGGCCTCGAATACGTGCTGCGCCATCGAGATGGCGTCCAGCATGACCTGGTTCATGTGGGCGCGGGTCTCGCTCAGCTGCCGCAGAATCTCCTGGCGCACCTGCGCCAGCGAGCGGCCGCGGAACTGCTCGTTGAGGAAGTTGGAGGCGCGCTTGAGCTCATCGGGCGAGTAATGCCGCTCGAGCTGGATGATGCGGTTCTGCACCTCGCGCTCGCCGAAGACGAGGACGACGAGCACACGGTTCTCGGAGAGTCCGACGAACTCGACCTGGGTGATCGACGCCTCCGCCGCGCGCGGCAGCGTCACCACCCCGGCGAGGCGCGTCACGCTGGAGAGCAGTTGCGAGACCGTGGCGATGAGCTCCTTGGAGCTGTCGCGCGCGCCCTCGAGCGGGCGTCCCTCGAACTGGCGGCGGATCTCCGCCGCGGCCGCCTCCTCGACCGGCTGCACCTGCAACAGAGTGTCGACGAAGAACCGGTAGCCCTTGTCGGTCGGGATGCGCCCCGCGGAGGTGTGCGGCGAGGCGACGAAGCCAAGCTCCTCGAGATCGGCCATCACGTTGCGGATGGTCGCCGAGGAAAGCTGCAGTCCCGACTCACGCGAGAGAGAGCGCGAGCCGACGGGCTGGCCGTCGCGGATGTAGCTCTCGATGAGCGCCCGCAGCAGGTGTTGCGCCCGCTCGGTAAGCTGCTCGTCTCGCCCTTCTACTGTCATAGGTCTCGAAGCCTACACTCAAACTATAGACGGCCGAGCCGACCGTCAAGCAAGCCCCCTGCCGTCCTGCTACGATCCGGCGGATGGCCCTTCCCGTCCGCACGTGCGCGCTGGTCGGCAGATTCACGGATTCGCGCGTCGCGGAGTCCGCGCACGCGTTGCTGGCCCATCTGGCGACCCGGCAGGTTACGGCGCTCGTCAGCGAAGCGGCAGCTGCCGGCGATGCGCTGGCGGAGGTCAAAGTGCCGCTGCTGCGGGTGCCTGAAGGGGAGCTCGCGCGCCGCGCCGATCTCATGATCGCCGTCGGCGGCGATGGCACCTTGCTCTACGCCGCGGGCCTCGTCGCCCGCCACCGGGTACCGCTCCTCGGCATCAACCGCGGACGGCTCGGATTCCTGACGGACGTCATGCCGCAAGACATGCTCGGCTGCCTCGATGCGGCGCTCGAGGGTCGGCTCGAGGCCGACGAGCGTCCGCTGCTGGCCGCTTGCCTGCGGCAGTCCGGCGGTCTCACGGCGGAGGCGCTGGCGCTCAACGACGTAGTGCTGCAGAAGCTGGCAACGGGGCGAATGCTGGATTTCGAGACACGGGTCGGCGGCCGTTATGTCAACACTCACGCGGGCGACGGTATCATCATCGCGAGCGCGACCGGCTCGACCGCCTACGCCCTCTCCTGCGGCGGTCCGATCATCGAGCCGCATCTCGATGCGCTGGTCATTGCACCGATCTGTCCGCATACGCTCTCCGATCGCCCCATCGTGGTCTCCGCTCGCTCGCACATCGAGATCGAGCTGCTGCAGCGGCCCGACACCCGCGCGCAGGTGACCTGCGATGGCGCGATCCTCGGGGAGATCGCTCCCGGGGACCGGCTCGAGGTGAGGCCCGCCGGCGAGCGGATCACGCTGCTGCACCCGGCCGGCCACGACTACTACCGCCTGCTGCGCTCCAAGCTCCACTGGGGCCGCGGTAGCAGCGCCGAGCGCTGAGAGCCGCTCCGGCCCATGCTCATCCGCCTGCAGATCCAGGACTTCGCCATCATCGAGGCCATAGAGCTCGAGCTGCGGCCCGGGCTCACGGTGCTCACCGGCGAGACCGGGGCGGGCAAGTCGATCCTGGTGGATGCCCTGCAGCTGCTTGCCGGCGGCCGCGGCGGGCCAGAAATGATCCGCCACGGCGCCGAGCGGGCCGAGATCGCCGCGACGTTCGATCTCGGCAAGGCGCCGCCCGGCCTCACACGCTGGCTGGAGGAGCAATCGATCGACGGCGGCGACGAGCTCCTCGTGCGCCGCGTCCTCGCAGCGGACGGGCGCTCGCGGGCATACCTCAACGGCCAGTCCGTTCCCGTGCAGCTGCTGCGCGAGGCGGGCAGCATTCTCATCGACATCCATGGCCAGCACGAATTCCAGTCGCTGACCCGTGCCGCCGCCCAGCGGGAGCTGCTCGACTCGTTCGGCCGGCTCGATCCGCTGGTCGGGCAGGTGGGAATCGCCTACCGCGTCTGGCGAGAGATGCTCGAGCGCACGCTCGAGCTGGAAAGCCGCGCCCGCGACCGCGAAGCGAAGCTCGATCTGCTCAAGCACCAGGTCGGTGAGCTGCAGGCGCTCGCGCTCGAGGAAGGTGAAGTCGCGCGGCTGACCGAGGAGCGGTCACGGCTCTTGAACCGCGGACGTCTGGCGGAGGCAGCGCAGATTGCGCTCGGGGCGCTGTATCAGGCTGAGGACGGCAACGCGCACGCCAGCGTCAGCCGCGCGCTGCAGTCCCTTCGCGCAGGCTCGGCGCTCGATCAGAAGCTCACACCCATCCTCGCGCTCGCGGAGGAAGCGGCCGTGCAGATCCGCGAGGCCGCGCGCGAGCTCGAGCGCTATGGCGAGAGCCTCGACCTCGACACGCAACGCCAACACGAGGTCGAGCGGCGGCTGGCCGCCATCGAGGAGCTGGCGCGCAAGAATCGCGTCGCCCCGCCCGAGCTGCTGCCGCGCGCTGCGCAGCTCGCCGCGGAGCTCGAGGGGCTGGAGCGGGCGGAGGTCGACCTCGCCGTGTTGCGCAAGGAACTTGCCGCGGCTCTGGACCGCTACCGCGAGCAGGCGCGGACCGTTTCCACGAAACGCGCCGCGGCGGCGAAATCACTCGCCAAGGACATCACCGCGCGCATGCAGACGCTCGGGATGTCGGGCGGCCGTCTCGACGTCGATGTGGCACAGAGCCGGACCTCGGAGCCCGCCGAGCACGGTATCGATGCCATCGAGCTGCGCGTCGGCACCAATCCCGGCCAGCCGCCGCGCGCGCTCGCGAAAATCGCCTCCGGCGGCGAGCTCTCGCGCCTGTCGCTCGCGGTGCAGGTCGCAACCAGCGGGCAGGAGACACGCTGCATGGTGTTCGATGAGGTCGATTCGGGCATCGGCGGCGCCGTGGCGGAAATCGTCGGGCGGGAGCTGCGTGCCCTCGGGGAGCGCGGCCAGGTGTTGTGCGTCACTCATCTGCCGCAGGTCGCCTCACAGGGCCATCATCACCTGCGAGTCACGAAACTGACGGACGGCAAGACCACCCGCACCTCGTTGACGGAGCTCTCCGACCAGGACCGGATAGAGGAGCTGGCCCGCATGCTGGGCGGGGTGGATGTCACGTCCAGGGCGCGCGAGCACGCGCGCGAGATGCTTCAGGTGGCGGGCAAGCGCTTGGGCACGCGCCGGTAGGGACATTGGCTCTTGCGACAGTTCCCGTAGAGGATCAGGGAATGATCGCGGATCGTGAAGCCCTGCCGCTGCGCGACGGCCGTCTGGCGCTCCTCTATGCCGGCATCCATGAACTCTTCGACGCGGCCGCAGTCCAGGCACACGATATGATCGTGATGCGTGCCTTGGTTGAGCTCGAAGACAGCCATGCCGTCCTCGAAGTGATGGCGGGTCACGAGGCCCGCCGCCTCGAACTGCGTGAGCACCCGGTACACGGTGGCGAGCCCGATGTCCTCGTTGGACTCGAGCAGGGTGCGATAAATGTCCTCGGCCGACAGATGCCGCGTCGCCCCGCCCTCGAGGATCTCGAGGATCTTCAGGCGAGGCAGCGTCACCTTCAGGCCCGCTTTGCGAAGGTCTTTGCCTTCCACCGCGTCATCTCCCGCGACCGGCGCCGCGCGTGAGATCGGCCGCGGCGGATTCGCGATCAGGTATCATCGGCGCCCATTATTGCGCATTTTTCCTTCGACGGACCTCCATGCAACGTGAACCCTTGAATTTCGTTTCCGGCCCGACGGCGCGCCTGCGTCTGCTCGCACTCGCTCTGCTCGCACTCGCTCTGCTCGCCGTCTGCATCGGCGTGACGGGCTGCGTATACCGCATGGACATTCAGCAGGGGAATTACCTGGACGGCAAGGCCGTGAGGCAGTTGAAGGTCGGCATGACCCGCAGCCAGGTGCGCTATCTCCTGGGCACCCCGATGGTGGAGGACGTCTTCAACAAGGATCGCTGGGACTACATCTATTACTTCAAGCGCGGCTACGTCCGCCGGCCTCTCGAGAGCCGGGTGATCGTGTACTTCCAGAGTGACAAGGTGCAGCGCCTCGCGCTGTACAACGTCCCGAAGGGACGGCCGAACGGGCCCGGCCGGATGGCCCCGGTCAACAAATTCCCTATTTTCTAGCTTTCGGGCTGCGGACGGATCGAGCGCGGCGCCGCTCTTTAGGGTCGTCGCGCAGCGGCCGGTAGAGCTCGATGCGGTCGCCGTCGGCCGGAAGATCGCCGCGGGTGCGGGGCTCGCCGAAGACGCCGACGGGAGCACTGTCCCAGGGGACATCGGCATCCCGCGCCTGGCGACGGGCGGCCGCAATGGCCTCGGCTATGGTGGCTTCGGCCGGCAATACCACCGGCCACAGGTATTGGCGTGAGGAGTCGGCATAAGCCACCACGCAACGTTTCTCGGCGGCACGGGTCACGGGTTCGCCGGACCGCGGCTGCGAGCCACGAATGCCTCCACGAGCGAGCCGACCGTCTCGGCGAACTTACCCTCGAACATCACGGCCGACAGAGCGTTCTTGAAAGCGAAGCGCATGGTCAGCTCCACGCGGCACCCGTCAGGGCCGATGGGCGTGAGCAGCCACTGGCCTTCGAGCATCTTGAAGGGGCCGTCCACGAGATGCATCAGGATTCGCTTGTCCGGCTCGAGTTCGTTGCGGGTGGTGAACTCACCGTGCAGCGGCCCCCGCTTGACGCCGATCGTCGCCACGATCTCGCGCTCCGTCCGGGACTGCACGCGCGCATGAGTGCACCACGGCAGGAACCGCGGGTAGCTCTCGATGTCGTTGATGAGTGCGAACAGGCGGCTCGGCGGCTGGGCGACGAGCGCCGAGCGCTTGATCTCTCTCATGGGCGGATTGTCCCAATATCGGCGCCCCGCCGACAAGCTTCCCAATACAATGGCGCTTCCGCGCCCTGCCAGCGTCCGTACCGCTTCCGTCATGCAAACCAAGGACTCCCCCGAACCCCGCCTCATCGCCGAGAACCGCAAAGCGCGCTTCGAGTACTTCATCGAGGAGCGCTACGAGGCCGGGCTCGCGCTGCAGGGCTGGGAAGTCAAGGCAATGCGCGCGGGCCGCGCGCAGCTCGCGGAAGCTTATGTGTACCTGCGAGGCAGCGAGGCTTTCCTGATCGGCGCGCACATCTCGCCGCTGCCGTCCACCTCCAGCCACGTGGTCGCCGATCCGGTGCGCACCCGTAAGCTCCTGCTGCATCAAAGCGAGCTCTCCGGGCTCGTCGGCGCCGTGGAGCGCAAGGGCTACACGCTGGTGCCGCTCGAGCTCTATTGGAAGAACGGCCGCGCGAAGGTGCAGGTAGGGCTCGCGAAGGGCAAGAAGCAGCACGACAAGCGCGCCGTGGAGAAGGACCGCGACTGGCAACGCGACAAGGCGCGGCTGCTCAGAAGGGGCAGCTGAGGCGCCGCGCGCGAGCGCAGCGACGACTCAAGGCAAGTTGAAGCCGGTCACGGTGACGGGCTCGCCGGAGGTCGCCGAGAGCTTTGGATTCTTCAGTGCGTAGACGAGATTGACCGTCACCAGAGTATCGGTGTGCTTCTCGCTGCCGGCCGGCGGGCTGGTGTTGTTCACGAGTTGCATGCCGACGGCCAGAGCCAGCGAGGCGTCGACTTTGACCTGCAGGGACAGGTTGTCGGTCGTCGTGGTGTCGCTCGCACCGTACTGCACCAGCAGAGTGTTCGCGAGCTTGGTCGATTGAGTGATGGAGTGCGAGTAGTTCAAGCCCGCCTCCAATACCGCATCACGCTGCATGGGATCGCCTACGCGGGTGATGACATTACCCAGGGGGCCGGTGGTCAGCGTCTCCGGCTTCTCGACGCGGTATCCGACGCCGAGCTCGCCGGCCAGAAGAGTCGCGGGCGTCTGGACGAACTTGAAGCCGCCGCCGCTCGCGACGCTGTCCTGGTAAGCGAAGCCGGTGAAGAGGTTGCGATCCCAGCGGGCGTTCGTGAACCAGAAGGTGCGCGGGCTCAGCTCCAGGTCCGCCTGCACGCGCGCGCTGGTGTCCTGCTGGGTGCTCGCGTGACCAGTGCTGGCGTAGAGGGCCGCACCCCCGCCGCCCAGCGTCCAGCGATCTATTCTATGCGCGACGTCGAAGCTGGCGTTCCCGCTCTTCGTAGTCGTACTGCCGCTGGTCACGATGAGGCCGAGCTGTGCTTGCGCTGCCCAGGTACCTGCAGAGGCGTCCTTATCCGCATCAGTCGTGGTGCTGTCCGATGCCGCAGGGGCAGCGTAAGCGATACCGTGCAAAACGAACGCGGCGCCGATAGCCGCAAGCGTCTTCTTCACCATTTTGTACGACTCCCTAAAGACTGACCCGACCCGGCGCCCCGCCTGGTGCTGCGGATGGCGCATGAAAAGCCGGCGACCTTACCGGAAAGCCGCGGCGGGGGGAATTGCCGCAGATCGCCGACGAACGGCGGGCTCGAGCGCGACCCCGACGGCAAACTCTCGGCGGACGGGGATGTCTTCAGGTATCCTACGCAGTACCTTTGGGGGCGACCGGTTTCGACGTGGGTTGCGAACCTTCAGGGGCGTACCGAGGCGCAGTGCCCTCGTAAATCTCGCTGCAATCTCATAGTTGCCAACGACGACAACTACGCTCTAGCTGCCTAAACGCAGCTGACCTCTGACCGGCTCGTGCCTGTGCGACCGAATCAGGGGACGCGTTCACAGGATCGCGATCCGTGCGTGCGACGGGCCGGATCGTTAAGAGTCACCGTCCGCTGGCGCGGCGTCTTCCCTGCCCCTCGGGTAGCGCAGCGTGAGAACCAATGAGTGGGATACGTACGTAGATCCTGAAGTCTAGGACTTGCGGACGGGGGTTCGATTCCCCCCGCCTCCACCAATCGTGATCGCGTTCCCCGCCGAAAAGCAGGGAATGCGATCGCTTTGCGCCGGAATAGGCCAGTTCCGCCCCATGGCAGCGAAGCTGCATCTGTTGCAATACATTCGCTCGGTAGAGACACACTTTCTGTTCGCGCCGGAACCAACCGTGGCGGTCGCTCATTGATCGGAGACGATGACGACCGAGGATACCGAGCACCTGGCGAAGCGCGCGCGGGCCGGACGTGAGGAAGAAGGCGGCCTCACGGGCGCGCGTACGCTCGTCTCAATTGACGAGCTGCGAAGCGCGGTGAACGAGTGCCGCCGCTGCACGCTTTGGAAGGCGACGACGCAGGGTGTGCCCGGAGAAGGCATGGCGAAGTCGCGCCTGATGCTGGTTGGCGAAGCGCCCGGGGACTCCGAGGATCTGCAGGGCCATCCGTTCGTGGGGCCGGCCGGGGCGATCCTCGATCGCGCCTTGCAGGATGCGGGCCTGGGACGTGATTCCGTCTACATCACCAACGCGGTCAAGCACTTCAAATTCGAGCCTCGCGGCAAGCGGCGATTGCACATCAAGCCGAGCGCGACTGAGATCGAAGCCTGTCATTGGTGGCTCGGCGAGGAGCTGCGTCTGGTCGCGCCGAAGCTCGTGATGGCACTCGGTGGAACGGCCGCGCGCGCGCTGCTCGGTCATCCGGTGATCGTGTCGCAGCTGCGCGGCTCCCCGACCAAGCTTTCGGCGACGGCACACCTCTGGGTGACGATCCATCCTTCGTTCCTGCTTCGCGTCCCTGACGATGCGCAGCGGCGCAGCGAATACGCGCGCTTCGTAAAGGAGCTAAAGGACGCCGTCGCCTGGATCGAGACGCATTGACTTGGCGGTTCGCCCATCGAGCGACGTCAACGCGCCGTAAAGATCGGGCCGGCGGTCGCGGAATACGAACCAGTTGTCGCGCGTTGCGGCAATCTGCTCGAGGTCGAACGCGGCCGTGAGCACCTCATCCCCTTCCTCGGCTGCTTCGGCTACTTTCGCGCCCAGCGGATCGGCGATGAAAGAAGAGCCGTAGAAGCGAATGTAGAGGCCCTCGGGGTCCTGCAGCGAGCGCTCGAGTCCGTAGCGATTCGCGGCGAGGAGCGGCATCAGGTTCGCCGCGGCGTGGCCTTGTTGCGTCCGCTGCCAGTGGTCGCGCGAATTCACCGGCAAGGCGGGCGGCGGCTCGGTACCGATCGCGGTCGGGTAAAGGAGAACCTCCGCGCCTGCGAGCGCCATGGCGCGCGCCGCCTCGGGAAACCATTGGTCCCAACAGATGCCCACACCGATGCGCGCATGGCGGGTGCGCCACACCTTGAAGCCCGTATCGCCGGGACTGAAGTAGCTCTTCTCCTGGTAGCCCGGCCCGTTGGGAATGTGCGACTTGCGGTAGATGCCGAGCCGCGAGCCGTCCGCATCGAGGATGGCAATGGAGTTGAAATAGGCCGGACCCGCCCGCTCGAAGAAGCTGATGGGCAGTACCACGCCGAGCTCGCGCGCCACCGCGCCGAAATGCCGCACCGCCGCGTTCTCCTCGACGCCGCGGGCAAGCTTCAGATGCCGCACATCCTGCTCGATGCAGAAATACGGAGTCTCGAACAGCTCCGGCAGCAGGATGATCTGCGCGCCACGCGCCGCGGCCTGCCGCACCAGTTCCTCGGCCCTGGCGATGTTGGCGGCACCGTCCCAGCCACACGACATCTGGATTGCCGCCAGAGTCACGGGACGCGCCACGTGGCGAAAATGCTCAGGTTGCTGCGACATCGGGCTTCGCTCCCATTTTCCCGCGCTCGGCGTGCGATCTGCGGACCTGCTCCGTGACGCGCATGGCGGTTTCCAACGCCATCAGACCGGCCTCCCCCGTCACCACGGGCGGGCGGCCGTCGCGGATGCAGGCGAGGAAGGAATCGATCTCCGCCTTCAATGCATCCCCGGGGTCGAGGCTCTGCTCCTCTATGCTGACCGGCAGCGGGCCGGCCGGCTCCCCGGGGGCGCGCTTGCGGATGACTGTCAGAATCTTCTGCTGCAGGTCCAGCGACAGATAGGCGTCATCCTCGAAGATGCGCATCTTGCGCTCCGTTTTCAAGCTGACACGGCTGGCTGTCGCATTGACGACGCACCCGTTGGCAAACGTGATGCGCGCATTGGCGATGTCGATATCTTCAGAGAAGACTGGCGTCCCGACAGCGTCGATGGTTTTCACGGGTGCCCCGACGATCGTCTGGACGATATCGATGTCGTGAATCATGAGGTCCAGAACCACGTTTACGTCAGTGCCCCGCTCACGGTAAGGGGCCAGACGATGGCACTCTACGAAGCGCGGCGCTTTCAGGTAAGGCTCCGCTGCCAGAATAGCCGCGTTGAAGCGCTCGAGGTGTCCCACCTGCAGGATGCGCCCGCGGCGAGCCGCCAGCTCGATCAGCTCCCGGGCTTCGCGCGGCGTCTCGGTGATCGGCTTCTCGACCAGGACGTGTGCGCCCGCCTCGAGGAAGGCACGCGCTATCGCAAAGTGCGCCGGCGTCGGTGTGACCACGCTGACCGCCTCGACGGCTCCAAGAAGCTCCCGATAGTCCGCCAGGGAGCGCGCTCCGACCTCCGCGGCGACGGCTTCGCGCGCTTCCTGTCGGGCATCGACGACACCTACCAGGTCGCACTGCGCCGCCTGGGCGTACTTCTGCGCGTGGAACCGCCCCAGGTACCCGACACCAATCACCGCTGCCTTGATTTTCCGCATAGCGCGTCATTATGACCTGCGGCCCGATCGGCTACACTGGCCCCATGACGGAACCTTCCGCCCGGGCGCAAGTCTTCGGGACCGAGACCCGCACCCGGCGGGAGGTGGTGCTTTTCGGGGGCGCGCTGGCACTCGGCCTGCTGGTGATCCCGCCGCTCATCTGGCTCATTGGCCACCGGACCCTGGGACCCTATACCCGCGGCGACGACCCCCGCGGGCTGGGCCCCCTGGCGCTGTACGGCGATTACTTCGCCGGCCTGGCACGCGGCTGGCTGGGGTACTGGACGGTCGCGCTGGGCCCTGCGGTGCTGCTGCTCCTGACGCGGCTCTGGCTCGCCCTCGCGCGGCGCCAGGCGCGGGATTGAGCGATGTTCACACTGGCTCCCCTGAGGCCCGGCATCGCGATTGCAGGTACTCCAGGAAACCGCTCTCCCAATCCGGACGCATTCTGGTTGGCACAGCGATACTATTGACCGGCCCCCCTCCCCAGGAAACCCCCTCTTCACCCCCCAGGACCCCGCGAGCAGGTTCAGATGTTCAAGACCCTTCGCCGTCCGCTCGGATGGCTAGCCCTCACCGCCCTCTCGGCCCTCGTCCTCGCCGCCGCCGACGTCGCGCTGCGCGCGCCGGCCCATGCGGCCTCGATCCTGCCTCCGGGGGCGCTCGCGCCGACCGACGACCAGCGCGCCATCGCCCGTAAGATCGGGCGGATCCTCGAAGAGACGCACTACAGCCGAGCGGTCATCGACGACAGCTTCTCCCAGCAGGTGTTCCAGCGTTACCTGGAGTTCCTCGACCCGGAGCACAGCTACTTCCTGGCGAGCGACGTGCAGGAGTTCTCCGTCTACAAGGACAAGTTCGACGACATGATCCACACCGGCGACGTCGATCCCGGCTATCTGATCTTCGATCGGTTCAAGCAGCGCAACCGCGAGCGGATGCAGTACGCCATCAGCCTCCTGGGATCGCAACCCGACTGGAACACGACCGCGAGCTACGACTTCGACCGCGACCACGCGGCCTGGCCGGTGACCCAGGCTGACATGGACCAGCTGTGGAAGAAGCGGGTCGCGAACGATGCGCTGTCGCTGCTTCTCGCCGGCAAGACCTGGCCGCAGGCGGCGCAGCTGCTGCGCAAGCGCTATCAGACGGTCATCCAGCGCGTGGACCAGATCAAGTCCGAGGATGTGTTCGAGGACCTGATGAACGCCTACGCGCGCGTCTACGACCCGCACACGAGCTACTTCTCGCCGCTCAACTCGGAGGAGTACCGCATCCAGATGAGCCTCAACTACGAGGGCATCGGCGCGTCCTTGCAGCTCATCGATACCTACGTCACGGTGATGAACGTCATCCCCGGAGGACCCGCGGCCTCGGCCGGCACCCTGAAGCCCAATGACCGCGTCACCGGTGTCGGCCAGGGATCAGCCGGACCGATCACCGACGTCGTGGGCTGGCGGCTCGATGACGTGGTACAGCTCATCCGCGGCAAGGCGGGGACCGCCGTGCGGCTGCAGCTGCTGCCCGCGGGCGCCGCGCCCGGCTCCAAGGAGAGGGTCGTGCAATTCGTCCGCAACAAAGTGACCCTGAAGGCCCAGGAGGCGCAAAGCAAGCTCGAGACGGTGACGGATCACGGCCGTACCTACAAGATCGGCGTCATCACCGTACCCAGCTTCTACGAGGACATCGCCGCCGAGAACGCCGGCGATCCCAACTATCGCAGCACCACCCGCGACGTCCTGCGACTGCTCGAGAAGCTCGAGACGCAGCACATCGACGGACTCGTGCTCGACCTGCGCGACAATGGCGGCGGCTACCTGCCGGAGGCGACGGCCCTCACCGGCCTTTTCATCCCGCACGGCCCGGTCGTACAGCTGCGCGACCGCAATGGGCACATCGAGGTCCTCGATGACCCCGAGCAGGGCCCTGCCTACACGGGACCCCTCGCCGTCCTGGTGAATCGCCTGAGCGCCTCGGCATCGGAGATCTTCGCCGGCGCCATCCAGGACTACCATCGGGGCCTGATCATCGGTCAGAATACTTTCGGCAAGGGCACCGTGCAGAACCTGGTGCCGCTCGACCGCTGGAGCGACCAGCCGGTCGACGGCCAGCTCACCGTGACCATCGGGAAGTTCTACCGCGTGACCGGCGAGAGCACGCAGCACCGCGGCGTGGTGCCCGACGTCCAGCTGCCCTCGCCCATCGATCCGAAGGACATCGGCGAGGCCGATCAGCCGGACTCACTGCCGTGGGATCGCATTTCCGGCGTGCCTTTCAAGACCAGCGCGGGAATGGCGGCGGTGCCTTCGGTCGCGCAGCTCGACGCGGACGAGACGGCGCGCACCCGTCATGATGCCAACTATCAATGGCTCGTCTCCGACATCGACACCATCGAAGGGCTGCGTGGACAGCACCAGGTATCGCTGAACCTCACGGAGCGGAAGGAAGAGCGCACCCGCGAGGACAAGACGATGCTGTCGCTCGACAACAAGCGCCGCGCGGCATTCGGCCTGCCGGCGCTCACCAGCGCGGAGCAGATCGACAAGGGCAAGGACAAGATCCCGGACGTGATCCTGGATCAGGCGGCGGACATCACCGCGGACATGATAGCGCTCGACCGCTCCGGCCTTCCCATCGAGAAGACGGCGAACAACACCGCCGAGCACGGTTCCTGAATCAGCGCAGCAGCACGCCGTAGAGGTCCCACGTGTCCTCGGCGAGCACGTTCGGCATGCGGGCGGCGGCGAGACCGCTGGGCGCTCCGCCCAGCGCGTCGCCCTCGGAGAATGCCAGCGACTCCGGCGTCGGCGCCGCATCCGTCGCCGCGCGATAGCGCGCGACCTGCTTCAACCGATCCGACCTCTGTTTGACTTCCTGAGTCAGGCTGGCGCGCGCCCGCAGGAGGTCGTCGGCGCGCTCGATCTGTCTCATCAGCGCCTCGCACTCCGCGCGTGAGCCGTATTCGTCGGTGGCCTCTCGGTGGCGCGTGGCCTCGCGCGCCTGCATGACGAGCTGCGTGCGGGCGAGCCGCAGACACAGCACTTCGGCGTAAGCGATCGCGGCGATGTTGATCGCGCGCCGAGCATCGAGAGAGATCCCCGGGAATTCCGCCACCGGCTCGCGCTCGACCTCCTCGACCGCGGCACGCGCGGCGACGAGAGAAACGCCGGCGTCGCCCACCGCGGTACGCGCCTGCGAGATCGTCTGCTCGAGCGCGCGGCGCTTGAAGTAATGCCAGAACCGCTTCAGGCGCGCGCGTTGGCTCTCGAGATCGGCGAGCCGTGCCGCCTCTTCGGCCGCGAGCCGCTCCGCGCCCCGCAGCCGCTGCTCCGCGGCCTGGCGCTTGGCGAACACGCGCCGGTTGTGCTCGGCGAGATGTTGGCGACGTTCGCGCTCGTCCTGCTGCGCGGCGAGCTCCGCGACGAACCGCTCGAGAAGCTCGTGTCCCGTCTGCCAGAGCCTGCGCAGCTGGTAGAATACGATCGCCGGAAACGCGCTCTCGGAAAGGCCGAGGCGCGTCTCGAGAGCGCCCAGCATCTCCTGCACGCGCTGCGTGGCGCCTTCCTGCTGCTTGATCCGGTCCTTCAGGCGATAGATCTCCTCCTGCAGCTCCCCATACGCCTTCTTCAGCTCCGCCCGGTTGCGGAACAGGGCGAGCACGCGATGGTCTTCCTCCGCAGGTTCCTCGCGGCGGAAATTGAGCTTCAGGAAGCCGAGCTGTCGAAGAGCCATCATGAGACGTACAGCGGCGGGCCGCCGATTCTCATTCGGCGGCTGTGAGCCTCGTAGCCGTAGAGAAGCGATGCCCCCGCTCCGCGCAGTATTCCAGCCACTTGTTTAACATCATGTTACGCGCCCAGCGCTGATCCAGTTCACGCTCCGGTTTTCCGGTGCGCTCAGTTTCGCGCAGGCGGGTCTCAGAGGCGGTCCGTAGCGTCCTGAGGACCGGTTGGCTGTGGGCCGCGGCCCATCCCTGCGCCTCGAGGAGATGCGCATCGTGGTAGATGCACAGGCGCATGTCGGGGTAGGCGACGGCGCCGACGGCCTCGGGCAAGACGTAGGTGAGATGCGCCGTGGTGGTGTATGGCGAGCGGCCGGTGACGGTGAGAAGGAGGTCACAGTCACCGGCCACCTGCGAGCGGTGCCGGCCCGTAAGAACCTCGAGGTCCCCGGTGAGCCAGCCGAGGCGGATGAAATTGCTCTCATAAAGGCTCATGAGCGCGACGAAGCTGCGCGGCCGCGCGCGCCAGGAGACTCGTGTCAGGGTGTCATCGAGCATCACCCCGACTATAACGTACGTCGGTTACACTTCAAGCCGTGCAGGGGTGGTTTTTTCGAGCCGGTAACCTGGAACTTTTCGTTACGTGACCGCATCACCAGGGGCGTGCCAAACCCTGCAAGTTCCGTGCTGGATGCGGCCTACGGCCGTAGTCGCCGCTCGATGCCCGTGTTGTTGAGAATGCGGCTCGCGATCTCCTCGATCGAGCACTCCGTGGTGTCGAGGGACGGGATGCGCATGCGGGCGATCAGCGCCTCGGCTGCGCGCAGCTCGTAGCTCACCTGCTGCTGCGAGGCGTAACGGCTCTGCGGGCGCCGCTCGTTGCGGATCTGTTGCAGGCGGTCGGGCGTGATGGTCAGGGCATAAAGCTTGCGACGATGCGGCTCGAGCCGGGCGGGAAGCTGTCCGGATTCGAGGTCTTCCTCCGTGAGAGGGTAATTCGCCGCGAATACGCCGTATTGCAGTGCCAGATAGAGACAGGTCGGGGTCTTCCCCGAGCGGGAGACACCGATGAGTATGACATCGGCGTGCGCATAATCGCCGCCCGTGCCATCGTCATTGGCCAATGCGAAGTTGGTCGCGTTGATGCGCGCCGTGTAGGCGACCAGATCGGCGATGCCGTGGGCGCGCCCCGCCCGATGGGTGGAGCGGGTGTTGAGCTCGCGCTCCAGGGGACCGACGAAGGCGGCAAAGAAGTCGAGGAAGAGGCCGTTGGCGCGCATCACCACGTCGCGCAGCTCGTCCTGCACCAGCGTGCTGAATATGATGGGCCGGACTCCCTCCTCCTCCGCGGCGCGGTCGATCCTGCGCACCGCCTCCTCAGCCTTGTCAAGGCTCGACACAAATGGCAAAGTCACGGGCCGAAACTGCAGCCCCTCGAACTGGGTCATGAGGCTGTGACCCAGGGTTTCCGCGGTCACTCCCGTCTGGTCCGATACGAAGAATACGGTTCGACGGCTCACGGCATGCGCCTGGTTTAAGATGCAGAGAGCCTAAGTCTTCCACCGCGCGCCGCGCGGAGCAAGCGGAGTTCCCTTGAACGCATACGTCATTCCCTTCGAGCGGTTAGGAATGGGCGACTTGGACCGCGTGGGCGGCAAGAATGCCTCGCTCGGCGAGATGATAGGCTCGCTCGCGAAGCTCGGCGTCCACGTCCCGGGCGGCTTTGCCACCACCGCACACGCCTTCCGCGAGTTCCTGGAGCAGGGCGGGCTCGCGGCGCGCATCCGCGCGGAGCTCGCCTCGCTGGACGTGGACGATGTGACTCGGCTCGCCGCCGCCGGCGCCCGCATCCGCCAGTGGATACTCGCCACGCCCTTCCCGCCCGCCCTGCAAGAGGCGGTGAAGGAAGAGCTGCGCCGCATGAGCGGCGGCCAGGAAATCGCCGTTGCCGTGCGTTCCTCCGCAACCGCGGAGGACCTGCCGGACGCTTCCTTCGCCGGACAGCAGGAGACCTTTCTCAACGTCCGCGGCGAAGCGCTGGTGCTGGAAACGATGCACGAGGTATTCGCGTCACTGTTCAATGACAGAGCCATTTCCTACCGTGTCCACCAGGGATTCGACCATGGCGCGGTAGCGCTATCGGCAGGCGTGCAGCACATGGTGCGCAGCGACCTCGGCGCGAGCGGTGTCATGTTCACGCTGGACACCGACTCCGGCTTCCGCGACGTCGTGTTCATAACCGCGTCCTACGGCCTCGGCGAGACGGTGGTGCAGGGCGCGGTCAACCCGGACGAGTTCTACGTCTACAAGACCGGGCTGCGGGCCGGCAAACATGCCGTGCTGCGGCGCAACCTCGGCGGCAAGGCGATCAAGATGGTCTATGCGCCGCCGGGATCGGGCGAGCGCGTGCGGACCGTCGAGGTGCCGGAAGCCGAGCGCATGCGCTTCTGCCTCACCGAGGAGGACCTCATCGCGCTCGCCCGCCAGGCGCTGATCATCGAGGAGCACTACCGCCAGCCGATGGACATCGAGTGGGGCAAGGACGGGGAAACGGGCGACATTTTCATCCTCCAGGCCCGGCCGGAGACCGTGCAGAGCCGCGCCGGCCGCACGATCCAACGCTTCTCGCTGAAGTCGCGCTCGCAGGTCCTCAGCACCGGCCGCAGCATCGGCCAGAGGATCGGCTCCGGACCCGCGCGCATCATCAAGGACGTCGCCGAGATGGCGCGCGTGCAGGCCGGCGACGTCCTGGTCGCCGACATGACCGATCCCGACTGGGAGCCGGTGATGAAGCGGGCGGCGGCGATCGTCACCAACCGCGGCGGCCGGACGTGTCACGCGGCCATCATCGCCCGGGAGCTCGGCATTCCGGCCGTGGTCGGCTGCGGCGATGCCACGCAGCGCATCCGCGAGGGCCAGGAGGTCACGGTCTCCTGCGCCGAGGGCGACGCCGGATACGTGTACGCGGGCCTGCTCGAGTTCGAGCGCAAGCAGATCGAGCTCGACTCGCTGCCGCAGATCGCGGTGAAGATCATGATGAACGTCGGCAACCCCGACCGGGCGTTCGACTTCGCGGGCATACCCAACCACGGCGTCGGGCTCGCGCGGCTGGAGTTCATCGTCAACCGCATGATAGGGGTGCACCCGCGCGCGCTTCTCGACTACGAGCGGCTGGATGACGATCTCAAGTCGCAGATCAACGCCCAGATGGCCGGATATAGCGACCCGGTGAGCTTCTACGTGGAGAAGCTCGCCGAAGGCATCGCGCAGATCGCCGCGGCTTTCGCGCCGGAGCCGGTGATCGTGCGCCTCTCGGACTTCAAGTCCAACGAATACGCCAACCTCATCGGCGGCGGGCGCTACGAGCCGCACGAGGAGAATCCGATGCTCGGCTTCCGCGGCGCATCGCGCTACGTCGACGAGAGCTTCCGTCCCTGTTTCGAGCTCGAGTGCCGTGCGCTCAAGCGCGTGCGCAATCTGATGGGCCTCACCAACGTGCAGGTGATGGTCCCCTTCGTGCGCAGCGTCAAGGAAGCGAAGAAAGTGACCGAGCTCCTCGCCCTGAACGGCCTCGGCCGCGGCGAGAACGGGCTGAAGGTCATCATGATGTGCGAGCTGCCGACCAACGCGCTGCTCGCGGACGAGTACCTCGAGCATTTCGACGGCATGTCGATCGGCTCCAACGACCTGACCCAACTCACCCTGGGGCTGGACCGCGACTCGGCGATCGTCGCGCCGCATTTCGACGAGCGCGACGAGGCGGTGAAGCGCCTGCTCTCCATGGCCATCGCCGCCTGCCGCAGGCGCGGCAAGTATGTCGGCATCTGCGGCCAGGGCCCCTCGGACCACCCCGACCTCGCGCGCTGGCTGGCCGATCAGGGCATCGAGAGCATGTCCCTGAACCCCGACACGGTGGTGGAGACCTGGCTCTTTCTGGCCGACGAGTCGGAAAAGGCTAAGAGCCCGTGACGCCGGAGTAGGCGGGAGCGAAGAGGCGCGCGCGGTAATAGCGCAGCTCCTCGATCGATTCGCGGATGTCCGCGAGCGCGAGGTGCGAGCTCTGCTTGGCGACTCCGGCCGCGACATCCGGCGCCCACCGGCGCGCCAGCTCCTTCAGGGTGCTGACATCCAGGTTGCGGTAATGGAAGAACTTTTCGAGCCGCGGCATGTAGCGGGCGAGGAAACGCCGATCCTGGCAGATGCTGTTGCCGCACATCGGCGAGGTGCCGGGCGCCACGAGCGAAGCCAGGAACTCGAGCGTGCGCGCCTCGGCCTCCGGCACGCTGATGCGGCTCGCGCGCACGCGGGCCAGCAGGCCCGAGGAGCCGTGCTGGCGCTGATTCCAGTCGTCCATCCGCGCCAGCGCCTCGTCCGGCTGGTGAACCGCCATGACGGGCCCCTCCTGGAGGAGGGTCAGCTGCTTGTCGGTGACGATGGTGGCGATCTCGATGATAGAGTCTGAGTCGGGCTTGAGGCCCGTCATCTCCAGGTCGATCCAGATCAGATTCTCGGCGCTCGGCATACCGTGAGTGTAGCAACCTTCGACGCGCGCGTGATCGCCGCTTTCGGCCGGCACCTCCTGGTGCAGGACGCCGCCGGCCGTCCGCTCAAGGCGCGCCCCTTCGGGCGGGACCTCGGGGCGGTGTGCGGCGATGACGTCCGCTGCCGCAATGACCCTCGCCATGGCGAGGTGCACGTGGTCGAAGTGCTGCCGCGCCGGACGGCCCTTTACCGGTCGAATGCCCGCGGCGGGGTCGAGCCGGTGCTCGCCAACCTCACCAGGCTGTTGGTCGTCATCGCGCCGCTGCCGCCGGCCGATCCGTTCGTGGCCGACCGCTATCTCGCCGCCGCCGAGTCAGCTGGTATCGCCGCCCTACTCGTGCTCAATAAAGCGGAGCTCGGCATCGATGCGACACTGCGGACCCAGCTCGAGGTCTACACCGCGGCGGGTTATGAGTGCATGGCTGCGTCGGCCACGACCGGCGAGGGTGTGGACGCATTGCGCGCAGCATGCGCCGGGCAGATAGCGGCGCTCGTCGGACAATCCGGTGTCGGCAAGTCATCGCTCGTGCTCAGGCTCGCTCCAGATGCGGAAGTCGCGATCGGCGGGTTGATGCGCGAGGAAGAGGGACGCCACACGACGACCGTCTCGCGGCTTTACGAGCTGGCAGGCGGCGGCAAGCTGATCGACTCTCCGGGAGTGCGCGACTTCGCGCCCGCCGTCGATCATCTCGACCCGCGGCATCTCGGGTTCGTCGAGGTGGCGCGCCTCGCCCCCGGCTGTCGCTTCCTCGACTGCCGTCACATGCGTGAGCCCGGATGCGCCGTACGGCTGGCGGTTGAGTCTGGATTGATGGACGCCAGGCGCTATGAGAGCTACCGGCGTCTGCGCCGCCTCGCGGAAGACCTGACGGTCGCCAGGGGGCCGAAGCAAAGGCGCTGAGTATTCAGGCGACCGTCTGGCGTCCGGCGAGCGCGTGCGCGAGCGTACCGCCATCGACGTACTCCAGCTCCCCACCGATCGGAACGCCGTGCGCGATCCGGCTGGCGCGCAGTCCGCGGCGAGCCGCAAGCTCCGCCAGAAAATGCGCGGTGGCCTCTCCCTCGACCGTCGGATTGGTCGCGAGAATCAACTCACGCACCGATCCCTCCTCGAGGATGGCTTCCAGCTCACGGATGCCGAGCTGCTCCGGGCCCACGCCGTCGAGCGGCGAGAGGTGCCCCATGAGAACGAAGTAGCGGCCGCGATAGCTGCCCGACTGCTCGATCGCGACGACATCCGCCGGCGACTCCACCGCGCACAGCAGCGCAGTCTCGCGCTGCGGCGCCGCACAGATCGAGCACAGCTCCTCCTCGGTGAGCATGCGGCAGCGCCGGCAGCGGCTCACGGAAGCCAGCGCTCCGTCGAGCGCCTGCGCCAGTGTCCTTGCGGCCGGCCTCGCGTCCTGCAAAAGATGGAAGGCCATCCGCTGCGCCGTCTTCGGCCCGACGCCGGGTAGCGATCGCAGGGCCTCGATGAGCTGCGCGAGTCGTGGAGAATGCTTCAAAACGGCAGTTTCATTCCGGGAGGCAGCTGCAAGCCCGCCGTCATGGAGGACATCCTCTCCTGCACCTTTGCCTCCACCTTGTGAACGGCATCGTTCACGGCCGCGGCGATGAGGTCCTCGAGCATCTCGCGGTCCTCACCGATCACGGCCGGCTCGATCTGCACGCGGCGGGTCTCGTGCCGGCCGCTCATGGTCACCTTCACCATGCCACCGCCCGCCTCGCCGATCACCTCCAGGGCCGCGATCTCCTCCTGGACCTTCTGCATGTTGGCCTGCATGGCCTGGGCCTGCTTCATCAGGTTGTTGAAATTACCTTTCATGTCACTCTCTCATTTTAGCGGCCGGATGGTCTCCGGTAGCGGCGTCGCGCCGAAACGATCGCGAAAGCCCTGAACGCCGGGGTCGGACTCGAAGGCGCGCCGCGCAGCCTCGGCCTCCTCCTGGGAGGCCCTCTGCTCGGCCTGGGCCGGAGTCTCGGCCTGCGGGGCGACCGCGGTGAATTCCAGCCGAACTGGCTGGCCATGGTACTTCGCGAGCGCCTGGGCGAGTTTCTCCTCGACGGCGGGCGTGCGCATGAATTTGCTGCGTGGATCGAGAGCCAGGCGCACGGCGGCGCCGTCGCGTCCGAGCAGCACGCAATGTGCGGCGAGCTGCCGCCCGGCCCCCGTCAGGTCGAGCGCGGCGACGATGGCGGCCCAGTCCTGGGCGCCGGGTGAGGCCGCCGGCGCCGTAGAGCCCGGCAACGTCGCCGGACGCGCGCCGGCACCCTGCTCAGCCGAGCCCACGGCCGGGCCGGGTGCAGCGCCTCTCGCGGTCGCTGCGGGTCCCGGCGAGTGTCCGGATGCGAGGTCCACGCCGGGCGGTCTGGCGCCGTGGGCGGCCGCTGGCACGGCGCCGGCGCCGGCCTGCGGACGGAAGGCCACCATTCTGAGGAGCACCATCTCGAACCCGGTGCGTGGATCGGGAGCGAGGGTGAGGTCCCGCCGGCCGACGATCGCCGTCTGGTAGTAGAGCTGCACGTCCTCCGCGGGAATGGCGCCTGCCAGGCGCTCGAGGAGCTCCTGCGGATAGAGATCGTCGCCCTCGAAGTCCTTCACGACCTGCTTGAGGGCGATGCGGGCGAGGAGCGAGGACAGCTCATCGAGCACCTGGGCGTAGTCCGGCGCCCACTCATCGAGTGACTGCGCGTATCGCATCAGCTCCGCGGCATCCGCCGCGGCCAGCCGCTCCGCCAATTGCAACACGTGATCGCGGGCGACGGTGCCGAGCATGGCGCGTGCCTCCGCCTCGCCCGCGCGCCCGCCGCCGAAAGCGATGAGCTGGTCGAGGAGCGACAGGCCATCCCGCATGCTGCCATCCGCAGCCTGCGCGACGAGCGTCAGGCCCGCGGGCTCGAACTCGATGGCCTCCTTCTCGAGAATGGCACGCAGATGCCCGGAAATCTGCGCCAGCGGTATCCGCTTAAGGTTGAACTGCAGGCAGCGCGACAGCACGGTGACCGGCAGCTTCTGCGGATCGGTGGTCGCGAGCAGGAATTTCACGTGCGGCGGCGGCTCCTCGAGGGTCTTCAGGAGCGCGTTGAAGGAGTGCGTCGAGAGCATGTGTACCTCGTCGATCAGGTACACCTTGTAGCGGCCGCGGGTCGGAGAGTACTGCACGTTGTCGAGCAGCTCGCGCGTGTCATCGACCTTGGTGCGCGAAGCCGCGTCCACCTCGATGAGATCGACGAAGCGCCCGGCGTCGATCTCGCGGCAGCTGGCGCACTGGCCGCAGGGAGTGGGCGTGACTCCGGTCTCGCAGTTGAGGCACTTGGCGAGAATGCGCGCGATGGTGGTCTTGCCCACGCCGCGGGTGCCGGTGAACAGAAAGGCGTGATGTACGCGGCCGGTCTCGAGCGCGTTCACCAACGCACGGCGCACGTGGTCCTGGCCGATCAGCTCGGCAAAGGACCGCGGCCGCCACTTGCGCGCCAGCGCCGTGTAGGTTTCAGTCATTCGTTGGCCTATAAATGGAGGCGGCCCGCATCAGCGAGAGCTCCGGCACCCGACATCGCCGCTGCCGCTGCTGCCTTCCGGCCCTGACGGGGTTCACGACTGGTCGTCGCGGAGTAGCCGACGCGGGCCACCATGGCTTAAAGGGCTCAGGCGCTCAATGCTTCGAAATCAAAAGCTTGCACGCCCTGCCCGGAATCTGGGAGTGGCGATGATAGCAAAACGCTCGCCGTCCGCGCGGCTGGGTGAGTGCGGCGCCGGCCGAATGATCCCGGGCGGCTCGAGCGCATCGGCTTCCCGCGGCGTTTGAACCACTCTGCGAGCGCTCCGGCACTCACCCGGCGAGTAACAACCCAAGCGAGTGCTCACCATGTGCCGACGGAATCCGAACGGTCTCAGGGCCGTGTCTTGCGCTTTCGTGTTGCTTCTGGCGGGCTGTGGCGGAGGCGGCTACTCCGGCGGAATGGGCGGCATGGGCATGGGCGGCGGTTACGGCGGGGGCACGCCCCCGGCCACCGTAATGTTCAGCTCACCGGCGCAGGCACCCACGATTCACCTGGGACAGGCAGTGAAGCTGGGGTGGACATCGAGCAACGCAACTTCGTGCTCCGCGTCCACCTCGAGTGATATCGGTGGCGCATTCAGCGGCAGTGAGTCTACGAGCGGATCGGTGACCGTCGCGCCAGTCGGCACCGGCACGGTCACATACATGCTGTCCTGCATGGGTCCCGGCGGGTCAGGGTCGGCAAGCAGTGCCGCCGTGCAGGTGCTACCGTCCATCCTGAGCATGCTGTCGCCGAGCACCATAACGACCATCGGGTCGACGGTGGATCCGATGGAGCACGGAAACAATCCTTACGGCCTCGCGATTGCGCCGGTGACCGCCGGCCTGGTCACCGCCGGCGACCTGATCGTATGCAACTTCAACGATGGCGCAACCATGACTCAGGGATTGGGCACGACCGTGGTCGGGCTGCACCCGTCCGCGGGTGCAGCCCCCTACCGGATCGCCCAGTCGTCCTCGCTGCAGGGATGCAACGCGCTCGCCGTCCTCGCTGACGGCAGCATCTCCGCCGCAGCCTACTCTGCGAACCAGAATCCGCTCATCGCTCCCGTGGGCACCGTGAGCACGCCGTTCTCCGCCAACACATTCGCCCGTCCCTGGGGTGAGGCCTACGTGGCGGCCAGTGGCCAGAATGCTGCCGCGCTCTATGTGTCGAACGCCGATGGGACGATCGACCGCATCACGCTGAGCGGGGACATTCAGACGGGCTTCACGCAGATCGTGCAAGGATTTTGCGGCAGCGGCCAGCCCGGGGCCATATACGCGCCGGCCGGACTCACTTATGACCCCGCCGTCGATACGCTCTACGTAATGGATACGAGCTCGTATAGCGTCGTAGCGCTGGCGAACGTCTCGCAGATCGCAGCCTCCGGCGTAACGGTTGCCGGGCAATGCGCCGCGGCCACTGCCCCTCCCACTCCCATGCCGACATTCAGCGGTCCATCGGCATCGTCAGCTACCGTCATTGCGCACGGAACACCGCTACTCGCCCCGCTTAGCGCAGCATTGCTGGCGGATGGCGACCTGATCGTCGAAAACAGCGACATCAACATCCCGTCCGGTCAGATGCCGAACCTGGCAGTCGAGGTCTCTCCGGTTCTTCCCGGGGGCTTCGTGGGTCAGCCCGTGCAACTCGACACGAGCGGCACTCCCGGCGCCCTGTTCGGTGTCGTCGCCACTGTCGACGGCCAGGGGAACCAGATCATCTATTTCAATGACGACAACGCCAACGCCGTCATGATGATGACGCAATAGCCCGCGCCACCACGCGAATCATGCCGCTCAGGCCGGCCTCCTGCGTCACCTGCAAGCCAGCGCTGCGGAGGCTGGCGGACACCCAATCGGGCGGGAGGCGGAGCTTCCTGTAACCGCCGACGCGCTGTGTCCACTGTGCGCCCTGGCGCTCGTGCAGCAGGTCGTAGACATCCACGTACTCATTCCCGTACTCCAGAAAGCAGGTGAAGACCCGATCGGCATCGCTCTTCACCGGGATGAAGCGGCTCTCCCGGATCATGGGAGTGGAGTAGTCCCGGAACGTCAGCACGAACGTCCCGCCCGGCGCGAGCGCCGCCGCAACCTGCGCGAAGAGCGACTCTATCGCCTGCCTGCTCGGCAGATGCGTGAGCGTATCGCCCATGCACAGGATGACTTCCGTCGGACCGGCGACGTACTGTGGAAAGTCGAGCAGATCCGCGTCCACGGTTCGGATGGGAAGCGTGCCCGCGTGGCCGCGCAGCTCCCGCAGCAGCGCCTCGCTCGAGTCCACCGCAACTACGCTGAACCCCCTGCGCGCCAGCGGGATCGAGTGCATGCCGAATCCGGCGCCGAGATCCAGCGCGATCGCGGAGCCGCGCAGCGGCGTGAGCCGCAGGAAATCGAGCTCCGTCTCCCCGCGTGCGAATGCCGCCTCTGCACCGCCGGCCACCCACGCGTAAAGAGGGGCGAGAAGGCTCTCATAGTGACTTCGTACTGAATCCATCGCTATCTCTCGTGGTTGGGACCGTGGTCGGCGTCGAACGCCGCGGCAAGCAGCTCGATCCAGTGGCGGACGGGACGCTCGGTTCCCGCGGCGAGGTGCAGCAGACAGCCGATGTTCGCCGTGGCGATGATGTCGGGCGCCTCCGCCTGAAGCGCTGCGAGCTTGTTGGCTTTGAGCTGACGCGAGAGCGCCGGCTGCAGGAGCGAATAGCTGCCGGCCGAGCCACAGCAAAGATGGGCGTCGGCAACCGGCGTGAGCTCGTAACCTGCCCGCTCGAGCAGCCGCTCGACGAGTCCACGGATTTTCAGGCCGTGCTGCAGGGTGCAGGGCGACTGAAAAGCCACCCGCGGCCGCGCCGTACCGCGCGCGCTTCGCTCGAGCGGCGTGCCGGGCTTTGCAAGCTCCTGCGCAATCACCTCACTGATGTCGCGCAACAGCTCCGCAACCCGTGCTGCTTTGGGCGCGTACGCGGGATCATCGCGCAACAGGGCGCCGTAATCGCGGATCATCGTCCCGCAGCCGCTGGCGGTGACGACCAGTGCTTCGGCGCCCCGCTCTATCTGCGGCCACCAGGCATCGATGTTGCGCCGCATCTGCCGGCGACAGTGATCTTCCGCCGACAAGTGGTGGGCCAGGGCGCCGCAGCATCCATCCGGCGCCGCAATCAGCGAGACGCCTAGCCGGTCCAACACCCTGGCGGCGGCGGCGTTGATGTCCGGAGCGGTAGCGGGCTGCACGCAGCCCGTGAGCACCAACATGCGCCGCTGATGGCGCGCGGCGGGCCAGGCTCCCGGCGGACGCGCGGGCGGGATAGCGCGCCGCAACGTGCCGGGCAACAGCCGCCGCAGCACCCTGCCAACGCACAACAGCGCGCCGAACCGCCTCCGGTCCGGAACGATAACGAGCAGCGCTTGCCTGAACAGCCGCTCTCGTAACGTCCGCGGTACAACTCGATCGACATGCTGGCGGCCAATATCCAGCAGCCGTCCGTAACGAACACCCGATGGACACGTCGTCTCGCAGGCGCGGCAAGTCAGGCAGCGATCGAGGTGCAGCTGAGTCGCTTGGGTGGGCCTGGCGCCTTCCAGCATCTCCTTGATGAGATAGATGCGGCCGCGCGGTCCGTCGAGCTCGTCGCCCAGCAACTGATAGGTGGGACAGGTCGCGGTGCAAAAGCCGCAGTGCACACATTTGCGCAGGATCGCGTCGGCTTCGCGGCCGTCATGCGTCTCGAGGAGAGCGGCGCTCAGTCGCGTTTGCATGGCTAGAGATCGGGGTGCAGACGGCCGCGATTGAAGATGCCGGCCGGGTCGAACGCCGCCTTCAGGCGCTTGTGGACCGCGAGCATTGCCGCGGGCAGAGGCTGGAAAGGACCCGCCGTCGGCCTGACAGGCGCGCGATACAGGGTGGCATGACCGCCGAGTCGCGCGGCGAGCGCGCGGAGCGCGCTGCTGTCCTGGGGGCCCGGCAGCCAGCGTAACGAGCCTCCCCACTCGATCAGTATCGGGCTCACGGCTGGCAACGCAGGCGAGTGAGCGGGCAGCGACACTCGCCACAGCTCGCGCTCCGCCGCAAAGAATCCGAGGCGCTGCTCCCGCACGTCTTCCCAATATGCGTCTGCGCCGACAACGGTCTCGCCGCCCAGGTTCTCGCGCGCCTCGCGGACGGCACTCTCGGCGCCTGAGAGACGCACCGACAAAAGACCGTCGTGCCACACGGTTGCGGACAGCGGCAGCGGCCGGGTCGCCCACAGCGCCATCGACTCGAGCGCCCCCGGCTGAGCCAGCTCGAACCGCAGGGTGCATTCGGCGCGGGGGCGCGGCACGGTCTTCAGGGTGACTTCGGTGAGCAGGCCGAGAGTGCCGAGACTGCCGGCGGTCAGCCGCGAGACGTCGAATCCCGCGACGTTCTTGATGACCCTGCCGCCGAAGCGCAGCCGCTCGCCTCGTCCGTCGATCATCTCCACGCCCAGCACGAAATCGCGCAGCGCGCCGCAGTATGCGCGGCGTGGCCCCGAGAGGCCGCTCGCCACCGCCCCGCCAAGCGTCGCGCGGCCGTAGAATCGCGGCGGCTCGAAGGCGAGCATCTGGTCGTGGGCGCCGAGCTCGCGTTCGATCTCCGTGAGCGGCGTGCCCGCGCGTGCCGAGATCACGAGCTCCGTAGGCTCACAATGTGTGAGGCCGCAGAGCGCGCTGACATCCAGCAGCTCGCCCTCGAGCCGTCCACCGTAGAAGTCCTTGCTGCCGCCGGCGCGGATGCGCAGCGGTTGGTGCGCAGCGGCCGCCGCGCGAATGCGCTCCTGTAGGGATTGCAGGTCCGGCATCGGGTGCTCGACTAGAAGCGCGGCAGCTCCGGATGCGGAACCTTGCCGCCGCGCACGTGCAAGCGGCCGAACTCCGCGCAGCGATGCAGCGTGGGCACTGCCTTGCCCGGATTCAGCAGCCCCAGCTCATCGAAGGCGTGCTTCACCGCGTGGAAGGCCTCGAGCTCTGCGGTGCCGAACTGCACGCACATCTGGTTGATCTTCTCCATGCCCACGCCGTGCTCGCCGGTGATGCTGCCTCCTTCGCGAACGCAGAGCTCGAGGATCTCGCTGCCGAAGGCCTCGGCCCGGGCGACCTCGTCGGGGACGTTGCAGTCGAAGAGGATGAGCGGATGCAGGTTGCCGTCCCCGGCATGAAACACGTTGGCGCAGCGCAGGCGATATTTCCCCTCCATCTGCCGGATCGCCTGCAGCACGGCGGCGAGCCGCTTGCGTGGAATGGAGCCGTCCATGCAGTAGTAGTCGGGCGACAGCGCCCCCATTGCCGGGAACGCCGCCTTGCGGCCGGCCCAGAAGCGCAGCCGCTCGGCCTCATCGCGCGATACCCGGCAGTCCGTGGAGCCCGCGCTGCGCATCACGGCCGCGATGCGCCGGATCTCCTCCGCGACCTCTTCCGGCGCCCCGTCCGATTCGCACAGCAGAATGGCCTCCGCATCGAGCGGATAGCCCGCGTGGACGAAGGGCTCGACGGCCGCAATGGCGGGGCGGTCCATCATTTCCAGGCCCGCGGGGATGATTCCCGCCGCGATCACCTCCGCCACGGCGCGGCCGGCCTTCGCCAGATCGTCGAAGGCAGCGAGCACCACTTGGGCGCACTCGGGCTTGGGAATCAGGCGCACGGTGACCTCGGTGACCACTCCGAGCAGCCCCTCGGAGCCGGTCAACAGCGCAAGCAGGTCGTAGCCCGGCGCATCCGGCGCTGCGGAGCCGAGCTCGAGCATCTCGCCTGCCATGGTGATCACCCGCAGCGCCAGCAGGTTGTGCACGGTCAGCCCATATTTCAAACAGTGCACGCCGCCCGAATTCTCCGCGACATTGCCGCCGATGGTGCAGGCGATCTGGCTCGAGGGATCGGGCGCGTAATACAGGCCGTGCGGCGCAGCCGCCTCGGAGATGGCGAGGTTGCGAACACCCGGCTGGAGGCGCGCAGTGCGTGCGAGCGGATCGACGCTGATGATACGGTTCAGCCGCGCCAGCGACAGCAACACTGCATCGGACCTGGGAGTCGCACCGCCGGATAATCCGGTGCCGGCACCGCGCGCGATCACGGGGACTCGCGCGTCGTGGCAGATGCGAAGCACTTTGGCGACCTGCGCCTCGTTCGCGGGAAGCGCCACGGCCAGCGGCGGCTGACGGAACAGAGTCAGCGCGTCGCACTCGTATGGCTTGAGCTCCTCGGCGTTCGACAACACCGCCCCCGCCGGGAGAGCGCGGCGCAAACGATCGATCACCTCGTGCACGACATCGAGCACCGGCTGCGAAGGGGGGTCATCGGGCGATCATACAGCCAGGTCACCGGGGTGTCGCCGGGTGTCCTGTCCCGGCTCGCGCAGACTGTCAGATGGCGGAGAGGGTGGGATTCGAACCCACGAAACCCCGTGAAGAGTTTACTGGAATTCCAGTCCAGCGCCTTCGACCGCTCGGCCACCTCTCCGCATTGCAGGCATTTGCAGCGCGCCTCGCGCGCCGACGCGCATGATACTACGCCCGGGCGTGGGCGGCCCGGTGAGGCGCTCGAGGCCTATGCGCCCGGCCTCGCGTTCGGCTGCGGCACATTGAAGTCCGGCGGCGCGTTCAGGCAGGGATCCTTCGGGCCGCGCGGCGGCGGCGCCGGCTCGTTGAGCTGCGGAACATCGAGCGCGTGGCTGGTGTCGGGCGAGTCGAAGCCCTGCGGAACGTTGAGCGGTGGAATGCTGCTCGACCGCTGATACGGCTGCGGCTTGTTGCAGCTGTCATCGTGGGTGAAATGGTGGAGCGTTTTGCAGCCGCTGAGGGCAAGCAGCACGGCCACGGAGAGAGCCAGGGTGGGTACCCTGGGGTACTTCAGCCTACGGAGGCGGGTCTCGGAGGGCCGTTTCCCAGGACACTTGCCCTCGCGAAGGAGGGTCTCAGAGAGTTTCATGTAACCCCTACTAGCAATTACTGAAGCGCGGCTGCCTGCCGCAGCGCCGCGAGCACCGTCGGCTGGCAGGCCGCGGACAGCTCGGTCAACGGCAGCCGGATGCCGCGCTCCATCCTGCCGGCCTGCGCCAGCGCCCATTTGACCGGTATCGGATTCGCCTCGACAAAAAGGTCCCGATGCAGCGCTGCCAGCGGCGCATCCAGGCGCGCCGCCGACTCGTGATCGCCGCGCATCGCCGCCGCCGCCATGGCGGCCATGGCGCCCGGCGCCACGTTGGCGGTCACCGAGATCACCCCGCGCGCACCGGCGAGGATCGCTTCGCGCGCGGTCGCGTCGTCGCCGCTCAGCACGACGAATCCCTGCCGGCAGCTCGCGAGCAGCTCGCGCACTCGCTCCGCCCCCGGTACCGCCTCTTTGACCGCGCCGATCCGCTCGAGTTGCGACAGCCGGCCGACGGTTGCCGGCAGCATGTCCACGGCCGTGCGGGACGGCACGTTGTAGAGGATCAGGGGCTTGGAAGAGGCCTCTGCGATCGCCGCGAAGTGCCGGTAGATACCCTCCTGGGTGGGCCGGTTGTAGGCCGGCGTGACTGCCAGGATGCCGTCGACCCCGAGCTGCGAGAACCGACCAGCCCGCTGGACGGACGCGGCCGTGCTGCTCGAGCCCACGCCCACGACGACGGCGATGCGGCGGCGGGCCCTCTCGCAGGCGCGCTGCGCGAGCTCCCACAGCTCCGCATCCGTGAGCGTCGCGGACTCGCCCGTGGTACCCCCGACGACGAGGCCCGCGGTGCCGCTCTCGATCTGCCAGTCGACGAGTCGCTCCCAGGCATGGTGATCAATGGAGCCATCGGCCCGCATGGGCGTGACTATCGCGACGAGACTGCCTGAGAACATCGAAACCCTGGGTGAGACCCGCAAGCGGCGGGTAAGCCGATAAGTATACGGGGCAATCCGCCGCGGACGAAGTCGTGTGGCAAGAGCATCGCCAGCGAACCGCTCACCCGGTACACTCCCCCCCGTACCACCTTGGAACGCACCTATTGACCCGATGAAGCAGCACCTGGCCGTTTCGGCGATCGGCAGCGACCGCACCGGCATGGTGCACGAGCTGACCCGGGTGATCAGCGAGAGCGGCGGCAATATCACCGAAAGCCGGATGGTGGCGCTCGGCACCGAATTCGCCATGCTGCTGCTCGTCTCCGGCAACTGGCACGCCCTCGCCAAGCTCGAAACGGAGCTGAAGCGTCTCGCCGAGACAACGAGCCTCAGCGTGCATCTGAAGCGCACGGAGCCTCGGTCGGCCCGCACGGACATGCTTCCGTACTCGATCGACGTCGTGTGCCTGGATCAGACCGGCATCGTCTCCGGGCTTTCGGGTTTCTTCGCGAGCCGCAGCATCGACATCGCTGAGGTGTCGACACGCAGCTACCCGGCCGCCCATACGGGCGCGCCCATGTTTTCCGTGCAGATGATCGTCAACGTGCCGAGCCGCATCCAGGTGGCGCATCTGCGCGAGGAGTTCATGGAGTTCTGCGATTCCCTCAACCTCGATGCCATCCTGGAGCCGGTAAAGTCCTGAACGATGCCCAAACTCGAGCCCGGGGCCAAAGTGCCCCCATTCTCCCTGCCCGCGACCGGCGGGGGCAGCTGGCGCCTGAAGGACGCGGCGGGTCGCGCCCTGGTGATCTATTTCTACCCGAAGGACATGACCTCGGGATGCACGCGCGAGTCGCAGGACTTTCGCGATCTGCACGCCGCCTTCCGCAAGGCGGGCGTGGAAGTCGTCGGCATCTCCCGCGACAGCGTCGCCTCGCACGACAAATTCAAGGCCAAGGAAGCGCTGCCCTACACCCTGCTGTCGGACGCGGAGGAAGAAGCATGCAAGCTGTTCGATGTCATCAAGGAGAAAAGTCTCTATGGCAGGAAGTATCTCGGCATCGAGCGCAGCACCTTCCTCATCGACCACAAAGGGGTTTTGCGGCGGGAGTGGCGCAAAGTGAAAGTCCCAGGGCACGCGGAGGAAGTGTTTGAAGCAGCGAAGTCTCTCTGATCCCGGTCCGGCCAGCGCCCATGCGCGCGCGCCCGCCCCGGAATCCAAGTCCGTGCCTCACTCGTCCGCCAGCCCGATCCCTGCCTCAGCCTCCGCGCCAGCGGAACGCGCCGAGCCGCGGGCGCGGGCGCGTGACGGTCGGCGCCTATTCGTGCTCGACACCAACGTGTTGATGCACGACCCGGCCGCCATTTTCCGCTTCGAGGAGCACGACGTTTATCTCCCCATGATCGTGCTCGAGGAGCTCGACGCTCACAAGAAGGGCCTGTCGGAAGCGTCGCGCAATGTGCGTCAGGTGAGCCGTTTCCTCGACGAAATGATCCGCGATGCGACCAAGGAGCAGATCGATCGCGGCTTGAATCTGCCGAGCGCCTATTCCGGCAATCACGGCAAGAAGCCCTCCTCTGGCCGGCTCTTCTTCCAGACGCGCCAGCTGTCGACCGATCTGCCGCAGAGCCTCCCCGGACAGGGCAACGACAACGCCATCCTGGCGCAGACGCTCGCGCTGCAGAACGAGCGGACGGACGCCCGCGTGATCCTGGTTTCCAAGGACATCAACCTGCGCATCAAGGCCGCCGTGCTCGGCGTGCATGCGGAGGACTACTACAGCGACAAGACGCTGGAGGACTCGGACGTCCTCTACAGCGGCATGAGCGCGCTCACGCCCGATTTCTGGGAGCGGCACGGCCAGGGCATGCGCTCCTGGAAGGAAGGCGAGCGTACGTTCTACGAGATCACCGGCCCCGCGGCGCGCGAATGGCAGCCGAACCAGGGGGTCTACGAGGACAGCCCCGAAGGGATCGAGGGCATCGTACGGCGCTTGAGCGGCGACACCGCCGTGATCGAGCTGCTGCGGGATCACCGCAACGAGCGTCACAACGTCTGGGGCATCACCGCGCGCAACCGGGAACAGAACTTCGCGCTCAACATGCTGATGGACCCGGAGATCGATTTCGTGACGGTGTTGGGACCTGCCGGCACGGGCAAGACGCTGCTCGCTCTCGCCGCGGGGCTCATGCAAACGCTCGAGAGCAACCGTTTCGCCGAGATCATCATGACCCGGGTCACCATCCCGCTCGGCGAGGACATCGGCTTCCTCCCGGGGACGGAGGAGGAGAAGATGGAGCCCTGGATGGGCGCCCTGATGGACAACCTCGAGGTGCTGACCGGCGGCCAGGAGGGCGGTAACTGGGGCCGCGCCGCGACCAATGACCTGCTGCGCAACCGCATCAAGATCCGCTCGCTCAACTTCATGCGCGGGCGGACGTTCCTCAACCGCTTCCTGATCCTCGACGAGGCGCAGAACCTGACGCCGAAACAGATGAAGGCGCTCATCACCCGCGCCGGCCCCGGGACCAAGCTCGCCTGCCTCGGCAACGTGGCGCAGATCGATACCCCCTACCTCACGGAGACGACCTCCGGCCTCACCTATGCGGTGAACCGGTTCCGCGGCTGGCCCCATTCCGGGCACGTGACCCTGGTCCGGGGTGAGCGCTCCCGGCTGGCGGACTTCGCTTCGGATATCCTGTAAGCTGCCTGAGAGTGCCCGGCGGGCTGCCAGCGCGGCAGTCTGCCGGATTGTAAGTTTCTGTTAATGCAGGGAAACTGGCCCGCCTGGCCGCGGTCGAACACAAGATGCGCGCGTTCGTCCTGATCCTACTCGCTGCCTTCCTGAATGCCACCACGGTGGCGATAGCGGCCGAGCCACGCAATTCGCCCCTTGGTCTGCCCATGGATCCGCTCACCACGGATCTGCCCTCGGCCATCAACTCGGGGCTGCCGGACCTAAGCAGTACGGCGAATAGCCTCCTCGATAAGCAGGGGCAATACGAGCTCGGCTATTCCGTCATGATGCAGATGCGCGATCAGCACATGCTCTTCAACGATCCGGAGACGTCGGAATACATACAGCAGATCGGTCAGCGCCTGGCCTCTCAGAGCACAGACGGAGGCGGGAACTTTCATTACGTCGTCCTCAGAACCCAGGAGCTCAACTCCTTCGCGGTAACAGGAGGCTGGGTCTTCGTCTTCACCAGCATGATTGCCTTCGTACATACGGAGTCCGAGCTTGCGGCCGTCATGGCCCACGAAACCGGGCACATCATTCAGAATCACGTGCTCCGTGGAATCGAGGATCAGAAGAACGCCACCCTGCTCTCGCTGGCGGGAATGCTGGGCGCCATCCTGCTCGGGGCCCTCGGTGGCGGCGGCGGAAATGCCATCGAGGGCGGCATCGTCGCCTCCCAGGGGCTGGCCGCGCAGCACGAAATCGACTTCACCCGCAGCGACGAAGAAGAAGCGGATCGGGTCAGCGTCCCGCTTCTGGCGGCAGCGGGCTTCGACCCCGAGGCAGCGGCCGACATCTGGGTGCAGATGATGCAGCAGGAGAGCCTGCAGGAGGGCTGGGTGCCGGCGATGCTGCAGGACCACCCGGTGGATTCCGTCCGCATCGCGGACCTGCGCGAGCGCGCCGCGCAGTACCCGCCGGTTCCCGACACGAGCTCGCCGGATTTCTACCTGATCCAGCAGCGCGTGCGCGTCCTCACTGCGCCGGCCGATGAGGACACTTCGAGAGTGTACGCGCAGAAAATCGCCAATGGCGACCACACCCTCGCCACGATGTACGGTGATGCGCTGGCGTTGATGCAGGACAACAAGGCTTCCCAGGCCGTGCCGATCCTGAAGAAACTGATCGCGCGGCAGGGTGATCTGCACCTGCTCTACTCGGCCCTTGGCCAAGCGCAGGCAAAGTCGGGTGACATGAAGGATGCACTCGCGACTTTCCGGCTGGCGATGCAGCTCTTCCCGCGCAACATCCCCACCACGATACGCTATGCGCAGACACTCATGGCGGACGGCAAGAACGCGCAGGCGCACGATGTGTTGCTCGATCTGTTCAACAACGTTGAGCCGACCCCCGATCAGATCGAGCTCACCGCGCATGCCGCCAGTGCCGCGGGCGATCTGGGCGATGCCTATTACTACATGGGCGAGTACCAGATCGCCGACGGCAACCTGCCTCTCGCCGCCCAGCAATACCAACTCGCGCTCCGTACTCCGCACCTGACGAACGTGCAGCGCCAGCGGATCAGCGCGCGCCTGCGGGAAGTTCGCGACTACCTCGCGAGCAATCGCCCGCAGCGCCAGGACGAGTAGTTTTTGGCGGCCGTTCGGCGGACCACCGGACTGCTGCCGCGCCGTCGCTTATTTACGACAGCGGCCTGTCCTGCAGCGGCCGCGCGGCTGGTACAATGCCGGTTGGGACTCTGCACGGACCTCTCATGCCAATAACAATTCGCCCGGCGATGCTCCGGATCGCCACGCTATCCCTTTTTGCGCTGACGCTCGTCGGCTGTGCGACCGTGCCGCCGTCGGAGCGCAATCCCCGCGATCCCTGGCAGCGGATGAATCGCGGCGTCTACAAGTTCAACGACGCATTCGACCGCGCCATCGCCAAGCCTGTCGCCAGAACATACGTACGCGTGCTGCCGCACGTGGCGCGCACCGGGCTCGACAACTTCTTCAGCAATGCGACCTATCCCGACGTGATCGTGAATGCGTTGCTGCAGGGGCAGCTGAAGCCTTTCGCGCGGGATACGGGACGGTTCGTGGTCAACAGCACCGTCGGCATCGGGGGCCTGTTCGATCCCGCTACGCCCATGGGCCTGACGGTCGAGGACCGGGATTTCGGGCAGACTTTCGGCAAGTGGGGCGTTCCGTCCGGGCCGTTCGTGTTGCTGCCCATTCTGGGACCCTCCGATGTCAGGGACGCGATCGGCCGCGTGCCGGACCAATACGCGCAGCCCTGGCCCTACATCAACAGTCCATACTGGGAATACGGCACGTTGCTGCTGTATGACGTCAAGGTACGGGCGGACCTTCTGCCGCTGACCGACATGGCGGAAAAGACCTATGATCCGTACGCCTTCGAGCGCAATGCCTACCTGCAGCACCGCGACTTCCTGGTCAAAGGGCCCCAGGCCCAGAATGGCGCGGAAGAGGAACTGAAGCAGCTGCAGCAGGAGCCGCCCTAGCCCTAGACTCCCTTCTGCAGCATCTCCTCGACGCCGCTGATGCGGGCGACGGCGAGGAGCCCGGGCGGCAGGTTGGCGAAGCAGAGCGGCCGCCCTTCGCCTTTCATGATCGACATCCAGTCGAGCAGCACGGCGAGGCCGGCGCTGTCGGAGTGGGTTATCCCGCTGCAGTCGAGTTCCAGGTCGCGCGCGCTGGAGGTGCGCAGAGCGTGCAGACCCTCGCTGCGCGCGGCTCTGGCGTTGCCGAAGGTCAGCACGCCGCGGGCGGCAAACCGGCCGGGAGCGGTGACCACGATCTCGAACTTCGCCGGCACGGCCGCGACGCCGGCCGCGGGTGCGCTCACGAGCCGCTGCCCGTCGTCTTGCTGATCGCGGCCGGCTTCTCGCCACTCTCGAGGCGGTTGATCACCGAATCGACGCCCTGTTGAGCGATCTGCGAGCCGAAGTCCTGACGATAGCTCATCACATAGCTCACGCCGTCGATGACGACGTCCCAGGCCTTCCAGCCCTCCGGAGTCATGTGCATGTAGTAGTTGACGTTGACGGGTGAGCCGCCGGTGCGCGACATCTCGGTGCGGACCGTGGCATTCTGCGAGCCGGCGCTTACGTTTGTCGGATAGACCTTCAGCGTGTTCGATGTGAACTCGACGATGGCGGCGCCGTAGTTGTTGAGCATCGAGTGATAGAAGGCGTTGATGAAGCGCTGCCGCTGCTGCGGGGTGGCGGTACGCCAGTACTTGCCGAGCACCAGTTGCGCCGCGAACTGAGTATCGACGTGCGGCAGGATGTACTGGTCGACCAGACCCTGGACCTTGGAAGGGTTGTTGCGATAGGTCTGCCGATCCGCGTTGAGCGCCTGCAACAGGCCGTTGGCGGCGGTCTGGATCACCTGCGAAGGTGACTCCTGCGCCGCGCTCTGGGCGGCGGGCGCGGCGGCCGCCGGGGCCGGCGCCTCGATCAGCCATCCCGCGGCAAGCAACGCCGCCGCGGCGAGATAAGGGGAACGTCTCATGGGTGGGGCTCCTGCGGTTTCTCGCCCTGATTCTGCGGCTTGGCGTTATTGCCGCTGCTGCTGCCAGAGCTGCTGCTGCCGCTCGCGAAGTTGGCGAAGAACTTGTTGATCAGGTTCTCGAGCACGATGGCGGACTGTGTTTGCAGGATCTGGCTGCCGTTCTTCAGGTATGTGCTGAGACCGCCCGGGCTGATGCCGACGTATTGTCCGCCGAGCAGCCCCTCGGTCTCGATGCTGGCATAGCTATCTTCCGGAATCTGGCTGAACTGGGGATAAACGTGCAGGTGCACGTCCGCCCGGTAGCTCTGATTGTCGAAGCCGATACCGGTCACGTCGCCGATCCGCACTCCCGCCATCCTAACGGGCGCGCCGACCTTGAGGTCCCCGATGTTGTCGAATTCGGCCGTGACATCGTAACCGGGGATCTTGCCGAAGCTGAGCTTGAGCCCGCTGGAGGGCAGCTGGGACGTGAGGAAAACGATCGCGGCCAAGCCCAGAATCACGAAAAGGCCCGTTCCGATCTCGAGAGAGCGAGTAGCGCGCATGGTGGTGGCGATCCTCTTACAGAAAAGCGGCAGTCAGCACATAGTCGAAAAGCAGCGTCAGCACGGACGAGGCGACCACGGTGCGGGTAGTGGCAAGGCCGACCCCTTCGGCCGTCGGCTCGGACTGATAGCCCTCGTTGACGGCGATGAGGCTGATGATCGCGCCGAACACCAGGCTCTTGACGATGCCCTCGGTTACGTCATGCAGTCCAACGGCGCTCTGTGTCTGTGACCAGAAGGTGCCGCGGTCGATGCCCAGGAGCCCGACGCCGATCAGCTGCGCACCGTAGAGGCCGACGACGTTGAAGATTGCAGCGAGCAGCGGCATGGCGATGATGCCGCCGAGGAAGCGTGGAGCGGCGACATAGCTCAACGGGTCGACCGCCATCACCTCCATCGCGGTGAGCTGATCCGTGGCCTTCATCAGGCCGATCTCGGAGGTCAGCGACGTGCCCGCGCGGCCGGCGAAGAGCAGCGCCGTCAGCACCGGGCCGAGCTGTTTGAGCAGCGCCAGCGCGGCGAGCTGGCCAAGCGCCGTCTCCGCCCCGAAGCGCTGCAGCACGTCCTGTCCCAGCAGGCCGAGCACCATTCCAGTAAACAGGCCCGACAGCATGATGATGATGAGCGAGCGGGCGCCGGCGTTGAAGACCTGCGCGACCACGAGCCCCGGCCGCCCGAGCGCCGGCACACAGGCGGCCAGCAGCCGCGCCAGGAATATGCCGGTGACCCCGAACTTGCGCACCCCCTCGAGGAGCGTGCCGTGTCGCGCTCGGTTGCTCATCCTTCATCCGCTCCGAGAAGCTGGCTGGCGTAGTCGGGGGCCGGGTAATGGAATTTGACCGGACCCTCGGCGCTGCCGGTCATGAACTGATGCACCGTCTCGGAGTCGCTCTTCGCAAGCTCCTGCGGAGTGCCCGAAGCAACCACGGAGCCGCCGGAGAGCAGATAACTCTGGTCGGCGATGGTGGCGAGCTCCTGCACGTCATGGGACACGACGATGCTGGTGATGCCGAGCGCCTGATTCATATGCTTGATGAGGCGCAGGATCATGCCGAGGGATATCGGATCCAGGCCGACGAACGGCTCGTCGTAAAGCAACACCTCCGGATCCATTACGATGGCGCGCGCCAGCGCGACACGCCGCGCCATGCCGCCCGAGAGCTCCCCCGGCATCAGCTGTGCGGCCCCGCGCAGGCCCACCGCCTCGAGCTTGGTGAGCACCAGCTTGCGGATGACCGATTCCGGAAGGTCCGTGTGCTCACGCACCGGAAAAGCGACGTTGTCGAAGACGCTGATGTCGGTGAGCAGCGCCCCGTTCTGGAACAGCATCCCCATCCGCTTGCGGGCGGCGTAAATGTCCGAGCTAGAGAGGGTGTCGATGTCGCGCCCGAACACCAGGACCTGGCCGCTGTCGGCGAAGAGCTGTCCGGTGATGAGGCGCAACAGCGTCGTCTTGCCCGTGCCGCTCGGACCCATCACTGCCGTGATGAGACCCCGGCGCGCACTGATGTTGAGCCCGGCAAAGATCGGCCGGCCGTCGATGGCATAGTGCACATCGCGTACGTCAACGACCGCGTCATCTGCAGAGTCGGATGGCGCGTGTTGTGGAGATGCAGGCTCGCTCAAGCGGCTTGGCTTTCCATCTCGGAATTGTACCGCCCGTTGGTCGCGAGGCCGTTGAGCTTCGCGCGGCGCGCGAACTCCTTCTGACCCGCGACGAAGGTCTCGGGCTTACCGCCCCAGGCCTTGAGCGCCGTGTCCTGCAATGCCCGGCCGTAACTGAACGTCAGCGACCAGGGGAGCGGACCCATGCGATTCATCAGCGAGAGGTGCAACGTCGCCTCGGCTGACGACTGGCCACCTGAGAGGAACGCGATGCCAGGTACCGCCGGCGGCACGTGCCGCTTCAGCGTCCGCAGGGTCGCCTCTGCCACCGCTTCGGGCGGCGCACGATTCGACGCCTTCTTGCCGGAGATGACCATGTTGGGCTTGAGGACCATGCCCTCGAGGTAGATCCGGTGCTCGAAGAGCTGCTCGAAGACGGCATTCAGGGTCGCGTTGGTCACTTCCTCGCAGCGCTCGATGGAGTGGCCGCCATCCATGAGCACTTCAGGCTCCACGATCGGCACGATGCCGTTTTCCTGAGCCAGTGCCGCATAGCGGGCCAGCGCATGGGCGTTGGCCTCGATGCCGAACGCGCTCGGAATGCCGTCGGCGATGTCGATGACCGCACGCCACTTCGCGAAGCGCGCACCCAGCGAGTGGTACTCGACGAACCGCTCGCGCAGGCCGTCGAGGCCCTCGGTAATGGTATCGCCCGGGAAGCCGGCGAGGGGTTTCGCGCCCAGGTCGACCTTGATGCCGGGGATCATCCCCTGCTGCGTCAAATACTGCGGAAACGGTACGCCATCGCGCGTCTTCTGCCGGATGGTCTCGTCGTAAAGGATGACGCCGCTGATGGCCTCCGCCGCACCCGGAGCGGTAAAGAGCATCTCGCGGTAGCTGCGGCGGTGCTCCTCCGTGGAGTCGAGACGAATGGCGTCGAAGCGCTTCTTGATGGTGCCGCCGCTCTCATCCGCGGCCAGGATCCCCTTGCCCTTGACGACCATCGCTTGCGCGGTGCGGGCGAGCTCGTTGCGGTTCATCGTTCTCTTTACCTCCAGCAATGGCGGGCCCGGGCACTAGCACGTGAGGTGCCGCCGGCTTCCGCCCCCGGTAGTTCGCTTGAATGGAAACGCCAAGGATACCAAATAGTGTCGAATCGCAAGGCTGCCGATGGGGCACCAGCGCGAGCGCGGCCGCCGATACCTCGACCCTCGAGACAGCGCTTGGTTCCTGGGGCAATCAGTACTAAAATAGTCCTACTTCATAGGCCGCCCTGATTTTCCGGTCTACCGCCATGATCCGTATCAGCCGACTCACCGATTACGCCACCGTGCTCCTGGCCGTGCTCGCCGAGCAGCCGGCGCTCGTGCAGACCGCCGCCTCGCTCGCCGAGCAGACTCGAATTGCGGCGCCCACCGTCAGCAAGCTGATGAAGCAGCTGCAACGCGCCGGTCTCGTGGCCTCGACCCTGGGCCTGCACGGCGGCTATCAGCTGGCGCGGCCCGCGACCGAGATCAGCGCCGCCGCCATTCTCGATGCCATGGAGGGCCCGGTCGCACTCACCGACTGCTCGGTGGGCGCCGGCCAGTGCGACATCGAGGAGACCTGCCGGGTCGGGCGGGTGTGGCAGCGGCTGAACCTCGCCATCCGGCGCTCGTTGTACGACGTCAGCCTCGCCCAGCTCGCCGGCATCGATCCGACACAGGTGGCGCTGCCTGCGCTCGAGCGAGACCTCAAGGCAGCCGCCACCCGCGCGCCCGTCCGCTCCTGAACCGAATTATGAGTGAAAGCGCAAATCAGCTGGAAAACCTGATCGCCCGCCGCTACAAGCACGGGTTCGTCACCGACATCGACGCCGACACGGTCCCGCCCGGGCTGGACGAGGACGTGGTGCGGCTCATCTCCCGCAAGAAGGGCGAGCCGGCCTTCCTCACGGAGTGGCGCCTGAAGGCGCTGCGGCACTGGCTCACCATGAGCGAGCCGCACTGGTCGCATACCAGCTACCCGCCCATCGACTATCAGGCGATCTCCTACTACTCCGCGCCGAAGGCGAGGACCGACGGGCCGAAGAGCCTGGATGAGGTGGACCCGAAGCTCCTGGAGACCTACGAGAAGCTTGGCGTGCCGCTGCACGAGCGCGCACGCCTGGCAGGCGTCGCGGTGGATGCGGTGTTCGACAGCGTCTCGGTCGCGACCACTTTCAAGGAGCGCCTGAACGAGGCCGGCGTCGTGTTCTGCCCGTTCTCGGAGGCGGTGCAGAAGCATCCGGAGCTGATCGAGCGGTATCTCGGCAGCGTCGTGCCCTACACGGACAATTTCTTCGCTTCGCTGAACTCGGCCGTGTTCACCGACGGCTCCTTCGTCTATGTGCCGAAGGGCGTGCGCTGCCCGATGGAGCTGTCGACGTACTTCCGCATCAATGCGGCCAAGACCGGACAGTTCGAGCGCACGCTGATCATCGCGGACGAAGGCGCGTACGTCTCGTATCTCGAGGGCTGCACGGCTCCGATGCGCGACGAGAACCAACTTCACGCCGCGGTCGTGGAGCTGGTGGCGTTGGATGACGCCTTCATCAAGTACTCGACGGTGCAGAACTGGTATCCGGGCGATGCCGAGGGCAAAGGCGGTATCTATAACTTCGTCACCAAGCGCGGCGAGTGTCGAGGCAGAAACTCCCATATCTCCTGGACCCAGGTGGAGACGGGATCGGCGATCACCTGGAAGTACCCGAGCTGTGTGTTGCGCGGCGACGGCTCGAGCGGGGAGTTCTATTCCGTCGCGACCGTGAACAACCGCCAGCAGGCGGACACCGGCACGAAGATGATCCACATCGGCCGCGATACGCACAGCACGATCATCTCCAAGGGCATTTCCGCCGGCCGCGGGCAGAACACTTATCGCGGCCTGGTGAAGATCCTGCCGAGCGCCCACGGCGCCCGCAATTTCACGCAGTGCGACTCGCTCCTCATGGGCGGCAAGTGCGGCGCGCACACCTTCCCCTATGTCGAGGTCAAGAACCCCTCGGCGACCGTGGAGCATGAGGCGAGCACCTCGAAGATCAGCGAGGACGAGCTCTTCTATTGCCTCTCCCGCGGCATCGCGCAGGAGGATGCCGTCAACCTCATCGTCAGCGGCTTCTGCAAGACCGTCTTCAAGGAGCTGCCGATGGAGTTCGCGGTCGAGGCGCAGAACCTGCTCGCGGTGAGTCTCGAAGGCGCCGTGGGCTAGAGGAAAGAGAGTGAGATGCTGAAGATCGAGAATCTGCACGTCAAAGTCGACGGCAAGGAAATCCTGAGAGGACTGACGCTCACGGTTCCGACCGGCGAGGTGCACGCCGTCATGGGACCCAACGGCTCCGGCAAGAGCACGCTGGCCAATGTGCTCGCGGGACGGCCGGGGTACGAGATCACCGCCGGCTCCGTGACGTTCCAGGGCCGCGACCTGCTGGCGCTCGCTCCCGAGGAGCGGGCGCGCGAGGGCGTGTTCCTCGGCTTCCAGTACCCGGTGGAGATCCCGGGCGTCAACAATGTGTATCTGCTCAAGGCGGCGGTGAATGCGGCCCGCAAGCACCGCGGGCTCGAGGAAGTCGACGCGTTCGAGTTCCTGACGCTCGTCAAGGGGAAGATGAAGCTGATGCGCATGGAGGAAAGCATGCTCTCCCGCGGGGTCAACGAGGGCTTCTCGGGCGGCGAGAAGAAGCGCAACGAGGTCCTGCAGATGCTGGTCCTCGAGCCGCGGCTCGCGATCCTGGACGAGACCGACTCGGGCCTCGACATCGACGCGCTGAAGATCGTCGCGCACGGCGTCAACACCCTGCGCTCGCCGGAGCGCTCGCTGGTGCTCGTAACGCACTATCAGCGGCTCCTCGATTACATCGTCCCCGATCACGTTCACGTGCTGGTGAAGGGGCGCATCGTGCGCAGCGGCGACAAGTCGCTGGCGCAGGAGCTCGAGCGTCGAGGCTATGACTGGGTGACCGGCGAGGCGGCATGAGCGTGAGCGCAGCTCTCTCCAAGCGCGTTCTCGACGAATACGCCGCGGTGCGCGAGTCGCTGCCGGCCGGTGTCGTCACCCCGGAGCGGCGCCAGGAGGCCATCCAGGCGCTTGCCGCGCGCGGACTGCCGACAACGCGTGACGAGAACTGGCGGTACACCAACCTGCGGCCGCTGGAGCGGGCGCGGTTCGCACCGGCTGTGGCGTCGTCGGCACCAGCCAACGCCGATCTGCCGCCCAAGTTGACCGGGTTCGCGCGGTACGCGTTCGTGGACGGAGCCTTTGCGCCGGAACTGTCTTCGCCGCAAGAGCAGGCGGGACTCACGGTCCGCAGCCTGCGCCGCGCCACTCAGGGCACCCCCGGGCACGCAGGCTCCGCGACGGTCTTGCAGCTGCCGCGCGCCCTGCCCGCTTTGACTGACTTGGCCGAGGCACGTCTGGCATTGCTCAACGAGGCTTTCGCGACCGACATCGCCGCGATCCGCGTCAGCGGCGCCGTCCGCGAGGCCGCGCGAGTCGAATTGCTCTTCATCGCGACGGCAGGCGCCGAAGCCGGCGCCTCCTATCCGCGTGTCCAGCTGGCACTCGATCCCGCCAGCCGACTGATCCTTGTCGAGCGCCACATCAGTGGCGGCGCCGGCACCAGCTTCGTCAACAGCTCGGTCAGCGTGGATGTGGGCCGGGGCGCGAATCTCACCCATTACCGCCTGCAGCAGGCTGGAGCCCGGGCCACGTGGCTCGATACGCTATCGGCGGTACTGGCCGCGGACGCCCGCTATGGGTTGCTGACCGTCAATATCGGAGGGCTTTCGGCACGGTCCACGACTCACGTGCAAATGGCGGGTCCCGGAGCGGAGCTCGTTCTCTCGGTGGCCGCCCTCGGGGACAGGCAGCAGACGCAGGACAACTTCGCGCTGGTGGAGCACATCGCCCCGCGCGCCCGCACGGAACAGACTTTCCGCGGCATTGCCTCGGGGCGCGCCCGCGTAGCTTTCAACGGCAAGATTGTCGTCCGTGAAGCCGCTGCCGGGACCGATTCGCGCCAGTCGCTTCGCGGCCTGCTGGCGGGGCCGGAGGCGGAGATCGACGTGCGTCCGCAGCTCGAGATCTACACGGATGACGTGCGCTGCAGCCACGGCGCCACCGCGGGCAAGCTGGACAACGACATGCTCTTCTACCTCCTCTCCCGCGGGCTGTCTCCGGAGGTGGCGCAGCGCCTCCTCAAGTGGGCATTCCTCGAGGACGTGGTGTCGAAGATCGAATTACCCGAGCTCAGGCGGCAGATCGAGAGCGATCTCGCCGGCCAGATGGCCGATGTCGCCTCGCTCAAGGAGTTGCTCTGATGGCCGTGACGGCACCCCGAATTGCGCCTGCCCCGACGACGCTCGATGTCGAGCTCGTGCGGCGCGACTTCCCGATCCTCGAGCGATCGGTCAACGGCAAGCCGCTTGTTTTTCTCGACAGCGCAGCGTCCGCGCAGCGTCCGTTGCCGGTGTTGCGCGCCGTGGAGCGCTACGAAACGCACTGTCATGCGAACGTCCACCGTGGCGTTTATGCGCTCAGCCAGGCTGCCACGGAGGCGTACGAGGGCGCACGGGAGCGGGTGCGCCGCTTCATCAATGCGCATTCCACTCGCGAGATCATCTTCGTCCGCGGCACTACCGAGGGCATCAATCTCGTGGCGCAGTCATATGCACGCCCCCGCCTCGGGCCGGGGGACGAGATCCTGATCACGGGCCTCGAGCATCACGCCAACATCGTGCCCTGGCAGATGGTTCGGGATCATACCGGCTGCACGCTCAAGGTCGCGCCCATCAATCGCCGTGGCGAGGTCGAGCTCGATCGCTTCACGTCCCTGCTGTCGCCGCGCACCCGCGTCGTCGCTATCGCGCACGTCTCCAATGCGCTCGGCACGATTCTGCCGGTGAAGCGCATGATCGATGCGGCGCACGCGCAGGGCGCGGTCGTGCTGGTCGATGGCGCTCAGGCCATCCCCCACTCCCGCGTCGACGTACGCGCTCTCGGCTGCGATTTCTACACCTTCTCCGGCCACAAGCTCTACGGCCCGACGGGAATCGGCGTGCTCTACGGCCGCGAGGAACTGCTCGCCGCCATGCCGCCCTGGCAGGGCGGCGGCGACATGATCCTGACCGTCTCCTTCGAGAAGACGACCTACAACGAGCTGCCGTGGAAGTTCGAGGCCGGTACGCCTAACATTTCCGGGACGGTCGGGCTCGCCGCGGCCATGGACTACGTGGAGAGCCTGGGGCAGGAAGCCATCGCGGCGCACGAGCAGCGGCTGCTCGAGCATGCCACGCAGGAGCTCGAGCGCATCCCCGGCATCGAGATCATCGGTACGGCGCCTCACAAGGCTGCGGTGCTCTCCTTCACCATGGAAGGCGTCCATCCCCACGACCTCGGCACCATTCTCGATGCGGAAGGCGTGGCGGTGCGCACCGGCCACCACTGCGCCATGCCCGTGATGACGTTCTTCGAGATACCCGCTACGGCGCGCGCTTCCTTCGGCTGCTACAACACCGAGGCCGAGGTGGCCAGCCTGGTCGCCGCGCTGCGCAAGGCGCGCGAGGTGTTCGGGTAATGGACCTCAAGGAGCTCTACCGCGACGTCATCCTCGATCACAACAAGCGGCCGCGGAACTTCGGCCGGATCGAGCCCGCCGACAGCCATGCCGACGGGCACAACCCGCTTTGCGGCGACCGCCTGACCGTCTGGCTGCGCCTGAAGGATGACCGGATCGAGGACATCCGCTTCGAGGGCAAAGGCTGCGCGATCTCCACGGCTTCCGCGTCGTTGATGACGGAAGCGGTGAAGGGCAAGGACAGGGCGGCGGTGCACTCGCTGTACGGCCGCATCCACTCTCTTTTGACGCAGCAGGACGCGGCCGCCGATGAGTCGCTCGGGAAGCTCGCCGCCCTCTCGGGCGTGCGGGAGTTTCCGGCGCGCGTGAAGTGCGCGAGCCTCTGCTGGCACACCCTGAATGCGGCGCTGGAGCGCAGCGCGGCGACCGTCTCCACGGAGTGAGACATGCGTAGTCACGAGAACGAGCCTTTCGTCGTCAACCGCGAGGTCAAGGCGGTGATCGTCCCCGCCGGCGTCGAGGTCAATCTCAAACCCGGCCAGTCCGGCTACATCACCCAGGCCCTTGGCGGCAGCTTCACCGTCTACATGGAAGGCAACCTCTTCCGCATCTCCGGTGAGGATGCCGACGCCATCGGCAAGGAGCCCGTGAAGTCCCCGGAGCTGCCGCCCAATGCCACCTCGGATGACATCCGCGAGCTTGCCTGGGCGCAGATGCGCACCTGCTACGACCCGGAGATCCCGATCAACATCGTCGACCTCGGCCTGGTGTATGACTGCACGGTGCAGCCCAACGAGGACGGTACACGCACTGTCGAAGTGCGCCTTACCCTCACCGCTCCCGGCTGCGGCATGGGCGAGATCCTGGTCGATGACGTCAAAGATAAAATCGAGCGCATCCCCACCGTGCGCCAAGCGAACGTCGAGCTGACATTCGAGCCCCCCTGGAACCAGAGCATGATGTCGGAGGAAGCGCGCCTACAGACGGGGATGTACTGACTTGCCCTGGGTCGACGTAGGCAGCGCCGCGGACGTCTCCGAGGCCACTCCCCTCTCCGTTGAGCTCGATGGCACCGCGCTCGTCGTCGTCCGCTGCGGGAAAGACCTCTACGCCGTCGAGGACCGCTGCACCCATGACGGCGAGCCGCTGGAAGGCGCGGAAGTCGAGTCGTGCCAGATCATCTGCCCCAGGCATGGCGCGCGGTTCTGCCTGCGCACGGGGGAAGCGCTGACGCCGCCCGCTTATGAGCCGCTGCGGACGTACGCGGCGCGGGAAGAGAACGGCAGGGTCCTTCTCGAGCAGCCTGACTGAGCTGACGCCTGCCACGAGGCGCGCGCCGCGCGCAGCATGCCGCGCGTAGGCTTACGATGAGTCTATGATATAAACGTAACTATATAATTTAGTTTAATTTTTTATACTTCTGGAGCAGTCCTCCGGCTCGGGACACAGCGGGCTCAAAGAGGCCCATAGTCCCGGCCCGGGGACGACCCCAGGTATAATTCCGCGATGACACCAGCTCTCATCGAGCGCCTGCGCTCGGAAATCGCAGGACTCAAAGAACAGGGGCTATACAAGAGCGAACGCGTGCTCGCAGGCCCACAGGGAGGCACCGTCCGCACGGGCGACCGCGAGGTCGTGAACCTCTGCGCGAACAACTACCTGGGCCTGGCCAACCACCCGGCAGTGCGGGAAGCGGCACACCGGGCGCTCGACCGGTTCGGGTTCGGCATGGCCTCGGTGCGCTTCATCTGCGGCACGCAGACCGTGCACAAGCAGCTCGAGGCGGCGCTGAGCCGCTTCCTCGGCACCGAGGACGCCATCCTCTACTCGTCGTGCTTCGATGCGAACGGCGGACTCTTCGAGACGCTGCTCGATGAAAAGGACGCGATCATCTCCGATGCGCTGAACCACGCCAGCATCATCGATGGCATCCGGCTCTGCAAGGCACAGCGCTACCGCTATGCCAACAACAACATGGCGGAGCTCGAGGAATGCCTCAAGCAGGCGAGCGGGGCGCGGACGCGGCTGATCGCCACCGACGGGGTCTTCTCGATGGACGGCATCATCGCCAACCTGCCGGCGATCTGCGATCTGGCGGATCGCTACGACGCGCTGGTGATGGTCGACGATTCCCATGCCACGGGCTTCATGGGACCGGGCGGACGCGGCACTCCGGAGCACTGTGGAGTGGCCTCGCGAGTCGACATTCTCACCAGCACGCTGGGCAAGGCGCTGGGCGGCGCGAGCGGCGGGTACGTCGCCTCGCGCAAGGAAATCGTGGAGTGGCTGCGGCAGCGCTCGCGGCCTTACCTGTTCTCCAACAGCATCCCGCCGGTGGTCGCCGCCGTGGGGCTGCGAGTCATCGACCTGCTCGAGCACTCGCCGGAGCTGCGTACCCAGTTGCATGAGAACGCGCGCTACTTCCGCGCAGGCATGACGAAGCTCGGCTTCGACCTGAAGCCGGGGGAGCATCCCATCATCCCCGTGATGCTGGGCGATGCGGCGCTGGCCGGGCGCATGGCGGATCGCCTGCTCGAGCGGGGGGTGTACGTGATCGGCTTCTCCTATCCCGTGGTGCCGAAGGGCCAGGCACGCATTCGCACACAAATGTCGGCTGCGCTCACCCGCGAGCAGCTCGACAAAGCCATCGAGGCATTCGCTACCGTAGGTCGTGAGCTGGGGGTCATTGAATGAAAGCGCTCGTGAAGAAAGAAGCCGCGCCGGGGATCTGGCTGGATGACGTGCCGGAGCCCAAGGTCGGCCACAACGACGTGCTGATCGAGATCGGCAAGACCGCGATCTGCGGCACCGACATGCACATCTACAACTGGGACGCGTGGGCGCGGAAGACCATTCCGGTGCCGATGGCCGTCGGGCACGAGTACTCCGGCCGGGTCGTGGACGTCGGCTCCGAGGTTCGGGGATTCAAAGCCGGCGACCGCGTCTCCGGCGAGGGACACATCACCTGCGGCTACTGCCGCAACTGCCGCGCGGGGCGCCGACACCTCTGTCGCAATACGGTGGGCGTGGGCGTGAACCGCCCTGGCGCTTTCGCGCAGTATCTCAGCATCCCGGCGGATAACGCCTTCAAGCTGACGGACTCGATCAGCGACGATGTCGCCTCGATCCTCGATCCATTCGGCAATGCGACGCACACCGCCCTCGCCTTCAACATGGTGGGCGAGGACGTCCTGATCACCGGCGCCGGTCCCATCGGCGTCATGGCCGTCGCGATCGCTCGCTTCGTGGGCGCACGCCATGTCGTGATCACCGACGTGAACGACTACAGGCTGGAGCTCGCGAAAAAGATGGGCGCCACCCGCGCGATCAACGTGCAGCGCGAATCTCTCGACCAGACGATGAAGGACCTCGGCATGCAGGAAGGGTTCGACGTCGGCCTGGAGATGTCAGGCAATGCCGCCGCCTTCCGCGACATGCTGCGCACCATGCACCACGGCGGCTCGATCGCCATCCTCGGCATTCCGCCCGATGAGACGGCAATCGACTGGAATCAGGTGATCTTCAAGGGCCTGACGCTCAAGGGCATCTACGGCCGGGAGATGTTCGAGACCTGGTACAAAATGGCGAGCCTGCTGCAGAGCGGCCTCAAGCTCGAGCCCATCATCACCCATCACCTGCCGGTGCAGGAGTACGGCCAGGCCTTCAACATCATGGGCTCGGGCCGCTCGGGGAAAGTGATCCTGGACTGGAAGAGCTTGTAGCGCCGGCTCAGTGAGTTGCGGCTGAACAAAAACAGTAAGAGTAGAGGTGCCCCGGCGCGCTGAAGCGCGCCAGCTGCTCGATGTCGTGCGCAACCGGGTTGAATTGGCTCGCGACTTCGGCCAGCCCCAACGACTGCGCATCGACATGGAAGAGTGACGCCGTCGCGCTCGCAGCGCGGGCCTGCGTCTGCTGAAACAACTCCTCCGCCCAGGAAAGGTGCGGCTGCACGAACTCCACCTGATACCGGGTCAGCTTGGCGAGGCCCGCCGCGGCCCTCACCGCATCCTCCAGCGTCCCCAGGCGATCGACCAGGCCGAGCCGCCGCGCATCGGCGCCCGCCCAGACCCGGCCCTGCCCGATCGCATCGATCTGCTGCGGCGTCTGCCGGCGTCCCGAAGACACGCGGCTCACGAACTGTTGGTAGCCACGGTCGATCTGCGACTGCAGGAGCTCGCTCACCTCGGGGGTGAGCGGCCGGTCGATGGTGAGCGCGCCCGAAAGTGGCGTCGTGCCGACGCCATCGACGCTGACGCCGATCTTGCCCAGCGTCTGGCTGATGTTCGGAATGATGGCGAAGATGCCGATCGAGCCCGTCAGGGTCGCCGGGCTCGCCCAGATCTGGTCGGCGGGCGCGGAGATGTAGTAACCGCCCGAGGCCGCGAGATCGCCCATCGAGACCACGAGCGGCTTGCCTGCCGCGCGCAGGGCCTGCAGCTCCCGGTAGATCTCTTCTGATGCCGCCACGCTGCCGCCGGGACTGTCCACCCGCAGCACGACGGCCTTGATGTCTTTGTCGAGCCGCGCCTGACGGATCAGCCGCGAGAGCGAATCGCCGCCGATCGTGCCCGGAGGCGCCTTGCCGTCCTGGATTTCCCCGGAAGCGACGATGACGCCAATGTGCGCGCTGCCGTCACCATCGTGGATCTTCTTGCGCGCATCGACGATCCGCGCATAGTCTTGCGCGGAAATCTGGTTGAACGAGCCGGTCGACTTGTCCTCACCGACGAGGCCCATCAGCTGCTGATCCATCTGCAGCTTGGTCTCGAGCCCGGTGACCAGCCCCGCCTGCACGGCGACCTTCGCCGCATCGCCATTCGCCGCGCTGACCGTCTTCGACAGCGAGTTGACGTAGCTATCGATGGCACCGGACGGGAGCTTGCGGGCGCCCGTCAGCGCCGACTGATATGACGACCAGAGAGTGTTGAGATAAGCCAGGCTCTGCTGCTTGTCCGCCGGCGACATGTCGCTACGCGTAAAGATCTCCACCGCGCTCTTGAACGTGCCGACGCGGAAGACATTGATGTCGACGCCGAGCTTCTGCAGCAACCCCTTGAAGTACAGCGGATAGCGGCTGTAGCCCTCGATCATCACGTAGCCGGTGGGATCGAGATAGACCTTGTCCGCCTGCGCGGCGAGATAGAACTGGTCCTGATCGTATGCCGTGCCGTAGGCGATGACGGGCTTGCCGCTCGCGCGGAATTTGTGGATGGCGCGCGCGAGCTCCTCGAGCATCGGCTGGCCGGCGCCCTCCATGTCATCGAGGTCGAGAACCAGCACCCGGATGCGCTTGTCGTCGGCGGCGCCGCGGATGGCCTCAACCAAGTCCCAGAGCAGCGTCTCCTGACGCTGTTGGCCTTGGGCGTTCTCGACCGCACGCTGCACGGGGTCGCCGCTCAACTGCTCGACGAGACGTCCCTCCGGCTTGACGACGAGCGCGGTGGGGTCGGGCACGACCGGCGTCGACGAGCTCACCGCCCAGACGATGACGCCGAAGATGACGACGAGCAGAATGAGGTGCAGGGCCTTGCGCAGCCCATCCAGGCCGCGCCATATCCCTGACAGGATCGCCCGCAGAGTTATTTTCATGCGCTACGCGCAGGTCTTAACGGGGTTCGCCTACGGCGAACCCCGTCCGTGTAGCGGCGCAAACCGCGCCGAGAAGAGTGCCATGCCTTGGCCCTCAGATCTTCTCTTCGATCCTCGCAGCCTTGCCCGACAGGTCGCGGAGGTAGTAGAGCTTGGCGCGGCGGACGTTGCCGCGGCGCTTGATGGTGATGTCGCTGATCGCGGGGCTGTAGGTCTGGAACACACGCTCCACGCCCTCGCCGTGCGATACCTTGCGGACCGTGAAGGAGGAGTTGAGGCCGCGGTTGCTGCGTGCGATCACCACGCCCTCATAGGCCTGGATGCGCTCGCGGTCGCCTTCGACGACCTTCACCTGCACGACCACGGTGTCGCCCGGCTTGAAATCCGGCACCTCGCGGGTCATGCGCTCTTTCTCGAGTTGTTGGACGATCTTGCTCATTTTCGCATCCTCAATCTTTCATCTCGCGCCGCCCCTGCGGCGAGAAATTCGCTCAATAACCGTTGCGCCTCGGGCGTGAGCCCAAGGCGCGCAATGAGATCCGGCCGCAGCAGCCAAGTGCGAGCCACGGCCTGCTGCAATCGCCAGCGCCCGATGTCGGCGTGATTGCCCGACAATAGCACCGCCGGCACCGCCCTACCCTCGAACATCTCCGGTCGCGTGTAATGCGGCCAGTCGAGAAGCCCCTCGCTGAAGGAGTCTTCCCCGCTCGAGCGCTCGTCGCCGAGCGCGCCCGGGAGGAGCCGCGCCACGGCGTCGATCACGGTCAACGCCGGCAGCTCGCCGCCCGAGACCACGTAGTCGCCGACCGAGAGCTCCCGGTCGATGCCCAGCTCGATCACCCGCTCATCGAGTCCCTCGTACCGGCCCGCGACGAGCAGCAGCCCCGGAAGTCCCGCAAGCCCGCGCGCGACCGCCTGGCTGAAGGGCTCGCCCTGCGCCGACAGGCACACCCGGGGACTCCCCTCGGGCAGCCGCGCCTGCGCCGCGCGAATCGCCGCGAGCATCGGCTCCGGCTTCAGCACCATGCCGGGGCCGCCGCCGTAAGGCCGATCGTCCACCGTGCGATGCACATCACTCGTGTGGGCCCGCGGATCCTCCGTGCCTACCGTCAGCAGTCGACGCTCCAGCGCGCGTCCTACGATCCCATAACGCAGCGCCCCGGCGATCATCTCCGGAAAGAGCGTTACGACCTCGATCTTCATGGCGCCGCCTATTCGAGCTCCGCCGGCCAATCCACCAGGATCCGGCCCGCGGCAAGGTCCACCCGCCGCAAGTGCGCCGGATCGGCCAAAACCCAGTGCTCCCTGCGAGACGCCCCAGGCGTCCCCGCCGCGGCATCCTCGCGGTCCGCCACCACCATCACCGCGCCCGCGGGCGCGTCGATGAAATGCACGACCCTTCCCAGAGCGACGCCCTCGAGGTTCTCGACCTCGAGCCCGATCAGGTCCGCGCGGTAGTACTCGCGATCACCCGTCGGCGGCAGATCCGCCCGCTCGACCTCGACCCATGCGCCGGTCAGCAGTGCCGCGGCGTCCCGGTCGTCTATGCCCTCGAGATGGACCACTAGCCTTTCTCCCTGCAGGCGTCCCTCGACGAGCCGGCGCCTCGTGCGCTCTCCGCCCTCCGGCCGCAGCGCCCACTCTCGATACTCGAGCAGCGTCTCCGGCGGCTCCGTGTAGGAGGACACATGCAGCCAGCCCGCGAGCCCGAAGGGAGCTCCGATCCGGCCGAGCTCCACCCAGCGGTCTCCCGAGGCGCCGGCGCTCGCGCTGCCGGGTCTCAGAGGCGGCGGGGCCAATCAGGCTGACCGTGCGCCCGGCGACTGCCTCAGGCGGTCGCCTGCTTCCGGTACGATGCGACGAGCGAGCGCACGCGCTCCGAAGGCTGCGCGCCCTTGCCCACCCAGTAGTCGATGCGCGGGAGGTCGAGCTTCAGCTTCGTCTCGTTGCGGTGCGCGATGGGATTGAAGAATCCCACGTGCTCGAGGCTGGGCCCGCCCTGGCGCTTACGGCTGTCGGTCACTACGACGTGATAGAACGGCTGATTTCGCGCGCCGCGCCTGGTCAGGCGAATGGTCACCATGTTTCGTTTCGCTCTCGATGGTTACTGAGGCGGTCCCGAGGAACCATCCCCAAAAAAGAGCGCGAATTCTACGCGGTTCTGGGCTCGCTTTAAAGTCGAAGGCGCGGCTTTAGTGGGGGGGAGGCATTCCGGGGGGCAGTCCGCCTCTCAGCGCCCCGAGGAGCCGCTGCAGGCGCCCGCCCTTCATGCTCTTCATCATCTTCTGCATCTGCAGGAACTGCTTCATCAGGCGGTTGACGTCCTGAACCTGTACACCCGCGCCCCGGGCGATCCGCCGCCGCCGGGAGCCGTCGATAATGCCGGGTATGCGCCGCTCTCGCGGGGTCATGGAATTGATGATCGCGATCTGACGCCGGACCTCGCGGTCGCCGTGGTCGGCGGACACGCCGCCCTTGGCCGTCGCAGCCACCGGCAGCTTGTCCATGAGGGCGCTGAGGCCGCCCATCTTCTGCACCTGCTCCAGCTGCCCCCGGAGATCTATCAGGTCAAAGCCTTTGCCCTTGACCACCTTGCGTGCGAGGCGCTCGGCCTCCTTCTGATCCACCTGGCGGTGGACCTGCTCGACCAGGCTGACCACATCGCCCATGCCGAGGATGCGCGAGGCCATGCGCTCCGGATCGAAGGGCTCCAGCGCCTCGGTCTTTTCCCCGACGCCCAGGAAGACGATGGGCTTGCCCGTGACATGGCGCACCGAGAGCGCGGCGCCACCGCGCGCGTCGCCGTCGGCCTTGGTCAGGATGACCCCGGTCAGGTCGAGAGCGGCGCCGAATGCCCGGGCAGCGTTCACGGCATCCTGCCCGGCCATGGCATCCACGATGAAGAGCCGCTCCGCCGGGTGCGCCGCCTCGTCGATCTGCCGCACCTCGTCCATCAGGGCTTCGTCGATGTGGAGCCGACCGGCCGTATCGACGATCAACACGTCGAATACGCCGCGCTTCGCCTGCTCCAGGGCTTCACGCGCGATATCGGCCGGCGGGGACTGCACATCCGCGGGAAAGTACTGCGCATTGACCTGCGCCGCCAGGCGCTCCAGCTGCAGCATCGCCGCGGGGCGGCGGACATCGGTGCTCACCATCAGCACCCGCTTGCGCTCCTGCTCCGTCAGCCAGCGGGCGAGCTTGGCCGCGGTGGTCGTCTTGCCCGCGCCCTGCAGCCCCGCGAGGAGAACCACCAGGGGGGGCTGGGCCCGGAGGTTGAAGCCGGCGCGGTGCCCGCCCATGAGCTCGACCAGCTCCCGGTGCAGGATGCCGATGAACGCCTGGCCAGGCGTCAGGCTCTGGCCCACCTCGGCCCCGAGGGCCTTCGACTTCACCGAGTCGATGAAGGTCTTGATGACGGGCAGGGCGACGTCCGCCTCGAGAAGCGCGACCCGCACTTCCCGCAGGGCGTCGCCGATATTCTCCTCGGTGATCCGCCCGCGGCCGCGTAGGGCTTCCACAGTGCGGGAGAGGCGTGCGCTCAGGGTATCGAACATGAGTGAAGTATATTGGATGCCCCGGCGACCCGAGGCACTCAGATTGAACGACTCACCGTCCTCACCCGTGCTCCTCATCGTCCTGCTCGCGCTGCTCACCATCATCGCTTTCTCCTCCGGCACGGAAGTCGCGATGCTCTCGGTGAACCGCTACCGCATCCGCCATCGGGCGAAGGCCGGCCAGAGCACCGCGAAGCTTCTCGAGCGGCTGCTGCAGAAACCGGAGGACTGGCTCGGCGCCAATCTCGTGATCCTGGCGGCCGCCAGCGTCTTCGCGTCCGCGACCGCAACCCTGCTCGCCCAGCGCACCCGCTATCACCACGCGGTGCCGGTGACCGGATTTCTCCTGACGGTGGCGGTCATCGTCTTCTGCGAGCTCGCGCCCAAGATCTACGCGGCCACCTACCCGGAGTCGGTTGCGCTCAATACAGCGCGCATCTACCGCGCGCTGGTCCTGGTCGCGCGGCCGTTCCTCTGGGTGACCAACAAGATGGCCTATGGGCTGCTGCGAATCGTCGGCGTGGTGCGGGCCGAGCCGGCGAGCCAGACGCTGAGCACCGAGGAGCTGCGCACCGTGGTCACGGAGGCGGGTCCCATGATCCCCGCGCGGCACCGGCAGATGCTGCTTTCCATCCTCGATCTCGGTCAGGTCACCGTCAACGACATCATGATTCCGCGGCAGGAGATCGCCGGCATCGATGTCGAGGAGTCGTGGGACGACATTCTCGAGCAGGTGCGCCAGACGCCGCACACCCGCCTGCCGGTATATCGCGGCACGTTGGACAACCTCGTCGGCATCCTGCACATGAAGCGCGTCGCGCACGAGCTGGCCCGCGGCACGCTGACGCGCGAGCGGCTGATCGAGATCGCGAGCGGCCGCGAGCCGTACTTCGTACCCGAAGGCACGGCGCTCAACACGCAGCTCTCCTATTTCCAGCGCAATCGGCGGCGGCTGGCGTTCGTCGTCAACGAGTACGGCGATATCGAAGGGCTCGTGACCCTGGAAGACATCCTGGAAGAGATCGTGGGCGAGTTCACCACCGACCCGGCGACGGTGACGCACAAGGACATTCATCCGCAGGACCCGGGTGTTTTCATCATCAACGCCAGCGCGACGCTGCGCGCGTTGAATCGGGCGCTGCAGTGGCAGTTGCCCACCGATGGACCGAAGACGCTGAATGGCCTCCTGCTCGAGCATCTCGAGACCATCCCCTCACCCGGGACGGCGGTGAAGGTGGGGCCCTACCAGTTCGAAGTGCTGCAGATCGCGGACAACGCGATCAGGACTGTGCGCGCGCGGGCGCAGTCTGAGGCGCTGAGCTCTGCGGACTCCGACTCCGGCTGAGCGCGGCCTCGAGCGCCTCGCTCACCCGTGCGACGGCGACGACCTCGATGCCCTCCAGCGGCTTGCGCGGCGCGTTCTCGCGCGGCACCACCGCGACCTTGAAGCCCTGCTTCTGCGCTTCTCGCAGCCGCTCTTCGCCGTAAGCGACGGGACGCACTTCGCCCGTCAAACCGACCTCGCCGAAGGAGACGAGTGAGCCGGGAATCACGCGATCGGCAAGGCTGGAGGCGAGCGCGATCACCACGGGCAGGTCCCACGCGGTCTCGTCGATCTCCACTCCGCCGACAGCATTGACGAAGACGTCGTGCTCCTGCAGCGACAGCGCCGCATGGCGACTCAACACCGCGAGCAGCATTGCCAGCCGGTTGGCGTCCAGTCCCTGCGCGATGCGCCGCGGCGCGCCGAAGCGCATGCGATCGACCAGGGCCTGCAGCTCTATGAGGAGCGGCCGCCCGCCGTCCCGCATCACGGTGACGATGCTCCCGGCGGCAGGCTCCGGAGCACGCGCGAGGAAGATCGCCGACGGATTGCGTACCTCTTTGAGGCCTGCCTCCGTCATGGCGAAGAAGCCGAGCTCGTTCACCGCGCCGAACCGGTTCTTGGTGGCGCGCACGATGCGGAAGCGGCTGCCGGCTTCGCTCTCGAAGTAGAGCACTGTGTCGACCAGATGCTCGAGCACCCGCGGACCTGCGATCGCGCCCTCCTTGGTGACATGGCCTATGAGGACGACGGCCGTCGCGGTGGTCTTGGCGAAGCGCACGAGCTCCGCCGTGCATTCCCGCAGCTGCGAGACGGCGCCGGCACTGGCGGCGACGGTAGGCAGCTGGACGGTCTGGATCGAGTCCACAACCAGCAGCGCGGCCTGCCGCGCGGCGGCCTGATCGAGGATGGAGTGCAGGTCGGTCTCGGCCAGCACCTCGAGAGTATTCGCGGCAATGCTGAGCCGCCTGGCGCGCAGGGCTACCTGCGAGACCGACTCCTCCCCGCTGGCATACACGACACGGCGGCCGGCGGCCGCATGCGCCGCCACCTGCAGCAGCAGCGTGGATTTACCGATGCCCGGATCACCACCCAAAAGCGTGACCGAGCCCGGGACGATACCCCCTCCGAGCACCCGATCCAGCTCGCCCTGGCCGCTGGGCAGGCGCTCGAGAGCGAGATCCTTGTCCGCCGTGAGCGGGACGGGAACCGCGCCGGAGCCGCTCCTGGGGGGCGCCGGCCGGCGGGCCGCCCGCTGCTCGAGGGAATTCCACTCGCCGCAGGCCGGACACTGCCCCTGCCATTTGAGGGTCTCACCCCCGCAGGCGCTGCAAACGAAGACGGAGATCGGACGAGCCATGAATGCGCTTCACGTACCACTTTGGCCAGGTTGAGCTAGGATGCGCGCCGGGGAGGATCGGATGACTGGTTTGTGACCAGGCACTCGGACTCAACCGACGGCAATGCTAGCTTATGCCCGCTCCAATCGGAGACGGGATAGTGATGCGCGTCACAATTATTAGAGAGCCAAAAGCGGCGGCATGAGCTTAAAGAGCAAGCTGCGCATCGTCGGGGCGACCGATACCGGCAAGGTTCGCGAGCACAACGAGGACACCATTGCCATGGACCCGGACATTGGCCTGCTCGTTCTCGCCGATGGCATGGGCGGCTACAACGCGGGTGAAGTGGCGAGCGGCATCGCCGTGAAGACGATCGTGAGCCTGGTGCGCGAGCAGGTGGAACGCGAGGACATGAGCGTGCACGACCGCGGCGCGAACCTCTCACGCCCCAGCATCATCCTGCGCGATGCGATCCAACGGGCCAACAAGATCATCTACCAGACCGCGCGCACCCAGCCTCAGTGCGAGGGCATGGGCACGACGGTGGTGGCGGCGCTGTTCTTCGACAACAGGGTGACCATCGCGCACGTGGGCGACTCGCGCATGTACCGGCAGCGCAGCGACAAGTTCGAGCAGGTCACCATGGACCACTCGCTGCTGCAGGAGCTCGTCGACCGCGGGTTCTATTCCGCGGAGGAGGCGCAGCGGGCGGCGAACAAGAACTACGTTACCCGCGCCCTGGGAGTCGAGCCGAGCGTCGAGGTCGAGATCCAGGAGGTCCCCGTCCAGAAGGGCGAGGTCTACATGCTCTGCTCCGACGGGCTCTCGGACATGGTCGAGGACGACGATATTAATTTAACGATAAGCACCTTTGGTGCTAATCTTGATAATGTTGCGAAGCAACTGATTCAACTGGCGAACGATAACGGGGGCCGCGACAACATTTCCGTGCTGATGGCGCACGTACTCGATGCTTTCCCGGCCCGCGCGCGCATCTTCGACAAGATTCTGGGTTGGTTCGGCTGACAAGGCGAGGCGAATAACATGGCAAGGTTGGTCTTGAGCCTGGATGGCCAGGTGATGGCGGAATACAACATGAACAAGGAGCGTTACACCATCGGCCGGCTGCCGGACAACGACATCCGCATCGACAACGCGGCGGTGAGCGGACATCACTCGCTCATCATCAACATCCTCAACGACTCGTTCCTCGAGGACCTCAACAGCACGAACGGGACCTACGTCAACGGCAAGCTGATCAAGAAGCACGCGCTGCAGCACGGCGACGTGATCACGGTCGGCCACCACCAGCTGCGGTTCGTCGAGGATGACGAGCAGCAGGACGAGTTCGAGAAGACGATGGTCATCCAGCCTTCGGCCCGCCCGGTCGAGAAGCTGCGCACCGCCGTCGGCCAGCACTCCCAGGTGATCGACGGCGAGCCGGCTCCTGCGGCTGCGGCCGCAACTGCGGGTACGGGTACGGGTGCGGGCATGGGCGCGAGCGCCGCCAGCGCTCAAACCGGCAAGCACCGGGCCATCGACGGAGCCGCGGCACTCAAGAAGGCGAAGCTGCAGGTATTGTCCGGCGCATTCGCGGGCCGGGAGCTCGAGATCACGAAGGCTCTCACTACGCTCGGCAGGCCGGGCGTACAGGTCGCCGCGATCACTCGCCGCGGCGAGGGCTACTACATCGTGCACGTCGACAGCGGCAAGGCCGACGATTTTCCGCTGGTCAACGGCTCCGCGATCGGAGCGCAGGCGATGAAGCTGAGCGACAACGACGTCATTCAGCTCGCCGGCGTGAAGATGGGCTTTTTCCTCAATTGATTGGCTAAAAGTCGCCGCGGACGGCGCACGGATTCAGGTCAGCGCAACTCCAGGGGTACGCGCTGGCTGACACCGCAGAGCAGCTCGTAGGGGATCGTGCCCGCATGGCGGGCGACCTCCTCGACGGGCAGCCCCCTGCCCCATAGCACTGCCGGGGTGCCGACCTGCACGCCCGGCAGCTCCGTGACATCTACGGCGATCATGTCCATCGATACGCGGCCGCAAAGCGGGGCGCGGCGGCCGTCGATGAGCACGGGCGTTCCGTTGGGAAGTCCGCGGGGGAGCCCGTCGCCATAACCGGCCGCGACGATGGCGACCTTGGAGTCGCGCTGCGCTTGCCAGCTGCCACCGTAGCCCACTGTTTCCCCGCGAGGCACCTGCCGTACGGCGATCACGGAAGTCTCGAGGCTCATCACCGGCTGCAGACCCAGGTCCGCACCGGTCCGGTCCGCGAACGGCGAGGCCCCGTAGAGCGCGAGGCCGGGCCTGACCCAATCGCAACCGAGGTGCAGCCCGCTGAAGAGGCCGGCGGAGTTGGCAATGCTGATGGGGCAGTCGAGCCCGCGGGTCGCCTCCCTGAAGCGCGCGACCTGCTCGGCAGTCATGGGATTGTGCGGCTCATCCGCGCGCGCCAGATGAGTCAGCAGGCGGATCTCGAGGGGCGCGGGCTCGAGGTTGCGCAGGCGCTCGAGCGCCTGCGGGAACTCGCTCGGGCGGAAGCCCAGCCGGTTCATGCCGGTGTCGATCTTGACCCAGAGCACGAAGCGGTGCGGACCGGGATCTTCCTCCAGGATCTCGATCTGCAGGGCATCGTGCACGACGAGATCGAACCCGTAGCGCGCGGCTTCGAGCAACTGCTCGGCCGCGAACACGCCTTCGAGGAGGACGATGGGCTGACTGACACCCTGGGCGCGCAGCGCCAGACCCTCTTCCAGGCGCGCGACTGCGAAAGCATCGACTTCCGCCAATGCCAGCGCCGTTGGCACGAGGCCGTGCCCGTAGGCATTCGCCTTCACCACCGCCATGATCCGCGCACCCCGGGCACGCTCGCGGATCGTCCTGACGTTGTGCCGCAGCGCGCCGGCGTCGATCACCGCCCGGATGAGGCGGCTCACCTGAGCACGCCCTCCGCGTAGGCGTCCGGCGCGTAGTTCACGAAGCGGGTGTACTGGCCCTGGAAGGTCAGGAGGAAAGTGCCGATCTCGCCGTTGCGATGCTTGACGAGCTCGATCTCCGCCATGCCCTTCTTCGTCGTGTTCTTGTCGTAAACTTCTTCGCGGTAAATCAACAGGATCATGTCTGCATCCTGCTCGATCGCTCCAGATTCGCGAAGATCTGACATAACAGGTTTCTTGTGCTCGCGCTGCTCGACTGCCCGGTTCAGCTGCGAGAGAGCAATGACCGGAACGGCGAGCTCTTTGGCGAGCACCTTCAGTCCGCGCGAGATTTCACCGATTTCGGTTGCGCGATTCTCCTTCGTCCCCGGAACCGCCATGAGCTGCAGATAATCGACGACTACCAGATCGAGCCCGTGCTCGCGCTTGATGCGCCGGGCTCTGGCGCGCAGCTCCGTCGGAGTGAGAGCCGGAGTTTCATCGATGAAGACCTTCGATTCCGACAACTGACTCGTTGCGCTCGTGATGCGCACCCAGTCGTCGTCGGAAATGTTGCCGCTGCGCAGACTCCCGAGCGACACGCCGCCGATCGAGGCCAGCATGCGCGTGACGAGCTGCTCGGACGGCATTTCCAAACTGAAGATGCCAACAGACGCGCGCTTCGCGTGGTGTACGGCGGCGTACTCCGCCATGTTGACCGCGAGGGTACTCTTGCCCATTGACGGTCGACCGGCGACGATCACGAGATCACCGGGCCGCAGGCCGCCCGTGATTTTGTCGAAATCGGTGAAGCCGGTCGGCAACCCGCGCAATTTGCCGGGATTGGCGTGCCAATCGTCGATTTGATCGATGACCTGGGGCAGGATGTGCCGGACCGGCACACTGCCCTGGCGGCCGCGGAACCCCATCTCCGCGATCTCGAACACCTTCTGTTCGGCGCGGTCGACCAGCTCGCGGGCGGTCTCCCCTTCATTGTTGAAGACAGCGGAGGCGATCTCCGTTCCCGCCCGAATCAGCTGGCGCAGGAGCGAGCGCTCCCTGACGATGTCCGCATAGGCGCGGACATTCGCGGCGGTGGGCGTATCGCGCGCGAGGGAGCTCACGTAAGCCAGCCCACCCACGGCTTCCAGCTTCGCCGTGCGCTCGAGCTGCTCGGAGACCGTGACGACGTCGCAAGGCTTGCCGGCGCCTGCCAGCGTACCGATGGCCTCGAAGATCAGCCGGTGATCGGGACGGTAGAAGTCCGCCTCGGTGATCGCATCGGCGACCTGATCCCAGGCGCTGACATCCAGCAGCAGGCCGCCAAGGACGGCCTGCTCCGCCTCGATGGAATGCGGCGGTGTCGGGGAATCCACCGCGGTGACCGAGCCGCGCTCGCGACGCGCTTTGGCGGGACCGGCCACCGGCTGGATATTCCTTTACCGATGTGGTCGGAAGCTACTCTTCCGCCACGATCGACACAGCGAGCGGCACGTCGATGTCGGTGTGGAGGTGCAGCGCCACCAAATGATCGCCGAGCGTGCGGAGCGGCCCATTGGGCAGACGCACTTCGCTGCGTTGCACGTTGAAGCCCGCCTTGGAGCAGGCTTCCGCGATGTCGCTGGTGCCGATGGAGCCGAAGAGCTTGCCTTCGGTGCCCGCCTTGGCGGAGATGAGCAGCTTGAAATCCTTCATCGCGGCGGCGCGCTCCTCGGCCGAGGAGAGGTGCTCGTGCGCCGTGCGCTCGAGCTCCGCGCGGCGCGCCTCGAAGCGCGCGACGTTGTCGGGCGTGGCGAGAGTGGCCTTGCCCTCGGGCAGCAGGTAGTTGCGCCCGAATCCGGATTTCACCTTCACCTTGTCGCCGATGTTGCCGAGGTTGGCGACTTTCTGCAGGAGAATGACTTCCATCGCGCCGGCCTCAGTGCTGATCGGTGTAGGGCAGCAACGCCAGGAAGCGCGCGCGCTTGATCGCGACGGCCAGCTGGCGCTGGTAGAAGGACTTCGTACCGGTGATGCGGCTCGGGACGATCTTACCGGTCTCGGAGATATAGCCCTTCAGCGTGCCGAGATCCTTGTAATCGATGTGCGTGACGCCTTCGGCCGTGAAGCGGCAAAACTTCTTGCGGCGCGAGAAGCGGCTGCCGCCGCCGCCGCCACCACCGCGATCTCCACGATCACCACGATCGCCGCGATCACCGCCGTTGCCGCCACCGCCCATCGAGCCGGGTGCTCTGCTGTTCATGAGTGATATTCCTGTGCGTTGAGTTTACGCATTGTCCAGACCGCCATCGCCTTCCGGGGGAAGGACGGCGGACTCGTCGCGAAGACGCTCACGGCGGCGGCCACCGGCCTCGCCCTCCTCCTCGGCCGTCTTGGCCATCGGCGAAGGCTCGGTCACCGCGGCGTCCATGTTCACCACAAGGTGGCGAAGCACGGCGTCGCTGAAGCGGAACGCGCCGGTCAGGTCACCGAGGGTCTTCTGGTCGCACTCGATGTTCATGAGCACGTAATGCGCCTTGTGGACCTTGGCCATGGGATAGGCGAGCTGCCGCCGCCCCCAATCTTCCAGGCGATGCACGTGGCCGGAGCCGGCGGCGATCATGCCCTTGTAGCGCTCGATCATCGCGGGCACCTGCTCGCTCTGATCGGGATGGACCAGGAATATGATTTCGTAGTGCCTCATGTGTCCTCCTCACGGATGAAAGCCGCCCGTCGCGAGGCTTATGCGGGGTGCGGCAAGGAGATTCCGTCCGCCGGCAGGCGCGGACGCGACCCTCAAAAGGGGGCGCGCAGGATACTGAAACTGCGGCAGGACTGCAATGAGAGGCCCTGCCAGCGACCATCCTTCGTGGCCGGGCCCCGGGCCGGCTCACGCGGCTCTCTGCCGCACCGCCTCATAAAGGAGCATGCCGGCTGCCACCGAGACGTTGAGGCTCTCCACCGCCCCGAGCTGCGGCAGGCGCACCATCCAGTCGCAGGTCTGCCGGGTCAGCTGCCGCAGCCCTGCGCCTTCAGCCCCCAGAACCAGCACCACCCCGCCCTTGAGATCTACCTCGTGCGGGCGCTTTGCGCCGTCGGCGTCCGCGCCGATGACCCAAAGGCCGGCGTCCTTGAGGAGCTTCAGGGTCCGAACCAGATTCGTCACGGTTACGACGGGGGTGGTTTCGGCCGCGCCTACCGCCACCTTGCGCACGACCGGCGTGACATGCGCGGAGCGGTCGCGGGGCACCATGACGGCGAGCGCACCGCAAGCATCGGCCGTCCTGAGGCACGCCCCCAAATTATGGGGATCCTGCACCCCATCGAGCGCGAGGATCAGCGGTGCCCCCCGGGCCTCCGCGACGGCTTGGACCCCCACCAGCAAGTCGTCCTCGGTCCACGGGGGCAGCGGCACGATATCGGCAACCACGCCCTGGTGCGCCACGTCCCCCAACTTCTGCTTCAGGGCGTGAGCATCCACCCGCTGTACCGGGATCTGCCGTCCCCGTGCGAGCTCGTCGATCTCGCGGGCGCGCGGATCATCACGCCGCTCCGCAACCCGCACGGCAGTGACGCGCTCCGGATGCTTCTGCAGCATCAGCCGCACGGCGTGCAGGCCGTAAATGGTTTGCGTGCCCTGCCCCTGCGGTCTGTTGGAGTCCGAACCCTTCACGACTCATTGGCCAGGTCGAGGTCGACCAGGCCCTCGATGGGGTTCACGCTGGTCACTGTCACTCTGACATGCGAGCCGGTGCGCAATCGGCGTCCCGTCCGCCTGCCCCGCCAGCCGTGGCCATGCTCCTCCATCTCGTAGTCGTCATCGCGCAAGTTGTCTATGTGCAGCAATCCGTCCACGGCGACATCGAGGATCTGCACGAAGCAGCCGAACTCGACCACGGTGGTGATGAGGCCCTGGAAGGTCTGCCCGATACGTTCCAGCAGGTAGCTGCATTTGAGGTAGGTTGCGACGAAGCGGTCAGCTTCATCGGCGCGCTTCTCGAGCTTGGAGGTACTCTCACCGAGACCGCCGAGCTGCGCAGGCTCGTAGCGGACGGCGGCATTCCCGGCAGCCCCGATCAACGCCTTAAGCGTGCGATGCACTACCAGATCCGGATAGCGTCGGATAGGTGACGTGAAGTGTGCGTAATGCTTCAGCGCCAATCCGAAATGGCCGATGTTGGTCGGCTGGTACACCGCCTGCGGCATGGCGCGGACGATGAGCGACTCGATGAAGGGGCGCTCGGCCGTGTGGCCCAGGCGCCGCGCGATGGCCTGCAGGTCACGGGTGGTGACGGTCTCCGGCAGGTGTGCCTCGATATCGAGCGCGCGGAGCGTACCGGTCAGCCTGTCGAGCTTCTCGGGCTCCGGCTGCCCATGCACGCGATAGAGCGTGGGGGTGTGGGTCTTCTCGAGCTCTTCGGCGACCGCCACGTTCGCGAGGATCATGCACTCCTCGACCAGGCGGTGCGCGTCATTGCGGGTGCGCAGCTCGATGCCTTTCACGCGCTCCGCGGAGTCGATCACGAACTCCGCCTCAGCGGCGTCGAAGTCGAGCGCGCCTCGCTTGCTGCGTGCCTTGTGCAAGGCACGATAGACGTCCACCAGGACGAGCAGCGGCTCCACGAGCGGACCGAGCTGCTCGCGCGCAGCCGGCCGTCCTTCGAACAGGGCCGCATTCGCCAGCGTGTAGGTCAACCGCGCGGCGGAGCGCATCACGGCCGGATAGAACCGCGCCGACTTCAACGCGCCCGTCTTTGTGATCACCATGTCCGCCGCGAAGCAGAGCCTGTCGACTTTCGGCGCCAGCGAGCAGAGATGGTCGGAAAGAGCGGTCGGCAGCATCGGCAGCACGCGCGTCGGGAAGTACACGGATGTGCCGCGCTCCAGAGCTTCCGTGTCGACTGCTGTTCCGGGCCGAACATAGTGGCTTACGTCGGCGATCGCGACGATCAGGCGAAAGCCTGCCGGATGCGGTTCCGCATAGACCGCGTCGTCGAAATCGCGAGCGTCTTCGCCGTCGATCGTGACGAGGGGTAGTCCCCTGAGGTCCTCCCGGCCTTCCGCCTCACGCGGATCGACGCGATCGCCCCAAGCCTGCGCCTCGCGCAGCGCGTTGGCGGAAAACTCGTGCGGAAGGTCGAAGCGCGCGATTGATGCCTCGGTGGCGAGCTCGACCGGGCGGTCGGGATCGAGGCGCTTCTCGACCCGGGCTTGCGCCGCCTTCGCAGCGCCTGCATGCCGGGTGATCCGTGCGATCACCCAATCACCGTTGCGCGCACCCTCGAGCGCGTTGTGCTCGACGGCGCATCGCAGCTGCAGGCGCCTATCCGCGGCCGTGACCCACGCTGTGCGGCCCAACACCTCCACGGTCCCGAGGAACGCGTTGACTCCGTGCTCCACGACCTGCTCGACGGAGCCCGACCACCGATTGCTGGCATCGCGGGACAGCCGCACGCGCAACCGATCCCCGTGCATGACCCCGCGCATCTGCGGGGGTGGAAGAAAGACGCTGTCCTTCATTCCCTCGACCCGCAGAAAACCGTACCCGGCCCGGTGTGCGCTCACCTGACCCTCCACCACGCCGCCAGCGTGAGCGCCGGCTGCTGCGCGGCCCTGTGCTCGGGAGGTCTGCGCCGACCGGCTCCCCTGCACTGTCTGTTTCGCCCGTCCCTGCTGCCGAGGGGCGGTTCCGGCTTTGCTGCCGCCGTCGCTCCGCCCAGGCTCATGCCCGTCGCCCGCGCCTCCCGCGCGCAGCGCCGCCCGCGCCTTCGGATGCGGACCGGCCTTGCGGTCCCGGCGCCCGAACTTGCCTCTACGCGCTTTCAATTGACAGCTCCCGACCCCCTGCGTAGATTGCGCGCGCTCGGAATGGGCATTCCGGTCGTCCTGCCCGGGTGGCGGAATTGGTAGACGCACTAGTTTCAGGTACTAGCGGGTAACACCGTGGAGGTTCGAGTCCTCTCCCGGGCACCAATAATTCTTTATTTTTCAATAGCTTAAATCCAAATTACAAATTGATTCCGAGGTATCCATCGATCCCTCGGGTGGATGACTGCGGCCGGATCATTAGTTTTATTCTTCACCTGACCGCTGCGACATCCTAGCAGGGCTTGATCGGGGCGGGGCGGGGGAAATTCAAATCGAACGGAATTCAAGGCGCGACTTGGGCTCACTCTCTGAGCTCGAAATCGGCGGCTGAGAGACGTTCTCAGTAGCTGACTGACTCGTGAGGGTAGCGGCGCGCGCGGGAACACCCGCTTTGAGAAGGGCGGCCCGCGAGATGTTAAACATTGAGTAGTACGCGCGATTTACCGCACTGTCAGGGTCTTCGTTCTCTAAACTAAGTCGCGCAATCTGTATCGCCCGTTCGCTCTTTCGGACCAGAGATACAGAGAACGAATGATCCGTCACAATTGAATACCTTCCCGCGCCACATTCCGCAGAAAGCTGGGACGGGGAAAGCTGTCCGGGTCAGCCCAGTTCCGTGACGACACGGGTACCGACTGAATCATTATTCCCGTATCGACGAAGACGTCGTAAGCGAGCCCAGTGAGCATCCATAAGAGCTTCCAGTCATCTGCCCCACGGCGAAGAATGACCGCGACATCAGCATCGCTGTCGGGGCCAAAATCTCCACGCGCTCGCGAGCCATACAGGAGAACTCGCTCCACGGGCAGATCAGCGGGAATCCGCGCGATGAATTTGCGAACGACGCGCTCAGTTTCGGGGTCGACGATCGTCATAGGTAACCCGACGCCTCCTGAGGCGTCACAGGCAACGCTTGGACTCCAGAAGCCACGGGCCGCCGGGCATACACCGGCGACTTACTCTGCTCGATATGGTGCCGCAACCGGCGGTTTCGGATTGCGCGAAGTTCTACCAGGTCTACTCGCCGCCCAAAACGACTTTCGAGTGCTTCCTTGAGGCCCAGGAAATTTGCGAAGCTATTTGCCACCTGTGGCTCGAATTCCACGAGCACGTCGACGTCACTGTGCTGGGGATCGAAATCCTGGCGCAGGATAGAACCGAATACCTCGAGCTTGCGCACGCCGTGAAGGCGGCACAGCCGGCCGATCTCCTCGAGGTTGCCTTCGATCAACGGGGACATGGTACCTGAGCCGCTTCAGAACTCGCTTAGCAGCATTTTACTACTTAGCGAAGGACCGCCCCTGTGGGTTTGGTCGGGAATATCGCGGCGTATCAAGCCGTCGGCCGGGTCCCGTGGGTAGAATTAATTCGTATCAGCCTCGGGCCATGACCAAGGCACGATCCCGCGCCTTGCACGATGAGAATCGTGGCGAGCGCTGACTCGATCTACGTCGACCCGAGCGCGCTGCTGAAGCTCTATCTAAAGGAGCCGGAATCGCGCGCAATGGCCGCGTGGCGGAAGAAGATCGGCGACCCCCTTCTCGTGACTCATCATGGCCGAGTCGAGCTCACCAACGGCATCGGTCTCGCCGCTTACAGGGGGATCATTACCGACAAAATCCACGATGCGGCGATGGGCGGCCCTCGACGACGATTTCGCCCAAGGACGCCATAGACAGGGGGATGTATTGTGGCGAGCCACGCTGAAACGAGCGGGTGAGCTGAGCCGCAAACACACTCGTTCGATTGGCTGCCGGTCCTTGGACATCCTGCACGTTGCAAGCGCGTTGGAGCTGAAGTTCAAACACTTTTCGACGTTCGATATCCGCCAACAGCAGTTGGCGCGAGCAGCAGGCCTGAAGATCATCATACCGTCCGGTAGTAGGAAGGCTCGCCTACCAAATACGCGATGAAAGCGACGAATTTCGATGCAATCCAGGCGTCGAAGGTCAGGCCAGCCACAAGCGTACCCGCTGCTTATCCGGACGTCTCAATGGAGAGCGCCGACGCAGACGTTTCTGTCTCAGGGCGCCTTATCTGCGATGATCTTCAGCTTGATGATCTCGGGGGGCTGCGCAAACAGGTCTCCAGCGCTGGCTCTTTCCATCAGCGCTGCCGCCACCTTACCGTTGAGGTGAGCATTGCGACCGGCTTCATCATCGAAGGTATCGAATATCGCGAACGAAGAAGGTCCTTCCTGGATGGCGTACCACGTTCTGGTGCCCGGTTCGTCATTTACCAAAGGTAGGGCGGACCTGAGAAAGTCGGCAATTTCTTGCTCCTTGCCCGACTTTGCTTTCAGCGAAACGTACAGCGCGAGCTTGATCATGGCTTTCCTCCTGCCCGAACGGCCGATAGCGAGGCAACCGGCAAAGACGACCGGGACGTCGAGCGGCGGTTGAACATGGTTGAGAAGCTCCTTTGCGTTTGAGAGGCACGGGGTCTGTCGTTCCTTAATATACGTCGCGATGGCCTGAAACGTTACTGAGACGCGGGTGAATCACGGCTGCCTTCGGCCCGCAGCGGCTCTGCGATGGGCGGATCGACCCAGATGGGGCGGTACAGCGACCTTCCATCCACTCAATGCGAACGACAGCCTGCTCGTTAACGAGCGCCCTCCGATTTGGGTCGCCGGAGATCTGCAGCGGTACTGGATTTCTTGATGAGGGCACGAAACCACGCATGGGCAAGCTGCCGTCGGTACGTCGGTGAGGCCGCTGGGTAAGCTTATGGGTAAGGCAACGGACAGAACGGCAGAACTGCACAAGTTGCTGTTCTTAAATGCTTTCTTGGCCGGGCTGACCGGCGGCTCGCGTGAGCATGAAATGCACCGGCACCAGCGCAGCCCGGCGTCTTCCCACATAGTTGGGAAGCTGGTAAAGTAAATTTCACACTATACTTTACTCAAGGAGCGGCTCATGGCAGCAACCGTTACGCTGAGCAGCAAGTATCAGATCGTGATCCCGCGAGAGGCCCGCGAAGCCCTCGGGCTGTCCGCTGGCGATGAGCTGCTCGTTCTGAGCAAGCCTGATCGCGTCGTCATCGTCCCCAAGCCAAAGAAGTTCGCCAAACACATGGCCGGGCTGCATCGGGAGGTCTGGCAGGGAGCGGAGGCGTATCTTCAGGATGAGCGCGAAGCCTGGTGAGCCTCAGGCTTCCCGGCGGACACAAGCGGGTCCTGATCGATACCAGTGTCTGGATCTATCATTTCGAAAACCACCCTCAGCTCCGGCCGCCGAAAGGCCGTGTGATCGAAGGCCTCGAGGAAGGGAAGTTCCTCGGCATCGCGTCGGAGCTGACCTTGCTGGAGCTGACCGTGCGACCGCTACAGCTCGGCCGGCAAGATGTTGCGGATGATTATGAAGTGCTGCTCGATCACTTTCCCAACCTCGAGCTAGTCCCTATCTCGAGGGAGGTTCTGCTGGACGCCGCGGCCCTTCGCGCGCGTCATAGGTTGCGCACGCCGGATGCCATTCAGATCGCAACCGGCCTCAGAGCCGGTGCGACGCTCGCCGTCACGAACGACAGGGCTTGGCGCTCGGTCCCATTGATTGAAACACTCTTGCTTCCCGACCTGTCGGGATAAATGGGTTGCCGGAACGGCCTTGTTGGGGCCCTTCATGACTCCACCGCTACCCAGCGAGCATCAACCACGCCGTGCTCATGCGTCATTCGTGCCGTCAGTTTACGGCGTCAGAAGAGGAGGACAAATTTCTCGAGGGTCACGCAAACTCTTCGAAACCTGATGTATATTTCCGTCAACTGTCCTATACCGCTGATTCCACGACTCGACCCTTCCGCATGTCAACGAAATCCACCATCGCCCACGGCGAGAACTTTCATTTCTACCGCGAGGCGTTCGACGACGATCACGTGTATCTGCGCCTCGACACGACCCACTTCGAGGCAGGCTACGGTCGCGTGATGGTCCCAATCCCGATCCACATTTGGGAGACGATTCGACATCTGGGCGGAGCGCAGCTGGACCTCGTGGATCGAACCGACGAGGACCTCCTGGCGAAGGTGCAGAAGGAGGTCGACGAACGCACAGCGGAGTATCAGACAGTCGCTCGCGAGAGGCCTGACCGCGCCGGTCTGTTCGCCATCATCGGCAGTCTCGTTTACGGCACGGCCGACGAGCCGCGGGACGAGCAGATCCGGCGCGGCATGGAGTACTTTCGGCGCGAGAGACAGCGCCAGCGGGAAACACAGGCGCGAATCGACTCTCTGCGCAGCGGGAATCGGCGAGCTCAAACCGGGCCTGAAGGCTGACTCCCGTCTCCGTCAATGCTGGTTCAAATCCAGCCGCCTCAGCCATGCTCCCGGCGGCGTAGATTTCGCCGGCCGCGAAACCGGCGCCGCTCGTAGATCACCGAGCGGTCCGTCACACCTGCCCATTCTTCTCCACCGCACGCAAGAGTTGCCGGAAGAGCGCGGGCTGGCGTTCCCTGAGAGCCTTTCGCAACGCCATTTCCTCGGGCGCGCGCCCCGCCTTGCGGGCAGCGATCCAGCGGTGCGCCAACCGATAGTGCTCCTCCCCCGCGCTCCCGCCAATCGGCAGCGCTGCCGGCAGCCGGTCCGCCAGCGCCGGCTCGTCGAGCAACAGCCACGCGGGAAAATCAGCCGCCGTGAGCGCCGGCTGACCACCCGCTGCCGCGAGCGACTCCTCGTCCGCCTCGAGGAAGCGCTGCCAGGGAGAGTGCAGATCAGGGAACTTGAGCGCCGCGAGCGTTTCCGGCACCCGGTCCGGCGCTTGCCAGCACAGCTGGAACCATGCGGAAAGCGCCTCCGTGCGCCGCCGGCGCCGGAGGCTGCTCTCGATCACCCGCACAGCGAGCGGCACATGGCGCCACCACTGGGCCTCTCCGAGTACGCTCGCCCTGACTTCATCCCACGCCTGGGCCTCGCTCCACGCGTAACTCGCGTGCAGCATCTGCGTCTCCGGAGAATAAGGCGTGGACCGAAGTGCCTCGGCAAGATTCCGCCACAGCGGCACGAGCACATCCCGGGCGTGCGCGCCGAGCAAGCGCCAGGCGTCAGGCACGATCCCGGCGACGGACTCGAGCTCCTCGCGGCAATCGGCGATCGGACGGCCCGGGCGCCTCAGCGCCTCGAGCAACCGATCGAAAGCCGGCAGGTCGGGATGATTCGGCTCCTTCGCGTAGAGGCAATCGAGCCGGCGCGCCGCCTCCCCGGTATCCCACGCAGCAAGAGCTTGCGTCACCCCGTTGACCAGCGCGACCACGGGGTTGTCGAAGAAGAGATCCATCTGCGGCGCCGACCGCGCCGGCACGTAACGGTTTGCGATGAGCACCCCGAGGCGCGCGTCGTCGCTGACGCGCAGAGTTCGGACACCGCTGGCGCCGTCGCGAGCGGCACCGAGCTCCCGCGGCTGCTCGGCCAGTCCGAGCGCGCGCGCATAGGCGGCTGCGCGCTCGAGCTCCTCACGCACCGCCTCGCGGCGGCCCATCAACACTTCGTCGAGGCTTCCAACCTCACCGCTCCGCCAAGCCTCGTAATCGGCGTAGAGCAGCCGTCCCGTGGCGAACAACAGCTCGAGCGGCGCGAACGCGCCTTGCTCGAGGAGGAGCGCGTCGACCTGCGCCTGTAGATCGCCGGCCGGTGCGTTGCGAGTCATTCGGTCAGCAGGCGCTCGATGTCGGCTGAGGTCAGCGCGAGAGGCGAGCTGGTCGTCGCGGCATAGACTCCCGCGGCGAGTCCGCGCTTCTCCTCCTGCAGCGCCAGCATCCTTTCCTCGACCGTGTTCTGCGCGATCAGCTTATAGATGAATACCGGCCGGGTCTGGCCGATGCGATGCGCGCGGTCCGTCGCCTGCGCCTCCGCGGCGGGATTCCACCACGGATCGTAGTGGATCACCGTGTCGGCGGCGGTGAGGTTGAGCGCGGTGCCGCCGGCCTTGAGGCTGATCATGAAGAGCGGCGCGCCGCCCGACTGGAATCGCTCGACCTGCGCGGCGCGCTCGCGCGTTTCACCGGTGAGCAGACAGTAGGGAATCGCCAGCTCGCGGGCCGTCACCTCGATGAGGCGCAGCATGGAGGTGAACTGGGAGAAGAGCAGGATCCGCCGCCCCTCGGCCACGAGCTCCGGAAGCGCCGCGGCGAGCCACTCGAGCTTCGCGGACGGTATCGTCTCGTCGGCGGCGCCGGCGACCAGGCGGGGATCACAACACGCCTGGCGGAGCTTCAGCAGCGCATCGAGAATGGTGATCTGACTGCGCGCGAGTCCCTGACGGTCCAGGATCTCGCGGATGCGCCGGTGCGAGGCGAGGCGGACGGCGTCGTAGAAATCGCGCTGGCGCTCATCGAAGACGATGGTCTCGACCATTTCCGTCTTGGACGGCAGGTCCCGCGCCACGGCATCCTTGGTCCGCCGCAGGAGGCAGGGGGCGATCCGCGCGGCAAGTGCCTCGGCCCGCAGCCGGTCGGCGTACTCCTCGATCGGCGCGCGATATTGGCGTTGGAAGCAGCGCTCCTCGCCGAGCAGGCGCGGCTCCGCGAAGGCGAACAGCGCCCACAGCTCACCCAGGTGATTCTCCACCGGGGTTCCGGTGAGGCACAGGCGGTGATCGGCGCGCAGCGCACGGGCCGCCTGCGAGACCCTGGCCCGCGGGTTCTTGATCGTCTGCGCCTCATCCAGAATCACCATGTGGAAATCCTGCTCGAGCAGCAGCTCGCTGTCGAGCAGCAGCTGTGGGTACCCGGTGATCACCACATCGCTGCTCGCGATCTCCGCGAACAGAGCCCGACGCCCCGGGCCGTGCAGCGTGATCTGCCGCAGCTCCGGCGCGAGCCGCCGAGTCTCCTGCTGCCAGTTGGCAAGCGCGCTCACCGGCGCCACGATCAGCGCAGGCTTGCGCAGGCGCCCCGCCTCCTTCTCGAGCAGCAGGAATGCGAGCGTCTGTACAGTCTTGCCGAGACCCATGTCGTCGGCCAACACTCCTCCGAGCCGGTGGCGGCGCAGGAACTGCAGCCAGCCGAGGCCCTCGCGCTGATACGGGCGCAGAGTGGCTCCGAAGGTCTCGGGAGCGTCGGCGGGTCCGATGGCGCAGAGCTCATCGAGGCCTGCGAGCAGCTCGCGCAGCGCCGGCTCCCGCGAATGCAATGTGGGCGCGCCAAGCTCGCGCGCCAGGGCCACGAGGCGGTGGCGCTGAGCTTGCGGCATCGCGAGGCGCTCCCGATCCTCTAGGCCATCCCGCTCGAAGAGCTCGACCAGCGTCGCAGCGATGCGCCGGATGCGCTCCATCCCGATCGGCAGATAACGGCCGTCGTCGAGCGGTAAGAGCCAGTGCTCGCCGATCTCGAGCGATGAGGGCTCGCGCGGCTCGGCGGCGCCCCCGCCGGAAGCGGACTCACTTCCCGTCAGGGAGTGCAGGTAGGCGGCGAGGGCCGGAAGCAGGTTGATCGGCCGCCCATCGACCCTCACGCCGAGGCGCAGGCTGAACCAACTCTCGCGCGCAGCCGACTCGAGGTCCCCGAACCAGCCGTCCGGACGGGCGAGGCGGTAGGGAAATCCGGGCTCGATCTCGAGCTCCCAGCCTTCGGACTCGAGCGCCGGCGCAGCATCGAGGAGGAACGCGAGCCACGCATCACGTCCGCCCCAGGCCGGCGGCAGCACGGACGCGAGGCGCGCATGCAAGGTACTCTCCCGCTCCCGATCGCGGGGGATCTCGCACACTGTCGCGCCTGCCGCGCAATGCACGCAATCCTCGTTCGGATTCAGCCGCTCGCTGTCGACGGCCACACCGTTGTAGAGCCATTGCAAGCGCGCCTGCGGGCCGGCAGCCAGACGCAGCCGCGGGCGCAGGCTGGAGAGCGGCTGATGCTCCACGATCAGGCTCGCGGGCCGCGGGAACGATGCAGCGTCGCTTTCGCCATCGAGCTGACAGTGGATCGCAGCCACTTCCTCCGGAGAGATTGCGCGGCTTGCGTATCGGCGGACGAGATCCTCTGGGCAAGGCAACTCGACCGTGCCCGATTCGCGCGTCGCGAGGTCGACGTAGATGGCCGGCTCGAGGCAGAGCAGTACGGCGGCGGAATCGCCGACATTGCAGGCGAGGCGCTGCTCGCCGTTCCCGCCGATGCGCCACGCGAGGCACGCGCGTCGTGCTGCAGCGGCGCGAAGCGCCGGCGATCCCAGTGAGCCCCAGAAAGCGCGCCCGCTGGTCAGCGCCCGTCGCATCACCTGCGCCCCGAACTGCCCTTGCAGGCGCCAAGGTCCGTCGCTCCCGTCGGCGAGGAGTATCTCGAGGACGTCCTCGTCCCGCTCATCGACATAACGCGGATATCCGCCGCGGCCACGCGCCTCAGCTCGGCACGCGAACGGCACTGCCCCACAGGACTCCCCCGGCCCCGCTGCCGAGGTCGTGCTGACCCAGACGGTCAATTTCAAATCGCCCACGTCCCGCGCGCCGATCGGCCGGGCATCGTGCTCGAGCAGATACAAGAGCTGCTGGCGTGCCGGCCATGCCCCGCGCCGCCCCGTGTCGGCTCCAGGCTCTTCAGGCACACGAAACGATGCCGGCGCCCGTGCGGTGATCGCCGCGCTTTGCGTCCGGCGAGCCGCGGCCATCGACACTGCGGCGGCATGAACGCAGGTTCCGCTCGCGCCGCAACTGCACTCGGCCTGGTGAGGCGCGGAGCCGTTTGCGCGTCGGATGTAGACACGGTGCGTGCGCATGTGACTTGCGGCCGGATCTTTCGTGCGCACGATCCCGGTAACCGCATTGCCGTTCTGGTGAAAGCGGATCTCGGATACGCACCCCGCCTCGAACAGGCCCTCCGCTGCCCGGCGGAGCCGCTCGTCCAGCGACGGACCCAGATCAAACTCTGCGTACCGATCGATCACGAGCCTCGACACCCGGTTGCCGCGCCAAGATCCTCCAGCAAGGCGTCCGCGACCGCTTCTTCGTGTACCGCGGCACCCCTCTCGGCCATCGCGCCTGCGAGCCGGGGATCCCATTTCGCTTCGGTGCGGCCCTCCGGTGCGAGCGCCGAACCGCCACTCCGGCAAGCCGTGAGATAGTCGTCGGCGCCGAAGCGCCAGGGTTGCGCTCCCAAGGCGCGAATGACGAAGTTCCCGATCGTGAGTCCCGGCCAGTCAAAATCTCCGTGGTAGCGCAGCCGTGCGCCCGCGGTGGCCAGCTGCGAGATCAGCGTGCGCTGCGCGGCGGACGGCATTCCGTCCGTACACACCAACGGCGCGCTCGCTGAGCCCAGCCGGCCCGCGGCGATCGCCACGATGCTCGGGTTCTCGCAAACGAACACCTCCCGCTCGAGCGCGGCCCACGGAGGCGGATCGCGAAGGAGCTTGCGCAGCGAGAGATGAATGGGCTCACCACCGGGGAAACAAACAGAGGCCGCGGAATCGCCGGATCGATGGACCGGCAGGTTGAGACACAGAGCCGGCGCGGCCAGCTCGTTCACGGAGACTCCGAGCCGCGCCCACTGCTCCCGCGGCCGCTCCGCGCGATCCTCATCCGGCGCACCAGCCGCTGCCGATGCCCGCAGGACGAGGGAGGCAACGGACGATCCCGGATCCAGCGCGTGCGCGTCTCCCAACACCAACGCGGCGAGCTGCGCGAGGGGAACGCCGCGCTCCGGCAGTCTCGCGAGAACACGTTGCGCTCGGGTCAACAGCGACTCCGCTTCGCGCGGGTCGCCGCCGGCGAGGCGCTTGAGCAGCGCCGTGCCGGTCGACGTGCCCACGAGCGAATGTAGACGCGGCTCCGCGACGCTCGAGAGCACTTGACTCCAGGATTGCTCCAGCGCCTGCCGTTGCGCCTTGCGGTCCTGAACGGGTCCATCCAGCAACTCGAGCGCACGACGGAGGCTCGGGGCGATTCCGGCACGCGACAGCGCCGCATCGAGCTCCGACACACGCAGCCGCATCGATCCGGCCGCTCTGACCGCTCGGCCCGTCAGTCCCTCGAGCGCACGGCGCTCGGTTGCGCTCAGCCCGAAAAGAGTGAATTCGTCACTCTGCTCGCCGCGCTCGTAGCGGGAGCGCAATCTCCGCCGCAGCGGCTCGAACTCGGCCCCACCGAGCAGCCGCCGCAGCCGATCGAATCCAGCACGATCCTCCACGGCGCTACGATGTCAGGTCGAGTTGCATGGCGCCTTGCGCAGCCGGCTCGCCTTCGTGTACGCCCGGCGCGGGCTCGGGCGGAAATCGCCGTGCCGTATCCTCCTGCCTGCGTCGCTCGCGGCCATCCCATGTCCAGCGCGTGACCAGCACCGCGTCCATGCCCTCTCGGCGAATGAGCTGGCAGATCGCGAGCCCCGGCAACTCCGGGTAGCAGCCCCACTCCCGCTCGCTGGTCATGACGAAGTCGAGGTCGAACTCCCGGATCAGTGCCATGCAGTTGGCGCGAGCCTCGTCGTCGATGCCGGCGAAGGCCTCATCGAGCAGCACGAGGCGCGGGGCGTGAGGGTGCGCGCTCCAGTAGTGGCTGCTCGCCGCAGCGAACAGCGGCACTGTGAGGCCGAGCGCCCGCTCCCCGCTCGAGGCTGGCCCTGCGAGCGGCCGCCATTGCCTATCCTGCTGCCGCTGCACGCGGAAGCGATGCCAGCGGCGGTAGTCGAGAGCGCGCGAGAGGCTCTCGAGCAGCGTCGCCTGATCATCGCGTGACCGTTCGGCTTGGATGCGTGCCTGGAGGAACTCGCCGACCTGGCGGCGATCCTCTGTCGACCAAGCGTCGGGACTCGTCTTCAGCAGTCGCTTGCGCGCCTCGACGAGACCCGTGATCGCGCCTTCCTCCTGCTCCGGCAAGGGCTGCCACTCGAGCCTGTAGCGCACGCCGGTCGAGGTCGGTCGCTTCTCGAGCTCGGCGTTGATCCCTCGGACGCGCTCCTCGGTCTCGACGATCCGGCGCTGCAGGTTCGCCGCGATCTCCTTCTCGAGGTGGGTCTCCAGGATCTCGCGCTCCTGTGCCGTCAGCGCGAGCCGCCGCGCGTCGATGTCTTCCGTGAGCAGCCGTTCCAGCGCATCCGGCCGCTGCGGGCGGTCGTGATGGATGATGTTGACGACGACTCCAAAGTCGGTGACCTCCGCCGTAGCGGCGTGTCCCTGCGCGGACATTGCCGTTTGCAACTCCTGCAGATCACGGCTGATGGCATTCTGGATGCGGCTCCAGTCGGACTCCTCGGCGGACACCCCGGCGAGCGCCTGCTCAGCCCGGCGTGCGGCGGCGAGTGCGGCCTCGACCCCCCAGGGAGCCGCCGGATCGGGCAGTGGCACGTCGGATACCGCGACGCTGAAGAGACCCGTCACCGTCGCGAACGCCTGCAGCTCGTCGATCGCCTTGCGGCGGCCGGCAATGCGCTCGTCCAAGCGCCCGCGCAGGTCGTCGCGGCGCGTCTCGGCGGCGCGAAAATCTCCGGTCGCCCGGGTCCATTCCCTTTGTGCATGGGTGTGAGCCGTCTTGCGCCCGCCCCGGGCGACCTTCGCAAGGTGCAGCTCGCGCAACAGCTCCTCGACTGCCTTGCCGACGGACTCTTCCAACACCGTGACCACCTGGCGTGCTTCGGCCAACCCACGGCGCTTGTCCGCCTGCTCCTCGGCTGCCGATTCGGCATCGGCCCGCGCCTGCGCCTCGCGCTCGAGCTGCAGCGCCAATTCGGTGAGCGCGCTCTGGTGTGCGCGTACGGCGCTCACGAGCTCCGCGGCCTCTCGGGTGTAAGCGCTCAGACCCTCGGCGACACGCTCGATGCCAGACGGGTCTTTCGGCAGTCGCAGGCTCTGCGCATCGAGCTCGAGCGCGTCCCGCGCCCGGGCCAGGGCGTGCTCGGCAGTCGCAAGCCGCGAATCGGCCTCGCCGAGGCTCGACTGCGCCTGCCGGCGGACCTGCTCCGCCGCGTCCCGGTCGGCCTGCGCGCGCAACAAGGCATCGTCCGGCGGCGCGCTCTCCTGCTCCCGGGCCGCACGCGCGCGCTGCTCCTCGAGCTGCGCCTCAGTCGCCGCGCACTGCGCAAGAGCGGCGTCGATCTCGAGCAGCTTGGAAGCGATCTCGCCCAGACGGAGCCGGCGCGCCGCTTCGCGCGCCGCGTGGCCGATGTATTGCGCCCGGGGCTTGTTCCAGGCGCCCCGCGCGGGACCCACGCGGAAATCCCCGCTGAGAGAGACCCACGCCTCTGCCGTCATCGGCTCCCGCTCCGTGCAGGCGATCGAAGCCAGTATCACGCTCACCGTATCCGCGCTCACGGAGGCGGCCGAGCCCCCGGCAGGCAGGCTGGGCAAGAGCCAGTGAGCAAGCGAGTCCGCCTGGCCGGCGCGGGCCACCAACAGGACGTCGTGAGCGGCCCGGTCGAGCACAGCGCCCTCCGGCGTCACCCACGCATCGAGAAGTCCCGATGCCTCGAGTGCCGCTTCCAGGCCGGCGCGCGCGGCCTCGTCGATTTGGGGCGAGAAGTCCACGAGTTGCCACAGCGGCGCACCGGGGCGCGCATCTCGGCCGGGCGCATCCCGGGTGTAGGGCACAGGCGGGAGGGGCGTCCCTCCCATTTCCAACCGCGAACGCTCCTCCTCGAGCTCGCGCCGCTCGGCCTGCAACCCCTCGCGCCGGGCATCGACCGCCGCCCGGCGCGCAGCCCGCTCTCCCTCATGGACTTGCCAGGCCCGGTTCAGCGCCGCGCGCACCGGGTTCTGGCCGTTGAGGGAGTCCACCCAGAGCGTCAGCTCCCCGAGGAGTTCTTCGATGCCGGGAATCAGGAGCGCCTGGAGCGCGCTGACGTGCAGCCGCCAGCTGGCAACCAGCTGTGCGCCTGCATCGCGAAGCGCCGCCAGCGCCCGCTCGGAGGCTTCAGTCGCGACATCGAAAGCCTCCGCGCACCTCTTGCGCTCGCTTCTCGCCGCGGCGCACACCCGATCGGCAGCGGCCACTTCGGCGAGCGCCTTGCGAATCACGGCAATCTGTTCACGGCGCCGAGTCTCAGCGCTCCGTATTCCGCTGCGGAGGGCCTCCAACAATTGCACGCCGGTTCCGGCAAGCCCGTCGGGAGAGGCAGCCTCTGCCAGGGTGCGCGACAGCCCATCACCAACGCCGGCCGATGAAGCGAGCGCGGCGACTGGGCTTTCGAGCTCGACGAGATGGGATCGGGTCTCGTTGGCGGTGTCACGCCGGCGAGTCGCGACGGTCTCTTCTCGAGCAAGCCGGGAGCTTGCGTCCGCCAGGCGCACCTGCGCTTCGTCAAAGCTCTTGGAGCAGAGTTCGGCAAGTTGCCTGGCATCCGCGATGCGACGCGCATCCTGCATGGTCGGATGCGTCTCGAGTACGCTGATGCGTTGCGCGTCCGCAGCAAGGTGATCGTCGAGAAGCTGCGTCTCTTCCTGCCAGCGCGCGACCGCGGTCCGGGCGCTCTCGAGCGCCTGCTCGGCCGCGTTGAGCTCCCGGCTCGCCTCATCGAAGAGCGTCTGCGCTTGTCGCAGCACCCGCGCGCGGCGGCGCGTGGCAACCTGCGCATACCGCTCGTAACGCTCACCGAAGGCTGCGACCGCCTTGCGCATGGCCTGAAGCTCCTCGAGCTCGCGGCGCAGTTCCTCGAGCTGGGTCATGGATTCGGCGACGACCTCGAGCGCTTCACGGTCGAGCGGGGTCAGAGCCTCCGTCAGCGCGTTCGACAATCGCGCTTCGTCCGGCTGCTTTGAGAGCTGCGGCTGACGCAGCTGTATCAACGTGTTGACGAGCGCCGCATACCGGTCCTCGCCGAGACGGAAGAGCCGCTCGTCGACGGCGCGCTTGTAGTCCTGTGCGCTCTGGAAGACATGTCCGCGGCTGCCGATGGCTTCGACGAGGCGCTCGCGAGTGACGGCCGTGCGCTGTGCGGTCGTCAACCATAGATCCGCGCCGATGCGCTGCTCCGTCATGAAATACCACGAGTCGAGGCCGCTCTTTCCGGCCACCGCGCGCAGGCCGCAACCCAACGTCAGCGTCTCGGGCTTGCCGGACTCATCGAGCCGTCCGAGCTCGATCCAGGTGTAGCCGACGCGCCGCTCATGGCGGCCGCCCATGAGGAGATTCCATTCCATCCGCTTGTTGCGATCGCCGTCGGGCTCCACCCGGGCCGGAGTCAGATTGGCGTCGAGGAGGAAGGGCAAGGTGAGCGACAGTACCTTCGACTTGCCGGTGCCATTGTTGCCGCGCAGCAGCAGGTGCCCGTCGCGAAACTCGAACTCCTCCACATCATAGTGGTAGAGCTCGACCAACCCGAGGCGCAGCGGTTGCCAGCGCTGGCGCGCGGGCTGCGGCAGATCGATGGCCGGCGGCTCCCGGGTCATGCCCCGGCTCGCTCGAGCTGTCGCGCTTCGCGTACGGCATACCGCAAAAGGGCCGGACGGCCCCAGACGCTCCCCCGGATGCGCTGCACCAGCTTCAGCGCCTCGAGGCAATCGACGGCCTGGGCGGCGAGCTCCATCTCCGCTCCGGGCGCACGCGCGTCCTTGCGCCAGAACCGGCCGTAGCGATCCGCCGCCGTGCGGATGAAGGCCGCCAGCTCATGGAGCGAATGCAACCGCTGCGGATCGTCGCGCGCCGCCTCGGCGAGGTGCTCCGCGAGCAGCAGTGTCGCGTGGGCGAGCGTGCCCACCGCGGGCAGTTGTCTGTCGGACAGTTCCCCGTGCTCATCGACGAGTGCGAGGCCCTCGGCTCGCAGTTCCGCGGCCAGACCGGTGGCCTCCGCCAGTCGCGCCGCCATGGGACCGCGCTGGCTGGCGAGATACTGCCGCTCCTCCTCCGTCAGCTCATCGTGGTAGAGGACGGGATCGTCGAGCAGCCGGCGGCCCAAACGGTGTCGAAGCGCCATGCGCCGCCCCTCCACCGTGTCGGGAACGTACTCCTCGACGAGGGCGGCGAGGACCTCCGCAAGCCCCTGACGCCCGGCACTCGCCGCGATGAGGCTCGCTCCCCGGGAGCTGGCCGGCAAGGTCGCCAACACCCTGCGGTTGACGTCATACAGCACGTCGCCGGACCTGTTGATGTACGTCTCCTCGTCCCCGACCACTCGCGACAACACCCCGTGCTCGAGGAGGAAGCGGCACACCTGCACCAGCGCGCGGCGGTGATGGTGAGACTCGAGAGTGAACGCGAAGCCGCGTGCCACGAGCTCCGGATCCTGGGCGGCCTCGAGCAACTGTTCGCCCAGGCGCTGCAGCGTGATCTGCGACTCGCCGCGCTCCAGCACCGCACAGACCAGGCAGAGGACCGCATATCGCTCCCGGTCGAAGTCCGGCAGCCCCCGGGTTGCATCGCCGGTATCGGCGGGTGTCTTGAAGAGCCGGGCGCAGCTGCGCTCCACATGCAGCCGCCACCCAGTCTCACGCGCGAGCAAGTCCCGCAGGTACCCCGAGTGGCGCCTGATGAGCGCGTGGTCTTCGGTGCCCCCGGCGACGAGTGGGCACATGAGAAGCGCTCGCAACGCCCTCTCCCGCTCATCCTCAGCCTGGCGCGCCAGGACATCCGTGAGACCGACTTCGGGACTCACTGCTCTCGAGCCTCCCGAATCAGGATCAAGTGATCCCGGCCGGCAAAGGACCCAAGCTCCGTCTCGATCACCGCACGGCTGTCCGCCTCCAGCGGCTCGAGCCGGACGGTCAGCGTGCCGTCGCCGGTCAGGCGCTCGACCGGCCTGTCGGGATGGGTCTGGGCAGCCAGCGCCTCCCCGAGCAATGTCAGAAACAGTCGGAACGCGCGCGCATCGAGAACTCCGAGCTCCGACAGCCGGACCTGCCGCCCGGTCGCGAGCCGCCGACGGGCCACCTCCGTCTGCGCCGCCTCCTCCGCCGCTCTCGCGGCAAGTTGCGCCCGCTCGGCAGAACGGTCCTTGATGCGCGGCGGCCCGCCCCGCACCCGCAGCACCCCTTGCTCGCGCAACTGCGGGAAGACCTCCACGGGCGGTGCGTCCTTCCAGGAAATCGCAGCTCCAACATCCTGATCGGGAACCCTCAATGCCAGGTGGCGGGCGGGTGAAAGCGCGAATGCCGCCCGCCAGAGGCGGTGCGCCTCCGCGTCACTCTCGGCCTCGAGGAACCAGAGCGCCAGCCGCCGAAAATCCGCGGCCCGGTCGCTGCGGCCGGCGCGGCGCTCGTTGAGCGTGGCGACCGCCTGCAGCAGTCGCGGAATGGCGGCGAGCGCGCTCCGCCTCAGGAGTTCCGCTTGCGAGCTGCCGCGCCCCTCGGAAAGGAACCATCGCCGCAATCCGGCCCAGCGCTCACGCCAGAAGGCGAGGCGGCTTGCCGCCGATTCCGCCTGCGACTCCGCGCCGCCGGGGGCGGTGTCGCGCGCCTCGCGCTCCGCGGCAAGCTGCAGCAGCGCCTGCTCGTGCGAAACCATCGACTCCAGGAGCTCCGCGATCTGGCTGGAGCGGGTCACGAGATCGCCGATGAAGCGCTCGAGATACTCGATGAGCCTGGACTTGAAGCTCATCACCACGGCAACGTCCGCCCGCTGCAGGTCGAGCGAGCGGGCGAGGCTCGCCATGAAAGCCTCGGCGTTCGCCGCCAACCCCTCGAACACGTGCACGAGATCGCGCAGCGCCGCATGGATCTTGGCGTCATCGAGGGGCGACTCTCGGGCGAGCTCGGCGAGCGCGAGGAGCCTCGAGCGGATGTCCTCGAGGGCGACCGACTGCAACTCGGCCCGCCGCGCGAGGGTGGCTGCAAACACCCGCAAGCCGGCCTCGACCGCCTCCCCTCCCGAGGTCAGGCGGTACAGGAGTCGCTTGCGGTAGAAGTCCTCGATGCTGGCGACCCGCGCCGTGTCGGGCTGGGCCTGCAGATTTCCCCACTCCACGAGCTGCCCGAGCGCCTGCTGCACCTCTTCGAGTTGAGGTCTCTCGGCCGGCCAATGCGCCTCGAGGAGCACCTCATCCGGCCGCAGATGCAACCGGAACTGGCGTTTGGCGGCCGCGAAGAGCTCCATGATCGCCCTGTAGACAGCCGCTTTCTCGGCGGTGACATGGCTGAAGAGGCTCGCAGCCGAAGGCGGGAAACTGGTTCCCTGCATTTGCCTATTCTCGCACGTCGCTCATTTTCGCGAAACCAGTGCCGCCGGGCTTCCACTCCGCAGCACGACGGTGCTAGCTCTGAATGTTGGCGATGAGCTCGCGGACTCTCCAGCGCTCCGGATCGTTCATTTCCAACAGCGTGGCAGTCGTTCGCCCTATCGATGTAACGCCCACGATGTTATATCCTTCGTAACGAAAATGGTCGAACCACGCGTCGCGCCGCGGATCAAACAGCCGGGTAACCTCGCGGGTTTCCGGATCAATTCCGGTTAGATTGGGACCCTTGCGCAGATTGCAGTCAGGACAGGCCAGAGCGAGATTGTCCATGCCATCGCCGCCACCGTGTTGGCGCGGAATGATATGCTCGACGTGAAAACGCAGCTCGGAAAACTCTTGTGGGAGCCGGCAATATTCACATTGGTAGGCCGCCCGCGTGCGGACAGATTGACGCAGCTGGGCGTCCATTGAGCTACGCCGCGTCGGGGTGCTGCAGATAAGCGCGGGCTTCAGCCTTCAGCACACTGAGCAGTGTATTCGCCCGAACCATCGAGGCGAGTTCATTCTTCTCTGCCGGACTCAACTGCCCTTCGGTGTTCCGCTCGGCCAAGTCCTCGTAGCGCGCCTGAAGTTCGTCATCGGCTTGAATACGAAGCAAGAGCGCCGCGAGCTCCGCATTCAGTCCTCGGCGGAGGGGACGCAGCAACTGCTCCAGGCTACTTTTCTCTGTCTTGTCGGCCACGCGTGCACCTTAACCGAAGGCCCTCGGAGCAGGCAAGGCTACGAAATTGAGCAGTTCGCCGCCAATCGTCGAATTCCGCCCCCTTTGAAGCATAGTAACTCAGGTCCTGATGGGCTGATGACTCGCTGGGACCAACCGCCTCGATGCGGCCACGCGCCTACCGACCACGGCTGACGCTGGGTAAATTCTCGGGTAACCCAGGCGCCAATAATTTTTTATTTTTCAATAGATTAGTTCCTAATCGCAATTGTCTCCCGAGGCATCCTGGGACCCCTCGGAGGGATGACTGCAGCCGGATCATTGCTTTTATTCTTCATCGGGCCGCGGCGACATCCTAGCAGAGCTTCACCGGGGCGGAGCGGGGCGGGCGAAATTCAAATCGCAAATCCCTTGGGTCAAAAGCAGGGGCGCAAAAATCGCCCGTAAGCGAGTCCTGGCCGCGCAAGTCACGCGAACAGTTCAAAAGTGCGAACGTCCGCTAACGAGAAAACTCGTCACCTCTCAGTGAATGCCCGGAACCGGGCGGCCTGAACCCGTGGATGGCATAAGCCATTCCGATCCAAAGCTGCTGCGTCTGCTTCCGCGACCGCCGGGGCGGCGATCTCTAGTGCTTCGTATCTTCGCTACCCATTTCCGGTGATTTGCCACAGGCTGAAGCAACCCGCAGCCAACGTAAGGACGCCCACAACTATGTATAGGGTCGCTAAGTTCCCCTCGAGTTGTGTTCGCGGTTCACGACGATGATGTTCAAGCATGCCTCGGAAACATATGACGGAGACAGGGAACCCGAGGAGTTCCACGTAGCGCAAGTATGGCCAAGAGACATCTATGACCGGTGGATTCATAAGGAGCCATCTCCAGAGCAAGCATCGGCCCGGCTGGCGAGAAACTCCAACGCCAGTCTCGCACTCGAGCCCTTCGGCGACTTTGCCTAGGGCGACTGATGATAGAAATCACCGACAACCTTACCGGCAGGCGAAAGCGGAGCGATCATGCAATCCAATTGGCCGCGGCCGTAGAATTACCTGGGTGGGCAAACGTATACTCCAAATTCCCTCAAAGCAGGAGAATCCCATGAGCAAGGGCATGGACCAAAAAAAGCAGACGAAGAAGAAGCCGACGAAGACCTTCGAAGAGAAGCGCGCAGCGAAGCGCGAGAAGCGGCAGACTAGAGGACGCTGACGGGCGGTCATATTGGCTTGCTGCGGCGGGCTCACGTCCCGCCGCAGCAAAAACAGGGGTATAGAAGCCCGACTCCTCGAACGACCCGGCTCTGGCGACCGTCCGCCAACCGGAAATCCAAGCGATGGTCTGAGTGGCGGGCTATGGCCGGCTTGCGAGCCGGAACTGTACTCTGCAGCGCTAGCGCAGCTCTTGCGGAAGCGGCGGCATGAATGCGCCGCTATGGATAATCCCGTAGGCGACAAGCAAAGCCGCCGACGTATAAGCCAGTCGTGGTATCCATTCCGCAGCCAGGTCGTCGAATCGATCTATGGCCGCCGTTTCAGCCTCGGAGTACCGGAACAACATGCGCGGTAATGCGCCGCTCGCTTCGCCCGTCCGAATCAGTTCGCACGCCTGCGTGCGGCCAAAGAGAGACAACCCTGCCATCGCCTGCCCGAAAGACGTTCCCGCTTCGATCCGCGGTTTGATCTGAGCAAGTTGAGATTTGAGTGCTTGGTTTCGAACCGTGTCCAGCGCCAGGGGTAAGGCTTCCAGTATCGGCATGCCCGCGTCCAGCAGCAGCGCCAGACTGTCAAAGAAGTCTCGAAGGTTGCGCCGCACCTCCATCGGGCCGAACAGCGGCACAAACGGTAAGACTCCGTCGAACCGGACTTCCCAGAATGAACGCGCATTGGGTTGGCGCCGGCGCAAAAAGTCGAGTAGCAGATACGCTGCCACGCCGGCACCAATCCACGGCAGCAGGTGCTTCACCACATAGCAGCTCAGGGTCAAGCTTCCGGTGATGAGATTCGGCACTGGCCCCAGGATGATCCAGACCGCGATCATTACCGCCAGAAAAATCATGCGCGACTTTATCGCCTTGATGCGTGCCGCCCGCCGTGCGCACTGATCCGCGATGAGGCGATATGTGCGCGCCGGGCTGCCGGACAAAGTCGCCGTACGCGCCAAGGACGCCTCCAGAGGCGTGAACAAGCCGCTCCTCAGTCCGGCTTCGGCGATGCCCAGACCGAGCCTGATCCACTTGCGGGTTGCCTGCAGACGCGCATCCTCATTCGCTGGCAGATGCACGATATCAAGCACCTGGTCGAATGGAAGGCCTGCCTCTTCCATTGCCGCCAATTGACCGAAAAGATCCGCCCTGATGTTGAACTTCATGGGCTTAGCGAGCCGCTCAGCATGGCCATCTACGTTTCGGCGTGCCTGCCAGGGTCGATCAAATGTCTCGCAGATGGCGGGTCGGGTTTGTGATGGTGCACACAGATTCAGGAGGCGATCCAAAACCGGCCTCATCAGCGGCGCCACTGTCTCGCGGTCCGGGCAGAATTCCGGCGCCTGAGGCAGGCCAGAACGCTTTTTCGCTTTGAGCTGTAAGAAACCTCTTCCGCGAGCGACTATAGGTAATTGGACACGGTTACCAGCGCGCCGGAATGCCGGGAAACAATCAGTTCACTCGAGCCTTCAGGCCGGATGAGACTTATCAGGAAGCGTGTGCAGCGCATGGCCCGGCGCTCAGCCGTCTTGCCCGCGCATACGAGGCAGAGCCCGAGAAGCGAGGGGATCTCCTGCAGGAGATTCATATCGCGATATGGAAAAGTCTAGGCCGGTTCAACGGACGCCGAGGCGATCAGCGAGCTCACGGGCTTATCGACATCGAATGTTGCGACCAAGATCCATCGGATCAAGGAAATACTTCGGAAACGCTTTGAAGCGAGTGACTCCGATGAGCAATGAGCAAAAGCGCCCCGACATGAGGCGTCTCTGGCAGGGTCAGGCAGTTGAGGGCACTTCCATGTCTTTGGACGAACTCCGGAGCGCACTTGCGAAGCTGAACAGAGTCGAGCGCACGCGCACGTTGGTAAGCGGGATGTTTTGCTTGATGTTCGTCGGCGCTCTCGGCGCGCTACTCACTATGGCGGCCCCGATTCCCATCGTGCGTAACGGTGAATGCATTTTCGCCGTTGGCGCGGGATTCTTCTTCTATCAGGTCATGCTGGGTCTGCGGCGAGCACCAGGAAAATTGTCGAGTCACGGTGAGCCGCAGGCCTGCGCTGCATTCTACAGAGCAGTACTCGAGCGCCAGCGGAAGTTTTACCGCCGATCAGCGCTCTGGGTTCCACTTCTCATCACCGCATGCTTGCTGCCGGTCATCCTGCTGGTACCGCCGTTCAGGGTCATAATGACTGCCCTTTGGGTGCTGCTCGTCCCCTTCTGGGTCCACGAAAGCATCGGGATAGCGAGGAGGTCGCAACGCGAGCTTGATGATCTCAACGCCAGTTGAGGTATTTATCGGCTGCGTGGCCGATGGACTCGGCACGATGCATAATGTCTGGTATGCCGTCGTCCACACGGGTTCCTGCGCCGGTCCATGCGCCGCACGCGCCGCTGCGCAACTACTACGGTCAGGATCCGCAGCGCTGTGCCTGGGTGGTGGATCTGTTCGACCGCACCGCCCTGGACTATGAGCGCATCGAGGGTCTCATGGCGATGGGCTCGGGCTCCTGGTATCGACGGCGTGCGCTCAGCTCGGCGGGCCTGCAATCGGGCATGCAGGTCATTGACGTCGGGACGGGCACTGGCCTGGTGGCGCGCGAGGCCGCGCGCCTGGTGGGTCCGCGGGGCTGCGTGCTCGGGGTGGATCCCAGCGCGGCGATGTTGGCGAATGCACGTGCCCCGACCGGCGTGCGGCTGGCCGTGGGACGCGCCGAGTCGATACCCGCCCCTGACGCCTCGGCTGATTTTCTAAGCTTGGGCTATGCACTGCGCCATATCAGCGATCTGTCGGTCGCGTTCCGAGAGTTCGAACGGGTACTGCGTCCCGGAGGCCGACTCTGTCTGCTCGAGATCACGCGCCCCGAGGGCCGTTGGCGGCGTGCGCTGCTGAAGACGTACATGCGCACGCTGGTGCCATGGGCCGCGCGCTTACTGGCTCGAGAGCGCGACACCCCGCTCCTCATGCGCTATTACTGGGACACCATCGAGGCTTGCATCGCCCCGCCGCTGATTGTTGCGGCACTCGACGCAGCCGGCTTCGTGGAGGTCACGAGGCGCCTGGAGTTAGGGATCTTCTCTGAGTACTGTGCGCGCCGCCCGCAGTGAACGGCCATACCGCGGTAGCCGGTGTCGCTCGTTGAGCGTGTACATCAGGCCGCAGCGCGGGGCGCACACGATAGCCTCGCGGCGCTGGCCACGGCGGTTCCTATGCCGATGACCTCCATCGCAATCCGCGAGTACCCCAGACTGCCGCAGACGATAGAAGATGAGGATCGCCAACACGCGCGCAGCTAACGTTGCCGACTCCATCATATACCGCGAGGCCCTGGCCACGGCAGCGGAGGCGCGGGGCTGGGCGGTGCATTGGTATGACCGTGAACGCATATGGCGCGATGCAGCGGCCGCAATCGGCGGCAAAGACGCCTTTCTTCGTGAGATGGGACGATCGATTGGGCCGCCGTGGCAGGCTAACCACAGGATTGCTGCAGCCGCGGCTCTTGCCGCCGCAGCGCGCAACAGGTGACGAACGGCGCATGGCGCCCGCAGTCACCCATGCACCTCGCGACCTACCGCCGCCATAGCGTCCTCGCTGAGCCGGCCTCCACTGGCGGTCATCAGGTGTCCCGTCAGTTGCTCTCGCGAGTTGCAGCAGCGCGCATTCGCTCGAACCCGGTAATCGAATGGCCTTAACGCGATAGCTGCCGGCCTCATTGCAATTGCAGTGCCATGGCCGGGTGGGCAGTCTTTACCAAAGGGGGCTGCTGGCGAAGCGACCCATGCCAATCAAGCGTCGTCGGGCCGACCGCCAGCGGAGCGGAGCAGCTCTGGACTGACCGCGCAAATCTGTGTACGCACTTTCGCCCCGTGAGGTGGATCGTGAATATCTGCGCCTTCTCCGTTGCGAGCACACCCGGCACGCGCTTCCTGCGATATGCAGGCGCACTGACGCTGCTGCTCGGATTGTCCGTCTCCGCCATCGCGATTGCCGCTGACGCCAATCAGCCCAATAGCACCCAGCGGACCAAAGAGCACGCGACCGCTGCTGACAACAGCAACTCGCAAGACGCGTCCACACTTCAAACAGTCATGGTCACGGCATATGTCCCGCGCGAGACCAACGCCGGAGCCAAGATGCCGGTACCACTGGTCGAGACACCCCAATCGGTTACGGTAGTTCCTCGCGCCCAGATGGACCTGCTCGACTGGCAAAGCCTGGATCAGGTCGTACGCTACACCTCGGGCGTCGTCGGCGGAGTCTTCGGCCCTGATCCTCGTTACGACTGGCTCAATCAGCGTGGCTTCAATCCGACCGTTTACATCAACGGACTGCAGGCGCCCATCGGATCCGTGCAGAGTACCGGTATTGATCTCTTCGGATTCCAGACCGTCGAAATACTGAAGGGGCCCTCATCGACCCTCTACGGGTCCGCGCCCCCGGGCGGCATCGTGGATATGACCAGCCGACGCCCGGAAGGAGTATTCGATGGCGAGGCGCAGCTGCAGTACGGAAGTTACGACAATAGGCAGGCAACGCTCGATGTGACAGGCCCGCTCGACCAGCAGGGCAATATCCTCGGCAGAATCACTGCGCTGGGCTATGACCGCGGTACGCAAAGAACCGGCGTCGGTACCGACCGCTACTATGTGGCGCCGGCATTCACTTGGCTGGCCTCGGCCAATACCAAACTGACGTTCCTGAGCTATTTTCAGCACGACGGCGTGGATGGAGACGGCGGCGGCTTCCTGCCGATTTACGGGGTTCTATTGCCGAACCCATTGGGTCCAGTATCCCCAAACACCAATTTGGGTGATACGAAGTACAACCGCTTCAGACGCCATCAGTACGGGCTCGGCTATGAGCTCGATCACGCATTCGATGACGGCTGGCAATTCAAGCAGAACCTGATGTACTTCTCCGATATCACCGACATTCTTCAGGTCTACGGCGCCGGCCTCGCCACGAATGCAGACGGTCTTCCCTCCGACTACCGCACAGTCGACCGTTACAACTTCCCATTCGACGAGAACATCCACGCCCTCGAGCTCGATTCGCGCCTCTATCGGAAATTCAGCACCGGTCGCATAACCCAGGACGTGCTGGTTGGCATCGACTTTCGCCACTACACCGACCATGCCGAGTATGGGTTTGGACTGGCACCGCCGATCGATCTGTTCGACCCGGTGTACGGCGTGCCGATCACAACGCCTCCGCTGAGTTTTCCGTATCTGCAACAGATACAGAGGCAGGTGGGGCTCTACGCGGAAGATGTGGTCAAGCTGTCTCCATTGGTGCTGACCGTGGGAGGTCGCGAGGACAATGTCAACACCAGCAACTTCGGGACGTCTACGACCAACCATGAGTTCACGTACCATGTGGGCCTGAACTACATATTGCGGGGTGGCCTGGTCCCATACGTGTCGTACGCGACATCGTTCCAACCCACTTCCGGGGCCGACTTCCAAGGCAACGCCTTCCAGCCGACTTCCGGTAAACAAGTGGAAGGCGGCCTGAAATTTCAGCCCACATCGGTCCCGCCCGGCACGCAGGTTCTGGTGACGCTGGCGGCTTACGATCTGAAGCAGAACAACGTTCTGACGCCCGACCCGGCTCATTCCCTTTTCCAGGTTCAGACCGGCCAGGTGGAAGTAAAAGGGCTGGAGCTGGAGGGAGTGATGCGGGTAGGCGCCCACTGGAGCTTCAACACCGCCTTCACCACCATGAACCCCGAAGTCGTCAAGAGCAACGGTCCTGATCTGAACAAGCAGCTTCCGGTAACGCCCAAGAACATGGCGTCCGCACTGGTTGACTATACCGAACAGTCGGGTCCCCTCTCGGGCCTCGGTGCGAGCCTCGGCTTCCGCTATATAGGCCCGAGCTACGGCGACTCCGCGAACCTGTACAGGGCGCCGGGCGCCACCGTATGGGATTCCACCGTGCACTACAATCTCGGAGAGCATTGGCTATTCGACCTCAATTTCGCGAACATGCTCAACAAGACATACGTGACGCAATGTTCGAGCACCTCTGCCTGTTATTACGGTGTCACACGGGTCATTAACTTCACGGCCACGCGGCTCTTCTAAATGCTCCATCAGCGTCCGCGCTGACGACTACCGATGAGACGGCGGACGTTTCTTCGCTTGACGTCCTCGGCGCTGATGGCGCCTTGCCTGCGATTGGCTGCTCGGGGTTCGGCAGAGCACTGCATCGAACCCGCGCCGCCCGTCACGCTGAAGAGGCGGAAGCGCATCAGCCAGTGGGGGCACGTCAGAGTCGACGACTATGCCTGGCTCAAGCCGTCGAACTGGAAGGCCGTATGGAAGGATCCTTCGATACTGAGCCCGGACATCCGCGCGCACCTCGAGGCGGAGAATGCTTACGCGGAGGCGGTTTTGTCACCCACCAACCGCCTGCAGCGCGACCTGTTCAGGGAGATGCTCGCCCGCTCCGGCGGAGACGATGCGCCTCCCCCCTACCCCAAGGGGCCCTGGGTTTACTACTACCGCTTTCCGCCGAGTACACAATATGCTTCCTGGTACCGCAGGCGCCGCAATGCTTCGGGCGAGGAAGAGCTGTTGCTCGACGGCTCGGTACGGGCGCATGGCCGCCCCGGGTTCAAGATCGCCAATCCGACCCCCAGTCCCGACCACAGCCTCTTTGCATGGGCAGAAGACGCGACCGGCTCGGAGAAGTACCGCATACACATCAAGGATCTGAGGACGGGCAGCGTACTCTTGAGTCCAATAGAGAATGCCTACGGCGAATTCGTCTTCTCCGCCGATTCCCGCTGGATCTTCTGGATCTATCGCGACAACAGCAGCCGACCTACGGGGGTCTTTCGCCGACCCGCGCGTGGACACAGCGACGTACCGGTCTATGAAGAGGTTGACCCTGGATTTCTTCTGACGGTCTCCAGTACCGCTTCGGGTCGGTACGTCATGATTCGCTCGTGGAACGCGGTCTCGAGCGAAGTACGTCTCATTTCCAGCGCGTCGCCGACGGGAATACCTCGTATCGTCCAGCCGAGGACCAATGGCCTCGTCTACTCCGTGGAAGACTGGAACGGACGACTCGTCATCCTAACCAATGCCGACGGCGCGACGAATTACAAGCTCATGATGGCCGACGAGGCCGCCCCACAGCGGCCCAATTGGCGCGATTGGGTTCCGTACAATCCCAATGTCTTCATCACCGGGATCCAACCATTTCGCGACTACTTCGTCCGCCTGGAGCGGATAGACGCCAATCCGCGCCTCATTGTCACCGACATCAAAACCATGGCCGAGCGTGCCATTGAGCACCCAGACGCCGCCTATGTAATGGACGTCTCTGATCACCAGGAATACGACTCTTCGACGGTACGCTACCTCTATCAGTCCCCAAAGCAACCCAAACAATGGATCGCGCAGGACATGGCCACCGCGCGCCGCACCATTTTGAAAACGGAAACGGTAGGTGGTCGCTTTCAGCAGGACAACTACGTCGTAGAGCGCGTCCACGCGGTAGCGGGCGACGGGAGCTCGATCCCGATCACCGTAGTGCGACATCGCGATACGAAGCTCGACGGAAACGCCCCGCTCATGATCTACGCGTACGGCTCTTACGGGTACTTCGTCGACCCGGAGTTCTCCGCACCGTTGTCGTCATTCCTGGATCGAGGCTGGATTTATGCAATAGCGCATGTACGCGGCGGGTCCGCCAGGGGTTGGAACTGGTATCTGCAGACACGGCAGTTGCACAAGAAGCTCACCTTCACGGATTTTATCACCTGTACGGAGACGCTGATCCAGCGGGGCTACGGACGCAAGGGCCGAATCGTGGTGTATGGGTTCTCCGCCGGCGGACTGGTGGTCGGCACCGCGCTCAATATGCGCCCTGATCTCTTTGCGGGCGCAATTGCCGAAGCGCCGTTCGTAGACATGCTCAATACGATGAGCGATCCCAGCCATCCGCTCGTACCGCTTACGTACCCCGACTGGGGCAACCCGTTGGCGAGTGAAGCCGTGTACGAATATATCGCCAGCTATTCCCCCTACGACAACGTGCTACCGCAGACTTACCCACCCATCCTGGCGACAACGAGCGTCGCGGACGACCGTGTCGGCTTTTGGGAGCCTGCCAAATGGATCGCCAGGCTGCGCGATGATGACACGAGCCACAGCCCAAAAATGCTGCGCGTCGAGATGGGCGGTCATGGCGGCTCATCGGGTCGAATGGCTGAGCTGCACCAGAGGGCTTTGTTCTTCGCGTTTTCGATTTGGGCAGCGACTCGCCGCTGCGCATAGGGCCCGAGATGGGATATATCCAACGACCCCAGGTCTTATGGTGGCGCAAAGCGCTTTTCCAGGTGCATCTTTGGATGGGCGTTTGTATCGGCCTCTATATCATCGCAATCTGCAGCACCGGCAGCGTGCTGGTATTCGAACAGGACCTGCTCAACGACAGACCGCCGCTCTCGGGATCGCCGATGCACCCCGCACCCAACTGGGAGCAGTCGGTCCACACGGCAATACTGGCCTACCCCGGCAGCACCCTTGCAGACATCGATATGCGTTCATCCAATCGACGCATAGTACCGGTCGGCCTCAACTTGGGTGAAAGGACGCTTATCGTCTACGTGGACTCCTATACGAACCGCATCGTCAAGCATGAGAATCTCGACCAGAAGCATTGGTTCGTTGAATTTGCGCTGAGCCTTCACACTGAGCTTGCTCTCGGCACTCGTGGCGCCATAGCGGATGGGATCGGTGGCGCCTTCCTCTTCGTAATGGCAGTCATCGGCATTGTCCTGTGGTGGCCGGGTATCCGCGTCTGGAAACGTGCGCTCAAGATCAACTGGCACGCCCGATGGTCAGCCATCATCTTCGACCTGCACAGGTCATTCGGTTTCTGGTGCTTCCCGCTCGTTGCGATGTGGGGCATCACGGGCCTCTATTTCATCTTTCCGAAAGTCGGTCTGAGCGCCATCAACCTGTTCTCGAACACCGCGAGCCTGAATCAGCTCCTCTCCCGGTGGAAGCCAGGTGACCCCGTCCCGCCCATCAGCGACTTCATCCGCCGGGCACAAGGCCTGTATCCAGGTGATGAGCTTGCATACGCCTACATGGACGTGAACCGTCCGCACGGTGAAGTACAAGTCTATATGTCCCCGGACCCGTCAGTCCCAATGGAAATGCTCGAAGACGAGGTGGTATTCGACCCGGCCTCCGGCGCCATTCTCATGAACAGTTCGAGCGCACACTGGACGGCCGGTGAGCGGTTTTCCCTGGGCGTCTACTCGGTACATTTTGGTGACTTTGCCGGCTTACCGCTGCAGATCCTGTGGGCGTTGCTGGGACTGGTCCCTGTCGTGCTCGTGATAACGGCGTACGCGATGTGGTGGAATCGCTCGCTGAAGAGGAAATGGTCCAAGCTCACCACTCGGAGCGGTGCTTACGCGAGCAGCCCATGAAGCGTGTGATTGTTGCTTTGGCGATTTTGGTGGTGACAATTGGCGCCGCAGCCCTGCCTTGCGCGCGCGTCCAGTACCCACCGGCGTTTCGCGACAAAACGGTCGACACGTACTTCGGCGTCAAGGTGCCGGCGCCGTACCATTGGATGGAGAAGCTGAGCGACCCCCAGTTGCACAAATGGGTACGCGCCGAGAACGCTCTCACCGACGACTATCTGTCCAAGATCCCCACACGGGACCGGATCGATCATCGCCTGACCGAGCTGTGGAATTACGCGAAGGAAGACGCGCCGAAGCAACTGAAGAACGGCATGTTGTTCTTCAGCCGAAATTCGGGCTTGCAGAGTCAGAGCGTGATTTATGTCCAGCTCTCGCCCGCCGCGCACCCACGTGCGTTGCTCGACCCGAACAGGCTATCAAAGGATGGCTCGATTGCGCTGACCGAGTACGAACCGTCGCCGGATGGCAAATACCTCGCCTATGCGCTGTCCACAGGAGGCTCGGATTGGGAGGTCATCCATGTCATGGATGTCGGGACGGAAAGGCAACTGCCCGACAGGGTGCGCTGGGTGAAGTTCTCCGGGATTTCCTGGACGCACGATGACAGGGGCTTCTTCTACTCGCGCTTTGCGCAACCTGCCGATGACGCAAGGGTGATCGGACAAGCGATAGTCAATCAAAAGGTTTATCACCATCGACTTGGTACGCCGCAGTCCGACGATAAGCTGGTCTACGGCAAACCTGAGCTTCCGCACGCGTATGTCACAGTCGGCTTCGTCCAGCGTGGTTTCTGCGACAATGGACGTTACTTATTTTTGTCCATCGATAACGGCTGGTCGGCGAACGAGCTGTACTACGCTGACCTCCGCAATTCGCGCAATCCGGACCTCACCGCCCGAATCAGGCCTCTATATGCGAAGGACGACGCAGCTTATAGGCCCATAGGCTGCATTGGCGGTACTTTATACCTGCGAACGACGCTGAACGCGCCTCGCGGTCGCATTGTCGCGACGAGCTTCGCCGATCCAGACCCTGCTCACTGGCGGGTAGTGGTGCCACAGCAAGAGCCAGGCGCCGTACTGGCAGATGCGGCGTTGGCTGACGGGCGCATCCTGGCGAGCTACGAAGTCGTGGCCAAGAGCCGTGTGGAATTGTTCAGCACCGCCGGCAAGGTGCTCGATATTTTGAAATTGCCGGCACTTGGCACGGTGAGCGAGATCTCGGCACGCAACAGCGCGAGGACCGCATACTACGCATTCACGTCGTACCTGTTTCCGACCACGATCTACAAGCTCGACGCGGCCGAGGGCACTGCCTCGGTGTACTTTGCGCCGGACGTGAATTTCGATCCGTCAGGGTACGAAACGAAGCAGGTGCTCTACCCCTCCAAGGATGGCACCCAGGTGCCGATGTTCATCGTCGCCCGGAAGGGAATCAAGCTCGACGGCAACCATCCGACCGTGCTGTACGGCTATGGCGGTTTCAACCTCACGGTCACTCCCGACTTCGATCCGACGATTCCGGTCTGGCTGGAGCTCGGTGGGGTATACGCAGTCGCAAATATCCGCGGGGGCGGCGTATATGGTCAAGCCTGGCACCAGGCCGGCATGCTGGGCGACAAGCAGAATGTGTTCGACGACTTCGCGTGGGCCGCAAAGTATCTCGTCAAAGAGGGCTACACCTCGCCGAAGCGCCTCGGCATCCAGGGTTTTTCCAACGGAGGCCTGTTGACCGGCGTGTCGATCACTCAGCGTCCAGGACTGTTTGGTGCAGCCTACATCGGTCACGGCGTTCTGGATATGTTGAGGTACCAGAGATACTCGGGCGGCGCGTATTGGGTGCCGGAGTACGGCAGCTCCGACAACGAGAAGGCCTTCCGCTGGCTCATCAAGTATTCGCCGCTGCAGAACATCCGCAAGGGCGCCTGCTATCCGCCGACGTACATCACTGCCTCGTGGGACGACGACCGCGTGGTGCCCAGCCATGAGTTCGAGTTCACCGCCGAGATTCAGCGGGCTCAGGGCTGCGGCAACCCGATTTTGCTGCGCACCACCGGCAGCACCAGCCACATGTACATGCCAACCGGGAAGCTGATCCAGCAGGACGCGGACGTGTGGGCGTTCGAGGCGTCCAACCTCGGAATCGAGTAACCGCCAGGCCTCCGGGCAAGCCTGCAGTCTCCGTGGGCTGCTATCGCGCCAGCTTCCGCCGCAGCCAGCTCGAGCCTTCTTCCAGAGCGCGGGCCGCCACACTCGCAACTGCGACCGCCTCGAGAAAACTGTGCGTTGCCCCCGGATAGACCACCGCGTCGGTCTCGACGGCCGCCCCGCGAAGCGCGCGCGCAAAGACCAGGTTCTGCTCGGCGAGCAGGTCGCATTCGGCGATGGTGAGGAACGTAGGCGGCAAACCGCGCAGATCCGCGTGCGCCGGGCAGGCATAGGGATTTCTTGCCTCCTCCGCCGACGCCAGATAGTTGGCCCAGAACTGACGCATTTCCTCGCCTGCGAGCATGAATGCCGGGCCGCCATACTGCTCAATCGCCCGGGACGAGCACTCCGAATCGAGGGCGGCGTAATTCAGCAGGATCGCGCGCAGCAATTCCCCCCTGCCGCCGTCCCGGAGCTTCAGCGCGGCCGCCACAGCAAGATTTCCTCCCGCGGAGTCGCCGCCGATCGCCAGGCGCGCCGCATCGATACCGAGCTCGCTGCCGTGGGCGTGCAGCCACTCCACCGTGCCGATCGTTTGCTCGAGCGCCAGGGGAAATTTGGCCTCCGGAGACAGGGCGTAGTCCACGCCAATCACTGTCGCACCGGAGCGGGCGGCGTATTCGCGCATCACCCGGTCATGCGTGTCCAGACTGAATAGCGTCCAGCCGCCGCCATGCAAGTAGACCAACACCGGAGCGGGATCGCCCTGTCGCTCCTGGCTGGGACGATAGATCCTGATGCGGACATCGCCCGCATCGGTGGCGATGCGCCGTTCGCCGATAAAGGCCATGGCCGGCCCGCCTTCCCGCCACGGACGGCGTACCGCCTCGGCAACGAGCCGCGCTTCGGCGAACGTCAGCTGATCGAAATGAGGATATCGGGAAAATGCCGCCTTCATTTCCGCTACGAACGCACGGATCTCGGGGTCGAGCGCCTCTTCGGCTCCGGCAATGCCCTGCATCGGACTGTTTCTCCGCCTTTCCTGCGTGTGAGACGGCGCAGCTGCAAAGCTCGCCTCGGAGCAGTAATATCATGTAAAGCTAGTTCTCCGGGGAGAGCCACACTGTCGCTTCGGGACCGTTCCTCGTCTCGCGCGGGCCAGAAGGCGCGTAGCACGCGGGGTATCGACTACCAGGATGTCCCGCGCCCGGTATCAGCATTGGCCGACGAATACGCTCCCGGGCACTTCGATCCCCCGCACCACCATGCGCGCGCGCAGCTGATCTATTCGACGACTGGAGTCATGACGGTCACCACGAAGACCGCGAGCTATGTAGTGCCGCCGCAGCGGGCGGTGTGGGTTCCGGCGGGTGAGGTACACGAGGTCCACTGCCGCGGGAAGGTCTCCTGTCGGACTCTTTACGTGCAGCCGCAGGCGGCGGCCGGCCTGCCCGGCGCGTGCCAGGTCATCGAGGTCTCCGATCTGCTTCGCGAGCTGATCGTGGAGGCCACGCGCATTCCCATCGAATACGACGAGGCCGGGCGCGACGGCCGCCTGATCGCTCTACTGCTCGATGAGATCCGCTCCAGCCGCACCGCTCCGTTGCATGTGCCAATGCCGACCGATCATCGGCTGGTCAGGGTCTGTTCCGCCATTCTGCGGGAGCCGGCCGAACCCGACCGGCTCGACCACTGGGCGGACGTCGCCGGCATGGGCCGCCGAACGTTCACGCGCACCTTCCGGCGGGAGACTGGAGTGACGTTCGCGAACTGGCGGCAGAACGTCCGGTTGATGGAAGCCGTGTCGCGACTGGCATTGGGCCAGCCTGTCACCCGTGTTGCGCTGGATGTGGGCTACAGGAGCCCGAGCGCGTTCACCGCCATGTTCAGGCGGGCTTTCGGGGTGGCACCGACCCATTACCTGGCCATCTTCGCCGAAAGCGGGCACGCGTAGCGAACCTCAGCACTGCGCGAAATCGGCCATCCATGTCCGCAGCTGGTCCGCCTCGGTCGCCTCGAGTCCCGACATGATATCCGCGAACACGTCGCGCCGCTCGTCCTGTCCGAGTTTGAATTTCGGCCTGATTTCCACGATGTTGGCTTCGAACGCAACGATCCGCTGCGCAAGGCGGGCGTAGCGCTCGCCCATGTCTTCGATGTTCCAGCCTTTGGGCCGCCCGGCTTCCATCGCACCGATCAGGTCGCGAAGGACACGCTCGAGCCCTGCCTCGCCTTCCATGAAGGCGATGTTAGTGAGGAACTGGACGCTGGCGTAGTTCCAGGTGGGCGCCTGGGCTCGGTCTGCCATCCAGGAAGGTGAGATATATCCGTTTGCACCCAGGATGAGAATCTCGGCGCGCGGATCCCGCCGCAGCAACTCGACCTGAGGATTGGATCGGGCGAGATGGCCCCAGAGGCCGACCAGAGTGCCCGCCGCGTCGAGCCGCGAGCGAAACGGGATAGCGCTCGCGCGGAAAGTATCACCGCTTCCGCAGATGAGCCAACCGAAAGGCTGCTCGCGAAGAAGGCGCAGGACATCCTGATCGGATCGGGGTTGGAATGGATCGCCGCTCAAGGAGAACCTCCGGTGTCCAGCACATCGACACGGACATTGGCCGTACCGGGCGCGTCCACTCGGGACTTTCGACGCCCGTAGAATACGTAAATCAGCGCGCCCGTCGTGAGATAGACCGCGAGGAAAACCGCCGCCGTGGGCTGGCCCAGCCAGGCCTGTCTGGCGATGTCCAGCGCCACGGGCGCTATCATCAGAGCGCACATCAGGATCGCCGCCGCAGGTACGTACCCCACCCACAGCCCGCCGATCTGCACGCCTCCGAGTGGAACCCGGAACGAGCGCTCCAGGTCCGGCCGGTTGTTGCGCAGCCAGATCTGACTGATCGCAACGATGATGAAGGCGGCTCCGGTACCCAGGCTGATGAGGTCCGCCAGGAGCGCGAGCGGCAGGATTGCCGCCAGCACGGCGGATATCAACGACAGCACCACTATCCCCAGCCATGGTGTCCGCAGCCGCGGATGAATGCTGGCGAACAAAGACGGCAGCAAGCCATCGCACGCCATGGCGAAGGTGATCCGCGACTGGCCGAAGGCGTTCACCAACAGTACGGAGCTCAACCCCGTCAGCGCTCCGAGCTTGATCAGCACGGCCATTTTTGGATGACCAACGGCATCCATGGCCACGGCGATAGGATCGGGTACACCGAGCCGACGGAAGGGCACCACGCCCGTCAAAACTGCGGCCACAACGATGTACAAGGCGGCGCATACCACGAGCGAGCCCACGATGCCGAACGGTACGCCCTTTTGGGGATCACGGGCCTCCGCCGCCGCCGTCGCGACGGTATTGAATCCGAGGTAAGCGAAGAACAGGATGGAGGCAGCACGGAACACTCCCGGCCAGCCGTACTGGAATCCCCCTTCGTTGGGCGGGATGAACGGGACCCAATTCGAGGGGTGAATCGAGCCGACGCCGGCTGCGACAAACCCGGCGAGTACCAGGATCTTGATGGTGACGAGCACGGCATTGACACGCGCGGATTCCGAAACACCGAGAATGAGTACCCCGCCGACGACCAGGATCGCGGCGACCGCGACCAGATTGAGCGCCCCGGCAGCTACAAAACCAGCGCCGGCGGTTTGGACCAGGGAAGATGAGAGCGCCGCCGGCACGACGATGCCGAAATCGTGCAGGAGACTCACGAAGTAGCCGGAAAATCCGACGCCGAGCAGTGAGCCGGCCAGCCCATACTCGAGCATCAACAGCCACCCCAGAGTCCAGGCAAACACCTCGCCCATGGACACGTAGCAGTACGTATAGGACGCGCCGGACACCGGCATGATCGTGGCAAGCTCGGCGTAACAAAGGGCCGTCAGAGCGCATGCGGCTCCCGCGATGACGAAGGACAGCATCACGGCAGGCCCAGCGAATTCTGCGGCCGCAGCGCCCGGCAGCACGTATATACCGGCACCCAGGATGCATCCGATTCCCAGCAGCAGGAGGTGGACGGGACCGAGCGCGCGCTTGAGCCCGTGCTGCTGCGCATCCTGCCGCACGAGCTCGATCGGCTTGCGGTCGAGCAGGCCTCGGCGCCGTGTCTGGGGCGGCCTCATTGACACTCACTTCACCTGCATGAACGGGTAGCGATAGTTGGTCGCGGATACATGGCTTGTCTTCACCGTGCGCGGCGAGACCCGGCGAATCAGGTTCCAGACCGATCCGGCCTTGTCATAGCCTGAATGCTGGCCCGGCCCGCCGCCGTTCAGAGAGGGCCGGGTTGACGCGGTTCCGGGCCTCCGCGCCAGAACCGCTGCCGCCACGCATCGAACCAAGTTTGCACGCTTTGGGTTCGATGTCTTTGTCGGGTGCTTATAATTCTTTATTTTTCAATTGATTAGCGCGTCCCTCGACCCTCGGACAGTTTTTCGAGCTGCTGCTGCACCTCGCTGCGAAATTGCAGCGAATGCGCAATCTTATGGAATGGCTCGGAGGTGCCGCCCGTTCCAATCATCGTAATGCTGCCATAGCCCAACATTCTGCCGACCATGGTCTCACTGACCTCGATCGTCTCAATCTTATTCAGCAGCATCTCGATCGTCTTGCGGCTCACGAGACCCTGCTTGACCACGACACGGCGAGTGGTGACGGCCATCTCCGTCGCGTTTCGACGCACCGCGCCCGCGACGATCGCCACGATGCCGCATACCAGTAGGGCAGCCGCACCACCCTCCGTAAGATGTTCGTTGGTGTTGCTCAAACCGGGGTGCTTGAGGAGGTAACTCAACAGTGCACCTGAGCCGGCGAGCAGCAGCGCAGCGAGGAGAATGTGCCGAAGCATCACGATCCAATGCAGACGCGTCTGGTAGACGATCGCCTCTCCGGGAACCAGGCTTGCTTCGATATATCTCATACGCGGCTCAAGTTACTAGCGAGACCGCTCATCGCGGGGCGTAGACAGCGCTCAGCGGCCGATGAGCACCGTGGCCACAGGCTTCCACCACGGACTCACATAGAGCCACACCGCCGCGAACTCGAGCCCCAACCCCCAGACAGCGCCGAGCATGTACACGGAATACAGCCGGCGTCGGCTGATCAGGTCGTAGGCACCCACCATAGCGATGAGAGCGAAGTCACTGAGATACAGCTGGGCCCAGTTCCCCCAATAGCCATCGCCAAGGAGTTTCTCCAGGCCAGGAGCCCACCAGCGGGAGAAGCCCGCGTCGGCAATGCAGATACTGGCGAGGATGATCAGGCGCTTATGAGCGTCCGGGCTCTTGCGCAACGCAATGGCGAAGCCGCCCAGCACCGCGAATGCCAGCATGTCCGCAAGCTGAATGCTCAGGAAAGACGGGTCGCTGTGCGGCGTTACAAAGGCGTCGTAGTCCACCACCACCGCAGTCGTGATGCCCAATACGAGCATCGCACCATAGAGTGCGGTGCCGGCCATTCCCAATTCGCGATGAAGATCCACTCTTCGGGAGCGGATGAGCAGAACCTGGGTGGTCAATAGGCCGAGCCAGCCGACGAATACGGCCCCGTGAAAATAGACGACGGCCGGAAAAAGATGGTGGACTCGAACACGACGGACGATTTCCGGCACGAATCCCATGAGGATGCCGAGCCAGAGCAGTCCTACCATCAGCAGAAAGAAATTCCGATCCTGCCGACGATGATCTGCGACCAGCGGCGGCAGGCGGTCGCCCTGCGACGCCGCGACTACTTCGATCGCCATAGTGCCCCCAGCCTCATGCGACCCCCCTGGTCGACATGATGACCATATAGAGTCCCCGGAGGCAAGGAATTCGTGCCCCATCGTTTGAAGTTTGCTGACGGTAGCCTCGAGGATCTCCGGTGTGGCGTGAAAGGCAATATGATCCGCGGTTCGGGCTCGCGCTATCGGCTCTCGTTGCCGCACTGCCGGTCCTCACCGTGGTGGTGCGGTTGGCCCATTTCCCTCTCGAAAAAGAGCAGCCGACGCACGCCGCCCGCCGTGCTCACCGGGGCGTGTGGTCTCGGCTATGGCGTATACCGCCATTTCTGGCTGACCACACGCCCGTCGATCCCTCAGGCTCCCGACGATTTCGTCTGAAGTTGCCGCACGACCTCGAGAGCTTTTGCGACGTGATCGGCCGGTGAGACTTTGCTGATCACGCTCACGATTTTACCGTCCCGGGAGATGACGAAAGTCGTCCGGTCCGCGAATCCATGGCCGATCTCGACGCCGCGCACATCCTTCAGGCCGGGCGGGCCTTGGTGAACCTCGATGTCGTACGACTTCGAGATCGCCCCGCCCGCATCCGATGCCGTGGGAAATTTGCCCGCGCAGTACTTGGGGTCGGCGGAGAAGTCATTGAGCCGCTGGATACTGTCAAGCGATACGCCAATGATCGTGGCGCCAGCAGTCGCGAACTTCTGGCTATCCTGTGCAAACGTGTGCGCCTCGAGATCGCAACCCCCGGTATACGCGGAGGGGTAGAAGTAGACGACCACCGGGCCCTTCGCCAGGGCCGTCTTGAGCGAGAACGCAAACGTCTTGCCCGCCAGAGAAGCTTGCGCCGTGAACTGGGGAGCCGAATCGCCCTCCTTCAGGGCAGCCATCGCCGGCAGAGCCACGATGGTCATGAGCAGCGTACCGAACAGCAAACGTTTCATGTCGAACACCTCGAGTGAAGCTGCCAACCGTTGCTCGCGACGGCCACCTGCTGCGACCGGGAGCGAGGCACATTGTATAGGAGCGTCCTGGATTCGCCGATCTGTCCGTTAATTTGCGCGCCCATAGACGTCCTTTGAGAACCGCGGGCCTGCAATTGGGAACCTACCGTGCTCACGGACGGGCGGCCGTAACGACGATTTCGACTCGGTACGCCGATGAGGCGAGCGGCGCCCCCACAGTCGCACGCGCAGGCGTGCAGCCAGGCGCGACCCATGCGTCCCACACGGCGTTCATTTCATTGAATGTGCTCATGTCGGTCAGGTAGATCGTCGCGGCGAGCAGGTGGCTCTTATCCGTGCCTGCCTCCGCGAGCAGGCCATCGATTGCCGCGAGAATCTCTCGCGTCTGGCCCGCGGTGTCGGCCGAGCGGTTGGACGCCACCTGACCGGCCAGATAAACCGTATTACCGTGTACGACGGCCTGCGACATGCGCGGGCCGGCTTTGATACGCGTAATCATTCAGCTCACACCCTCTATGAACCTGATATCGCGATCGACTGCATCGTGGAGCAGGGCGCGTGCCGCTCCGTACGCGGGACTCTGATACGCCGCTCTCGCCTTCTCGAGGCTGTCAAATTCTATGAGCACCGTACGCTGGAGGAGTCCCGCCTCGCGCACGTCGGTGGGCATACCTCGGGCCAACACGCGCCCACCAGCCGCCTCCAGCGCCGGACCCGCAAGCTTTGTGTAAGCCGCGAGAGCATCAGGCTTTCTCACCTCGCGATAGCAGACGATCCAGTACGCTTTAGCCATCGACCACCTCCGTCCGAATTCGCACACGTCGTCCGCCAATCCTAGCAGGAGCTGATCGGCGGGACACGGACAGTTCGCATCAGGACGTGGTCACCGCACTAACCGCCGCCTGCATCACGCGCACGTTCTCCGTACCGGCACGGCTGACCACGGCGTAGTCGTACCCGTTATCCGAACCATATTCGGTAACCAGATCCCCCGCACGCCGCTCGCCGCGCGGCAACAGACCGCGTGCCGAGGGCGGACGGATGTAAAAGCTGATCACATCGCCCTTGCCGTTGGTATAGAACACCATCGCGGCCGCTCCAGCACCCGTGGCGAGCAGGCGAGCTCCGACCGGGCGGTATCCGGCCGCGCTCAGCTTCGGTAAGCGCGGGGCACGATCAAAACGGCTGTCCAACCACTGTTGCATGTCGCCGTCCCCTTGCGACACTTCATCAAAACGTCCGCCTCCAACGGAGGCGAACATACGGTAGGCCTGCAAGGCATCACTCATCGGCGGATCGAGGCCGGCTTCGCGCCAGCCGCGTACCTGCCATCCTCCGAAGATGCCCAGGCCCAAAGACAACACCCACACGGCGGCCATCGCCCATTGCATCCGAGCTCGCCGCTTCAGGCGCTCGAGAATGCGCGTGGGATCGAGGGCGGGGTTGGCCGGCAAGTCCGGTAGTCCGGCGAGCGCCGCGCGCAACTGCTGGGCATCACGCTGCCATGCGCGAACGTCCTCGGCGCGCTCCGGGTGCTGCGCCAGATAGAACTCCACCGCCTGACGACGTATCTCATCGAGCCTGCCGTCGACGTAGGCGTGGATCTCGTATTCACTCGGTGTCGTGTTCATTTAAGCAATCGCAGCACGGGAGTCCTGATTTCGCCGTCACACAGCCGACGCAGCGCCTGGCGTGCGCGCGACAGGCGGGACATCACGGTGCCAACGGGCACCTGGAGCATATCGGCGACCTCCTCATACGCAAGCCCTTCCACCGACACCCAGAGGAGCAGACTCCGCTGCTCGGGCGGCAGTTGCTCGAGCGCCGCGAGCATGGACTGTGCGACGACTTCGCGCTCCGCGGAAGGGTGCTCGACATGCTGATCGAGGGAGAAGCGATCGAGCAGCGCCATCTGCCGCCTGGCGCGCCGATGGGCGTCGATGAACTGACGATAGAGAATTGAGAACAGCCACGGTTGCAGTGCCTCATCATCGCGCCGGGTGCCCCACCGCGACAGCGCCCGCTCCAATGTCGTTTGCACCAGGTCGTCGGCGCTACCGGCATTGCGGGTGAGCCTGAAGGCGAAGCGCCGCATGCGCGGCAGCAAGTCGCGAAGCTGGTCTTGCAGAGCAAGGTCGGATTTCACCGCGGTGTCCGTCGGAAGGCGAGCATCATCTAGGACGCACCTCTGGCGAGATTATTCCACTTGCGCCGAGGGAATAAGAGCAGGTGCGGTTCGTCATAAGGCGCACCAATAGGTGCCGAAATTCCTGGGAGTGCCGTCATGCCCGCCAATTCCGCAATGCCCACGCGCCCTACCCTGCGCCTGGTCGGCTCGTGGGCCCTGATCGCCATCTTGGTCGCTGGCGTGGCGGTCGCTTTCGGCTACACCGGTGGATGGCTTGCGCCGCACCGGCTTACCCCCAAGCGTCTGGTGAATCAGCTTCAGGTCAATTCCGGCACTTTCGCCGGCTACCGGAGAAATCACGCAAAAGGTGTGTGCGTCACCGGCTACTTTCAAAGTAACGGCGATGCCGTGCCCTATTCCGTAGCGCAGGTGTTTGCGCCCGGCCGCACACCCGTGGTGGGCCGATTTGCCATACCGGGCGGCAACCCGTATGCGCCCGACAGCAGCGTGCCGATTCGCAGCATGGCTTTGCGCTTCGCGCTGGCCAACGGTCAGCAGTGGCGCACCGGCATGAACAGCATGCCCGTTTTCCCGGTCGCCACGCCGCAGGCTTTCTACGCCATGCTCGAGGCGCAGCAACCTGATCCGGCCACGGGCAAACCGGATCCGCGGCGATTGGGCGCATTCTTCGCCGCGCACCCGGAGACGGCTGGCTTCCTGTCATGGGCTAAAACCGCCAAGCCCTCGGCGAGCTTCGCCACCGACACCTACGATAGCCTCGATGCATTCGTCTTCGTGGACGCCAAGGGCGGGCATCACCCCGTACGTTGGTCGATGGTGTCTGAAACCCCTCCCCTTGGCGGCGACACCACAACGCCCGATGAGGTCAATTACCTGGCCAACGATCTCGCGCAGCGGCTGGAGCGCGCGCCGCTCCGTTGGCGACTCATGGTAACCTTCGCCAAACCGGGCGACCCGATTGATGACGCGGCCAAAGAGTGGCCTGCCACCCGGCAGACCATCGATGCTGGGACGCTCGTGCTCGAGCGCACTGAGCCTCAGGCTAGCGGGCCCTGCCGCGACATTAACTACGACCCCACCGTGCTGCCCGACGGTATCGAACCCTCCGGCGATCCTTTGCTGCCCGCGCGGTCAGCTGCGTACGCCGTCTCGTACCTGCGGCGGACGAGCGAGGAAGCTCACCTGCCCGGCACTGCCGCCCCCCAGAAACCGAGGAGCAGGTCTTAACGTCTTCCCCTCCCTGAAGGGGGGGGATTTCCGTCTGCCGGAGGCCGACGTTCCGGCCCGAGACGAGGAGATTGATCGCAGAGTTGATGTCCCGGTCATGCCGAGCACCACATCCGTTGCAAATCCACTCTCTTACTACGAGGCCTTCTCGACCTTGTGGGCCGCCCCGTGCACCGCACGCGGAACAGACCTGCGTGGAAAATCGCTCGTCCACCTCGATGTACTCGGCTCCGTGCCTCGTGGCTTTGTAGCGCAGCTGAGATCGAAGCGTCGACCAGCCGGCATCGAGCACGGATGCGGTGGCATCCTTGATCCTGTACCGGTACGTGAGCACCATGGCGACAAGGTACTCGGACCATTCGAAATCAACAACCCGGACGCGGAATTTTCCTGTGCATTTACACGCCTTACATCTCGTCCGCAGCATCGGAGGTAAACCAATGTATCAAGTCACGTGCATGTGCGGCGCCTTCAGTAACACCTCTTGCCCGACCGAGAGCGCGTCTCCTCCTCGCCCTGAACGGCTAGGTTTCCGGCGCGGAAAAATCCGATGAGAAGCGAGCACCAGATGTTCTACTTGCCCGCCCGCCTGCTGCACTGGTTGATGGCGCTGATGATCGTGGCGATGCTATTCATCGGCGTCGGCATGGTCTCGTCCGTATCGGAACGGCATGACTGGCTCATACGTATCCACAAGCCATTGGGGATCGCCATCCTGATCCTGGCGGCGATACGGCTGTCCGTGCGACTGCGACACCGGCCGCCGGCATTGCCTGCAGACCTGCCGGCGCCGCAGAAGCTGGCGGCATACGCCTCGCACTGGTTGCTGTATGCACTGATGCTGACCATCCCGCTTGTCGGCTGGGCAATGCTGTCTGCCGGCGGCTACCCGGTCATGCTGAGCGATTCGTGGCGTCTGCCGCCTATCTTCCCCGTCGATCCGATCGCATTCGCGATTCTGCGCCACCTGCATACCTGGCTTGCCCTGCTGCTATTCCTGACCTTCCTCGCCCACATGGCCGCGGCGCTCTATCACGGACTGATTAGACGTGACGGTGTCCTCTCGAGCATGACGATCGAGATCGACGCGCAGACCCCGAGACCGTCACAGGAATCACCGGCGGAAACGCAGTCCGCCTAAGGACGCGGGGCGGTCACGGCGCGTGCGCCCCGAACGAGCGTACCGGCGCTGAGGGCCGCGCCCCAGCACACGGCGGCGCCGATTACGGCCGTTATATGAAATGAGCGCAGCAGACTTGCTCCGCGAGAGGCGAATACAAATCCGACCATTGCGGTTGCGAGCAGCCCGCCCGTCCTCGCAACCGCGCTATTGAGCCCCGAGGCCACGCCGGTATAACGCACCTCGAGCTCACTGAGCACGGCAGCCGTGAGCGGAGCGACCGCGGCGGACAGTCCCAGGGCCACTACGATGACAGCTGGCAACAGCCCCGCCCAGTAACTCGTGGAGACACCGACTCGCAACATCAGAAGCATCCCCAGACCCACAGCGATCGAGCCGGCGGCGATCGGCATCCGCGGGCCGACACGCTCCGCGAGCGAGCCGGCAAGGGGTGAAATGAGCCCCATCACGATGGGGAGAGGGAGCAGTGCCGCGGCCGCAGCTGCGGCGGAGTAGTGGACCGCTTCGATGAGCACGTAGGGCACGAGCACGAGCAGCGCACCCAAAGCTCCGTAGAGCAGGAGCGTCACGAGGTTCAGGCCGACCACCGTCGGTGCGCTGAACAGAGCCATCGGCACGAGAGCCCGATCACCTCTTCGTAGCTCGACCATGGCGAAAATTACAAGTAAGCCGACCGCGCCGAGCGCCATCAAGCCGGTGATTCTACTCTGGCCCGTTGCAGCCCCCGCCACGGTAAGCGCCCACGTGAGCACTCCGAGCCCTGCCGTAACCAAGGCGGCACCGGACACATCCAGGGGGTCCTCGCGCCCCGCCCGATCTTCCGGAAGGTAACGCAGCGCCAGCACGACCGCGAGTGCAGCGATCGGCAGGTTGATCAGAAAGATTGCGCGCCAGCTACCGAGGTCGATGAGCCACCCGCCGAGTACGGGCCCGAGCGCGCCCGCAACTCCGCTCGCGGCGGCCCAGATTCCCACCGCACGCCCCTTTTGCTCTTCAGTGAAAGTCTGCCCGAGGATCGCAAGACTGTTCGGCATCAGCATTGCCCCACCGATGCCCTGCAGAAATCGCGCTGCCAGCAATAGCGCGAGGTCCGGCGCCAGCGCGCACCCGAGGGAGGCCGCGGCGAATAGCATCGTTCCCCAGAGCAGTAGCCTGCGGCGGCCGAAGCGATCGCCGGCGGCGCCGCCGAGCAGCAGCATGGCGCTGAGCGGCAGCAGGTAGGCATTCACGGTCCACTGAAGAGCTCCCGCGTCGGCCGCAAGCGCGCGACCGATTGCCGGTAGCGCAACGTTGACCACCGAGCCGTCCACGAACGCGAGGCTCGAGGCGAGCACGGAGGTGGCCAACACGAGGCGCGGGTGCGCCACCGGCGTGGATCTCGCGACGCAGCGGGCCGAGGCGGAATCACAGTATGCTTGGGCCGGAGTGCTCACCGGCCATCCTTTCTACCCACTGAGCGCGCGACGCGCCCGGCTCGAACGGATCCGCAAAGTACTGTGTTTCCCGTGCAACCTTGTCACCGCTGAACTCCATGATGCTCACGGTGTAGGAAGGCTTGCCGTCATACGCCAGAATGAACTCGGTGATCCAGAGATCACCGCTGCCGATGATTCGCCGCACCGCGAAGCGCTTTTTGTTCGGCTGAACGGTGCGAGTGATCTGAATCTTGCGCCGGCCGCGGATTCGCTCGCCTGACTGGGGGTATTCCAGCACCGCATCCTCGCGATAGATGTCGTGCTCCGTTTCGAAATCGTTGGCGTCGGAGGCGGTCCAATGCCGATCCAGTGCCGCACGTATCTCTCGAGCCGTCACGGGATCAGTCCGGGGTGTCCGGCAGTTCCATGGCGAGCTCGTCCACATAACACCAGCTCCAGTTCTCCCCGGGCTCGATCGAGGTGATGATCGGGTGGCCTGTCGCGTGGAAATGCTTCGTGCCGTGCTTATTCTTCGAATCGTCGCAACAGCCGACGTGACCGCAGGTCCGGCAGAGCCTAAGGTGAACCCAGGTGTCACCCAGCTTGAGACACTCTTCGCAGCCGCGCGAGCGGGCCAGCGACGTCTTGACCGAGCCGAGGTGACTGCACCGAGTTTTCATACGAGCCTCCCGGCGGCGTTCGCATCCCGCAGCCGCCCGCACCGTACTTTAGCCGCCGTGGCACTATGGCGCCGGCAGTCCCATGCGGTCAAGACTGAGCGGGCATCCCATACGAGGGGTCAACCGTGAATCATCGAGTACTTGTCTTCTACGGCTCCTACCGATCAGATCGCCGCGGCATCCGGCTCGCCGACTACCTCGTTCGGGGACTGCGCTCCCGGGGCGAGGCTGCGGAATTGATCGATGCCAAAGAGATCGGGCTGCCGATGCTCGACCGGATGCTCAAGGAATATGCCCCGGGCGAGGCGCCCGAAGCCATGGCCCGCCTGGGCGCAAAGATCCGGCTGGCCGACGCCTTCGTCTTCGTCGTCGGCGAGTACAACTGGGGCATGCAACCGGGACTGAAGAACCTCACGGACCATTACCTCGAGGAATGGTTCTGGCGCCCGGCGGCGATTGCCAGCTATTCGGCCGGACGGCTCGCCGGTACCCGATCGAGCTTCGCCTGGCACAACACTCTCGCGGAAATGGGAATGGTCGTGATCTCGAGCACGCTCACGGTGGGTCCGATCAGCACTACATTGACCGAAGCGGGCGAGCCGATCGGTGAGGCCGGCGCCGCGTTCGAGCGCGCCTTTGGGCGCTTCGCAGATGATCTTTTGTGGTGGACCGAAGCCGCGCGTGTGCAAAGGGCCCGCAGCGCACCTCCCTACTGATATCGGGGCGAGCGCGTATTGCAATTGATTTCCGCGTGCGCGGCTGCTGGCCGGGTGCGGCCCGATAGGCCAAAATGGATTCCCGTCGACGGAATCGCCGTGGAGTGCTGTATGGCGAAAGACCTGAGCGGTCGGTGCCTGTGCGGAGCGATCAGATATCGCTGTGGACCGCTGCTGTGCGCGCCCACGCTGTGTCACTGTGAGTCGTGTCGGCGCGCGTCCGGCGCCCACGCCGTTGGCTGGTTGACCGTCAGTTCCGCGAACTTCGAATACACAGCGGCGAAGCCGCGTGAGCTCGAGTCATCCTCGGGCGTCCGCCGGACATTCTGTGAGCAGTGCGGAACTCCGCTGACATACAGCAGCGCAAGCTGCCCGGCCGAGATCGACGTGACGATCGCCAGTCTCGACGATCCAGCCCTGGTCGCGCCGGTCGACCATACCTGGATGACCGACGCGATTGCCTGGGACCGCCCGGCAGACGCTCTGCCGCAGCACCCCGCAGAACGCGCGTGACGAAGCCCGGATGCCGGCTGCTGAAGCACACTACTTATCGCTCCATGCCCTGGCGGAATGGACGAGGGTTTACTCTGGAGATCGCACGAGAGCCTGCCGCGGGCGAGGATTTTGCGTGGCGCTTGAGTCTCGCCGACATCGATCGGGACGGCGAGTTCTCCGCGTACCCCGGTTACCGCCGGGCCCTGGTTCTGGTGGCGGGAAGCAGCCTGCAGCTGAGATTCCGCGGACACGGCAATTGCTTGCTCGACCCGGCGAAACGTGGCACTCGTTTCGAGGGAGACTGGGAAACTCACTGCGCGGTCCCGGAGGGACGCTGTACCGACCTCAGCCTGATCGTCCGCAGAGGAGCAATCGGCCGCTCGACATCCGTCGTTCGTGCGCCGAGAGTGCTGCGTCTCAAATCTACCGCGCGCCTGGTCCTCCCCAGGAATCTTCACGGAGCGCTGTTCGTCCTCGAGGGAGCGGTGGCGGTTACAGAGTCGATTCACGCCCGAGCGCGCGCGGTACGCTCTCGCGACACCCTCCTCCTTGCGCCCGGCCCTCAGCGGACTCTCGGGCTCCGCAGCCTCGGACAGCCCGCAGCGCAGGTCGTCCTCTTATGCTGGTGCGCGGCGGCCCTCAGCCGGCCAACAGCCGCCAAGTCAGGGTGACCCACACCATCGCGCAGGTAAGGAGCGCCAGCATGACCGCGGCGCTGCCGTAATCCTTGGCGCGCTTGGACAGACCATGGTGCTCGAAGGAGATCCGGTCGATCGCCGCCTCGATGCTGGAATTCAGCAGCTCGACGATCAGGACCAGTACCACCGACCCGATCAGCAGCAGGCGCTCGACGGCGCCGAAGGGCAGGATCAACGCCAGGGGAATCAGGCACGCCGTCAGCGTCAGTTCCTGGCGGAACGCGCTTTCCTCACGGATCGCGAATACCAGCCCGCTCCACGAATTCTTCGCGGCCAGCCAGGCCCGGGTGAGTCCGCGGTTGCCTTTGTGTGGGTTGCTCTCGCTGGAGTACTCGGTGTTGGTTTCGCTCATCAAGCCCGGCTCGCGTTGGCCAGTGGGGGCGGCAGCTTGGCACTTCGCGTGCGCGGGTGCAAATGAGCGAGGAACTGCTCGGTCGCCGCCCGCCAGGAGAACTTGCGGGCGTGGGCCGCCGCGTCTTCGCGGCGCAGTTTCAGGGCCGCGAGACATGCGGTGCGCAGGTCTTCATGCATGACGCCTGCGGCCTTGGAATCGCCGATTACGTCCAGCGGGCCGGTCACCGGATACGCAGCCACGGGCAGGCCGCAAGCCATCGCCTCCAACAGCACCAGTCCGAACGTATCGGTCTTGCTGGGGAACACGAAGACGTCCGCTGAAGCGTACACCTGCGCCAGCTCGTGCTGGTCGAGCACGCCCAGATAGTTCACCTTCGGATATCGCGCCTGGAATCCCTTCAACGCGGGCCCCACGCCGGCAACCCACTTCGAGCCCGGCAGATCGAGCTCGAGGAAGGCTTCGATGTTCTTCTCGACCGCGACCCGACCGACATAGAGGAAGATCGGCGGATCGGTCTTGAGCCGTTCACCGCGCTGGGGCTTGAAGATCTCGAGATCGACGCCACGCGACCAAGTGACGACATTCTTGAATCCGTACGCGTCCAGGTCGCGCTTGACGACCTTCGTCGGCGCCATCACGGACTCGGAAGGTCCATGGAACCAGCGCAGGAAGGCATACGTCCAGGTCAGCGGTACGCCGCTGCGCGCGTGGATGTACTCCGGAAAGCGCGTGTGATAGGCGGTGGTAAACGGCAGGCCTCGCCTCAATGCGAAACGCCGCGCGGCCATGCCGAGCGGGCCTTCTGTCGCGATGTGCAGGGCATCGGGGTCGAAGCCCGACAGGCGCCGCGCGACCTTGCCGCCGGGGAACAGCGACAAACGGATATCCGGATATGTCGGGCACGGCAAAGTGGAGAATTCCAGCGGCGTGAGGAAATCGACCTCGTGGCCCATCCCCTGAAGCTCGCGAGCGGTGGTCTGCAGCGTCCGCACGACGCCGTTGACCTGCGGCTTCCAGGCATCGGTGACGATCATGATTCTCATTGTTTGCCTCGAGAGTGACTTACGCCGGCACCGAGTTATCCGCGGATACTTCGTCCACCATTCGGCCCAGATTCATCGGCTCCTTCAGACGGCTACGCCAGTGAATCAGTTGGAGCTTGCCGTCGAAATCCTCCGCCAGCGCGGTCAGGCTCTCCACCCAATCACCATCGTTGCAGTAAAGGATGCCGTTGATCTCGCGCACCTCGGCCTTGTGAATATGCCCGCACACGACGCCGTCGCAGCCCCGCCGGCGCGCTTCTTCGGTCATCACGTGCTCGAAGTCCGAGATGAAGTTGACCGCGTTCTTCACCTTATGCTTCAGGTACTGCGACATCGACCAGTACGGCAGCCCCAAGCGCTGACGGATCGCGTTGAGCCAGCGGTTGAGCTCCAGAAGAAGGGTGTACATCCAGTCGCCGAGATGGGCGAGCCAGCGGGCATGCTGCATGACGCTGTCGAACAAATCGCCGTGCACGACCAGGAGCCGCTTGCCGTCCGCGGTCGTATGGATCGCCTCTTCGATGATGGCGATCTCCCCCAGGTGCAGCCCGATGAACTGGCGTACCAGCTCGTCGTGATTGCCGGGAACGTAAATGACCTTCGTGCCCTTGCGCGCGCTGCGCAGAATCTTCTGCACGACGTCGTTGTGCGCCTGCGGCCAGTACCAGCTCTTCTTCAGCTGCCAGCCGTCCAGGATGTCGCCGACCAGATAGAGCGTGTTGGCCTTGTGCGTGCGCAGGAAATCGAGGAGATAGTAGGCCTGGCACCCGGGAGTGCCCAAATGGATGTCTGAGATCCAGATCGTCCGGAAATGATAGTGGTCGTCTGCGGCCGACACCGTGGGGTGGCTCGCTCACTGTAAATGCGCGGGAGTAGACCATGGTTGTATGACGCACTGATGACAGCCCCGCCCTTTTTCGTCCGCTCCGCCTGAGCCGACTGCCCCGTGCCATCGATCACCCGCACATGGGTGAGCGCGATCGAACCGGCGGGCACCTTGATATAGGGCAGCTCGGCCGGGCCCGGCGCAGCCGGTGAGGGCAGGACGCGGGATTCCAGCGATGCCGGTCCCCGCGCAATGGCGGCGCCTGCGCACAGCAATAGAGCCGTGCACAGCCCGGAGCGTCGTTACGGTTTTACCACGGAGCTCGGATCGATCGGAGCGCAGTTCGTGCGACCGGACATCACGCAATCCTGCAGACGAGCCATGCGCCCCAGCTTGTGCACCAAGAGCAGCCCACCGAGCACGAGCAGCAACGTGATGAGCAGTCCCAGAAGCGCTGCCAGGCGCGGATCGGGCCTGCGCGGACCTCCCGGCTCATCCGCCCCCCGCGGCAGGAGGCGCAGCTGCGGTCCGCTGAAGTGCGCTGCCAGCGTTCGTAAGCTCCACATAGGGTTCCGGCGCAACGTGTCCGCCATTATGCTACCTGGCGAGCCGAAGGGCACGTGGCGACATCATTCGAGGCTGCACCAACATGCCGAGTGAACTGAGAATTGCGACCGCCCAATTCGAGAATCGCAGCGGCGATAAGGGATTCAATCTGGCGGCAATCGAGGAATTGTCCGCACGGGCGGCCGGCTCGGGCGCCGAAGTAGTCGCCTTTCACGAGTGCTCGATAACCGGATACAGCTTTGCCCGGCGCTTATCCAGGGAGCAGCTTTGGGACCTGGCCGAGGACATCCCCGGCGGCGCCAGCATCGAGGCGCTCGCGAGGATTGCCCGTCGTCACGGGATCGCCGTTCTGGCCGGGCTGTTCGAGCGGGGCGAGGACGGCGAGTTGTACAAAGCCCAGGTTTGCCTCGACGGCGGCGGTGTAATCGCCAAGCACCGGAAACTCCATCCCTTCATCAATCCGCACATCAGACCCGGAAACTCCTACACGGTCTTCGAGCTCGGCGGCTGGAAGTGCGGGATACTGATCTGTTACGACAACAACATCGTGGAGAACGTACGCGCCACGGCACTCCTGGGGGCCGAGGTGATCTTCATGCCCCACGTGACCATGTGCACGCCGTCGACGCGGCCAGGAGCGGGCTTCGTCGATCCGGCGCTCTGGCGGAGCCGCGAGAACGATCCTACCCTCCTGCGCGCCGAGTTCGATGGTCTCAAGGGGCGGGCCTGGCTGATGAAGTGGCTGCCGGCACGGGCCTACGACAATGGCATCTTTGCCGTATTCTCCAACCCGATCGGCATGGACGACGATCAGCTCAAGAACGGCTGCTCGATGGTGATCGATCCCTTCGGGGACGTCATCGCCGAATGCCGGCATCTGGGCAACGACGTTGCCATCGCAACCTGCAGTCATCAGAAGATCGGGCTGTCCGGCGGCCACCGTTATCGCGAAGCCAGGAAGCCCGAGCTATACCGACACATCCTCGGCGCGGAGCACCGCTCGAGACAGAAGGTCGTGTGGATGTCCGGGCATGAGGGCAAGTCTTGACGTCTTCCCCTCCCTGAGGGGAGGGGATTTCCGTCTGCCGGAGGCCGACGTTCCGGCCGATCTACCCGCTGCGATCTCCGCCCGCGGTGCCTGGTATCGATCCGTGCGCTGATCACCCCTTCAATCGCAGCCGGCCCATGAAGTCGCGCTTGCCGATCGGCGCGCCTTTCCAGCGCAGGATGGCGTAAGCCGTCGCTGCGTGGAAGTAGAAATTGGGCAGCGAAAAAGAGAGGAGGAAATCCTCGGCGGTGAACTCGAGCCGGTGACTGCGCGCCTCGAAGCGCATGTCGCGACCGATGAAGGACTCGATCTCGGCAGGCGCGATCGCCTCGAGGGCGGACAGGGTCTCGGCCACCCGGGCTTCGAGTGCGGCGAATGTCTCCGGCGGAGGAGTCCGGTCCGGAGAGAAAACACCCCTGCGCACGCCTTCGATGGCGCCGAGAGAATGCACCGCCGTCGACTTCACCTGATAGGCGAAGGGCAGCATGTCGGGAGCGAGGCGGACCTGGATCAGCTCCGAGGCCTCGATCCCTTTCTCGCCGCAGAACACCTGGGCGGTGCGCAGCAGCCCCGAGACGGCTCCAAGGGTCTGGCGATAAGCAGGGATCGTGGCGGCGTACAAGGATAAAGACATGGCAAGCCTCCCGGTAGAGAGGCCCAATCCTAATCCCGGCGGGACTACAACTGGGCATTGATGCCCTCCTCACCACGTCTGCCTCACGACGCCGCACCCTTGCGCACGAAATCGAGATGTACGGCGGCCTTGCCTTTCGGGCCCCCGAGCACCTGCCAGTCCTGAGTCATGTGCGTCGCATCGATGTAATGCCATATCGTCGAGTGGAAGTGCCGCGGATGCCCATCGAGATCGGTCGCATAACGAAACTCCAGATCGACGACCGATGGATCCGCGGTCGGCTTCACCCTATAGCGGGGCTGATTCCCGTAGTCGCAGAAGTGATCGGCCCAGAGCTCGGAGCCGACCATGTAAAACACCGTGGAAGTGATCTGCTTGCCGTCGACCCACTCCTCGCCGAGGATATAGGTGCCGGCGGCGAACGACTGAAACGTGTCCACGATGATCCTATTGTCCGGCAGCCGTGCCTCCCAACTGCCGCCCACCAGCTTCTGGAGTGTGCGGAACTGGGCCGGACTCGGCTGCGTCGGGTCGCTCGTCCCCATTTTCAGCGCCCCAGGAGCATCGGCCGCCCGTGCCGGGGGTATCTGGCAGCCCGTCAGTGCGGCCAGGTACGCCATCGCGGTGATCGCCAGGATTGAACGCTTCATTGTCCCGTCTCCGGTAAGTGGAATTGACCCGGTCAGTCTGGCCGGCGCGTACCCTGGGCCGTAAGTGTCCCCGGTCATGGCGGGCACCCATGACTGCAGTCATGGGACAGCACTCCGCCCCTTCGCTAGACTCCAGGGCCACACTCATAGGTGCGCCGTGGATCAGCTGGCACTTCGACATCGACTTCTGTGGTACGCCTGCCTCGCAATCGTGGCGGGAGCGGCGTTTCGGGCCGGCTACGCCTTTCTGTTCGACCCCACCCACCTGGCCGCGACCCCGCACTGGGCCCTGAAATGGTGCCTGACGTATGCCGCCTTCGTGGCCGCATACTGGCTCATGCCCCGCGACGGCTCGATCGCGATGACGCCGCGGCGGGCATGGCTGCTCGCCGTGCAGACGATCGCCGGCTTGGTTCTGGCGTGGCTCTACCCCAACTTCGTCGTGGCGTTCCTCATGATCGTGGTCGTGTGGCAGCTCGCGCTGCTCCTCGACTTCCGCCATGCGCTGGCGATAACGATCGCGCAGGTGATCGCGCTGGCGGCGATTCAGTGCGCGGGCCAGACGGGCGCCATGACGGCCCTCGTCGCCGTGGTTTGCGGCGGGCTGCAGCTTTTTGCGCTCTGTGCCGCCCAGCTGGCCCGCAGCGAGATCGCCGCTCGCGACGAGCTCGCCCGTGCCAACACCGAGCTGCGCGCCGCGCAGGCGCTGCTGCACGAAAGCGCGCGCCTCGGCGAGCGCCTGAGAATTGCCCGCGATCTGCACGATGTGATGGGCCACACGCTCGCCACGCTCACGATTCATCTCGATGTCGCGGGCAGACTCACCAGCGGGACCGCCGCCGAGCATGTGGCGCATGCGCGCACGGCGGCGGCCGAGCTCCTCGAGCAAGTCCGCTCAGTAGTGAGCCGTTTCAGGATCCAGCCGCTCGACCTTCGCGCCGCGCTCGAGACGCTGGCGTCCGGCACGCAAGAGCCGCGGGTGGTTCTGCACCTGCCGCCCGACCTTGCAGTCTCGGATCCGGCGAGAGCGGAAACGATCATCCGCTGCGTTCAGGAAGTGATTACCAACGCTATGCGACACTCCCGCGCGCGCGAGCTCGTCATCGGGATACACAACGAGTCCGGCGGGCTCATCATCACCGCACAGGATGACGGCCGCGGCGGCCGGTTCACTCCCGGCAACGGACTGGAGGGCATGCGTGAGCGCTTCGAGAATCTCGGCGGCAGCCTGGCGGTCAACAGCACGGAGGGCGCAGGTTTCATGATCAGAGGCGTACTTCCCCTCGCGCAGGGCATGTCTTGATCCGCGTCGGACTCGCGGACGATCAGGCACTGGTCCGCAGCGGCCTGATAGCCCTGCTGAAGCTCCTGGGCGGGATCGAGGTGGTCGCCGAGGCGAACGATGGCGAGGCAGCCGTTGCCGCGGCATTGTCCGTCAACCTCGATGTCCTCCTGCTGGACGTTCGCATGCCCAAGCTGAGCGGCGTGGAGGTCATAGAGAGACTCGCCCGGCAGGGCCGATTGCCGCCCACTCTCCTGTTGACGACCTTCGAGGACGATATCGCCCTGATACAGGGGGTCAAGGCCGGCGCGCGCGGATATCTGCTCAAGGGCGTTTCGCCCGAGACCCTGCTCGAGGCCATTCGCACGGTCGCCGGTGGCGGTTCCTACCTCTACGCGCCGCTGGTGTCCAACCTCGCGCGCGACGGCATCAGGGAATCCCAGCGCGGCGATGTTCCCGGCATCCTGGAGCCGCTGACGGAGCGCGAGTTGGAGATCCTGCGACTGATGGCCAGCGGCATCGGCAACCGCGAGATCGCGGCCGCACTGGCGCTCAGCGAGGGAACGGTCAAAAACCACGTATCGAGCATCTTCTCGAAACTGGCCGTGAGCGACCGTACGAAAGCCGTTTTGCGCGCAATAGCCATGGGGCTCGTTTGATGGCCAGAAGAAACCCCAGCGAGATCCGCCGGCGAAACGCCGGAGGGTCTTGCAGACGCCGAGCGCACCAATGCGCCCCACCCGCTCCCGGCCATTGACGGCCGGCGGGTATTACCGATGACGGAGGAGCCATGTGCGACCAAGACGACTTCGATCGGATGGACTATGCACGGCGCAGCGCCCTGTCGCGGCGTCAGTTCGGTCTGTTGACGGTAGGCGCCGGACTCGCCTCACTCCTGCCCCCACCCGCGAACGCGGCCGCCATCACCGGCGCGCCCGTCGACATCCGGACGCCGGATGGGGTTTGCGATGCCTATTTCACCCATCCCACGGCTGGCACCCATCCGGGGGTGCTCATGTGGCCCGACATCTTCGGGCTGCGCCCCACGTTCCGCCACATGGCGGACCGGCTTGCTCAGTCGGGTTACGCGGTCCTGGTCGTCAATCCCTTTTATCGCCTCGAGAAAGCTCCGACCTCCCTGCCCCGTGCGGACTTGAATGATCCGGCCATCCACAAGGAGCTGATGGGAATGGCGGCCTCGCTCACTCCCGGGGTCACCGTGAGCGATGCACGCGTCTTCGTTCCATGGCTCGACAGACAGCCCGCGGTGAGCAAGGCACACAAGATGGCCAGCGTGGGCTACTGCATGTCCGGACCCTTCACGCTGCGAGTGGCCGCCGAATTCGCCGACCGCATCGGCGCGGGTGCAACCTTCCACGGCGCGGCGCTGGTGACCGACAAGCCGGACAGCCCGCATCTGCTGATTCCACGCATCAAGGCGCAGTACCTCATGGCCATCGCCGCAAGCGACGACAAGAAGCAGCCCGAGGCAAAGACCGTCCTGCGGGAAGCGTTCGCCAAGGCGCGCCTTCACGCCGAGGTCGAGGTCTACCCCGGAACGATGCACGGCTGGTGCGTACCGGACTCACGTGTCTACGACCATGATGAGGCCGAGAGGGCCTGGGCCCGGCAGCTGGTGCTGCTGCGGCGAGCGCTGGCGTAGCAGCCGCTCCCGCGATGTGAAGGAAGCGCACAATTCGCGGCCTTCCCGCCGAGAACTGCGTCACGCCGGCAGAGTTGCCACTCGCTGCGACGGCGGCGTTGCCGTACATTCGCCTCAGACAACCTCCATATTGACTGGAGCCGCGCCTGCGCCTGGACCTGTGCCCGAGGCACGCACACAGACAGCAGACATGGACACCGTAGCAGTACCTGCACGCTCCCTTGAGCTATCGGTCGTACCGACCTGGGTCGACCGGCTCATGGTCGTGTTCGGATTCTACGTCGCGATCGGCGCGGCGTGGATGCTGAGCGGCGCCGGCGGACCGAACGTCATCTTCTATGTCGGGCTGACCTACAAGCTGCCGGCGCAGATCGCTTTCATCACGGTTGCGGCGGCCACGGCGCGGCGCATGGCCCCAGGTCCGCTCCGCTCGGCCTGGTGGTCGCTCACCGGCGCGCTGTCGCTCTATTTCATCGGCGATGTCATGGGCCTCGTCTCCTGGCTGATGGGACGCGACCCGTTCCCGGGCCCCTCTGACGTCCTCTACTGCGCGTTTTATCTGCCGCTCGCGGCCTCGGCGCTGTGGTTGATCCGGGCGGCCGCGATGCGTGTGCCGTGGGTGCAGCTGTCCCTGGATACCACCATTTTCGTCGTCGGCTTCGGTGCGTTCTTCTGGTACCTGGTGGTCGAGCCCGCGGCCATGCATGCGCAGCTCGGAATTCTCAAGGAAGCGCTGAGCGAAGCCTACCTGGCACTCGACAGCTTCTGTCTGCTGGTGTTCGGCGTGCTGCTGCTCACCGGCTCGGGGAATGCCGGCGGGTGGCGCATTCCGCTGCTGCTGCTCACCGGCTTCGCCACCATGTTTCTAGCCGATATCATCTGGTCCCTCGGGAAAGTAAACGGCTACTACGTACCCGGCGGCGTCCAGGACATCATATATCTCTGCTGTTACCTGCCGCTGACGGCTGCCGGACGCGCGCAGATGCGTGCGGTTGCGACGCCCGTGCGCGAGACGTCACGTACGTCGGGGGCGCTGGGGAGGTCAATACCTTACGCGGCGATGGCGGCTGCATTTCTGGTGCTCATCTACCTCAGCCGCGGCGGCCTCGGCGGTCAGGCGACTCTGATGATCGGCGTCGTATTCGCGCTCACCCTGTTGCTGATGTTCCGCCAGGCGGTGGTGCTTCGCATGACGGAAGAGCATTACGCATCGCTGGTCGCGAACGCCTCCGACGTCATCATGATCATCGGCGGTGACTGGGTCGTGCGCTTCGCCTCACCGGCCACCACGCGCACCCTTGGCCTGAAGCCCGAGGAAATCACCGGCAGGAGCCTGCCGGAGCTGTGGGGCGGCGAAGACGGCGAGCGGTTGCGGGGCTTTCTCGAGGAGATCGCCCGCACCCCTGCCGGAGTCGTGGGTCCGGTCGAGCTGCGGATCGAGCGCGGCGCGCGGGTGATCGAAGGCGTGGGCAGCAACCTCAGCGACGACCCGGCGGTCCGCGGCCTCGCGCTCAACTTTCGCGATATCAGCGAGCGCAAGGTGCTGGAGGAAAAGCTGCGCCAGCTCGCCTTCCACGATCCCCTGACGCTGCTCGCCAACCGCAATCTGTTCCGCGACCGCGTCCAGCATGCGCTCACCCGCGCGCAGCGCGGCGGCAATTGCGCGGTCGTGATGTTCCTCGACGTCGACAACTTCAAGAACATCAACGACTCTCTCGGGCACGACGCCGGCGATCGGCTGCTGCAGGCCGTTGCGCAGCGCATCGTGCAGACCACCCGGACTTCCGATACGGTTGCCCGGCTCGGCGGCGATGAGTTCGGCGTGCTGCTCGAAGGCGTCGCGACGGCTGCCACGGTGAAGCGCGTCGCCGATGGGCTGATCGAGTCGCTGGGAGCACCCTTCCTGCTAGACGGCCGCGACATTCGCGTGACCGCGAGCATCGGCGTGGCCTTCTCCGCAGCCGACACCGCCGCCAAGGAGCTGCTCAGCAACGCCGATCTCGCCATGTACCACGCCAAGGCGGCCGGCAAGAACCGCCACGTGACCTTTCAGCCGCAGATGCAGAAGCTGCTGCACGAGCGGCTGCGCCTGGAGGCCGACATCGGCCGTGCGCTCGCCAACGAGGAGTTCTTTCTCGAGTACCAGCCGATCGTGGACCTCGGCACCCGCAGCCTCCTGGGTGTCGAGGCACTGGTCCGCTGGCGCCATCCCGAGGCGGGCGTGCTGATGCCCGCCAGCTTCATTCAAGTGCTGGAGGAATGCGGCCAGATCGCCGCCCTGGGCCGCTGGGTGCTGAAGCAGGCGTGCCGCGACGTCTGCGCCTGGCGCAACTCGGTCGCCGGCGCCTCCGGGCTGCGGCTCGCCGTCAACATCTCGGCCCGTCACCTCCAGCATGGCGAGCTCGTCCAGGATGTGCTCGGAGCGCTGCAGACATCGGGGTTCGAGTCGGGCAATCTCGTCATCGAGCTGACCGAGAGCACCATGATGTACAACACCGAGATCAACCTCGAGCGGTTCCATCGCCTCAAGGCGCTCGGAGTGAAGCTGGCGATCGACGACTTCGGCACGGGCTACTCGTCGTTGTCCTACCTGCACCGCTTCCCCATCGACATCCTGAAAATCGACCGCTCCTTCGTCAGCGGCCTGACCAGCTCGGATGACGGGCCGGATCTCGCGCGCGCGGTCATCACGCTGGGTGAAACGCTGGGCCTGGACACCGTGGCCGAAGGTATCGAGCTCGAGCCGCAGGTCGCGTCCCTTCTGGCATTGGGCTGCGTCGCCGGGCAGGGATTCCTGTTCGCCCCGGCGCGCTCACTGGAGCAGCTGTCGAAGAGTCCCTTCGTAGCCCGCCGCAACGCGCTCTGGACCGCGCAGGCCCAGCACGAGCAGCTGTCCGCCACGGGCCGGTTCAGGGCCTTGCAGGTCAAGCGCTCGTAACATCACCCTCTCAGTAACGGTAAACGCCCGTCAGACCGAAAGCGCGCGGCGGCAAGGCCCACTGCGTCTGCAATCGCGTCGCCGCTTCGCAAGCAGGCGTCGGGGTCGCACACAAGCCGGGGTCGATCGACCAGGCGTAGTTGGTGATGGTATGGCTGTTCGCGACGTTATTGACGAACGCCTCGATGCGCCACTCGCCGAAGCGCATGCCCGCCCGCATCGACATGTAGTTGGTCGAGCCGAGCACATAATTCGCCCCGTCGTACTGCTGCGTGTTCGGGTCCTGCTGCGGCGACAGCCACTTGGCCCGCCCCTCGAACTCATCGTCGAAGCGTACGAACGAGCTGTGCTCGAACAGCTGGAAGTCGTACTGCAACCCGATCGAAGCGGTGACCGGCGGCCCCGGCTGGCCGCTCTGCCCGGTGATGGCATCGCCGTTGCTCACGATCGGGGTGAGTTCCGAGACAGAGAAGCTGGCGTCGCGGCTATATCGCGCATCGGTGTATCCGGCGGTGGCCTCGACCGTGAGGTGCTCGTCGAGCGCTATGTCGAGCTGCAGGTCGGCACCCTTTGCGACTGCCTGTCCCAGGTTGGCAATGAACGAGATCTGACAGACGGGCGGCACCACCGTCTGCTGGATGTTGTTCCATTTGATGTAGTACACACTGGTCGCGAGCTGCACCCGCCCCGCGAAATTGTTCTTCGCTCCGATCTCGTAGCTGTTGACCGAGTCGGAGCTGAAGGTCGGCGGCGCGGCATTGATGCCGAAATTCTGGAAGTCCGTCGCGCAGGCCGCGTAGGGCACCGGATTGTTCGCACCCCCTGGCCGAAAGCCCTTGGCGTACGTCGCGTAATAGAGATTGTCGTTGTCGTACTGGTACGAGAGGCTTACCTTGGGCGTGAACGCCATCTCCGTCTTGCTGCCGCTGCCGGTCTGCGGCGTGAGGAACAGCTGCGGACCGCCGGTCAAAGTGTCGAAGGTGTAGCGCATGCGCGACTCGCGTGCGCCGAGGGTGAGCTGCCACCGCTTGGTGAACGCGTAGGTTGCCTGACCGTACCAGGCGATCTGGGTGTCCTTCGAGTAGGTCTGCAGAAAGTACGAATCGTTCGGGAAACGCGGGTCATAGAGTATCGGCTGGTACGGAGCCGTGCACTCGCCGAGCGTGGCATCGAAGTTGCAGAACACCGAGCCGTAATCCTCGCCCAGGTAGGCCTGCGTCAGCTCCTCGAGCAACGGGTCGTGGATCTGCTCGAGGTAGCTCTGCCGGTCGTCGGAGAAAAAGACGCCGGTCGTCCAGGTGAGCGCGAAGTCCGGATCGCTTGACTGCAGCCGCACCTCCTCGATGAAGTTCTGCTGGCGGTTGTCGACGGAGGCCGGCGAGCGGTAATCCGTTGCGCCGTCCGGCAAGTGCAGCCCGCTGCCATCGAGCAGCAGCGGTAATCCGTTCGCCACGGATGCGAACACCGCTCCGGACTGATAGAAGCCGAGATTGTAGATCGTGCCCTCGTAGCCGGAGGTGTCGTTGCGGTGGTAGTACGAGGTGTTCTCGATGAGCTGGAACTTGCCGAAATCGCCCGTGAGCTGCAGCGATGGCAGGTAGAATTTGTCGGGACGCTCGCGGCGGTCCGGATCGGCGCTGACGAAGCGGCCCTGGCCCGGGTTGGAGTACAGCGGCCAGTAGTCGTCGGTATTGTTCGAGACCCGGCTCTGGTAGTAGAAGCCCGGCCGCACATGCCAGCGATCGTTGATCGCCCAGATCGCATCGAGCCGCACCAGCGCCGAGTTGGCGTAGTTGGCGTTGTGCTCGACAGTGCTCAGGCTCACCGGGTCGACCAGGTCGATGTAGCCGCCGTCATGGCGGTACCAGACGGTGGCGCGAACGCCAAGCTTGCCGTCGATGATCGGCATGCCCGCCGCGACGCCGGCTTCATAGCTCGGAGAGCCATTTTGGGTGTATGAAACTTCATCACGGCTGTAAATGCTCGGTTTCGTCAGGCTGGGAGGCGTCGTGATGTAGCGCACCGTTCCGCCCTCGGAACCGGCGCCGAACAGCGTGCCCTGCGGCCCGCGCAGTACCTCGACGCGTTCCAGGTCGAACGCCTGCGGTAACGCCTCATCGGGGTTGAAAGCGAGCGCACGCATCTGGATGGGGGTGTCATCGATGTATATCCCGGTCGTCCCCGCCCCGCCGGTCGAGGCGATGCCGCGAATGGAGATATTGTTGGTGCCGGCGTTGTCGATGTAGAGACCGGGAGTGAAGCGCGCGACATCCTGGATGTCCTTGATCCCTCGCATGTCCATGTTGACCTGCGTCAGCGCGGAGATGCTCATCGGCACTTTGTTGATCGCCTCCGCACGGCGGGTGGCGGTGACGACTACCTGCTCGAGCTGGAGCCCCTGCCCTGCATCGGTGCTCGCGGCACTTTCCGCCGCACCCTGCTGCTGCGCGAAGGCCGGGGCGGCCAACAATGCGCCGGCGATCACGCGGGCAACGAGCCGCCGGCGCGGCGGGCGCCGGCGCGACCGGTGAAACGCCTGGGAATCGCCTCGAAGATCTTGCATACGACTGACTCCCCGGCCGCGAGCTCGCAGCGGCTTGTAATATCGGTTATCGCTATGCGTGCATCGATGAGTTTAGCGCGGGCGGGACTTCACGATCAAATGGCACTATCGTTTATCGATATTAATTTAAACTGAGCGGGCGTTGCGCCGCCCGGCCGACCAGGTTCTCGCTCGCCAGCACATCGAGCGTCGCGAGGCCCGCGGCGCAGGCGATCGGATGGCCCGAGTAGGTGTAGCCGTGGAGGAACTCGATGGCCTGCTCGGGGCCGCGCATCAACGTGTCATAAATGCTCTGCTGCACGATCGCGCCACCCAGCGGGATCACGCCGGTGTCGCTTACGCCGATGACGAGCGGCTCTATGCTTTTCTGAAGTCCTTGACCGGACCCGGCGCTCACGGAGCATCGCGCAAAAGCAGTTTGTGAGGCGCGTCGACGGGCACCGTCACGTAAGTGACGCCACCGAAGCGGTCTCCTCCCATCGCCCAGCAGGCGGCGCGGCAGCGGCGCAGCGCAGTGAGGTTGGAGACTTCGGGTAACGGGCGGTCATCGAGCTCCGCCGTCCGCGCAAGCACGCGGTGGACGGCGAAGATGTAGTTCTTCAGGTCGGAATGGTATGTCCCGCCAGGCGCAGCGGTTTCGACGCGGACCGCTCCATCGCTCGTTTGTACTGTTATGCGCTGCAGGAAATATGCACCGTGCTGGTAGGCATAGGTCTCCCCGTCGTCATCGTAGTAGTCGAACGAAGTGGGCTGCGCTGCGGGAAATACGCTCACTGACAGTTCATTCACGCGATGCTGCCCGACGTAATCCGTCAACCCCTGCAGCGGAATGATCGCACCCTGGCGGATGAAGAGCGGGATGTCCGACCATTTTTCGCTGTCGACGGGCACGGTGATCGTTCTCCCACCGAGGTAAACGTCACCGGTGCTCCAGCTCGTCCAGACACCGTGCGGCAGATATAGCTGTTTTTCGCGCGCGTCCGGCGCGACGATCGGAGACACCAGCAGCCAGTCGCCGAACAGCCACGCCGCCGAGTCATTGGTCACATGCGGATCGTCGGGCCAGTCGAAGAGCAGCGGCTGCACCAGACCGACTCCCGTGCGGGTATCGCGCCAGGCGTAAGAGTAGATGTACGGCAGCAGCGTGTAGCGCAGGCGGATCGCCCGGGTGGCGGCCCGCTCGGCAACCGGACCGTAGAGCCAGGGCTGCCGCCGCTGTCCGTGGTCGCCGTGCACGCGGAATATCGGCGCAAAGGCGCCGAACTCGATCCAGCGGGCGTAGTTCTGCGGACCGGGACGTCCGTGGAAGCCGCCGCCATCCATTCCCCACCAGGCTTCGCCGACGTCCATGGCGCTGAGCATCCGCGGGCGTTGCTCCGCCATGCTGCGAAAACCCGTGTCGATATCCCCCGACCAGAGCCCATACGCGTAGCGCTGCGCTCCCAGCCAGAAGTTGCGGTTGAGCGACCATACTCGCTCTGCGGAATGATGGCGCTGGCCATCGTAGAGCGCCCGCTCCATGTTGAGGAACTCCGTATCATCCCCGTCCTCATCGGCCTCGTCGTTCCACCAGCCGACGATCCCGGTGTCGAAGCTGTGCTCGAGCGCCGGATTGAAGAACCAGGCTCGGGCGGCCGGCTCGTCGAAATCGAGATCCCTCACGAGCTCGTGCGAGAAGTAGTCGACGCTCGGCTTCTCGCTGGCGACCCACAGGCGCTGCCCGGTCGCGTACCGGCCCTCCTCCGTCGCCACGTGGATGCGCGGCTTCATGATGCCGATCAGGTGCACGCCGAGGCCGGCGAGCTCGCGGCCGAGCTTGCCGCTCGGGCCGTCGGGAAACTTGCGCTCGTTCCAGCGAAACTCGCCGTAGTGATCCTGACCCCAGGCCTTCCAGTCGAAGTCGAGCGAAAAGGCATCGAGCGGGATGTGCCGCAAGCGGTAGCCGCGCACGATCTGCAGCAGCTGCGCCTGGTCGATTCCCCATTGGCTGTTGATGAAACCCAGCGACCACCTGGGAAACAGCGGCGCGTGGCCGCTCAGGTCCGCGATCGCGGCGAAAATGGCCTTCGGGCCGCCGGCGATCAGATAGAAGTCCGGGTCGGGCCGCGAAAGCTTCGCGACGCTGAGAGCGGCTCCATGCAAATTGAATGTCGCTCCCTTGCTGTCCACGAGTACCGCAAAGCCCGCCGTGCTCCAGACCAGCGGCGCGCCGGCATTGCCCTGCTCCCCGGCCTTTGCCGCCTGAATGCCGCGGCGCAAGAGACCGGCCTTTGGCCGCTGATAGATGTTGAAGCCGTCGATGCCGTAGAGAGCCGCGCCGTTCGGAAATCTCAGCGCAACGACGCCCTGTCTCAGGGTCTCGAGCCGCGGCTCGGTGAGCAACGCCCGGTCCCTGCCGCTCGTGAACAGCTCGAGAGTTCGTGTTGCTTCATCGAAGACCACGCGCACCTTGTCGTTGCGCAGTACGATCCTGTGCCCATGCCGTAGCACCGAAACTGCGCTCAAAGCGGCAACCGCTGCATCGGGTGCCATGACGAGAGTGGCAGCGCTTGCCTTGCCTTCCGGGAGGAAGTGGACATGCAGGACGTCATCTGCGACCAGGGATAACTCGAGCACGCCATGGTCCAGAGGCACGCTGATCGGGGCGGCACTGGCGCGCGATGCTGCGAGCGCCCATAGGGCCGTCGCGAGCAAGAGTAGTGTATACCCGCGGACGATCTGCATGGATCTCCTGACCTGCGTGGCGGCGGAATCAGACCGGGGAGCCGCCGCAAAAGCTCGCGAGATAGTCGTCGTGCCGCGGCTGCTCGAGCACTTTTCGGCGGATGAGCTCGAGCGTGCGCTCGATCTCCTCCCGCAGGCGCTGCGGCGGGATTCGCCCGATGGCCGGCGGCTGACTCTCGGGCACGATGCCGAGCCCCGTGAAGAGGACACGCCAGCTGTCGGCAAGAAACGTCTCGTCCTCCATCGTGGCGATTTGCCCACGGGCGCGGAACGTCTCGACCTTGTGCCGGAGAGTGTCGGGCATGCGCAGCTCGCGGTTGCGTTGCCAGAACGGACCATCGGATGGCGACAGCGCGTAAAGAGCGCATTGGAAGTCGCGGATGCGCTCGAAGCGAGCGCGCATGGTCCGGTTGTATTCGCGGCGCTCCGCGGTGAAGTCATCAGCGACCGGAAACAGGCTCAACAGATGCACGATTCCGAGCTGCAGAGCGTGAATACCGACGTCGTGAATCGGATCGAAGACGCATGCGGCTTCGCCGACACCGATGCAGTTCGCCTGCCACGGGTCCGCACGCATTCCGGGTTCGAAGACGCGGAGTGTGGCATCTGCGAGCTCGATCCCGGCTGCTGCCGCGGCAGCGGCGGCGGCGGCGGCATCACTTCCGCTGTCGAACGTATGAACGATTCCGGTCGCAGCCCGCGTGGGATGAAGCGCCGTCCAGCCGTCGGGTCCGATGCGAACTTCCGCGAAGGGTGGTATCGACGTGAAGACCGGCGCCCGCGCGAAGAGCACGCGCTTGGCGGCGAGACAGTCCCGCCAGGAACGGAGAGGTGCTCCGAGAGCGCCGCCGAGGAGCACGGCATCGGCGCCGCTCGCATCCACGAAAAGATCGGCCTGCACCCGCCGTGACCCATCGAGTACCAGGGCCGCGATCGCGGACTGCTCGTCGTTTCGCACCACCTCGACGTCTCGTGCCTCGTGCAGCCGGACGCCATGTGCGCTCGCGATCGACTTCAGCAGGACAACGTACGACGCCGTATGCAAATGGTAGCCGTAGTCGGTGCGACCGAATGCGTACGCGGATTCGTCCGGCACCAGCATGCGGCCGTTTTGCGCAGCGACCGCGGTCAGGCAGAAGCCCTGCAGCGGTACGCTCAGGCCGAGCCGGCCCGCTTGCCGCCAGATGTGGAAGAACTCGATGTCGTCGAGCGGCATGCCATGGGTCCCCCAGGCATGAAAGAAGGACGACGGCCTTCCCGAGAGGCTGGTGAAGTTCTGCCCGAAGGAAAAGGCGCTCGCCGTTGCGAGCAGGACCTCCGCCTCCCCGAGGCCCAATTTGGCGTGAAAGGCCTCGAGAGGCGGCAACGTCGCGGCAATGTCGGACGGACTCAATCGACTTGGAAGCTCGACGGCTTCGACCTTCACCCCCGAGTCGGCGAGCGCGGACGAGATGGCGGCAACCGTCAGCCACAGATCGATGTCGCGCCCCAGGACGATGACGGATGGAGCCTGCCGATCGCCCCTCATCCCACCGCCCCCGCCAGGCTCTTCGCCTCAGCCGCAGCGCAATGAGCGGCCACGTACTCGTCGTGGGAGCGCATGGAGGCGATCGCGGCGCCGATTCGCGTCCGGAACTCCGCCAAACGCCGCTCGAGCGCGGCGAGCGGCAGCGCATCGGCGAGACGATCGTACCCATTGGGCATGATGCCTTGTCCCACCAGCACGGCGAGCCAACTGTCGCGGCTGAAGAGGCCGTATTCGTAGTTGGGAAGCGCGCAGCGCGAGCGAAACAGCTCGAGCTTGTGCTGCAGGCTCTGCGGCAGTGCCATCGAGCGCACGAAGTCCCAGAGAGGCTCTCCGAAGCGGCGATTGGCCGTGTAGTGCAGCACGAGAAAGTCCCGGATGCGCTCATACTGCCAGTCGGTGAGGCGGTTGAATTCGGCGCTCAGGCGCGGATCGATGCCGCCGTCACGCCGGTCCGGCATCAGATGCAGCAGGTCGAGGACGGCCGCCTGGATCAGGTAGATGCTGGTGGACTCGAGCGGCTCGAGGAATCCGCCCGCGAGACCGATGGCCACGCAGTTTCCCGCCCAGGCACGCTCCCGCCGTCCGGCTGAGAAGCGCAACAGCCGCGGCTCGCCGAGCGCCGGCGTCTCGAGGCCGGCGAGCAGACTGAGTGCCGCCTCGTCGTCACCGATGAAGCGGCTGGAGAAGACATATCCGTTGCCCGTGCGGTGCTGCAGGGGAATTCGCCAGCACCAGCCGGCCGAGCGGGCGGTCACGCGGGTGTAGGGCGTGAGCGGTTCGACCCTGGCGCACGGCACGGCGAGCGCGCGATCGCACGGCAGCCAGTGAGTCCAATCCTGCCATGGAACTCCGAGCGTGCCTCCGAGCAGCACGGCCCGGAATCCGGAACAGTCGATGAAGAAGTCTCCGGCGATGCGGGCGCCCGACTTCAGGACCAATTCCGTGATGTTGCCCGTCTCCGGATGGCGCCGGATCTCGCCGACCCGCCCTTCGATCCGCCGCACGCCCCGCTCGATCGCCCACGACCGGAGGAATGCCGCGTAGAGGCTTGCATCGAGGTGGTACGCATAAGAGTACGTCGAGCGGATCGACTTCGAGTCCTTCTCCGGCGGCTCGAAGACGTTGCTCACCGCGGCTGCTACCGAGAACGAGTATTCCTGCAGAGGCGCGCATTGCCGCCCCGCGAGCCGCGCCCGCAGCCAGTGATGCTGGAATTCCACGCCGCCCCACGGCTCGCCAAACGCCCCGAAGGGATGTGTGTAGCGCTCATCGGGGCGATCCCAGCCGCAAAACTCGATTCCGAGCTTGAAGGTGGCCCGGGTCCGGCGCATGAAGTCGGACTCGTCGATCCCGAGCATGTCGTTGAATCCCTTGATGCTCGGCAGCGTCGCCTCGCCGACTCCCACGGTTCCGATCTCGTCCGACTCCACCAGCGTGATGCTGTAATCCCGTGCTGGGAGCTGCCGGCGGAAGGCCGCTGCACTCATCCACCCGGCCGTCCCACCGCCCAGGATGACGATGTGCAGCGGCGCCGAGCCGATTCCGCTCCCCGACATCGCGCTCACCTAGCCACGCTCAAAACTTCGCCCGGATACCGAGTTGATAGCGCCGCCCGACCCGCGCCCACGCCGAGTCCATGTAGACCGGCTTGGCTCCGGGGGTCGCCGATGAATCGCCGAATATTTCCTGCTGGTAGACCGTAGTCGTATCCAGGATGTTTGCGACGTCGAGCGACAGCTCCACGTGCTCGCCGATCGAATAGCGCAGCGAGCCGTCGAGAAAGCCCGCCGCCTTCTGGAATACGGGCAGCCCGATACAGCAGTCGAGGTTATCAGTGAGGAAGCGCGAGCGCCAGTTGTACGCGAGGCGGACCCCCACCGGGCCGTACTCGTACAGGCCCACGAGATTGTAGGAGTTCGTGGAAACGCCCGCGAGCTGGTGGGAGTCGATCACGACTCCCCCCGCCGTGTTCACCCCGGCGCCGAACGAGCCCTGCCCGCCGACCAAGGGGTTCGGGTTGTCGATCAGGTTCGTGTTGTTGATTCCCGACTGATGCACATAGGTGTAAGTGGCCTGCATTCCGAGCCCCTTGAGGAATCCCGGCAGGAACTTGAAATACGTCTCGTAATCGAGCTCCGCCCCACTCAGATTGCCGCCGTCCTTCACGTTGACCGGGCCCGTGACCTGCACGGCCTGGGTCGAGCCGTTGTTGGTGAAGTTCTGCGTATATTGCGCGTCCCCTTGCGCGTTCGACAGTTTCTTGTAAAAGAAATCGACCGTCGCGGCTCCGGTCGCCGAGAAGTAGCGCTCGAAGGACAGATCGAGCTGATCGGCCGTTTCGGGCCGAAGTCCGGTGTTGCCCGCATTGGCCTGGAAGAGGAAATTGTATCCGACCACGTTCGCGGGAATGTGCGCCGCGGTCGGCGAGCTGTACACGATATAGGGCGAGCTCGCCGTCTGGTCGATGGTCGGCGCGTTGATCTGTACGTAGTTGCGCAGCAGGCCGATATCCGGCCGGCTCAGCGCCTTCGAATAGGCGAAGCGTATGAAGTCCTTGGGATCCAGGCCGAAGCGGACGTTGAAGCTGGGCAACACGTGGGTATATGCGAATTCCACAGTGCCCGGCGTGCCGCCGCTGTTCGCGAACGCGAGATCGCCCGGGGTCAGATAGCAGCTCGCGTTGACGATGTTGTCGCCCGACAGCGGGGTGCCGCACGGAGCCAGGCTCGTGAGCTCGGTGGAGGCGGGAAATTCGTCGCTGCCGGTGCTGAATTCCTCCGTCCGCACGACGCGCACGCCGGCATTGCCCACGACATTGATGCGTCCGAGATTCGCGTCGTCACCCCCGAAGTTCAGCATCAGGTACGCGGCCTTGGTCCGCTCCTCGAGGTGCATGACCTCGGAGGGCAGATAACAGTCCATGGTGCCCTGCCTGTCACAGATCTGCACGTACCCCGGCGGGATGGGCGAGTTGGTCGCGGCGCCACTCAAGGAGGAGATGACCTTCGGGAAATTCGTAATGGTCTGGTTGTTCATGAACACCAGATTTCCGTTGGGATAGACGCTGCCGCTGTAGAAGGAATTGAAGTTATTGGCGCCCCAGATGCCGGCCCCGTAGCCGTTGAACTCGGCCTGTCCGCCGCCGCAGCCCGCCGGATAGGGGGCCGGCGTCGTGTTGTCGGCGTTGAACCCGGGCCCGTTACAGTTCCAGGTGGCGGCGATGGGCGTCCAGTTGAACGCGGAGTAGCGCACATCCTGCCTGCGATCCGCAAACCGAACGCCGCTGCTGAGCGAATCCAGCCACGACCCCGGACTGATATCGTACGTCAGGTCGCCGCGATAGGCCTGTTCCGTGCCACCGTCGTTCTCATCGTGACCCTGAATGAACGGAATCCAATAGTTGTGCGGGTTCGAGAGGCCGCCCGGCGCATAGTTGACGTTCGACCCGGGCAGCAGACTGACCTGCGGCGTGCCGTCCGAGTTCGTGCTGTACTGGTAGTTCGCCATGGAACCGGTCGCAACGAGGATATCGTTATTGGTTACATAGGATTTGATGTATTGCGCGTCGAAGCGACTGTGTAAGCGGGACGTGATGTCCCACTTGACATCGGCCGAGAAGTCCTTCTCACCCTCCGCGTGATCGAAGTCCCGCGTCTCGTTCTGAAAATACATCCCATCCTGTTGCGACGCGCAAGTAAACCCGGGGCCGCAGTCGTTGACGAACGGCTCTCCCGGCACGGCTGAGCCGGTATTGATGTCATCCTGCAGGTTCGGCGAGTTGCTGTTGAGCCAGCTGCCATGAGGCTGCACGATGGTCCCCGACTGCAGCATGCCGTTGGGGCCGAATACCAGCGGCCCCGTGCCGGCGAGAGGACTCACGATCGTACTGCCGCGCGGGTCGAATGCGGGCGTGCCGTAATAGGTGCCGTCGAGAATCGCGTGGCTCGCGTCCTCGAGCCAGGCATTGTGGTAGATCGAATCCGTGTATTGCAGCGTCGCGAGCACCGTGTTCGCGGGGTTCTGGTATTGGGCCGCCCCGCTGAACCCGAACCGGTGGCGATTGTAATCTACCTGCGAATAGCGTATGCCGTCCGGAGCGAACGCCCAGCCCGTACCGCCAAAGGGATTGGAAGTGCACGGTATGCTTCCATCCGGGTTAACGATGGCATGAGCCGCCGTGCCGTAACCCGACGAGCAGTACGTGTCGATCTTGTCATCGATCACGCTCTCGGTGCGCGTGACCACATGAGACGCAGAGTAGTCGCCGAGCAGGCCGAAGCGGCCGACATCCGTATTCCACGAGTCGCTGGCAAGCACGGAATAGGCTGGTTCGGTCTTGCCTCCGCGGTCGTCGTAATCCCCTTGGCCGGAAGCCACCAGCACCGGACCTCGCTGGTCGAACGGCAGCCGCGTGACCAGGTCAACGGTTCCCGCGAGGCCGCCCTCGATCATGTCGGCGGTCTGATTCTTGTACGCGTCGATCCGGCTCAGCAGCTCCGGCGAGACATCGTTGAATTGCAACCCACGACCCGAATCGGCCGTGAAGGCATCGCGGCCGTTGAATTCGGTGCGGACCAGCGGCAGGCCGCGAATGAGAACGCCGGTGGGCTCGCCGGAAGGATGCGTACTGTCATCGTCGGATTGCAGACGGCTCACGGTGATGCCGGGCAGGCGCTCCAGCGACTCGGAGGCCGACTTGTCGGGGAAGGCGCCTATGTCGGTCGCGGTGACCGAGTCCACTATCGTGGGAGCCTCCTTCTTGAGCCGCAGAGCGCTGGAGATCGCCTCCTTCTGGCCGACGACGATGACTTCGGCCAGCGGTTCAGTCTGCACGCCGCTTGCCGAGCTGTCAGTCGCCGCCGGTAGGTCCGCGGCCGGGGCCGAGGCCGAGGCCGCGAGCCTGATCGGGTCGCGCCCGCTGGAGTTGGCTCCCGTCGGCGCGCGCTTGTGCGGATCGGCGGCTGGCGCGCCGCGTGACTTGCCGGCGGCGGTAGTCTTCTCCGCCGTCTTGACCGCCTTCGGCAGTGGTTGCGAGGCGATGTCGATCTTTGCCTGGTCGGCGCTCACCGCATGCGGCGCGGCGAGGGCCAGTCCGGAGGCGCAGGCCAGCGCCTGCAATACGGCCCGATGAACGGCGCTCTTGGTCGTCTTCACGAATACCCCCTCAGCTCGTGGTCTTGCGTAGAGGCTGCGCGCACCCCGCGCGCGAGCCACTTACCATTACGACCAACGAGAGAGGAAAAACCCCCGGTCGATTTTCGCGAGATTCGAATCCAACGATCGAGCGCCGCACGGCGCGGCGCCCCTCAGGCGACGTGTTAGCGTTACCGGCCGGGCCCTTCGATGTAGACGCGGTTCGGGCCGTCACGCCGGATGGTCATATCGAACCCGTCGTGCAGCAACTTCAGCAGTGCATCCGCTCCCTCCGGACCGGTGCGGAACGTACCCCCGACTCGCAGCTGTCGCAGCGCGGGATCGCTGATTTCGATCTTGAGATGGGTATATCGCATCAGCTCGTCGGCGACATTACCGAGCGTCTCGTCCTGGAAATACACGCTTGAGTGTCTCCGCCTCGAGAGGATCACATCCAGATTCGACCCCCGAGACGGCGATTTCCCCCAGTCAGAACTTCGCCCGGATACCGAACTGGTAGCGGCGCCCGGCGCGCGACCATGCCGAGTCCATGTAGACCGGCTTGGCTCCGGGAGTCGCCGCAGAGTCGCCGAAGATCTGCTGCTGGTAGACCGTGGTGGTGTCCAGAATGTTCGCGACATCGAACGTCAGCGCCACGTGCTTGCCGATCGAATAGCGCAGCGAGCCGTCGAGATAGCCTGCCGCCTTCTGGAATATGGGCAGCCCGATGCAGCAGTCGAGATTGTCGGTGAGATAGCGCGAGCGCCAGTTGTACGCGAGGCGAACCCCCAGAGGCCCGTACTCGTAGAGACCCACGAGATTGAACGAGTGCTTGGAAACGCCCGCGAGCGCGTGGGAGTCGATCACGACGCCTCCCGCCGTGCTCACCCCTGCGCCGAAGGAGCCCTGTCCGCCGACGAGGGGATTCGGATTGTCGACCAGGTCCGTGTTATTGATTCCCGACTGCTCCACATAGGTGTAAGTGGCCTGCATTCCGAGTCCCTGGAGAACGCCCGGCAAAAACCTGAAATACGTCTCGAAGTCGAGCTCCGCGCCGTCGAGCCTGCCGCCGTCATGCACGTTGTCCGGCCCTGTGATCTCCACGGCCTGTGTCGAGCCATTGTTGCTGAGGTCGCGCGTGAACTTCGAGACCCCGAGGGCGTCCCAGAGCTTCTTGTAGAAAAGATCGAGCGTCAGAGCTCCGGCGGCCGAGAAGTACCGCTCGAAGGACAGATCGAACTGATCGGCCGTCTCGGGCCGCAGACCCGTATTGCCCGCATTGGCCATGAAGATGAAATTGTACCCGACCACGTTCGCGGGGATGTGCGCCGCGGTAGGCGAGTTGTACACGACGTAGGGAGAATCGGCAGAGGTGTCGAGCTCCGGCGTGGTCACCTGCACGTAGTTGCGCAGCAGGCCGATATCCGGGCGGCTCATCGCCTTCGAATAGGCGAAGCGGATGAAGTCCTCGGAGTCGAGGCCGAAGCGGACATTGAAACTCGGCAACACGTTCGTATAGGCGAACAACTCCGAGCTCGGGGAGCCACCGCTGTTTGCGAATGCCACTATGGACGAAGTCAGGTAGCAGCTTGGGTTGACGACGCTTCCGGCGGCCAGCGGGGTGTTGCATGGAGCGAGGCTCGTCACATCGGTGGCAGGGGGGAACTCGATGCTGCCGCTGCTGACCTCCTCCGTTCGCACGACGCGTGCGCCGACATTGCCCACGACGCTGATGCGCCCGAAGAGTTTCGCGTTATCGCCGCCGAAGCTCAGCATGAGGTAAGCAGCCCTGGTCCGTTCCTCGACGTGCATCACCTCGGAAGGCAGGAAACAGCCAGCGACGGTGGCGCCCTGCCTGGCGCAGATCGGCACGTACCCGGGCGGGATGGGCGAGTTGGTCGCAGCCCCGCTGGTGGCCTGGATGACCCGGTTGTAATTCGTGATGGTCCCGTTGTTCATGAATACGAGGTTTCCGTTCGGATAGACGCTCCCGTTGTAGAAGGAATTGAAATTCTGGGTGCCCCAGATACCGGCCCCGTAGCCGTTGAACTGCGTCTGTCCCCCGCCGCAGCCGGCCGGGTACGACGCAGGCGTCGTATTGTCGGCGTTGAACCCGGGTCCATTGCAGTTCCAGCTGGCTGCGATCGGCGTCCAGTTGAACGCCGAGTAGCGTACATCCTGGCGGCGATCTGCGAATCGCACACCGGCCTTGAGGGAGTCCAGCCAGGAGCCCTGATTGAGGTCGTACGTGAAGTCGCCGCGATACGCCGTCTCCGTGCCGCCATCCTCCTCAGCATGTCCCTGTATGAAGGGAATCCAGTAGTTGTGCGGGTTCGAGAGGCCGCCGGGCGCGTAGTTGACGTTGGACCCCGGCAGCAGGGTAACCTGCGGAGTGCCGTCCGGGTTCAAGCTGTACTGATAGTTCGCCATGGAGCCGGTCGCGACGAGGATGTCGTTGTTGCCGACATAGGCCTTGATGTATTGAGCGTCGAAGTCGCCGTGCAAGCGAGACGTGATGTCCCATTTGACGTCGGCCGAGAAGTCCTTCGTGCCCTCCGAGTGGTCGAAGTCCCGCGTCTCGTTCTGGAAATACAGGCCGTCCCGCTGCGTCGAGCAGCTGAACCCCGGTCCGCAGTCGTTCACGAACGGCACCCCCGGAACGGCGGAGCCGGTGTCGATGTCCTGCTGCAGGCTCGGCGAGTCGCTGTTGAGCCAGCTCCCGTGAGGCTGCGTAAGGGTTCCCGACACCAGCATGCCGTTGGGAGCGAATACCAGCGGGCCCGTGCCGTCGGCTGGACCGAGGAGCGAGCCGCCGCGTGGATCGAACGCGGGCGTGCCGTAATAGCTGCCGTCGAGGATCGCGTGGCTCGCGTCCTCGAGCCACGCATTGTGGTAGACCGAATCCGCGTATTGCAGGGTTGCGAGCACCGTCTTGGCGGGGTTCGCGTATTGGGCCGCGCCGGTCACGCCGGTCCGGTGGCGATCGTAATCTACGCTGGAGTAGCGTATGCCGTCAGGCGCAAACGCCCAACCCGAGCCGCCGAAGGGATTCGAGGTGCACGGTATGCTGCCGTCGGAGTTCACGATGGCATGGGTCACCGTACCGTAGCCCGACGAGCAGTACGCATCGATCTTGTCCATGATCACGCTTTCGGTGCGCGTGACCACATGCGAGCGGGCGTAATCGGCGAGCAGTCCGAAGCGGCCGATGTCCGTAGACCACGTATCGCCGCCCAGCACGGAATAGTCGGGTGTCAGCCTGGTCGAGCGATCGTCGTAATCGCCCTCGGCGGAGCCGACGAGGATGGGGCCATTGTGGTCGAACGGCACCCGGGTCACCAGGTTCACGGTTCCCACGAGGCCGCCCTCGATCATGTCCGCGGTCTGATTCTTGTACGCCTCTATCCGGTTCAGAAGCTCCGGCGAGATGTCGTTGAAATTCAGCCCGCGTCCGGAATCCGCCGAGAAGGTATCGCGACCGTTGGATTCGGTGCGGACCTGCGGCAGACCGCGAATGAGAACGCCGGTCGGCTCGCCGGAGGGATGCGAGCTGTCGTCGTTCGACTGCAGGGAATTGACGGTGATGCCCGGAAGACGCTCCAGGGCAGATGCGGCCGACTTGTCGGGAAAGGCGCCGATGTCGGTCGCGCTGACCGAGTCGACGATCGTGCCGGCGTCCTTCTTCAGCCGCAAGGCGTCGGAGATCGATTCCTTCTCGCCGACCACGATGACTCCCTGGAGCGAACTGGAGATGGCATCGGCTGCGGGGCTGTCGCTCACCGGTCCGTCGGCGGCGGAATTGGCTAGCCTGAGCGATTTGCGTCCATTGTAGGTTGCCCCCGTCGCCGAGCCCTTCTGCGGAGCGGCGGCTGGCACGCCCTGTGGCTTGCCGGCGGGTGTCGTCCCGTCCGCCGTTGCAGCCGGTCGAATCGTTGCCGTGCTGTAGCTGCTGTATACGGCCTTGAGGCCCGTGCCTTGCAGCAACTCTTCGAGTGCCAGGTGCTTTTCGAGCTGTCCATGCACCGGATGCGCCACCGCGTGATCCACGGCGGCATAGGGATAGAGCAGTTGCATCTTTGCCTGGCTGGCAAAGGCTTTGAGCGCAGCCGGCAGCGGCTGCGCCGCGATATCGAACTTCGCCTGATCGGCGCTCGCCGTATGCGGCGCGGCCAAGGCCAATCCGGAGGCGCAGGCCAATGCGTGCAATACGGCCCAATGAATGGCGCTGGCGTTAGCGCGTCGGCTCTTCAATGTAGACGCGGTCAGGACCGTCTCGCCGAACCGTCATGCCGAACCCGTCGTGCAGAACCGTCAGCAGCGCTTCCGCTCCCTCGGGACTGGTGCGGAAAGTACCCCCCACACGCAGCTTGCGCAGCGCAGGGTCGCTGAACTCGATCTTCAAATCGGTGTAGCGCATCAGCTCGTCGGCGACGTCGCCGAGCGGCTCGTCCTCGAAATCCAGGCTGCCCCCACGCCAGGCGAGCAGGCGGCTCAGCTGCGCCGCATCGAGATCTCGCAATGCCTCGGCGCTGCCGTGCACCTTGAGCTGCTCGCCGGCGCTCACGGATGCCGCGGCGCTGATGGCTGCCGCATCAGAGGGCGGCAGCTCGCCGGAGCCGGAGTGGAGGACTTTGACGGCCCCTTCGCTCACCGTGACGACCACGCCGCTCGGCGCAAGGTACACGTTGAACGCGGTCCCGACATCCCGCACCCAGGAGTTGTCTGCGTGTACCCAGAAGGGTCGGCTGGCATTATGGACGACGCTGAAGTAGGCCTCTCCATGATCGAGGTACACGATGCGGGCTTCCGGCGTGTACTCAACGTGCGCCCGGCTGTTGGAATTGAGCTTGAGCGTCGAGCCGTCGGACAGTGCTACCGTGGTCTGCTCACCGACCGCGGCCTGGAAGGCGGAATCATCCTGCTGGCGCAGGCCCCAGACCGCAACGACGGCGGTCGCCGCGAGGCTCGCCGCAACCGCGGCCGCCGCCGCCCAGCGCCGACGGCGGGGACGCGGCGCGGAAGCCGCGACCATCGCCTGACCGAAGTACACCGCACGCACCAGCGGACCGGACTTCTCGAGCTCCCGCCAGGTGGCACAGAGCGCATCGTACGCCTTGCCGTGCGCCGGGCTCGCGCGCAGCCATTCTGCGAAGCGGCTGCGATCCTGCTCCGACACATCGTCGGCATTGAGGCGCGCGCACCAGGTGCTCGCCTCACGCTCCGCCTCCTCTCGGTTGGGGATGTGGCCTACGTCAATCACGGTCCGGTCTCACTTCCTCGTAGCGTCTCTGCAGATAGCTGTGCGTGTCCTTGAGCCCGCGCGCAATGTGCTTCTCCACCGTCTTGACGGAGATCCCCAGGCGGTCCGCGATTTCCTTGTAGCAGCACTGGTGGAACACACGCAGGGTGAAGGCGGCGCGGCATTGCAGAGGTAACCGGTCTATGGCCTCCTGGATCAGGCGATTGCGCTCGTCCCGGAGGATCTCGGCCTCGAGAGGGTCACATTCCGATTCGACCCCCGAGGCGGCGATTTCCCCCAATGCGCCCTTCTCCACCGTGCGCTGATGACGGTACTCGTTCGCCGCAAGATTGCGCGCGGTCGAGAACAGGAACGCTCGCAGCGTCCGTACCGACTCCCCTTGCCGGTAGGTGCGCAGAAACGCCTCCTGAACGATCTCCTTCGTCGTTTCGCTCGATCCGACGAAGCGCCGGATGTAGCGGTGCAGCGCCTCGCGGCTCTCGGTGAAGAGATTCGCGAAGGTCTCGGCGCGGGTGTCGATTGCCTTCGGCATGGTAGTGGTAGTCGCCAACGTACACTACCCGTAGCGTGGCGGCCCGGCAACTTTCGATTCCCGGCTGGGGGTTTTTGCCGCGCCGCGTGTCGTAGTTAAAATGTGCCTCCAGCGCTTGCTGCAAGTCGGCCACCGCGGAGTCGCAAATGTCCAATCCACCTCCACGAACCATCGCCCACGCACCCATCGACGTGCACTGGGTCGGCGGCTCGAAGTTCGATGCCGGTCGGCCGGACGGGCCTCGAGTCCGCATCGACGGCGATGCACAAACCGGCCCCAGTCCGTTTGACATGTTGCTGGCGGCGATCGCGAGCTGCGCCTCGGTGGACGTCGTGACCATTCTGGAAAAGCAACGCACGCCTGTACAGGTACTCAACGTCCGGGTCGAGGCGAACCGCGTCGACTCGACTCCGCGGCACCTCGCGTCGGCCGTCCTGCACTTCAGCATTGTGGCACCGGGAACGACGGTCGCGAAGGCGACGCGGGCCATCGAGCTCTCGGTCACCAAGTACTGCAGCGTCCGCGCCTCGCTCATAGCGGAAGCATCGGTGACGTGGACTTTGGAGCTGGCAGCTTAAGGGCCGCCCCGGGGACGGAACCGCATCACAGAATCGGCCGGGACGGCCCCGGGTGCGCCCGGACTTGAGGCGGCGGCGGTTGCGCTCGCCGCCCGAAGGCGGATGATCTGGCCCCATGAGCGGTGATCAGCGCCCCGCGGCCGTGAGCGTCCCGGGCCATTCAGCGCCGGATCGGCGCCGCCACACGGTTGGGCGGCTCGTCACCCGCGAGTATCGCCGCGCGCGGCTGTCCGTCGTCCTGGCGCTGCTCCTGCTTGCCGGGACCGCCGTGTACCTCGTCGCGCAGGAGCGGCAGCAGACCTGGGCGTCCGCGCGCGCGAGCGTCCTCAATCTGGCGCTCGGCCTGGAGACATCCATTACGGGACTGCTGGAGCAGTCCGCCTTCAGTCTGACGCGCATCAGCGGCGACCTATCCCAGTCCCCCGCGGGCCCGCCCGAGCCAGGGCGAGCCATCGCCGTCCTGCGCAACGCGGCGAGTTTCGACCCGATCTCGAGCTATCTCGGCATTCGAGCTCCCGACGGGCGCATCCTCGCGGTCGATCATTTGGGAGCACCGATATCGAGCCCCGAAGTCTTGCGGACCATCGCAGGCATGATCGACCCGCGGGCCCAGGGGCTGAACCTGTCGTATCTCGTCCGGCTTCGAGGCCAGGACGGCTGGTACCTGCCGATCACATTGGGTTTTCGGACGGGGGCGGACCGGCCGGCGATTGCCTTCGCGCTCGTTCCGGTGCGGCGGCTGCTCGGGAGCACCGACAGTCTGCGACTGCTCCCCGACAGCTACGTCAACCTGGTGACGATCGACGGGAAACTGCTGGTTTCCTACGCTCCAGGCAGCGGCTCTTTCAAGGCTCCGCGCCACCGTGTCTCGCAGCAGTCGCTCGCTCGCGCGGGCAATCGCGCCAGCGGGGTGTTTCTGTCCCTGCCGTCGAAAAGAGGCTACGTGGGATTTGCGCGGTCGGCTGCTCTGCCGCTCTACGTGAGCGCCGGCGTCCCGATGACATCCTTACACCGGCAATGGCTCGCCCAGGCCGCGGCACCCGTTGCCGTGCTGGTGATCGGCCTGCTCGCGGTGCTCGCATTCGCCTGGCAGCTACATCGTGCGCTCCGCCGGCAGGCCGCCTACGTCGCCGAGCAGGAATATCTCGCGCAGCACGACACGCTCACGGGACTCAAGAACCGGGATGGCTTCATGCGTGCGATCGAGCGGGCGATCTCGGCCGCGCCCGCTGATGTGCTCGCCGTGCTGCTGCTCGACTTGAATCGTTTCAAGGACATCAACGACACCCTCGGGCACGCCGCGGGCGACCGTGTGCTCGAGGAGATCGGTGGGCGGCTGCGGGAGCGCTTCGGCGACTCGGATACCTGCCTCGCGCGCCTGGGCGGAGACGAGCTCGCGATCCTCGTTCCGGGTCTGGAGACGCCGTGGGCGCTCGAGAACCTGGGCGCCCGCCTGCAGGAATGCCTGGGACGGACCACCCTGCCCGGCGGTGTCGAGCTCGATCTGGCGGCCAGTATCGGCGCCGCGGTCTACCCGCGGGACGCGCGCACTCCGAGCGAGCTGCTCCGCTGCGCCGACATCGCGATGTATGCCGCGAAGGAAGATCTCAGCGCTTTCCGCCGCTATGAGCAGGTGATGGATCAGTTCACCCCGGAGATGCTGGCGCTGCAGAGCGAGCTCGGCAAGGCGCTGCGCGAGGGCTCGCTGGCGATCGCCTATCAGCCGAGGGTGCGCCTCGCGGACGGAGTGCTGATCGGGCTCGAGGGGCTCGCAAGATGGACCCATCCGACCATGGGACCGATCCCGCCCTCGCGATTCATACCGCTGGCCGACGGCACCGAGCTGGTCCATCCTTTCGCGCAATACATGCTGCGCGCGGCTTGCGATCAGGTGCTCGCGTGGAAGCGTCGCGGCTACCGCGTGCCGATTTCCGTGAACATCAGCGCCAACAATCTGCTGGACAGCGGGTTCGTGGACAAGGTGCGCACCATGCTCGAGTCGCTCGCGGTCGAGCCCGCGCTTCTTGAGCTCGAGGTGACCGAGAGCGCGGTCATGCGGCATCCGGACACGATGCTCAAGCGGCTGCGTGAGATCCGCGCGCTCGGCGTACGGCTCTCCATCGATGACTTCGGGACCGGCTACGCCTCACTCGCCTATCTCAAGCAGCTGCCGGTCCACACGTTGAAGATCGACCGCAGCTTCATCACCAATTTGGTGGACGACCCCGCCGACCAACGCATCGTGCGCAGCTCCATCCAGCTCGCCCATAGCTTCGGGATGACCGTCGTCGCCGAAGGCGTCGAGACGGAAGATGCGGCGCATGAGCTGCACGCGTACGGGTGCGAGGTCGCGCAGGGCTACTACTTCGGTCACCCACAGACGGCCGCCGAGATCGAAGCGCAGTGGCTCGAGCCAACGAGCGCCACGTCCGGCCTGGGCGCGCGTTGCACCGCGCCGGCCGGAGTGCCTTGATTCAAGACGTCAGATACTTGGTCATGCAGGTCGCGGAGCTCGGGCACAGGGAGCGAAACTCCTCGCTTCGCTGAACCTCCGCCGGCGCTTCGCTCCGCTCGATGACCCGGTAGCCGTGACGCGCAAAAAAAGGCGCGGCGGTCCGAGTGAGAAGAATCAGCCGCTCGATGCGCGCTTCTCTCGCGGCGTGCTCGAGCGCGCGCACGATGGAATCCCCGAGGCCCATTCCCCGGTGTCCGGGAGACACTACCACCGAGCGCACCAACGCCGAGCTCTCGAAGCGTTGCAGCGCGCCAGCCGCAACCGGGACACCGCCCGCGCGAATCGCAATGAACTCGGGTCGCGCGGAAGTCAGATCGCTCGTCGGCAAGCCCGCGCTCTCGAGAAGCGCGCGAATCGCGGTCAAATCCTCCATCGAGGCTGCCCGGACCTCCGACATCAATGCGCCACCTGCGCTCCCGTCTTTTCGCCCGTCCCGCTGGCCGTCGTCTTCCAGTGTGTGCCGTCCTTTGATTCCTGGAAAACGACCGTCACTTTGTCGGCGGACGCGAAGTTGTAGACGATTCGCACGTGAGCGGCTTTGCCGCCGTGGGTTTCAGTCCACGACTCGCTGCGGGTGGGTCCATCGATCTGCATGCGTGCGGCGAATGGCTTATCGGCCGAGCGATCGTTGTCGAATATCTCGTAGTGCCAGAATGCCCCGTCCCGCGGGTTGTAAGTATCCACCACCTCCGAATCGACGTGTCGCCCGGCCCAGGTATTGGAAAAGCTGCAGAGCATGAACGCCCGATTTGCGGACCAGCGGCAGTCTTCGTGCCAGGTCCAGGCGCCCGGGTGCACTCCGCCGATGAAGTGCCCGTGATACACCCACTGGCCGGCGGAGATTTCGAGCTGGTGAAGCTTGGCGCTGTCCGCGGCCGGGATCTGCGCAATGGCGGCGCAGGGCCCGGACGCTACGAGAGTCAACAGGAATCCCGGCAGGAGATGACGGCTCATCTACATACTCCTCGTGGACCTTTTCCGGGATTATAGCGGAGCTTGCAACCTTTCCGGGAAGTCGGTGTTCTAGGGGGGCCGCCGTGCGCATTCAGCCGAAGGAGCTCGTCATGGCCACATCGATAGCCAAACTCGCGCTGGTCCTCGCCGCGACGCTCGCCACCTCGGCGGCGCTCGCAGCCCAGAGCACCTACGACAAAACGCTCAACGCGCCTCCAGGTGGTCGACTGACGGTTGACTCCGATGTCGGCTCTATTTCAATCGCTGGCAGCGACACCCGCAAAGTAGTCGTTCACGCCGAGTTCGAGGGCGCGGAGTCCTTCCTGCAGCGCCTCCACGTCAGCGCCGCGCAAACCTCCCAGGGCGTCACGGTCACGGCCCGCATGGACCATGGCGGCGGCTGGCTCGGCTGGCTCGACTGGCGCAACTGGTTCGATTTCGGTTCGACCCGTGCGCACTTCGCCATCCAGGTGCCCCGCAATTACCCCATCGATCTGCGGACCTCGGGCGGTGGCCTCGACATAGAGGATCTGAGCGCCGCGGTGCACGGAAGGACCTCGGGCGGAGGCATCCGCCTGCAAAACGTCGCCGGGACAGTCAACGTGCATACGTCCGGCGGCGGCATCCAGGCCTCGCGCCTCGCTGGACTGGCAGAGCTGGGCACCTCGGGCGGATCCATAGAGGTCGCGGATTCGACCGGCGATCTCGACCTGCACACCTCGGGCGGCGGCATCCGTATCCAGGACGACGACGGCAAAGTCGATGCGAGCACTTCTGGAGGCAGCATACGAGCGCAGCTGCGGTCGAACCGCGGCATCCGGCTGGTAACCTCCGGCGGCGGCATCACCCTGGTGCTGCCACGAGACGCCAGCGGATCGATCGAAGCGGGAACGAGCGGCGGCGGAGTGAGCTCCGACTTCCCGCTCAGCACGACGCACGTCTTCGGCAGCGGGCATCTGCAGGGCGCCATCGGAGGCGGTGGCGCGCCGATTTACCTGCACACTTCTGGCGGCAGCATAAACCTCGAGCGGGGGAACTGAGAGGCCCGTCTGCCGCCGAGGCAGCGCGCGATTTTCTCGCGCGCCGCCCGCCAACGGTTACATGAAGAACTGCTCCGAGGCGATCTTGCCGTCCTTGACCTCATAAGCGCAGATTTCCGCGAGCTGCATGCGCCCGCGGCCTTTCATGGTCACATCCATCGCCAGCATCATGGCAATGGCATTGCCGGCCACCAGGGGTGGGGAAGCGGCGCAGGAGTGGATCTTCTCCACCATCGACTCCCACTTGTGGCCTTTCTCGATGATGGCTGGCAGGCCTTTGGTTTCCCTGGCGAAGACTTCCGATTCCTGCGGCTCGATACTCACGGCATCCTCGGCGAACAGCTCTTTTTGCGCGGCTTCGAACTCCCCTTTACCGACGAGGTCGGCAAGGCGCGAGGCGATTTGTTGGGTCGACATCATGGCGAGACTCCTTCCGGTCGCAATGTGCGCCGCTCGGGCGCGGGGGCCGCGCTGAGTTTAGTGCCGCAAAGGATCGGCCACAACGGTTTCAAGCTAGAAGCGGAACGTGACATCGGCCCCCACCGTCCAGCCGCTGATATTGGTCCCCCAGATGTATGACGCGCCGAGCCCCAGCCACTGCACCTTCCAGAGCTGATTCAGGAAGTCCAGCACTATCCTGCCGTGGAGCTCGTACAGATGCTGCACGTCGAGCCCTTTCTGCAAGTCGCCCAACAGGTCCGTCCGGCTGAGATATCCGCCGCTGCGCAGCTCATGCCCGTAGAGCTCGATGTCGAGCGGAATATCCAGGTCGATCTTGTTGGTCACGTAGCCCGAGTCGCCCCCTACCGTCACGCGAACGTTCGACCGGTTGAATCCATGCGTAAAGAAGCCGGTGGGATCGGACGAGAGAGTGATGAGAGCGCGATCGAGAGTCACGACGTACTGGATGTTCAGCGCGGGCCTGACCGTCCAGGTGTCGATGCTCCAGTCCACCACTCCGAGCCGCCGCAGCTGCGCGAGATTCTGCCGCCCGAACGTGCTCTGCGCCGAGTAGGTATCGTCCGTGCGGCCGTAAAGGACCATCACCGTAGGCGCAAAGCTGAGCCTCCGGGAGGTCCAGAGCCGCGCACCGCCGCCGAATTCCATGGCGAACGTCTCGAGCATGCTGCTGTCGCCCAGCTGCTCGGGTGAGTGTGGATAGCTCGTGGACTCGACCCAGCCCATGTTGCCTTGTATCCGCGGCTGCCAGCCGACATTCAGGTCACCCAATGGCATCGGGTCGCCGACCTCGCCGTCGCCTCCGAGTTTGGTCACGCCCGTCTCCACGCCGCTCGGCGGCCCCGATCGGCGCGCGCTGCTCGAATGGAAAGTGCCGTCGGAGAGGCCGAAGTCTCCTCCCAGAATGGTCAGGGCTTCCACGCGTGCCCCGATGGTGTTCTGAATCTGCGTATCCTGCGCCGGTGAGATCTGCGCTTGTGCGGCGATGGGAATCCCGCTCAGCAGCAGCAAAGCCGCAATGCCGCGCCCGCGGCCCAATTCAGTGGCGCCGTACACGCAGCTCGATCACTTCGACGGGACGGATCGCGACCGAGTCGCCGGGCTGGATGCCGCTCATCGCCGTGTGCAGCCCGACCTTGAACGTCTCGTTTGCGCGGTTCGGGTGCTGAATCGTGAGCAGCCGGTAACTCGGGCCGACGAGCAGCACTCGCGCAGAGGGGCCTCTGCTCTCTTGTTCCGGTGCGACGTAGACGGTCAATGCCTCCTCCAGCGTGGCGCGTACCTGATCGCCAATATGAACGTCGTCCCAATTGCGGACGCGCCGCCCGACTCTATAAGCGGTCCGTGGCACTCCTGGCTGACGGAGTGCGACTGTCCGGGCGGCTCGGTCCACTGACTCGACCGTGGCAGCGTCGATCACCGACTCGACTTCAATCCCGCGCGCAATGATCCGCGGCTGACCGCTGGGACGAACGCTGGCAGAAGGTGGCGTCCAGCAGCCCGACAGCATTGCTGCGACGGCTACGATCAGGATTACTCTGCAGAATACCCTGGCATTCAAGCGGCGACCACCTCCACCTCCGAGTCGCTACCATCTTAGCAATGCCGCTGCCGCTGCGGACCCCGAAGCCGCCGCCGCCGGCGGCGGCCCGGCCCGAGGTCCGATCCGGCTTGGCCGCCGCGGCGGCACCGATGAGGTGACTTCTACGAAACTGCTTCCACTCGCGCCAGCGCGGCGCCCACGGCCTTCTCAGCGGCTTCCGGCCCGAATGCGACTCCCTCCACGGCGATGACCTCCACGTCGGTGAGGCCGATGAATCCGAGGGCCACCTTCAAATACGTGTCCTGGAAGTTGAAGGCCTGCGTCGGGCCCTGGGTGTAAACCCCGCCCCGCGCGAGGACGAGGTACACCTTCTTCCCCTTGACCAGGCCTTCCGGGCCTTTCTCGCCATAGCGGAAGGTGACGCCCGGCCGCACTACATGGTCGACGTACGCCTTGAGACTCGAGGGAATGCCGAAGTTGATCATGCCGACGGCGATGATGAGGGTATCGGCCGCGAAGAGCTCCCGCAGCAGCTCATCGGACAGCGACAACACCGATTTTTGCTCGCTCGTCAGGAAATCCGCAGGCGTGTTACGGGCGATCGCGAAGCTGTCGTCGATGTGCGGCAAAGGGTGCCGGGTGAGGTCCCGCACGGTAAGAGTCGATCCGGGTCGAGTCCCGAGCTTTTCGGCGAGCCGCGTGCCGACGCGAGTGGAGTAGGACTCGACCCGCGGACTGGAAGTAATCAACAGTACCTGGCTCATGTCAGTTCCTTTCTCGCCTCAGGCGGCCCGGCCGCGGATCTCGTTCAGCGTTCCCCCGGTGCGCGCCGTTGCACGGGCGTCAACACTCAGGGGACCGGCGCCGAAATACACGATCTGCAGCAAGCCGCCGAGGATCATGACGTTCTTGAGGAAGTTGATCATCTGGTTCTGATCGGCGAAGTTCCTATGGAAGAAAATGGCGGTCGCCACGGCAAACGCACCCAGCACGGACGCAACGACGCGGGCGCGATAACCGAGCAGAAGCAGCGTTCCGCCGCCCAGTTCCACGACTACTGCGATGAGCCAGCCGAGTTGCGGCACCGGCAGTCCGACGCTGCCGATGAAGCCGACCGTGGCGGTGTATGCCGCCAGCTTGCCGAGGCCGCTGAGAATGAACGGGGCGCCGATCAGGGCGCGGCCGAGCAGGGGAAGATAACGATTCGAGGCTTGCATTGCAGGTCTCCAGTGAGTTGCTGTGGTCGATCATGCCGCGTCAACGAGAATGATCTCGGCGGCTTCGATGGCTGTGATTGCAATTCCGGTCTCGCCCGCGATGGCGAGGCCATCACGCTCGTCCACGCGTTGGTCCACGCGTTGGCCATTCACCATGACGCGGCCGCGGGCGGGTACGAGATAGCCGTATCGCGTCGATTGCAACGCGTATTCGATGCGCTCTCCGGCCTGGAGTGTCGCGCCGAGGACGCGGGCATCGGCATCGATCTGCAGCGCGTCCTGGTCCTCGGAGAATCCGCTCGCGAGTGGCAGCGGAAAGCCGCTGTGCGGTGCGATTTCGTCGTCGTTCCAGACCACGAGACTGCCGAGCCGCGCGTGCGCCGGATTGCCCCGCTCGTCGACCGCGAAGTGGTGCCGGGCTCTGAGCCAGCCGTAGTCCCCGCCGCCGAGGGCCTCCCGCGTTCGAAGTTGCAGCATCGTCGTCTCCCCGTCTGATCAGCCGTCGGCTGGGCCATGTGGCCGGTGGGAGAAGACTAGTCGTGCAATAGTTATTCATTTAGACCCCAATTTGCAGAGGACTATTGCTGCAATTAGAATAATATGACCGGTACGATCTACAAATGCAGCCTTCCATGGACCCCTTCAAAGATCTGAACAACCTCTACTTCTTCGCCAGAGTCGTGGAATTCGGCAGCTATACCGCCGCTGCCGAGGCGCTCGGCATCCAGACCTCGAAGCTGAGCCGCCGCGTCGGCGCGCTGGAGAGCGAGCTCGGCGTGCGCCTGCTCAATCGCACCACGCGCAGGTTGTCGCTCACGGACGCCGGCAAGACATTCCACCGTCACTGTGTGGCGCTGATTGCGGAAGCCGAGGCGGCCAAGGATGCGATCGGCCAGACACTGTCGTCGCCGCGAGGCGTCGTTCGAGTGAGCTGTGCAACCGGCCTGCTCCAGGCTGGCGTGGCGGATATGCTTGCGCGGTATCTGACCGCGTACCCGGAGGTTCGCATTGCGCTCGATGCGACCAATCGCAGGGTCGATGTCGTCGACGAAGGAATCGACATCGCTATTCGCGTGCGCGCGCCCCCGCTCGAGGATTCGGACTTGGCGATGCGCTCGTTCGGCCTCTCGGAGATCATCCTGGTGGCAAGTCCCGCGCTCCTGGCCGCTCGCGGACAGCCGCAAGCGCTCACGGACATCGGGCAGATGCCGACGCTTTCGATGGGGACCGTCGGCACGGAGCACTCATGGCGTTTCGTCGACGCCGACTCAAAGCCCGCTGAGCTGACCCACAGCCCGTGTCTCAGCACTGACGACCTTTACACTTTGCGCCGGGCAGCCATTCGCGGAGTTGGTGTTGCATGCCTCCCTACGCTGCTCATCGTGGATGACTTGTCCAGCGGTGCGCTCGTGCGATTGCTGCCGTCGCTGAGCTCGCGAGTGGGCGTGGTCCATGCTGTGTTCCCATCGAGGCGTGGAATGGTGCCCGCGGTGCGGGCTCTCCTCGATTTCCTGTCCGAAGGCTTCGCGGCCAATCCTTTGCTTGCGGGGTGAACCGATCATGAGCGCACTCGACATATCCCCGAGGAATTCCAGTCCCTGGCCGTCCGGTTGCACTGGGCGCGGTAATAGCTTTCCGGCGGCCCAAGATAACTCGCCGGAACCATCGGTCCCGAAGGCGCAGGCATGAACGGAAACGCCGGCGCATCGGGATTCGAAAAAAATACGATCAGCTTTTCGAGCACTACACCCGTATCGATCATCCTAAACTTCAGAGTGTGGTATCCCGGGGAAGCAACGCGCAGCATCGTTGTCAATTTCCGTACACCGTCGCTTGCGGCCGTCGCCCATGCCTGCTGTGAGTCGTCGGCGAGAGCATCCACGATCACCGGCGCCTGGTCATCAAACGACATCGCATAGCGCAGCCCACGCCCCGGTACGAAGTTCAGCGTCGGCGCAAGAATCGCCTGCACACTCACCGTTCCAGTGTCGAACAGGTACATCCGGTATTCGAGTGTAGGCGCATCCTGCGGCGGCGGCAGACTCGCCGCAGTCACCGGGAAAATCGTCATCCCGGAGAGCGTCTCACCGTAATCCGGGATCTGCACCCAGAGAGCGCCGCCTGCTGCCGTCTCGTGCGTAAAGTGCGCTGCGTTGATCGAGACGTAGTGGTTCGCCTCAACGAATCCGTCGAGAGTCTCACGATTGGGACTGGTAGGGTCGAAGGCCGTGACGTACACCGTCACCGCTTCTCCGCCTCGCTGCTGAATCACTATCGTGCCATCGTTCCGCCCGGCGGACACCTTCCCCCAATCGATGCTCACCTGCAGGCGCTGCTCTTTGCTCACCGTTCCGGAAGTCGAGCTCAGCCTGACCCAAGGCCGATCCGCGACGGCCGTCCAGTCGAACGGCTGCTCGCCGCGATTGAAGATATCGATGGGCCGCGTTTGGCGGTTGAAAGCATCGAACGCCGGCAGCCGCAGCCGCACCGGCAGAAACGCCCTGTCGCCGGCAAAAATCCACCCCTCCGGAGCCACCGCCATGTGTGCGCCCGCCAATGGCTGGACCCTGGTCACGGGCGGCATCGCGTTCACCGGAGGCTCGTTCCAATAGGTGTAGCCGATGTGGGTCTGGTCCATCATGTGGTTCCACTTGCCGTGCGCGAGCACGTGGTTGTATTGGTATGTCAGTGACGCGTCCTCGGCGAACAGCTGGCGAGCCTCGTCTGCCATGTCGTTGGCGCTCACTCGTCCTTGGAATGCGTCCAGGGCGTTCTTGCCCGCGGTGATGTACAGCTCATTGACGATCGCCGAAGCCTTCACTGGGTACAACACGAGCTCGAAATACGCATCGCGATACGCGGCCGGCAGCTCCTGGCTTACCTTTTCCGCCTCGTCCGTCAGCGATTGCCACTCGTCGTAGACGCGCCGCGCCTCGTTGAAATTGACCAGACTGAAGGTATCCGGCGCGAGCAATTCGGGTTTGCGCCGTCCGTTGTACTTCGTGTACGTGGTGAGGAGGCGGGCGATTTCCGCTGCGTGCTCCGGCCCGAACTGCTGCGCAGACCACTGTTCCGTGTAGGCCTGCAGATCAGCTGGGTTGAAGCGGGCCGGGTTCCGGGCCATGTCCATGAAGAACGAGATTGGAAGCTCCATGGGCTTCAGATCGCCAACGTTCACGACCCAGATCCGCGTGGCACCGTACTTCCAGGCGAGATTCATCTGCTCCCAGATCTTCGGTATGTAATTCGTATTCAGCCATTTGTAGGAGCGCGGCCCGCCGACGTAATCGAAATGGTAGTAAATCCCGGCGCCGCCGCTCCGTTTCCGCTCGGCTGCGGTCGGCAGCCGCCGCAGATCCCCCCAGTTGTCGTCGCTCCACAGCAGGGTCACCCCGTCGGGGACGCGCATGCCGTGCTCGTAATAAGACTGCACTTCCTTGTACAGTGCCCAAACCTGCGGCACCTTGCCCAGGTCCGGATTCACCGTCGCCTGCAGGATCTTGCGCTGCTCGGCGACGATCTTTTCCAGCAGTGCGACGTTGTCCGCCGTCGACATCGGAGTGTCGCCGCGGCCACGCATTCCCAGCGTCACGACCTCCTGGTAACCCTTCACCCGCTGCATGCAGTGGCGCCAGAATTCGTCGATGCGCTTGCGGTTGGTGACGTAGTCCCACGGTCCGTAGCTCGGGTCCCACTCCCTTTCCGCACACATCATGGGCTCTTCGTGCGAGGTGCTCATCACGATCCCATACTCATTCGCCAGCTTCGCATTCAGCGGGTCGTCCGCCGCAAAGGCGCTGCCCCACATTGCCGGCCAGAGAAAATTCGCCCGCAGCCGCAGCAGCAGGTCGAATACCTTCGTGTAGAAAAGGTGGTTGTAGCCGCCGTACTTCCCGTTCACCCATCCCGTCAGCGCCGGTCTCTCGTCATTGAGAAAAATACCGCGATACTTGACCGCCGGGGGCCCTACCACCCAACGTCCGGGCTTCGCATACAGCGCATCCCGGTGTGGCACCGGCACATCCGCCCACCAATACCAGGGCGAGACGCCGACGCCCGCGGACAGGTCATAGATCCCGTAGATGGTGCCGCGCGGATCGCTGCCGGCAATTACCAGGGCCTGTGTAACCCCCGGCAGCGGGTGATCCACGACTTGCGTCAGAGTCGACTCCCAGCCGCCTCGAATCGAGCTGACGTCGATGACGTGATTGCGGATGAGCCGGTCGATCAAGCCGCTCCTTCCGATGGTTCCGATCAGGACCACGTCCCCCCGCAGCGACTTCGCGCTCCGCGGCAGCGCCGGCTTCCTACCGGTCACGCGCTGGATGTCGGCCTGCAGCTCTTGCGCCGCATGTCTCACGCCCCAGTCATCGTTGGCCTCGACATACAGGCTCGCCACCGTCCCAGCCCGCGCCAACGTGAGCGCACCTGGAGTCGCGGTCGACTCGATGTATTGCGGTTGACCGACGGCCAAGCCGGGACGCGGACAGGCCAGGAGCACGATGAGAAGCGCGACCGCGCTTGGGGAAGAGCGGTACAGCCGAGCGCCAGGTACGAAGTCCATCGGGTCACCACTTTAGTTCGTGACCCGAACAATATAGCGCAGGTGGTCAGTCGCGCGCCACCGTACCGACTGTCTCGAGGCGTTCCACCGCGCGCGTATGAATCTTCACCTCGGAGGTGAGCGTGCGGTGGACCGGGCACTTCCCGGCTATGTCCAGCAGCCTTTGCCGCTGCTCGGGAGACAAAGGCCCCGTGAGCGTGATTTCCATTTCTATCCGGTCCATCGATCTGACCTCGGTCTCGCACGCGACACAATCGTCGGAATGGACCTTGGCGTGCGTCACAGCGACCCGCACCGCCTCGAGGGGCCAATGCTTGCGTTCCGCGTACATGCGGACGGTGATGCAGGTGCATGTCCCGAGCGCGGCCAGAAGGAACTCGTAGGGCCCGGGGCCCGCATCCGTGCCGCCGGCCTCGCTCGGCTCGTCTGCCAGGAGCCTGTGGCTCCCAACCGAGACTTCCTCGACGTAAGGTGGCCGCGTCGTATTGACGTAGACTCTTCTGCTCACGTGCTCATTCCCTCCCCGCGCTCGTACGGCGGGACGACATTCTAAGTCTACTCACCCTCGACTTCGACGAGATGCGTCGTCTTGTACGTGCCGCCGATCAGGAAACGCTGCACGACGGCCTCCTGGAGCCGATCGGCCTTCGTGACACGCGCGTGCAGGCGCAGATGCTCCAGCCAGGAATCGGTCAGGAACGTCTCCACGAACTTGCCGTCCTCGGCCGGATCCTCGAACAGCCGCCAGTCGTAGGCGCCGTCGCTCCGCCGCGCGCGCGAATAGCGATACAGCGCCCTGAGAAAGCGGGTCCTGTCCTTGGGATCGATGCGGTATTCCACGGTCACCATGACAGGTCCGCGATCGTGCTCGATCTCGTGGGTCGTGATGGGGGCCGGCCAGTGCTGCGAAGGCGTGAAGTCGACGCCGGCGCCGGTCTGCAGCTTCCATCTCCACGTGAACGGTATGGTGACCGCAGCAGCGGCGGCGGCAACGAGCAGTGTTCCGGACGTGCCGCCCAGCGCGGCGATCTTGCCCCAGAGGAATCCGCCGAGGGTCAAGGCACCGAACATCACCGTGGCGAACACGGCGAGCCCACGACCGCGGACCCACTCGGGCAAGGCCACTTGCGCGGATAGATTGAGACTCGATACCGCGCCGATCCAGCAGATGCCGGCGAGGGCGCTCGCGAGTACGAACGTGCCCGCATTGCGGGCGATGCCGAAGAGAGCCATGGCGAGCGCCGTGCCGGCTGAACACGCCGCCATGAGCCGATCCGCGCCGAGACGCTCCTTTAGAGACGGCAGTACGAGCGCGCCGGCTACGGCTCCTGCACCGATCATTCCGAGAAGACCGCCGTAGAGCGTCGCGCCGCCCGAAGCCTGTCGCAGCGTGGCGAGGGGCAGCAGCGCCCAATAGGCGCTTGCGCTCACGAAGAATGCCGCCGTGCGTATGAGGGTCGCGCTCATGTGCGGGTTGTAGCGAGCGTGCCGCAGCCCCACTCGCAGCGCGCTGCCAATACGCTCACGGGGCAGGCTGGAGCCGCGGCGTGCGGGCCTGCGCCAACGAAACAGTGCGGCTATGACGCCGGCGTTGCTGAAAGCATCGACCCAAAACGGCGGACCGAAGCCGAACGCACTGACCAGAAATCCCCCGAGGGCCGGCCCGACGGCGCGGCTGATGTTGATCCCGAGGCTGTTCAAGGCCACGGCTGCGGGCAGCTCGGGCTTCGGCACCAATTGCGAGACGACGGTTTGCCAGGTTGGAAGAGACACGGCGGCCGCGGCGCTCGTCAGGACCGTCATGATGAGTAGACTGGTCGGCGTAATCATATGCGTCGACACGAGGATCGCGAACGCCATGGTGGAGGCCATGATGGCCAACTCGGCCGCGATCAGCAGCCGGCGCTGATCCACCATGTCGGCCAGCGCGCCTGCGGGCAGCGCCAGCACGAACATCGGCAGATTGCTCATGACCTGGACGAGAGACACGGCGAGCGGATCGGGGTTGAGGCTCGTCATGAGCCAGCCCGCGGCGGCCGAGGACACCCAGCCCCCGACGTTGGAGACGACGGTGGCTACCCAGATGACCCGGAAGGTCGGGTGGCGAAATGCGCTCCAGGAGGAAATCCGGGCAGGCGGCGCTTCGGCAGCGGGCGTCGCGGGTTGGGAATGCGACTCACTCATCGGACTCTCCGGACTGGTCACGCCCCTTTTCACGGGAGACACCCCGGCTCAGAGAGGGAAGTCGCGCCTTTGCCCCCTCCGTTCGCCGTCAGGACCGACGGACGGAAAGGGCACGAGATCAGGCGCGGATGAAAGCCAGGAGATCCTGGTTGATCACGTCCGCATGGATCGTGAGCATGCCGTGCGGGAAGCCTGGATAGATCTTCAACATGCCGTGCTTGAGGAGCTTGACTGAAAGCAAGGCAGCGTTCTTGTAGGGAACGATCTGGTCATCATCGCCGTGCATCACCAGCGTGGGCACCTGGATGCTCTTCAGATCCTCGGTCTGGTCGGTTTCGGAAAACGCCTTGATGCCATCGTAGTGCGCGTTCGCTGCGCCCATCATGCCCTGCCGCCACCAGTTATCGATGACACTTTCCAGCGGCTTCGCACCCGGTCTATTGAACCCGTAGAATGGCCCCGCCGGCACATCGCGATAGAACTGCGTGCGGTTCGCCGCGAGCGCCCCCCGCAAGCCATCGAATACCTCGACCGGCGTGCCCTCCGGGTTGTTCGGTGATTTCACCATTATAGGCGGTATGGCCGACATCAGCACCGCCTTGGCAACGCGGCCCCGGCCGTGACGCGCTACATAACGGGCAACAACGCCACCGCCGGTCGAGTGGCCGATATGGACGGCCTCGCGGAGATTCAGATGCTCGACGACCGCAGCCGCGTCGGCGGCGTAGTGGTCCATGTCGTGCCCTTCCGATACCTGGCTCGAGCGTCCGTGCCCACGGCGATCAAACGCTATGACGCGGTACCCATGATGGGCGAAGTACAACATTTGCGTATCCCAGTCGTCGGCGCTCAGCGGCCAGCCGTGATGGAACACGATGGGTTGGCCGCGGCCCCAGTCTTTATAGAAGATATGGACGCCATCCTCAGTAGTGACTGTGCTCATGATCATGACTCCTCATTCTGTGGTTGCTGATGCCGATAGCTGCTCCTATATGTGGAGCTGCGGTTCGGGTGGTGAATGACCTACGCGACGTCCACCAGCACGATCTCGGAATCCTACAAGGCGACGACCTCGATGATATCGATCGCGGCGATCGCTGCACCATCGCGCGCATCGATGCGCACGCCATTGACCTCGACGGCGCCGGTCGCCGGCACGAGGTAACCAAAACGCGATTCACCCAGTGCGTACTGCACCTTCTCGTGAGACCTCAGTGAGCCCCCCAGCACCCGGCCGTCGGCTCGTATCCGCAGCGCCCCCCAGGTTGTACTCGGAGTGACGAATCCCTCTCCCGCGCTCATCACCTGCACGTCTCCGGCCTCGGTACGCCCATCGTTGCCGAGGCTGTCCTTGTGCGTGATGGCGCCTTCGCGCACGTAAGTGATGACCTCCATGTTGGCATGCGCGTGCAGGGGAAAGCCGCTGCCAGGACGAATCTCATCGTCGCTCCACACACATTCTGAGGCGGTATCGCCAAGCGGTGTCTCGGCCGTCGCCGTGAACTCCTGGACCTCCGCCATTCTGCGCCCAACGACGATGCCCCGCCGGTGTTCCGCACGGATACTGCGGTTGAAAAGTCAGACTGTCGTCCGAAGAACTGCCTTTGTTGAGCGCGCCATACATCGCCCTGGCGTTCGATCTCGACCGGCCCTACTGGGCGATGTTCACGGTTTTCATCATCGCCGAGCCGATGTCCGGCGCCGTGCGATGGAAGAATCCCGGACGAGGACTGAATAGCGTCCTCCCCGGGCCGACGGCTTCGGAGGGGTGTCGGGCAATGACAATGGGCCCGAGCGCCTGATCTCGAGAATGAGCTCGGTCGCCGGCGAAGGCGCCCGAGGCGGATTCAGCCCCCGAAGTACTGCTTCAGGGCAAAGATCAGTCCGCTGAAGGGCATGCCAAGCGCCGCGTATACAGCCTCGGCCTCCGGTGCCGCGTTGTCGGCGAGAATTTCGACAGCGACGTTCGAGTAGCACACTGGTACGACGCCCGCCTGCTGCATGCGTGCGACACCCATGTCGACTTGAGTCCGGCTAAAGCCGCCGGACGCGTCGACGACCGCATAGCTGTCAAGCCCGTCGGCTATTGCAGCGATGGCCGGGAAGGCGAGACAGACGTCGGTCGAGATCCCCGTCACGATGAGTTTCTTGCGACCCGTCTCCTTCACGGCGTCGACGATGCGCCTCTCATGCCATGCATTGACTGTCGTGCGTTCAATTGTCCTGATTCCTCGCACGACCTCGGCCAACTCGGGGATGAGTGGTCCCCACATTTTCTCTGTCGTCGTGGTCACTACGACGGGCACCTTGAGCGCAAGCATCGCACGGGTGAGGCCAACCACGTTGTGTTTGAGCTGCAGAATGTCGATGTCGCGAACGCCGGTGTAGAGACCGATCTGGTGATCCACCAGGAGGAGCGCTGCGTTGTCGCGCGTCAGTGGTTCGGTGCGTGCGGTGACTGGGCTCATTTTGCGGGTCTCGTGAGTTTGTGCCCGAGGACAGTAACCCTGTTGACTCGGGCGCCGGAAGACGGCAGATTGCGAACCTATCGTCCAATACATTGGACGGTCAGCCGCGGCAACTGAAACCATGCTCGACCTGAATGACTTCTTCTACTTCGTGCAGGTGGTCGAACGAGGCGGGTTCACCGCGGCAGGACGGGCCCTCGGCATGCCCAAGTCCACGCTGAGCTACCGTATTAAGCAGCTGGAGTCGAAACTCGGGGTTCGCCTGCTCAATCGCACTTCACGGCGTTTCGGTCACACCCAGGCTGGAGAGGAGTTCTATCGACAGGCCCAGGGAGTGGTGAGCGCCGCCGAGGCGGCCGAGTCTCTCGTTCGGCAGCGAGTGACGGAACCCTCCGGAGGCGTGCGATTCACGGCGGCCATCGGCACCGCTCAGTTCGCCCTTCGCGACATCCTAATGAAGTTCATTCTGGAGTACCCAAGGATCGACCTGGTGGAATACCTGACGAGCCGGCAGGTCGATCTCCTCGGCGAAAATGTCGATGTTGCCATCCGCGCACATTCGGATCCGCTGGCAGACTCGACTCTGGTCAGTCGCACGTTGGCCCTGGCGCCGTGGATCCTGGTCGCAGGGACCGACATGCTCAAAAGGACGGGGTCACCCGAGATGCCTGATGACTTGAAGCAGTTCCCGTCTCTTTTCGTGTGGAGAGCGAACGCCGCGCCCACCTGGCGCCTCCGCGCTCAGGACGGCCGAGGCGAGGCCGTTCTGCCGCTGATGCCGCGATTGGTAAGTAATGACATGTCCACTCTCAAGCGGGGCGCGGCCGAGGGAATAGGAATCGTCGCCCTTCCCGCCTATGTCTGCAAAAATGAGCTGCACAGCGGCGAGCTGACGCGAGTACTGCCGGGATGGCTGGCCGGTCAATCCACCTTCACCGCGTTGCTGCCTCATCGCCGAGGACTGCTGCCGGCGGTGAGACTCTTTGTCGACTACCTCGCGCGCCATCTACCCAAGTACATCGCACTCTAGTCGCCGTCCCGCGCGCGGCGGGCCTCATTGCGAGGCGCCGCAGGTCGGTGTGTCGCAGCAATCCGGCTCTTCGATCTGCACCGTCGTGTCCTCGACGTGCAGCCGCTCCCGCAGCCGTTCGTGGATCAGCTTCGGTACCCCATAGCCCTGAGCGCCGGGGGCGACGCAGGCATGCAGAGTGATGGTGGGGCGCTCGCCGGTCATGGACCAGACGTGAATGTGGTGGACTTCAACGAGTCCCGGAACGTGGCCGATCAATTCTGCTTCGATGTGTTTGACATCGAACCCGGGCGGGACGCTCTGCAGGAGCACGTCGGCCGACTCGCGGGTGAGCGCCCAAGCGGACCGAAGGATGAGTGCGGATACCAGGAGAGATAGCAGAGGATCCACCACCGTCCATCCCTTGACGAAGATCAGCAGCGCCGCAAGCGTGGCCGCTCCCGAGCCCAGCAAGTCGCTCAGCACATGAGCCCGCGCCCCGCGCTCGTTGAGCGAGCGAGCACCGGAAAGCGCCAAAAAGGCCGCGAAGTTGGCGACGCCCCCGATGAGGGCGATTGCGAGCATCCACTGGCCGTTGACCTGAGGCAGGAGCGTCAGGCGCCGGACCGCCTCGTACACCACCCAGATTGTCAGCAGCAACAGGGCTTGCCCATTCATGAAGGCCGCGAGCGGTTGGTAGCGCCGGTGCCCGTAAGTGCGTCGCTCATCGGGTGCGCGGCGGCCCCAGCGGATTGCAACGAGGGCTAAGGCGAGCGAGGCCGAATCTGCCAGCATATGCGCGGCTTCGGCAAGGAGCGCGATCGAGTTCGCGAGGTACCCGCCAGCGGCCTCGACCACCGTAAAGCTTCCGAGAATGACCAGCGCGATGAAGAGCCGACGCTCGCCGGCGTCATGGGCGTGGCTACGCGCGCCGTGGGAATGCGCGCCGTGACCCTGTGCGCGCTCATGAGCCGGATGCGCGCCGTGGCCCGCGTGGTGGTGATCGCCGTGATGCTCGTGCGAGTGCGGCATGAACTCGGAAACCGCTGATCAGGGGTATACTTCAAACCCTGTAACCACTTCAGAGTCAAGGCCCATGCATCGCTCATTCACCATTGGTGCCCTGGCTCGCGACACCGAGTGTCCGCCGGAGACGGTCCGGTACTACGAGCGCGAGGGCTTGCTCCCGCCAGCCTCCCGTACCGCGGGCAATTATCGGCTTTACGGCCCCGCGCACCTGGAGCGCCTCGTATTCATCAGGAACTGCCGCTCGCTGGACATGACCTTGGACGAGATCAAGCAGCTGCTGCGATTCCGTGACGAGCCGCAATCGGAGTGCGGCGCTGCGCACGCACTCATCGATGAGCACATCGTGCACATCGGGGAGCGCATTGCCGAGCTCGAGCAGCTACAGCGGCAATTGCAGGCCTTGCGCCTGCAATGTCAGCCCATTGGCGACGCAAAGAAGTGCGGCATTCTCGATCGACTGGAGCAGAAGCCTCCGAGCTCATCGGCGAGGAAGAAGGCCAAAGATCACATCCGCGGGGCCCACGGTCCGATGACACCCGTGCGCTGAGGCCTGCCTCGCTCGGCGACGCTGCGCGCCGCTCAGTCTCGCTTGGCGATGTCCAGGTAGTCCCGCCGCGTGGCGCCCATATAGAGCTGGCGCGGCCGGCCGATGCGCAGGCTCGGATCCGAGATCATCTCCTGCCAGTGCGCCACCCAGCCCACCGTGCGCGCGATGGCGAACATCACGGTGAACATCGAGCGCGGAATGCCGATTGCGCTGTAGATGATGCCGGAGTAGAAATCGACATTGGGGTAGAGCTTGCGCTCGATGAAGTAATCGTCTTCGAGCGCGATCTCCTCGAGGCGAAGCGCGAGCTCGAAGAGTGGATTGTCCGAGCGCCCGAGCCTCGCGAGCACCTGGTGGCACATCTCGCGGATGATCCTGGCGCGCGGATCGAAGTTCTTGTAGACGCGGTGGCCGAAACCCGTCAGCCGGAAATGACTCGACTTGTCTTTGGCCATCGCGAGAAATCTCGGAATCTGGTCGACCGTCCCGATCTGCTCGAGCATCGCCAGGACCGCCTCGTTCGCGCCGCCGTGCGCCGGGCCCCAGAGCGCAGAGATGCCCGCGGAAATGGCGGCGTAAGGATTCGCGCCCGTGCTGCCGGCCAGGCGCACCGTCGAGGTGCTGGCGTTCTGCTCGTGATCGGCGTGCAGAATGAAAAGCAGGTCGAGCGCCTGCGCAGCTACCGGATCGATGTGGTACGGCTCGGAGGGCACCGCGAAGAGCATGTGCAGCAAGTTGCTGCAGTAGTCGAGGTCGTTTCGCGGATGGATGAACGGCTGGCCGAGCGAATGCTTGTGTGCGGCCGCCGCGATGGTCGGCATCTTCGCCACGATGCGGTGCGCGAACATCCCCCGATGGCGCGGGTCATGGATGTCCATCGAGTCGTGATAGAAAGCCGAAAGCGAGGCGACCACGGCGGAAACCATGGCCATCGGATGGGCGTTGTGGTGGAAGCCGTTGAAGAAGCGCAGCAGCGACTCGTTGATCATCGTGTGATGACGGATGCTGCCCACCCAATCGTCCAGCTGACTGCCGCTCGGCAGCTCGCCGTGCACTATCAGGTAGCACACCTCCATGAAGGTGCTCTTCGCCGCCAACTGCTCCACGGGATAACCGCGATATAGCAAAACTCCTGCGTCGCCATCGATATACGTGATGCGGCTTTCGCAGGCGGCCGTGACGCCGAATCCGGGGTCGAACGCGAAGACACCATGGTCGCGACACATGGACGCGATATCGACGACACCAGGTCCGATGCTCCCCTTCCGTACCGGAAGCTCCGTGCCGGGGGCAATCACATAGGCATCACGCTCGACCGTGTGGTCGGACAGAATGCGGGCGGCGAGACGCCCCGCGGGTGCGACTGAGCTCATGCGCATCTCCTGAGTACTCGTTACGATCCCTCGACACGGTACGCAGACCGCCGCTCGAGAGGAATCGGCGCGCCGTTGACAGAGCGTTTCGCGGCGGGAAAACGGCGAGCTTCCACGATGACAATGACCGCCCCTCTCTAAAGAGGGAGTACCAGGCAGCCCCGACGATCGATCCTCGTTCACCCGGAAGAAACGCACCGTCCACTGTCTGCGGGTTGTTCGGCTGGCTCGCCGCCCCTACATTTTGCGATGACACATTTCCCGTGATTCGCGGAGGGACCGGTGTCATGAGCGCCTCAGCATTCCATATGCGCTGCGGACCAAAGTCCAAAGCATCCGCGACGGTAGAGACGAAGCACTCCCCGATCGCCCGTCTCGTCGAGCTAAGCGCCGCGTGGGCGTGGATCGTGGTAGCCGTTGCAATCATCCTCTGCGCAGCAGCCACCCGGTACGTCATGGGCCACTTCGCCATGACCACCGACACCTACAGCCTGCTGTCGTCCAAGCTCGCATGGCGAGTCCGCCAGGCAGACTTCGACAAAGCTTTTCCGGGTGACGGCTCGAACCTCGTCGTAGTCGTCGATGGGCGAACGCCGGAGTTGACCCAAGAGGCTGCCGCCACCCTCGCCGCAAGCCTCGCCGCTCAGACCAGGTTGTTCCACTCGGTCCAGCGACCGGGCGCAGGGTCGTTCTGGGCGCACGACGGGCTGCTTTTCGCCTCGACCCCGCAAGTGCAGAAGTCCATCGCGCAATTGCTCGAGGCCCAGCCATTCCTTGGCTCCATGGCAGCGGATCCTTCTTTGCGCGGTCTCGCGGACACGCTCGCGCTCACGATGCAAGGCGTAAGCACCGGACAGGCCTCGCCGCAGGAGCTTCGCACTCTCCTTCGCAACTTCGCCGCTGCGTTCGCAGATCTGTCGCGCGGCAAGGCAGCCTTCTCCTGGCGGAGCCTCATGACCGGGCAGGCGCCCGACAGGCGCGAGCTGCGGCAGATCATCCTGGCCGATCCGGTGCTCGACTTCGCCCGGCTGCGGCCCGGTCAATTGCCTATCGATGCGATCCGCGCCGCCGCGCAACGGCTCGGGCTGGATAGCGCGCAGGGTGTGCGCGTTCGGATAACGGGGCCAGCGGCGCTGCAGGACGACGAATTCGCAACCCTGGCACAACGCGCCGGGTTGATCGCTTCCGTCGCCACCGGCGCAATCATCCTGATGCTTTGGTTTGCGGTGCGCTCACCCCGGCTGATCGCCTCGATACTGCTCACCATGGTTGTCGGGCTGGTGGCCACCACCGGGCTGGGGCTCGCCCTGTACCATCGCTTCAACCTCATCTCGGTCGCCTTCATCCCGTTGTTCGTCGGGATGGGAATGGATCTCGGCATTCAATTCAGCGTGCGCTTTCGCGCGGAGCGCAGACCTGGATGGGACGTCCTTCCGGCCTTGATCGCGACCGGACACGCGATGGGCAAGTCGCTGATCCTGGCGGCTGCCGCCATCGCCGCGGGCTTCCTCGCCTTCGCGCCCACAGCGTATTACGGCGTCTCGCAACTGGGGGTGATCGCCGGGCTGGGGATATTCGTTGCGCTCGCGCTGACCCTCACCCTGTTGCCGGCCCTGATCGCACTCACTCGAGCTCCGGGTGCTCCGCGGAATGCGGCGAGCGTACGCCTGACAGCGGTCGACGATTACGTTTCGCGTCATCGGGAAGCGGTGGTCGGGATCGGTGCCGCCCTGGCGCTGGCTTCCTTCGTGCTGCTGCCGCGGCTGCACTTCGATTTCAATCCGATGCACCTGCGCAGCTCGAAGGTGGAGTCGGTCGCCGCGCTCGACGATCTGATGCGCGACCCGGACCGGTCGCCGAATACCTTGGAGGTCATTCGCCCCAGCCTTGCGGCGGCCGACCGGCTGGCGCGGACCTTCGGGAGTGATCCCGCGGTTGCCAGCGCGCGGACGCTTTCGACCTTCATTCCAACCGAGCAGCCCCGGAAGATCGCGCTGATCGCGGACGCCGCAAACCTCCTCGATTTCACTCTGGATCCACCGGCCGTCGCACCGGCCCCCACGGATGAGGAGATCGTCGCCAGTCTGCATCAGGGCGCCGCAAAGCTGCGTCAGGCGTCGATTGCAGACCCGGCAACCCGTGCGGATGCCGTCAGGCTTGCCGATGAGTTCGAACGGCTGGCCCGGGGCAGCCCATCCATGCGAGCCCGCGCGGCACAGATGGTCGTTCCCGGGTTTGTTACCACACTCGGGCAGATACGCGACCTGTTACACCCGCGGCCGGTCAGCGTCAAGACGCTACCGCCCGACATCGTCCATCAATGGCTGACGGCTGACGGACGGGCACGCGTATCGGTGCTGCCCAAGGGCGACTCGAACGATGATGCGGTGCTGCGCCGGTTCGTCGCGGCTGGAATCAGGATAGCGCCGGATGCGACCGGCACGGCGGTCTACATTCAGGACTACGCCGGAGCCGTGGTCAACGCGTTCATCGAGGCGGGCGTGCTGTCATTCGTGGTCATCTCTTGCCTGCTGTTCCTGGTCCTGCGCCGCCTGCGCGATGTAGCGGTCACCATGGCCCCCATCGTGCTGACCGGTCTCTTGACCATGGACACCTGCGTGTTGATCGGGCAGCCGCTCAATTTCGCCAACATCATCGCGCTGCCTCTGCTGTTCGGGATAGGCGTGGCGTTCCACATCTATTTCGTGATGTCGTGGCGTTCGGGTGGTTCGCACCTGCTCACATCGAGCCTGGCCCGGGGAGTATTCTTCAGCGCTCTCGCGACGGCCACCGGCTTCGGCACCCTCTGGGCCTCGAAACATCCGGGAACGGCCAGCATGGGTGAACTGCTGATGATATCGCTGGTATGGACACTCGCCTCGGCGCTGCTCTTCCAGCCGGCCTTGATGAGTCTGGCGAGCCCCAAGACACGCGCTCGGGAAGTGGCCGCGGGCCCGGCCTACGCATTGGGCCGCAGTCCGGCCCATCGTGAGAGGCGCGATCCCTGATTCCGCGGCGAGTGTGCTATTGTTGGGCGCTACAGCACGCGCGAGAGCCACTCCCATGGTCAGACGATTCGCGATGTTTCTCTGCGTGCTCGCTCTCGCTCCTGCCGCGAATTGCGCGTATGCCGCGGCGAGCGAGCCCGCCGTCACTCAGGTGCAGACCCTGACGAGCGCGCTGCTCAAGGCCATGCAGGCCGGTCCGCACGTGTCCGTGACGGCGAGATATCGCGAGCTCGAGCCTGTGATCGAGCGGACTTTCGCGTTGCCGTTCATGACGCGCCTCTCCGTGGGCCCGGACTGGGAAAAATTCTCGCCGCAGCAGCAGGCGGCATTGGTCGCGGCGTTCAGCCGCTACACGATCGCCAACTACGCTCACAATTTTCACGAGTTCAACGGACAGCGCTTTGATGTCGACGACAACGTGATAAATCGCGGTCCGGACAAGGTCGTCAGGTCGAGCATTACTCCTGCTGGCGGGACACCCACCAACCTGCTTTACCGCATGCGCGAGGTCGATGGGATTTGGAAGATCGTCGACGTCTTTTTCAACGGGGTCAGCCAACTGACTCTGCACAGGGTGGATTTTGCTTCGGCGATCGGCGCCGGAGGCGCTCCCGCCCTGATAGCCTACCTGAACAAACTCAGCGACGGTCTCATGAAGTAGGCTGGGCGCTCGCCCTGGCGCAGACCCGCAGGGCCATCAGCGCCGGCTGGAAAATCAGCGCCGACACGAGCGTCCACACCAGCGAGATCATCAGAAGCTTGCCCATGCTGGCCGTTCCTGGATCCTCCGAGGCCCAGAGACTGCCGAAGCCGGTCGCCGTCGCGAGAGCGCTGAAGAATACTCCCCGGGCGAGGCTCGACGTCAGAAGGTGCGAGCCGCCCGAGCGCCACGACATCACGAAATAGATGTGGAACGCCACGCCTATCCCGAACAGCAGGGGCAGGGCAATGATATTGGCGAAGTTGAGCGGCTGGCGGATGAGTACGCAGATACCCATGGTCAGGAGGCCGGTCAGTATGATTGGAGCCATGGTGACTGCCACATCGCGTATCTGACGAAGCACGATCAGCAGCAGGCCGCAGATGGCGATGAATGACAGCACGCCAGCCTGGAGGAATGCGCCGACCACGGCCCGTGCGTAGTCCTGAATGTAAACCGCGGTACCGGTCGCGTCCGGTGCAATCTTGATTCCAGCGGCGACGAATCGGCGCATTACCGCATCGTCGCTCGAGTCGCCCTTGGGCAATATCGAAACGCGTGCGCGTCCGTCGGGCGTCAGCCATTGGCGCACGATGTCGGGAGGCAGCGTTTTGATGGTCACGGCGCGCGGTTGCAACAGATCGCGTATCCGCCCGAGCGTACCCATGAACCCCGGGATCAGCATCTGCGAGGCCCTGGCCCGGGCCGATGGGGTGCCGCGCGCGAGCTCTTCCAGCGCATCGGCGAGGCTGCGGGCGTCCGCTCGAAGCGCTGGATCGGCGATCGACGCCTGGCGCAGCTGCGTGGCGGCACGATGGAGACTCTCGATGACCTCGGGATCGCTGGGCGGCGGCGCGACGGCGACCGGATCCAATGTGAGATCCATCAGGTTTGCGGCATCCCCGATGAGGGCGATCTTTTCAGCCTGATCGGCCGGAATGAAGCTCGAAAGAGTGCGCGCGCTGGAAACCGTCGGGTCGTTCCTGAACGTCCCGGCAAGCCGATCGGCCGCGGCGAGGTTGGGCCGGATGACCTCCAAAGTATTCGGCGATAGATCCGGGTCCTTCATCAGATCAGAGAGCGTGGCCACCGACTCGACGCCGGTGTTGCGCAGGTGCATCGGATTGAAGTCGAAGTGCAGCAGGGGCAGCAGGATGGTGGCGATCACCGCTGCGCCGACCCCCGTACCCACCACCATACCCCGGTGGTGCAGGATGTAGTTCTCGACGCGGGTCAAGAGCGCGCCGGCTCCGAGTCGGAGGCAGCCCGGAGGGCGTGTGAGCGCGATCAGAGCCGGGAGCAGCGTGAGGCTCAGAGCGACTGCCAGCAACATGCCCAGCCCTGCTATCACGCCGAGCTGCGAGATGCCGTAGTACCGGGTGGGTGCGAAGGCGAGAAATCCCACGCCGATCGCCGCCGCCGCCAGGATCAGCGACCTTCCCATGACACGCCCTGTCGCGACGAGAGCTTGCCACACGCTCTTTTCGGTACAGTGCTCCGTGCGATAGCGCACGCTGAATTGAATGCCGAAATCCATTCCCATCCCGACGAACAAGGGGATGAAGGCGACCGAGATGACGTTGAATCGATGAAAAAGCGCGAGGCCCAGGGCGGTAGCCGTCACCAGGCCCGCCAACGTGGTCAGCAGAATGGACGCGATCAGGCGCAGCGAGCGTACGGCAAACCAAAGCATCAGAACGATTGCGCCGGTCGCGAGACAAGCGATAAGGCCCGCGCGTTGCGCCAGCGTCGCGAATTGGTCGTCCTGCAACGGCACCGGACCCGTCAGGCGAACGCGCACGCCGTGGGCCTCATCGAGCTGCAGCCGTTTGGCGGCGGCCCGGATCGCCTCGATCGGCCGATTGCCAGGCTGCAGTTGGCTGAAGTCGAGCACCGGATCGACCAGGACGATGTGCCGCAGCTCGCGCTGGTCCTCGCGCTGGTCCGCTGACCGCCCCGTCATCAGGTTTTGCCACGAGAAAAAGTGCGGCCTGCCGCGATTCACGTCCTGCAGTGCGTCGGCCAAGGACCGCAGCGGTGCGTCAAGCTGCTGCGGAGAGGCTTGACCGGAGCTCGCCCCCTGCGCCATCAGCGAAAGCGTGTTCGTCAGACCGCGCAATGAGGGATCGGACGCCATGGATCCCAGGAATGGCTGCACCGCGAGGAGTTGGGCGATGACCTTCTTGACGTCCGCGGTCGGCTCGAAGAGCAGACCTTCATGGGCCCAGAATGGTCCGCTATCCGGTCTGCGCACCGAGTGAAACAAGCTCGCTTGCGCGCTGAGACCCGCAGCGAGCCTGGCGGCGCCCTCCTCGCTCAGTTCCGGTGTCCGCCCGTCGACGACCACGACGACATTCGAGTCGTCCTGCGGGAACACCCTGTCGAATGTGGCCTGCCGCACTCGCCATGGCAACTTGGACGACAGGAGCGCGGAGGTGTCCGTGGTCATGGCGAAGTGGCTCATGACGTACTGGGTCGTTGCCGCGCAGAGGATGATGGCGGCCGCCACGACGATCCACGCCCGCGCGGCACTCAGGCCAACCAGCCTTGCGATCAGGGAGTCATCGAGATTGACCGGCCCCGAAGCTCTGGTCAGCCGGTCGCCGCGCAAGTGGGGTGCCGAGGTGCTCATTTTGGCTCTTCCGGATCGAGCGGCGGCAGGTTGGGGAGGTAGTTCTTCTCCCCTTCATGGACCTTGTAATCGCGTAGTTGCAACCAGGCACTGCGAACGAACGCGTACGGATCGTAAGCACTGTCAATTACATTGTCGGACGGCAACGCCTTCGCTCGCGTATCGAGCGCACCGACCCCGAACAGGCTGAAGCTCAGAGCCGTGTTGTTGACGACGCCATCGACGGTCATGAACCGGTCCGGCACCCTGCCAATTGCATCACGAATGTCGGACGGCCCGAGAAGGGGCAGCACGAGATATGAGCCGCTGTGTATTCCCCATTTCCCCAGCGTCTGCCCGAAGTCCCTGTCGCGCTTCTCGAGCCGAAGAGCGCTCGCGGGATCGAGCAGGCCGCCGATGCCGAGGGTCGTGTTCACGACCAGGCGCGCGACATCGCTGGCGAAGTCCGGAAAGTGAGCCTGGAGAATGTCATTACCGATCGTGACCGTATAGTGGATATTGGTGAGAAAATTGGAGACGCCGGTGCGCAAGGGGCTGGGAATGGCCTTGACATAGCCGCGTGCTGCAGGCCGGAAGAAGCCATGATCAAGGGCAGTATTGAACTTGAACATCGCGCGGTTGAAACGCTCGAAATGATCACGTGGATCGCGCACGCTGCCCGGCGGCAGGCTGGCGCAACCGCTGGAACTGCAGACCATGACCAAAGTTGCGGCCACGGAAGCGAAGCGGCGGAATGCTGTGCGGTAACGCAATTCAGCAGTGGGCTCTAGGAAATGCGGTCAGGGAGAGCGAATGATACCCCGGATCTCGGGCCACGCCGAATCCGCGGCGCAGCAGGCGCACATTACACGACCGGCCATGGTCCCGGCTACGGAAGGGAGATCGCACGAACGAGGTCACGCGCCGAGCGGTGAGCCTCGCCCGGCGACTGCGCGGCCCGGGTTCGACCGACAGCCCGCGCGAGACACAAATCCATTGCCTGCCCCGCGCGAGCCGCCGGTCGAGAGCAGAATCAGCGCAGCCGCGCCCGAAATCCTGGCGTCATGAAGATCAGCCCGGTCCAATCAATTCCGTGCTCTGAACGCGCCAGTGAATATCAAGAAAAGGGCAAGGACCTGCAACGCGCGCTCCGTCAACGGTCCGTTTCCCGGTAATGAAAGATAGGCCGGGAAGTTGCGATACCCGACCAGCAGCGCCGGATCCGCTGTTGGGATTCGCGTTGAGAAACGCCGAGTGGCCAGGACTCGCCCGACGGCGGCTGCATTTCCGCCTGTGAAATGCTGCATGCATCGCTGGCGGTTGTTCATGCGGGCGGTCGGGTCTACTCTGCTGGCAATGAAATCGCACCAACATCGATCCTGGGAGCCTCGTCATGCGCGTTCGGTCGCGCGTCACGGTGGGATGCGCGCCTGAAAGGACGGCGAGGAAAGTCCTGGCGCTCTGCGGCGCCGCTCTGCTGTTGGCGGGCTGCGCATCGCTCAGTCCGCAGCTGCCGATGTCGACGGGGGATGAACCCGCATCTCAGGCGGAGGTCGCCTTCGGCATCCGCACTCTGGGTGCCGACGGCAAATTCGAGCTTCTCTCTTCGCGAGAAGTTGCTCGCCGGCTTCAGTCCCGGCTCGGTAATCGCCCGCTGACCATACTCGCCCTCTCGAGCGGAGGCGCAAACGGCGCGTTCGGCGCCGGTGCGGTAGCCGGTGCCGCACGGGGCGGAGCGCGGCCACAGTTCACGGTGGTGACCGGAGTGAGCACGGGCGCACTGGTAGCCCCGTTCGCTTTCCTCGGCCCTGCGTGGAACACGGAAATGACCGAGATCTTTACGACCGGTGCGACCGATGGTCTCCTGCAACGCCGGGGGCTCGGCGTGCTGTTCGGCTCGAGTGTCTACAGCGGCGAGCCGCTACGGCAGCTCATCGACCGCTATGCCGACCGTGCCATGATCGCCGCCATCGCGGCCCAGGCGGCCAAGGGTCGCCTGCTACTGGTAGCTACGACCGACCTGTCGACTGGTGAGCCGGTCATCTGGGACCTCGGCTCGATCGCACTCCACGGCGGCAAGCACGCCAAGCCGCTCATCCAGAGTGTGCTCCTCGCCTCCGCGAGCGTTCCCGGAATGCTGCCGCCGGTGGTGGTGAGGTACCGCAGTCGCGGCAGGATGCGCGCTGAAACACACGTAGACGGCGGCGTCACGCTGCCGTTCTTCATCGCACCCGCACCGCAGGATCTCCCGCGTTCCACGACCGTCGTGCGGGTGATCATCGATGGGCCGCTGCGCAACCTTCCGAGCCCGACTCACGCCGACGCATTCTCCGTCTTCCGCCGCAGCCTTTCCGCCGGACTGAGCCACGAGACCCGCGCTCAACTGGAGGCGACGGTGGCGGCGATGCGCCAGCGTGGAATCGCTCTCGAGTATGCAGCGATACCGGCTACGTATCCGCTGCGCGGTAGTTTCGACTTCTCGCCGGAGGCTCAGCGCTCGCTCTTCGAATACGCCGAGAACTGCGCAGCCACCGGCCGGCTATGGATCGATGTGCACGCGCGAAACGACTCAGGCGCGAGCGCGCTAATGCCCACCGCGGCGGGCACGATGTGCCCGGCCGATGACGCCTTTTTCGAGCGTCTTGCCGCGCTCCGGGATTGAGAAACGGACGGTCGATCATCGACCCGGGTCGATCCTCAGGCCGCCTCCCGCTCGCCAGCGGAGTAGAGTGACTCATCAAATGACGCTGCGAATCGAAGATTATGCGCTGATCGGCGACTGCAAGACGGCGGCTCTGGTCGGTCGCGACGGCTCGATCGATTGGCTGTGCTGGCCCCGCTTCGATTCGGCAGCCTGCTTTGCCGCCCTGCTCGGCACGGTGGATAACGGCCGCTGGATCATCTCCCCGACGGATCCGGTGCTGCGCGTGACGCGGCGCTATCGGCCCGGCACGCTCGTGCTCGAGACCGAATTCGAGACCGAGACCGGCCGTGCAGCGGTCATCGACTTCATGCCTCCCGGAGACGGCGCCCACCTCGTGCGCGTCGTGAAGGGCCTCGCCGGCCGCGTGGAAATGCGCTCGGAGCTCGTGATTCGTTTCAACTATGGGGCGACCGTGCCCTGGGTGGATCGTCTGAATGACGGTGCGATCAGCGCGCTTGCGGGGCCGGAGCGGGTCGCCCTGCGGACGGCCGTGCAGCTCTCAGGGGAAGACCTCAAGACAGTCGGCGATTTTCCGGTCGAGGCCGGCGCTTGTGTACCGTTCGTCCTCTCTCACGGACCTTCGATCGAGGGGCTTCCGCCGGCTATCGATCCGCATCGTGGGCTCACTCGGACGGAGACTTTCTGGCGCGAATGGAGCGATCGCTGTCCTCCGGTAGGTCCTTGGACGGACGCAGTCAAACGATCGCTGATTACTCTGAAGGCGTTGACCTATGCCCCAACGGGCGGCATCGTCGCCGCCGCAACCACGTCCCTTCCCGAGCGTCTGGGCGGCGTCAGGAACTGGGACTATCGCTATTGCTGGTTGCGCGATGCCACATTCACGCTCCTGGCTCTGATGCAACTCGGCTATTACGACGAAGCGCACGCATGGCGGGATTGGCTGATGCGAGCCGTTGCGGGCAGTCCGCGCCAGATCCAGATCATGTACGGAGTGGGCGGAGAGCGGCGGCTGCCGGAATTGACGATTCCGTGGCTGGCCGGATATGAGAGCTCCGCACCGGTACGTATCGGCAACAACGCCTCCGAGCAGCTGCAGCTCGACGTGTTCGGCGAGGTCTCCGATGCCATGTTCCAGGCTCTCAAGACCGGCATGCGGCCGCACGAGCGCAGTCGCGCCCTGCGCCCGGTGATCCTCGAATATCTGGAGACCGCGTGGCGTCAGCCGGACGAGGGCATCTGGGAGGTGCGCGGCGGGCGGCGGCACTTCGTGCACTCGAAAGTGATGGCCTGGGTGGCCTTTGATCGCGCCGCCAATGAGCTGTCGGCCCGGACGTACAACGAATCGCCCTCGCGGTGGCGCGCGATCGCCGATGAGATTCATACGGAGGTCTGCGAGCGAGGCTTCGATCGCGATCTGAACAGCTTCGTGCAGGCTTACGGCTCGAAGCAGCTCGACGCGAGCCTGCTGCTGATTCCCCAGGTCGGATTTCTGCCCGCCACCGATCCCCGGGTGCAGGGCACACTGCGGGCGATCGAGAAGAAACTGCTGATAGACGGCGAATTCGTCCTGCGATATCAGTCCGCTGACCAGGTCGACGGCCTGCCCGCGGGCGAAGGCACCTTCCTGGCGTGCAGCTTCTGGCTCGTGGACAGCTACATGTTGCAGGGCCGGCATGCGGAAGCCCGCGAGATGTTCGAGCGCCTGCTGTCGCGCTGCAACGACGTGGGCCTGCTTGCGGAGGAGCTCGATCCCGTGACGGGCCGCATGCTCGGCAACTTCCCGCAGGCCTACAGTCATGTCGGATTGATCAACTGCGCGCTGAACCTGAGCCGGCAAACGGGCCCGGCGGACAAGCGCGCCGATCCGCAATCGACGAGCGAGGTCGAATCAGCAGCGATCCCAGTCCCATCAATGCGAAAGTGAGTGTCGCCACACCGACCGTCAATGCGCCCAGCAGCAGGGCACGAAGCATGCACACCTCATCTGAATTTGAAGGCCGTGAGACCGTTGCTCTCCACTTGCACTTTACTTGTGCGTCAACCTCGGGGGAACCGGCGGCGAATGGATGTGGCGTTTCCCCCGGAGAAATCCTCCCGACCGCATTGCACGTTTCCATTGCAGAAATGCTCCGTGTCTTCGGCACCGATTGTCCCTTCCACGATGTGAAACTAGGCTGCGGGCATGGATACGCTCACCGGCATCAAGGTGTTCCTGGAAGTGGTCGGTTCAGGCAGTTTCGTGGCGGCCGCCGAACGGCTCGATGTATCCACCGCCACGGTCAGCAAGCATGTGATGCATCTCGAGCAACGGCTCGGAATCCGTCTCCTGAATCGCAACAGCCGCTCCTTGAGGCCCACGGAGCCGGGGCGCATTTATTTCGAGCGCTGCCGGACCATCCTCGATGATCTCGCGGAAACCGAGCTCGAGCTGGGCTCCCTGGGCACGACCGCTCGTGGCACCCTGCGGGTCACCTGCCCGAGTTGGTTTGCGAACCAACGGTTGGCGGAGGTGCTCGACCGGTACCGGACGCGTTTTCCGCAGATCGTGGTCGACATTTCCTTCGAGGACCGATTGGTCGACCTCGTCGAGGACGGCTATGACCTCGCGCTCCGCATAGCGGCCGGGATGGAATCCCTTCCGGCCGGCCTGGTCGCCCGTCCAGTGCGCCCGCTACCGTTCGTGGTGGCGGCCTCACGGGATTACGTGAGACGCAACGGCGCCCCCGAGTCTCTGGAAGACCTGGCCACGCACGACTGCATCGCCGTAGGCGCCCTGGACGCATGGGTGTTCGAAGGACCTGACGGCAAGACAGAAATTCCCGCGAGAATCGCCCAGCGATGTCGCTCCACGGCGGCCGTGCCGCATGCTGTCGCGTCCGGCGTGGGTCTCGCGCCGCTGCCGCTCACGGTGCTCGAAGACCCCGCTTTCAAGGATGTTCTGATGCCGGTGCTCACCCGGCACCCGCTCCGCCAGACGACGCTGTACCTGGTTTATGCCAGCCGCAAATACGTTCCCCTCAAGATCCGCAGCTTCATCGACTTCGTAATCGAGTACGTCGCGGCATCGGCGCCTCCCTCCCATCCCGCGGACGATTGAAGTTACCGCGTGTCATCGCGCGCAGATTGAACCCTGATTTCACGACCGGATGTTTCTTGCAGAGGAAGACGACATGTTCGACAGGAACCATGACGATGACCAATACGGCTCCGTCGCTTTTCTGGATGGGTCCGCTGCGGCCGGATCCGGACTTCACTCCGTCGAGAGGCGGCGCCGGCGCTCGGAGTCCGTGAGGCGGGTCGCACCGATCGATTCAGCCGCCAGCGTGATGACGGATTTCACCTTGGATGCCCCCGTCACCGTGGCGGCCGACCGCTTCATCGACGATGCGTTGTGCGACATGGTCGCCGCCGGCGTTCGCGCGCTCCTCGTCATGCGTGGCGAGGTCGTCGTCGGTCTGATCACCTCGTATGACATACAGGGCGAGCGCCCCTTGCAGTTCCTGAACGCTTCGGGCTTCACCCATCACAGTGATATCGAGGTCGGCCACATCATGGTGCCCTGGGATGCGGTGCCGACCTTCGACGTGCCGTGGGTCTCTTCGGCATCGGTCGCCGACGTGGTCGCGCGTTTCCGGCGCAAGCGCGACTCGCATTTCGTCGTCGTCGAGTATACGGAGCAGGATGGCGCATTCGTTCGCGGCATGTTCTCTCGCGCGGAGATCGAGCGCCAATTGGGGCAGAGAATCTAGGCGCCAGCCCGGTCAGTCACCCACGATGACGTGCTCCGCGCCGGCGCCGGGTGACTGCTTGAATATCACCAGCAGCGGGATTACGGCGAGGCAGGCCACGAACAGCAGCTTGTAGTCGTCGACGTAGGCGATGACTTGCGCCTGCTGCGTGATGATCGCGTCCAGCGCCGCACGTCCTCCGGCGGTCAAAGGGTTCCAGAAGTGCGCGACCGGAGGGCTCTCGAGCGCCCGATTGGCCGCCGTGATGTAGTGGGAGAGCTGGGCATGATTGATCTGAGTGTTGCGGGTGATCAGGGCGTTGACCACCGAGATGCCGACGCTCGAGCCGATATTGCGCGTCAGATTGAAGATGCCAGCGCCACTCGTGCGGTCCTCGGGCGAGAGCGTCGCCAGCGCCACAGCGCTCAGTGGAACGAATAGGAAGCCGAGCCCGACGCCTTGGATGACCGTGACGGAGACGATCTCCACAGCCGAGACATCGGGCGTCCAGCCGGTCATCGCGTAGAACGACCAGGCATTCAGTCCCAGCCCGAGTGCGAGCAGCGCACGGGTGTCCAGCCGGCCTATCAGACGACCGACCATCAGCATGGCGATCATTGAACCGACGCCGCGCGGGCCCATCACGAGCCCGGAGGTCATGACCGGGTAGTTCATGAGACCCTGAAAATAGGGCGGCTGCAGAGCCATCGACGCGTAGTACGTCAGTCCCACGATGGCGATGAAAATCATCCCGGCGACCAGATTACGATCGCGGAACAGCCTCGGGGCCATGAAGGGGCGCTTCGTGGTGAAGGTATGCACCAGAAAGAGGTAGGAGGCCGAACAGGCGACGACGGCCTCTATGACGATCTCCCAGGAACTGAACCAGTCTTTCGTCTCGCCCCGATCGAGGAGAATCTGCAGGGCCCCGATGGCAATGCTCAAAGTTCCGAACCCGAACCAGTCGAGCCGCTCACCGGCCTTCGGCTCGGGATCCGGCAGGTAAGCGATCATGCCGAGGAGGCAGAGCACGCCGATCGGCAGGTTGATGTAAAAGACATAACGCCAGCTATAGCTTTCGGTGAGCCAGCCGCCGAGCACGGGGCCGAGAACCGGGCCCACCATGACGCCGAGTCCGAACAGCGCCATCGCGAAACCGTGCCGTTCCCGCGGGTAAACGGTCACCAGTACGGACTGGGAGAGCGGCACCAGCGCCGCGCCGAATGCGCCCTGCAGCAGGCGGAAGAGCACGATCTGCGTCAATGAAGTTGCCATGCCGCAGAGCATGGAGGCCACGGTGAACCCGACGACCGAGACGAGAAAGACCCGCTTGAGTCCGTAGCGCGCGGTGAGATAGCCCGCCGGGGGCGTCATGATGGCCGCCATGGCGATATAAGAGGTGAGCACCCAGCCGATCTCGTCCTGGCTCGCCGCGAGACTGCCCTGCATGTAGGGCAGTGCAACATTGGCGATGGTACTGTCGAGCGCCTGCATCAGCGTCGCCAGGATCACGCAGACCGTGATTGCCCCGCGGTTGCTGACATTGCCTGCCGTATTCCCGGAATCCATACCACACCCTCAGAGCAGAGCGGAAAGGAAATGCGGCCAGCCGCGCGGGTGGCTGGTATCGACATTGACTTCCGCGCTCATTCCCGCGCTGAGCGGCGGCATGCGCCTGTCGCTCGTATCCAGGCGGATGCGCAGCTGCACCCGCTGCACGACCTTTACCCAGTTGCCGCTCGCATTCTGGGCCGGCAGCAGCGCGAACTCCTGGGCTGCGGCCGGGCTGACGCTCTGGACCGTGCCATGCCATTGGACATTCGGATAAGTATCCACCGTCACTGTGGCGGGCTGACCGGACCTCACGTAAGTGAGCTGCGTCTCCTTCGGCGTGGCATCGACCCAGATGTGATGGGTGTCGACCAGATAAAAGGCGCTGGTCGACGCCGGTAGGTACTTGCCCGGCGCAATAGCGGGCACATCGGTAACGGTGCCGGCGAACGGCGCGATGACCACGGTGTGATTGAGCTCCCTCTGCGCTTCGGCAACCTGCGCCTCGGCCCGCATGTACTGCGGCAGCCGGCCGACCGGCAGATTCGGGCTGCCGTCGAGCCTGGCAAGTTGAACGCTGGCCTGCTCTTGCAGGGCTGCCAGTTGATTTCCATCGGCCTGCAGCTTGTAGCGCGCGCGATCGTAATCGGCTCGCGATTCGACGCCGTTGGCGAGCAGGCGGACGGCACGCTGAAACTGCGTACGATCCAGCGCCACTTCGGCCTGTTCCGCGGCGGCCTGGGTGAGCATTCTGCGGTAATCGCGCTGCATCGACTCGAGGGTCAGCGCGATTTGTGCGCGGTCGGCCTCCGCTTTCGCGAGCGCAATCTGAAAGGGCAGAGGATCGAGGCGATAGAGCACCTGACCCGCCGCCACTGGCTGGTTGTCGTGGACAGCGACATCCGCGACGGTGCCCGATACGTCGGTGGAGACGCCGACCTTCTCCGCGTTCACGTATGCATCATCAGTGGAAATCACGCCGCCCCCGCGGACGTACCAGATCACCGCGCCTATCAGCGCGATCGGCAACACCAGGAACAACGCGGCGCGCATCCGCTGCTGGCGCGGCGATCGCGCCGGGGCCTGATCGGCCGCCGCCGGTGCCTCGTCCGGAAATCGCGGCCGTTCTTGCGGTGCATCCCGCCGCGCCGCAGGGGCTTCGGCCGGATTCACCTCATCGAGCGAGGGAATCGATTCCCCTTGGGAAGGGCTCATGGGACCTCCTGAGACGCGCCCCCACCGAGCGCGAGAAAGAGTTGTGTCGTGTCGGAGTACTGTTGCGCCTGCGCCCGCAGCACGCCGAGCTGTGCGCTGAGTCGCTGCCGCTGAGCATCGAGAACTTGCAATATCCCGGTGTTGCCTGCACTGTAGCTCTCGCGTGCAAGCTCGGCGCTGCTCGCTGCGGCCTTCAGAGCGTTTGACTGAGCTGCAACGAGCTCGCCATCGTGCTGCAACGCATCGAGCACGTCCGCGACCTGACCGAAGGCTTCGAGAACGACTTCCTGGTAGTCGGCGGCACTCGCCTGCAGCTCATCCAGCGAGGCTCTCCGCTCGGCCCGGAGCGTGCCGCCGTCGAAGAGCGGCGCCGTCAGCCCGGAAATCAGTGTCCATGCGGTGCTCGACCGCTCGAACAGGGACCGGCCCGCGAGGGACTGCCACCCGCCCGTGGCCGTGAGGGTGATTTGCGGATACAAGTTCGCCGTGGCGATGCCGACCGCGGCGGTGGCCGCGTGCAGGTGCGCTTCGGCGGCGAGAATGTCGGGACGGCGCTGCGCGAGCGATGATGGCAGGCTCAAAGGAAGGCGCCGCGGTAGGTTCAGGCGACTCAGCGCGAGCGTCGGCGACCGCCACTCGGCGGGAGGCCGCCCGGTGAGAACGGCGAGCGCGTGCTGGGCGATGACGAGTTGCTGGCGAAGCGGCGGCAGTAGCGTCTGATCGGCCGCGAGCTGGCTTTCGGCCGTGACAACGTCGACGCGGGAAACCGATCCATTGCGATAAGCGCTGCGCACGAGTTCGAGGTTGCGGCGGTCTTCGGAAAGGAGCGTCGCCACGGCCTGCAGTTCCGTCTGCGCCGCCGCCGCCTGAACCGCCTCGATGACGACACTCCCCGTGAGCGAGAGATACGTGGCGTCCGCCTCACTCCGCTGGTACTGCGCGAGCGCGCGCCGCTCCTCCACCGACCGCGCCATGCCCCCCACGTAGTCGAGCGAGTAGCTCACCGTGGCCCCAGCGGCCACATAGCTGAAGGGCGGCACGCTGAAGGAGCCCAGGAATTGCCTGCCGTACTTCTCTCGGCCCGCGCCGCCATCCAGGCTGACTTGCGGGTAGAGCCGGCCGGCCTCGGCGCTCACGAGCTCCCGCGCCTCGGCAACGCGTGCCTGGGCAGCGGCGAGCGTTTCATTGTGGGTTACGGCAGCTGCGACGAGCGCGTCGAGCTCAGACCAGTCGAAGGTGCTCCACCAGTCGGCGGACGGGTTCGTGCCAACCTCGAGAAGCTGCGCGTGTACGCTCGCGGCAGACTCGCTCGTGCCAGGCCCCGCACGGGCCTGGGAACGCGAAGATTCCTGCGGCGGCAGGTAAGCGCCCGGTGAGGGACTGACTGGCCGGTTGAAAGTGGGCCCGACCGCGCAGGCGCTGAGGCATGCCGCAGCCGCGGTAAACAGCGTAAAGCACGCTGCCTCGACCCTCATCATCTTTGCCCTCGTTTATTCCAACATGGCAGCTCTGATAGCGGCGCACTTTACGTGCGTTGCAAGGTGTGAGAAACCTGCGCGGCATGGAAGCAGCGTTTCACGGCGCGAAATCCTCGGGCCGGCCGGCCCAAAGTTTCGCCGCTTGAAACGGTCCATTTCTCCCGCGCCCTGAAACTGGCGTAAACTGTGGCGGTGGACACGCTGACCGGCATCAAAGTGTTCCTGCAGGTGGTGGAGTCGGGCAGCTTCGTGTCCGCCGCCGACCGCCTCGACGTCTCGACCGCGATGGTCAGCAAGCACGTGATGAACGTCGAGCAACGGCTCGGAGTGCGTCTCCTCAATCGCAACAGCCGCACGCTGAGCCTCACTGAGCCCGGTCGCATCTATTTCGAGCGCTGCAAGGTCATCCTGGATGACCTCGAGGAAGCCGAGCTCGAGCTCGGCTCCCTCGGATCGACGCCTCGTGGCACGCTGCGTGTCACCTGTCCGAGCTGGTTCGCGGGCCAGCGGTTTACGACGATGCTTGCGCAATACAGGGCGCGATTCCCGGAGATCGTGGTCGACATCGCGTTCGAGGACCGGCTCGTCGACATCGTCGAGGAGGGTTACGACCTGGCGCTGCGGGTAACGGCGAGCCCGGAGTCCCTTCCGGCGGGACTGGTCGCCCGCCCGGTGCGCACGCTGCCGTTCTTCGTCGCCGCATCCCGCGAATACATCAAGCGACACGGAGCCCCCGAGTCTCCGCAGGACCTCGCCGGGCACGACTGCATCGCGGTGGCGAACATGGATTCCTGGGTCTTCCAGGATGAGAAGGGCAGAACGGAAGTGCCTGCGCGAATCGTTCAGCGATTCCGGTCCATGGCGGGTGTGCCGCACGCGGTCGCGGCTGGTATCGGGCTTGCGCCTCTGCCGGCGACGCTGCTCGAGGAGCCGGCATTCAAAGACATTCTGGTACCGGTGCTCACTGATTTTCCCATGCGACAAACCAAGGCGTACCTGGTTTATCTCAGCCGCAAGTACGTGCCCCTCAAAATTCGCAGCTTCGTCGATTTCGTCGTCGAGTTCACTGCCGGCTGGGAAAGTCGCAACGCACGGGCGATCGATCGATCCGCCTGATCGGGCCGACGGACCGGCGCCGGACATTCGATGCCTCGGCGTTTACTCCTGCGAAACGCTCCATCTACCCGCCGTACGTTGTTGGCGCGCCCCGGGGCACGTAGGCTGATCCTCGTAGCTCCCAGGGTGCGGCCCCTCCCCCTTTCGCATTCTCGGGATCCTCAGCGGCGGGCAGTGATGCCCGCCGCTTTTTTGCCCGCGCATCCTTTCCATGCTCGAAACGCTCCGTCCATGCGCCGAGCATTGCCCACAACGTCTTTCGACCCTAGTGTGAGCTCCATGACTCCGGCAACACTGACTCGCACTGGACCCAAGGGAGAGTCACCATGCGTATGATGCTCGGGATTGCGATCGCCCTGCCCGTCGCCGCGGTATTCTGCCTTGCCTATTTGACGATGCTGGCACTCGAAACCTTGCGCGACGCGACTCGCGCGCATCAGCGAGCGAGGAGTCTTTCGCCGCAGAGCGCGCATTGGACCGGCACGGCGCGGATGGCCGCATGAGCGGATCAGCGACTCACGCTTTCGGCACCCCCGGTATCGCCCCCACCTGGTCAGCCAGCGACTCGAGCACCGTCGCCGTGACCTAGGCGCGCACGCCTGTTGCGACTCCCTCTCCTGGGCCGAGCCCTCCCTATCTTCCGGGAGAGATAACAGGATTGGGGCTCATGCAAAGACGGCGTACCCTATGTTCATGGATACGCTGACCGGCATCAAGATGTTTCTCCAGGTAGTCGAATCGGGGAGCTTCGTTGGGGCTGCCGACCGGCTCGATGTCTCCACGGCCATGGTCAGCAAGCACGTGATGAATGTCGAGGGGCGCCTGGGTGTCCGCCTCCTCAACCGCAACAGCCGCACACTGAGTCTCACCGGGCCCGGCAAGGTTTATTTCGAGCGTTGCAAGGCCATCCTGACTGATCTCGAGGAAACCGAGCTCGAGCTCGGCTCGCTCGGGGCGAACGCGCGCGGAACTCTGCGGGTCACCTGCCCGAGTTGGTTCGCGGGCCAGCGCCTGGCGGATGTTCTGGCCCGCTACCGGCAGCGCTATCCGGATGTCGTGGTCGACATATCGTTCGAGGACCGGGTCGTGGATCTGGTCGACGAGGGCTACGATCTCGCGCTGCGGGTGTCACCCGATCCGCGGCTGCTGCCCTCAGGACTGATAGCCAGGCCGGTGAAGTCCATGTCCTTCTTCGTCGCCGCATCGCGGGAATATCTCAGGCGTCACGGCGCCCCGAAGGCTCCCGAAGATCTCGCGCAACGGGATTGCATCGCAGTGGGCTCGCAGGACCGCTGGGTACTGTGGGGGCGGAACGGCAAGATCGAGGTGCCGGCGCGCATGGTGGCTCGCTACCGGTCGCTGGCTGGTGTCGCCCACGCGGTCGCGGCCGGAATAGGCCTGGCGCCGCTGCCGCGCATTTTTTTCGAGGATCCGCTCTTCAAGCACCAGCTGGTACCGGTGCTCACCGACTACCCCTTCACGCAGGCCACTCTGTACCTCGTGTACGTCAGTCGCAGGAACGCGCCACTGAAGATCCGCTCGTTCGTCGATTTTTTCCTGGAGACAGTGACGAACGAGCAGGAGATAGCGCCGGCTGCCGTCGCGTAACCCACGGCGACTCGACGCCCCCACCTCGCATACAAGGCAATGCCTGCCTCCGTCACAGTCGTTGGCGCGGAGTTTTCCTGCCGCGAAAAGCAGCATGAAAGGCCGATGCCTTGTGACTCCCGGCCCGCGCCCATAGTTTAGGAGCGTGCGCAATATGCGCGATTCTGACGCCCCCATGGCGAGGCGTTCAAACTTCGGAGATTTCAATGGGCGGCGAGATGGTTCTGTTGAGAGTGGTCGATGACGCGCAGGAGGGCTGGAAATGCATGCCCTTCGGGGAGTTCCTCCAGCGGATCAATCTGGACTCCTGGAAACACGACCAGGAACTCGTGGGCATGGTTTTGCCGCAAGTTCGGCATGGCTTGCTGCACTGACAAAGGTACACCTTCAGTTTCCTCCTACGAAACGCTCCATGGAACGGTGATGTCTTGTCAGCGTCCGCTGCCGCACTTACTTTATGAGCCTGCGCAGTCGCTGAGAGCTGATGCCCACCTGTAGAGCACGGCCGACCGAATACCCCCAACCCGGCGTTTCAGACCCCCATTGTGCGCCGGGACGCTTGCCGGCGGGATCGCAGATCCCGCCGGTTTTTTTTGCCGAGGCGTTTTACGGACCGGAAACGCACTATCTACCAAACACGGTGTTGTTGTGGCGCGCTCTCGGCACTACATTCTATTGGCCAGTAAGCGCCGTCCAGGTGGGAAGCGCGACGGCAGAGAGGAGCACTCAGATGAACGGTCGAATTACCATGTTGGGTCTCGTCACCCTTGGCGTCGCCGCACTCCACGGCGCACCGGCGGACGCGCAGGCACGCGCCGGATCCCAAGACCTGCAGATCTACGCTGGCGAGACGTTCGGGGATCGCATCACGGAGGCGCCGCTCACCGGCAAGCATCCGCTTCTTAACGACGACGCCGTATACGGTGGACGCTACACGTATGACTTCACGGATCAGTGGGGCGTCCAGCTCTCCGCCGGCTACAGCCCCGGCCGTGTGGGACGCGTGCTGGGCGGTGACACCGATCTCGGACTAACCACGATCGACCTGGATGTTCTGTGGAACATCACACCGGGGTTCACCGTGGACGGCCGCACTCTCATGCCATACACGGAAGTCGGCGTCGGCTACGCCTGGGCCAATCTCCATCATCCGCTGTACGGCGTCATTGGGACGACTCCCGTGACTCTCGCGGACAGCAACGGTTATACGGCGAACGTGGGCCTCGGCGCGAAGTACTACGTGACGAGCAATTTCTTCGTTGATTTCGATGCGCGCTACCGCTACCTGAGCAGACTCATCGACAACGAAGGTCAGGCGCTGAATAGCGGAGAGACGACGTTGGGCCTCGGTTACCAATTTTGACGGAAAGCCATGGACGCATGAACACCCCTCATGGCCACTTGGGAGTTTCATTCCGAAGCAGGTATGGGCGTGATCGCCCTCTCTGGAACCTGGCTCGCCCGCGGCGGCGCAGCCCGCATACCCGAGGTCGGCTGGCTCTGCAGACAAGCCGCGGTTGGGCGACTCTCGTTCGATGTCAGCAGGCTCGGCCGGTGGGACACCCTTCTCGTCGCCTTTCTCTGGGACGTCAAGCGTGCGGCCGCGGCAGCAGGCGTGACCCTCGATGATACCGCTCTGCCCGAATCGGCGAAGCAGTTGCTGCGGCTGCTTCCCTCCCGCTCCGTCAAACCGGCCCCGCCACAGCAACGCAGGTCGCCCCCTCTGGTGCGGCTCGGCACCCATTCAATCGACCTTCTGGCCGAGGCTGGCGCGAGCGTCACCCTGGCGGCCGCGGTAGCCGGCGGCGCTGGGCGGCTTTTGCTTGGACGCGCACACGTTCGCGCACTCGACTTCGTAACCTATCTGCTCGACGCCGGACCGCGAGCGTGGGGCGTCGTGGGCCTCGTCAATCTTCTGATTGGCGCCGTTCTGGCGTACATCGGCGCCGCGGAGCTGCGCCCTTTTGCGGCCGAGAACTACGTTCCAAACCTGACAGCAGTGGCGTCGGTGCGGGAGATCTCCAGCGTCATGACCGCGATCGTGATGGCGGGCCGCACGGGCGGCGCCTACGCAGCACGCATTGCGAGCATGAAGGGAAATGACGAGATCGCCGCGCTCCAAACCGCGGGCATTCCGCTCGGCGACTTCGTGCTCCTGCCCGCCATCGCATCGCTATGCCTGATGATGCCGATTCTTTACCTGCTCGGTGCCTTCGCCGCGATGCTCGGTGGGCTCAGCGTCTCCTTGGCCTCGCTCGGCTTCACCGCCGCCGGCTATCTGCACGATACCTACCTGGCGGTCCCGGTCGGCGATTTCATTTTCGGAGCCGCCAAGAGCGTCGCATTCGCCGCGCTGATAGGCGTGACCGGTTGCAGAACGGGACTCAAGGCGGCGCGGAGCGCCGCTGCCGTGGGTGACGCCGCGACGCGCGCAGTGGTTACGAACATCATCGGGATCATCGCCCTCGATGCTGCCTTCGCCGCGATCGCAGGAGCGTACCGGCTTTGAACCTCACGGACATCTCGGCCCGACACGCTGAACGCACACCCGTCATGTCGTTGCGCGATGTGACACTGTGTTATGGCGGAAGGACGATTCAGCGGCATCTGTCGTTGGATGTTCACCGGGGCAGTATCTTCGCGATCATGGGGGCGAGCGGCTCGGGCAAGAGCACGGCGCTGCGCTCGATGGTCGGGCTGCTGGCACCGCGGCGCGGCAGCCTGATCGTCGGCGGCCAGGACTACTGGGCCGCCAGCGCCTCGGAGCGCGCCCGCATCGATCGCCGCTTCGGTGTGCTGTTCCAGAGCGGAGCGCTCTTCAGCTCCCTGACGGTGGGCGAGAACGTGGCCCTTCCCATGCAGATGCTCACTGACATGGACGGGGGCACCGTCAGACGCATGGTGGAACTAAAGCTCGCGCTCGTCGGATTGGAAGATGCCGCGGATCTTTTTCCGGGGCAATTGAGCGGCGGCATGGTGAAGCGCGCCGGTCTTGCGCGCGCGCTCGCGCTCGACCCGGAGGTACTGTTCCTCGACGAGCCTTCATCCGGTCTCGACCCCGTCTCGGCCCGACACTTGGATGATCTGATCCTCGATCTGCGCGACGGTCTCGACACGACTATCGTCATCGTCAGTCACGACTTGGCCAACCTCTTCGCGACCGCCGACGACGGCGTCTTCCTCGATGGCCATACCCGTACGGCGCTCGCTCACGGCTCGCCCGCCGCTCTTCGAGATCACTCCGAGGACCCGAGAATCCAGGCATTCATGAGACGCGGGGAGATTGGCACCGCCCGCGTAAGGGAGGTCGTATGACACGTACCCGACTTGCTGCCATAGGTCTCTTCGTGCTCTGCGGCGCCGCGCTTGCGGTACTCACCATCGTCTTCTTCGGAGCGATCCATCCGTTTCGGCATGAGACTTCCGCTGTGATCGTCTTCGAGGGACCCGTGAGCGGCCTCGCAGTGGGAGCCCTCGTCACTTTCCGCGGAGTACCGGTCGGACACGTGACTTCGATAAGAATCGACTTCGATGCGCGGGCTCGTCGGGCGTATATCCCGGTGCGGATCGAGCTCCAGGACGACACGGTGGAATTCTCCGGCGATCGCGCCGGCGCCAGGCCATGGATCTCCGCGTGGGTCGGCGGGGGGCTGAGAGCCAGGCTGGTGCCGACGAGTCTGATCTCCGGGGAGACCGAGGTCAATCTCGACTTCGATGCCGCCGACCCGCCACGCCTTCACCCGGAAATCGCGGAGCTGCCCGAAATCCCGGCAGCGGGGCTCGGCGGCGGGCCCCTTGCGGAGCAGCTCCGCGAGCTACCCTTGCAGCAGCTTGCGACCAACACGAATCTCGCGCTGCGAAGCATGCGGCGGCTCGCCGATTCGCTGAATGGCAACCTGCCTCCACTGCTCAACACTGTCACACGGAGCTCGATCATGGCAGGCCAGGCCTTCGATGTGGCGCGCGTATCACTGACACGGCTGCAACGTCGGACGAATGTGACACTGAGTGGCATCGACCGACTCACCGCCACCGGCCAAAGCCAGCTCGCGGGACGCGGCGCCGATCTGCACGCGCTGCTGGTTTCTTCGAACGAGGCGGTCCTCGAGGCTCGCGATACCCTGGGGAACGTCGAGAACATGACGGATGCGCAATCCCCGGAGCGGACCAATCTGGACGAGACACTGCGGGACCTGTCGGACGCTTCGGCATCCCTGCGCGGCTTCGCTGCCGATGTCGACCAGAATCCGCGCCTCCTCCTGACCGGACGCCGGCCGTGAGCGCGATGTTGCAGCGGATAGGATGGGCGGCGCTCGCGGCGCTGTTGCTCGCCGGCTGCGCCGCTCCGCGGCTCGAGCTCTACACTCTCGGTGACCCCCCCGTGAGCGCGGACGTCCGATCGCTGCATCACGGAGCAGCCGTGATCGAGGTCGATCGTCTGATCCTTCCGGAGGACTTCGACTCCGAGGACATCCTGCTGCGAAACGGCGATGTCCTCCAGCGCAGCCCCAGGGGCCGCTGGGCGAGCCGGCTCTCTTTGCTCGCAACAGACGTCGTGACGGCACGACTCGCAATGCGCGCTCCAAACGTTCTGGTAACGAACGACTGGCCGGCCGAATCACCGGATTATCGAGTCATGATCCACGTCGCCCACCTTGATGTCGCGAGCAACGGACTGGCATTGATGGACGCAGACTGGGAGATCGCCGCCCGCTATCCCGGGCGGCCCCTCATCGTGGGCCGCGCACAAATCAGGCTATCCGGCCCGATCGCGACGGATCAGGACATCGCGCGCCTCGAGACGGCCCTCTTCGAACGGCTGGCGGACGCGATCGCGATTCCCGCGAAAGTCAGTTGAACGACTTCGCGATCTCGACGCTTCCCCAGAGGAACGACCGCGAGCCGACTCCGGAACGCAGTTCCGCCGATTGCCAGCGGGCCACGTATTGAATCGCCCATCCTGATGCGTTGCGGAATTCGACTCCCGCCCACGCCTCGCCCAGCACAGGGTTCAGATCCCCTTCCCCATAAGTGAGATCGCTGTGCCGAAACTGTCCCTGCAAAAATGCGTTGTAGGCGCGCGCTTTGAGCCGCGCGCCCGCGAAAGCGAATACCTCGGGTGGGGAGCCCTCGGGTAGCGGCGGCGGCACTGGCTGGGTTTCCTGGACGTACATGTCCTGCTCCGGTGTAAAGGACCACCATGGCGACTCGACTCGCCCCCACCTGGCGTTCAACGCAACCGAGGCCTCCGTGACGGTGCCGAGGCTGACGGCGCTGGTCCATTTGCTGTCTCCATGCCACCGTCCTTCGCCAAAATTGGCGAGCAGAGCCTGCCGGGCGAGGCTGTATCGCGCAGTCGGCTCGCCGCCGTCTGAGATCTGGTGCGACCAGCCCTTGGGCTGCATGCTGCCCGTCACCTCATGCAGCACACGCTGCACATCGTAGGCTGCCGCGAGTCCGAGGACCCCGACCGTCAGACTGGTGTCGTAGGCGACGGGACTGTCCGCCGACGCGTAGCGTCGGCCCGCGCTCAGGAAGAACAAGCTCGCGTACGGCCGATCGCCCCGTACCACATTGCGAGCGCCCAGGCTGCGCGGCGTGAACACGAGCAATCCGCCTGCGAATGCGTGCGCAGACTGCCCTTCCAGGCCAGCCAGTCCCGCAACCCTGCAACTTCTTCGATCCACGAATCCCAGCGCCCGGTCGAGCCCGCGGCCGATGAACCCTGGGCTTCGGCCGGACTGAGTAACCTCAGCCCCGCCGTTGTAGTCCTGGTCGCGGGAAGCGTCGGTCAGCACGTGCTCATCCAGCACGAACCCCGCTCCGATACCTGCCGGCTCGGCCGGCTGGTGAGCGATCTGCTCCCCGGAAGCGCAGGCGTTGCCGTCAGTGGCCGCGCGTTCGGGAGCGGACTGCTCCTGCGCATGCGCGGTCGGGCAGCACGCCAGGCAGCATACGAGGATAACAGTGGCGCAGAAGGCGCTTGCAATTCGCATTCGGCGGATGTTTGGGGAAGCGACCGCCGGCGACAACACTCGTTCCGTTGATGCAACGTTTCACCGCCGTTGACACGGAGGTTTCCTGCCGAGAAAGGCTCCATGGAACGCCAATGCCTTGTAACTCCCGGCCCACACTCCTAGCTTGGGGACCTGGTCAACCCGCAGAGACGCCCGAATGGCGGGCGCGCAGCAGTGGAGACTTCAATGGGCGAGATGGTTTTGTTGCGAGTGGCCGATGACACACGGGAGGGCTGGAAGTGGATGCCCTTCGAGGAGTTCCTGGAGCGGATCAATCTGGCCTCGTGGAAGGATGGCCAGGAGCTGGTAGGGATGGTGTTGCCGCAGAATCAGAAGAGCCTGCCACACTGACGGAGGTGTGTGCGCCCCGGACGGAGGCGGCTGTTCTCTCTCCTTCGGGAGAGGAGCCCGTCCTTGTCCGGTCAGAAATCGAGCCCATTGTGGTGAGTAAGAGGAGAGCGTGACATGCGACACATTGACAACACCGAGCGGGCCCGCAGCTGGGTGGTCGACTACAGCGCCGCGCGAGCCAGGGCGATCGAATGGCTCGGTGATCGCTATCTGCTGGCGAGACCTGTCAACCGCCGCTCCGGCACCCATACCACGAGCAGCGAACGGTCCGCTCCGCGCAACGATCGCTTGTAGCTCACGGCTGACCGAAATACCCCCAACCCGGCGTCACAGACCCCCAATTGCGCGCCGGGCACCTTGCCGGCGGGATCTCGGATCCCGCCGGTCTTTTTGAACCGCTTACACGTCTGCCGGGATCGATATCGGGCATCGGTGATTTGTCGAATTCGGCATGGGAGATCGACACATGCAGATTGGCTTCGGGCGTGGACTCTTCGTTGTCCTCTGTCTCTGTATGCGTACTGCCGCTGCGGACGTGCCGACCCTGGGCACGGCCGCGACCGCGTCGAACGAGTGCCGCGGTATGGATGCGAAGCTGGCTCACGAACGAGCCGACCTGGCGTTTCACGAGGCGCGATACCAGCAGGCCGGTCAGTGCTACCTGATCGCCGGCGATAAGCCCCGGGCGGATCTCGCCTTCGTCAAAGCGGCGGCCGCCGAAGCCCCGAGCACCAAGCGCCAATTGACGGCGAACGCAAATCAGGTGAAGGAGCAGTTTCGCCAGCTTCGCGAAGCATTCACCCCCCACTGAGGGCTGAGCCGGGAGCGCGAATTCTTCCAGACGGTACGACCCTCCTCAGTCCTCCAGCGCCTAGCAACGACCGCCGAGGTCGCCGCAATGATCACGTACGTGTGCAGCACGCAGGCCTCAGCAACGACCGGAGCGGCATTGCGCGTCGACGGCGGGGTGGTCCGCGCGATCGCTTGAATGGGTATAGCCCGCGGCTCCCAATCCGGCAGGAGCCGCTGCACTTCTGCGCTCGCAAGGCCCGTCTCGAAGCACGCTGGCGACGCATGGATGCGTGCCGGCGGCCTGTCGGGTACCCTACTCCAAATCGAGGGATTCCAACCGTAACGAGCACCGCCCGAAACCGAGACCGCGCGGAAACCGTCGCGCGAGAACCTCCTGCCTCAGACCACACACGTCCATAGGAGTCGCTTGTGAAACCACTCGAGCAGGTCATGCGTGCGGTACGATTCAAGGCCTTCGGCGACCCCTCGGTTCTGGAATTGGCGGAAGTCACCGCTCCCGCTATTGATGATTTGACCGCTTTGGTACGGGTGCGCGCGGCCTCGGTCAACCCGAGTGACGTCAAGAACGTCGCTGGAGCCATGAAGCAGACGACCTTGCCGCGCATCCCGGGCCGGGACTATGCCGGCGTGGTTGAAACAGGCCCGAGCGAATGGGTCGGCGCCGCCGTGTGGGGAACCGGCGGCGACGCGGGCTTCACACGCGATGGAACCCATGCCGAGCTGATCGCCGTGCCGGCAGCGAGCCTGCGCCGCAAGCCGCAGGCCCTCAACTTCGATCAGGCGGCGTCTGTGGGCGTCAATTACGTGGCCGCCTGGTGCGGCCTCCAGGCGGCTGGCGTGAAGGCCGGGGAAACCGTGCGTGGATACGCTGAAGCGCGACCTCACGGAATCGGCGGCGATACTGGACGCGCTGACACCCGGATTCGCTGCGGGCGATTTTCGCGCGGCGCCGATCGCCGAGACCTGCGGTCTGGGAGATGCGCAAGCCGCCTACCGCAAGGTTGCGGCCGGCTCCGCCGGCCGTGTCGTGCTGCGACCGCAGGAATAGAGGGAGACGACAGACCTCGGCCCGCCAGTTTCCTCACGAAACGCGCGGGCCTCGCTAGGCTCACGGCGCGATCGGGCCGGCTCCATCGGCCCGATCACGCCCGCGATGAGTAGCCACCGTCCCGCTCAACCCACGGCCAGCGCTTGCTCCCTGGGCCGCACTTCGGGCGGCGCCATGAACTGCGGTGAGATGGGATCGAGGACGCACCGCGCCAGAATTCCGTCAATATGCCGCTTGGTAGCCTCATCGATCCGCCACCCCTCGATCTCACGGACGGCTTGGAGCTGGTCCGGTCGCCGCGCACCCCAGAGCGCGATGGTAGGTCCCTGATCGAGCACCCAGCGCACCGCAAGGGCCAGCACCGAGCGACCAAAATGCTCGCGCGCGAACTGCGACAGCCGCTCGACCGCGGCGAGATACTGAGGATAACGCGCGCCCTGGAATTTCGGATCCACCCGCCGTAGATCGCCCTGGCCAAAAGTCGTTTCAGCCGTCATTCGCCCGCTCAACAGGCCCCGGCAGAGAGCGCCGTAGCTGAGGATTGTGAGCCCGGTTGCCTGCGCATACGGCAACACGTCCGCCTCGATCTCGCGCTCGAATAGATTGTACGGGGGTTGTACGGCGTCGATGCTCGCAGCGGCCCGGAACGCCTCCATCTGTTGCGGTGAGAAATTGCTGACGCCTATCGCGCGAATCTTCCCTTGTCGCAGCAGGTCCTCGAGTGCCCGGGCGGTCTCCTCCAACGGCGTCTGCAGGTCCGGCCAGTGGACCTGGTAAAGATCGATCACGTCCGTACGCAGGCGCCGCAGTGAATCCTCGATCTCCTGCCGGATCCGTTGCCCGCGGCCATCCCGATAGGGGGCACCATTGCTCCAGGCAATGCCCACCTTGGTGGCTATCGTCACGTCTTTGCGCAGTCCACCGGCCGCCAGCGCCTTGCCGACGATCTCCTCCGACCGCCCGAACCCGTATATGGGTGCGGTATCGATCAGCGTGATGCCCTGTTCCACGGCGGCCCGGATGGTCGCAATCGACCTCGCCTCGTCCGTCCCGCCCCACATCCACCCGCCGATCGCCCAGGTTCCCAAGCCGACACGTGATGTCGTCAGGCCGCTTTCGCCGATTGCAATCTGTTCCATACGCTCACCTCATTCGCAGTCGATCATCACAATCCAAGGGCCAGGGGACGCGCCACAGGCAGGCCCTGCCTGCCGGCATCGCGGGCAGCGAGATCGCCGAGAGCAGACCAGTCGAGCTGCGCACCTCCTCCAGCCAGGAGCCTGAGAAAGCGATCGTGGATCAGGCTCGCCACCGGCATCGGCACCTGCAGATCTTCAGCCGCCCCGAGCAGCAGTCGAATGTCCTTCGCCCCGAGCTCGGCGGCGAACGCTGCCCGCTCGAAGTGCCGCTCCGCGAGCAGTGACCCATAGGTACGGTAGACAGGGGCGCTGAACATCGTTGCAGTGAGAAAATCGATGTAAGCGGCCGGGTCGATGCCTCCCTGCGAGACCAGAGCGAGCGCCTCACCCAGAGACTCGATCACCGACGCAGTGAGAAAATTACCGCTGAGCTTCACCAGATTCGCCGCCTCGGGCCTATCGGAGACGAAGAATGTCCGCTGTCCGAGCGCGCGCAGCAGGCGCGCCGCCGGCTCCCGCGCCCCGGGCTCCCCCGCCGCCACGATGAAGAGCCGCGCCGCCGCGGCAGCATCAGGCCGCCCGAATACCGGCGCGGAAACGAAGCGCTGTCCACTGCTCGCGTGCGCCTCGGCAAGTCGGCGACTCAAAGCAACGCTGATCGTACTGGAAGAAATATGGAGCGCGCCGCGCGGCAGATGGCTGACGACGCCATCCGGTCCCAACACCAGTTCCTCCACTGCAGCGTCATTCGCCAGCATCGTTATCACCGCCTCTGCGCCGCAAGCCTGCGCCACGGTCGCCGCGACTCTGGCGCCCTGGGCCGCGAGAGCCCCGGATCTCCCCGGAGTTCGGTTGTAGACAGTAACCTCGTAGCCGGCGCGGAGAAGGCTGCCTGCCATGCCGCTACCCATCCGCCCAAGACCTATGAAACCTACTTTCATCACATTGCTCCTCAGCTATGTCGAGCGCCGACCACCGGCACGGAGATATGCTGGCGCACACTCCTCACCGCGGCGTTTCGAAACGGAACGGGCCCATTACAGCTGAAACATTGTTCCACCTGTAACGGCCCACCGCCGCCGCTGCAACCGAGCCGATTCATTGGGGACGGACAGTAACGCCTCATGAACGCCATAGTCCAAATCGCCCTGAAGCGGCCCTATACGTTCGTCGTGTTGGCCATCTTCATCCTCATTTTTGGAGGACGCGCGGCGCTGCGTACCCCGACCGACATTTTCCCCAACATAGGAATCCCGGTCGTCGCCGCGGTCTGGACTTACAACGGATTGACGCCCCAGGACATGTCTGGACGAGTCATCTATCCGTACGAGCGTGCGCTCACCACCACGGTCAGCAACATCAAGCACATCGAGAGCCAGTCACTGTATGGCCGCGGAATCGTCAAAGTCTATTTCCAGCCAGGCGCGGACGTGGCGGCAGCGCAGGCTCAAGTCACCGCGGTCTCGCAAACCATCCTGAAGCAGCTGCCCGCGGGGATTACCCCCCCGCTCGTTCTCTCCTATAACGCTTCCTCGGTCCCGGTGCTGGACCTGCAGATCTCATCCGATCAGCTGACGGGATCGCAGCTGAATAACATAGCGACCAACCTGATCCGGCCGGAGCTGGTGTCGGTGCCAGGTGTCGCGATCCCTGCCCCCTATGGAGGGACGTCAAGCGATGTCGAAGTGGATCTCAACCAGCAGAAGCTGTTGGCGGACGGTCTGTCGGCGCAGGATGTAGCGCATGCCCTGGCACAGCAGAATATCGTTCTGCCCGCGGGGGACCAGAAGATTGGCGCGATCGATTACCTGGTCGAGACGAATTCCTCGCCGGTGCAGGTGGCGAGCTTCAACGCGTTGCCCATCAAGAAAGTCGGCGGCGCATGGGTCACCGTCGGCGATGTCGCGCACGTCTACCTTGGCGGGCCACCGCAGACCAACGCCGTGCTGGTTCATGGCCACCAGGCCGTATTGCTGCAGATTCTCAAAGCCGGCAATGCCTCGACACTGGCGGTGGTCGCGGGCGTGAGGGAAAAAATACCGGAGATTCTGCGCACATTGCCGGCAAGCGTGAAGATCACGCCATTGGCCGATGCCTCGACCTTCGTGCGCGCCTCGGTTACGGACGTCCTGAAAGAGATGGCCACGGCGGGCGTGTTGACGGCACTGGCCGTGTTGCTCTTCCTGGGCTCCGCGCGCTCGACGTTGATCGTCGCAACGTCAATTCCGCTGGCGATTCTGAGCTCGATCCTGGCGCTTTCCTGGTGCGGTCAGACCATCAACATCATGACTCTCGGTGGACTTGCCCTGGCAGTCGGCATTCTGGTCGATGACGCGACGGTGATGATCGAGAACATCGATGTGCATCTGGCGACCGGCATGGAGCTCGAGCCGGCGATCATCGCAGCCGCGAACCAGATCGTAATTCCGACTTTTGTTTCCACGCTGTGCATCTGTATCGTTTGGCTGCCGCTGTTTCAGCTCTCGGGAATCGCAGGCTATCTGTTCCAGCCGCTCGCCGAGGCAATCATTTTCGCGATGATCGCCTCGTTCATCCTGTCGCGCACCCTCGTACCGACCTTGGCCGCCTATCTGCTGCCTGCGCAGGTCGCCTGGCGCAAAGCGGGTGGCACGCGGCAGGGCCCCTTCGGCCGGCTCCAGGCAGGATTCGAGCGCGGCTTCGAACAGTTTCGCGAGAACTACCGGGACCTGCTCGCCAAAGTGGTCGCGCAGCGCGTCCGGTTCATCGTCGGCTTCCTCGCGATTGCGATCTGCTCCGTGGGTGTGCTGCTCCCCTCGCTGGGGCGCGACTTCTTCCCGGGCATCAAGGCCGGTGAGATCGACATGCACTTGCGGGCCCCGATCGGGCTACGCCTCGAGGAGGCCAGCAAGGTGGCGTCGCTGGTGGACACCGCGGTTGGCAAGCTGCTGCCCGGGCAGGTCACGGATGTGATCGACAACTGCGGCCTCCCGACCAGCGGCATCAACCAGGCCTACAGCGCCAGCGCTACGATCGGACCGCAGGATTGCGATATGACCATCAGCCTGAAAAACCAGGCTTCCCCGACCGATCAGTACCGCGCGACTCTGCGCGCTAAACTGCCGAAACTGTTCCCCGGCACGGAGTTCACGTTCCCGCCGGGCGACATCACGGCAAAGATCCTGGACTTCGGCCTGCCGGCGCCGATTGACGTCCAGATCATCGGGCGCGACGTCGCAGCGAACATGACCTACGCTCAGCGAGTCGCCGCCCAGCTGCGCTACATCCCGGGCATCGCCGATACCTCAATCGAACAGACGCTGGCGGAACCGACGTTGCTCGTATCGTCGCATCGCGCCCTGGCCCTCGGCGCAGGGTTGACGGAGTCGAACATCGCCGACAATGCGCTCGCGACGCTGTCGGGCTCCGGTCAGACCTCACCCACTTACTGGCTCGATTACAAGACCGGGGTTTCGCACCTGGTGAACCTGCAGACACCGCAGACGCAGCTGACCTCGATCAACGACCTGGAGACGATCCCGATCGACCAGGGCAACGGCGACCCGAGCGGAAGCGATGCGCAGATCCTCGGCAGCTTGAGCACGATCACGCAGGTCGGGCGGCCGCTGGAGGTCTCACATAGCGACATTTTGCCGGTCGTGGACATCTACGCGACCAATGCGGGACGCGACCTGGGCGCTGTGAGTAACGCCGTGAACCGTGTCCTGCAGCGGACGAAAGCCGACCTGCCGCAGGGAGCCATCGTGCGAGTGCAGGGGCAGGGTGTCACGATGAAATCGGCATACGCGCAGCTGCTCGTGGGGCTCGGGTTCTCGATCCTGCTCGTCTACCTGATCATTGTCGTCAATTTTCAGTCCTGGCTCGATCCCTTCATCATCATCACGGCCCTGCCGGGCGCGTTGACCGGGATCGTCTGGTCACTATTCGTGACCGGCACGACATTGTCGGTGCCGGCACTGACGGGTGCGATCATGTGCATGGGCACCGCGACGGCAAATTCGATTCTGGTGGTGGCCTATGCGCGCGACGAGCTCGCCGCGCATGGCGATGCGATCCGCGCGGCCGTGACAGCCGGCCACGCACGCCTGCGGCCGGTGCTGATGACGGCACTCGCCATGATCATTGGCATGCTGCCGATGTCCATGTCCAACACGCAGAATGCGCCCCTCGGGCGCGCGGTGATTGGCGGGCTGCTGGTGGCGACTTTTGCGACCTTGCTGTTTGTGCCCTGCGTCTTCGCCCTGTTGCATCGGAAGCGCTCAATCGTCGGAGAAGTGAAATGAAGCGACGCACGTATTTCATCGCCGCAGTGTCGGTCGTGCTCATAGCGAGCGTGGTGGCCCACGGCCTGGTTGGACGGGAACGGGCACTGGCGGCCCTGACACGCGTGTCGCAGGAGCAGGCACTGGTTCCGGTCCAGATCGCCAGTCCGCAGAAAGGCCCGCTCACGCGGTCGCTCGTGCTGCCCGGAACGGTGCACGCCTGGTACGAGGCGCCGATTTACGCGCAGGTCTCCGGGTACGTGCAGAGCTGGAACGAGGACTACGGCGCCAGCGTCAAGGCAGGGCAACTGCTGGCGACGATCGCGGCACCAGGTCTGGATGCCGAATACGCCTCGGCGAAGGCCAGTCTGCGGGTAGCCCAAGCGAATTATCGTGTTGCGGAGTCCACCGCCAAGCGCTGGCAGGCACTGGCGGGAACACCGGCAGTCTCGACGCAGGAAGTGGATGTGCAGACAGCCGCAGCAGCCGCGCGCAAGGCCGAGATGGAAGCCGCGGAACAGAACGTCGCGCGCTATGCGGCCCTCGAGGGGTTCAAACGCGTTGTAGCGCCATTCGACGGCGTGGTCACAGCGCGCCTGACGGATGTGGGCAGGTATGTGAATGCCGCGGGAGCGAATGTTTCGGTGCGTGGTACCGCGACGGAACTGTTCACCGTTGCCGACGTGCACGCGATGCGGGTGTTCGTCTCGGTGCCGCAGGACTACGCGCATCTTCTGGGGCCTGGAGTCACGGCGACGCTGCATGAGCCATCGCAACCCGGAAAATCGATTCCGGCCAGGTTCCTGACGACTGCACGCGCGTTTAACCCCAACACGCGAACTGCGGTGACGGAACTGACGGTCGACAATTCGGATCACACATTGTGGCCCGGCACGTACGTGGACGTTGCGTTCCAGGTCCCCAATGATCCGGCGGTACTCACGATGCCCGAAGCGGCCCTGATCTTTCGCGAGGACGGCGCTCAAGTGGCGATCGTTGATGCGCACAACCGCGTGCATCTGCGCAACGTGATGCTCGGCCGGAATTTAGGGAAGACCATACAGGTCGTGAACGGCCTGGCGCCCGGGGACAAGCTCGTGAACAATCCGCCGGCGGGCCTGCTCGACGGCCAAGCGGTTCTTCCGGTCACTCCCGTTGCGGGGTATGCCACCGGAACCCGGGCACCGCAATCGCCCGCCCTGGCTGATGCCTCCCATGGCGAGGCAGAGGCGACGACACCATGAAAGCACGTTTCGCTGCGCTGATTGTGTCCGCTGTCGCCGGCGCGCTTGTATCGGGCTGCGATCTGGCGCCGGTCTATGATCCGCCACATTTCATCCTGCCGCAGTCTTATGCCGGTAGCGCCCCGTTCACGGTCGCCAATCCGGATGCGGCGCTCTCGCCTCGCGGTGACTGGTGGACTCTGTTCGGGGATCCGGAGTTGAATCGGCTCGAGGCGCAACTCGGGCGTGCCAACCCGACGCTACAGGCTGCAGTGGACACCTACGCGCAAGCGCGCGCCCTGGCGGCAGAAGCGCAGTCCGCTCACTCGCCCCAGGTGAGCGCGCAGGCAGGAGTGTCGGATAACAAGACATCCGTCAATCGCCTGTTCAGGCTCCCCACCAGCCGCGGGCCCATCCGCGAGGCCTCGAACGAATTTGGAATCGCGGCATCCTGGGAGCCGGACTTCTGGCATGCACTGCGCAACAGCGCGCACGCACAGAAGCGACTGGCGCAGGCAAGCGCGGCGGACCTTGCCACGGCGCGTTTGAGTCTTCAGGCGGAGTTGGCGAGTGACTATATCGCGCTGCGTGGCCTGGACGCAGAGCTCGAGGTGCTGCGCCAGTCGATCGCCTCGTATCAATCGGCCGTGCAGGTGGCGCGGCTGCGCACCAATGCGCATATTGCTTCGGGCCTCGACCTGGCGCGAGCGCTGAGCCAACTCGACTCTGCGCAAGCGCAAGAGACCGACACCCGGTTGCAGCGCGACCTCATGCAGCATGCCGTCGCCGTGCTGGTCGGGGCGATTCCGAGCACCTTCTCGATCGTACCGGTGGGTGGATTCCGCTTGACCCCGCCGCAGCTTCCGACGGGCGTACCTTCGCAGCTGCTGCAGCGCCGACCCGACATTGCCAGCGCTGAGCGGCAGATGGCGGCGGCAAATGCCGCAATCGGAGTCTCGCGCGCCGCCTTTTATCCCAATGTGACGTTCAGCCTGACCGGTGGCTTCGAAGATAGCGGATTCAACCTGCTGAGCCTGCCGAACAGCCTGTGGTCGGTGGGCGCGGGCGCCATGGCGCCCCTGTTCGACGGCGGCCTGCAGCGAGCCGAGCTGCGCCGCTCCTGGGCGCAGTACGCGCAAACACGCGATGACTATCGGGCGACCGTGCTGGCGGCGTTCCAGGAAGTGGAGGACGGACTGAGTGAGACCCGGCGTCTGGCGATCGAGGACGCGCAAGAGCGTGCCGCCAGCGGTCAGGCGCAGCAGGCGCAGTCCATCTCGACCATGCTCTACAAGGACGGACTCGACAACTATCTGAGCGTCTCGGTCGCCCAGGTGCAGGCACTCGCAGCGCAGCTCAGCGAGGTCCAGATGCGAGTTCGGCAGCTCCAGGCGGCCGTGTCGCTCATTCGCGCGCTGGGCGGCGGCTGGACCGCCCGGCAGCTACCTACCGAACGGCAGACCCTGCGGTTCACGAAATCCGACTATGGCGTACGCGAATGAGCCGGCGCAGTCCCCGCATGAGCTATGACCGCGCCAACGAGCATGACCCGAGAAGCAAGACGCCATCGGCAAAATCGATTCCCGTGCTGATTCGAGCCGCGCAACCCGCGACTCAGTAAATCGTCTCGACGGCGGCGTCGAACGAATATCCGACGCCCCGCTCGGTGACGATGTACCGGGGCTGCGAGTAATCAGTCTCTATCTTGCGGCGCAAGCGCAGGATCTGCACATCGATCGCCCGGTCGTAGACTTCGTTGTCGTAGACGCGGCTCGCCTCGATCAACTGATCCCGGGTGAGCACGCGCCGGGGAGAGGCGAGGAGAGCAGCGAGCAGATTGAACTCGCCGTTCGTCAGCGCGATCCGGGCGCCATCCTTCTTCGCAAGGCGCCGTGTGCGCAGATTGAGCTCGAACTCCCCGAAGCGGAAGGCGCGGATCTGGCCTTCGCGTGCCTCGGCCGCGGCCACCGTCCTGGCCCGCCGCAGGACCGTGCGGATTCGCGCGAGCAGCTCTCGCGGACTGAAAGGCTTGGTGAGGTAGTCATCGGCTCCGAGCTCGAGCCCCATGACTCGGTCGGCCTCGTCGCGAACGCCCGTCAGCATGATGATGGGAATCGCGGACTGGCTGCGCAAATTCCTCGCAACTGCCATGCCGTCCTCCCCAGCGAGACGCAGGTCGAGAACGATGAGGTCGATCGCCGACTCGGCCAGAATCGCCGACATTGCGGCGCTCGTCTCGGCGGCGCTGACGCGCAGAGCGTTCTCGACCAGATACTCGGTAAGGAGCGTTCGGATCGCGGCGTCATCGTCGACGATGAGGATATGCGGCTGAAGCGTCTCTGACATGCCGGCCACTCTCAATGCCTGGCTTCACGGCGGCAGTATACTCTGGTCTTGCCAGGGCCGAACGCATAGGTTACGAGCATCACGGCCCGCGTCCCCGCACGCCGAGAATGTCATCGACGGCGGCGATGAGCTCCTTGCGAGCCAGCGGCTTGGCCATCACGCGCTCGACGCCAAGCTCGCGAGCCAGGACGCCATTGGACGACAGGCCCAGGCGGGCCTGACTGGAGAGCGCGATGATCGGCGCGCCCGGGTGTATCCGTTGCATACCTCGGATCAACAGCTGCGTTTCCCCCTTCAGCGTGGAGATGCTCATGATGACGAGATCCGCGCGCGGGATCGCACCTTCAGCGGATGCCGAGTCTCGTACGACGTGGCCCGCACCACTCAGCCACTCGCGCAACAGCCCATACATGAGGTCGTCACGCTCGTACAGGGCAATGGTGGCCATTGCGCTACTCGATCAGCTCGGGATCCGGTGTATCGCGCGCGCGGATTACTGCTCGCCGGGCGCGCAGCTTCCGCTAGGGAGCCGCGGCCTCGCCATCCGCGCTCTGACCGTTACGAGCCAGATTGAGCCCCCAGGCCGTGGGGAACTGCGCGTCGATGCGCTGACCGTCCGGTAGCTGACATTCGCCCTGACCGCCCCCAGCCATCCCCTCATCCGGGTGGACCAGCTGGAATCGGCAGCGCACGTGGCTGCCACCGGACGCGGTGAGATTGGCGACGACGCGGCCGGAGTAGTGTGTAATGAACTGCGGACCCGGATCCCAGTCGTACCAACCGCCCATCCGCCAGCCAGGCCCCCAGCCCGTCCACAGGGGGCCGAGATCGCTGACATCCGTGTCACGCGTGACCTCGAAATACTTGCCCGTGTAGGTCTTCCCGTGGGCGAGAGTCGCCGTGATCGAGCCCGACACGTCGTCGGAGCTCGTCCAATGGAAAGTCACGGGGTGAGCCCCGGAAGCCGTCGAGCCGGAGCCCGTTCCCATCGTTGCGCAGCCAGCCGCGAATGCCACGGTCAACAGCAGCGCCGCCGTCGATAGTCTATGAGTCATGGTGAGTCACCTTTGTGTTGAAGCCACGGTGACATAACACCACTCGCAAGTTCGGCCGCGATTTCGGCGCGGGAGCCGGACGTTACCGCTGTAACGTCTTCGCGCTCGCTCTCAGCCCAGGCGGCGGCTGCCGGTCAGCACAGTCGCCAGAGACTCTGCGAGATCCTTCTTCTGCAGCGGCTTACGCAGTACCTCGCTCACACCGGCCGCGCCTGCGCGCTCGGCGAGATACGCCCCGCCGTGGCCGCTCATCAGCAGTATGCGCACGCCGGGTCGCGCTTTGCCGAGCTCCCGCGCAAGCTCGGTGCCCGGAAGCTCCGGCATCACCTCGTCCGTCAGGACCACATCGAAGCGCTCAGGATCGGCCTTGAAAGCACGCAGCGCGGCGACGCTCGATTGGAAGCCGACGGGCTCGTAGCCAAGCTCCGCGAGCATTTCCTCCACGAGCGACACGAGCGCCGGCTCGTCATCCACGATCAAGATCGTTTCGCCGCGGCCGCGCGGCAAGTCACGCGACTGACCGGCAGGCGCCCTGGCGGGCGCACGGGTCGCGGGCAGCCATATTCGAAAAGTGGTCCCCTTGCCGGTTGCGCTCGACACCTCGATGGCGCCGCCAAGATCCGTAACGATGCCATGCACGAGCGATAGGCCGAGACCGGTGCCCTCCCCCACGGGCTTGGTCGTGAAGAAGGGGTCGAAGATCCGGTCCACGATTTCCGGCGGAATGCCCTTTCCCGAGTCGCCCACCGTCAGCTGGGCATAATCGCCGGCCGCAAGCTGCCCGCGACGGAGCCGGCGCGGTGCAGCTAGCGCGACCTCCTCGAGCGTCACGCATAGCACCCCTCCCTCGGGCATTGCCTGCAGCGCATTCGTGCACAGGTTCATCGTCACCTGATGCAGTCGGGTCTCATCGCCGATGATGGCGCAATTGGCAGCGACGAGGTCCCTTTCGAGGCGAACGTTCGGCGGCAAGGATGCCTGCAGCAGCTCGAGGGTCTCGGCGACCACGGCCTGGACATGGATCGGAACCCGCTCGGCGAGACCGGTGCGGCTGAAACCCAGAATGCGGTCGACCAGCGAGCGCGCACGTGCGGCTGCGTGCATGATGTTGTCCAGATAGCGGCGCAGGGAGCTCCCCTCGGGCGCCTGCTGCTGCGCGAGCTCGCCGTAACCGACGATCGCGCCCAGGATGTTGTTGAAGTCGTGCGCGATGCCGCCGGCCAGCGTGCCGATCGCCTCCATCTTTTGCGCCTGCCGCAACGCCAGATCCCTCTGCTCGACGCGCCGCAACTGTCGCACCAGCGCCGCAATGGTCAGTGATCCGAGCAGGACGAGCAACAGCGTGCGTATCACGTCGTGGATCGTCTCCTGCTCGACGCTGGCGAGCGCAATGTCCTCTTTCCGGGTGACTGCAACCAGCAGGGGCAGCGCAGGAACCGGCACGACGGCGATAAACTCCCGCTGGCCGTCGATCGGGCTCGGTATCCTGAGCGTCATCCCCGACCTCAGCGTCGTCATCGCCAGCAGTCTCTGTCCGATCAGTGCCGGAGCGGCGGGACGGCGCACGAGCAGCGTCCCATCGCTGCGGAGCAGCTCGACGGTGAACTGGCCCCGGAGGTTCACTGCCGAATAGAGCCGGCTCAGGTCCGCGAAGTCGACGACCGCGCTCACGATACCGGCGAATCGCCCCTGCGCATCGAGGATCTTGCGGGATGCGATGACGGCTGATCGCCCCCACACGGTGACGAGTGGCTGAGTGAGGAAGAGATCATCGCCTGCCGAGCGCTGCTGCGCCACGAAGAAGGATCGTTCCGACAGGTCCTTCCCAACGGGCAAAGTATTGTCGGACGTATACCTGACGATACCGCGCGCATCGATGATGCGCATTGCAACCACTTCCGGCACGCTCGCCACTGCCGCGGCCAAAGCCCCATCGATCTGCTCGGGCCTCAACTGCGTGTGGCTCGGATACCAGCGCGCAGTACGCTGCAGGACGAGACTACACTCGGACCAACTCCAGGCGGTCTGCTCGGCCAGCGCGCTCGCAAGGTTCTGCACCTCGCGATTCGTCGATATGACGACGTGCTGGTACGCACGCCATCCGTCATAGGCAGAGGACGCCGTGAAGGCCGCAATGAAAATCGTCCCGAGCAGTACCAACGCACCTCGCAGGCGCGCGTGCTCACCCGCATCCGCGCCCTGTCGCAGTAGCTCGATCATGCGTCGCATGCGTCCCCGCGCCGCCGAAAGTCGGCCGTGAATATCGTACCAGAGTGCCCGGGTGCCCCGGCGCAGCCGGGCGCCGCGGCCGCGGACTGCCGGCCCACGCTGATGGCTGATGGCTCATTTCGATCACCTCATATCAGGGCGGCGATGTGCGCGACCGGCACCACCCAGAAGATCAGGAAGCCCACGATGAGCAGATTGACTGCCACCGAGGTGATGAAAGCAATGACACGGGACGTTTTCATGGTGCTACTCCTCAGTTCGCTTCGACCCGGAAAGTTAGCCGGCGGTTGCGAGGAGGCGGTGTCAGCGCGGGCCGCCGCGATTTCAGCCGTAACACGCCCGATCTGCGCCGGATTTCAGCTGTAATCGCGCGCGGCAGAACTGATATCGACCCGTGTTCGTTCCGGGGAATGCTTGGCAGACGAGCCACTCCTTGGAGATCGACCCATGATTCGCAGAAAAACCCCTATGACAGCCGCACTGATCGGCGCAGCGCTGGGCCTGCACGGTTTGGCGCACGCGAGCCCACCGACCTGTCGCTCCCAGTGCGGCAAGCACCATCCACAGAGTGTGTCGAACGGAGTGCTCGTGCGCGCGGCCTCGCTGTCGCTGCGCTCCAGTTTCCAGGTCGCGAACCTGGAAGCGCTCGGCGATGCAAGCGCCGTGGGCACGCAGTCGCAGCGATCGCCCGGGCTCACCTGGACCTTGTTGCAGAGCCCTCCCCGGGAGTGGACCGAGGGTCAGTCAATCACCCTATCGGTTGGGTTGGGCCCGAGCAACCCGCGTTACGGCGGGGTGCGCGGCAGCCGCTCGCTCGCGGATACGGCGAGGCCGTCGGTGACATCAATGACCGCTGCAACGGGCTGGACCAGGCCGCTCGGCATGCGTCTTTCCATCCGCTGGTAAAGGGTACCCTCATGCGTACCCACATGAGGGCTCGGTTTGGGGTACCGGATGTGCTTCGTTTGGCGGCATGCGCGAAGCTTGAACTGAACGTCCGCGCTGGGCCTGAACGGGCTGCGCTACGGCGGCGTGCGCGCTACGAACCTGCGGCGGCCCCACTCGAGGCGGCCGCGCGGATCGTCCCATCGGCAGCTTGCAAAATGACTGCGAATCGCGTTCCGGGCGGCAAAGGTGCCTGCAGCTTTAGTTGCCGGCCGTGCCATTCACCCAGCCGAGTGATGCTGCGAACGACATTCACCTCGCTGACCGTTGCACCGGCATTCTCACCGGCGCGCACGCTGGTCGTGCTCGAGGGGTTAAATCCAAACAGCCATACGGTGCCCGCCCCCCGACCCGAGCCGACGTCGACACTGATGCCCTGCGCGGTGGTACCGAGGGCAATCGGAACGGTCCCGCCGGCAACGCTCCGCGCCCTGGCCTTTTCGATCGCGGCCACCATGACGCCGCTGTCGGATCCGATGAATGGTTGCCCGCCGTCCACGATCGCTTCAGGGGTGTAGACCTGCGGGTCATGGCGCAGCGCCGCGTAGTCCTTCTGCAGCTCATCGACTCCTGGTAGCGAATACGGATCTGACCAGGACGCATCGTTCCAATAGGTCACGTGAAGGTCGAGCGGCAGAACATCCGGGTACCGGTCGCGCACGCGCGCTAGCAGCGCATCAGCCGGTGGGCAGTCGGAGCAGGCGAGGGACGTGAATAGCTCCACGACCACCGGCGGTTCCGCCGCGAGCGCGCACCCCGTCGCGAGCGCAAGCAGCACGAGACTCGCGAGTCTCTTCACCGCGAGGTCTCCTCCTGCTCATCCAACATGCTGGTCGAGGCCGCCACGAGCATAGGCCGCAAGACATAAAGACCCGGAAATCTCCGGGCGAGTGCAGTCACCTTGGGTGCGTCGAAGGCCGCGATGTACGGATTGTCCGGATGAAGGGTAGCGAAGTTCTGATGGTAAGGCTCCGCCTGATAGAACGGCCGCGCGCTCTCGATGCGGGTCACGATCGGCGCGGAGAACGTGTGGTCGGCCGAGAGCTGCCTGAGGTAGGCCTCCGCGATCCGCCTCTGGGTGCCGTTCACGGTCCAGACCTCGCCCCGATATTGCGAGCCCTGGTCAGGACCCTGATAGTCGAGCTCGGTCGGGTCCGTCGCCACGGAGAAATAGATCCGCAGCAGCGCTCCATAACTGATCACGTGCGGGTCGAAGACGATCCTGACGGATTCCGCATGGCCGGTCGTCCCTGTGCCGACCTCCTCATAGAGAGCCGTGCTGGCAGCGCCTCCAGTGTAGCCGGAGACCACCTCACGGACTCCCCTCACGTGCTGAAAGACGACCTGCATCCCCCAGAAGCACCCACCCGACAGAAGGGCCGTCTCGGACCCTGGGAGCTTTGCGAGCGGCTCATCCACCATGGGCGCGGGGGCCGTGGTCTGCGATTCTGCCGCCTGAGCCGCGTGACGAACCGCCCCGGCCAGGATTCCACCAATGAGTAGGGTACCGATCACCGCTGCGGTAGCCAGCATCGAGAGGCGGTGGGTCATGGAAAGCGCTCCTTGAAGTCGCAATCGAGTCTACCGCTAAGTTCGCTGCAAGGGAGGCGCGCGTTACAGGCGCTCACTGAGCAACGCCCACCACGGCATCGGTCAAGCGCATGCGCGGCGCCTCGGCCGGGACACGGAACCACGCGGCGTACAACGCCGGCAGGAAGAAAAGCGTCAACACGGTGGCCACCGTGATCCCCCCCATGAGGGCCACGGCCATCGGGCCGAAGAAAGCGTCCGGCACCAGCGGAATCAGCGCCAGCACCGCCGCTGCCGCGGTGAGCGTGATCGGCCGGAAGCGCCGGACGGTGGCGCCGATTATCGCCTGGAAGCGATCGGCGCCATCGCGGATGTCGCGGTCGATCTGGTCCATCAGGATCACCGAGTTGCGCATGATGATCCCGAGCATGGCGATGGTGCCCAGCATGGCGACGAAGCCGAAGGGCTTGTGAAACAGCAGGAGCGCCGCGGCGACGCCGATGAGGCCGAGGGGCGCGGTGAGCAGCACCATGAAAGCCCGCGAGAAGCTCTGCAGCTGGATCATGAGAAGGGTGAAGACCGCGAACAGCATCACCGGTATTTCGGCGTTGATCGAGGCCTGCGCCTTGACGTTGTTCTCGACCGCTCCGCCTACCTCGATGCGATAGCCCAACGGCAGCTGCGCGCGCAGGTCCGCAAGCCGCGCATCGATGGCGTTGGTCACGTCGATGCCCTGCGCGCCGCCCACGGTATCCGCGCGTACGGTCACCGTCGGCTCCCGGTCGCGCTCCCAGATGACGCCGTATTCCAGGTCATACATGGGCTTGGCGATCTGTGACAGCGGCACCGACTTGCCGGCGGCAGTCGGTATCATCAGGCCCGAGAGGTTATCCAGATTCGCGCGCTCCGCCGGCGGCGCCCGCAGGTCCACCGCGATCAGCTTGTCGCCTTCGCGATAATAGGTCGCCGTGTAGCCCGAGAGGGACATGGCGAGGAATTGCGCCAGCTCGTCGCTGCTCACGCCGAGCAGGCGCGCCTTCTCCTGATCGACCTGCAGGCGCACGGTCTTGCTCGCCGGCCCGTCCCAGTCGTACTGCACATCGGTGGTGCGCGAATCAGCCCGTACCACGTCGGCCACCTGCGCTGCGATCTCACGCACCTGCGTGATGTTGTCCCCGGATACACGGAACTGCACCGGGAAACCCACGGGCGGTCCGTTCTCCAGTCGTGTCACGCGCCCCTGCACGTCGGGAAATACGCGCTCGAGCTCCGAGCTGATCCGGGTCCGCAACGCCTCCCGCGCCGGCACGGAGCGCGCGGTCACCACGAACTGGGCGAAATTGCGCTGCGGTAGCTGCTGATCGAGCGGCAGGAAGAACCGTGGCGAGCCGGTGCCGACGTAGCTCACGTAGTTCGCGATCTCGTGCTGAGATTTGAGGAATTGCTCCATGCGCTCGGTTGCGGCCAGCGTCGCCTGGAACGAGCCGCCTTCAGGCAGCCTCATGTCCACCATCAGCTCCGGGCGGCTGGAGCTCGGAAAGAACTGCTGCGGAATGACGCGGAAGGCCACGATCGCCACTACGAAGAGGCCCGCGGCGGCGGTCAGGACCTGTCCGCGCCGATTCACGCACCAGCTGATCACCTGCCGGAAGCGCTTGTAGAACGCGGTGTCATAGACCTCGTGCGCATCATGACCTGCCGCGGAGCCGCGCCCGTGGCGTTCCGGGAGCATCTTGTGACCCAGGTACGGAATCACCACCACCGCGGCGACCCAGGATGAGAGCAGCGCGATGGCCGCCACCTGGAAGATGGAGCGGGTGTATTCCCCGGTCGAGGACTTGGCGAGCGCGATCGGTAGGAAGCAGGCAACCGTCACCAGCGTGCCGGTGAGCATGGGAAATGCCGTGCTGGTATAGGTGAAAGCCGCGGCCTTGATGCGGTCGAAGCCCTGCTCCAGCTTCACCGCCATCATTTCCACGGCGATGATGGCGTCGTCCACGAGCAGACCCAGCGCCAAAATCAGAGTGCCGAGAGAAACCTTGTGCAGGCCGATGCCGAACATCCACATCAGGAATGCCGTGGCAGCCAGCACCAACGGGATCGAGATCACCACTACCATGCCGGTCCGCAGCCCCAGCGTCAAAAGGCTCACTACCAGTACGATGGCGATAGCCTCACCTACCGCAGCCTGGAAGTCGTCGATGGAGTGTGCCACCGAGACGCCCCCGTCTGTCACCGTATGCAGAGTGAGTCCGGCCGGCAGCCGCTCTTGCAGTCCGGCTATGGCGGCCTGCAGGTGTTTGCTCAGCTGGATGACATTGCCACCCGCCTGCATGGTCACGCCGATGCCGAGCACGGGGCGGCCCTCGAAGCGCATCTGCTGCTCGGGAGGATCCTCGTAGCCGCGATAAATGTGCGCGATATCGCCGAGCCGCAGCAGCCGGCCGTCGGCCCGGAACGTCACGTCCTCGAGGCTCTTGACAGTGTGGAACTGACCGCTCTCCCGCAGCGTGATGTGATCGCTCGCGGTGTCGTAGCTGCCCGCCGCAGTCACCGCATTCTGCGCCCGCAGCACCGCCTCGATGTCCGCGGGCGTGATGCCGAGGGTGGCGAGCTTGCGGTTGGAGATCTCCACGTGGATGACCTGAGTCTGCTCGCCGAAGTAGTCCACCTTGGCGACTCCGGGCACTCTGAGCAGCTCCTCCCGCAGCTTGTCGGCGTAGTCGCGCAGCTCGGCGAAGCTATAGCCATCACCCGCCAGGGCGTAGATGTTGGTGTAGACGTCGCCGAACTCGTCGTTGAAGTAAGGACCGTTCACTCCCTGCGGAAGCTCGCTCGCCATGTCGCCCACCCGCTTGCGTACCTGATACCAGGTGGGGGGCACGATGCCGGCAGGCGCGGAGTCCTTGATGTTGAAGAAGATCATGGACTCGCCGGGCCGGGAATAGCTCTGCAGAAAGTCGACGTTGGGCGTCTCCTGCAGCTTGCGCTCGATGCGGTCCGTCACCTCGCGCTCGACCTGCTGCGCGCTCGCGCCCGGCCACAGGGTCTGAATGACCATCACCTTGAAGGTGAACGGCGGATCTTCCGACTCGCCGAGATGGCTGAAGCCGAGCACGCCCAGGATCGCCGTCACCACCATGGCGTACAGCACCAGGCTGCGGTGCCGCAGTGCCCACTCCGAGAGATTGAAGCCGCTCATGAGGCGCTGCCGTCCAGGGGAGCGGTCACCCGGACCGGCTCACCCTGATAAAGCTCATTCACGCCCTTCAGTACGACCTCGTCGCCGGCGGCGAGACCGGCACCGATCACCACGCCGTCATCCGAATAGCGCGCCACTCGCACGGGCGCGAGAGCGAGCCGCCCCGTCCTCGGCTCGACTATCCAGACCGCGGTCGCCGCGCCCCTGTGATAGAGCGCCGTCATCGGGATGAGAAGTTCCTTGGGATCGGCGGCGTCCTCCACTTTCACGCCGGCGGTCATGCCGAGGCGCACTTCCGGGCCCGGACCGATGATCGCGACCTTGACGAGGAAGGTGCGGGTGGCAGGATCGGCGGAAGCGGACTTCTCGCGCACCGTCCCGGGATAAGCGTGGTCCATGCCCCAGAGCGAAACGCTGATGCGCCTCGCGCCGGTGAACTCGCTGATGCGGTTCTCCGGCACGTCGATGTATACCTCGCGGTCGTCGGACCAGGCGAGACTGACGACTGTCTGTCCCTCCGCGACCACCTGACCGGCTTCGGCGTCCACGTCGGTGATGACGCCGTCGTGATCGGCGCGCAGGTCGGTGTAGCGCAGCTGATTGTCCCGCAGCTCGTACTGGCGTTGCGCCTGCTGGTAGGTGGCCTCGGCGGCCGCCACCTGGTCCCGCTGGTGGTCGTAAGCAGAGCGGCTGATGGCGCCGATCTTCACCAGGCGCGCATAGCGCGCCAGGTCCTCCTGCGCGGTTTGCAGGTTGCTTCTGGCGGCGGCGAGCGCCGCGTCGGCGGCACCTCTTTCGAGGACCGCGTCGGTTCCGTCCAACCGTGCCAACAGCTCGCCCCGATGTACCGTCTCGCCCAGTGTCGCATAGCGGGCCACGATCTTTCCCGGCACCCGGAACGCCAGCGCCGATTCGTACCGCGCGTGCACTGCGCCGCTGTACTCCTCGGCCGCGGTGGCGCTGGTGGCATCCAGGCGCGCGGCGATCACCGGCTTGGCGTCGGCGGCCGGACGGAGGTCGCGATTGCACGCGCCGAGCAGGGCGGCGGCCACGACCGGGAGCAGGACCCGGGAGAAGCGTAGGGTGGCGGACGAAAATCGGCTCTCCATGACGGCACCAATCTTTACAACGTTAAGTTTGGGGAGTAGATTCTGCTCGCATGAACTTAACGACGTCAAGATGCCTGCCTATATTTTCTGGGCCGGAATTTTTTTGGCCTAAGATGCAGGGGTGCCCGCCCGAATGAAGAACTGCCCCGTCAGGCGCCTGATCCAGCTCAAGCAGGGCTACCACCATGGCGACCTGCGCAACGCGCTCGTCAGCGAGGCGCTGAAGCTGCTCGAGCAGGAAGGGCATTCCGACTTCGCCCTGCGGGATCTGGCGCGCCGCGTGGGCGTGAGCGCCGCGGCGCTATATGCGCATTTCGCCGATAAGAGCGCCCTCCTCGCCGCCGTCGCGGCGGCGGGCTTCATCCGCCTGCAGGCGGCGCTCGAGACCTCCGGCCGCGGCGACAGCGACCTGGCGGATCAATTCCTGCACGTGGGGTCGGCTTACGTGCGCTTCGGCATGGATCACCCGGCCCTCTACAAGCTGATGTTCGCCAGCGAGGAGCTGCCGGCCCGGCACGGTGAATATCCGGATCTGCAAGCCGCCGCGGACGCCGCATTCGGCCTGCTCACCGGCATGCTCGCGCGCATGCAGCGGCGGGGGATCCTGCGGACCGGCGATGCCGAAGCCGACGCCCTCAGCGTCTGGGCGCACGTGCACGGGCTGACCTCGCTGATCATCACCCGCCACGTGGAATGCGCCGGCGCTCCGGCACCCGAGCCGGCCGAGCTCGTGCGATCGAGTCTCATGATCCTTCTGAGCGGCCTGCGCAGTCCGGCGCCGGCGGAACGGATCGCCTGAGGCCGCGCCGCTACGGCAGCGCGCGCACCCAGATATTTCGGAAGCTGATCGGCTCGCTGGGGTCGCCGTGCGCCTGCAGCTTGATGGGCGCCTCGTCGAACGCCTCGTAGAAAGGCCTGCCGATAAAAAGAGTCTGGCCCTGCAGCTCGAAATGATCCTCCACCAGTACGCCGTTCCAGAAGACGGTCGCATACGCGGGGCTCTTCGGGGTGCCGTCCGCGTTGAATCGCGGCGCCGTCCAGACGACGTCATACGATTGCCACTCTCCGGGCCTGCGCGCCGCGTTTGCCAGAGGGATGCTCTGCTTGTACAGGCTTCCGGCCATGCCATTCACGTACGTACTGTTCCTGTAGGAATCCAGCACCTGCAGCTCGTAGCCGGCATCACCCGGCCCGGTCGATGCCAGAAACACGCCGCTGTTGCCGCGGTACTGACCGCTGCCGGTGATGTCCGCGGGAATCCGCCACTCGATGTGCAGCTGATAGTCTCTGAACCTGCGCCGGGTCTCGATGTTGCCGACCCCGGGTGCTTTGTTGACTGCCATGACACCGCGCCTGACGAACCAGCGCGCCGGTGTATGGTCTTGCGCGGAAGCCCACTCGTTCAGGTTCTTGCCGTCGAATAGAACGATGGCGTCGGACGGTGGAGCGCCCACCGTCGCTCCCGGCGTCACGACCGACGGCACGGGCGCCCACGCCTCGGTGGCTTTTGGATTCTGCTCCGCGGCCTGCTGCGCCACTGCCGTCGTGCCGACGGCAAGCAACAATAGAGTCGCGCACAACCCCGAAGTCGGGCGGAAACTGCTCATTTTCCTGTCAGTATCTCGAAGTGGTCAGGTGAACCAGCCAGCCTTCTCCAGCCAGAATTCCCGCGGATACGCCGAGGAACGCGCCCATGATCACATCGCTGATGAAGTGCCAGTCGCCGACGACCAAGAGTCCCGCGGCCAGCAGCAGCAGGCCCGCAAGCGGGAGAATGGTCGCTCGGTACAGTCTCATGAAGGCCCCCGCGAACGCCCCTGCGAGCACCATGTGACCCGAAGGAAAACTGCTGTAAGGGAAACCCATTGCGAGATTGAAGCCATGCCTCGTGCCATGAATGATCGCCTCAGGGCCCGGCACGCCGAAGAAAGGTTTCAATACCTCGTCGTTGACGCCGTAGGCGCATATCGAGGCGAGACAGGCAATCGCCAGGACCTCCGCAAATCGCGAGATGTGCCCGCGCGTCAGGCGCGCGACGATCAGGCCCAGGACCACCACGGATTCCACGGTCAGGATCACGGTGGTACCGAAAGCGCCGTTCAACGAATTGAGATGGTGGCTGAATCTCCAGAAAAATCGCGCCACCGGCAAATCGATCTCCTTGAAGCAAAACGCCGCGAGCGCCGCGCAGGCCACGAACAGCAGCAGCCAGATCCGTAGGACGACAGAATAGCGCTTCACTTATTTTGATCCTTTGACGTTCACAGGTGCACGGGACCGCTTGCGCTTCGCCGCTTGCGGCGCCACCGGCACGGCCGGTGTCTTGATGAAATCGATGAACGCCCGCAGCGGCGCGGGCACGAGGCGCCGTCCGGAATAATAGAGAAACGGCCCGGAGAAGCGCGGCCACCACGACTCGAGAATGGGCTCGAGCACGCCGCTCTCGAAGTGCGGCCGCAGCCAATCGTCGAAATGCGAGACGATGCCGATTCCGGCTATGGCCGCATCGACGGCGAGATCGCTCGCCGTGCCGAGACTCACGAGCAGCGGCCCCGTGGGATCGATGCGTACGACCTCGCCGTTACGCTCGAACTCCCACGGCCACATCGCCCGGCCGCTGAACCGGCCGCGCAGGCAGGCATGCTGGAGAAGCTCGCGCGGGTGCTGCGGCCGCCCGCGCCGATCCAGGTAGGCCGGAGCCGCGGCAACCGCAAAGCGCTGGGTGCGCGGACCGATCGGCACGGCGATCATGTCCTGCTGCAGGCGCTCGTCATAGCGGATGCCTGCATCGAAGCCGGCGGCGAGCACATCGACGAAGCTGTCCTCAGCGACGACCTCCAGGCGAATCTCCGGAAAAGCGGTAAGGAAACGCGGCACGATTCCCGGTAGCACGAGTCGCGCCGCGCTGATCGGGACATTGAGCCTGAGTGTGCCGGCGGGCCTGTCGCGAAAGCCGTTCACTACATCCAGAGCCGACTCGACTTCGGTCAACGCGGAGCCGAGCCGCTCGAGCAGGCGCCGGCCGGCCTCGGTGGGCGCGACGCTACGCGTCGTCCGGTAGAGGAGCCGGACGCCGAGCGACGCTTCCAGCCGGCGTACCGCTTCACTCAGGCCCGAGGCGCTCTTGCCGCTCGCGCGTGCGGCGTCGCGAAAGCCCTGCGCGCGCGCTACCGCCACGAAGGCGCTCAAGTCGCCGAGATCGGTGTTCACTGTTCGTATTTTCGCACAGCCTGTGCGGATTGTGCCCAATTATCGCGCAGGCGAATAGAGGATAGATTCTCTTCCTCGACAGGAGACCCCCATGCCCAGCGTAGACAAATCCGGCACATACAAGCTCGCGAATCACGACGTGCGGCGGCTCGGCTACGGCGCCATGCAGCTCGCGGGACCCGGTGTGTTCGGCCCGCCCGCAGATCATGACGCGGCGCTGGCCGTGCTGCGGGAAGCGGTCGCGAGCGGCGTGAACCACATTGACACCAGCGATTTCTATGGCCCGCATGTCACCAATCGCCTGATTCGCGAGGCGCTGCATCCGTATCGGGACGGCCTCGTCATCGTGACGAAGGTCGGGGCCCGGCGCGGCGCGGACGCATCATGGATGCCCGCCATTTCCTCGCAGGAGCTGACCCAGGCGGTGCACGACAATCTACGCAACCTGGGCTTGGAGGTGCTCGAGATAGTCAATTACCGCAATATGGGCCGCGTGCACGGGCCGGCCGAAGGCTCCATCGAGGGGCCGCTCAGCGCGCTGGCCGAGCTGCAGCGCCGCGGGCTCATACACCACATCGGACTGAGCAACGTCACGCCCGCGCAAATCGCGGAGGGACGGCGAATCTGCGACATCGTCTGCGTGCAGAATCAGTATAACCTCGCGCATCGTGAGGATGACGCACTGATCGGCGAGCTGGCCCGCGACGGCATAGCCTACGTGCCGTTCTTCCCTCTTGGAGGCTTCACGCCGCTGCAGTCGTCCATCCTTTCGGACGCGGCTGCGGGCGCCGGCGCCACGACCATGCAGGTCGCACTAGCTTGGCTGCTGCGCCGGGCTCCCAACATTCTCCTGATCCCCGGCACCTCCTCGCTCGCTCATTTGCGCGAAAATCTCGCCGTGGGCGCGTTGGCTCTGCCGCAGGATGCGGTGGCGGCGCTCGATGGCATCGCGGCGCAGGCAACCGCTGCCTGACGCGCAAGCAAGGGACCGCGCGGATCATCGGGCGAGGAGGCGGCAACCTCCCGCCCGACATTCGAAGCGTCCTACGGGCCGCAACCTCGTGCGCCACGCGGTGACGTTGCGCAAAATCCTTGCCTTGCGGGCTCCCGTGAGGCTGCGCACGTAGTGGGCATTCAGCGGGTTCCACGGACTGTGAAAGGCCTCCATCTCCCTGATGGCCTCCTCCCGGCTCTTGCCGTCGACCAGCACACGATACGCCGCCGCAATGATGCCCGTGCGGTCGACTCCGGCGCGGCAACTGATGAGAGCGGGCTTCGGCGCCTCCTGAATGATCGCCAGGACCTCCGCAACGTGGTCATCGAGATGTCTGTGCGTCAGGACCTGTATCGCGTTGAAATCCTCGACCCGGAAGTAGGTCACCGAGTCCACCACGCCGGGATCGAGATGCGCTGACTCGAACGAGTGCCGCACGTTCAGCTGCAGACTGATCACGCTGCGGATGCCGTGCGCGATCAACCACTGCGCGTCCGACCTGGTCGGCGCCTCGCCTCGCCAGAGCATGCCAGGAGTAATCACGCAGAAATTCCGTATCGGCGAGCCGAGATCATGGGGGCAGGCGCCGGCCAGCGTACTGCTCGATATATAGACGCAGCCCGAAAGGAGAAATGCCAGCGCGCACACCAGCAGGCGCCCCGCCGGAAATCGACGATCTTTCGCCACTGTATCACCTTCAGCACAGCCTTCACCATGAGCTCGCCCCGCCTTGGCGGCCGTGAGCAGTTCGGCTATACAATGATTCAAACGCGGACGCGCTCCCAGTCATCAGCTCGAGGAGTCATCGCATGACCGCGCGCAAGGCTTGAGGCAACAGCCCGGGCGGACTCGATCAGGAGCGTTACGCTGATAACGCCAGCAGCGCGCCGCTGGCTTTGGGCATCCTCAACGTCAGCAAGCCGTCACGCGCAGTGAGCGTCTCGGTAACGGACGGCATCCAAGTGCCGTCGCTCCCTACCACGGAGCCGCCAAGAGTGACGTCAGTCGTGTCGTCCGCTCGCGGCGCCATCAACCGCATCACCGACGCTCTTCTTGCCCCACGAACATCTACCCCCAACGTCACATCAGACTGGAGACTCTTGTTCAATACGGCCAGGTTCAGCGCCCCGTCAGGTGCCTCGAGACCGTAAGCACCGATGGAGCCGTCCGCCGCACCATCCAGTTCCGTCATCACCAGGCGGCCCGATCCCGCCGCCGCAAAGAGGAGCATGCCATAGTAGAGAGGACGCGCCAAAAAGCCGTTGCCGCGTGTACCCGCGACGGGCGTATAACAACCGTAGCCGCCACCGTGAAAATTGACGCCGGTGGCGCCCGCCTGCGCCAACTGGTACATCAGGTCAGCTCCCCATACGGCGGAGGCGAACGTGTCGCTCACGCCCGGCTTACCGCCCTGGTAACAAGAGTTGGTCTCAGCCATCCGGAACGGCAACCCGGTGGCGCGGCGCGCCTCGGCCGCCGCCTCGAATTCCGCCTCGAGCTTCGGGTTGGGGCTCAGCAGCCGCTCGATGGTCATCGACGGATCGGTCGGCGGCCCCTCGGCGTAGTAATGCTGGGTGAGGAAGGCCACATCGTGCCGCTGGTCGTCCGCGAAGCGCACCAGCCATTCCCTGTTGTCGGCTACGTCGGGACCCGCCAGGGACGCATGCGGCACCCGCTTCCTGAGCGCGTGAAGGAAGCGTCGCCATTCCGCCGCGAATTGTCGATAGCCGTAGGCCGGCGGCCGCAGCCCGTTCCTGTGGAACAGGTCCGGCTCGTTGCAGAGCTGAAAGGCGACGAGCCTCTCACCCATGACACTCGCCACGTATGCCGCCTCATCCGCAACCGCCTCGGGGCTCTCGCTGCCCATGTTGAGGCCGTAGATCAGTCGCCAGCCGGATGAATCCAAGAAACCGCGCAAGTTGCGGACGGCAAGCGGTGTGACCGGCCGCCGCGGCGCCGGATGCCGGCCGATATCGGGACCGAAAGCCTCGGCCATGGGGTGAATTGGCGCCGACGCCGGGCTCCAGACGCTGAACTCGCTCGTATTGCCGCCGATCCGGAGGATACCCGAGGTGCCGAGACGCCTGTGAAAGGCGGCAAGCGCCGTGTTTTGCGGCGCGAAGAACCCGGGATCGCTGAGCTGTGAGGTCTCATAGCTGAGGCCCGTGAAATCCGCCGCGATCGGGTTGCCGGGCCGGTCGGGGTGTACGGTCAGGCGGAGCTGTCCGCGCCGCGCAACCTCGGCGAGGGCCGAAGGAATGGCGAGCGCCGTGCCGGAAGCCGCCAATGACATCGCGAGAAATCCGCGTCGATCCATATGCCGATGTCCCGGAGCCGAACAGGGAGCACGTATACTAGACTAGACCGTGACGCTTGGCTGGTTGTCGATCTTCGGCCTCATCGCTGTGACCGGGATGTTGGTGTCTTACGCGCTCGAGGGGCGTCACCAGAATCTCCTACGGCCCTGCTTGACCATATGATTGCACCTATGTTTAACTATTGCATATAAATGCAATCTTCTCAGGAGCCTCCCATGACCAGCACCATGCCGCCACGGCCCGCCTTCATCCCCTCGCTCGTCTACAAGGACAATCGCGCGGCGCTCGCGTGGTTGCAAAAAGCCTTCGGCTTCGAGCCGAGCGAGGTCCTGACCGACGCCCAGGGCAAGATCGTTCATGCCGAGATGACCCACGGCGACGGCGTCGTCATGATCGGCACCGAATGGGCGGATTGGACCCGCAGTCCCGCCTCCCTGGACGGGAAGAACACGCAGCGGATCCATGTGCGCATCGAGCGCGGAATCGACGAACACTGCGCCCGCGCGCGGCAGGCGGGCGCGAAGATCGTGATGGAGCCGGCCGACCAGTTCTATGGCGATCGCAGTTACATCGCAGCCGATCTCGAAGGGCACCATTGGACGTTCTCGCAGCCGGTCCGCGACGTCTCCAGGCAGGAGATGGAGCAGGCCACAGGCTTCAAGTTCGGGCAGCTGGATTGAGCGCGCCGGGCCTCGACCGGACCCTCGCAGCGCTTGCCGACCCGCACCGCAGGCGGGTCGTCGACCTGCTGCGCGAGCGGCCACATCGGGCAGGAGAGCTCGCGCGGGCGGCAAACGTCTCCTTTCCCGCAATGAGCCGTCATCTCAAGACGCTGCGCAAGAGCGGACTCGTCGACGAGGACCGCGATGAATCCGATTCGCGGGTCCGTATCTATCGGCTGCGTCCCGAGGCCATGTCGGAGCTGAAGACGTGGCTGGCGCAGACGGATGCCCTGTGGGCCCGGCAACTCTCGGCGTTCAAGGCGCATCTGCAGAAAACCCGCACATGACCTCGAAAGTGTTTGTTGCCCTGCGCGTGCCCGCCGACCCGGTGCGCACTTTCGAGGCATTCACCCGCGAAATAGCCTCCTGGTGGCAACCCAACCGACTCTTTCAGATCACGGCGCGCGGCGACGGCGAGCCGGCGTTCGAGCCCGGTGTTGGCGGCCGCCTGGTCACGCGCCTGGAAACCGGCGAGACCTTCGAGATCGGCCGCATCTCGGTGTGGGAGCCGGGCAAGCGCCTCGTCTTCGCCTGGCGGCAGGCCAGCTTCACGCCCGAGCAGTCGACCGAGGTCGAGGTTCTGTTCGAGCCTGTCGGCGAAGAGACCCGCGTCTCGATCGAGCACCGGGCCTGGGACACGATTCCGCGGCGGCATGCCGCCCGCCACGGCTTTCCGGAGCAGGTCACTCTGCAGCGGGCCGCCGAGTGGTGGCGCGGTTCACTCGCGAGTCTGCGAGGGTGGCTTTCACGTTGAGAGGATCACGCGGCGCGCCGAGGCTGCCGCGTGATCCTCTCCGTCTATCCCAGACGCGAGCCGCCGACCAGCGGTTGCGCGTCTCTTAGAAGCGGCCGCCCGAGCGGCAGACTCCCGTACGAGGATCCAAGGCCGCGCAGACGTACGCGACGCCCCGATAGGCCGTCCCGTAGGTCGGCCCGGCGATGGTCGTGAATGTCTCGCGCGTGATGTTGCCGGTCAGGGTCGTGGCGCTCACGCGATCGGTGATCCGCACTACCTTATTCGGATCCGCTCCATTGTCGCCCGAAGCGCTGGACGTGGACGTCGCGGCCCACAGCGTCACGGTGCCGTCGTCATTCACGACTCCTGCGAGGTTGCGCAGTCCGATCGTGGTCACCGCCGGCCAGGGACCGTCGTAGCCGTTGAGGTTGCTGTCCACCACCCCGATCAGGCCATTCGTCAGCACGTAATCGAGCTGCCACGTCCCGTTGACCAGACTCCACTTCTCGAGCCCCGCATGTTGGCTCACATCGACGCTCGAGCCGGTGCCCTCGTCGGTCACGTACATCGTCGTGGCATTGGCGAAGAACAGCGCGAACGGCGTGAAGTCACCGCCGGTTGCCCGCGCCGAGTCGGTCGGAAATCCGGGCACCACGCTGATCGCCGCTGCCGCAGCGCCCGCCACCGTGGGCAGCCCGGCGACCGTGTAGACCGTATCCATGCCGTTGCTGCCGCTGCCCTTGGTGAAGTACAGCGCACCGCCGAATTCGGTCACCCCGCGATAGTTGTTGTCCTTGCCCGGCTTGTCGAGCGCACCCTTCTTGCCGAGCGCATATTGCAGCAGCGGGTCCACCTCGGCGGAGTCGCCCGCGGGTACGGGCACCCGGGCCCAGGGGGCATCGATCGGCTTGACGACCTCGAGACCGGTGGTCTGCGTGACATCGGGACTCGTGCCATTGCTGGGCCCGAAGGTGTCGGCGTTGCCGCTGTTGGAATTGCCGACGGTGTAGTAGAGACCATTGGGGGCAAGCAGCGCGGAGCGGCCGTTGTTACCGCCATAGTTGACCGTGGGCGTGTACGAAAGATGACCACGCGCATCCACCGCTACGATCGTACGAGAGAAAGCGTAGCTGTCTCCGAAGGCGAAGGTGACCGGATTCGTCGGATCCTGGCCCCCCACCGCATCGGAATTGGAAACGTCGAGAGCGCCCACGCCGGCGCCGGCATACCCGACGAATACGAGACGGCTCCATGGCCAGGGGCCCGCGACGTGCAAGCCCAGCTCGGACTTCGAGCTGAAGCTGGTGACGACCTGATCGGGCGGGACCCGGAGGACGCTGAACACGTGACCGCTGTGTGGCTCGACGTCCGTCAAGCGGATCCGCGAGGTTACGCCGAAACTGGCGTCCGCTGACTCATTGTTCCAGACCTCCACAAAGTTGTTGCTGGCCACCGCAGCAGTCGTCGCCGCGTCCGTGTTGGGCAGCGTCGTCCCGACAGCCAGCCGGGCGACGGCACCACGGGTTCGATCGTAGGTGGTGCTGCTGATGACGAGCGAATTCGGCAGCAGGAACGGCTGCCCCGCTTGGGCGACCGGGCTCGTGACGGCGCTCATCAGGAGGACACTGGGTACGGCAAAATGCAATGCCGCATGGACGGTCGATCGAATGGTTCGCATGTCGCCTCGGCTGGGTACGGGAGGAGATCGGTTCTTATCGCCGGCTGGCGGGTCGCCGACGTCGTGGACCGGGGCACTCTAGCGAGCGACTATTGCATTCTTGTTTCACGAACCTCGGAGGGCCGGCGATGGCGCGACCCAAGAAAGCTGTGGAGCGATTGTTTCGTCCGCTCGCTCGAGCGGCCCGCGAGCCCGGCGCGGGAGCGGCCGACAGCGGCGCGCTGGAGGCGATCTGGCAGGTCGTCTGCGCGATCCCTCGCGGGCAGGCCTCGACCTATGGCGCCGTGGCGCGCGCCGCCGGGCTTCCGGGACGCGCGCGGCTGACCGGCTTCGCGCTGCGAGTCGCCCCGCGCGAGCTCAATCTACCCTGGCATCGCGTCGTCGGAGCCGGCGGCCGCATCGTTTTCCCAAGCGCCTCGCGCGAGCACAAGGAGCAGGCGCGGCGCCTACGGGCCGAAGGTGTCCCGGTCGCCGCCGGACGCGTCGCGCGGTCCGCCCTTACGGAATTGGACGAGCTCTGATCGCGCCGCTCATAGATCGTAGGCAATGCCGAGGTAGAACTGCCGGCTGAGGGCGGGCTCGATCCTGCCCCCTGAGATGAACACGCGCGAGTAGTACTCCTCGTTGGTCAGGTTGGAGATGCCTCCGAGCACCCGCCAATGGCCGAGGAATTTGTATTCGCCGGACAAGTCCACAACGGTATAGGCTGGAATTTGTGCCGGCATGGCGATGGCGCCGGCCACGCCGGCGACGCCCGCATCGCTCGACTGGAAATACTGCGCGCCGACGGCATCCACGATGAGGCTCAGCTTCAGGCCCGCGGCCATGCTCAGCGTGAGCCCGCCTTTGAGCACGTAGTGCGGCGAGTAGGGCGGCGTCTTGCCGGCCTGGGTGGCGCTGATGCTGCTGGTATAGACCGCCTTGAGGTAGCTCCCGTTGGCAAACAGCGTCAGGTGCGCGCCATCGGGCACCGCCGGCCAGAGCTGCAACAGGTCATACGAAGTTTCTGCCTCGACGCCGCGGCTGCGTTGGTCGCCCGTGTTGACGTCGATGGACTCCGTCGGTGTGAGCGACAGCGTTTCGATGCTGTTCTTCACATTGACCTGGAAGACGCTGGCATCGTAGTAGAGCCCGAGCACGGGCCAGCCGTGTACACCCGCCTCGTAGGTGAGATATTTGGTCGGGTCGGGGTTGTTGACCGGTGTGAACTTGCCGAACGGACTCGCCACATCGAGATAGCGCATCGGCCGGAAGCTCTGCGAGATGTTGAGATAGGTCTCATTGCCGCGGCCGAAGTCGTTGCCTATGCCGAACCCGAAGAGCGGGATGTTCTTGCGGTAGACACCGTTCACGAGATAGGGATGGGAAGCCACGGTCTCGTGGCTGTCGATCTGCTCGTGGTTGAAGCGCGCGGAGGTGACCACGTGCCAGCGCCCAAAGCGGTACACGTTCTCGGCGAACACTGCCGCATAGCGCGAGCGCCGCTCGTCGTTGTAGATCTGCGTCCCGCCGGGATTGTACGGGTCGGCCAGGGGATTGGTGCTGCTGAACTCGTGGTACGGGCTCGTGGAGGCATAGGCCGTATAGCCCACCGTCACCGCGGCGCCGCGCCCATAGTGGTGGACGAACCTGCCGTCCAGGCCCGTGTAATGGAAGCGTTGCGCCGCCACCGTGGTGCCGGTGGCAACCGGTGTGGCAATGGGTACGGTGGTGCCGCCGAGATAGGCGCCGGCGCGCGTGATCAGGTCCTGGTAGCCTGACCATAGTTTCTGCACGTAGAGGTTCTGGCTGTCGAACTGGTCGGTATAGGTGAGAACCCCGGTGTAGCGATGCTCCCAGTCGCGATCGTCGGGCGATGTCGTCTGGTTGGGGTCGGCCTTGAACTGCGCGTAGCTCTCGAAGCCGGCAATGCCGCTCTCGAGCGAATAGGCGTGCAGCGCGAAGTTGAGCTTCTGCTGCCCGTCGATATGGTAGTCGAGCTGCATGTCGCCGGAATTCAGATCATAGTCGCCGTTGGCGCGCTGGCCTTTCGACTGGCGGTGCGAGAAGTCGGCGAGGTAGCCGATCGGGCCGGCGGGCCCGGAGATCGAGTCGAAGGTGGAGTACAGGCCGTCATCTCCACCCACCTGCTGGATCGTGCCCGTGGTCGTCGGCGACGGCTCCTTGGAGATGAAGTTGATGACGGGCTCCGGCTCGGGTCCATAGAGCAGGCCCGAGCCGCCCCGGATCATCTGCACCTCGGAGATGCTTTCGGGCACCGGGACGTAGTAGAGGGTTGGATAGCCGATCCAGTCCATCTCCATCGGCACGCCATCCTGCATCAACAGGATGTATTCGCTCTCCTGCGGATTGCCAAGCCCGCGGTAGCTGACATTGAGCTCGCTGGGATTCTGCTGCTCGGCGAGCACGATGCCGGGCATGCGATCGAAGATCTCGCGCTGATGGTTGTCGATGACGGGCGGCTGGGCGCTCAGCTGCACCACGGTCGTCTTCTTGGTGACGGTGATCTCCGGTCCCGGAACCTCCGGCATGGAATGCGCGTAGCGCATCGCACGGTTGAACAGGTACGGCGCCTGAACCAGGACCTTCTTGAGGCGATGCCTGTGCGCATGCTGGGACGCGTGGCCGCCAGGCCCCTGAGGGGCCTGAGCCTGTGCCGCGGAGTGACCGGCGGCAGTCTGTGCGCCCGCGACCGAGCAGACGAGCGTGAGCGCGCAGGCGAGCGCGCAGGGAATGGTCTTCAAGACGAACCTTTCGTTGCGGCCGGGGACGATCCAAGCCCATGGCGCCCGCCGGCCACCAGCCGGAATCGAGCACTTCAGGCGGGCGGCAATATAGGAGGGGGCCCGAAACTACTACCAGGGCTCGTATATCGAGCCGGCGCGCCATCCCCTCGGCCGGACGCTTCTCGGACCCTTTGGTGCCGTGTCCCGTTGCAGAGTCGTCGGCGACTTGAGACGCTATGGCTGCGGCGCATTCGGCGCCGGAAATGTGCCGGAGATCAGCGTGGGCGACCGCCTGGAGCTCGGACCGCTGGAGCTCAAAGTGCTCGAGGTACTGTGGCAGCGCAACCGCGCCTCGACGGTGCGCAGCGTGCAGCCGTCCTTCCCCCGGCTCGCCTATACCACTCTGATGACGACCCTGGATCGCCTGTACCGTAAGGGGGTGCTGCGGCGTTTCCGGCTTGGCCGCGCCTTCGGCTATGAGCCGCGCTGCTCGCGGGGCCAGCTGTTCGGGCAGATGATGTCCGGCCAGGTCGCCGAGCTCCTGGCGGCATGCGGCGACAGCACGGTCCTGCTCTCGACTCTGGTGGAAGCCGTCGGTCATGCCGACGCCGAGCTCCTCGATGAGCTCGAGGCCCTGGTTCGGGCCGAGCGCGCGCGGCTGAAGTGGGAAGAGAAATGAGCTTCGATGCGACCTTCCCGCTGGTGCTGCTGGCGGCCTACGGACTCTTCAATCTGCTGCTCTCGGCGGCGGTCGTACTCGCATTGCGCGCGGGTCTGCGCAGACACCTGACGGACGCGGACGCGGTGCTGGCCATTCGACTCCTGCCCGCGATGGGATCCGCGGCCCTCGTCCTGACCGTCATCCTGCCGGCGTTCCTGCTCTATGAGCCGCGCCACGCGCAGGACCAGCCGGGGCCGCTGCTCGTCATATCCGCCCTGTTCGCCCTGCTCGTTCTCGGAGACGGCGTTCGCCGCGGCTTGCGGGCATGGCATGCAACACGTGCCCTGATGCGTAGCGCGCAGCCGCACCTCAAGCGTCCCACGGTCGGTGACACCGAAGTGGCCGTAATCAACGTGAAGGAACCGCTCGTGGGAGTCGTTGGTGGACTGAGGCAACGAATCGTTGCGGCCCGGAGTGTCGCCACCGCCTGTGACGACGAGGAGTTTCGCCAGGTGCTGGCCCATGAGGCAGCGCACATGGACTCCCGGGACAACTTGAAATTGCTGCTGTTGCTGACTATGCCCGATGCGCTCGCATGGTTGCCGACGGGCAGCGGGCTGACGGACCACTGGCGCGCCGTGACCGAGCTCGAAGCGGACGAGCGCGCGAGCGGCGCCGATCCCCGTAAACGCATCGCCCTCGCCTCGGCTCTGATCAAGGTGGCGCGCCTGTCGCTCGCCAGCGGCCGGCCCCGCCGGGCGCCTCGGGTGAGCATCCCGCTCAGCGGGCTGGAGCATCGTGTGCGGCGTTTGCTCGCCCCGTCCGCGGCGATACGGCACAGCTTCCCCGCCCGGCGCCTGCTGACGTGTGCGCTGCTCGTTCCCCTGCTTGCCGTGCCGCTCTATGCCTCGGTGCACCGGCTGATCGAGGCACTCGTCGCATTCGGGCGCTAGGAGTCGCAACATGCAGGCCTTGACGACCAATCCGGGGCCCCTCTCCCCCTTCCACGTTGCATTCCCCGTGCATGACCTGCAGGCCGCGCGCGCGTTCTACGGCGAGATGCTGGGTTGTCCGGAGGGACGCAGCTCCGAGGAATGGATCGATTTCAACTTCTATGGCCACCAGATCGTCGCTCACCTCGCTCCGCAGGAAACCCGGGAGGTACGGCTTAACACTGTCGACAGCCACGGCGTGCCGGTACGTCACTTCGGCATAGTGTTGCCCATGGCCGAGTGGGAAGCGCTGGCCGGCCGCCTGCGCGCCAAGGGCGTGCGCTTCCTGATAGAGCCCTACATCCGCTTCCAGGGACAGCCCGGCGAGCAGGCAACGATGTTTTTCCTCGACCCGTCGGGGAACGCCCTGGAAGTCAAAGCCTTTTCCGACATCACCAGACTCTTCGCCAGGTGAACGGCCGCTGAATGTCCGCTGCCAAGCTTGGCCTGCGGAACCCGGAAGTGACTGCGCTCGTTATCGAGCTGACCCTTCCGCTCGAGGAGCCGTTATGCGTAAGTATGTCGTGGCGCTCGCAGCCTTATCGCTGACCAGCGCCGTTGCCTGGGCTGATACTCATGGGAGCCATCAGCCGGTGAAGGACTCGTACATCACCACCAAGGTGAAAGCCGAGCTTGCAGCCGATCATGACACCAAGGCGCGCGACATCCATGTCGCCACCGTCGACGGTGTCGTGACGCTGCGTGGTATTGCCGCCTCGGCGGCGGAAAAGGACAGAGCCGAGCAGGACGCGATGAGAGTCAAGGGCGTCCAGGCGGTGCACAACGAGATCAAGACTCCCGAGTAGCATCGTTCCGCACCCTCGCTCCCCCGGGCCCTACGCCCCCTGCTCGTAGGGTCCGGGCGCTTGCGTGAGCTCGTACGGGAGCGGATCATGGGCGGCAGGGGGATCCGCCCCGGAAGCCAACAGAGCTCGCCATGAGAATGCTCAGCCCCTGGCTCCTTGCCGCTTCGTTCGCGCTGTGCGCAGTGCCCGCCGTCCCCCCATCCGCGGGTGCGGCAGACGCGGTGCTGCAACGCGCGGTCGACGGCTCCTGGCGCTCCGCTGCCAACAGAGCGCGTGATCGCTACCGCCATCCGCTGCAGACGCTCGAGTTCTTCGGGTTGCGTCCGCAGATGACGGTCATCGAGCTCGACCCTGGCGGCGGCTGGTACACGGAGATACTCGCACCCGTGTTGCACGATCAGGGCCATCTGATCGAGGCTGCGCCGCCGGCCGATGCCGGCAGTCCCTTCATGCGCCGCATGGCTACGGGGTTCCAGAACAAGCTCAAAGCGGACCCGGCCGTCTACGGCAACGTCAGGACCATTCCTTTCGCGCCGCCGGGCCAGGTGAATCTAGGCCCCGCGAATTCGGCCGACATGGTGCTGACTTTCCGCAACCTGCATGACTGGCTCAACGACGACCCCGCCACGCTCGCGGCGGTATTCCGGGCCGCGTTCCAGGTCCTGAAGCCGGGCGGCGTCTTCGGTGTCACCGAGCATCGTGCCCGGCCCTATGAGAAGGCGATCGCCGCCGCGCATACGCTGCACCGCATCCCCGAGGACTACGTGATCGAGCTCGGCCTGAAGGCCGGCTTTCAGCTCAATGGGGTGTCGGAGATCAACGCCAACCCAAAGGATATGGAAAGCGTGAACGTGCACCGCCTCCCGCCCGATCTGTCCGGCCCTGCCGCCGAGCACGCCAGCATGAGCGCGATCGGCGAATCGGACCGGATGACGCTGGAGTTCGTGAAGCCGCAGCATTGAGGATCCCGTCGCAGGCACCCCTCTGCGATCCTCAATCAATGATCGCAGAGGGATATGCCGCCGCTCAGACTCTTGAGCTGAACGTGGCCGCTGCCGCTGCCGCGCGTGCCGTCGAGGCGGCTGCCCGGACCGTATTCGCTCTTGTCAGGCCGCTGGCCGAAGCAGTCCACGATGTCTCCGCTGAAGGTCTTCGCCTCATAGGCGTATCCGCCTGCAGCTGACACGTTGATCTTCGTATCACCACTCACCGTCTCGGTTTCCACAGTTCCACCGCTACTGATGCGAGCTCTGAGGCCGATGTCCCCCGAGGTGGTGTTGAGGCGCACGAGGCGAGCAGTCCCGAGCTCGGCTTGCAAATCTCCATTGACGGTTCGCGCCTCCAGCTCGCCGGCGGCGTTGGTGACGTGCAAATCACCGCTCACGCTCGTGACGTGCAGCGACCCGTCCTCGCCACTGCCCTGCAGGGTGATGGCTCCGCTGACCGAGGTCGCCTCATCATTGCCCGACCCGAGCTCCGCATGGATATCACCGCTCACCGTATGCAGGTGCTGGCTGCCGGCGACACCGCGAGACGTAATGTCGGCACTCACTCCCGACACATCGAGCTGGCTGCCGCGAGGCACATGAACCTCGAGCCGAACCGAGCCGTGGTGACCGGATCCGCCGGAGGAATTGCAGCCATCCGTGCCGCTGTAGGTAACGCATACATTGGTGCGGCCGTGTTCGCTCGTCACCATCACCCGCGGCGAGTCGCTCGGCACATCCGCGGTGACCGACACCACGGATTGGTCCCAACCGGTTATGGCGATGTCTCCGGCGATGTTGCTGACATCGACCTCGCCGCGCGGATCCGCTGCGATCTGCCGCTGGAAGTTGCCCGCCTGAGCCGCGCCGGCCGCGAGTGCCAGCGATGCCGTCAGGGTTGCCATACGAAGGAAGGAAGTGCTCATACTCAGGTCTCTCCGCTGCCGCCGCTCGCCTGCTGAACGGTCGACAGCAATTGCATTTCGCTTTGACAGGTATCGATCAGCAACTCCTGCAGCAGCGCATTCCCGGGCTCGCGCCCCAACGCCTGTTGAATGTCGTGCATCGAGTGCTCGATGGTGGCCAGGCTGTTGAGTACTTTTTTCCGCGTCGGCGGCGGCAGTTTCGCCAGCCGCGCATCGAGCGAGCGCAGAAGCGCCGCACGCTCGCGTTGATAGCGTGGATCGGTGACGTAGGTCACCGGGACTATCCTGTCCGCAGCGGCAATGCCCGGAACCGCGGCAACCGGCGGGGACAGAGGCGCGGGTGAAAGGAGCCACCGGTCGATGGAGATACCCACCACGACCGCCGCGAGAACGGCGGCAAGAGCCGCGATGTGCGTCGTGCGCGGCCGCCAGGGCCGCGCCGGCTCCCCCTCGCTGCGCCGCTCCGCGCCGTCATCCGCCTGGGGCAGGCCGCTCGCCCGCAACCTCGCCTCCAGCGCCGCCCAACCGTCATGCGGCGGCGGGATGTCACGCGGCAGGTCGCCGAGGCTCCTGATCTTGGGGGGTGAGGGATCGTTCATGGCTGCTGACTCTCCGGCTCCAGCCTGGCACGCAGAAGGGCGCGAGCGCGGTGCAACTGCGCCTTGCAGGTACCTTCGGCGAGGCCGAGCATCCGCGCTGCCTCGGGGTGCGAATACCCATATATTCCGCAGAGCACCAGTGCGTCTCGCGCGCCGTCGGGCAGTGCGGCGACGGCGGCTTCGATCTCACGTTCCTCGACTGGTGTATCCAGCGTCCACTCTCCCGGCGTTCCCAAGGGCTCCTCGTCAGGGTCCGCGGGCAATGGAGGTAATTCAGCCTGCGCCGCAGCCTTGCGGCGCCGGCTCAGTACCACGTTCACCGCGATGCGGTGCAACCAGGTCCCGAAGCTGCTCCGCGTCTCGAAGCGCTTCAGCGCCCGCCAGGCATTGAAAAACGCCTCCTGTGCGCAGTCTTCCGCGCCTGCCCGGTCGCGCGTCAGGCGTAGACATAATCCGTACACGCTGCCGATGTGCTGGCGATAGAGGCGCTCGAACGCCCGCATATCGCCGTCGGAAGCGCGCTGCACCAGCGCCGGTTCCCATTCGATCGACTCACTGTGTGCAGCTGAGACCATGCACTCCTTTAGACTCGCCCCCGGGCAAAAGCGTTTAAGGCCTCGAGCGTGGCGGCGACAGGTCCGCGCCCGAGCGCACCCTCGGGTACGGCACACCGGGATTGAGGCCTTCCCAATAGATGCGCTCGATGGCGGGCGCGGGGTTCTCGTCCTCCTTGTCCCAGTGCATGCCCCGCGTCACCCTCGCCCAGTAGGCGGGCGTCCGCCTGAAATGAAACGCCTCCGGGTCCCGCGGCTTGGTCCCGCCGGTGAATGCCGCCGCGAAGGGCGCCGGCTCGATCGCCTGGTAAGTCCAATCCCGGCGTCCGAGGTCGAACACCGCGGACATCGGCCGCTGATAGGCATCGTAGATGGACAGATGTCCGATCCTGAGGATGTCTTCGATCGTTGCGAGCACGTTGACCGTGGAATACCGCTCGCTCACTACGCCATGGTGCACGAGATAGGGACCGGCAAGGAAGCAGACACTCCGATGAGCATCAACATGGTCGGCGCCGTCCTGCGCATCGTCCTCGATGATGATGATGAGAGTGGAGTCGGCATACGGGCTGTGGGCCACCGCCGCGACGAGCCGGCCGACGGCATAGTCGTTGTCCGCGACCTGCGCCTCGGGGGTGTTCAGCCCGTCGATCGCTTTCGCGAAGCTTCCCAGATGATCGTGCATCAGCCGCACGAGGCTGAGCGCCGGCAGATTGCCGTGGGCGACGTACTGCGCGAACTCCCGCTGCCACTCCGCCTCGCGGTAGTAATCCGGAAACGCAGTGTCGAACCCGCGGAAATAGGGGTCGGTAACCTGCGCGAGCTGCCGGTTGGCGGGAAAGGCGATCCGCGTGCGGTTTGCGTGAGGCAGCGGGATCAGGGGCGTCGGGCGAATCGGATTGGCATAGGGCTTGAGGTCCAGCATGAACCCATAGTTGCGCACGGCGAGCCCCGCCCGCATGGCGGCATCCCAGAGATAGCCCTGCTGAATCTCGCCTTCGGGGCCGTCCGGCGCTGCGATATCGGCGGTTCCGGGCAGGAGGTCCGGGTCGTCCGGATAGCCGGGCTCCTCCTTTTTCTTCCGGCGAGCGAGGCAACAGCGACATCCACGTCGCGATTGGTCCCCTCCACGTCGTACGAGAGGCCGCGATTCGCATAGAACACCGGCACATCCTTCGAGCCGACATCCGACTCCATCGCCGAGGTGCTCCATGGCCAGCCGTTGCCGCTCACTTCCCCGGTATCATAGAAGTTGTCGAGCGTCACGAAGTTCAGCGCGAGCGCATGGGCATTGGGAGTGATCACGCGGCCGAACTCGGCGAGGCGCGGATCGCCGTTGCCGACCGGCAGATCGCCGAGCTCCTGATCGTAAGTGCGGTTCTCGCGAACGATGTAGATGATGTGCTTTATGTGTTGGTGCAACGCGCTCATCAGCCGTCGATCCTGTGCGTTTTCCCTCACGTACAGGTGATCGTTGGCAGCTACCGTGCGAGTAAGCTCCGACAGATCGTGCTCGGAGGGAGTAGGCAGGGTGAGGAACCCCGCTTTGGACAGCTGCAGGATGTATTGGTTGGACGAGTCGCAGTGCGCCTTCCGTGCAGCGTTGTAATCGTCCCCCGCGCAGTAGCCGGCATTGGGTCCTGGAATGCTCTTACCGTTGACGACGTAGAGCATCCTGCCATCGGAGCTCACGCTCACTGAGTTGGGCCAGTACCCGGCCGGGATCAGACCGGTGACTTGCGGTTTACCCGCTCCGAGCGCGAGGATCGCGACGGCATTCTCGCCTCCATTCGTGACATAGAGCCGGCTCTCATCCGGGGACAACGCCAGACTGTTCGGATCGACGCCATGGAAGTAAGCGCCGGGCGCGATCAGCGAGGGCGGGGCGATCGTGCGGGTCACGCTCGCGACGCGACCATTCGCGGTGTCGATGACCGAGACGACGTCAGCATTGTCGCTGGCCACGTAGAGGCGCGTGCCCGCACGGTTCAGCACCATGCGATTGGGATTACCTTTGACCGGGATGCGTGCCGCCACGGCCGGCTCGGAGCCCTGCAGATCGACCACGTCGATCTCCCGGTCGCGCATGCTGGACACGTAGGCCGTGTGGTCTGCCTGGATCGCGACCCAGTAGGGATAAGTGCCGCCGGCGCGTCCCTGGCCCGGCTGCAGGGAGAGCTCGCGCACAGGACCGCCGGGGAGCCCACCGGCGAGGGGCACGATGGAGACGGAATCGTTGTAGAAGTTTGCCGCCACCAGCCTCTTGCCGTCGGCCGATACTCCCAGTCCCGCAACCGCCGGGTGGGCGTCGATGCCCTTGCCTGTGTGGTGCCCGAGCCTGATGAGCGCGGCGGCGTCTTCGGACCATGCGCCGCCGGCGAGCGCAAAGACATGCACGTCATCGTCCACGCCTCCTGAGACATAGAAATGTCTGCCGTCCGGCGCGAAAGCGATCCCCATGTACGTGTTCGGTACCCGCAGGACCTGGCGACGCTCAGGCCGTTGGTGGCCGATGTCGTAGACGAATACGTACTCTTCGGAGTCGGCAGGGCTAACCTTGGCCGCCCGGTCGAACAACTGGTTGTAGCCGCTCGTCAGGATGAGGAGCGTCTTGCCGTCGGGACTGATCGCTGTCGTGACGGCTTGCCCGGCTACGTAGCCCGGAAAGTCACGCAGCCCGGGATTGAGCCGGGAGAAATTCGCGCCCGCTGCCGCTGTCGGCGTGAGCCTGATGCCCGACGGAGCGAGCGGCGGTCGGGAGCTGCCCGGCGCGGAACCGGCGGCGCCCGCACACGGAATTGCGCCGAGCGCCAACGCGACGAGCAACGCGGATCGCGAACTCTCGGGGAGTCTCCAGGACGGCATGCGGGCCTCGTTTGGGTACCGGTAACCCGCAGAGCGTACAGGTTTTGCGCCTGACGCGGTAATACACGGCCGCCCGCGGACGGCCGTTGCCTCGAGGGCTGCCTACATCGCGCTGCGCGATGCCCGCAGCTCGCCGTCAATCATTGGCTCACTTCCCCGCGGTCGGACACTTCGGTGCGCTGTCAGTCATCTGCTTCTGCGGCTGCAGCGTCCAGTCGGCGGGTATCTCGAAGTGATCCGACGGGATGCTCGCCGTATCGATCGCGGTCGTCTCGGTGCTGAGCGACACGACTCGCACCAGTGCTCCAGGCGCGGGTGCGGGCGCAGGTGTGGGCGAGCCACCGGAGGCAGGCTGCGCCGTCATCGAGCCGGCCGCGGCGTTGGCCGCGGGCTCCGCCGCCTCGTTCGCCGCACTGGACGCCGCCGCTCCTGCGGCTGAGTCGCTGTGGATGGCGGAAGCGGCGTGATGAAAGAAGCCCGACAGCCCGCTGGCGAGCGCATTCGAGGTCAGACTGTGCATGCTCAACGGGCTGCCGCTGCTCGCCTGCTGCTGCTGTGCCGCCTGTTTCGCCTTGCCGCAATGCGGTCCGCCGAACGCCATGTAGAAGATCGTGCGCAGCGGGTAGCCCTTCAGATCCGCCGCCTTGCCCCGCAGCTGCTTCAGCTGATCCGCGTACGGCGCCATGAACTGCGCGACCGTGTGTTGCAGCTGCGGGTTGTTCGGATCGAGGCCCTGCGCCTGCAGATATTTGCGCGCGAAGGCGTTGCGCTCGTCGGCTCCCGGAATCTCATCCGTGGTGAGCCAGGTCTCGAAACCGTAGTCCATCTCGCATACATCTCCGGTCTGCGTGTCCGTGCAGGTCTGCGACAGCACCACGGTGGTCTCGTGCGCATCGTGGCCGAGGATGGTGGCGTGCTCGTCGGTGGCATTGACGTTGAGCACCGGAGAGCTCAATTGACAGTGCGAGGTGTCGGGCGCCGACGCCTGCGAGGGGCCCTGCGATTGCGGCATCGGGCAGTTCTTCATTTCCTCCAGTGCCGCCTGCAGCCGTTTCTGCGCCTCCGCGCGCTGCTCGGGCGTCGGGAACGGGTGCTCGGTGTAGAGTTTCTTCTTCGGCTGCAGTTGCCACTCGACCTGCTTGTCGAGGCGCACGATGCGGCCGCCCTCGATACCGTGGCAGAAGAGCGAGAGGAAGCCGTGGCAGGTGACTGTCGAGTCGCTGCGCTGCTTGTCGGCGCTCGTGCGCTCCACCGAGTCGATGTCCATGTTGATTCCGCCGAGATTCATGGAGGTCTTCTGCTCGACCGTCACGTCGGCGCGCGCCGGCGGCGGCAGCACCGCCAGAGCGGTCGCCGCGGAAAGTGTCAGAGCGAAACTGGCCAGAGTCGGGCTGCGCAGGGTCATGTTGGCTGTCTCCCCTTTTTTCGCAATGGGACATCGCCTTTTTTTAGCGGCCGGGCGGGATTCTCCGCCTTCGCCGGCCGCCTGTCGATGCCCGTTCCCCGGCTGCCCGCCGCCCGGCTCGAGGCCCAGACTCGCGCTTTCAGGCCACCCCGGCCAGATACTCGTAGTCCCGCCTGCGCCGCCGCCATCCGCGGCCCGGCGAACGGGGGCTCCTGCTCCACGAGTAGTACCTCACTCCCACCTCGTAACCCGCCGGCAGGATGCTCTTCCAGTCGAGGGTGCCCGATCCGACATCGGCCGGATCCATTCTGAAGGCATTGTTGGGCGTCGTGCTCGCCTTGATGTCCTTGACGTGCATCAGCCGGAAGCGATGCCGGTGCGCGCGCAGCAGCGGGATCGGATCGACGCCCGCGTCCGCCTGCAGCGGCACGTGCGCGCTGGGGCACGTGAGACCGGCCCGATCGAGCGCCGCGCGCCGGATTCTAATCCGCAGGCTTGAACGCGGCACATGGACGGTAGTTCTGGCCGATCTCGCAGCGTAGGATGCCCGCATGAGCGTACTCCCCGATCTCGAGCCCGCCACTGCGCCCTGCCCCGGTACTCCACAGCTCGTCACCGTGATCGACGCGCGCACGCGCGACCTCGGCGGCTTTACCGTCGGGCGCGTGCTGCCCTCGACCGCGCGCAAGCTGGTCGGCCCCTTCATCTTTTTCGATCACATGGGTCCGGCCGCCTTCGCGCCCGGGCGCGGCATCGATGTCCGGCCCCATCCGCACATCGGGCTCGCCACGGTCACCTATCTTTTCGAAGGCGAGATCGTCCATCGTGACAGCCTCGGCTCGCACCAGCCGATCCGGCCCGGCGATGTCAACTGGATGACGGCGGGACGCGGCATCGTTCATTCCGAGCGCACGGGGCCCGAGCCGCGGCAGACCGGCTCGCGTCTCGACGGACTGCAGCTCTGGATTGCGCTGCCGCTCGCCCATGAGGAGACGGATCCGGAGTTCCATCACCATCCCGCCCGCGACCTCCCTGCCATCACAGTCGCGAGCACGCAAGTTCGCCTGCTCGCGGGCAGCGCCTTCGGTGCGACATCGCCGGTCAGGACATTCTCGCCCCTCTTCTATGCCGATGCGGCGCTGCCGGCCGGCAGCGAGCTGCCGCTTCCCGACGAGCACCAGGAGCGCGCCGCCTATGTCGTCAGCGGCACGGTCGAATGCGGCAACGAGCTGGCTGAGCGCGGCCGCATGCTGGTGTTCACGCCGCACGCTCCAGCAACTCTGCGGGCCGTCAGTGATGCGCGGGTGGCCCTCATCGGCGGCGCGCCGATGGACGGCGAGCGGCACATCTTCTGGAACTTCGTCTCGAGCTCGCAGGCGAGGATCGAGCAGGCCAAGCGCGACTGGCGGCAAGGCCGGTTCGCCAAGGTACCCGGTGACGAGCGGGAGTTCATCCCGCTTCCGGAGTGAGGTCGCCTCCGCCCGGCATCACTTCGCGCAGCCGGTCCACGGCTCTCAGAGGCGGGAAGGCCCGCAGCCAGATCGCGACCACGATCAGAGTCCCTACGCCGCCCAACACGACCGCCGGCACCGTTCCAAAGAGCGCCGCGGTGACGCCGGACTCGAAGCCTCCGAGCTCGTTGGAGGCGCTGATGAAGAGCGTGCTCACCGCGCTCACGCGCCCGCGCATCGCATCGGGCGTCGCGAACTGCACGAGCGCGGAGCGGATGTAGACACTGATCTGATCCGCCGCGCCCGTGACGCCCAGCGCGGCAAGCGATAGGTCGAAGTTCCTCGACACGCCGAAGACGATGGTGCCGACGCCGAAGACGACGACAGCCGCGAACATCGCACTGCCCACACGGCGCTCGACCGGCCGACCGGCGAGATAGACCGCCGTGAGAGCGGCGCCCAAGGCCGGCGCGCTGCGCAGGATGCCGAGACCGGTTGGCCCGACATGCAGGATGTCGCGAGCGTAGACAGGCAGCAGGGAGACCGCCCCACCCAGCAGCACGGCGAAGAGATCGAGCGAAATCGCTCCGAAGACGACCGGGCGCGAGCGCACGAATTTGACGCCTTCGCGCACCCTTGCGAGGCGGCTCGCGAGCGCCGCCGCTTCCTGCGTCAGACGCCTCCCGCCGAGAAACAGCATGCCGCCGGCGCTCACGAGGGATGCCACCAGTGCGCCGCCGTATGCGACCGCCGGCCCGATCGCATAGGCGAATCCTCCCAGCGCCGGTCCTGCGATGATCGCGAGCTGGGTGACCGAAGAGCCCCAGGCGAGCGATCGCGGAAGTTTCTCGGGCGGCACCAGGAAAGGCAGCAGCGACCGCGCCGCCGGCCCTGAGAAGCCGCGCGCCGCCCCGTAGAGCAGGATCACGCCATAGAGCGGCCAGACGGACGTCTGATGAGTGAGGACGAAGAGCAGCAGCAGCCCGCTCGACAGCGCCTCGAGCAGGCTTGCCAGCGTGATGATCCGCCGCGGATCGAAGCGGTCGGCCAGCTCGCCGGCGGGCAACGCGAGCAGGAACATCGGCACGAACTCGACGAGGCCCACGATCCCGAGCGCCAGGGGACTCTGCGTCAGGTCATACACCTGCCAGCCGACGGAGACCGACTGGGCGAGCACCGCCATCCGCGAAAGCACACGGAGGCAGAGATACAGGGGAAGGTCACGTTCGCGGTAGACGCTGTTAATTGACTGAGCCCGCCCGCGCGTGCAGATAGCTCACCGCGGCAAGGTCCTGCACGATGTGGCCGAGGGACTTGTAGACGGTGATCTCCTCCGCCGACCTGCGGCCGGGCACGCGGCCCAACAGCACCTCGCCGATCTCGGCGACGATGTGGCCGTCGTCGATCAGTCCCGCCTCCTTGGCCAACAGGAACTCCGCGGCCGCCGCCAGCGCCGAGCACCGGCTGTCCGCGATGTAGCGACTCGCCTCGACCAGCGCATTGTCGATCTCCACCGGCCCCGCGTTGCTGGAGCCGACGGCATTCACGTGCGTTCCCGGCCGCACCCACTCGCCCAACAGCACTGGCGTCCGCGAGGCAGTCACCGTACAGATGATGTCAGCTTCGGCGGCGGCCTCGCGGCCTTCCGCGACGGCCGTGATGGCGATTCCAACTTCGGCCTGCATGCTCTGCGCGAAGCGGCGGGCTCGCTCCGCCGAGCGTCCCCAGACCAGAATCCTCTCCAGCCGGCGGACGCGAGCAAGCGCGCGGACGTGCGCTGCGGCCTGTGTGCCGCAGCCGAATATCGCGAGCGTGCGCGCATCCTTTCTGGCCAGCACGTCGGTCGCGACCGCCGATGCGGCGGCCGTGCGAATCTCCGTCACCTCGCCTGCGTCGGCCATGCATGAGAGCTGACCGGTATCGCGATCGAAGAGCACCACGACGCCGCGATGCGCGGAGCGGCCCGGCGCCGCCGGATCCGCGAACACCGACAGCACCTTGGCGCCGAAGCCGTGCGGCGCCGCAAGCGTTCCCGGCATCAGGCCGAAGTGCTTGGCGGGAGCGATCTCGAAGATGGTGCGCAGCGGCTGTGGCTTGCCGTCGGCGCTGAACTCCGCCATTGCGCCCCGCACGGCTGCGATGCATCCATCGTAATCGAGCAAAGCCCGCACTTCCTCGGGCGTGTAGCAAGGCACTTTCCCTGTGGCGCCCGCCGCGGTCACACCTTCTGCGTCCAGCCGTGCGTGTCGCGGGACTCTCCCCGCTGCAGCGACACGAGCCGCTCGCGGAGCTTGCGCGTGTGCGGCCCGACCTCGCCGCTCCCTACACGGTGATCCTGCCCGTGGTGAACGAGAGTGCCCACCCCGGCGAGCACCGCGGCCGTACCGGAGAGCGCCGCCTCGCCATCGCGGACCCATTCCAGCATCTCGGCGACGTCGAACAGCCGCTCCTCGACCTGGTAACCCTCCTCCCGGGCGAGAGTCAGCACCGAGTCACGGGTCACGCCATGGAGGAACGTGGAGTCGAGGCTGCGGGTGAGCAGCCGTCCCTCACGGATCAGCAGGAAGTTGGCAGCGCCCGTCTCCTGCACCGAGCCGCCGGGACAGAACAACACCTGGTCGACGTTGTACTTGCGGCGAGCCTCCAGGGTCGGGCCGAGGGCCGCGGCGTAGTTGCCGCCCGTCTTCACCTTGCCGGTCTGCGAGGCCGTGCGCGCGTTGACGTCCTCGATGTAGATGCGCAGCGGCTTCATGCCGCCGGCGAAGTAGTCCCAAACGGGGCTCGCGAGCACGAGCAGAATCGCCTCGCTCGCCGGGGCGCCGGCGGCGCCGATGTTGGGCGCGCTGCCGAAGAGGAGCGGACGCATGTAGAGGGCGCCCGGGGCCTCCGGCACCGCATCGCGATTGCGGTCTATCGCGGTGCGGACCATCTCCTCGAGCTGCCGCGGATCCGGCTCCGGCAGCACCAGCGACCGCGCGCTCTGGCGCATGCGCTCGATGTGCCGGTCCATCCTGAACACATTGATGCTGCCGTCGGCCCAGCGGTAGGCCTTGAAGCCTTCAAAGCATGTGCTGGCGTAGTGCAGCACGTGCGCGGCCGGATGCATCTGGATCGGCGCGCAGGGCTGGACCTCGAAGCGTCCCCATTCGCCGTTCTGGTAGCGGGCCAGGGTCATCGTCGGCGCCAGCACAGTTCCGAATGCCGGGCGCGGCTCTTGCGAAGGCTTGGGCATGGTGTTCATGCGCGCCAGTTTAAGCCCCGCGCGCGCGGCGCGCATCGTTGTTCCACCGGTGCGACGACTGCCACCCGGGCAAGGTATGCGGCTACGATAGCCGGCGTGAGTGCAGCAGCAGCCAGAATCGTGACCAGCCGCTCCGGCCTGCGCGCCGAGATCAGTGCGAGCGGCGCGCTGCGCCGCCTCGACTGCGGCGCGACCACCCTGACCCTGTTCGCCGGTAACGAGGTCGAGTGCGGCCCCGCCAATATTTTCCTGCGGCGCCGCGCCGCTGAAACCGCGTGGACGCCTCTGCTCGGTCCCGCGAGCCCGACCAGGCTCGGGGCTCCGGCCGGCGGCCGACTCGCCGGCCGCGCCACCTGGCAAGGCATCGAGTACGAAATCTCGCTCGCGCTCGCCGCGGAGGCGCCCGCCTGGTTCTGGCACGTGCGTCTACGGAATGCCACTGCGCAAGCGCAGGAGCTCGACCTCACCTATTCCCAGGATGTCGCACTGGCCCCTTACGGGGCGGTGCGGATGAACGAGTACTACGTCAGCCAGTACATCGATCACACGCCGCTCTCCGACCCGCAGCGGGGGACCCTGATCGCCTCACGCCAGAATCAAGCGGCGGAAGGACGTTACCCCTGGTGTCTGATCGGATCGCTGCGGCGGGCCACCTCCTTCGCCACCGACGCGCTCGATTTTCATGGACTCGCGAGCCGCGCGGGCGAGCCGCCCACCGGCATCCTCGGCGACCTTCCCGGACGGCGCCTGCAGCACGAGCATTCCATGGCGGTGCTGCGCGACGCGCCGCTGCGCCTGGCCCCCGGAGAAAGCGCGCATGCCGGATTCTTCGGCATCTTCGTCGCGGATCACCCGGACGCCACTTCCGCGGCGGACCTCTCCAGGGTGAGCGGCATCCTGGCATTGCCCGAGGCGGCGGCCGCCGCGGTGCCGCCGCAGGCGCCTGCCGCCGCCGAAAGCGACCGGACGGTCTTCTCGGCGGCAACGCCTCTGCAGGCCGCTGATCTCGACACGCAAGCGCTCCGCCGGCTCTTCCCGCCGCCGTGGCGTCACGAGGAAACCGATGAGCGGGGCGGGCGCCTGTCGTTCTTCCACGGCCCCGACAGCCACGTGGTGCTGCAAGCCAAGGAGCTGCGCGTGCTGCGCCCCCACGGCCAGCTGCTGCGCACCGGGCGCCATCTGACTCCGGACGAGAGCGCCCTCACATCGACAGTGTGGATGAGCGGTGTCTTCCACTCCATGCTGGCGCAGGGACATGTCAGCATCAATCGCTTCCTGTCCGCGAATCGCAGCTATCTCGGCTTCTTCCGCTCCCAGGGCCTGCGCGTGTTCGCCAGGCTCGCCGGCGAGTGGCGGCTGCTCGGCGTCCCGTCCGCCTTCGAGATGGCGCCCGAGAGCTGCCGCTGGATCTATCGCCACGCCGCGGGCGAGATCCAGCTGCGCTCCGCCGCCCGCAGCGGGCCGCACGCGCTGACTCTCGACATCGAGGTGACCGCGGGACCTGACACGGCCTTTCTCATCACGCAGCACATCGCGCTGAATGGTGACGACGGGAACGCTCCCGCGCCGCTCGGCTGGCGGCGCAGCGGCAATACGCTCAGCGTGACACCGGCGCAGGAGTCGGATGTTGGCCGCAGATTTCCGCGAGGCGAGTTCCGGATCACTCTCGCCCCGGAAACGAGCGTGCACCGCGTCGGTACGGATGAGCTCCTTTTCCTGGACGGGCGCTCGCGACAGGAGCCCTACCTCTGCATCGAGACGTCGGCCGCGCGTCGCGCCAGCCTCAGCATCAGCGGACATCTCGTCGCGGAGGAAAGTCAGAACCCCTGGCGCCTGCCGGCGGAAGAGCCGCTGACGCCGAGCCTCACGGTCGCGCCCGCTGATCCCGGTGAGCCCGGCGAGCGCGCGGCGCACCTCGCCGCAATGGTCCCCTGGTACGCGCAGAACGGCCTCGTCCACTATCTCTCGCCGCGCGGCCTCGAGCAGTATTCGGGCGGCGGCTGGGGCACGCGCGATGTCTGTCAGGGACCGGTCGAGATGCTGCTCGCGTTGGGACGCATGGAGCCGCTGCGCGACGTCGTGCTGCGCGTCATGGCCAATCAAAACCCGGACGGCGACTGGCCGCAGTGGTTCATGTTCTTCGAGCGGGAGCGCGGGATCCGCGCGGGCGATTCGCACGGTGACATCGTCTTCTGGCCGCTCGTGGCACTCGCTCAGTACCTCATCGCCTCGGGCGACGCAGGTATTCTCGATGCTGCAGTCGCTTTCTTCGATCCAAAGGGCCCGGAGGCGGGTGAGCGCGCGACAGTCTGGCAGCACATCGAGCGCGCCTTCACCCTCATCGGCAAACGGCGGATTCCGGGCACCACACTGGCCGCCTACGGCCATGGCGACTGGAACGACTCGCTGCAGCCCGCCGATCCCGCGCTGCGCGACCATATGTGCAGCGCCTGGACGGTGACGCTGCATTTTCAGGCACTGACGACACTGGCGCGGGCATTGCGATCTCTCGGGCGCGCCGCGCAGGCGCAGACTCTCGAGCGGCAGGCCGAGGCCGTTCGCGCCGATTTCCAGCGCCTCCTGCTTCCGGACGGGGTGCTCACGGGGTACGCCGTGTTCGATGGCGCGGACATTCGTTACCTCCTGCATCCGCGGGATGCGACCACCGGGGTCCACTACAGCTCTCTGGCGATGATCCACGCGATCCTGGAGGACATGTTCACTCCGGAGCAGACACGCGCGCACCTCGACCTCATCGGCCGCGAGCTCGCCGGTCCCGACGGCGTGCGCCTGTTCGACCGGCCGATGCCCTATCACGGCGGCCCGCAGCGCGTCTTCCAGCGCGCCGAGAGCGCGACGTTCTTCGGCCGGGAGATCGGCCTCATGTACATGCATGCGCACCTGCGCTATGCGCAGGCGCTGGCGCATGTCGGGTTGGCGGAGGAGTTCTTCCGCGCGCTCTGTCAGGCCAATCCCATCGGCATCCGCTCGGTGGTGCCGATGGCAACGCTGCGCCAGGCGAACTGCTACTACTCGAGCTCCGATGCGGCTTTCGCCGATCGCTATCAGGCACGCGCGGATTACGCGCGCATCCGCGGCGGTACGATCGCTCTCGACGGCGGCTGGCGGGTCTATTCCAGCGGCGCCGGCATCGCGCTCGCCCTCACCTTGCGACGCTTCCTCGGGCTCACCTGGGATTTCGACGCGCTCTGCGTCGATCCCGTAATGCCCGGCGCGCTCAACGGGATGCGGGTGATGACGTCCATGCGCGGGTGCCCGCTCGAGGTGACGTATAGGGTCGGCGGGTCGGGCAGTGGCGTCAACGAGATCGTACTCAACGGTGAGAAGCTGCCGTTCGCGCGCGAGGCGAATCCGCACCGCCGCGGGGCGGCCCGGGTAACCGCCGGGGCGGTGGTCGATCGCCTCACCCGCAGCCGCAACACACTCGCCATCGACCTCGGCTAGGCCCGAGGCTATTCTTACCGCACGGGAAGCCCCTGAATTCCGCCTGCTGGTAATGACAATCCCCGGGAAACTCCTGTTCCTCATCCCGATCGCACTGGCGCTCTGCGCCTGCCAATCGGGTGATGACTCGTCCGCTCCGGCCGCCGCGCGCGTGATCAGCGCGCCAGCCGCCATTGCGACCTCCGCCACGCCCCCGCCAATGGCGGTAGCCCTGGCGCCGCAGATCAACGACGCCAATTTCTTACAATTTGATAAGACTTTGTCTTCCGACGCGTTCGGTGGCCGCAAGCCCGGTACGCGCGGCGAAGTGCTCACCATCCGTTATCTGGTCGATCAGTTCCGCCGCATGCGCCTCGCGCCCGGCAACCACGGCTACTGGTTGCAAAGCGTCCCCGTGGTGACGACCACCCTCCTCAACACCGGCGCGAAGCTCGAAATCCGTGGCTCGGGCGGCGGCCCGCAGAGCTTTGCCTACGGCACGGACATGATGGCTTTCACGCAGGACGCGCGGCCGCTCGTTGCCGTGCGGAACTCCCCCATCGTCTTCATGGGCTACGGCATCGATGCGCCCAAATGGCAGTGGAACGACTACAAGGGCGTGAGCGTCAAGGGCAAGACGGTGATCGTGCTGGTCAACGACCCTGGTTACGCGTCCGGCGATCCGCAGCTCTTCGGCGATAAGGCGATGACCTGGTACGGACGCTGGGTGTACAAGTACCAGGAAGCGGCACGCATGGGCGCCGCTGCCTGCTTCATCGTTCATACGAGCGACGATGCGGCCGGCTATTCGTGGACGGTGGTCAGGAACAGCAACAGCGGCCCGCTGCAAAGCCTGCCCGCGAGCGTCGCGCCGGGTCCGCGGCTCGCGGTCGCCGGCTGGCTGACACTCGCCGCCGCGCAGCGCCTCTTCCAGACCGCCGGGCTCGATTTCAACAGCGTGGCCGCGCAGGCGGCGCGGCGCGGCTTCACGCCCGTGCCACTGAAGGCAACCGCTTCCATCGCCCTGCGCAGCGCCATCGTCCACGGCCGATCCTACAACCTGCTGGCCCTCATCAAGGGCAGCAAGCACCCCGACCAGATCGTGATCTACAGCGCCCACTGGGATCACCTCGGCACGGTAAGCGAGCCGCACGGACGCAGGGAGATCTTTCACGGCGCCATCGACAACGGCAGCGGACTTTCGGCGCTGCTCGAGATCGCCGACGCGTACGCTCACCAGAAAACGCCTCCCGAGCGTAGCGTTCTCTTCCTCATGCCGACACTCGAGGAAGCGGTGATGCTCGGGTCGCAGTACTACGTGGACCACCCGGCCTATCCGCTCGACAAGACGGTGGCGGACATCAACATCGACGCCTGGCCGATCATCGGCCGGGCTCGCGACATGACGGTCATCGGGGCCGGGCAATCGCAGCTCGAGGACGACCTCAAACAGATGCTCTCGCTGCAGGGGCGTCTGTTGACTCCGGAAGCGACGCCGCAGAACGGGTTCTATTTCCGCTCCGATCATTTCAGCTTCGCGAAGGCCGGCGTGCCGGCGCTGATCGTCGGCCCCGGCCTCGACCTGATAGAGGGCGGGCGCGCAGCGGGCCTCACGGCCTCCTCCGACTACACCGCGCACCGCTACCACACGCCGAACGACGTCTTCGATCCCAACTGGGATCTCAGCGGCACGCTCGAGGACATTCAGACGCTCTATCTGCTCGGCCGCAACCTTGCCGACGGCGATGACTGGCCCGACTGGTATGCGGACAGCGAGTTTCGCCCGCGGCGCGATGCGATGATGGCGAGGGCGCGACAGCCCGCACCCGCTCGTAAGCCGCCGGCCGCCAAAGGCGCCGGGACGGGCTAGTGGCACGTCGGATCAGCGCGTGCCGCGCAACGGCTCGACTGCGACGAGTCTCTCGCTCGCCAGCGGCACGATCTCGCGCATGATGATACGCGGCGGGACTTCCTCGCCCCGGGAGGCGCACACGGCCGCCAGGTAGCCGCCGCGCAGGGCGAACAGCCACAGCCGCCACCGCTGCGGCGAATCGCCGAGCTCCGGCCGCATGCGCAGCGTCAGCTCGTGCTCTCCGGTCAGCTCGAAGCGAAACGCGTCGAGCGCGATCGCGAGACCCATTGCCCTCGCCTTGATGTACGACTCCTTCAGCGTCCACAGCTCGAAGAACCGCCGGCGTCGCTCGGGCGGCGGCAGCGAGAGCAGCGCCGCGCTCTCCTCCGGGGCGAAGTAGCGGTCGAGGCCGTCTGTGTCGGCTGCGCGCGCCGTGGTGCTCTCGGTATCGATGCCGAGCGTCCGGCCCGAGGTGACCCCCAGCATGACGAGATCGGCCGCATGCGAGATGTTGAATTCCAGCGCGGGGACGGTTCCCGGCGCCGAGATCGCGGGACGCCCCTGCGGTCCGTTCACGAACGTCCAATCCTCGGGGCGCACCGCGGCATACCGTGACAGCACCGTGCGCACCAGGGCACGCGTGACCAGGTAGCGCCGCTGATCCCGGGCAAAGTGAAAGCGTGCCTGTTTGGCGCGCTCCCCCGGAGCGAGCAGCGCACCGTAACGGGCCAGAAGGGATTCATCGCCGATCTCACTGATGTACGTACACCAGAGATCGATCCTGCGGCTGTCGGCTGCGAGGCCCGTCATTTGCGCGGCAACATGTCCGGCTCGGCCGCAGGGCGGACATCCTGTGCCCGGCCCTTCCATCTTCCGCCACGGCCCGCGGCGTACTGGACGGCGGAGTGAACCGTAGCGGCCGCGTAGAAGAGCGCCACCGCCGGCAGTGCCAACGCGTAGGCGGCGGGTACCCGATAGAAGCGAACCATCGGCAGATAACAGGCGGTCATCAGCAGCCACGCGGCGGCGCCCAGGCCCATCATGGCCGGCTCGCCCGTGAGCAGGAGCAGCGGTGGCGCCAGATAAGTGACGGCCAATCCGAGGAGTGTCGCGGCGAGCGTCAGGTACGAGTGCCGCAGCTGGTTGAAGGCGGTGCGCGAGACCATGGCCCCGATCTCGGCAAACGAGCCGTACACCCGCAGGCTGCGCGTTTGCCGCGCGAGTCCCAGCCGGATCCGCCCGCCGCTCGACTTGACCGCGCGCGCCAGCGCACAGTCATCGATGATGCAGCCGCGGATCGCGGCGAGACCGCCGGCACGCGCGAGCGCGGCCGGCCGAAGCAACATGCAGCCGCCCGCGGCGCCCGCGGTGGCGGATCGCGGCGCGGCGATCCACGCCGGCGGATAGAGCTTGAGAAAAAAGAAGACGAACGCCGGGATCAGGCAGCGCTCCGCGAAGGTCGCCGTCGAGAGCCGTACCATGAGCGAGACGAGGTCGAGATGCTCCGCGTCGGCCTGCCCGGCGAGCGCCGCCACCTCACCGGGCACGTACTCGATGTCGGCGTCGGTGAGGAGGAGAAAGTCCGGATTTCGCTCGGCCGCGGCGGCAACGCCCTGTGACATCGCCCAGAGCTTGCCCGTCCAGCCCGGCACGGGCGGCGTGCCACGAAGCACCGTCAACCGCTCGCCGGCGCGCGCGGTTTCGGCCGCCCGCCTCGCCTCCTCGCCGGTCCCATCGGTGCTGCCGTCATCGACGACGATCACGTGGAGGGGCGGAATCAGTGTCTGCGCAAGCAGCGAGCTCACGGCCTTGCCGATGCCCTCGGCTTCGTTGCGTGCCGGTACGACGGCTATTACACATTTACTGGCAAATTCAGTGGCGCATTCACTGGCGTCTCCCTGGGGGAGCCCGCCGTCGCGGCGAGCCGCCAGCGAGCGCGGTACGCGCCAGAAGCCGCCGCGCGCCAGCAGCAGATAGAGCCAGATGGCAAGCGGCACCGCCGCCGCCGCATACGCGAAGCTCACAGTGTCAACCGACAACTGAGGCACCACCCCGCATGCGCATGCGGGCGGGGCCGCGAGGCCGATATAATCGGCGGACCTGCATTGCCCATTGCTGGCTTCCTTCTGCAACCGAGGCCGCGGCCCAAAGCCGCGGAGAGCATACTGATTGCCGCGAAAGACACGAGCGGGCCGTCCGCCAAGCATAGCCCAAGGCGCTTCACCCGTGCAGCGCTCGGGCTGATCGCCGCGGCATCGCTCGGCCTCGCGGCCGAGGCCGCACTGGCGCAGAACGCGGTCACCGCCCCGGCCGCGTCGACCGCCGAGACGCCCAAGGTCACCGGCCCGATTCCGGCGCCCAAACCCAAGCAGGCGCAGTCTCGCCACAGGATCAATTGGCTGAATCCCACCACCTGGCCGGTGCTGCCGGTGCCGCTCACCGCGGTCGACCCCAACAATGGCACCACGCTCGGCATCATTCCGACCATGTTGGTGACCAACTCCCGCAGCGAGATCACCGACATCATCGCGCCCGACATCATGCACAACCCCTATTTCGGTTGGGGCGCGCACGGCCGGATACTCGCCTTCCCCTCGCAGGACACCCAATGGTCGATCGTCGGCGGCGGCGAGCAGCGCATCGAGAGCACCCTCGATGCGGTCTACCAGACCGGCCTCCTGCGCGAGTCGCCCTTCACCCTGACGGTCGAGGGCCTCTACGACCGCAGCGGCACCGCGCGCTTCTACGGCTTCGGCAACAACTCCTTCAAGATCAACCAGACCGTCTACATCAATCAGCAGATCGGCGTCACCGCGACTCTCGGCTGGAACCTCAGCCACGCGTGGCAGCTCGGCTACACTTTCGCCGCCAAGAAGGTCAAGGTTCGCGGCACGACGCTCCCGGGTGTCCCGCCGATCACCTCCCGGTTCCAGGGGACGTTCGGCATCGGCACGACCCATGAGCTGTTGAATCGTGTCTCGCTCGTCTACGACACCCGCAACGACATCACGATTCCCACGAGTGGCGTGCAGGCCGTCGTCTACGGCGGCGTCGCGAGCCGCAACGTGCAGTTGGACAGCTCGCTTTTCACCGAGGCCGGTGCCGACGGGCGCTTCTACTGGTCCCCGTACCCCTCGCTCGTGGTGGCGACCCATGTGGATCTGCGCTACGAGCCGACCACGCACCACGTGCCGTTCTGGGCGCTGAGCAGCCTGGGCGGCGATGAGAGCGTCATCGGCGGCTCTCAGACCCTGCGGGGCTACGGCACCTCGCGCTTCTACGACCGCGACTCCTTCTCCGGCAACATCGAGCTGCGGCAGACCGTGCTCTCGCTGAGCGCGTTCTCGACGCACATCGACATCCAGATCGCCCCGTTCATCGACACCGGCCGGGTCTTTCACACCGGCGGGACGTGGCCGATCACCCACTTGCACAACGTGTTCGGCGTGGGATTTCGCGGGATCGCGCCGCCTTCCGTCGTCGGCTACGTCGACATCGGCAAGGGCCACGAGGGCATCGCAGTCTTCACCGGCATAGGCTATCCTTTTTAGATTGGCGCAAAGAGCGGCATCCTGCCGCTTTGCGCGGCCAGCCCTGTGACAAGGATACTTCCCTCGGCCCAGGGACGGCCCTGGGCCGCTCACTCACTTGCTTTCGGACGGCGCTCCGTCAGTGAGGTAGCCGTTCTCTCGGAACCAACGTAGCGCATCCGCGAACGCCTGCGGCGGCGGACGCCAGCGGTAGCCGAGCTCGCGCACCGCTTTGGCGCTCGAGAAGAACATTCGCTTGCGGGCCATGCGCACGCCTTCGACGGTGACTCGGGTCGGCCGGCCGGTCAGCCGCGCGTAGAGCTCCGCGAGGTACGCCACGGGGAGCACCGCGCCGTGAGGCAGCCTGACGCGCGGTGGCCTTCGCCCGACGAGCTGTGCGATGAGCGTCAGGATCTGCCGCAGCGTCATGTCGTCCCCGCCCAGGATGTAGCGCTCGCCGACCCGGCCGCGATGGAACGCCAACAGGTGCCCGGCGGCGACGTCGTCCACGTGGACGATGTTGAGTCCCGTATCCACGTAGGCGGGCGTGCGGCCGCGAGCGGCATCGAGCACGATCTGACCCGTGGGTGTCGGCTTGACGTCGCCCGGGCCGATGGGCGTCGAGGGATTGACGATCACGACCGGCACACCCCGGGCCGCCGCATCGCGTGCCCGCTCCTCGGCGAGGAACTTCGAGCGCTTGTAGTGGCCGATCATGTCGGCCAGCGCCGCGGGAGTGTCCTCGGCGCCGGGGCGGCCATCCGCCGGCAGCCCTACCGTCGCGACGCTGCTCGTGTACACGATGCGCCGCACTCCCGCGCGCCGAGCCGCATCGAGGAGGTGACCGGTTCCATCGACGTTCGCGCGGTAGAGCTCCTCCGGCCGCGGCGCCCACAGCCTGTAATCGGCGGCCACGTGAAAAGCTGCGTCGCATCCGTCGAGCGCCCGCTCCAGAGACGCCGCATCCGCGAGGTCGCCCACGGCCTGCTCGACCGCGAGCGCTGCGACGTTGCGGCGGTCGGACCCGGCGCGCACCAGCGCGCGCACCTGCCAACCCTCGGCCAGGAGCGCGCGGGCGACTGCGGCGCCGACGAATCCCGTCGCGCCAGTCACCAGAGCCTTGCTCGGCTCATCCATGAGCCTCACCTGTTACTCGGCCCTTCCTGGGCCTCGCCCCTTCGGGGCCGTCGAGCGCTGACGCGCCCGACGTTGCAGATCGCTCCAGGCGATCTGCTCGGGGCCGCGGCTTCGCCGCGTCAAAAATCGCTCCCGGCGATTTTTTCATGAGATCTGCGCCTCCGGGCCGCCAACGAGCGCGCGCCGCGCTGCCGACCCCGGCCGAACGATGGCCGCGAGCACGCGCAGTGCGATGCGGTAGCGTACGGAGAGGCGTATCAGCGCTCCGACATCCCCCGGCGCGCGCAACAGACCCGCGATCAACGCCCCGATCCGCAGTTGCCCACCGCCGCTCGCGGCGATCACCGCCGCAGGCAGCTCATCATTGGCGGTATCGACGATGACCCGCAGCGCAACGAAAGGCAGCCCGGCCTGTCCCGCGACTCTCGCAATGGCGGCGCTCTCCATGTCGACTGCGGCGGCGCGCCAGCTGCTCCAGGCGGCGGCCTTGGCGTCGCGACGGCCGATCGGCCGCCCGCTGCTGAGGAGCTTGCCGCCGCACACGATGCAGGAGGCAGGCAGGGCGGCGCGCAGCCGCTGCCGCCACTCCCCCGATGTTGCCGCCGCGCCCGCGCCGCCTGCGTCGGCGCCATCGCAGACAGCGACCTCTTCCGGCAGCAGCACGGCGCCGCAGACCAGTGTCGGGTCGAGGCCGCCGGCCATGCCGAAGCTCGCCAGCGCCGTCGCGCCTGCAAGCACCAGCCTGCGCGCGGCAGCGGCGGCTGCGCTTTCCCCAATCCCGCTCACCGCCAACAAGGCCCCGTCGGCGAGCTGCCGCAGCTCGGCGCCGTGACGAGCCGCCGGCCCGAGCGTGCGCGCCTCGGCGGCCAGCGCCGAGACGATGCCGATGGGCTTCAAGGGGTGGGAGACTCGGCGCGGCGACGGTAGGCGGCGAGTGCCCAGAGTGGAAAGAAGGCGCAGTAGCCGTGGTACTTGAGATAAAACACCCGCGGGAAGCCGGGAGCGGTGAAGCTCGGGTGCGACCAGAGCCCGCCGCTCTCCTGCGTGCTCAGCAGGTACTCGATGGCCCGCGCCACCGCTGGCGACGCACCCTCTCCGGCGGCGATGAGAGCCAGCACCGCCCAAGCCGTCTGATAAGGAGTGCTGCCGAACGTCGTCTCGCGATACTTCTCGAGGTCGTAGCTGTCGTTGCTTTCGCCCCAGCCGCCGTCCTCGTTCTGACGCGACAGAAACCACGCTGCGGCGCGGCGCACCGCGGGGTCGTCGGCAGGGATGCCGGCGAGCTCCAACGCCATGAGAACCGACCACGTGCCGTAGATGTAGTTGCTGCCCCAGCGGCCGAACCAGGAGCCGTCCGCCTCCTGCTCACGCCGCAGATACGCGATGGCGCGCTCGACCGCGACACGGTCCTGAGGGCGGCGCGTGCGCGCCAGCAGCGATACGACGCGCGCCGTCACGTCGCTCGTCGGCGGATCGAGCAGTGCGCCATGGTCCGCGAACGGGATGTAGTTGAGGTTGTAATGAGTGTTGTCGGCATCGAAGGCGGCGAAGCCGCCGTTCTCGCTCTGCATGCCGACCAGCCAGTCGAGCGCGCGCTCGATCGCGGCGCCATAACGCTCCGGCAGGCGCGCCTGATGCATGGCCCAGGCGACCACCGCCGTATCATCGAGGTCGGGATAGTGCGCGTTGGCGTATTGAAAGGCCCAGCCGCCGCTCGGCACGTGCGGCCGCAGCGCGCGCCAGTCACCGACATCGTCCAGCACCTGTCGCGGCAGAAGCCAGTCGAGCGCGCGCACGGCGGAGCGGATCGACTGGCTGTCGCCCGCTTCCTGCATCGCCAGCGCCGCCAGGGAGGTATCCCATATCGGCGACACGCAGGGCTGACAATAGGCCCGCTCGCCGCGCACCACCAACAGCTTCTCGATGGCGCGCTTGGCGGTGACCCGGCGCGGATCATCCGCGGGATAACCGAGCAGCACCATCATCTCGAGCGCGTTCACCATGGCCGGGAAGATAGCGCCGAGCCCGTCCTCGCCGTTCAGCCGCTCGAGCACCCAGGCTTCGGCGCGCCGCATGGCGGCCCTGCGCATGGCGCCCGGGATCAGCGGATCGATGTGTCGCGCCAGGCGATCGATGGCGAAGAATATCCGCGCGAGGAGTTTCCCCTTCCCCGGGAGTTGGAAGTAGTGATACTCCTGTTCCGGCGGCTTGGTGAACAGCTCCCGCACATGGATCTTGCGCGGGTTGCGCGCCACCGGCTTGACGGTGCACAGCACGAACAGCGGCACCATCACCGTCCGCGACCAATAGGAGACCTTGTCGATGTGGAACGGAAACCACTTCGGCATCAGCATGATCTCGACGGGGATGTAGGGCACCGCCCGCCAGGGGATCTCGCCGAAGAGCGCGAGCGCGATCCGCGTGAAGACGTTGACGTGCGCGGCGCCGCCGCGCGCGAGGATCGCCTCGCGGGCACGCCGCATGTGGGGCGCCCCCGGATCGTCTCCGGCCAGCTTCAGCGCGTAGTACGCCTTGACGGTGCAGCTCAGGTCGAGCGGGCCGCCGAAGTAAAGAGGCCAGCCGCCGTGGGCCGCCTGGTGCTCGCGCAGATAGACCGCGAGCTTGCGCTCGAGCTCCGGGTCGATCTCATCCAGATAATGCATCATCAGGATGTATTCGGCCGGAATGGTGCAGTCGGCCTCGAGCTCGAACAGCCAGTGCCCGTCGGGGCCTTGCGAGCGGATGAGCGCATCGCGCGCGGCTTCGATGGCCTTGTCGACATTGCTCGGAAACCGTGCGCTTTGCGCCGCGGCCGCATTCATCGCAGGGATCCTCCGAGCCGGCTCGAAGCTCCCAGCTCGTCGTCCACCGCGGGGGCGTGCACCACCACGGGCTTGCGCGGCACCTGCCCTTCGGCGAGCGGCAGACCGCGCGCGGCGCGCTCGAAGAGCAGGCGGAGTACCCGGTCGTTGCGCACCGAGAGGCTGGTCGAGTGTCCGGGTCATCATCACCGCCGATCGAGGGACTTTCACCTGGGCGCCGGCCGTGAAGCCCGGCGTCGTTTGAATCTTGCGCAGCGTCAGCGCGGCGAGGCCGAGCGCCCAGAGACAGAAGAGCCGGATCCCCGCCTCTTCCCCCGGAATGAGCAATGTGAAGGCGAGCGCGTTGCGCAGGTGCCGGTGCGCGACGCCGATGAGCTCCAGCATGCCGGCGTGAAAGCGGTCGTCGCTGCGCTCCGGGGACAGCTGTGCGAGGTCCACGCCGTAGCGGCTGAAGACCTCCTGCGGCAGCCAGCAGGCACCGCGGCTGCGGTCCTCCCATACATCCTTCAGGATGTTGGTCATCTGCAGGCCCTGCCCGAAGGAGGGCGCCAGCTCATAGAGCGTCGCGTAGTGGCGCATGATCGCCGGCGAATAGGCGCAGAAGAGCTCCGTCAGCGTCTCGCCGACGATTCCGGCCACGTAGTAGCAGTAGGAATCCATGTCGGTCGAGCGGGCCAGCCCCTTGAGGCTCGCGGTGCGTTGGAACTGATGCATGCCGCGGCTCATCACCTCGATGCAGCGGCGGATTGCGGCGCGCTGCCGCTCGTCGAACCGGCTGACCACCCGCATGACCCTTTCCATGTTGGCGACGAGGTCGCGCTCCGCGGGCAGCGTGCGCTCGGATAGCCGCGGCAAGACATCGCGCGCGAGTCGCGCTCCGTCCTCGGTGCCCTTCACCACGGCAGTGAAGCGCTCGAGAAAGAGGAAAGTGTCGGCAGCCGACAGAGCCGGCTCGTCCTCTATGGTGTCGGCGATGCGGCAGAGAAGATAGGCGCTGGTGACCGCGGTGCGCAGCGCCGCGGGAAGCTGCGGGATCGTCAACGCGAAAGTGCGCGAGACGTGCGGCAGGATCTCGTCCTGATAAGCCTCGTCGGACATGCCGGAAACGGACTCCACTGGCTCGGACCTCCGGTCAGTTGCGCCTGGCTAGCAGCCAGTCCGTGACGCCACGCAGCGCATCGGCGCGGCCGCCGAACGGCGCCAACGATTCCATGGCCTCGGCGTGCAGGCGGCGTACCTGCTCCTGGGAGGCCGCTACCCCGGCGATCGCCGGGTACGTCGGCTTGCCGCGCTCGCGGTCGGCACCCGCCGCCTTGCCGAGCGTCGCCGTGTCGGAGAGCACATCGAGCAGGTCGTCCTGAATCTGGAACGCGAGCCCGATCGGGATCGCGAATCCGGCGAGCGCCCGCTCCAGACCCGGCTCGAGGGCCGGCACGCAGGCCGTTCCCATCATGACGCTGGCACGGATGAGCGCCCCGGTCTTGAGGGAGTGCATCTCCTCGACCTGGCCGATGCTGAGCTTGCGGCCCTCGGCCTCGAGGTCGATGGCCTGACCACCCGCCATGCCGAGACTGCCGATGGCCTGCGCAAGCAGGCCCACCAGGCGGACGCGGATGGCCGGATCGGCCGGCAGCGCCGGGTCGCGGGCGAGCAGCTCGAACGCCAGTGATTGCAGCGCATCGCCCACCAGCAGTGCCGTCGCCTCATCGTATGCCTTGTGGCACGTCGGGCGGCCGCGGCGCAGATCATCGTCGTCCATCGAAGGCAGATCATCGTGCACGAGGGAGTAGACGTGCACCAATTCGAGCGCGCACGCGGCAGCCTCCACCTGGTCTTCCGCGAGCCCGAGCGCACGCGCCGTGGCGAGCAGCAATATCGGGCGTACACGCTTGCCGCCGCCGAGCACGCTGTAGCGCATCGCGGCATGCAGCCGCTCGGGCGTCTGGTCGGCGCGCGGCAGCCGCGCCGCGAGCGCCGACTCCATGCGTGCGCGCCAGGTCTCGAGCTGCGCGGTGAAGGCGTCAGGCACGGCTGGCACGCCGGCTTTCCTCCTGGCGGTTGGCGCGCTTGATGTCGGCAAGCGGGATCGTCGCCACCGGCGGCGGCGGCTGATCGTCGTACAGGAACGGCAGCTCCGGAGCCATGGGGCCCTCGACCCGCGGGCCGCGCAGGAACACCTTCAGCGCCTTGAGCGGATGGGCGAACGTGTCATCCACCGCCGTGCCTTCGAAGCCGCAATGCGCCATGCAGTTGTCGCACTTGCGGTTGCGGCCGACGCCGTAGCGCTCCCAATCGGTCTCCTCCATCAGGGAGCGGAAGGACTTGGCATAGCCCTCGTCCGTGAGCAGATAGCAGGGCCGTTGCCAGCCGAAGAGATTGTAGGTCGGGTTGCTCCACGGCGTGCACTGATAAGTCTGATTGCCCGCCAGGAAATCGAGGAACAGCGATGACTGATTGAACGGCCAGCGCGCGCCGCGCTCGCGGCCGTGTTTGAAGATGTCCCGGAAGAGCTGCTTGCTCGCGCTGCGTCCGAGAAACACGTCCTGGCGCGGGGCATGCTGATAGCTGTACCCGGGAGAGACGGTGATTCCCTCCACCCCGAGCGATTGGGCCATGTCGAAGAAATCGGCGACCTCCTCCGGTTTCTCGTTCTGGAACAGCGTGCAATTGACGGTGCAGCGGAAACCCTTGGAACGCGCGAGCTTGATGGCCGCGACCGCCTTGTCGAACACCCCTTCCTGACACACCGACTCGTCGTGCCGCTCGCGGTTGCCGTCGAGGTGCACCGAGAAGGTGAGATAAGGCGAAGGCTGGTAGTCGTCGATATGCTTGGCGAGCAGGATGGCGTTGGTGCAGAGATAGACGAAGCGCTTGCGCGCCACGATCCCGGCGACGATCTGCGGCATCTCCTTGTGGATGAGCGGCTCGCCTCCGGGGATCGAGACCATCGGCGCGCCGCACTCGTCCACCGCGCGCAGCGCATCCTCCACGGACACCCGCTTCTGCAGGACATCCTTGGGATAGTCGATCTTGCCGCAGCCGGCGCAGGCGAGGTTGCACTGGAACAGAGGCTCCAGCATCAGCACCAGCGGATAGCGCTTCTCGCGCCTGAACTTCTTGCCGAGGATGTAGCGCGCGACGCGGTACTTTTGAATCAGTGGAATTCCCAAAATCAGCTCCTGTGTTGGCGCCGCGACTGTAACGCATGCAGCGCCGCTCGGTGATCCCGCCAAACCCGCTCCCACTCCATGGTGAACCAGGGGGTGAAGCGCTCTGCGCCCGCGCCCCCCATCTCCGCGGCGAGCCGTTCCGGGCTCACCCAACGCCAGTCCGAGATCTCGTTGTGGTCGACGCGCACCCGGCCGGTACTGCCGCCGATGAACACCGAGCACAGCTCGTGCTCCGAGCCGACATCGTCGAACTGGGCCTGGTACTGGAACTTGAACAGAAAATGCAACGGGCAGGCGAGCCCGAGCTCCTCGTTCAAGCGCCGATGGATGGCCGCTTCCATAGTCTCCGCCCGCCGCGGATGGCTGCAACAGCTGTTCGACCAGTAATGCGGCCACAGCTGCTTGGCGGCCGAGCGACGCTGCAGCAGCAGCTCGCCGCCCTCGTTGAAGATGAGCAGCGAGAACGCGCGGTGCAGGACACCCCGTCCCTCGTGGCAGCGCGCCTTGCTCAAATAGCCCACCTCCCGGTCCGCCTCATCGACCAGGATGAGCGACTCGGCCGCCTCCGAGCTGTCGCTGCCACCCCACAGTCTGGCTTGAGCACCGCTTGCCACGGTCACGCGGGCATCCCCGGCCAGGGAGCAAACGTGTACCATGTGCGGAATTCATGGACTTGAAACCATCCGACTTCGTCGCTCATTGCAATCCGCGGTGTAGGCATTCCTCCACACATGATAACCGGCTCCACGGTCGCTGTAACTGCCCAGGCAATCATGACCTCGCTCGGCACCCTGCTGGCCGCGGCCGCGCTCGGCTACGCGGCGGTCGCCTGGGCGGCCGTGCGCTTCTGGCACAACAGTGGCGCGCAGCGACGGCTCGGCGGCGCAGCCGCAGGGCCGCGGCCGCAGGTGCGGCCGGTGACCGTGCTCAAGCCTCTGTGCGGCGCGGAGCCTGGCCTTGACCATTCTTTGCGCTCCTTCTGCGAGCAGGACTACGCCGGCGGCGTGCAGATCGTCTTCGGCGTGCAGCATGGGGCGGATCCGGCGCTCGCCGTGCTCGAGGGCCTGAAGCGCGACTATCCGCGGCTCGATCTCACCGTGGTCGTCGATCCGACCCGGCACGGCGCGAGCGCGAAGGTCAGCAATCTCATCAACATGATGCGTGCCGCCCGATATGACTGGCTGGTGCTGGCCGACAGCGACGTGCACGTGCCGCCGGGATACCTCACGGCGGTCGCCGCGCCGCTCGCCGACCCGACGGTTGGCATCGTCACCTGCCCTTATCGCGGGGTCCCCCGTCCCGGCCTGTGGTCGCTGCTCGGGGCGCTCTTCATCAACGATTGGTTCATTCCCTCGGTGCGCGTGGCGGCGCTCTTCGGCTCGCGCGCCTTCGCCTTCGGCGCCACGATCGCCCTGCGGCGCGATACCCTCGAAGCCGTCGGCGGTTTCCGCGCGATCGCCGATCAATTGGCGGACGATTACCGTCTCGGAGAATTGACGCGGCGCCGCGGTCAACGAACGGTGCTGTCGGACGTTGTGGTCGATACCGCCGTCGATGAGCGTACGCTCCGTCACCTCGCGCAGCACGGGCTGCGGTGGCTGCGCACCATCCGGGTCGTGCGTCCGGGTGGATATGCTTTCTCCGCAATCACGTTCAGCCTGCCGGTGGCGGTACTCGGCTGGGTAATTGCGGGCGGCGCGACCGATGCGCTGTCGTTGCTTGCCGCGACCGCAGTGCTGCGGTTGCTGTTGCATTTCGCCGCGCAGCCGCGGGCGCGGTCCTGGTCCCAACTCTGGGCTATCCCGCTCGCGGATGCGCTCGGGTTTGCTCTTTGGTGCGGCGCCTTCATAACGCGCGAGGTGCAGTGGCGGCAGGGCCGCTACCGCGTGGCGCGGGATGGCTCCGTGCAGCCGATTTCCTGAGGACTTCATCATGATGAGAACGTTGTTCCTGCATCCTCCCTCATTCGACGGATTCGACGGCGGCGCCGGCTCGCGCTACCAGGCGAAACGCGAGATCCGCTCCTTCTGGTATCCTACCTGGCTGGCGCAGCCCGCGGCGCTGGTGCCCGGCAGCCGGCTGCTCGATGCGCCCGCGGACGGCACCCCGATGTCGCAGGTGTTGCCGCTGGCGAAGCAATACGACCTGGTCATCATGCACACCAGCTCCCCCTCCTTCCCGACCGATGCGAAGGTCGCGGAGCTGCTGAAGGAGGAAAACCCGCGCCTGAAGGTCGGCATGGTCGGCGCCAAGGTCGCCGTCGACCCGGCGGGCTCCCTCAGCGCATCGGCCGCCATCGATTTCGTGGCCCGCGAGGAGTTCGACTACACCTGCAAGGAAGTGGCCGAGGGCCGCGATCTCGCCACCATTGCCGGACTCTCCTTCCGCCGGCCGGACGGCAAGATCGAGCACAATCCGCAGCGGCCGATGATCGAGAACATGGACGACCTGCCCTGGGTGACGCCGGTCTACAAGCGCGATCTCGCCATCGAGAACTACTTCATCGGCTATCTGCAGCACCCGTATGTGTCCTTCTACACCGGACGCGGCTGCCGCTCGAAGTGCACCTTCTGCCTCTGGCCGCAGACCGTGGGCGGCCATCGCTACCGCGTGCGCAGCGCGCAGAGCGTCATCGAGGAGGTGCGCTGGATCAAGGAGAGCATGCCGCAGGTGAAGGAGATCTTCTTCGACGACGACACCTTCACCGACTTCCGTCCGCGCGCGGAGGAGATCGCCCGCGGCCTCGGCAAGCTCGGCGTCACCTGGTCGTGCAACGCCAAGGCAAACGTCCCCTACGACACCCTGAAGGTGATGCGCGACAACGGCCTGCGCCTGCTCCTCGTCGGCTACGAATCGGGCAACGACCAGATCCTGCACAACATCAGGAAGGGCCTGCGCACCGACATCGCACGGCGCTTCACCAGCGATTGCCGCAAGCTCGGCGTCACCATCCACGGGACCTTCATCCTGGGCCTGCCGGGGGAGACGGCCGAGACGATCCGCGAGACGATTCAGTTCGCGGTCGACATCAATCCGCACACGATCCAGGTATCGCTGGCGGCTCCATACCCGGGCACCCAGCTCTACCAACAGGCGATCGACAACGGCTGGATCACCGCGCATGACAACCTGAATCTGGTGAACGATCGCGGCGTGCAGCTCTCGCCCATCAGCTATCCGCACCTGCCCGCGAAGGAGATCTATCACGCGGTCGAGACCTTCTACAAGAAGTTCTACTTCCGGCCGCGCAAGATCGCCGAGCTCACCGGCGAGATGCTGCGCAGCTGGGAGATGACCAAGCGGCGGCTACGCGAGGGTGTGGAGTTCTTCCGCTTCCTGCACGCACACGAGGCGTGACTGGCCCGCGGGGGGATCGTTGAAGTTCCTCATCATCACCGCGGACGACTTCGGGCTACACGGGGCGGTCAACGGTGCTGTGGAGCAGGCCGCCAGAGACGGCGTGCTGACCGCGGCCAGCCTGATGGTCGGCGCCCCGGCAGCCGCGGATGCCGTCCGCCGCGCTCGCGACCTGCCTGGTCTCGCGGTCGGTCTGCACCTCGTGCTCGCGGACGGATGGTCGGTATTGCCGCAGCGGAGCATTCCAGCGCTCGTCGACTCCCAGGGCCGCTTCGGCAACAACATGGTGCGCGACGGCGTGCGCTTTTTCGCCTTGCCGGCCGTGCGCCGCCAGCTCGAGGTGGAGATCCGCGCCCAATTCCAGGCGTTCGCCGACACCGGCCTGGCGCTGGATCACGTCAACGCCCACAAGCACTTCCATCTGCATCCGACGCTGCTCGACATGCTGCTGCGGATCGGGAGCGAGTTCGGCATGCCGGCGGTGCGGCTGCCGCGCGAGCCGGCGTGGGTCGCGCGCCGTGCAGGTGGCGCGATCGCCGGACCGGCGGTCGCGGGGCTCCTCTCCCCCTGGCTGGCGATCATGCGGCGGCGGCTGCGGACGGCGCGCATCGCGCACAACGACTACGTCTTCGGCATGTCGGACAGCGGCTCGATGGATGAGACACGGCTGCTCGAGGCCCTGGGTAATCTTCCCGAGGGCGTGACCGAGATCTATCTGCATCCGGCGGTGCAGTCCGGCGCCGCGATTGCGGCCAGCATGAGCAGCTATCGCCACGCGGATGAGCTCGCCGCCCTCCTCAGCCCCCGGGTGCGCGCGGCTGTCGGGGCCTGCGGGGCGCAGACCGGCGGCTTCAGGCGGTTGCCGGGTGCGCGGACGACGCAGCGGCGTGCGGCATGAGGATCGCGGTCCGCATCGCCCTCGCGGCGGGTCTCGCGCTGCTCATCACGCTCATCATGCGCGAGGGCAGCGCCACCATCCTGATCCCGCTGGCGCGCGCCGGCCGGGTGCTGCTCTGGCTCGTGCCGCTGCATGCCTTGCCGCTCCTTCTCGACTCGCTCGGCTGGCGTGTGCTCATCGCGCGCTGGCGCGAGAGCCGGGTTGCCAGCCTCTTCTGGATCGCTACCATCCGCGAAGCCATCAACCGCCTGCTGCCCGCGGCGAACATTGGCGGGGAGCTCGTCGGGATCCGCCTGCTCGCCGAGAGGGGCGTCGAGGGAGTGGTGGCGGCGGCCAGCGTCACGACCGAGGTTGTGCTCACTGTGGTGAGCCAGTACGTGTTCGTTGCGCTGGGCGTCGTCTGCCTGCTCAGGCTCACGGACACGGTACAATTCGCGGACGACGTGCTCATCGGTCTCGCGGCAAGCCTGCCGGTCGTGGTGCTGCTCGCCGTACTGCTGCGGTACGGCTCGGTCTTCGAGCGGATGGAGCGGCTCGCGGTGCGGCTGCTCGGAGAAGAGAAGCTGAGCTTCCTCGCCGGGCAGTCCGCGGGCCTCGACGCCGCCATTCGCGAGCTTTGCACCGACGTGCCGCGCCTGCTGACGACCATGGGATGGCAGGTTACGGGTATGGTCACGGGCTCGCTCGAGACCTGGTTTGCGCTGCGCTGGCTGGGGCACCCGGTGCCCTTCGGCGCGGCGATCGCGCTCGAGAGCCTGACGATGGCCGTGCGCAATTTCGCCTTCCTCGTGCCCGCGGGGCTGGGCGTCCAGGAGGCGAGCCTGATCGGATTCGGGGCCCTGCTCGGCGTCAATGGCGAGCTCGCCCTGGCGCTGTCGCTGGCCAAGCGGATGCGGGAGATCCTCTTCGGAGCGCCCGCCCTGCTGTCCTGGTATTGGGTGGAAGGACGGAGAGAGCTGCAACATGTCCGTGGTTCCGGCAAATATTGAATCGGAGAGTCTCGCGATCGGGTCCGCCGAGCATCGCCGCCTGCTCGGCCAGTTTTTTCTCGATACACACGTCGAGTACGTGCCCGAGCAGATGCAGTGGCCGCCGCTCACCGAGGAGGAGCTGGGGCGGCTGCGCAGCCTGCCCTTCTGGCAGGAGGCCGTATCGACCGAGAACGTGACTTCCAACACGGTGGCCGCCGCCGCGGCGCTCGAGGCCGACCCGCTGGTGCGCAAGGCGATCGAGCTGCAGGGCTTCGAGGAGATGCGCCATGCGCGGCTCCTCGTGACGCTCACCTCCCACTACCGCATCCCCATCGAGTCACCGCCGCCCTTCACGCCGCGCTCGCTCGAGAACGACTTCCTCTTCGCCGGCTTCGGCGAGTGCTTCGATTCCTTCTTCGCCTTCGGCCTCTTCGCCCTCGCGCTTCACTCGGGGTTCTTCCCGCCGGCGCTGGTGAAACTGTTCGAGCCGGTGATGCAGGAAGAGGCGCGCCACATCCTCTTCTTCGTCAACTGGGTGAAGTATCGCCGCTCGCAGCTGCCGTGGTGGCGCCGTCCGGCCTTTCGCCTGCGCTGCGCCTGGATCATCGCGAAGCAGGTCGTTTCGCGGGTGAAGACGGCGCGCAGCATGGGCCAACCGCAGCCGGCCGGCACAGGCTCGAGCGAGAACTTCACGCTGACGGCACACCAGGAGCTGGGGACGGAGGTGACCCTCCACCGGCTGCTCGAGCTCTGCATCACCGAGAACGAGCGTCGCATGGCCGAGTATGACGCGCGCCTCAGGCGCCCGCGTCTCGTTCCGGGCATCGCCCGCGTTCTCTTCCGGGTGATCCCCGCCAGCGTTTGAGCGTTACTGCGCCTCGAATGGGTGACGCAGCACGATCGTCTGCTCGCGGTCGGGACCGGTCGAAATGATATCGATGGGTACTTCGACCAGTGCCTGCAGACGCTCGAGGTACTTGCGCGCATTCACCGGCAGGGCCGAGTAGTCGGTGATGCCCACCGTCGAGTCCTGCCAGCCCGGCAGCTCTTCGTACACGGGCTCGATACCGGCATACCCCTCGAGACTGAGCGGCGGCTCCGCCACGACCTGACCGTCGACACGATAGCCGATGGCCACCCTGATGGTGTCGAGGCCATCGAGCACATCGAGCTTGGTGATGCAGAGGCCGGAAACGCTCGAGTGGACGATGGAGCGCCGCAGGGCCACGGAATCGAACCAACCGCAGCGGCGCCGCCGGCCGGTGACGGAGCCGAACTCGTGCCCTACGCGCGAGAGATGCTCGCCGTAAGTATCGAAGAGCTCCGTCGGGAACGGACCCGCGCCGACCCTCGTCGTGTAGGCCTTCACGATGCCGAGCACATAGTCGAACACCCGCGGTCCCAGGCCGGTGCCCGTGCCCGCGAATCCCGCGGTGGTGTTGGATGAGGTGACGAAAGGATAGGTGCCGAGATCGACGTCGAGCATTGCGCCCTGCGCACCCTCGAAGAGAACGTTGGCGCCGGAGCGGCGAAGACGGTGCAGCGCCAGCGTAACGTCCGTGACGAGCGGTGCGATCGTCTCGCTGAGGGCGAGCAGCTCATCGAGCGTTTTCTGGAAATCGACCGTCGGCTGGCGGAAATAGTGCTGCAGCACGAAATTGTGGAAGTCCAGCACCTCGCCCAGCTTGGCCGCGAAGCGATCGCGTTGGAAGAGGTCCGCGACACGCACCGCGCGCCGCGCCACTTTGTCCTCGTAGGCCGGCCCGATGCCGCGGCCCGTGGTGCCGATGGCGTTGGGTCCGCGGGCCTGCTCGCGCGCTTTGTCGAGCAGAACGTGCGAGGGCAGGATGAGCGGACAGTACGGCGAGAGGCGCAGCCGCTCGAACACGGGCACACCCTGCTCCATCAGCGTGCGGCTTTCCGCCAGCAGCGCCTGCAGCGAGAGCACGACGCCATTGCCGATGAAGCAGCGGACGTCCTCGCGGAGGATCCCGGAGGGAATCAGGGAGAGGATGGTCTTGCGGCCGCCGATGACCAGCGTATGGCCGGCGTTGTGCCCGCCCTGGAACCGCGCTACTGCCGAGGCACGCTCCGTCAGGAGATCGACGACCTTGCCCTTGCCCTCATCGCCCCACTGGGTGCCGATGACGACTGCGAATTTACCCAACGAATTTATGCTCCGGAACGCGCCTCAAGCCGAGCGTGATTCTACTAGGTACGCAGGGAGGGAGGCACAAGGAATATCGGCCTGCGGAGCCTCGAGGATCTGCACCCCGGCGGTGCGCGCCAGGGCGAGGATCTCGACGTCGGGCAACTCCACGGTGAGCTCTATCGAGCCATCCTCGGCCGTGCGCTCCTCGCGGACGGCCTTGGCGGCATAGAGCCGCGATCTCAAGGCGCCAGCGCCCGCGGGCAGGCGCAGCCGCGCCCGGTGCGCGAACCGCGACAGCCGCTCCGCGATGGCGCTGGTCAGCAGGTCGAGACCGAGGCGGTTCGCGGCGGAGATCCACACGGCGGACGGCATGCCGGCTTCGTCACGCTCGATTGCGGTCGGGCGCTGCAGGCGATCGATCTTGTTGTAGACGATGATCTGCGGAATCGAGTCCGCGCCGATCTCCGCCAGCACCTCGTTCACCTGCGCGATGTGCTCGTCGCGCCGCGGGTCGCTGGCATCGATGACGTGCACCAACAGCGTCGCCTCGCGTGCTTCCGTCAGAGTGGATTGGAACGCCGCCACCAACTCATGCGGCAACTCGCGGATGAAGCCCACCGTGTCCGCGGCGACTACCGGCGTTCCCCCCGGCAAGGTGATCCGGCGCACGGTCGGATCGAGTGTCGCAAACAGTTTATCGGCGACGTAGGCGTCGGCGCCGGTCAAAGCGCGAAACAGCGTCGACTTGCCCGCGTTGGTGTAGCCGACGAGAGCGAGGGAAGGCACCGGAATCCCGGCACGCATCTGCCGTCCGGTCTCGCGTTGCTGTTTGATTTTCTCCAGGCGCCGCGTGAGCACGCGCACACGCTGCGCGATCAGACGCCGGTCGGTCTCGAGCTGCGTCTCGCCGGGTCCGCGCATGCCGATACCGCCCTTCTGCCGCTCGAGGTGGCTCCAGCCACGCACCAGACGGCTGCCGATGTGCCGCAGCTGCGCGAGCTCGACTTCGAGCTTGCCCTCGAAGCTGCGCGCCCGTTGCGCGAAGATGTCGAGAATCAAACCATTGCGGTCGAGTACGCGCCGACCGGTCAGCTTCTCGAGATTGCGCTCCTGGCTGGGAGACAGCGCGTGATCGACCAGAATCACGTCCGCCCCGCCCGCCTCGGCCGCCTGCTTGAGCTCCTCCGCCTTGCCGCTGCCCACGAAAAAACGCGGCTCGGGCCGCTCGCGGCGGCCGGTGACCGTGGCGACAGGCTGCGCGCCGGCCGAGACCGCAAGCTGCGTGAACTCCTCGAGATCTTCCGGATCGACCTGGGCGCCGAGACCAATGCGCACCAGGAGCGCGCGCTCACCCGAACGCGGGCGCTCGAACATTCGGCACCTCCTTGCGGCGGCACATCACTCGACGGGCGACTCCGCTGGCACAGCTCCCTCCTCCGCCGTCAGGCGCACATTGCGCGCGGGCACGACGGTGGAGATGGCGTGCTTGTAGACCATCTGGCTGACGCTGTTCTTCAACAGCACCACGAATTGGTCGAACGAATCGATCTGACCCTGCAACTTGATGCCGTTGACGAGGTAGATGGATACGGGCACCCGTTCCTTGCGTAAGGCGTTCAGGAAAGGATCTTGGAGCGATTGGCCTTTGGCCATCGGGTTCTCCTTGTTTTCACAGCTTCTAATTGTTCGTAATAGAATGGAGCGGCAAGCAAGCTTCCCTTAAAACGTTCAGCAAGCTATGTACCTCGCTGACGAGGGATCGACGGCGGCGATCTTAACATGCGGGCGTAATCAAAGACCAAGCTGTAGCAACTCGCGACGCACGTCGCGATTCCACGACAGTTCGTCGGCTTCCGGATCCAGCCAGCGCGGCTCCGTCTCCGCACGCATCCAGGTGAGCTGGCGCTTGGCGAGCTGCCGTGTGGCGGCGACACCCCGCTCGACCGCCTCGGCGAGGCCGCACTCACCTTCGAGATGCGCCCAGAGCTGGCGATAGCCGACGGCGCGCATCGAGGAATGGCGCGCGGTGAGGTCACCCCGGCCATGGAGCGCCCGCACCTCATCGAGAAAACCCGCGGCCATCATCGCGTGAAAGCGGCTGGCGAGGCGCTGATGCAACACCGGGCGGCTGCGGGGGGCCAGAGCCCATGCTCTGAGCGGCAGGCCTGCGAGCGGACTCACGGTCGCGCGCTGCAACTCCGAGAGGCGGCGGCCGGTCGCGAGGCACACCTCCAGAGCACGTTGAATTCGCTGGCCGTCGTTGGGGTTGATGCGCGCCGCGGCCGCGGCGTCGAGACGCGCGAGCTGGTCGTGAAGCGCCGGCCAGCCCGAGCGCGCCGCGCGCGCGTCGATCTCGGCGCGCAGCTGCGCCGATGCCTGTGGCAGCGGCGCCAAACCTTTGAGCAGAGCGCGCAGGTAGAGCATGGTGCCGCCGACCAGCAGAGGCACGCGAGCGCGTGCATGCGCGGCGGCGATCGCGGCCATGGCATCCGCCACGAACCGCCCCGCGGAATAGCTCTCCGCCGCATCGCAGATGTCGATGAGATGGTGCGGCAGCCGGGCACGCACCTCCCGCGCCGGCTTGGCCGTGCCGATGTCGAGGCCGCGGTACACGAGCGCCGAATCGACGCTCACGATTTCCACCGGCGCGACCTCGGCCAGGTTGATGGCCCAATCGCTCTTGCCGGTGCCCGTAGGGCCGGTGAGCAGATATACCGGAAGCTGTACCGCGGCAGCAGAGCCGGCGGGCGCCGCCGGCGGCATCATCTGCCCCGCAGGAAGAGCTGATCGAGCTCACCCAGGGTGAGGCGCGTCCAGGTCGGCCGGCCGTGGTTGCACTGGTTGGCGCGGTCGGTGGCTTCCATCTGCCGCAGCAGCGCGTCCATCTCGGGCAGGGTCAGGCGGCGGCGGGCATGAATGGCGGTGCGGCAGGCGAGCGTGCCGAGGAAGCGGTCCGCGGCCGCATCGAGATGGTGCAGTCCATCCTCGCGCGCCAGATCCTCGATGACGGACTTGACTATGTCGGTCACGCGCTCGCTGCCGAGGAGCGCCGGGATCCGCCGCAGCGCGAGCGAGGTCGGGCCGACGGAATCGATCTCGAAACCTGCCCGCTCCCAAGGCGCCGGGTCCTCGAGCACCGCATCGAGCTCATGCGGTTTGACGCTGACGATGAGCGGCTCGAGGAGGAGCTGCGCTGCGGCCGGGCCCGGGCCGCGATCGGCCTTCAGCTTTTCGTAGAGCACGCGCTCGTGCGCCGCATGCATGTCGACCAGGATGAGACCTTCCTCGCTCTGCGCCAGGATATAGATGCCATGGAGCTGCGCCAGCGCCACCCCGAGCGGATGCGCCCCGGCAGGCGGCGGCTCGACGACGGCCTGCGCCAACATCCAGGGGTTCCTGGAAGGCTCGTGGACCCGCGGCGGCACGTACAGCGGCAACGCGCCGGAAACACGGCCCGCGCCCGACCAGTCCTGCGGCGGCCCCGCGCCGCGCAGGGCGGCCTCCGCCAACACTGACTGTACGCTCGCGGCCGGTGTCGCGCCCGCCTCCGGCCGCGTCGCCGCAAGCGCGCGCTCGATGGCCCGGAAGATGAACTCGTGGATCTGATGGCCGTCGCGGAAGCGCACTTCGAGCTTGGCCGGATGCGCATTGACGTCGACGAGATGAGGATCGAGTGACAGATGCAGTACGTAGGCGGCGTGCCTGCCGTGATAGAGCACGTCGCGGTAGCCGAGCCGGACGGCGCTCGCAAGCAGCTTGTCGCGCACGTTCCTGCCGTTGACGAACCAGAACTGCTGATCGGGCTGTGCCCGCGCCGCCGTCGGCAGGCCGATCCAACCCGTCAGCTGGACCGGACCGGAGGCTTGATCGACGGCAATGAGGCTCGCGAGAAGATCCTTGCCCAACACCTGCGCCACGCGCTCCTCGCCCTGCGGCTCGCGTGCCGCCGCCGGCGCATCGAGCAGCACACGCTCGCCGCTGCGCAAGCGGAATGAGACATCCGCACGAGAGAGCGCGAGTCGCTCCAGGAGGCGCGCGATGTGCCCGGTCTCCGTCTGCGGGCTGCGCACGAATTTGCGGCGCGCGGGGATGTTGAAGAAGAGATCGCGCACTTCGACCGTGGTCCCGGGCGGATGCGCCGCCGGGCGCACCGGCGTTACAGTGCCGCCGTCGACACCGATCTCGGCAGCGCGCTCCGCATCGGTCGGATGGGAGATGACCCGTAGGCGCGACACCGATCCGATGGAGGGCAGCGCCTCGCCGCGGAAGCCCAGGGTGGTGATGGCGGCGAGATCATCGAGATCGGCGATCTTGCTCGTTGCGTGACGGCAGATCGCGACGGGCAACTCCTCCGCGGGGATGCCGCAGCCGTCATCGCGCACGCGCATGAGACCGACACCGCCGCGCTCGATGTCTACCTCGACTCTGTGCGCGCCGGCATCCAGGCTGTTCTCGACCAGCTCTTTTATGACAGAGGCCGGACGCTCGATCACCTCACCGGCGGCGATCTGGTCGATGAGCTCATTCGGGAGGACGCGGATGGGCATCCCGCGAGTCTATCGGCTCCGGAGCGCAGCGGTCTAATTGCCGGCGACGAGGCCGTCGAGCGGCTTCTGCTCTTCGGCGAAGAGCGTACCGGCGGGCGGGTGCTGGCGGAAGTAGCCGCGGAGGCCGTGGAATACCGCGTCCGCGATCTTCAGCTGGTGGGCGGGGCTGCGGAGCCTGTGCTCCTCGGCGGGATCGGAGATGTAGTCCGTCTCGACCAGCATCGAGGGGATGTCGGGCGACTTCAGCACGACGAAGGCGGCCTGCTGCACCTCGGACTTGCGCACCGGCACGGAGCGATCGAGCGAGACGAGCACCTCGCGGGCGGCCGTCATGCTGTCGCTGATCGTCGCGGATTGCGACAGGTTGAGGAGGACTGAGGCGAGGGTGCTCGACTTGTCATCGAGCTGCACGCCGCCTTTGAGGTCCGCGTCGTTCTCACGCTCGGCGAGCCAGCGGGCGGCTTCGCTCGAGGCACCGCGCAGGGACAGGATGTAGACCGAGGCTCCGGCGATCTGCCGGTCGGTCACGCAGTCGGCGTGGATGGAGACGAAGAGATCGGCTTTGGCGCGGCGCGCGATCACCATGCGGTCGCGCAGGGGGATGAAGATGTCGCTGTTGCGTGTCAGGACTGCGCGCATGCCGCGCTGCGCATCGATCCGTTGCGCCAACAGGCGCGCGATGGCGAGCGTCACGTTCTTCTCTTCCGTGCCGCGCGGGCCTATCGCGCCGGGATCCTGGCCGCCATGTCCCGGATCGACCGCCACGATGATGTCACGCCCCGTATCGACGGGCGCGTGCAGCGCATGTATCGCAGTTGGAATGGCATCGTGTGCCGCAGTCATCGCGAGGGCTGCCGGCGCATTGCGCAGCGTCAGAATGAGCTGCGGGCCCCGCGCCCGCGAATAAGCCCAGTCGGCATGCGCTCCCGCGGTGCCATGCAGTACCAGCACCACCCGCAAGGCGCCGTGCGGCCGGGGAGCCACGCGGATTGCGGCGAGCAGCCCGCTCGCGCCGGGGAGCCTCAGGCCGCGCCGGGCACGGGTCCGCGGCAGGTCGATGACGGTGCGGAAGGGATGATCGAGGGTGAAGAGCTTCTCGCTCGTGACGCGAGAGAGATCGAGCGTCACGCGCGCTCCCGCCGCCGAGGTGGCGAGATGCACCGCGCTGAGCCGTGCGCCCGCGGCCGCGGCCGCGGCCGCGGCCGGCACGACGCTCGGGCCGATGCTCAGAAGAAATAGTACTCCTACCTGAAAGACCTTTTTTATCATGAGCTTTGCGGCGCTACTTGACGCGTAATCTACGAGCGGCGCCGCAAGTTTTCAACTATCTCGTAGCCGCTCCAGCCAGGCCGTGCCGGTGGCGCTGCCCGCGCAGAGGTCCGTTTGGTGCGCATCCGGCCCGGCGGTGAGAGCGATGATCAGATCGGCAGGGGGCAGCAGTCCCGCCGCCCGCTCCGGCCACTCGATGAGCCAGAGACAGCCGGGCCGCGCCCACTCGCGCAGACCCAAATGCTCGAGCTCGCCGGGGTCGCGCAGCCGGTAGAGATCGAGGTGCAGCAATGTGAGCGCGCCCGCCTCATGTACGTTCACCAGCGTGTACGTGGGGCTTCGCACCGGCGCCGCGGCGCCGCAGGCGCGCGCGAACCCCCTGACCAGGGTGGTCTTGCCCGCACCGAGATCGCCGGTCAGATAGAGGATGAGCGGCTGCTCGAGAGCGGAAGGCCGCGCCACGGCCAGGGTCGCGCCGAGCGCCTCGGTCTCATCCGCCGTCTTCAGAGATTGACGCAGGTGCGCAGCTCCCGGGCGACATCGCCGGCGATGAGCCCTCGCTCCCCCGTTCGCGCCGCCGCATCGCCCGCCATGGCGTGTACCAGCACGCCCACTCTGGCGGCGAGCCACGCGTCGCGGCACTGCGCGAAGATGCCGGCAATCGTTCCGGTGAGCACATCGCCCATGCCGGCGGTCGCCATGCCGGGATTGCCGCGCTCGCAGAGCGCCGGCGTGTGTCCGGGCGTGCCGACGAGCGTACCGGCGCCTTTGAGCACGACGGTCCCGCGATAACGCGCGACGAGATGCTCGAGCGCGGTAAGCCGGTCGTGCTGGATCTCGCCGGTCTCCGCGCCGAGCAGGCGCGCCGCTTCGCCGGGATGAGGCGTCAGGACCCAGTCCTCGCGGGCCGGCCCGCGTGACTGCGCAATGATGTTGAGAGCATCGGCATCGACCACGAGAGGCTTGCCGGAGCGCAGCACCGCATCGAGCGCAGCACGTGCCCATGGCGTGCGGCCGAGTCCGGGACCGATGGCAATGACGTCTGCCTTCTCGGCGGGATCCTGCAACGCCTCCGCATCCGTGAGCGGCAGACAGATGAGCTCCGGCCGCCCGGAGGAGATCGCCGCGACGTTCTCCGGTGCGACGGCCACCGTCACCAGACCCGCGCCGACGCGCAGACAGGCTTCGCCCGCGAGCCGGACGGCGCCCGGCATCCCGATCCCGCCGCCCACGATCAACACGCGGCCGAAATCGCCCTTGTGCGCTGAGCGCGGCCGGCGCGGCAGCGCCTGTTGAATGGCGGAGTCGAGGATGCGCTCGATGCGCGGCGGCGGCGCCCCCGCCTCGGCCGGGTCGATCTCCAGGTCATCGAAGAACACCGTGCCGGCGAACGCCGGCCCATCGCCGATGAACAGGCCCGTCTTCAGGCCGACGAAGGTGACGGTGCAATCGGCGCGGACGGTCTCGCCGAGCGGCATGCCGGTATCGCTGTCGAGGCCCGAGGGAACGTCCACGGCCAGGACGGGGCGGTTGGAGCTGTTGATGTCGCGGATGACCCGCGCGACTTCCTCGCGCGCAGGTCCGCGCAGGCCCGTGCCGAGCAAAGCGTCGACGATCACCTCTCCCTCGATCAGCCGCTCCCGCGAGCAGGGTTGAATCTGACCGCCGCTCGCGCGCAGGTCCTCGTAGGCCTGACGTGCATCGCCGCGAAGCGTCTCGGGCGAGGCGGCGGCAAGAGTCGTGACGGTGAGACCCGCCGCCTGCGCGAAGCGGGCGAGCACGTACCCGTCGCCGCCGTTGTTGCCTGCGCCGCAGACGATGACGATGCGGTGGGCGACGGGGAAACGGGTGCGCAGATATCTCAGTGCGGCCTCGCCGGCGCGCTTCATGAGCGTGTAGCCCGGGATGCCGAGCGTCTCGATGGCATAGGCATCGAGCGCGCGCACCTGAGCGGTGGAGTAGAGGCAGACGGGCAGCACCATCGGCCGATTATACTGAGGGCGTGAACGAAGCCATGACTCGACCGGCGCATCCGGATCCCGCAGCGGCCAAGCGCCAGCTCGCGGCGCGCTCCCGGGAGCTCGGCTTCGACCGCATCGGCGTGGCCCGCATCGACATCTCGCAGGACGAGCTGCATCTGCTGCGCTGGCTCGAGGCAGGCTTTCACGGCGAGATGGACTACATGCGCCGCCATGGCGTCATGCGCAGCCGGCCGCAGGAGCTGGCGCCGGGGACCATTCGGATCGTCAGCGCGCGGATGGACTACTGGCCAGGGGCGGCCCGGGATGCCGATACGGTGCTGCATGACGCCGAGCGCGGCTACATCTCCCGATATGCACTCGGGCGCGACTATCACAAGGTCCTGCGCCCGGCGCTGGCGCGGCTTGCCAAAGAGCTGGCAGAGGACATCGGCCCGTTCGGCTACCGGGTCTGTGTCGACAGCGCACCGGTGCTGGAGAAGGCGCTCGCCCGCAACGCGGGTCTCGGTTGGATCGGCAAGCACACCACCCTCATCTCACGGGATGCGGGCTCGTGGTTCTTCCTGGGGGAAATGCTGACGGACCTGCCGCTACCCGAGGACGAGCCGGCGAGCGCCCATTGCGGCACCTGCACCGCCTGCATCACGGCCTGTCCGACGGCGGCAATCGTGGCGCCGTACCGGTTGGATGCGCGCCGCTGCATCGCGTATCTCACGATCGAGCATCACAGCGCCATTCCGGTGGAGCTGCGGCCGGCGATCGGCAACCGCATCTACGGCTGCGACGACTGCCAGCTCGTCTGCCCTTGGAACAAGTTCGCGCACGCGGCCTCGCACCCGGATTTCCAGGTGCGCCATGGCCTGGACGCGGCGCGGCTCACGGAGCTCTTCGCCTGGACGGAGGCGCAGTTCGACGAGCGGATGCGGGGATCCGCGATCTATCGCATCGGCTACGAGAAGTGGTCGCGCAACATCGCCGTGGCGCTCGGGAACGCGCCTACGTCGGAGGCGGTGGTTGCGGCGCTGGAGCGGCGGCTCGAAGGTGCTTCGGAGCTGGTGCGCGAGCATATCGAGTGGGCGCTTTCCCGGCACCGCACGCGGGCGCCGCAGCTCTCCTGATCAACCCGCGACGCGCAGGTTGTCTATCAGACGGGCACGGCCCAGGCGCGCGGCGGTCAACACCACGAGATGACGCGTCTCGGCATCCGGGCTGCTGAGATCGTCCGCGCGCCGGACGGCGAAGTAGTCTGGCCTGAAGCCCGCCCGCTCCAGCGCTTCGATGCCGGTGCGCTCGATGGCCGCGAAATCGCGCTCACCGGCGCGCAGCCGCGCCACCGCCGCGAGCAGCAGTTGCTGGATGAGAGGCGCCTTGCGCCGCTCCTCGTCGGTGAGGTACTGGTTGCGCGAGCTCATGGCTAGTCCGTCCGGTTCGCGCACGGTCGGGGCCGCGATGATGTCTACGGCCAGGCACAGATCGGCCGCCATCCGCCGGATGACGGTGAGCTGTTGGAAATCCTTTTCTCCAAAAACCGCGACGTCCGGCTCCACGATGTGGAAGAGCTTCGCGACGACGGTGGCGACGCCTTCGAAGTGTCCGGGCCGGAACTCGCCGTCGAGGATGCTCGAGAGGCCGGGCACCTCGACGCGCGTCGCCCGCTCCGATCCGTTGGGATAGATCTCCACGACATCGGGCATGAACATCAGATCGCAGCCGGCTTCGGTCAGCATGCGGGCATCCTGCGCCGGCGTGCGCGGATAATGCGCGAAATCCTCGTTCGGCCCGAACTGCATGGGGTTGACGAAGATGCTGGCAATGAACCGGTCCCCGTGGCGGCGCGCCATCTCGATGAGACTCACGTGCCCGGCGTGGAGATTCCCCATGGTCGGGACGAAGGCGATACGCCGTCCCTCGCTGCGCCAGCGGCGCACGCGCTCGCGCACGCCCGCAATGGTCGTGACGGTTTCCATGCTCGTCAGAAACAGTGCTCCGGAGCGGGGTACGCGCCCGTGCGGACGGCCTGAACATAGCGCTTCAGCGCCTCACGATTGTCGCCCGCGCCTTGCATGAAGTTCTGCACGAAACGCGGTTTGCGTCCGGTGGTGATGTCGAGAATGTCGTAGAGGACGAGGATCTGGCCGTCCGTGTCGGGCCCGGCTCCGATGCCTATGACCGGCACGTGCAGCGCCTGCGTGATCGCCTTCCCGAGAGCGGCGGGTATGCATTCGAGGAGCACGATGTCCGCGCCCGCGGACTCGAGCCGCTTGGCGTTCTCGATCATCTGCGCGGCGGCGTCGTGCTCCCGGCCCTGCACGCGAAAGCCGCCCGTCTTGTGCACGGACTGCGGTCTCAGCCCCAGGTGCGCGCAGACCGCGATGTCGTGACCGGTGAGGAACTCGACGATCTCGGCCTGGCCGGCGCCGCTTTCGAGCTTCACCATCTTGGCGCCGCCCTCCTGCATGAGACGCACGGAATTCTCGAGCGCCTTGTCCTTCGACGGATAGCTCATGAACGGCAGGTCGGCGATGAGAAACGGCCGGTGCAGGCCGCGCGCCACCGCGCGGGTGTGATAGACGATGTGATCCATCGTGACCGGCACGGTCGTATCGTGTCCCTGGATGACCATCCCCATGGAGTCGCCGACCAGTACCACGTCGACGTCCGCTTCATCGAGCAGCACGGCGAAACTCGCGTCGTAGCAGGTCAGGCTCGCGATCTTCCGCCCGTCGGCTTTCATGCGTGCGAGCGTGCTCAACGTCACGGGCTGGCGGTCGGAATCGCGAAGCTGCAGCTGCGTATACATTGCGGCAGTCTACTATCGTTTGGCGAACGGGTCCTTGCTGCGCAGGGGGTTGTAGTACAGTCGTCCCCGCTTCATGCGGCGGATCGCAGCCAGCAACTCGTCATAGTCCGACGGATTGTTGACGGGATCGATGGCGGCGGCGTTGACGATGAGCAGCGGCGCGGCCTCGAACTCGTGGAAGAAGCGTGCATACGCCTCGTTGAGACGCACCAGGTAATCGCGCTCGATGTACTGCTCGTAGCCGATGCCGCGCCTGGTGATGCGCTCGAGCAGCACGTCGACCGGGGCCTGAAGGTAGACCACGAGGTCAGGCTTGGGCGCCTGCACGTCGAGCCGCGCGTAGATCTGCTCGTAAAGAGCGAACTCGGCATCGTCCAGCGTCACCCGCGCGAACAGGCGATCCTTCTCCAACAGGTAGTCCGCCACGCGCACCTGGGCGAAGAGGTCCTGCTGGTTGAGCGCGCCGAGCTGCTGGCAGCGCTGGAAGAGGAAGTGGAGTTGCGCCGGCAGCGCGCCGGCGCGCGGATTCTTGTAGAAGCGCTCGAGGAACGGGTTCTGCGCCGCATCCTCCAACACCGGCTGCGCCGACAGGCTCTCGGCCAGGCGCCGGGCCAGGCTCGTCTTGCCGACGCCGATCGGCCCTTCCACCACGATGAACTGGTGCTCAGCCCCGGTCATGCTCGTATGCGCCATCCAGTCGGATTCAGGGCTCGCCCAGGGATTCGAGTCCGTCGGACGCAAGGCGCTCTTTGAGCTCGGCCACTCGGCCGAGCCCGGGCACATCGAGGTCCGGGGCGAGGTCGCAAAGAGGATACAGAACGAAGTTCCGCTCCACTATCCCGCGATGGGGGAGGATCAGGCCCGGCTCCTCCCGGCGCTCCCGGCCGTAGACGAGAAGGTCGAGGTCGATGACGCGAGGTCCCCAGCGTTCGCGCTCCGCAGGCCTGCCGAACGCCCTCTCCATGGCCAGCAGCTCGCCGAGCAGCGTGCGCGGCTCGAGCTGGGTGAGTACCCCGGCCACGGCGTTGATGAAATCCGGCTGCGCCACGGGACCCAGGGGCTTGGAGCGGTAGAGCGGAGAGAGGCGCACCAATCGCGTGCCGGCGAGTGCCCCCAGCGCCGCGCCGGCACGCAGGACCTGGGCTCTCGGGTCCTGCAGATTGCTGCCGAGGCCAATGTACGCCGGCTGCCAGCTCGACGCCGTCCGGCTGTTCACGAGGCGCGGGGACCGCGCCGGCCACCCCTGCGCCGCCGGCGGCCCGTTCGCGGCCGATCCGGCCTCGGGGCCGCGGCCTGCGCCAGCGCATCGGCCATGTGACCCTGCTCCTCGTGCGGGACCTCCTGCACCTGGGTCCACCACCGGGCGATCTCCGGGGAGGCCAGGCCGAACTCCGCCCGCAGCAGCAGCAGATCGTAGGCCGCTCGGAACCGGGGGTGGCTCAGGAGGCGCAGCGAGCGGCGTCCGCTGGGATGCTCGAGACGCGGTTGCAGCGCGAACATCTCGCTCACTCCCAGGGAGAAGCGCCGGGGAATGGCGAGATGCACCTGCGCCTGCCGCACCGCTCGCTCGCAGGCCTCCACGATGGCGGAGATCTCGTGCCATTTCTCCGGCGGCATCGACTCGATGATCTGGGCGATGGGGCCGTAAAGGAGCAGCGCCAGCAGGAAGGTGGGCGTGAGGGGCCGGCCCGCGATGGCGCGCGCATCGGTGTTGGCGAGCCCTTGCAGCAGCAGCCGCTCGACCAGGCCGCCGGAGTGCGCCGTGAGGTAGGCGTCCACGTTCGGCAGCAGCTGCCCGAGGAGGCCTCGGCGCCGCAGCGCTTCCAGGCTCTTGGCTCCGTGGCCGGTGAGAAAGAGCTTCAGCATCTCGTCAAAGAGGCGTGCCGGCGGCACGCCGCCCAGAAGCTCCCGCAGCTGCTCAATGGGCTCGGCCGTCGCGGGGTCGATCTCGAAGCCGAGTTTCGCCTCGAAGCGTGCCGCCCGCAGCATGCGCACCGGATCCTCGCGAAAGCGCTTCTCCGGCTCGCCGATCAGCCGCAGGCGCCTGGCGGCGATGTCTTCCACGCCGCCGACATAGTCCCAGATCGAGAAGTCGGCGATGTTGTAGTACAGCGAATTGGCCGTGAAATCGCGGCGCCAGACGTCCTCGTCGATGGTGCCGTAGACGTTGTCCCGCAGGATGCGGCCGGTCGCATCGAACATGCGCTCGCCGGGCTCTGCCGACCTGGCCGCGGGATCACCCGCCATCTCGCGGATCTCGGTAGCCGGGAGCTCCGCGGTGTCCTCTTCCGCGGGATCCACCGCAGCCTCCGGATCATCGAGCTCCGGCGCCTCGCCGTCCTCCGGATCGGCGTCCGCCAGCGGCTCTTCACCCTGGGAGGGCGCGCTCGCCGCCCGGAAGGTGGCCACCTCGATGATCTCCTGGCCGAAGAAGACGTGAGCCAGCCGGAACCGCCGTCCGACCAGCCGGCAATTGCGGAAGAGCCGCTTGACCTGCTCCGGCAGGGCGTCCGTCGCCACATCGAAGTCCTTCGGCTCCAGGCCGAGCAGCAGATCCCGCACGCAGCCCCCTACGAAAAACGCCTGGAATCCGGCGTCTTTCAGGCGGTACAGGACCCGCAACGCATTGGCGGAGATATGGGAGCGGGAGATCGTGTGCTCCGCCCGCGGAATGACCCTGGGCTTGGCCGCTGGCGACACTACGTGCGCTTGAGAGTTCAAATGGTGCCTTTCGGCTTGAGCATTGGACACAGCCCCCTATAATACCGCGCTCCTGAAGCCGGCCCCGAAGCCATACGCGCTCCCTTCGTCTAGAGGCCCAGGACATAGCCCTCTCAAGGCTGTAACACGGGTTCGAATCCCGTAGGGAGCGCCAGACAAATCAGGTACTTGGCACGAGATCAGCCACTTGATACGGAAATGGTACGGAAATTTCCGCCAACATTTCCGTATGGAACCGGGTAGTCAACACTGGAATTCACTAGACGGTGAGGCGACCCTTCGCTGCTCGGCTCTGCTCGGTAGAACTACGCGGTGCGGTTGCGGTACGAGCGAACACCACATTCGATCCTTTGCCGGGACGCCCTCGGACGGGACCTTCACTCCCGGCAACCCAAGCCCTAGGCTGGGTGGCCTTATGGTCAGTACCCCCTCCGTACCACCTCCTCCACCACCTTCTCGCGAGGAGCGAGACCGGCTGAAGCCGATCTTCGATCTCTTCACGCCATATGCCGCGGGCAAGGCGCGCGAGCGAGTGCCCCGCGCGAGCAGACTACGCAGAGCCGGCGTCGACCTGCCCCGATAGGCTCATCGCCGCGCCCGCTCCACGATCATTTGGGCGGCCGCTAGATCCTCGATAGCGCTTCCCACAGATTTGAAGAGAATGATCTCCTCGTCGTGACGTCGTCCGGTCACTCGGCCCGATACGAGATCGGCAAGCTCTCCCTCGATGCGCTCTTCGCTGATCACCCCGCTCTGCAAGGGTTCGAGCAGGTCGCCTGCCTCGGCGAGCGCCCCGTCAAAGGTATCGACAAAAATCCTCGAGCGCCGCACCGTCTCGTCGTCAGCCTCCCTTCGACCTGGCGAGAAGCCGCCGACCAGATCGACAAAGGCTCCGCGGCGCAGCCACGTACCCTCGAGGAGCGGTTGCGCGCTACTCGTCGCGGAGCAAATGATGTCCGCCGTTTGCATGGCGCCCTCGAGCGAGGAGACGGCGTGTACGTCCACTCTTTGAGCGAGGAGAGCGCGAATTTCGGCTACGGTCGCGGCCGCCCGCTCGCCGCGGCGGCCCCAAACCCCTACTTCGCAGATCGGCCGCACAGCGCAGTGCGCCAAGGCCATGTATGGCGCCAGAGCACCGGTGCCGACGATCAGCAGATGGGTGCTGTCCACTCTCGACAGATAAGTCGAGGCAAGAGCCGAAGCCGCGCCCGTTCTAAGCCGCGTCACGGCGGCGCCATCGAGAACCGCCACCGGCGCACCGCTCCTGGAGAACACCACCACGGCGGCCTGAATCGTCGGCCGCGAGTTCGGCGCGTTGTCGGGGAAGACCGTGGCGAGCTTCACTACGCCGCCGCCCTCCGCCTCGAAGGCGGGCATGTAGAGCAGCAAACGATCCCCATCGCCGCCCGGAATCGCAGCGACCCGTCGCTGCGGAACCGAATGCCGGGCGGCAAAGGCCCGTCGCAGGCATTCAATGAGCTGCGGCATCGGCGCGAGCTCGCGTATGTCCTCCGCCGTGAACACGCGCATCACTCAGATCCCGATGACGGCGCTCGTATACGCCTCAGACCAAACCCTTCCCATCGCTCACAGGCACGCTGCCTCGTTGCCGATCACTGCCACACCCGTCTCGCAATCCGCAGCCAGTTCTCACCGAGAATCCCCCGAATCTGCGCATCGGTAAGACCGCCACGCCCGAGAGCCTCGATGATGGGGCCGAAAGCTTCCGGCGCGAGCATCCGGTCGTCCAGCCCGGGGGGTAAAGTGAGGGATCGCGATTCAGGTCCTCGTCGGCCTCGGCCTGATCGAACACATAATCCAGACCGAGGCCCACGTGCTCCGCCCCCACCAAGTCCACCGCATGGTGCAGGTGGCTGAGCAACTGCTCCATGAGATCCTCACCGGTTCCGAGAAATGATCCGATGCCGTTGATGCCGATCACCCCGCCTTTCGCGGCGCAAGCCCGCATCAAGTCGTCCGGGATGTTTCGCGGGTGCGCGTGAACCGTGTAGGCATTGGAATGCGAAAAGATGACGGGATTGCGCGCATAGGCGAGCGCCTCCGCCGCCGTTCTCCTTCCCGCGTGGCTCAGACAGAGCACCATGCCGACCCGCTCCATCTCGTCGATGATGGCACGCCCGGTGGCGGTCAGTCCGCAATCCACGTCGAGGCATCCACCACCGGCCTTGTTGTTCCGATTGTACGCCACCAGCATCCAGCGTACGCCGAGCTCATAAAATGTCTGCACGAAGCTCAAATCGTCCTGGACCGGGCACATCCCCTCTATATCGAACGTGATCCCGAGCTTGCCGCTCTTGCTGCAGGCCTCGACATCGCCGACGCTCCCGATCAGCCGATAGGCGTCGGGCCGCGATGCGATCCAGCGACGCATGAAGGACAGGACCCGCAGGTGCTCGATCAGCGGAGTGTCCGCAAAGCCAACGTTGATCGATACGACATTGACCCCGGCGCGCCGGTAACGCTCGAGTTGCGGCAGGAAACTGTCATCCGCCCTGAGCGGCAGGCAGCCGTGATTGTCCCAGACCAGCGTCCGGCTCATCAGATCCTTGGCTCTGCCGCCGAGCCACGATCGACTGGACGTCAAATTCTGATTTGCAACGTCTGCTGGCATTGTCATCACCCCTCAGCCACCCGGGTCAATGTCGCCGCCACCCAAAAGAGGCAGCAGCAGATGCGATGGGTGCTCCGCGTCGCGGTATATGGCTTGTCGCGCGCGGACGGGGGCGCCGGGCGCGCCACCGAGATTCGCGTTGCGGTCGAACCGCGGGAAGTCGGCGGAGGAGATGTCCACCCGCAGGCGATGGCCCGCCTGGAAGCGGTTCGCCGTTGCCCACAAGTCGATCTCGAACCGGTAGATGCGATGCGGCTCGAGAAGCCGGGGTCCCCTGTCGAGGTCACGGTAACGAGCGCGCAGCAGCCCGTTCTGCAGCTGCACGGCACGGCCGTCAGGAAACACGTCCGAGAGACGCGCGACGAAATCCGTATCCTCCGCGCTCGAGCTCGCATAAAGAATCATACGGAGCGGTCCCGCTACATCGAGATCCTCCTTCAGCGCGTCAGACGTATAGGTCAGCACGTCGCTGCGCCGCTGCACGTGGCTGACATCGACGCTGCCAGGCGGATAAACGTAGGAAACAATGCTGCCGCCGACTGTGGGCGTCGGATGCTGCGGATCGTAGGTGTATTCATCGGGCATGTCGGCATCTGCGGGGGGATGTCCGCTCAAGCGACCGCCGGCGCCAAGGTAGAAGGGCACCACGCGCGCCTGCGGAATGGGCCAGTCGTCCGCGGTGCGCCACTCGTTCGCCCCCATGAGGTAGTAGATCAGCGTCGGCCAGGAGTCGGTCGCGTTCGAGCGGACGGCCTCGTACCAGCGCAGCAGCATCTCGAGGCTCGTGCTTGCGCCATAGGCGTGATGGAGCTCGGGATGCTCGGCCATGCCTTCGTGGTAGCCCGGCATATTGTGAGCGGAGGGGGCGATGAACAGCCGGCAACGCGAGCGCATCGGTTCGGGAGCCTGCTCCCGAAGCAGCGTCCACGTCGCCAGCGTATCGTTCAGGCCCCAGTCATACCACCCGGTGCGAAGGAGGGCCGGCGCGTGGAAAGTGCGGACGAGCTCCGCGGGCCGTGGGTGCGGCAGGGTGTGTCGATCGTGCGAGATACTCTGCCCGAAGACGGTCGATAGCGCTTCGACATCCATGCTCGTTATGGCCTGGATCGACAAGGCCTGCTTGACGAGCCGCGCACGTTCCCGACAGGGCAGCGAGCAGTACATTTCCCACAGCCACCGCTGTGCGGCAGCGCAAGACATGCTCCGCAGCTCCGGGAAGCGCGCAAGCAGCGGCTCGGAGAGCGGCTGCTCGAGCGGCTCGTTGAAGAATCCGGTCGACAGCGTTTCCTTCAGGATGAGACCCTCGAGCTCGTGGTAGGGCACGTCGAGCTTCCCTTCCCCTTTGCCGACCGAGCGCGCGTACGCGTTCAGAAACATGTGCAGTCGCCCGCCGTTTACGGCCACGCCGAGGCCGCTCACGTCAGGCACGATGGTGTCCATCTCGGGATGCTGGGCCATGTGCCACTGGGTCTGGCCGACATAGGAGCCGCCGCAGGACGCGAGAAATCCGTCGCGCCAGGGTTGCCGGCTTGCCCAATCGACGAAGTCGTAGCCGTCCTCGGGCTCGTACAGGTAGTAGTCCCAGCTGTCCGGCTCGCTTTTGCCCGTGCCGCGGCAATCCTGGGAAGCGACCGCGTAACCGCGCCGCGCCAGGCTCAAAAGAACCGCCACCAGCGCATCGGAGTCCCTGAGATAGGGAGTGCGGACGAGCACCGTGGGCGCGGGCAGCTCGGGGGGAAGGTAAAGGTCGGTCGCGAGCTTCGTGCCATCGCGCATCGCGACCGTCACGGTTTCAAGGCGGATATCCGCGACCTCAAATCGCGGTGGCGTGACGAGCACACTGCGCTTGAGGATACGCGCAAGCCCGGGAGCGACGTCGATGAGGCGGGGAGACTGCTTCTCGTTCACCGCTATGGACTCGCGCTTTCCAGGGGATACGGGGAGCCGACGGCGCCGATCGAGAGCGCCAGAGCGGCGCTCAGAACGGTTGCAGACGCACTGACTGCGATCGCCATCTCATAGTTGCCGGATCTGTCGACCAGCAGCCCGGTCAGCATCGGCGCCAGCGATCCCGCTATTCCCGATGCAGCAAATTGCGCGCCGAGTATCGTTCCGAGGTGGCGCGATCCGAAGCGCTCCACGAGCACAGCCGGAATGAGCTGCGAAAACACATTGCCGGACGCGCCCCAGAGCAGAATGAACCCGACGACACACGCCGCTCCGTATCGTGGCGCAGATGCGCCATAGAGACATAGCGTCCCACAGGCGTTGACCAGGATTACCGCCGCCAGCACCCGAGCAGGCGCAAACCTGTCGGCAAGAACGCCGAACACGAGCGAGCCCGCTCCTGAGATCAGCCACGTGCTTCCGAAAGCAAGCGCCGAAGCATGCGGCGAATAGCCAGCTCGGCCGAGGAGATCAACCACATCGTAATAGATTCCGAGCATCCCTATGGTGAAGAACATTCCACTCAGCGCGGCGATCAGGAATGCGGGGTGCAGAACTTGCCTGAATACTTGCGATCCAGAATCCTTCGCGTGCGCACGAGTGGCGGCCCGAACTCCATTCCGATTCTCATTCCCCCGCAGAGACAGCAATATGACCGGGAGCAGCACCGCAGACAGAGCCGCCAAGCGAGTCAGCGCATGGCGCCAGCCCACAGCCTGAATCCAGCGCAGCGACCACCGGCAGGAACACCACCGCACCCACGGACGCTGCGCCCATGAAGATTCCCATCCCAAGGCCCTTCTGAGCCGGCACCGACCGTGTAATGACAACCGCGCTCGGCACGTTGAACCCACTCATCCCCATACCGACCAACCCGAAGCAGACCGCCAGCACGATCAAGGAATGAGACTCACTGGCGCACAGCAGACCGACGGCAAAAACTGCGGCACCCAGGAGCAGCACAATCCGGGCGCCAAACCGATCGAGCGCCACTCCCACCACGGGATTGCTCGCGAGGTTCCCGATTGTATAGGTGGCCGCGAGCACCGAAATCCGCACGTTCGACCATGCGAGCTCCCGCATCATGGGCCCAAAGACCGGCCCCACCACCGCAATACAACCACCCCCGATCACGAAACTGCAGACCGCCAGGCTTCCAACCGGTATCCACCGTCTTATCGCCTCCATGTCCATGTATCGCGACACGCGCGAGAAAAGACGTGCTCGCTTCGCTCTCAGAAACTTTTGACCAGCGAAAGCCCCAGAGTGCGCGGTTGAACATAAAAAATGTTATAGGCCGACTGACCGTAGTTACCGCCACCACCAACCATTCCGTGCGCGTTTGAAACGTTGTTGGCGAAAAGGTTCACCACCCACGAATCGTCGCGCACGCCGACTCGCAGGTCTGCGTCTGCATACGCCGGAAAGTGTATTCGGGGAACCGAGAGACTCAGCCTGAACTCCCCTTCCCGGGCCCCAACGTAATTCAGCCGCCCGCCGACGAAACCGATCCAGTCGCGCACCAAGGGCCACTCCTCATCCACTGCGAGGCTACCCGAAAAAGGCTCCGAGTAGGGCAATCGCTCCCCGGAGTAGCCGAATGCAGTGGAGACCGGAGGCAGGTTCTGGGTGAGTCGCGCGTCGTTCAGCGATGCGTTGGCGGAAATTGTCAACCCTCTGGCGGGCCGCGCCTGCATCGTAAATTCCAAACCCTGGCTCTTAGCGTTGCCGCCATTTGCGTTGTACCTGCCATTAGGCAGAGTCAAGGTGATCTGAATCTGTTTCCAATCAATATAATAGGCCGACGCATCAAGCGTCAGAGCCCCGTCAAAGAAACTTCCCTTGGTGCCAAGCTCCCAGTTGGTCGTTTTGTCCGGCGCATACTGGATCGGCAGATTGTAGACAACCGCAGTCACATTGGGCCCTCCGAGCCTGTACCCCGAAGTCAGTCGAGCGTAGACCATGAAATTGGGAGAGATCTTGAATTCTGGCGTGAACAAATATGTGAACGCGCTCCCTGAGGTGTGTTCTGCTGGATTGACGAAAGGAGACGGATATCCAAAGTACGCGGGGACAAGCGGTCCGCTGTCCGTCTCGTTGTAGGTCTGCCGGTTTTCACTCTCTCTTCCGCCGACCTGAAGATCCAGACGATCGGTGATATGAAACGTGAGATCACCAAACAGGGCGTATTCGGTAAGGGCTGTTGGATAGTAATAGTCCACCAGAAACCCCGTCTGCGCTCCGGTTGTCGGATCGAGCGTATAGCTTGGCAGGTCGGCGGGCGAATTCTCGTGGGTGTAGAACGCCCCGGCAAGCCAGTCCAACGTCCGCCCCCCGCTCGAACTCAAGCGGAACTCTTGCGTGATCTTTTGTGTTGGCGAGAAAAACAAGCCGTCCGACGGCGTACCATAGAGCGACGTATAGTCGCTCACGTCGAGGTACTTATTGTCGCCGTAGCCGGTGATAGAGGTGAAGTCGAGACTCCCGATCTTCGCCTTCAGTGTCGCGGTATAGAGCCTTATCGTCGAGTAGTATTGCTCCGTCCCGCGCAGGCGAGCCTGCTTCTGATAGCCGTAAATCGGATGTAGATAGCCATTCGGATCCAGCGTCGCGTCGATTGCTTGAGTGCCGTCACCGTAGGTGTTCTGCAAGAGCACGTCGATTTTGAGTGATAGCGCGTCGGACGGACGCCAGAGGGCAGAGAGGAGTCCGCCGTAGACGTTCACGCGGTTGCTATTGTTCTGGTTGGTGAGCACGTTGTCGACGTAGCCCGGATCGCGCCGGACAAAGCCGCTCTCCCGGAATGCGAGGTCGTCGGTAAGCGGCACATTTGCCGCGCCGCGCACTGCGTAGCCCGACTCGCCCTGATCGACGTAATCGCCAAGCACCTCGACTCGGCCACCGAGCCGATCAGTAGTCGGATCCAGCGTTACGAACTTCACCACGCCGCCCATGCTGTCAGCGCCATATAACGTCCCTTGAGGACCCTTGAGTACCTCGATGCGCGCCAAGTCACCTGGGTCAATATCGGGAATCAATACGCTCCCGTTGCCGAGGGACGTACTTGATCCGAACGGCACGTCATCGATCATTATACCGACCGTGGGATTGGCCACCACTCCTGTTGTGACACCGCGAATGGCGAGAGTCTGCCACCCACCACCGTTGTTGGTTGTCAGACTCAAACCCGGAATCTGTGCGAAATAGTCCTGAAGTCGACTCTGGCCGTTCGCGGAGAGGTCAGCGGTATCGAGTACGGAAACCGGCACAGGAACGTCGAGGAGTCGCTGCGACTTCTTTTGCGCGGTCACTACGACTTCCTCGAGCGATTGCGCCTCGGGGTTGCCGGCCGACGACGGCGCCGGCGTTGCGACGCCTATCGGCTCCGCCTGCTCACCCGGAGGATCATTCCCCGACTCGTGAGAGCTCGACCGCGGTGCGCGCCGGGAAGTCGCGGTCGAGCCGGTCTGCGACGGCTCGATCAGGATGCTGTTGGCCGTCGCCTTTCGCGCGTGCAGCTTCGTCTTCGACAGTGCCCGATACACCGCCTGCTCGGCCGTCAGCTCGCCCTGAATGGCCGGTGCGCGTGCGTCTCTGACCGTCTCCGGCGCGAACACGATATTTATCGTCGTCTCCTGCCCGATGGCGCGCAGAGTGGCGGCAAGCGACTGCGCCGGGATGTTGAAGGCATAAGTGATCCCCGAGGCATGGGCCGCGGCGGCCCGCCCGACGAGACCAATGACGAGGACGGCGCAGACCGGCCAACGTGCAAACATCGTGTACCCCCGAGTCTTGTCGTGCAGCTTTCGATGCGTGCGGGCATCGCCCGACGATTGTGCTTCCAATGGAGTAGACGGTTGGGACGGGACAGCACAGCACGTCGGCATGGAAAAATTGTTAATTTCCAGGCGTGCCCTGCGCGCCGGCGCAGCCACGGGGCACGCGCGGCTATTCCCGATGGTCGCCTCGAGCGCTTCCGGAGGGATGTGCTCGGTCAGGGTCGGATCTGGGGGCGCGGGATCCGGGCCGCCGGCGGGCCAATCAGGATCTCCTCATTCGTATGACTGACGCGCAAGTGATAGAGCTTGGCAACGGTCTCGGCGAATCCCGCGCCATCGCCGACCTGATAAATGCCGCTGACCTCGAGGCGCGCAATCCGCGGGGATGAGATCACGAGCTTCCGGACTTCGTAAGGGTTCAGTTCCGCGACCGCCTCATCGAGCCGGGTGCTTTCGAGAACCACCTCCCCCCGGCGCCAGGCGGTCACAACGTCGATGTTCGGCTCGTCGAGCCTCGGTGGAGCGCCCGCTGGAAGCATGAGACGCTCGCCGGGAACCAGGGTGACGACCTGCGCCGTGCCTTTGTCCGCCGCGGCAGGGCTGTTGTCCCGGCTGTTCGGCCGGCCGGTCCCGCTGGCGCCGGAGCCGGCGAGATCCGCCGCGACGGCCAGCGACCGGCTGTCGCGGTCTGAAACGACGACCCTCCCTTCGAGGAGCGTGATCGCGGCGGTGCCATCATCGTAACGCACCATGAACGCGGTCCCGACGTCGGTCACGTCATGATCACCGACCGTCACGATGAAGGGACGCTGCCGATTGTGGACGACTTCGAAGTACGCCTCGCCGCGCACGAGCGTCACATGCCGCTGGGTGTCCGCGAACCGTACGACGACTTTGCTGTCCGAATTGAGTGTGACCCGCGTGCCATCCTGCAGGCGAACGATGCGCTGCTCCCCCATCCCAGTCTTGTAGACGCCCGCGAACCACGCCTGATAGAGCCCCCAAGCGCCACCGCCGAAGGCGAGCAGCACCGCGGCCGCGATCGCCCACCGGGATGCCGCGCGGAGCCGATTCCTATGGGTCAGCCGCGTGATGCCGCCGAGGGGTATGTCCGGCACCTCGAGCCACACCTGGTTGACGCGCTCGAACTCCTGTCGGTGCAGCAGATCCGCCGACAACCAGGCGCGAAACGCCGCCTCCAGCGCCGCCGAGCGCTCCGCCCCATGAAGCTGCACGACCCATGCGGAGGCCTCGGCTCGCGCCTTGCGGCGCCGCGCATGCGTTGCCGTCGCCGTTGCGGAGCTCTTCATGTTTCCGTCCCCTCCTCGCCTTCCATCCAGTCGGTCATCTCCAAGACGGCCTTCGCGGCGTGCTTCTCGACGGCCGAGAGCGTGATGCCGAGCTGGCGCGCGATCTGCGGAAAGCTATAGCCTTCGATCCGATTCAGCACGAAGACCTCCCTGCGCCGCGGGCTCATGCGATCGAGCGCTGACTTCATGCGCTGTAGACGCTCCTGCGCAGCCAACACATCATCCGCCGGCGGCGATGAGCAAACCAACTGCAGGGCCTTGATGGCATCCGTCGCCTGCTGTGTATGAACCTGCGACCGCCGCCGATCCGTCGCGAGATTGAGGACGGTGCGCACCAGAAACGCTTCGGGCTTGTGCACCTCATGCTCGCGGCAGTAGATCTGCAGGCGTAGAAACGCGTCCTGGATGAGATCATCGACGTCGTCCGTGCTCGCGCCCCGACTGCGGAGCAGGCGACGAAGCTTGATCATCAGGACACCGTCGTTCACGACACAAAGAATGGCACGACGCACCGGCTCCCGCAACACGCGACACTACCCCTGACCGCACACTGCCGGGTCCACTTGATGCGCCATCACGTCCGGCTCGCCTTTGTTCTTTCGGCGGCGGGGAGGTGCGGTACCGGGGCCGCTCAAACGTCTTCTCCTGTGGGCTCGTGCGCAACCCGCGGGGAGACCGGCCGCCCATGGCTTATGTTTGATGAGCTTCTGACTCTCGAGGAACTGGAGGCCGGTACGCGCCGGATCGCGCTCGATCCCCGCGTACAGGTTACGCCGCTGGGCGTCAGCCGCTTGGGGCGGCCCATTGAGATGATTAGCCTCGGCGAGGGCGATCGCGATACGCTCATCGTCGGTGTGCCGCACCCGAACGAGCCAGCCGGGGCCGTGACCGTCGAGCGCCTGATTGCGCTGTTGCTTCACAGCGAGCGCGAGCGGCGCGGCTACCGGTGGCATTTCATCAAGGCGATCGACCCCGAGGGCCTCAGGCTCAACGGCGGATGGCTGAAGAAGCCTCGTTGCCTCGGGAATTACCTGGAGAATTTTTTTCGTCCGGCGCTGTCGCGTCAGCCGGAAACCACCTTCCCACTGGAGCTGCCTAACTGCCGATTCTCGGCCTGCACGCCCGAGAACGAGGCCTGGCAACGCGCTTTCGAGCTAACGCGACCCGCATTGCACGCGACGCTCCATCACTGCGATTTCGGCGGTGCGTTCTACTCGTTGAGCCGCGCGCTGCCTGCCGCACTGAGCGGTCTCGAAGGTGCGGTGAAGGCCGCGGGCCTCACGGTCAACGAGATGGATGACGAGTTGACCGTGGAGCGCTGGACACCCGCCGTCACGCGCTACGCGACGGTGCTCGAAACCACCGCGCGGGCCAGAGAGTTGGGTGCCTCGTGGGCCTTTCCGTGGACGCTTGGAGACATGAGCCCAGGCTATGGCGAGGCCCACTACGGTACGCTGAGCCTGCTGGCCGAAGTGCCGTTGTGGCACTCGGAAGCCCTCGAGGACTGCTCATCATCGGGGATCTCGCGGCGCAACCAGGAGCACGAGCTGCATGCCATGACCGACGCGGCCGATCAGCTCGCCCGCCGCCACGTACCTCGGTTCTGTGAGTCGGAACTGGCAGCCGACGCACGAGAGTGCTGGTGGGCGCTGGAGGAGCGCCTGAGGATGAAGCCGGCGCACGGACCGGTGGCGGGAGACGACCGCATTCTGTCGCGTCACGAGCTCGAGCTACTGCACACGCAGCATGCTCTGCTCGTCCTGCGCACGTATGGATTGCTCATCAGCCTCGCCAGCCAGGTCCTGCTCGCACGCCCCCACAACGCCGCGGCGCAGACTGCACGTCAAGAAGCCCTCACGGCATTGCGCCGAGAGGTCGCAAGACTGGAAGGGCGCTCGAGCCTCACGCCGGTTCCAATCCGAGTCATGAGCGGGCTGCAGATGGCGGCGATCTTCGCCTGTGCGGACGCTCTGCGTGTGGCGACCTGATTTCCTATTCGACGGAGCACGAGCCCTAGCCGCGCATCTCATTGCCGCTGTGAAAAGGCAGCAGGTTCATCCGCAAGACACGAACAATTGGCGTCCCCGACGGGATTCGAACCCGTGTTACCGCCGTGAAAGCGCGACCATTGCCGATCCGGAGAAGGCGGTAATGTCCGCCAGCCGCTCACGCCGACTCACGACGGCGGCCAGCTTCTCCCGCATAGCGCTCGGAATGAATCTCAGATAAGCCCTCTCGATCATAGCGAGCGAGGTACCTGTCTGCGCGGCCACGGTCAGGGGATCAATCCCATGGATCTGCAGAAGCTCGCTGATGCGCGCGTGACGGAACGAGTAGGCCGTGGCCGTAGACGGAATGCGCGAATTTCCCTGCGCTTCCTCATTCACCTTATCGGCCGCTGCTCGGAACTGGCGGGCCCAAATGTGACGTCGCCAAGGTTGCTCGCCGTTCTCGGTGAAGATCGGTGCCTTCGGCAGCTTGCCGAGGGTTTGGCGCTCGAAGAACTTCGGAAGGCGTTCGCGCTCGCGTTTTCGTGAAAGCTCCGGCACGGCAGGAGAATCTCCGTACGGATTTGTACGGAAATTCTACCCGAGAGAGCCTTAGACAGCCATATCAGAAATGCTTAGAATTGCAGCATTTTCTAGAATGCGCATGGACTTCCCTGGACAGAATTGCGTCCTCTCAAGGCTGTAACACGGGTTCGAATCCCGTAGGGAGCGCCAATCAAATGCGGTCTATTCCGGACCTCGCAAATCCGAATCGGCCGCCAATGCGCTCTGTTGGACGGTGGTGAGACCGAGCCGGCTGCCTGGCAAATATTGACATCTATTGCCAGACGCATAGCATATGCACGATCGTCGTCCAATGTCTCCGAAGGAGGCTTTTCGTGAGCAGCAGCCTGAACGTCCAACTGACCGATGCACTGCGCAAGTACGTGGACGAGCGAGCCAGCGACAAGGACGTCTACGCCACACCGAGCGAATACATTCGCGACCTCATTCGCCAGGATATGCAGGATCACGCCGTGGCGACAAACATCTTCGAAGGACTCGATGACGTCCGCAAGGGCCGCTTCTCCTCGCAATCGATTCTCGATATCCATGACGAAAACTGAGCGGCGGTGGCGAGCAAGCGCTACGTCCTGACGCTGAAGGCGGCGAGCGGTCTGCAGGAAGCGCGCGCATGGTCCCGCGCGCGGTGGGGCAAATCACTGACCCGCCGCTATTTCGAAGACCTGCACAAAGCTGCTCAGTACGTTGCAGAAAATTGTCACAGGCTCCGGCCTCGCAATGAGCTCGTGGGCGATACACCTCTGCACGTCTACCCCGTACGGGAACACTATCTCGTTTACGAGCCTCTGAATTCCGACATCGTCGCTGTGGTCGCCGTCATTCGTCAGGGTCGCGACCTTCCAGCCATCCTGCGCAAATGGGCCGGTTCCATACGGCGAGAGCTCGCCGACGTTCGTGCGCGGATAGAGCAGGGTGAGATCAAAATAGCTCGAGGGCCGGGCACAAAAAAGCGCACCAGGCGCTCAACTACCTCGGAGTAACCTTCGCTGGTGCCGATCCGATAGGCCGCAGCCAGTTGTGTGGAGCACGTGGAGCTCATCGATGAACAGGCACAGCTTGCGCCTCGAAGCGACCTGTGCGACATAACCAAGGAGTCGCTTCAAGTGATCAGTCGGCGCGCCGACTCGCAGGACGGCGCCGGTTCCGTGATAGCTAATGCGCAGATTCTCGATGCCGAAGCCGATCTCCCGCAACCAGGGAGTAATGCGTCGGGCGACCGGTATAATCGCGCCTTCATGGACCAGGGTGTCCCCTATGCGCCCGAAAGGGCGGCCTGCGAGCGTTTCTCCATCCGCAGCGAGAGCTCTCCCCAAAGTGCGGCATAGATGGGTGTGGCTCTGCCGTTCGGCGCGACCGCCGGCAACGGCGCCCGCAGCAGGCTCATTCGCTCGATCTCACTCCAGTACGGCACCTCCGTATTGAGAATGGCGGGAAACCCCGTGCGCGTACTCGCCATCAACTCGCGATGCAGGGATCTACGAATGTCGACCATCGAGAAGAAAGGTAACAGCAACAGATCCTGCCAGCCTTGTTCGTCGATGAAGTCTCGCAATTGAACCAACATGCGCAGCGACAAGGGCGTAGGCAGCAGCGGGACCATCACTACGTCCGCCGCGTGCAGCACATTTTCCGAAAGCAGCGAAATGCCCGGGGGGCAGTCCAGAAACAGAACTTCGTAGATCTCCCGCAGCGAACGGCTCATCTTCAGGAGCCGCTCGGTGGGTTTCTTGTGTGCATCGAGATGAATGTCGAACTTCCGGTAGGAAAGATTCGCCGGCAGAAGATCCAGGTTCGGGTACCCGGTCTCGACGATCAGCTCGGGTATGTCGCACTTGCCGGAGAGCAGTTTCTTGGCCGACGCGAACTCACGCTCGTTGGGATCGATCCCGAGAACGTAAGTCGCAGCTCCCTGCGGGTCGAGATCCCACAACAGCGTCCGCTGGCCGCTCGCCGCGCACAAATAGGCGAGATTGACCGCCGTGGTGGTCTTGCCTACTCCGCCCTTGATATTCGTGACGGCGATGATTTTCATGTGATGCCGCTGAGACTATGGCGCGCAGATCAAAACTCATGTTGGATCAGCCGGGGCGCAGATCCTGGACCTAGCCGGACACCAGCCCCTCGGCCGCGGCGGCCGTTCCCAATAGCCGACGGTCATCGCCATGAGCGCCCATGAGCATCAGACCAACCGGCGCAGTACCGGCCTCATGACAGGGTACCGAGATGGCGCAACGGTCCAAAAAGTTGGTTATCGACGTATTCCGCAGCGTCAGCTGGTTGATCCGTAAATAAGCCTCGGCCGATTCCAGGTCCTGCAGCAGCGGCGCGATGATCGGCGTCGTCGGCAAAAGAACGGCGTCGAATCCCTCGAGCGTCCTGTCGACGCGGCGCTGCAGGTCGGCCCGTGCGCGGATCAGGTCGACATAGTCCGCGGCGCTCTGCTCCCGGCCGCGCTGCAGGCGAATCAACACGCGGGGATCGTATAGCGCTCCCTCAGACTCCAGGCGCTCACGATGCAATGCGTAAGCCTCCGGGGCCGAAAATCCGCCCTGGCGATTGATCTCCGGCAACTCATCGAGCTCCGCCAGCTGTATCTCGGTGACCTCCGCCCCGGAGCCGCTCAACTCACGGATCGCGCGCTCGAAGCTGCGCGCCACGTGCGGGTCGAGGGAGTCGAGAGCATAGTGCGTCGGAACCGCGAATCGCCGCCCGCGCAATCCCGTTACCTCGAGCGCGGCGGTCGGCTCATCTGCGAGCACCGCATCGAGCGTGGCGCAGCAGGCGACGCTGGCGGCCAGCGGTCCCACGGAGTCGAGAGTCTGGGAAAGAGGAAATACCCCGGACACGGGGACCCTGCGAGCCGTGGGCTTGAATCCCACCACTCCACAAAACGCCGCCGGTACCCTGCACGAGCCGCCGGTATCGGTTCCCAACGCCCCATACGACATCTGCTCTACGATCGAAACCGCCGCACCCGACGAGGAGCCGCCCGGCGCCCGCCCGCACGCCCTTTCGAAAGGACTGAGCGGTGTGCCGTAGTGTGGGTTCAGTCCCAGCCCCGAGTAGGCGAACTCCGTCATGTTCGTGCGCCCGATGGGAATGAAGCCTGCCGCGCGCACACGCGCCACAGCAGCGCAATCCGCGCCGGCCGGCGGCTGCCCGCGCAAAACCCTGGAGCCCGCCGTGGTGACGTCCCCCGCCATGTCGAACAGATCCTTGACCGATATGGGAATGCCGGCCCAGGGGCTCAGTGTCACCCCATGCGCCCGCAGGCGATCGTAATAGTCCGCCGCGGCGCGCGCCGGCTCGGCATGCACCTTCAGAAAGGTGCGTGGCCCCTCCCCTTTGGGGTCGGCGATCCTGGCCAGACACTCCTCCACCAGCCGGCGACTCGTGGTCGTACCGGCTTCGAGGCAGCGGGCGAGCTCAGCGAGAGTCTTCATCGAACGCTCTCAAGACGCGGTCTGCGCCTCGTCGATTTCCGCCAGTGGATCGAAACCGCTCGATGCCAGAGACTTCACGCGATCCGCGCACGCCTGTGCGGTTGCCGCGCTCCGCCCGGCCTTTAGGGCCAAGTACAGGATGACGAGGCTGAAGGCCGCGAGAATCCACATCCCGTTGAAGAAACCGAGCTTCCCGTGGCCGCCCATGGTTCCTGCCGGACCGAGGTAGCTCACTATCCATATACCCGCCAGATAGGGCGCGACCCACCAGGCCTGTTCCCATCCCAGCTCCCGTAGCGGCCGGCGGCCCACGAGGAAATACCACGCGAGATACACGACCGCGTAGGCGAGCACCGCGCCCAACATCCACTTGACCACTTCATAACCTGTCCAATAGATGATCCAGTTGGACGTGATGAACGTAACGGGCGCGAGCAGACCTGCCGCGCGCAGGCGAAACGGGCGCGACGCTTGCGGGAGAGTCGCGCGCAGGTGAAGCAGAGTCACGGGTGCCATCGCGTAGGCCAGCACCATGATGAGGGAGTCGGCGGATACGAGCTTCTGCCATGACGGGAACGGGAAGAAGAAGACCACGCCAACGGCATAGGTGACGACGAGCCCGACCCATGGCACCCCGTTACGGTTCAGTCGTACGACGTATTCCGGGGCGCTGCCCATTTCTCCGGCAGCCATGATGATGCGCGGACTGGCGGTGACATAGATGAATGCCGTCCCGAGGGGCGAGACGAAGGCGTCGGCGTACAGCACCACAGCCCACCAGAACGCACCCACACCGATGGCGATGGCGGCCAGGGGCCCAAACATGCCGGTGAAGCGCAGCTGCTGCCAGCCGCCGCTGATGTCCCGCGGATCGAGCGCCGTGATGAACGCAAACTGCAGGCCCACATAGATCAGCATACCGACCAGCACCGAGCCGATGAGGGCCAGCGGAATGTAGCGGCTGGGGTTGCGGGTCTCTCCCGCCAGCGAAATGGCCTGCTGGAACCCGAGGAAACTGAATACGATGCCGGCCGTGGCCACGGCCGTGAAAACGCCGCTCAAAGGCACGCTGGCTGCGTGCGCCACCATATTGGCCGGATGAAACGAATACGCCATCAGGACGAATATCGTTGCGATCGGGATGACCAGCTTCCACCAGGTGGCTACGCTGTTGATGGCGAGGACCCAGCGCACCGCCAGGAAATTGACGAGGACAACCGCCGCAAGAAGCAGCACGGCCCAGATCATGCCGACTTCGGTCAATAAGCCGGTCCCTGGATAAATCAGCCCGGGCAGGTAGTTGTTGGTGTAGGTGAGCACACCGGTCACCTCTATGGGAGGCACCAACACGAACGCGAGAAACAGGATCCAGCTCCAGATCCTGCCGGCCAGGTCGCCATGACTCACGTGCGTCATGTGCACCATCGCCCCCGAATTCGGGAACATGGTCGCCAATTCGGCGAAGACGAAGGCGAGCAGCAGAATGGCGGCCGCCCCGATCACCCACGAGAAGACGCTCCACGGTCCCGCCAGCACCGCGGCGTGCAGCGCTCCGAACAGCCAGCCGGAACCGATGATGCTGCCGAGACTCGCGTACAGCAGCCCGACCAGACCCCCATCGCGCCTGAGTTTCGCCGGTCCCGCCATCTGCCACCCCCGTCCGCATGCTTGGATCGGGAGAATACAATGAAACCCCGGCGCCGGGGCAGCGCTCGCCGCGCCGCGGCTACACCTGGAAGGCGACTCCCTGCGCCAGCGGTAGGCGCAGCCCGTAGTTCACGGTCTGGGTCTGCCGGCGCATGTACGCCCTCCAACTATCGGACCCCGACTCGCGCCCGCCTCCGGTCTCCTTCTCGCCGCCGAAGGCACCGCCGATCTCGGCGCCGCTCGTGCCCATGTTGACGTTCGCAATGCCGCAATCGGAGCCCGTCGCCGATAGAAAAACCTCGGCTTCCCGCAGGTTGTTCGTGAGAATGGAAGAAGAGAGTCCCTGCGGAACGTCCTGCAGCAGGTGCAGCGCGGTCTCGAAGTCGCGGTATTTCAGCACATAGAGGATGGGGGCGAACGTCTCGCGCCGCACCACTTCGGTCTGGGCCGGCATCTCGACCAGGGCAGGCGCGACGTAATAGCCCGGCCGCGGCAGCCGTGTGCCGCCGAATACGAGCCCGCCGTCGCCGCGCGCCTCGCGCAGTGTTTTCTCCATCACTTCGCAGGCGGCACTGTCGATCAGCGGACCCGCATGCACTCCCGGGTCGCGCGGATCGCCGATTTCCAGCTTGGCGTACGCACGTTTCAGCGCCGGAATGAGTTGCTCGTAGACATCGTCATGGACCAGCAGGCGCCGCATCGTGGTGCACCGCTGACCGGCCGTTCCCGTCGCCCCGAAAGTGATCGCGCGCAGCGCAAGCCCGACATCGGCGGACGGAGTCACAATGGTCGCCGCATTCCCCCCCAGCTCGAGGAGGCTGCGACCGAACCGCGCTGCGACTGCCGTGCCGACGGAGCGGCCCATCCGGGTGCTGCCGGTCGCCGAGATCAACGGAACGCGCAGATCGTCCACCAGCGTGCGGCCGGCTTCCCCGTCACCGATCAGTAGTGCCGTCAGGCCCGCCGGCGCCGCTGCAAAGTTGCGGATCGTCTCGCGCAGCAGCTCATGGGCTGCAAACGCCGTCAGCGGCGCTTTCTCCGACGGCTTCCACAGAATGGAATCGCCGCAAACCAGTGCCAGCGTCGCATTCCACGCCCAAACCGCCACGGGGAAATTGAACGCCGAGATGATCCCCACCGGGCCGACCGGATGCCACGCCTCACGCATGTGGTGATCCGCGCGCTCCGAAGCCATGGTCAAGCCATAGAGCTGACGGGACAGGCCGACCGCGAAGTCGCAGATGTCGATCATCTCCTGCACTTCGCCCATGCCTTCGGAGAGGGGCTTGCCCACCTCGAGGGTAACCAGGCGCCCGAGAGCGCTCTTGTGCTCACGCAGCTTCTGTCCAAACAGGCGGACCAGCTCCCCGCGCACAGGCGCCGGAACGCTGCGCCAGGAGAGGAACGACTCATGCGCCGCGCCGATGGCCCGTTGAACGTCCTGGACGGAGGTGGCGCGCACGCGCGGCAGCGGTGATTCGTCGATCGGCGATGCAAGCCGCGGAGCATCCCCGCCGGCGGGCAGCTCGATCCCCATCGATTGCAATGTTGCGAGCGCCTCCTCGCCTGCCGGAATCCGTGCTCGAGCGTCCATCAGGCCGCCTTGTCGGCCGCGGACCGCGGCCTCGCGTAGGCGGCGCCGAACCGGTTTGCCAGGAACGCATCCAGCTGGATCTCCTCCTGCCGCACGAACCCGCGTGTCGGGACCTTGCCTTGCGCCAGCAGATCCAGAACGGCGCAAATGCCGCTCGCCGTGGTGATCTGGATCGCGCTGCAGGGCACGCCGTCGATCACGCGACCGTAAACTTTGTTTGCGTACGTCTCCTGCAACAGGCGGCCCTGCCTCTGACCGCTCACAGTGACGAATACGAGCACGACGTCCTGCATCGTGCCGGGAATTGCGTGCTCGAGGATGTCCTTCAGGACCTCGGGCCGCTCGCCCAGGCGCAGGTCGTGGGTGAGCGCTTTCATGATGTCCCGGTGGCCGGGATAGCGGACCGTCCTGTAGTTCAGGGTGCGCACCTTGCCGCTGAGCGTCTCGCAGAGCGTGCCGAGGCCGCCCGAGGTGTTGAATGCTTCGTAGCGGACGCCGTCGATGGAGAATTCCTCGAGCTCCTCCAGCGGGGGCACTTCCCGCAGCACGCCTTCCACGATCGCCTCACACGGCCGCAGGTACTCGTTGATGACGCCGTCCGTGCTCCACGTGAGATTGTAGTTGAGCGCGTTCGAGGGGTACTGCGGCAGGGCGCCTACGCGCAGGCGCACGCAATCCAGGCTATCGAACCGCTTGGCTAGATCGTAAGCGACGATCGATATGAAGCCCGGCGCGAGCCCACACTGCGGAATGAATGCGGTCGTGGCGTCGGCCGCCAGGGTCTTCACCAGACGGGTCGTCGCCACATCCTCGGTCAGATCGAGGTAGTGAACGCCCGCTTGTTTCGCCGCGCGGGCGATGTGGCTCGTGATGCTGTAGGGCGCGGCGCTCAATACGGCAAACTGGCCGCGCATGGCCTCGAGGAGCTCTCCGGGGCTCGTCAGATCGAGCACCCGTGTCTCGATCGCAGCGCTCTTGGGCAGGCCCTGCAACTGACTGGGGGATCGATCCGCCACGGTGACCCGATAATCGCCCGTCGCGCTGAGCAAGCCCGCGATCATGCTGCCGATCTTGCCCGCGCCCGCCAACAGAACTCGTGTCATGGTCGTCCCCCAGGGAATGATCCCGCCAGTGTGCCCGGGCGAGGGGTCCAGATTGAAGTGGACAACCTGCTCACCGCCTTTACGGTAAACTGACAGAATGTCTAGCGCAAAATACAATCTGTCCGATGACCTGGACCGCCGCCTCGTGGCACTGTTGCGCAAAGACGCGCGCACGCCGATCGCCCGACTGTCGAAGTCGCTCGGGGTCTCCCGTGCCACCATCTACGCCCGGCTGCAGAAGCTGCAGCAGAGCGGGATCATCGAAGGGTTCACGGTTCGCCTGAATCCCGAAGTCGATCGCCGGCAGATCCGCGCCCATGTCCTGATCAAAGTGAGCGCCAAGCTGGCGCGAGCCACGGAAAGGCAGCTGCAGGCCATGCCCGAAATCACGGCCTTGCACGCCATCAGCGGCGTCTACGACTTGATCGCCGAGCTCGAAGCGGCCAGCTCCGCGGAGCTCAATGAGCTGATCGACCGGATCGGCGAGCTGCAGGGTGTCGAGAAGACGACATCCTCCATCCTGCTCGCCACGAAGTGGTCGCGACGGAACGCGGAGAATGGATTGCGCAGCCGCTGATTGTGCGCCAGCGCCGCCGCGATCGCGTTGGCGGACATTCCTTCGAACGCGCCGAGAAACTCGCCGGCTTCCGTTTCCAGCAGCGTCAGCAATTCCGGCACCGCGGCCACGGGCGGCCGCATTGGCTATGAGGACCCGAAGAGTGCGCGCGTGGCGCACATCACACTGTTCCACGGTGGAAGGCGCGCCAGTGCCCTCATGTTGCCGATCGCTGCTTCAGAGCGCTGATTCCGCAGCCAACACGCGCACCAGCTCCGCGGCCGGCAGCGCCCGCGCGAGCGGTGCGCCCTGCCCGGCCCACTGCGCTCCGTACCCGAATTCCCGTGCCGCCTTCGCGGCGGCATTGAGCGCCTTGCCCGCATCATAGGCAATCGGATACGAAGGGATCTGCTGCACGGACACACCCGCGCCCAGGGCGGTGAAGCGGTTCCGCAGACACCGCGCCGGGCGGCCGGAGATCGCGCGTGTCATCACGGTGTGGTGCGCCGAGTCGCTGGCCAGCACCGCTTTGTAGGCGGCATCCGCCGAGGACTCAGGGCAGGCAATGAACGCGGTACCCAGTTGGGCGGCCTGCGCTCCCAAGCACAATACGGACGCGATGCCGGCGCCGTCCATGATGCCTCCGGCTGCGATCACCGGGACGCGAAGCTCGCGCACGAGAATGCGAGTCAAAGCAACGATTCCCAGGCAGTCGTCGTCCGCGTTGGGATCGAAGACTCCGCGATGCCCGCCTGCCTCATACCCTTGCGCCACGATCGCCTGCACGCCGGCCTTCTCCGCGGCACGCGCTTCCGTCAGACTCGTTGCTGATGCGAGCAGCACGACGTTTGCCTGCCGCAGGGCCTCGATTCGCTCCGCGGAAGGCAGCCCAAAATGGAAGCTGACCACCCGCGGCTTCTCCGCGAGAAGCGCAGCCAGCATCGCATCGTCCTCGACGAAGCTGCGGTAGATTTCCTCGAGCTCCTGCGGCGGCTTGGCGCCGTGGCGCTCGAAGTGAGGTCGGAGAAGCTCCAGCCACGCCATCTCCACCGACGGGTTGGCTCGCGCCGGCTGGTGGCAGAACACGTTCACATTCAATGAGCGCCGCGAGCGCTCGCGAAATGCCGCGATCATGCTGCGCGCGCCGGCGGCATCGGCTGCGCCGACGCCGAGGGATCCGAGCGCGCCCGCGTTGGCAACCGCGGCGGCCAGTTCCGCGGTCGACACCCCCGCCATCGGCGCTTGAATGATCGGCAGATCGATATCCAATAGCTCGAGCAGGGTCATGGTGAGCTCACTCCTCGAGCCGCAGGCGCTCGGCCCGGGGCGCGGCGAGCGCCGATCCCATCAGCAGAGCAAGGAACGCCAGAGTTGCGAGTGTCCTCATCTGAGCTCTCCAGCGGGCACGGCATGTGCCGGGCGCGATCGACGTACGGCCGAGATCAGGGTTCGGACGCCACGCCTCCCGGCGGCGGCCCGGCGCGTTGCAATGTTTCCGTATGGTAACTCAGCTCGACACCGGCCTCTTCCGCCATGGTTTCGACGTCCAGGTCTTTTCCGCCCGTCGGTTCCTCGCTCGATGAGGACAGATCGGCCGCCATGTCGGCGAACTGAAAATCGTCCAGGCGAGTCACGGCAAAGACGATCAACCTGGAGCCGCTTCCCACCACGAAGAACGAGAGATTGCCCGGGCCCTGAAACGCTCTTTGAAACGGGCGCTTCAAATCGCCCGGCTCGAGGGCCGCGCGTGCCTGCGCGGACAGCGGGGCCAGCAGGGCGGCCAGCTCATTCGCGTCGGACAGGCTCGCCTGCGCCTTGTACAACCGAGTGCCGGGATCGTTCGCGTCGGCGGGAATCCACGAGTCGGCTCTGGTTTCCTGGCACTCGAGCCAACTCTGCGGGTGCTTGGCGGGCTTCTTCAGCTCAGCGCCTTTGGCAAGCTCCTTCTTGCACTCATCGGCGTGAAAGTATATCTGTGCCTCGACACATCGGCTCTTGTCCGGTTGGCGAGCATGCTTGCCGGCACTGAGGTGCACGCACGCGTAAAGCACGTATAGAAGCACGGTTTCTTACCCTCTCGCGCATCGCTAGTATACGATTACCTGCCAACGAGCGATCGCATGCTACTGCAACACATCCAATACTTTGCCGGCATCGTATTCATCGCGGTAGCGGCGCTGCTGCCCATCATCGACCCGTTCGCCGGCGCTCCCATCTTCCTCGCCATGACCTCGGAGCTCACACCCCCCGAGCGCGCGCGCATGTCGAAGCTCGTCGCCCTCAACAGCTTCGCGCTGCTGCTCGCGTCCATCCTGGTCGGCGCCTATGTGCTCGATTTTTTCGGCATCTCCATTCCGGCGGTGCAGGTGGCCGGAGGGACCGTAGTGTGCGCGTTCGCCTGGTCGCTGCTCAATGGCCCGAGCAACCCGGACATGTCCGCATCGGTCAATCGCCCTACGCACGACAGCATCATGCAGCGCGCGTTCTACCCGATCACCATGCCGCTGACCGTCGGTCCCGGATCGATATCCGTCGCCGTCACATTGGGCGCGAACCCGCCGCGAGGTCTGCGGGCACTGTTGACCACCACGCTGGCGCACGTGGTCGGCGTGCTGATCACGGTCCTCGCGATCTACCTCTGCTACCGGTACGCGGACCGCCTCGTCCGTCGGCTCGGAGCGACAGGGACCAACATCATGATCCGGCTGACGGCCTTCATCCTGCTCGCGATCGGCACGCAGATCATCTGGAATGGAGCGCGGACGATGCTCGCCAGCGTCATCCGACCGGCAGGTTAACTTTTTCGTAATCCGGTGCGCGCCGACCTGCCGCGAAGCGCGCGGGACCTCGCAAGCACCCGGGTAAGCGCCCGCAGAGGAAGAGGCCCGCGGCACATTGAGACCGGCCGCGGCCCGCGTCAGGCTTTCTCTATGCTGCCCATGCGATCGGGAGCGTAACGCTCGCCGGCCACGGCGGCAGGGTCGAAGAGCTCGTCGAGCGCCGCGATCTCCTGCGGGCTCAGCCTGATCGCGGCCGCGGCGGCATTCTCGATGACGTAACGCGGCCGCTTGGTGCCGGGTATCGGCACGATATCCGAGTGTTTGCAGAGCAGCCACGCCAGCGCGATCTGGCCGCTGGTCGCGCCACGCTTCTGCGCGAATTCGGCGAGACCCGCGACGAGGCGGAGGTTCTGCCGCAGGGCGTCGCCCTGGAAGCGGGGATTGCTGCGGCGGAAATCGCCCGGCGCGAAAGATTCTTCGCTCTTCACGGTGCCGGTGAGGATCGCACGGCCGAGCGGACTGTAGGCGACGAAGGTCACGCCGAGCTCGCGGCACGTTGCGAGCATCTCGCGCTCCGGTTCGCGGCTCCACAGCGAGTATTCGGACTGGATCGCGGTGATGGGATGCACCGCGTGCGCGCGCCGCAGCGTCTCCGGCGCCACCTCGGACAATCCGAGATAGCGCACTTTGCCGGCCTTCACCAGCTCCGCCATGGCGCCGACGGCGTCCTCCACGGGAACGGAAGGATCCCGGCGATGGATGTAGTAAAGGTCGATCGAATCGACTCCCAGCCGGCGCAGCGAAGCGTCGCAGGCCTGCCGGATGTATTGCGGCGAGTTGTCGATGCGGCGGCCCGCGGGGTTGTCGCGGTTGCGCACGATGCCGAACTTGGTCGCGAGCACCACCCGCTCCCGCCGCCCCTTTAGAAATCCCCCGAGCAGCTCCTCGTTGTGCCCGACCCCATACATATCGGCCGTATCGAGCAGATCGATGCCCTGATCGAGCGCCGTAGCCAGGGTCTCGAGCGACTGCTGATCGTTGCCCGACCCGTAGAACTCGGACATTCCCATGCATCCGAGGCCGATCGCCGAAACGGTGATGCCTGTCTTGCCCAGTGGACGTCGCAGCACGGGGGTCTCTCCTTTTGCGGCTGAGCCGGCCCAGCCTGAAGGCCTGGAGAGCAGGCTACGCGCCCTCGAGCCCTTTTGCGACGGTCCGACCGGTGGATGCGGTGGCGTCGCCCCGGCGAGCGGCTTGCCCGTCGCAGCGACGACTCCCGAAATCATACCGAGGAAGTAAACTAGCGCGAACCGTCCATTGGGGGTATGGCGATGTCACCAGAGATCGCGCGAAAATTCGGGGTGGCGTTGGGTTGCCTGTCATTGACCTGCCTCACGGCGGGCGCGGCCATGCCGCAGTCCGCCATGGCTCCGACCGGTCCGGACATGCTGGGCTTCACTGCGCGCGGCGCCACTCGAGAGCGCGATCTGGAGCAGCGCTTCGACGCGCAGCTGAGCGCCGCGCAGATGCGCGAATGGCTACGGCAACTCTCGTCCGAGCCCAACCAGGTCGGCTCGCCGCACGACAAGGCGAATGCCGAATTCCTGCTGGCACAGTTCAAGAAGTGGGGCTGGGACGCCCACATCGAGATCTTCGACGTGCTTTATCCGACGCCGAAGCAGGAACTGGTGGAGATGGTCGCGCCGACAACTTTCAAGGCGGCGTTGCACGAGCCGCCCGTGAAGGACGACCGCACATCGGCCCTTGGCGGCGCATTATCGTCATACAACGTGTACGGCGCCGACGGCGAAGTGACCGCCCCTTTGGTGTATGTCAACTATGGCATGCCCAATGACTACAAAGAACTCGCGCGGTACGGCGTCAGCGTCAAAGGCAAGATCGTCATCGCCCGTTACGGTATGGGCTGGCGCGGCCTGAAGCCTGAGCTCGCGTACGAGCATGGTGCCGTGGGCTGCCTCATCTACTCGGACCCACATGATGACGGCTATTTCAACGGCGATTCCTATCCCAAGGGCGGCTGGCGGCCGCCGGAGGGAGTGCAGCGCGGCTCTGTGATGAACATAGGGCAGTATCCGGGTGATCCGACGACGCCCGGATATGGGTCCGTGCCCGGCGCCAAGCATCTGGCGATCAAGGATGCCGCGAGCATCCTCAAGATTCCGGTACTGCCGATTTCATATGCCGATGCGACCCCATTGCTGCAGGCGCTCGGCGGACCGGTAGCTCCGGAGAGCTGGCGCGGAGCTTTGCCGCTGACCTACCACATCGGCGCGGGGCCGGCGGAAGTGCATCTGCTGGTGCGGTCCGACTGGGGTCTGAAGCCGGTCTACGACGTGATCGCGACACTGAAAGGCTCGACGGACCGGAACCAATGGATAGTCCGCGGCAACCATCATGATGGTTGGGTATTCGGCGCCTGGGATCCGCTCGCCGGCACCATCGCCTTGATGGGCGAAGCCAAGGCGTTGGGCGCCCTGCACCGGCAGGGCTGGCGCCCCGAGCGCACCATCGTCTACGCGAGCTGGGATGGAGAGGAGCCGATGCTCCTTGGCTCCACGGAATGGGCGGAAACGCACGCCAAGGAGCTGCAGCAGAACGCGGTGTTGTACCTCAATTCCGACACCAATGCGCGCGGCTTCCTTTCCGTCGGCGGCAGCCATTCCCTGCAACACATGGTCAACCAGGTTGCCGCTGGAGTAGCGGACCCCGAAACGAAGGTCAGCGTACAGCAGCGCGAGCGGGCTTTGATGGAGGTGACCGGAGCCGGGCCAAACGCCGATCCGTTGGACAAGGAGCTCGCCAAGCTCGCAGCGGAAGGCGGTGACGTGCCAATGGACGCGCTGGGCTCGGGCTCGGACTTCAGTCCATTCATCGATCATCTGGGCATTGCGACACTCCACGTCGAATTCGGGGGCGAGGACGACGACGCCGGCATCTACCATTCCCGCTACGACTCATTCGACCACTTCATCCGCTTCGGCGACCCGACCTTCGAATACGAAGTCGCACTGGCTGAAGTAGCCGGTCACATCGTCATGCGCACCGCCGATGCGGCAGTGCTGCCCATGCGCTTCACCGACTTCAGTGCCACCCTGGACCGCTATCTCAAGGAGCTGCACCAGGAGGTGACCGACGAGCGCAAGGCCGCCGAGCGACAGCACAAATTGTTCGCGGGGGACGCCTACCGTCTGGCCGCCGACCCGACTCGACCGGTGGCACCGCCGGAGCGTTTGTCCGACGTTCCAAATGTCGATCTGGGACCGCTCGATCGGGCCGCGCAAGGATTGCAGCAAAGCGCGCGAGCCTTCGAGACGGCCTATGCAGCGCGCGCATCCGCCGGCTTGTCGATTCCAACCGGTCAGTTGCGCGCGATCAACGGCCTCATGGGCACCATGGAGGAGCGCCTCCTCGATGAGGCGGGTCTGCCCGGCCGGCCCTGGTACAAGAACGTCGTGCAGGCGCCCGGCCGGGAAACCGGCTATGCCGCGAAGACCATTCCCGCGGTGCGCGAAGCCCTGGATGCGCGCGACTGGAGCGGTGCCGAACAGTACGCCACGGTCACCGCCAAGGTGCTCGACAACTACCGCGGGCAACTCGATCGGCTCACGAAGGCGCTCAGCCGATAGGTGCTCACCAGATCGCGCCGGACGCGCTCGACCGCTGCCACGTCCTTATAATACCCCCTAGGGTGCGGAGCATAGAGGGCCCGACGCATGCGAATCGACCTCAGCAACACGAGCGTACTCGTCACCGGAGCCAGCCGGGGAATAGGCGCAGCGGCGGCCCGCGCAATGGGCAAGGCGGGCGCGCGGGTCGCGATTCATTACCGGGACCAGCGGCAACAGGCGACGGCCCTCGCCGAGGAAATCGGCGCCTCCGCCGAGATCTTCCAGGCCGACCTCTCCAGAACCGAAGAGTGCATTGCGCTTTGGAACGGCGCGATCGCGCGGTTCGGACGCATCAATACACTGGTCAATAACGCGGGGATCGCCCTGTCCTCCCCGCTGGACAGCGCAACGGGAGATTGGCTGGCAGGATGGGACACCACGATGGCGGTGAATCTTCGTGCGCCGGCCATGCTCTCCAGGCTGGCGATCGAGCACTTCCGGGCGCAGGGCGGCGGACGGATCATCAACATTTCATCGCGCGCGGCTTTCCGCGGCGATCAGCCTCCCTACCTGGCGTATGCGGCCTCCAAGGGAGGTTTGGTCGCTCTCACGCGATCGATCGCCCGGGGGTTCGGCAAGGACGGCATCGTAGCCTTCAATGTGGCGCCGGGCTTTACCAGAACCGACATGGCGAAGGACTTCCTCGACGAGTACGGCGAAGACTATGTTGCCGGCGACATCGCCCTGCGGCGCCTGACCGAGCCCGATGACATCGCCCCCTTCGTCGTGTTCCTCGCCAGCGGCCTGGCTGATCATGCGACCGGTTGTACGATCGATGTCAACGCGGGCTCCTACGTCCACTGACCTTCGCTCGATCCGGTTTGCGACAACCCGAGCGGGCATTGCGGTGGCAGCGACCAATGCGGCGGGTCTGCCGGGCAGGCCCTGGTACAAGAACATGACTCAGGCGCCGGGCGACCTCGCGCGGGCGGCGGAACCGGCCGCCCGCGCTTGTTTTGGCTCACTGTACGGCGACGACGGCAACGGACTTCGGCGGCAGCCGGAATACCAGCTCGGTGCCCCGGCGCACACCTTTGAACGGAGCCGGCGAAATCGCGTTCGGATCCCCGAAGGTGTTATGCGCGTCCATGGCGCTTGCGGTGAGTACCTGCCCGGCGGCGGAATGCGCGCTCACGCCCTCCATCCGCGCTGCTATGGTGGCCGCGCGGTGCGGATCGAGATTCACGAGCGCCAGGTGGATCGTGCCCGAAGTATCCCGGGCTGCGGTGGCGTCGACCCCGGGCAATACGATCGTTCCGTGCCGATAAGACGGCGTGTCGATCCTGACCGGCAGATAAGTGGCGTCCTGAAAAGGGACGTACATCCGGAATACGTAGTAGGTCGGCGTGAGGACCATCTTGTCCTGGCGCGTGAGTATCATGGCCTGCAGGACATTGATCATCTGGGCGATGTTGGCCATGCGCACGCGGTCCGCGTGGCGCTCGAAGATGTTCAGCGAAATCGCGGCCACCAAGGCGTCGCGCAGCGAATTCTGCTGGTACAGGAACCCGGGATGCGAGCCGGGCTCCTGGTCATACCAGGCACCCCACTCATCGACGAACAGCGCCACCCGCTTTTGCGGGTCGTACTTGTCCATGATCGCCGCATGCCGGCTGATGTACTCATCGATCCGCGACGCGGCCGCGAGCGTGGATGCCCATTGATCCTCGCCGAATCCCGTGGCGGCCCCCTTGTGTTTCCAGTTGCCCGTCGGAGTCGAATAGTAGTGCAAAGAGAGCGCATCCATCAGGTCTCCCGCGCGGGCCATGACGACATCCGTCCAGTGATAGTCGTCGTCATGCGCGCCGCTTGCGACCAGCTCGATGCCCTCGGGAGCGTGATCTCTGACGAATGTGGCGTATCTGCGGAAGATATCGGCGTAGTACTCGGGCCGCATGTTGCCGCCGCAGCCCCAGGCTTCGTTGCCGATTCCGAAGAACGGCAGACGCCATGGCTCGTTCCGTCCGTTCGCGCGCCGCAACTGCGCAAGCGTGCTCCGCGAGTCGGATGTGATGTATTCGACCCAGTCCGCCATCTCCTGCGGCGTGCCCGAGCCGACATTCCCGGTCAGATACGGATCGGCGCCCACCATCCTGGCGAAGTCGAGGAACTCGCTCGTGCCGAAGGAGTTCGGCTCCATGACGCCGCCCCAGTGCGTATTGATCCGCACCGGGCGCTGTGCGCGCGGCCCTATTCCGTCGCGCCAATGATAATCGTCAGCGAAGCATCCTCCCGGCCAGCGGATCACGGGGACGTGAAGCGCTTTCAGCGCCGCGAGCACGTCGTTGCGATACCCGTCCGTGTTGGGGATGGGGGAGCCCGGTCCCACCCAGATGCCGCCGTAAATGCCCCGGCCAAGGTGCTCCGCGAACTGGCCGAAGACGTGACGATCGATTTTCGGTCCCGGGGCATCGGCCCGCACGACCATCGAGGCCCGCTGCCCGGTTGCGGCGCTGGCCGGCGCCACGGCAAAGGCACCGCAGAACACGAGTACCCAGGCGTAGAGCGCCGTCAGCCGGCTCGGCTTGCTCATCGGATCTCCCCGGCGCGGATCGTTGTTGGTAGCGCTACCTTCCCATGGCCAGTATTGTCTTGGTTATCTCAGCTGTCAAGGCGCGCCCTGCCGATCGGCCCCGGCGGCGAGGAGGTCCCGAGTCTCCGGATGCCGCTGCATGTATCGTGCAACGAAGGGGCAGAGCGGCACGACCTTGTCACCGCGTTCGCGCACCAGCGCCAGGGCTCCCTTCACCAACGCCGATCCGACGCCTCCCCCGCGCAACGCGGGCGGAACTTCGGCATGAGTCATGACGACCTTGCCGCCGTCGCGCAGATAATCGATGAAGGCCAACACACCCTCTACTTCCAGCTCGTAGCGCTGGCTCGAGGGATCATCGCGGACCGTGCCCGTCATGGAGCCTCCGTCATCTGGACCAACGCCGAACACATTCTACGACGCCGGCGCACGGATCTGCTACCGATGTGCTGCAACGTGTCCCATTGGAGGGAATTGTTCGAGTTGTGCTAGCATGCGCCCCAACGGATTGGGGGGTTACGGTGCTGGTATACAACAAACCAAACAAATACGGGGCGAGAGTCTCCCGGCTGATCCGTGCCGCGGTGCTTTTGCCGCTGCTGTTGCTCGCCGCCTGCGCCACCGAGACCGCCTCGCGGGCGCCGGACACCGATCAGCAGCGTTGCAGTGGCGGTTACCGGTGGGAAGGAAACCAACCCCCTGTGGACGTCGCAGATATCGAGTGACGCGTTTGCCCAAGCGCTGCGCGATTCGATACAGAAGTCGGGTCTTTTCAGCAGCGTGACCGATGGCGGCGCAAACTACAAGCTGAACGCCTTCCTGGGCAAGGTGGATCAGCCCATGTTCGGCCTATCGCTCACGGTGAAGATGGAAGTGAGCTACACGCTCGTCGACACGCGGTCCGGCAAGACCGTATGGCAGAAGGACGTCGCCAGCCAGTACACGGCCCACCCGAGCGAAGCCTTCGCCGCCGTGAAGCGCCTGAGGCTGGCGAATGAAGGGGCGGCCCGCGCGAACATTCAACAGGCTCTGGCGGACATGTCGACGCTGAGCCTCTGAGCGCCGAATGGTTCCGGGCCGGGCTGCCTCGGGTCAGCTCCGCCCGGAACGGACCGGCTTCCCCCGCCGCCGGCCCGCTGACATCCGGGCGCGACTCGCGCGCGGTTTCGGAACCTTCCCGATGCGGGCATCGCGTGCCAGGATGAGCCTGCACGCACGCAGTGCCACCTCCTCGAATTCCGGGTCGTCGGCCGGGAGGACCTGCCACTGTGTGGGCTCCTTGCCGAGCACCCGGATCGATCTCATCCGCGGGAACTCCCGGCGGAGGCTCTCGTGATGGGCGGCCGTGGTCGCGAGCCAGACCCCGTTGTCGGCCGGGTGTTTGCCGCTATCGCGGAGGATGAGCACGATCTTGTCCTCGACGTACACCGCCAGGCAGCCGAACATCGGTCGTGTCATCGGCGAGAGGCGGGCGAGCTCGTCCAGGACGAATTCGTGCGGAACGGCCTTTTGCTTCCTGGCCGTCAGTAGGGCGTCATCGAACGGATGACGACCATGGCTGGGACGGGGTTTCGACACTGCGTGCTGCCTCCGCCAACCGGAGGATAGCACCGCGCCTCTTCCGCTCCCAATCGGGGCGGCACGAAGCCGGCAGCCGCCCGACATCCAGGCAGCTGCCGGGATCGTTCCATCACTCGCTGATCGCAACGCCGCTGAATGCAGGCACCCCGATCGGGCCCGACGTGGCCTCCGGCGTCAAGTCACCGTACGCATCGATCGCGAATACGGCGATATGGCCGCTGCCACTTGCGGAATAGATGACGGCCAGCCACTTACGATCCTTCGACACCGTGATGTCCGTGGGCGATCCTGTCCCCTGACCTGGATGAAGTCTCCATCCCTCACGAGCTGGCTGACATTGCTCGAGCCATAGTTCGCCACTGCGCCGAAGTCGTCCTTCATTTGCAATATGCCGGCATTACCGCTCGCGCCGCCACGACCGCCCGTGGGCAGCGTCTGTACCAGGGAGAGCGCGGGAGCGCCGAGCAGCACCGCAAGTCCACCGATGAGCTCGGTTAGGATGGTCGCCCAGGCGAGAACCGGCGCGAACGGCATGTGCAGAGCGTGCAGGATGCCCGTGAATACCTCGGGACCGCGGGCGAGCTTGGCGTAACCGTGCTCCAGGAACCCGTAGCCGACGATGAGACGTAGAGGCAGCGCCCACCATGCCCGCCGGCGGGAGGTTGCCGGGCTCACACCTATACTGAGCAGCGTCTTCATGCCGGCTTAGTTCGCAGCCGCCCGGCGGGCGTTACAGGGCAGCGGATTTTTCCTGGTTTGTGGTTTGCGGACCGCCCGCGTTAGAATCCCCCGGCCCGCGCGCGCCGCCAGCGAGTCGACCACCCGTGCTGCAACAGGACACCGAAGAGCGCCTCCGGCCGCTGATGATCCGCAGCCTGGAGGGAGATTCGGGCGCACACCGTCAGCTCCTCGAGGCCCTCGGTCGCTACCTCCGTGGGTATTTCGGCCGCCGCATCGGCACCGCCGCCGCCGAAGTCGAGGACCTCGTCCAGGAGACGCTCCTTGCAGTGCATTTGAAGCGCGACACCTACGACCGGTCCCTGCCGTTCACGCCGTGGGCGTATGCCCTGGCCCGCTACAAGCTGATCGACCATTTTCGCCGCCGGAAGCGGACGCTTCAGGTCCCACTCGAGGATGCCGAAGCTCTATTTTCCGCCGACGACCCTGAGGAAGGGGCCGTACGCAACGATCTCGACCGGCTATTGCAACGTTTGCCGGACCGGCAGCGAACTCTCATTGAGGATGTGAAGCTGCAGGGGCTCTCCGTCGAGGAAGCCGCGCAGAAACGGGGTGTAACGGCTGTGTCAGCGCGCGTCATGCTGCATCGAAGCCTCAAATGGCTGAACCAGGTTCTACGCGATGAGAACGGTTGACCTCATAGAGCTCCTCGCGCACGACGTGCGGGCGACTCCGCCGGGGGTCGTGAACAGAAAGCTGCTGGCGGCTCTGGTCGCAGGCGGCCTGCTGACATTCGCCGTCGTAGCGCTGGGGCTGCGCTGCCAACCGCTGCTCGCGGCCGCGCAACAGCCGTGGTTCTGGATGAAGGCCGCCTACACCGGCCTGCTGACCGTAGCGGGCGTGATCAGCGTCAGGCGACTTTCGGTGCCGGGCGCCAGGATCGGTGCGGCACCGCTGGCCGCGGCGCTGATCGTCCTCGCCATGCTCGCCCTGGGGACGGGTCAGATCTTTTCTGCAGCGCCGACGGCCCGCCTCGCCCTGTGGCTGGGCCACACCTGGAAGGTCTGCTCGCCGCTCATTCTGCTGCTTGCGGTGCCGATCTACGCGTGCCTGATTGCGGCGATTCGCAGGCTGGCGCCCACCCGGCCCGCCCTCACGGGCGCCGCGGCAGGTTTCCTGGCAGGCGCGCTTGCGGCCACGCTCTACGGACTTCACTGCCCGGAGCAGGCCGCCGCTTTCGTCGCCACCTGGTATACGCTGGGAATCGCGGCCGCAACCGCCCTCGGTGGCATCACCGGGGCTCGGCTGCTGCGCTGGTGAGCCGGATCTCTTCGCGCTGCCTGTAACGCCGCGTCACCGGGTGCGAAATAGCAGGCGAGCGGGTTGTGAGCGCACGTGGCCCTATGAACCGAAGGTGAGAAATGCCGATCCCTGCCGCCGCCGAAGCCGGTTCCACCGAAGCCGTCTCCACCGATACCGCGTCCGAGAGCAGGCAGCGTGGCGCCCGCCCGCGGCGGGAGGTCATTCACCGGCACGCCTGGCCAGTCCGCGTGACGCACTGGATCAATGCCCTGACGATCTTCATCATGATCGGCAGCGGCCTGAACATCCTCAATGCGCACCCGCGGCTCTACTGGGGACAGGCGGGCGCCGACTACGATAAAGCATTCCTCGCTCTACCCGCCTGGCCGGATTGGCTGACCATACCCAGCTACATGGATCTGGCCGACGCCCGGCACTGGCATTTCTTCTTCGCCTGGGTACTGGTCGGCAACGGCGCCCTGTACCTGGCATGGAGTCTCGCCAGCCGGCACGTCCAGCGCAACTTATGGCCGACCCCGACCGACTTGCGCGCGATTCCGCGCTCCATCATCGACCACGTCAAACTGAAACACCCCAAGGGCGAGGCTGCCAAGCGCTACAACGTCCTGCAACGGCTCGCCTATCTCGGTCTGGTGACACTGGTGATCGGCATGGTGCTGACGGGCCTCAGCATGTCGCCGGGCATCGATGCGTTCGCGCCCTGGCTGGTCGTGGTGCTGGGCGGCCGACAGAGCGCGCGCACCCTGCACTTCCTGTTCGCCTCCGCGATCGTGTTGTTCATCGCTGTCCATCTCATCGAGGTAGTGCTCGCCGGGCCGTTCAACGAGGTGCGCTCGATGATCACCGGCCGGTACGCCGTCCCCCCGGAGCACGACTGACATGATTATCATTACCCGCCGCCGGGCACTGATGAGCGGCCTCGCGGGCAGCGGCCTGCTGCTCACCGGCTGCAGCAAGATCTTCCAGGCCGACGCGCTGACGGATAGCGCCAGCTTCCAGCGCGTATTGGCGGCCGCGCAGGGCTGGACCCGCGCCACTCAGCGCGTCCTGCTCGCCGGCGGCCAGATGGCGCAGGAATACAAGCCGTCCGACATCTCGCCCTATTTCAAGCCCAATGGGACCTACAGGCCCGGCGGTGCGTACTATGCGAGGCAGGCGGCGGCGAATTTCGTCAACTGGCGGTTGCGGATCGACGGCATGGTGGCGCACCCGCTGTCACTGAGCATCGCGGACCTGCGCCGTCTTCCCGCACGAAGTCAGATCACACGGCACGACTGCGTCGAAGGTTGGAGTGCGATCGGCGGCTGGACCGGCGTGCCGCTGTCCCTGTTGCTGAGAGCGGCAGACGTCCGCGCCGGCGCCAAGTACGTGGTCCTTTATTGCGCCGACAACCTCGACGGCGATCCCGCGAAGGGCGGCGATCAGAGCCTCGGTCAGTACTACGAGAGCATCGGCCTCGCCGATGCCTTCCATCCGCAAACGCTCATCGCCTATGACATGAACGGCAAGCCGCTCGATGTGGCCCACGGCGCGCCGCTGCGGCTGCGGGTGGAGCGCCAGCTCGGCTACAAGCAGGCCAAATACATCCAACACATCCAGCTCGTCAGCGATTTCCGCGGCATCGCCGGCGGCAACGGCGGCTACTGGGAAGACCGCGGCTACGACTGGTATGCGGGAATCTGAGGCCGCATCGATTTTCCTGACCCAACCAATTACTTTTGGAGAACGTCCATGACGAAGATTTCCCGATTTCTGGCTGCTGCCGGCCTCGCAGGTGCACTGCTCACCGGTACTGCCTTCGCGCAGTCCGCTTCGACCGGCGCAATGAGCCAGAGCGATCACATGGCCAAGGGCTCGATGAGCTCGATGACGCACGGCCAAATGTCATCCGGTGCGATGGCTTCCGGCGATCACATGAAGTCGGAGCACATGAAGTCGGATCATATGAAGTCGGAGCACATGAAGACAAAGCACGTGAAGACGAGCAAGCACAGCAAGAAGAAGAGTCACCACATGACCCCGGGCGCCATGACGAGTGGTCATTGACGCCAGACCCATGCTTTGCTTCGGTTCGATGGCCTTCCGCGGACACGCTGACGCGGTCCGCGGAGGCTTGAACCTCGAGGCTCAAAGGCCGATGATTGCCCGAGCTCGAGTCGACATACCCGGCGCGGGCCAGGAAATCATGACGGTAACTCAGGCACTCGTCGCCTTCTGTATCGCCGCAGGGCTGCTTACGATCGCGCCAGGGTTGGATACGGCACTGGTGCTGCGTACGGCTGCGGCTGAAGGGCCGAAGAGCGCGGCTCGCGCCGCACTGGGCGTCGTGATGGGCTGCCTCACTTGGGGCGCTGCCGCGGCGCTCGGCCTCGGCGCGCTGCTCGCTGCCTCGGAGCTGGCCTTCACGGTACTCAAATGGGCCGGCGCGGCTTACTTGGTCTGGCTGGGGCTGGGCCTCCTCTTCAAGCCGCGCTCGCGTTTCGAGCTCGAGCTCGCCGGCGGCGCCCCTGCGCCGAACGGCCGCAACTGGCTGCGCCGCGGATATCTCACCAACCTTCTCAATCCCAAAGTCGGCGTTTTCTACATATCTTTTCTGCCCCAGTTCCTGCCCGCGCACGTGCCGGCGGCGCCTTTCATCTTTCTCCTCGCCCTGTTGCATGCCCTGATGGGCGTCGCATGGTTCGGGCTGTTGATCGTCGCCACGCGGCCGGTCGCGCGCGCATTGAAGCGGCCTTCGGTCGTCAGGCGCCTGGACCGGCTGACGGGCCTCGTCTTCGTGAGCTTCGGAGTGAAGCTCGCGCTCGTACGGCAGCGCTAGCAGCGCGCCGTCGGAGCGCATGCGACCGGAAGGACGCGACACGCGCCGACCCGAGGCGGCCGCGCCTCCTGTTCTGCTAACCTTTGCCCCACCGTTACGGTGAGAGGATCGGGCATGCAGCCCGCCCCTTGGGAGAGGCTACCTTGTCGCATCGCGCATCGACGCTTCTGGGTTCGGTTCTGCTGCTCGTGGGCAGCATCTGCGCCGGCGGTCCCTGCTGGGCACGAGGCGCCGGGTCGTTCACCATGGCCCAGGTGCTCGGCTTTCCCTTCCCTTCCGACCTGGTGTCCCTGGGATCAGGCAGCGCCTTCGCCTGGGTGTCGGATGAGCGCGGGGTACGCAATATCTGGGTGGCGCAGGGCCCCGATTACCGGGCACGCCGGCTGACCCATTACACCGGCGACGTGGGACAGGAGATCACTTGTCTCCAGTTCACACGTGACGGCCAGTACCTCCTCTACGTGCGCGGCGGCGACCACGACGCCAACTGGCCGGAGGCGATGGTGCCGGACCCGAGCGCAAGTCCGCAGCAGCCGCAGATGCAGGTTTGGGTGGCGTCATTGAGCGGCGGCGCGCCGCACTCCCTCGGCGCAGGCGACGCTCCCGTCGTAGCGCCGGACAGCCGCCGCGTCGCCTTCATTCATCTACCCGAAGAGAGCGTGTGGGAAGCGCCGATCGACGGCAGTGCCAAAGCTCAGCGCTTATTTTTCGACCTCGGCCGGGATTCCGACTTGCGCTGGTCACCGGACTCCAAGTCGCTCGCCTTCGTCTCCGATCGCACCGACCATGGTTTCATCGGCGTTTTTCGTGATGCCAACACGCCGATCGAGTACCTGCTGCCCTCGACCTCGAAGGACGTGGAGCCACGCTGGTCACCGGATGGCACGCGGATCGCTTTCGCGCGTACGCCGGGCGATGGGGGCCCGCCGCAATCGGTTCTCAAGTGGAATCCGGTTCCCTGGTCCATCTGGGTCGCTGACGTGCAGCGCAACGATGGCAATCCGGTCTGGCAGAGCCCGAACACCCTGCGGGGCTCGTTTCCTCAGGAAGGCGGCGATGCCGACCTGCGCTGGACCGCGGGCAACCGCATCGCATTCCTGTCCGAAATGGATAACTGGCCGCACCTGTACACCGTATCGGCGGCCGGCGGCAAACCAACGCTGCTGACTCCCGGCCGATTCATGGTTGAGGACGTAGCCATCACAGAGGACAGGCGTTACCTCATCTACAACGCCAACACGGGATCCACACCCGGCGACGACGACCGACGTCATCTCTATCGAGTGTCAGTGGACGGCGGCACGCCGAGCGCCATCACACGTGGGAGTCACAGCGCCTGGGGAGCCGTATCGACCGACAACGGTAACACGCTTGCCTTCATCGACGCCGGTCCGAGACATCCCCCCGAGGTGATGTGGGGAACCCTCACCGGTGCCAAGTGGCAGACCGCCGGCGGCGATCCCCTGCCGGCCGATTTTCCGACCCATGAGCTGGTGGTGCCGAAGGTCGTCGACTTCCGGGCGGCGGATGGCCTGGCCGTTCAGGGACAGCTCTTTGCCGCCCCCGGCGGCGCGGCGCGCAAGCCGGGGATCATTTTCGTGCACGGCGGCCCGCCGCGGCAGATGCTGCTCACCTGGCACAACATGGGCTACTACAGCAACTCGTACGCGGTGAACCAATACCTGGCGCGCCACGGATTCATCGTGCTGTCGGTCAATTATCGGCTCGGCATCGGTTACGGCCACGATTTCCACTACCCCGAGCACTGGGGCCCGACAGGCGCCGCGGAGTATCAGGATGTCGTGGCGGGCGCCAAATGGCTGCAGCGCGATTCCGCAGTCGATCCGCAGCGGATCGGCATCTGGGGCGGATCATACGGCGGGTACCTGACGGCGCTCGCGCTGGCGCGAAATTCCGACATCTTCGCAGCCGGCGTCGACATGCACGGCGTGCACGACTGGTCGATGTTTGCCGACGACTGGTTCGGCAAGGCGCTCGATCGCTACCAGATGCCTGACATGGCGGCCCTGAAGAAGATCTTCTGGCTCTCCTCGCCGGACTCTGCCATCGGCACCTGGAAGTCTCCCGTCCTCCTCATCCAGGGCGATGACGACCGCAACGTGCACTTTCACCAGATGGTGGACCTGGTGCGCCGGCTACAGCTGCAACACGTGCCCTACCAGGAGATCGTGATTCCCGACGAGATTCACGGCTTCCTGCGTTACCACTCCTGGCTCCGGGCCGACGAAGCAACCGCCGCCTACTTCGACAAGCAGTTGCTCCGGGGGAAACCCTGAAGGATCACTGACCCTCGAGCTGAAACCTGATGCGAAACGCATAGCAGGCGCTCACGGGCTGCCCGTTGTCCGTCGTGGGCCGGTAGCGACCGGAGCCGGCTCTGGCCAGCCTGAGAGCCCCTTGGTCGATCTGCCCTATTCCGGACGACTGCAGGACCGAAGGAGCGGCAGTTAGCACGCCTCGAGAGTCGACACAGACGCTGACGACCGCCGCGCCGGCTTCACCCAAACGCCGCGCCGACGGGGGATAGAAGTCTTCGGTGTCAGGAAATCCCGCACCAGGGCCGCATGCAGACAGACGATGGCGACCAACGCGGCGCTGCGGCGGGAGAACCGCGAGAAGTCGTAACCGCCGTGGGCGATCAACAGCCGCTGACCGGAAGGCGAGCCGGCGGTCGCCGCGGCCGCCGCACCGAACTCACGCGCAATGACCCGCGTCGCCCAGCAACATCCCAGTCCGAAACGAATCCGGGAGAATGCTCCTTGCCGTGCCGTGAGGTCGGCGAGCCACTCCTCCTCCAGTCTCTCTCTGAGGCCCGGCGGCGCCTTGCGCGCCGCGCAGCCTATCAGGCGGCGCCCAACCTCCTGATCCCATGTTGCCGACCGGTGAGACTTCCGCTCCGAGTCCTCATTGCGAACAGATTGCCCGCTCATGCTGGAACTCCTCTGCCAAAGCTCGCGAAGATTTCACTGGCGCGCGCAAGGCCGCTCGGTGTCAGGCGGTAAAGACGGCGGCGGGGCCGGCCGGCAGTCACCGGATCGATGGCCTCCCAGCGGCTGACGAACCAGCCGGCGGATTCCAGCCGCAGGAGAATCGGATACAGGGTTCCGGAAGCCAGTCCACTGCGCTTCTGCACGTCCGCCCCCGAGAGCTCCTCGGAGGGATTCTCGAGGAAGGCCTCCAGAGCCCGCAGGGTCTGAAGAGAGATCCGCACATTGTCCCGCTTCCCCATAGTCGTAACTCTACATAGGGTCCAGGGGAAAAGCAAGCCATGATCAGCGCATCTCGCTGCAACCCTATCCCGCTCTGCGGAGTTGGCTGTCAAGGGTCGAGGCGTTGCACCGCTTCGAGCCGATGCCGCGCTGTCCCCTTCCGGCGGAGATCTCACCCGGCGGTTGAGGCCGGGAGGCTCGCGGATGATGCAGCGGAGCCCCAGATGAGACGTCGGGCCGTCGACCGGTTGCGGGAACTTCGCCGCCGGACGGTAGCGCTGGCAGTAGTTGGGAGCGCAGAGAATTAGGAGCCACCCTTGACCACTCTGCGGCCCCGAACCGCGGGCTGGATCGCGGTCAGGCACGACGGTTGCGAGGCCAGTTTACCGCCGAGCACTCGGGGGGAAACTCGCGACAATGGCGAACGATCGCGGCGCAACGGGCGCAGACAAGGAAAACCCCCTCCGGCGGGAGGTAGAAACGCTCGAAGTCACGCTAAAGAGCATCGGCGATGCCGTCATCGTGACCGACGTTGCCGGCCGCGTGACCTTCCTCAACGCGGTGGCGGAGCGGGTCACGGGCTGGTCCCTGGCGGACGCGGCAAAGCAACCGTTCGGGAAAATCTTCCACATCGTCAATGAGCACACCGGCAAGGCGGTGGAGGATCCGGTCGCCAAGGTCCTGGAGACCGGCGGTATCGTCGGGCTCGCCAACCATACCATCCTGATCGCTCGCGACGGCCGGCGCATTCCGATCGACGACAGCGGGGCTCCGGTGCGGCTCCCGACCGGCGATCTCATCGGCATCGTGGTGGTCTTCCGTGACGTCACCGAGCGTAAGCGTGCGGAGCATGAGCGCGCGTGGCTCGCCGCCATCGTCGACTCCTCGGACGATGCCATAGCAGGCAAGACGCTGGATGGCATCCTCACGTCGTGGAATCCGGGCGCGACTCGCCTCTTCGGATACCAGCCCGGGGAAATCATCGGCAAGTCGATCATGACCATCATTCCCCCGGAGCTTCACTCCGAGGAAATCGAGATTCTCGCGCGATTGCGGCGCGGTGAGCGCATCGACCACTACGAGACCGTGCGCGTCGCCAAGGATGGGCGCCGCATCGACATCTCGCTCTCGATCTCACCCATCAAGGGCGAGGACGGCGCGATAATCGGCGCATCGAAGATCGCGCGCGACGTCACACAGCGGAAGCGGAACGAGCGTCTGCTGCGCGAGGCGGACCAGCAGAAGGACGAGTTCCTCGCCACCCTGGCGCATGAGCTCAGGAATCCGCTCGCGCCGATCTGTGCCGCGGCGGAGCTGCTCAAGAATGCGAAGAGTCTGGCGCCCGAGCTGCGGGCGGCAACCGCCATTCTCGAGCGGCAGGCGCGCCACATGACTCATCTGGTCGACGACCTGCTCGACATTTCGCGCATCACGAGTGGCCGCATCCGCCTGCAACAGGAAGTGGTCGAGCTGGGCGAGCTCCTCGGGAACGTCATCGAGACTCAGCGCCAGTCCGCGCAGACGGCCCGGCACCAAGTCACGCTCGCGACACCCGGCGCTCCGGTTCACGTCAGCGGAGATCGCGTACGGCTCACGCAAATCCTGGCGAACATTCTTCACAACGCGGTCAAGTACACCTCTCCGGGAGGCAGGATCGAGATCGCCCTGCGCACGGAAGATCAGGCGGTGGTGAGTGTTCGCGACAACGGCATGGGCATTCCGGCGGAAAAGCTGGAGCACATCTTCGAGCCTTTCGCGCAGCTCGACACATCGTACCAGCATGGCGACGGCGGCCTCGGCATTGGGCTCACTCTGACCAAGAGACTGGTCGAGCTTCACGGCGGCAGCATCGAAGCGCGCAGCGCGGGCCGCGGCAAGGGGACCGAATTCCTGATCCATCTGCCGACCGTCGCCGCCTCTCCCGCGAAGCGCGCGAGCGTTCCGCACAAGCGCGTGGATCCCTCGGCCAGCTGCCGCGTGCTCATCGCGGACGACAATCACGATGCGGCGGTGAGCCTGAGCATGCTGCTGCAAGCCATGGGCCACGACACTCGCGTCGTCCATGACGGCATCGAAGCCTTCGAGGAAGCGGAGCTCTTCCGGCCGCACGTCGTGCTGCTCGACATCGGTATGCCGAGGCTCGATGGCTACGAGACCGCGCGCAGGATCGCCGGCCGGCCGTGGGCGGCCGACACGCAAATCGTAGCCGTAACCGGCTGGGGACAGGAGACGGATCGGCAGCGCGCGAAGGAAGCCGGCTTCCATCGGCATCTGGTCAAGCCAGTCAATCTCGAGGCGCTGAAGGAAATCATGTCGACCGCCTGCGCAGAGCCGCGGGAGTGGCCCGCGACGTAGCTACCGGGGCAGGCCGCTACTTGTTGGCGTTGAAGGCGATGCAGATGCGCGGCTCATCGCTCTCGTGCGGCTCGACGTAGTGCTCCATCCAGCTGGGGAACAGCACGACGAGGCCGGTGCTCGGCCTCAGTTGGATGTCCGCATGCCCGTTCGGGACGGAACCTTTGATGGCGCCATGAGTGACCCCGGGACGCGGATCGCGGAAGCAGAGCGCGCCGGAGCCCGCGGGCACCTCGAGGTAGAAGCTGCCCGAGAGCAGCGATCCCTCGTGCATGTGCAGGAAGTTGAATCCCCCACGGTCGTGCAGGTTGACCCACGACTGCAGCTCGAACGGCTGACCGCTCCGGCCCATCTCAGCGAGCGCCGTGGCGCAAGCCGTATGAATGACCTGGCGCAACGGCGCCCAGACCGGCCGCTCGAGAACATCCATCTCCTTGCTGTTCCAACCGCTGCGGTTGGTCCGGCCCGCGGCTGCGGGGCTCGCCGCCCGCAGGGCAAGCACCCAACTCGTCCATTCCGCGAAGCGCGGTTGCAGGGCTTCGGGACGCGCCTGCCAGATCCGGGTCGGAAAGAGATCGTAGGACTGCAGCAAGGGTGTCATATTGGCCTGTGTCGTATTGGCCTGCCCTAGCTTGTATGTGGTGCTGAATGTCTCGGCCATCGTCTCGATCTCATGGTAGTCCGCTGAGGTGCACCGCGCCTGTCCGGTCGCGGGTAACCCGGACGGTCATGCGTCGTCCGCGGAAAATGACGTTGCGCAGTGTGAGCGAGCGCCACGCCGGCGGCAAGGCCGGAGGATAGGCGGCGACCAGTCCGGAGTCGCGGATCCTCAGCCCGGTGAGTCCGTATATCAGACTCTGCAGGTACGACCCGGACCCCGTGAGGAATGGACCGACCTCGTTGCTCGCGGTCTCCGTGCAGACATCGTACGGCGGTTTCAGCGTCCCACCGCTCTCGAACAGTCTGACCCAGTCTGCGGCCTGATCTCCCAGATCCACCTCGTCCGCGGCGGCCACGCGGGGCAGGATGCCCATGCTGACCTGGCCGACGGATTCAGCCGTGTCCCGCACTATGGCGTGATCGTAATCGCTCCGTCGCAATGGGGACGCCATCTCGAAGTCGAGCGCGGGCAGGAAGAGCAACGCCACCGGTCCGCCGCCGAAATCCTTGCCGCGAAGCGTCACCGAGGGAGCGAACGCAAGGTGATATTGCCCGTTCGGCGCCATCGGTATGTAGAGCCCGTGCGCGGTGCGGCCCCAGCGGGGATCCGCGTGCTCGCCGAGGACTCCGGCCGCGGCCGCGGCGATGTCGAGCGCCTTCGCCGCGCCGAGATTGGTGAAGGTATCGTCCGGGATGTCCGCGTTCGACTCCGCGACCGAGGTCACGTGCAGGATATCGTAGCGCTTGCGATCCGGATCGTATGTGGCGCGACTCGCCCAGAAGCGCGCCACGTCGCGGATCACCGGCCAGCCATGCGCGCGCAGCCAGTTGCGATCGAGCGTGGCCAGATAGTACTGCCACTGGGCAATGGCAACTTCGGAATTGACGTGCACCTCGGTCTCGGAGAGAAGATGCGCCGAGTACGGTGTCTGATCGCTACCGTTCTGCGGGTCCGACTCCCACGGAAACATGGCGCCGGCATAACCGTGCTGCCGCGCGCGATCACGGGCCGCGCCGAGCGTTCGCTCACGGAAGGCGAGAATGGACTCGGCACGCCGCGGATGAAGAAGCAGCAGGGCCGGGAACATCCAGGTGTCACTGTCCCAGAAGACGTGTCCGGCGTAGCAGAGTGTCAGCCCGCAGGGTCCCGTCGCCCACGCCGTGTCAGGCGTCGAGCTCGCCAGCAGGTAATAGAGCTGCGCATGTGCGACCTGCTGGGCCCGTGGGTCGCCTGCGATCACGATGTCCGACTGCCAGAGCGCATGCCACGCGGAGCGCTGCGCGCTTTCGAGCACTTCGAATCCCTGACTCCGTGCTTGCCGCGCGAGCGCCACATCCGCCGCCGCGCCGCCACCCCAGCCCACCCGCGACAACGCAACATACTTGGTGAACTCGTACGTGTGGCCCTTGGTGACGCGCAGAGTCACATCGAGCGCGAGACGGTGAGCATCATTGGCCACACTGACCTTGGCCGCGTGCGCCTGCGCCGGCAACGCAATCGCGGCAGCCATCGCCATCGGCAGGCCGTTCTCGGCCTTGCCCGACAGCCACAAGGACTGGGCGCGCGCATCGCCGCTGGCCTGCCCCACCTGCGTGTATCCCGGGTACCAGAGCGCGGCCCGGTCGGGAGTGGCCGGCGGATGCGGTTGCAGCGCGACACCCCGGGCCGCGAGCGCGGTGTTCTGCTCGGGGCCGCTCCACCGGGCGAGCGGAAATCTGGAGCTGTGCCGCTCCCAAAGCGTCAACGGAAAGGTGAGCCGCACCCAACCGTCGTAGTCGGGAGTCAGCGAGAGATGTGTAATCGCGAGGTGCGGCGAAGATTCGCTGACGAAGGTGACGATCCGCACTGCCGCTTGCCGTCCTTGATCGGCGTATGAGTACAACGTGGTCAGCGTCCCATCCCGCATGTTGAGGGTCTGGCGGTAGTCGGCGAAATGCGCCGCCGTGAGCGGCGCTTCGTTCATCCAATCATGCTTCGAGCCGGCGCCGCCAGGCGCGAAGTCGATTTCCGTCCAGCCGGGGACGAGCGCCGGACGCGAGATGTCTCCCGGACTGTAGTCCATGAGGCCCACCAGGTAGGTCTGTGCCGCTTCCGATCCGCGCGGCGAGGTGAGGGTCGCGATGTAGCCGTTGCCCAGCAGGCCGGGAAAATAAGCTGGCAACTGGTCGAGTCCGGTGCGCAACTGGAAGCCGGAGCCGACAGCGGTCGCTTGCGCTGCCACCGCGACGACCGGCAGCAGCGCGCAGAGAAACGCGCACGCAACATTGCCCGCTCGCGCAAAGCGACGATCGCTCACCGCGCGGCTCCCGTCATCGCCGATTGCGCTTGACCGCCCGGCGGCGGCTTGACGGCCAGGTACACGGTGCTCCAGAGCTGCGCCGCGTTGGATTCGTCGGCGTCGGCGGCGGATGAGCCGAATGGCCGCAGTCGGTAGCGACGGCCCGCGTACGACCACGACCAAAGCTCCGAGTTCGCCATGGAGCGGGTGGCCTCGATCGCCGACCACAAGACTCGCTGCGCCTTGATGAGATCGGCGCGCACGCTGGGCGGAAGATCCTGCCTCTGGAGCTGGCGCGCGAGACCCGCGGCGAACAGCGCCTGTTGCCACGACCACACCACCGTCCCGTGATAGGCGTTGCGGCTGAACTCCTTCTGCAGAGCGGGCGCGCAGAATGTCGGGTTGGCGACCACCATGCCGGCACCGGTCATCAGACCCGCCGGGAAAGGACGCATCAGCGTCGCGACGATCCGGTCGAGAGCCTGAGGCTGCGGCTCCTCGAAGAGCAGGAGAAAGCCCTCATCCGAATTCATGATCGGAACGGGCTCACCCGCTGCCGAGAGCGACAGCGCGTGAAAGCTCAGCGGCCCGGGACCCAACGCATCGAGGGCCGGCTGCGAGGGAACGCCCTGCGCGTCGGCATAGATCTCGACCCCATCGGCGGCGACCGAATGGCTGAGCGTCACGGTAAAGAGGGGCGGCACCCGCTCGCGCCAAACCTTCGCCATCCGCGCCGCGCCGTCAAAGAGCGCGCGGTCCGATGCGGTCAGGTAAGGCGAGAGCAGACCGCTCGCCGCCAGTCGGGCGGCCCCGGCGAGCGCCGCTGGAACCAACACGGCGTCGACGTCATAGGGATACCGCCCGCCGCCGAGACCAGTCCCGCTGTCGCGCCAATCGCCCACGATCTGACCGGGCTTCAGACCGATGAGATTCGCGATGGCGGGCGCCTGCGCGAAAGCCTGCGCGCTTTGCACCACGTAGCGAAGGTTGTGCATGAGCGCCGCGCCGCGCGTGCCGTGTCGCTCGAGCGGGCCGCCGACGGGCGCCGCGAGAAACGCGGTCGCACGCGCCTGCTCGCCGGACTGCAGCAACCACTGCGCGGCCACCGGCGCGAGGAGATAATCCTCATCGATCATCTTGTAGTCATAGACCGGCGCCGCCGAGCGCGAGCCATCGGCCTCGAGATGATCGAGCACGGCCTGCTCGCCGATGTCCTCCTCATGCGCGACCTCCCCCTTGGCTGAGAGGCGCGCCAGAACGGAGTCGAGGCCGGCCGCCACCGCGGTCGCACTCAGGGCCGGCATGAGCATGCGCAAGCTCATCAGCGTATCGCGCCCGAAATAGGTATCGAACCGCCAGGAGCCGGCGAGGAGCTTCTCGCGATAAGCGAGGAATGCCAGCGTCTCACGGGCTGCGGGATCTCCCGCGGAAGGGTTGCGCAGAAGAGCCTGGCCTGCGAGCGGAGCGAGAGGCCGCTCGCCGCTGAGGACAGTGATCCGCAGGCCGATCGCGCCATCGGTCCCGGCGAGTATCCGTCTGCCGCGCAACCGGCCGTCCAGCACCTCGACGGTGAGTCGATAGCTCACCGCGCCATCGAGCCGATCCCGAGACCAGGCTACTGTTCGCCCGGTGACGACGGGCGCCACTGCAATGCCCTGCGGCAGAGTCCCCAGCGACTGGTAATCGCGTAGTACGCGGATGCTGGAGAGCACGGCCTGATGCATGTCGAGCTCCCGATCCGTGAGCGTGACCTGAGCAGAAATCCCGTACAGCGCCCTCCCCTTGGCGTCGCGCGCGTGGACGGCCTGCGGCTCACCTCGAATCTTCCACGCAGCATGGCCAGCCTGGCGCGCGAACCAGAGCCCGACGCCGCTGTTGCCGGCGGGGAATGCAACGAGAATGCGCGGTGCCGGACCGGCGCGCAGCACCAGGTGGGACGCGACAGAGCCATCGCGCTGGAAGTAATTGAGAATCCCGCCCTCGCTCACCTGGAAGGCGAGCTGCGCCGGCCGCGCCCAGGTGACGGCCCGAGGCACGCCGAGCAAGAGGCAGGCGGCCGCGGCTCTCAGCATCAGTGCTCGTGAATGACTCATGGGCGGGAGCGTCCTCCACCGGCTTGTGGCGAATCGGCGACTTATAGCCTGTTCATCCGCCGCCGTCACCCTTGGCGGCACTCTCGGTGGCACGCGCAGGCCAATCCGACGCTGCGTGAAAATTTCGTTGCAAGCCGGATAGCGGAGTTCCACGGCTCAAACGTCTACTCCCAAGATGACCGCTCGATCCGTACCGGTCGTTTTGGAGAATCGCGCCGCCCGCAGGCTTGGCCCAGGGAGCGCGCCGCGGATGTTGCGATTGCACAACGATCGCTTCCGGACGAGGGTGATCACCGCATTGGGTCTCGCCGCCCGCTCAGGGCGGCACTTCTTATTGGGGGAATTTGCATGAGAGTCAAAGCCAAGATGTCGCCCCGCGGGGGCGCCCGTTCCGTGCGGCCGCAGCACATCCGAACCGTCCCTTCCCGTTCCGGTTCCTTCGCCAGCGCACGTCGCTCGAGCGTCGCGGTAATGGTTGCCGGCATCCTGGGAGCGGCTGCCGGTCTCGCCGCCTCCGGCGCGGCTCACGCGCAGGCCGCGGATCAACAGGCAGCTCCCACGGTAGCTCCCCCGATCACCCCGCCCAGCACCGGCCTTGGGGCGGCCGCGACCTCAGGCTCGCTGCAAGAGGTGGTCGTCACCGCCACGGCATCCCGGGTCAAGATGATCGACGCCAGCTACAACATCGTCTCGGCCGATGCCGGGGTGATCAAGCGAGCCAACCCCCTGAGCTCTGCCGACATCCTCAAGCTCTCGCCTGGCCTCTGGCCGGAAGCCTCGGGCGGGCAGACCGGCGCCAATATCGAAGTGGCGGGATTCCCGAGCGGCGGCGACTCGCCGTTCTTCACCAACATGATCGAAGGCATGCCCCTTTATGGCATGCCGAACCTGTCGTTCATGGACTCGAGCTCACTCTTCCGCCTCGACAACACGATCCAGCGGGTCGAGGTCGTACAGGGCGGCCCGGGAGCGCTGCTGGGACCTGCGCAGATGGGCGCCAGCTCCAACTACATCCTGAAGACGGGTGACACGGCGTCCGGCGGCCAGGTGAGTGCCACTTACGGCAACGAAGGCTACTGGCGGGCCGACACCTATTATGGCTTCAAGATTGCCGAAGGGTGGTATGGCAGCGTCGGCGGCTTCTATCGCAAGTCGCAGGGAGTACGCAATCCGCAGTACCCCTCCGACGACGGCGGCCAGTTCACAGCCACCCTGAAACACGACCTCGATGGCGGCTCGGTCACGTTCTGGGGTCGGGTACTCGATGACAAGAACCAGTTCATTGCGCCGATTCCGGTCATCGAGAGCTCGATCGGCTCCTTCTCCGCCTACCCTGGCTTCAATCCCCTCACCGCCACCTATGGCAGCTACGCCAACGAGAACGCGACCGTACCGGGCCCCTTCGGCAACATGCAGAGCGCAACCCTTGCCAACGGCCGCGGCACGCAAATGTATTTCTTCGGCAGCAACTACGACCAGACGATCGGCGGCTGGACGTTCCACAATGGATTCATCGCCGACGGCGGCGGCCTCGACACCAACGCCTTCTTCTCGGGCCCCAATCCCCGGCCCCTGAGCTATTACCTCTACGGCTGCCAGGTGCCGGAGCCGGCGGGTTACTGCAACGGAGCGACCGCCGTGGACACGAACAACCTCGGCACCAACGGCCAGGGCCTGCCGCTCAGCGACAACGTGCAGGCTATCTACGCCACAAACGGCCAGCCCGTCCCGCTCTCCACGAGCGTGATCCAGCAGGGCTGGTGGTTCATCCAGAAGTCGCTGCAGAACTTCGCGGACGAATTCCGGGTCAGCCGCGAGGTCTTCACGGGAAACACTCTGACGGGCGGCGTCTACCTGGCCGTGTATGAGGACAATGACAAGTGGTCGCTCGGCAATCAGCAGCTGATGACGAACACGAACAACGCCACGCCGATCGACCTGAGCTATGTCTCAGGCGTCAACACCTACAACCTGACCAGCCCGCAGGGATTCGTCAACGAGAACGGCAACTTCGACATCGCCGAGCACGGCAATGCGCGCAACATCGCCGGCTACCTGTTGGATTCATGGAAGCTGGGCCCGTGGCTGTTCCAGGCCGGCACGCGGCTCGAGAACATCGACGCCCATCAGCGGACGTGCAATACCACAGCGACGCAGCTCGGGACGCAGTACGACCTCTATGACATCGGGGTGCCGGTCTGTAACGGCACCTGGGACTGGGAGCACTACACCCGGACGCGTCCGACCTTCACGGGCGGCGTGAACTACGAGTTCCAGCCCAACATGAGCGCATACGTGCGCCTCAACAACGGCGTGCACTACGACGATTTCGACAACGGTATCCGCCAGGCGGATCTGAGTCCGACCGGCTTCGCGCCCCTCGAAACGGTGAAGAACTACGAGGTGGGATTCAAGTGGCAGCCGCACCTGGCCTATGTGGACATCAGTGCGTACAGCCGTGAGTTCAGCGGTCTGCTCGCCGGGGAGTCGACCCCGACGGGAGAGCCGATACCCGGAAAGTTCGTGACCTACGGCTCGCAGACCTACGGCGTCGACTTCGACGGATACATCGGGCCGTTCAGTGGCCTCAGCTTGAGGCTGATCGCCGACTACATGCATGGCGTATATCAGCACGACAGCGCGTGCTTCCCGTACACCAACATCTTCGGCACGGCGGCATGCGCAAGCTTCAACGGCGCACCGCTGCAGCGTCAGCCGAACGTGCACTTGCTGGCGCAGCCGAGCTACACGGTTGCAGTCCCGTGGGGCGACGTTTCGGCCTGGATGAACGTCGAGTACGTCGGCAAGCGCTATGAGGACCAGGCGGGCCTGGAGCCCCTGGGCACTTACACCATGGTGGGTGGCGGGCTCGATACCGACATCGGCGATCACTGGGAGCTGACGCTGCAGGGAACCAACCTCTCCAACACGATCGCCCTGACCGAAGGCAACGCGCGCATCTTCGGCGCGGCCACGGGCCTCGGCGGGGTGCTCCTCGGCCGGCCGTTCCCCGGCCGGGAGGTCAACGTCACAGCCAATTACAAGTTTTAGTCCCTCATGGCCCCTCGCGTCGCCAGGCGCGAGGGGGTTTTTCTCGTCTTTCCGTGCGAGAATCCGCGGCACCGCCGGTGATTTCGGATCCTCGCTCAAGTGGCCATTCCCCCCTCCGTCCTCGATGCCGTGCGTGGCGCCGCCCGCCTGCTTCAGGCCGGCCAGTTTCGCGCGGCGCACGAGCAGCTCGAGGCCATCGTCGCGGCAAATCCCACCTTCGTCGAAGCCCAGCGGCTCCTCGCCGGCACCCAGCTGGCGCTGGGGAATGCGGCCGCCGCCGAAGCCCTGCTGCGGCGTGCTCTGCAGATCGATCCAGGCTGGACGCCGACGCTGACTACGCTCGGCGAGCTGCTGCTTGCCAGCGGTCGCGGCGCCGAAGCCGAGACCGTGCTGCAGCGTGCCGCCACCGCAGCCAGCCCTGATCCACGCGCAGCGCTGGCGCTGGCGCGCTACTGCAACGACACCGGACGGGCCGCGCAGGCGTTGGCGCTGGCCGCGCCCTTTTGCACGAAAGACAGGCTGGATCCGGAGCTCGCCACCCAGCACGTCGCGGCGCTGGTCGCGCTCGGCCGACAGGCCGAAGCCATCTCTTTTTACGGGAACCTCGCGGGCGCGGCGACCGACAGTCCCGCCCCGGCGCAGCCGCTCGCGATCGCCCTCAACGCGGCCGGCCGCCATGCCGAGGCCGCGCAGATCGCGCACCGGGCTCTGGCGCGTGGCTTCAGAACCCCCACGCTTTGCCTGACCTATGCGAAGAGCCTGATGGCGGAGGGCGCCAACAGCCGCGCCGAGACCGCACTTCGTGATTGCCTCCGGCTCGAGCCACGCCTCGCTGAGGCACACAACAGCCTGGCGCAGCTCGTCTGGATCCGCACGGGTGATCTCGCGCAGGCCACGGAAGCGCTCGATGACGCATTGCGAACGTTTGCCAATGACGATGCGCTCTGGGCAACCAAGGCAGCCATCCTGCAGGGCGCCGGCGATGCGCGCGGCGCGTACGATTGCCTCGCTCCCCGGGCCGAGCGTCCCCGGGCGCCGCCCGTGCTGTTGGTGCGTGCAGGACTGTCGGCACTCGATTTTGACTCGGCTAGGGCGCTGTCGCTCGCGCAGCGTGCCATGCATCACATGCCCGACAGCAGTTCGGCCCGCGGCCTGCTCGCGGCCGCGCAACTCGGCGTCGGCGATGCTCCCGCGGCTCTGGAGCAATGCGAGGCGCTGTTGCTCCAGGCGCCGGACGATCAGTATCTGATCGCACTGCAGACGACGGCATTGCGCATGTTGGGCGATGCGCGCTACGCGCAACTCTGTGATTACCGCAGCCTAGTTCTGCCGCTCGAGATCGAGCCGCCACCGCCCTGGCAGGACGTCGCGAGCTTTCTCGCGGATCTCACGAGCAGTCTCAACCGCCGACACGATCCCAACGGTCACGCGCTTCTCTTCCAATCGCTGCGTCACGGCACCGAGACGACGCAGGACCTGATACGCAGCGCGGACCCGGCGATCCGCGGGCTCTTCCATGCCTTTGCCGCCCCGATCGAGCGATACCTGAAGCACATAGGCCACGGCACCGACGCCCTACGCCGGCGCAACAACGGCCCGTGGCGATTCAACGGCAGCTGGTCGGTGCGGCTACGCAATCGCGGCTTTCACATGAGCCACGTCCACCCGCGCGGCTGGATCTCCTCGGCTTTCTACGTCGAGCTGCCGGACGTCATGGCGCAGGCCCGCACGGACGAGGGCATACTCAGCTTCGGCAAGCCCGGCATCCTGACGACTCCATCGCTCGAGCCCGAATACTCGGTCCGTCCAACACCCGGCATGCTGGTGCTCTTCCCTTCATATTTCTGGCACGGCACCGTACCCTTCCAGAGTCCGCAGCCTCGGCTGACTGTCGCTTTCGACGCCGTGCCAACTCGTTAGCCGTCAGGCGCGCTTCGGCGGCGGACCTCCGCTCAGCCCCGCCGATCGGCGTTGCTCTGCGCTGCCAGAAACCGCATGACCCTCCGCTCGATGCGCCACATCTCCGCTGGCTCGTCCTCCTGTCCCACCGCCGCGAGCGTCCTGCGCAGGCTGCCGTTGAGATAACCTTCCAGCACCGCCGGATGGATGTAGCACTTGCGGCAGATCGCCGGCGTGTTGCCCAACCGCCCGGCGACCTGCCTGACGGCCGCGACCTGCGCCTTCTTCGTCGGCGGCTCCTGCTCCTGAGCGGCCAGCGCCAGAACGGCGAGATGGGTCGCGGCCCAGGTGCGGAAGTCCTTGGCGGTGATGTCGCTGCCCGAGATTTCGCGCAGATAATCGTTGACGTCCGCAGAGTCGATGCCGTGCCGCTCCCCGGCCTCGTCGATGTACTGGAAGAGCTCGGAGCCCGGCAGGTCGCGGCAGTTCTTCACCACTCGCGCCAGCTTGCGGTCGCTCACCCGGCTGACGTGACGGATGCCGTGCTTGGCGCGAAAGTCGAGCTCGATGCGACCGCGCGTGATCCGCACGTGCCGGTTGCGCAGCGTGGTCAGCCCGAACGTGTTGTTCTGCGAGGCGTACTCCGGATTGCCCACCCGGGCCAACGTGTCCTCCAGCAGACGAACCACCGCGGCGAGCACCTTCTCGCGCGGCAGATCCGCCAGGCCCAGGTCCGCTGCGACCCGGCGGCGAATGGCCGGCAGCGCCTGGCCGAACTCGGGCATGTGCTCGTATTTCGTCTCATCGCGAGTACGCCGCCACCGCGGGTGGTAGCGATACTGCTTGCGCCGCCGCGCGTCCCGCCCGGTGGCCTGCAGGTGCCCGTGCTCGAACGGACAGATCCATACATCGGTCCATGCGGGCGGCACCGCGAGCGCCTTGATCCGGGCGAGCTCAGCGCTATCCCTGATTACCTTCCCTTTGGCGTCCCGATAGGCGAAGGCTCCCCCGAGCCGGCGGCGGGTGATGCCTGGCAGCCGGTCCGTGACGTACCGCAGCCGAGCGGTCTTGGCCGCATACACGCTCTCGGGCGCTGGGACCGGGATCTGCGGCTGCAAAGACCTGCTGTCCATCAATCTGTCCGGCAAAGCTGCAGCCGCGGGGCGGCTTTCATCATCTCTCAACGGCCAAGCAGACGGCCGGGTCCGCAGGCCGCGCCGCCGGCGCCTCGGCCGTAGCTCCGATTGCTCGCCCGTCTGCCGCCACGAGATAGTGTCGCCGAGACAGCCGCCGCCATTGCCATGGATACCGTCCAGGTCCTCGAGCCCACTACCGCACGCCGGGTTTTCCGCGGACAAATGGCCTTCCTCGTAGTGATGCTCACGGCCAGCGCGATCTCCAATGTCTTCACCGCGATCGCTGACCGGGCCCAGTACGGCGTACATCTGGCGGTCTGGGCGCCGATCACATGGGAAGTCTCCAGCGGCTGCTCCGCTGAATTTCGTCCCTGCCGTGCCGCCATTCGCCCCCGCGCAGCGCCGCGCGTCACCTCTGCGCTTGCCTGCCTCGCCCGAAAGCCCGTACCTTTCGGGCCTGAAATGCGGGAGGGTCCCATGAAAAGAAGAGCTGTGCTCCAGGGTCTTGCGGCCGTTCCGCTAGCGGGTGCTCTCGGGGCGGTACCGATTCCGGGTCACGAGCGGCTGCCGCGGCGGCGCGTCCGTCCGACCGACCGGAACTGGCCCAGCGCCGCCCAGTGGCAGGCGCTGAACCGCAAGGTCGGCGGCCGGCTGCTCGAGGTCTCCTCGCCCTTCGCCGCCTGCGGGCGCAGTCCGAGCGACAGGGCCTGCACGGACGCGATCGAGCATCTGCACAACCCCTACTACCTGCGGGACCAGCCCGGGCTCACACAGGCTTCGGGCTATGCGCATGCCTGGCGCTCGACACCCAGTGTTTATGCGGTGCGTGCAATTGGCGCCGCCGACGTCGCGGCGGCGGTCGACTTCGCGCGCGAGCACGATCTCATGCCGGTCATCAAAGGCGGCGGCCACAGCTATCAAGGGACCTCCAACGCTCCCGACTCACTGCTCATCTGGACGCGGGCGATGGACGACATCGTCCTGCATGAGTCTTTCGTGCCCAAGAACTGCCCCGGAGAGGAGCCGCAGCCGGCGGTCACGATTGGAGCGGGTGCGGTGTGGATGGATGCGTATCACGCGGTCACCACCCAGGCGGGACGCTATGTCCAGGGCGGCGGATGCGGCACCGTCGGGGTCGCGGGCCTCATACAAAGTGGTGGATTTGGAAGCCTCTCCAAGCGCTACGGCACGGCAGCATCCGGCCTGATGCAGGCTGAAGTGGTTACGGCGGATGGCAGGGTGCGCATCGTCAATGCCCGCAGAGACCCGGATTTGTTCTGGGCATTGAAAGGCGGAGGCGGCGGAGCTTTCGGGGTCGTCACCAGGGTCACGTTGCGGATGCGCGAATTGGCCGACCTGGGCGGCGCTGTCGTCGCAACGATCCAGGCGACTTCCGCGGCGGCGTTCAAGCGCCTGATCGACCGGTTCACCCTGTTCTGCCGTGACAACCTGCTCAACCCGCACTGGGGCGAAACGGTGCACTTCCATTCCAACCTGACGTTCGCCGTGTCAATGGTCTGTCAGGGGCTGACCCGGGAGCAGATCAGCGCCATCTGGCATCCCTTCTTCGCCTGGGCGGCAGCCTCACCGCAGGAATTCCGGATCACGGAACCGCCGCAGATGCTCACGGTTCCCGCGAGGCACTGGTGGGACCCGGGGTTCATGAACAAGATCGTGCCTGGCGTGATGAGGCACGACGACAGACCTGGAGCTCCCGCGCATCACGTCTGGTGGGCGGGCGACGGCGATCAGGCCGGGCAGTTCCTGTACGGCTATGCATCGTTGTGGCTCCCCCGCTCGCTCCTCGAAGAGGGACAGCGTGCCCGTCTCGTCGACGCCCTGTTTGAAGCCGGCAAACGCTGGCCGGTGTCGCTGCACTTCAACAAGGGTCTCGCCGGCGCGCCGCAGGAGGCGGTGGCGGCGGCGCGAGATACCGCCACCAACCCGACTGTTCTCGACGCCTTCGCGCTGGCCATACTCGGCTCCAACGGCCCGGCCGCCTACGCGGGATTGCCCGGTGCGGCACCCGATCTTCCGGCCGCAGACCACGATGCCTCTGCCATCGCCAGCTCCATTGCTGCACTCCGCGGCGCCGCTCCCAACGGCGGCTCGTATGTTTCCGAGAGCGATTTCTTCGAGAAGGACTGGCAGCACTCTTTCTGGGGCAGCCACTACGAACGGCTGCTCGCAGTCAAGATGAGATACGATCCGCGGGGACTCTTCTTCGCCCACCACGGCGTGGGCAGCGAATACTGGGGCCCCGACGGTTTCACTCCTGTCCGCAGCTTTTGAGACTCATCCCATGGCGCTCATATCGTCCCTGGCACTTGCGACAGCCGGCTCGGACCTCCCTCGCGGCGCCACTGTCCGGGGCGAGGCATGAGTCAACGCCGGGTTTGTCGCTGGATGGCCTCGATATGGCTCGTCATACCCATCACCGCGCTCGCTCCCACGCTACAACCCTTTGCACATCGCGCCGCTGATGAAGACGCTCGTCGCCATCAAGATGGTTCCCGGGGCGGGCCACTATGTCTTTCTCTCTCCCTGCTCGCGTGAGTTGGCGCGCGCCGAGCCGGACCTCTGCACGGATCCGCCGGGCGTCGACCGGGCCGCCGTACACCGGCAAATCAACGCCGCCGCACTCGCTTTCTTCCGCAAGACCCTCGACGTGACATCACACTAGCCTCGCGCGCCCGACATCGGTCGTGTAGGCTTGCCGGCATGGCAACCGCACGAGATCGCGTCGGATGGCAGTGGACGCAGGTCCAGCGCATCGCGGCGCTGGGCGAGCCGCTGCTGGAGCTGCAGCCGGCGGCCGATCACGGAGTGCGCCTGGCTTTCGGCGGCGATGTCGCCAACTCCATGATCTGCCTCTGCAGAATGCTGGATGCCGGGGAGAAGCAGATCTCGCTGGTCACCGCGCTCGGCGACAGCAGCTACTCCGCCTGGCTGCGGGAGCGGCTGACGCGCGCAAGGATCCACGTCATCGAGCCGCCGCTCGCGGGCGAGCCCGGCATCTACGGGCTGCCTCTCGACCCGGCGGGCCATCCCGGCTTCTCCTACTGGCGGGCGCAGTCTGCCGCGCGCGCATTCCTGCAGTCCGCCGATGGCGCCCGCTTCGAGGAGCTCCTCGGCGATCCCCAGCTTCTTCTGGTCACCGGCATCACGCTCGCCCTCTGCTCACGGGCGAGCTTCGAGCACCTCCGCGACTGGGTGGCTCGGCATCGCGACGGCTGCCGGGTCGTTTTCGACTGCAATTTCCGCAGGCGCCTCTGGGACAGCGAAGCCGAGGCACGGGAGCGGATCGGTGCATTCGAGCGACTCGCTGCCGTGATCGCCACCGGCGGCGAAGACGAGAAGACTCTCTGGGGCGCGGCGAGCACTCAGCAGATCATCGAGCGCGTGAGCGGCCTCTCAGCCGAATATCTGATCCGCGGCGGCCCCGAGGGATGCTGGGTCGGATCGGGGCGGGACTATCGCCACGTACCGACCGAGCCTGTGACCGTCATCGGTGATACCGCGGGCGCGGGCGATTCGCACCTCGCCGGTTACATGGCGGCCAGGATTTCAGGGTGCGACAGAGCGGACGCCGCGGCCTACGCGAACAGCGCCGCCGCGATCATCGTGAGCCAGCGCGGTTCCGTACCGAGGGACGACGCGATATTTCCCGCGCTGCCGGCTCGCGCGCGCACGTAGATGCGCCTGGGATTCCAGCACAGCTACGCCGCCCTGCCGCGCCAATTCCATGCGCGAGTCGCTCCGACCGCCGTGCCGGACCCGAAGCTCGTCGTGTTCAACACCCGCCTGGCGGAGGATCTCGGCCTCGACGCGGCAGTGCTGGAGCCCGAGGCGGCGGCCATCCTGTCCGGGAATCGGCTGCCCGAGGACGCCGTCCCCATCGCCATGGCCTACGCCGGCCACCAGTTCGGCGGCTTCGTGCCAACGCTGGGTGATGGTCGAGCAATCCTGCTGGGCGAGCTTCGTGCCCCGGACGGGACCCTGCGCGACTTGCAGCTCAAAGGCGCGGGCATCACGCCCTTCTCCCGCAGAGGCGACGGGCGTGCGGCGCTCGGGCCCATGCTGCGGGAATACCTGATCAGCGAAGCCATGCACGCGCTTGGCATCGCCACCACCCGTTCACTCGCCGTCGTCACCACAGGCGAGCAGGTATATCGCGACAGCCCGTTGCCCGGTGCGGTCCTGACCCGTGTCGCCGCGAGCCATGTTCGCGTAGGTACGTTCCAGTACTTCGCCGCGCGTGGTGACGAGGACGCTCTGCGTGCGCTGTTGGAGTATGTCATCGCGCGGCACTACCCCGAGGCCGCGGATGCCGCGGTGCCCGCGCTCTCCGTACTTGCGGGCGTTGCGCGCCGCCAGGCCGCGCTGATCGCCGACTGGATGCGGGTCGGCTTCATCCATGGCGTCATGAACACGGACAACATGTCGATCGCGGGGGAGACGATCGACTACGGCCCGTGCGCCTTCATGGACACCTATGATCCCAACACGGTATACAGCTCGATCGACCACCAGGGGCGGTACGCCTTCCGCAATCAGCCCGCCATCGCCCAATGGAATCTGGCGCGACTCGCCGAGACCCTGCTGCCGCTGATCGACCCGCAGACCGAGAAGGCGATCGAGCTCGCCACGGCGACGATCGAGCCCTTCATCGCGCAATTCGAAGCGCGGTTCCTCGCCGGCATGCGCCGCAAAATCGGCCTCTCGACTCCCGCGGATGGCGACGCCGAGCTCGTGCAGCGACTGCTCGCTCAGATGCAGAGGTCTCACGCCGACTTCACACTTACATTCCACAGGCTCACGATGGCCGCGCAGAAGCCCGACGAGGAGCCGCAGGTGCGTGAGCTGTTCGCAGCGGAGCCCGCGGACATCGAACCCTGGCTGCGCGACTGGCGGTCCCTCATGGCTCGCGACCCGCAGCCCCCGGCCGAGAGACTCGCCGACATGCGCGCCGCCAATCCCGTCTTCATTCCACGCAATCACCGGGTGCACGCCGCGCTGGAAGCCGCTGAGGCAGGCGATTACCAGCCGTTCCGCATCCTCCTCGGAGTCGTGCAGCATCCCTTCGACACCCAACCGGAGAGGAGTGAGTACGCCCAACCACCCCGTACGGAGGAACGTGTACTTCAGACGTTCTGCGGGACGTGAGTACGCAGTACACTACCCCGATGCATTGGCCCACGATACTTTTCATCGCCGCCGTCGCGGTCGCCACCGCAGTGGAGCTGTGGCTCGCCGCGCGTCAGATCGCGGCGGTCGAGGCGCACCGCAATCGCATCCCGGAGCCCTTTGCCGGCTCGCTCTCGCCCGAAGATCATCGCAAAGCCGCCGACTACACCGCCGCCAAAGTCAGGCTGGGAAGGGTCGGCACGGTGATCAACGCGGCGCTGACTCTGGCTCTGACCGCAGGCGGCGGCATCGCGGCCATCGACGCCCTGTGGCGGCACACGGGCTGGGGTGAGCCGTGGATCGGAATCGTCGTCATCGCCACGGTTGCCGCCGTGATAGGCGTAGTCGGTCTACCCCTGTCGCTGGTGCGCACCTTCCGGGTCGAGGCCCGTTTCGGATTCAACCGCACGACTCCCTTGATCTTCCTGACCGATCTCTGCAAGGGAATCGCGCTCGCCGCGCTGATCGGCGGTCCGTTGGTTCTCGCGGTCCTGGCGCTGATGGATCGTGCCGGCCGCTGGTGGTGGCTCGCGGCGTTCGGTGTCTGGCTCGCGGTGACCCTGCTCGTCACTTGGGCCTGGCCCGCTTTCATCGCACCGCTATTCAACAAGTTCTCGCCGCTCGAGGACGCTTCTCTCAAAGACCGCATCGAAGCCCTGCTTGCGCGTTGCGGCTTCCGCTCGAGCGGCGTCTTCGTCATCGACGGCTCCCGCCGGTCCGCCCATGGCAATGCGTACTTCACCGGCATAGGCCGGCAGAAGCGCATCGTGTTCTTCGATACCCTGCTCAAGCAGCTCGCATCCGCGGAGATCGAGGCCGTGCTCGCGCACGAGCTCGGGCACTTTCGCCTCAAACATGTCCGCCAGAGGCTGCTCGTCTCGGTCGTCACGATGCTGGTCGGATTCGCGCTCCTGGGCTGGCTCGCCGGCAAGCCGGGCTTCTACCTGGCGCTCGGTGTACCGAGCCCGTCGGCGCACGCCGCGCTCCTGCTCTTCGCGCTGGCGGGACCCGTGGCGCTCTTCTTCACCACGCCGCTCGGCTCGCTCTGGTCGCGCCGCCACGAGTTCGCCGCGGACCATTTCGCCTCCCAGCACGCGAGCGCGCGGGAGCTCGCCTCGGCCCTGGTCAAGCTGTATCGCGACAACGCGAGCACACTCACGCCCGATCCGCTCTACACCGCCTTCTACTATTCACATCCGCCGGCGCTCGAGCGCATCGCGCGCCTGACAGGCGCCTCGCCGGCCGGCTGAGCGGCGCGCTCAGGCGCAGCTCCCGGACCTCGACGTGATATTGCGCACCGCTGCGCTGTAGCAGCATGTAAAGGTCGCCGGGCGCGATCAGAGCGCATCCCGGCATCACGCGGTCCCCGTCCCGCGCTTCGCGACCTCGATCCGAGACAAAGCGTCGAGCCGCTGCGCGGCCATTTCGACACTGTCGCACACGTCGATCAGGCTCTCGGAATGGCCGATGAAGAGCCATCCCCGCGGCTCGAACGCCTCGAGTGTCATGTGAAGCGGCAGACGCCCTTGACAGCGACGAAAACGAGTCGGTCCGGCGCTCCTGACAGGAGCCACTTCACGACCGCCCGACGAGGCCACTCGAATGGCCACACCGCGCGTGCAGAAAGCGGCTCTTGTGACGCGACCGCCGCTCCCTAGACTCCGAGCAAACCGTGGCTTCGGGGATACACGACGAGCCGCAACACGCGGCGCCGGGATGTCAGTTCAATACCACGAGAAGACCGATGCGCAAACTGCATATCGAAGACTCCCAGGTCGTGAGGATAGTCATCCAGCAGGAGCTCGGACGCAGCGAGGAGTCGCGTTACGACCACCGCCTTCACGGCCTGTTGCTGTTGGCTGCCGGCCACTCCTGCCGGCAGGTCGCGACGCTCTTCGGCGAGGACGACTCAACCGTGCAGCGTTGGGTGCGGCGCTTCAGCCGGGGAGGCCTGGGAGCCCTGCGTGACGGCAGCAGGGGTGGGCGGCCGCGCACGCTCGATCCGACACAGTGGGGCGTGCTGGAAGCGGATCTGCAGCGCGATCCGCAGGAATTCGGCTTCGCGGCCGTGTCCTGGGACGGCAGAGCGATCTCCGCGCACCTGTGGCGCCGCTTCGGTATCGAGCTGGGAGTGCGCCAGTGTCAAAGGATCTTCAGGCAGATGGGCTTGCGGCAAAGAACCTCTTACGTACGAGTCTCGGGAGCAAAATGATGTCGAGAAACACGATTCTGAGTCGAGCCATTCGCCTGGCGCTCGCCAATGCCGCGGCTGCCTCGGTGACGCTACCGGCTGTTGCAGCCGCGGCGGACGCGGCGACACCACCGCCTTCGAACGATCCGCCGGCGCCGGCCCTGCAGGAGGTCGTGGTCACGGGCTCGCGCATCGTGCAGCCCGGACTGAGCTCGATCAGCCCCGTGACCGCGATCAGCGCCAGGCAGATCGCCAGTCAGGGCGTCACATCGGTCGAGGACGTGCTCAACAGCCTTCCCCAGGTCGTGGCCGACCAGGGTGCAATGGCCTCAAACGCGGCCACCGGCACGGCCGAGGTCAACCTGCGCGATCTCGGACCGCAGCGCACCCTGGTGCTGGTCGACGGCAAGCGCATGATGCCCGGTCAGCCGACCAACGTCGTGCTCGACGCCAATGCCGCCGACCTGGACACCATCCCGATTGCGCTGGTCGAGCGCGTCGACGTGCTGACCGGCGGAGCAGCCGCGGTGTACGGCGCGGACGCCGTGGCAGGGGTGGTCAACTTCGTCATGAATGACCACTTCCAGGGATTCGAGGTGAACGTAAACGGGTCAGCGTACCAGCATGATCAGCACAACTACTTCGGGCAGTTCTCGCCCAAGGCGGGATTCGGCTCGGCGCCCAGCTCCGTGATGGACGGCACGACCAAGGACATCACGATGATTCTCGGCGGCAACTTTGCCGATGGCAAAGGCAATGCCGTGGCGTACCTCGGATACCGCAGAACCTCTCCGGTATTGGAGTCGGCTCGGGATTTCAGCCGCTGTTCGCTGGGTACGAGCAGAGCCGGCGCTCCACAGTGCGCCGGATCCGGAACCGATGCCACGGGCACCTTCTATTCCGCCGGATTCGTCCCCGGAACGTCGACACCGGCATCATTCTCCCCATTGCTGACGGTAAATCCCGCCACCGGCCAATTCGTTCCCAGCACGAGCGCCGATCTATTCAACTTCGGCGCACTGAACTACTACATGAGACCCGACGAGCGCTGGAACGCCGGCAGCTTCGCCCACTACAACATCGACGACAATCATCAGGTATATGCCTCTCTCATGTTCCTGGATGACCACTCCGTGGCGCAAATCGCACCCAGTGGCGCGTTCGTCGGCAGCGGCACAGGCTCGAATCCATTTTCGGGTCAGCCTGACGGGCAGTGGACCGTCAATTGCAGCAATCCCTACCTGTCCGGGCAGGAGGCGATCACGCTCGGGTGCACGGCTCCCGGACCTGCTGCCACGCAAACAGTTCAGGTGCAGTTCGGCCGCCGGAACTTCGAGGGCGGCAACCGCACGACCGATACGAGACACACCTCGTACAGGTTCGTACTCGGCAGCAAGGGACAGATCAACGATGACCTGTCGTACGAGGTGTACGCCCAGGAAGGCACGACAGTCCGCTCCGACGTAAACGGCGACGATCTGCTGAAGGCATCGGTGGCCAATGCGCTTCAGGCCGTGACCGGCCCGAAGACCGGTCAAGTCGTCTGTGCAGCGAATGCGAACGGCGCCAACGGCGCTCCGGGCTGCGTGCCTTGGAACATCTGGGGCACCGGGCCGGTAAATTCCGCCGCGATCGCTTACATGGAGTTTCCCGGCCTGATCGAAGGCTACACGGAGGAGCGCGTCTATCATGCGGACTTTACTGCCGACATGACTGGCCTCGGGTGGAAGCTGCCCTCGGCCAACGAGGGGCTTGGGCTCAATTTCGGCGCGGAGTATCGTGAAGAGTTCCTGAACCTGCAGCCGGACTCGCCGACCCTCGCCGGTGACGGCACTGGCTCGGGTGGTCCCATAAACGCCGTGCACGCAGGTTACGGCGTCAAGGAGGCGTTCATCGAGGTGCGGATTCCGCTGGTCCAGGACAAGCCCTTCGTCAAGGAAATCTCGATCGACACGGCGTACCGGTATTCGAAGTACGACGTCGGCTACACGACTGATACCTACAAGCTGGGTCTGGATTGGTCTCCGAGCTCGAGCATGCGGTTCCGTGGAGGATACAACCGCGCGGTGCGTGTGCCGAACGTCGCGGAGCTGTACGACTCCACCATAGTCGCCCTCGACGGCTCCTCCGATCCCTGCGCGAGCTCCTCGGGCTCGCCGGCGTCCGCCACCATTGCACAATGCCAGCGCAGCGGCCTCACGGCGCTCCAATACGGCAGGCTCGGCACGCCGAACAACCCAGCGGGTCAGTACAACGGGCTGGTCGGCGGCAATCCGAAGCTGAAGCCCGAAGTGGCGGACACCTACACGTTCGGCGTCGTGACCACTCCGCGCTGGCTTCCCACCTTCAGCGCCACTCTGGATTTCTTTGACATCAAGATCAAGGACCTGATCAGCAGCTATGGCGCCAATCTCATAGTGGATCAGTGCGTCTTCGACGACAACCCGCAGTTCTGCTCCATGGTCCACCGCGACTCGGCGGGCTCGCTCTGGTTCTCGGACACCGGTTATGTCGAGGACCCATTGCTCAACCTGGGGTACGAGAAGACCGCGGGCGTGGATGTCTCGGCCAACTACACCCAGGGCCTCGGCGGCTTCGGTTCGATGAACCTCAACCTGATCGGCACATACACCGCCTCGAAGGACATCGAGCCGTTCGCGGGCTCCGGAGATTACAACTGCGCCGGCTACTTCGGCGCCACCTGCCTGAACCCGCTGCCCAAGTGGAAGCATACGATGACCGTCGCGTGGGCGACTCCATGGCACGGCATGGGCATCCAGATGAAATGGCGCCACATCAATCGCACGGAGGTCGACGTTGCGAACCCCGCGCCCCTGCTCGCGGGAAAGATCAACCCGGCGCTGCAATGGCTGGGCAGCCGCGATTACATCGATCTGGTCGCCAGCGACCAGGTCTTCAGCGGTGTCCTGCTGCAGGTGGGCGTCAACAACGTGATGGACAAGGATCCGCCGATCCTGCCGACCACGGATTTCGCGCCGCCGTTCTTCAACGGCAACACCTATCCGGAGATATATGACACCTTGGGGCGGTACGTCTTTGCGAACCTGAAGATCGATTTCTAGCCTTCTGCCACCACGAGACTGAACATGAAGCACTCCACACCGGGGGCGGTGCGCTTTCTTGGCGCACTGCTCCTCGGCGCCGGCGCGACCCTGGCCCAGGCCGGCACACCCGCATACCGGAGCATGGCCCCGCTCGCACAGTACCTGATCGCGAGCCGCGACCAGGAAATCGCGCTCGCACGCAGCGCGGCACCGGCGTCCATCTCGAGTCACGCACAGGTGCTGGTCCTGCGGAGGCATGGCTACGCGGCCGGCAGCGAGGGCACGAACGGGTTCGTATGCCTCGTAACCCGCTCCTGGGATCAGAGCTTCGATCATCCGGAATTCTGGAACCCCAGGATCAGGGGGCCCGAGTGCCTCAATCCGGCCGCCGCGGACTCCGAGTTGCCCGACTATCTGCAGCGGACGCGGTGGGTGCTGGCCGGAGACTCCGTGGCGCGGATGCGCGAGCTCACCCAGGTGGCTTGGGCGGCTGGAGAATTACACATGCCCGGGCCGGGCGCCCTGGCCTACATGATGTCCAAGGGAGGGTATGTCAGTGACGCAGCCGCCGGGCCCTGGTATCCCCACATCATGTTCATGATGCCTCGAATACAGGATGCCGAGTGGGGCGCAAACCTCCCCGGATCATTCATTGCGGCCGACACTACCGGTCACGATGCAATGACCTTCTTCTTCGTGATCGTGCCCAAGTGGTCGGATGGCTCGCCGTGGCAGCAGCCCGCGGGCAGCGGACATTGAGGACTGGCTCAGCTCAGTCCAGTGCGGCGGCGCGCGGCGGCCATGGCATTGCAGCGGCGAGTTGCCTGATGCCTTCGCGGATCGCCGCCTCCTTCAGGCGCGCATAGCCGAGCAGGATTCCGGGCCGAGGAGCCCGGCCGCTGAAGTAATGCGAGACGCCGCCAACCCGCACACCCCGTCCTGCCGCGGCGGTGATCACCTCATCCTCGGACACACCGCGATCGAGCCACAGCACGACATGCGCTCCAGCGCCCTCGCCCGTCACGCTCACGCGCCCGCCGAGATGATCGGCAGCGGCGGCGAGCAGCACGGCGCGAGCCGCGGCATTGTGCCGGCGGACGCGACGCAGATGCCGCTCGTACAGCCCGGATGTGATCAGGCTCGCGAGCGCCGCCTGCTCCAGAATTCCGCTGTGGCTGTCACACAGCAGCTTGGCGGCGGAGAACACGCCAATCAGTGCCTGCGGCACGACCAGATAGGCCACCCGCAGAGCCGGGAAGATCATCGGCGAGAACATGCCGATGTAGATGACGCGGCCCTCCGAATCCAGTCCCTGCAGGGACTCGATCCGCTGTCCCTCGTATCCGAATTCGCCGTCATAGTCATCTTCGATGATCAGGGCATTCGCCCTGGCCGCCCACTGGAGCAGCGTCCGGCGGCGGTCCAGCGAGAGAATGGCGCCGGTTGGAAACTGATGCGGCGTCACGAAGACAGCCCTTGCGTCGGGCGACAGCAGCTCCGGAATCAGGCCGTCACCGTCAACTGGCACCGGCGCTGCCAGCGCTCCGGCTGCGCTCAGGACGTCTCTCATACCCTTGCAGACCGGATCCTCCACCGCCATCGGATGACCGCGCTCGATGAGAACGCGGGCGACGAGGTCCAATGCCTGCTGCGGACCGCTCACGATAAGCACCTGCGCCGGGTCGCAGACCACGCCACGCGAGCGGCTCAAGTGAGCGCACAGGGCGGTACGCAGATTGTTGCTTTCCTCAGATCCGTATTCCGACGCGTGCAGCGCCGCCCGGGCATGATCGAAGAGAATCCGCCGCCAGCGCGCGAACGGAAAGCCCCACAGCTCGCTGCCGCCATAGGTGAAGTCGTAGCGAAATCGCTGTGCGCTTCGTTGCGGATGGCCGAGCTCCGAGGCCCTGCCCGCTGCGAATGCACCGAAGCGTGACAGCTCGAAGCGCGTCTGCGCCCGCGGTGCGTGGACACGCCTCTCCCCGGCCAGTCCTTTGCAGACATAGGTCCCCGACCCAGTGCGGCCGACGAGGTACCCCTCCGCCTCGAGTTGCTCGTAGGCAAGCAGCACGACGGTGCGCGAGACGTTCAGTTGATCCGCGAGATCGCGGCTGGAAGGCAGCCGCTTACCGCCGTCGAGATCGCCGCTCAGTATGCGTGCGCGCAGACCGGAGTAGATCTGACGGTATAACGGCTCTCGCCGCTCCTCGATGGGGATGAGCAAATCCATCGTAGCCGCCACGCGTATAGGTTGATATCAACCTTTCATTAGACTAGGATGTTGCCTGCCGCATGTCAACCGCCAGTCCGCTCGCCGCAGCCCCTTCCGCCGAGACGACCCGGCATATCCGGGACTCGTGCCTCTGCCTGCGCGCGCATCGAGCGGCGCGTGCGCTGGCCCGATCCTTCGACCAGGCGTTTCGGCCGCTGGGGCTGACCAACGGCCAGTTCTCGCTGCTGATGTCGTTGAACCGTCCCCGGCCGCCCAACATGCGCTCCGTGGCCGGCCTCCTCGCCATGGACCGGACGACGCTCACGGCTGCACTCAAACCGCTCCAGCGCCGCGGACTGGTGATTTCGTCGGCCGATCCCGCCGACATGCGCAGCCGCCTCCTCACACTGACGGCGGCGGGCCGATCGCTGCTTGCACGCGCCGTGCCGGTTTGGCAAGGGGCTCACGCGTCCATCGACCGATCCTTCTCACGAGCGGACCGGTTACGGCTGCAGGAATATCTGGACGGATTGGCGGCGCCGCCCAGCAGCAACTCCGCACGCACGGCGGATCCTTGACAGTGGAAGCAAACACGGCTAGGTTGAGCAGCATGCGTACCGCGCCGCACAAACAGCAACAAACCCGCAACAATGTCGCGGGCAATGCGCGTGTTCGTTCTGACTCCACGGCCTGAAGGCCGCACCCGGTCCGAACATCCACTCTCGCAAATCCCGCCGCCGGCGGGGTTCGCTTGGGCTTCGTCGGTGCGCGCCGAAGGAGCCCCACCATGTCATCACCCATCTCCGACGCCGACATCGAGCGTATCGCCCGCGGACTGGTCGACCGCACTCTGCCGAAATCCGGCTGGACGCATGCCGCGCATTTCGCCGCGGCGTGCTGGCTGCTGCGAAACCGGGGCGAGGCGGCATTCCACGACCTGCCGCCGCTCATCCGCGCGTACAACGAGTCGACCGGAGTCGCGAATACCGATACGAGCGGCTATCACGAGACGATCACCCTCGCCTCCCTGCGCCTCGCACGCACGTGGCTCACCGATCGGCCCCGTACGCCGCTGCATACGGCGCTCGCGGAGTTGCTCGGGGGTCCTCACGGCCGTTCCGATTGGCTGCTCGCCTACTGGTCCCGTGAGCGGCTGTTTTCGGTGGCCGCGCGCCGCTCGTGGGTAGAGCCCGATCTGCGGGCGTTCGCGTACTGAGCGCGGCCGCGGCGCCTCACCGCGGCCGCCGGGGATAGGGCGTGCCGTCCTTGTGGAGGAAGTCGCGCGTCCCGGCACGGATCGTGAGGTCGATGTCGGGATAATCGACGCCGTCGCGCTCAGGATTGCGCGCGCCGATCTCGAGAAGGACGACATCCGCGTCGCTGCGGTTCTGCAGCTGGTGCCCGTTCGGCTCGCCGGCCTTGAATCCGGCGCAGTCGCCCGCCCGCAGCACTTCCTCACCGGCGTCGCTGACGAGCACGACTTCGCCTTCCAGGATGTATATGAACTCATCCTCGGCCGTGTGCCAGTGGCGCTGGCTGGACCAGACGCCGGGCAGCAGGCGCAGCAGATTGACGCCGAACTGGCTCAGCCCGGCGGCATCGCCCAACCGCAGCCGCTTGCGTTGCCGGCACGGCTCGTCGTAGGGCGCCGGATAGCCGCTGCCGAGCGTGACTTGGGCCGTCGAGACATCTATCTTCTTCATCTGCCGACTCCGACAAAATGCGAGTGTCGCTCTCTCGAGTCTACATCCGCCAAGGTCCCGATCCATGAGCAGCTCCAGCGTCAGCTTCCTTTTCGACCTCGATGGTACGCTGGTCGACAGCGTCTACCAGCACGTGCTCGCCTGGCAGGAGGCGCTGCACGCGGCCGGGATAGAGCTTTCCGTATGGCGCATTCACCGCAAGATCGGCATGAGCGGCGGCCTCTTCACCGAGATGCTGCTGCGGGAAACGTCCCTCGAGATCACCCCGGCTCTGCTGGACACGTTGCAGCGCCAACACGCGGAAGCGTATGCGCGTCTCGCCCGCTGGGTCCGGCCGCTGCCCGGCGCGATCGACTTGCTGCGCTATCTGACCGACGCCCGCATTCCCTGGGCCATCGCGACCAGCGGGCGCATGGGGTCGGCGAAATACAATCTCGAGGCGCTGCGGGTCGATCCCGAGCAGGTGCCGGTCATCACCCGTGACGATGTCCGGCGCGCCAAGCCCGATCCCGACCTCTTCCTGGCCGCGGCCTCCCGGCTCGGTGCCGACATCGAATCGGCCGTGATCGTGGGCGACAGCATCTGGGACATGCTCGCAGCGCGGCGCGCCCGCGGACTCGGAGTGGGTCTGCTGTCGGGCGGCTATGGCCAGGACGAGCTCGAGCGCTCCGGCGCCATACGGGTCTACGAGGACCCGGCCGATCTCCTGCGGCACATCGACGAGATAGGCGGCAGAGCCTAGCTTGGCCAGCACGTAATCGAATCCATGAGGATGAGTGATTGCAAGGCGCCGGACGGTCGAGCAGACTGCGCCCATGAAGCTCTATTTCAATCCTGCCTCGCCCTACGTGCGCAAAGTGCGCGTGACCGCGCACGAGCTGGAGCTGAGTGACAGGATAGAGCTGATCAGCATCTCTCTGACACCGGTGAGCCCGCACGACGGGCTGCGCGCCAGCAATCCCGTCGGCAAGATCCCGGCGCTCATACTCGAGGACGGCAGCGCGCTCTACGACTCACCGGTCATCTGCGAATACCTCGATGCGCTCGCAGGCGGCAACCGCATCTTTCCGGCCGCCGGTGCCGCCCGCTGGACGGCGCTGTGCCGTCAGGCGCTGGCGGACGGCATCATGGATGCTGCGGTACTGACACGGTACGAGGAAGCCGTCCGCCCGAAGGAGCTGCGCTGGCAACAGTGGGTCGACGGTCAGTTCCTCAAGATTCGCACCGCCCTGGACGCGCTGGAGCGCGAGCAACTCGAGGCCTTCGACATCGGCACGATCTCGATCGCCTGCGCCCTGGGATATCTCGACTTGCGCTTTGCGAGCGAGGACTGGCGGACCATCCGGCCGCGGCTTACCGCGTGGGCCGCCGCCATCGGCAAGCGGCCTTCCCTCGCGGCCACGACTCCGGCTACGACCTGAGGTCTGGGGCGGCGGCCTTACGCGGCCACGGCGGCGCGTCCTGCCGCCTGGCGGCCGTCCAACTCCCGGATCAGCTCCACGAGCAGGTTCGCGAGCTCGCCGGCCATCACGGCGAAGTCCAGATCGAACTGCTCGGCCGCATCGATCTCCTCCTCGTCGCCACCCTCCGGCGCGACTTCGAGGAACTCGACTCTTTTGATCTGCAACTTCTCGGTCAGCACGAACGAGACGCGGCCATTCCAGGTGAGCCCGAGCTGCGTGGGCCGCTTGCCGCCAGCGACATAGGCGCGGACCTCCTTGCCATCGAGAGGATGCCGGCGATAGCGCACGATGGCCTTGGCGGGATCGCCTGACTGCAGCTCGAGGTCCTGCTCGATCGAGAAGGATCCCGACGCGTCGGCCTGCATCAGCCACGCTGCCATGCACACGCTGGGAGACCGCTCCGTATCGACTTTCTGCACCGCGAGGCTGCCAAGCGTGTCGCGAAGCGCCTCGACGAGCTCTTCCGCCCGACGGTCGCTCGCCGAGTCGACGACGAGCCAACCGTTGCGCTGATCGATCCATCCACGCGTAATGCGCCGTCGCGTGAGCGCGCGTGCGCGCAGCTCATCCAACGCTTGCAGCTTCAGCGCCCGCATCTGGCGGCGCCCGACCGGAAAACCCTGCGTCTGCGCCTGGACCCGCGCGCGCTGCTCCGCTTCCTGCCGCACTATCGAGGCGGGCAGGAGCTTCTGATTGACACCGAGCGCGACCAGATGCTGCTCGCCCACCGTGTGCAGGAGGCGATCCGTGGTGGCTGGCGGCACCCAGCCCGTGCTGCGCATCTCGAGCGGACTACAGGGCTGCAGCGGCCGGCGCGCGAGCGCTTCTTCCAGGCTGGCCGCGGAGCAGCTCCAGTCGGCGGGCAGCCGATAGACGGTGAGATTCTTGAACCACATGCTTGGCGGGCACGAAGGGGGTGAGCGGGGAGGGCGCGCAGTATAGCGGCGCGCGGCCGGCAAGTCCGCCCGGGTTGGCGCGCGCGGCTGCCGCGCTTTAGAGCCCGCGGATCGGCAGATCGCCCGCGGGCACCTGCATCAAAGCCTGCAGGGTATCGTGCGAGACGGCATCGCCAAAGCCGTCGAAGCGTCCCTCCGCCAAAGCTTTTGCGGCATGGATGAAGCCACCCCATGCTGCGCGCGCCAGCGCACCGCCCACACTTATGCGGCGAACGCCAAGGGCGCCGATCTGCGCCACCGAGAGCGCGCTCGCGTAACCCACGAGCAGATTGACCGGCTTCGGCGCGACGCTTTCGACGACGCGGCGGATATGCTCCGGCGTGCGGATACCCGGAGCGTAGAGACAATCGGCGCCCGCGCTCGCGTACGCCCGCAGACGCGAGATCGTCTCTTCTATGTCGGGCCTGCCGACCAGGAAGCACTCCGCCCGGCCTACCAACAGGGTGTCGCCTCCCGCCCGGTCGATTGCCTTGCGCGCCGCGCGCATCCTCGCGACCGCGTCATCGATCCCGTACAGCGGCTGGGCGGCGTCGCCCGTCGAGTCCTCGATGGAAAGTCCGGCCACACCCGTTTCCACAGCCAGGCGGACGCTCTCCCCGACACCATCGGGATCACGTGCGTAGCCGCTCTCGAAATCGGCGTTGATCGGCAGATCGGTCGCATCGACCATCGCGCGCAGGTGCGCCAGGACTGCGGCCCTCGCCATCCCGCCGTCGACACCACCTTGCGACCACGCAAATCCCGAGCTGGTGCTGGCGAGCGCCTTGAATCCCATGGCCTGCAGATAGCGCGCACTGCCGGCATCCCAGGGATTCGGTATGACGAAGCAGCCGCTGCGATGCAGCTCGTGGAAGCGACGGCGCTTGTCGGCGGTGCTCGAGGGGCTGGCGGCCATGGCGTCGGTCTCCTGGTGGCGGGCGGGCCATGATACTCCCGGAGGAGGCGCAGCCGCCCGAGGTGTCGTAACCTACGCCGCTTCGATCAGCGGCCGGCTTTCCGGCCAGAGGTTCTCGCACACGTGAGCGCTCGAGCCTGGCTGGCCTTCCTGGCCCTCGGAGTCATCTGGGGCGTGCCGTATCTGTTCATCAAGATCGCGGTACAGGAGATGTCCCCGTTCGATGTCGCCTGGGGGCGAATCACCCTGGCGGCACTCGTCCTGCTGCCCATCGCCTGGCGGCGCGGGGCGCTGCGCTCGCTCACGGCCCACAAGACGGCGATCCTCGCCTTCGCCCTGGTGGAGTTCGCCGTCCCCTTCTCGACGATCTCGACGGGCGAGCGTTGGATTCCCTCCTCGGTCACGGCCATCCTCATTGCGACCGTGCCGCTCACGATCGCCCTCATCTCCCGTTTTTTCGGCGTACATGAGCGGCTCGGGGCCGTGCGGCTGACCGGTCTCTGCGTCGGACTCGTGGGTGTCGTTGCACTGGTGGGATTCGGCACGCTCTCCGGACCGCTCGCCTGGGCGGGCGTGGGGTGCGTGCTCATCGCGACCATCGGCTATGCGATCGGCCCGCTCATCATCGAAAGGCACCTGCACTCGGTCGACTCGATCGGCCCGGTCGCCGGCAGTCTCTCCATCGCCAGCCTGGTGCTGCTCGTCCCGGCGATGCTCTCCCTGCCGAGACGCATGCCGAGCGCCCTGGCGCTCTGGTCCGTCGTGATACTGGGCCTGGCCTGCACCGCGCTTTCCATGCTGCTGATGTTTTACCTGGTCAAGAATGCCGGCGCGTCGCGCGCGTCGATCATCACTTACATCAATCCAGCTGTCGCCACGCTCCTCGGCATCGCACTGCTCGATGAGCGCCTGGGAGTCTGGGGGCTGATCGGGTTCGGCCTCGTCCTGCTCGGCTCGTGGCTCTCGACGCGCAGGAGCGCGTCGCCTAACCCATCGACCCCTGCATCATCCCCGGCATCATATTGATGTACAGGTTGTGCATGATCCAGATGGAGCCGCCGAGGATGATGCATACCACGATGGCCGTGAAGACGAGCGCCATCAGGTTCCAGCGCTGCTCCTCGGAGCGGTTGACGTGCAGGAAGTACACGACGTGCACGCAGATCTGCGCCAGCGCGAACACCGCGATGATGAGTGGAGTGCCGACGGACGCATGGGTCATCACAAGCCCGAACGGCACGATCGTCAGCGCGATCGCCAGCAGGAAGCCGATGACGTAGGACTTACGGGAGGCATGGGTCCCGCCGTGAGCTCCGTGATGCGCACGGCCGTGGAGCGCTCCGTGCGGCGCGCGCCCTGCGACCGCCTCGTTGGCAACGCTCATGTCACGACACTCCGAAGAGATAGACCAGGGAGAACACCCCGACCCAGATGATGTCGAGGAAGTGCCAGAAGAGGCTCAGGCAGTTGAGGCGCGACTCGGTGGCGGGCGTGAGGCCCTTCTTCACCACCAGCACCATCATGACCGCCATCCAGACGAGGCCGCAAGTGACGTGCAGCCCGTGCGTCGCCACCAGCGTAAAGAAGCTCGAAAGGAACGCGCTGCGGTCGGGGCCCGCATTGACCGCGATCATGTGCGCGAACTCGTGCACCTCCATGCCGACGAACGCCAGTCCCAACACGAAGGTGACCGCCAGCCAGCCGAGGGTCGCCTCGCGGCTGCGCCGCCCCATCGCGAGCGTCGCGAGCCCGCAGGTGAAGCTGCTCACGAGCAGGAACACGGTCTCCGCCAGCACGTAGGGCAGATCGAAGAGGCCTCGAGGCGCGGGGCCGCCCGCCGTGCGTCCGTGCAGCACCGAATAGGTGGCGAACAGGCCCGCGAACAGCAGGCAGTCGCTCATGAGATAGATCCAGAAGCCGAGCTGCGCCGTGCTCGCCGCATCATGATGATGCTCCAGCTCGAAATCGAAATCGACGGCGTCGCTCGCTGGCCGCAGATCCCGCAGCGCATCGGCCGCGTTGTCGGCGTATCCCGGCTGGAAGGCCAGTGCCCCGCCGTGGGCAGTCATGGGGCCGGTTGACATAGGCTATACGCTCCTCAGTTGGGCGCGACCTCGCAGGGTCTCGGTCCGCCTCACCTCTTCCGCTTCGACGTAGTAATCGCGATCGTCGTCGAAGGCGTAACGGATCAGGGCGACGACCGCCGCGGCGACGCCGCCGATCGCGAGCCACCAGATGTGCCAGATCATCGCGAACCCGGCCAGGCCGAGCACCAAGGCCATGACGAAGCCGGTGCCGGTGTTGCGCGGCATGTGGATGGGCCGATAGGCTGCCGCCTTCATGTCCACGCCCCGCTGCTTCATGTCCCAGAAGGCGTCACGGTCGCGAACCACCGGAATGCGTGCGAAGTTATAGGCCGGCGGCGGCGAGGATGTCGCCCACTCCAACGTGCGCCCGCCCCACGGATCGCCCGTCAGGTCGCGCGCACGCTCGCGCTGCGCCAGGCTCACCACCACCTGTACGAGCTGCAGCATGATGCCGCAGAAGATGATGGCCGCACCGATCGCCGCGACCACGAAGAGAGGTTGCCAGGCCGGATTGTCGTAGTGGTCCATGCGGCGCGTCGCCCCCATGAGCCCGAGGACGTACAGCGGCATGAAGGCCACGTAGAACCCGACGAGCCAGCACCAGAACGCCGCCTTGCCGAGCGTCTCGTTCAAGCGGAATCCGAACACCTTGGGGAACCAGTAGGTGAGTCCGGCCATGGCGCCGAACACCACGCCGCCGATGATGACGTTATGGAAGTGCGCCACCAGGAAGAGGCTGTTGTGCAGCACGAAGTCGGCCGGCGGCACCGCCAGGAGCACTCCGCTCATGCCGCCGATCACGAAGGTGATCATGAAACCGATCGTCCACAGCACCGGTGACTCGAGACGCACCCGTCCGCGATACATCGTGAAGAGCCAGTTGAAGATCTTCACCCCCGTCGGCACGGCGATCACCATCGTCGTGATTCCGAAGAAGGCGTTGACGTCGGCTCCCGAGCCCATGGTGAAGAAGTGGTGCAGCCACACGAGGAAGGAGAGAAGCGCGATCGCCATGGTGGCGAACACCATGGAGGTGTAGCCGAAGAGGCGCTTGCCCGAGAAGGTGGCGATGATCTCGGAGAAGATGCCGAACGCGGGCAGGACGAGGATGTAGACCTCGGGGTGTCCCCAGATCCAGATGAGGTTGATGTACATCATCGGATCGCCGCCCAGGCTGTTCGTGAAGAAATGCATCCCGAGGTAGCGGTCGAGCGTCAGCAGCGCGAGGGAAACGGTGAGGACCGGGAACGCCGCGACGATCAGTATGTTCGTGCAGAGGGCGGTCCAGGTGAACACCGGCATGCGCATCAGCGTCATGCCCGGCGCCCGCATCTTGAGAATGGTGGCGATGAAGTTGACGCCGGTGAGAGTGGTACCTATTCCCGATAGCTGCAGCGCCCAGATGTAGTAGTCGACTCCCACCCCCGGGCTGAAGTGCAGTTCCGAGAGCGGCGGGTACGCCAGCCAGCCCGTGCGCGCGAAGTTGCCGACGGCGAGCGAGAGGTTGACGAGCATCGCGCCGACGACCGTCAGCCAGAGGCTGAGCGAGTTGAGGAAGGGGAAAGCGACGTCGCGCGCGCCGATCTGCAACGGCAGCACGCAGTTCATGAGCCCGATCATGAACGGCATGGCCATGAAGAAGATCATGATCGTGCCGTGAGCGCTGAACACCTGGTCGAAGTGCTCCGGCGGCAGATACCCCGTGTGGCTGCCGTAGGCGAGCGCCTGCTGGGCACGCATCATCACCGCATCGGCGAAGCCCCTGAGCAGCATCACCCCGGCGAGGATGATGTACATCGCGCCGATCTTCTTGTGATCGACCGAGGTCAGCCACTCGGTCCAGAGGTACTTCCACTTGCCGAACGCGGTGATGGCGCCGAGCACGGCGACCACGGCGATGACCATGAAGACCACCGCGCTCATCACGATGGGATTCTGGTAGGGAATCGCGGCGAGGGTCAGCTTGCCGAGCATGGTCAGTTGCTCCTCCTGGTCGCGGACATGCCGGGCATGCCGGGCATCCCGTTCATCGCGGCCATGCCGGCCCCGGCCTTGGCATGCGGTGCACTGCGCGCGAGCACCCGGCCGACGGGCGCCTGCAGCCGGCCGGCGACGATGTCGGCGAAGAGATTCGGCTGCACCTGCGAGTAGTACGCGACCGGAGCGTTTTCGCTCGGCCGGGCAAGCTGCTCGTACGCATTGGCGCCGAGCGAGCGCTGCGCGGCTGCGACCTTCGCCAGCCAGGCAGTGAATCCCTGCTGCGGCAGGGCGATGGCCTTGAAGGTCATGCCCGAGAAGCCGTCGCCGCTATAGTTCGAGGAGAGCCCCTGATACGTTCCCGGCTCGTTCGCCAACAGGTGCAGCTGCGTCTGCATGCCCGCCATGGCGTAGATCTGACTGCCGAGCTGCGGGATGAAGAAGGCGTTCATCACCGTCGCGGAAGTGATGTGGAACTCGACCGGCACGTTCGCGGGGAAGGCGACCTCGTTCACCGTGGCGACCTTCTGGTCCGGATAGATGAAGAGCCACTTCCAATCGAGCGCCACCGCATCGATGCGGATCGGCTTCACCTTGGAATCCAGCGGCCGGTACGGATCGAGCGCGTGCGAGGATCTCCAGGTGATCACGCCCAGGCTCGCGATGATGATGCAGGGGATGAGCCACACCACCGCCTCGATGCTGTTGGAATGCGACCAGTCCGGCCGGTAGTCGGCCTGCTCGTTCGACGCCCGATAGCGCCAGGCGAAGATGAGGATGAGGACGATCACCGGCACGACCACGATCAGCATCAACACCGTCGCGGTGATGATGATCGAGCGCTCCTGCACGCCGATCGGACCCTTGGGATCGAGAATGGCCCACTGGCAGCCCGAAAGCAGCAGGGCCGCCGACAGCGGCAGGAGCCTGAGGACGCAGCGGGCGAGACGATTCATGATGGGCAGCGCGATCACCGGTCTTTTTCGACGCGATGAGCATGACGCCCGCCGGCAGCTCAAATCCTTAGCTGCCCTCTAATGCCCCTTAAGCATTCTTAAATAGGCGCGGAGTGCGGCATCCTTCACGCCTCGAGCGCGCTCGACATCGCCTCTTCCTCCGACCACCGCGCGCCTGTCTCCATGAGCTCGGTCAGTCTCTCGCCCGGCATGGCGCGGCGCAGGCTCTCGACGATGCGCGCCTGGATCTGCTGCTTGACGGGACTGCGTCCCTCGAACTCCGAGGAGAAGAAGGCATGCGCGTAGCCGATGAGCTGCGCCGCCCGCTCCAGGCGATTTTCGCGCGCGGCGATGGCGGCCAGGTGCTGCAGGCCGCCGGCGAGCAGCACCGCATCGAGGTCGCTCTCCTGCGCCAGCGGCAGTCCCTCGCGCAAAGCGTTCCCCGCCGCTTCCAGGTCGCCGTGCGCGATCAGATAGCCGGCGAGATTGCACAGCGCGTGGCCGAGCATTCCCGTGCGCCGCGCCGTGCGGGCCAGCGCGATGACTTCGCGCGCCTCGGTGATCGCTTCCTCCAGGCGCCCCTCGGCGAATGCCACCTCCGCCTTGTAGATGAGCGCGCGCCAGACCCAGAAGTCGGCCTTGGAGTGCGCCCCTACCGCGAGCGCCTCATCGAGCAGCACCCTGGCGACTTGGAACTCGCCGGCGACGGTGCGCGCGATGGCGAGGTTGGTGAGGCAGAGGGCGAGGCTCTTGGGATGAGCCGCCGCGGAGAGATGTCCGCGCGCCTCCTCGAGCGCGGCCAGCCCCTCCGCGAGCCGACCGGCGCGCGCGAGGTTCAGGCCGTAGAAACTGAGGACGCGTCCGACATCCAACGGCTCGCCGGACTCCCGACAGAGCGAGACGGCGCGCTGCAGCGCCGGCACCGCGCGGCCGCGCGGCTCACCGGTCGAGAGAAATCCATACCCGTACCGCAGCTGCGCCTCGACGTTCTTCGGAGTCGACGGACTCAACGCACCCGTGGCTCGCTCGAGGCGCGCCCGCCCCTCCTGCATCAGTGAGAGCAGATACCACAGCACGTATGAAGCCGCGGCGAGCTCGATGCCGAGCGTAGGATCGCCGTCCGCGCCGAAGGCCCAATCGAGCGCAACGCGGATGTTGTCGATCTCCGGCGCTTGCATCTCCAGCCATTGCACCGACGGAGTCTCCTCCCACAGCGCGAGCGCGGCGCGCACGTGATCGCGAAAGTGCTGCGCGTGCAGGCGCGCCAGCGAACCGAACTCGCCGCTGTCGGCGAGCTTCTCCATGGCGTAGGCATGCGTGGTCTCGAGAAGCCGGTAGCGCCGTTCGCGACCCGCGGCATCGGCCACCACCAGCGATTTGTCGACGAGCTCCGCGATCCGTCCGATCACCTCCCACTCCGGCAGCGCCGGGTCCGCCACGACGCTCGCGGCGGCTTCCAGGCTGAAGCTGCCCGCGAATACGGCGAGCCGCCGCAGCACGATGCGGTCGGGCTCCGCGAGCAGGCGATGGCTCCAGTCGAGAGTCGCACGCAACGTCTGGTGGCGCGGCAGCGCCGTGCGGCGGCCTCCGGTGAGCACGTGAAACCGCAGATCCAACCGGCGCGCGAGCCCTTCTATCCCGAGCGCCGCGGCCCGGGCGGCGGCAAGCTCGATCGCGAGCGGAATGCCGTCGAGGCGGCGGCAGATGGTCGCGACCGTCGCGGCGTTGCGCTCGCTCAGGCTGAAATGGGGGTCGGCGGCGCGGGCGCGCGCCACGAAGAGGCGGACCGCGTCGTGGCGCAGAGCGGCCGCGAGCTCCGCGGTCTCCTCGGCGGGAAACTCCAGCGGGCTCAGCCGGTAGGTGCACTCGCCATCGAGCCCCAGAGGCTCCTGACTGGTCGCGAGGATGCAGGCGCCCGGCACGGCGCGCAGCAGCGTCTCTGCCTCGCGGGCGGCCGCGCCGATCAGATGCTCGCAGTTATCGAGCACGAGGAGGAGCCTGCGCCCGCGCAGCGCCGCGGCGAGCCGCTCCGAGGTCCAGCGGCCGGCGCCGCTCTGCAGGCCCAATGCCGTGTTGATGGCGCTTGCCACCAGGTCAGGATCGGTGAGGGGCGCGAGCTCGGCGAGCCAGACACCATCGGGAAACTCCTCGAGGGTGGCTCGCGCCGCCTCGAGCCCGAGCCGCGTCTTGCCGATTCCACCGGTGCCCACCACGCTCACCAGACGGTTGTGGCACAGGAGCTCGCGCAGCTCCCTGAGCTCGGCCTCGCGGCCGATGAAATCCGACACCGGCGCCGGCAGGTTGGTCGGGATCTGGCGCGGCGCCTGCGGCTCCGGCGCGGCAGGCTGCAGCGCCCGGCCCTCGGCATCGAGCGGGCGAACCACGCCGGTGAAGCGATAGCCGCGCAATGGCACGGTGAGGATGAGATTGCGTTCCTTGCCGAGCGCCTTGCGCAGCGCCGAGACCTGCACCTGGATGTTGCTCTCCTCGACCACGGCGCCCGGCCAGACACGCGCGAGCAGTTCCTCCTTGGTGACGAGCTCGCCCTCGGCCGCAACCAGAATCAGCAGCACGTCGAACGCCCGGGAGCCGAGCGGAACAGTCACGTCCCCGTAGCGCAGCTCACGCTGACGGGTGAAGAGTCGAAACCGTCCGAACTCGAGGCAACCGGCGCCTCGCGCAGTACCGTGCATGAAGAGCTCTACCGGGGGTGACCGGTGGGCGATGTGCGAGCAAAATCCAGGCTGGATTCTAGCATCTGGCCAAACTGGCCTGCGGCCGTTTGGCGGATTTACCTGGTAGGCCCATCATGCCCGCAAGCCGTTCGCGCGGGCGAGCATCTGCTCGATCTCCGGCGCCGGCACCGCGGCGCTGTGGAGAAATCCCTGCGAATGGCTGCAGCGCAGCGCCCGCAGCGCCGCGAGTTGCTCCTCGGTCTCCACGCCCTCCGCCACGGTGACGAGATCGAAGGCCGAAGCCAGCTCGACGATGCTCGCGACGAGCGTCACGCTGGCCGCATCCTCCGGCAACCCGGTCACGAACGAGCGGTCGATCTTCAGCACGTCCACCGGAAGCTTCGACAGCAGGCCGAGCGAGGAGTAGCCGGTGCCGAAATCATCCAGGGCGACACGGATGCCGGCCGCGCGCACCTCTCGCAGCCTGTCGCTGATCCCCTCCAGGTCTTGCAACAAAGTCGTCTCGGTGATCTCGATGTCGAGGCCGAAGCCTGCGAGCGGCGCGAGCCGTTCGGCGAGCCCCAGCAGGCCGCGCAGGAACTCGCGTTGCCTGAGCTGCTGCGCGGAAACGTTGACGCCGACGCGCAGCGGACCGCAGCCCGCCTGGCGCCAGCTCTCCAGGTCTTGCACGGCCTTGAGCAGCGCCCAGTTGCCGAGGGGCATGATCAGGCCGGAAGCCTCCAGAACCGGCAGGAAGCGCCCCGGCAGCACCAGGCCTTCGCCGGGATCGCGCCAGCGCAGCAACGCCTCGACGGCGTCGACTTTGCCGCTCGCCAGGTCGATCTGCGGTTGGTAATGCAGCACGAACTGCTGCTCCTCGAGGGCGGCCCGCAGCTTGTGCTCGAGCACCACTCGCCGCACCGTCTCTCGGCTCATTTCCGGGCGGTAGTCGACGTAGCGCTCGCCCGACTCCTTGGCCCGTTTCAGCGCCGCCTCGGCGCGCTGCACCAGAATCGCGCCGCTGGCAAAGTCCGGTGAGTCACCCGCCGCGCCGCAAGTCACCGAGAGTCGGATCTTGCGGCCCTCGATCTCGAACGGCGCCTCGAGCAACGCGGCATCCAGCGCGAGCTGCGGACGGTCGCTCGCGGTATCCGCCGACCGCTCCTCGAGCAACACGAAAGTGCCCGCGCCGAGATAGCCGATCCGCTCGTCGCCTCCGGCCTCCCGTTTCAGCCGCGCGACGAGGCTCTGCAGGAGAAGATCGGCGAGTCGCTGCCCATGAATGGTGTTGAGACTGCCGAGCCCCCGGACATCGAAGGCGATGACCTCCGCCCGCCCGCCCGCCCCTGTCTGGCTCATTGCCTGCAACCGCTTGTCCAGCCGCCCGCAGAAGAGCGCCCGCTTCGCCAGCCCGGTGAGCGGGTCGAAGCTGGCGAGGTACTGCGCGGCATCGGCGTTCTCGAGCGAGTGCAGGGCGAACGACAGGCTCACCGTCAAGTTCTCGAGAAGCGGCGGCAACTCCTCGTCCTCCACGGCCGTGACGTCCTGCGCTGTCAGTGTGATTGCGGCGACGGGCTTGCCGCCGACGACCAACGGCATGGCGATCATCGCGCGAATCCCGCGGGCCAGCAGCCGCTCGCGCGCCGCAATGGGCGCGTCGCAACGCGCGATGTCCGTGCATATGGTGACTTTGCCCGTGCGCAACGCGCGCCCCGTGAGGCTGGGGTCTGGTCCGGTGCCATCGCCGATCTCGAGGCGCTGCAGCGTCTCGCTGTCGCGGACGTCCGCCCCCGCACGGTATTTCAGCCATGCCCAGCGGCCGCTGTCGTCCAGCATCCACACCACGGCGCCGAAGAAGCCGCCGAGGTTGGTCAGGAGGCGGCACGCCTCCCGCAACAGCTCGTCACGCTCGCGGATGCGCGCCATCGCGGAGTTGATCGCACTGTGCACGCGCACGATCTGCGCCAGACGATCGATCTGCCGCCGCTGCCGCCGCATCTGCACCTGCGCGCGCAGCGCCTTGAGGCCGAACGCCAGGTCGGCGGCCAGCTCTTCCAGGAGGGCTAGCTCCCCGCGATCGAAGGCATCGGGCCGGTCGGCATATATATTGAGAGCGCCGATGCACGTGTCGTCGAGGAGAAGCGGCAACGCGATGGAAGACCGGTAGCCCACGCGATACGCCTCCTCCCGCCACGGCAGGAAGGCGGGATCGGTGTCGATATGACGGCACACCTGGACCGAATGCCCGCGGATGGCGCGGCCGGTGGGCCCGTGGCCCCTCTCGTCATCGCCGCAGCTGACTCGCAGCCGCGCCAGGTAACCGCTGTCCTGGCCGGCATGCGCGGCGACGCGCGCGGCGCAGCAGGCGGGGCCGTCGGCGACGAAACCGAGCCAGGCGAGCCGGTAGCCCCCCGGACCGATGAGGATCCGGCAGATCTCCGCCAGCAGCTGCGCCTCGTCCTGCGCGCGCGCCAGCGCGCGCTTGCAGTCGATCAACATCCGCAACTCGCGGTTCGCCTTGGCGAGCGCCGCCTCGGGGCAGTTGGTATCGGGAAGCAATGCCGCGGGAAAAGGCCGCCTCGAGCCCTCCTGGGGCTCCGTCTCCATGCTCGCGACGCTCTCTTCGACCGGACTCACCAACCCCCCGCATTCGTCTCCCGAGCCTACTACAACGGTCGCCCGGCATGCGTGCGGCGTCGCGTGATGCGCACCGCGCCGCATTCGCCCCGGCCGCGGGGCACGATCATTCCGTGACTCAGATCGCATTATTGATTTGGCCAAGCCGGCCTGCGGCCGTTTGGCGGATTTGCCCCGTCGGACGCTTATGCCTGCCAGCCGTCCGCCCCCAAGTCAGCTTCGCAGCTCGTCCATCAACGGCGGTAATTCGCCGAAGCCGTCGAGCGCCGCGATGCAGGCGATCTCTTCCGCCGGCCCCCGGCGGTAGCCGTGCTTCATCAGTACGAAGGGCACCCCCGCGGAGCGGGCCGTTGCCGCATCGACCTCGCTGTCGCCTACCAGGAGCGCGGATTCCGGCGTGGCGGCGAATGCCTCCAGCAGCCCGCCAAGCACCCGCGGATCGGGCTTGCGGAACGGCAGCGAGTCGCCGCCGATCACGCGCGCGAAATACCCCGCGAGGCCGAGGCTGGCAAGGATGTCGGCGCTGATGCGCGCCGGCTTGTTGGTGCACACCGCGAGCGGAATACCGGCATCGCGCAGGGCTCGCAGCGCTTCGGCGACACCCGGAAAGGCCGTCGTCAGCGATGTCGCAGCGGACTCGTAATGCCGCATGAAGATCCGCGCGGCTTCCTCGGGGTCCGCCTGCCGGCAATCCCGGGCGGCGAGAGCGCGCGCGACCAGCATCGCGACGCCATCCCCGACCATGCGCCGCACTTCGGAGACCGAGAGCGGCATGCGGCCGAAATCCGCCAGCATGGCGTTGATGGCTGCCGTCAGGTCCGCGGCGCTGTCGACCAGCGTGCCATCGAGATCGAAGATGATCAGAGAGGGTGGCATCCGGGTGACATCTCGGCCTACGCGGGCCGATCCGGCTGCCCGAAATAGACCAGTGTCCGGTACGGGAAAACGACCTTGCCCGCCTGTTGGTGCCGGTCGAACACTTCCCTGAGTTCCGCCATCAGTGGCGCGTGCTGCGGCCGGTCGGGCAGCGGCGCGTAGGACGAGGACATGACTCTTCCCGTAAGGCCCTCGAAGTCGAGCACCTGCTCGTTGGCAAACGTGGCGAGCTCGGGAGCCTGTCCGAAGAACTGATGGATGCCATCCTCCTGCGCGCGCAGACGCGTCACCGCGTCGTATTCCGGCGCATAGCGCCGCAGCAGCGCCTCGTACTCCTCCAGAAAGGGCACGACCCCGCTCGCCCTTTCGTTCCAGAGCAGCGCCGCCCAGCCGCCCGGCTTCAGGATGCGCAGCACCTCCACTCGCGTCCTCTGCGGATCGAACCAGTGGAAAGCCTGACCGGCGACCATGAGGTCGAAATACCGGTCAGGCATGTAGGTGTTTTCCGCGGTGCCGGATTCGGTGTAGAACTCCCCGCTCAGCGCCAGGTCGGAGTAGTAGCGCATCTCCCGGTTCGGCTCGATGCCGAACACCCGCGCGCCGCGCTTCAGCAGCAGGGCGGAGAGGATGCCGGTCCCGGAGCCCAGATCGACGGCATTCGCGCCGGGCTTCAGGCCGCAGCGCGCCTCCAACAGGTCGATGGCGGCGGCCGGATAGCTCGGCCGGTGTTTCGCGTAGGCCTCGACACGGCCCAGGAATCGGTCGCTGGAGCTGAGCTGCATGTCGGCATTCTACCCGCCTTGATGGCAACGGTGCGGCCGCCGCGACTCGGCTAAACTTCCCCGGATGTTTCCCTCCTTGCTCAATGCCCGCGATCTCGGCGGGTACCATACCGTGGACGGCGCCGTCACCAGGTGCCGATCGCTGCTGCGCGCCGATGACCTCGCGCAACTCTCACCGGAGGGGCTCGAGGCGCTCGCCGACTATGGGGTCGAGACGGTGCTCGACCTTCGGTGGCCGGAAGAAATCGCCGCGGCACCGAGCCCGGTGCCGCGGCAGCTCCCCCGGGTCCGCTACGTGTCGGTATCGCTGCTCGCCGCCAACCCGGCTGACTGGGGCGCCCTGGGCGGCTATTGCGCCAAGGAGCAGTGGAAGTGCGCCGTCCTCGAGCACTTGCAGCCGCAACTCAAGGCAGCGTTGGCCGTGATCGCGGCCGCGGGACCCGGTCCGCTCCTTTTCCACTGCGTGGCAGGCAAGGACCGCACCGGGATCATTGCCGCGCTCCTGCTCACCCTTGCAGAGGTCGTTCCCGATGCCATTGCCGCCGACTATGCGGCCAGCACGCAGAACCTGCGGGACGCCTACCTGCGCCGATACCGGGACGCCGACGCGGCCGCCATCATCGAGGTCGTGCGCTGTCCTGAGGAGGCCGTCTACAACATGCTGCGATACCTGGCCCGCGCCGGCGGTATAGCGGCCTACCTCCGCGGCATTGGGTTGAGCGAGGCCGAGATCGCCCGCTTGCACGCCCGCCTGCGGGATTAGAGATCGGCTGCAGACCGCCGCGGCGGCCGCTCGGCGCGTCCTTCGCCGAGTCCTGCCGATTTGCGGTCGAACCCGGCTACTGCTGCGGCTGGGGCGCGAAGTCCACTCGCGTCGTCCAGTGCGGCATGCCCGGTAAATCGGTGTCGATGACCAGATTGGCGTGTGCGCTCGCCTTCGTCGAGGCCAGCTGCACGCTCGTCGGCGAGCCGCAGGAGGCGTCGATCGGGAACGTGCTCACGATGCTGATCGGCTTCGCCGCCGCCACGTCCGCCTTGTCCTGACTCACCGGCTCGAGATGTGCGCCGGTGATGTGCGCAGCGGGGGCGGTCACGATGTCGTACTGCGCCGCTCCCTGCCAGGAACGTGTCTTCTTGTCCGGCTTGCCGGAGGTGTCGATACTGGCCTGCGCAGTGAGCGGCGGCGCCGTGAGCTCGATCTGCCGGGGCTGGTCCGGGAAGAGTTGCTGCCGCGTCGCCATGCCCTGCAGCCGCCAGACGGCGAGGAATTGCAGCGGAAAGCTGCTCTTGCACTTCACCGAGTACATGGTTTGATAAGACCCGTCCGCGGCCACCGAGAGCGGGACTCTCTGGCCGTCGGAGACGGCAAACACGTACACCGGCTGACTGACCATCGCGCCGCTGCTCACCTTGACCGTGAGCGGATACATTTCGACGTCCGCGTTGGCCTGGAATTTGGCCGGAGTGTCGTCCTGCAACTGCACCCCGCAGCCGGTCAACGCCACCGCCACCGCCACCAGACAGGAAGAACCTATTTCTCGCCGCATGCCGCCCCCCCTTCTTCAGGTTTCTTGACATCAGCAGCCCAAGTTTGACAAGTCAGAGCGGCCGTGGCAAGGGCGGAGCTGCCTCCCAAACGAAGACGGGGGCCCGCCTGCGAGGCGGACCCCCGTCGTACTGCGCGGGGCGCTTACTTCTTCTTGCGGGCGCCGGCTCTCTTGGCCGCCCGGAAGGAAATCCCAGCCCGCATGGCCTTCTGTTGAACGGCCGCCGCGGTACGCCCGAGCTTCTTCGCGACCTCGCTGGTCGGGGTTCCCGCTTTCGCGAGCGACTTCAAGGTCTTCAGCTCACTGGCGCTCCAGGAAGCGCCATCGTTCGGGGGACGTTTCGCCATTACTCGATACTCCAGAAAACACCCAACTGTAGGGTTCGGGGCGGAATCATACACGCTTTTGCCAAAAAAGGCGCGTCCAACATGACGAAACGAGAGGTATCGACATGTTGTAGGGTCGGGTCAGTTGGTGAGGTGAGCGAGCCAGCGCTTCGGCTCGAGTCTCGCGGCTTCAGCGCCCGACCGCGCGCGACGTCCGACTCGGAGGTTTCCGCGCGCCGCTCGGGCGCGGTAACTTTTGCAACACTCCAGCCGCTGCCGCGGCGAGTGCCATCTCTTACAATTCGTGGTGGGTAATGTCGACAAAGCCCCGATGCGACTCGGGGGACGTCCGGCGGCGCGCGAGCGAGCGCCGCAACGGACAGTGCTGTCGCCGAATGGCGTCAGCTGGATCTCTTCCGGGGGCCGATCCCTAGGTAAATGCTCGCGGGCCGGATTACCCCCCTCCCTCAATAACGGTAGTGATCAGACTTGTAGGGACCGGCCTCGTCCACGCCGATGTAGCGCGCCTGGGCCTCGGTGAGGGTCGTGAGCTCGGCATCGAACCTCGTCAGCTGCAGCCGGGCGACCTTCTCATCGAGCTGTTTCGGCAAAACATACACGCCGACGGAGTACTTTCCGGGGTTGCCGTAGAGCTCGATCTGCGCGAGGGTCTGGTTGGCGAAACTCGAGCTCATCACGTAGCTCGGATGACCGGTCGCGCACCCGAGGTTCACCAGGCGCCCCTCGGCGAGCAGGATTATGCGGCGGCCGTCCGGGAAGATCACATGGTCGACCTGCGGCTTGATGTTCTCCCACGTGTAACGCTTGAGGCCCGCCACGTCTATCTCGTTGTCGAAGTGGCCGATGTTGCAGACGATGGCGTTGTTCTTCATCCGCTGCATATGCGCATGCGTGATGACGTGAAAATTGCCCGTCGCCGTGACGAAGATGTCGGCCTTGTCGGCCGCGTAGTCCATGGTCACAACGCGATAACCCTCCATCGCCGCCTGCAGCGCGCAGATCGGGTCGATCTCCGTCACCCAGACCTGGGCAGAGAGCGCGCGCAGCGCCTGCGCGCAGCCCTTGCCGACGTCTCCGTAACCGCAGACCACCGCGATCTTGCCCGCCACCATGACATCGGTCGCGCGCTTGATGCCATCGACCAGCGACTCGCGGCAACCGTAGAGATTGTCGAACTTGCTCTTGGTCACCGAGTCGTTGACGTTGATGGCGGGGAACGCGAGCGCACCCTCCTTTGCCATCTGGTAGAGGCGCTTGACGCCGGTGGTGGTCTCCTCGGTCACGCCCTTGATGTGACGGATGCGCGTGGAATACCACTTCGGATCGGCTTTCAGCTTGGCCTGGATGGCCGCGTAGAGCGCCGACTCCTCCTCGCTCGTGGGCTTCGCGATCACCGCCGGATCGCTCTCCGCGCGCACGCCGAGATGCATGAGCAGCGTCGCATCGCCGCCGTCATCGAGGATCATGTTGGTGAAACCGCCGTCCGGCCACTCGAAGATCCGGTGCGTGTAGTCCCAATAGTCGGCCAGCGACTCGCCCTTCCAGGCGAACACCGGCGTGCCGGCCGCCGCGATCGCGGCCGCCGCATGGTCCTGGGTCGAAAAGATGTTGCAGGAAGCCCAGCGCACGCGCGCACCGAGCGCCTGCAGCGTCTCGATGAGCACCGCGGTCTGGATGGTCATGTGCAGGGAGCCGGTGATACGCGCGCCGGCCAGCGGCTGCGACGGCGCATACTCCTCGCGGATGGCCATCAGCCCGGGCATCTCGGTTTGCGCTATGAGGATTTCCTTGCGGCCCCAGTCGGCGAGCGCGAGGTCGGCGACCTTGCAATCTCTCGGGGCGGCGGCGGACTTGAGTGTGGCGTTCATGGGTCTACTTACTCCAATGACTTTGAGTGAGCGCCGTATATGAATCGCGCGTCTCTGAGCCTGGCAGCCGAGGGGAGCCGAAGGCTCCCCGCAGGTCTGTCGCAACGCTCCTCAGAGACGCCGCGCCGCCGCACCGCTGCGGCGGCTCGATGCGTCTGGCGTCGGCGGCGGTAGCTGCGCTGAGCGCCGCCGGACGCCGGGTGTTCAGGCCGCCTTGGCGCTCTTTGCCTCGGCGGCGAGCGCCGCCGCGCGATCCGTGCGTTCCCAGCTGAACTCCGGCTCCGTGCGGCCGAAGTGCCCGTAGGAGGCGGTTTTCTGGTAGATCGGGCGCGCGAGATCGAGCATCTCGCGCAGCCCGAAGGGCGTCAGGTCGAAGTGCTTGCGCACCATCAACGTCAGCTGCTCCCGGGACAGGCGGCTGGTGCCGAAGGTCTCCACCATGATCGAAGTCGGCTCGGCGACGCCGATGGCGTACGAGAGCTGCACCTCGCACCGCTCCGCGAGACCGGCGGCGACGATGTTCTTCGCCACGTAGCGCGCCGCATAGGCGGCGGATCGATCCACTTTGGACGGATCCTTGCCGGAGAATGCACCGCCGCCATGACGGGCGTAGCCGCCGTAGGTGTCGACGATGATCTTGCGGCCCGTCAGGCCGCAATCGCCGACGGGACCGCCGACGACGAACCGGCCGGTCGGGTTGATATGGTACTTGGTGCGCTTATCGACCCACTTGGCGGGCAGAATGGGCTTGAGGATCTCCTCCATGACCGCTTCGCGCAGCGCCTTGGTCGACACGTCGGGGCTGTGCTGGGTCGAGAGCACTACGGCTTCCAGGCCCACGGGACGATCGTCCTCGTACCGAAGCGTGACCTGGCTCTTCGCGTCGGGACGCAGCCACGGGAGCTTCCCCGACTTGCGCACCTGGGCCTGGCGTTTGACCAGGCGGTGGGCCAGATTGATCGGAGCGGGCATGAGCACGTCCGTCTCGTTGGTGGCATAGCCGAACATCAGGCCCTGATCGCCCGCGCCCTGCTTGCGCTCGTCCTTGCGATCGACGCCCTGCGCAATGTCCGGCGACTGCTTGCCGATGATGTTGAGCACACCGCAGCTGGCGCCGTCGAAGCCCATATCAGAGGAGTCGTAACCGATATCGAGCACGGTCTTGCGCACGAGCGCTTCCACATCCACCCAGGCGCTCGTCGTCACCTCGCCTGCGACGATCACCACACCAGTTTTTACCAGCGTCTCACAGGCCACACGACCGCGGGGGTCCTCCTTGATGATGGCGTCCAGCACGGCGTCCGAAATTTGATCGGCCACCTTGTCGGGATGCCCCTCGGAGACCGACTCGGAGGTGAAAAGAAAGTCGTTGGCCATGTATACGGTCCTAGGTTTGAATGGAGTAAAAGTCGCGCGGCACGGGCTTCGGCGATCAGCGGCGCGCGATGAGAGCCGCCTTGGCTGCGGCGGCTTCGCCGAAGCTTTCGGCCAGGCGACGCTCGAGCTGTTCGGCGGTCGCGCGATGGTTCTGGGTGCCGCGCGACTCGACCTTCAACGCACCCATCACGGCCGCGATCCGGCCTGTCGTCTCATAGTCGAGGTCATGTATAAGGCCGTGCAGCAGGCCCGCGCGGTAGGCGTCGCCGCAGCCCGTGGGATCGACCACGGCGGCGGCCTTGGCACAGGGAATATCGAACTGCCCGTCCTGGGTGTGGATGATCGAGCCCTTGTGCCCGCGGGTGACGATCAGGGCTTCCACACGCTTGGTGAGGTCGCGCACGGTCCAGCCGGTCTTCTGCTGCAGCAGCTGCCACTCGTAGTCGTTGACCGCCACCCAGTTGGCTTGCTCGACGAAGCGGTCGAGGTCCGCCGCATCGAACATCGGCAGCCCCTGTCCCGGGTCAAAGATGAAAGGAATGCCCAGATCGGCGAACTGTTCCGCGTGCTCGACCATACCCTGGCGCCCGTCGGGAGCCACGATTCCAATGGCGATATCGCGGGCGTCCGCCACCCTGTTGAGGTGCGCGTGCTGCATGGCGCCGGGATGAAAGGCGGTGATCTGGTTGTCATCCAGATCGGTCGTGATGAACGCCTGGGCGGTGAGCTCCGTGTCGACCACGCGGACGTGATCGAGTGGCAGGCCGCTGCGCTGCATCCAATCCCGGTACGGCGCGAAGTCCCGCCCCACGGTGGCCATGGGCACGGCCGGATCGCCGAGCAGGCGCAGGTTGTAGGCGATGTTGCCGGCACAGCCGCCGAATTCCCGCCGCAGCTCGGGCACGAGGAACGCGACGTTGAGGATGTGCAGCTGCTCCGGGAGGATGTGCTCGCGGAAGCGCCCTTGAAACACCATCAGGGTGTCGAATGCCGCCGATCCGCAGATCAGCGCCTTGCGCGGCCGGTCAGTCATCCGGACGGTCCTCGGAAGAAATGTCTCATAAGGACCGCCAATGATAAGTTTTGTGCCGTCCCGTGGCTAGAGAGACTCTATTTGGGGGGCTCCGCGGCCGCCAGCAGCCCCACCCCGCGCAGCGCCAGATCGCTCAGGCCCGCGCCCCGCCGCTCCTCGTAATACGTAATGATCTGCCGGCGCATACGCGGCTCCCAGTAGCGCCTGAGATGTCCCGCGACATCCTTCGCGGCCTGCTGCGTGTCCGGCTCCGAGGCGAAGTAGGCGCTGATCTCGTTGGCCATTTTGATCAGAAGGTCGATGTTCATTGCGATTCCAGACGCCCCGGATGGGCATATACCACGTGCTGATGCTCGCGCGCGAACGCCACCAGGGTCAGGCCTGCGCGCTCGGCCAAGCGCACCGCGAAAGCGGTGGGCGCGGAGAATGCCGCAACGAACGCCACGCCCACCGCGGCGCTCTTCTGCACGATCTCGAAGCTCGCGCGGCTGGTGAGAAGGAGCGCGCCGCCCGCGGGGTCGACCCCCGAGCGCACCAGGGCGCCGATCGTCTTGTCGAGCGCGTTGTGGCGGCCAACATCCTCCCGCACCAGTTGAATCCCCTTCCCCGGCACGACCCAGGCCGCCGCATGCACGCTCCCGGTGCGGGCGTTGATAGGCTGCAGATCAGCGAGCTGCTCTATCGCCGCGTGAAGCTCCGCCACGCTCAGCCGCGCCCCCGGTCCGACGGGCTTCACCTCCCGGACCGCCTGCTCGACGGTTTCCTGGCCGCAGAGCCCGCAGCCGCTGCGCCCTGTCAGATTGCGCCGGCGATCGAGCAGCGCGGAGAAGCGCTCCCAGGCGACGGTGATTCTCACCTCGGCGGACTCTTCTCCCCAGATCACCTCGATGCCCCGGATCTCGTCCGGGTGCGCCACCAGGCCCTCGCTCAACGTGAAGCCGACAGCGTAGTCCTCGAGGTCAGCCGGGGTCGCGAGCATCACGACGTGCGGCACGCCGTGATAGACGAGAGCCACTGGCATCTCTTCGGCAATGAGATCGCGCTCGCGCGTCACCGTACCGCGGCGCCAGCGCTCGACGCTGAGCTCGACGCACTCGCGCGGCATCTCCGCCCCGCTCAGGCGGGCGCGGTATCGCGCTTCCGCCGGCGCGCCGGTCGCGGCATCGCCCGCTCCTCCGCGGTGCGCTTGCGCCAGGCGTCCTTCTGGTTGACCAATACGACCTCGACCGCCGTAACCTTGTACTCCGGACAGTTGGTGGCCCAGTCGGAGTTCTCCGTGGTGACCACGTTGGCATTCGTCTCAGGGAAGTGGAAGGTCGTGTAGACGACTCCGGCGGCGATCTTCTCCGTCACCTTGGCGCGCAGCACCGTCTCGCCCGCCCGGCTGGTGAGCCCGACCCAATCGCCGTCGGAAATGCCGCGGACCTCCGCATCGTGGGGGTGAATTTCCAGCATGTCCTCCCGGTGCCACACGACGTTGTCCGTGCGGCGAGTCTGGGCGCCAACGTTGTACTGGGTCAGCACCCTGCCCGTGGTCAGGATCAACGGGAAGCGGCTGGTCGAGCGCTCGCTGGTGGGCACGTACTCGGTGAGGCAGAACTTGCCTTTGCCGCGCACGAACTGATGCACGTGCATGGTCGGCGTGCCCTCCGGCGCGGCATCGTTGCACGGCCACTGGATGCTGCCGAGACGATCGAGCTTCTCGTAAGTCACACCCGAGAAGGTCGGCGTCAGGCGCGCGATCTCGTCCATGATCTCGGAGGGATGGCGGTAGTCCATCGGAAAGCCCAGCGCCTCCGAGAGCATCATGGTGATCTGCCAGTCCTCGTAGCCCGCTTTGGGCGGCATGATCTTGCGCACGCGCCCGATGCGCCGCTCCGCATTGGTGAAGGTCCCGTCCTTCTCGAGGAACGACGAGCCCGGCAGGAACACGTGCGCGAACTTCGCCGTCTCGTTGAGGAAAAGATCCTGCACGATCACGCACTCGAGCGACTCCATGGCGCGCGTGACGTGGTGGGTATTTGGATCGGACTGAACGAAGTCCTCCCCCTGCACATACATGCCGCGGAAGGTGCCGTCGAGCGCCGCCTCGAACATGTTGGGGATTCGCAGGCCCGGCTCCGATTGCAGCGTCACGCCCCATGCCTGCTCGAAGAGGCCGCGCACCACCGGGTCCGACACGTGCCGGTAGGCGCTGAACTCGTGCGGGAAGGAGCCCATGTCGCAGGAGCCCTGCACGTTGTTCTGGCCGCGCAGCGGATTGACGCCGACGCCCTCCCGCCCGAGATTGCCCGTCGCCATGGCAATATTGGCCAGAGCCATGACGGTGGTCGAGCCCTGGCTGTGCTCGGTCACGCCCAGGCCGTAATAGATGGCGCCGTTCGGGCCGGCGGCATAGACCCGGGCGGCGCGGCGCACGAGGCTGGCCGGCACGCCGGTCACAGCCTCCATGGCCTCGGGCGAGTTGCGCTCCGCTGCGATCAACTCCTTCCACAACTGGTACGACTCAGCCTCGCAGCGCTGCGCTACGTAGTCGTCTTTGGTCAGTCCCTCGGTCACGATGACATGGGCGATGGCGTTCAGCATTGCCACATTGGTACCCGGCGTCAGCTGCAGGTGCACGTCCGCGGAGATGTGCGGGCTGCGCACCAGGCCAATAGCGCGCGGGTCGAGGATGATGAGCTTCGCCCCCTGACGCAGGCGTTGCTTCATCTGAGACGCAAAAACCGGATGGCCGTCGGTCGGGTTGGCCCCGACGACCATGATGACGTCAGCCTTGGCAACCGACGTAAATGCCTGGGTGCCCGCCGACTCTCCGATCGTGCTCTTCAAGCCGTAGCCGGTCGGGGAGTGGCAGACGCGCGCACAGGTATCGACGTTGTTGTTGCCGAAGGCGACGCGCACCATTTTCTGCACCAGGAAGGTCTCCTCGTTGGTGCAGCGCGAGGAAGTGATGCCGCCGAACGAGTCGCGCCCGTACTTCGCCTGTATGCGCCGGATCTCACTCGCCGCGTAGCCGATCGCCTCCTCCCAGGAGACCTCGCGCCACTCATCGCGAATCGTCTTGCGGACCATGGGCTTGAGGATGCGATCGGTGTGCGTCGCGTAGCCGTATGCGAAGCGGCCCTTCACGCAGGCGTGGCCGTGATTGGCGTCGCCGTCGCGACTCGGCACCATGCGCACGACCTCGGTTGCAGCACCGTCGCCCCGCACTTCCGCCTCCAAGGTGCAACCCACGCCGCAATAGGCGCAGGTCGTGCTGACGGCGCGTTCCGGTTGGCCGAGCCGGATGACGGACTTCTCCATCAGGGCGGTCGTCGGACAGGCCTCGACACAAGCTCCGCAGGAGACGCACTCCGACTCGAGGAACGACTCATCCTGGCTTGCCGCGATCTTGGATGCCAGGCCGCGGCCCTGGACCGTCAGCGCGAAGGTGCCCTGCACCTCGTCGCAGGCGCGCACACAGCGCGAGCAGACGATGCACTGCTCCGGATCGAAGGTGAAGTAAGGATTGCTCTCGTCGCGCGGCATCGGCTCGCGCATGGGGCGCGGGCCGTACGAGGTCTCAGTGAGCCCGACCGTCCGGGCGACGTCCCGCAGCTCGGTGCGCGCGCCGCCGGGATCGAGCGGGTGCTCGGACAGGTAGAGATCCAACACCCCGCGGCGCAGCTGCGTGAGCTTGTCCGATTGCGTACGGATCTTCATCCCCGGCGCCACCGTCGTGGTGCAGGAGGCCGGATAGCCTTTGCGCCCTTCGATCTCGACCAGGCACATGCGGCACGAGCCGAACGCCTTCAGCGTGTCGGTGGCGCACAGCTTCGGCACCCCCGTGCCGGCAAGGGCCGCGGCGCGCATGATGGAAGTGCCGGACGGCACGGTCACAGGCTTGCCGTCGATCTCCACCGTGACGGAGCCGGCTGTCTCGACAGGGGCCGGCGTTCCGAGATCCTCGTAATCGATCGCAAACATGACTAACTCTCTTCATGCGCTGCGCGCAGGACTAACGGGGTTCGCCGCGCGACTAAATCGCCGGGAGCGATTTGCAACGCCGCCAGGCGGCCCCGAAGGGGCGAGGCCCAGGATGGGCCGAGTAGCCCCGAACATGTAGCGGCGCTACGCGCCGGAAAGAATGCACGGCTCAATGCTGCACCCTTGCGGTGAAGTCGCCGCGGAAATGCCGCAGCGCGCTCTGCACGGGGAACGGCGCCATGCCGCCCAGGCCGCACAGCGATCCCTGCACCATGAGCTCGCAGAGCTCCTCGAGCCGGTGCACGTTGCTCTCCGTGTCGCGGCCCTCGATGATGTGGTCGATGACCTCCATGCCCCGCGTCGAGCCGATGCGGCAGGGCGTGCACTTGCCGCAGGACTCCAGCGCGCAGAACTCCATCGCGTAGCGCGCCATCCGCGCCATGTCGACGGTGTCGTCGAAGGCGACGATGCCGCCGTGGCCGAGCAACGCGCCGATGCTGCCGAGCGCCTCGTAATCCACCAGCGTATCGAACTGCGAGGCCGGGATGTAGGCGCCGAGCGGGCCGCCCACCTGGACTGCGCGCAGCGGGCGGCCGGAAGCCGAGCCGCCGCCGTAGTCATACAACAGCTCGCGCAGCGTCAGACCGAACGCCCGCTCGACCAGCCCGCCGCGCTTGATGTTGCCGGCGAGTTGGATCGGCAGCGTACCGCGGGACTTGCCCATTCCGTAGCCGGCGTAGAACTCCGCCCCGCGGTGCAGGATGGTCGGCACTGTCGCCAGAGTGATCACGTTGTTGACGATGGTCGGCCGGCCGAACAGGCCCTTGATCGCCGGCAGGGGCGGACGGACGCGCACCTCGCCGCGCTTGCCCTCGAGGCTCTCGAGCATCGAGGTCTCTTCGCCGCAGATGTAGGCGCCGGCTCCGAGCCGGACTTCGAGATCGAAGCGCTTGCCGCTGCCCATCACATCGGCGCCGAGATAACGCGCCTGGCAGGCGGCCGCGATGGCCTGCGTCAATGCGCGGTGGGCGTGCGGATATTCCGCGCGCAGGTAGATGTAGCCCTGGGTGGCGCCGACGGCCAGCGCGGCGATCGTCATGCCTTCGATGAGGCTCAGCGGATCGCCTTCCATCAGCATGCGGTCGGAAAACGTCCCCGAGTCGCCCTCATCGGCGTTGCAGGTGACGTACTTCTGGCCTGCGGGCTGCTCCAGCACGGTTTTCCACTTGATGCCGGTCGGGAAGGCCGCCCCGCCCCGCCCGCGCAGGCCGGAGCCGGTGATCGCCGCCACGACGGCCTCCGGGCTCATCGCGAGCGCACGGCGCAATCCCTGATAGCCGCCGTGGATCACGTAATCGGCCACGCTGGCGGGGTCGACGATCCCGACCCGCGCAAACGTCAGCCGCTGCTGGCTGGCGAGCCACGGGACGGCATCGGCGAGACCCAATGACAGTGGGTGCGCGCCGCCGTTCAGGAAGTCGGCGTCGAAGAGGCCCGGGACAGCGCCGACGCTCACGGGTCCGTACGCCATTCGTCCGCGCGCGGTCGCCACCTCCACCAGCGGCTCCAGCCAGTACGCGCCGCGCGAGCCGTTGCGCACGAGCTGCAGCTCGATCCCGCGCGTGGTTGCCTCGCGCGCGATGGCATGCGCGGCTTCCCCGGCGCCGAGCGAAAGAGCGCCGGCATCGCAGGGCACATATACGGTAAGAGTCATGCGCGAGCAGTCACCTCTTGCGATCGACTTCCGATAGCAGCGCGTCGAGGCGCTCCGGAGTCACCTTGCCATGCAGCCGGTCGTCGATCATCACCGCGGGCGAGCACGCACAGTTACCCAGGCAATAGACCGGCTCCAGCGAGAAACGCCCATCGGGCGTGGTCTCATGAAAGTCTACCCCCAAGCGGTGCCGCGCGTGCGCGGCCAGCGCCTCGGCCCCGACAGCCTGACAGGATTCCGCCCGGCATACGCTCACGGTGTGCGCCCCGGCGGGCGTGCTGCGAAAGAAGTGGTAGAACGAAACGACCCCGTGAACCTCGGCGCGCGAGAGGTTGAGCTCCGCGGCCACGAGCGGTACCGCCGCCGGTGGAACATACCCGAGCTCGGCCTGAATCGCGTGCAACACCTCGATCAGCGGTCCCGGCCGCCCTTTGAGGTCCAGCACGATCCGCCGAACGGTCTCACCGTGCTCAGAAGACAATGTTTCCATGCACCCGAGTATACGTCCGACGCCGTTCCACGCTCCTCTTTGTCCCCCAGGCACTCGGCGCCGGCCGGGGAGTGTTCGATTTATGTCACACCCCCAAGTGCCGGGCATGGTGCCGCAGATGGTCTTCCATGAAGCTGGAGATGAAATAGTACCCATGGTCGTATCCCTCGTGGCGCCGCAGCGTGAGCCTGATCCCTGATTTACGGCAGGCCTCCTCCAGGAAATGCGGATGCAGCTGCGCCTCGAGAAACTGGTCCGCGAGGCCCTGGTCGACCAGGATGGGCGGCCTTTGCGGTCCATCCGTCACCCTGGCAGCCAACTCGGAGGCATCGTACGTTGCCCACTGTCCCGCATCGGCGCCCAGATAGCCGCTGAAAGCCTTCTGCCCCCAGGGACAGCGGCGCGGCGCGCTGATGGGCGCGAACGCCGAGACCGACCGATACCGGCCGGGATTGCGCAGCGCGATGGCGAGCGCTCCGTGCCCGCCCATGGAATGACCGAAGACACCCGTGCGGTCCGCCGCCGCGGGAAACTGCGCCTCGATCAGCGCACGCAGCTCCTGCGTGACATACGTGTACATATGGTAGTGACGCGACCACGGCTCCGCCGTGGCATCGAGGTAAAAGCCCGCGCCGACGCCAAAATCCCATGAGTCACTGTCGCCCGGCAGCTTCACGCCCCGCGGGCTCGTGTCCGGCGCCACGAGCATCAGCCCGAGCTCGGCGGCCACGCGTTGCGCGCCCGCCTTGATCATGAACGTCTCCTCGGTGCAGGTCAGACCGGCGAGGTAGTAGAGCACCGGTACCGGTGCGGATTTCGCCTGCGCAGGCGTGAAGACCGAGAAGCGCATTGCGCAGGCAGTGCTCGCCGCTTCGTGACGATAGAAGCCGACCGTGCCGCCGAAGCAGCGATGCTGACTGATGGTCTCGAAGGGCTGGCCGGCCATGGGATCTCTCCGGTGAAGGGACGCTGGTGGGCGCACCTTATACCGGCGCCGGCAAGCGAGTCACCGCGCGCGCAAGGCGCGATGCGCAGGTGTCACGCGGGTGGAACAGGTCGAAACGGCACTCGTCGCGCGCGCTAGTCAGCCGTGTCGCCGGCCTTCCCAGGCGGCTGCCCGGCGGTGCTCCTGCTTTGCCACCCGCCGCCCAGTGTCCGGTACAGCTCCACCAGGTCGGCGGAAACCGCCGTCGTCGCGTCCGCGAGCGAGACCGCGTTCTGCTCTTCGGTGCGCTCCGCGTCGAGCACATCGATGAAACTCGCCACGCCGCTCTGATAACGCTCGCGTGCCAGCAGGCGCGCGTTACGGCTCGCGGTCACGGCCGTCTCGAGGGATGCGCGCCGTGCCTGATCCGAGCCGTAGGCCGCCAGCGCGTCCTCCACCTGATTCAGCGCTGCGAGCACGGTCTGCGCGTAGACCACCGCCGCCTCCTTGGCCTTGACCCGCTGCAGCCGCACCGTCGCGCGCAGGCGGCCACCCTCGAAGATCGGCAGCTCGATCGCCGGCCCGAACGAGGCGAAGTGACTCGCGGTCGCGAGCAGCTGCGAGAGTCCCTCCGACTGGAACCCGCCCCCGGCGGTGAGTGTCAGCTGTGGAAAGTAATTGGAGATCGCAACGCCGATCTCCGCCGTCGCGGCATGCAGGTTGGCCTCGGCCTCGCGGATGTCCGGCCGCCGGCGCAGGAGGTCCGATGGCACGCCGATGGGGACGACGGGTGGGACGGGAGGCACCGGCTGCGCCTGCCCCAGCTGCGCGCGCAGCGCCTCCGGCGGCCTCGCCATGAGCTGGCTCAGCTCGTTGATATCGACGGTGATCTCGCGATCCGCAAGCGGGACCTCCGCCTGAGTCGTGCCGACTTCCGCCGTCGCGTTCTCAACATCGAGATCGGACGTCAATCCCGCATTGCGCCGGTCGCGCGTCAGCTGCAAGAGATCGCGCTGGGTTGCAAGGCTGCGCTCGAGGATCGCGCGGCGGGCCTGCGCCCCGCGCAGGTCGATGTAGGTCGCCGCCACATCGCTCACCATAGAGAGCAGCGCCGCCTGCTCGCCTGCGACCGCCGCCTGCATCTGGGCGCCGGCCGCCTCGAGGGAACGCCGCTCGGTGCCGAAAAGATCGAGCGTCCAGGAGGCGCCGAGGCCGAGCTGGTACTGATTGTAGGGATTCACCAGCGTGGGCGGCAGTCCCGGGAAATGCAGGCCGAAGATCGCCCCGTTCGGCGTGTTGGTGCTGAGCCGCTGCCGCGACCAGGAGGCATTCGCCGACAGGCTGGGCCAGAGGCCGCCGGCCACGACGTCGGTCTGCGCCTGCGCTTCCTCGATGCGCAGCACCGACTGCCTGACGTCGAGGTTCTGTGCCGCCGATTGTTGTACCAGCGAGGTCAGCGTCGCATCGTTGAAACTGGACCACCACGCGGCCGTCCGCGCGCGCTCCGAGGTCACGTGCGCGGCTCCCTCGGTGCCGTTGCCTGGCGCGGTTGCCGACCACTGCGCCGGCACGTCGGGCTTCGGCTTGACGAAGTTCGGACCCACGGCGCAGCCGGCCAGTGTGCAGCCGAGCGAGGCGAGCGCGAGAGAGCGCAGCGTAAGTCGAGTGCCGATTGCCATTCATCCTCCGTCCGGCGCGCTTCGCGCCGCTACATCGTCGAGGTTCGGTTCGAACCCCGTCAAGACCCGCGCGCAGCGCGTTACAAGCGCTTGAAGAGCCAGGAGGCGGCGGTCAGCGTGACGGCGGCGATCGCCACCAGCGGCCATAGGTCCGGCAGCAGGACTCCGATCCCGGCTCCCTCCAGATACACCCGTTGCGCGATGTCTATCGCATAGCGCAGCGGGTTGATGAAGGTGAAGTATTGCAGAGACAGCGGCATGTTGCGCAGCGGAGTGGTCAGGCCGGAGAGCAGCGCGAAAGGCATGATGAGCACGAACGAGAACAACATCGCCTGCTGCATGGTATGGGTGAGGGCGGAGACGACCAGACCGATCCCGACCGCCGCCAGCACGAACAGTACCAGCCCCGCGTAGAGCGTCAGGAACGACCCCTGGAAGGGAATGCGGAACCAGAGCTGCGCCACCAGCAGTACTCCGGTCGCCTGCACGATGCCGACCAGCATCGACGGCAAGGCCTTGCCGGCCATGATCTCCGCCGGCCGGAAGGGAGTCACCAGCAGCTGATCGAAGGTGCCCTGCTCGCGCTCGCGCGCGACCGACATCGCCGCCAGCATCAGCGTCTGAATCATGGTCAGCGTGCCGATGAGGCCCGGAATCATGTTCCAGCGCGTCATCAGATTCGGGTTGTACCACGCCCTGGCTTCGATCGTGATGGGTGGCGAAGCCAGCCCATGATCGGCGCGCCAGTCGGAGTTGAAGCCGTCGATCGCCGACTGTACGTAAGCGAGAGCGGTCCCGGCGGTGTTGGAGTTGCGCCCGTCGGCTATCACCTGCACGTCCGCGCCCTGACCCGATTGCAGGCGGCGCGAGAAATCGCTCGGGATCTGCAGGACGAGCAGTACGCGGCGGTCGTCTATGTAGTGGCGGATGTCGCTCTGGCGCTCGAGGTTCGCCGCGCGCTCGAAGATTCCCGTGCCATCGAGCTTGGCCAGCAGGGCCTGCGACGCTGCGCCGCGGTCCTGGTCGAGTACCGCATAGGGCACGTGATTGAGATCGTAGGTCGCGGCATAACCGAACAGCAGGCACTGCAGGATGGGCGGCAGCAGCAGACTGTTGCGTGCGCGCCGATCCTTGAGCACCGCGAGCAGCTCTTTGCGGGTGAGCGCGATGATGCGCAGCAGCGACTCCAGCATGGCTTCAGCCGAGCCTCTTGTGGGTGACCGCCCGGCTGGCGTAGCCAAGCAGAGCGGCAGCGATGGCGAGTACCGCCGCATCCGGCAGGATCACGGACCAGATGTCGCCCGCGAGGAAGGTCGTCTGCAAAAGCGCGACGTAATACCGTGCCGGCAGGACGTAGGTGATGGCCCTCACCACCCAGGGCATGCTGCGCAGATCGAACATGAAGCCCGACAACATCAGCGCCGGCATGAAAGTCGCGAGCATGGTGAGCTGGCTGGCCACCAGCTGATTCTTGAAGTACGAGGAGATCAGCAGGCCGACGCCGACGGCGACCAGCACGTAGAGCATCGAGCCGCCGACCAGGACCGCGAGGGAGCCCACGATCGGCACGTGAAAAAGGAACTTCCCGGAGACGATGCACAGCAGCAGCCCGACCAATCCGAGGCCGAAGTACGGAATCGTCTTGCCGAGCAGGATCTCGCCGCTGCGCACCGGCGTGACGAACAGCGCTTCGAAAGTCCCGCGCTCCCACTCCCGGGCCACCACCATGGCCGTCAGGAATGCGCCGATCAGAGTCATGACGAGCACGATGAGGCCCGGCACCAGGAAATAGTGACTGTCGTTGGCGGAGTTGAACCACATGCGGCTTTCCACGGAAACCGGACCGACGCTCGCAGTCGACGCTCCCTCGGCGTCCTGGCGTGCACTCCAGGCGCCTATCGCGCCTTCCACGTACGACTCTATGATGCGCGCGCGATTGGCGTCGCTGCCGTGGACTATCACCTGCACGCGTGCGTCACCCGCCGCGAATCGCCGTGCAAAGTTCATGGGAATGATGACTATTCCATCGATGGTGCCCGCGGCCATCGACCGGTCGGCTGCCTCCTGCGTGTAGACGATCTGCGGACGGAAATAGGGCGAGAGCTGGAAGCCGGCGACCAGGTCCAGCGCCTGCGGCGAGCTGTCCTCGAGCACGACCGCGAGCGGCACGTTCTTGACGTCGAGCGACAGGCCGAAGCCGAACAGCAGGATGAGAATCGCCGGCAACACGACACCGACCGCGATGGTGGCGGGGTCGCGGACCATCTGCCGGGTCTCCTTCCTGATGAGGGAGAGGACGCGGCGCAGCTTGGCGCGAGGGGCGCTTCGGGTCACGCGGCGTGCGCTCCCGATCTCTCACGCCGGCGCGCCGCCTCGACTACAGCGATGAAGGCGTCCTCCATGGACGGCTCGCGGCCGCCAGCCGGCTCCGCGAGGCGGCGAATCTCGCCCGGCGTGCCCTGGGCGAGCACTTCGCCGCCATCCATGATGGCGATCCGGTCGCAGTACTCTGCCTCCTGCATGAAGTGGGTGGTCACGATCACCGTGACGCCCTGCTCGGCGAGCGCGGTGATGCGCCGCCAGAACGCGCGCCGCGCCAGCGGGTCGGCGCCGCTCGTCGGCTCGTCCAGAAAGAGAATGTCAGGCTCGTGCAGCAGCGCCGCGCTCATGGCGAGCCGCTGCTTGAAGCCGCCGGGCAGCTCGCCGCTCGGGGAGCGCTCGTGCCGCCTCAGATCGAACTGCTGCATGGCCCAGTCGATGCGCTCGCGGCGCTCGCGGCCGCGTATTCCGTAGGCGCTGGCGAAGAACTCCAGATTCTCGGCGACGGTCAGGGCACCATAGAGTGAGAATTTCTGCGCCACGTAGCCGAGGCGTTGCCGCGCCGCCGCCCCCGCCCGGCCTACATCCACGCCCGCCACCCGCAACACTCCCCCGCTCGGGACCAGCAGGCCGCAGAGCATGCGGAAAGTGGTCGTCTTGCCGGCGCCGTTCGGCCCGAGCAGGCCGAAGATCTCGCCGCGCCTCACCTGGAAGTTGATGTGATTGACGGCGGTGAAGGCGCCGAACCGCTTGACCAGATCGCGTACTTCGACCACCGCACCGTCGCCGCTGGCCGTGATCGGACACTGCAGAGTGATGCTCGCGGCCGATTCATGCGCCGCAGTCCGCCGCAGGAGAATCATGAAGCCATCTTCGAACCGAGGCTCGGCCGGCGATCCTCCTGCTGCGCCGCCGCGCGGCTCGTGCCCGGCGCGGACCTCGGAGCAAACCAGCCTGACGCGCCCACCGTCCGGCACCGCATCCACGATCCCGGGGTCGTCCAACAAGCGCGCCTGCAGGGCCCGCGCAGTGTCGCCGGCCGCCGGTGAGACGATGAAAGTGCGTCCGGCCGCCATCCTGGTGACCGCCGCCGGCTCGCTCTGCGCGAGCACCCGGCCTTGGTGCAGCACGAGGACGCGATTGGCGCGCTCGGCCTCATCGAGATAGGAGGTGCTCATGAGGACCGTGAGCCCCTGATCGTCGACCAGGTGATGCACGATCTCCCACAGCTCCCTGCGCGAAAGCGGGTCGACGCCGACCGTCGGCTCATCGAGCAACAGCAGCTCCGGCGAGCGCACCAGCGTGCAGGCGAGTCCCAGCTTCTGCTTCATGCCGCCGGAGAGCCGGCCGGCGAGCCGCGCCGTGAAGCGCCCGAGGTCGGTCATTTCCATCAGCTGCGGATAGCGCTCCGCGCGCTCCGCGGCCGACACGCCGTGCAGATCGGCATAGAGATCCAGGTTCTCCTGCACGCTCAAGTCCTCGTACAGGCCGAATCGCTGCGGCATGTAGCCGATGCGGTCCTGGATCTCCTGTGGGTCCGTCGCCGGATCGACACCGAGCACCCGCAAGGTGCCGGAATCGGCCGTCATCAGTCCGGCGAGCAGGCGGATCAGTGTCGTCTTGCCGGCGCCGTCCGGTCCGACCAGCGCGGTCAGTTCGCCGGGCAGCGCCTCAATCGACACGCCGGCGAGCGCGCGGGCCTCGCCGCCGTTGCCCGGCGCGCGAAAGGTCCTGTGCAGATCCGTTCCCAGGACTACCGGAACGCCGCGCGCGCCGGCGCTCATTTTTTCGCGCTCAGCGGCAGGTCAGCCGTCGCGGGCATGCCGAGGCGCAGATCGTCGTCCGGATCCTTCACGAAGACACGGATCTGATACACCAGGCTCGAGCGCAAATCCGGGGTCTCGACCGTTTTCGGCGTGAACTCCGCCACGGGTGAGATGAAGCCGACCCAGCCATCGAAGCGTCGGTTGGGGAACGAGTCCACTTGCACTGTCGCGGTCATGCCGGAGTGCACCAGGCCGAGCTGCTTTTCCGACACGTAGGCGCGCACCCACTTCGGGTCGGTGATGGCGAGCGTGAACGCCGTCTTTTGCGGCGACGCCATGTCGCCCGGCTCTGCGATACGAGAGCGGACGACGGCATCGAGCGGCGCTTTGAGAGTGGCGTCCGCGACCTCCTGCTCGAGCAGCGCCACGTTCGCGCGCTCGGCCGCAAGCATGGCTTGCGCCTGCGCGATGTCCTCCTTCCGCGGGCCGATGACGGCGAGCTCGAGCGCCTTGCGGTTCACGGCCACCCTCGCCTGCGAGACATCCGACTGCGCCTGCGCATTGTCGAGGTCCTGGCGGCTGATGGCGCGTCCGCTCGAGCTGCGGAAAACCTGTTGGATGCGCAGGTAGTTGTCCTGCGCCTGGCGCGCATCGGCCTGCGCGAGCGCGAGATTGGCGCGGGCCTGGGCGACCTCCTGCGGACGGCTGCCGTTGCGCAACCGCTGCACGACGGCCGCCTGCGAGTCGGCCTGCGCCTCGGCCTGCTCGAGCTGCGGCGTCAGGCGGCTGGTGTCGAGCAATGCGAGCACCTGTCCCTTGCGGACGCGATCACCCTCCTGCACCAGGACCTCGACGATTCTCTGGCTGTCGTTGAAGGCGAGATCGACCTCCCGCAGGTCCACGTTGCCGTAGAGCACGATCTCGTCGCTCGCGGCGTGCCTGTGACTGAGCCACCAGGTGATGCCCGCGGCTGCGAGCACCAGCAGGCCGAGGGAGATGATTCTTTTCTTCATATCAAATTGTTATCACTTGTTACATGGCTCGCGCAGTTCGCGCGTGGCGCCGCGCGCCCGGCCGAATCGCCGGCGGAACTCCCTGCGAGCCGCGGCTCCCGAACAGGCGGGTTAGCGCCGGCGCAACGCCGCCTTGCAGATCCGCTCGACCAACTCCGAGAAACCGATGCCCGCCGCCCGCGCGGCCTGCGGCAGCAGGCTCGCGGCCGTCATGCCGGGCAGCGAGTTGGCTTCGAGGCACCATATGCCACCCTCGGGATCCATCCGAAAGTCGATGCGGCTATAGGCGCCGAGCTTCAGCGCAGCGTGCGCACGCACTGCGGCGTCCCGAACACGCGATGCGGCTTCGGGAGCGAGGTCCGCGGGAAAGATCTCCCGCGCTCCGCCCGCCTGGTACTTCGCCTGGTAATCGAACACCTCGCCGGGCGCGATGATCTCCCCGACGGGCAGCGCCTGCCCCTGGAGCACACCGACGGTCAGCTCGCGGCCCGGGATGAAGCGCTCGATCATCACCTCATCGTCGTAACGCTGCGCGAGTGCGATGGCGGCTGGGAACCCCTCCGGTCCGCGCACGACGCTCAGCCCGACGGTCGAGCCCTGTTTGTTGGGCTTCACGACCACCGGCCAGCCGAGTGCGCCGGCAATCTCCGCCGCGGTCACGGGCGCCATCCTCCAGTCCGCCGTCGGCACGCCCGCGGAGCGGAACAGCCGCTTGGAGAGATCCTTGTCCATCGCGGTCGCGCTCGCGATGTGATTGCTGCCGGTGTAGGGAAGGCCGGCAAGGTCGAGCACCGCCTGGATGTGGCCGTCTTCGCCCGCACCGCCGTGCAGTGCGAGAAAGACGACGTCGACGTCCCGCATGTCCCCCGCCTCGGTGGCCAGCACGGGCGCGCCCTGCCTCATGCCCGCGAGGGCCGAGCCCGAAGGGGGCTGCGGGCCGACGCCGCTCGTGAGCAGCCGCTGCTCGGCCGGGCCCGACAGCCTGCCGGTCGCGGTATCGACCGCCACCACTTCGTGACCGAGGCCGCGCAGCGCCGGAATGATCTGCGCCGCGCTCGCAATCGATACGTCCCGCTCCTCGCTCGTGCCACCAAAAAGAACCGCGATTTTCATGTCCTGAGTCCGTCAGCCTCGCCCAAGAACTGCGCGGCCATTCTCACATGTCCTCGGACTCGGGGCGTTGCCGGGTGACACGCCGCGGGGTAGCGGGTACGATTACCGTACCGACAGCCGCGTTTCGTACCTGCAGAGTGTTGCACTCCAAAGCGCCTCCCAAGAGCTCGGGTGCATTTATCGCGCCACGCACCGCCGCCGCCGGCGATCCGCTGGAGGCGCTCTTTCGCGGCGGAGATCCGGACTTCATGACCTCGCTGGCACGGGGGCTGCACGTCATCCGCGCATTCTCCGGCGTCGACCGCCGCCTCACCATCGCGGATGTCAGCCGCGCCACCGGCCTCACGCGCGCCGTCGTGCGCCGATGCCTCTACACGCTACGAGAGCTCGGCTACGCCGCGACCGACGGCCGAACATACAGTCTGCAACCGAGGATCCTCAATCTCGGCTATGCATACCTCTCCACCGCCGCGATCCCCATCGCCGCCCAGCCGGTGCTGGAGGAGCTGAGCGAGCAGCTCGGCGAGGCCACTTCGGTTGCCGTGCTGGACGACGGAGCGGTGGTCTACGTGGCACGCGCGGCCACGCGCCGTATCGTGGCCGTCACGCTCGGCGTCGGCAGCCGCCTGCCCGCCTACTGCACTGCGCTCGGACGGGTTCTCCTCGCCGGAATGCCTCCGGAGCAGGCGGGGCAGGAGCTATCCAAGCTGGAGCTCGTGGCACACACCCGCTTCACGGTGACTTCGCGCCGGCGCGTCGAGGAAATCCTGACCGAAGTGCGCGCCGACGGCTACGCCGTGAACGACCAGGAGCTCGAGATCGGCCTGCGCTCGATCGCCGTGCCGGTGAAGAATGTCGTCGGCGCGACGGTGGCGGCGATGAACGTCAGCACTCAGGCGTCGCGGGTTACCCGGCGAGAGCTCCTCGAGAAGGGTCTGCCGCCTCTCAGGGCGGCGGCGGAGCGCCTCGGCAGCCAACTTCCCCCCTCGCGCTGATTACGGAGTGAGCCGATATGCAGTTGCGCGATGCCACGGACGACGACCTGCCCGGCCTCGTTGCCATCTATAACGAGGTCATCGTCACATCGACCGCGGTTTACTCCTCGACGCCGGTGACGCTGGCTGATCGGCGCCAATGGTGGCATGGCCGGGTCGCGGCGGGCTACCCGGTGCTGGTCACGGCAGACGACTCGGGCGTGATCGGATTCGCCACCTTCGGGGATTTCAGGAGTTGGCCGGGCTATCGATTCACGGTGGAGCATACCGTGCACGTGCGGGACGACCGCCGCGGCGGCGGCGTGGGCACGAAGCTGCTCGAAGCGCTGTTTCCCCGCGCGGCGGCCCTCGGCAAGCACATGATGATCGCGGGAGTCGACGCCGCGAACACGGCCTCGATTCGCTTCCACGAGCGTCTCGGCTTCGAGCAGGCGGGTTGCCTGCGCGAGGTCGGGTACAAGTTCGACAGGTGGCTCGACCTGGTGTTTCTGCAGCGTCCGATCGGCGGGTAAACTGCGCTAATGTTCCCGAAGCTCACCCGGGCCACGCTGGCCATCATCCTCGTCAACGTTCTCCTCTACCTTCTCGAGAAGGTGGCGATGACACCGCTCGAGGTGCACCTCGCGCTCTGGCCGCTCGGGACCCCCGAGGGGCTGTTCCGCCCGTGGCAGCTCGTCACGTACGCCTTTCTCCACGACCCGATCGGCCTCACACACATCTTTTTCAACATGTTCGCGCTCTACATGTTCGGCCCGACGCTCGAGCAGTACTGGGGCGCGCGACGGTTCCTGGCCTACTACTTCGTGTGTGTCATCGCAGCAGGCGCGACGCAGCTTGCGGTGGAGTACGCCTTCGGCAATGGCGAGCCCACCATCGGCGCCTCCGGCGGGATATTCGGCATTCTGCTCGCATTCGCGGTGCTGTTCCCGAGCGCCCGGATTCTGCTCTATTTCGCCATTCCCATGCCCGCGTGGCTCTTCGTCGCCGGCTACGCCGTAATCGAGCTCTTCTTCGGCGTTACCGGCAGACAGGCGAGCGTCGCGCACTTCGCGCACCTCGGCGGAATGCTCGGCGGCGCCCTCGTGCTGCTCTATTGGCGCCTGCGAGCCGGTCGCGGCGGCGGCTGGCGGCCGGCCTGAGCGGAACTTTTTACGATTGCTTGCATCTACCGCAGCCTCGGAGGTAGGCGATCCAATGATTAAGACCGAGCACTTGAGCAAGCGCTACGAGACGGTGACGGCCGTGGAGGACGTCACCTTCGAGGTCCGTCCGGGCGAGGTGCTCGGATTTCTGGGGCCCAACGGGGCGGGAAAGACGACGACCATGCGCATGCTGGCCGGATTCGTCACGCCCACGGCCGGCAAGGCCAGCATCTGCGGCCACGACATCGCGACGGAGGCGCTCGCCGCCAAGCAGCGGCTCGGCTATCTCCCCGAGGGCGCGCCGAGCTACGGCGAGATGCGCGTGCGCAGCTTCCTGGAATTCATCGCCGACCTGCGCCGCCTCGAGGGCTCCCGGCGCCAGGCGCGTCTCGACTATGTCATCGAGCGGTTGCAGCTCGCCTCCGTGCTCGAGCAGTCGATCGAGACGCTGTCAAAAGGCTTCCGCCGCCGTGTGGGCCTGGCGCAAGCGATCATCCACGACCCGCCGGTGCTCATCCTCGATGAGCCCACCGACGGCCTCGATCCGAATCAGAAGTTCGAGGTCCGCACGCTGATCAACGAGATGGCGCGCGACAAGATCATCGTCATCTCGACGCACATCCTCGAAGAGGTCGATGCCGTCTGCAGTCGCGCGATCATCATCGCGCGCGGGCGCATCGTGGCCGACGACACGCCGCTGAAGCTTGCGGCGCGATCGCGTTACTACAACGCGGTGTCGCTGCAGCTCGAGCGCCCGGACCAGCTGGCTGCAGCACGCGCCGCGGTCGCTGCACTGCCGTCGGTGGCCGACGTCGAGGTCAGCGAGCGTGATGTGCGCCTGACCGCGCTGCCTCGCTCGGGCGCCGCGATCCTGTCAGCCGTCTCGGAGCTGGCGAGCAGCAAGGGGCTCGCGCTCAAGGAGCTGCATCTCGAATCCGGACGGCTCGACGAAGTCTTCCGCTCCATCACTGCATAACGACTCACCCGGGGGGCGCCATGCGCAACGTGGGCATCATTCTGCGCCGCGAGCTCGCGAGCTATTTCGCGACACCGCTAGCCTATGTCTTCATCCTGATCTTCCTCGTGCTGGCCAACGCCTTCACGTTCTATCTCGGCGGCTTCTACGAGCGCGGCCAGGCGGATCTGCAGCCGTTCTTCACCTTCCACCCGTGGCTCTATCTGTTCCTCATCCCGGCCATCTCCATGAAGCTGTGGGCCGAGGAGCGCAAGTCCGGCAGCATCGAGCTGCTGATGACCCAGCCCGTGGAGCTCTGGGAGGCGGTGCTCGGCAAATACTTCGCGGCCTGGATCTTCGTCGCGCTAGCCCTGGCGCTCACCTTCCCGATCTGGATCACGGTCAACTATCTCGGCAAGCCTGACAACGGTACGATCGTCGCCGCCTATCTGGGCAGTCTCCTGCTCGCCGGCGGCTTTCTCGCCGTGGGCTCCTGCATGTCGGCGTTGACGCGCAACCAGGTCGTGGCATTCATCCTCGGCGTCGCGGTCTGCTTCACATTCCTCCTCGCCGGCTATCCCATGGTGCTGAATGCGTTCCAGAGCTGGGCGCCGCCGGCGCTGGTGGGCGCGATCGCTTCCCTCTCTTTCCTCAGCCATTTCGAGTCGATCGCCAAGGGCGTGCTGGAAGCGCGCGACCTGCTTTATTTCGCGATGCTGATCGGCTTTTTCCTCTTCACCACCGCGGTCGCCCTCGACCTGCGCAAGGCGGACTAGGGGCGCCCCCATGACCAAACGCTCGACACTCGGCTGGGGCGCGGTAGCGGCGCTGGCGATCAGCTTCATCGGTCTCACGATCGTCTTCAACTATTCGCTCGCCGGCTGGCAGCTCGATCTCACCCAGAATCGCCTCTACACCATCTCGCCCGGCACGGACCGCATCCTGCAGGGTATCAAGGAGCCGATCGATCTCTATTTCTTCTACTCGGCGGCGGCCGCGGAATCCATTCCGCAGATCAGTCCCTACGGCCAGCGCGTCCGTGACTTTCTGGAGGAACTGACGCAGCGCTCGAACGGCATGGTCCACCTGCACGTCATCGACCCGAAGCCGTTTTCGGTCGAAGAGGACCGCGCCGCGGAGCTCGGCGTCACCGGCACGGCCCTCAACGATGCCGGCGCCAAGTTCTACTTCGGGCTCGCCGGAACCAACTCCACCAACGGCCAGCAGGCGATTGCCTTCTTCGATCCGAGCAAGCAGCAATTCCTGGAATATGACGTCGCGAAGCTCGTCTATCAGCTCGCGCATCCGGCGAAGCCGGTGGTCGCCTGGCTCTCGACGCTGCCGATGACGGGCGGCCTCGACCCGCAGAGCGGACAGATGCGCCAGCCCTGGGCGATCTACTCGCAGGCGCAGCAGCTCTTCGACGTCCGCACGCTGCAGCCGACCGCGACCTCGATCGGCCCGGACGTGCGCGTCCTCGTGCTCGTCGATCCGAAGAACCTCTCGCCCGCCACGCAGTTCGCGATCGACCAGTACGCGCTGCGCGGCGGACACATTCTCGCGTTCGTCGATCCGGATGCGCAGACGGATCAGTCGGCCGGCAACCCCATGCAGGCGATGGTGGCCGACCGCGCCTCGCACATGGAGAAGCTGCTAACCGCTTGGGGTGTCGGCTTCGATCCGGCCGAGGTGGTCGCCGACCGCGGCCGCGCGCTCACCGTCGCGATGCGTGAAGGGCAGCCGCCCGTCGAGGACCTCGGCATCCTCGGTCTCGACGGCTCCTCGCTGTCGCAGAACGACGTGATCACTTCGGGACTCACTACCGTCAATGTCGAGACGGCGGGCTACCTGACTCCCGTCAAGGGCGCGACCATCAGGCTCGAGCCTCTGATCCGCTCGAGCGGCGATGCGGAGCCGATGTCCGCGCATCGATTTGCGATGCTGTACGATCCGGCCACTCTGTTGGACGGCTTCAAGCCCACCGGCCAGCGCTATACCATCGGCGCTCGCGTCACCGGAATGGTGAAGACGGCCTTCCCCGACGGTCCACCTCAGGGCGTCACCCTGCCCGCGGGTCAGCGGGACCTCAAGGCGTCAGTCAAGCCGCTCAACCTCGTGATCTTTGCCGACACCGACTTGCTCTCCGACTACCTGTGGGTGCGCGAGCAGGAGCTCTTCGGGCAGAGCATCGCCCAGGCCTGGGCGAGCAACGGCGATCTGGTGCTGAACGCGCTCGACAACCTCACCGGCAGCTCGGACCTCATCAGCGTCCGCGGCCGCGCCGGATTCGCCCGTCCCTTCCTGCGTGTCGACGCCCTCCGTCGCGTGGCAGATGCCCGCTTCCATGCGCAGGAAGAGCAGCTGCAGCAGGAACTGCAGCAGACGGAGCAGCAGCTGACACTGTTGCAATCGCGGCGCAACGACAAGTCCGCGCTCATCCTGACGCCTGCCCAGCAGCAGGAAATCGAGCACTTCGAGGCAGAGAAGCTCGATATCCGCAAGCAGTTGCGCGCCGTGCAGGCGGGCCTCGTCACTGACATCGACCGGCTGGGCACGGAGCTCAAGGTGATCGACATCATCGTGATGCCGGGCCTGTTCGCGCTGGCGGCGCTCGCCATCGCCGCGTCGCGCCGCCGCCGTCCGGCCCCCGTTGCGAGCACGAAGGACAAGCTGTCATGACCGCGCGCCGGGTCACGCTACTCTTCGCCATCGGCGTCGCCGTCATCGCGCTCGCCGCCTGGGTGTCGGGCCGCAGCCAGAGCGGCCGGGACTCGGTCGCGGGCACTGCCGTACTTCCGGGACTCGAAGCCGCGGTGAACGATGTTACGCAGCTACGCATCACCAAGGCCGACGGGACTCGGACAACCCTCGACAAGCAGGCGACCGACTGGATCGTCGGCGAACGCGGCTACCGCGCCGACTCCGGCAAGCTGCGCAAGCTCCTGCTGGATCTCGGCGCTCTGCAGGCGGTCGAGCGCAAGACGAGCATCGCCCGCAATTACGCGGTGCTCGGCGTGGCAGATGTGACCTCCCCCAAGGCGACCGGCGCGCGCATCGACATCGTCTCTCCCGGCAAGACCTGGTCGCTGATAGTCGGCAGCTCGAAGGACGGTAACGACTGCTACGTGCGGGTGGTCGACTCGCCTCAAAGCCTCCTCGCCAGCCCCCTCGTCATGGTCGACGCGGATCCGAAGCTCTGGCTCGATCCCACCATCCTCGACGTCGGCCAGGACCGCGTGAGCGGCGTCGAGGAGCAGCCGGCCAAAGGTCCCGGATTCAGCGTCTCCCGCGACAAGAAGGCTCAAGCCGACTTCACCGTTCACGGTGTCCCTCGCGGCCGCGAGCTGAGCGGAGCTGACGCCGCCGACTCGATGGGCAGCGCCCTCTCGAGCCTCACCCTCACCGACGCGCGCAAAGCCGTCGCGCCGCCAAAGGGCGTCGACCTGGCGCACGCCGTCTTCAAGACCTTCGATGGTCTGGAGATCGACGTGAGCGGCTACCAGCAGGCCAACGATCACTACATCGACGTGTCCGCCCGCGCGAGCGGCCAGTCGGCCGGCGCCGAGGCGCAACGAATCGAGTCGCGGGTGCAGGGCTGGGACTACGCGATCCCGGACTACCGTTACGAGGAGATCTTCCAGTCGCTGGACGGTCTGCTGAAGCCCTTGCCGGCAAAGAAAGCGCCCGCGAAGGCTCGATCTCGCCGCGAGAAGTAACCCGAGGCGCGCGGTGCGTACTATCTGGCTCGCGCGAGCAGGAGCAGGGTCACCGTCGCGAGCAGCGCGGTCGGCAGCCACGCGAGGATCACCGGGTCGAGATTGAAGACGATCGTGCCGCTCTCGATCAGCCGCTGCAGCAGGAAGAACGCGATTCCGATCACCAGCCCCAGCATGGTCCGCGTCCCGGCGCCCGCGGACCGCATCGACCCCAGAATGAACGGTATGGCGAGCAGTACCGAGAAGGCTATTGCCACCGTGCGCGCTATCTTCGACCAGAACGCGAACAGATACTGGCGCGCATCGAGCGCATTCGCGTGGAAGTAGCCGATCACTTCCCACAGCGCCTGCAACGTCAGCTGCTCCGGATCCTGCACGGCCAGCCCCAGGAATCCCGCCGTGACGTTCGACTGCAGCACCTTCTCCCTGGGTGCGCTGGTGGTCACCCGATCATCCGTGAAGCTCGACTCCGTGTAGTCGCCGAGGAGCCAGGTGCGGTGCCCCGCGGCAGTCGCGTTCGCCGCATGGCCGATCGACACCAGAGTGTGCTGGGGCGAGAGCTGGAACACCTGCATCCCGACGAATTGCCGGGATCCCGACTGCCGTGCGACGTTCAGGATGAGATCGCCGTCACGTACCCAGGCTCCGGTGCCGCCGCCAAACCCGACACTGTTGAACTGACTGAATGCCTTCTGCTGGTTCGCCGCCTCCTGGAGCTGCGGCGCCACGAATTCTCCGACGATGCCCTCGAACGCGATGAGCAGCGCGGCGACGACGAGCGCCGTCCCGGAGAGCCGCGCCACCGACACTCCGGTGGCGCGGATCACCGTGATCTCGCTGCCGCGGGCGAGCTGACCGAAGCCGATGAGCGAGCCGATGAGCGCGGTGATGGGCAGCAGCTGATAGGCCTGCTGCGGCAGGTCGAGCAGCGTGTACCAGAGTGCGTCCGTCACGCCGTAGTGGCCAACCCCGATATCGCCCTGTTGACTGATGAAGACGAAGAGGCCCCCGAGGATGAGGAGCACCGCCATCACGAGCCCTACCGCGCCGAGCACGGTGCGGATGATGTATCTGTCGAGTAGGGTCATGTCGTCCCTTGGGCCCGGGCGCGCAGCCGTTGAGCCGCCCGCGGCGCGAAGATCAGCGCCAGGGTAAGCAGGATGGCGGCGGCATGCGCCCACCATAGACCCAACGCGACGGGGATGGCGCCATGCGCGATCCACGCCTGGCCGAGGGAGATCAGGTTCGAATAGACCAGATAGACCACGACGGCAAGCCACACGCGCGCGTAGCGACCCTGGCGGGGCTTCAGGCGCGCAAGCGGAACGGCGAGCAGGGTCAGGATGATGCACATCAGCGGCATCGAGATCCGCCACTGCAGCATCGCCTGGCGCTTGGGGTCCACAGAGGCCAGCAGTGCCGCGGTGGGCTGAGCGTCGAGATCGGTCACCACATTCCTCACGGGCGGTAGCTGCACCGGGATGGTCAGCTTCGCAAAGGAAGGCATGGAGCGAAACTGCGCGCTGCCCGGAACGCCCTCGAACCGCTGCCCGTCGAAGAGCTGAATGCTTTGGCTGGAGCCGTCTGCGGCGACGCTCTGGAGCGCACGCCGCGCCAGCGTCACTTCCACTATTGATCCCTGGTTGCGCTCCACGAAAACGTTCTGCAACGTCCCATCCGGATCAATTCGCTCTGCGTAGACGACCGCGGTGCCGCCGGCAAAGGCGCGGAAGGTACCCGGCAGCAGGGGCGCGAACTGGCCCGCACGGATTGCCGCATTGCGCAGGGACAGCGCCTGTGCCGTGGCGGCCGGCGCGACCTGTAGGGTGAGCGCGGCCAGCCCGGCCGCCAGCACGATGCCGAGGCCGATCACCCCGCCGTAGAGAGTGGCCGGCCGTACGCCGCAGGCCAGGGCGGCGGTAAGCTCGCTGTCGTGATAGAGCCTGCCGAGCGCGAGGACGATGCCGAGCATCAGCCCCACGGGCACGAGGATGCTCAGGTACTGCAGCATCCCGAGGTAGATCAGCTCGAACACCACTTCCTGGGGGAACTGGCTCGCCGCGGCGCGCTCGAGCACCGCGGCCACCTGATTGGCCAGCAGGATGACGAGCAGCACGCCCATCACCACGATCCAGGCAGTGGCGACTTCGCGCAGTATGTAGCGTCCGAGGATCTTCCCCAACCGATGACCTGCCGTGACTTTCCCCGCCGGACCGCCGGTGGGTTAGACTAAAATATTACGGTAAAGCAGACGGTTGCGCGCCTCAATGGCTCGCGACGGTCAATTGAAAAACACTCCTGCGCACTGTGCCGGCCGGCCGGCAGCGCCGGCACGGGGATATTGCGATGCGATTTGAGACCTGGAGCAAGGGTATAGCCACGCTCGACGTGGACTGCCTCATCATCGGCGTCTTCGACGAAGGGGAGCTGGGCGAGCAGGCGCGCGCCGTCGATTCCGCGTGTGGCGGGCGGCTGAAGAAGCTGCTGAGCCGGGGCGACTTTCCGGGCAAGGCGGCCGAGACGCTGCTGATCGCCGATCTGCCGGGCATCGGCGCCACGCGCGTGCTGCTCACCGGCCTCGGTGCCAGGAAGAGCTTCGGCCGCACGGTGTGGCGCAAGGCCTGGTCGGGCGCCGTCGCGGCGCTGTCGAAGACCGGCGTCGAAAGCGCCGCACTCGCGCTCGACAGGCCCGACGCGAAGGAGCTCGACGATTACTATTTCGGCCGTGCGGTCGCGGAGATCGCCGCGACCGGCCTGTACCGCACCAATGACCTCAAGAGCGGCAAGAAGCCCAAGACCCCGCGCCTGGCGCGGGTGCTGGCGGGTCCCGCTTCCAAGGGCGCGGCTGAGAAGGTGAATCGGGGCCTCGCGCACGGCGCGGCCATCGCCGAGGCCTGCAAGGTTCAGCGGGACCTCGCGAACCTGCCGGGCAACGTCTGCACGCCGGCCTTCCTGGCGGAGGAAGGGCGCGCGCTCGCGAAGCATTACCGCTCCCTGCGGGTGCGTGTGCTCGATGAGGCGGCGATCCGCCGCGAGAAGATGGGCTGTCTGCTCGCGGTCTCACAGGGCAGCGCGCAGCCGCCGCGCTTCATCGTGATCGAGCACGGCGGCTCCGGCAAAGCCGGCTCCGCCGCGCATCCGGTGGTCCTCGTCGGCAAGGGCGTGACCTTCGACACCGGCGGCATCTCGCTCAAGGATCCGCCGGCCATGGACGAGATGAAATTCGACATGAGCGGCGCCGCGGCGGTGATCGCAGCGCTCACGCTCGCCGCGGCGCTCGATCTGCCGCTGCACGTGGTGGGGCTCGTCGCCGCCGTGGAGAACATGCCGGACGGCAAGGCGGTCAAGCCCGGTGACATCGCCACCAGCGCTTCCGGGCAGACGGTCGAGATTCTCAACACCGACGCCGAGGGGCGGCTGATCCTTTGCGATGCGCTGCACTACGCCCGCCGCTTCCAGCCGGCCGCCGTCGTCGACATCGCGACGCTCACGGGCGCTTGCGTAATCGCACTCGGACATCACCACTCCGGCGCGATGGGCAATGACGAAGCGCTGGTCACGGAGCTGGTCGAGGCGGGAGCGCGCGCCGACGACCGCGCCTGGCCGCTGCCGATCACGGAGGAGTACGCCGAGCAGCTGAAGAGCAATTTCGCGGACTTCGCCAATGTCGGCGGTCGGGACGGCGGCGCCATTACCGCCGCGGCGTTCCTCGGCAAGTTCACACAGGGGTTGAAATGGGCTCACCTCGACGTAGCGGGCACCGCCTATCAGAGCGGTGCACAGAAGGGCAGCACTGGGCGTCCGACCCCGCTTCTCGCGGATTTCCTCATCCGCCGCGCCGGGCTCTGACGCGCCACGGTGTGAGTCATGGTCGACAGCGACGGCACTTCAGCATCTGCCGGCTCGAGCGGCGCCGATTCCTCGCCGCGCGGCTCCTCCGCCGCTGAGCAGACTCCGCGCGTCGACTTCTACGTGATCGACGATGCCGCGGCGGGCGCGCGGCTGAAGGTCGCCTGCCGCCTCGCCGAGAAGGCCTACCTCGCCTCGCAGCGCGCCCTCATCTGGCACAGCGACCGCGCGGAGCTCGAAGCGCTCGATGGGCTGCTGTGGACCTTCGCGGATGGCAGCTTCGTGCCGCACGACTGGCTGACATCCAACGCGGCTGCGGAGCCCCCTGAGACCCTCCTTGGCGAGTTTGAGTACCTCGGGAAACTCCCGGTGCTCCTCAGCGCCGGCACGCCGCCCGCTGAGGCGTTCGATTTCGTCATCAATCTGGCCGCCGATCCGCCGCCCTTCCTGCACCTCACGCGACGGATCGCGGAAATCATCGATGGTGACGCCGGGCGGCGGCAGGCCGGCCGGGTGCGCTTCAAGGCCTACCGCGAGCTCGGCATCGAGCCAGCCACCCATACGCTGCGCGCCGAATAAGCGCCCCCGCCCGCTATAATCCCCTGAATTCACTCAGGGGCCCGGCACTTCCATGGACAAAGCGTACGCGCCGCACGAGATCGAGCGGCGGATCTACGAGCAGTGGGAATCCCACGGCTGGTTCGCGCCGAGCGGCCGCGGATCGCCCTTCTGCATCATGATCCCGCCGCCCAATGTGACGGGCACGCTGCATATGGGCCACGCGTTTCAGCACACGCTGATGGATGCGCTCACCCGCTACCACCGGATGCGGGGTGACGACGCGCTGTGGCAACCCGGCACCGATCATGCCGGCATCGCGACCCAGATGGTCGTCGAGCGCCAGCTCGAGGCGCAGGGCCGCAAGCGCAGCGAGCTCTCGCGTGAAGCCTTCATCGAGCGTGTCTGGGAGTGGAAGGCGCAATCGGGCGGCACCATCGCCTCGCAGATGCGCCGCCTGGGAGACTCCGTCGACTGGTCGCGCGATCGCTTCACGATGGACCCGGACCTGTCGCGCGCGGTCATCGAGGTATTCGTACGTCTGCACGAGGACGGCCTGATCTACCGCGGCAAGCGGCTCGTCAATTGGGACCCGGTGCTGCTCACCGCGCTCTCCGACCTGGAGGTGCAAAGCGAAGAGGAGGAGGGTCACCTGTGGCATCTACGATACCCGCTCGAGGAGGGGTCGGGTCATATCGTCGTCGCCACGACGCGGCCTGAGACGATGCTCGGCGACACCGCCGTCGCCGTAAACCCGGACGACGAGCGCTACAAGCACCTCATCGGGAAGAGACTGACGTTGCCGCTCGCGGAGCGCTCGATTCCTGTCATCGCCGATGAGTACGTCGATGCCTCCTTCGGCTCCGGGTGCGTGAAGATCACGCCGGCGCACGATTTCAACGACTACGAGATCGGACTGCGGCATGGGCTCGAGCTCATCAACATTTTCACGCCTCGAGCCGCACTCAACGACAATGTGCCGGCGCGCTTCCGTGGCCTCGATCGCTTCGAGGCCCGCAAGCGCGTCGTCGCGGAGCTCGAAGCCGCAGGCCTGGTCGAGAAGATCGAGAAGCACAAGCTCATGGTGCCGCGCGGCGATCGCAGCGGCGCCGTGTTGGAGCCGTATCTCACCGATCAGTGGTACGTGAGGATCGCGCCGCTCGCGGCTCCGGCCATCGCGGCGGTCGCGGACGGGCGGACGCGATTCGTGCCGGAGAGCTGGGCCAGAACCTATTTCGAATGGATGCGCAACATCAGGGACTGGTGCGTCAGCCGCCAGCTCTGGTGGGGACATCGCATCCCCGCATGGTATGACGCGGCCGGCAACATCTACGTCGCGCGGAGCGAGGCGGAAGCGCGCAGCAAGCATCATCTCGGCCCCGACGTTCGATTGGACCAGGACACCGACGTCCTCGATACCTGGTTCTCGTCCGCGCTCTGGCCGTTTTCCACGCTCGGATGGCCCGGGCAGACGCCGGAACTGGGGAAGTTCTATCCAAGCACCGTGCTCGTGACGGGGTTCGACATCATCTTCTTCTGGGTCGCGCGAATGATGATGATGGGCCTCGAGTTCATGGGCGACGTCCCGTTCCGGGAGGTCTACATCACCGGGCTCATTCGCGACGAGCACGGCGACAAGATGTCGAAGTCGAAGGGCAACGTCATCGATCCGCTCGACATCGTGGATGGCATCGAGCTCGAGTCGCTCATCGCCAAGCGCACGAGCGGCCTGATGCAGCCGCAGATGAAGTCGAAGATCGAGAAGGCGACCCGCAAGGAGTATCCGGAGGGCATCGCGTCCCACGGCACCGACGCGCTGCGCTTCACCTTCGCCGCGCTGGCCTCCCCCAGCCGCGACATTCGTTTCGATCTCGCGCGCGTGGCCGGCTACCGCAATTTCTGCAACAAGCTGTGGAACGCCGCCCGCTTCGTCACCATGAGCGTCGGCGACGACGCCTCCGGCAAGCCGCGTGCCGCAGGTGGCGCCGCCGAAGCAGTCGAGCTCTCCGTCGCCGATCGCTGGATTCGCTCGCGCTTCGGACGCGCCGTCGAGACAGTCGAGAAGTCACTGGCCGAGTACCGTTTCGACTACGCCGCCGCGGCCCTCTACGAGTTCACCTGGTACGCGTTCTGCGACTGGTACCTCGAGCTCACCAAGCCCGTGCTGCAGTCCGAGACCTCTTCCGCCGCGGCCCGTGCCGGCACCCGCCGCACCCTGCTGGAGATCCTCGAGGCGCTGCAGCGCGCTCTGCATCCCCTCATGCCCTTCATCACGGAAGAAATCTGGCAGCGGGTGGCACCTCTCACCGGCCGCTCCGGGCCCACCGTGATGCTGGCCTCCTACCCTGCCCGCGCCGACTTCCCCGCCGACGAGGCCAGCGAGAGCGAAGTCATTTGGCTGCAATCGTTCATCCTCGCCGTCCGTCAGATCCGGGGTGAGATGAACATCCCGCCCTCGCGCCGCATTCCGCTTCTGTACCGTAACGCCTCCGCGCACGACATCGACCTCATCCAGCGCCACCAGACCTGGCTCGAGCGTCTCGCAGGTGTCGAGCCGCCGCGCGTCCTCTCCCCAACCGAGCCCGTTCCTCCGTCAGCGACCGCTCTGGTCGGCGCCCTCACCCTCCTGGTCCCCATGGCCGGGCTGATCGATGCCGCCGCCGAAGCCGAGCGCCTGAGCAAGCTGCTCGCCAGAGCCCAGTCCGACCGCGACAAAACCGGCGCGCGCCTGTCCAACGACAACTTCGTGCGCAACGCCCCCGAAGCCGTCGTGAACGGCGAGCGCCAGCGGCTGGCCGAGCTCGAGCAAACCGTGACGCGCCTGGCAGCCCAACTCGAGCGTGTGCGGGATCTGCCCGGGCCGGGAACGGTATGAATGCGGCTGCAGCGCAGGACCGCGATGCCGCGGCCCTGCAACGCGCGCTCGCCGCCCTGGAGACGATCGTTCTCGGCAAGCCGCAACAGGTACGACTCTGTCTGGCCTGCCTGCTGGCGCGCGGACACCTGCTCATCGAGGACGTTCCGGGCGTCGGCAAAACCACGCTGGCGCACGCCCTGGCTCAGGTGCTCGGACTTGCGTGGCAACGGGTGCAATTCACCAGCGATCTGCTGCCGGCCGACATCATCGGCGTGTCGATCTTCGACCGCGCCAGCCAGCAGTTCACGTTCCGCCAGGGACCGATCTTCACGCAGCTGCTGCTTGCTGACGAGGTGAACCGGGCGAGCCCCCGCACCCAGAGCGCGCTGCTCGAGGCCATGGAGGAGCGTCAGGTCAGCGTGGACCTCAGCACCCATCGCCTCGCCGAGCCGTTCTTCGTGGTGGCGACACAAAATCCTCATGAGCAGCTCGGCACTTTCCCCTTGCCCGAATCGCAGCTCGACAGGTTCCTCATGCGGGTGACGCTGGGTTACCCTGACGCCGCCCACGAGCGGGAGCTGCTGAAGACCGGGGACCGGCGCGATCTGATCCCCCGCATCGAGCCGGTGCTCGGACCCGAGGTCATCATCCGCGTCCAACAGGCGGTGCGCGCGACGCACGCGTCGGAGCCATTGCTCGATTACGCTCAGGGGCTCATCGCCAGAACGCGCGAGCGCTCGGACCTGAAGCTCGGGCTGTCGCCGCGGGCAGGGCAAGGGCTGATCCGCTGCGCACAGGCATGGGCGCGTCTCGCCGGGCGCTCCGCAGTGCTCCCGGAGGACGTGCAGGCGGTGTTGCCGGCCGTGGTCACCCACCGACTCGAGCGCCGCGAGACGGGCCGGCCTGACTCTCCAGGCTCTCCGGCAAGAGCCGACGTCGCGGAGGAACTCATCAGGACGGTGCCGGTCCCGCTCTGAACGAAGCGATGACAGCAGTTGCCAACCTCCGAAATGGACTGCGGCAGCGGGCCGCCGATTGGGCACGGCGGCGCCAGGGACCCGACAGACTGCCGCTGACGTTGGAGCGGCGGCGCCTCTACATCCTGCCGACTGGTGCCGGGATGGCCTTCGCGGCTCTCGTCCTGACGATGCTGATCGCGGGGCTGAACTATGCCAACAGCCTGGCGCTGCTGTTGGCATTCCTGCTCGCGGGCTTCGCGCTCGTGGCCATGCACGAATGTCACCGCAACCTCCTGGGCCTGTCGCTGCTGGAAGCCGCGGCGGCGCCGCTCTTCGCAGGGTCGACTGGAGCCGTGCGCCTGACACTGGAGAATGCGGCATCGCGCGTGTCACGCTATCGCGTGGAGACCGGCGTGGCGGACGAAGCCGCGAGCGCCTTGGATCTGCCTGCCGGCGGCCGCGGACAGGTCGAGCTGCCCGTCCGCGCGCAGAAGCGAGGCTGGCATCGAATCGAGCGGCTGCGCGTGAGCAGCTCGCATCCATTCGGACTGTTCCGCGCCTGGACCTGGGTGCACGCGCCCATCATGGTGCTCATCTATCCGCCTGCCGCGGGCTCGCTGCCGTTGCCGGCGGACAGCAACACCCGCACCGGCACATGGCCACGGGGCGCGGGCGGCGCCGACGAGTGGTTCGGGTTGCGTCCGTTCCGCGACGGCGACTCCCCGCGGCAGGTGGCCTGGAAAGCCTATGCGCGCGAGGCGCCGCTGCTCGTAAAAGAATACAGCTCTGCCGGCTCGCCGCTGCGCATGCTGTCCTTGGACGCTGCGAGGCAGCCCGACATCGAATCGCGGCTCGCGCAGCTCGCGCGGTGGATCGTTGACGCCGAGGCAGCAGGGGACCTGTACGGGCTCGAGCTGCCGGGCGAGCGCATCGGCGCGCATCGCGGGCCCGATCATCGCCACCGGTGCCTGTCGGCACTCGCACTCTACGGCTCACCGCAGTCCGCGGCCTCCGCTCCGGGAACGCGATGAGGACAGCACGCGCCGCCCGGGAGACACCCCGCCCGCCCTTGCTGTGGGTTTGCGCGGCACTCGCCGGGGCCCTGCTGCTGCATGTCATCCAGGTCCCCGCGTGGATCACGCTGGCCGCCCTGGCGCTCGTCGGCTGGCGGCTCGCGGGACTCCTCGGCGCCGCGCGGCTGCCCGGGGGCATCGCGCGCATCGCGCTGGGGCTGGCGCTGGTGGCGGCGGTGTTGGCGCAGTACGGAACGCTGAACGGCCTCGTTCCCGGCACGGCGATGCTCATGTTGATGACGGCGATCAAGCTGCTCGAGACAGGCAGCCGGCGCGATCTGTACGTCGTCATCGGCGGAGCGCTGTTTCTTCTTCTGGCGGCATGCCTCTACGGCCAAGACCTGGCGTGGGTGCCCCTCTACGGGGCGGAGGCACTGTTGTGCTGCTCGGCGCTGGCTGTCGTGGCCTACATGCCGGCAGCGCACGCGGGAATATTCCCGGCGCCGGCGGGCCTGCGCACACGCGAGGTCATCTTGCTCGCAGGCCGCACTCTGCTTTATTCCATACCGCTCGCCATCCTGCTGTTTCTCTTCTTTCCGCGCCTGCCGGGCCACTTCTGGGCGGTGACGCGCGGCAATGACGCCGTTACCGGACTCGGCGACACGATGACACCGGGCAGCATCACCCGGCTGACCGCCTCCTACGCCACCGCCTTCAGAGTGCGCTTCGACGGCAGGCCGCCGCCACCGTACGAGCGCTACTGGCGCGGTCCCGTGATGCACGAGTTCGACGGTGCAACCTGGAAAGGAGGACACGTGCGCGGCCAGGCACAAGAGCTCGAGTGCCTCTCCACGCCATACCACTACCGCATCTATCTGGAGCCGACCTTCGAGCGCTGGTGGCTCGCGCTCGACACCGTGATGGGCTCACCGAGCCCGAGCGTCCGTTACAGCGACGACTATCAGCTCATCGCCACCCAACCGGTATCGCAGTCACTGAGTTACAGTGCGAGTTCCTGCGCACACACGCGATCGCTGGCGCCGCTCTCCCCCGAGGCTCGGCGCGACGACACACGGCTTCCCGCGGGGCGCAATCGGCGCTCCCTCGCCCTGGCCCTGCAACTGCGCCAGCATGCTGGCTCGGACGCCGGATTCGTGGAGGCGGTGCTCGCGTTCCTGCGCACGGGAGGATTTGCGTACTCGCTCACGCCGCCCCCTCTCGGACCGAATCCGGTCGACGAATTCCTCTTCCACACGCGCACCGGCTTCTGCGGTCACTACGCCTCGGCCTTCGTCGACGTGATGAGAGCCGGCGGCGTTCCGGCGCGCGTGGTCACCGGCTATCTCGGCGGCGAGTGGAATCCCTACGACGGCACGCTGATCGTGCGCCAGGCGGATGCACACGCCTGGGCGGAAGTCTGGCTCGCCGATCGCGGCTGGACACGCGTCGACCCAACAGCGGTGGTCGCGCCGGAGAGACTCTACCGTGGGATCCTCGACCTGCTGCCGGACGCACTCTCCGCTCCCGAGCGCCTCGTTCACGCCTGGCCCTGGCTCGACTCCGCGCTCGAGCGCTGGGATGCCCTCAGCGGCTGGTGGAACGAGCGTGTGGTTGGCTTCGACTACCGCTCCCAGCTCGACCTGCTGCGCGACCTCGGCTTCCGCTCCCCCGAGCTGCGCGATGCCGGCTGGGCATTCGCGGTCACATTGCTCGCCTGGCTGGCCTGGGTCTCGTGGCAGCTCGGCAAGCCCGCCGGCGCCCGCCCCCCTCCCGACCGCCTGGCACGCGCCTACTCCCGCCTCTGCCGCAAACTCGCGCGCACAGGCCTGCCACGCGCCTCACACCAGGGACCGCTCGCCTACGCGCAAGCCTTCGGCAAATACCGCCCCGATCTGGCCCCGGAGGTACGCCGGCTACTCGAGCAATACGCCGACCTGCGCTTCGGCCCGACGTCCGCCGCCGCGCACGATCAAACCATCCGGATCTTCGAGCGCGCGATATCGCGCCTCTCCGTCCGCCGGCCCAAACACGAGAGTCGACGCACACCCGTACGGCCGGGGCGCGGGCCATGAATTCTCACACCGCGTGCTCTCTCGTCTCCCTGAACGTGATATCCGGCCACCGCTCCATCGTGAGCTGCAAATTCACCCGTGTAGGCGCCAAATAAACCAGCGCCGCCGCATGATCAACCGCCAGATTGTCATGCGCCCGCACCCGAAACTCCTGCAGCTTCTTCCCATCCCTGGCATCGATCCACCGCGCCGTATGCACGCTCACCGGCTCGAACACACACTGAACCCCATACTCGTCCTGCAGCCTGAACGCGACCACCTCGAACTGCAGCTGCCCCACCGCTCCCAGGATGAGGTCATTGTTGCGCACCGGCTTGAAGAGCTGCGTCGCCCCCTCCTCACAGAGCTGTGACAACCCCTTCTGCAGCGCCTTCATCTTCAACGGATCCTTGAGCACCGCCCGCCGGAATATTTCCGGCGCGAAATTGGGCACTCCCGTGAAGGCCAGCTTCTCCCCCTCGGTGAACGTATCGCCGATGTTGATCGTGCCGTGGTTGTGCAGCCCGATGATGTCCCCCGCGTAAGCCTCCTCCGCATGCTCCCGCTCCGCCGCCATGAACGTCAGCGCATCCGCGACCCGGACCTCCTTGCCGAGCCGCGAATGATAGAGCCGCATCCCGCGCGTGTACTTGCCGGAGCACAGGCGCAGGAACGCGATGCGGTCGCGATGCCCCGGATCCATGTTGGCCTGGATCTTGAACACGAACCCCGACAGCGCCGCCTCGAGCGGCTCCACCTGCCGTTCGCGGGTCTCACGGGCCTTGGGGCCGGGCGCGTGCGCGGTGAAGGTTGCAAGCAACTCCTCGACGCCGAAGTTGCTGATGGCCGAGCCGAAGAACACCGGCGTCTGCCGGCCGGCGAGGTAGGCGCCGGGATCGAACGCCGCGGTCGCGCCCTTCACGAGCTCGATCTCCTCGGCGATCGCATCCAGCCGCTCACCCAGAAGCTCCCGCGCCGCATCGCTGCGCAACCCCTCGATGACCTGATTCTCGCCGACACGGCCGCGCTCGCCCGCGAGATACACGTAGATGCGGTCCTCGAGCAGGTGATAGATGCCGCGCAGCTCCCTGCCCATGCCGATCGGCCAGGTGACGGGAGCCGTGGCGATCCCCAGCACCTTCTCGATCTCATCGAGCAGCTCGATCGGCGGCCGCCCTTCCCGGTCGAGCTTGTTGATGAACGTCATGATGGGCGTGTCGCGCAGCCGGCAGACCTCCATCAGCTTGATGGTCCGCTCCTCGACGCCCTTCGCGCAATCGATGACCATCAGCGCCGAATCCACGGCCGTCAGCGTCCGGTAGGTATCTTCCGAGAAATCCTCGTGCCCCGGAGTGTCCAGCAGATTGACGATGCAATCCCGGTAGGGAAACTGCATCACCGACGAAGTCACCGAGATCCCGCGCTGCTGCTCGAGGCGCATCCAGTCGGAGGTGGCGTGGCGGGCCGCCTTGCGACCCTTTACGGTGCCCGCCATCTGGATGGCGCCGCCGAAGAGCAGCAGCTTCTCGGTCAGAGTGGTCTTGCCGGCGTCAGGATGCGAGATAATCGCAAACGTCCGCCGCCGACGTATTTCGGCAGTCAGCGTCATTGATGGTTGTCGTCAGATCGGGTGGCGGGGGGCGCGGCGGCCGCGCAGGGTGAGTCTCAGCACTGCGGCATCCTCCCTGCCGCCCACCGCCTGGTAGTAGCCGCGGCGCATGCCGACCTGCTCGAAGCCGATGGCCTGATACAGGCGGATCGCCGGCGTGTTGGATGGCCGCACCTCGAGGAACGCCTCGCTCATGCCCGCGGCCGCGCCGCGCTCGAGGAGATATCCCAGCATGCGGCGGCCGAGTCCGCGGCAGCGATGCGAGTCGGCGACGCAGAGGTTCAACACGTGCGCCTCACCGGCGCCGACGCTCATGACTCCGTAGCCGATGACCTGACCCGCGAGCGTGAGCACGCGGCAGACATAGCCGACCCGCAGGCAATCGCGGAAGATGCCCTCGCTCCAGGGAAACTGGTACGAGGCGCGCTCGACCGCGAAGACCTCGGCGACGTCCGCATCCGTCATGGGGCGAATGCCGATCTCCGGGGCGACGTCGAGCAGCTCAGGAGCGATGGCCATCTTCGGGTAAGCCTGCCGTCAGTTGCCGGAACACGCTGCGCGCGAACTTCAAGTCCTCCCACGCCTTGCGCTTGTCGGCCGGGTTGCGCAGGAGGTAGGCGGGATGATACGTCACCACGAGTGGCGTGTTCAGCTCGCCGAAGCTATGCACCCGGCCGCGCAGGCGGCTCAGGGACTCCTCCGTGCCCAGCAGGTTCTGGGCCGCGATCCGGCCCACCGCGAGCAGCAGACGGGGGCGCACCAGCTCGATCTGGCGGCGCAGGTACGGCAGGCAGGCGGCAACTTCCTCCGGGCGCGGATCGCGGTTGTTCGGCGGCCGGCTCTTGAGCACGTTGGCGATATACACGTTCTGCGCGCGGCTGAGGCCGATTGCGCGCAGCATCGCATCCAGCAGCTGCCCGGCGCGTCCGACGAAGGGCTCCCCGCGCCGGTCCTCCTCGGCGCCCGGCGCCTCGCCTATCACCATCCAGTCGGCTTGGGGATTGCCCACCCCGACGACGCCCTGGGTACGCGTGGCATGCAGGCTGCAACGCGTACAGCGCAGTATTTCCTCCCGCAGCGTGTCCCAGCCGCCCGCCGGACCGGCAGCCGCCGACGCGGGCTCCGCGGCTTCGGTCACGCTCACCGGCTCAGCTGCCGCTTGCACACTCTGCCCCAGGCCAATGCCAGGGCGCGGCACCCAGACGTCGATGCCGATGGCCTGCAGGTACTCGGCGCGGCGCGCGCGGTCCATCAGGCAGGTGTGCGCCGGAAGCGGCGCAGCCGGCGAAACAGCCAGATGATCGGCGCCGAGACTGCGTACGTGCCGAATATGGCCAGCAGCAGTGTCGGGGGATCAGTGGCATTCAGCACGACCGCGAGCAGGACGACGATGAGCACCACCAGCAGCAGGGATACGAACCGAACGCGCCGGTCGAGGTTGAACTGCTTGAAGCTCGGATAGCCGAACCGGCTGACCATGAGGGCGCCGGCGACCGCGGTCACCGCGAAGGCGGCAATGAGGCCGGGCAGGCCTGGCTCATGCCACTCGCTGGAGGCCCATACGAAGCCTGCGACGATAGCGGCAGCGGAGGGGCTCGGCAGCCCCTCGAAGTAGCGCTTATCGGCCGTGGGAGCGCGCGCATTGAAGCGCGCGAGGCGCAGTGCGGCGCCCGCGGCATAGAAAAAGCAGGCCAGCCAGCCGAACCGTCCCCATTCGTGCCCGAACTCCGCGATCCGCACGACGCCCCACTGGTACGCGACGATGGCAGGGGCCAGGCCGAAGGAGACCATGTCCGCCAGGCTGTCATACTCCTTGCCGAATGCGCTCTCGGTGCGGGTCAGGCGCGCGATCCTGCCATCGAGCGTATCGAAGATCATCGCCACGAACACCCCCATGCCCGCAGGCGCGAAGTGCTTGTCGATGGCGGCGACGATGGCGTAGAAGCCGGCGAACAGGCATCCGGTGGTCAGCAGGTTCGGCAGCAGGTAGATCCCCTTGCGCCGCGGCTTGATCTCGTTGTCGGCATCCGGCTCCACGCTCAGGGCACTCTCCGGGTTCGGGCTCGGGGACGTCAAGGGTGGCTCGGTATTGCGCGCGGAAAAGGGGAGCGAATTTTAACAGGTGGTCTCCTGATAAGATGCGCGACTCTTCAACCCGGAAAAAGACCCGCGCACCGATGAGGCTCTCGCAATACCCGATCAACACCGCCAAGGAAACTCCAGCCGAGGCCGAAGTGCTCAGCCACCAGCTGATGCTGCGGGCCGGGCTCATCCGCCGGGAGGCCGCCGGCCTCTACAGCTGGCTGCCGATGGGGCTGCGGACCCTGCGCAAGGCGGAGACGATCATTCGCGAGGAAATGGACCGGGCCGGGGCGCTGGAGGTCGTCATGCCGGTATTCCAGCCGGCAGAGCTGTGGCAGGAGTCCGGCCGCTGGACCGAGTACGGCCCGGAGCTGCTGCGCTTCAAGGACCGTCACGAGCGCGATTTCGTGGCCGGGCCCACGCACGAGGAAGTGATCACCGACATCGTCCGCCGCGACATCAAGAGCTATCGCCAGCTCCCGGTGAACTTCTACCAGGTGCAGACTAAGTTCCGCGACGAGATCCGCCCGCGCTTCGGCGTGATGCGTGCGCGCGAGTTCATCATGAAGGACGCCTACTCCTTCCACGTCGACGCCGCGTCGCTGCAGCAGGGTTACCGCGGCATGTACGACGCCTACACCCGCATTTTCACCCGCATGGGGCTCGATTTCCGCGCCGTTCGCGCCGATTCCGGTCCGATCGGCGGCGATGTCTCACAGGAGTTTCACGTGCTCGCCGCCTCCGGGGAGGATGCGATCGTCTTTTCCGACGAGGACGACTACGCCGCCAACCTGGAGGCAGCCGCCGCGCTGCCGCCGCAGGAGCCGCGCCCCGCCCCGCGGGAAGCCATGGCCAAGGTTGCAACACCCGGCGCCCGGACCATCGAGGAGCTCTCCCGCATGCTCAAGGTGGAGCCGTCGCGCTGCGTGAAGACGCTGCTCGTCGAAGGCTCCGGGGACGACGTCGTGGCGCTCGTCCTGCGGGGCGATCATGACCTCAACGCCGTCAAGGCACAGCGGCTGCCCGGCGTCGCCAGTCCCCTGCGCATGGCGGGCGCGGAGCGCATTGCGCGCGCCACCGGCTCGCAGGCCGGATTCATCGGCCCGGTGGGCCTGCGCTGCCGCCTGTACGCCGATCACGCAGCGCTGGCCATGGCCGACTTCATCTGCGGCGCCAACGAGAAGGACATGCATCTCACCGGCGTCAACTGGGATCGGGACGTGGGCGCTGTCACCGCCGCCGACATCCGCAACGTACGCGAGGGAGACCCGAGCCCGAGCGGCCGCGGGCACCTCAGGATCGCCCGCGGTATCGAGGTCGGACACATCTTCCAGCTGGGCAGCAAATACAGCGAACCGCTCGAGGCGAAGGTGCTGGACGAGTCCGGCAAGGAAGTGACTCTGCTCATGGGCTGCTATGGCATCGGTGTGACGCGGGTCGTCGCCGCCGCGATCGAGCAGAATCACGATGAGCGCGGCATCGTCTGGCCGGAGCCGCTGGCGCCCTTCCAGGTGGTGCTCGTGCCGCTCAACCTGCAGAAATCCGCCCGGGTACGGGAAGTTGCCGACCGTCTCTACAACGAGCTCACCGCCCAAGGGGTCGAGGTTCTCTATGACGACCGCGATGCCCGGCCCGGCGTCAAGTTCGCGGACGCGGAGCTCCTCGGCATTCCGCATCGCCTGGTGGTGGGCGAGCGCGGCCTGGACGCCGGGCGGCTGGAGTACCGCTACCGCCGCGACAGCGAGAGCATCGAGTTTCCGGCGGGTGAGGCGCTCGACTTCATCAACGCGCGTCTGCGCTGACCGCCGGATCCGGGCACTCTGCCCAGCCCGGCGCGCATCCCTGTCCCTGTACCTCCTCGCGCTGCTGCTGCTTGCCGTGATCGCGGCTCCCGCCCGGGCAGACCAGCAGCGCGATGCGGCGCTCGGCCCCGTCGTGCAACGCGCCATCTCGCAGGCGCAGTGCTTCGCAGATCGCTACGACGCCGCTGTCTGGTACACCCTGATGGCACCACGCCTGAAGCGGTTCGTGCCGGACCCCGCCGAGCGGCTATCGATCCTGGAGCAGGTGTATTGCGAGACGCATCGGCCGGGGGAGTCCAAGCTGCCGCCGGGCCTGGTGATGGCGGTGATGCAGGTGGAGAGCGACTTCAACCGCTGGGCGGTCTCGCCGGCCGGCGCCGTCGGCCTGATGCAGGTGATGCCCTACTGGCCGCTGAAGCTCGGGATGAAGGGCTGGGAGCTCGTGCACGTGGCGCCCAACATCAGGATGGGCTGTGCCATTCTCAGGTTCTATCTCGAGCACACGCACGACGACGTGCGCCTCGCGCTGGAGAAATACAACGGCAGCGTGGGCCACCCGGAGTATCCCGACCGGGTGCTCACCGATTGGGAAAGGTGGTCGGGCGCGGACGACCTGGGATTCGCGAGCGCCAAGCCACATTAGCCGCCCGGTCGCATCTCGCGGCGGACCTATGCGGTATGGAATCCCGCCGGCGCGCCATGCTCCGGCGCATCGGCGACCTCGACCGCGCTCACTTTCGCCGCCGAGGAGCCTGTCCACAGCCAGCTGACGAACTCCCGCACGGCCTCGTCCTCGCCGCATGCCAGCACCTCGACGCGGCCGTCGGGAAGGTTTCGAGCGTAGCCGCGCACACCGAGCTCACGCGCGCGTTGCGCCGCGGCCCCCCGATAGAACACCCCCTGCACGCGCCCTGATACGAGGCATTTCTTGCAGATCATGGCCCGAATATACCCATTTACCCCACACGTGAGCCGAAATACCCCCTCGTCCTCCGTACCCCCGCGGCCGAGACTGCGCACGCCAGATCTCGCACGCATGGAAGGAGGCATCGCGCTGTGGCAACGTATCCGCAAACTCGACCCAGGCTGGTCCGGCCGTATGTCGTGCCCTGCGCGCGGCCCGGGACAGGGGAAGCTGCGATGACTGAGATTCTGGTGCTCTATTACTCCCGCAACGGCGCGACCGCGGAGCTGGCCCGCCAGGCCTGCCGCGGCATCGAAAGTGTCACTGGCGCCGCCGCGAAACTGCGGACCGTGGCGCCCGTCAGCGCGGAAAACGACCGCCCCGCCAAGCTGCTGCCCATGACGGGCGCGCCCTATGCCACCCTGGAGGATCTGCGCAGCGCCCAGGGCCTGCTGCTCGGCAGTCCCACTCGCTTCGGCAACATGGCGGCGCCCCTCAAGTATTTCCTCGACTCGACATCCAGCCTGTGGGTCTCGGGCGCTTTGGCGGGCAAACCGGCCGGCGTATTCACCTCGACGCAGACTCTTCACGGCGGCCAGGAGGCGACGCTTCTCTCGATGATGCTGCCGCTCCTTCACCACGGCATGTACCTCGTCGGCTTGCCGTACACGGAGCGGGCACTGCACCAAACCCGTTCCGGGGGCACACCGTATGGCGCATCGCACGTCGCGGGCAGTCAGGACGAGCCGGCACTGACGGATGATGAGCGGGCGCTGGCGCAAGCCCTGGGGAAACGTGTTGCCTCCCTGGCGGTGCTGCTGTCAGGTTAGGAGAGACCCAGCACCTCACGGATGAACGGCACCGTCAACCGCCGTTGCGCGGCCAGCGCCGCCTCATCGAGCGTATCGAGCAGGCCGTAGAGCCGCCGCATGTCACGCGGGAAGCGGCGCTGGAGCCAGCGTGAGGTCTCCTCGGGAAGCTCGAAGCCGCGCAGCCTGGCACGCAGCTGCAGCGCCTGCTGCTGCTCCTCCTCATCGAGCGCGCGCAGCTGCAGAACCGCGGCCGCGGCGCAGCGCGAGCCCAGATCGGGCAGCGCCCAGGCGAGCAGCGCGGGGGGCGGCCGCGCCGCCATCACCAACGCTCCGCCGCTGTCCTCGACCTCCCGCAGCAGCCCGAATATCGCCTTTTCCCACTCCAGGCGACCGGCAACCGCCTCCAGGTCATCGAGGCAGACACACTCGAGCTGCGGCAGACCTTCCAGCACGCCGACACCGAGGGCGGCGAGCTCCGCGAGGGGGAAATAACCCGCGCCGCGCGACTCGGCCGCCTGCGAGCACATCGCCTGCAGCAGATGTGTCTTGCCTGCGCTCGCCGGACCACAGATCCAGGTGGCGCCCGCGGCCTCGCCGGCGGCGACCCGCCTGGCATGCGCCAGAGGCTCGCGGTTGCGGGCGGGCAGAAAGCTCGCGAACACCGCGCGGTCCGGCAGGCGCACACCCAGGGGAAGCTGACGCACGCGTGCTCCTCAGGCCGTGCCCTTGGCGTCTCTGTCACGCCGTCCGGCGTGCAGCTCACCCTGGGTGAGCTGGCGCTCGCCGTTCGCGACCGCAACCCAGGCCCGCCGCGTGAAGGCTTGCACGTAGTTGAGACCGGAGACAACGGTCGTGGCGAACACCGTGAGCGCGAGCGCCCGCCGCACGTCGTGGGGCGGGAAGCCGATTGCCGCTCCCAACATGACCGCCATCAGATAGAGCAGTTGCGCCGCCGTGTTGATCTTGCTGATGATCGTCGGCCGGCCGTGGAGCGGACCGAACCAGACCCTGTAGACCAGCGCGCCCAAGGCGATCATCACGTCGCGCGCGACTGCCGCGGCCGTCACCCACCACGGCACCAGGCCGAGCCAGGTGGACTCGACGAACACGGTCATGAGCAACAGCTTGTCCGCCGCCGGATCGAGGATCTTGCCCAGCTCCGAAATCCAGTTGAACCGCTTCGCCAGGTAGCCGTCCAGCCCGTCGGAGATCGCCGCCAACATGAAAAGCGCGAGCGCGAGGCCGTAGCGGCCGCCGTAGACAGCGGCGGCGACCGGCCAGATGAGCGCCAGGCGCACCAGACAGATGATGTTGGGCAGGTGACGCACGATGAGGCGAGCGGCTGCGTCCGTATGGCTGCGAGCGCGCCTAGCCCGATCGGTACCGGTAGACGAGCGGCGCGCCGGACGCCCCGCTGGCCGGCGCAGCCGGCCCGATGCGGGTGAAGCTTGGCGAGCTCGACAGTGCCCGATCGATGGCGGCGCCGCCGCCACGCACCGTCAGGTCGAACAGGACGGAGTCGCCGGTGACCTGTCTGACGTCCGCCTGGCTGACTCCCGGGACTGCACCGAGCATCTGCTCGATGTTGGCGTAATCGGCCAGGTTGGTGACGCCCTCGATCTCGACTGCCGTCTCACCGGGCGCATTGGCCGCGGCCGCGCCCGCCGGCGGCGCGAGCAGATCGACGGTGTCCTCGATCCCGGTAGTCAGCGGCCCGTTCCAGCTTTGACTCGTGAAATCGGTGTAGAGAGTCCACTGCCAGTCCGTCGACGCCGGCGGGGGTCCGAATGGAGCCGCCGCGGGAGCCGCCGCTACTGGCGGTGCCGGCGTTGGTGCCCCCAGCGCAGCGGCGGCGGACGAGGCTGCGCTCGATGCGGCACCCGGCGGCGCACCTGCCGGAGCAGCAGAGCTCGTCACAGGCGCTCCGTTGCCAGGCGCCGCCGCTCCCGGGGGCGCGGAGGTGGCCGCCGGCGGCCTACCTACCAGCAGCTGCTCAGCGCCGAAGCGATGCGCCATCTCGAGCAGAGCTTGGCGCGGCAGCAGGTTGCCGCTGTCGTCGGTCACTGGCAGGGGCACGATGCTGATCGGCAGGCCGCGCTGCGCCGCGGCTTGCTCGAGTCCCGCCTGATCGGCGGCTTGCTCGCTCTGCTCGGGCGCGGGACTGAGCACCACCAGAGTGAAGGGCCGGTCGGGGTCCCAGACGCTGCGATCCGCCGCGGCGATGGCCTTCTCGACCGCGGCCGCGTTGAAGATGACCTGCAGCCCGCCTCGCGAGCCGTGGTCGTAGCTCTGGACATATTTGGGCGCGTCGGCGATCAGACCGCCGAACGCCGGATCGCTCGCCGATTGGCGCCGGCCCGTCGCGCGCACCAGCGCCTCGCGCATGGCATCCTGCAGGGCCGGCACGGATTGGCCCGCCACGTTGACCTGGAATACGGGGACGGCGTGCGCCGCCCAAGCGGCGGCCGGCAGGGCGGCGCAGGCCGCAAGGAGCAGCGCTTCACGGACAAGGCGTTTCGCGGTTGTCTGGCGGCGGGGCATCGGAGTGTTTGATCGCGCCGGGGATCGCGCAAAATGTACAATACCATACGCAAGGGCTCCGGCCTGTACACGAGGGCGTTTTCGGTGAGTGAAGGCCGCGGCATGACGTATCGCGATGCCGGTGTCGATATCGACGCCGGTGACGAGCTCGTCGAGCGCATCAAGCCTCTTGTCGCGCGCGCGCGACGGCCGGAGGTACTGGCCGGCATCGGCGGCTTCGGCGCGCTGGTGGAGCTGCCGCCGGGGTACCGGCGACCGGTCCTGGTCTCCGGGACGGACGGTGTCGGTACGAAGCTGCGCCTCGCCATCGATGCGGGACGCCACGATACGATCGGCATCGACCTCGTGGCCATGTGCGCCAATGACATCGTGGTGCAGGGTGCCGAGCCCCTCTTCTTTCTCGACTACTACGCCACGGGCAAGCTTCGGGTCGACGTTGCCGAAGCCGTGGTGCGCGGCATCGTAGAGGGCTGCGTACAAGCCGGCGCCGCCCTCGTTGGCGGTGAGACCGCGGAGATGCCCGGCATCTACTACGGCGAGGACTACGATCTCGCCGGCTTCTGCGTTGGCGTGGTGGAGAGGGACGAGATCATCGACGGCAGCGCGGTACGCGCCGGCGATGTGGTCATCGGTCTCGCCTCCTCCGGCCCACACTCGAATGGCTATTCGCTCATTCGCAAGCTGGTCGCACTGAGCGCTGCGGGCAGCGAGACGCAGCTCGACGGCAAGTCGCTCCTCGACCGGCTGCTCGCCCCTACACGCATCTACGTCAAGCCGCTTCTCGAGCTCACGCGACAGCTGGACGTACACGCGCTGGCCCACATCACCGGCGGCGGCTTGACGGACAACATCCCACGCGTGCTCCCGGACGGTTTGGAAGCAGTGCTCGAGCGGCGCCGCTGGCATCGTGACCCGGTATTCGACTGGCTGCAGCAGGTGGGACACATCGAGCGGGAGGAGATGTACCGCACGTTCAACTGCGGCATCGGCATGATCGTCGTCGTGCCCAAGGAGGATGCGCCGCAAGCGGTCGAGCTCCTCACCGCGCGCGGGGAGGCGGCACAAATCATCGGAGAGATCCGTCCGGGCTCGCGCGGCGTGGTCATCGTCGAGTGACCGGCAGAGACCCTCTGCGGCTCGCCATCCTCATCTCCGGCCGCGGCTCCAACATGGCCGCGATCGCGCGCGCCTGCGCGCAGCGGCGGATCAACGCGCGCATCGATCTCGTGCTGTCGGAGCGTGCGGGTGTTGCCGGCCTCGACACTGCGCGAGCGCTGGGGATCGAGACTCGCACCCTAGCGTGGCCGGGCGCCACGGAGCGTCCGCGGTTCGAGCATGACCTCGAGGCGGCGCTCGCCGACGTGCGGCCGGATGTCATCATCCTCGCCGGTTTCATGCGCATCCTGTCACAACAATTCGTCGAGGCGCGCGCGGGTCGGGTTCTCAATATTCATCCGTCTCTGCTGCCGCAATATCGCGGCTTGCACACTCACCGGCGCGTGCTCGAGGCTGGCGAGCGGGTGCACGGCGCCAGCGTGCATTTCGTTACCGCGGAACTGGACGGGGGACCGGTCATTCTCCAGTCGAGAGTCGCCGTGCGGCCCGGGGACGTCGAGGACACACTGTCAGCGCGCGTTCAGGCCACGGAACACATCATCTACCCTCGGGTGATCGGCTGGCTCGCCGACGGCAAGCTCGCGTGGCGCGACGATCGGCCCTGGCTCGATGGCCGGCCGCTCGAGGCGCCCGTGGTGGAGGATTTTCCCTGACGATGAGGCTCGATGACGGCCCGGAGTACTGAGCGCGTGGGGCTCGCCGCCGCGTTACTGATGGCCGCCGCGACAGGACATGCGGCGGCCGCTGGCGCACCCTCGCAGCCGACCGCGCCTCTTTCGGGGCCCGCCCCCTTCGTCGCCACGTACTCCGTCGCGTGGCACGGCGTCACTGCCGGCACCTCGACTCTGGAGCTGCGCAAGACCGCGCCGCAGTTGTATCTCTATACGTCCACCGACGAAGCCTACGGTGTTTTCCGGCTCGCCTTTCCGCACGCGCTGCGCCAGTCGAGCCGCTTTCGGATCGCCGCCGGCGAGGTCCAGCCGCTGGCATTCCAGGCCGCCGGCGCCGGCAACGAAGTGATGGCGCGGTTCGACTGGAAGACGGGCCAGGTGACCGGGACGGCCAAGGGAAAACTGCTCGCGCTGAAGCTGCAGTCAGGCACTCAGGACCCGCTGTCGGTGCAGATCGCCATCATGCTCAAGCTGCTGGCGCGCAACGCCCCGGACAGCTTCTGGATGCTCAATACCGACGAGATCGACCGCTTCCAGTACGTCCGCCACGACGAGGGCACGCTCGATACGCCGCTCGGGAAGCTGCACACCATCCTCTACACCAGCCACCAGCCCGGCTCCAACAGGACGACCTACCTCTGGCTCGCCCCCGCGCTCGACTACATGCCGGCGCGCGCCGAGCAGCGCGTCAAGGGCAGCACGCAGGTCGCACTCGAGATCCGGGCGTTCAAGCCGCGATGATCACGCTCCGCGTTTGGCTCGTGCCTGCAGGCGCTCGCGGGCGCGGCGCAGACTGAGGGGACAAACCTTGCCGGTAGTGTGGACGGCTGCAGCGGGCCCGCTGCTCGCTGCATGCGAGGCCATCGGCCGGTCAAACACGGGGTGCATGGCGTCCGCGGCAAGGCTCACCGATCCCACGAGCAACGTAACGCAGACGACGCCCATCGCGTGCCGCATTCGGCCCGCTACGGGACGCCTGAGTGCCGCGATGCGCCGCCCCAGCGGATGAACCGAGCGCCAATGACACGCGAGCGGCAGAGGCGATGTCCCATCGCCCGCAAGTTGCGTCTTGAGGAGCGCTTCCGCGTAACGGCCCCGGGAGCCCTTTCCCGCCGCGGCGAGCACGGCGGCGTCGCACGCGAGATCCTGGTCGAAGCGCAGCAGACGCATGGCCCAGAACATAACCGGGTTGAACCAGAAAACGCACAGCCACGCCGCACCGAAAGCGTTCACCAACGCGTCGCCGCGGCGCACATGGGCCCGCTCGTGCGCGAGGACGAACTCACGCTCTTCAGCGCTGTAGCGCTGCTCGAAATCCAGCGGCACCAACACTCTGGGGCGCAACGCGCCGATCAGCATGGGCTCGGCGACGCGTCGACTGCGCCAGGTTCCATCCGGCAACGCAACGAGGGTGCCGAGCGAACGGGCGAATGAGCGCTGCCGCAGAAACATGAGGGCGAGAGCGGCGCCCGCGCCCACGGCCCAGACGACGCATGCCGCCGTGCCCACGGCACCGGAAACGTGAATCGCCGCGATCAGACTCTCGAATCTCGCCCACGCCCGGCCGAAGACATCCGGTGCGATCAGCGCCGCGTTGCCGGATGGCGGCGCGAGGTGCGGCAGCGCCAGCGCGGCCGCGCTGGCCGGCACGGTCGACCAGAGCCAGTAAGCGGCCCGGGCTCCGAGCGTGCCGCGCAATGGCACGCGCGCCAAAGCCACGAACAACGCGGCGAGGGTCGTTACCCAGCTCAGGATTGCCACGTGCTGCACGGCGGCACTACTCATCCTCGAGCTCCTCGATCAGACGCTTGAGCTCGCGAACGTCCCGTTTCGAAAGCTTGCGATGCCGGCTGAAGTGCGCGACGAGCGGCGCCACCCGGCCGCCGTAGAGGCGATTGAGCAGGCTCTCGCTCTCGAGCGACAGCCACTCCTCGCGCGCCAGCGTCGGCGAGTAGATGAAGCGCCGCCCATCCTTCTCGGCACGCACGGCGCCCTTCTTGAGCAGGCGGCCGAGCAGCGTCTTTATGGTCGACTCCTGCCAGTCACGGGGCTTGGCGAGCACGGCCACGACATCCTCCGCCGTGGCGGTCCCCTTCTCCCACAGGACCGCGAGGACGGCCGACTCCGCTTCGCTGATGGACTCCGATGCGTTCATGGGCAGCCAAGAAGACTACGCTTGTAAACGAAGCTGTCAAGCCGCCATGGGCTGCATCCTCCGGCTCACGCCGCGGGGACCGTGGGACTGCACTGGTCGTCGTGGATGAGCTGATTTCTCCAATTCACCTCCCAGGTCTTGCCACCGTCCGTGGAGAACGCCTGCTGCCATTCGGCGGCCACCCGCGACCCCTTGGGATCGACGGTCCAGGTGAAACGCACGGTGATCGGCTTGCCGTCGAAGGTGTCCTCGCCTTCGAACACACCCACGTTGCCCGCGAATCTGCCCACGACCGGCGGCTCGATGACACCGTGAGAGAACCGGTTGTCGAACCAGTAGAGCCGCCACAGGCCGGTCTGCGGGTCGTAGGTGCGGATGGTCACGCCGGCGAAATTCGGCCAGTAGCTGGCGCGGAAGACGTCCATGTCGCCGATGCCGCCGGGCAGCGGCATGCCCTCGTCGCAACTGACGAAATCGGCCCACTCGTGCGAGCCGGCCAAGCGCTTCACCAGCCGCTGATTCGGCATTCGCCACTTGCCGTACTCGAAATCGAAATCATGCGAGCCATCCCGCACTTTCACCGCAGCTGGCTGCTGCGTGACTTCACCGGAGGCGCTCCCGGCAGCGGCCGCCGCCGGCGCGGAACGGATGAGGTCGTTGCTGAATACCACTTTCCAGGTCTTGCCGTCGTCCAGAGAGAGGGACTCCTCGAAATGAGCGGCGACCTTCGAGTGACTGCCGAACCGGGTCCAGATGTAGCGATCGATGGCGGGTTTGCCGTGGAACAGCAGGCGCTCATCGAATATGCCGACGTTTCCCTGCCACCTGCCGACGTTGGGTTGCCCGGCATCGCCGTGTGAGTGCAGGTTGTCGATCCAATATATCCGCCAGACACCGGTCGCGCGGTCGTAGAGGCGCACAGTCATGCCGACGAACCCTTGCGTGGGGTAGCTCGCTCGATAGAAGTCCGCATTGCCCAGTCCGCCCGGCAACGGCCGGGCTACATCGGTCGAATCAAACTGCGCCCAGTCATGAGAGCCGAGCACAGGCGCTTTCAGGCGCCGGTTGTGCATGAGCCAGCTGCCGTAGAGAAAGTCGAAGTCGTGCGAGCCGTCCCTGACCTGCGACGCCGCCTGCGCCGTGCCGGCCGCCGCGGCCCGCACAGGCATGCAGCAGGAAACAGTGGACAGCGCGCCGCCGAGCGCGCCCGCCATCAAAACCCTGAACGGTCGCATCGTCAGCCCCCAACGCGCCCCCACGCAAATGAGCCCGGCTCTCCACATGGCACAGCCTTTCGTTTACGTCTGTAGATATTGCTATAGACTACGGATGTAAACGTAGAAGTCAAGCCTTGCCCGCGTCCCTGAATCCGATCAGAGGGTATCGAGGGGCCGGAACTGCTTCGCCAGCTTCAATTGCTGGCCCTGATAGTTCGAGGCGATATCGCTGCCGTACAGCGTCTCCGGCCGCTCCGCCATGCGCTCGTAGCGCAGCCAGCCCACCGTCTGCCCGTGCTCCAGCAGGAACGGCACTTCGTGCGACCTGACTTCCAACACGCCGCGGCTGCTGCCGGCGCGCCGCGTGCGCGCGTCCCAGCCGAATCCGGGATCGAAGAAGCCGGCGTAATGGACCCGGAACTCACCGGCGCGGGTGTCGTAGGGCAGCATCTCCGCGGCAAACTCCGGCGGCACGGCGATCGCCTCCTTCGTTATCAGGATGTAGAACTCGTCCGGATCGAGGATCAGGGACGACTCCTTGTGAAAACGAATGGGCTCCCAGAAGGCGAACGGGTCGTAGTCCCGGCGCTCCAGATCGATGCGTTTCGCGTGCTTCTTCGCGCGCCATCCGATCAACGCGTCATCGCTGCCGGATCCCTTCAGGTCGATGGTGAAGGGCAGGAACCCGGTCCGTTCGCTCATGGCGTTGGAATCGGCGATCTGCCCCTCCGTGAGCAGCGACTTCCAGTCGGCGATAGTGACGGGCTTGGGATTCTCACCGCGTGTGCGGCGAAACCGCAGCTGGTTCAGACGGGTGCCGGTCCTGACCACGATGCCGAAGCTTCGTGGCGCGACCTCGATGTAGAGCTGACCCTGGTAGCCCTCTTCGACCTGGTCGAACACCATCGCGTGATCGGCGATGAGCCGCGTCAGGATGTCGAGCCGGCCGGTCGAGCTCTTCGGATTCGCGAAGGCGGCGACGTCGCTTCTGAGATTGATGGCTTCCAGAAGCGGAATGACATAGACGCGGCCTTTCTCCAGGACCGCGCCGTCACGCAGACTGATCTTGAAGCGCTCGAAGCTCGAGTCCAATTCCCGCATCTTTTCCAGCACCTTCATTCCCCTGCCGGGCAGGAAGCTGGCGTCGACCGGGTACGCGTAGTCACCGAGACGCAGGTCTATGCTCGCGGGCTGAATCTGGTCGGGAGCGATGTCGTTGTCCTGCAGGATCCCGGCCGGCAGGATTTCGCCGGCGCTCAGCATTCCCCTGATTTTCTGGGACGGCAGGATTCCCGTGTAGACGGGTGATCGAGCAGCCTCTTGAGACGCGGCCATGGAGCGTCAGCTCTCCTCGATGACGATCTTCGGGAAGACGCTGCTGCGGTCACGCGCGCGGATCGCAAGCGCTCCTGCCGTCCGGCGGGCCGTATCAAAATACGCCCGCGCGCGCCTCGATTCGGGCGCGGCAACCACCGTCGGCCGGCCACTGTCTGCCTCCTCCCTGATGTGGACGTCCAGCGGCAGCTCACCCAGAAGCTTGACGCCGTACTGCTCAGCCATTCGCGCGCCGCCGCCCGCCCCGAAGATGTGCTCGGCGTGTCCGCAGTTGGAGCAGATGTGCACGCTCATGTTCTCCACGATGCCGAGGACGGGTACGGACACTTTCTCGAACATCTTGAGGCCCTTGCGGGCGTCCGCGAGCGCTATGTCCTGCGGGGTGGTGACGATGACGGCCCCGGATACGGGAACGCGCTGCGCCAGGGTGAGCTGGATGTCGCCGGTCCCCGGAGGCATGTCGATGACGAGGTAGTCGAGAGCGCCCCAGTGGGTCTCCGAGAGCAGCTGCGTGAGCGCCTGGGTGACCATGGGGCCGCGCCAGACCATCGGCTGCTCCGCGTCCACCAGGAATCCGATGGACATCGCCGCGACGCCGTAGCTCTGCAGCGGCTCGAGATGCTTGCCGTCGGGCGAGGTCGGCCGCTGCCCCTCGAGACCCAGCATGAGCGGCTGACTGGGCCCATAGATGTCGGCATCGAGCACCCCGACGCGCGCGCCCTGTGCGGCCCACGCCAGCGCCAGGTTCACGGCAACGGTGGATTTGCCCACGCCGCCCTTCCCCGAGGCGACGGCGACGATGTTCTTGATGTCCCCGAGGGGCTTGAGGTTGCGCTGCACCGCGTGCGAGCGGATGTCCGCCTCGAGCTCGAGAGTGAGGGCCACTCTGAGCCCCGCTGCCGCCAGATGCGCCTCGAGCGCCGCTGCAAGCTCCTCCCGATACCCGCCCACGGGATAGCCGAGCGCCAGCCGCGCGCGATAGCCGTCCCCCTGCGCGGCCAGGTCCTTTATCGCGCCCGCCGCCCCGAGGGTCTCCTCCAGGTACGGATCGACGAACGCCTCGAGGGCGCTCCTGACGGCATTCAGCGTGGAATCGTCGGCCATGTGGAAAATCGCTGCAATTGGCGGGTCGGACCGGCGATTGTAGAGCGTTTCCGCATGCCGGTCGCATCGGCAACGGGCCGGGACCGCGTCTTGCCGCATCCTGGCCTATGGCATAATTCCACGACGTTCCCGACCGGGAGCCCATGAGGCGCGCCCGGCGGGTGGGGTGGGTCTTCGCCTGGGCACTGATGTCACGACGTATTGGCGTTGCGGAACACTTTGCGCGCAGGAGCGGTGTGGGAGTGCCTGTCCGGAATGGCTGAATGAGCTTCTTCACCAATTTGCGCGCCGACCGGCTGGTCACCGAGATCAGGTCCTGCACCGATCCGGCAAGCCCGGATGCGCAGAAAGCCATCGCGCGCCTGAGGGACCTCGGTCCCGGCGCGATCGAGACCGTGTTTGCGGCGTTGCCGGACGCCGACAAGAACGCGACCCTGGCCTTCGTCGAGGTGCTCGGCGGCCTGGTCAGCCAGAAGTCCTTTCCGCTGTTCGTTCGCGGCCTGGTCGAAGGCAGCCCCCGCGTGGTGGCCGGCATCGCCTGGGCGCTCACCGGCAGCCGCAACTATCCGCCGAATCTGCTCATCGAGGCGCTCGCGACGCCGGGGATCTCCAAGTCCGCCCTGCTCGAGGTGATCGGCGCGCAGAAATCGCGCTTCGGCGTGCGCGAGCTCCTCGCCGCCGCCTACACGCAGGAGCCGAACGAGAAGGCGGCTCTCTTCCGCATCATCGGCGAGATCGCCGACACCAACACCGTGCCGGAGCTCATCGGCCGCGTGCACGGCAAGGACCCCATCGCGCGCGTCCACATCATCAACATCCTCGCCCGTTTCAATACGCCGGAAGTGCAGACGGCGCTGCAGGGCCTGCTCAAGGATCCCAACAAGCTGATCCGCGGCGCGACCCTCTCGGCGCTGCAGCGGATGGACGGCAAGATCGACATCGAGCGCGTCTGCGCCCTGCTCAGGGACCCCGAGATCGACGTGCAGAACAAGGCCATAGACGTCGTCATCAAGGCGAACGATCCGGACACGATCCGCTACCTGATCGAGATCCTGAAGGACGAGAACGAGAACGCGCGCCGCGCCGCGGTCGAGGTGCTGAACGAGGTCGGCAACGCCAAGTCGGTGAAGCACCTGCTCGAGTCGCTGAAGGACAGCGACTGGTGGGTGCGCAGCCGCGCCGCCGATGCGCTCGGCAAGATCGGCGGCCCGCGGGTGATCGAGGCGGTGCTCGAGCTGATTCGCGACAAGGACGAGGACATCCGCCGCGCCGCCATCGAGATCCTCAACCAGACGAAGGACGAGCGGGCGGTCGATTCGCTCATCCAGGCCACCCGCGACCCGGACTGGTGGGTGAGCGAGCGTGCGGTCGATGCGCTGGCCGAGATCGGCAGCAAGCGTGCCGTGCCGCGGCTCATGGAGATGCTGAAGGCACCCCCCAACAAGGCAACCCCCATCGTCGTCCGCGCCCTCGGCAGGCTCGGCGACGCGAAGCTCGTCGATACCCTGTTGCCGTTCATGGCGAGGCCGGAGCGGGACCTGCGGATCGAGGCGATGCAGGCGCTCTCGAAGCTGGTCGACGAGCGCCGCGCCGAGCAGCTGCGCACCGAGCTGCAGACGCAAGCGGACTCGCCGGATCAGACCGTCTCGCGCGTGGCCAGCGCGGCGCTCGCGGAGCTCGACCACCGCATGTCAGGCGGCGTGGCGATCACCGGCGGCACGCCGCTGCCGCCGCCCGCGGCGGCCCGCCCCGCGCAGCCGGCGCCGCCGATGGAGGCTGCGCGCACGGCGGTCATCGATGCGGCATCGCAATCGCGGATCGCCGAGGGGCCGCCACGGCTCGACATTCAGACCCTCAAGCCCGGCGACATCATCGAGGGCCGCTACAAGTACATCGATCGCATCGGCCGCGGCGCCTTCGGCACGGTGCTGCTGATGGAGGACACGGTCGTCGACGAGCGGCTGATCCTCAAGTTCCTCAACCCCAACGTCGCGACGGACGAAGAAGTGATGAAGCGCTTCGTCCACGAGCTGCGCTACTCGCGCAAGATCACCCACAAGAACGTCATCCGCATCTACGACTTCCTCTACATCCAGGGCAACTACGCCATCTCCATGGAGTACTTCCCGTCGCACACGCTGGGCGCCGAGATCGTCGGCGAGAAGCCGCTCGAGCTCAAACGCGCGCTGCAGTTCGGCTGCGACATGTGTACCGGCATGACGGTCGCGCACCAGGTCGGCATCGTGCACCGCGACCTGAAGCCCGCCAACGTGCTCATCAACCAGGAGGGGCTGCTCAAGATCGTGGATTTCGGCGTCGCCGCGGCGCAGCGCGAGGGCGACACCCAGCTCACCAAGACCGGGTACGTCATCGGCTCGCCGAAGTACATGGCGCCCGAGCAGATCCTCGGCAAGAAGGTCGACGAGCGCGCCGACATCTACGCGATCGGGGTGATGCTCTACGAGATGCTCACGGGCGTCCCGCCCTACTCCCGCGGCGATCACATGTCGGTCATGTACCAACACGTGCAGGGCAAGGCGCGCCCGCCGCAGGAGATCAACCCCGCACTGCCCGCCGGGCTGTCGGAGCTCGTCGTGAAGACCATGGCGGTCGACAAGACCAAGCGCCCCCAGAGCATGGATGAGCTGCGCGGGGCGCTGACGAAATACCTTTAAGGGCGCCGGCCCCCTACCCCCGCCAGTCTGTCCGCACGTCGCCGAAGGCGTGCGTTACGTCAAATTTTTCGGGACAACCCATTGATTTTGGCGGCTCGAGGGGGCAAAAGAGGCGGGCTCGACTCACCGTGGAGATCTTCCTTGGCGCGCATAGACGCGTTTCTGAAGCTGGGAGCGCAACAGGGCTGCTCGGACGTGCATCTTGCCGTCGGGGTGCCGCCAATGCTGCGCATGCAGGGCGACCTCCTGCCGATCAAATTCCGCGACCTGCGCGGCGCGGAGCTCGAGGGTTACATCACGGAGATCCTGAGCCGCTCCCAGGCTGAGCACTTCGCCAAGGGGCAGGACCTCGACTTCTCTTATGTCTCGGCTGACGGCGGGCGGTTCCGGGTCAACGTCTACCGCAAGGACACCGGCATCGGCGCGACCTTCCGCGCCATCCCCTCGCAAGTGCCCGCGCTGGAAAAGATGGGCATGCCCCCCATCATCACCAAGCTCTGCGACTTCCATCAGGGGATGATCCTGGTCACCGGCTCGACCGGTACCGGCAAGTCCACCACCCTGGCGGCGATGATCAATCATCTCAATGAGACCCGCAGGCTGAACATCATCAGCCTCGAGGACCCGATCGAGTTCGTCCATCGCAGCAAGAACAGCCAGGTAATCCAGCGGGAGCTCGGAACACACATTCCGAGCTTTGCGGAAGGCGTGCGTGCCGCCATGCGCGAGGATCCGGACGTCATTCTCGTGGGCGAGTTGCGCGATGCCGAGACCATCTCCATGGCGATGACGGCCGCGGAGACCGGCCACCTGGTTCTCGGGACACTGCACACCACCAGCGCCGTCAAGACCATCGATCGCATCATCGATGCGCTGCCGATCGAGGAGCGGGAGCAGACCAAGAGCTTCCTCGCGCAGAGCCTGCTGGCCGTCATCACTCAGGTGCTGGTGAAAACGCCCGATGCGCGCGGCCGCAAGGCCGTTTGCGAGATCCTCATGATGACCAGGGCCATCGCCAAGCTCATCCAGACGGAGCAGACCCACCAGATCCCGAGCCAGCTGCAGATGGGGCGCGATCTGGGCATGCAGCTTCTCGATCAGGCGCTGCTCGCGGCGATCGCCGCCCGCGAGATCGACCCCGATGACGCCTACTCCTACGCGATGGACAAGCGTCCGTTCCAGAAGTACGTCACCGATACCAGCATGCTGCCCAAGGTCGACGCTCCCCCGGCACCCTCACCGGCCTCGGTTGCCTGAGACCCGAGGCAGCGCATGGCCACGATCGACGGTTTCCTGCTCGAAGTGCTGGAGAAGCGCGGCTCGGACCTGCACTTCATTGCCGGCGATCCGCCGCGGATCCGGCAGTTCGGCGATCTCATGGCGCTGCGACCGGAGAATCTGGCCCAGGACTTGGTCAAGAGCGCTCTCTACGAGATCATGCCGAAGACCGCATTGGAGCGCTTCGAGTCCAAGGACGGGGCGGACTTCGCGTATACCATCCCGGAGCACGGGCGCTTTCGCGTCAACGTCATGCGCCAGCTGAACGGCATGGGCGCCGTATTTCGGGCCATTCCCTCCAAGGCGCTGACAATGGATGAGCTGAAGCTCCCGGAGGCCGTGCGCCAGCTCGGCCGCGCCAACAGCGGCCTGATCCTCGTCACCGGCAAAACGGGCTCCGGCAAGTCGACCACGCTCGCCGCGATGATCGACGACATCAACTTGCGGGTGAAGGGGCACATCCTCACCATCGAGGATCCGATCGAATTCGTGCACAACAGGAAGAGTTGCCTCATCAGCCAGCGCGAGATCGGCGTCCACAGCACGAGTTTCGCCGCGGCGCTGCACTCGGCCCTGCGTGAGGATCCGGACGTCATCCTGGTTGGTGAGCTGCGCGATCTCGAGACCATGAGCATCGCGGTCACCGCGGCGGAGATGGGCATTCTCGTGATGGGCACGCTGCATACGAACGGCGCCGCTCAGACGGTGGACCGCATGGTCAACGTCTTTCCATCCGACAAGCAGTCGCATGTGCGGACGATGCTTTCGACGTCGCTGCGCGGCGTCGTCTCGCAGCAGCTGCTGCAACGGGCCGACAAGCAGGGCCGGGTCGCGGCACTCGAGATCCTGATCAACACGCCCGCCGCCGCGAACCTCATCCGCCAGGGCAAGCTCGACCAGCTCGAGAACGCCATGCAGTCCGGCGGCCAGCTCGGCATGCGCACCATGGACAGCGCCATCCAACAGCTGCTGGACCAGCGGCTGATCAGCGGCAAGGAGGCCTACAAGAAAGCCATCAACAAGACGAGATTCGAGCTGATCAAGGATTCCGGCTGAGCCGCGGCCGAGCCCGCGGCGGACTGGCCTGGCGCCACCGGTGCTGTAAACTGCCGGTATGACCGATAAATTCTTCGTCACGACGGCGCTTCCATACGCGAACGGCCCGTTTCACATCGGGCACATCATGGAGTACATCCAGGCGGACGTCTGGGTGCGTTTCCAGAGGATGCAGGGGCATCAGGTGCACTTCGTGGGCGCGGACGACGCGCACGGCGCACCCATCATGCTCAAGGCGGAAGCCGAGGGAATCAGCCCGCAGGAGCTCGTGGCGCGGATAGCGGCCGGACGCCCCAAGTATCTGCAGGGCTTCCACATCAGCTTCGATCATTGGCACTCGACGGACTCGCCGGAGAACGTGGCGCTCTCGCAGGACGTCTACCGGCGCCTGCGGGCCGCGGGACTCATCTACTCGAAGCCGGTCGAGCAGTTCTATGACCCGGTCAAGGGCATGTTCCTGCCGGACCGCTACATCAAGGGCGAATGTCCCAACTGCCACTCCAAGGACCAGTACGGGGACGCCTGCGAAGTCTGCAGCACCGTCTACTCGCCGACCGATCTCATCGACCCGTATTCGGTGCTCACCGGAGCGAAACCGGTCCTCGAGAGCTCCGACCATCTCTTCTTCCGGCTCTCCGACCCGAAGTGCGTCGACTTCCTCAACGGCTGGACCACCACGCCGGGAAGGCTGCAGCCGCAGGTGGCCAACAAGGCGCGCGAATGGCTCTCGGGCAAGGGCGACCAGGCGCTCGGCGACTGGGACATCTCGCGTGATGCGCCCTATTTCGGCATTCCGATCCCCGACGCTCCGGGCAAGTACTTCTACGTTTGGCTCGATGCGCCGATCGGCTACCTGGCATCGCTGCAGAGCTACTTCGCCAGCGGCAAGGCCCGGGCGAACGGCGAGCCGCGCAGCTTCGAGGAATTCCTGACGGCGCCCGACACGCGGCAGATTCATTTCATCGGCAAGGACATCATCTACTTTCACACGCTCTTCTGGCCGGCGATGCTGAAGTTCGCGGGACCGCCCTACAAGGTCCCCGACAATGTGTACGTGCACGGCTTCATCACGGTTTCCGGCGAGAAGATGTCGAAGTCCCGCGGCACGGGAATCAGCCCGCTGCGCTATCTCGACATCGGCATGAACCCCGAGTGGCTGCGTTACTACATCGCGGCGAAGCTCGGCTCCAACGTCGAGGACATGGATTTCAACCCGGACGATTTCGTCGCCCGGATCAACAGCGATCTCGTCGGCAAGTACGTCAACATCGCCAGCCGCGCGGCCAACTTCATCACCCGGCATTGCGACGGTGCCCTGGCATACGCCGGCGGGACGGAAGCGCCGCAGCGGCAGGCCGGTGAGATCGCGCAACAGGTGCGCGACAGCTACCAGGCTCGTGAGTTCGGGCGCGCGATGCGCGAAATCATGGCGCATGCCGACCGGATCAATCAGGACTTCGACGCGCGCCGGCCGTGGGTTCTGGCGAAAGATCCCGCCAGGCGCGCCGAGCTGCAGGACATCTGCTCGCGAACGCTCTACGGTTTCAAGCTCCTGAGCGTGCTGCTTGCTCCCGTCCTTCCCGAAGTCGCCACCCGCGTGGCCCGCGAGTTGTTCGGACTGGACCGCCCGTTCCGCTGGTCGGACGCGCTCGAGCCGCCGCAGCGGGTGGCTCCCTATCAGCACCTGATGACTCGCGTGGATCCGAAGCTGCTCGATGCGCTGTTCGAGACCGACGCACCCGAGGCGACCTCGAAGGCCGCGGGCTCATCGGCGGCGGCAGCCACAGGCACGGCTGCCCCGTCGGCGGCGATGATCTCCAGCGACGAGTTCAAGCGACTCGACCTGCGGGTGGCACGCATAGTCGCCGCGGAGCACGTGACGGGAGCCGACAAGCTCCTGAAGCTGACGCTCGATCTTGGTACCGAGACACGCACGGTGTTCGCCGGCATCAAGTCCGCATACGACCCGGCGACCCTGACCGGTCGCCTCACGATCGTGGTGGCCAACCTCGCCCCGCGGAAGATGAAGTTCGGCGTCTCCGAGGGGATGGTCCTCGCCGCCAGCAACGAGTCCGGCGGCCCGTATCTGCTCTCGCCCGACAGCGGCGCCACGCCGGGCATGCGGGTGAGCTGAGCTCGCGATGGCAAGCGCCGACGACATCGACGCGCTGTTGCCGCAGACTCAATGCACGCGCTGCGGCTATCAGGGCTGCCGCCCCTACGCCGAGGCGATTGCACGCGGCGCGGCCGGGATGAACCAATGCCCGCCCGGGGGCGCGGCGACGATCGCCAACCTAGCCTCACTCTTGCAGCGCGAGCCGCTGCCGCTCAACCCGGCCAACGGCGTGGAAGGCCCGCCGCTCGTAGCGGTGATCGACGAAGCGGCCTGCATCGGCTGCGCCAAGTGCCTGCCACCCTGCCCCGTCGATGCGATCATCGGCGCGCGCAAGCAAATGCACACCGTCATCGCCGCCCTTTGCACCGGCTGCGAGCTGTGCATCGCGCCGTGTCCCGTGGACTGCATTTCCATCGTCCCGCGGACCTCGCTTGCCGAGGCGCCCGCGGCCCCCGAAGCCCAAGCGAATCGCGAACGCTTCCTGGCTCACAACGAGCGCATCGCCCAGCGCGCCCGCGAGCGCGACGCGCTGCTCGCCTCGCGCAAGCAGATGGTCGGCCCGGGCGCGCTGCCGCAAGAGCTCTGAGGGTCGCAGCTTGCACACCGCCACCCGCCGCGCGATTTTCCGCCGCCTCGCGGCCGCCAATCCCGAGCCGAAGACCGAGCTCGAGCATTCGAGTGCCTTCGAGCTGCTGGTCGCCGTCATGCTTTCCGCCCACACGACCGACAAGAGCGTCAATGCCGCGACCCGCAAGCTCTTTCCCGTCGCCAACAGCCCCGCAGCCATCCTGGCGCTGGGCGAGGAAGGCGTGAAGCCCTACCTCAAGACCGTGGGCCTGTATAACTCCAAATCGAAGAACCTGATCGGCCTCTGCCGCATGCTGGTGGAGCTGCACGGCGGCAAGGTACCCGCCGACCGGGACGCGCTCGAGGCGCTCCCCGGCGTGGGCCGCAAAACCGCCAACGTGGTTCTCAACATCATCTTCGGCGAGAGCGAGATTGCCGTCGACACCCACATCTTCCGTGTCGCCAACCGGACGGGGCTCGCCCCGGGCAAGACCCCGCGCGCCGTCGAGGATGCGCTGAACGCCAACACTCCCGACGAGTACAAGCTCAACGCCCATCACTGGCTGATCCTGCACGGCCGTTACGTCTGCACCGCCCTCAGGCCCGCCTGCCCGAAATGCATCATCAACGACCTCTGCGAATACCCCGACAAGACGCAGCCAAAACCCATGACGGAGGTTCGGCGGAAAACCCCCTTGCGAGTGGCGCTGCGGACGCGAAAACCTCGGAAGACGGCGGAGTAGCACATGCCCGTCTTTGGTGGTCAAAGCCGCGAGCAGCTGCGCCAGATGTATCGCGACGCCTGGCGCAAGTACACGGCTCGCCAACCTCTCGAGCCGCTGGAAGCGCAGCTCGCCGCCGTGATCGCCGAGCACCCGGAGTACATCCCCCTGATCGAGTCTGGTCCCCAGACCCTCGGCGACGACTACACCCCCGAAGGCGGCCGCGAGAACCCTTTTCTCCACATGGGACTGCACCTCGCCCTGCGCGAGCAGATGGCCACGGACCGTCCGGCCGGCATCGCCCGAATCCACCAGGCTCTGGCGCGGCGCCTCGGCGACCCCCACGCCGCCGAGCACGCCATGCTGGAGCGGCTGGCGGAGACGTTGTGGGAGTCGCAGCAGTCCCGCAAGGCGCCCGACGAGCAGCGCTATCTGGAGCGACTGCGGGAGTTATGATCCGGCGCAGGCGGCCGCCAGCGCCATCTCGAGCCCTTCACCGGGCGCTGCCCTGAGAGCCGCCAACTCTTCACCGTTCCACTGTCTCGCGATGCGGCCGTCGAGGAGCAACGCGGCGCGGTCGGAGTAGCGCTCCACGACGTCCAGCGCATGCGTCGCGAGCAATACGCCACAGCGCCCAGCCGAGACCTGCGACCGCAGGTGCCGCTTCAGGATCAACGCGCTGGCGGGATCGAGCCCGTTGAAAGCCTCGTCCAACAGCACCAGCGCCGGGCCTCCGAGCAGCGCGAGCAGCACGGCGAGCTTCTGCTTCGTGCCCAGCGAATACGAGCCGACGAAGCGGTCGAGCATGGGGGAGAACTTGAATTCCTCGAGGAGTGCGAGCACGCCGTCATCTATCGCCGCGAGGTCCTTGGCCGCGGCGTAGATCTCGAGGCATTGCCTGCCGGTCAGCAGCTCCGGCAGGCTTTCCGGCGCGCAGCCGAAGCCGAGCGCGCGCTTGGCCGCCATCGCCTGGCGGCGGAGCGAGTATCCGCACACGGAAATGCTGCCGGCCGAGGGAACCAGCATCCCCGCGATGCAATGCAGCAACGTCGTCTTGCCGCTGGCGTTCGGCCCGAGAAGGGCCAGCCATTCTCCGCGGGCTACCTCCAGGTCCACCCCGTTGAGAACGACCAGCTTGTCATAACCGGCATGCAGGCCGCGGACACTGAGAGCCTGAGACTCGCCCATCGATCAGGCCCCCCGGCCGCCGCGACCGAGACCCACCCGGCGGCATGCGAGGAAAGACGCCACGGTGGCTGCGGCCAGCGACGCACAAAGCCAGACCAATGTGAGCGGCACGCCGACCGCGAGCGCCCGCCGTGGAGCCACCGCTGCCGCGAGGAGGGTCACCACCACCAACACCATGGCCTGGGTGAGCATGACACGCCAGATCAGAGCGCCTGTGAATCGCCGCCAACCGACGGAAGTGGGCGCAAGCCAGCGGGCCGCCTCGAAGGCGACCCGAACCGCCGCGGTGGCGAGGGAAACGAGGCTGAACAGCGCCATGCAGACGCCCACGACGGAGAGCACGAGCGCCGCCGGAGTCCCATGGAGCCCTGCGGGAACGGCCATCATGGCGAGCAGCACTACCGGCGCGGTTCTCTCGGGCCGGCTGAAGACCCGTCCCTGCGCGGCGGGCCAGCAACCGAGCGGCGCCAGCGAAGGGGCGCTCGCCCAGCGGGTGCGCGCGCGGCGGACGACCGCGTAATGAAAGCCCGGCGCTGCGATGCCCGCTCGCGGCAGCCGCCAGCCCGCCAGGAGACCCACGATCGCACCCGCGCCCACGGCGATGGCGAGGCGCAGGAATGTGGCGCGGTCGATCGAGCCGTCAGCCCACGCCAGCGCCGTGAGTGCAACGACACCTGCCGCCCAGCCGGCCGTGCCGGCCAACACTTGCGTGCGCATCGGGCTCGGGGCGGCAAGGGATGCCAGCCAGGACGTCGTCGCCGCGATCGCGGCGCGCAGCCTGCGTCGCGCAATGGAGAGTGCGAAGACACATGTCGCGATCACGAACGTGACCGCCCAATTGTGGCCGAGCCATCCCAGTATCGGGCCCGTCGGCGCAAGCATCGTGACGACTGCGCAGCCGCCGGCGATGAGCGCTGCGCGGACCAACAGTCGCGTCCGCCTGAAGCGGTACGCATTCCTCCACAGCAGCAGCCTGGTAGCCAGATGCGGACGCGCCGCGATCCAGCGCGGCATGACGCTACTTCTTCCGCGCGGGAATGTAGAGATCGGTCAGCGTTCCCTCGACGGCATCCGCGGCGCCGGCCACGGTCTCCGAGAGAGTGGGATGCGGATGGACGGTCAGGCCGATGTCGGCTGCATCGCAGCCGTTCTCGATCGCGAGCGCCACCTCGCTGATGAGCTCGCCTGCGTTGGTACCCACGATTCCGGCGCCGAGCAGGCGGCGGGTCTCGGGATCGAAGATGAGCTTGGTCATGCCCTCGTCTCGTCCCAGGGAGAGCGAGCGGCCGCTCGCGGCCCAGGGGAAAGTGCCCTTTTCGATTGCCACGCCCTTGGCCTTCGCCTCGGTCTCGGTGAGGCCCACCCAGGCCACCTCCGGATCCGTGTAGGCGACCGAGGGAATGGCGCGCACGTCGAACGCGTGCCGCTGTCCGGCTGCGACTTCGGCGGCCACTTTCGCCTCGTGCATCGCCTTGTGCGCCAGCATGGGCGGACCTGCGATATCGCCGATCGCGAAGATATGCGGCACGTTGGTGCGCAGTTGCTTGTCGACCGGGACGAAACCGCGATCCGACACTTGCACGCCGGCTGCCTCCGCGCCGATGAGCTTGCCGTTCGGCGAGCGGCCGACCGCAACCAACACGCGGCCGTACACCTGCGGAGCCGGCGCCTTCTCGCCCTCGAAAGTCACGCGCAATCCCGCGGCAAGCGGCTCGATCTTCGCCACTTTCGTCCCCAGAAGGATCTGCGCGTACCGAGAGCGGATGCGCCGTTCCAGAGGGCGCACCAGGTCAGGGTCGCAGCCCGGCATGAGCTGCGGTGTCAGCTCCACGACGCTCACCCGGCTGCCGAGCGCGTCGTAGACGCACGCCATCTCCAGCCCGATGATGCCTCCGCCGATGACGAGCAGCCCCCCCGAGAACTCGGGCAGCTCCAGCGCATCGCTCGAGTCCATGATCCGCGGATCCTCGGGCAGGCCTGGCAACCGGACCGCCTCGGAGCCGGCGGCGATGATGCACTGGTCGAAGCGGATGCGCTCCGAGCCGCTGTTGCCCATCACCTCGAGCACGTTCGGGCTCACGAAGCGGCCGACGCCCTGGACCACCTCGACCTTGCGCTGCTTCGCAAGCGTGCGCAGGCCCCCGGTCAGCCGCTTGACGACCGACTCCTTCCAGCCGCGCAGCTTCACGAGATCGATCTCCGGCGCGCCGAAGGCGATGCCGCGAGTGCCCATCTCCTCGGCGTCCTCGATGACCTTGGCCGCATGCAGCAGCGCCTTGGAGGGAATGCAGCCTACATTGAGGCAGACGCCGCCCAGCATGGGCCAACGCTCCACCAGCGTCACTTGCATGCCGAGGTCCGCTGCGCGGAACGCGGCGGTGTAGCCGCCCGGACCCGAGCCGAGCACCAGGAGCTGCGTCGAGCGGTTGAAATCGACCTCGCCCTGCGGCGCCCGGGTCATATCCGGCGCGGGCATCCGCACGGTGTCGCCGTCCGACTCCGGCTTCGTGGCCGGCGCCGCTGGAGCAGGTGCCGGCGGCTCCTCTGCGGCCCGGGAGGAGCCACTGCCAGGCGCGGTGGACGCCTGGCCCGCCTGCTGGCTCGCGGTGGGCGAGCCGCCTTGCGAGTTGGCCTCCACGCGCGCGATCACCGAGCCCTTGGAGACCTTGTCGCCGCGCTTCAACAGCACCTCGGCGATCTTCCCGGCCGCTGTCGCGGGGACGTCCATGGACGCCTTGTCGGTTTCCAGCGTGACCAGCGGCGCATCGACCTCGATCGTATCGCCGGCTTTGACCAGTACGTCGACGACCGAGACGTCCTGGAAGCTGCCGAGATCCGGAACGACGAGATCGACTCGGCTCACGGCACGGCCTCGATCAGCGAGTGCGGATCCGCCAGCGTCTTGGCGAGGAATGTCGTGAAGCGGACGGCGGTCGCGCCGTCGATGACCCTATGGTCATAGGAAAGCGACAGCGGCAACATCAGCCGCGGCACGAACGTCCCGTCCTGGTACAGCGGCTTCATGGCCGAGCGCGACACGCCGAGAATCGCCACCTCCGGGGCATTGATGATCGGCGTGAACGCCGTCCCGCCGATGCCGCCGAGACTGGAAATCGTGAAGCAGCCGCCCTGCATCTGCGCCGCGGTCAGCTTGCCGCCGCGGGCCGCTTCCGACAGGTCGCCGAGCTGACGGGCAACCTCGTAGATGTCCTTGCGGTCGGCTTCCGGCACCACCGGGACCATCAGGCCATTCGGCGTGTCGGCCGCGAATCCGACATTGAGGTACTTCTTCAGGATCAGGTTGGCGCCCGTCGAGTCGAGCGAGGCGTTGAACTGCGGGAACGCCTGCAGCGCCTTCACGCAGGCGCGCACGATGAAGGCGAGCGGCGTGAGCTTGATGCCGCGCGCCGCGGCCGAGTCCTTCAGCTTGCCGCGCAATGACTCGAGCTCGGTGATGTCCGCCTCGTCGAATTGCGTGACGTGCGGGATGTTGACCCAGCTTGCATGCAGCCGCGGGCCCGAGATGCGCTGGATGCGCGACAGCGGCTGTGTCTCGACGGGCCCGAATGCGGCGAAGTCCACAGCCGGAATCGCCGGCAGTCCACCGCCTCCCGACTTGGCCATCGCGCCGGCCCCAGGCGCGGCGCCCGGCGCCGTCATCAGACTCTTCACGAACGCCTTGACGTCGTCGTGAGTGATGCGGCCCTTGAAGCCGTGCCCGGCAACGCGCGTCAGATCGACACCCAGCTCGCGCGCGAGTTTGCGCACGCTCGGACCGGCGTGCGCACGGGAGAAGCCAGGCTCGTTGATGGGCGGCAGATCGGTGCGCAGTGTCTCGGGAATCTCACTGGCAGCCGCAGCAGCAGCTTGCGATGGCACCGGCCCCGGAGCACTCGCAGCCGCCTGTTGCGGGGCCGACGGCGGCTGAGTAACCGCCGGCTGCGCGGACGGCTCTGCGGCAGACGCCTGAGCCGGCGGCGCGGCTTGCGCGCCGTCGCCCGCCGCACGCAAGGTGGCGATCAGATCGCCTGCGTTGACCTTGCCGCCTTTCTCGACATGGAGCTTCTCGATGACACCGCTGGCAGTCGAAGGCACGTCCATGGTGGCCTTCTCCGTCTCCAGAGTGACGAGAGGCGCCTCCGGCTCGATGCTCTCGCCCGGCTTGACGAGGACATCGATCACGGCGACATCTTTGAAGTTGCCCATGTCGGGCACACGCACTTCGACGAGGCGAGCTGCCGCGTTCATGGCAATGGAGCCTTCAGACTTTCCAGGGAACGGGCTTCGCCGGATCGACGCCCAGAGCCTTCATGGCCGCGGTGACGGCGGAGGCCTCGAGCTTGCCCTCGTCGGCGAGGGCTTTCAGGGCGGCGACGGCGATGTAGTGACGGTCGACTTCGAAATGACGCCGCAGCGCGGCGCGGGAATCGGAACGGCCGAAACCGTCGGTGCCCAGGCTGACATAACGGCCCGGCACCCACTCACGGATCTGATCGGGCACGGTGCGCATGTAGTCGGTCGCGGCGATGAACGGACCCTGCGCGTCCTTCAGGCAATCCTGCACGTAGGGCGCGCGCCGCGGCTGACCGGCATGCAGCGTGTTCCAGCGCTCGCACTCGAGCGCCTCGCGCCGCAGCTCGCTGAAGCTCGTCACCGAGAAGACATCGGCGCGCACGCCGTAGTCGGCTTCGAGGATCTTGGCGGCCTCGAGGCACTCCCGCAGGATGGTGCCGGAGCCGAGCAGCGTGGTGCGCAGCTTGCCCTTGCCGCCGGCGCGCAGCAGGTACGCGCCCTTGAGAATTCCCGCCTCGCTGCCCTTCGGCAGGGCCGGCTGCGGGTAGTTCTCGTTCATGACGGTGATGTAGTAGAAGATGCTCTCCTGCTCCACGTACATTCGCCGCATGCCGTCCTGGATGATGACGGCAAGCTCGTACGCGTAGGCAGGATCGTACGCCACGCAGTTCGGTACGGTGGTCGCGACGAGCTGGCTGTGGCCGTCCTGGTGCTGCAGGCCCTCGCCTGCCAGGGTGGTGCGGCCCGCCGTGGCGCCGAGGAGGAAGCCGCGCGCCTGGATGTCGCCCGCGGCCCAGATGAAATCCCCCACCCGCTGGAAGCCGAACATCGAATAGAAGATGTAGAACGGCACCATGCTCATGGCATGGTTGCTGTATGCGGTGGCGGCCGCGATCCACGAGCAGAGGGAGCCCGCCTCGTTGATGCCCTCCTCGATCATCTGACCCTTCTTGTCCTCACGGTAGGACATCAGAGTCTCCGCATCCTGCGGCGTGTAGAGCTGTCCGACCGAGGAGTAGATGCCGATCTGCCGGAAGAGGCCTTCCATGCCGAACGTGCGCGCCTCATCGGGGACGATCGGCACGATGTACTTGCCGATGGCCTTGTCCTTGAGCAGCGTCGTCAGGACGCGGACGAAAGCCATCGTCGTCGAGATCTCGCGCTCGCCGGTGCCCTCGAGCACGGCGGAGAATGCCTCGAGCGGCGGCACCGTGATCGGCGGCGCCTGCTTGCGGCGCGTCGGCAGATAGCCGCCCAACGCCTTGCGGCGCTCGTGCAGGTAGCGGCCCTCATCGGAATCGGCCGCCGGCTGGCGGAAGGGGAGGTTGGCGATCTCCTCATCCGACACCGGGATGTGGAAGCGGTCGCGGAAGGCGCGCAGATCGTCTTCCGACAGCTTCTTCTGCTGGTGCGCGACCATCTGGCCTTCGCCGCCCTTGCCGAGGCCGAAGCCCTTGACGGTCTTCGCCAGGATGACGGTCGGCTGGCCCTTGTGGCTCATGGCGGCGGCATAGGCGGCGTACACCTTGCGCGGATCGTGGCCGCCGCGGTTCAGCCGCCAGATCTCCTCGTCCGACATGTTGGCGACCATCGCCTTGAGCTCCGGGTACTTCCCGAAGAAATGCTCGCGGGTGTAGGCGCCGCCCTTGGCCTTGAAGTTCTGGTACTCGCCATCGACGCATTCCTCCATGACGCGCCGCAGGAGCCCCTGGGTGTCGCGCGCGAGGAGCGGATCCCAACGCGAGCCCCACAACACCTTGATGACGTTCCAGCCGGCGCCGAGGAAAGCCGCCTCGAGCTCCTGGATGATCTTGCCGTTGCCGCGCACGGGTCCGTCGAGGCGCTGCAGGTTGCAGTTGATGACGAAGATGAGGTTGTCGAGCCCTTCGCGCACCGGCATGGTGAGCGCGCCCATCGACTCCGGCTCGTCCATCTCGCCGTCGCCGAGAAACGCCCAGACCTTGCGGTCGGAAGGCTTGGCGAGCCCGCGGTGCTCGAGATAACGGATGAAGCGCGCCTGGAAGATCGCCATCATGGGCCCGAGGCCCATCGACACCGTCGGGAACTGCCAGAAGTCCGGCATCAGCCAGGGATGCGGATAGGAGGAGAGGCCCACGCCGGGGCCGCCCGCCTCCTGGCGGAAGTGATGAAGTTGGCTCTCGCTCAAGCGCCCCTCGAGGTAGGCGCGCCCGTAGATACCAGGGGAGGAGTGCCCCTGCATGAAGACGAGATCGCCCGGATGCTCCGCCGACGGCGCCCGCCAGAAGTGATTGAAGCCCACTTCATAAAGAGTCGCGGAGGAAGCGTAGCTCGAAAGGTGGCCGCCATACTCCGAGGAGATGCGGTTGGCCTGCACCACCATCGCCATGGCGTTCCAGCGGATGTAGGCTTCGATCCGCCGCTCCAGCGCGCGGTTGCCGGGATACTGCGGCTCGCGCCCCGTCGGAATGCTGTTGACGTACGCGGTGTTCGCCTTGAACGGCAGATACGCGCCGCTGCGGCGCGTGTAATCGATCAGACGCTCGAGGAGGAAATGCGCACGCTGCGGACCATGGGTCTTCAGCACCGAGTCAATCGACTCGAGCCATTCCTGCGTTTCAACGGGGTCGAGATCTTCCAGCTTCGGAGGTTCGGTCATTCGAGCTAATGGAGTAGGATGCGCCGGCAGCTTCCCCTGCTAGCGAAAGTCGCCTGACTAATGAGCCGCGCAATGATCCGGGTTTCACCCCCGATGGTCAAGCAAGCGCCGGAGCGGAGCACCAGCTCCGGCCGCCGCAGCCTCGCATTGCTGCCGCCCGCGGGCGGGCCGGAAATCGTGCGCGCGCGCGGCGGCGAGGTCGACGCGCTGCTCGTGGCCATGCCCGAATCCGCCGGCCCGGGCAGCCTCGAGCAGCTGCCGGAAAGCCTGCGCTGGCGCGATCTGCTGGCGCGCGAGCGGCCGCGCGCCGGCGCAGTGCGCACCACCGCACTCGCCAACCGCCGCCAGACGCTCGCCGTGCTCGGCTTCCTGGGAGCCGAGGCGAGCTTCTTCGAGCGCCTCGCGCTCGCCGGCCGGATGATGAAAGAGGCCGCGGCCCGCGGCCCGCGGACGATCGGCCTCGCCACCGCGGGCTTCCCCGCGGGCTCGCGCGGCCAGGCGGCTGCCCAGGCATCGCTCGAGGCGCTGCTCGCCGGCGCCCTGGCGCAGGCATTCGCGCTGCCGAGCTGCCGCGCGCCCGCCAAGGAGGAGGAGCGGCACATCGCTCGCATCCAGCTTCCGGCCGACACGCGACTCGACATCCCGCACGCCGCGATCAGCGCGCAAGGCACCAACCTCGCCCGCTGGCTGACGGCGCTGCCGCCCAACATTCTCGACTCGCGCGGTTACCGCACCGCCGTGACCCAACTCGCCCGCCGCCACGGCCTGGAGATGACCTGGCTCGGCGAGCAGGCGCTCAGGCGTGCCGGAGCGAACGCCTTCCTGGCGGTCGCCGCCGGCAACGCGAGCCCGGTAGCTGGCATCGCGCACCTCAAGTACCGTCCCGGCCGCCGCCGCGGCGGCGCGCCCGACCTCGCGCTCATCGGCAAGGGCATTCTCTTCGATACCGGCGGCGTCAACCTGAAGCCCCATCGGTCCATGCTCGACATGCACACCGACATGGGCGGCAGCGCGGTCGCGCTCGCCACGCTCATCGCCCTCGCGCAATTGCGTGCGCCGATCGCAGTGGACGCGTGGCTCGCCATCACCGAGAACCACATCGGCCCGCAGGCCTACCGCCCGCAGGAGGTCGTGCGCGCCTCCAACGGCGTCACCATCCAGGTGATTCACACCGACGCGGAAGGCCGCATGGTGTTGGCCGACACGTTGGCGCTCGCCGCGCGCACCAAGCCGCGGCTCATGCTGGATTTCGCCACGCTCACCGGCGCCTGCGTGTACTCCCTGACGGAGAGGATGAGCGGCGTCTTCACCAACCGGCCGGCGCTCGCGCCGTTCCTTCTCGAGGCCGGCCGCCGGAGCGGCGAGCGAGTGTGGACGTTCCCGTTCGACTCCGATTTCGACTCCGATCTCGAGAGCAAGGTCGCCGACATCATGCAATGCACCACGGAGGGCAAGGGCGATCACATCCTCGCCGCGCGCTTCCTCAGCCGCTTCGTCCCCGAGGACATCCCCTGGGCGCACGTCGATCTGTCTTCGGCGACCCGCGTCGGCGGGCTGGGTCACATCAACACCGAGGTCACCGGGTTCGGCGTGCGCTACGCGCTGCAGCTGATCATGGAGGAGGACATCCTGAGGGTGGTGGAGCAGCTGAAGTGACGTCCCTCACGATCCGCCGCCCCGACGATCTGCATCTGCACCTGCGTGACGGCGAATCGATGCGCTCCGTGTTGCCGTTCACGGCCGCGCGTTTTGCGCGGGCGGTGGTGATGCCCAACCTGCGCCCGCCCGTGACCACCGCGGAGCAGGCGCTGGCATACCAGCGGCGGATCCTCGATGCGTTGCCCGCGGGCGTGACTTTCGAGCCGCTGATGACGCTCTATCTCACGGACCGTACCGAGCCCGCCGAGGTCGACCGCGCCAAGGCGGCCAGCCTCGTCGGCTTCAAGCTCTACCCGGCGGGGGCGACGACCCATTCCGATGCCGGCGTGACCGACATCCGTAAGGTGGATGCCGTGCTCTCCCGTATGGAGGAGCAGGACCTCGTTCTGCAGGTACACGGGGAAGTGACGGATGCCGAGGTCGACGTGTTCGATCGCGAGGCCCGCTTCATCGATGAGGTGCTGGCGCCGCTCGCGGCACGCTTTGCCCGCCTGCGCATTGTGTTCGAGCACATCACCACCCGCGCGGCCGTGGAGTTCGTGCTCGGCTGCCGCCGCGGGGTCGCGGCGACGGTCACCCCACAACATCTGCTCATGAATCGCAACGCGCTCTTCGCGGGCGGCATCCGCCCGCATCACTATTGCCTGCCGGTGCTGAAGTCCCAGGCCGATCGCGAGGCGCTGCTCCAGGCCGTGGCGGGCGGGGATTCGCGCTTCTTCCTCGGCACCGACAGCGCGCCGCACGCCCGCGGCGCGAAGGAAGCCGCTTGCGGCTGCGCCGGCATCTTCTCCGCGCACGGCGCGATCGAGCTCTACGCGGAAGCGTTCGAGTCCGCCGGCGCGCTGCAGCGCCTGGAAGCATTCGCCTCCGAGCACGGCGCGGATTTCTACCGCCTGCCGCGCAACACCGGCCGCCTGACGCTCGTCAAAGCGCCGTGGGAAGTGCCGCGGTCTTATCCGTTCGGACCCGGGGAGATCGTGCCGCTACGCGCCGGCGAGCCTATCGGCTGGCGTCTGGCGGAGAGTCCATGACGAGAGGGACGGAGCCTCGCAACGCGGCGAGCGGGCCTGCGGGCACCGGCGCGGAGGCTGAGACTGCGGCGGCCGTCACGCCCGCCCCGGGCGCGGCCCTCATGGCCCGGCGCTTCCGCGCCTTCCTGCCGGTCGTGGTGGACATCGAGACGGGCGGCTTCAACGCGGATACGGACGCTCTGCTCGAGATCGCCGCGGTTCTCATCGACATGGGCGGTGACGGCGTGTTGAGTCGCGGCGCAACGCACGCCTTTCATGTCAAACCGTTCGAAGGAGGGAGGCTCGATCCCGCCTCGCTGTCCGTGACCGGCATCGACCCGTTTCATCCGCTGCGCCCGGCGCTGCCGGAGCGGGACGCCCTGCAGCGGGTCTTCCGCGAGATCCGTCACGCCGTGCGCGCCTGCGGCTGCCGGCGCGCCATTCTGGTCGGGCACAATGCGGCCTTCGATCTCGGCTTCCTCAACGCGGCAGTGAAGCGGGCGGAGGTGAAGCGCAATCCGTTCCACCCGTTTTCCTGCTTCGATACCGCCACTCTCGCCGGAGCAGCGCTCGGGCAGACGGTACTGGCGAAGGCCGTGACCGTGGCAGGTCTCGCATGGGATTCGAGCTCCGCGCACTCCGCCGTCTACGACGCGGAGCGCACCGCGGAGCTCTTTTGCCTCATCTGCAATCGCTTCCGCGACAGCTTTCTCGAGGCGGAGGCGCGGGCGCGCTCACTCGGCTGGCTCAGCGCGGATGACCCTGTCGAGGGCACCTGACGATCAGTGCCACTGGCCGTCCTTGGCGGTAGGCCCTCCGGCCCGCGCATCCGTGCGCGGGCGCTCGCCGGAGCGAGGACACGTTAAGTGTCCTCGCTGAAAGGCACCGGCTCGCCCGCCGGTTACTTGACGGCGCCCGCTCCCGCGAGCAGTTTCTTCAGCTCCCCGCTCTGATACATCTCCAGCGCGATGTCGCAGCCGCCGATCAGCTCGCCGTTGACGTAGAGCTGCGGATAGGTCGGCCAGTTGGAATAGCGCTTGAGCGCCTCGCGCATCTCCGGCTCCTCGAAGATGTTGACGTGCTTGAAATCCGCTCCCACGGAGCGCAGCGCCGCCACGGTCTGCGCGGAAAAGCCGCATTGCGGGAAATCCGGCGTGCCCTTCATGAACAGCACCACGGGGCTCGAGCCGAGCTCGGACTTGATTCTCTCGACGACGTCCATCTATAACCTCGTTACGGCCTTCGGCCGGATTGCCACGGGGTCGAAGCGACCCCGTACATATAGCGGCGCCATGGGCGCCGATTACGGAACTCCACCACCTTGCGTGAGCTCGCGCCGTCTCTTGAGCTCGGCGACCACCCGCCACTGCTCGGCGGCGCTCATGGACGTCCAGCGGCCGATCTCATCGGCCGTTCGCAGGCAGCCGACGCAGTACCCCTGCTCGTCGAGCGAGCAGATCCTGGTGCAAGGGGAACGTGGGCGGTCCCACTCCGCCGGCGCGCGTACTTCGGACATCCGGGCTAATTATGAGGCCGCGGAGGCAATGTTCAAATCCCGCCCATGCTAGCCTTCAGCCGATGACCAGCCCCGCCCCGGCCCCCGGACCCGACCTCACCCCACCTGCAGACTTGCAGGAGCAGGTGGCGGCGGCGCTGCGGGAAGACATCGGCAGCGGCGATGTCACTGCACAGCTCGTCCCCGAAGACCAGCGGGTCAGGGGCCGGGTCGTGACCCGCGAGGATGCCGTGCTCTGCGGCCGGCCCTGGGCGGAGGAGACGTTTCGCCGCCTGGACGCCGGCATCCGCCTCACCTGGCGGGCGACGGACGGGGCGCGGGTCGCGGCCGGAGCGGTGATCTTCGAGATCGAAGGCGACGCGCGGCCGGTGCTCACCGGCGAGCGCACCGCGCTCAACTTCCTGCAACTCCTGTCCGCGACCGCCACCCAGACGAGCCGCTTCGTCGCCGCGGTCGCCGGCACGGGCTGCGCCGTCCTCGATACCCGCAAGACGATCCCGGGCCTGCGCACCGCACAGAAATATGCCGTGCGCTGCGGCGGCGGCCGCAATCACCGCATGGGTCTTTACGACATGGTGCTCATCAAGGAAAACCACATCGCCGCCGCCGGCTCGATCACCGCCGCCATCGCTGCCGCCCGCCGCGCAGCGCAGGGCGTGAAGGTGGAGGTCGAAGTCGAGTCGCTGCAGGAGCTGGACGAGGCGCTGAGCGCCGGACCTGACATCGTGCTGCTGGATGACTTCAGCCTGGAGGATCTCGCGGCCGCGGTGTCCCGCAACCGCTCGCGCGGACGGCCGGTGGCGCTGGAAGCCTCCGGCAGCGTGAGTCTCGAGACGGTGCGCGCCATAGCCGCGACCGGGGTCGACTTCGTGTCATCCGGCGGCCTGACGAAGAACGTCCGCGCCGTCGACTTATCCATGCGCTTCGCGCAGGATTGACCCGGGCGCTGCTGCGGCGCTGCGCGCCGAAAGATCAGACGGCTTGCGGCACTGCGACCTTGCTCTCCAGGTGCCTGGCGAGCTCGCCGATCGTCGGGAAATCGAACAGCTCGGTGAGGTCCACCAGTCCCGGATACTGCCGGTCGATCTGCTCGTGTATCTCGATCAGCTTCAGGGAGCTCGCTCCCAGCTCGAAGAGATTGTCGTTGACGTCGATGCGCTTGCCGCCGAGCGCCGCATCGCAGATGGTCCGCAGCTTCTCCTCGATCTCGCTGCGCGATGCCGCCTCCGGGCCGCGTTCCGCCTGCCGCAATGCCGCCAGCGCCTGCAGCTCCTCGGCGAACTCGCCATCGACATAACTCTGCTCGAGCAGATGCCGCTGGATCTTGCCGCTCGTCGTCTTCGGGATGCGCTTGACGGGCACCACTGCGGCGACCTCGAGGCCCGTCTGCTCGTTGATGAGCCGCGCGACCCGGGTGGCAAGCGGCAGGAAATCCTCCATCGAGCCGCGATGCAGGATGAAGAGCATGAGCTGCTCGATCTCGGCGCCGGGCGGGCGCACGCCCGCGGCCACGACTTTGCCCAGCTCCAGGCCCTCGATACGCTGCGCGATCGCCTCGAGGTCGTGCGGGTAATAGTTCTGGCCGTTGACGAAGATGATTTCCTTCGCGCGCCCGGAGACGTACAGGTCCCCCTGATGGACGAGCGCGAGATCGCCCGTGCGCAGCCATCCGTCGGCGGTGAAGGCCGCGGCGTTGGCCTCGGGATTCTCGAAGTATCCGCGGGTGACGTTGTCGCCGCGCATGTGCAGATGTCCGACCTGTCCCTCCGGCAGCGCGCGGTCCTCGTCATCGGCAATGCGCACGTCGCAATAGGGAATCACTCGGCCTTCCGACACGAGCTGCACGGCATCGCGCGAGCCCTTGTCGATCAGCTCCACCGCGCTGGCCACTCCCAGGCGGTGGCGATCGAGCGTGATGGTGCGCAGCGGCGCGCCGGGAGGCGGGAAGCTCACGGCGAGGGAGGCCTCCGCGAGCCCATACACGGGATACATGGAATTGCGTGCCAGGCGGGCGGGAGCGAGCCGCGTGAGGAATTCCTCGCACAGCTCGACGGAGATCGGCTCCGCTCCGTTGAAGATCAGCTTGACGCTCGCGAGGTCGAGGCCCTCGAGCGGCCGGTCCCCGAGCACCTTGAGGTAGTGTTTGTAGCCGAAGTTCGGCGAGCAGAGCACGGTCGCGCGGATGCGGCTCGCCAGGGCCAGCCACAGCAGGGGCCGCCGGATGAAGAGCTCCGTCGGCATGAGGTGCGCGTGCACCCGCCTGTAGAACATGATGAGGTGAAAGCCGATCAACCCCATGTCATGGGTGAGCGGCATCCAGGAGAGACTGACGTCCTCCTCCGCGATAGCGGCCGCCTGGATCACGCCGCGCGAGTTGGCGACGATGTTGCCGTGCGTCAGCACCACGCCTTTCGGCTCGCTGGTCGACCCGGAGGAGAACTGGATGAAGGCGACATCGTCCGGCCGCGCCTGCTGGACCTGACCTGCGCGCGAGATGTCACTCAAGTCATCGACCAGGAAGGCGCGCGCGCGCAGGCCGTCGAAGGTCTCCGACTCGCCCGCCTGGGCTGCGAAGGCGCCGATCCGCTCGAGCGAGCGGCGCTCGGTATAGATGAATGCCTTGCCCAGTTTCCGGGCGATGCGCAGCAGCTTGTGCCGGTGCTCGTCGCTGATGCCGAGCGCCACCGGCACAGGAACGATGCCGCCGAGCAATGCGGCCCAGAACGCATCGATGAACTGCTCGTTGTTCCCCAGGAAGAGGATCAGCTTGTCGCCGCGCCGCGCGCCCAGCCGCTGCAGGTGATGGAGGATGCCGAGCGCGCGCTCGTACAGCTCCTGATAGCCGACGTCGTGAGCGTCGTGCTCTCCCTCGAGGTAGGTGATCTTCCCGGGATGCTTGCGGTTGACCTCGAGCAGCTCGGTCAAGGTCGTGGCGTTCGTCGTGGGGTTCGACATCAGCGGCGTTCCAGCCTCATGTGCAGGGGGTAGCGGGTGCGGAGATTGATCTGCGCCTCGAGCTCGATCGGCTTGTCGGGCACGTGGATCAAGCGGAAATGCCTCGCGATGCGGTGCAGGTGCAGCAGCATCTCGTAGAGCGCGAAGGTCTCGCCGATGCAATGCCGCGGACCGGCCGCGAACGGCATGTAGGCGAAGCGCGGCCGCTCGGCGTCGTGATCGGGCGCGAAGCGCTCGGGAAAGAACGTATCCGGGTCCTTCCAGTACCGCGGGTGGCGGTGCAACAGATAGAGGGGCAGCAGCACGTTGGCGCCCGCGGGTATCTCATACCCGGAGAGCACGTCCGGCTGCACTGTGCGCCGGGACAACAGCCACCCCGGCGGATAGAGCCGCAGCGCCTCGTTGACGACCTGTTGGGTATAGGCCAGCTGCTCCATTTGCGGCAGGCTCGGCGCGCGCTCATCCTGGATGGCATCGAGCTCGGCGTGCAGCCGGGCCTCGGCATCGGGATGCTGGGACAGCAGGTACCAGGTCCAGTTGAGGCCGCTCGCGGTGGTCTCGTGGCCAGCCACCACGAGCGTCAGGACTTCGTCGATGAGCTGGCGCTCGTTCATCGGCTCGCCGCTATCCTTGTCGCGGGCGGTCATGAGCATCGCGACGTAGTCGAAGTGCTCTTCCTGCTCCCGGCGGCGGCGCTCGAGGAGGGCGGCCACCAGCTTGGTGAGTGAGCGGAACTTGAACGCGAACTGCAGGTTCCGACCCTGCTCCTTGGTCACCACGTCGAAAGGATTGCCGCCGAGCTCCTGCGACATGCGCTCGAGGTCGCGGCCGAAGATGGCGCGCAGCACTATCTCCAGGGTGAGGGAGCTCATCTCGTCGGTGAGGTTCACCGGCTCCCCCCGGCGCGCGAGCTCCTCCCAGCGCGTCAGCAGCTGCGAGTTCGCCGCGCCGATCACCTCGGCGAACTGGGTGATGACGCGCCGGTGGAAGAAGGGCTGCATCATGTAGCGCTGGTGAGTCCAGAGCTCCCCTTCGCTGGTCATGAGGCCCTTGCCGAGCAGGATCTTCACCCGATCGAGGCCCAGCCCCTTGGTGTAGTTGCGGTGGTTCGAGACCAGCACGCGCTTGACGTCATCCGGATGGTGGATGACGTAGGTATGCGACTGCCGCGCCGGCACGTAGACGCGATAGATGTCGCCATGCGTGGCGAACAGCTCGACCATCCGCTCCAGGGAGTCGTCGGTGGAGCCGATATCGAATTGAAGCGCCGCCTCGGGCGGCTGGGGCTGCGTCGTTACGGGTCTATTCATGAGGACCGCGGATTATATTAAATTGGTCGATTCCATATGGGAGCGGTTCAAGCTTGACCTCCGATCCGGACGACGGCGGCCTGCGAAACACCTTCTATCGCAAGGTCACGCGCTCGGGCCGCAGCATGACACCCGGGCGGCGGCTCCTCTACCGGCTGGCGGTGCCCCTTGCCACCGGCATCATTCGCGGATGGTGGCTCCTGTCCCGCGTGGTAGCGGTACGAGGCGCGCAGCACCTCGATGAGGCGCTCGCCAAGGCGCCCTCGCTCGTCCCCTGCTACTGGCACCAGCACCAGCTTTACTGTGCGAAGTACCTGCTCGAGCAGCGCGCGCGCCTGAAGGTCGGCTGGCTCATCAGCCCGTCGGTCGATGGGGAGCTCGGCGCCATGATGGCACGGCGCGCCGGCGCACACGTCATCCGCGGCTCATCCAGCCATACGGGCGCTCGCGCGTTGCGCGACTACTATCAGGCCCTGGTCAAGGAAGACATCTCTCCGGTCATCACGCCCGACGGACCCAGGGGGCCGCGGTTCAAGTTCAAGCCTGGCGCCATCCTCCTCGCGCAGATGTCCGGCCGCCCGATCCTGCCCATGGCCTATGCCGCCTCGCGCGCCTGGCGCATCAAATGGGACCGGTTCGTGATACCAGTACCCTTCTCGCGGGTGGCGATCGCCCTCGGACCACCCCGGTACGTGCCGCGCGCCATGGACCCCGCCACCCTGGAAAGGCTGCAAGCGGAGATGGAATCGGAGCTGCGGCGTCTTTTCGAGGAAGCGCGCAGCGCCTTGAATTAGAACGGCGTCACATCCCCGGAATTTGGCTCCAGATTCTGTCAAGTCGCGAACCCCTGAACGAACAGTGCGTTAGCTTGTGTTCCTGAGCGAGTGTGCGAGAATCAGGCGTAACTCGTTAGAAGAACGCTGCCGGAAACGGTCCACAACCTGAATTATCGGCCGCCCTTGGGCGAGCAGCCTTGGGGTAGGCTGTAACGAGCGGTCGGAGGTCACCGGTTTCACATGTCGAGTCTGCCGCCGGACAAGCCCACGGATTTCACAGCTTCGGATATTCTTTCGGCAGACGCCTGGAGCGGCAAGGTGCCGCGGCCAGCCATTGGCGTCGACGTCGCCTGCACGAAGATCGCCGTCGATTTCCAGAACATGCGCAAGGACGGCGTCGCCGACTGCCTGCGCCGCAATCTCGAGCTCCTGCGCGAAGCGAGCGGCACGGATTGCGCCTTCCTGCTCGTATTCCGGCCGGATGAGCCGGTCATCGAGGAGGTGCAGCTTGCCCGAGGTGCCTTCGCGCAATGCCGGCCGGAAGGGCTTCAGGGCGCGAGCCTCGAGTCCCTCCCCTGGCTCAGGGGACGCATGGACCACCTCCGCCTCTCGGAGCTGCGCGATGCCGCGGCGCCGCGCCGGGAGCAGACCGTGGAAGCGCAACGCTTCTCAGACCTGCTGATGGGCTCAGTGCTGCTGGTCGCCTTGCGCGTGCAGGGCAAGCCGGCCGGCCTCCTCGGCCTCGCGCATACACTGCCGCGCGGCGCCTGGGACGTCAACCTACAGCTCCTCATGAAGCTTCTCGGCACCAGCCTCGCCACCGGCCTCGAGCGGATCCGCATCGAGACCCGGCTCTCCAAGCTCGAGGAGCGCACCAATCTCGCGCAGGCGTCCGCCAACGACGGCCTTTGGGACTTCGACGTCGAGAGCAACGAGGTCTACTTCTCCCCGCGCTGGAAGGCCATGCTGGGCTACGGCGACGAGGATATGCGCGGGTCGCCCGACTGGAGCAGCTTAGTGCACCCCGACGACCTCGCCCGGGTGCAGACGGCCATCCGCGATCACGTCGACGGCAAGACTCCGATCTTCGAGAGCACCCACCGCATGCGTCATCGCAACGGCGAGTGGCGCTGGGTCATCAGCCGAGCGACGGCGCGCGTCGACAAACACGGCCGGCTGCTGCGGCTGGTCGGTGTGGAGCTCGACGTAACGGAGCGGAAGCTCTACGAGGAAGCGCTCTTCCGCGAGAAGGAAAGCGCACAGATCACCTTGCAGTCGATCGGCGATGGTGTCGTCACCACGGACGCCAACTCCGTCATCGACTACATCAATCCAGTGGCGGAAGCGCTCACGGGCTGGCGGCTGGAAGATGCCATGGGCCGTCCGGTGGAAGAGATCTTCCGCGCCTTCCATGAGGAAACCTGCGAGCCGCTCGAGAATCCGCTCACCGTCTCCATCCGCCGCATCCGGCCGATCAAGTCGGTGCGGCCGATGCTCCTCATCCGCCGCGACGGCAACGAGCTCTATGTCGAGAGCACCGCCGCGCCCATTCGCGACGGACAAGGCAGGGTCTCCGGCGGCGTGTTGGTTTTCCACGATGTCACCGAGGCTCGAGAGCTCAACCGGCGTCTCTCCTATCACGCGAGCCATGACCTGCTCACCGGCCTCGTCAACCGCCGTGAGTTCGAGAGCCGCCTGGAGCGGGCGCTGAAGAGCGCCAAGGCGCGCGAGGCCTCGTACGCCCTCTGCTACCTCGACATCGACCAGTTCAAGATCGTCAACGACACATGCGGGCACAGCGCGGGCGATGCGCTCCTCGGCCAGGTTGGCGCGCTGCTGAAATCCAAGGTCCGCTGGCGCGATACCCTGTCGCGCCTGGGCGGCGACGAGTTCGGAATTCTGCTCGAGGCCTGCTCGCTCGATGAGGCGATGCGCACGGCCGAGACGCTGCGCGAGAGCGTCCGCAATTTCCGCTTCACCTGGGAAGACCGTGTATTCCGGCTGGGCGCCAGCGTCGGCGTCGTCCCGATCACCGCCGACAACGAGGACGTCGCCTCGGTCCTGTCCGCCGCCGACAGCGCCTGCGGCGCGGCCAAGGAAGGCGGCCGCAACCGGGTGCACAGCTTCGCCGAGAACGACATCGAGCTGATGCGCCGGCGGCGCGAGATGCAGTGGGCCGCGCGTATCAACGCCGCTCTGGAGGAAGGACGTTTCGAGCTGCACCGCATGGCGATCCAGCCGCTGCAGCGGGTCGATCTCGGCGCGCACTACGAGCTGCTGCTGCGTCTGAAGGACGAGAACGGCCGCATCGTGTCGCCGACCGACTTCATCGCCGCGGCGGAACGCTACGGCATCACGCCGGCCATCGACCGATGGGTGATCGAGAACGCCTTCCGCTGGCTCGTGTCCGAGGCCGACGAGCGCGAGAAGCTCGCGCTCTGCTCCATCAATCTGTCCGGCCAGAGCCTAGGCGACGACAAGTTCCTGCCATTCGTCATCGACCAGTTCCACAGGAGCGGCCTCGACGGCAGCAAGATCTGCTTCGAGATCACCGAGACCGCGGCCGTGGCCAGCTTCTCGCAGGCGAACCGCTTCATCCATTCGCTGAAGGAGCTCGGCTGCAAGTTCGCCCTGGACGACTTCGGCACCGGCCTGTCCTCGTTCGGCTACCTCAAGCACTTCCCGGTCGATTACCTCAAGATCGACGGCAGCTTCGTGCGCGAGATCCTGCGCGACCCGATCGACCGGGAGATGGTCCGCTCCATCAACGAGATCGGCCACCTCACGGGCAAGCAGACCATCGCCGAGTTCGCCGAGAACGCCGAGATCATCCAGATGCTCACCAGCCTGGGGGTGGACTTCGCCCAGGGCTGGGGCGTGGCGCAGCCGCAGCGCGTGCTCAAGGCGGCGGTGGCGTAAGACAGGCCCAATCACGCCTCTTGCGCCCCCAAGCTTCCGCTGGCGCCACGCGAGGCGATCGCCGGGACTTTGCCGCTATAATCACCCCTATGGACTCGAATGGAGCCCTGGCCCCTGAACCGGTCGCGGCGCGCTGCCAGCAGCGCTTGGCCGACTGCGGGATCCGGCCGACCGCCCAGCGGGTGCGCATCGCCTCACTGCTCCTTTCTGCTCCCCAGCACCTCTCGGCGGAGCAGATCCTCGCCAATCTCCGCTCTGCCGGCGCCCGGGTCTCCAAGGCGACGGTGTACAACACCCTCAACCTGTTCGCCTCCCACGGCCTCATCCGCCTGCTCTCGGTCGACGGCACCCGCGCCTGGTTCGACTCGAACGTGGATGCCCACTACCACTTCCACGACACCTCCAGCGGCGCCCTGATCGACGTCCCCGTCCCCGAGGTCGAATTCAGCCGCCTCCCCCCCGCCCCGCCCGGGACGGAGGTCGCGGGAATCGACCTGGTCATCCGCCTCCGTAAGAAGGCTTCCTAGTCCCTCTCGGGACCGATAGAATTCGCCGCCCCGGCGCCGGGATAGCTCAGTTGGTAGAGCAACGCATTCGTAATGCGTGGGTCGTAGGTTCGAATCCTATTCCCGGCACCATAAAATCAAGCGCTTGGCCTCAAGCATCCTCAGAACCGATCCGCTGTAAGCGCGTAGTAAGCGCAACGGGCCGATTCCCGCGGCTCCTCGCTTGGGCGAAATCGGAGCGCCTTAGGGCGGCGTCCGGATACGCCGAGGCGTCAACGACCGCGCGAGAGTCGTCTCAGCGGTTGGACCTTCCTGGGAAGTGCCCAGGGAAAATGTCTCAGTAATGGGTGACGGAGCGCGTCCTGAGCAGCTCAAGTGCCGCCCGCAGGTCCTGCCGCAGCAACTCGACTTCGGATGGTGTCAGCATCCGCGGTGTTTTCGAGGTAGCGAGCTTCCGACCGGGTAAGGCATTCGAAGCCGAACCCGAAGCTTTGCCGCCACCACTCTTCGAGCTGTGCGCCATGTTTCGCTCTCAATGCCCGTATCTGGGCCTCATCCGGAGCCAGCTTTGCCGAATACGGCTTTCCGGTCAATACCGTTGCTCCCAGAATCTCTCCACCTTGCCCGCGGATGAACCCGGCCAAATTGGCCAGCGTTCCGCCCTGGCCGACGAAGTCATCGACGAGGTAATACGCCTGGCCTCCCTGAACTGGTCCATCGAAGAGAGCCTGATTGGCCAACCGTGTGAAGCCATCGGCCCCGGTGTGCCCCACGGAATTCAACTGCACGATCGCATCATGGACGGCCAACCCAAGGCGCCGAGACAACTCCTCGGCCAGGGCCATCGGGATTTCATTCACTCCCTCCGATTCGAGGGCATGGATCGGGACCAGAACGACGGCTCGCCCGCTCAGCACCTCGGCGAGCTGCTCCACGGCCCGATCAGTGATCGAATCGGCGACCAGGGCCTCCGCCGCCAGGGCATCACCGACTTTCGCGGGACGGTACTGCGGATGGCCTTTGACGGCCGGCTCCGATGCATGCAGCACGACGTCCGGAAAATCGTACAGGGGGACGCGATGGGGTCTCATCATAACTTGCTCAGTATAAGGGGATGACGCCGGGGGCCGGGCTGCCCATCACCATCTCCGCCCGCTGCAGGTGCCAAGAACCTCCCCGAGACTGCCCACCGCACGCATGAAATCTGCGGGCGGGCTACTGCGAGCCATCGACGGCTACGACGGCCAACCCGCCACCGCGGCCGCCCTCAAACTCGCTCCGTACGTGTTCGTTCGCCCCGGCGAGCTCCGCGCCGCCGAATGGTCCGAGTTCACTCTTGTGGCACCGAACCAATGAGAGGAGGCGTCACGGCCGTAAAGCTCGGTGAGGGAAGCTCAGGCAGCTCAGGTCAGCACTTCAGGACCAGTTGCTACCGATAGCGCGAGCGGCCGCGGCATTACCTATCGCTTGTTTCGGTGAGCGGGAGGGCGAGCCCGAACCGGGGCCGTGCTCCTGATCGTCATCAGCAGTGAGCGCGGGTCGGGTGTAGTATCTTGCCGCCAATGTGCGGCGACATGAAGTTCCGCCGTGGCCACACAATTTGGCACGTCGATAGGAAGACCGTTTCCCATGAAGAGAATCGTCTTCGGAACTCTGCGCCGTCGGTGGTTTCGCACCCTGCTCGTATGGCTGTCGACACTGATTGCATTCATGTTGCTCGGCTTCTTCCTGGCAATTCGCCACGGCTTCGCCGTGGGACCGATGCAGGTCGGGGCCGACTTGCTGCTGCTCGAGCCGGTAGGCGGAACGTCCGGATTGCCGGTTGGATCGTTGTCGACCATAGGGGCGCTTCCCGGAGTGCGCTCGGTGGTTGGAATCGACGGTACCGGAATGCGCTACGGCGCGGACCGGCATCCGGTGGTAGTTGAAGGGCTGTCACCTCGTGCCTTCCTCGAGCTCTCCGGGGTGGTCCGATTGGGCGAACTCACCGGCCCGGCAGCACAAGCGTGGCTTACGGACCAGACCGGAGCGCTTGTAAGTGCGAAGGCCGCGCACAAATACAACTGGCGGGTCGGACGGACCTTTATCTTGCACACCATGGGAGGTGGGCCGCCGCGAGATCTCACCGTGCACGTCGACGGGGTGCTCGCCAAGCACAAAGGGGTGAGCCCCGCGGGCGATGTCAATTTACACCTCGATTATTTCCGTCGGTGGGCGCACAGCGATGCCGTGGACTTCATGTTCATCCAGGCGAAGCGGGCGGGGCAAGCGGATGCGGTCGCTCAGGCCATCCAGCTGAGATTCGCCAACAGCACGACGCCGGTAACCACGCAGAGCTTCAAGTCGCTGCTGCAGGGAATGGCCGAGCGCCTCGCCGATGTCAACGCCCTGACGTCCGTCGTGATCGTGGCTAGCCTGTTCGGTCTGTTTCTGATCTGCTTCAATACCCTTATTCATTCGGTATCGGAACGACTGGGCGAATTTGCGCTCCTGAAGGCCATCGGGTTCGCTCCGCCGCGGCTGCTGTGGCTCGTGTTTCTCGAGGCCTTGCTTGTGATCGTTCCGGCCGCAGCCGCCGGCATCCTCTGCGCCCTGGTCCTCATCCATGCCGTCGCCGGGACAAAGCTGGATCTTCCCGGCATCATGCTGACATCGGCGGCGGTGGCGGAGAGCGCATCCATTGCGTTCGGACTCGCGATCGTCTCCTCTGTGTTGCCAGTGCTGCGGATTATGCATGTCGACTGCGCGCAGGTGCTGCGCAGGGGGTGAGAATGGGATTCGCGAACACCATTCGGGCGGTGTTGCGTCTGACATTTGCCGCGATCTGCGAGTGGCCCTCGCGACCCGTCGATACCTCGGTTACGGTATTGGGATTTGCCACGGTGGCCGGCATCTTGTCGGCGGTGCTCGCCATGGCGGCCGGCTATCGACACACTTTTGACGCCGCGGCGCAGGATACGACGGCAATCGTGTTGAGCGAGGGCAGCGATAGCGAATGGGGGAGTACTATTCCGACCGGCGCAGTTGCGCAAGCCACTCAGACGCCCGGCGTGGCACGCGCGAATGGTGTGCCGCTCATTGCGCCGGACCTTCTGGGCAGCGTGCCGGTGCAGTACAGGCATCGAGACCTCGCGGCGCGGATTACATTGCGGGGGATATCACCCGCCATGTTCACCATCGACAAGGGATTGCGCATTGTGCAAGGCCGGTGGTTTCGGCCGGGCCTGGACGAGATCGTGGTGGGCTCGGCGGCGGAGGGCAGTTTCCGAGGACTCGCGGCGGGCAGTCGGGTGGTTGCCGAAGGCAAGATCTGGACCGTGGTGGGAGTATTCTCCGCCGGCTCGCAGTTCTTTTCCTCTGAAGCGTGGACCAGCCTGGGGTCGCTGCAGGGCGCAGAGAGGCGGCCCAACGCTTACGCCTCGCTTTACGTGCAGCTGACATCGCGCGACGCGTTCGACCAATTCGCCCGAGCGCTCGAGCGAGATCCGCAATTGGCATTGCACGTCCTGCGAGAGAGCGCGTACTACGCGCGTCAGGCGTCCGGGATCAGCAAGTTGATTACCCGAGTCGGCGGCTTCTTCACGGCGATGATGGCCGCGGCTGCGGTCTTCGGCGCCATGAGCACTCTGCTGGTCATGGTGGAGAGCCGGCGCTTTGAGGTGGCGATGCTCCGCGCACTGGGGTATCCCCACGGCATCGTGTTCACGGCGACGCTTCTGGAAGGATTACTCCTGGGCGCCGCCGGGGGTATTGCGGGGGCCGCGGTCGCCTACGTTAGCTTGAATGGCTATGCTGCGAGCACCCTGGGCATAGGGGCACAGATGGCCGTAAGCAGCACGACGCCGCAAGTCTTTTTCCACTTCCTGGTCAGTGGCTCGATCATGGCCGAGGCGGTGCTGTGGGCGATCGGCATGGGAGTGGTTGGCGGACTGTATCCGGCCTTGCGAGCAGCACGCATGCCGATCGCGGCAGCCTTGAGAGACCTTTGAGCGTGGCCACCGACCGCGCCGATTGACGGCGCGTGCAATATCCGGCGCCGCCATACTCCCCCCCTCCTTGAGGACCGAGACGATCTCGCCGTGCAAGGAAGGTCGGCCACCGCGCCGGCCATTGGCCTTCGCGCTCCGCCGCTTCGCCGCAGTCGTCGCCCTGCCTCCACGGCTTGCAAAGATTGACGCCAGTGCGCGTGCCGGCAGCATTGCTGGCAGCACAGCAGTCATCAGACCGTGAACATTGATGTGGATATCCCGGCTCTCGAGCTCGATAGCCGAGCCGTCGGGCCACAAGGTCAACTGCGCGAGCTCCTCCGGCGAGACTTCATCGATCGCGCCAATCCATGACCTCGGGATAACGAATCCAGCGCCGCGAGTCGTCACGATCTCGAGAGCATCCTGCTCTGGCAGGTAGCGGACTGTCTGTGCCCGGATCTCCATATCAGCCTCCGCCCGGCCCGCAGCGAGTGCCGCGGCATACTCGGCATCGCCGATCTGGTGCTTGCCGTCGGTCATGGTTTCGAGGGCCATTTCCCGAAGCCCAAAGATTTAATCCGGGTTTTATTGATCAATATTTTTCACCCGGGTATAATTCACGCAGAACATCGGAATCTGACGGCATGCCTGACTTTCTCTCAAAGCCCTCTACTGCCTTTGAAGGCCATCGGCGGCTGCTCTCCGGCCCGTTGGTCGAAGTTGCCCTAGCGGTCAAAGCAGCCGTCGAAGGTGGCTTGCCGACCCGATTTCTCGTCTTTGACGACGGAACCGGTCGCGTGATCGACCTGGATTTGCGTGGCACAAAGGCCGACGTCATCGACAGACTGGCTCGGCCTCTTAAGGAATTTATCGGGCGCTACGTACCACGTCGGACTACCCCGCCGGAGGCCTCGAATCAAGAGGCCTCGGAGCCAAGAGGGCGCGGGCGACCGAAGCTGGGCGTCACCGCGCGCGAAGTGACGCTGCTGCCGAGGCAATGGGAATGGCTGGCGACCCAGCCCGGTGGTGCATCCGCAGTGCTCAGACGGCTGGTGGACGAGGCCAGAAGACGCGGCAATCCGCGACAGAAACGACTCGCCGCCCAGGAGGCCGCCTATCAGTTCATGCATGCGATCGCCGGTGATCTGCCCGGCTACGAAGAGGCGACTCGCGCCCTCTTCGCCGATGATCGCCCGAGGTTGGAGCAACGGATCGCGGATTGGCCGGAAGACATCCGAGCACATGTCCTGCGCCTGGCGTTCGGCGCGCAGAGTCAACCCTCCCGGAATTGAGTCGCTGATTGGAGGCGACATGACTGCGTCCGCAACGATCCGCTACCTCGCTCCATCTCAAAGCGCCGGCAAGCTCTTTGTGCAACGTGGCATCGAAAGCTGCGTCGTCATGCTGAATCTACTGCGATTTCGCGATGTTGCAGACTACTCGGCCAATCCCGAACTGGCGCCCGCCGCACCGATCAGTGGCGCAGAAGCATTCGACCGCTACATCCGACACACGCTTCCCTTCCTGCGCGAGAGCGGCGGTGACATCAAGTTTCTCGGTGCCGGCGGCCCGTTCCTGATCGGACCGGAAGACGAGAGGTGGGATATGGTGATGCTGGTTTGTCAGAACAGCGTCGCGTCGTTTCTCGCATTCGCAAGCCACGATGCCTATCTCGCCGGTCTCGGCCACCGCACGGCCGCGCTCGCGGACTCCCGTCTCCTTCCCCTGACGCAACTCCCCTTGCCGGTCATTCCGGACGATAGCCGAAGATGATTACTAGAAAGGCGCTTCGGCCTCGGGACGCCAAGCGCCGTCCCGAAGTGCTGCGGGAACCGTTCGCCTGATCGTTATCGTGGCGCTTCTGGATGCCTTCTTGACCGTTGCTCCCAGAATCTCTCCACGCCGCCCGCGGATGAAGCCGGCCAGATTCGCCAGCGTTCCGCCCCGGCCCACCCAGACCGCTTATCCGTTCGGCACGTCACGAATCGATAACATTTCGGTCACGGGCCCGTCACTTTAGGTCGGTAGGCTTCTTCTGCAGTGCATTGCGCTGCGGACGATCATTGCCCCATCTGACGAAACTGACCGAGCGGATCGACGAGCGGCTGTTCAGCACGCTCTACTCGAGATCCCTCGTCTACAACACCTGCTGGGAGGACCCGGCGGTCGACCGCCTGGCGCTCGGCCTCACGCGCGACGACGTTGTCCTCGTCATCACCAGCGCGGGCTGCAATGCGCTGGACTATGCGCTGCTGGCGCCCCAGCGGATCCACGCCGTTGACGCCAACCCGCGCCAGACCGCGCTCCTAGAGCTGAAGCTCGCGGGCGTGCGCGCGCTGGATTTCGATGATTTCTTCCGGCTCTTCGGCGAGGGCTTCCACCCAAACGTCCAGGCCTTGTACGAGCGCAGACTGCGCGGTCAGCTCTCGCCGTTCGCGCGTGAATACTGGGACCGCAACCACGCGTGGTTCGCCAGCCGACGGGGCAGCTTTTACTTCCATGGCCTGTCGGGCTTGGTGGCGTGCGGCTTCAGGGCCTATCTCGCCGCGCGCCCGGCCCTTGCTGCCTGCGTTCGCGGGCTCTTCGGCGCCAGCTCACTGGACGAGCAGCGGGAGATCTACGAGAAGACCGTGGCCCCGCTCATGTGGGGGCCCGGCATGCGCTGGGCGCTCTCGCGACAGCTCACCCTGAGCCTTCTGGGGGTACCCCGCCCACAGCGGCAGGAGATCGAGGCGCAGCACGCCGGCGGAGTCGCCGCCTATGTGCGCGACTCTTTGGAATACGTGCTCTGCCAGCTGCCTCTGGCGACGAACTACTTCTGGCGCGTGTACCTCCATGGCCGGTACACCCGCTCGTGCTGTCCGGAATATCTGAAGGCACACAATTTCGTGCGGCTCAAAGCAGGTCTTGCGGACTGCATCGTGCCGCACACGTCGACGGTCACGGAGTTTCTGCGCGGGGCCGCCGAGCCGATCTCCAAGTTCATCCTGCTCGACCACATGGACTGGATGGCCAGCCACGACCCGGAGGCCTTGGCGGAGGAATGGCGCGAGATCTTCTGTCATGCGACGCCTGCGGCACGGCTGATCTTCCGCAGCGCTCACCGCCGGCCGCGATATCTGGAGGCCGTGCGGATCGGCGGCGTGAGCCTGATGGAGAGGCTGTCCTTCCACGAGCTGATTGCCCGCGAGCTTTCCCGCGCGGACCGTGTCCACACCTATGCCGGCTTCCACATCTGCGATGTCAGCGCCTGACCTGCTCGGCGACTCACGAGTCCTCTGGCGAATGCTGCGCGGCCTGCCGCGCCATGGCAGCGCCGCCGAGCGGCTGCAGGCGTTCTACGCGCCGCAGGCCAGCCGTTACGATGACTTTCGCCAACGACTCCTTCACGGCCGTGAAGAACTGATTGCGCGCCTGCCGGTAGGAGCCGGCGATGTCGCAGTGGAGCTCGGTTGCGGCACCGGCGAGAACCTGGAACGGTTCGGTGCACGACTCGCCGGATTGCGCCGGCTCACTCTCGTCGATCTCTGCCCCGCGCTCCTCGAGCAGGCACGGGTGCGGGCCGGCTACCATTCCAACGTCACGGCTGTCGAAGCGGATATCAGCCTCTATCGACCGCCGGAGCCGGTCGACTGCGTGTATCTCTCCTACGCGCTCACCATGGTGGACGACTGGCGCGCCACCATCGCCAACGCCGTGGCGATGTTGAGGCCGGGTGGAACGTTGGGTATCGTTGATTTCTACGTGTCATCCGCCCGGCCCAGCCCTGGCAGCATCCGTCATCTGGCGTTGGAGCGCTGGCTGTGGCGTCGGTGGTTCGCGCACGACGGCGTTCGGCTGGATCCCAACCACATGAGGCAGCTCACCGACGCCATGCCGGACTGCCAGATCTTCGAGCGGCGCGGCAAAGTGCCTTACCTACCCGGAATAACCGCGCCCTACTACATCTTCATCGGGCGCAAGCGCTAGCCGATCAGGCGTGCGCGACTCATCACCGAGGTACGCCGCCGGCCGGCCTGCGGCCCGAGGGCGTCGACCGGAGCTTCGGGATCAACATGCCGACGCTCTCCCGGTAGCCGCGATAGCGCTCGCCGAACTGCGTGATGAGATCGCGCTCCTCGAACCAGATACCGACGAAGATGTAGCCCGTGGCGAGACCCGCAAAGAGCAGGTGCCCCTGGCTCATGCGCGGAGCGGCCCAGAACGCCAGAATGAAGCCGGCGTAGATTGGGTGGCGCAGCCATTTGTAAAAGAACGGCGTGCCGAAAACCTGGGGCGACGGCGCTCGTTGCAGCAGCCGCGTGAAACCCTGTGTCAGCCCGAACAGATGAAAGTGGCTGATCAGGAACGTGCTCACGAGCAGCATCGCCCAGCCGCACCAAGAGATGGCGAGAATGACGTCGGCGACGACATGGTGACGGACAGACCAGACGGGCAGAGGCAATGGACGCCACTGCCAGCAAACGAGCGCCAAGGCAGCCGTGGCGAACAGCACGTAGGTGCTGCGCTCGGCCTCCTCGGGAACGATCCGCGTCCAGGCCCGCTTGAACGCCGGGCGGGCCATGATCGAATGCTGGAGCGCAAACACGCCGAGAAGCACCGCATCGATCGCAATTGATCTCAGCACCGCCCCACTGGGACCGGAATCGATGGTCTTGGGTACGGCGATACCCTCCACGAAGCCGATGGCGTAAAGGAACGTAGCCAGGAAAAGGACGTAAACGAGAGCGCTGTAGAGCGCCGTGATCGTGGCTCGCATATCGGTCTCCTAGGATGGGATCCAAGGACCCCACCGCTATATCGAAAACCGCGGCCCAAAGGCGACACGCGGGATCCAGGGACTTTCTTTGGCGATCCGACCTCGCCCGCACCGTTGCTGTCAGATTTCCACGACTGATCGCGAGCACGCCGGCCTCACTCGGTCGCGCTGCTCGCCACGGGGTCCGCGATAGCCCGGGCGGCGATCACCAGAGCGTGATTCGGCAGGAGATTCGGCTCGAGATGGTGCAGCGCTTCACGTGCGTCAGCTACCGCCGCAGCCGATTCTCCGAGCGCCTTCTCCGCCTGTGCCCGGTGGAGCAGCGCCTCGCCCACCCAGGCGGACGACGTCGCGTCGATCGCGACGGCCCGGGCCAGATCGGCCGCGCCCGCCGCTTGCTTCGCGGCATTCGCATAATCGCCGGCCCGCATGGAGGTCTGCGCTCGCAAGATCGCGAGGTCGTAACCGTCCGGATTGACAGTCTGATGGCGAGAGGCAATGAGACGGTCGGCGATCTCCAGCTGCCGAAGTGCGCTGTCGTTGCGCCCGTGCGCGAACTGCAGACGCGCATCGAGGAGAAGCAGGCGGACGGCCTCGGCGCTGCGGTCCCGGGCAGCCAGCGCTCGCTCCTCGCGCGGTGCGAGTGCCGCCCAGCGAGCGTCCGCGGTGTCCAGATCCGCCCGCTCGAGCGCCGCAATGACGGGCATGGAAGGATAGAACGTCGACATGGACAGGTATCCGGGATCCGCCGCATGCAGCGCTCGCATCAAATCCGCGTCGGCGGTGGCCGATTCACCGGACAAGACGCCGGCCCCGGCGCGGCATAGAGCCAGCGGGAACGGAGGCTCGAACGTCGGATTTCCCCGGCGCGCATCGCTCACTGCTTGATCGACGAACGCGGCTGCGCGGCGCGGCTGACCGCCACCCACCATGGCACGACAGCCGTTGCTGACCATCGCCCACCAGGAAGAGGTGTCCGCGCGCCCCAGCTCACGAACCAGCGCCAGCAGATCGTGCATCACGATCCAAGCGCGCCGATAGTCCCCGGCGAGCACCAGCGCTCTCCCCAGATTGTTCGTCGTGCTCGTGTAGCGCGAGGTTCCATACATGCCTGCCGCGACGAGCAGACCCTGCGCCTCCCGCAAGCGCGCCACGGCCTTTTCGTAGTCTCCTTCCGATTGCCATACGAGCGCGGCGGCATCTGCGCACTCGGCGACGGTGTTGGGCTTTGCATATATGGTCCGCCGCAGACTCTCCAGCCCCGCCGCGAGCTGCGCCCGTGCGCCCGCGAGATCCGGGGTGCCCAACAGATCCTCGGCGCGGTTGCAGGCGAGCTGCGCGGAGAGCTCCGCATCGTGAAGTTGGGCGTTGATCACCTCCACGTCGCGGATCACCGCCGCACCGGTGCTGTATTCCCCGATGTCGATGTAGCGGCCGGACACGTCGACCAGCAGCCACGCCGCGAGCTCGGGAGACTGGCTGTAGCGGCGGGCAATGAATATGCGTGCGCGGTCGAGGCGGTCGCGCACGAGATCCCCGGGGATGCGGCTCAGACTGTCGCCGATCACGAATTGCGTGAGATCGGCCTGCGCCTGAGCGCGCTGCGCCTCGGCGAGCGCGCGATCGCGCTGCGATCGGGCCTCGAACATCTGCGTGAGGGCGAAGATGCTCGTTCCCGCCAGGGCGAGGGCGATCAGCGCTGCGGATGCGACGCCGCCCCGATGTCGGCGGACGAATTTACCGGCGCGATAGCCGACACTGGCGGGCCGCGCCTGCACCGGCTCATGCCCGAGGAAGCGGCGCAAGTCGTCCGCGAATGCCCCGACACTCTCGTAACGATCCGCGGGCTCCTTTGCGAGCGCCTTCGCCAGGATGTTGTCGAAGTCTCCCTGCAGCGCGCGCCGGTGGCTCGGCGGCCCTGCGGCGATGGTCGACGCCCGGGGCGGAATCGTGGTGAGCGTGGCATGCACGAACTGCGCGTCCCCCGGCTCTGCTGTCGCGCCCGCGCTGCCGACAAAGGGGTGCTTTCCGGCAACGAGCACATAGAGCATAACGCCCAACGCATAGACATCCGTCGCCGTCGTTACCGCCTTGCCGAGTAACTGTTCCGGGGCCGCATAGCGCGGCGTGAGGCCGTGCAGCATCGTCTGCGTCGCCGCGGCCTCGGAGCCTGTGTCCAGGAGCTTCGCGATGCCGAAATCGAGCAGCTTGACCGCGCCGTCGCGCGTGACCAGCACGTTCGACGGCTTCAGGTCCCGATGAACGATCAGATGCCTATGGGCATGCGCTACGGCGGCGATTGCGCCGAGGAACAGCCTGATCCGTGCTTCGAACCCGAGCCCCATCCGCTCGCAGTAGAGATCGATCGGCTCGCCCTCGACGTACTCGAGGACCAGGTAGGGTCCCCCGCCCTCCAGCACCCCGGCATCGATCAGCCGTGCAACGTTCGGATGGTCGAGACGCGCGAGCAAACGGCCTTCGAGCAGAAACCGTTGCTCGCCCGCGCGTCCGAGCCACGCGAGATGCAGCAGCTTGATGGCGACGTGGCCCTCGAACCGGCCATCCGCGCGTCGCGCGCGCCACACGCTGCCCATCCCCCCGCGGCCAACCTCGGCCTCGATCACATATGGACCGATGACCCGTCCGATGAGCGGCGCCGCGGTGCGCTCGGCTACCTCGCGCAGAATACCTTTGCCCAGGAATTCGGCGAACCGGCCGTCCTCCTTCACGCGCAGCAGGCGGTCCAGCTCCGCCGCGGTGAACGGCTCATCCCGAGCGAGAGCGGCCAGGTAGGCCGCCCATTCCGTCTCGGGAAGATCGAGGATTCGATCGAGGTGTCGGCTCACGCGCCGCCAGCGCTGCGCTTCGATGCCCGTCATGAGGCGACCTTCAGAGGCCCGGCTCGAGATATCGGAAGAGGACGAGGCGCGCCTTCTCCCAGTCGCGCTGCACCGTGCGCTCCGACACCTGACGGAACTTTGCAATCTCCGCGAACGAGAAGCCGCAGAAGTACTTGAAGTCGACGACCTCCGCGAGTCGCGGATCGAGCCTGGCAATCTCATCGAGGGCGTCAGAGAGTCGCCCGAGCTCCACGGCGTCAGCGGACTCGTCGCCGATCTTCGTGTTGAGCTGCGTGATCTCGAACCCCGCGCCACGCTTCAAAGCCTGCTGGCGACGGGCGTAGTCGATGAGCAATCCGCGCATGGCGCGCGCCGTATAGCCGAGAAATTTGCCGCGCTCGTCGAAGGCGACTTCTTCCCGTTCAGCGAGATTGAGGTACGCCTCGTGAACGAGGGTCGTGGGACTCAGGCCCACGCCCGGAAAGCGGCGCAGCTCGCGGTCCGCGAGTCGACGCAACTCGGCGTAAGAGGCGGCGAACAGCTCTCCCTCATCGCGGGTGGTGGCTTGCTGGTCCGCCGCAGCCTGCCCCCCCGGCTTATCGTCGGTCATCTCGGCTCCCGCGCAAGAGCTCACGGGAATGTTGGCGAGTATGCGCCAAAAGGCGGCTCCCGCCAATTGCGGGTCGATTACGCCGGCGAAGTTTGCAGTTGGATCGCCCGCAGGCTGGGTCGCGTCAGGCACAGAAGCGCCAGGGTGGTGAGAGACAGTCCGGCGCCGATGAACAGCTCCGGGAGGGAGATCAGGTTGAGCAACCCGCCCGCCAGGGCTGCGGCGAGCGGCGCCAGACCCAAAAACGTGAAGAACATCATGCTCATCGCACGGCCCATCATCGCCTGGGGGACGCGCCGCTGCACCCAGCTGACGATCGCGATCTGCACGGTACCGGCGAACAGCCCGGTCAGGATGAGCAACGCGGCCCCGGTCAGCACGGAGTGCACGGCGCTTAGCACCGCGAGCGCGAGCCCGGCGCCGGCATCGAGACTCAACGCCATTATCCCCACGCGGCCGCGCAGCAGGCGCGTGACCGATGTCGAGACGACACTGCCCAATAGCATCCCGGTGCCGTTGGCCGTCATCAACCAGCCGAAAGCCGCCGCCCCTTCGCTGAAGCGGGACTTGGCAAAGAGCGGCAGACCCACCTGCAGCGGCCCCACGACCAGGACGGAGACGAATGCCATGTAGGCGATGAAGGAGCGGAGCTGGACGTCTTGCCACAGCGTCCGGATTCCCTCGAGAACCTGCACAAGAACGCCGTCGGCCGCAGCCCGGAGGTCCCGCTCCCGCGGGATGCGGATGGCGAGCAGGGAGGCCACAGAGAACAGAAAGCTCACCGCATCGACCGCGAAAGCGAGACCCGTGCCATGCGTGTCGGCGCTCGCGCCTGCCCGGGCACTGCCGGCGCTGACCAGGAGCCCCGCGAGCGCCGGTCCGAGCAGCATGCTGAGCTGACGCATACCCATGATCATGGAGTTCGCCGCCTGCAGTTGGGCCGACGGCAGGAACTGCGGCAGGATGGAACCCCCCGCGGGATACGCGAACGCCGTGCAGAGACCGATGGTGAAAGCCAGCCCGTAGACCATCCACATCTGGATGGTCCCGGTCAGCACCAGCGCGGCGAGCAGGCCGGCGAGTACGGCATTCGCGCCCCGTGCCGTCAGGAGCACCCGCCGTGGTGACAAGCGATCCACCACTGCCCCGCCGACCAGCATGAACGCTGCACGCGGCAGCGCCATCGCCGCCAAGACCAGACCGAGTTGCGCCGGGCTGCCGGTGAGCTGCAACACCAGCCATGGCAGGGCCACCAGGGTGAACTGATCCCCGACCATGGAAATCGCGCTGCCGCCGAAGAGCAGGCGGAAGTCACGAATGGTGAAGGGCGAAGCGCCGCGCTGCGATTCCATGACCCTCCCCGGGGCCCGGGAGGAGTTGCCGAGCCGAAGGGATAGAGTACTACAATGTCACAGCCCTGGACGCTCCCCGAGGGTTCTCGCATGAGCTCCCGTCATCGCCATCTGCCGCTGTTCCTCGCCGCGATCGCCTTGATCTCGTTGCCCCCGCATTCCGATATGGCGCGCGCGACCGGTGCCACTGCCAACAGCGCCGGCAGCGAGGGCCTCGATACCGTGACCATCCAGGCCGCGAAGGCAAGAAAGGAGCTCGAGCGCCAGGTGGACCACTACGTCGCCTCGAACGTCGTGACCTACCTCCACGATTCCCTCGTGCGCTGGAACAAGCCGGTCTGTCCGCTGGCCGCGGGCCTGCCGCGCAACATGGAGGAATACATCCTCGAGCGGATCTCGCAGGTTGCCAGGGCGGCAAACGTGCCGCTGGCCGGAGAGCGGTGCATGGCAAACCTCTACATCATCGCCAGCCCTTATCCCGACCTGCTGCTGAAAAAATGGCGCGCGCGCAATCCGCGCATGTATAGCCTCTGCAACGGCATGGGAGGTGTTCAGGCATTCCTGCACTCCACCCGCCCTGTTCGCGCCTGGTACAACACCGCGTTCGCCTCGCGAGAGGCTGCGGCATCGAGTCCCGACGCAGCAGGATTGCCGTTCTTCAGTCCATTCCAGGGGTGCGCACGCGCATTCTCCCGGGACAGCGGCATCGGCACCCGCATCCGCTATTCCGCGGTACAGACTTTCTCCTCGGTTTTCATCATCGTGGATTTGAACCAGACGAAGAATCTCAGCATCGGACAACTTGCGGACTACGTGAGTCTGCTCGGGCTTGCGCAGATCGAACCCGAGGGCGACACCGCGAAGATGCCGACCATTCTGACCCTGTTTCACGATGCCGCGCGCCCGCCACAGGCACTGAGCCCGTGGGACCATGCCCTCCTGTACTCGTTGTACAACACGAATCAGTCGAGCGTGCTCGAGGTGTCGCTGGTAGAGCGCAACATAGTCTCGCGGATCGCTTCGCCGCGTTAGATCCGCCCGGACATAGCGAGGTCCAGCGCGGCGGATATCATCAGCCCAGCCCCCGTAACGCTCTGAGCACCAGGTCGGCCGTTCGGCCGTACACCGCCGCCTGCCAGGCGCAGCTCTCGGTGTAGAACGCCTCGCGCATCTGCCGCTGGATCTGCGCGCGCACGGCGGCGTTGGCGCCGCCCCGGGCGTGCAGCCAGTGATCCGCGCGCAGCGCGGTCAGAACTTCCATCAGCGGGCGGGTCCCGAATTCCAGCCCTATGAGAGTCAGCTGCAACTCCGGCCGCAGGCGCTCGATGCCCCGCGCCATCGTTCCCACCAGCAGGGCCGATACCGACTCTCCCGCCGACAGATCCTTGACGTCGGCTCCGTACCAACGCAGCGCCCGCTCACGATCCCCCGGGCCTCCGCAGTCGAGTATCGGCTCGCCATAGCCGGGCGGGCCGAGTCCCGTGTGCAGATCGATGACGCCGAGACGTTGCACCGTGGCCGGCAACACCTCGCTGAGAATTCGCTCCAGTATCCGAGCGGACCACGACGCCTGCGTACCCCCGTAGAACAAGCCGCCGGGCCGCGTGTACTGGCCGCCCGAGATGGCCGCCTGCAGGGCAGGAATGCCACGGCTTTGGCCGAAAGCGGCCAGTGCCGCGTCCGCCGCGCGGCGCGCCTCGCCATCCCAATCCGTGGGCACCAGCCAGTCGTGCACCGCCTCGTAGCGTGTCGAGGACGGCAGAGGCCGCGAGAAATCGACGAAATTCCGATTGAGGTCGACGCCATCCTCATTGACCCGCCTGAGCCATGCGAATCCGTAGGGATTGAGCGCGTGCAGGAGAATGAGACAGGCGGAGCCTGCCAGCGCCTCATACAAGCGATCCTCGAGCAGGCCTACCTGGCAGCCCGATCCGGCGAAGCCTTCGATGCCATGGGTACCGGAAATCACCAGCAGCGCGCTCTGCGCGCCGGCATTGCCGAGCCGCGCCACGTCAATGGCGAGCGCCTCGCCGCCAGGGCCCAGGTGGTCCGGCAGCCCGTAGCTGGTGAGCACCCCGCCCGCACGCCCGGCAGCCGCCAGGAAGCATCGGCGCGCCGCTGCATAGTCGTGGCTGAAATACTCGGCGATCGGCATGGAGTCGCACCCCCGCCGGCCATCGGGGCCGGCAATCCCATCCTGCCACAGCCGCCGCCGGGGCGGGAGCGGCACGGATTGCCCCAGAGCGCATCAATTCACTTGCGCGGGAGGCTGAGGCCGCTACCATTTCGGGCTCGCCGCGGGCGGCGGTCGCCGCCCCAAAGAGGACTTTGTCTGTTGCGCGAAGTGTCATCCGCCAGCCCGCCCGAAGGCGCCGCCGCATCGCCCCTGCCACCTTCCACCTGGTGGGTGCGGCTGCTGTCGCGCGCGCCGTTTGCGGCGCTCTATCTGCTCGCGGACTTGCTCGGCTGGCTGGCCTTCCGCGTGTTTCCGTACCGCGACCAGGTGGTGCGCACGAACCTCTCGCAATGCTTCCCGGAGGTCGATGATGTCCGGATGACGGACATCCGCCGCCGTTACTACGGCGGTTTCGCCGATGTGCTCGTCGAGGTCATCAAGTCCGCAACGCTGCCGGCCGCGGAGGTCCGCAGGCGTGTGCGCATCGTCGGCATCGAGCAACCCCAGGCGCTCCTGGCGCAAGGTCAATCGGTGCTGCTCGCCGCGGCGCACCAGTGCAACTGGGAATGGATGCTCCTCGCCCTGTCGCTCGAGCTGGGCTTCCCCCTCGATGCGGCCTACAAGCCGCTGGTCGACAGCTGGGCGGAGCGTGAGATGAAGAAAGTGCGTACCCGCTTCGGCAGCCGTCTGGTGCCGGCCAAGGAGCTGCTCGCCGACATCATCAAGCGCGGCAAGGTCGTACGTGCCGTGGCCATGGTCGCCGACCAGGAGCCGACGACCAGCGAGCACAAGCACTGGACGCGCTTTCTCAACCGCGACACCGCTTTCTACATGGGACCGGAGGAGATCGCGCGCGTCACACGATTCCCGGTCTTCTTTCTCGGCATGAAGCGCACGGCTCGTGGCTTCTACGAGCTGCGCTTCACGCCGCTCTCCGCGCGGGCAGAATCATTGCAGCCCGGTGAGCTGACGGAGCGTTACGTGCGCCTGGTCGAGCAGCAGATCCGCGATGCGCCGCCCGATTGGCCCTGGTCCCACAAGCGCTGGAAGCTCAAGAAATCCCTCTATCAGGCTCGAGCCTCAGGACGCTGACGCCGGCGGGTCCGCGGCCTCGGCAGAGCCCGTATGCCGCAGCTCGCGCGGCAATCCGAAGGTGACCCGCTCCTCGCGGCCTGCAATTTCGCGCGGCAGCTGCGCGCCCCAGGCGCGCAGCTGCTCGAGCACACGCTGCACGAGGATTTCCGGGGCCGAAGCGCCCGCGGTCACGCCGATGGAGCTCCTGCCCTCGAACCATTCGCGCTTCATGTCCTCCGGACCGTCGACCAGATAGCCCGGGATGCCGGCACGATCCGCAAGCTCCCGCAGACGGTTGGAGTTCGAGCTCGACTTCGAGCCCACCACGACCAGAAGGTCGCACTCGGCGAGCAGCTTCTTCACGGCATCCTGCCGGTTCTGGGTTGCGTAGCAGATGTCTTCCTTGCGTGGTGTGGCAAGCAGCGGAAAGCGCCTGCGCAATGCCCCGACCATCTCCGCGGTGTCATCGACCGACAGCGTGGTCTGAGTCACGAACGCGAGGTTGGCGGGGTCGCGGACCTCGAGCTGACCGACATCGTTCTCGCTGCCGACGAGATGCATCCGGCCGCCGAAGGACGTATCGAATCGGCCCATCGTGCCTTCGACCTCGGGGTGCCCGGCGTGGCCGATGAGGATCACTTCGCGTCCCTCGCGGGCGTACCGCTGCACCTCCATGTGGACCTTGGTGACCAGCGGGCAGGTGGCATCGAACACGGTGAGGCCGCGCTCTTTCGCCTCATCCTCGACGGCATGCGAGACGCCGTGCGCGGAGAAGATCACGGTGGCGCCGGACGGCACCTCCCGCAGCTCCTCGACGAAGACTGCGCCGAGGTCGCGCAGACGGTCGACGACGTGGCGGTTGTGGACGACCTCGTGACGCACGTAGATCGGAGCGCCGAAGAGCGCGATCGCCCGCTCCACGATGTCGATGGCGCGGTCGACGCCGGCGCAGAAGCCGCGAGGGTTGGCGAGAAGCACCTGCATCAAACATTCTCCTTCGAGTCGCGGGTCTCGAGCCAGGCATCCAGGAGCAGCAGCGCCGCGCCCACGGTGATGGCCGAGTCGGCGACGTTGAACGCCCAGGGAAAGTACACGCCATGCCAGTGGGCAAGGATGAAATCGACAACGTGCCCGATGCGCAACCGATCGATCAGATTCCCGAGTGCGCCGCCGAGTATCAGCGTCAGGCTGAGACACAACAGCCGCTGCCGGCGGCCGCCGAGACGCCTGAGCCAGATCAGTATTCCAGCTGCCACGGCCACGGCGAGGCCCGCGAACAACCACTTCTGCCACCCCGAAGCTTCCGAGAGAAAGCTGAAGGCGGCGCCCCTATTGTACGTCAAGGTGACGTCGAGCACCGGCAGCACGTGCAGCGTGCGGTACAGGGCCAGGTGCTGCACGATCCAGAGCTTGACGACCTGATCGATGCCGATCACCGCCACCGTGACGGGCAGCCAGCGCCAGCCGCTCGGCTCGCGCGCCGCCGCCGCGGCGCCCTGGACCCGATCGGCCATGCCGGCCTCCTGTTGATTGGCTGCGTTCATACGAAGCGGCGCGCCTCGCCCGGCCCGTCGATGTTGCTGACACAGCGGCTGCAAATCTCAGGATGCTTCGGGTTCGATCCGACATCCGGACGACGCTGCCAGCAGCGGACGCACTTCGGGTCGGACGTAGGTTTCACTGCAATCCACACTCCGCTTCGCCCCGTGTTGGTGGCGGGCACAGCGTCTGCGGGCGGTGCTCCCTCGACCCGGTGAACGCGGGCATGTGAGGTGATGAAAAAGAAACGCAGCTCGTCTCCCAGGGCGTTGAAGCGCGCGTACTCCTCCGGGAGGCAGTACACGTCGACCTCGGCATCGAGCGGCGCGCCGATGGAGCCGGCATCGCGCAGCCTTTCGAGCTCACGCGTGACGTCGCTGCGCAGCTGCAGCAGGGCGGGCCATTCGACATCCGTCGCCGAGACCTCCGGAAGCTGATGCCAGGTCTCGAGAAACACCGATTCGGAGCGCTCGCCGGGCAGGAACTCCCAGATCTCCTCCGCGGTGAAAGACAACACCGGCGCGAGCCAGCGCACCATGCACTCCGCGATGTGGTGCATCACGGTCTGCGCCGAGCGGCGCGCAAGCCCCTCCGTCGGCATGGTGTACATGCGGTCCTTGAGCACGTCGAGATAGAAGCCGCCCAAGTCCACGCTGCAGAAGTTGTGCACCTTCTGGTAGATGAGATGGAAGGCGTAGCGCCGGTAGGCCTCGATGATCTCCGCCTGCAATGCGCTGGTTCGCGCGAGCGCCCAGCGATCGAGCGCGAGCAGGTCGGCGCTGGCCACCGCGTCGCGCTTGGGATCGAAGCCGTGCAGGTTGCCGAGGAGGTAGCGCACGGTGTTGCGGATGCGGCGGTAGGAATCCGCCATGCGCTTGAGGATCTCATCCGACACGCTCATCTCGTTCGCGTAGTCGGTGGCGGAGACCCAGAGGCGCAGCACGTCCGCGCCCAGGGTGCTCATGACCTTCTGCGGCGCGACCACGTTGCCGAGCGACTTCGATTGCTTGCGGCCCTTCTCATCGACCGTGAATCCGTGCGTCAGCACGCCGCGATACGGAGCGCGCTCGTAGAGGGCCTCCGACATGAGGAGCGAGCTGTGGAACCAGCCGCGGTGCTGGTCGGACCCCTCGAGGTAAAGATCCACGGGCGCGGCGATCTCCGGCCGCTCTGCGCCGACGCACTCGAAGGAGAGGCCGGAGTCGGCCCAGACGTCCATGACGTCTCTGACCTTCTCGTACTTGTCCGCGTCCGGGCCGAGAAGCTCGGCCGGATCGAGCGCGAACCAGGCCTCGATGCCATCGCGCTCGACGCGCGCGGCCACTTGTTCGATCAGTTCCTGGGTACGCGGATGCAGCTCGCCCGTCTGCGCATGAACGAAGAGCGGAATGGGCACGCCCCAGGTGCGCTGGCGCGAGATGCACCAGTCGGGCCGGTTCTCGATCATGCCGGTGATGCGCTGCTCACCCCACTCCGGCGTCCACTGCACCCTCTTGATGTCGCGCAGGGCGTGCTCACGCAGCGCTTCCCGCTCCATGCTGATGAACCACTGCGGCGTGGCGCGGAAGATCACCGGCGTCTTGTGGCGCCAGCAATGCGGGTAGCTGTGCACGAACGGCTCGTGATGCACCAGCCGCCCCCGCTCACGCAGGGCATCGAGGAGGACGCCGTTCGCCTCGTCGACCCTCAGGCCAGCGACGAGCGGCGTGTCAGGAAGGAAACGGCCGTCGTTGCCGACCGGGTTGATGACGGGCAGACCATAGCGCTGGCCAACAGCGAAGTCCTCGTGACCATGTCCCGGAGCGGTGTGGACTGCGCCGGTGCCGGCATCGAGCGTCACGTGCTCACCGAGGATGACCGGCACCTGCCGGTCCTGGAAGGGGTGCTGCAGCTTCATCCCTTCCAGCGCGCGGCCTTCGGCTTCCGCGAGCACGGCAACCCGAGTCATGCCGAAGCGCTTCAGGCATGAGTCGAGCAGTTCCGCGGCGAGGATGAGCCGCGAGCGCTCGTTGTCGCGCTGCGCCTCGACCAACACGTAGCGGAACTCGTCGCGCAACGCGACGGCCTGGTTGGCAGGCAGCGTCCACGGGGTGGTGGTCCAGATCACGAGCTCGGCCGGCGTGCTGCCGAGGTGTCCGGCTGCGAGTCCCATACGCCGCTCGAGATCGCGGAGGTCGGCCACGCGGAAGGCAACGTCTATGGCGGGAGAGGTTCTCTCCTCGTACTCGACTTCCGCCTCCGCGAGCGCGGAGCGACAGTCGAGACACCAGTGCACGGGCTTCACGCCCTTGTAGAGATGTCCGTTAGCGATGATCCGGCCGAAGGCGCGCAGCTGCTGCGCCTCGTACCGCGGCGCCATCGTGAGATAGGGATGGTCCCAGTCGCCCAGCACTCCCAGGCGCTTGAAGTCGGCGCGTTGCAGATTCACCTGCTCCTGCGCGAACGCCCGGCAGGCGGCCCTGAAAGCCCCCGGGTCGAGCTTCTGCCCGGGACGGCCGTGCTTCTTCTCGACCTGCAGCTCGATCGGCAGCCCATGACAGTCCCAGCCCGGGATGTAGGGCGCGTCGAAGCCGTCCAGCGAGCGCGACTTGACGATGATGTCCTTGAGGATCTTGTTGACGGCGTGGCCAATATGGATGGCGCCGTTGGCGTAAGGCGGCCCGTCGTGCAACACGAACCGCGGACGGCCGCTCGCGAGCTGGCGTTGCTTGCCGTAGATGCCGCGCTCCTCCCAGCCGGCGACCATCGCCGGCTCACGCCGGGAGAGGTCCGCCTTCATCGGGAAAGCGGTCTCCGGGAGGTTGATCGTGCTCTTGTAGTCGGTCATTCGAAATGTCAGCCATTCAAAATCTGTCGAGCCTGCGCCGCATCCTTGTGCATTTGTGCGACCAAAGCGTCCAAGGATGGGAAACGCTCCTCCTCGCGCAGCTTCGCCACGAATTCCACTTCGATCTCGCGTCCATAGAGATCACCCGAATAATCGAACACATGCGCCTCGAGGAGCGTGTGCGCACCGTCGACGGTCGGACGCGTACCGAGGCTCGCAACCCCGGGTAGGAGTACGTCTGAGGCGCCACGCACCCGGACGGCGAAGATGCCCTGTACGGGAGGACGACGCCGCTCGATCTGCAGGTTCGCCGTCGGGAAACCCAGACGGCGCCCCAGCCGGTTCCCCTGCACTACCCGGCCCGTCATCGAGTACGGCCGGCCCAGCCAGCGGCGCACCTGCTCAAAATCCGCCTTGGCGAGCGCATCGCGCACGCCGCTGCTGCTTACACGCTCCCCGTCCACGGTCACGGGCGGCACGACATCGACCTCGAATCCGAGCCGCTGCCCCGCGGCCGAGAGGATCGCGGCCGTGGCCTCGCCGTTGCGCCCGAAGCGGAAATCATGGCCGACGACGACCAGGGGCGTCCGCAGATCCTTCGCCAGCAACTCCGCGAACGACTCGCCGGAAAGATTGCGCAGCCATGGACCGAAACGCAGCAGCCACAGGAAGTCGCATCCCAGGCGCTCCAGGATCCGCCACCTCTCGCGGCATGAGGTCAGGCGCGCCGGCGCCTGGCCCGCGGCCAGCAGGAACTCCCGCGGCATCGGCTCGAAGGTCAGCACCATCGCCGGCCGCTGCCGGCCTCTGCCGTGCTCCTCGAGCCTCTCGAGCAGCGCCTGGTGGCCCAAGTGCATGCCGTCGAAGGTCCCGATCGTGACGACGGAGCCCCGATGGCGGTCGTTCAGGCCATTGAATCCGCGAATGAGCTCCATGGGGCTGCTAAGCCGCTGATGTCAAAAGGTTAAAGAATACAGGATTCATGCCAGCGCTTGGCGCCGCATTCAAGGGGCCGGCCCAGAGCATAAGGACGCCCTCCACGGACGTTCCGTCAAGACGCGTCACCTTATGTGAAAAAGACCGTCCTGACCCGGCTACGTTCTCGGCCAGCGTTGACAACGTCCGCTTAGCTGAGCAGACTACCGCCCCCCGCGACCAGGCGGGAAGGTTCTTTTTCCTTACGGAGACCACGTGGCCAACACCAAGTCCGCCGAGAAGGCGGCTCGTCAAGCCGAGAAACACCGCTCGCGCAACGTCGCTTTGCGCTCGCGTATGCGTACAGCCGTGCGCGATGTGACGGCGGCGATTGCCGGAGGGAACAAGCAGACGGCTCAGGCCACCTACAAGGAGGCTGTTCCGGTCATCGACACTTTGGTGAACAAGCAGATCATCCACCGAAACAAGGCGGCGCGACACAAGAGCCGGTTGACGGCTCGAATTCGCGCAATGCCGTGAGGCCGAGAGCGATGAATGGTCAAGAAAAGGTTCGCTGGACTGCAGCGCCGACTACGGCTCCGATCCCGCTCAAGCTGAAGCCGGCCGCTCGTCGACAGTTTCTTCTGCAGGTGATGCGTGGTCGCGTACCGCGCGATCCTGCACCTCCAAAAACGCCATAACCCGCTCGCAGAGCTCTCGCGTCCCGCGGCCGGTGGCCCCGGACACGAGAAAGTGCGGCCCACGGTGTCGTAGGCTGCGTACGATCGCGCGTGCGCGCTTTTCGGCCTCTTTCTCCGGCAGCAGATCGCTCTTGTTGATCACCAGCCAGCGCGGCTTCGCCGCGAGCTCCTTGCTGAACTTCTTCAGCTCCTGAACGATGGCCCGCGCGTCTTTCACCGGGTCGGCTTCAGGATCCAGGGGCGCGATGTCGATCAGGTGAAGCAGCACCCGCGTGCGCTGCAGATGCTTCAGGAAGCGGATTCCGAGCCCCGCCCCGTCCGCAGCCCCCTCGATGAGTCCGGGAATATCGGCCATCACGAAGCTGCGGTGCTGCCCGACATCGACGACCCCCAGATTGGGATGGAGTGTCGTGAACGGGTAATCCGCCACCTTGGGACGTGCCGCGGAAACTGCGCGGATCAGGGTGGATTTCCCGGCATTCGGCAGCCCGAGGAGACCGACGTCGGCAATGACCTTGAGCTCGAGCTCGAGCGCTCGCTTCTCGCCGGGCAGCCCTCGACCGAATTGCCGCGGCGAGCGGTTGGTGCTCGACTTGAAGCGCTGATTGCCCCAGCCTCCCTTACCGCCGCGGGCCACCGCCAATACGTCGCCTTCACGGGTGAGGTCGCCGAGCTGCTCGCTGGTCTCGGCATCGCGCACGATCGTGCCCACCGGCACCGGGACGTAGAGGTCGTCCCCGCTGCGGCCGGTGCAATCATTGGCCCCGCCGGGCTCCCCGTGCTGCGCGCGCCAGGTGCGCTCGATGCGAAAGTCCGCCAGGGTGTTGATCCCGGGGGCCGCACGCAGGAAAACGCTGCCGCCATTGCCACCGTCGCCGCCATCCGGGCCGCCGAAAGGCACGAACTTCTCGCGGCGAAAGCTCGTGCTGCCGCGGCCGCCGCTGCCGGCCTGCACTTTCAATCTGGCCTCGTCGACGAATTTCATGAGGGGCTTCCAAGACGAAAACCCCGGCGCGTGGCCGGGGTTTTCAGAGGATCGAGCGCTACGCGAAGGGGTTAGGCTTCGGCCGTCTCGGCCGGAGTTTCCGTCACGCCGATCTCCGGCAAGACGTTGACGTACAGGCGCTGCTCCGCGCCGCGGCGCTGAAACTGCACCTTGCCCGCCACTTTGGCAAACAGGGTGTGATCCGTGCCGACACCGACGTTGGCGCCCGCGCGCACGGGCGTGCCGCGCTGGCGGATGATGATGTTACCGGCAAGCACCTGCTCGCCGCCGAAGCGCTTCACGCCGAGTCGCTTGGAGTGGGAGTCGCGGCCGTTCTTGGTACTGCCGCCTGCCTTTTTGTGTGCCATGTGTGCTGCCTCAGCCCGCGCTGATGTCCGTCACCTTGATCTCGGTGAACGGCTGGCGGTGGTTCTTCTGCCGCAGGTAGTGCTTGCGCCGCCTGAATTTCACGATCGATACCTTGCCGCCCTTGCCGTGGCGAACCACGGTAGCGAGCACCTTGCCCCCCGCGATCAGCGGGCTGCCGAGCTTCACGTTGGAGCCCTCGCCGACGAGCAATACTTGGCCGAACTCGACCGTGGCGCCGGCCTCGGCGTCGAGCTTCTCGATGCGCAGCACGCCGTCTTTGGTGACGCGATACTGCTTTCCGCCGGTGGCGATCACTGCGTACATAGGCTTAGGGCAAACGGGGGGCTTGAGAAAGGCCGCGCATTCTACTGGCGGCTCCCCGGCGGGTCAAACGGCCCTATCGCGGGCTTCGGACCGATTTAGGCTACCCCATGACCTTTGGTCCATTCTCCGCAGCCCCCGTGTCGGATAGGATGCGTGGCCGTAATCGAGGGTCCGCCCGCTAATGACATTGGAAGAAATCCGCGCGCTCGTCCAGTCGGACCTCGGTGCCGTCGACCAAGTGATCCGTGCGCGCCTGAAGAGCGCCGTCCCGCTGGTGGACCAGATTGCCGAGCACATCATCTCGGGAGGCGGCAAGCGGCTGCGGCCGCTGCTGGTGGTGCTGGCCGGGCGGGCATGCGGCCACCGGCCCCAGGCTCATATAGAGGCGGCGGCTTTCATCGAGTTCATCCATACCGCGACGCTCCTGCATGACGACGTGGTCGACGGCTCATCGCTGCGCCGGGGCCGGGACACCGCGAACCAGGTATTCGGCAACCAAGCAAGCGTGCTCGTGGGGGACTTCGTCTACTCGCGGGCCTTCCAGATGATGGCCTCGCTGACCTCCCAGCCGGTCATGGAAATCATGGCCGATGCGACCAACGTGATCGCCGAGGGTGAGGTCATGCAGCTCATGAACGCGCATGACCCCGACACCACGGAGCAGCGCTATCTGGAGGTCATCTACCGCAAGACCGCCAAGCTTTTCGAGGCCGGCGCGGAGGTCGCGGCCGTGCTCGCGGGCAGCCCGCAGCAGGTGCGCAAGGCGCTCGCGGCCTATGGCCGCCATCTCGGCACCGCCTATCAGCTGGTGGATGACGTCCTCGACTATCGCTCCAATCCCGCCGAGCGGGGCAAGAACCTGGGCGACGACCTGGCCGAGGGCAAGCCCACCCTCCCCCTCATTTATGCGCTGCGCAACGGCACCGAGGCCCAGCGGGCCGCGATCCGCATCGCCATCGAGAAAGGCGGTTTGGCCCAGCTCGAGCCCATCATCGCCGCCATCGAGTCGACCGGCGGCCTCGACTACGCGGCACGGCTGGCGAAGGAATCAGCCGAGCAGGCCCTGCTGTCGCTCAAGCCGCTGCCGGAGAACATCTACAAGGAAGGTCTCCAGGCGCTGGCGCGGTTCGCGGTCGAACACACCACCTGACGAAATTCACCCCCTCGGGCGGATTGAAGCCGGGGGGTCGCTTCAGTACACTGCGCCGCCCGCATCCCTGCCGCTTCGAGCTTCCCAGGGTCCGCGGGTCTCGCCATCTCGGGGTGTAGCTCAGCCTGGTAGAGCACTACGTTCGGGACGTAGGTGTCGCAGGTTCAAATCCTGTCACCCCGACCACTTGTTCCTGCACCGGCGCCCATCAGCAGGGCCGCAGGTTGCATTGCGTACTCCGCCCACAGTGATCCGCCCTCGCCGGGTGAAAGCATGATTTCGCCAAGCATCTCGCGCAGGATCGTCCGCGCTTTGGCGGATGCCGCAGGATCGCCGCCGAGACCCTGGTCTATCTGCTCGCGATAGAGTTCCGCGGTTCGCGGCAACATGGCCAGGACGCGTGCGTTCTCGCGCTCCGTGGGCTGCACGTCGAATACCTGTCGGCGCTTGGCTTCCGCCCGGTCGATAGCCGCCTGCAGTTCATCGGGTGTGAGGTCCGGGTCGCCGGCTTTCATACGCTCTCGCAATCGCATGATGCGGGCGTCAAGCTCCTCGAGCTCACGAGGCAGGTCCGCCGCGCGAGCCGCGACTACTCGCATCCGCTCGGCGTATGCGGCACGCATTTCGTTCGCCATTCGCGCCACCCGGTCGGGTTCCAGCAGATCGCGATAGATTCCGCCCAGAATGACGCGCTCGATCGCATCACGGCGCACCCGAATGTCGTTCGAGCAGGCGCCACCCCTCCAGTGACCGCTGCAGGCGTAACTGCGTGCGTCCGCGATGACGTAGTGCGCCTTACAGACGTTGCAGACGAGCAAGCCGCTCAGCAGATACCTTGCTTTGCCGCCGCTCTTGAGTCGCTTGTCACTGTCAGCCGAAGCCCGTGTGCGGGCCTGAGCCCTCTCGAACACCTCGTCTGGAATGATTCGCAGAGATTCTTCCCGATTCTCGACCCAATCCGCCGTCGGACGCCGGCGTCGCTTGTATTTGCCGCTGTCGGGGTCGCGAACAAACTGCGAGACGTTCCAACGCATTCTGCCGCAGTACAGAGGGTTCATCAGAATCACGCGGATCGCCGAAGCCATCCAGCCTCTGCATCGACGCGTCTTCCGCTTCCACGTCGACCCAGGACTTGGAACTCCACGCTCGTTCAGCTCCCGCGAGATCGCCAGGCAGCTCGCGCCATCGACAAAGCGCGCGAATATCTCCCGCACGATAGCCGCCTGCTCGCTATCGATTTCGAGCACCGTACCGATGCGGGCAGGCTGACCGTAGACATCGAGCCTCGTGGGATCGAGTACTGGCTTCAATCGGAAGCCATACGGCTTGCCGCCACACCAGAAGTGCTTCTGCGCCTGTCCGGTCAAGCCCCGATGCACGCGCTCCCGCAAGTCGTCGAGGAAAATCTCGTTCATCAGCCCCTTGAAGCCGCGATGAACTTTCCGCGCCTTGCTCGTGGAGTCGTAACCGTCGCTCGTGGCGATGATCCGCAATCCTATGAATTCCAGGCGGCGGATCGCACGTTCGCACTCCACGGCATCGCGGGTCAGGCGCGACAGGTCATCAACGATGAGAACATCGAATTCCCGCCGGGCAGCCGCTTCCAGCATGGCTCGATACTGCGGCCGGTCCGCATCCGTGCCGCTCATCGCAGCGTCGGCATAGGTAGCGACGACGGCCCACCCTTCCAGCTCCGCGCGCTTGCGGCAGTTCCGAAACTGGTCCTCGATGCTCGTGGCACGCTGCAGGTCGGAGCTAAAGCGTGCGTAGAGAGCGACCTTCATCTTCTCGCCTCCGTCTGCTTCAGGTAGCGGTCAATCGCCCGGCGAATCGACTCACTCACCGGAATGCCCGTCTTGTCTTTGATTTTCAGAAGGGACGCGTGCTGCGCATGAGTCAGGTAAATCAGCACCTGCTTCACGTTGACGGGCTTTGACGGCATCTCCGTCCTTTACGCCTGAATCCACTTGGCTAATATTAGCCTCTTCGTCACCATCCGCCAAGTGGTCCCCGGCTGGAAGTACCGCCTCCCCTCCCGACTCACCCTCTGCGGGTTCTTGGCGCGGCTCCCGCGCCGCCGACTCTTTGAAGAGCCGATCTAGGGCGGCACGCGCGAACACGCGGGCGAGTTCATCCAGCAGATGCGGCGGATAGCCCACTTGCCCGCTGTCTTACCGCCCGAGATAGACCGCCGTGATTTCCGGGCGCTCGTGGCCTAGTTCGCGGCTGATGGTTTGGCGAGCGAGGGAATCCTGCAAGCGTTGCGCGGCCGTGAGCGCCCGCGCAACCGGACCGCCGGCGGCGGGCGCTTTCCAGCGCGTCAGCGCCTGATATCGAGCTTGCGCATAGTGATGGCGAAGCCCGTGCATGTGGCTGAGGCCGGCCGCCTTGCACTGGCCGTCATATGTATGCCGCTGCTCAATGTAGGTCTTGTGCGCGGGAATCAGCGAGCCGGCCCCGGCGATCCGGTGCGCCTGGTCGAGCACCGCGCGCTGCTCCGGCGTAGTGATCGGCACTTCTCGGGGACGACCACCCTTCGTCCACGAGCCTTTGAGCACGACGCGCTCGCCCCGGTCGGCGTAGCTCGGCTGGAACTTGATGGCCTCCTCCCGCCGGAGGCCGAACGCTTGCTGGAGCGCGAGGCTCACACGGACGTACGGGTCCCCTATGCGCGCGAGACTGTCCCCGAGTTCGCGAGCCTTATCCTCGTTGGTCACGAATCGCCGGTCCGGGATGGCGAGGCAGGCATTGTCGGCGGGGATCAGCCCCGCCTTGCCCACCTTCTCCGCCCACCAGCGTAGATGCGCCACACGGTTCTTGAGCGTCCCGGCGGCCAACCCCTCGTCCTGCCACCGCCGAAGAAGCACTTGGACGTGCTTGCCCTTCAGCGAGCCGGCACGCATCTGCCTGAAGCCCGCCTCGCGCAACTGACGGCTTGCCAGCGTGAGCGTTCGCAGCCGGTCTGCCTGTGTGGCATGGCTGCCGTCGCGGTTGCGTTGGCAGAGCACCCGCAACGTGTACGCCAAATCATCCATCGAAAGCTCCTATCGTCTTCTCAGCTCTGAGCGGAACCCGGTCAGTGTTATTGCCAACTCGCAAAGCGAGATTCCCCGAGGGGACAAGGGCCAGGTGCTCAGATCACCTGTTGCCTCAAATGAGGCGTCCGCGGTGCACCTTGTGGGGAGCTCGCGCGGCGGATCGAATCGAGGGACGACAAGAGCTGATGGCTGGGATGAATACCTCCGTTCAGAGTGGGTGGAAAAGGGTGCAAACAGGAAACGGCAGGCAGGCCGCAGCGAAACGCTGTGGACCTGCACTGGCCGGCGTGAGGATATGCTGAGGCAGAGAGGACTCTGCCGAGGAATCAGTAGGGTTCCACCCCCAAGGGCGGGGCGACGCGCGCGCGGGAACCTGAGCGCGTCTGGGTCGCTCCCTCCCCAAGCGGGGACGAGCGCTTTCAGGAACCTGCGCTCTGGACAGCCGATTGGGTACGGCGTCGGCGAAGCAAAGACTTCACACGACTGGCGCTGATGCCCTGCGCCAGGGAATCCGATGTCGATGCACCGGCATCCCTACTGCAACACCAGTATGACAGGTCATCATCACGCAAGTTCCAGTCTTTAGGATACTGCGCCAACCCGCATTGTTGCTGCAGTCATCGCCGGCCGTCACTGCGGCGCGCAGTGACGGCCTTGCTGTTGCGGAAATGTGTTGCAGCAGGATTCGGTGGACTGCCGCGGCGCTCCCTGGCGCAGTATGGACTGGCGCATTTCCAACCCATGTCGCGAAGACACGAACCTTGCTCGGGCATTATCACGCGATCACGCGCCCGATGTCGGCCGCGCAATTCACCGCTGGTCCCGGACGTAATCGACGACGACGCGTTCACGACGCAAGTCAGAACGCGGGCCACCGACGTCAGAAAGAACGGCGCTTCACCAAACACGATCTGTAGAGCTGGATACTGGCCAGGTCAATTTCAGTGTAGACTGCGTTAAGCGAAGCAATTCCCTGCGCCAATACAGTTGCCGCTTCGATATCCGACGCCCGCTCGTCGAGCGCACGGTAAGCGACGACGACCATCGAAAGTGCATCACTGAATCGACCCAGAATTTGGTGTAAGTCAGGAAGGCTATTTGTGCGTCCAACGAATTTCTTCGCGAAATGCACACCGCCCTTCCCCTTCGGGAGGGACCCGGAGTGAGCGCGGCGGCGGCCACCGACTACGCGTCGGTGCCCTGGCGCGGTTCGGTGAGTCTTACGAACAACCATCTCAATGGGCTCTCAATTTGTTGTATCGACGCCGGGCGCGGCGCTGCCGAAACAGACAATACCCCGAAGGGGTTTCGTCTGGAACTGCAGGAACAGCACAAATCCCTCGGGCGCTACAAGCGACCCACCACTTTAGTGGGCATGCGTCGCGTGCTGCCAGCACGCCAGCACCGACATCGCAGACAATTTAAGCAAAGGGGAAGCGCGGACTCGTGGGTACCAACTGGAATTCGGGACTGATCTACTGGAAGGACCACAGGCCGAGCCCGGCCGTGCGGTATTCACTTGCGCATTTGCACCCATTCGCCCAGGTAGCCGAGCTCCCCGCCGCCGACCGGCATTCTGCCGCTCGGTTGGGCCGCATGTCTCGTTCGCGCTACATATGTTTGCCCGCGCGATCGAGCTACATAACGGAGAAGACGAGCTATATGGGGGCACAACCGCGAGGTAGGAGTATTCTGCCCGACAGGAATGCGAAACCCCGCCAGAAGCGGGGTTTCGTCAGTCCGGATCCTCTTACCTTCCACCGGGGCAGACCTCCTGCGAGGCGGGCGTGCACCAAGCCGGCTTTTGTGCACAAATCGAAGCCTAAAACTTTTGACTGCGCTCGACAAGTCGCCCAGACGTACACAGGCAGCCCATCATGATAACTTCCTGAATTTGCAGAAATAATCGAGCCGTCGGCAGCGTCCGCGGAGATTCAGCAAGACCGGCTCGGGCCGGACCGCTTTGAACGGCGGCGGTCAAAAGGCCAGGATTCTTTTCCGTACTGCATATGCATCCGCCTTTGTGTCACGAATTCATGCGACAACTACTCGGCAGACGAACTCTACGAGCCCTAGCGCTCAGCCCGTCTGCGGTTTATTGTTCGCGCATGAAGTTTCCCCAGAGGCTCGTAACTGTTGACCAGCAACGACTACCTTGAGGCGGCACCGGACGGTCTGCCGGAAAGGGAGAAGCAAGAATGAGAAAGATCATCATCACGGACCTGACAAGGTTCAATAAGGGGGATGATGTTTGTACTGCCGGTACAGACACAGAAACGGGACGCTGCATACGTCCGATGCCATATTTGAAAGGAGCCCTGTGTAGGAAGCTCGGTATACTTCCGGGAGCGATTTTGAGTGGCGACTTCGTGCCCAAGAGGGGTCTCTCGGGTCCACATCAAGAGGACGCAGCCTATACGCCGCAAAAACTGTCTTTTGAAGGGCCGTCGAGTTCGGATGAATTCAAGGAAGCCCTCGAATCCGGCCTTCAGGACTCCGTTGAGGAAGGATTTGAAATCGAGCTAGACGACGGCCAAAAGCACATTCCGGTCGGACATCGCGTAAAGCGATCAATCATCACCCTTGCTGTGGATCCAGAAACCATCGAAATCATTGAAGATAACTACAGCAAGACGAAGGTTCACTTTACGGATGGCTCGGGCAGGGAATTTGCGTATTTCCCCATTACCGATCTCGGCTTTCACCGATACGCCGACACTCACCGAGCAGCAAAGGATCTTGCACGCGTGAATGAGTTCATCAAGAGCCAACCAAAAGCATTCCTGCGCCTCGGCCTGAGCCGCGCTTGGCAAAATCCAAAAGGAATCAATGGGTACTGGATGCAAGTGAACGGCATTTACACATTCCCGGAGTTCTTCGAAGAAATACGCAGCTACAAATGATCTCGCCAACGCGGGGGTGGCAAAAGGCGGTATGATTACGTGAGTCGACGAACTCGGGTTTCAGCGCTCATATGCTTAGGACGCTCTTCACGATCGGACACTCGACTCACCCCGTAGAGCACTTCATCGCTCTGCTCAAGAGGCATGGCATACAGACCGTTTGCGATGTGCGATCCGTACCCTATAGCCAGTACAATCCGCAGTTCAACCGAGAATTACTGAAGAAGCAGCTGCGCGCTACGGGGGTGTCGTACGTCTTTCTTGGCAGAGAGCTGGGCGCTCGCAGTGACAGTCCCGCCTGCTACATCGATGGCAAGGTGCAGTACAATTACCTCGTCGACGAACCCATCTTTCAGCAGGGCCTTGGACGGTTGCGCAAGGGAATCGAAGGCTTTCGCGTGGCACTAATGTGCGCTGAACGAGACCCGCTCACGTGCCACCGGACCATTTTGATTTGCCGAGAGCTCAGAACGCCCGAGCTGAGTATCGAACACATATTGGCAGATGGCAGCATCGAAACGAACACCGCCGCAGAGAGGCGATTGATGTCGATGCTTGGCATCGGCCCAGACATGCTCCACGACGAAAAGGAATGCATCGAACAGGCGTACGACGAGCAGGGCCGAAACATTGCGTACGTCATGCCATCAAAGAGCCTTCGTCCAGGACCAACCAACCTCCCTGATGAAAATCTTCACGATCGGCTTCACGAATAAGAAGGCAGAGCGATTCTTCGAAAAGCTCCGCCAAGCGGGGGTCAAGCGGGTTGTCGATGTGCGCCTCAACAACGTATCGCAGCTCGCAGGCTTCAGCAAAAAAGACGACCTGCGGTATTTTTTGCGTGCTGTTGCCGGGATCGATTACGTGCATATTCCCGACCTGGCACCAACCAAGGAACTGCTGGACGCGTACAAGAAATACAAGGGCGACTGGGTCGTTTATGAAAAGGAATTCCTCGACCTAATGGAGCGCCGACACGTCGAAAACTCCCTCGCCAAGGACGTGATCGACCAAGGCTGCCTCCTCTGCAGCGAGGATAAGCCGCATCATTGCCACAGAAGACTAGTTGCCGAATACCTGCAGCGGCACTGGGAGGGCGTAACTATCGAGCACCTCACCTAAGGACAAGTTCCTACCTATACAGTACTTACAACGTTCCATGCCTGGATAAACCTTAAACCGGCCTCATCGAACCTCACCCTAGCCTCTTGATCGGTCAGCTAAGAATCGCAAATAATCCGGCGGGCGAGGCCAATCCTGCGAGAAAGTACCATGGCAAAGGATTCCGGGATCGAATGGACTCACCACACTTTCAATCCCTGGTGGGGCTGCGTGAAGTTGTCGCCCGCCTGCCGACACTGCTACGCAGAAACCTGGGCACGACGGGTTGGAATGGCCCTGTGGGGCGGCGACGCTCCGCGTCGCTTTTTCAGCGAAAACCACTGGCGCGAGCCTTTACGATGGAATATTGAAGCTGAGCGCCTCAATGTCCGCACCCGCGTTTTCTGCGCGTCTATGGCCGACGTATTCGAACCTCGCATCGACCTCGATCCGTGGCGCGAGAAGCTCTGGCACCTGATCGAGAAGACTCCTCACCTAGACTGGCTTCTCCTGACCAAGCGACCGGGCCAAATCAAGCACGTATACCCTTGGTCGAGACAGCCGCGCGAAAACGTGTGGCTCGGAACCACTGCCGAAAATCAGCGCTGGGCTGATCGACGTATTGAACGACTCCTCGCTGTCGAGGCCCGCGTACGGTTCCTATCATGCGAGCCCCTGCTCTCCGCGATCGACCTGACGCCCTGGCTCAAGAGAGCAGAGATCAGCTGGACCATTGCGGGCGGCGAAAGCGGGGGTCAAGCTCGACCAACGCACCCTAACTGGATTCGCTCACTCCGCGATCAGTGTGAAGCTTACCACGTCCCCTTCCACTTCAAGCAATGGGGACACTGGAGTCCGGAGGTCCAAGGAGAACCTGCGACGAGGATCATTGAGCTCCACGACGAAGCAGGAAGACTCGAGCGCCTGTCCTGGAGACCAAAGAAAAGTAGCGGCCGCCTTCTCGACGGCCATACTCACGACGGCTACCCCAAAGCATAGGAGTTTCACGATGACGGGGGGTAAACGGAAAAGAACGAAAAAGAAAGAGGACGAGCGGATTCCGACACTAGCTTCCCGACAGCTAAAGTTTGCCGACGTGGAAAATTGGGAGATCCCGCCGGTCATCGGAAACTGCGTCGAGATTGATGTGCTCCCGTCGCCGATCTGGACCGAGACGAAGGCCCAGCTAATTCAAAACTACCTTCGCCTATTTCTCCTCATTACAAGGCATGGCGTCTACATTGACGGGTTCGCGGGTCCACAGGATCGAGGCAACGCCGAGTCTTGGGCAGCCAAGCTCACGTTAGAACTATCGCCACCATGGATGAAGTCGTTTTTCCTGTGCGAATTGAATAGGAACTCATATGCCGACCTGGTTTCGATGATTCAGGGGCAGCCTAAAATACCGGGCCGGCGGATTACGCACATGCACGCGGACTTCAACATGTGCGTCGATGAGGTGCTTGCATCTGGTCGCATAACGGATAATACCGCGTGCTTTGCGTTATTGGATCAGCGCTCTACGGAATGCCACTGGGCCACCGTTGAGAAGCTTGCTGCCCATAAACGCGGGACCACCAAGATCGAACTGTTCTACTTCTTCCCCACCGGCTGGGTTCATCGCGCCATCTCCGAAACCAAAGACAAATCCATCCTGAACGCGTGGTGGGGAAATGACGACTGGGAGAAAATCGAGGGCATTAGCCAGGATCAAGCAGCAAACCTCTGCCTCAAGAGGATTCAGGCCCTAGGCTACAGAGACGTCAAAAGTTGGCCCATTTCGGCACGCGAGTCCGGCGCCGGCAGAACGATGTACCACATGATTCACGCCACCGATCACCTCGAAGCGCCAAAACTCATGTATAGAGCCTACCGGAATCTCATCGGGAATGTTCCGGCAGGCGAGCAGATCAAATTGGATCTCGACGGAGTATCTGTCGAAGACACCATCACAACCTGATGCAATGCATGTAATCTCTCAAATCTTTGGGACCACACTCCGGCGCGGTACACCGAGGTGGAGCTGGGGCCGGGGTTGCGCGACGGTGCTTGCAGCCTTCGTATTCGCGGCGTCGCCAACGAGCGCTTGCTTAGTCCAGATGCCGGTACCGCTGAATGAGCTCGCCCGTAGCGCCGATTTGGTCGCCAAGGCAACCGTCATCGCCGATCGCCCTGTAACTGATCACTCGTTCGAGCCGCTTCCCGGCTCCGACGTCCGCGAGACCGAGCTGCGCATCGTGTCGATCCTGAAGGGCCCGGCATCGAACGTCATTCAGTTCCGACACTATGCTCCATCCTTAGGGACGTCAGCAGTGTGGTGCCCACCGCCCAGCTACACGTTTGTCGTTGGGCACACGTACATCATGCTGGCGACGCGAGTCGCCGGTGATACGTATCGTCAACTGTCACAATCGCGCACAACGCTGGACCGAAGTGTGCTGCCCGCCGCCGACGCCAACCCACTTCGCATGAGCACTACTATTACCGAAGCGATCTGGGGTGAGCTCGTCGCGCAGCTCAATAGTCCGGACAAAGCGGTTGTCCTCAAGGCGATCCGCCTTCTTGACGAGATGAGCGATGGTCCGCCTATGGGGGTCAAAGATTTCGACCGCCCACGGGTGCTTGCAGCAATCCAGCCGTTGATTGGGGCGAAGAACGTCGCCGTCGCGACCGCCGCAATAACGGTGTTCGCCATGGACAGCCCGTACACCGACGACTGGTCCGCGCCGCAATGGCTCGCCGGAATCGACAAAGGTACGATTCCCGGCCTCGCCCCGCGCAGACCACCAGTGAGCCCACTTGCCGACGGTGCCGCGAAGGAACTGCTCCGCGTCGCCAGCAGTGAAACATCCCCGGAGCTCCGCGCGCTGGCTATCAGGGCTCTCGCGCGCTCGCACGCGATTCCACCCGCGACAATTGCTGCCTGGTTTCGCGAGCCCAGCATCGTGGTGCGTAGAGCCACCGTGCTGGCAAGCGCTGCAATGCCCGATCGCGCGACGATCAAGGCTGCCTCGACTGATAGCTCACCCGAGGTTCGCCAGGCGGCCGCGCTGGCGGTCGGATTCGCGCAGGACCCGCATCTGGTGCCACTACTCGGCAAGATGCTCCGGGATTCCGCCGCCAACGTACGTGCCGCCGCCGCGCTGAGTCTGGTCTCGTTCGCGCCTGGCCAGGCCGCGCCGGTAATGAAGGCGAATCTTGCATCGGAGTTCGGGCCGCTGTTCATCAACGCGCTCGCGCGAGGCAATCCGCAGCCGTATCTTCCAATGCTCGCTCAGGTCATCGAGCAGCGGTCGCAACCGGCGGACTGGTGGGGCGGTTACACTCCAGCCGTCGATAGTTGGGACATCCTGTTCGACTACGTCAAGGCTCGCCCTACTGCCGAGCTGGCCTCCGGAAAACTCGACCGCTGGCTTGATGCGCTTGAGCAGTCGCCGCCACAGCCGACGGAACTGTACGCCCTATACCTGAACCGCGGCTTGACATTACGAGCCAAACAATTTCGGAACGCCATTCGCAAGAGCCCCGGCTACATCGATTCCGTGTTCGATACGATCGAGCAAAACCCGGCAGCATACGCACCGTAGCGAATTGGGTTACACTCGCGACCGGAGACGGCATTGGCGCCTCTGGCGCCACGACCGTCGGTGTCGACATTCAGGCGACTCTGGACTCGCGAACGCAAACCCGGACGCGAATTGCAGGAACAGAGCAAATCGCTTCACCCCGACCATTGAAATCATTGCTGTTTTTCTTGCCTTGGCGCTTGGGGTTCCACAGAGACTCCGCTCCAGGGTTCCAAAAAGGGTTCCACTTTCGGCCCCTGCGTCTACACCTCCCCGAGAGAGAAGCAACCCTACCTAACCTCCCACGACGGTACGGCGAGAGTCACCCCAAGAAAGCGGAGGGACGGCACGGGGCGAAGCCTCGTCGGCAGGTCATCCCCTGAGGCACACTGCAGACGGGCATGCTTGGCCATCGAGAGTCCGGGCGGCTCAGACGTCCTCGAGCGATACTGCCTTCGTCTCTCGCGCAAACATGTAGGTCACGCCCCCGAGAAAAAGGAGTACTGCGAACAGAGCGAATGCCGGAGGCACTGCATCGAGCGTGACGTTTTGCTTGATCATCGATCCGCCGATTAGCATACCCATGAGCGCTGGGCCGATGATCTTCGCCGTCGCGCCGATGCCATACCCCAAACCGAGGCCTGTCGACCGTACCGCCGTCGGGAACAGCTCCGCACCGAAGGCGTTGAGGATGCCGAAGGCTCCGTCACCGAACGTCATCGTGGTGACGATCCCTGCGAAGAAGGCCGCACCGTTGTGAGCCGTTGCGGAAATCACCGCGCCAGCGGCACCCAGCAGGCCGAAGGTGAGCATCACCCCGCGGCGGCCCACTATATCGGCGAGCCAAGCGGAGCCCAGACGCCCGACCACATCGCCGAGCGCGACTAAAGTGAAGAGCAATCCGACGTGGCTGGCCGAATAGCCAAATCCATCCCGGAGCAGCGTTTGGCCCCACGATTGAATCGTGAACGAGCCCAAGATGAAGCACCACGAGCCGAACGTGACAATCGCGAGTTGCCTCCGGTACTTTGTAAAGATCACGCTGTAGGCTGCCGTCTCGCGCTGCCCGACTGCCTCGAGCGGACCGACCTCGTACGGTTCGATCTCCATTGCCCATGCGACCGCCCGCCTCGCCTCGTCAGGCCTACCCTGGGCCTGCAGAAAACGCGGAGACTCCGGCACGGTTCGCAACCAGAAGAGCAGGAAGGCCGGTATGACTCCGAGGCCGATGAGTCCACGCCAGCCCAGCGGATCGGCGAGCCACTGCTGAGCCTGAGCGCCGAGAAGCAGTCCCACCGGGATGAACACCGATGCAAGACCAGCGAGCAGGCCGCGATGCTTGCTCGGGACGAACTCCTGGACGTAAGGAATAGACGAGATGTTGAGACCACCGACACCCATGCCCACGCCGACGCGAAGAATCGCCAATAGCCACCAGCCACCATCCGGAGTGAAAACCGAAAGTGCAGTAAATAGGACGAATATCAGGACGCACCAGGAGAATGCTCGACGGCGACCGATCTTGTCCGCCAAGCGCCCCCACATGACAGCTCCGAGCACCGTGCCAAGACCGGAGCCGGCCAATATGACGCCGGCCTCGACACCCGTCAGATGCCACGGATTTGCCAGCAGTGAGACGACGAACCCGATGAGGAACATATCGAAGAACTCGGAGATATTCCCGATGACTACCACACCGATCAGGCTCATTTGGTGACCTGTCAGCGGCCGACTGTCCATCTGGCGCATGGCGCTCATCGTCGATATCGCTCGATCATGGCTCATTTCGGACCGTCACTCCCCTGGCGTGTCGGACGCGCGTGAGCAAGTAGACGCAAAGTGAGCGGCGAGAGCGAGCGGATTGAAAGGATCAAATCGCCCCGCATAGGTGCGGATTCAGAATACCCAGCACCTCTGACATGACGCTCAGGGGATGCCCCGGCCGAGGCAAGAATATCCCCGCCCGGCGGGTAGTCAGCCACGACCGACGAAGGGCATGCCGGTGGCCATGACCGTAAGGTGAAGTACGTTCGCCTCAAGCGGAAGACTTGCCATATAACGCACCGCCTCCGCCACGTGGGAGAGATTCAGAGTCGGCTCGACGACTCTCGACCCATCGGCCTGAAGAGCCCCGCCCGTGACGTGTGAGCCGATTGCGGTCGCGGCATTACCAATGTCGATCTGTCCGCAGGCGATGTTGAAAGGCCGCCCCTCGAGCGCAACTGCTTTCGTCAGCCCGGAAACTGCGTGCTTGCTTGCCGTATAGGGCGCCGAACGCGGGCGCGGGGCGTGCGCGGAAATGGACCCATTGTTGATGATCCGGCCACCACAAGGCGACTGCGTCTTCATCATCCGAACTGCCTCCTGCGTGCAGAAGAATGTGCCGGTCAGATTGACGTCGATCACCGAGCGCCACTCCTCGGGCGTGAACTCCTCGAGCGGGGCCTGCCTCGCATTGATTCCCGCATTGTTGAAGAGGAGATCCAGCCGTCCGAATTCCGCGCGAATCCTCGCGAAAAGCTCAGAGGTCATCCGCTCCTGCGAGACGTCCGCCACAATCGCAAGCGCCCGCCGGCCGGACCGCGTCAATTGAATTGCCAGCTCCTCAATCGGGGCGGCTCGGCGACCCGCCAGAACAACCGCGTAGCCCATTTCGGCAAGCACGATGCTCACGGCGCGACCAATACCTGTACCTGCGCCGGTGATCAGCGCCACCCTGACAGTCGCGAGATTTGTCATGAATCCACCCTTGTGCTACGGCGCCTTGCCGCCGCCGGAATCTACCCTATTACTCTCCGGAAATTCGCCCAGGCGACGAACGCCCAGGCCTATCGGCCGCCGTCTATTTCCAGGGTGCTCCGTGGACGGTCCCCATATCGCCTGGTAAGTATCGATGCAGCGCCCCCTCGCCTGTAACCAGGCGAATAGCAGAATGCCTAAAGCCCAGCCCCCGCCGATGAGCCAGTACATCCAGCGCGGTGCGTTCACCGCGCACAACCCAAGCGCAACCACCAGCGGAACCAGCGCGAGCGCGACGTAGCCAAGAGTCTTGTGGACATACTCGAAGGCGACCCGACGCGCAGTCATGTCGTAATGATCTCCGCGGACGATCATCAGCTTCGAGCCGTCATTGGATGGCTGCGCCCCACCCTTCGAGCCCCGCAGCACACCTCCGATCAACTGCAGCCAGCCCAGAGCCACGAGAATCCAGCCGAGGATGGCGTGCAGCGGCATGGCAGACCAGGAGAAGCCCGCGTGCCAAGTGGCGATTCCGGCGGCAATCGACATGATCACCACACCCGAATACTGTAGCGTCAGGTGTGAGTACCACCAGAATTTGTTGTCGAGCTCCGCCGGCCACCGCTGACGGGAGGTGACCTTGAAGAAGCGCGCAATCAGGATCCCGAGCGGCAGCAGGACACCCCACGCAACAACCATCAGTCGTCCGTGCCAGGCGGCCCAGGATGGGATGTGGTGAAGTATCACTGGCACGGCGATCAGGTCCTAAGATGCCACGCCGCCGTCCCGACTCGATGACGAAGTGACGACTCGGTGGCCCCGCCTGGGCTGGCGCTCGACTCGCCACCCCTTGGCGGGCTGAGAGCGGTCGGGCGCGCGAGACCGCGACACATGCCTCGCGCGCCCGACCGCGAGGGGCCCATAGATTCGCCGGTCAAATCATTGGCTTCCAGCTGCTGATCACAGCGTGACCGACAGATCAGCATAGACGAGTCGCCCGAGGGGCGAGTACGTCCCGATGTCGGAAGTGGTGAACTGATTGGTGAAAGCGCGCGGAAAAATTGGCGGCATGGCATTGGTGATGTTGTTGACGCCAAGCGTGGCCGTCACCGTCCTGTCGCGATCGTCGCTGCCCCAGGACCAGTCATAAGAGCCGCGCAGGTCCCAAGCGCTGTAGCTCGAGACGGGAATGCCCGGCAAATTGCCGTTCACACCGGCATCCTCGACGGAAGAGATATGCGTGTTCGCCACGACGATGTTCAGGCCGTGGAACACCCATTCGACCGTCGAATAGAAGCGAAATTTCGGCAGCGTACCCGCAAACACACCGGAATTACTGGCATTCCCGGCGTACTGGAGCGTCGGATCCCCCAATCCGTCGGAAAACTTGAACGACTCAAATACCGCGCCATTCGTCGCGAGAGTCCAAGTACCGTAGCGGCTCCACGGCAGGATGTAGACCGCTCCGATGGTCCAAGACCGCTCCTTCAGCACCGCGAGATTCGTGAATCGGTCCTCCACGTACAAGTTCTGCAGATTGGCGGGATTTGCTTTGAGGTAAGCAGCCAGAGCCCCCGGCGTCGTGAACGGATCTTTGCCGCCGAAATTCGCGAAATTTCCCTCCCCCAAGTTGGCGAAGAACGGAGAGGCTGAGCCCAGCATGTCGACGGAATTGATGATGTTGTTGAAGCCTATGCCGCCGGCGAAACCATATAGATTGATTGAAGAAAAGTCTGCGGTCAATGCCAGGCCGTCGATGACGTGCGGCCTGAACACGAACCCGACCGAACGCGATACCGAGGTGGCGGGCTTGAGGTTTGGATTGTTACCATCTTCCCCATTGAAAGTATAGACTTTCAGCGCGGGATCGCCAAACACGCTTGCGGGAATGTTGCCGGTCACCTGGCGCATGTCGAACGGACCGTACGCCTGAAAGAGCGGGGGAGCGACAAAGGACTTCGTGTATGTGCCATGGAAGATGAGCTGGTCGTTGAAAGGCTCCCAGCGGAAGCCGAACTTCGGCGTGGTGCCGCTGCCCGTGTCGCTGTAGTGCTCGAAGCGCCCTGCCGCCGTCAGCTCGAACTCACGCAGGCCCGGCAGGCTCATGCGGCTCGACGTGATCGGGACCCGGGTTTCACCGTACAGCGCGCTGTCATCGCGGCCGTGGGTGAATGGATTCGTAAAGACGCCCCCGATCCAGTTCTGATCGTTACCGGTGGTAAGTCCCGTCACAGGGTCGGTCGTACGGCCGTTCGGATCCGCATGACCCGAGAGCTCCTCGCGACGCCAGTTTACGCCGATGGCGACGCTGATCTGACCCGCGGGTAGTCGGAGCAGACTGCCAGCGGCGTGCGCGTCCCATGAGTAGAGCTTGCTATCGCCATGCAGCACCTCAGTACCGAAGATGTTCGCGAGAGCAGCGGCCGAGTTTCCTGTGACGGCAAATGGATTAAGTGCCGGCTGCAGCACCAAGGCACTATTGACGGAATAGCCGCCATGTACCTTGCTGTAGCCGCCGCCAGTGAGCGGATTGCCGCTGGAATCGTAACCGCCCGCGTCCGCGAGCACGATGTTTGGACTGTAGAGCAAATTGGTGTTTAGCTCCGTGAGCTTGCTTTCGCTGTAGTCGAGGCTGGTCTGCCAGACCCATTGCGACGTCAATTTGCCCTTGAGGCCGGCGTTCACGTGATATGCGTCGGTGGTGTCGAACACCCCTTTCGGCCGCGAGAGGTCGGCAAACGTGACCCCCGTGGCACTGGTCGTCAGCGGATTATAGGGCGCATCGGCGGGCACGGTGAGCGAGGTGTAGGAAAAGGGCTTTCCCGGAGCCGCCCACGCGGTCGAGTACACCCGGTTTCGCGACAGTATGACGTCACCAAAGGCTTTCATCCGGCCGTCGAAGAAGCTCTTGGAGCTGATGTTCGCGACGAAACTTTCCTGCTCCTGCTGCTGCAACAGCATCGCGTAGCGGGAGAAGTCGAACCCATTGGACAGCGAAGCGGGACTGGTCGCTTCGTAGATGCCTTGGGCGGCCAACTGTGAGTAGCTGGCGGCCTTGGCGGCCGTACCGGTCGGCACGGACGGGGAAGATAGTCCCGGTGCCAGCACATAGCTGCCCGCGCCGACGACGCCCGGCAGCCCGGTGCCCGGAACTACACCGTAAAGCGGGCTCGTAAAGGATCGGGCACTCTGCCAAAGCGGGGTGCTCTTCGAATAGCCGGCGGTCGCCGTGACGTTCACTGGACCGATGTCCACACCCCCGGTCGCGTGGGCTGCGATCTCGTGGTAGCCGCCGTCCGCCGTGCCGTAATGAATACCGGCCGACACGCCGTGATAGTCATGCTTCAAGATGAAGTTGACGACGCCGCCAATCGCGTCCGAGCCATACAGGGAAGACGCGCCATCGGTAAGCACGTCGATACGTTGCAGCGCCGCCACCGGAATTTGGCTGACGTCAACGAAGTCTTTGCTGCCGCTGAACGCACCTACGGCATCGATTGCCAAACGCTCGCCATTCACGAGCACCAGTGTCGGAAGATTCCGCAGCTCCAGCTGCGAAGCGCCGGCAGTGAATTGCGTGCGGCGCGCGTTGCTTGCGCCGGCATTGCTGCGGCCCGCGAAGTCGGGAATGGCCTTGGTCAGCATCTCGAGCGCATTGGTGATGCCGGTCTGCTTCATCGCGTCGGCATTCAGCGTCGTGACCGGCACGGCAACGGCGTCCGGAGCGGTCGGAATCAGCGTTCCCGTAACGACGACTTCCTTGAGGCGCCCAGGGCTGGTCCGCTCCGCGGACGCGTCCCCGGCCTGAACCGCCGGCTCGGGTCCCACCGCAGGCCGGGAAAGTTCCACTGCGTGCGCGTTTGCGACGCAAATCAGGCCAAGGCCGGTCAACAGGACTGCTTCGATGCCAGACAGCTGGCGCGTATGACCCTTCATGATTGCCCTCTCAGTATTGTAATCGTGCCCTTGTCTCGTCATTCATGTAGGTTGAATGCCTAAGAGACTGAATCATTCAAGCCCTCGAGCACACTCTTCGACATTGAAGTGAATTCGGCATTGGCTCCAGATTCCGGACTCTCTGATCCCCATCCGGTCAGTCACTCCGCACCGACCCGATGGAGCACTCAGGGCTTGAACAACGCCGCGTAGCTCGGGATCTGCGACTCAAGCTCATCTCTCATTGCAAGCGATCGAACGTAGAAATCCGCGGTCTGGCTTTCGGTTCGCCACAGGTAAACCGTACAAATCGTGCCTATCAATCGGCCGTGACTGTCTCTCAGCGGCATATGCGCCTCCATACGATGACTGCTGGGTATGGTCTGCAAGATGGTCTCGCCGCTCCTTGCGATACCGGAGTCCACTTGATCGGAAGGATGCCCGAGCAATGTCGGCTCGTTGATGGCGACGACTTTGTTTTCCGTGCCCCCGGGTGGAGTGACGTGCAGGGCCACCACGAGTATGTCGGGATGGCGCGCCAAGGCCTGCATCACCAGCCTCTGGCCCAGCGTGTCGCCGGCTGCGGACCCCTGGATGAACGGCCAAAATAGCTGCTGGCGATTGGGAATCACCAGGCTGAGCCAGTCCCGAACCGCCCTGGCATTCTCCAGGTAAGAGGCTTTCGAGCGACCCGCCTCTGCCGGATAAACGAGCCTCAATACTCCCACCGCCTGGTCAGCGGCACTCCATAGCGGGAGGAGCACCTCGTAGCGTTGACCGCCTGCGCTTGGAGCACACAGAGCCTTACCCGAACGAATCACGTCTAGAACTTCAGCATCCGACTTACCGCCGAGTCGGTTGTCATTGGCTGCCACGATCTCGCTATCAACGGCTCCAGGCGGTATGGCGTGCATCTCGGACACGAGAAGGTCGGGATGGGTCGAGACGACCTGGTCGATCAGCATTTGCGCATAGATGGTCCTCACCACGGTTGCATGGGCCGCAAAGGGGCCGAGACCGAGGATCGGCATCAGCGCAAGCACACTGGCAATTGATTTCTTCACGATTTCTCCGGTTTCAGAGCACGGTATTCGATAACGCGTCCCCTCCTTCGCGCCGCTCGACAGGTCACGACAAGTAGCATAGAGCGTGACCGGTCACATGACTGCACATATTTGACTATATTGCCGAGTGATTTACAATAGGCGCGGTCACATACTACAGGCGATGAACGATGGGGCCACCACAGCATGGTGCCCTGAGCCTGTGAAGTGGCGCCGCGGGAAGGCAGCGATACCCAAGTGGGATGTGATCGGTTCCTAACTACCGGTGGGCCGTCTGGATCAGGAGATAGATCGTGGAACTTTTTGCTCTTACGGGGCGCAGAGCTTTGGTGACCGGTTCGAGTCAAGGAATCGGATTCGCGCTTGCCGAAGGCCTGGGACAGGCTGGCGCGAAGGTACTGCTCAACGGGCGCGACGGCGCAAAGCTAAACGACGCCGTCGAGCGCTTGCGCGAGAGCGGAGTGCAGGCGGGTGGAATCTGTTGCGACGTCCGCGATCCGCAGCAGGTCGAGTCCTGCATTGCGTCCATAGAGGACCACACCGGCCCCATCGACATCCTCGTCAACAGCGCGGGTATTCA
>CAVQJH010000020.1:0-66018 GCA_963712795.1 uncultured Pseudomonadota bacterium
CGGCGGCCTCGAAGAAGCGAAGAGTGCCGAGCGCAGCGGAGTTCAGGCGACGCATTTCTAAGCTATTGATTCGATCACGTGCCGCGCTGGGCAAATGCCCCTTTCAAGGGGAGATGCCTCACATACGCTCTTCCCCCCGGTGATCCTTCCGCTTTCGGAACTTGACATGGCGCAGGATCCGTGCATCGGGAGCCAAATTGCAGCGTCAGAGCCGCCCCTGGCGGCCTGACCCGCTCGAAGGTAGCATCCCGCGAGGCGATAGCGTCTGTCGGGATGGCAAGGACCGTGCAACGAGCTGACGGCGAGATGCGTCGACGCTTCCGGGAGTTCGACTGGTCGGGCACCCCGATCGGCCCTCCCCAGGGCTGGCCTTTGACGTGGCGCAATGCCGCTCGGCTGATCTTCAATTCCAGCTCTCCCTCGCGCTCGGCCTCGGCAAGGACCTCATCTACCTCTACAACGATGCCTTCATCCCGCTAGGCGGGCCCGACCGCCACCCCTCAGCGCTCGGCCAGCCGGTGCGGCTCGCTTGGAACGAGATTTGGCCTGGCATCCTCCTTCCCCGATTCAGTCATACGCTCGATACTGGCGAGCCGACCGGCGAGCGGGACCTTCTGTTGCCGCTCTTCCGCAGCGGCTACCTCGAGGAGACCTACATTTCCTTCTCGTTTGCGGCGTTGCCGGACGACGAGGATCGGCCGAGCGGTATCTTCTGTGCCGCGACGGAGAACACCGGGCATGTCATTGCCCGGCGGCAGATCGACTGCCTGCGACGCTTGGCGGCCCAGGGCGCTTCGGCGGATTCACCGCAAGCTGCCTGCCGGATCGCGGTCGCAACGCTCGAGGCACAGGCGCGGGACGTGCCATGCGGTCTCGTGTACCTGCTCGACGCCAAGGGTGCACAGGCGGTCCTCGCGGGAAGTTTTGGGCTGAGTCGGCTTCCGGCGGCTGTCTCGTTGGCTGCTCGGCTGGGATCGGAGCCGGACCCCCTATGTCTCGCGGCCGTCGCATCCCGCCGCGAGCCGGTATTGATCGAGGGCTTCGAGGAGATCGTCGGCCCCTCGCTCCAGCCCCAGCGCCTGGTTCCGCGGCAGGCGATCGCCATGCCTATGGCGAGCGCGGCTTCGCCGGAGCTGGCGGGCATCCTCGTCGCGGGACTGAGTCCCATGCGGCCCGTTGCAGAATCACAGGAGTTTCTAGGCCTGGTCGCCGGACAGCTCGAGACGGCGATCTCCAATGCGCGCGCAAGACACGACGCCGAAGAGCGGGCGCGGCAGCTCGCCGAAATCGATCGGGCCAAGACCGTGTTCTTCAGCAATGTCAGTCATGAGCTCCGGACCCCGCTCACTCTGCTGCGCGGCCCGCTCGACGAGGTCCTGAGTGGCAGGACGCTCGGAACTCGGGAGCGGGACCTTCTGACAACAGCGGCCCGTGGCGCCGACAGGCTGCTGAAGCTCGTCAATTCCCTTCTTGAATTCTCCCGCCTCGAGGCCGGACGCATCGAGGCGAGCTATGTGGCGGTGGACCTTGCCGCCCTCACGGTCGGCCTCGCGAGCGAGTTCAGATCCGCGTTCGAGCAGGCGGGCGTGGCATTTCGGGTCGAGTGTCCTTCCCTGCCGGAGGCCGTCTACGTCGACCCCGACATGTGGGAGAAGATCGTACTCAACCTCCTGTCGAACGCCTTCAAATTCACCCTGCGCGGCACGGTGACCGTTCGGCTGTACCATCGAGGCCAATCCGTCTTTCTGGAGGTGAGCGATACCGGCTGCGGGATCTCAGAAGAAGACGTTCCCCACGTCTTCGAGCGCTTCTATCGTGGTCAGGCCGGGGAAGCTCGTTCGGTCGAGGGCACTGGCATCGGGCTATCGCTGGTGCAGGAGCTCGCGAGGCTCCATGGCGGTACCGTGATGGCGACGAGCCAACCCGGGCAGGGGACCACGATCACTGTGAGCATCCCCCTTGGAGCGGAACATCTGTTGCCTGATCGCATCGGCGCGGCCCGGGCCATGGCGTCGCTTCGCATCGGCACTCAGTCCTTCATCGACGAAGCACTGGGATGGATCTCCCACACCGGCGAGACCCACGCCGGTGAGACCCCCATGACCGCGGACCTGAGCTCGTCCGCTGACCCCAGCGCGTCACCTGCAGCTGGCCCCAGAGGGTCGGAGCGGATCCTCGTCGTCGACGATAACAGCGACATGCGAGGCTATTTCTGCCGTCTGCTCGAACACCGATGGTGGGTCGACACCGCGCCGGACGGGCGCGCCGCGCTCATTAAAATACGGGAGCAGTATTACGATCTCCTGATCGTCGACATCATGATGCCGCTCATGAACGGGCTGGAGTTGCTGCAAGCCGTGCGCGCGGACCCTGCCCTCGCGCTCACTCCAGTCATCCTGGTCTCGGCACGGGCGGGTGAGGAGGCTTCTGTCGAAGGGCTACAGGCCGGCGCCGACGATTACCTCACCAAGCCATTCTCGCCTCCGGAGCTGCACGCACGCGTGGAGAACTGCCTGACGCAAGCCAGGTTCCATGCGGCCGAGCGGCTCGCGCGCCATCGCGCTGAAAAGGCTGTTCGGGCCCACGATACACTCTATTCCGTGCTCGCTCACGATCTGCGCTCACCCCTCCACACGGCGTATATGAGCCTATCTGTGCTCCAGCAGAGCGCGAATGCCGCGCAAGGCAAGTCGATCGCCACCCTCGAGCGCAGCCTGGACAATCTCCACCAGCAGCTCGAGGGGATCCTCGAGCAGGTGAAAGCGATCTCTGCGGATAATTCGCCCTGACGTGACCGTTGGGCCCTACGCAGGCGGCTTCACGGGCAGGCCCGCGGCGGCCGCGAGTTGCAGCAAGTGCTCCCGCGACTCCGCGCCGGTCTTCTTCAGGATTCGCTGAATGCGGGTCCACACCGAGCGCTCGCTGATACCGCAACTGGCCGCGATCTGCTTGGTCTTGAGTCCCTCCCGCAGACCATCGAGTACCGCCTGCTCACCGGGGTTCAAGGTGGCGAATCGCGCTCGGAAAGCAGGATGCGGATTGTCCACCCGGGCGGTCGTAAGGTGTTTGCGCGCATCCTCCAGCGCAGCGATGAGCGAAGGGCCCTTGATTGGCTTGCGCAGGATATTCACGGCGCTGGCCCGCTGCGCCCGCTCGACCTCAGCCGGATCGGGGTGGGCCGTCACAATGATGACCGGCCACCAGCACCCCCTTCGCACCAGCTCCTCCACCAAGGATCCCCCTCCCATTCCGGGTAGCTTGAGGTCCAAGAGAATGATCCCGGGAGAAAGGCGATCGTAAACGGCAAGAACTTCCTCGCTCGAGACGAAGTCGCGCGGACGGAAGCCCGTGGCCTCCACGACATCGTGCACCAACATTCGGTGCTCCGGATTGTCCTCGACGATGTAAACCGGAACCGGCGACGTGCTCATCGCCTCCTCCCCCGGCGGCCTTTCTTAGTCCGCCGCAGCCATCCGCGTTGAATTCGCTTTCAAGCTCGCCATCCACCCGCGAGCGCGACTGTACTCCCGCGGAGCCTGGGTGTCACCTGCACCAGACACCAAAGATCGCTCGTTGCCGGCACGCAACACTGCGAGATGTCATCGAATTGTGTTACGCATTCTCAGTTGTCTTCCCTGCCTCCTCCCGGAGCCATTCCATGACCGTTCTCATGCAAGGCCGGTCGGCTATCTCACGTGGGTAAGCCAGCGCGTAACGGCAGGGACTTTTCACGGAGCCTCGAAGCGGCGCAACGAGCCGTCCGCTGGCCAGCAAGTCTTTGACGAGCGATGCCCGCCCCAGGGCGACACCCTGATGCGCCAGGGCAGCCTCGATCGCCATATTGGAGAGCGTGAAGAACAGCCCGCAACTGCTCTCGACATCGTGAGCCCCCACCTCACGGAGCCAGTGCTTCCATTCCGCATCCTCACTCGCGAACTCCCAGGGATCACCATCATGCAGCAAAGTGCAGCGCGTGAGATCCGCGGGTGTCTTCAGAAACTTGTGTTGCGCGAGGTACTCGGGACTGCAGACCGGTAAAAGATATTCCTCCATCAGTACTTCGGTACGTAGCGCCGGCAGATCATCTTGACGAAACTCCACCGCCAGATCGAAATTTCGGTGAATCGGATCAATGTGGCCGTAAGCGCCAATGATCCGCAGGCCTATGTGCGGATTGCGTGCGCGCAGCGTGCTCAGTCGGGGGACCAGCCAGCGCAGGGCAAATGAGGGTCCCGTGCGCAGACGTATACCGATTGTGGACCGTCGCAAAGCGATCACTTCAGCCGCCCTCTGATCCAAGTCCCGCAGAGCGCCCTCGGCCGTTGCAGCAAGCTTCTCGCCTTCTTCGGTGAGCTTGATCTGCTTGGGTAGGCGATAGAAGAGCTTGCAACCCAGCGAGTCCTCCAGGTACTTGACTTGGTGGCTGACCGCACTCGCCGTGACGCAGAGCTCCGCCCCGGCTCGCGTGAAGCTCAAGAGACGTGCGGCAGCTTCAAAGAAGCGCAGAGATGCAAGTGCATTCGAATTCAGACGCATGGCCAACACACCCTCCTATGATTTTGTTAATCCCACCATGCGCAGCAGTATTGCATACTTGCTAGCCGTCTGATTGTTACAACTTTCAACTCTCGTCCGAGGGTCAGGGGCTCGCTCATCGCAGACTCACACGGACTGATTCACCAACTGCCATACGTCAACGACACCACAGCGACAAGGCGTCCGGCGTGGACCTTCGCCGCCCCATTCGTTCCCACGGGGCGGACTAATCGCACTTACAATATTCCCACCGGTCGTACCCACCATCGTCAGATCTTCCCGGTCTAACCGTGTCAACGCAAAACAGGCCCGGTAACGCTCGCGCGCAGGTCCGCACCGCTCTTTTCACTCGATTGGGGGCTTGGGCGCACCTAAAGTGGCGCGCCCATCTGCGGCGCCGGCGACGATCCGCGGCCCGCATCAGCCAACCAGCGTTGCAGCGGCCTCGCGCGAGAAGACGAAACACTCCGGATGGATCAACCGCCCCGACTCCGCGCTTGCGAGCTCTCGAGACGCGGTGGCCGCAACTCTGCGTGACGATGAGCCAGCTGTGGGCGCGATATGCGCAGCTAATCAGGATGTGCCGCCGGCGCGGGTGCTCGCGGGAAGACGCCAAGGAGCTGGTTCAGGAGGCGCATCTTCGCTTTTTGGAATACCAGCGGTCCACGAAGGTGAGAGATGTGGATTCCCTGCTCCGGCGCATTGTCATCAATCTCTCCATCACTCACTATTATCGCGAGCTGGCGCAGCCCTCGTTCGAGAACGTCGAGAAGCTCGATCGACGCGGGCTACTGGTCGATCCCGCACCTGCCCTGGAGCGAACGGCCGCCGCTGAGCAGCAACTCGACGGCGTGGCGAGCCTGCTGAGCGCGGTGAGCCGCCGCACTTGCCAGATCTTCATCGCTCAACGCGGCGGCTACAGCTACGAGGAGGTAGCCGCCGCATTCGCCGTCAAGCCACGCACAGTCGAGAAACACCTGGCGTCCGCCGTAGCTCTGCTGGAGGAGATGATGGCCGGAGAGTTTGTTGCCGAATAGAGTCGCCGCAGGATCAAACGCGCAGGCTGTCGATCCCGATGATCGGCAGATCGATGAATGACGCGTGCTCTGCGTCTTGAAATATCGAGACTCGCGCAGGCTGACTGCTCAAGGCCGGCCCCTGGGGAACCGCCAGGACAGCAGGATCGATACCAGGAATGCTCGGCAGCACCAGCGCCGCCGGCTTGACCAGCGGATCGAATGCCGCTCCCTGCAATGTGAGCCTGATTCTATGGCCAGCGCGAAAGACATAGGAGCTCGGGTAAAGCTCGAGCTCGAACTTGTAGAGCTGTCCGGGCACGAGTGCCCGCGGATCGCTACGCGAGAAGTAGCGCATGGCGTTCAGGTACCCGCGCGTGACTTGCAGCGATTGCACCCGTTCGGATTCGTCGTGGGCGCCGACATCAGTCAACTCCACGACGAAATCCGTGTCGGTAGAAGAGAGGACAGCCCAGAACGTGACTCGCGGATAGCCCGTCACTTCCGTCGGAACCAGGAGGGGTGCACCGGTCCAGGCAAGGCCGTGCGCCTCGTATGGTGTCTTGTCGATTTTCGGGCGCGAAACAGCGGTCACTGAGGCAGGGTTGTATGGTCCTTCTGGCGAGTACTGATACGCCACGGGCGGATCGTTGTCCGGCGGCGCGTCGCTGAGAGTGCCATCGTTCAATGCCGCGCCGGTGCCACTCGGGCCGGCGCGTAAGTAGAGCCGCATCCGCTTCTCATCGTGCAGCGGCCAATCGTGCTCGAAGCGCCACTCGTTCGGGCCCTGTACATAAAGCAGCACGGGCGGCTCCTCATCCACACCGTTTGCAATCCCCTTCAGCCATCGGTCGAGCCAGAGGAGGCAGTAGTCGAAGCCGCTGAAGGGAAGGACACTGGTACCCGTGAGCGGCGGCTGCGGGCTCATGAACGCGCCATGCCCCCACGGACCGATGAACATCTTCAGCCGGTTGCCGGGCGTACCGGCCTTCAGCCATTCATAGCTCTTGGAAGAGCCGAGGAGATAGCTGTCCCAACCCGAAGTCAGGAACACTGCAATGCCGCGGCGTGCGATCGCCTCGAGGTCCTCCGCCTGCACGGTGCGTTCGCGCCAGAAGGCGTCGTAGTTGCGGTGAGCCAGCGCGGCGGGATATTCATTTTCCGCACCGCTCACCGACTGCCGTCCGGCGCGGCCACGCCCTATGCTCATCCCGCCGGGGTACCAGAGATACCAATAGTTGTCGCTGCCGGCATCGTCGGGGAGAATCACGTTCAGACTGGGAGGGGCCTCTCTGGCGGCCAAATACTGCGCCAGCCCGAGGAGCGACGCTCCGACCATGCCGACACGGCCATTGCACTCCGGCAGCCGCGCCAACCACTCGATCAAGTCATATGAGTCCGTCCCGTACCGCTCGTAGAGTCCCGCCGTGCCCTCGGACGGGGCCACGCCCCGGAGCTTGGCGAATAGCACCACATAGCCGCGCTCGGCGAGCAGCCGGATCGTATCGGCAAAGAACGGGTCGGCATCGGCTCCATACCCGCAGGCGATGAGAATTCCCGGCTGGGCGCCTGAGTCCGCCGGACGGCAAACCGTAGCGCTCAGCATGACCCCGTCCCGCATTCGGATCGAGACAGGCGTGTGAGTTATCGCCTCGGCCGGCTCGGCAAGAGACGCCACTCGACTGCCGCCGACCCAGGCTCTGCCGTCCGTACCTGCACCTCGCGGACTGCGTGCCATGGTTCAAGCGCTCCTGATCCAAGCATACTACGCGAGGTCACAACCCGTGACATCCATCATTGCTAATGCGCACATGAGCAACACCCCGCCGACCGCCGGTGCGCGGAGCCCCTTCTCGCCCTCGACAGCGATGCCGCACCAGCGCGAGAATGTTGCCCATGAGCGACGAACCATTTGAACGTCCGGCCCTCGTCCATGCGTACCTCGAGTGTCCGAACTGCGGGCGTATCCCGAAACCTACCGGGGTTCTCTTCGTGCGCCAGGGAATCCAGGGGATGGATTCTCCCGATCACGTCCACTGCCGCCTACGATGCGATCGGTGCGGTTCGGACGAAGCGATGCTCTACCAGCAACGTGAAATGATGCCCAGCCACTGACTTCAGTGGCTGGAGGCGGTCGTGTCTGGCGCCTCACGAGCGCTTCGTTCCCGCGGGAATGTGCTCCTCGAACCACCCCACCATCCGCGCCGCGTAATCCACGATGGCCGGCCACTTGCGCACGCCATGGCCTTCCTGCGGGTAAGTCACCAGCACGGATTTCACGCCGTTCTCCAGCAACGCGTTGTGGAACTGCACGGCTTCTTCGGGAGGAGTGCAGCGATCGAGCGCGCCACAAGTGGAAAGTGTGGGCGTTTTGGCTTTCCGGGCATGCATGATCGGGCTGCGCTCGTAGTACTTGCCGCCCGGGTTGACGTAGGTGTCTTTGAGGAAGAGCGCCACGAAATGCCCGATGTTGGAGATGAGGTGCTCCGTGACCTGGTTCGTCACAGGTGACACCGCAACGGCGGCGCCAAAGCGCGGGTCTTGAGTGATCAGCCACGCCGTCATATAGCCGCCATAGCTGCCCCCGGTCACCCCGAGCCGGTCAGGATCGGCGATGCCCTGCTCGGCCAGGTAATCGAGGCCGGAGAGATAGTCGTAGGTATCCGCTCCCCCCATATCCCCGGCCACAGGCCGAACGAACGCCTGCCCCCGCCCGGTGCTGCCCCGCGGGTTGGGCAGGAAAATGGCATAGCCCCGCTTGAGCAGCATTAGCGTTCCAATGCTCCTGCGCCCCATCCAGTAAGGCCGGTAATGCCACACCGGCCCGCCATGCACCATCATGACGAGCGGATGGGGCGGGCGCCCCGCTGGCTTCAGCAGCAGCCCCTGGATCTCGAGTCCATCCAGCGCCTGCCACTTCACCGTCTCGACGCCGGCGAGCGCCGCGAGCGCCTCCTCGGCGCCGGGGTCGAATGACTTGATGGTTTGGTACTCGCGGCGGCGGATGACGGCGATCTCCGGCGCGCGCTTGAAGCCCTCGCCCACGAGCGCGCAGTCCCCCGGCTCGCCAAACCCCGCCACTGTGGTATAGAAGCCGCCGGTCGTGATCTCCTCGCTGCGCCAAACTTCTTCTACCTCACCCGTCTGGACATCGTAGAGCGCAACGACGGTCTCGAAGCCACGATGCCCCGCGAGCAGCAGAAATCGGTCCGAGCGCCACTCGGTGTGTGTGACGTCGATTCCCTTCGTGGCAACCTTGCTGATCTCCCCGTTGCGGGTGTCGATGATTCGCAAGTCCCCTGCCACGATCCAACGATCGCTGCAGAGCGCCTCGACCACTGCGATGTGGCGCCCGGAGGGCGAGGCGCTAGGCCAGCCGAGCTGATCTTCCGGTTTGTAGAGATCCCGGCTGGCACCGTCCTCCGTCTCGATTACCGTCAGCCGGGCCGTGTACCAGAGCCCCTCGCTGGGACCCGGAGACACGACCGCCGTGATGGCGTCATTGCCGCACCACGCCGCCTCCCAGATATTGCTGTCTGCCCGACCGACCTGGCTGACACTGTTCTCTTCCAGTTCATAGACCCAGGCGCGCCGCCAGCGATAAGTCTCCTCCCCTGTTTCGACCGTCGGCAGCCATGCGGGCAGATCCTGTGCGGTCGTCTTGGTCGCTGCCGCACCCTGCGCGCCGGCGACGTCCGCCCCGTGCCCGGCGACGCCGAGAAGGATGCGGCGCCCGTCCGGCGACCAGTGGAGATATTCCACCCAGCCATCGACCGCCGGGGTGGCGCTGACCTCTCCGCTCTCGCGATCGAGCAGGTACAGCTGGAAATCGCCCGCCTTGCGCCGGTCGGACAGAAAAGCGATCTGCCCGCCGTCGGGCGCGAGCCTCGGCGCCCGGTCGGTGTTGGGACCGAAGGTCAGAACCCGTGTGTCGCCACTTGTCAGGTCCGTCAGGCAGATGCGGGAGGCCGCCTCGTTCCCGGAGTCGATCAGCGTGCCCGTGAAGACGGCCTGGGCGCCATGCGCCGAGATCTCCGCGGCATCGGCGATGAGCCCGCTCCCTGGCCGACGGAAGGTCCGGTATAGGGACTCGGCTTCCCGATAAAGGTCCGACTCACGAATGTCTCTTTGCACCGGCTATCCCCTTATGTCTTCTCCCCGGCCCCTCTCCCCGATGACCCTTTATGGCCGCCAGGTCCTCGATCATGGTACCCGGGACTCGAGCAGGATGACCTCATTCCCCCATCGCCGTCCAGTGGCTCGGGGGAGGGTCCCGGCTCGTCTGATCCCTCGCCCCCTGAGCCTCGCGAGCTCGTAGGCGCAGGCTCCCTCACATTTGCAAGGCATTGCGTATCGGCACTGATGCTCGCCTGCCAATGCTCGCGCACGCGTGAAACACCCATCAATAGAATTACGCCCAATAATAGAATTACGACAAACGCGACGCAGACAAAGTAGATCCGGCCCCTCCTGCGTGAGATGATAATCGCATCGCTACGAACGGGAACATAATGGTAGTGCGAAGCCGGACGCCCTTGACCGTCAAAAACCTGAATGCGGTCAGCAAGATCTGATTTTGCGTTTGTGAGATACAGATAGAAGTTGACTTCGTCACCCGGGAGGAGCCCGTGAAACGTGTGCTCCGTCTTAGCATCAAGCATATAGCCGCTGGACGGATCCTCGCTTTTAGTCATCCAGCCACCGAGATATCCGTCGTCCGATGAGAATGGGATTCGTACCGACAAGACTGACTGGCTCCTTTCCGCAGTAATCCGCACCTGCAACTGCAGGTTTTCGATCGGCTCTCCCAAGAGCGCCTCGCTTTGAATGTCCGCTGGGGCTGGTTTGTTGTTCTTGTACGCTATGGGGAACGCTGGCATCTCCTGCGTGTAATAGACGACATCAGGTTGCTGAAAATAGGAAGCACCGGCTTTGACGACTGTGCCGATATAACGGACAAACAGGAGAGTCACGCTGGATGCAAGAGCGGTGTAGAATGTTTCCCTCAAGCGTGAAGGCGCACGGTTCGGTTTACCCATTCCACCATCTCCACCCACAAGCGGTTCGCCTAACCGTCATAGCTAGTTCCCGGGCGTATGCGCCCCGCCCCCAGCGCGGAAACGTAGGCGAGCTGCTTAGGAAAGAACGCATGCCTGAATGCGGGCGAAAGGCGGCATCAGAACCCAGCAGCCCGCGGCAACGTCTAAACGTAGATCTCAGCTCATAAGACACGCTCATCCTATTGTGTCCGCAGCTTTTACATTACCGATGCTTGCTAATAGCTTCATTACGAAGCATATGCACCTGCCCAGGGGGAGTAAGGTGCACAACTGCATCTACGTCCGTTTGAATCCAAAAAATCGCGCATAGCGATTTAATGTGCCGAGCATGAGCTCGGGCTTTCTACGCTACCCTTGCGAGCTGAAGGCTCGTCTCAGCCTGCGCCGTTGAATCTCGCGAGCGAGTAGGCCTCCGGATTGACTCCCGGCGACCCCCCCGTCATCAGGTCCGACAGCAGTTGCCCCGACCCCGCCGCCATCGTCCATCCGAGATGCCCGTGCCCGGTGTTGACCCAGAGATTCCCGATCGGCGTCGGCCCGATGATAGGCACTCCATCCACCGACATCGGCCGCAGGCCGCACCACGGCTTCGCCTGCGCCCGCTCGAATTTCCCCGCCGGCAGCACCTGCCGCACCAACGTCAGCAGGTTCTGGATGCGGGACTCCGTGAGCGACAGGTCGTAGCCGGTGAACTCCGCGGTCCCCGCCACCCGGATGACGTTCTCGAGCGGCACTACAACCGCATGAAAGTCGTCGTCGGCGATGGGCTGGCGAAGCGGCGGATCGAATCGGGGAGGGTTGTCGAAAGTGATCGAGTAGCCCTTCGCGGGCCGCACCGGCACTTTGAGCCCCAGCTCCTTCAGCAGCAGCGGACTGTAGCTGCCGGCGGCGACGATATAACGGTCGGCGGTGAAGCGATTGCCACCGCTCAGCACCGCCGCCACGTTGCCCCGGCGGACCTCGATTCCCGTGACCGGGGTGCGGAAGCGGAACTCCACCCCGCCCCGGCGCGCGCGGTCCGCGAGTCCCGCACAGAACTTGTAGGCGTTGCCGGTCTCATCGACCGGATAGTGGATGCCACCCGCGAGCTGTTTGGCGATGGGAGCGAGCGCCGGCTCCATTTTCACCATCTCATCGGGCGTCACGCGCCGCCAGGTGAGGCCATCGGGCCGCAGCTTCTGCGCCCACTCGAGCGCCCGGTCGAGCGCGGCAGGATCGCGAATGATTCGCAACGAGCCGTCCATGGCGCAGCCGTACTCGATTCCTATCTCCTGGCGCAGCCGCCCCAGCACCTCGATCGAATGCAGTGCCAGCTTGAGGTTCCTGACCGTGTTGCGGTGGTAACGCTCGGCGCTGGAATTGCGCAGAAACCCCGTTCCCCATCCCGCGAGGCTCGGCAGGGCTTTCAATCGTAACTTGAGGGGCGAGTCGGAACGGCCGAGGGACGCCAGCAGCACCTTCCAGCTCCCCGGCGCGTTCCAGGGCTCAGGCATGCTGGGTGTCAGCAGCGAGCCGTTGGCGAAGCTCGTCTCCTGTCCCGGGCCCTCCTGGCGGTCGAGGACGGTGACCTCCCAGCCGCGGCGCGAGAGAAAGTAGGCGGACGTAATGCCGAGCAGACCGCTGCCAATGATGAGCGCTTTCACTGGATCCCGGACTTCTGTTGCGGTTGCGCAGCCTACCTCGCCGGCTACCGCTCAGCCAAGGTGTACCCGCGGGCCTAAAGACGGTGCCAGTAAGCGTTCCCCACGCAGGGCACCTGCCCGATCTTGGCGGCAATGAGCGAGAGATGCCCCTCCGTGAGCCCGGTGATGTCGATCCGGATGTACAGCGTACCCGTCGTCCCGAGCTCCGCGACTACGCGGCGTGGCACGACGTTTAGGGTCTGGAAACACATCAGGACGCGGGCGAGCGCGCCCGGATCAGCGTCAGCACTGACCCGCAGGCAAAGCGCCTGCGTGACAGGCTCTTTTAATACCGCTTCTTGTGGAGTCATGGAAAGGAGTCCTCATCGCATTTTCACCTCGATCGAGCGCAACACAGACCCGGCTTTCTTAGAAAGCCGGGCAGGTAATCGACCCAATCTGGTGGATGAGGGAGGCCATGACGCGTATCAGTATGCCCGCGCCGGGGCCGGAAGTCACGGCAGGGCTAAACCCAGCCGCCGTCCACGATATAGTGCTGATTCGTGCACGCGCTCGCCTCTTCCGAGGCGAGAAATACGATGAATTTCGCCACCTCGGCGGGCTCGAGCTTCCGCTTCAAGCACTGCCGGGCCATGATTTCCGCCTCGGCCTCCGGCGTGACCCACTTCTCGATCTGACGTTTGGTCATAATCCAGCCGGGCGCCACGGCGTTGACCCGGATCCCGTAGGCACCGAAGTCGCGGGCCAGAGAGCGCGTCAGACCCAACACGGCCGACTTCGACGCCGTATAGGCCGCCATCCCGCCCTGGCCGATGATCCAGGAGACCGAGCCCAGGTTGATGATCGAGCCGCGGCCCGCGGCCTTCATGTCCGGGATCACTGCCTGCGAGCAGAAGAACTGGTGCTTGAGATTCACCGCGATGCGGCTGTCCCAGACTTCCTCGGTCACTTCCTCGGTGGGGTGCCGCTCATCGTGCGCGGCGTTGTTGACCAGCACGTGGATGGGCCCCAGGTGCTTGCGAATCGCCGCCACGGAGCGCTGCAGCGCCGGAATCTCCGTGAGGTCGCACGGCTCGAAGTGCACGGGCGTCCCCACCTCCGCGAGCTCCCGCACCAGCGCGCGCGAAGGCTCGATGGCGATGTCGATGAAGGCGACCTTGGCCTGCTGCGCCGCGAACTGGCGCACGATCGCCTCGCCGATGCCCGAGCCGCCGCCGGTGACCAGCACGACCTGGCCCTTCAAGTCAGGATAGATCGCCGCCATCTGCCATTGCTCTCCTGGAATGGTTAACGTGTTGGAACGATGCTGACTTCCACCGGCCGCAGCCCGGGCGCCGGCGCCTCGAAGCTGAAGAGGTCGCCCGCAAGAGGCTGCGCCGCGCGCTGCTCCTGCGTCATCCCCTTCCACGCGGTGGTGACATAAGCCGTGCGCAGATCCGGCCCGCCGAAGGCGATCTTCGTGACCTGGGCGCACGGCAGGCGCACGGTCGTGAGCAACTTGCCCTCGGGCGAGTAACGCCGCACGCCCCAGCCGCCCCACATGGCGATCCACAGGCAGCCTTCCTGATCGACCGTGGTGCCGTCGGGCCACCCGCCGCCCTCCTCGATCCGCACGAAGACGCGCTTGTGCGTGAGTGTGTCCGGATCGGGCCGGTCGAAGGCGTACACCGTCCGATTGGACGTGTCGGTGTGATAGAAGACGCGCCCGTCGGGACTGAACGCCGGACCATTCGTGATGACATAGCCCTTATCGAGAGCTACGCAGCGCCCCTGCGCATCCAGACGGTACAGGACACCACTAGCCTCGGCCTCCGGATCATGCATCGAGCCGAACCAGAGCGCGCCCTCCGGGCTCACGCTACCGTCATTCAGACGGTTGGCTGGGAGGCCTGGCTCGACGTCCGCCAGGTGTACGAACTCATCAGATTGCGGATCGAACCGATGCAGCCCCGTCTTCAGGCCCACGATGAAGCCGCCGCCGCGCAGCGGCTCGATGAATCCCGGCTGCTCAGGCGCGGCCCAGAAGCGCAGCTCGCGCGTTGCCGGATGCCAGCGGTGCGCACGCCGCGACTTGATGTCGACGAACCAGAGCGCCGACTCGCGTTCCACCCAAACGGGGCCCTCGCCGAGCTCGGCTCCGACTCTGCAGACGTGCGTGGCATCCATGAGCGGGGAGCATACCTGCATCCACCTCAATTGTCTGACCTGACAATGCTCAAGGTCACGCGCGCATCGAAGCGCTCTCCCGGCGCGAGCAGCTTCTGACCGGTGAGTGCGGGCGGCGCCGAACGGTTCACCGCATTCGGCATCTGGCTCACCGGTTCGAGGCAGAAGAAGTCCTTGCCCGGGGGGCTGTAGATGTGCAGCCAGCGCAGCGCGCGGCTCGCCGTGAGCGCCAGGCGCAGTCTCTCCTCGGGCAGCAGGATCTCCGCCACTCCAGGCCAGCCGGTGTGGCAGTGATCGATCAGCTCCGGCACGGCCAGCTTGTCCCCACGACCCCACTGGCCGAACCGCGTCCCGTGGGCCAGCCGCACCGGCAGGCTCTCCTCGTCCGTGAGCCACACTCCCTCCAGATGGGCCTTGAGCTGCGTCAGCGGCCCTTTGTGGAAGTACGGGTGCCAGCCGAGACCGGCGGGCATCGAGGTCGAGTCGCGGTTCTCGAGCGAGAGTGCCACCTCGAGGCTGTCCGCGCGCAGTGTCAGGCTTTGAGTCGCGCTGTAATGCCAGGGCCAGCTGTCGGCCGCGTGCTCGAACGAGAGCACCGCGTGGTCGCGAGCCATCGACTCGACGCGCCAGGGCTTGCGCCACGCGTGCCCGTGCAGCGGATGCGCCTGCCCTGGCGCATTGCGCTCGATCTCGACCTCGCGCTCGCCTACCCGGAAGCGCCCGTCCGCGATCCTGTTCGCGTAGGGCACGAGAGCGAACGCCGCCGTCTCGAACGGATCATCGACGCCCGGCGGCGTCGGCCGCAGCACATCGATCCCCTGGTACCGCAGCGTCGCCACCGCGGCGCCGAGGTCAGGCAGGAGCTCGAGCGTCAGGTCGCCATCGGCAAGCGATAATGTCTCGCTCACTGCCCCGCGACTCGCGGGGAGGCGGCGCTAGCCTCAGAGCCGTGGGAGTGCCAGAGCTCCTGGATGGACTCGAGCGGACGGCCCTTGGTCTCCGGCACGAAACGGATGACGAAGAGCGCCGCGACGATCGAGCAGACGCCATACACCCAATAGGCGAAGCCGTGGTTGAACTGCGCGTTGAGGGAGCTGCTGCCGTCCATGATCGGGAAGGTCGTCGACACCACGAAATTCATGATCCACTGCGCCGCCACCGCGATCGACATCGCCTTGCCGCGGATCGAGTTGGGATAGATCTCCGACAGCATCACCCACACCACGGGCCCCCAGGAGAACGAGAACCCCAGTATGTAAACGACGACGGCTCCCAGCGCGATGTACGAGGATCCCGCCGCGGCGCTCGTCTGCCCGACCGTCGCGGCGACCAGATGCCGATCGAAGAGGAAGCCGAGCAGGATCATGGCCGCCGCCATGATCAAAGCGCCCGCGACCAAAAGCGGCTTGCGCCCGATCCTGTCCACCGTGAAGGTTGCGATCAGCGTGAACACAGTCATGGTCACGCCGCTGTAGATCGCCGAATCCCACAACGCCTGGGTCGTGGAGGCGCCCATGTTCTCGAACATGTGCGGCGCGTAGTAGAGCACGGCGTTGATGCCGACGACCTGCTGGAAGATCGAGAGCATGATGCCCACGATCAGCACCAGCCAGCCGAAGCTCAGCAGCGGCCGGGTGTGCTCCACCAGGGTGCCCTTGATCTGCTGCAGGGTCGATTGCGCTTCCGAGTCACCGACCAGGCGCTTGAGCAATGACAGCGCGTCCGCGTCGCGATCCTTCAGCACCATGAAGCGCGGCGTCTCCGGCACCATCAGCATGAAGATGATGAGCAGCGCGGCCGGAATAGCCGCCGATGCCAGCATGTGCCGCCATGCGGTCGTCATCAGGTACTCGCGGGTATGGCCCGTCTGGATGGCCCAGTTGACGAAGTAGACCAGCGTGATGCCGACGACGATCGCAATCTGCTGAAAGGTGACCAACATGCCGCGCGAGGCGGGTGGCGCCACCTCCGCGATGTACATGGGCGCCAGCATCGAGGCCATGCCGATGGCCATGCCCGCGAGCAGACGGTAGCCGAGGAAGGCCGGCAGGGCGTGATAGCCGGTGGCGCCGAAAATGCTCCAGAAGAATTCCGGATAGCCGGCGCCGAGGGATGACAGGAAGAACAGCACGCCGGCGATGATGAGCCCGCCCTTGCGGCCGATCTTGGTCGAGATGGGACCCGCCAGGCCCGCGCCGATGACGCAGCCGAGGAGCGCCATCGAGATCGCGAGGCCGGAAAGGATGTTGGCGTCCGCCTCCGCGAGATGCCGGGGCAGCACGAAATTATGCGTGATCGCATCGGTCACTCCGGAGATCACCGCCGTGTCGTAGCCGAACAGCAGTCCCCCCAGAGTTGCCGCGACCGTGAGCGCCGCCACGAGTCCCGGATTGCCCTTGCTCATTAGAACCCCCTCACTGTCTGGTTAAGTCATTGGCCTTGAGGCATTGCCGCGCAAGTATGCGCGCTTCTCAGTCGGGCCGCAGCAGGCCGCGGGCGGCGAGATTGCGCATGAGCGCGCCGATGCCGAGCGTCCAGGGCGGCGCGTGCTCGCAATGAGTGACGCGGTTCTGCAGTGTCCCCAGCCGCTCGCTCGCAATCCTGACCAGGTCACCGCGGCGATGGGTGAAGCCGAGTCCCGGCGTGTCGCGGTCCGCGATCGGGGCGAACATGGTGCCGAGGAAGAGCGCGAACCCGTCCGGATAATGGTGATGGCGCCCGATGGTCTGGCCGATGAGCTCGAGCGGATCGCGGCTGATGAGACGCATGGAGCTCGCGCCCTCGAGCACGTAGCCCTCCTCGCCCCGCACCTCCAGCGTCACTTCCGCCGTGCGCACGTGGTCCAGGGTGAAGCTGCCATCGAACAGCCGGATGAAGGGGCCGACCGCGCAGGAGGCGTTGTTGTCTTTCGCCTTGCCCAGCAGCAGGGCGCTGCGGCCCTCGATGTCGCGCAGGTTGACGTCGTTGCCGAGCGTGGCGCCGACCGCGCGCCCCGCCGGGTCGCAGACGAGCACGATCTCGGGCTCGGGGTTGTTCCACTTGGAATCCGAGCGGACCCCGATCCAGTCCCCCCAGCCGACGGACGACAGCACGGGGCCCTTGGTGAAGACCTCGGCATCCGGCCCGATGGCAACCTCGAGGTACTGCGACCAGATGCCTGCCGCCAGCAGCGCCTCCTTCAGCCGCGCGGCTTCGGGTGTGCCGGGCCGAACTGCGCCGATCTGCGTCCCGACGCGTTGCTCCAGCGCCTCGCGAACACTCTGAGCGGCCGCCACGTCGCCGCGCGCACGCTCCTCGATCACGCGCTCCAGCGCGGATACCGCGAAGGTCACTCCGCACGCCTTCAAGCATTGCAAATCGACGGGTGAGAGCAGCGCTGTGCCCTGCTGTTCGTCCTTGCGGTCCCAAGCGGGCTGCAGCGGCATCGTTGCGAGGTCGCCCAGGTCCTTGCCCGGCACGTCCGCCTGCCCCCGCCAGCGGGCGACGAACTCGGACGTGGTCGGCGCGAAAGCCGCAACGTCCAGCACCCGCCCGTGGCGAATGAGGACGGGAGTCGGCCCCTCGCGGGTCAGGAGGCGCCCGAGCAGCGTCGCCTGGCGCCAATCGCGCGGCAGGGAATCGAGCATGGAAGCGCCTCCCCGGGCGCTCACGGATGCGGTACTGTTAGCGTTAACATCGCGCACCGGTCCGCCCCTGTCAAGTGCGTTCCGCGGGCTTCGGCGCGGCCGCCGACTGGCGCGCGATCAGGGCGTGCGGAATGAGCCGGTGCAGCAGGCTGCTCGGCTCCTTCCCTGCGCCGAGCCCTGCGGAGCGGCTGCGCCGCACGGCCGCGACCAACATGTCGACGGCCTCTCCGCCATGCGGGCGATGGGCTGTTGGATGGTGGTGAGCTCCGGCCAGACGGTCGAGGCGATGAGCGTGTCGTCGAAGCCGACGACCGTGAGGTCGCGCGGCACGCACATGGCGTCGGCCGGCGGGCGGCCGGCCGCGACCGTCACCACTGGCAGGCGCGCCGCGCCCAGCTCCGTGCGTACGATCGATGATTCGCCGAGCGGCGGCGGCAACAGAACGCCGACGACCGCGCCGGCAAGAAGCCGCCGCACGGCTCGGCGCGAGGCGACCGGGGTCGGCTCGCACTTCTCCAGCACCAGCTGCACGGCGTGCCGGGCGACATCCTTGATGGTCGCGCCGGTGCGCAGACGCGTACGGGTCCTGCGGGCCGGCTTGCTCATCGGATCGCGAATGCCCGGTAGGAGTGCGGCGGCAGCTGCACCACGAAGCTCGTCTCGTCCGCTTGCCCCGGCGCCGGCCCCGGACCGATCCCTGGCGCCGGCGGCAGGCTCTGCCCGGAGGCGAGATCGACCAGCCGGGAGGCGCCGCTCTTGACGAAGATGCGCACCGCCGCCGGGCTCGCGCGGTACGACTCCACCACGAAGGTATGGTTGTCGTACGCGAACAGGCTGACGAGCGCGGGGGCGTTCATCCGCAGCGGGAACCGCGCGAGTACATAGCCCCGCAACTCATCCAGCACCGGCTGCGGCAACTCGTAGAGCTCGCCCATGTTGGCCGGCACGTCGAGCACGTAGAGCTCCCCGCGCGCGTAGGGGGTCTCGAGCAGAATGGGCACGGCGTTGGCCGCCGCCTCACCGCGGATCAGCGGCCAGCTGTCGTTGGTATAGAAGCGGATCTGCGGGAAGATCACCGGCTTGTTTCTACGCCCCGGCACGTCGAGGTCGCCGCCGCCATGGGCCCCGAAGGTGCCGTAGTAATGGCGCGCCGCGATGGGTAACCCGCTGTAGGCGATCTCGGCCACGTTCTCGAAGCCCCTGTGCGCGAGCGCGTGCAGCAGGCCGGAGGTGATGATCACCTGCCCGCCCGCCGCGAGATTGGCCTCGATCTCCTGCACGAGGTTGCGATCGAAGGCCGCCTCCTCGGTGAGCAGCACGACCGGCGCACCCTTCGGGAAGCGCGGCGTCAGATCGATCGGGATGCCGATGTTGCCGAGGTAGTTCTGCAGGAAGTCCTCCTCGGAGGAGGACTGGAAGGGCTTGTAGCTCGCGATGCCGATCGGCGCCCCGAGCTTGCCGACCACGCCGTCGACCTGCGCCAGCGAATAACCCGCTACGTGCGCCCACCCCGCCACCGCCTCGCTGCCCGCCGGCGCCTGGAAGGAGTCCTGCATGGCGCTCCAGTCGAAGCTGGTGTGGTCGCCGGCCCAGGGCCGGTCGCCCGCGATCGCCGGCGCCGCAGAGGCAAGCTGCGACCAGCTGAAGAGCGTGATTTCCGGCGCCTTGGCGAACATCGTGTCCCAGAGCTGCTCGGCGTACCGGTCCGCGTAGAGCGTATCGAAGGTATCCACCCAGCCGCCGAGATTGCCGCCGTGCGGGCGGATGTTGCTGTAGTAGCCGAAGACCAGGTAGCTCTCGTACTGCTGCAGCAGCTGATAGGTCGCAACCGGATCGCGCGTCTCGGTGCCGGTGTAGATGTAGTCGAACATCTGCGCCTCGCGATCCAGATCGAAGCCCAGCCCCTGGAAATGCTCGTACCAGTTCGGGTACTTGATGATCACCTTGGCGCGCGGGTTGGCGCTGCGCGCCGTTGCGAGGATGAGGTGCTGTGCCACCCAGCGCATCCTGTCGAGCCGGTACTGAGTCCAGCTCCGCGCGCCCTTGGCGCGGATGTCGGCGGCGCTGCGCGTGTTGTAAAAAGAGAAGTCATCGAGAATCACCGTATCGAAGTGGCTCGCCGCCATCCGCACCGCGCGCTGCGCCGTGGCGATGTCCTGCGGGTTCTCGTAATCGAAGGTGCGGAACTGACCGCCCACGTCCGGTGCGGTGAGCGTGAGCCCGCCGTCGACGGTGATGCCGCGCGCCCTGAAGAAGCGCGCAATCCTGTCGAGCGAGGCCGGGTCGGCGAACACCCCGCTGCGATAGTCCTCGAGATACACCTTGTTGAAATGGACCTGGCTCCAGATGCGGTCGAACTGCTGCCGCAGCACTTGCGGGTCCGCGAGCTGCCGCGTGGAGAAGACCGGGATATAGATCGCCACGCTGAAGTTGCGGTAGGGACGCTGGGGCGCCGGCGCGGCGACGCTCGCGCCGGCCGCCAACGTCAGTGCGGCGGCCAGCCAGGCGGCTGTCGCGCGGGCGCGCGTGGCTGTGATCATCATGATGCGGTCCTCTCTCTGCGGCTGCAGATCCGGCAATGGCCTTGAATGCCTGATATTCGTGCCCGGGCATTGAGCGGGAGTGTATGATAACGCTATCATTCGACCCCGGTCACCCGGCTGCCCGAAAGGTTTCCATGCCGCATCCGATCCCGCGAATGAGCAGGCGAGCGTCCGCGCTCGCGGTCATGGTGCTCGGAGGGGCGATCGCGACGGCATGCATGCTGGTGACCGGGACCTCGTATGCGGCCGCGATGCCCGCGGAGGATGGCTACAGCCTCTGGCTGCGCTACGTGCCCGTCGCGGGCCAGTGGCTCTCGCGCTATCGCGCGTCGGCGACCGAGGTCATCGGCTCCCCCGACCCCTCCCCTACTTTGCGCGCCGCGCAGGCCGAGCTGCTGCGCGGCCTGACCGGACTGTTGGGCGCCTCACCGCCGGTGACGGCCGATGTGAGGCGGGACGGCGCGGTTCTTTTCGGGACCCCGCGCTCATCCGGCCTGGTGAAGAGCCTGTCGCTCGAGCTGGCGGCGGTGGGCGCGCAAGGCTATCTCATCCGCACGGTCACGGTTCAGGGCCGCCGGACCACCGTCATCGCGGCGAACAGCGACATTGGCGTGCTCTACGGCGCCTTTGGCTTCCTCCGTCTGCTGCAGACACGCGCGCCCATCGATCGTCTCGACATCGTCTCGAGCCCCAGGATCGAGCGCCGCGTGCTCGATCACTGGGATAACCTGAACGGCACCGTGGAGCGCGGCTACGCGGGCGACTCCCTCTGGAAATGGGAGAGCCTGCCGCAGCACCTGTCCCCGCGCTACACCGACTATGCGCGCGCCTGCGCTTCCATCGGCATCAACGGGGCGGTGCTCAACAACGTCAACGCAACTCCTTTCATCCTGACACCGCTCTATCTTCACAAGGTCGCGGCGCTCGCGACCGTGCTGCGCCCCTATGGCATCAGGGTCTATCTCTCCGTCCCGTTCAGCACGCCCGTGACTCTGGGCAAGCTCAAGTCGGCCGATCCCCTCGACCCGCGGGTGCAGGGCTGGTGGCGCGCGAAGGTCGCCGAGATCTATCGCGACATCCCCGACTTCGGCGGCCTCCTGATGAAAGCCAACTCCGAGGGACAACCGGGGCCCGAGGACTACGGGCGCACGCAGGCGCAGGGGGCCAACCTGCTCGCGCACGCGCTGGCCGCGCACGGCGGCATCGTGATGTGGCGCGCCTTCGTCTACTCGACCGGCAGTCACTCCGAGGACCGCGCCAGGCAGGCGTACGACACCTTCGAGCCGCTCGACGGCAAATTCGCCGATAACGTGCTGGTGCAGGTGAAGAACGGCCCCATCGACTTCCAGCCGCGCGAGCCCTTCCATCCGCTCTTCGGCGCGATGCCGCACACCAACCTGATGCTCGAGCTGCAGGTGACCAAGGAGTACCTCGGCCAGCGGACGAGCTTCGTCTACCTGGGGCCGCTCTTCGAGGAGACGCTGCGCGATGACACCTGGGCCAAGGGAGCGGGCTCGACCGTGGCGCGGGTCATCGACGGCTCGCTCTACGGCGAGAAGCTGACGGCGATCGCGGGCGTCGCCAACACCGGGTCCGACCGCAACTGGTGCGGGTCGATCTTCAACCAGGCCAACTGGTATGCGTTCGGCCGCCTCGCCTGGAACCCCGGCCTCTCCGCGCGCCGGATCGCGCAAGAGTGGGTCGGGATGACCTTCACCGGCGATCGCCGTTTCCTCGAGCCCGTGGTGAGGATGATGATGGAATCGCGTGAGGCCGCGGTCGACTACATGACCCCGCTCGGCCTCGCGAGTCAGATGGCCGCCGGCAGCCACTTCGGTCCGGGCCCCTGGGTGGCGCCCGCGCACGGAACGCCACCTGACTGGAGCAGCACCTACTACAGCCGCGCCGATGCGCAGGGTATCGGCTTCGACCGTACGGCCAGCGGAAGCAATGCGATCGCGCAGTACTCGCCGCACGTCGCCGCGCCGCTGGCCGATCCCGCGGCCTGCCCCGAGAGCCTGCTCCTCTGGTTCCATCACCTCTCGTGGGACTACCGCCTGCGCTCCGGGCGCACGCTCTGGGAGTCCCTGGTGCTGCACTACGAGCGGGGCGCCGAGTGGGTCACCGGGGCGCGGCAGACCTGGAGCACGCTTTCAGCGTATGTTGATCCACAGCGCTATCGTCTGACCGCGGATTTCCTGGCAATCCAGCAGCAGGATGCGCAGTGGTGGCGCGATGCCAGCATCGCCTACTTCCAGTCGATCTCGCATCGGCCGCTGCCCGCGGGCGTGGCGCCGCCGCCCGACACGCTCGCACATTACGAGGCCTTCTGCGTTCCCTACGTCGAAGGCTCACCGGGGCGCACCCCGGGCTGCCCGCCCGCCGATGTCCCGGTGCCCAGATGAGAGCTCATGACCCGGCCGCCAGTGATACCCTCACCAGTCCCACATGGAGCCGTCCTCCAGGCGCGCGATCGGCAGCTGTTTCGGGCTGTAGGGAAAGCGCTCCGCGGCCTTCTCGTCCATGGTGACGCCGTGACCCGGGCTTTCCCCGCAGTGCAGCCTGCCGTCGCGGAAGACGTAGTCGTGGGGAAAGACCTCGTCCGTCTGATCGGAGTGGCGCATGTACTCCTGGATACCGAAGTTGGGGACCCACGTATCGAAATGCAGCGCCGCCCCCATCGTCACGGGCGAGAGGTCGGTTGCGCCGTGAAAGCCGGTGCGCACCTGGTACATCGCGGCCAGGTCAGCGATGCGGCGCACGTGCGTGATACCGCCGGCGTGCACGATCGTGGAGCGGATGAAGTCGATGAGCCGCCCTTCGATGAGCCGCTTGCAGTCCCAGATGGAGTTGAATACCTCGCCCACCGCGAGCGGCGTGACCGAGTGGCGGCGGATGAGCTCGAAGCCGTCCGGATTGTCCGCCGGCGTCGCATCCTCCAGCCAGAAGAGCCGGTGCGGCTCCAGGTCGCGCGCCAGCCGCGCCGCCTCCACGGGCGTCAGACGATGATGCACATCGTGGAGCAGCTCGACCTTGCCGCCATGGTCCCCTCGCAGCCGCTCGAAGAGCTTCGGCACGATGTCGAGGTATCCGGGCGTCGACCACTCGGTCTCGAGCGGCAGCTCGCTCTCCGCGGGCTCATATGCGTCCTTGAGCCGCGAGACGCCGTAAGGCTTCTTGAGTCCCGGGACACCGCATTGCGCGCGCACCGCGCGGTAGCCCATGGAGACGTACCGCCCCACCTCCGCGCTCGCCTCCTCGATGTCCTTTCCGTTCGCATGCCCATAGACCAGCACGCCGTCGCGCGAGCGCCCGCCGAGCAGGCGATAAAGCGGCAGCCCCGCCATCTTGCCGAGGATGTCCCACAGCGCCACATCCACGGCGGCGATGGCCGTCATGGTCACGGGCCCACGCCGCCAGTAGGCGCCACGATAGAAGAATTGCCAGGTATCCTCGATGCGCCCGGCGTCACGTCCGATGAGATTGGGGATCACGTGATGCTCGAGGTACGCCGCGACGGCGAGCTCCCGACCGTTGAGAGTCGCATCGCCGAGGCCGAAGACGCCCGAGCGCGTCTCGATCTTGAGCGTCACGAAATTGCGTCCGGGACAGGTGACGATGACGCGCGCCGCGATGATCTCCCGCTCGTGCGCCGTGCCCCCTCTGAGACCCGCATCCAGGGAGGCGGATGCTCCAGGAAACGTACGAGGATTTGCCATGAAAAATAACTCCAATCGGGATTCTGCCGGCGCGCTGCATCCGGACCGCCTGTTCCCGGCGGACCCCGGCACGCGCGCCGTCGCACGCAGACTCTACAACACCGTTCGTGCCCTGCCCATCATCAGCCCGCACGGTCACACCGACCCGCGCTGGTTCGCGGACAACGCGCCGTTCAGCGATCCGGTGTCGCTGCTGCTGACACCGGATCATTACATCACGCGCATGCTCTACAGCCAGGGCCTGAGCCTCGAGGAGCTGGGCCTCGTCCCGCTCGGCGGCGCGCCGCAGGCCGCTCTCGCGCCGCGCGCCATCTGGCGCAGCTTCGCCGAGCACTATCATCTCTTCCGCGGCACTCCGACCCGGCTCTGGCTCGATTGGGTGCTGAGCGCAGTTTTCGAAGCCGACGCGCCCCTCGCGCCCGCGAATGCCGACCGCACGTATGACCACATCGCCGAGCGCCTGGCGCAAGATGCTTTTCGTCCTCGCGCCCTCTTCGAGCGCTTCGGGATCGAAGTGCTCGCCACGACCGAGTCGCCGCTCGAGGATCTCGCTCAGCACGCGGCGATCCGCGCGAGCGGCTGGCAGGGCCGCATCATCACCGCCTACCGGCCCGATCCGGTCGTCGACCCGGAGGCGCCCGGCTTCGCGGCGGCGCTGCAGCGCCTGGGCGAGCTCAGCGGCGAGGACACGGGCTCCTGGCGAGGTTATCTCGCCGCGCATCGCCGGCGCCGCGCCTTCTTCAAGCAGCTGGGCGCCACGTCCACCGACCACGGACATCCGACCGCGCGGACGGCGGACCTGAGCGACCGCGAATCCGAGTCGCTCTTCGGCCGCATCGTACGCGCCGCGCGCAGTGGCGCGGTCGCGAGCGCCGATGCGGAGCTCTTCCGTGCCCAGATGCTCACCGAGATGGCACGGATGAGTCTGAACGACGGCCTCGTCCTGCAGATCCATCCGGGGTCGTGGCGCAACCACAACGCGGCTCTCTACGAGCGTTTCGGCGCCAACGTCGGGGCCGACATCCCGGTGCCCACCGAGTACGTCGGCGCCCTGCGGCCGCTGCTCAACCGCTTCGGCAACGAGCCCTCCCTGACCGTCATCGTCTTCACTCTCGATGAGTCGACCTACAGCCGCGAGCTCGCGCCGCTCGCCGGCCACTACCCCGCCCTCAAGCTCGGCCCCGCCTGGTGGTTCCACGACAGCCCAGAGGGCCTGATGCGCTTTCGCGAGCAGACCACCGAGACGGCCGGCTTCTACAACACCATCGGCTTCAACGACGACACGCGCGCGTTTCTTTCCATCCCGGCACGACACGACGTTGCGCGGCGGATCGACTGCGCCTTCCTCGCCCGCCTGGTGGCCGAGCATCGGCTGCCTGAAGACGAAGCGGTCGCAGTCGCGCGCGACCTCGCGTACAACCTCCCGAAGCAAGCTTACAAGCTCTGAGGCCGGCCGCCGCAGCCATTCGCCGGGTCTCTGGCTTTCACGCTAGAACGCTGTCTGGTTGATTCCCGGTGTCAATTCGGCAGGAGCGAGCCGCGGCACGAGCAAGTGGATGATCGCCAACGCCACCAGATACATGCAGCCGGCGACGACGAAGAGCAGCGCGTAGCTCCCCGTCGCCTGCAGCAAATATCCGACAGCGGTCGAGACCAAGGCTCCCGACACCGCGCCGGCGAATCCGCCGAGCCCCACGACTGACGCCACGGCGGCGCTCGGGAACAGGTCGGAGGTGGTGGTCAGAAGGTTCGCCGACCAGCCCTGGTGGCCCGCCGTCGCCACCCCGAGGATGGCCACCGCACCCCAGAGCTCGTGAACGCGCGGCGCAAGGACGATCGGCAACACCGTCAGCGCGCAGAGCAGCATCGCCCCCTTGCGCGCCGCATTGGCGCTCCAGCCCATCTTCATGAAGCGCCCCGCAATCCAACCGCCCGCCACGCTGCCGATATCCGCCATCACATAGATGGCCACGAGCGGCGGGCCGAGCTCCGAGAGATTCAAGCCGTAGCGATGGTGCAGGAACTTCGGCAGCCAAAAGAGGAGAAACCACCACACCGGGTCGGTCAGGAACTTCCCGGCGGCGAACGCCCAGGCCTGCCGGTAGCGCAACAGATGCAGCCAGCGGATGAGCGGCTTCGGCAGCGGTGGCGACCGAGGCGACCCACCCGCTTCTACGTCGCGGATGTACTCGAGCTCGCGCGGCGACACCGCCGGGTGCCGCTCCGGCGAGCGATAGTAGATGAGCCACGTCGCGAGCCACAGGGCGCTGAGCGCGCTCGTGAGCAGAAACCCCGAGCGCAGACCCCACAATGACACCGCGACGGGCACCGCGATCGGGGCCAGTACCGCCCCGACGTTGGTACCGGCATTGAAAAGTCCGGTGGCAAACGCCCGCTCCCGCCGCGGAAACCACTCCGCGACCGTCTTCACGGCCGCCGGAAAATTGCCGGCTTCGCCGAGGCCGAGCGCAAAGCGTGCGGCCGCGAAGGCGATCACCGTACGCGCCAGCGCATGGCTCGCCGCGGCCAGGCCCCATACGGCGATCGACAGCGCATAGCCGATGCGCGTGCCCAGCCGATCTATCACCGTCCCTGCGAATACCAGCCCGATCGCGTAAGCCACCTGAAAAGCCGCGACGATGTGGCTGTAGTCGACCTCCGTCCAGCCGAACGCGTGGCTCAGGCTCGGCGCCAGCACGCCGAGCACCTGGCGGTCGATGTAGTTGAGCGTCGTCGCCCAGAAGAGCAGCGCGCAGATGCGCCAGCGGGTACGGCCGATCATGCTTCCTGCAGCGGCAGAGCGGGCTTTGCCGGAAGCAAACCCCGCTCGCGACTCGACGCGAATTGCCGTCGGGTCAGAACTTCGCCCGGAACCCGATCATGAGCTCACGCCCCGGATTGTATTCGGTGAAGGTGGCGTCCGGGAACTGGAAGTACGTGCGCTGCTTGCCGTCGAAGAGATTGAGCGCGTTGGCCGTGACCTGGAAGCTGATCGGCCAGCGCAGCAGCGTCCCGACGTCCACGTAAGAAGACATGTCCCACTCCCGGTAGGAGCTCGCGTAGAGCGCCGCCAGCGGGACGCCGCTCTGGTTGAAGCCGGACACTACATTGGCCGCGTTGTAGTTCTCCGACATCCGGAAGCTGTACGGACCGTGCTCATAGTAGAACGTGAGATTGTAGGTATCCGGCGGCACACCCTGCGCAACGGCCGGCGCGGCGCCCGTACCGGTCTGGCTGATGTGGGTGTAGTTGGCTACGAAGCCGAAGCCATCGAGATTGAAGCGGTGCAGCAGGAAGTCGAGCGGTTGCGTCCAATCGGCCTCTTCGCCCCTGATCGTCAGGAGACCCGTCGCGTTGACCTGCTCCGTCAGCACCACCGTCGCCGCATCAGGACCACCGCGTCCGTTGATCGCCAACTGCTGAGTCGGCGTCAGCGTGCCGTAAGTCACGCCATATCGCGCGAGATAGGAGAACGGGAAGGTGTAATTGGCGTTCGAAGTGAATCCCGTGACCTTCTTCTGGAACAGCGCCAGACCGACATAGCCCTCCTTGCCCGTGTAATACTCCAATCCGAAATCGAGGTTCTTGGAGATGTAGGGCTGCAACGCCGAGTTGCCCACGGTACCGTTGGCGGCCGACGGATCGCTGAACTTCACCCCCGGCAGCATGGCCGACGGGTCCGGCCGGGTCATGGTCTTCGAGGCCCCGAACCGCGCCAGGAAGTTCGGCAGGATGTTGTAGACCAGCTCGAGCGAGGGGAGCGTATCATTGTAGTTGCTCTCCAGCGTCGGGTTGATCAGGGCGTTCGGGTAGAAGGAGCCGTCGCAGGCCGTCGTCAGCGCCTTCGTGGTGTTGTTCGGACAGGTGGTGGTGCCGGGGGTGCCGGCATTGACCGGGTTGGCGATCGATTCCGGGCCGCCGATGTACTGCATCGTCCGCACCCAGCGGACGCCGGCGTTATAACGGAAGCCATGGCCGAGGATCGTCGTGTTTCCCGTGAATTCGACGTACATCCCCGTGTCCGTGTTGCGGATGTAGCCGCCGCTCGCGCCGGTATTGGTGCCGGAGGCGGGCGGCTCGTTGTTATGGAAGTAGTTGTAATCCGAAGCCGCCTTGAGCTGGTTCCAGTCGACCGTGATGAAGCCTGCCGGGCCGGGCGAGAGGAACTGGCCGAGCGCGCTCGCCGGGATGACCGAGCCGTTGTAGGCGAGCGGTCCCATGCCCGCCGTGTAGCCCTGCCCGAGGGCCGGATACGTCGGATACCCGGCTCCCGGGGTCGAGGTGCTCAAGCCCTGGCAGGGAGGCTCGGAATTCGGGCCCGCAAGGGAAGGACTCGGGTTGTCGCCGCAGATGGCGTTCTGCCAGTTCTGGCTGTTGTCGTACCCGGCGATGTGCCGCCAGATATCGTCATAGGCAACGCCCGTCTTGACGTTGAAGGGGCCGCCCTTGCCGAACGTCACGTTGAAGCGCAAGCCCTTGGTCGAGGTCTCACGCCGCTCGTCCTGAATGTTGAGGCGTCCCCCGGTCCACGAGAAGTTGGCGGGGTTGTCGAGATTCACGCTCGAGCCGATGTCCGGAATTCCACCGTTGTTCGTGTAGTCGACCGTGAGGTTGCCCGGCGTGGCGACCAGCACGCTCGGCACCTCGCGGTGGAAGGTGCTCTTCGTATAGTTCGCCTGGACGTCGCCGCTCAGCCAGTCGTTCACGCGCCAGTTGAGCCCGGGGTTCGTGCCCCAGAGGTCGGTGTTCTCGAAATACGGCCGGTACTCGAGGAAGAACTGCGAGTTGGGGAAGGTACCGCCGGTGACGGTGCAGCCGTTGGCGCAATTGCTCGTGTCGAACGTCTCATTGGTCGGAATCAGGGTGTTGCTGTTGCGGACCGACCAGTCCATGTCCTCGCGCTGCAGGTCGTTGTGCTCCTTGCCGAACATGTTGTCCATATAGAAGTGCAGCGCATCGTTCGGCCGGTATTCCAGGCTAAGGACGGCGTTGTACGTGTCCTCGAAGCCGAACTCGTACGAGTCCCGGCCGAGGCGGGGGAGGAGGCCATTGTTGATCTGCTGGATGCTGGCCCCGGGGTTCTCGGCGAGCAGGTATGCCTCATCGATCGGGGTGCCGGCCGTGAGGCCCGGGGTGCCTGCGGGCACCGTGGCCGGGACGTTGAAGCCGGTGCCCTTCGTGCCGTTGCACGTCGACTCGTCTCCGCACTGCGCCGCCGTGAGGTGCGCGGGCGACCAGCCGATGGTCTCGAAGCCCGGCGTAGCCACGTTGTTGTGGCTGGCGACGCCGCCGATGAGGACGCCAAAGCCGTTGTCAAGGGTGTCGCTCGCGATCAAATAGTCGTGGTTCCCCCACGCGCCGGCGTTCTGGTTCTCGGTGCCCTGCGCGCCGAAAGCCACGTGCCGGCCGGGGCTGTCGAAGGGCCGGGCCGTGCGCATGTTGACGGTGCCGGCGGCGCCGCCTTCGAGCATGTCGGCGGAGGAGGTCTTCTCGACGGTCAGGCTGGTGAACAGCTCCGTCGGGAACATATTGAGGTCGACTTCCTGATTCGTGCTCTGCGCGTCGGTGGTACTCGTCGAGGCGACGGCGATCGGCGCCCCGTTCAACAGAACCTTGGTGAAATCGGGTCCCAGGCCGCGAATGGCGATGTTGACGCCCTGCCCGGTAATGTCACGCGTGATCGTGATGCCGGGGATGCGGTTGAAGGATTCCGCGATGTTGTTGTCGGCAAACTTGCCGATGTCCTCGGAATAGATCGAGTCGGTGAAGCCGATCGCATCTCGCTTGGCGGCCGTGGCCTTCGCCAGGCTCTCGCGAAAGCCGGTGACCACGACTTCCTGCAGCTCGGGGGCCGGATTGACCGGATTGGTCTCCTCCGTCCCGGCCGGCGGCGCCACCGACTGGGCGAGCAGGAGGTTGCCGTTCGCGCCGGAGTGGGTCGCGCTATTGCTCCCCGCCGCCTGCGTCGCACCGTTGCTCGTGGCTGCCTGCGCGGCGCCAGGGTTCGATGTGGCCTGCGTCGCACCACCGCTCCACGCTGCCTGCGCCGCGGCCGGCAGGGCCAGTGACAGGGCGCCGCCTGCGAGAGCAAGCCGGATGGCCCTTGCAATGAGATGCGGGTGCGTGAGATTCGGTCGGTCGCCCATGAGTTCCCCCTCACTGGATTTGGTATTGGACCCGAACTATCTACTTTTCGGATGGTAACGCTCGCAATCACACTTTGCAACGGTGTTGCGGCCACGAAACGCCGCCCGGGGCGCCGGCCGCGGTGCGGCATTCGCCACGCCAGTGGTTTCGTTTATGATAGCGGTATCAGCATCCGCCACGGCGGCACGCAGGGGGGAAAGTCTTGGCTCATCCCAACATTTCACGCGCCTGCCGGCGCCCGAACCGCGCGCTCGCGGCGGCATCCGCTCTAGCGATTGCGCTCGCCAGCCTGGGCGCTTGCGCGGCCGAGCGGCCGCTCTATGAGGACGCGCAGGCACCGGTCGATGCGCGCGTCAGCGACCTCCTCTCCCGGATGACCCTGAAGGAAAAGATCGCGGCGAAGATCCCTACGTCGCGAGCCGGATGGGCGTCGCGGAGGTGCGCGGACTACAGGGCGATACGCTGCCTCTCGGTCAGGATCACGTCTTCGCCACACTGAAGCACATGGCGGCCTACGGCGTGCCGGAAGCCGGCACCAACGTGGGACCTGCCGAGCTCAGTCAGCGGACGCTGCTGCAGATGTATCTGCCGCAATTCCATGCCGCCATCCAGCAGGCCAACGCCCAGATCGTGATGGCCTCGTACAACGAGATCGGCGGCATACCCTCGCACGCCAACCGCTGGATGCTGACGGATCTGCTGCGCAGGCAGTGGGGCTTCAAGGGAGTCGTGCTGAGCGACTACGAGGGCATCGAGCAGCTCGAATCGCTGCACCACGTCGCCGGCAACCTCACCGACGCTGCCGCCCTCTCCCTGCGGGCCGGCGTCGATGATGACATGCCGGACGGCGAGGCCTTCGCCAACCTGCCCCAGGCGCTCGCTCAGGGCAAGGTCACGCCGGCTGAGGTCGACACCGCGGTGCGCCGGGTTCTGCGGCTGAAATTCCTCGCGGGCATTTTCGAGCATCCGTATGCCGATGCGCGCTACGCGCAAAAGATCACGGATGACGGCGATGCGCGGGCGCTCGCCGTGAAGGCGGCGCAGGAGAGCATCGTACTTCTCGAGAACGACGGCACCTTGCCGCTCGCCGCCGGCCGCATCAGGACTCTCGCGGTGATCGGTCCCAACGCGGCAGTCGCGCGGCTGGGCGGTTACTCCGAAGTGCCTGCCCATTCGGTCGGCATCCTGCAGGGCATCCGCGCTCTCGCGGGTCACGGCGTGCGCGTCGTTTACGCGCCAGGCGTCAGGCTGGTCGCGAGCGGTGACCAGTACACGGATCAGGTCGTGTTGCCGACGCCGGCGCACAACCGCGCGCTCATCCGGCAGGCGGTGACCGTCGCCAGGACGGCTGATGAGATCGTGCTCGCCGCCGGGACCCGCGGCGCACTTTGCCGCGAGGGCTGGGCGGACAATCACCTGGGCGACCGCGACAGCCTGCAGCTCGTCGACCAGCAGCAGCAGCTGGCCGATGCGCTGTTCGCTCTCGGCAAGCCGGTGGTCGTCGTGCTCATCAACGGCTGCCCGCTGGCGGTGGACGAGATCGCGCACAGAGCCAACGCCCTCATCGAGGGTTGGTACCTCGGCCAGGAAGGCGGCACCGCCATGGCGGATGTTCTTTTCGGCAGGACCGACCCCGGCGGCAAGCTCACCGTCACCATTCCGCGGTCGGTGGGCTTCGTACCCTACAACTATGATGAGAAGCCGAGCGCGCATCGCGGCTATCAGTTCGCCGACAACTCGCCGCTGTTCCCCTTCGGCTACGGCCTTTCCTACACCACTTTCGACGTCGGCCCCCCGGTTCTCTCGGCCGCCAGCATCCGTTTCCCGGGGCGCCAACCCTCGCGAGGGCAGGTCTCAGACCACGGTATGGTGACTGTCGGCGTAACTGTGACCGTCCGCAACACCGGGAAGGTCGCCGGTGACGAGGTCGTTCAGCTCTACTTGCACGAGCGCGTCACTTCCGTGACGGAGCCTACGAAAGTGCTGCGCGGCTTCAAACGGGTATCGCTCGCGCCGGGCGCCACGGCCCGCGTGCAGTTCGAGCTCGGCCGGGATGACTTCGCCATCTGGGACGAGAACATGCATTACGTCGTCGAGCCCGGCACTTTCGACATCATGACCGGCGCGGACTCCGCGAGCCTCAAGACCGCAGCGCTCGAGGTCACGCGCTGAGCCGGTGCCCTGCTGTGCCACCGGTGGCACACCTTCTCCGCGGTCCTTGCACGGCGCCGCGTCGCAGCTTGACGCCGCCTCACGAGGGGAAATATAGTTCGGGACAACTACTATATTGATGTGCGCAGGTCGGCGGCGCCGTGAGCGCAGGATGCGACCCCCCCTCCACGGTGCCGCCGACCCCGTTCGGCAATCCGCTTCAGGATCGGCGCTGGAAGACGAGCGCGGCGGCGCCGCGCAAGCGCGCCAGATCTCCGTCAGGTATCGGCACTACCGCCGGCGGCGTGCCGGCGATGGTAATCGTGCGCACAGCCTTCTCGATCGTCGGGCGATAGCGGTGCCATGCCGACGTGACCTCCCCGGCGATGTAGACCACTGCCGGCGATAACGCCGCGACGATCAGCCGCAGACCCAGGCCGATCTCCCGCGCCTGCCGCTCGAGCGCGGTGCCGGCATGCGCGTTGCCCTCCTCCGCCAGGTTCAGCAGCTCGCTGAACGAGACCAGCCGCTGTTGCGGCTGCAGCTCGCGGAAATAGCGCAGCGCTGCGCGGCAGGAAGCGAACACCTCCCAACAGCCGCGGCGCCCGCAGGCGCACTCGGGCCCCTCCGGATCGATGGAGATGTGGCCGAACTCGCCCGCCATTCCGTCGTGGCCGGTGATGATGCTGCCGTTGGCGAAGATCGCCGCTCCGACCCCCTCGGAGGTGGTGATGAGGACCGCATCGCGGTTGCCTTCGTCGTGATGAAACGTCAGCTGCGCGAGCAGACAGGCGATCGCCGCGTTGGCGACGTGCACCTGCAGCTTCATCCGCTTCTCGATCGCGCCCTTGAGATCGAAGTCGCGCCAGTGGAGGTTGGGCGCGAACAGGATCTGATCGGTACCCGGGTCCACTCGTCCCGGGAAGCTGACGCCGACGCCCTCGATGGACATCCCGCCGAGGCCGGCCTTCATTCTCGACATGGCCTCCAGGATGAGATCCGTGGAAGCGCCGGCATCGCGGCTCAACGGCGCCATGGAGCGGGACATCAATCTACCATTGAGATCGACCATGGCGATCGTCGCCTGCCGCGGATGGATGTCGACGGCCAGGGCCACTAGGCTCTCGTTGAGGCGGATGAGCGTCGGCCGCCGGCCCCGCTGCGACACGGCCGTGCGCCCCTCGCAGACCCATTTTTCCGCGAGGAGCTGCTCGATGATTTGGGATACGGTGCTGCGTTGCAGCCCCGATTGCCTGGCCAGCTCCGCGCGGGAGATCGGCTGCCGGGTGCGGATCAGCTCGAGGACGATGTCGCGGTTGATCCGCCGTGCCGTGACGCTGGACGCCAGCTCGACGTCGGACAGATCGACCCGGCGGATCTCGCGCGCCCGCTGGCGCTTTTGCATTTAGCCTTCGGAAGCTCTGGCTCTGGGACGTGGCGCAGTCTAACGCCGAATGTGTTGGACCACCATCGGTGGGCGACTGGGCCATTATTTGGACCATCACTCCCGCTCGCCTCGCGCCTATGATGCGCGCGTCTGCTCCGCTCGGTGCCGATGAACATGGGAGTCCCGATGACCACGCTACGCCCCGGTGTCGCGGCGCTCGCCGCCGCAATGATCGCCCTCGGCATCCTGGGGCTCGGCAACGGCGACTTCGCCATGGTGTGGCAGCCCGTGCCTGCATGGGTCCCCTGGCGGGAAGCGCTCGCCTACGCTTTCGGCGCCGCGAGTCTCGCCGCCGGCCTGGGCCTGTTGTGGCGGCGGACGGCCGCGCCGGCCTCGGCGATTGCGCTCGGTTACTTTCTGCTGTGGTGGCTGCTGCTCAGAGTGCCCGCCTTCCTGGTCTCGCCCCTGCAGAACGCCGGCGGCCTCGGCGAGAACGCCGTTGCGCTGTCGGGCTCGCTCGCCGTGTACGCGCTGCTGCGCGCGCCCGGCGGCCGGCTCGATTTTCTACGCGGCCAACGCGGCATCCGCCTCGCGCGGATCCTGCTCGGGCTCGGGTTGATCGGCTGCGGTGAAGCCCATTTTCGCTTCCTGAAGGAGACGGCCGGCTTCATCCCGGACTGGATCCCGGGACACCTCGCGTGGGCGCTCGCGACCGGCAGCGGTTTCATCGCGGCGGCCGTCGCAATCCTCGTCGCGGTATGGGCGCGGCTCGCCGCGAGCCTGGCCACCGCGATGATGGCGACGTTCACGGTACTGATATGGCTCGTCGCTGTCGCGCTCGGAGCCGCCGACCGCTTTCACTGGACGGGATTGGCCGTGTCCTGGGCGCTCACGGCCGCCGCGTGGGTCGTCGCGGAAACTTATCGCGACACCGAATGGCTCGCCATTCGCGACGCGCCGCACGGCGCGCCGATCGCTCCGGGCGCGGATGCAGTGTCTACGCGGTAGACGCCGTGTTAGCCGTGTTGGCCGTGTTGACTCCCTGCAACCGGCGCAGGATGGCTCCCAGCTGCTCGACGCCGCGCCGGATCGCGGGTATGTCGGTTGCCGCCGCCCCGAGCACGATGGCGGGCGGCATCGTCCGCTCGATCGTCAGATAGGACAGCGGCAGCGCCACGATGCCCTGCTCGGCGGCCTGACGGCCCGCCTCGATCTCCTCGATGCCCGCGGCCAGCCAGCCGACGGTCTGCAGGCCGGCGGTGAGCGGCGAGAGCCGCAACACGTCCGCGAGCTCGCGCTGCGCCAGCCTGACGAGCGCCTCGTGGCGCGCGGTGTAGAGCTCGCGCATGCGGCGCATGTGCTGCTCCATGTGGCCCGCCGCGATGAACTCCGCCAGCACGGCCTGATCCAGCACGGACGGGAAGCGCTGCAACACCGAGCGCGCGGCGTCGACGGCGCCGAGCAGCGTCTGCGGCACGACGAGAAAGCCGAGCCGCAGCGATGGAAACAACATCTTGCTGAAGCTGTTGGAATAGATCACGCTGCCGGCACGGTCCAGGCTCTGCAGGGCGGCGAGCGGCCGCCCGCTGAATCCCAGCTGACTGTCGTAGTCGTCCTCGAAGATCCACGCCCCGGCCTCCCGCGCCCACTCGAGCAGCGCCAGCCGCCGCGGCAGCGACAGGGTCATGCCCAACGGAAAGTGGCAGCCCGGGGTGACGCAGGCGAGCTTCGCCATGCGCGCGCGGCGGCGTCCGCTCTCGCAGTCGATGCCCGCTTCATCGACCGGAATCCCGACCACCTCCGCACCCGCTCCGCGCAACAGTGCGCAGACGGCGGTGTAGCAAGGGTCCTCGACCCACACGCGATCCCGCGGATCGAGCACCAGCCGCGCGATCAGATCGAGCGACGATTGGGTGCCGGAGGTGATCACGACCTGCTCCGCCGTGCATTGCACGCCTCTCGTCAAACCAACGTACTGCGCAATGGCCGCCCGCAATGGCGGCAATCCGAGCGTATCGCCGTGCATGAGCAGGCGCGGAACCGCGGTTCGCAGGCAGCGCGCGCTGATCCGACTCCACGTCTTGATGGGAAACGCTTCGAGCGCGGCGTTGTCGAGGCGGAACGTGTGTGTCTTGCCGCTCATGCGCAGCGGGAAGGGATTGCTCACCAGGCGCCGGCCACGCACCGAGAGTGTTGGCGCCACGACGGCGCTGCGGGCACGCGCACGGCTCGCGGCGGAAGCCGGCGCGGACAGCGTTGTCATATCGCGCACGAAAGACCCGCTGCCCACGTTTCCCTCGATGTACCCCTCGGCGATCAGATGATCGAACGCCGCAACCACCGTCCCGCGCGCCAGCCGATACTGCTGCGCGACGCTGCGCGTTGAAGGCAATCGCGCCCCTGGCGCGAGCCTGCCCTCCACGATCGCGAGCCGGATCTCGTCGTAGAGCCAACGCAGCAGAGTGGCGCCGGCCGCACGGGGTCGCAGCGCAAGGCTCACAGGGGCTGCTGTCTTCGACAAAGTGGCCCATCCGGTAGCTGGCTATATCACCGGTTCGCCGGTCCATCGAGAGCTCTCCCGCAGCGTATCACAGCGCATTTTGCCGGTCTCGCGTCGGCGCAGTCGCATTGACACCCAGGATCTGATACCGCTACCATCCGGGCCGGATATTCCTCAAGAGCGGAGCGCGGCGCTGTATCTGGGCATCGACATCGGCACCTCGGGTGTCAAGGCAGTGCTCCTGACGGAGCAAGGCACGATTGCGGCGTCGGCGTCCGCCCCCCTCGAAGTCAGCCGGCCGGCTCCCGGCTTCTCGGAGCAGGATCCCGAGGCCTGGTGGCAGGCCACGATTCGCGCGGCCGGCGCCCTGCCGGCCGATGCCCGCGCCAAAGTGCGCGCGCTAGGCCTCTCGGGCCAGATGCACGGCGCGACGCTGCTCGACGCGCAGGATCGTCCGCTGCGGCCCGCCATCCTCTGGAACGACGGCCGCGCCGCCGAGGAGTGTCTGGAGCTCGAGCGCCGCGAGCCCTCCTCCCGCGCCATCACCGGCAACATCATGATGCCGGGCTTCACCGCCCCGAAGCTCCTCTGGGTGGCGCGTCACGAGCCGGAGATCTTCCGCCGCACCGCCTGCGTGCTGCTGCCGAAGGACTACGTGCGCCTGCGCCTGACCGGCGAGAAAGTCAGCGAGATGTCGGATGCCGCCGGCACCGGCTGGCTCGACGTGGGGCGACGCGACTGGTCCGATGCAATGCTCGCGGCGACCGATCTCAGCCGTGCGCACATGCCGCGGCTGGTCGAAGGCTCCAGTCGCTCGGGAATTCTCACGGAGGAGGCTGCCGCCGCACTGCAGCTCGCGCGACGGGCTGTAGTCGCCGGTGGTGGCGGAGACAACGCCGCGAGTGCCGTCGGCCTCGGCATAGTGCGCCCGGGCCAGGCGTTTCTGTCACTTGGAACGTCCGGTGTGCTCTTCGTCGTTACCGACCGCTTCCGTCCGAATCCGGAGCGGGCAGCGCACGCCTTCTGCCACTGTCTGCCTGGCCGCTGGCATCAGATGTCGGTCATGCTCAGCGCGGCCAGCACGCTCGACTGGGTGGCGCAGATCGCAGGCGCCAGCGACCTGCCGCAACTCGTTGCCCGGGCCGAAGCGCAGGGCCTGAACCGGCATTCGACGCTCTTTCTCCCGTATCTCACGGGCGAGCGCACTCCCCACAACGACCCGGCCGCCAGGGGAGTCTTCTTCGGCCTGCGGCCGGATACGACGCCGGCGGAGCTCACGGGCGCCGTTCTCGAGGGCGTTGCATTCGCCTTCGCCGATGGGCTCGATGTCCTCACCGAAAAGAGCGACCAGGTAGGCGAAATCAGTGTCACGGGCGGCGGCGCCCGCCTGCCGTACTGGGGCCGTCTGCTGGCCGCGGCGCTGCGCCGTCCCCTCACCTACCGCGCCGGCGGCGAGGTCGGCGCGGCTCTGGGCGCCGCGCGGCTGGCGCGTCTGGCCGCGGGCGAAGGCAGCGAAGAGGAAGTTTGCACGGCACCGCCGGTCGAGCGTGTGGTGCAACCCGACACGGCGCTCGCGGCGTTGCTCGCCAGCCGCCGCCGCACTTTCCAGCGGCTCTATCGGGATCTCAAAAATACATTCGTGGAGTTTTCCTCATGACGTTGTTTTCCAGCATCGAGCCGGTCCGCTACGAGGGTCCGGAGACGGCGAACGAATTCGCCTACCGGGTGTACGACAAGGACCGCAAAGTCCTCGGCAAGCGCATGGAAGACTGGCTGCGGTGCGCCGTCTGCTACTGGCATTCCTTCAACTGGCCGGGCCAGGACATCTTCGGCGGCGCCACCCTGCCCCGCCCGTGGCTGGCACCGAAGATCACGCAGGAGATGGCGGACCAGAAGCTCGAGGCCGCCTTCGATTTCTTCAAGCGGCTCGGCGTCCCCTACTTCACCTTCCACGATGTCGATGCGATGGCGACCGCGGCGACGCTGCAGGAGCAGGACCGCAACCTCAAGGCCATCACGGAGAAGATGCAGCAGAAGATGGCTGCGACCGGCATCAGGCTCCTCTGGGGCACGGCCAACCTCTTCAGCCATCCGCGCTACGCCGGCGGCGCCGCCACGAGCCCGGATCCCGAGGTCTACGCCTGGGCCGCCGCGCAGGTGCGCTTCTGCCTCGAGGCCACCCACCGCCTGGGCGGGGAGAACTACGTGCTCTGGGGCGGCCGCGAAGGCTATGACTCGCTGCTCAACACCGACCTGAAGCGCGAGCTCGATCACTACGGCCGTTTCCTCTCCATGGTCGTGGAGCACAAGCACCGCATCGGCTTCAAGGGCACTATCCTGATCGAGCCGAAGCCCTTCGAGCCGACCAAGCACCAGTACGACCGCGACGTCGCCGCCGTATTCGCTTTCCTGCAGAAGTACGGCCTGACGAAGGAAGTGCGAGTCAACATCGAGGTCAACCACGCGACGCTCGCCGGCCTCGATTTCGAGCACGAGGTGACCGCGGCGCGCGCCTACGGCATCTTCGGCTCCATCGACATCAACCGCGGCGATCCGCGCAACGGCTGGGACACCGACCAGTTCCCGAACAACGCGCAGGAGCTGGTGCCGGCATTCCTGCAGCTGATCGAGGACAAGGGCTTCGGCTCAGGCGGCTTCAACTTCGACGCGAAGCTGCGCCGCCAGTCCGTCGATCCCGACGATCTCTACGTCGCGCACATCGGCGGCATCGACACGCTGTCGCGTGCGCTGCTCGCCGCAGCCGACATCGTCACGGACCGCAAGCTGGCGCGCCTGAAACAGGAGCGCTACCAGCGTTGGGACAGCGACCTCGGCGCGCGCATCGAGAGCGGTGCGATCGACCTCGCGACCCTCGCCGACCTCGCGGTGGCGAAGAACCTCGACCCGGCGCCGAAGTCGGGCCGCCAGGAGCTGGCCGAGAGCCTGATCGCCAGGCACTGCAAGTATTGACGGCGGCGACGCTGCGCCGTCTCAGCCGGCGATCGGCCGTGGCAGCGCCGCTTGCAGCGGTGCGGGCAGCCCCATCCCGGCGAGCTCGAAGCGTACCTCCTTGCGCCGGTAGTCGATGGAGACGCGGGCGCAGCGCCGCAGGCAGTCCATGCCGATGAGCAGCGCCGGCGTTCGGCCCAATCCCCACATTGCGAACACCGGCAGATCGACCACCACGGCCGGTGTGAAGGTCAGCACCAAGTCGCCCAGGGTGATCATGTCGATGAGGGTCGTGACGCCTTCAACCGATCCACCGGTCACCCCGGTGATGATCTGCGCGGCGGCGTGTCTGGATTGCGCGGGGTTGTGGCGCTGCAGAGCGGCATACAGAGCCTCGTTCATGATCGACACCTCGGCGCCAGTGTCGAAGAACGCGGCGGTATGGACGCCGTCGATGACGCAGTCCGTGGCCCGCAGACGTCCTGATTCACCGAGCGTGGGAACGCGGAGATACTCCCCACGAGTGAAGAACGCCGAGAAGAAGCCCTGCGGTTTGGTGACCGTCAGCGTCCCCGACCTGAAATCGAAGATGACCCGGCGCCCATCGAGCACGTCGAGGCCGAGGTAGCCGTCCGCGCCCAACATGGCGCGCGGCAGGGTCGGCACCTCCAGGTTCGAGCTGACCAGAGATCCCATCCGTAGCTCCTGGATTTGCACCAGGCTCGCCGGCCGGCCGCGGACGATTCCCTGAACCAACACCTGGCGGCCGCGCGGCAGCGCGAGACCGACGGCGAGCTCATCCGCGATGAAAGTCCGCTCGGCCCCGGTATCCACCATGAAACGATAAGGGCCGCGGCCATCGATCCGCACGGCTGTGGTCAGTCTGCCGCTGAAGTCGCTGGCCGAGCGCACCGGGCCCGATCCCGTCGCCGCGGGGGACTGCTCAGTGGGCGCAGAGGAGGCGCCGGGGTTGCCGGCCAGCGGCACGCGGCGCGGCAAACTATCGGCGCGGTCGCGGCTGACTGCCCAAGGTGCGACGGACGCGAACGCCAACGACAGCAAGGCGTCCACGACAAAGGCTCGACGCGACTCGAAGATGCGCGGTGGGGCTGTCGCTCCCGGGGGCGACGGCCGGCCCGAAACGATCTTGTTCCCCTCCATGGCAGCTCTATCGGCGCCTTTGCTGAATGACCTGCAGTGCATCATGCGCCTTCGCAGGCCCGCTGTCATGGTCCACTGCGGCCGCTGGACCATTGTCCGTCGGCTCAGCGGGCGGGCCAGAGCAGGCGCAGGATCTTGTCCGCCAGCTCCGGCGGCAGCTGGGTAGTGGCGGTGCGTCAGACTCCTCGCAGGAGCTGCATGATCCGGGCGCGGATCCGCGCGTAGTTCTCCGGCTTCAGCGGCCCGAGGAGCCCGTGCTGCTCCGCCGGCAGGTGCGCCAGAGGGTGGCCGCCCGTGCGGAAGACGTAGTGGTCGAAGAACGCTTTCCACGCCTGCCGCTCCGCCGCCGGCCGCTCCGCGATGGAGATCATGCTGAGGAGCATGCTGGTGTAGGGCGCGTCGGGCCCGGCGCTGAAGGCGTCCCACCAGTAGTTGACGAGGCCGTTGAGCGGCGCCAGCGACTCCACCTTGTGCCACCAGAGCTTCGGCAGATAGAGCGCGTCTCCCGCCTCGAGCTCCGCCCGCAGCGCCTGGTCGCGGATCTCCTCGAAGAGCGGGAACCCGCCCTCCTCCTGACCGTCCGCGGAGGCGGCGAGGCTGACGGGAGCGCCGGACATCGTGTTGTCGATCGGCCCGACGTAGAGCTTGCCGATCAGCTCCGGCGCGAACAGCGTGAAGCGCCGCCGCCCCGCGATCACGCAGGCGAGGTTGTCGAAGGTATCGTAGTGGCAGGAAACGTTGGAGCGCGTGCCGAGCCAGATGCGCGGGCTCGTGGCCGGCCCGAGCAGCGGCATGGGGTTGCTGGCGGCAAAGCCGGGCAACGAGTCGCCCGTGCGCACGGAGCCGACGTAGATCGACTGCGCATCCGGCTGCTGCAGCGATTCCACCATGGCCTGCAGGGAATCGAGCAGCCGCATCAGCCGCCGCTCGAAGTTGAAGCCCTTCATGCCGGGCGCGTAGTAGTACTTGCCGGCGATCGCCGGCGCGCCGAAAAAGGCCTCGATGCGGCTGCCGACATCGAACGCGGCGAGGTAATCCCGCAGCCGCGCCGGCGACTCGCGCGCCGCCTTGACCACCGGCCAGTCGCTGACCAGCCCGCGGATCACCACGGGCTGACAGCCCTCGACGACTTCGCGCCGGAAGCGCTCCGGCGGGAAGTCCCGGCCGGCGATCTCTTTGGGCGAGAGAGTCATGGGCTCACAGGAGCCGGCCGTTCTTCTTGCGCGCCAGCACCGGAAACTGCTTGAGCGATGCGATCATGTAGTGACAGAGACGCATGTAGCCGCGGCGGAAGAGCTCCACCACCACCGCATCGGGGAGCCTGCTCAAGGTCTCCTGGTCGATGGTGTAGAGACCCTCGCAGTTGATGATCCGGCCATCATCGAACTCCGCTTCGACCTCGATCGGCTCGATGAGCTGCAGCTCCACCAGCCTGGCGATGAACTGCCTGGTCACTTCGATGCCGGGCTTCAGGTCCTGGAAGGCCCAGATGATGCTCTGCAGATACCTCGTCGGCTGGCCGAGCTCGGTGAACAGCTCCTTGCCGTCCTGCACGCCGACACGCGGGTGGTCGAGGTCGATCGCGAGGTCCGGTCCGTGCGCATAGAACGGCACGCGCTGCAGGCCCAGGGGCCGGTAGAACTGCGGGTCGCGCCACTCCTCGAGGAACAGGTTCTCGCCCTCGTCGAATCCGAGCATGGCCCCGCAGTAGAACTCGCCGGTGCTGCGGTCCTTCGCGAACAGGATCGGATAATGGACCACGAGCTGCGGAAACTCGCCGGCGATCACGTGCGCGAAGCGCTGGCTGTCGCCGTAGGCCGCTGCGGCCCGGGCATCGACCCGGAGCGACCTGTGGGTCTCTTTGTTGAGCGGAACGATCTGCGTCATCTGCGAAATCCCGGCTGCGACGGACCTCAGACGGGCTGCAATCCGTACTCGTAGATCTTGTTCAGCAACTCGCGGTTCTTCGGCAGCCGCGCGCGCATCTCACCCGTCACCCGCGCATTCTCCTTGAGAAGGCGCGAGGCGGCCAGTGCGGTGTCGACCACGTCCTCGGCGGCGACCGCGGTCTCGAATCCCATCCCGTAGAGCACGTACTGATAGCTCGCCGCGGGAAAGACCTCCTCCAGCCGGTCGAACTCGTCGAAGAACCAGGGCGACTGGTACTTCCACAGCGTGAGCAGCTCCCGCAGCCGTTCCGGCACCGTCGCCGGATCGACGTTGTCGCGCCAGAAGGCGGTGTCGCTGCGCTTGGTGAGCACGTAGTGCAGCTTCAGGAAATCCACGATCCGGCCGAAGCGATACATCGTCACGTCGTTGAAGCGCTTGGCGACGATGTCCATCACCTCGCGGCACGCCGGCATCTGCTCGGCGAGGAGCTTGGCGGAGAGCTCGACCAGCACGATGGCCGAGGACTCGAGCGGCTCGAGGAAGCCGGCGGCGAGCCCGACGGCCAAGCAGTTCCCTTTCCAGAACGTTGCGCGATGGCCGGCGCGGATCGGGATCTTGCGGGCCGGCAGGTCCGCTTGCCCGGCGCCGACGTACCGGCGCAGCGTCTCGCGCGCCGCCTCCTCGCTCTGGTGGCGGCTCGAGTAGACGTAGCCCACGCCCCGCCGCGTGGGCAGGCAGATGTCCCAGGTCCATCCGGCCTCGTGTGCCGTGGAGACGGTCTGGGAGGCCATGGGCGCATCGGGAGTGTCGAACGGCACTTGCACCGCCAGGGCCGTGTCGCAGAAGAGAACATCACCGCACTCCTTGAATCCGACGCCGAGCGTCTTGCCGATGAGCAGCGCGGCAAAGCCGCTGCAGTCGATGAAGAGATCGCCGAAGATCTCCCCCGCCTGCCGGGTCAGCACGCTCTCGATGTCGCCGGATTCGCGCTGATTGACCTGCACCACGTCCGCCAGGACGTGGCGGACGCCCAGCTTCTGCGTGCAGTGCCTCGCCAGGAACGGCGCGAACTTGCCTGCGTCCAGGTGGTAGGCGTAGTTAGCGAGGCCCCGGTACTCGCCGTGGGTGATGGTCTTCGGGGCCAGTCCCTCGTCGCAGAGCCTTCCCTGGGGAGTCACGAAATCACAGAAGCTTTGCCCGCCGCCCGCGCGCACCCAGTGCGGCACCAGGTTCACCTGGGAGAAGCCCTGCGGAACCATGAGCGGATGATAGTAAGCGTCATCCCGCGCCCCGGTCGTCCAGCCGGCGAACTTTCCTCCCTGCTTGAAGGCAGCATCGCACTCCCGCAAGAGCGCGGTCTCCGATACGCCCATCCTTTCCAGCGATGAGCGCATCGTCGGCCACGTTCCCTCTCCCACGCCGATGATATTGATGTCCGGAGACTCGATCAGCGTCACGGAGAAGCCGCCCGCCTTCATCCGAGCCTGATGGCGGGCGGCGATGATGCCTGCGGTGAGCCAGCCGGCAGTTCCTCCGCCGACGATGACGACCGCTTTGACGGCTTGAACCATGTTAGAACTTGAGTCGCAACCCCATCGTGAACGAGCGGCCGTAGTCGACCAGGTTGAGCGTCTGGTTATCCCAGCGTCCGCGCGTATGGTAAACCTGATCCGTCAGGTTCATCGCCTCGAAGTACGCGGCGAGGTACTTGGTGACGTCGTAGGTCGAGCTGAAGTCGAGCTCCGTCGAGGAGTCCAGGTACACAGGCTCGTTGATGCCGAAGGCGCCGGTGGGCTGCTCCTGGCCCAGCTGCAGGAGCTGCGTAGCCTGCCACTGGTACGCGATACGCGCCTGCAGGCCATGTCCTTCGTAGAAGGCCACGATGTTCGCCGAATTGCCGATGCCCGGCAGGGCGAATTGCGGCCCGCTGGTATCCGACGCATCGAAGTTCTTGTTGGTGTGCACGTAGGTGCCGTTGATCTGGAAGCCGAAGCCGTACATCAGCATCTGCTGCCAGGTCGCCTCGATGCCGGTCACGTTGGCGGCGTTGCCGTTGACGTTCTTGATCTGCTCCCACTGCGCCAGCTGGTTGTAGTTCGGATCGATCGGAGCGGTGGCGGTGATCCCCGGGATGGTGACCGTCGTGGAGGTCGACGTCGGGAACTGCGTCACGTGCTTGAAGTAGGCGTCTGCCGACAGGTAGTCGTTCGACCCGTAATACCACTCCGCACCCAGATCGAAGTTGTCCGACAGGTAGGGCAGCAGGTACGGGTTGGCGACGTTCTCCTGCAGCGAGTTCACGCGGCCGGTATAGCCCACGCTCGGGATGATCAGATTGTTCTGCGGCTCGGTCTCCGAGCGCGAGAAGTCGGCCCTGACCTTGATCTGCGGCGTCACCATCAGGTTCAGGTCCAACGACGGCAGGAAATAGTTGTAAGAGTTGGTCGCTACCGTCCACTGCGACGGGTTCAGGTTGAACGCATACGCCGTCTTGTCGCCGGGCTCCGTGCCGAGGCTCTGGATCGTCGCGTTGAGGCCCGCCACCGTGACATTCGTCCGCTCATAGCGCAGCCCGACGTCGGCCTTCAGCTCCATGCCGCCGGAGAGCTCGAAGTTGTGCTCCGCCGTGATGAAGGGCGCATAGTTCGGCCGGTCGATGTGCTGCACCGTGGAGGGATTGATCGCCATTGCCGGAACCCCGCCCGTGTACGGCGGATTTCCCGCGCTCGGCGCAAAGTCCTGGTTGATCGGCTGCTTCTCCAGATAGTTGTAGACCGACCACGGGTTGTACAGCAGCAGTCCCGGCGGCAGATGGCTGTTGTTGCCATAGCCGGGGATGAAGTTCGAGAAGTTGATCGCCGTGAAGAACGACGACGGCAGCGAGACGCCGTGCAGCACGGTGATCGCGGCGCCGCCGGGCGGCAGGCTGGTCTGCGAATAGGGCGCGCCGCAGGTATTGACCGTCGCACCGGCGGAATTGACGAACGAATTGCCGTAGGCGTTATTGCTGTTGGTCACCGGCTGCTGGCAGTAGTACTCGTAATTGTTCGAGGCCGGCCCATATCCGGACCAGAGCTGCCAGTAGTTATTGGTCAGCGTGTCCATCTCCTTGGAATTCCAGGTCTCCTCGACGAACTGGGCGCCGAAGTTCACTTTCGTGTCGCCCGCGTGCCAGGTCGCCTGCAGCTTCACCTGGTTGATCTTGTCCGAATTCTGCTGATCCTGCAGCACCTGCACGTGCGAGCCGATGATGTACGGGTTCAGCCCGAGGAAGTTCGAGGTCGTGGTCGGGCCCGTGAGCACGTTCGCGCCCGGGCCGATCGCCGACCAGTACGGCACCGAGCCGGCCGCGGTCACCGCGCCGCCGACGTAGCCATTGGTTCCGACCGCCGTGTTCGGACCGTAGCCGTCGTCGGAGTCGACGTCGGTGTAGCCGCCGTTCGGGTTCAGCTTGGAGACGGACTGATCGGCGTCGAACTCCGCGGTCCATTCGTCATTGACGTCCCACACCACGTTGAGGCCGGGAGTATTGGTGGTGATGTAGTCGGTCGCAATGAAGGCGTTGAAGTCCGTCGGGCTGGAGCCCTGGTTGAAGCTCGTGATCGTGCCGTTGCCGTCCTGTATGACGTTTTGCAGGCCCGAGCTGCCGAACCAGGAGCTGAACTGCCAGCGATCCGTCTGTTCGTCGTCCGAGGAGTAGTTGTCGTCGAAGGTCACGACAACGTTGTCATTCGGACGCCATTGAAGGGCCGCCCGGCCGTCCTTGCGCCGCGAGTCGGTCCGCTCGTAGTACATGGCCATGTCCTGCGGGAACCAGCTGTAGTTGGGGTTCGAGGCAGCCCCGCCCCCGCAGCTCGCCGGCACGGCGCCTGTCGCGTACTGCGAGCAGCTGAGTTTCGTCGCTTCCCAACCCACGATGTCCATGTGGTGGCCGAGGATGTGCTTCTCGGTGTAGTCGCCGTCCAACAGAATGCCGAATTTGCCGTCGGCGAAGGTATCGCTGATCAGAGCGCCGAACGCCGGCGTGATGCCACCGTCGTTCTCGTAATCGTTCTCGGCGAAGAACGCCTGGGTGTGGAAGCCGGGATTGTCGAACGGCAGCGGGTACTTGATGTTGATGGTCGCGCCGATCGCGCCGCCGGAAAGACTGTAGTCCGGGGTCTTGAGGACATCCACCTCGCCGACGTAGTTGGCGCCCAGGGCCGAATAGTCGATGTTCTGGCCGTTGCCCGAGGCGAGCGGCCGGCCGCCTGCCAGCAGCTCGTTGAACTGAACGCCAAAGCCGCGAACGGTGATTCCGGTTACATCACCGGTTGCCGTCGGCGCACCCGCGGAGCTCATCTGGTTGATGGAGCCACGGTTGACCGTCACGCCCGGGATGCGTCCGATGGCCGCACCGACCGACGCGTCAGGAAACTGACCGATGTCTTCCGCCGAGATTGCGTCCACGACGCCCAGCGACATCTCCTTGATCTGCAGAGCTCTTTGCAGCGACCCGCGGATACCGGTGACCACGATCTCCTGCAGCGCGTTGGCGCTCTCGCCCGACGGCGCGGCGGTGGTCTGTGTTTGAGCGGCCGAGCCGGCGGCAGCCTGCGTGTTCTGCGCGACCAGGCCGGCGCCATTGGCCGGCAGCGCGCCGCTCGATGCGATACGGACGGCCTTGGTGCGCAGCGACTTGGCCTGCCGGGTGCTCGGCGCCGACTTCGCCTTCGTGGTGTCGGTGCTCTTGCCGTTGGCCGTGGCGCTCTGCGCGTGCGCGGCGCCCGCAATGGCCATGGAGCCCAGCGCCAGACTGGACAGGCCGAGAGTGCCGTACGGCGGGCGCGGCGCGGCGACGCGCTCGGCCTTGGCGGCGTTCTTCATGGTATTTCGCCTAGACTTGCGGCTCATCAGACATCTCCCCCTCGAAAGATATGGACGTTGCAAGAAAACCACAATATGCGTGGCCAGGGCGCGGCACGTGCCCGGGTCGGAATTTGGAAGCCCCCTTACGCCATGGCGCTCATTTGCTACCGGCTCTACATGGTAGCGCTACCTTAACGCGCATCGAGTATGTTCCCGTTCTTCGGCCCATGTCAACTATCGTTGTGTGCGGCTGACGCTTCGGTCCGGGCGTGCGCAATTTCCCTGTATGTATAGTTCCATTGCGTCGGCAGACCGGTCGCCCGGCTACCAACATTGCGCCTGTCCAGCGAGGCCTCGCAGGTTATGGTTGCGCGAACACAGACACCGCTACCGCCCGCCAGGCGGGGCGCCGCAAGGCCCGGCGCGGCGCCGGCGGCGGGAAATCCTGCCGCCCCTGCGTTGTTCCGGAACCACGTCGCCCCCGCTGTCGCAGTGACAGCGCTATCATTGCTCAGCAGATGACGCTTTGCAAGGTCGGCCGGTATCCTCACCCGCACTGCCGCGGACGCCAGGGCCCGAAATGCAATCCGGCGCCGCGCTACTTGGGCTGGAGAATCAGATGCTTACGCGACGGACCCTCATCGCGGCCGCGGCGACGCTCGCTGTCATCGTCGCCCTGGCGCCGGCGACGGCCTTTCCCCGCCCCGGTGCCGACACGCCGCGCCTCCTGCGGACGGGAGGAAGTTGGCGGCTCATGGCCTACGGCAAACCCTTCCTCGTCCTCGGCGGCGAGCTCGGCAACTCCTCCGCCGGCACGGCGGCGCAGCATTTCAACACCGTGTTGCTGCCGGTCGCGTGGAACGAGATCGAGCCCGTGGAGGGACGCTTCGACTTCTCCATCCTCGATCACTGGCTCGCGGCCGCTCGCCAACAGCATCTGCGCCTGGTGCTGCTCTGGTTCGGCAGCTGGAAGAACGCGGTCTCGAGCTACGCGCCGCAGTGGGTGCTCGCCAACAGCGGGCGTTTCCCGCGCGCCGCCGCGCCGGCGATCGATTTCTATGCCCCCGACGTCTACTGGCCCGACTTCGAGCGCTGGGTGACTCGCTATCGCGAGCGCGGCAATCCCGTCTTCGTGCCGGAATCGCGGCCCAACCTTGCCTCCTTCAACACGCCGCTGAATGTGTCCCCACGTTTTTCTGGGATCGCTATCAGGTTTCATTGACAGCGCTGTCAGGCCATGGGATTCTGCCGGCCGCCTATGAGAACAGCCGAGCACGAGCGCTTTGGGGTCGGGGTCGTCGCGCGCATGCCGCTGCTTGCGGCCCTGGGAACGATTCTCTTCGGGATACTGGCCTGCGCCGTGACGTACGCCGCGCAGGCGCCCGCGGCGATTCACCCTGACATCTGGCCACAGACCCGCCCGCGGTTGCCCGCCGATCCGGCTCTCGAGCGCCAGGTGAGCGCGCTGCTCGCCGGCATGACGCTGGAGCAGAAGGTCGGACAACTCGTCCAGGGTGACATCTCGACCCTGACACCGGCCGACCTGCGCCGCTACCCGCTCGGCTCGGTCCTCAACGGCGGCAACTCCAAGCCCGGCGGCAACACCCTCGCGCCGCCCTCGGCCTGGCTGGCTCTCGCCAACCAGTTCTATCTGGCGTCCATGACGCCCTCGCATGGCCCTCATCCCGTCCCGGAGTTCTGGGGCATAGACGCCGTTCACGGCAACAACGACGTCTACGGCGCGACGGTATTCCCGCAGAACGTGGGCCTCGGCGCGACGCACGACCCGGCGTTGATGCGCCTCATCGGCCAGGCGACCGCGCAGGAAGTGCGCGCGATCGGCCTCGACTGGACCTTCGGACCGACCCTGGCGGTCGTCAGCGACGAGCGCTGGGGACGAAGCTACGAGAGTTACTCGCAGGATCCGACGCTCGTGAGCGAGTACGCGCGCGCGATGGTGTTGGGTCTGCAGGGCAGGCCCGGCACGCGCGAGTTTCTCGATGCCAGCCACGTGATCGCCACCCCGAAGCACTACCTCGGCGACGGCGGCACGCGCGGCGTCGATCAGGGCGATAACCTGGAGAGCGAGACGGAGCTGCGCGACATCGACGGCGCCGGCTATCCGGTGGCGGTAGCCGCCGGCGCGCAGTCCGTGATGGTGTCCTTCTCCAGCTGGCAAGGCGTCAAGATGGCCGCCAACCGCGGCCTCCTCACCGACGTGCTCAAGGACCGTTGGCATTTCGACGGCTTCACCGTCGGTGACTGGAATGCGCACGGCCAGGTGCCTGGCTGCACGGACGGGAGTTGCCCGCAGGCCGTGAACGCCGGGCTCGACATGTTCATGGCGCCGACCGACTGGAAGCAGCTGTACACCAACACCCTGGAGCAGGCCCGCTCCGGCCGGATATCGCGCTCGCGGCTCGACGATGCGGTGCGGCGGATCCTGCGGGTGAAGCTGCGCGACCGCCTCTTCGCGGAAGGACCGCCCGCCTCCCGGCCGCTCGCCGGACACTTCGAGCTGCTCGGCTCGGCGCAGCATCGCGCCATCGCGCGCCGCGCCGTGCGCGAGTCACTCGTGCTGCTGAAGAACGAGAATCACCTGCTGCCCCTGAAGCCCCACGAGCGCGTGCTCGTCGCCGGCGACGGCGCCGACAACATCCCGAAGCAGTGCGGCGGCTGGACCCTCACGTGGCAGGGCAGCGGCACGACCAACACGGACTTCCCACACGGCGGGTCGATCTGGCAGGGCATTTCCGCCGCGGTGCACGCGGGGGGCGGCGAAGCGGAGCTCAGCCGGGACGGGACGTTCAAGCAGAAGCCCGACGTCGCCATCGTCGTCTACGGCGAGAACCCCTATGCGGAGTTCCAGGGCGATGTGCCCAACCTCGCCTTCAGCCCCGGGGACGACAGCGATCTCGAGCTCTTGCGGCGCCTGCGCGCCGCGGGAATCCCGGTCGTGTCGGTCTTCCTCTCGGGGCGGCCCCTGTGGGTCAACCCGCAGCTCAACGCCTCCAACGCCTTCGTCGCGGCCTGGCTGCCCGGCTCCGAGGGCGGCGGCATCGCCGATGTGCTCTTCCGCAAGCCCGGCGGCGCGATCCGCTACGACTTCAGCGGCAAGCTGTCCTTCGCCTGGCCGCGCACTGCGCTGCAGTTCGGCACCGACTCTCCGGGCCGGCCCCTCTTCCCATTCGGCTACGGGCTGCGCGATGCCAGCAACGGCAATCTGCCGAAGCTCCCGGAAGCTTCCGGCCTGCCGTCAGCTGCGATGGTCAACAACGACGTGTTCTTTGCGTCCGGCCGCCCTGGCGCCGGTTGGCACTGGGCGGTCGCCGACGACGCCGGCGCGACTCCTGTGACTCATGGCATCGGCGGATCCGACAGCGGTCGCGTGATTCTCACGGCGATGGATAGAGCCAAGCAGGAAGATTCCCGGCGCCTGCTGTGGCGCGGCAGCGGCCAGGCCACCGCGGAGATCACCGGCGGCACCGCCATCGACCTCACGCGGCAGACCAATGGGCAGCTGGCCCTCGGCTTCGATTATCGCGTCGACCAGGCGCCGAGCGCACCCGTGACCGTTGCGATGGGCTGCGGCGCTTCCTGCGGCGGCATCGTGCCGATCACCGCCGCCCTGCGCGCCGCGCCTCGCGGCCAATGGCGGCACCTCGATCTTCCGCTCGCCTGCTTCGCCGCCGCCGGCGAGAACATGAGCCGCGTATCGACACCGTTCGCACTGCGGACTGCCGGCCAGCTCACGCTCGGCATCACCAACATCCGCCTGGAGAGCGGCACCGCCGGCGACCCGCACTGCGGTCATTAGCCCACGGGATCGATGATAGCGGCAACTCGGAGACGCTTCGCGGCTGCATCGCCGCACGCTACACTCCGCCCGTGACAACCCAGTCCCCCTTCATGCGCCGCGTCCTTGCCCCCGGAGGCCGGCAAGTGGTGACCATCGGCCTGCCCATCCGACCGTGGCAGGACCTCTATCACCTCTTCATGACTTTGAGCTGGCCGAGGCTGTTCGCGACCTACGCCGGCGTCTTCGCCCTCTTCAATCTCATTTTTGCCGCGCTCTATCAGATTCAGCCCGGCGACGTCGCCAATCTCAATCCCGGCGGATACTGGGGCCGGTTCTTTTTCAGTGTCGAGACGCTGGCGACCGTCGGCTACGGCGACATGCATCCGCAGACGGTCTACGCCCACATCATCGCCTCGGTCGAGATCTTCTTCGGCCTGATGGGGGTGGCGCTGATCACCGGCATGATGTTCGCGCGCTTCTCACGGCCCACGGCGCGGATTCTCTTTTCCCGCCAGGCGGTGATCCGCCAGTTCGACGGCGTGCGCACGCTCATGCTGCGCGCCGCCAACGAGCGCCAGAACGTCATCATGGAGGCGACCGCCCAGCTGCGCCTCATCCGGGACGAGCAGACCGCCGAGGGCTATCGCATCCGCCGCATCTACGATCTGCCGCTGCGCCGCAGCGAGCAGCCCGTGTTCCTCTACGGCTGGAGCCTGATGCACGTCATCGACGAGGCGAGCCCGCTCGCCGGCGCGACCTTCGAGTCGCTGAAGGCGACCAAGGGCTTCCTTCTTCTCACGATCGGCGGCATCGACGAGACGACCGGGCAGATGCTGATGTCGCGCCAGGAATACCACCCCTCCAGCCTTCGCTGGGACCACACCTTCGCGGACGTCTTCACCACGGGCGAGGACGGCATCGACCGTTTCGACTACTCGAAATTCCACGATGTCGAGCCGCTCGCCGCGTCGGAGGCGGAATAAAGACGCGCGCACGGCGTAAGCCCGCGACAGCCAGCCCAACCGCAGGCGGCTATTGCGCCTCCCCCCCGAGGTTGGCTTTGGTCTCCCTGACGAGGAAGTCCACCACCGCCTGCAGGGCCTCCCGCCCGCTCGCGCCCGCGGCGCGCGCCTCCTCGTAGCACCTGATCTGCCGGTGGGCGCTGGTGCCGTGCGTGAGGATGTTCTCGAGGTGCTCCAGCTCGCGCAGGCATCCGAGCTCCACGGCGTCCTCCCGCACTAGCGCGATCAGCTCCCTGACGAGCTGCGGGAAGGTGACGAGCTCCCCGCGCGCGAGGTCGAGCAGCTCCCCGTCGACGCTGTAGCGCATGGCGCGCCAGCGGTTTTCCGCGATCAGCATGTTGGGATAGATGCGCCAGCTGCGGTTCTGCAGCTTCAGCCGGTAGAGCCGCCGTGCCAGCGACACGATGAGCGCCGCGAGCGCTGCGGCATCATCGATGCTGGTGCAGCTGTCCATCACCCGCACCTCGAGCGCCGGCGCGTGCGGATTCGGGCGCACGTCCCACCACATCTTGCCCGCGTCCTCGATCACGCCGTTGCGGATCAGCATGTCGAGGTTGCGCCGCAGGTCTGCGTAGCTCGCGAACCGCTCCGGCAGCCCGGTGCGCGGCAGGGAGTTGAACAGCGTCATCCGAAACGACATGAGGCCGGTGCGCTCCCCCTCCCAGAACGGCGACGAGCACGAGAGCGCGAGCAGATGCGGCACGAAGTACGGCAGTTGGTTCATGAGATCGACGCGCAGGTCATCGTCGTCGATGCCCACGTGCACGTGCATGCCGCAGACCATGAGGCGCCGTGCCGCTCCCTGCATCTCGTTGGCGAGGGCAAAGAACTGCTCGTGCTCCGTGGTGATCTGCCGCGTCGATTTGGCGAACGGATGAGTGGAGGCTGCGAGCGGCGCCCGCCCGAACCGTCCGGCGACCTCCGCGATGATGGTGCGCAGCCGCGAGAGATCCGCGCGCGCCTCGGCGATGGAGCGGCACACCCGCGTACTCGCCTCCAGCTGGCTGCGCAGGAAGCGGGGATTCACCTGCCCGCCGCAGCGGCGGGTGCACTCCTCGAGGAGCGGCGCTGGCGGATTCTCGTCGACGTCGCGCGAGTCGAGGTTGACGAGCAGGTATTCTTCTTCTATCCCGACCGAGAAGGGCGGCTCAGCGCTGCTCATGACACTACGCTCCGCGGGCCTCAGGGGCGTAGTGTACAGCAGCTACAACGAGAGCCGCTCGATCGGCTCCGGCCTCGCCAGGTAGTAGCCCTGCGCGAAGTCGACGCCGATGCGCCCGAGCTCATCGAGCACGGCCTGGGATTCGACGCATTCGGCCACCGTCTCGATCCCGAGCGCCCTGCCGACCTTGCAGATGGCCTCGACCATGCTGCGGTCCACCGGGTCGTCGGCGACGTGGCTGATGAACTGGCCGTCGATCTTGAGGTAGTCGACCGGCAGGGTCTTCAGGTACATGAAAGAAGAAAGCCCCGTGCCGAAGTCGTCCAGCGCGAACTTGCAGCCGCGCGCCTTGAGCTCCCGCATGGCGAAGGTCGCATTCGACAGATTGGTGACCGCGGCGGTCTCGGTGATCTCGAAGCACAGCGCCTGCGCCAGGGTCGCATCGCCCACCTGCTGCAGCACCCAGTCGATGAAAGACTGCTCGTTGAGCGAGGTGCCCGAGAGATTGACCGCCAGCAGCGGCAGCCTGGTCCCGGTGAGCTCGCGCGCCTGCCGCGCCTCGGGCCCGGGGCGCGCCACCGCACGCGGGCCGGCGTTCGCGGCCTCCGGCAGCGCCTCGCGGGCCGCCCATTCCTTCAGCCGCTCGGTGGCCCGCTGCACCACCCAGCGGTCAATCACCGACATGACGTTGTAGCGCTCCGCCGCCGGGATGAACTCGCCCGGCGCCACCAGCCGCCCGTCATCGTCCCGCAGCCGCACCGTCAGCTCGTGGAATGCCGTCGCGCCGGCGCGCGCGATCGGCCGGATCGGCTGGAAGAACAGCTCCAACCGGTTCTCCTCCGCGGCGCGCGTCACCCGCGCGACCCAGTGCATCTCACGGTGACGGGGGTGCGAGATCCCGTCAGCCTCGTAAAGATGCACGCGGTTGCGGCCCTCGTCCTTCGCCGCATAGCACGCGATGTCGGCAGCGCTCATCACGTTTGCGACGCTTTCCGTTTCTGCCGTAATCTGGACGACGCCAACGCTCGCACCGACCGAAAGCGTCGTGGCACCCCAAACGAAGCGGTAGTCGCGGATGGCCTGCCGAACACCGTCCGCGATTCGCGTTGACTGCTCCACGGTGCAGCCTTCGAGCAGCACACCGAACTCGTCACCACCCAGCCTCGCGATCGTATCGGAGGCACGCACGCGTGCCTGCAACAGGCCGGTGACGTCCCGCAGCAACCGATCGCCCGCCTGATGGCCACAGGTGTCGTTCACGACCTTGAACTGATCGAGATCGATGTAGAGCAGCGCGTAGCTGCCTTCGCCCCGCTGCGCGCTCAACACCGCCGCGTGCAGGCGGTTGTCGAACTCGCGGCGGTTGATGAGGCCGGTGAGCGCGTCGTGGCTGGCCTGATAGGAGAGCGCCCGCTTCAGCCGCCGTTCCTTGGTCACGTCGTGGAAGACGATCACGGCGCCGATGACCCGCCCCTGCCGGTCGCAGATGGGAGCCGCAGACTCCTGGATGGCGACTTCGTGCCCGGCGCGGGTGACCAGCACCGAGTGATCGGCCGGCGAGCTCATCTCGCCGCCGCCCAGCACGCAAAGCAGCGGGTTCTCGATCGGCTCGCGGGTGATCTCGTTGACGAGGCTCAAGACCTCGCCGATGGGTCGGCCCCGCGCCTCCTCGAGCGTCCAGGCGGTCAGGCTCTCGGCGACGGGATTGATGTATTCGATGCGGCCGTCGGCATCAGTACTGATGACAGCGTCGCCGATCGACTGGAGCGTCACTTGCGCCCGCTCCTTCTCGGCGAAGACTGCCCGCTCGGCGTGCTTGCGCTCGGTGATGTCGGCAATCGTACCCTCGTAATGCGTGATCCGGTTGGCCGCATCGCGCACCGCGCGCGCATTCTCGAGAATGACGACCTGCTCCCCATCGCGCCGGCGCATCAAAAATTCCGCGTTGCGGATCTCCCCTTCCGACTCCACTCGGCGAATGAACTCGGCGCGATCTGCCGGGTTCCAGTAGAGCGTTGCAACGCTTGACAGCGCGTACAGTTCCGCGGCGCTGCCATAACCCAAGATGGCCACGAAGGCAGGATTCACGGACCGCAAGCGTCCATCGCGCGCGCTCTGGTAGACCCCCTCGACGATGGTCTCGAACAGCCCGCGATACTTCGCCTCGCTCGCCCGCAGCGCCTCCTCGGCCAGCCGACGTGCGATGGCGATGCCCGCGAGCTGAGCAGCGTGGTCGATGATGCGCAGCTCACGTTGACCCGGCAGGCCGGAGGTCGAGTGGTAGACACCGAGCGCGCCGAGCAGCCTGCCATCGGTCGCCTTGATGGGCGTCGACCACGCGGCGTTCAGCCCGGCCTGCAGCGCGAGCTCGCGCGGCTGCTCCCAGAACGGATCGCTGCCGATGTCGGCCACCAGCACCTGTCGGCCCAGGTACACGCAGGCGGCGCAGGAGCCGTTGCGGATGTCGACGCCGCACCGCTCCAGCGACGTGCGCAGCTTCTCCGGCAGCTTCGGGGAAACGAGGTACGAGAACGTCTGCCCGGGCAGGTCCAGCACCGCGATCGAGCAGACCGTGCCCACGCCCACCGACTCGATGAAGCGCGTGATGGACGACAGGATGTCCGCGAGCGGCGCTGTCCCGGTGAGCTGCTCCAGCACCGCGCGCGCGGCAACCGCGACACGCTCGGTGAGCTCGGATTCGCGCGCCCGGAAGGCCAGTTCCCCGGCCTCGTCCGCCATCAGCCGCATCGACTGCACGATGCCGCGCCGCTCGGCGTCCATCGCCTCGAACTGCACGCTCACCAGCTTCAGCAGCAGACCGACATCCGGCGCTTCCGCTCCGGACCTGAGCGCCGCCTCTTTGAGAATGGCCCGCACCTGCGGATGTAGGTCAGCCGGCGAGGGCACCGCAAGGCCGGGCTCCGCCCGCACCAGCGTTGTCGTCGCCGACGCGCTCGGCTGCGTGTCCTCAGGCGGCGGCAGTGCGGTCTGCGGAGTTGACATAACGTGCTGCTAAAACTGATTGGCCGCCTGAGCAGTGCCACTGACCATCCCTGGTGGCAGGCGCTCCGGCCCGGACATCCTGTCCGGTCGCTCGGCGCTTTGCACCTCGCCCCCCGCGATCACCGGAATGGTGAAGGGCCATATGTCCGACTCGCTCGACGACTGTACCGAGACCGTGGCCGTCAGGGTGAAGAGACCCGTCTTGACCGGCCGGATGATAACCGAACCCAAGATCGGCACGCCGCTCGCCGGCTTGATGGCAGCCAGCACCGGACCGTGACTCACGACCTGCAAACCGTTCAGAGAGGCGAAGACCACGCCAATGGTCTCGAGTCCCCCGACCTGCGGGATCAGCGCATAGTCGACCTCGTCGTCCTTGCCGACCTGGGGCCGGTCGTGGATCGAGAAGCGCACCTCGATCGGAGCCTGGGAGCCGCTCGGCCCGACGGCCTCCACCATGGCCGCCACGGCCTTCGCGACCGGGTCCCCCGGCGGCGGAGCGTGCATCTTGGGCCGTAAATGATGCCTCAGGGGGGACTGTGAGCCCCCGAAATAGCCGCAGCCGGCCAGCAGGCCCAATGCGCTCCACAGGGCCCCCCAGCGCACGGCGGCACTTATTATTCGCATCCGCTTAGCATTCCGCACCAACAGCAACCGACTGTTGACAATACCGCGACAGAGGGTGCGGCCGCACATAAATCTGCCAGTTTTCGTGACTGGATCACCCGGCGAGGAGAGGTGGCTCATCGATGGCCGGCAACTGCTCGCGCAGGTCCCCGAGGTACCCCTCCCAGTACCGCGCCTCGCCAAACCAGGGGAAGGCGCGCGGGAAGGCGGGGTCGAGCCAGCGGTGGCAGACCCAGGCGGCATGGTGGAGCATGCGCAGCCCCCGCAACGGCTCGATGAGCCTGAGCTCGCGGAAATCGAAATCGGCGAACTGCTGGTAGCCCGTGATGAGTGCAGCCCATTGCGCCTGCTGATCGGCGGGCGGTCCGGAAAGCAGCATCCAGAGGTCCTGGACGCGCGGTCCCAGCGCGCAATCGTCAAGATCGACGAAGATCGGGCCATGTTCGTGCCATAGCAGGTTGCCCAGATGACAGTCGCCATGCAGCCGCAGGCGTCCGACGGGCCCGACGTCCTCGTAGGCGCGCAGAATCCGCTCGAGCAGCATCCCGCTGATGCTCTCGTACCGCTCCCGCAGCCCCTCGGGGAGGAGATCCGCCCGCAGCACCAGGGTCCGGGCTTCGCGCCCGAGGCGCTCGATACCGATCTCCGGACGATGCTCGAACGGCCGGCGGCCGCCCACCTGATGCAGCCGGGCGAGCGAGCGGCCGAGCAGCTCCCGGGCCTCGGGCGCATCGAGCTCCGGCACCGAGCCGCGCAGGAACGGAAAGGCGGCGAAGCGGAACTCGCAGTGCCGGAACAGGGTCTGCCCCGAGATCGCCACCGGCGCCGGCACCGGCAGCTCGGCGGCGGCAAGCTCGGCCGTGAAGCGGTGCTCCTCGAGGATCTGCGCATCGCTCCAGCGCGCCGGGCGGTAGAACTTGAGGACGAGCGTCCCTTCGGCGCTGCCGAGCTGATAGACGCGGTTCTCATAGCTGTTCAGGGCGAAGAGGCGCCCGTCGGGATCCAGACCCACGGAGCTCGCCGCATCGAGCACCCGGTCGGGGGTCAGTCCGGCGAAAGGCGTTTCGTCCGGCGGTAAAGGCGTAACGTGGCGGCTGCGCGTTTTGTTTATCATCGCCGGCGGCTTTGGCTCCTACTCATCCCTCGCAAGCGTACCTCCAATTCGCATGAAACAGGCCACCATCCTCGTCACCGGCGGCGCCGGGTATATCGGCAGCCACGTCGTGCTTCAGCTTCGCGCCCGCGGCGAGCGGGTCGTGGTGCTCGACGATCTGTCCCGGGGCTTCCGTCAGGCGGTGCTCGACACGCCGCTCGTGGTCGGCCAGGTGGGCGACCGCGACACCGTGCTCAGGGTGCTGCGCGAGCACGGCGTCGACACGGTGATGCACTTTGCCGCCTACACCATCGTCCCGGAGTCGGTGCAGGAGCCGCTGAAGTACTACGGCAACAACACCTGCTCGACGCGCTCGCTCCTGCAATGCTGTCTCGAGGCCGGCGTGCGCCACTTCGTCTTCTCCTCCACGGCGGCGGTGTACGGGACTCCAGGCGACGGAGTCGCGGCTGAGAGCAGCCCGACCGCACCCATCAACCCTTATGGGACTTCGAAGCTGATGTCGGAATGGATGCTGCGCGACTTGTCAGCGGCGTCCAGTCTCAAGCACGTTGCCCTACGCTATTTCAACGTCGCAGGGTCCGACTCCCAATGTCGCGTCGGGCAGGCGACCCCCAAGGCAACCCTGCTCGTGAAGGTGGCTTGCGAAGCGGCCGTAGGTAAGCGCCAGCAGGTTTCTATTTTCGGAACTGATTACCCGACGCCGGACGGCACGGGCGTGCGCGACTACATCCACGTTGAGGACCTGGCGACGGCTCATCTCGGCGCTCTTGACTACCTGCGCGCCGGCGGCAACTCCACCATCCTCAATGTGGGCTACGGCCACGGCTACAGCGTGCGTGAGGTGCTGCAGAGCGTCGAGCGGGTGTCGGGCGAGCGCCTGAAGGTGGTGGAGGAGCCCCGCCGGGCCGGTGACCCGCCCGCCCTGGTGGCACGGGCTGACCGTATCCGCCAGGAGCTCGGCTGGAAGCCACGCCTCGACGACCTCGACGCCATCGTTCGCACTGCCCTGGCATGGGAGAAGCGACTCTTGCGCGAACCTTGGGCGTAGAATCTTTCAAAATGCAGTGGCTGCGTCCCAAGTCGCTGAGCGGCCTGATGCTCTTCGGGCTGGGGCTTCTCGCCCTCCCGCTCCTGGTCGCGATCATCACGGCTGCCCTACAGATCCGCACGCTGGCAACGACGGGCCAGAAGATCGTGATCGAGGGCGTCACGTCCGCCCGTGCCAGCCAGCAGCTCTTCAGCCAGATCGCCTCTCTGGAGCGGACGGCGCGTCTCTACGACGTCCTGACCGACTCCAAGCTGCTCGATTCGTACGAGCAGGAAGATCAGGCGCTGTCCGCCACACGCGCGAAGCTCTTCGTCAATGCCACGACGGCAACGCGCGGGACCCTCGCGCAACTTGCCAGCGTGCAAAGCGACATTCGCACAACCGTAGAGACCACAGCGGCCAGCAACGGCGCCGCGCAGACCGAAGGGCTCTCCAAGCAGTTTGCGAAGCTGAGCGCGCTCGTCGACGAGGTCGCGCAGGGGAGCAATCAGCAGATCGACGCCGAGGTCGCATCGCTGCAGCGCCAGACCGATCACTCCCGCGCGCGGCTCTTCTGGTATGCGGCTCTGCTGCTGCCGCTCACCCTGATAGCCATCGTCACCCTGACCCTGATCATCGGCCGGCCGCTGCGGCACATCGACCGCGCGATCAACGAAATCGGCCACGGCAACATCAGCAACCCCATCACGGTGCGCGGCCCCCACGACCTCGAGCGCCTGGGCAAGCAGCTCGAGTGGCTGCGCCTGCGGCTGGTGGAAGTGGCGCAGGAGCGCAGCCGCTTCCTGCGCCACATGTCACATGAGCTCAAGACTCCCCTCGCCAATATCCGCGAGGGCACGGAGCTGCTCATGGATGGCGCGGTCGGGGAGCTCGATCCGGCGCAGCGGGAGGTCACCGCCATCCTGCGCGAGAACGGCATCAAGCTGCAGCGCATGATCGAGAACCTGCTCTCGTTCAGCGCCTGGCAGACCTCCAGCGTGGGTCTCGAGACCAGTGAGTTCCGACTGCGGCCGGTGGTGAAACAGGTGCTGGAGAATCAGCAGCTCACCCTGCTGTCGCAGCGCGTGCGGCTCGACGTGCAGGTGGAGGATGTGACGCTCGTCGCTGATCGCGGCAAGATCCGCCTCATTCTGGAGAATCTGGTGTCGAATGCCGTCAAATACTCCCCGAAGGGGGGCACCATTCACATCAAAGCCACCACTGCCTCCGGCTCCCTCCTCATGGATGTGGCGGACAACGGCCCGGGCATACCGAAAGAGGACCGCGATCACGTATTCGAGGCCTTCTATACCGGCCGGGCCGCCAAGAGCACCGCCGTCAAAGGCACCGGGATCGGCCTCTCCGTCGTATTGGAGTTCGTCGCCGCGCACGGCGGCACGGTGCAGATCATCGACGGAGAGTACCCGGGGGCGCATTTCCGCATCCGCATGCCCATCAACCTGGCTCGCGGCGGCCGCCCGAGTGACAGTCCGCAGCGCAGGACCGAAGCCCATGCGGCGTGAGCCCCCGGCGATCCAGGCCCGGCGCGCCATACCGGGCAGGCGGGTGACGCTGGTCCCGGCGGCGCTGGCCCTGGCGGCGGCGCTGCTCACGGCCGGCTGCTCGACCGATTTCTTCACCCAGAAGCCCCCGCCGCCGGTGCAGCCTGTGATCGACCGCCGGGCCGCCTCCTCGCAGGCCCTGGCGGATGACTTCGCCCTGCTCGACAAGCTGATCACGGCGCCGCCGGATCAGCAGATGCAGATGGTCGGCGCGGCCGAACAGGACTTCCAGACGACGCCTACCCCGAGCAAGAAGCTGCGCCTGGCCCTGATCCTGGGTACTCAGGACCAGGCGGGTACGGACTTGCCGCGGGCGCAGGAGCTGCTGGAAGAGCTCTCCTCCGATACACGATCCTCCCTCCTTCCCGGCGAGCGACACCTCGTTGCGCTGCAACTGAAGCTAATTGGCGACTATTTGACGTTAGAGGCCGAAAACCGCACGCTCCAGGCTGACGCCATTCGGGCCGATGAGCTCGCGCCTCTCAAGCACCGCCTCGATGGCGCCGCGGGGGAGAACGCAAAGCTCAAAAAGCAGCTCGACGAGGCCAAAGCCAAGCTGGCGGCCATCGCCAACATCGAAAAGTCGCTCAATGAGCGCAAACCCGGTAACGAGGGACGACCCAAGTGAACCTGACCCCTGGCAGCGTATTGCCCGAGCAGCGCAAGATGACCACTCCCCCGAGCACCCTCAGTCAGTCCGGACGGCGCAAGGCGCGCATTCTCGTCGTCGATGACGACCCCGGGCTCCTGCGACTTCTCACCATCCGCCTGCGCGCCGAGAACTACGACGTCGAGGCGGTGGAGAGCGGCGCCCAGGCGTTGGCCGCCTCCAGCCGCTTCCGTCCCGACTTGGTCATCACCGATCTCAAGATGGACCACATGGACGGTATCGGCCTGCTGAAGGAGCTGCAGAACCGCTGGCCCGGGTTGAAAGTGATCATGCTCACCGCCCACGGCACCATCCCGGACGCCGTGCAGGCCACCCAGATGGGCGCCTTCGGCTTCCTCACCAAGCCCGTGGACAAGCAGGAGCTGCTCGACCAGGTGCAGAAGGCGCTGCGCATCTCCGGCTTCGGAGCGTCGGACGAGGACTGGCGCTCGGAGATCGTCACCCGCAGCGCGGTGATGGAAGAGAAGCTCGCCCAGGCGCACATGGTCGCCGGCACCGACGCCCGCGTCCTCATCACCGGCGAGAGCGGCACGGGCAAGGAGCTCCTCGCCCGCGCCATCCACCTGGCGAGTCCGCGGCGGAACAAGCCCTTCGTCGCCATCAACTGCAGCGCCATGGCGGAGAACCTCCTCGAGTCGGAGCTCTTCGGCCACGAGAAAGGCTCCTTCACCGGCGCTACCCGCGCCCACCGCGGTCTCTTCATGGCCGCCGACGGCGGCACTCTGATGCTGGATGAGATCGGCGACATGCCCATGCGCCTGCAGGTCAAGCTGCTGCGGGTGCTGCAGGAAAACGTCATCCGCCCCGTGGGCAGCACCGACGCCCTCCCCGTCAACGTGCGCGTCGTTTCCGCCACGCACCGCGACCTGCAGCTGCTGATGACCCAGGGACAGTTCCGCGAGGACCTCTACTACCGCCTCAACGTGGTGCACATCGAGATGCCCCCGTTGAATCGCCGGCGCGAGGACATCCCCCTGCTCGTCGCGCATTTCCTGGCGACGATCGCCAAGGAGACCGCCCAGCGGAAAATCTATGCCCCCGAGGCGGTCGAGCTCCTCGCCACCGCCGACTGGCCCGGGAACATCCGCCAGCTGCAGAACGTCGTGCGCCAGAATGTCGCGCTCTCCCAGACCCCGATCATTCCGGTGGAGCTGGTCCAGCAGTCCCTCGGCGGCTCCCCGGGGCGCCTGCCCTCCTTCGACGAGGCGCGGGACGAGTTCACCCGCAGCTACCTGTCACAGATTCTGCAGATCACCGGTGGCAATGTCAGCCAGGCGGCGCGCCTGGCGAAGCGCAACAGGACGGACTTCTACAAGCTCCTGGCGCGGCATCAGTTGACGCCGGAAGAGTTCAAGCAGCGATAGGTTGTGACCGGGCCTGTCTGATCATCAGGTCCCGCGCTCCCGGCCGGCTCGATGTGAGACACGTCGCAAACTGCGGAAGTAGCGACGGCCGCGCGCTATCGGCCCGAGCTTACATAAGGCGACCCTCACCCGGCGTGGAACCGCCCTTTGCCCGCCCTCGTGTCAAACCAGTCACACTCGGCGGCAACGCGCTGCCCGGATCGTCTGCCCGCGGAGACATTGCCTCACGCGATTCGATCTGTTTATAAATCGGGTGGGCGACTCAGGATCAAAAAAGGAAGCGTGATGACCAATCAGCGTTACAACCCAGTCGTGCGCGCGACGCGATGGCTCGCAGTACTCGCGGGCATCGCATCCGCCTGCCTTCTCACGCAGCCCGTCCAGGCGGAAAGCAGCGCCGATTACCAGTCCCCCATCGGCATCAACCTGCAGGGAGTCAATAGCTATTCCAGCGAGATCCCCTTCCTGAACGTCTTCAAGATGGGCGGCGGCTGGATGACGCAAGGAAACGGTAAGTGGGACACCCAGGAAGAGCAATATCTAAATCTCGACTCGAATGGGTATCCGACCTCCCTCGCCGCTGTCAACGAGCCGAAATCCAGGGATTCGATGCCGTCGCCGTATTGCTCCTCAATAACCTGCCGAGTACGGCCAACGGCTATTATCCAGGCGGCCGGTACGTCGTGCTCTACGACGGCCAAGGACTCTGAGCTACTCCTTCGACGCCAAGCTCGTCAGCAGCTCGCCAAGCCGGGACGTCATCAACGTGAGCCCAAGCGCCAGTGGCATACTCGTCAAGATCACGAGCACGGATCCGCAGCACACCGGCAACTACGTCCGCAACATTCGCGTCGTCCAAGCCCAGTATGAATCGACGCTCGACGCTGGCCAGGTGTCAACCCAGTATTCCTCGCGAACCTGCAGAATTTTCGCGCACTCCGCTTCATGGACTGGCTGCGTACGAACAACAGCACTCTGTCTTCCTGGTCCAACAGGCCGCTGTCGACCGACGCGTTCTGGGGCCCGAGCAGCGGCATTCCGCTCGAGGTTTGCATCGAGCTGGCGAATGCCGTTTCAGCAGACGCGTGGCTCAACATTCCCGCAGTGGCCACGGACGACTACGTGACGCAGATGGCAAAGCTCGTGCAGAACGAGCTCGGCCCACGCAGAAAGCATACGTGGAGTTCAGCAACGAGGTCTGGAACGGCATGTTCACGCAGAACGCCTACTCGATCAGTGAAGGCGCCACTGCGTTTCCGCCCGCACCGAACGAGTATACTCGGGGTGGGAATGGTATGGCATGCGCGTCGCGCAGATCGGGGACATCTGGTACGGCGTGTATGGGAGCAGCGACTTTAGTGCCCGCGTCGCCATAGTCATGGCTGGACAGGCCGCCAATTCCGCCGTGCTGCAGGAGGAGTTGTCCACGCCGGACTGGAAAGGAACCGGCAATGGCCCCGCGGCGAGTCATCATACTGGCGCTGCCGCGATAGCGCCCTATTTCTGGCAGCTGGGAACTCGGTCGACGTCGGCCGTAAGCGCTTTGATGAGCACTTTTAACAGCGGCCTGGCGCAGCTCTTTGGTCAGCTTGACTCCGCCACCGGTTCCATCGACCGGAGGATCCATGGACGACCAGCAACGCTAAGGTCGCATCTTCGTTCGGCATACCGCTGGTTGCCTACGAGGGCGGGCAATCCCTGCAAGGCTTCCCGACGTACGGTAACGGCTCGCCGGAGGTGCGGATGCCGTCGCCGCGAATCGCGACCCGCGAATGGGAGCCGCGCTATACGACCTACCTGGATGATTGGAAATCGTCCGGGGGCACCCTGTTCATGCACTTCAACGACACCTACCCGCCCAGCCAGTACGGGATGTGGGGACTGCTGGAGTCGACGATGCAGAGCACGCAACCTCTGAGCAGCGCTCCGCCGAAATGGCAGGCCGTGCAGAATTTCATCAGTGCCAATAAATGCTGGTGGGCCGATTGCGAGGGTGCGATGGCCGGAGTTCCCAAAACCCTCCGAACTCGCGGCGCACGCGTCGAATTAGGGGACACGGCTCGGCCCGGGCTTTCTCTGGGAGTCCCCGTTTGGGAATGAGACTTATCGCGCTCGCAAGACCCGCTCTTCGATGCTAGGATTTCGCGCTTAAGGCAATGGCGGACAGGATGAACTCCAGGCGGACTCCGCTCGCCTGGAGACATAACCCTCCTTCGCGAGATTTGATGCCCCGTCGGAAGCCTGCCGGCAGTGTGCGCGCAGCCCTGCGGCGTGTCGCACGGCGCCGGCTGCCGGAAGCTCCCTGATGTCAGCAACATGAATGACTCGGTCGTAAGTACCGGCAGCGCTCCCCTCTCGTTCCGCGCGCGCATACTGAAGGCCAGCGGCTGGACGCTGTTCGGTCACGCGGGCACGCAGTTCCTACGCCTGGTATCCAATCTGATCATGACCCGGCTTCTGCTGCCGCAGATGTTCGGAATCGTCGCCCTGGCGAACGTACTCCTCACTGCACTGCAATTGATCTCGGATATCGGCCTCAGCCAGGGAGTCATTCAAAGCAGGCGCGGCGCGAATCCGACCTACCTCAACACAGCATGGACCGCGCAGATATTGCGCGGCGGACTGATTTGGATCGCGGCCCTGCTCATCGCCGCCGGCCTCAAGGTCGCCGATGTCTTTCACATCTTTCCACTAGGGACCACGTACGCCGAGCCGCAGCTGCCGGCGCTCGTCGCCGGCATCTCATTCAATGCCCTCCTGACCGGACTCGTTTCCACCCGCGTCGCCAGCGCCAACCGGAACCTGGCCCTCGGTCGCGGTCTCTGATCGACATCTACTGCCAGATTATCGCGATCGCCGTGATGGTCCCATGGGCTCTGCTCAGCCCGACGGCCTGGTCGCTGGTCGGTGGCTCGATCGTATCTTCCATCGCCCGCGTGGTGCTGAGCCACACCTTCCTGCCGGGCGAGAGAAATCGGCTTCACTGGGATTGGGATTCCTTCGGCGAGATCTTCACATTCGGGAAGTGGATCTTCGTGACCTCGATCCTTGGATTCCTCGCGTCCAACGGCGACAGGCTGGTGCTCGGCGGACTGGTCGATGCGAAGACCCTGGGCATTTACGTGATTGCCGCCTTCATGGTGACGGCAATCGTCCAGATTTTCTACAGAATCACCAGCAACGTAGCCTTCCCTGCCTTCAGCGAGGTAGTGCGCCAGAATCCCGCACGAGCTTCGCCACCGCTACTACCAGTTTCGGGTTCCCCTTCGACATCGGCTCATTGTTCGCGGCGGGGTTCCTCTACTCGGCCGGTCATCTGCTCGTTC